>CAWKNK010000030.1:0-343611 GCA_963850895.1 uncultured Actinomycetota bacterium | reverse complement strand
GGTGCTCGAACACGTCCGCAGCCGTCAGCAATTCGGCGTGCCGATCGGCTCCTTCCAGGCCGTCCAGCACAAGGCCGCGGACATGCACGTCGCGGTGGAACGGGCTCGGGCGCTGGCCTACTTCGCCGCGCTGACGATCGCCGCCGACGATCCCCGGCGCCGGCTGGCGGCCGCGATGGCCAAGGCGTCGGCGGGGGAGTGCCAATCGCTGGTATTCCGGCACGGCCTACAGCTGCACGGCGCAATGGGATTCACGTGGGAGAACGACCTGCAGTTCGCGCTGAAGCGGGCCAAAGCGGGTGAGCTGATGCTCGGCGGCGCCGCAGAGCACCGGGCGCGGATCGCGGAGGAATACCGTGCAGCTGACTTTTGATTCCGACGTCGAGGAGTTCCGGGCGGAGTTCTCGGCCTTCCTCGACGAGAATCTGCCTGCCCGCAAGCGAAACGCTTGAGCGCCCCCGGTCGGTCTCACACATGCCGCAGTGGGCACGCGACTGGCAGCGGCTGCTGTTCGACAACGGCTGGCTGCTGCCGAGCCAGCCACCGGAATTCGGTGGTCGCAACGCGACGGTCATTCAGCAGTTTGTCTATCTCGAGGAACTCAGCCGCCGCCGGATCTACCACAGCTTCAACCCGCAGGGCGTGAATATCGTTGGGGCTTCGCTGTTGTCGTTCGGCAGCGACGAACAGAAGCAGACGCTGGGCGGTGCCGATCCTGCGGGCCGAGATCACCGCTTCGCTCGGGATGAGTGAACCCAGCGCGGGCTCCGACCTGGCGTCGTTACGCACTCGCGCGGTGCTCGACGACGATCACTTCGTCGTCAATGGGCAGAAGGTGTGGACCTCGGGAGCTCATGACGCCGACGTCTTGCTGACTTTTGTGCGTACCAATCCGGATGCGCCGAAACACAAGGGAATCAGCGCATTGACTCATCCCGACCGACACCCCGGGCGTCGTGCGCCGGCCGTTCCCGTCGATCTGCGGTGCCGATGATCTCGACTTCAACGAGGTGTTCTTCACCGACGTCCGCGTCCCGGCGGAGAACCTGGTCGGTGAGCTGGACCAGGGATGGCGGGTCGCCAACGGCTCGTTGGGGCACGAACGCACGATGATGTGGCTGGGCTTCGCCGATCGACTCGACAACATGATCGACGACTTCCATCCCAGCACCGAGGTTGAGCGCGACCAGTACGCCAGCACGATCATGGACAAGCAGGCGCTGCGCCTGCTGGGTTCGGTGGCCTTGGCCCGCGCCTCGCGCGGCGAAGATGACGTGGCGGCGATCTCGGTGCTCAAGCTGCTCGGGTCCGAGGCCGAGCTGCGTGGGATGGAGCTTGCACTGACGTCGGCGGGATCCGACGGGCTCGTCCACCCGGGCTTGACCGGGCCGTACGCGCACATGAACCTCGACCACTATTTCGCCAGTTGGTTCGAGCGCTACGCCCGCAGTTTCTCCGGGACGATCGCCGGGGGCACCTCGGAAATCCAGCGCAACATCATCGCCCAGCGAGTGCTCGGTCTCCCACGGGGCTAGCGACTTACGCGACGCCGTCTCCCGAGTTGCTTTTCATCGCAACGGCATTCAACGGGTTGCTAGACCGGGTCGAATTTGGTGATCAGCCAATTGCCGTTCACCCGGGTCAAGCTCACCAGCACGCTGCTGGAAGCCATCGCGGGGTCGGGGTTGTCCTTGCTCGTGGTGCTCTGGTCGACCAGCACCAGCACGACGGCCGAGCCTGGATGCAGTTCTTGAACCGCGGCCCCCAACACCCGAGCGGTGGTTTTCAGTGACTTCTGTTTGGCCGCCGGAGCCACGATCTGTTCGGTGAACTGGTTGTAGTACGACAAGAAGTCCCCGGACAGGTGTGACTTGGCTGCGGCGAAGTCTTTGTCGAGTGAGTCAGGCGAGTAGGACAGCAACGCGACCGTTCCGTCACTCGCCGAATTGATGACCGCGCTCGCGACGCTGGCGTCGGTTTGTTTATCGGGCCGGTACTGCTTGAAGTACAGCCACGTCGCCGCGCCACCGGAAATCAGCAGGAGCAAAATCAGAATAACGGGAACGGCTTTCACCTTGCGCCGAGTGCGAGCCTCGCTACGCCCAGTGCGTTCGGTCTGTTCGGAAGAGTCGTCGGCGGCGTCGATGCTGCGGTTGTCCTCGCTCATGGAACGAACTCCAGTTTGGACATCTTGTATTGCCCGCCGTCGTCTGTGACGGTCACCTTGAGCCGCCAATTGCGTGGTTCGTCTTTGGCACCCGCGGCGTTGGTGATCCGCGATGACGCCGCGACGAGTACCAACGCGGAATTCCCATCGATGGATTGCACGGCCGCCGCATTCACGGTTCCCTGGGTGACCACTTTGGACTGCTCGACAACGGTCGTGAAATCTTTTGCGCGCTGCTGGAAGTCGTCCCTGAACTGGCCGGTCGAGCTGTCGATCACCCGCTGGACGTCCTCCTTGGCCCTATTGAAGTCCAAGGAAAACATGTTGACGACACCTTGTCTGGCCCCCGCGACGAAGTTCGCGGTGCGCTGGTTGCGCTCGGTGGTTTCATGACGTTCCCACATCATGTATCCGCTGGCCCCGACGAAGGCGCAGATGAGGATGATGACGGCCGCTTTCCACGTCACGGACAACGATGGCAACCGCACGCGTCGCCAGGAGCGGGCCGGCTTGGATTCCGATTCTGCGTCTTCGGGGACGTTGTCGGAGACTGCCTCCTCGGTCTCCGCTTCGTCGGCGTCGGTCGCGTCCTCGTCGGTGTCGGCTGACGCCCTCGTCGGCCTTCGCCTCGTCGGCGTCGGTAGCGTCCTCGTCGACGGCCGGGGCCTTGCGGCCTCAGTCTCGGTGGTCTTTGCCTCGGCGGCCTGCGCTTCGCGCCGGAGCCGGGCGGCACGGGCGCGGGCCCGCGCCGCGGCTGCCAGTGCTTCGGCTTCGGCGGCTTCCGCCTCGGCTTCCGCGATCAACGCCATCGTGTCGGCTTTCGATGTGGCCGAATCTTGCGGCGGTTCCTTCGCCTCAGCCATCGTGCTTGCTGTCCGTCGCCCTCATGATCGACTGACTCCTGGGCGTCTCACGCGGCTACCATCGCACGAGCGAGAACGGGTAACGTGTTGGTGCCCCCCGGTCCGCCACCGCAGCCCGTGTCGAATGTCGAGTCGACCTGACCCGCCAGCGTCACCGCATCCCACGAGTACACGTCGTGCGAGGGAAAGAACTGGACTACGCAGCGCACACCGTCGGGCACATCAACGGCCATGGTGTAGCGGCCGTTGGACAGGTGAGCGTCTGCCTTCCAGGGCGCCGCTTGCCCGTTGGGTTGCGGAATCGCTTGGATGGTTAGGCATTCCGGTCCCTCATCATATCTGCACGGTCGAATCGCCCAAATCCAGCTGTGGCCAGGGTCCCGGTTGGTGTCCAGCCTGTAGTTGCCAACCTGTATGTCCGCGCGGGCGGTCGGCTCAAGAGTCAGCGCGGCCATGGCTAGCGCAAGGCTCACTGCGAAAGTCTTCACCGATGCGTCTCCCATCTCTGGCCCAAATATAAGGCGCGGTCACGCTGAACACGCCTACTCGGAAAAATTGCGGCAGTCAACGGCCCTCTTTCAGGTGCGTAGCGCGACGTTGGGCCGCCGGGAGCGGCTCAGTCGATGACCGCGGCTTCCTTGCGCTCGGTGATCGGTCGGGCGAGTTCCTGCTCGTCGCAAATGCGTTGCAGCTTCTCCAGCGTTTCGTCCAGGCCGGCCCCGATCTTGCGGCCGGGGGTGAAGGTGGCCGGCAGCTTGCGCATGCCCTGGATGACGCCGATGGTCTCGTAGTGGATGGTGCCCTCGGGGTCGCACTGATAGTCGGGCATCCGGTCGAGAACCGCCGTGAGCATCGATTTGAACACGGTGCGTGCCACGTTGGATCCGATGCACCGGTGGACGCCGAGGCCAAAGCTGAAGTGGCGGTTACCTTTCCGGTCAAGAACGATCTCATCCGGGTCCTTGAACACCGATGGGTCGCGGTTGGCCATGGCCCACGAAATCCACAGCCGCTCGCCCTCTTTGAACTTGGTGCCGTCGAGCTCCACATCGTCGGAGAACGTTCGGCCATCGCCGGGCGCTGGGGTGAAGTAACGCAAGAACTCCTCGGTCGCGGGGTCGAGTAGGGTTTCGCGCTGCTTGCTGAGCAACTCGCGTTGATCGGGGTGCTCCGAAAGCCATTCCAGCGAATGGGCCGTCAATGCCGTCGTGGTGTCGAAGCCGCCCCCGATGACCAGTCCGAGATTGCCGAGGATCTCCAGATCCGGCGCGGGTTCGCCGTCGATCCGCATCTCGAGCAAAGCGTTCACGATTCCGGGTCGCGGGTTCTGGCGAATCTCGATCATGTTGTTGACCAGATCGAGGCCCATCTGGCGGTGCATCTCGGTGACCCGCTGGATGTCCGGCGAGTGCTCGGGCGTGTACACCGCCGCGTGCGTGGGTTCGCTGTACATTTGCCAGTTCTTCAGCGGGATGCCCAGCATCGCCAGCGTCAGAACGGCCGGTACGACGTTGGCCAGATCGTCGACGAAGTCGATGCGGCCTTCCTCGATCTTCTCGTCGAGGCAGGCGCGCGTCACGTCGTCGATGAACGGCTTCCAGCGCTTGACCGCGGCGGGAGAGAGGTAAGGGTTGAGCACGTTGCGGTAGGTGCGGTGTTCGGGCTCGTCCATCTCCAGGATGCCGCCCCGCACGCCGTTGATCCGGCTGGCCGTCGGAATCGAAATGCCCTTATAGCCCCGGCGTTCGTTGTTCACGTCATGATCGTTGGAGACTGCAGGGCAGCGAGCGAGTTCGAACACCTCATGGCTTCCAGCCGCCACCCAGTGGCCGCCGTAGGTGTCGCTCCAGGCCATCGGGCACTTTGCTTGCATCTCTTCGGTGATGGCCTTGAATCGCGACCGGTATTCCGCGGAATGCCGCTCGAACTGATACCGGTTCTTCTTCCGGTCGCTATCGCTGACGACGTCGTCGACACTCAAAGTACCGTCTCCCTTTACGTGTCATTCGGTGATGATGATGGCCTGTTCTGGACAAGACTGCGCGGCCTCGCGAACCTGGGCCTCCCGGTCGGGTGGGACCACTTCGTCGATCGCCGATGAACTGCCGTCGATGTCGCTGAGCTCGAACGAATCCGGCGCGATCATCGAGCACAGGGTATGGCCCTGGCAGCGTTCTGGATCGACCCAAACCTTCACGGTGTCTCCTTGCGAGATTCTCTGGCGCTCAGTTGCGATAGTCATACCACTTGAGGTAGCCGCCGGCGTCGACTCGCAACTGCATGCCCGTGACATACCTGGCCTCGTCGGAGGCCAACCACAGAACGGCGTTGCTGATGTCTTCCGGTTCGACGTAGGGGATCTTCATCGCCTGCTGCACGCCGAAAACCGGCTCGGCGTCCGCCCGGGTCGGATGTTCGAGGTCCGGCCGGAACGAGCGGTACATCGGCTCGCTCTGCAGCATCGCGGTGTTGGTGTTGGTCGGGTGGATGGCGTTGGCGCGAATTCCCAACGGCGCCAGTTCGGTTGCCAGGTCGTGCACGAAATGCGCGATCGCGCGCTTGGAGTGGATGTAGGCCATCCCGCCGGGGTCGTTGCCCGGGTTGTCCTTCTTGGCGGTGTCCATCAGCGCGGCGGTGGATCCGGTGGCGATGATCGAGGCGCCGGTGCCCAGGTGCGGCAACGCGACCTGAATGGCGTTGATGGTGCCGATCAGGTTGGTGTTGATCACGTCGCACCACGCCTGAAGCGGCGGCTGGCCCTTCATGCCGGCGATTCCGGCCTGCGCGACCACGATGTCGAGCTTGCCGAACTCGGCAAGCCCGTCGTCCAGCACGGCGCGCAGCTGCGCAGCGTCGCGCACGTCGGCCTGCGCGATGACGGCGGATTGCCCGGTTTTCTCGATGAGCCTCGCCGTTTCGTCGAGATCCTCGGGCGTCGCCATCGGGTAACCGATGGTGTCGATGTCGCAGCACAGGTCGACGGCGATGATGTCGGCGCCTTCCTCGGCCAGCCGCACCGCGTGACTGCGGCCCTGGCCGCGTGCCGCGCCGGTGACGAAGGCGACCTTTCCTTTGACGCGCCCTGCTGCGCCGTCTCCCACCGCTTCTCCTTCTAGTCGGGTGTCGAGCGGATTCTTAGGTGTTGCGACCGCCGTTGACGCCCAAGATCTGGCCGGTGATGTAGCCGGCTTCCTCGGACACCAGAAAGGCGCACGCCGCCGCGATGTCTTCCGGCTTGCCCATCCGCCGCACCGGGGTCCGGGCGATGTTTTCCTCGATGTCGCCGAGGAAGCCGTTTTTCTCGGCGCCGCGCAGCATCGGGGTATCGATGAAACCGGGCGGCACGGCGTTGACCGTGATGCCGGCGGGGCCGTACTCGAGGGCCAGGGATTTGGTGAGCCCGTTGACCGCGGACTTGGCCGCCACGTAGTGGCTCATGTAGGGAACGCCCGAGTGCGTGCTGGACGAGGAGATATTGACGATCCGTCCCCACCCGGCCTCGACCATGTCGGGCAGCACCGCCTGAATGGTGTGAAAGACCCCGTTGAGGTTGACATCGATCACCCGCTGCCACTCCTCGAACGTGATGTTGCTGAACCGCTTGAACCCGTCGAGTCCCGCGGCGTTGACGAGAACCGTGACCGGCCCCAGCTGGGCGCGGATCGCCGACAGGGCGGTATCGACCTGCGATCGATCGGTCACGTCGGCGGTGAAAGAGTGGTCGCTGTCCGATGGCCGGAGGTCGATCGTGGCGACGTCGAGACCGTCGGCCCGCAAGCGTTGCGCGACGGCAAGACCGATGCCGGATCCGCCACCGGTGACCACGGCAGTCTTCACGTTGAGGCCTCTACTTCAAGTGTGACCGTCTCAGTCACAAAGAATCTCGCTTACAATTATGAGAACCTTACTCTCACGCCGGAACGGCTCGCAACATCCCCTGGAAACCCTATTCGGCCTGCGTCAAACTGCGCAGCGCGACAACCGCTCGGCGTTTGCGTCGCTGGTCAGGGGCTCCGTCCCATTCCTGAGAGTTTCTTGAATTATCGAGACTCGAATGTAAGATTCGCCGGGGAAGAGAATGAAATTATCGCGACCGTCGCCACATTAGGGAGTACGGATGCCTGCCCAGGACACGGCAGAGCCCGCCGCGGATGCCGCGCCTGAGTCACATGTCGACCGCCGACTCTTGATCGGTGGCCGGCTGGTCACCGCCCACACGACGTTCCCGTCGATCAATCCCGCCACCGGCGCCGTCATCGGGCATGCACCGGATGCCGGTGTCAGGGAGGCCGACGCGGCGATCGCGGCAGCCCGGCGTGCGTTCGACACCACCAGTTGGCCCACCGACGTCGAGTTGCGGATCCGCTGCCTCGACCAGCTGCATCAGGCTCTGATCGACCATGCCGAAGAGTTGCGTGAGCTGACCATCGCCGAAGTCGGCGCCACCCGAGCGCTGACCCAGGGCGCCCAGCTCGACGAGCCGATCGGCATCGTGCGCTTCTACGCCGATCTGCTTCGCCGCTACCAGTTCTCCGAAGACCTCGGCGAGAAGGAATCCCGGGGCATGCTCCATCACCGCTGGGTGGAAAAGGAAGCGGCCGGGGTGGTCGCCGCGATCATCGCCTACAACTACCCGAACCAGCTGGCGTTGGCGAAGCTGGCCCCCGCGCTGGCCGCCGGATGCACCGTGGTCCTCAAGGGCGCGCCGGACACACCGTTGGTCACGCTGGCGCTTGGTGAGCTGATCGCCAATCACACCGATATACCCGACGGCGTGGTGAACGTGCTGAGCTCCTCGGGCCCCGAGGCGGGCGAGGCGCTGAGCACCAGTCCCGATGTCGACGTCGTCACTTTCACCGGATCAACGGCGGTGGGGCGCAAGATCATGGCCGCCGCGAGCGAGACGGTCAAGCGCGTCTTCCTGGAATTGGGTGGCAAGTCGGCGGCGATCATGCTCGACGATGCCGACTTCGCCGGCGCGGCAGTGTTCGCGGCGTTCAGCATGGTCACCCACGCCGGGCAGGGTTGTGCGCTCACCTCGCGGCTCTTGGTGCCCAGGACTCACCACGACGAAATCGTGGAGTTGATCGCGCAGAACTTCGCGAAGGTGCGTCACGGCGACCCGGCGGATCCGAAAACCTACATGGGCCCACTGATCAACGAGCGCCAGCGGGACAAGGTGGACGGGATGGTCCAGCGCGCCGTGGCCGCCGGGGCGACTCTCGTCACCGGAGGCAAGCGGTTGGACCCGGGCTTCTTCTATGCGCCGACGCTGCTCACCAACGTCGATCCCGACAGCGAGATCGCTCAGGAGGAGGTCTTCGGGCCGGTGCTCGTCGTGATCGCGTTCGACGATGACGACGACGCGGTGCGCATCGCCAACAACTCGATCTACGGACTGGCCGGCGCCGTCTTCAGCCGCGACCAGGACCGGGCGCTCGCGGTGGCGCGGCGGATCCGGACCGGCTCCTTCTCGATCAACGGCGGCAACTACTTCGGCGCGGACAGCCCGTTCGGGGGCTTCAAGCAGTCGGGGGTGGGCCGCGAGATGGGTGTGGCTGGGCTCGAGGAGTTCTTGGAGCTAAAGACCTTCGCCACCCCGGTCGTCCCGGGCGGTCGCGCATGAGGCCGCTGGAGGGCATCCGCGTCCTGGAAGTCGCCATGTACGGGTTCGTCCCGTCGGCGGGCGCCGTGCTCGCCGAGTGGGGCGCCGACGTCGTCAAGGTCGAGCACGCCGTGACCGGCGACCCGCAACGCGGCCTGCGGCAGACCGGCATGCTGCGCGTTGAAGGCGACCCCAACCCCAACATCGAACACGCCAACCGCGGCAAGCGCAGCATCGGGCTGGACATGTCGGTCCCGGAGGGCAAGGAGGTGCTCTACGAGCTGGCCCGCCGATCCGATGTGTTCCTGACCAGCTTCCTGCCCGGCGCCCGCCAGAAGTTCGGGATCGACGTCGACGACATCCGGGCGGTCAACCCGAAGATCATCTACGCGCGCGGGAGCGCGCTCGGGCCCCGCGGTGAAGAGGCGACCAAGGGTGGCTACGACATGACCGCCTTCTGGTGCCGGGCCGGCACCGCAGCCACCATCACCCCGGCGGGGATGCCGGGGATGATCGCGCCGCCCGGGCCCGCCTACGGCGACACCATCTCGGGTACCAACCTCGCCGGGGGCATCGCGGCCGCGCTGCTCAAGCGGGAGCGCACCGGCGAGCCGTCCACCGTCGACGTGTCGCTGCTGGGCAGCGGCCTGTGGTCGATGGGGCACACGGTTGCGCTGACGAAGCATCTGGGCCAGCGACTGGAGGCCCCGCCACCGGGTGTGCACGGTGCACCCAACAACCCGTTGGTGGGGCTATACACGACCTCCGATGGCCGGTACATCTCCTTCGTGATGATGCAGCCCACCAAGTTCTGGGCCGACGTGTGCCGGCACGTCGACCTGCCGGACCTGGCCGACGACCCGCGCTTTGCCACCGTCGAGAAGATCGCCGCCAACACGGCGGACGCGGTGGAGCTCTTGACCAAGGCCATCGCGACCCGCACGCTGGCCGAGTGGAGCGAACGCTTCGCGACGCTCGCCGGCCCGTGGGCGCCGGTGCAAGACACGCTGCAGGCGGCCGAGGACACGCAGATTCGGGCCAACGAATATTTAGTGCAGGCAGGCGAACTCGAATTGGTCGCCAACCCCGTCCAGTTCGACGTCACCGCCCCGCACACCGGACCGGCGCCCGGATTCGCCGAGCAGACTGACGAGATCTTGATGGAACTCGGACTCGACTGGGACCGCATCATCGAACTCAAGACGGCCGGCGCCGTCACCTAGGACCGGAGGTGTCCCGAAAATGTTCGAGCCGACCGTTGCGGCCCGGTCACCCTGGCTAAGCGGTGTGCTGATGGGTTGCCCGATAACGGTTATGCATTTTTGGCACCACCCGGACTCGGCATGAGTCATAATCGCCGGACGCTTCAAGACAAGGGGCCCCACGTTTTGAAGCGTCCACTCACGCAACAGAACGGAGGTCCTGGCGTGAGGATGGACAGCGCTGCCATGCGGGCGATAGACGCCGAATTTCGGCTGTCCGCTGGGGATTTCGTGGTCCGCGGCATCGCCTCCGGGTCGTTGGTTGAGCTGAATTTACCTCAGCCGGTGCGCAACAACAAGACTGTCGGTCTCGTAACGTGGGAAGGGGCTGACGCCGATGGCAACTAAGGGAGCTGACCACTGGTCAGCGGGATTGCCTCAGCTGAAACTGAAATGGGACATCTCGGGGCCCATGCAGGCGGTCGGAGCCTTGTTCGCAATGTCGGTCGATGCGGTCAAGTTCGCGTTCCGCCGCCCGTTCCAGTGGCGGGAGTTCTTGGAGCAATCCTGGTTTGTCGCGCGGGTGTCGCTGGCTCCCACCTTGTTGGTAGCGATCCCGTTTACCGTCCTCGTCAGCTTCACGCTCAACATCCTCTTGCGCGAACTGGGCGCGGCGGATCTGTCCGGTGCGGGTGCCGCGTTCGGCGCAGTCACCCAGCTCGGACCGCTGGTCACGGTTTTGATCGTGGCGGGCGCGGGTGCTACGGCAATGTGTGCGGACCTGGGGGCGCGAACAATTCGCGAAGAAATCGACGCGATGGAGGTGCTGGGCATCAACCCGGTGCAACGGTTGGTCACACCGCGCATGCTGGCTTCCGGATTGGTCGCTTTCTTGCTCAACAGCCTCGTTGTCATCATCGGCGTCCTTGGCGGCTACGTCTTTTCGGTGTTTGTGCAAGACGTCAATCCCGGCGCGTTCGCCGCGGGTATCACCTTGCTCACCGGCGTGCCCGAGGTGATCATTTCGTGCGTCAAGGCAGCCCTTTTCGGCCTCATCGCCGGCTTGGTCGCCTGCTATCGGGGCCTCTCGATCACCGGCGGGGGCGCTAAGGCCGTTGGCAACGCGGTGAACGAAACCGTGGTTTACGCCTTCATGTCCCTGTTCGTCGTCAACGTGGTCGTCACCGCGATCGGCATCAAGATGACGGCGAAGTAGGGGCTGCCAATGGCGCTGAGGGCCGCATACCCGCGATTAATCCGCCAATTCGAGAGGCCGGTCGCCTCGTTGGGCCGGATCGGCGACCACACCGTGTTCTACGGTAAAGCGCTCGCCGGAGTGCCCTTCGCAGCTACCCATTACACGCGCGAAGTCGTTCGGCTGGTTGCCGAGATCAGCATGGGCGCGGGCACTTTGGCGATGATTGGCGGAACCGTTGTGATCGTCGGCTTCCTGACGCTGGCGGCGGGCGGCACACTGGCGATTCAGGGTTACACCTCGCTGGGCAATATCGGCATCGAGGCGCTGACAGGCTTTTTGTCCGCGTTCATCAATGTGCGTATCGCGGCACCGGTGGTCGCCGGGATCGGTCTGGCGGCCACCTTCGGCGCGGGGGTTACTGCTCAGCTGGGTGCCATGCGGATCAACGAAGAAGTCGATGCGTTGGAGAGCATGGCCATTCGGCCGGTTGCCTATTTGGTGAGTACCAGGATCCTGGCGGGAATGTTGGCCATCACGCCGTTGTACGCCATCGCCGTGATCCTGTCGTTCGTGGCCAGTCAGTTCACCACGACGTTCTTGCTCGGACAGTCGCAAGGCTTGTACCAGCACTACTTCAACACGTTCCTGAACCCGATCGACTTGTTGTGGTCATTCCTGCAGGCCATCCTGATGGCGCTCACCATCCTGCTGATCCACACTTACTACGGTTATTTCGCTTCGGGGGGGCCGGCCGGTGTCGGCAACGCGACCGGTAACGCGGTGCGCACCTCGCTCATCGTCGTGGTGTCGGTAACGCTGTTGGTCTCGCTATCTATCTACGGTACGAACGGCAACTTCAACCTGTCCGGTTAGCAGAGGAGGTGAAACGGCAGTGACGCAGAGTGTGCCAGCGGGTCGCGGCGCGGTCGCCGGCCGACACCGCGCGCGCCGGCCATGCGCGGCCGGCCGGCCGGACGGAATTACCTGCCGCCCCTGCTCGGGCTGACCACCGTCGTCATCATTTGCTTGATTTTCGCCTTGGCGGTGGGTCTGTTTCAGGGCTCCTTCACCGAAACCGTGCCGGTGACCGTGATCTCGCAACGAGCCGGCCTGGTGATGAACCCGAACGCCAAGGTCAAAATGCGCGGCGTGGAGGTGGGCAAGGTCGCATCGATCGAATCGCTGCCCAACGGCCAAGCGGCCATTCACTTGGCGATGGACCCGTCGCAGTTGCGCTTCATTCCCGGCAACGTGCTCGTCGACATCGCGTCATCGACGGTATTCGGCGCGAAGTCCGTCCTGCTGGTAGAACCTGCCCAACCCTCGGCCCAGCGGCTACACGGTGGCCAGACGCTGCAGGGCCAGCACGTCATGGTCGAAATCAACACGGTATTCCAGCAACTGGTGTCGGTTCTGGCGGCCGATCGACCCGCCGAAGCTCAACGAGTCACTGGGTGCGCTCGCACAAGCGTTCAGTGGGCGGGGCCCACAGCTTGGCCAGTCGCTGAGCGACCTGGATTCGTTTCTGGCCAGGCTGGAGCCGAGCCTTCCCGCATTCAGGCATGACCTCGCGGTCTTACCGGTGGTGTCCAACGCCTACGCCGACGCGGCACCGAACCTGGTGAAGACCGCGGCCAACGCGACCCGGATCAGCAAGACGCTTGTCGATGAGCAGCACAACCTGGATGCATTGCTGATCAGCGCGATCGGCTTGGCCGACATCGGCAACGACGTCTTGTCGACGAACCGCGAACCGCTGACGAATGTGTTGCATCTGCTGGTGCCGACCACCGATCTGACCAACGAGTACCACGAGGTGTTCACCTGCGGTTTCGGCGGGCTGATAAATATCGCGCACGGTCCGCCGTTGTCGGAACCGAGCATCAACATATCGGCAAGCCTCACCTGGGGCGGCGAACGCTATCGGTATCCGACGAACCTGCCCAAGGTTGCGGCGACGGGCGGCCCCCAGTGCATGGGTCTGCCGAAGCTGCCGTTCAACACACATCCGAAGCAATTCATCACCGATATCGGCGCCGACCCGGTGATGTACGGAAACCCACAGCTGCTGATCAACTCCGATCTCCTCAAACAGCTGTTGTACGGGCCGATCGCCGGCCCGCCACGCAACTCCGCTCAGGTCGGACAACCCGGATGAGAACGCGCGCCACGCTGATCAAGTTCGCGATCTTTGCGGTCGTGATGGCGATGCTGACCGCCTTCCTGTTCTTCATCTTCGGCCAGTACCGGACGGGTGCGACGACCGGGTATTCGGCGGTGTTCAGCGACGTGTCGCGTCTCAAGCCGGGGCAGTCGGTGCGGGTCGCCGGGATCCGGGTCGGCACTGTCAATAGCGTTTCGCTGCAGCCGGACAAAAAAGTTGTGGTGAAGTTCGACGCCGACCGCAACGTCGTCCTCACCGAGGGCACCAGGGCGGCGGTCCGCTACCTGAACTTGGTGGGCGATCGCTACCTCGAGCTCGTCGATGGTCCGGGCTCGACCAAGCATCTGCCGGCCGGCGGTCAGATTCCCGTCAACCGCACAGCGCCGGCGCTCGACCTCGATCTGCTGCTCGGCGGACTGAAACCCGTTACCCAGGGCCTGAATGCGCGCGACGTCAACGCGCTGACCTCAGGATTGTTGCAGGTCTTCCAGGGGCAAGGCGGGACTCTCGAGTCGCTGTTCGCCAAGACGACGTCGTTTTCAAACGCCTTGGCCGACAACGATCAAACCGTGCAGCAATTGATCGACAACCTCAACATCGTGATCGGCACGATCTCCAAGGACGGCACCAAGTTCTCCGGCGCAATCGATCGCCTCGAGCGGCTTGTCAGCGGGCTGTCGGACGACCGCAACACCATCGGCTCCGCCATCGACGCCCTGGACAGGGGAACCGCCTCGCTGGCGGATCTGCTGAGCAGCGCGCGGCCGCCGCTGTCCGGCACCATAGATCAGTTGAATCGGCTGGCGCCGATTCTCGATAACGACAAGGACCGCCTCGACGCCGCAATCGGGAAGGCGCCGAAAAACTACCGCAAACTGGTCCGACTCGGCGCGGACGGCGCCACCATCCCGTACTACCTCTGCCAGTTGGAGCTCCGCGGCACGGACCTTCAGGGCAGGACGGTGAAAGCTCCCATATTTAGGTCAGACGCGGGAAGGTGCACGGAACCCTGATGCTCAAGTATCACGGAGCTGGGCTCGTCAAGGCCGGACTCATCGGCGTCGTCCTGGCGGTGATGGTCATCCTGGTGGGCCTGTCGCCCGACCGGTTCATCTCGTGGGCGACGATGGTCAGGTACCAGGCGCTGTTCTCGGAAGCCGGCGGCCTTGCGGCGGGCAACCCCGTGATCGTGTCGGGCGTGAAGGTCGGCACGGTGTCGGATGTGAAGCTGCGTCACGGCGATGCTCTGGTGACGTTCGCGATGAAGGGCAACATCCTGCTCGGGTCGGAGACTTCCGCGCACATTCGCACCGGCACGCTCCTGGGCGAGCGGATGCTGACGTTGGAGTCCGCCGGCAGCGGCACGATGCATCCGATGGCTCTCATTCCCGTCTCGCGCACGTCTTCGCCTTACTCACTGACGGAAGCGGTCAGCGACCTGACAACCGACACTGCCGGAACCAACACCACGGCGCTGAACCAGTCGTTGGACACGCTGTCGGCGACGCTCGACCAGATCGCGCCCCAAATGGGGCCGGCCTTCGACGCACTCACCCGGCTATCACGCACCCTCAACAGCCGCAACAAGAACCTGGGCGAGCTATTCAAGAGCGCCGGCGACGTCACCGGGGTTCTCTCCGAACGCAGCCAGCAGGTCAACAAACTCATCCTCAACTCCGACTCTCTGCTCCAAGTGCTGGTGGCGCGGCGGCAAGAGATCGTGGACCTGCTGGCAAACACGTCGGCGGTGGCCAAACAGCTGACGGCATTGGTGCACGACAACGAAAGCAAACTGGCACCGACGCTGGAGAGGCTGAATTCGGTGACCGCGATGCTGCAAAAGAACCGCGACAACATCAGCAAAGCGCTGCCGGGCCTCAAGAAATTCCAGATCACGGTCGGTGAGGGCATCTCCAGCATGTATGCCTATCAGGCCTTCGTCCCGAACTTCCTTGCCCCGCAACTCTTCCAACCGATCATCGACTACCTCTGGGGATTCCGCACCTTCGACACCGCCCGCGGTCCCGGCTACCCGTCGCCGCTACCTCGGTCGCTGACTCCCTGGCCGTACAACGGTATTCCGGTGTGCCCTGGCTGCACGTTGGGCGGCAGGATCGGAGGATCACAATGACCTCCCGGATCCCCCGCGCCAGGCTGTCGGCCGTGGCGGCGGTCGTCCTGGTCGGGCTCATCGTTGCCGGCGCTGCCGTGCTCGTCCGCAATACGTTCTTCGGCCCACAGACGATTACCGCCTACTTCACCACCGCCACCGCGATCTATCCCAATGACGAGGTGCGGGTATCGGGTGTCAAAGTCGGCAACATCAAATCCATTCAGCCGCAGGGCACACAGGCCAAGATGACCCTCAAGGTCGACCACGGCGTGCCCATTCCAGCGGACGCGAAAGCGGTGATCGTCGCCTCGAATCTGGTGTCTGCCCGCTACGTCCAACTCTCGCCGTCCTATCGAGACAGTGGGCCGGTCATGCGCGACGGGGCAGTTATCCCGGTCGAACGGACCGCAGTGCCAGTCGAGTGGGACGAGGTCAAAACCCAGTTGATGCGGCTTGCAACGGATTTGGGACCCAAAAGTGGTGTATCGGGCACGTCGGTGGGCCGGTTCATCGACAGCGCCGCCAATGCGCTGGACGGCAACGGCGACAAGCTGCGGCAAACACTCGGTCAACTGTCAGGGGTAGGCCGCATCCTCGCCAACGGTAGCGGCAACATCGTCGACATCATCAAAAACCTGCAGACTTTCGTCGGCGCGCTGCGCGACAGCAACGTCCAGATCGTGCAGTTCAACGACCGCCTGGCCACGCTCACCAGCGTGGTCAACGACAGCAAATCCGACCTGGACGCGGCGCTGACCGATCTGTCGACGGCGGTCGGCGAGGTGCAGCGCTTCATCGCCGGGACGCGCAACCAGACCAGCGAGCAGATTGCCCGGTTGGCCGATGTCACGCAGGTCCTGGTCGATCATCACATGGATCTGGAAAACATTTTGCACGAAGCGCCGAACGCGCTCGGCAACTTCTTCAACGACTACAACGCCGACACCGGAACCATCGTGGGAGGGTTCGGGATCATGAACTTCGCGAACCCCACGTTTTCGGGTTTGATGGTTCCGGTGCCCGTGCCCGGCTGCACGGCACTCGGCGCCATCGAGAACGTGACCGCGGTTGAATCGGGCAAGCTGTGCTCCCTGTTCCTCGGTCCCGGGTTGCGGGTGCTCAACTTCAACAACCTGCCGATCCCCATCAACATATTCCTGCAGAAGTCGGTGGACCCTTCCAACATCCTCTACAGCGAACCGCGCCTGGCACCCGGCGGCGAGGGCCCGAAACCCGGACCACCCGAGACCCCGCCCGCGGTGTCGGCCTACACCGGCTTGCCCGGTGATCCGGTTGGACCGCCGGGGGCGGTGCCGCCGGCGCCGATACCGGGCGCGGCGATGCCGCTGCCGCCCCCGCCGACAACACCGATGCCACCACCACCGCCCCCAGCGCAGAGCGCGTCAGGCATGCTGCTGCCGGCCGAAGGGCCACAACAATGATCGCCCGGGTGGCGGCGCGGCGGGTGTTCGCCATCGGCTGCTGCGTGGTGCTGACGGCAACGGGATGCGCATTCCACGGCCTGAATTCGCTTCCGCTGCCCGGCGCGGTCGGACGCGGGCCGGGGGCCAACATCTACCACGTCGAGCTTCCGAATGTCGGTACGATGGAGTCGAATTCGCCGGTGATGATCGACGATGTCGTAGTCGGCAGTGTCGGCACGATGAAGGTGCAAGGCTGGCACGCCGACGTCGAGATCTCGGTAAAGCGTGATGTCGTCATCCCGGCCAACGTGGTAGCCACCGTCGGCCAGACCAGCCTGCTGGGGTCGATGCATGTGGAGCTCAATACGCCGCCCGGCCAGCAAGGAAGCGGACGGCTGCAGCCGGGCGCCACCATCCCGCTCAGTCGATCATCGGCCTACCCGTCGACAGAGCAGACGCTGTCGTCGCTGGGAGCGGTCGTCAATGGCGGGGGGCTGGGACAGATCGGGGAGATTATCCACAATTTCTCCGCCGCCCTGTCCGGGCGTGAGGGCGCGGTACGTGATCTGATCACTCGCCTCGACACGTTCGTCGGAACACTGGACGATCAGCGGGACAACCTCGTCGACTCCATCCAGGCGCTGAACCGGCTTGCCGGCACGTTCGCCGACCAACGCGACGTTCTCACCCAGGCGCTGCAGAAGATACCGCCCGCTCTCGATGTGCTTATCAAGGAGCGCCCACGGCTAACTGCCGCCCTGGACAAACTTCGCGTCTTCAGTAACACCGCCACCCGGTTGGTCAACGACAGCCAGGCCGACCTGGTCAAGAATCTCAAAAACCTGGAGCCGACCCTCCGCGCGCTCGTCGACGTCGGACCGGAGTTGGGCCTAGCGGTCGCGGCCGCGTTCGTGTTCCCGTTCACCCAGAACTTCGTCGACCGAGCGGTCCGAGGCGACTACTTCAACCTGCACGTCGATTTGGACTTGTCGATTCCACGGCTCAAGCGAGGACTGATGCTGGGGACCCACTGGGGGCAGCTGGACCAGCCGTTGGTACCGGCGCCCGGGGACCCCTATTACCTGCAATACACACACGATCCGATGCATGACCCGCTGAGGCCACCGTGGGTCGACCCGGCGAGCCTCCCTCCGCTGCCTGGGCCTCCGCGCGGTGCGGCCCCGCTGCCCGGACCTCCGCCGGCTGCGGCACCGACGCCTGACGCGGGTCTTGGTCAAACGCCGCCGCCCGCAGAGGCGCCCCCGACGGGAGCGGGTGGATAGATGCTGACGCGCTTCGTTCGGATCCAGCTGGCGATTTTCGCGATCGCCGGGACCATTGGCGTGATCGCGATGGTCCTCTTCTACATCCAAGCGCCGACCCTGCTGGGCATCGGTCGGATGACGGTGACGCTGGAGCTGCCGGCCACCGGCGGGCTGTACCGGTTTTCCAACGTGACCTACCGTGGGGTTCAGCTCGGTAAGGTCACCTCGGTGGGCCTGACGCCGACCGGCGCGAAAGCGACGCTGTCGCTTAGCACTTCACCGAAGGTCCCCGCGGACCTGACAGCGGAGGTGCTCAGTGTCTCCGCGGTGGGTGAACAGTACGTGGACTTGCGGCCCAAAACCGATTCGCCGCCCTACCTGCACGACGGTTCGGTCATCTCCGTGCGTGACACGACGATTCCGCAGCCGGTCGGGCCGATGCTCGACCAGGTCAATGCCTTGGTCCAAAGCATCCCGAAGACCAAACTCGGCCAATTGCTCGACGAGTCCTTCCAGGGCTTCAACGGTTCCGGTTACGACCTGGGGTCACTGATCGATTCCTCACAGACGTTGTCCCGCGACGCCAACGGCGTCGTCGATCGCACCCGAGCCCTCACCGAAGACACCGGGCCGCTATTGGATACCCAGGCACGCACCACCGATTCGATCAGGACGTGGGCACGTAGTTTCGCCGGCATCTCGGATGTGCTGGTGAACAACGATTCCCACTTTCGCACCATCCTGCAAAACGGCCCCGAGGCTGCGAACGAAGCGTCCCGGCTTCTCGAACAAATCAAACCGACGCTGCCGGTGTTGCTGGCCAACCTGACTACCATCGGGCAGATCGGCGTCACCTACCACCCCTCGCTGGAGCAGCTGCTGGTGTTGCTGCCGTCGGCGGTTGCTATCGAGCAGGCCGCCGCGGCGCCAAACCATCCCGAGGGCACGGCCCAAGGCGACTTCGCACTCACGATCGACGATCCGCCAATTTGCACGGTCGGTTTCATGCCACCCAACACATGGCGATCCCCGGACGACCTAGCCGACATCGACACACCGGACGGGTTGTATTGCAAACTCCCGCAGGATTCACCGATCGGGGTTCGCGGTGCCCGCAACTATCCCTGCATGGGTCACCCGGGCAAGCGCGCGCCCACCGTCGAAATCTGCAACAGCGACAAGCCGTACATGCCGCTGGCGATGAAACAGCACGTCCTCGGTCCCTACCCGCTGGACCCCAACCTGCTCGCCCAGGGCGTCCCGCCCGATGACCGGGTTACCGTCAACGACAGAATCTTCGGCCCGGTGGAGGGAACGCCGCTGCCGCCGGGGGCGGTGCCGCGCGGCACACCGGCGGGGCCGCGGGGAGAAAATCCACCACCGGGCACGGTTGGAGCGGCTGTACCGCCCGTGCCGTCGTCGGGACCACCTCCGCTGGCGCCCATGTCGAGAATGTCGGCTGACCTTCCGCCCATAGCGCCACTCGACGTCCCTGCACCCGGGGAACTTCCCCCGCCACCAGCCGCGCCTGCAGCGCCCACTCCTCCCGATGCCGCACCACCCGACACGGCCGGCGGCGGAGGCCCGCAGGCTGCGCCAAGCTCATTCGGTGGTGGGACCGGTAAGCCGGTGCCGTCCGTCACCATCGCCCGGTACGACCCGCGTACGGGTCGTTATGTCGGGCCGGACGGAAAGTTGTACCAGCAGTCGGATCTCGTTGCCCCGAAAGCGCCCAAGACGTGGCAAGACATGCTTCCCACCTGAAGCCGCTGCCTGCAGCGATGCAGGCCGCAAAGCGGGAGCCCGAGGGGGCGGGGTAATAGAGCTGCGAACGCCCGGTCAGCACATTTTGTCCAGTCGTAACGGCATCGCGATATCAAGCCACTGGTTTTGCCCGCAGGCACCAGACGGGCCGACGGTCTTGTCTTTTCCGGCGTAGGTCGACGACCCGAGTTGATATCCGCCGTAGTCGTTCACCGGATAGAAGTAGAAGGATTGCTGTCCGGTGTACGCGGTACCGTCCTCGCACCGCTCCCAGTCCGGCACGTCGCGTTTAACCTTCCACATCTCACCGTCATTCATATATAGGGGCGCGCTCCATCCCTGGTCGCTGGTCACCGTGCCGTGGCATTCCTGAAACGTGACGCACGACGAGCTGATGGTCCATGTCTGGACGACCGTCGGCTCGCCGTAGTACTGATCATTCCTTTGGGCCCAATCGCCGATGGACGTGGCGCGGAACGTCCCGTTAACGGCCACTTCTTCCTTGGTTGTTGCCCGCGCTATGGATGCCGTGCCCAAACCGCCGAATACAGTGGCAGCGACCAGCGTTGCGGTGGTGAGTGATCGAACTGAACGCATCAGGTGCTCCTCGACGCGAATAATCCGACAGTGCCTACGGCAGCTTTTCGGCATCGGTTGCGGCGTTCTCGCGCGATGAGAATAACACCGGCGCCACCGACCGGGTGCCGATTGAACCAAAACTGGCAAGCGGTCACGACAGCGGATCCAACTTCGAGATCAGCCAGGAACCCTTGACCTTCGTCAACGTCACCCGGGCGCTGTTCGCGGTTGTCTGCGGTTCTGGCTTCTCCTTGCTTGTGGCGGTCTGGTTGATGAATACCAGCACGACGGCTGAATCCGGGTGCAACTCTGAAACGGCGGCCCGAACCACCTGGGCTGTCTCCGTGACGTGCTTCTGCTGTGCCAGCGCGGCGATCTGTTCTGTGAATTTGGTGTAGTAGGCGAGAAAATTACCGGTGAGATATGACTTCGCCTTGGCGAAATCACGGTCCAGGTTGTCGGGAGCGTACGACAGCACCGCCACGGAACCGTCTGACGCCGCCTGGATTGCCCGGTGCGCCGCCGCGTCGCCGACCTGCTGATCCGGCCGGTACAGAACGAAGAACAATCCGGCAGCGACGCCCACGGCGGTAACGACCAACACTGTCGCGACTATCGAACGCCACCTCGCCAAATACCGGCGGATCCAGCGCTTGATCGTGGCCAGTCCGTTGGTGCGAGCCGGTCCCGGGGAAGCGGGTGGCGACCCCAACTCGTCGGACGGTGTGGTTTTCATGCCGTCCAGCGACGAGCCATGCTCGACAGTCATTGCAGGAAATCGACTTTCGACATTTTGAGCTGACCGCCGTCCCGCGTGAGGCCAACGCTGATCCGCCACACGACAGGTGGCCGATGTGTGTTGTCCGCATTGGTGACATCGGATCTCGCCGCGACAAGCACGACCGCCGAATTGTCGCTCATCGACTCGACCGCGACGGCTTCGACGGTGGCCTTGCTGCTGACCTTCGATTCCTCCGTCTGCTTGGCCATCAGGGCTGACATCGCTGACATTTGGCTCTTGAAGTCGCCCGTGGAGTCGTCGATGATGCGCTGGTAGTCGTCCTTGGCATGGTTGGCGTCAATCGACATCAGCGCCGTGACCCGTTGCCGGGCTGCGGCAGTGAACTCCGCCGCGAGCTGTTGTTTGTGCACGGTGGTGTGGTGCTGCCACACCATGTAACCGCTCGCTGCGAGGGAAGCGGAGGCGAGCATGATGCCGACGCCGGCGGCTATTGTTTTCCGCCCTGGGCGTCGGAGCCACCGCGGTCGCCCGGGACGCCGCGGCAACCGGAGTCGTTTCCGGGTCGACTTCGCGGGGCGCTGCTCGGCATCTTGGGAAGCTGCGCCGTCGTCCGCGTCCCCGGTTTCGGCTGCCTCGCGCAGCCTTGCGAGGCGTGCCCGAGCCGCCTCGGCGCGCGCTTCGGCCTTGGCAACTTCGTCTTCTCCGTCCACTTCCGAGACGGGGGCTATGGCGCCGGGGTCGGCCCCTGAGCGCGACTGTGGTTCGTCGGGATCGGTCACGTCCGCCGGGTCATCGCAATGGTCGGCGTCAGGCCGCTCCGGATCGTGCACGGAGAAGGAGCTTATCACTTCGGCCCGGGCTCAACGGCGTCATCGGCAGCTGCCTTCGTGCCCCCCACATGCGGAAATGCGCGCTCGCCAGGGAGCGGGGCGGGGTGGCGTTCGGGTGGCCCGGCGCCGACGGCTGTCCGGTTCGGGTGTTCTTCTCCAACCAGGAGAATTTTCTTTTCAGGTGTGGCACAGTAATCGGGTGCGATTCATCGTGGCAATGGCTGCCGCGTTGCTCGGCGCCGGTGTGCTGGCCGCGCCGCCGTCTTTCGCCGGCCCGACTGTCTGCGACTACCCCGCCTGCACCCCGGGCATCATGCCGCATCAGGTTCTAGGCGCGCCGTGTGACAACACCACCTACTACGCCTTCGGTGTCGACGACAGTTACGTTCCCCCCGCCTCGCAGCCCGGACGGCTGATGTTTTGCGGCTCGCCGAGGAGATACCAGCCGCGATGGTTCCGGTCACCTCCGATGGCGGGAGTCAAGGACGAAGGCGCCGGCTGCCAGAACTACCAGAACTACGTCGCGCAGGCGCCTGATGGCCTGTTCCTGATCTGTTACGCCCACGACGGTGTTATGACCTGGATCCGCGCCGACACGTAGCCGCACCGCTTCCGTCTAGCCGGATGACGCACAGGCTACGCCGGGATGGTCACGTGGGGGCTTCCCGAGGCAGACCGAGCAGGCGCCGGCTCAAATCGGTAACCCGGGCGAGCAATGTGTCGTCGTCGATGTCGGCAACCAGCGGATGCATGACCGCGGTGCTGAGCGCGCCGGAGAACATGGCGGCCTCGATCCGCCCGTCCAGACCCGCATCGCTCAGCAGCACCTGGTACAGACGGTCCATGAAAAGTTGAAACGGCCTGTGCTCGGCCAGCAATCGGACGACGACGGGATCGAATTGCAGCGTGCGCACCAACCGGCGGTCGCGAACGGCCATCTCAATCACGCGCACCAACAAGGCATCTCGTGCTTGAGGCCCGTCGTCGTATGCTTCGGCCTCCTCGAGCGCCGGCTCGAGCCGGCCGAGTTCGCGCTCGGTCACGGCGATGACGATCTGCTCTTTGGTCCGGAACTGGTGGTAGACAGCGGCTTTCGTTACACCGACGGCGTCAGCGATCATCTGCAGCGACGTACCGCTGACACCGTGTGTGGCGAACAGATCCAGCGCGGCATCGAGTACCCGGGTCCGGGCCGCGCTGTGCTCGATCAGCCAGAATTGCCCGCCGGTGACCGGTTGCCGTGCTGTTCCCACGCACCGAGACTAGACGACGCTATTGACCGAGGCTAGCCGATCGGCTAGCTTCGCTGACTAGCCGTGTGTAGGTAGCCGATCTCGTAGGGGAAGGAGTGCCGATGTCCGACGTCGGCGGTAGCGATGCAGAAGGCCGCGGGTTGACGCGGGCCGCGCTGCGGCGGACCGACGGTGAGCTCATTCTGCTGTGGACGTTGCCGGTGGCGGTGATCCTCTGGGTCGCCTGCTTCTTCCTGTTTCCGGGCTTCAATCCGCCGATGTCACCCGCGATGTCGGCGGAGCAGGTTGCCGCGTTCTATCGCGATCCGGCCCACCTCCCGGAGATCCGGTACAGCATGATCCTGTTCAACTGGTTCGGCGTGTGCCTCGTCCCGATCCTGGCGCTGATCGTGCTGCAGATCCGCCGAATGGCGCATCGGACGCCGATCTTCTCCTACGCGATGCTGGGTTGCGTGGCCGGCGGTCCGACTCTGTTTCTCGTCGCCAACATCTGCTGGCTGCTGGCCGCCTTCCGCCCGGAACGCAGCCCGGAGCTGACCCAGCTGCTCAACGATTTCGGCTGGATAACCTTCACCATCCTGGTCCCGTTCCTGATCGGGCAAAGCGTAATCCTCGCCCTGGCAATATATTTCGACGATCAGCCGCGTCCGGTATTCAGCCGTTGGGTGGCCCACTTCAACCTTCTGGTGGCGGCCGCGCTGGTGCCCGCTGCCTTCGTCGGCGTGTCATTGACCGGCCCGCTGGCGTGGGACGGCTTCTTGTCGTTCTGGGTGAAAAACGTCGCCATTGCGGTCTGGATCGTCGTGATGGGCGTTGTGTTGGGACAAGCCATCTATCGGGAGCGCGCCGAGAACCGCGGGCGCGGAGAAGAACTGGTCAACGCATGAGCGCGGTGATCACACCGCCGACGTCCCCGGCGACGCCGCCCCCGGGCCCGCCGCATCAGCGAATCGCCTGGCATCTGCGGCACAACCCCAAGCGCGAGCTGTGGCTGGCGTGGTGGACGATCGTCGTCTTCTACAACGTCTTCTTCCCGATGTTCTTCATCGTGGCGCAAGTCCAGCCGCCGCCGCAGCCCACCTGGGACCTCGCGACGCAGGTCCACTGGTTCCACGAACGCCACCTCGGGATACCCGTTGGCTTCGGCGTCATCTTCGCCATCAGCGGCATGATCGCGATCAACAATGCCCTCATCGCGTATTCGATGCGACGAATGTCGGTCAGCCGCGCGTTCGGCGTATTCGTATCTGATCATCTACTCGCTCAGTGCGGTTCCCGGCATGCTGCTGCTCAATATCGCGCTGATCGTCGGGACGCTGCGGCCCGAGCGCGACCCCGAAGCGATCGGTTGGCTCTATGACTTCGCCTTCTTGTCTTTCGACGGGACCATGGGGGTCTTCCTGATCGGTTCGCTGATCTGGATGGTCGCGATTCTGCTCGACAAGAATCGGGTGTTCCCCAAGTGGTTCGGCTATCTCAACCTGTGCAACGCGCTGACCGAGGTCGTCGTGGCGCCGTGCTGGATCTTCCGGCGTGGCGTGTTGGCGTGGAATGGCCAGATCGCCTGGTGGCTGGACATGGTCG
Organism: uncultured Actinomycetota bacterium; assembly: GCA_963850895.1. Taxonomy (GTDB): domain Bacteria; phylum Actinomycetota; class Actinomycetes; order Mycobacteriales; family Mycobacteriaceae; genus Mycobacterium. The sequence goes on along the minus strand of CAWKNK010000030.1, from coordinate 318,858 downwards.
TGTTCGGCGTCTATCAAGTCACTTTCATTGTCATGCTGTTTCGGATGATCCAGCGCGAAGACTTCGGTACCGGGCCGCTGCCCGACCTGCGCGCGGAAAAAGGCGGTTGCGCAATGACCGACCTAGCCGACAAGAACAAACGGGCCAGGTTCGTGCCGGGTCAGCCCGACATGTGGGCCTTCGTGTTGTTCGAGACACTGGTCTTCACCGGGTATTTCGGCTTCTACCTGTTCTACCGCGCCCGAAGCCCGGAGCTTTTCTTGCACTCCCAGGCGCAGCTCGACCTACGCATCGGGGTTTTCAACACCCTCGTCTTGCTGCTGAGCTCCTGGTCGGTGGCGCGGTGTGTTCAGTCGTCTCGCGCCGGCGCCTACCGAGCGGCGCTGCGGATGTGTTCATCACGGCCGCATTCGCCGCGGTGTTCCTCTTCTTCAAGGTGTTTGAGTGGGCCCGGCTTGGTCCACACGGGAAATGGCTTGGAGAGCAACGACTTCTTCACCTACTACTTCTTTCTCACCGGAATCCATTTCGTCCACCTGCTGATCGGCTTCGTCGTCCTCGGCGTCATCGTCTACCAACTCCGCAGTCCGGCACGGCGATCTCAGGAGCTCGTCGAAACGTGCGCCACCTATTGGCACACCGTCGATTTCCTGTGGGTGCTCATCTTCGCGCTGCTGTACGTGGTGAGGTGATCGAGATCAAATTCAACAAGAGGCTGCTGGTCGTCTGGGCTCGTCCTGGCGTCATTGACGCTGGGCTACCTGTGGATAGACCACTCGGCCGATGGATCGCTGAGATCCAGCGCGGTGGTCACGTCGAGCGTCATCGTGATCGCACTTATCAAGGTGCGCATCATCTTTCGGGAGTTCATGGAGGTGCGAAACGCTCCGGTCCTGCTGTGCCGACTGACCGACGCCTGGGTGGTCGTGATGGCCGCCGCGCTGCTCGGCTGCTACTTCGTCGGCATGCAGATCCGGTAGCTCTGCGGCGAGAGTTTCAGCCCACCGGACGCGACCGAATCGGCGGTCGTGAACGTCAGGTGCAGTTCGCTCAGGCCGCGCAAGATGTACGTCGGCTCGTAGTTGTAGCGACGCTCGGCGCTCGGCCCGTGGTGGGCTTCGTTGATCTCGATGCGCGACATCCGGTCCAGGATGCCGCTCGATCGAGACGCGGCCCTCGACGCGGGCGAGCGGTCCGCCGGGGCACGAGTGCACGCCGCGGGCAAAAGCCATGTGCTCGCGGACGTTCTTGCGGCGAATGTCGAACTCGTGCGGGTTCTCGAACCGGCGCGGATCGCGATTCGCCGCGCCCGGTAGCACCATCACCACGGTGCCGGCGGGGATGTCGACACCGCCGATGGTGGTGGCCCTGCGGGCCAGACGCGAGTCGCTCTTGACCGGGCTCTCCATGCGCAGCGATTCCTCGATGAACCCGGGAATCAGGCTGCGGTCCTCGCGCAGCTCTTGCTGGACGTCGGGCCGGTCGCCGAGCGCCTGCAGGGCGGCGCTGAGCAGCTTGGCCGTGGTCTCCTGGCCGGCGGCGAAAAGGAAAGTGGCCGAGCGGACCACTTCGATGACCTCGGGCGTCGATCCGTCCGGGTACTTCGCCGTCGCCAGCGAGGTCAGCACGTCGTTGCGCGGATCGCGCCGCCGGTCCTCGATGTAGGCGCAGAACTTGTCGTCGAGCCACTCCAGCGGGTTGATGCCGACCGACTCGTGATCCAGCGCCCCCACCCGCGCGCTCGGGACGGTCGGCGCCCAAGACTTTGCGGAACTCCTTGTGGTCCTCCTCCGGAACGCCGAGCAGGTCGGCGATCACCAAGGTGGCGAACGGCTTTGAGTATTCGGCGATGAACTCGCACTCGCCGTTGTGCGAGGAATTCGTCGAGCTGGCGGTCGGCGAGGCGCCACATGAATTCCTCGTTCTGCTTCAGCCGGCTCGGGGTCAGCAGCTTGCTCAGCACCGAGCGGGCCTTGGTGTGGTCCGGCGGATCCATGGTGACCATGTGCTCGTTCATCGGAAAGGAGCTGCGGTGCTGGTCGATCTGGGCGCTGATGTCGTCGCCCTCGGGCGTAAACGGCAGCGGGGGGAACGGCCCGCCGAGCGCGACGATGTTGGAGAAGGTGTCGGGGTCCTTGTAGACCTCGGTGGCCTCTGCATAGCCGGTGACGGCGACGACTCCGTAGTGCGGCAGGCGCAGCACCGGGTTTTGGCTGCGCAGGTAGTCGAAGTAGGGGTGCGGATCTGGGACCAGAGACGGATCGGTGAAGAAGTCGATCGAGTCGTAGTTGGTCATCGGGTTGCGTCTCCCTGGGCTGGGTTTACCGGTGGTGTTGCGGCGGCAAGCGGTACCGCCGCCCACATTCGAGATCGAAAATCTGCTGAGCACCTGCTTAGCATGGCGGTAATGTCAGGGTCAAGGTCACAACGCCGTGCCGACGATACGATCCGGTGTGGTCGGCAGGCGGGAACGCGACAAGAGTACGGAGCAAAGGCATGACATCGGCCCGCAGGATCGGGGCGCCGGACGCGAAGAATCGCGTCCTGCTGCTCGATGCGGCCGAACAGCTGATGCTCGAAGAGGGCTATGCCGCGGTGACGTCGCGCCGTCTCGCGAGCAAGGCGGGGCTGAAGCCCCAGCTGGTGCACTACTACTTCCGCACCATGGAGGAGCTGTTCCTCGAAGTCTTCCGGCGCCGCGCCGAAGAAGCGCCTTGAGGTGCAGGCGCAAGCTGCTGCAGTCGCCGCAGCCGCTGTGGGCGCTGTGGCGGTTCGGCACCGATCCCGCATTCACCCGGATCTCGATGGAATTCATGGCGCTGGCGAATCATCGCAAGGAGATGCGAGCCGAAATCGCTTATTACGCTGAACGTTTCCGCGAAGAACAACGCCAAGCGGTGACGGCCGCGCTGCAGCGCTACGGCGTGGACAGCGAGGACATGCCGCCGGTGGTGTGGACGGTCCTGATGACCAGCCTGTCGCGGTTCCTGGTGCTCGAGCAGGCGATCGGCATGTCCGGCGGGCACGCCGAAACCATGGAGCTGGTCGAAAGCTACCTGCGTCGCCTGGAAGGCGAGCCGCAGCCCATCGAGGGTATGCCGCCGACCTGGGTGGTTCACCAGTTCCGCAGCGAGCAAAGCACGCCTTTGGGGCCATCCTTGGATACGACGACGGCTCCGTCTACCGCCAGATCACAGTGAAGCCCCGGCGTGCCGGGCTCCGTGCCCGTGCTCGCCACGACCATCGCGTAATCGTCGGGGTCCGACATGTCCAGATCGAAGCTCCACGGCTTGCCCGGGCCGAGATCGACATCGACGTGCGGTGTGAACGAGTAAGGGTTGTGGCTGTAATCGGAGAATTTGTCCGGCTGATGGTCCAGGTAATAGATGTCGGTGTAGATCGGATTCTGCGCGGTGACCGTGTACTTGACGTGATGCATGACCGGGTCGGCATGAGCCCGTGCGGTGCTCACAGCTAAACCGGCACCCACCAACAGCACTGCCATCGTCAACGCCAAGCCGGCGCCCAACAGCCTATATCACGCCTGTCATGTCGCTCCTCCGGCTGCCTGGCGCGCACTGGCGGTGCGGTTCATCACCCGCTCTGCGGCCCGCCAGTGTGCGTCGGCAACCCACAGCCGTGCAAAGGATGCTATCGCCTCATCAGGCGAAACTCCGCGGATTACGCGCTTTATCTCGGTCGCCGGGTGACGGGCCAGCGACTTCGCGATCGATCGCCATCCTTCGTCGTAAGTCGAATGAGGCGCGCGGCAACACCTGGTCCACCAAGCCGATCCGTTCGGCATCGACGCGCCGTCGAGCGCGGTTCCGGTGCCGGCCAACAGCAGCGCCCTGCTCTTGCCGACGAGCGCGGCCAGTCGCTCGGCACCGCCCCAGGCCGGCATGATCTCCAGCTCCACCTGGTTGAAGGCGATCTTGATGTCGTCGGCCGCCACCCGGATGTCGGCGGCGACAGCGACTTCGGCGCCGCCGCCGAAAGCGTGGCCGTTGAGCGCGGCGATCACCGGAGCCGGGAAGTCTCGCCAGCTGGTCGCAGATGGACCGCATCCGCTTGGCCATCGCTGCGGCGTCCTCCTCGGTCCGCAGCGCGCTCAGCTCCTTGAGGTCACCGCCCGATACGAAAGCCCGGTCACCGGCGCCCTTGATGACCAGGGCTTTGGCGCCCGCCGCCGCATCGAGCGCCTTTTCCAGCTGCTCCATGGTGTCCATCGCGATGGCATTGCGCGCGTGGGGGCGATCGATGGTGAGCACCGCCAGCCCATCGTCGATCTCTAGGTCCACCATGCGTTATCGCTCCTTGGACAAGAACACCGATATTGGCATTCTCTTGTCGCGAGAATAACATCATCGCTGCAGGCCCAAGAACTTTCGTCAGCGAGGATGGAGGTGACCCGGTGCGGAACCGAATCGTGGCCGCCGCTGCGGCGCACTCGCCGTCGCCCTGCTTGGGGCATGCACCGTCGCGGCCGCCAACCCAGCTCTCCAGCACGGCATCAGTGACCGTCAACGGAAACGACACGGAAGTTCCACATCGTCAAATGCGGTCAGTTGGAGTGGACTCGGACGATCGACATCGGCGGCGATTTTGCCGGAGCCAAGGTCGTCGTCGACGAGCGTGCGCAACCAGCCGACGCCGAGTCGGTGCACATCCAGAATCTGGGTGGGTTCAGCGGCATGTACTCCCGAGGTGGCGAGCGGCAACGCCGACATGAGCATGAGCGGTGACAAATTCACCATCACCGGCACCGCCAACGGCTACAAGACCGACAAACCCAATGAACCGGCGACGGCCACGTTCAAAATCGTCGCGACGTGCTGACCGGCGCCGCCGGCGACTCGCAGGGGCCACGTTGCGGTTCGGCGCCTGTAGAGAATAGTATTCTCGTAAATTGCGAAGGAGGATTTCATGGGCCAATTGTCGCATCGGGAAGACGTCCCGTTTCCAATCTTTGACGCGGATAACCATCTCTACGAGCCGCCGGAAGCGCTGACCAAGTTCCTGCCCAAGGAGTACAAGGACTTCGTCCAGTACGTGCAGGTCAACGGGCGCACCAAGATCGCGATCCGCGGCCAGATCAGCAACTACATTCCCAACCCGACCTTCGAGGTCGTCGCCCGGCCGGGTGCCTGGGAGGAATACTTCAAGTACGGCAACCCGGACGGCAAGACCAAGCGCGAGCTGTTCGGTGAGCCGATGCGCGCGATCCCGGCGTTCTTCGAGCCCGGCCCGCGCCTGGAGAAGATGAACGAGCTGGGCCTGGACCGCACCCTGATGTTCCCGACGCTGGCCAGCCTGCTCGAGGAGCGGCTGCGCGACGACCCGGTCGCCATCCACGTCCTGGTCCATGCGCTGAACCAGTGGCTCGATGAGGTCTGGGGCTTCAACTACCAGAACCGCATCTTCACCACCCCGGTCATCACCCTGCCGATCGTCGAGAAGGCGATCGAGGAGCTGGAGTGGGCGGTCAAGCGTGGCGCGCGTTGCATCCTGGTCCGCCCGGCGCCGGTCCCCGGCTTCCGCGGCCCCCGGTCGTTCGCGCTGCCCGAGTTCGACCCGTTCTGGGAGCGGGTCGTCGAGCACGACGTGCTGGTCGGCATGCACTCCAGCGACAGCGGCTATTCCCGGTACACCTCCGAGTGGGACGGTGCCGACCAGGAGATGCTGCCGTTCCAAACCAATGCGATGGGCATCCTCAACGAGTGGCGGCCGATCCAGGACTCGGTGGGGTCGTGGGTGATCCACGGCGCGCTCTACCGCCATCCCAAGCTGAAGGTCGCGATCGTCGAGGCCGGTTCGAAGTGGATGACCCCGCTGCTGGACGGCCTGGCCGAGGTCTTCCGGAAGGCCCCGGAAGCTTTCCCGAGCGACCCCGTCGAGATGGTCAAGAACCGAATCCACGTCAGCCCGTTCTTCGAGGACGGCATCGACGATCTGGTCAACCTCGTCGGTGTGGATCAGGTGTTGTACGGCTCGGACTGGCCGCACCCGGAAGGGCTGGCGGAGCCGACCTTCTACGTCAACGCGCTGTCGCACCTGTCCGTCGACGACCAGGCGAAGATCATGGGCGGCAACCTCGTCTCGGCTCGTCACGGTGTGACAAGCAGCTCCACCGTGGGAGACCATCCCCGAGATGGTCTTGAGCGCGGCGGACCGCTTCGGCGACGCGGAAGCGGTCGTCGACGGTCCGCTGCGCTTCACGTTCGCCGAGACTTGTCGATCGAATACGTTGCGCTGCAGGTGCATTCGCGGACCTCGGTGTCGGCAAGGGCGAACGGGTCGCCATCTGGGCGCCCAACTCGGCCGAATGGATAATCGCGGCGTTCGGGCTGCTCACCGCGGGCGGCGTGCTGGTGCCGGTCAACACGCGGTTCAAGACCGAAGAGGCGGGCGACATCATCGCCCGCAGCGGGGCGAAGGCCGTCCTGGTGCAGAAGGGATTTCTGGGCCAGGACTACACCGCGCCCGCGGGGATACCGGTCATCGATCTGAAATCCGACTTCCTCTCCAGCGGTTCCCCGTTCGAGCGGCGCGGTCAGCGGCACCGACATCTCGGACATCATCTTCACCTCGGGCACGACCGGTCGCCCGAAGGGCGCGATGATGAACCATCAGCAGACGCTGCGAATGTATGAGGAGTGGGCGACGCTCGCGGACCTGCGCGAGGGTGACCGCTACTTGCAGATCAACCCGTACTTCCACACGTTCGGCCTGAAGGCGGGACTCGTCACGTCCTTCCTGCGCGGCGCGACGATGCTGCCGGTCGCGGTTTTCGATGTCGATACGGTCGTGGATCTCATTGAACGCGAACGCATTACGATGCTGCCCGGCCCGCCGACGCTGTACCACTCGTTGCTGACCGTTCGCGACAAGTCCAAGCTGTCGACTTTGCGGGCGGGCGTGACCGGCGCCGCCGACATCCCTGTCGAGCTGGTCCGTCGCATCCATGGCGAACTGCCGTTCCAGACGTTGATGACCGGTTACGGGCTCACCGAGGCCGGCAACGTCACCCTGTCCCTGCCCGGCGATTCCTTCGAGGATGTCGCCACCACCGCGGGCCTGCCCTGCGAGGGGGTTGAGGTGCGCATCGCCGACGACGGCGAGGTGCTGGTCCGCGGCTACGGCGTCATGCAGGGCTATCTCGACGACCCGCGCCGCCACCGCCGCAAGCGATCGATGACGACGGCTGGTTGCACACCGGAGATCTGGGGAACTTCACCGACAGCGGGCGGCTGCGCATCGTCGGCCGCAAGAAGGACATGTTCATCGTGGGCGGCTTCAACGCCTACCCGGCCGAGATCGAGGGTTTCCTGCTGAGCCATCCGGCCGTCGCGCAAGCGGCCGTGATCGGTGTTCCCGACGAGCGACTCGGGCAGGTGGGCAAGGCATTTGTGGTGGCGAAAACACGCGGTGTCCGAGGATGACTTGCTCGCGTGGTGCCGAGAGCGGATGGCTGGATTCAAAGCGCCGAGATCCATCGAGTTTCTCGACGAGCTGCCGCTCAATGCCACCGGGAAAGTGATGAAGGACCAACTCCGTTGAACAACGGCGACATTCATTCGATGGTGATCGCGTCGGACTATCGTGTCCCGGATCCCGAGCCGGGTATGGCCGCTGCTCGAGCGCAGCAAGGCGGCGCTGGCCGACATCGGCGCCCACCACGTCCTGGTCTACACGTCGACCGCATGACTACGGCCGCGTGCTGGTGATGATCGGAGTCCACAGCCGCGAGCCGATCGTCGAGCTGCTGCGCTCGCGGATCTTCTTCGACTGGTTCGACGCGGCCGGCGTCGAAGACATTCCCGCGGTCTTCGCCGGCGAGATCGTCGACAGGTTCGTCCCGGCAGCCACCGCGACTCCGGAGGCGCCCGGCGTCGTGGTCGCCGCGATCGCCTCGGTCAACGACGTGTCCACCCTGACCGCGGAAGTCGCCTCGGCGATGGACAGATTCGCCGCAGCCGGCATCCGAAAGACCTGGATCTTCCGGGCTTTCGACGATGAGCACGAGGTGCTGATCCTGTCAGGAGTTCCCCGATGAAGAGAGCGCGCGGCGATGGATCGACCACCCCGACGCTGCGGCCCAGTGGATGTCCGGCGCCGGGGTGGGCGCCTACCCGCCGCTTTTCGTCGGCCGGTTCTATCGACATGATGCGCATCGAGGCGGACTGAGCGGCCGCCTCGATGTTCGTGTGCCTGTGTAACGGAGTCACCAGCCAAACGGTGACCGAGGCCGTCGCAGCCGGCGCGTGCGACGACCAAGGACGTCGCCCAGGCCTGCGGAGCAGGCGCCGACTGCGGGCGCTGCCGGCGAACCGTCCAGGCGATACTGCGGTCATCGGACCCGAACGGCGCACACAGTCGCTCCAGGCCCGGTTGATGCAGGCGCCCTAGCGGCGCACGCTGCCGTCCGGCGACATCGGCTGGACGAGTTCGGCGAGCAGCGGCGGGATTTCGAGCCGCGGCAAGACCACCTCGACGAGCACCATGCGGTCTCGGTGCTCGCGCGGCGGCGGTCAATGCGTCGTCGAGCTCGCCGTAGGTCTGCGACCCGGAACGCCAGGTGGTCGGCGACCCCGAGCGCGTTGGGGATGTCCGTCCACTTCCAACTGACGATGTCGTTGTAGGGCGCCGTCTCTCCGTGGATCGCCCGTTCGACGGTGTAGCCATCGTTGTTGACCACCACGATGACCGGGGACAGCCCTTCCCGCGAGAAGTTGCCGAGCTCTTGGACCGTCAGTTGCGCGGCGCCGTCGCCGATCAGCAGCACGGTCCGGCGGTCCGGATGCGCCACCCCCGCGCCAAGCGCCGCGGGCAGCGTGTAACCGATTGAGCCCCAAAGTGGTTGGCCGATGAAGGTCACGCCCTGGGGCAAGCGGTGGTCGGCCATGCCGTAGAAGGAGGTGCCCTGGTCGGCGAGGACCACGTTGCCCGGTGTGAGTGCTACGCACAGGCGGTCCCACAGCATCTCTTGCGTCAGCGGTTGATCGCGCGGCGGGGGTGGGGGCGCGGCGTCGGCGGGCGGCGACGCCACGGCCGGTGACGTGATCGGGCGCCGGGCCAGGATGGTGGCCAGCGCCTCCAGCGCGGCGCCCATCTCCAGCGGCGCGAAGACCTCGCCGGCCACACTGCTTTGGTACTGCCCGACATCGATGGTCCGCGTCGGGTCGATCCGCTGGCTGAAGAAGCCGCTGACCATGTCGGTGAACACCACCCCCGCGGTCACCAGAACCGGTGCCTCTTCGATCGCGGTGCGTACCGCCGGGGCACTGGCCGACCCGGCGTAGATCCCCAGGTAGTTGGGTGAGCTTTCGTCGAGCAGGCTCTTCCCCCACATCAGCGTCGCGTAGGGCACCACATCGGCCGCCAGCAGCGCCTCCAGTTCCTTGACCACCTGCAACCGGTGCACCAGCAAGTCGGCCAGCACGGTCAGCTGGTGGTCGGCGATGAGATCGGAGGCGGCCTCGACGAACAGCGACAGCGCGCGCGGGCTGGTGCCGCCGGTGTAGCGGGGTAGGGGGTCCCCGGGCGGTTCGGTGGGGAAGCGGGCCACATCGGTGGACAGCAGGATGTATCCGGGCCGCTTCTGCTCGCGCACCTCGGACAGCACCCGGTCGATCTCCCGGCGGGCGGTCGCGGGCATGAGATTGGCTTGGGCGCAGGTGATTTCGCGGCTGACCCGGAAGAAGTGCTCGAAGTCTCCGTCACCGAGCGAGTGGTGCAGCGCGCGCCGGGTGCCCTGCGCGTCTTTCGAGGGGCCGCCGACGATGTGGACGACGGGCACCTGCTCGGCATAGCTGCCCGCGATGGCGTTGGCCGCCGACAGTTCACCCACGCCGAAAGTCGTTACCACGGCGGATATTCCGCGCAGCCGCCCGTACCCGTCGGCGGCGTAGCCGGCATTGAGCTCGTTGGCGTTGCCCACCCAGCGGATGGTGGGGTGGGCGACGATGTGGTCGAGGAACTCCAGGTTGTAGTCGCCGGGAACGCCGAAGATCTCGGTGACGCCGAGTTCGGCGAGGCGGTCCAACAGGTAGTCACCGACGGTGTAGACGGGCTCGGTCGCGGCGTCAGTCACAAGCACGACGGTACCTCGGTCGAATCTGTTCCGGGCGGGACGCCGTTTCAGTATCGTGCGGGCCATGGCACTCAAAGAATCCCGCGACATCGTCATCGAAGCCAGTCCGGAGGAGATTCTGGACGTCATCGCCGATTTCCAGGCGATGCCCGAATGGTCCGAACCCCACCAGAGTGCGGAGGTCCTGTCGACCGGCGACGACGGGCGACCCAACCAAGTGAAGATGAAAGTCAAGGTCGCCGGGATCACCGACGAACAGGTGGTGGCCTACACCTGGGCAGCCGACGCGGTGAGCTGGACGCTGGTGAGCTCCTCGCAGCAGAAGGCGCAGGACGGGAAGTACACCCTGATACCGCAGGGAGAGGCGACCCTGGTCAAGTTCGAGCTTCTTGCGCGACCCCAACGTGCCGCTGCCCGGCTTCGTCCTGAAACGTGCGGTGAAGGGGACGGTCGATTCCGCGACCAAGGCGCTGCGCGAGCGGGTGCTGAAAGTGAAGAAGGGCAACTAATCGCGGTGGGCGACGGCGGGCCCCTGGCCGGGGTGAAGGTTATCGAGCTCGGCGGGATCGGACCGGGGCCGCACGCGGGGATGATGCTCGCCGACCTCGGGGCCGACGTGGTGCGGGTGCGGCGCCCGGGGGGCGTGGCGATCGCAAGCGCGGCGAAGCCGGGCGAAGCGGGTCGAAGCGAGGCGGCGAAGCCGGGCGACTCGCCACCAAGCGGGCGTGACGATGCCGCCCGAGGACCGCGATCTGCTGCATCGCGGGAAGCGGATCGTCGATCTGGACGTCAAGACGCAGCCTCAGGCGCTGCTCGACCTCGCCGCCAAAGCCGACGTGCTGCTGGATTGTTTCCGGCCCGGCACGTGCGAGCGACTCGGCATCGGTCCCGACGAGTGCGCGGCGGTCAATCCGCGACTGATCTTCGCGCGGATCACCGGCTGGGGGCAGGACGGGCCGCTGGCCCGGACGGCGGGCCACGACATCAATTACCTGTCGCAGACCGGCGCGCTCTCCGCGTTGGGCTACGCCGACCGGGCCCCGATGCCGCCGCTGAACCTGGTCGCCGACTTCGGCGGCGGTTCGATGCTGGTGCTGCTCGGCATCGCGGTCGCGCTGTATGAGCGGGAACGTTCGGGTAAGGGGCAGGTCATCGACGCGGCGATGGTGGACGGCGTCAGCCTGCTCGCCCAGATGATGTGGACCATGAAGTCGACTGGGGCGCTGCGCGACCGGCGCGAATCGTTCCTGCTCGACGGCGGCGCCCCGTTCTATCGCTGCTATGAGACCGCCGACGGCAAGTACGTGGCCGTGGGCGCCATCGAGCCGCAATTCTTCGCGGCATTGCTGACCGGGCTCGGCCTGGCGCCCGACGAGGTGCCCGGCCAGCTCGACATCGGGTCCTACCCGCAGATGTACGACGTCTTCGCGAAACGGTTCGCCAGCCGGACCCGTGACGAGTGGAGCACCATTTTCGCCGGCACCGACGCGTGCGTCACACCGGTGCTGACGTGGAGCGAAGCGGCGGACGACGGGCACTTGAGGACACGGTCCACGGTGATCACCGCCCACGGCGTCGACCAGGCCGCGCCCGGTCCGCGCTTCTCGCGCACCCCGGCCGCACCGGTCGGGCGGCCGCCAGGGGCCACCACACCCCTTGCCGAAATCGACTGGTAGCCAGCATTTTACGCTGAATCGGCCCGCAGCCGGGCCGGCGTTGCTAGGTTGAGCTCAGTGGCCGTAAAAGCATCACGCGAATTTGTCGTTGACGCGCCGCCAGAAGTGGTCATGGAGGCGCTGACAGATGTCGGCGTGCTGTCATCGTGGTCGCCGCTACACAAACACATCGAAGTGATCGACCGTTATCCCGACGGTCGACCCCACCACGTCAAGACCACCATCAAGATTCTGGGGCTCGTCGACAAGGAGATCCTGGAATATCACTGGGGTCCCGATTGGGTTGTCTATGACGCCAAAGGAACTTCCCAGCAGCACGGTCAGCATGTCGAGTACAACCTCAAACCCGAGGGCGTCGACAAGACCCGGGTGCGCTTCGATGTCACGGTCGAACCCGGCCGGCCCATGCCGGCCTTCATCGTCCGGCGCGCCAGCGAAAGCGTTCTTGACTCAGCGGTAAAGGGATTGTGCGAATTGGTCAAGCGCGTCAACGGTTCAGCCGACGCGGAATAGTCCGCCGGTCTTTATTTCTCCTTCGTCAGCGGCTGAGCGGTTGCTAACTTATTAGCAGTGGCCGTTCAAGCATCGTCGGAAATCGTCATTGACGCGCCTCCGGAAGTGATCATGGAGGCGCTGGCCGACATGGACGCCGTGCCCTCATGGTCGTCGGTGCACAAGCGGGTCGAAGTCGTCGACAAGCACCCCGACGGGCGACCGCACCACGTGAGGGTCACCATCGCGGTGACCGGCATCCACGACACGGAACTGCTCGAATACCACTGGGGACCGGACTGGATGGTGTGGGACGCCGCCAAGACCCCCCAGCAACACGGCCAGCACGGGGAGTACAACCTGAGCCGAGTGAGCGACGACAAGACCCGGGTGCGCTTCACCATCACGGTCGAACCATGGGCGCCGCTGCCGGAGTTCTGGGTCAACCGGGCCCGCAAGAAGATCCTCCATGCCGCGCTGGAAGGTCTGCGTAAGCGCGTGGTCGAGGGCTTCGGCCCGGCTGGGTAGCGCCGGCCGGTCACCGCAGGACGGCCAGCCGCCTGATCGCCTCGTCAAGGGTGTCGTCGCGTTTGCAGAACGTGAAGCGCACCAAGTGATTCCACACCTTGGCTTGCGCTGAGGCGTGCGGGGCGGCCGGATCGCAGAATGGCGACAGCGGAATGGCGGCCACCCCCGCCTTCTCCGGTAGCGCCGCGCAGAACGCGGTGCTGTCGTCATAGCCCAGGGGGCGCGGGTCGGCGCACAGGAAGTAAGTCCCGGCGCTGTCGTGCACATCGAAGCCGATCTCGGACAGCCCGGCGGCCAGCCGATCGCGGCGGGCCTGCAAAGAGTTGCGCAGCTCGGCCACCCAGGCGTCCTCGGTATCGAGCGCGAGGGCCACCGCCGGCTGGAACGGCGCGCCGCCGACGTAGCTCAGATACTGCTTTGCCGCACGCACCCCGGCGATGAGTTGTGCTGGGCCGCAAGCCCATCCGATTTTCCATCCGGTGCAGTTGAACATCTTGGCCGCGCTGGAGATGGTGATCGTCCGCTCGGCCATGCCGTCGAAACCGGCCAACGGCAGATGGCTTCTGCCTTCAGGGCCGTCAAACACCAGGTGCTCGTATACCTCGTCGGTGATCACCAGGAGGTCGGCGGCGACCGCGACCTCCGCGATGGCCGTCAGCTCGGCCGCGCCGAGCACCGTGCCGGTCGGGTTGTGCGGCGAGTTGACGATCAGCGCGCGGGTGCGTGGCGTCACCGCCCGGCGCAGTGCGTCGGCGTCCAAGGCGAAGCCGCGGCCATGCGGGACCAGGGGCACGGCCACCCGCTGCGCCCCGGCCATCGCCACCACCGGCGAGTAAGAGTCGTAGAACGGCTCGATGAGCAGGACCTCCGAGCCGGGCTCGACCAGACCGATCACCGCGGACGCGATGGCCTCGGTCGCCCCGACCGTCACCAGCACCTCGGTGTCGGGGTCGTACTCGATGCCGAAGTGCCGCTGGCGCTGGGCGGCGATGGCTTGCCGCAGCGACGCGATACCTATTCCCGGCGGGTATTGGTTGTTCCCCTCGGCGATGGCATCTTGGGCGGCCTTCAACATCGCCGCGGGCCCGTCCTCGTCGGGGAAACCCTGACCGAGGTTGACCGCACCGACCCGTGCGGCGAGCGCCGACATCTCGGCGAACACCGTGGTCACGTACGGACGCAGCCGCGACACCGTCATGCTGGTCGAGCTTAGGGTGCGTGGACGCCCGAGTGTGTAGCTGGCCGCACACTCGGATGCGATGCGCGGCGGTGGGCGCTGACCAGCGGCGATTGGCCCAACCAACAGGTTGGACGGGCACTTTGTTAGGGTGCGGTATCTGGACCTACCTTTAATACGGATCCGAAACCCATTTGCGAAGAGGAACTCGACATGTCCGAAGAAGCCTTCATTTATGAGGCCATCCGCACGCCGCGGGGCAAGCAAAAAAACGGCTCGCTGAACGAGGTCAAGCCGGTAAACCTGGTCGTAGGCCTGGTCGACGAGCTGCGCAAGCGCAACCCCGACCTGGACGAGAACCTGATCAGCGACCTGATTCTCGGCGTCGTGTCCCCGGTCGGTGACCAGGGCGGTGACATCGCCCGCACCGCGGCATTGGTGGCCGGGCTGCCGGAGACCACCGGCGGCGTGCAGCTCAACCGGTTCTGCGCCTCGGGCCTGGAGGCCGTCAACATCGCCGCCCAGAAGGTGCGCTCCGGCTGGGACGACCTGGTGCTGGCCGGCGGTGTTGAGTCGATGAGCCGCGTCCCGATGGGCTCCGACGGCGGCGCCTGGGCGACCGACCCCGAGACCAACTACCGGATCGGTTTCGTGCCGCAGGGCATCGGAGCCGACCTGATCGCGACCATCGAGGGCTTCTCCCGCGACGACGTCGACGCCTACGCGTTGCGGTCGCAGCAGAAGGCCGCCGAGGCCTGGTCGGGTGGCTACTTCGCCAAGTCGGTCGTGCCGGTCCGCGACCAGAACGGTCTGGTCATCCTCGACCACGACGAGCACATGCGGCCCGACACCACGCTGGAGGGCCTGGGCAAGCTGAAGACCGCCTTCGACGGCGTCGGTGAGATGGGCGGCTTCGACGACGTGGCGCTGCAGAAGTACCACTACGTCGAAAAGATCAACCACGTCCACACCGGCGGTAACAGCTCCGGCATTGTCGACGGCGCCGCGCTGGTGCTGGTCGGCTCGGAGGCCGCCGGCAAGTCGCAGGGGCTGACCCCCCGGGCGCGCATCGTGGCCACGGCCACGAGCGGCGCGGACCCGGTCATCATGCTCACCGGCCCGACCCCTGCCACGCGCAAGGTGCTCGACCGCGCGGGCTTGACGATCGACGACATCGACCTGTTCGAGCTGAACGAGGCGTTCGCGTCGGTGGTGCTGAAGTTCCAGAAGGACCTCAACATCCCGGACGAGAAGCTCAACGTCAACGGTGGCGCCATCGCGATGGGCCACCCGCTGGGCGCCACCGGCGCCATGATCACCGGCACCATGGTCGACGAGCTCGAGCGCCGCAACGCGCGTCGCGCGCTGGTCACGCTGTGCATCGGCGGCGGCATGGGTGTCGCCACTATCATTGAGAGGGTTTAAGACCATGGCAGAGAACACCATTCAGTGGGACAAGGATGCCGACGGCATCGTCACCCTGACGCTTGACGACCCGACCGGGTCGGCGAACGTGATGAACGAGCACTACGCCGAATCCATGCACAATGCGGTGGAACGCCTTGCCGCGGAGAAGGACTCGATCACCGGTGTGGTCATCACCAGTGCGAAGAAGACCTTCTTCGCCGGCGGTGACCTCAAGGGCATGATCAAGCTCGGCCCCGAGAACGCCGGCGAGGCGTTCGACACGGTGGAGGCCGTCAAGCGCGACCTGCGGGCATTGGAGACGCTGGGCAAGCCGGTGGTCGCCGCGATCAACGGCGCCGCGCTCGGCGGCGGCCTGGAGATCGCGCTCGCGTGTCACCACCGCATCGCCGCCGACGTCAAGGGCCTGGTGGTGGGCTTCCCCGAGGTGACACTGGGCCTGCTGCCCGGCGGCGGCGGTGTCGACCCGCACCGTGCGGATGTTCGGCATCCAGAACGCGTTCATGAACATGCTGTCGCAGGGCACTCGCTTCAACCCGGCCAAGGCCAAGGAGGCCGGCCTGGTCGACGAGCTCGTCGGCTCGGTCGAGGACCTGGTGCCCGCCGCCAAGGCGTGGATCAAGGCCAACCCCGACTCGCACACCCAGCCGTGGGATGCCAAGGGCTACAAGATGCCCGGCGGCACCCCGTCCAGCCCGGCGTTGGCCGGCATCCTGCCGTCGTTCCCGGCGCTGCTGAAGAAGCAGCTCAAGGGTGCGCCGATGCCGGCGCCGCGGGCCATCCTGGACGCGGCCGTCGAGGGTGCGCAGGTGGACTTCGACACGGCCAGCCGCATCGAGAGTCGCTATTTCACTTCTCTGGTCACCGGCCAGGTCGCCAAGAACATGATCCAGGCGTTCTTTTTCGATCTGCAGCACATCAACGGCGGCGGGTCGCGTCCGGACGGCATCGAGCCGGTCAAGATCAACAAGATCGGCGTGCTGGGCGCGGGCATGATGGGCGCCGGCATCGCCTACGTCTCAGCCAAGGCCGGCTTTGAGGTGGTACTCAAAGACGTGAGCGTGGAAGCCGCCGCTAAAGGCAAGGCCTACTCGGAAAAGCTTGAGGCCAAGGCGCTTCAGCGCGGCAAGACCACCGAGGAGAAGAGCAAGGCGCTGCTGGACCGCATCACGCCGTCGGCCGACCCCGCCGACTTCAAGGGCGTCGACTTCGTGATCGAGGCGGTGTTCGAGAACCAGGAGCTCAAGCACAAGGTGTTCCAGGAGATCGAGGACATCGTCGAGCCGAACGCGCTGCTCGGGTCCAACACCTCGACGCTGCCGATCACCGGTCTGGCGACCGGCGTTAAGCGGCAGGAGGACTTCATCGGGATCCACTTCTTCTCTCCGGTGGACAAGATGCCGCTGGTCGAAATCATCAAGGGCGAGAAGACTTCCGACGAGGCGCTGGCCCGCGTGTTCGACTACACGCTGGCCATCGGCAAGACCCCGATCGTGGTCAACGACAGCCGCGGCTTCTTCACCAGCCGCGTCATCGGCACATTCGTCAACGAGGCCTTGGCGATGCTCGGTGAGGGCGTCGAGCCGGCGTCGATCGAGCACGCCGGTTCGCAGGCCGGCTACCCGGCGCCGCCGCTGCAGCTGTCCGACGAGCTCAACCTGGAGCTGATGCACAAGATCGCCACCGCCACCCGCAAGGGTGTCGAGGACGCCGGCGGCACCTACGAGCCGCACCCGGCGGAGGCTGTCGTCGAGAAGATGATCGAGCTCGGCCGCCCGTCGCGGTTGAAGGGCGCGGGCTTCTACGAGTACGTCGACGGCAAGCGCGCCGGGTTGTGGCCGGGCCTGCGTGAGACGTTCAAGTCCGGCTCGTCGCAGACGCCGCTGCAGGACATGATCGACCGGATGCTGTTCGCCGAGGCGCTGGAAACCCAGAAGTGCCTCGATGAGGGCGTGTTGACCTCGACGGCCGACGCCAACATCGGGTCGATCATGGGCATCGGCTTCCCGCCGTACACCGGTGGTAGCGCGCAGTTCATCGTCGGCTACTCCGGTGCAGGCGGTACGGGCAAGGAAGCCTTCGTGGCCCGGGCTCGTGAGCTCGCGGCCAAGTACGGCGACCGCTTCCTGCCGCCGGACTCGCTGACCTAAGGTTCGTCAGCCGCAAAGGCCCCCGAAGCGCTTGCCTTCGGGGGCTTTTGCGATTCTCGGGCCGGCGACCGGCGCGGCGCCACGCGAGACATAAGCCACGGCAACGTGCTACGGCGTGTCGCCGCCACCAGTTATGTGTCGCGGCGCCGGTCGGTTCATCGCAACGCGGCGGCGATTCGTCGCCACTGCTCGCGCGGGAAGGCCCTGGGGTCGTCGAGCAGCACCTGGACGCAGACGTGGTCGGCGCCGGCCGACGATGCTCGGCGACCCTGCGCATGATCGCCTCTTCGTCCCCCCACGCGATGATGGCGTCGAAGAGCCTATCGCTCACCCCCGCCACATCCCCTTCGGAGAATCCACTGCGCAGCAGATTGTTGGCGTAGTTGGGCAGAGCCAAATACGCACGCAGCCAATCGGTTCCGATGCGGCGTGCCTCGTCGGCGCTGTCGGTCAGGATCACCGTCTGCTCCGGCAGCAGCAGGGGCCCATCGCCCAACGTTGAACGGGCGGAGGCGGTGTGGTCGGGGGTGACCAGGTAGGGGTGGGCCCCGCGGGCGCGGCTCGCGGCCAGGGCCAGCATCTTCGGGCCGAGCGCGGCAAGAACCCGTCGCCCGGAGGGGACGGGTCGCGGGGCGGCATCCAGCCCGTCCAAGAACGACGCCGTCGCCGCCAGCGGCTTGCGGTATCGCCCGGGTTGTCCGGCGTCGATCAGCGGTGCGTGGCTGACGCCGATTCCCAGCAGGAAGCGGTCCCCGTGCTCGGCGGTCAGCATCGCATAGGAATCAGCGACGTCGCCGGGCGAGTGCATCCACAGGTTGAGGATCCCCGTGGCGATCACGGTCCGCTTGGTCGCGGCGAGCAGGTTGCCGACCGCGTCGAACACCGGCCCGCCGACGTCGGGCATCCACAGCGCCGCAAAGCCCAGTTCGTCTAATTCCGCTGCCGCCTCGGCGGATTCGGATGCATCGCCGTAGCGAAGTTGGCTGCTCCAGATCCCCACACCGGTTAGCTCCATCAGCGATCGTTCCTTTCGTGGCCTGCATCGGTCCGCGGGTTGCCAGCAACATGCTGTCAAACGTCGTCTTCGCCGTACTCAGGCACCGGCATCGAATCGTGCATCCGGATGCCCTTGGCGTTCAGCTTCGCCAGCGACCGCGACAGGGAACCGGGCAGCAGCGAGACCAGCTGGGCGCCACGGGTCAACGCCCACACCCCGAGTCGCGAGCCGGGAATGATGCCCCTGGCGGCGCCGCGCGCGAAGGCCCGGCTGCGGTGCACCGGTTCGCGCATCTGCAATTCGTAGGCGGCGAACGCGCGCAGGTGGTCGCCGTCCGCCCGGGCGAGTTCTCCGGCCAGCACGTAGGCGCCGAGCACCGCAAGGCTGGTGCTGCCGCCCACCGCGGGGCCGGGGCAGTATCCCGCGTCGCCGACGAGGGTGACCCGCCGGCGCGACCACCTGTCGAGCCGCAGTTGGGTGATCGAGTCGAAGTAGAACGCGGGCGTTCGGTCGACTTCGCCCAGCCAGCCGTCCACCTGCTCGTGCATGTGCGCGAATGCGTCGCGCAATAGCCCCCGCTGCCGCACCGCATCCCGATGGTCGTAGTCGAGTTCTCGTTTGGTGCGGAACAGGAAAACGGCGCGTGCGTCGTCCAGGTGCTCGGCGGTGTAGATGGCCGCGAGGCGGCCCACGCCGACGTGGCAGGTCATCTCGCCGCGGCCGGCCAGCGCCTTGGGTACCGACACCACCGCCAGATAACCGCCGAGGAACCGGGTGAGGTTGGCTTCCTCGCCGAAGGTCAGCTGCCGCACGTTGGAGTGCAGCCCGTCGGCGCCGACGATGACGTCGAATTGGCGGGCGGGGGCATGCTCGAACGTCACCTCGCCGTCATGCTCGATCGCGGTGATCGAGTCGCCGAACAGGTACTCGACGTCGTCGCGGCCGGCGGCGTAGTAGATCTCGCTGAGGTCGTCGCGCATGATCTCGACGTGCCGGTCCGACGTGGCGGCGTAGATCTTGGTGAGGTCGATCTCGATGGGCCGCCTCCGGCCTTCCCGATGCATGGTCATGCGGTTCGTTCCGGTGGCGAACGCTTCGATCTCGGGCAGGACGCCCATCTTCGCCGAAATTTCCATCGCGGGCCGGAACAGGTCGACGGCGTGCCCGCCGGTCTTACGCAGGGTGGGCGCGCGCTCGACGACGGTGACGTCGAAGCCATGACGGGTCAACCAGTACGCCAGCACCGGGCCGGCGATGCTGGCGCCGGAGACGAGGACCCGCATGACGACCTCCCGTACTTGCTCAACGTTCGGTAAGCCTAGCCAGGAGAGGGCGGTTACGGCGGCGCTCCACGCGCTCGGCGTGTGAGTCCGCGCTCTCGATGCGAAAACTGTTGTGGCGCTTACGCCCCTGCAGCCGTCATGCGGTGCTTTGGTCCTGTGCGTTCTGCGTGAAAATGTCTCCCGAGGTCTGGCCCTGGTCATTGACGAAATTGGTGTCGTCAGTGGCGAACGGGGCAGTGGCCGCCGGGCCGGATGCGACCACGGCGGCACCGCTCGGTGCGCCGCCGAACAGGGCGAGCGTCGCAACGGTCGCGGCGTCGGCGAAGATCACGTGCAGCGCGCGGGTGTGCCAACGGTGAGCGTCGGCTGGCTTGGTGGTGTGCCCGATGGTGGTCATGCATGCTGTGTACCGCTCGGGGGTCAGCCGCTGCTGGGCGTGACTTATCGATCTGCTGTGATCCGTTTCGGGCTAGAGTCCGTTGCTATGCGCTTCGGTCTCTTCATCCCACAAGGCTGGCGAATGGATCTGGTCGACATCGAACCGCAGCAGCACTGGGCGGTGATGCGAGACCTGGCCACCTACGCCGACAACAGCGCGTGGGACTCGCTGTGGGTCTACGACCACTTCCACACCGTCCCGATGCCGACCGGCGAAGCCACCCACGAGGCGTGGTCGCTGATGGCCGCGTACGCGGCGGTCACGTCACGGATCAAGCTCGGCCAGATGTGCACCGCGATGAGCTACCGCAATCCGGTGTACCTGGCCAAGGTCGCGGCGACCGCCGACATCATTTCCGGTGGGCGGATCCAGATGGGCATCGGCGGCGGCTGGTACGAACACGAGTGGCGCGCTTACGGTTACGGTTTCCCCTCCGCCGGCGTGCGGCTCGCTCGGCTGGACGAGGGCGTACAGATCATGCGTGCCGCCTGGCGCGACGGCAAGGTCAGCTTTGACGGCAAGCACTACCGCGTCGACGGTGCCATCGTTGCCCCCAAGCCCCTGCAGGCCAACGGAATTCCGCTGTGGATCGCCGGCGGCGGTGAGAAGGTGACCCTACGCATCGCCGCGAAATACGCGCAGTACACCAACTTCACACCCGAAGCCGAGGCATTCGCCCACAAGTCGGAAGTGCTGGCGCAGCACTGTCAGCAGCTGGGCACCGACTTCGGTGCCATCGTGCGGTCGGCCAACTTCAACGCCGTCGTCGGGACCTCGGACACCGACGTCAAGGACCGGCTACAGCGCGTCCGCGACCGCCTCATCCGCTACCTGCCCGAGGCGGCCGCCGATGCCATGCTCGCCGCCGGCAGCGGACCCGATTCGGCGACGGGCACACCGGAACAGGTGATCGAGCGGATCGCCAAGCTCCGCGACCTCGGGTGTGAATACGCCATCTGCTATTTCCCGGACGCCGCTTACGACCGCTCCGGCATCGAGTTGTTCGAGCGCGAGGTGATTCCCGCGCTGAGCTAGCGTCGACGTGATCCCGTCAGATGTCGGAAGTGGCGTACCTCTTCTTGACGGGAGGCTCGGCCAGCAGCGGCGGCAACTCGGTCAGTCGGCCTTCGCCCGCACGAAACGCGCGGTAGGCCTCGTCGTGATCGACCGTGTCCCACAGTTCGTAGATCAGCCAGTGGGCTTCGTCGTCCTCATCGACGAGCACGTCGGTACCGAGGTTCCCGGCAAACGCCCGGGTGTCTTGCAACGCCCGGCCCATGACATCGCGCGCCTTCGGCACCGCGTCGGGCTTGAACTTCAGTTCGAGTATCACCGTGACTGGCATAGTCGTCTCCTCGGTTGCGACGGCGATCTCAAGATAGCCGCCGGGCTGGTGCGGCGAGCCCGGAGCGGCGCGCCTCTGGACGATTGCTGCGGCCACCGAGAATGAGAATGCGGTTTCCACTTTTCGGAAAGCTGTTATACGGTTCAGTGAGCAATATTCTGTTGGCGGACCGTGGACGCTCCTGGAGGATCCCTCGATGCAAAAGGCACTCGCTCCCGAGATTTCTACCTGGCCCGATGAGAGCCCACAGCTGATCGGCAGTCGATGCGGCAGTTGCGGTGCCACCACGTTTCCGGTGCAGCAATGGTGTCCGCGCTGCAGTGTCGGTGAGATGACCGACGTGTTGTTGCCGCGCCGCGGAACCCTCATCACGTGGACCACGCAGGGCTTCCCGCCCGGGGCTCCGTACGCGGGCCCGACCGGCAAAGACTTCGTCCCGTTCGGGGTTGGGCTGGTCCAGCTCGACGACGTGATCCGAGTCGAGGGGCGGTTGACGGAGAACGACCCGGCCAAGCTGCAGTTCGGGCAGGAGGTCGAGCTCACCATGGTTCCGCTCACCACCGATGAAGAGGGCACCGAAGTCATGACGTTCGCGTTCCAGCCAGTAGCAGAAGGGGCCTGAGATGACCAACGATGTGGCCATCATCGGCGTGGGCCTGCATCCGTTCGGCCGGTTCGACAAGACTTGCATGCAGATGGGCGCCGAGGCCATCCAGTCCGCGCTGACCGACGCCGGGGTGGAGTGGAAGGACATCCAGTTCGGCTTCGGCGGCAGCCACGAGATCTCCAACCCCGACGCCGTGACGCGACTGGTCGGGCTGACCGGCATCACGTTCACCAACGTGTTCAACGCCTGCGCGACGGCGGCCAGTGCCATCCAGCAGACCGCCGATACGATCCGGCTGGGCAAGTACGACATCGGCATCGCCATCGGCATGGACAAGCACCCGCGTGGTGCCTTCACCGACGAACCGTCCTGCCTCGGGTTACCGCGTTGGTATGGCGAGAACGGGCAGTTCGTCACCACCAAATTCTTCGGCATGAAGGCCAACAAGTACATTCACGACCACAACATCTCCCGGGCCACGCTGGCCAAGGTCGCGGCCAAGAACTTCCGCAACGGCGCGCTGAACCCGAACGCGTTCCGGCGCAAGCCGATTCCCGAGGACGAGATCCTCAACTCCGCCGTGCTCAACTACCCGCTGACGCAGTACATGTTCTGCGCGCCCGACGAGGGCGCCGCCGCGGTGATCATGTGCCGCGCCGACATGGCGCACGAGTTCACCGACAAGCCGGTGTACCTGCGAGCCTGCGAGATTCGGACCCGGCGGTACGGCGCCTACGAAGTGCACGCCACGTCCGCTCCGCTGGACGAGGATGCGTCGCCCACGGTGTACGCGTCCAGGGCGGCCTACGAGGCCGCGGGCATCGGGCCCGAGGACGTCGACGTCGCGCAACTTCAAGACACCGACGCCGGCGCCGAGGTGATCCACATGGCCGAAACCGGACTGTGCGCCGACGGCGAGCAGGAGAAGCTGGTGGCCGACGGCGCCACCGAGATCCACGGTTCGATGCCGGTCAACACCGACGGCGGGTTGATCGCCAACGGCGAGCCGATCGGCGCGTCGGGACTGCGGCAGATGCACGAACTGGTGCGCCAGCTGCGCGGTGAGGCGGGCGAGCGTCAGGTGCCCGGCAACCCGCGTGTCGGGCTTGGCCCAGGTGTACGGCGCTCCCGGCACCGCGTCGGCCACCATCCTGTCGCTGTAGTTGGTGCCGCGAGTAGACGCAAAATCGCATTTGCACAGCGTGTTTTGTGCGAGTTTGTGACTGCTCGCGGCTAAATCGCGGGGCCCAGTAGGTCGTCCGCGTCGCGGATGATGTAGCCGTAGCCCTGCTCGGCGAGGAAGCGCTGCCGGTGCGCGGCGTACTCGGCGTCCAGGCTGTCGCGCGCCACCACGGAGTAGAAGATGGCGCCGCCACCGTCGGCCTTGGGCCGCAGCAACCGCCCCAGCCGCTGCGCCTCCTCCTGGCGCGAGCCGAACGTTCCCGAGACCTGCACCGCCACAGAGGCTTCCGGCAGGTCGATGGAGAAGTTCGCGACCTTGGACACCACCAGTGTCGACACTTCGCCGCGGCGGAACGCGTCGAACAGTTCTTCCCGTTCCCGTGGTTCGGGTCGACCCCTGGATCACCGGGGCGTTCAGCTCGGCGCCGAGCTCGTCGAGCTGGTCGAGGTAGGCGCCGATCACCAGCGTCTGCTCGCCGGGGTGCCGGCTCAGACACCGACTTCACCACGGCGATCTTCGAAGTGCGCCGTCGAGCAAAGCTTGATAGCGCTCTTCGGGTTCGGCGGTGGCGTACATCATTCGCTCGTTGTCGGTCATGGTGACGCGCACTTCGACACACTCCGCCGGCGCGATCCAGCCCTGCGCCTCGATGTCCTTCCACGGCGCGTCGTAGCGTTTCGGGCCGATCAGGGAGAACACGTCGCCCTCGCGGCCGTCTTCGCGGACCAACGTGGCGGTGAGGCCGAGGCGCCGCCTGGATTGCAGGTCGGCGGTCATCCGGAACACCGGCGCGGGCAGCAGGTGGACCTCGTCGTAGATGATCAGCCCCCAGTCGCGGCTGTCGAAGAGCTCCAGGTGCCGATACTCACCCTTGGTGCGACGGGTGACCATCTGATACGTCGAGATGGTGACGGGCCGGATTTCCTTGCGTTCCCCGGAGTACTCGCCGATCTCGTCCTCGGTCAGCGAGGTGCGCGCCACCAGCTCGCGCTTCCATTGCCGCGCCGCGACGATGTTGGTGACCAAAATGAGCGTCGTCGCGCTGGCCTTCGCCATCGCGGCCGCACCCACCAGCGTCTTGCCCGCCCCGCACGGAAGGACCACCACCCCGGACCCGCCGGACCAGAACGAATCCGTCGCCATCTGCTGGTAATCGCGTAGGTGCCAGCCATCCTCCGCCAGGCTGATCGGGTGTGCCTCGCCGTCGACGTAGCCCGCGAAATCCTCTGCGGGCCAACCGATCTTGAGCAGCATCTGCTTGACGCGGCCGCGCTCGCTGGGGTGGACGACGACGGTGTCGTCGTCGATCCGGGCGCCGAGCGTGGGTGCGATCTTCTTGTTGCGCAGCACCTCCTCGAGCACCGCGCGGTCCAGGCTCACCAGCATCAGGCCGTGCGCGGGGTGTTTGACCAGCTGCAGGCGGCCGTAGCGGGCCATGGTGTCGACGATGTCGACCAGCAGCGGTTGCGGCACCGCGTAGCGCGAGAAACTGACCAGGGCGTCGACGACCTGTTCGGCGTCATGGCCGGCGGCTCGGGCGTTCCACAGCGCCAACGGCGTGATGCGGTAGGTGTGCACATGCTCGGGTGCGCGTTCCAGCTCGGCGAACGGCGCAATGGCGGCACGCGCCGCGCCGGCCAGCTCGTGGTCGACTTCGAGCAGCACCGTCTTATCGGACTGCACGATCAACGGTCCGTCAGTCAATGGCGCGGCTCCTTCTTCTTCCTCTGCATCATCGCCGGCGCGAGTCATGCCCCCCATTATCGGCCGTTGGCCGACACCACCGACGTGATGCGGTGGATGGCGAAGTCGCGCAGCCGCCCCGACGCCGAGTCGAAGGCCGTCAGCTGACCGCCCCGAATGGTGATCGGCGACACAACCCGCTGGGTGGCGACGCCGGCGGCATCCAAATAACCGATCACCAACGTGTCTTGTTCCTTGGCCGCGCGCTGCAACAACGACATGGTGACCGCCGGATCGACGCGAATGCTGCCGAACGGTGCGGCGGTCACCTTCCGCAGGACCGCCACCACCGCGTTGAGGCTCTCGCTGTTGGGACGCGGCATCGGGCGGTAGGGGCGCCGCTGCTGTGGCGTGGGCACCCGGGCGCCCCGGGGACGGACGTCGACGATGGCGCCGGTGGAGTCCTCGGCCGCCGGGGCGAACCCCGCCGCGCGCAACGCGACCAGCACCTCGCTGATTGGCGCCGGAGACACCGCGACCGTCGGAGCCAGGGCGCGCAGTTGCACGCCTTCGGTCGCGGGTGCGGCCACGGCCTGGGCCAGCAGCGCCGGGTCCTCACACCGCACGAACGAAGCCGCCATGCCGATCCGCAGCTGGCCATGCCGGCGTGCGACGTCGTCGATGAGGTAGGTAAGACCCTGCGGGACAGGAGTTTTAGAGTGCCTGGCGAACAGGGCATGCATCCAGTCGCGCGTCTTCCCGACGTCGAGCGCATGCCGGATCGTCTGCTCGCTGACGCGGTACACCATCGCGGTGCCGGCCGATTCGACGGTGGCCACCGCGGCCAGTTGCTCGGCGAGGCCGCGCTGCAGCGGGCCGGGCACGACCACGGTCAGGTCGGCCTGGACCAGGAAATAGTCGATCGGCTTAGGTAGGGCCCGCGCCATCGCGTCGATCGCGGCGCGGGCGTCGGCGCCCTCGTCCAGCAGAGCACGGCCCGGGGTGCTGAGCGCCCCACGCCCCACCAGGCCCAGCGCGTGGCTCTCGGCCAGCAGATCACCCACGGGCCCGGGCTGTAGCCGCTTGGCCCAGCGCGGGCGCCGCCAGATGAGCGCCGCCGACGCTTCGACCGCGTTGACACCGGCACCCGGCGGCAATTGGGCCAGCACGCCCAGCAACAGCCGGCGATCCAGCGGCGCGGCGGTCGAGTACAACGCATCCGTAAGGGCGCCATAGGGTTTGGCATCGGGTCCGCGAGTCCCGATCAAGGTGGGCCGGCTCGGCAGGTCCAGCCAGCTGCTGGCCAGCAGCTGCCAGCGCTCGGCAGTGGGCAGCGCCGTGAACCGGTCGGTGGCCACCGTCGGCGCCCAGTACGGTCCGTCGCCGGTGGCCGGTTCCGGATCGGGCATCCCGCTGGCGATCAAGCCGGCTGCGGCCGCCACCTCGAGAATCAGACCCAGCCGCGACTCGTCGATGCCGGTCGCTTTGCTGAGCCGTTTGACGTCACGAATTCCCAGCCCGCCGCTGCGCAGCTCGGAAACCGGTGCGGCGGCAAGCGCTTCGATAAGGACGTCGAGTTCTCGCAGCAGGTCGATGGTGGCCCCGGCCGCCGCCGCGTCGACATCGTCGGTGGTGGTGGTCGACACCACCGGGTCGGGCGCCGTCAGCTGCAGGGGACCGGGCTGTTCGCCGCGCAGCACCTGCCCGACGTGGCGGGGCAGGATCACCGTCTCGGCGTCGATGCGTCGCAGCAGGCCCATCGCCAGCAGCTGGGGCACCGGACGGTCCGCGGGAGCGCCGGGCGCGGCGTCACGGGTGCGGCCCATCGGGGAACCCTCGAGGAGCTTCCCCAGCACATCGAGCTGCGCCTGGTTGAGGTCGTCGATGAGGCCGGCGATCTCCTCGCCACTGCGGGAGGCGTCCTCGAGGGTGACTTGGCCCGGGTGCCACGGCAGGGCCGTGCCGGCGTCAGGCGCGACGCGGAGCGCGGCGTCGCCCCAGACCAGGGCGCGCTCCCGCAGATCGTCCAACGCGCCCATCACATCGGGCTCGGCAGCGCGCTCACCGATCAGCGCCAGCAGTTTCGCCGTCGGCACCGGCGTGGCATCGGCCTGCAGCACCAACAGCGCGTCGAGCACCGCGAGCCGCAGGAAGTCGAGCTCGTCGGTGGCGGCCTTGACCGACTGGCGGGCCTGGGCGCGCGCGGCCAGCGCAGCGATGCTCCCGGGCGGGGGTTGGGCGAGGTCCGGCCGCAGCTCTAGCAGTCGGATCAGCCGCTCGTCGGGCAAGTCGGCCAGCCACGACCCCAGCGGGACATCCGGGGTGTTGTCGGTCATTGCTGACCAGCGTAAGACAGTCGGCGGATCCCACGTAGGCAACGAATGTCGGCAGCTCGTCGATCGAACTGGCGGTCTTGCACGACGAGCGCAAGATCGACCTGTCAGAATGGACCTCGTGGCTGACACTGCTGAGGGCAAAGCGCGCAAAACCAGGTATGTCGACAACGGGTGGCCGACGACGGACCAGGACGACCACGCGGTGAGCGAACTCGCGACCGACCGGACGGGTGCGTTGTCACCATTCGGCGAGCTGGTGTTCCCGCTGCCCTCCACCGACCTGCCCTACCTGCACCCGGTCACCGTCGTTAACCGGTAGGCGCCAGGATGGCTAGGGCCTCTGGGGCCGCCAAGCCCCCGGCGACCTGGGCGTCGGGGGAATCCCCGTCGGGCACGCTGTCACATCTGGACGACCGCGGGGCGGCGCACATGGTCGATGTCAGCGGCAAGGGACCCACCAAGCGGACCGCCGTAGCCGCGGGTGCCTTACACACTTCGCCGCACGTGGTGGAGCTGATCTCGGCCGGGGGCCTGCCCAAGGGCGACGCGTTGGCCACCGCCCGGGTGGCGGGCATTCTGGCGGCGAAGCGCACCAGTGACCTGATTCCGCTCTGCCACCAGTTGGCGCTCACCGGAGTGGACGTGGATTTCACCGTGGGGGAGTCGGACATCGAGATCACCGCGACGGTGCGCAGCACCGACCGCACGGGCGTGGAGATGGAGGCGCTGACCGCCGTCAGTGTGGCCGGTCTGACGCTCTACGACATGATCAAAGCGGTTGACCCGGCCGCGCGTATCGACGACGTTCGGGTGCTGCGCAAGGAAGGCGGCAAAACCGGAACGTGGGTGCGGTGATGAGCGCGCGAACCGCCCGCGTCATCGTCGCCTCGACCCGCGCGTCGGCCGGAGTGTACGACGATCGGTGCGGGCCGATCATCGCCGAATGGCTTGGACAGCGGGGATTTTCGTTCGCCGAGCCAGAGGTGGTTTCCGACGGTGAGCCGGTCGGCGAGGCCATGCGCAAGGCGGTCGACGACGGGGTCGACGTCATCATCACTTCGGGCGGCACCGGCATCTCGCCCAGCGACAGCACGCCCGACCAGACGGTGGCGGTGCTGGACTACATGATCCCGGGGCTGGCCGACGCCATCCGCCGGTCGGGCCTGCCGAAGGTGCCGACGTCGGTGTTGTCGCGCGGGGTGTGTGGCGTGGCGGGACGGACCCTGATCGTCAACCTGCCGGGTTCGCCCGGTGGGGTTCGCGACGGCCTGGGCGTGCTTGCCGAGGTGCTCGATCACGCGCTCGATCAGCTCGCCGGTGGAGATCACCAGCGATGACGCTCGTCGTCCGCGCGGCCATGACCGATCACCCGATCTTCCTGGCCGAACACGAGGAGCTGGTGGGCCATCAGTCGGCCGGCGCCATCGTTGGCTTCGTCGGCATGATTCGCGACCATGACGGCGGGCGGCGGGTGGTGCGGCTGGAGTACTCCGCGCATCCGTCGGCGGACCAGGTCTTGGCCGAGGTGGTCGCCGATGTCGCGGAGCAGTCCAGCGGGGTGCGCGCCGTCGCGGCGAGCCACCGGACCGGGGTGCTGCGCATCGGGGAGGCGGCGCTGGTGGCGGCGGTCGCTGCCGACCATCGTCAGGCGGCGTTCACTACCTGCGCGCTTATGGTCGACACCATCAAGGCGCGGTTACCGGTGTGGAAGCACCAGTTCTTCGACGACGGAACCGAAGAATGGGTGGGCTCGGCGTAACGCCGTAGCGATTGGAATGCCGGCACGCCCCGACGCGGGAACGTTCGAGGCGTGCCGGGCAGTCTGACGGGTTGGCCTCAGGTGGCCGGGGACGGCTGGGCAATCGCGTCCAGCGCGTCGTTGCCCTGGATGTCCTGAGCCCGAATAGCTTCCCACAGCTGCTTCGTGTAGCCGACCGAGGAAACCTCCTGCGGCATGTTGGCCGGCACGAAACCGTGGAAGTCGTTGTCGACGGGCGCGTCCGCCGGGGGTGCCGGCGGCAGGTCGGCCGGGGGCGCCGGCGGCATGGCGTCCGCGGGGGTGCCGGCGGCATGGCGTCCGCCGGGGGCTGCCGGCGGCATGGCGTCCGCGGGGGGTGCCGGCGGCAGGTCGGCCGGGGGTGCCGGCGGCATGGCGTCCGCGGGGGGTGCCGGGGGCAGGTCGGCCGGGGGCGCCGGCGGCAGATCCGCCGGAGGCGCCGGCTGGTCAAAGGAGGCCAATTGCACCGGTGCGGGCGGCGGAGGGGCGTCTGCGGGCGGGGGAGCCAGCGGTGCCGGCTGGCCGTTGATCCCGGGCGCATCCAGCGGAGCATCCAGACTGGCCGGCGCGGGAAGCTCGCGCGGGGTCGGCCCCGAGAGCGGACCACCGCACACGGGCCACGCGCCGCGGCCCTGAGTGGCCAGCACGCGCTCGGCGACGGCGATCTGCTGATCCTTCGTGGCCAATTCGGCCGACGGGGCGTACTGGCCACCACCATGCGAGGCCCAGGTGCTTGCGCTGAATTGCACGCCGCCGTGGTAGCCGTTGCCGGTGTTGATTCCCCAGTTGCCGCCCGACTCGCAACGGGCTACCTGGTCCCATTCGCCATCGGTGGCCGCGGCCGCTTGGGCGGCCAGCGCGATGCTGCCGCCACCGAGGACCGCCCCGGTGACGGCGATCTTGGCGACGCTGATGTTTGACGTGCTGGGCTTACGGTGACGTCCACTCATAGGCCGTGATAAATCCTCTCTCGTCACGCGCCTGCGAGGTCAGCTGTCGGGTTCGGGTTGGAGAGGCCACCCGGCCGTCGTCGTGTTCCACAGTGAAACGACTTCGACTTCACCCCAAGGGGCCGCTCACGGCCCCAGTCCGATCACGGTGGACCGGTGGGTCCCCCGTCTCCATCCACGTAGGTCGGTTGACCCCTGCCTACTGGATGGAGCTCGGCGCGATAGGAAGGGGAGGTCCGTCAATTCGGTTGTCTTGGCGAGCCTTCGGAGAAACGTAGCGGTTTCTGTTGGTCCCGTCACTTTGTGCGAAACCCGGCGTTTCCCTCTCGGCCATCTGCGAAAACCCGAGGAACATGCGGCATTCACGCAGGTCATCGCACCCGATATTGGAGCGTGATTTCGTCGTTATCGTTCCGTTACGTGAGATAACTCACAGTTTTAACCGCCGGCGAAGGGCGGCAAGACATCGATCGTGTTGCCCGGGCGTAACGGTGTGGTCTCGTCGCGGACCGCGACCCCATCGCACAGGTAGGAACATCTGCTCAGCACGGCGGCGAGACGAGAGCCCCGCACGGCGAGGCGCTCGACCAGCTCGGCCACCGTCGTGCCGGGGCGCACCACCAGCGTCTCCGACTCCGCTCCGGCCGCCGCCCGCGCGGCCGCGAAATAGTGCACCGTCACCTGGATTCCGTTTGCTTGGACAGGGGCCTGTCCCATGGGGCTAGCCACCGATCGCGCTCATCGGACGATCGGGCTGGATGAAGTTCGGGTCGTTGATGCCGTGACCGGCGGGCTTGCCCCACATCGCGACGCGCCACGCGGCCTCGATCGCGTCGTCGGACGCACCGGTGCGCAGCAGCGTCCGCAGATCGGTTTCCTCGGCGGAAAACAGGCAGCTGCGGACTTGGCCATCAGCCGTCAGGCGCGTGCGATCACAAGTCGAACAGAAAGCGTGCGAGACCGACGCGATGACACCGAACTTGCCGCTCGGCGTGCCCGGGCCCGTGTCGACCAGCCAGAGCTCGGCGGGGGCCGATCCGCGCGGGGCCGGGTCGGGACGTAGCCGGAAGTGTGGGCGCAGCGCGTCGAGCACATCGTCGGCGCTCAGCGCGGCGCCCCGGCGCCATTGGTGCCCGGCATCCAGCGGCATCTGCTCGATGACCCTGAGTTGGTAGCCATGCTCGAGGCAGAACCGCAACAGCCCGACGACGTCTTCGCGCCCGGTGGCTGGGTCGAGCACGGCGTTCACCTTCACCGGTGTCAAGCCTGCGTCGTGGGCGGCGGCCAGTCCGGCGAGCACGTCGCCGAGCCGGTCCCGGCGCGTTATCGCCGCGAAGTGGTCGCGATCCACGCTGTCCATGGAGACGTTGACGCGGTTCAGGCCGGCCCGGACGAGCGCGGCGGCCCGCCGCGCCAGTCCGACGCCGTTGGTGGTCAACGAGATCTCCGGGCGGGGCCGCAGGCCGGCCGCCGCCGCGACGACCTCTTCGAGGTGGCGCGCCAACAGGGGCTCGCCGCCGGTGAACCGCACGCTGGTGACACCCAACCGGGTGACGGCGATGTGCATCAGCCGTGCCAGCTCATCGGGACGCAGCAGTTGCTCGCCGGGCAGCCAGTCCAGGCCCTCGGCCGGCATGCAGTAGTTGCAGCGCAGGTTGCAGCGGTCGGTCAGCGAGACCCGCAGATCGGTGGCGACTCGCCCGTAGGTGTCCACCAACGGGCCCGCGGTCGGCGCGTTGCGCGCCGCGCCGCCGTCGGTGCGGCCCGGCACCGTCGGCAGACCCAGTGCTGTCAGCGTCATGCGGCCGTCGCTGTGTATTGGGACGGCGAACTGACCGGAACGATCTGCTTGCCCAGCGGCATCAACGACACCGGAATCAGTTTGAGGTTGGCCAGCGCCAGCGGAATGCCGACGATCGTGATCGCCATCGCCAGCGCGCTGACCAGGTGGCCGATCGCCAGCCAGACCCCGAACAACAGCACCCAGATGATGTTTCCGATGAGGGCCCCGGTCCCGGCAGTCGGCTTGTCGACGATCGTGCGGCCGAACGGCCACAAGGCGTACGAGGCGATGCGCAGCGACGCGAAGCCAAAGGGGATGGTGATGATCAGCAGGAAGCTGATGAGCGCCGCGACCACATATCCGACGGCCATCCACAGGCCGCCGAACACGAGCCAGATGATGTTCAGGATCAGGCGCATATCTCCTCCACCGGTAATGCCCAGCGTACCGAGTGGGCAATAACGGGGGTGCTCGTCAGGCGAGCATCCGAGTAGGATCAGGGACCAAACGGCGTCCTGCGCAGGCGGGACGCTTATTCTGTTGGCCATTCTATTGATCCGTTAGACAAGCAGGTGAGACCAGTGCCGACCGGCAAGGTTAAGTGGTACGACGCCGACAAGGGGTTTGGCTTCCTGTCGCAAGAGGACGGCGAAGACGTGTACGTCCGCTCGTCGGCGTTGCCCGCTGGGGTCGAGGAGCTCAAAGCGGGCCAGCGCGTGGAGTTCGGGATCGCTTCCGGGCGGCGCGGGCCTCAGGCGCTGAGCCTCAAGCTGATTGAGCCGCCTCCCAGCCTCACCAAGACGCGCCGCGACGCGCCCGCCGAGCACAAGCACAGCCCCGACGAATTGCACGGCATGGTCGAGGACATGATCACGCTGCTGGAGAGCGCCGTGCAGCCCGAGTTGCGCAAGGGCCGCTACCCGGACCGCAAGACGGCTCGACGGGTTTCCGAGGTGGTTCGGGCGGTCGCCCGGGAGCTCGACGCCTAGCTCGCCGGTACGACCCGCGCCGCCGGTTGGCACCAACCCCGCAGCCGTTGGGCTGAGGCAGAATTGTCACCATGGCCGCCTACGTTGCCGGAAAGGGTGACTTCACCCGCGACACCAACTACATCACCACCCGCGTCACCGCCGATGGGCGCGACGGCTACCCCGTGGAGCCCGGTAGGTATCGGCTCGTCGTCGCCCGCGCTTGTCCGTGGGCCAACCGCGCCATCATCGTACGGCGATTGCTGGGCCTGGAAAGCGTTCTCTCCATTGGGTTTTGCGGGCCCACCCACGACCAACGCAGTTGGACGTTCGATCTCGATCCGGGGGGTGTCGACCCCGTGCTGAAGATTCCGCGGCTACAGGACGCCTACTTCAAGCGCTTCCCCGACTACCCGAAAGGCATCACGGTCCCCGCGCTCGTCGATGTCCCGTCCGGTGCGGTCGTCACCAATGATTTCGCACAGATGACGTTGGACTTCTCGACGGAATGGACCGCCTACCACCGCGACGGCGCACCGGAGCTTTACCCCGAGCGGCTGCGCGCCGAGATCGATGAGGTGAACAAGCGGGTGTACACCGAGATCAACAACGGCGTGTATCGGTGCGGCTTCGCCGGCTCACAACAGGCGTACGAGGCGGCCTATGACCGGCTGTTCGCCGCGTTGGACTGGGTGAGCGACCGCCTGACCAAACAGCGATATCTGGTGGGCGACACCATAACCGAGGCCGACGTGCGGCTGTTCACCACGCTGGCCCGCTTCGACCCGGTCTACCACGGGCATTTCAAGTGCAACCGAAGCAAACTGAGCGAGATACCGGTGTTGTGGGCGTATGCGCGCGACCTGTTCCAAACACCTGGGTTCGGCGACACGGTCGACTTCGTCCAGATCAAGCGGCACTACTACATCGTGCACGCCGACATCAACCCCACCGGCATCGTGCCCAAGGGGCCGGACCTGACGGCCTGGCTGTCGCCGCATGGCCGAGAGGCGTTGGGCGGCAGGCCTTTCGGTGACGGAACGCCTCCTGGGCCTCCGGTCGAAGGGGAGCGGGTGCCCGCCGGGCACGGCGCCTAACCGCGATGTGCCCGAGCGTCGGGCTGGGCGCTCAATACGTTAGGCGCACTGACCATTCCGCGTGCGGGACATCGCGCAGTTCGCCGGCGGGGTCCACCACGAGCGTCAGCAACTGCACGACTATCCCGACCAGGCGCCCGCGGTGCGGGTCGACCGGGGGGATGGTGACCGCGAACCGGGTGTTCGGCCGAAAGATGGTGCTGGTGGTGTTGGTTGGGTCCTCATACACCTGCAGCAGCCGCCACGGCGCGCGGTAAATCGGGTCGGGCACCGAGAGCTGCACCGGATAGCGTTCGCTGACCTTCAGCTCGCCCTGGGCTTGGGGCGTGTCACAGTCGTCGAGGTTGAGGACGCTGCAGTACAGGTACGGCCCCACCCTCGCGAGGTGGCCGTACGAATACGCGCTGATCTCGGGTCGCTGCGGACCGGACGGGCGCACCAGCAGCCAGGTGCCGAACCCGACGGCCACGCACAACAGAGTCATCAGGCCGGCGAGCAGCACGGCCACACCGCGTTTCACTCTGGCACCACCGCCGGGCTGCCGCGGCGCACGCTCTCCTGCTCGACCATGACGGGCCTGTTACCTCCGAGGCCGGGGATCAGCGAATTCCCTTCAAAGCTGACGAGCGTCTGCGCCAACCCGAGGATGAGTATCGCCGTGACCGCGGTGAAGCCGACCCACAGTTCGGTGTAGACCAAGACGCCCACGGCGCCACCCAGCACCCAGGCCAGCTGCAGCGTCGACTCCGAGCGCCCGAATCCCGACGCCCGCGATTCCTCGGGCAGATCGTTCTGCAGCGAGGCGTCCAGCGAGGCCTTCGCGATGGCGCTGGAGCCCGACGTGACCAGGGTGGCAATCACGGCCGCCACCAGGGTGCCGGCCACCGACGCCGCCAACGCGACCGCCGAGACCGCCAGCGTGCAGCGCACCACCAGCACGGCCGGCCGGCCCAGCTGCAGGCGTGCGCTGGCGAAGTTGCCGGCGAAGTTGCCGATGCCGGCCGCCGCGCCGATCATCCCGAGCATGCCCAGCTGAACCCAGCCGTTGGCTTGGTGCGCCTTGGCGACAAACGCCGGGTACAAGAACAGGAAGCCGACCATGACCTTGATGGTGCAGTTGCCCCACAACGAGGTAATGATGTTGCGGCCCAGCGGTTGTCGAAGCGTTCCGCCGACCTTCTTGACTTCTTCGGGCCACTTCCGCCGCAGCGGTTCGCTGTTCTGGCGGTAGCTCAAGGTGGCCGGCACCTCGCCCGCCGTCACCTCCACCCAGCGCGGGATGCGCATTGACAGCGCGGCGCCGACGATCGTGACCGCGATGACGACGAACAACGCGCCGGGCAACTTGAACAGGTGGGTGCAAGCGAACTCGACGCCGGCCGCGACGGCCCCGCCGGCGATGGTGCCGCCCAGCAGACCGAACACCGTCAGCCGGGAGTTCACCCGCACCAGGTCGATGCTCGGCGGCATGACCCGCGGGGTGACGGCGCTGCGCAGCACGCTGAACGACTTGGAAAACACCATCATGGCCAGCGCGCAGGGATAGAGCACCCACGACGGGTAGCTTCCGGTGGCGCCGTCGTAATTCATGATCAGCACCAGCGCCAATGCCGTCCGCAGAACGAACGACCCGGCGAGGGCGACGCGCCGGCCGTGCTGCAAACGGTCCAGCGCGGGACCGATGAGCGGCGCGACCACCGCGAACGGCGCGATTGTGATCAGCAGGTACAACGCGACCCGGCCCTTGCTTTCTCCGGTTGCCGCGGCAAAGAACAACGTGTTGGCCAGCGCCACGGCCATCGCGGCGTCCACCGCGAAGTTGGCCACCACCGGCCACGTCAGCGCGGTCAGACCGGACTTGTCGGCACCGTCGGCGGTGGCGGCGCGTTGCACCATCCAGTACATCCGCGAACCCATCTCGCGGCTTCGCTGCGCGGCGGCGCGGGTGACGGTGATCCGTTCGCCGGCGGCGGTACCACGTGGGGGTGCGCTGTCGTTTCGATCCGGCTCCGACTGGTGGCCGATGGGCGGCAGGTAGCGATTGGCGCTCGGCATCGGCGGTGGCCGGCGCGACCGGCGGTAGTCGGCATCATCGGCGGGGTAATTGGCCATGCCCGGATGTTGATTGGTAGCTCTATTGCGGGGCCGGCGACCCGGGGTGGAGGCCACGCGGCCCGGATCGTCACGCCGCCGTCCAGACACGTTCCGATTCTCCCCTATGCCGATGACATGCGTCTGCAGGTAACGGGGTGTGGCTCGCCAACCTAGTATTGGAAACGCAATGCAGGAAGGGGACAGCGTGACCGGGCCGATCGAGGAATCCGCCGTGGCGACCGTGGCCGAGTGGCCCGAGGGGTTGGCGGCCGTGCTCACGGGCGCAGTAGACCAGGCCAGGGCCGCCGTCGTGGAGTTCAGCGGTGCCGAGGCGGTCGGCGATTACCTGGGCGTCAGCTACGAGGATCCGGCCGCCGCCACCCACCGGTTCCTGGCACATTTGCCGGGTTATCAGGGCTGGCAATGGGCCGTCGTCGTCGCCGCGCACCCCGGTGCGGACCACGCCACCGTCAGCGAAGTGGTGCTGATCCCGGGACCGACGGCGTTGCTGGCGCCGCAGTGGCTTCCCTGGGAGCAGCGGGTGCGGCAGGGGGACCTGAGCCCGGGGGACCTGCTGGCGCCCGTGGCCGACGACCCGCGGTTGGCCCCCGGCTACGCCGCCAGCGGTGACCCACAGGTCGACGAGACCGCCGCCGAAATCGGGCTGGGCCGGCGCTGGGTGATGAGCGCCTGGGGCCGCGCGGAGGCGGCCGAACGATGGCACACCGGGGATCACGGTCCCGACTCGCCGATGGCGCGCTCCACCAAACGGGTGTGCCGCGACTGTGGTTTCTTCCTGCCGCTGGCGGGATCGCTCGGCGCGATGTTCGGCGTGTGCGGCAACGAACTGTCGGCCGACGGGCAGATCGTCGACAAGCAATACGGTTGCGGCGCGCATTCGGATACCCCGGCTCCGGCGGGTACCGGTTCGCCCATGTACGAGCCATATGACGATGGCGTGCTCGACGTCGTGGAGGCGCCGCCCGAGCCGGCAGAGGTATCCGAGGCGCCGGAGGCATCCGAGGCGCCGCAGGAGTCTGCGGAGTCGCCGACCGAGCCACCCGAATCCCACCCTCAGGACGCCCAGCCGGACAGCGGCCCGGAGGTCGAGCCGGAGCTGTTGGCGTCAGCGCCCGAGGCGCCGGAGCCCCAGCCCGAAGCGCCGGAGCCCCAGCCCGAAGCGCCGGAGCCCCAGCCCGAGGCGGACTAACCCTTTTCGGCGACGGCCTTGATCCTGGCCAACGAGGTGTTCATTCCCTCGAGCAATTCGCGTTCGAAGTTGGTGGTCCCGCCGAACAGCGTATTCACCGACAGGTTCGAGAATGCGGTGACGCCGTTCTCGGCGTGACGGCTTTCAATCACCCGGGTGCCGTCGCCGGTGGGTTGGAGCTCGTAGCTCCAGATCGTGTGGTTGGCGTCGACTCGGAACGCAAGCTTGGCCTCGGGGATGACCTCGACGACCGTGCAAGTGGTGGGCCAGAACATTCGGTTACGGCGATTGATGTTGACGGTGCGCATGCCCTGGCGCAGCGGACCAAAGGTCTTCATCCAACGACATTGCGGGCTCCACTCCGGCATCCGCCGAAGATCGGATATCAACCCCCAGACCGTGGAAACCGGTGCGTCGATATCGATTTGCGCTTGCAGTAGCGGGGCTACCATCGCTCCTCCCGGGTCTGTGATAGGTCCGAAAACTAGCCGTGGTCGAGATAGTTTTCGAGTCCGGCTTGCGCGCCGCGTGCGCCGCGGCGGGCCGCCGCGAGTTGTAACACGAAGATGCCCGTCCCGAGCAATCCCACTCCGAGCCCGGCCAGCGTCACCGGACGCCAACTCTGCAGGGCCGGGACGAAAAATGCGGCGGCGGCCGCGACCAGCCAGCCGAGCGCACCAAGGGCAATGAACGGCCACGCGTTGAGCAGCGCGGCCGGCAGCGGCGGTGCCTCGCGGTTCTGGTCGGGTTCGACAGACATCCCGATTAACATAGCCCCCGCCGGCGCGGGCCGCCGTACCGCCCACGTGCGCGGCCGGGTGCCGAAAAGGCCAGGGCAGCGCGGGTTATGCGCCCACGCAAGCGGTTCGGCGATATTCGGCCCGCGCGGCGGTCCGGATCAAAGCCAGTCGTTCACCGGTTCGTGTCCCGATTTCTTGAGGTTGCGTGTAACCTCGCGCCATGCCCGACAGCGATGCGCGGCTGGCCAGCGACCTTTCGCTGGCGGTCATGCGGCTGGCCCGCCAACTGCGGTTCCGGAACCCGTCGTCGCCGGTGTCGTTGTCCCAGCTGTCGGCGCTGGCGATGCTGGCCAACGAGGGCCCGATGACGCCCGGCGCGCTGGCGATTCGCGAGCGGGTCCGGCCGCCGTCGATGACGCGTGTCATCGCTTCGCTGGCCGACATGGGCCTGGTGGACCGCGCCCCGCATCCCATCGACGGCCGGCAGGTGCTGGTTTCCGTTTCCCACTCCGGCGCCGAGTTGGTCAAAGCGACTCGGCGCGCCCGCCAGGAGTGGCTGGCCAAGCGGCTGGCGACGCTGGACAACGAGCAACGTGACACCCTGCGCAACGCGGCTGACCTGATGTTGGCCTTGGTCGACGAAAGCCCGTGACCGACGGAACCGATGGCCTGAACGTCCAGGACGTTGACGATCCCGAGGACCCGCGGCTCGACGATTTCCGCGATCTGAACAGTGTCGATCGTCGTCCCGATCTGCCGTCCGGCAAAGGCCTGGTGATCGCCGAAGGCGTGCTGGTCGTCCAGCGCATGCTCGCCTCCCGGTTCACCCCGCACGCCCTGCTGGGGACCGAGCGCCGGCTCGCCGAGCTCGCAGGCGACCTGGCGGGTAGTGCCGTGCCGTTCTTCCGGACCTCCGCCGACGTCATGGCGCAAGTGGTGGGCTTTCACCTCAATCGTGGCGTGCTGGCGGCCGCCCGCAGGGTGCCGGAACCCAGCGTGGCCGAGCTGGTCGAGCGCGCCCGGACCGTCGCGGTGCTGGAGGGCGTCAACGATCACGAGAATCTCGGCTCGATCTTTCGCAACGCGGCCGGATTGGGCGTCGACGCGGTGGTGTTCGGCAGCGGCTGCGCCGACCCGCTATACCGGCGCGCGGTCCGGGTCTCCATGGGCCACGCCTTGCTGGTCCCGTACGCGCGAGCGACGGACTGGCCCGCCGAGCTGGCAGTGCTGAAAGAGAACGGATTTCGGCTGCTGGCGATGACCCCGCACAGCAAGGCCTGCCCCCTGCCGGAGGCCATGGCGGCCGCGCGCGACGAACGTATCGCGGTGGTGGTGGGCGCCGAGGGACCGGGGCTCACGCCGGCCACCCTGCGCTTGAGCGATGTGCGGGTGCGCATCCCGATGTCGCGCGGCACCGACTCCCTCAACGTCGCCACTGCGGCCGCTTTGGCGTTCTACGAACGGGTTAGGCTCGGCTCAGTGTCAGGGTGAGGTTGCCGCATGTTGCGGTGGTTGGATCCTGAGCATCTGGTGTCTGGCTCGTAGGCTCGGTGCCGCCCTCGGGGTTGGCGTTCATGCGTTTTGTCGGCATCAGGTGTGAAGGACCGGCCGGCGTGACTTGATAGGAGCGTGGCATCGCCCCCACTGAGATGTGTCCGCCGACCGGCCCAACTGTCACCTCACAGTGAAGGAGGCAACCTTCATGGTTGTTGTTGGAGCCGATGTGCACAAGCGCACGCACACGTTTGTGGCCGTTGACGAGGTCGGCAAGAAGCTGGCTGAGAAGGTCGTGCCGGCGACTACTTCGGGGCATCATCAAGCGTTGCGGTGGGCACGCGAGCACTTGGGCGATGTGGTGTGGGCGATCGAGGATTGTCGGCATCTGTCGGCGCGTCTGGAGCGTGACTTGTTGACGGCCGGCCAAAAGGTGGTGCGGGTCCCGTCGAAGTTGATGGCCCAGACCCGGGCATCGGCACGGACTCGGGGTAAGTCTGATCCCATCGATGCGTTGGCGGTGGCGCGGGCATTCCTGCGTGAACCGGACCTTCCCATCGCGTCGCACGACGAAGTTTCGCGAGAGCTCAAGCTTCTGGTTGATCGCCGTGAACATCTTGTGGCGCAACGCACGTCGACGATTAATAGGCTGTTGTGGCGGGTTCATGAACTCGATCCCGCACACGCACCCAAGCCACGCTCGCTGGACGTGGCCAAGCATCGCAATCTGTTGTGTCAGTGGCTGGCCTCCCAGCGTGGTCTGGTCGCAGAGCTGGCCTGCGACGAGTTGGCCGACATCACCAGGCTTACCGAAACGATCGACGCGTTGACCAAGCGCATCGGTGATCGTGTCCGTCGGGTGGCGCCGAGGCTGCTGGCTGTTCCTGGCTGCGGGGAGTTGACCGCGGCCAAACTCGTCGGCGAGACCGCCGGAGTCAACCGATTCAAAACCGAGGCGGCCTTTGCCCGCCATACCGGCGTGGCTCCCATCCCGGTGTGGTCGGGCAACACCGCCGGGCGGGTCCGCATGACCCGTTCAGGCAACCGCCAACTCAACGCCGCCCTGCACCGCATCGCTGTCACACAAATCCGCCTCGACAGTCTCGGCCAGGCCCACTACCGCAAACGCATCGATGCTGGCGATTCCACCACCGAGGCACTGCGCTGCCTCAAACGCCGCCTGGCCCGTGTCGTCTTCCATCACCTGCACACCGACGAAAAACACCGACTCCAGCCTTGCCAACCGGCAGCGGCTTGACATAGGAGAAACTCGTGACCGACGATTCCGTGCCCTGGGCAACGGGTTTGACGGTCGCCGGGTTCGTCGCCGCAGTGACCGGGGCCGCCATTGTGGTGCTCAGTCTGGGACTGATCAGGGTGCATCCGCTCCTGGCGGTCGGGCTCAACGCCGTCGCGGCCGGCGGGCTGGCGCCGACGCTGTGGGGTTGGCGGCACAAGCTGGTGCTGCGCTGGTTCCTGCTGGGCGCGGGAATCGGTGTCGCGGGGGCGTGGCTGACGCTGCTCGCGCTGACGGTGGCGGGGTAGCGGCTAGCGCTGTCCGCCCGAGCGCACCCCGAGCAACACGTCCTCCCAGGCCGGGATGACGGGCTTACCCCGTCGGGTGTGCACCGGCTGCTCTTGCGGAGCGGGCTGCTCTTGCGGAGCGGCGGCGGCGGGCTTCACCGGCTCCTCGAAGTCGACGTGGGCCACCCGCGCGAGCGGCCGCCGTGGACGGTCGAAGTTCGGGTCGATCAGCTCCTTGGCCGCATCGTCGATAGCCGTGACCGTTCCGCCGTGCGCGCCGGGGGCAAAGCAGAAGTGCGCGATGTTGTCGGACCGGCCGGCCTTCCACGCAAGCTGCACGGTCCAGCGGCTGTCTTCGTTGCGCCAGGCGTCCCAGCTGAGCCTGTCGGGTTCCAGACCGCGCGTCACCAGGGCGGTGCTCACGGTTTCCAGCAGGGTGAGCACCGCGGGGCCATCGGCGAGCACCGGATGCGCGGCCGTTGCCAGCTCCGCGGCGCGCGCACGTTCCAACAGCACCGGGTGCGCGAACCGGCGGACCCGCGAGATGTCGGAGCCCGACGCCGCGGCCACCTGTTCGACGGACGCGCCGGCCCGGATCTTGGCCTGAATCTCCTTGGGGCTCAACATGTTGGTGACCTGGATGTCGAGCTGCGGTTGCTCCGGCGGTGTGGTGTCGCCGCGCACGGCGGCCTGCAGGTGATCATCGACTGCGAGCTTGAACGGTTCGGCAGGATCGCCGGCCTCACAGATGATGTGTTTGCCGTCGGAATCGACCCCAACCATTTTGAGTTCCCGCATGGCTTCTCCTCGCAGGCTCCGTGCAGGTCGACGGACCCGTCTCGTGCGCACTTTAGTGCAGCTAACGCCCATAACCCGTGCTGACACGCTGGGCGGTTGCGCGCTGATTGCGAGGGAGTTACAGGCGCTCGACCACCCAGTCGACGCATTGCGTCAGGGCGCTGACGTCGTCGGGGTCGACCGCCGGGAACATCCCGACCCGCAACTGGTTGCGGCCGAGTTTGCGGTACGGCTCGACGTCGACGATGCCGTTCGCCCGCAAAACCTTCGCGACGGCCGCGGCGTCGACGTCGTCGACGAAATCGATGGTGCCGACCACCTGGGACCGCAGGCCGGGGTCGGCGACGAACGGCGTGGTGTACGACCGCTCCTGCGCCCAGGAGTACAGCCGCTGCGACGAGTCGGCCGTGCGTTTGACGGCCCACTCCAGCCCGCCGTTGCCCAGCATCCAGTCGATCTGCTCGGCCATCAGCGCCAGGGTGCCGATCGCCGGGGTGTTGTACGTCTGGTTTTTCAGGCTGTTGTCCACCGCGATCGGCAGCGACAGGAAGTCGGGAACCCAGCGGCCGGACGCGGCGATGGACTCGACCCGCGCCAGCGCCGCCGGGCTCATGATGGCCAGCCACAGACCGCCATCGCTGGCGAAGTTCTTCTGCGGCGAGAAGTAGTACGCATCGGTCTCGGTGATCTCGACGGGCAGGCCGCCGGCGCCGGAGGTGGCGTCGATGACGATCAAGGCGTCGCCGGAGTCGGCGGGACGGCGGATGGGCACCGCCACACCGGTCGAAGTCTCGTTGTGCGCCCAGGCGATCGCATCGACCGACGGATCGCTCTGCGGCTCGGGTGCGCTGCCGGCATCCGCTTTGATGACGATGGGATCGCCGATGAAGGGGTTGTTGGCGACCGCCGAGGCGAACTTCGAGCTGAACTCGCCGAACGCCAGGTGCAGCGAGCGCTTGTCGATCAACCCGAACGCCGCGGCGTCCCAGAACGCCGTCGCGCCGCCATTGCCGACGATGACCTCATAACCGTCTGGCACGGAGAACAGCTCGGCCACCCCCGACCGGACCCGGCCCACGAGATTCTTGACGGGCGCCTGCCGGTGCGATGTGCCGAACAGCGGGGCCGCGGTGGTCGTCAGCGCCTGCAACTGTTCGGGCCGGACCTTGGAAGGGCCGCATCCGAAGCGGCCGTCGCGGGGTTTGATGTCAGCGGGAACCTCGAGCTGG
Organism: uncultured Actinomycetota bacterium; assembly: GCA_963850895.1. Taxonomy (GTDB): domain Bacteria; phylum Actinomycetota; class Actinomycetes; order Mycobacteriales; family Mycobacteriaceae; genus Mycobacterium. The sequence continues at coordinate 275,780 of CAWKNK010000030.1, read as the reverse complement.
TCAGCCATGCCCATCAGGGTAGTGAGCGGACGTGACCGGCGACGCGGCGGTCCGATTGCCGACGCCCCGGGCCCGGGCAAAACGCCTGGTCGCGCCGGTCGCGGCGTTTCGTGCGCTGTGAGGCAGGGCACACAGAAACCCTGACCACTGGTCAGGCCACAGGACCCGCAGGGGTCTAGAAGATATCCGGTACCTGCGGTACTGTCTGGACACAGCACGTCCAACTGTAAACCTCGCTGGGGAGGCTTGGATATGGCCAGGACACGCATGGTTCGGCGTTGGCGCCGCAATATGGAAGTGCGCGACGACACCGACTACGTCAACACGCTTGCCACGCTGTCCGAGGGGTCGGTGCGGCGAAACTTCAACCCGTACACCGACATCGATTGGGACTCAGCCGAATTCGCCGTCACGGAGAACGATCCACGGTGGATCCTGCCGACGACCGACCCGTTGGGACGCCACCCCTGGTACCTGGCGCAGTCCGACGAACGCAAGATCAAGATCGGCATGTGGCGCCAGGCCAACGTCGCCAAGGTCGGGCTGCACTTCGAATCGATCCTGATCCGCGGCCTGATGAACTACACGTTCTGGGTGCCGAACGGGTCACCGGAATACCGCTACTGCCTGCACGAATCGGTTGAAGAGTGCAACCACACCCTGATGTTCCAGGAGATGGTCAACCGCGTCGGCGCCGACGTCCCCGGCATGCCCAGGCTGCTGCGCTGGCTTTCGCCGCTGGTTCCGCTGGTGGCCGGGCCCTTGCCGCTGGCGTTCTTCATCGGCGTGCTCGCCGGCGAGGAGCCGATCGACCACACGCAGAAAAACGTGCTGCGCGAAGGCAAGTCGCTGCACCCGATCATGGAGCGGGTGATGGCCATCCACGTGGCCGAGGAAGCGCGCCACATTTCCTTTGCCCACGAGTTCCTGCGCAGGCGGTTGCCGCACTTGACCAAGCGGCAACGGTTCTGGACGGCGCTGTACCTGCCGCTGACGATGAAGACCTTGTGCCGGGCAATCGTGGTCCCGCCCAAGGCTTTCTGGCAGGAGTTCGACATTCCGCGTGACGTCAAGAAGGAGCTATTCTTCCGTTCGCCGGAATCGCGGAAGTGGTTGAGCGACATGTTCGCCGATGTTCGGATGTTGGCCCACGACACCGGCCTGATGGAGACGCGCTCCGCGCGGCTGATGTGGCGGCTCTGCAAGATCGACGGCAAGCCGTCGCGCTACCGCGGCGAGCCGCAGCGCCAGCACCTGGCCGCGGCGTCGGCCGCATAGGACCGCACGGTAATCGTTTATGCCGCACGTTATTACCCAGTCATGCTGCAACGACGGGTCCTGCGTTTTCGCATGCCCGGTGAATTGCATTCACCCCACGCCCGATGAGCCCGGCTTCGCCACCTCGGAGATGCTCTACATCGATCCGGTAGCCTGCGTGGACTGTGGCGCGTGCGTGAGCGCCTGCCCCGTCGGCGCGATCGCGCCGGACACCCGGCTGGATGCCAAGCAGCTGCCGTTCGTCGAGATCAACGCCTCCTTCTACCCGGGGCCGCCCGAGGGTGAGAAGTTGCCGCCGACGTCGAAGCTGGCCCCGGTGATTCCGGCCGCCCAGGTACGGGCCCGCCGCCGGCCGCTGACCGTGGCCATCGTGGGGTCCGGGCCGGCGGCGATGTATGCCGCCGACGAACTGCTCACCCAGCATGGCGTGCGGGTCAACGTCTTTGAGAAGCTGCCCACCCCCTACGGGCTGGTGCGCGCGGGGGTGGCGCCCGATCACCAGAACACCAAACGGGTCACCCGGTTGTTCGACCGAGTTGCCGGTCATCGCCGCTTCCGGTTCTACCTCAACGTCGACGTCGGCAAGCACCTGAGTCACGCCGATCTGCTGGCCCACCATCACGCGGTGTTGTACGCCGTCGGTGCCCCCGACGACCGTCGCCTGGAGATCGACGGCATGGACCTGCCGGGCACCGGAACCGCCACCGAATTGGTCGCGTGGATCAATGGGCATCCCGACTTTGCCGATCTGCCAGTCGATCTCAGCCACGAGCGGGTGGTGATCGTCGGCAATGGAAACGTCGCGCTGGATGTGGCCCGTGTGCTCACGGCGAATCCCGACGACCTGTCCCGCACCGACATCTCCGATCGTGCATTGGCGGCGTTTCGCGGTTCGGCGCTCCGCGAAGTGGTGGTCGCCGCCCGGCGCGGACCCGCCCAATCGGCATTCACCCTGCCCGAACTGATCGGACTCACGGGCTCCTCCGATGTCGTGCTCAGCGCGGCCGACCACGAGCGGGTGGCGGCCGATCTCGCGACCGTCACGGACAGCTTGACGAAGCACAAGCTGGAAATCCTGAGCAAACTCGGTGACGACTCGACGCCGGTCCAAGAAATTGGGCGTCCGCGAATCCGGCTGGCCTATCAGCTCACCCCGAATCGTGTTCTGGGCGATCAACGCGCCACCGGCGTGGAGTTCGCTGTCACCGGCACCGACGAGCTGCGCCAACTGGACGCGGGCCTGGTGCTGACGTCAATTGGCTACCGCGGCAAGCCGATTCGCGACCTGCCGTTTGACGAGTCGGCGGCTGTGGTTCCCAACGACGGTGGTCGTGTGGTCGATCCCGCGTCCGGGGCGCCGGTGTCCGGGGCGTATGTCGCGGGCTGGATCAAGCGGGGGCCGAGCGGGTTCATCGGCACGAACAAATCGTGTTCCTTGCAAACCGTTCAGGCCCTGGTAGCGGACTTCAACGCCGGCAGGCTGAGCGATCCGGTGGCCGAGCCGGAGGCGCTGGCCGAGCTGGTGCGGGCCCGGCAGCCCGACGCCGTCGATGCCCGCGGCTGGCGAGCCATCGACGCCGCCGAGATCGCGCGCGGCAGCACCGACGGCCGGCCGCGGCGCAAATTCACCGAGGTCGCCGACATGCTCGACGCCGCTGCCGCCGCCGAGCCGGCGCCGCCGCCGCGACGCCGGCTGCTGGACCGGCTGCTTGGCTAGGCGGTTCCCTGCCCGGCCATCGCGGCCTGGATCTCGTCGTAGCCGACCTCGCGGACGGGCTGCCCCAACGACCAGTGGTGGCCGAACGGGTCGGCGACCACGCCGTAGCGGTCGCCCCAGAACTGATCCGCCAACGGGGCCACCACGGTGGCGCCCGCGTCCAGCGCCCGCTGGAACTTGGCGTCGACGTCGGTGACGGTCAGATGAATCGTCACCGGGGTGCCGCCCAATGACGTCGGCGTCATCGACTTGCCGCCACACATCTCCGGGAAGTCGTCGTTGAGCATGACCAAAAACCCGTTGATGCGCACCGCGGCGTGGACCAATTTGCCGTCGGGACGGGGCACCCGACCCAGCTCCTCGGCGCCAAATGCCTTGACGTAGAAGTCAATCGCGGCGGCGGCGTCGTCGACCACCAGGTGCGGGGACAGGGCGGGTTCGATGTTGAGCGCCATTGTGTTCTCCTTGCTGTCGGTCTCCCAGGCCGGCCCGGGACGGGCAGGCTCGCGAGTAATGACTTCGCCCGCGACGAAAACTCATCGCGGCGACATTCATTTAATCGCCGGGGACCGACAACCAGGCCTGCCTCAGGCGTGGGTCAGGCTGCGGTCCCAACCTTCGACGGATTCCGGGCTGCGCGGGGCCGGCCCCACATAGATGGCCGACGGGCGAACCAGCTTGCCGAGCCGTTTCTGCTCGAGGATGTGCGCGCACCAGCCCGCGGTGCGCCCACAGGTGAACATCGCCGGCATCATGTTGGCCGGTACCTGCGCGAAGTCCAGGATCACCGCCGCCCAGAACTCGACGTTGGTCTCGATGGCGCGGTCCGGACGGCGCTCGCGCAACTCGGTCAGGGCGGCCTGCTCCAGCGCGACCGCAACCTCGTGGCGCGGCGCACCCAGCCGCTCGGCGGTCGCGCGCAGCACCCGCGCCCGCGGGTCCTCGGCGCGGTAGACCCGGTGCCCGAAGCCCATCAGCTTGTCGCCGCTGTCCAGGATCTTTTTGACCAGGCCACGGGCGTCGCCGGTGCGCTCGACCTCTTCGATCATCGGCAGGACCCGCGCCGGCGCTCCGCCGTGCAGCGGCCCGCTCATGGCCCCGATCGCCCCGGACAAGGCCGCCGCCACGTCGGCTCCTGTCGAGGCGATCACCCGCGCGGTGAAAGTCGAGGCGTTCATGCCGTGCTCGGCGGCCGAGACCCAGTAGGCGTCAATCGCCTCGACGTGCCGCGGGTCGGGCTCGCCCTGCCAGCGCGTCATGAAACGGGCTGTGACAGTTGAGCATTCGTCGATGATCCGCTGCGGTACCGCGGGCTGGTAGATGCCGCGTGCGGACTGCGCGACGTAGGACAGTGCCATCACCGATGCGCGGGCCAGCTGGTCGCGGGCGGTGGCGTCGTCGGTATCGAGTAGGGGCCGGTATCCCCAGATCGGGGCCAGCATCGCCAGGCCCGCCTGCACGTCGACGCGCACGTCGCCGGTGTGGATGGGCAGCGGAAACGGCTCGGCGGGCGGCAGGCCGTGGCCGAACTTGCCGTCGACCAGCAGCGCCCACACCTCACCGAATGTGACCTGCTGATTCACCAGGTCTTGTATGTCGACGCCGCGGTAGCGCAACGCGCCGCCGTCTTTATCCGGTTCGGCGATCTCGGTGGTGAAGGCGACCACGCCTTCGAGGCCGGGGACAAAGTCTTCGGGGACCACAGTCATAGGAAAATTCTCGCACCCCACCTTCGCGCCGACGCTACCGGCCGGTAGCAAGCCCCGGTAGCGTTGGCGCGATGGCAGGACCAGACAAGGAACACCTGCAGAGGATGCGCGTGGAATACGGATCGGCGGAAAAAGACGGCAGTCCCGACCTCGACGCGGACTGGCTCGACGACGGTTGGGTTGCCTTGTTGCGCAAATGGATCGACGACGCCGAGCGGTCCGGCGTCGCCGAGCCCAACGCCATGGTGCTGGCCACCGTCGCCGACGGCCGGCCGACGAGCCGATCGGTGTTGTGCAAGAGCGTGGACGAGTCCGGAATCACGTTTTTCACCAACTATGACTCGGCCAAAGGCGCCGACCTCGCGGCGACGCCGTATGCCTCGGTGACATTTCCCTGGTACCAGCTGGGCCGCCAGGTCCACGTCCGCGGTCCGGTGAGCAAGGTCACTCCGGAGGTCACCGAGGACTACTGGTCCGAGCGGCCGCGCGGCTCTCAACTGGGCGCGTGGGCATCGCACCAGTCCCGTCCGATCGCGTCCCGCGCGGCGTTGCTCGACCAGCTGGCGGAGGTGACCGCGCGCTTTGCCGACCGGGAGCAGGTTCCGGTGCCAGCGGGCTGGGGCGGCTATCTGCTTGCTCCGGAGTCGGTCGAATTTTGGCAGGGACGGGAGAACCGGTTGCATAACCGAATCCGGGTCACCGGCGCTCAGGTCGAGCGCCTGCAGCCCTAGCCCGCTCCGAGGGTCGGTACCCACAGCGTCAATCCCGCATGTACCGCCCGGGAAATGCGTTCCGCGAATCGGTTGATCGCGGTTTCGAGCCCCGCCCGTGGCACTCGCAAGCCCAATGTCATTCCAGCCTCGACCCGCACCTGCAGGTGCAGACATCCTCAAAGCGGGCGAGGGCGGCGTCGAGGTCTGCCTCGTTAAAGATTTCGCAGCGGTTGATCAGGTCACCTTCAACCGTGAAGAGATCGATCATCCGCCACTCGGCGTCGAAGCCCTCTTGCGAGGTCCCATACGCCGCGGTGGTGACAACCGCTCCGAGGTCAGTCAGCCGGTGCACGGCTTCCATGTAGATACTGATGTCCGGCGTTTGCTCCCAGATGGCATGGATTGCCAGCAGATCGAGCGCCTCGATCGTTACGAGCGGACGGTGATCGATGTAGACCCAATCCGGCGTCGTTGCGGAAGTTCGTGCCCGTTGAATCTGGCGAAGAGCGCTGAGTTGACCGACCATGTATGTGCGTTAGCGGCCGCTTCGCCGGCGAGGTAGCGAGCATCAATCTCCTCGAAAGCAGCATCAATGTCGTCAAGGTCGAATATCTCGCCCGCGACGATCCGGTCGTCGGCGTCGATCTCGACGATGCCGAGCATCTCGGCGCCGACCTGGCCGGACATGCCGCGGTTGACGGAACGGACGTGGGCGAGGGCAAGGTGCTCCCCGCGGGTCGCAATGACGCTCGAAGATATGGTCTCTGCGCCGACCTCGACGGCTGCTTGGTTGTCCGCGATGTACACATCTCGGCCACGTCGAATCCCTGCGTTCACGACACGACGGCGATCGTCCACGACAATGTCGTCGGCCAGTAGCTCCGCCATGGCGGCCCAGTCCCGGGCCGAGAAGCACGCGAAGTATCGCTCGAATATCGGCCTGCCGCGTTTTCTAGTCGCCGCGACCGGGGGTGCAATTCCTCGAATCTCGCGAGAGCGGCGTCGATGTCTGCCTCGTCGAACATCTCCCACCGGTCGATCCGGTCGCCTTCGGCCGTCAGAAGCCCGACCATTCGCCATTCGGCGTCGAAGCCCTCTTGCGACCTTCCATACGCTGCGTGGGTAAGGACCGCTCCGAAGTTGCTCAGCCGATGCACTGTCTCGATGTAGTTGCTGAGGTCCGGAGTGAGATCCCATGCGCCACGGATCTATGCCGCCTGTTCAACCGCCGTCGATCGGAAACGCGTAGCCGATGGTCTATGCAGACCCAATCCGGTGTCGCGCCGGGTAACTCGTGCCTATTGAGTGCGGCGTAAACCCCCGGCGATAACCGACCACATTTGCGCGTGAGCGGCCGCTTCGCTGGCGAGGTAGCGCGCATCGAGCTCCTCGAAGGCAGCATCGATTTCGTCGAGGTCGAACGTGACCATGCGCCACGATCCGCTCGTCAGCGTTGATCTCGACGATGCTGAGCACTTCGACGTCGAACTCGCTCGTGCCGCTGATCGCGGTTCGCGGAATGGACGCGGCTAGAGGACGAGGCGCCCGCCCGCGGGTCGCCATGGCCGTCGATGTCATGTTCGTGAGCCCAAGTCGGCGATCGCCCGCATGTTCGCGATCTCGGCGTCTCTACCATGTCGGACTCCCGCGCCCACCACCCGACGGCGATCGTCACTGGAAAAGTCGTCGGCCAGGATCTCCGCCATGCGCGTCCCAGTCGCGGGCCGCGAAATAGCGCCAGGAAGCGCTCGCCCACTTGGCTTGCCGTGTTTTCCAGTCGCCGCCCCTGCGGGTGCAGTTCTTCAAACCGCGCGAGTGCCGCGTCGATGTCTGCCTCGTCGAAGATCTCGCTGCGGCTGATCAGGTCGCCTTCGACAGTGATAAGGTGGATCATCCGCCACTCTGCGTCGAAGCCTTCTTGCGAGGTCCCTTTCACCGCCTGGGTGACGACCGCTCCGAGATTACTCAGCCGATGCACAGCCTCGATGTGGATGCTGATGTCCGGCGTGAGGTCCCACACATCGCGCATGGATGCGGACACATCGCTCGCCTCGATCGTTGCGCAGCCGCCGGTGGTCGATGTGCACCCAGTCCGCCGTCGTGCGGGAGTTCGTGCCGGTTGAACGCGGCGCAGGCCCGCGCGATGACCGACCACGTGTGCGCGTGTGCGGCCGCTTCGCCGGCGAGGTACCGGGCATCGAGTTCCGCGAAGGCCGCGTCGATGTCGTCGGGGTCGAACGCAGACGACGCGCCGCGATTCGCCCGTCGGCGTCGATCTCGACGATGTTCAGCACCTCGGTGTGGAACGCCTCGGGCCGTTGATCTCGGCCCGAGACGCGGACACGACTGAGGACCAGGCGTTCTCCCGCGGGTCGCAATGACGGTCTGACTCTCGTTCGTGATCCCGATGTTCGGCGGTTGCCTGCGATGCTTGCGATCGCGGCATCTCGACCGTGCCGGATCCCGGCGTTTACCACTCGACGACGATCGTCGACGGAAACGTCTTCGGCCATTAGCTGCCGCCATGGCGTCCCAGTCGCGGGCCCCGATGTACGCGAAGAAGCGCTCGGTCGACTTGACTTGCCGCGTTTTCCAGACGTGGTGCCGGTCGGCTGAGCTCGTCAAAGCGCGCGAGCGCGGCGTCGATTTCAGCCTCGTCGAATATTTCGCAGCGGCTGATCAGGTCGCCTTCGACCGTCAGAATGTTGATCCCCGCCACTCGGCTTCCAAGCCCTCTTGCGAGGTCCCATGCCCCGCCCAGGTGAAAGACCGCTCCGAGGTTGCTCAGCCGATGCACGGCCTCGATGTGGATGCTGCTGTCGGGGCGAGGTCCCACCCGGCACGGATGTATGCGGTCAGCATCACCGGCCGCGATCGTCGCGACGCGGCGGTGGTCGATGTTTACCCATTCCGGCGTTGTCGCGGGGAGTTCGTGCCGGTTAAGCGCGGCGTAGGCCCCCGCGATGACCGACCAAGTGCGCGCGTGGGCGGCCGCCTCGCCGGCGAGGTAGCGGGCGTCGAGTTCCTCGAAGGCGGCGTCGATGTCATCGAGGTCGAACGTGACGGCGGCCACGATCCGCTCGTTGGCGTCGATCTCGGCGATGTTGAGTACATCGTCTGGAACGCTCAGGCCCTGGATCGCGGCCCAAAACGCCGACACGACTGAGGACGAGGCGCTCGCCGCGGGTCGCAATGACCGTCCGACGTCATTTCCGTGATACCGAGGTCGGCGATCGCTCGCATGTCTGCGACTGGGCTTCCCGACCGATGCCGGACTCCCGGCCTTCACGACCCGACGGCGATCGTCACTGGAGAAGTCGTCGGCGATTAGTGTCCGCCATGTGCGTCCCAGTCGCGGGCCGCGAAGTGCGCCATGACGCGCTCGTCCTACTTGGCTTGCCGTGTTTTTCAGTCGCGGCGCCGGCCGGCTTAGTTCTTCGAACTTCGCGAGAGCGGCGTCGAGGTCTGCCTCGTCGAATAACTCGCACCGGTTGACCATGTCGCCTTCGACCGTCAATACGGTCGATCTCTTGCCACTCGGCGTCGAAGCCTTCTTGCGAGGTTCCATACGCCACATGGGTGACGACCGCTCCGAGGTCGCTCAGCCGATGCACCACCTCGATGTGGATCCTGAGGTCTGGCGTGAGGTCCCAAATGCGCGGACGTATGTGATCAGGTCGCCGGGCGCGAACGGTGTACCTCGCCGGTGGTCGATGAGGACCCAGTCCGCCGTCGTCAGTGGAAATTCGTGCCGGTTGAGCGCGGCGTAGGTCTCGGTGATGACCGACCACGTGTGCGCGTGGGCGGCCGCTTCGCCGGCGAGGTAGCGGGCATCGAGCTCCTCGAAGGCGGCGTCGATGTCGTCGAGGTCGAACAGGACGGCTGCCACGATCCGCTCTTCGGCGTCGATCTCAAGGATGCTCAGTACCTCGTTATGGAATGCCTCGGGCCCGCTGCATCGCGACCCGAGTATTGCGCCCCGTATGAGGACGACGCGCTCGCCGCGGGTTGCTATGGCGCGTCGATGTCATGATCGTGATCGCCGAGTTCGGCGATTGCCCGCATGTCCAGCGATCACGGCATCTCGACCGTGTCGGACTCCCGACGCCCACCACCCGGCGACGATCGTCGCTGGAAAAGTCGTCGGCCAATATTTCTGCCATGGCGTCCCAGTCGCGGGCCGCGATGTACGCAAGTAGCGCTCGGCGACTCGGCTTGCCGCGTTTTCCAGCTGCGGTGCCGGCCGGCTGAGTTGTTCGAACCTCGTAAGCGCGGCGTCCAGGTCTGCCTCGTCGAATATCTCGCATCGGCTGATGCAGGTCGCCTTCGACCGTCAGGATTTCGATTCGCCGCCACTCGACGTCGAAGCCCTCTTGCGAGGTTCCATTCGCCGACCTGGGTGACGACCGCTCCGAGGTTGTTCAGCCGATGCACAGCCTCGATGTAGATGCGGTGTATTTGGCGAGGTTCCCACCCGGCACGGATGTATTGCGGTCTCTTTACCGGGCGCAAACGATGCGGACTCGCCGGTGGTCGATATTCACCTATCCGGTGTCGTCTGGCGGTGACCTCGTGCCGGTTGAGCGCACCGTAGCCCCCGCGATGACCGACCATGTGTGCGCGTGGGCGGCGGCTTCGCCGGCGAGGTAGCGAGCGTCGAGTTCCTCGATAGGCGGCGTCTATGTCGTCGCAGGTCGAACCCGACAACCGCCACATCCGCTCGTTGGCGTCGATCTCGACGATGTTTAGGACATCGATGTGGAACGCCTCGGTCCCTCGTCGATGGCCGAGATATCGGGTACTGAGGATGAGGCGACTCTCCACGGGTGGCAATGACCTCTGACGCCAGGTTCGTGACCGCCAGATTCGGGCGCAGTGCTTGCATGTTCTGCGATCTCGGCCTCGCCGCCCTCGTCGGACCCCGCCGTTTACCACTCGACGGCGATCGTCGCGTCGACATGTCGTCGGCCAACATCTCCGTTATGCGCGTCCCAGTCGCGGGCCGCAAAGTAGGCCAGGAAGTGCTCGTATACTCTGGCTTGCAGCGTTTTCCAGCCGCGATGCCGGCCGGCTGAGCTCGTTCGAACCGCGCGAGCGCGGCGTCGAGGTCTGCCTCGTCGAATACCTCGCATCGGTTGATCAGGTCGCCTTCGACGGTCAGAACGTTGATCCCGCGCCACTCGGCGTCGAAGCCCTCTTGCGAGGTCCCATGCGTCACCGAGGTGACCACCGCTCCGAGATCGCCCAGCCAATGCACAGCCTCGATGAGAGCCGCCGCTCGGCAGGAGGTTCCACGCGGCGAGTATGTATGCGGTCAGTTCACCGGGCGCGAACGATATCCCTCGCCGGTGGTCGATGTTCACCCAATCCGGTGTCGTCGGGAACAGCTCACGCCGATTGAGCGCGGCGAAGGCCCGTGTGATGACCGACCACGTGTGCGCGTGGGCGGCTGCCTCGCCGGCGAGGTATCGGGCTTCGAGCTCCGCGATGGCGGCCTCGATGTCGTCGAGGTCGAACATGACGCAGCCGACGATCCGGTCGTCAGTCGTTGATCTCGACGATGCAGAGCATCTCAACGTGAGAACGCCTCGGGTCGCTGATCGCTGGCGTAAGTGGCGAACGCGACGAGGACGAGGTGCTCTCCGCGGGTCGCGATCACGGTCGCTTGATGTCGCGCTTCCGACGTCGCTCGGTGGCTCGCCGAAGTTCGCACATTACGGCGTCACGGCCGTGTCGGATGCCGGCGCCCACCACCCGACGACGATCGTCGGTAGGAATGTCGTCGGCCAGTGTTTCTGCCAGGGCGTCCCAGTCGCGGGCCGCGAAATGCGCCGGGAAACGCTCGGCCACTCGGCTTGCCGCGTTTTCCAGCTGGCGGTGCCGGCCGGCTGAGTTGGTCGAACCTCGCGATCGCGGCGTCGAGGTCTGCCTCGTCGAATAGTTCGCAGCGGCTGATCAGGTCGCCATCGACCATCAGCAAGGTTGATCCTCCGCCACTCGGCGTCGAAGCCCTCCTGAGAGGTGCCATGTCGCCGCGTAGGTGACAACCGCTCCGAGTTCGCTCAGCCGGTGCACCGCCTCGATGTAGATGCTGATGTCTGGGGTGAGATCCCACCAGGCACGGATGTATGCGGTCAGCTTGCCGGGCGCGAACGGCTGTCACCGCGGCGGTGGTCGATGCGTCACCCAGTCCGGCGTCGTCGCGGGAAGTTCGTGCCTGGTGTGCGCGGCGTAGCTCCCGCGTGATGACCGACCACGTGTGCGCGTGGTCGGCCGCTTCGCCGGCGAGGTAGCGGGCGTCGAGTTCGGCGATGGCGGCGTCGAAGTCGTCGGGGTCGAACATGACGATCGCCGCGATCTGGTTGTCGGAGTTGATTTCGATGACGCCCAGCCCCTCCGCGAGGAACTCCTCGGACCCGTGATCGCGGCCCGAGGCGCGCGGGAGGATGAGGCGCTCCCCACGGGCTGCGATGACGACGGACGTCATGTACGTGAACCCGGCGTCGGCGGCTGCCCGCAGGTTTGCGATCTCGGCATCTCGGCCGTGCCGGATGCCCTGCGTTTACGACCCGCCGGCGATCGTCGATAGAGATGTCGTCGGCCAGTACCTTCGCGAGCGCATCCCAGTCGCGGGCCGCGAAGTGCGCCAAGTAGCGCTCGGCCGCTTGGCTTGCCGCGTTTTCCAGCCGCCGTGCCGGCCGGCGTAGTTGATCGAACCGCGCGAGCGCGGCGTCGATGTCATGCCTCGTCGTAGACTTCGCAGCCGGTCTGATCCAAGTCGCCACGCGAGAGTGAGAAGCTGATCACCCGCCACTCGGCGTTGAAACCCTCTTGCGAGGTCTCGTGTCGTCGACGTGAGGTCACGACGGCTCCGAGGGTCGTCCAGCCGATGTACCGCCTCGATGTAGTCTGCTCGCAGGCGTCGGGCATGCGGCTCCACGCGGCGCCGAGCAACGCAGGCAGTCTCGCCGGACGCGATCGACGACCAGTGTCGGTGGTCGATGTTCACCCAATCCGGCGTCGTCGGTGGCAGCTCGCGCCGGTTGAGCGAGGCGAAACGCCTGCATGATCGACCGACCACGTGTGTGCGTAGGCCGCGGCTTCGCCGGCGAGGTAGCGAGCGTCGAGTTCAGCGATGGCGGCCTTGAAGTCGTCGATGTCGAATGACGACTGTGGCTGTGATCCGTTCCGTCTGCGTCTACTTCGGCGATGCGCAACAGCTCGGTGTGGAACGCGTCGGGCCGCTGGTCTCGGCCGGAGTAGACAGTACGAAGGAGGGCAAGGCGCTCCCCGCGGATCGCGATGACGTCCGACGTCATGCTCTTAACCCCAAGGTCCGCGATCGCCCAAACATCTCGTCGACGGCTGTGGTGGCGCCGGCCGTTGCCTTCTCGGCGGAGTCCTTGACGGCGGTCCTCGACCCGGATGTCGTCGTCTCAGCAGCGCGCGGATCTCGTCCCAGCGCCTTTCGGTAAAGAGCGCGTTGAACCGATAATCGGCTCTAGTCGCGGCGTTCTCGAGCGGAGCTCTGGTATGTACCTCTCTCAATCCGCGCATGTGCAGCGTCGAGTTCGGCCATTGCGGCGTCGGTGTCTTCGATGTCGAAATACACCTGCAGGTCTGACTCGACCCTCCTCGTCGATGCCGTATAGCTGGAGCATCTCGTCGTGCGGTGCCCCTGGGCTCAGTCAGCCGTGCCAATCTCTAATCGGGTGAGGGCCAAGCGCTCGCCCCGTACGGCGATAACCGGGTTCGGTATTCGCACTGCCCGTTCTCCGCTAGGCGTCGTAGCCTGCGCTACGGCTCGATGAGAAATCCTCCCGGGCGAAGCCGCCGATCTTCCGGCGACTCTCGATGAAGATCTCGGGTGCAAACAATCGCTCGAATTCGTCCCATGCCTCGCGATCGATGGCAGCCGCCCCGCGCCGGATCACGCTTGCACGCATGCATTGGTCGAGCTCGATGCTCGGCGCTTCGGGGGGCGCCGGGGCAGGCGAGACCTCGCGCTCACCGAGCACGCCACGCGCCTTCTCGGCAAGTGCCGCAGCGCCTTTGCGCTCGTACAAGCCGACCGCCCGCTCGGCGGCGGCTCGTGCCCCCGCTAAGTCGCCGGCGGCACCCAACACCGTTGCCAACGCCAGACAAGCATCGGCGTGATCAACCAACAAGTCGGTGCGCTCGGCGAGGCCAACGGAAGCCTCGGCGACCCGCCGCGCCTCGCCGTGCGCACCCCCGCGCGAAAGCAGCCGCGCCCGCAGTGTGCGCCAGGCGATCGACGGCTTCAGCGCGTGGCCGGCGAGACGCTCGCTCTCCGAACATAATTCGTCGGCCTCGGCATCTCGATCGAGCGCCAGACACGCGCGGCCCAGCAGCGCGGCCGTCTCGGCGGTGTCCGCATCGAGGCCCATGCGGCGAAAGCCGTTGTAGGCCTGGCGCAGAGGCGACTCGGCCGCGGCAGGTTCGTCGACTATCAGCTCGACGATGCCGGCGAACTGCTCGACCTCGAGCAGGGCATGGCGCAGCCCCAGCTCGGTGACCGTGCGCCGCGCCGATTCGATCATCCGTCGGGCCGCGGCGGCGCGGCCGCGGAAGGCCTCCAACACGGCCTGGCACCGCGTCGACGTCGCCTCGACCGAGGGCGAATCCGTTGTGATCCGCAGCAGCCGCACCACGTCAAGGCACCGCCCGCCCGCCCGTGGCACCGGGTTGGGTCCCCACAGCGCCGCCAGTGGCGCGTTCGCCAGCACCGCGTTCACCCGGCGGTGGTCACGCGCGCGGCGCGCTGCCGTCAGCGCGTCGTCCAGGGCGACTTCGCAGTCGCCGATTCTGCCCGAGCCGTGCGAGGCATCCGGCACGCACGGTGTGCGCCTTGGCCTCTCCCGCCGCGTCGCCGAGTTGGGCCAGTTTGTCGGCGGCCGCGCCGACCGCGGCTTCGATCTCGTCCAGTCGCTCGGGATGGGCCAGCATCGAGAGCTGACCGTCGAAGCACGTCGCCCATGCCGCCAGACGGGCCGAGCCGAGCGTCGACTCTTGCAGTTGCGAGACCGCGCCGGCCGCCGAAGCGACGTCGCCGGCGGCCAGCAGCGCCTCGCACCGCGCGATCAGCAGCGCGGCGATTTGGTCGGCGCGGTCGGGCAGCTCGTCGTCGATCTCCTCCAGCGCGTGCAGGGCCCGATCGTAGAGGTCGGCCGCGCCTTCGTAGGCGAGGCGGGCCATCGCCTGATCGGCCGCGCGCAGGCAGTACTCGACGGCCTTGGCGGCGTTGCCCGCCCATGCGCATTCGAAGTAGTGATACGCCAGTTCGGCAAGCAGTTCATCGTCGGCGCCCGGCTGGCTCTCCAGCGTCGTGGCGATTTTTTGGTGCAGCCGCATGCGCCGCACCGACGGCAGCTCTGCCAACAGCGACTGCCGGACGAGGGCGTGGTTGAACCGGTAGCGACCGCCGGGCTCTTCGATGACGATGCCGGCCTTACCCGCCTCGTCGAACGCGTCGACGAGGTCGTTCCCGACCACCCCCTCGACCAGTTCCACGGTGAACCGGCTGCCGACGACCGCGGCCGCGGCAAGCGCCTTGTTCGTCTCCGGCGCAAGCCGCGAAAGACGGCGGCTCACCGCCTCGCGAACCCCTTGTGGCAGCGTGGTCTGGTCCCACCGGCCGCCGCTTTCGTCCACGTGGCGCAGAGCTTCGATGAGGAAGAACGGGTTGCCGCCCGTGACCGACGCCAACGCCCGTGCCAGCTCTTCGTCGTTGTAGCCCGCCTCCGCGACGTAGGCGCTCACGTCGTCTTCGTCGAGGCCGCTCAACTGAATTCGACTAGCGGTGCCGTCACGGTGCAGGTCGGCCAGCATCGCCGAGAGCGGGTGGGAGCGGTCGAGGTCGGTGCTGCGGTAGGTGACGATGACTTGTACGCGGGCGTGCTCGCCGAAACGCAGCAGATGCCGTAAGAGCAGCAGCGTGGGTTTGGCCGCCCAATGCAGGTCGTCGAGGATGAGGACAATGGGCACGCTCTCGGAGGCGAGTCCCAACAGCGCTACGACGGCGTCGAAAAGCGCATAGCGTTCGGTGTCCGGGCCGGCGCGGGTCGGCGCGGCCAGATCGGGGAGGACATCGGTCAGCGCCGGAACCATTGGGAGGAGTGCCTCCACGCCGCGCAGCCCTCGAAGCGCACCTGCGCCGAGGCACGGCACCAGCGACCGCAGGGCTTCGGCGAACGGCTGGTACGGGGCACCGAGGTCCTCGTCGCAGCGGCCGTAGATCACCAGAGCGCCCTGGTCGTAGGCCTGCCGGGACCATTCCCCGGCCAGACGCGTCTTGCCTACCCCCGGTTCGCCGGCGATCAGCATTGCGTTTGCGCCGCCGGCGAGCACCGTCTGCCACGCCGACGAGAGCCGCTCGAGTTCGTGGCCGCGCCCCACGAAGGGCCCGGACCCGGCGAGCACCGCGGGCAGGCTCGGCCGCTCCACCGGGTTAACCGTTGCATCCGCCTCCGGATGGTCGTCGGCGTTTTCCACTCGCAGCTCGAAAACGTGTTCCGGGCGGGCGAGGTTGCGCAGCTGGCGCGTCCCGAGATCGGCGAGCACGACGTCGTCGGCCAGTGAGTCGATGACGAGTTCGGCGGTGGCACCCGAGCACAAGGTTTGGCCCCCTGTGGCCAGCGACCGCACGCGGGCGGCGCGGTTGACCGCCCGACCGAAGTAGTCGCCATCGCGAAGCTCGACCTCGCCGGTATGAAGCGCCACGCGGATACGCATGGGCGCCCGCAACACCCACGGCTCGTGACCGATCGCGCCTTGTAGCTCGATAGCGGCGGCGGCGGCCGCCGACGCACGCTCGAAGACCGAGAACGTGGCATCGCCCTCGCCCCGCGTTTTGATCAGCCGTCCTCCGCGTGACGTGACGACCTGTTCGACGAGCTCGTCGTGTCGCGCAAGCGCCACCGCCATCGCATCGGCGTCCGCCTCCCAGGCGGCCGTCGACCCCTCGATGTCGGTCAGCAAGAAGGTCACGGTGCGAGTGTTGGCCGAAAGCTGTTGTGCAGCAGGGCTTTCCAGCGCCCCATCCTGCGCGACGATCGCGGCTTGGAGCCGCCGAAGCTCTGGCCCGGGTTGGACCCCCAACTCACCGGCGAGCAGCGACCGTGCCCGTTGAAACGCCCCCAGGGCGTCACCTTGCCGGCCTGCGCGGTAGAGGGCGAGCATCAGCTGGCCCCATCGCCGCTCGCGCAGCGGGGCATCGGCCACTGCCGCCTCGAGCTCGCCGATCACTTCCGCGGCGCGGCCCGTCGCGAGCAGCGCGTCGGCCCGATCTTCTACTAGCGCGGCGTGGCCCTCGATCCACCGCGTCTTTTCCGACGTCCCCCGGCGCCCGTCGGGCAGTTCGGGGATGCCGCGCCAAAGGGCAAGCGCCTCCTCGAAGCGGGCCACCGCCTGGCTGGTCTCGCCGGCGGCAGCGGCGTCGCGTCCCAGGCGGGCGACCGTTTTGTAGCGAGAGGCGTCAACATCGGCTTCGGCCAGGATCCACCCCCCGCCCTGGGTCAAGACAAAGCCGTCGCCCAGGGTCCGCCGCAGCAACGAAATGTGGGTTTGCAGGGCCTTTGCGGCGGTACGCGGCGGATCCTCGCCCCAGAGCAGCTCGACGAGCGTGTCGCCCGACACGATCGAGCCATGATGGAGCCCCAGCAACGTGAGGATGGCGCGCGGTTTGGCGCCCGGGATTTCGACGGGCGTGCCGTCCTGCCGGACCTGGAGAGGTCCCAAAACCCCCAGTTCCACGAGTTGCAGCCTAGTCACGTACGTCATCGTCGGTGGGGCGATTCAACACGCGGTCAAGGTCGAGTAAAAGCTGTCTTGTCTGCAATTTCTGAGAGTGCCGATTCCTTCGCGCCCTTTGCCTTGACGGGCCCGATTTGCCGGAGCTGCTCCCGTCATCGCTACGACCGCCAGCGGCTCACTTGGACGAATGGCCGCAAGACCAGCAGACCCGACCCCGGGCAGGCACTCCCTCGCACCAACGACTACCTTCACCTATAAGCACCTAGTCAGGGCAGCCATACCAGCCAGAGCGCAAAGGGGTTCTCGTGGCCGACACCGACGACACCGCAACTCTGAAGTACCCGGGGGGCGAGATCGACCTCGAGATCGTTCGCGCCACCGAAGGTGCTGATGGGATTGCGCTAGGTTCCCTGTTGTCCAAGACCGGGCACACCACCTTCGACAACGGCTTCGTCAACACCGCCGCTTGCAAGAGTTCCATCACCTACATCGACGGCGACGCCGGAATTCTGCGTTACCGCGGCTACCCGATCGAGCAGCTCGCCGAGAAGTCGACCTTCATCGAGGTGAGCTACCTACTGATCTACGGTGAGCTGCCGGACAAGGACCAGCTGGCGGAGTTCACCAAGCGGATCCAGCTGCACACCATGTTGCACGAGGACCTGAAACGCTTCTTCGACGGCTTCCCGCGTAATGCGCACCCCATGCCGGTGCTGTCCAGCGTGGTGAACGCGTTGAGCGCCTACTACCCCGACGCGCTCGACCCGATGGACAACGGGCAGGTCGAGCTGTCGACCATCCGCCTGCTCGCGAAATTGCCCACCATCGCCGCGTACGCCTACAAGAAGTCCGTCGGCCAGCCGTTCCTCTACCCGGACAACTCGCAGTCGTTGGTGGAGAACTTCCTCCGCATGACGTTCGGGCTACCCGCGGAGCCCTACCAGGCCGACCCCGAGGTCGTGCGGGCGCTGGACATGCTGCTCATCCTGCACGCCGACCACGAGCAGAACTGTTCGACGTCGACGGTTCGGTTGGTGGGGTCGTCGCGGGCCAACCTGTTCACCTCGATCTCCGGCGGCATCAACGCGCTGTGGGGGCCGCTGCACGGCGGCGCGAACCAGGCGGTGCTCGAGATGCTCGAGCAGATCCGCGAGAGTGGCGATGACGTCAGCGAGTTCGTCCGCAAGGTGAAGAACCGCGAAGAGGGCGTCAAGCTGATGGGCTTCGGCCACCGCGTCTACAAGAACTACGACCCGCGCGCCCGGATCGTCAAGGAACAGGCCGACAAGATCCTGGCCAAGCTCGGCGGCGACGACCGTTGCTGGACATCGCCAAGGAGCTGGAAGAGGCGGCGCTGACCGACGACTACTTCATCGAGCGCAAGCTGTACCCGAACGTCGACTTCTACACCGGGTTGATCTACCGGGCCCTCGGCTTCCCGGTCCGGATGTTCACCGTGCTGTTCGCGTTGGGCCGGCTGCCCGGCTGGATCGCGCACTGGCGTGAGATGCATGACGAGGGTGACAGCAAGATCGGCCGTCCGCGTCAGATCTACACCGGCTACACCGAGCGCGACTACACGACCATCGACGCTCGGTAGTGGCGATCGCGAGCGCGGCGTAGCCGGGCGAGGCGGGTCGCCACCGTCAGGTAGTGGCGATCGCGAGCGCGGCGTAGCCGGGCGAGGCGGGTCGCCACCGTCAGGTAGTGGCGATCGCGAGCGCGGCGTAGCCGGGCGAGGCGGGTCGCCACCATCAGGTAGTCACAGCGAGGCCAGCACCGCCATGGCGGCGTTGTGCCCGCCGATGCCCGACACGGCACCGCCGCGGCGGGCGCCGGAGCCGCACAGCATGATCCGCTCGTGCGCGGTGGCCACCCCCCATCGCCGCGCCGGGGTGTCCAGCGCTTCGTCGCTCGTCCGCGAAGGGCCACGACAGGCCGCCGTGGAAAATGTTGCCGCCGCTCATCCGTAACGTGTGCTCCAAGTCCAGGGTGGTCGTCGTCTCGATGCAGGGACGTCCGTGCGCATCGGGCAGCAGCAGTTCCTGAATGGGTTCGGCCAGAACGGAATTCAGCGACGCCAGCACCGTGTCGGTCAGTTGGTCGCGCAGCACATCGGGGTTGGCGCCGCCGAACAGCGAGTGCGGGGTGTGCAGGCCGAACACCGTCATGGTCTGGGCGCCCGAGTCACGCAGGCCGGCCGACAGGATGCTGGGGTCGGTCAGCGAATGGCAGTACGCCTCGCACGGCAACGGATTCGGTACCCGCCCGCCCGCCGCCCGCGTGTACGCCGTGTCCAGTTGCGTCCACGACTCGTTGACGTGAAACGTCCCGGCGAATGCCTGTTCGGCCGTGACCGCGTCGTCGCGCAACCGGGGCAGCCGCCGCAGCACCATGTTCACCTTGACCTGCGCGCCCTGAGCCGATGGTGCCGGCGTTTCGCCGAGCAGGCCGGCCAGTACCGCCGGTGTGACGCCAGCAAGGACGAACCGGGCCCGGATCAGGTGCTCCTCGTCGCCGGCGCGGTAACGCACCCGGCCGTCCGGTTCGACGGCGTAAACCTCTGCGCCGGTGGTGATTTGGGCACCGTGGCCGACGGCGGCGGCCGCCAGGGCCTCGGTCAGCGCGCCCATCCCGCCGACGGGGACGTCCCAGTCGCCGGTCCCACCGCCGAGCACGTGATACAGGAAGCAGACATTCTGGATCAGCGACGGGTCGTCGAGCCGGGCGAACGTGCCGATCAGCGCGTCGGTCGCGATCACGCCGCGGACCACGTCGTGGCCGACGGCGGCGGTGATGGCATGCCCGATCGGCTCGTCGATCATCGCGTGCCACGCGGCCGCGGCCTGATGATCACCGCCTTCCAGGACATGCCGGCGGGCCTGCTCGCGGGCGCGCAGCGGCTCCAGCAGCGTCGGCCATAGCCGTTGGGTCACCAGCCGGCAGCGTTGGTAGAAGGCCGCGAACCCGTGCTCGTCGGCGCCGGCGCCGATCGCGGCGAACGTGTCACCGGCCGCCCCGATCAGCAGCCCACGGCGGCCATCGCCGGCCGGATCGGGCGTGTACGAGGAATATCGTCGCCGGGCCAGCCGCACCGCGGCGCCCAGGTCGTCGACGATGCGGGACGGCAACAGGCTGACCAGGTAGGAATACCGCGACAGCCGAACCCCGACACCGTCGAAGGCCTGCGCCGAGACGGCGGCTCCGCCGACGTGTCCCAGCCGCTCCAGCAACCGCACCCGAAGGCCCGCCCGGGCCAGGTAGGCCGCCGCAACCAGGCCGTTGTGGCCGCCACCTATAACGACGGCATCGACATCTGCCGGGTGGTGGCTCAGCTCAGGTAGCCCTCGACCTCGTCGGGCGGACGCACCTCGGCCTCGCGCTGGTCACCGCCGCTGTCGCGCAGCGCCCTACGCTGCCGCAGCAGGTCCCAACACTGGTCGAGCTCGACCTCCAGCCGCCGCAGGCGATCATGCTCCTCCGACTCGGAGATGTCGCGCTGTTGCAGCTGCGCCCGCAGCGTTTTCTCCTCGGCGACCAGTTCGCGGATGTGCGCCAGGGTTTCGTTGTCGGTCGGTTTCTTGCCGTTGCCCATCGCTCCAGTGTGCCCGACCCGGCAGGGGGCGAATCGGTAGGCTGCATATCGCCTGCCGGGTGGACAAGCGCAGGTGATTGAAAACAAGTGAGGGGGGCCGTGATGCGCGTCCGCCCGGTCAAAAGCCGTGTGCCGTCGGCGAATTCGGAGCCGGCCACGATGAAGATTCCGGTCACCGATCAGCGGACGACGAAAATCCCGGCGGCCAGGGAGGCGCCGACGAGAAAGATTCCGGCGGTGCCGCCCCCGCCGTGGCGCAAGGAGCCCTAGCTCGGGCCGGGGAGGCGCAGCACCAGCCGCGCGCCGCCCAGCGGGCTGCTCTCCAGTGCGGCGGTCCCGCCGTGCAGGTGGGCCTGCTGGGCCACCAGCGCCAGCCCCAGCCCCGACCCCGAGTGCGAGGCGGTCGACCCGCGGGAGAACCGCTCGAACACCACGTCGCGTTCGTCTTCGGGCACGCCGCTGCCGTTGTCGTCGATGGCGATCTCCACCCCGGCGCGCGAGCTGACCGCCGAGAGCTGGACGCGGGTCGCGCCGCCATGCTTGACGGCATTGGCGATCGCGTTGTCCACCGCAAGGCGCAATCCGGCCGGCAATCCGACGATGATGCACGTCGGTGACGGCACGAGCGACACGTCGAGGTCCGGGTAGATGCGCATCGCGTCGTGGGCGGCGCGGTCGAGCAGCTCGGTGATGTCGACCGGCACGTGATCGTCGGATGTCGACAGTTCGCCCTGGGCCAGCCGCTCGAGGGCGCTCAGGGTGGCCTCGATCCGCGACTGGGTGCGGGTGACGTCGCTGAGCACCTCTTTGCGTTGGTCGTCGGGCATATCCAGGGTGGACAGCACCTCGAGGTTGGTGCGCATCGCCGTCAGGGGCGTGCGCAGCTCATGGGAGGACACGGCGGCGAAGTCGCGGGCCGACGCCAGCGCCTCCTTGGTCCGGTTCTGCTCGTTCCAGATGCGTTGCAGCATGCCCCGCATGGCTTCGGCGATCTCGACGGCCTCGGTGGCGCCGTGCACTTCCACCCGCGGTGCCTCGTCGCCGGCGTCGATCGATCGGGTCTGCTGCGCGAGCTGTTTGAACGGGCGCACCGCGAACGCGGCCAACAACCACGCGAACACCGCCGCCGCGCCGATCGCGAAGCCGCAGATCAGCAGCACCCGGCGGTGCAGATTGTTGGTTTCGGCGATGGTCGCGTCATACGTCGCGCCCACGGCCAGCGACGTGGGCTCCGGCGCGGGAATCTCCACCGTCCGCACGCGGTAGCGCACGCCTTTGACGTAAGCATCGGCGTAGTCGACGCCCAGCTTGGGCAGCGTCACGTCGGAATTCGACTTGACCAGGTCGCCGCGACGGATCGTCATGATGGCGTCGTTGTCGTTGGGGGAGCGCGGGATTTCGTCGACACCGCGCGGCAGGAAGGGGATCGCGAAGCCCGCGGCCTCGTCGAGGCGGCGGTCGAGCCGCTCCTTGCGGTCGTTGGTGATGCCCACCCAGACGACGATGCCGACGATGAGCACGGGAATCGCCGCGCCGATGACGGTCGCGACTACAACCCGGGCGCGTAGCGATGGCGTACGGGTCAGGATCCGGGACAGAAAATTCATGGCCGCTCGACCTGGTTACTGCATACGCAGCACGAACCCTACGCCGCGGACGGTGTGCAGCAGCCTGGGACCGCCATGGGCCTCCAGCTTGCGGCGCAGGTAGCCGATGAACACGTCGACGACGTTGGTGTCGGCGGCGAAGTCGTAACCCCACACCAGTTCCAACAGCTGCGCGCGGGACAGCACGGCGGTCTTGTGCTCGGCGAGCACCGCCAGCAGGTCGAACTCCCGCTTGGTCAGGTCGACGTCGACGCCGTTGACCCGGGCGCGCCGGCCGGGGATGTCCACTTCCAGCGGGCCCACCGTGATGGTTTCCGAGGAGGTCGACGCGGTGGCGCCGCGGCGGCGCAGCAGCGCCTTGACCCGCGCGACAAGTTCGGCCAACACGAACGGTTTGACCAGGTAATCGTCGGCGCCGGCCTCGAGCCCGGCCACCCGGTCGTCGACCGAGCTACGGGCGGACAGCACGCAGACCGGGACGTCGTTGTCCATCGCCCGAAGCGCCGTGACGACGCTGACGCCGTCCAGCACGGGCATGTTGATGTCGAGCACGATCGCGTCCGGCCGGGTCTCGGTGGCGCTGCGCAAGGCTTCGGCGCCGTCGACCGCCGTCGACACCTCGAACCCGGACAGCCGTAGGCCGCGTTCCAACGAGGCGAGCACATCGGAGTCGTCGTCGACGACCAAGACGCGAGGTGCGGTCCCGCCAGTGTCCATGCCGACCATCTTGCCTGATCGTTTATTGCGGCGGTGCCCTGGATGGGCCGGCGGTGTCTAAATGGTTATGTTATCGACGCCGCGCCGCAACTGCCGTTGATATTGGCGTGATAGCACCGAAATCGGTTGCGGCTTAAAGGCGTTCGATTCCGCCGTAGCCCCAGCGAGGTCATCGGGCGGCCGCGCTGCGGCGGCGATTCATGTTGTGTCGGTGAGGGTTTCGGTTACTCTGCGGTGAGCCCGCTCAACTGGACCGCCAGCCGCCGTCGCACCGCCGGAAACCCTGCGGCCAGCCGCATTCCCGTGTTGCGGAGGGGGCGCAACGGGCGCGGCAACGTCGCGACCCGAGTCAGCCGTCCCGTCAGTCTCAGCACCCGCTCGGCGCGTCCGCGCTGCGCGGTGCTGTAGGCATCCAGTGCGGCGTCCGGGCCGCCGTGCAGGACTTCGGCGAGAGCCCCGGCCAACGCCACCGCGTCGGTGATCCCGAGGTTCATGCCCTGGCCCCCGGCAGGGCTGTGCACATGGGCCGCGTCGCCGGCCAGCAACAATCGGCCGGCCCGGTAGCTGTCGGCGACGCGGTGATGGATGTGGAACCGCGACCCCCACACCAGTTCGGTGACGACCGTTTGCCCCGGGCCGAAGCCCCGGGCGTCCAGGAGTGCTTGCACAAACTTCGCCGACGGCAGCTGCGGCGCGTCGGCGGTCGGCGCGACGACGCGGAAAATGTCGCCGGGCAGCGGCGCCAGCACCGTCAGGCCGTCTTTGGCGTAGAACAGGATCACCTCGTTGCGGGGCGCCTGGCCGGTCACTCGGACGTCGGCGAGCGTGAAGGACTCGGCGAATTCCCCACCGGCGAAGCCGATTCCGGCTTGCGCACGAACCGTGCTCTGCATGCCGTCGGCCCCGACGGCATAACCGGCCCTGAGGGTGTCGCCGTCATCGAAGATGGCCGTGACGCCGCTCTCATCCTGGGTGATGCGGCTCAGCGCCTTGGGGCGGACCACGTCACCGCCGAGTTCGTGCAATCGCTCGAGCAGCAGCCGCTCGGTGTCGGCCTGGGAGAGCATCAGGGTGTACGGATGTTCGGTCGGCAGCTCGCTGAAGTCGACGGGGATCAGGATGCGCCGGCCCTGCCGCATGGTGAATCTCGGCGCGATCAGACCGGCCTTGACCATCCGCCGGGACACGTCGAGATCTTCGAGCACCTCGAGGGTGCGGGAGTTGACGGCGGCGGCGCGGGACGTGTTTGCGCCTGCCGCCAGCTTGTCGACCACAGCCACTCGAATACCGCGGCTGAGCAGTGCGGCGGCCAGCGTGAGGCCGGTAGGGCCTGCGCCTACCACCAGGACATCGGTGTCTTTCATGGCGGGCTCCTCTCCCGTGCGAGTTAGTCAACGCTTGTTGGCATACCCCATGCTTGCGCGTCGATGGCGCTATGTCAACAGTTGTTGGCCTACAATTGTTGACATGAGAAGGTCGTCGGATGAGACAAAGGCGGTGATCCTGGCGGCGGCCCGCGAGCGGTTCGGCGCGGTCGGCTTCCAGGGCGCGACGATTCGGGCCATCGCCGCCGACGCGGGGATAGATCCCGCGATGGTCATGCGGTACTACGGCAGCAAGGACAAGTTGTTCGCCGCCGCGGCCGAGTTCGACTTGCGGTTTCCCGACTTCGCTACCACCGACCCCGCGCAGGTCGGGCCGTCGCTGGTTCGGCACTTTCTCGAACGCTGGGAGGGCGACGAGGCGCTGGTGATCCTGCTGCGATCCAGCGCCACCAACGGCGAAGCGGCGCAGCGGATGCAGGAGATCTTCGTATCCCAGATCCGGCCGCTGGTGGCCTCCTTCGTGCCGCCGCAGGACGCCGCCGTGCGGGCCGGGCTGATCGCGACCCAGATTCTGGGGATGGCATTGTGCCGCTACGTGTTACGGCTGCCCCCGGTCGTCGAGATGACCCGAGACGAGATCGTCGAGTGGCTCGGCCCGACGATCCAGCGCTACCTGGGGCTGTCGCAGGGATGACTCGCGAGACATAAACCACGGTCACGTTTTGCGTGTCGTGTGCGTTGGTTTATGTGTCGCGAGTCGCGTTGCCGCGCCGGGCAGTCCGATGTCGCGGTAGCGCTGCAATCGCCTGGCCAGCCGCTCGCCGGCGGGTAGCGCGCGCAGCGCGTGCACCTCGGCGGCGATGGCGCGCGAGAGTCGCTGGCAGAACTCGACCGGCTCGTCGGCGGCGTCGGGATGCTCCGGCACGACGGCGTCGACGATGCCCGGACGCCAGCAGGTCGACCGACCGGATTCCTTGTGCCGCAGCGAGTTCGGCGGCATGGGCGGTGTCGCGGAAGACGATCGCGCTGGCGCCTTCCGGCGGGAGCGGCGCCAGCCATCCGTGCAATGCGGACAGCACCCGATCGGCGGGCACCATCGCCAGCGCCGGCCCGCCGCTGCCCTGGCCGAGCAGCACCGACACCGTCGGGGTGTCGAGGGTCACCAGCTCGGCCAGGCAGCTGGGCGATCTGCCCGGCCAGCCCGCCCTGTTCGGCCTCGGCCGACAGCGCGGGGCCGGCGGTGTCGATCACCAGCACCAGCGGCAGGCGCAGCTCGGCGGCCAGCGCCATGCCACGCCGGGCCTCGCGCAGCGACGCGGGCCCCACCATCCCGCCCGTCACCCGCTGGTGCCCGAGCACCACGGCGGGCTGACCGGCGAAGCGGGCCAGCGCCAGCAGCGTCGTCGCCGCGCCCCCGCGAGCGGGTGGGGGTCCTCCGGCTTGTGGGGGAGTGCCCCCACCCCCTCGCCCGACAACAGCACCCGGTCGGTGGCGCCGTGGCGCAGCACCAGCCCGGCCCCCGGCCGGTCGGGCCGGCGGGACGCCACCACCGAGTCCCACGCCGGGACGTCGGGTATCGGTTCGGGCGGTGGCGCGGCCGGTAGGGGCTCGGGTGGGTCGGCGATGACGGTCAGCGCGCGGTCCAGCATCCGGCGCAGGTCGCCGAGCGCGACGACGTCGTCGATCACGCCGTGGCGCTGCAGGTTCTCCGCCGTCTGGACGCCTTCGGGGAAGGGCTCGCCGTAGAGCAGCTGGTACACCCGGGGCCCGAGGAAGCCGATCAGGGCGCCCGGCTCGGCGACCGTGACATGGCCCAGCGAACCCCACGATGCGAACACCCCGCCGGTGGTGGGATTACGCAGGTAGACCAGGTACGGCAGGTGTGCCTGCTTGTGCAGGCGGACGGCGGCGGCGATCTTCACCATCTGCAGAAAGGCGACCGTGCCCTCCTGCATGCGGGTACCGCCGGAACTCGGCGAGGCCAGCAGCGGTAGGCCCTCGGCGGTCGCTCGCTGCACCGCCGCGGTGATCCGTTCGGCCGCCGCCACCCCGATCGAGCCGCCGAGAAAGCCGAACTCGCAGACCACCACCGCCACCCGGCGCCCGAAGATGCGGCCCTCGCCGGTCAGCACCGATTCGTCCAGGCCGGTGGCCGCCCGCGCGTCGGCCAGCTCTCGCGTAATACGCCTCGCTGGCCGGCACGGCGAGCGGCTCGCTGTCCCAGCGGATGAAGGAACCCCCGTCCAGCACCGCGTCGCGCAGCTGAGCAGCCGTGATACGACTCACGACACGAGGCTATATAGGGTGGCTGCCATGATCGGTGTTACCCAGGCCGAAGCCGTGCTGACCATCGAGCTGCGGCGCCCCGAGCGCCGCAACGCTCTGAACTCGCAGCTCGTCGAGGAGCTGCGGGAGGCCGTGCTGAAGGCCGGCGACGGGTCGACCCGCGCGATCGTGCTGACCGGCCAGGGCACGGTGTTCTGCGCCGGTGCGGACCTGAGTGGCGACGCGTTCGCCGCCGACTATCCCGACCGGCTGATCGAGCTGCACAGGGTCTTGGACGCGACGCCGATACCGGTGATCGGCGCCATCAACGGTCCCGCCATCGGCGCGGGTCTGCAGCTGGCCATGCAATGCGATCTGCGGGTCATCTCGCCGGAGGCGTTCTTCCAATTTCCGACGTCGAAATACGGCCTGGCCCTTGATAACTGGAGCATCCGGCGACTGGCTTCGCTGGTCGGTCACGGCCGGGCCCGCGCGATGCTGCTGGCCGCGGAGAAGCTGACCGCCGAGGTGGCGCTGCAGACCGGGCTGGCCAACCGCCTGGGCACACTGGCCGACGCGCAGGCCTGGGCGACCGAGATCGCCGGGCTGGCGCCGCTGGCGATTCAGCACGCCAAGCGGGTGCTCAACGACGACGGTTCCATCGAGCAGTCCTGGCCCGCGCACAAGGAGCTTTTCGACAAGGCGTGGGGCAGCCAGGATGTCATCGAAGCCCAGGTCGCCCGCATCGAGAAGCGACCGCCGAACTTCCAGGGGGCCTGACGGTCATGCTGCGGGGGGCGCTGCGACTGGCCGCCGGTACGGCGTCGCTGGCGGCCGGTGGCTGGTTGGTGCGGGCGCTGCACGGCGCACCGGCGGCCCTCGGTGCTCACCCCGCTGCGATCAGGGCGGTGGCCGACGGGTCACCGAACTATCGCGACGGCGTGTTCGTCAACCTCGACGCCGCCTCCCTTTTCAAGATGGATCGGGAGGAAATGCGGCTGGTCGCGTGGGAGTTGATTGGCAACCGGGGCGTGAGCCGGCCCTCGGCGCCGATCCCGTTGGCCGCGCCGGCGATCTTCGACGTTGATCCCGGCAGGCTCGCCGTCAGCTGGTTCGGCCACTCGACGGCGCTGCTGGAGATCGACGGCTACCGGGTGCTCACCGACCCGGTGTGGAGCAACCGATGCTCACCGTCGGACATCGTCGGACCGCAGCGGCTGCATCCGCCGCCGGTGCAACTGGAAGGGCTGCCCGCGGTCGACGCGGTGGTGATCAGCCATGACCACTACGACCACCTCGATATCGACACGGTGATGGCGTTGGCCCGCACGCAGCGGGCTCCGTTCTTCGTGCCGCTCGGTGTCGGCGCCCACCTGCGCGCGTGGGCGATACCGGAACACCGCATCGTCGAGCTCGACTGGCATCAGAGCGCCCAGGTCGACCAGCTCACCGTGACTTGCATGCCGGCGCGGCACTTTTCGGGTCGCTTCCTGGACCGCAATACCACGCTGTGGGCGTCGTGGGCCTTCATCGGTCCGCATCATCGCGCGTATTTCGGCGGAGACACCGGCTACACCAAGAGCTTGGCGCAGATCGGCGCCGATCACGGACCGTTCGACCTGACCCTGCTGCCCATCGGGGCCTACAACACCGCGTGGCCCGACGTCCACATGAACCCCGAGGAGGCGGTCCGGGCGCACCTGGACCTCACCGACGATGGACTGCTCGTGCCGATCCATTGGGGCACGTTCCGGCTGGCCCCCCACCCGTGGGCGGAGCCGGTCGAACGCCTGCTCGCCGCCGCGGGACCGGTACAGGTCGAAGTGGCGGTGCCCGCCCCCGGTCAACGCATCGATCCCGCGGCGCCGGTGAAATCGAACCCCTGGTGGCGGCTCTGATTCGGGGGTCTGGCCACCTCCCCACGCTAAGGTTCCGCCATGACGAAACGCGCGGCCGCGGCCGCTGTCACAGTGCTGCTCGGCATGACCGGATGTGGGCCCGCGCAACCGGTATCCAGGCCGCCCGCGCTCTCTGACGCGCCGCCCAATGAGGTGTCGGGTCTGGCGATCCCCGCCGGCCGCATCGACGAGGCCGTGGCAAAGGTCGACGGCCTGGTCGGTGACCTGATGAAGAACACCGGCATCCCGGGAATGGCGGTGGCCATCGTCCACGGCGGAAAAGTGCTGTACGCCAGGGGCTTCGGCATCAAAGATGCGAGCAAGGGGCAGGGGCAAGGCAACAAGGTGGACGCCGACACCGTCTTCCAGTTGGCCTCGGTGACCAAATCGGTCGGTTCGACGGTGGTCGCGCACGAGGTCAGCGACAACGTCGTCGCGTGGGACACCCCGGTGGCGTCCAAGCTGCCGTGGTTCACGTTGAGCGATCCCTACGTCACCAGCCATGTGACCGTCGCCGACCTGTATTCGCACCGTTCCGGGCTGCCGGACCACGCCGGCGACAAACTTGAAGACCTGGGCTACGACCGTCGGCAGACCCTCGAGCGGCTGAAGTACCTGCCGCTGGCTCCGTTTCGAATCAGCTACGCCTACACCAACTATGGAGTGACCGCCGCTGCCGAGGCGGTGGCCGCCGCGGCGGGCAAGTCATGGGAGGACCTGTCCGACGAGGTGCTCTACCGCCCCCTGGGAATGACGTCGACCAGTTCGCGCTTCGCCGACTTCATCGCCCGGCCCAACCATGCGGTCAACCACACCAAGATCGCCGACAAGTGGGAGGCCCGGTTCCAGCGAGACCCGGATCCCCAGTCACCCGCGGGTGGCGTGAGTTCGTCGGTGAACGACATGGCCCGCTGGCTGATGATGTTGCTGGGCAACGGAACTTACAACGGCCGGCGGATCGCATCGCCGGAAGCCTTGCTGCCCGCCACCAGCCCGCAAATGGTTTCGGCGCCCGCGACGACACCCAAGGCGCGCTCGGGGTTTTACGGATACGGCTTCAACGCGTCGGTCGATTCCTCGGGGCGCACCGAATACAGCCATTCCGGCGCTTTTGATTTGGGCGCAGCGACCAATTTCGTGGTGATGCCGTCCGAGGACTTGGGCATCATCGCGCTGACGAACGCCGCGCCCTACGGCATCCCGGAGACGCTGACGGCCGAATTCATGGACCTCGTTCAGTACGGTCAAGTCCGCGAGGATTGGGCCGCCCTGTACAAGAAGGCGATCGGCTGGCTGAACAATCCGGAGGGCTCGCTGGTCGGCAAGCAGCCACCGGCCAACCCCGCCCCGGCCAGACCGCTCGGTGACTACGCCGGCGTGTACGCCAGTGACTACTGGGGCCCGGCAGTCGTCACCGAGCGCGACGGCGCCCTGCAGCTGGCGATGGGGCCGAAAAACCGGACGTTCACGTTGACGCACTGGGACGGCGACACCTTCACCTTCCCGATGACCGACGAAAACGCCCCGCCCGGAACTATTTCCAAGGCCACCTTCGCCGGCCCCACTTTGAACCTGGAGTGCTTCGACTCGGACAAGCTGGGAACGTTCACCCGATGATTGTGGGCCTGACCGATGCCGAGGTGGCGCAGCGGGTCGCCGACGGCAAGAGCAACGCGGTACGGGAACGTGCCACCCGCAGCATCGCGGACATCGTGCGGGCCAACGTCTTCACCCGAATCAACGCGATCTTGGGGGTGTTGCTGCTGATCGTGCTGGCGACGGGCTCGCTGATCAACGGGATGTTCGGTCTGCTCATCGTCGCCAACAGCGTCGTCGGCATGGTCCAGGAAATACGGGCCAAGCAGACGCTGGACACGCTGGCCATCGTCGGGCAGGCGAAACCGTTGGTGCGCAGGCAATCCGGGACTCGTATTTTGTTGCCCGCCGAGGTGGTGCTCGATGACGTCATCGAACTCGGACCCGGAGACCAAGTCGTCGTCGACGGCCAGATCGTCGAAGAGGCGAACCTGGAGGTCGACGAGTCGCTGCTCACCGGCGAGGCCGACCCCGTCGCCAAGGCCACCGGCGATGCGGTGATGTCGGGCAGCTTCGTCGTCGCCGGAACGGGCGCCTACCGCGCCACGAAGGTCGGTCCGGAGGCCTATGCCGCCAAGCTCGCCGAGGAGGCCAGCAAGTTCACCCTGGTCAAATCCGAACTGCGCAAAGGCATTAACCGGATCCTGCAGTTCATCACCTACCTATTGGTGCCGGCCGGTCTGCTGACGATCTACACCCAGTTGTTCACCACCCACGCGGGCTGGCGGCAGTCCGTGCTGCGGGCGGTGGGTGCGCTGGTGCCGATGGTGCCCGAAGGCCTGGTCCTGCTGACGTCGGTCGCGTTCGCCGTCGGGGTGATCCGGCTCGGCCAGCGCCGGTGCCTGGTGCAGGAGCTGCCCGCCATCGAGGGACTGGCCCGGGTCGATGTGGTCTGCGCGGACAAGACGGGCACCCTGACCGAAAACGGCATGCGCGTCGCGGGTGTCGAGGGGCTCGGTGAGTCCCGGGAGCGCGATACAGTCGCGGACGCGCTGGCGGCGTTGGCCGCAGCCGACCCGCGCCCCAACGCCAGCATGCAGGCGGTCGCCGAGACCTATCAACGGCCACCCGGCTGGATCGCCACGGCGACTGCGCCTTTCAAGTCCGCCACCAAGTGGAGTGGGGTGTCCTACGCTGATCACGGCAACTGGGTGATCGGGGCGCCGGATGTGCTGCTCGATCCGGCGTCGGCGGCGGCCGAACAGGCCGAGCGGATCGGCGCGCAGGGGTTGCGGGTGCTGCTGGTCGGCACCGGCGACGTGGCCGTCGACCACCCGGAGGCGCCGGGCCGCGTCACCCCCGTCGCGCTGGTGGTTCTTGAGCAGAGGGTGCGTCCGGACGCCGCGGAGACGTTGGATTATTTTGCCGAACAAGGGGTTTCGGTCAAGGTGATTTCCGGCGACAACGCGGTGTCGGTCGGTGCCGTCGCCGACAAGCTCGGGTTGCGTGGTGAGACCGTGGACGCGCGCCGACTACCTTCGGAACCCGCGCAATTGGCCGACATGCTGGATACCTACACCACCTTCGGCCGGGTGCGGCCCGACCAGAAGCGGGCGATCGTGCACGCCCTGCAATCGCACGGGCACACGGTCGCGATGACCGGCGACGGCGTCAACGACGTGCTGGCCCTCAAGGATGCCGACATCGGTGTCGCGATGGGCGCCGGCAGCCCGGCGTCGCGCGCAGTCGCACAGATCGTGTTGCTGGACAACAGGTTTGCCACCCTGCCGTATGTCGTCGCCGAGGGCAGGCGGGTGATCGGCAACGTCGAGCGGGTCGCCAACCTGTTCTTGACCAAGACCGTCTACTCGGTGCTGCTGGCGCTGCTGGTCGGCATCGAATGCCTGCTTTCCAAACCGCTCAACGCCGATCCCTTGCTGTACCCGTTTCAGCCGATCCACGTCACCATAGCGGCGTGGTTCACCATCGGAATCCCGTCGTTCATCCTGTCGCTCGCCCCCAACAACGAACGCGCCTACCCGGGCTTCGTGCGGCGGGTGCTGAGTTCGGCGCTGCCCTCCGGGCTGATCGTCGGCACCGCGACGTTCGCGTCGTACCTGGTGGCCTACCACGGCCGGCACGCGACGTTCCAGCAACAGGAGCAGGCCTCGACCGCGGCCCTGATCACGCTGCTGATGACGGCGCTGTGGGTGCTCGCGGTGGTGGCGCGCCCCTACCAGTGGTGGCGGGTCGCCCTGGTCATCGGCTCCGGCCTGGCCTATGTGGTGATCTTCAGCATCCCGCTGGCCCGCAAGACGTTCCTGCTCGATTGCTCCGATGTCGTGGTGACGTCGACCGCCGTGGGGATCGGCCTGCTGGGCGCCGGCGCCGTGGAGGCGATGTGGTGGATTCGGGCACGGATGCTGGGCGTGCAGCCGCGGTTGTGGCGTTAGCCACTTTGAGCGGGCAAGTAGGATTTCGGCGGGGAAAGGACGGGTACATGGGATTTTTTGACAAGGCCAAAGACCTGCTGTCGCAGAACGCCGACAAGGTCGAGACGGCGATCGACAAGGCCGGCGAATTCGTCGACGACAAGACGCAGGGCAAGTACTCCGACACCATCCACAAAGTGCAAGAAGAGGCCAAGAAGGCGGCCGAATCCGCGGCAAAAGGCGACGACCAGAACTGAGCTCATGGCGAAACTCTCCGGATCCATCGACGTCCCCCTGCCACCCGAGGTGGCCTGGAAGCATGCCTCCAACCTGTCCCGGTACAAGGATTGGCTGACCATTCACCGCGTGTGGCGCAGCAGACTGCCCGACGACATCGACAAGGGCACGATCGTGGAGTCGATCGTCGAAGTCAAGGGCATGTACAACCGGATCAAGTGGACGGTCGTGCGGTACAAGCCACCGGAAGGCATGACGCTCAACGGCGACGGTGTCGGCGGCGTCAAGGTCAAGCTGATGGCCAAAGTTCAGCCCGGGGAGAAGGGCTCCGTCGTCAGCTTCGACGTCCACCTGGGTGGCCCGGCGCTGTTCGGGCCGATCGGCATGATCGTCGCTGCCGCGTTGCGAGGCGACATCAACGAGTCGCTGCAGAACTTCGTCACGGTTTTCACCAGACCCGACCCCGGCATGAACGGACATGGCGGCCCGCATCGCTGACCGACGGGCGCCACGCTAGCGTGACGTTCGGTCACACAGCGCCCGTGCGGAGTCGGCTAATCTCGCTAGCATGACTCGCCGGCTGCGCCCTGGTTGGCTGGTGGCGCTTTTCGCGTTGGTGATTTCGGCCAGCGCGTGGCTGCCATGGCTGACGACGGCGGTCAACGGCGGGGGCTGGGCCAACGCCATCGGAGGCGCTCACGGGAACTTGGAACTCCCACGGGGGTTCGGCGCGGGCCAGCTCATCGTGCTGCTGTCCTCGGCGCTGCTGGTGACCGGGGCGATGGTCGGCCGCGGCCTGTCGGTGCGGCTCGCTTCGGTTGGCGCACTGTTGATTTCGCTGCTGATCGTCGCGCTCACGGCGTGGTACTACAAGCTCAACGTCAATCCCCCGGTATCGGCCGAATACGGCCTTTACGTGGGCGCGGTCGCGGCGGTCTGTGCGGTGGTGTGCTCGATTGCGGCGGTCATCGCGGCCCTGGCTTCCGGTCGGTCCGGCCGCTGAGGTTTCAGGGCGGTGGGAACTCGTGCGATCCCGAGGCGGAGCTGTCGCTCGGCTCGTTGACGCCGAACACGAAGGGCGCGAACACGATTTCGCGGCCGTCCGGGTCGCGGTAGGTGACCGCACCCGTCGCCTCCCAGTACGGATGCTGGTCCACGGGTTCAACGCCCGCCGCTTGCAGGCGGGCGATCGCCGCCTGCTGAGCCTGCCGGTCGGGGAAATACAGGCACAGCTGTTCGTGGGGGTCCACCGTGACGGGGTCGACGGATTCCACGATCTCCAGGGTCAGGTTCCAGCTGGGCAGGCCGAAGATCGCGCCGTTGCTGCCGTAGCTCTCGCCGAACGTCTCAAAGAGGGGCAGCCCCACCAGCTCGCGGTAAAACCGCACCGCTTCTTGGAAGTTCGACGACCGGCGCGCGAAACGGATACCGCCGATCGACGCCAGCTGCGTTGGCCAGCGCGTGGTGCGGCGGGGATTGTGGGCGGCCATCACAGCCCGACGGCGCTTGCCGCCGACTCCGCGGTATCCCAGCGCCGCAGTTGTTCGCCGGGCGCCCACGTCGAATGGGTGCCGCTGGAAATACGCTCCGGCAGTTGGAGTTTGCACACCGGGCCGTCGGCGATGCGACCGGCGTCGAAGATCACGCAGTAGGAGGCATCGGTGTTCATGTCGGTGGTGAGGGTGACCAGGTAGCCGTCGTCCTCACCGGTGGCACCGACCCGTGGCGCCATCGCCGTTTCGCTTCCGTAGACGCCGTCGCCGAAAGCGAATTCTTGTTGGTTTCCGGTGCGCAGGTCGTGTTTGACCAGCCCGTCGAAGAGGAACCAGCCCGGCTTGCCGGTGGCCGCATAGGCGTAGCGGTAGTTGCCCGCGGCGTACTCGGGGTTGATGGTGCCGAACTCGGTGATGGACTGCGACAGCCGCTCTTCCCGCACGGCGCCGGTGGCCAGGTTGAAACGCCACCGGTGCAGCCGCGACTGCAGGCGATCGAGCGCCAGGAACCGAAACAGCTTGTCCCACTTCGATCCACCGGTGTCGGCCGGGGAAGGATCGCCCTCGAAGAAGCCGTCGAGCACGATCTCGTCACCGTCCTCGTAGGCGTTGACGAAGTGCAGCACGAACGTCGGGTCCGCCTCGAACCATCGGATGTCGTCGGTTCCGCCGCGGCGGGGGAGGATCGCGAAGCGCGACGGAATGTCGGGATAAAAGCGCGGCAGGTGCACGTCGTGCTCGAGCAGCGCGGGGTCCCAGAACAACGGAAAATCGTTGAGAATCACGTAGTTTTCGGTGAACGCCATGTCGTGCGGCAGCCGGGGCCCGGGCAGCGGGATGTCGACGTAGTGGACCAGCTCGCTGTTCTCGTCGACCACGCCGTATCGCATGTACGGTTCCCGCTTGCTGTAGTTGAAGAACAGCAGTTCACCGGTTTTGCTGTCCACCTTCGGATGCGCGGACACACCCCAATCGCTCGGGAAGCGCCCGTTCCAGCTCTCCTTGCCCAGCGTTTCACCCGAATACGGATTGACCCGGTACAGGTCGCCGCACTGGTAGAAGCTCGTCAGTGCGACGCCCCGGTGCACGATGACGTCGGTGCTCGACGCGTCCTTCATCCGGGTGCGGGCGCCCCAGCCCTCCTCGCGCTTGGCCAATTGCACCGGCTCGGCGAGTCCCGCCCACAGCGGCTCGCCGGCTTCGTTCTCCGCCAGGAAGCCGTCGGTGCGGACAAACCGGTTGCGGTAGAAGGCGTTTCCGTCGCGGAAGCCGACCATGTGCAGCATGCCGTCGCCGTCGAACGGGTGATAGGTCTTCAGCGCAGGGTGGAGCGGGTTTTCGGTGTTGCGCAGGTAGATGCCATCCAGGTCGCGCGGGATTTCCCCTTCCACGGCGGTGAGGTCGTCGGCGTCCCACTCGGTGTTCTGGGGACGCCACGGTCCGGTCCGGTACGGGTGGTCGTCATCTTCAGGCAGCGTGGACAGGAACTTGCCGACGATCTCAACATCCATGTCACGCACCTTCTGCTGTGCTGACAACGAAACTCACGGTGGTGGCGGTGCTGCCGCCGAAATTGAGGGTGCCGAACGTCTTGGCCCCCTCCACCTGGTACTCGCCGGCCGCGCCGCTGACCTGCTTGGCCGCGTCGAGCAGCATGCGCACGCCGGTGGCCCCGACCGGGTGACCGCCGCCGATCAGGCCGCCGCTGGGGTTGATCGGCAGCCGGCCGCCGATCTCGATCTCGCCGTTTTCGATGGCCTTCCATGACTCGCCGGGGCCGGTCAACCCGATGTGGTCGATCGCCAGATACTCGCTGGGGGTGAAGCAGTCGTGCACCTCGTACCCGTCGAGGTCGTCGAGGGTCAGTCGGGCTCGCGCCAACGCGTCGCGCACCGCGGCCCGTACATGCGGAAGGACGTGGGGGTCGTCCGCGGCTCGGTCCAGTTTTTGTCGCAGACCCAGCCCCACCGTCCGGTGCCCCCAACCCTCGATGCGGCCGCTCGGGCGCGCATCGGGATGGTTGCGCAGATAGGCATCGCCGACCAAGACCAATCCCGCGGCGCCGTCGGTCATTTGGCTACAGTCGAAGCGCCGCAGCCGGCCCTCGGTGATGGGGTTGGTTGCGTCGTCGTCCGTGATGGGGTCGGGGACCGTCCAGGCGCGCGTCTGGGCGTTGGGGTTACGCCGCGCGTTGGCGAAGTTCAGCTGTGCGATGGCCCGCAGGTGGGCGTCGTCCAAGCCGTAGCGCCGGTCGTATTCGTCGGCGACCTGAGCGAACATCGACGGCCAAACGTAACGCGCGTCGGCCCCCTCGTGACCCGTCCACGCCGCCGCACCCAGGTGCTGGGCTGCGGTGTCACCGGGCACCGTTTTCTCGAGCTCGATCCCCACCACCAGTGCGGTGTCGTAGGCACCCGACCGCAGATCGGCCATCGCCGACAGTGCCGCGATGCTGCCCGACGCGCACGCCGCCTCATGCCGGGAGGCCGGGGTGTCCCAGAGGTCGGCGCAGACCGTCGCCGGCATCGCCCCGAGGTGGCCCTGGCTGGCGAACATCTCACCAAAGGCGTTCGCAACGTGGACCACTTCGATGTCGGCCGCGTTTACCTTGGCCGAGGCGAGCGTGCCCTCGACGACCTCCGCGGTCAGGGCGGCGAAGTCGCGGCCCTCTTTGGTGAGGTTGCGGGCGAAATCGGTTTGCCAACCCCCGAGAATCCAGACGCCGTCTTCCATAGCCGTACGCTACTACAAACGGGAGAGCGTTCCGTCAAATATTTCCGTCGCCCAGGTTCACCGAGGGCGGCGATTGCCGACCTGATTTCGCTGGCTGTAGCGTAGCGAGAAGATTTGCGCGACTTCGCGATTCGCAAACTGCCGTGGCTTCTTCGCCGGATGAAACCGCAAACCGTCTGGGCTTCGCTAAGACCGCGGCTCACGTGATTCAGAGCGGACGGGTTCCCGGGGCCGGTGGCGGCTTCTGTATGACCACTACCGTGGGCTTGCGTTCATCTTTTGTGGGGGCCGCGGCTCCGGCGTTACGGGTGCTGTTGCCGCCGCCCATGCGTGTGGCCAAACTGGCCAAGGCCATTCCGCTGAGCAGCCCCGTCGGGCCACCATCGAGCACCGTCTGGTCCGCGCCGTGGGCGGCACTGGGTAGCTCGTCGACGGCAAGCTGGATCTCCGGGGCCGCGGTGGTCCAACCGTGCGGCACCGACAACGTGCCGACCACCGATGCGTGGCCGACGCCCGCGGACACGGGCGCGACGCCCGCCATGGGGCCAGGTTCTGCCCCGAGTTCACCGGTCGTTGAACCGACCGTGCTGCCTTGAGCCGGACTCAGACCACCGCGATTGCAGCAGTAGTTCTGGTACCAGGGTCTGGTGGTGTTCGTTATCGACAGGGCGAGGCTGCCGGTGCCGATGGCGGCGATGTAGAGGGCGACCGCGTCCAAATCTCCGATAGGTGTGGGGATTTGCAGGGCTGCAGCGCCCAAGAGTTGGGGGTTGAGGTTCGACGCGATACCCGACAGACCAGTCGTCAACGGAGCAGTGGGCGTGGGCAATGCGGACACGCTGTCTGCGAGGGGGCCTGGGAACGTTTCCGCCACGGTCGTCGATGCATTGGTTGCAGACCCCTCGCCGGCGGCTCGGGCGACTGCCGCGGCTTGGGCACCCGACCCGGACGGGTCGGTGTTTTGCGCCGGTGGAGTGAACGGCTGTCAGCCACCTCCTTCGCTGATCGCGATCATGTTGACTGCCTCGCTGGTCGGGTGTGTATCGGCATGGGCCGGCGAGGCGGTGGTGAACCTGTACTCAATCGCCGTGACGCGTCATCCGCGGTGCCGGAGCGACGGCCCCCTTCGGGGATGCATTGCGGCCGCAGCCTGAGCCCTGATGGCGGGGCCGATCGCCCGCAGACCTTTTCTCCTGTCGCCGCCCCGATAATTCCGGCTTGACGGTCATAAACGGCACCAGACACCTCCTCAAGACCGGTAGTCACGCAGCGCGATCCGCGAAACCACCTAAGTGCCTGCCCCATAACGGATTACTGCTCTAAACCCTCTTGCGAGCAGCCACAGTCGGGCACGTCGAAACTGGAGGTTACTTGTTGGTTGCCGGCCAGGTGGAGGTTTGCTGCGATCCATATCGGATGTGCATGGAGAACTCAAACCGCAGTGTCCTGCGCTAGGCCGAGCGGGCGGCACGTCGGCAGTAGCCGTGGCGACCTTTCGAGCGAAAGTTCGCCAATAGGTCCTCGCGCCGCCTGCAGCTGTCGGGCCGCACGGTACTGAGTGGATGGACCTGCCGTTAAGGGATGTGGCGAGCTGGTTGCGTTTCGCTCGGGCGTCTGAACAGGGCGGCCCCGTCGGCTCTCGGGCTGAACCGACGGGACCTAGGTGAACACGAAGGCCGGCCCACGTGCGCACCTCTTCTGCATCATTACCGCCAGCGGCGGCATACAAACATACTGACGCGACCTCGTCCACGCGACGAGAGAACCGGACTGAGCTCGGCTAACGACGGTTTGCCGGCTGAGGGCACGTACTGACGGCTCGACGGTAGCCGCCCCGTACGGTGCTGACCTGCAGGAATTTGGTGCGGTCGTACCGATCTCACGGGGGCCAAACGCTGCGCCTTAAAGAGCGGTTCGGTGTGATCTCGCCGCTTTGCAGTCGTTTGCGCTGACGCCAAACGCACGACCGTCCGATTGTGGCGCGGGGCACAGATTGGAACGGTTGCGACCGGACTGGCTACGGAACCGGGGGCGCCTCGGGAGCAGGGGGCGCCGACAGCGTCGACGGCGGCGGCAGTGTGGCCGCGGCAGCGATGGCGCCGCCGCGGAACACCAGAAGGACATATCGCCGTGACTTGCGAGCGTCATGAGGCGGACTCTTCACGTCGGTGCGCCGCATCGATTCGCATATGTCGTGATCGCAGGCGGGGTGGATTTCCCGTGGTTTCGGCGGGAACCGGCCGAGTTGCGACACGGTCACGGATACGTACCTATCGTCGCATCACTAGTCACAGCAGTCGCGCTGATCACTATCGTCACATGAGCCAACTGCGGACGTCAATGCGGTGTCCCGCCGCTCGAAAGGTGTTACATGTCGGCGATTCTTCGAAGTGTGTCGCTCTCGATGGCGTCGGCGGCCGCGGTCGGACTCGTCTACGTGGTCGGCCCGGCTCCGTCGGCCAATGCCACTCCGTGCGGCGCACCGGAAGCGAACGTGGAGCCGCCCGCCGCGCCACCGGCGATGCCCGCGCCTCAGCCGGTCGTCCAACCACCGACGGGTCGCAGGCCCACCCACACGAATGACCAGGCTCCGCTGCCCAGGCTCGGACCGCTGATCTCCTCGTTCCTCAAGCCGGCGACCCCTCGGCAGGCCGCTCCGATGAGACCGCAAGCCGAGGTACTACCGCCCGGGCCGAATCCTCCCGTCCCCGGCCTCCCGCAGCCGCCGAACGCCGGTCAGCTGCAGCCCAACGCGGCCCCGGTCCCGCCGCCGCAGCCGGCGCCTGGGCCGCCGCCGCCCTCGATTGCGGGGGCACCGACGTCGCTCGTCGACTGGGTGACCGGACCCAACGGCCCGAACAAGACCCTGCAGCGTTTCAGTATCTCGGGTACCGACCTCGGAATCGCTTGGGACAACGGTGATCCCGCCAACCGCCAGGTCCTCATGGCGTTTGGCGACACCTTCGGCTTTTGCAAAGTCAAGGGCCAACAGTGGCGCTACAACACGCTGTTCCGCAGCTCGGACCATGATCTGTCGCACGGGATCCACATAGCCGACGGCATCCCCAACGACAGGTACTCCGGTTCACCGGTGTGGGCGACGAGCCTTTCCAAGCAGGTCGTCAACACCATCCATAAGGCAGCACACGAGACGGGGATCATTCCGACCGCGGGCATGTCCATGGGGCGAACCCAGTACATGAGCTACATGTCCATTCGGCAGTGGGGCCGAGACGGCGAATGGACGACGAACTACTCGGCAATCGCGCGGTCCAACGACAACGGCCAGAACTGGGGCATCTTCCCCAGCACCATCCGCACGGCCTCGGCGGACGCGATTCCGGGAATCGGGTTCACCCCCGGAAACGAAAATTTCCAAATGGGGGCGTTTTTGAAGGGCAATGACGGCTACCTCTATCAGTTCGGCACGCCGTCGGGACGTGGCGGTGCGGCCTTCCTGTCGCGAGTTCCACCGGGTCAGTTGCCCGACCTCACCAAGTACCAGTACTGGAACGGCGACAACGGCGGCCGCTGGGTCCCGAACAATCCGGGCGCGGCGACGCCGATTTTCCCCGGCCCGGTGGGCGAAATGTCGGCCCAGTACAACAGCTATCTCAAGCAATATCTGGTGCTCTACACCAACGGCGGCAGCAATGACGTGGTGGCGCGGACCGCCCCTGCCCCGCAGGGACCGTGGAGCCCGGAGCAACCGCTCGTGTCGTCGTTCCAGATGCCCGGCGGCATCTACGCGCCGATGATCCATCCCTGGTCGTCGGGCCGGGACCTGTACTTCAACCTGTCGCTGTGGTCGGCATACGACGTGATGCTGATGCACACCGTCTTGCCCTAATCGTGATCGTGTCGCACCCCGAATAGTCGACAAACCTGGCGCACCTTGAATAAAGCGGGGGCCTGGTGAGAGAGGAGATCGATGATGATCACCTTCGAAAACCCGGCCACGTCGACCGCCAGTAAGCCACGGCGGCCAGACATCGAGGTGCGGATCGAGGGCGTGCACCGCAGGGATGGCGTAGTCCGGTTGGGCATCGTGCTCGACGGGCGGATGGCAAACCCGTCCTAACTGAGCGCGTCGGCGGCCGGTTGCAATGGCCGGGGCAAGATGTAACGCGTGAGTTGGGCGAAGCGCGAAGCGAAGGCGCTCGCGGATATGACGCTCACGGGCGATGCGTTACTTGCTGAGCTCGAAGACTATATCCGCGTGCACAATCCGCATTTGACGGACGTTCGGTTGGAGCGGGCGTCCGCGACCGAGGAGTACGACACCGGCGTCCAACCGCCGAGACGGTGGTACCTAGTCACCTACCTGGCCGACGACGGCGAAGGTTACGGCACTAGACCTTGAGCCAAGGCGCTGGACAGTGCAACGTCAAGGTGTGGAGACTCTGGCCCAAAGACCCCCAGCGTCGGGGCATTTCGTCCCTACCTGCTTCTGTTGCGCCGCAATTAGATGGTCATCGGCCGTGGATTATCCAGTCCACATCCACCCTGGGAGGTCATCATGCCAGGAGGCACCGTCGCTCGC
The DNA here is from genome assembly GCA_963850895.1 of uncultured Actinomycetota bacterium. Taxonomy (GTDB): domain Bacteria; phylum Actinomycetota; class Actinomycetes; order Mycobacteriales; family Mycobacteriaceae; genus Mycobacterium. Next base: position 234,210 of record CAWKNK010000030.1, on the reverse strand, counting down.
GTTACCGAGATCAGTGCGAGGTCCGACACCAGTTTCGAAGACGCCGTTAAGACTGGCCTTGCTCGGGCCGAGGAGACCCTGCGTGGCGTCAAGTCGGCCTGGATCAAGGAGCAGTCGGTGGATGTGGAGAACGGCGGGATTGTCGCCTACCGCGTCAACATGCTGGTCACATTCGTCTTGGAATAGCAGCGACAGTGGGCTGCGGTTGCTGGTTGTCGTTCGGCGGGTGTGCCGGGCGTAAGGCCGTTGGTCCGACAAATCGGTGACTATTGCCACCTGATCTTCTGCGAAGGTCGTCCTACGGTCATGCGTGAAGCTGCCAATATGACCCCGCAGGAGATCGAATGTCCGAGCCCCAAACCCATCGTGGCATTTTGGTCGGCGTCGACCGATCAGCGTCGTCGATGGCGGCGGTCAACTGGGCGGCCGGCGATGCTGCGATGCGCAATGTTCAGCTAACCCTCATGCACGTCGTCGCACCGGTCGTGCCCGCGGTTGCGCCGTGGCCGGAAATTCCGATACCTCAAGACTATTTCGAGCGGCAGGACGACGAAGCGAGGCGAATTCTCGAAGACGCGCGCAGGGTGGTCGCCGACAGCACCCCCACCGGGCGGCACACCGCCATTGGCCCGCCGTTCGTGTACAGCGTGGTGGTACATGGCCCGATCGTTTCCACGCTCGTCAACGAGTCCAAGATTGCGGACATGATGGTCGTGGGATGCCGGGGCGAAGGCGCGTTTAACCGGATCCTGTTCGGCTCGGTCAGCACCGGCCTTGTCAACCATGCACATTGCCCGATCGCGGTCGTCCATGACGAGGCCCCGCCGCCGCCCGCGCAGGCACCGGTGCTGGTGGGAATCGACGGTTCGCCCGCATCAGAACTGGCCACGGAGATCGCCTTTGGCGAGGCCTTCCGCCGGGGTGTGGACCTGGTGGCACTGCATGCATGGTCGGACGTCAGCATGGCGGACGTGCCAGGTCTGGATTTCCCGACGATTGAAGTGCAGGCACAAGAGGCGCTGGCCAAGTGGCTCACCGGATGGCAGGAGCACTACCCCGGTGTCACGGTGCGACGTGTGGTGGTGCGTGATCAGCCAGCTCGTCAACTTGTCGAGCACTCGAAGTCCGCACAACTCGTCGTTGTCGGCAGTCATGGTCGCGGCGGATTCACCGGCATGCCGCTGGGTTCGGTGAGCACAGCCGTCGCGCAGGCGGCGCGCACGGTGGTCATCGTCGCCCGCGAGCCATAGCGGCGCATCCGGGCATCACGCTAATTGAGCCGGGATAGATGTGCTGACGGCTGTGCACTCCCGTCCGGGGGATACGTTGCAAGAATTCCCGTGCGGTCAGCCAGGCGAGTGTCTCGCCCAGCCGCGTACCTAACCTCTCAGGTCAGTACAACTTGCCGACGCGGCGGACATCATGCCGGGAGGTGACACCAGGGGCGACACGCAGACGAACACACCAGCGAATTCCGGGCGGGCTGGCCGAGGCAGCGCACCTGAGCTGTTAGGGTGCGGGCATTTCGACCGCCTCAAAAAATATACCTTGAGCTGCGAGTACCTGGGTGCCCCCTGAGAGACAAGCAGATCAAGGTCAAGGTGATTGACCGCTGGCGCGTCGTCTTCGACGGCGCCGTCGGTCTCAAGGGTGACACACTCACCGTCCCTGAGAACGTCGCCGACGATTGGGAACGATGCGGGTACGTCGAACGCGTCACCGGCAAGAGCTGACCAATGACCCGAGCCAGCCAAGCACCCGAATCGTTTGCTGATTATCCATCGTTATAGCTGGGTATTCATGTGACCGTGCGTTTCATCCACATCGCCACGGCGGTCGGCATAGCCATCGCCGTCTTGTTTATCGGCCCGGCTGTGCTGATGGGCGCGCCTGCTCGCGCCGACCTCAGCGGTTACGGTAATTGCGTGGGAAGCATTACGGAAGTCCCGCTGTGGGAACACGACTCCCAAAACTCGCAGCTTATTGGAGTTATTGAGCAGGATCTCAATGCTGGTGTTTCTCCTGCTGCTGAAGCTCACAAAGTAGCGCAGATGGGATTCGACGCGCGCTTGGCCAATAGGATTGTGGAGTGCGTTATTCAGGAGCACCCGTAGGAAAGTCCGTGCGCAACGGTATATCCCTCTCACTGAGAGGGGGCATATAAATCTCAGCAAATGTCCATCTGGACGAGCCAAAGGTTGCGGCGGCTTTTCGCCCACGAAAAATCAGTCTCACATGTGTGGTTTGTTCGCTTTCGCTGTCCGCGACGTCTGCGCTCTTCGTGGGGTCAGCGATCTCGGAGTCGATGGTCTCGATATCACGCACTGTGCCACCGCGCTGTTGTCTCCGTAGCGGGGCCCTGGCTTCCGCCTCAAGCCCGCAGCCGGATCGCTCGCTCCCGCGCCTCGGCGGCCAGAGCTTTGGCTTCGGCGGCTTCTGCTCGCGCCCGCGCCTCGGCGGTCAGAGCTTCGGCTTCGGCGGCTTCTGCTCGCGCCCGCGCCTCGGCGGTCAGAGCTTCGGCTTCGGCGGCTTCTGCCCGCTCCCGCGCCCGCGTCCGCGCCTCGGCGGCCTGAGCTTCGGCTTCGGCGGCTTCTGCTCGCGCCCGCGCCTCGGCGGTCAGAGCTTCGGCTTCGGCGGCTTCTGCCCGCGCGCGCGCCTCGGCGGCCAGAGCTTTGGCTTCGGCGGCTTCTGCCCGCGCGCGCGCCTCGGCGGCCAGAGCTTTGGCTTCGGCGGCCAGAGCTTTGGCTTCGGCGGCTTCTGCCTGCGCCCGCGCCTCGGCGGCCAGAGCTTCGGCTTCGGCGGCTTCTGCCCGCTCCCGCGCCCGCGCCCGCGCCTCGGCGGTCAGAGCTTTGGCTTCGGCGGCTTCTGCCTGCGCCCGCGCCTCGGCGGCCAGAGCTTCGGCTTCGGCGGCTTCTGCCCGCTCCCGCTCCCGCGCCCGCGCCTCGGCGGTCAAAGCTTCGGCTTCGGCGGCTTCTGCCTGCGCCCGCGCGTCGGCGGTCAGAGCTTCGGCTTCGGCGGTCAGAGCTTCGGCTTCGGCGGTCACAGCTTTGGCTTCGGCGGTCAGAGCTTCGGCTTCGGCGGTCACAGCTTTGGCTTCGGCGGTCAGAGCTCTGGCTTCGGCGGCTTCTGCCCGCGCCCGCGCCTCGGCGGCCACAGCTTTGGCTTCGGCGGCCAGAGTTTTGGCTTCGGAGGCTTCTGCCCGCACCCGCGCCTCGGCTTCCAACTCCGCTCGCGACAACTTCGGCTCGGCCCCCTTGTGGAAATCCATCACGACGAAAGCCACGCCGGCCAGAACGGCCAGCGCAAGGGGCGGCACGAACACGAACAGGAATGGGTGCCCGGCCAATGCGCCTAGGAGGAAGAGCGTCAGCGGCACGGCGTACGCCACCGCGACCCACGGATCGCGATCCAGCCAACTAATAACCATTCTCGGAGACCACCGCGTGATCCCTCGCCTTCGCGGCGATACCGGCATCGCGTCGCCCGACTCGATGGCAGCGTGTGGGTCCGCGGGCTTGGTCACCCTGTGAGCTTCCCATTGCTCGCGGCGCTCGTCCAGCAGACGCGTCCGCCACGTCTATCGACGGCAGCGGACCACCACCCCGCTCCGGAGCCGCACGGCGAAGAGCCGCGACCAATTGCAGCTCGGAGTCGATGGTGTCGCGGTCGCGCACAGTCGATCAGCCTGCTGCCCGCCCGTGAGGCGCAGCGCAATTCGAGAACAAGTTCTGATGCCGATGGTTGGTCCTATTGTGAGGCAGTGTGGAGACGATGCAGGCGGCCAATTGGATCAATCTCGGCATATTCTTGGCTACCCTCTGGGCGGCGTATACCGCCTGGAAGTCGGCACGTCGTGCTCGCACAGCGGAGGGGAATGCTGCCGGATCTCAGGCCAGAGCCGAGATGCCAGAGCCGAGATGCAGGCATATCACGCGGGCCTCGCGGCCGATGGTGCCGCTTCAGCCCAGAGACAATTAGCGGACGCCGTCGTTCAACGGAACCGAATGACAGCAGAGCAGGCACAGCTTGCCGAGGATGTGCCCTGGGAAGTCACACACAGCTCAGGCTCCATGTATAAGCTTCGGAATCTCAGCAGCTCCCCGAAGTTCGGGGTCAGGCTCTCCGGCGCAGGTGTGAGCAAGAGCCGTCCACCCACAACGTTTCAACGCATCGATGGCCGAAGTTCCGTGGACTTCCGGGCTGACACTAGTTACGGCCCCGACAAACGCGTAACGGTCAACTGGCACAACCGGGAACACCAGCAGGAAAGCGTGTGGCGGAGGAGATCACCCGGCTACGTGGTCCGCGTTCGACTCAATGGCTAGCGGATCGAACGATGGAACTTGGAAGCCCGGTAAGTCGATCCGTGGTTGCCGACCTCGAGAACGGCCGGCGTAGGTACGTCACCACCGTCGAGCTAATGATGCTTGCCCGCGCGCTAAACACGACGTCAATCGCGCTGCTGTACCCCGACCCATTGCGCGCTGACTCGATCGAGATACTGCCCGGTTCCAGGTAGTTCTTTTCGTTGGCTCGCCACCCTTCAGCGTTCAACCTGTTGTCAAACGTGCGCTCTGCGGTATGGCGCACCAAGTCCTTGCCTATGTAGCTTGCTTGGAACTTGCCGCTTGGCAGCTTGCGGATGGTTCCCCAACCACGATGGCCTTTTTGGCTCGCATAGCTTCCGCAAGACGGGTGCGCTTTCTCGTCAAGTTCCCTCTGCGCCTTTAATTTTGACGCCTTGGTGTTTCCTCCGTGGCTACGGACGAGACCTAGGCGAGCACGCAGGCCGGCCCACGCGCGCACCTCCCATGCAACATTGCCGTCAGTGGCGGTCGACAAACATGCTGACTTAACGTCTTGCCGACTTGAGGCAACCTGCGGTTCCCCTCGTCAAGGGTTCACGGCCGGGCTTATACGGCGCCTTCGAGAAGCTCGGTCGGCTCGGGTCCGTCCGGGTATCGTGCCGGGACGACTCGATATTGCCGGGCATCGGCGAGGTCGATGGCCGCCAAGTCGATGCCCTTGGTCTCGGCGGCGGCCACGACGGCCACTGCGCTCACGGCTGCGGTGGCCGCCAGGTACCAGGAAATCGGCACCGCGGACTTGTAGGTCTCAAGCAAGCGAACCGCAATGATCGGTGCAAGCGAGCCGGCCACGATTGAGGTGACCTGGTAGCCGAGCGACACCCCCGAATAGCGCATCCGGGTCGGGAACATCTCCGCCATGGCCGCCGGCTGGACCGCGTACATGAGGCCGTGGAACACCAGGCCGATGACGATCGCCGACATGATGATCGCGTCGCGGCCGCTGTTCATCATCGGGAACGCAAAGAAGCCCCAGGTGCATGCGCTTACCGCGCCGAGGAAAAAGATTGGACGCCGCCCAAATCGGTCACTGAGACGTCCGGCCAGCGGGATGACCGCGAAGTGCACGGCATGCGCGGCCAGCAGCCACCACAGAATGACTTTGGTGTCTGCGTGCACCTGCACTTTGAGATAGGTGATAGAGAAGGTGACCACCAGGTAGTACATGGTGTTCTCACCGAAACGCAAGCCCATGGCGGTGAAAACGCCACGGGGGTAACGCTTTAACACCTCGACAACACCTATCCGGGTCGTATCGAAGTGCTCGGATTGCTGTGCTTCGAGGAAGATCGGTGCGTCTGTCACTTTGGTGCGTAGGTAGTAGCCGATCAGAACGACGACTGCGGACAGCCAGAACGCGACGCGCCAGCCCCAGCTGAGGAACGCCGCATCCGAGAGCGTCGAGGTAAGGACCAGCAGTACCGCCGTGGCCAGCATGTTTCCGCCGGGCACACCGGCCTGGGGCCAGCTGGACCAGAAACCGCGGCTGGCTTTGGGGCTGTGCTCGGCGACGAGCACGACGGCGCCGCCCCACTCGCCACCGACGGCGAAGCCTTGGATGAAGCGCAGCACCACCAGTAGCGCCGGAGCCCAGTATCCGATCTGGGCGAACGTAGGTAGACACCCCATGGCGAAGGTGGCAGCGCCCACCAGCAGCAGGCTGAGCTGTAGCAGCTTCTTGCGTCCGTACCGGTCCCCGAGTTGGCCGAAGACGAGGCCACCAACCGGACGCGCCGCGAAGCCGACCGCGTAGGTCACGAAGGCGGCGAGGATTGCGTCGAGCTCGTTGCCGCCCCGGGGAAAGAACACCTTGCTGAATACCAGTGTGGCCGCGGTGCCGTAGAGGAAGAATTCGTACCACTCCACGACGGTGCCGGCCATGGACGCCGCGACCACTCGGCGCAGATACGCATGGCTTCGGGATAGCTTGCCTGGCAAGTCGTTACGCACACTCATCGGTTGCCCTCCTTGCGGGCCGCCCAACCGGGGCGCCTTGTTTGCCCAGATCGGCTTTCTCCTGGACCACGCGACTGGCAGGTGTGTTGGCGGATGGGAGCGTACCTGGCCCGGGCGACTGCTTGCAGCGTGTCGATGTAAACGGATGGCGCCCGCTGGCCGGCGTCGCCCCGTCGGGCTCAGGAGTCCCAGCAGTCACCGCAACTCCGGTGTGCGCCGATGTGCCCGCCTCATAGCGACAGCTTGGAAACTTCGCACCGCAGTGCCGGGGTTGATGCCAGGTGGGCAAACCCCCGCGTGGGGATCTTTCTGTGACGCAAAGGCCGGATGGGAATGCCCCGTGCGCCGATGGCCAGGCCGGCCTCGGCAGCTACGGAAGCGACGGCGCTGGGGGAGCCGAGGGACCCGGGGGCTAAGTGACAACCATTGGGGTACGTGGATACCTGCGCGGTGAGCTTGTTCCGGCGGGATCTGGCCGCCGAAGCACACGTTTCAGGGGAAACCGATGCGGTTGCGACACGGTTACGGATGCATACCTATTCGCACATCACTGGTCACATAAGCCACGCTGATCACTATCGTCACATGAGCCAAGTGTGGACGTCAATGCGATGTTCTGCCCCTCGAAAGGTGTTACATGTCGGCGATTCTTCGCAGTGTGTCGCTATCGGTGGAGTCGGCGGCCGCTATCGGATTCGTCGTTGCGATTGGCCCCGCACCGTCAGCGAATGCCGCGCCGTGCAGCGCACCTGAAGCCAATGTCCCGCCGCCTGTCGCACCCCCGGCGATGCCCGCGCCCCAGCCGGTCGTGCAGCCGCCGATAGGGCCGAGGCCCTCTAACGCGAATGACCGCGCGCCGCTACCCAAGCTGGGTCCGCTGATCTCGTCTTTGCTCAGGCCGGTTTCTCCGGGCCCTCGGTACTCGGCCCCGATGCAACCTCAGGCGGAGTTATTGCCGCCCGGGCCGAATCCCCCCGCCCCAGGCATCCCGCGGCCGCCGAATGCTGGTCAGTTGCGTCCGAACGCGGCCCAGGTTCCGCCGCAGCCGGCCCCGCCGCCAGCACCGCCTCCCTCGATCAGGTCCCGGCCAATCCGGGGGCGGCGACGCCGCTTTGGCCCGGCCCGGTCGGCGAAATGTCAGCCCAATACAACCCATATCTCAAGCAATACCTGGTGCTCAACACCAACGGCGGTAGCAACGACGTCGTGGCAAGGACTGCGCCGGCTCCGCAAGGACCGTGGAGTCCCGAGCAGCCGCTGGTGTCGTCGTTCCAGATGCCCGGCGGTATTTATGCGCCGATGATCCATCCCTGGTCGTCGCGTCGAGACCTGTATTTCAACCTGTCGCTTGGGTCCGCAGACGACGTGATGCTGATGCATACCGTGCTGCCGTAGGTGCCGCACCTTGAACAAACGATGACCTAGTGAAGAAGGAGACCGATGATGATCATCTTGGAGAACCCCGCCACGTCGGCCCTCGGTAGGCCAGGGCGGCGAGACATCGAGGTGTGCATCGAGGGCGTGCGGCGCGCGACGGCGCCGTCAGGCTGCGCATCGTAGTAAACGGGCTGAATGGCAGTGCCGTCACAATTGAACGGGCGCTTGCTCGCGGACGTTATGCGGGGTATAGGCGCGGCGGGTGTTGGTGACAATGACCGCTGATTCGGGGGAGTAGTCATGACGGCCGGTACAGGGCGGCGGTTGTTGTCGATTGATTTGCTGGATGGGGATGAGTACGCCCAGTTGGAGGGGTGGAGTAATCGGGCGGTGTTGACCCAGCCGGCACTGCCACCGGTGTCGATTCCGGGGTTGTTGGCTGCGCAGGTGGCGCGTGCCCCGGAGGCGGTGGCGATCAGTTGCGCGGGCCGCTCCTTGACGTACCGCGAGGTTGAGGAGGCGGCGAACCGGTTGGCGCACCTGTTGGCCGGCCAGGGGGTGGGCCCGGGTGAGTGTGTGGCGCTGCTGTTGGAGCGGTCGGCTGAGGCGATCGTGGCGATGTTGGCGGTGCTGAAAACCGGGGCGGCGTATGTGCCGATCGACCCGGCGCTGCCGGCGGCGCGGATGGAGTTCATGCTTGCCGACGCTGCGCCGATCGCCGCGCTCACCACCGCGGACGCCGGTCGCGGCTGGACGGGTCTGACCTGCTGGTCATCGATGTCGATGATCCGGCTGTGGACAGCCAGCCCACCAGCGCTCTGCCTACGCCGGCACCCGATGATATCGCCTACATCATTTACACCTCCGGCACGACCGGAATCCCCAAGGGCGTGGCTGTTACGCATCGCAACGTGACCCAGCTGCTGGAGTCTCTGGATGCTGAGGTGGAGCGCGGGGGGGTGTGGACGCAGTGTCATTCCTTGGCGTTTGACTTTTCGGTGTGGGAGATCTGGGGTGCGCTGCTAGGTGGTGGGCGGCTGGTGGTGGTGCCCGAGTCGGTGGTGCGCTCGCCGGAAGACCTGCATGCCTTGCTGGTGGGTGAGCAGGTCAGCGTGTTGAGTCCAGACGCCGTCGGCGTTTTATGCGTTGCAGGCCGCCATGCGCTGAGGGGTTGGGACAACAGCTGAAGTTGCAGTGGTGGTGTTCGGTGGGGAGGCGTGCCGGAACCGCAGCGTGGTGGACCGGCTGCATATCATCCGGGGTTGCCGCGTCTGATCAATATGTATGGCCCGACTGAGACGACGGTGCATGCGTCGTTTCGGGAGATCACGACGGTGATGTCGAGAGCACGGTCAGTCCTATTGGGGTGCCGTTGGCGCATGTGCGGCGTTGTTTGTGTTGGACAGGTGGTTGCGGGCGGTGCCGGCGGGGGTGGTCGGTGAGTTGTATGTGGCCGGTTCCGGGTTGGCGTATGGGTATGTGCGCCGGGCGGATTTGACCGGGTCGCGGTTTGTGGCGTGTCCGTTCGGGGCGCCCGGGGCGCGGATGTATCGCACCGGGGATCTGGTGTGTTGGGGTGCTGATGGGCAGCTGCAGTATGTGGGGCGCGCCGATGAGCAGGTCAAGATCCGCGGGTATCGCATCGAGCTCGGTGAGGTTCAAGCGGCACTTGCTGGACTCGATGGCGTCGAGCAGGCGGTGGTGATCGCCCGCGAGGATCGTCCCGGGGATAAGCGGCTGGTGGGTTATGTGACCGGGACCGCCGATCCGGCCGGGCTGCGCGCCGCGCTGGCCGAGCGGCTCCCGGCCTATATGGTTCCGGCGGCGGTGGTGGTGTTGGGGTCGCTGCCGTTGACGGTCAACGGCAAACTCGACAAACGGGCCCTGCCGGCACCGGAATACCACAATGCCGGTGGTGGGTACCGGGCCCCGGCCAACGCGGTCGAGGAGATCCTGGCCGGCATTTATGCCCAGGTACTTGGGCTGGAGCGGGTCGGGGTCGACGACTCGTTTTTCGAGCTGGGTGGGGACAGCATCTTGTCGATGCAGGTGGTGGCGCGGGCGCGTGCCGCCGGGGTGATGGTTCGGCCGCGCGATGTTTTCGTCGAGCAGACGGTGGCCCGGCTGGCCCGGGTGGCCGGTGTGGCCGACGGTGGGGCCGGCGTGGTCGATGAGGGTGTGGGGCAGGTGGTGGCCACCCCGATCATGCGTTGGCTGCAGGGCGTGGATGGCCCGGTGGAGCAGTTCAATCAGACGATGGTGGTGCAGGCTCCCGCGGGGGTGACCGAAGCCGACGTCATCGTTTTGTTGCAGGCCGTGGTGGATCGGCATGCCATGTTGCGGCTGTGCGTCGATGACGACGGGGCCGGGGGGTGGTCGTTGACAGGCGCCCGAGGTGGGGTTGGTCGATGCGCGCGCGTGCCTGCAAACAGTCGAGGCGTTGTCGGATGAGGCGTTGGTGGGGGCGCGGTCGCGGTTGAACCCGGCCGCCGGGGTGATGCTGAGCGCGGTGTGGGCCGGTTCGACGGGTCAGTTGGCGTTGATCATTCACCATCTGGCTGTTGACGGGGTGTCGTGGCGGATTTTGCTGGAAGACCTCAACGTCGCCTGGGCTCAGCATCGCGGTGGGCAGCCGGTGGCGTTGCCGGCAACCGGGACGTCGTTTGCCCGGTGGTCGTCGCTGCTCGAGGAATATGCGCGCCGCCCGGACGTCGTTGCCCAGGCGGAGGCGTGGCGGCAGGTGGCGGCGACGTCCGGCCGCGTTGCCGGCGGTGCAGGCTGCGGTGGATACCCATGAAACTGCGGGGCAGTTGTCGGTGTCGCTGGACGTGGATACGACCCGCCTGCTGCTGGGGGAGGTGCCCGCGGCGTTTCACGCTGGGGTGCAAGACATGTTGTTGATCGCGTTCGCCTTGGCGTTCGCGGAGTTTGTGGGTACCGGCGCCGGTGCGCCGATCGGCATCGATGTGGAGGGGCACGGCCGGCAGGAGGAGCTGGGCCCGCATGTGGACTTGTCGCGCACGGTGGGCTGGTTTACCACCAAGTACCCGGTGGCGTTGACGGTCGGTGGGCTGTACTGGGCGCAGGTGATCGCCGGTGAGGCCGCGCTGGGGGCGGTCATCAAGGACGCCAAAGAGCAGCTGCGCGCCCTGCCCGACGGGCTGACCTACGGGTTGCTGCGCTACCTGAACTCCGAGGTGAATCTGGACGGGTCGGACCCGGCGATCGGGTTTAACTACCTGGGCCGTTTGGGCGCAGGGCGCCGACCTCTCCGAGGAATTGTGGCGGCCCAGCCAGGACAGCTTGTCGTTGGCCGGTGCGGTCGCGGCGGTGGCGATGCCGTTGGCGCACACCGTGGAGCTCAATGCCGGCACCCTGGACACCGAGGCCGGTCCGCAGCCTGCACGCCAACTGGACGTGGGCGCCGTCGGCGCTGGATCGCGACGCAGGTCAGCCGGCTGAGCCGGTTGTGGTTTGAGGCCCTGGCCGGGATCTGCGCGCACGTGCGAGCCGGTGGCGGCGGTTTGACCCCGTCCGATATCGCCCCGGCCCGGCTGAGCCAGCAGCAGATCGACGAACTCTGCCGGCAATACCGGATCGCTGATGTGCTGCCGCTAGCCCCCGTGCAGCAGGGACTGCTGTTCCACACCGGCTTCGCGCAGGACACGCGACGACCTGTATGCGGTGCAGCTCGGTATCACCGTGAGCGGTGCCCTTGACCCGCACCGGCTGCGCGAGGCGGTGCACACCGTGGTCAACCGGCATCCCAACCTGGTGGCCCGCTTCTGCGAACAGTTCGATGAGCCGGTGCAGATCATCCCGGCCGATCCCAAGATGGCGTGGCAATATGTCGAGCTAGACGCTGCTGACGGCGGCGGTCGATGAGCAGGTCGAGCAACTGTGTGCCGCCGAACGCGCCGCGGTCTGCGATCTGGCCGACCGGCCGGCCTTTCGCGCCGCCCTCATCCGCACCGGAGACGACCGCCACCGATTTGTATTGACCATTCACCACATCGTGGTGGATGGCTGGTCGATGCCGATCCTGCTGCAGGAGATATTCGCCAGCTACTACGGGCAGCGACTGCCCGCTGGCCGCGTCCTATCGCAGCTACCTGACCTGGCTGGCCGGTCAGGATCCCGCTGCCGCCCAGGCGGCATGGCGCGAGGTGCTCGACGGGTTCGAGCACCCCGACCCTGGTGGCTCCGCCGGCCTCAGGCAGGGCGGCGAGGCGTCGCATCGTATCGGGTATCCGCGGAGGCCACGCGGGCCCTGAGCGAGCTGGCCCGCTCGTCTCGCACCACCGTCAGCACCGTGCTGCAGGGTGCTTGGGCGCAGCTGCTGTGCTGGCTGACCGGCCAGCATGATGTCGCCTTTGGCACCGCGGTTTCGGGCCGGCCAGCCGAGTTGGTCGGCGCGGAATCGATGGTGGGCCTGTTGATCAACACGGTGCCGGTGCGGGCGCAACCTCACCGCGGCGACCACCGTGGTCGACCTACTGGGTCAGCTGCAACGCGTCCACAACGACACCCTGGAGCACGAGCACCTGGCGCTGCGCGAGATTCACCGCGTCACCGGCCACGATCAACTGTTCGACACCCTTTTCGTGTACGAGAACTACCCGATCGACACCGGCGCGTTGTTGGGCGTCCATGAGTTGGCCGTCACCGAGTTCACCAGCCGCGAATACAACCACTACCCGCTTTCGGTGGTGGCTACGCCGGGCCACGAACTGAGCCTGCGTGTGGAATTCGACACCGAGGTGTTCGATGCGGCCAGTATCGAAAGACTGATCGCGCGGTTGCAGCAGGTGTTGGCGGCGATGACCGCCGATCCCACCCGGCGTTTGTCATCGCTGGATCTGCTCGATGCCGGTGAGCACCACCGGCTCGATGAGTGGGGTAACCGGGCGGTGTTGTGCGAGCCGGTGACCGTGACGGTGTCGATCCCGGAGTTGTTCGCCGCGCAGGTGGCCCGCGCGCCGGAGGCGGTGGCGATCAGCTGCGGGGAGCGTTCGTGGACTTACCGCGAGGTCGAGGAATCCGCGAACCGGTTGGCGCACCTGTTGGCCGGCCATGGTGCCGGCCCGGGCGAGCGTGTGGCGGTGCTGCTGCCGAGGTCGGCTGAGGCGGTCGTCGCGATTTTCGCGGTTTTGAAGACCGGTGCTGCGTATGTGCCGATCGACCCGGCGGTGCCGGCGGCGCGGATGGAGTTCGTGGTGGCCGATGCCGCGCCGATCGCGGCGATCACCACCGCGGAGGTAGGTTCGCGGCTGGACGGGTCCGACCTGCTGGTCATCGATGTCGACGACCCCGCCATCGACAGCCAGCCGACCAGCGCTCTGCCGGTGCCGGCTGCCGACAACATCGCCTACATCATCTACACCTCGGGCACGACCGGTGTCCCCAAGGGCGTGGCCGTGCCGCACCGCAACGTCACCCAGCTGCTGGAGTCACTGGACGCCGAGTTGTCGCTGGGACAAGCGTGGACGCAGTGTCATTCGTTGGCCTTCGACTTCTCGGTGTGGGAGATTTTCGGCTCGCTGTTGTACGGCGGGCGGCTGGTGGTGGTGCCCGACTCGGTGGTGCGCTCACCAGAAGACCTGCATGCCTTATTGGTCCGTGAACAAGTCAGCGTGTTAAGCCAGACCCCGTCAGCGTTTTATGCGCTGCAAACCGCTGATGCGCTCTGCACCCGAGCGGGGACAACAGCTCAAGCTGCAGACCGTGGTGTTCGGCGGTGAAGCGCTCGAGCCGCAACGTCTTGCGACGTGGCTGGACACCCACCCGGGACTGCCGCGCCTGATCAACATGTATGGCATCACCGAGACGACGGTGCACGCCTCGTTCCGGGAGATCGTCGACAGCGACGTCGACAGCAAGGCCAGCCCTATCGGGGTGCCGTTGGCCCATCTTGCCTTTTTTGTGCTCGATGGGTGGTTGCGGGCGGTGCCCGAGGGTGTGGTCGGTGAGTTGTATGTGGCCGGTGGGGGGCTGGCGTGTGGGTATGTGGGCCGGTCGGGTTTGACCGGGTCGCGGTTTGTGGCGTGTCCGTTCGGCGGGCGCGCGGGGCGCGGATGTATCGCACCGGGGATCTGGTGCGCTGGGGCGCTGATGGGCAGCTGCAGTATGTGGGGCGCGCCGATGAGCAGGTCAAGATCCGCGGGTATCGCATCGAGCTCGGCGAAGTGCAGGCGGCACTTGCCGGACTCGATGGCGTCGAGCAGGCGGCGGTGATCGCCCGCGAGGACCGCCCCGGCGACAAGCGGCTGGTGGGGTATGTGACCGGGACCGCGGATCCGGCCGGGCTGCGCACCGCGCTGGGTGAGCGGTTACCGGCCTATATGGTGCCGGCGGCGGTGGTGGCATTAGCCGTGCTGCCGTTGACCGTTAACGGCAAACTCGACACCCGCGCCCTGCCGGCACCGGAATACCAGGACGCCGATCATTACCGGGCCCCGGCCACCGCCATCGAGGAGATCCTGGCCGGCATCTACGCCCAAGTGCTCGGGCTCGAGCGGGTCGGAGTCGACGACTCGTTCTTCGACCTGGGCGGGGATTCAGCTTTTGGCGATGCGGGTCGTCGCCGCGATCAACACAGCCCTGGATACCCATCTTGCGGTGCGCACCTTGTTCGACGCGCCGTCGGTGCGAAGCCTGGGTCAGCAGCTGGGCAGGCAGGAAAGTTCGGCAGAGGTCCTCCCTGTCGAGGTCCTCAGGCAGGGTAGCGGTGTTCCGCTGTTTTGTATTCATGACGGTTTCGGGCTCAGCTGGTCATATCGTGCTCTGGGTAGTTATTTGGATTGCCCGATTATCGGAATCAATCAGATCCCGCAGAATGGTGAAGCTGAACCTGACTCGATTCGGAGCATGGCGGCACGCTACGCCGACAGGATCCAAGCCTTTTATCCCACCGGACCCTACAGGCTTCTCGGCTGGTCTTTCGGGGGCGTCGTAGCCCATGAGATCGCCATTGAGCTCCGCCGACGCGGATGTGTAGTCCACCATGTTGTGGCGTTAGACGCTGCATTCCGCGCTAACAGAAGCATCGTCAGAAGTCGGCTCTTAAGCGAGCGTCAAATCCTGAAGATCTTGCAAACCAATCGTAGAGATATTCGAGTACAGGCGGGGCCTATTCGAGTAAAGGCGGGGCCTCTTGACTTCCGGCTGGACAAAGAATTAATTCACCGAGGACAAGAAGCGGAGTTTGATCGGCCGCCTAAAGAGCTATTGAAGTTCATGGCTGAAAGACTTAATGCTAACCAGCAGTATCTCTGGAAACATGCGCCGGAAGTGTTTGATGGCGATATGGTCATATTCTTAGCTGCACGCAGCGGGGGCAAGAACGATTCAGCCCGCCTGCAAAGTTGGCGACCTTATATTGCTGGCGACATTACTGCACACTCGGTCGACTGCACACATCATGAGATGTTGAACCCTCGAATCGCTCAGTATGTATGGTGAACAACTCAAATATTCATTAGAAGCTTAAGGCGCCGAATCACCCGACCACCTGCGGGAAAGCCGAGCGCGTCCATCAGACCGACGCCAGGTTGGCGGCGGGATTTCCTGTTCATGGTGATTGTCATCTGAGTGGGCCGTCGTAGCGGGCCACGATATCGGGGGCGTGGCCGCGTTCCTCCCGTAGTTGGCGCGCCAGAGCGATCCGGCCCGGTTGATCTGGGCCGGGGCCGACCACACGTTGCGCGATGGCCACGGGAACATCCATATCGTTCACGTTCAGCGCTATGTCCAGATACGGAGGTCTTTTCCATCCCGCTGTCGGACCTTGGACGGTTATCCCATTGCGATCAACCGCCACTCAGGATGGTCAAAGTCCCACGACGGCGGACTGATAATCCCCCTCAGCCCTGCCTCGCCCGTGTAGTGATAGAGAATCGGCGGGGCCATTCCGCGTGTGCTGATGGCTCTGGCGAATCCCGAATCCCGAGGATCCCACAGGGTCGAGAGCGGGAATGACTGAGCGGCGAACGGGTGGTCGATCGTCATATCCTGCGCACTGTACGTCCCGGACGAGGATCCAAAGAGAACCGAGGCCGGACACCGTCGATACGACTGGTGAGTGCTGGCAAACGGATTGCGGGCCGATCGGGCAGTGCGTAAGCGCACACGCAGCGCACGGCATGTCAGATAGCGAATCTTAAAGCCGCTTCTAGCTGCTCTGTAGTGGATTCTAGCAAAGTGCCGCTGTTCAGAGTCGGTTGATGGTTGACGGATCTGTTTCGGTTGATCCTTGACACTCTGGGTTAGTGGTTAGGCCTGTTCGCGGGTGCGAAAGGCCCGTTTGTTTCGTACCTCGCCGCGGCTGGTCCGGGCGGCGGTTTTGACGAGTTCGTCGCCGATGAAAAAGCGCAGCAGGTCGCCATCGATGTGGACGTCGCAGCGGGCGCCGGCCCGGTGGGCTCCTAGGCAGACCTGCTGCCAGGCCACACTGACCACTCCGTTCGTGGTCACGCGGCGGCTGACCCAGTCATCGCCGGTGCGATCGTGGCGGGTTGTCATCGATGCCGGCACGGATGCGCGCACAGCGCCCGCGCCGAATTTCTCAGCAGGGGTGGCCATATCCAGGGCTTGATGCGGACGCGTGTTGTTGTAGTAATCAACCCACTCATCGAGGGCCTGCTGGGCGGTCTTGAGGTTGGTGAAAGGCTTGTGCTCGCTGAGGAATTCAGCACGCAGACTGCGGTGGAACCGCTCGATCTTGCCCGTCGTGGTCGGGCTTCTGGGTTGGGTCAGCAGATGCTCGATGCCGTGCTCGCGACAGATCGCATCAAAGAGCACCTCCACCGGTGGGTGGGAAAATCGGCCGGTGAACACCTTGCCGTTATCGGTCAGGATCTGCTCAGGGGCGCCATAGGCCGCCAGGGCTTGGCGCAGCCCATCGCAGACCGCGCGGGTGCGTTCTCGAGCCATCACCTTCGCCGACACGCACAACCGGGAATGGTCGTCGACACCGGTCAACGCCTTGGCGCAGCTGCCATCTGCAAGCGGGAAACCACCCACCACATCCATCTGCCACAACTCCATCGCAGCGCCACGTTCCCAGCGTTTCCACTTGCGAGAGCGCCGATCCCGCGCGCTCGGGTCGATCATCCCGGCGCGCAGCAACGCCCGATAGACACCCGACGGCGAGGGCAGCGGGCTCACGGCGCGCTTGCCCAGCTCGAACACCAGCCGCCGCGGACCCCAATACGGGCGAGTACGGCGCAGCTCCAGCAGCATCGCCTCCACCTGCGCGTCCATCTGATGCGGACACCGCACCGGCCGATGTGACCGATCCACCAGCCCTTCTAGGCCCTCGGCTTCATACCGCGCCAACCAGGCGTGCAGCGTCTGACGCGACACCCCTACCTTCTCGGCGACCTGCGAAATCGACAGCCCATCACCAATGACCGCCATCACAGCCTGATACCTCTGCTCGGCCACGCTCAACTCCCTCATTCAGGGAGTGTCAAGGATCAACCGAAACCGCTGTAAAGGATCAGCCGAAACACTGTCAGGCATCACCCGGAACCGAAATGTCAAGCATCAACCGAGGTCATACACCAGCAAAGTGCCCCCGGCAGGATTCGAACCTGCGACACCGGCTTTAGGAGAGCCGTGCTCTATCCCCTGAGCTACGAGGGCGAGGGACGTCTTTGAATACCTGACTAAACCCTAGCTGGGCGGGGTTTCAGCGGCATTCGCGGCGTCCTGGTGCCATTCCGGACGATTGACCTGGTCGTGGTGATGTGGCGGGGTGGGAGTGTAGCTGGCTTGGCGATAACCACGTGACGCCTGGGCGTCCGTGGCCAGCCGACGGCGAGCCTCGTCGTGGTGGCTGGCGTTAAGCAGCTCGCTCTGCGGCGTGTCGTCGTCGGTATGGGTAGGCCGCTATTGCGTTGCGGCCCAGGGTGAACGGTCAGCTGCCGAAGAGCAGCGTTGGCGATCATGCCCCCGGGCGTAGAGGGTGTTGTCGAAGCTTCCGCTGTCTTCGCGTGCCAACCGTAGCAGCGGTCGTGGACGCTGTCGCCGGCATCGGTATTGACGTGCCGGCGAAGGTGTTCGGTTTCGGTTGTAGCCGCGGTGTCGATCGGTCTCGGTGGTGTCGATGCGGTCGCGGCGCACTGTGCCGCACGATCGGGGTGGCGTACGCGATATACCAGCAGTAACAGACCTTGTTGTTGTTATTGTGTCGCGGGCAGACTTTGCCACCGGACCAATAGCCGCTGTAGCCAAGCCAGACCAGTGGACCTCGATTCGGGCCTTATCGAGATCGTGCGCCAGGACCGCCACGTCGGCGCTGCCGCTGTCGGCGTGTGCCGCGTTAGGGTTGGCCATGACCGTCAGCGAGGAACCGGTGACCGTCCTCGGTGAGGATGAGAGCTGGGAGCTGCTGTCCGGTGCGGCGCTGGGCCGATTGGTGACATGCGCGGCCTCGCGCCCCGAAATCTTTCCCGTTAACTTCGTCGCCCAGCGCCCCACCGTGCTGTTTCGGACCGCCGAAGGCACCAAGCTGTTGAGCGTGCTCATCAACAAACACGTGGCGTTCGAAGCCGACAGCCACTCACTGGAAGAAGGCTGGAGCGTCATTATCCAGGGCACCGCCGAGGTGCTGTCGAGCAGCGCGGAGATCACTGACGCGGATCATGCCGGGCTGCGGCCCTGGGTTGCAACGCTGAAACTTCGTTACGTTCGTATACACGCCGCAAGCATTAGTGGCCGACGATTCCGTTTCGGGCCCGAACCCGATCGCGACGACACCTTCGCCTGACCACCCACCTACACCTGGCCGCGAGATACAACGCGGGGGCGATCAATCGCACGCTACGTTCGATGGCCGAGGAAATCGCCCAACACTTGCACGGGAGCGCCCGGCTTGCGCCGAAGAACGCCCGGGTCAACCGAAGTATTGCCGCCGGCGGTGTCGACCCCGATTTTCGTCAGGTAGGCGGAACATCTCAAGCCGCCACAAGGCAATCATGGGCCTGCTGGTTGAACGACGTCCCCACCGGAATCCGCTCCGGTGAGGCCGCGCGTCACGGTGCGGCCGCGGAAGAAGCCCGGGGCCATCGCCCACCAGACCACCATCAGGATCAATCCGAGCACCAGCGCCCCGATACCGACCGCCGCGACGGCGCCGAACCCGAGGATCGTGATGTTGTTGCCGTCGTCGTCGGTCAGCCACCCGGGCTTGGCGTACTGGATGAGCCCATAGATGAAAACGATCAGTAAGGCCACGCCGCCCAGCAACGGGACGACGCCGCGTATCACAAAGTCCCGCACCGACCCGGTGAGGGTCTTGCGGTAATACCACGCACACGCAAACCCGGTAAGCCCGTAATAGAACGCGATCATCAACCCAACTGATCCGATCAGCGCGGCCAGCAGGTTCTCGCTGATGAGCGTGAACAGGACGTAGAAAAGGGTGGACACTACGCCGACCGCGATCGTGGATATGGTCGGTGTGAGGTAGCGATGGTGGATCTTCGCGAACGAGTCGGGCAGCGCCTTGTACACCCCCATCGACAGGGTGGTGCGCGCGGTCTGCAAGATCGTCGTCTGAGTTGACGCGGAGGCAGACGTCAGGATCGACGCCGCCAGCAACAGCAGTGCAATCTTCCCGAGGACGCCGCTGCCGAACAATTCCGGACCGATGGATACGAAGATGTCTTTCGAGTTGTGCGGATTGCCCAGCCCGATGCCCTTCGTCCCGACACCGGCGAACGCGACGGCCGACATGGTCACCAGGGCGTAGGTCGCCAGCAGCAGGAAAGTCGAGATGACGGCGGCGCGGCCCGGCGTGCGGGCGGGGTCGTCGGACTCCTCGTTGCATGCCAAAGCGGTGTCCCAGCCCCAGTACATGAAGATGGCCAGGAGAACTGCTGGGGCGATACTCGTCTCGAAATCAAGACCGTCCGGCCAGAACCAGGACAGGGACGGATGCAGTGAATTCGCCTGGGCGCTATGGGTATACACATTGACCAGCGCCACCACTGAAAACCCAATCAGCACCAGGATTTGGATGGATAGCAAAACGTAGAGCAGTCTGGCCGAGACCTCGATGCCGCGATAGCAGATATAGGTCATCATCACAATCCAGAAGACGCCCACGACCGTCGACCAGGGCCTGCTGTTGGCCAGGTCCGCAACCGAATGCCAGCCCAGGTCACCGACGAACCTGAACGAGTACGCCCCGGCGATCTCGACCAGGTTGGCCATCACAATCACTTCGGCGGCTATGATGCCCCAGCCGCCGAGCCATCCGACGACGGGTCCAAATGCCCGCGACGCCCACGTGAATGTGGTGCCACAGTCCGGTTCGGCCTCGTTCAGTTCCCGGTAGGCGACGGCGATCAAGTACATCGGGATGAATGAAATGAGAACGACCGCCGGAGCTTTGACGCCGGAGAGCTGCCCACCACCACTGGCCACGATGAGACCCAATGTCGCGGCAAGGCTGTAGGCCGGCGCCATTGACGCCAAGCCGACCACGACGCCGGAGAGCAGGCCGAGCGCGCCGCCCCTGAGGCCTTTGCTCTTGACGGTCGTCACCGCGGCCTCGCTATCCGGACCGGCCGTGACACCACCTTTGCTCATCGCACCCCTCTGTTTGGGCATTCTCTAGGCGAAGACGTCGTTGAGGGTCACGGTTTGCAGGTTGCGGCTGTGGACGATGTCGAGCAGCTGGGGGAAACAGTGGGTGACGGTGGGGCGGTTGGCGTGGCCCAGCACAATTTGTTGGGGCCACAACGATTCTTGCGCCGCAGCGATCAGGCCGGCGTCGCTGATGGGCACGTCATCGCCCATGCTGCCGCTCCACAGCGTGATGGTGGCGTAGCCTTGATCGGCCGCTATCCGGTCGGTGGTGGGTGTGTGCCGCCCGTAGGGCGGCCGGAAATAGGGGGTTCCGTCAACCCCATAGGTGTTGCGTAAGAAATCAGCGTTGCGACGGATCTGGCCGGCGACTGCGGCTGAACCGATGCGGGTGATGTCGGGATGCGACCAGGTGTGGTTTCCCATCTGGATTTGACCGGAGTCGACCATCGGCCGCAGTGCGGGTGCATTGACCGACCAGGAACTGTTGGCGCCGTTGACGAAGAACGTCAACCGGATCCCACTGTCGCGACAAAAGTCAGCGAACGCGCCCACCACCTGCACGCTGACGCCGTCGTCGATGGTCAGCGCCAACCGGTTATCGTCCCCAGGCAGCCGGGTGAGCACACCGACAGGGTGCGGCACTTTCTGGGTCGGAAATCCTCGGGCAGCCGGGGACCGACTGGCCGTCGCCAGCAAGACGATCGCGGTGCTGCACAACACTGCGCGGCGATCCATGTTCTTCATGTGCCAACGCTATTGCCCGCGACGAAACAGGGGAAGATGCTGTCTTTCGTTCTGTGGCTTGCCTTTCGGCTCCGTAGTTCGACGATCCACCGAGTTTGGCCCCTGACATCGGGAATGCAGCTGCCCACCAGATCGGGGTCACTCCGACCGCCTGAGGACCTTTGCGCCCCTGTTCGACATCGCATCGGACTCGCTGATTCTCCTGCAGCGAACGAACGCTACCGCTGGTTACAGCGGCAGTCGCTTATTCGTTGGCGCCGCCCGGCCTGCTGCTCACCGCCTCGCTGGCGCTGCGCACCACGGTGCGCAGAAACTCCAATCGCGTTGTGACAAGCGAGTCGGTCAGATCCAAAGCGGCGTCGACGATGGTCTTGCGCAGCGCCGGATCGACCAGCGCGGGCGTCGCCTCATCGACGGTGTCAACGAACTTGCGCACCGCCGCGATCGCGGCCCGCCGTCCGGTTTCAACCGATTCGAGCACCTCATCGGACAGGCCCGCCGCTCGTTCCACCACAGTCTTTTTCTCAGTGCTTGTCATGGTCGCGCTCCTAGGTTGAATCCAGAGAGGGGTGTTGAACGCAGCGACGTCAGATTGCACTTCGAACCCGGGCGTGTCATAGGGCCGATGGTCACCATTCCCGCGGACTCGGATGGCCGGGCCCGAGACTCCCTGCCCGGCGGGAAGATGTTCTGTAGCTGGTCAATACTTGGGCCCGTCAACCTTGCCATCCGCGACTGAACCGGCCATACCAACGGGCCATCGGCGCAACTGACGCCAATGTCGCCGGGTGACAAGCGACCGTCGCGCTGCGGCGATTATTGCCATCTGAGATCTTCGTCGAGTTGTTGGGCTCGTTCGTCGAGTTCAGCCGCGGGGCCGGTATCAATCGTGACCTCTTGCCAGTACGCCGGACTGTAGAGGTGAATATCGTTGCCGCTACTGACCTTCAGCACGCCGCCCGTGAGTACTTCATAGGTGGCGCCGTCCGGATATTCGGCATCTTCATCCTGGCCGTCAATTTGGATCCACATTTTCATGCTGAAAAATCCTCCGCGTCGGCCGATCGAATTCTTGAGGTTACCGCTGCGACGGCGAGCTGGGGAGTCGGAGGTCCGGGGCATCCGTGGTCAGGAGTCCCAAGAATAGGGTCTTTCGCCTGCTGACCAGCAGCCGTCGTGGGCTCCATCCTGTACCTAGCCGGTAACAGGTACACCGACTCCGGCTCCGGCTTGGTGGGATTGCTTCATGCGTTCGAACGACGTTGCGGCCGAGGCGCTGCAGGAACTGGCCGATCTGATTGCCATCTCCGGCGGCGACCCCTACCGGGTGCGTGCGTATGAGAAGGCGGCCCGCTCCGTCGCCGGGCACCCCATCGATCTGGACACTCTCGACCGCAAAGGTTTGATGGCGATCCCGGCGGTCGGTGCGCACACTGCCGAAAAGCTGCTCGAGTTACGGCAGACCGGCCGCATCACCGCTCTTGAGGAACTGCACGCCCAGCTGCCCGCCGGTCTGCGCGCGCTGCTGGGAATCCCCGGGCTCGGGCCCAAGCGGGCCCATCAGGTGTATGTGGAACTGGGCATTTCGTCGATGCCGGAGCTACTCAACGCGTTGCACGACGAACAGCTGCGCAACCTGAAGGGCTGGGGCGAGACCAGCGAACGCAACCTGGCCCGCGCGATCCGCCAGATGCAGCAGGTCGGCGGGCGGATGCCGCTGGCGATCGCTCTGGATATCGCCGAAGATCTGGTCGCGCGCATTGCCGAGCTGCCACAGGTCAGCCGGGTCGACTATGCGGGATCCTTAAGGCGCATGCGCGACACGGTCGGCGACATTGACCTGTTGGTGGCCGCCGACGAGGACCCGGCATCGGTCATGGACCACTTCTGCGCCATGACGTTGGTCGATCGCGTCCTGGCCCACGGTCCGACGAAATCTTCCGTGGTGACAACAAAGGGCATCCAGGTAGACCTGCGGGTGGTGCCTGAGAAGGTCTGGGGCGCGGCGCTGCAGTACTTCACCGGGTCGAAAGCTCACAATATCCGCATCCGCGAGTTGGCTGTGCGGGCCGGGCTGAAATTGTCCGAGTACGGGCTGTTCCGAGTCGACAACAACAAGCTGTTGGCATCGACCGACGAAGCCGACGTCTACGCCAAGCTCGGACTGCCGTGGATCCCCCCGGTGTTGCGGGAAGACCGCGGCGAAGTCGAAGCCGCGCTGGCTGGTCATCTCCCCGACCTGGTGGAAGTGGCCGACATTGCCGGCGACCTGCATGTGCACACCAATCTCACCGACGGCCTCGCCAGCCTGGACGAAATGGTCGCCGCCGCGGCTTCCCGTGGATATCGCTATTGCGCCATCACCGATCACGCCCCGCAGCTGGCGATGCAACGGATGACGCGGGACAAGGCCTTACAACAGCGCAGCAAGCTGCCCGAGTTGGCTTGCCGCCACGGTATCGAGTTGTTGCACGGCTCCGAACTCAACATCGCCGCCGACGGTTCCCTGGACTGGGACGACGCCTTCCTGTCCGGCTTTGACATCCTGGTCGCTTCGGTGCACTCGGACTTCGATCAGACCCGCGACGAGATGACCAAGCGTCTGCTCACTGCCATCGAGCACCCCTACGTCAACATCATCGGCCATCCGACGACCCGCGTTCTCGGTCGTCGCCCGTCGATCGAGTTCGACGTCGACGCGGTCTTTGCGGCCGCGGCGCGCACCCATACCGCCTTGGAAATCAACGCATTTCCCGACAGGTTGGACCTCAGCGACGAACTGGTCCGTCGCGCTCGCGAGCACGGCGTTGTGTTCGCGATCGACACAGATTCCCATGCCGTGCCGCATCTCGATTACATCCGCTACGGCATCGCCGTCGCTCAGCGCGGCTGGGTGTCAGCCGGCGAAGTAATCAACACCTGGTCGCTAAAGCGGCTGCGGAAGTTTCTCGCGAAGGGAAGCCGCTGACGGCGGTAGGACTTACTGGGTCGGTCGGTCTTCGTCGTCGATTATGTGCATGGCGGCTTCCTCGGCGGATGCTGCACCTCCGCCAATTCCGACGTCTGTAGCGAATAACTCCTCGTCAGCGTCCTCGCCAAATCCCTCGTCCGGCGCGACAAGCCGTCCGGCTCGGGCGCGACCAACCTCGCGCTGCTGGGGGAATTCGGACTCGCGCTCAGATGCATCGGAGCGTTGCTGCTCGGCTTCGTCGAGCGGGACATTGATGCGGGCTGCCGGGTCCGGCTCTTCCTCCGCGAGTATCTGATCCATGCTTTCGGCCGGGCCGAATGCGCCGGGTCCGTAAAGCTGCTCGGGCGGTGAATACCCCTCGTCGAGCATGTCGTCCACACCGCGATCTATCAAGGTGTCCTCTTGCTGAAGCTGGTTTTCGTCCTCGGCGCTGTATTCGCCTGCCGCAGGGCCGGACTCATAGTGCGTGCTCATAGTTCTCCTACTAGATTCTCGCCGTTGCGGGCCGTGGTCATTGTTCGCTCCTAACGTGTTGCGTTGCATAGGTGAGGCGCTCGATCTCGTCGGCCGCGTCGGTCAGTGCCGCCGCGAGCTCACGCGCGGTCGCCGCGTCCAGCGCGTCGAGGTGGCGGGTCTGCACGGCGATCCACCGCCGCGTCGAGCCGTCGGCCTGCTGCCGGCCGTAGATTTGAACGCGGGCGCGCCCGCCTCGGCGTGAGGTGCCCTCGAAGTCGCGGAACCAGTTGCTGTCGAGCTGCCAGTCGAATGTGCGAACCGCACCATCGGGCGGCGCGACAGTGTCGAACGGCATCCCGGCGGTCACGTTCTGCGCTGCCCACTGGCGTGCCATTTCCAGCAGCGTCTGCGGTTCGTCGTGTTCGAGGCGCTCGAGCTGAGCGATCTGCGCAGCAGTGAGCTGGTCGGTCACGTCGCGCCAGGTTTGGGCTGCGTCGTCAGATGTGCTCATGGTAGACAGTCTGTGCGGCCCAGCCGCTGATGGTGAGAGTCGAAAGTCATGTCTTGAGTCCATTCGCCGATGAAAGATGCTGCGGCAGCGTGGTCGCCGCCCGCGGACCCGTTGATCGCAGTAAGGCGCATCTCGTGTCATGACTCGCCGCTTGGGCTTTGGTCGGCTCGTGGTCCAGCGGGGTTGGAGGACTCTGCGCGGCGTCGGTCGCTGAGGGATATCTCGGCGACTCGAATTCCTCTGCCAACAACCCGGAATCGCCCACAGCCGCCAACCACCTCTTTTCGACACCGACGCGGCCAGCGGGATGCAACGGGTGTACGCCTTGGGTCCCCGAGCCTGTCCCGCGGGGACTGTGACGATTTCGCCGTTGAGCGCCTGGTCAGCTGAACACTGCTGCCAGCTCGCGGAAAACCGATGTTCTCAATGACGCCCACCGACCACGGAAGTCGCGGAGAATGTCTTTTCAAGATAGTGAGGCCAGGAAAGGGAGGAAAGCAATGGTCGCCGACCCACTGTGTGCCCGCTGCAAACAACCGATCAGTCCGGGATGGCTCTACCTGACTGCGCATCGTCGCGGCCAAGCCGCGACAGCGGACGACGATGCGGTACTGATACACGTGCCGGATGAATGCCCACGGGCCGGGGAGCACGCCCCACCGAGCTAACCATAGGGACGCCTGATATCCACTGCGCCAAGGCCTTTGCCGCACTACGGCTTCGGGGTTACGGCTACCGGGCTCATGTGGTCGATGAACCAGTCGCGGGCCAGCGCCGCGACCCGCTCGAGTGTCCCAGGTTCTTCGAAGAGATGGGTGGCGCCGGGCACGACGGTGAGTTCGCACTTGCCGGGGATCCTCGCCCGGGCCTGTCGATTCAGTTCCAGCACCACGTCGTCACGGCCACCCACAATCAGCAGCGTCGGTGCGTGAACCCTGGCCAAGGCCGGGCCCGCCAGATCCGGCCGCCCGCCGCGGGACACGACCGCTGCGAGGTGCACGCGCGGGTCGGCCGCGGCGACCAGGGCCGCACCCGCGCCCGTGCTGGCACCGAAATAGCCGACCGGCAACGCGGCTGTCTCGGGCTGGCCGGCCAGCCAGCCGGTGACATCGATCAACCGGCGCGCCAATAGATCGATGTCAAAGACGTTGGCGCGGTTGCGTTCCTCGTCGGGGGTGAGTAAGTCAACCAGCAGCGTGGCAAGGCCCGCCCCGTTCAAGACATCGGCCACGTAGCGGTTGCGGGGGCTGTGACGGCTGCTTCCACTACCGTGGGCGAACAGCACCACGCCGACCGGGTCCTCCGGGACCATCAGGTGTCCGGCAACGGACACCGATCCGGCACCCACCCGGACATCCTCGTCACGTGTTGGTGGGTCATCCGACACGGCAGCTGCCGAGGGCTCGCGGAAACCGTTCCGGGCGCAACCGAGCAGCGCCACCACCTCATCGTCGGAGGTCTGGGTGAAGTTGCGGTAGCCCTGGCCGACGCCGAAGAAGAACTCGGGTGTGTGCAAGCAGATCACTTCGTCCGCGTACCCGGAGAATCTTGCGAAGATGTCGCCTCCGCCGATCGGCACGGCCAACACCACGCTGCTCGCGCCCTGGGCGCGGGCCACCTCGCATGCGGCCCTGGCGGTCGCGCCGGTCGCAACGCCGTCATCGACGATCACTGCGATTCTTCCAGCCACCGGGATCCGGTCATGCCCCCTGCGGAATAGTTCCGAGCGGCGAGCCAGCTCGGCTCGCTGCTTCGCCTCGACCGCGGCCATTTCGTCCTCGGACAAGTCCGCTTCGCGCACCACCGCATCGTTGATCACCCGCACCCCGCCCTCACCGATGGCGCCAAAGGCCAATTCGGGCTGAAACGGGACTCCGAGCTTGCGCACCACCAATACGTCCAACGGCGCCTGCAGTGCCTTGCCGACCTCGAAGGCCACCGGCACGCCCCCGCGCGGTAGACCAAGCACCACGATGTCCTTGCCGCGCAGGAATTCCAGGCGTTGGGCCAGATGACGTCCGGCGTCGACACGATCGTCGAACAATCTCAAATCGCCGCGCAGTGAAGATAGCCGCTGCATCAGCCGCCCGCCGCCATCGCTACGGTCCATTCGTGCCATCCCCCGAGTGTGTCGCGACTTGTCGGCGCACCGAAGGGCCGTAGGGCCATTACTGCGGGGACCAACGCCTCCTGACTGGCGATCTTGAGCCACCTAGCGTCAGGGCAGTGGCGATGGATCGCTCCTCGGACGCCTCGCATAACGCCGAAGCGGTGACGGTGCTGCTGGGTGGTGACGTGATGCTCGGGCGAGGCGTCGATCAGATCCTGCCCCATCCCGGTGATCCGGAATTGCGCGAGCCATATCTGCGCGATTCCCTCGCATATGTTCGGCTGGCCGAGCATGCACACGGGCCGATTGCGCGCCCGGTGGATTGGCAGTGGCCCTGGGGCGAGGTGTTGCCGCTCCTCGACGAGGCCGCCCCCGACGTTCGGGTGATCAACTTGGAGACAACGATCACCGCCGGCGGTGATTTCGCCGATGGCAAAGCGGTTTGTTATCGCATGCACCCGGATAACCTGCCCGCCCTGACGGCGTTACGGCCAGACGTCTGCTCGCTGGCCAACAACCACATTCTTGATTTCGGTTATCGGGGGCTGGTTGACACGATGGCGGCTCTCACCGGGGCGGGGATCCAGGGTGTCGGGGCTGGAGCCGACTTGCCGGCCGCACGTCAACCGGCGGTGGTCAGGATTCGCGATGAATGCCTGGTACTCGTCAGCTCGGTGGCGATGCAGTCGGCCGGCGTTCCTGCATCTTGGGCAGCGCGTCACGACCGGCCAGGGGTGCGGCTGATCCGGGATGCGTCGGTGCGAGACGTCGCTGACGAGGTGGCGGCCGAAGTGCTGGCACACAAACGCGACGGCCACATCGCGATCGTTTCGGTGCACTGGGGTTCCAATTGGGGTTACGGGATAGCGCAAAGTGAAATCGCATTCGCGCACCGGCTGATCGATGCCGGCGTCGACATTGTCCACGGTCACTCCTCGCACCACCCCAGGCCGATTGAGATATACCGCGGCAAACCGATCCTGTACGGCTGCGGTGACGTCATTGACGACTACGAAGGAATCGGCGGGCGCGAGTCGTTCCGCGCCGACCTCAGGCTGCTGTATTTGACCCGCATCGACCCCGCCAGCGGTCAATTGATTTCGCTACGGATGATCCCACTGCGCGTGCGCCAGATGCGGCTCGAGCGTGCGACCCAATGCGACGCCGAATGGCTCCGCGCAATCATCGAGAAAACCAGCAGCCGGTTCGGGATTCGTGTCACGCTGCAGCCCGACGACCTGCTGGCGATCAAGTTGGTCAGCGGCAATCACCGGGTGACTCGGGCAGGTTGAGAGGAGCGACGTCGCCGTGATGCTGCAGACTCGTTCACCGCAACTCCGCGATGACCTTCGCGAAGTTGTCGATGTGGTTGTCCTGGACGGTAATGAACGTCACTCCGTACTTCTCGCGGTACTCGGACAGTGCGTCGGCCATCTCGCGGGGTGACCCGGTCAGCACGGAGTGCATGGCCAGGATTTCCTCGTCGGACAACCCCGCCGCGTACCTACGGGTCATCGCCAGGTCGGGCAGGCTCTCGCCCTCGGCGGGCACCGCGGTGATCGCCAGGTTCAATTCGAGCGCGTCGAATCGGTCGCCGGCGGCATTGCGGACGAACTCGACGCGTTCGGTCAGCGGGTCGTCGGCCTCTTTCACCCTCGAACCCGTCAGCCCGATGATGTCGGCTTGCTTGGCGGCGATGGTCAGCACGCGGTCGCCGTTGCCGGCGATGAGGATCGGTGTCGTCGGGTGATGTTGTTTCAGGTAGTTCGTCATGTGGTTGAGGTAGTCGACCCGGGCACCGGCGCTGGGGTAGGGGAGCTCGGCGGCATCGAACTCTTCCTTGACATATCCAGTGCCGAGCCCGATCTCGAGACGGCCGTCACTGAGCTTGTCCAGATCGCCTAGGTCCCGACTGAGCAGGGCCGGCTTGTAGAAGGCGGCGTTGAGCACATACATGCTCAGCTTGAGCTTGGCGGTAACCATGGCGGCCGCCGTCAGTGCTGGAATAGGGGCTACCGCGCCGAGATGGTCTGGCACGCACAGAACATCGAATCCGATATCTTCCGCCTGCTTCACCTTGTCGACGAATGCTGCGCGCGATCTGATGAAGCGCATGCTCATTCCGAAGCGAAAATCCTTGGCCACCAACAACTCCGTTCAACAGATGAGGACACTTACCAACAACGCGCCGCTTCCGCCAATCCCTGGACCAGGACCCTGGTGACCGGCGACAGGCCGTCGTCGCCGGGCAGCGGGCTGCGCGGGCTAAGACCGCGCACGCGGGAGGACAGCTCCAGCTGGGTCCCGCCGTCGCGCACCCGGTTCACCGGGTTGCCGGGATGCAGACCCCGCAACTCCGGCGGGATGTCCTCGAGGTCGGTGATCACCTGATAGCCGGTCAACTGAATGTGCCGGGCCAGGTGTGCGGCCAGCGCGCGGTTGCGGCCGCCGGCCAGCAGTTGCGTGCTGCGTCCGATGCGCCCGTAGCCGTGCAGCGACACCGCAACATCGACATGGTCGAGGAACTCGGCGAGCCGTGGCGACTCGGCCGGGTCGAACAGCGCCGACGGCAGGTGATGCGGGTAGCGGTCGGGATGACGCAGCACGTACACCGACGCACCGGCTGCGTCGGCGGCGCGTTCGGCGATCACGTCGGTCATCTCTTCCAGCCCGCCGCCGTGGATGGCGAGAAAGCCGAAACGCGACCGCAGTCGGCCGGCCTCGCTCATCCCGGGTTCGCTCAGCAACGCCGAAAGCGATTGCGGCGCAGAGCCCGACGCCGACGACCGGCGAGGCCAGCGCGAGGGATCCCAGCGGCGCAAGAAGTCGACCCAGCGTTGCGGCAACCCGTGCTGCACGGCGCCGTCGATGATCCTGGGCAGGTAGCCCGGCCGGGGCGGCCCCGGAGTCACCCGATGGTCGATGTAGACCCAGGCGGGCGATGGCCCGTCGTCGGTGTGCACGGTCAGCCGGTCGCGCCGGTAGCGCACCGGCACGCCCTCGGCGCTATCGAGGGTCGCCAGGTCGCCATCGGAGATCTGCCAGACCACGCCATGCACCTGATTACCGGCGAACGGTTCGACCGTGGCCACGCCGCGCTGATTGATCAGCCAGTCGTGATCGGACAGGACCGCCGGCCGCGGATCGGCGGCGTCGGGACACCGCAGCGCCATCTGCCTGATCGCACAGGTTCGACCCGTATGCGAAGTACGGCATGCCGGCGGGCCGGCATCTAGCCGGTCACCGTCAGCCAGATCAGCACCATGTTAAGCAGACTAATCATTACGCCGACGGCCCAGCCAATAATCGTCGTGACGGGATGGTTGGTGTCGCTGCCCATCAGACTCGCGGTCACTGGTCAGCTGCACCAGCGGAAGGACCGCAAACGGTATCCCGAACGACAGCACGACCTGGGACAGCACCAGCGCGCGGGTGGGGTCGAACCCGATGCGCCAGGATCACCAGGGCGGGGCACACGGTGATCAAGCGGCGCACCAGCATCGGGATCGTCCGGTGCAGCAGCCCCTGCATGATCATGGCGCCGGCGTAGGCGCCCACCGACGACGATGCCAGCCCGGACGCCAGCAACCCGATCGCGAACAGCACCGCGATGGTCGCGCCCAGCGTGTCGTGAACCGCGGCGTAAGCGCCCTCGATGGACGTCGCTGTCGTCGCGGTGCTGCAGGTTGATCGCCGCGACCAGCAGCATCGCGACGTTCACCGTTCCCGCCACGGCCATCGCCAGCACGACGTCCAACCGGGTGACCCGCAGCAGCAGGCGCCGTTGCGAGCCCTCGGCGGGATGCCCGTGCCGGTCGAGGGCCAGCCCGGAGTGCAGGTACACCGCGTGCGGCATCACGGTGGCGCCCAGGATGGCGGCGGCCAGCAGCACGCTTTCGGTGCCGCGGAATCGCGGCACCAGGCCGCCGAGCACGGCATCGGGCGGCGGCGTCTTCACGAAGAAGCTGGCCGCGAAGCCGACGGCGATGACGAGCAGCAGGCCGGTGATGACGCGCTCGAAGATGATCTGCCCGCGCCGGTCCTGGATCGCCAGCAGCAGCAGGGACACCAGCCCGGTGATGACCCCGCCGAGCAGCAGCGGCAAATCGAACAGGATCCGCAAGGCGATTGCCCCGCCGACGATTTCGGCCATGTCGGTTGCGATCGCCACCAGTTCGGCCTGGACCCAGTAGACCAGCCGGACCGGACGGCTCATCCGCTTGCCGATGGCCGCGGGCAACGAGCGTCCGGTCACCAGGCCGAGCTTGGCCGACAGATACTGCACCAGGCCGGCCAGCGCGTTGGCCACCACGATGACCCAAAGCAGCAGGTACCCGAACTGCGCGCCGGAGCTGACATTGGCCGCGACGTTGCCCGGGTCGACGTAGGCGATCGCGGCGACGAAGGCAGGCCCGAGCAGATACCAGCTGCTCTTGAGCGAGTCCTGCCTGCTCTGCACCAACGCTGTCGCCCTCGATTCAGATATCCGAATAAGAAAGTGAGGTTAGCCGAACACTGCGGACGAAGCGGAAGGCCACCCGCGATTCGGTCGCCTATCTATAGCGTCGGCTACGCTCCCGACCCGTTCACCTACCCCGCCGGCGCTTCATGCCAGGCCGCCGATCACCCGGGCAGGTAGAGCCCCTTGCCGGTGATCAGGGGCAGGTCGAGCGTCGTCACGATTCCCGACGGGGCGGCCACGACCGCGGGGATCGCGTTGACGACCCGCATCGCGGTGGCGACCAGCCCGGCGTGGTTGTGGTCGCCCTTGCGGCTGACTGAGGCAGATGTCCATGGCGTAGGACGGTTCGCCGGTGACCTCGATGCGGTAGGACCCGCCATGCTGGGCGGGCTGCGGCCAGTCGGGGCACAGGTCCTCGCGCAGCCGGGTGACGTGTTCGAGGACGACGACGGGGTCGCCGTTGACCATGCCGAACACCTCGAACCGCAGCGCCGCGGCGCTGCCCTTGGGGATATGCCCCGACGCGATATCGAAGTCCTCGGGCGCCGGCACGCGCACGTACTCCTGCGCGACCGAGTCGAGCGAAATGCCCAGGCCCGCCGCCAGTTGCCGCACCACCGATCCCCACGCCAGGCTGAGCACGCCGGGTTGCAGCAGCATGGGATCTCGTCGAGCGGCTTCCCGAATCCCATCACGTCGAACATGACGGCGGCGCTGTCATAGGTGGCGTAGTCGACGATCTCCATGCAGCGGATCTGCTGGATGCTCTGACAGGTGCCGGCCAGCGCCATCGGCAGCAGGTCGTTGGCGAAGCCGGGATCGATCCCGTTGACGAACACGCTCGAATTTCCTTCGCGGGCAGCATCTTCGATGGGCTTGATGAGCTCCTCGGGAATCACTTGCCACGGATACTGCAAGAAGACCGGGCCACTGCCGACGATGTTGATTCCGGCCGCCAGGATGCGCCGGTAGTCGTCCAGCGCCTCGGGCAGCCGGTTGTCGGCCATGCGCGTTGTAGACGGCGCATCGCGGTCCGGTGGCGAGCACCGCGTCCAGGTCGGTGCTGGCCAGCACGCCGGTCGAATCGGGAAGTCCGGCAAGCTCCGCCGCGTCCTTGCCGGCCTTGGCGTCCGATGACACCCAGACGCCGGTGAGCTCGAACTCCGGGTTGGTGATGAGCGCTCGCAGCGCGTGGACGCCGACGTTGCCGGTGCCCATCTGGACGACGGGTATTCCCATGACGGGCTCCTTAGCGGTCGGGGGTCACAGATCCGGGACGGGGATGTCGAGGTTGGGGAAGTGAGGCCGCCGTCGACCTCGAGCGTCTTACCGGTCAGGAAGCTGCCCGCCGGAGACGCCAAATAGACTGCAGCGGCGGCGATGTCGACGGGATCACCGAGGCGGCGCATGGGTGTGGCCTTCTCCATCGGTGCGCGCAGCTCGTCGTTGGACGCGACGATCGTCCAGCGCGGAGGTGAGGATCGATCCCGGCGCGATCGCGTTGACACGAATGCGGGGGCACAGGTCCAGGGCGGTCAGCCGGGTGTAGTGGGACAGTGCGGCCTTGGCGGTGCCGTAGGCGGCGAAGCCGCGTCCGGCGAGCCGGCCCATGGTGGAGGTGATGTTGATGATGCTGCCGCCGCCGGAGTGTTCGAGCATGAGGGGTACCGCCGCGACGGTCAGCGCGTGGGCGGTGGCGACATTGAAGGTGAATGCGTCCTTGAGCTCCTTGGTCGAGGTGGTCAGCAGCGTGTTGGGCATGGTCCCGCCGACGTTGTTGACGACGATGTCTAGTTTCCCGAAGGCCTCGACGGCCTGGGCGGCCAGCTGCGCGGTCACCTCGGGGTGGGCCAGGTCGGCGGCGACGATGTGCGCCCGTCGGCCGGCCGCGCGGACCTGTTCGGCGACGCCTTCTAGTTGCGATTCCGTTCGCGAGGCGATGAGGACATCGGCGCCGGCCTCGGCGAAAGCCAGCGCGATGGCCGCCCCGAGGCCGCGGCCGGCGCCGGTGATGACGGCGACTTTGTCGTCGAGACGAAATCTGTCAAGGATCATTGCGGCCTCTCTTCGCCCAAGTTGTCAGCCGACACGGTAGCAAGTCCCGCGGTCTCGGATGCGGCATTTCTGGAACAGGTTCTACTTTTGCATATGGACGGGCCAATGTAACGCCCCGCGCCCCATTCACGGCCCATCGGTGAACCGGCCGGTCGAAATTGTGTTTGAATGCCGTGACCGGGCGGCCTCACCTTATCTCGCGTCCCCTGCGAGAACATTCCCCCGGCGCTAGCCTTAGTGCTGACAGTTTGGTCGGCGCGCAGCGCTGTTGAATGGTGGCGATCATGTTTGCTTTTTCCCGTTGGGAATCCTATTGGGGCTGAACCGATTTGGTGCTGCGCTCAGCGTCCTGACCGTTGTTGCCCTGACGTTGTCGGGCTGCGGGAGTAACGACAACGTGGCGGGGGAAGCCGGCGGGCCGGGCACGTCGCCCGGCAAGGTGAGCTGTGGCGGGACGAAGGCGCTGAAGGCTAGCGGGTCGACCGCCCAAGCGAACGCGATGACCCGCTTCATCAAGGCATTCGAGCAGGCCTGCCCCGGCCAGACGCTGAACTACACGCCCAACGGCTCCGGCGCGGGGATTGGCGAATTCACGGGAAACCAAACGGATTTCGCTGGGTCCGACTCACCGCTGGCTCCCATCGAATACTTCGCGGCGCGTCAGCGTTGCGGGTCGCCGGCGTGGAATTTGCCGGTGGTGTTCGGCCCGATCGCGATCACCTACCACGTCGCGGGCGTGACTTCGCTGAATCTGGATGGACCGACGGCGGCGAAAGTATTCAAGGGCGCCATCACGGCCTGGAACGATCCGGCGATTCAGGCATTGAACCCGGGCGTCGCGTTTCCCGCCGAGCCGATTCGGGTGATCTTTCGTAACGACCAGTCCGGCACGACAGACAATTTTCAGAAATACCTGGACTCCGCGGCCGACGGCGTCTGGGACAAAGGCATCGGGAAGACTTTCAACGGCGGTGTCGGCGAGGGGACCAGGGGCAACGACGGCACGTCCGCGGCGGTCAAGGCCACCGAGGGGTCGATCACCTATAACGAGTGGTCGTTCGCCCAGGCGCAAAGACTCAGCATGGCCAAGATCGTCACGTCCGCCGGCCCGGACGCGGTGGCGATCAGCGCCGACTCGGTCGGCAAGACGATTTCCGGTGCCACCTTCAGCGAGGAGGGCAACGACTTGGTCGTCGACACCTTCTCCTTCTACAAACCGACCCAGCCCGGTTCCTACCCGATCGTGCTCGCGACGTATGAGATCGTCTGCTCGAAGTATCCGGATCCCCAGGTTGCCGCGGCCGTCAAGGCGTTCCTGCAGAGCACCGTCGGTGCGGGGCAAATCGGTTTGGCGGACAACGGCTACATTCCCGTTCCGGACTCGTTCAAGCCCCGGTTGTCGGCGGCGATCGACGCCATTTCGTGAGCCTGCTGTCAATCGCGTGTGGCCCACCCTCAAGCCGTCTTGGCCAGCGACAATCGGCCGGCAGCAATTTGCCCAACGTTAACCTTCTTGCTGTTAGCTTCGTTCCTGCGAGAGACGGCTGGTCGCCGGACAGCGACTAGGAGAACGTCGGCAATCATGTTTCATCCCTACCGTTAGGAAGTGACTTGAAACTCAACCGATTCGGTGCCGCGCTGAGCGTCGTGACCGCTGGTGCGCTGGCGTTGTCGGGGTGCGGAAGTGACAACAACGCCAACGGCGGAAGCAGCGCGACGAGCGGCTCGTCGTCGGGCAAGGTCAGCTGTGGCGGGAAGAAGACGTTGAAGGCCAGCGGTTCGACCGCCCAGGCCAACGCGATGACGCGCTTCGTCAACGCCTTCGAACAGGCCTGCTCCGGCCAGACGTTGAACTACACGGCCAACGGCTCGGGCGCGGGAATCACTGAATTCAACGGCAACCAAACCGATTTCGGTGGCTCGGACTCACCGCTCGCTGCCAAGGAATACGCTGCGGCGCAGCAACGCTGCGGCTCGCCGGCATGGAATCTGCCGGTGGTGTTCGGTCCGATCGCCATTACCTACAACGTCAAGGGCCTGAGTTCGCTGAGCCTCGACGGTCCCACGGCGGCGAAGATTTTCAACGGCGCCATCACAACCTGGAACGACCCGGCCATCGCGGCGCTGAATTCCGGTGTCACCTTGCCCGCCGAGCCGATTCATGTGGTGTTCCGCAATGACGAATCCGGCACCACGGACAACTTCCAGAAGTACCTCGACGCCGCCTCCAACGGAGCGTGGGGGAAGGGCGCCGGAAAGACGTTCAAGGGCGGCGTCGGCGAGGGAGCCAAGGGCAACGACGGCACGTCGGCGGCGATCAAGGCCACCGAGGGGTCGATCACCTATAACGAGTGGTCGTTCGCTGGGGCGCAGAAATTGGACATGGCCAAGGTCGTCACGTCGGCCGGCCCGGACGCGGTGGCGATCAGCGCTGACTCGGTCGGCAAAACGATTTCTGGGGCCAAGATCAGCGGGCAGGGCAACGACCTGGTGCTCGACACGCTCTCCTTCTACAAGCCGACGCAGGCCGGGTCCTACCCGATCGTGCTGGCGACGTACGAGATCGTGTGCTCGAAGTATCCCGATTCCCAGGTCGGGACCGCCGTGAAGGCGTTCCTCCAAAGCACGATCGGTGCGGGGCAGAGTGGCCTGGCCGACAATGGGTACATCCCGATCCCGGATTCGTTCAAGTCGAGACTGTCGGCTTCGATCAACGCCATCACGTGATTTGAGGTGGTCGTGACCCGAGGAGCGGTAGCCAGCCCGTCGACCCCGCAAAAACCCGGGCTCAAGGCGCTGGGTGCGCCGTCAGCGCGGCGGGGCGATCGACTGTTCAAACTGACGGCTGCCGCTGCCGGTTCGACGATCGTGGTCGCGATCCTGCTGATCGCGGTGTTCCTGCTGATTCGTGCCGTTCCGTCGTTACGGGTCAACCACGCGAACTTCTTCACCAGCGCCCAGTTCAGCACCACCGACCCGGGGAAGCTCGCCTTCGGCATCCGCGACCTGTTGATGGTCACGGTGCTGAGTTCGCTCACCGCGCTGGTGCTGGCGGTGCCGGTCGCGGTCGGGATTGCGGTGTTTCTCACCCAATATGCGCCCAAGCGGCTGGCTCGCGCGTTCGGGGGGATCGTGGACCTGCTGGCCGCCGTGCCCTCGATCATCTTCGGGCTGTGGGGCATCTTCGTGCTGGCGCCCAACATCGAGCCCGTCGCGGCGTTCCTCAATCGCAGCCTGGGCTGGTTGTTCCTGTTCAAACAGGGCAATGTGTCGCTGGCCGGTGGCGGCACCATCTTCACCGCGGGCATGGTGCTTTCGGCGATGATCCTGCCGATCATCACGTCGGTCTCGCGTGAGGTGTTTCGGCAAACCCCGTATATCCAGATGGAAGCGGCACAGGCGCTGGGTGCCACCAAGTGGGAGGTGGTGCGGATGACCGTGCTGCCGTTCGGCCGCAGCGGTGTCATCGCGGCGTCCATGTTGGGGTTGGGCCGCGCGCTCGGCGAGACCGTGGCGGTGCTGATCATCTTGCGCTCCGCCGCGCGCCCGGGGAATTGGTCGCTGTTCGACGGCGGCTACACGTTCGCCTCGAAGATCGCCTCTGCGGCGGCCGAATTCAGCGAACCGTTGCCCACCGGGGCCTACATCGCCGCGGGATTCGCGCTGTTCGTCTTGACGTTCGTCGTCAACGCGCTGGCTCGTGCCATCGCCGGCGGGAAGGTCAACGGGTGACCCGCGCGGTGGAAGCGTTTGACCGGCCGGTCAAAACCCAGGCGTTCCGGCCCGTCAGCATCCGACGCCGCATCACGAACAACGCCGCGACCGTTTTCTTCGTGGCCTCGTTCCTCATCGCGCTGGTGCCGCTGGTCTGGGTGCTGTCGGTCGTGGTGGCTCGGGGTTGGTACGCGGTCACCCGGATGGGGTGGTGGACCCACTCGCTGCACGGGATACTGCCGGAGCAGTTCGCCGGCGGCATCTATCACGCGCTCTACGGGACCGTGGTGCAGGCCGGGGTGGCCGCCCTCCTGTCGGTGCCGCTGGGGTTGATGACCGCCGTCTACTTGGTGGAATACGGTTCCGGCCGGCTGGTGCGGCTGACGACGTTCATGGTCGACGTGCTCGCCGGGGTGCCCTCCATCGTGGCGGCGCTGTTCATCTTCAGCCTGTGGATCGCCACCCTGGGATTCCAGCAGAGCTCGTTCGCCGTGTCGCTGGCGCTGGTCTTGCTGATGCTGCCGGTGGTGGTGCGGTCCGCCGAGGAGATGCTCAGGTTGGTGCCCGACGATCTGCGCGAAGCCAGCTACGCGCTCGGCGTTCCCCAGTGGACGACCATCATGCGGATCGTGTTCCCGATCGCGATGCCCGGCATCGTCTCCGGCGTCTTGTTGTCCGTCGCGCGGGTGATCGGCGAAACCGCCCCGGTGCTGGTGCTGGTCGGATACAGCCGCTCGATCAACGTCGACGTCTTCCACGGCAACATGGCCTCGCTGCCCCTGCTGATCTATACCGAACTCACCAATCCCGAGCACGCCGGTTTCCTGCGCATCTGGGGTGCCGCGCTGAGCCTGATCATCATGGTCGCGGTGATCAACCTGGTCGCCGGGGCGACCCGATTCCTGGCAACCCGCCGGCGCTGAGCACGCAGCCGGTCAGGATTTCGACGCGGCCTTCTTTGCCGGTGCCTTCTTTGCCGTGGTCTTCTTGGCGGCCGTCTTCTTGGCCGGTGTCTTCTTGGCTGCCGGGGCCTTGCCGTCACCGGAGCGCGCCTTCACGCTGGCTTCCAGCTTGGCCAACAGGTCGGAGACGTCCTCGGTCTCGTCGAGTTCCTTCGGTTGCTCCTCGGTGGTAAAGGCTTCGCCGCCTTCGAGTTTCGCGTCGATCAGCTCCTGCAGCTGCTCCTGGTACGTGTCGTGGTAGCGGTCGGGGTTGAAGTCCTCGGCCATCGACTCCACAACCTGGCCGGCCATCTTGAGCTCCGCGGGCTTGATCTCGACCTTCTGGTCGAGAACCGGGAAGTCCGGATCGCGAATTTCGTCGGGCCACAGCAAGGTGTGCACCACCATCACGTCGCGCTTGCCGAAGTCCTTGACGCGCAACGCCGCGAGCCGAGTCTTGTTGCGCAACGTGAAGTGGACGATCGCCATCCGATCGGTCTCGGCGAGCGTCCTGGCCAGCAGCACATAGGATTTCGACGACTTGGAATCCGGCTCCAGGAAGTAACTGCGGTCGAACAACATCGGGTCGACCTCGCTGGCCGGCACGAACTCCAGCACCTCGATCTCGCGGCTGCGTTCTTCGGGCAAGGTGGCGATGTCGTCGTCGGTGATGATGACCATTTGGCCGTCGTCGGATTCGAAGGCCCGGGCGATGTCACGGTATTCGACGGCCTCGCCGTCCACCTCGCATACGCGTTGGTATCGGATGCGGCCGTTGTCCTTGGCGTGCACCTGATGGAACTTGATGTCGTGGTCCTGGGTGGCGCTGTACACCTTGACCGGGACGTTGACCAGCCCGAACGCGATCGAGCCCTTCCAGATGGAGCGCATGTAAGTCAGTATGCCCATACTGTTCGCCGGCTAACAGGACGCGGGGCCGTCGCGCCGCAGCTCGTGACCGCATCGAAGCCTGCCGAGGAGCTACGGCCGGTTTGCCTGGGCCCGCAACTCGGCGCGATCGGGGAGGTCTGCCCCTGCGCGGCCCACGGTCAGCGCCGCGCACAGGCTGGCCGCCTCGAGCGCTCCCGTCAGGGCATCGATTGGGATGCGGCGCAGGGCGGCTCGCCGGTCGGCGCCCAACAAATCCATTCCCCAGAGCGCGTCGAGCAGGCCGACCGTGAAGGCGTCGCCGGCGCCGACGGTGTCCACCACCCGGACCGGCCCGGCGGTCGCGTGCGCCTCGCCGGCCGAGCACAACGCCAGCGAGCCGCGGGCGCCCATCGTCACCACGACGATCGCCGGGCCCGACGCCAGCCAGCTTCGAGCGGTCCGCTCCGGTTCGTGATCGGGGTCGATCCACCTCAGGTCCTCGTCGCTGGCCTTGACGATGTCGCTGCGCTCCACCAGATGCGCGATGCGTGCGCGGGCCAGAGCCGGGTCGGTGATCAGCGACGGGCGGACGTTGGGATCCAAGGTGACGGTGGCCGACACGTGATAGGCATCGAGCAGCGCCGCGACCGCCAAGCAGCCGGGCTCCCGCACGGCGGCGATCGACCCGGTGTGCACCAACAATGGCGGCGCGGCCTCGGGCGTACCGGAGAGCCGCCAGTCCAGGTCGAACGTGTAGGTCGCCGCCCCATCGTCGGCGATCGTCGCCCTCGCGGTCGGCGTCCGGTGCGCCGATGTGCTTCCCGGAACCAGGTGGACACCAGCCGATGTGAGGTGATCGGCGATGCGCCGCCCCGCTTCGTCGTCGGCGATGTGGGTCAGGAAGTCGACGTCGCGGCCGAGCCGGGCGAGTCCGACCGCGACGTTGAGCGGGCTGCCGCCCACATGCTCGGCGACGCCCCCGTGCTCGACATCGCTCTGTTGTTCGACCCTGTCGATCAACGCCTCACCGATCACCAACCCGCGGGCCATAACTCACCCCCTCGCCAGACGACGTACGTTGACACTATGAGCGCGACGGCGGGGCCCCGGGTGCGGCTGACCAACGCCGACAAGGTGCTGTATCCCGCCACCGGGACCACGAAGCGTGACGTCTTCGACTATTACATCCGGATCGCCGAGGTGATGATCCCGCACATCGCGGGGCGTCCGGCCACCCGCAAGCGCTGGCCCAACGGCGTCGAGCAGGATTGGTTCTTCGAGAAGCAACTCGCCTCGTCGGCGCCGGACTGGCTGCCACGCGCCAGCGTCACGCACCGGTCCGGAACCACGACCTACCCCATCATCGACAGCGCCGAAGGGCTGGCCTGGATCGCGCAACAGGCCGCGCTGGAAGTGCACGTGCCGCAGTGGCGGTTCGTCGCCGAGTGGACCCGACGCAAGGCGGAAGTGGGGGCACCTCCCGCTCGCGGGGGACTCAAGCCCGGCCCGGCGACTCGATTGGTGTTCGACCTCGACCCCGGTGAAGGCGTGACCACGGCTCAGCTCGCCGAGGTGGCCCATGCCGTCCGCGATCTCATCGACGGGATCGGGCTGAGCCTTTTTCCGCTCACCAGCGGGAGCAAGGGCCTGCACCTCTACGCGCCGCTGGCGGAGCCCGTGAGCAGCAAGGGGGCCACGGTGTTGGCGAAACGGGTTGCCCAGCAATTGGAAAAGTCTATGCCCAAGTTGGTCACGTCGACCATGACCCGCAGCTTGCGGGCGGGAAAGGTGTTCCTCGACTGGAGCCAGAACAACGGATCCAAGACGACCATCGCGCCGTATTCGTTGCGCGGACGCGAACACCCGACGGTCGCGGCGCCGCGCGCCTGGGAAGAACTCGACGACCCGGCGCTGCGCCAACTGCGTTACGACGAGGTGCTGGACCGGGTCGCGCGCGACGGCGATCTGCTCGAGGCGCTGGACAACGACGCGCCGGTCCCGGACCGGCTGACCAAATACCGCAGGATGCGGGACGCGTCGAAAACCCCGGAACCCGTCCCGCGAACGAAACCGAATACGGGTCAGGGCAATACGTTCGTCATCCAGGAACACCACGCCCGCCGGCTGCACTACGACTTCCGGCTGGAGCGCGACGGTGTGCTGGTGTCCTGGGCGGTGCCGAAGAACCTGCCCGAGACCACATCGGTGAACCACTTGGCGGTGCACACCGAGGATCATCCGCTGGAATACGGCGCCTTCGAGGGCAACATCCCCAAAGGGGAATACGGCGCCGGGAAGGTGATCATCTGGGACTCCGGAACCTATGAGGCGGAGAAGTTCAATGACTCCGCCGAAAAAGGGGAGGTCATCGTCAACCTGCACGGCGGCAAGGTCTCGGGCCGCTATGCGCTGATCCAAACCGACGGCAACCAGTGGCTGGCGCACCGGATGAAAGAGCAGAAGGTCTTCGACTTCGACGGGATAGCGCCAATGCTCGCCACCCACGGCTCGGTGGCGGCGTGCAAGGCGAGCCAGTGGGCCTTCGAAGGCAAATGGGACGGCTACCGGCTGCTGGTCGAAATCGACAACGGTGACTTGCGGGTACGGTCCCGGCGCGGCCGCGAGGTCACCAACGAATACCCCCAATTGCGGTCGCTGGCAGCCGATCTCGCCGACCATCACGTGGTGCTCGACGGGGAGGCCGTCGTTTTGGGCGCGTCCGGGGTGCCGAGCTTTCACGCGATGCAGAACCGCGGTCGCGGTAGCCACGTGGAATTCTGGGCGTTCGACGTGCTGTATCTCGACGGTCGATCGCTGCTGCGGGCCCGTTACCAAGACCGCCGAAAGTTGTTGGAAATGCTGGCCGATGGCAGCGACCTCATCGTCCCCGACTTGCTGCCCGGCGACGGGAAACAGGCGCTGGAGCACTCCAGCGAGAATGGCTGGGAGGGCGTGGTCGCCAAGAAACGCGACTCCACGTATCAGCCGGGCCGGCGCTCGGCCTCCTGGATCAAGGACAAGCATTGGAATACCCAGGAAATCGTCATCGGCGGCTGGAAGGCCGGGGAGGGCGGACGCAGCAGCGGCATCGGCTCATTGCTGATGGGCATCCCGACCGACGGCGGCCTGCACTTCGCCGGGCGGGTCGGTACCGGGTTCACCGATCGTGACCTGGCGAACCTGAAGAAAACCCTGGCGCCGCTGCACACCGACCAATCTCCCTTCAACCCACCGCTTCCCCGCAGCGAGGCCAGGGGCGTGACGTTCGTCGAGCCGGTGCTGGTGGGGGAAGTGCGCTACAGCGAGTGGACCCCGGATGACCGGTTACGCCAATCGAGTTGGCGTGGGCTGCGGCCGGACAAGGAACCGAGTGAGGTGGTGCGCGAATGAAATGGGTGACCTACCTTGATGCCGATGGTGAACGCACCGGGGTGCTCGCGGGTGACGCCATCTACGCGATGCCCGCGGGGGTGACGCTGCTCGACCTGATCGGCCGTGGCGCCGACGGATTGCGCGCGGCCGGCGAGAAGGCGCTGCGTGCCCCGGCGGCGACAGTACCCCTGGGCGAGGTGAGGCTCTTGGCGCCGATCCCACACCCGCCGTCCATCCGCGACTCGCTGTGCTTCCTGGATCACATGCGCAACTGCCAGGCCGCGATGGGCGCCGGGCGGACGCTCGCCGACACGTGGTATCGCATACCGGCGTTTTACTTCGCCTGCCCGGCAACGGTTTTAGGTCCTTACGACGACGCCCCCACCGCCCCCGGAAGCGCTTGGCAGGACTTCGAATTGGAGATCGCCGCGGTCATCGGACCCGGCGGACGGGACCTTTCAGTCGACGAAGCCGAACGAGCCATCATCGGCTACACCATCTTCAACGACTGGTCCGCGCGCGACCTGCAGCAAATGGAGAGTCAACTGGGGATCGGGCAGGGCAAGGGCAAAGACAGCGGCGTCACACTGGGCCCCTATCTGGTGACGCCCGACGAGCTCGAGCCGTACCGGCGCCCCTCCTATCCTGGCAGGCTGGACCTGCGGGTGACCGCCCTGGTCAACGACGCCGTGATCGGGTCGGGGTCGACCGCCCAAATGGATTGGACCTTTGGCGAAGTCATCTCCTACGCCTCGCGCGGCGTGATGCTGGCCCCCGGCGACGTCATCGGATCCGGCACCGTGCCGACCTGCACGCTGGTCGAGCACCTAAACCCGACGGCGCTGGACTCGTTCCCCGGCTGGCTGCACGACGGCGACGTCGTCACGCTCCAGGTCCAGGGACTCGGGGAGACCCGGCAAACCGTGCGGGCCAGCGGCGCACCGCACCCGTTGGCGCCCCGGCCCAACCCGGAGGTCGCGCCCGGCGCGCGGCGGGTGAACCGGGCGCCCGCGAAGGTGCCCTACACCCGCGGCCTGCACGAGGTCGCCGACCGGGTGTGGGCGTGGACGCTGCCGGACGGGGGCTACGGGTGGAGCAACGCCGGGCTGGTCGCCGGCGACGGCGCGTCCCTGCTTGTCGACACCCTGTTCGACCTGGCGTTGACCCGCGAAATGCTCACGG
Source organism: uncultured Actinomycetota bacterium (assembly GCA_963850895.1). Lineage (GTDB taxonomy): Bacteria > Actinomycetota > Actinomycetes > Mycobacteriales > Mycobacteriaceae > Mycobacterium. The sequence goes on along the minus strand of CAWKNK010000030.1, from coordinate 190,525 downwards.
CGATGCGGGATATCACCTCGTCGGCACCCATCACCGACGCGCTGATCACCCACTCCAACGGGGACCACACCCACGGCAACCAACTGCTCGACGCCTCGGTGCGGATCATCGCCGCGCAGGGCACCGCCGACGAGATCGCGCACGGCATGGCACCCGAGATGCTGGCGATGGCGCAGACCGCGAACCTCGGCCCGGTCGCTACCCCCTACACGCGAGACCGGTTCGGGCACTTCGACTTCAGCGGCATCACGGTGCGCAACGCCGATCAGACGTTCGAGCGCGACCTGACCATCGACGTCGGCGGGCGGCGCGTCGCCCTGCTGAACCTGGGTCCCGCGCACACCGTCGCGGATTCGGTGGTGCACGTGCCCGATGCGGGCGTGCTGTTCGGCGGCGACCTGCTGTTCATCGGCTGCACCCCGATCGTGTGGGCCGGCCCGATCGCCAACTGGATCGCCGCGTGCGACGCGATGATCGCGCTCGACGCGCCGACCGTGGTGCCCGGCCACGGCCCCGTCAGCGATCCGGACGGAATCCGTGCGGTCCGTGGGTATCTCGCGCATGTCTCCGAGCGGGCCGAGGCCGCCTGCCGCCGGGGGCTGTCGTGGTCCGAGGCGGCCGACACCATCGACCTCGATGAGTATGCGACCTGGCTGGATGCGGAGCGCGTCGTCGTCAACGTCTACCAGCGTTACCGCGAACTCGACCCCGAGACCCCGCAGCTGGAGGTCATGGCCCTACTGGTGATGCAGGCCGAGTGGCTGGCCAAACGGTCTTGACGACCCCGACAGTGCACTCTCGGGGCTAAAGCCGCACGGCCCGCACGAATTTGATCGTGGTCGCCGGAACCTGTTGCGCGGCCCGCCCCAACTCCGGCAGCCCGGCGGCGGAGAACAGATCGGTCAGCCGGGATTCGGTGGTTTCCCACCCGTTCGCGTGCAGATGCGCGGCGACGTCGGTGTGCTCGCCCGGGTACGTCAAGCTGGTGAGGTCCATCTCGAGCCCCTGCCGTCGCCAGCCTTCGGTCGTGAGCCGGGCTTGTTCCCGGGCCTCGTGCGAAGTCCCGGTCACCGTCCCGTAGTCGGCGGCGAACCGGCTGCCCTCGGCGGACAGCGGGATGATCGAGTCCAGCAGCCGAACCTCGGCCTCCGGCGGGAGCCATCCGATCAGCACCCCCTCGGCGAGCCATGCCGTGGGGTGGGCCGGATCGAAGCCCGCCTGCTGTAGCGCCGTCGGCCAATCCTCCCGCAGATCGATGCCCACCGTGCGAAGCTTGGCTGTGGGCGCCGCCCCGATCGCCGACAGCGTCGCCGTCTTGAACGCGATCACCTCGGGCTGATCGATCTCGTACACCGTCGTCCCGATCGGCCAGCGCAGCCGGTAGGCACGGGAATCGAGCCCCGACGCCACGATCACAACCTGTTGCAGCCCGGCTTCACCGGCCGCGGCGAAATAGTCATCGAAATACCGGGCGCGGGCGGCGAACGTGTCGACCATCCGGAGAAACCCGACGCCCTGCTCGAGGTCGTCGGAATCCAATTCGCCGCTGGCGAGCTTGGTGAACACGTCCAGTCCGACGGCGCGCACCAGCGGCTCGGCGAAGTCGTCCGTGATGACCGGCTGCGCACGCTTGCTCGCCGCGGCCCGGGCGGCGGCGACCATGGTGGCCGTCGCTCCCACGCTGTTGGCCAGGTCCCAGCTGTCACCTTCGGTTCGTGCCATGGTTTCTCCTTCGATGTGGCGGCAAAACCACGGTATGCCCCGCCGGTGAACATCCGCGTCGCCTACGGTTTCTCCTATGCCCGCAGTGGAATTGGAAACCCTCGAAGGCGACATCGCCCGCATCACCCTGAACCGGCCCGAGCGCCTCAACGCCATCGATGGATCGCTGATCGACGGTGTGGACCATGCCTTGGACGTGCTCACGGGCGGCGAGTTCAGGGCCGCGATCCTGACCGGCGCCGGACGCGGGTTCTGCGCCGGGGCCGACTTGAGCGGCACCGGCGCGCCGTGGACCAAGCCCAAACCGACGACGCCGCGCTTCAAGGTCGACTACGACTCCCAGGTTAGGCTGGCCGACCTGTTCACCCGGATCTATGAGCTGCCCATTCCGGTGATCGCCGCGGTCAACGGCGTGGCCGTCGGGGGAGGGCTGGCGTTCGCGCTGGTCTCCGATATCCGCGTCGCCTCCGATCAGGCCCGGTTCTCTTCGGCGTTCATCAAGGCGGGCTTCTCGTCGATGGACATGGGCACCAGCTACCTGCTGCCGAAAATCGTGGGCGCGGGAGTGGCGCGCGAACTCATGCTGACCGGCCGCATCATCGACGCGGCCGAGGCCTACCGCATCAAGCTGGTGCACGAGGTGGTGGCCCCCGACGACCTGATGCCGGCCGCGCTGAAGGTGGCCCGCTCGATCGCGGAGAACAACGCCTACGGTGTCTGGCAGACCAAGATCGGCCTCAACGCGGCGCTGGACGCCCCCAGCTTGCGGCATGCCATCGAGATCGAGAACCGCACCCAGATCCTCACCGGCTTCACCAACAATCCGGTCGAGGCCGCCAGGGCGCACCGGGAGAAGCGGGCCCCGAGGTGGGATCCCCTGTGACGCCGCGCCTGATGGCGGCGGCCGCGCCCGGCTCGCCGCGCTTGCGACCGCCGCCTTCGCCGCGCTTGCGACCGCCGCGCCTGATGGCGGCGGCCCGCCGCGCCCGGCTTCGCCGCGCTTGCGACCGCCGCTAGACTTTCGCGATCACGTTCTCGGCGAACATCTCCAGGTTGCGGATCTTGTTCTCCAGCGGCTCGGTGTCGTTGCCCTTGATGTAGGGAATGCGGAAGCCGACGATGGCGTCGGTGACGCCCTTGTCTTCGAGGCGTTTGATGCCGTCCACGGTGTAGGCGTCGGCTGAGATGACGTGAATCTGGAACGGTCCGGTCTTGCCGGCTTCTTCGCGATACCGCTTGAGCTTGGCGATGAGCCCGTCGAGTTCTTCCGGGTCGCCGCCGCCGTGCATCCAGCCGTCCAGCCGGGCCGCGCGGCGCAGCGCCGCGTCGGCATGCCCGCCGATCAGGATCGGGATCGGCTGGGTGGGGGCCGGCGTCATCTTGGTCTTCGGGATGTCATAGAACTCGCCGTGGAATTCGAAGTAGTCGCCGCTGGTGAGCCCCTGGATGATTTCGATGCATTCGTCCATGCGCTTGCCGCGCTTGGCGAATGGGACGCCCAGCAGTTCGTAGTCCTCCGGCCATGGGCTGGTGCCGACACCGAAGCCCACCCGATTGTTGGTCAGTGCGGCCAACGAACCGATCTGCTTGGCCACCAGCGCCGGCGGCCGGATGGGCAGCTTGAGGACGAAGAAGTTGAAGTGCAGCTTCGTTGTCACCGCGCCCAATGCCGCTGTCAGCACGAAGGTTTCGATGAACTCCTTGCCGTCCAGAAACTCGCGATCGCCGTCGGGCGTGTACGGGTACTTCGAGTCGGACTCGAAGGGGTAGGCGATGCTGTCGGCGATCGTCATCGCGTGGTACCCGGCCGCCTCGGCGGCCTGGGCCAGCGGGATGTAGTACCTGTGGTCGGTCATCGCCTCCGCGTAGGTGAACCGCACGTCATCTGCCTTCCTGGAACGGGTCGTAACACGAGATTAGAACGTGTTCTAGTTCTACCCGCGCCGGGGTTCCCAGCACAACAAGGCGTCAGAGCTGGTTTTCGGGGCCGATGACCGCCCACACCGTCTTGCCGGCGGAGGTGGGAGTGCTGCCCCACGCGCGTGACAACGCGTCGACGATCGCCAGGCCGGAGACGTCGATGCCGTTCGCCGGCGACGGCAGCCGCCGGGCCGGGGCTTGGCTGCTGTCGGACACCGCGATGGTCGCCGTCGCGCCATGGCTCTCGATCCGCATCACGGGAACACTCGCGGTGTGCTCGAGCACGTTCTCGACGAACACGTTGACCACCACCAACGCGACGGGGATGAGCGTGGATTGTGACCACGTGGTGAGCCACTCGCGGACCAGGCGGCGTGACTCGCGCAGGCTGGTCAGGTCGGCGGGCAGCGGCGCGTCGGCGCGACGCACGGCGCGCCGGCTGTGCTGACTGAACGCCTTCATCGCCGCCTTCTCGGTCGAGTACACCGGTATGAAGTAGGCGACGCCGCTGCGGGCGATCGCCTCGCGCGTCCCGCGGTGCGCGCAGACCAACACGATGGGAACGTTGGGCTTGCCGCGGACCTGCCAGTGCGCGCCGATGAAGGTCGACCACGCCAACTCGGCGAGCACCTTGAGCGCGGAGATGTTGACGATGACGGCGGCGGGCTCGTCCAGAGTGGCCTGCAAGATGTGGTCGCGGAGCGCCGCGGAGTTGCTGGTGTCGAGCACACCGTCGACGGTCAGGATGGCCATCGATTGATCCATCCGGGTCGCGACGGCCAGCGAGCTGGGGGACTCAGCTACCGAGCTCACTACAGCGACCCCTGTCCTTTCGGGGGCCTATGGTGTCGAAGCGGCCAGATCGCCGGCGGGCTCGGAAACGGAGGGGACGTCGCAATCCGCCTTCCCAGCTGGGTCCTGTCGTCCGGTTCCATCGCTGCTCCTCGAATTCCTGCCGGGCCAACTGCTTGAGTATCCGCCCTCAGCGGCAAAAGTCTAATCGGGTTGACCGGCCTAGACGCAGCCGGAAATCGCAGCCCACGGGGGTGATGGCCCGGGCACGCGCCATGGGCAGCCCGGCATGAGTGAGGCGCTTGCTCGTCCCCACCCGTTCGAGGCCCCCGCCTCTACCGCGCCGAACATGAAGTTCGAATTCGCTGCGCAGCACGCGCATCCCCCGGGGTTACCACCATTCGGTGACCGCCAAACCCTGCGATGCGCTCGGAAAACGGCGCGATGAGCAGCGCAAAGGCGCGGGTCAGTTGGGCGTGTACGGCGGGGCGCCCACTCCGGCGACCGAGTGCGTGCCCCACGGCGTTTGCTCGAGGATCCGCGCGGCGGCGCTGCGCTGGCCCACCGTCAACGTCGCGGTGCGCGCTTGCCTGAGCACCTCGTCCGGCAACGGCCGCGACGGCGAACCGAACACCGTCCCTCGCCAGTGATAGCGGCCGTCGATCGGGTCGAGGTGGCCGGTCAGCCGGACCCGCACCGGATGGCTGGCGCCCGCTATCTCCAGCGTCGCCGCGCCGTCATAGGTGTCGTCGCGCTCGGGCGCGCTGGACGACAGGTCGAAGGCGGATGCCACCGGAGGAGCCTGGTCGGGTGTCAGCTGGGCGCGCTCGTTGAACACCCGCAGGCTGCTGGCGCGCACCTCGATGCGACTGCTGGCGGTGCGCTCCATCAGCCGCAGGCACTCGGCGATGTAGCGCGCCTGCGCGCCGGTGTCGGGTCCGGTGATGAAGAAGTAGTTGGGAAAGCCGCGAACCGCCACGCCGTAGAACGGCTCCATGCCGTCCTGCCAGGCCTGCCGGATGTTCAGCCCGCCGGCACCGACGAGCGTCCGATCGGAGACCTGGTCGGGGATCGAGAACCCGGTGCCGTAGACGATGGCGTCGACGCGGTGATCGACGCCGTCGCGGGTGCGGATGCCCGACGCGGTCACCGCCTCGATCGCCGACCCGGCCAGCTCGACCGAAGGGCGCTCGGCGGACGGTCGGATCCGGCGGCGCAGCCAGCGTTTGGCCCGCGTTGACCACAGCGGGACTTCGGTGACCACGCGGCGCGGTGAGTGGGCGAAGACGGTGACCGATGCCGCCGCCCCGAACAGCCGGCCGATGTGGTGGCCGGCGGTGGCGTCGGTGCCGACGACCGCGATGCGCTTGCCGGACGGATCGAAGTCGGGGTCCCACGCGGCCGCGTGAAACGACGCGCCCAGGAAGTCGTCGCGGCCCGCGATGCCCGGCAGCCAGGGGACGGGCAGCGGCCCGTCGGCGGCGATGACGGCCCGCGCCCGCACATCCTCGCCGCCGGCCGTCGTCAGCAGCCAGGTATCGGTGCCATCGTCGAACGTTGACCGGACTGCTGAGGCCGGCCCGTCGAGGATCACGAGGTCGGTGAGGCCGGCCGCCAACACTGCCGATCGAGCGCCGGCGTGCGCGCCGATGATGGCTATCGGGTGGCGGGGCTCGCCGGGGCCGCGCGGCCGCGTCACAGAAACCTGCTGCGCTTCCAGCCGCGGCGTGCGATGGGCCCCAGCAGACCCACCTCGGTCAAGAACGCCGCCAGCGGGGCGAAACCGGCGACCTGCGTTTCGCGGCGATGCGGGCTGGTCCGCGCGATCCGTCGCGCCCGCTTCGGGTCCAGACCCGTGCGCGCATACGGGACCGGATTGCTGAACAGATAGTTGAAGAAGTAGCCGCCCAGCCCGTTGATGTTGGCCATGAACCAGCGGTTGAACCGGGGCATTTCGGCGACGCGTTTGCGGGCGCCGTCGCGGGCGAATTGGATGTGGCGCGCTTCCTCGGTGACGTGAATTCGCATGAGCCGCTGGATGATTGGCTGCAATTCCGGGTCGTCCATCATCTGCCGTTGCAGCGAGTCGAAGATCTCTTCACCGATCAGCGCGGCCACCCACAGCATCGAGCCGCGCTGGAAGGCCAGCGGAAGCGCGTTGATGATCATCCGGTGAAACAGCCGTGGCCGCACCGGCTTTGCGCCGATGCGCTCGATGGCCTTGCCGAACATGACCATGTGGCGGGTCTCGTCGCCCAGCTCGGTCAGCTTGTAATGCGTCGACCGGCTCGTGGGGTCCTCGTGCAAGATCGTCCGCAGCAGCGATTGATTGAGCATGTTCTCGAACCAGATGCCGGCCGAGAGCGTGTTGACCAATTCCTGGCGAGACAGCTCGATCTGTTGCTCGCGGGTCATCTCGTCCCACATCGGCGTGCCGTACAGCGACACCAGGCGCGGCGGCAGGTAGAACTTGTCCGGATCAAGTGGGGCGTCCCAGTCGATGTCGACGACCGGCTCGTAGGACTTTTTGACCGAGCCCCTGAGCAGACGCTCCGAGAACTCTTCACGACTCGGCCCATCTGGTTTCATCGCAGTGGTCATGGCGCCGCTCCTCCTCATCGCTTCGCTCTGCATCGTCGCTGCGCGGGTCATGGCGCCGGCGTCCTCATCGCTTCGCTCTGCATCGTCGCTGCGCGGGTCATGGCGCCGGCGTCCCTTCATCGGGTGCTTCAGACGGTACCCATGGTACTGGGTACTTTTGGACCCGACTAGGCCCTTGAGGTTTCGATTCGGCAATCTGACTGGATCAGCTCGCGGGCAGGAGGGTGTAGTGGGCCGGCATATCCACGTCATCGGCATCGGTGCCGGCGACCCCGACTACCTGACCGTAGAGGCGATCGAGGCGCTCAACGACACCCAGGTGTTCTTCGCGATGGACAAGGGCGAGGCCAAGAGCGACCTGGTGGCGCTGCGACGAGACATCTGCGCCCGGTTCATCCGCGAGCCCGGCTACCGCTTCGTCGAGCTGCCCGATCCCAAACGGTCGACCGACTCCGGTTACCGGGACGCCGTTTCGGACTGGCATGCGGCGCGCGCGCGGGTCTGGGCGGGGGCCATCGCCGCCGAGCTGGGCCCCGATGGCGTGGGCGCCTTCCTGGCCTGGGGCGACCCGTCGCTGTACGACAGCACGCTGCGCATCCTGGACGCCGTCGCGACCGAGCTTCGAGTTCACCTTTGACGTCATTCCGGGCATCACCGCGGTGCAGGCGCTGACGGCTCGACATCGCATCCCGCTCAACGAGGTCGGGGAACCCGTTCTCATCACCACCGGCCGGCAGCTGCGCGCGCACGGGTTGGCCGGATCGGCGGTGGTCATGCTCGACGCCGAGTGCTCCTTTCAGGCGTGCCCGCCCGACACCCAGATCTGGTGGGGCGCCTACCTCGGCACCGATGACGAGCTGCTGGTGGCGGGCACGGTCGGCGAGGTCGGCACGCGCATCGCGGCGCTGCGGGCCGAGGCCCGCGCGCGGCACGGCTGGATCATGGACACCTATTTACTCAGACCGGCAGACTGAAGGGCGTGCCCGAACTGCCCGAGGTCGAAGCGCTGGCCGACCATCTGCGCCGCCATGCCGTCGGATTGACGATCGGCCGCGTCGATGTCGCCGCCTTCTCCGTGCTGAAGACCTTCGACCCGCCGCCCAGCGCGCTGCACGGCCAGCCCGTGACGGGGGCCCACCGGTGGGGCAAGTACCTCGGACTGCAGGCGGGGGAGCTGTACTTGATCGCCCACCTGTCGCGGGCGGGTTGGTTGCGATGGTCCGACAAGCTGGCCGCGGCGCCGCTGCGCCCCGGCAAGGGTCCGATCGCCTTGCGCGTGCACCTGGGCACGCCCGGCGAGGCGCCCGGCTTCGACCTCACCGAGGCCGGCACCCAGAAGCGGCTGGCCGTGTGGCTCGTCGACGATCCGCAGTTGGTGCCGGGCATCGCCGCCCTCGGGCCCGACGCGCTGGAGCTCGGCGTCGACGATCTCGCCGGCCTGTTGGCCGGCAACACCGGGCGGATCAAGACGGTGATCACCGATCAGAAGGTGATCGCCGGCATCGGCAACGCGTACAGCGACGAAATACTGCACGTCGCCAAGGTCTCGCCGTTCGCCACCGCGGGCAAGCTGACCGATGAGCAGCTCACCACCCTGCACGACGCGATGGTGTCCGTCCTGCGCGACGCGGTGGGCCGATCCGTGGGACAGGGGGCGGCCACGCTCAAAGGCGAGAAGCGCTCCGGACTGCGGGTGCACGCTCGCACCGGCCTGCCCTGCCCGGTATGCGGGGACACCGTCCGCGAAGTTGCCTTCGCGGACAAGTCTTTTCAATACTGTCCAACGTGCCAGACCGGTGGCAAGGTGCTGGCCGACCGGCGGATGTCGCGGCTGCTCAAGTAGGCGCCGGCCGCGGTCGCTATGCTGCCCGGGTGACTCGTCAGAAGATCCTCATCACGGGTGCCAGTTCCGGCCTGGGGGCCGGCATGGCGCGTGCGTTCGCCGCCAAGGGCCGCGACCTGGCGTTGTGCGCCCGGCGCACCGACCGGCTCGACGAGCTGAAAGCCGAACTGTCCCAACAGTATCCCGGCATCAAGATCGCCGTCGCCGCGCTGGACGTCAACGACCACGAGCAGGTGCCCAAGGTGTTCGGCGAACTGAGCGACGAGCTCGGCGGGATCGACCGCGTCATCGTCAACGCCGGCATCGGCAAGGGCGCGAAGCTCGGCTCGGGCAAGCTGTGGGCCAACAAGGCGACCATCGAGACCAACCTGGTGGCCGCGCTGGTGCAGATCGAGACCGCGTTGGAGATGTTCAACAACAGCGGTTCGGGCCACCTGGTGCTGATCTCCTCGGTGCTCGGCAACAAGGGAGTGCCGGGGGTCAAGGCCGCCTACGCCGCGAGCAAGGCCGGGGTGAGCTCGCTGGGTGAATCCCTGCGCGCCGAATACGCCAAGGGCCCCATCAAGGTTTCGGTCATCGAGCCCGGCTACATCGAGTCGGAGATGACCGCCAAGTCGAAAAGCACAATGTTGATGGTGGACAACGAGACTGGGGTCAACGCGCTCGTCGCCGCCATGGAACGCGAGCCCGGCCGGGCGGCGGTGCCGTGGTGGCCATGGGCGCCGCTGGTGCAGGTGATGCGGGTGCTGCCGCCGCCGCTCACCAAGTGGTTCGCCTGAAACCCGGTCAGCTGGTGCGCCCGCGTTCGGTCCGGTAGTGGCGTACTAGCGCGTCGGTCGAGCTGTCCGACTGCGGCGCCGGCGAGCTGTCGGACGTGATCACCGGGAGCAGCGCTTTGGCCTGCGTCTTGCCCAGCTCCACGCCCCACTGGTCGAACGAGTCGATGCCCCAGATGACGCCCTCGGTGAACACCTGATGTTCGTAGAGCGCGATCAGCTGGCCCAGCACGGACGGCGTGAGCCGGTCGGCCAAGATCGAGGTCGACGGCCGGTTGCCGGGCATCACCTTGTGCGGCACGACGTCGGCCGGCGTGCCTTCGGCGGCGATCTCCTGGGCGGTCTTGCCGAACGCCAGCACCTGGGTCTGGGCGAAGAAGTTGCTCATCAGCAGGTCGTGCATGCTGCCGGTGCCCTCGGCGGTGGGCAGGTCGTCGATGGGTTGGCTGAAGCCGATGAAGTCGGCCGGCACCAACCGGGTGCCCTGATGCAGTAGTTGGTAGAAGGCATGCTGGCCGTTGGTTCCCGGCTCGCCCCAGAAGATTTCGCCGGTGTCGGTGGTGACCGGAGTGCCGTCGGCGCGCGTCGACTTGCCGTTCGATTCCATGGTCAGCTGTTGCAGATAGGCCGCGAATCGTGCCAAGTCGTTGGAATAGGGCAGCACCGCGCGCGACTGTGCGCCCATGAAGTTGGAGTACCACAGCCCGATCAGCCCGAGCAGCACGGGCGCGTTGGACTCCAGCGGGGCGGTCTTGAAATGCCGGTCCACGATGTGGAATCCGGACAGAAAATCGGCGAAAGCCTCCTTTCCGATGGCCGCCATCACCGAGAGGCCGATCGCCGAATCGACCGAGTACCGTCCGCCGACCCAATCCCAGAACCCGAACATGTTGTCGGTATTGATGCCGAAGTCGTCGACCAGGCGCTTGTTTGTGGAAACCGCCACGAAATGCTTGGACACCGCGGCGTCGCCGAGCGCGTCGGTCAGCCAACGGCGCGCGGCGGTCGCGTTGGTCAAAGTTTCCAGCGTGGAGAAGGTTTTCGACGCGACGATGAAAAGCGTTGTGGCAGGGTCCAAGTCGGCCAGGGTGGCGATGAGGTCGGCCGGGTCGACGTTGGAGACGAAGCGGGCCGCGATCCCGGCGTCGGCGTAGTGGCGCAGCGCCTGGTAGACCATCACCGGACCCAGATCCGACCCGCCGATGCCGATGTTGACCACGGTGCTGATTCTTTTCCCGGTGGCCCCGGTCCATTCACCGCTGCGTAACCGGTCGGTGAAGTCGCCCATGCGGTCCAGCACGGCGTGCACGTCCTCGACGATGTTGCGGCCGTCAACGATCAACTCGGCGTCCCGGGGCAGCCGCAGCGCGGTGTGCAATACCGCCCGGTTCTCCGAGACGTTGATGTGAGCACCCGTGAACATCTGGTCGCGACGCTCTTCGAGGTTAGCCGCCCGCGCCAGATCGACCAGTAGCCGCAGCGTCTCTCGGGTGATGCGGTGTTTGCTGTAGTCGATGTAGAGGTCGCCGACCGAGAGGGTGAGCTCGCGGCCGCGGTCGGGATCCTCGTCGAAGAACTGGCGCAGATGGGTCGCGCCGATTTGTTCGTGATGCCTGCGCAGGGCGTCCCACGCCGGGGTGCCGGTGATGTCGGGGAGGGTTTGCACGGAGGTCATAGTTCGACCCTAGTGACGGTCGCAAGCGCGGCGCAGCCGGGCGCTGCGGGCCGTCACGATCGACCCTAGTGACGGTCGCAAGCGCGGCGCAGCCGGGCGCTGCGGGCCGTCACGATCGACCCTGGTGACGGTCGCAAGCGCGGCGCAGCCGGGCGCTGCGGGCCGTCACGATCGACCCTGGTGACGGTCGCAAGCGCGGCGCAGCCGGGCGCTGCGGGCCGTCACGATCGACCCTGGTGCGATGCGGAGCGACCCAGCCAGATGTGACGGGTGGCCTCAGTGACCGAGCCGGCCCCTGCCCAACCGCAGCAGCAGTATCGCCAGGTCCTTACCGTCGGGACCGAGTTCGCTGTAGCGGTCGATGACCTTCATTTCCCGACTGTGGACGAGCCGCGTGCCGCCGGATGCCATCCGTACCTTGCCGATCGCCTGAGACACCTCGGTGCGCCGCTTCACCGCGGCGAGGATCTCGGCGTCCAACCGGTCGATCTCGTGGCGCAAATCGTCGATGCTCAACTCTTCGGTGTCGGCGGTCTGTGGGGTTTCCACCGTCTCAACCTTCATCTCTGCAAACTCCGCATTCTCGTGATGTGGGGGTTGTGGTCTCATCCGGTTTCGGGCCTCACAAGAAAGACGAGCCCCGATCTCCGGAAGTGGACCACGGGGCTCTTGAAAGCAGCTAAACCACGGGGACCGCTGACCGGTACCCGTAGAAAAATCGGCGGCAGTTCGGGGTCCAGCGCTGCCGACGCCACTGCGCGTTGAGCACTGAACGAGTGTGCCACTAAAACCAGCTCCCGCGCAAAAACGTGTTCCTGAACTGGCTATTACGCGGGCGGGGCCGTCCCGCGTTCGGTGGTGCCGATGCCCATGCCGTGGTTGCCCGCGGTGTGGATTTCCTTAACACGGGGCAAAATTGGTGCCCATCGCGGATCGCGAAAGATTGACGCCGCCATAAACCCGGGCGCGATTATGAGCGGCGCTTTAGAGTCGAGTGTAATTAGCCGCCATTTCACCCGGGGCCGCGTATTGGATTTTGCGAAATACCCTTTCTTGCAGACGTGTATTTGCCGGGCGCCGGGGGATCGGGGCACTAGCCTGGTCTGACGCCTGGGCGCGTTGCGTCGGTGGGCGGCGGTAAGTTTGGACCAACATGAGTGTGTACGCAACCGATGCCAATCTGGCCTCCGAAGCAGACCAGCTGCTTGAAGGCCTCAATCCGCAACAGCGCCAGGCGGTGGTGCACGAGGGTTCGCCGCTGTTGATCGTGGCGGGGGCGGGCTCGGGCAAGACCGCGGTGTTGACGCGCCGCATCGCCTATCTGATCGCGGCGCGCGGTGTCGGGGTGGGCCAGATCCTGGCCATCACCTTCACCAACAAGGCGGCGGCCGAGATGCGCGAACGCGTGGTGCGGCTGGTGGGCAACCGGGCCCGCGCCATGTGGGTGTCCACCTTCCACTCGACGTGCGTGCGCATCCTGCGCAACCAGGCGTCGTTGATCGAAGGCCTCAATTCCAACTTCTCGATCTACGACGCCGACGATTCGCGCCGTCTCCTGCAGATGATCGGGCGCGACATGGGGCTCGACATCAAGCGCTACTCGCCACGACTGCTGGCCAACGCCATCTCCAACCTGAAGAACGAGCTGATCGACCCCGCCGAGGCGGCGGCCAAATTGACGGATGATTCCGACGACCTGGTCCGCACCGTGGCCTCCGTGTACGGCGAATACCAGCGGCGGCTGCGCGCGGCCAACGCGTTGGACTTCGACGACCTGATCGGCGAAACCGTCGCGGTGCTGCGGGCCTTCCCGCAGATCGCCCAGCACTACCGGCGGCGGTTCCGGCATGTGCTGGTCGACGAGTATCAGGACACCAACCATGCGCAGTACGTGCTGGTGCGGGAACTGGTCGGTCACGACGCCACGGAATCGCCCGACGATGTGCCCCCGGCCGAATTGTGCGTGGTCGGTGACGCCGATCAGTCGATTTATGCGTTCCGCGGCGCCACCATCCGCAACATCGAGGACTTCGAGCGCGACTATCCGGACGCGACAACCATTCTGCTGGAACAGAATTACCGCTCTTCGCAGAATATTCTGTCGGCGGCCAACTCCGTGATCGCTCGCAACTCCGGACGCCGGGAGAAACGGCTGTGGACCGATGCCGGCGCCGGCGAGTTGATCGTCGGCTACGTCGGGGACAACGAACACGACGAGGCCAGGTTCGTGGCCGAGGAGATCGACGCGCTGGCCGATCGGGGCGAGATCACCTACAACGACGTGGCCGTGTTCTATCGCACCAACAACTCGTCGCGGTCGTTCGAAGAGGTGTTCATCCGCGCCGGCATTCCCTACAAAGTCGTTGGGGGAGTACGCTTTTACGAGCGCAAAGAGATTCGCGACATCGTCGCCTATTTGCGGGTGCTGGACAACCCTGGTGATGCGGTCAGCCTGCGGCGCATCCTCAACACCCCGCGCCGGGGCATCGGTGATCGTGCCGAGGCCTGCGTGGCGGTGTACGCCGAGAACACCGGTGCGAGTTTCGCCGACGCGCTGGTCGCCGCCGCCGAAGGCAAAGTGCCGATGCTTAATTCGCGCGCGGAGAAGGCGATCGCCGGTTTCGTCGACCTGCTCGATGAGCTCAGGGGCCGCCTCGACGAGGATCTCGGCGATCTGGTCGAGTCGGTGCTCGAACGTACCGGATACCGGCGGGAGCTCGAATCCTCCACCGATCCCCAAGACCTGGCCCGCTTGGACAACCTCAACGAACTCGTCAGTGTGGCGCACGAATTCAGCACCGACCGGGCAAACGCGGTCGCGTTGGGCGAGTCGTTGCAGGCCCCGGACGACGAGGACGTGCCGGACACCGGTGTGCTGGCGGAGTTCCTGGAACGGGTTTCGCTGGTTTCCGACAGCGACGAGATCCCCGACGACGGCGCCGGGATGGTCACCCTGATGACGCTGCACACCGCGAAGGGGCTGGAGTTTCCGGTGGTGTTCGTGACCGGCTGGGAGGATGGGATGTTCCCGCACATGCGGGCGCTGGACGACCCGACCGAACTGTCCGAGGAGCGGCGGCTGGCCTACGTCGGCATCACCCGCGCCCGTCAGCGGCTGTATTTGAGCAGAGCCATCGTCCGGTCCTCCTGGGGGCAGCCGATGCTGAACCCGGAATCGCGCTTCCTGCGGGAGGTTCCCCAGGAACTCATCGAGTGGCGCCGCACCGCGCCGGCCCCGTCGCTCAGCGCGCCGGTGAGCGGCGCCGGCCGGTTCGGTACGCCGCGCGCGGCCCCAACCCGCTCGGGCGCGGGCAAGCGCCCGCTGCTGGTGCTCGAGCCCGGCGACCGGGTGACTCACGACAAGTACGGACTCGGCCGCGTCGAAGAAGTTTCCGGGGTCGGCGAATCGGCCATGTCGCTCATCGATTTCGGCAGCGCGGGACGGGTCAAGCTGATGCACAACCACGCCCCGATCAGCAAGCTCTAGCCGCCGGGTAGCGCCTGCGGGCCATTAGACGATCCGGGAATCCGAGATCGCATGTGATATCGGATTTGAAACTCGCCCAATGGTCGGCCGCGGGCCGCACCCGGTTGAGAAGCGGGCACGTCCGGCGCGGGGTCAGTCAGGCCTGAAGCCAGCGTTTGGTTCGCGGGTGCATCGCCAGCACCACGCTGGCGATCGGCAGCAGCGGCAGCAGGTGCACGATCCACGCGACACGGGCACCGGCGATGAACACACCGATGTAGGTCAACACCGCGACCACGGCGCCGGCCACGATGAGGTAGCGCCCAAAAGGCCGGTGCTGCAGCAACATGATCACGCCCGACACGGTGGTCGCGGCGAACGCCAGGGCCAGGAACGCGACTGCAATGCAGAACAGCCGGTCGGTCCGCCACCAGCCCGCGATCAGGTCGGTCGCCACCACCGACGTGGCCCACCCACTGATGATGCTGACGGCGCAGGCGGCGACGGCGGTGCGGTCGCTGGGCTCATCGGCTGGCGCACCCAACGTTCCTCGACGTCCCGTGCGAGAAGCGCCCTGGTAGGGCGGCGCCGGTTGGGGGATGTGGGTGGTCGGGGACTCCGGCGCTATGGGGACCGGTCCGGTGGGTGCCCGGCGGATGATCCGCGTCTTCGAGTCCGACGGCGGCGTGGACTCGGGCGGTTGCGGACCGGGAGGTGGTTGATTCGGCGCGGTCACCTCAACCAGCGTAGTTACCGAGCATAAGACCCCGCTTAGCCAGCCACGGGACGGGGTCGATTCGTTCGGTGCCGCCTTGGAGCACCTCGAAATGCAGGTGCGGGCCGGTGGAGTTGCCCCGGTTGCCCATGGTGGCGATCTGGTCGCCGGCCATCACGCGCTGGCCGACGCTGACCAGCGTGGTGTTGATGTGGCCGTAGAGCGTCACAGTGCCGTCGGCATGGCGCAGCTTGACCAGCATGCCGTAGCCGGCGGCGGGGCCGGCGTCGATGACGACGCCGTCGGACACGGCGAGGATCGGTGTCCCGATCGAGTTGGCCAGGTCGATGCCGGCATGCAGCACCCCCCAGCGGTAACCGAAGTTAGAGGTGAAGATGCCCTTCGTCGGCATCACGTAGAGCGGCTGCTGCAACCGCGCCTCACGCTGAGCGCGATCGTTGGCGAACGCGACGCCCTTGGCGAGTTCCTGGTTGTGCAGCGCGGCGGTCGCCGCCGGCTCGAGCGCGACCACCTGTGCGCCGCGGATCGTGTTGTTGCCCGACCCGCCGGTGAGCGCCGACGCGTTGGCGGTCAGCACGGCCTCGGTCTTGGGCGTATCGGCGTGGCTGGTGGCGGTGTGCGCTGCCGCGGCGGCCGCGCCGGCGGCCATCGCCGAAATCAGCAGGCGACCCCTGGCCGCGCTGGTGGGTTCCTTGCGATGCTGCCCGCCGCGCCGTGCCGCACCGATCACATCGGTGGCGTGCGCGCGACCCAGGCGCGGCTCGGTGGCGGCTTCGACGACCACCCGCGGCAGCACTTCGGTCACCGGTGCGGCCAGCCACAGCGGGGCCGGGTCATCGGCCTCGTTCAGGTCGTCGAGCTCGGGGGCCAGCAACACTTGCGCTTCGTTGTCGAAGGTGGAGTCGTTGCTGTAGTCGAGGTCGCCCAGATCGCTGACCTCGTCGCGCCAATCCAGATCGTCGAAGTTGAAGCCGTCGAGCGGGAGGATTTCGGTGACTTCGTTGCGATGGGGCTCCGTCCCCCGGGCGCCTGCCGCGCGACCAACCCTCACCACGCCTGCTGTTTCAGCAGTTGAAGGAGCTAAACGGTGCTGGGACAAGCTGAAATGTCCTCGTATCGTGACCATAACGTTATCTGGACCCTAGGACGGTATCCGCTAACTCGCGGAACTGGCAACCTCGTCGGGCAATCAGACGGAAATTGTGATTGGGGTCACGAACCGGGTATGCCCCGCATCCGTGAGCTGTGCCACATCGGCGGACGCGGCGATAAGAGCCGGTTGGCCGGTGGATACAGTTCCTCCGTGCGAGTTGCCGAACGCGGCACCGCCCATCAAGAGGCCTAGTAGTTGAGTCGAGCAAAGACAGAGAGTCCATGGACCTTTTCGAGTATCAAGCCAAAGAATTGTTCGTCAAGCACAACGTACCGACTACGCCGGGACGGGTGACCGACACCGCCGAGGGCGCAAAGGAAATCGCGACCGAGGTCGGCGCCCCGGTGATGGTCAAGGCTCAGGTGAAGGTCGGCGGGCGCGGCAAGGCGGGTGGCGTCAAGTACGCGGCGACACCCGAAGACGCCTACGAGCACGCCAAGAACATCCTCGGTCTCGACATCAAGGGACACGTCGTCAAGAAGCTGCTGGTCGCCGAGGCCAGCGACATCGCCGAGGAGTACTACATCTCCTTCTTGCTCGACCGCGCCAACCGCACCTACCTCGCCATGTGCTCGGTCGAGGGCGGCATGGAGATCGAGGAGGTCGCCGCCACCAAGCCTGAGCGGCTGGCCAAGGTTCCGGTAAACGCCGTCAAGGGTGTCGACCTGGCGACCGCGCGTTCCATCGCCGAGCAGGGCCACCTGCCGGCCGAGGTGCTCGACGCGGCCGCGGTGACCATCAACAAGCTGTGGGAACTCTTCGTCGCCGAGGACGCCACCCTGGTCGAGGTCAACCCGCTGGTGCGCACGCCGGACGACCAGATTCTCGCGCTGGACGGCAAGGTCACCCTGGACGCCAACGCCGACTTCCGTCAGCCCGGCCACGCCGAGTTCGAGGACCGCGACGCCACCGACCCGCTGGAGCTCAAGGCCAAGGAGCACGACCTCAACTACGTCAAGCTCGACGGCCAGGTCGGCATCATCGGCAACGGCGCGGGCCTGGTGATGTCCACGCTCGACGTCGTCGCCTACGCGGGCGAGAAGCACGGCGGCGTCAAGCCGGCCAACTTCCTGGACATCGGCGGTGGCGCGTCGGCCGAGGTCATGGCCGCGGGCCTGGACGTCATCCTGAACGACAAGCAGGTCAAGAGCGTGTTCGTGAACGTGTTCGGTGGCATCACCTCCTGCGACGCCGTTGCCAACGGAATCGTCACCGCACTGAAGATGCTCGGTGACGAGGCCAACAAGCCGCTCGTGGTCCGGCTCGACGGCAACAACGTCGACCAGGGCCGCCGCATCCTCGCCGAAGCCAACCACCCGCTGGTGATCCAGGCCGAGACCATGGACGCCGGCGCCGACAAAGCCGCCGAGCTGGCGAACAAGTAAGGGAGCCAACCAATGTCGATCTTCCTGAACGCAGATTCCAAGGTCATCGTCCAGGGCATCACCGGCGGTGAGGGCACCAAGCACACCGCGCTCATGCTGAAAGCGGGCACTCAGGTGGTGGGCGGGGTGAACGCCCGCAAGGCGGGCACCACCGTCTCGCACGTCGACCCCGTCGGCAAGGACGTCGAACTGCCGGTTTTCGGCACCGTCGCGGAGGCGATGAAGGAGACCGGCGCCAACGTCTCCGTCGTCTTCGTGCCGCCGCAATTCGCCAAGGACGCCATCATCGAGGCCATCGACGCCGAGATTCCGCTGCTGGTGGTCATCACCGAGGGAATTCCGGTGCAGGACAGCGCATATGCGTGGGCCTACAACGTAGAAAAAGGGCAGAAGACGCGCATCATCGGGCCCAACTGCCCCGGCATCATCACGCCGGGTGAGGCGCTGGCCGGCATCACCCCCGCCAACATCAGTGGACCGGGTCCCGTCGGGCTGGTGTCCAAGTCCGGCACGCTGACCTACCAGATGATGTACGAGCTGCGCGATTTCGGGTTCTCCACCTCGATCGGCATCGGCGGCGACCCGGTGATCGGCACCACCCACATCGACGCGATCGAGGCCTTCGAGAAGGACCCCGACACCAAGGTCATCGTGATGATCGGGGAGATCGGCGGCGATGCCGAGGAGCGGGCGGCCGACTACATCAAGGCGAACGTCTCCAAGCCGGTCGTCGGCTATGTCGCGGGATTCACTGCGCCGGAAGGCAAGACGATGGGCCACGCCGGCGCCATCGTGTCGGGCTCGTCGGGCACCGCGGCCGCCAAGAAGGAGGCCCTGGAGGCGGCCGGCGTCAAGGTCGGCAAGACCCCGTCGGAGACCGCGGCCCTGGCCCGGGAGATCCTGCAGAGCCTGTAGCGGGTGGTCGGGCCGACGCTGCGCGGGGCCCCGATTCGACCCTGAGACGGGCCTGCGGTAGATAGTGGGTCTATGAATCTCGACCCGAACACCCCCGTCGTCGTCGGCGTCGGGCAGGCCGCCGAGCGGATCGACGACCCGGACTACCGCGGGATGTCGCCCGTCGAGCTGGCCGCCGCGGCGGCCAGGGCCGCCGTCGACGACTGTGGTGCCGAGGACGCCGGGGCTGCCATCGACACCGTGGCCGGTGTCAGGCAATTCGAGATCTCCGGGGTGATCAACGCCCCGCTGGGGCAGTTCGAACAACTACCCGCGATCCGTGGCCAACCGCATCGGTGCGGCGCCCGCGCGCGCAATCCTCGAGATCGTCGGCGGCCAGGGGCCTCAGCACCTGATCACCGAGCTGGCGGCGGAAATCGCGGCGGGCCGCTCCCAGGTCGCGATGGTGTTCGGTTCGGATGCGACCTCGACCCTGCGCTACTTCGCGAAAGCCGAAGCCAGGCCCGACTTCACCGAGACGGTCGACGGCGACTTGGAAGACCGGGGCCAGGGCATCGAGAAGCTCGTCTCGCGCTACACCGTCGTCCACGGGCTGACGAGCGCGCCGATCCAGTACGGGCTGCTGGAGAATGCCCGGCGGGCCGGGACCGGGCTGGGGCCGGCGGAGTATCGGCGGCGGATGGGTGAACTGTTCGCGCCCTTCACCAAGGTCGCCGCCAAGCAACCCGTTCGCCGCCGCGCCGGTGGAGCGCACTGTCGACGAGTTGATCACCGTGACCGACCGCAACCGCATGATCTGCGAGCCCTACCCGCGGCTGATGGTCGCCCGCGACCAGGTCAACCAGGGCGCGGCCGCGCTACTGATGTCGGTCGAGGCGGCGCGTCGCCTCGGCGTGCCCGAGGAGAACTGGGTCTACCTGCACGGCCACGCCGATATCGAAGAACAAGCGCTGCTCGAGCGCCCCGATCTCGGGCATGCGCCGTCGCACGTCCTGGCCGTGCGCGAGGCGCTTTCGGTGGCCGGCATCGGCATCGACGACGTCGCCACCTTCGATCTGTACAGCTGCTTTCCGGTGCCGGTGTTCAACATCTGCGACGGCATGGGCCTCGCGCCCGACGACCCGCGCGGCCTGACCCTCACCGGCGGCCTGCCGTTCTTCGGCGGCGCCGGCAACAACTATTCGATGCATGCCGTCGCCGAGACGGTGGCGCAAATGCGAAGGACGCCGGGCGAATTCGGCCTCGTCGGCGCCAACGGCGGCATCCTGAGCAAGTATTCGGTCGGCGTATACTCCACCGCTCCGGCGCAATGGAAGCCCGACCGCAGCGCGCAGGCGCAGGAGCAGGTCGCCAGCTGGCCGACCCAGGCGGTGACCGAGAAGGCCGACGGCGCCGCCACCGTCGAGACCTATACGGTGCGGCGCGACGACGGCCGCCCGACCGGGATCATCATCGGCCGGCTCGATGACGGCAGCCGGTTCCTGGCCACCACCGAAGACGACGAACTGATCGCGCTGCTGATCGACGGGGACCCGCTCGGGCGTTCGGTGCGGGTCCGCTCCTTCGACTACGGCAACCGCTGCACGCTGGCCTGACGGCCGCGTCGGCGAGCTGGGGGCACCTCCCGCCCGGCGAGCAGACGCAAACTCGCACCAATTCGCGGCGCGGAATGCGATTTTGCGTCTGCTCGCGCTCAGACGAGGGCGGCCAGCTTGCCGGCCAGCCGCTCGACATAGGCGGCGACCTCGTCCTCGGCGCGGTCCGGCAGGCCGAACAGCACCTCGGTCACCCCGAGCTCGGCCCATTTCGCGAGCTTCTCGGGCATCGGCTTGAAGTCCAGTGCCACGATCTGCGGAGCACCGTCGCGGCCGGCGGCAGCCCAGGTGTCCTGCAGCAACTTCACCGGCTCGTCGATGTCGAAGTCGCGCGGGGTGGTGATCCAGCCGTCGGCGCTGCGGGCGATCCACTTGAAGTTCTTCTCGGTCCCGGCCGCGCCGACCAGTACCGGGATGTGCGGCTGCAGCGGCTTGGGCCACGCCCAGCTGGGCCCGAACTTGACGAACTCGCCGTCGTAGGCGGCTTCCTCTTTGGTCCACAGCTCCCGCATGGCCTCGATGTATTCGCGCAGCATGGTGCGGCGCCGCGCGGGCGGCACGCCGTGGTCGGCGAGCTCGTCGGTGTTCCACCCGAACCCGACGCCGAGGCTCACCCGTCCGCCGGACAAATGGTCGAGGGTGGCAATGCATTTCGCCAACGTGATCGGGTCGTGTTCGACGGGCAGCGCCACCGCGGTGGACAGCCGCACCCGTGACGTGACGGCGCAGGCCGCGCCCAGACTTACCCATGGGTCCAGCGTCCGCATGTAGCGGTCGTCGGGCAGCGACGCGTCACCCGTCGTCGGGTGGGCCGCCTCGCGCTTGATCGGGATGTGGGTGTGTTCGGGCACGTAGAACGTCGTGAAGCCGTGTTCGTCGGCGAGCCTGGCGGCCGACGCCGGGGAGATGCCGCGGTCGCTGGTGAAAAGCACAAGCCCGTAATCCATGCAGAGAATTAGAACGTGTTCTACCTCCGCTGAGCAAGCTGCCGTCGTGGCTACACGGATCGGCGTCCAAGCCGGTCGCCACGGCACGGGCATCCCGAAGTGCGCTAGCGTGGTTGATCGATCGCGTCGCAACGCAACCGCCGGGCACGGCGTTTATGGGACGGCGCGCCTGAAAGCACTAGCGTCGCGACGCAACTGTGGCGCCCGCAAGGCACTTCAAGGCACTGGAAGCAACAGGAGGAGCCATGACCTACTCGCCCGGTAGCCCCGGATACCCGCCCGCGCCGCAGGGCGGCTCCTACGCAGGCGCCACACCGTCGTTCACCAAGGACGACGATGGCACGACGAAGCTCCCGCTCTACCTGAACATCGCGGTGGTGGTGCTCGGCCTGGCCGTGTATCTGCTGAATTTCGGCCCGACGTTCACCATCGGCGCCGACCTGGGCCCGGGCGCTGGCGGACGGGCCGGCGATGCGGGCACTGCGGTCGATTGTCGCGGTGCTGGCCGCGCTGCTCGCGGGGCTGAGCCTGGTGCCCAAGGCCAAGAACTACGCCGGAATCGTCGCGGTCATCGCGGTTCTGGGTGCGTTGCTGGCCATCACCGAGACGATCAACCTGCCCGCCGGCGTCGCGATCGGCTGGGCGATGTGGCCCCTGGTGGCTTGCAGCGTGCTGCAGGCGATCGCCGCCGCCGTTGTCGTCCTGTTGGACGCGGGCGTTGATCACGGCGCCGACGCCGCGGCCGAAGTACGACCCCTACGCCCAGTACGGCGCAATACGGGCAATACGGGCAGTACGGCCAGCAGCCCTACTACGGTCAGCCGGGCGGCCAGCAGCAGTCGCCGCAGCACCCCGGGTACGGGTCGCAGTACGGCGGATATCCGGCCAGCCAGGCCCCGACCCAAAGCGCGGTTCCGACCGGCGGTTTCGGCGCCCAGCCCGCGCAGCAGTCCGGGCCCCAGCCGGCGGCGCAGCAGGGTCCGTCCACCCCGCCCACCGGCTTCCCCAGCTTCAGCCCGCCACCCGCGGCCGGTGCGGGCTCCGAGGGTTCGGCGAATTACTCCAACCATGCCGGGGGTCAGCAGCCCTACGGGCAGGAGCAGCAGTCGCCTTCGTCGCCGTCTGGTCCAGCGCCGCTCTGACCGTGCGCTCTCGCGCCTAGTCGGGAGGTGCGCCAAGGGTGACGCGGGTGGAGGACAACCGGCCAGCGGGCGCTCGCCAGGCGCGTGACCTTGTCCGGGTCGCGTTCGGCCCGGCGGTGGTGGCCCTGGTCATCATCGCGGCGGTCACGCTGCTGCAGTTGTTGATCGCCAACAGCGACATGACCGGGGCGCTGGGCGCGATCGCCAGCATGTGGCTCGGCGTGCACCAGGTGCCGATTTCGATCGGCGGCCGCGAACTGGGTGTAATGCCGCTGCTGCCGGTGCTGTTGATGATCTGGGCCACCGCGCGCAGCACGGCCCGGGCCACCTCTCCGTATTCCTCGTGGTTCGTGGTCCGCTGGGTTGTCGCGTCGGCGCTGGGCGGCCCCCTGCTGATCGCGGCGATCGCCCTGGCGGTCATCCATGACGCGTCGTCGGTGATCACCGAGTTGCAGACACCCAGCGCCCTGCGCGCGTTCGCCAGCGTCCTCGTCGTGCATGCCGTCGGTGCCGCGATCGGTGTGTGGTCCCGGGTGGGACGACGGGCGTTGACGGCGTCGTCCCTGCCGTTCTGGCTGGGCGATGCCCTGCGCGCCGCGTCCGCCGGTGTGCTGGCGTTGCTCGGCCTCTCCGGCTTGGTCACGGCGGCTTCGCTGGTGGTGCATTGGGCGACCATGCAAGACCTGTACGGGATCACCGATTCGATATTCGGGCAGTTCAGCCTCACGGTGCTGTCGATGTTGTACGCGCCCAACGTCATTGTCGGCACCTCGGCGATGGCGGTCGGATCCAGCGCTCACCTCGGCTTTGCGACGTTCAGCTCGTTCACCGTCTTCGGCGGCGACATTCCGGCGCTGCCGATCCTGGCCGCCGCCCCCAGGCCGCCGCTCGGGCCGGTGTGGGTCGCCCTGCTCATCATCGGCGCGTCGTCCGGGGTGGCGGTCGGACAACAATGCGCGCGGCGTGCGCTGCCGCTGATTCCGGCGATGGCCAAGCTGCTGGTCGCTTCCGTCGCCGGGGCGCTGGCGATGTCATTGCTCGGCATACGGCGGCAGCGGCCGGCTGGGAAACTTCGGCGATGTCGGCGTCGACCAGGGCGCGCTGCTGATCGGCGGTGTTCTTCTGGTTCTCGGTCGTTGGCGGGATCACGGTGGTGATGACCGGCGGTATCAGGGCCCGGCCCCGGCGGCCCAAACCCGCGCCCGCCGCCGCCGTGGGGTCACGCCCCCACGAGCGGGAGGTACCCCCACCCGCTTGCGGGGGAGAACCGGCGGACTTTGCGGGCGTCTTCGACGAGCCGGACGATGAGCCGGACGACGAGCCGGACGACGAGCCGCCGGCCGATTTTGCCGATCACGACGACGTCGCCGCTCACGACGCGCCGGTCAGCGACGACGACGCAGCGGCGAGCGACGACGACGTCGCGCCGCTCCCCGACGAAGCCGAGCCGACCGCGACCGACCGCGACTCCGGCGAGTAGCTCCCACTAGGCTCTGTCCTTGTGGCCGAACCGCTCCATGTGCCCCCGAGTGCGCCGGCGCGGGTGGTGGTGTTGGCATCGGGCACCGGGTCGCTGCTGAGCTCGCTGCTCGACGCCGCCGTCGGCGAGTACCCGGCCCGCGTGGTCGCGGTCGGTGCCGACCGCGACTGCCTGGCCACCGAGATCGCCGCGGGGGCGTCTGTGCCGACCTTCACCGCCCGGCTCGGCGATCACCCCGACCGCGCCGCCTGGGATGCCGCCATCACCGAAGCCACCGCCGCGCACTCGCCCGATCTGGTGGTGTCGGCGGGCTTTATGAAAATACTTGGGCCCCAGTTCCTTTCGCGGTTCTACGGACGGATCATCAATACGCATCCGGCACTGCTGCCGGCGTTCCCGGGTGCGCACGGAGTGGCCGACGCGTTGGCCTACGGCGTCAAGGTCACAGGTTGTACGGTGCACCTGGTGGATGCCGGGACGGATACCGGGCCGATTTTGGCGCAGCAATCCGTGCCGGTGCTCGACGGCGACAGCGAAGACACCCTGCATGAACGCATCAAGGTCACCGAACGGAAGCTCCTGGTGGACGTGGTGGCCGAGATCGCGACCGGCGGCCTGACCCTGGTCGGAAGAACAGCGACGATCGGACGAAAGGCGACCAAGCGATGAGCACCGACGACTGGCCGGAGACGGCGAAAAGGCCGATCCGCCGCGCGTTGATCAGCGTCTACGACAAGACCGGGCTCGTCGAACTCGCCCGCGGACTGGCGGATGCGGGCGTCGAGATCGTCTCGACCGGATCGACGGCGAAGACCATTGCCGAAAAAGGGATTCCGGTCACGCGGGTGGAGGAGCTGACCGGCTTTCCCGAGGTGCTCGACGGCCGGGTCAAGACGCTGCACCCGCGCGTGCATGCCGGGCTGCTGGCGGACCTTCGCAAACCCGAGCACGCCGCGGCGCTCGCGGAACTCGGCATTGCGGCGTTCGAACTCGTCGTCGTCAACCTGTACCCATTCAGCGAGACCGTCGACTCCGGCGCCGGCATCGACGAATGCGTCGAGCAGATCGACATCGGTGGGCCGTCGATGGTCCGCGCGGCCGCGAAAAACCATCCCAGCGTGGCGGTGGTCACCGACCCGCGCGGCTATGACGGCGTGCTCGCCGCGGTGCGGCACGGCGGCTTTTCCCTCGCAGAGCGCAAAAAGCTGGCGGCGCTGGCGTTTGCGCACACCGCGGAATACGACATCGCCGTGGCGGGCTGGATGGAGACGACGCTGGCGCCCGAGCATCCGCCGACGGCGTTCCCCAAGTGGTTGGGACGCAGCTGGCACCGCTCGACGATGCTGCGCTATGGCGAGAACCCGCACCAGCAGGCGGCGCTCTACAGCGACCCCGGCGCCTGGCCGGGGCTGGCGCAGGCCGAGCAGTTGCACGGAAAAGAGATGTCGTACAACAACTTCACCGACGCGGACGCGGCCTGGCGGGCCGCCTTCGACCACGAACAGATCTGCGTCGCAATCATCAAGCACGCCAACCCCTGTGGGATTGCCATCTCGTCGGACTCGGTGGCCGACGCGCATCGCAAGGCCCACGAATGCGATCCGCTGAGCGCCTTCGGCGGCGTCATCGCGGCCAACACCGAAGTCAGCCTCGAGATGGCCGAATATGTGAGCACCATCTTCACCGAGGTCATCGTCGCGCCCGCATACGCGCCGGACGCGTTGGACGCCCTGACGCGCAAGAAGAACATCAGGGTGCTGGTGGCCTCCGAGCCGCTGACCGGCGGCACCGAGCTGCGGCCGATCAGCGGTGGACTGCTGGTGCAGCAACGCGACGAGCTCGACGCGCACGGCGACAACCCGGTGAACTGGACCCTGGCGACGGGCTCACCGGCCGATCCGGCGACGCTGACCGACCTGGTCTTCGCGTGGCGGGCGTGCCGCGCGGTCAAGTCGAATGCCATCGTGATCGCCGGCGGCGGCGCCACCCTCGGTGTGGGCATGGGACAGGTGAACCGGGTGGACGCCGCTCGGCTGGCCGTCGAACGCGGTGGCGACCGAGTCCGCGGTGCGGTCGCGGCCTCGGACGCGTTCTTCCCGTTCCCCGACGGACTCGAGACGCTGACCGCCGCCGGCGTGAAAGCGATCGTGCACCCCGGAGGGTCGGTCCGTGACGACGAGGTGACCGCGGCGGCAGCCAACGCCGGCGTCACGTTGTATCTCACCGGGGCCCGCCACTTCGCTCACTGAACGCTCAGCGCGTGGGGCCATTCCCCAACGCGTACTTTGGAGTGGTGCCATCACCCAGCAATCTGCCCCGCACCGTCGGCGAACTGCGCGCCGCCGGCCATCGTGAACGGGGAGTCAAACAGGAAATCCGCGAAAACCTGCTGACGCGGCTCGCCGACGGCGCGGATGGTGAAGCGGTCTGGCCGGGGATCCTGGGTTTCGACGACACCGTCCTGCCCCAGCTGGAGCGGGCGCTCATCGCCGGACATGACTTCGTCCTGCTCGGCGAGCGTGGTCAGGGCAAGACCCGGCTACTGCGCGCCCTGGTCGGGCTGCTCGACGAGTGGACGCCGGTGATCGCCGGGGCGGAATTGGGCGAGCACCCCTACTCGCCGATCACGCCGGAGTCGATCCGCAAGGCCGCCACCCTGGGCGACGACCTGCCGGTGGAGTGGAAGCACCGCAGCGAGCGCTACACCGAGAAGCTGGCAACCCCCGACACCAGCGTCGCGGACCTCGTCGGCGACATCGACCCGATCAAGGTCGCCGAGGGCCGCAGCCTCGGGGACCCGGAAACCATCGCCTACGGATTGATCCCGCGCGCCCACCGCGGCATCGTCGCGGTCAACGAGCTTCCCGACCTCGCCGAGCGCATCCAGGTGTCGATGCTCAACGTCATGGAGGAGCGCGACATCCAGGTCCGCGGGTACACGCTGCGCCTGCCGCTGGACGTGGTGGTGGTCGCCAGCGCCAACCCCGAGGACTACACCAACCGAGGCCGCATCATCACTCCGCTCAAAGACCGGTTCGGTGCGGAGATCCGCACCCACTACCCGCTGGAGCTCGAGGCGGAGGTGGGCGTCATCGTCCAGGAGGCGCACCTGTCCGCGCAGGTGCCCGACTACCTGATGCAGTTGATCGCCCGTTTCGCCCGGTATCTGCGGGAGTCCAATTCGGTCGATCAACGCTCCGGGGTGTCGGCGCGGTTCGCGATCGCCGCGGCCGAAACCGTGGCGGCCGCCGCCCGGCACCGCGGCGCTGTGCTGGGGGAGACCGACCCGGTGGCCCGCGTGGTCGACCTCGGCACGGTGATCGACGTCCTGCGCGGCAAGCTGGAATTCGAGTCCGGTGAGGAAGGCCGCGAGCAGGCCGTGCTCGAACACCTCCTGCGCCGCGCAACGGCCGACACCGCGTCGCGGGTGCTCGGCGGCATCGACGTCGGGTCGTTGGTGTCCGCGGTCGAGGGCGGTTCGGCGGTCACGACGGGCGAGCGGGTGTCAGCCAAGGACGTGCTGGCCGCCGTTCCCCCCCTGCCGGTGGTGGACAAGATCGCGGCCAAGCTGGGCGCCCAGTCGGAGGGCGAGCGCGCGGCGGCGCTGGAACTGGCGCTCGAGGCTTTGTATCTGGCCAAGCGGATCGACAAGGTATCCGGGGAGGGCCAAACCGTCTATGGGTAAAGGGCATTCGTCGCGGTACTCGGCGTACACCGGCGGGCCGGACCCGCTGGCCCCGCCGGTGGATCTGCGCGAGGCTCTCGAGCAGATCGGGCAGGACGTCATGGCCGGCACGTCGCCGCGCCGCGCGCTGTCCGAGCTGCTGCGCCGAGGCACCAAGAACATGCCCGGCGCCGACCGGCTGGCGGCCGAGGCGAACCGACGTCGACGGGAGTTGTTGCGCCGCAACAACTTAGATGGGACTTTGCAGGAGATCAAGAAGCTGCTCGACGAGGCCGTGCTGGCCGAGCGCAAGGAACTCGCCCGCGCGCTCGACGACGACGCCCGCTTCGGCGAACTGCAGCTCGACGCCCTGCCGGCGTCGCCGGCCAAGGCCGTTCAGGAGCTCTCCGAATACAACTGGCGCAGCAACGAGGCCCGCGAAAAGTACGACCAGATCAAGGATCTGCTCGGCCGCGAGATGCTGGATCAGCGCTTCGCCGGCATGAAGGAGGCGCTGGAAGGCGCCACCGACGAGGACCGCCAGCGCGTCAACGACATGCTGAACGACCTCAACGAGTTGCTGGACAAGCATGCCCGCGGTGAGGACACCCAACAGGACTTCCAGAACTTCATGAATAAGCACGGCGAGTTCTTCCCGGAGAACCCGCGCAATGTCGACGAGCTGCTGGACTCGCTGGCCAAGCGCGCCGCCGCCGCGCAACGTTTCCGCAACAGCCTGAGCCCGGACCAGCGTGCCGAGCTGGATGCGCTGGCGCAGCAGGCATTCGGGTCGCCTTCGCTGATGCAAGCGCTGAACCGGCTCGACGCGCACCTGCAGGCCGCCCGGCCGGGGGAGGACTGGACGGGGTCCGAACAGTTCTCCGGCGATAACCCGTTCGGGATGGGCGAGGGCACCCAGGCGCTGGCCGACGTCGCCGAGCTCGAGCAGCTGGCCGAGCAGCTGTCGCAAAGTTACCCGGGTGCCACCATGGACGACGTCGACCTCGACGCGCTGGCACGCCAACTCGGCGACGAGGCCGCCGTCGACGCCCGCACGCTCGCCGAATTGGAACGCGCACTGGTCAATCAGGGATTCCTGGACCGGGGTTCCGACGGCCAGTGGCGGCTCTCGCCGAAGGCCATGCGCAGGTTGGGCGAGACGGCGCTACGCGATGTGGCGCAACAGCTTTCGGGTCGGCGCGGCGAGCGGGACCATCGGCGCGCGGGAGCGGCCGGCGAACTCACCGGTGCCACCCGGCCCTGGCAGTTCGGTGACACCGAGCCGTGGAACATTTCCCGCTCGCTGACCAACGCGGTGCTGCGGCAGGCGGGAACCGCCACGCCGGACGGCGCCGTCGGACCGCTGAAGATCACCGTCGACGACGTCGAGGTCTCCGAGACGGAGACGCGCACCCAGGCCGCGGTGGCGCTGCTGGTCGACATTTCGTTCTCCATGGTGATGGAGAATCGTTGGCTGCCGATGAAGCAGACGGCGCTGGCGCTCAACCACCTGGTGTGCACGCGATTTCGGTCGGATGCCTTGCAGATCATCGCGTTTGGCCGTTACGCCCGGACGGTGACCGCCGCCGAGCTCACCGGTCTGGAGGGCGTCTACGAGCAGGGCACCAATCTGCATCACGCCCTGGCGCTGGCCGGTCGTCACCTGCGGCGGCACCCCAACGCGCAGCCCGTCGTGCTGGTGGTGACCGATGGTGAGCCGACTGCTCACCTGGAGGACTTCGACGGCGACGGTGGTTCTACTGTGTTTTTTGATTACCCGCCGCATCCGCGGACCATCGCCCACACCGTGCGCGGGTTCGACGACATGGCCCGCCTCGGTGCGCAGATCACCATTTTTCGGCTGGGCGGCGATCCCGGCCTGGCCCGGTTCATCGACCAGGTCGCCCGGCGCGTCGAGGGACGTGTCGTGGTGCCCGATCTCGACGGCCTGGGTGCTGCCGTGGTGGGCGACTACCTCCGGTCCCGCCGCCGCTAGCCCGTCGTCGACCAGAGGGGAATAGGTGCTCACTCGACCGGGTACACGGACCCGAGAAGGAGGAGACGCATGAGCAAGGTTCCAACGGTCGAACTCAATGATGGTGTCAGCATTCCGCAGCTCGGCTTCGGCGTGTTCCAGATCAAGCCCGACGAGACCGCGGCGGCGGTCAAGACCGCGCTCGAGATCGGCTACCGGCACATCGACACCGCCGAGATGTACGGCAACGAAAAGGAAGTCGGACAAGGCATTCGAGACGCCGGCGTGGACCGCGCCAACGTATTCGTCACCAGCAAGCTCAACAACGGCTTTCACAAGCCCGACGATGCGCGCCGCGCCTTCGATCGAACGCTGAAGGCTCTGGAGTCCGACTACGTCGACCTGTTTCTCATCCACTGGCCCCTGCCCACGCTCTACGACGGTGACTTCGTCTCGACCTGGAAGGTCTTCGAAGAGTTCGCCCGGGACGGACGCGCCCGCAGCATCGGCGTCTCGAATTTCCAAGTCGCACATCTGGATCGGCTCGCCGAAGAGACCGACACCGTCCCATCGGTCAACCAAATCGAGGTTCATCCTTACTTCGGTAACGAACAGGTCCGGGCGTATGGGCGCGATCACGGCATCGCCACCGAGGCGTGGTCGCCCATCGCACAGGGCAAGGTGCTCGACGATCCGGTGATCAACCGCGTCGCCGATGCACGGGGCAGATCGGCGGCGCAGGTGGTGTTGCGCTGGCACATTCAGCGCGGCGACATCGTCTTCCCCAAATCGGTGACACCGGAACGGGTCAAAGCCAACTTCGAGCTTTTCGACTTCGAATTGGATGACTCCGACATGGACGCGATCTCAGCGCTGGACAAGGGTGAATCGGGAAGGAACGGGCCCAACCCCGACAAGTTCGACTACGTGCCCCGCTAACGCCCGCAGCGGCTACCCGCGTGGCCTGCGGGCTTTGCGCAGGATGCCGACACCGCCCCACAGCGAAAAGCCGCGAATATTCACCTTCGGCGCGCCGGGGGTGCCCTGGCCGGGGACGCTGCGGTCAAAGTTGCCCATGACGCCGCGGCCGTGAATCTCGACGTTGACTTCGGGCGGCAGCAAAATATTCTGCACCCCCATGATCGACATCGCATGGATGTCGACCTCGGTCGAGGTGAAGTCGGCGTAGCGCAGATCCACCACCCCGCTGCCCCACAACGTGAACGTGGTCAGCTTCTTGGGTACGTTCCACCGGCCCCGCCGCTCGAAGCCGCTCATCAGGGCCAGCAGCAGCGTGGACGGCGCCGGGTTGGGCTTGCCGCCCCGGCGCGGGTTGATCGGTGAACCCGGCAGATCCGCCCGCAGCTGGTCCAGTTCCTCGTACGTCGTCGCAGCATAGGCCCTGGTCAGGCGGTCTTCGTAGTC
The DNA here is from genome assembly GCA_963850895.1 of uncultured Actinomycetota bacterium. Classification (GTDB taxonomy): domain Bacteria; phylum Actinomycetota; class Actinomycetes; order Mycobacteriales; family Mycobacteriaceae; genus Mycobacterium. The sequence continues at coordinate 159,313 of CAWKNK010000030.1, read as the reverse complement.
CTTCAGCTGCAGGCGGCCCTGCTCGGCCGCGTACGCCAGCAACTGCGCGAGCTGTATGCGATCAGTGTCGGCCGCGCGCGACGATTCGTCGCGCGTATCCTTCGCATCGCGTTGCGCGGAGTTGCTCATCACCCACGAGCCTACGACGTCCGGCTATTGCTGCAAGAAGATTGGTCAAACTGCAACCTTGCGCCGCGCCGGCCGGTCGGGCCCGTGGCATCTGTTTGACACCTGGCTAATTCGCCCAGCTGGGTGCGCGCTTCTGTAGGAACGCCAGCATGCCTTCGCGGGCTTCGTCGGATACGAAGAGCCGGGCCGATTCTTCGGCGAGCCGTTCGGCGTCGCGGTCGAACCCTTCCAGCACCGCCGCCGTGGTCAGCGCCTTGGAGGCCGCCAGCCCCTGGGGCGAACCGCGGCCCACGTCGGCGAGCAGTCCTCCCACCGCGGCCTCGACGTCCTCGGCTGCCATCGTGATCAGTCCGATGTCCGCCGCTTCGCCGGCGCCGAAAGTCTCGCCGGTCAGGTAGTAGCGCGCCGCGGCCCGCGGCGACAGTTTCGGCAGCAGCGTCAGCGAGATGATCGCCGGGGCGACGCCGATCCGGGCCTCGGTCAGGGCGAAGGTGCTGCGCGGACCGGCGACGGCGATGTCGCAGGCACCGACAAGTCCGAACCCGCCCGCGCGGACATGCCCGTCGATGGCGGCGACCACCGGCAGCGGCGAGGAGACGATCGCCCGCAACACCGCCGTCAGTTCGCGGGCCCGGGCGAGGGCCATGTCGAACGGGTCGCCGCCGCTGGCTTCACTCAGGTCGGCGCCGGCGCAGAAGGTGTTGCCGGTATGCCCCAGCACCACCGCGCGCACGGCCGGGTCCGCCGCGGCGTCGCGCAGCCCGTGATGCAACTGCTCGACCAGCACGGTCGAAAGCGCGTTGCGGTTGTGGGGCGAGTTCAGCGTCAGCCGCGCGAACGGGCCGCCGGCGTCGGGCGGGCCGGCGTATTCGACGAGCGTGTCCATCAGTAGGGCTTCAGTAGCTTCGGGGCAGGCCCAGCGACGTCTGCGCGACGAAGTTGAGCACCATCTCGCGGCTGATCGGGGCGATCCGTCCGAGCCGGGCCGTGGTCAGCATCGCGGCCACTCCGTACTCCTTGGTCAACCCGTTGCCGCCCATCGACTGCACGGCCTGGTCGACCGAGCGCGTGGCCGCCTCGGCCGCGGCATACTTGGCCATGTTGGCGGCCTCGGCCGCGCCCATGTCGTCGCCGCTGTCGTAGAGCGTCGCGGCCTTCTGCATCATCAGCTTCGCGAGTTCGACCTCAATGTGGCACTGCGCCAACGGATGTGACAGGCCCTGGTGCGCCCCGATCGGCGTGGACCAGACCTGTCGCGTCTTGACGTAGTCGACGGCCTTGCTCAGCGCGAAGCGCCCCATGCCCACCGAGCTGGCCGCACCCATGATGCGCTCGGGGTTCAGGCCGGCGAAAAGCTGTGCGATGGCGGCGTCTTGGGCTCCGACGAGCGCATCGCTGGGCAGCCGGACGTCGTCGAGGAAGACCTGAAATTGGCGCTCGGGGCTGATCAGCTCCATCTCGATCGGGGTGTAGGTGAAGCCGGGCGCGTCGGTCGGCACCACGAACAGCGCCGGGCGCAGCTTGCCCGTCTTTGCCTCCTCGGTGCGGGCCACCACCAGCACGGCCTGCGCCTGGTCGATGCCGGAGATAAAGACCTTCTGGCCCTTGAGGAGCCAGTCGCTGCCGTCGCGGCGGGCGGTCGTGGTGATCTTGTGCGAGTTGGAGCCGGCGTCGGGCTCGGTGATCGCGAACGCCATCGTCAGGGAGCCGTCGGCGATGGCGGGAATCCAGCGCTTCTTCTGCTCGTCGGTGCCGAACTTGCTGATGATGGTGCCGTTGATGGCGGGAGAAACCACCATCAGCAGCAGCGCGCTGCCCGCTGCCGCCATTTCCTCCATCACCAGCGACAGCTCGTACATCCCGGCACCGCCGCCGCCGTACTCCTCGGGCAGGTTCACCCCCAGGAAGCCGAGCTTGCCCGCCTCCGACCACAATTCGTCGGTGTGCTCGTGCGCGCGGGCCTTCCTCAGGTAGTACTCGCCGCCGTAGTTGGCGGCCCACGCGGACACCGATTTCCGCAGGGCCTGCCGCTCCTCGCTCTCGATGAAGCTGGTGTCGGTCATGCTGAATCTCCTTCTGCTTGCGGCGCTTCGACGCGCGCTAGGACAGTGCCCACTTCGACTTGCTGGCCGGTCTTGACGTTGAGTTCGACGAGCACGCCGTCGGTCGGCGCGGTGATGGTGTGTTCCATCTTCATCGCCTCGAGCCAGATCAATGCCTGGCCGGCGTCGACCGTCTCGCCGACGGCGGCGCCGATCCGGATCACGTTGCCGGGCATGGGCGCTACCAGCGAACCCTGTTCGACGGCCGAACCCGGCTCCGGGAAGCGCGGCAGCGCAACCAGGTGAGCGGGTCCGCGCGCCGAGTCGACGTAAACGTCGTCACCGTATCGCGCGACCGCGAAACCACACGCCACCCCGGCGCCGTCGGCCAGCACGACCTCGTCCGGCGTGGCCGAGACCAGCTGGACCGGCTCGTCTTCGGCGAACAGCAATCCCGTTCTGGTGAAACGGTATTCGACCCGGAGCTCGCCCCCCGCGGCGTCGCGGTAGCCCTTCACCTGAAAGCCGGACGCGAGGTTGCGCCAGCCGCTGGGTACTGAGCCCAGGACGGCGGCGGCCGCGCGGTTATGCGCGGCGTCGGCGAGCGCGGCGGCGATCGCGGACAACCGGACGGTGGCGGCGTCGGCCAGAGGGGCCGACAGTTTCTCCAGTCCGTGCGTCTCGAAAAACGCGGTGTCGGTGGCGCCGTCGAGGAACGCGGGGTGGCGCAGCACGTTGACCAGCAGCTCACGGTTGGTGCGCAAGCCGTGCAGCCGGGCGCGGGCGAGTGCGTCGGCGAGCAGCAGCGCCGCTTGCCGGCGCGTCGGCGCATACGAGATGACCTTGGCCAGCATGGGGTCGTAGTGAATGGACACCGAGGAGCCGGAGACGATGCCCGAATCCAGCCGGATGCCGGTCCGGTGTCCCAGCGTGTGGAACCGCGACTGGACCGCAGGCACGTCGACGCTGTGCACGCGGCCGGCCTGCGGCTGCCAGCCCTGGGCGGGATCCTCCGCGTAGAGTCGGGCCTCGATCGAATGCCCTTGAGCCGCCGGTGGTTCGGCGTCGAGGCGCTCACCGCCCGCGACGGCGAGCTGCAGTTCGACCAGGTCGAGCCCGGTGGTCTCCTCGGTCACCGGGTGCTCGACCTGGAGCCGGGTGTTCATTTCCAGGAAGTAGAACTCGCCGTCTTGAGAGTCTGGGTCGGCGAGGAACTCGACCGTCCCGGCGCCCGTGTAGCCGATCGCTTCGGCGGCCAGCCGGGCCGCGTCGAACAGCTTGGCTCGCATGCCCGGAATGCGCTCGACCAAGGGGGAGGGGGCCTCCTCGATGATCTTCTGGTGCCGGCGCTGAATGGAGCATTCCCGTTCCCCGACGGCCCAGACGGTGCCGTGGGTGTCGGCCATGACCTGAACCTCGATGTGATGCCCGGTGGGCAGGTAGCGCTCGCAGAACACGGTCGGGTCGCCGAAAGCGGATTGGGCCTCGCGTTGGGCCGCCTCGACTTCGTCAGCGAGAGCCGATAATTCGCGCACCACCCGCATCCCGCGGCCGCCGCCGCCCGCGGACGCCTTGACCAGCACCGGCAGCTGCGCTTCGGTGACCGCGTCGGGGTCGAGCTCGTCGAGCACCGGGACTCCGGCGGCGGCCATCAGCTTCTTGGACTCGATCTTGGAGCCCATCGCCCGCACCGCGTCCACCGGCGGCCCGATCCAGGTCAGGCCCGCGCCCTGCACGGCGGCCGCGAATTCGGCGTTCTCCGAGAGGAAGCCGTACCCGGGGTGCACCGCGTCGGCGCCCGCGGCGCGGGCGGCCGCGATGATCGCCTCGGCGTTCAGGTAGTCGTTGGTCTTGGGCAGCCGCACGCGCGCGTCGGCCTCGGCCACGTGCGGCGCGGCGGCGTCGGGGTCGGTGTAGACGGCGACGGTGCCCAGGCCGAGGCGCCGGCAGGTGGCGAACACCCGCCGGGCGATCTCGCCCCGGTTGGCGACCAGCACTCGAGTAACCATGGGGCTCACATCCGGAAGACGCCGAAGTTCGACGTCCCCTTGATCGGGCCATTGGCGATGGCGGACAGACACATTCCCAACACCGTGCGGGTGTCGCGCGGGTCGATCACCCCGTCGTCGTAGAGCATCCCTGACAACACCAGCGGCAGCGACTCCGCCTCGATCTGCCCCTCGACGGCCGCCCGCATCGCGGCGTCGGCCTCCTCGTCGACCTGCTGTCCGCGGGCCTCGGCGGCGGCCCGGGCGACGATCGATAGGACACCGGCGAGCTGGGCACCACCCATCACCGCGGATTTGGCGCTGGGCCAAGCGAACAGGAATCGAGGGTCATAGGCGCGCCCGCACATGCCGTAGTGGCCCGCGCCGTACGACGCGCCGATCAACAGCGAGATGTGCGGGACGGTCGAGTTGGACACGGCGTTGATCATCATCGAGCCGTGCTTGATCATCCCGCCCTCCTCGTAGTCCTTGCCCACCATGTAGCCGGTGGTGTTGTGCAGGAACAACAATGGCGTATCCGAGCGGTTTGCCAGCTGAATGAACTGGGTTGCCTTTTGCGACTCCTCGCTGAACAGCACCCCGCGCGCGTTGGCCAGGATGCCGAGCGGGTAGCCGTGTAGCCGGGCCCAGCCGGTCACCAGCGACGACCCGTACATGGCTTTGAATTCGTCAAATTCGGAACCGTCGACGATGCGGGCGATCACCTCACGGGGGTCGAAGGGGATGCGCAGATCCGCGGGCACGATGCCGATCAGTTCCTCGGCGTCGAATAGCGGCTCGGAGACCGGGCCGGGCGCGGGTCCCTGTTTGATCCAATTCAGCCGGGACACGATGCGTCTTCCGATGCGGATCGCGTCCAGCTCGTCGACGGCGAAGTAATCCGCTAATCCTGAAGTGCGGGCGTGCATTTCGGCACCACCGAGCGATTCGTCGTCGGACTCTTCACCGGTGGCCATCTTGACCAGCGGGGGACCGGCAAGGAACACCTTCGAGCGTTCCTTGATCATCACCACGTGGTCGGACATGCCCGGAATGTAGGCCCCGCCCGCGGTGGAGTTGCCGAATACCAGCGCGATGGTCGGGATCCCGGCCGCCGAGAGCCGGGTCAGGTCCCGGAACATCTGCCCGCCGGGGATGAAGATTTCCTTCTGGGTGGGCAGGTCCGCCCCGCCGGATTCCACCAGCGAAATCACCGGCAACCGGTTCTGGAAGGCGATCTGGTTGGCGCGCAGAATCTTTCGAAGCGTCCATGGATTGCTGGTGCCGCCCTTGACCGTCGGGTCGTTGGCGACGATCAAGCATTCCACGCCCGACACCACTCCGATGCCGGTGACGGTGCTGGCGCCGACGGTGAAGGCGCTGCCGTACGCCGCCAGTGGACTCAACTCCAGGAACGGGGAGTCGGGGTCGACGAGCAGCTCGATGCGTTCGCGGGCGGTCAGCTTGCCGCGGCCGTGATGGCGCTCGACATACTTGGGGCCGCCGCCCGCAAGCGCTTTGGCGAGCTCGGTGTCGATCTCGTCGAGCCTGGAGGTTGCCGTCGACGCCGCGTCGGTGTAGGCGGCGGACGTCGCGTCGAGGGTGGACTGCAGCACGGTCATGATTGGAGTCCAAGGGTTTTCGCGGCCAGCGCGGTCAGGATTTCGGTGGTTCCGCCGCCGATGCCGAGGATCCGCATGTCGCGGTACTGGCGTTCGACTTCCGATTCGGCCATGTAGCCCATGCCGCCGAACAGCTGGACGGCCTGATTGGCCACCCATTCGCCGGCCTCGACGGCGGTGTTCTTGGCGAAACACACTTCGGCGATCAGGTTGGTCTCGCCGGCCAGCTGACGCTCGACCACATTGCGCGAGTAGACCCGGGCGACGTCGATGCGCCGGGCCATCTCGGCCAGCGTGTTCTGCACCGACTGCCGCGAGATCAGCGGCCGGCCGAAGGTTTCGCGGTCCCGGCACCACTGTACCGAAAGGTCCAGACACCGCTGGGCGCTCGAATACGCCTGCGCGGCAAGGCCGATGCGCTCCGCGACGAAGGCCTGCGCGATCTGCAGGAATCCACTGTTCTCGGCGCCGACGAGGTTGGCGACAGGCACCCGCGCGTCCACGAAGGACAGCTCGGCGGTGTCCGAGGACCGCCACCCCATCTTGGCCAGCTTGCGGCTCACCTCGAAACCCGGTGTGCCCTTCTCGATCACCAGTAGTGAAACCCCCGCCGCGCCGGGACCGCCGGTGCGCACAGCGGTGACGACGTAGTCGGCGCGGACCCCCGAGGTGATGTAGGTCTTGGCGCCGTTGACCACGTAGTGATCCCCGTCCAGCACCGCCGACGTTCGCAGGTGGCCGACGTCCGAACCGCCGCCGGGCTCGGTGATGGCGAGCGCACCGATCTTGTCGCCGGCCAGCGTCGGCCGGACGAACTCCTCGATCAGCCGCTGATCGCCGGAGGCGATCATGTGCGGCACCGCGATGCCGCAAGTGAACAGCGACGCGAAGACCCCTCCCGGGGCGCCGGCCTGATGCACCTCTTCGCAGATGATCACCGCGTCCGCGCCGTCACCGCCGCCCCCACCGACCGCCTCGGGGAAGTTCGCACCCAGCAGGCCGGCCGCCCCGGCGCGCCGGTGCAAGTCGCGCGGCAACTCGCCGATGCGCTCCCACTCGTCGGCGTGGGGCAGGATCTCGCGTTCGGTGAAGGAGCGCACCGTCTTTCGCAACTGCTCGCGCTCCGGCGTCGTCCAAAGGTTCATAAAATCCTCTCCGGGATGTCGACGTGCCGGCCGCGCAGCCATTCGCCCAGCCCCTTGGCCTGCGGATCGAAACGCGCCTGATAGGCGACGCCCTGGCCCAGGATGCCGTCGATGACGAAGTTGACCGCGCGCAGGTTCGGCAACACGTGGCGGGCGACGTCGAACTCCGCCGCCTCGGGCAGCAGCTCCTTGAGCAGCTCGACGGTCAGCGTGTTGGCCAGCCAGCGCCATTGCTCGTCGGTGCGGACCCAGACCCCGACATTGGCCGAGCCGCCCTTGTCGCCGCTGCGCGCCCCGGCGATGCGGCCCAGCGGCACCCTGCGCACCGGGCCGGCGGGAAGCGGCTCCGGCAACGGCGGGGGATCGGCGGGTGCCAACTCCAAAGTCTCGGTCGCGCAGGGGATGTCGGTGCGGGTGCCGTCGGCGTGCACCGCGACGTGCGGCACCTCCTTGGCGTCGACGTAGCCGGGGGTGAACACGCCGTAGACCTGACCGTCGCCGGGCGGGGCGGTCACGTGAAAGCCCGGATAACTGGCGAGCGCCAATTCCACGGCGGCCGAAGAGAATTGGCGCCCGACGTTCGCGGGATCGGGGTCGCGGACCACGCAGTGCAGCAGCGCGCTGGCGGCTTCCTCGGTGTCGGCGTCGGTGTGGTCGGTGCGGGCCAGTGACCACTGCAGCTCCGCGGGCTTGACGGTCAGCGCCGCCTCGAGCTGCCGGCGCACCAAGTCGGCCTTGGCCTCGATGTCCAGGCCGGTCAGCACGAAGCTCATGGCATTGCGGAATCCGCCGATGCTGTTCAGCGACACCTTGTAGGTGGGCGGTGGTGGTTCGCCGAGCACGCCGCTGATGCGCACCCGATCCGGGCCGTCGGGCGACAGCTCGATGGTGTCCATCCGGGCGGTGACGTCGGGGTTGGCGTAGCGGGCGCCGGTGATCTCGTAGAGCAGCTGCGCGGTGACGGTGTCGACGCTGACGAGGCCACCGGTGCCCGGGTGCTTGGTGATCACCGAGGATCCGTCGGCGTGGACTTCGGCCAGGGGGAAACCGGCGTGGGTGAGGTCGGATACCTCGGTAAAGAAGGAGTAGTTGCCGCCGGTCGCCTGCACGCCGCACTCGATGACGTGGCCCGCGACCACGGCGCCGGCGAGCTGGTCGTAGTCGGTGCGGCCCCAGCCGAAGTGCGCCGCCGCCGCCCCGACGATCACCGAGGCGTCGGTGACCCGGCCGGTGACGACCACGTCGGCGTCGTCGTTGAGGCAGTCGACGATGCCCCACGCGCCCAGGTAGGCGTTCGCGGTCAGGGGCGTGCCCAGCCCGAGTTCGGCGGCGCGCGGCAGCAGGTCGTCACCTTCGACGTGGGCGATCCGGGCCGGGATGCCGAGGCGTTCGGCCAGGGCGCGTATCGCGTCGGCCAGCCCGGCCGGGTTGAGGCCGCCGGCGTTGGCGACGATGCGGACGCCCCGGTCGCGGGCCTCGCCCAGACAGTCCTCGAGCTGGGTCAGGAAGGTCTTGGCATAGCCGCGCTCGGGATTCTTCATGCGGTCGCGGCCCAGGATCAGCATGGTCAGCTCGGCCAGGTAATCGCCGGTGAGGTAGTCCACGTCTCCGCCGGTGAGCATCTCGCGCATCGCCGACAGGCGGTCGCCGTAGAACCCCGAACAGTTCGCGATCCGGACAGCGTTCGACGGCCAGGACAGCAGAGGCCATGCAGTCCTCCAATCTGCGATTCACCGGTGAGCGCAAACCAACCAACCAACCGGTAGGTTAGCGGGTCGCGCCGGTGTCACGTCAAGGACACCCGTTCGCCTCTCCGCGCCGAGATTGCCGCCATGGTCGTTGACGGCGCCCGGATCACAGCCGTCACGGCAATCTCGGCGCCGACGGGCGTCGTTTTGGTGGGCAGCAGGCCACCGACTATCCTGATAGCAATCGTCGCACGTTCGGCCCCACCGGCCACACCCCCGCGACATGCCCGACTAGCCCCGGCTAGGCCCCGACACGAGGAGTTAGGCCCGACCATGGCCGTACCCAAGCGCAGGATGTCGCGCGCGAACACCCGAAGCCGTCGCGCGCAGTGGAAGGCCACCAAGACGGAGCTCGTCGGTGTGACGGTCGCAGGCCAGAAGCACAAGGTGCCCCGCCGGCTGCTCAAGGCCGCCCGCCTCGGCCTCATCGATCTCGACCGGCGTTAGTTAATCTCGGCAAACACCCGGCGCGCCTCTCAGGCCGCTCTCAGGCGTCGGGACGACACTTAGGCCCGTGCGGATACTGGTCGTCGACGACGATCGCGCAGTGCGTGAGTCGCTGCGCCGGTCGCTTTCCTTTAATGGCTACTCGGTCGAGTTGGCCCATGACGGGCTGGAAGCGCTCGACATGATCGCCAGTGACCGGCCCGACGCGCTGGTGCTCGATGTGATGATGCCGCGGCTGGACGGCCTCGAGGTCTGCCGTCAGCTCCGCAGCACCGGGGACGACCTGCCGATCCTGGTGCTCACCGCCCGCGATTCGGTCTCCGAGCGGGTGGCCGGGCTGGACGCCGGCGCGGATGACTACCTGCCGAAGCCGTTCGCCCTGGAGGAACTGTTGGCCCGACTGCGGGCGCTGCTGCGCCGCACCAAGCCGGATGATGACGCCGAATCGGTGGCCATGACGTTCTCCGACCTGACGCTGGACCCGGTGACCCGCGAAGTCACTCGCGGGCAACGCCAAATCAGCCTGACACGCACCGAATTCGCCTTGCTGGAAATGCTGATCGCCAATCCGCGTCGCGTGCTCACCCGCAGCCGGATCCTGGAGGAGGTGTGGGGATTCGACTTTCCCACCTCCGGCAACGCGCTGGAGGTCTACGTCGGCTATCTGCGCCGCAAGACCGAGGCCGACGGTGAGCCCCGGCTGATCCACACGGTGCGTGGCGTGGGCTACGTCCTTCGGGAGACACCGCCGTGACGAGTCGCATTCGACGATGATCCGGTACCAACGGCCCCAACGGGTACCGCTGCGCGCCACCAGCTCGTTGTCCCTCCGGTGGCGCGTCATGCTGCTGGCGATGTCGATGGTGGCGATGGTCGTCGTGCTGATGGCGTTCGCCGTGTACGCGGTGATTTCGGCTGCGCTGTATAGCGATATCGACAATCAGCTGCAAAGCCGGGCGCAGCTGCTGATCGCCAGCGGTTCACTGGCCGCCGATCCCGGAAAGGCCATCGAAGGCACCGCCTATTCGGATGTCAACGCGATGCTGGTGAACCCGGGCCACTCGATCTACACCGCGCAGCAGCCGGGTCAGACGCTGCCCGTCGGCGCGCCGGAAAAGGCGGTGATCCGCGGCGACTTGTTCATGTCCCGGCGCACCGCCTCGGATCAACGAGTGCTGGCCATCCACCTGCCCAACGGCTGTTCGCTGTTGATCTCCAAGAGCCTCAAACCGACCGAGGCGGTGATGACCAAGCTGCGCTGGGTGCTGCTGATCGTCGGCGGCATCGGCGTCGCGGTCGCCGCGGTGGCGGGCGGTATGGTCACCCGGGCGGGGCTACGTCCGGTGGCTCGCCTGACCGAAGCGGCCGAACGGGTGGCGCGCACCGATGACCTGCGGCCCATTCCGGTGTTCGGTAGCGACGAATTGGCCAGGCTCACCGAGGCCTTCAACTTGATGCTGCGGGCGCTGGCCGAGTCCCGCGAGCGGCAGGCGCGGCTGGTCACCGACGCCGGACACGAATTGCGCACCCCGCTGACGTCGCTGCGCACCAACGTCGAGCTGCTGATGGCTTCGATGGAACCGGGGGCGCCGCGGCTGCCCGAGCAGGAGATGGTCGAGCTGCGCGCCGACGTGCTGGCGCAGATCGAGGAACTGTCCACGCTGGTCGGCGATCTGGTGGACCTCACTCGGGACGACGCCGGCCAGGTGGTGCACGAACCGGTCGACATGTCCGAGCTGGTCGATCGTAGCTTGGAGCGAGTCAGGCGGCGCCGCAACGATATTCACTTCGACGTCGACGTGACCCCCTGGCAGATGTACGGCGACGCCGCCGGGCTGTCGCGCGCGGTGCTCAACCTGTTGGACAACGCGGCCAAGTGGAGCCCGCCGGGCGGCCACGTCGGCGTCACCATGCGACAACTCGACCCCTCGCACGCAGAGTTGGTGGTGTCCGACCAAGGCCCGGGCATTCCCCCGCACGAACGCCGGCTGGTGTTCGAGCGGTTCTACCGTTCGACGACCGCACGCGCCATGCCCGGTTCGGGACTGGGGCTGGCGATCGTCAAAAAGGTCGTGCTGAATCACGGTGGATTGCTTCGTGTCGAGGACACCGTGCCGGGCGGACAGCCGCCGGGGACCTCCTTCTACGTCCTGCTGCCCGGGCGGCCGATGCCGCCCTCGCCGTATCCGACACGCGCCGCCGGGAATCGCGAGGAAGAGTTCGGCACCGACCCCACGGTCCCCGTGGCCGGCGACCAGTCGAACTCTCGGGAACCGGCGAACGTTATCTCAGTGGACTCTCAGTCCGCGCGGGCAAGGTAGGTCTGCAGCTACTGTTGAAGAGCCCAGTCGATCCGACGAGCCGAATACTGAGATAGAGGAAGAGCGACCTAGCGACATGACGAATGACCCGAGGTATTCGCCACCGCCGCAGCAGCCGGGATACCGTCCCGCGCCTAATCAGCCTGCGCCCGCCCCGAGCCATCCGGGGACCTCTGCTTATGGCCAGGGGCACCAGCAGCGGTACAGCCAGCCATTCGACTGGCGGCAGCAATCGCAGACAACGCAATTTCGGCAGCCCTATGACCCATACAGCGGCACGGGCCCGGGCCGGATACCGGGCGGTGCCGGGGTAGGCCCCATCCCCGGGGGCTCCGGGACGGGACCGATTCCCGGCATGTTGCCGCCGATGCCGCCGGGCCCCCAAAAACGTCCACGCGCAGGCTTATTGGTTGTGGGCGCACTGGCCATCGCGGTGGTGTCGGCCGGTATCGGCGGAGCCGCGGCGACGGCTGTCGAGCTGGGCACGCACGCCACCAGCGGCAATGGGCACAGCGTCATCGGTGGGGCGGCGCCCAGCGTCCCAGTGGCGAACATGCCGCCGGGCAGCGTTGAACAGGTTGCCTCCAAGGTGGTGCCCAGCGTGGTCATGCTGGAGACGGATTTGGGCCGCCAGTCCGAAGAGGGCTCCGGCATCATCCTTTCCGCCGACGGGCTGATTCTCACCAATAACCACGTGATCGCGGCGGCCGAGGTGCCGCCGAAGGGACCCGGGGCTCCCGGTGCTCCCCCCGGCGGTCCGCCCGCGGGTCCCGGTGGCGCACCGGGTGGGCCCACGCCAAAGACAACGGTGACCTTCTCCGACGGTCGCACCGCGCCGTTCACGGTCGTCGGTGCCGATCCCACCAGCGACATCGCCGTGATCCGCGTGCAGGGCGTCTCCGGACTCACCCCCATTTCCCTGGGCTCCTCATCGGACCTTCGGGTGGGCCAGCCGGTGGTCGCGATCGGGTCGCCGTTGGGTCTGTCGGGCACGGTGACCACCGGCATCGTGAGTTCACTGAACCGCCCGGTGTCCACCACCGGTGAGTCGGGTAACCAGAACACGGTGCTGGACGCGATTCAGACCGATGCGGCGATCAACCCGGGTAATTCCGGCGGCGCGTTGGTCAACATGAACGGCCAGCTGGTGGGCGTGAACTCGGCGATCGCCACCCTGGGTGCGGACTCGCCGGACGCCCAGAGCGGTTCGATCGGGCTCGGTTTCGCGATCCCGGTCGATCAAGCCAAGCGCATCGCCGACGAGCTGATCAGCACCGGCAAGGCGTCCCACGCCTCGCTCGGCGTGCAGGTGACGAACGACAAAGGCTCCCCGGGCGCCAAGGTCGTCGACGTCGTGTCGGGCGGCGCGGCCGCGACCGCCGGAGTGCCCAAGAACGTGATCGTCACCAAGGTTGACGACCGCCCGATCAACAGCGCCGACGCCTTGGTTGCCGCCGTGCGGTCGAAGGCGCCCGGCGACAAGATCACGCTGACCTTCCAGGATCCCGCTGGTGGCAGCCGTACCGTGCCGGTGACCCTGGGGAAGGCGGATCAGTAATGCGAGTCGAAGAACCCTCGGCGGCGGGATTGTCCGAGCTCGGTTATACGGTGGCACCCATGGAAACGGGCGCGGAGTTGGTAGTCGGCCGGGCCCTGGTCGTGGTGGTCGACGATCGCACCGCTCACGGGGACGAGGACCACAGTGGGCCGCTGGTTACCGAGCTGCTGACCGAGGCGGGATTCGTCGTCGACGGTGTGGTCGCTGTCTCGGCCGACGAGGTCGAGATCCGCAACGCGCTCAACACCGCGGTGATCGGCGGGGTGGACCTGGTGGTCTCCGTCGGCGGGACGGGCGTAACGCCGCGCGATGTCACTCCCGAGGCCACCCGCGAGATCCTGGATCGCGAAATCCTTGGCATCGCCGAAGCCATTCGGGCCTCGGGGCTATCCGCGGGGATCATCGACGCCGGATTGTCACGCGGCCTGGCGGGGGTGTCCGGAAGCACGTTGGTGGTGAACCTGGCCGGTTCCCGCTATGCGGTGCGCGACGGAATGGCGACGCTGAATCCTCTGGCCGCTCAGATCATCGGGCAGCTGTCGAGCCTGGAGATCTGACCGCCTTCGGCCTCGGTCTGCCCCTCGCGTCGAATCGGCTAAGACTCGGCGTCGGCGCGCGGTCCGTAGTCCGGCGGGGGCGTCGTGGCGGCCAGGGCGCCGTGCTTCCTGGGCGAGTCGCCGTTGGTCTGCGCGAGTAGGTCGCGGATTTCCTTCAGCAGGACGATTTGGGCATCGTCGGCCTGCTCGACCTCGCCGCGCTTGCGCAGCGTCGTGTACGGCAGGATAACCACGAAGTACACCACCGCCGCGATGATGATGAAGTTGATCGCGGCCGACAGCACGTTGTTCAGGTCGATGGTCTGGCCGCCGCCGATGCCGATCCGCAGGACGCCGAGATTTGACTTCTCGTTGACGCCGACCCGGTTGATAAGCGGCTTGATGACGCTGTCGGTGAATTGGGTGACCAGCGCGGTGAAGGCGGTACCGATGACCACCGCGGTAGCCAGGTCGATGATGTTGCCCCGCGAGAGAAACTCCTTGAACCCTTTGAACATCCAGACGTCCTTCCTGGGATTGGACAGAGTTTGCTGTAGGCTGCGTGGCCAACAGCGGCGAGGCAGTCAGTGCAGGGTGAGGGTCACCGCCTGACCCAGCGCCGAGCCCGCCACCGTGTTCGCCACGCGAGCCGGCAGCGCCACCAACACTACGCGGTCGCCGTCCGCGGCCTGGACCTTTGGCTTGGCCGACACGAGCACCACGACGGCATCGGTGGCCACCACCTTGGGTGCGGTTTCGGGCGTCTCCGGGGAGCCGGTTGCCGGTGCGGCCAGCACGTCGACGACGTCGCCGACGCGGACAAGGTCGATCAGGGCGCTGTCGGCCAGACGCAGCGGCACGATGCGGGCGCCGGGTCCCGCCTTCGACGCGACTGCGGCGTCGGCCAGCCGGCTGCCGAGCAACCGGACATCGGTGAGCACTTCGCCGCGCCTCGTCGGGCCGGCCAACGTCGCACCGACCACGGCGCCCACATCGGTTCGTGCCCCGTCGGGAACGGTTGCGGCCAAACGCTTTTCGAGACGAACATCGGCGGGAGTCAACGCGGCGCCGGGCCGCAGGTCGTGATCGGCGACCACCACCTCGGCATAGTCACCGGCCGGGTTGGAGCGCAGCGCCGCCAGGCCGGCCAACACGACAAGCCCGCCCGCGGCGACTCGCCGCGCCAGCACGGTCCGGGTCCAATCCGGACGCAGCATTAGAAGGCGGCTGAACAGGCTTGGATTCAGCGACGTTTCGCCCACGCCGCAACGGTAAGCGCACCGTGGTCAGCGGCGAATGCCGGTGGCAAATGCCTTTGTGGATAACCCGTTAGCTCGTGGCGGCGGCTGTGGAGGCCGTGGAGCTGCTGCTCGACTTCTCGCTCGATCCGGACTTCTCGCTCGACCCGGACTTCTCGCTGGATCCCGAACTCGACCCCGAGTCACTCGACGAGGACCCGTTGGTGGAACTCGCCAACTTCTTACCGGACTCCCGGCTGTCGGTGCGGTAGAAGCCGCTGCCCTTGAACACCACGCCGACGGAGTTGAAGCGCTTGCGCAGCCGCCCGGAGCAGCGTTTGCAGGTGGTCAGCGCATCGTCGGTGAAGGCCTGCACGATGTCGAAGCGATCGTCGCACTCAGTGCACTGATAGCTGTAAGTCGGCACAAAAACCTCCGGATGATTACAAAGCTTGTTAGCACTCTACCGTCTCAAGTGCTAGAACCGCCACGTGACGTGACTCATTCCCGATATGTCAGCGCAGGTTGAGAGCGATCAGTCCGGCCCGCGGCGTGAGCGCATCGGTCATGGGTACGTCGTGCGGCTCGGCGGGCAACTCGTCGACCAACTCCGCGTCGCGCACCACCGCGATCAGCCGGGCGTGTGGGTCGCGCCCGCCCAGCGAGCGATCGTAGAAACCGCGACCCCGGCCCAACCGCACCCCGGAGCGGTCGACGGCCAACGATGGCACCAGGATCAGGCCCGCCTCCGCGATCGCCGATGCCGGCAGCCACGGCTCCCGCGGCTCGAGCAATCCCCACCGCGCGGATGTCAGTGTGCCGGGCTGGTATTCGCCCCAGCGCAACGGCAGCGGCGCGTCGTCGGCGGTGGTGCGCGCAACCGGTAGCAGCACTCGTCCGGCCCGCCGCAGCAACACATCCAACATCTCGATCGACCCGGGCTCGGCGCCCACCGGCACGTAGGCGCACACCGTGCTGCCCCAGCTCACGATGTTTTCCAGAGCTTCCAGTTGCTCGCGCAACATGCGCGCCTCGTCGGCCCGAACGCCGTCGGCAACGCGGCGCCGGGCCGCCTGCAGCTGCTCTCGCAACGCGGCCTTGCTGGTGGTCGCCATGCCTCAACCATGGCAGCCGGGTCTTTGCCCGCGCCACATCGACTCGGAAAACCCCGCTCGGGTTATCGTGTGAACAATGTCAAGCCCAAAAGTGGTGGTCCCACACACGGCGATCGTGCCCGCCGCCGGTCTTGGTACCCGCTTCCTGCCCGCGACGAAAACGGTTCCCAAGGAGCTGCTGCCGGTCGTCGACACCCCCGGCATCGAGCTGGTCGCCGCCGAGGCGGCTGAGGCGGGCGCCGACCGCCTGGTGATCATCACTTCCGAGGGCAAGGACGGCGTCGTCGCGCACTTCGTCGAGGACTTGGTCCTGGAGGGCACGCTGGAGGCCCGCGGCAAGAAAGCGATGCTCGACAAGGTGCGGCGCGCGCCGCAGCTGATCAAGGTCGAGTCCGTCGTGCAGTCGGAACCGCTCGGCCTGGGACACGCCATCAGCTGCGTGGAGCCCACGCTGACGTCCGACGACGACGCGGTGATGGTGCTGCTGCCCGACGACCTGGTCTTGCCGACCGGCGTCCTGGAGACCATGTCGAAGGTGCGGGCGCAGCACGGCGGCACGGTGTTGTGTGCCATCGAGGTGACGCCCGAAGAGATCAGCGCCTACGGGGTTTTCGACGTCGAGCCGGTGCCCGGAGACGACAACCCTGACGTGCTGAAGGTCAACGGCATGGTCGAGAAGCCCAAGCGCGAGGACGCCCCATCGATGTTGGCCGCGGCGGGCCGCTACGTGCTCGACCGCGCCGTCTTCGGCGCCTTGCGCCGCGTCGGACATGGGGTGGGCGGCGAAGTACAGCTCACCGATGCGATCGCGTTGCTGATTTCGGAGGGCCACCCCGTGCATGTCGTCGTGCATCGCGGATCTCGACACGACTTGGGAAATCCCGGCGGCTACCTCAAGGCTGCGGTTGACTTTGCATTGGATCGTGACGACTACGGCCCGGATTTGCGGCGATGGTTGGTGGCGCGGTTAGGCCTGGCCGAGAAGTAGCCGGCCGAACGCCCGGCCCAAGACGGCGCCCGCCAGGGCATAGAGGGCAGAGAGGCGCGCTGTGCGTTCTGTTGAGGAGCAGCAGGCCCGGATAACGGCCGCCGCGGTGGCTCCGCGGCCCATCCGGGTGGCCATTGCCGAGGCGCAGGGTTTGATGTGTGCCGAGGAAGTAGTCACCGAGCGGCCCATGCCGGGTTTCGATCAGGCCGCGATCGACGGATACGCGGTGCGCAGCGTCGACGTGCTGGGTGTCGGCGAAGTGGGCGTCGACAGCCTGGGCGAGCCGCCCGCCGACCCGGAGGTCGACGAAGACCGGCGTGAGGGCCTGGTCCTGCCGGTGATGGGAACCATCGAGGCCGGCGCGCGCACACCCAGCCGCCTGCAGCCCCGGCAGGCCGCCCGGGTGCGCACGGGAGCCCCGCTACCCACGCTGGCCGACGCCGTCATCCCGTTGCGCTGGACCGATGGCGGGAGCTCGCGGGTGCGGATTCTGCGAGGCGCGCCGTCGGGCGCGTATGTGCGTCGCACCGGCGACGACGTGCAGCCCGGTGACGTCGCGGTGCGCGCCGGCACGGTCATCGGCGCGGCCCAGGTCGGCCTGCTGGCGGCGGTCGGCCGCGAACGGGTGCTGGTGCATCCGCGGCCCCGGGTGACGGTGATGGCCGTCGGTGGCGAACTGGTCGACATCTCGCGCACCCCGGGCAACGGCCAGGTGTATGACGTCAACTCCTACGCCTTGGCGGCGGCGGCCCGGGATGCCGGTGCGGAGGTCAACCGCATCGGCATCGTCAGCAACGACCCCAGCGAGTTCCGCGAGGTCGTCGAGGGCCAGATCAACCGTGCCGAGGTAGTGGTGATCGCCGGCGGTGTCGGCGGCGCCGCGGCCGAGGCGGTGCGGTCGGTGCTTTCCGAACTCGGGGAGATGGAAGTCGTCCGGGTCGCCATGCACCCCGGGTCCGTCCAGGGCTTCGGGCAGCTGGGCCGCGACGGCGTCCCGACGTTTCTGCTGCCGGCGAATCCGGTCAGCGCGCTGGTGGTCTTCGAGGTGATGGTGCGGCCGCTGATCCGGCTTTCGTTGGGTAAGCGCCAGCCGATGCGCCGCATCGTGCAGGCCCGCACGCTGTCGCCGATCACGTCGGTCGCCGGCCGCAAGGGCTACCTGCGCGGCCAGCTGATGCGCGACCAGGAGACCGGTGAATATCTGGTGCAGGCGCTGGGCGGGGCCCCCGGGGCGTCCTCGCACCTCCTGGCCACCCTCGCCGAAGCGAACTGCCTCGTGGTCGTGCCCAGCGGCGCCGAACAGATACGCACCGGCGAGATCGTCGACGTCGCCTTCTTAGCTCAGCGCGGTTAAGTGCAACGACTCCGCACGCGCGTGAACCGGTTGCGCACCAACCCTCGTCATCCGGGCTGGCCCCTCGACGCCGGGCCGTTGCGTGTCCCGGCGGGAGTTGTCCGGTTGCGGGCGGTGCGGATGCGCGACGGCGCCCAGTGGAGCCGCATCCGGCTGGCCGACCGCGCGCACCTCGAGCCGTGGGAGCCCAGCGCGGAGGGCGGCGATTGGACGAGCCGGCACACGGTCGCGGCGTGGCCGGCGCTGTGTTCCGGTCTGCGCGCGGAGGCGCGTGCGGGCCGCATGCTGCCGTACGTCATCGAGCTCGACGGGCGGTTCTGTGGCCAGCTGACCATCGGCAACGTCACCCATGGGGCGTTGCGGTCGGCGTGGATCGGCTACTGGGTGCCGCGGTCGGCGACCGGTGGCGGGGTGGCCACGGCGGCGTTGGCGCTGGGCCTGGACCACTGCTTCGGCCCGGTGATGTTGCATCGCGTGGAGGCGACGGTGCGGCCCGAGAATGCCGCCAGCCGGGCGGTGCTGGCGAAAGTCGGGTTCCGGCAGGAGGGGTTGTTGAAGCGCTACCTCGAGGTCGACAAGGCGTGGCGCGACCACCTGTTGATGGCCATCACGGCCGAAGAGGTGTCCGGATCGGTGGCATCGACCCTGGTCCGGGGCGGGCATGCCAGCTGGGCGTGACCCCGCCGCGCGTCCATAGCTCTCGGCTCCGCGCCTGGCAGCTTGGCCCGCGTGTGGCTATCGCGACACGAGTGACTTGTGGTGCTTGTGAGAGGGAAATTACAGGTGTGTAATTGTCCTGGTCACTAAGACCCGGCCGCGCTGGCCACCGTTGGGCCTCGCGGGGATCGGAACCGAAGAGAGCAGGTCGTCATGCCAAGCATTCCGCAGTCACTGTTGTGGATCTCGCTCGTGGTGCTCTGGCTGTTCGTCTTGGTGCCGATGCTCGTCAGCAAACGCGACGCCGTGCGCCGCACCAGCGATGTGGCCCTGGCGACCCGGGTCCTCAACGGCGGCGCGAATTCCCGCCTGATCAAGCGGAGCGGCCCGGCCGCGGGTCATCGCAGCGACCCCAACTGGACGCCGCCGGAAGAGTCGGCCGAGACCGAGCTCGACGAGGAGCGGGACCTCGCCGAGGACGAGGACGAAGAACACGGCGACCACCACGACACCGAGGAGCTGCGGGAGCTGCGCCCGGTGGTCATGAAGGTCGCGGCGCCCGAGCGCACCGAGCCCGATTACCTCGACGTCGACGTCGTCGAGGATTCGCAGGCGCTGCCGGCGGGCGCGGCGGTCGAGGACGAAGCCGAAGCCGACGAGGGACGACGATTCCGACACGGACGTGGTCGCCCAGCGCGGTGACGAGGACGACGAGGGCTACGAATACGTCGAGGACTCTTCTGGTCTGGAACCCGAAGCCGAAGCCGATGACGAGGAAATGCCGGCGCCGGTCCCACGGAACGCCTCGCGGCGTCGCCGGTTCGACGCGAAGACCGCCGCCGCGGTCAGCGCGCGCAAGTACAAATTCCGCAAGCGCGTGCTGATGGTGATGGCGGTCGTCCTGGTCGGCTCGGCCACGGCCGCGTTCAAAGTCTCGCCGAGCGCGTGGTGGGTGTGCGGCGGCGCCACCGGCGTGACGCTGGTGTACCTGGCTTACCTGCGGCGCCAGACCCGCATCGAGGAGAAGGTGCGTCGCCGCCGGATGCAGCGGATGGCGCGGGCGCGAATGGGCGTGGAGAACGCCTATGACCGCGACTACGACGTGGTTCCGTCGCGGCTGCGGCGCCCGGGCGCGGTGGTCCTGGAAATCGACGACGAGGACCCGATCTTCGAGCACCTGGACTACGCGATGCCGATGCGGACCTTCGGTTGGCCCAGGGACTTGCCGCGGGCCGTCGGCGAGTAGTGCTCGCGGTTCGGCGGTTCGGGCCGCGGCTGGTAGCCTGCTAGCGATCAGGGGCTATGGCGCAGTTGGTAGCGCGACTCGTTCGCATCGAGTAGGTCAGGGGTTCGAATCCCCTTAGCTCCACCATAAAAGTCCAGCTCAGGTCTATTTATCAAAGTTGTGTCGAGAACGACGTAACAATTGACGTAACATCAGGGTGGCCATGGCAAGCATCCATGCCCAGAAGAACCGCGCCGGGAACGCCTACCGCGTGCTGTGGCGCCACGACGGTCGCCAGCGCTCGCTCACGTTCGAGAACCTGCCTGCTGCAGAGCGTTTCAAGACCCTGCTGGAGGACCACGGGCCGGACGAGGCGCTGCGCATCATCGAGCTCGACGAGATCGGGCGCCATGTTCCAACCGTCACCGAGTGGCTTACCACGCACATCGATAACCTCACCGGCGTGCAATCGGCGACCCTCGCGCGTTACCGCACTTACGTCGCTCGCGACATCGATCCTGCCTTTGGGTCCATGCCCGTCTCGGCGGTCACTGAGACCACGATCGCGAAATGGGTGAAGCAGCTGGGCGGCAGCGGAAAGACCATCTCGAACAAGCACGGCTTCGTGTCCGGGGCGTTCAAAGCTGCGGTACGTGCTGGGGTGATGGCGTCGAACCCGTGCGAGGGCCGACGCCTGCCGCAAACGCGCGTCGAGGAGACGGTGTTCCTCACGCCGAGCGAGTTCCGACTGCTGCGCGACCACATCGAGCGCGAGCGCTGGAAGAATCTCGCGACCTGGCTGGTCACCACCGGCATGCGCTTCTCGGAAGCTACCGCCCTTACTGCGGCCGACATCGATGCCAACGCCAAAACCTGCCGAATCACCAAGGCCTGGAAGTACTCCGGTGACTACCGACCGCAGATCGGTCCGCCGAAGACGAAGAAGTCGATCCGGACCATCAGCTTGCCGTCCCCGGCGCTGGAGGTCGTTGACCTCACCGCGCCCGGATTCCTGTTCAGCAACGGCGCGGGCAATCCCGTTCGCTCCCAGGAGTTCTTCAACGGGGGCTGGAAGCCGGGCCGCGAGCGCGCCCTGGCAGCTGGGCTGACGAAGTCTCCACGGGTGCACGACCTGCGCCATACGTGTGCGTCGTGGATGATCGCTGCCGGTGTTCCGTTGCCGATCATCCAGCAGCATTTGGGGCATGAATCCATCCAGACCACGATCGGTGTGTACGGGCATCTGGACCGGCGCAGCGCCCAGGTGGCCGCCGATGCCATTGGATCGGCGTTGGGCTAACACCTGTTTGAGGATGACCGCCGCCACGGATCGTCGGCTCATGCGGTCAGCCGCGCGAGGAGGTGGCACGGTCACGGGGGGCGGGGGGCATCGGTCGGGCGTTTGGGTAGGAACGGTCGCGTGGGGTGTTATGCGCCGCGTTGGGTGTGCAGTCGTCGGCTGAATCTGCTGTGTTTTGACAGACCCGACGGTGAGGGCGGATCGGCGGGCCGCGCGTCGATGCACATCGATTCGATGGCGGCTTCGATCTGCGCTTCGGTCATGGCCCACCGGCCGGCGCGTTTCATCCCGGCGAAGGTGCGGTCTCGCAGCTTGGCTCGAAGGTAGGACTCGGACAATCCGAGGATGCGGGCCGCTTTGGCGAGGTCGTAAATGGTGGGGATCATTGGGTTTTCCTGATGCCGCCCCAATGGTTGGAGCCGCTACTCTTCGTCGTTCTCGTCCGTGATCCGGATCGGCAAGCCACACTTGGCTGAACGTGCGGCACAGCATGGCTTTGCTGGACATCGGCGGGTGCCCGATCCTGAAGTCTTGTGTGCGGTGGCCGATCCTGCATGAGCCTCACGGTAGGTAGGCGGTTGAGGTTTCGTCTACCAGTACGGCCGGATTCGGCGCGAAGTTTCTCGAATCGGTTGAAAGTCAACCATTGTCAACCATGCGTGTGGACAAACGACGATCCTCATAGGTCGAGCGCGCAGGTGGGAAACGGACGGATCCAGCGCGCCATCGACAAGTCCGTGATACCCGACTGGCTATCGTTTCGATGTGGCGAGGATGGGGCCGACGACGACTGGTCATGTGGAGCGGCTTGCGGGAATCTGCTGCGGATCGCCAGATCGCGCACCGGGATGTCGCAACGGGAGTTCGCCGAAGCTGCAGGCTTGCCACAGTCGACGATTGCGCGGATGGAATCCGGTGCGCGGCAGCCGTCGCTGCCGGTGCTGGCGCGCATCCTGGCCGCAGTCGATCTGGAGCTGCGTATCACCGTCAAGGATTACGACTCCCACGATGACGTGTTGGATGCGAACGATGCCCGCCTTAATGACGATGCCCGCCTTGGCTGCCCCGTCGTATCTTGGCGACGAACCTCTTCCTGCGATGCTCGCAGCGCTGCTCGTGGCCCCCCGCAGTAGGCCGAGAACACTCGATTGCCTATGCGCGGATCCGGGTCAGATCGGCTGATTGAGAGTCAGCTGCTCTTTCCGGCCGGCTGTCATGAAGGCTCCGTCCGACCTGTGGGAGACCGATCGACATTCTGGGCAGACCGTCATGGTTGCTCGGCGCGTGCTGGCGTTGCACGCGAGCTAACCGATCGGCCCGCAGCCGCCGACACGACGCGCGAAGCCTGAGAACTCACCGCTGCCGCGGCCCGCGCCGCCCAGGAATTCGCCGCGCGCCCGCGCCGCTCAATAATTCGCTACCGCGTGCCCGCGCAAGCTGCGCGCCGCGCCGCGAGTCGACGCACATGCACGCGGCCTCATTTTGACGGCGTCATCCGCGCCGCGCCAGCACGCGCCATCATTCGCGCCGCGCCAGTCATTCGAATCGCCTACCTACTCACTAGGCCTTGGGTCCACCGTTTTCGTGAATCCGACCCACCAGAAGAACCACACACCTCTTGCATTAAGGTCTCGGATCGGTAACACAATTACGTCCGTACGTAATTATGTAGGTCACGCTAAACTGGCCCTGTGCAGTCTTCTTGCCCCCGGTGCGGTGCTGAAATGTGGGGACAGCAGTGGCCGCCCCGGCCAGGACGCCCACCCATCTGGTGCTCGCAACGGTGCCGACGAGCTGCCTATGAGGAACGTCGCGCCGCCAACAACGGCGCCGTCGCTGTGCGTATCGAGGTCAAAGAGAAGCCCGTCGAGAGGATCGTGGAACGCGTGCGCGTCGAGACCACGACCGCTCAGCCCGCGGCCGCAGACGCCGCAGCGATCGTTCTTCGGTCTCCCGCGCGCGTGTCGCACCGTACTGGAGGCGCTGGCAGCCGACGCCGCCGCCGGACGTTTAGACGCCGGCGCTCACGCGCCTACCATCCGCGCCGCCACTGTGCTGCTGCGGGCCCTGCGCAGCGCCCGCCTGATCGCGGAGTGACGGGCGACCCAAGACGCCGTATCGCGTCGAAGCGACAAGCGCGCCCACGTATTCCGTCACGCGCCATGAGTTTGTTTCCGGCTGCCGTCAAGCGCGGTTTCCGCGTGCCGGCCGGTGGCGCGGCGCGCGTCGTCGCCGCGCTGAACGACGTCGCGGCGCGCGCCGCAGCCAAGCGCCTGTGTGCGGTGCGTGATCAGTACTCTCAACGCGCATCCTAAGACGTGGCCGCGTCCGCAACGATCGAGTCCGGCCGATTCCTCCCTTACCGGCCACCATTGTCTGCGTTCCCGTCCACCGTCTACTCGAAGACGCGCGGTTGAAGCATAGAACGCGAACGAGGGTCGCATGGAGACCGTCAGCGCTTCGCGCTTGACCGCAGCGTGGTGGACACGCGAACTGGCGTCAGTGCCTTTGCCACGGCTCGAGGGGCTTCGCCTACGTGGCCCGCCGCAACGCATCCCAGGCCGCGTGGGAATTGTCGGCAACATTGCTCACGTGTTGGGAGTAGACGTCGATCGCGCGGTACTGGTCGTCAAGATCATCGGCGTCGAGCACGTTGCCTGTCCGGCGAGCGTGGGCAGCCGCAGCTTTCAACGCGCTCAATAGCCGGAAGTGTTGGAAGGCTACCTGCCCGGCCAGTGCGGCTTTCTTACGCAAGAGTTCGACCACGCTGTTCTCGGGAGTCTGGGGTTCGCTCATCGCGGATTTCCCGTTATGTTCGGCGGCCAGCTCGTCGCCGGCCCCCACCAGAGGTGGTTTCAGGCATCACTCATCAGTTATCGAAATATCGAGTTCCTAAGGCCCGGTCACCTACGCTCCAAAAGCCTTAATTCATCTGCGCAGTTCAACGGGAGCTCTCAGGGGCCACCCGCCCTGTGTCGAACAAGCCGCTCATCCGTCAAGGTACGTCGGCCTGGCGCCGAATCTCTACCGTTAGCGCCCACTTCGAATGAAAATCGGGCACGCCACGAAGTGCGCGTCCCTCGCAACATGCGCCTGACTGGCGTGCGCCGAAATTTTCTCCCAATGCAAGAGGTGTATGGGGTTTGGTGCGGGTGGAAACGGTGCGTGTGGGTGGCGGGGGGACTTGCTAGTGGTTGCGGGATGGGAAGGCTAGCGGTGAATCATGTTGGCAGAGAGCGGGTTTGAGAGGAGGGACGGGTCCGAGGTTGGTAATTGGTGAAGTTGGCTGCGGTGGTGGTGGCGGGCATGACACCGGCCCTATAGTGCGGGCATGGCGGACTACAACTCCAAGACGATGGCCCGCAAAAAGGTGCGTGAAGCCCAGCAGAAGGTTCGCGATGAGCGCGAGCTGCGTGAGCGAGCCAACATCGAGGACATGGCCACATTCCTGTGTCGCGCACCCGGCTGGCCGGTGTCGATCAGTGGGAAGCCGATCGGGTAGCCCAGGTGAGCGCGGAGGCCTCCCGCCGGCGCGACGAACACCGCGAGGCGGCCGCGGCCGCCTCGCGGTGTTATCGACGCGACAGACTTCTAAGACGTACAGCGCCCACAGCCCTGATAGCGCGAGCGCCCGATTCAGCTCGCCGCGAGCGGTCTGGGAGCCAGTCCAGTCCATACCGATGGGTTGTTCCTCCGTGTTGCGCAGGAGGTGTGCGAGCAGCAAGCCATTAGACGGATGTACAGCTTGGGACAGGTCGCGCTGAATATCGTAAAACACTTTCGCCATGGGACCTCCGGCCAATCGTCGGCACATACGTCTGAACAGGTACGCCGCCCATCGATCGCGTTATGGCAGAGACGCCAGAACTGATGGGCTTCGACAGTTCCTGATCGAGCTAAATGAACTTGGGTGATGTGAACACCGGTTTATTCGGCACGGGCAGCTACACGGGCAACTCAGGCATCGGGAACACCGGCACGGGCAAACTCGGGCTTCTACAACACCGGCGATGACAACAATTCCGGCTTCTACAACTCGGCCACCGGCGGCTACAGCTCGGGTTTCTCGAACTCAGGCGGCGGCACCCAAATGGGCTTCTTTAACTCCGGCGCCCACGGCTTCAACCTGGGACTGTTCAACTCGGGCAGCGTCGGCAACAACATCGGCATCGGCAACTCCGGCACTGGCGGCGGCAACATCGGCCTTTATAACACCGACTCAAATCCCACCGAAGGTGAAAGCGTAGGCGTCCTCAATTCTGGCACCGGCCACAACACGGGCTTCTACGACTCCGGCGACCACAACTCCGGCGTTGGAAATTCGGGCAGCAGAAGTTCGGGCGGATTCAACGTGGGTAACTACCAGTCAGGCTTCTTCAACGAGGCGTAAGGCAACGCCGCGGCCGCCAAAGGCGGCCGCCGCCCGATCTCGTCGGACAGGCCGGCGAACGCTTACGCGACCACTGCTTCATCGTCTCGCGGGAGCGCTTGGGATTAATGACGGATGACTGGGTTCCGCCGCCTGACAGAACAGCTACGGCGCGGCGCCGAATTCGGAACACAGTGATGCCAGGAATCGCTCTGTACGACAACGTGATTTGCTTCGAACCTCTACGTCCTTGCCCAACGGGACGACGCGGGCGGCGAGATCGGTGACGCCGGCGTCGCGGTAGCGGCGCAGCCTGGCGAGGATGGCCGATTCGTCGCCTGCGGCCATGGTGTCCCCGACGTCTTCGGCGTCGCCGTGCTCGAGCAACCGAACGTAATTGGGTGAGAAGTCGGCGTGGCCGAGCACCTCGCTGGCGTAGGCGCGTGCGCCGTCGAGTTCGCTGCGCGCGCAGAGAGCTACGGGAACGCCCGCGACGACGCGAATCCCCTCCCGGCCGACGGTCTTTGCGGCCTCGGTGATGCGGGGCACAACGTAGTCGCCGATGGCACGCTCGTCGGCCATCCACAGGATGGTCCCGCCGGTGCGCTCCCCGGCGATGCGCAGCATGGCCGGCCCGAGTGCGGCGACCAATACTGGGACTCCGAAGGCGTCGGTGACATCCACCGGGCTGTGTACGTGGTAGCTGGCGTTATCCACTGCTGTCACGCCGGGTCCGGCGAACGCCGCGTCCAGCACCTCGAGGTAGTCGCGCACCAGGTGCGCGGGCCGGTCATAGGGCAGACCGAGTTGGTCGGAGATGATCCAGTGGTGCGACGGGCCGATGCCCAGGGTGAACCGGCCGGCGCACGCAACCTGTGTGGTCAGTGCCTGCTGCGCCATGATGAGCGGATGGCGGGTCTGAATGGGCACGACCGCAGTGCCGATCTCGATGCGTTCGGTGACCTGGCCGAGCAGTGCGACGGCCGTCATCGCGTCGAGGTAGCCGGGCACCTGCGGGAACCAGAATGACGCGAAACCCTTTTCCTCGGCAGCCTTTCCGTCGTCGAGCAGCCCCGCCAGCCGGTCCGTGCGTGAGCGTTCCTTGTCCGAGCCGACCATCAATCCGATTCTCATGAAGCCCCTCGTTCACGGAACATAGCGATCCCATTCGTGCGGCACCACGGTGTGAAACGGAGCGGCGAACAGCGGTGTGACGGCGCCGTCGCTCCACCGCTGCTCCAGCTCCGGTCGCAGCCGTCCCGCGGCGACTACCGGATCCTCGTCGAGGAAGCAGTACGAGAGCGTCTGGCCCGCTGGCGCACTGGCCAGGCTCGCGTCGACGGCAAGCGACGCGGCAGACCACACCCCGGCAACACCGTCCACGTCGACCAAGTTGGCCGGCGCCGACCCGCCAGTTTCCAGGAGTACGTATACACCGCGGGCCGGCCGCCACGGCAGCACGTCGGCTCCGACTTTGGCTCGAGGTGCGGCCGCCTTCGTTTGCACGTCGTAGACGCCGCGCTCGACGGGAGGCAAGAGGGGCAGTTTGCGTCCGGCCCCGCCCAACGCCGCGGACAGCCGGTTAAACGACGCGAGTCCGCCTGTGTCGGTGAAGAAGTACGACATCACGTGGTCGACGGGGTCGAACCGGTCGGTGCTCGCCGCGCGCACGTTGCGGCATTGCGGGGTGGATACCAGTCGAAGCGACGCGCGCACCGCGGCGAGGCGGTGCTGTTCCGGCCGATGGTCCAGCGTGTGCCAGCGCAGGTACTCCGCGTCGGTTCCCTCCGGGTGGCGTGTCGCCATGGAGATGAACATGGTCGCGATGTCTCCCCGTCCCGCGGAGAGCACGTCGGCGACCTCGTCGGAGGGCGTGCCGGGTAGCAGCATCGATACCGTCCTTCAGGATTCCTGCAGCTCGATCTCGGGGTGACGCGCCTGGATCATCCGCCGGAACCCCTCGCGCCAAGGGACTTTCGTGCGCCCGAGTAGGTCGTGCATGTGGCTGACATCGGGCCACAGGGGTGTGTGCGCGTCCGGCGTGTATTCGAAGATCGGCTCGACTCCCACCAACTCGCCCAGGTAGGTGCAATAGTCCTCGGCGCTGACGGTTTCGCTGCCGGCCCAGTTGACCACTACCGGCGGCGTGGCGGCGACCTCCATGGCCCGGATGCCCAGTTCGACGTAGTCGTCCTCGTACATCGGGTTGTAGTTGTTCGGCTTGGCCGGATGCAGCCGAATCGGCTTGCGCGCCAAGATCGCATCGAGGCGGTCGGCCGGCGCGCCACCTTCGGGGCCATACGTTGAGCAGATGCGGATGATCGTCAGCGGAATCCGGTATTGCCTGGCGATCCAGGTGCACACGGCTTCGGCGGCGACCTTGGAAAAGCTGTAGTTTGCCCGCAGCGGCACTCCGGGCGGATCGGATTCGACCAGCGGCCGCTGCCCTTGGTATTGGTAGATCGATCCGGTCGAGCAGAACACGAAACCCTTTGCGGCGCGGCACCAGTACAGCAAGTCACCGGAATGCTGCGCGTTCGTCTGAAGGCATGCCGTCCAGTCGCCGGCGCCGGGATCCACCGCCGTGTGGAAGACGTAGGTGAAATCGTCGGGCAGCGCGGAGAAGTCACCGGTGGCCATATCGAGCGCGATCGGAGTGATGCCGGCATCACCCAGTTTGTCGCGGTCCGAAGGGTCTCTCAAGCGAGCCGCGCCCCACACCTCGTTGCGTTGCGCGAGAGCCCGCGCGATGGGGAAGCCGATCTTGCCCGTCGCGCCGGTGATCAAGATCTTCTCTGAATCGAGCATCCCAATAGTCATAGCGCACGACGCCGCAGATGTTAAGTACTTGATATATTGCGTGGTGTGCAACTCCCCTTCGGGGACGAGGTCGAGGCCTTCCGCGCCGAGTTCATCAACTTCCTTGACGAGCATCTGCCGACCGAAGCCCAGGCGGCGGAGCGATCGCGGTCGACGTCGCACATACCCGACTGGGCGCGCCGCTGGCAGCGGCTTCAGTTCGACCACGGTTGGCTCTTACCGGGCAACCCTCCGGAGTTCGGTGGCCGAAACGCCGACATCCTGGAGCAGTTCGTGCACCGCGAGTAGCTGGCCCGCCGGCGCATCTACCACTGCTTCAACCCGCAGGGTGTGGGCATCAATCGCCGCGTCACTGCTGTCGTTCGGAAGCGGCGAGCAAAAGCGGAAGTGGGCGGTTCCGATCCTGCGCGGCGAGATGACCGCGTCGTTGGGCATGAGTGAGCCCGGCGCGGGATCCGACCTGGCCGGGCTCAGCACGCGCGCGGCTCTCGACGGCGACCACTTCGTGGTCAACGGCCAGAAGGTGTGGACCTCCGGCGCCCACGACGCCGACGTGCTGCTCACCTTCGTCCGCACCGATCCAACGGCGCAGAAGCACAAGGGGATCAGCGCGCTGCTCATTCCCACCGATACGTCCGGCGTTGAGCGCCGCCCGTTCGCCGCGGTGTACGACCGCGATGGTCTGGACTTCAACGAAGCCTTTTTCACCGACGTCCGCGTGCCCGCCGAGAATCTCGTCGGCCCGCTGCACGGCGGATGGAAGGTGGCCAACGGATCGCTCGGTCATGAACGCACGTTGATGTGGATGGCGTTCGCCAAGCGGCTCGAGCAGCTGCTCGAGGATTTTCGGCCCGACGGGTCGGTGAACCGGGACCGCTACGCCACGACCGTGATGGATTATCAGGCTCTGCGTCTGCTCGGCTCCGTGGCGCTCGGGCAGGCGGCACGCGGCGAGCGCGACGTGCCGGGCGTGTCGGTGCTGAAGGTGCTGGTGTCAGAAGCCGAGCAGAATGCCGCCCTGCACGCCCTGGACGCCGCAGGCGCGGATGGCATCCGGGGGTTGCGTGATCCGGTGCTCACCGCACCATACAACGCTTACAGCCCAGACCTTTTCACCGCGAGCTGGCTCGCGCGCTATATCGGCACCTATGCGGGAACCATCGCCGGGGGCACCTCGGAGATTCAGCGCAACATCATCGCCCAGCGGATTCTCGGGCTGCCGGCGCGGTGAACCCTCAGCGAGGGGCGGCCACCGCAATCGACTTGGTGTCGGTGTAACCGTCGATGCCCTCGCGGCCGAGTTCGCGTCCGTAGCCGCTGCACTTGACGCCGCCGAACGGCGCGAACGGATCCATGGTGTAGCCCTGGTTGACCCCGCAGGTGCCGGTGCGAATGGCGGCGGCGACGGCCAGTCCGCGATCGATGTCGTCGGTCCAGACCGACCCGGCCAAACCGTAGTCCGAGTCGTTGGCGATGCGAACCGCGTCGGATTCGTCGGCGTATTCGATGACGGTCAGCACCGGGCCGAAGATCTCCTCGCGGGCGATGCGCATCGTGTTGTCAGCGCGGTCGAAGAGCGTGGGCCGGACGTACCAGCCGCGGTCCAGGCCCTCGGGCATGGCGGCGCCGCCGGTCACCAGGCGCGCGCCTTCCGACCGGCCCTGCTCTATGTAGTCGCGCACGCGCTTCTGCTGGCGCTGGCTGACCAGCGGCCCGACCTGGGTCGCTTTGTCGGTCGGATCTCCGACTAGCAGCGAATCCACCTCGGCCGCAAGCGCATCGGTGAACTCGGCGGCGCGGCCGGTGGGGACGAGGATGCGGGTCAGCGCGTTGCAGATCTGCCCGCTGTTGGACAGGCTGGCCGACCGGACGCCGGCGGCCACCGCGGCGGGGTCGGCGTCGTCGAGAACGATCGCCGCTGACTTGCCGCCCAATTCCAAGCTGACACGCCGCAATTGGGCCGCGCAGGCCGTCGCGACCGCTGCGCCGGTCGCGGTCGACCCGGTAAACGACACCTTGTCCACGCCTGGATGGGCGACAAGATGCTGGCCGGTTTCAGGACCGCCGGGCAGGATGCTGACGACCCCGTCCGGCATCCCAAGCTCGGCGAGCATCTCGGCGAGAAACAACGCGTTCAATGGCGACTCTTCGGCGGGTTTGAGAACAACGGTGCAGCCGGCGAGCAGCGCGGGGACGAGCTTGGTGACGGTCAGGAACTGCGGCATGTTCCACGGCACGACGGCGGCCACGACACCGACCGGTTCCCTGCGGATCTGGATGTCGGAGCCGTACATGCCCGGCCGCACCTCCGTGAAGGGATAGCTCTCGGCGAGATCGCAAAAGGCGGTCATCATCATCGCGGGCAGTCCGACCTGCGCGCGCTGTGAGAAACTGATCGGCGCGCCGATCTCTGAGGTGATGACATCTGCCATCTCCGCACGGCGCTGCCCGTACATCTCGGCGAGCCGCCGCACCAGCGCTATCCGCTCGGCCGGCCCCAAGGGTGCCCATGGGCCGTTGTCGAATGCCGCGCGCGCCGACGCCACCGCGGCGTCGACGTCCGCGGGTCCGGCCGCCGCCACCGCCGCGATGGGCTGCTCCGAGTGCGGTGAAACCACTTCGATGTGCCGGTCGGTGCTCGGCTGAGCCCAGCTCCCGCCGATGAACAGTCGGTCTTTGCTCAGGTCTCGGTGCACTGGCTTCCGTCCTCCCTGACATGGTGAGCGAATATCAACTACTTGCGATTGTGCCATGGAGCATATAGCGTCGGCGCTGCACGCTTCCGGCGATGATTCGCACCGGGTCACAGAGTCGACAGGAGTTAGGCAATGGCTCGTTTCCCCAAACCCCCAGAGGGCAGTTGGACGCAACACTATCCGCAATTGGGGACGGCTCCGGTGTCCTACGAGGACTCCATCAGCCCAGAGATCTACGACCTTGAGCGCGAGGCGATCTTCAAGCGCGTCTGGCTCAATGTGGGTCGTGCAGAACAACTTCCGCGCAAGGGCAGCTACTTCACCAAGGAGCTCAAGGTCGTCAACACCTCGATCATCGTGGTACGCACCCGCTCCGGGGACATTAAGGCTTTCCACAACATCTGCCGCCACCGCGGCAACAAGCTGGTGTGGAACGATATGCCGCTCGAGGAGACCAGCGGCTTTTGCAAGCAGTTCACCTGTAAGTACCACGCATGGCGGTATGACCTGGACGGGAACCTCACATTCGTCCAGCAAGAGGGGGAGTTCTTCGACCTGGACAAGAGCCGTTACGGTCTTGTTCCCGTGCACTGCGACGTCTGGGAAGGGTTCGTCTTCGTCAATTTCGCACCCGAACCCGAACAAAGCCTGCGCGATTTCCTCGGCCCGATGATCTCCGGTCTGGAGGGCTACCCGTTCGACAAGATGACTTCCCGGTGGTACTACCGCTCCGAGGTAAAGGCCAACTGGAAGCTCTACATGGACGCGTTCCAGGAGTTCTATCACGCGCCGATTCTGCACGCCAACCAGTCGCCCTCCAAGTACTCAAAAGCGGCGGCGGAGGCCGGTTTCGAGGCGCCGCACTACCGTATCGACGGCCCACACCGACTGGTCAGCACGTCGGGCATCCGCGCCTGGGAGTTGGACTCCGAGATGCGCAAGCCGATGGAGGAGATCTGCCAGAGCGGCCTATTCGGCCCCTGGGACAAGCCGGATTTGGGGCAAATGCCCGCAGGACTCAATCCCGCCAGATGCGATCCGTGGGGCCTTGACTCGTTCCAGCTTTTCCCGAACCTTGTCATCCTGATCTGGGGTCAGGGTTGGTACCTGACCTACCACTACTGGCCGACGTCGTACAACAGCCACATCTTCGAAGGCACCTTGTATTTCCCGCAGCCGCGCACTCCACGGGAGCGGGTCGCACAAGAACTGGCCGCCGTGTCGTTCAAGGAGTACGGCCTGCAGGACGCCAACACACTGGAGGCCACCCAGACGGCCGTCGAATCCACGGCCGTCGACAAGTTCTTGCTCTGCGACCAGGAGGTACTCATTCGTCACCTGCACCAGGAGACGGCGGCCTGGATTGAGGACTATCAGCGCAAGACCGCGGGGGTGTGATCGGATATGAGTGGCATGTTACCGACCGAATTCGCTGATCTGGAACGGTTTTCGGAGTGGTGTCTGGCGAGCGAGCGGGAACGTTATGCGAAGCGGTTGAACAGTTCGATGCCCGAGATGCAGGCCTTCTACAATGCCGTCACGCCGCGCGCGGAAGAGGCGATCGCCTACTGCGACAAGTTCTCCCTCGAGGACATGCCCGACGACGTTCTCAACCTCATGCACCTTCTGTACTCGATGATCATGGTCTCGTTTCCGATCGAGTGCTGGAAGCAGCCCCGTGTGCCGGACTCCGGTGCCACGGCTCTGGACTGCATGTCTGAACCCGTGCCATGAGTGACATCACCGTCCTGCGGGCCGCACGCTGGGGCGACGTCGGAGCCGGCGTGGTGCGCTCACCGGCGACGGTGGTCATCGAGGGTAACCGCATCGCCGCGGTGAATCCCGTTGAGCCGATGCCGGGTTCGGCCACCGAGATCGATCTCGGCGACGTCACGCTACTGCCGGGCCTGATGGACATGGAGCTGAATCTGCTCATCGGCGGACCCGGTGGGCCGGACGGGCTCCCGAACCCCATGCACGGCGTGCAAGACGACCCGGTGTACCGAACGCTGCGCGGCGCGGTCAACGCGCGCACCACGCTCAACGCCGGATTCACCACCGTGCGCAACCTTGGGCTGATGGTGAAGACGGGTGGCTATTTGCTCGACGTGGCACTTCAGCGAGCGATCGACGCCGGGTGGCACGTCGGTCCGCGTATCGTGCCTGCGGGGCACGCAGTCACGCCGTATGGCGGACACCTCGACCCGACGGTATTCCAGCGACTCGCCCCGGGCATCATGCCGCTCTCGGTAGCAGAGGGCATCGCCAACGGCGTCGACGATGTGCGGGCTTGCGTGCGTTACCAGATTCGTCACGGCGCCAAGCTGATCAAGGTGTCGGCGTCTGGCGGGGTCATGTCACACAGCACCGCTCCCGGTGCCCAGCAGTACTCCGATGACGAGTTTGCCGCGATCGCCGACGAGGCCCACCGCGCTGGAGTGCGGGTGGCCGCGCATGCTGTGGGAGACACCGCCATTCGGGCCTGCATCCGCGCCGGCATCGACTGCATCGAACACGGCTTCCTCGCCAGCGACGACACAATTCAGATGATGGTCGACACCGGGATGTTCCTGGTGTCTACCACCTATCTCACCGAGGCGATGGCCGTCGACCGCATCGCCCCCGAGCTTCGCAAGAAGGCGGCCGAGGTATTTCCCCGGGCACAGGCCATGCTGCCGAAAGCGATCGCGGCCGGCGTGCGTATCGCCTGCGGGACCGACGCCCCGGCCATACCGCACGGCCAGAACGCCAAGGAGCTGTGCGCCCTGGTCGACCGCGGGATGACCCCGATGCAGGCAATCCGGGCCGCCACGGTCACCGGCGCGGAGTTGATCGAGGCCGACAACGAGTTGGGCCGTCTCGAATCGGGATACCTCGCCGACGTCATCGCGGTCCCGGGAGATCCGTCGAATGATATTGCCACCACACTCGATGTGCGGTTCGTGATGAAGGATGGCCGCGTCTACAAGCACGAGGGGAAGTAGCGGCGTGGCAGACGAACCAAGCATGGAATTGGTCGACAACATCCTGTGGCATCTCAAGCAGGCGTGGTACTTCTCGTTGACGGCGGTCAACGACGCGGTCAGCGAGCACGGCGTCAGCGCCGCGCAAATCGGTGTGCTGCGTCAGCTCGCCACTGAACCCGGCCTCTCCGGCGCCGAACTCGCGCGCCGACTGTTGATCACACCCCAGGGTGTGCAGCTGGCGATTAAGACACTGGAGAAACGCGGTTTGGTGCAGCGGAGGCCGGACCCCCAGCATGCCCGGATCCTTAAGGCTTATCTGACCGATCGGGGCCGCGAAGTCGCGGCCGCGGTGGTCAGCGATGCGATCGCCGCCCATGAGGCCGTATTCGGCGTATTGACCTCCGAGGAGCAGCAGACACTGCGGGACCTACTGGAACGCGTGGTGGAGAAGGGCACGGGACACACGCTGTTCAATGACCACATCGGGGAATAACCCGCAACCTGCGCTGCGACGAATAGAATGTTTATTGTCGATCGTATTACATACGGTCGCACGCTGAACTGACCGCATTCGATAAACGATGCCTCGACACATTCCGAGGGCGTGACGGCATACGCGTCTGCGGTCAACCGTACGTATGTACTTGGCGTGCCCATACCGTAAAGTCACTTGCGAGGCAGCGCCTAGTCGCGCTGCCAGTTGTGAGTGCATCAGGCGGTATGTGGAAGTAATGCGCCCAGAGCGTGGCCGTCGCTTTGGACCAGCACTGCCCCACACGAGCGAAGACGGAAACTCGAACGGTCGGGGACACGTTCGCTGACGGTCGGTCGACACGGGGCAGCCGGTGGCCTGGTCAGCGGCCATCGCGGCGGCAGCAAAGGAGAGACGTGAGTTCATGACATCCCCTAACCGGGTCGGAGGCGAGGGCTCAACTCGCTCTTTGCTGGTGAACAGCACGGAGCGGATAATGCTCGAAGAGGGATACGCGGCAGTGAGCTACCGCAATGTCGCGGCCAAGGCTGGTGTTTCGCTAGGAGCGGTTCAATACCATTTCCCATCGCTCGACGACCTGTTCAAGGCGGTAGTTCGCCAATACTCTGAGCGGACCCTGGAAACTCTGGTGTCGGCGTTGCGGGCCAATCCCGGCGATGTGCTGCGCGTCCTTTGGGAGTGCAGCGGTGACGAGATTTCCGCAGGCGTGCAGACGGAGATCATGGCGCTCGTCAACCATCGGAAGAGCATCCACGCGGAGATCGCGGAGTTCGCGCAGGTGTACCGCAAGGTCCAGTTAGACGCAGTGACCGAGAACTGGGAGAACCTGGATCTTCCGGCAAGGGAGCTGACGCCTGCGGCCATCGTATTTCTCATGACTTGCTTGCCCAGGTGGATGCGGATGGAGGCTTCGTTCGGGATGGTCGAGGGCGGCGCTGACGTCCTTAAGCTGGTAGAGGGTTATCTGGATCGCACAGATCCCGCTCTCAAGAGGTCCGACGGTCCCGCTTCGTATCGGCTTCCTGCGTCGGACACGACGTTGCACTTGCTTCGGGAGCGTGCCGAGTCGTCGGCCAAGGCGGTTGCGCATTACACCCGTATGGGCTGGAAGGCATGGGCGCGGCGTGACGAGCGGGGAAATACAGACCAGTAGTGAACCCGGATGTTTAGGACCCAGACCTTGCCTATCGTGCGCATCGAGCCCTTGGGCGAAGAGATCTCCCTGCGACCCGGCGAATCGGTGGCAGAGGCCGCTTGGCGGCTCGGATACCACTGGCCGACGACCTGCTTCGGGCAGGCGAACTGCATGCAGTGTCGGGTGCGCATCGTGGCCGGCGAGCAGTTCGTCGTACCCGCCGACGACGAGGAGTCCGACGCGATGCGGACGCGACTACCGGCGCCGGCACGCAAGCCGGGAGTTCGACTCGGTTGCCGGCTCACCGTGGTCGCAGACGGGGTGACTGTCGAGAAACCGGGTGTGCGACCGCCTGACACCCGCTGACGCTTCTACATCTGCTTGGACCCAGGGTCGCAAGGATCCACCATGATTCGCCCAACAGGTCGGCTGTAATGCAGTCGGGATGATCGTCGGTCGGTCGGCCGACAACTCGGCCGCTTGGCGCTGGTCCCGTTGACATCTTCCGTGTCGTGTGGCTCTAATACAAGTGTAATGTCGAGAATTTGGCGATGCGGTGCGACCGTATCGTGCCTGATCGCTACCCGAGGAGGCAGTGAGCGTGTCGAGGTTTCGGTTGGCCGATGTGCCGATGGCAAGGGATCGGACGTCTGGGTTTCGCTACGTCAGTTCTGCTGGTGAGGTGGTCCGGGCGGTCGATGATGGCACCTGGTTTTTGACCAGTGAGGAGGCGGTGCGGTTCGCCCAGCGGCACCCGGAGATTTTTGCCTCGGCCGGGGCGACCTCGGCCGGCTCGACCATTCCGATGCCGATGGTTCCGGTGGCCACCGACCGCCCGGACCATACCCGCTATCGCAAGATTTTGGACCCGATGTTTTCCCCGCGGGTCATCAACGCCATGGAAGACCGGCTGCGGGTCCAGGTCAAAGAGTTGATTGCCGCGTTTGCCGACAAGGGGCAGTGCGACATCGTCGCCGATATCGCCCGGCTGTATCCCGCGCAGGTGTTCCTCACGTTCTTCGGGTTGCCGTTGGCCGATCGTGATCAGCTCATCGACTGGGTGGAGACCATCCTGGACAACTCCATCGGAGTGGGTACGGCCGCGGGCAACCCGGCGGTGGCCCAGGCCGCCGGGGCGTTGCTGACCTATATTCACGGCTACATCGAGAAAAAGCGGCAAGAGCCCAGCGACGATGTGCTGGGCCGCATCCTGGCACTGCCCGGCGATGAGGCTTGGTCTGTTGAAGAGCTGCTCGGTTTTGTGTTCGTGTTCACCGTGGCCGGGCTCGACACCGTGGCCGCAGCGATCGGGTTCACCATGCGCCACCTGGCGCTGCACCCCGAGCTGCGTCGCCAAGTCATCGCCGATCCCGCACTGGTGGGGCCCGTCGTGGAGGAGATGCTGCGTCTAGAGCCCCCTGCCCCGGGGGTCACCCGGATCACCACCCAAGACGTCGAGGTATGCGGGGTGACGATTCCCGCCGGTGAATCGGTGGTGCTGTATCTGGGCACCGCCAACCGTGACCCCGCCCGCTACAGCGACCCCGACACCTTCGATCTGGCCCACTCCGAGGTCGGGCACATGACCTTCGGCGGGGGCATCCACCGCTGCCTGGGCTCGCATCTGGCCCGCCGCGAGCTACGCCTGGTCGTCGAAGAATTCCACAAACAAATCCCCGACTACGAAATAGCCCCGGGATTTGAGCCCGAAGTCAAATGGCCATCGGGCACCATCCGGCTCGCCTCGCTGCCCCTGACATTCCCGACCCCAGCAGGCAGGCCCTGATGCGCCTGCACATCGACTACAACCTGTGCAGCGGAAACGGCCGCTGCTATGCACTGTTCCCCGACCTGTTCACCGACGACGAAAACGGCTACGGACAAACCCTCAACGACGGCACTATCACCCCAGACCAACATGACCACGCACAAAAAGCCACCCTGTGCTGCCCCGAAAAAGCCATCACCGTCGAAAACACCTAAAACCCACCAACACTGAAAGGTTGGGGTTGCGCACAACCTTGTGCTGTCGGCGGTTGTGCTCGTTTGGCACCTGCGTCGAGGTGTGCCGCAAGGCAGAACGGGATAGGAAGGTAGCCGAATGGCATGGCGACTACCAGAAGAAGGTCAATGACGAGCAGCGCAAGCATGCGGGGGTGATCGCGATGAGGACGCTATCGAAGAAGTTCGCCGGCCCTGAGTCGTTCGCTGCCAACTGGTGCGCCGCGACGGGGGGTGATGGCTGCACCAAGCGTCACGTGCTGCTCTCGCGGGTTGCGGTGTCGTCCGCGATCGAATGCTGTACCCAACCTGTCTTGCCCGACTCGGGCCCGGTCCACCTCGTCGCACGGGTCCCATGAGCGAGGCGGTGATCCTGCGGGCCGACCGCTGGGCCGATATCGACGCGGGCACGGTCCGCTCACCCGCGGTCGTCGTCGTGATGGGCAACCGCATCGCGGCAATGAACCCGAGCGACCTGCCCGCGGTAGCGGCTGAGATCGATCTGGGTGACGTCACTCTATTGCCAGGGCTGATGGACATGAAGGTTGACTTCTTCACCGGAGGGCCGGGGCGGATGAACGGTCTGCCCGCGCCGATGCACGGCGTCCAAGAGGATCCGGTGGATCGCGCGTACCGGGCCTCGGTGAACGCGCGTGCGACGTTGCTCGCAGGCTTTACCACGGTGCGCAACGTCGGGCTGATGGTCAAGACGGGGGGCTGCTTGATCGACGTCGCGCTGGCACGGGCGATCGACGAAGGGTGGGCGGAGGGCCCGCGCATCATCCCTGCCGGGCATGCGATCACACCAGGCGGTGGCCATGTCGAACCCAGGGTGCCGCAGCACCTGGCCCCCGGAACAATGCCGCTGAGCCTGGAGGAGAGCCTTGCCAACGGCGTAAGCGAGGTCCGCAAGTGCGTCGGCTACCAGATCTGCCATGGCGCCAAAGTGATCAAAATCTTGGCGTCCGGTGGTGTGATGTCGGGCAGCGCGAGTCTTAGGGCCCCGCAGTACTCCGACGACGAGCTCGACGCAATCGTTGATGAGGCCCGCCGCGCCGGCATCAGGGTCGCCGCGCACGCTATCGGCGACAAAGCGATCGAGGCGTGCATCCTCTCCGGCGTCGATTGCATTGAGCATGGGTACCTCGCCGCCGAGAAGACAATCGAGATGATGGTGGATTGTGGCGTATTTCTGGTGTCGACTACGTGTCTTACGAAGGCGGTGACCATGAAGCGGGCTGACGCCGGCCTGCAGCACAGGGCAGCCGATGTCTTTCCGGCCGCCAAGGCGATGCTTACCAAGGCGATTGAGGCGGGCGTCATGGTCGCCTGCGGCACTGACGCCCCCGCCATCCCGCATGGTGAAAACGCCAAAGAGCTCGTCGCGCTCGTCTCTCGCGGCATGACCCCGATGCAAGCCCTCCGCGCGGCCACGCTAACCAGCGCTGAGCTCATTGGAGCAGACACCGAACTCGGTCGTCTCGCACCTGGATACCTCGCCGACGTCATCGCCGTCCCCGGCAACCCGCGCGTGGACATCGCCACGACACAGGACGTCCGCTTTGTAATGAAAGACGGGCGCATCCACAAAATGCCGATCATGGCTGCGACCAATTTTTATAGTCATCCCGACTGGTGCACGGATTCCTCACCCGGACGCCTGCGGCTGGTACCGCATGCGAAGTAAGCGCCGAGCGTGGGTGAATTCGAAAGCAGCGATCAGTCGCCGGTTCCGGGGCCATAACCCAGCACTGTTGTACCGCTAACGGTCTATGACCGAGCACCCAGCATGGCAAACGGTTCGTGAGCCGTGGGCCCTTTAGGCGCTCAGCTGATCACGCGGTGTGCAGCTTAGGTAGAACCTCGGCGACGAAGAGCTCTAGCATCTCCCAGCCAACCTTGGGCGAGAGCCCCGAGATCAGGGGAGTGAGTGAGATCGGCGTGTTGCCGGCGAAGGCGACGGTCTGCTCCGGCGTCATCACGTTGATGATGCCGGCGGCGCGGAC
This sequence comes from uncultured Actinomycetota bacterium, assembly GCA_963850895.1. Lineage (GTDB taxonomy): Bacteria > Actinomycetota > Actinomycetes > Mycobacteriales > Mycobacteriaceae > Mycobacterium. The sequence continues at coordinate 119,414 of CAWKNK010000030.1, read as the reverse complement.
CTGCTCGATGGTTTCCAGCCCGAAGAACGGTGATGTCGTCGTGTCGGCATCACCGGCCCAGGAGGCATAGCTCTTCACGAGGTGGAGGACATGCGGGCCGATCTGCTCCCAGGCTGCGTCGGGGTCTCGCGCGACGTGAACGGCCGGGTGCGTCGACATGATCGGTCCCGGCTCGCGGCCAAGCATGCCGCATTCCTTCTCGTACTGCGCGATCAGCTTCTGGCAGCCCGGCATCATCGTGGGCTGCAGCACCCAGAGGCCCAGGCCGTATTTCGCCGCGCGGCGTGCTGCGGCGGCAACGCCGCCGCCGACGAGGATCCTGGGCGGGCGGCTGCGTGGCAAAGGCCGTACGAAGATCTCGCGATTGCCGTATTTGAATCGCTCACCGGCCAGGGCGCGGGTGATCACGTCAAGCCCTTCGTCCATCAGCCTGGCGCGGTCGTTCAGCGACTTGCCGAACATCCTGAACTCGGCCTGGACGTAGCCGGCTGCCAGCGTGGTGGTGAGCCGTCCGCCACAGATGATGTCGGTCACCGCGATCATCTCCGCGACCTCAACGGGATCATGTAGCGGCAGGACGATCGCACCGAGGATGATCTCCATCCGCTTGGTCCGCGCCGCCGCCGCCGCAGCCATCAGCTGCGGCGCCGGGTTGTAGCCGTCTTGGGAGGCGTGATGCTCGGGAAAGACCACGCCATCTATCCCGATCTCGTCGCCGAAGGCACACATGTCGAGCGCGGCATCGTAGAGATCGGCCGTCGGCGCGCCGAAATCCGGTGCGCGCATGTCAAAGCTCAAGACGGTCCGAAACATGTCGATCGTATTTTTCCCTTCCTGGCCGGCCTCGTTGACCCTGAACGATATCCAGGCTGCGTGGCGATCAGGGTTCCCATCGAATGATGGTGGCGTTTGTGTTTCGGGAATGCAATACTACTCAATACGATCGTATCGGTGGCATTCATCGCTAGTCAGGCGTCTTCCCGGACTGGCGGACCGTCGAAGGGGCGTTGCACGGTGTCGGACCTGACCTTCATGGACTTCTTTCGCGACCTGGACAAACTCATCGAGGACCCGTATCCGTATTTCGAGGCGCTCCGCACCAAGTGCCCTGTCCTTCGCGAAGAGCACCAGGTGTGACCATGGTGACCGGATGGCAGGAAGCCGTCGACAGATACAACGACGCGCAGGCGTTCTCGTCGTGCGTCTCGGTGACCGGCCCGTTCCCCGGCTTTCCGGTTCCGTTGGAGGACGACGACGTCACGGCGTTGATCGAAAAGCATCGCGACGAGATCCCGTTCAGTGACCAACTGCCGACGCTCGACCCCCCGACGCACACGAATCATCGTGCGTTGCTGATGCGGCTGATCACTCCCAAGCGCCTCAAAGAGAACGAGGACGCGATGTGGCAGATCGCCGATCGATTGCTCGACGACTTCCTGGCCGCCGGAAAGGGCGAGTTCATCAATGGGTTCGCGGGACCGTTCACGCTGCGCGTCATCGCCGACCTGCTCGGCGTGCCACCGGAGGACCGCGAAGAACTCATCGAACGGCTGGAGCGTGGCACCCATGGCGGCGCCATCGGCAGAACCGACGAGACGTTGCCGCATACCCCCCTGCAATACCTCTACGAGGTTTTCGAAGAGTACGTCGAAGACCGCAGGCGTGAGCCACGCGGCGACGTGTTGACCGGCTTGGCGACCGCGACGTTCCCGGATGGATCCACGCCCGACGTCGGTGACGTCGTGCGGGTTGCGACGAACGTGTTCTCGGCCGGCCAGGAGACCACCGTGCGTCTCCTGGGCACCGCGGTGAAGGTGCTTGCCGAGCGTCCGGACATTCAAACCGCGTTGCGCAAGGACCGCAGCCTCATACCCAACTTCATCGAAGAGGCATTGCGCATCGACAGCCCGGTCAAGGGAGACTTCCGGCTGTCGCGCTTCCCGGTCACGGTCGGCGATACGGAGCTATCAGCCGGCACCACGGTGATGGTGCTGAACGGTGCCGCGAACCGGGACCCGCGCCGCTTCGAGGACCCGGACACCTTCGATCCCGCACGGACCAATGCCCGCCAGCACCTGGCGTTCGGCCGGGGCATCCACAGCTGTCCCGGCGCGCCGCATGCCCGAGCGGAAACCCGCGTCGGCCTGGAGCGCCTCCTTGACCGGACGTCTGCCATCTGTATCTCGGAGAGCGAGCACGGACCCGCCAATGACCGCCGGTACACGTACATCCCGACGTACATCTTGCGCGGACTCACCGAGCTGCACGTGGAATTCAGTCCAGTCCTCGGTGTCACTCGATGAAGGTCTTCGTTGACGACGAACGCTGTCGTGGTCACGGCATCTGCACGACGGTCTGCCCGGATGTTTTCGCTATCAACGACGATGGCTACGCCGAGGTCGTCGCGCCCGAGGTTCCTGCCGCGCAGGAGGACGTGGCGCGTGAAGCAGTCAAATGCTGCCCCGAGCAGGCGATCAGCGAAGGAGATTGAATGTCAAAGGGTTACGTGATTCTCACCGAGGCCATCAAGGATCCGGAGGGGATGAAGGCCTACGCGCGAGCGGCCTCGCCGGCGATGAACCAGGGCGGCTGCAAGATTCTGTCGGTGGACACCGCACCCCAGGTCATCGAAGGCGACTGGCACGGCCATCAGACCGTCGTCTTGGAGTTCGACTCGGTGGATGCGGCGCGCGCCTGGTACGAATCCGAGACGTACCAGAAGGCCGCCAAGCTTCGTCACGCCGCCGCAGACTGCAACGCGGTGATTATTTCCGGATTCGGTGAGGCTTGAGCCCTCAAGCAAGTGGAGAGGATCGGCTCATGAGTAACACTACGGCGAAGTCATCGGGTGAGTTTTCAACGTGTGCTTCCTTCCTGACCTACCGTTACATGCCACGTGATTTCGTTGCCGCTCAAGCGAAACAGCTGGAGGCCTCCGGCGCGGTGGATTTCCTCTACCTGTCCGACCAGATGCTGTCATGGTGGCCGCCGTCGCTGTGGAACGCGAAGAACGCCCCGGCCGCAGCGATGTTGCCTGACAGCGATTCCTTTACCGACCCGTTCGCGGTATCCGGCTACATCGCCGCACATGCTCCAGGCCTGGGAATTATGGTGAGCTCGGATGCGGTGCGGTATGGGCCGGGGGAGCTGATGCGATCGGCGCTCACCTTGGCCGACCTGACCGAGGGCCGCTTCGTCCTGATGCTGGGCGCCGGCGAGGTCAAGCAGTGCAAGCCGTTCGGCTGGAAGCGCTCTGAGGGACTCGCCCGGCTGGAGGATCACCTGCGGCTGTACCACCAGATGTGGGACGCCAACGAGCCGTTCGACTTCGAGGGCAACCATTGGAAGTTCGACACGGCATGGCTCGGCGGTGCGAAGAACTACCGGCCGGACATCTGGACCATGGGCGGCGGACCGAAACTTCTGGATCTCACCACGTCCTATGCGAATGGGCTCACTACGGTGACCCCGGGGGTGTGGTCCTCTCCCGAGCAGACGGCCCGAAACGCCGAAGCGATGAGGGAGCAGTTGCGCGCCAAGGGCCGCGATCCGAAGGATTTTGGTTTCGGCCCCATTCTTATGATCGTGATGCACACCGACGAGTCGGTGATCGACCGAGTGTTGGACAACCCGCTGACCCGGTTCATCGCCGCGATCTGGGGGCGGCTGAACATGCGGGACTGGCGGAAGGAAGGCTTCGAGCCACCCTTCCCCGACGACTGGCACTATGCGATACGGCTTCTGGCGCACAACATGTCAGCCGCGGAGGTCGATGATGTGCTGAGCAAGGTGTCGCGTGAGATGGTCGAAAAGGCGTTCATCATCGGTACCCCCGACACCGTCGCGGCCGAACTTCAGCGTTACATCGATGCCGGCGTAACACGGATCATGCCCGGCAACGTCGCCTCGGTCGTGCTCGACCAGGCCGAGGCGGAGGCGTCGATGTGGGCCGATATCGAGTTGACGCGCAAGCTGAAAGAGGCGAATACGCTCTCGACCCTGGCCCAGTAACTCACGGGTACCGTGCGGAGGGCCTACGGCCTAGCGTTTGATCGGGTCGGGTAATGTCGCGCTGCCCGGCGGAGGCGCGAGAGCCCAAGTGTCGCAAGCCATCGACAGCATCGAGTACGTGCCGACGGCGAAGATGAGCTCCATCGCCTGGTGCGTGCCGAGCTGCTCGACGAGCCGTTGCCACGTCGCGGGCCGGGCTCGTCCATCGGCGAGCATTTCGTCGGTCGCCTCCAGGACCAGCCGATCGACGCCGTCAAACTCGTTGTTGCCGCGGGCAAGGCGCGTGATGTCCTCTTCGGTCATGCCACCGGCCATGGCCAGTCGGGCATGCTCGCCCCAGAAGAACGCAGAGCGTCGCGCATGAGCGAGGCGAAGCACTGCCAATTCCCGCAGGCGTAGGGGTAACTCTCCGCGCTGCAAGAGAAAACCGTTGTAACTCAAGAAAACCCGAGCCATCTTGGGATGGCGTGCCAGCACGCCGAGGACGTCGAAGTTCAGCGGGTCTCGGGCGTGCCCCGAGCCGGCGCGGGGCACGCCCTCACCCGGTATGCCAAAAAGCGCACCGACGGCGGCATACTCGTCATCGCCCCATTCACCGGCGCCGACGGGCGCCAGAAGTGGGCGGCCCACGCCGTCGTTGTGGCTGATCTCTTCGGTCATGTTCGCCCTTCGTCGGCGCCTTCGCCATGCAGTTCAGCGAGCGCATGGATCTGCTCGAGGTAGTGCTCAAGCGAGTGATGGATGAACCTGGCGGACACTATCGTCGTGCCGGCTGCGGCCATCGTGCGCAGCGTTTCCTTCGTCGCCTCCGGCGCCCCCACCGGATCGAGCGGCTGGTCCGCCGGCAGGACCACCTCGAAACCCACAGGCAGGTCGCGCGTTCGCAGCCACTCGGCCGCGGTGGCAATCGATACATTGAACGGACACCAGCCCTCAGCCAGGGTGAGCGCCCGTCGCAAAGAACGTCTGGTACGGCCACCGATCCAGATCGGCATATGCGGCTGCAGCGCGCAGGGATCAACTGTCAGCCCGCCAAAAGAGTAGAACTCACCGTCATAAGCCGGCTCGTTACTCGCCAGCGCTGCCCGCAGCGCGTGGAGCGCGTCGTCGCCACGGGCGCCCCGGTCCTCGAATGGTGCGCCGAGAAGATCGAACTCCTCCTTGAGCGATCCGACTCCGACACCAAGGATCACCCGCCCGCCGCTGACGTGATCCAAAGTGCCGTAACGCTTTACGATCGCAAGCGGATGGTGATATCCGAGCACAAGGGTCATCGTGGCGAGGCGGATCTGTTTGGTGCGGGCCGATAGGTAGCCGAACGTGGCGAGGGGATCCCAGTACCTGCTGCCGCGCCGCCCAGCCTCAGCGGACGGGATGCCGATGTGCTCGCTGCAGGTCAGATGATGGTAGCCGAGCCGATCCGCCGCTTCGGCGACGCGGCCGATGTCCTCGATCGAGGCGGTCTTCTCCCACGTCAATGCGGCACCGGCGACGTTGGTGACGACCGGCGTGGCGATGCCCAGTTTCACTGCAGCGGCTCTTCGCCCGCCAGGATCGTGCGATGCATGAGGCGGCCGCTGTCAACGGCATATGGCAATGCGCGGTGCATGGTGCCGGTGTTGTCCCAGATGAGCAGATCTCCGAGTTGCCACTCGTGGCGATAGACGTACTGCGGCTGTGTAGCCCAGTCCCGAAGGCGGGTAAGCAAGGCGCGGCTTTCCTCGACCGGCAATCCGATCACGTAGTCCGCCGTAGCGCCGAGAAGCAGGGATTTGCGGCCGGATTGGTGTGTCCACACGATCGGACAAGCCTTCGTCGGCGACTTCTGCCAGAAGGTGAGCTCCTCATAGCTCATCTCCGGCCTCACATAGTACTGAGACCGCTCAGCGCTGTGGACGACGCGAAGCTCCGCGACGGCGTCTTTGTCGGATTGCGGCAGGTCGTCGTATGCCGCGTAGGTGTTGCAGAACTCGGTCTGACCACCGGTCTCTGATAGCTGCACCGCTCGCAGCAGGGTCGCGAGATTGGGGTACGGCTGCAGCGAACCGTCGAAATGCCAGAACAGCGAGCCCTTCAAGTAATCGGCGCGCTGATTCACGTTCTTGTCGAGCGAGATCTTGTAAATGCCCTCCACGCCCTCGTTCTGCACGATGGCGCCGAGAGTCTTGGCAATGGCGACCTGCTGCTCGTCATCGATGTCCAATCCGCGGAAGAAGACCACTCCCCGCTGCTCGAGGATTTCACGAATTCTCGGGCCTTCCCGGCCACTCAGCAAGGTGTCGAGGTCCGTTCTGATCTCGCTGCCGATCCTCGGTGCGACGTCGACGACGTCCAGTTGCGCAGAAGTAAGTCCCATCGTCAACTTGCCCTCGTCAGAATCGTGTTCGCCGAATGCTTCACCCGCGGCTGCTGCCACAGCTCCACCGCCAACGAGACGGTGATCAGCGAGTAAAGCAGGTTCCTAAGATTCGCGACATCCTCGGGCAGCGGTTCGCCGTAGTCGAACTTGTCGATGTAGGCGACCGCGTCCTGCGCGTGCGGAAAAACCTCGTCGTAGAATGCCTGAATCTCTTCCATCGAACTGTTTACGCGCTTCACATAGCGCTGGTGTCCGTCCTCGATGGCCCATTCGGGCACCAGATGCTCGAGCTGCGAGAACTCAGGCGGCAGAACGGTATTCATCGCAGCACCTTCGCGTTCTCGCCGGCCTCGACGTAGTCGGCCACCACCTTGTGCAGATGACGCAGCAGAATCTCCTCGTCGTTCATATGAAACTGGGTCAATGCGCCGCTGTTGAGCATCGCCTGCACGCCTTCGCACGGGCTTGCATCTTCCAGGATGACGTCGTTGAGGAACGTGACGGTCAGTTCTTGACCCAGCCGTTCCTTGTGCGTGGTCGGGGGCTGATAGAACATCTCGACCTCGAAGATGTGCGAATGCGGTCCTGTGGGCCAATGCGTGTGCGTGGTGAAACCGGATGCACCGAAAATCAGCACGAAGTTGGGAAAGAACTGAAACGAGTCGAAGCCGTATTTCTCGGCGCGCGTGGGGTTGAGTCCCGGCGGCATGGGCCCGCGATCGGTGCGCTTGTTCCAGGGGCCGGCAGCGCTCGCCTCCATCACGCATTCGATGGGCTTGGAATACGGCGTCTTGCGCGAAGGCTCTCCGGCGAAGGAGAACATCCGATGCGGGCCCTTGAGCTGGTAGGCCAGCGCATCGGTGAAGGGATTCGGCTTGTCGAGCGCTTCCTTGGCCTCCGCGGTGAGGTTCCCGAACGAGGAGGCATGCAGATACGGGCCGTGGTAGCTCTCCGCGAAGCTGTCGACGAAGATCTTCCAGTTACATTGCAGCTCGGCCTTGAACTCATAGACTTGATGAGGCCCGCCGAAGCGGTACCCCTCGATGCCGTGGGCGAGCTCGCCGAGGAAGGAGCGCAGCGGCTCGGTGTTGTGGGGATTGAGGTTGATGAAGATGAAGCCTTCCCACACATCGCATTGAATTGCCGGCACGCGGCAGCTGCCGGCGTCGAAGTCGAGCAGCAGATCCTTGCGGGTGGGTGAATGCAGCGAGCCGTCCAAGTTATAGCGCCAGCCGTGGAAGCGGCAGTACAGCAGCGGCGCGCGGCCCTGCACTTCCTGGAACGGATCGTCCTGCCACAGCATCTTGTTGCCTCGGTGCGGGCAGATGTTGTGAAAGGCGCGGATCACGTCGTCCTTGCCGTGTACGACGATGATCGAGGTGTTCAGGAATTTCAGCTCACGGGTGAAGTAGCTGCCGGACTTCGGCACCCGCTCGACGCGGCCCACGTAGAGCCAGGTTTTCTTGAAGACGTGCTCGCGCTCCTTCTCGTAGAACTCTGGCGAGACGCAGTCCTCAAGCGACACCGGGCCGCGGCCGAGGTCCGGGTACGCATCGGTCCAATGCCCGCTTGCGGGCTTGCTAACCAGGGTGTTTTGACTCATGAGGGCCCTCCTCCGCATCAGCCTCGACTGCATCTGGGCCGACGGTAACAGTTGCCGAAATGGTCAAACAGTGCCAAAAGCACAACACTCTGTTGCATATTTGGAACAGTGCCATGGAACAGAACCTGCCTTTCGACCTCGATGCCCTGCTGATATTCGGCAAGGTTGTGGAGACCCGCAGCCTTTCCAAAGCGGCGGCATTGCTCGGAATGCCCAAATCCACCGTCAGCCGCAAGCTGACGAAGCTCGAATCCGATCTCGGCATCAAGTTGCTGCGCAAAAATACGCATCAGCTGACCGTCACAGACCTTGGTGAGAAGGTTTACGGCTACGCCGTGAACATCCTGGCCGAGGCCAACGGCGTTCGGGCCCTGATCGAAGGCAGCCAGCACGAACCGCGCGGCGAGCTGCGGGTCGCGATACCCGTGTTCATCGGAATTGACTACGCGTCCAGGGTGGGCGCGACGTTCCTGCAGCGCTATCCCCACTCGCGGTTGGACATTCAGCTGGTCGACAACTTGGTTGACCCGATCAAGGATGGCTTTGACGTCGTGTTCGGGACCGCTCCCCTGCAGGATTCGACGTTGATCGCGCGACACGTCTTCAGCCTCGAACTATTTCTGTGCGCGTCGGCCGACTTCCTGAGCAAACACCTGGCGCCACTCATGCCACTCACGGATCCGGCGCAGTTGAACAGCCTGCCTTTCATCGACTTTGGATTCTGTGGCACGCGTAAGCTCACACTGGCAAGGCACAAGCGGCGGTATGAGCTGGCGCCCCAGGTTCGGGCGCGCGCCAACAACTTCCAGGTGTGCAAGCAGTACATCCTGCAAGGGCTCGGAATCGGCGCCATGCCCACCCAGATCATCTGCACCGCCGAGCTACGCGAAGGCAGCATCGTGCCCGTCCTGCCCGAGTGGACACCGGAGCCGCTGGACGTGCACATGATCTGCCCCTTCCAGCTTTCCTCCTCCCCACTCATCAGCGCGTTCTACGAAACGGCGTGCGAGATCATCATCGAGAACTCTGCTCGGGCATGAACTGACGATCAAGGGACGTCGCTTCCCCGGACCGCACTTGCTAAAGGGATTGGCTCGTCAGGTGTTTCGGCCGCCGTTCACGCCCCAGATCTGGCCGGTGACGTATCCGGCCTCTTCGGAAATCAGGAACGCGCATGTGGCGGCGATGTCCTCGGGCTGACCGATGCGGCGCACCGGCGTCGCATCGACGTTCGCCTGGATGCTGAAATGGCCCTTTCCAGCGGCGTTCCGCAGCATCGGCGTGTCGACGAAACCGGGCGGCACCGCGTTGACCGTGATACCGCACGGTCCGTATTCCAGGGCCAGCGACTTGGTGAGCCCGTTGACGGCCGATTTGGCCGCCACATAGGCCGACATGCGCGGCGCGCCGGAATGGGTGCTTGATGACGATATGTTGACGATGCGGCCCCAGCCGGCGTCGATCATGTCCGGCAGCACCGCCTGGATGCAGTGGAACACTCCGTTGAGGTTGACGTCGATCACGCGCTGCCAATCTCCGAACGAGACGTCGGTGAACGGTCCAAAGTGATCGATACCGGCGGCGTTGACCAAGACCGTCACCGGCCCGAACTGACGACGAATCTTCGCAAGCGCGTCATCGACCTGAGCCCCGTCGGTCACGTCGGCGGCGAACGCGGCGTCGTCGCTCACTGCGGGTTTCAGGTCGATGGTGGCCACCGCCAAGCCGTCCTTGCGCAGTCGTGCGGCTACCGCCTGGCCGATACCGGACGCGCCTCCGGTCACAACGCCATTCCTCACCATTCGAATCTCTTTGACCGCATGCCGCCGGCTGTCGTTGACTCGTTACCCCACGGGCCTGAACTTGATGTGCAGATCGGTGAGCCCGCGCAGGATGAACGTCGGCTCGTAGTTGTAGCTGCGCTGGCCGGCGGGCCCGTGCTTGTCCTCGTCGATCATGATGTCGGCCATCCGGTCCAGAATGCGCTCGATCGAGACGCGGCCCTCCACCCGTGCCAGTGGCGCGCCCGGGCAGGAGTGAACGCCACGACTGAACGCGATGTGTTCGCGCACGTTCTTGCGGTCGAGCCGGAACTCGTGCGGTTCCTCGAACCGCTGCGGATCCCGGTTGGCCGCACCGGGGCTCACCATCACGGTCGTGCCGGCGGGCACATCGATATCGCCCAACCTGGTCGACTTGCGAACCATGCGAAAGAGGCTCTTGACCGGGCTCTCGATGCGCAGACATTCCTCGATGAATACCGGGATCAGGCTGCGGTCCTCGCGGAGGCGTTGCTGAATGTCGGGTCGCTCGCCGAACACCCGCAGTGCGACGCCGAGCAGCTTGGCCGTGGTCTCCTGCCCGGCGCCGAACAAAAAGGTAGCGGTACGGACCACTTCGAGGAGCCTGGGCGTGGACCCGTCGGGGTACTTCGCCGTGGCCAACGCGGTCAGCACGTCGTCGCGCGGTGCACGTCGGCGGTCGTCGAGGTACGAGGTGATCTTTTCATCGGCCCATGCCAGCGGGTCGGTGGTGATCGGCTCATGGTCGAGCGCCCCGACGCCGGAGGCCGACGTCCCGAAGGCCGCACGGAACTCGTCGTGGTCTTCCTCGGGTATACCCAGCAGGTCGGCGATGACCAGAAGCGAGAAGGGCCTGGCGTACGCGCCGAGAAACTCGCACTGCCCGTCGCCGACGAACTCGTCGAGGTGGCGGTCGGCCAGTCGCCACATGAAGTCCTCATTCTCCTTCAGGCGTTTCGGGGTCAGCAACCGGCTCAGCAGCGAGCGGGCATCGGTATGGTCCGGCGGATCCATGGTGACCATGTGTTCATACATGGGGATTGCGGTCCGGTGCTGCTTGAGCTGTTCGGTGATGTCATCGCCCTCGGGCACAAACGGCAATGGGGTGAAAGGGCCGCCGACCGCGATGCAGGAGGAGTAGGAGTCGACGTCCTTGTAGACCGCGTTGGCGGCCTCCCATCCGGTGACCGCAAGCACGTCATGATTGATCGGGCAACCCACCGGGTGTCGACTGCGCAGGTAGTCGAAGTAGGGGTGGGGATCAAGCACCAGCGATTGATCGGTGAAATAGTCGACGGAGTCGAAGTTGGTCATGGGTTGCTTGCCTCCTGGATCCCTCTGGATTCCTGGTCTCACCGCGGTGGGCAAGGATCCTGTCGATTTGAATAGCACGGTACAGGACCACGGTCAATACGATCGTACGCCAACAATACGACCGTACGTTGACACATAACGCCGTTCGGTGACAGAGTTCTCGGCGAGTGCCCAACGTTCATCACTTTCGTCGAAATGAGGTTCCGATGGCTGCCCGACTTGAGGGCAAGGTTGCGTTCATCACCGGTGCGGCACGCGGCCAGGGCCGCAGCCATGCCGTGCGGATGGCGCAGGAAGGCGCCGACATCATCGGAGTCGATATTTGCCGGCAGGTCCCCAACGTGAACTATTCGATGTCCACACCGGAAGACCTCGCCGAAACCGCCGATCTGGTCAAGGGCCACAACCGCCGCATCTACACGGCCGAAGTCGACGTACGCGACTATGACGCGCTGAAATCCGCGGTGGACGCCGGCGTGGAGCAACTGGGCCGGCTGGACATCATCGTGGCGAACGCCGGGATCGGCATCGGCGGGGTGACGCTCGACCAGGAAAGCGAGCGTGGTTGGACGGACACGATCGACATCAATCTCGGCGGTGTGTGGAAGACCGTCAAAGCCGGTGTGCCGCATATTCTGGCGGGCGGCCGCGGCGGATCGATCATCCTGACCAGCTCGGTCGGAGGGTTGAAGGCATACCCACACACGGGGCAATACACGGTCTCCAAGCACGGTGTCGTCGGTCTCATGCGAGCTTTCGCGGTTGAGTTGGGGCAGCACAACATCCGCGTCAACTCGGTGCACCCGACCAACGTCAACACCCCGATGTTCATGAACGACGTGACGATGAGGCTGTACCGGCCCGATCTGGAGAATCCAGGCCCCGACGACATGGCCGTGGTCGCACAGATGATGCATATGCTGCCGATCGGCTGGGTGGAGGCGGAGGACATCACCAACGCGGTGCTGTTCTTGGCTTCCGACGAGGCCCGCTACATCACCGGGGTGACGTTACCGATCGACGCGGGCTGCTGCCTGAAGTAGTTTCTGAATTAGTTTCAGAGGCGCGGTGTACCGCGTTGATGATGCCCTGGTAGCCCGTGCAGCGGCAGAAGTTGCCGGACAGGCCCTCGCGTATCTCCTCGTCGCTGGGCTGTGGATTCGCCGTCAGCAGCGCGGTGATCGACATGACGAAACCCGGTGTGCAGAAACCGCATTGCAGTCCGTGACACTCCCGTAGCGCCGCCTGTACCGCCGACAGCTCACCGTCGGCGGACGCGACGCCTTCGACCGTCGTCACCTCCTTACCCTCGGCTTGCACCGCGAAGATCAGGCAGGAGCGGACCGCGGCGCCGTCGAGAAGCACTGTGCAGGCACCGCACGCGCCGTGCTCGCAGCCCAGGTGGGTCCCGGTCAGACCGCAGCGCTCGCGGAGAAAATCGGCCAGCGTCATCCGCGGCTCGACGCTGGCCTCGGTGTCGTGCCCGTTGACTCTAATTCGGACCGGCCGCTCATGCATTGATCGCCTCCATGGTGGCTTCTTCGGTCGCTTCCGTCCAGGCCCGCGCCACCATCTCAGCGCCGACGCGGGTGCGGTACGAGGCCGAGCCTTGCAGGTCGGTGGGGATGTCGTCGAGTCCGGTCATGGCGAGTTCGCCGAGCTCTTCGGGCGTGATGTCGCTGACCGCGCGGCCGACGATCGCCGCTTCGGCCGCCGACGCACGTCGGGGGGTGGACCCCAGTCCCAGCAGGCCGATGCCGCAGCGGGAAACCCGGTCGTCGCCGTCGAGCTCGACGGCCATAACCACGCCCGCTATCGCGAAATCACCGTGGCGACGGGCGAACTCCTGCACGGCAAACCCGCAACGGCCCGCCCACACCGGAAACCGGACTCCGGTGAGCACCTCGTCGGGTTCAAGAGCCGTCTCCCACAAGCCCGTGAAGAACTCGGCGGCCGGTATCGCCCGGCGTCCGCGTGGGGAGACGGTTTCGACGTCCGCGTCCAGCGCGAGCGCGACCGCGGGGTATTCCCCCGCGGGGTCGGCGTGCGCGATCGACCCGCCGAGCGTGCCGCGGCTGCGGATCTGGAAGTGACCGACGAACGGGGTCACCCGGGCGAGCAGCGGCACTGCGGCACTGATCTGCGCGTCGGCGCCGACGGTGGCGTCGGTGGTTGCCGCGCCGATCCACACCGTGCCGTCACGGTGCTCGATGCCTTTCAGATCGGCCAGTCGCGTGATGTCGACCAGGTGATCGAAGAATGCCAGTCGCATCGCGAGCATCGGAACCAGGCTTTGTCCGCCGGCCAGAATCTTTGCGCCTTCGCCGAATTCGGCGAGCATCTGTGCGGCCCCCGCCACGCTGTCGGGCCGGTGATAGTCGAACGCGGCGGCTTTCACCGGCGGCGGCCCAACAAGTATCCGATCGCGACTCCGACGGCCACAGCGCCGACTACGGGCAGCACTCGCTTGGCCACCGAAATCGCGACCACGCTCAGAAGGTCGACGGATGCGGCCTCGTCGGTGCGCGGGGCAGCGGTCGGCGCCTGCGGCGCTTCGGCGGTAGGGGACACGGTTGTCGAACCCGCGAGCAAGTCGGCCTCGAGGCGTTCGGCGAACTGCCCGATGAGCTTGGTAGCCACGTCCGAGAGCACTCCGCGTCCGAACTGCGCCGCCTTGCCGGAGATCGTGAGGTCGGTGGTGAGCACGCAAGACGTGTCGTCGCCCTCGTCCTTCAGCTCGGCTGTCACCATCGCCGAGGCGTTGCCCTGGCCGCGGGTCTCCTTGCCGTCGGCCTTGATCACTGCGCGGTGCGCGGATGCATCCTTGTCCTGGAACGACGCATTGCCCTTGTACTGCATGGTGATCGGCCCGACCTTGACTTTGACCGTGCCGGTGAACTGGTCGCCGTCGACGGAAAGCAGTTGTGTGCCCGGAATGCACGGCACCACCCGCTCGACGTCGGTGAGCACCTCCCAGGCCTGGTCGATCGACACCGGTACGCGAAACTCGTTGACAAACTCCACTACTGGTCCTTACGTCGCGGCTTGTTCGATCAGGTCGACTATGGCAGCGGGGCTGGCGGGCAACCGGGTCACCGTCACGCCGAGCGGCGCCAGCGCATCGTTGATCGCGTTGATCACTGCGGGCGTCGAGCCGATCGCGCCGCCTTCGCCGACGCCCTTGTAGCCGCCCACTCCCGGGCCGGGAATCTCGATGTGCCCGAACTCGATCGACGGGACTTCGGTAGCTGTTGGCAGCAGGTAGTCGACGAACGTGGACGACAGCGGGTTGCCGTCGTCGTCGTAGACGAAGTTCTCCAGCAACGCCCCGCCGATGCCCTGGACGGTGCCGCCTGCGATCTGGCCTTCGACCACGTTGGGGTTGATCATCGGGCCGACGTCCTCGCTGACGATGTAGCGCGTCAACGTGACGTGACCGGTTTTGACGTCCACTTCGCACGTGCAGGTATGGGTTGCGTTGGCCCAGGTGAATGGCGCCTGGGAGGTGTAGCGCGCGGTGGCCTCCAGCGATGCCGACATCCCTGCCGGCAACTGCTGCGGTTCGTAATATGCGCGGTAGGCAAGGTCGGCGAAGCTCACGCTCTTCGACGAATCCTTCGACGAATCGTCGCGCACGCTCGCGTGCGAACCGGCGAGCTCGATCTGCGATTCCTCGGCGCCGAGGTAGTGAGCCGCGATCGCCACGATCTGTTTGCGGAGCATCGTGGCCGCCTCGTTGACGGCACCGGCCGTCATCGGGCCGCTGCGGCTGCCCTGGGCGCCGGCGCCGTACGGCGTTACCGCGGTGTCGCCCTGGATGGTGGCGACATCGTTGATGTCGGCGCCGAGCGCATCGGCGGTCAGCTGCACGACCGTCGTCTCGATGCTGTTCCCGGTCGACCCGCCGTTGACGTAGACGTTGATCTTTCCGGTCGACTCGATGCGGATCGTCGCCCCCTCGGTGGCCAGGTTGCCGGTCGCGCCGGCGGTCGGCTCGATATATGTCGAGAACCCGACGCCGAGGTAGCGTCCTTGTGCCAGGGCCTCGGCCTGCTCCGTGCGGAAGCCCTCGTAATCGAGGATCTTCACCGCCTGTTCAAAGGTGTCCGCCGGTGCGACATGGTCATAGGGCATGCCGGTGGGGCTGAAGTAGGGCATCTCGTCGCCGCGCAGGATGTTGCGACGCCGTAGCTCGACGGGGTCCATTCCCATCTTGCGCGCCGCGATGTCCAGCAGGATTTCGCGCGTGAGGGTTTCGTATTGCCAGGGACCGCGATAGGCGGCCAGCCCGGCCGTGTTCGAAAACACCGTCTTGTAGTTGAAGCTGGCTTTGGGTATCCGGTACGGGCCCGGGAAGAACATGCCGATGGCGGCGGTGGTCAGCACCGGATAGGGGGTCGGGTAGGCCCCGATGTCCTGGACGAAGTCGATGTCGGCTGCCAGGATGGTGCCGTCGTCGTCGAACGCCATCCTGGCCTTGCCGTCGACGTGGCGAGCTTGCCCGGCCGACATCAGGTTCTCCCGGCGATCCTCGATCCACTTCAGCGCAGCGGGCACTTTGCGCGCGGCCAGCATGATGCACATGTCTTCGCGCATCGGGACCACTTTCTGGCCGAAACCCCCGCCGCTGTCGCGCATGATGACCCGGACGCGCTGCGCCGGGATGCCCAGCAACCGTGCGCAGAACGCCCGCAGTTCGTGGGGGATCTGGGTGGACGCCCAGAGGGTGAGTTCTCCGGACGCGGCCTCCCACTCGACGACCAAGCCGCGCGTTTCGATCGGCACCGGCGCGTAGATCTGCTGGTAGACATCGGTTTCAACAACGTAGGCCGACGTGGCGAAAACTTCTTCGTCCGGCGGCGCCCCGGCCAGTCCGCCAGCGACGTTGTCGGGATAAGCCTGGTGGACAACGACATCGGAGCCCACCGCCCTGGTGAAGTCGGCGATCGCGGGCAGCGGCTCGTAGTCGACGTCGACCAGTTCGAGCGCGTCCTCGGCGATATACCGGCTGTCGGCCACGACGAGCGCGACCGGGTCGCCGACGAACTTCGCCTCACCCTCGGCCAGCGGCGGCCGCGGCGTGTCGGGAACATCCTTGCCGACGACCGCGTGCCAGGCCTCCTTGACGCCCTGATTCAGATCGGCGGCGGTGAACACCGCATGCACACCTGGCAGGGCCAGTGCCGCCGAGGCGTCGATGCCGTTGATGCGAGCGCGGGCAAACGGACTGCGCACAAAGCACGCATGCAACATGCCGGGCCGGGTGATGTCGTCAACAAACGTGCCGTGCCCGGTGAGTAGTCGGGCATCCTCCACGCGAGGGATGCGTGCGCCTGCATAGCGGCCGGCGACGGTGTCCGTCATCGCTGTGGCTCCAATCCGTTGTAATTTCTGCGCGTTGCCGTGGGGTGCATCTGCTCAGTTGCCGTTGGCCGCCGCAACGGGAGTGAACCCAACGTGCAGTTCGGTGAGTCCGCGCATCAGGAACGTCGGCTCGTAGGCGTACTTGCGTTCCTCAGCCGGTCCGTGCTTGGTCTCGTCAATGGTTATGTCACGCGTACGGTCGAGAAGCCGACTTACGGTGACTTGTCCCTCGACCCGGGCCAGCGGTGCGCCCGCGCAGCTGTGGATGCCGCGGCCGAATGCGATGTGTTCGCGGACATTCTTGCGGTCGAGCTGGAATTCGTGCGGATCTTCGAATTTGCGGGGGTCGCGGTTGGCCGCGGCGATGCACAGCATCACCACCGTGCCGGCCTGGATGCGCACACCGCCCAGGGTGGTGGTCTTGCGGGCAAGTCGGAAGTCGACCTTCGTCGGGCTCTGTGTGCGTAGCGCTTCCTCGATGAACGACGGGATGAGCTCGCGGTGGTCGCGCAGCTTCTGCTGATACTCGGGTCGATCACCTAGGGTTTGCACTGCGGCGCTGAGGAGTTTGGTGACGGTCTCCTGACCCGCCGCGAACAGGAAGGTGGCCGGGCGAACGATCTCGAGCAGCTCGGGTGTGGAGCCATCGGGATATTTCGCGGCGGCCAGGCTGCTGAGGACGTCGTCGCGGGGGTGGTTTCGCCTGTCGACGATGTACGCGCTGAATTTGTCGTCGAGGTACTGCATCGGATTGAGCCCCACCGGCTCCCCGTCCAGGGAGCCGATTCCGCCTTTTGGTTGCCCTGCGCCCAAGGCCTGTCGAATCCCGTCGCGGTCCTCCTCGGGGACGCCGAGAAGGTCCGTGATCGCCAACGTGGCGAACGGCTTGGCGTACTCGGACAGGAACTCGCAGCGTCCCTCCGAAGAGTTAGGGTCGATGAACTCGTCGAGCTGGCGGTCGACCAGCTGCCACATATAGTCCTCGTTCTCCTTGAGCCGTCGCGCGGTCAACAGCTTGCTCAGCAGCGACCGCGCGCGCTCATGAGCAGGGGGGTCCATGACGACCATGTGCTCGTTGATGGGGAAGAGGTGGCGGTGCGCCTCGATCTGCGCGCTGATGTCGTCGCCCTCGGGCTCAAATGGCAGCGGCGGGAAAGGGCCGCCGATGGCGTTGACCGCCGAGAAGGCCTCGGTGTCTTTGAAGGCCGCAACGGTCTCCTGGTAACCGGTGACCGCCACGACGCCGTGGTGTGGCTCGCGGAACACCGGGCCCTGGCTACGCAGGTATTCGTAGTACTGGTACGGATCCTGAGTGACGGCTGGATCAGAGAAGTAGTCGGTAGCCGCGAGATCGATCACGGGCGCCCCTTTACTGGAAGTGAATTGTTTGGCAGGACAAGGTCATTGCAGTTGCGATGCCTCACCTCGCGGACCGCATTACTTCAGCATGCTGCCGGCGTCGACGGGAAGGTTCACGCCGGTGATGTAGCGAGCTTCGTCAGTTGCCAGGAAGAGCACACCATTGCTGATGTCGATCGGCTCCACCCAGCCGACGGGTAGTACGTGCATCAACTGCGCGACCGGAACGACGTCCTCCAGAGTGGGATTCTCCACATCCGGGCGGAATAGCATCATGGCTCGCTCGTTCATGAACATCGGCGTGTTCACATTCGTGGGGTGAATGGGGTTAACCCGGCCCAATTGTTCGACGCCGCTGTCAACGGCCGCTTTCAGCACGTCGTAGTCGCGCACGTCAACCTCGGTCGTCACGATCCGACGGTCTTGCCCCTTGACGAGGTCAGCTGTCTCGGCCAGATCGTCGGGCGTGGGCGGGGGCACCTCGGGGCCACTGCCAACCGGCCGGCACGCATCGATCGCGATTATGTCGGCGCCCTCTTGCGCCAACCGCACCGCGTGGCTGCGGCCCTGTCCGCGTGCTGCACCGGTGATAGATGCGACCTTGCCTGCCACGCGGCCCGCCATGCACCACACCTCACCTCGCCGCGAACTGCCTGGTTAGGAAAATACAGTTGTACTGTTCCATTGGCTTGCTGGCCTTGTCAATATCCTCGGCGCTTGCACTGAAGCTTGGCCAGTGTGGCGCGCGCCGACTAGAGATGCGGGGCGCGTTGGGTTGATTCCCCATATCGAATCCCGAGCCCATCGACTTAGGCGGGCAGCATCACGCTGAGGCGTGCGTACAGCCTCCGTACCGGGATACCGGACCGATTCCCTGGGCGCAATACGATCGCATTGACGGACATGCCGTTAGCTGGATTCTTATCGAGGAACGTCGAGACTGACGCCCTCTAGGTCGCCGCCCTTTCGCACGGACCTACGCGCCGCGGTTGACGTGTTGCCGCGGGACGAGCGGCATTGTCGCCGGTGGGGTGTCAAGGCTTTGCCACGCAAACTTGCAGAGGTTCGTCGCGGCAGAGCGAAGGTCCTCATCGCCGATCCCGATGGGCAGCGTAGCGGGGAACTGGCCGCGGCATGTGGTGACAGTGCGCGATTTGAAGGTGTCGATATTGCTGATCCCGAGCAGATGCCAAAGGTTGCTGACATGAAATCTGCATTCGCGACGCGCACGACTGGCCGTGCGGATCACGAAAGCTGGCCGTGATATGGTTGCGCCGCAACATATCTTGGACCAAGGCCGCGATCTCATGGCCGCCAAACGCTTCAGGAACTCTCAGGCTCGATGGACGCCATTGCGAACCAGTCGCCGCAGCTGGCTGCCTTCTGGCGAGGCGATCGGAATGGTTCGCGGTGACGTCGCACGACGGCAACTCGACCGGTGCCGACGCCGTTGAGACGCTCGAAGCCATGGGCACAGCGCGTGCCATGCGCTACTTCCTGCCGGAACCGGTTCCCAATTCGCTTGTCGAAAAGGTCATCTGGGCAGGCACGCGAGCGTCGAGCGCCAACAATTGTCAGCCGTGGGACTTCGTCGTCGTGCAAGCTGCCGGTGTGCGCGCCAGGCTAGGCGCCCTGTTCGCACCGCTGGCGTCCGCAGAGGTTGCGCAATCCGTGGAGGAGCCCACCGCGCGTAGGACGGTAGCCGGTGCCATGAACCTGCTCGCAAGTCTGGGCGAGGTACCGGTACTCATTTTCGTGTGCGGCCAGAACAACTATCCGGAGCAAGCGCCCGATCTGTCCTTCATGTACTCCGCGGTTTACGCTGCGGCACAGAACATGGTGGTCGCCGCTCGCGCACTCGGACTAGGGACAGCCTTCACGACCATACATCGCTTCGCGGAGCCCGATGTCCGGAATATCTTGGCCATCCCGGACGATCGCGACATCGCCGTCACCATGCCCCTGGGATGGCCGGCGCGCCCGTTCGGACCGCTCACCCGCCGACGGGTTGACGACGTCCTTCACCGTGACCGGTGGTGACTTCAGGTTGCCGCGCGATTCTCGTCAGGGACGGGTCAGTACGGCGTAGGACGGGTCCGTCCGGTCACGACAGGCGTGCCGTGCGCCGAGGAACTCGGTGCCATCCAGCGGAAGCCGACGCACTATCTCGACGATCACCAGGCGATGCGCGATGCGCCACTCGCCGCCGCGGCGCTCCAGGCGATCGACGTAGCGGCCGAGCACATGCAACAGCTGCTCACCACCCTCATCGGAAATCGTCTGCCACACCACGTAGTACGTCTCGCAGCCGGCGTGATCGTCGTCGTGCACTTGTATCGCCTGATTCGTGATGTGATGCATGCTGAAACGCGCGGACTGCATGAGGGCGACGATGCCGGGGCCGACCGTCTCGCCGGTGAACTGGGTGAAGCCATGTTCGTCGATCGCGTCCGGGTGGTAAGCCGAGGCGATCAGTTCGGCGTCCATGCGGTCGACGCCGCGGCAGTAGCGGGTCAGTAGCTCCCGGATTTCCTCATGCGCGCTGACGCCGAGACCCGTCGTCATGTCATCTCTCCCGTAGCGAGGGTAGGTGGCTGAACACATTGCGCCGCAGCATGTTTCATCGCGATGTAGGAGAACACGAAGCTCGCGCCGATGCTGGCGCCGGCGCCCGGATACTTGCGGCCCATGACCGAGGCCGTGCAGTTGCCGGCCGCATACAAACCCGGTATCGGATCGCCGGCCGTGTTGAGCACGCGCGCATACGCGTCGCACAGCAACCCGCCGCTGGTTCCCACGTCGCCGGGAAAGATTTCGACGGCGTAGTAAGGCGGTGAGTCGAGGGGGCCGAGCGACGGGTTGGGTTCGTGCGTGCTGTCGCCCTGGTAGCGTTCGTGCGCGCCCTCGCCTCGGTGAAAATCCTCATCGACACCGGTACGGGCAAATCCATTGAATCGCTGCACTGTCTCGGTCAACCCGGCCGCGTCGATACCGCAGGCACGAGCGAGATCCTCCAGCGTCTGACCGGACTTCAGGTAGCCGTTGCGCAGCCACTCTTTCGGCGGCTTGGGTCGGAAGCCGAACAGGTAGCGGCGGAAGTAACGTGAGTCCATGACCAGATAGCTCGGGACCGCGCCGCGCTCGTACATGCGCTGGCCGGCCTCCATGTAGGCGACGGCTTCATTGAAGTACCGCTTGCCGGCCCGGTCAACGATGATGGAGCCGGGCTTGCTGCGCTCGGGGTTGTGCGGTGACGGTCGGCCATCCGGCTGGACCGAGGACGGGATCCACCACGCGTCATCCATCAGGTCGACGGCCGCCCCGTGCGCCATGGCGGCTTGGATCACCTCGCCGGTATCGCCCGGGTTCGCGCTTGTCCACGCGCCGGTATTGGGCTGCTTCGACCACGTGGCGCGCATCTGCGGGTTTCGGGCGAAGCCGCCGGAGGCAAGCAGGACGGCGTGCCGCGCGCGGATCCGCACCGGCCGGGCGTGGCGTGTCGCGGTAACACCGGTGACCCGCCCGTCCTCCATGACCAGCTCGGTCAATCCGGTATCGGTCCAGACCGAAACCTCCTCGGCCAGAGCGGCTTTCAGGGTATGCGCGACCAGGGCGGCGCCGTTGGCGACCCGCTGCTCCCCGCATAGCCGCCCCGTGGCGGTGCGGCGCGCGACGCGCAGCGCGGTGCGCACCGCTCTGGGAGAGCGCTTGATCAGCTGCAGCGTCGCCGCCTCGCCAGTCATCACCACGATCTTGAGTGCTACGGACATGCCCGGCATCAGCTTGGCCGACCACGGGCCGAGTTCGTGCGTGTCTATGACGGTCGGTTCGATGGAGCGTCCTCGCGCCTTGCCGCCGCGCACGCCGCGCACCCCGGCGTAATAGTCGGAGTAGCCCTCGCAGCGGACGAAGCTCAGCCCGCGCTCTCGCAGGAAGTGCACCATGTTCGCGCCCTCTTCGATGTAGGCGCGGCGGCGCGCGGGCGAGGATGCGGGGCCGATATCGCCGACCACGCTGTCGAAGTAGGTCAAACCCTCCTCGAGGGAGTCGGGCACGCCCTCCTCCTGCATGAGCGGGTTGTCCGGCAGCCACAGCACACCGCCCGACATGGCGGTCGACCCGCCGACCATGGCGCCCTTCTCAATCACGAGTGCTTCCAGGCCATTTGCCGCGGCCGTCACGGCACCGCACAGTCCGCCACCCGAACCGACGACGACGACATCGGTGGTGTAGTCCCAGTCGGCCATGCGCAGTCCCTTCAGGCGCCGAGATAGCGGTCGAGTTCCTGGTGCATGTTGGAGATGGCCGGTTCAAGGTCCTCCGCGAGGCGCATCGCCTGGAAGCTGCGGGAGTGCAAGCCGCGCTGCTGACGCTCGATGTTGCTGAAATCCTGCCGCGGGATCAGTCCCCAGTTGTCGACGTCGTCCTGCGCGTAGCGGCCTTTCAGGCGGGCGCGCCCGAGTTCGAAAGACCTCGGGGTACGTGGTGAGCGACCACACCTCGAAACGGCACCACTCCGGATCGTCGTTGTACGGGCGGACCCGGTAACACAGCGCGTTCGCATACTGAGGCAGTACGAAGAAGTTCGGGAAGACGAATGCCTGCCCGCCCCACATGCTGATGCCCTCGGGGTCGTTCGACATCGGGATGCCGGCGCCGTCGGCGTAGTCGAATAGCGCGGCGATCGCCTTGGTGGGGAAGTCTTCGCCCGTCAGGCACCTTGTTCAGCATCCCCTCGAATACGCGCAAGTCGCGTTCGAGGACCATCGCGTCCTGGCCCTCCCACAATGCTCGCGAGCGGGCGAGGAAGGCCTGGGTCCGCGGCCCCGTGCCACGCCGCCCTGATCGGTGGCGAACCGCCCGCTGGAACCGGGCGTGCCCGCCGGGAAACGCGGTGTACTCGACGTTGTCGAACGGCCAGTCCTCGCCCATGCCCATGGTCAACTGCGGATGCGTGGCCATGACGTGCCAGCCCTCGTGGAACGCCTCCTGCGCGACCTTCCAGTTCGCGTTGAGAATCGGTCTCCTTCCACCAGTACACGCGCATGTTGGCGAAGCCGACGGCATCCAGCGTCGGCGCGATCGACGACAGCGCCTCCAGCAACGGCGGGGCGTCGTGGATCCATGTTGATCCACACGCAGCCGGCCCAGACCTCGACTGCGGCACTCCTGCAGGCGAATGTCGTCGGGCCGCATTGTCTCTCGGTGCGAAGCCGTCGG
This sequence comes from uncultured Actinomycetota bacterium, assembly GCA_963850895.1. GTDB lineage: Bacteria > Actinomycetota > Actinomycetes > Mycobacteriales > Mycobacteriaceae > Mycobacterium. Next base: position 96,382 of record CAWKNK010000030.1, on the reverse strand, counting down.
CCGCGTAGACGAACGAGTTGCTCCCGTCGAGGTTCCAGCGCCACCCGTGGAACGGGCAGACGATCTGGCCGTCCGGGCAGACGCCCGGAGCCCTTGCACAGCTCCGTCGCGCGGTGCCGGCAGGCGTTGTACAAGCGCCTTGACCGACATGTCGGCCTGGCGCACGATCAGGATCGACTGGTCGCAGATCTCGTACTCGACGAAGTCGCCCGCCTCGGGAATCTCCTCCAGCCGACAGGCCATCTGCCACACCTTCGGCCACAGCTTCTCTTTCTCCAGCTCGAAGAAGTCCCGGTCGAAGTAGCGCTCCCGCGGGATGAAGTTCGGATTGCTGACTGCGAACGGCACGTGACCGACACCGCCGCTCGGTCGTTGCTCAATGTGTCGTCATGACGCTCCCTCGCTATCTCGTCAGTCGGACGTACGGATGACGCCGATCTCGGCCGCGATGTCGTAGGTGGTGTCCGCCTCGCCGGTCCAGAAGACGGTGCCGGACGCGCCGGCGGGCACCTCCGTTTCGACCTTGTCCGTTCCGATGGTGAACAGCGGATCGCCCTCGGACACTTGCTGGCCGTCCTCGACGAGCTTCTCGACCAACGTCGCCTCCGACACGGCGACGCCGACACGCGGGATGCGGATGGCGAAATCAGGCACGGTTTGCAGCTCCGATCGGTTCGAGGGTCTTGCGCACGGCGGCCGCGATCCGCGCCGCGTTCGGATAGATTTCGGCCTCGAGCACGGGAGCCGCGGGATTGGGGACGAAGCGCGCGCCGACGCGGGCAACGGGCGCCGCCAACGTCGACCACAACTCCTCCTGCAGCGTCGCGGCGATCTCCGCTCCAGGGCCGGCGAACCGTACGGCGTCGTGCACGACCACGGCTCGACGTGTGCGGCTGACCGATTCGAGCATTGCGGGCACGTCGAGCGGCACCAGGGTCCGAAGGTCGAGCACCTCGGCGCTCACCCCGTCCTGCTGCGAGAAGCTGCAGCGGCGCCGAGCGACTCGACCACGCCCCGCCCGTAGGCGATGAGCGTGACATCAGTTCCGGCTCGCTTGACGTCGGCCTGGCCGAGCGGGATGCGGAAGCCCGGGTCGACCGGAACGGATCCACGCTGTGCCTGCAGCCGGATGGTCTCCAGCACCAGGCACGGGTCGTCGTCGAAGATGGCCGACGCAAGGAGTCCCTTGGCATCTCGAGGCGTCGACGGGATGACCACCTTCAGTCCGGGGATGTGCATGAACCACGCCTCGAGCGACTGCGAGTGCGTGGCGCCCGTGCCGATACCGCCGTAGACCTGCGTGCGCACCGTGATCGGCGCCGTGGTGCGACCCGCGGTCATGAAGCGCAGCTTGGCCGCGTGGTTGATGAGCTGGTCGGCGGCGATGCCGATGAAGTCCATGATCATGATCTCAGCGACCGGACGGAATCCTTCCATCGCTGCGCCCACGGCGGCGCCGATGATCGCGGCCTCCGAGATCGGGGTGTCGAGCACGCGATCGGCGCCGTACTTAGTGGAAAGGCCCTTGGTCGGCCCGCTGGCGCCCGGGTCGGCGATGTCCTCGCCGAGCAAGAACACCCGCGAGTCCGCGGCGAGCGCCTGGTCGAGTGCGAGGTTGCTGGCCTCGCGCATGTTCATGACTTGCTCGTCCATGGTCAACCTCTGTCTCAAGCGGGGCAGTTGACGGCGTTTGCGTACACGTCGCGATCGAGAACCTCGAGTGCCGGCGGCGGCGAGGCGAGGACAGTCGCCAGCGCATCCTCGACCGCTGCCTGGGCGTCGGCTTCGATCTGCGCGAGTTCAGTCTCCGTGCAGGTGTTTTCGTCGAGCAGCCGCTTGCGGAAAGTGGGCAGGGGGTCGGCCGCCTGCGGCGGCCGCCAACTGTTCGGCCGGGATGTAGGCCTGCGGGTCGCCGAAATAATGGCCGCGGAACCGGAAGGTGACGCACTCGAGCAGCGTCGGGCCCTCACCGCGCCGCGCGCGTTGCACCGCATCGTCGAGTGCGGCCAGCACGGCTAGCGGGTCGTTGCCGTCCACCCGAATGCCGGGCATGCCGTAGCCGCTGGCGCGCTGCGCGATCTGCTCGATCTTCATGCTGTGCTCGACGGGTGTCATCTCGCCGTACTGGTTGTTCTGGCACAGGAAGATCACCGGCAGATTCCACAGCGCCGCCATGTTGGCGGCCTCATGCCACGAGCCCGTGTTGACCGCTCCGTCACCGAAGCTGACGACGGTCACGCGGTCGAGCCCCTTGCGCTGCGCCGCCATGGCCAGACCCACGGCGACCGGCGGGCCTGCACCCACGATTCCCGTCGAAAGCATGACGCCGCACTCCGGCTTGGCGATGTGCATGGTGCCGCCCTTGCCGCCGGCGGCCCCGACCTCGCGGCCCATCATCTCGCCGTAGATCTCGACCAGCGGGACACCCTTGCCGATCAGATCGTGCAGCCCGCGATAGGTCGTGACGAGCTGGTCGTCGGACCGCAGGCAGGCGCCGACGGCGGCGGCGATCGCCTCCTGGCCGCGGGAGGGCCAGTAGACGCACATGAATTCGCCGGATGCGGATGCCCTTGCTCAGCCGGTCATCAGCCGCCTGCATGAGCACCATCAACTCGTACAGCCGCCGTTTGGTTGACATGGCCCCTCTTCTGTAGCGGTCGGGATACAGCCTGTTGCAGCGGTACCCTATTGTCAAGGACTTGATGGTGTCACGGAGGCTTAATAGCATTGACCTGCCCCTGGCTCAATAAGGTGGTTTCATGTCCAGCAAGCGCAAGCCAGCCGACTTCCACAGCGATCCGGGCCAGTCCTTGCTCGCGCAACTGATCAACCAAGCGTTCTACTACACGCGGCGTTCATTCGACGAGGCCCTGCGCGAGCTGAGCCTTACCGCGGCGCAGGCCGGTGTGCTGCGCCGTATCTGTGACGATCCCGGTATCACCGGGGTGGAGATCAGCCGGCGCATGTTCACGACGCCGCAGGCAGCCCAGCTCATCCTCGCGACTCTCGAGAACAAGGGCCTGATCGACCGCAGATCGGATCCGGCGTCGGGACGAATCGTGCGCTCGTTCATCACCGAAGACGGTCGGCGTGTGTTGGAACACGCGATGCCCAAGATGTGGGAGGTCGAGCGGGACCTCGAGGGTGGTCTCACCGCCGAGGAGTGTCGGCAACTGAGCAGCCTGCTGCAGCGCTACGTGGACAAGTGAAAGATCCGATGACCGGTTGGGTGTCAGATCAAGCCCGGTTGGGAATCTGGCTCGTCAACCCGCCGTCAACAACGAATTCGGCGCCGGTCGCGTAGGACGATTCGTCGCTGGCCAGGAACACCACGAACGCGGAGAGATCCTCAGGGTCGGCGACGCGACCCAACGGGATGGGGAAGAGGCCGTCGGGCGTGTTCTGGCTCATCGGGGTGTGCACGAGTCCGGGATGTATCGAGTTCACGCGAATGTTGTGCGCGGCCAGTTCCAGCGCCGCCGACTTCGTGATGCCACGCACGGCGAATTTCGATGCGACGTAGCCGTGCACGAGAGGGCTGGCGACCATTCCCTCGATGGAGGAGATGTTGATGATGGAGCCGCCGCCGGCGTCGATCATTGGATCGATCGCCGACTGCATACCGAGGAACGTGCCGGTGAGGTTGACGTCGATGATTCGTTGCCAGTCGGCGAGCGGGTAGTCCCGCAGCGTGCCTGCATTGACGATCCCGGCATTGTTCACGAGGACGTCGAGCTTGCCGAAACGCTCGACCGCCGCGGTGACGGCGTTCCGCCACTTCTCCGGGTCGGTGACATCGAGGTGGACGTAGTATGCCGCATCACCGAGCTGCGCGGCCAGGGCTTCGCCTTCCTCATCGAGGACGTCGCCCAGCACGACGCTGCCGCCTTCGCGCAGAAGCCGGCGGACATGCGCAGCCCCCATGCCGCGCGCCCCGCCGCTGACCAACGCCACTTTGCCGTCGACCCTTCCCATGAGGGACATGCTAACGGCCCCTGAGGGTTTGCGATGGATTACGGTAATACCGCAGCAGCATAGGTCATTTCACTAGTTGATTTCGGATGGTTCTTTGCGCCAACCGATCACATACTTTCAGCGGCGAGGTGTACGGCGTTGACGATACCCTGGTAGCCGGTGCAGCGGCAGAAGTTGCCCGACAAGCCCCGCCGTATCTCCTCGTCGCTGGGGTGGGGGTTGGCGTTGAGCAGCGCGGTGATCGATATGACGAAACCCGGTGTGCAGAAGCCGCATTGCAGTCCATGACAGTCCCGAAGTGCTTCCTGCACGGGTGACAGCTCACCGTCCGTGGATGCGACCCCTTCGACCGTCGTCACCTCGGCGCCCTCGGCCTGAACCGCGAAAATCAGGCAGGAACGGACAGCGGCACCGTCGAGAAGCACCGTGCAAGCACCGCACGCGCCGTGTTCGCAGCCGAGATGGGTTCCGGTAAGACCGCAGCGCTCACGGAGAAAATCCGCCAGCGTCATCCGCGGTTCGACTCTGGCCGCCGTGTCGCGCCCGTTGACCCTCAGCCGCACCGGCCACTCACGCATTGACAACCTCCCTGCTGGCCTCTTCGATCGCTTCCGTCCAGGCCCGCGCCACCAGAACGGCACCGACCCGGGCGCGGTATGAGGCCGACCCCTGCTGGTCGGCGGGAACATCGTCGAGTCCGGCCATCGCGAGTCCGCCGACGTCTTCGGCGGTCAAGTCACCGATCGACCTGCCCACCACCGCGGCTTCGGCCGCCGAGGCACGTCGGGGAGTGGAGCCCAAGCCCAGCAGGCCGATACCGCAGCGGGACACTCGGTCATCGCCGTCCATCTCGACGGCCACGACGGCACCGGCGATCGCAAAATCGCCGTGGCGGCGCGCGAACTCCTGCACGGCAAACCCGCGTCGGCCCGTCCACACCGGAAAGCGGATCCCGGTGAGCACCTCATAGGGATCGAGCGCGGTCTCCCACAAGCCGGTGAAGAACTCCGCGGCCGGGATCGTACGGTGTCCGCTTGGTGAGGCGGCTTCCATATCCGCGTCGAGCGCCAGCGCGACGGCTGGGTATTCCCCGGCGGGATCGGCGTGCGCGATCGAGCCGCCGAGCGTGCCGCGGTTGCGGATCTGGAAGTGCCCGACGAACGGGGTTGCCCGGGCCAGGAGCGGTACCGCGGAACCGATCTGGGCATCGGCGCCGACGGTGGTGTCGGTGGTCGTCGCGCCGATCCAGATGTGACCGTTACGGCGCTCAACGCCTTTCAGTTCGTCAAGCCCCGTGATATCGATGAGATGGTCGAAGAACGCCAATCGGAGCGCTAGCATCGGAACCAGGCTCTGCCCGCCCGCGAGAATCTTGGCTGTTTCGCCGAATTCGGCGAGCATCTGTGCGGCGCCTTCGACACTGTCGGGCCGGTGGTAGTCGAACTGTGCGGCCTTCACGGGCGGCGGCCCGATACATATCCGATGGCCACGCCGACAGCCAACCCCCCGAGCACAGGCAGCGCACGCTTGGCGACGGGCACCGCGAGCACGCTGAGAAGGTCGACGGATGCGCCGCTGTCGTTCTGAGGCAGAGCAACGAGCGTGTGGGGCGCTTCCGTGGTGGAATCGGCCGCAGAGGTCGCGAGCAAGTCGGCCTCCAGGCGCTCGGCGAACTGCCCGATCAACTTGGTGGCCACATCGGAGAGCACCCCGCGGCCGAACTGCGCGGCTTTCCCCGAGATGGTCAAATCGGTGGTGAGCACGCAGGACGTCGCCCCACCCTCGTCCTTGCTCCGCCGTTACCACCGCCGAGGCGTTACCCTGGCCGCGCGTTTCCTTGCCGTGGGCTCTGATGACTGCGCGGTGCGCGGCGACTTCTTTCTCCTGAAACGACGCATTTCCCTTGTACTGCACGGTGATCGGCCCCACCTTGACCTTCACCACGCCGGTGAAAGCATCACCGTCGACGCTCAGCAGCTGCGCACCCGGAATGCACGGCACGATCCGCTCCACATCGGTGAGCACCTCCCAAGCCTGAGTCTTCGGAACTGGAACCCGAAACTCGTTGACTAACTCCACTATCGGTCCTTACGTCGTGGCTCGTTCGATCAAGTCGACTATGGCGGCGGGGCTGGCGGGCAACCGAGTCACCGTCACGCCGAGCGGCGCCAGCGCATCGTTGATCGCGTTGATCACTGCGGGGGTCGACCCGATGGCACCGCCTTCGCCCACGCCCTTGTAGCCGCCGACCCCCGGCCCGGGAATCTCGACGTGGCCGTACTCGATCGACGGCACCTCGGTCGCCGTCGGCAGTAGATAGTCGACAAACGTTGACGAGAGCGGATTTCCATCGTCGTCATAGACCATGTTCTCCAGCAGCGCGCCACCGATGCCCTGCACGGTGCCTCCGGCGATCTGGCCTTCGACCACGTTCGGATTGATCATCGGGCCGACGTCCTCGCTGACGATGTAGCGAGTCAGCGTGACATGACCGGTCTGCACATCGACTTCACACGTGCAGGCGTGCGTGGCGTTCGCCCAGGTGAACGGTGCCTGCGACGTGTACCGTGCGGTGGCCTCCAGAGTGGCCGCCATCCCGGGCGGCAGCTGCTGAGGCTCGTAGTATGCGCGGTAGGCGATGTCGGCGAAACTCACGCTCTTCGACGGATTCTCGTGCACAAAGGCTTTGGAGCCGCCCAGTTCTATGTCAGCCTGTTCGACACCCAGGCGGTGAGCCGCCATCGACACGATCTGGTTGCGCAGCACGGTGCCCGCCTCGTTGACCGCGCCGGCGGTCATCGGACCGCTGCGGCTGCCCTGGGCGCCGGCACCGTACGGCGTCACCGCCGTGTCGCCCTGGATCGTCGCGACGTCTTCGATGTCGGCCCCCAGCACGTCGGCCGTCAGCTGCACAACGGTGGTCTCGATGCTGTTACCGGTCGAGCCGCCGTTGACGTAGACGTTGATCTTCCCCGTCGATTCCATGCGGATCGTCGCGCCCTCGGTGGCCAGGTTGCCGACCGCGCCGGCAGTCGGTTCGATGTACGCGGAGAAGCCGAGTCCGATATAGCGGCCCTGGGCCAGCGCGTCTCGCTGTTGTTTGCGAAAGCCCTCGTGGTCAAGGATTTTCACGGCCTGCTCGAAGGTGTCGGCCGGCGCGACATGGTCATAGGGCATGCCGGTGGGGCTGAAATACGGCATCTCATCGCCGCGAAGGATGTTGCGGCGGCGCAGCTCGACGGGGTCCATGCTCATCGTCCGCGCCGCGATGTCGAGCAGGATCTCTCGGCTCAAGGTCTCGTACTGCCAGGGGCCGCGGTAGGCGGCCAGGCCCGCGGTGTTGGAGAACACCGTCTTGTAGTTGAAGCTGGCCTTGGGCACCCGGTACGGCCCGGGGAAGAACATGCCGATAGCGGCGGTCGTCAGCACCGGATACGGCGTCGGGTACGCGCCGATGTCCTGCATGAAGTCGATGTCGGCGGCGAGGATCATGCCGTCCTCGTCGAACGCCATCCGGACAGTGCCGTCGACATGGCGTGCCTGCCCCGCCGACATCAGGTTTTCCCGCCGGTCCTCGATCCACTTCAGCGCCGTGGGCAGCTTGCGGGCGGCCAACAGGATGCACATGTCCTCGCGCATCGGGACTACCTTTTGCCCGAAGCCGCCGCCGGTGTCACGCATAATCACCCGAACGTTGTGCGCCGGAATGCCGAGCAGACGCGCGGAAAATGCCCGCAACTCATGGGGAATCTGCGTCGAAGCCCACACCGTCAGCTCCCCAGAGGCCCCCTGCCACTCCACCACCATCCCGCGGGTTTCGATCGGCACGGGCGCATACATCTGCTGGTAGACGTTTGTTTCCACCACATGAGCGGCGGACGCGAAAGTCTCCTCGTCGGGAGGGGCGCCGCCCATCCCGCCCGCAACATTATCCGGATATGCCTCGTGCACCACCACATCGGCGTTGACGGCTCTGGTGAAGTCCGCGACCGCGGGCAGCGGCTCGTAGTCGACGTCGACCAAGTCGACGGCGTCCTCGGCGATGTAACGGTTTTCGGCGACCACGAGGGCAACCGGGTCGCCGACGAACTTCGCCTCCCCCTCGGCTAGCGGCGGGCGTGGCGTGTCAGGAACGTCCCTGCCTACCACGGCATGCCAGGCCTCCTTGACCTCGGGGTTCAGATCGGCGGCGGTGAACACCGCACGCACCCCCGCCAGGGCCAGAGCTGCGGACGAGTCGATGCCGTTGATGCGGGCGCGGGCGAACGGGCCGCGCACAAAGCAGGCATGCAGCATTCCCGGCCTGGTGACGTCGTCGACAAACGTTCCGTGTCCGGTAAGCAGCCGAGAGTCCTCCACCCGGGGGATACGCGCGCCTGCATAGCGTCCGGCAACGGTGTCCGTCATCGTGGCTCCAATCGAAATCAGTTGCCGCTCGCCGCGGGAACGGGAGTGAACTCAATATGCAGTTCGGTGAGTCCGCGCATGAGGAACGTCGGCTCGTGGCCGGATCGGAGAAGTAGTCGACGGACGCGAGATCGGTCATGGTCGGCCGCCTTTGGGAGCGAACTGCTTTTCGAGCGGACTCACCTCAGCATTGCTGCTGGCCTCGACGGGGAAAGAACACCGGTGATGAACGCGACCTTAGTGGCCAAGCGGCTCGCCATACACCCACCTCACTTGTATCGAAATGCCCGGTTACCGGGAAATACAGTTGTACTGTGGCACTGGCTTCCAGGCCTTGTCAATACTCCCGGCTTTTTGCCTTGAGGCACGACTACCAGGAACAATACGGTCGCATTGACACCACCTGGCGGTTCCTGCTTCGTTGTTGACCGGGATGAAAGGGCGCCGAAATGATCGATGAACTGGCTGGGAAGGTCGCGATTGTTACCGGGGGGTCGTCGGGTCTGGGCTATGCGACGGTGCAGAAATTCGTCGCGGCGGGCGCCAAGGTCGTGATCGCCGATCTCGATCGGCAGCGTGGCGAGGACCTGGCCGCCGCATGCGGCGAGAGCGCACGCTTTCAATGCGTCGATGTCGCTGATGCCCAGCAGATGAGCGAATTGAGCGACTTCGCGGTGGCCGAGTTCGGCGGTCTGCACATCATGGTGAACAACGCCGGCATCGCGAGCACCCTGTACGAGAATTTTCTGGACGACGATCTCGCGGACTTCGAGCGGGTAATGGCAGTCAACCTTCTCGGCGTGATGCTCGGTACGCGCGAGGCCGCCCGGCATATGTCCGGAGCCGGGGGCGGGTCGATCGTGAACGTGTCTTCGATAGGTGGTGTCCGGGCGGGCAAGAGGGTGATGACCTATCGGGCCTCCAAGGCTGCGGTTCTCCACTTCACGAAGTGCGCGGCAATCGACCTGGGGGCATATGACATTCGGGTCAACTGCATCGCGCCAGGAAACATACCCACACCCATCCTGGAGTCTTCTGTGAAGCAGATGACCGGGAACGACCGCGACGCATTCGTCAACACGATGCGGCAAAAAATGCGGACCGACCGCCCACTCGAACGCGACGGCACGCCCGAAGACGTCGCCGAGGCTGCGCTGTACTTCGCGGGCGACCGGTCCCGCTACGTGACGGGGACCGTGCTGCCGGTCGACGGAGGCACCGTCGCGGGCACACCGGTGCGCTGACTTCAGTCCGCTACGAGCCCGAGGTTCTTCACCATCTGCGTGTCGTAATAGTCGCGCCACAGCGCGAGTTTGCCGTCGACGACCCGACTGATATTCATGACCGGCAGCGCAATCCGCTTGTCGCCGAGAACATGTGTGTCGAGGCGCTCGCTGAGCACCCATTCACCCTCGCAGGCAAGGTGAAGCACATCTGCTTCGACGCGCACATGCGCGCACACCGGCTGCAGCCAGGACCTGATCGCCTCATGGCCGACCATCGGCTCCTCGGGGATGTTGTGGTAGACGCCGTCTTCCGCGAACATCGCGACCATGCCGTCCGCATCCGGCACTCCCCAGAGGTCACACATCTGCCGAACGACCTTTTCCTCACCGCCCATTTCCATTTACCTCCAGATTATTTCGTTGCTGACCAACAATCCGAACGACTTGTTTGAGGCTCCCAGGGGCGGGCGGCTTTCAGGTCGAGATGCCGAGGAAGTGTTTGATGTTGTCGCTGCAGATGCGCGCGGCGTTCTGCGGGCCAACCGAACTGACGAGCGCCGCGAGCGATTTCTCCGAATAGCCGAACGTGCCTTCGTTGTGGGGGTAGTCCGAAGACCAGAAGATCTTGTCGACACCGATCCGGTCGATCGACTGCAGCCCCAGCGGATCGACCATGAAGGACGCACTCATGTGAGTGTCCCAATAGTACTGGATGTCGTGCTGGAGTCGGTAGGTGTACATGTGCTGGTATGACGCCACCAGATGTTCGGCGTCCTGTAGAGCCCAGGGCACCCACGCGATCCCACCCTCGAACCAGCCGATCCGCAGTCCCGGGTGTCGATCGAGGATGCCGCCGAAGATGTACTTGGAGAACACCTCTCGGAAGCCATCGATGTTGGTCATCATGCTGACAACGATGCTGTTGAACTCCGACGGAATCTTCGGCGGAGTTTCTCCTATGTGGTGGGTGAGGGGAATCCCGGAGTCTTCGATCTCGTCCCAGACCGGGGTCATCGCCGTGCTCGCGTAGTCGATCGGGTTGTCGTCGGCATCCTTGCCAGGGTTCAGAGGCAGCAGGAATGTTTTGAGGCCCAGCGATTTCAGCTCGGCCAGTGTCCGCCGAGCGCCTTGTGGATCCCACCAGTTGATCAGCCCGACGCCGTAGAAGTGGCCATTGGACTGCTCTTGCAGCTCGGCGATGTATTCGTTGTAGACGCGAAAGGTGAGCTCCCGAACCTCCCTGTCGGGATAGTGGAACATCGCCAGGATGGCGTTGGGAAACGCAAGCTCCTTGTCGACACCGTCCTCGCGGAGTTCCTGGATTCGAGCCTCGATGTTGTTGCTTGCCGCGCCCGGAAGGTCGTCGTACTGCATCACCACGGCGCCGAACGTGTCCCACAGGAAGGACCGTCCTTTGACGCCGATATGGTAGGCGCCGTTGTCGTACCAGATCCGCGGAGCCTCGTCTTTGAGATTGTCGGGAAACCGCTCGTAGAAGATGTCATCGGCGATGGTGATGTGATTGTCGGCGGAGAACACTTCGGTGCCGGCGGGCAGCCCGACGGCAGTCTTGTCCGCGTGGCCGCGCCGATTCTTTGGTGCGCCGAATCCTTCTGGCGGGTATAGCGTCGTCGTACCGGGACTGGGTGGGTATCATCGATCCTCCATTCGGGTTCTCAATCAAGGGTTGGTGTCACCAAGCGACGGGCAGTTCGTAGACGCCGTAGGCAAGCCGGTCGTGCTTGAACGGAACCTCGTCCATCGAGACAGCAAGGCGCAGAGTCGGGATGCGGCGGAACAAGGTGGGGAACACGATCTGAAGCTCCGCGCGGGCGAGCTGCTGTCCGACGCACTGATGCCTGCCGTAACCGAACGCGATGTTCTGCTCGGCCCCGGCACGATGAAGGTAGAGACGATCTGGCTCGTCGAACGTCCCGGCGTCCCAGTTGGCCGGCGCGAGATCGATGATGATGCCCTCGCCCGCGCGGATGACCTCCCCGGCGATCGCAATGTCCTCCAACGCAATACGCCGCTGACCGGTCTGGATGATGGAAAGATAGCGAAGCAGCTCTTCCACGGCGTTCGCGATGACCCCTGGGTCTGCAGTGTCGCGTATCACCGCCAACTGGTCGGGGTCTTCCAGTAGGGCAAGAACGCCCAGCCCAATCATGTTCGCGGTCGTCTCGTGGCCGGCAACCAGTAGTCCGGTGGCGAGTTGAGCGGCCTCTTTGACGGTGATCTCGCCGGCCCTGACCCGCTCTGCCAGGTCGGACACTGCATCCTCGGCAGGCTCGGACATTTTCGCTTCGACGAGAGTGGCCATGTAGTTTGCCAATTCCAGGGAGCGCTTGGCGTTCTCCGCGGCGGAGGCGAACCGGGCGAGCTTGATATTGGCCTGTTCCTGGAAGAACCCGGCGTCTTCATACGGCACCCCGAGAAGCCGACTGATCACCAGCGAGGGGATGGGCAATGCGAGCGCGGCGACGATGTCGGCTGGTTGAGGGCCAGACAGCATCGCGTCGATGCAGTCATCGGTGATCGTCTGAATCGCCGGTCGCAAACCCTCAACCCGCTTGTAGGTGAACGGCTTCGAGAGCATCCGGCGAAACCTCGTGTGCTCCTCGGCGTCCGACGTGAATACCGACCGCGGCCGCTCGTGCACCGTCGCCGCAAAAACCTCGTTCCAATGCGGAAAACCTGGGCGCCGGTCATCGACGCTGGCCCTGGAATCTGAGAACAATGCCCGCGCCTCTTTGTAGCCTGTGACCAGCCAGGGGGTGCTGCCGTTCCAGATCCGAACGCGCGAAACCGGCTTGGTCGCAGCCAGTTCGAGGGTCTGCGGCGGTGGCGCGAAAGGACAACGTGCGTCCCTGTGTCATCGGATACTCGGGAATATCGGAGACCGTATCGGTACCAGGGCCGGTCAACGTGTTGGGCATTCCGCGACTCTCATTCCTCGACGGTGATGGCTTTTTCCGGACAGCACAGCGTCGCTCGCTGGGCGAGTTGGTGGTCTGTGACGGCGCCCCCGTCGACCGTTTGGCCGTAGCCGTTTTCGTCGTCGGTGAACAGATCGGGGAACATCGCATAGCAGCGGCCGTTTCCACTGCACAGGTCGTAGTCGATGTGAAGGCGCATCAGCACCTGTCCGTTGTGGTCGGGAATTTCAGCGGTAGCGAGGCAAGCCGGATGGTGGCTGCCGGCCACTTGACTTCCGGTTCGAAACCCGGAGTTACTTGATACTCCGGGATCGCCTTGTGGAATTCCTCGATGACGAGCCGTAATTCGCGGCGGGCCAGATGCGAGCCCAGACAACGGTGGATCCCGCCGCCAAAGGTCAAGTGACCGATGTCTGAATGGGAGAGGTCGAAGTCGTCGGGATCCTGGTAGCGGCTTCGGTCACGGTTGGCTGTGCCCAGGTACAGGCTGACCGTTTCGCCCTCCGGGATCCGAACGCCGCACAGGTCCACGTCCTGAGTTGTGATGCGGGTGACCAGATGGGCTGGGGGCTCGAACCGTAGCGTCTCCTCGATGAAGGGCGCCACCAATGCCGGATCCGCGATGAGGGACCTTCGCAGCTGTGGGTTCAAAGCGAGGTTGCGCATGGCGAATCCGATCGCTGCGGCGACCGTGTCCAGCCCGGCCATCGTGAAGATGAACGTGAAGCCGAGTAGCTCTTCGACCTTCCAGGCCTCATCGGCCTCCAGGGCCAGGACGCGGCTGAGCACGTCGTCGCCCGGAGTTTGCCGCTTTTGCTCAATGTAAGCAGAAATATAGGTAAGCAAGGCGGTAGCGCTTTCTACCAGCTCCGGGGAGCCCTGGGCAGTGCCGACGCCATTTCCGTTGTCGAGGATGTTTCGACCCAATTGAGTAGCTGGTCGCGGTCGGCGAGCGGCATCCCGAAGAAGGTGAGGAAAACCTGTGCCGGGTACAGGCGGGCAAGGTCAGCGACGGCGTCGCACTCACCCTTGTCAGCGAAGGCCGCGATGAGATCCTTTACCTGGCCGCGAAGTTCGTCCTCCATGGCGTTGACAACGCGAGGAGAGAACATCGGGTCCAGGACCTTCCGATACTTGGTATGGTCCGGCCGGTCGACTGCGACCGGCGGCATCGGCAGCATGCCGGCTGTTTGGTCAGCTATCGCCCCGGCCGAGGAAAAGATCTCGGGATGGTGTTGGGCGAATCGCACTGCTTCCTCGCTGGTGAGCAGCCAGGTGCCATCATCGGCCGCCCGCACCACGTCACCAGCTGCACGGACGTAACCAAAACCGGCGGTCCGATCTTTTGCCATGGGAACGTCGGCCAGCCGAAACGTCGACATGGGTAACTGCCTCCTCGGGAGCAATCAGATACCGATACGATCGCACCGCACCACAATAGTCGATCGTTACACTTGTATTAGAACCGCACACTTGTATTAGAGCTGCCCTGTAGGGAAGATGTCAACGGAACCAGCGCGGCCTGCTAGCCGCAGGTCCGCGCCGAACGGTATCGGCCGTCGGTAGGCCCATCGTCGGCAGCAAAGTCGTTGCGTGATTCGGCGGCAGAAGGGGCAGTAGTTGTGACGGTTTTTGATTCCAATAGTGGTTCGTCGGTGGGTTCGGCTGATGAGGCGGTGTTGGGCAAGAACTCCGCTGAAATCCAGGCCAAGGTCCGGTTCGCGATGGGCGACCCCAACTACATACCCAAGCAGCGTTACTACTCGAGGGAGTTCTACGACCTGGAGAAGGAACATCTGTGGCCCCATCTGTGGCAGATGGCCGCGCGCGAGGAAGAATTGCCCAATCCCGGTGACTTCGTGGAATACGAAATCAATGGCAAGTCAATCCTTTTAGTGCGCCAGACCGATGGGTCGATCAAGGCGTTGCACAACGCATGCCGGCATCGCGCGACAGAACTGGCCAAGGGCTCAGGACGCTTCCCGGGCGGGCAGCTGGTGTGCCCATTCCATGGATGGCGCTGGAACCTGGACGGGTCGAACTCGTTCGTTTTCAAGGAATCGGCGTTCGACCCGCAGTGTCTGAAGCCTGATGATCTGCGTCTTCGCGAATGCTTGGTGGAGACCTGGGCCGGTCACGTATGGATCAACATGGACCTGGACGCCCCACCGTTGATGGAAGCCCTTTCGCCGGTCACCGAGTTGCTCGACGGCGTCGGCGTGGGCAATATGCGGGTCAAGTGGTGGAAGAAGGTCATTCTCAACGCCAACTGGAAGATGGCCCAGGAGGCCTTCTTCGAGGGCTACCACGTCCCGCAGACCCATCCCCAGCTTCTGATGGGTGGAGGCGAAGAGGCCGGCGAGTACGCGGCCGGGGCCATCGATTACGCGGCCTTCAAGAACGGTCACTCCCGCTTCCAAGGCAATGGTTACGACCAGCAGGTCCAAGACAGCGGTCAGTTCATCGAATACGCTCAGCTGTTGGTCGATGGTATGGACGCCATGGTGCTGGACAACGATGTCCGCGTCTTCGAGGGCCTGCGCAACAAGGTCGGGGTGGATCGTCCCGACTTCGGAACAGCTGCTGTTGCCGCCTTGTACGACTACGCCGCAGGTGCGGGGATCCCGATGGCGCCGCTTTCGGAGAAGATGCTTCTGTGGGGCGGCGACATCTGTATTTTCCCGAACTACCTCATGCTCCCGATGTACGGCAACTGCCTGTGCTATCGCAGCCGGCCCTACAATGATGACCCGGAGTGGTGCCAGTTCGATGTGTGGTCATTGACCACCTATCCGGTCGGTCACGAACCCGAGCGAGCTGAGCTGCTCGGTGTGTTCGACAAGGAAGATACCCAGCAGTGGGGGCTCATTCCCCGCCAGGACTTCTCCAACATCGAGGCCCAGCAGCGTGGCTTGCACACCGTGGGTTTTGAACATCTTCGGTTGTCGAACAAATACGAGATCGCGATCGCCAACATGCACGAAGAGCTGGACCGCCGCCTGGCGGCCCACATGTAGCCGCCTGCGTCGGTCAGAAAACATTGCCCCCTCTACCGACTAGGCCCCTTTACCGACGGATAGGGAGGTCGCCGCAATGGCTGACTGGGACCACATGACCGACTTCTTGGTCGTCGGCAGCGGCGGCGGGCTCGCCGGTGCGGTTGCCGCCACGGTCGCCGGCCTCGACGTGTTGGTGATCGAGAAAAGTGAGTACGTCGGCGGGTCGACCGGTATGTCCGGTGGAGTGATGTGGCTACCCAACAACCCGTTGATGCAGCGTGACGGTGTACCGGACTCGCTCGACGAGGCGCTCCAGTATTTTTCTGACGTTGTCAGCGATGCCGGTTCGGCCTCCTCGGATGCGCGTCGACGCGCGTACATCACCGACGGCATTGAGATGGTCCGCATGCTGGAGCACGAGGGTATGCGATTCGTGCGTTGTGAGGGCTACTCCGACTACTACGCCGGGGTGCGCGGCATCGCCGGCGGGTCGATTCGGGGACGTGCGATCGAGTGCGTGCCGACCGATATGCGACGTATCGGGCCACTGGCAAAGCGGCTACGTCCATCGATCGCCGCCCCGATGGTGCTTCGTACCGGTGAGGCCAAACGAATTTCGCTGATCCCCAGCCCACGAGCTTTGGCGTTCGCCACACGAATCGCTGCGCGCACGGTGTGGGGACGACTTCGCAACCAGCGGCTGGCCACCAACGGGGCGGCCCTGATCACCCAACTCCTCGAAGTGCTGCAGCGGCATGGCGTGCCGATCTGGCCTGAGACAGCGTTCGTTGATCTGATCACTGTGGACGGGCGCATCGTGGGGGCGACCGTACGGCGGCAGGGACGCGATCTTCGCATCGCAGCCCGGCGAGGCGTGCTGCTTTCCGCGGGTGGTTTCTCGCACAACGGTCCGATGCGACGACGAAATGGCCAGTCTCCCAACGACGGCAGCTGGACGATCGCCAACCCGGGCGACACCGGGGAAGTTCTGGAGACCGTCATCGGGCATGGCGCTGCAGCCGATCTTTTGGACGAATCATGGTGGATCCCAACGATTCTCGGTCCAGCGGACAAGAGGGATGCGATTATAACCGAACGCTCGCGGCCCGGCTCGATCATCGTCGACGCATCCGGACAGCGGTACTTCAACGAGGCCGTCTCCTATATGGAGGCGGGCCGGCAGATGTACAAGCGCGAGCACGAAACCGGGGGAGGCGTGCCGTCCTGGCTGGTGCTCGACGCCCGGCACCGCTCCCACTACCTGCTGGGCACCATGCCGCCGGGCTGGACCCCGAAGAAATGGTTCGACGGCGGGTACCTGAAACGCAGCGACACGCTGACCGGGCTGGCCCAGCAGTGCCGGATGGACCCGACAACCCTTGACGCGACGATTGAGCGGTTCAACCGCTTCGCCGCCGCCGGCGTTGATGAGGACTTCCACCGCGGCGAGGGTGCCCACGAGCGTTACCAGGGCGACCCCCGGCACCGGCCCAACCCGTGCCTCGGTCCGTTGGACAAGCCACCCTTCTATGCCATCCATCTCTACCCGGGTGACGTCGGCACCTCCGGGGGACTGCTGTGCAACGAGCACTCCCAGGTGCTCAGCGTCAACGGTGACGTCATGCCCGGTCTGTACGCGGCCGGCAACGTAACCGCGACAGTCATGGGCCGGACCTATCCAGGCGCTGGAGCGAGTATCGCGTCGTCGGCCGTCTTCTCGTTCATCGCAGCACGGCATGCGGCGAGCCGGCCGGCGACGGCGGCCGGTCCTGCCGTCGAGCTACCAGATGCGCCATCGATTACCGACTAAAGCCGTCAACGCACCACATATCCACCGCGTCCCCGGCCTCTGTTCGGGACAGATCTCGGTCTGCTAAGGAGCCATTTGGTTCAGGCCGATGACCGGCGCTTGAGTAGGGTTCATGATCAGGTCGACGTTCTCGGCGATGTCCTCTACCGTGATCGCGTCTTTGACCAGGCCCTGGGTGAGTACGACAGCAAAACGCGCCACCCGGCCCGGGGTAACGCACAACACTTCACCGTAGAGCGGGCATGACTCGTGTGCCAGGAACGCGGCTGCGGGCGCGTTGATCTCCGGTGGCATCGCAGCTTTCAACTGCTCGATCACCTCGGGCGGCTGATCGAACGCATCGCTGTGGGCGTCCGCCATTCGCGTGGCGGCCCGAGGGGCCAGGCAGTTGACTTTGATGCCGTGGTCAACCCCTTCGACAGCGGCATTACGCGAGAACCCGAAGATTGCCGCTTTGGCAGCGGCGTAGCTCGACAGCCGCGGGATGCCCAGAATCGACTCCGAGGTGGTGTTGACGATGCGTCCGTAGCCGGCCGCGACGAGGTGTGGCCAGGCCGCCTTGGTGATGTACAGCGTGCCGAAGTAATGGACGTCGATCATCGCCCGGAACTGCTCGGTGGTAAGTGATTCCAAGGGAGCGGGCGCGAAGATACCGGCGTTGTTGATGACGATGTCGAGCCCGCCGAACGCGTCGAGAGCGGTGGAGACGACGGACGCGGCGCACGCTTCGTCGGACACCGAGGCGTAGCTCGCAACGGCCTGGCCCCCGGCGGCTTGGATCTCTCGTACGACGTCGTCCGCGGGCTGCGTCGACGTCCCGCTGCCATCCATCTGGCAACCGTTGTCGGCCACCACCACCCGCGCCCCCCGCGACGCGAGCAGGAGCGCGTGGCTGCGCCCGATCCCACGTCCGGCGCCGGTGATAACGGCGACTCGTCCATCAAACCGAAGCTCAGTCATGACGCCTCCCATAAGTACGATTGGCCTGGCGCGGTAGTGGTACCGACGCCTCGACAACTGCAGGAATCAGGCGCTTTGGTCATTCCGCGACCGCAGCTCCCTCATAGCTTTTCAGCATGTCACCCTGGGGAGCGTCCATCTGCAGATAGACATAGACGCGTTGGATCTTGCCGGCGTCGTTGAACTCGTATACCGACGACGAATTCACGACAGTGCCGACGTCGCCCATCCGGAGCCGCTCCTCGAGCTCGAGGAATACCACACCAGACGCCTCGGCGACGCGCCGCAACGAGCACTCCCACTCCGACGACATTGCCCAATTCGTCAGGAAATCAACATAATCAGGCCAATTCATCACCTCCTTGAAGGCGCCCACCCGCTGGAACCCGTCGACATCGACCAGCTCGGCCAGAGGTGCCCAGGACTCAACCGTGAAGCCAGGTTTCTTCGACTCGTCCACCAAGCGTTTGACGACCATGCTGTATTCCAGAACCGTGCGGGGGCGACCGGAATAGCCGCCGATCATTTCGCCGACATCCTGCAGAACCATGCATTGCCCTTTCGTCGTATCAATCACACTGTCACGCAAGCCTTCTGCCGAGCCGCGCGAGGGCCTCGGTACAGTCACCGGTGCAACCGTCGCCGATTCGCCTATGGGCACATCTCATTCGCCATGTATCTGTCCACGACCGAGTGGTAATGGGCGAGGAGCATTTCCTCTTTCACCAATGACATGTGGTCGAGTCGCCTATTGCGCAGGCCCAGTTGCTGGCGCGGCATCTGCTCGTAATCCTGCTGGAGCGCCTCGAAGTACTTGTAGCTTCCGGCCTCAACGACTTCGGTCAAATCGACCTGGAACGCGTCACGGTGTTCCGGTGGCAGGTACATGTAGCTGCTCACGTGCCAGACGCATCGGTTGGGGTTACCGTCCGGGTGCGGTACTGACATGATGACGTGGCATTCACCGGCGCGAATCGTCATCATGAAATTCGGGAACAGAACCCACGCCTGGTTGTCGCTCATCTGTGCGTCGGTCAGCCCGCTGACATCAAATCCCATGCCGGTCAGGGTGTCTCGGGTGGCCTGCTGCAGCAGCGTGCGAGCGCTGACACCGTCGGAGAAATCCAGCGACCCGTCTGCGGCGCGATAGCCGCTGACAAGCTCCTCGAAACGAGGCAACACCGCGGCCGTTCCGGGGAATGTCTCGGGAAGCTCCATGATTCCCTCGACTTGTTTTTCCGCGCTGGCACCCAGCACTTCGAAGGGAGCCACCGTGACGCAGTGATCGGTGAAGAAACGGTATCGCTGGGTGGCCGGGTCGATCTGAATCACCCGAAGAAGCTGCGGATGGATCCCGTCGATGTGGTAGCCCTCCTCGAACGCGTCCATCACGACTTTCCAGTTACACTCCAACGGCTCACGAACATTCATCACCGGCACCATCTCGTCGAGGTGGTAGGGCGCCAGGAGGTCGGCCACCTCGTCGCCGATGAATTCGGCCAACGGTGCAGCGTTCGGATCGGGGTTGATGAAGATGAAACCCGCGAACGTGTCGACGGGCACTTGCAACAGCGAGTTCTCGTTCTTGTTGACCTCGCCGGCGAATTCTTCGCGCAGGATGCCGCGTAGCCTTCCCTCGAGGTCATACGACCACAGGTGGTATTGGCACACGAATCCGCGTTTGGCGTTGCCGGTACCCGTGCACAACGTGTTTCCGCGATGCCTGCACGCATTGACGAAGCCGCGAAGTTGGCCGTCCTTTCCGCGCACGATGATGTAGGACTGGTCGAAGATCTGGTAGACCTTCCAGTCGCCGACATTCGGCAGCTCGTCGTTCCGGCCGGCGACCTGCCACACCCGCATCCAGATCGTTTCCCGCTCGCGTTCCTGGAATTCGGGGGACGTGTAGCGGTCGGTCCGGATCTGCATTTCGTACGTGCCGGCAGCGATGTCCTCGAGGCGCGCCGCGGTATCGACCCACTCTCCAGGGCGGATGGTCGACGTCATAGGTTGCCTCCTCGTCTCAGCGGCGATCGTTCCGAGGCGTGGTTGGCATATGGGCCGACCACATCACGTTGTGTGCGCCCGCGCGCGGCCCGTGCGGCTGCGGCCGGCTGCTTGCGTCGAGCCGCTTGCACCTGTGATGGGACCACTAATCCTCCTCGGCTGTGATCAGCTGCGCATCGTCGCGGCAACCCTGGGATCCACTCGCCGCAGTTACGCGATGGGCGTGAACTTGATGTGCAGATCGGTGAGTCCCCGCATGATGAACGTCGGCTCGTAGTTGTACGTCCGCTGCCCTGGCGGTCCGTGTCTCTTTTCGTCGATCGTGATGTCGGCCAACCGGTCCAGAATGCGCTCGATCGAGACCCTGCCCTCCACTCGGGCGAGTGGCGCGCCGGGGCAGGAGTGGATCCCGCGACTGAACGCGATGTGTTCGCGCACGTTCTTGCGGTCGAGCCGAAACTCGTGAGGATCGTCGAAGCGACGGGGATCGCGGTTCGCCGCAGTCGGACTAACCATCACGGTCGTTCCGGCGGGCACATCGATATCGCCCAATTTAGTTGACTTGCGCGTCATCCTGAAGACGGTCTTGACCGGACCCTCGATGCGCAGACATTCCTCGATGAATGTGGGGATGAGGCTGCGATCCTCCCGGAGTTGTTGCTGGATGTCGGGACGCTCGCCGAACACCTGGAGCGCGACGCCGAGCATTTTGGCCGTGGTCTCTTGCCCGGCGGCGAACAAGAAGGTGGCGGTGTGGACCACGTCGACGATCTCGGGCGTGGACCCGTCGGGGTACGTTGCCGTCGCCAACGCGGTCAGCACATCGTCGCGGGGTGCGCGCCTTCGGTCCTCGAGGTAGGAGGTGAACTTCTCGTCACCCCATCCCAATAGGTCTTTGGCCTCCGGCGCACGGTCGAACGATCCGACGTCCGAGGCGGGCTGGATCACCCCGAAGGCCTCACGGAATTCCTCGTGGTCTTCCTCGGGTACACCCAGCAGATCCGCGATGACGATCAGCGAGAACGGCCTGGCATACGCGTCGAGAAATTCGCACTGCCCGCTGCCGATGAACTCGTCGATGTGGCGATCGGCCAGCCGCCACATGAAGTCCTCGTTCTCCTTGAGGCGTTTCGGGGTCAGCAACCGGCTCAGCACCGAGCGGGCATCGGTATGGTTGGGCGGGTCCATGGTGATCATGTGATCGGACATGGGAACTGCACTGCGGTGCTGCTTGACCAGTTCGGTG
The DNA here is from genome assembly GCA_963850895.1 of uncultured Actinomycetota bacterium. Taxonomy (GTDB): domain Bacteria; phylum Actinomycetota; class Actinomycetes; order Mycobacteriales; family Mycobacteriaceae; genus Mycobacterium. Next base: position 74,813 of record CAWKNK010000030.1, on the reverse strand, counting down.
ATGTCGTCGCCCTCGGGCACGAACGGCAGGGGAGTGAACGGGCCCCCGACCGCGATGCAGGAGGAGTAGGAGTCGACGTCTTTGTAGACCGCGTTGGCGGCCTCCCATCCGGTGACCGCCAGCACGCCGTGGTTGATCGGGCAACCCACCGGGTGCCGGCTGCGCAGGTAGTCGAAGTAGGGGTGCGGATCGGGTACCAGCGACTGATCAGTGAAATAGTCGACCGACTCGAAGTTGGTCATGCGCTGCTTGCCTCCTGGATCCTTCGGTGCGCGGCAGCTGGCAGGGTGAGCTGCCCATCTGAATAGCACGATACGGAAACATGGTCAATACGACCGTACGCCAACGATACGACCGTACGTGGACGCGCAAACGTCATTCGGTGACAGGGTTCTCAGCGAATGCCCACCGGTGCGGCGCACGGCCAAGGTCGCAGCCATGCCGTGCGGTTCGCACAGGAAGACGCCGACATCGTCGGGGTCGATATTTGAAGGCAGATCGACAGTTTGAACTATTCGATGTTCCACGCCGGAAGACCGCGCCGAAACCGCCGATCTGTTCAAGGGCCACAGCCGCCGCATCTACATGGCCGCGGTCCACGTACGTGGCTATGACGCAGCAGGAATCCAACGGCCGCACCGGCGGCCAGTCTGGCCACGATGGGAGCGGCCCGCTTGGCCAGCGGCAGCGCGACCACATTGAGCATGTCCACAGCATCGAGCACGTGTCGGGTGCTTGGGTGGCCGTTAGTTTGATTGCGGGTGTATCGCTTCCAGCCGAGGGCCTATAGCCACTGGGTGCGCCGCCCTCCAGGCGCTGGGCGAACTGTGCGATCAGGTTGCCCCCACGTCAGCAGCACGTCGCGGCCGAATTGTGCGGCCTTGCCCGAGATGGTCAGGCCGTTGGCCAGCACAGAGGCCTCGTCAGACGACAACACCGCCGACCCGCATTAGAACTCACAAAGAACCACCATTACCAGCTCTTCCGACCCATCGAAATGAGAATCGTGGTCGCCCGTTGACATCTTCCGCGCTGTCCGGATCTAATACAGGTGTAATGGCGAGACGGCCGGTACGGTGCGGTCGTATCCCCGCTGATTGGTCAAGGGGGCAGTAGTCAAATCGATGATATTTCGGCTGGCCGATGTTCCGATGGCAAAGGACCGGAGATCAGCATTTCGACACGTCAGCTCCGCTGATGGCGTCCCCGGATGCGGGTTTGCCCGACCGCTCCCCGCGGTCGGCGGGCTTAGGTGACCTGCAAGAGTGTCGAAAACGGGCGCATCCAACCAAACCTACGTTGGGCACTATAACGGCGACCACGCAGTGAACGCAGTGGATCTGTTACGCAGGGATCTTGGGGGGATGCCTTCATGGGACGGTTCGTTGCGGCGTTTTGACGGTAACCCATGACTACTCGCCTCGACGACAATCACCGGCTGCCGGAAGTGCTGCGCGCGGTCCCTAGCGAGGTGGGTCAGGCACGCCCCGAAGCCCGCTCGCTTCGTCTGCGTCGAGTTGCGCGGCGGTTAGGCATGATCCCGGCCCGCAGCGCAGCCACAACCGGTCGCGGTATGCAGCTCTTCGCGGCTGTGCTGCGTTACGTTATGACCGATGCCATTCGCTTGAGACTCCCGGTCGGCGACGTCGTCGTGCGAGCTTGGACGCTGCTCAAGGTGACCGCGACACCCGGGCTGCTGATGGCCATTCCATTCGGCGCGATGGCGACCGTTGTGACTTCGGGGCTTGTCTCTCAATTAGGGGCAACCGCGCTCCTTGGTGCGGCGGCTGGAATGGGGGTTGTTCGGCAAGGGGCTCCAATCACCGCGGGACTCCTGATGGGTGGCGCAGCGGCTTCGGCTATCGCCTCAGACTTCGGGGCGCGCGCAATCCGTGAGGAACTCGACGCCATGCGGGTACTGGGTGTCGACCCGGTTCGCCGCTTGGTGGTGCCGTGTTTTCTTGCGCTGCTGTTGATAGCTCCCATTCTGTGCATATTCATAGTAGTGGCGGGAACTGCAGCCGCGTTCGCAATGGCCGTGGCGGCTTCCGGCGTGGCGACCGGAAGTTTCTGGATGTCGTTCGGAACATTCGCGAAGGTGGTGGACGTATGGTTCGCCATCGGTAAGACCATCGTTTTCGGGGCAATCGTGGCGATAATTTCATCGCTTCGTGGAATGGAGGCGAAAGGTGGTCCGCGTGGCGTGGCGGACGCTGTGAATTCATCGGTTGTGCTCAATGTTGTCTGTATTGTTTTCGCCAATCTCGGGATAACGCAATTACAGACAATGTTTTTCCCGATGGCGGTAGCGTAGTGGCTTCCACGGGTACTGCAGCGCCGAGCACGTATTTCACCACTCGATTGGCAGCAGCGACTGTGCAGCCCGTCGGCGACGCATTCCGCGCAATCGGGCAGTGGGTGTTATTCATCGCGCTGGCACTCTGGTTGCTGCCGCTCGCAGCCGTTAAATATCGGCGACAAACCTTGCAGCAAATGAACAGCCTGGCTTGGGGCCGGGGTTCGATCATCGTCGACGGCGGCGTGATAAGCGTACTGCTGCTCCTCGGCATTGCAGTAGGTGCCTCTTTGGCTGTCGAGGCGTTCGCCATCTTGAACATTATCGGGTTCGGCGCCTTGTCGGGGATTGTCGCCGGCATAGGAAGCGTACGCGAGATCGGACCCCTCGTGGGCGGTATCGCATTCGCCGCACAAGTGGGCTGCCGGATGACTGCCGAGATCGGTGCGATGCGCATCTCCGAAGAGATTGATGCCGTCGAGGCAATGGCACTCAGACCGATACCTTTCGTGGTGGGTACCCGACTGATCGGCGCGATGCTGATTGTGGTCCCGGGCTACCTACTAACACTGGTGACAAATTTCTTCGTCATGCAAATGGTTATTGGGGTATTTCACAATCAGCCCGGCGGCACATACCGCCACTACTTTGTCGAGTTCCTGACACCCAGGGACCTTGCATACTCCGTGATCAAAGTAGCTGTCTTCTGTGCCGTGGTGACGTTGATCCATTGTTATTACGGGTACTTTGCCGCGGGTGGTCCGGTTGGTGTCGGTCAGGCATCAGGCCGCGCCGTGCGGGCAAGTCTGGTCGCGATCATGGTCCTGGATTTCACGCTGACCGTGGCGCTGTGGGGTCTCCAACCGGTGTTCGTGTTCAAGGGCTAGGCGGGCAGACATGCTGCTACAAGCTTCGGCGGAAGCTGAAAAGCGAGTGCTGACCATTGTCGGCACGGCAGTCGTGTTATGTATTGCGGGCGTAGGCGGACTGCTCAACGTATTCAATCCATTTAGTGGCCGACCAGATAACGAAATTTCCGTGGTGATCGACACGCCATATGTAGGTCCGGGCGTCGGCAAGGGCACGGCGATGGTCATGCATGGAGTAAAAGTCGGGCAGGTCACGGCAATCTACAGTTTGCCCAGGGGAGGCGTTCGGCTCGATGCTGATCTGCAGAAGAAGCCTGCGGCGGGATTAACTGATTCATTGAGCTTCGACTTTCGGCCTGTCAACTATTTTGGTGTTACCGGTATCAACCTTATCGGAGGCATGGGGGGCCGGCCACTCCGCAATGGGACTCGGCTCGACATCGTGCCAAAAGGCAACTTTGCGCTTGAGACGTTGTTGTCTAGCCTTGGTAAGCTCACGACGGGCGCGTTGACGAAGCAGCTGATCCAGGTGGTCGAAAAGGCCACTCGATATACCGATGCGCTGAATCCGATGATCGAGACTGCGTTGATCGCAGCCAACGCGGTCGCCGAGACGCAAACAGTTCCTACTGCGCGGCTGTTAATCAACGTGACCGGATTGAGCGTTGCTTTTCCGCCATTTGTCGACGCGGCGATAGATGTCGGCGACAACTCTGTGCATGGTACTAACGCTTCCAATTGGGGTACCTGGAACATCAGCGACGAAACCTACCGGCAGTTTTTTACACCGTATATCGAGTTGGCGGAGAATGGACTCTTTGGCGCCGTCGGCAGGTTGGAGGGGACGCACGTCGGTGATCTACTCCCCATGATTGACAGCATCCGGGCGCTGACCGACGTGGTGCCACCATTGATCAGACCCGAAGGCATTGCGCAGATGCTCGTGGAATTGCGTTCGCGGCTCGAGAGGATGTACGCCGGGACGCCTGAACAGCGTGCTATGCAGGTTCGAATCGTTCTCGACAGCCTTCCCGGTGTGGCGGCTCCGCTTGCCGCGATCGGGGGTAACCCATGAAACCCAGCGCAGCGCTGTGGCGCCTTGCGATAAGCGGTGTCGTTGCGATCGTCCTTTTTATTCTGGTTGCGAATGCGCTCACACATCCGACGGCAGCAGCTACGCGGTCGTATACGGCGGAGTTCACCGATGCATCCGGATTACATTTGGACGCCGACGTGCGTGTCCGCGGAGTTCGGGTTGGGAAGGTTACATCGATCGAACTCGAGCGAAGGCGCGGCCAAAGCATCGCCCTGGTCGGGCTTACGCTCGACAAGCGATACGGCGTGGTATCCGGGACTCGGCTTGCCATTAAATTCCAGGCCCTTACCGGTTTGCGGTATGTAGATGTCGTCGGTCCGACAGAGGCGTATTCGAAAGCCGATCTCGTGACCCATGTGACTACGTCGATGACGCAACCGTCTTTCGACATCACCGCATTGTTCAACGGCCTGCAACCCGTGCTTGCCACCTTGAATCCGGACGAGTTGAACACCTTCGCCGCCAATGCGGCGACATATCTATCCGGCGATGGCGGAGGGTTGGCGCCGATGCTGGGCAGCATCCGGAAGCTCACCAGGTTCGTGTCGGATCGCGAGCAAGTCATCGCAACTTTGATGCGCAATCTATCCGACATTGCTGATGCGATGGGAGGGCATGCAAAGGATATCACTCAGTTGGTGGATTGGCTCAACCGGCCGATTGATGGTGCCTTATCGGTATTAGATGAGTTTCGAAAATCCGATCTCTACGGCGTAGATTTTATGGACGCAGTACTTCAAATTTTCACCAATATTGGTTTTCCAGCGTCGGGGAAACAGCGGTCATCAATTCGTCTATGGTACTCCCGACACAGAATGTCACCAACATAGACGATGCGCTGGACCGCGCATTCACTGTGTTCGACGATTTTACCGACGCGTTCAAGCTGGTTCCGGTGATGTGGGAGAACATTCCGGCACCACCTATGGGAGGTGCACCGCTGCCATGCTCCCGAGGGCGCGCCCAATTGCCGGAGCAAATGGATATCCTTTTGAACGGGCGAAGAGTGGTTTTATGCAACCGATGAAGGTTTTACGTAACCCGACTTTATGGGGTGCTAGTGCCCTCGTCCTCCTCGTCGTTGTGGCACTCGTGGCGGCCATGCTGTACACGAACCCCCCGGGCCAGAAAATCGTCACCTTCTACAGCAACGATGTGGCGGCGATCCATCCCGGAGACCAAGTACGAATCGCCGGCATCACTGTTGGCAAGGTAAAGGATATGGCCTTGGAGCCGAACCAGGTTCGGGTCCGGGCACAGATCGAGGGGCGGGCATTCGTTGGTGACCGGTCACAGGTGCAAGTCCGCATGCTCACCGTGGTCGGCGGCTACTACGTCAACATCGTGTCACTGGGCGACACCCCCCTGGGCGCCAGGTCGATCCCAATGGAACGTGTGACGATGCCCTACAGTTTGATACGGACCCTGACTGACGCGACGAAAATCACCGACACCGTCAATCCAAAACCGATTAATGAATCACTCGACGAGTTGCAGAAGGGGCTTGTTGGCAACAATGTCGAAGCGCTCAGCGCTGCAGTCGACGCGGGCAATAGAGTTATGTCCACGATCGAGAAACAACGCGGCCAGATAACGGCCATTCTGAACATGTCCGACGAGTATATCCGGACCCTCAACAATTTTGGTAGCGAGCTCAAAGACATGGTTCGCAAGATTTCGATTTTGGAACAGTCAATCACTCTCTACGGCAAGAAGCTCGGTATTGCGCTGACGTACTTTGGTTACGTTGTGGATAATCTCGCGCCGGTTGGCGTCTTCTACCTTAATCACCGCGATAAAGTCCTCACAAAACTCCGTGACTGGGTGGCAAATGCGCGAACGTGGTCGGAGCGCAACGGTGTGATAATTCGGGCGCTGCGCCTGGGGCGGAGAAAGATCGAGCGGATCCTGGACGCGCAGGCTGCGCCACCAGAGCTATTGGCCACCGACCTGTGCATGCCGATACCGGGAAGTCCGTGCTAATGGCGGCCTCGGGTTTGCGCCGGGTGCGCCAGACCGCCGCACTTGCGCTGGCAGCGGTGGCGGTGGTAGTTCCTGCCGGCTCATGCGGGCGGTCAGGGGAAAGTCACGCGTACGCCGAATACTGTGCGCTCATGTCCGACAGTGTCGGTCTCTACGTCGGCAATCCAGTTACCCAGATGGGCTACCAGATCGGCAAAGTCGCCAGCATCACGCCCGAGACCACCCACGTCCGTGTCGATTTCAGTGTGACGGAGCAGCAGCGTCGGTTGCCGCGCGATGTGAAGGCAATCATCCGATCGACGTCTATCCTCGCCGACCGGTCCCTGGAACTTGTCGGCAATCTGGCTCCGGGCCCCCAACTCAGCGTCGGTGAATGTATTCCGCTGGCCCGGACGTCGACTCCGAAGAGCTTGTCCGAAGTGATCGGATCGGCGGCCAATTTCGTGAACACGATCAACCCGAACGGATCGACGAATGTCGGCGATGTCGTGCGTGGGCTCGATCAATCACTCCACGACAATGGAGCCGGCATCAATCAGCTGCTCACCAGCACATCGGCAGTACTCGATAGCCCTGATCAAGCGATCACCGACATCGGGTCCGTCATCACCAACCTCGCTCAACTGACGTCGACCCTCAACGAGATCAGAGGACCGCTGAAGGAAATCTTGACGAACGCGGAAAAGAACACGGCAGACGTCGCGCAGGCACTCTACGGTGGCGGCCAGGTGCTGGGAGGGATCGGGCCGATAACTCAATTAGCCGGGGAAGTAGAGGAAGAACTCGGTGACGAGATTCAGTTCACCCTTGACGCGACAAGTGTTGCCACGCGGAAGTTCAGTGCACACGCCCCGTGGCTGGCAAATTTACTCAATCCGGTGCCCTGGTGGGTGAACACGATCGCCAACCACTACAACAACCGCGAATTCCACATAACGTACCGGCCGCCGCTGTACCGCATCCGCACGCCTAACGGGCTTGCACTCTGCGGCATCATGAATGCGTCGATGCCGGGCAGCTGTGCGGATGTGGCCGGACAACCGTATGCGGTTGACGTTGCGCTGCTCCAGTACGTACTGACCGAGGCGAACCGATGAAACGGTGGAGATGGCCGCTACCCGTGATCCTTGCCAGTGTCGTTGCCGTCTCATCGTGCGCATCGATCAATGTCAACGCGTTGCCACAGCCCGGTAACAGCTACCGCGGCGGATACGACATCGTCATTGAATTCGACAACGTGCTCAACCTGCCCGATCGCGCCAAGGTGGTGATGGACGGCACGGCGGTCGGAGTCGTCACCAACATGGCGCTGAAGAGCCAAAAGGTTGATGTGACCGCGCGCATCGCCCCCACCGTCGTGGTGCCGTCGGACGTCCACGCGGCGCTGCAGCAGGCCACGGTCCTGGGCGACATCTATGTCGCCCTCGAGCACCCGCAAGCAGACCACCCAGCGGCATCCTCGTTGCATCCTGGCGAACGCATCCCGCTCGCGCGGACCACGTCTCCGCAACAACTCGAAGACACCATTGCGAATCTCGCCAACTTCGTATCGAGCGGATCTATCCAGCGCATGCAGAACACGATCATCGGTATCAACCGCGTCACGCCGGCCGGCGAAGGTGCGGTACGCAAACTCGCGTCCCAGGTGGCCGCCGACCTCTCCGGCCTTTCGGACAACATGAACCTGGTCGACCAGTGGTTCAACGGCGTGTCCGGAACGGTTGATGTAATGCACAGAAGACTTCAAGCGCTTCACTATGTCGTTTCGCCTGACGGCATGAGGGCCTTTGATCATATCCTCGAGCTGATGGGGCATATCGGTAAGCTCCTGCCGTCTGTGGGCAGTATCTACAGCAACGGATACTGGTTGCTGCCATTGCTGCACTCGCTTCGCGATGCGACGGGCGCTTTGCAGCACTCCAAATGGGCGTTCGAAAAAGAATGGCCGGCATGGCGCCGGTTGTTCACCGGGTTCTTCCTCCCCGAGGATAAATATCCGGCGATCAATATCACTTCAATAATTGGGCCTGATGGGCGGGAACTGTCGGGCAATGTGCAGGACGTGCTACGGATCTTAGGTGCGACGCCATGAGGGCGCGAGACATACTGTCATTCACCGTATTCGTTGTGATGATTGCGTTTTCGGTGGGCTACATCGGCTCGCTGGGTGTCCGTGTTGGGGCGCCTCCGGACCGCACCAACCTCTCCATGACCGTCGCCGATATCAACGGGCTCGTTGCGGGCTCGAATGTCCTGCTGCGGGGCGTGCCGGTCGGGAAAGTAAGCAGCATCGCGGCATCTGTCGACGGTGCCACGGTCGACTTCTACATCGACGGGCCCTACCGCATTCCTTCGGACTGCGACGTGCGACTCGAAAACTTGTCGGCGCTCGGTGAAACCTATATCGGGCTATTTCCACTGCGTCAGGGCGGGCCAATGTTGCATAACGGCCAACACATCGCAACGGAATCGGTGAGCCAACCACCGTCGATAACAGAGCTCGCGGTAGGTGTTACGCGGGTACTTCATCAGCTCGACCCCGGCGCGGTCGAACGGATCGTCGGTGTGGTTGACACCGCACTGCCGGATGCGAACTCGGTGCTCCCCAACTTATCTCACGCTGGTGAGTTGCTGAGAAATACCGCAATGGACATGCACGGTCAGGGGCGAGTACTGCTCGGCAACTTTCAGACGTTGTTACGCAACGCCGGGTGGCTGGGGCCCGCGGTTGCCGACATGACGCCCGGAGTCGAGGCCCTCGCCCCAGGAATGAAGTTCATCGTAGACGGTACCGGAGAGCTGATATGGGCCCACGGGCACGGGCCGGAATACATTACTGGACTCAATAAATTGGTGGCTCGGCTGCAGAAATTTCTGGATGAGAGCGGCGGCGACCTGAAAGTGCTTGGCGAGGCGTTGCGGCCGCGTCTGAAAGCGATCGCCGGAGCGCTGTTGAACGTCGACCCCAGTGAGATCATGTCCAATATCTTGGCTGCGGTGCCGGCGGACGGCGCGATTACGCTGCACGTCACCATCCCTCAGAACTAGATAGGAAGGTATGGCTATGCGAAACCACGAGTTGAGAGGGTTGCGCGATGGTTGATACGGAATCAAAAACCTCGGAATCCGATGTGACCGAAACTGATCCGGCTGACTCGCAGATTGAGGACGAGTCGGAGGACAAGTCGGAGATTGAGAATGAACCCCGAGGCAAAAAGTCTCGACGATTGCAGCTGTCGATTTCTCTTCGTAACTTGGTGATTGCTGTGGTGATCGCGGCGCTTGTCGGCGCTGTCGGCGTCTTGGCCTGGTTATACGTTGGAGCGCAACGCAAGGTTGACGATCTGGCTCGTCAGTCCGAAAACAAAGCGCACGCCGAAAGCGTTGCTTTGCACTATGCGGTAGAAGCTGCAGCGATGAACTACGAAGACCTCAATGCGTGGAAGGGCAAACTCGTCGCGGGCACCAGTCCTGAACTCAAAGAGAAGCTGACTAAGGCCGCGACGTCAATGGAGCAGATCCTCGTTCCTCTCCAATGGAATTCAACAGCACGTCCGCTCGCGGCCAAGGTTCGCTCAGTAATCGGCGGAACCTATGTCGTCGACTCATTCGTCAGTGTTCTCACCAAGACCGCGCAAGCCCCTGAGCCGCTACAGTCGACGGCGACGTATAGCGTCACGATCGACAGCAGCAAGGATTGGCAAATCACCGATGTTGGCGGGGTTGGCGGTGCATTAGGGGAGAAATAGACTTTCCGGAAAGGAGATTGCTGATGATTAGAATTCGGCCAAGTTCGGGTGGCGGCATTCACGGCCTGATGAACGGGTGAGAAATGTCTATCGTCAAAAGTTTGATGATGCTGAACGCCTTTCGGCGCTGCACTGGCCTGTTCACATGCGCGTTGGTAGCTTTGTCGGCCGGGCTGATCGTGAGCAAATCCGCTTCTCGTGCCGATCCGGCCGATTATGATCGGCCCGCCGTCCCGTTACCGGTGGTTATTCCGACGCCTTCGAACTGGGCACCGAAGTTTCCTTTCCCTTATGACGAGACCAGGGGAAGCGTCACCGATGCGGATATTGCCGCGGAGCGGGAGATGTGCCAGTGGTACAACGGTCAATACGACGAATTGATCCGGCAGATTAACAGGTTACAATTCCACCGAATAACCCCTAATGGGCCAGGTGTTATTTCCGGCTCGGGGTCCGATTGGGACTACAGCATCGGTGACCTTCAGCAACAGGCCGACATTGTCACCGCAAACATTGACCAGGCGGTGAACTTCCTTGCGCCGCGCGCCCAAGCGCTGACGCAGTCCCGTGACTTTGCGGGCGACGTTTACTTTCCGCTCTATGAGGGTAAGAGCTTTTACCTGCTGTGGCAGCACCTGTCCAATGTGAACGATGGCATCAAAAGCCACCAGCCCGACTGGTTTACCGGCCCATCGGTGCAGCGAGTGTTGCGCTGGGGTGAAAGAATCCACCGTTCACATGTTTGCCAGTAGAAGGTCCGCTAACTGCCGACGGCGGACTCGACCCGGAATGCACGCTGACCATGCCGACAGCCGACGCGTGAGCCGGTCGTCATCGCCGGTCAGGATTTAAAAGGCGTGCTCCCGTAGCATGCCGCATTGCCGACATCGAGCGTGTTTTCGCAGATGACTTTTCCTTGATAAAGGACCTGCACGGTAACCCACTTGCCAGGCCGCCACACTGGAAGAGCGGCTATCCTGCTTCGCCAGTCGGCGCGAACTTCTGCGCCGTCCGTTGACGGACTACGAGCGTCAATCACCGTCACAGTGGTTCGCCATGGCAGCGGCACGCCCACCAGTAGTTTTCGCGCGGAGTGATCGAAGTACTCGATATCTGCTGTGGCGACATCATCTGAAAGGACCTCGTATGTCACGCTATCCTCGGCACGAGCGCTTGGTGCAAGGACCACGGCAGAAATCCCAGTAATCAGCGCGAGCATAAGGCACCGAGTTGGTGAAACGCCGAGCGGAGCCAGACCAATGGCGACCATGGTATCTAGCCTCCGGCCAACACTATCGAAATCAAGCTGTAACCGGTCGATTCGTTTCGCCGCACGCTCACACCGTAGTCTGCGTAGGAACAATCAGCGATCGCGGTATAGCCTTCCAGTAATGCGCCCTTTAGTGCGTCAGCTGCTTCTGGGTGGCTACCTGAAAGCAGGACGGCCTTATTGCCGGCGTAGCCCAGATCCTTGAGACCGGGTAGCGGGTCATCGATCGGGATGCGAGTTGCGGTGTGGTTAAGGTAGTCATCGGTCGATCGGTTGATGACATCTGCTGCTTGTTCGACTACCGGGTTGTCGCGCAACGCTGCACATGACGTTCCGCCGCGGAGCGATGCGATCGCGTCTTTGGCGATGGCTACTGAATCCGCCAGAACCGGCGGTGCCAGCACAATAGCCACAGAAAAAACCGTCACGATCGGTGCTGCCGATCTGATCGATAGCCGCCGGTGAATGATCGAGGCTGACCTGCCGCCGCCGCGCGGAGCAACTGACCGTATTAGCACTTAACCCCTCATTGCACGGACGGATGAAGCGACGATGCCACAGACGGCGTCGGGAAGCACGTGGTTGTGTCGCGTCGTTCGGTTAACGGTTGGTTTGCTAATGCTTTGGAGCCGCGGGGGTGTCGAGAACCGAGGCACATACACCTGCAGTCGTCGACAGCACAGATTGATCGTCACCCATAACACACCACTCATCAAGGCGGACACGACCCGTAGGCATTGCAAACATAGGACCGCCGGTCATCCCAACCTTTGAACCAAGTCCCGGTCGGCGTTATCAAGAACTTAAACTCACCGTGCCCGCAATATGTGTTGCTGTCCGGTGTGGTCGCACAGGTCGTTGAGTTGTAGGTTACGTAGCTGCGCGGCGGGAGCGTCTGATCTGCTTGTCCGGCCGGGAACTGGATGGCCGCCGTCCAGCCGTGGTGCACACTACGATTTCCGTTGAACCAGGCGATGTGGTCGTCGCCCGGGGGTGCACCCGGGATATCGCCAGCGCACCCGAAGCTTCCCCTATCCCATATGCCGCAGTTAAGTCCTGAGGGGGTTAAAAACCAGACACCTGGGTGGTCTGCAATGAAAAATCTATCTTGCTCGAGTTGGTTGTACCACGACGTTATATGCTCCGTTTTTGGAAACGGATTGGTGGGAGCATCGGCGGGCGGGTCTGCGTGTGCCGGAGCTACGATCCCTAAAATCAATCCGATCGCAGACGCAGTCGTCGCGAACCACCGGCAACTACCGATACTCCGATGCATACTCGCCTCCTCCTCCACTGAGCGGCCCGCATTCCCCGATTAATGTTCACCAGGGCGCCCCGAACTGCTCGCGATAGGTTACGGCGGCGGCTGGGCGTCGCCGTGGTGTGCCCAATTTGGTCGCCGGGCGGCCGATGTGAACGGCGGCCATCGGAGAGACGCTGTCCGGCAACTTCAGTCGTTCACGAACGTGATCGACGCCGAATGTCGTCAGCGCGGTTGTCGGACAGGACCCGTACCCGAGTGCATTTGCAGCGAGCAAAAGGTTTTGAACTGCCGGATAAATCGACGACCCGGCGAATACTTCTGCTAGTAGGGCATCACTTGTGATGACCTGTTTTGCATGCTCGGAACCGCCGGCCTGCCACATCTCGGTCCACCAGCCCGCAAGGTTTGTGCATGTGCGCTCGTCGCGCACGACCACAAAGCACAACGGCGGCGTATTCTTAGCGCTCGACCCGTGCACGACCGCATCGATCATCGCCTCGATATCAGAATCGGCGCCCTCACCGCGGGGATCGAATTGTCTGCGGGCACGTTGTGCTCGCATCACCGGAAAGATCTCAGTCAATGTGCGCACTTTGCTTCATCCTCGTCGCACTTGTGTCGACCGCGGCGCTCTGTGGACACGTAACGGGTTAGCGCAACTCGACGACGCCACGTTTACTGCCCCCTCGCCATCGGATCATGCAACGTGTCTGTTGTCTCCTCCGACAACCGACTCGTGAAGGTGGCTCGTTGAGATCTTCCACGGAATGTGAACCTAATACAAGTGTATCGACGGAAGTCTCTAGATAGGATGCGGACCGCATCGGCGTGCACTCGGGACTTCACTGCTCATACGGGCGTCGGCACATGCGAACCGACGTTAGGGTAGTCGACGTTCGCTGGCCCCCACCTCTCCTGTGTATCTAGTACTTGATACTAGTAGCAAGTAGTTGATACTCTAGCGGGGATGCAAGAGTCCACTGCTTTGTCGCCTCTCGGCCCGGCGGTCGCGGCCGAGGCTCGCGCGGTCGACGTCGGGGGGTCGGGTGCTTGCCTGAGGGATTTGTGCCGTTGCCGGTCAAACGAGTGATCCGTGAGACCGCACAAGCGATTTCGATCGTTCTGGACGTCCCCGAATCGAGCGCGCAGCGGTTCTGCTACCAGGCTGGGCAATTCGTGACGCTGCTGGTGCACATCGACGGGCGCAAGTATCGGCGCTGCTATTCGATGTCGTCGTCGCCAGTGATCGGAGAGGACCTGCGCATTACCGTCAAGCGTGACCGTGACGGTGTCGTGTCGAACTGGCTCAACGATACGGCGGCGCCAGGTAACGAATTTCACGTCGCGCCACCGCAGGGACGCTTCGTGCTGAAGGACACCGATCGCGAGCTGATTGCGTTCGCGGGCGGCAGCGGCATTACGCCCGTGTTCTCGTTGCTGCGGTCGGCGCTCGCGTCGACCACTCGGTGTGTCCGGCTTTTGTACGCCAACCGCAACCGTGACTCGGTGATCTTCGCCGAGCAGCTGGCAGCACTGCGCGACCGCTATCCAAACCGGTTTACTTTGCAGCACCATCTGGACGAGGAAAGCGGCATGATCACACCGATACAAGTCGGCTCCTTCGTCGCGTGCACTGAGGATGCCGAGTTCTATATCTGCGGACCGGGCCCTTTCATGGACACGGTCGAGGCCACACTATTAGCGGCGGGCGCACCACGCGACCGGGTGTACCTCGAGCGTTTCGAGGTGACGGCAACGGCTGCGGCCCCGTGGGGCGATGTCGGCGGTGTCGTCACCGAAGAGGTAACGGTGGAGCTAGGTCAACGAACGGTTCCGGTGCCCTATTCGCCGGGCGACACGTTGTTGCAGACCGCCCGCATGACCGGTTTGTATCCTCCGTCGTCGTGCGAAATCGGCTCCTGCGGAACGTGTATGGCGCGCTTGACCGAGGGGAGTGCTCGCATGGTCAACAATGACGCACTCGACGACGACGAAGTCGACGATGGCTGGGTCCTGACTTGCCAGGCCCTGCCGACCAGCCGCACGGTGCGGGTGGTCTACGAGTGAACACACGGGAGAAAACCGCAATGGAGCGGAGTCGATGAGCAGGGTGGCGGTCGTGACCGGCGGTGCCTCCGGTATCGGTGAGGCCACCTGCCACGAACTGGGCCGCCGCGGTCTTAACGTTGCGGTTCTTGACGTCGATGAACAAGCGGCGCAACGCGTCACCGAAGAGCTGCGTGCAAGCGGGGTCACGTCCATCGGCGTCGGCGCCGACGTCACCGACCGGCCCGCCGTCGAGCAGGCGTTCGCCAAAGTCCGCAGCGAGCTCGGACCGGTCACGGTCCTGGTGACCAGCGCCGGGCTGTTCGGCTTTTCACCCTTCGCCGAGATCACCGCCGAGGCCTGGGCGCGGATCATCGATGTCAACCTGACCGGCACGTTCCATTGCTGCCAGGTCGCTCTGCCCGACATGCTGGCCGCGAAATGGGGCAGGATCGTGACGATCTCGTCGTCGAGCGCCCAACGCGGATCACCCTTCGCCGCCCATTACGCCGCCGCCAAGGGCGGGGTGATCACCCTGACTAAGTCGCTAGCCCGCGAGTATGCCGCGCATGGGATCACGGTCAACACCATTCCGCCTTCGGGCATCGAGACGCCCATGCAGCACCAGGGGCAAGCCGCCGGCTATCTGGGCTCCAACGAACAGATCGCCGCCAACATCCCGGTGGGTTACCTGGGCACCGGAGAAGACATCGCCGCGGCCGTCGGGTTCCTCAGCTCGGATGAGGCCCGGTTCATCACCGGCCAGATCCTCGGCGTCAACGGGGGAGCGGTGCTATGACAGGGAGATGCGCATGACGCGATCAGCAAGACCCGCGGAGGGATCCTGGACGGAGCACTATCCCGAACTGGGCACCGGCCCGGTCTCATTCGGCGACTCCACGTCTCGGGAGTTCTACGAACTCGAGCGCGAAGCGATCTTCAAACGCGCCTGGCTCAACGTGGCCCGGGTCGAGGAACTGCCCCGCACCGGCAGCTACCTCACCAAAGAGATCGAGGTCGCCGGCGCTTCGGTCATCCTGGTCAAAGGGAAAGACGATCGGATTCGCGCTTTTCACAACGTGTGTCGGCACCGCGGAAACAAGCTGGTATGGAACGACTTTCCGGCCGAGGAGACACGGGGAACCTGCCGGCAGTTCACCTGCAAGTACCACGGCTGGCGCTACGACCTCGACGGCACACTGAAATTCGTGCAGCAGGAGCCGGAGTTCTTCGACCTCGACACGTCCGACTACGGACTGAGCCCCGTACACTGCGACGTCTGGAACGGCTTCGTCTTCATCAACTTGGATCGCGAACCACGGCAGGGCCTGCGCGAATTCCTGGGCCCGATGATCACCGGCCTCGACGATTACCCGTTCGCGAAGCTGACCGAACGCTACGAGTGGGTCGCGCACAACAACAGCAACTGGAAGATTTTCGCCGACGCGTTCCAAGAGTACTACCATGTACCGTCGCTGCATCCGCAACAGGTGCCCCCGAAGGTGCGCGACCCCAACGCCGGATTCACCTGCGGGCACTTCCAACTCGACGGACCGCACCGGCTGGTGTCCACGGCCGGGCAGCGCCGGTGGATGCTGCCTCCGGAGTACATGTATCCGATCGAGCGGGCCACCGAAAGCGGGCTGGTCGGCCCGTGGCGGACCCCCGACATCGGTGAGCTCCCAGCCGGCCTCAATCCGGGCGGCATCGAGCCGTGGGGGATCAGCAATTTCCAGATCTTCCCCAACATCGAGATCCTGATCTACGGGGGCTGGTATCTGCTCTATCGGTACTGGCCCACCTCGTACAACACGCATCGCTTCGAGGCCTACACCTACTTCTCTCCCGCCCGCAGCGTGCGCGAACGCATCGAACACGAAGTCGCGGCGGTGGTGCTCAAGGAGTTCGCGTTGCAGGACGCGGGCATGCTCGGGGGTACGCAGGCCGCGCTGGAGTACGGCATTGTCGATGACTTTCCGCTCAACGACCAGGAGATCCTGGTGCGTCACCTGCATAAGGTGGTCGTCGACTGGGTCGATGCTTACCGTCGCGAACACGCCTTCGAAGACGCCGCAGCGAGGGCCTGACCGTGTCAGATGCCTTGCTGCCCAGCGCTTTCGCCGAGTTGGAGAAGTACGCCCAGACCTGGTGCATTGCCACCGAAACCGAACGCTGGAATGCCCGGATGGCCAGCACGATGCCGCAGATGCGGGAGTTCTACGACGCGTTTTTCCCACGTCTGGAAGAGGCCATCGACCACTGCGATAAATTCCCGCTCGACGGTTTGCCGGATGACGCGCTCAATCTGTTGCACCTGATCTATTCGCTGGTCATGGTGGCCATGTCGGTGGAGATCATGCATCAGCCCGCACCCGTCTGCGCCGCCGACGCGGTCATGATCCGCACCGTCGAACCCACGCCCTGATCGCGACCCGGAAGGACCGAACATGAGTCTGCTCACCATCAACAAGCTCACCGCTTGCGTCGGCGCCGAGGTCCTCGGCCTCGACCTGGCCGACGTGGCGTCCGACGACTCGCTCGGCGCAGCCGTCCTGGACGCCCTGGAGGCCAACGGAGTTCTGGTCTTCCGAAGCCTGCAACTCGATCCCGAGGCCCAGGTCGCTTTCTGCCGCCGCCTCGGCGAGGTCGATCACTCTTCCGATGGTCATCACCCGGTCGCCGGGATCTACCCGATCACGCTGGACCGGTCGAAGAACTCCTCGGCGGAATACTTGAAGGCGACGTTTGACTGGCACATCGATGGCTGCACTCCTCTGAAGGATGAATGCCCGCAGAAGGCGACCGTGTTGTCGGCGGTGCAGGTCGCCGAACGGGGCGGGGAGACAGAATTCGCCAATACCTACGCCGCCTACGGTGCACTGACCGCCGAAGAAAAGGATCGCTTCGGCGCGTTGCGCGTCGTGCACTCGTTGGAGGCCTCCCAGCGGCGCGTCTACCCCGATCCCACGCCGGAGCAGTTGGCGCGCTGGAACTCTCGGCGCACCCACGAGCATCCGCTGGTGTGGACGCACCGCAGTGGCCGCAAGTCACTGGTGCTGGGCGCCTCGGCCGACTACGCGGTCGGCATGGATCTCGAGGAGGGCCGGGCCCTGCTGGCGGAGTTGCTCGTGCGTGCGACGGAGCCCGACAAGGTGTACAGCCACGCCTGGTCGGTAGGAGACACCGTCATCTGGGACAACCGCGGCGTGCTCCACCGAGCGGCCCCGTACGACCCGAGCTCCCGGCGCGAGATGCTGCGCACCACGGTGCTGGGCGACGAACCGATCCAGTAACGCGAAAAACATCACCATAGTGGCAGCATCCCCGCGCGTTGTCATCGGCGCTGACGGACCTTGTACCGGGTGCCACACGCGGTGTGCTGCGCGATCCTGGGCGTGAGCTTCTCGTGGTTCTACAAATGGATCGACCGCGAGGCCACCGAGCGGGGTAGCCGCCGTGCCGAGCGCGAGGCCAGGGCACCCGAGTTGTTCGAGGCCTCCGGACGAACCTACGGCTCGCCATGCATCCATGCCGATCTGCTCGCCGAGGGGCAGACGGGTCAGCGTGAATACGTCGCCGAGTCGGTGCGCCCGCAGGGCTTGCAGGGACGCAAACCCAAGCGCCGCAGGGGATTGACCAAACAGGAAAGCGGGCAGCGAAGTTCCCGGACCTGCTTAAAGAAACTTCAGCGCCTCGGCATTTAACCACAAGTGGTGCGGATATCACCCAGATGCCAAGCTCACTTCGTCGCCTCCTTCACCCACAGGACCACTGAACGCTTGAGGACATCACGCTCCATCCGAAGCTCGGCGACCTCGGCGCTAATCGTTTCAACCCATCCCTATCGCTGGTCGACAGGCCTCGTGTACCTTCGCGTTCAGCAGGGTCCTTGGCAACCCAGTTACCCAGGGTAACCGCATTGATCCCGAGATCCCGGGCGACTTGGGCGACCGACTTGCCGGTATCCTAGATAATGCGGACCGCATCCCCCGGAAGCTCCAGATCGAACTTCCTCCGCGTCTCTGGTATACCTACTCCTGACCGGTAAATCACCCAAAGGTGAGTGGGCAGGCGATGGCCTATCGATGCCCGAGATTATCCGCTGCCAGAAACGCTACCTCGCTCGCGAAGTCTTCCACGCCCTTCGCGCCGACTTCACCAAACTCAGCACTTGACATCTATAGGAGCGTCCTTCGCGACCTCCCGCAGAGCGTCCTTTTCCAACTCGGCGTCGGCCAGCAGCCGCTTGCGGCGGGCGTTCTGCTCGCGCAACTCCTTGAGCTCCTTGGCGGCGTCGGTGTCCATCCCGCCGTAGGCGCGGCGCCAGTTGTACAGCGTGGCCGCTGACACGCCGAGTTCGGCGGCGATCTCCTCGCCGGTCTTGCCTTCGGCAGCCAACTCATCCGCACGGCGCAACTTGCGCACGATGTCCTCCGCGGAATGCCGCTTGCGACCAGCCATGTGTTTCATCGTCCCTTCCGGCCGGACATCGGGCCATAGGACTCTAAAACCTGCCTGATCTGGCCCCGCCGTTTCGAGCCGTGGTTATGCGAGCTGAGGGATCGAATAGGTGGACCTCCAGAGCGTTTCGAACTCTGTCGGGCTGATGTTACCGAGGTAGCTATGACGGCGTTCGGCGTTATAGAAGTTGTCGATGTAATCGGCCATGGCGGCCGCCAACTCGATGGTGGTGGCCCATCTGCGGGTGTTAAGCAACTCGACCTGCATCCGCGCCCAGAATGACTCCATGGCGGCGTTATCGAAGCAGTCGCCGACGGTGCCGAACGAGCCGAGCAGGCCCCATCGCCGCATGTTCTCCCCGAAGCTCCAAGACGTGAACTGAGTCCCGTGGTCAGCGTGCAGAATCGTTGAGCCACTTCGCGTTCGGTTGTCCACGGCCATGTTGACCGCGTTATTGACCAGTGCGGTGTCAGCGGTCGTGGAGAAGGTGCGGGCCACGATCATGCGCGAGAAGCAGTCCAGGATCGCACAGCAGTACACCTTGCCGTCGCGTGCGGGGTGCTCGGTGATGTCGGTGCACCACAGTTCGTTGGGCCCAGTGGCGGTGAACCGCCGATTAACCAGGTCAACAGGGGTGTCGACACCGATCAGATTGGGCTTGCGCCGCCCAGGGCGGGGCAGCCCGTACAGACCTTGTTCAGACATGATCGAGTTGACCAGCTTGAGGTTGACGTTCATGTCGTAGTCGGCCAGCAGCGCGGCGCGGACCCGTCGGCGCCCGTAGGTGCCGCGAGAACGCTGGTGGATCTCGGTGATCGTGTCGGCCACAATAAGCCGCCTCACCTCACGGTCCGGGACAGGGCGGCGCCGGTGGTATTGCAATAGGGAACGCGCTAATCCTGTTATCCGACAGGCGGATCGGGCTGAATGTCCTTGCGCGATCAGCCCTTCAGCGATCGCGCGTCGGCGTTTTGGGAGCACCACCGCCTGCTCATCGAACAACTCGCAGGCGTCGCGGGTCAAGGCCAGCTCCGCCTCGAGCTGCGCGATGCGCTTGTGGGCGGCAGCCAGCTCGTCGGCCTCCACACTCGGGGTGCCCTCGATGACTCCGGCATCGATGAGAGCCTGACGTTTCCACCGGAACAGGGTCGCCTGGCAGATACCGGTCTCGGCAGCCACGGCGGCCACCCGTTCACCCGACCGAAGCCGCGCAACGATTTGCCGGCGCACCGACGACGAATACATGCGGGGCATGTGACCTCCCGATGATCACTCTGCCCTCGGCTCTCACAACGGTGGACCAACAACACGGGTACAGATCTGCCGGAGTCATTCACCGGGAACACGCCAGTTGGACTTACCGCTCAGTGTGGTGGCCACGGATTTGGACACAGAACACGGTGGAATCGATGCGAACAAGCGCGACGTGGCGAGACAGGTTGGACGGCTGAACGTCGCTGACCTGCAGCTATGAGACCGAGCGTATGGGGGAAGACCGCGACGGGTTAGCTCATAACCCAGAGGTCGCAGGTTCGGATCCTGTCACCACACCAAAGTAGGAAAGTAGGAACGGAAGCTGTCAACCTGAATGAGGCACCGTCGAGCGGTATTTACTGAGTGGGCTCCTCTGGCTGGTCGGGTGGGTTGATCCACGAGCCGGTGGGCAGGGGTGGCGGCTCTGGCGGCTTGCGGATGAACCGTTCGGGGTGCGCCCGGTATGCGTCGGCGAGCACGGCGGCGCGCTTGTCGCGGACGGCCTCGGCGGTGCCGTAGTGGATATCGGCGGGAGTGTGCAGGCCCAGCCCGCCGTGGTGATGATCGTCGTTGTACCAGGCGAAGAAGGTCTGGCAGTGCCGGCGGGCGGCCTCGATGGAGTCGAAGCGGCCGGGGAAGTCGGGCCGGTATTTCAGGGTCTTGAACTGGGATTCGCTGAACGGGTTGTCATCGGAGACGTGCGGGCGGCTGTGCGACTGGGTGACGCCGAGGTCGGCGAGCAGGAACGCCACCGGCTTGGAGGTCATCGAGGAACCGCGATCGGCGTGGATGGTCAGCTGATCGGCTCCGATGCCCTGCTTGGCGCAGGTCTGGCGGATCAGCACCTCGGCCAGAGCCGCGGATTCGCGGGTAGCGACCATCCAACCGACCACGTACCGCGAAAAGATGTCCAAGATCACGTACAGGTAGTAGTACGTCCACTTCGCGGGGCCGCGCAGCTTGGTGATATCCCACGACCACACGGAATTCTGCTGGTAGGCAACCAGTTCCGGTTTCACGGTGGCCGGGTGGGTGGCCTGCCGGCGCCGCTCCCGGGTTTCCCCGGCCTGGCGTAGCAGCCGGTAGAACGTGGAGATCGAGCCGAGGTAGACGCCTTCGTCGAGCAGCGTGGCCCACACCTCGGCCGGCGCCATGTCGACGAACCGGTCGCTGTGCAGAACGTCGAGGATCGCGTGGCGTTCGGCCTGGCTCAGCGCCCGCGGCTGGTGTCGGTCCCGGTGCGGGATCGGCACCGACCGAGCGGGTGGCGCGCTGGTGCGGTGGCGTCGGTAGTAGCTGGCCTGCGCGGCTCCAACAGCCTGGCATGCTTCCCGGACCCCGACACATGGGACCAGTTCGGCGATCGCGGTGTCGGTCACGGCGTCGACCTCGGCTCGGTGTCCGCGCCCTCGGAGAGCGTCTCCAAGAGCGCGTGCAGTTTTGCCTGCACTTCCACCACGAAGCGGGTCTTGGCCAACTCCTGCTCCAGTTGCCGTTTCTCCTGTTCAAGGCGGGCGATCCGCTCGGCTTTCGGGTCGCGCCGCTTACGTCCGCGCGCAACGACCGGCCCAGCCAGTGCGCCGCCGTCGCGGGCCCGCCGCCACTCCACGATGTGGCTGGAGTACAGGCCCTCCCGACGCAACAACGCACCCTTCTCACCATCGGGGGCGGCGTCGTAAGCGGCCAGGATCTCCAGCTTGTACGTCGCGGTGAACGTCCGGCGCCGGGCACGCTCGGGCACCTCAGGGTCGGGACGTTCCGTTCCAGCACCGCTCATCCGACCAGGATCTTCGATCCCGGCCGCTCGGACCAATGTGGTCACCTTGTTCGTCATCTCGGGGAAGCTCTCCATCCCCGCCCTCGGGTCACTAATTGTCAGGGAGCAGGTGCCTCAACCCAGGTTGGCAGAGAGGGGAAAGTAGGAAAGTTAGAACCTACGATCCGCCTACGTCGATGAAATCCCTAGATTAGTCAAACGCCACCCCATAGCATCAGTGCTCACATCGAATGACTTGGCAAGCACAGTTATTAACTCCTCCCGAGCAGGCTTCGGTGCCTGGGAAATTGTCGGTCGGCGCGAGTGAGCCAGACGGCGGCGCGCGGAGACAGAATATCCGTAGGTCAGAACGCGCTGCGGCGCCATCCGGTTCTATTTGGACCTTCGCGGCACGTGTTGCGACTAACCCCTTACTTTCGTGAAGAAGGCGAGAGAGATCATCGTGCGGGCTCGACCTCGTCGCCGGCCCGGTGCGGGTGGACGCGCAGCACTGTTACGTCGCGTAACACGTCGACGCATACTCCCAGTACGCGGACTACCCGCGTAACGACGCGGGGAACGATAAATTGCAGCTCACAAGGCATTTCTGCAGGAAAGGTGGGGGGTTCGAATCCCCTTCGCTCTACCACGTTCGACCAGTCCAGACGTAATCGTCGGGATCCCGCGTTCCAGCAGGTTAACCGAGCGCCGCCCCGTCACGGGTGGGTGACGAGATACGTTTCGTTGCCCAGGTCGGCGGTAAGGTCCTCGACGTTGAAGGGTCGGTCGAGTCGGGTGTGCAACGCCTTCGGGTCGATCAGAAGGCTGATTTCGGCGGTCTGGCGGGCGAACATCCGTCCGATGAGCGGATAGATTCGGCGCATGATCGCCCGCTCCGCGGCGGTGCAACGCGAGGCGCAGTAGCCGACGTGGCCGATCTCGTCGGTGAGGATCTCGCTGTACAGCAGTTCGATTCGTTCGGAGACTTCCGGTTCGTCGCTGAACAGTTCTATGCCGACGCGGCGTAGTTCGTCGAACATGATGCAGCCCGCCATCTCAGCGGCTCCGACGAAGAGAAAGCTCAGCCGTTCTGGGAGGAACACGCCGGTCTTGACGAACTGTCGCATCACGAATGGTGGGGGAACGACTTGGAATGTCAGATCGAAGATGTCGAGCGCGTACGCCAGTAGCCGGGTGTGGTAGTGCTCTTCAAGTTCGAGGTAGACGTTCTCGGGCGGCAGATTCTGATCGCTGTTGCGCCCGTAGGTTTCGCCGAGTCCGACGCCGAACCGTTCAGCCTGATTCAGCTTGGCCGTTGCCAGCAGGAACAGCATCTTCCTGTCCAGCCCGGCTTCGGGTCGCCGGCGGCGCAGGTTGCGCAGGAAAGTTTGTCGGTCGGCGGGGTGGGCTGACCGGACGGGGTTTGCTTCAAGTTGGTGGAAGAACTGCTCACGATTCGCTAACCGTCGGTTGAGCAGGTCGGCTTCGCCGTCTCGCCGGGCCAGAAAATTCCTGTAGCCCTCGATGCCCGTGCTATTCATCGTTTCTCCATTCCTTTGACAATCGTTGTCACATAACGACTTAACAGCGCGGGATCGTGTGTCCCGGTGGCCAGGAGCGCGAAGAGCCCGGTAAGGAAGAACGTCCCGAGTTCCGCCGCGTCGACGTTCGGGGAGACTTGCCCCGCGGATTGGGCCCGGCTGATCACGCTTACCAGAAACTCTGCGAGCGGGTGTTGCGCCAACTCGTCTTCGACCGGACGTGATGACGAGAAGTGCAGACCGAGCATGTCGCGGAATACGGCTGCGCCCAAACGGCGTTCGGCGTCGAGCACATGGGCGACGAGCCGTGAAAGTATCGAGGCCAGATCGCCCTTGGCGTCGCCGAGTTCGCCGATGATTCGGGTCTCCTCGTTGCGCTCCAGCTCGGTGAGAACGTGCTCCTTGGTGGGGAAGTGGAAATAGAACGTCCCCCGCACCACGCCCGCCGCGGCGGCGATGGCACTCACATCAGCGGCGGCCACCCCGCGCTGCGCAATCTCAGCCAGCGCGGCGTCGAACAACCGTGCCCGGGTTTCGAGTCGCCGAGCCTCCCGAACGCCCCCGGCCGTCAATTGGGCCCCAGGGGAAGCGCGAAGTGACCCCATGGAGGCACCCTATGCTGTTTCATTGACGATCGTCAATGACGATCGTCAATGAATCGTAGGCTACGACGACTGAAGAGGACGGATGTCTGTTGTTACGTCCCAACCGCGATTCGCGGCCTGCTGATTCACCTATTGGTGAAACCGGGAGCCAGGAACCGCTGCAACACTTTTCGTTCGACGCGGCTGTTAGCGAGTGGCCAGTAGACCAGGGATAACACCACGCGCACGATCCACTGTGCCGCCTCCGGGTCGTCAGTGATTCCCGTGAGTTCGGCTGCAAGATGACTGAGCACCGGCGAGGAATGTAATTCGCCCAAATTTGGGGAGGTACCCGGACTGAGCATCAGCCGCCGCAGCGGGTCCGACCTGATCTGTTCGAGTGCGACGGTGACAGCGGTGATGACGCGCTCGGGACCACTCAGCTTGTCCACGGCACGCCGCACCGTCTCAATTATCCCGGCTGACAGGCGGATCAGCACCGCGTCTCGTATCTGGGCTTTGCCGCCCGCGTAGCGATAGATGGTGGCTCGTGAACAGTGGACCCGCGCCGCCAGGGTGTCGATGTCGAAGGCATCCAGCCCCTCGCGCACTACGAGTTCGGTTGCCGCAGCGTAGATGCGATCAGCCGCCGCCGCCCGGCGGTCGCCACCAACGACCCAGTCCTGGCGAACCATTGTTCACCCCTTGAGTCGTCGGATGTATTTATTCTCAAGTTTAAGACGAAATAAGCCATATGTTCCACCATTTGCGCTGGTACCTCAACACTGGTGAGACAGTGGCCTGGCCGTGCTGGTAACTGGGATTGCAACTTCGGGAACCTCCATTGACGCCGCACGTCTTTGCGACTCAGCGTTGAGTAATGACATCGAAAGACGGTGGCCTCGGCCACGCACTGTTCGACGAGCAGTTCATCCAAAACCCGCATCTGCTCTACGAACAGATGCACGAGGCCGGACACGTCCATCGCATCGGAGATTCTGGCTTCTACGCCGTGAGCAGTTGGGAAGCCGTCAACGAGGCGATCACACGCTGCGCCGACTTCTCGTCAAACCTGACTGCGACGATGATGTATCAGCCCGGAGGCACCGTCACCGCTTTCCATGTCGGAGAACTCGGCGGACCCACCCAAGCGTTGGCGACCGCTGATGAACCGGCCCACTCGGTGCATCGAAAGACGCTGCTCCCGCAACTCGCGGCAAAGCGCATCCGCGCCTTCCAGCCATTTATCGCCGACACCGCTGCCCACATCTGGAACGTCCATGCGCAAGGCGGACGCATCGAGTGGATGAGCGCGATGGCCAACCGGCTACCCATGATGATCGTCGGGAGGATCATCGGCGTTCCCGATGCCGACATCGACAAGCTCATCCAATGGGGCTACTCGGCGACCCAAATGGTCGAAGGACTGGTCACCCAAGATCAGATGGATGCCGCCGGCATCGCAGTGATGGAACTCAGCGGCTACATCACCGAACAGTTCCAGCACGCGGCACGCAACCCACAAGACAACCTGCTGGGTGATCTCTCTACCGCCTGCGGCTCCGGCGAGCTGGACGACTTGGCGGCGCTCGCAATGATGATCACGCTGTTCAGTGCAGGCGGTGAGTCCACAGCCTCCCTGATCGGTTCTGCCGCTTGGGTTTTGGCGACGCGGCCGGATATCCAGCGGCAGGTGCGCGACCAGCCGGATCTGCTCGGGGCTTTCCTGGAAGAGGTGCTGCGCTACGAACCGCCCTTCCGGGGTCACTACAGACACGTCGTCGACGACACAGAACTGTGCGGCGCCGAATTGCCGGCGGGTTCGCGGCTGCTTCTGTTGTGGGGAGCGGCCAATAGGGACCCCTCACACTTCGACAATCCCGAAGAGTTTCGACTCGACCGCCCTGCGGGGAAGGGCCATATCAGCTTCGGCAAGGGAATCCACTTCTGCGTCGGAGCGGCGCTCGCACGACTGGAGGCAAACATTGTGCTGGGCCAACTCCTCGAGCGGACCTCGAACATCATGGCCGCCGACGTAGGAAAGTGGCTCCCCAGTCTCCTGGTGCGGCGCCTCGAACACCTGCAGCTCGGGTACGAGTAAACGTCGACAGTAAATGGAAGCGCGAATAACGGCGCTACTCCGTCCTCGCGGCGAGGGCGGGGCCGATCCAGCGACGGAGGTAGGCCCGCGATTGCCCGCCACTTGACGCGGGTACTGATCCTTTCGACCAGCCACGAACCCGGAAGGACCGCATGGCGACGCGCGAGGACAACGCCCCCAACGGCCTGTTGCAAGAACTTCTGTGGGCCTACGGGCCATGCGGCCAGGAAGCCGACGTACGCGCCGTGTGTGCCCGCGAACTGCAATCCGTCGTCGACGACATGTGGACTGACGACGCCGGCAATCTGATCGGGTATATCGCCGCCAACCCCGCGGCCGACGACTCCGGGGGCAGGCATCGTCACCGGACGTCCTCGGAACCCGGTGTCGCGACGCGGGTCATGGCGCACCTGGACGAACTGTCCATGCTCGTCAAGCGGGTGGAGCCGGACGGCACGCTGCACCTGGCGCAGCTGGGGACGATGTATCCCGGCAACTTCGGACTCGGGCCGGTCACCGTGCTCGGCGAGCACGAGACGCTGACCGCGGTCCTCACCCTCGGCTCCGAGCACACCACCCAGGAGAGCCAGCGGATCTGGGAGACCAAGCCCGACCAGGGTGACCGTGCGCTGGACTGGGACCACGTCTACGTCTTCACCGGCCGCAGCCCCGATGACCTCAAGGCGGCGGGGGTGCGCCCCGGCACCAGGGTGTGCGTCGACCCCAGCAAGAGGACGCTGGTCGAGATCGGCGGCTACCTGGGCTGCTACTTCCTCGACGACCGCGCCGCGGTGACCGCCCTGCTGCGCGCGCCTCGCCTGCTGCGCGAACGCGGCCAACGACCCGTCGACGACGTCTATCTCGTGTTCACCACCAACGAGGAGATCGGCGGGGTGGGGGGCTCCTACGCCAGCGCGTCGCTGCCCGGCACCCTCACCCTCGCGTTAGAGGTCGGCCCCACCGAACGCGAGTACGGCACCAGCGTCACCCGCGGGCCGATCGTCGGCTACAGCGACGCGTTATGCGTGTACGACAAAGACGTCGCCGACCGGCTGATGAGCATCGCCACCGAGCTGGGTCTGTCGCCCCAGGCGGCCGTTTTGGGCGCCTTCGAATCCGACGCGTCGCACTCGAAGGCCAACGGGCTGACACCGCGCGCGGGCCTGCTGTGCGTGCCCACGCTGAGCACCCACGGCTTCGAGGTCATGCCCCGCAGGGCGATCGACGACATGGCGGCGATCATCGTCGAGTTCGTGCTGCAGCCCGGTGCGCATGCGCGGGGCGAAGATTAATGAGGTCCCAAAATTTGCCTGAACATTGCCTAAGAGGCGCGTGGCGGCACCGGGCGCGCCGGAATGCCGGTCCTACGGTCGATGGATGAACGTTGACTACTACCTGCAGAAGGTGCCGGTTGAGTCGGTGCGGCCCGGGTTTTCGCTCGCCATTGATCAGGGCGGTGATTATCGGCTGTTTCGGGTCGAATGCACGCAGATGACTCAGCGCAGCGGTCAGCCGGTGATGTTCACGCTCACGTCCGAGCCTGACGGCGGCGACGCCTGGGTCCTGGAGTGCGAGGCGGGCACGCCGGTCGTCCGGGTCCTCGGAGTGTGCAAGGCGGCCTCCTAGCCCTCCGCAGTGTCAGCCTGGCTTTGCTGCGGCGACGAACTGCAGCGTGCGCTGCGTCTGTTGCTCGATGTCGACCAGGCCGGCCGACGAGAAGAGGTCGACGAAGGCGCGCCGGTCGAACATGGTGAGCCCGATGACGCGGGCGCCGGCGGTCATCGCATAGCGGATCGGAGGCAGGTCCGGGGCGTAACTGGTGAGGACCGCGATCCGGCCCCCGGGCTTGAGCACCCGCACCATTTCGCGCGCCACGCGGAACGGCTCGGGCATCAGGTACAGCGCGCCGAAGCAGCAGACCGCGTCGAATGTCGCGTCGGCGAACGGCAGCGCGCGGGCGTCGCCGCGGACGTAACAGGTCCGCGCCGTGCTGTTGTCCAGGACGGCGCGCGTGAGCATCGGCTCGGAGATGTCGAAACCGACGGCGAGGCCGCCATCCGGTAGTTGCTCAGCCAGCGATCCCGTGAAATTGCCTGGGCCGCAGGCGACGTCGAGCAGTCGCGCCGCGGTGGACAGCCGCAGCGCCGCCGCCGCGCGCCGCTGCTCGGCGCCGGTGGTGACGCCGCTGGCCGCGTAGAAGGCGGCCGGGCGCCACAGCCGCTCGTAGACCGTCGCGACGAGGGGGCTGTTCATGGCGCGCTGCGCGACCGTCGGGACCGGGGAACTCGTCGATTCGCCCAATACGTCGAGGAAACCGTGCCGTAGCGCGGCCGTCTCGGTGAGGAGACCGCGGGTCAATTCGACTGGATCCTGGCTCATTTCATCGCTTTCGTAAAGGCTTGGACGGGTTGGCATAATCCGCAGGTGAATCGCGATTTTTCTGCTGATCCGGCTGTTACGCTAGGGCTCTTGGTGAGAGGCGATGCATTGGGGCCTCACGCAGCAACGGCTCCCCGCACGGCGTCGACGACCTGCTCTTCGGTCAGGGCATCGAACCAGAGGCCGCCCACCTGGATCTTGCGCGGACCCGCTCCCGTCAGCCTCGGTGAACTTCGGCGGCCTGCGCTCACCCGATCATCATGCCCCGCGGCACCGCCGACCTACACCGCCGACGCGCTCGCGAAGTGTCAGCGCGCGCGTCCTTGCCGCGGCCGGAACCCAGCCCATAACCTGGGCAGCATCCGATCGCGTCCGGGAGTGTCGGACCTGGCGCGGTAGACGACGGCAAACGCAGGCGGGCAGGTCATGGCACAGCGGTCACCGCGACGTGCAGACCCACGTCCCGATGGTGTGATCGGTGGGCTATCGCAGTGGCCTTGACCGGCGCGCGAGCGGACGAGTTGGCGACGATGGACATCTTCGAGGGATGTCCCACCTCCGATCTCGTGCCGCTGGCAGCCTCGCTGCAACCGCTGCGCGCCGCGACCGGCCAAGTCTTGATGCAGCAGGGCGAGGCGGCCGTTTCCTTCCTGCTGATCTCGTCGGGCATCGTCGAGATCACCCACGTCGGCGACGACGGCGTGGTCATCGTCGAACACGCATTCCCGGGCATGCTCATCGGAGAGATCGCCCTGCTGCGTCACATCCCGCGGACCGCGACGGTCACCACCGCCGGATCGCTGACCGGTTGGATCGGCGACAACGACGCCTTCGTCCGCATGGTCCAAATACCCGGGGTCATGGAGCGGCTGCTGCGCACGGTCCGCCAGCGTCTCGCCGCGTTCATCACGCCGGTCCCGATCCGACTCCGCGATGGAACGCACCTGATGCTGCGACCGGTGCTGCCAGGCGACAGCGAGCGAACCGTGCACGGGCACATCCAATTCTCCAGCGAGACGCTGTATCGGCGTTTCATGACACCGCGCCTTCCCACCCCGGCGTTGATGCACTACCTCTCGGAGGTCGACTACGTCGACCACTTCGTCTGGGTGGTGATCGACGGCAGGGATCCGGTGGCCGACGCGCGCTTCGTGCGCGACGAAAGTGACCGCAGCGTCGCCGAGGTCGCATTCACCGTCGCCGACGCCTACCAGGGCCGGGGGATCGGCACCTTCCTGATCAGCGCCCTGTCCATCGCCGCCCGGGTCGCCGGAATCGAAAGGTTCTCCGCGCGAATGCTTTCCGATAATCTGCCGATGCGCACAATCATGGACCACCACGGGGCGATCTGGCAGCGCGAAGACGTCGGCGTCGTCACCACCGTCATCGACGTGCCCCACCGGCCCGACCATGTCTTTCGGCGTGACGTGGCCGCCCAGATCGAGCACGTCGCCCGCCAGATGATCGAGGTGGTCGGCTGAGTCCGGCACGTTGTGCTATGAACGGGCATGCGGCCGTCCCGGATTGGCCCGGTGACAACTCCCGCGCTCGCGCTGCTGGTGGCCGCGTGCGCGCATGCACCCGCACCCGCACCGTCGCCGACGTCAACGAAGGCGCCGCCGCCCACGGCGGTCAACCCGGCCAACATCAAGCGGGTGGTTCGCGAGCTGCCGCCCGGCTACGAGGCGACCACGGGCATCCCCAGCGGAGCCTCCCCCAGAGTGATCTGGAGCCTCGGGCCCGGCGCGTTGGATAGCAAGTCGAGGCCGCCGCAATGCGGAACGCTCGCCGACCCCGGGAATGGACGCGACCAGTCGGCGCAGGGCGTGTCCGGGTCGGGTAGCGGCGGCATCATCGACGCGGTGGTGGTGGCTTTGCCGGGACCGGTGGACCTGCCCGACGACGTCGTCGCCGCGTGTGGCCAGTGGACCATGACCGGCGGCCGCACCACGGCGACCGTGCACCTCACCGACGCCCCGCATATCGATGGCGCCGAAACCCTCGGCATGGTGGCCGACATCAAGTCGTCCGTCGAGTCGGGCACCGAGATAGATTCGCGCACATACACGTTCACCGCCTACCTGGGCAACTACTACGCGTTCACCACACTGACCACCGATCCGGGTTCGGTGGTGCCCGCACTGCCACCGCAATTCGCCGCCGATCTGCTCGTCAAAACGGTGTCCACGTTGCGCAGCTGACGCACCCGCCTTGGGTAGATTAGCCACGATGTTCAAGGTGGCGTTCGCGGTCGCGGTGGTGGGTGTGCTCGCCGGCTGCTCGTCGGGGGCGGATACCTCGGCGAAAGTCGACATCAAGAAGGTCGCAGACGTGAAATCAAGCTTCGGGCCCGAGTACAAGGTCAGCGACATCGGTGAACGGGGGATCGACCCCAAGCTGCTGTCCGGCCGCAAGCTCCCCGAGGGGCTGACGTTCGACCCCGCCAACTGTGCGAAATCGGCGATGGGGCCGGAGATGCCCCAAGACCTGCAGGGCAATATGGCCGCGGTCTCCGCCGAGGGCAAGGGCAACCGGTTCGTCATCATCGCCGTGGAAACCTCAAAAGCCTTGCCTTTCAACGACCCCGGTAAGGACTGCGCCAAGGTCGCGTTTTCCGGCCCGCAACTGCGGGGTGGCATCGAGGTGGTCGACGCTCCGCAGATCGACGGAACCCGCACGCTGGGGGTGCACCGCGTCCTGCAGGCCCTGGTCGCGGGCGGCGCGCGCACCGGCGAGCTCTACGACTATTCGGCTCAATTCGGTGATTACCAGGTGATCGTCACCGCCAATCCGCTGGTGATCCCCGGGCAGCCGGTCGCGCCGGTCGATACGCAACGCGCCCGCGACTTGCTCGTCACCGCGGTGAAGTCGGTCCGCGGCTAGCGCGACGACGGTGAGCGCCGGGACTTCGCGGCTGGGGGTCCCCCCGCTTACGGGGGAGAGTCGGGTCTAGCGGACCCCGCGTGGCCGGAACTGAAGGCTGATGCGCGGGCCCACCGGTGCCGACGTCTTGGGCACGGCATGCTCCCAGGTGCGTTGGCATGATCCGCCCATCACCAGCAGGTCGCCATGCGCCTGCGGCAGCCGCAACGAGGGGCCGCCGCCGCGCCGCCGCATGGCGAAAGTGCGGGTGGCGCCCAGGCTGATGATCGCCACCATGGTGTCCTCGGAGCTGCTGCGGCCGATGGTGTCGCCGTGCCAGGCGACGCTGTCGGAGCCGTCGCGGTAACAGCACAACCCGACCGTGGTGAACGGTTCGCCGAGCTCGCCCGCGTAGATGTCGTTGAGCCGGCGCCGCAGCCGGGCCAGCAGCGGATGTGGCGGGTCGTCGACGGTGAGGTCGTGAAAGCTCACCAGCCGCGGCACGTCGACGACCCGCTCATACATCTGGCGGCGTTCCTCGCGCCACGGCACGGCCGACAGCAGGGCGTCGAGCAGGTCGTCAGCACCCGTGAGCCAGCCGGCGCGGATTTCGATGAAGGCGCCGTCGCCGAGTTCTCGACGTTCGGTGTGCTGAAACAGGGAGCCTTGTACCGCGATCTCCACGCCGCCAAGTTTATCGCACACTCGTTCGATCGTGGGCCGGCGGAGCGAGCGGTTACGGTTTTCACTGTGGGTGTGGTTGAGCTGGGCACCAATTCCGAGGTGGGCACGCTGCGGGTCGTGATCCTGCATCGGCCCGGCGCCGAGCTGCGGCGGCTCAGTCCGCGCAACTTGGACCAGCTGCTTTTCGACGGGTTGCCCTGGGTCGCGCGCGCGCAAGACGAACATGACCGGTTCGCCGAGCTGCTGCGTTCCCGCGGTGTCGAGGTGCTGCTGTTGTCGGATCTGCTGGCCGAGGCGCTGACCCACAGCGGGGCCGCGCGGATGCAGGGTGTCGCCGCCGCCGTCGACGCGCGTCGGCTCGGAGTGCCGTTGGCGCAGGCGCTTTCGGTCTACCTGCGGGGACTGGACGCGGGCAGGCTGGCCCAGGTGCTGATGGCCGGCATGACGTTCAACGAATTGCCGCCCGACATCCGGAGCGACGTGTCGTTGGTGCTGCGCATGCACCAGGGGGCCGACTTCGTCATCGAGCCACTGCCCAACCTGGTGTTCACCCGTGACTCGTCGATATGGATCGGCCCGCGGGTGGTGATTCCCACGCTGGCGTTGCGCGCCCGGGTGCGCGAGGCGTCGTTGACCGATCTCATCTACGCCCATCACCCGAGGTTCACCGGGGTGCGGCGCGCCTACGAGTCGCGCACCGCTCCGGTCGAGGGCGGTGACGTGCTGCTGCTCGCCCCCGGCGTGGTGGCGGTCGGGGTGGGTGAGCGCACCACCCCGGCGGGCGCGGAAGCGTTGGCCCGCAGCCTTTTTGACGACGACCTTGCGAGCAAGGTGCTCGCCGTGCCGATCGCCCAGCGGCGCGCGCAAATGCACTTGGACACGGTGTGCACGATGGTCGACACCGACACCGTGGTGATGTACGCCAACGTCGTCGACACGCTCTCGGCTTTCACCATCGAGCGCACGCCGGACGGCGTTGCCATCAGCGATGAAGCGCCGTTCCTGGAGGCCGCCGCAAAGGCCATGGAGATCGACGGGCTGCGCGTCATCGACACGGGGCTAGACCCCGTCATCGCCGAACGGGAGCAGTGGGACGACGGCAACAACACGTTGGCGTTGGCGCCCGGCGTGGTCGTCGCCTATGAGCGCAACGCACAAACCAACGCCCGCCTACAGGACGCGGGCATCGAGGTGCTGACCATCGCGGGGTCCGAACTGGGCACCGGCCGCGGCGGACCCCGCTGCATGTCCTGTCCCGTCGCCCGCGATCCGCTGCGTTAGACGCCGAGATTGCCGCCATGGTCGTGGTTGAGGCCCAGAGCACAACCCTCACGGCAATCTCGGCGACCGGCTTGCCAGCGCGTCGCGTGCCCGTTGAACAATGACGTTGGGCCGGTCCTCGTTGATCACCCTGATCACGTTCCAGCCGAGGCGACTCACCATCTCAGCTCGGCGAATGTCTTTCACGTACTGCCTTCGATCGGTGCGATGCTGGTCGCCGTCATATTCCATCGCCACCATCGCCTGTTCCCAGCCCATATCCAGGTAGGCCACGAGCCGGCCGTCGGTGACCTTGATCTGCGTGGTAGGCCGCGGCAAACCGGCGTCAACCAAGACGAGGCGCAACCAGCTTTCTTTCGGCGATTGCGCACCGCCGTCCATCAGGGAGAGCGTGGCCCGGCATTGTCGGACGCTCCGTACTCCTCTGTTACGGGCGATCAGCGGTGTCACTTCGGCCAAGGCGAGGCCCGTCGCGGCCGACAGCGCATCGAGGTGGGCCACCGCGAGACCCCGCGGCAGATGGCGGGCCAAATCGAACGCTGTCCGCGCGGGATTGGTCACCTGTAGCCCATTGAGCTCGACGAGATCCTCGGCGCTGATGTGTTCCCGGCGAATGATGATGCCGGGCGGTGGATGGTTGAAGGGCCCGACGATCTCTATTGGGGCGAAGTCGTCGACCCATTTCGCTCCGTGGACCGCGGCGGCGGCGCGGCCGGCGATGATCGCCCGCCGACCCGACCACAGCCAGGCGGCCCAGATATTGTCATCAAGCGACCTGAGCGCGCTCTTCGGTACGTATACGTCCCGATGTATCTGTCGGTAATTCCAACGCAATTGGCCGCGGGTCAGCGAACCGCGTGCTATCGCTTCGCTTCCGAGAAAGACCCCCGCCACGCGGTCATGATGGTGGCGGACACCGACATTTCGTCGAGATTGCCGCCATGGTCGTGGTTGGCGCCCGGATCACAGCCTCCCCCGCAAGCGGGAGGTGCCCCCACACGGCAATCTCGACGAGGAGCCCTCACCGCCAGCTGGGTAGCCAGATCTCCAGGTCCCACGTCTGCTGCGAAATCGGCAGGCCGGTAAGTACCGGGAACAGCCAGGCGAAGTTGGTCACCACTAAAGCCACGTAGCAGCAGACGGCGATCAGCCCCAGCGTGCGTCGCTCGGAGCCCAGACCACGAGGCCGGTCTGGGGGATAGAGGATGTCCCCACAGATCAGCGCCAGCCCCATCACCAGGAACGGCGCCATCGTGGCCGCGTAGAAGAAGTACATCTGCCGGTCGATGTCGGCGAACCAGGGCAGCCACCCGGCGCAATAACCGGTCAGCACAACGGCGTAGCGCCAGTCGCGGCGGACGAACGTGCGCCAACACGCGTAAAGCAAGACCGGCACCGCCAGCCACCACATGGCCGGGGTGCCCACCAGCATCTCCGCCTTGACGCACGACTGCGCGCCGCACCCGGACACGTTCTGCTGATCGATGGCGTAGAGCACCGGCCGCAACGACATCGGCCAGCTCCACGGCTTGGACTCCCACGGGTGGTAGTTCCCGGCGGCGTTCGTCAGGCTCTTATGAAAATCGAAAGCCTTGGCGCTGTAGTGCCATAGCGAGCGGATGGCGTCGGGGAGCGGGACCACCGAATGGGGGCCGATCGACTGGCCCACCTCGTGCCGATCGATCGCCGTCTCGGACGCGAACCACGGCGCGTAACTGGCGAGGTACACCGCGACCGGGACGAGCGCCAGCGCGTACGCGGTGGGGATCAGATCACGCCTCAAGGCCCCGACCCAGGGCCTGGTCACCTGGTACTGGCGCCGCGCCGCGACGTCGAATGCCAGCGACATCACGCCGAAGAACAGCACGAAATACAGGCCGGACCATTTTGTCCCGCAAGCCAATCCGAGCAGGACGCCGGCCAAGAAGCGCCACCAGCGCACCCCCAGCCGCGGGCCCCACACCGTCTCGGTGGCGCGCCCCGCCAGCAGTGCGAGGTGCATACGCTGGCGGACCTGATCGCGGTCGACGATGAGCGCGCCGAACGCCGCGACTACGAAGAACGTGAGTATGCCGTCGAGCAACGCGGTCCGTGCGGCGACGAAGCTGACGCCGTCGCAGATCACCAGCACGCCCGCGATGGCGCCGACCAGCGTCGAGCGGCTGATCCGTCGGACGATCCGCATCACCAGCGCCACCAGCACCACGCCAAGCAGGGCGCCGGTGAATCGCCAGCCGACGCCGTTGTACCCGAAGATCGCCTCGCCGATCGCGATCAGCTGCTTGCCGACCGGCGGGTGGACCACCAGGCCGAACCCGGGGTTGTCTTCCACCCCGTGGTTGTGCAGCGCCTGCCAGGCCTGGGGCGCGTAGTGCTTCTCGTCGAAGATGGGTGTGCCGGCGTCGGTCGGCGAGCCCAGGTTGAGGAATCGGGTGACCGTCGCCAGCACGGAGATCACGCCCGTCACGACCCAGCCGCGAATGTGATCGGTCGGCCCGAAGTCGGCCACCGGAACCATCGGTCCCGGGCTGACGACGGGCACGACACGCTCCTGGCCGGCGACGGAGGATTCGCGGGGCGGGGCGGACATCGGTGTCGATCGTAGGCTGTCCGTCATGACCACCGGCCGCCTGTTGCTGGGCGCGACCCCCTTGGGCCAGCCGTCGGACGCCTCGCCCCGCTTGATCGACGCCCTCGCCCACGCCGACGTGGTGGCGGCCGAGGACACCCGGCGGGTGCGGACGCTGGCGAAAGCCCTGGACGTCGCCATCACCGGCCGGGTGATCAGCCTGTTCGACCGGGTTGAGGCGGCCCGGGTGGACTCCCTGATCGCCGCCCTCAAAGCCGGCGCGACGGTGCTGGTGGTCAGCGATGCCGGGATGCCGGTGATCAGCGACCCCGGCTTCCGGCTGGTCGCGGCGTGCGTGGATGCCGACCTTCCGCTGACGTGTCTCCCCGGCCCGTCGGCGGTGATGACCGCGCTGGCCCTGTCCGGTCTGCCGGCGGAGAAGTTCTGCTTCGAGGGTTTCGCCCCGCGCAAGAAGGCCGCGCGGCGGACCTGGCTGGACTCGCTGGCCGACGAGCGGCGCACCTGCGTGTTCTTCGAATCTCCGCGCCGGTTGGCCGCGTGTTTGCGCGACGCCGTCGACCAACTCGGCGGTGCCCGTCGGGCGGCGATCTGCCGGGAACTGACCAAGGTGCACGAGGAGGTGGTGCGCGGATCGCTCGCCGAGCTGGCGGCATGGGCGGAGGACGGGGTGCTCGGCGAGATCACCGTCGTGCTGGCCGGCGCAACCCCGCGCGCCGACCTGCCCGCGCTGGTCGCACAGGTGGAGGAGCTGGTCGCCGACGGCGCGCGGGTCAAGGACGCCTGCGGTGAGGTGGCCGCCGCGCATCCGGGGGTGCGCTCGCGCCAGCTCTACGACGCGGTCCTGCAGTCGCGCCGCGGGTGAGGGTCAGCCGGCCGAGAACGCGGCCGCGATGCGCGGCTGCCCGACGATGGGGGACGCCTTGTGCAGGCATTCGGCCCACTCGGCGTCGGGATCGGAGTCGGCGGTGATCCCTCCGCCGACGCCAAGCACGGCGCCACCCGCGGCGTCGAACTCGACCGTGCGGATCGCGACGTTCAGTTCACATCCCGCCACGGGGGAGGCCAACCCGATTGTCCCGCAGTAGATTCCGCGACGATGAGGCTCCCATTGCGACAGCAGTTGGCGGGCCCGGTGTTTGGGTGTCCCGGTGACCGAGGCGGGCGGGAAGGCGGCGTCCAGCAGCGCGGATGTCGGCAGTTCGACGGGAACCCGCGCCGACACGGTGGACACCAGGTGCCACACGCCGGGGGCGCGCCGCACCACCAACAACTCGGGCACGGTGACGGTGCCGACGATCGCCACCCGGCCAAGGTCGTTGCGGACCAGGTCCACGATCATGATGTTTTCGGCCACCTCTTTCGCCGACGCCCGCAGCGCCGACGGCCAGGCATCCAGGGGCAGGGTGCCTTTGATCGGGCTGGACGTCACGAGCGTGCCGCGCCGCCGCAGGAAGAGTTCCGGGGACAGCGACGCCACGGCGCCCCACGGCCCGGCGACATAGGCCGCCCGCGCCGGGGAGGTGCGTGCGATGCCGTCGGCGAAGAAGTCCAGCGGCGCGCCACTGACGGTCCCGGTGAATTGGGTGCACACGCACGCCTGGTAGACCTCGCCGGCGCGGATGGCCTCCAGGCAGTTCTGCACGCCGTCGCGGTGTGCCGCCCGGTCGGCCGGGCCCCAGTCGATTCGGCAGTCACGCGCCGGCGGCGGTGTTGCCAGCGCGGCGGCCAGCCAGTCGGGCACCGGCGCGCCGGACAGGCTTTCGTACCACCACTGCCCGTCCCGGTCGCGGCGCAGAACGCAGTCGGTCCAACCGCCCGCGGCTTCGGGGGTCCGGTTCGGCTCGTCGTCGGCGCCGGGATCGGGATAGGAAAGGTAACCGATCCAGCCGCCGCCCACCGCTTGCGAGTCGACGGTCTGCGAGTCCAGCTGGACCGCGAAGGCGGCGCCGGCGTCGACCGGCTGGGCCGACACGCTCGGCGCGATCACCGCCAGCGCACCGAACCAGTCGCCGGTCAGCGCGGCCGGCGGCGGGAGACCGAGGCGCGCCGTGGCGTCGCCCACGGCGCGCAGCACCGCTGGTGCGGCGCCAAGGTCACCGAGCCGGTCAATACGCACCGCCCTAGCTTGACAGAAGGACGGTCGCCTAGCCGCGGCTGACGTCGCGGGCGGTCGCCAGGGCCGCCAGCTTGTCCGGGTTGCGCGTCACGTAGAAGTTGGTGATCTTGTCCTCGACGATCTCCAGCGTGATCACCCCTTCGAGGTGATCGCCGAGGTAGAGCAGCACCGCCGGGGCACTGTTGCAGGTCACCATTTCGACGCGGAACTCCGCGAGCACCGTCGCCTTGCGGATCAGGCCGACGATGGCCCGGGCCACCCGCTCGGCGCCCACCACGGGCCTGCGGGCCGCGCTCACCTTGCCGCCGCTGTCGGCCGTCCAAGTCGCGTCGGGGGCGAGCATCGTCATCAGCGTCTCCACGTCACCGCCGGCGGCCGTCTGGAGGAACTGCGCGGTGATCTGCGCGTTGCGTTGCGGGTCTGCCGCGTCGAACCTCTTCCGCCGCGCCCGTACGTGTTCGCGTGCGCGGTGCGCCACCTGCCGTACCGTCGGCGCCGGTCTGCCCACCGCCTCGGCGATCTCGCCGTAGTCGAAACCGAACACCTCGCGCAACACGAACACCGCCCGCTCGTCGGGGCTCAGCGTTTCCAGCAGGACCAGCATCGCCATCGAAATGGATTCCGCCAGAACGACATCGGAAGAGGGATCCTGCTCGTCGAGGAGCAGCGGCTCGGGCAGCCACGGCCCCACGTATTCCTCGCGCCGGCGGGCGTCGGCGCGCAGCGCGTTGAGCGCCTGGCGGGTCACCAGCTGGGCCAAATAGGACTTGGTGTCGCGCACCGTCGACAGGTCGACCGCGGCCCACCGCAGATAGCTGTCCTGCAGCACATCGTCGGCCTCGGTGGCCGAGCCCAGCATCTCGTAGGCGATGGTGAACAGCAGCGGCCGCAACACGGTGAACCGTTCGGCGTGCTCACTGCCCGCCGGCGCGCGCGTCATCGCAGTGCGATCTCGGCCGGCGCCGGCGCGGGCCGCTTGCCGCCCTTGATCCAGCGGTAGGAGCCGGGTTTGGCGGCCTCGCGCCGGATGGCCCACAGCGTGCCCTTGCAGATGGCCTCTTTGATGGACGCGGCGGTCCGGCCGCCCAGCGCCATGTTCACCGGTGTGTCGTCGGTGCGCGACAACTGCACCGTGCCGTAGGAGCGGCCCAGGCTGATGCACTGACCGACGAACGCCTGGCTGAGCAGGGCGGGGGCGCTTGCGGAGATGCGGCTGAGCACGGTGTTGGCGGCTTGCGCACCCAACGGCCCGGCGGCCTGACAGCTCATCCGCAGCGGCTGTCCCGACGGCGCGGCCGCGTCACCCGCCGCCACGACGTAGGGATTGTCGACGCTGGTCAGTGTCTCGTCGGTGAGCAGTCGGCCCAGCGCGTCGGTGCTCAGCCCGCTGCGCGCGGCCAGGTCCGGCACGGCGAATCCCGCCGTCCATACGGTCGCCGCGCTGGGCAGCACGGCGCCGTCGCTCAGCACCACCGCGTCCCAGCGCACCTCGGTGACCGCCGCGGATTCCAGGACGTTGACACCGAATCCGCGCAGTCGCTTGGCAACCGAACGCCGGCC
This sequence comes from uncultured Actinomycetota bacterium, assembly GCA_963850895.1. GTDB lineage: Bacteria > Actinomycetota > Actinomycetes > Mycobacteriales > Mycobacteriaceae > Mycobacterium. Next base: position 35,071 of record CAWKNK010000030.1, on the reverse strand, counting down.
CCGTTTGCTCAGCGACGGGCCGAGCGCTGCGCCGCACACGAGGGTCACTTGGCGGCCCTGTTCGGCCAGCTCGGAAGCCGTTTCGATGCCGGTCAGCCCGCCGCCGACGACGGTGACGGGTGCGGCCAGCGGCAGGTCGGCGAGCGCGTAGCGCAACCGCTGCGCGCTTTCCAGGTCGGCTATCGAGTAGGCGAAGTCCGCGAACCCGGGCACGGTCGACGGCGTCGCGCCCGTGCTGCCGACGGCGTAGATGAGGTAGTCGTAGTCGAGCTCGGCGCCCGACGAGAGCACGACGCGCCGCGCGGTGGCCTCGATGCGTTCGACGGTGTCGACGACCAATCGGATCCCTTCGCCGAGCAGCGTCGCATAGTCGGCGGTCGCGGCGCCGGTATCGGCGACCAACTGGTGCAGGCGGATTCGCTCCACGAAGACGGGGCGGGGGTTCACCAGGGTGATGTCGACGTCCGGACGCTGCCGTAGATGGTTCGCGGCCAGGGTTCCGGCGTATCCGCCTCCGACCACGACGACATGAGTTTTCTGGGCGGGCACCTCGGTCATTGCTGTCTCCTGTTCTCGCGGGTCTGATGCCCTTGAGACACCGCAGGCCGGTCGAGCGTGACAGGCCCGCCCACATTGTGACCCGTCTCACTGGTGGCCGTTTCGGGGGCAAGGCCGCACCGCGTCGGAGCGGGAGTCCGCCGGGTCGTGCGTGTTAGGCTGCGCTACGCCAATTCGTGACCTGCCCCGCGTCGGATACACGCACCAGACAACCCAGGCAGTATGGGGCCACTTCAGTGTGCACCCGGTGTGAGTTGAGAGAAGCAACCGTGAAGACGAGGAAAAGTGCGCTGGCCGCTGTCGTGTGCACGGCGATGGTGCTGAGCGGATGCGGTGGCAAGAGCGATCCCGGGCCGCTGTCCGCGATGGTCAGTCCGGCCATTCCGCCCACCGCGCAGGAGATCCCCAACCCGCTACGCGGCCAATACGAGGAAGGGTTGAATCCGCTTTTCCCGCAAGGTAATTCCGCGCAGCAACGGTATGCCGCCTGGCCCGCGTCGTATGACGCCAGCTTGCGGGTTTCGTGGCGGCAGTTGCAGCCCGTCGACCCGCGTACCCTGCCCCCCGACGCTCCCGACGACAGCAAGTTCGACTTCAGCGTGATCGACGACGCGCTGACCAAGCTCGGCAGCCGAAACATGCGGCTGACCCTCGGCGTGTACGCCTACAAATCCTGTTGCAACGATTCCTATCCGGACAACACCAATATCGCGATTCCGGACTGGATCCGCTCCGCGGCCACCAGCTATCCCGCGACGCCGAACAGTTCCGGTGTCGCGCAGGTGGTGCCGAATTGGAACGACGCCGACTACCTCAACAATTTCGGGCAGCTACTCGCCGCGCTCGGGCGGCGCTATGACGGCGATGAGCGCCTCAGCGTGTTCGAGTTCTCCGGGTACGGCGATTTGGGCAAGACCAGCCTCGCGTACTTGCGTGACGCGCTCGGCGCGCCGGGGCCCGCTCCGGAGGACAGCCAGCCGAAGTTGGGCTATTACAGCCAGTTTCGCGATCAGAGCATCACCAAAGCTTCCGTTGGGCAGTTGGTCGCGGCGAACGTCGGCGCGTTCCCGCATACGCAATTGGTGGTCACCGCCGAGAATCCGGAGATCGTCCGCGAATTGTTCGCCGACGACGTGACGAAAAAACTGTCCGCGCCGGTCGGCATCCGCGCGGATTGCCTTGGGGTGCAGGCGCCCCTGCCGGAATGGGCCGAGTCCAGCGACTCTCACTACGTGCGGTTCAACGACGCTGCCGTCAACGCGATCAAGCAGCGGCTCACCTCGGCGCTGGTGATCAGCCAGTGGTGCCCGTTGCCGAGCGGGACCGACCCGCGGTCGTACTACGAGAAGGCGCTGCACGACGTCGTCAGGTATCACGTCGCGATGACGTCGAGCGCCAACTTCCCCGACCGGGATTCGACGTCGGCGATGGACCCCAAGCTGTATCTCCTCTGGGGCAAGGCGAACACCTCCGCCGGTTACCGGTACACGGTGGAGGCCAAGCCGGGGTCGCAGTCGATCCAGGGCAAGGCGGCTTCCATCGACGTTGTCTGGACCAACTTTGGCTCGGCGGCGGCCACCGAGCAGTGGGCACCCGGTTACAAGCTGGTGGATTTCTCCGGAGCGGTGGTCCGCACCATTCCGGCGACGGTCAATCTCAAAACGCTGGTCCACGACGACTCCAGCCAGTCACGCGAGGAGGCGGTTCCGGAGTCGTCTACCGAGTCGGTGCACGTCGACGTGACGGGCCTGGCGCCCGGGCACTACACGCTGCGCGCGTCCGTGGAATGGCAACAGCACAAGCCCGGCGCCTCACACGTGGTGAACTACGCGCCGATGGCCCTGGCCCGCGACGGGCGTGACGGTTCCGGCCTGTATCCGATAGCCACCCTTGATATGGCGAGCGACGCGGCGTCAACCAACGGTCAATGACGTTCCGTGACGTTGATGACCGCCCTTCGCGCCGGCAATCAGGGCCCGCGGCAAGTTGTTCGTTAGCCAGTTGGAGCGGGTCCTGCGTGATCCGTTTTGCTGACCAATAACCATCGTGACCTGCCCGGGTTCGAATACGCCCGCCAGACAACCAAGCGAACCAAAGGCCCAATGCGGGCGCCGGAAGTGGCGGCTCATTTCATTCCGTCACTCGATTGCGGTTCCGGGACGCTGCTTACTCGCCTTCGGGAAGGTGGCGGGGGAACCCGCCGGCCGGCGGTGGCAGTTTCGTGCCGGGGGCCAGCCGCGCGCCGACGGCTGTGACCATCTCAGGCCGTCTGTGTGCTGGCACCGCAGAATCCGCTAATCAGGATGTCGACGCGGGCGGCGTGATGGTCCGGGCGTAACCGGGCGCTGCGCTCGAGGGTGACCAGGCCGTGCAGGGCGGCCCACACCACCTCGGTCAGCGTGTCGGTGTCCCGTGGGCCCGCGACCATGTCCACCGCCGCCCGCAATTCGGCGAAGGCCGCCGTCAGTTCGGCCGGGGTGTCCGCGGCGGCGAACGGCAGTGTTGTCGCGCGGGTGAACATCGCATCGAACAGTGCGGGATTGTCACGAGCAAACCCGATGAACGCCTGGGCAACTCGCGCCAGGGCATCCCGGCCGTCGGTGGCGCCGCCGCGCGCGGTGCGGAGCGCGTCCGCGAGTTCGCCGAATCCTTCGACGGCGACCGACGCGGCGATGTCTTCCATGCCCGAGAAGTGTTTGTAGAGCACCGGTTGGCTGTATTCGATTTCGGCGGACAGCCGACGGGTGGTGACGACGTCCCAACCCTCTTCCTCGGCGAGCTTGCGCGCGGTAGCGGTGATCAGCCGACGACGGGCAGCCCGTTCGCGCGCCCGGCGGTCTTCGATGGCCATTCGGCCATGCTAGCGCCGATATGAAATCTAGCACCGCTATTGACACGCTCACTGGTAAGGGTTAGCGTCGCTAACACCTGCCGGAGACGAGGAGTGTGCATCATGATCGCCACGTTGTTCGCGGTCATCGCGGTACTGGGTACCGCGGTGGTCTACGGCACCGACGTGTTCTGTGCGGCGGTGCAACGGCCCGCACTGGCCCGCATCGACGACCGGGCCCTGCTCGCGGTGATGGGCAACATCCATCGCTACGGAGACCGCCGGATGCCGGTGCCCGGGGTGCTCGGCCTGGTGGCTGCGGCGATCAGTGCGGTATTCGCCGCGGCGTCAGGCCGCTGGGCACAAGCCGGCGCGGCCGGCGCCTCCGTCGGCCTGCTGTTGGTGTGGCTGCTGCTCTACCTGCGAGTGAGCGCGCCGATCAATCACCAACTCATTGCCGGAGTCGACCGACCCGAGCTGGCCACCAATGCTCGCGCGCTGCAACGTAACTGGGACAAGGTGATCACAACCAGGGCCACCCTGCAGGGCCTGGCAGTCGCGGCGTTGTGCCTGGCACTGCTCGTCTGAACCGGAAGGGTATCGGGACAATGACCATAGGCAAGAACATCGGGCGCCTGCTGATGCGCGCGGCACCGCTCTTCAACGCGCCGGTCGCGGCAATAGCGGCCTCGCCGCGCTTCGGCGCAGGCATCAGGCGCAGCGTCACGCTGGTCACCTACACGGGTCGACGTTCGGGACGGACGTTTTCGATCCCGGTGGCCTACCGCCGCCGCGGCGACGATATCGAGATCGCCGCGAATATGCCTGACGCCAAGACCTGGTGGCGTAACTTTGTCGGCGATGGCGCTCCGATGTCGCTGACGCTCGATGGCGCCGAACGGGCCGGACATGCCATCGCTCACCGAGACGCCAACGGGCGCGTCACCGTTCGCGTTCGCCTCGCAAGCACCTAGTCGACTTGATAGCGGGGGAAGACGCCGGTGGGCGGTGGCAGTTTCGTGCCGGGGGCCAGCCGCGCGCCGACGGCGGCAAACGCCCGCTGGTCCGCGGCCTGCCCAAGCAGGTCCAGCAACTTGCCGGCGGAGTCGGGCATGACGGGCTGGACAAGCAAAGCCGCGATGCGAACCGCCTCGCAGGTGGTGTACAGGACGGTGCGGAACCTGAGTTGATCCGCCTCGGACTCGCTCTTACGCAACACCCACGGCTGTTGGGCCGAGAAGTACCTGTTCGCCTCGCCGAGCATCAGCCAGATTGCCTCCAAGGCAAGATGCATGGCCTGTCCGTCGAAACTCGGCGCGCACCCGGTCCAACAAACCGTCGGCCGTCGCCAGCAGCTCGGTGTCGGCGGGGGTCAGCTCGCCGGGCTCCGGCACCACCCCGTCGAGATTCTTGGCCACCATGGACAACGACCGCTGGGCCAGGTTGCCGAGCTCGTTGGCCAGGTCGGCGTTGATCCGCGTAATGATGGCGTCTTCGGTGTAGTTGCCGTCCTGACCGAATGGCACCTCCCGCAATAGGAAGTAGCGGACCTGGTCCACACCGAACGTGTCCACCAGTGCCGCGGGGTCGACGACGTTGCCCACCGACTTGCTCATCTTCTCGCCGCGGTGGAGCAGAAATCCGTGCGCGAAAACCCTGCGCGGCAACTCGATTCCGGCCGACATCAGAAACGCCGGCCAGTAAACGGTGTGGAATCGGATGATGTCCTTGCCGATCATGTGCAGGTCGGCCGGCCAGTAGCGGCGGAACAACTCGGATTCGGTGTCCGGGTAGCCGACCCCCGTCAGGTAGTTGGTCAGCGCGTCGACCCAGACGTACATGACGTGATCGGGATGTTCAGGCACTTTCACGCCCCAGTCGAACGACGTGCGCGAGATCGACAAATCACGCAGCCCGCCGGAGACGAAGCTGACGACCTCGTTGCGGCGCACCTCGGGCCCGATGAAGTCCGGGTTGGCGTCGTAGTGGGCCAGCAGCTTGTCGGCATACGCCGACAGCCGGAAGAAGTAGGTCTGCTCCTCGGTCCAGGTCACCGGGGTGCCTGTTTCGACGGCGATCCGGGTCCCGTCGACGAGCGCGGTCTCGGATTCGACGAAGAACCGCTCGTCGCGCACCGAATACCAGCCGGAGTAGGCATCGAGGTAGATGTCGCCGGCGGCCTGCATGCGCCGCCAGATCTCCTTGGAGGCCTCGTCGTGGTCGGCGTCGGTCGTGCGGATGAACCGGTCGAAGGAGATGTTCAGCTTCTCCTGCAGGCGCTGGAACACATCGGAATTGCGCCGCGCCAGCTCGGCGGTGGGAATGCCTTCCGCCGCAGCCGCCTCGACCATCTTGAGGCCGTGCTCGTCGGTGCCGGTCAGGAATCGCACGTCGAAGCCGTCGAGCCGCTTGAAGCGGGCGATGGCGTCGGTGGCGATGTACTCATAGGCGTGCCCGACGTGCGGATCGCCGTTGGGGTACGTGATCGCGGTGGTGACGTAGTAGGGCCTCATCGAGAGTCCACCTTATTGTGTGCCCGTGAGCTCCGACCGACGACAACGCGAAGCGCCGCCCGCCCCCGAGCCGTTGGCGCCCTTGGTCGACGCCCACACCCACCTCGACGCCTGTGGCGCGCGGGACGCCGAGGACGTGCGCGCCATCGTGGACCGCGCCGCCGCGGTCGGGGTGGTCGCGGTGGTCACCATCGCCGACGACCTGGATTCGGCGCGCTGGGTGACACGGGCCGCCGAATGGGATCCGCGGGTGTATGCCGCGGTGGCACTGCACCCGACTCGCGCCGACGCGCTGGACGACGCTGCCCGCGCCGAGATCGAGCAACTCGTGGCGCAACCCAGGGTGGTGGCCGTCGGTGAGACCGGCCTGGACCTGTATTGGCCCGGGCGCCTCGACGGGTGCGCACAGCCGGACGCGCAGCGGGAAGCCTTCGCATGGCATATCGACCTGGCCAAGCGGTGCGGAAAACCGCTGATGATCCACAACCGCGACGCCGACGCCGAAGTGCTCGACGTGTTGGCGGCCGAGGGCGCTCCCGACGCGGTGATCTTCCACTGCTTCTCGTCGGATGCGGCGATGGCCCGCCGCTGCGTGGACGCCGGGTGGTTGCTCAGCCTGTCCGGGAACGGCGAGCTTCCGCAATGCGCGTGACCTGCGGGAAGCGGTTCCGTTGATACCGCTGGAGCAGCTTCTCGTGGAAACCGATGCGCCCTTCTTGACCCCGCATCCCTACCGTGGGGCGCCGAACGAGCCGTACTGCCTTCCTTATACTGTGCGAGCGCTCGCTGAACTGGTCGGTCGCTCCGCCGAAGAGCTGGCGCAGGCCACCACGAACAACGCTCGGCGGGTCTACGGACTGGCTCCCGGTTAACTCGCCGGAGTGGGCGATTCCGTTAACAAACCGGCGCCGGAGTTGCTCAACATTGGCCGGTTCGTTACCGTCTTGTGATCGAAAGGGTGGGGACCTACGGGCCCTTAATTGTCGCTTGGTGCTGATTAGGTCGTTGGAGTGCTTACTGTGGTCGGGATAGACGCGCGTTGACTGTATTAACAAAACTTCATCAGACCCCCTCCCCGATGTTGCGGCTCGTCGTCGGAGGGCTGCTGCTAGTTCTGGCGTTCGCCGGTGGATTCGCGGTCTCGGCGTGCAAGTCGGTGACGCTGACCGTCGACGGAATCGCGATGCGGGTCACGACCATGAAGTCGCGGGTGATCGACATCGTCCAGGAGAACGGCTTCGCCGTCGACGAGCGTGACGACCTGTACCCCGCCGGAGACGTCAAGGTTCACGACGCCGCCAACATCGTGTTGCGCCGCAGCCGGCCGCTGCAGATCTCGCTGGACGGCCACGACACCAAGCAGGTGTGGACGACGGCATCGACCGTTGACGAGGCGCTGGCCCAACTCGCCATGACCGACACCGCCCCGGCCGCGGCCTCCCGCGGCAGCCGGGTTCCGCTGGCGGGGATGGCGCTGCCCGTCGTCAGCGCGAAGACGGTCCGCATCAACGACGGCGGCGCGACGCGCACCGTCCACCTGCCGGCACCCAACGTCGCGGGGCTGCTGAGCGCCGCCGGCGCGCCGCTACTCGAAGGTGACCAGGCCATGCCGAACGCGGCGTCGCCCATCGTCGACGGAATGGAAATCCAGGTGACCCGTAACCGGATCCAGCGGGTCACCGAGCGAATGCCGTTGCCGCCGAACGCCCGTAGGGTCGAGGACCCGGACATGAACATGAGCCGCCAGGTGGTCGAAGACCCGGGCAGCCCGGGCACCCAGGACGTCACGTTCGCGGTGGCCACCGTCAACGGCGTTGAGACCGGCCGGTTGCCGATCGCCAACACCGTGATCGCCCCGGCCCGGGATGCCGTGGTGCGGGTGGGCACCAGGCCCGGCACCGACGTGCCACCGGTCACCAACGGATCCATCTGGGACGCGATCGCGGGCTGCGAGGCCGGTGGGAACTGGGCGATCAACACCGGCAACGGCTACTACGGTGGTGTGCAGTTCGACCAGGGCACCTGGGAGCGCAACGGCGGCCTGCGGTTCGCTTCGCGCGCCGACCTGGCAACCCGAGAGGAGCAGATCACGGTCGCCGAGGTGACCCGGGAACGCCAGGGTTGGGGTGCGTGGCCGGTGTGCAGCGGAAGAGCTGGTGCGAACTGACCATCCGGCTGCTCGGTCGCACCGAGATCAGGCGGCTTGCCAAAGAACTTGACTTCCGGCCACGGAAATCCCTTGGTCAAAACTTCGTCCACGATGCCAATACGGTCCGCCGGATCGTCTCGACTTCCGGGGTGGGTCGTTCCGACCACGTCCTCGAGGTCGGTCCCGGCCTGGGCTCACTGACGCTGGCGTTGCTCGACCGCGGTGCCACCGTCACCGCCGTCGAGATCGACCCGGTGCTGGCCGATCGGCTGCCGCAGACCGTCGCCGAGCACTCGCATAGCGAAATCCACCGGCTCACCGTGCTCAACCGCGATGTCTTGACCCTTCGCCGGGACGAATTGGCCGCCGAGCCCAACGCGGTCGTCGCCAACCTGCCCTACAACGTCGCGGTGCCCGCGCTGCTGCATCTGCTCGCCGAATTCCCGTCCATTCACACAATGACGGTCATGGTGCAGGCGGAGGTGGCCGAACGCCTCGCCGCCGAGCCGGGCGGCAAGGACTACGGCGTGCCCAGCGTCAAGGCCCGCTTCTTCGGGACGGTTCGGCGGTGTGGCATGGTGTCGCCGACCGTCTTCTGGCCGATTCCCCGCGTCTATTCCGGGCTGGTTCGCATCGACCGCTACGCCGCCCCGCAGTGGCCCACCGACGACGGCTTCCGTCGTCAGGTATTCGCGCTGGTGGACATCGCGTTCGCGCAGCGCCGCAAGACCGCCCGCAACGCGTTCGTGGAGTGGGCCGGCTCGGGTAACGAGTCGGCGAACCGGCTGCTGGCCGCCAGCATCGACCCGGCCCGCCGCGGTGAGACGCTGTCCGTCGACGACTTCGTGCGGCTGTTACAACGATCGACCGAGGCGACCGACACCACCGCCGCGGCCAGCCCGCCCGCGGCCGAACAGCAGCCTTCCCCGAGCTGATCCGCGGGCGCCGTCGGCGCCGTTGCGTGTAGTTGACCGGTGGCAGCGATAGTCTGCTGCGGTGGCTGACAATGTCTGACGGCAATACCGCCGCCCAGTGGGTGCCCACCGGGTCGGTCACCGTTCGGGTGCCCGGAAAGGTCAACCTGTATCTGGCGGTCGGCGACCGCCGCGAGGACGGCTATCACGAGCTGACGACCGTGTTTCAGGCCGTCTCCCTGCTCGACGAGGTGACGGTCCGCAACGCCGACGTGCTGTCGCTCGAGCTCGTCGGCGAGGGCGCCGACAAACTGCCCACCGACGAACGCAACCTCGCCTGGCAGGCCGCAGAACTGATGGCCGAACACGTCGGCCGGGCGCCCGACGTCTCGATCATGATCGACAAATCCATCCCGTTGGCCGGCGGAATGGCCGGGGGCAGCGCCGATGCCGCGGCCGTGCTGGTCGCCATGAATGCGCTGTGGGAACTCAACGTGCCCCGCCGCGACCTGCGCATGCTCGCCGCGCGGCTGGGTAGCGACGTGCCCTTCGCGCTGCACGGCGGCACCGCGCTGGGCACCGGCCGCGGCGAGGAGCTGGCCACCGTGTTGTCCCGCAACACCTTCCACTGGGTGCTGGCGTTCGCCGACGGGGAATTGCCCACTCCGGCGGTGTTCGCCGAGCTGGACCGCCTCCGGAAAGCGGGGAACCCGCCGCGGCTCGCCGGCCCCGGTCCGGTGTTGGCGGCCTTGGCCGCGGGCGACCCGGAACAGCTGGCGTCGCTGCTGGGCAATGAAATGCAGGCGGCCACGGTGAGCCTGAATCCGAAGCTGCGCCGGACCCTGCGCGCCGGTGTGGAGGCCGGTGCGCTGGCGGGCATCGTGTCCGGCTCCGGTCCGACGTGCGCCTTCCTGTGCTCCTCGGCGGCCTCGGCGGTCGACGTGGGCACCGAGGTGTCCGGCGCGGGCGTCTGCCGCACGGTGCGGGTCGCCAGCGGGCCGGTGGCCGGGGCGCGCGTGGTGCCGGCCCCCACCGAAGTGTGAAAATCGCCGCAAATTGCGCATTCGTTTGGGCTGTTCCCTAAGAGGAGTTTAAGATAATGCGCGGTGACGGGTAGCGCTGATAAAGATCACTTATTTTCGTCGTCCGCCGGGCCTCCGGCGGACGACTGATCTTGGGCCCACCAGCGATTTTCGGGCCCGATCCGCGCCTATCGGGCGGCCGAACGCGAGGTCGCCGACTCATCGCCGATTCGAGACCTAACCGCTGCCCGACTGTGTTTGCGCGCCTGCTCCGAACTGTTACGCGGCTGGCGGAATATAAGAATCCGGGCGTTGGGCCAAGCGCCGGAACCGAGGAGGTTTGTGTGAGCAGGTTTACCGAGAAGATGTACCGCAATGCCCGCACCGTGACAACGGGCATGGTCACCGGTGAACCCCACGAACCGCGTCCGCCACACCTGGGGTGAGGTCCACGAACGCGCTCGTCGCATCGCGGGTGGACTGGCCGCCGCCGGCATCGGCCTCGGCGACGCGGTCGGTGTGCTTGCCGGCTTGCCGGTGGAGATCGCCCCGACGGCGCAGGGCCTGTGGATGCGTGGGGCCAGCCTGACGATGCTGCACCAGCCCACGCCGCGCACCGACCTGGCCGTGTGGGCCGAAGACACCATGAACGTCATCGGCATGATCGAGGCCAAGGCCGTCATCGTCTCCGAGCCCTTCCTGGTGGCCATCCCCGTCCTCGAGGAGAAGGGCATCAAGGTCCTCACCGTCGCCGACCTGCTGGCGTCGGAACCGATCGACCCCGTCGAGGTCGGCGAGGACGACCTGGCGCTGATGCAGCTGACGTCCGGGTCCACCGGTTCCCCGAAGGCCGTCCAGATCACCCACCGCAACATCTACTCCAACGCCGAGGCGATGTTCATCGGCGCCGAGTACGACGTCGACAGGGACGTCATGGTCAGCTGGCTGCCCTGCTTCCACGACATGGGCATGGTCGGCTTCCTGACCATCCCGATGTACTTCGGCGCGGAGCTGGTCAAGGTCACCCCGATGGACTTCCTGCGCGACACGCTGCTGTGGGCCAAGCTCATCGACAAGTACCAGGGCACCATGACCGCGGCGCCCAACTTCGCCTACGCGCTGCTCGCCAAGCGGTTACGTCGCAACGCCAAGCCCGGTGATTTCGACCTGTCCACCCTGCGGTTCGCGCTGTCGGGTGCCGAGCCCGTCGAACCCGCCGACGTCGAGGACCTGCTCGACGCCGGCAAGCCGTTCGGCCTGCGGCCCTCGGCGATTTTGCCGGCCTACGGCATGGCCGAGACGACGCTGGCCGTGTCGTTCTCGGAGTGCAACGCCGGTCTGGTCGTGGACGAGGTCGACGCGGACCTGTTGGCGGCCCTGCGCCGCGCGGTGCCCGCCACCAAGGGGAACACCCGCAGGCTGGCGACGCTGGGCCCCCTGCTGCGGGACCTCGAGGCGCGCATCATCGACGAGAACGGCGACGTGATGCCGCCACGCGGCGTCGGCGTCATCGAGCTGCGCGGGGAGTCGCTGGCGCCCGGCTATCTGACCATGGGCGGCTTCATCTCGGCGCAGGACGAGAACGGCTGGTATGACACCGGTGACCTCGGTTACATGACCGAGGACGGCCACGTCGTGGTGTGCGGCCGCGTCAAGGACGTCATCATCATGGCGGGCCGCAACATCTATCCCACCGACATCGAGCGCGCCGCCTGCCGTGTCGAGGGGGTACGGCCCGGTTGCGCCGTCGCGGTGCGCCTGGACGCCGGCCACTCACGCGAGACGTTCGCCGTCGCCGTCGAGTCCAACGCCTGGCAGGACGCGGCCGAGGTGCGCCGCATCGAGCACCAGGTCGCCCGCGAGGTGGTGGCGGAGGTCGACATGCGGCCGCGCAACGTGGTCGTGCTCGGGCCGGGCACCATCCCGAAGACACCGTCGGGCAAGCTGCGCCGGTCCCACTCCGCCACGCTGGTCACGTAACTTCCCCCGCGTCGAGTGCGCGGCTAGGGCGGCGACACGCCGAGAAGCTCCGCCCTGAGTGCACACCGGACGGGTGTTTACCAGGCGTGGACGCGGTTCTGCGCCGGCTCTAACCCCAGCTCGATGAGCAACTCGGTGGCGTCGGCGGCCTGCTCGCACATGGTGGGGACCTCCGCGCGCTCGGCGGCGGAGAAGTTCTCCAGCACGAACGCCGCCGGGTCTTTGCGTCCGGGCGGACGGCCGATCCCGATGCGGACCCGCTGAAACTCCTTGGTACCCAGCGCGGCCGCCACGGAGCGCAGCCCGTTGTGGCCGCCCTCGCCGCCGCCGATCTTGAGCCGGATGCTGCCGAAGTCAAGGTCGAGGTCGTCGTGTACGACGACGATGTCGGCCGGCGCCACCGAGTAGAACTTCGCCAACGGCCCGACCTGGCGGCCGGACTCGTTCATGTAGCAGCGCGGCTTGGCCACCAGCACCGGGTGCCCGGCCAATCGGCCGCTGACCACCTCGGCGCCGGAACGCTTGTGCACCTTGAACTTTGAGCCCAGCCGGGCGGCGAGCAGGTCGGCGACCATGAACCCGAGGTTGTGCCGGGTGCGGGCGTAGTTGTCTCCGGGGTTGCCCAGGCCGACCACCAGCAACGGCTCGGCCACGTTGCGATCCGCCTACTCGGACTCGCCCGCGGGGGCCTCGGCCTCCTCGCCGGCTTCCTCTTCCGCGGGGGCTTCTTCGCCCTCGGCGACCTCGCCCGCGCCCTCTTCCTCGAGGTCCTCGGCGGTGGGCGCGACCACCACGTTGACCACCAGCATCTCCGGGTCGGAGATCAGGTTGACGCCGCGCGGCAGGGCGATCTGCCCGGCGGTGAACTGGGTGCCCGGCTCGGCGTCCTCGACCGACACGGTCAGGTGCTCGGGAATCGACAGGGCCTCGGCCTCGATCTCGATGGTGTTGGTGTCCTGGGTGACCAGGGTGCCGGGTACGGCGTCGCCCTCGACGACGACGTTGACCTCCACGACGACCTTCTCACCGCGGCGCACGACCAGCAGGTCGGCGTGCTGGATGGTGCGGCGGATCGGGTGGATGTCGAGCGCTTTGGTCAGCGCCAGCTGTTCCTTGCCCTCGATGTCCAGCGTCAGCACCGCATTGGTGCCCGCGTGGCGCAGCACGGCCGCGAAGTCGTGGCCGGGCAACTCCACGTGCTGCGGGTCGGCGCCGTGGCCGTAGAGGACGGCGGGAATCTTGCCTTCGCGGCGTGCCCGGCGGGACGCGCCCTTGCCGGTCTTGGCTCGCACCGTGGCGGTGAGTTGGTTGCCTGCGGACTTAGCCATCGTGTCGCTCCTGTTGTGCTCGGTGCCTGAGTGTGGGGGCACGGCCAGGGTCGCGACAGTTCGTCGGTCTCCGTCGATAACGGTGCTGGCTGGCCAGCCACCCTCGCCGTGACGCCCGGTCAGGTTAGCGCATGCGCACCTCAGAGCGGAAATTTGGTGCCGGTGAGCTGCTCGGACAGCTCCCACAGGGCCGCGGCCATCCTCGGGTCCTGTGCCCGCCGGCTGCGCCCAACCGGTTGGGTGCGGCCGATCTGGCCGAATCGCGGCCCGACGAACGTGTTGCCCGGAACGTCCTGCGACGCCGCGTACAGGGTCTGCCGAGCGCCGAAGTCGGCGTCGGTGGCCACCACCCGGGTGACCGCCGACATCATCGCGTCACCCAGCTTGCGGCCGGAGGCACCTTGCAGGTTGGTGTGCGAGTAGCCGGGGTGGGCGGCGAGCGCGCGCAGCGTGGAACCGGCCGAATCCAGGCGTCGCTGCAGCTCGCTGGTGAACAGCAGGTTGGCGAGCTTGGACTGGCTGTAGGCCAGCCAGGGCGAGTACCGCCGCGTCTTCCAGTTCAGGTCGTCGAGGCTGATCCGCCCCGGCCAGTGCGCCATCGACGACACGGTGACCACCCGGTCGGTGAGTTTGGGCAGCAACAGGTTGGTGAGCGCGAAATGCCCGAGATGGTTGGTGCCGATCTGACTCTCGAAGCCGTCGACGGTCTGCGCGTACGGGGCGGCCATGATGCCGGCGTTGTTGATCAGCACGTCGACCGTGTCGACCCCCTCGGCGAATTGGCGCACCGACGACAGATCCTGCAGGTCGAGTGGACGCACCTCGACGGGGCCGGTGTGGGAGCTCCTTATCTGCAGCGCGGCCTTCTCGCCCTTGCGAACGTCGCGGACCGCCATGACGAGCGTGGCGCCTCGCCGCGCCAGCTCGCGCGCCGTCACCGCGCCCAGCCCGCTGTTGGCGCCGGTGATGATGACGGTGCGCCCGGCGAACGAGGGCAGGTCTGCAGCGGTCCAGTTGGTCATGGCTGACGAGCCTAGTAGGGCTCGCTCAGTGCCAACGCCGAAGGTGAGCATGGGCGGGGCGCCTTCGCGGGTGATGTCCAGGCGGTCCGGGCGGTCGTAGACACGCGAATGGAGCCCTTCAAGGACCAGCGCTCAACATGATCACGCGCGAGATTGCCACTACGGCTGTGGTTCGGGCGCCGACCACGACCATGGCGGCAATCTCGCCGAGCCGAAAGCCTGAAATCACTTCGCCGCGACGACGAACCCTCGCATGATCGCCTCGATGTCGGATGACTGTGCGACGGCCTGGTTGGCCAGGCCGGTGATGGTGAGCTGAACCAGGTATCGCTGGTGGGTCGGCGGCGAGCCGGTGGCGATGACGATCCGGTTGAAACTGTGCAGCCGCGTGCCATCCAAGTCGTAGCTGCCCTCGATCATCGACGAGGGAAAGCCGTTATAGGGCGTCGTCGAGGCGTCCAGCTGCTTGAAGTCCTCGAACAGTTGGGCGTCGTCATTGCCGTGCTGGATCACCTGGGCGGGATCGAAATCGCCGCGCAGTATGAACACCACGAGTCTGGCGGTCGGATACTTGCCGCCCTTGGAGATCATCACCGTCTCCGGCGTGATGTGCGGATTGCTCGCCGCCGACCAGCCCGGGGGCGTCGGTATCGACACCGTCAGGTCGGGCAGGTTACCCGGCGCCACTTGCTGCCCGGTAACGCCGATGTTCTGCAGATACTGCGACAGGGGCACAGGCTTTTCGGCCCGGGTCGTGGTGGTCGTGGTTGTTGGAGTCGTCGACCAGATCGATTGATAGTCAGGCGTTTTCGGGCCACATGCCGCCGCGGGCAGTGTCAGCGCAATGGCCGCGGCCGCACACGCACGTCTCACAGAATCTCGCGGACCGCGTCGACCGGCCGAGCCAGCCGGGTGCCCTTCGGTGTGACGACGAATGGCCGTTCGATCAGGATCGGGTGTTTGACCATGGCGTCGAGCAACTGGTCGTCGGTGGCATCGGCGAGATCGAGTTCGGAGTACAGCGATTCCCGCTTGCGCACCGCGGTGCGCACGTCGATGCCGGCGTCGTTGATCATCCGCACCAGTTCGCCGCGCGACGGCGGCGTCTTCAGGTACTCGACGATCGTTGGCTCAAAACCATTGTCGCGCAACAAGTCCAGCGTGTTGCGGGAGGTGCTGCACCGGGGATTGTGGTAGATGACGGCTTCGTTTGGCTTCGCAGCCATCTAGGCGTCCCCGTCGAATAGCCCCGTGACGGAGCCGTTTTCGAAGACGGCGCGAATCGTGCTGGCCAACAGCGGCGCGATGGACAGGACCGTGAGCTGAGGGAAACGTTTTTCCTCACCGATCGGCAGCGTGTTGGTGACGATCACCTCCCGGGCGCCGGAGGCCGCGAGCCGCTCGGCGGCCGGGTCGGACAGCACGCCGTGGGTGGCCGCGATGATCACGTCGGCGGCGCCGGCATCGCGCAACAGCTGCACCGCGCCGGCAATGGTGCCGCCGGTGTCGATCATGTCGTCGATCAGCACGCAGGTCCTTCCCTGCACTTCGCCGACGACGCGGTTGGACACCACCTGGTTGGGCACCCGCGGGTCCCGGGTTTTGTGGATGAACGCCAGCGGGACGCCGCCCAACGCGTCGGCCCACTTCTCGGCGATGCGCACCCGGCCCGAGTCGGGGGAGACGACCACCATGTTTCCGTCGGGGTAGTTGTCCCGGATGTAGCCGGTCAGCAGATTCTGCCCGCGCATGTGGTCGACCGGGCCGTCGAAGAACCCCTGGATCTGGTCGGTGTGCAGGTCGACGGTCACGATCCGGTCGGCGCCCGCCGTCTTGAGCAGGTCGGCGACCAGTCGCGCCGAGATCGGTTCGCGGCCGCGATGCTTCTTGTCCTGCCGGGCGTAGGGATAAAACGGCATGACCGCGGTGATCCGCTTGGCGCTGCCCCGCTTGAGCGCGTCGATCATGATCAGCTGTTCCATCAGCCAGTCGTTCACCGGCGCGGGGGCCGACTGCAGGACGAACGCGTCGCACCCGCGAACCGACTCGTGGAACCGGACGAAGATCTCGCCGTTGGCGAACTCCCGCGCCGTCTGAGCGGTGACGTGGACGTCGAGCTCTTTTGCCACCTGCTCGGCCAACTCCGGATGCGCGCGGCCGGAGAAGAGCATCAGGTTCTTGCGGTTATCGGTCCAGTCGTGGCTCAACGCACTGCCCTCGCCGTTCGGAGAATGGATGGCCCATCGTACGTAGCGAATGGTACGGAAATGTGGCCGGGTTACCAGATACCAAAATCACGGTGTCTGTTCGGGCTCGGATGTCTCGTCGGTGGTCTCGGTCGCCTTTGCGGCCGCTTCCGCGGCCGCGCTACCCGGCCGTTTGCGTTGCACCCAGCCTTCGATGTTGCGTTGCGGACCCGCGGACACCGCCAGCGCGCCCGGCGGCACGTCGTCGCGGACCACGGTTCCCGCACCGGTGTATGCCCCGTCGCCGACCGTCACCGGGGCGACGAACATCGTGTCGGACCCGGTGCGCACGTGCGAGCCGACCGTGGTGCGCCGCTTGGCCGCGCCGTCGTAGTTGACGAAGACGCTGGACGCTCCGATATTGCTGTGTTCACCGATGTCGGCGTCGCCGACGTAGGTCAGGTGCGGAACCTTGGTGCCGGTGCCGATCGTGGAGTTCTTGGTCTCGACGAACGCCCCGAGCTTGCCGTCGTCGCCGAGCACCGTGCCGGGCCGCAGGTAGGTGTAGGGGCCGACCGTGGCGCGGGCCCCGATGGACGATTCAGTGCCGTGGGTGCGCACCACCGATGCGCCGTCACCGACGGTGACGTCGGTGAGCGTGGTGTCCGGCCCGACGACGCAATGCCCTCCGAGTTGGGTGCGGCCCAGCAGCTGCGTGCCGGGGTGGACGACGGTGTCGTGACCGATCGTGACGTCGACGTCGATCCAGGTGGTCGCGGGGTCGACGATGGTCACCCCGGCCAGCTGATGGGCGGCCACGATCCGGCGGTTGAGTTCGGCCCCGAGCTGGGCCAGCTGGACGCGGTTGTTGACGCCGGCCACCAGGGCGCTGTCGTCGACGTGCTGGGCGTGGACGGCCTGCCCGTCGCCGCGAAGGATCGAGATGACGTCGGTCAGGTACAGCTCCTGCTGGGCGTTGTTGGAGCTCAGCCGGCTCAGCGCCGAGCGCAACGCCGCGACGTCGAAGGCGTACACCCCGGCGTTCACCTCGCGGATTTCACGCTGCGACGGTGTCGCGTCGGCGTGTTCCACGATCGCGGTGACCTCGTCGTCCTGGGTGCGCAGGATGCGGCCGTAGCCGCTGGGGTCGGCCAGCGTCGTGGTGAGCACGGTCGCCGCTGCCGATCCCGCGTTGTGCGTCGCGATCAGGTCGGCCAGGGTGTCGGAGTCCAGCAGCGGCGTATCGCCGGAGGTGACGATGACCACGCCGGCGTAGTCCTCGGGCAGCGCGGACAGTCCGCAGCGGACCGCGTGGCCGGTGCCCAGCGGGCGGTCCTGCAGGGCGACCCCGATGCGGCGCCCCAGGGCGTCGGCCCATTCGGCGACCAGCGGCGCGATGCGCTGGTGATCATGGCCCAGGACCACGACCAGGTGTTGCGGCGCGACCTTGGTGATCGCGTGGAGCAGGTGGGACAACATGCTGCGGCCGGCGATCGTGTGCAGCACCTTGGGGGTGTCCGACCGCATCCGGGTGCCGGGCCCGGCCGCGAGCACCAGGACCGCGGTATCACCACAAGACGCCATCAACTCTCCTCAACCCTGGCGCGAACGTCGTGTTCCCCCGCAAGCGGGAGGGGGTACCTCCCACTTGTGGGGGCGTGCCCTCAGTGCGACGACACGCCGTTAAGCGTGGCATCACACCTGATGTCGACGCAAAGACCGCAGCCCTGGGGGGCCACTCGGGTCAACGCCGACTGTGGGCCCTAAGTATGGAATCTGCCTCGAATTCATGCATAGGCCCCACACTCGACCCGGGAAGTCCAATAATTTTCCGGATGCTCCGTCGCCAGGACTCGAACCTGAACTCTCAGAACCAAAATCTGATGTGCTGCCGATTACACCACGACGGATTGCGGACCCGTTGAGGTCCAACGGAAGCGCGCCAACCCAAGACTCTAGACGGTGTTCGGGCCGATCGCGGCGCCGAGGGAAAGACGGAAGGTTTCCTCCCGCCGAAGCTATACGCTGATTGACGTGGCTGTTCTCGACAAGGAGCCGGACAAGGAGGTTCGCGCGCCGCGCGCGCGGATGACCGGCAGCGAGCGCCGACAGCAACTCATCGGCATCGCACGCTCGCTGTTCGCCGAACGCGGTTATGAGGGCACCTCGATCGAGGAGATCGCGTTGCGCGCCAACGTGTCCAAGCCGGTCGTCTACGAACACTTCGGCGGCAAGGAGGGGTTGTACGCCGTGGTCGTCGACCGCGAGATGTCGGCGCTGCTCGACGGCATCACTTCGTCGCTGACCAACAACCGCTCCCGGGTGCGGGTCGAGCGGGTCGCGCTGGCGTTGCTCACCTACGTCGAAGAGCGCACCGACGGCTTCCGCATCATGATCCGCGACTCGCCGGCCGCGATCAGCTCGGGCACCTACTCCAGCCTGCTCAACGACGCCGTCAGCCAGGTCAGCTCCATCCTGGCCGGCGACTTCGCCCGTCGCGGCCTGGATCCGGAGCTGGCGCCGCTGTACGCGCAGGCGCTGGTGGGCTCGGTGTCGATGACGGCGCAGTGGTGGCTCGATACGCGGGAGCCCAAGAAAGAAGTGGTCGCGGCGCACCTGGTCAACCTGATGTGGAACGGGCTGACCCACCTGGAAGCCGACCCCAGGCTGCAGGACGGCTGAACCGATGGTGGCGAGCTGTCCCCCGCAAGCGGGAGGTACCCCCAGCGCCCCGCTTCGCGGCGCTGGCACTCGCCACTAACCGCGGTCGCGGACCAGCAGGTCGGCGATCGTTTCGCGGCGGACCAGTTCGCGGGCCCGGCCGTCCTTGACGCCGACCACAGACGGCCGGCCGACCATGTTGTAGTTCGACGCCATGCTGTGGTGATAGGCCCCGGTGCAGGCGACGGCCAGCAGGTCACCCGGGTGCAGGTCGGCGGGTAGCTCGATGTCGCGGGCGATCTCATCGCCGGCTTCGCAATGCCGGCCGGCCACGGTGACGCGCTGCTTGAGGCCCAGCGGGTGCCGGTTCGCCAACGCGACCGTGTAGCGGGCGCCGTACAGCGACACCCGAGGGTTGTCGCTCATGCCGCCGTCGACGGCGACGAAGGTGCGCCCGCCCGGCTGCGTCTTCACCGAACACACCCGGTACAGGGTGACGCCGGCCCGGCCGCTGATGGCGCGGCCGGGTTCCACGACGACGCTCGGGCGGGGGAAATGCTCGGCGGCGCAGGCCTCGTCCAGGGCGTCTTCGATGACGCGGGCCAGCACCTTGAGATCGAGCTCGGCGTCGCCGGGGGCGTAGGGGATGGCGTGCCCGCCACCGAGGTTGAGTTCGGTGAGGATGACGCCGTGCCGGGCCCGGATGTCGGCCATGGCGGCGATCAGCCGGTGAATCGCTTCGCCGTACAGGGCGGGGTCGGTGACCTGCGAGCCGATGTGGCAGTGCAGGCCGACCAGGTCGAGGATGGGGTGCGCCAGCACCCGCTTCACCGCGTCGGCGGTGTGGCCACCGGCCAGGGTGAACCCGAACTTCTGGTCGCTGATGCCGGTAGTGACCGCGCGGTGTCCGTGAATGTCGATGTCCGGGGTGACCCGGATGAGCACCGGCTGGCGCCGGCGGGCCACGCCCGCGAGGTAGGCGATCTCCATGCAGGAATCCACCACGATCCGCCCGACACCCACGCGCATTGCGTCGCGCAACTCGTCGGGCGACTTCGCGTTGCCGTGCATGATGATCCGCACCGGGTCGATTCCGCCGGCGAGGGCAACGGCCAGCTCACCGCTTGAACAGACGTCGATACCGAGCCCCTCTTCACCGGCCCAGCGGGCCACGGCGGTCGTCAGCAGAGACTTTCCGGCGTACACCACCCGAATGCCGCGCAGCGCCTTGCGGTAGTGCCGGGCGCGGCGCCGGAAGTCGGTTTCGTCGATGACGTAGGCCGGGGTTCCGAACTCGTCGGCGATATCGGCCAGTGGTACACCGCCGACGCAGAGCCTGCCCTCCTGGTCGGGGTGGGCGGTGATGGGCCAGATCGCGGGATCGAGCCGCGGGGGAGCCGCGTGGCCCAGGGACGGCAGGATGTCCAGCAATGTCATGAATCCAACGTGCGCCAGCAGTGGGGCGGGCGCCGTTTTCCTTACGATCCTTTGACGGCGCCGGGCTCAATATTGACGAATCTTGGCGCCCCTAGAATGGATTCATCATGACCGCACCGGGGCCTGCTCGCCCAGAACTCCCGATCGCGGGGCTCGTCGAATTGGCGCTCACCGCGCCGACCTTCCAGCAGTTGATCGAAAGCGCGGCCGAGCGACCGGCCGAGCTTCGCCTGGTGGGTCCAGCCAGCGCACGACTGTTCGTCGCCGGTGCGCTGGCGCGGTTGGGTCCTTTGCTGGTAGTCACCGCGACCGGGCGTGAAGCCGATGACCTGACCTCTGAACTGCGCGGCGTCTTCGGCGACGCCGTGGCGGCCTTCCCGTCCTGGGAGACCCTGCCGCACGAGCGACTCTCGCCGGGCGTCGACACCGTCGGCACCCGGTTGACGGTGCTGCGCCGACTGGCCCATCCCGATGATGCGCGGTTGGGTCCGCCGCTGCGGGTGGTGGTGACCGCCGTGCGCTCGCTGCTGCAGCCGATGACGCCGCAGCTGGGCCTGGTCGAGCCGGTCACCTTCACCGTCGGCCGGGAGATCGCCTTCGAGGAGGTCGTCGCCCGGCTGGTCGAGTTGGCCTACACCCGGGTCGACATGGTCGGCCGGCGCGGCGAGTTCGCCGTGCGCGGCGGGATTCTCGACGTCTTCCCGCCGACCGCCGAGCACCCGGTCCGCATCGAGTTCTGGGGCGACGAGGTCAGCGAGATACGGATGTTCTCCGTCGCCGACCAGCGCTCCATCCCCGAGATCGAGGTCGAGACGGTCATCGCGGTGGCCTGCCGCGAGCTGCTGCTGACCGACGACGTCCGGGAACGGGCCGCCGCGCTCGCCGCCCGGCACTCCGGGTCCGAGCCCGCCATCACCGGCAGCGTCACCGACATGCTGGCCAAACTGGCCGAGGGCATCGCGGTCGACGGCATGGAGGCGCTGCTGCCGGTGCTGCGGCCCGGCGAACACGTGCTGCTCACCGACCAACTGGCCGACGGCACGCCGGTGCTGCTGTGTGACCCGGAGAAGGTGCGCACCCGGGCCGCCGACCTGATCAAGACGGGCAGCGAATTCCTCGAGGCGTCGTGGTCGGTCGCGGCGCTGGGCACCGACGCGCCCGTCGACGTGGCGCAGTTCGGCGGATCCGGGTTCGCCGAACTGGACGACGTGCACGCCGCGGCGGCGCGGTCGGGTCATCCGTGGTGGACGTTGAGCCAGTTGTCCGACGAGTCGGCGGTGGAGCTGGAGATCCGGGCGGCGCCGTCGGCCCGCGGGCACCAACACGACATCGACGGCATCTTCGCAATGCTGCGCGCGCACGTCTCGACCGGCGGCTACGCCGCGGTGGTCGCCCCCGGCGCCGGGACCGCCCATCGGGTGGTCGAGCGGCTCGCCGACTCCGACACCCCCGCCGCCATGCTGGAGCCGGGCGCGGCCGAAACCACGCTCAAACCGGGGATCGTCAGCGTTCTCAAGGGCCCGCTGCACGACGGCGTCGTCATCCCCGGCGCCAACCTGGTCGTCATCACCGAGACCGACCTGACCGGCAGCCGGGCCACCGCCGTCGAGGGCAAGCGGCTGGCGGCCAGGCGGCGCAACACCGTCGATCCGTTGGCGCTGACGGCCGGCGACCTGGTGGTGCACGATCAGCACGGCATCGGCCGGTTCGTGGAGATGGTCGAGCGCACAGTCGGCGGCGCACGCCGCGAGTACCTGGTGCTGGAGTACGCGTCGAGCAAGCGCGGACAGCCAGCCGACCGGCTGTATGTCCCGATGGATTCGCTGGACCAGCTGTCGCGGTACGTCGGCGGGCAGGCGCCCGCGCTGAGCAAGCTGGGCGGCAGCGACTGGGCGAACACCAAGACCAAGGCGCGCCGCGCCGTGCGCGAGATCGCCGGCGAGCTCGTCGCGCTGTACGCCAAACGCCAGGCCAGCCCCGGGCACGCGTTCGCGCCGGACACCCCCTGGCAGGCGGAGATGGAGGACGCGTTCGGCTTCACCGAGACCGTCGACCAGCTCACCGCCATCACCGAGGTCAAGGCCGACATGGAGAAACCGATCCCGATGGACCGGGTGGTCTGCGGCGACGTCGGCTACGGCAAGACCGAGATCGCGGTGCGCGCGGCGTTCAAGGCCGTCCAGGACGGCAAGCAGGTCGCCGTGCTGGTGCCCACCACGCTGCTGGCCGACCAGCACCTGCAGACGTTCACCGACCGGATGGCCGGCTTCCCGGTGACCGTCAAGGGACTGTCGCGATTCACCGACAACGCCGAGTCCCGCGCCGTGATCGACGGCCTGGCCGACGGATCGGTGGACGTCGTGATCGGCACCCACCGGCTGCTGCAGACCGCGGTGCGCTGGAAGGACCTGGGCCTGGTGGTGGTCGACGAGGAGCAGCGGTTCGGCGTCGAGCACAAGGAGTACATCAAGTCGCTGCGCACCCATGTCGACGTGCTGACCATGAGCGCCACCCCCATCCCGCGCACGCTGGAGATGAGCCTGGCCGGGATCCGCGAAATGTCGACCATCCTGACGCCGCCCGAAGAGCGTTACCCGGTGCTCACCTATGTCGGGCCGCACGACGACAAGCAGGTCGCGGCCGCCTTGCGGCGCGAGCTGCTGCGCGACGGGCAGGCCTTCTACGTGCACAACCGGGTCAGCTCCATCGACGCGGCGGCGGCCCGGGTCCGTGAGCTGGTGCCCGAGGCACGGGTGGTCGTCGCGCACGGCCAGATGCCCGAGGAGCGGCTGGAACGCACCGTGCAGGGGTTCTGGAACCGCGAATACGACATCCTGGTGTGCACCACGATCGTGGAGACCGGGCTGGACATCTCCAACGCCAACACGCTGATCGTCGAGCGCGCCGACACCTTCGGGCTCTCGCAGCTGCACCAGCTGCGCGGCCGGGTGGGGCGCAGCCGCGAGCGCGGTTACGCCTACTTTCTGTATCCGCAGAACGCGCCGCTGACCGAGACGGCCTACGACCGGTTGGCGACCATTGCGCAGAACAACGAGCTGGGCGCGGGCATGGCGGTCGCCCTGAAAGACCTCGAGATCCGCGGGGCCGGCAACGTGCTGGGCGTCGAGCAGTCCGGGCACGTCGCCGGGGTGGGGTTCGACCTGTACGTGCGGCTGGTGGGCGAGGCCGTGGAGGCGTACCGGGCGGCAGCGGACGGCCAGACGGTGACCACCGCCGAGGAGCCCAAGGACGTGCGGATCGACCTCCCCGTGGACGCGCACCTGCCGCCGGACTACATCGCCAGCGACCGGCTGCGGCTGGAGGCCTACCGGCGGCTGGCCGCGGCGGCCTCCGACACCGAGGTCGCGGCCGTAGTAGAAGAACTCGTCGACCGCTACGGGGCGCTGCCCGAACCGGCCCTGCGCCTGGTGGCGGTCGCGCGGTTGCGGCTGCTGTGCCGCGCCGCCGGCATTATCGAGGTATCGGCCCCGTCGGGGGCGACCGTGCGGCTGTCGCCGATAACGCTGCTCGATTCGGCCCAGGTGCGGCTCAAGCGGATGTATCCGGCCGCAAGCTACCGCGCCACTACCTCCACCGTGCAGGTTCCCATCCCGCGCGCCGGCGGCATCGGGGCGGCACGCATCCGCGATGTCGAGTTGGTGCAGATGGTGGCCAATCTGGTGACGGCGCTGCAAGGTAAACCCCAGACCGATGTTGGTATAACGAGTTCACCCGCAGCGATGTCAAGTGAGGAGCGGCAAGCGCGATGATCCGCGCCAGCGACGATGCAGTGGGGGTACTCCCCAGCTTCGCGGGGACCCCACCCGCTTGCGGGGGACGAAGCGATGAGGAGGAGCGGCGCCTATGATCGTCGTCTTGTGCGACCCGCGTCGCCCGTCGCTGGTGCCTGTGGAGGCCATCGAACATCTCAGCGGAGAGGTGCAGTACACCGAGGAGATGCCCGTCGCGGTGCCGTGGTCGCTGCCCGCGGCGCGTCCGGTGCACTCCGGCGACGACGCGCCGGTGCTGCTGTCGTCAGACCCCGACCATCCCGCGGTCACCGCACGGCTGGCGGCAGGAGCCCGGTTGATCTCCGCGCCGGGGACGCCGCGCGGCGAACGACTGGTCGACGCCGTCGCGATGATGGACAAACTGCGCACCGCCGGCCCGTGGGAGAGCGAACAAACCCACGACTCGTTGCGCAGATTCCTGCTGGAGGAGACGTACGAACTGCTGGACGCCGTCCGCAGCGGCAGCGCCGACCAGCTGCGTGAAGAACTCGGCGACGTGTTGCTGCAGGTGCTCTTTCACGCCCGCATCGCGGAGGATGCCCCGCAGCTCCCCTTCACCATCGACGACGTCGCCGTCACGCTGATGCGGAAGTTGGGCAATCGGGTTCCGGGTGTGCTTGCGGGTCAGACCATTTCGCTGGAAGAGCAGCTGGCCCAATGGGAAGAGCGCAAGGCGGCCGAAAAGCCGCGGAAATCCGTGATGGACGATGTGCACACCGGGCAACCGGCATTGGCATTGGCGCAGAAGGTGATTCAGCGTGCCGAGAAGGCCGGCCTGCCCGCCGACCTAATCCCGGCCGAGATCAGCTCCATCTCGGTGTCGGCCGATGGTGACGCGGAAAGCGCGCTGCGTACGGCGGTTCTGGAGTTGGTGGACACGGTGCGCGAAGTCGAGCGGGCGATCGCCGCGACGCGCCGGGGCGCCGGGGTCCCGGAGGAGTTCGACGTGGCCCCCCTCGGTGAGGTCACCGAAGACGACTGGCGTGAGCACTGGCCGTCGGACGAGGACACCGCCGACGAGCCGGCTGCGGTGGACGAGGCGGCCGATGAGTCCGCGGTGGACGCCGTGGCCGACGACCCCTGACACGACATGATTGTGCGCTGGGACCCCGACGCGACCGGGCTGCACCGGAACCCATGGGACGATGGTTGTGCGGAAGTTGGTGCAGGGGAGTTTGAGGGAGCTTTAACCAGCATGGTGTCGCCGAGGCGTTGGTTGCGCGCGGCCGCCGTGATAGGCGCGACCGCGATGCTGCTGGCCTCCAGCTGCACGTGGCAGCTCAGCCTGTTCATTCCGGAGGGCGTCCCGCCGCCTGCCGGTGCCCCGGTGCCGCCGGTGAACACGCACGCCAGCGGACGCCCCGCGGACCAGCTTCGGGCCTGGGCCGAACAGCGGTCCGCGACGTTGGAGATCCCGGTCATCGCGCTGGAGGCCTACGCGTACGCCGCCCGGGTCGCCGAGGTCGAGAACCCGAAGTGCCACATCGCGTGGACCACGTTGGCGGGCATCGGGCAGGTCGAGAGCCACCACGGCACCTACCGCGGCGCGCGGCTGGCGCCCAACGGGGATGTGAGCCCCCCGATCCGCGGCGTCCGCCTGGACGGCAGCGGCGGCACCCTGCGCATCGTCGACAGCGAGGAAGAGACGACGGACGACGACGGGGTGGTGCGGGCCATGGGGCCGATGCAGTTCATCCCGGAGACCTGGCGGTTGTACGGTGTCGACGCCCACAACGACGGCCGCCTCAGCCCGGACAACATCGACGATGCGGCGCTCGCGGCGGCCGGTTACCTGTGCTGGCGGGGAAAGGATCTGGCGACACCGCGCGGCTGGATAACCGCGCTGCGGGCCTACAACAACTCCGGCGTCTACGCGCGGGCGGTGCGCGACTGGGCGACCGCTTACGCGGCGGGTCACCCGCTGTAGCAGGATGTATCAGGCTTTACGCAAACGGCGGCCCGCGGCCGGCACCAGCTAGGAACACAAGGAGAATTCAGTGCCGATTATCGAGCAGGTCGGGGCCCGCGAGATCCTCGATTCCCGCGGTAACCCGACGGTCGAGGTCGAGATCGCCCTGATCGACGGGACGTTTGCCCGCGCGGCGGTGCCTTCCGGCGCGTCGACCGGTGAGCACGAGGCCGTCGAGTTGCGCGACGGCGGTGAGCGTTACGGCGGCAAAGGCGTGCACAAGGCCGTACAGGCCGTCCTGGACGAGATCGGTCCGGCGGTGATCGGGCTCAACGCCGACGATCAGCGGTTGGTGGACCAGGCGCTGGTGGACCTCGACGGCACCCCCGACAAGTCCCGGCTGGGCGGCAACGCGATCCTGGGCGTGTCGCTGGCCGTCGCGAAGGCCGCAGCCGATTCCGCCGACCTGCCGCTGTTCCGTTACATCGGCGGGCCGAACGCGCACATCCTGCCGGTGCCGATGATGAACATCCTCAACGGCGGCGCACACGCCGACACCGCCGTCGACATCCAGGAATTCATGGTGGCGCCGATCGGCGCCCCCAGCTTCGGTGAGGCGTTGCGCTGGGGCGCCGAGGTGTACCACTCGCTCAAGTCGGTGCTGAAGAAGCAGGGCCTGAGCACCGGCCTGGGTGACGAGGGCGGCTTCGCCCCCGACGTGGCCGGAACCACCGCGGCACTGGACCTGATCAGCTCGGCCATCGAATCGGCAGGTTTCAAACCCGGCACCGACGTGGCGTTGGCCCTGGACGCGGCGGCTAACGAATTCCACAACGACGCCGATGGTTACACCTTTGAGGGCAAGTCCCGCACCGCCGAGCAGATGACGGAGTTCTACGCCAAACTGCTCGGCTCCTACCCGCTGGTGTCCCTCGAAGACCCGCTGTACGAAAACGATTGGGATGGCTGGGTGGCGCTGACGGCGTCGATCGGTGACCGGGTTCAAATCGTCGGTGACGACATCTTCGTCACCAATCCCGAGCGGCTCGAGGAGGGCATCGAGAAGGGTGTCGCAAACGCGTTGCTGGTCAAGGTGAACCAGATCGGCACGCTGACCGAGACGCTCGACGCCGTCGCGCTGGCGCACCACAGCGGATACCGCACGATGATCAGCCACCGCAGCGGCGAGACCGAAGACACCACGATCGCCGACCTGGCGGTGGCCGTGGGCAGCGGGCAGATCAAGACCGGTGCGCCCGCCCGCAGCGAGCGCGTCGCTAAATACAATCAGCTGCTGCGGATCGAGGAGGCGCTGGGCGACGCCGCCCGTTACGCCGGCGATCTGGCGTTCCCGCGGTATGCGCCGGAGGCCAAATAGCTTGCCCGCCAAGCCGGATCCGAAACGGCGCTCCCCGGCATCGCGGCCGGGGAAAGCCGGTGATTCGGTCCGGCGCCGCCGCACGGCCAAGCCGTCTTCCAAGCCGTCCCAAACCGCGAAGCAGGCCAGCGCGCGATCGGTCTTCGAGCATATAGTCGAGCCCATCAAGCGGCAGGCCGTCGAATCGGTCGAGCAGCGGTCCGAACAGCGGCTCGGTTTCACCGCGCGGCGGGCGGCGGTGCTGGCCGTGGTCATCTGCGTGCTGACGCTGACCATCGCCGGCCCGGTACGCACCTACTTCGCGCAGCGCACCGAGATGAATCAGTTGACGGCAAGCGAAGCCGCGCTGCGCCATCAGATCGCCGACCTCGAGCAGAGAAAGGCCAAACTCGGTGACCCGGCCTACATCGCGGCGCAGGCCCGCGAGCGGCTCGGCTTCGTGAAGCCGGGCGACATCCCGTTCCAGGTTCAGCTTCCGCCGACGGCGGCGACTCCTACCGAGCCGGGGGGCCAGGCGGCGAAACCCGCCAACACCGATCCCTGGTACACCTCGCTGTGGCACACCATCGCCGACGCCCCGCACCTGCCGCCGGTCACTGTGCCCTCGTCGGAAGTCCCGCCCGCCCCGGCCGCGCCGAACCCCACGGCGCCCGGTGGTTGATCGTGCCGACCTGGAGGCCGTGGCGCGTCAGCTCGGGCGTGAGCCGCGCGGCGTGCTTGAGATTGCCTACCGCTGCCCCAGCGGTGAGCCCGGCGTGGTGAAGACCGCACCGAAACTTCCTGACGGCACGCCGTTTCCGACGTTGTACTACCTGACACATCCGGTGCTGACCGCGGCCGCGAGCAGGCTGGAGACGACGGGGTTGATGCGCGAGATGACCGAGCGGCTGCGGCACGACCCCGAATTGGCAGCCGCGTACCGGCGGGCCCACGAGTCGTATCTAGCCGAACGGGATGCGATCGAGCCGCTGGGAACGACGTTTTCCGGGGGAGGAATGCCGGACCGGGTCAAGTGCCTGCACGTGCTGATCGCGCACTCGCTGGCCAAGGGGCCGGGTTGCAATCCGCTCGGCGACGAGGCGCTGGCGATCCTGGCCTCCGAGCCCGCAATGGCCGACGTTCTGGTGGCGGGGCAGTGGTGAGCAGGCTCGCCGGAATCGACTGCGGCACCAACTCGATTCGGTTGCTGATCGCCGATGTGAGCGACGGCCTGCTGCGCGACGTACATCGGGAGACGCGGATCGTGCGGCTGGGTCAGGGTGTCGATGCGACGGGTCAGTTCGCGCCGGAGGCGATCGCCCGGACCCGGGAGGCGTTGACCGACTACGCGGCTCTGCTGAAGCGGCACGGCGTGGAGCGGGTGCGGATGGTGGCCACGTCGGCCGCGCGCGACGTCGCGAATCGTGATGTCTTCTTTGCGATGACGGCCGACGTGCTGGGCGCGGCGGCGGAGGTGATTACCGGCGCCGAGGAGGCCTCACTGTCGTTCCGCGGGGCCGTCGGCGAATTAGATGCTGCGGCAGGTCCTTTCGTCGTGGTCGACCTGGGCGGCGGCTCGACCGAGATTGTCTTCGGCGGGGATGCGGTGGTGGCGAGCTACTCGGCCGACATCGGCTGCGTGCGGCTGACCGAACGCTGCCTGCACTCGGACCCGCCGACGCCCGACGAGGTGGCGGCGGCCCGCGCGGTGGTGTGCGAGCGGCTCGACGTCGCGCTGGGGGTGGTGCCCGTCGAGGGCGCGCGGACCTGGGTCGGGCTGGCCGGAACGATGACGACGCTGTCGGCGCTGGCCCACAACATGACGACGTATGATTCTGCGGCCATTCATCTTTCGCGCGTCGCCGGCAGCGATCTGCTGGCGGTATGCGAGTGGCTGATCGCCATGCCGCGATCCGAGCGTGCTGCGCTGCGGCCGATGCACGCAGGGCGGGCCGACGTGATCGGCGGGGGCGCGATCGTGGTCGAAGAGTTGGCGCGTGAGCTGCGCGCCCGCGCCGGCATCGATGAGCTGACCGTCAGCGAGCACGACATCCTGGACGGCATCGTGCTGTCGATCGCGGGTTAAGTCACAGCCGCCACAGGAGTCTCCACGAGCGGTCGGTGCGATCTTTGCCCGCCTCACAGCGACAACTCCGGGGTGTCGGACCGGTATGCGATGGTGCGGCGATGAATCTTCAGGGAATCGAGCTGCGTTACGTGCTGACGATGTACCTCGCTCACAATGGGCCAGCGACCATCGGCGAAATAATCGAAGCCCTTACCGGGCAGGGCTTTCACGTCAGCGGCAGGGCATCAAAGGTGATTTCGGACGCCTTGCGTTGGGAGATCGGCCGAGACAGAGTGCGTCGCGTTGGCCGCGGCCGGTACGGACCGAGGTCCATCCCGCGCTCCACCGAACACCGAATCCATCAGCGCGTGCTGGCTCTGCGCGAGGCGGCGAGTTGTCGCTGTGAGGCGGGCACATAGTCGATTCCTCCGGCGGGGAGGCGCAAGTGACACATGTGACAGTCGCTCACGCCTCGAAGCGATAACCCATGCCCGACTCGGTCAACAAGTGTTTGGGCTGCGACGGGTCGTCCTCGAGTTTGCGTCGCAACTGCGCCAAATACACGCGCAGATAATGTGTTTCGGTGGCATACGCCGGTCCCCATACCTCCTTGAGGAGCTCCTCGCGGCCGACCAACTTGCCGCGATTGCGCACCAGCACTTCGAGCATGCCCCATTCGGTCGGGGTGAGGTGAACTTCGGCGCCGTTCTTGGTGACCTTCTTCGCGGCCAGGTCGACAGTGAATGATTCCGTTTCGATGACCGGCTGGTCCAGCTCGGACGCCGCGGCATTGCGGCGGATCGCCGCGCGCAGCCGCGCCAGAAATTCGTCCATCCCAAAAGGTTTCGTGACGTAGTCGTCGGCGCCGGCGTCGAGAGCCTCGACCTTGTCCGATGAATCGGTGCGCGCCGACAACACGATCACCGGTGCGGTGAGCCAGCCCCGCAGACCTGCCAGCACCTCGATGCCGGAAAGGTCGGGCAGGCCGAGATCGAGGACCACCACGTCGGGTTTGTGCTCGGCGGCGGCCCGCAGCGCGCCGGCGCCGGTCGACGCGGTGATCACCTCATAACCCCGCACGGACAGGTTGATGCGCAGCGCGCGCAGGATTTGCGGCTCGTCGTCGATCACCAATACCCGGGTCATCGGGCACCCTGCGGCGCGGCGAGATCCACCACCACGGTGAGTCCGCCGCCCGGAGTGTCGGTTGCTTGAATGATGCCGCCCATCGCTTCGACGAAGCCGCGCGCCACCGACATCCCTAGCCCGACGCCGGTGGTGTTGTCGTGATCGCCGAGGCGCTGAAACGCTTCGAAGATCTGATCCTCGGTCCCGTGCGGAATTCCAGGGCCCTCGTCGATGACATTGATCAGGACCCGATCGCCCACGCGTCCGGCATTGACCCGGACTACGTTGGGTGCATATCGCAGTGCGTTGTCGATCAGGTTGGCGAGGACTCGCTCCAGCAGCCCGGCGTCGGCCAGCACCACGGCGTCACCCACGTCGACCTTCACCCGATCGATGGCGGATCGGTAGAAGCCGGTGGCGCCCTTACCGATGCTGATCAGCGCCCGTTGCACCGTTTCCTCCAGATACACCCGGTGCAGGTCCGGGTGTACCACGCCGGCGGCCAGGCGCGACGAATCAAGCAGGTTTCCGACCAGCGCGGTCAGCTGGTCGATCGACTCCTCGATGGTCGCCAGCAGTTCCGCCGTGTCCGCGGGGGAAAAGGCGACGTCCTCGGCGCGCAGGCTGGACACCGCGACCTTGGCCGCCGCCAGCGGCGTCCGCAGGTCGTGGCTGACCGCTGACAGCAGGGAGCGCCGCAACTCGTCGGCCCGCACGATCGCCTCGGCCCGGCTGGCTTCCTCGGCCAGCTCGCGCTGCCGGATCAGACCCGCGGCCTGCTTGGCCACCGCGCTCAGCACCCGGCGATCGCGCGCCGAAAGCTTCCTGCCCGCCAGCAGCATCCAGAACTCGTCGTCGCCGACCTCGATCGCGGTGTCGGCGGAATCGACGGTGACACAAGGATCCCTGCCCACGCAGGCGACGACATCGGCCTTCCTGCCGCCGGCGCGGTCCTCCTCGCGGGGTTCGCGCAGCATGCTGACCGCGCGTTGCGAGTAGGTCTCTCGCACCCGCTCGAGCAGCGTGTCGAGATCGGCCCCGCGCAGCACCGAGCCCGCGAACAGCGTCAGCAGCTCGGCCTCCTGGGAGGCGCGTCGGGCTTCTCGGGTGCGTTTGGCCGCGCCGTCGACCAGCACCGCGACCGCGACCGCGATGATCAGCAGCACCAGTTCGGTGACGGCGGCGTCGGGTTCGGCGATGGTGAAAGTGTGCCGGGGGGCCGTAGGAAGTAGTTCAACAACAGGCTGGACAGCACCGCCGAGACCACAGCCGGCGCGACGCCTCCGAGGAGGCCGACCAGCAGCACGCCGACAAAGAACAAGGCGCTGTTGCCGCTGGTGCCCAGATACGGGTCCAGCCAGGTGACCGTGACCGCGCAGATCGCCGACGGCACAATGAAGGCCGCCAGCCATGACGCCACCCGCCGCTCGCGGGGTGAGGGTGTCGCCCCGCGAAATCCGCGTTTGGACTCCTCGTGCGTGACCATGTGCACGTCGATCTTTCCGGAGTGCTCGACGATCGTCTGGCCGATGCCTTCCTCGAAGATGCGCGCCCACCGAGGCCGGCGAGAGGTGCCGATCACCAGTTGCGTCGCATTGTTTTCCCGGGCGAAATCGAGCAGGGCCATGGGTACGTCGTCACCGACCACGGTATGCAGGGAAGCGTCGAGACTGTTCGCCAGCTCACGAACTTTGGCCATCCGGGACTGCGACAAGCCGGCCAGACCATCACCGCGTATGACATTCACCACCATGAGCTCGGCGCTGGACTTCGACGCGATCCGGGATGCCCGTCGCACCAATGTCTCCGATTCCGCACCACCGGTGACCGCCACCACGACGCGCTCGCGTGCCTCCCACGTGTCGGTGATCTTGTTCTCCGCACGGTATTTGGCCAGCGCGGTATCCACCTGGTCCGCTAGCCACAACAGCGCGATTTCCCGGAGCGCAGTGAGGTTCCCGCGGCGGAAGTAGTTTGACAGCGCCGCGTCGATTCTTTCCGGCGTGTAGACGTTGCCGTGAGACAGCCTGCGGCGCAACGCCTCCGGTGTGATGTCGATGAGCTCGACCTGCGAAGCCTGGCGGACGATCGAATCCGGTATCGTCTCTTGCTGTTCGATACCGGTGATCTGGGCGACGACGTCGTTGAGGCTCTCCAGATGCTGGACATTGACGGTGGAGATCACCGTAATTCCGGCGTCGAGCAGTTCTTCGACATCCTGCCATCGCTTGGCGTTCTTGCTGCCCGGTGTATTGGTGTGCGCCAGTTCGTCGACGAGGACGACTTGGGGGTGGCGCGCCAGGACGGCCGGCACGTCGAGTTCGGGGAAGCTGCCGCCGCGATATTCGATATAGCGCGGCGGAATGACCTCGATGCCCTCAATCAGCTCAGCGGTTTTCGCCCGGCCATGGGTCTCGATCACGGCCGCCACCACGTCGGTGCCGCGTTCCAGCCGTCGATGCGCCTCACCCAGCATCGCGAATGTCTTGCCCACTCCGGGCGCCGCGCCAAGATAGATGCGCAGCTCGCCGCGTTTGGGACGGTGGTCGACGCACTCACGTCAACCATCATCCCTCCTTAGCCCTAGCTCGTGACCGGATACCGGCGGTCGAGTTGCAGGTTGAGTTGCAACACGTTGACGTACGGTTCCCCGAAAAACCCAAGGGTGCGGCCGCTTGTGTACTGGGCTACGACCGCACGTATCTGGTCGGGGCTGACGTGCCGGGCCTTGGCCACCCGGGCGACCTGGATGTCGGCGTAGGCCGGTGAGATGTTCGGGTCGAGGCCGCTGCCGCTGGCGGTGACCGCGTCGGCGGGCACGGCCGGGTTGGCGGGCGCGGCGCCGCGGATGGGCACGATCTGGCCGATCGAGTAGTCCTCGCCGTACTTGGCGCACTCGACCCGCACACCCTCGTAGAGGGTCAGGAACGGCGCCGGCGTCGTCTGGCACGGCTCGTTGACGCTGACCACCCGGGTGGGGTGGATGACGTTTCCGCGGGCGTCGCGGGGTCCGATCACCGACAGCACCGCACCCACACCTCCGCCCGTGCAGAACGGTCGCGATCCGTCCACACCCTCGAGCTGGCCCACCGCTGCGCTGCGCGAACACACCGGTGTCAGCAGGCTCGGCTTGAAGCCCGCATCCGACGCGGACTTTCCGGCCGTCAGTTGCGACGGATCGGCGGGTGTGTCGACGATGCTCTCGGGCCCGAGGTTGCTCGCGCTCGACGACAGTGGGTCATAGCCGGTGCCGGCCGCCGAGGGGCGGCTCTGGAAGTACTGCGGCAATGGGTTGCCGTCCTTGTCAGTGAACAGCTGACCGATCAGCCGGCTGCCGACCTGCTTGCCGTTGGCGGTGAGAATCGACCCCTCGGCCTTATCGTGCAGTCCCGGCAGCTGCGCCACCAGCCAGATGAACAGCGGGTAAGCGAGACCGGTGATTATGGTCAGCACCAGCAGCGCGCGAAAGGCCGCCCAATGCATGCGAACAAAATTCGAGAACTTCATATCAGGACATCCCGGGGACGAATTGGATGATCAAGTCGATCAGCTTGATTCCGATGAACGGGGCGACGATCCCGCCGAGCCCGTAGACGTAGAGGTTGCGGCTCAACAGTTTTGACGCACTGCTTGGCGTGTACCGGACGCCGCGCAGTGACAGCGGGATCAGTGCCACGATGACGACAGCGTTGAAGATCACCGCCGACAGGATCGCCGACTGCGGGCTGTGCAGCCGCATGATGTTGATCATGTCCAGCCCCGGGAACAGTGCGACGAACATCGCCGGGATGATCGCGAAGTACTTCGCGATGTCGTTGGCGATCGAGAAGGTCGTCAGCGCTCCGCGGGTGATCAGCAGCTGCTTGCCGATCTCGACGATCTCGATGAGCTTGGTGGGGTCGGAGTCGAGGTCGACCATGTTGCCGGCCTCTTTGGCGGCCGACGTGCCGGTGTTCATCGCCACGCCCACGTCGGCCTGAGCCAAGGCCGGCGCGTCATTGGTGCCGTCGCCGGTCATCGCGACCAGTTTGCCGCCTTCTTGCTCACGCTTGATCAGCGCGAGCTTGTCCTCGGGCGTGGCCTCAGCGAGGAAGTCGTCGACACCGGCCTCGTCGGCAATCGCCTTGGCGGTCAACGGGTTATCGCCGGTGATCATCACCGTCCGGATGCCCATCCGCCGCATCTCGTCGAACCGCTCACGCATGCCCTGCTTGACGA
>CAWKNK010000029.1:0-440102 GCA_963850895.1 uncultured Actinomycetota bacterium | reverse complement strand
AGGTCGGAGGTTCGAGTCCTCCTAGGCCCACAACCATGTGCCCGTCAAGACGTTGCGTAAGACTTGCCCTGCCAATCACACTGATCGCTGTGGTGGCGGCGGTGGTGCGGTCCCGGCGCGGGGTCGAGGTCTGGCAGGTGGCGGTGGACGACACCCCCGGTCAGCCACCCAGTCACGTCGAGGGGCTGTAGCGCAGCTGGTAGCGCACCGCGTTTGCAAGGAGGGGGTCAGGGGTTCGAGTCCCCTAGCTCCACCATGTGATGAGTCGGGACATGGGTTACAGCATGAGTCGCGTCATGGGTTACAGATTCCCCGGCCATCGGCCGGGGTTTTTGGTTTGGTTGCGCCAGTAGTTTTTGGTGGGGTCGATGTGGTGGCTGCTGAGGACGTGGTGGCCGGTTTTGCTGATCACGGTGACGGTGGTGGTGGTGACCAGGATCAGTACGGGTGTGTGGGCGTGGGTGGCGCCGATGCCGAGGTGGTGTAGGCGGCTGCCGTGGCGCAGGGTGAGTTTGCCGAATTGGTCGACGGTGTCGTGGCGGATGCGGAAGTGGCCGTTGGTGGT
The DNA here is from genome assembly GCA_963850895.1 of uncultured Actinomycetota bacterium. Lineage (GTDB taxonomy): Bacteria > Actinomycetota > Actinomycetes > Mycobacteriales > Mycobacteriaceae > Mycobacterium. The sequence goes on along the minus strand of CAWKNK010000029.1, from coordinate 439,537 downwards.
GTTGGGTGGGGCGGCTTTGGGGCGGGCGTTGTAGGCCTGTGCGGGTGTGGTGCCCGGCGGCAGGGCGCGGTGGGGGCGTTCGGTGTTGTAGACGACGGTGAAGTGGTCGAGCAGGTTTTGCAGGGCGGCAGGGTGGTCGGGTCGGGGTCGTGGTGTGAGCCAGCGTTTGAGGGTTTGGTGGAAGCGTTCGATTTTGCCTTGGGTTTGCGGGTGTCCGGGTGGCCGTTTTTCTGGGTGATGCCCAGGCTGGCGAGTAGGCGTTCGAAGTCGTTGTGGCCGTGGGTGAATCGTGAGGTGTAGACCGATCCGTTGTCGGTCAGTGTTGAGGCGGGCAGGCCGTAACGTCGGTGGTGGTGGTGAAGTCGGCGACGACGTCGGGGCCGGCGACCCGGCGGTAGGCGGTGCACGACAGTAGATATCGGGAGTGGTCATCGAGCCAGTTGAGGATTTCGACGTCGCTGCCGTCGGCCAGGGTCCAGTGGGTGAAGTCTGATTGCCAGCATTCGTTGGGTTGATCGGCTTGGAAGCGTTGATAGGAGCTTTTGGGGCGTTTGCGTGGCTGGGCAGTGATCAGCCCGTGGTGGCCGCAGGATGCGTCGGATCGTAGAGGTCGACGGTACCGCCAGGCCGGCTTGAGCCAAGTGCCATTGCAGAGTCAGTGGACCGGCATCGAGTCCGTCGGCGACGAGTTTCTCGCGTAGCACCACGATGGCGGTGATGACGTCATCGGGCACCGAGTTGGGGTTGCTGGCGGGGCTGCGTGAGCGAGGTTCGACGGCGTCGAGACCGCCGAGTTCGTAACGCTTGAGCAGACGATAGATGTGTTGCCGGGATAGTCCGTAAGCCCGCGAAGCCGCGGTGACGGTGAGGTTTCCACTGACGACTTCCAACACAGCCACACGTGCTTTCGACATGAGCCATGACTGTCACCTATGACGCGACTCATCGGGCATCGACACCGGTGTAACCCATGACGCGACTCATGTGTCACCTATGTCGTGAACTCAGACACCCTTAGCTCCACCAGGCCATACGCGGGTTTCTGGTCACTCGTTCTGGGGCGATTGACGACGGTGCGAGTCTCATTCTCACAGTCCGTAGCACTGTCAACGGCCGAAAATACCGCGACGGTGTCGGCCTCTCGGACTTACAGCAGGAACAAATTAGTCAGTAGACCGTTATACTGAGCAAGGTCGAAGTTTTAAGTGTTCGTGTTCTATACACGCTCGCGCAGAACCTTGGTGCGGGCGTCTCTTTTTTTCTTGCAGGGCAAGCCGAGAAGCAGTCGTCTGATCAATCGGCCACCGGACCGCACAGTGCGGCCGGGAATCCTGACCAGGAGAAACAAAATGACACAGGGAACTGTGAAGTGGTTCAACGCCGAAAAGGGTTTCGGCTTCATCGCGCGCTCGGACGGCCCAGACGTCTTCGTGCACTACTCCGAGATCGATGGCAACGGGTTCCGTAGCCTCGAGGAGAATCAGCAGGTGGAGTTCGAGGTTACCCAGGGCGCCAAGGGTCCGCAGGCCAGCGGCGTTCGGGCACTCTGACCGTCGGCACGGCATGAAAGGGAGCCGTACCCGGGTGCTCAGCACCCGGGTACGGCTCTCCTGCTTATTCGCTTTCAAGCCGGTTCTGGGGGCTGGCTGCGATCGGCACCGGCGGCGGTGGATCGAACTCCACGCGGGGGTTCGTCTCGATGGTCTATCGGGCCCCGCAGTTGCCCGTGAGCCGGCATGTGACCGTGGGAACCAATTGAGGATCACACGTTGGACGCGACGATGGCCGCTGACACAGGCACCATTCGACGGGAGCGCGCAGATCACTAGTCCAAGAACCCTTGAAACCGCGGCTGGGTTCAGCGGCGAGATGGATTGTCTGTCAAGGCGACAGGCTTGACCCACGGTGCCTGATCAGCGGAGGGCGTTGGGGCACAATCAACTTCACGGCGGGTCGCAGAGCGGTTACCGCGGATCGCGTAACTGTCTCCCGCCAGAGTGAACTGCCTTAGCCTCGGCGGACTATCGGCTCCCTACTTTGTGACTTTCGCCCATGTGGCTGGGCTGCAGAGGCGATTAGCGTTCGCGGCGATAGCACAAACACCCCAGAGGTAGAGAGATTCTGATATGACGCAGACCACCAACAAGACCGTGGCGACCACCGAGCCAGAAGACCGTGGTGCGATGGCAGAGCTGGCCGACGATGTGCGCGAATCGGCCAAGGCCGGACAGCATGCCGCAAGTGAGGCTTTGCGCAAGTTCCGTAAAACAGTCGATGAGGCGATTCCTGAAGCCGTCCAACCGCTACGCAAGTCAATCGTTGACGCCGCTATCGAATTCGCCGAAAAGCTCGTCAATGCACAGTATGAGTTCAACCGAAGCATTGTGCGCACCGCGGACCGGGTCCTGAGCAAGTCCGACGACACAACGGAGTGAACGACCGCCGCCGGCACCGCATCGCACGTATGCGGGGGTCAAGTGGTCGTAGGTTCAAACCCCGTCAGCCCGACCAAGAAAACTACTCTCTGAAGTTGGGCAATCAGTCAGCATAGGGCCAATCATGCGACCACGTCGTCGTGCTTGGGGCCACGCGTTCGACGTCTTCGGGACGAGATCGGCTGCTTGACTCAACCGGCGGGTACCTCGTCGGTCCATACTTTGAAGCTCGTCAATGTGTTGGGGCCGAAGGTGTTGCTGAGTGCGACGTCGGCGGCGTCGCGGCCGCGCGCGATCAGCACCCTGCCGATGCGCGGTGTGTTGTTGCGCGCGTCGAAGGTATGCCATTGTCCGCCGAGGAAAACCTCGAACCAGGCAGCGAAATCCATCGGATCGTCCACCGGGGGCACACCGATGTCGCCCAGGTACCCGGTGCAGTAGCGCGCGGGGATGTTCATGCAGCGACATAAGGCCACGGCAAGATGCGTGAAATCGCGGCAGACGCCGGTCCGGTCGTAAAAAGCTTCCAGCGCCGTCCGTGTCATGCGCGCGTGCTCGTAGCCGAACGTCAGATGTCGATGAACGTAATCGCAGATTGCCTGAACGCGGCCCCATCCCGTCGGCGCCTCCCCAAAGAGATTCCACGCCGTCTCCGACAGCCGATCGGTTTCGCAATACCGGCTCCCGAGCAGGAAGATAAGCGTGTCCGCGGGCAGGTCCGGCACGGGAATCTGTTGCGCCTGGGGAACGATGACGTCGGGGAGTCCGGTGTCGTTGACGAGCGCATTGGCCGAGACGCGCGTGCGGCCTTGCGGGGCAACAATGCGGGTGCACCAGTTGCCGAAGTCGTCGCGATAGCCAGCCACCGGGACCGGCGGGTCGAATACCAGCTCGTCACGGCCGACCAGATCGGACACGCGGGTGAAGTGGACGTTGAGGTTGAAGATCATCGGGGTGGGCTGCGGGCAGTCGTAGATCATTTCGAAGCCGACGTGAATTTGCATTATTTATCTCCGGTATCCGGCTGGTGAGGCGGGGCGGGAATCATGGCGCAGGCGCACATGCCGTGCGTAATGAATCGATCAGCGTGCGCCGCAATGCCGTCCAGCGTCGGCCCGGGGCGAAAACGATGCCCTGGTTGACTTCCAGTTCGATTCCGACGTACTCGCTTGGCGCGAAGCGTGCACGCAAATGTGAGGTCAACCCGTCTCCTCTGCCGGCGTAGGGGTAATTGCGGCGTACGCGAACTTCCGGAGCCAGTGTCTCCAGTGTTTCCTTCCAGTGGGCGCACACATCGGCCTCTCCGCGCCGCCCGGGGTGGTAGAGCAAACCTACGTCGGCGTCGCGCACCTTGCCGTCCAGCTCGGCGGTAAAGCTGTGCGACGAGATGTGGATCACGCGATGCTCGCGCGCTACCGCTTGCCTGACGAGACGCTCGACTTGCATGCGGTAGGGCCGGTAGTGGTCGTCGACGATCTTTCCCCGGGTCTGGGCCGGCGCGGCGCGGGTCACCGCCGAAAAAAGTTGGGGGTGGCCGATCGAGCGGTTGAGATCGATAAGCAGACGGCTGATCCTCGAAGCCACGAGGGGCGCCGCGAAGGCACCGGCGAGTGCCTCGGCCATGACCAGCGAACCGGGATCGTAGCCACGGTGGGAATCGAGCAGCGCCCGTTGCCCCCGAAACAGAAGCCGATAGGGCGCGGGTATGCGGTTACCGCCGTGTTCACAGGTAACGATGAAGGTGTCCACCGCGACAACCGTCACCACTGCAGATCGGGCAGATGGCGAAACACCCGCCGCACACCTTCGCCCCATTCGTCGCTCAAGGCGGTGAAATATGGGTCCCCCTCATCGAATCGCCGCCGCCACTGCACTTGGAGGCTGTCCCGTTCGTAACAAATCAGGTCGATCGGCATGCCCACTGACAAGTTGCTGCGCATGGTCGAATCGAAGGACACCAAGACACACTTCGTGGCGTCGGCGAGGGCCGTGTGTTGGGTAATGACGCGGTCGAGGATCGGCTTTCCGTACTTGGTTTCACCGGTCTGTAAGAAGGGCGTCTCGTTCCCCGCTTCAATGAAATTGCCTTCGGCGTAGGTCCGGAACAGCCGTATCGGCTCGCCGGCGATCTGGCCACCGACGATGAACGAGGCATCAAAGCGGACGTTGTTCTCTTCCAGGTACCCGGCGTCGCGTTTCTCGATGTCGCGCGTCGCGTCGGAGACCAGCCTCACGACGTCGAACATTGTCCGGGCACCGTAGAGATTGGTCTCCGCGTCGCCGTCAGCACAACGCTGCGTCAATACGCTGATGACGGCCTGAGTTCCGGCCAGGTTTCCCGAACTCAGCAGAACGACGACGCGGTCGCCGCGACGCTCGAATACCGTCATCTTGCAGAACTTGGCGAAGTTATCCACCCCGGCATTCGTGCGAGAGTCCGAGGCGAAAATTATCCCCTTGTCCAGCATTACGCCTACGCAGTAAGTCATGCCATGCGCCTTGTGTGCAATCGGCCCCCGTTTGTAGTCCCACGTGCTTCTGGCCGTGCGGCAGGCGTGCAGCTGAGAGCGATTCTCAATCCGGGTTTGATCCTGCCCCGGTGTCGCCGAGAAGTACATGGCGGCTCGAACATCACGATCTGCAGCGCACTGCGCACCACCCGGGCCGCCGATCGTTCTGTAGCCGGCGTCGCGAGGCGGACAGCGTGTTGGGAACCAGGTTGGGACCCCAGCCATGCCGGCCCGGCCGATTAGGTTTTCGCCTCGATGCGCATTAATCTTGCCCGCGGTTCGATTGCGACTCAGGAAAGCAGCCATGCCCATTCAGCCCACCTTGCTGCGCCCGCAAATGTTGCGCAGCGCCCGTGCACACCGGGCCGCTCCCCGCGTGAAGTGTCCAATGGTCGGCCAGTGCTTCGATATCGAAGTCACTCGCGACGCCGACGGGTGGACGATCCGGATTCCCGAGATCAACAGGGTCGCCCGCACCAGCCGCCGGGGCGCGGTGGAGCTGGTGGCACGCAAGTGCATCGCCACCTGGACCGGCATCCCCATCGGTTATGTGGCCGTTTATGTCGTGAGCGAGATCGGCTAGCGCCGCACATATTGGCCGCACGTATTGACCAAGGTGTATCTCGCGCGTGACCTCGCCGCGACGATGACGCGAAACGCTCATCATCATGACGGTGCTTGCCGGAATCGCAGCCCTCGCGATGGCAACGTGTGTCGGCTACTACGTCGGCCGGCGGGTGGGGTCGACGCCGCCAACCTGGAAGAGGCGGACAAGTCGGGTCGCCCTCGGCAGGCTGGCGATCAGTCTGCTCGTACTGCTAACCGCACGCCGCATCCGGCAAGGCTTCCGAGCCGACCATATGTTCCCCGACGCGATCCACCTTTGGGGGCCGAGACTCAGTGCGCCACTCCTGGTGCTGCGGGGCAGCATTGCGCGGATGCGGCCCTACTGAGCGAAAAGGACTGGTATGTCAGCACTGCAGGGCAGGGTCGCCTTGGTGACCGGAGCGTCGTCGGGCCTCGGGGCTGAGACGGCCCGGCTGTTGTCCCGCCAGGGCGCAACGGTTTTCGGCATCGGCCGGGATACGGCTCGCTTGGCCGAGGTATTCGCCGACGTGCAACATGGTGCCTACGCATCGGTGGATGTTGCTTCCGGGCAGGCCTGCCACGACGCGGTCGAGCTGTGCGTGCGCGAGTTGGGCGCACTGGACATCCTTGTCAACATCGCCGGACAACACCAGATGCGCCGAACCGTTCTACCTCTGCCGGGCCGCGCTGCCCCGGCTGCTGGAGCGAGGCGGCAACATCATCAACGTCAGCTCGATTGCCGGCGTCGAGGGCCAGGCGTACTCGGCCGGCTACTGCGCCGCCAAGCATGGGCTGATCGGACTCACCCGTGCTTTGGCGGTGGAGTACACCGCGGATCGCTTGCGCGTCAACGCGATATGCCCGGGCGGCATGCTCACACCGCAACTCGAACACTTCACCGCGCCGGACAACCCCAACTACGACCTGATCATGCGCACGGCCTCGCCGCGCGGCATGATGCAGCCCCTTGACGTAGCGAACGTGATCGCCTTTCTTGCCAGCGATGCCGCGGCCGCCGTTCACGGCGCCGTCTATCGCGTCGACAACGGCAAGGGCGCCGGCTAGCGCCCCACCGCTGAGGTAAGCGGACGGTTACGCACCAAGGTCGGCCACCAGAACCACGGCCCGAGGATTCGCAGGATGCACGGCACGACGAACGTACGCACGATCAGCGTGTCGAGCAGCAGGCCGATGCACACGGTCGAACCCACCTGACCGATGGTCCGCAGATCGCTGGTGAGCATCGCCAGCATGGTGAAGGCGAAGACCAAACCGGCGGACGTCACCACACCGCCCGTGCTGCCAAGCGCGCGGATGAGACCGGTGTGAATTCCGCCGTGCAGCTCCTCTTTGACCCTGTTGATCAGCAGCAGGTTGTAGTCCGACCCCACCGCCACCAGGATGATGAACGTCAACGGCAGGACCAGCCAGTGCAGGTGCAGGCCGATGAGATGTTGCCAGACGAGGATGGACAGCCCGAACGCGCCGGCGTAGGAGAACGCCACCGTGCCGGGAATCACCAAGGCCGCCACCAGACTTCGCGTGATGAACATCATGATCAAGAAGATCAGCACGAAGGCGGCGATCGCCGCGATCATGAGATCGGACATCGCGTATTCCTTGATGTCCTTGTCGTTGGACCCCGAACCGCCGATGTAGATCCGCGCGCCGGCCAACGACGTCTCTTTCAGGATCGTTTTTATCGCGTCGGGGAACTGTTCGACATGCTCCACGCCTTCGGGGCCCATGGCGTCACCCTCGTGGGTGACGATGAACCGGGCCGCCTTGCCGTCCGGCGACATCATCAACTTCATCCCCGTCTTGACGTCGTCATTGTCGAAACCTTCGTGCGGGATGTAGAAGAAGTCGTCGCTGCGGGACTTGTCGAAGTCGTTGCCGACGTTGATCAGATCGTCGAATGTCTGCTCGGTTTGGATGGACTGGAGATCGGCAGATCCGTAACTGTTGACCAACTTCGACTGCAGGGCCTCCGTGTCGTCGGCCGTGGCTTTCAGTTGGGCGATGATCTGCGGGAAAGCCTTGTCCACCTCCTGGAGAGACACCTTCGCGTCCGCGATGTCGTCGGCCAACTTGTCGATTTGATCGATCGTCTCGAACAGCGAACGGAACGTCCAGCAGATGGGGATGTCGAAACAGTGCCTCTCCCAATAGAAGTAGCTCTTGATCGGACGGAAGAAATCGTCGACATTCGAGACCTCGTCTCTGATGTCGTCGCTGACCCTTTGCAGATCCTCGACGGTGAGAACCGTCTGGTGCAGTTCGTCGGACACCTTCTGGAAAAAGCCGATCTCTTTTCGCAAGACCGCGACAGAGTGCGCCTGGATGTCGGCCTGCGCATCGGTGTTGGAGTTCTGCTCCCTGTTGAACGGGAGTTGTTGACCGTTGCCGCTGCCCTGCGTGGTGAACAGGTACGGAATGCTGGCGTGCTCGAGCGCCCGGCCCAACGGCCGCGTCATGCCTTGCACCATCGCCACACCGTGCAGGCGAATCAGAGCTCTGGCGACTCGGTCCAGCGAGATGAAGTCGGCCGAGTTGCGCATGTCGTGATCGGTTTCGACCATGAGCATCTCCGAGAACAGCTTGCTCTTGGGGAAGTGCCGATCGGCCGCCTGGAAACCCAGGTTGGCGGGCGCATTGGCCGGCTGGTACTGGCGATCGTCGTAGTTCTGCCGATAGGTCGGCACGAAGATCGCCCCGAGCATCACAACGGCGGAGCTGGCCACCAGGATCGGCACCGGCCAGCGCACCACGCTCGCCCCGATGCGCCGATAGAGATGTCCTTTGGTGTTGGTTCTCGGGTCGAACATCCCGAAAAGGCTGCCGACGGTCAAGGCCGCCGGGCCCAGCGTCATCGCTGCCGCGATGGTGAACAGCATGGTGATCGCGACAGCCGGCCCCATGGTGTGGAAGTAGTTCAGGCGCGCGAACGTCAAGCAGTAACACGCGCCGGCGATCGTCAGCCCAGAGCCGATGATGATGGGCGCGACACCCTTGTACGCGATGTAGAAACTGTCCTCCCGGCTTTCGCCCGCCTGTCGCGCCTCGTGATATCGGCCCATCAAGAAGATGCCGTAATCCGTTCCCGCTCCCAGGGTCAGCGCGATGACGATGTTCACGGCGAACGACGAGAGTTCGATGTACCCGTAATGCCCGAGCGTCGAGACAACGCCCTTCGCGACGAGCATCTCGATGAGCACGCCGAGCAAGGGCACCAAAAGGGTGGAAGGGGTGCGGTACACCAGCAGCAGCATCACGACGATGAGGATGATCGTGACGATCGTGACGTTGTTCAGGCTGGCATTGGCGATAGCGAGCGTGTCGGAGGCCAGTGGGGCCGCGCCGCTGACGTAGACCTTGAGCCCGGGTGGTGGCGTGTCCTTCTTGATGATGTCGCGGACGGCGTCCACGGACCGGTTGGCTTGAATCTGACCGATGTCGCCGGCGAGGCGCAACAGCACATAAGTGCACTTGCCATCCACGCTCTGCGCCCCCGCCGCGGTGAACGGTTTGCCCCACAGATCCATCACGTATTGCACGTGCTTGGTGTCGCGCTCAAGGCGGCGCATCAGATCGTCGTAGTACCGGTGGTCCTGGTCTCCCAGCGGTCGGTTCGCCTCGAACACCACCATGGTCAAGTTGGTCGAGTTGGATTCGTGGAATTTTTCGCCGATGTGCAGCAGCGCCCGCTGTGAGGGCGCGTAGTGCGGGACCATCGGTCCGGCGAGTTCTTCTGCGACCCGTTCTACTTGGGGCATAAAGGTGTTCGTGGTGACCGCGAGAAGGCCCCAGAAGAAAATGATCGGTATCGCGAAAACCCGGACCATCCTGGGGATGAAGGGTCGTTTGGCCCTGGGCTCGCCGAGGCGATGCTCGGTCATGCGGATTTCACCCTGCACTCGACGTCGGCGTCCTGATGATCGTCCGACTGTTCGTCGCGGACTACGCCATCCACCAGCATCCGGCAACCCACGTGACCGCCATGGACATGCACCGAGACGCTGCCGGACGCCACCGTGAGCGTGGTGGTCTCCGTGTGGGACCACGGCAGAGTCGTGATATCAACCTGATGCGGATGGCCGTCGATGTCGATGTAGACGAGTTTCCCGCCCTGCGCGGCGGAGCCGAACACCTCATAGGTAATCCGTTTGAGGTTGAACTCCTCAGGTGCCTGCGGGCCATTGACGGTGATGACCGGCTCAGGTTCCGAGAACTGGTGCACCTTGTACATGCACAGCAGGCCCACGCCGATGGCAACAACGGAAACCAGCGGCATCCAGGTACGCCCCAAGACAGTCCTGCCGACTGAACGAGGGCTCACTCGTTCACCTCCCCGAATCCCTCCTGACCTTCGTTGCGCATATATCAATCTGGTTGATATATGCGCCTGGAGACCCTATCAGCACTGAGCGGCGGCGCGAACACCAGGTGTGCGGACGTTATCACCTGCCGCTCCCGTCGGCAGAGCGGAGCAGCCCGTTCAGAGCTCGCAGGCGAACACGTCTGGTGGCCGTGCCAAGGACAACTCAAGAGATTGTTTTCAGGCGCCTTTTCAACCGTGCGCTGCTGAGCAGCCGGAGGGCTAGGTTTGTCGAGGTCAGCATGGGAATCACCCCGAGAAATGTTCGCTCGGAGGGCGTGGCCCCGTGCAGGTGGTAAAGGCTGCCGAACACATAAAAGCAGCCCAGCATGAACAACGCGCCGGGGATGCAGAGCGCCATGAAGGAGCTACGGTCGGCGACGATCTGCCGCGCGTAGGCCAGCTCGTCCGGCGACATCGGTTGGCGTTTGCGCAACTTGTTCACCACCGATTTGGCGCTGCCGATTTCCTCGCTTATCGGGCTGGTTGTTCGCCTCTCCATCCGCCTGACGAAAACGAAGGCAATGGCGGCGAGTGCCAACGCCAGCCCTAGGGCGATGACGGTCAGCAGACCGAACAATCCCTCAGTCACTATCCACTCCTTGGAGTCAGCGCTTCCGGTCGTTGACCACGTCGCGGATGATCAGGCCCACCAGGAAGGCCAAGCCGAGTGGCACCAGAACCCTGAAGACGGTTGAGGCGTGCGAGTAGAGCAACGCGTAAGCGATCGCGCCGATCACCACCATGGCGAGCAGGATGCCGTCGGTTGATCCTGTCGGTGCTCATTCGGAAAACGTTACTTCTCGGGAATCAGAATCCGAAGTCGCCGCCGCCGGAGTCCGAGCCGCCGCCGCCGAAATCGGAGCCGCCGAAATCGGATCCGCCGCCGGAGTCATAACCGCCGGAGTCCCAACCGCCGCCGAAGTCCACGTCGCCACCGCCGGAGTACGAGCCGTTGCCTCCGAAGCCGGTGTCGCCGCCGGAGCCCTGATAGCCGCCACTGAAGGCAACATCGGCTTGCTGGCTGTCGTAGCCGGCATCCGCATACGCCGAGTCTCGGCCGGACTCGAAGCCGCGGTCGTAGCCGCCGCCCCAATGGTCGTCCAGCAGCGCATCCATCAGCAGGACGTCGGTGAGCGCCCAGCCCCACCCCGGGCCCCAGAACGCGTACGGGTAGTACCCCGGGTAAAAGAACATCCCGTTGTAGTAGCCACCCCCGTAGTAGTGCGGATAGCCGGGCTGCGGGGTGGTGCTGTAGTTGTTGTTGTTGATCGTCACGTACTCGCCGCTGTCGGGATTCTTCGCCCGCACCGAGGCCTGCTTGCGGTCGTCCTCCGGCACCGAGCCGACGGCGGCAACGTTGGGCGCGGGCCGCCCCGGGTTGAGCTTCTGGTTGGCTTTGGCCACCGTGGACTCCACCACCATGAGGTGCGCTCGCGCCGAGCCGTAGTCACCTTTCTCGTAGGCCTTTCGGGCGTCATACAGGCTGGCATTGGCCTTCGTCGACTCGGCGCTGACGTCCGTTTCGCTGTTGGTGAGCACCGCGTTATCGACGTCGCTGACATCCGACGTGGCGGTGATCAACTGCTGCTTGATCTGTTCCTTCGCCTCTGTATCCTTGCGGCGCTTACGATTTCGGCTCACCGCGAACCAGATCAAACCAACCACCGCCAACGCGATGGCGACGATGACCAGCGATGTCCACAGCAAAGGCCAGTGGTGGGGGTTCTTCTGGACAACGGGAGGGGTCGTCGCCGGTCCGCGGGAGGACACATCCACTTTGGCCACCTTGCTGACGAATTCGCTGGTCGCGCCGTACGGGTCGTTTCGGTGGTCCCTGGCCGAGGAGCTCATGAACGGATCTACGCTGTCCGCGATCGCCTTGGGCACGTTGTAGGCGCGCACGTGGTAGCCCTTGGAGTCGATGACCAGAATGATCCCGCTGAATGCGGGATCGCGACCAAGGATGACGTTGTGGATGGCGTCCGCGGTGGTCACACCGGTCTGACTGGGCGCCACCGCCGCCACCCAGATCGGCGGCGTGGAACTCCACGTCCAGCGGCTGGTGAGGATCTGGTCGTTCAGCCTGTCGGGGTTCTGCAACGGCGGATTCGCCCCCGGGTCGGCCAACACGTGCGTCTGGGGGTTGAACTTGTCCACCAGCTGGTCTGTGTAGGTGTCGGCCGAGGCGGATGGCGCGAGCAGCATCGCCAGCGCCATGATCAACGGGGCCAGAACCAGCCCACGGAATCGTAGTGTCACTTTCCTCCTGCCAGGGTTCGCTATGTCGATCCTTGCGGTGGACCGGAAAAACGTCCACTGTCGACCGCGGTCCACGCGTCGTAACCTTGACCGGGTGAGCGCCCGGCGCAGCCCGTTTCGGGCCGATCTGCTGCAGGGCAAGGTGGCATTGGTCACCGGCGGCGCCACCGGTCTGGGACTTCAGATCGCTCGGGTGCTGGGCAGTCACGGCGCCCGGATCGCCATCTGCAGCCGCAAGGAAGCCAACCTTCAGGCGGCCGTTGCGGCGTTACAAGAGGCGGGGATCGAGGCCATTTACGGCGTCTGCGACGTCCGCCGCCACGAGGAGGTGACCGGCGTCGTCGAGGAAGTGGTGCGAACGTTCGGCCGGCTCGACGTCGTGGTCAATAACGCCGCCGGGAACTTTCCCGTGCCGATCAGCGGCCTGAGCGCAGGCGGATTCAAAGCCGTGGTCGACATCGACCTGCTGGGGACGTTCAACGTGTCTAAGGCGGCGTACGAGCTATGGCTGCGTGATCACGGCGGATCCGTGGTGAACATCAGCGCGGCGACCCAGTACCGCGGGATGGCTTTGCAGGCCCACGTCGTTTCGGCCAAGGCCGGTATCGATGCGTTCGCCCGCGCCTGTGCCATCGAGTGGGGGCCCGACGGGGTCCGGGTGAATGTCGTTGCGCCCGGGGCGATGTCAGGGACCGAGGGAGTGAAGAGAATCACCGGCGATGACCGGCATCGCACCACGCAGAATCCCTTGCGGCGGCCCGGCTCGACCACCGAGGTCGCCGAAGCGGTGCTCTTCCTGGCCAGCGATGCGGCGTCTTACGTCACCGGGGCGACGCTTGTTGTCGACGGTGGTGGATGGCTGACCGCCAGCGGTGTGCCGGATCTCCCCGGCTACCACTAGGTCTGGCTTTCGATGTACCCGCGGGGGAGCACCGAGAAGTCAACGCACGCCGCGGCCAACACGTCACCCACGTGTGGATCGACCGGCGCGGCGAGGGTGAGCATCGCGCCCGCCGACGGTGCCTTCAGGGTGGCGACGTTGTGGTTGGACAGCAACTGAATGGCTTCGGATTCGATATCGCTCCAACCGGTGTGAACGGTCATCAGCGTGAGGACGCCGAGCGCCTCACCGGACGGCGACAACAAGCGATGATGCCAGGCCCCATCGGCCTTGTGTCCGGTGTGCGGCCGCACCACCGCCAGCAGGGTGCCACCACCGTCTTCCAGGCGTGCCGCGCCGTCGGCGGGGACGATTTTGCCCACGGGTGTGTTCCGGTTGGTGATGGTGGTGGTTCCGGCCACCGCGATCTTGAGTTCATCACCGGTGGCTGCGGACAGCGTGTACTCGCCTTTGCCGCCGTTCTTGAAGCCGAAAAGCACCGCGGCACCGCCCTTTTGTTGGGCGCGCGCCAATTCGGTGCCGTCGGGGGTGGCGAGCTCGACCCGCAGAGCGTTGGATGTCGACCTCGTCACCCGCGCGAGGACGACCGTTGCATCGCCCAGAATCGACATGCCGAGATCCTAGGCCCAGGGGTCGCGATTATCGGCCGGTTTCTTTAGATCTTGACGGTCAGCGGCCACACGTTCCAGATGTCGTCGCAGTACTCGGTGATGGCCCGATCCGATGAGAACTTGCCGCTGCGAGCGGTGTTCAGGATGGACATCTTCGTCCACGACTCCCTGTCCTGCCACGCGGCGCTCACCTGCTCCTGGCAGTTCACGTAGGACGCATAGTCGGCGCACACCAGGAAGGGGTCCTCATAGCGCAGATTGTCCACCAGCGGCCGGAACACCTCGGTGTTGCCGTTGCCATCGATTCCCTTGCTTCCATCGATTCCCTGATTGCCATCGATGTAGTCGGCCGGGCGGTATCCGCCCGTCTTGACCGCCTCGACCTCCTGCTCCGTCAAACCGAACAGAAAGAAGTTCTCCGGCCCCACCTCCGTCTCGCATCTCCACGTTCGTGCCGTCGAGCGTGCCGACGGTAAGGGCGCCGACGCGCACCCGTTGATCCGGTCAGTGTGCGCCGGACAGGTTCAGCGTGACGACGCCGGCGATGATCAACCCCACGCCGACGACCTTGGTCACAGATATCGAGGAGCCGAGAAACAGCACGGCGATCAGCACGATGAGAGCCGTACCGATCGCCGACCACAACGCGTAGGCGACGTCGGTCTGCATGCCACGCGAAATCGACAGCGCCAGGAGCGCGAAAGAGACGGCATAACCGGTCAGGCATATGACGGTCGGCCACAGTCGGGTGAAACCCTCCGTGCTCTTGAGCAGGCTGGTCGCGACCACCTCCGCAAAGATGGCGCAGAGGAGAAACAGGTAAGTCAAGGCGCCTCCTTGCGTACGGACGTACATGTATGTGTGTACAGGACATGTCGTGGAAGGATTGCGCCGTATGACGTTTCCCGCGCACCCATTGAAGTTTGACGTCAGCGACGTGATCGGGGAGCAAGCATCGCTGGCGGCGACTTACTATCCCGCCCGCTCCGGCGCAGAGGCACTAGGACTATTGGTTTGTCTGCCGGGCGGCACCTACAGCCGCGACTACTGGGACCTGCGCATCCCCGGGCATCACGGATACAGCTTCGCCGATTTCGCCACCGGCAACGGCTACGCCGTCGTGACCATAGACCCGCTCGGTACCGGCGAAAGCTCCCGGCCCATAAGGGATTTCGGTTTCACCGACATCGCCGCCACGCTCGCGCAGGTTGTCTCCGCGTTGGCCGACACAACGGGAATCCACGCGCCCCCGGTGGCCATCGCCCATTCCCTCGGCGGCTACCTGGCAATCACTCAGCAAGCGCTCTTCTCCAGCTTCGCCGCACTGGCCCTTCTCGGGTGCACCAATCGACACGTCGCGCCGCTGAACCTGGACCCGGCATTCATCGCCCGGTCGGCAACCGCGCAGGGCCGCGCCGAGCTCGCCCGGGAGATCCTTTCCGCCCTGCCGCAGCCTTACTTCGAGGGCCCCCGCGAGCACTTGCAGAGCTGGTTCCACCTCGTCGACGTCCCCGCTGACGTGGTGGCGGCGGACTGCGTCGTCGCGAAGTCGATGGTGCCGCGCGTGTTCGGCACCGCCATGATTCCTGGTGTCGTCGCTGAGCACGCCGCGTTGATCGATGTGCCCGTGTTGATCGGGTATGGCGTCGTCGACGTCTCACCGGACCCACGCGCCGAGGCCGGCCTCTATCGCAGCTGCCCGGACATCACCACGCTGGTCGTGGCCGACAGCGCGCACTGCCACAACATGGCGTCGAGCCGGCATCGGCTGTGGCGGCGCCTGCTCGACTGGACCGCGACCGTAACCTTTCGACCGTGACAAAGGATTTGGACCGGCGGCTGGGCCGCTATGCCCCGGCCGTGCTGAGCGTGTTTCGGTTCGTCTACGGTTTGCTCTTCGCCGCCTACGGCTCGAGGAGCCTCTTCGATTGGCCCGTCCCTTCGCCAGTGCGCGTGGAGTTCGGATCCTGGCCCGGCTGGTACGCCGGGTTGATCGAGATCGTCGCGGGTCTGCTCATCGCCACCGGACTGTTCACCCGCGCCGTTGCGTTCGTGGCCTCGGGGCAGATGGCGGTCGCCTATTTCTGGATCCATCAACCCCAAGGGCTCTGGCCCGTTGCCGATCCGCCGGCGGGCAACGGTGGGGCTTTGGCGATCCTCTTCTGCTTCGCGTTCTTCCTGCTGGTGTTCACGGGCGGCGGGAACTGCTCGGTCGACGCGCTGCGCGGGACGGCACTTCCCCTCGACCGGCGATAATGGCATTCTCTGATCCGGAGAAGCCGTTTCCGTAGGAGGTCGATGATGAGCGCTGACCGACGGTGCGACGGGATGGTGGCCCTCGTCACCGGAAGCAGCCGCGGGCTGGGGAAGGCGATCGCCGCACGGCTCGCCGCGCGCGGTGCCACGGTCGCGCTGACCGCCCGCACGATGGACCCCGACCCCAAATACCAAGGGTCGCTGAGCCAGACCCTGGACGAGATCGCGGCCGCCGGTGGGAAGGCCGTCGCGGTCCAAGCCGACCTGTCCCAATCCGAGGAGCGCGAACGGCTTTTCGCCGAGGTGGTCAGCGCCGTCGGCGCCCCGGACATCCTGGTCAACAACGCGGCGGTGACCTTCCTGCGGCCCCTGGACGAGTTCCCCGAACGGCGGGCCCGGTTGATGATGGAGATGCATGTTCTCGGCCCACTGCAGTTGTGCCAGCTGGCGATCCCGGCGATGCGCGGGCGCGGGCGGGGCTGGATCCTGAACCTCACCTCGGTGGGCGGTGACCTGCCTCCGGGGCCGCCATTCTCGGAATTCGACCGCACCGCGGGCTTCGGCATCTACGGGACGGTCAAGGCCGCGCTCAACCGGCTGACGAAAAGCCTTGCGGCCGAGCTGTACGACGACGGGATCGCCGTCAACGCCGCCGCCCCCAGCAATCCCGTGGCCACGCCCGGGGCCGGCACCCTCGACCTGGCCAAGACCGACACCGAGGACATCGAACTGATCACCGAGACGGCCTTCCGGCTGTGCACCGGCGATCCGAAAATCCTGACCGGGCGCATCGCGCACACCCAGCCCTTCCTCGCCGAGGTCGGCTGGACCAAGCCCGCCGGCTGAATGACCGAGCTGGATCCGGAGGAGCTGCGGCGGCGACTGGATGGCGCCGGCGTTACCGGCGTCGCCCCACTGTCCGGGGGCGCCTCGAGCCTCACGTTCAAAGGTGCCCTGGATGGCCGGCCGGTGGTGATCAAGGTTGCTCCGCCCGGTGTCGAACCGGTCGCGCATCGCGACGTGCTGCGTCAGGCCCGCATCATCAAAGCGCTTGCCGGGACGCGGGTTCCGGTGCCCGAGGTGCTGTGGGAGGACCCGGGGGACCCGCCACACACGCCGCCCCTGTTCGTGATGTCGCACGTCGAAGGCGACTGTGTGGAACCGCTTTTCGACGGTTGTGCTGGTGCTCCCGGTCTTTCCGAGCGGTACCGCAACGCATGTCGGGCCATGGCCGCGCTGCACAGTCTGTCGCCGAGTGAGCTTGGCCTGGATGGTGAACCGATTGTCGATGCGATCGCCGAAGTCTGGCGATGGTCCGAAACGCTGCAGACCGTCGATGCGGCGCTGGTGCCCGATTGGCCGGGGGCGCGTGACGCGTTGTTGAGTTGCGCGCCAACGGCTATGGGGCCGAGCGTGGTGCATGGTGATTTCCGGCTGGGCAACCTGATGGCCGCCGGCTCCCGCATCAACGCCGTAATCGATTGGGAAATCTGGTCAGTGGGCGATCCGCGTATCGACGCGGGCTGGTTTCTGATCAACTGCGACCCGGACACGTATCGGCGCGTTCCGGGCTCGGCGGGCATGGTGCCGCCCGTCGCCGAGCTCGCCGAGATCTACCGAGAAGAGCTGGGTCGCGAGGTCACCGACTTGGCCTGGTTCAGCGCGCTGGCGTGCTTCAAGTCGGCGGCGACGTGGTCGCTGATCGTCAAGCACAATCGGCGAAGGCGCACACCACGGACGGAATTGGAAGCCATGGCGGCAACGCTTCCGAGGTTGCTGGAGCGGGCGCGGTCCCTGCTGGATTAACGGCGTAGCTGATCAGCCGCAGTTGGCGTGCAGATTTTCGCACTACATTCCGACGCCACCCCAGTCGCCTGACGAGCCGACTGCATCGTCGAGCGGGTTCGTCATTGTGGTCGGGAACTGTATCTGCCATTCGTCGATCGTCGGGATGTCGGGCTGCTGGCCAGGGTCCGGAGACGCGGCCGCAATGCCGGTGCCGCCCGTCAAAGCTGCGACGACCATCGAACCCGCGAGCAGTAGACGCAGCGCACCTGCGAATTGTCATCGCGGCCCTCTCCGTCGTCTGCCCGAACTGCCGGCTAATTGAGCCTGATTCTACATTCGGCGTCCATATCGCATAAGAGTCACAAATACACAACATCTTTGATCGGTCGCCCAGCAAATTTCGCGGCTCGCAACGGAGAGTGCGTACGTTGTCGTCCGTGAGGCCGGTAGCCGTGGTCGTTCGTCGCGCCCTGGTGGTCGCCGTCTGCCTCACCATGTCAGTGCTCACGGCGCCGGCGACGGCCGCTGATCCCGACGCCGGTCCCGAGGTCGAGCCTGCCGCCGCGGCTGCGGCGCCGCCGGCCGGAGGGGCGGTGCCGTCGAATCCTCCCGTCATCCTCAACACCCCCGACGGCTGGACCCTGGGGCTGGGCGCGAAGGACGAGATGCAAGTTCCGGTGCCCCCATTGACCACCTCCATCGCGTCGCGCGAATACGTGGCCAGCGGCATCTTCGTGGGCTCGCTGAAAGGACCGGAAGAGCCCCACGGCCAGCTGGAAGTGGGCTACCAAATCGGCTGCGGGATCGATATGAGTACCTCCAACGGCGTGATCATGGAGGGTGGTGTCGGCGTGATCCCGGGCGTCAGTCCGACGTTCGACACCACCGGTACGTTGCCGCCCCTGCTGCCGTATGTTTCCACTCCCGTGAACGGCGTGATGAGCATCGGAATGAAACCCGGCCTGGTCATCGTGGTGCCGGTGATCAAGAAACAATTCAAGGGTGCGAATCCCTGGGTCATGATCAGCAACTTCCACATCAAGATCGACGGGTGCGTGGGCCAGTCGTTCATCCGCTCCTATGCGGTGCTGACTCGAATGACCGACCTATCCGACGTGGTGCTGTCGTACGTCGGCGTCACCAAATCGGTCTAGCCGCGGGGGATGCCGGCCAGCTTCTCGGCGAACTTCGCCTCCGCGCCCGCGCGCAACCGCAGCAAATGTTCGGACGGGAACAGATCGGGCGCGGGCTCGCGGTCTTTCAGCAGCAAGCGGGCCAGCGTCACCTTGTGCACTTCGGTCGGACCGTCGGCAAGCCCCAGCACGAACGACTCCACCAAGTACTGCACGAACGGCATCTCGTGGGTGGTGCCCAGCGAGCCGTGCAGCTGCAGCGCCCGCGACGACACGTCATGCAGCACCTTCTGCATCATCGCCTTCACCGCCGAGATGTCGGCCCGCACGGCCTTGTAGTCGTTGAATTGGTCGATTTTCCAAGCGGTTTGCAGGGTCAGCAGCCGGAAGGCCTCGATCTCCATCCACGAGTCGGCGACCATCTCCTGGACGAGTTGCTTGTTGGACAGCACCTCGCCCTGCGTGTACCGCGAAACCGCCCGCTCGCAGAGCATGTCGAAGATCCGGCGGACCAGGCCGACGGTGCGCATCGCGTGGTGAATCCGCCCGCCGCCCAGCCGGGTTTGCGCGACGACGAAGGCCCCACCCCGCGGACCCAGCATGTGATCGGCCGGCACGCGGACGTTCTCGTAGCGGACATAGCCCTCACGCCCGCCGCCCAGCGGCTGGTAACCCAGGCCGACGTCGCGCAGCACGTTGATGCCGGGAGTGTCGCCGGGGACGACGAACATCGAGTAACGCTGATAGGGCGGCGCGTCGGGGTCGGTCATGGCCATCACGATGATGAACGACGCCATCGAGGCGAACGACGAAAACCACTTCTCCCCGTTGATGATCCAGTGACTCCCGTCGGGCACCGCGGTGGTGCGGAAGACCTTCGGGTCGGCACCGCCCTGCGGCTCGGTCATCGAAAAGCAGGAAACGATGCGGTTGTCGAGCAGTGGCTCGAGGTAGCGGGCTTTGAGCTCCGGGGTGCCGTAGTGCGCCAGGATTTCACTGTTGCCGGAGTCGGGAGCTTGGGAGCCGAAGACGATCGGCGCGCACTCCGAGCGGCCCAGAATCTCGTTGAGCAGCGCCAGTTTCACCTGGCCGTAGCCAGGGCCGCCCAGGTGCGGACCGAGGTGGGTGGCCCAGAGGCCGCGGTCCTTGACGATCTCCTGCAGCGGCGGGATCAGCGCCTGGCGCACCGGATCGTTGAGGTCGTGCGACTCCTTGACGATCAAGTCGATTGGTTCGCACTCTTCGCGCACGAAGTCCTCGACCCACTTCAGTTGCTGCGCCCAATCCGGGTCGGTGGAGAAGTCCCACGGCATCTGTCGTCCTCTCTAGATTCGGTCACTAGCAGTTGCCTGCGCCACCACGCCGGCGTCCTCGAGGGCGGCGACGGAATCGGCGTCGAATCCCATTTCGCGCAGCAGCTTTCGCGTGTGATCGCCGGGCAGCGCGGGGGAGGACGGCGCCGCCGGCCGGGTACGGGAGAAGCGTGGCGCCGGCGCGGGCTGAGTGACGCCGTCGACGTCGATGAACGTTTCCCGAGCGACGAGATGCGGGTGACGTGGCGCCTCGTCCAGTGTAAGCACCGGTGTGACACAGCATCCCGGCGAATCGAGGATCTGCTCCCATTCGTCGCGGGTCTTCTCGGCGATGCGCGCGGCCAGCGTGGCGCGGTGTGCCGCCCACGCCGCGGGCTTGTCGTCGTCGTGCGGCACGTCGACGCCGAGCCGGTCGCAAAGCTCGGCGTAGAACTTCGGCTCCATTGCGCCGACGGCGATATGGCCGCCGTCGGACGTGGCGTACACGCCGTAGAAATGGGCGGCGCCGTCGAGCAAGTTGTTCTCGCGACGGTCGCGCCATGTGCCGGCGGCGACCATGCCGAAGTACGGCGCCATCAGCGTCGCCACGCCGTCCACCATCGCCACATCGAGGACCTGACCCTCACCCGACTCGCGCGCCTCGAGAATTGCGCTGAGCAAGCCGACCGCCAGCAGCATTCCGCCGCCGCCGTAGTCGCCCACCAGATTCAGGGGCGGCACCGGCGATTCGGCGGTGCCGATGCCGTGCAGGGCACCGGCCAGGGCGATGTAGTTGATGTCGTGGCCGGCATGGCCGGCCAGCGGTCCGTCCTGCCCGTACCCGGTCATGCGGGCATACACCAGACGGGGATTGCGTTCGCGCAGCGCGTCTGGGCCGATGCCCAGGCGTTCGGCCACGCCGGGCCGGTATACGTCGACGAAGGCATCGGCGTCAGCGGTCAAACGGTGGACCAGTTCCCTGCCGCGGGGATCTTTCATGTCGGCGGCAAGCGACCGTTGGCTGCGGCGGACCGTGTAGTCGATGGGCAGCGCCCCGTCCACACCGGCGACGGGATCGATGCGTATGACGTCGGCCCCTAAGTCTCCCAACAACATTCCGCAAAACGGGGCGGGGCCCAGGGCGCCCATCATCACGATTCTCACGCCGTTGAGCGGACCGGTCATGAAGTCCACTTTTTTCGGCGCGCGGCCGCCTCGTCGGTCGCGTGCGAGATCACCTGGTTGCGGTTCTCCAACTCCAGCGCCGCCGCGAGGCTGGCCGCGTCGGTGTTGACCTGTAGGGCCCGCTTGGTCAGTTGCACGCCCAGCGGGGCGAGGCCCGCGATGAGCGACGCCAACTCCACGGCACGGTCGGCTAACCGATCCGGTTCGACGACCTCGCTGACCAGGCCGCGTCGATCGGCTTCGCTGGCCGATACCGTGCGGCCGGTGAGCATCCAGTCGGCCGCGACACTGGTTCCGACGATGCGCGGCAGGTGATAGCTCATGCCCATCTCGGCGCCTGAGAGCCCTAGGAGGATGGCGGCATTGCCGAACGATGCTGTCTGCGAACAGATCCGGATGTCGGAGGCTAGACACAACGCGAAGCCCGCACCGACGCACGGGCCGTTGACCGCCGCGATGACGGGCTGCGGCAACGCGCGGAGGGCTTCGGCGAGGGTGGCCATTTTCTCCTGAAAGCGCATGCGGTCCAGCGCCGGCGCGGTGGCCTCCGGCACGTTGGGTCCGAAGTCGCGCATGTCGATCCCGGCGCAAAAGCCGCGGCCTGCGCCGGTGAGCACGAGGGCATGTACCGAGCGGTCGGCGGCCAGGTCGCCCAGCGTCTGGAGCAACTCGGTTTGCATTGTCTCGTTGATCGCGTTGAGCCGCTCCGGGCGATTCAGACGGACAACGACGACGCCGTCGCCGCGCCGGTCGATCTGCAGCGTGCTCGGCATGCTCAGGCGAACTCGATGCTCATTGCGATCTCCTTCGATCATGTCGATCGTAATTCGTCTCTCGAATCCGAAGAATAACCTTCTCCAAAATAGCGAAGGTGTTCTCGCTGTCGGCGCCAAGGCGATGCGGTCACATCTGCCACATCAGCCTCGGCGCAGGGGCGATCGACCGTCTGCCCCCACAACGTGGCTGCTGGCGCATCGTCAGCTGCGCGGGTGAGGCCGCAAGGGACATGCCACGACCGCCGTGGTGTTTCAGCTTTGAGATGGCTCCGATTGTTCAAGCCCGAGTGACTGCCCGAGATCGGCATCGCCGTAGTAGCCGACCCGAAGCAACGAGGTGATCTCGCTGACCAACGGCATCCGCGGGTTGGTGCGGTTGCTGAGATCCTCGAATGCCGTCATCGCCAACGCCGGCAGGGCCGCCAAGAAATCCTCCTCCTCGACGCCGAACTCCTTGAGCGACCGCGGCATGTTCAGTCGGTCCAGCAGATCATCGACCCCTTGGAACAACCGACGGCGGCCTTCGTCGGGCTCGTGTCCACCGAAGACCAGCTGGCCGAGCTGCGCGTACTTGTCCGGTGCGATGTAGGCCGAATATCCGGGCGCCGGCATGAACTTGCTTGGCAGACTCGCGTTGTAGCGCAGCACATGCGGCAGGAAGATCCCGTTCGCCCGGCCATGCGCGATTCCGAATTTCGCGCCGACGGCATGGGCGAGCGCATGATTCGTCCCGACGAACGCATTCGAAAATGCAAGCCCGGCAAGGGTGGCCGCATTGGACATGCCCGTGCGCGCGGATAGGTCGTCGGGATCTTCGTATGCTCTCGGCAGAGCATCGAAGATCAGCCGTACCGCCTGGGCGCACAACGCGTCTGTGTACGGCGAGGCGAAGATCGAGACGATCGCCTCCAGTGCGTGGGTCAGTGCGTCGATGCCGGTGTCGGCGGTCAGTTTCTGCGGCATCGACGAGGTCAGGACTGGGTCGACGATCGCGAGGTCAGGCACCAGGCTGTAGTCGACGAGCGTCTCCTTCTTCCCGCGCACCGTCAACACGGCCGCCGGCGACACTTCCGATCCGGTGCCCGATGTCGTTGGGACAGCGACCAATTGGACACGATGACGGTCGGTCGGGTAGTCGGCAACGCGCTTGCGGGGGTCGAGGAACGGCATCGTCAACTCGTCGAGGCTCTTCTCCGGGTGTTCGTAGAACAGGCGGATCGCCTTGCCGGCGTCAAGCACCGAGCCGCCCCCAACGGCGATCAACAGGTCGGGTTGGACCCGCTGCAGCAGCGCGACGCCACGGCGGATCGTCGCCTCGTCGGGCTCCGGTGTCACCTCGCTGAACACCTGCACGTGTTTGGTGCGCAACCTGCCGCGCAGCAGGTCGACCACGCCGCGCTCTTCGGTCAGAGCATCGGTGATCACCACGACGGTTTCGCAGTCGAGCTCGCGCAAGTTGTCGAGTGCGCCTTCGTTGAAGTAGGTGTTGGACGGGACACGGAACCATTGCGGCGGGGTACGGCGCCGCGAGACGGTCTTGATGTTCAGCAGCTGCCGGTAGTTGACGTTCTCCGTCGTGCTGGAGCCGCCCCAAGTGCCGCAACCCAGCGAGAAGGTGGGGGTCAGGTTGTTGTAGACCCCGCCGAGAGCGCCGACCGCAGTGGGCGCGTTGACCAGGATGCGCCCGGTGCGAACCGCAAGGCCGTATGCCTCGATGACGTCCTCGTCGTTGGCGTAGACCGCCGAGGTGTGACCCAATCCTCCGTGCTCGGTGACCAGGACGGCGACGTCGATGCCGTGCTGGACACTGCGCGCGCGCACCACCCCGAGCACGGGCATCAGCTTCTCCTGCACCAACGGGTGCGCGGCGAGTTCGTCCAGGTCGGCCGGCAGCGGCGCCAGCAGCACCTTCACGGTCGGTGACACGCTGAAGCCGGCCCGGGCGGCCAGTTCCGACGCCTTCTGTCCGACTGCCTCGAGCGAGATCTTGTCGCCGCAGCCAAACGCGAACTCCGCCACCGCCCGGGCCTCGTCGGGGGTGAGCAATCGGGCGCCCATCCGCTCGAACTCCGCCATCACCTCGTCGTATACCTCGTCGTCGATGACGCAGGTTTGCTCGGCCGGACAGATGACTGACGAGTCAAAGGTTTTCGAGATCAGGATGTCGACGACCGCGCCCTTGAGGTCCGCGGTCTTGTGAATGTAGATCGGGGCGTTGCCGGGACCAACACAGAGCCCCGGCTTTCCGGCCGAATTCGCCAGCGCAACGATCTTCGGTCCGCCGGTCACCCAGATGAAGTCGACTTTTGGGTGTTTGAACAGATAGTGGGTCACCTCGTGCGCGGCGTCCGGGATCACCTGCAGCGCCCCAGGTGGCATCCCGGCGGCTTCGGCCGCCGTGCGGAGGATCTCCAGGCTGCGTTCGCACGAGCGCACCGCAACCGGTGACGGTCGAAAGAGAATTGCGTTGCGGGTCTTGGCGGCCACGATCGCCTTGAACAGCACCGTCGAGGTCGGGTTGGTCACCGGGGTGATGGCGAGCACCACCCCGATCGGCTCGGCCACGTGCACAATGTTGTTCTCGACGTCCTCGTCGATGACTCCCACCGATTTCTTGCCGCGCAGATAGTCGTGGAGGAATTCGGTGGCCACATAGTTCTTGACGACCTTGTCCTCGAAAACGCCAAATCCGGTTTCCTCGATAGCCACACTCGCCAGTTCCGCCGCCGCGCGGACCCCGGCGCGCACCATCGCCTCGACGATCGCATCGACCTGCTGCTGGTCAAGCTTGCGGAATGCCCGTGCCGCCTCGGCCGCGGTGTCGACGATCGCGTCGACTTCGTGTCTGCGTTGGTCGACAACCGCGGGTGCTGCGACGGAGGAGGCGGACTCGGTTTGCGCAGTGGTCATGATCGCGGCCTCGATTCAGGAGGGGACACCGGGGTCTCCCGAGGGAGGAGATGCTACGCCGTCTGCCTCGGCGTATAGAAGGGCTGAAAGGCCCTCGACGAGCTGGCCCGGGCAGGCCACATCTGGCGCGTGCGGACCGTCCGCCCCGCATGGCCGTTGCCGATACTGGCGTTCATGCACATCACCGTCGACTACGACCTGTGTGAAGGGCACGGCCAGTGCCTGCTGGCCGCTCCGGAGGTGTTCGACATCCCCGACGGCGCCGAACAAGTGGTGGTGCTCGAGCCGGACCCGCCCGAAGCCGACCGAGAACGTGTGGTTCGGGCCGCCGCGATGTGTCCCGCGCAAGCGATCCGAATCCTCAACTGAGTCTTTCGGTTTCGGTAACATCATCGAGCAACCGGTAGCGCCCGGCCAACGCGGCGGCGGCAATGCGGTTGCTGACCCCGAGTTTGTGCAGTAGTGCGGCCACCATGCGTTTGGCGGTTCGCTCCGACACGAGCATCCGCTGGGCGATGTCGCCGGTCTCCATGCCGGTCGCCAGCAGGGTCCACAGCTGCAGATCCTGGGCGCTGAGTTTGTCCAGCAGTGCCGACGGCGGCTTGCGAATATTGCTCAGCAGCGCATCGAGCAGCGCGCCGTCGACAACCCGCAACCCCTCTGCGATCGTCCACAGTGGCCCGGCCAGTGCCTCGGGGCGCGCCGTCTTGGGCAGAAAACCGTCGGCACCCGCCCGCAACGCCTCCTCGGCCAGCCTCAAATCGTCTGTCCCCGACAGCGCCAGGATCCGCGTCTTGGGGTGGCGCGCCTTGATGTGCCGGATGGCGGCCACCCCGCCCAGCGGCGGCATCGACAGGTCGATGATCGCGACGTCGGCGTCGCAGCGGGCCACCAGGTCGGCGGCCTCTTCCACGTATGTCGTCTGGCCGCCGACGGTGAACAACTCGCCCCATTCGCGGGTGAGCAGCAGGGCCAGGCCCTGCGCGAACAGCTCGTGGTCGTCCACGATCACCACGACGTACGGCGAGCGCGTCATTGCCGCGATGCTAGCCGTAACCCTATGGTCAGCCGGATGAGACCGCTCGATCAGCTCAGAACCACGGTGGACTTCGACGGCGAGGACTACGGGCTGGCCCGCACCGTCGTCGCGGTCCGGGTCGCCGTGGTCACCTCAGTCGGTGTGCTGCTGGCGATCGGACCGCACTGGGTCCGCCAGCACGCCGCGGCCATCGTTGCCGTCCTGGGCGCCGCGATGGTCTACGCGGCCGCCGCGATGGCCTACCCGCAGCTCGAGGTTCGACGCACTCGGTATTCGTGGCTGGTCACCGGCTTCGACTCGGCGTTCACCCTTGCGCTCATCGCGCTGAGCGGAGGGGTATACAGCCCGGTGGTCTCGGTGTTGCCGTTGGCGGTCATCGCCTCGGCGGCCCGGCTGTCGCTCAACGAAACACTGATGGTCGCCGTCCTTTTGGGCGCCGCCTATGTCCCCGTGGCGCTGACGTCGTCGCCGGCGCTTCCGGTCACCGCGGCTCCGGCGCTCCAGGCCGGCTGGTCGGCGCTGTACTTGATCTTCGTCGCGATCATCACCGCGGGGCTGTCCGCGCTCGCCGAACGCGAACACCGCTCCCGGCTAACAGCGCTGGTAGAAGCCGAGGCCGAACACGCCGCCGCCGAGGAGGAACGCGACCTGCGGGCACGCCTGCTGCGGTCCTACCAGTCGCAACAGGATGGACTGCAGGTGCTGGTGCACGAATTCCGCACCCCTGTCACGTCCTTGGAGGCGCTGACGGAGGCGCTGACTTCGACGCATCCACTGTCGCGGGCCGACCGGGACACCAGTCTGCGGCTGGTGGCCCGGCACGTGCGCCACCTGGCCGACATGCTCGACGCCCTGTCCGACGTCGCGCTGAGTCGCCGCCCGACATTCTCGGCGGGCCGGATTCGCCGCGTCGACGTGGCCGACCTCATCGTCGCCGCCGCCGATGCGGTCGGCCTGGCGCCGCCGCGGTTGCGGCTGGAGCGTCAGCGGCGCTCGACGGCGTGGCGGTGAACGCCCAGGGGCTGCGCCGAGTTGTGACCAATCTGCTCGAGAATGCCTCCCGGCACGGCCGAGGTGAACCGGTCGATGTCACGTGCTCGCGAGATGGCGACGAGTTGGTCCTCGCGGTGGCCGACCGCGGGCCGGGTGTGCCGGCCGAGAGCCTCGGCCAGCTGACCACCAAGTACGTCAGCGTCGGCGGGCAACGTGGCACCGCCGGGCTCGGCCTGTGGATCGTGCAGCAGATCGCCGAAGCGATGGGCGGCCGGGTCGACTTCGCCGCGCGCGACGGCGGCGGGCTGGTCGCCACGTTCCGCGCACCGATCGGCTGATCGCCGGCCGCATGCGTTGGCCCTTGGAGGCCAGTGATTGGCACTCGCGTCAGTGCCGCGCCGCCGTCGCGCTGGCCAGCATGGGTGCTAAGCCGCGGTGACGTGCACCACTACACACCGCCAGAAAGGGCCCCTGATGACCGCACCCACAACCGCCCCCACCCATAAGGACATCGACCTGAGCGCCCGCGCGTTCTGGGCGAAACCCCCGGAAGAGCGGGACGCCGCCTTCGCCGTCCTGCGCGCGGAGAACCCCGTGCCGTGGAGCCGCCCCGCGGAGTCGGATCTGCTGCCCCCCGAGCTCAACACCAGGGGGTTCTGGTCGCTGACCAAACAAGACGACATCCGGATGGCCAGCCGGCACCCGGAGATCTTCTCGTCGGCTCAGGGCATCACCATGGAGGACTTCGCCCCCGAGGCGGTCGAGATAGCGCAGTCGTTTATCGCGATGGACGCCCCGCGGCACACCCAGCTGCGTGGGATCACGACGGAGGCCTTCAAGCCCAAGAACGTGCGCCGGCTGGAGGGATGGATCCGCGGCCACGCCCACGACCTGGTCAGCGAGATGGCCCACCTGGGCGAGGGCGACTTCGTCCAACTGGTGTCGGTGAAACTGCCCGGCCGGATCTTCGGCAGCTTCTTCGGGCTGCCCGACGGCGAACTGCGTGACAAGGCCGTCACCGCGGCCCAGCGGCTGGTGGGTTGGACGGACCCGAACATCCGCGGCGAGCAGAGCGAATTGGAGCTGTTCATGGGCGCCGTGATGGACCTGCACGAGGTGGCGACCGTGTTGATCCCCGAGCGGCGGGCCAACCCCGGTGACGACCTGATGACCTGGATGGTGCAGGCCGAGTTCGACGGCAAGAAGATGACCGACGACGAGCTGAAGGCATTCTTCGTGTTGATGGGCGTCGCGTCCAACGACACGACGCGGCACGCCTCGGCGCACGCCATCGCCGCCCTCTCGAAGTTCCCCGACCAGCGCGCGCTGCTCGTCGAGGACGTCGAGGGCCGGGTCGGCACCGCCGTCGAGGAGGTGCTGCGCTGGGGATCGCCGTTGCTGCACATGCGCCGAACCGCCACTCAGGACATCACCGTGCGCGGCTCGGAGATCAAGGCCGGCGACAAGGTCGTGTTGTGGTACTACTCGGGCAACCGCGACGAGGACGTCTTCGAAGATCCCCATACGTTCAACATCCTGCGAAACCCGAACCCGCACATCGCCTTCGGTGGCGGCGGCCCGCACTTCTGCCTCGGCGCGGCGCTGGCCCGCACGATGCTCAAGGCGCTTTCTGACCGAGGTGTACACGCGCATTCCCGACATCTCGGCGCCGGAGCCCAACTACGCCCTCGCCAACTTCATCAACGGTGTCAACAGCCTGCCGGCGACCTGGACGCCCGAGAAGCGCTGACTTCAAGGACTTTTCGATGAAAACCAAAGCCGCGGTGCTGTGGGGGCTGCATCAGAAGTGGGAAGTCGAAGAGGTCGACCTCGACGGGCCCAAGGAGAACGAGGTCCTGATCAAGGTGGCCGCCGCCGGACTGTGTCACTCCGACGACCACCTGATCACCGGCGACATGCCGATGCAGTTACCGGTGGTCGGCGGGCATGAGGGCGCCGGCTTCGTCGTCGACGTCGGCCCGGGTGTCACCGAAGTCGCCGAGGGCGACTCGGTGGTGCTGAGTTTCATTCCGGCCTGCGGTCGCTGCGAGCCATGTTCGCGCGGCATGAGCAACCTGTGCGTGCTCGGCGCCGCCATCATCGCCGGACCGCAACTCGACGGCACCTTCCGGTTCCACGCCAAAGGCCAAGGGCTCGGCCAAATGTGCGTGCTGGGAACGTTCTCCGAATACACGGTGGTGCCGATGTCCTCGGTGATCAAGGTGGATGCGTCCACCGCACTGGACACCGCCGCCCTGGTCGGGTGCGGAGTCACAACGGGTTACGGCAGCATGGTGCGCACCGGGGAAGCGCGTGACGGCGACACCGTGGTGGTCATGGGTGTGGGCGGGATCGGCATGAACGCGGTGCAGGGCGCGCGGATCGCGGGTGCGCGTGTCATCGTCGCGCTCGATCCCGTCGAGTACAAACGGAGCCGTTCCCTCGAGTTCGGCGCCACCCACACCGCGGCGACGGTCGACGAGGCCCACGCCCTGATCACCGAACTCACGCGCGGCCAGATGGCCGACGTCTGCGTGGTGAGCACCGACTTGGCCGAGGGCGCCTATGTGGCGCAGGCCCTGAGCCTGGTCGGCAAGCGCGGCCGGGTGGTGATGACCGCGATCCCGCACCCGGCCGACACGTCCGTCGACATGTCGCTGTTCGACTTGACCCTGTATGAAAAGCAGGTTCGTGGTGCGCTTTTCGGATCGTCGAATCCCCGGCGCGACATTCCCCGCATGCTCGATCTGTATCGCGCCGGGCAGCTCAAGCTCGATGAGCTCGTCACCCGCGAATACACCCTCGACGACATCAACGAGGGTTACGCCGACATGCATGCGGGTGTGAACCTGCGCGGGCTGATCCGGTTCTGAAACGGCTACCGATGAGTCTCATCACCATCGCTGTCATTCTTGCGGCCCCGTTGGGCATCCCGGCCGGGGTCAGCGCCGCGCACCACGCCGCCGACCGGTGGAAGAGCTTCGCAGGATGGCGCCGACGGATCCGATGACAGCGAGGACGACATGACCGGCATTCCGCACTATCCGTTGTACATTGACGGCCGTTGGCGCGACACGTCCAGCACGTTAGAGGTGCGTGATCCCGCGACCAACGAGTTAGTGGCGACGGTTGCCCAAGGCGACGTCGCCATGGCCGACGAGGCGGTCGCGGCGGCAAAGGCGGCACATGCGTCCGGTGTGTGGCGGTTGACGCCCCCGGCCGAACGCGCGCGCATCCTCGACGCGATCGCCGACAACCTGGCCGCGCGGTTCGACGAGTTGACCGCCCTGCAGGTACGCGAAAACGGCGCAACCGTACGGTCCGCGGGCGCCTTTCTCTTGGGCTACTCGATCGCCCACCTGAAATACTTCGCCTCGTTGGCGCGGTCGTATGCGTTCGAGGAAACCGGGCCCTTGATGGAAGCGCCGACGCTGGCTGCCGGCGTGCTTCGTCGAGAGCCGGTCGGGGTCTGCGCCGGCATCGTGCCGTGGAACTTTCCGATGCTGCTGGCGGTGTGGAAGCTGGGTCCCGCCTTGGCGGCGGGCAACACGATAGTGCTCAAACCCGACGATCAGACTCCGCTGACGTTGCTCGAATTGGCAAGGGCCGCAGCTGAAGTTGGCCTGCCAGCGGGCGTGCTGAACGTTGTCACCGGACCCGGTCCGGTCGTCGGTGCCCGGCTCGCCGAACACCCGGATGTTCGCAAGGTGGCCTTCACCGGCTCAACGGAAGTCGGTAAGACCGTGATGCGTGCGGCCGCCGACAACGTCAAGAAGGTCACCCTCGAGTTGGGCGGGAAGGGCGCCAACATCGTCTGCGACGATGCCGACCTGGATTTGGCGGTCGACGGCACGCTGTTCGGATTCCTGCTGATGAGTGGTCAGGCCTGCGAGTCGGGAACGCGGCTGTTGCTACATGAATCGATCCACGACGAGTTCGTGCGACGGCTGGTCACCCGCGCGTCCACCCTTGTCGTGGGTAATCCGATGGACCCGACCACAGACGTCGGCCCGCTGATATCCGCCAAACAGAAAGCACGAGTGGAGAAGTACATCGCGCTCGGGCAAGAGGCGGGATGCAAGATCGCGTTCCAGGGCACGGTGCCTGCCGAAGACGCACTCGCTGACGGCCATTGGGTCGCGCCTACGATCCTGACCGGCGCTACCAACGACATGCGGGTGGCGCGGGAGGAGATCTTCGGGCCGGTGCTGGTCGTGATCAAGTGCACCGACGACGCCGAGGCGGTCGCGATTGCCAACGACAGCGAGTACGGATTGTCCGCGGGTGTGTGGAGCACGGACAATGAACGCGCATTGGCGATCGCCCGCGAGTTGGAGTCCGGCACGGTGTGGATCAACGACTGGCACATGGTCAATGCGATGTTCCCCTTCGGCGGTATGAAGCAAAGCGGTCTGGGGCGTGAGCTTGGGCCCGGCGCCCTCGACGAGTACACCGAGCAGAAGTTCGTGCACGTCGACATGACCAATGACCGTGCCAAGCGGGTCTATGCCGTCGTTGTGTCGGCTGCCGCAGCGGAAATGACCTGACCGGCTGGCGACTCGATGTACCCGACCACCCATGCCAAGAAAGGTCCCGATCGCCCTGCCGTCATCCTCGCCGAGACCGGGGATGTGTTGACCTACCGGCAACTCGACGACAACTCCGCCGCACTGGCGCGGGTGCTGTACGACGCAGGGCTCCGCCGTGGTGACGTCGTTGCATTGCTGTCCGACAACGCGCCGCAGGTCTTCGAGGTGTACTGGGCGACGCAACGATCGGGCCTGTACGTCACCGCCGTCAATCACCACCTGACGGCGCAGGAGGCCGCCTACATCGTGCGTGACTCGGGGGCACGCGCCCTGATCGTCTCGGCTGCGCTGGGCGACCTGGCGGCCGAAGTCGCCGCGCAGGCCGACAATCCCGGGCTCCGGCTGGCTTTCGGCGGCGACGTTCCCGGTTTCGACTGCTACGAAGCCGCCCTTGCCAAGGCCGGTCCCCGCCTGCACCGGGAACCATCCGGCGCCGTGATGCTGTACTCCTCTGGCACAACGGGATTCCCCAAGGGCGTCAAGCCCCCGCTGCCCAACCGGCGTGTCGACCAACCGGGCGATCCGATCGTGGCGATGGCCAGCCATTTCTACGGAATCCAAGCCACCGACATCTACCTCTCCCCGGCACCCGTCTACCATGCCGCACCCCTGCGATGGTGCGGCATGGTGCAGGCGCTCGGTGGAACCGTCGTGCTGGCCAAGAAGTTCGACGCCGAAGCCACCCTGCGCTACATCGAGCAGTACCGGGTCACCGTCGCGCAGCTGGTTCCCACCATGTTCGTGCGGCTGCTCAAACTCGACGAGACCATCCGCCGCCGCTATGACCTGTCGAGCCTGCGGATGCTCATGCATTCCGCCGCGCCCTGCCCCATCGATGTCAAACGGGCGATGATCGAGTGGCTCGGCCCGATCCTCTACGAGTTCTACGGCTCCACCGAGGCGCACGGCCTGACGTTCATCGACTCCGAGCAATGGCTGACCCACCCCGGGTCGGTCGGCCGGAGCGTGCTCGGGGTGTTGCACATCTGCGACGACGACGGAAACGAGCTACCCGTCGGTGCCGTCGGCACCGTGTACTTCGAACGCGATCATC
Organism: uncultured Actinomycetota bacterium; assembly: GCA_963850895.1. Taxonomy (GTDB): domain Bacteria; phylum Actinomycetota; class Actinomycetes; order Mycobacteriales; family Mycobacteriaceae; genus Mycobacterium. The sequence continues at coordinate 406,837 of CAWKNK010000029.1, read as the reverse complement.
TACCGTTCGAGTACCACAATGATCCCGACAAGACCGCCGCGGCCTGCCATCCGGAACATCCATTTTGGACGACCGTCGGCGACCTCGGCTACCTCGATCACGATGGCTTCCTGTACCTCACCGACCGAAAGTCGTTCATGATCATCTCCGGCGGGGTCAACATTTACCCACAGGAAGTGGAGAACGCCCTGGCACTGCACCCGGCGGTGCTCGATGTCGCTGTCATCGGCGTGCCACACCCCGAGATGGGCGAAGAAGTCAGAGCTCTCGTGCAGTTGGCGCCCGGTGTGAGTGGATCAGCTTCCCTCGCAAAAGATCTCATCGACTACGTGCGTGACCGGATCGCCCACTACAAGGCGCCCCGTTCGGTCCGGTTCGTCGACGACCTACCCCGGACCCCGACCGGAAAACTCGCTAAAAACAAGCTGCGGCAGCCGGTTACGGCCCGAAGTTAGTACCGCCTGTCAGCTCTTCCCATTTCGCGATTTCGGTGGCGCGCGCGTCCGCGATGTAGCGGTAGAGGCCCAGAGCGTCGGGACCGAGGAGTAGGAATCCCGGGGGCTCGCTCGACTCGACCGCCGCGATGATCGCGGTGGCCGCCTTGCCGGGGTCGCCGGCCTGGGTCCCGTGCATCGTGTCCTTTTCCTTGCGGCGCTGCCCGGCGGTGCCCGCGTAGTCGTCGATGACCGTGGCCGTCTGCGCGAGCGAGCGGCCGGCGAAGTCGGTGCGGAATGCGCCGGGTTCGACGACGGTCACCGAGATGCCGAGCGGGGCGAGCTCACCGCGCAGGGCGCCGCTCATGCCTTCGATGGCGGCCTTGGCCGCCGCGTAGTAGCCGGATCCCACCGGGGTCACGGTCGCGCCGATCGAGGAGATGTTGACGATCGCGCCGCTGCGGCGTGCCCGCATGCCGGGCAGGACGGCCTTGATCATGGCGACCGTGCCGAAGAAGTGCGTCTCGAACAACTCGCGCACCTCGGCGTCGTCGCCTTCCTCCACCGCGGCGCGATAGCCGTAGCCGGCGTTGTTCACCAGCACGTCCACGCCGCCGAACCGCTCGCCGGCCTGCCGCACGGCCGAGGCGACCTGCGCGGGGTCGGTCACGTCAAGGGTGACGGCGAGCACCCGCTCGGGCGCCGCGTCGGCGAGGTCGGCGACCTTCGCGGGGTCGCGGGCGGTGACGACCGCGTTGTGGCCGGACCCGATGACGGCTTCGGCGAGCGCGCGACCGAGTCCGGTCGAGCATCCGGTGATGAGCCAGGTGGACATGCGGCACCTCAACTTTCGAACGGCGGGCCGTCGAAGCGCCCATCGGTGATGAACTCGGCGACGGGCCGGCGGCGCAGCTTGGTCGGCTGGCGCACCGGTTTGCCAAGGGGCACAACCGCGGCGACCGCGTGTAGCTCGGGGATCCCCAGCAGACGGCGGACCTGGTCCTCGGCCGCGATGGCCATGGTCGTGATGGTGCCGCCGTATCCCTCCCTGCGGGCGGCCAGCAGGATGTTCCAGATCAGCGGGTATACCGATGCGCCGCTGGCCAGGCCGACGCGGTCCAAGTCCTGATCGATCGAGGCGACGACGGTCAGGTCGACCGAAACAACAAGGACGACCGGCGCTTTCGCGATCGGTGCGACGAAGGTGTCGGGTATCTCGGTTCGATCGATGATGTCCTGTGGCACGCCGCTGGGATGGATTGAATTCCAGGGGTTTTCACCCGCCTGCAGCTGGGCGAAGTAGCGGCGGGCCGCGGTCGTGCCCAGCTCGGCGAGCCGGCGCCGGGTGTCCGGGTCGCGCACCACGGTGATGTGGGCGCCCTGCCGGTTGCCGCCGCTCGGGGCGAACCGGGCGTTGTCGAAGATGCGCCACAACACCTCGTGCGGCACCGGGTCGTCGGTGAATTCGCGCGCCGCGAAAGCCGTTCGCATGACGTCATACAGCTCCATGGCCGCGTCACGCGCTCGCCGAGGCGCGGCGCTCCAGGCGGAAGGTCCGCTTGAATCCGGCCGGCTGCGTCGTCAGGGTCACTTCCACCGCGCCGCTGGGGGCGATGACGTAGCGCTCCTCGACGTCGGGCCCGTCCCGCCACCGGCCGACCGGCTGACGCACGAGGTCGTCGCGATCGTGCAGGGCCGGGTCGAAGGGGAAGAGGACCGGATCGTAGGGGGTCACGTCGCCGTCGGGCCGGCCGTTGACGAGGCGGCTGCACTCCACGAACCGGAAGTGGCCGATGTTGTGCGCCGCGCGATAGGTCCGCTTCACCACCAGCGGGGTGTGCCCATCGGCGGGCAGGGAGACGTCCTTGCACACGATCGGGTCGAAGACGACGCCGGCACCGGCTTCGGCCTCGCGAAAGACCCCGAAGTTGCGCGAGAAGCGTTCGGAGAGCGCGAAATCGGATTCTTTGTCGAGGAAGACGGCCAGGCCGATGGCCGTGGCCGCGAAGGGGTGCGGCGAGCGTTTCACCCTCTTGTCGCCGAAGGTGGTGCGCAGCATCCGCGAAACCAGCGGGAAGCTGCCGGCGCCGCCCACGACGTAGATGCCGGCGACCTCCGACCACGTCACGTCGCGGCCGCCCGCGGCCGGGTTGTGCAGAACGCGGTCGAGCAACTCCATCGTCTTGTCGACGAGCGGCGCGCAGGCCGAATAGACGTCGTCGACCGGGCAGGAGAACGGGGGCCGGTCTGTCCTGTCGACCCCCGTCAGGTCCACCAGGAAGCGGCGCGTCTGTGGCCCCACCGCCTCCTTGCGGGCGGCGCACTCCTCCCGCAGCAGGTCGCGGGCGGCGGCGTCGACCCCGGACAGCTGCGAGCGCGCCAGCACGAGCTCGACGATCGCGTCGTCGAAGTCGTCGCCGCCGAGGCGCTGAATGCCCTCACTGACGACGACCTCGTTCGCGTGCCCGGTCATCTTGAGCAGCGAGGCGTCGAAGGTGCCCCCGCCCAGGTCGTAGATGAGGACGTACTCGCGTTTGGCGGTAATGGTGGAGCGGTACCGGTGCGCGTATTCGAGGCTGGCGGCGGACGGCTCGTTGAGCAACGCGACGACGTGGAAGCCCGCCGCGACGAAGGAGTCCAGTGTCAGGAGGCGCTGAGCGCTCGAGGCGTTGGCCGGCACGCTGATCGCGGCCTCAATGGTCTCCCCCGCGGTGAGGTCGGCGTTGGAGCGGCGCAGCAGGTCGCTTTTCAGCTGGGCGAGGAAGCCGGTGAGCAGGTCGGCCAGTCGATGGCTGCGCCCGGCCAGGCTCACCTCGGTCTGGGGTCCGGCCTCGTTCAGCAGACGTTTGAACGACCGCAACACCGACCACCCCGGGTCGTGGCGGACGGCGGCGGCTTCCGCGCCGAACCGCAGCTCCCCGGCGGCGTTGGCCGCGACGATCGACGGCCACGCGTCGACTCCATCAAAGGAGATAACGGGATAGTTGCCTCGGTCGACGGCGGCAACGACGGTGTGTGTGGTGCCAAAGTCGATGCCGACTCTCATCGCGCAATCTTAGGACCGCGCCGGGGGCTTGGACCAAGATTTTTGTCCGGCGCGCCGCGGCCCGACGGGTCGCTCGAGTCGATGGCCACCGGTCGCTTCTTCCGATGACTTTGGCCCCTAGGCCGCCGCGCTCGACGCGGAGACGATGACCGGATCGAAAATAGATTGCGTTTGTTTCAGGAGGCGTCGTGATTGAGATGCTCAACGGCTTTCCCGACGACGTGGCCGCGTTCGCCATTCATGGGCACGTGACCAAGGCCGATTACGACGCGGTGCTGATACCCGGCTTCGAAGACAGACTGACTCGGCACAAGAAGGTCCGGATATATTGTGAAATCGCTCCTGACTTAACCGTTCTCGGGCCGGGTGCGGTATGGGCGGATTCGAAGTTCGGAGTGAATCACTACTTCGACTGGGATCGTTGCGCGATTGTCAGTGACGCGCAGTGGGTGAAGCACGTAGCGAAACTCACTGAACTTCTGGGTTTTCTATGGCCCGGAAAGTACCGTACGTTTTCGAAGGCCGAGGCCGAAGAAGCGCGCCAATGGATTTCCGAGCCCGGCGGTAGGCGCGGGGCCGCATGAAACTGCGTGACGCCATTCGTTGCTGCGCGGCGACGCTGGCCGTTCTCCTCGCCGGCGCAGTACTCGCCCGCACGCCAATGGCGAACGCGGACAACAAGCGGCTCAACGACGGAGTCGTCGCCAATGTCTACACCGTCCAGCACGACGCCGGTTGCACCAACGACGTGCGGATCAACCCGCAACTGCAACTGGCGGCGCAATGGCACACCGACGATGTGCTCGCCAACCGCGCGCTCGACGGTGACATCGGCTCCGACGGCTCGACGCCGCAGGACCGGGCGAATGCCGCGGGCTATGGCGGCAGCGTCGCCGAGACGGTGGCGATCAACCCGGCGCTGGCGATCAGCGGGCTCGACGTGATCAACCAGTGGTACCACAACCCCGCCTCCCTGGCGATCATGCGGAATTGTGGCTATACGCAGATGGGGGTGTGGTCGGAGAACAGCCTGGACCGCAGCGTGGTCGTTGCCGTGTATGGCGCACCCGGCCGCTAGGGCGCCGAGATGAATCTTCGCCGAGCAGACCGGTCCGTGCCGCGGCCGCGCGGCCGGTCCTGCTGTGCACCGGGCCACCCCCTGCACGGGCTGACGCGGTGGCCTACCTCGTCAACGTGACGGTGCGCCCGGGCTACAACTTCTCCAACGCAGACGCCGCCTTGGCTTACGGGAACGGCATTTGCGACAAGGTGCGGGTGGGGGAGCGCTATGCGCAGATCATGACGGAGGTCAAAGAGGACTTCAGCAACTCCGACGAGTTTCAGGCGTCGTATCTGATAAGCCAGGCCGTCGGTGAATTGTGCCCCGCCCAGATCTGGCAGTTGCGACAATCGGCCGCCGGATATGTTCCGCCCACTGGGCCGTGACGCAATGACAACACCGGTCGAATATCTCAGCCATTTGTGTGGCCGCGGATCTTGTTCACTCCAAGTGCATTTCGCGCTCGGGCGGCAAACATCGCGAATGTGCCTTCGCGCCGTCGACACTTGTTGTACGGTTCCCCACAAGCGACCCCATGTTGGGCGCAAGGGCGTCGTAACGACGGTCATATTTCCGGGCCGCGGGAGGGATTGCGTTGCCGGGCACCGATCGTGATTCCCTCAGAGTCCGTCACCAAACCCCTCCGTTCGGTCGGCGATTTCTTCGCCATGTCGCTCGACACCTTCGTGGCGATGTTCAAGCTGCCCTTTCCATGGCGTGAGTTTCTCTTGCAGACCTGGTTCGTGGCGCGGGTGTCGATCATCCCGACGCTGTTGCTGACGATCCCGTTCACCGTGCTCGTCGTGTTCACCATGAACATCCTGCTGGTCGAGTTCGGGGCGGCCGACTTCTCCGGCACCGGCGCCGCGACCGCCTCGGTCACCCAGATCGGGCCGGTCGTGACCGTTCTCGTCGTCGCGGGCACCGGGGCCACGGCGATGTGCGCTGACCTGGGAGCGCGCGCCATCCACGACGAACTCGACGCGTTGCGGGTGATGGGCGTCGACCCGGTTCGCCGGCTGGCCGCGCCGCGGGTGTTGGCGGCCACCGTCGTCGCGGTGTCCCTGGTGTCGCTGGTGACCCTGGTGGGCATGGTCGGGTCGTTTTTCTTTTCGGTCTTCGTCCAGCACGTCACCCCGGGCGCCTTCGCAGCGGGTCTGACGCTGCTCACCCACCTGCCCGACCTCATCCTCGGTTTGGTCAAAGGGGCGCTGTTCGGGATGGCGGCCGCTCTGATCGCTTGCTACAAGGGCATTTCCGTCGGCGGGGGCCCGCAAGGCGTCGGCAACGCCGTCAACGAAACCGTCGTGTACTCGTTCATCGCCCTGTTCGTGATCAACATCGTCGCGACGGCCGTCTACTACACGGGTCCGCAATGAGCGCCGACAGCGAGGTGCGACCAGCGATTCGCCTGGCTGCTGGACGCGGCCAGCCGCGTCGCGCGCCGGCTGGAATCGCGTTGGCGCTCAGGTGAAGTTCTACTCCGATGGCGGTCACCGAGATGCGGACGGCCTTCGTTCGTTACGGGAAGGAGATCATCCGACTGGTCGCCCAGATGAGCCTGGGCACCGGCGCGCTGGCGGTGATCGGCGGCACGGTGGTGATCGTCGGTTTCCTGACCCTGTCGACCGGCGCGGTCATCGCGGTACAGGGCTATAACCAGCTGTCCGGCATTGGCGTTGAGGCGATGACGGGCTTCATCTCCGCCTACGTCAACGTACGCATCATTTCGCCGGCGGTCGCCGGAGTCGGCCTGGCCGCGACCATCGGCGCGGGCGCCACCGCGCAATTGGGCGCGATGCGGATCGCCGACGAGATCGATGCGCTCGAGGTGATGGCGGTCCGGTCCGTCGCCTTACCTGGTCTCCACCCGGGTGGTCGCGGGGTTGTCGTGGTCATCCCGCTGTATTGCGTGGCGGTGGTGTGTGCTTTCCAGGCGGCCCGGTTCGGCACGACGGGGATCTATGGCCAGTCCACCGGGGTCTACGACCACTATTTCCGCACATTCCTCAACTCGACCGACCTGCTCTGGTCGTTCGTCACGGTGATCATCGCGGCGATCGCCATCATGCTCGTGCACACCTATTACGGCTACAACGCCTCGGGCGGGCCCGCCGGCGTCGGCCGGGCCGTGGGTCATTCGGTCCGCACTTCTCTCATCGTGTTGACGCTCATCGTGTTGGCCATCTCGCTTTCCGTGCACGGCCAGTCCGGCCACTTCAATCTTTCGGGGTAGGGGTATGTCGGAAACGCGCTCGGAAGGCCTGCATCCCGCGTGGTGGACGCTCGTCCTAGTCGTCGCCAGCATCGGCACCATCGCGCTGACGTCCGCCTTCTTCTCCGGGTCGTTCAAGTCGTATGTATCGGTGACGGTGATATCCGACCGGGCCGGCCTGGTGATGGACCGCGGCGGCAAGGTCAAGATGCGTGGAGTGCAGGTGGGCCGCGTCGCACAGATCGCCAACGGCAAGAACGAGGTGAGCCTCAAGCTGGACCTCTACCCGAATCAGGTCAGATACATTCCGGCGAACGTGCAGGCTCGGATAAGGGCCACTACGTTCTTCAGTGCCAAATACGTCGACCTCGTCTACCCTAGTCAGCCCAGCCCGAAGCGCCTGGCGGCCGGGGCGGTGATCAGGGTCGAAAACGTCGGCACCGAGATCAACACCATGTTCGCCAACCTCGTCAACGTGCTGAACCAGATCGACCCGGCCAAGCTTCAGGGCGTGCTGTCCGCGCTGGCCGAGGGCCTGCGCGGGCAGGGAGCAGCCATCGGCCAGAGCATCACCGACACCAACGAGGTGCTGCGCGCCATCAATCCGCGCGCCGAAACCGTCCGGGCGGACATCCGGGCGGCCAAGGGGTCCAGCGACACCTATGGCGCTGCCGCCCAAGACATTCTGCGGGTGCTCGATGCGGCCAGCGTCACCAGCGGCACATCACCAACTACTCGTCTGCGCTGGACTCACTGCTCTCCGGCGTCGTCGGCCTCTCTCGCAGCGGCATTAGCCTCGTCGGCCCCAGTAAGGACAACCTCATCAGGGCGGTGAATCTGCTCGATCCGACGACCAGCCTGCTGATGAAATACAACCCGGAACTGACCTGCATGCTGGTCGGCGCCAATACGGCCCTGGATACCGGGTACCGGGACGCGATGGGCGGCGCCAACGGCTACTCGCTGATCATCGACAGCACGCCTTTGTTCGGTGCGGACCAATACCGGTACCCGCAAAACCTTCCGATCGTCGGCGCCAAGGGCGGGCCCGGCGGTAAGCCGGGCTGCGGATCACTGCCGGACGTCGCCGCCAACTGGCCACTGCGCCAATTGATTACGAATACCGGCTGGGGAACCGGCCTGGATGTCCGGCCCAACCCTGGAATCGCGTTCCCGGGATACGCCGACTACCTGCCCGTCACCCGGGGGATTCCCGAACCGCCCAGCATCCGCTACCCGGGCGGCCCCGCGCCCGGGCCGATCCCGTACCCGGGGGCGCCGCCGTACGGCGCGCCGCAATACGCCCCGGACGGGACACCGCTGTACCCGGGTCTGCCGCCGGCGCCACCGCCGGGCGCGCCGCCCGAACCCGGTTCCCCGCCACCGGGATCCGAGCCGGCCGTGATCCCGGCCCCCGCACAGCTGCAGCCCACCCCCGCACCGCCACCGCCCTGACGAACAGCCGACTCACGTACGCGACGAGGAGCCACCATGAGAGAGAACCTGCCGGGCGCCATCTGGCGCCTGGCCGTCTTCATGGTCGTGTGCACCCTGGGACTGGTTGCCATGTTGGCGATCTTCGCCCAGCTGCGGTTCGGCAACGAACTACCGTATAAGGCGCGGTTCAGCAACGTGTCCGGGCTCGAGGCCGGCAACTTCGTCCGCATCGCGGGCGTCGAGGTCGGCAAGATCAGCAAGATCTCGATCCAGGACGACGGCACCGCGGTGGTCGACTTCAGCGCCGACAACACGGTGGTGTTGACCGAGGGCAGCAAGGCGATCATCCGCTACCAGAACCTGATCGGCGGCCGCTACCTGGCGCTGCAAGACGGCCCCGGTGGCACCAGGCAACTCAGGCCCGGCGACACCATCCCTCTGTCACGGACGTCGCCGGCGCTGGATCTGGACGCGCTGATCGGCGGGTTCCGGCCGTTGTTCCGTGCGTTGGATCCCAACCAGATCAACACTTTGTCCAGCGAGTTGATCAAGGCTTTCCAGGGCGAGGGCGCCACGATCGGCTCCGTCTTGGCGCGCACCGCAGCGCTGACGAACACGCTGGCGGACCGGGATCACCTCATCGGGCAGGTCATCGTCAACCTCAACACCGTGCTGGGCTCGCTCGGAGACCAAAGCACTCAGTTCGCAAAGACCGTCGATTCGCTGTCCCAATTGCTTTCCACGCTGGCTGACCGCAAGCGGGACATCAGCAACGGGATCGCCTACGCCAATGCCGCAGCCGGTTCGATCGCCGATCTGCTCGCGAAAGGCCGCGCGCCCCTGGCGAAGATCCTCAACGAGGGCGACCGGGCGGGTGGCCTCATCCTGGCCGATCGCGGCTACTTCGACGACTTCCTCAACACCTTGCCGGACGCCTATCAGATGCTGAACCGGCAGGGCCTCTATGGGGACTTCTTCAGCTTCTATCTGTGCGAATTGCTCTTCAAGGTGAACGGCAAAGGCGGGCAACCGGTTTACGTCAAAGTGATCGGCCAGCCCTCGGGGAGGTGCACGCCGCGATGAAGTACTTCTCCGAACGTAATCCCCTCGTCGTCGGCGCGATCGGTGTCGTGGTGGTCGGCGGTGTGGTGGCGGCGTCGCTGACCTACAGCAAGCTGCCCTTCTTCAAATCGGGCAGGGAATACTCGGCATACTTCGCCGAAGCGGGCGGGCTGTTAACGGGTGCCGCCGTGCAGGTTTCGGGCTTCAAAGCGGGCACGGTGGACAGCATCGCGCTGGACGGCCCGCGGGTGCTTGTCACGTTCGAGGTGGACAAGCACATCCGGCTCGGAGATCGCACCGAGGCGTCGATCAAGACGAAGAGCCTGCTGGGCGCCAAGATCCTGGAGATCACCACCCGCGGCGACGGCAGGCTGTCCGGGCCGATCCCGCTCGAGCACACTCATGCGCCCTACCAGCTGCCCGACGCGCTCGGTGACCTCGGCGCCGCCATCAGCGGGATGGACACCAACCGGTTGTCCGAATCACTGGCGGTGCTGGCGGACACCTTCTCCGACACCCCGGCCGACCTGAAGATCGCGGTGGCCGGCGTTGCGCGGTTCTCACAGACACTAAGTGACCGGGACGCGCAATTGCGAAATCTCTTGGCCAACGCCAACAAAGCGACCACCGTGTTGTCGGAGCGCAGTGACCAGATAGCCCGTCTGGTCGCCGACAGCAACGCGCTGCTCGTGGAATTGCAGAGCCAGAGCCGCGCGCTGGACCAGATCTCCGGCAACATCGCGGCGGTGAGCCGGCAGATCAAGGGTTTCATCGCCGACAACCGGCTGACCCTCAAGCCGGCACTGGACAAGCTCAACGAGGTCTTGGCGATCGTGGACAACCGCAAAGACCGAGTGCGACAAGCGATCAAGAAGTTCGACGACTACGCGCTGTCGCTCGGCGAATCGATGTCCACGGGTCCCTGGTTCAACTTCTACATCGCCAACCTGATCCCCGGTCAGTTCATCCAGCCCTTCGTCGACGCCGCGTTCTCCGATCTCGGCCTGGACCCGAATGTGCTGCTGCCGTCACAACTCACCGATCCGCAGGTCGGTCAGCCGGGAACACCGGCCCTGCCGGTACCGTTCCCGCGCACCGGTCAGGGCGGCGAGCCGAGGCTGAACCTCCCGGACGCGATCACCGGCAAGCCGGGTGACCCCCGCTACCCCTACCGTGAGCCGCCCCCCGCGCCGCCGCCGGGCGGACCGCCGCCGGGGCCACCACCGCTCGCCCCGGGGCAGACGGCGCCACCCCCGGCGCCGCCTTCGCCGTCGCCGGTGTACGTGCCGGCACCCGGCGAACCGCCGTCGCCGCCGAAAGTCGGCGAAAGATGAACCGCCACAAAGCCAGAATCGGTCTGGCCGCCGTGCTGGTGCTGAGCCTTCTTGCCGGCGCCGCGGCGGTCTGGCACTCGTCCGCCGCGAACCGCAGGACGACGGTGGTCGCCTATTTCACCAACAGCAACGGCATCTTCGTCGGCGACGAGGTGCGCATCCTGGGGGTGGCCGTCGGCCACATCAACAAGATCGAGCCGCAACCCGAGCGCGTCAAGATCACCTTCTCCTACGAGGCCAAATACCAAGTGCCCGCCGACGCAAAGGCCGTGATCCTGTCGCCGTCGCTGGTTACCTCGCGGGCGATTCAGCTGACTCCCGCCTACACCGGGGGACCGCAGCTGCAGAGCGGTGCCGTTATCCCATTGGCACGTACGGCGGTCCCGGTGGAGTGGGACGACCTGCGTCAGGACCTGGAAAAGCTGACCCAGATGCTGCAGCCCACCCACGGCGGCCTCAGCCCCCTCGGATCGCTCGTGACCACCGCCGCGAATAACCTGCGCGGCCAGGGAGTCACCATCCGGGACGCCATCGTGAAGCTGTCCCAGGCGGTTTCGGCGCTCGGCGACCACAGCAACGATCTGTTCAGCACCGTGAGGAACCTGTCGATTCTCGTTTCGGCACTGCAGACCAGCGGCGATCTGATGCGACAGCTGAACCAGAACCTGGCCTCGGTGACCGGCCTGCTGACCAACGATCCGAACGAGGTCGCCAACGCGGTCACCGCGCTGGCCGACGTCGTCGGCGACGTACGAAGCTTCGTGGCCGACAACCGGGGGTCGCTGGGGACGACGTCCGACAGGCTTGCGTCGGTGTCGACGGAGCTGAACAAAAGTCTCGACGACATCAAGCAGGCGCTGCACATCGCGCCCACCGAGCTGCAGAACTTCATGAACATCTACCAGCCGGCGCAGGGCACACTGAGCGGTGCTCCGGCGTTCGCGAACTTCGCCAATCCCGTCGCCTTCCTGTGTGGGGCGATACAGGCGGCGTCGCGCCTGGGCTGGGACCAGTCGGCCAAGCTGTGCGTTCAATACCTGGCGCCGATCCTCAAGAACCGTCAGTACAACTTCCCGCCACTGGGGGAGAACCTGGTGGTCGGTGCCGTGGCGCGCCCGAACGAGGTGACCTACAGCGAGGACTGGCTGCGGCCGGACTACGTCCCGCCACCGGCGAATGTGCCAGCGGCGCCTGGGCTTCCGCCCGTGCCGGCCCAGGTGCACCCAACCAATCCCGCCGACGGCCTGCGCGGGTTGATGTTGCCCACCGAGGGTGGATCGTGACGGGCGGGCGCCTGCGTCGCGCCGTGGTGGGCTTGCTGGCGGCCCTGGCAATGGTCGCGCCGGCGGGCTGTGGTTGGCGCGGTCTGAACTCGGTTGCGCTGCCGGGAACCGCCGGACGCGGCGCCGGGGCATTCACGATTCAGGCGCAACTGCCTGACGTGGGCACCCTGGAACAGAACTCGCGCGTGCAGGTCGGCGACGTCACCGTCGGCAACGTCACAAGGATCGAGCGGCAGGGCTGGCATGCGCTGCTGACGATCCGGCTCGACGGCGATGTCGACCTGCCGTCCAACGCGACCGCGACGATCGGCCAGACCAGCCTGCTGGGTTCGCTCCATGTCGAGCTGGCCCCGCCCAGCGGCGTCCCGCCGCAGGGCAAGTTGAAGGACGGATCGCTGATTCCCCTGTCATCGGCCGGCAGCTACCCGTCGACCGAACAGACGCTCGCCGCTATCTCTTTGCTGCTCAACGGCGGTGGCATCGGGCAGATTCAAGACATCACCCAGTCGCTGAGCACCGCACTGGCCGGGCGTGCCGATGACCTTCGCAGCCTGTTAGCGCAGCTTGACACCTTCACCGGCCGCGTCGCCGAGCAGACCGATGACATCATCGCCGCTGCCGAGAGCCTCAACAACCTGGTCGGTCAGTTCGCGGATCAGAAGCCGGTGATGGACAGGGCGCTGACGACCATCCCGGCCGCGCTTCGCACGTTGGCCGACGAGCGGCAGACGCTGGTGGAGGCGCTCGATCAGTTCGGCAAATTCAGTGCGCTGGTTGCCGATTCGGCACGCCAGACCAAAGACACTCTGGTCAAGGAGCTGAAGGACCTGGCGCCGGTGCTGGAGTCGCTGGCCAACGCCGGTCCCGCCATGACCCGCGCGTTGAGCCTGCTCGCCACCTATCCGTTCCCGAAGGAGACCATCAGCAAGTGGGCCCGCGGGGACTACGCCAACCTGACCGCCATCATCGACTTGACGCTGAGCCGGCTGGACGCGTCGTTCCTCACCGGCACCCGGTTCGAGGGCAATCTGACGGAGCTGGAACTGCAGTGGGGACGCACGATCGGCCAGATGCCCAGTCCGTACACCGCCGGCAATCCGCTTGTCGCGCCGTATCACTGGGATCAGGGGCGCTGACGTGCCGCCGTTATCCAGACGAGTCCTCATCCAGTTGGCGATCTTCGTGATCGTCGCGCTGGTCGGCGGCGCGGTGATGGTGTTCGGCTACATCCAGCTTCCGGCCATGTTCGGCGTCGGACGCTATCGGGTCACCGTCGAGCTGCCGCAGGCGGCCGGTCTGTATCCCAGCGGCAATGTCACTTATCGCGGAACCGAAGTCGGTCGGGTCGACAGCGTGCGTCTCACCGACACCGGCGTCGCGGCGGTGCTCTCGCTGAAATCGGGGATCGACATCCCGTCGGATCTTGATGCGCAGGTGCACAGTCAGTCGGCGGTGGGAGAGCAGTACGTTGCCCTGCTGCCACGCAGGGATTCCCCGCCGCTGCGGGACGGCGACGTGATACGCGCGGATCGAGTGTCGGTGCCGCCCGACTTGGACACGATGTTGGACGCGGCGAACCGGGGCCTGGAGTCGGTCCCGCGTGAGGATCTCAAGACCGTCGTCGACGAGGCCTCCACCGCCGTCGGGGGGCTCGGGCCGGACATCTCCAGGCTCTTGGCCGGCGCCAGCTCGTTGTCCAACGACGCACGCAAGAACCTGGATTCGCTGCTCACGCTGATCGACCGATCGAAGCCGGTGCTGGACACGCAGACCGATACGCCCGATGCGGTACGGGCGTGGGCCGCGCACCTGGCCGACGTCACCCGTGGGCTGCAGAAAAACGACACCGCCGTCCGGGCCGTGCTGGAGCAAGGGGGGCCCGCCGTCGGCGAGGCACGTCAGCTCCTGGACCGGCTGAATCCGACGCTGCCGGTCCTGCTCGCCAACCTGATCGGCGTCGGGCAGGTGGCGCTGACCTATCACGCGGGCCTCGAGCAGCTGCTGGTCCTACTTCCCCAGGCGGTGGCCACGATTCAGGCGATCAATGTCCCGAACAGGAACACCAAGCAGGGCTACAAGGGCGCCTTCCTGAGCTTCAACCTGCGACTGAACCTGCCGCCGCCGTGTCTCACCGGCTTTCTGCCGGCCCAGCAGCAGCGGGTGCCGTCGTGGGAGGACTACCCGGACCGGCCCGCGGGCGACCTGTATTGCCGGGTGCCGCAAGACTCCGCGGAAAACGTCCGCGGCGTCCGCAACACCCCGTGCGTGGGCCGGCCCGGAAAGCGCGCGCCGACGGCGCAGATGTGTGACGGCGACGAAAGCTACATTCCGCTCAACGATGGTTACAACTGGAAGGGCGACCCGAACGCCACGCTGTCGGGTCAGCCCGTCCCGCAGCCGAGCGTGCCGTCGGCGCCGGCGGCAACCGCGCCGGCCCCCGCCCCGCTGCCGATAGCGGCTGCCGAGTACGACCCGGCCACCGGCACCTACATCGGCCCGGACGGGCATGTGTACACGCAATCCGACCTGGCCACCCCCGGTGGAAAGGAGCGCACGTGGCAGACGATGCTGCTACCGCCGAAATAACCGGTGCCACAGCCGAACCCGACGGCGATGTGACCGAAGACGCGCCGCCCGGGGGCCGCATTTCCGTTTGCCGGACGCTGGTCATCTCACTGGTGATCGTGCTGGCGCTGACCGGCCTGGTCGGGTGGGTCGGGCTGCGCGCGCACCGAGCGCATCAAGCGCAAGAGCAGCGGGCGCTTTTCCTGCAGGCCGGTCGCCAAGGCGCGCTGAACCTCACCACGGTCGACTTCCGTGAAGCCGCCGCCGACGTGCAGCGCATCCTGAACGGGGCGACCGGCCAGCTGTACGACAACTTCTCCAAACGTTCGCAGCCGTTCATCGAAGTGTTGTTGCGGACTCAGTCGAAGTCCGTTGGCACCGTGACGGAAGCGGGCATCGAATCCCAGTCCGGTGACCGGGCGGAGGTTCTGGTCGCGGTCACCGTCCACACGTCGAATGCAACTGCGGCCCAACAGGAGCCGCACGCTTGGCGGATGCGGCTCTCCGTGCAGAAGGTCGGCGGCGTGGCGAAGGTGTCGAACGTCGAGTTCGTGCCATGACAAGCCGACCGCAAGTCGAGGAGACCGTCGAGCCGAGCGAAGACCGGCCCGAGGAAGCCACGCCCCGGCACGTGCGCCGCCTCGACTGGTCGCGAGTGCTGGCCTACGGCGTGCTACCCGGCCTGGCGTTGTTGCTGGCATCGGTGGCCGGCTTCCTCAAGTGGCAGGGCTCGTCGGTCGCCGACGCCGACCGAGGCCGCATCGAGGCAACGCAGGCGGCGCGGGATGCCACGGTCGCCCTGCTGACGTACCGGCCCGATACGGTCGAGCGCGACCTGGGCGCCGCGCGCGAGCACCTGGCCGGCGAGTTCAAAGACGCCTACACGTCGCTGACCCGCGACGTGGTGATCCCCGGTGCGAAGCAGAAGCACATCTCCGCGGTGGCGACCGTCCAGTCCGCGGCGTCGGTGTCGGCGGGACCCAGCCACGGGGTGGTTCTGCTGTTCGTCAACCAGACGACGATCGTCGGCACCGATGCGCCGGCGTACACGACATCAAGTGTCAGAGTCACGCTGGACAAGGTCGGCGGGCGGTGGCTGATCTCCGGGTTCGATCCGGTTTAGTTCAATCCTTGTTGGCGGCAACCGTTCTGGCTGCATCCCACTGCCTCTGCACCGCGCGTTCGCTGGCCGTGGGGACAAGACCCGACGGCGCGAAGAACTTCGACGGTATCGGCTCATCCTCGGTCAGGGGACGGCCGCCGCCGCGAATAGCGCTGTAAGCCACCATGATTCCCACGATCAACACGATCACGACGACCATTGCGAAGACAACCGACAGGGTGCCCTGAATGAAGGTGTTCCGGATGACGTCGTCGATTTGGTGGACGTTCTTGGCCGAGCCGAACGCCGTCTTTCCCGCGTGTCTGGCCGCCGAGTACTGATGGTGTTGGGTCCAGTAGCCGACATTGGGATCCGCCGAGAAGATCTTCTGCCACGACGCGGTGAGTGTGACCGCCAGATCCCAGAGCAGCGGAATCCCTGGAATCCACGCCCACTTCAGCAGGCCCTTCTTGATGACGATCACGGTGATGACGGTCAGCGCGACGGCCGCGAGCAACTGGTTGGCGATACCGAACAGCGGAAACAGGGTGTTGATCCCACCCAGCGGATCCGTCACGCCCATCAGCAGGATGCTGCCCCAGGCCGCGGCCACGGCCAGGCTGCAGAGCCAGACGCCCGGGCGCCAGCTCGGGTTGCGCAGCTTGGCCAGCGGACCACCGAGGTTGCCCAGCGCGTCGGACAGCATGAAACGCGCGACCCGGGTGCCCGCGTCGACGGCGGTCAGGATGAACAGCGCCTCGAACATGATCGCGAAGTGATACCAGAACGCCTTGAGACCCGCCCCGCCGAAGACCCGTTGCAACACCTCCGACATACCGAACGCCAGCGTGGGCGCTCCGCCGGTGCGCGACACGATCGACTTTTCACCCACGCCGGCTGCGGCCTGGGTGAGCTGGTCCGCGGTCGCCGGGGTCCCCGACAGGCCGAGCCGATTGACGTAGTCCGCGGCGGTGGCCGCGGTGCCGCCGGTCTGGGCGGCCGGGGCGTTGAGGGTGAAGTACAGGTGCTGGTCGAGGATCGATGCACTGATCAGGGCCATGACGGCGACGAACGATTCGGTGAGCATGCCGCCGTAGCCGATCAGCCGCATCTGGCTTTCCTTCTCCAGCAGCTTGGGCGTCGTTCCCGACGAGATCAGCGCGTGGAATCCGGACAGCGCACCGCACGCGATGGTGATGAACAGGAACGGGAACAGCGAGCCGGGGAACACCGGCCCGTCGCCGCTGGCGGCGAACCGCGAGATCGCGGGCGCCTGCATGAGCGGCCGGGCCAGGCAGATGCCGACCGCGAGTAGGGCGATGGCCCCGACCTTCATGAACGTGGAGAGGTAGTCGCGCGGGGCGAGCAGCAACCACACCGGCAGCACCGACGCCACGAAACCGTAGCCGATGATCAGCCAGGACACCGTTACCGGCGAGATGTTCAACCACGTTGCGCCCCAGGATGTTTCGCTGACCCAGTTGCCGGAGGCCACGGCCAGCAGCAGGAGCGCGAAGCCTATGAGCGACACCTCCGCCACCCGCCCGGGACGCAGGAACCGCAGGTAGCAACCCATGAAAAGGGCGATGGGAATGGTCATGGCGATGGAGAACACGCCCCACGGGCTCTGGGCCAGGCCACGCACCACCACGAGCGCCAGCACCGCGATGATGATCACCATGATGACGAACGCACCGACGAGGGCGGCCGCGCCGCCGGTGGCGCCGAGTTCGTCGCGGGCCATCTGGCCCAGGGAACGTCCCCGCCGCCGGGTGGAGATCCACAAAACCAGGTAATCCTGCACCGCGCCGGCGAACACCGCGCCGATGACGATCCAGATGCTGCAGGGCAGATAGCCCATCTGGGTGGCCAGCACCGGACCGACGAGTGGTCCGGCTCCGGCGATGGCGGCGAAATGATGACCGAACAGGACCCGCCGGTCGGTGGGCACATAGTCGGTGCCGTCCTCGAACACTTCGGCCGGGGTGGCGTGATCGTCGCGCGGGCGGACGATCTTCATCTCGATCAGCCGGGCGTAGAACCGGAAGCCGATGACGTACGTGCAGATCGCCGCGACCACGAACCAGACCGCGTTCACCGTCTCGCCGCGTGCGAACGCGATGATCGCCCACGCGACGGCACCGATCACGGCGACGGTCGCGAACACGATCTTGTGCCGGACGGTGATGGGGGAGCGGTCGACGATCGCGACGGGCGGCAGCTCTTCGCTGGTGTGGATGTAGCTGACGTCTTCGTCGTGTTCTTTCACTGCCACGGCCGAAACCCTACGCGCGGGAAACGAACTCCGCGTGTCCTAATAGAGCGCCCGCACGGTGTCGATGGTGTCGGCCTCGGCCGGTCCTTTGTCGTCGCGGTAGCGCACCACCCGGGCGAACCGCAGCGCCACACCGCCGGGGTAGCGCGACGACTTCTGCACGCCGTCCAACGCCACCTCGACCACCTGCTCGGGCCGCACCCGCACGACATAACCGTTCGTCCCGCTGACGGCGAGTTCGCTGAACCGCGCGGTCTGCCAGTCCAGCATGGCGTCCGTCATGCCCTTGAAAGTCTTTCCCACCATGACGAATTCGCCGGTGGCGGGGTCGCGCGCCCCTAGGTGGATGTTGGAGAGCTTGCCGCTTCGGCGCCCCGATCCCCACTCCACCGCGAGCACCACCAGGTCCAGCGTGTGCACCGGCTTGACCTTCAGCCAGCCCGCTCCGCGGCGGCCCGCCTGGTACGGCGCGTCCGGCGCCTTGGCCAGCACGCCTTCGTGGCCGGCGGCCAGCGTCGCGTCCAGGAAGCCGGCCGCCTCGGCGGCGTCCGAGGTGAGCAGCCGATCGACGCGCAGCGCGGCCGGCACCAGCGCGTCCAGGGCGGCCAGCCGCTCGGCGGTGGGAGCGTCGAGCAGGTCGACGCCGTCGCGGTGCAGGATGTCGAAGAAGAACACCGAAAGTGGTTGCGCCGCAAGGGCCGCACCCACATCGACCGATCGGCCGAACCGCGACGCGGTGACCTGGAAGCGGTGCGGCCGGTTGTCGGGCCGCAGCGCGATCGCCTCACCGTCGGCGATGAGGTCGCGCACCGGCAGGGCCAGCGTCGCCTCCACCACCTCGGGCAGCCGCGCGGTGACGTCGTCGAGGCTTCGGGTGTAGACGGTGACCTCGTCTCCGGTCCGGTGAACCTGCACCCGGGCGCCGTCCAGCTTCGCCTCGAAAATCGTTGCGCCGCCGTGGCGTTCCAGCGCATCGGCCACTCCGGTCGCGGTCTGCGCCAGCATCGGGCCGACCGGCCGACCGACCCGCAGGGCGAACGCGTCCAGTGCCCCGGCCCCGCCGCCCAAGGCGGCGGCCGCCACGGCCGGCAAGTCCCCGCCCAGCATCGCGGCGCGTTGTACCGACGCGACGGGGATTCCGGCGGCCTTGGCCACGGCGTCGGCCATGATTCCGGCCAGCGCCCCCTGGCGAAGCTCCCCGCCGAGCAACCGCACCAGGAAGGCCTGCTCGGTGTCGGTCGCCGCGGCGAACAAGCCCGCCACCAGGCCGGCGCGCCGCGCCTGCGACCCCTTGCCCGACACCGCCCCTATCTCAGAGAAGCTGGCGTCGACCCCGGAGACGGTCAACGTCGGATGCGACCCCGGCGGCGGGCGCGACCGCAACGATGCCCAGCCGACTCCGATCTGGCGCTGGCGCAGCTCACCCGAGAGCCAGGACACCACGATCGCGACACCGTCGGGGTCTGCCGCGGCGCGGCGCAACAGGTCGGCGATGTGGGCGACCTTGCTCAGCCGAGACGACGTGCCGCCCACGTCAAGTGAGGTCGTCGCGACGTCGAGAAGGAGCACGAAATCAGCTTGGCATGGCTCGCCGACAACCCGTGGGGACGGACGCGCTAGCGTACCTAGGCAACGTTACAAATATCGGGAATTCTGACAAGCCAAAAAGGGAGGTCCGGATGGAGATCAGCGGGAAGAAGGTCGTCGTCATCGGCGGCGCGTCGGGGATGGGGCGCGCCTCCGCGGAACTGCTGCACGAGCGTGGCGCGCAGGTCGCGGTGCTCGACCGCGAGGGCTCCGACGGCAAGGAGGTCGCCGAGAGCATCGGGGGCAAGTTCTATCCCGTTGACGTCACCGACTTCAAGGGCACCGAGGAGACGCTGCAAGCCGCGGTCGACGAACTCGGCGGGCTGCACGTCATCGTGACGACCGCCGGCGGCGGCATTGCCAAGCGGACGATGACCAAGAACGGTCCCCATGACCTCGAATCCTTCCAATCCGTGGTGGATCTCAACCTCATCGCCTCCTTCAACATCAGCCGGCTCGCCGCCGCGCACATGGCCAAGAACGAGCCTGAGGACGAGGAGCGCGGCGTCATCATCAACACCGCGTCCATCGCGGCCTTCGAAGGCCAGATCGGGCAGGTCGCCTACACGGCGGCCAAGGCGGGCATCGCCGGCATGTGTCTGACCATGGCGCGTGACCTGGGGTCGCTGGGAATCCGGGTGCTCGCGATAGCCCCGAGCCTCTTTGCCACAGGGTTGACCAAGGGCATTCCCGACGAGTTTGCTTCGGCGCTGACCAAGGACGCAGCGTTCCCCAAGCGGCTCGGCCGGCCCGAGGAGTACGCCAAGCTGGTGGCGGCGATCGTGGACAACCCGATGCTCAACGGCCAGTGCCTGCGCCTGGACGCCGGGCAGCGGTTCGCGCCCAAGTAGCCACCCCCGCGGGTCGCCCTCCTCGCATTAAGTACACTCTTTAGGCAGCCGCCCCGCTTCCCCTCGAAGCGGGGCCGGCACCCAGCCGGTAGCGAGGAGGGCCCCTCATGGGTATCGCACTGACCGACGACCACCGCGAACTCGCCGAAGTCGCTCGCGCGTTCCTGACCTCGCAGAAGGCCCGCTGGGCGGCGCGCTCCCTGCTCGATGCCGCCGAGGAATCCCGACCGCCGTTCTGGCAGAACCTGGTCGAGCTGGGGTGGCTGGGCCTGCACGTCGAGGAAGAGCACGGTGGTTCCGGCTTCGGCCTCCCCGAACTCGTGGTGGTGGTCGAAGAACTCGGCCGCGCCGTAGCGCCGGGCCCGTTCGTGCCGACCGTCATCGCGTCGGCAACGATCGCCAAAAACGGTACCGCCGAACAGAAGTCACGGCTGCTGCCCGGGTTGATCGACGGGACCGTCACCGCGGGAATCGGTCTGGACGGCCAGGTGCAGCTCAAGGACGGGGTCGCCGACGGCGACGCCGGGATCGTGCTGGGTGCCGGGCTGGCCGAGCTGCTGCTGATCGCCGCGGGCGAGGATGTGCTGCTGCTGGAGCGCGGTCGCGCCGGCGTGTCGGTCGAGGTGCCGGACAACTTCGACCCGACCCGGCGCTCCGGACGAGTCCGGCTCGACCACGTGAGCGTCAGCGCAGACGACGTCCTGGTGGGCGCGCGGAATTCGGCGCTGGCCCGCGCGCGGACGTTGCTGGCCGCCGAGGCGGTGGGTGGCGCAACGGACTGCGTGGACGCCGCCGTGGACTATGCCAAGGTGCGGCAGCAGTTCGGGCGCACCATCGCCACTTTCCAAGCGGTCAAGCACCATTGCGCGAACATGCTGGTGGCCGCCGAGTCGGGGGTCGCCGCGGTGTGGGATGCCTCGCGCGCGGCAGCAGAGGACTCATCAGAGGACGAAACCCAGTTCCAGCTGGCGGCCGCGGTGGCGGCCGCCCTGGCGTTCCCCGCCTATGCGCGCAACGCGGAGCTGAACATTCAGGTGCACGGCGGCATCGGTTTCACTTGGGAGCACGACGCGCATCTGCATCTGCGCCGCGCGCTGGTGATCGCGGCGCTGTTCGGCGGTGACGCGCCTGCCCGGGATGTCTTCGAGCGCACGGCCGCCGGCGCCAAGCGGGAGAACAGCCTGGACCTCCCGCCCGAGGCCGAAGAACTGCGCACCCGGATCCACGCCGACGCCGCCGAGATCGCCCCCCTGGACAAAGAGGCGCAACGCGACAAACTGATCGAGACGGGCTACGTCATGCCGCACTGGCCCAAGCCCTGGGGCCGCGCCGCCGACGCGGTGGAGCAGTTGGTGATCGAGGAGGAGTTCCGCGCGGCCGGCATCAAACGGCCCGACTACTCGATCACCGGATGGGTGATCCTGACCCTGATCCAGCACGGAACCGATTGGCAAATCGAAAGATTCGTGGAGAAGGCGCTCCGCCAAGAAGAGATCTGGTGCCAGCTGTTCTCCGAACCCGAGGCCGGCTCCGACGCTGCGTCCGTCAAGACCCGCGCCACCCGGGTGGACGGCGGCTGGAAGATCAACGGGCAGAAGGTCTGGACCAGCGGCGCGCAGTACTGCGCGCGCGGCCTGGCCACTGTGCGCACCGACCCGGAGGCCCCCAAGCACGCCGGCATCACCACCGTGATCATCGACATGAAGGGCCCGGGCGTCGAGGTGCGGCCGTTGCGGCAGATCACCGGCGGCTCGGAATTCAACGAGGTGTTCTTCAACGACGTGTTCGTTCCCGACGAGGACGTGGTCGGGGCGCCCAACTCGGGGTGGACGGTCGCACGCGCGACGCTGGGCAACGAGCGGGTCAGCATCGGCGGCAGCGGATCGTTCTACGAGGGCTTGGCGTCCACCCTGGTGCGGCTCGCTCAGCAGCAGTCAGATCGGCTGGCCGGGGCGCCGATTCGGATCGGATCGTTCCTCGCCGACGACCACGCGCTGCGGCTGCTGAACCTGCGCCGCGCCGCGCGCAGTGTCGAGGGAGCGGGGCCGGGTCCCGAAGGCAACATCACCAAACTGAAGCTGGCCGAGCACATGGTGGACGGCGCCGCGATCTGGGCGGCGCTGTCGGGCCCGGAGGTCGCGCTGACCGACGGACCCGGCGCGGTGGTGGGCCGGCTGGCGATGGGAGCCCGCGGCATGGCGATCGCCGGCGGCACCTCGGAGGTCACCCGCAATCAGATCGCCGAGCGGATTCTCGGCATGCCGCGCGACCCGCTGATCAACTAGCTCCCCTCGCCGGCGCGAGCAGACGCAAACTCGCATCAAAATCGGAGATTTTGTGCGAGTTTGCGTCTGCTGGCGAAATAGACGGTCAGGCGGGTGCGAACAACGGAGCACCGCTGCTGCCCCGTTCCGGTCGGATAGCGACGGGCATGCCGCACCTGACCGAATCGGGTTCGCAGTCAACGATATTGGCGGCCACTCGGAGGCCTTGTTGTTCGGCGAGTTCGACGATGGCGATCACGTACGGGACGGGAATCTCCGGGTTATAGGGGTGGTGGTTGACCGTGTAGGTGAACACCGTGCCGCGCCCGGAGACCGGCCGCGCGACCAGCGGGCCGCCGCAGGCGCGGCACTCGCCGGCCGCCGGATGCACCCAGCGGGCGCAATCGTCGCAATATTCGATGAGCAGCGGCTCGTCCGGCACGACGAATACAGTACACTCAATTGATTCGATGCGGGGCTGTGGTCTGACGGGCGGTGTGCATGACGCTTTTCGAGAAGGACGCGATCCTGTCCGGCATCGGCATATCCCGAATCGGCCGCCGCACCGGCATCGTGGGCCTGGAGCTGACCCTGGAAGCGGTGCGGGCCGCCATCGAGGACGCCGGGTTGGTCGCCTCCGACATCGACGGCATCGCGACGCTGGGCGACACCCCCGCCGAGGACGTCAACGCCCAGCTGGGGATCGAGGCGGCGGATTGCGGGTCCGGCTTCGGCACCGGCGGCTTGCTCAGCCCGGTGATGTCGGCGTGCCGCGCGGTCGCCGAGCGTCGCGCCCGCCATGTGGTGGTGTACCGGACCATCCAAATGCTCGGGGGCACGGTCCCGGTGAAGCCGCAGGAGAACGCGCCCGCGCCGCCGCTCGCGCGGATGTTCGAGGCGCCGGAGGGCGCGGAACGTCCCGCCGTCGGCGCGATGGACGACGTCAACGACCTGGTCGCGGCCAACGCGTACTCCGCCGCGAACTGGCTGGCGCTCAACTGCCGGCGCCACATGGAGCTCTACGGGACCACCAAGCAGCAGTTGGGCTGGGTGGCCCTCAACGGCCGACGCAACGCCGCGTTGAACCCGCGAGCCGTGTACCGCGACCCGATGACGATGGCCGACTACCTGGGCGCGCGGCCGGTGTCCACCCCGTTCGGGCTGCTGGACTGCGATGTCCCGATCGACGGCTCGATCGCGGTGGTGGTCTCGCATGCCGAGTACGCGCGTGACTGCCCGCACCGCGCGGTGGCGGTGGAGGCGATCGGCGGGTCCGACGGCGCCGGGGGCTGGTTCCACCGTGACGACTACCCGAAGATGGCGATGTCGGATGCGGCGGCGCAGATGTGGTCGCGCACGGACCTGAAGCCGTCGGATCTCAAGGTCGCCGAGCTGTACGACGGGTTCACCTTTCTCACCATCGCGTGGCTGGAAGCCCTGGGGATCTGCGGCGACGGGGAGGCCGGGCCGTACGTCGAAGGCGGCGCGCGGATCGCCCGCGACGGTGAACTGCCGCTGAACACCTACGGCGGCCAACTGTCGGCCGGGCGCATGCACGGCTACTGGGCGCTGCACGAGGGTTGTCTGCAATTGCGCGGCGAGGCGGGGGAGCGGCAGGTGTCGCAGCGCCCGGACGTCGGCGTCGTGTCCGTGGGAGGCGGGCCCGTCGCCGGCTGCATGTTGCTCACATGCTGAAAGTGCTTGCGAGAAAACATCGTTGGGCCTGACATGAGCACCGGCCTCGAGAACAAGCTGGCTTCCAAGATCGCGCGGGACCTCGAGGCCGAGATCGTCTGCCGCGGCTGGGCCACCGGCGAATCGCTGGGCTCCGAACACGCTCTGCAAGAACGCTTCGGGGTGAGTCGCTCGGTGCTGCGCGAGGCCGTCCGGCTCGTCGAACACCATCAGGTCGCCCGGATGCGCCGCGGGCCGGGCGGCGGGCTGATCATCTGCGAGCCTGACGCCGGCCCCGCTACCCGCGCCGTGGTCATCTATCTCGAATACCTCGGCACGACCCTGGGCGACCTGCTCAATGCGCGCCTGGTGCTCGAACCGTTGGCGGCTTCGCTGGCCGCGGAACGGATCGATGAAGCGGGCATCGCTCGGCTGCGGGCGGTGTTGCGGGGTGAAGAGCAGTGGAAGCCCGGGTTACCGACGCCGCGGGACGAGTTCCACATCGCCCTGGCGGAGCAATCGAAAAACCCGGTCCTGCAACTGTTTATCGACGTGCTGATGCGGCTCACCACCCGGTACGCTCTACAGTCGCGGACGGACACGGCCACCGAGGCCATCGAGGCGGTCGACCGGATGCACATCGATCACTCCGAGATCGTCGCGGCCGTCACTTCCGGCGACTCGGCGCGGGCCAAGACGCTCAGCGAACGACACGTCGAGGCCGTGACCGCCTGGCTGCAGCACCATCACCCCGGCAACGCGAGCCGACGGCGCAAGCCGCGCCCGCTCAACATCGAGGTGCCCCGCGGCAAGCTGGCGGAGATGCTGGCCGCCACGATCGGCGACGACATCGCGGCCGGCGGCTGGCAGGTCGGTTCGGTCTTCGGCACCGAGACGGCCCTGCTGGATCGCTACCGAGTGAGCCGCGCGGTGTTCCGCGAAGCGGTGCGGCTGCTCGAATATCACTCGGTTGCGCACATGCGCCGCGGGCCCGGCGGGGGGCTCGTCATCGCCAAGCCCCGGGCGCAGGCCAGCATCGACACCATCGCCTTGTACTTGCAGTACCGCGACCCGAGCCGCGAAGACTTACGTTGCGTCCGGGACGCCATCGAGATCGACAACGTCGCCAAGGTGGTCAAGCGGCGCGGCGAATCCGGGGTCGCCGCCTTCCTGGCCGCCCATCGGTCCGAGGTTGAGGAAACGCCCGGCGATGTTGCCGACGCCGCGGTGGAGGAGTTCCGGTTCCACGTCGGACTGGCCCAGCTGGCCGGCAACACGCTGCTCGACTTGTTCCTGCGCATCATCGTCGAGTTGTTCCGGCGGCACTGGTCGAGCACCGGGCAGGCTCCGCCGACCTGGGCGGACGTCCTGGCCGTCCACCGCGCTCACCTGCGGATTGTGGACGCGATCGAGGTGGGCGACGAGAGCCTGGCCCGCTATCGCGTTCGCCGTCATCTGGACGCCGCCGCCTCCTGGTGGCTGTAACGAGTACCGAGTTCGCAGATGTGATCTGTAGCGCGGTATAGCGAAGGCCCGTCGCGGGTACTGGGGAGGGAGGAAGTGAAAGGCCGGTCCAGCAGGGGGTTGGCATTAGTGATTGAAAGCGAGAGTGCTGAAGTGACCGCGGGCACCGAAATCGGAAAGCTCGGCTTCGTTCACTCGGCACTGATCTACCAATCCCAGCAGGAGTATCTGGACTTCGTGACGCGCTTTGTCAGCGACGGGTTGGCGATGGACGAGGCGGTACTCGTCGCGGTGCCGTCCGACAAGTTGGCGTTGCTGCATGACGCGCTGCGCGCGGGCGGCGAGGCGCCGGCCGGTCTGCGCATGGTCGACATCACTGAGGTCGCCCGCAATCCGAGCAGGCTCATGGCGATGGAAGGGTCTTTCGTCGACGACCACCCCGACCAACGGGTGCGGATCGTCAGTCAACTCGCCTGGCCCGGCCGGACCGAGGAAGAATTGGTCGCCTGCGTGGAGCACGAGGCACTGGTCAACGGGGCCATGGACGGCTACCAGGTAACCGGTTTGTGCCTCTACGACGGGAGCCGGCTCGGCGACGACGTGCTGACGGACGCCCGCGCGACGCATCCCCTGCTGTGGAGCGACGGTGCGCTGCGCCGCAACGTCGACTACGCGCCCGATGCCGCTTTGCAGCGCTGCAACCGGCCGCTGCCCGGCAATCCGGGGGCCGTCACTTACCTGGTCAGGAAGTCGGCGGACCTCAGCCCCGCGCGGTCCTTCGCCACTGACTACGCCGGCTGGGTTGGGTTGTCCCAGGACGGAATCGAGGACCTGCAATTGGTCGCCACCGAGCTGGCCAGCAACAGCTTGATGTATACCGACGGCGCCTGCCAGCTCGCCTTCTGGCGCGACGACGACTATTTGGTGTGCGAGGCGCGCGACACCGGATGTTTCGAGGATCCGCTGGTGGGCCGAATGGACCCAGGGCCGTGCGGTCCCGCCAGCCGCGGCCTGTACTTGGTCAATGCCATCTCGGACTTGGTGCGCACTCACACCACCGCCAGCGGTACGACGATCCAGGCGTACCTGCGGTTCGATCCGTCGGCCGGGCCGATCGGATGAGGCGCAGGTAACCACCTTCGGGGACCGTCCGGCACGTGACGGTTCCCGGCGGGGTCACCTCTCGTGCTCGGCTACTCGACGGTGGGCGTCAAGACGGTGTCGGGTGATCCCGGCTGGGCGGCCGGCGCCGGCGCGGGTTCTCTGACGCGCATCCCGTCGGGAGCAGTACGGCGACCAGCCCCGCGGCCGCTGCGGCAACTGTCAAGGTCTTCTTGCTCTTCGCGTTCATCGGCGGTGCCTTTCTCTGCGAGTGAAGCGGCCGCGGTTTGCGGCTGCCACTCCCAAGCGGATGTTATCTGCATCACAGCTCTCGTTTTAGACTTTTGTGCAATAAATCGACGCTCCGGGCGCGCCGGGCCGCGGCGGCTACGGTTACCGCCATGTATCTGGGGATCGTCCTTAACCCGCTCGCGAGCAAGAACCGGGTCGGCACAGATGATCGGTGCGCTCGATTCCGCCGCATCGTCGGTCGATGGGGTGAGGTGCACGAGTCGCGGTCCCTCGACGACTTCGGCGAGATCGTGGCCCGGCTGCTGCCGCGGGCCAGCCATCTGGTCAGCGACGGCGGCGACGGCCCACTGCACTGGTTGATCAACGAGGTTCGAAACCAGGTCCCCGACCCGGATCGCTGGCCGGTAATCGCGCCGGCTCGTTCCGGCACCATCGACTTCGTGGCGCGTAAGGCGAAAGTGCGCGGACGCGCCGACTCGATCGTGAGCGCCCTTGCCGCTAGGGCGAAGTCCGGTCATCCGCCGCCCGAAGTGCGGCTCGACACTTTACAAATCGACGCCCGATCGGTCGACGGGCGGTCGTTCCAACGCATCGGTTTCGCGCTGGCAGCCGGCGGTGTGGGCTGCCGCATGACTGGGCTTTTGCGCTACCGTGAGGCCTGTAATCGACGTACTGGGCATCGGGCCATGGCCGACGTTCAATGAGACTGATTGCGATCGGGTTGACGTGATCACGCCGGAATCGAAGCGTTCATCGCGCTGGCTGGGACGACGGTATCTGTTTTCAATTGGGCGAGTTCGCATTCCAAGCTTCGCGGCATTGCTGTACCTGAGCTTTTCGGTCGGGGTGGCGTTAGGAGGGTATGAGACCGGGCTGGGCTACCTGCGTTTCACGGCATCCGCTGTGATCCTGCTGATAGCCGCCCTAATCGGTTCCCGCGTCTGGTATCTCATCGGTCATCCGAAATTTGTTGCCGGCCGTGCCGGTACTGTTCGCGTGGCAGACACCGGCGCGGGACTCTACGGCGGCTTGATTCTCAGCTTTGCGGTTTCGTGGCCGGTGCTTCGCCTCACTGGTTTGGAGTTCTGGCGATTTTGGGACGGTGCGGCCATCATCTTGCTGGTCGGGATGGCCGTTACGCGTATCGGTTGCCTGATGAACGGTTGCTGTTCGGGACGGGAAGCCCGTGGGCCCGTTGGGATGTGGCTGCCCGATGACCGCGGCGAGTGGAAGCGCCGCTATCCGACACAGCTCTTTGAAGCCGCTTGGTCGGCCACGATTCTCGCTGTGGGACTCCTGCTGTACGAGCCATCCGACCGCCCGGGGTTGTTGTTCCTCGGCTCGGCCGCAGCGTATGGGATCGGCCGGCTCGGCATGGAGCCGCTGCGCGCAGACGCCGCGAGCACCGCGCTGCCCACACGTATCAACCTGGCGTTCTCAGGCGTGCTGGCGGTGGTCTCGATCGCAGCCTTCGTATTGAGATTGCGGTAACGCCGGCAAAAGAATTTGTGCTATCCGGCGACGGCGTCTAATGTCGGCGCTCGTGCGTCTTCTTGAACGTGCCGTAGTAGCTAGCACCCGCAGCGGGGTCTGACCTAGACCGACCCCCGCTGTGGGTCGGAAGCTACTGCCATCGGTCACTCCTTTCGACCGAAGAAGACCGGCGCCATGACCTTTCCCGAGCAGACTTTTCCCGAGCGGCTCGATCCGTCCAGTAACCCGGCCAGCCAGTGCCTCGCCACGGTGTGGTTCGCCCAGCAGTTCAGCGCCGCGCTGCCCCGCGGTCTGCGGGAGCAGGCCGGCGCCATGTCCTGGGAGCGTTTCGTCGCGACCTACGGTCACACGGCCGGCCCGATCCGCCTAGGCAACTGGGCGTGCACCGACACCGACCGACGGCCGGGGCCGCAGGCCCGCAACTTCCGGGCCGTGATCGCCGTCGGCGACCGCATCAGCACCTCGACCGCTGCCGCCGGCGGACCGATCGCGGCTCTCACCGCGATGCTGCACGAGTGCGGAATCCCGCTGGAAATCTTGAAGTTTCATCAGCTGCGATCCGGCGGGCACACCGCCACATTCGTCCGCGGCAGCAACGGCGCCCGCGACGAGTGGGCGATGGGCTGGTCGGACGATTCGACGCAGTCGGCGCTGCGCGCCGTGATCGCCTGCGCCAACCGGCTGCTCGGTTGATGCCGCCGGGCAGAGAAACAGCGCTCAGAGCGGGCGCAGCACGATCGGCATGCCGTCCATCGGTATCGGCATGCCGCCGTAGTCCCAGTGCGGCTGGTAACCCGGCCGGGCCAGCTCCAGCCGGTAGCGGCGCAGCAGCCGGTGCACGACGGTCTTGACCTCCAGCTGACCGAACACCATGCCGATGCACTTGTGCGCTCCGCCGCCGAACGGCGCGAAGGCGTACCGGTGCTTCTTGTGCTCCGAGCGCGGCTCGGCGAAGCGTTCGGGGTCGAATTTGTCCGGGTCGGTCCACAATTCGGGCAGCCGGTGGTTCATGCCGGGCCAGATGGTGATGTTGGTCCCGGCTGGGATGTAGTGGCCGAGCAGTTCGGTGTCGCGAACGGCCTGCCGCATGTTGAACGGGAGCGGCGTCACCATGCGCAGCGACTCGTTCATGATCAGTTCGAGCGTTTCCAGCTTCTCCAGCGCCTCGATGTCCAGCGGCCCGTCGCCGAGCCGGGCCGACTCCTCACGCGCCCGCTCCTGCCACTCCGGGTTTGCCGCCATGTTGTAGACCATCGTGGTGGTCGTCGACGTCGACGTGTCATGGGCGGCCATCATCAAGAAGATCATGTGGTTGACGATGTCCTCGTCGGTGAAGCTGTTGCCGTCGTCGTCCTCGGTGTGGCACAACACCGTGAGCATGTCGGTGCCGGTGGCGTTGCGGCGCTCTTTGACCCGCTCGACGAAGTAGTCCTCGAGCAGCTTGCGGGCGCGCAGCCCGCGCCACCACTTGAACGGCGGAATCGGCTGCCGGATGATCGCGCCACCCGCGCGCGTGGTGATCGTGAACGCCTGGTTGACCTTGGTGACCAGGTCGTGGTCGGTGCCCGGCTCGTGTCCCATGAACACCAGGGACGCGACATCCAGCGTGAGCTCCTTCATCGCGGGGTGGAACAGGAACCGCGCGTCGTTCGTCGGCCAGTTGGCGACGATGTCGCTCGCCACGCGATCGATGTGCTCGACGTAGCCGGTCAGACGGGTGCGGGTGAAGGCCTCCTGCATGATGCGCCGGTGGTACATGTGCTCGTCGAAGTCCAGCATCATCAGGCCCCGGTTGAAGAACGGCCCGATCACCGGGTGCCAGCCCTTCTGCGAGAAGTCCTTGTTCTTGTTGGAGAACACGGCCTGGGTGGCGTCCGGGCCCAGCGCGGTGACCGCCGGCAGGATCGGCGAGTCGAGGTACACCAGCGGGCCCCGCGTTTGATAGAGGAACAGCGAGTAGTCCGGCCCGCCCCGGAACATCTCGATGATGTGGCCAAGGATCGGGAGGCCGGCATCGCCCACCACGGGCTTCAGGCCGCTGCCGGCGGGCGGTTCGGCCAGGACTTTCGTTTCCCAGTCGTGGGCGAGTAGGCGCTTCTCGACCGCACCCATTCCCGGGATGGTGTTCAGCGTCGGGGTGAACCGGCGCCGCGCCTGGTCCAGCAGGTATTGCGGGGTGCTGATCGTGGCGGTCATAGACGCTCCTTTGCGTGCCCTCCGAGGTGACAGCCGTCACTGCCTAATAACCTTCGGGAAAAACTTGACGGCTGTCAAGTTTGCTTTTTGAGCGGCGTGGTGCAAGGTCAGGGAATGAACAGCCACGCCGCAACCCCGGAGCCGGGCGGGCAACGGCGCGGCGACAAACAACGCCAAGCGATCCTGCATGCGGTGCGGGAACTCCTGCAGGAGAAGCCATTCGCGGAGCTGTCGGTCAGCACCATCAGCTTGCGGGCCGGGGTGGCCCGGTCCGGTTTCTACTTCTACTTCGACTCCAAGTACGCCGTACTCGCCCAGCTGATGGCCGAGGCCGCTGAGGAACTCGAGGAGCTCACGCAGGATTTCGCCCCGCGCCAGCCCGGGGAGTCGCCGGAGCAGTTCGCCAAGCGCATGGTCGGCAGCGCGGCCGTCGTGTACGCACACAACGACCCGGTGATGACCGCGTGCAACGAGGCCCGCAACACCGACGTCGAGATCCGTAATCTGATGGATCAACAATTCGAGGTGGTGCTGGGTCAGATCGTCTCTATCGTCGAGGCCGAGATGGAAGCCGGGACCGCGAGCCCGATCAGCGACGACCTGCCGACACTGATCCGCACCCTCGCCGGTACCACCGCGCTGATGCTGACCGGCGACCCCATCCTGGCCGGCCGTGACAGCGATCGCGACCGCCGCGTGCGCGTGCTCGAGCGGTTGTGGCTGCACGCGCTCTGGAGCGGGCGTCCCTAGGGCGACCGTCATCGCCGGTATCGTCACGGCAATGGGGCAGCAGGGATATTACGCAGGCAAACGGTGTCTGGTCACCGGGGCGGCCAGCGGCATCGGCCGCGCCACCGCGTTGCGGTTGGCCGCACGGGGCGCAGAACTCTATCTGACCGACCGTGACCGGGGTGGCCTCGAGCTCACCGTGGCCGACGCCCGCGCGCTGGGCGCACCGGTGCCCGAGCATCGGGCCTTCGACATCGCCAACTACGACGAGGTGGCGGCGTTCGCCGCCGACATCCATCGCGACCACCCGAGCATGGACGTCGTGCTCAACATCGCCGGAGTGTCGGCCTGGGGCACCGTCGACCGGCTGACGCACGAGCAGTGGAGCAAGGTGATCGCGATCAACCTGATGGGTCCGATCCACGTCATCGAGACGTTCGTCCCGCCGATGGTGGCGGCCCGCAACGGTGGGCATTTGGTCAACGTGTCGTCGGCGGCCGGGCTGGTCGGGCTGCCATGGCATGCCGCCTACAGCGCCAGTAAATACGGATTGCGCGGACTGTCTGAGGTGCTGCGCTTCGACCTGGCCCGGCACCGCATCGGGGTGTCGGTCGTGGTGCCGGGCGCGGTGAAGACGCCGCTGGTCAAGACGGTCGAGATCGCCGGCGTCGACCGTGACGACCCCACGGTGAGCCGCTGGATCGAGCGATTCGGTGATCATGCCGTGTCGCCGGAAGCAGCGGCCGAAAAGATGCTGGCCGGAGTGGCGAAAAATAGATACCTGATCTACACGTCGCAGGACATTCGGGCGCTCTACGCATTCAAACGGCTGGCGTGGTGGCCCTACAGCCTGGCGATGCGCCAGGTGAACGCGTTCTTCACGCGGGCACTTCGGCCCGGCCCGGCTCCACTACCGCGGCATCACCAATTCGAGTCGCACCCCGAGTAGCCGGACCGGGCGGTCGAGTTCGAATAGGCCGAGGACGCGCAGCGCCGCGGCGACGATGGTGCCGCGATCGGTGGTCGGCGCGGCCAGCTTGCGGATTTTGGTGCGGGTGTAGAACGTCGCGGTTCGCACGGTGACCGCTACCCGGGTCACGATCCGGCCCGACGCCAGCACGTCCGCCAACGCCTGTTCGGCCAATTGCGTTATGGATGACTCCATCTCGGCGCGATCGGTGAGGTCGCGCGGGAAGGTGACGACGTGGCTGCGGGAGCGCGGGATCCACGGCTCGGCGCTGACGCCGGTGTCACCGCCGCCCTTGGCCAGCAGCAGCAGCCACAGGCCGGTGCGCGGGCCGAACGCGGATGTCAGCAGCTCGGCATCACTGTGCGCGAGCCCCCACACCGTCGTTATCCCCAGCGCTGCAAGCTTTTTCGCCGTCTTGGGGCCAACGCCCCACAGCGCGTCGACCGGACGGTCCGCCATCAGGGCCATCCAGTTCGCATCGGTGAGCGCGAAGATGCCCGCCGGTTTGGCGAAGCCGGTCGCGACCTTGGCGCGCTGTTTGTTGTCGCTGATTCCGACCGAGCAGGACAGCCCGGTTTCCGACGCGATGACCGTCCGGATCTCTTCGGCCACGTCGGTCGGGTCGGCCGCCGCCACCCCGACATACGCCTCGTCCCAGCCCCATACTTCGACCGGGTGTCCCAAATCGCGCAACAACCCCATCACCTGTTCGGACGCCGCGTCGTAGGCGGCCGCATCCGACGGCAGAAACGTCGCCTCGGGGCAGCGGCGCGCGGCGGCCCGCAACGGCATGCCGGCGTGCACTCCGAATTCCCGGGCCTCATAGGAGGCGCAGGTGACAACTTTGCGCGGTTCGGTCGGGTCGCCGTTGCCGCCCACGATGACCGGCATCCCCTCCAGTTCGGGGTGGCGGCGCAATTCCACCGACGCCAGAAACTGATCGAGGTCGACGTGCAGGACCCAGCTCGGCGTCGGCGCGACCATGCTGGTGTCACCGCCCACAAAGCTTGCGCGCCAAGCTTTCCCAAGCGTCGCCGAGGGTCTGCAGGGTGTGACCGCCTTCGGCGAGTTGATGCTCGATGTAGTCCACGTCCAGCAGCGCCAGTAACGCGTCGGTCTGGACATCGAGGTCGCCCGTGGACCCGGCAGCCTTCAGCAGGACCCGCACGTGGGTGCGTTGCACCATCGCCGGCGCGTTGTGACGGTTTTGCGGATCACGGTTGACGGCCGACAGCAGTTCGCGGTGAGCATGCGCGAACCGGATCCGCTCGCGGCCGAACGCCGCCAGCCGGTCCGTCGGCGGCGCGCCGGGGCCCAGGGGCGGCGGCCCGAACAGAAACGCTTGCTGACTTGCTTGTTCGTCTTCGTCGAGCAACACCATCATCAGGCCGGCTCGGCTGCCGAAGCGGCGGAACAACGTGCCCTTGCCGACTCCGGCGGCGGCGGCGATGTCGTCCATGGTGACGGCGTCGGCACCGCGCTTGGCGACCAGGTTTCGGGCAGCCTGGAGTAACAGGGCACGGTTGCGCGCCGCGTCGCCCCGCTCTTGGTGAACCACCTGCGGAGCGCACACGGGCAACTCACCCGGCCGTTCGCTCATGACTGCACTGTAACGCCGCCGGAATAAAGCGGACTATAGTCCGGTTGAGCCTGCAAGGATGTAGACCAACGACCGAAGGGACTCCGGCAGTGACGATCAAAATCTTGGCGTTCGTAGGTAGCCTGCGGGCGGCGTCAGTGAACCGACAGATCGCCGAGCTGGCGGCGGCGGTCGCTCCGGACGACGTCACCGTCACGATCTTCGAGGGGCTGGCTGAGCTGCCGTTCTACAACGAAGAGATCGACGACGTGATGAACGCCGACGCCCCGGCGCTGGCCCCGGTGGCTGCGCTGCGCGCCGCGGCGACCGATGCCGACGCCGCGCTGGTGGTCACCCCGGAGTACAACGGCAGCATCCCGGCCGTTGTCAAGAACGCGATCGACTGGCTGTCCCGCCCGTTCGGCAACAGCGCGCTGAAAGGCAAGCCGCTGGCGGTCATCGGGGGGTCCTTCGGCCAGTACGGCGGGGTATGGGCACACGACGAAACGCGGAAGTCGTTCGGGATCGCCGGCGCGCGGGTGGTCGAGTCGATCAAACTTTCCGTGCCGTTCAAGACCCTGGAGGGCAAGGCCCCCGCGGAGCACGCCGAGCTCGAGGGGAATGTGCGCGATGTCGTCGGGAAGCTGGTCGCCGAAGTCGGCTAATTGGCAGAAGTCAACAAGCCGGTCGCCGGCGACCAGCGAGGTTGCCGTAACCGGATAGCAGAAGCCGCCAGCCCCAGCTGGCGGCTTTGCTGGTGGCGGACCGGACGGGCGGAATGGGGCGGCGCCGCCGGGACTTGTCGGTGGCCGATGATAGAACGATTCGCATGGGCGGCTTCGACAAACAATGTGACCTGCGACACGCCGAGCGCGTGTCGTCCGGAGGGCTTGCGACCAGCGAATTTCAGAAATGTTATTCCGAACATCTTGTATCTCGACATCTTGTCAGCCACTAGGTGTAGTGTTTCGAGCACCGGCAGATCCCAGGTTCACCAGGCCGACCGGGGCCTGGTTCACCGCCCGAAATCGGCTCGATGGGTCATTCATCCTGACAGCCGCACGACGGGAATCTGGGGACTTGACGGGCCGCTGAAACACAGCGAAGACCGAGTTTGTTGCAGTACCCGAGTAGTTGCCAGTCCGTAACAAAGTCCCACCTTCCGCAAAGGAGCGGCTTCCATGAGCATCACCGTGTACACCAAGCCGGCATGCGTGCAGTGCAGCGCCACATTCAAGGCTCTGGACAAGCAGGGCATCGGCTACGAGAAGGTCGACATCACGCTGGACAACGAGGCGCGTGACTACGTGATGGCGCTGGGTTACCTGCAGGCCCCCGTGGTGGTGGCGGGAAACGACCACTGGTCGGGGTTCCGCCCGGACCGCATCAGGGCGCTCGCGGAATCGGCGCTCATCGCCTGAGCATCCAGCGGCAGACATAGGTAAGAAGGAGGTTGCGGTGCAGTCGCGCAGCCTGGTCTATTTCTCCTCCGTGTCGGAGAACACCCACCGCTTCGTGCAGAAGCTGGATGTTCCCGCCACGCGGATACCGCTGCATGACCGAATCGAGGTCGACGAGCCGTACGTGCTGATACTGCCCACGTACGGCGGCGGCCGGGCCACCCCCGACCTCAATGCCGGTGGCTATGTGCCCAAGCAGGTCATCACATTCTTGAACAACGAGCAGAACCGGTCGTTGATCCGCGGCGTCATCGCCGCGGGCAACAACAACTTCGGCGCCGAGTTCGCCTACGCGGGCAACGTGATCTCCCGCAAATGCGGCGTGCCATACCTTTACCGCTTCGAGCTGATGGGAACGCCGGACGACGTGGATGCCGTCCGCGCGGGCCTGGCCAATTTTTGGGCCGATTTCTGGAAGGAACAGACGTGCCACCTACCGTCACTGCAGAGCCAGTAACCACCGGAGCCCACGCGTTGCCGGGGGAGACGGATTATCACGCGCTCAACGCGATGCTGAACCTGTACGACGCGGACGGCAAGATTCAGTTCGACAAGGACCGTGAGGCTGCACATCAGTATTTTCTGCAGCACGTCAACCAGAACACGGTGTTCTTCCACAATCAGGACGAGAAGCTCGACTATCTGATCAAGGAGAACTATTACGAGCGCGAGGTTCTCGACCAGTACAGCCGTAACTTCGTCAAGACGCTGCTGGACCGCGCCTACGCCAAGAAGTTCCGATTCCCGACGTTCCTGGGCGCGTTCAAGTACTACACCTCCTACACGCTGAAGACGTACGACGGGAAGCGTTACCTGGAGCGCTTCGAAGACCGCGTTGTCATGGTGGCGCTGACGTTGGCCTCCGGCGACACCGCGCTGGCCGAGAAGCTCGTCGACGAGATCATCGACGGCCGCTTCCAGCCGGCCACCCCGACGTTCTTGAACTCGGGCAAGAGGCAGCGCGGCGAACCCGTGAGCTGCTTCTTGCTGCGCATCGAGGACAACATGGAGTCGATCGGGCGATCGATCAACTCCGCCCTGCAGCTGTCCAAGCGCGGCGGGGGAGTTGCGTTGCTGCTGACCAACATTCGCGAGCACGGTGCGCCGATCAAGAACATCGAGAACCAGTCCTCGGGCGTCATCCCGATCATGAAGCTGCTCGAGGATTCGTTCTCCTACGCCAACCAGTTGGGTGCGCGCCAGGGCGCGGGCGCGGTGTACCTGCACGCGCATCACCCCGACATCTACCGCTTCCTGGACACCAAGCGCGAGAACGCCGACGAGAAGATCCGGATCAAGACGCTGAGCCTGGGCGTGGTGATTCCCGACATCACCTTCGAGCTGGCCAAGAAGAACGAGGACATGTACCTGTTCTCGCCGTACGACGTCGAGCGGGTCTACGGCCTGCCGTTCGCCGACATCTCGGTGACCGAGAAGTACTACGAGATGGTCGACGACGCGCGCATCCGCAAGACGAAGATCAAGGCGCGGGAGTTCTTCCAGACGCTGGCCGAGCTGCAGTTCGAGTCCGGCTACCCCTACATCATGTATGAGGACACGGTGAACCGGGCCAATCCGATCGAGGGCAAGATCACGCACTCGAACCTGTGCTCGGAGATCCTGCAGGTGTCCACGCCGTCGCTGTTCAACGACGACCTGTCGTATGCCAAAGTGGGCAAGGACATTTCGTGCAACCTGGGATCGCTGAACATCGCCAAGGCGATGGACTCGCCGGACTTCGCGCAGACCATCGAGGTGGCGATCCGGGCGCTGACCGCGGTGAGTGACCAGACGTCCATCACCTCGGTGCCGTCGATCGAGCAGGGCAACAACGAATCCCACGCGATCGGCCTGGGACAGATGAACCTGCACGGCTACCTCGCCCGCGAGAGCATCTTCTACGGTTCCGAGGAAGGCATCGACTTCACCAACATCTACTTCTACACGGTGCTCTACCACGCGCTGCGGGCGTCGAACCGCATCGCGATCGAACGGGGTAGGGCGTTCGGCGGTTTCGAGCGGTCGAAGTACGCCTCGGGTGAGTTCTTCGACAAGTACACCGAGCAGGTGTGGGAGCCGCAGACCGACAAGGTGCGTCAGCTCTTCGCCGACGCGGAGATCCGGATCCCGACCCAAGACGACTGGAAGCGGCTGAAGGAATCGGTGCAGGCGCACGGCATCTACAACCAGAACCTGCAGGCCGTCCCGCCGACGGGGTCGATCTCCTACATCAACCACTCGACGAGCTCGATCCACCCGGTGGCGTCCAAGGTCGAGATCCGCAAGGAAGGCAAGATCGGCCGCGTCTACTACCCGGCGCCCTACATGACCAACGACAACCTGGAGTACTTCCAGGACGCCTACGAGGTCGGCTACGAGAAGATCATCGACACCTACGCCGCGGCCACCCAGCACGTGGACCAAGGCCTGTCGCTGACGCTGTTCTTCAAGGACACCGCCACCACCCGCGACGTCAACAAGGCGCAGATCTACGCCTGGCGCAAGGGCATCAAGACGCTCTACTACATCCGGCTGCGGCAGATGGCTTTGGAGGGCACCGAGGTCGAGGGCTGCGTGTCCTGCATGCTCTGAGGCTCCGGGAGGAGTCTGCGCAGGTCAGCGCCTACAACGGGGTAAGGTGCTTTAGGTGGTGAGAATTTCGCGACCCCACCCCAGCGCGAAGCCGCCTGGGACCAAGGTCGACGCGCGCAGCGAGCGTTGGCGCGAACACCGCAAGAAGGTGCGGGGCGAAATCGTGGACGCGGCGTTCCGCGCCATCGACCGCCTGGGTCCCGAGCTGAGCGTGCGGGAGATCGCCGAGGAGGCCGGCACCGCCAAGCCGAAGATCTACCGGCACTTCCACGACAAGTCAGATCTGTTCCAGGCCATCGGGAAGCGCCTGCGCGACATGCTCTGGGCGGCGATCGTCCCGTCGATCGACCTGAAGACCGACTCGGCCCGCGAGGTCATCCGCCGCGCCGTCGACGAGTACGTCAACCTCGTCGACCAGCACCCCAACGTGCTGCGGGTCTTCATCAACGGCCGCTCCGCGGCCAGCCCCCAGATCCTCAACGAGGGCCGCGGAATCACGTTGGCCGTGGCCGACATGTTCGACAACGAGCTGCGGGAGATGGAGCTGGACCACGCGGCGATCGAACTGGCCGGGCACGCGGCGTTCGGCTCGGCCGCGTCGGCCACCCAGTGGTGGTTGGGCCCCGACGCCGACAGTCCGCGGCGCATGCCGCGCGAGCAATTCGTCGCCCACCTGACGACCATCATGATCGGGGTCATCGTCGGCACCGGCGAGGTGCTCGGCATCGCATTGGACCCCGACCGGCCGATCCACAGCGTGGTCCCCAGCAACCCGGCGGCGAGCTGAGCCACCGCGACGTTGACATCGCCGCCGGCATCGATAACACTCGGTGCGATCCGATACCCTGGGTACTGGGTATTTGCCGGTGGGCTGGCCTAATGCAGGACCCGACACCGGCCTTGAATGAGGAAGACCGATCCACGTGACCGATGCCATGACACAAGCCGAGACCGAACGAGCACACCAGCCTGTACACGCGCGCGCCATCATCATCGGGACCGGATTCTCCGGTCTGGGCATGGCGATCAAGCTGCAGCAGCAGGGTGTGGACTTCGTCATCCTGGAGAAGTTCGATGACGTCGGCGGCACCTGGCGTGACAACAGCTATCCCGGCTGCGCCTGCGACATCCCGTCGCACCTGTACTCGTTCTCGTTCGAGCCCAAGCCCGACTGGAAGAACCCGTTCTCCTATCAGCCCGAGATCTGGGACTACCTGAAGGGCGTCACCGAGAAATATGGGCTACGCCGCTACATCGAGTTCAATTCGCACGTCGATCGGGCCCACTGGGACGATGACGAGCAGCGCTGGCACGTCTTCACCAAAGACGGCCGCGAGTTCGTCGGGCAGTTCCTGATCTCGGGCGCGGGCGCGCTGCACATCCCCTCCATGCCCGACATCGAGGGCCGCGACGAATTCCGTGGTCCCGCTTTCCATTCCGCGGAATGGGACCACAGTGTCGACCTGACCGGCAAGCGGGTGGCGATGATCGGGACCGGTGCCAGCGCGATCCAGATCGTGCCGGAGATCGTCGGGCAGGTGGCCGAATTGCAGCTCTACCAACGGACTCCGCCGTGGGTGGTGCCGCGCTCGAACCCCGAGATTCCCGTGGCGCTGCGCCGGGCCATGGCGAACGTTCCGGGGCTGCGGGCGCTGACGCGCCTCGTGATCTACTGGGGACAAGAGGCGCTGGCCATCGGCATGACCAAGCGTCCGAACGCGCTCAAGTTCATCGAAGCCTACGTGAAATACAACATCCGCCGGTCGGTCAAGGATCGCGAACTGCGTCGCAAGCTGACCCCGCACTACCGCATCGGGTGCAAGCGAATCCTCAACTCCTCCACTTATTACGGCGCGGTCGCCGACCCGAAGACCGAACTGATCACCGATCACATCGCGCGGATCACGCCCCGCGGGATCGTCACCGCAGACGGCAAAGAGCGCGAGGCCGACGTGATCGTCTATGGCACCGGATTTCACGTCACCGACTCCTACACCTACGTCCAGATCAAGGGCCACAACGGCGAGGACTTGGTGGACCGCTGGAACCGGGAGGGCATCGCCGCCCACCGCGGCATCACCGTCGCCGACATGCCCAACCTGTTCTTCCTGCTGGGACCGAACACCGGGCTGGGGCACAACTCGGTGGTGTTCATGATCGAGTCCCAGATTCGCTACGTCGCCAGCGCGATCGAAGCCTGCGACAAGCGGGGCGCACAGGCGCTGGCGCCGACGCGGTCCGCGCAGGACAGGTTCAACGACGAGTTGCAGCGCAGGCTGGGGCCGTCGGTGTGGAACAGCGGCGGATGCAGCAGCTGGTATCTCGACGAGCACGGCAAGAACACGGTGCTGTGGGGTGGCTACACCTGGCAGTACTGGCGGGACACCCGCGCGGTCAAGCCGGAGGAATACCAGTTCTTCGGAGTACTCCGTACACACGGCCAGACAGACCTGAGCCCCGCCGGGCAGGCATAACCCCAGTTCAGGCTAAAATGGGCCGCACAGGCCGCATCAGCCACGGCGAGGCGAGATACAGGCGCGAATTTACCCGCGCAACGAAGACACAACATATGCTCCGACCATGGGCCTCTACCAACGCCTGATCGATAGGTTCATTCGCTCCCCCCTCGGTGTCTGGACCACCCTTCATGTGATCCAGCGCATCGACAAGCGATTAATGCGGTGGTCGAACGGCTCGCTGAATATGACCGTCGGCACTGGCTATGCGGATAACTCGATGCTGCTGCGTTGCACTGGCGCCCAGAGCGGGAAGGCCCGTGATGTTCCGGTGTTCGCGTTTGAACATGACGGCGGTTGGCTTTTGATCGCGTCGGCGGGCGGCCAGGAACGCAACCCGGCCTGGTATCACAATCTAAAGGCACACCCACGGTGCGCTCTGCTTGTTCCGCACCGTGGCGAGGTTTCGTGCGTAGCTCACGAGGCCGAAGGCGAGGAGCGCGAACGGGCCTGGAAGGCGGCCAACGCCGGGTACTCCGGGTACGCGGCGTATCAGCAACGGACTCAGCGGCCCATCCCCGTGATGGTCTTGCGCCCCGAGAACAATTCCTCCTAAAGCCAGTTCTTCGGGGTCGGCACGGGCTCACGTGCCGACCGGAAGGCCGCCACCGCCTAACAGGATCACGAAGGCATTCGCGGCCGCGTCGACGCCGGCCTCGTCGTCGGTGGCCGCGAGATCCAGCAGGAGGCCACGGATTACGGCCAGCCCGAGCCGTACCATGGCCCGGTCGATCGGGCCGCGGGCGGGGTTCTCCAAGGCCTCGACCTCCGCGAGCCACCCGTCGACCGCACCGGGAACCATCCGCGCGAAGGGCTTTTCGCCCTGGGCGGCGCGGGCGTAGCACTCGAAGAACAGGCGTTCGGCTTGGCGTAGCTCGGGCCGACGGACGTCGGCCCACATGGCGGCGAAGCTGTCGGCCGGTGTCGTGGGCAGGTCGCCCAGGACTGCCATCTGGCGGCGCTCCACCTCCTCGACGACCGCCACCAGCAGATCATCTCGAGACCCGAAGTGATGCAACAGCATTCGATGGCTGGTCCCTACCGCGGCGGCCACGTCGCGCAACGATCGGTCGCCGACGCCGCCCGCCGCGAACTCGTCGACGAGTGCGTCGAGCAGCTGCCGGCGCCGTTCGGAGTCAGGAGTGCGAGCCATCGGCGCGGCTGAGCTGCTCAGACCGGGCCTTGAGTCCTTGAGCCTCGAGCTTGAGGAACCGCTTGGTCTTGCTGAGCATCAGCCGACCGACCAGCGCGCCGAGCACACCGCGTTGATCGAGTTGCTGGCGCACCAGGGTGCGGCCGCCGGGCTGCGCGATGACGTCGTGGCGGGCGGTGACCAGCACGCCGGGGGAGCGTTGGACCCACGTCCAGGACGAGCCGGGATCTATCTCGGTGACCTGCCAGACCAGCTTCGACATGCCGGGCTGCTTGATCGTGAACCGTTTTCCGACGGCGAGGGTGGGTCCGTTCAGGCCCTTCAGGGACGTCACCGAGGCGGTCCACTCGGGCCAGCGTTCGACGTCGCTGAAGACATCCCATACGAGCCGCGGTGGCGCGTCGATTTCGATGCTGTCTTCGTTAAACATGTACCAAATGGTACATCGCGGATTGGTTCTTTGGATACCCGCGCATAACTCGCGCGGTCAAATGCTTGAGCGCCGCGTAATACTTGGGGGAGTGAAAGTGCACGCGGGGTAGGTCCGCGACACGCAAACACAAGTTCTTGTGTTCCGCTCCGTTGTCGTACCCCAGGGGTAGTGTTTGGGGCCTGACGTCCCTCAGGCAAAACGGCGTGTGAAGTGGGGTTCTGGTGACCGAGAACATGAAGCTGATTGACCGCGTTTCGGCGATCAACTGGAACCGGCTGCAGGACGAGAAGGACGCCGAGGTCTGGGATCGGCTGACCGGAAACTTCTGGCTGCCCGAGAAGGTGCCGGTGTCCAACGACCTCCCGTCGTGGGGAACCCTGACGGCACACGAAAAGCAGATGACCATGCGGGTGTTCACCGGGCTGACGCTGCTGGACACCATCCAGGGCACGGTCGGGGCCGTCAGCCTGATTCCCGACGCGCTGACCCCGCACGAGGAAGCCGTCTACACCAACATCGCCTTCATGGAGTCGGTGCACGCGCGCAGCTACAGCAACATCTTCTCCACGCTGTGCTCGACCGCCGAGATCGACGACGCCTTCCGCTGGTCGGAGGAGAACCCCAACCTGCAGCGCAAGGCCGAGATCGTCATGCAGTACTACAAGGGCGACGAGCCGCTCAAGCGCAAGGTGGCCTCCACGCTGCTGGAAAGCTTCCTGTTCTACTCCGGCTTCTACCTGCCGATGTACTGGTCGAGCCGGGCCAAGCTGACCAACACCGCCGACATGATCCGGCTGATCATCCGCGACGAGGCCGTGCACGGGTACTACATCGGCTACAAGTACCAGCGTGGGCTGGCGCTGGTCGACGAGGCCAAGCGCGCCGAGCTCAAGGACTACACCTACGAGCTGCTCTTCGAGCTCTACGACAACGAGGTGGAGTACACCCAGGATCTCTACGACGAGGTCGGGCTGACCGAGGACGTCAAGAAGTTCCTGCGCTACAACGCCAACAAGGCGCTGATGAACCTCGGCTACGAGGCGCTGTTCCCGCGGGACGAGACCGACGTGAACCCGGCGATCCTGTCGGCGCTCTCACCGAACGCCGACGAGAATCACGACTTCTTCTCCGGTTCCGGGTCGTCGTACGTGATCGGCAAGGCCGTCGTCACCGAGGACGAGGACTGGGACTTCTAGCGCCGTTGAGAATCGGGCCGGCCGCACGGTCGGGGGGGAGGGACTGGGGCCGGCCCGATCTCCTATTCAGACACCGGCTGGGGCGAATTTCTTCCCGCGGGACTTGTACCGGCCGCCGCGGGCGGCGGCACCCAGGCCTGCAAGACTTTGCGGCCGATCAATTGGCACCCGTGAGTGTGCGCCAATAGCTTTGCGGCCCTGGTGAATTCCTGGTTGCTCACCACAATGCTCCTGGCGCACCCGTGGTGGCGGGCACCGGAGACCACCTGCTGGACGGCCGCGACGCCCACCGATTTGCCGTAACGCTTGCACTGGACCGCCACCGAGTGGCCGTCCTTCTCGGCGATCAGGTCCACGCCGTAGTCCCCGACCGGCGGGGTGAACTTGACCCGCCAGCCCGCCCGGCGCAGGCGGGCGGCCACATAGCCCTCGAACTCGACCCCGTCCATGGCGTCGATCGCCCTCATCGTGGCGTCGGCCCGTCCCGCGCGCGGCCACTGGCGTTTGGTCGACCACCCGAGGAGCA
The DNA here is from genome assembly GCA_963850895.1 of uncultured Actinomycetota bacterium. Classification (GTDB taxonomy): domain Bacteria; phylum Actinomycetota; class Actinomycetes; order Mycobacteriales; family Mycobacteriaceae; genus Mycobacterium. The sequence continues at coordinate 362,987 of CAWKNK010000029.1, read as the reverse complement.
CCTCGAACAGCAGCATCAGGTAGAACGCCACAAACCCCGTCCCGAGGCTGTGAGCGGCGACGCCGACGACCAGCCCGCAGGCCAGTGGGATGACGACGAGCGCCTTGCTCATGCGGGGGACACCCGGTGCACGCTTCGATGGTAAGGACGGGCGGCGACATTCCGGGGCTGGACGTGTTCGGGCAATGAACGGCATATGAATTGTGGGGACGGAGCGACGGCTCGCTGGCGCGGTGATGCTACTGCCGTGACACTGATGGGGTGACGAACCCCGCCTCCTCTGAGAAGGATCACCGCCACCATTTCTGCCGTTCAGTGATTCGGTGGCTGCAGGTCGGCTACCCGGACGGCGTCCCCGGCCCGGACCGCGTGCCGTTGCTGGCCTTGCTTCGCAGCACACCGCTGACCGAAGACCAGATCCGGGAGGTGGTGCGCCACATCACCGCGAAGGAAGGGTCCCCGGAGGCGATCGATCACCCGATCGATCGCGACGAGATCGCCGAGTTCATCTCCGACATGACGCAGTTCGACGCCGGCAAGGAAAACGTCATCCGGGTGGCCGCCACGCTGGCCGCCGCCGGGTGGCCGCTGGCCGGCATCGATGTCAGCGAGGTTGTTCCCGACGACGAGTTCGCGGAGGCAGCCGAAATCGCGGGACGAGGCTCCGAGACCCAAGCGGCCTCGGAGATTGCCTCATAGCTTCGAGATGTCGATGACGAAGCGGTAGCGAACGTCGCTCGCCAGGACGCGCTCGTAGGCCTCGTTGATGTAATCCGGTTCGATCAGCTCGATTTCGGGCGTCACGTCGTGTTCGGCGCAGAAGTCCAGCATCTCTTGGGTTTCGGCGATGCCGCCGATGTTCGACCCGGAGAGGCTGCGCCGCGCCAACGCCAGCGGGAACGCCCCCACCTCCATGGGGTGCTCGGGGATGCCCAGTTCGACGAGGGTGCCGTCGACGTCGAGCAGGTTGAGGTAGTCGTTGAGTTTCAGGTTCGCCGAGACGGTGTTCAGGATCAGGTCGAAGCTGCCGCGCAACTTCTTGAAGGTGTCGGGGTCGGCGGTCGCGTAGTAGTGCTTGGCGCCCAGCCGCAGCCCGTCTTCCATCTTCTTCAGCGACTGCGACAGCACGGTCACCTCGGCGCCCATCGCCGCGCCCAGCTTGACGCCCATGTGCCCGAGGCCGCCCAGGCCGATGATCGCCAGCCGGGTGCCGTCGCCGGCCTTCCAGTGCCGCAGCGGTGAGAACAGCGTGATGCCCGCGCACAGCAGCGGCGCCGCCTTGTCCAGCGGCATCGAGTCGGGGATGCGCACGACGAAGTTCTCGTCGACGACGACCGCCTGGCTGTAGCCGCCCTGGGTCGACGTGCCGTCTTTGTCGATCGAGTTGTAGGTGAAGGTCGCCCCCGGCTTGCAGTACTGCTCGAGCCCGGCCTTACAACTGCTGCACTGCCCGCAGGAGTTCACCATGCAGCCCACGCCGACGTGGTCCCCGACCTTGTATTTGGTGACTTCGGAACCGACCTCGCTCACCACGCCGGCGATCTCATGGCCGGGCACCACGGGGTAATTCGGCGTGCCCCATTCGGCTTTGACGGTGTGGATGTCGGAGTGGCAGATCCCGGCGAACTTGATGTCGATCGCCACGTCGTGCGGGCCGGGGTCGCGGCGGGTGATGGTGGTCTTGGTCAGCGGTTCGGTTGCCGACGTGGCGGCATAGGCCGAAACAGTGCTCATCAGATATCCCTCTTCGATATGGTCGCGTCTTTGGAAAGTTTAGCTAAGGTAATGTTCCCGGGCCAACCGGTGGTCGCTCGTTATCACCTTATGGCGGCGGGCGGCCGTCGCCGCCCGGGGCTAGTTGATGGCGGCGTTGACCAGGCGCAGGTCGTCGACGATGCCGCGGGCCGCGATCAAGCCCTCGCCGGTCTGCCACACCTCGTCGTTGACGACATAGACCCGGTTGTCGTGGTTGGCCGACAGCTTGCGCCACGGGTTGCTGTCCAGCACCGTGGCGGCGCGCTGGGCGGCCGCCGGTGACGCACACGACAGGTAGACGACGTCGGCGTCGGCGGCGGACAGGTCCGGGTTCTTGGCCAGGTCGGCGTCGGTGGCGCCGATCTCGATGTACGGCTTGTCGGTGAACCGTTGGGATGCCGGCCGGTCCACCCCGACCGCGCCGAGCACGCTGGCCGGGAAGTTGTTGGTGCCGTAGACCCGGATCGTGTCGGCGGTCAGCTGCACGATGGACGCCTGGAAATGCGAGGCGTCATGCCTGGCGCCGATGTCGCCGGCCCGCTGCGAAAAGCCGTTGAGCAGCGCGTCCGCCGCGCCTGCGCGCGCCGTCGCGGCGCCCACGCCGCGCAGGTTGTCTTCCCAGGCCGCGCCGGGTTCCGCGGTGAACACCGTCGGGGCGATCGCGGCCAGCTGCGGATACAACTTGGGCGTCAACCCCTGCGATCCCAGGATGAGGTCGGGGTGGGTGCCGGCGATGGCGGCCAGGTCCGGGTTGCTGCGGGTGCCGGCGCCGGGCACGCCGTGCACCGCGCTGCCCAGGTAGGCGGGCTGGCTCGAGGACCCGTCCGCGAGCGCGGCGGCGACCACCCGCGATTGCAGGCCGAGCGCGCACAGGGCGTCGAGCTGGTCGCCGGCAAGCACGACGATGCGCTGCGGCTCCGCGGGCACCTGCACCACGTCCGGAGTGACGCCGGCCGCGTTGTGGGCCGGCCGCGTTTTCGGCCCGGCATCGGCCGCGGCGGCATCCCGCGCGCACGACTCGTCCGGGCGGCGGTCGTTTCCGAGCACGCCCGCACCCGCGATTTGCGTGGTAGGGGTGACCAGGGAGGGGGTCGACGCCTGGGTGCCGGGTTTGCCGGATCCGCAGCCGCTGCACGCGACGGCGACCACCGCCGCCAGCGCGGTGGCCGCACGCAGGGACGCGGGTCGGGTCACGCCAAAAAGCACGCGTCAGACGCTAACACCCGCCGGCTGCGGGCCCGGCACGCCGAAACGACACGCCGCACCGCCGAGCCGTTTACGACAGTTTGTAGGACCAGCCCTGACGTCGGCATCATCGGCGGTTAAGATTCGTGTCAGCTCTGTTTTTGGGCCCCTGTCCTATCCGGATGTTTGGAGAAGCTGTTGACAGCCGAAGCGCCCCCCTTGGGAGAACTCGAGGCCGTTCGTCCGTACCCGGAACGGACCGGTCCCAAAGGGAACCTCGTCTACAAACTGATCACCACCACCGATCACAAGATGATCGGCATCATGTACACGGTCACCTGCTTCGTCTTCTTCTTCATCGGCGGACTGATGGCCCTGTTGATGCGCACCGAACTGGCCGCGCCGGGACTGCAGTTCCTGTCGAATGAGCAGTACAACCAGCTGTTCACCATGCACGGCACGATCATGCTGCTGCTGTATGCCACGCCGATCGTGTTCGGGTTCGCCAACCTGGTGCTGCCGTTGCAGATCGGCGCGCCCGACGTGGCGTTCCCGCGACTGAACGCCTTCTCGTTCTGGCTGTTCCTCTTCGGCGGGCTGACCGCGTCGGCCGGCTTCATCGTCCCGGGTGGGGCCGCGGACTTCGGCTGGACGGCCTACACGCCGCTGTCCGACGCCGTCCACTCGCCCGGCGTCGGGGGAGACCTGTGGATCACCGGCCTGATCGTCGCGGGTCTGGGCACCATCCTGGGTGCGGTCAACATGATCACCACCGTGGTGTGCATGCGCGCGCCCGGCATGACGATGTTCCGGATGCCGATCTTCACCTGGAACATCCTCGTGACGTCGATCCTGATCCTGATCGCGTTCCCGATCCTGACCGCCGCGCTGTTCGGGCTGGCCGCCGACCGACATCTGGGGGCCCACGTCTACGACGCGGCCAACGGCGGGGTCCTGCTGTGGCAGCACCTGTTCTGGTTCTTCGGCCATCCCGAGGTGTACATCATCGCGCTGCCGTTCTTCGGGATCATCACCGAGATCATCCCGGTGTTCTCCCGCAAGCCGGTCTTCGGTTACACCACCTTGGTTTACGCGACGCTGTCGATCGCCGCGCTGTCGGTCGCGGTGTGGGCGCACCACATGTTCGCCACCGGAGCCGTTCTGCTGCCGTTCTTTTCGTTCATGACATATCTGATCGCGGTGCCGACCGGGATCAAGTTCTTCAACTGGATCGGCACGATGTGGAAGGGGCAGATCACCTTTGAGACCCCGATGCTGTTCTCGGTGGGCTTCCTGGTGACCTTCCTGCTGGGCGGTCTGACCGGGGTGATGCTGGCCAGCCCGCCGCTGGACTTCCACGTCACCGACACCTACTTCGTGGTCGCGCATTTCCATTACGTGCTGTTCGGAACGATCGTGTTCGCCACGTTCGCGGGCGTGTACTTCTGGTTCCCCAAGATGACCGGCCGGCTGCTCGACGAGCGGCTGGGCAAACTGCACTTCTGGTTGACCTTCATCGGCTTCCACACCACCTTCCTGGTGCAGCACTGGTTGGGCAACATGGGTATGCCACGCCGCTACGCCGACTACCTGCCCTCGGACGGCTTCCAGCCGTACAACATCGCCTCGACGGTCGGTGCCTTCATCCTGGGCGCGTCGATGTTCCCGTTCGTTTGGAACGTCTTCAAGAGCTGGCGCTACGGCGAGGTCGTGACCGTCGACGACCCATGGGGCTACGGCAACTCGCTGGAGTGGGCGACCAGCTGCCCGCCGCCGCGGCACAACTTCACCGAGCTGCCCCGGATCCGTTCGGAGCGCCCGGCTTTCGAGCTGCACTACCCGCACATGGTGGAGCGGCTGCGCGCCGAGGCGCACGTGGGCCGGGCTCACGGGCCGACGGACAAGGACGTCACCAGGCTGGACGACGTCCAGGTTCGCAGCTGATGGCCTGATAGGCGGCTATCGCGAGTGAGCACACCGAAGGTGTCGGTGCTGATCACCGTCACCGGAGTGGACCAACCGGGCGTCACGTCGGCCCTCTTCGAGGCGCTCTCCCGGCACGGCGTCGAGCTGCTCAATGTCGAACAAGTGGTGATTCGGCACCGCCTGACGCTCGGCGTGCTGCTTTGCTGTCCCGCGGACGTCGCCGACGGCACCGAGTTGCGTCGTGACGTTGAATCGGCCATCCGCGGGGTGGGCCTCGACGTCAGCATCGAGCGCAGCGACGACGTGCCGATCATTCGGGACCCCTCGACCCACACCATCTTCGTCCTGGGCCGGCCCATCACCGCCGCCGCGTTCGGCGCGGTGGCCCGGGCGGTGGCCGGCCTCGGGGTCAACATCGACCTCATCCGCGGCGTCTCCGACTACCCGGTGACCGGCCTGGAGCTGCGGGTCTCGGTGCCGCCGGGATCGGACGCCGCGCTGCGGACCGCCCTGAACCAGGTGTCGGCCGAGGAGCGCATCGACGTGGCGGTCGAGGACTACACCCTGGAGCGGCGGGCCAAACGCCTGATCGTGTTCGACGTGGACTCGACGCTGGTGCAGGGCGAGGTCATCGAGATGCTGGCCGCGCGCGCGGGTGCCGAGGGCAAGGTCGCCGCCATCACCGAGGCCGCCATGCGGGGCGAGCTGGACTTCGCGCAGTCGCTCGAACAGCGGGTGGCCACCCTGGCGGGCCTGCCCGCCACCGTGATCGACGAGGTCGCCGACCAGCTGGAGTTGATGCCCGGCGCCCGGACCACGCTGCGGACGTTGCGGCGCTTGGGTTTTCACTGCGGTGTGGTTTCCGGCGGCTTCCGGGGGATCATCGAGCCGTTGGCCGAGGAGCTGATGCTGGACTACGTCGCCGCCAACGAGCTGGAGATCGTCGACGGCAAACTCACCGGGCGGGTCGTCGGCCCGATCGTCGACCGCGCCGGCAAGGCAGCGGCGCTGCGGGACTTCGCGGAGCGGGCCGGGGTCCCGATGGCGCAGACCGTCGCCGTCGGCGACGGCGCCAACGACATCGACATGCTGGCCGCGGCGGGGCTGGGGGTGGCGTTCAACGCCAAGCCGGCGTTGCGTGAGGTGGCCGACGCCTCGCTGAGCCACCCGTACCTGGACACGGTGCTGTTCCTGCTGGGCGTGACGCGCGGCGAGATCGAGGCCGCCGACGCGGTGGACGGCGAGGTGCGCCGGGTGGAAATCCCGCCCGAGTGACCCCGGCGGCCGTGCCGCGAGCAGACAGAGAATCGCACGGTTTCAGCGGTATTGATGCGATTCTGCGTCTGGTCGCGGAAGGCGGCGACCCGGCAGGGATCGGACCGCCGCGGTACGGCACGATGGTCGGGTGCCCGAAAACGGAAGCGAGGCAGCCGACCCCGATCTGCTGATCGACTTCAGGAACGTGTCGCTGCGGCGTGGCGGCCACGCCCTCGTCGGGCCGTTGGATTGGGCGGTCGAACTCGACGAGCGCTGGGTCATCGTCGGCCCGAACGGGGCCGGCAAGACGTCGCTGCTGCGGATCGCCGCGGCGGCCGAGCACCCTTCGTCGGGCATCGCGTTCGTGCTCGGCGAGCGGCTGGGGCGGGTGGACGTGTCGGAGTTGCGCTCCCGGATCGGGCTCAGCTCGTCGGTCCTGGCGCAGCGGGTGCCCACCGACGAGGTGGTGCGCGACCTGGTCGTCTCGGCCGGCTACGCGGTGCTGGGCCGTTGGCGGGAGCGCTACGAGGACGTCGACTACCGCCGGGCCATCGACATGCTGGAGAGCCTCGGCGCCGAGCACCTCGCGGACCGTAGCTACGGAACGTTGTCGGAGGGCGAGCGCAAGCGGGTGTTGATCGCCCGCGCGTTGATGACCGATCCGGAGCTGCTGCTGCTCGACGAACCCGCCGCCGGCCTGGACCTGGGCGGGCGCGAGGAGTTGGTGGCGCGGCTCGCCGACCTCGCGGCCGACCCCGACGCCCCCGCGCTGGTGCTGGTCACCCACCACGTCGAAGAGATCCCGCCCGGGTTCAGCCATTGCATGCTGCTGTCCGAAGGGCAGGTGGTCGCCGCGGGGTTGCTGACCGACGTGCTGACCGGCGAGAACCTGTCCACCGCGTTCGGCCAGGAGATCGCCCTCGACGTCGTCGACGGGCGCTATTTCGCCCGCCGGGTCCGCACCCGCGCCGCCCACCGGAGGCAGCTATGACGTCATCAACCGAGCAGCCCCCGCTGGTCCCGCGCCCGGCGGCGACCGTGATGCTGGTCCGCGACGACCCGGGCGGCATAGCGGTCTTCCTGATGCGCCGCCACTCACGGATGGAGTTCGCCGCGGGGACGATGGTGTTTCCCGGCGGCGGCGTCGACGACCGCGACCGCAACGCCGACATCGCGTGGGCCGGCCCGCCGCCACAGTGGTGGGCGCAGCGGTTCGGCATCGAGCCTGACCTGGCCGAGGCGCTGGTCTGCGCCGCGGCGCGGGAGACGTTCGAGGAATCGGGGGTGCTGTTCGCGGGCCCCGCCGGCGATCCGGATGGGATCGTCGGCGACGCCTCGGTGTACGCCGACGCCCGCCGCGCGCTTGCCGACGGCACGTTGTCGTTCGCGGATTTCCTGCGCCGCGAGAACCTGGAGCTGCGCTCCGACCTGCTCTGGCCGTGGGCCAACTGGGTCACCCCCGAAGCCGAGCGCACCCGCCGCTATGACACCTACTTCTTTGTGGGCGCCCTGCCGGAGGGGCAGCGGGCCGACGGCGAGAACACCGAATCCGACCGCGCCGGCTGGACGACGCCGCAGGCCGCCATCGACGACTTCTCGGCCGGCCGCTGTTTCCTGCTGCCGCCGACGTGGACCCAGCTGGATTCGCTGGCCGGACGGACCGTCGCGGAAGTGCTGGCCGTCGAGCGGCAGATCGTGCCGGTGCAGCCGCACCTGGAGATCCAGGGCGACAACTGGCTGTTCGAGTTCTTCGACTCCGACCGCTACCACCAGGCACGCGAAGCCGGCGGGATGGGGTGGCGGCATTGAGCGAGTTCGTCAGCACGGTGGTCAGCGACGGCACGCGGGATGCCGGCCTGGCCATGCTGCTGCTGTCGCGGCCACCGACGAACGCGATGACCCGCCAGGTCTACCGGGAGATCGTGGCCGCGGCCGCCGAGCTGGGGGAGCGCGACGACGTGGCCGCGGTCATCCTGTTCGGTGGCCATGAGATTTTCTCCGCCGGCGACGACATGCCCGAGCTGCGGACGCTGAGCGCCCCGGAGGCCGAGACGGTGGCCCGGGCGCGGCAGCAAGCCATCGATGCCGTGGCGGGCATCCCCAAGCCGACCGTGGCCGCGATCACCGGATACGCGCTGGGCGCCGGGCTCACGCTGGCCCTGGCCGCCGATTGGCGCGTCAGCGGCGACAACGTGAAGTTCGGTGCGACCGAGATCCTGGCCGGCCTGATCCCCGGCGGCGACGGCATGGCCCGCCTCACCCGCGCGACCGGGGCGAGCAAGGCCAAGGAACTGGTGTTCAGCGGCCGGTTCTTCGACGCCGAGGAGGCGCTGGCGCTGGGCCTGATCGACGAGATGGTGGCCCCTGACGACGTGTACGACGCCGCCGCGGGCTGGGCACGCCGCTTCCTCGACGGCCCGCGACACGCGCTGGCCGCTGCCAAGGCCGGCATCAACGACGTATTCGAGCTGGGTCCCGCCGACCGGGTCGCCGCCGAGCGGCGTCGTTACGTCGACGTGTTCGCCGCTGGTCAGAGCGGTGAAGAGGACTCAGAATCCCGCGCCCGTTAGGCTGCCCTGCATGACGACGAGTTCGACCGATGCCGTTCCCAACCCGCATGCCACGGCCGAGCAGGTGGAAGCGGCCCGGCATGACAGCAAGCTGGCCCAGGTGCTCTACCACGACTGGGAAGCCGAGTCTTACGACGAGAAGTGGTCGATCTCCTACGACCAGCGCTGCGTGGACTACGCCCGGGACTGCTTCGACGCCATCGTTCCCGACGAGGTGCTGCGCGAGCTGCCCTACGATCGTGCACTCGAATTAGGCTGCGGCACCGGGTTTTTCCTGCTCAACCTGATCCAGTCCGGGGTGGCCCGGCGCGGGTCGGTCACCGACCTGTCGCCCGGAATGGTCAAGGTCGCCACCCGAAACGGGCAGGCGCTGGGGCTGGACATCGACGGCCGGGTCGCTGATGCAGAGGGAATCCCGTACGAGGACAACACCTTCGACCTGGTGGTCGGACACGCCGTGCTCCACCACATCCCCGACGTCGAGCTTGCGCTGCGGGAGGTCGTTCGGGTGCTGCGGCCGGGCGGCCGGTTCGTGTTCGCCGGCGAGCCGACCACCGTCGGCGACACCTACGCCCGTACGTTGTCCACCTGGACCTGGCGCGTCGCGACCAACGTCACCAAGTTGCCCGGTCTGGACGGCTGGCGGCGACCGCAGGCCGAACTCGATGAATCCTCCCGTGCCGCGGCGCTGGAGGCCGTCGTCGACCTGCACACCTTCGCGCCGGGCGACCTGGAGCGGATGGCCGGCAACGCCGGCGCGGCCGAAGTGCAAACGGCCACCGTGGAATTCACCGCCGCGATGCTGGGCTGGCCGCTGCGCACGATCGAATGCGCGGTGCCGCCCGGGCGGCTCGGCTCGGGCTGGGCGAAGTTCGCGTTCAGCAGCTGGAAGACGCTGAGTTGGCTGGACGCCAACGTGTGGCGGCACCTGGCGCCGAAGGGCTGGTTCTACAACGTGATGATCACCGGGGTCAAGCCCTCCTGAGTGACGGCCTCACGTTCGGCGCCGAGGACGTCCGTTATCTGCGGTCGGAATCGGGTGCCGCGGCGCTGACAGCGGTCGCCGAGCTCGAGCTGACCGACGCCACCCGGGTGGCCGATGTCGCCGCGGCGCGGGCCCGGTTCGGTGAGCGGGCAGCGGTATTGGTGGAGACCACGTTGCTGCGGCGCCGCGCAGCCGAGAAACTCGGCGGGCTGGGCGCCGAGATCCCGGTGTCGAACTGGCTGTTCACCGACGAGGCGCTGCAGCAAGCCACGGCGGCCCCGGTGGCTGTGCACCGCGCCAGGCGGCTGGCCGAGGCGGGAGTCGTGGTGCACGACGCCACCTGTTCGATCGGCACCGAATTGGCGGCGCTGCGCGGCGTGGGGGTGGCAGCGGTGGGCAGCGACCTCGATCCGGTGCGGCTGGCGATGGCCCGGCACAACCTGGGGGAGGCGGCCCACCTCTGCCGCGCCGACGCGCTGGCCCCGGTGACCCGCGACGCCGCGGTGCTCGTGGACCCGGCTCGACGTCTCGGCGGGCGCCGCCGCTTCCGTCTCGATGACTACCGTCCCGGCGTGGGCGCCTTGATCGACACCTACCGGGACCGCGATCTCATCGTAAAATGTGCTCCTGGAATAGATTTCGACGAAGTGAGCCGACTCGGTTTCGCTGGCGAGATCGAGGTGACGTCCTATCGCGGTTCGGTGCGGGAAGCGTGCCTGTGGTCGGCCGGACTGGCGCAGCGGGGCGTCCGCCGGCGAGCCAGTGTCCTCGATCGCGGCGAGCAGGTCACCGACGCCGACCCGGACGACTGCCCGGTGCGGCCGGCCGGGCGGTGGATCGTCGACCCCGACGGCGCGGTGGTCCGGGCCGGGCTGGTGCGCCACTACGGCGCGCGGCACGGGCTGTGGCAACTCGACCCCGACATCGCCTACCTGTCGGGGGATGCGCTGCCGTCAGCGGTCCGGGGCTTCGAGGTGCTCGAGCAGCTGGCGTTCGATGAGCGACGGCTCCGCCAGGCGTTGTCGGCGCTGGACTGCGGGACGCTGGAGGTCCTGGTTCGCGGTGTGCGGGTGGACCCCGATGCGCTGCGGCGCCGGATGCGGCTGCGCGGTAGCCGACCCCTGTCGGTGGTCATCACGCGCATCGGGTCGCGGGCCGCCGGCCGCGCGACGGCGTTCGTCTGCCGTCCGTCGCGATAGCGCCGGGTACGCTGGTGCGATCGCTCTGCCAGGCGCCCAGCCCCCGCCTATTCTGCGAGGACAATAGAAGAATGCGTTATCTGATCGCGGCCGTGGCGCTCACATCGGTGGCCCTGTTGGGCTGGCCAGCGGCCGCTGTCCCACCGTCGTGTGCCAGCTTGGGCGGCACCATCGAGGACGGCCAGATGTGTCGCGTGCGCGCCACCGGCCCCACGTACATGCTCGACATGGCGTTTCCCGCCGACTATCCCGACGAGCAAGCGCTGGCCGACTACATCACGCAGAACCGGGACGGTTTCGTCAACGTCGCACAGAGTTCCGGGCCGCGCGATCAGCCCTACCAATTGGAGGCCACCACCGAGCAACTCGCCTCCGGACCGCCGCCGCACAACACCCGCAGCGTGGTGCTCAAGCTCTTCCAGGACCTCGGCGGAACGCACCCCTCGGTCTGGTACAAGGCGTTCAACTACAACCTCGGGACGAAGCAGCCCATCACCTTCGACAATCTGTTTGCGCCGGGCACCGCGCCGCTGGACAGCATCTTCCCGTTCGTGCAGCGCGACCTGGAGCGCCAAACCCCGTTGGGCGCAGCCATTCTGCCCTCGACCGGACATGACCCGACGCACTACCAGAACTTCGCCATCACCGACGACCAGCTGATCTTCTACTTCACGCCCGGTGAAATGCTGCCGGCGTTCGCCGGGGCGGTCCAGGCCCAGGTGCCCCGCAACGCCATCCCGCCACTGGCTCTCTGACGCCTAAACGGGGCCGGCCTGCAACTCCATCGCCACGGCGCCGACCGCCAGCCCGGCCTGTGCCACACAACCGATGATCGGGACGAAGAAGGCCCGCCTGCGGCGTACGAGGAGATACACCGCCACCACCAGGTCGAGGAGCAAGACGGCGCCGCCGCCCCAGGTCGCCAGCGTGATTGCCCGGTCGATCCAGGCGGGGTCGCCACACTTCACCGAGCCGCACGGGTCGGTGGCCATGACGAGCAGGCCGAGCAAGCCGAACGTCGCTCCGAGCAGGCATCCATGGAGGATCAGCAGGACGAGCGTCGCGGCGAGGTCGGCCGGCCGGCTCCGAGACGTGTCGTCGGTTGGCACCCAACGATTATGGGTCAGGCCGGCGCGAAGCCGTACACCTGACCGTCGCTGGTCGCGGCCACCACGCGGCGATCGGTGCCGACCGAGACCCCGACTGGATAGCCGGTCGCCGCAGGAAGCGGGTAACTGCCCTGGGTGTGGCCGGTGCCCGGCTCGAAGACCAGCAGCGACATACCGGGTGCGCCGTTCGCGGCCGGGGCGCTGACGACCGTGTAGCCGACGCCGGCGCCGGCCAGGCTCGACGACGACAGGGGGACGACGTCGTCGCGGCGCCACGCCTGATCGGCGTGATCGCCCGCGTCCTTGAACGCCACCAACCGGGTATCGGGTCCGCCGCCGGACACGATGAGGCCCTCAGGGGTGACCGCGGGCGGCGTCTGCGCCAGGAAGCCCAGCGGCGCGGACCACTTCACTTTGCCGTCGGCGGCGTGCAGCGCCCACAGTCGTTGGTCGCGGCCGTTGACGTAGACGGTCGACCCGTCGGCGGACAGCACCGGGCTGGCGATGACGCCGGCGCCGACGGCGTCGCTGGCCCACTCCCGAGACAGCAGCGGCGTCTGCCCGGGGTGATACTTCAGCCCGACCAACCCGGCGGCCGCGGCGCCCGGCTGCCAGACGCCCAGCACCGCCATCTGGCTGGCTGCAGAGAAGGCGGGCGCGGCGGCCACCGGGCAGCCCTGCCGGGCCGGCGTGCAATCGGCCAACCCGCGCGTCGCGTCGGTGGGATCGACGCCCTCCACCAGATCCATCGGGCTGCCGACCACCACGCCGCGGTGGGCCTCGAAAACCAGCACCTGGCCCAGGTGCGTCGCGACGAGCAGCTGCCCGTGTCCGAGAAACCGCGGGGTCTGCGGCATTCCGATCACCGGCTGCCGCCACCGCGTCCACTGCGTCACGGGGAAGGAGAGGAACGCGCCGGGCTGGCCGACGTAGAGGTTGTCGAACCCGTCGAATAGGGGGCCCGCGAAGCCGCCGCCCTGGAACAGCCGCACACACCAGCGCTGCCGGCCATTGTCGTCGTTCTCCCATTCCATGAGCGAACATCCGGCCGGGGTCTGCGCGTTGAGGGCCAGATAGCCGCGCGCGCTCAGCGCCGGGCCCGCCGCCAAGCTTCCTTTGACCGAGCGTGTCCACCGCAATGACAGCTTGATGGCGCCATGGGTGCCGGTGTAGCTGCTGTTGCCGGCGTCGCCGTATTGCGCGGGCCAGCCGGCCGCGGGTGATGCCTCCACCCACGAGTCGGTGTTGGCGCACCCGCCGAGCCCGACCGTGATCCCGGCCGCCATGAGCGCGGATGACCAACGCCGAAGCCCGCGCGGGAGATGTCGGTCAAGCACCTCGATTCCCAGATCCTTCTTCCACGGCGTTCGGCATGAGCGGCCAGTGAGTACAGGTGAGGGTAACCCGTGGCGACTCGGCTCCGGCGGATTGCCCGCGGTTCTCAGCCCACCGGCCGTCGCGCTAGGCTGTCCGGCCATGACGAGCATGTGGGGTGCCCCGGTCCATCGCCGCTGGCGTGGATCGAACCTGCGGGACCCACGCCAGGCCAGGTTCCTCACGCTGGCCTCGCTGAAATGGGTGCTGCGCAACCGCGCGTACACACCGTGGTACCTGGTGCGCTATTGGCGGCTGCTGAAGTTCAAGCTCGCCAACCCGCACATCATCACCCGCGGCATGGTGTTCCTGGGCAAGGACGTGGAGATCCACGCGACTCCCGAACTGGCGCAGCTGGTGATCGGCCGGTGGGTGCACATCGGCGACAAGAACACCATCCGTGCGCACGAAGGCTCGCTGCGGTTCGGCGACAAGGTGGTGTTGGGCCGCGACAACGTCATCAACGCCTACCTCGACATCGAGGTCGGTGACTCGGTTCTGATGGCCGACTGGTGCTACGTCTGCGATTTCGACCATCGCATGGACGACATCAACCTGCCGATCAAGGACCAGGGCATCGTCAAGTCCCCGGTGCGGATCGGGCCCGACACCTGGGTGGGGGTGAAGGTGACGGTGCTGCGCGGCACGGCCGTCGGCCGCGGCTGCGTGCTGGGGTCACACGCGGTGGTCCGCGGTGTGGTCCCCGACTACTCGATCGCCGTCGGTGCGCCGGCCAAGGTGGTCAAGAACCGCCAGCTGGCCTGGGAGAGCTCTGCCGCCCAGCGCGCGGAACTGGCCGCGGCTCTGGCCGACATCGAGCGCAAGAAGGCCGCCCGCTAGGCAGATGGCGGTGACCCGCAGCGCCCGGCTTCGCCGCGCTCGCGGTCACCGCTAGGCGGCCGGTTCGGCGTGGTCGTCGACCTTGAAATCGAAGTTGACGTCGCCGGCGTCGACGTTGGTGACGGTCACCGCTACGCCGTATTTGTCGCTGCCGTCGACGAGTTGGCACCGTAGCGTCGCGCCCTGAACGCCCTTCAGGTTGTCGGGGCAGGTAACCGAATCCGGTCGTCTGCCCACCTGCTGGGTCAGCTTGTCGCTGATGATGCTGGCCACCTGCTTCTTGTCGACCGTCTCCACCATGTCGAACTTGACGTCATTGCCGTTCACGCTCGTCACGGTGACGTTGACATTGAAGGTCTGATTCTTGACCTTCATCTCGCAATTGAGTTGCGCCCCAACCTTGGCCGGCAGGTCGTTCGGGCAGTTCACCGAGTCGGGCTTGTTGCCGGCGGCGTCGGTCATCTTGGAGGTGATCTGGCCGGCGACATCGCTCTTGCTGACCGTGTGCGACGAGCCGACGGAACACGAACAGGCGCTGACGCCCGCCAGCAACCCCGCGGCGGCACCGGAGACCAGCAACGTCCGAACGATGAAGTGTGTCATTGGTGCCTCCCGAGCGGCTTGACAACTGTGAATCGGCTGATAATTGCATGCAAAACAGCTTCGGGCAGGCGATTGAGCAAACATTCACGCAAGCGACAATTCGTTGCTGAGCGTGGTGCGCCCGGCAGTCAGATGCTCTGGTAGCGCCGCAGCGCCTCGGCGCGCTCGGCGCCGTGGTCGACGATCGGGGCCGGGTAGCCGGCAGGCCGTTCACCCTTACGCAGGTGCGCATCGTCGACCGAGCGCAGCTCGGGCACCCACCGCCGGATGTACTCCCCGGAGGGGTCGAACTTCTCGCCCTGGGTGGTCGGGTTGAACACCCGAAAGTACGGCGCGGCATCGGTACCGCAACCCGCACACCACTGCCACCCGTGCTGGTTGTTTGCCATGTCGCCGTCGACCAACTGATCCAGGAACCACTCGGCACCCCACTGCCAGGGCAGGTGCAGGTCTTTGACCAAAAACGATGCGACGATCATCCGTACTCGGTTGTGCATGAAGCCGGTCTCGCGCAATTGCCGCATCCCGGCGTCCACCAACGGGAATCCGGTTTCGCCGGCTTTCCAGGACTCGAAGCGGCGCTTCGCTTCGGCACCGGTGTCGGTGCGGATGCCGTCGAACTGCCTGTTCCAGTTGCGCCAGGCGCTGGCCGGCCAGTGATGCAGCACATCGGCGTAGAAGTCGCGAAACGCCAACTCGCGCAGATACGCCTGCGCCCCGCTGTGACGGAGGCTGAGGTCGGCGACCATGGTGCGCGGATGGATGTTGCCGAACTTCAGATGCGCCGACATCCGGCTGGTGCCCTGCAGATCGGGCCGGTTACGTTCCTCGTCGTAGCGTGGTAATCCGTTGTCCACAAACGACTTCCACTGCCTGCAGCCTGCGGCCTCACCGGCCGCGATGTCGAGGGCGGCGCCGGGATCGGGGATCTCGGTTTGTTTGACCGGCAGCTGCGACGGATCGAGCCAGCGCGCGGACCCGGCGCTGGATTTCGCCGGTACGTGCCAGCCGGACTCGCGCCATTGGCGCAGAAAAGGGGTGAACACCTGGTAGGGGGAGCCATCCTTTTTGGTGACCCGGCCCGGCGAGACCAGGTACGGCGATCCGGTGGCCACCAGGGGAACGGAATCCAGTGCGGCACGGACCCGTTCGTCACGGCGCTTACCGTACGGCGCGAAATCTTCGGAGACGTGCACGGCCGATGCGCCGATCTCCTTGGCGATGCGCGGGATCAGCTTGTCGGGCTGCCCACGGGTCACCAGTAGCCGGCCATCCAGATCGTCGCGCAGCTGTCGGAGCGAGTCGCCCAGGAACTGGAGTCGGCGCCGGCCGGAGGAAGCCTCGAGTTTCGGATCGAGCACGAAACAGGCGAGGACTTCCCCGTCGTCGGCCGCGGCATTCAGCGCCGGATGGTCGCCCAACCGCAAGTCGCGGCGAAACCATAAGAGCGTCGGCATGATCCGATGGTTTCCTCAGCGGTTGAGCCGCCAAACATGGGTGGCCAGGGCGGTCGCGAAGGAACACCACAGTGGGTACGCCGACAGGGCCAGTCCGGCGCGCGGGTCGGCTTGCGCGGCGCGGCGCGCGAGGTCGGCGCTGCTGACCGTCAGCACGGCGGCACCGGCCGCCGACGCGCCGAGTTTGTGGAAACGGAAGAAGAGCCAACTCCATAGGGCGTTGAGAACGAGGTTCACCCCGAGCGCTGCGGCGTAGCGGCGCGCCTTGTCCTGTTGTCCCGATGCCCGAAACCGGTCGATGGCCACCGCGGACGTGACCGCGATGTCGCCGTAGAGGGTGGTCCATGCCACCGGGAAGGCGGCGTTGGGGGGCTGATACGGCGGCTTGCGGAGCCGCGCATACCAGGCGGAAACGGCGTCGGCGCTCGCGATGCTTCCGGATCCGGCGGCGGCGGCGACGGCGAGGCTTGTCGCGGCCAGCGTTGAGGTGTTCACGGGGTGCTCCGTTCGTGTTGATTTTCGGCTTGTGCTGCAACGGGTTTAGCGGTTTTCGGTTCGGCGGGCCACCAGATGCGGTCACCGATGAGGGCGAACAGCGCGGGGATGACCAGTGTGCGGACCACGAAGGTGTCCAGCAGGATACCGAGGCCGACGATTATTCCCAGCTGGGTCAGCACGATCAGCGGCAACACGCCGAGCACGCAGAAGACGGCGGCCAAAACGATTCCCGCACTGGTGATGACGCCGCCGGTGGCCGACACCGCGGCGACCATGCCGGCGCGTGCGCCGTATTGCGCGGACTCCTCGCGGGCGCGGGTGACCAGAAAGATGGTGTAGTCCACGCCGAGGGCGGCCAGGAACAGGAAGGCGAACAGCGGCGTGCTGTTGTCCAGTGCCGGGAACCCGAAGACGTGGCTGCTGGCCCAGCCGCCCATGCCGAGCGCGGCCAGTGCCCCGAGAATGGTCGCGGCCAGCAGTGTGGGCGGCGCAAGTGCAGACCGCAGCAGGACATAGAGGACGACCAGGATGACCGCGAGGATCGCCGGGATCAGCACATGTCGGTCGTGGGTGGCCGCGTTGCGGACGTCGAGCGCTTGCGCATCGGCCCCACCCACCAGCGCCGCGGGGCTGGCCGACTTCGTCGTATCACGCAGTGCGGCAATGATATTGAACGCGCGATCGGAGGATGGTGGCGCATCGATCACCACCGACCACTTCGTCAACCCGGACGCCGAGCGGCCCGAATCGGTCGCCGATACCACGCCCGGCGTGGCCCTGATGGCCCGCGGCACCTGCGAAACGGTGGGGGCGATGACCAGCGTGGGGTTGGCCAGGCCGGCCGGAAAATGCGCGGCCACAACGTCGTAACCGGACACCGAATCCGCGTGGACCCGAAACTGCTCGGTCTGCGCCAAGCCGATTCGCGTGCCCAGCAGGCCGGTGGCCAGCGCCGCCAGACCGGCGATCGCGACCGCCGCGACCAGGGCCGGACGCCGGTTCACCCAGTCCCCGACGCGTTGCCAGGCACCGGAATCCGCGGTTGGGGTGTCCTCGGGGTGGGGAATGAAGGGCCAGAACAATCGCCGGCCGCACAGCGCCAGCAGCGGTGGCAGTATCACCAGAGCCGACACCGCGGCGACCACGAGCCCGCACGCGGCAAGGGCGCCCAGGCTGCGCGTGCTCGGGGTCGAGGCGAACAGCAGGGTGAGCAGCGCCAGCACCACGGTGGCATTGCTGGCGACGATGGCCGGTCCGGCCATCCGCACCGCACGGCGCAAGGCCTCTCGATGTCCGCTATGGCGCCGAAGCTCCTGCCGATACCGGGATATCAGCAGCAGGGCGTAGTTGGTGCCCGCGCCGAACACCAGCACACTGGTGATGCCGGACGTGGCGCCGTCAAAGCTCAGCCCGGTCACCGATGCCACCGCGGTACCCACCGCCGCCGCGACCCGGTCGGCGAACCCGACCACCAGCAGCGGCAACAGCCACAGCACCGGGGAGCGGTAGGTGGCGATCAGCAGCAGCGCCACCACCGACGCCGTCACCGCGAGCAGGGTGACGTTGGCGTTGGTGAACGCGCCGGCGATGTCGGCGCCGAACGCCGGGCCGCCGGTGACGTGGGCCTGCAGCTCCGCAGGCAGGCCGGTGGAGGCGGCCTTGCGCAGGTTGGCGACCGCGTCGCTCAGGGTGAGTCCCGACAGGTCGGCGCTGACGGGCACCACTGCAGATGGCCGCCTTGCCGTCGCCCGACACCTGCGCCGGCGCCGCGCCGGTGGCCCGGCCCGGCTGTGCGGCGGCCTGCATGCGGTCGCCGGCCGCGTGGGCGGCGGCGACGTCGGCGGGGTCGAGCGCGGCGCCATCCGTACGGCTGACGACCAGGATCAGCGGAACGCGGTCCCCGCCGGGGAATTGGCGGGCCAGGGCGTCGACCCTGGCCGAATCCGAGCCGGTCGGCACCGACAGCGGCGCCTGTCCCGCCGCCGCGTTGGCGCCGACGACCGCCATGAAACCGATGCCGAGCAGCACGGCACCCAGCGCGACCAGCCAGGAGCGTCGGCCCGTAACGGCCGCGGCCACGCCATCCCACGCCACGAATCTAAGTCTTTCAGTATATTAAATATTAATCAACTGAAATTATGCATCGGCACGCATTGAGGCGGCAATGCGCAACAATGAGCACTATGGACATTATGGATGTGAGGGGCCGGGGGTTCGTCGCGCCGGGGTGCCTGCCGTGACGGCTGACCGCGGGCCGATGACCACCCGCAAGCGACGGCACATCGACGTGTGCCTCGCTGAGCAGGTCGAGTATGCGCTTCTCAGTACCGGCTTGGAGCGCTACCAATTGCCCTACAACGCGCTGACCCAGACCAGCCTCAGCGACATCGACCTGTCCACCAAATTCTTCGGTGCCAACCTGCGGTCGCCGATTCTGATCGGTGCGATGACCGGCGGTGCCGAGTTGTCGGGCACCATCAACCGGAATCTGGCCACGGCCGCTCAACAACTCGGCATCGGGATGATGCTCGGATCGCAGCGAATAATGCTCGACAGCGCGCTGGGGGAGCGGGCCGCGGCCAGCTTCACCGTTCGTGACGTGGCCCCAGATGTCTTGTTGTTCGGCAACATCGGCCTGGCCCAGCTGACAAAGGCCGCTGTGCCCGATCTTGCGAAGGCTCTCGATCGAGTGGGCGCCGATGCGCTTGCGGTGCATACGAATCCGTTGCAGGAAGCGATCCAGCGCAACGGTGACACCGACTTCTCCGGCTCGTTGGACAGGCTGCGGGATGCGGCCGACGCGATAGACTGCCCGGTGCTGCTCAAGGAGGTCGGCCACGGGATCGGAGGCGCGGCCGCCGCGGAACTGGTTGGGGCCGAAGGAGACTTGCCGGTGTCCGGAATCGACGTCGCGGGCGCCGGCGGCACCTCGTGGTCGCGGGTCGAGCAGTTCGTCCGCTACGGCGAGCTGCGGTATCCGCACCTGGCTGATTGGGGCATCCCGACGGCGAGGGCGATCGTCGAGGTGCGAGAGGTGCTGCCGGAGATTCCGCTGGTGGCTTCCGGCGGTATCCGCACCGGCATGGACGCGGCCAAGGCGATCGCATTGGGCGCCGACGTCGTGGCGGTGGCTCGACCCCTGTTGCCAGCCGCGATCGATTCCGCTGCGGCCGTTGTCGATTGGTTGCAGCCGTTCATCGACGAGCTTCGGGTCTGCCTGCACGGCTGCGGTGTCGCGAGCCTTTCGGGGTTGCGCGCTGTCGATCTCACGCCCATCTTGTAGGTGCGTGCGAGATGGCGGTGATACTGGCCTACGGGTCACCGGCCCTGGGGCACCTGCTGCCGGTCGGCGCGCTGCTTGCCGAGCTCGCCGGCCGTGGTCACGAGGTTCACGCGCGCACCATGTCGGCCGGCGTCGCGACGATGCGCGCGGTCGGCGTGCACGCCGAGCCCGTCGACCCCGACATCGAGGCGATCGTCGGCGAGGATTGGCGGGCCCGAAACGCCCTGGAAGTGTTGAAGTCAACGATCGACGTGCTCTGCCGGCGCGCGGTGCTCGAAGTCCAGGATTTGCGGCGCGCGGTCGATGCGGTCCGGCCGGATGTGGTCATCGTGGACGCGAACTGCTGGGGGGCGATGTCGGCCGCGGACGCCGGAGATACTCCTTGGCTGGTGTTCTCGCCGTTCACGCCGTACCTGCGGTCCCGCGGGGTGCCGCCCTTCGGTCCGGGGCTGCGCCCGCTGCCGGGCATCCTCGGCGACATCCGGGACGCCTCGGTGCGACCGATCGTCCGGCATCTGTTCGACCGGCCAATGCTGCCGCGGGTCAACGCCATTCGTGCCGAGCTGGGAGTGTCGCCGGTCGCGTCGGTCGACGATTTCATGCGGCGCGCGCCGCTGCTGCTGGCCGTCGGCGGCGAGCCCTTCGAGTATCGGCACCCCGGCTGGGCCGGTTTGGTTCACCACATCGGCGCGTGCGTATTCGAACCCGCGCAGGCGGCCACGCCGGACTGGGTCGCTGCCATCAAGCGGCCGGTGGTGCTGGTGAACACCTCCTCGATCAGGCAGCCCGACGCGGCTGCTGGGGCGGACCGCGTTGCGGGCGCTGGCCGATGAACCGGTCCATGTGGTGGCGACGTTTCCGGCGGGTATACCACCGGATCTTCCGCGACCACCCAACGCGACCATATGCCGCTTCGTCCCCCACGCGGCCGTGCTCGAGCGGGCCAGCTGCGCCATCACGCACGGGGGAATGGGAACGACGCTGAAGGCCCTCGACCGCGGTGTACCCGTCTGCGTCGTGCCGTTCGCGCGGGACCAGGCCGAGGTCGCCCGGCGCGTCGAGGTCGCTCGCTGCGGCACCCGCCTGGCGGCCAAAAACCTCACCCCGGCACGGCTGAGGGCGAAGGTGCGCGCGGCGACCACGATGGTGGACGGCGCGCGTCGAGTGGCTGCCGGGTTCGCCGCGACCGGAGGTGTGCGGCGCGGGGCGGACCTGATCGAGCAGCGGGTGCTTGGCTCCGCGGCCCAGCGGCCGGCGCGTTAGGCCGGGCGATCGCCCGTCTTGGTCACCGCACGGCGCCGGCTTTTGGCCGGCGCTCGCTTCGCGTTGGTCGCCGACGGCTTGGGGGCTGCTGTGGCGAGTTGCGATTCAAAGGTGGACATCGCCTCCATCATCGCCAGGAAAACCCGGTGTGCGGCGGCCAAATCGCGGTCGGGCACGTCGGCGAGGGCCGAGCGCAGTTCCGCACCGAGGGGGGTGAAGAACGAGCGGGCCAACGCCATGCCCGGTTCTTCGTAGCGGAGCAGCGTCTTGCGCCGGTCGACGGGATCGGGCTCGCGCCGGAGGTGGCCGGAGTCGATCATTCGGTCCACCAGGTAGGTGATCGCGGCGGGCGACACATCCAGGCGGTGTCGCAACTGCGCCGGCGTCAACGGCGTCCCGGCCGTTTCGGCGACCATGATGTGCAGTAGGGCGTGTAAGTCGGTGCCGCCGACCTCGTTTTGACGCGCGAAGTGCCGGCCGATGCGGTCCGATTGCGCTGTGAGTGCGCGCATGTCGGCCGACATCAACTTCTCGAGTTCGGCTCGGTCTGGTCGCCGATCAGCGGCGCCGCGCTTGGTCACTTACCTGTGTCCTTCTGCAAGATTCGTCGACCAGCGTATCGGCGACCGCCACGCGCGGCCCGCGAACCCCGATAAGTGTCTCGCATTTGTGCCCGATTGGCCGGCGAATCCGCGGACCGGGGCGGGTTCACGCGTCCGTTCAGGACCTCGTCGGGTGGTGGCCCCAGTTCATCAGCGGGTAGCGCCAAGCGCTCTCGAGAGCCTCGGTGACTTTGCCCACCGCCTCCGCGACGGCTTCGCTTGTACCGGTGTGACTCATGGCTTCCTCCCCGACTGGTCGCTGTGGCATTCCCGCTGGGCTTCGGGCCGAACCGCCCGAAGTCGGCCTCGGCAGTTAATTAACTTGATATGTAAGTTACTGGACGATGCGGGTATCGCCATTGCGGCTCACTCGTGAAGGCTTGCCGAGCAAGGGCTTTGCGTGCGCGCCCCGGCCCGGGAAATCAAAGCGGCCCGAGATGCTTCTTGGCGGTCCGACGTAGCTGGATGATCCGCGCGGCGCCGACCAGGACTGTCGTGGTCGCGCCGGCCACCGCGGCCAACAGGTAACCCACTCCCACGGGCAAGTTCCAGTGGAAGCCCAGGAAGTGGGCGGTTATCGGTTCGGTGTTCTGCGCGACAAAGATGAGCAGGACGATGAGGATCAACAGGCCGACGACCAGCGCCCACCACGCGGCCGCCAGACGGGTGAAGGATCGAGATGACGGCTCGGAGGGAATGTGCGACTCGGTGCTCATGCTGGTGACTAGCCCCCGGCGCGGCAAGCCAAACACGCTGGAAGCCTCGAAATGGTCTCGTGCCCTGCCGTTTAATCCGCCGGCTCTGGGGTATGCGGCGTGCGATGACTGTGAAAGAAATGCCGCAGCGTGTTTCGCGCGGTCGGCGCAAGGTGATGCGGCTGCAGCGAGACTGGTGGATTGCGCAGTTGGCCCTCTGGCCGACGTTGATACTGTCGGCCGTTCTGCTTTCGGCGGTCACTTGGGTGGTGTGGCAACGCAAGTCTCGTCGGCGTCAACCCGATGCTGTGGCGCCTCGGCCACAAGTCGGCCTGAGCGGCTGACGCGTCTCGCAAACACGCCCCAGGAAATGGCGGCCGACAGGAATGCGAATTTCTGTGCGACCCCGACGCGCCCGGACGGCACCAAAAGCCCCGCGACATATCGGTCGACGAATCCCGTGGTGGGTAAGGGATCCATATCGGCGCGGCGGCGCGCCCACGATTCCAGTGCTGTCAAGGGGCAAGGCAGCTCGAGCGCGATGACGGCGGCGCCCCACGCGACGGCCGCCCGGTGCAGCACGATGGTGCGTGGCCAGCGCAGGGCGAGGAAGCCGCCGGCCGGTACGTAGGCCAGGTAGGCGAGGTGCACGCCAACCGTCGCGACGACCGCGGCGACGTAACCTTTCCGCACGGCTGAGCCGTCAGCCGAGGCCGGCGCGCACCTGGTAGCGGCGCTCGGCGTAGGCGAGATCGTCGCGCCAGAGCCTGTTGGCCGCGAGGCGCATGAGCGGTGTGATCAGTGGCGCGGCCCGAGCCGCCCGCTTGAACCCGGGACGGTCGGAATGCGCGATGGTGGCTTCCAGCACGGCGGTGCGGGGATGACCGTCGGGGCCTGAACCGATTGGGGTGGCGTGGGTCTCGACGGTGCTGCCGGTTCCCTCGCCGTCCACGATGCGCATCACGATGGTGCGTGCCTCCGGGCAGCTGAATTCCGCGACGACGGGAACGCCCAGGCGGCCCATCCGAAAAGTCACCGCTACCAAGAAGCGATCGACGTGTTCGGTTGGCGTGGTGAGCACTTCGAGCCGGGTGAAGGAGTACGGGTGAAACCATGCGCCGTGCCAGGGGTCAAGGCGATTGGCGATGATGTCGGCGGGCTCGCACACGCCCGCCATGCGGGCGACGGCGGCCAGGGTGTCACCGGCCGGTCGGGCCGGAATCACCGGCTCCTCCGACGGGGCCTCCCCGCCCACGTTGTCGAGCCGCACCCACACCAGGGTGCCGTCGTCGTGGCTGGGCAACGGGCTCCAGCCGAATTCACACGAATGGCCGTCCAGGGCCAGTCCGTGCCATCGGCAGATCAGGGTGCCGCCGTGCACGGTTCCGGTGGCCAGATCGGCCCCCAGATGCGGGCAACTGCGGGGACCCACACAGAGCCGGTGTTCCTCGTCGCGCCAGGCGACCACGTCCACTCCGGCGACACGCGTGCCGAATGGCCGCCCGGTACGCACGTCAGCGCTGCCGGCGAACGCGAACCAGTTCCCGGTGGGCTTTTGCTGGGCACGTTTGAGCGCGCCGTCGATGATGGCGGGTTGTGCGTCCCGGTAGGTCGGACGTTGGCCGGCCCACGACGTGCGCGGAATCACCTGCAGGGGCCAGTCTTTGGGCCGCGTGGCCGGCCTCAGGTGTCTAAGCTGTTCGCGGATGTTCATGTTTGGGCGGGTCCTTCGCGGCTGGCGAGCCATCGCAACAGGGGTGACCGGCCTCGGGTGGGTACGGTGACCAACGGGTGCCCGGCCAGTCCCCATCTTCTCAGCAAATGGTTGGCGGCGCACCAACCGGTGGTGGCGGCGCGCTCCATGAGTGCCACGGGCAAGTCGATGCGGACGGCGTCCCCGGCCAACAGCAGACCGGGCTGCGGGGTGACCACCGCGGGGCGGTGCGCGTAGGACCCGGGCGCGAAGAGCGGGCAATCGCTGCGATGCAGCAATCGCTCGTAAACGATCTGCGCCGCCACGGTTTCCGGATACACCTTGTGTAGCTGGCGCAGCGCGGCCGCGCGCGACGGCGTGGCGTCGAGGGCGTACGAGTGCAATTCGACGACGGACCCATGGTGCGCGCGTGACCACTCGGCGGCTTCGCGTTCGTAGCGCTCCAACACGCTGATGTTGTCCAGTGGCTCGTGGCCGGCGGTGCCCAGAAACGCCGGCCGCCGGGCGGCGACGGGACGATCGAGCCACAACCGATGCACGGCGAACGGCGGCGCGGTGCGCAGCCGCGCGATCTGTGCGCGCCAGTCGTCGGTGGCCAGGCCGCTCGATGCGGCGACGACGCGCTGCAAACCGGCCACATCGGTGGCCAGCACCACGGCATCCGCCTCCACGTCGTCACCCGAATCGGTCTGCACCAGGAACGGCTTCGTCGACCCCGTGTCGATGTGCGAGGCGCCAGTGCCGAGCCGGAAGCGCACGTCCCGCGCCTCGAGGTAACCTCGCAGCGGCTGCCAGAGGGCGCTGTCGTAGTTCGACGTGGGGACGTCGAAGATGAGGCCTTCGGACGACCCCAGGAAGTAGATGTGAAACATGGTCGCCAACTCGGCCGCGGACAGCTTCGAGGGGTCGGCGAAGAAGCTGCGGGAGAACACTTCGAACGCCAGATGCCTTGCGGCCTCGGGAAATCGGATGCTCTTCAGGAACGTCGCGGCGTCGAAGTGGTCGAGGCGCTCATAGATTCCGGGCACCGACACCGCGGCCAGCGGCGCGGCCGAGCGGGCGTCGATCTGAAGGAAGTCGCGAAGCCGGAAGGTCGGGCTGCGCGCGGCGAAGGCCACGGCGTTCCACGGCGGGGTGCGCGGCAGCCCCCGGAAGGTGTCGCGCCGGCCCGCCCCGTCGATGAGCGGATAGTCGTCGACGGGCGTGAGCATCCGCAGGTGCGGGTCGATGCGCCTCAGTAGGGCCCGCAGGTTGTAGTACTGCCGGAAGAACGCGTGGAAGCCGCGATTCATCGCGAGGTCGGCCCCGTCCTGGTGCTCGGTCCAGCCGCCCACCCGACCGCCGAGGTAGTGTTCGCGCTCGATCACCTCGACGGCGACGCCCCGTTCGGCCAGCCCGGTGGCGGCGGTCAGCCCCGCGATGCCGCCGCCCAC
This sequence comes from uncultured Actinomycetota bacterium, assembly GCA_963850895.1. Classification (GTDB taxonomy): domain Bacteria; phylum Actinomycetota; class Actinomycetes; order Mycobacteriales; family Mycobacteriaceae; genus Mycobacterium. Next base: position 337,239 of record CAWKNK010000029.1, on the reverse strand, counting down.
GACGACCGCCCGGGGCCGCGACGGCAGATGGCCGGCATCCGGCAATCCGGTTGCCGCGGACAGTGTTTCGCGTCGGCGATCGGTAGGGCGATCGGTACGGCGACCGGTTCCGGGGGCCGTCATGGCGGCGCGTCCGCCAGGAAGGTGTGCACGATGTTGGCCTCCCAGCCGGGCATCGTCTCGCTGTGCACCGCGGTGAAGCCCGCATCGGCAAGGCGGGCCCGAAATCGTGCTGCGCCGTCGAACTCCAGCACGCTGCGCCACAGGTAGCGGTACAGCCCCGTGTCACGGGTGCGCCACCACCCGGCGGGAATGATGATGCCCCAGCACACGGCGTGCCAGATGCGGGTGGCGGCGGGGGAGTCGCGCACCGAGTATTCGTGCACCGCCAGGGTGGCGCCGGGCCGCAGCAGCATCCGAAGTTTCCGCAATTGGTCGTCCCGGTCGGCGAGGTTGCGGATCAGGTAGGCGGCCAGGATGCCGTCGAACGGTCCGGTGATGCCGTGCTCCGCAAGCCGCTCGACGGGAGTGTGCACGAACCGCACCGATGGCGGCCAGTCTTTTGCGGCCGCCGCGTCGAGCATGCCCCGCGACGCGTCGACGGCAACGATGTCGGCCTCGGGGGCGACGGCCAGCAGCGCGGCCGTCGACGCGCCGGTGCCGCACCCGGCATCGAGCAGCCGTAAGCCCTTGCCGCGGTCGCGGATTCGCATGCGGCGGGCGGAGAGCAGCAGTTGCTGGTGGTAGCCGGGGCTGGCGCCCACCAGCCGGTCGTAGGCGGTGGCTCCCGCGTCGAACGCGGCTGACAGCTGGCCGGGGGTGGGACCGGCTTCACCGCCGCGCACGTTGGCGTTCCCATCCCAGCAGCACCGCGGTGGCCAGCGCGAAGCCGAACAGGAAATCCTCGACCGGGATGTCGAACGGGAAGCGTAGGCCCGTGATCTGGCGAGGGTCGTAGCTGACGATCGGCGAGCTGAGCTTGGTCAACCAGCCATCGACCGGGATCTGGAACCCGAGAACGATCAACATCGACAGCCAGTACGCCGGGCGCCGGAAGAGTCCGGTGCGCAGCATCGCCAATTCCAGTGTGCAGACGGTCAATACGGCTGCCACGGCCGGCACGGTGTAACCCAGGCCGGTCATCGGCGGTTGACCCTTTCCAGGATGGTGCTCACGGCGTTGTAGGTCAGCAGCGCACATATCGGAATGACGATGAAGAACAGCACTTCTTCGATCGGCACCCGGAACGGGACGTTCAGGCCGGTGACGTAGGCGCTGTTGTACGTCCACGCGTGCGCGGCGATGGCGATCTCATCCCAGAGCAGGAATACCGCGGCCACGGGGAAGATCGCCTTCGCGAGCCGTCGCCACTGCCGGTAGACGCCGGGACCGAACATCTCCAGGGGCGCGGTGATCGCCAAGCAGGCGGCCAGGACCAAGAGATATTGCCAGCGATCGGTCATGCGGCCCCCGGGGGATCCGAAACACCGGGCGAACTATTGCGCGCCCGCCACGACCGTATCAGCCCGGCACCGGCGACCTGCAGTCGTCGAGCTCTGCCGACCGTGGCCCGGTGATTGAACACCGCGAAGCCGCTTTCTTCGATGCGGTCCAGGATTTCCGAGTACAGCGTCGCCGCGGTCGCCACGCACGGTTGTGAGCGCGGGCTGAGCATGGCAATGCCGTCAGCGGCGAAACGGTAAGTCTCCCTGGTGATCTCGTGCTGAGCGGCCAGCGCTTCTCGCACCCGCGGGTCGGTGCGGTGGTGCTGGTGGCACCAGGTCAACAGCTCGCGACCGACCCCGTGTGCGGCGAGTTCATCGGCCGGCAGGTAGACCCGTTGCCGCAGCAAGTCTTCGTCGACATCGCGCAGGAAGTTGGTGAGCTGAAACGCCCTGCCCAGCGCCGCGGCGTAGGGTGCGGCCTCCTCGACCGGCACGACGGTTCCCAGCACCGGAAGCACTTGCAAACCAATGGCTTCGGCGGATCCACGCATGTAGAGGTTGAGCGCCTTGCGGTCGGGATAGTCGGTGACCGTGAGATCCATCCGCATCGACGCCAGGAAGTCGTCGAACAACTCGGTGCCGATCCGGTACCGGCGCGCGGTGTGGGTGACCGCGGCCAGCACGGGATCGTCGAGGTGATCCCCGCCGGCAAAAAACCGGTCGGCCAATTGCTGCAGCCTCATGCCGCGAATGTCGGTGCACAGCTGCGGATCCAGGTCGTCGAGGATGTCGTCGGCGTAGCGCGCGAAACCGTAGAGTGCGTGCACCGCCGGCCGTTGGTCGGGCGCCAATAGCCGGGTGGCCAGGAAGAAGGTGCGGCCGTGTGCGGCGTTGAGTTCGCGGCAGCGCCGATACCCCTCGCGCAGGCGCGGATCGTCGATTCCGGCCGCGTCCAACTCGCTGCGGATCATGTCAGCCCGGCTCCCATGTCGTGGTGTGTCGCCTTCCGGTTGGCTCGGCCGGCACTGGGGCCCGTGATGCGGTCGGCGGCGAGCCGGCCCGAGATCAGCGTGGTGGGGACACCAACGCCGGGCACCGTTGACGACCCGGCGAGCACCGCGTTGTCGACGCCGCGCACCATATTGGCCGGCCGGAACGGGCCCGTCTGCCCGAAGGTGTGGGCCAGCGCGAAGGGGCTGCCCGCGGCCATGCCCTGGCGCGCCCAGTCCGCGGGCGTGACGACGTCCAATACCGTTGCGTTGTCAGGTAAACCGGGCAGTAGCCGCGCCGCGACGTCGTCGATGAGGTTGTCGACGTACGCAGCGCCGACGCTGGCCCAGTCGATGTTCCCGCGATCCAGGTTCGGCGCCGGGGCGAGCACGTACAGCAGGTCGTGCCCGTCCGGGGCGAGCGCCGGGTCGCTCGCCGTGGGGCGGGTGACCAGCAAGGACGGGTCCCGCATGAGTTGTCCATCGCGGATGATGTCGGTGAAGGTCTGGTCCCAGGAATCACCGAACAGGATGGTGTGATGCGCCGTGTCGGACGCGACGCGGCGACAGCCGAGGTGAGCCACGACCGCCGACGGCGCCGGTCGCAGCCGCACGGGGCGACGCGGTGTGCGGCCCAACAATTCATAAGTCTGCGGCAGTTCGGTGGTCAGCACGACCGCGTCGCAGGCGATGGGGTCCACGCGATCCGTTCGCACGGCGACGACCCGTCCACCGGCGCGGTCGAGCCCGGTAACCGTCGCGTTGTAACAGAATTGAACCCCGGCGTCGGCGGCCGCCGCGGCCAGCGCGTCGGGGAGCGCGCGAACGCCGCCGCGCGGGAAGAACACGCCCGCGACGGTGTCCATGTAGGCGATGACCGCGTACACGGCCAGAGCGTTTCGCGGTGCCACGCCGGCGTAGAGCGATTGAAACGTGAAGACCCGCTGCAGCCGGGGGTCGCTGAGGTGGCGCTTGACCATGCGATCCCACTTCCGGAATCCGCCGATCGCGGCCAGGCGTGCCAATTGCGGTGTGAGCAGCGACAGCGGGGAATCGAAATTGGCGGCGATGAATCCGTCGAATTCGATCCGGTACAACCGCTTCAGCCACTCGCGCAGCCGCCGGTAGCCCGCTGCCTGCCCGAAGCCAGCGAACTCTTCAATGGCGGTTGCCATCCGGTCCGGATCGGTGTGCACGTCGAGCACGCCGCCGTCGGCGAACACCGCCCGGTAGGCCGGATCAAGCGGCAGCAGCTCCACCCGGCCCGATCGGCTCTGGCCTGCGGCCGCGAAAGTCTCGTCGATGATGTCCGGCATCGTCAGCACCGTCGGCCCGGTGTCGATGCGATAGCCGTCGATGTCGAGCCGCCCGGCGCGTCCGCCCGGCCATGGCTGGCGCTCGACCACCGTGACCGTGCGCCCCCGGCCGGCCAGGTGCAGCGCCGCGGACAGTCCCGCCAGTCCGGCGCCGATCACCACCACGTGCTCGCTGTGTCCTTCGACGGTCCGCATGTCAGCATGCTCCCAAACTCGTGGCGCTCATTGGGCGCGATCCGCACAGGCGGCCGCCATTTCGGCCAGCGCGGCGCGGACGGGCTCGTCGATCGAGATGTCGCCAAGGTGTTCGCGCGCGGATGCGAGGCGGTCGCTGATCATCTGCTCGATCATCTGGACGGCCCCGGTCGCGACGATCAACGCTTTGCACCGGTCGAGCGCATCGTCGTCGAGGACATGGCCGTTCATCAGTTCCGTCAGTTCGGCGCGGGTCGGCGGATCGGCCAGCTGGTGAGCGGTCACCACGAGGCTAGTTGCCTTGCGTTCCAGCAGATCTCCGGCACACGGCTTCCCCGTGGTCGCCGGCGAGCCGAAGACACCGAGCACGTCGTCGCGAAGCTGGAACGCTTCTCCGACGACGGCGCCGTACCGGCCGAGCTGGGTCACTGTCCGATCGTCGCAACCCGACATCGCCGCGCCGATTTCCAACGGCCGCCGCACGGTGTAGTTGCCCGACTTGCGCCGCGCCACGTCCAGCACGGCCTCCAGCGGAGGCATGTGCCTGGCATCGCTCGTCAGGTCCGCGAATTGCCCCACCGCCAGCTCGGTGCGCATCGTGTCGTAGCGGGGCCACGCCTGCTTCAAGCGCCGGGGTTCGACACCGCTCTCGCGCAACATCTGCTCGGACCAGATCAGGCAGAGGTCGCCCAGCAGGATGGCGGCCGATTCGCCGAACCGCCGTGACGAGCCGGATAGCCCGCGCTCGCGGTGCCATTGGGCGAATTGGAGGTGCGCCGACGGACGGCCCCGCCGCTCGGTCGAACCGTCCATCACGTCGTCTTGCAGCAGCGCAAACACGTGCAGCAACTCAAAACTGGCCGCCGCCCGCAACGCCGCCTGGTCGGGCGCGGCACCGCAGAGCCATCCCAGGTACACGAAGGTCGATCGCAGGCACTTGCCGCCGGAGGCGAAGGCCATCAGGATGTCGCCGGCGGCGTCGATGCGCGTGTCGTCCAACTCGGAGCGTCGCGGGCCGACGAACTCGGCGAGGTGGGCGAGGACTCCGCGCCGCACACTGGAGCGCCACCCGCTGAAGTGTGCGGGGCCGCGCCATTCCGCGGCGGGTGCCGGCGACTCGGTGTCGGGTGTCAACGACAAAGCACCCATCTCGCCCACGCGCTCCCTCCTGGACGGCTTGGCATTCCCAGGTTAGAACGGCTCAAAACACAGGCGGCATAACCGCTGCTCGGAGCCACAAAACGGTTACGCCGTTGCCGCGAACTCGCCCCGCTCAGCCCTTGGGGAACCTCGGTCGAATTATCCATCAGCTTCAATAACTTAAACATTAACTTACTTAAGTTCATCGTCCTTCGCCAGTCCGGGACGGGCTCGGAAAGACGGCGTCGCCACCGCGTCGCGATTGGCCCTTCGTGCTCGGGCAGAGCCGTCCCAACATATGCATTTCAGCAAATTAACCATTAATCAACTGAACTATCTCGGTTGTTGCGGGATATGCTGCACATCGTTATGGACGCTGATGAACAGCCCTGGCGCCGCGATGCGCTGGAGTCGCTGATCTCGGCCGATCTGCGAGAGCTATCAACCGAATCGGACCAGATCGGCCGGCAGTTCGCTGCGTCACATCACTTGCGGCCCAACGACTTCCGTGCACTGATGTACATCATGGTGGCAGAAACCGCGGGTCGGCCGATGACCTCGGGTGACCTCAGCCAGCGGATGGGCCTGTCCGGTTCGGGCATCACCTACCTGGTGGATCGGTTGATCGATTCCGGCCACCTTCGCCGTGATTCACACCCCGACGATCGCCGCAAGGTCATCCTGCGGCACGGCGAATCCGGCCTGGCCACCGCCCGGTCGTTCTTCAGTCCGCTAAGTGCCCTCACTCGGATCGCCCTCGAGCAGCTGCCAGACGCCGACTTGAAGGCCGCGCATCGGGTGCTCGGCGCGCTGATCGACGCGATGCAACGATTTCAGGGCGAATTGGGGAGCAACCAGCATTGATCGGCGATCCCGGCATCGGCACCGCGTTGAAGCCCAACGGGCTTGCCTGGATTTGGCCGGTTTGGCGGCGTTGCCGGCGGGTATACGCGGCTCATCAGCGTGTCCGACAAAATCCCTCGGACGGACGTGAGGGGTGGTGTCGCCCAATGGAAGCGTTCAGCTGCCGGCGCGGTCGTCTGGCGATCGCATTCGCGTTTGCGGTGATGGTCGTCGGCTCCGCGAGCCCGGCGAGCGCCAACCCGGGCGTCACGGTCTTTCCCGGTATGGAGATTCGTCAAGGCGGCACGGTTTGCATGGTGGGTTTCGTGGAGCCCCGGTTGCGGGTCGCGATCACCAGCGGTCAATGCGGGAGCGGGGAGTCGGGCGTCACCGACCATGACGGAAACCCGGTGGGAACGGTGGTGCTCGCCCGACGCCAGGCGGCCGACGACGCCGCGGCGAATGGCGCGATGTTGCCCGTCGAATACGAAGTCATTGCGCTCGGGCCCACCGCGACTGCCTCTGACGTGTTGCCGACCGGCCGGCAACTGAGGTCCGCGCCCGACCTGCGCGCGCAACCCGGCCTGGCCGTGTGTCAGTTCCGCCGAGCGGTCGGCCAGCGGTGCGGCTCTATCAGCTCGGTTAGCAATGACCGTTTCATGATTGCCGACGTGGCCGTGGACAGTCGTGACTTCGGCGGTCCGGTTTACGCCCTGACCGACGACAACGGGGCCGTGATCGTGGGGCTGTTCGAGGGCATGTGGGGATCGGCGCCCGAGATGGAGTCGTGGCAGGCGGTGATGCAGCAGGTCTACATCGACGGCCGCGCGCAGAACCAACAGCAACAGCCGCCCGGGGAGGCACGCATGATCGGACGGCGGGCACCGGGATAGCGGAGTCGCGCGGTCGCGTTTCCCCGGCCCGGAAACGGGAACTTCTTGCCTTCGACGAAGCCGTGCTGTAACCAGACCAATCCCAGAGGCGGCGTGCTCGGGAAATACCATGTCGTCGGTACCGCCTGGGTCACGCTTGCGCATGCGACGTCGGTCGTGCTGTCCGCTTCCGTGGATTCGGCTCGGGCTTCGCGCGGGGCGAGCACAATCGCGGCCACCGCCACGATGCCCATCACGGCCGCGCCGGTCCGACGGGCACGCCGGACCAGCACACCTGAGATCATTAAGAAATTGAACCATCTAGGGTATGCGAATGGGGCTTGATCAGGCCCAAAAGCGGTAGATCGTCTCCTCAGCCTTCGCGCCCGAGCAGGTGGCGCAACGCCTGATCGAGGTCGGGTTGGCGGAACCGGTGCCCGACCGCGGTGAGCTTGTGCGGAAGCACCCGCTGGCTGGCGCACGCGAGTTCGCGTGCGCCCTGCTCGCCGAGCAGGACCCGAGGCCCCAGCGACGGCACCGGTAACACCGCGGGCCGGTGCACGACGTGGGCCAGGGTGGCGGTGTACTCGCTGTTGCGAACCGGTCGGGGGGCAACGGCGTTCACGGGTCCGGCCAGCCCCTGGTCCCACAATGCGCGGTGATAGATGTCGACCAGGTCGTCGATGCCGATCCACGAGAGCCATTGCCGGCCATCGCCGAGCCGGCCACCCAACCCGGCGGTGAACAACGGACGCATCAGCTTCAACGTGCCGCCGCGCGGCGATTGCACGATGCCGGTGCGCACCTTTACCACCCGCACGCCGGCTTGCTCCGCGGGCGCGGTCGCCGCCTCCCAGTCGGCCACGACGTCGGCGAGGAAGCCGTCGCCGCGGTCATCGTCCTCGGTGAGGATGTCATCGCCGCGGTCGTATCCGTAGTATCCGATCGCCGAAGCCGAGACGAGCACCGGCGGCCGGGGCGAGGTACGGCCCAGCGCTTCGGCCAGCCGGCGCGTCGGGCCGATCCTGCTGTCGCGGATCGCATCTCGATGCTTCCGGGTGAACCGGCCGGCGATCGAGGCGCCCGCCAAATGGATGACCGCGTCCACCCCGTCGAACAGTCCCGGATCCGGGTCGTCGGGATTCCACTCGCGCTCGTCGTCGCCGCGCGGCGTACCACGGACCAGCCGGATGACGCGATGGCCGCCGGTGCTCAGAAACGCCGTCAACGCCGAACCCACCAGCCCCGACGATCCGGTGACCGCGACCGTCGCCGGCGCCGGCCCGTTCTCGGCGGCCAGCCGGTGCGCGGCCAGATCGTCGGCCAGCTGACGGTGCCGGTAGGTGAACATGGGCCGCAGCAGTGACCCGGGCACGGGCGTGTCCACCCGGTCGATGACCCTGGTGCGGCCCTCGCCGAGGTCCTCGAAGTCGTGGGTGTGCCGCCAGCGCACCACGGTTCGTGCCGGCAGTGCGGCCAGACCCTCGCCGCCGATGGCGTCGACGAAGCGCCGCGGCGGGTCGTAACCGTCGGGCTGGTGGACGGCGACCCAGCGCAGCCCGCCGGGTAGCGCCAGCGTCGCCCGCCCGTCCTTGAGCGAGGCGGCCTCGGTGACCAGCCGCATGGGCTGCCACGGCGGCGAGAGTCGGGCGAACGCGCCCGGTCTGGCGTGCCAGGCAAAGACGTCGGCGATCGGCGCGTCGACCACGCTCGAATATTCCAGCCCCATACTGCAGGTTAGCGGTTCGGCAGGGCGTGCTCGATGATGGGCATCCGTGGCTGGGGCTGCCGCTCGGCGCGCTTGGCCGCCAGATACACCTGCGCGGTCTGGATGGCCACGGTCCCCCAGTCGAAATCCGAGGTGAGCCGTTCGCGGGCGGCCCGGGCGCGCCGCTGCGCGGCGTCCGGATCGTCGAGCACGACCCGCACGGCCGAGGCCAGCCCGGCGACGTCGCGGGGCGCACACGACACCCCGGTCTGGCGGTTGATCACCGCCTCGCCCAGGCCGCCGATGTTCGACGTCACGAGCGGAGTGCCCGCCGCGGCGGCCTCCAGCGCGACTATTCCGAACGGTTCGTAATGGCTGGGCAGCACCGCGGCATCGGCCCGATGCAGCACCGCGAGCAGCTCGGCGTGGTCGAGGTGCCCGGCGAACCGAGTTGCCTTGAGCACCCGATGCTTTCGGGCCTGCTCGACCAGCCACTCCTGCTGGGTGCCCTCCCCGGCGACGGTCAGTGTGGTCCCGGGATGGGTGCGCCTGATCCGCGGCAGGGCGGCGATGACGTCGTGGACACCCTTCTCGTACTCCAGCCGCCCGAGGTAAAGCAATTCGGCGGGGCCGGTGCGCGGTCGCCGCTCGGCGAACGGCCAGCGCGCGGCGTCGATACCGTTGCGGATGACCGTGATTCCGGCCAGCCCGGGACCGAACAGTTCGACGATCTCGTCGGCCATCGACGCCGAACACGTGATCAGCGAATCGGATTCGCGCACCAACCACGACTCGACGGCGTGCACCTGACGGCTGATCGCGCCGGAGACCCAGCCCGAGTGCCGTCCGGCTTCGGTGGCGTGAATGGTGGAAACCATTGGCACGTCGTAGAACTGGGCGAGTGTGATCGCGGGATGGGCCACCAGCCAGTCGTGCGCGTGTACGACGTCGGGACGCCACGGCCGGTTGCCGCCCCGCCTCTTCAGCGACAGCCCGGCGCGGATCATGGAATGACCCATCGCCAGCGTCCACGCCATCATGTCGGCGCCGAAGGAGAATTCGTGCGGGTCTTGGGCGGCCGCGATCACCCGGACGCCGTCGACTACCTCGTCGGACGACGGGTGCGTGCTGGGATCGGTGCCCGTGGGCCGCCGCGACAGAACGACGACCTCGTGACCGGCCGCGGCCAGCGCGGTCGACAGGTGATGCACGTGCCGGCCCAGGCCGCCGATCACCACCGGCGGGTACTCCCACGACACCATCAGGATCTTCACGCCGCGGCCCACTTCATCGAGGCAGCCTGCGCGCGTCCAGTGCGGCGAACAGTCCGTCGGCGCGGTTCCACCCGTCGGCCAGCCGCTGGGCGGCATCCCGCCGGCCGGACGCCAGCGCCCCGGCGATCTCGCGGGTGGCGTGGGCATGCAGGTGGGCGCGGTAGCGCGCGTAGTCGGCGGCCGAGTCCTTACTCACCATGAACGGCCAGTCGCTGGAGACCGTGAGCAAGGTCTCGCGCAGGATCTGGTCGGCGACGTGGTCGCGGGGGAGCGGCCCGTCCAGCGACGCCCGCTGCGACAGCGCCTTGTCGACGGTGCTCAACGCCGTGTCGACCACTTCGTTGTTGAGCTGGACGAGATCGGCCACCTTGTCGCCGGCCCACACCTGCCAGTCCTTGCCCGAACCCCACGAGCTGGGCGGCAATGCCACTGCGTGCCCGGTGAACCCGTCGGCGATGGCGTCGCTCAGCGTGCCCACCCGAACGCCGGCGGCGGGGAGGGCGCGCAGCACCCGCTGCAGCCACGTCGGACCCTCGTACCACCAGTGGCCGAACAGTTCGGTGTCGAAGGCGGCGACCACGTGGGCGGGCCGCCCGATCCGCTCGGATTCGCTCGTCAGCCGGTTGCGGACCATGTCGACGAAGTCGGCGACATGGATGTCCACCGCGTGGTCGGCGCGCTCGGGATCGTAGGGCGCCTTGGCCTCCGACGGCACGTTGCGCCCGGTCACCCGCGCCGGCTTCAGCCCGGTGAGATGGTCATAGGTGTGGAAGTCGCGGTAGGCGGCGTGCCCCGGGTAGCCGGACTTGGGTGACCACACCCGATAACTGACCTGCAGGTCGCGCCCGAACGCGACCACGTCGGTGTCGCCGACGGGCCGACCCAGCGCGGTGTCACCGTGCAGCGACGGGCCGTCGACCATGAAGTGGGTGACACCCGCGGCGGCGTAGTCGTGTTCCATGCCCGGGGCATAGGCGCATTCGGGCGCCCAGATGCCGCTCGGGCGATGCGCCATCCGCTGCTGCGGGTCGGTTAGTCCCTCGCGCAGGGCGAACTCGCGTAGCCGCGGCGCGAGCAGCGGCTGAAACGGGTGGGCCAGCGGGCCACCGAGCAACTCGACCGTGCCGGCGTCGATCAGGCTGCGCAACAGCGGGCTACCGCCGTGCCGCCAGTGGGTGGCGAAGTCGTCCAGCGCCTTATCCGCCTCGGCGCATTCCCGAATTCCCAGGGCGCGCAATGCTTCCGGTGTGCATGCCTGGTAGCCGGACGACTTCGAACGGGGCGCGGACCGCACGCTGGCGGCCTCGGCCGCCCGCAGCCGCCAGTTGGCCAGCCAGTGATGCATGCCATCGAGGCAGTACGGGTCGTCGAGCTGCGCGTTCAGCACCGGAGTGACGCCGAGGGTGATCTGGGGGCACCTCCCGCTTGCGGGGGACCCCTGGCGGTCCTCGTCGGCCAGCGTGGTCAACACCCGCATCAGTGGCAGGTAGGCCGCCGCCCAGGACTGGTATAGCCACTCCTCGCCGACCGGCCACCGGCCGTGATGGGCCAGCCACGGCAGATGGGTGTGCAGCACCAGGGTGAACATGCCGGGCGCGCGGTCGTGCGAATCGCTCACGGCGCTACCGCGATCGCGATCAGATCCAGGCTGTCGTCGATCTCACGGCCGTCCCGCCCGCTCTCGACGATGTCGAAGTCGTCGGTGGTCACCGTGGCGACGTCGGCGGCCAGCTCGGGCGGCCAGGGCGCGTCGGCCACCGCGCGCTCGATCTGCGCGTCGATGATGGAGCCGCCGTGGCGCGCGTCCATCTCCCGCAGCCGCGGACCATGGAATAACCCGCTGATCGACACCTCGCGAAAGCCCGCGTCGACCAGCAACTCGGTCAGCTCGTCGGCGTTGAGCTCGCGGGTATGGAACGGGTTGATCGGGGTGTCGCGGCCGGGAGAGAAGGTGATCCGGTTGGGCGTGGACACCATCAGCAACCCGCCGCGACGCAGCACCCGCGCGCACTCGACGACGAATTGTGCCTGATCCCACAGGTGCTCGATGACTTGGAAGTTGACCACAATATCCACCGACGCGTCGGGCAGCGGTAGCTCGGCCAGGTTCGCCCGCGTGGCCTCCACCCGCGGGTAGCGGGTGCGCACGTGGGCGACCGCGTTCTCGTCGTAATCCACGGCCACGACCCGGCGGGCGACGCCGGCGATCAGGTCGGCGCCGTACCCCTCGCCGCAGCCGGCCTCGAGCACGTCGGCGCCAGCGCAGCGCCCGGCCAGTCGCTGGTAAACGACCTGGTGGCGGCGGAACCAGTAGTTTTCGACGTCCAGGTCCGGGATGGTGCGCTCGCCGGTCAACGTCAGCACGGAGTCAGCCGCCGGCAAGGGATCGCCGGGGCTGCGCCGGGGGACGTCGGGGACGGTTGCGCTCATCGCATAGGCAGGCTAACGCGAAGTGTCGTATTCGCGAACCGGGAACGGAGCGCCCCCGGTTGCGGAGGGTAGACACGCCGCAAGAACGTGCACTACGACCCGCTATGGTGTGAATGCAGGCTGCACAAAGTTACCGGGTAGTAACACGACCGTGCGCTGCAAAACGCGTACTGAAAGTCTCGTGGTCGACTGCTGCGAGACTCCTTCAAGGAGGACGAACCACACTCATGACGAACATCGTGGTCCTGATCAAGCAGGTCCCGGACACCTGGTCGGAGCGCAAGCTGAACGACGGCGATTACACGCTGGATCGCGAGGCCGCCGACGCAGTGCTGGACGAGATCAACGAGCGCGCCGTCGAAGAGGCCCTGCAGATCCGCGAACGGGAGGGGGGCGAGGGTTCGGTGACCGTGCTGACCGCGGGCCCCGAACGTGCCACCGAGGCGATCCGCAAGGCGCTGTCGATGGGCGCCGACAAGGCCGTTCACCTCAAGGACGACGGCATGCGCGGTTCCTGCGTGGTGCAGACCGCCTGGGCGCTGGCGCGCGCGCTGGGCACCATCGAGGGCACCGAGCTCGTCATCGCCGGTAACGAGTCCACCGACGGCTCCGGCGGCGCGGTGCCGGCCATCATCGCCGAATACCTGGGCCTGCCGCAGCTGACCCACCTGCGCAAGCTGAGCCTCGAGGGCGGCAAGGTCACCGGCGAGCGCGAGACCGACGACGGCGTGTTCACGCTCGAGGCGTCGTTGCCCGCGGTGGTGAGCGTGACCGAGAAGATCAACGAGCCGCGCTTCCCGTCCTTCAAGGGCATCATGGCCGCCAAGAAGAAAGAGGTCACGGTGCTGACCCTGGCCGAAATCGGGGTCGAAAGCGACGAGGTCGGGCTACAGAACGCCGGGTCGAAGGTGCTTACATCGACGCCGAAGCCGCCGAAGACCGCGGGTGAGAAGGTCACCGACGAGGGTGAGGGCGGTAACCAGATCTCCCAGTACCTGGTGGGCCAGAAGATCATCTAGACGAGCACACATCCCACAGACGAGAAGAGCGAAAAACCATGGCTGAAGTATTGGTGCTCGTTGAGCACGCCGAAGGCGCACTGAAGAAGGTCACCTCCGAACTGATCACCGCCGCCCGCGCGCTGGGCGAGCCGGCCGCCGTCGTGGTCGGCAAGCCCGGAACGGCCGCGCCGCTGGTCGACGGGTTGAAGGAGGCGGGCGCCGCCAAGATCTACGTCGCCGAGTCGGACGACGCCGAGAACTACCTGATCACCCCGGTGGTCGACGTGCTGGCCGCGCTCGCCGAGTCGAACGCGCCCGCCGCCGTGCTGCTGTCCGCCAACGCCGACGGCAAAGAGGTCGCGGGCCGGCTCGCGGCCCGGATCGGATCCGGCCTGCTGGTCGACGTGGTCGGCGTGCAGGAGGGCAACAAGGCGGTGCACTCCATCTTCGGTGGCGCGTTCACCGTCGAGTCGCAGGCCAACGGCGACACCCCGGTCATCACGGTGCGCGCGGGGGCCATCGACGCCGAGCCGCAGGCCGGCGCCGGCGAGGAGGTCATCGTGGAGGTGCCCGCGCCCGCCGAGAACGCCACCAAGATCACGGCCCGCGAGCCGGCGGTCGCCGGTGACCGGCCGGAGCTCACCGAGGCCACCATCGTGGTGTCCGGTGGCCGGGGGGTGGGCAGCGCGGAGAACTTCAGCGTGGTCGAGGCCCTGGCCGACTCGCTGGGTGGCGCCGTCGGTGCATCGCGCGCCGCGGTCGACTCCGGCTACTACCCGGGCCAATTCCAGGTCGGCCAGACCGGCAAGACGGTGTCGCCGCAGCTCTACATCGCGCTGGGCATCTCCGGGGCCATCCAGCACCGCGCGGGCATGCAGACGTCCAAGACCATCGTCGCGGTCAACAAGGACGAAGAGGCGCCGATCTTCGAGATCGCCGACTACGGCGTGGTGGGCGACCTGTTCAAGGTCGCTCCGCAGTTGACCGACGCCGTCAAGGCACGCAAGGGCTGAGTCGCTCGGCCAGGAGCCCCCGACACCCCGGTGTCGGGGGCTCCTGCGTACCAGGGTCGACGGTGAGCATGATGCCGCCGCTCATCACCGGGCCGATCGACGGCGACGGGGCGGGTTCGCCCCGGCCGGGCCGTCGCCCACCGGGAATCCGGTTCGCAGCATGCCGATCGGCATACCCGAAATCGCGCGACTCGATCCCGACCGAACCACATTTCGTCACCTGACGTGCACGGACATGTCACAGCCACGATGCCGACTCGCTCATCGACTGCGCAACGTTGTTTTACATGAGCATTGCTTCTGTCCTGATTCCCAGCGACAAGCCCGACGGTGCGACGACGGCGTCGCCCACCGGGCCCCGCTACTCCCTGTTGCTGTCCACCGATCCCGGCATGATCGAGGCGGCGCAGCGGCTCCGGTACGACGTCTTCAGCAGCACGCCGGGCTTCGCACTGCCGACCAACGACGACGAACGACGCGACGTCGACAGGTTCGATGAGCATTGCGACCATCTGCTGGTCCGCGACGACGGCAGCGGCGAACTGGTGGGTTGCTACCGCATGCTGCCCCCGGCGGGCGCGATCGCGGCCGGGGGGCTCTACACCGCGACGGAATTCGACATCCGCGCTTTCGACCCGCTCCGGCCGTCGCTGGTCGAGATGGGACGCGCGGTGGTGCGCGAGGGTCACCGCAACGGCGGCGTCGTGCTGCTGATGTGGGCGGGCATCCTGGCCTACCTGGACCGTTACGGCTACGACTACGTGACCGGCTGCGTGTCGGTGCCGGTCTGCGGCGATTCCGACGACCCGGAAAATCGGGTCCCGGGCCGTCAGCTGCGTGGCGTCCGCGACTTCATCCTGAACCGTCATGCCGCCCCGCCGCAGTACCGGGTGCGTCCACACCGGCCGGTGATCGTCGACGGTAAAGCCCTCGACGAGATTCCGGCCCCCGCGCGGCCGTCGGTCCCGGCGCTGATGCGCGGTTACCTGCGGCTGGGCGCCCAGGTGTGCGGTGAGCCCGCGCACGACCCCGACTTCGGGGTTGGCGATTTCTGCGTCCTGCTGGACAAGCGGCGCGCCGACACCCGATATCTGAAGCGGCTGCGCTCCGTGTCGGTCGCCGCGCAGCTGGGAGGCGGCGACCGATGAACGCTCCCGCTCACACCGGGCACCCCTGGCTACCGCGCGCATCGTGTGACGCCGGTTGTGTGGGGCTCGGCGACGTGGCCAAGTCGCCGCCGCTGTTGGTGGCGCTGCGGGTAGCGCTTCGCGTCATGCTGGCGCTGCTGCTGGCGCCGGGGGTGGCGTTGCTGGCCGTCCCGCTGCCGGGCCGGACGCGCGTGCAGCGCATCTATTGCCGGATGGTGTTGCGCTGTTTCGGTATCCGGATGACGGTCACGGGCAGCCCGATTCGTAACCTGCGGGGGGTCTTGGTGGTCAGCCCGCACATGTCGTGGCTCGACGTCTTCGCCATCGGGTCGGTGTTGCCCGGATCGTTCGTCGCCCGGGCCGATATGTTCACCGGGCCCGCCACCGGGCTCGTGGCCCGGATCCTGAAGATCATCCCGATCGAGCGGTCCAGTTTGCGGCGGCTGCCCGCGGTGGTGGACACCGTCGCCCGCCGGCTGCGCGCCGGCCAGACGGTCGTGTGCTTCCCGGAGGGCACCACCTGGTGTGGTCGACCCGGCGACGATGCCGGCCGGGTAGCGGCCGGGGCAGGCGGGCAATCGCACCGAGGCCGTGGGGCGTTCTATCCGGCGATGTTCCAGGCCGCGATCGACGCCGGCCGTCCGGTGCAGCCGCTTCGGCTGACCTACCATCACGTCGACGGCAGCGTCTCGACCGTGCCGGCCTTCGTCGGCGACGAGACGCTGGTGCGGTCCATCCGCAGGCTGCTCACCGTGCGGCGCACGCTGGCGCGGGTGCACGTCGAATCTCTGCAGCTCCCGGGGACCGATCGGCGAGCCTTGGCGAGCCGCTGCCAGGTGGTGGTGGGCGCCGGAGCCGCGCGGCGCGCTGGTCACGGCCCCGTGCTGGTGGCCTCCTAGGTCCGGAGGCCCTTCGACCTGCCGGTATCGTGGGTCGCGTCATGGTCTACCTGGATCACGCCGCTACCACGCCGATGCACCCCGCCGCCGTCGAGGAGATGACGGCGGTGCTGGGCGCTGTCGGCAACGCCTCCTCGCTGCACACCAGCGGCCGGACGGCGCGGCGGCGCATCGAGGAATCCCGCGAGCTGATCGCCGACCGGCTGGGCGCCCGTCCGTCTGAAGTCATCTTCACCGCCGGCGGGACCGAAAGCGACAACCTGGCCGTCAAGGGCATCTATTGGGCCCGCCGCGACGCGGAACCACGCCACCGGCGCATCATCACCAGCGAGGTGGAACACCACGCCGTCCTGGACTCGGTGAACTGGCTCGTCGAACACGAGGGCGCCGAGGTGACCTGGCTGCCGACCGCTGCCGACGGCTCGGTGTCGGCGGACGCGCTGCGCGAGGCGCTGCGGAGCCACGACGATGTCGCGCTGGTGTCGGTGATGTGGGCCAACAACGAGGTCGGCACGGTCATGCCGGCCGCCGAGCTGGCCGCCGTCGCGGCCGAATTCGGGGTTCCGATGCACAGCGACGCCGTGCAGGCGGTGGGGCAGTTGCCGGTGGACTTCGCCGCCAGCGGGCTCTCGGCCATGAGTGTGGCCGCGCACAAATTCGGCGGTCCTCCCGGCGTGGGCGCATTACTGCTGCGCCGCGACGTGACGTGCGTGCCGCTGTCACATGGGGGCGGACAAGAGCGCGACATTCGCTCGGGCACCGCCGATGTCGCCGGTGCGGTTGGCATGGCGGCCGCGGCCCGAATCGCGGTGGACGGGATCGAGGCGAACAGCGCGCGGCTGCGGGCGTTGCGGGATCGCCTGATCGAAGGGGTGCTGGCCGGCATCGAGGACGTCGCCCTCAACGGTGCCCGCGACCCGCTGCGGTTGCCCGGCAACGCGCACTTCACATTCCGCGGCTGCGAAGGCGATGCGCTGTTGATGTTGTTGGACGCCAACGGAATCGAGTGTTCGACCGGATCGGCGTGCACCGCGGGCGTCGCGCAACCGTCGCATGTGTTGGTCGCGATGGGTGCCGACCCGACCAGCGCGCGCGGGTCCTTGCGAATGTCGTTGGGGCACACGAGCGTTGACGCCGACGTCGATGCGGTGTTGCGGGTGCTGCCCGCGGCGGTGGACCGCGCCCGCCGAGCCGCGCTGGCCGCTGCGGGGGCTCCCTAAGTGAAGGTTCTCGCCGCGATGAGTGGTGGCGTCGACTCGTCGGTCGCCGCCGCCCGCATGGTCGACGCCGGGCACGACGTGGTCGGCGTGCACCTGGCGTTGTCGACCGCCCCCGGCGCTCTGCGTACCGGCTCGCGCGGGTGCTGCTCGAAAGAGGACGCCTCGGACGCGAGCCGCGTCGCTGATGTTCTCGGAATCCCGTTCTACGTCTGGGATTTCGCCGAGAAGTTTCAATCGGACGTGATCGACGATTTCGTGTCGTCGTACGCGCGCGGCGAGACGCCCAATCCGTGCGTGCGGTGCAATCAGCGGATCAAGTTCTCGGCGCTGTCGGTGAAAGCCCTCGCGCTGGGCTTCGACACCGTGGCCACCGGCCACTACGCCAGACTGTCCGGTGGTCGGCTGCGCCGCGCGGTCGATCACGACAAGGACCAGTCCTACGTGCTGGCGGTGCTGACCGCCGAGCAGCTGCGCCACGCCACGTTCCCGATCGGGGACACTCCCAAGGCGCAGATCCGGGCTGAAGCCGCCCGTCGCGGCCTCGCGGTCGCGGAGAAGCCGGACAGTCACGACATCTGCTTCATCCCGTCCGGCAACACCCGAGCCTTCCTGGGCGAGCGCATCGCGGTCCGCCGCGGCGCTGTGGTCGGCGCCGACGGCGCCGTGCTCGCCGAGCACGACGGGGTGCACGGTTTCACCATTGGCCAGCGCAAAGGCCTGGGCATCGCCGGGCCGGGGCCCGACGGTCGCCCGCGCTACGTGACGGCCATCGACGCCGACACCGCGACCGTTCGGGTGGGCGAGGCGGCCGACCTCGACGTGCGCGAGTTGCGCGGGCGGGAGCCGGTCTTCACCGCGGGACGGCCACCATCAGGCCCCGTCGAGTGCGCGGTCCAGGTGCGGGCGCACGGTGAAACTGCCGGTGCGGTGGCGGAATTGGTCGGCGACGAGCTGGTCGTGCGGTTGCGCGCCCCGCTGCGCGGCGTCGCCCGCGGCCAGACGCTGGTGCTGTACCGTCCCGACGTGGACGGTGACGAGGTGCTCGGCAGCGCCACCATCGCCGGCGCTGCGCGCTAGGCCGGTACGTTCGCGACGATGTTCGTCATCACGATGTCGGACACCGATTGCGCAAAGCCGCAGAAGGTGACCTCCAGAATGGCCACCGACCGCAGCCGATAGTCGCGGCCGCAGCCATCCGGCCGCAGGTGCAGCGAGCCGGCGTCGGCCTTCCAGTCGCCGACGTATTGCTGGCCGGCCGAGCCGTTCGCGCAGTCCCCGACCGTGGTCACCAACGCGTCGAACGCACGCCGCGCGGTGTCGACGTCGCGGTAGGCCGCGGCCCCCTCGGAGATCAGCGCGCCGTCGGGCGGGTCTTGGAAGGTCGTCTTGTGGAACTCGTCGACGTCGGGCCCGAACGTAGCCGTCTCGGCGTAAATGAACCGGCATTCGCGCGGCGTGGTGTCGGCGAGCGCGTCGATGTCCACCGGGCTAATGCCGTCCATGGAGGGGATGATCGTCAGGTGCTCGCCGGCGCCGGTGATCGCGCGCATCCGCGCCTGGTCCAACAGGATCGTGTCGACATTCACGCCCTGCACGGCCCTGCGGGGGGCGCCGAATCCGGTCACCGCCGCGCCGTCCACCACCCGGGTGCACGCCGCAGCCAGCACCACTGCTGCGCACAACAGCAGCGGCCGCGCCGATCTCGCCATTTGCGCCACCCGTTCGCACCGTTCTTGCGTCGAACCTACCCGTGTGGTCACGCGGCAGACACCCCTGGCCTCCGGCGCGCGATGTGACGTCGAATACGGTTGGGCGGGTGAGTGTTTTCGCGAAGGCCAGCGGCGTCGGATCGTGGCCCGGCACCAAGCCGCGGGAGGCCGCCGAGGTCGTCGTCGGAGAGTTGGCCGGCGCGCTGCCCCACATCGTCGAGCTGCCCGCCCGCGGAGTGGGCGCCGACATGCTCGGGCGGGCCGGCGCACTGCTGATCGATGTGGCCATCGATATCGTGCCGCGGGGCTATCGCGTTGCCGCTCGGCCCGGCGCGGTCACCCGCCGCGCCCGCAGTCTCCTCGACGAGGACATGGACGCGCTGGAAGAGGCCTGGGAGGTGGCCGGCCTGCGCGGTGGCGACCGCGTGGTCAAGGTGCAGGCTCCCGGGCCGATCACGCTGGCGGCCGAGCTCGAGCTGGCCAACGGCCATCGGGCGATCACCGATTCCGGCGCCCTGCGCGATCTGGCTGCGTCGCTGGCCGAAGGCGTCGCCGCCCACCGCGCGGCGCTGGCCCGCCGGCTCGAGACGCCGGTGGTGGTGCAGTTCGACGAGCCGTCGCTGCCGAAGGCATTGGGCGGACGGCTGACCGGTGTGACGGCGCTGAGTCCGGTTGCGCCGCTCGACGAGGCGGTGGCCGACGCCCTGCTCGACACCTGCGTCGCCACGGTGGGAGGCGAGGTGTCGCTGCACAGTTGCGCCCCGGAGCTGCCGTGGAACATGTTGCGGGACAGCAGCATTGGTGCGGTATCGGTGGACGCGAGCACGCTGACCGCGGCTGATCTCGACAGCATCGCCGCGTTCGTCGAATCGGGGCGCACCGTGATGTTGGGGGTGGTTGCTGCGAGCGCCCCCCCACGGCGACCTTCGGCCGAAGACGTGGCCGCCGCACTGGTCGCGGTGACGGATCGCCTTGGCTTTGCCCGCTCGGCGCTGCGCGATCGCATCGGCGTCACCCCGGCCTGTGGTCTGGCCGGCGCGACGCCCGAGTGGGCCCGCCTGGCGATCGAGTTGGCCCGCAAGGCGGCCGAGGCATTCGCGGAGGACCCCGAGGCTATCTGATACGCAACCGAACGGTTGCGTATCAACCCGCGGTGTGGTGGACTGAAATGCAACCAGGAGGTTGCATATGCCCGAGGCGCGTCGCTCGTCCTCGTTCGAGGCCAACGCCGAAGGCTGGGTCGTCCAGACCCATCTGGTGCGCAGGTATACCGAAAACGCCCGGGTATGAGCGCAGTCAGCGCGTCGGTGTTCGACGCGCTCGGAGATCCGAACCGGCTGCGCATTATCGTCCGGCTCTGCGATTTGGGGCCGAGCTCGACCTCCCAAGTGACCAGCGTTGTTCCCGTCACCCGGCAGGCGGCCAGCAAGCACCTGCAGTTGCTGGAGTCGGCGGGGCTGGTCACCAGTAGCCGGCGGGGTCGCGAACGGGTCTGGACGGTGCAGGCCGAACCGTTGGCCCGGGCCAGCGACTACCTCATCGAGCTGTCGCGCCGATGGGACGCGGCGGTGGATCGGCTGCGGGCATACGTGGAGGACTGAGTCGGGGGTGTCGGCGTCCTCGGATAGCCTGCCAGGGTGAGCTCAGCAGAAGCTGATTCCATACCGCCCGAGGTTCGGCGGCAGTGGCAGCAACTGGCCGATGAAGTCCGTGAACACCAGTTCCGCTACTACATCAAGGACGCGCCGATCGTCTCCGATGCCGAATTCGACAAGATGTTCAACGAGCTTGTCGCGCTGGAGGATCGTCACCCGGAGCTGCGGGTCCCGGACTCCCCGACGCAGCTGGTCGGCGGGGCCGGCTTTGCCACCGACTTCACCGAAGCCGAGCACCTCGAGCGAATGCTGAGCCTCGACGACGTGTTCGACCGTGACGAGCTGGTCGCGTGGACCAATCGCGTCGAGAACGAGATCGGCCGCGATCCCTATTATCTGTGTGAGCTCAAGATCGATGGAGTGGCGTTGTCGCTGGTGTACCGCGACGGGCGGCTGGAACGTGCCGCCACGCGCGGCGACGGCCGGGTGGGCGAGGACGTGACGCTCAATGCGCGCACTATTGAGGACGTCCCCGAACGGCTCAGTGCCAGTGACCAATTCCCGATTCCTGCCGTGCTCGAGGTGCGTGGCGAGGTCTTCTTCATGCTGGCCGATTTCGAGGCGCTCAACGCCAGCCTGGTCGAGGACGGCAAGGCGCCGTTTGCCAATCCGCGTAACAGCGCGGCCGGTTCGCTGCGCCAGAAAAATCCGGCGGTCACCGCCCGGCGCAAGCTGCGGATGATCTGCCACGGCATCGGCCGTACCGATGGATTCGCGCCCGCGACGCTGCACGACGCCTACACCGCGCTGAATGCGTGGGGTTTGCCGGTGGCCGAGCAGACGGCACGCGTGCGTGGCCTTGCCGCCGTGGAGGACCGGATCGGGTATTGGGGTGAGCACCGCTACGAGATCGATCACGAAATCGACGGCGTGGTGGTCAAAGTCGACGACTTCACGCTGCAGCGCCGGCTGGGGGCGACGTCCCGGGCGCCGCGGTGGGCCGTTGCGTACAAGTATCCGCCCCAGGAAGCGCAGACCAAGTTGCTCGATATCCGCGTGAACGTCGGGCGCACCGGGCGCGTCACGCCGTTCGCGTTCATGACGCCGGTGAAGGTGGCCGGGTCGACCGTGGGGCTGGCGACCCTGCACAACGCCGCCGAGGTCAAGCGCAAGGGGGTGCTGATCGGCGACACGGTGATGATCCGCAAGGCCGGCGACGTGATCCCTGAGGTGCTGGGTCCCGTCGTCGACCTGAGGGACGGGTCCGAACGCGAATTCGTCATGCCCACAACGTGTCCCGAGTGCGGCACCACGCTGGCCCCCGCCAAGGAGGGCGACGCCGACATCCGTTGTCCCAATGCCCGGTCCTGCCCGGCGCAGCTGCGAGAGCGCGTCTTTCACGTCGCCGGCCGGGGAGCGCTCGACATCGAGGGGCTGGGCTACGAGGCGGCCATCGCGCTGCTGAAGGCCGGGGTGATCGCCGACGAGGGCGACCTGTTCACCCTCACCGAGGACGACCTGTTGCGCACCGAGCTCTTCCGGACCAAGGCCGGCGCCTTGTCCGCCAACGGCAGGCGGCTGCTCGACAACCTGAACAAGGCCAAGACGGTGGCGCTGTGGCGGGTCCTGGTGGCGCTGTCGATCCGGCATGTCGGTCCGACGGCCGCGCGCGCCCTGGCCACCGAATTCGGCAGCCTGGACGCGATCATGTCGGCGTCGACCGAGCAGCTGGCCGCGGTCGAGGGTGTCGGACCGACGATCGCCGCCGCGCTCACCGAGTGGTTCACCGTCGACTGGCACCGCGCGATCGTCGACAAGTGGCGCGCCGCCGGGGTACGGATGGCCGATGAGCGCGACTCCAGCGTGCCCCGCACGCTGGAGGGGCTGACGATTGTCGTCACCGGTTCGCTGGCCGGTTTTTCGCGCGACGACGCCAAGGAGGCGATCATCGCGCGCGGGGGGAAGGCCGCGGGTTCGGTGTCGAAGAAGACCGACTACGTCGTCGCCGGCGATGCACCGGGCTCCAAGTACGACAAAGCGGTCGAGCTCGGCGTGCCGGTGCTCGACGAGGACGGTTTCCGGAAGCTGCTGGCCGAGGGGCCGCCGGAAACTCCGGCGGACTAGACCGATGAGCGGTCGCTACGGCGATTCCACCCGCAGCCTCAAGGCCGCGAGCCCACCGGCGATTTCGGGTCAGCCGGTGGCACCGCAGGCGGTGCTCGCCGCCACCTATCACCTGTCCGTCGACGTCTCCCCCAGCCGCAGCAGATCGTCCTGCACCAGGCCATGGACCGCGGTGAGATCCGCGCGGACGCCATCAGCGACGAACTCTGGGACCTGTTGCCCGGCTACCTCATCTTCCGGTCCATCATCCCGGACAGGCCGCCCACCCGTCGCACCGTGCAAGCGCTCGTCGATGGGTTCCTCATCCCCGGCCTGACCCGAACCACCGGGTAACGCCGCAGCAACCTCCTGGCCAGCCATCTTTCGGGGAATGTGTACGCTAGCGTCTCTTGTACGGTACGGTCCTGTACCGTACTGTCATAGCTGTCGATCACGCCCGACTCGCCGGCAGGCGCCCTCGCTTCGAGGGTGATCGTGTCGCCCGATGATCGAAAGGTGAACGGGTGAAGGGGATTTCGGTGGCTTCCCTCGTCAAGCGGGGGTGGATGGTGCTGGTCGCGGTATTGGTCGTCGCCCTTGCCGGATTCGGCATCTATCGCCTGCACGGAATCTTCGGCTCGCACAACAACACGTCGGCCAACAGCGGCCTGTCCAACGAGATCGTCCCGTTCAACCCCAAACAGGTGGTGCTCGAAGTCTTCGGCTCGCCCGGCGCAACCGCGACCATCAACTACCTTGATGTCAACGCCCAGCCGCAGCAAGTCAAGGACGCGACGCTGCCGTGGTCGTTCACGATCACCACGACGGAGCCGGCGGTCCTCGGCAACGTCGTCGCACAGGGCAACGGGGACACCCTCGGCTGCCGCATCACCGTCAACGGTGAAGTGAAAGACCAACGCACCGTTAACAAAGCCGACGCCTACACCTTCTGTCTGGACAAATCCGGATGAGCAACCACCAAGCAACGATCAGGAGACGCGGCCCTTCGTGCCGCGCACCATCCGCCGGCTCGCGTTGCCGATCCTGCTGTTCTGGGTGGCGCTGGCCGCCCTCACGAACATCGCGGTGCCGCAGCTGGAAGAGGTGGGCAAAACCCACAATGTGGCGCTGAACTCGCCCGATGCCCCGTCGCTCAAGGCGATCAAGCGCATCGGCCAAGCGTTCCATGAGTTCGACACCGACAGCTCGGCCATGATCGTGCTGGAAGGTGACAAGCCGCTCGGCCCGGACGCGCACCGCTTCTACGACGAGATGGTCCGCAAGCTCGAGCAGGATAAAAAGCACGTCGAGCACGTTCAGGATTTCTGGGGCGACACCCTGACCGCGGCGGGATCGCAGAGCAGCGACGGCAAGGCCGCCTACGTCCAGCTGTTTCTCGCGGGCAATCAAGGCTCGGCGTTGGCCAACGAGGGCGTCGGCGCTGTGCGCGACATCGTTGAGCACATGAAACCGCCGCCCGGCGTCAAGGCCTATGTGACCGGCGCGGCGCCGCTCATCTCCGATCAGTTCGACGTCGGCAGCAAGGGGACCGCGAAGGTCACCGCGATCACCATCGGGATGATCGCGTTGATGTTGTTCTTCGTCTACCGCTCGGTGCTCACCACGCTGCTGGTGCTCGCCACGGTCCTCATCGAAATGTCCGCCGCCCGAGGTCTTGTCGCCTTTCTCGGAAACGCCGGAATCATCGGGCTATCGACCTACGCGACGAATATCCTGACCCTGTTGGTGATCGCCGCCGGAACGGACTACGCGATATTTTTCGTGGGTCGTTACCAGGAAGCGCGCGGGACCGGTGAGGACCGCGAAAAGGCTTTCTACACCATGTATCACGGGACCACACACATTGTGTTGGGCTCTGGGCTGACCGTGGCCGGCGCGGTGGCCTGTCTGAGTTTCACCCGGTTGCCCTACTTCCAAAGCCTGGGTATTCCAGCGGCTTTGGGGGTCCTGGTTGCGCTTTTCGCCGCGCTGACCTTGGGGCCCGCGATTCTCACGCTGGGTGCCAAGGCGGGCATCTTCGAGCCCAAACGGGCGATGAGAACCCGCGGTTGGCGGCGGATCGGCACCGCCATCGTCCGCTGGCCCGGCGCCGTACTGGCTGCCGCGTGCGCGCTGGCCCTGGTGGGTCTGGTCGCCCTGCCCGGATACAAGACCAGTTTCGACACCCGTCCCTACATGCCCGCCAGCGCACCGGCCAATATCGGTTACACGGCCGCCGAGAAACATTTTTCGCGGGCCCGGCTGGAGCCCGAATTGCTGATGGTGCAAACCGATCACGACATGCGTAACCCGGCCGACATGCTCGTTCTGGACCGGGTGGCCAAGGCGGTGTTTCACGTGCCGGGCGTCGCGCAGGTGCAGACCATCACCCGGCCGTTGGGCACCCCGCTCGTCCACAGCTCGCTCGCGTTTGTGATCAGCAATCAGAGCGCCGGCCAACAGCAAAACCTGACATACCAACGGGATCGGGCCGACGACGCCCTCAAGCAGGCGAACGAACTGTCGAAGACCATCAACATCTTGAAGCAGCAATACGTCCTGCAGCAGCAGCTGGCCGACACCACCCACGGCGAGACTCAAAACTTTCACGACACGCTCGCAACGATCCAAGACATTCGCGAAAAGATCGCGAATTTCGACGATTTCTTCCGGCCGATTCGCAGCTATTTCTATTGGGAGAAGCACTGCTACGACATCCCGGCCTGCTTCGCGTTCAGATCCCTCTTCGACGCGCTCGACGGTATCGACCAGCTCACCGACAAATTCGAAGACCTCACGGCTTCACTCGACAAGCTCGACGCGCTGCAGCCGAAACTGGTGGCGCTGATACCGCCCCAAATCTCCAGCCAGGAAACCAACCGCGATCTGACCCTGACCAACTACGCCACGCTGTCCGGCATTTACGCGCAGACCGCGGCGGCGATCGACAACGCGACGGCGCTGGGACGAGCCTTCGATGCGGCCAAGAACGACGACACGTTCTATCTGCCGCCCGAGGTTTTCAGCAACCCCGACTTCAAGCGCGGGCTGAAGTTGTTCCTCTCACCCGACGGCAAGGCTGCTCGCATGATCGTCACGCATGAAGGCGATCCCGCGACGCCCGAAGGCATTTCGCACATCGATCCGATCGCGAAGGCCGCTCATGAAGCGTTGAAGGGTACGCCGATGGCGGGCGCGGGGATCTATATTGGCGGAACCGCCGCGACGTACAAAGACATCCAAGACGGCGCCAAGTATGACCTGTTGATCGTGGCCTTCGCCGCGCTGAGCCTGATCTTGCTGATCATGATGATCATCACGCGAAGCCTGATCGCCGCGCTCGTCATCGTGGGCACCGTCGCCCTATCGCTGGGCGCCTCGTTCGGGCTCTCGGTTCTGGTCTGGCAGTACATCTTCGGCATTCAGCTGTACTGGGTCGTGCTCGCGCTGGCCGTAATCTTGCTGCTGGCAGTCGGATCCGACTACAACCTGCTGCTGATCTCCCGATTCAAGGAAGAACTCCACGCCGGCCTGAAAACCGGCATCATCCGCGCGATGGCCGGCTCCGGCTCGGTGGTCACATCGGCCGGCCTCGTTTTCGCCGTCACCATGTGCGCGTTCATCTTCAGCGGGTTTCAGGTGCTCGGCCAGATCGGCACCACCATCGGACTTGGATTACTGTTCGACACGCTGATCGTGCGGTCGTTCATGACGCCTTCCGTCGCAACGCTTCTCGGACGATGGTTCTGGTGGCCCCAGCGGGTGCGCCCGCGCCCGGCCAGCACGATGCTGCGGCCCTACGGTCCGCGTCCGGCGGTTCGGCAGCTGCTGCTGTGGGACGACGACGACGCGGCGGTGATGTCCGGATCGAATTCGCGGGCGCGCTAGCGCAGCATGGTGGCCACGATCCCGGCCAGGTAGCCCAGGCGAGCGACCTCCGACGGCCGGAATTCGGGGCCCGGGCGGCCCAGGACCACCGCCGTGTGCGGATCGCCCAGCGGGGCCGCGACCATCGTGGTGTCCATGTCGCGCCACGCCTGCGGCACCCAATCGCCGGTGCTGTCCAGCGTCGCGGCCCGCTCGAGCGGCAGCCAGGGGGCCGAAACCGCCCGCGTCTCCGGCGCGCCCCGGCTAAAGGCCAGGCGCTGCAGCTCATCGCCCGCACTGCGCAGCACGGTGCACCAGCTCACGCGCAGCACCCTGGGTGCCTCGTTGGCCAGGACCTGCAGCCGGGACGCCTTGTCGCCGGCTGCGGAGACGTGGTCGAGCAGCTCCAGCTCGCGATGGGCTTCCAGCAAGCCGGTATGCGGACGCACGCTGTCGACCCGGACACCGGAAAGTGACTCCGCGGCGGTGATCAGCGTGTCCGGCATCGCCCCCGGCGGCAACTCGATCACCAGGTCGTCGATCGCATACCCTGAGCTGCGCTCCACCACGTCGAGCGACAAGATGTCGGCGCCCACCGAACCGAGCGCCACGGCCAGCGAGCCCAGGCTGCCCGGGCGGTCGACTAGCTCGATGCGCAACAGATACGACGGCACGGCCAACACTGTTACACAGCGATGCGTGGACTGCATTTTTGCGCAACCGGCGGGCCCACTTGGCGGCGAACGTGCAGCCGGCTGCACGAAGTGGGCAACGGGCCTGAACCCGGCCGCACGCTCGCGGCTAGGCTCTCCTGTCGTGTCCCAGATCTCCCGCGACGAGGTTGCGCACCTGGCCCGGCTGTCCCGGCTGGCGCTGACCGAGAGCGAGCTAGACAGCTTCGCCGGCCAGCTCGGTGCCATCCTGACCCACGTCAGCCAGGTGCAGGCGGTCGATGTCACCGGCGTCGAAGCGACCGACAACCCACTCAAGGACGTGAACGTCACCCGCCCGGACGAGTCGACCCCCTGCCTGACCCAACGGGAAGCGCTGGCCGAGGCGCCCGAGGTCGCCGATGGCCGCTTCGCGGTGCCCCAGATCCTGGGGGACAGCGAGTGAACGCGCCACTGAATGACATCCTGCGAGCCGACGCCGCGACCCTGGGCGCCCGGATCGCCGCCAAGGAGCTGTCGTCGGTCGAGGTCACCCAGGCGTGCCTGGACCAGATCGCCGCGACCGACGACCGGTACCACGCCTTCCTGCACGTGGCCGCCGACCAGGCGTTGGGAGCGGCGGCCGTCGTCGACGAGGCGGTGGCCGCGGGCGAGCGGCTGCCGTCGCCGCTGGCGGGGGTGCCGCTGGCGCTCAAGGACGTCTTCACCACCGTCGACATGCCCACTACCTGCGGCTCCAAGATCCTCGAGGGCTGGCGTTCTCCCTACGACGCCACCGTCACCACGCGGTTGCGTGCCGCGGGCATCCCCATCCTGGGCAAGACCAACATGGACGAGTTCGCCATGGGCTCGTCGACGGAGAACTCCGCCTACGGCCCCACCCGCAATCCGTGGAATCTCGACCGGGTGCCCGGCGGCTCCGGGGGAGGCAGCGCTGCGGCATTAGCCGCGTTCCAGGCGCCGCTGGCCATCGGATCCGACACCGGCGGCTCCATCCGGCAGCCGGCGGCGCTGACCGCGACGGTCGGCGTCAAACCGACCTACGGCACCGTGTCGCGCTACGGGCTGGTGGCGTGCGCGTCGTCGTTGGATCAGGGCGGCCCGTGCGCGCGGACCGTGCTGGACACCGCGCTGCTGCACCAGGTGATCGCCGGGCACGACACCCGCGACTCCACGTCCGTCGATGCGGCGGTGCCCGATGTCGTCGGCGCCGCCAAAGCCGGCGCGGCCGGTGACCTCAAGGGGGTGCGCGTCGGCGTGGTGAAGCAGTTGCGCGGCGATGGCTACCAGCCGGGAGTACTGGCCTCGTTCGAGGCCGCCGTCGAACGGTTGACCGAACTGGGCGCCGAGGTGAGCGAAGTCGACTGCCCGCACTTCGAATACGCACTGCCCGCCTACTACCTGATCTTGCCGTCGGAGGTGTCGAGCAACCTGGCCCGCTTCGACGCGATGCGCTACGGGCTGCGCGTCGGTGACGACGGCACGCACAGCGCCGAGGAGGTGATGGCGCTGACCCGGGCGGCCGGTTTCGGGCCGGAAGTCAAGCGGCGCATCATGATCGGCACCTATGCGCTGTCGGCCGGTTACTACGACGCCTATTACAACCAGGCGCAGAAGGTGCGCACGCTGATCGCCCGCGACCTCGACAAGGCGTACGAGTCGGTCGACGTGGTCGTGTCGCCGGCGACTCCCACCACCGCGTTTCCGCTGGGGGAGAAGGTGGACGATCCGCTGGCGATGTACCTGTTCGACCTGTGCACGCTGCCGCTGAACCTGGCCGGCCACTGCGGCATGTCGGTGCCGTCGGGGCTGTCGCCGGAGGACGGCCTCCCGGTCGGGTTGCAGATCATGGCGCCGGCACTGGCCGATGACCGTTTGTACCGGGTGGGCGCCGCCTACGAGGCCGCCCGAGGTCCGCTACCGTCGGCCATTTAAGCATTTAAGAGGGCCCACCTGTAGCGCGGCCTCCGGGGGCGATTTTGCGCTTGTGTGCGCCATAAGGCCGCCGCCCCAGGCAAGATGAAGGCATGCGGATCGGAGTTCTCACTGGAGGCGGCGACTGCCCGGGGCTGAACGCCGTCATTCGGGCGGTGGTGCGCACCTGCGACGCCCGGTACGGCTCGTCGGTGGTCGGCTTTCAGGACGGGTGGCGCGGGTTACTGGAAAACCGGCGCATACAACTGCAGAACGACGACCGCAATGACCGGCTGTTGGCCAAGGGCGGCACGATGCTGGGCACCGCCCGGGTACATCCCGATAAACTGCGCGCCGGTCTGGACCAGATCAAGCAGACCCTGGACGACAACGGCATCGACGTCCTGATCCCGATCGGCGGTGAAGGCACCCTGACCGCCGCGCACTGGTTGTCGGACGAGAACGTTCCCGTCGTCGGGGTGCCGAAGACCATCGACAACGACATCGATTGCACCGACGTCACTTTCGGCCACGACACCGCGCTGACGGTGGCCACCGACGCCATCGACCGTCTGCACAGCACCGCCGAATCCCATCAGCGGGTGATGCTGGTCGAGGTGATGGGCCGGCATGCCGGCTGGATCGCGCTGAACGCCGGCCTGGCTTCCGGGGCGCACATGACACTGATTCCCGAACAGCCCTTCGACGTCGAGGAGGTGTGCCGGCTGGTCAAACGCCGCTTCCAGCGCGGGGATTCGCACTTCATCTGCGTGGTCGCCGAGGGCGCCAAACCCATCCCGGGCTCGATCTCCTTGCGCGAGGGCGGAATCGACGAATTCGGCCACGAAAAATTCACCGGCGTGGCGGCCCAACTCGGCGCCGAGGTGGAGAAGCGGATCAACAAGGACGTCCGGGTGACCGTGCTGGGCCACGTCCAGCGCGGAGGTACCCCGACGGCCTACGACCGGGTGCTGGCCACCCGGTTCGGCGTCAACGCCGCCGACGCCGCGCACGCGGGGGAATATGGGCAGATGGTGTCGCTGCGGGGGCAGGACATCGGCCGGGTGGCGTTGGCCGACGCGGTGAGCCAGCTCAAGCTGGTGCCCGAAAGTCGCTACGACGATGCCGCCGCCTTCTTCGGTTGATCCCGGCGGATTCGGCAAACGACCGGTGGCCCCGACCTGACTCCGACGTGACAAGGGCCTGAATTCGCCCGACGATTGACCAGCTGGGGACCCGTTCGCGCAAATTCGTGGTTTCCGGAGGGGTTCTCAGCGGTTATACCGGGGGGTGTGA
Source organism: uncultured Actinomycetota bacterium (assembly GCA_963850895.1). GTDB lineage: Bacteria > Actinomycetota > Actinomycetes > Mycobacteriales > Mycobacteriaceae > Mycobacterium. Next base: position 306,591 of record CAWKNK010000029.1, on the reverse strand, counting down.
GCAACCGCGGTCCGATTCGCGGAGTCGTTCAGCGCCCCGCGGAGTCGGCGGGGCCACCCGGCCCGCCGGTTCGTCAGCCGCGTCCCCCCGGTCGGCGCTTCGATGCCGATCCGGCAGGCGCCACGGTGCCGCAGCCCCATCGCTCGGATCCATCCATCCGCCGGCCGCCGTTCCGGTCGCCCCCACCCCCACCCGCGCCCGCCCCGGCCTCGCGAGTCGCTTCGCCGCGCCGGCCGGCGCGACTGCCGGGCGGGAGGGCGCTGGACGGACTCGACCAGCAGGAGCGCGAGGGGTACTCAAGGTTTAGCTGGCGAGACGTGATCCATCGCGTCACCGGCGTCGATCTGGGCCCCGGCAAAGATTCACAGTACAAAGAGGACCTAGGCAACCGCATCCGCGCGGTCGTGGGCGGCGCATTTCCCATCGCCGTTCTCAACCTCAAAGGCGGCGTCGGCAAGACCGCGGTGGTGGAGGCGCTGGGGTCAACGTTCGCCGATGTGCGCCACGATCGGACCATCGCCGTCGACATTGACGCCGGGGACCTGGCGGAGCGGCATGGCCGTCCCAACTCCCTGAGCATGGCCGACCTGCTCGCTGATAAGGCGGTCACGCACTATGCGGACGTCCGGGCGCACACCTACATGAACAATTTCGGCCTGGAAGTGCTCGGATTGCCGGACTATGCGCGCACCGACTGGCGGCTCGAGCGTCACGACGTCGTCAAAGCGTTTTCCCTCCTGCGGAACCACTATTCGGTGGTGCTGGTGGACTGCGCCAAGGCGCTCAATTCGGGTGTGATGGAAGCGGTACTGCCCGAGGCGCGGGCACTCGTCGTGGTGACCAGCACCTCCATCGATGCGATACGAAAGACCGCCACCACGCTGGATTGGTTGGGTAACAACGGATATCAACGGTTGGTGCGGTCGACGATACTTGCCATCAACCACGTCGAGTCGGCCAAGGTGGAGCTGCTGGCCGCCAAGGAACTCGAGCGATTGTCCGCGCGCGTTGCCGCGACGGTGGTGCTGCCGTTCGATCGGCACATACACGAGGGCAAACAGATCGAGCTGGATCGACTGAGCAAGGAAAGCCGGCGCAGTTACCTCGAGATGGCGGCCCTGCTGGCCGACATGTTCCCCGGCAGGGGTGAGGAGCCCAACCGGTTCCCGGTGCCACGCTCGCCGCACTGGCCCTGATCGCCCGGCTCCGCCGCGCTCGCGGTCACCACGGTGTCTTGGGTGGTGACCCGCTTCGCCCGGCTCCGCCGCGCTCGCGGTCACCACGGTGTCTTGGGTGGTGACCCGCTTCGCCCGGCTCCGCCGCGCTCGCGGTCACCACTACGATCGACGGCATGAGTGTTGCTGCCAGCGCCGATCTCATGGACTACGACGACGTCATCGCGCGTTTCGACCCGGTACTCGGCCTTGAAGTCCACGTCGAGCTGTCGACCGTCACCAAGATGTTCTGCGGCTGCACCACCGCCTTCGGTGCCGAACCCAACACCCAGGTATGCCCGGTCTGCCTCGGGCTGCCCGGTTCGCTGCCGGTGCTCAACCGGACGGCAGTGGAGTCGGCCATCCGGATCGGGCTGGCGCTGAATTGCGAGATCGTGCCCTGGTGCCGCTTCGCCCGGAAGAACTACTTCTACCCGGACATGCCGAAGAACTACCAGATCTCCCAGTACGACGAGCCGATCGCCATCAACGGGTACCTCGAAGCGCCGCTGGATGACGGCACCACCTGGCGGGTCGAGATCGAGCGTGCGCACATGGAGGAAGACACCGGCAAGCTGACCCACCTGGGCAGCGAGACCGGCCGCATCCACGGCGCGACGACCTCGCTGCTGGACTACAACCGTGCCGGTGTGCCCCTGATCGAAATCGTGACCAAGCCCATCGTGGGCGCTGGCGCCCGGGCGCCGCAGATCGCTCGTGCCTATGTCACGGCATTGCGAGACCTGTTGCGCGCCTTGGGCGTATCCGATGTCCGGATGGACCAGGGCTCGATGCGTTGTGATTCCAACGTGTCGCTGAAGCCGACGGGGACGGCCGAGTTCGGCACGCGCACCGAGACCAAGAACGTCAACTCGCTGAAAAGCGTCGAGGTCGCCGTGCGTTACGAAATGCAGCGGCAGGCAGCCGTCCTCGCGTCCGGCGGGCAGATCGTCCAGGAGACCAGGCACTTTCACGAGGCGGGGTACACCAGCCCGGGCCGCGCCAAGGAGACCGCCCAGGACTACCGCTATTTCCCCGAGCCCGACCTCGAACCCGTCGCACCCAGCCGCGAGTTGGTCGAGCAGCTGCGCCAGACGATCCCGGAGCTACCGTGGCTGAGCCGCAAGAGGATTCAGCAGGAGTGGGACGTTTCCGACGAGGTGATGCGCGATCTGGTCAACGCCGGCGCCGTGGAACTGGTCATCGAGACCGTCAAGCACGGCGCCGCCAGCGAGCAGGCGCGTGCCTGGTGGGGAAACTTCCTGGTGCAGAAGGCCAACGAGGCGAACATCGGCTTGGACGAACTGGCCATCACCCCGGCCCAGGTCGCCGCGGTGATCGCACTCGTCGACGGCGGCAAGCTGTCCAACAAGCTGGCCCGCCAGGTCGTGGAGGGGGTGCTGGCCGGCGAGGGCGAACCCGAGCAGGTGATGACATCCCGCGGCCTCGAGCTGGTGCGCGACGATTCGGTGACCCAGGCCGTGGTTGACGAAGCGCTGGCCGCCAATCCCGATGTGGCGGAAAAGATCCGCGGCGGCAAGGTGGCGGCGGCGGGCGCGATCGTCGGCGCGGTGATGAAGGCCACTCGGGGGCAAGCCGATGCGGCCCGGGTGCGCGAACTGGTGCTGGCCGCCTGTGGGCAGAGTTAACGGAAGCTAGTCGCTCGAGGGCCGGCCTCGAATCCGCTAGGTCTTGTCGTCGTTGTTGCGCGGGAAACCGCCGCCCTGCGGGAACAGCGGGAACACCACGTCGTCGAGCTTCTCGGCGTCCCCGGCGGTCTTGTTGACGGTTGCGCCCCAGACGTTTCCGTCCGGTGACATCCGCAGCGCCCACGCGTGGGCATGGGTGTCCTTGCGGACCACGTCGGGTTCCCCGGTGACCGCACCCGTCGCCGGCGCCAGCCGCACGGCCAACGTCAGTTTGGTGTTGATCAGGTTGACCAGCACGGTCCCGTCCATCGCCGCGCAGCCGGCCACGCCGGGCTTGTCCGGCCAGGTCCACACCGTGGAGACCTCAGAGGTCTTCGTGATGCGCTGCAACCGATCCGCCGTCGGCGTGCGGTCGGCAACATACAGCGAGCCGTCCACGGGGTCGATGCACAGGCCGCCGCCGGAGCCGACGCCCGACAGCGCCGTCGTCGGCGGCGCCTGACCGATGGTGGTCGGCTGCTCGATGCGAAGGACCTTGCCGGCCAGCGATTTGGGGTCGGCGGCCGATGCGGGGTTACCCGCATCGCCGGTCATCACGACCAACGTGGTGGGGCTGGTGAAGATGAGCGCTCCGGTATTCCCGGTGGCGCCCTTGGGGATCCCGGTCAGGATGTCCTTGGGGATGTCGCCATCGGCCACCCGGATCACCCGGTTGTCCGTCGGCGTGCTGATGTAGGCGTACATGAGCCGGTCTTGCGTATAGGTCGGCGACAGCACGATGTCCATCAAGCCGCCGTCCCCGGACGGGTCGACCGGGATGACCATCTTCACTTTCGGCTCGGCGCTGACCGAGATCTCCTTAATGGCGCCGGTGGTGCGCTCGGCGACCAGCGCGGTTTTGCTGTCGGGCCCCATGATCAGCCCGCTGGTGCTCTCCAGGCAGCCCTGCATGACGCCTGGCGCCGGGCACGCCTTGGGGAACGGCGTAGGCGGCAGCGGCGGCGGCGGGGGAGGCGTCGAACTGGGTTGAGGCTTGAGTTCAGGATTGGTGGTGAAGGGCTGCGACTGGGCGTCGTTGAACCGTGCGCACCCGCTCGCGACCAGCACCACCGCGCAAAGCGCGGCAAACCCGCACCGAACCGAGCGCCGTAGTCGCATGACCGACAGGCTACGGACAGTGCCGCCGCCGCCGCCACACGCATGCGCCTGCCCGCGTGACGCGGCACGCTCGGAACACTTTTCGCGTCGGCCCAACAGGCCGCCTCCGGGGTCCGAATTCTGTCGTTTCGGACCCTCCGGAGCCGCGAGCAAGGTAATTTCGGGCCAATCTGGGCTTGTTTGGCGGGCAAACCACCGATTGCCCGCCGAGAAGCGCCGCTCAAATCCCAAATTCAGCGCGAAATGCCCTTACCCTGACACCCGTGACCAGTCAATCGAATGACGGACATTGGCAGCGGCCCGGCGAATCCCCGGAGCCAACCCCGGGACGCCCCGCCTCGGCGCGTGTGGTCGATCCCGAAGATGACTTGACGCCCGTCGGTTATCCCGGCGACTTCAACCCCTCCACCGGAACCACCACCGTCATCCCCTACGTCGGCGACCACGGCGCCGTGGGCGGGTCCAGCGCAGCGGGTTACAACGTGCTCGACCAGCAGGAGCCCCTGCCCTATGTCCAGCCGCAGCCGTCCCGGCATGCGGCCGCCGAGCCCGCCGAGATCGACGGGGACGAACACCACGAACGGCTAGACGACGTCGGCCGGCGCGGAACCCAGCATCTGGGTTTGCTGATATTGCGGGTCGGCCTCGGAGTCGTGCTGGCCGCCCACGGATTGCAGAAGTTGTTCGGCTGGTGGGGCGGCTCCGGGGTGGGCGGGTTCAAGAACTCACTATCCGACGTCGGCTACCAGCACGCCGACATCCTCGCCTACGTCAGCGCCGGCGGCGAGCTCGTGGCGGGTGTGCTGCTGGTGCTGGGACTGTTCACACCGGTGGCCGCGGCCGGCGCGCTGGCGTTTCTGATCAACGGCATGCTGGCCACCATCACGGCGCGGCCGCATCCGCATACCTTCACGTACTTCCTGCCGGACGGGCACGAATACCAGATCACCCTGATCGTCCTGGCCGTCGCCGTCATCCTGTGCGGGCCCGGCCGCTACGGTCTCGACGCGCGGCGGGGCTGGGCGCATCGGCCCTTCATCGGGTCGTTCGTCGCGCTGCTGGTCGGCATCGCCGCGGGCATCGCCGTGTGGGTGCTGCTCAACGGGGTCAACCCGATCGCCTGACCCTCACTGATAGGGGTTGGGCACGCGCCCCGAGCTGGCCGCGGTCAGCTGCGGCAGCGTCGCGAACGTCACCGCGGGCAACCGCAACTCCGCGCCGCTCTTGAGGTGCGCGCGTGCCCAGGAACCCCGGTGGAAGCGCAGCCCGTCGATGTCATCCCACTGGACCGTCCGGCTGTCCAGCAGCGTTCGAACGGTCACGCCTCGATCGTCGGCGACGGTGCGTAACCGGACGATCAGTGCCGACAGCACCACGGGGATCAGCAGCAGCGGCGCCGAGGGCGGCCACAGCGTCACCGGTATCAGCAACCCCAGGGTCAGGAATCCGACGGCCAGATGCGCGATCGGTGACACCTTGATCACGACGGGTGTGTGGGAAGACGAACCGGTAGCCACCCGACCATCATTTCACCTGGTACCAGGGACCGAATCTCCGCGCGGGCCCACGGTAGCGGATTTGACTGCTGAGCTGTGCGAAGGCTACCGTCGGACGTTATGGATACCGCCGGACAGCCCGGGATGCTGGTAGTAATTAGTCGGCGCGTTGGTGCCTGACTAGCCTCTTCGGCATTTGAAGCTATCCAGACCAACGCGCAACCCTCGTGCAGCAGATGAGCTGTCGGGGGTTTTTTGTTGCCCCCAGCGAGACTCCCAGAGTGAATAAGGACGAAAGCCAGTGAGCGCACCCACCAGGCAGCACGCCACCCAGCCACAGCGTGCCGCCGACGTCGCCTCCGACGCGATCAAGCCCTCAGCGAAATCTTCGGCCAAGCCGAAACGTGTTGGGCCCGAGAAACTTACCGGCGCCCAGTCGGTGATTCGGTCGCTGGAGGAGCTCGACGTCGAGGTCATCTTCGGTATCCCTGGCGGCGCCGTGTTGCCGGTTTACGACCCGCTGTTCGACTCGAAAAAGCTTCGGCACGTGCTGGTTCGCCACGAGCAGGGCGCCGGCCACGCCGCCAGCGGCTATGCCCACGCCACCGGCAAGGTCGGGGTATGCATGGCGACGTCGGGCCCCGGCGCCACCAATCTCGTCACGCCGCTGGCCGACGCCCAGATGGACTCGGTGCCCGTGGTCGCCATCACCGGCCAGGTCGGTCGCACGCTGATCGGCACCGACGCCTTCCAGGAAGCCGACATCTCGGGCATCACGATGCCGATCACCAAGCACAACTTCCTGGTCCGCTCGGGCGACGAAATCCCGCAGGTGATTGCGGAGGCCTTCCACATCGCTTCCTCGGGCCGTCCCGGTGCGGTGCTCGTCGACATCCCCAAAGACGTGCTGCAGGGCCAGTGCACGTTCAGCTGGCCGCCGCGCATGGACCTGCCCGGCTACAAGCCGAACACCAAGCCGCACAACCGGCAGATCCGCGAGGCCGCCAAGCTGATCGCCGACGCCCGCAAACCGGTTCTCTACGTCGGCGGTGGCGTCATCCGCGGTGAGGCGACCGAACAGCTGCGCGAGCTGGCCGAGCTGACCGGCATCCCGGTGGTCACCACGCTGATGGCGCGCGGCGCGTTCCCTGACAGCCATCGACAGCACATGGGCATGCCCGGCATGCACGGCACGGTCGCCGCGGTCGCAGCCCTGCAGCGCAGCGATCTGCTGATCGCCCTGGGCACCCGCTTCGATGATCGGGTGACCGGCAAACTCGACACGTTCGCGCCGGAGGCCAGGGTCATTCACGCCGACATCGACCCGGCCGAGATCGGCAAGAACCGCCATGCCGACGTGCCGATCGTCGGCGACGTCAAAGCCGTCATCACCGATCTGATCGCGATGCTGCGCCACTACGACATTCCCGGCAGCGTCGACATGACCGAATGGTGGGCCTATCTGGACAGCGTTCAGTCCACCTACCCGCTGAGCTACGGACCGCAGAGCGACGGCAGCGTGGGCCCGGAATACGTCATCGAGAAGCTGGGTCAGATCGCCGGCCCGGACGCGGTGTACGTCGCCGGGGTGGGCCAGCATCAGATGTGGGCGGCGCAGTTCATCTCGTATGAGAACCCGCGCACCTGGATCAACTCCGGCGGGCTGGGCACCATGGGCTTCGCCATCCCGGCGGCCATGGGGGCCAAGATGGCTCGCCCGGAGGCAGAGGTGTGGGCCATCGACGGCGATGGCTGCTTCCAGATGACCAACCAGGAGTTGGCCACCTGCGCGATCGAGGGTGTGCCGATCAAGGTGGCGCTGATCAACAACGGAAACCTGGGCATGGTGCGCCAGTGGCAGGCGCTGTTCTACGCAGAGCGGTATTCGCAGACGGATCTGGCCACGCATTCGCATCGCATCCCGGACTTCGTGAAGCTCGCGGAGGCGCTCGGTTGTGTCGGGTTGCGTTGCGAGCGTGAGGAAGACGTCGTCGACGTGATCAACCAGGCGCGCGCGATCAACGACCGTCCGGTGGTGATCGACTTCATCGTCGGCGCGGACGCCCAAGTGTGGCCCATGGTGGCCGCCGGCACGAGCAACGACGAGATCCAGGCCGCCCGCGGCATTCGTCCGCTGTTCGACGACGAGAGCGAAGGGCACGCCTGATGAACACGCACACGCTGTCGGTGTTGGTGGAGGACAAACCCGGCGTGCTGGCGCGGGTGGCGGCGCTGTTCTCGCGTCGCGGTTTCAACATCGAGTCCCTGGCCGTCGGTGGTACCGAGCTCAAGAACATGTCGCGGATGACCATTGTGGTCAGCGCCGAGGAGACCCCGCTCGAGCAGATCACCAAGCAGCTCAACAAGCTGGTCAACGTCATCAAGATCGTCGAGCTGGACGAAGGCGGCGCGGTGTCCCGCGAGTTGGCGCTGATCAAGGTGCGCGCCGACGCCGGTAGCCGCAGCCAGGTGATTGAAGCAGTGAACCTGTTCCGCGCCAAGGTGATTGACGTATCGACGGAGGCGTTGACGATCGAGGCGACGGGTGACCGCGGCAAGATCGAGGCGCTGCTGCGGGTGCTGGAACCTTTCGGTATCCGCGAGATCGTCCAGTCGGGGGTGGTGTCGTTGTCCCGCGGTCCGCGCGGCATCGCCACGGCCAAGTAAGTTTTCAGCTGATTAGTGAGAAGGAGATAGTGAAGTGGCAAACCCGTCTGGGGAGGCATTGCCAATGTTCTACGACGACGACGCAGACCTGTCGATCATCCAGGGCCGCAAGGTCGGCGTGATCGGTTACGGCAGCCAGGGGCACGCGCACTCGCTGAGCCTGCGCGATTCCGGTGTGCAGGTGCGCGTCGGGCTGAAGGAGGGTTCGAAGTCCCGGGCCAAGGTCGAGGAGCAGGGGCTGGAGGTCGACACGCCCGCCGAGGTGGCCAAGTGGGCCGACGTCATCATGCTGCTGGCGCCCGACACCGCGCAGGCCGACATCTTCAAGAACGACATCGAGCCCAACCTCAAGCCCGGTGACGCGCTGTTCTTCGGCCACGGGCTCAACATCCATTTCGGTCTGATCAAGCCGCCCGCCGATGTCACCGTCGCGATGGTCGCCCCGAAGGGGCCCGGCCACCTGGTGCGCCGTCAGTTCGTCGACGGCAAGGGCGTGCCCTGTTTGATCGCGGTCGACCAGGACCCGACCGGCAACGGCGAGGCGCTGGCGCTGTCCTACGCCAAAGCCATCGGCGGCACCCGCGCCGGCGTCATCAAGACCACCTTCAAGGACGAGACCGAGACCGACCTGTTCGGCGAGCAGGCCGTGTTGTGCGGCGGCACAGAGGAATTGGTGAAGACCGGTTTCGACGTCATGGTGGAGGCCGGCTACCCGCCGGAGATGGCCTATTTCGAGGTGCTGCACGAGCTCAAGCTGATCGTCGACCTGATGTACGAGGGCGGCATCGCCCGGATGAACTACTCGGTGTCCGACACCGCGGAGTTCGGTGGGTATCTGTCGGGTCCGCGGGTCATCGACGCGGGCACCAAAGAGCGGATGCGTGAGATCCTGCGCGATATCCAGGACGGCACCTTCACCAAGAAGCTGGTCGCCAACGTCGAGGGCGGCAACAAGCAACTGGAGCAGCTGCGCAAGGAGAACGCCGAACATCCTATCGAGGTCACCGGCAAGAAGCTGCGCGACCTGATGAGCTGGGTCGACCGGCCGATCACCGAGACGGCGTAGCTCGGCCTGCTGCCGCGAAACGTAAACCACGGCGGCCGTTTACGTGTCGTGTGCGTGGTTTACGTGTCGCGGAGGCGGTCTGCCGTCAGGACCACGCGGCGGGCCAGGTGGTCGAGGGCGTTCTGGGTGGGCTCGTCGAATTCGTTGATGTTGTCGTGGGTGGAGACCAGGCTCACCCCGTACGGGTTGCCGTCGACGAACTTCACCGGATCGGTGTATCCCGGCGGCACGATGATGCCGCCGAAATGCATCAGGGTGATGTATAGCGCGAGCAGGGTGGTCTCCTGACCGCCGTGCACGGTGTTGGAGGACGTGAAGGCCGCGTATACCTTGTCCGCGAGCTTGCCCTCGGCCCACAGCCCGCCCAGCGAGTCGAGGAAGTTGCGCAATTGCGCAGCGGGAGAGCCGAAGCGAGTCGGCGAACCGAAGATCACCGCGTCGGCCCAGACGATGTCCTCGCCGGTCGCCGCCGGAAGGTCCTTGGTCGCTTGATAATTCGCGGTCCAGGCCGGGTTCTGGGCGAACGATTCCGGGTCACGGGTTTCGGCGACGTGACGCAGGCGGACTTCGGCGCCCGCGGACTCGGCTGCGGCGGCGACGCGCTGGGCCATGGCGGTGCCATGACCGGTGGCCGAGTAGTAGATGATCGCAAGTTTGGTCACGAGGGCATCGTAGGACCGTGATGACCCGCGCCTCAACCGCGCGTCGGCGCAGGTTACGGCAGTGGTGAGCCCGTCGATGCCCGTCAAAGGCAGCCGATAGGCTGTCCGCGTGAATTGCCTGTTGTATTGATCGCCGACAAACTCGCCCAATCGACCGTCGCCGCCCTGGGCGACCAGGTCGAGGTGCGCTGGGTAGACGGGCCCGACCGGGAGAAGCTGCTGGCCGCGGTGCCCGAGGCCGACGCTCTGCTGGTGCGGTCGGCCACCACGGTCGACGCGGAGGTGCTGGCCGCAGCCCCCAAGCTCAAGATCGTCGCCCGCGCCGGTGTCGGGCTGGACAACGTCGACGTGGACGCCGCCACCGCGCGCGGAGTGCTGGTGGTCAACGCCCCGACCTCCAACATCCACAGCGCCGCTGAGCACGCAATCGCCTTGCTGCTGGCCGCATCCCGACAGATCCCGGCCGCCGATGCCACCTTGCGCGACCACACCTGGAAGCGGTCGTCGTTCTCGGGCACCGAGATTTTCGGTAAGACCGTCGGCGTGGTGGGGCTGGGCCGCATCGGGCAGCTGGTCGCTCAGCGGATCGCCGCCTTCGGCGCTCACCTCGTCGCCTACGACCCGTACGTGTCGCATGCCCGCGCCGCCCAGCTGGGCATCGAACTGCTGCCGCTGGACGACCTGCTCGCCCGCGCCGACTTCATCTCGGTGCACCTGCCCAAGACGCCGGAAACGGCGGGACTGATAGGCAAGGAGGCGCTGGCCAAGACCAAGCCCGGCGTCATCATCGTCAACGCGGCCCGCGGCGGCCTGATCGACGAGGCTGCGCTGGCCGAGGCCATCACCAGCGGCCACGTGCGCGGGGCGGGTCTCGACGTGTTCGCCAGCGAACCCTGCACGGACAGCCCGTTGTTCGAGCTGCCGCAGGTGGTCGTCACCCCGCACCTGGGAGCTTCGACCGCCGAGGCGCAGGACCGGGCCGGCACCGACGTCGCCGAGAGCGTGCGCCTGGCGCTGGCCGGCGAGTTCGTTCCGGACGCGGTCAACATCGGCGGCGGCGTCGTCAACGAAGAAGTGGCCCCATGGCTCGATCTGGTCCGCAAGCTCGGTGTGCTGGCGGCCGCGCTATCTGATGAGTTGCCGGCGTCGCTGTCTGTCCAGGTCCGTGGGGAATTGGCCGCCGAAGAGGTCGAGGTGCTGAAGCTGTCGGCGCTGCGCGGTTTGTTCTCCGCGGTCATCGAGGGCACGGTGACGTTCGTGAACGCGCCGGCGCTGGCCGCCGAACGCGGCGTCACGGCCGAGATCAGCAAGGCCACCGAAAGCCCCAATCACCGCAGCGTGGTGGACGTGCGGGCCGTCGGCCCGGAGGGCTCCGTCGTGAATGTCGCGGGCACGCTGACCGGGCCGCAGCTGGTCGAGAAGATCGTGCAGATCAACGGCCGCAGCTACGACCTGCGTGCCGAGGGCATCAACCTGGTGATCAACTACGCCGATCAGCCCGGCGCGCTGGGCAAGATCGGCACGTTGCTCGGTGCGGCCGGGGTGAACATCCAGGCCGCGCAGCTGTCCGAAGACACCGAGGGCCCGAGCGCCACCGTGGTGCTGCGGCTGGATCAGGATGTGCCGGCCGACGTGCGGGCGGCCATCACCGAGTCGGTGGGCGCGAACAAGCTCGAAGTGGTTGATTTCTCGTGACGAAGCTGGCGGTCATCGCCGGCGACGGCATTGGACCGGAGGTCATCGCCGAGGCGCTCAAAATCCTCGACGTCGTTCTGCCCGGAGTGGCGAAGACCGAATACGACTTGGGCGCCCGGCGTTTTCACGCCAGCGGTGAGTTGCTGCCGGAATCGGTGCTCGCCGAGCTGCGCCAGCACGACGCCATTCTGCTCGGTGCGATCGGCGATCCGTCGGTGCCCAGCGGCGTGCTGGAGCGGGGTCTGTTGCTGCGTCTGCGTTTTGAGCTGGATCATCACGTCAACCTGCGACCGGGCCGGCTGTATCCCGGTGTGAGCAGCCCGCTCGCCGGAAACCCCGACATCGATTTCGTGGTGGTGCGCGAGGGGACCGAAGGCCCCTACACCGGTACCGGCGGCGCGATCCGAACCGGAACGCCCAACGAGGTAGCCACCGAGGTGAGCTTGAACACCGCGTTCGGCGTGCGCCGCGTGGTGACCGACGCCTTCGAGCGCGCCCAGCGCCGTCGCAAGCACCTGACGCTGGTGCACAAGACCAACGTGCTGACGTTCGCCGGCAGGCTGTGGTCGCGAATCGTGGCCGAGGTCGGGGAGGACTACCCCGACGTCGAGGTCGCGTACCAACACGTTGATGCGGCCACCATCTTCATGGTCACCGATCCCGGGCGCTTCGACGTGATCGTTACCGACAACCTGTTCGGTGACATCATCACCGATTTGGCGGCGGCGGTGTGTGGCGGAATTGGCTTGGCCGCCAGCGGGAATATCGATGCCACCCGGACCAACCCGTCGATGTTCGAGCCGGTGCACGGCAGCGCGCCGGACATCGCCGGTCAGGGCATCGCGGATCCGACCGCGGCGATCATGTCCGTGGCGTTGCTGCTCGCCCATCTTGGCGAGGACGATGCGGCTAGGCGGGTGGACCGGGCTGTCGAAGCCTATCTGGCAACGCGTGGGAGCGAACCGCTCTCCACCACCGAAGTCGGCGAACGGATTGCCGCCGAGCTCTAGTCTCCAAGCCGGGTGGCAGTAACCGGGTGGGCACCAACGGCACGGCGAGTGTCGGGAACAGTCCGCACAATATCCACGCGTTGGGGTACTTCGCGGCGGTGATCAAGGCACCGAAGACCGGCGGCGCGGCGGCCGCCAACACCCGCTGGGTGGTGTTCTGAATGCCCAGGGCGCGTCCGCTCCAGAACGGCCCGGCGAATTCGGTGATGGCCGTGGCCTCCAACCCGTTGTCGAGCACGGCGATCACCGAGATGGCGACCATCAGTGGTGCCTGGTAAATCGAATTCAGAAAGTCGGCCCAGGCCAACAGGAAGAGGGTCACGGCGGCGGCCGCCGCGATGATGCGGACCGGTCGCATTCGCGAGCCGACGCGGTCGGACCAGCGGCCCACCAGGATGCGGCCGAGCGCGCCCAGCAGCTGCGAAAGCGTGACCAGACTGCCGGCGGCCGCGACCGACCAGTGCAGATTCTTGATGAGCCACACCAGCATGAACGTGACGGTTACCGTCTGCGGAACCATCATCAGACCCGCGACCGTGTGAATTCGCCACAGCACCAAGGACCCTCGGTAGGGGCTGGCGAGTTCGGAATCGCTGGCTTTCTCCCGGGGCTTGCGCGGCGGGTCGATGATGCCGACCACGCTGACTAGCGCTCCCACCGCGCACGCCAAGGCGGTGAACCTGAGTCCCGAACCCGGCCCGTGTTCGGCCAGCTCGGGAATTACCAGCGCTCCCAAGGCTATTCCGAGGGGTTGCGCGGTTTGGCGGATGCCCATGGCCAGACCGCGCTGGTGCGGCGGGAACCAGGCGGACACCAGCCGGCCGCCGGCGGTGTTGCAACTGGCTGCGGCCATGCCGCCGAGAAACAAATAGACGGCGATCAGCACCATTGAATGCGCCGATGCCGCGGCGTAGGCCGCCGCCCCGGTAAGCGTCGAGCCCGCGGTCATCACCAGACGCTCGCCCACCCGGTCCAGCGCGTAGCCCCACGGCACCAGCGTGACCACCATGCCCCAGCTGGGCATCGAGGACAACAGAGCGGCTTCGTCGAGTGGGATGCCGCGCGCTGTTTGTAGCGAGGGAATCAGGAACGCGATGCCGTTGATAAAGAGGAAGGAACTCGCCGTGGCCACCAGCGATACGACCATGATGGACCAGCGCGCCCCCGCGCCCAGCTGGCCCGTGGTGGCCGGCCGCGTCTGCATTCCCCATGCTTGCACACGCACCGGAAAGCGCTGGTATTACTCGTGTGGCCGCTGGCGTTGCGATGACCGGCCGTGCCGGCCCGCATCGTCGCCAGACTAGGCTCAACGAAATGCGCCTTGGTCGAATCGCCAGCCCGGACGGCGTCGCCTTCGTCAGCATCGAGGGCGAACTCGCCGATCCCGCCGCGATGATCGCCCGCGAGATCGCCGAGCATCCCTTTGGCACGCCGAAGTTCACCGGCCGATCATGGCCGCTGGCCGATGTGCGGCTGCTGGCTCCGATACTGGCCAGCAAGGTAGTCTGCATCGGCAAGAACTACACCGATCACATCGCGGAGATGACCGAGCTCACCGGCCCGGCGGCGCCGGACCCCATCATCTTCCTCAAGCCCAATACGGCCATCATCGGCCCGAACGTGCCGATTCGGCTGCCCGCCAACGCATCACCCGTGCATTTCGAGGGGGAGTTGGCGGTAGTCATCGGCCGGCCCTGCAAGGACGTCTTGGCAGCCGAGGCCGCCGACAGCATCCTCGGCTACACCATCGGAAATGACGTGTCGGCCCGCGACCAGCAGAAGTCCGATGGCCAATGGACCCGGGCGAAAGGGCACGACACCTTCTGCCCGGTGGGGCCATGGATCGTCACCGATGTCGACCCGGCGGACCTCGAAATACGAACGGAGGTCAACGGCGAAGTGAAGCAACACAGCCGTACCTCGCTGATGATCCACGACGTCGGCGCCATCGTCGAGTGGATCTCGGCCGTGATGACCCTGCTGCCCGGCGACCTCATCCTCACCGGAACGCCCGCAGGTGTCGGTCCGATCGAGGATGGCGACACCGTTGCCATCACCATCGAGGGGATCGGCACTCTCTCCAATCCCGTGGTCCGTAAGGGAAAGTCGTGACTGGATCAGCTTCGGAAGCCGCTCGAGTACGGGTACGTTTCTGCCCGTCGCCCACGGGCACCCCGCACGTCGGCATGGTCCGCACCGCGCTGTTCAACTGGGCCTATGCCCGGCACACCGGTGGCACCTTCGTCTTTCGCATCGAGGACACCGACGCCGAACGCGACAGTGAGGAAAGCTATCTGGCGCTGTTGGACGCGCTGCGCTGGCTCGGCCTCGACTGGGACGAGGGGCCCGAAGTCGGCGGACCCTACGGGCCATACCGGCAGTCGCAGCGCAAAGAGATCTACCGCGACGTGGTGGCCAAGCTGCTCGAAGCGGGTGAGGCGTACTACGCCTTTTCGACACCGGAAGAGGTTGAGGCGCGTCACATCGCGGCGGGTCGCAACCCCAAACTGGGATACGACAACTTCGATCGGCAGCTGACCGATGCCCAGCGCGCCGCGTTCCTCGCGGAAGGCCGCAAGCCGGTGGTGCGGCTGCGGATGCCCGACGAGGACCTCGGCTGGGACGACCTCGTGCGCGGACCCACCACCTTCGCCGCCGGCACCGTCCCGGACTTCGCGTTGACCCGCGCCAGCGGAGATCCGCTGTACACCTTGGTCAACCCGTGCGACGACGCGCTGATGAAAATCACCCATGTGTTGCGGGGCGAGGACCTGCTGCCGTCGACTCCGCGCCAGCTCGCGCTGTATCAGGCGCTGATCCGGGTCGGTGTCGCCGAGCGAGTTCCGGAGTTCGCTCACCTGCCAACGGTATTGGGGGAGGGAACCAAGAAACTCTCGAAACGCGACCCGCAGTCGAATCTGTTCGCCCACCGCGACCGGGGCTTCATCCCCGAGGGGCTGCTGAATTACCTTGCGTTGCTCGGCTGGGCCATCGCCGACGACCACGACCTGTTCAGTCTCGACGAAATGGTGGCCGCATTCGACGTCGTCGACGTCAACTCCAACCCGGCGCGGTTCGACCAGAAGAAGGCCGACGCGCTCAACGCCGAGCACATCCGCATGCTCGAGCCGGCGGACTTCGCGGGCCGGCTGCGCGACTACTTCGGCCTCCACGGCCATCGCCTTGCGTTGGACGACACGGCGTTCGCTACCGCAGCCGACCTGGTGCAGACCCGCATCGTCGTGCTCGCCGACGCGTGGGAGCTGCTGAAGTTCCTCAACGACGACGAATACGCCATCGACCCCAAGGCCGCCGCCAAGGAGCTCGGCCCTGACGCGGCCGCGGTGCTGGACGCCGCGCTGGCCGCGCTGGACGGCGTGACGGACTGGACCACGCCCCACATCGAGCCCGCCCTCAAGGCGACGCTCATCGAAAACCTGGGCCTCAAACCACGCAAGGCCTTTGGCCCGATCCGGGTCGCCGCCACGGGAACCACGGTCAGCCCGCCGCTGTTCGAGTCGCTGGAGCTGCTGGGCCGTGACCGCAGCTTGCTACGGCTACGCGCCGCGCGCGAAACGGTCGCCGGCTAGCCGAAGACCTCGCGTGCGGATGGTGTGGCGAGTCTTTGGTAGTCTGCACTGCGGTTCACAACGGCCGACAACGGCTGGCAGCGGCGGTCTCGCGAGCAGCTTGATACAGCTCAGGATGATCGCTGACCAGCGGTTTTAGGCAGCCGATGGGGTATGGTGTAATTGGCAACACAGCTGATTCTGGTTCAGCCATTCTAGGTTCGAGTCCTGGTACCCCAGCAAAATCTCACCACCTCAAGCGATTAGGTGGGCTTCTGAGTGTGAGCTATGCTGACTGCTCGGATCGTGTCCGGCCCCGTCGTCTAGCGGCCTAGGACGCCGCCCTCTCACGGCGGTAGCGTGGGTTCGAATCCCATCGGGGCTACAAAGTGTGATGTGTCAAGACATCCGAATAGCTCTGAACCTGCGTTTGGGGTTCAGGGCTTTTTCTTTGGGCGGCCGCAAGGCACTCCTCTGGGTTGATAATCCCTGGTCGGGTCGATGGTTAGCTGGCGGATCAGTTCGCCGGTGGCGGCGTTGATGATCCTGATGTCGAGATCTTGGATGAGCATTAAAACGTGGGTTCGGGCGTGGGTTCGGCCGACGCCGATGTGGTGCAGGCGTCCGGCGTGGCGCAGGGTGAGGCTGCCGGTGTCGTCGACGCGGTCGCGGCGGACGCGGTTGTGGGTGTCGGTGCGTTTGCCGGGTTGGGCTTTGGGTCGGGCCGCGTAGGCGGTGGCGGGGGTGGCCTGCTGCGGCAGCGAGCGGTGTGGGCGGTGATGGTTGTATTCGTCGATGAAGGTGTCGAGCTGGGCTTGTAACTCGGCGAGGGTGGTGGCTCGGGGCTGGCTGATCAGCCAGCGTTTGAGGGTTTGGTGGAATCTCTCGACCTTGCCGCAGGTGGTGGGGTGGTTGGGGGTGGAGTTGATCTGGGTGATCCCGAGCCGGGCCAGTTCGGCTTCTAGGTGGTTGCGGCCGCCTTTGCCCCCGGCCAGTCGGGTGGTGAAGACCATCCCGTTGTCGGTGAGGGTGGAGGCCGGAACGCCATGCAGCTCACAGGCTTTACGGAAGGAATCGAGGACGATGGGTCCGGTGACGCGGCGGTGCGCGGTGACCGAGAGTGCGTAGCGGGAGTGGTCGTCGATGAAGCACAGGATCTCGGCGTGCGCGCCGTTGGCGAGCCACCAGTGGGTGAAGTCGGCCTGCCAGCGTTCGTTGGGCAGGTCGGCGGCAAACCGGATGTAGGAGGTCTTGGGTCGCTTCTTGGGTGCTGGGGTGACCAGCCCCGCCGCGCGCAGGTGCCGGATGATCGATGGGGTCGACACCGTGAGGCCGTGGTGGTGTTTGAGGTGCCAAGCGATCGTCTCGGGCCCATTGTCGAGTCCTTTGCTGGACAGCTTCTCGCGCAGCTCGACGATCAGGTCGATGGTCGATTGCGGTAGCCGGGTGGGGCTGGTGTGCGGCCGGCGTGAGTGCGGCTCGAACGCGGCCTCGCCTACGAGGCGGTAGCGCGCGACCAGCCGGCTGATCCAGCTCTGGGAAACTCCATAGTCGCGGGCCACCTCGGATTGGCTGCGACCCTCGACGACAACAGCGGTGATGACCAAGCGAGCCTTCGACACCCACCGAACGTCGCGGCCGACAAGCTATTCCGATGTCTTGACACACCCTATTCGGATGTCCTGAAACATCACACCATCGGGGCTACAAAGCAACTATTGACCGGTTCCCAACAGGGACGGTGCCGTCGAACCACCCACCGGCATGGCCGGCAGGGCGAGCTTGCGGTGATCCCACGAGCGGGCGCGCCGGGCGACGATGCGCACGCAGACGCGCTTGTTCATCATCTGCTCGACGAAGGGCTTCATCTCGTCGGTGTAAGGGCCGGTGTAGCGCTCGAAGACACTGACCCCGACCCGGTGTGAGACGTCGGGATCGTCGACGATCTCCGCGACGCCCTCGAACGACACCCCGCGCAGTGTGTCGTAGGTGTGGCCGGCCTCGATCAGGAAGCTCACCCGCGGATCACGTTTGAGGTTGACCGCCTTCTGCGACTTGGCCTTGGTTTCCAGCCAGATCTCCCCGTCCACAACGGCGTACCACATCGCCGTCAGATGCGGCTGGCCGTCGGGGCCGATGGTGGCCAGCGTCCCGGTGCGGCTCTTGACGACGAAGTCGGCGATTTCGTCGGGGGACATGACGATGCTCGCGCGCTGATTGGTTCCCATGACGGTCAGTCTGTCAGGCCACCCGCGGGTGAGTGTGCGCCGGTGGCTTCGAGTGTGCAGCGAGGGCGGGAATCCCTTGATCCTGGTGCCCTGGACGCAGACTCGATGCCGAGGACGCACACGCAAACCGGCGCGCGGGGGTCAGAGCCGACGGGTGAGTGCTTCGGCCGCGGACAGGAGATCGGCGGCCCAACGCACCCCCGGGCGCCGGCCGATCCGGTCGATGGGTCCCGACACCGAGATGGCGGCGATGACGGCACCCCGGCCGTCGCGCACGGGAACCGACACGCTCGCCACCCCGGGCTCCCGCTCGGCCACGCTTTGTGCCCAGCCGCGCCGCCGCACTTCGGCCAGGGTGCGCTCGGTGAATTTTGCCGTCGGTAGCACGGCTTTTTGCGTCGCCGCGTCGCTGTGGGCCAGCAGCACTTTGGCGCCCGAGCCCGCCGTCATCGGCAGTCGCGCCCCAACCGGGACCGTATCGCGAAGGCCCACAGCGGGTTCCAGGGCCGCCACACAGACCCGCGTGGTGCCCTCGCGGCGGTACAGCTGCACGCTTTCACCGGTGGTCTCGCGCAACAGGGGAAGCACCCCCGCGCTGGCGGCCAGCAGCGGATCGTTGACATGGGCGGCGAGCTCGGTAACCGCCGGGCCGAGCCGCCAACGCCCTTCGTCGTCGCGGGCCAGCAGGCGATGGACTTCGAGGGCGGCGGCCAGCCGATACGCAGTGGCCCTGGGCAATCCGGTTCGCTCGCACAACTCGGCCAACCCGCATGGGGATTGGGCGATCGTGTGCAGGACACTCACGGCTTTGTCGAGGACGCCGATGCCGCTATGCTGTCTCACAAAGAGATACTAGCGTCTCGCATTATGAGATCACAGCCCATGGTGGATCGGCGAGCCGCGGATGAGGGAATCGAGGCGAATTCGAGATGGGATCCGGCAAGCCGCGCACCCTGGCCGAAAAGATCTGGGACGACCACGTTGTGGATAGAGGGGGCGACCCGGAGCAAGGAGACGCGCCCGACCTGATCTACATCGATCTGCACCTGGTGCACGAGGTGACCAGCCCACAGGCTTTCGACGGGCTGCGGCTGGCCGGCCGTCCGGTGCGACGGCCCGATCTGACGCTGGCCACCGAGGATCACAACGTGCCCACCGTCGACATCGACAAGCCGATCGCCGACCCGGTGTCGCGCACCCAGGTCGAGACGTTGCGGCGAAACTGCGCCGAATTCGGTGTTCGCCTTTATCCGATGGGCGATATCGAGCAGGGCATCGTGCACGTCGTCGGGCCGCAATTGGGCCTCACCCAACCGGGAATGACGGTCGTCTGTGGTGATAGCCACACGTCGACGCACGGCGCATTCGGCGCGCTGGCGATGGGCATTGGCACCTCGGAGGTCGAGCATGTGCTGGCCACTCAGACGTTGCCGCTGCGGCCATTCAAGACGATGGCGGTCAATGTCGACGGGGAATTGCCCGCCGGGGTGACGGCCAAGGACATCATTCTCGCGTTGATCGCCCAGATCGGCACCGGTGGTGGGCAGGGGCACGTCATCGAATACCGCGGCAACGCCATCGAATCGCTGTCGATGGAAGGGCGGATGACGATCTGCAACATGAGCATCGAGGCCGGCGCCCGGGCCGGCATGGTGGCTCCCGACGCCACCACCTTCGAATTCTTGCGCGACAAGCCGCACGCACCGCGGGGGGCGCTATGGGACGCCGCAATGCGTTATTGGCGGGAGCTGCACACCGACCCCGGCGCCGTCTTCGACACCGAGGTCCACCTCGACGCAACATCGTTGAGCCCGTTCGTGACGTGGGGAACAAATCCCGGGCAGGGCGTGCCGCTGGGCGCGGCCGTACCCGACCCGGAGCTGATGACCGGCGACGCCGAGCGGCAGGCCGCCGAGAAAGCGTTGGCATACATGGACCTTCGACCGGGGACTCCGATGCGCGACATCGCGGTCGACACCGTGTTCGTGGGCTCGTGTACCAACGGTCGTATCGAAGACCTGCGGGCGGTCGCCGACGTGCTGCACGGCCGCAAGCTCGCCCCCGGGGTACGGATGCTCGTGGTGCCCGGGTCCATGCGGGTACGCGCGCAGGCCGAAGCCGAAGGGCTGGGCGAGGTTTTCACCGCCGCGGGCGCCGAATGGCGACAGGCGGGCTGCTCGATGTGCCTGGGGATGAACCCGGACCAGCTGGCGCCGGGCGAACGCTGCGCGGCGACGTCCAACCGCAACTTCGAAGGGCGCCAGGGGAAAGGCGGCCGCACGCATTTGGTGTCTCCGGCCGTCGCCGCCGCGACGGCAGTTCGCGGCACCTTGTCCGCCCCGGCCGATTTGAACTGACCTATTCGGAAGGGATGAGCATGGAAGCATTTCAAACGCACACCGGTATCGGTGTGCCGTTGCGGCGGTCCAATGTCGACACCGATCAGATCATTCCGGCGGTGTATTTGAAGCGCGTCACCCGAACCGGTTTCGAGGACGGGTTGTTCGCCAGCTGGCGCTCGGATCCCTCATTCGTCCTCAACCTCAGTCCCTTTGACCGGGGGTCAGTCCTGGTCGCTGGACCCGATTTCGGGACCGGCTCGTCGCGCGAGCATGCGGTGTGGGCGCTCATGGACTACGGGTTCCGGGTGGTCATCTCGTCTCGATTCGGTGACATCTTCCGGGGCAACGCCGGCAAGGCGGGGCTCCTGGCGGCCGAAGTTTCCCAAGACGGCGTGGAACTACTTTGGAAGCTCATCGAGCAGAGTCCGGGTCTGGAAATCACTGCCAATCTTCAAGATCGAAATATCACCGCGGGAACGACGGTGTTGCCGTTCAAGATTGACGACCACACCGCTTGGCGACTCCTCGAAGGACTCGACGATATAGCCCTTACGCTGCGGAAACTCGACAAAATCGAAGCATTCGAGGCCACCTATCCGCAGTGGAAACCGCGCACTCTGCCCGCCTCATGAACGGTCGAGGAGGCCGGAATTTCTTCTCGCTCACCTAACTAAACCGGGCCGATTTTCAAGTCCCGCCACCGGTCAAGGGCGGCAACCGGATTGCGAAATCGCCGATTGTCCGACCCTGAAATTGCGCGTGGCTCTTGGAAATTTGCTGGGTAAGGGTTTACCGTGTGCACTAGTCGGTTCAAATCGAGGACCACTAGCGTCGGAGGGATTGGATGAATAAGGCAGAGCTCATAGATGTGCTCACGCAGAAATTGAACACCGACCGTCGGCAGGCGACCGCCGCCGTCGAGAATGTTGTCGACACCATTGTGCGTGCGGTGCACAAGGGCGACAGCGTCACCATTACCGGGTTCGGTGTGTTCGAGCAACGGCGCCGCGCGGCCCGGGTGGCCCGCAACCCGCGTACCGGCGAGACGGTGAAGGTGAGGCCGACGTCCGTCCCGGCGTTTCGGCCCGGTGCTCAATTCAAAGCGGTTGTGTCTGGCGCACAGCGTCTCCCGTCGGAAGGACCTGCAGTGAAGCGTGGTGTAGTAGCAAGCGGTGCCGTGAAGAAGGCCGTGGCAAAGAAGGCTGTCAAGAGGGCGGTGGCCCGGAAGGCCGTCAAGCAGGCCGTGGCGAAGAAGGCCGTCAAGAAGGCAGTCGCCCAGAAGGCCGTCAAGCAGGCCGTGGCGAAGAAGGCCGTCAAGAAGGCAGTCGCCCAAAAGGCCGTCAAGAAGGCTGTGGCGAAGAAGGCCGTCAAGAAGGCTGCGGTGAAGAAGGCCGTTAAGACGGCTGCCGTCAAGAAGGCTGTCGCCAAGAGAGCACCGGCCAAGAAGGCTCCGGCCAAGAAGGCGCCCGCGCGTCGCGGTCGCCGCTAAGGCAGCAGTCGAGTTCTAGACGCGAATACCCTTCGGGTGGCAGCGATGCACCCGAAGGGTATTCGCGTGTTATGCCCGGACGTTGGCGGCCAGCGCGCCGCCGATGTGGTCGGCCGCCACCAGTCGGCCGGCGGCGAGCGAGAGCACCCAGGTGCTGCCCTTGTGGTTGCGCGACTTGTCGGGACGCACTCCGTCCCGTTCGCACCACCAGGCGATCAAGTCCGGGATCACCTTGCCCTGTGTGCAAATGACCGGTGTGCCTTGCTGCTCGGCGATATCGAGCATCCGGCGCCGGGCGCGTTTGGGGCTCTTGGCGTAGGACTCCTCGGTGAGGGTGGGCTCATTGTGCACGGCCACGCCCAATTCCTCGGCAAGCGGTTCCACCGTCTGGTGGCAGCGCAGGCGGTCGGCCGCGTACACGTCGGTGGCGCCGAAGGCCAGCAGATGCGGAACCAGTGCCTCGGCCTGCGCGCGGCCCCGTTTGTCCAGCGGTCGCTGGGTGTCGTCGCCCTTGAAGCGTGATTTCCGGCCGGCAGTCCCGTGCCGCACCACCACCACGCTATGCGTGTCCGCGGGATGTTGTGTGAAGTGGCGCAACATCTTTCGATCGTGGGAATAGCTGAGCTTCTTCAGCGCGTCGGGTATCGGCAGCCACACCAATTCGTCGGCCTCGTTGCCGGGCGTGAATTCACCGCCGGTGCTGCGCGCCGCCCAATAGTAGACCTTCTTGACACCCGCCTCGATCGGGTAACTCACCATGTCGAGCCGCCGGCCCAGAATGGCGTGGTATCCCGTCTCCTCGCACACTTCCCGCACCGCGGCGACGGGCGCCGTCTCGCCCGGGTCCACCTTCCCCTTCGGCAGCGACCAGTCGTCATAGCGGGGGCGATGGATCACCGCGATCTCGAGGTCGGGGTTGGCCGAATCATCCGGTCGCCACAAGACCGCTCCCGCGGCATACACGATCCGGCTTCCCGAACGCCGAGCGGTGGACGAGCTCTTGGTCGGCAACTCAACTCCTGCAGATCAATTCGGTCGGGGCCGCGCGCACATTTGCGGTGCGGCCGGAAAACAACCGTAAATCACCACACAGGGGGTTACGGACTGCGGTGCCGCTCCATCAACGACACTTGGTGATCGCGCACGGTGTGGCCCTCCTGCGGCGACGCCGTCCACTGCCCGTCGGGCCGCAGCTCCCAGCACCGGGTGGACGGGTCCAGCGCGGACTCGAACAAGTCGTCCAGGTATGCGGTCAGCCTCGGATCCTTCACCTGAACGAGCGCCTCGACGCGCCGGTCGAGGTTGCGGTGCATCATGTCCGCGCTGCCGATCCAGAACTCGTTGATGCGATTGAAATGCATGATGCGGGAATGCTCCAGGAAGCGACCGAGGATCGAACGGACCGCAATGTTCTCCGAGAATCCTTCCGCGCCGGGTCGCAGCGCGCAGATGCCGCGCACCACCACCTCCACCCGCACATCCGCCCGCGACGCGCGATAGAGCGCGTCGATGACCTGCTCGTCGACGAGGGCATTCATCTTGAGGCGGATCCGCCCGCCACCGTGTTCGCGATGGGCGGCAATCTCGCGCTCGACGCGATCGATGATCCCGGTGCGAATTCCGTGCGGGGCGACCAGAAGGTTGCGGTAGGAGACCTTGCGCGAGTAGCCGGTAAGCGAATTGAACAAGTCCGTCAGGTCGGCCCCGATCTCGGGAGACGCCGTCAGCAGACCGACGTCCTCGTACAGTCGTGCCGTCTTCCCGTTGTAATTGCCGGTTCCGATGTGGCAGTAGCGTCGGATCGCCGAACCCTCGCGCCGGACCACCAGGCAGGTCTTGCAGTGCGTCTTGAGCCCGACGTACCCGTAGACGACGTGCACGCCCGCCTGCTCTAGCGTTCGCGCCCAGCGGATGTTGGCCTGTTCGTCGAAGCGCGCCTTGATCTCCACGAGCGCCACCACTTGCTTGCCGGCCTCGGCGGCGGCGATGAGCGCCCGAACGATCGGCGAATCACCGGATGTGCGGTACAGCGTCTGCTTGATCGCCAGCACATTCGGGTCGGCGGCGGCCTGCTCGATGAATCGCTGCACGCTGGTGGAGAACGACTCATACGGATGATGAAGCAGCACATCGCCTTCGCGCAGCGTTGCGAAGATGCTCCGAGGCGTCTCGCGGTCGACGAATGCGGGACTGGTGGCCGGAACGAATGCCGGGTCTTTGAGCGCCGGTCGGTCGACGCTGTAGATCTGCCACAACGACGACAGATCGAGAAGGCCGGGTAGCTGGATGACGTCACCCGGATTCACGTCGAGTTCGCGCAGCAGCAATTCCAACATGCTCTCGGTCATGTCGTTGGCGACCTCGAGTCGCACCGGCGACCCGAACCGCCTGCGCGCCAATTCCCGTTCCAGTGCTTGCAGCAGATCTTCGTCGCGGTCCTCTTCGACCTCGTAGTCTGCGTTGCGGGTAATGCGGAAAGCGTGGTGCTGAACGATCTCCATGCCCGGGAACAGCACCGGCAGGAAGGCCGCGATCAGCTCTTCCATTGGCAGGTAGCGGATTATGGCGGGCCCTTCGGCATCGGCCGAGCTTTCTCGGGTCGCGTCGCGCCCCGCCAGTTCGACGAAGCGATCCACGTTGTTGGGGACCTTCACTCGCGCGAAGTGCTGGCCGCCGTCCTCGGGTTGGCGCACCATGACCGCCAGGTTCAGGCTCAAACCACTGACGAAGGGAAAGGGGTGAGCGGGATCGACGGCGAGCGGCGTCAGAACGGGAAAGACTTGTTCGTGGAAATAGGTCGACAGTTCGTCGCGCTCACCTTGATCCAAATCGGCCCACGTGACTATATGTATGCCCTCCTCGGCGAGTGCCGGTCGCACCGAATCGAGGAACACCCGCGCGTGCCGGGTAGCGATCCGCTGCGTTTGCTCGCCGATGCGGGCCAGTTGCTCGCGCGGCGTCAGACCGTCGGCGGAGCGCACCGACAGCCCCATCTCGTCACGACGCTTGAGGCCGGCGACCCGGACCATGTAAAACTCGTCGAGGTTGGAGGCGAAGATCGCCAGAAACTTGGCTCGCTCCAACAATGCCAACGAGTTGTCGGCGGCCAGCGCCAGCACGCGGGCGTTGAAGTCCAGCCAGCTCAGCTCCCGGTTGAGGTAGCGGTCCTCCGGCAGGTCGGTGACCGCGGCCGACGTCGCGGCGGGCGGCGCTGCCACGGCCGAGTCGCCTTGATGCCACAAGTTCTCGTCGGGGCGCGCCTCAGCTTCGATTTCAGTCACCCTGCGATCATTGCTCATCACTCGCCGATGCTGCTAGCGCTCGACGGACATCCATTCGCCGTTGGGGCGACGTTCACCCCGGGGACAGGTATGTCGCGGCGCGGCTGAAGTCACTGCGGCGCGAGGGCCCGGGCGGTCGCCGCCCCCACCCCGAGCCGGCGGGCGGCGGCGAGGTCGTCGGGAGTGTCGACGTCACAGCGCAGGCCCGGCCACGCCCCGGTCAGTTCGATCGCGCCCGAACGTCGGTGCCGCGCCGACGAATCGGACCCGAACTGTGGATCGAGTGGGGCGCCGAAGGCGAAGAGGGCGGCGGTTCCCGTCGCCAGCCGGTCGGCGACGAAGCTGCGCCGGTGATGCCGCGCGGTGACGATCGCCTCGGCCAGCTCTTGCGTCTGCAGCGCCGGCAAATCCCCCTGCAGCACAACGATATTCGGGAAAGAGCCGGCCACCGCCCGTTCCGCGGTGGCGATGGCGTTGTTCAGCGGGTCGCCGTGCCCCTCGGGCGTCGGGTCGGCCAGCACGTCGGCCCCCAGCTCGGTCGCCGCGGCGGCTGCGGCTTCGTCGGGCGTGACGACGGTGATCGAGCCCAGTGAACCAACCCGGCCCGCAGCGGTGAGGGTGTCTATCAGCATGGCCAGCACCACGCCCTCCCGGGTCCGTGCCGAGAACACCGGGGCCAGCCTGGTCTTGGCCGCGGCCAACCGTTTGACGGCGATGATCAGGGCGATGTCTTTCCCTGCGCCGTCGGCTCGTGTGCCGCTCATGAGATGTCATCCTGCCAGCGACCGCTGACGGTGGACGCGCTAGCTCGCGTGACGCCCGGTCCATCGCTGATCTAGGGTGTAGCGGCTGCAACACGCTGAAGACGACGGACGGGGGTGCGGATGGTCGGCACATCAGCCAGTTCGAAGGTCGCGGTCATGGGTGCCGGGGCGTGGGGCACGGCTCTGGCCAAGGTGCTCGTCGAGGCCGGGGGACCAGACGCGGAGGTCGCGCTGTGGGCCCGTCGATCTGACATCGCCGACCGGATCAACGCCACTCGATCCAACCCCGACTATCTGCCGGGCACGGTGCTGCCGGCGGGCATCCGCGCCACCACCGACGCGGCGGAGGCCCTCGGCGGCGCATCGACGGTGCTGCTGGCGGTGCCCGCGCAGACGATGCGCGCCAACCTCGAAGGGTGGGCGGCGTTGGTGCCCGACGGCGCCACCCTGGTCAGCCTGGCCAAGGGCATCGAGCTGGGCACCCTGATGCGGATGAGTCAGGTCATCGTTTCGGTGACGGGTGTGGACCCGGCTCAGGTCGCGGTGATCTCGGGGCCGAACCTGGCCAGCGAGATCGCCGAATGCCAGCCCGCCGCCACGGTCGTCGCGTGCAGTGACTCGGGCCGCGCCGTCGCCCTGCAGCGCATGCTGAACACCGGGTATTTCCGCCCCTATACCAATAGCGATGTCGTCGGCACCGAGATCGGCGGGGCGTGCAAGAACGTGATCGCGCTCGCGTGCGGCATGGCGGCCGGCGTCGGGCTTGGCGAAAACACCGCGGCGGCGATCATCACCCGCGGTCTGGCGGAGATCATCCGGCTGGGCATAGCGCTGGGCGCCAAGGGTGCCACGCTGGCCGGGCTGGCCGGTGTGGGCGACCTGGTGGCGACGTGCACGTCGCCGCAGTCGCGCAACCGGTCCTTCGGCGAACGCCTGGGCCGCGGCGGGACGATGGAATCGGCGATGCAGGCCAGGGACGGGCACGTCGTCGAGGGCGTGACGTCGTGCGAGTCGGTGCTGGCGCTCGCGTCCAGTTACGACGTCGAGATGCCGCTCACCGACGCCGTGCACCGGGTCTGCCACAGGGGCCTGTTGGTCGACGAGGCGATGGCCCTGCTGTTGGGCCGCAGGACCAAGCCCGAGTGACCGCGGTACGGCGACCGAAACCCCAGGTGGCGGCCCGCCGCCCGACCCGGGCGCCGCATAACCGGTAGCCTCTCCAGGTTGTGAGTGCCAGCGGAAGCCGCGTGCGCGTCGCCGTCGTCTTCGGCGGGCGCAGCAACGAGCACGCCATCTCGTGCGTGTCCGCGGGCAGCATCCTGCGCAACCTCGACCCTCAGCGGTTCGAGGTGGTCGCGATCGGCATCACCCCGGAAGGGGCGTGGGTGCTTACCGACGGTGACCCGGACGCGCTGGCCATCAGCAACCGGCAGCTGCCTGAGGTGACCGCGCAGTCGGGCACCGAACTGGCCCTGCCGGCGGATCCGCGCCGCGGCGGCCAACTGGTTTCCCTTTCGTCCGGGGCCGGTGAGGTCCTGGCGTCCGTCGACGTGGTGTTCCCGGTGCTGCACGGTCCGTACGGAGAGGACGGCACGATCCAGGGCCTGCTGGAGCTGGCCGGGGTGCCCTATGTCGGGGCCGGCGTGCTGGCCAGCGCGGCGGGCATGGACAAGGAGTTCACCAAGAAGCTGTTCGTCGCCGAGGGGCTGCCGGTCGGCGCGTACGCGGTGCTGCGCCCGTCGCGGGCGGCCCTGCGACCCGAGGAGTGCGAACGGCTGGGTCTGCCGGTGTTCGTCAAACCCGCCCGGGGTGGCTCGTCGATCGGGGTCACCCGGGTGGCGCGCTGGGAGGACCTGCCCGCGGCCGTCGCGGTCGCGCGTCGGCACGACCCGAAAGTGATTGTGGAGGCGGCGATCACGGGCCGCGAGCTGGAGTGCGGCGTGCTCGAAATGCCCGATGGGACAGTCGAAGCCAGCACGTTGGGCGAGATCCGGGTGGCCGGGGTGCGGGGACGCGAGGATTCGTTCTACGACTTCGCCACCAAATATCTGGACGACGCAGCGGAATTGGACGTGCCGGCCAAGGTGGATGACGACATCGCCGACGCCATCCGGCATTTGGCGATCCGCGCGTTCACGGCCATTGACTGTCAGGGCCTGGCCCGGGTCGATTTCTTCCTCACCGACGACGGGCCGGTGCTCAACGAAATCAACACGATGCCCGGATTCACCACGATCTCGATGTACCCGAGGATGTGGGCGGCCAGCGGCGTGGACTATCCCACCCTGCTGGCGACCATGGTCGAAACGGCGTTGGCCCGCGGCGTAGGTCTGCGTTAGTGGCGTGGCCCGGGGTTAACGGGGCGGCCCGGGGTTGATGGGCACCGGCGCGATGGTGCGGTCGATCACCTCGGAGAGTTGCTGGATCGGCGTCGGGCCCGACCCCGACGGCAGTGTGAGCGCCACATATACCGGCCGATCCACCGTGTACCAGGTCGATCTGCCCGCCTCACCGGCGGACTGCTGTTCGGGGCGCACGGCGAACCACTGCACCCGGTCCACGATCTGAATCGGAGACCCCACCACGAACTCGGCGGGGCGATCGAGTCCGCAGCGCAGCACCACGGACTCGCTGTCCGGACCGGCGCGCCACGCGGTGGCGCCCTGGGGAGCCGGTTGCGCGAGCGGCGCGCGTTGATAGTCGCCGAGTCGCTGTGGCAGAGCCCCAGCCAGCGCCCGGCATGCGGCGCTATCGGCCTGCGGCGCCGGGGCGGCGGGTACGGCAACCGGTTGCGGCGGCGCCTCGCGATTCGCCGCGATCACCAGGATCACGCCGATCGCCACGACGGCCACCGCGACCGCGGCGATGATCAGCGCGGCCGGCGGACCCCCATCGCCAACGGGGCCGGTATCGGGTTCGGTATCCGGATCGGTCGTCACCGCCCGCGCACCTCCTATCTCTGGCACGACGGCGCGGGGCTCTACACTGGCGCGGGCCGCTCGCGCGGGCAGTAAGCCAACTTACCGCAGGTCGGGCGACCGGAGCGGCCCACAGGGTACGGAGGCGCCGGAGGAGGTGGCGTGCGCGACGACGCATCGGAACCCACACTGCAGCAGCTCGGGGAGTTCGCCGTCATCGATCGCCTGGTGCGCGGCCGCCGGCAGCCGGCCGCGGTGGCGGTCGGGCCGGGCGACGACGCGGCGGTGGTGCAAGTCAAGGACGGCCGCATCGCGGTGTCGACCGACATGCTCGTGCAGGATCGGCATTTTCGGCTGGACTGGTCGAGCCCCCACCACGTCGGCCGCAAGGCCATCGCCCAGAACGCCGCGGACATCGAGGCGATGGGCGCGCGGCCCACGGCCTTCGTGGTCGCGTTCGGCGCGCCCGGTGACACGCCGGCGGCCGACGTGGACGCGCTGGTCGGCGGAATGTGGGACGAGGCGCAGCGCATCGGCGCGGGCATCGCCGGCGGCGATCTCGTCAGCTGCCCGCAGTGGGTGGTTTCCGTGACGGTGCTGGGCGACCTGGACGGGCGGGCGCCGGTGCTGCGGTCCGGGGCGACGGCCGGCTCGGTGATCGCGGTCGCCGGTGAGTTGGGCCGCTCGGCGGCCGGGCTTTCCTTGTTCGGCAAGGGGATTGAGGGCTTCGATGCGCTGCGCCGCCGGCATCTGGTTCCCCAGCCACCCTACGGCCAGGGCGTGGCGGCGGCGGCCGGGGGAGCGCAGGCGATGATCGACGTCTCCGACGGTCTGGTCGCCGATCTGCGGCACGTCGCCGAGTCATCCGGTGTGGCGATGGATCTGTCGACCGCGGCGCTGGCCGCGGACCGCGACGCACTGACCGCCGCGGCCGCCGCTGCGGGCGCCGACCCGTGGTCGTGGGTGCTGGGCGGCGGCGAAGACCACGCCCTGGTGGCCTGTTTCGCCGGTCCCGCGCCCGCCGGATGGCGGATCATCGGGCGGGTTCTCGAGGGGAAGGCCGGAGTGCTGGTCGACGGGCGAGAGTGGACCGGCTACGCCGGCTGGCAGTCATATGACCGTTAGGGTGGCGCGATGAGCGTCGATGCTACGAAAGGACCGGCGATGACGGCGCGGCCGTTGACCGAACTCGTCGAGAAGGGGTGGGCGGCCGCGCTGCAGCCGGTGGCCGATCGGGTCGCCGAGATGGGCCAGTTCCTGCGGGCCGAGATCGCGGCCGGGCGCAGGTACCTGCCGGCGGGTGCGAACGTGTTGCGGGCGTTCACGTTTCCGTTCGATGACATCCGGGTGCTGATCGTCGGTCAAGACCCGTATCCGACGCCGGGACACCCCGTGGGCCTGAGCTTTTCGGTGGCCCCCGACGTGCGTCCGCTGCCGCGCAGCCTGGCCAACATCTTCGACGAGTACGCCGCCGACCTCGGCCATCCGCTGCCGTCGTGCGGTGACCTGACGCCGTGGGCCGAGCGCGGGGTGATGCTGCTGAACAGGGTGCTCACGGTGCGGCCGAATAATCCGGCCTCGCATCGGGGCAAGGGCTGGGAGGCGGTGACCGAGTGCGCGATCCGTGCGCTTGCCGCACGATCGCAGCCGCTGGTAGCGATCTTGTGGGGACGCGACGCGTCCACGCTCAAACCGATGCTGGCCGAGGGCAATTGCGTGGCGATCGAGTCGCCACACCCGTCGCCGCTGTCGGCGTCTCGGGGGTTTTTCGGGTCGCGTCCGTTCAGCCGCGCCAACGACCTCCTGACCGGCATGGGCGCCGATCCCGTCGATTGGCGGCTGCCCTGACCGAGATGACGGCTTTGCGGGCGCACCGCCGGGGCGGCCCGGAGCAGCTGGTCGTCGAGCGGGCGCCCGTACCGGTCCCGGCCGCGGGTGAAGTCTTGGTGGCCGTCCACGCCGCCGCGATCACGTTCGACGAGTTGACATGGGAGGAAACCTGGACCCGAGACGGTGTCAGTCGGACCCCGGTGATTCCGTCGCACGAAGTGTCGGGCGTCGTCTCGGAGGCGGCTTCGGGTGTGGCGGATTTCGCGCCCGGCGACGAGGTCTATGGGCTGATCCGGTTCGACCGCGACGGTGCGGCGGCCGATTTCGTCTGCGTGCCCGCGGCGGACCTGGCCGCCAAGCCGTCGACGGCGTCGCATACCGTCGCCGCCGCGCTGCCGCTGGCCGGTCTGACCGCGTGGCAAGCCCTGGTCGACCGTGCCGGCGTGCGGGCCGGCGAGGACCTGCTGGTGCACGGCGGCGCGGGCGGTGTGGGCGCCTTGACGGTTCAGCTGGCCGCGATGCTGGGCGCGCGAGTCACCGCGACGGTGCGCAGCGATGCGTGCGAGCTCGTCCGCGGATACGGCGCCGTCCGGGTGATCGACGTCCGCACCGAGGCTTTCGACGACGGGGTCTACGGCGTCGTGATCGACACCGTCGGTGGTGAGACGCTGGACCGGTCGTTTCCGGTGCTCCGCCGGGGTGGGCGGCTGGTCATCCTGTCGGCGCCGCCCCCGGCGGGCAAAGCCGACGAATACGGCGTCACGGCAAAGTTTTTCATCGTCGTGCCGAACCGGGATCAGCTGGTCGAGCTCGCCGCGTTGGTCGACAGCGGACGGTTGCGCGTGAAAATCGCCGAGACGTTTCCGCTGGAGAAGGGCCGCGAGGCGTTCGAAAGCGGCCGGCGCCCGAGCCGTCGCGCCGGCAAGACGGTGATCGTGGTTCGGGATTGATGGCAGGGGCCACAGGCTGTGTACGACCTCGAAGACACTATTCGGCAACGGCATTCGACGCGGCTCTTCCTGCCCGACCCGGTACCGCGCCACCTGGTGGAGGAATCGCTGGAGCTGGCCATTCGCGCGCCGTCGAACTCCAACGTGCAGCCATGGCACGTGGTGTTCGTCTCCGGTGCGGCCCGGGACCGGTTGGTCGCCGCAATGTTGGAAAAGGCGCGCGCCGAACCACCCAACGTCCCGCAACTGCCCGCCGCGTTCGCTCATTTCCGGAGCGATACGGGCGCACAGGTTTACGGCTCGATGGGCATTGCCCGCCATGACAGCGAGGCCCGGCGCATCGCCGTGCTGCGCAACTGGGAGTTTTTCCGCGCACCGCTGGGCGGCATCGTGTGCATGCACCGCGACCTCGGTTACGCCGACAGCATGGGTGTCGGCATGTTCCTGCAGACGTTGCTGCTGGCCTTGACCGCCCGCGGGTTGGGCACCTGCGTGCAGGTGGCGATCGCCGGCTATCCCGACGT
The DNA here is from genome assembly GCA_963850895.1 of uncultured Actinomycetota bacterium. GTDB lineage: Bacteria > Actinomycetota > Actinomycetes > Mycobacteriales > Mycobacteriaceae > Mycobacterium. The sequence continues at coordinate 274,079 of CAWKNK010000029.1, read as the reverse complement.
CGTGCACGAGCAGCTGAACATCCCGCCGGAGATGAACATCCTGTGCGGCCTGGCGATCGGTTACACCGATCCCGATTTTCCCGCCAACAACCTGCACATCGGGCGCGACGCCGTAGACCGGCACGTGGTGTTCCTCGACGAGTGACCGGGCGTGATGCCGACCGTGGGGCCTATGCACGTAAATCGGTGAATATCTGTGCTTAAGCCCCACAGTCGAGCGCCGAGCACTTACGAATGCTCGAAGTTGACGTCTTTCGTCACGGATTTCCACTCTTCGATCGACGATGACATCGCGGCGATCTTGTCGCGCATGGCCTTCAGCACGTCACGGCCCAGCAGCAGCCGCAGCGGTGGCTCGTCGAGCGTGGTAACCATCAGCACCGCCTCGGCGACCTTCTTCGGATCACCGGGAAGATGATCGGCGAACTGCTTGATCAGGTCCTTGCGCGCCGCCACGTCGACGTAATCGGCTATCGGGGTGCCCGACTCCTTCATCGAGCGCGTCGCCCAGTCGGTGCGGAAGGCGCCCGGTTCGATGGCGGTCACCTTGATCCCCAGCGGCCGCACCTCGGTGGCGAGCGCCTCGGTGATCGCCTCCAGCGCGAACTTCGTGGACGAGTAATACGCGTTGGGCGGGTTGGCGACCAGACCGGTCATCGACGACATGTTGATGATGTGCCCGGCGCCGCGGGCACGCATCGCCGGCAGCACCGCCTTGATCATGTTCACCGCACCGAAGTAGTTGACCTCGAACAGCTTTCGAACCTCGGCGTCCTCGCCTTCCTCCACGGCGGACAGGTAACCGTGACCGGCGTTGTTCACCAGGACGTCGATGCCGCCGAACGCCGCATCGGCCGCTGACACCGCCGCCGCGATCTGATCGGCGTCCGTCACGTCGAGCGCAACGGCTAGCGCCCGATCGCCGAACTCGTCGACGAAGTCGCGCACCGAGTCGGCCCGCCGCGCGGTCACCACCGCGCTGTGGCCCGCCTCCAGTGCCGCGCGCGCGATTTCGCGGCCGAAGCCGGTGGAGCATCCGGTGATCAACCAGCGCGCCATCGCTAGATCGCCCCTTCCGGTAGGCGCCGCAGATACGCGGTTCGCCGGTCGGCGAGTTCGGCGGCGCGTGCCTGCGGGCTCACCCGCGGCAGGTGCGGCACCTCGGCGTCGAGCCGGTCCAGCTTGACGACCCGCCCGCGAGCGCCGAGGTCTTCGCGGGGACCCGCCTCGCCGAACTCCGCCATGCGCAGGGTCAGGATGCCCTCGCGCAGCCCGTCGGAGTCGATCCAGTTGGCCACGCCGGGGTCGGTCGGCGCGATCACATAGGTATAGCTGCCGTCCTCGTTGGCCACCGACTGCGCCTTGTTGAGGCTGCCGGTGCGGTCGAGGATGTCCAGCGTGGTGCCCCAGATGTTGCTCAGCGGCACCGTGAAGTACTCGGCGCCACCGTCGTTGTGGTCCACCACAAACCCCTCGTCGGGAGCGAGATCGAAACGGCCCATCACATAGACCTGGTTGCGCATCGCGCCGACCTTGTCGGCCGACCACGCCAGGTTGAAATGGTTGGGTGGCATCTTGTACACGCCGTGGCTGAGCTTGCCGGTGAAGTCGGCGAAATACGCCATCATCGCCGCGGTGGCCTCGGCCTGCTCGTCGAGGGTCCGCAGGGGTGTCACCGGCGGGCCGCCGAGCCGTTGCACCTCAAGATAATTCGGGTCGTCGCGGCCCCAGTCCAGCAGCACGTCGCGGATGTAGAACTCGTGCGCGGCAGGGGAGGTCCGCACGTGGTTGGGTCGGCCGCCGGCGGGGTCGGCGTCGACGGTGATGGTGAAGCTGCCGTCGGAGTCGACCTGCATAGTGCGGCCGTCGAGCACGCCCACGGTGCCCATGTGCGCATCCCACAGCGTGAAGTAGTTTTCGGTCATGCGGTGCTCGCCGACCCGGCCGTGGATTTCGTAACGTTCGTAGCCGGAGATCGGGATCACCCGGTACACGCTGTCCGGATTGTCTATACCCCAACGTGATCCGGGGATGCGTCGGCCGTCGACGGGATGCGCCAGCCGGGTGATGCAGCTGACCTTCGGCCGCAGCTTGTCCTGATTGGACGACCACACCGCTGCCGAGAACATCACCTCGGCGAACGCGTCGTCGAACCGCTCCCGCATCGCCTCCGACGCCTTGGCCCGGCCCAGCCAGGTCTCGGCCACCGCCTGGTAGGCGGCCTTGACGGTGGGGTGCTCGATCAGCTCGAGGGCGGCCAGTTCCTGTTCGTGCTGGGAGATCGTTGCGACGGGGTCGTCAGGCACGCGCTGTTCCTCCGATATACTGTCGAAAACGCTTGTTGTACAACGTGAATCGCTCGTCAACCTGCTCGGGGCGCAGGCCGTAGGTCTCTAAGCCGTAGGCCGGACGCGCCGCCTCTCGGGGACGCTCCTTGAGCCAGTGCCGCATCGCGTCCTCCGCCTCGGCCGTCAGCGGCAGCCCGACCGCGTCATAAACCCGGGCCACCTGCCCGATGGGGTCGGCCACCGCCTCGTCGAACCCGATGTCGGTGACCCGGTCATGGTCATCAGACCACCCATCACGGGTCGCCATGGCCCGGTCATTGGTCCAGCCCATCCGCTGCAACCATTGGGCGCCCACCCGGTGCACATCGACGGCGTCGGCGTGCATCGCGTGCAGGGTGGCATTCAGGCTGGCTCCCGAGGCGATCGTGGCGTGCGGATCGCGATGCATGTGCACGAGGTGCAGGTCGGGGAAGTGGGCGCGCAATTGCTCCAAATACCCAAGGTGCGCTGGTGATTTGAGCACCCAGCGTTGCCCATCCAACCCGCGCCGGCGCTTCTGCCACTGCACGAATTGCAGCATGCGGTGCAAGTAGTCGTAGGCGGGGGAGAAGTCCTGCTCGTCGAGCCAGGACCGGTAATGGGGAAGGTGGGCACCGGATTCGGGGACATGGGACAGAAACGCGTCGGCCAGGAAGACGATCTCCTCCTCGGCTTCCCGCGCGTACATCGGATGAATGGAAAACAATTCCGGCGTCAGCTCGCGGGATTTCGCTTCCCGCGCTTCGCTGATCGCAATCCGTGGATCCACACCGCTGAACTGATAGTCGAGCCGGGGCGCCACCTCGACGACCTCCCAGCCGTAGGCGCACACGAACCGCGGGTCGGCGGCCAGCAGCCGCTGCAGCAGCGTGGTGCCGCTGCGCATCATGCCGACGACGACGATCGGCGCGGCGACGCGTTCGTCGAGGATCTCCGGGTGGCGGCGGATCCACTCCTGCGCGCGTAGCCGCATGCGCAGGCTGTGCACAATGCCCGAGCGCAGGATGTGCACGCCGATCGCGTTGAGGTCGGCGCTCGCGTAGTCGGCGAGCAACACCCGCAGCGGGCCTTCGAATTCGCCGGGGCCCCAGTCGGTCAGCGCCTCCTTGCGTTGCGCGTCGGCCATGACGACGGCTGGGTCGAACGCGCTGTCGTCCGGGCTCGAGGCTTGCACGCGCTCAGAACTTCAAATGCTGGCTGACGTCGCCGACCTGGTCGACGAACATGGTGCGGCTGTCGAACCGCCAGGCGCCGTCCACCCGCGCAAACGTGTCCTTGTAGTGCCCGGTCACGATCACCTGCAGCGGCAGGTCGGGGGTGGCCTGGGTGACGCAGTAGTAGGACGTGCTGCGGGCGGTCCCCTCGGCCTCGTCGATGTGCAGCTGCACGTTGGTGGTGTTGTGCTTGGTCTTCGGGGTGCCGTCGTCGTAGATGCGCGTGGCCATCTCATACATCTCGCGCACCCGGGCGGCCCCGGCGAACACCGTCTCCTGTGGACCGTTCTCCACTCCGCAGATGCGGCCGTGCTCGAACAGCCGGGCCACGCCGTCCAGGTCGCCGCCATCAAGAAGCTCAGCGTAGGTGTAGATCAGGTTGGTGATTTCTCGTGCGCTGTCACTCATGTGGAACCACCTTGAACCCATCTCCTCCGCTTCCGCGAACAATGGTGGCAGAACCGGTCGGATTTACATAGAACCGACCATTACTCTGGATCGCCGTGACGTTACCTTGGACGCCGAGCCGGCTCGGCAACCTGACCGGCAAACGAATCGTCGTGACCGGGGCGACCAACGGCGTCGGGCTGGGCACCGCCCGCGCCCTGACCAAAGCGGGCGCGCACGTGATCCTGGCGGTGCGCAACACCGAGCTGGGCGAGCAACGCGCCACCGAGATGGGTGGCTCGACCACGGTGGCCAGGGTCGACCTCGCCGACCTGTCGTCGGTGCGCGCCTTCGCGCAGTCGATCGACGACGACATCGACATCCTGATCAACAACGCCGGCACGCTGACCGAGCGCCGCACCGACACGATCGACGGATTCGAGATGACGCTGGGCACCAACCTGCTCGGGCCGTTCGCCCTGACCAACCTGCTGCTGCCCAAAGTGCGTGCGCAGATCATCAACGTCGGCTCCGACGCGCACCGGTCGGCGACGCTGCGCCTCGACGACCCGCACCTGCGCCGGCACAAGTGGACCCGGCTGGGCGCGTACGCGCAATCGAAGCTCGCGGTGATGCTCTGGGGCTTGGAGCTGGACCGCAGGCTGCGCGCCGCCGGGTCGCCGATCGTCACCCAGCTCACCCACCCGGGCTGGGTGGCCTCGAATTTGTCGCAGCTCGGCGACTCCCCGCTGATGTCGGTGGCCCACAAGGTGGTCAAGGTGGTGGCCGACCGGCTGGCCAATGACATCGACGAAGGCGCGGCGCCCACGCTGTACTGCATCAGCGAACCGTTGCCGCCGGGCTGCTACGTCGGGGTCAGCGGCAGGTTCGGCCTGCGCGGCGGGCCGATGCTGGTCGGCCGGTCGCCGGTCGCCTGCGATTATGACGCGGCAGGCCGCCTGGTCGCCTTCGCCGAACAAGAGACCGGCACAACACTGGAGGTGTAGTCATGGGTGAATTCGACAACATGGTTGCCGTCATCACCGGCGCCGCGCGCGGCCAAGGCCGCAGCCACGCCGTCGTCCTGGCCGAGCAGGGCGCCGACGTCATCGCCCTCGATATCTGCGCCGATCTCGAGGCGATTCCCTACGCCCTGGCAACGGAATCCGAACTCGACGAGACCGTGCGGCTGGTCCACGCCGCCGGCCGCAGGGCCGTCCCCGTCATCGCCGACGTCCGCGACCTGAAGCAGCTGCAAGTCGGGGTGCAGGCCGGGATCGACAAACTCGGCGAGATCGACATCGTCATCGCCAACGCAGGGGTGGTGGCGATCGGCGTCAAGGACACCGAGTCCGAACCGGTGTTCAACACGATCGTCGACACCAACCTCAAGGGGGTGTGGCACACGATGCTGGCGACGGTGCCGTCGATCATCCGCAAGGGCCGGGGCGGCTCGGTCGTGCTGGTCAGTTCGTCACAGGGCCTGACCGGCCGCGGCGGTGACGGCAGCGCCGCGATGTTCGCTTATGCCGCGTCCAAGCATGGCGTCGTGGGCCTCATGCGCTCGGCGGCGAATGCCTATGCACCGCATAAGATTCGGGTCAACTCGGTGCACCCGAGCGGCGTCGCGACGCCGATGATCCTCAACGATTTCGTGGTGAACCAGATGTTGGAGAACCCGAACCCGGCCCTGTCGCAGACCTTGCTACCCGAGGTGCCGTTGGTCGAGGCGCAAGACGTGACCGAAGCGGTGCTGTGGCTCGCCGGCCCGCGGTCCCGCTATGTGACCGGCGCGGCTATGCCGGTGGATGCCGGCCACGTGGTCATGTGACTGACCGCTGCTAGCCCCGGACGACCTTGCCGGCCTTGATGCAGGACGTGCAGACGTTGAGACGCTGCTTGTTGCCGCCCGGTCGGGTGACGACGTGCACGGTCTGGACGTTGGGGTCCCACCGGCGGCTGGTGCGGCGGTGGGAGTGCGACACCGACTTGCCGAAGCCGGGGCCTTTCCCGCAGATGTCGCACACAGCGGCCATTGTTCAAGCTCCTCAAATCTCGGGGGTCCGGCTCGGCGGTCTGACACGGGGCCGGGACAGCCCGGGTGACCCGGGCCCAACCAGGATACCGACTGTCGTGGCAACCACCAAAACGATCACCCACCGCTGTCGCCCCGTCTGGCTAGGCTCAATGGGCAGGATCCGCCCCGCCGGCGGGTGGTGGTCACGGGCAGCCGTCGCCCGAGTCGCCGAGCTACGCTGGCGCCCACCGGGGGCTGGGCACTGGGAGGCACCGAGGAGGTGGGTAACACTGGGACCGTCGGACCGTCTGCTGGACGCGACCACCCTGCGGGACTGGGCGCACACCGCCGTCAGCGACCTGATCACCCACATCGACGAGATCAACCGGCTCAACGTCTTCCCGGTTGCCGATTCCGATACCGGCGCCAACATGCTGTTCACCATGCGTTCGGCGCTGGCCGAGGCCAACGCGGGTGTCAATTCCGAGGGCGGCTCGGCGTGCGTCGCCCGGGCCGCCGCCGCGATGTCGGCCGGTGCGCTGAACGGCGCCCGCGGCAATTCCGGCGTGATCCTGTCCCAGATCCTGCGCGGCATCGCCGACGTCACCGCGACCGCGGCCGCCGATTCCGGCGGTGAGCTGCCCCACATCGACCCCGCCATCCTCGGGGCGTCGCTGCGGCGCGGCGTGGACCTGGTCATCACCTCGATGGGCGGGGACGAAGTCCCGGGAACCATCGTCTCGGTGCTGCGCGCCGCCGCCGACGCCGTCGGGGAATGCGCCCAGGCCGGGGAAGGGCTCGCCCCGGCGATCGTCGCCGCCGGTGATGCGGCGGTCGTCGCGCTGGAGAAGACCCCCGAGCAGCTCGACGTGCTCGCCGACGCCGGTGCCGTGGACGCCGGCGGGCGGGGCCTGCTGGTCCTGCTGGACGCCCTGCGCACCACCGTCACCGGGCAGGCTCCCGCCCGAACCGTGTACGAGCTGTCGCCGCGAGCGCAGCAACCGGAAGGCACCGCCGAACGCCCCACGCCGCAATTCGAGGTGATGTACCGGCTGGACGGATGCGATCCGGCCGCGGCGGACGCGCTGCGGGACCGGCTCGGGGAGCTCGGCGACTCCGTCGGCATCGCGGCCGCGCCGTCGTCCGCCCAGCGCGCGTACTCCGTGCACGTGCACACCGACGACGCCGGCGCCGCGGTCGAGGCGGGGCTGGCGGCGGGGCGGCTGAGCCGCATCGTGATTTCGGCGTTGAGCTCCGGCGCCACCGGGCTGCCGGCCGGCGGCTGGACGCGGGAACGCGCCGTGCTGGCCGTCGTCGACGGCGACGGTGCCGCCGAGCTGTTCGGCGGTGAAGGCGCCTGCGTGCTGCAACGCGATCCGGCCGCCAACGACCCGGTCACCACCATCAGCGCGCACCAGCTGATGCGGGCGGTGGTCGACACCGGTGCCGCGCAGTTGATGCTGTTGCCCAACGGTTACGTGGCCGCCGAGGAGCTGGTGGCCGGGTGCACCGCGGCGATCGGCTGGGGGATCGATGTGGTGCCGATACCGACGGGATCGATGGTGCAGGGGCTGGCCGCGCTGGCCGTGCACGAAACCGGCCGGCCGGCGGTGGACGACGGCTACACCATGGCCCGCGCCGCCGGTGCGGCCCGGCACGGATCGGTGCGCATCGCGACCGAGAGCGCGTTGACCTGGGCGGGCCGCTGCCAGCCGGGCGACGGCCTGGGCATCGCGGGGGATGAGGTGCTGATCGTGGCCGCCGACCCGATCGCGGCGGCCATCGGTCTGCTCGATCTGTTGCTGGCCTCCGGCGGTGACCTGGTGACGGTGCTGGTCGGCGCCGGCATCGAAACGGATGATGACGCCGCGGCCGTGGGCGACATCCTGGAAGAACACATGCACGACCACCACCCGGGAACCGAGCTGGTCACGTACCGCACCGGCCATCGCGGTGACGCACTCTTGATCGGAGTCGAGTAGCCGTGGCGTCGTTGCGCGACCGGCTGGACTTCGTGGTGGGCGCCAAGGCCGCCGACCAACTCGGCGAGGAGTTGGGCATCCACACCGTCGACGATCTGCTGCGCCACTATCCGCGCAGCTATACCGAGGGCGCGACCCGCTGGGACGCCGACGACCAGCGCCCGCCGGCCGGCGAGCACATCACGATCGTCGACACGATCACTGAAACCAAGACGTTCCCGATGAAGAAGACCCCGAATAAGGTGTGCCACCGCATCACCCTCGGCGCTGGCCGCAGCAAGGTGACTGCGACGTTCTTCAACGCGAATTACCTGAAAAAGGACCTGACCAAAGGCACCAAGGTGATGCTCTCCGGGGAGGTCGGATTCTTCAACAACGTCATGCAGCTGACGCACCCGGCATTCCTCATCCTCGACTCCCCGGATGGCAAGAATCGTGGCACGAGCTCACTGAAAAACATTGCCATCGCCTCGCAGGCCACCACCGGCGAGGTGCAGATGGCGGCGTTTGAGCGCGCCTTCTTTCCGATCTATCCGGCGACCACGAAGCTGCAGAGCTGGGACATTTTCAGGTGCGTGCGCCAGGTGCTCGACGTCCTGGATCCGGTGGATGACCCGTTACCCGCCGACTTGCGCGGCCGCTACGGCCTGGTCTCCGAGGATCAGGCGGTGCGCGATATCCATCTGGCAGAAGACGAGTCGGCGCGGATGCGGGCGCGGGAGCGGCTGACCTTCGACGAAGCCGTTGGCCTGCAATGGGCGCTGGTCGCCCGGCGGCACAGCGAGCTGTCGGAATCGGGACCTCCGGCGCCGCCGCGCTCCGACGGTCTGTCCGCGGAACTGTTGGGGCGGTTGCCATTCGAGCTGACCGCGGGACAACGCGAAGTGCTCGACGTGTTCGCGAAGGAGCTGTCGGCCACCCGACCGATGAACCGCCTGCTCCAAGGTGAGGTTGGTTCGGGTAAGACCATCGTCGCGGTGCTGGCGATGCTGCAGCTGGTGGACGCCGGTTACCAGTGTGCGCTGCTGGCGCCCACGGAAGTCCTTGCCGCCCAACATTTGCGCTCGATCAACGACGTGCTCGGCCCGTTGGCGATGGCGGGCCAGCTGGGTGGTGCGGACAGTGACGACGGGGTGGCCACCCGGGTCGCGCTGCTCACCGGTTCGATGACGGCGGCGCAGAAGAAGCAAGTCCGTGGCGAGGTGGCAAGTGGTCAGGTCGGGATCGTCGTCGGCACCCATGCGCTGTTGCAGGACGCGGTGGAGTTCCACAACCTGGGCATGGTGGTGGTCGACGAGCAGCACCGCTTCGGTGTCGAACAGCGAGACCAGTTGCGGGCCAAGGCTCGTCCCGGTGTCACACCGCACCTGCTGGTGATGACGGCGACGCCGATACCGCGCACGGTCGCGCTGACGGTTTACGGCGATCTGGAAACCTCTACGCTGCGCGAACTTCCGCGCGGACGCCAGCCGATCACCAGCAATGTCATCTTCGTCAAGGACAAGCCCGCGTGGCTCGAGCGGGCCTGGCGGCGCATCGCCGAAGAGGTCGCCGCCGGCCGCCAGGCCTATGTGGTGGCGCCCCGGATCGACGAGACCGACGATCCGGACAAGCAGGAGCAGAACACCAAACCGTCGGAAACCGCCGAGGGTCTCTACGCCCGACTGCGTTCGGGTGAGCTGGCGAATCTACGGCTGGGACTGATGCACGGACGGTTGTCGGCCGACGAGAAAGACGCCGCAATGGCGGCGTTTCGGGCGGGTGAGATCGATGTGTTGGTGTGCACCACCGTCATCGAGGTCGGCGTGGATGTCCCCAACGCCACGGTGATGCTGGTGATGGATGCCGACCGCTTCGGCATCAGCCAGCTGCATCAGCTGCGGGGCCGCATCGGCCGCGGCCGGCATCCCGGCCTGTGCCTGCTCGCCACCTGGGTATCGCCGGGGTCGCCGGCGGGCCGGCGGCTTTCTGCCGTGGCCGTCACCATGGACGGGTTCGCGCTCGCCGACTTGGACCTCAAGGAGCGCCGCGAGGGAGACGTCCTGGGCCGCAACCAGTCCGGCCGCGCCATCAATCTGCGCCTGCTTTCGTTGGCCGACCACCGCGACGTCATCGAGGCCGCGCGCGATTTCTGCGTCCGCGCCTACGCGGATGACCCGGCCAATCCCGAATTGGCTTTGTTGGCGGCGCCTTTCGTCACCACGGACCGGATCGAATACCTGGACAAGTCGTGAATCGCAAGGTGCTGCTGTGGTTGTCCGCGGCCGCGGCGCTCGCACTGCTGGTGGCTTACCAGACGGTCGGATCCTCCGCGTCCAGGCACGCCGACGAATACGCGGCGCGCGCCGACGTCCCGACGGTGCAACCCGGCACCGATGTGCTGGCGGGTATCGCGGTGCTACCGCTGAGGGCACACCGGTATGACTACCGCAGGGCGGCGTTCGGCGACGCGTGGGACGACGACAACGACGCCCCGCTGGGGCACAACGGCTGCGACACCCGCGACGACATCCTCAACCGCGACCTCGTCGACAAGACGTACGTGTCGATCAAACGGTGTCCGGACGCGGTGGCCACCGGCACCCTGCACGATCCGTACACCAACAAAACCATCGCCTTCCAGCGCGGCGCCAAGGTCGGCGAGGCGGTGCAGATCGACCACATCGTCCCGCTGGCCTACGCCTGGGACATGGGCGCCTATGGCTGGCCGGCCGGCGAGCGGCTGCGTTTCGCCAACGATCCGGCCAATCTGCTCGCCGTCGACGGACAGGCCAATCAGGACAAGGGCGACGCGGCGCCGGCGCAATGGATGCCGCCGAACGCGGCGTTCGCCTGCCAATACGCCATGCAGTTCATCGCCGTGCTAAGCGGCTATTCGTTGCCGGTGGACCAGCCGTCGACCGGGGTGTTGCGTCAGGCTGCTGCCACCTGCCCGGCGGGCTAGCTAGCTCAGATGCCCTCGAAGGTGTTCGGATCGGGGCGCAACCGGGTGCCGTCGTTGAGCCCGTTGATCGCATCCATGTGCGCGGCGGCCAACTCGAAGTCGAACACGTCGAGGTTTCCGGCGATGTGCTCGGGGTTGGCAGACCGGAAGACAACCGCATTGCCCAGCTGCAGGTTCCACCGGAGCAGCACCTGGGCCGGGGTCTTGCCGTATTCGCCGGCAACCGAAGTCACGGTCGGGTTATCCATCAGCTTGCCGAGCGCCAGCGGTGTGTAGGCCTGGGTGACGACGTTGTGCTCCGTGTCGGTTTTGCGCACCTCGTCCTGGTTGAGCAGCGGGTGCAGCTCGACCTGGTTGACCGCAGGGGTGACGAAGGTCAGGTCGATGACGTCCGACACGTGCTGCTCGGTGAAGTTCGAGACGCCGATCGAACGTGCGAGCCCGTTCCCGCGGCACTGGATCAGCCCGCCGAAGGAATTCACATATTCACCCCGCGTGGGCACCGGCCAGTGAATCAGGTAGAGGTCGACGTAATCCAGGCCGAGTCGCTCCAGGCTCTCTTTGCAGGCCTCCTCGGCCCGTAGGAAACCGTGGTCGGCGGCGGCCAGCTTGGTGGTGACGAACAGTTCGGCGCGGGGAATCCCGGAGGCCGCGATCGCGCGGCCGACGGCCGCTTCGTTGCCGTAGGCCGAGGCGGTGTCGATCAGCCGGCAACCCATCTGCAGCGCCGCCGAAACCGCGCGTTCGGTTTCGTCCTCCGACAAATCCGCGACACCAAGGCCCAGCACCGGCATCGTGTTTTCGTCATTAAGAGCTATCGAGGGCGCGGCAGCGCCCGACTCGCCAGCCAATGTCATTCACCTGCCTGTGAAATTGAAGGTTCGTGGACCCAACCGGGTGCCGTCATCGAGCGAGGAGATCGACGCCATTCCATCGGCGCTGAGTTGACGGCGCTGAGTTCGAAAAAGAACACGTCGAAGCTGCTCGCAATCCGTGGGGCGGTTACCGGCTTGGGGATCACGATATTACCGAGCTGGAAAATACCACCTCATCAACGCCTGGGCGGGGCGCGGTGATATCGGGCCCTGGTCTGCATTTCGCAAATTCGTCACCACGTAGAGTTGGTCACACGGCGCACCGGAACCGGCAACCGCCCTGCAGTTAACCGACACGCAGCGCGGCACCACCGCACCGCACCTGCTCGGTGCCGCCGGGGGCCGGAAGACTCCGAGACGACGGCGGGGAACGGATAACCGTCCGTCGCCCAAGCGTTACCACGTTTTATTCGAGGGAGTGCCCATGACCAAGAGCGTGCCCGCGCCGGACCTCCACCTTGGCGCGAAACACGCGCCCATGCGCCTGGCCAGTCGCCTGCAGGGCGCGGTCTCAACGATCGGTGTCAAGGTCATTCCGTGGATCCCGACCCCCGCCAAGCGCGCGCTATTCGGTGGACGCTCGGTGACCATCGACGGCAACACGCTGGACCCCACGCTTCAGCTGATGCTGTCGGGTCTGCGCGCCGTCGGCATCGACGGCCTGGTCGTCGACGACGACCCGGGTGCGTCCCGCGCTCAGATGCGCCAGCTGTTGATGGAGCTTCCGGGACCGCAGATCCACGTCGACGTCGACGACCTGTCGCTGCCCGGACCGGCCGGTGAGATCCCGGCGCGGCACTACCGTCCCGCAAACGGCGCGACCGCGCCCCTGCTGGTCTTCTACCACGGCGGCGGCTGGGCGATCGGCGACTTGGATTCCTACGACGCGCTGTGCCGGTTGACGTGCCGCGACGCCGGCATCCACGTGGTGTCGATCGACTACCGGCTGGCTCCCGAGCATCCGGCGCCGGCCGCGATCGAGGACGCGTACGCCGCCTTCAGGTGGGCATACGACCACGCTGAGGAACTCGGCGCCGCGCCCGGTCGGGTCGCGGTCGGCGGCGACAGTGCTGGCGGCAACCTGGCCGCCGTCGTCTGCCAACGGGCGCGCGATGAGGGTGCCCCCACCCCTGTGCTGCAGTGGCTGATCTACCCGCGGACCGACTTCACCGCGCAGACCCGTTCCATGGGCCTGTTCGCCCGCGGGTTTCTGCTGACCAAGCGCGACATCGATTGGTTCGAGTCTCAGTACCTGCGGGGTTCGGGCGTCGACCGGGCGGACCTGCGGGTATCGCCGCTGCTGGCCGAGTCGTTGGCCGGGCTCGCGCCCGCCTTGATCGCGGTCGCCGGGTTCGACCCGTTGCGGGACGAAGGCGAGAGCTACGCGGCGGCCCTGCAGGCCGCCGGGACCGCGGTCGATCTGCGATGCATGGGGTCGCTGACGCACGGCTTCGCCAATTTGTTCCAGCTCGGCGGCGGCAGCGCCGCCGCGACCACCGAGTTGATTTCGGCTCTGCGTGCCCACCTGAGCCGGGTCTGATCTGTTGCGCGGTTGGCGCCGGTAACCTAGAGGCGCCGTTGTCCACCAACGAAACGACAACCCGAGTACCGAAGGATCACGGAAACTGTGGCCGACAAACCCAAACGCCCCCCGCGCTTTGACATGAAGGCGGCCGACGGTAAATCGGGCCGACTCGTACAGATCGGCGGGACCGCCCTCGTCGTCATCTTCCTGGTCGCGGTCGTCTCCTACATCGTGGTCACGCACCACAAGAAGACCGCTGCCATCGGCGCGGGCGACACGGTGCGGGTGACGTCGAGCAAGCTGGTCACCCAGCCCGGGACCAGCAACCCCAAGGCCGTGGTCACGTTCTACGAGGACTTCCTCTGCCCGGCCTGTGGCAACTTCGAGCGCACGTTCGGTCCGACGGTGTCCAGGCTCATCGACGTCGGCGCCATTGCGGCCGACTACTCAATGGTGTCGATCCTCGACAACGCAAGGAACCAGAACTATTCGTCGCGGGCGGGCGCCGCGGCCCTATGCGTGGCCGACGAGTCCCTCGACGCGTTCCGCCGATTCCACACCGCGCTGTACACCACCGACCTGCAGCCCAGCGAACGCGGCAGCAGCTTCCCGGACAACGCCCGGTTGATCGAACTCGCCCGGGAGGCCGGCGCCGTGGGCAAGGTGCCCGACTGCATCAACAGCGGCAAGTACATCGCCAAGGTCACCGGTGAGGCCGCGGCCGCCAAGATCAACGCCACGCCGACCATCAAGATCAACGGCGACGATTACGATCCGTCCACGCCCGATGCGCTGGTCGCCAAGATCAAGGGCATCGTGGGCGACGTGCCGGGCATAGACGGCGCCGTGACCCCCGCGGCCACGTGACCATCTCGGTGTCAGCCCAAACCGCCGACCTGACACCGGAATCGCGTCCCGAAGCGCGCGTGCCGGCTCCCAGCGCGTGGTGGGTGCTGATCGCCGGCGTGATCGGGTTGGCTGCCTCCGCGACGCTGACGGTGGAGAAGATCGACCTGCTGCTCAACCCGGCGTACGTGCCGTCGTGCAACTTCAATCCGATCCTGTCGTGCGGCTCGGTGATGATCACACCGCAAGCGTCGCTGCTGGGATTCCCCAATCCGCTGCTTGGCCTGGTGGCCTTCACCGTGGTGGTGGTCACCGGACTGTTGGCCGTGACCAAAGTGGCGTTGCCCCAATGGTATTGGATCGGGTTGATGGTCGGGCTCCTGATCGGCGCGGCGTTCGTGCACTGGTTGATCTACGAGAGCCTCTACAGCATCGGCGCGTTGTGCCCGTACTGCATGGTTGTCTGGGCGGTCACCATCACACTGCTGGTGGTCGTCGCGTCGATCGCGTGTCGCCCGGCGCTGCAACACCGGCGAGGCGGTGTGGCGTGGGTGCTGTACCAATGGCGGTGGTCCATCGCCGCGCTGTGGTTCACCGCGGTCGTTCTGCTGATCATGGCGCGGTTCTGGGACTATTGGTCGACGCTGCTGTAAGTGTCTGCAAGTGACCCGGATCATCGGCGGCGTGGCCGGCGGCCGGCGCATCGCCGTCCCGCCGCGAGGGACCAGGCCGACCACCGATCGCGTGCGTGAGTCGCTTTTCAACATCCTGACCGCGCGACGCGACCTGACCGGCGTCGCGGCGCTGGACCTCTACGCCGGTTCGGGCGCACTGGGATTGGAGGCGTTGTCGCGGGGGGCCGCCTCGGCGCTGTTCGTGGAATCGGATCATCGCAGTGCGTCCGTCATCGCGCGCAACATCGACGCCCTGGGTTTGACCGGTGCGACGGTGCGCCGCGGCGCGGTCGCGACCGTCCTGGCGGCCGGGACCGCGAGCCCCGTCGACCTCGTTCTGGCCGACCCCCCCTACGACGTGGAGGCCGCCGAGGTGGAAGCCGTGCTGGCCGCTTTGGTCATCCATGGCTGGGCGAACGCCGGAACCGTTGCGGTGGTCGAGCGCGCGGCGATCGGTGCGCCGCTGACCTGGCCGGCCGGCTGGTCCGTGTGGCCGTCGCGCGTGTACGGCGACACCCGTTTGGAGATGGCCGAACGACTGTGAGGCGGGCGTGTACCGTCTTTCGTCATGAGTGGCGCGGTATGCCCGGGGTCGTTTGATCCAGTGACGTTGGGCCACATCGACGTCTTCGAACGGGCGTCGGCTCAGTTCGACGAGGTGGTGGTGGCGATCCTGGCCAATCCCGCCAAGGAGGGCATGTTCGACCTCGATGAGCGGATCGCGATGATCAACGAGTCGACGACACACCTGCCCAACCTGCGGGTCGAGCCCGGGCAGGGCCTGGTGGTCGACTTCGTCAGGTCGCGGGGGATGACCGCCATCGTGAAGGGCCTGCGCACCGGCACCGACTTCGAATACGAGCTGCAGATGGCGCAGATGAACAAGCACATCGCAGGCGTCGATACCTTTTTCGTCGCGACGACACCGCGGTATTCGTTCGTGTCGTCGTCCTTGGCCAAAGAGGTCGCACTGTTCGGCGGCGACGTCTCTGAGCTACTGCCCGAACCGGTCAACCGCCGACTGCGCGAGAAGCTTGCCCCCCGCTCCTGAAGCGTTGCGCCGCAACGATAATCGGTCACTTACCGCCACAGATTCACACTCGCTCAAAAGATTTCACACGCCGCTAGTGGCACTCGTGATGGTGGTCGTGCCCGCCGTCGGGGGAGCCGCCCATCATCCGCGCCATGGGAACTCCGCCCGTTGTGACGAAACGAACGACCAGAATGGCCGCGACGGCAAGGAAGGCGATATTGAGCCAGGTCGTGTAGTTCCACGAAACCGTCGCTTCCATGATCGTGGCGTTGCGCTGCTGCGGAATGAGACGCGTTGCGCCGAAGATCAATTCGACCAAATAGCCGGCGGCGACCATGGCGGTGTAGAACGTCCCCAGCAGCGTCAGCATCATCCTGGTGCCGTAGTACTTGCGGTAGATATTCAGGATCGGCAGGATCAGCAGGTCGGCGTAAATGAACGCGATGACACCGCCGAAACTGATGCCGCCGTTCCACAGCACCGCGGCCAGCGGGACGTTGCCGATCGAGCAGACGAAGGACACGATCGCCACGATCGGTCCCACGATCGGCCCCCATATCGTCGACCAGCCCGGGTGGTCGGCCAAAAAGAAGACCTGCCAGAACTTTTCGGGCACCCACGCCGCGATGGCGCCCGCGATCAACAAGCCTAGAACGAGGTCGCGCAGGATTGCCAGCCATTCCATGACGAACACATGGGCGACGGAGGTGAAGCCCTCCGCGGAAAAGAGCCGCTGCGAGAACGAGCCCTGCTTCTTGATGGACATGTCCATGGCCGCGTGGCCTTCCATCGAGCCGGCGATCCCGCGGTCGGCCTGTTCACGCGCGGCGTCGATAAGCCGGGAGCGCACGAACAACCGGAACAAGACGGCGAGCACCACGATCATCAGCGGGCCGCCGACGAACTCCGCGGCGGTGAACTGCCAGCCCATCAGCAGGGCCAGGATGATGCCCAGTTCCACCACCAGGTTGGTGGAACCGATCTCGAATGCCATGGCGGCGGTGAAGCTGGCCCCCTTGCGGAAGAGCGACCGCGCCAACGCCACCGCGGCGTACGAGCACGACGACGATGCCGCGCCGAGGCCGGCGGCCAACGCCAAGGTGCGCGGCCGGTCGTCGCCCAGCAGCGCCACGATGGTCGAGCGTCGCACCACCGCCTGCACCACTGCCGACAGGGCAAATCCCAAGATCAGCGCCCACAGGATTTCCCACGTCATCGATCCCGCCACCGCCAAGGCGTGTCCGACCGCTGCTAGCACGAGTGCTGGATCCTCCCTTTCGATGGCCCGGCCCCAACCTATACCCCATAGGGGTATGGGTCAATCGTCGCAAAGCGCCCTGGCCAGGGCCTGGGGCCGGTTCGATCCCTAGAATGGTCGCAAAAGGTGCAACCAACCTTGGTGGCGCGGACGGGCGTTTCGATGGATTTCACTCATGACGGCGAGGCCGCGGCCGGTTTTCTGCGCGTTTTACGTCGTTGTCGCGGTGAAATGTCCGACACACCGGCCCCGCCACCACTGTCACAAAGGCAACACCAGGCACACTGGTAACAACAGGATTTTTGCAGACGCCAGGAGGATATGGCCGTGTACCGAGTCTTTGAAGCGCTCGACGAATTGAGCGCCATCGTTGAAGAAGCACGCGGCGTTCCAATGACGGCCGGCTGCGTGGTGCCCCGCGGTGACGTGCTGGAACTGATCGACGACATCAAGGATGCGATCCCCGGCGAGCTGGATGACGCCCAGGATGTGCTCGACGCGCGGGACTCGATGTTGCAGGACGCCAAGTCACACTCCCAGTCCATGGTTTCCTCGGCGACCACCGAGTCGGAGTCCATGCTCAACCACGCCCGTGCGGAGGCCGACCGGCTTTTGTCCGACGCAAAAGCGCAGGCCGACCGCATGGTGAGCGAGGCGCGCCAGCACAGCGAGCGGATGGTCGGCGAGGCCCGCGAGGAGGCAATGCGCATCGCCACGGCGGCGAAACGCGAGTACGAGGCCAACGTCGGCCGCGCCCAAGCCGAAGCCGACCGGCTGCTCGAAAACGGCAACATCTCCTACGAGAAAGCCGTGCAAGAGGGCATCAAAGAGCAGCAGCGTCTGGTATCGCAGAACAGCGTTGTGGAGGCGGCCAACGCCGAGGCCACTCGTCTCATCGACTCCGCGCATGCCGAGGCCGACCGGCTGCGCGGCGAGTGCGACATCTACGTCGACAACAAGCTCGCCGAGTTCGAGGAATTCCTCAACGGCACGCTGCGCTCCGTCGGGCGCGGCCGTCACCAACTCCGGACGGCGGCCGGTACGCACGACTACGCGGTGCGCTAGCGCGTCAACCGGGCGGCCGCGCCCTGGAATTATGCGGTTCGCGCCGTAGGATTTCTTCTATGACGCGGCAGCACAGCACCACCTCGCGGCGCCATCTGAGCTCGCCGATGACGGTTGACATCACCCGGCTCGGGCGGCGCCCCGGGGCGATGGTGACCCTTCGGAAGACCGTGCCCAGCCCGTCGCGCATCGGGCTGGACATGATCGCGATCGAGGCGGGCGCTCCATTGGAACTGGACCTGCAAGTTCAGTCGGTCTCCGAAGGCGTCTTGGTGACAGGGACGGTGGACGCGCCCACCGTCGGCGAATGCTCCCGTTGCCTGAACCCGGTCAACGGTCGCGTGCAGGTCCGGTTGACCGAATTGTTCGCCTACCCCGACAGCACGACGGAGGCGACCACCGAGGAAGACGAGGTCGGTCACATCGTCGACGACACCATCGACCTCGAGCAGTCCATCATCGACGCCGTGGGACTCGAGCTGCCGTTTACGCCCGTGTGCACACCCGATTGCCCGGGGCTGTGCCCCGAATGCGGCATTTCCCTCGCCGCCGAGCCCGACCATCAACACGACCGCATCGACCCGCGGTGGGCCAACCTGGCGGGCATGTTTCCCGAGCCGGACGCGTCGCGCGGTGAGCAATGACGTCACGGCAAGAACTGCTCGATGCGCTCGCCGTCGAGCTGCCCGACGAGCTGCTCTCGCTGGCGTTGACCCATCGCAGCTACGCCTACGAAAACGGCGGGCTGCCGACCAATGAACGTCTGGAATTTCTCGGCGATGCCGTGCTGGGCCTGACCATCACCGACGAGCTCTACCACCGGCATCCCGACCGTTCGGAAGGGGACCTGGCCAAGCTGCGGGCCAGCGTCGTCAACACCCAGGCGTTGGCCGACGTCGCGCGCAAGCTGACCGGGGACGGCCTGGGCGTTCACCTGTTTCTTGGGCGCGGAGAAGCCAACACCGGGGGCGCCGACAAGTCGAGCATCCTGGCCGACGGCATGGAATCGCTACTGGGCGCCATTTACTTGCAGCACGGGCTCGACACGGCCCGCGAAGTCATCCTGCGGTTGTTCGGCGCGCTGCTGGACGCCGCGCCGACGCTGGGGGCCGGACTGGACTGGAAGACCAGCCTGCAGGAGCTGACCGCCGCCCGGAGTATGGGCGCGCCGTCCTACATCGTCACCTCCACCGGCCCGGACCACGACAAGGAATTCACCGCCGTCGTCGTCGTGATGGACACCGAGTACGGGTCCGGTGTGGGGCGGTCCAAGAAGGAAGCCGAGCAGAAAGCCGCGGCGGCGACCTGGAAGGCCCTGGAAGCGCTGGACACCGCCGGAAAAACGTCCGTTTAGACCCGCTGCGGCCGGCTCCGCCGGGCTTGCGATCATCACCCGGATTGATGGTGATGACCCGTCCCCCGCACGCGGGTGGTACCCCCAGCGCCCGGCTTCGCCGCGCTTGCGATCATCACTAGATGCCCGAGCTGCCCGAAGTCGAGGTGGTGCGCCGTGGCTTGCAGGCCCGCGTCGTGGACAAAACGATCACGGCCGTCCGGGTGCATCACCCGCGCGCGGTGCGCCGTCACGAGGCCGGGGCCGCCGACCTCACCGCCCGGCTGCTCGACGCCCGGATCACCGGCACCGATCGGCGCGGCAAATACCTGTGGCTGCTGCTTGACACCGAGCCCCCCGCGTCGGAATCGGACACGGCCCTGGTGGTGCACCTCGGCATGAGCGGGCAGATGCTGCTGGGGGAAGTGCCGCGCGCCGACCACGTGCGCATCTCCGCGCTGCTCGACGACGGGACCGTGCTGAGCTTCGCCGACCAACGCACCTTCGGGGGCTGGATGCTTGCCGATCTGGTGAGCGTGGACGGCAGTGTCGTGCCGGCACCCGTCGCGCACCTCGCGCGCGACCCGCTGGACCCGCTTTTCGACCGCGACGCCGTCGTGAATGTTTTGCGGCGCAAGCACTCCGAGATCAAGAGGCAACTCCTCGATCAGACCGTGGTCTCGGGCATCGGCAACATCTACGCCGACGAGGCGCTGTGGCGGGCCAAGGTCAACGGCGTGCGGATCGCCGCCACATTGAGCCGCCGCCAGTTGGGCGCCGTCCTGGACGCCGCGGCCGACGTGATGCGCGACGCGCTGGCGCAAGGCGGGACATCGTTCGACTCGCTGTATATCAATGTCAACGGCGAATCGGGGTACTTCGACCGGTCGCTGGACGCCTACGGCCGGGAAGGACAGAACTGCCGGCGCTGCGGCGCGGTGATGCGCCGGGAGAAATTCATGAACCGGTCATCGTTCTACTGCCCGAGATGTCAGCCGCGACCGCGGTCTTGAGTGTGCGCCCAGGGTCTTGCGTGTGCGCCCAGGGTTGCGACATGCCGAGCGGCGTCACCCAGGACGCCCACTCGACTGGGCTGAGGGCGATTCCGGGAACGCCCGGAAGAAAGGTGAGGTTATCCTCACCTCGCATCGTTATCCTTGGTGGCATGGTGAACCTCTGGGGTCGGGTCGACTAGTGCGGAGATTGGTGCGGAACGCACGTCGTGTCCCGGGTTCGCCGACCGTGCTGGCTCAGCTCGCGCCGGGCCAGCGGGCAACCATCGTGGGCGTAGCGCCGGCCGCTTCTCCCGTGGTGGCGGGCCGACTGCGGCAGCTGGGATTTCGGCCGGCGTCCGACGTCGAGGTCATTCGGCGGGCCCCGATGGGCGACCCGACCATCTACCGGGTTCAAGACACCGAACTGTGCCTGCGCCGCCGCGAGGCGCGGCTGATCGAAGTCGACCTTGGGAGCGACGCATGACGTCCTGTCACGAGGAAGGCGGCACCGCGGTCGCAGTCGCGGGCATGGCGCGCATCGCCCTGGTGGGCAGCCCGAACGCGGGCAAGACTTCCGTGTTCAACCACCTGACCGGACTACGCGCCAAGACCGGCAACTACCCGGGTGTCACCGTCGGGCGCAGGGTCGGCATCACGAAGGTCGACGGCGCCGAGATCGCCGTCGAGGATCTGCCCGGCACCTACAGCCTGGAGCCCATCAGCCCGGACGAACAGGTGGTGGCCGACCTGCTGGCCGGCAACGTCGCCGACGCCGGCCGTCCCGATGCGATCGTCTTGGTGGCCGACGCCACCACACTGCACCGCTCGATCACGCTCGTGGCCCAGGTGCTGCGGCTCGACGTTCCGTGCCTGCTGGCACTGACCATGACCGACGAATTGACCGCGCGCGGGGGCGGCATCGCCGTCGACGCCCTGTCGTCGGCGCTGGGCATTCCGGTAATCCCGGTGATCGCGCACCGCGGCGGGGGCATCGACACCTTGCGCGCTCAACTGGCGTCCTTCGACCGGTGGCAACGGCCCCCGATCCTGCCCCCGGGCCACGACGACGCCATCGACGCCTGGGGCAAATCGGTGTTGGCTGCGGCCGGTTACGTTGCGCCACGACCGGATCGGCGCACGCGAGGGATCGATGCCATCGTGTTGCATCCCCTGTGGGGCACCGTCATCTTCTTCGCGGTGATGTTCTGCTTTTTCCAGGTCGTTTTCACCCTCGCCGCGCCACTGCAGGACCGTGTGAGCCAAGGGCTCGGTTGGCTTGGCGCGACTGGTCAGCGACCACGTCGGCAACTATGTCGTGCGCGGCCTGCTCGGTCAGGGACTCATCGGCGGCGTGGGAACGGTGCTCCAGTTCATCCCGCAGATTGTCTTGTTGTTCCTGCTGATTGCGCTGCTGGAGAACGTTGGCTACATGGCGCGGGCCGCGTTCTTGATGGACCGGGTGATGGCCGCGACGGGATTGGAGGGCCGCGCCTTCGTCGCGATGCTTTCGTCGTTCGCGTGCGCGATCCCGGGGATCATGGCCACCCGCACACTGCCGTCGTCGCGCGACCGGATTGCCACCATCATCACGGCGCCGTTGATGACCTGCTCGGCCCGGCTTCCGGTGTTCACCCTGCTGGTAGGGCTACTGGTGTCGCCGCAGACCCAGTGGTGGGGCTTCAGCGCGCAGGGCGTCGCGATGTTCTTGTTGTATCTGTGCGGCGGCACCTCGGCGCTGATCGCCGCGTCGTTGTTCAAGTCGACGATCCTGCGCAGCGATCTGCTGCCGTTCACGATGGAGCTTCCCCCGTACCGCTTCCCGTCGGCCAAAAACGTGGTCATCACGATGTGGGATTCGGCCAAAGTGTTCTTGCGCAAGGCGGGGACCATCATCCTGGGCACGTCGGTGGTGCTGTGGGTGTTGCTCAATCTGCCGGCGCGCCAAGCGGAAACCGCGCATATGTCGGCGACGGAGACCACCGCCTATGTGATGGACCACAGCTACGCCGCCGATATCGGGAAGGCGATCGGGCCGGTGTTCAAGCCACTGGGTTTCGATTGGCACATCAACGTCGCCCTGCTCGGTTCTTTCTCGGCCCGTGAGGTATTCGTGTCCACCCTCGGCCAGGTGTCTTCGGCGACGAGCCCCGAGGATCCGCATGAAGCTCTGGTCACCATGGCCGACGACGACGGCCACAAGGTCTTCACCGCGCCGACCGTCATCGCTCTGATGGCGTACTTCATCTTCGCGTTGCAATGCATGTCCACCGTCGCGGTGATGCGCCGCGAGACCAACTCGTGGCGGTGGCCCGCGTTCGCGTGGTGCTACATGTTCGTCCTGGCTTGGACGATGGCGTTTGCCGCCCGGTCGATCGCGATCGGTGTGGTCGCATGATTCCGATCCACGCCACGACCACCGCGAACCCGCGTCAGCTGCGCTGGGTGGTCCCGCCCGACCGACTGCCGGCGCGCGGCACCGTCCGGCAGGCTCCGGGCAGGCTGGGCGCTCTGCTGGACAGCGGGACGATCGCCGAGCTGGTGGTGGGTGCCAGCGACGTCCTGATCACGATCGGCCTGGGCGGCAGCTGGCGTGAGATGGGCGATGACGTTCGCGACGCGCTCGGCGAGGCGCTGCTGGACCCGCGGGGCTGGACGGTCGACGGATCATCCGCCCCGGATCTGGAAAGCATCGCAGCGGAACTGCTTGCGGGACCTGTTGGCGCGCTTGCCGCTTCGCACGGCGGGTCGATCGAGCTTGTCTCGGTGGCCGGCCACGCCGTGACGGTGCGGATGGTAGGTGCCTGCCACGGATGTCCGGCCGCGTCGTCCACGCTGCGGGACGTATTCGAGCGCGAACTGCGCCGGCGGTTCGATGAGCAAGTCGTGGTTTCCTGCGAAAACGATTCGGCCGCAATCTCCTTGGGTAAGAAGCTGCTGTCGTTGATAGTCCGCTGAGGGCTTAGCGAGGGCCCCGTGGTCGAGTGGGCGTTCACGGCTTTGAGTGTGGGCGCAGGGTGGCGACACACCGGGCGTAGCAGGATTCAATCGAAGATGTCGCGCCGGGTAGCCCCCGCGGGCAAGGCCGGGTCGACAAACCACTCACGGGGGAATAAGAGGCCGAACGTTTGAGGTGGCAGTCGAAGCAGGACCTCATACATGCGCGCACCCACCCCGGAGTCGCCGATCTGCGAGCGGTGGGCGGCGAACGCGTCTCGCTTCTGGCGGGCAAAACCGAAGACGTCGATGCGGTGGGTAATGCTCGCCCGGGGCGCGTACGCGGTGCGGACGATGGCCGACTCGTAGGGCGCCGGTACCCGGAGCAGACGGGCGAGATGACCGACCCACACAAGTAATTCGCGCGGCATGGTCGCCTCGAGCACCCGCGGAGTCGCCGCGACCTCGGCGGCCCGCTTGCCGACGTGATGCACCTGGACGTGATCGCGGTGGCCGTAGCCGCCGTTCGGCTGATAACTGAGCAGCAGGTCCGCGTCTTCCTCGCTGAGTATCGCCGCGAGTCGCTGCGCCGCCTCTTCGACATTTGCTCGCCCGAAGCGGACCCGCCCGGGCGGATCCGGGTAGAACAGCGGGCCGTAACCGCTATCGGCGTAGCCCAGGCATTCGACCCGGTCCACTCCCAAAATATCTGCGCTCGAACGCAATTCGTCTAGCCGGAAACCGCTTTCTTCGTTCTGTATTCGTCCGTCCGTTGCGGTAACAACGACCACGCGATGCCCGCCCGCCGCCGCCCGCGCGAGCGTGCCCCCGGTCAGGATCACCTCGTCGTCCGGATGTGCGTGGAATGCGACGACGGTGGCCATGAACGCAGTATGCCCGGGGCCGCGGCGCAAGCACGCCCGGTAAAAAGTAGGACATGACCGAACTATGGGTGGAGCGCACGGGATCGCGCCGTTACACCGGATATAGCTCGCGGGGTGCGCAGGTACTTGTCGGCTCGGAGGACGTCGACGGCGTGTTCACCCCCGGCGAGCTGCTGAAGATAGCGCTCGCCGCGTGCAGCGGCATGTCCAGCGACCAGCCGCTCGCCCGCCGGCTCGGCGACGACTACCAGGCGGTGGTCAGGGTGGCAGGGGACGCCGACCGCGAACACGAGGTCTATCCGCTCCTGGAAGAGACGCTCGAGCTCGACCTGTCCGGGCTGTCCGCGGAGGAGAAGGAGCGGCTGCTGGTGGTGGTCGACCGGGCGATCGACCTGGTCTGCACCGTCGGGCGCACGCTGAAAGCCGGCACGGAGGTCAATTTCAAGGTCGCCGATGTCGGGTCCTGACGCCAGGCTCACCGCCTGGGTGCACGGGAACGTCCAGGGCGTCGGCTTCCGCTGGTGGACGCGCTGCCGGGCGCTCGAGCTGGGCCTTACCGGTTACGCGGCCAACCAGGCCGACGGCCGCGTCCTGGTGGTCGCCCAGGGGCCGCGCGAAGCCGGCGAGAAACTGCTGCAGCTGCTGGAAGGCGGCGAGTCGTGGCCGCACAGGCCGGGCCGCGTCGACAAGGTCGTCGCCGACTGGTCGCAGCCGCAGGAACGGTTCGACGGTTTCGTCGAGCGCTGACACGCACCGCTGCTCCGGTGACTGATGTGGCCATTGTGGCCAGTGCGTCGGACTGTGTTCGTTGGCCATATTTTCGGCCCGGGCGACACTCCGCGGTGAGGCCGGCCCGGGCGATTTGAGCGGTAGTCTGGCACGCCGTGTACCTCAAGAGTCTGACGCTGAAGGGCTTCAAGTCCTTCGCATCGCCGACGACTCTGCGTTTCGAGCCGGGCATCACCGCGGTCGTCGGGCCCAATGGCTCCGGCAAATCCAACGTCGTCGACGCCCTGGCCTGGGTCATGGGGGAGCAGGGAGCAAAGACCCTGCGCGGCGGCAAGATGGAAGACGTCATCTTCGCCGGCACCTCGTCGCGGGCCCCGCTGGGCCGCGCCGAAGTCACCGTCACCATCGACAACTCCGACAACGCGCTGCCGATCGAATACTCGGAGGTGTCGATCACCCGCCGGATGTTCCGTGACGGCGCCAGCGAATACGAAATCAACGGTGCCAGTTGCCGTTTGATGGATGTGCAAGAGCTGCTGAGCGACTCCGGAATCGGCCGGGAGATGCACGTCATCGTGGGGCAGGGCAAGCTCGACGAGATCCTGCAGTCGCGACCCGAAGACCGTCGCGCCTTCATCGAAGAAGCCGCCGGCGTGCTCAAGCACCGCAAGCGCAAGGAAAAGGCCCTCCGCAAACTCGACGCGATGTCGGCGAACCTGGCCCGGCTCACCGACCTGACCACCGAGCTGCGCCGGCAGCTCAAACCGTTGGGCCGCCAGGCCGAGGTGGCCCGTCGCGCCCAGACCATCCAGGCCGACCTGCGCGACGCCCGGCTGCGGCTGGCCGCCGACGACCTGGTCAACCGGCAGACCGAGCGCGACGCCATCTTCGAGGCCGAGGCCGCCATCCGCCGCGAGCACGACGAGGCCGCCGCCCGCCTGGCCGTGGCATCCGAGGAGCTCACCGCGCACGAGGCGGCGGTGGCCGAACTCTCGCTTCGGGCCGAATCGGTCCAGCACAACTGGTTCGGGCTGTCCGCGCTGGCCGAACGGGTGGCCGCGACGGTTCGCATCGCCAGCGAACGCGCGCATCATCTCGACGTCGGACCGGCGCCGCCCAGCGACACCGACCCCGACGCGCTGGAAGCCGAGGCCGAGCGGGTTGCACTCGCCGAGCAGCAATTGCTGGGTGAATTGGCCGAGGCGCGCACGCGGCTCGATGCCGCCCGCGCCGAACTGGGCGAGCGCGAGCGCGAGGCCGCCGAGGCCGATCGGGCCCACCTGGCGGCGGTGCGGGCCGAGGCGGACCGGCGTGAGGGCCTGGCGCGGCTGGCCGGTCAGGTGGAGACCATGCGGGCGCGCGTCGAATCGATCGACGACAGCGTCGCGCGGCTGTCCGAACGCATCGAACAGGCCGCCGCCCGCGCGCAGCAGTCCAAGGCGGAATTCGAGACCGTGCAGGGACGCGTCGGTGAGCTCGACCAGGGTGAGGTGGGCCTGGACGAACACCACGAGCGGACCGTGGCCGCGTTGCGGTTGGCCGACGAACGCGTCGCCGAACTGCAGTCCGCCGAACGCGACGCCGAACGCCGGGTGGCCTCGCTGCGGGCCCGCATCGACGCGCTCTCGGTCGGACTGGAGCGGAAGGACGGCGCGGCCTGGCTCACCCAAAACCATGTTGGGACAGGGCTTTTCGGGCCGGTGGCCAAGCTGGTCAAGGTCCGCCCCGGCTACGAGGCGGCGCTGGCCGCGGTGCTGGGATCGGCGGCCGACGCGCTGGCCGCCGAAAGCTTCGGCGCGGCCCGGTCCGCGGTCGCCGCGCTCAAACAGGCCGACGGCGGGCGCGCGGCGCTGGTGCTCGGTGACTGGCCCGCCGACGACCCCGCGTCGCGCGACGCCCTGCCCGGCACCGCCCTGTGGGCGCTGGACCTGATCGACGCGCCGGCGCGGTTGCGCGGCGCCATCACGGCCATGCTCTCCGGTGTCGCGGTGGTCGACGACCTGGATCAGGCGCTCGAGCTGGTGGGGGCGCGCCCGCAGTTGCGCGCGGTCACGCTCGACGGCGACCTGGTGGGCGCCGGCTGGGTGAGCGGGGGCTCCGACCGCAAGCTGTCCACGCTCGAGGTGACCTCGGAAATCGACAAGGCCGGCGGCGAGCTGGCCGCCGCGGAGTCGCAGGTCGCCCAGCTGACCGCGGCGCTATCCGGCGCACTGACCGAGCAGGCCGCCCGCCAGGACTCCGCGGAGCAGGCATTGGCCGCGCTCAACGAATCCGACACCGCGATCTCGGCGATGTACGAGCAGCTGGGCCGGCTCGGCCAGGAAGCCCGCACCACCGAAGACGAGTGGAGCGGGTTGCTGCGGCAGCGCGAGGAGCTCGAAACGGGCCGCGCGCAGACGGTGGAAGAAGTCACGGAACTGGAAAACCGGCTGCGCAACGCCCAAGAGACGCAGGACGTGCAGGCGGAGGGGCCCAACCACGCGGAGGTCCGCCAGCGGATCGCCGCCGCCGCCGAAGGCGCCCGCAGCGCCGAGGTGGAGGCCCGGCTGGCGGTGCGGACAGCTGAGGAGCGGGCCAACGTGGTGCGTGGGCGAGCGGATTCCCTGCGCCGTGCCGCGGCCGCGGAACGTGAGGCACGGCTGCGGGCCCAGCAGGCGCGCGAGGCACGGCTGCGCGCGGCCGCCGTCGCGGCGGCGGTGGCCGACGCTGGGCGGCTGCTGGCGCAGCGGCTGGACCGGGTGGTCGTGGCGGCGTCGAAGATCCGCGACGCGGTGGCGTCCGAACGCAAGGAGCGTGCGACGGCGATGGCGGCGGTGCGCGACGAGGTGCACGCGCTCAGTGCCCGGGTGGCCACCCTGACCGACTCGCTGCACCGTGACGAGGTGGCCAACGCGCAGGCGGCGATGCGGATCGAGCAGCTCGAACAGATGGTGCTGGAGCAGTTCGGAATGGCACCGCCCGACCTGGTCGCCGAGTACGGGCCGGACGTGGCGCTCCCGCCCACCGAGCTCGAGATGGCCGAATTCGAGCAGGCTCGCGAACGTGGGGAGCAAGTGGTCGCGCCCGCTCCGATGCCGTATGACCGGGCCACCCAGGAGCGGCGGGCCAAACGCGCCGAGCGTGAGCTCGCCGAACTGGGCCGGGTCAACCCGCTGGCGCTGGAGGAGTTCGCCGCGCTGGAGGAGCGCTACAACTTCCTGTCCACCCAGCTCGAGGACGTCAAGGCGGCCCGCAAGGACCTGCTCGACGTCGTCGCCGACGTCGACGCCCGCATCCTGCAGGTGTTCAGCGATGCCTTCATCGACGTGGAACGCGAATTCCGGGAAGTGTTCACCGTGCTGTTCCCCGGCGGCGAGGGCCGGCTGCGGCTGACCGATCCGGACGACATGCTCACGACCGGCATCGAGGTGGAGGCGCGTCCGCCCGGCAAGAAGATCACCCGCCTGTCGTTGCTGTCCGGTGGCGAGAAGGCGCTGACCGCGGTGGCGATGCTGGTGGCCATCTTCCGCGCCCGCCCGTCGCCGTTCTACATCATGGACGAGGTGGAGGCCGCGCTCGACGACACCAACCTGCGCCGCCTGATCGGCCTGTTCGAGCTGCTGCGGGCGCGGTCGCAGCTGATCATCATCACGCACCAGAAGCCGACGATGGAGGTCGCCGACGCGCTGTACGGCGTGACCATGCAGGACGACGGCATCACCGCGGTGATCTCACAGCGGATGCGCGGGCAGCAGGTGGAGCAGCTGGTCTCGCAGTCGTAGCGGCGATCGCAAGCGCGGCGTTAGCCGGGCGCTGCGGGTCGCCGCCATCGGGCGAGCGGCGATCGCAAGCGCGGCGTTAGCCGGGCGCTGCGGGTCGCCGCCATCGGGCGAGCGGCGATCGCAAGCGCGGGTTAGCCGGGCGCTGCGGGTCGCCGCCATCGAGCTAGACCCCGCGCCGACCTTGCGGCGTCGGGCCCCTGGAACAATGTCAGCGTGTCGCAAGGTCTTTGGATCGCCATCGCGGTCCTCATCGTCATAGCCGTCCTGGTTGTCATCGCCGCGCTGGTCCTGGGCCTGGTGCGGCACCGCCGCCGCCGGATCAGCTTCACGGCCAAGCCGGAGCCCGGCGCGATCGACCGGTCGGGTGGCTACACCGCGTCGTCCGGCATCGCCTTCAGCCAAACCGCGCCGGCCGATCGGCTCGACACGACGGGGCTGCCCGCGGTCGGCGACGACGCGACCATTCCCCGCGACGCGCCGCGGCGCACCATTTCCGAGGTCGAACTCCCCGAACCCGAGACCATTGCCCCGCCGCCGGTAGCGCCGCCACCGGTGGCCCCGGCACCCCCGCAGCCGGCGGCACCCGAGCCGCCAGCGCCCGCCGAGGCCCCGGCAGCCCCAGAGGCCGCCGAGATCGAGGCCATCGCGCCGCCCGAAGGCCGGCTCGAGCGGCTGCGCGGCCGGCTGGCCAGGTCGCAGAACGCGCTCGGACGCAGCGTGCTGGGCCTGATCGGCGGCGGTGATCTCGACGAAGACGCCTGGCAAGACGTCGAGGACACCCTGCTGGTCGCCGACCTGGGTCCGGTGGTCACCGAGTCGGTGATGTCGCAGCTGCGCAGCCGCCTGGCCGGCAGCGACGTGCGCTCCGAGGCCGACGCGAAGGCCGTACTGCGCGACGTGCTGATCCGGGAGCTGCACCCCGACATGGACCGCTCGATCCGCGCCCTGCCGCACGCCGACCACCCGTCGGTGCTGCTGGTCGTCGGCGTGAACGGCACCGGAAAGACCACCACCGTCGGCAAGCTGGCGCGGGTGCTGGTGGCCGACGGTCGTCGCGTCGTGCTCGGCGCGGCCGACACCTTCCGGGCCGCCGCGGCCGATCAGCTGCAGACCTGGGCGTCCCGGGTGGGCGCGGAGGTGGTGCGGGGTGTCGAAGGCGCGGACCCCGCATCGGTGGCGTTCGACGCCGTCGACAAGGGCATCGCCTTGGGCGCCGACGTGGTGCTCATCGACACCGCAGGCCGGCTGCACACCAAGGTCGGGCTGATGGATGAGCTCGACAAGGTTAAACGCGTGGTAACACGACGCGCCGCCGTCGACGAGGTGCTGCTGGTGCTCGACGCCACCATCGGGCAGAACGGGCTGGCCCAGGCGCGGGTGTTCGCCGAGGTCGTCGACATCACCGGCGCCGTGTTGACCAAGCTGGACGGTACGGCCAAGGGCGGCA
Source organism: uncultured Actinomycetota bacterium (assembly GCA_963850895.1). Lineage (GTDB taxonomy): Bacteria > Actinomycetota > Actinomycetes > Mycobacteriales > Mycobacteriaceae > Mycobacterium. The sequence goes on along the minus strand of CAWKNK010000029.1, from coordinate 243,849 downwards.
TCGTATTCCGCGTCCAACAGGAACTCGGGGTGCCGGTGAAGCTGGTCGGGCTCGGGGAAGGTCCCGACGATCTGGCGCCGTTCGAACCGGCCGCCTTCGTCGACGCCCTGCTCGGCTGAGGCCCTTACACGGCGAGCGGGACGTTAATACCGCCGAAACACGGTGGCCCCACTGCGGAAACAACCATTGCGCAAGGTTCTGGATCAGGTCACAGGCGTCGCCTGACGGCCATTCATGTCCGACCGGAGGTGAGCGAGTGGCATTCCCGCAATTGGGCCAACCCGATACCGGCGATACCGCCTGGATGTTGGCGAGTTCCGCGCTAGTGCTGTTGATGACGCCGGGCCTTGCGTTCTTCTACGGCGGCATGGTGCGCACCCGAAGCGTGCTCAACATGCTCATGATGAGCATCAGCGCAATGGGCGTGGTGACCGTGCTCTGGGTGCTCTACGGCTACTCGATGTCGTTCGGTGACGACCGAGGCGGCGTCGTAGGTAATCCGACCGATTACTGGGGCCTGGCAAAGCTTATCGGCGGCAACGCCGTCAAGGCGGACCCGAGCAAGGGCGTCACGCAGGTCGACATCCCGCTGGCCGGCACCATGCCCGCCACCGTGTTCGTGGCCTTCCAGCTGATGTTCGCGATCATCACCGTCGCGCTGATCTCGGGTGCGGTGGCCGATCGGCTCAAGTTCACCGCCTGGCTGGTGTTCGCCGGACTGTGGGCGACGTTGGTCTACTTCCCGGTCGCGCACTGGGTGTTCGCCGCCGACGGCTTCGCGTCCGAGCACGGTGGCTGGATCAACAACAAGCTGCACGCCATCGACTTCGCCGGAGGGACAGCGGTCCATATCAACTCCGGTGTGGCGGGCCTGGCCCTGGCGATCGTCCTGGGCAAGCGCCGCGGTTGGCCCACGACGCTGTTCCGGCCGCATAACCTGCCGTTCGTGATGCTCGGTGCCGGCTTGCTGTGGTTCGGCTGGTTCGGGTTCAACGCCGGTTCGGCGACCAGCTCCAACGGCTCCGCCGGGTCCACGTTCATGACCACCACCGTGGCGACGGCCATGGGCATGCTGGCCTGGTTGCTCACCGAGCGCATCCGCGACGGCAAGCCCACGACGCTGGGAGCGGCGTCGGGCATCGTCGCCGGGCTGGTTGCCATCACACCGTCGTGCTCGTCGGTCAACATCCTGGGCGCGATCGTGGTCGGCGCGGTGGCCGGCGTGGTGTGCGCGCTGGCGGTCGGGCTGAAGTTCAAGCTCGGCTTCGACGACTCGCTCGACGTGGTCGGGGTGCACATGGTCGGCGGTCTGGCGGGCACCCTGCTGGTGGGCCTGCTCGCGGCGCCGGAGAGCACGGCGATCAACGGCGTCGCCGGGGTGTCAAAGGGATTGTTCTACGGCGGCGGCTGGGCGCAGCTGGAGCGGCAGGCGGTCGGCGCGTTCGCCGTCCTCTTCTACTCCGGTATCGTCACGCTGATCTTGGCTTTGATCCTGAAATACACCATCGGGTTGCGTGTCGGCGCCGAGGAAGAATCAACCGGCATCGACGAGTCTGAGCACGCGGAGAGCGGTTACGATTTCGGAACGATCGGTGGGCAAGGCTCCGGTCTACCGGCGGCGCGGATTTCCGTGGATGACCGCAACGGCCTGGAGGAGGATCGCGTGGGCGACAAAGTGGAGGCAGAGCAAGCATGAAGCTAGTCACCGCAATCGTAAAGCCCTTCACCCTCGATGACGTCAAGACCAGCCTCGAGGACGCGGGCGTCCTGGGGATGACGGTCAGCGAAATCCAAGGGTATGGGCGGCAGAAGGGCCACACCGAGGTTTACCGGGGTGCTGAGTACTCGGTGGATTTCGTGCCGAAGGTGCGAATCGAGGTCGTGGTCGACGATTCCGTCGTGGACAAGGTCGTGGACAGCATCGTCCGGGCGGCGCGCACCGGCAAGATCGGTGACGGCAAGGTCTGGGTCTCCCCCGTGGAAACCATTGTGCGGGTGCGCACGGGTGAACGCGGAACCGATGCCATCTGACCCCAGCCACACGTTGCTGAACCGGGCCGGACGGGCCGGGAGGGTATGACAAACCCACCCGACCCGTCCGGGTCGTCTACAGCGGGGATCCGAAGCACCGGCGGGGCAAGCGATTTGGCTGCCTCGCGGCGCCGACTGTTGTCCGAGGGGCGCGAGCTGGGTGCCGCGGAGCTGCGGAAAGCCTGGCTGGAGCTCCACGAATCCTGGCTGGTCGCCAAGGCCGGCGAGATCGGCATCACCGACGGTGGCGGTTTCGCGATCGTCGGAGTCGGCGGCCTGGGCCGCCGCGAGCTGCTGCCCTATTCCGATCTCGACCTGATGCTGTTGCACGACAACAAGTCTGATGAAGTGCTGCAGCGGGTCGCCGATGGGCTGTGGTATCCGTTGTGGGACGCCAACGTTCGGCTCGACCACAGCGTGCGGACGGTGTCGGGGGCCCTGGGCGTCGCCAACAGGGACATGGTAGCCGCGCTGGGCATGCTGGACGCGCGCCACATCGCCGGGGACGAGCAGCTGTCGGCCGAACTGGTCGACGGGGCGCGACGCCAGTGGCGCAGCGCGATTCGATCCCGGATGGATGAGCTCGTCGCGATGACATATGAACGCTGGCAACGGTGTTGGCGGATCGCGCAGCGGGCCGAGCCGGACCTGAAATCGGGTCGCGGCGGGCTGCGCGACGTCCAATTGCTTGACGCGCTGGGCGTCGCGCAGCTCATCGACCGCCACGGGATGGGCCATCCGGACGCGCCGGGGGGCTCGCTGGACGCCGCGTATCTGACGCTGCTGGACGTCCGCACCGAACTGCACCGGGTATCCGGACACGGACGCGATCAACTGCTCGCGCAGTTCGCCGACGAGGTGAGCGCCGCGTTGGGCATCGGAGACCGATTTGCGTTGTCGCGCATGCTCTCAAGCTCCAGCCGCACCATCGCCTACCACGCCGAGACCGGGCTGCGGACCGCGCAGAACGCGCTGCCCCGACGCGGATTCACGGCTCTGGTGCGGCGGCCGAAGCGGCGTCCGTTGGACGAGGGCGTGGTCGAGTACGACGGCGAGGTGGTGCTCGCCCGCGACGCCCAACCCCAAACCGATGCCGGGTTGGTGCTGCGAGTGGCGGCCGCGTCGGCGAACACCGGCTTGCCCATCGGCGCGGGCACGCTCAAACGGTTGGCCGACAGCGTCGGCGACTTGCCGTCGCCATGGCCGCGGGAGGCACTCGATGACCTGTTGGTCGTGCTCCTGCCGGGCCCACGGCGGTGAACACGATCGAGTCGCTGGACCGCACCGGGCTGTGGGGTCGCCTCTTCCCGGAATGGGACGCCGTCCGCGATCTTCCGCCGCGCGACGTCTCCCACAAGTGGACCGTCGACCGTCACATCGTCGAAACCGCCGTCAACGCCGCCCCGCTCACCACTCGCGTGGCGCGATCGGACTTGCTTGCGCTCGGCGCGCTGCTGCACGACATCGGCAAGGGGCGCGGGACGGACCATTGCGTGCTCGGGGCGGAATTGACGATCCCGATCGGCAACAGGCTGGGGCTGTCGGCCCAGGACAACGACACGCTCGCGGGCATTGTCCGCCACCACCTACTGCTGCCGATAACGGCTACCCGCAGTGACCTCAACGATCCCAAGACCATCGAATCGGTGGCCGCGGCGCTGCACGGGGACCCGCAACTGCTCGAGCTCCTGCACGCGCTGGCGGAGGCGGACTCGAAGGCCACCGGGCCCGGGGTGTGGAGCGACTGGAAGGCATCGTTGATCGAGGACCTGGTCCGTCGCTGCCGGTTGGTGATGGCGGGGGAGCCGCTGCCGGAGGCGGAACCGGTTGCGCCGCGCTATCTTTCGCTGGCGGCCGACCGCGGGGTGCACGTGGAGATCAAAACCGGCGACCGGGAGCGCTTGACCGCGGTGATGCTCGCGCCGGACCAGCGGGGGCTGGTGTCGAAAGCCGCCGCGGTGCTGGCGTTGAACTCGCTGCGAATCCATTCGGCGTTGGCCAACATTCACGAGGGCGTCGCGATCGTCGAGTTCGTCGTGTCCCCGGTGTTCGGCTCGCCGCCCGAATCAGGCTTGCTGCGCCAACAATTCAACGGCGCCCTGGCCGGCGACCTCGATGTCCTCGGCACGCTGGAGAGGCGTGACAGCGACGCCGTCAGCGCGGCGACCGCGCGGGCCGGCGAGATCCAGGCCGGGGTGCCCGTCACTCGGTCGACCGCGCCGCCGCGCATCTTGTGGCTCGACACCGCGACCGTCGGCCAGCTGATCTTCGAAGTCCGCGCCATGGATCGCTCGGGTCTGCTCGCGCTGCTGACCCGTGCGCTGGAACGTGCGGGCGCGGACATCGTCTGGGCCAAGGTCAACACGTTCGGGTCGACGGCGGCCGACGTCTTCTGCGTGACGGTGCCGGCCCACTCAGAAGGAGAGCACGACGCCCGAGCCGCGATCGAGCAGAACCTGCTCGCGGTGTTGGGCGGCCCCGCGGTCGAAGTGCTCGAGGAGCCGGTCGGCGACTAGGTGCCAACCCGACCGGGTCAGGAGTGCTCCGCGTTGAGCCGGCGCAGGGCTTCGATGCGGGCCTGGATCTGGTCGCGCGTCGCGGCGGCGATCGGCGGTCCTCCGCAACGACGGCGCAGTTCGCTGTGAATCCAGCCGTGCGGCTTGCCGGTGCGGTGGTGGGTGGCCGAGACGAGGGTGTTGAGCTCGCGGCGCAGCTCGCGCAGCTGGCCATGCATCGACCGCGGCGCCGACACCCCGGCCGGCGCCCCCTGCGTGGCCCGCCGTTGGAGCTGTTCGTCTTGGCGGCGGTGCAGCAGCGCCCGCATCTGATCGGCATCGAGGAGACCCGGGATGCCGAGGTAGTCGGCCTCCTCGTCGCTTCCGGCCGGGGTGGCGGTGCCGAACGACGACCCGTCGAAGATGACCTGATCCAGCTCGGCGTCGGCGCCCAATGAGGTGAAGCCGTTGTCCGTTTCGGTTTTCTCGGTCTGCGTTCTGGTGGCGGGTTCACCATCGAGGGGATCGTCGGCTGGGCGGTGCGGCTCGCCGAGCACGTGGTTGCGCTGGGCCTCCAGCTCGCTGGCGAGCTGCAGCAGATTGGGCACCGACGGCAGGAAGATGCTCGCGGTCTCGCCCGGCCGGCGCGAGCGAACGAACCGGCCGATGGCCTGTGCGAAGAACAAGGGAGTCGAGGCGCTGGTGGCGTAGATGCCGACCGAGAGCCGGGGCACGTCGACGCCTTCGGAGACCATGCGCACCGCGACCAGCCACCGGCTGGTGCTGGCGGCGAATTCGCTGATGCGCGCGGACGATCCGGGGTCGTCGGACAGGACCACCGTCGGGGCCTCCGAGGTCAGCGTCGTCAGCAGGGCGGCGTAGGCCCGGGCCGCGGTGCGGTCGGAGGCGATGATCATGCCGCCGGCGTCGGGCACGTGAGCGCGCTTCTGGCGCAGCCGCTCGTCGGCGGCCGCGATCACCGCGGGCATCCATTCGCCGGCGGGGTCGAGCGCCGTCCGCCAGGCCCGCGCCGTGTGCTCGGCGGTCAGCGGCTCGCCCAGCCGCGCGGCGTGCTCCGCGCCGGCGCTGTCCCGCCAGCGCGCTTCCCCCGAGTAGGCCAGGAACACCACCGGCCGGACCACCCCGTCGGCAAGAGCCTCGGCATAGCCGTAGGTGTGGTCCGCCTGCGAACGCCGGACCCCGTCGGCGCCCGATTCGTAGGCCACGAACGGGATGGGGCTGTCGTCGCTGCGAAAGGGCGTACCCGTCAGGGCCAGCCGGCGCGTGGCATCGCTGAAGGCCTCGCGGATCGCGTCACCCCACGTCTTGGCGTCACCGCCGTGATGGATCTCGTCGAAGACGACCAGCGTCTTGCGCTGCTCGGTGCGCACCCGATGCAGCGTCGGATGCGCGGCGACCTGCGCGTAGGTGACCATCACGCCGTGGTACTCCGGCGAGGTCTGGGGGCTGGTGTTGGTAAACCTCGGGTCCAGGGCGATGCCGTGCCGCTGTGCGGCCCGCGCCCACTGCACCTTGAGGTGCTCGGTGGGCACCACGACGGTGATCTGCTCGACGGCGCGCTGGCTCAGCAGTTCGGCCGCCACCCGCAGGGCGAACGTCGTCTTCCCGGATCCCGGGGTCGCCACGGCCAGGAAATCGCGTGGTTGGCCGGCCAGGTATTTCACCAACGCCCGGCGCTGCCAGCCCCGCAGCGCCCGGCCGCCGTTGTCGTCGACGGACGACTCCGTGCCAGCGACCGGTTGCACGGACATTTCCCCCCGTAAGTTGCAGTTCTCGGCGCGGACAGCTCGGTCAAGTGGCGGACGTGAAATCTAGCACGCCAACGCTTTTCGGCGCAGTAACGACTCGAACGCGGTTAACGCGCCTGGTTCGCCAGGTCGCGCGCCGCCAGCCACGCGCGGATGCGTTCGGCGACGTCAGCCCATCCCGGCTCGAGCATCATGTTGTGCCCCATCGAGAAGAATTCCGGCTCGGTCCGGTAGGCGCGCGCCGTGGCGCGCACATCGCCGACACTGACAAAGCCGTCGTGCTCGGCGCCCAGGACCAGGATCGGCGTGGTCACCCGCCGGGTTCTGACGCGGCGGACCATCGGATCGGTCATGGCGGCGCGGATGCTCTCGGCCCCGGCGCGTTGCATGCAGGATTCGACGACGGCCTCGGGCGTGTCGGCACAGAACAGGTACTCGCGGGTCAGCGTCGGGGTGGCGAGGAATTTCAGCAGCGTGCGATCGGTCCAGGCTTCCATCGTCATCGACGGTCGGCGGCGCCAGACGCGCAACGCCAACCTGAGCACGCCCTGCGGCGGCACGGACCCCACCAGCACCGCCGCCGGGGCGCTCTGCTGTTCGAGGTAGCGCTGGATCACGAAGCCGCCCAGCGAATGGCCGATCAGCACCGGCCCGCCACCGAGGTCGTCGGCCACCGAACGGACGTCGTCGATGTAGTCGGCGATGGAAACCTTGTGCAACGGCTTCGCCGTCGGGCTACAGCCGTGTCCGCGCAGGCTCACTGCGACCGCGCGGTAGCCCGCATCGGCGAAGAAGTCCAGGAAGTGCTCCCAGCACCACGCGCCGTGCCAGCCGCCGTGCACGAAGAGCAACGGCACCGGATGGTCTCGGCTGCAGGATCCTTTGTCGATCACCTCGAGCATGAGCGGACCCCTATCGCTATCACTCGCCGAAACATAAGCCACGGCGATGCTCCGGCGTGTCTTGTGCGTGATTTATGTGTCGCGGACGATGACGCCAGCGTCACGCTCGCGCCAAACTGCCGAGCCACTAGGCTGGCGGGGTGTTTGAATCGCTGTCCGACCGGTTGACCGGTGCCCTTCAGGGGCTACGCGGCAAGGGTCGACTGACCGAAGCCGACATCGAGGCCACCACCCGCGAGATCCGGCTGGCGCTGCTGGAAGCCGACGTCTCGCTGCCCGTGGTGCGCGCGTTCGTCACCCGGATCAAGGACCGCGCCAGGGGCGCCGAGGTCTCCGGTGCCCTCAACCCGGCGCAGCAGGTCGTCAAGATCGTCAACGAGGAACTCATCGGCATCCTGGGTGGGGAGACCCGCCAGCTGGCGTTCGCCAAGACGCCGCCGACCGTGGTGATGCTGGCCGGTCTGCAGGGTTCCGGTAAGACCATCGCTGGCCGGCAAGCTGGCCGCGTGGCTGCGCGGGCAGGGGCACACCCCGCTGCTGGTGGCGTGCGACCTGCAGCGGCCGGCCGCGGTGAACCAGCTGCAAGTCGTCGGTGAGCGTGCCGGCGTACCGGTGTTCGCACCCCATCCCGGCGAGTCCCCCGGATCCGGGCCCGGCGACCCGGTCGCGGTTGCGGCGGCGGGACTCGCCGAAGCTCAGGCCAAGCATTTCGACGTCGTCATCGTCGACACCGCCGGCCGGCTGGGCATCGACGAAGAACTGATGGCCCAGGCCGCGGCCATCCGCGACGCCGTCAATCCCGACGAAGTCCTGTTCGTGCTGGACGCGATGATCGGTCAGGATGCCGTGACGACCGCGGAGGCGTTCCGCGAGGGCGTCGGCTTCACCGGGGTGGTGCTGACCAAGCTCGACGGTGACGCCCGCGGTGGCGCCGCGTTGTCGGTCCGCGAGGTGACCGGCGTCCCAATCCTTTTCGCCTCCACCGGCGAGAAGCTTGGGAGACTTCGACGTCTTCCACCCCGACCGGATGGCCGGCCGCATCCTGGGCATGGGCGACGTGTTGAGCCTGATCGAGCAGGCCGAGCAGGTCTTCGACGCCGAGCAGGCCGAGGCCGCCGCCGCCAAGATCGGCACCGGCGAGTTGACGCTGGAGGACTTCCTGGAGCAGATGCTCGCCATCCGCAAGATGGGGCCGATCGGCAACCTGCTCGGCATGCTGCCCGGTGCCGGGCAGATGAAAGAGGCGCTGGCCCAGGTCGACGACAAGCAGCTCGACCGCCTGCAGGCCATCATCCGCGGCATGACGCCCGATGAGCGGGCCGACCCGAAGATCATCAACGCGTCGCGGCGGCTGCGCATCGCCAACGGATCGGGCGTCTCGGTGTCCGACGTCAACCAACTGGTCGACCGCTTCTTCGAGGCCCGCAAGATGATGTCGTCGATGCTCGGCGGCATGGGCATCCCAGGCATGGGTCGCAAGTCGGCGACCCGAAAGGCCAAAGGCAAGCAAGGCGGGAAGAAGGGTAAGAAGGGCGGACGGGGTCCGACGCCGCCCAAGGTGAGAAACCCGCTCGGCGCCGGAATGCCGGGCATGCCGGCGGGGTTCCCCGACCTGTCGCAGATGCCCGAGGGCCTCAACGAGCTGCCGCCCGCGCTGGCGGACTTCGACCTGTCCAAGCTCAAGTTCCCAGGCAACCCGGGAAGAAAGTGACCCGCCGTGCGCATGCACGTGCGAGGTGTCGGGCTGCCCGACGAGACCCGAACCGAACTGTGGATCGTCGAGGGCCGCATCAGCACGGAGCCCGTCACCGGGGCCGACACCGTCTTTGACGGCGGCTGGATCATCCCCGGAATGGTGGATGCGCACTGCCACATCGGGCTCGGCCATCACGGCGAGATTCCGCTCGACGAGGCGATCGCGCAGGCCGAGACCGAACGTGACGCGGGGGCGCTGCTGCTGCGTGACTGCGGCTCACCGACCGACACCCGCAGCCTCGACGACCACGACGACCTGCCCCGCATCATCCGCGCCGGGCGGCATCTGGCCCGGCCCAAGGGCTATATCGCGGGCTTCGCCGTCGAGCTCGAGGACGAATCCGGGCTGCCGGCGGCCGTGGCCGAGCAGGCGAAGCGCGGCGACGGCTGGGTCAAGCTGGTCGGCGACTGGATAGACCGCAAGATCGGCGATCTGGCACCGCTGTGGTCCGACGACGTGCTGAAGGCCGCCATCGACGCCGCCCACGCCCACGGCGCCCGCGTCACCGCGCACGTCTTCGGCGAGGACGCGCTGCCCGGGCTGATCAACGCCGGCATCGACTGCATCGAACACGGCAGCGGGCTCACCGCCGACACCATCGCGCTGATGGTCGACCACGGAACCGCGTTGGTGCCCACGCTGATCAACGTCGAGAACTTTCCGGGCATCGCCGACGCCGCTTCGAAGTATCCGACCTACGCCGCCCACATGCGCGACCTGCACGCCCGCTGCTACCCGAGGGTGGCGGCGGCCCGCGAGGCGGGCGTGCCGGTGTACGCCGGCAGCGATGCCGGCAGCACGGTCGCGCATGGCCGGATCGCCGACGAGGTCGAGGCGCTCACGCGCATCGGGATGAGCCCGACCGAGGCGTTGGGCGCTGCGTGCTGGGACGCGCGCCGCTGGCTGGGCCGGCCCGGGCTCGACCACGGCGCCTCCGCCGACCTGCTGTGCTACTCGGACGACCCGCGATCGGGGCCGGCCGTGCTGCACCGTCCGGATCTGGTGATATTGCGCGGCAAGGCGTTTCGCTCGCCGGCCTAGCCCGGCGCCGGTCGCGCGGGCGGTTAGGATCGCAGCATGGCGTTGCCCAGCGGCGCGACCTTTGCGGGTACCTCGTGTCGCGAAGGCGGGATGACGGTCACCGTGCAGAGCGACGAGTGCGGCCAGCTGGGGGCCGTACTGCGGGTGCCCGCGGTCGCCACCCGCGTCGGTGAGGTGCCGCCAGATGTGCCGGTTCCCGACCCGGCGACCTTGCCCGAGAACCCCGCCCCGCCGACCGGCCCGCATCGCTGAGCCGGCTTCGGCCTGGTCAGCGGCCTGGCGCGCCGAAGACTGGAAAAGATTGCGAGTGCTTGCTATCTATGTTACGGTTCGTGTCACCCACGACGACCTGGAGGCAAAAGTGGCTTACGACGTGATCATTCGCGACGGGCTGTGGTTCGACGGCACCGGCGGCGCACCACAGACCCGAACGCTGGGTGTTCGCGACGGCGTGGTGGCCACGGTGTCTGACGGTCCGTTGGACGAGACGGGTTGCCCCGAGGTGATCGACGCGGCCGGCAAGTGGATCGTGCCCGGCTTCATCGACGTGCACACCCACTACGACGCCGAGGTGCTGCTCGACCCGGGCCTGCGGGAGTCGGTGCGCCACGGTGTCACCACCGTGTTGCTGGGGAACTGCTCGTTGTCGACGGTCTACGCTAGCTCCGAGGACGCCGCCGACCTGTTCAGCCGGGTCGAGGCCGTGCCACGCGAATACGTCTACGGTGCCCTCAACGCCAACAAGACATGGTCCACCGCAGCGGAATACATCAAGGCGCTCGATGCCCTGCCCCTCGGGCCGAATATCGGCTCGCTGCTTGGTCATTCGGACCTGCGGACCGCGGTGCTGGGGCTCGATCGGGCCACCGACGCCGCGGTCCAGCCGACCGACGCCGAACTGGAGCAGATGGCGGCCCTGCTCGACGAGGCGCTCGAAGCCGGGGTGCTCGGGATGTCGGGGATGGACGCGGCCATCGACAAGCTCGACGGTGAGCGGTTCCGGTCGCGGGCGCTGCCGTCCACGTTCGCGACCTGGCGCGAGCGGCGCAGGCTGATCAAGGTGCTGCGCAAGCGCGGCCGCCTACTGCAGAGCGCCCCCGACGTGGCGAAGCCGGCGACCGGGATGCTGTTCTTCCTGGCCAGCAGCCGGATTCTCAACCGGGGCAAGGGTGTTCGCATGAGCATGCTGGTATCCGCCGATGCCAAGTCGATGCCGCTCTCGGTATACGTCTTCGGCCCGGGAACTCGCCTGCTGAACAAGCTCCTGGGTGCCAGCGTGAGATTCCAGCACCTGCCGGTGCCGTTCGAGTTGTACTCCGACGGAATCGACCTGCCGGTCTTCGAGGAGTTCGGCGCCGGAACGGCCGCCCTGCACCTGCGGGACCAGTTGGAGCGCAACGAGTTACTGGCCGACAAGGAATACCGCCGGAAATTCCGGCGCGAGTTCGACCGTATCAAACTCGGACCGTCGTTGTGGCACCGCGACTTCCACGACGCGGTCATCGTCGAATGCCCCGATAAGTCGTTGATAGGCAAGAGCTTTGGTGTGATCGCCGACGAGCGCAAGCTGCACCCACTCGACGCGTTCCTCGACGTGCTCGTGGAAAACGGTGAACGCAACGTCCGCTGGACAACCACGGTCGCCAACCACCGCCCCAAGCTGCTCGACGCACTCGCCAACGAAGGCAGCGTGCACATGGGCTTCTCGGATGCCGGTGCGCACCTGCGCAACATGGCGTTCTACAACTTCCCGCTCCGGATGCTCAAGCGCACCCGCGACGCCTATCGGGCCGGTGCGCCGTTCATGTCCACCGAGCGGGCGGTGCATCGCCTCACCGGTGAATTGGCGGAGTGGTTCGGCATCGACGCCGGCACGCTGCGCGAAGGCGACCGCGCGGACTTCGTGGTGATCGACCCGGCCGGCCTCAACGAATCGGTCGACGGCTACTACGAGGACGAGGTGCCGTTCTACGGGGGCTTGCGGCGCATGGTCAATCGCAACGACGACGCCGTGGTCGCAACCGGGGTGAACGGCGCCGTGGTCTTCCGCACGGGCCGATTCCGCGACGGCTACGGCCAGACCGTGAAATCGGGCCGCTACCTGCGCGCGGGCCAGCGGCACCGGGGCCAGAGCGCACTGAAAATCGGGGCCTGACGTGGCCAGGACCCAGCAGCAGCGTCGCGAAGAGACCGTGGGCCGGCTTCTCGACGCCTGCATCGCCACCATCATCGAGGTCGGATACGCCCGGGCGTCCGCCGCCGTAATCACCAAACGCGCGGGGGTGTCCGTGGGCGCCCTGTTCCGGCACTTCGAGACGATGGGCGATTTCATGGCGGCCACCGCGTCCGAGGTGCTGCGTCGTCAGCTCGAGACGTTCACCAAGCGGGTCGCCGAAATACCGGCCGATAGGCCGGCGCTCGAAGCCGCCCTGGCGATAATCCGCGACCTCACCGCCGCTCCGAGCAACGCCGTGCTGTACGAACTGCTGGTCGCCGCGCGCACCGACGAAAAGCTCAGGGCCACCTTGCAGCATGAGCTGCGCCAGTACTCCACGAAGATTCACGAGGCCGCGCGTACGCTGCCCGGCGCCGAGAGCTTCCCCGAGGAAACGTTCCCGGTTCTGGTGGCGGTGCTGACCAACGTGTTCGACGGGGCCGCCGTGGTGGAGGGGGTGCTGCCGCAGCCCAACATCGCCGAGCAACGGATTCCGATGCTGATGACGCTGCTGTCCGCGGCGGCGCCGGACGCCGGCCTACAGGAATAGCTAGAGCGAGCCGACGCTGGACTGCGGGTTGAGCGCGAAACCCCAGTCGAACAGGCTGCCGGCCTGATCCCAATAAGTGGGTCCGCCCTGTTTCACCAGCCCGTACATCATCGCGATCACCAACCGGCGGCCTCCGCGGGCGGCCGCGCCGACGAAGGTCTTGCGCGCGGCGTTGGTGAAGCCCGTCTTGCCCCCGATGGCGCCGGGATAGCGCTGCAAGAGTTCGTCCTGATTGGTGATCGGTTCATCGCCGTGATCGCCGGGGAACATCGCCGACGGCTCGCCGGTGATCTGGGCGAACACCGGATTGGCCATCGCGGCGCGGAAGATGACCGCCAGGTCGTGCGCCGTCGAGGACCCGGATCCGCCGGGCCCGTCCAGCCCGGACGGCGTCGCGGCATGGGTGCTCGTGGCGCCCAGCGACGCGGCCTTGGCGTTCATCTTGGCGACCGTGGCGTCGGGACCGCCCAGCATGTGCGCCAGCGTGTTGGCGGCGTCGTTACCCGAGACCAGCAGCAGCCCATCGAGGAGCTGACGCGCGGTGTAGGTGCGGCCGGCCTTGACGCCGACACAGTTGCACTCCACCTGGGTGTCGGCGGTATCGGCGACCACGGTGGAGTCCAGGCTCACCTGGTCCAGCGCCACCAACGCCAACAGCACCTTGATGGTGCTCGCGGGCGGGTGGGCCACATCCTGGTCGCGGCCGGCCAGCACCTGACCGCTGTCGAGATCGGCCACGATCCAGGTCTGGGCCGGGCCGTCCGGGATCGGCACCGAGCCGACCGGCTGCATGCTGTCGGCCCAGGAAGTGGGGACGGTGGCACCGCACGCGCCGACCGTGAGCAGGGCCGCGGCTGCGGCCATGACCTTGCGCATGGGCCGAAAGTCTAACTTCCGGGCCTGTCCGGCGCCGATTTTCAGTACTGTCCGATGCATGTTGAGCCTGGCCGAGATATCCGACCGCTTAGAGATCCAACAGCTCCTGGTGGACTACTCCACCGCCATTGACCAGCGCCGATTCGACGACCTCGACAAGGTGTTCACGGAAAACGCGTACATCGACTACACCGCCCTCGGGGGCATCGAGGGCCACTATCCGGAGGTCAAGAAGTGGCTGTCGGAAGTGCTGCCGAACTTCCCGGTGTACGCGCACATGCTGGGCAACTTCTCGGTGCGTATCGACGGGGATAAGGCCTCATCGCGGGTGATCTGCTTCAACCCGATGGTGCTCGGCGGCGACAAGGATCAGGTGCTGTTCTGCGGGCTCTGGTACGACGACGAGTTCGTGCGCACGCCCGAGGGCTGGCGGATGACCCGCCGGGTCGAAGCCAAGGTGTTCCAGAAAGTCATGTAGGCCTCGCCGACGGATTTCTGGCGCGGCGCCCTGTTCTGGCACAATGGGCGGCTGTCCACCGAGCGATTACGCATCGCTTCGTGGTCATACACGCGAGGCAAAACCGGATCCGGGCATTCCGCCCTGGTCGCTGAATTGCAGCGTGACACACACAGGAGAATCACTTAACCATGGCTGTGAAGATCAAGCTCACTCGGCTTGGCAAGATCCGCAATCCCCAGTACCGCATCGCCGTCGCCGACGCGCGGACGCGCCGCGACGGTCGCTCCATCGAGGTCATCGGCCGCTACCACCCGAAGGAAGACCCGAGCGTCATCGAGATCAACTCCGAGCGCGCCCAGTACTGGCTGTCTGTGGGTGCTCAGCCCACCGAGCCCGTCCTCAAGCTGCTCAAGATCACCGGTGACTGGCAGAAGTTCAAGGGCCTGCCCGGCGTCGAGGGCCGCTTGAAGGTCGCCCCGCCCAAGCCCAGCAAGCTCGAGCTGTTCAACGCCGCGCTGGCGGAGGCCGAGGGCGGACCCACCACCGAGGCCGCGAAACCGAAGAAGAAGGCCCCGGCCAAGAAGGCCGCGAAGGCCGCGAAGGCCGCCGAGCCACAGGCCGCCGCCGAGACCCCTGCGGAGACCGCCGCTGAGGCCCCGCCGGCGGAGCCGGCCGCCGAGGGCGGCGAGCAGGCCGCGCCGAGCACCGAAAGCTGACTGACGTGAGTACGGTCGTCGTTGACGCGGTGGAGCATCTGGTCCGGGGGATCGTCGACAACCCCGACGACGTCCGGGTGGACATGGTGACCAGCCGCCGCGGCCGAACTGTCGAGGTCCACGTCCATCCCGACGACCTGGGCAAGGTGATCGGCCGGGGCGGACGCACCGCGACCGCCCTGCGCACGCTGGTCGCCGGTATCGGTGGCCGCGGTATCCGCGTCGACGTGGTGGACACCGACCAGTAGCGGCTCATGGAACTCCGTTGGAGTTGACCGTCGGGCGCGTCGCGAAAGCGCACGGGATCGGCGGCGAGGTCGTTATCGAGATCCGCACCGACGATCCCGGCGCCCGCTTCGCGCCGGGTAATACCCTGCGCGGCAAGGCATCCCGCGGCGGTGAGGAACGCGACTTCGTCGTCGAGAGCGCGCGCGAACACGGTGGGCGGCTGCTGGTGCGATTGGCCGGGGTGACCGACCGTGACTCCGCCGACGCGCTGCGCGGCACCGTGTTCGTCGTCGATTCCGATGACCTGCCCCCCATCGACGAGCCGGACACCTACTACGACCACCAGCTCGAAGGGCTGCACGTCCGGACCGTGACGGGCCAGGACGTCGGCGTCGTCGCCGAGGTGCTGCACACCGCCGGCGGTGAGCTGCTGGCGGTGCGCCGAGGCGACGGCGGGGAAGTGTTGGTGCCGTTCGTCGGCGCGATCGTCACGTCGGTGTCGCTGGACGACGGCAGTGTCGAGATCGATCCGCC
Organism: uncultured Actinomycetota bacterium; assembly: GCA_963850895.1. Taxonomy (GTDB): domain Bacteria; phylum Actinomycetota; class Actinomycetes; order Mycobacteriales; family Mycobacteriaceae; genus Mycobacterium. The sequence goes on along the minus strand of CAWKNK010000029.1, from coordinate 228,276 downwards.
CGAGGGTCTGCTGGATCTGGCATGAGAATCGACGTCGTCACCGTCTTCCCGGCCTTTCTGGACCCGCTGCGGCAATCGTTGCCGGGCAAGGCGATTCAGTCGGGCCTGGTCGACCTGCAGGTGCACGATTTGCGTCGGTGGACACACGACGTGCATCGCTCTGTCGACGACGCGCCCTACGGCGGTGGCCCCGGGATGGTGATGAAGGCGCCGGTGTGGGGTGAGGCGCTGGACGAAATCTGTTCGGATCAAACCGTTTTGGTTGTTCCCACCCCCGCCGGTGCGTTGTTCACGCAGGCGGCCGCCCAGCGTTGGAGCACCGAGGAGCACCTGGTGTTCGCGTGCGGTCGCTACGAGGGCATCGACCAGCGGGTCATCGAAGACGCCGCCCGGCGGATGCGGGTCGAAGAAGTCTCGATCGGCGACTATGTCCTGCCGGGCGGGGAGTCGGCCGCGGTGGTGATGATCGAAGCCGTGGTGCGCCTGCTCGAGGGAGTGCTCGGCAATCCGGCGTCGCATCGGGAGGATTCGCACTCGCCGGCCCTGGACCGGCTGCTGGAGGGGCCCAGCTACACCCGGCCGCCGAGCTGGCGCGGGCTCGATGTTCCCGAGGTGCTGTTATCCGGCGACCACGCGCGCGTCGCCGCATGGCGCCGGGAGGTTTCGCTGCAGCGCACCCGCGAACGCCGCCCGGAGCTGCTGGACCCGCCCGGGCAATCGGACCCGCCCGGGCAATCGGGTTAGAGCCCGCGCCGCAGCGGGTCGATCTGGCCCTCGGGAAATATCGTCTTGACTGCCCGGGTGATGGTCTCGCGGGCGGTGGCGTCGTCGGAGGTCTGCAGGGACTGCACCACCATGATGTAGCGACGGTCCGCGCCGATCAGACCGGTCGACAGGTGCATCCAGTCGCTGCCGATGCAGCACATCCAACCCTGCTTGACCGCCACCGGTTCGGCGTACAGCCCATCGGGGATGCCGAAGCGCTGCGGGTAGCCGTCGAGTCCGTTCGGGGTGGACTGGGCCAGGTCGTCGACGATGATCTTCGCCTTGGCGGCCGGCAGCCCTCCCGATCCGTCGAGCAGCATCTCGTAGTAGCGGATCAGGTCGGTCATCGAGCTCATCGTGTTCCACCAGCGTCCGTCGCTGGGCGGGGTCGTCGACGTGAGCCCGTAGCGGGCCGCGACCGCGGTGATGATGGCGTTCTCGCCGCCCTGGGCCCAGAACCTCTCGGCCGCGCCGTCGTCGGATGACTGCAACATGATGTCCAACGCCTGGCGGTCGTCCGCGGTCAGCGCGGCCTTGCCCTCGGATTCGTGCAGCAGCAGGTCATCGGCGATGAAAAGCTTGGCCACCGATGCGGTGCCGATGACCTGGCTATTGCCGGTGGAGACCAGCTGTTGGGTTTTGCGATCGAGAATCGCCACCGACAGGGTGGCCCCACCTGCGGCGGCCTCGTCGGTTGCCTGCTGCACCCGCGCCTGCAGGCCAACGGGCCCCGCGCTCGTCAGTTGCTGTTCCGGCTGCGGCGGCTTGACCGCCTCGAGCATCAGCTCGGCCAACTGTGGGGGCGGCTGGCGCAGGCCGCGGTCGGGCGTGACGTACACCGGGAGGTTATGTACCTTGGCCTGCACCTTCGCCTCGCACCCGGCGGCCACCACCAACGCCACCGCCGCGGTGGCGGTGAGCAGAAGTAGCGGCCGAACGCGCATTCCTCTCCTCCGGTGTGGCTCCGACGAGTGCACAGGCGCGGGCCCCGTCGCGCCCCCTGCCCCGGCCATCACGCAAGGTCCGGAAGCGCGTTCTGGCCCCAGTCATATGTACCACTCACCAGCGTGTTCGGCTCGCTGGGAACCGCCTCGGATGCTGTGATTTTCGTGGCAGGCGTCCTGTCTGGCACAATTGACCAGTTGTCTCCAGCGGTTGCAGGCCGGCCGGGCCGCTTCTCGCCTGCTGCGAGATACGCCAGAGTTGCTCAAAACCATCGGCTTGGCGACCGCCTCACACCCAGGTGAGGGCTGTTGCCGCAGGCCGCGACCGCAAGGAAGTGTCTTCTCAGATGAACCGCCTGGACTTCGTCGACCAAGCGTCGATGCGCGACGACATCCCGGTTTTCGGCCCGGGTGACACCATCAACGTGCACGTCAAGGTCATCGAGGGCGCCAAGGAGCGTATCCAGGTGTTCAAGGGCGTGGTGATCCGTCGGCAGGGCGGTGGCATCCGCGAGACCTTCACCGTGCGCAAGGAGAGCTACGGCGTCGGCGTCGAGCGGACCTTTCCGGTGCATTCGCCGAACATCGACCACATCGAGGTGGTGACCCGTGGTGATGTCCGCCGCGCCAAGCTGTACTACCTACGGGAGCTCCGCGGCAAGAAGGCCAAGATCAAGGAAAAGCGCTGAGCTGCGGCGGCCGGGCGGCAGTCCCGGTCGGTTTACAGCGCCACAATCTGCGCTGGCTACTCTGATCTCGTGACCGATCCCACGGACTCATCTGAGCCCCAATCCGCCCAGTCAGAGCCGAAGGTCTCCACCCGCACCCCGGACACGCCCGAAGGCGAATCGCCGAAGGCGGCCGAACCGGCCGACGCGTCTGACGCGGACGAGCCGGAGCGCACCAAGCGATCCACACTGCGGGAATTCGCGCTGCTGGCGGTGATCGCGGTGGCGCTCTATTACGTCATGTTGACGTTCGTGGCGCGGCCCTACCTGATCCCGTCGGAATCGATGGAGCCGACGCTGCACGGGTGCGCCGGCTGCGTCGGCGACCGGATCATGGTCGACAAGATCAGCTATCGCTTCGACTCACCCCGCCCCGGTGATGTCATCGTCTTCAAGGGACCGCCCTCCTGGAACCTCGGGTACAAGTCGATTCGGTCCAACAACACCGTGCTGCACTGGGCGCAAGACGCGCTGTCCTTCATCGGCTTCGTGCCCCCCGACGAGAACGACTTGGTCAAGCGGGTCATCGCGGTCGGAGGGCAGACGGTGCAGTGCCGGGCCGACACCGGGTTGACGGTCAACGGCAAGCCGCTCAAGGAGCCCTACCTGGATCCGGCCACCATGATGGCCGACCCGTCGGTGTACCCGTGCCTGGGCAGCGAGTTCGGGCCGGTCACCGTTCCGCAGGGGCGGCTGTGGGTGATGGGCGACAACCGGACGCACTCGGCGGATTCCCGTGCCCACTGCACCAGCGTCCCGGCCGAGGCGCTCAAGGGCGTGTTGTGCACGGGCGACCCGACGTCGGGCACCATTCCGGTGTCCAATGTGATCGGCAAGGCGAGGTTCATCGTGTGGCCGCCGGGGCGATGGGGTGGCGTGTCTTCGGTGAACCCGCAGCAGCATCAGTAGCCATGGCCACGACGTGGCCGCCGCGGACGGTGATCCGCAAGTCGTCGGGGTTGCGCACCCTGGAGTCCGCGTTGTACCGCAGCGGTTTGGGGCCGGTGGCCGGCGTGGACGAAGTCGGCCGCGGCGCCTGCGCGGGCCCGCTGGTGGTGGCGGCCTGTGTGCTTGGGTCGGGGCGGCTGGAAAGCCTTGCCGCGCTGGATGATTCGAAGAAACTCACCGAGAGTGCCCGGGAGAGGTTGTTCCCGCTGATCCGTCGTCACGCGCTGGCGTTCCACGTGGTGTTCATACCGCCGGCCGAGGTGGACCGCCGCGGCGTGCACGTCGCCAACATCGAAGGCATGCGCCGCGCCGTCGCGGGCCTGTCGCTGCGGCCCGGTTATGTGCTCAGCGATGGATTCCGGGTGCCCGGGCTGCCGGTGCCTTCGCTTCCGGTCATCGGCGGCGACGCGGTGGCGGCGTGCATCGCCGCGGCCAGCGTGCTGGCGAAGGTGAGCCGGGACCGGCTGATGGTCGCCATGGACGCCGACCATCCGGGTTACGGCTTCGCCGAGCACAAGGGTTACAGCACCCCGGCGCACGGCACGGCGCTGACCCAGCTGGGCCCCTGTCCCGAACACCGCCGTTCGTTCATCAACGTCCGGCGCGTGGCCATAGGGTCGCAAGCGTCGGGTGGCCGCGTGGTGGCCGAATGCAAACCGGACCCTCCGCCCGCGCGAGGCGGATATCGGTGAGGAAAGATGGTGCCAGGATTCCCTGGGCGGAACGCCGGGGAAGTGTTTCTTCGAGAAGGACGTCTGAACAGATGAGTGCCGAGGATCTCGAAAAGTATGAAACCGAGATGGAGCTCTCGCTGTACCGCGAATACAAGGACATCGTCGGCCAGTTCAGCTACGTCGTGGAGACCGAGCGGCGCTTCTACCTGGCCAACAGCGTGGAGATGGTGCCACGTAACGCCGACGGCGAGGTGTACTTCGAGCTGCGACTGTCCGACGCCTGGGTGTGGGACATGTACCGGCCGGCGCGGTTCGTCAAGCAGGTGCGGGTCGTGACGTTCAAGGACGTCAACATCGAAGAGGTGGAAAAGCCCGAGCTGCGGCTGCCGGAGTAGTCGAGGCTAGCCGGCCTCAGCGGGCGGCTTGTCTTCCGCGGACGGCAGTTCGCCGCGCTTCTGGATGACCTCCCGCGCCACATCGGCCAGCTTGATGTTCAGCGCCTGGGAATGGCGGCGCAGCAGGTCGAACGCCTGCTCCTCGGTCATGTCGTGGAGCAGCATCAACATGCCGACCGCCTTGCCGATCTCGCGGTTGCTGAGCAGTCCCCGTCGAAGGCTGGTGGCGTCGTCGCCCTTGGCGACCGCATTGATGGCCACGCTGGCGAACGCGGCCAGCACCGCCGCGCGTCCCGCGGCCTCGGCGTCGAACATATTGGGGGTGTCGCTGAACAGGTTGAGCGCGGCGCCCTTGCGTTTGTCCACCAGCAGCCGAAAGCCCATCGCCCCGCGCACGGGTGTCTCCGCGACCAATACCTTCGCCAGCTTGGGCCACAGCGACGGCGTGGTGAGATCCGGGTCGATCTGGGGGGTTTCCTCCTCGATCGCGTCGATGCAGGGCCCGTCGCCGGAACGCCGTTCCAGCTCGTCGATCTGCCGCGCCAGCTGGTCACTCGCGCCGACGGTGACGTAGCGGTCGCCGTCGCGCACCAACAGGCTGGCGTGGTCACATCCGCGGACGACCAGGGTGGCGGCGATGCAGATGGCCGCATACATCTGGCGGGCGTCCGAGCCCTGGTAGATGATCTCGGCCAGCGCGGCGAAAACCGTCCCCGGGTCAGCCGTCTCCCCGCCGGGCGGTGGCCCGCCTGCGGCCGTCGATTCGTCCCCCATGCTGTGCCTCTTTTCCTGCGCAGTCGGCAGCGTGACCCGCGTTCGATCGCCGTAGATTATCGGTCCTTGGCGCGGGCCTCACACGCTGTTCGGTGCGATTGCGACGAATTCCACGTGCCGGCTGCCGGTCCGTGGGCCAGCGGAAATCACCCGCTGACAATACGGGTACCCGCGCGTCAGCGCTCTCGAATTGCGACATCATCGGCGGTGCCGCTGGTGACGTTTCCCACCCGGGGTTTCGGCCGGGCCCGGGCGGGAAGAGCCTTGGGGTGGGTATTACCGTCGCGGTGACCGGGCCGACCGGAGAGATCGGGATGTCCGCGGTGACCGCGCTGGAGCGCGAACCCGCCGTGGACGCCATCGTCGGGATGGCACGCCGGCCGTTCGACCCGTCGTCGCGCGGCTGGCTGAAGACCACCTACCAGCAGGGCGACATCCTCGATCGCGAGGCCGTCGACGCCTTGGTGGCGCAGGCCGACGTGGTGATCCACCTTGCGTTCATCATCATGGGTTCGCGGGAGGAGAGCGCCCGCATCAACTTGCAGGGCACGCGCAACGTGTTCGAGGCAACGGTCGCGAGCGAGCGGACACGACGCCTGGTGTACACGTCGTCGGTGGCGGCCTACGGCTATCACCACGACAACCCCGACCCGCTGACCGAGGACGTCCCGGCACGAGGGTCCGACGAGCACTATTACTCCGCGCAGAAGGCGGCATGTGAGGCACTGCTCGGCGAGATCATGAAGGGCTCGCCGCTGGAGGTATTCGTGTTGCGGCCGTGCATCGTCGCCGGGCCCAACGCCACCGCCCTGGCCGACGCGATGCCGTGGAATCAACTGCCCGGCCCGATGCGGGCCATGGTCAAGGCGGTGCCGACATTGAAGCCGGTCGTTCCGGATCCGGGTTTCCCATTGCAGCTGGTGCACCACGACGACGTCGCGAGCGCGATCGCGCTGGCGGCCACCGCCCCGGCCCCGCCGGGGGCGTACAACATCGCCGGTGAGGGTGTCGTGACGGTGGCGGACGTGGCCAGGGCCCTGGGCGGCCGTCCGGTCCGGGTTCCCGCCGTTGCGGCCGCGGCGGCGTCGGCGGCGCTTTCGCGGGTGCCACTCGTCCCGTCCATGCTGGAATGGCTGCACACGGCGCGCACGTCGATGGTCATGGACACCACCAAAGCGCGCACCCAACTCGGCTGGCGGCCGGTCCACTCCTCGGCGGAAACCCTGACGGCGCTGGCTTCGGCGGTGTGACGCCCCGGGCGGCCGGCCGACAACCGAGGTAGTTTGACTCCCGTGAGGTCCCAGCGTTCCGCCGCGATCGCGGCTGACGGTGAAATCGCCTAGTGCGGCACGTAACTGCACGCCGTCGGGTGAAGCACCTCACCGCCGGGAAGGCGATCACCCGGCCGGAGACGCTGGTCGTCGAGGAGCCGCTGGAGATCCGGGTGAACGGCGCGGCGGTCACCGTGACGATGCGCACGCCGGGGGCCGATTTCGAACTGGCGCAAGGCTTTCTGCTCACGGAGGGGATCATCGCCGGCCGAGAGGACGTGCTGACCATCCGGTACTGCGGCGGCGCCGTCGAGGGCACGAACACCTATAACGTCCTCGACGTGACGTTGGCCGCCGGCGTCACGGCGCCCAACCTCGACGTGACCCGCAACTTCTACACCACCTCGTCGTGCGGGGTCTGCGGCAAGGCATCACTGGACGCGGTGCGGCTGATCGGCCGCTTCTCGCCCGGCGCGGATACCGCCACCGTCGCGGCGGCCGCCCTCGAGGCGATGCCCGCCCAACTTCGTTCCGCGCAAAAGGTTTTCGACAGCACCGGCGGGCTGCACGCCGCGGCGCTGTTCGGGGCCGACGGCACGATGCTGGCGGTGCGCGAGGACGTCGGCAGGCACAACGCGGTCGACAAGGTCATCGGCTGGGCGCTGGAACGTCGGCGGGTGCCGCTGATTGGCTCGGTGCTGCTGGTCAGTGGGCGGGCCTCCTTCGAGTTGACGCAGAAAGCCGTGCTGGCCGGGATTCCGGTGCTGGCCGCGGTGTCCGCGCCGTCGTCGCTGGCGGTCTCGTTGGCCGAGGAGTCGGGGATCACCCTGGTGGCGTTCTTGCGGGAGGACTCGATGAACATCTACACCAGGGCGGATCGAATCAGCTAGTCGTTTGCGGCCGGTTGTGAATGAACGCGGCACTGGGGATAACCGGTCGTCGCGGACGGGTCGCGCGCCGTCGCTGTGGCCCGCCTTGTCGGGGCCGTCCCGCACATTGGCTCCCATGACGACCGAAGCGACGATGACGCGGGTCCAACTCGGGGCGATGGGTGAGGCGCTCGCCGTGGATCACCTGACGAAAATGGGATTGCGGATCCTGCACCGCAACTGGCGCTGCCGCTACGGCGAACTCGACGTCATCGCCTGCGACCAGACCACCCGCACGGTGGTATTCGTCGAGGTGAAAACCCGCACCGGTGACGGCTATGGCGGGCTGGCGTACGCGGTCACCGAGCGTAAGGTGCGCCGGCTGCGCCGACTGGCCGCGCTGTGGCTGGCCGGCCAGGACAGGCGCTGGGCGGCGCTCCGCATCGACGTGATCCGGGTGCGGATCGGGCGCCGGCGCACCCCCGAGATCACCCATCTGCAAGGGATCGGCTGATGGCGCTCGGTCGCGCGTTCTCGGTCGCCGTGCGCGGGGTGGACGGGCAAATCGTGGAGATCGAAGCCGACATCACCTCCGGGCTGCCGGGCGTGCATCTGGTGGGTCTGCCCGACGCCGCGCTGCAGGAGTCCCGCGACCGGGTCAGGGCGGCGGTCGCCAATTGCGGCAACAGCTGGCCCATGGCGCGGCTCACGCTCGCGCTCTCGCCGGCGACGCTGCCCAAAATGGGCTCCGTCTACGACATCGCCCTGGCCGCGGCCGTCCTGTCGGCGCAACGAAAGAACCCGTGGGACCGCCTGGATAAGACGGTGCTGCTGGGCGAGCTGTCGCTGGACGGGCGGGTCCGCCCGGTGCGCGGCGTGCTGCCGGCGGTGCTGGCCGCCAAACGCGACGGCTGGCCGGCCGTCGTCGTCCCGGTGGACAACCTGGCCGAGGCCAGCCTGGTCGACGGCATCGACGTCTGGGGCGTGCGCACGCTGGGGCAGCTGCAGAAGCTGGCTCGGCGGGTCGGCCGCCTTGGACAACCGGATCACTGCGACGCCCACCGTGCTGGAGCCCTCGGCGGATCTGGCCGATGTGGTGGGGCAGACGCAGGCGCGTTTCGCGGTGGAGGTGGCCGCCGCCGGGTCGCACCACCTCATGCTTACCGGGCCGCCGGGCATCGGCAAAACCATGCTCGCGCAACGGCTTCCGGGCCTGTTGCCACCGCTGTCGGAGAGCGAGTCGCTGGAGGTCACCGCGATCCATTCGGTGGCCGGGCTGCTGTCGGGGGACACGCCGCTGATCACCACGCCGCCGTTCGTCGCGCCGCACCACAGCTCCAGCGTGGCGGCGCTGGTCGGCGGCGGTTCGGGCATGGCGCGTCCCGGCGCGGTCAGCCGCGCGCACCGTGGGGTGCTCTTCCTCGACGAATGCGCCGAGATCAGCGTCGGCGCGCTGGAGGCGTTGCGAACCCCGTTGGAGGACGGGGAAATTCGTCTTGCCCGACGTGATGGGGTGGCGTGTTACCCGGCCCGGTTCCAACTGGTGTTGGCGGCGAACCTGTGCCCGTGCGCGCCCGCCGATCCGCAGGACTGCATCTGTGCGGCGGCGGCCAAGCGTCGCTACTTGGGCAAGCTGTCCGGCCCGCTGCTGGACCGGGTGGACCTGCGGGTGCAGATGCATGCGGTCCGCGCGGGCGCGTTCTCGGGCGCCGAAGCCGAATCGACGGCACAGGTTCGGCACCGGGTGGCGCAGGCCCGTGCGGCCGCGGCCCAGCGGTGGCTACCGCACGGATTCCGTACCAACGCCGAAGTCAGCGGGGCGCTGTTGCGCCGAAAGTTCCGTCCCGGCAACGCCGCGATGACACCGCTGCAAAAGGCGCTGGACCGTGGGCTGCTCAGCATCCGGGGCCTGGACCGCACCCTGCGGGTCGCGTGGAGCCTGACCGACTTGGCCGGCGGGGTATCGCCCGGGCCCGAGGAGGTCGCGGCCGCGCTCAGCTTCCGGCAACCGGGAGCGATCACGATGACCGACCTGACGCTGCGCGCGTGGGCATACCTGTCCCGGGTGGCCGAACCGCCCTGCGCCGAACTCGCAGCCCTGGTGCGATGTGTTGGCCCGGTGGAGGCGGCCGACCGGGTCCGCCGCGGACTGGTGGACGACGAGCTGGCGCGGCAGACCGAGGCGAGGCGCGAAATCGACTGCGCGGCAGCCGACCTCGAGCTGCTCGCCCACCGCGGAGGACGGTTGATCACTCCCGACGACGACGAGTGGCCGCTGCTGGCGTTCGCCGCCTTCGGAAATTCCTCTGCAAAAGCTCGCGGCGGCGCACCGATGGTGTTGTGGGCGCTGGGCCCGACCCGCCTCGACGAGGCGGCGCACCGCGCGGCCGCCGTGGTGGGAACCCGGGCCGCGACGGCTACGGCGAGCAGGTGGCCGAGGACCTGGCGGTCGGGCTGGCCGCAACGCGAGGTGGCCGTCGTCTCCGGCGGCGCCTACGGCATCGACGGCGCGGCGCACCGGGCGGTGCTGAACGCGACGGAATCACTGTGGCCGTTCTCGCCGGCGGGATCGACATTCCCTATCCGAGCGGCCATACCGCGTTGCTGCATCGGATCGGCCAACACGGGCCTGTGCTCACCGAATACCCGCCCGGTGTACGGCCGGCCCGACACCGATTCCTGACCCGCAATCGCCTGGTGGCCGCCGTCGCGGGGGCCGCGGTGGTGGTGGAAGCGGGCCTGCGCAGCGGCGCGGCGAACACCGCCGCCTGGGCGCGGGCGTTGGACGGGTGGTGGCCGCGGTGCCCGGGCCCGTGACGTCGTCCGCGTCGGCCGGGTGCCACGCGCTGCTGCGTAACGGCGCCGAGCTGGTGACCCGGGCCGACCACATTGTCGAGCTCATCGGCCGCATCGGCGAGTTGGCGGCCGAGGAACCGCGCCCGGCCACGGCGCTCGACGGGCTGAGCGACGCCGAGCGCCGGGTGTACGAGGCGCTGCCGGGCCGCGGCGCCGCCACCGTCGAGCAGCTCGCGGTCGCGTCGGGGCTGGTGCCCGAGCGGGTGCTGGGGCCGCTGGCGATCCTCGAGCTGGGCGGGTTGGTGCAGCGTCAGGAGGGCGGTGGCGACTTGTCCGCGGCGCGAGCGGCCAAGCTGCATCGACGACGCGGCTCGTATAGTCGACGGGGTCGGGTGCGGACAGGAGGACAAGTGGCGGGTCGACCTCTGCAACGCTTCGAGGTTGTCGATACCGAAGAACTCACACCGCACATGGTCGGGGTTGTGCTCGGGAGCAACGGATTTCGACGCCTTCGTGCCCAGCAAGTTCACCGACTCCTACGTCAAGTTGGTGTTCGTCGCGGACGACGTCGACGTCGCGGGCTTGCCCCAGCCGTTGACCCTGGACAGTTTCGCCGGCCTGCCCCCCGAGAAGAGGCCGTCGGTCCGGACCATGACGGTCCGTCACGTCGACGTGGCGGCCCGCGAGATCACGCTGAACATCGTCGTGCACGGCGAGCACGGGATCGCGGGTCAATGGGCCGCGGCGGCCCAGCCCGGCCAGCGGATCTACTTGATGGGTCCCGGCGGTGCCTACACGCCCGACCCGGCGGCCGATTGGCATCTGCTGGCCGGCGACGAATCGGCGCTCCCCGCCATCGCCGCGGCGCTGGAAGCGTTGCCCCCCAGCGCCGTCGGCAAGGCGTTCATCGAGGTAGCGGGCCAGGAGGATGAAATTCCGCTGACCGCGCCGGACGGCGTCGAGGTGCATTGGGTCTATCGAGGTGGCCGGGCCGACCTGGTCCCCGAGGACCGTGCCGGCGATCACGCCCCGCTCATCGAGGCGGTCACCACCACGCCGTGGCTGCCCGGGCAGGTGCACGTCTTCATTCACGGCGAGGCGCAAAGCGTCATGCACAACCTGCGGCCCTACATCCGCAAGGAGCGCGGCGTGGACGCGAAGTGGGCGTCGTCCATCTCGGGTTACTGGCGGCGCGGCCGCACCGAAGAGACGTTCCGGCAATGGAAGAAGGAACTGGCCGAGGCGGAGGCCGGGGCCTCGTAGTGGGTTCGTCGGTCTGACCGCCGGCTGGCATCCTCTACTCCCATGGCGCATTTCGGGGACTACCAGAACGAGATCTACCTGCACGGCCTGGGCGGGGTGGTGCCGTCCCTGCCGATGGCGTTCGCCGAGCTGGAGGCCAAAGCCGCCACGGCGCTGCCGCCCTCGGTGTGGTCCTACGTGGCAGGCGGAGCCGGCGACGAGCGCACCCAGCGGGCCAACTGCGAGGTCTTCGAGCGGTGGGGCCTCATCCCGCGCATGTTCGTCGGCGCCGCCCAACGCGACCTGTCCGTCGAGCTGTTCGGGATGACCCTGCCGGCGCCGGTGTTCATGGCGCCCATCGGCGTCATCGGCATCTGCGCCCAAGACGGCCACGGCGACCTGGCCACCGCGCGCGCAGCCGCCCGCACCGGCGTCCCAATGGTCGCCTCCACCCTGACGGTCGACCCGATGGAAGACGTCGCCGCCGCCTTGGGCGACACCCCGGGGTTCTTCCAGCTGTACACACCCAACGACCGCGAGCTGGCCGCCAGCCTGGTGCAGCGCGCCGAAGCGGCCGGATTCAAGGGCATCGTCGTCACCCTGGACACGTGGGTGACGGGCTGGCGCCCCCGCGACCTGAGCACCGCCAACTTTCCCCAACTGCGCGGGCACTGCCTGGCCAACTACACCAGCGACCCGGTCTTCCGCGCCGGCCTGCAGCGCCCGCCCGAGGAGGATCCGCAGGGCGCGGTGCTGCGCTGGGTGCAGGTATTCGGGAGCGCGCTGACGTGGGACGACCTGCCGTGGCTGCGTTCGCTCACCGACCTGCCGCTGCTCGTCAAAGGCATCTGCCACCCCGACGACGCCCGGCGCGCCAAGGACGGCGGCATCGACGGCATCTACTGCTCCAACCACGGCGGGCGGCAGGCCAACGGCGGCCTGCCCGCGCTCGACTGCCTGCCGGGGGTGGTCGAGGCGGCCGACGGTCTTCCGGTCCTGTTCGACTCCGGGGTCCGCAGCGGCGCCGACATCATCAAGGCGCTCGCGCTGGGCGCGACGGCGGTGGGCATCGGGCGCCCGTACGCGTACGGCCTGGCGCTCGGCGGAGTCGACGGCATTGTGCACGTGCTGCGGATGATGCTCGCCGAAGCCGACCTCATCATGGCCGTCGACGGATATCCCGAGCTCAAAGATCTCACCCCGGACACACTTCGGCGCGTCGACTGACAAACGCCCGCCGGTGTCTGCGAGCGTGGGGGAGTGCCGGACAGCGAACCGATCCTCGAGGAGTTCGACGAGTACCTGGCGCTGCAATGCAGCCGTTCAGCGCACACCCGTCGGGCCTACCTCGGCGACCTGCGCTCGCTGCTGAGGTTCCTCGATGACCGCGGCGCCACGCTGGACGGTTTGAGCCTTCCCCTCTTGCGCTCTTGGTTGTCCGCTTCGGCCGCCGCCGGCGCGGCCCGCACGACGCTGGCCCGTCGCACCTCGGCGGTCAAGGCGTTCACCGCATGGGCCGCGCGACGCGGCCTGCTGGCCGGCGACCCCGCGGCCCGGCTGCAGGTGCCCAAGGCGCACCGCACCCTGCCGGCGGTGCTGCGCCAAGACCAGGCTCTTGACGCGATGGCGGCCGCGAAATCCGGTGCCCAACAAGGGGATCCGATGGCGTTGCGGGACCGGCTGATCGTCGAGATGTTGTATGCCACCGGAATCCGGGTGAGCGAGCTGTGCGGCCTGGACATCGACGATGTGGACACCCGCCATCGGGTGGTCCGGGTGCTCGGCAAGGGCAACAAGCAGCGCACCGTGCCGTTCGGGATGCCGGCCGCCGACGCGCTCCGCGCCTGGCTGGACGAGGGACGGCCCGCTCTGGTGACCGCCGAGTCGGGCCCGGCCCTACTGCTGGGCGCGCGGGGCCGTCGGCTCGACGTGCGTCAGGCACGCACCGTCGTGTACCAGACGGTCGCCGCGGTGGACGGCGCGCCCGACATGGGGCCGCACGGGCTGCGGCACAGCGCGGCGACGCATCTGCTGGAAGGTGGGGCCGACCTGCGGGTCGTGCAGGAGTTGCTGGGCCATTCCAGCCTGGCGACCACCCAGCTCTACACCCATGTCGCCGTCTCTCGGTTGCGGGCGGTGCACGATCAGGCCCACCCGCGGGCGTGAGTGTGGGCGCACACCGCCGCAAACCCGCCCTTCACCCGTGCAGCGGTTTGAGCCGGACCGGAGTCGATTTCACCAGGCCCAGCGGATCGACATAGTGGGCGCCGGACGCCGGACCCCACATCGCACCCCAGTGCAGACACGCCGCGGCGCGGCAGCCGGGGTGCCCGGGCACCAGCTCGCCGATCACGGTCTGGGCCGTCACCGGCTGACCGACCCGCACCGCGGCCCGGACCGGCTCGTAGCTGGTGCGCAGCCCACCGGGATGGGCCAGCGACACGACCGGCCGTCCCGCCAACTGCCCGGCGAACACCACGGTGGCGGTGCCCGCGGCGTATACCGGCTGACCAGGGGCGCCGGACAGGTCCACCCCCCGATGCCCGGGTTTCCAGTCCGGTGACGGGGCATCGAATCCCCGGGCGACGGCCGGCGGCGGGCGCAAAGGCCAATCCAGGCGGGCGTCGTCCGCAACGGCCGGCGCCGCGCTGAGCACCGTCAGGCACAGCATCGGCCACAAAACCCGTCGCATCGGCTCAGTTCATTGCCACGCCGGCCCCGGCACCAGTCAGGGCGGCCGGTGCTGTGCAAAACCGCCAGCTGAGTCGGTGTAAACTCCTGGTCGCAGCTCGTTCGCGGGCTGACTTCGCGCGTCTGCCCCGCGTCTCCCGTAGTACCAGGAGTTCGCACCGCATGCCGGGCGGTCCCCGCCAGGGTTTAACTGGCGAGGTCCGGCATCGCAGCAGGCGCCAGGGCCCGGCTTCACCCGATGCCGGGCGGCAACCGACAACAAAAGGACATGGCCGGTTATGGCTGTTGTAACCATGAAGCAGCTGCTTGACAGCGGCACTCACTTCGGGCACCAGACCCGTCGTTGGAATCCCAAGATGAAGCGGTTCATCTTCACCGACCGCAACGGCATCTACATCATCGACCTGCAGCAGACGCTGACCTTCATCGACAAGGCGTACGAGTTCGTCAAGGAGACCGTCGCCCACGGCGGATCGGTGCTTTTCGTCGGCACCAAGAAGCAGGCGCAGGAATCGGTCGCGGCCGAGGCGACCCGCGTCGGCATGCCGTATGTGAACCAGCGCTGGCTGGGCGGCATGCTGACCAACTTCTCCACGGTGCACAAGCGGCTGCAGCGCCTCAAGGAGCTCGAGGCGATGGAGCAGACCGGCGGCTTCGAGGGCCGCACCAAGAAAGAAATCTTGATGCTGACCCGGGAGAAGAACAAGCTGGAGCGCAGCCTGGGCGGCATCCGCGACATGGCCAAGGTGCCGTCGGCGATCTGGGTCGTCGACACCAACAAGGAGCACATCGCCGTCGGCGAGGCCCGCAAGCTCGGTATCCCGGTCATCGCGATCCTGGACACCAACTGCGACCCCGACGAGGTCGACTACCCGATCCCCGGCAACGACGACGCGATCCGCTCGGCCGCGCTGCTGACCAAGGTGATCGCCTCCGCGGTGGCCGAGGGCCTGCAGGCCCGCGCCGGCGTGGGCCGCGGCGATGGCAAGCCCGAGGTGGAGGCCGCCGAGCCGCTGCCCGAATGGGAGCAGGAACTGCTGGCCTCGGCTGCTGCCAGCGCCCCCACCGACGTTGCTGCGGGCGCACCCGAATCGACCCCCACGGAAGGCTGATATGGCCAACTTCACCGCCGCCGACGTCAAGAAGCTTCGGGAGCTCACCGGCGCCGGCATGCTCGACTGCAAGAACGCGCTGGCCGACAGCGACGGCGACTTCGACAAGGCCGTCGAGGCGCTGCGCATCAAGGGTGCCAAGGACGTCGGCAAGCGCGCCGAGCGCGCCACGGCTGAAGGTCTGGTCGCGGCTCAGGGCGGCGCGCTCATCGAGCTGAACTCCGAGACCGACTTCGTCGCCAAGAACGCCGAATTCCAGAAGCTCGCCGACGACATCGTCGCGGCGGCGGCCAACTCCAAGGCCACCGACGTCGACGCGCTCAAGGCCGCTAAGACCGGCGACACGACGGTCGAGCAGGCCATCGCCGACCTGTCGGCCAAGATCGGCGAGAAGCTCGAGCTGCGCCGCGTGACGTTCTTCGACGGCACCGTCGAGGCCTACCTGCACAAGCGTGCGGCCGACCTGCCGCCTGCGGTGGGTGTGCTGGTCGAGTTCGAGGGCGCGGATACCGACGCCGCGCACTCCGTCGCGCTGCAGATCGCGGCGCTCAAGGCGCGCTACCTGTCCCGCGCGGACGTTCCCGAAGACGTCGTGGCCGGCGAGCGCCGCATCGCCGAGGAAACGGCCAAGGCGGAGGGCAAGCCGGAGCAGGCGCTGCCCAAGATCGTCGAAGGCCGGCTGAACGGTTTCTTCAAGGACGCGGTGCTGCTGGAGCAGCCGTCGGTGTCCGACAGCAAGAAGACGGTCAAGGCCCTGCTGGACGAGGCCGGCGTGACGGTGACGCGGTTCGTGCGCTTCGAGGTGGGCCAGGCCTAGGCCCCGCGCGGGGGCGGGCTAGCGTCGGTGCATGCGACACGTGCACGCGTTCGGCGACGACGCCCTCGGTGATCTGGACGCGGTTGGGCTCGCCCACGCGATACAAGCCGGCTGGATCAGCAGGGCGGAGGTCGTCGAGGCCGCCATCGCCCGCACCGAGGCCGTCGATCCGGTCCTCAACGGCCTGGCGTACGCGGCCTTTCAGCAGGCGCGAACAGCCGCGGCGGCGAACGGCTTTTTTGACGGCGTCCCGACGTTCGTCAAGGACAACGTCGACGTCGCCGGCCAGCCCACCATGCATGGCAGCGACGCCTGGGCGCCGTGGGATGCCGTGGCCGACAGCGAATTCGCGCGGGTATACCTGGCCACCGGCCTGACGTCGATCGGCAAGACGCAGCTTTCGGAGTTCGGTTTCAGCGCATCCGCCGAACACCCCCGGCTGGGGCCGGTCCGCAACCCGTGGAACACCGACTACACCGCGGGCGCCTCGTCGTCCGGCTCGGGTGCGTTCGTCGCCGCCGGCGTGGTGCCGATGGCGCACGCCAACGACGGCGGCGGCTCCATCCGGATCCCGGCCGCCTGCAACGGGCTGGTCGGGCTCAAGCCGTCGCGCGGGCGGCTGCCGCTGGACCCGACGCTGCGCCGGATGCCGGTGGGGGTCGTCGCCAACGGCGTGCTGACCCGTTCGGTGCGTGACACCGCGGCGTTCTACCGGGAGGCCGAGCGGATCTGGCGAAACCACAGGCTGGCGCCGGTCGGCGATGTCACCGGGCCCGGCAGACAGCGGTTGCGAATCGCGGTCGTGACCCGCTCGGTCCAGCGGGAGTGCAGTCCCCGGGTGCGGGAACTGACGCTGAAATCGGCCGGGCTGCTCGAGGAGTTGGGCCACCGCGTCGAACACGTCGACGAGCCCCCGGTGCCAGCCAGCTTCGTCGACGATTTCATCTTGTACTGGGGTTTCCTCGCGCTGGCCCAGGTGCGCAGCGGGCGGCACATGTTCGGCAAGACGTTCGACCGCACCCGGCTGGACAGCCTGACGCTCGGCCTGGAACGACACACGGCCCGCAACATCCACCGGCTGCCGGGGGCGATCATGCGGCTGCGCCGGACACGCAGGCGCACCGCGCGGTTCTTCGGCACCTACGACGCGGTGCTCACACCGACCGTGGCCGACGAGACGCCGCGCATCGGCTATCTCGCCCCCACCGACTACCGGCAGGTGCTGGATCGGCTGATCGACTGGGTCTCATTCACCCCGCTGCAGAACGTGACCGGCGAGCCGGCGATCTCGCTCCCGTTGGCGCAATCCGCCGAAGGCATGCCGGTGGGCATGATGCTCTCGGCCGACCTCGGACAGGAGGCGCTGCTGCTCGAGCTGGCCTACGAACTCGAAGAGGCGCGGCCATGGGCCAGGATCCAAACCTCGTGACCCGCAGTCAATCGGACCCGAGCTTGTCGAGCATCCGCTTGAAGTCGCGCTGCTGGGTTTCGGTCAGTTTGGCCAGGATGCGGGCATCGGCGGTCCGCACCGCGGCCTCCGCCCGCTTCAGCACTGTGCGGCCCTGACCGGTCAGCGTGGCGGGTAGCGCGCGACCGCTGGACACCGATGTCGGACGTGCCACGGCGCCAATGTCTTCCAGCTTGCGCAGCACCGTGTTCATCGCCTGCGGGGTGACGCCCGCCTGCCGGGACAGTTCGGCGCTCGACTTCCCCGGAAACATGGAAAGCATACGCAGGCAGACGAATTCGGGCAGCGTCAGGCCGAGCGGGCCCAACACGGCGGACACCTCCGGTCGCAGCAGGCTCGACACCCGGTAGAGGAGGTAACCAAGCGGGGCGTCGTCGGCCTGAACCATGTCAACGATATTGACATATTTTGGCGTCTCGACGCGAACTTCGGGTTGCAAAGTGATTGCCGGCCGGTCAACGGGGTAGCCGACCAGCGGTGAAACGTCACCCGCACCGCACGGGCGTATCAGGAGGTTCCATGCCCAAGACGACGAAAGGCGGCAAGCCGAAGAAGGACGAGTTGCCGAGCACTTTGCAGCGTTCCGATGCCAAAGCGCAACGCACGTTCGCGAAAACGCATGATGCGGCCGCCGACGAATACGGCAGCGAGGAGCGTGCCCACCGGGTGGCGTACTCCGCCCTCAAGCACAGCTTCGAAAAGGTCGGCGACCATTGGGAGCCCAAAGAAGAGAAGGGCCCCTCCGACGAGCGCGCCAAGAGCGGTGGCCCGCACGCCTCCGGCCCGACCGCCGAGGGTGTGGACGCCAACGCGAGCAAGAAGCACCTGCTTGACCTGGCCAGGCGACTCGATATTCGGGGCCGGTCGACGATGAGCAAGGCGGAATTGGTCGACGCGATCATGAAGCACAACCGCAGGGTTCGCGGCCGCTGAGAACGCGTCCAGCGGCCGCGCGAATGTGACGGGCTCATCGCTCGTTTCGGGCCGCCGGGGTTGACGTTGCGTCAGTCATGCGACGTGAAAAGCGGTACAGATGTTAAGAACTGATGCGAAAGACGCTGCCCGCCAAAATAACCGCGTTTCGGCAGCTGAGCGACCGAAATTGCCATTAAAACGGGCGCGCACATGTTTGAAGCGGAAGGCTAATGGCTATTTGCGGCTTGTGTGCGTATTGCCCTTATGGGGGGCGATAGTTCGACACGAAAGGAATGAGCAATGAAGGTCACCAAGAGGGCCGTTAAGACAGCTGCC
Source organism: uncultured Actinomycetota bacterium (assembly GCA_963850895.1). Lineage (GTDB taxonomy): Bacteria > Actinomycetota > Actinomycetes > Mycobacteriales > Mycobacteriaceae > Mycobacterium. The sequence goes on along the minus strand of CAWKNK010000029.1, from coordinate 209,531 downwards.
GCTGCCGGGGGTATAGCGGTGGCAAGCATTTTCGCCGCGACGCCGGCTTCTGCCGCGCCGCCCAACATTCAGGGTTTCGGCACCAGCGAGCAACTCGTGGACGGGCCGCTGATCACCAATTACACGGTGAGCAACCTGCAGCCCAGCAATGCGGTAATCCCTGGGTACACCCCCAAGGGAACGCTCTACCAGGCGGACGTGTCCGCCAGGTCCGATGGCGGGCTCGTGACCCCGATGGTCAACGACTTCATCGCCCGCGGGCCCAACGGTCAGAACTACCGGGTGATCGACAAGGTTGGGGTCCCCAATGGCCTTAACCCGGCTCCGATCCCGCAGGGCAGTGAGTCGACCGGAACGCTCTACTTCGACGTGACGGGCGCACCCCCGAACGGCGTCGCCTACAACGACGGAATGCAAGACATTCTGATGTGGACGTCGAACGTGCAGGGTGGCTCGGCGCCTGGCGCTCCGAACGCGAGCCCGGCACCGGGTGCTCCGCCCAGCCCGGCCCACACCTAATCCGGCCTGCGGGAACCTCCCCGCGTCGCGCGTGCGACGCGGGGAGGTCCGTTTTTGCAAGCCGGGTGTTTGCATCGTGCGGGCATGAATCGGGTACACCGCACCCATGAGTAACCCAGATCACAGGCCAGCCGAACTTCGCGAACAGGCGCAACTCCATGCCGAGCAGGCGCGGGCGACGATGGAGGAGCGGCGCAGCGATCAGGACGGCGGATTGAGCGGATGGGTCGCCGAGCGCGCCGGCAGGTGGGACCTTAGCGGCCAGGACGAGACCACTCTGCAGCGGCAGAAGTACCTGTGGAATGTGCTGGTGGACTATTGGTTTCGCATGGAGATCGACGGCTGGGAGAACGTCCCGGCGCCGCCGGCGCTACTGGTGGGGATCCACTCCGGTGCTCCCTTCGTCTGGGACGCCTGGACCGTCGGTCTGCAATGGTGGCGGCGCTTCGGGCAGGAACGCCCCCTGCACGGCACGGCCCATGACGCGTTGATGGCGATTCCGGTGATCGGTCGGTACTTCCGGTCGATGGGTGTGCTTCCGGCCGCCCCTGACGCGATCGCCACCGCCCTGGCCGAAGGGCGTGACGTTGCGCTCTGGCCCGGTGGGGAAGTGGACTCGCTGCGCCCGTGGACCGAGCGCGACCGGGCCAACCTGGCGGGCCGAAAAGGCTTTGTGAAGATGGCGATTCGGGCCGGCGTGCCTGTCGTGCCGATCGCCACGGTTGGCGGTGCCGACGCCATGCCGGTGCTGATCCGCGGTGACAAGCTGTCGAAAGCCTTACAGCTGGACCGCCTGCTGCGCCTCAAAGTGTTCCCCATGGCGATCTCACTGCCGTGGGGGATCGCGCCGGCGGCGCTTCCGCAGCTGCCGCTACCGGCCAAGATCAGGACCCGGTTCATGCCGGCCGTCGAGCTCGACCACGATCCCGCACGCGCGGAGGACGAAGCGTACGTCGACCGCAAGTACAACGAGATCCAGGACGCCATCCAGGGGGGCATGGACGCGCTCGCACGCAAGCGCGCCTTCCCGCTCTTCGGCTGACCGGTTCCCCAATCCCCCTCTGGGACAGGGAGATTGGGCTCAGTGCGTCCGCGTCAAAGCCGGGTCCGGGGCGGGACTTGCCGTCGCCGACATCGGGGTCAGCGTCGACTCACTGACGATCCATTCCGGATGCGGTGGCGTCGCCGCCATGTAACCGACGCCCCGGACTGTGTCGACCATCGACTGATGTTGGGGACCGAGCTTGGCGCGCAGTCGCCGGACGTGGACGTCGACCGAACGGACGCGACCGTTGCTGTCATAGCCCCACGCCTCGTGCATCAGACGGGTACGGGTAAACGGCCGACCGGCATGCTGCACAAGGAAACTCAGCAGCTTGAACTCGGTGAGCGTCAGACCCAGGTCCTTGCCTTCCAGCGACCCGGTGAAGCTGGTCGGGTGCAGGAGCAGGGCGCCGAATCTCAAACTGCCGTTGACTGCGCTGCGTCGCTGCGCGATCGCCCGACGCAGCCGCTCCTGCAGCTCGTCCGTGCTGGTGCCGGCCGGCGTGACGTCGTCAACGTTCCAGTCGCCGTCGACCGCCACACCGTCGGCCGGTGCCACGACGGCCACCACCGCGATGGCGGGAGCATCGGTTGTCAGGCGACGGCACGCGGTCTGGGCCGCCGCGAGGTCGATACGAGCATCGACGATCGCGACGTCGCCGGAATCGGGCGGCCCGTGGCGGTCACCGGTAAGGGGCGCACGCCGCATGATCCGCGCAAACGGAGTCAGAGGCGGCAGAGCGCGATCGAAATCCTCCGCGTCGGTGAGCAGTAGCACGTCCAAGACATCTCCCGAAACTTCGTGTGGGTCTGCTTCCCCCGGCCCGTAGGCACCTCACGGGGAGATGTCTGCCAGCGCAGCGGTGATTACCCGCTCGCGGCGAAACTATGCAACTGCGCTGCCTTGCCGGCGAACCGCCTGGACAAGTCGATGGGCCCGGTCCGTTTCCACGGACCGGGCCCATCCTCCCAGCAAGCTACTGATTGGCCTTCTGGCGCTCCTCAGCGGCCTTGGCGCCGCCTCGCGCCGCCTCGGCCTCGGCTTCCTTCTTCGCGGCGTCGCGCTGTGCTTCCGCCTTGTCCTGCTGGGCCTGGCCCTCGCGGGTGAGGTCGTCACGACCAGTCACCGCGCCGACGGCCTCCTTGGCCTTGCCCTTGACGTCCTCGACGACGCCCTTGACAGCTTCAGCAGGTCCCGAGTTGTTGTCCGCCATGGAATTAGTTCCTCTCGTTGGCGTACTTTGAGCGATGCGCGCTCACTGCCGATCGCGAAAGCGACCGATCCGGTCATACGGCGAGGCTGGCCCTTGTTCTCAAGACCGTGAATTCCCACCGCGTTGGTGCGGATTCCCCATGTCGGCCGTCGCTCAAACATCCGCGGTCGGAAGCGGCGAAGCCGGCGCGGCTGTCGGCGTCACCTTGGCCGTTGGCCTCGAAAAGCCGTCCGCGTCGCGGACTCTGCGCATAACGCACCCCGCCGACCCCGCCTTGTGCTGCGATGAGGCAAGATGTGAAATGCCGTTCCGGATGCGGTCGCGCCGGGATGGCACTCTCATGCGAGGAGCCTGATGACGGAGTCCAGGGAGCCCCAAGCCGCCGGCGCGGCGGCTCCGAAGCCGGAGCCCACGGCACCGGAGAATGGGTCAGCTGCCGGGCAGCCGCGAATGCGGCCCAAGTACTCCCGGGTGTTGCTCAAGCTGGGCGGAGAAATGTTCGGCGGGGGCCAGGTTGGGCTGGATCCCGATGTCGTGGCGCGGGTGGCCCGCCAGATTGCCGAGGTGGTTCGCGACGGTGTCCAGGTCGCCGTCGTGATCGGTGGCGGCAACTTCTTCCGCGGCGCGCAACTGCAACAGCGCGGCATGGAACGCACCCGTTCGGACTACATGGGCATGCTCGGCACGGTCATGAACAGCCTGGCGCTGCAGGACTTCCTGGAAAAGGAAGGCATCGTCACCCGCGTCCAAACCGCGATCACCATGGGTCAGGTCGCCGAGCCCTACCTGCCGCTGCGCGCCGTCCGGCACCTGGAGAAGGGGCGGGTGGTGATTTTCGGGGCCGGCATGGGACTGCCGTACTTCTCCACCGACACCACGGCCGCGCAGCGGGCGCTGGAGATCGGCGCCGAGGTGGTCTTGATGGCCAAGGCGGTCGACGGGGTGTTCTCCGCGGATCCGCGGCAGAATCCGCAAGCCGAGCTGATTGCCGCGATCAGCCATCGCGAGGTCATCGACCGGGGGCTGCGAGTGGCCGATGCCACCGCGTTCAGCCTGTGCATGGACAATGGCATGCCGATCCTGGTGTTCAACCTGCTGACCAATGGCAATATCGCCCGCGCGGTCGCCGGTGAGAAGATCGGGACACTGGTCACCACCTGAGGGGAAGAGCGAACGATGATTGACGAAGCTCTCTTCGACGCGGAAGAGAAAATGGAGAAAGCCGTGGCGGTGGCCCGTGACGACCTGTCAACCATCCGAACCGGCCGCGCCAACCCGGGCATGTTCTCCCGGATTGTCATCGACTACTACGGCGCCACCACCCCCATCACGCAGTTGGCCAGCATCAACGTGCCCGAGGCGCGGCTCGTCGTCATCAAGCCCTACGAGGCCAGTCAGCTCGGCGCGATCGAAACGGCGATCCGCAACTCCGAGCTGGGCGTCAATCCGACCAACGACGGCACCCTGATCCGGGTGGCCGTGCCGCAACTCACCGAGGAGCGGCGCCGGGAGCTGGTCAAACAGGCCAAGGGCAAAGGGGAAGACGCCAAGGTGTCGGTGCGCAACATCCGCCGCAAGGCGATGGAAGAGTTGCACCGCATCCGCAAGGACGGCGAGGCCGGCGAGGACGAGGTCGGCCGCGCGGAAAAAGACCTGGACAAGACCACGCACCAGTACATCACCCAGATCGAAGACCTGGTCAAGCACAAAGAAGGCGAGCTGCTGGAGGTCTAGCGGCCGCTCAGCAGCTAAGTTCACCCAGGTCCGTGGCAACCACCGGCGCAGCCAGTCCGCCCGACGAGCCGGCGCGTGGGGCCAAGAACGCCATCCCGCTGCCGGCCAAGACGACGACGTCCCGCGCGGGGCGCGACCTGCGCGCCGCCATCCTCGTGGGCGCGGGCATCGGCGCCGTCCTCGTCGTGACGCTGGTGTTCGCTCCCCGCTATTGGGTAGTCCATTGCGCCTGGGCCGCTGCCGTTGCCAGCCACGAGGTGGTGCGGCGGCTGCGCGAAGCCGGCTACGTGGTTCCACTCATCCCGTTGCTGGTCGGTGGGCAGGCCACCGTCTGGCTGACCTGGCCGTATCACGCGGCCGGCGCGTTGGCCGGCTTCGGTGGGACCGTGGTGGTCTGCATGATCTGGCGGCTGTTCATGCAGGACAACAGCAAACGACCGGAGCCGTTCGTCGGTTCGCCGTCGGCGAACTACCTGCGGGACGCGTCCGCCACGGTGTTCCTGGCCGCATGGGTGCCACTGTTTGCGTCGTTCGCCGCATTGCTGGTCTATCCGAAAGACGGCGCGGGGCGGGTGTTCTGTCTCATGATCACCGTCGTCGCCTCCGACGTGGGTGGCTACGCCGTGGGGGTGCTGTTCGGCAAGCACCCGATGGTTCCGGCGATCAGCCCGAAGAAGTCCTGGGAAGGGTTCGCCGGTTCGCTCCTCTTCGGTATCACGGCGGCGACCCTGACGGCGACATTCCTGGCCGATAAAACGCCGTGGATCGGTGTGCTGCTGGGTGTCGTCCTGGTATTCACCGGCACGATGGGTGATCTGGTCGAGTCCCAGGTGAAGCGCGACCTCGGCATCAAGGACATGGGCCGGATGCTTCCCGGTCACGGCGGGCTAATGGACCGGCTCGACGGGGTACTTCCGTCCGCGGTCGCGGCTTGGACGGTGCTCACACTGGTGCACTGACCGGGCCCATAATGGCCATGTCATGGTGCAACAGTTGATCTTCACCGAGCCCCGCCCCAGCAGGCCGCCGCGGCACCTGGCCGACCTCGACGCGGAAGGCCGCGCGTCGGCCGTCGCGGAGCTGGGCCTGCCGGCGTTTCGCGCCAAGCAGCTCGCGCATCAGTACTACGGCCGCCTGATCGCCGACCCCCGCGAGATGACCGACCTCCCGGCGGCCCTGCGGGACCGGATCGCCGAGGCGATGTTCCCGCATCTGCTCACCTCGGCGGCCGAGGTCACCTGCGATGCCGGGCAGACCCGAAAGACGTTGTGGCGCGGCACCGATGGGACGACCTTCGAGTCGGTGCTGATGCGCTATCCGCAGCGCAACACCGTCTGCATCTCGTCGCAGGCCGGCTGCGGCATGGCCTGCCCGTTCTGTGCGACCGGGCAGGGGGGACTGACCCGCAACCTGTCGACCGCGGAAATCCTGGAACAAGTCCGTTCCGCCGCCGTCGCCCTGCGTGACGATTTCGGGGATCGGCTCTCCAACGTCGTGTTCATGGGCATGGGGGAGCCGCTGGCCAACTACGCCAGGGTGCTGGCCGCGGTGCGGCGCATCACCGAACCGCCGCCCCACGGCTTCGGCATTTCGGCCCGCTCGGTCACGGTCTCGACGGTCGGCCTGGCTCCGGCCATCCGCAAACTCGCCGACGAACGGCTCGGCGTGACGCTGGCGCTGTCGTTGCACGCGCCCGACGACGAACTGCGCGACACGCTCGTGCCGGTGAACAACCGGTGGAAGACCACCGAGGCGCTTGACGCCGCCCGCTATTACGCCGATGTCACCGGTCGCCGGGTTTCGGTGGAGTATGCGTTGATCCGCGAGGTCAACGACCAGCCGTGGCGGGCCGATCTGCTGGGCCAACGCCTGCATCGGGCGCTCGGCCCGTTGGTGCACGTGAACCTGATTCCGCTCAACCCGACCCCGGGTAGTGAGTGGGACGCCAGCCCCAAGGCGGTGGAGCGGGAGTTCGTGCGGCGGGTCCGGGCCCGGGGGGTGTCGTGCACCGTCCGAGACACGCGCGGCCGGGAGATCAGCGCCGCCTGCGGACAGCTGGCCGCCCAGGGCGGGTAGCTGGAGCGCAGGCGAATCGGCGGGGCCTGCGGACAGCTGGCCGCCGAAAATGGGTAGGGCTGAAAATGGGTAGGGCTGATGAACCAGGCGAGTGGCTGCCCCGTCGAGTAGGGCATAACTCCAGCAAATGAGGTGTGGCATGAGGGTTCGCTTTCAGCCCGAAGTAAAGCGTTTGCCGCGGCGCTGATCGCGGTCACGGTGACATTCGGTGTGGGCAACGCGTCACGGGCGCTGGCCGCCGACGACCGTCTGCAATTCACCGGAACGACCCTGAGTGGTGCGCCGTTCAACGGGGCCAGCCTGCAGGGCAAGCCCGCGGTGCTGTGGTTCTGGACGCCTTGGTGCCCGTTCTGCAATGCCGAAGCCCCCGGCGTCAGCCAGGTGGCGGCCGCCAACCCCGGTGTCACCTTCGTCGGCGTCGCGGCCCATTCGGACGTGGCTGCGATGCAGAATTTCGTCGCCAAGTACAACCTGAACTTCACCAATCTCAACGACGCCGACGGCTCGATCTGGGCCCGTTACAACATCCCCTGGCAGCCCGCTTACGTGTTCTACCGAGCGGACGGCAGCTCGACCTTCGTCAACAACCCGACCTCGGCGATGTCGCAGCAGGAGCTGTCCGACCGGGTTACCGCACTGAGGTCCTAACCTCGTGGACCAGGGCCTCGTCGGCCTGGCCTTTGCCGCCGGATTGGTGGCGGCCCTGAACCCCTGTGGCTTTGCCATGCTGCCCGCTTACTTGCTGCTGGTGGTGCGCGGCCAGCGGTCCGGCGAGCGAGCGGGGGTGTGGTCGGGTTTGGCGGCCGCCGGGCGGGCACTGGCAGCCACCGCGGTGATGGCGCTCGGCTTCCTCACGGTGTTCGGCTTGTTCGGCGCGCTGACCGTATCGGCAGCCACGACCGTGCAGCGGTACCTGCCGTACGCCACGGTGATCGTCGGCGTCGTGCTCGTCGCGCTCGGGGTTTGGCTGATGTCGGGCCGCCAGCTGTCGGCTCTGACCCCTCGGCCGTTGGGCCCGCGGCGGGCACCCACGGTGCGGCTCAGCTCCATGTATGGGTACGGCATCAGCTACGCGATCGCCTCCCTGTCGTGCACCATCGGGCCGTTTCTGGCGGTCACCGCAGCGGGCCTGCGGGGTGGATCGATCGTTACGGCGGTGTCGATCTACCTCGCTTACATCGCGGGTCTGACCTTGGTCGTCGGTGTACTCGCCGTCGCCGCCGCGACCGCGAGCTCGGCGATGGTCGACCGTCTGCGGCGCATCCTGCCGTTCGTTGACCGGATCAGTGGCGCGCTGTTGTTGCTGGTCGGTCTGTACGTGGCCTATTACGGCAGCTTCGAGCTGCGCGTACTAGGTGCGAACGCCAACCCGCAGGATGCGGTGATCACCGCGGCCGGGCGCTTGCAGGGGACGTTGGCCGGCTGGGTGTATCAGCACGGGATGTGGCCCTGGTTGACGGCCCTACTCGCGTTAGCGGTCGTCGCGATCGGCGGCGCCTGGTACCGGCGGGCGCAACGCTAGGCCACCGGGCGCGGTGGCTACCTGATCCAGCCGCGCCGGCGGCCCCACAGGTCGCGGACCAGGGCGAGGAGCACCACCGCGGCGAACCCGATCAGGAACCAGTTCTCGATGTGGCCGACGTGGTTGCCGCGCAGCATCGCCAGCAGGAACACGAAGATGACCAGGCCGGTGATGTGCCAGGTGCGGTGATTGATCCTGCTCCAACCCCACGCCGCCGATGGCACCTCCACGGTGTCGACGCCGGTGAAATGCTCCACCTCGGTACTGGCCACGGTGAATCCCTTTCCTCGTTTCTGCAGCGATTCTGGCATACCCGCGGCGAGGTCCGGCACCCATCCGCTCGCGGTTTGTGCCCGACCCCTCAACGGGCCACTGCGCGGCCCGCATCGTCGCCGAGCGGGCACAATGAATGAGTGACAACCGCGACACCCGAGGGCCGCCTGCGCGTGCTGGTGCTGGGCAGCACCGGCTCGATCGGCACGCAGGCGCTGGAGGTGATAGCGGCCCACCCGGACCGCTTCGAGGTGGTCGGCCTGGCCGCGGGGGGCGCAAACCTGGACACCCTGCTGCGGCAGCGCGCCGAGACCGGGGTCACCAACATCGCCGTCGCCGACGAACGCGCGGCGCAGCTCGCCGACGTCCCCTACCGCGGCCCCGAAGCGGTGACCCGACTGGTCGAGGACACCGAAGCCGACGTCGTCCTCAATGCGCTGGTGGGCGCGCTGGGCCTGCGACCGACCCTGGCGGCGCTGGAGTCAGGCGCCCGGCTGGCCCTGGCCAACAAGGAATCCCTGGTCGCCGGTGGTCCGCTGGTGCTGCGGGCGGCGCGGCCGGGTCAGATCGTGCCCGTCGACTCCGAACACTCCGCGCTGGCCCAATGCCTGCGCGGCGGCGCCCCCGAGGAAGTCGCCAAGTTGGTGCTGACCGCCTCCGGCGGGCCGTTTCGCGGCTGGACCGCCGCCCAGCTCGAGGGCGTGACCCCGGAACAGGCCGGCGCCCACCCGACGTGGTCGATGGGCCCGATGAACACGCTGAACTCGGCCTCGCTGGTCAACAAGGGGCTCGAACTCATCGAAACCCACCTGCTGTTCGGCGTTCCGTACGACCGCATCGAGGTCGTCGTGCACCCTCAGTCGATTGTTCATTCGATGGTCACTTTCATCGACGGCTCGACCATCGCCCAGGCCAGCCCCCCGGACATGAAGCTGCCCATCTCCTTGGCCCTGGGCTGGCCGGACCGGGTAGGCGGCGCTGCTCCTGCCTGCGATTTCACTACCGCCTCTAGCTGGGAATTCGAACCGCTGGACAGCGAGGTTTTCCCCGCCGTCGAACTGGCCCGGTATGCCGGCCAGACGGGCGGCTGCATGACCGCCGTGTACAACTCGGCCAACGAAGAAGCCGCAGCGGCGTTCCTTCAGGGCCGGGTCGGATTCCCCGTCATCGTGAAAACCATCGCCGACGTGCTGCACGCCGCCGACCAATGGGCGGTTTCACCCGCTAACGTGGATGAGGTACTAGACGCGCAGCGCTGGGCGCGGGAGCGGGCGCGACGCGCCATCGCACACGCACGGCCCACCGAGGCCTCCGTCAACGCCTCCGGAATGGTGTGAGAAAGGTCCTGCAGCGGAGATGATGTTCGTTATCGGCATTGTGCTGTTCGCCCTTGCCATCCTGATCTCGGTGGCCTTGCACGAATGCGGCCACATGTGGGTCGCCCGCGCCACCGGTATGAAGGTCCGTCGCTATTTCGTGGGGTTCGGGCCCACGCTGTGGTCGACGCGGCGCGGCGAGACCGAGTACGGCCTCAAGGCCGTGCCACTGGGCGGCTTCTGCGATATCGCCGGGATGACCCCGGTCGAGGAGCTGACGCCCGACGAAACCGACCGGGCGATGTACAAGCAGGCCGCCTGGAAGCGTGTCGCCGTGCTGTTCGCCGGGCCGGCCATGAACTTCGTCATCTGCCTGGTGCTGATCTACGGCATCGCCCTCGTCTGGGGGTTGCCGAACCTGCACCCGCCGACCAGGGCGGTGATCGGCGAAACCGCTTGTGTCGCACCGGAAGTGGCCCCCGGGAAGATCGCGGACTGCACCGGTCCCGGTCCGGCCGCGCTGGCCGGAATCCGCGCCGGCGACGTCGTGGTCAAGGTCGGCGACACCCCGGTGTCCACCTTCGAGGACATGGCCGCCGCGATCCGCAAGGTGCACGGCACCGTTCCGGTCGTCGTCGAGCGTGGCGGCAACACGATCACCACCTATGTCGACGTCACGCCCACCCAGCGCTTCCTGACCAATGGGGCCAATGGGCAGGGCGGTCAAGCGGCACCCGCGACGGTCGGCGCCATCGGCGTCGCCGCCGTCAAGCTCGCGCCCGCGCACTACGGTGTGCTCTCCGCGGTGCCGGCCACCTTCGCGTTCACCGGAGACCTGACCGGCGAGGTGGGTAAGGCGCTGGTCACCATCCCGACCAAGGTGGGTGCGCTGGTGCACGCCATCGGCGGCGGACAGCGTGATCCCCAGACCCCGATGAGCGTGGTCGGGGCCAGCATCATCGGGGGCGACACCGTCGACCACGGGCTGTGGGTGGCGTTCTGGTTCTTCCTGGCCCAGCTGAACCTCATTCTGGGTGCGATCAACCTGGTGCCGCTGCTGCCGTTCGACGGCGGCCACATCGCCATCGCGGTGTTCGAAAAGATCCGCAACCTCGTCCGATCGGCCCGCGGCATGGTCGCGGCCGCCCCGGTGAACTACCTCAAGCTGATGCCGGCGACCTATGTGGTGTTGGTGTTCGTGGTCGGGTACATGTTGCTGACCGTGACCGCTGATCTGGTCAATCCGATCAGGCTCTTCCAATAGCAAATTGAAGGAATTAGAACCGTGACCATTGGCCTGGGCATGCCGGACGCTCCGGCGCCCACGCTCGCCCCCCGGCGCAAAACGCGCCAACTGATGGTCCGCGACGTCGGGGTGGGCAGCGACTATCGGATTTCGGTGCAGTCGATGTGCACCACCAAGACGCACGACGTCAACACGACGCTGCAGCAGATCGCCGAGTTGACCGCGGCCGGCTGCGACATCGTCCGGGTGGCCTGCCCCCGTCAGGAGGATGCCGACGCGCTGGCCGAGATCGCCCGGCACAGCCAGATCCCGGTGATCGCCGACATCCATTTCCAGCCGAAGTACATTTTCGCCGCCATCGACGCCGGATGTGCGGCGGTGCGGGTAAACCCCGGCAACATCAAGGAATTCGACGGCCGGGTAGGCGAGGTGGCCAAGGCCGCCGCCGCGGCCGGCATCCCGATCCGCATCGGCGTCAACGCGGGCTCGCTGGACAAGCGCTTCATGCAGAAGTACGGCAAGGCCACCCCGGAGGCGCTGGTCGAGTCCGCGCTGTGGGAGGCCTCGCTGTTCGAGGAACACGGCTTCGGCGACATCAAGATCAGCGTCAAGCACAACGATCCCGTCGTGATGGTCGCCGCCTACGAGCAGCTGGCCGCCCGATGCGACTACCCGCTACACCTCGGCGTCACCGAGGCCGGCCCCGCGTTCCAGGGCACCATCAAGTCCGCGGTGGCCTTCGGCGCGTTGCTGTCGCGGGGGATCGGCGACACCATCCGGGTGTCGCTCTCGGCGCCGCCGGTCGAGGAGGTCAAGGTCGGCACCCAGATCCTCGAATCCCTGAACCTGCGACCCCGCGGGCTCGAGATCGTGTCCTGCCCGTCCTGCGGTCGGGCGCAGGTCGACGTCTACACCCTGGCCAACGAGGTCAGCGCCGGCCTGGAGGGACTCGACGTGCCGCTGCGGGTCGCCGTGATGGGGTGCGTGGTGAACGGTCCGGGCGAGGCGCGCGAGGCCGACCTGGGCGTCGCGTCGGGAAATGGCAAGGGGCAGATCTTCGTTCGCGGCGAAGTGATAAAGACCGTGCCCGAATCGCAGATCGTCGAGACGCTGATCGAAGAGGCCATGAGGCTTGCCTCCGAAATGGAGGGGACGACGGGCGCCGAAGCAAACGGCGCCGAAAGTGGCGACCCTGGTAGTGGCACAACATCGAGCGGTTCGCCGATTGTGACCGTAAGCTGATAGAGGCCGGTTCCCTCTTGCTGGCCTTTTAGATCGCATCACAGAGAGTTCGCCAGATGTCGGCTCCGCCCCTCTTCCGCCTTGCCGGCGAGCGACGGGTTGCTGTGGTGCGCGACGCCGCCGCCGTCTGGCGGGTGTTCGACGAGGATCCGGTCGGGTCGTGCATGGTCGCGGCCCGGGTGGCGGACCACGGCATCGACCCCAATTCCATCGGCGGGGAGCTGTGGACCCTGCGCGGCGCGGAGGAGTCGCTGTGCTTCGCCGGCGCCAACCTGATCCCGCTGCGCGGCGCCCCGGCGGACATGGACGCCTTCGCCGACGAGGCGATGAGCGGAACGCGCCGCTGTTCGTCGCTGGTTGGCAGGGCCGACCTGGTGATGCGGATGTGGGAGCGGCTCGAATCGGCGTGGGGCCCGGCCCGTGACGTGCGCGACCAACAGCCGCTGCTGGCGCTGACCAAGCACCCCAACTGCGACATCGACCCCGGGGTGCGCCAGGTCCGCCCGGACGAGCTGGACGCCTATCTGGTGGCCGCCGTGGACATGTTCATCGGCGAGGTGGGCGTCGACCCCCGACTGGGCGACGGCGGTCGGGGTTACCGGCGACGGGTGGCCAGCCTGATCGCGGCCGGCCGAGCCTGGGCGCGTTTCGAGCAGGGCCAGGTCGTCTTCAAGGCCGAGGTGGGCTCGCAGTCGCCCGGCGTCGGCCAGATCCAGGGGGTGTGGGTGCACCCGGAGTGGCGGGGTCTGGGTCTCGGCACCGCCGGCACCGCGACGGTGGCCGCCGTGATCGTCGGGAGCGGGCGCACCGCCAGCCTGTACGTGAACAGCTTCAACACGGTGGCGCGCGCCGCATACGCCCGAGTCGGCTTCGCCGAGGTGGGCACCTTCGCGACGGTGTTGCTGGACTAGCGCGGCCTTCGGGGCACATTCTGCACGAGGGGTCGCGGCCATTCGTTCGTAACGGTCCGGTCTCGGTGTGTCTGCGCTGGTGTTGGCGTTGCAGTTCTTAACATCAGCAACGATGGTAACTACAACAACATTGGCCTCGTCTGCCTCAGGGCTGCTGCTCCTCGCGGCCGTCGCAGTGTCCGGCTGCACGCCGCGGCCCGACGGCCCAAGTCCGGCGGCCGAGAAGTTCTTCGGCGCCCTGGCCGTCGGCGACACCGCCACGGCCGCCCAACTCAGCGACAACCCCAACGAGGCCCGCGAAGCGCTCAACGCGGCGTGGGCGGGGCTGCAGGCGAGTCACCTCGACACGCAGATCCTCAACGCCAAGTACGCCGAGGACACCGGCACTGTCGGCTATCGCTTCACCTGGCACCTGCCCAAGAACCGGACCTGGACCTATGACGGCCAGCTGAAAATGGCGCGCGACGAGGGGCGCTGGGAGGTCCGGTGGACCACCACCGGCCTGCACCCCAAACTGGGCGAGCACCAGACCTTCGCGTTGCGAGCCGATGCGCCGCGCCGCGCCTCGGTGAACGAACTCGGCGGCAGCGACGTGCTGGTGCCGGGCTACCTGTACCACTACACGCTGGACGCCACCCAGGCGGGATCCGGAGCCGCCCTGATCGGGACGGCGCACGCGATCGTGGACGTCCTGCGCCCCTTCAACGGCGCGCTGAACGACCCGCAGTTGCTCGCCGAGCAGGCCAGCTCGGCGACCCAGCCGGTGGACCTGGTGACGCTGCATCCCGACGACAACGACAAGGTCTTCCCGGCGATCGGCCGGCTGCCCGGCGTCGTGATCACCCCCCAGCCCGAGATGCTGCCGACCGACCCGCATTTCGCGTCGGCGGCCATGTCCGAGGTGAAGAAAGCGGTGGCGGACCAACTCGACGGCGAGGCGGGCTGGCGGGTGGTGAGCGTCAACCAGAACGGTGTCGAAGTCGAAGTGCTGCACGAGGTGCAGGGGTCACCGGCGCCGTCGATCTCGATCACGCTCGATCGGGTGGTGCAAGACGCCGCTCAGCGCGCGGTGGACACCCGCGGCGGCAAAGCCATGATGGTGGTGATCAAGCCGTCGACCGGGGAGATCCTGGCGATCGCGCAGAACGGGGGCGCCGACGCGGAGGGCCTGCTGGCCACCACCGGCCTGTTCCCGCCGGGCTCGACGTTCAAGATGGTCACCGCAGGCGCCGCCATCGACCGCGACATGGCCACCCCCAACACCATGCTGGGCTGCCCGGGCCATCTCGACATCGGGCACCGCACCATCCCCAACTACGGTGGCTTCGACCTCGGCGTGGTGCCGATGTCGCGGGCGTTCGCCAGTTCCTGCAACACCACCTTCGCCGAGCTCAGCAGCAGGATGCCGCCGCGCGGGCTGACGCAGGCGGCCACCCGGTACGGGATCGGGCTGGACTATGAGGTGGATGGCATCACCACGGTGACCGGGTCGGTGCCCCCGACGGTGGACCTCGCCGAGCGCACCGAAGACGGCTTCGGCCAGGGCAAGGTGCTGGCCAGCCCGTTCGGCATGGCCCTGGTGGCGGCGACCGTGGCCGCCGGCAAGACCCCGACGCCGCAGCTCATCGCGGGTCGGCCGACCGCGGTTCAGGGCGACACCACGCCGATCAGCCCGAAGATGGTGGACGCGCTGCGGCCCATGATGCGGCTGGTGGTGACCAATGGGACCGCCAAGGAGATCGCCGGCTGCGGCGCGGTCTACGGGAAGACGGGCGAGGCCGAGTTCCCGGGCGGATCGCATTCCTGGTTCGCCGGGTACCGCGGCGACCTGGCGTTCGCCTCGCTGATCGTCGGAGGCGGCAGCTCGGAATACGCGGTTCGGATGACCAAGGTGATGTTCGAATCGCTGCCGCCGGACTTCCTGGCCTGACGCCGACGCGGTAGCCACGGCCCGTTCCAGCGGTAAGTTGCGAGGGTAGGCCGAGGGTTCGAGCGTCAGGAAAGGCCATGACTGAGACCGGTGGAGAGATGGTGGCGTTACGGGTCTCGGACGCCGACCGCAACGGCACGATGCGGCGACTGCACAACGCCGTCGCGCTCGGGCTGATCGATATCAACGAGTTCGAGCAGCGCTCATCGCAGGTGTCCTACGCGCGCACCCGGGGAGAGCTGGACGGGCTGGTCGGCGACCTGCCCGGCCCCGGCGCGATCGTCACGTCCGCGGCCGACCGGGTCGAGTTGCGCGGCTGGGCCGGCTCGCTCAAACGCCACGGGGAATGGACGGTGCCAACCCGCCTGGCGCTGGTCCGCCGGCTGGGCTCGATCGAACTCGACCTCACGAAGGCCCGGTTCGCGGGCCCGGTGGTGGTCATCGAACTCGACATGCGGTTCGGCTCGGTGGAGGTCCGATTGCCGGACGGCGCCAGCGCGTCGATCGACGACGTGGAGGTCTACGTGGGCAGCGCCAGCGACCGCCGCAAGGACGCGCCGGGCGAAGGGCGGCCGCACGTCGTGTTGACGGGACGGGTGGTGTGCGGCTCGGTGACCATCCGGGGGCCGCGGCGCTCGTTGATCCGCGGCCGCTTCGACGGCCCGCATCGTGGGCGGGCGCGCGGTTAAGCTGGTCCGCATGCCTGCTCGCACCGCGCTTTCCGCCGGAGAGTTGTCCCCGACTCTGCCGGTGCCCAGCCGCATCCCCCGTCCGGAATACGCGTGGAAGCCCACCGTGCGGGAGGGCAGCGAGCCGTGGGTGCAGACACCGGAGGTGATCGAGAAGATGCGGGTCGCCGGCCGGATCGCGGCCGGCGCGCTACAGGAGGCGGGCAAAGCGGTTGCGCCCGGGGTGACGACCGACGAGCTGGACCGGATCGCCCACGAGTTCATGATCGACCACGGTGCCTACCCGTCGACCCTGGGCTACAAGGGCTTCCCGAAGTCGTGTTGCACGTCGCTCAACGAGGTCATCTGCCACGGCATCCCCGACTCGACGGTGATCGCTGACGGCGACATCGTCAACATCGACGTCACGGCCTACATCGACGGGGTGCACGGCGACACCAACGCGACTTTCCTGGCCGGCGACGTCGCCGAGGAGCACCGGCTGCTCGTCGAGCGGACCAAAGAGGCGACCATGCGCGCGATCAACGCCGTCAAGCCGGGGCGGGCGCTGTCGGTCGTCGGCCGCGTCATCGAGGCGTACGCGAATAGGTTCGGGTACAACGTGGTTCGTGACTTCACCGGTCACGGCATCGGCACCACGTTCCACAACGGCTTGGTCGTGCTGCACTACGACCAGCCTTCGGTCACGACGATCATGCAGCCGGGGATGACGTTCACCATCGAACCGATGATCAACCTCGGCGGCCTGGACTACGAGATCTGGGACGACGGCTGGACCGTGGTCACCAAGGACCGCAAGTGGACCGCGCAGTTCGAGCACACCCTGCTGGTGACCGACACCGGCGTCGAAATCCTCACGGTTGCGTGACACTCCCACCGCGAGCAGACACAAACTCGCACGCTTTCTGTCTGATCGATGGGAGTTTGTGTCTGGTGGCGCAACCAGGGTGAGCGGGGCGCTGCTGGTCGCCGGCACCAGCTCCGACGCCGGGAAGTCGGTGGTGGCCGCGGGCTTGTGCCGGTTGCTGGCGCGCCGCGGGATTCGGGTGGCGCCGTTCAAGGCCCAGAACATGTCCAACAACTCCGTGGTCACCGTCGAAGGCGGCGAGATCGGCCGGGCCCAGGCGCTTCAAGCGCGTGCGGCGGGGTTAGAGCCCAGCGTGCGGTTCAATCCGATCCTGCTGAAACCGGGCAGCGACCGGACGTCGCAGCTGGTGATCCGGGGCCAGGTCGCCGACTCGGTCACGGCGGCAACCTATGTGCGGCATCGCGACCGCCTCGCCGGGATCGTCGCAGACGAATTGTCCAGCCTGCGTGACGAATTCGACGCCGTCATCTGTGAGGGGGCCGGCTCGCCGGCCGAAATCAATCTGCGTGCCACCGATTTGGCCAACATGGGCCTGGCCAGGGCCGCGAACCTGCCGGTGATCCTGGTCGGTGACATCGACCGCGGCGGGCTGCTCGCCCATCTGTTCGGGACGGTCGCGGTGCTCGAGCCCGACGACCAAGCGCTGATCGCCGGCTTCGTCGTCAACAAATTCCGCGGCGACCCCGCACTGCTCGAACCCGGCCTGCGGCAGCTGCACGCGATGACCGGCCGTCCGACCTACGGGGTGCTGCCCTACGCCGACGAACTCTGGCTGGACGCCGAGGACTCGCTGTCGGTGGTCGCGCACCGCGTCGTCGGCACCCCCGCACCGCCGCGCGGGCGCGAGTGGCTGCGGGTGGCCGCGATCCGGCTGCCCCGGATCTCCAACTCCACCGACGTGGAGGCGCTGGCATGCGAACCGGGCGTAATGGTGCACTGGACCACCGACCCCGCCGACCTGGCCGACACCGACCTGATCGTGATTCCCGGCAGCAAATCCACCGTCGCCGACCTGACCTGGCTGCGCGATCACGGCCTGGCCGAGGCGATCACCGCGCACGCCGCCACCGGCAAACCGGTGCTGGGTATCTGCGGGGGCTTTCAAATGCTATGCCGGCGCATCGATGACGCCGTGGAATCCGGGGCCGGCGAAGTCGCCGGGCTGGGGCTGTTGGACGCCGACATCGCCTTCGGCGAGACCAAGATCCTGCGCCGGTGGCCGCCGCCGCTCGCCGGATACGAAATCCATCACGGCCGGGTGTCGCGATGCGCCGAGGAAAGCTGGTTCGGGGCCGACGGCGGGCGAGACTGTGAACCGCACGGCCTAGTGCGCGGCGCCGTCTTCGGCACCCACTGGCACGGCCTGCTCGACAACGACGACTTCCGCCGCGCGTGGCTCACCCGCGCCGCGGTCGCGGCCGGCCGCGGCGGGTTCGTCGTCGCCGACACCAACGTCGCCGCGCGACGCGACGCCCAGCTCGATGTGATCGCCGATCTGCTGGCTTCCCATCTCGACGCCGACGCCGTCCTCGGCCTGCTCGACGGCCCGCCGCCACGCCGGCCGCAGGTCGCAAGTCGGTTGCGGCCGTAGGGCATTCGCCGAGCTGCATCGGCGTGAAGGCGGAATTAACGGCGACGCAAAGCACGGTGAGCGCGCACGGATGTTGAAGAAATCGCCGCGCGCGCAGGCCGATCGGCTGTAGCGTGCACAGATGCCCTCAATGATGACCACGCTCGACGGGTTCCCCGTCCCGGTAGCCGTGGCTGGTCCGGAGCAGGGCGTCGTGGTCGTCATCCTGGGTGACGAGGAACGCGTCCCCGTCGCGTATGACGCGGTCTGCGAGCGTCTGCACACCGCATCGCTTCGGACGGTCGTCATCGGTCTCGACCCGCGCCTGACCCCCAAGTCGGTGGTCGGCATCCTCGACGTACTGGGAATCGGGTGGGCCGTGGTGGTGGGCGACCGCGCCGGCGGCGAACTGGCCTGGGAACTGGTGGCGACGAAGCTGGGCCGGTTCGTCGGCCTGGTGGTGATCGACCGCGGCCATCCGCGGGTGGCCGATCGCGACGGCGTGGTTCGCGACGGGCACTGCCCGCCGGTTGAGATCGGCACCACGGTTCTGGCCAGCTCCCCGGCCGCCCGCGCGGTGGCCCGCGCCAGCCAGCAGTATGTCTACGCCGAATACCGCGTGGTGCACCTGGGCCGGCGCACGGTGCAGGAGTCGACGGCGCAGTTGGCCGCCGAGATCGTGTTGCGCACCAGTACCTGGTAGTACCCGGTCGATACACTGAACATCAACTCGCACAAGCGGTTTGCCGACGGCTGTGCGGGTCGCCGGCCGCGGGCGGCGCTGATCGCCCCAGGGCGGTACCGTGTCGAACGGAGCTCCTGTGCCGAGCAGTCGCCCAGCACGCCGGGCCGATGCGCGGCAGTTGGTGGCCGTCATCGATCGGGAAAGGATGCGCGGTTGTGAACGCCTCTGGACGCCCGGTGGTGGGCCTGACCTCTTACCTGGAGCGGGTGCAGGCCGGGATTTGGGACATGCCCGCGGGTTATCTGCCGGCCGATTACTTCCAGGGTGTCGTCATGGCCGGCGGGGCTGCGGTATTGCTTCCACCGCAACCGGCGGAACCGGAGACCGTCGGCTCGGTCCTCGACAGCTTGCACGCGCTGGTGATCACCGGCGGCTACGACCTGGACCCCGCCGCGTATGGCCAGCAACCGCATCCGACCACCGATCAGCCGCGCGCCGCCCGCGACGCCTGGGAGTTCGCGTTGTTGCGCGGGGCGCTGGACCGGGGCCTGCCGGTGCTGGGCATCTGTCGCGGCGCGCAGGTGCTCAACGTGGCGCTCGGCGGGACCCTGCACCAGCACCTGCCCGACGTCCTCGGGCACGACGGACATCGGGCGGGCAATGGGGTGTTCACCAGGTTGCCCGTGCGCACCGTTGCGGGCAGCCGGCTGGCCGCGCTGGTGGGGGAGTCCACCGCCGCGCCGTGCTACCACCATCAAGCGATCGACAAAGTCGGTGAGGAACTGGTGGTCAGCGCATGGGACCCCGACGGCGTCGTCGAGGCGCTGGAATTGCCGGGGGACCGGTTTGTGCTTGCGGTGCAATGGCATCCGGAGCAATCCCTGGACGACTTGCGCCTTTTCGCGGCGATCGTGGACGCCGCGCGGTCCTACGCCGTGCGCGCGCGCTGAGCCGACGCTAAGCGACCGTTCCGCGATAGACGGCCAGCGGCGTCGTGGCCGCCGTCCACGTCCGTGGCACCGGCAAGTTCCCGACCAACGTAGCGCGGCCGACACCCACGGTGATTGCCGCACCGCGAACACCACGCTGGTTGGGCAGCAGGCATCGCAGCGCCGCCGCCTTGTTGAGCGCATTCAGGTGGGCGATCGCGACACCCGACGGCGCCGTCAGTGAGCTCAGGTTCGACAGGGGGCAGGTCACCGACGCCAGGGAGACGTCGAACGTGGCCAGCGGTGACCGGGACAGCGCCCGCAGCGCGGCGGGGGCGGTCGAGATCAGCTGCCGGCCGGCCGATACGACCTCCGGCGCCGACTTCAGCGCCCACGCGCGCGCGGCCGGCCTGACGGCGGCACCGTGGCCTACGCCGGGCGGCAAGGTGAACGGCGCGATGGCCGCGGCATCGGCGGAGGCCTCGGCGTAGGCGTACATGGCCGCGGCGTCCTGGGCCCACATCCGTTCATAGTCGGCCTCGGTGTCGGCGATCGCCGGGCCGGCCAGTCCCAGGGGGTTCGCCCGAATGAGCGATTTCCGCTGCGCGCGGTTAGCGCCGATCGTCGACGGCGGCACCGTCGCCGCCAACGCCGTTTCGTGGGCACTCGCCGCCGCGGCGGCCTGGGTGGCCGCCTGCTCGGCCCCTATCGCGGTGGCGTTGAGCCAATCGATGTAGGACGCCGAGCCGTCGAGCGCGGTCGTGGGGCCCTCCCATCTGGCCAGCAGCTTCGAGGTCACCGCCCGATAGTCCGCGACCGCGGTGTGCAGCCGCGTGGCCAGGCGGGCCCAGGCCGTCGCAGCTTCGGCCATCGACCCCGAGCCGGGGCCGTCATGCAGTTGTCCGGAAATGATTTCCGGCGGGAGCGTCGTGAAATTCATTGCTATCTCTGCCTAACGACGGCGGTATGAGCCCGGTATGGGCCCTTGTGAGAACGGCCTCTTCTGTTGGGACGTCGGCCTGGGGGTTACAGGTTCACCTGCCACTGCGGCAGTGCAACGACGGCGGCTGCCGCGGGCTACTGAGCCCTCAGCAACGGGCGACGCAGAGCTGCGTCAACAGATCCCGGTCGAGTGGAACCGGCCCGGGAGGACGCGACGGTGCGCGGGGCAGCCGAAATGCCGCGGCCGCAAGCGAAGTCGGTAACGGCGACCCGATCGACGGCGGCGACGAGCGGGCCCACGTCGGCGGTCGGTCCCGCGTCATCCACGCGTTCTTGGTGGTCTTGTGATGCGTCGGCGAGGAGCCGGATGAAAATCCCGGTGCGACAGGGTTAGTGTTATGCGCTTGCACGCGCGCGGCATTCACCCCGGCATGCACGGCTTCTTGAGACAAGGCGGCCGGCTGAAGCGGCCCGACGACCGCGGTCCCGCGCGACGCCCAACCTGCGGTGACCGCACAGAACAGGCCGAGCGCCGCAACGACGGCGACGGCTGACCGCCATCGCCGAGGTCTACGGGTGCCTCCGACTGTCACAGTGGGCCGAATTTACAACACGAGACTTGGCCGGCAAGCCCAGCGAGCTGTGAAAACGATCAAAGTCCGGTGTGCGTTCGCGGCACGTGCAGTGTCACCCCTGCCTAGGTGGCGCCGGGGTGACGTTGGCCGCTCGCCCATCGGCCAATGGCGGTGGCGGCGCTGTGGAACCTGGTGCCGACCGGGTTCGGGTTTGCCGCCGGCAGCCAGGCGTGCGGCACCGACAACCGCCCGATCGAGATGCCGCGTCCGAAACCCGCCATCACCGCGGCGCGGTTACCTCTGCCCGCCTTCGCCGCCGCACCGCCGATGGCCACCGCGATGGGTACGCTGGCCTCCCTGGCGAACCCCGTGCGCAGAGAACTCAGCTTCGACAGCGGTGACGCCATCGACAGCACAGCCGCGCGGAACCGCCAAGAAGATGCCGAGGACAGCCCGTTGAGCGCCACGGGCAGCATCGAAACCAGTTCAGCGCCAGCCGATATGACCTCATCCCCGTCGGGGGTGGCCGCGCGCGACGGGGATGAGGCCGCGGCGGGGGGCGGGGACGTGAATGGTGTCATGGTCGAGGCCGCCGCCGAGGCATTGGCATAGGCATACATGGCGGCCGCGTTCTGCGCCCACATCTGGTCGTAGTGGCCCTCCGCGGCCGCGATGGCCGGTGTGTGTTGGCGCAGGCCGTTCGCCGCGGCCAACGACTCCCGCAGAGACCGGTTGGCGACGATCGTCTGCGGCGGCACGGTCGCGGCCAACGCCCACTCATACGCGGCGGCGGCTGCGCCGGCGCGGGCGGCGGTTTGCTCGGCCAACGCGGCGGCGGCCTGCAGCCACCCGATGTACGGCGCCGCCGTGTCGCCCGCCTGCACCGCGGCGGGGCCGCGCAACCCGTCCAGCAGCCCCGCGGAAATGAGGTACTTGGTCGCGGCGTCGTGGAGGTGGTCGGCCAGCCTCTGCCACGTTGTGGCGGCGGTCAGCAATGATCGCGAGCCGGGACCCGAATACATTCGTGCGGTGTTGATCTCCGGGGGTAGCGTGCCGAAATCCACGGCTATCTGCCCCCGGTCGGGACTGGGCGGGTGGCCGCCGATCCAGCGCGCGTGGGCGAGTTGGCTGCAAACATGACTTCCTTGGTTTTTGTGGCGACCGACATTCATCATCGGTGCTCGGGGGATTTCGCGCATGCCGACAGGCTCGGGCGCTTCGGCTAACGCGGTTGCATCGGCGCGCAGCGCCGGGCAGACATGGCTACGGGCGGGTCCGAGCGATCAGCGGCGGGACACGCAGAGCTTGGTCAAGAGGTCTTGACCTGCAAGGACAGTCGAGGGTGCGCGCGACGAACATGCGTTGAGGGGCCGCTGCGCTCCGCCCGCCGACGCGAGCGACGACGGCGTCCACGACCATCGCGGCACGGACAGCGAAAAAGTCGTCGGCCGATCGCGCTTCAATCCCGCGCTCTTGAATGCCTTGTCGTCGTTCAGATCGGAGCCGAGGTCAGGATGGATCTGCGGCGCCGAGCCGTCCCTGAATTGCAGCGGCCCGGCGTCGGTCGCCGCCACCGACATCGCAACCTGCTGCGGTGCGCCCGCCAGCGCCCCGGCCTGCAACGCCCAGAATCCGAAGGCAGCGGCGAAAAGGGACAGTGCAGCAAATACGGCCAGAGCCGACTGACGTCGTGGCCATCGTGAAGGTCTGCCCGCACCCCGGAAACTCACAGTGCTGCCACCGTAGCAGCGCAGGTGAGCGGCGGCCCTGCGAGCCTCCTTTGAAAATGCTTAAAGTTAGCGCAATTTCGGCTGTGACCGTCTCGTAGGGACGGGACGGTAGGCGGCGCAACGGCGACTAGTGAGGCGCGGCAGGGGATTCGAAAGCGATGAGCGGGATGGCCATTTCGGCGGGGGTCGCCGCGCCGTGAAAGCCTATGAGGCGAGCTGTTTCCGGCGGTTCGTGCCCGGTTGCCAGGATGGCGGCATCGCCGGTGCAGACGGCGACGACGTCGCCGATTCGCGCCAGGTGCGCCGGGTTGACCGGCCCGAACATCCCGGTGGCCACCGACTGCTCCCGGCTGTAGACGTGCGCCCTGCCGTTGAGTACCTCGCTCCAGGCCGCCTGCACATCTGCCGCGGCGCCCGGCTCGGTATGTAGGTAGCGCACCCGCGGCTCGCCGGCGACCACGCGGACTCCCGCTGCCAGCCGCGGGTCGGTGTCGAGGTCGACCCGCGCGTCCGGTGGAACGTTGAAACCGCCGTGGTCGGCCGTCACCAGCAGTGCCGCGTTCGGGGGCAGCGTCTCGACCAGCCGGGTCAGCAGCCCATCGACCACGGCCGCCGCCTCGTGCCACTGCGACGATCCGACGCCGAAGGCATGGGCCGCGGTGTCGAGGGCGGCGGTGTAGCCGTAGACCAGGCCCGGCGCCGCATGCAGCTCGTCGGCCACTTTCTGCGCGTTGTCGTCCGCCGGCTGAATGGGGCGGAATACGGCGCCGCGATACGCCGAGTCGGTCAGCCCACTACCGATGAAGGCGGCCGGCAATACGGCGCGCGCGCTGACGCCGACCTTGTTGAGGCGCCCGAACCAGGTTGGTAACGGCTGCCACTCGGCGTGCGCCGGGTCGTCACGCCACAGGATGTGGTTGAGCACCCGATTCGTGCCGGGAACGTTGAGCGTGAAGCCCAGGATCCCGTGCTCGCCCGGCTGCGCCCCGGTGCCCAGCGACACCAGGCTGGTCGGGGTGGTCGACGGGAAGGTGCAGGTGAGCTCGGTGAGACGCGCGGTCTGCCCGGCCAGCACGGACGCGAGCAGCGGCGCGCTGCCGGCCAGCTCGCCAAGCAGGTGCCAGCCCAGTCCGTCCACCAGCACGACCGCGACGCGATCGATCTGATCGGTTCCGCCGACCCAGTCGGCCAACCCCAGCTTGTCGACGGCGCCCGGCGCGCCGAGCAGCGCGGCGACCGCGGGCAGCACGTCGCAGAGAGAACCGGGCACGGGGGCCAGTCTGGCACGAATTAGACATGCGCCAGTCGGCGGCTCGTCACGCGAAGCTGACGATCCGTCCCGTCGGCGAGGGCGCGAACCTGCCGCGGCGACAGCCGGCCGCACAGCCGCCCCCAGTGCAGGGCGACCTCGTCGCCGGCGGCCGCATCGGGCACCGCGCTGTACCCGTCGGTCCAGACGTCGAACACCCGGGACGACGGTTCGGACAGCGCGAGCGCCGCACCGTCGAGCACCAGGCTTCGGCACAGCACCTCGATCCGGTCGTGGTCGCGGGAAAGCACGGTTCCCCAGGTGATGCGGCAGTTATCGAGGACCGTCAGGGGATGTTCGTTCATGCCCCGGCCCAGGAAGCGCGTCCACGGGTACACGCCGAACACGTGGAAGCAGTGATTGGCGGCGGCTTCGCGGACCAGGTCCGGCGTCAGGTGCGACCAGTAGCGGCCCGCCTGCGGGCCGATGATCGACAGCAACGCGTCGAAGAAGTCTCGCGGATCCAGGTCGGCGCCGACCCCGCCGCCCAGCCAGTACGACTCGACGAGCCGATAATCCAGCGGGTCGGCGATCCCGGTCAGCGTCGACAGCACCCGCAGGTACGGCCACGCCCCGGAAAACTTCGTCGCCGCCCTGCGCACCTCGTCGACCGAGCCGTCGCGCAGGGTGGCTCCCAGCGGCGGACCGCAATAGCCCAGCGCGTTGGGCGCGTAGGCGTAACGCGCGAACATCTCTGCGCCGTCTTGGGAGCCGCTGGTGTCGCCGGTCAAGCGCGCCCCACCAGCTTGACCGCGTCGCGGTGCATGCGGCCGAAGTTGTAGTAGGCCGCGCACGCCCCCTCGGGGGACACCATGCACGTGCCGATCGGGGTCTCCGGGGTGCACGCGGTGCCGAAAACCTTGCATTCCCAGGGCTTGAGCACACCCTTGAGCACCTCGCCACACTGGCACGCCTTGGGGTCGGCGACCCGCACGCCCGGCATCGCGAACCGCAGCTCGGCGTCGAATTCCGCGAAGTCGTCGTGCAGCCGCAGCGCGCTTTGGGAGATGAAGCCCAGGCCGCGCCACTCGAAGTGGGGGCGCAGCGCAAAAACCTTGCCCATCAACGCCAAAGCGGCCGGATTGCCGCGCTCGGGCACCACGCGCGTGTATTGGTTCTCCACCTCGCAGCGACCCTCGCGGATCTGGGTCAGCAGCATCGCGACCGCAGCCAGAATGTCCAGGGGCTCAAAACCGGCCACCACCAACGGCTTTCGGTACACCTCCGGCACGAACCGGTAGGGGCGGTTGCCCACCACCGTCGACACGTGCCCGGGGCCTATGAACCCCGACAGCCGCAAGTCCGGCGACTCCAGGATGGCCTTGATCGGCGGCACGATCATCACGTGGTTGCAGAACACGCTGAAATTGGTCAGCCCCTCCTCGCGCGCCCGCACCAGCGTCACCGCCGTCGACGGTGCGGTGGTCTCGAAACCGATGGCGAAGAACACCACGTGCTTGTCGGGATTGTCGAGCGCGATCTTCAGCGCGTCCAACGGGGAGTAGACGAACCGCACGTCGGCGCCGCGCGCCTTGGCGTCCAGCAGGCTGCCGGCCGACCCGGGCACCCGCATCATGTCGCCGAAGCACGTGAAGATCACGTCGGGCTGGCCGGCCAGCCACATCGCGTCGTCGATGCGGCCCATCGGGATCACGCAGACCGGGCACCCGGGGCCGTGCACCAGTTCGACGTTGTCGGGCAGCAGGTGCTCGATGCCGTGCCGGTAGATGGTGTGCGTGTGCCCGCCGCAGACCTCCATGAACTTGAACTGGTCGCCGCCCTGAGAGGCCTGGCCGGCCAGGCGCCCGATGGCGCCGAGCAGCTTGCGGGCCGCGGCGGGATCGCGGAACTCGTCAACGAATTTCATGTGCGTCCCCCTTAGATGATGGCCGAGGAGTCGAAGGCTTGGATCTCGGTGGTCGTAGGCGTCCCCGAGTTTCTTGACGGCGGCCAGGGTGAGCAGCGCCTCGGTCTCGTCGATCTTGGCCATCGCGAACCCCACGTGGACAAGGACCCAGTCGTCGGGCTCGGGCATGTCGTCCTCGAGCAGCCGGACACTGATGGTGCGCTGCACGCCGCTGACGTCGACCTTCGCCAAATAGTTGGCGGGATCGGTGATCTCAACGATCCGACCCGGAATTCCCAGACACATGTGCGGCCTCCTTCCCTAACAGATCCGGGGCAGCGGGTCACCGACCAGCATGTCGACGATCCGCGTTCCACCGAATCCGGTGCGCAGCACCACGGTTTCGGCTGGTTCGGTGACGATTTCCCCGACCTCGGCCGCATCGGCACCCAACGGATGCGACCGCAATGCGTCGAGCCCGGCCGTCGCCTCCTCCGGCGCGACGACGGCGACGAACTTGCCCTCGTTGGCGACGTAGAGCGGGTCGATGCCGAGCAGTTCGCAGGCGCCGTTCACCATGGGCGCCACGGGAAGTCGCTCCTCTTCGAGCAGCACCCCGAGACCGCAGGCCTGGGCGAGTTCGTTGCAGACGGTGCCCACCCCGCCCCTTGTCGCGTCACGCAGCCAGCGGGTGGACGGCGCCGCCGCCATCAACAGCTCCACCAGTGGGCTGAGGCAGGCGGTGTCGGAGTGGATATCGGCCTCGATCGCCAGGTCGCCCCGCGCGAGCATGACCGCCATGCCGTGATCGCCCATCGAACCCGACAACAGCAGCTTGTCACCGGGCCGCACCGACGCCGCGGACAGCGAGCGTCCCGCGGGGATGACCCCGGCCCCGGCGGTGGTGACGAACACCCCGTCGGCGGCGCCCCTGGGCACCACCTTGGTGTCGCCGGTGACGATCCGCACACCCGCCTTGGCGGCCGCCGCCGCCATATCGGCGACGATCTCTTTCAATTCGGTGATCGGGAAACCCTCTTCGAGCACGAACGCCGCCGAGATCCACGAGGGCACGGCGCCGGCCATCGCGAGGTCGTTACAGGTGCCGTGCACGGCGAGCGTAGCCGATGGAGCCGCCGGGAAAGCGCCTGGGCTGCACCACGAATGAGTCCGTGGACATCGCGAGGCGTTCGCCGCCGGGCAGCGTCAGGACCGCGCTGTCACCGAGTGACTCCAGCAGCGGGTTGCGAAACGCCTCCATGAACACCGCGTCCACCAGCGCCGCCGAGGCCTTGCCGCCAGCGCCGTGCGCCAGCGTCACATGGTCGTCGAGCAAGCGGGGGCGGCGCCGGCGGAACGATTCGATCCGTTCGATCACCTCGCCCTCGGCGAACCGCGGCCCCGATGAAAGGTATTCACCAGCCGACTTGCTCATGCCGCCCCCAAACCTTGCTCGCCGCCGAGACGTTGATGCACGCTCAGCCACAGTTGATAGCCCAGCAGCGCTTGCGATTCCTGGATCCGGTGCACGCTTTGCGAACGAACGACGAAGCAGGCGTCCACATTCGGGTTGTTCGCGAACGCGCCGCCGTCATAGCCGGCGAACCCGACGGTGTACAGGCCGCGTTGACGCGCCTCGGCCAGCGCGGTGAGCAGGTTGGGTGAACCGCCACTGGTCGACATGGCGATCGCGATGTCACCGGCCGTGGCGCGGGCGATCAACTGCCGGGCGAACACCAACTCGAATCCGACGTCGTTGCCCAACGCGGTCAGGATCGCCTGATCGGCGGTCAACGGCCACGCGGGTAACGGCTTGCCGACCGGCGGACGGGCGAACAGCCTCGCCAGGGTGGTGGAATCGGTGCAGCTGCCGCCGTTTCCGAAGGTGAACATGCGTCCGCCCGCCGCGAAACGCTGCGCCAGTTCGGCGGCGGCCTGACCGAGCAATGCGGCGTTGGCTTCCAGTGTCGAGCGCCGCAGCGCCAGGCTCTCGGCCGCCTTCGCCTGTGCGGACGCGGCCAGGTCGGCGAGCAACGACCGGGGATCGTCTTCCTGGGCGTCGATGAAGGGGTACAGGAAGTTGGTGGGTTCGTCGGCACTGCTCATTTGCGCCACTCCTCGATCCCGGCTGCGCCGGCATCTTCGTCGCCGTCGCGGCTCATCGGGCGTCCTCCTCGTCCAGTCTGCCGATCGCCATGCCGGCGTGCACCAGCATCAAGTCCCCGGCGGCGACGGGGTCGATCAGCGTGGTCACCACGTTCTCGATGCCCCGCGCGGTGCGCACCGCGGCGTGCCCGTCGGCCGACGCCGTCACCGCCTCGCCCGGGCGGCCCTCGTCGCTGCAGGTGACACAAACCGACTCGGAGCACTCGGGTTTGAGCAGGCCGGGGTGCTCGAAACACACGTGGGTCAGCTCCCACAGCAGGTGATAGAACAGCACGAAGCCACCCGTCGCGGGCACGCGCGGATCGGGGTCGTCGAGCCACAGCACGTGGTCGGCCATGCCCGCCCTGGGGCGTTCGCCGCTGCCGATCCAGATGGTGGTGGCGCCCCATGCGGGGGCGCGCCCCATCACCGAGCGGACCTGCGCGTCGTCGGCTCCGGAGACCGCGACCACGATGTCGCCGGGCCGCACGGACACCCGCACCAGATCCACCAGGTCGGGTCCGGTCAGGGCCACCGCGGGCAGGGCCCGTTTGCCCATGATCACCGGGTGGACGAACTCGACCGCGATGTGCAGCGCGTGGGGTTCCCACGCCGGCGCGATGGACCACATGGTGGCGCCCGCGGCGAAGCGCCTGGCGAGTGTGAACGCGGTGGCGGCGAGGTCTTCGGCCAATTCGGCGTCAAGCCCGCGATCGATGGCCGTGGTCATGGCTCAGCCCTCCTTCAGCGCGGTCAGCATGCAGATCGCGGCCTGACCCAGGGCGAGTCCGCCGTCGTTCGGCGGAACGGTGTGGTGGGTCAGCACCTCGAATCCGGCCAGCTGTAACCGCTGACGACACGCGTTCAGCAACTGTACGTTCTGGAATACCCCGCCGGTGAGGCCCGCCAACCGGGTGGCGCCGGCCACCTGATCGACCACCGCGGCGACGGCGTCCGCGACCGCCTCGTGAAAAGCCGCGGCCAGCAGCGCGGGTCGCGCGCCGGCGTACAGCGCCGACACCAACGTCTGCACCATGGGGGCGGGATCGATCACCCCGTCGGCACCCACCAGGAACGGCAGCGACGGCCCGGCCTGCACGCCCGCCGACTCCGCCAGCGCCTCCAGCTCGATGGCGGCTTGGCCTTCGTAGTCGATGCGGTGTCGCACGCCGAGCAACGAGGCGACCGCGTCGAACAGCCGACCCATGCTCGAACAGGGCACGCATCCGGTTCCCGTCTCTAATTGCGCACGGGTGACGCGCAATTCGTCCGGGCTCGCGGCCGCGACGGGCGCCAGGTCCGGGGTCCAGTCGATGCCGGCCGACCACAACTGGGACAGCGCCATCCGCCACGGGTTGCGGACCGCCGCATCACCGCCGGGCAGTGGCACCGGCAACAGGTGGCCGGCCCGGACGAATCGGTGGCTGTCATTGTCGAGCCGGAGAATCTCCCCGCCCCAGATGGTCTGGTCGCATCCGTAACCGGTGCCGTCGAAGGAGACTCCGACGACGGGCTCGCCGATGCGTCCGTGCTCGGCCAGCAGCGACACTACGTGCGCGTGGTGGTGCTGGACCAGATCCAACGGTCGATCGTCCGCGTGGCGCTCCGCCCAGCTTCGGGTGTGATACCCGGGATGGAGGTCGGCGGCCAAACGCGCCGGCGCGCCGCGTATTTCGCCGAGCTGGCTGACCGCCCGCTCGAACGCGCGCAGCGTCTCCCAGGTGGCCATGTCGCCGATGTGACCGGAGAGGTAGGCGCGGGAGCCGTCGGTGAGGCAGAAGGTGTTCTTCAATTCCCCGCCCACGGCCAGCACCGGCGGCCCCGCGAACTTCAAGTCGACCGGCAGCGGCGCGTAGCCACGGGACCGGCGGATCGGCAGTTCGCCTTGGTCTTTGATGACGCGCACCACCGAGTCGTCGCACGGGACGTGGATCGGCCGGTCGTGGTCGAGGACCGCATCACACAGCGCCGGAAGCCTGTGTACCGCATCGTCATCGGTGAAGCAGATGGGCTCGTCGGATCGGTTGGCGCTGGTGAGCACCAGTGCGGCGGGGGCCGGCTGGGCGGCGCCGGGCACGGGTGCCAGCAGCAGGTGATGGATGGGGGAGTAGGGCAGCATCAGGCCGAGCAGGGGGCTGCCGGGCGCGACGGCGTCGGCGACCG
The DNA here is from genome assembly GCA_963850895.1 of uncultured Actinomycetota bacterium. Taxonomy (GTDB): domain Bacteria; phylum Actinomycetota; class Actinomycetes; order Mycobacteriales; family Mycobacteriaceae; genus Mycobacterium. The sequence continues at coordinate 179,053 of CAWKNK010000029.1, read as the reverse complement.
GCGAGTCGGGTCGGCGCCGCAGCAGCACGATCGGGCGGGCGGGGCTGAGGAGCACGGCCGCCTCGGTGTCGTCGACGTGGGCGTAGCGGCGCGCGACCTCGAGATCACGGATCAGCATGGCAAACGGTTTGGCGCCGCGGGCCTTTCGCGCCCGGAGCGCGGCGACCGCCGCGCCGTCGGTGACGGTGCAGGCCAGGTGGTAGCCGCCGATGCCCTTGATGGCGACCACCGCACCCGCGGCCAGCGCGCGTTGGGTGGCCCCCAGCGCGGCGTCCGCTCCGTCGACGCGCCCGGCCGCTGACCGGAACCACAGGGACGGCCCGCAATCGGGGCACGCGATCGGTTGCGCGTGGAACCGGCGATCCGCCGGGTCGCGGTATTCGGCGGCGCAGCGCTCACACATGGCGAACCCCGACATGGTGGTCGCCGGGCGGTCATAGGGCAACCCGCGGATGATGGTGAATCGCGGCCCGCAATTGGTGCAGGTGACGAACGGGTGGCGGTAGCGCCGGTCGCGCGGGTCGAAGAGCTCGGCCAAGCAGTCGTCGCACACCGCGATGTCGGGCGGAATCGGTGTCGTACCGCCGGGGACGGCCCGGCTGGCCGCTATCCGGAACTCCCGTCCGCAGCCGGCGTCGGGGGCGAGGTCGCTGACCGTGATGTTGCTGATCCGGGCCAGCGGCGGCGCCTCGGCGCGGAGGCGCCGGCCGAATTCGGCGATGCGTGCGCGCTCGCCCTGCACCTCGAGGAAGACGGCGCCCGAATCGTTGCCGACAAAGCCGGACAGGCTGAGTTCGGTCGCGATGCGGTGGACGAAGGGCCGGAAGCCAACCCCCTGCACAACACCGGTCACGGTGAAGCGCTGCCGAACGTCGTCGTGCCGCAGCAGCAGGGGGGACGGGGTCATCTCAGCCGCCCTCCGGGAAGTTGGTCGGCTCCATGCGGCCCCTGCCCATCAGCTCCAGCCCGGCCATCGCCTGCTCGGCACCCGCGCGGTCCGTCTTCTCGACGGCGAAGCCCATGTGGATGATGATCCAGTCGCCGGGGGCGAACGTCTCTTCCGGCAGCATGCCGACGTTGACCTTGCGCTGTTGGCCGGTGACGTCGACCAAGGCGAGCTGCCCTTCGAAGCCCTCCAGCATCCGGATCACCTGGCCGGGTATCCCTAAACACATGGCTCAGCGGTCCTCTCGGGTGGCTGCGACCGAGTGCGCTTGCAGCGCCGCGACGATCTCCTCGACGGCCCGCGCGGCGCGGGGAACCGCCTTGGCGACGGGCTCGGTGAGGCCGATGCCCTCCTCGACGCTGCCCGCCTCGCACCCGACGACGACCGTGTAGGGCGGATTGCCGCCCAGCGCCCGCAGGCTGGCGAACACCGCCGCTGGATCCATGCTGTGGCCGTCGAAACCCGTTGCGGCCGAATCTGATTCATGGTCGGCCTGGAAAATATGCAACGTGCCGGGGCTGCCGCGGCTGGGGACCGCGTCGACGAGGACCAGCGTGTCCCATTCCTCGAGCAGGTCGTAGGCCAGGTGCATGCCGCTGATGCCGTAGTCGGTGACGCGGACACTTCGATCGTCCTGCGGGATCTCGGCGTTGCGGATCACTTCGGATCCGAATCCGTCGTCGCCGAGGAAAATGTTGCCGATGCCGGCTACCAGGATGCGCGCTGTCATCTCCCGAGCCGGTTACATTCGCCTCAGCTTGAGGTAGCGGCGGGCATCGGGCAGGGACGCCAACCCCAGCGCCACCCCGACCGCGAGCACCAATGCGATGATCGCGACGAATATCCAACCAAGGATTTCCATCTCGAACTCCTTTCACGAGTTTTTCGGGCTGCGTTGAGCTTCCACAGGCTCGATTTCGTCGGGGGAGAAGTAAAGGTAACGCCCATACCAGTCGTGCAGGTCGGCGGCCGGGTCGTCGTCGACGACCACCCCGACGTGCTTGTTGCCCTCGACGTCCTCGTGCACCGAGGTGACGCGGGCGGTCCTGCCGGAGACGAAGATGTCCTGCGCGTCGGCGTTGCGCCTCGGCCGCAACCGGACCCGGCTACCACGCGCCACGCGGGTCCCGTTGACCAGCACCGCATCGATCTCCGGACGGACGGCGTTGTCGGCCAGCGGATCCCACCAATCGACCCCCTCGGGAATCTCGGGGACCAGACCCCGGATCTCGTGGGGGTCGCGCAGCACACCGTGCAGGCGCGCCATCGCCTCGGGGGACATGGCGTCGCACTGGTCGATGATCCGCGCCGCTCGCGGATCCGTGGCCCGGGCCTGCGCCTTCTCCTCGTCGGTCATGGTCATCACGCGCAGGGTGAGGATTTCGTCGATCTCCGTGCAGTCATACAGGGCGGTGTCGCTCTGTTCGGCGACCTCGGGATGGTCGTAGAGGATGATCGGCGAGATCAGCAGCAGGTCCCGGGTGCCGGGTGGGCCGGCCAGCACCGGGAAGCAGCGGTGCTGGCTGCATCGGGACACCGCGTCGGCCGCCGCCGGCGGCGGCTCGAGCAGCGAAACGAACTGTCCGCCCTCGAGCTCGGCGATGAGGTGCGTTCCGATCATGGACCGCGCGATCGAGTCGTTCTTGTCTACGGCGCCGTCGCCGACATTGCCGACCCGTACCGACACCCGGCACAGGTCGCCGTCCGCCTCGCTGGCGACCGTCAGCACGCCACGCACCTCCCATCGTTGACGCACGAGGCGCCCGCCATCGAGTACTTCGATGTCGGTGCCCGCGTCCGCCGTCACCGACAGTGTCCACGGCCGGCCGTCCAAGGCGACAGGGCCGAAGGACCTTTCGCATTCGACCGCCTCGTCCCAGGTGAGCCACGACCCGCCCGCGGTGGCGAGCTCGTCGACGGGTTGGTATACGCCGTCAGCGACTTCGCGCTCGGCCCGGCGGTGCTGCAACTGCAGGAACCGCACCACCAGGTTGAGTTCCCGGGCCCCGTCGACCAGGAACTGCGCCGCCAGCGTGTCGTCCTCACCCAGACCCGCGTCCGCGGCCCCGGGCGGGCCCAAAACGCCGAATTGCCAACGGGATTGATTCTTACTCGATGTTCCGCGGTATGGATAGAGCAAGTAGCCCTCGTAGAGCACCGCGTCGGCGACGGCGCGGGCCCGGTCCCGACCCTCGGTCACCGCGCCGTCTCCCGGTCCGTGTCCAACAGTGAGGTGATCGCGTGGTCGAGGTCGAGCAGCCCGTGCGCCGACTTGTAGGCGGCCAGCGCGGCGATGGTTTCGTGGCTCAGCCGCAGCCAGCCGGCGTTCGGGTAGTGCTGGGCGATCAGCTGCCGCCAGACCGTGACCGGCATGTCGTAGCGGTCTTCACAGTCCCACGACACCTGCTGGACGGAGAAGCCGCGTTCGGATTTGACGAAAATCGTTCCGCTGAACAGGAACTGGAGGGGCAGCGCGCCGTCGCGCAGCGCGTGCAGGTATTTCGCGGCGGCGACCTCGAAGTCGTAGGTGCAATCCAGCGGCAGCGCCGCCGTCGTATTGCCGGTGAATCCCGGCACCATCGCGGTGCAGTGCTGCCAGAGGAAGGTGCGTTGGGTGCTCGCCCAGCGTTCGCGCGGGCCGAACAGGTCCATCAACCCGGCGGCTTCGTCGTCGGAGTAGGACCGTCGCAGCGGCTCGATGCGAACCTGGCAGCGCAGGGCGATCGCGTGCACGGGCTCTTCTCCATTCGAGCCGTCGGTGGCCACGGCGACGCGCGCGGTCAGCACCGGGCTGACGGTGTACGGTTCGGGCGCCACATCAAGGACCGCGAAGTTGATGTCCATCATGGCGGTGTTTCCACGGCGCGGGCCTTGATGTCGGAGAAGAAGCCGTCGATGAACTCGCGAGCCTCCTGCCCACCATCGAAGCCACGCCACAACATGCGCAGCCGCCCGACGAATTCGTAGCAGGCGTCAATAGGGACGAGATAGCTCTGCGGCGCACCGGATTCGGGGACCCGGACCAACAGCGCCTCCACGTCGTCGGCCAGCTGGCCCACCCGTGCGTCGGCGCCGCTGAGGGCGTCCCAGACGTCCAGCGCGAGCTCGGATTCGCACGCCCCGGCCGGTCCGGGGTAGAAGGCGACGGTGCGCCCGAGGGCGGAGTTGGTGAAGAAGAAGGCGACGCCCACCGGGATCTGCAGTGCCTCCCAGGCGCGGCGGTCCAGGGCGAAACCCGGGAATGACAGATACCGGTCGGGCACCGCGCGGTAACGCAGTTGGGCCTGGGTGTCGGTGAACAGCAGATAGCAGGCGCGGCACACGCACATGAGCTGTCGGTCAGCCACATTGACCACGTGCTGGTGTTCGTCGGCGATCCATTCCGAGCACATCTCGCACCGCTCGCCGGCCGGTCCGGGGGCCGGCCGGTTGGAGCGGATGCGGGTGAGGACCTCGTACGGCGTCGTCATGCCGGGGCGCCCGTCACTTCGGGCCGCAGCGCCACCGACAGCACGCCGTCGCGGGCCAGCAAGCGGGAGAGGATCGAGGTGGCCCGGTGCCGTCCAACCCGGCACCCGCGTGCACGACATCGAACTCCGATCGACAGCGTGGGCAGCGCAGCCGCGTCCCGCGCAAGTCCGCGCCGGCCAGCGTGTCGTCACACACCGGGCAATGATCGCGATAGGCGAACGAGCTGGTCACCGGCCCGGCAGGCGAGCACCGTGCTTCCGGCCAGCAGGAATCCCGCGACCTCGCCGGGCCGCAGCTCGTCCAGTTCGGGCGTCCGGATGCCATGTGGTAGCGCCATGGCTCGCCGTTCGAATGCACATGCGCCAGCAGCGATTCGGCGGGTATCACGCCGCTGTGCCGCAGGAGCCTCGGCGGTCACCACCTCGATCGCGGAGATCTCCGGCGCCGCGGCGCGGACCGCGTCCTCGACGGCGAACTCCAGCGTCACCGCCGACGACGGGCAGCTTTTGCAGCTGCCCCTGAACGCCAGCCGCACCGGCACCTCGGTCCGTCGGTTGCCGAGCAGATCGACGTCCCCGCCGTGCGAGCCCAGGTACGGCCGCACCCGATCGAGCGCGTCGGACACCCGGCGGTGCACGTCGTGCGGGTGCAGGCCGTGCACAAGGAGCAGGCTGGCCACCAGGTCGTCGGTGGCCAGCCGCTCAGCTAAACCGGGGTCACCGGCTTCCATGATCCGTTCCAGCCCGGCCCCGTAGAGCCCGACCACCTCGCGGACCAACTGCTGGGCGCGTTCCTGCGCGGCCGTCCCGCCCGCCGCGCAGGAATCCAGAAGGGTCTGGATCCGATCGCCCGCCATGCGCCATTGCGCTTCTTTGTCTGAGGCCATCAGGGGTTCCTCCGGGCGATCCGCCATGCGTCACTCCCCGACGGGCGACTGCGTTGGCGTGTGCAGTCTCTCCAGGGTCTTGCCCTTACCCAGGTACATGTGCACACCGCAGGGCAGGCACGGATCGAAGCTGCGCACCGTGCGCATGACGTCGATGCCCTTGAAGTTCTCCCGGCTGTTCTCCTCGAAGATCGGCTGACCCTGCACCGCGTCCTCGTACGGCCCCGGCGTGCCGTAGCTGTCGCGCGGGTTGGCGTTCCATGGCGTGGGCGGGTACGGGTGATAGTTGGCGATCTTGCCGTCCCGGATCACCAGGTGGTGGCTGAGCACGCCGCGCACCGCCTCGGTGAAGCCGCACCCGATGGCCTCGTCGGGCACCTCGAACTTCTCCCATGTCTTGGTGCGGCCGGCGCGAATCTCCTCGAGCGCCTTCTCGGCGAAGTGCAACGCGCACGCCGCCGCGTAGGCCTGGAAGTAGGTGCGCGCCCGGTCCCGTTCGATCGTGTTGCTGCCGTACTTGGGGACCTTCCACTCGAACTCGACCGGGCCCTTGAGCGCGGTCTTGGGCAGGTTGATCTTGACGCTGTTGCCGGTCGCCTTGACGTAGCCGATGTCGACCAGCCCGGCCAGCGCGGTGGCCCACAACCGGGCCAGCGGGCCGCCGCCGGTGTCCAGCGCCAGGTGGTCCTTGCCGTCGAACCAGCGCGGCGACATCACCCAGCTGTACTTGCCGCCGTCCATGTCCCGCTTCTGCGGGTGCGGGTTGGTGTGCTGGTTCCACGGGTGGCGCCGGTCCACCGCGTTGCCCAGCGGATCGGTCTTGACGAACATCTCCTGCTCGGTCCAGTCGTCGTAATACGAACTGCCCAAAAGGATCCGGATGCCCAGGTTGATGTCCACCAGCGAGTGGGTGAGCAGTTTGCCGTCGACCACCACGCCCGGGGTCACGAACATGGCGTTGCCCCAGCGCTCCATGTCCTTGTAGGCGAAGTTGCACACCTCGGGGTCCTGGAAGGAGCCCCAGCAGCCGAGCAGCGTGCGGCGCAGCCCCACGTTCTCGTAACCGGGCAGCGCCTCGTAGAAGAAGTCGAACAGGTCGTCGTGCATGGGCACGACCTTCTTCATGAACTCCACATAGCGCATCAGCCGCGTCATGTAGTCGGTCATCAACTGAATGGTCGCGACGGTGCCCACCCCACCGGGGTACAGCGTGGACGGGTGCACGTGGCGACCCTCCATGAGGCAGAACATCTCTCGCGTCCAGCGGCTGACCACGAGCGCCTCCCGGTAGAACTCACCGGTGAACGGGTTGAGCGACCGCATGATGTCGGCGATCGTCCGGTACCCGTGCGCGCCGGCCTGCGGCGCGGGCGTCTTCTCGGCCAGGGAAAGCACGCTCGGGTTGGTCTCGGCGACCATCTTCTCGCAGAAGTCCACGCCGACCAGGTTCTCCTGGAAGATGTTGTGGTCGAACATGTATTCCGCGGCCTCGCCCAGGTTGACGATCCACTCGCCGAGGTGCGGCGGCTTGACCCCGTACGCCATGTTCTGCGCGTAGCACGAGCAGGTGGCGTGGTTGTCGCCGCAGATACCGCAGATTCGGCTGGTGATGAAGTGGGCGTCGCGAGGGTCCTTGCCCTTCATGAAGATCGAGTAGCCGCGGAAGATCGACGAGGTGCTGTGGCACTCGACGACTTCGCGGTTCTCGAAGTCGATCTTGGTGTAGATCCCCAGGCTGCCCACGATCCTGGTGATGGGGTCCCAGGCCATGTCGACCAGTTGGCCGGGTTCCCGCTTGGCGTGGGTGGGCTCCGGAATGATGGTTGTCATCGCACTACTTCTTCCCGCCGTGGGCTCGTGGGCCCGAGGGCTCCGGTACTGAGAACGGAGCGCGCCGACCTGGTGGGTGACCTACCAGGTCCGGCGCGCCCCGGTGGTGAGTTCGTTCCCGCTGTGGCGCCACCGCGGTTCCTTGTCCAGGGTGCGCGCCGTGATACCCCTCAAATTACGAATCACGGTGCCGTACAGACCCGACGCGGCGCTCGAGAACTTGCCGCCCGGCGGCTCGTCCATGAACGGCATGAACTTGTCGGGGAAGCCCGGCATCGTGCATCCGATGCAGATCCCGCCCACGTTGGGGCAGCCGCCGATACCGTTGATCCACCCGCGTTTGGGCACGTTGCATTTGACAACCGGACCCCAACAACCAAGCTTCACAATGCATTTCGGCGATCCGTATTCGGTGGCGAACTCGCCCTGCTCGTAGTATCCGGCGCGGTCACAACCTTCGTGCACGGTGCTGCCGAACAACCACTTGGGGCGCAGCGCGTCGTCGAGCGGAATCATCGGCGCCTGACCGGTCGCCATGTAGAGCAGATAGGTCAGCGTCTCCGACAGGTTGTCGGGATGGATCGGGCAACCGGGCACGCACACGATCGGAATGCCGGCCTTGCTCTTCCAGTCCCACCCCAGGTAGTCGGGCACCCCCATCGCCCCCGTCGGGTTGCCGGCCATGGCGTGGATGCCGCCGTAGGTGGCGCAGGTCCCGACCGCGACGATTGCGGTGGCCTTGGGCGCCAGCCGGTCGAGCCACTCGCTGGTGGTCATCGGCTGGCCGGTGGCCGGGTCGTTGCCGAACCCGCACCAGTAGCCCTCGTCCTTGATCTTTTCGTTGGGGATGGATCCTTCGACGACGAGCACGAAGGGTTCCAGCTCACCGCGGTCGGCTTTGAAGAACCACGAGAGGAAGTCGTCCGCCCCTCCGGTGGGTCCGCACTCGAAATCGATTAGCGGCCAGTGCACGGCGACCTTCGGAAGCCCCGGCAGAGCCCCCAGGGCAATCTCCTCGACAGTGGGTTGGGTGGCGGCAGTCAACGCCACCGAATCGCCGTCACAACTGAGCCCCGCATTAATCCATAGAACGTGGATCAATGTTTCTTCTGCTTTGACTGCTGCTTCTGTTGGCATGCTGCAGCTTTCCGGAGCCGGGCTGAGGCCCCTGCGCTGCCGGAGTCGACCGTCGGCCCACTTGCGCAGCGCTATTTTTTGGGTCTACTCCTCACCGCCGAGTGTGTCAACGGTTCTGCGGTACTAAGTAGATAGACAACCGTGGCATAGCCTCTGGCGCCGCGGCGTGCGCGATCGGTGGCCGCTCTGACGGCCCGGCGTCATGCAAATCACTTGCAAAAACGGGATCCCGTCAGGCCGGCGGTTCCGCCGCGAATCGTCGCAGCCAGCCGAACCAAGCGCCCATCCCGGCTCCGGTGCGCGCGCTCAGCGGCAGGATCGTCGCCGTCGCATTGACCTTGCGCACGTGGGCGATGTACGCGTCGACATCGACGTCGAGGTACGGAACCAAGTCAATCTTATTGATTAACACCACATCCACCGACCGGAACATCACCGGATACTTCAGCGGCTTGTCCTCGCCCTCGGTGACGGAGTAGACCATGGCCTTGGCGTGCTCGCCGACGTCGAACTCCGCCGGGCAGACCAAATTGCCGACGTTCTCGATGATCACCAGGTCAAGCGCGGGAAGGTCGAGACCCGGCAGTGCGCGGTTCACCATCGGCGCATCGAGATGGCACTCGCCGCCAAAACCGTTGCTGGTGTTGAGCAGTGACACCTGGGCGCCGCGACCGCTGAGCTTGGCCGCGTCGAGATCGGTGGCGATGTCGCCTTCGATCACCCCGATGGCAAGCTCACCGGCGAGCTCGTCGAGCGTGGCCTGCAGGATGGTCGTCTTGCCCGATCCCGGCGAGCTCATCAGGTTGAGGGTGCGCACCCCGTTGCTCTCGAACGCCGTCCGGTTGGCGTCGGCGAGGAGGTCGTTCTCGGCGAAGATCGCCTCCAACACGTCGACACGCTGCTTGCCGGTCTGGTAGTGGCCGTGATCGCCGTGCCGGTGGTCCGGATCATCGTGCTCGTGGGTGTGCACGGTTCCGTCGTCATGCCGATGAAATCTACCCATGGTCAAACCCGTTCGGAAGAAGCATTTTTCACGAGACGTCCAGCGATGTCACCAAGAATTCGTTGCCGCGCAACACCTCGACGTCGGAACTGTCGCACTCCGGACACCAGATCGACCAGGCCGACGTGATCTCCGATCGCCGGCCGCACGCACGGCAACGCACCTCCGCGCCGACGCATTCGAGTTCCAACTCGGCCTCCGGCATGTTCTCGGCGTCGCGCACGAGTGTCCAGCAGAACGACAGCGATTCGGGCACCACCTGCCGAAGCGCCCCGATCCGCACGCGCACCACGTCGACGTGCCGACCGTCGGCGTGCGTCTTGGCCACACCGGCGATCGCTTCGCACAGCGACAGCTCATGCACCGCCGATCACCGGCGTCCGCCCGCAGCGAGGCTCATGAGCACTGTTCTACACCCGAATGCCACGATCGCGCAGCGGTGTCAGGGGGACACCTTAGGAGGAAGTCCACTTCTGTTCGAGGCGCCCGTAGCGCCAGACGAGCAGGGCCACCGCCCAGGTGATGACGAATGTGCCGACGACGAAATAGCCGACGGCGTTGAGGTCCAGACCGCCGATCCAGCTCCAGAACGCGCCCCGCCAGCCGAACTGCACGGCGAACAGCGTGAGGAGTTCGACGCTGCCGATCAGCAGCGCGACCACCACCGACAGGGCGGTGATGGTGATGTTGTAGTAGATCTTGCGCATCGGGCTGGAAAAGGCCCAGCCGTAGGCGAAGTTCATGAAAGAGCCGTCGATGGTGTCCAGCAGGCACATGCCGGCGGTGAACAGCACGGGCAGACACAGGATGGCGTACCACGGCAACCCGGCCGCCGCGCTGGTGCCCGCCAGGACCAGCAGGGCGATCTCGGTGGCGGTGTCGAAGCCGAGCCCGAACAGCAACCCGACGGGGTAGGAGTGCCACGACTTGGTGATCGACTTGGTGAAGCGGCCGAGCAATCGGTTCATCAGGCCCCGGTTGTCCAACTGCCGTTCCAGTTCGGCTCCGTCGGTCTCGGGGTCGTAGTCGCCGCGGCGCAGCCGGGCGAACACCCGCAGGATGCCCACCAGCACGACGACGTTGAGGAGGGCGATCGCATAGAGGAACACACCGGAGACGCCGGTGCCGATCAGCCCCGTGTAGTGATGCAGCTTCGAAGAGCCGTCCCGGACTCCTCCGACGATCGTCTTGACCCCGGACGCCAGCAGGACCGCCAGTCCGAAGACCACCGTGGAATGGCCCAGCGAGAAGAAGAATCCGACCGCCAGGGGGCGCTGCCCATCGTTCATCAGCTTGCGGGTGGTGTTGTCGATGGCGGCGATGTGGTCGGCGTCGAACGCATGCCGCATGCCCAGGGCGTAGGCCGTCAGCCCGATGCCGACGCCAAATGCCTTGCCGCCAAGGCTGAATTGCGCCGGGGCCACCAAGGCCACCAAGGTGAACCAGCCGACCGCGTGCAGCGCGGCGATGATTGCCAACATCGAGGCGAGTCGCCACCACTCCGCCGGCGTCAAGGCGCTGCGCACCTTGATCGTCCATGACGGGCGCCAGTCGAGCTCGGTACTGGCCACTGGGGTCCTTCCGGCATCGGGCGGGGAACAACCGGCACGACTGTATGTGCCACGGTCAACTAGGTGCAAGTGGGTTGCAGGAATCAGGTGGCCCCGAATTCGGACGAAAACTGGCGCGCCCAGCAGACGGGCGCGACACTGAACGGGTGACGCCCAAGCCGTCGGCACTGGACCCGTCCGTCACCGCCCGGATCGGCGATCTCCTGCGCGCCCGGGGGCTGCGGCGGATGTCGTCGCGGATCCAGGTGCTGGCGGTGCTCGAGCCGGTCGACGGGCACCTGCCGGTGGCGGAGATCCACAAGCGGGTGCAGGCGTGCCTGCCGCGCGGCGCCCACCCTCCCGACGTGGCGACCATCTATCGCACGGTGACCACCCTGGTCGGGCAGGGGGTGTTGCACGCGTTGACCCTCGAGGGCGGTGTCACCACCTACGGGATGGCCACCGCGCCGCACCACCATGCCGTGTGTACGGAATGCGGCTCGATCATCGAGGTGCCCGCCCGGCAGCTCAGTTCGGCGCTCGAACACGCGATGGCGGGCAGTTCCTTCGCGCTGTCCGAGGCCGCGGGCCTGACGCTGCACGGCCTGTGCCCGCAATGCCAGGACGCCAAACGAGATCCGCGGCCGGTCAAACGTTCAGGGCGCTGATCTCAGTACAGATCCAGCAGCGCGTTCTCGACCACTTCGGGCAGCGCGGGATGAATCCAGTACTGGCCGCGGGCCATCTCCGGGGCGGTCAGCCCGAAGCTCATCGCCTGGATCAGCGGCTGGATGATCGACGACGCCTGGGGGCCCATGATGTGCGCGCCCAGCAGCCGGCCGGTGTTCCGCTCGGCGATGAGCTTGACTATCCCGGTGGTGTCCTCCATCGCCCAACCGTAGGCGACGTCGCCGTAGTTGTGTATCGCCACCGAGATATCGAATCCCTTTGCCATGGACTGGGTTTCGGTCAGGCCGACGGCTGCCAGCTGAGGGTCGGTGAACACCGCCGCCGGCACGTATCGGTGATCCGTCATCACCATCGACTCGGTGTCGTCCCAGTCGCAGAGCACGTTGTGCCGCACGACGCGGGCCTCGTGGTTGGCCACGTGCTTGAGCAGGTACGGCGAGGAGACGTCGCCGAGTGCGAAAACCCCACGGGCCGAGGTGCGTTGGTATTCGTCGACCACCACCCGGCCGTTCTCGACATCGACACCGGCCTGTTCGGCGTCCAGCAGGTCGGCGTTGGGCACGCGCCCGGTCGCGACCAGCAGCAGGTCGGCGTTCAGCGTCGACCCGTCGTCGAGCCGCAGGCGAGACGCCGGAGCCGTTGTTGGTGCCGCCCACGACGTTGCGGTGCGTGCGCAGCTCCCATTTGGCCGCGGCGATGCGGGTGAAGCGTTTGCAAAGGGTGTCGTCGCAGTGCCGCAGCAGCGAGCCGCCCCGGATCACCAGCGTCACCCGCACGCCGAGCGCGGAGAAGACGTGGGCGAATTCGGCTGCCACGAAGCCACTTCCGACGATCACGAGGTGCTCGGGCAACTCGGGGATCCGCATGATCGTGTCGCTGGTGTGATAGTCGACCCCGCAGTCCAGGATCGCGGGTGGGATCACCGGCCGCGACCCCGCCGCGATCACCACCTGATCGGCGGTGAATTCGTCACCGGCGTCGGTGCGCAACAGGTAGCGGCCGTCGGGCTGAACCGGCCCGAACCGGGTGTGCTGGCTGTACAAGTCGACGTTGGGCGACGCGCGGCGGTACTCTTCGCCGCTGATCGAGATCGGGTCGATCCGCCCGAAGATGCGCGAGACGATGTCGTCCCAGCGCACCCGGTCGATGTGCGCGTCGACGCCGTAGCGCGCCGCATCCCGGATCGTGGTGGCGACTTCGGCGGCGTAGACGAACATCTTGGTCGGGATGCAACCGACGTTGAGGCAGGTGCCGCCGAACGTGCCCCGCTCGCACAGTGCCGTCCGCTTGCCGGCGAAGCGATCGTTGAGAAGGCTGTTGCCCGAACCGGTTCCGATGATCGCTATGTCGTACGTCTCCACCTCTTCAGACCTTCCTCGAAGAGGGCGAGGCGTCGGTGCGATGGGTGTCGAGGTAGTCATCCAGCCAGAGGTCCAGTTGGCGATAGGCCGCCTGCCGCGGCTGCGGCAGCGACAGGAACACGTCGTGTTTGGCGTCATCGATCGGAACGATGGTGCTGCGATTCCCGATGCAGCCGGCCCGCCTGGCGATCTGGGTGACGTCGAGAACCGCGTCGCCGCACTGCATGGACGCCGCGTCGCTGGTTTCTCGCACCGTGTGATCCGAACGCAAGATCAGGTTCGGCACCCCAACGTCGAGCCCGCGGTGCAGCCGGGCGTGGCCGCGGCGGACGGCGTTCAGCCAGCCGAACGTGATGGGGAAGCCGCCCACCGGCTTCCACTGCAGGTCGTAGTCGAACTCGCCGTGGTAGTCGCGGTGCAGGGTGGTGCCGTAACCGCCCTCGGTGGGCGCCCGGACCACCCCCCTGGACCGCACCCGGGACAGGCCGGCGATCAGCGCCGAGGTCGCCGATAGGCGCAGGACCGCAGGGCCGTGCAGGTCCAGGAACGGGCTGTTGAGCACCAAACCCCCGATGCCGGCGTGGGCTGCGGCATTGCGCCGGCGAAGCCTGTCCAGCCATAACGACACGATGAGCCCACCGGAGGAATGGCCGTACACCAGGACCTTGGCGGGCCGGTCCTGGTCACCGATGGCCGCCAGGGCGTGTTGCAGTTCGGCGTGATAGTCGTCGAGGTTGGTGATGAAGTGCGGCGTCTGGCCGTCGCGGCGCGACCGGCCGCATTTCTGTAGGTCCAGCGCGTAGAAGGTGAACCCGCGATCGGCGAAGTGATCGGCCAGCGCGGTGTTGAAGAAGTAGTCGGTGTAGCCGTGCACGGCCAGCACGGCGTGCCCTTCCCCCGAGGGCCCGGACGGTCCGGTGGGCTCGCCGCGCCGGATCAGCGTCGCGACGATCTCACCCTCGCCGACCGGATCGAGCCCGAGGGGGATGGTGCGCTGCCAATAACCGGGCAGGACGTCGGGCACCCAGCCAGTCACGAGGCCAGCTTAGAGGTTTTGCTGGCCGTGGGGAGGCGCATGCCGTTCGCGCCCTGTTTGCCTCGGGATAGCCTGGGGATCGGCACAGTCGAGGGAAGGACCAAGGAGCAGGTGTCATCGCTAGCCCGAACCGCACGGACGGACGTCGTGCTGGTGGGCGCGGGCATCATGAGCGCCACGCTGGGTGCGTTGCTACGGCGGCTGCAGCCCGACTGGTCGATGACCATTGTCGAACGGCTGGACGCCGTCGCCGCGGAAAGCAGCAGTCCGTGGAACAACGCCGGTACCGGGCACTCCGCGCTGTGCGAGCTCAACTACACCCCGCAAAACCCCGACGGCTCGATCGACATCACCAAAGCGGTGCGCATCAACGAGCAGTTCCAGGTGACCCGGCAATTCTGGGCCTACGCGGTCGAGAACGGGATCTTGACCGATACCGGCTTCCTCAACCCGCTCCCGCACGTGAGTTTCGTGCGCGGGGCGCAGCGCGTCGAGTTTCTGCGCCGGCGGCAGCAGGCCCTGGCTCCCAACCCGCTGTTCGCCGGCACCGAATTCATCGACGACGCGCAAGAGTTCGCCCGCCGGCTGCCGTTCATGGCCGCCAAGCGCGACTTCTCCGAGCCGACCGCGCTCAACTGGGCCCCCCACGGCACCGACGTCGACTTCGGTGCGCTGGCCCGGCAGCTCATCGGCTTCTGCGTGCAGGGCGGCGCCACCGCGCTGTTCGGCCACGAGGTCCGCAATCTGGCCCGGCAACCGGACGGCACCTGGACGCTGCTGCTCCGCAATCGCCGCACCGGCGAAAAGCACCGGCTGAACACCAAATTCGTCTTCGTCGGGGCCGGCGGTGACGCGCTGCCGTTGTTGCAGAAGTCCGGCATCAAGGAGGTCAGGGGCTTCGCCGGATTCCCCATCGGCGGCCGGTTCCTGCGCACCGACAACCCGGCGCTCACCGCCGCGCACCGGGCCAAGGTGTACGGGGTTCCGGCGCCGGGAGCCCCGCCGCTCGGCGCGCTGCACCTGGACCTCCGGTTCGTCAACGGCAAGTCGTGGCTGGTGTTCGGGCCGTACGCCGGCTGGTCACCGAAGTTCTTGAAACACGGCCACCTCAGCGACCTGCCCCGCTCGGTGAAACCGGACAACGCGCTGTCCATGCTCGGCGCCGGCCTCACCCAGCTGACGCTGGTCAACTACCTGATCGGCCAGCTGCGGCTGTCCGAACCGGCGCGAATCCACGCGCTGCGCGAATTCGCGCCCAGCGCAGCGGATTCCGATTGGGAGCTGATCGTGGCCGGTCAGCGCGTGCAGGTGATTCGGCGGGATAGACGCAAGGGAGGCGTGCTGGACTTCAGCACCACCGTGCTGGCCGCTGCCGACGGCAGCATCGCCGGGCTGCTGGGAGGCTCCCCGGGGGCATCGACGGCCGTGGCGGCCATGCTCGAGGTGTTGCAGCGGTGCTTCGCCGGCCGCTATCGCTCCTGGCTGCCCGCGCTCAAAGAGATGGTGCCGTCACTGGGGGTGGAGCTGTCCCGTGAGCCGGCGCTGTACCACGAGGTGTGGTCCTGGGGTACCGAAGTGCTGCAGTTGAAGTCCGATTCGGGGGTTCGGTCATGAGTGAAGCGTTGCGCCGGTCCTGGGCCAAAGACCTTGGTGCCCAGACCCTTTACGAGCTGCTCAAGTTGCGGGTGGAGGTGTTCGTGGTGGAGCAGGCCTGCCCGTACCCGGAGCTGGACGGGCGCGACCTGCTCGCCGAAACCCGGCACTTCTGGCTGGAGTCGCCCGAAGGCGAGGTGATCTGCACGTTGCGGTTGATGGAGGAGCACGCCGGCGGCCGCAAGACGTTCCGGATCGGCCGGTTGTGCACCAAACGCAGCGCGCGCGGGCAGGGCCACACCACCCGGCTGCTGCGCGCCGCCCTGGCCGAGGTGGGCGACTACCCGTGCCGGATCGACGCGCAGACCTATCTGGCCGACATGTACGCCCAGCACGGGTTCGTCCGCGCCGGTGAGGATTTCGTCGACGACGGCATTCCGCACGTGCCGATGCTACGGCCGGGCTCCGGCCTGACGGAGCTACCGTGAAGCCGTATCCGTTCAGCGCGATCGTCGGGCACGACCAGCTGCGTCTGGCACTGCTGTTGTGCGCCGTGCGCCCGGAGATCGGCGGCGCGCTCATCCGGGGCGAGAAGGGCACGGCCAAGTCGACGGCCGTGCGTGGCCTCGCGGCGTTGCTGTCCGCCGCTACCGGCGGGGACGGCGCCGGTTCGGGGGCCGGCCTCGTCGAAATGCCGCTCGGCGCAACCGAAGATCGGGTGATCGGCTCGCTGGACCTGCAGCGGGTGCTGCGCGACGGCGAGCACGCGTTCTCGCCGGGGCTGTTGGCTCGCGCGCATGGCGGCGTGCTCTACGTCGACGAGGTCAACCTGCTGCACGACCATCTGGTGGACGTGCTGCTCGACGCCGCGGCGATGGGCCGGGTGCACATCGAACGCGACGGCATCTCGCATTCCCACGAGGCCCGGTTCGTGCTGATCGGCACCATGAATCCGGAGGAGGGCGAACTGCGTCCGCAACTGCTGGACCGGTTCGGTCTGACCGTCGACGTGCACGCGTCGCGTGATGTCGACGTGCGGATGGAGGTCGTCCGGCAGCGCATGGCCTACGAGGCCGACCCGGACGCGTTCGTCGAGCGCTACGCCGACGCCGAGGCCGAGCTGGCCCGGCGGATCGCCGACGCGCGGGCGCTCGTCGGCGGGGTGGTGTTGCCGGACAACGAATTACGGCGCATCGCGGCGGTGTGCGCGGCGTTCGACGTCGACGGGATGCGGGCCGATCTGGTGGTGGCCCGCACCGCCGCCGCGCACGCCGCCTGGCGTGGGGCCGGGTCCGTCGAGGAGCAAGACGTCCGGGTGGCCGCCGAGCTGGCGCTGCCGCATCGGCGCCGCCGCGACCCGTTCGACGACCCGGGCATCGACCGCGACCAGCTCGATGAGGCGCTGGCGCAAGCCGGCGACGACGAACACGAGCCGGAGCCCGACCCGCCGGGTGGCGGTCAACCGGCCAACGGCGAACATGAGCTGCCGCAGAGCAATTCGACTGCGAGTCCCACCCGGCCGCACCAGCCCAAACCCAGCGCGCCGCCGTCGAAGACCTTCCGCGCCCGAGCGCTGAAGGTGCCCGGAGTCGGCGCGGGCGCGCCGGGGCGGCGGTCGCGGGCCCGCAACGCCACCGGGAGCGTGATCGCGGCCGCCGACGGCAACGACACGAGTTCCGGCGCGCACGGCCTGCACCTGTTCGCCACCCTGTTGTCGGCCGCCGAGCGCGCCGGGGCGGGGCCGTTGCGGCCGGAGCCGGACGACGTGCGACGGGCGATCCGCGAGGGACGCGAAGGCAACCTGGTCATCTTCGTCGTGGACGCGTCGGGCTCGATGGCGGCGCGCGACCGCATGGCCGCGGTGAGCGGCGCGACGTTGTCGCTGCTGCGCGACGCCTACCAGCGCCGCGACAAGGTTGCCGTGATCACGTTCCGCCAGCAGGAGGCGCGGCTGTTGCTGCCGCCGACTTCGTCGGCGCACATCGCCGGCCGGCGACTGGCTCGATTCGACACCGGCGGCAAGACGCCGCTGGCCGAAGGCCTGCTCGCCGCGCGTGAGCTGATCGTTCGGGAGAAGGCGCGCGATCGGGCCCGACGTTCCCTGGTGGTGGTGCTCACCGACGGCCGGGCCACCGCGGGGCCCGACCCGTTGGGCCGCAGCCGGGCCGCGGCCGCCCGGTTGGTGGCCGAGGGCGCCGCCGCGGTGGTCGTGGACTGCGAAACGTCTTATGTGCGGCTGGGGTTGGCCGAGCAACTGGCCCGCCACCTCCGTGCGCCGGCCGTGCGGCTGGAGCAGTTGCACGCGGACTCTCTGACGCGCGCCGTGCGCAACGCGGCCTGAGAAAGGTAACCGCTTATGCCACAAGGCCGCCCACTTCAGGTGCCCGATGACGGACTGAGCACCAAGGCCCGGCGCAACACCCCGGTGCTGGCGGTACACACCGGCCCCGGCAAGGGGAAGTCGACAGCGGCATTCGGAATGGCGTTGCGGGCCTGGAACGTCGGGCTCTCCATCGCGGTGTTCCAGTTCGTCAAGAGCGCCAAATGGAAGGTGGGCGAGGAGACCGCCTTCGCTCAACTCGGCCAGGTGCACCAGCAGCACGACATCGGTGGGCCCGTCGAATGGCACAAGATGGGCGCGGGCTGGTCCTGGTCGCGGAAGGCGGGCAGCGAACCCGATCATGCGGCGGCCGCGGCCGATGGGTGGGCGGAGATTTCGCGCCGGCTGGCCGAGCAGCGCCACGACTTCTATGTGCTGGACGAGTTCACCTACCCGCTGAAATGGGGATGGGTGGACGTCGACGAGGTGGTGGACGTCCTGCTGGCGCGGCCCGGCCATCAGCACGTGGTCATCACCGGGCGCGATGCCCCGCAGCGGTTGATCGAAGCCGCCGATCTCGTCACCGAGATGACCAAGGTCAAGCACCCCATGGACGCGGGCCGCAAGGGGCAGAAGGGCATCGAGTGGTGAGTGTCCCCGCGGTCGTCGTCGCCGCGCCGGCGTCGGGCAGCGGAAAGACGACCGTCGCAACGGGTTTGATCGGCGCGCTGCGGCGCGCGGGTCATACCGTGGCGCCGTTCAAGGTCGGCCCGGACTTCATCGACCCCGGTTATCACGGCCTGGCCGCCGGGCGTCCCGGCCGCAACCTCGACCCGGTGCTGGTCGGCGAGAATCTCGTGGGCCCGCTGTACGCCCACGGCGCCGGCGGCGCGGACCTCGCGGTGATCGAAGGGGTGATGGGGCTCTTCGACGGGCGGATCGGGCCCGCCGCGACCGGCCCCGCCGAGGGCTCCACCGCCCACGTGGCCGGCCTGTTGGGTGCGCCCGTGATCCTGGTGGTCGACGCGCGCGGCCAAAGCCACAGCATCGCCGCGCTGCTGCACGGCTTTTCGACGTTCGACGCCGCGACCCGGGTCCGCGGCGTGATCCTCAACCGGGTCGGTTCGGCCCGGCACGAACACGTGCTGCGGCAGGCCTGCGAGCAGGCGGGCGTCGCGGTGCTGGGAGCCATTCCGCGTACCGCCGAATTAGAGCTCCCGACACGGTATTTGGGCCTCGTCACCGCGGTGGAGTACGGGCGGCGGGCGCGGCTCGCGGTCGAGGCGATGACCGACCTGGTTGCTGCTCACGTCGACCTGGCTGCCGTGGCGGCGGTCGCCGCAAGCCGGGCCGGCCCGGCATGGGACCCGGCGACGGCGGTGGGGGAGACACCCGGCGGGCGGGCCACCGTGGCGATGGCGGCGGGGAAGGCGTTCAGCTTCGCCTACGCCGAGCATGCCGAGTTGCTTCAGGCCGCCGGCGCCGATGTGGTCGAATTCGACCCGCTGGCTGACCCGTTGCCGGACGGCACGGACGCGGTGCTGCTGCCCGGCGGCTTTCCGGAACAGTTCACCGCGGAGCTCTCGGCCAACGACGCCGTGCGCCGGCAGATCAACGAGCTGGCCGCCGCCGGCGCGCCGATACACGCCGAATGCGCCGGCCTCATCTACCTGGCCACCGAACTCGACGGCTACCCGATGTGCGGAGTGCTGGCCGCGTCGGCGCGGTTCACCCCGCATCTGACGCTGGCCTATCGCGACGCCGTCGCCGTGGCCGATTCGCCCTTGTATTCAGCCGGGCAACGGGCGGTGGGACATGAATTTCACCGAACCGCAGTCACTTTCAGCGATAGCTACCAGCCCGCGTGGGTCTATCGGGGCAACGGCGCCGACAGTGAGAGAGCCGCGGTGCGAGACGGCGCCGTGCACGCCGGCGTGCACGCCTCGTACCTGCATACCCATCCGGCCGCGGCGCCGGCCGCGGTCGCGCGGTTCGTCGCGCACGCCGCCGCGATGCGTCGGCGACCGTAACGCCACGGCGTTACGCCCGCGGCGCCAACGCGCCCGTTGACTAGGCTTGCCGGGTGACCGAGAACGCCTACCTGGCCGGACTGCGGCTGACCGGCAAGAAGGTCGTCGTGGTCGGCGGCGGCACGGTCGCCCAGCGCCGGCTGCCCTTGCTCATCGCCAGCGGCGCGGACGTCCACGTCATCTCCCGCAGCGCCACCAGGTCGGTCGAGGCGATGAGCGGAATCACGTTGTCCCTGCGCGAATACCGCGACGGTGACCTCGACGGAGCCTGGTACGCGATCGCGGCCACCGACGACCCCGAAGTGAACGCGGCGGTGGTTGCGGAGGCCGAACGCCGCCACCTCTTCTGCGTCCGCGCCGACGTCGCCGTGGAAGGGACCGCGGTGACCCCGGCGTCCTTCAGCTACGAGGGGTTATCGGTCGGGGTGCTGGCCGGCGGCGAGCACCGCCGGTCCGCGGCGATCCGCTCGGCCATCCGGGAGGCGTTGCAGACCGGGGTCATCACCCTGGACAGCGCGGTGAGTTCCGACGTCGTGCGCGGCGGGGTGGCACTCGTCGGCGGCGGCCCCGGCGACCCCGAACTGATCACGGTGCGCGGGCGCCGGCTGCTGGCCCACGCCGACGTCGTGGTCGCCGACCGCCTCGCGCCGCCGGAACTGCTGGCCGAGCTGCCGCCACACGTGGAGGTCATCGACGCCGCCAAGATCCCCTACGGGCGGGCGATGGCCCAGGACGCGATCAACGACGTCATGATCGACCGCGCGAGGTCCGGAAAGTTCGTCGTCCGCCTCAAGGGCGGGGACCCGTTCGTCTTCGCCCGCGGCTACGAAGAGGTTTTGGCGTGCGTCGAAGCCGGGATTCCGGTCACCGTGGTGCCGGGTGTGACCAGTGCCATAGGCGTGCCCGCTCTGGCCGGCGTTCCGGTCACACATCGGGCCATAAATCACGAATTCGTCGTGGTCAGCGGACATCTGGCGCCCGATCATCCCGAATCGTTAGTGAATTGGAATGCGCTGGCCGCGTTGTCAGGCACCATCGTTCTGCTGATGGCCGTCGAGCGCATCGAACTTTTCGCCGATGCTCTCATAAAGGGCGGCCGACCTGCGGATACGCCGGTACTCGTGGTTCAGCATGGGACGACGGTGGCTCAGCAAACTTTGCGGGCCACTCTCGCCGACACGCCCGAAAAGATCCGGGCCGAAGGCATCCGACCTCCCGCGATCATCGTGATCGGGCCGGTGGCCGCGTTCGGGCTTTAAACGGATCTTAAGATTACTGTAAGGTAACCCTTTATGACGGCTCTCAACGACAGTGAGCGCGCGGTCCAAAACTGGACATCCGCGCGCCCCGATCGTCCGGCCCCGGTGCGCTCCACGCGCCCGGCGGAGACCGCCTCCACACGCGTCAGCAAGTATTACCCGGCCTGGCTGCCTTCCCGCCGCTTCATCGCGGCCGTGATCGCCATCGGTGGTATGCAGCTGCTCGCGACCATGGACAGCACCGTCGCCATCGTCGCGCTTCCCAAGATCCAGAACGAGCTGAGCCTGTCCGACGCCGGCCGCAGCTGGGTGATCACCGCTTATGTGCTCACCTTCGGGGGGCTGATGCTGCTGGGCGGCCGTCTCGGCGACACCATCGGGCGCAAACGCACCTTCATCGTCGGTGTCGCGCTGTTCACCATCTCCTCGGTGCTGTGCGCGGTCGCCTGGGACGAGGTGACCTTGGTCATCGCGCGGCTCTCGCAGGGCGTGGGGTCCGCAATCGCTTCGCCGACCGGCCTGGCGCTGGTCGCCACCACCTTCCCCAAGGGGCCGGCCCGTAACTTCGCGACGGCCGTGTTCGCCGCCATGACGGCGGTCGGCTCGGTGATGGGCCTGGTGGTCGGCGGGGCGCTGACCGAGGTGTCGTGGCGGCTGGCTTTCCTGGTGAACGTGCCGATCGGGCTGGTGATGATCTACCTGGCCCGCACCGCGCTGCGCGAGACCAATAGGGAGCGGATGAAGCTCGACGCAACGGGGGCCATGCTGGCCACGCTGGCGTGCACCGCCGCCGTTTTCGCCTTCTCGATGGGGCCGGAAAAGGGCTGGGTTTCGATCACCACCATCGGCTCGGGTGTGGTGGCCGCGGCGGCCGCCATTGCCTTCGCCATCGTGGAGCGCACCGCCGAGAATCCCGTGGTGCCGTTCGACTTGTTCCGTGACCGCAACCGCCTGGTCACGTTCGTCGCCATCTTCCTGGCCGGCGGGCTCATGTTCAGTCTGACGGTGTCCATCGGCCTGTACGTGCAGGACATCCTGGGCTACAGCGCGCTGCGCGCGGGTGTCGGGTTCATCCCGTTCGTCATCGCGATGGGTGTCGGCCTCGCCGCGTCTTCGCAGCTGGTGTCCCGGTTTTCGCCGCGGGTGCTGACCATCGGCGGCGGAATTCTGCTTTTCTGGGCGATGATCTACGGCTGGGCGTTCATGCACCGTGGCGTTCCCTACTTTCCGAACCTGGTGCTGCCCATCGTGATCGGCGGCATCGGCATCGGCATGGCCGTCGTCCCGCTGACGCTGTCGGCGATCGCGGGCGTCGGCTTCGACCGGATCGGTCCGGTGTCGGCGATCGCGCTGATGCTGCAAAGCCTCGGTGGCCCGCTGGTGCTGGCCGTCATCCAGGCCGTGATCACCTCGCGCACGCTGTACCTGGGCGGCACCACCGGCCCGGTGAAGTTCATGAACGACGCCCAGTTGCAGGCGCTCGACCACGGCTACACCTACGGCCTGCTGTGGGTGGCCGGGGTGGCCGTCCTCGTCGGCGGTGCGGCGCTGTTCATCGGCTACACCCCCGACCAGGTGGCCCACGCGCAAGAGGTCAAGGAAGCGATCGACGCCGGCGAGCTGTAGGCCGCGGGTCGCCGATGGCGGCCAGTTCCAATCAGTTCCAATGTCTTTGCGCCCGGCTTGATAGCGCCTGCGATATCGAATCCGTGGAGCCGTGCATGGCCCAGCGCGCGTCGTCGCTCGAGCGCTACGTGCCTGGCATCGATGAGCCCCCGACAAGCTAGGCTGGCCCGCTGTGATCACCCGGATGTCCCAGCTGTTCTTGCGCACGTTGCGTGATGATCCCGCTGACGCCGAAGTGCCCAGCCACAAACTTCTGATCCGGGCCGGCTACATCCGGCCCGTCGCGCCGGGCCTGTACACCTGGCTGCCGCTCGGGTTGCGGGTGCTGCGCCGGATCGAACGCATCGTCCGCGAGGAGATGAACGCGATCGGCGGGCAGGAGATTCTGTTCCCCGCCCTGCTGCCACGCGCGCCGTACGAGACGACGAACCGGTGGACCGAGTACGGCGACGGCGTGTTCCGGCTCAAGGACCGCCGCGGCAACGACTACCTGCTGGGGCCCACGCACGAAGAGCTGTTCACGCTGACCGTCAAGGGTGAATACAGCTCCTACAAAGACTTTCCGGTGCTGCTCTACCAGATCCAGAACAAATATCGCGACGAGGCGCGGCCGCGCGCGGGGATCCTGCGGGTGCGCGAGTTCCTGATGAAAGACTCCTACTCCTTCGACATCGACGACGCCGGACTCAAGGCCGCCTACCACGCGCATCGGGAGGCCTACCAACGCATCTTCGATCGGCTGAAGGTGCGCTACGTCATCGTGTCCGCGGTGTCGGGAGCGATGGGCGGCAGCGCCTCCGAGGAGTTCTTGGCCGAGAGCCCGGTCGGCGAAGACACTTTCGTGCGCTGCCTGGAGTCCGGGTATGCGGCCAACGTCGAGGCCGTCGTCACCGCCCGCCCGGAGGCCAAGCCCGCAGAAGTCGTGGCCGGGCTGCCCGAGGCGGTGATCCACGACACCGGTGATACCCCGACCATCGCCACCCTGGTGGACTGGGCCAACACGGCGGACCTCGGCCGCACCGTCACCGCGGCCGACACGCTGAAGAACGTGCTGCTCAAGGTGCGCCAGCCCGGCGGGGAGTGGGAGCTGCTGGCCATCGGGCTACCGGGTGACCGCGAGGTCGACGACAAGAGGCTGGGCGCGGCGCTGGAACCGGCCGACTATGCGTTGCTCGACGACACCGACTTCGCTAAGTACCCATTCTTGGTGAAGGGCTATATCGGGCCGAAAGCGTTGCAAGACAATGGTGTTCGCTATCTCATCGACCCGCGGGTGGTGGACGGCACCAGCTGGATCACCGGGGCGGACGAGCCCGGCCGGCACGTCGTCGGCCTGGTGGCCGGTCGGGATTTCACCGCCGACGGCACCATCGAGGCCGCCGAGGTGCGCGACGGCGATCCGTCTCCCGACGGCGCCGGCCCGCTGGTGTCGGCGCGGGGTATCGAGGTCGCGCACATCTTCCAGCTCGGCCGCAAATACACCGACGCCTTCACCGCCGACGTGCTCGGTGAGGACGGCAAGCCGGTGCGGCTGACCATGGGATCCTACGGGCTGGGTGTGTCGCGGATGGTGGCCGTGATCGCCGAGCAGCACCACGACGAGCTGGGCCTGCGCTGGCCGTCGGCGATCGCGCCGTTCGACGTCCACCTGGTGATCGCCAACAAGGACGCGGACGCCCGCACCGGAGCCACCACGCTGGCCGCCGACCTGGACCGGTTGGGTGTCGAGGTGCTGCTCGACGACCGTCAGGCATCCCCGGGGGTCAAGTTCAAGGACGCCGAGTTGCTGGGCGTGCCATGGATTTTGGTGGTGGGCCGCGGCTGGGGCAACGGTGTGGTCGAGCTGCGTGACCGCTTCAGCGGACAGACGCGCGAGCTGGCCACCGGGCCGTCGCTCGCCACCGACGTCGCGGCCGCCCTGGCCGAATAGCGACGAAAGGCTTTGCGGCGCTAGTCGTTTCCGCCCGGGAAACTCGTCGTGATGGGCCAGGCGCCCAGCACGCGATTCCACCGGGCGGCCATCACCGCGCTTTGCGTCAGTGCCGTCGCGGCGAACGCACGGTCGTCGGCCGTCTCGGCGTGCTCGATCACCACGCGCCAGGCCGACGCGCCATCGTTCTCCATCCGCGCGGCCAGGCGCGCCGCATCCGCGGCGCTGCCCACCAGCAGGGGCAACTGGTAGCCGGGGGCGGCGACCGGCGCGGTGACCTTGCGGGCGGTCAACATCGCGATCACGTCGTCGCGGCGTTGGCGGTGCTGGGCCAGGGCGTCCACCACCAGGCCGTTGACGCTCGGCGGCGACAGCGCCGAGACGATGCCGTAGCCGTAGATCGTCGAGTGTTCGATGGCCAGCGCGTCGCACAACGCCGCGTTGTCGGCGTCCTTGCCGGAGCTCATATCGAGGGGCCCCCGGGCACCAGGGCGACCGTGTACGACGCCGTGCAGGACGCGATGATCGAGGCGAGCAACCCCGCCCGGTAGCCCGATTCACCCGCCACCAGGCGGCTGGCGCTGTCCGCCGAGGCTCGCAGCGCGTTGATCACGTCGGACACCGGCGGCGGAGGCGGCGGGGGCCCCGGTTCGGCCGGGCTTGGGCTGGGGCTGGGGCCCGTCGTCTCGCTTGTCGAAGAAGCGGTGATCTTGCCGGCAACCCGCGAGATCTCCGTGGACAAGGCGCGGGCATGGGCGGCGCGTTGACTCGCGACCACCGTCAGCGCGGCAGCGATCTGCGGCGGATTGCCGACGGCGGCCGCCGCGGCGCCGGCCAGCGCGCTGTCCTTGCGGGCCTGGTCCAACGGCCCCAGCAGTTCTTCGACGGGCGGAGGCTTGGGCGGGGACTCGCCGCAGGCGGAGGTCACCACCCCGAGTGCAGCCAGAGCCGCGCCGCCGGCGAGCACACCCCGCCGGTTGACGACGGGATCTGCGCTAGACACAAACACATCCTGCCATCGGTGCCGAGGTGGGGACGAAGCCAGGACGCGATCCGGCCGTCAGACGCGATTCCTGGCGTATCGTTGATAGCTGGCTCTCGCGGAACGGCAGGCTTCGCGTTCCGCCAGGACACTGGAGCCGCCCGCAGCCAACGTGGGCGGCGACACCCTCCAGATGACCGGACAACTCAAGATGAGGAGCTCGCCGTGACCACCGGGCTACCTTCGCAGACGCAGGTGATCGAGCTACTCGGTGGATGAGTTCGCGCGCGCGGGATATGAGATCGAAGACGTGGTCATCGACGCCCGGACGCGCCCGCCGCGGATCATGGTGATCGCCGACGGTGACAAAGCCCTCGACCTGGACACCATAGCGACGCTGTCGCGCTCGGCGTCGGCTTTGCTGGACGGCCTCGACGACGTCCGGGACCGCTACGTGCTCGAGGTCAGTTCGCCGGGTGTGGACCGCCCGCTGACCAGTGAAAAGCACTTCCGCCGCGCCCGCGGCCGCAAGGTCGAAATCATCGCTCTCGGATGGTTCGCAGCTGACCGGTCGCGTCGGCGAGACGCACGATGACGCCGTCGCGCTGGTGGTCCGCGACGGCCGGGACTGACCGGTGCGCGAGATCCCGCTCGCCGATATCGCCAAAGCGGTTGTCCAGGTGGAGTTTTCGCCCCCGGCCCAGAGCGGAGCTGGAACTGGCGACTGTGGGCCAGGCCGACAGGACGGAGGCCGGAGCATGAACATCGACATGGCCGCGCTGCACGCGATCGAGGTGGATCGGGGTATCTCGGTCAACGAACTGCTCGAGACGATCAAGTCCGCGTTGCTGACCGCCTACCGGCACACCCAGGGTCACCAGACCGACGCGCGCATCGAGATCGACCGCAAGACCGGTGTCGTTCGGGTGATCGCCCGCGAGACCGATGAGGACGGCAACGTCATCAGTGAATGGGACGACACTCCCGAGGGTTTCGGCCGCATCGCCGCGACCACCGCACGTCAGGTCATGCTGCAGCGGTTCCGGGACGCGGAAAACGAGCGCACCTACGGCGAGTTCTCCACCCGCGAGGGCGAGATCGTCGCGGGCGTCATTCAGCGTGACAGCCGCGCCAACGCTCGCGGTCTGGTCGTGGTCCGGATGGGCACCGAGACCAAAGCCTCCGAGGGCGTGATCCCGGCCGCCGAACAGGTTCCCGGCGAAAGCTACGAGCACGGCAACCGGGTGCGTTGCTACGTGATCGGCGTGACCCGCGGCTCCCGGGAGCCGCTGATCACGCTGTCCCGGACCCATCCCAACCTGGTGCGCAAGCTGTTCTCCCTGGAAGTCCCCGAGATCGCCGACGGGTCGGTCGAGATCGTGGCGGTGGCCCGGGAGGCCGGCCATCGCTCGAAGATCGCGGTGAAATCCAACGTTCCCGGCCTGAACGCCAAAGGGGCCTGCATCGGCCCGATGGGCCAGCGGGTCCGCAACGTGATGAGCGAGCTCTCCGGGGAGAAGATCGACATCATCGACTACGACGAAGACCCGGCCCGCTTCGTCGCCAACGCGTTGTCGCCGGCCAAGGTGGTCTCCGTGTCGATCATCGACCAGAACGCCCGGGCCGCCCGCGTGGTGGTGCCCGATTTCCAGCTGTCCCTGGCCATCGGCAAGGAGGGCCAGAACGCGCGGTTGGCCGCCCGGCTCACCGGGTGGCGCATCGACATCCGCGGCGATACGCCGGGTGGATCCGAGGCGCATTCGGAGGGCCACCCGAGCACGGTGCCACCCACGGGATGGCGCACGACCGCTAGCGGGCTAACCGCGCCGGGCGGCGCCGCCACCCCGGAGAGCGGCCCGTACCCTCGGGCGGTTCTGACCATCGAATAAGTGACGCTAGACTGAGCCGTGATCCAGCGTGAGCCTTCGGCCCCCGAACCCAGATGGGCGCACAGACGTGTGGACGGACCAGTCCGGACGTGCGTCGGGTGCCGGAAGCGAGAGTTGGCCGTCGAACTGCTTCGCGTAGTGGCTGTGTCGGACGGGAACGGCGAATATGCCGTGATCGTTGACACCAGGGGTAGCCTGCCGGGGCGGGGTGCGTGGCTGCATCCCGTACCGCAGTGCGTGCAACAGGCGATTCGGCGGCGGGCTTTCACCAGAGCGCTGCGCATCGCCGGTTCCCCGGACATGTCCGCGGTGGTCGAGCACCTAGAGTCTCTAGGCGCACCCGATCCTCTGGGCACCAACAGAAGAGGCAACAAAGAACATGAGCACACCGTGAAGTCCCGATGACAATGCGTCATAGCTAAACCCGAGGCGCGGCCCCACGACTGTCGCCTCATAGACAGGAGATGTAGTGGCAGGTAAGGCCCGCGTACACGAGTTGGCTAAGGAACTCGGTGTCACCAGCAAGGAAGTTCTCGCCCGACTGAATGAACAGGGCGAATTCGTAAAGTCCGCATCGTCAACGGTGGAGGCGCCGGTCGCTCGTCGACTGCGCGAATCCTTCGGAGGCGGCAAGCCGGCTCCCCAAAAGACCGCGGCCAAGGCGGCCGCCAAGGCTCCCGCCAAGGGACCGGACAAATCGCTCGACCAGGCCCTCGACCAGGCCATCGGCAACGGCGAAGCGATCGGCGCGCCCGCCGGCGGAACGACGACCGCCGACGCGCAAGCGTCTCCGGCCGCCCCCGCCGAAGCGCCGGTGCGCCCCAGCCCGGTGCCCGGCCGCCCGTCGCCCGGACAGCCGGTTCCGCCCGCTCCCGGGCAGCCGACCGGCCAGCCCCACAGCCAGCCTGGCTCCCACCCCGGCACGGCGCCGGGTCCGCGCCCCGGTCCGGCGCCGAAGCCCGGCGTCCGCACCCCGCGCGTCGGCAACAACCCGTTCTCTTCCGCGCAGCCCGTCGACCGGCCGATCCCGCGCCCGGTGCCCCGTCCCGGGGCGCCCCGGCCCGGCGGGCCGCGCCCCGGCGCTTCGCCCGGCAACATGCCGCCCCGGCCCGGGGGTGCCGCAGGGCAGGGCCGCCCGGCCCGGCCCGGTGCCCCGCGACCCGGCGGTGGCCGACCCGGCGGGCCCGGCGGTCGTGACGGTGGTGGCGGCGGCGGTAACTACCGCGGCGGTGGCGGCGGAGTCGGCGCCCCGCCCGGGGGTGGCGGCGGTTTCCGGGGCCGTCCCGGTGGCGGTGGCGGTGGCGGCGGTGGCCGTCCCGGTCAGCGCGGCGGCGCCGCCGGCGCGTTCGGCCGTCCCGGCGGTGCGCCGCGGCGCGGCCGCAAGTCGAAGCGGGCAAAACGCGCCGAGTACGAGAACATGCAGGCGCCGGTCGTCGGTGGCGTGCGGTTGCCGCACGGCAACGGCGAGACGATCCGGCTGGCCCGGGGCGCATCGCTGAGCGACTTCGCCGACAAGATCAACGCCAACCCGGCCGCTCTGGTGCAGGCGCTGTTCAACCTCGGCGAGATGGTGACGGCCACCCAGTCGGTCGGCGACGAGACGCTCGAGCTGCTGGGCAGCGAGATGAACTACGTCGTCCAGGTCGTCAGCCCGGAGGACGAGGACCGCGAGCTGCTGGAATCCTTCGACCTCACCTACGGCGAGGACGAGGGCGGCGAGGAAGACCTGCAGACCCGGCCGCCGGTCGTGACCGTCATGGGTCACGTCGACCACGGTAAAACCCGGCTGCTGGACACCATCCGAAATGCCAGCGTGCGCGAGGCCGAGGCGGGTGGCATCACCCAGCACATCGGCGCGTACCAGGTTTCCGTCGACCTCGACGGCAACGAGCGGCTGATCACCTTCATCGACACCCCGGGTCACGAGGCGTTCACCGCCATGCGTGCCCGTGGCGCGAAGGCCACCGACATCGCGATCCTGGTGGTCGCCGCCGACGACGGCGTGATGCCGCAGACCGTGGAGGCCATCAACCACGCGCAGGCGGCCGACGTGCCGATCGTGGTGGCGGTCAACAAGATCGACAAGGAGGGCGCCGACCCGGCCAAAATCCGGGCCCAGCTCACCGAATACGGTTTGGTCGCAGAAGATTTCGGCGGGGACACGATGTTCGTCGACATCTCGGCGAAGGAAGGCACCAACATCGAGTCGCTCGAAGAGGCGGTGCTGCTGACCGCTGACGCCGCCCTGGACCTGCGGGCCAACCCCGACATGGAGGCCCAGGGTGTGGCGATCGAGGCGCACCTCGACCGCGGCCGCGGCCCGGTCGCCACGGTGCTGGTGCAGCGCGGCACGCTGCGTGTCGGCGATTCCGTGGTGGCCGGCGACGCCTACGGTCGTGTCCGCCGCATGGTCGACGAACACGGCGCCGACGTCGAGGAGGCGCTGCCGTCGCGGCCGGTGCAGGTCATCGGCTTCACGTCGGTCCCGGGCGCCGGCGACAACTTCCTGGTCGTCGACGAGGACCGCATCGCCCGCCAGATCGCCGACCGGCGCAGCGCCCGCAAGCGCAACGCGCTGGCGGCGCGGTCCCGCAAGCGCATCAGCCTGGAGGACCTGGACTCGGCGCTGAAGGAAACCAGCCAGCTGAACCTGATCCTCAAGGGCGACAACGCCGGTACCGTCGAGGCGCTCGAGGAGGCCCTGATGGGCATCGAAGTCGACGACGAGGTGGAGTTGCGCGTGATCGACCGCGGCGTCGGTGGCATCACCGAAACCAACGTCAACCTGGCCTCGGCGTCGGACGCGGTGATCATCGGCTTCAACGTGCGCGCCGAAGGGAAAGCGACCGAGCTGGCCAACCGCGAAGGCGTCGAGATCCGCTACTACTCGGTGATCTACCAGGCGATCGACGACATCGAGAAGGCCCTGCGCGGCATGCTCAAGCCGATCTACGAGGAGAACCAGCTGGGTCGGGCCGAGATCCGCGCGATCTTCCGGTCCTCGAAGGTCGGTATCATCGCCGGCTGCATGATCAGCTCGGGCGTGGTGCGCCGCAACGCGAAGGCTCGGCTGCTGCGCGACAACATCGTGGTCACCGACAACCTGACGATCACCTCGCTGCGTCGGGAGAAGGACGACGTGACCGAGGTCCGCGAGGGCTTCGAGTGCGGTATGACGCTGGGCTACTCCGACATCAAGGAAGGCGACATCATCGAGTCCTACGAGCTCGTCGAAAAGGAGCGCGCCTGATGGCCGACCCGGCCCGGGCGCGCCGATTGGCCAAACGCATCAACACGATCGTCGCCTCGGCGATCGAATTCGAGATCAAGGATCCCGGGCTGGACGGGGTGACCATCGTCGACACGAAGGTCACCGCCGACCTGCACGATGCGACGGTGTTCTACACCGTGATGGGCCGCACCCTGGACGACGAGCCGGACTACGCCGCGGCCGCGGCCGCACTGGAACGAGCCAAAGGTGTGCTGCGCACCATGGTGGGGGCGGGCACCGGCGTGCGCTTCACGCCCACCCTGACCTTCACCCGTGACACCACGTTGGACACCGTGCAGCGGATGGAAGAGTTGCTGGCCCGCGCCCGCGCCGCGGACGCCGACCTCGCGCGGGTTCGCTCGGGGGCCAAGCCGGCCGGCGAGGCCGATCCATACCGAGCCAGCGAGCCAAGCGACGTGATTGAGGACACCGGTGACGACGACCGACGCGAAGACTGAGCTGTCCCGCGCCGCGGGAGCCGGGGCACGTGTCGACGTCCGCGGCGCGGTCGAATTGCTTTCCGGCGCAGCGACTATCGCGGTGGTCGCCCATGTCCACCCCGACGCCGACACTATCGGCGCCGGGCTGGCGCTGGCTTTGGTGCTGGACAAGTGCGGCAAGCGCGTCGAGGTCAGTTTCGCCGAGCCGGCGACGCTGCCGGAATCGTTGGCCTCGCTGCCGGGCTGTCACTTGCTGGTCAGCCCCGATGCGATGCGGCGCGACGTCGATTTGGTTGTCACCGTTGACGTTCCGAGCGTCAAGCGGCTGGGCGCGTTGAGTGAGCTGGCCGGTCCCGGCCGGGAGTTACTGGTGATCGACCACCACGCCTCCAACGACATGTTCGGGACCGCCAACTTCGTTGACGTGTCGGCGGATTCGACCACGATGATGATTGCCGACATCCTCGACGCGTGGGACGAGCCGATAGACCCGGACGTCGCGCACTGCATTTACGCCGGGCTGACGACCGACACCGGGTCCTTCCGCTGGGCCACCGCCCGCGCCCTTCGACTGGGGGCCCGGCTGGTGGAGGCCGGCGTCGACAATGCCGCGATCAGCCGAACGCTGATGGATAGCCATCCCTTCACCTGGCTGCCGCTGCTGTCGCGCGTGCTGGGCTCGGCGCACTTGCTGCCCGACGCGGTCGGCGGTCGCGGTCTGGTGTATGCCGTTGTCGGAAACCAGGATTGGATCAGTTCGCGGCCCGAGGAAGTCGAAAGCATCGTCGACATCGTGCGCACCACGCAGCAGGCCGAGGTGGCCGCGGTGTTCAAGGAAGTCGACCCGCAGCGGTGGTCGGTATCGATGCGGGCGAAGGCCGACGTGGATCTGGCGGCGGTCGCGTCCGCGTTCGGCGGGGGCGGCCACCGGCTGGCCGCCGGCTATTCGACGAGCGGCCCGATCGACGACGCCGTGGCGTCGCTGCGCGCCGCCCTCGGCTAAAACGCCCAGCTGCCCGAGCGCTGCAGCACGAACCCGTGGTCTCCGCTGGTGGTGTCCAGGCACGCAACGAGGTTGTCGGCCCCGACGGCGCACGTGACGTTCAGGTGGGTCAACTTCTGGCCCACGCCCAACAACTTGCCGCCCGGCGGCAAGGCGGCGGGGTTGCCGTCGCATCCGCCGTAGGACATGCGGCTCAACTGGTAGCCGGGTCCCTTGAATTCGACGGAACCCACCAGGCAATCGCCCGGGTGCGGGCGTCCGCCGAGAACGGGAACGTCGTCGATCCCGGGCATGTCGCCCTTGCACTTGATGTCCTGTGACGGCTGCGGCGCCGGCGCCGGCCCCCCATAGAAGTCGCACGCCAGGGTGTAGGGGGTGGAGAAACTGATCCGGGGCGAGGTGCCCGGACCGGTGCTGGTCACGTAGCCGTCCGACGGGACGGGCGCGAAACCGTCCAGGTTGGGAAATCCCGGCGGCGGTTGAGCGGCCGCGTGCGGTGCGGGCCCCGCGATCGCGGCCGCGAGCGTCATAACACCCGCGAGCACCCTCACGGTGACGTCGACGACCGCACGCATCAGCTGATCGTAGGGGTTGGCCGCGACCGGCGTGGGCCGACCGCCAATCAATGCACCTGGGCCCGCCCGCGCTGCAGCACCGCCTCGCGGTTGGCCGCGATGTCGTCGCCGCTGGTCCGGAACTGGCGGGCCGCCATCGCTTCGAGCCACAGCCCCGCGCTGGTCTGCGAGTCGTCGATCCGGTGATAGGACGCCAGCAGCGCGCGCACCGCGTCCTGATTGTTGCCGACGATGGACGCCGCCACCTGGCGGGCGGCGCCCAACAGCTGGTCGTGCGGCACCACCTCGGTCACCAGCCCGGCGCGCAGCGCGTCGGAGGCGGACAGGTAGTCCCCGGTCATGCTCATGCGCCGGGCCAGGCCGACGCCCACCTTCTGCGGTAACCGCACGCTCAGCCCCCAGGTGGGCAGCAGGCCCACGCGGGCATGAGTGTCGGCGAAGCGGGCGTTCTCCGAGGCGATCAGGATGTCGCAGTACAGGGCCAGCTCCAGCCCGCCGGTCACCGCCGCGCCGTTGATAGCACCGATCACCGGCTTGCTCATGGGTGGCCACCGCGGGGAGATGTCCGGAAGCGCCGCCTGACCACCCAACTCTTTGAGATCGAGTCCCGCGCAGAACACCGGGTCGGTGCCGGTGACGACGACGACGTCGACCTGGTCGTCGGTTTCCACGTCGGCCAGTGCCCCGAAGAACCGGTCCCGAAGCGCCGAAGACAGCGCGTTGCGGGACTGCGGCCGGTTGAGGGTCAGGGTGCGCACCCGCTCGTCGGTTTCGATCAGCAGGATGTCGTCGGTCATGAGATCACCGTAAAGGGTCGACGGCCGCGCCTATCGTGGAGGTTATGTGCCGGAACATCACTGAGCTGCGCGGGTTGCAACCGGCGGCCACCGCCGAGGAGATCGCGGCGGCGGCCCGCCAGTATGTGCGCAAGGTCAGCGGGGTCACCCGCCCCTCAGCGGCGAACGCCGAAGCCTTCGAGGCGGCGGTTGCCGAGGTCACGGAAACGACGACGCGGTTGTTGGCGGCGCTGCCCTCGCGGCGTCAGCCGCCCAAGACCGTCCCGCCGTTGTGCCGGCCCGAGGTGGTCGCCCGGCTGGCCGGGACGCGATGACGCTCACCGCGACGATGCCCGCGCTCAAGGAGTGGAGCGCCGCCGTGCATGCCCTGCTGGACGGTCGCCAGCGGGTGCTGCTGCGCAAGGGCGGCATCGGGGAGAAGCGATTCGAGCTGGCCGCCCGCGAGTTCCTGCTGTTCCCGACGGTCGCGCACAGCCACGCGGAGCGCGTCCGGCCCGAGCACCGCGATCTGCTGGAAGCGGCCGCCGCCGACAGCACCGACGATCGGTTGGTGATCCGGGTGGCCGCGAAAGTCGTTGCCGCGGTTCCGGTTGACCGGCCCGACGGCCTCGCGGCGATCGAGGACCTGCATATCTGGACCGCCGAGTCGGTGCGCGCCGACCGGCTCGACTTCCGCCCCAAGCACAAGCTGGCCGTGCTGGTGGTGTCGGTGCACCCCCTGGCCGAGCCGGTGCAGATCGCCCGGGCGCCCGAGTACGGGGGCTGCAAGAGCTGGCTGGAGCTGCCCGTGCGGGCGCGATGGGCGCCGCCGGTGTGTGAGGACGCCGCGCTAACCGAGGTCGCCGCCCGCGTCCGCCGCGCCGTTGGCTGACAGGTCGAGCGGGCCGACGGGCAGCAGCAGCCGGGAGCGCCCGTAGCGCACGGTGTGGGTGGCCGGCTTGGACTGCCGGCCCGTCAAGATCGGCTCGTCGGTGCCGAGGTTGCGCGCGTAACGGGGAAACCAGCTGCCGGCGATCAGCACGCGGATGCGTGAGCCGGCGCTGAAGCGGTGGGCGATGCCGTCCAGCTCGATCCGGACGGGTTGCTTCGACTTCTTGGCGGCCCCCAGCCTCCGGTAGCCGTCGCTGACGTTCTTCGACCGCCCTTTGGCGTCGACCTCGCTCACCCGAACGAACAGGTCGACGTGGGGATTGTCCGCGCCGTGCGCCAGCTCGACGACCGGGCTGCCGTAGACGCACAGGTCTTGGGCCAGGGTGAGGCTGGTGAAGGCCAGCACGTCGTCGCGCGACGCGAGCCGGCTGTCGTCGCGGTAACCGCCGTTCGGCGACATCAGCGGGCCGCCGGTGGTGGGTGTCGGGTCGGCGGGGTCGTAGTGGAAGGTCGCCGGCGCAATCCGCGCGAGGTCCGTCGGCGCGGTCTCACCCAGGTGGCCGCCGGGCCGCAGATAGAGCGCGCGTTCCGTGGTGGCGGGCGGCCAGTCGGCCACGTTGCGCCAGCCCTGGCCGGTAACGTAAACGCGGACCCGGCTGGGCCGCCGCGGCGCGGGCGCACCACCCAGGTGGGCGCCCAGCCAATCCAGCGACTCCCGCACACCGGCGCTCAGCCCGTTGGTGAGCAGCTGGGTGTGCCTCCAGGGGCCCATGGTGAGCGCGACGTCGACTCCCCGCCCGCGCAGATGCCCGTACTGCTGCAGCGTCTGCCTGACGAAGATGTCCTGCCAACCGCCGATCAGCAGCACGGGCACGTCGACGCGGTCCAGCGCGTCGCCGCAGCGCAGCCTGTCCCAGAACGGATCGTTGGGGTCGGTGTGCTCGACCCACGACTCGAACCACGGCGCGCCGGCACCGAGCAGCGCCCTGGCCGTGTCGCCCACGGGCAGCCCGAGGGCCGCTCGTGCGACCTTGTTCCGGTTCTGCAGCTGGCGCAGGGCGGACCGGGCGCGCACCGGGTCCTCCTGGTGGGCAATCATGTCGCTCCAGCCCAGAAAGTCGTTGACCGCGAACGAGCCGGTGCCCCACACCGAGGCGTTGAAATCGTGCGGACCCACGGTGATGACGGCCGCGGCCAGCTCCGCCGGGGGATCCTGCAGCAGCGCCCACTGGGTGAACCCGAGGTACGACAGTCCGATGGTGGCGAAGCGGCCGGTGAACCAGGGCTGCTCGCGCAGCCAGGCCACCGTGTCGGCGCCGTCGGCGGCCTCGTTGGCCATCGGCTCGAAATCCCCACCCGACCCGAACGTTCCGCGGACGCTCTGCAGCAAGACGTGGTAGCCGCGCGCCGCGTACAGCGCGGCCGAACACCAGGGAGAACGGAAAGGCGCGCCCGTAGGGCCCCCGGACCAGCAGGGTGCCGGCGGGGGAGGAGGTGCTCGGCGCGTAGTGATCGGCCACCAGGTTGACCCCGTCGCGCATGGGCACCCGGACGCGCTCCACGGTGTAATCGGTGGTCGCCGCCGGCAGGCCCAGCAGTCGGCCGACAGCTTTGCCGCCGAGGTGTCGCAGGGTGTGCAGCGTGGGCTGGGCGGTTCGCGTGGAGGTGATACTCACGCTGCCCAGGTTAAGGCCCGAGCGATCTCAGAACTTGTAGTAAGGCGTGAGGTCGTTGGCCCGCTGCAGGTTGGTGGACATGCAGTCCACCTCGGGATTGGAGTAGACGGTCGAGTAGTAGAGCGCCTGCTGCAGCACGCCGTAGCTGGTCTTGAACACGACCATGCAGGAGTAATACCAATAGCTGTTGTGATACGTCGGCTTGAGCACCCAGTACTGCGCGGCGCGGTGGCCCCCGATGGTGGTCTCGACGGCGTCGGGGGGCAGCGTCTCCTCGTAGGTGCGCCAGATGATCGGCTCGACGGCCAGCTGATAGTTACCCGCGTCGAAGTGGCAGCGCAGGCCGTCTTCGTGCTCGGGCGGTGTGAACGCCAGCCCGAGGCGCTGCACCGCATCGAACGGGATGTCCTCGCACGCGTCGAAGGGGCGGGGATCGGTGGTCGCCACGATCGGGCTCTTCATGGTCGTTTCCATCGGCGCCGCGGTCGAGCGCAGCTCGACGCGCCCCGTCGGCGCCGGCGGGGCGCCATGCCACCCCACTGTGCCTGCTACGGCCGCTGCGACCAGGGCACCGACCGCCCCGATCAGACGCACCTTGGCGAACACGACACCCCCTGACGGCTCGGCGGTCCTTGCCGGGAGTGTACAAGTCGCGTCCGCACGGCCACAGTGAAACAAGAACACGTTCTAATGCCGCGAGCAAGGCCTGGCCCCGACCGGCCCATGACTGCGGGTCATTAGGCTGGTTAATCGTGGCTGGTCAAAATGCGGTGCGGGAATCGACCAATGGGGGGCAGCCGACGCTGTGGGCGGTCTCCGATCTGCACACCGGTCACCTCGGCAACAAGCCCGTCACCGAGTCGCTGCACCCGTCCTCGCCCGAGGATTGGCTGATCGTCGCCGGCGACGTCGCCGAACGCACCGACGAGATCCGTTGGGCCCTTGACCTGCTGCGCCGGCGATTCGCCAAGGTGATCTGGGTCCCCGGCAATCACGAGCTGTGGACCACGACGCGGGACCCGGTGCAGGTCTTCGGCAAGGCCCGCTACGACTACCTGGTCAACATGTGCGACGAAATGGGCATCGTCACGCCCGAGCATCCCTTCCCGGTGTGGACCGAGCGCGGCGGCCCGGCAACGATCGTGCCGATGTTCCTGCTCTACGACTACAGCTTCTTGCCCGAGGGAGCTACGAGCAAAGCCGAGGGCTTGACCATCGCCCGGGAGCGCAACGTGGTGGCCACCGACGAATTCCTGCTGTCGTCGGAGCCGTACCCCACCCGTGAGGCCTGGTGCCAGGAGCGGCTCGCCGCCACGCGGGCCCGGCTCGAGCAACTCGACTGGATGACGCCGACCGTTCTGGTGAACCATTTCCCGCTGGTCCGGGAGCCCTGCGACGCGCTGTTCTACCCGGAGTTCTCGTTGTGGTGCGGAACCACCAAGACCGCCGACTGGCACAGCCGCTACAACGCCGTCTGTTCCGTCTACGGTCACCTGCACATCCCGCGCACCACCTGGTACGACGACGTCCGCTTCGAGGAAGTGTCGGTGGGTTACCCGCGGGAGTGGCGGCGCCGCAAGCCGCACAGCTGGCTGCGCCAGGTGTTGCCCGATCCGCAATACGCGCCGGGATACCTCAACGACTTCGGCGGTCACTTCGAGATCACCCCCGAGATGCGGCAACAGGCCGCGCAGTTCCGGGAACGGTTGCGGCAGCGGCAATCACGATGACGGGGGACACGCTGGTTTCCTCGGTGCTGCCGGGATCGGACGGTCTGGCGTACTCGGAGTTATATACCGATCCGCCCGACCTCACCCCGCTGCCCGAAGAGGAGCCGCTGATCGCCAGGTCGGTGGCCAAGCGGCGCAACGAGTTCATCACCGTCCGGCACTGTGCCCGGATCGCGTTGGGCGAGCTCGGCCTGCCGCCGGCGCCGATCCTCAAGGGCGAGAAGGGCGAACCCTGCTGGCCGGACGGCGTGGTGGGCAGCCTCACCCATTGCACGGGCTATCGCGGTGCGGTCGTGGGGCGCACCGAAGCGGTGCGCTCCGTGGGCATCGACGCCGAACCGCACGACGTGTTGCCGGACGGCGTGCTGAACGCGATCAGCCTGCCCGAGGAGCGACACGAGATGGCGTCGTTGCCTGAGGGCCTGCATTGGGACCGAATCCTGTTCTGCGCCAAGGAAGCAACGTACAAGGCCTGGTTCCCGTTGACCAAGCGCTGGTTGGGTTTCGAGGACGCCCACGTCGTGTTCGACCTCGACCCGCCCGACGGGGGGACCACCGGGGTGTTCGTGTCCAAGATCCTGATCGACGGGCAGGCCCTCGATGGCCCACCGCTGACCGCGCTGAGGGGCCGGTGGTCGGTCGAGCGGGAACTGGTGCTGACCGCCATCGTGCTATGAGCCCAAGCCCGAGCGGTCCGGGCATCGTCGTCATCGACAAGCCGGCCGGGATGACCAGTCACGACGTGGTGGGGCGCTGCCGCCGCATCTTCTCCACCCGCAGGGTGGGGCACGCGGGGACGCTGGACCCGATGGCCACCGGCGTGCTGGTGATCGGCATCGACCGGGCCACCAAGATCCTCGGCCTGTTGACGGCGGCCTCCAAGTCGTATGCCGCCACCATCCGGCTCGGCCAGACCACGTCCACCGAGGACGCCGAAGGGGAAGTGCTGCAAAGTGTTTCGGCCGCACACCTGACGACCGAGGCGATCGCCGCCGCGGTCGCCGGCCTGCGCGGCGACATCGAGCAGGTGCCGTCGGCGGTCAGCGCCATCAAGGTGGACGGCCGGCGCTCCTATCAGCTGGTTCGCGAGGGCCGGACCGTCGCACTCGAGGCCCGGCGGGTACGCATCGACCGGTTCGAGGTGTCCGACGTTCGATCCGATGGTCAGTTCGTCGACGTCGACGTGGAGGTCGACTGCTCGTCGGGAACCTACGTTCGCGCGCTGGCCCGCGACGTCGGCGTCGCGCTCGGCGTGGGCGGGCATCTGACGGCGCTGCGGCGCACCCGCGTCGGGCGCTTCGCGCTGGAGCAGGCCCGCTCGCTCGACGAACTGGCCGAGCGGCCCGGCCTGTCCTTGACCCTGGACGAGGCGTGCCTGCTGATGTTTGCGCGCCGCGACCTGACCGCCGAGGAGGCCGAGGCGACGGCCAACGGGCGGCCGCTTTCGCCGGCCGGCATCGACGGCGTCTACGCGGCCTGCGACGCCGACGGCCGGGTGATCGCGCTGCTGCGCGACGAGGGCTCGCGCACCAAGTCGGTGGTCGTGATCCGCCCGGCGACGCTCGAGGAATAGGCTGGGGCTCGGATCTCCTCAAGCCTGTCGAAGAAGGGGCGCGCTATGTCCAACAAGGTTTACGTCGTCGGCGTCGGCATGACGAAATTCGAGAAACCGGGACGCCGGGAGGGCTGGGACTACCCGGACATGGCTCGCGAGTCCGGAACCAACGCGCTGGCCGACGCCGGCATCGACTACAGCGAGGTGCAGCAGGGCTACGTCGGCTACGTCGCCGGCGACTCGACGTCCGGGCAGCGCGCGCTCTACGAGCTGGGCATGACCGGGATTCCCATCGTCAACGTCAACAACAACTGCTCGACCGGTTCGACCGCGCTTTTCCTGGCGGCCCAGGCCATCCGCGGCGGGATCGTCGACTGCGCCATGGCGCTCGGGTTCGAGAAGATGCAACCCGGCGCGCTGAGCGGGGGCGCCCAGGACCGCGAGTCGCCGATGGGCAAGCACGTCAAGGCGATGGCCGAGATCGACGAGTTCGCGATGCCCGTCGCGCCGTGGATGTTCGGCGCCGCCGGCCGCGAGCACATGAGGCAATACGGCACCACCGCGGAGCACTTCGCCAAGATCGGCTACAAGAACCACAAGCACTCCGTCAACAACCCGTACGCGCAGTTCCAAGAGTCCTACACGCTCGACGACATCCTGGCGGCGCGGATGATCTCCGACCCGCTCACCAAGCTGCAGTGCTCGCCGACCTCGGACGGTTCGGGCGCGGCAATCCTGGCCTCGGAGAGCTACGTCGACAAGCACGGGCTGGCCGGCCAGGCGGTCGAGATCGTCGGTCAGGCCATGACGACCGACTTCGCGTCGACCTTCGACGGAACCGCCAAGAACCTGATCGGCCACGACATGAATGTCCAAGCGGCGCAACAGGTCTACGATCAGGCCGGGCTGGGCCCCGAAGACTTTCAGGTGATCGAGCTGCACGACTGCTTCTCGGCCAACGAGCTGCTGTTGTACGAGGCGCTGGGGCTGTGCGGTCCGGGTGAGGCACCCAAGCTGATCGACAACGGCGACACGACCTACGGCGGCCGCTGGGTGGTCAACCCGTCGGGCGGCCTGATCTCGAAGGGCCATCCGCTGGGCGCGACCGGGCTGGCGCAGTGCGCCGAGCTGACGTGGCAGCTGCGGGGATCCGCCGACAAGCGTCAGGTCGACAACGTCAGCGCCGCACTGCAACACAACATCGGGCTGGGCGGGGCCGCCGTCGTCACCGCTTACCAGCGCGCCGAACGCTGACCGGCCCACAGCCGGGGAGCGCCATGATCGAGTGGTCCGACGCGGACCTGATGGTCCGGGACGCCGTCCGTCAGTTCATCGATAAAGAAATTCGTCCGCACCTCGACGAGTTGGAGACCGGCGCGATGTCTCCCTATCCGATCGCGCGCAAGCTCTTCAGCCAGTTCGGTCTCGACGCGATGGCCGCCGAATCGGTCAAATCGATGCTGGAGCGCGAGCGGGCCAAGGAGGCGGGCGAGGCGCACAATGAAAAGCCGGACGGCGCAGGCGGTTTCGGCGGGATGGCAGCCCAGGCGTCGATGGTCGCCATGATGGTTTCCGAGCTGGCCGGGGTAAGCATCGGGTTGCTGAGCACCGTCTCGGTCAGCCTCGGCTTGGGCGCCACGACCATCATGAGTCGCGGCACGCTGGCCCAGAAGGAACGCTGGCTGCCCGAGCTGATGACGCTGGAGAAGATCGCCGCGTGGGCCATCACCGAGCCGGACTCCGGCTCGGATGCGTTCGGCGGCATGAAGACCCACGTCAAACGCGACGGTGAGGACTACATCCTCAACGGGCAGAAGACGTTCATCACCAACGGGCCCTACGCCGACGTGCTGGTGGTCTACGCGAAGCTCGACGATGGCTCATCCGTGGACAAGCGCAACCGGCCCGTGTTGGTTTTCGTCCTCGACTCCGGGATGCCGGGCCTGACGCAGGGCAAGCCGTTCAAGAAGATGGGCATGATGTCCTCGCCGACGGGCGAACTGTTCTTCGACAACGTGCGGCTGGGTCGCGACCGGCTGCTGGGGGAGAGCGAACAGCACGCCAGCGGGGACGGCCGCGACAGCGCGCGCGACAATTTCGCCGCCGAGCGGATCGGGATCGCGATGATGGCGCTGGGCATCATCAACGAATGTCACCGGCTGTGCGTCGATTACGCCAAGACGCGCACGCTGTGGGGCAAGAACATCGGGCAGTTCCAGCTGATCCAGCTCAAGCTGGCCAAAATGGAGATCGCGCGGATGAACGTGCAGAACATGGTGTTTCACACCATCGAGCGGCAACAGGCGGGCAAACCGCTGCCGCTGGCCGAGGCGTCGGCGATCAAGCTGTACTCGTCGGAGGCGGCCACCGACGTCGCGATGGAGGCCGTTCAGCTGTTCGGCGGCAACGGCTATATGGCCGAGTACCGGGTGGAACAGCTGGCCCGCGACGCGAAGTCATTGATGATCTACGCCGGCAGCAACGAGGTTCAGGTCACCCACATCGCCAAGGGGTTGCTGGGCTAGAGGGTGGTGGCTAGCCCACCACCCAGATCGCCCGGGCGGCCGGGCTGCCCAGGTCGACCGTCGTCTGAACGCCCTCGCCGGATTCGATCGCCACCGAGATCATGCC
Source organism: uncultured Actinomycetota bacterium (assembly GCA_963850895.1). Lineage (GTDB taxonomy): Bacteria > Actinomycetota > Actinomycetes > Mycobacteriales > Mycobacteriaceae > Mycobacterium. Next base: position 136,966 of record CAWKNK010000029.1, on the reverse strand, counting down.
GGCGAACTCCCGACGGGTCAGGACCCGCAGCCGCGAGTCGAGGTTGATGCCGACGTCGGCGAAATAGCGCAGCATCTCCGGGTCGGCGTCGGAGATGCGGGCGACCGTCCCGGTGTCTCCGTCGTCGCACGCCCAGAGCTGTCGCGCCGGCGGGGTGGGCACCTGCCCGTCCGAGGCCGGGATCGGGTCGCCGTGCGGGTCGCGTTGCGGGAACCCCAGCTTGGCGTCGATGCGGGCCACCAGCCGATCCGACACCGCGTGTTCGAGCACCTCGGCCTCGTCGTGCACCTCGTCCCAGCCGTAGCCGAGCTCGTTGACCAGGAACGTCTCCAACAGCCGATGCCGGCGCACCATCGCCAGCGCCGCCCGCCGGCCCGCCTCGGTCAAGGTGACGGCGCCGTACTTCTCGTGGTCGACCAGGCCCTGCTCGGCGAGTTTGCGGATCGACTCGGAGGCCGTGCTGGCAGACACCCCGATCTTCTCGGCCAGCATCTTGGTGCTGACCTTTTCCACCGACCACTCCTGGGCATTCCAGATGACCTTGAGATAGTCCTGGCCGACCGCGGTGAGACCGCCACGCTCTTCGTCAGCCCTCACAACGAGAAAGTTTAGGCAACCCAAGCCTGATCGTGTGCTCCTCGACACCCTCCCGCCCCGCGGATCTCCCGGCGGACGGCTCGGCGCCGTAGGCTTGCGGTCGTGCAGCGGTGGCGCGGCCAAGACGAGATCCCCACGGACTGGGGCAGATGCGTGCTCACCATTGGTGTGTTCGACGGTGTGCACCGGGGCCACGCCGAAATAATTGCGCATGCGGTGAAAGCCGGGCGCGCGCGCAACGTGCCGACCGTGTTGATGACGTTCGACCCGCACCCGATGGAAGTGGTCTATCCGGGCAGTCACCCGGCGCAGCTGACGACGCTGACCCGCCGCGCCGAGCTCGTCGAGGAGCTGGGGATCGACGTGTTCCTGGTGATGCCGTTCACCACCGATTTCATGAAGCTCACGCCGGACCGCTATATCCACGAGCTGCTGGTGGAACACCTGCACGTGGTTGAGGTGGTGGTGGGCGAGAACTTCACCTTCGGCAAGAAGGCGGCGGGCAACGTGGAGACCCTGCGACGTGCCGGCGAGCGGTTCGGGTTCGCGGTGGAGTCGATGTCTATGCTGTCCGAGCAGCACAGCAACGAGACGGTGACGTTCTCGTCCACCTACATCCGGTCCTGCGTCGACGCCGGTGACGTGGTGGCGGCCACCGACGCGCTGGGCCGTCCGCACCGCGTCGAGGGCGTCGTCGTCCGGGGCGAGGGGCGGGGCATGGAGCTGGGATTCCCGACCGCCAACGTGGCGCCGCCGATGTATTCGGCCATCCCGGCCGACGGCGTGTATGCCGCCTGGTTCACCCTGCTCGGGCACGGGCCGGTGACCGGCACCGTCGTCCCGGGCGAGCGCTACCAGGCGGCGGTGTCCGTCGGCACCAACCCGACCTTCTCCGGACGCACCCGCACCGTCGAGGCTTTCGTCCTGGACACCACCGCCGACCTCTACGGCCAGTACGTGGCGCTGGACTTCGTCGCGCGGATCCGCGGGCAGCGCAGGTTCGACTCGGTGAAGGACCTGATCGACGCGATGGGCAAGGACACCGACCGGGCGCGTGGCCTGGTGGCGGACTGACCGCGTCTACTGACCGCGTCTGACGATTCGGGACGCGGCCCGCCCGGCTGCTAAACTGCCGGACGACATCGGCGCGTGCTGCGGTTCGCGGTGGCCGCGCCTTGATTGAAGAACTTTCGCGGACCAATTGATGGAGATGTTTTCGTGGCGCTGACAGCCGAGCAAAAAAAGGAAATCCTGGGCACCTACGGCCTGCATGGTACCGACACCGGTTCGCCGGAGGCGCAGGTCGCGCTGCTGACCAAGCGGATCGCCGACCTGACCGAGCACCTGAAGGTGCACAAGCACGATCACCACTCCCGGCGGGGCCTGCTCCTGCTGGTCGGGCGGCGGCGCAGGCTGCTCAAGTACGTCGCCCAGATCGACGTGGAGCGGTACCGCTCGCTGGTCGAGCGCCTGGGTCTGCGCCGCTGACCCAGGCGGGAACCCCCACCGGCCCTGTTTGGGCTAAGTCCGCCCGTGTAGAGTGGGAGCGTTCTGGGCCGGGTTCGGCCCGAACAAACGGTACGGCCGCGCAGATCCGCGTGCGCCGTTCCAGCGTGTCACAACGGGAGTAGCCCAGTCTGTCTCGGGCGGTCTTCGGTAGTGGCTGCCGGGCTCTCCGGATCTGGGGCAGGTCGGCCGCTTCGATCGATGGCCGTAGCCGCATTCAGACTCTTTCCTCTCATTAGGAAGCTCTCGGGTTACTTGCCTGTGACGACGCGAAAAAGCTGAATACCAGAGAGGCCGTACGGACACCCATGTCTGTCGCTGAAATTGAAGAAGGCGTGTTCGAGGCAACCGCCACCATCGACAACGGGAGCTTCGGCACCCGCACCATCCGTTTTGAGACCGGCCGGCTGGCCCAACAGGCCGCCGGTGCCGTCGTCGCCTACCTCGACGACGAGAACATGTTGCTGTCGGCGACCACCGCCAGCAAGAACCCGAAGGAGCACTTCGACTTCTTCCCGCTGACCATCGACGTCGAGGAGCGGATGTACGCCGCGGGCCGCATCCCGGGCTCGTTCTTCCGCCGCGAGGGCCGGCCGTCCACCGACGCCGTCCTGACCTGCCGGCTGATCGACCGCCCGCTGCGCCCGTCGTTCGTCAGTGGGCTGCGCAACGAGATCCAGGTCGTCGTGACGATCCTCAGCCTGGACCCCAACGACCTCTACGACGTGCTGGCCATCAACGCCGCGTCGGCGTCCACCCAGATCTCCGGCCTGCCGTTCTCCGGCCCGGTCGGCGGTGTGCGGGTGGCGCTGATCGACGGCACCTGGGTCGCGTTCCCCACCGTGGAGCAGCTCGAGCGTGCCGTGTTCGACATGGTCGTGGCCGGCCGCATCGTTGAGCACGACGGCAAGCCCGATGTCGCCATCATGATGGTCGAGGCCGAGGCCACCGAGAACGTCATCGAGCTCGTCGAGGGCGGCGCCCAGGCGCCGACGGAGAGCGTTGTGGCCGAAGGTCTGGAGGCGGCCAAGCCGTTCATCGCCGCGCTGTGCACCGCCCAGCAGGAGCTGGCCGACGCGGCCGCCAAACCCACTGGCGACTACCCGGTGTTCCCCGAGTACGGCGACGACGTCTACTACTCGGTGGCCTCGGTGGCCACCGACGAGCTGGCCGCCGCGCTGACCATCGGCGGCAAGGCCGAGCGCGACCAGCGCACCGACGAGCTGAAGGCCGAGGTGCTGGCGCGGCTCGCCGAGACCTACGAGGGCCGGGAGAAGGAGGTCGGCGCCGCGTTCCGCTCGCTGACCAAGAAGCTGGTCCGGCAGCGCATCCTGACCGACCACTTCCGCATCGACGGCCGGGGCATCACCGATATCCGCGCCTTGTCGGCCGAGGTCGCCGTGGTGCCGCGGGCGCACGGCAGCGCGCTGTTCGAGCGCGGCGAAACTCAGATCCTGGGCGTGACGACGCTGGACATGGTCAAGATGGCCCAGCAGATCGACTCGCTGGGACCGGAAACCTCCAAGCGCTACATGCACCACTACAACTTCCCGCCCTTCTCCACCGGCGAGACCGGCCGGGTCGGTTCGCCCAAGCGGCGTGAGATCGGGCATGGCGCGCTCGCCGAGCGGGCCCTGATCCCGGTGCTGCCCAGCGTCGAAGAGTTCCCTTACGCCATCCGCCAGGTTTCCGAAGCGCTGGGCTCCAACGGCTCGACGTCGATGGGATCGGTGTGCGCGTCCACGCTGGCGCTGCTCAACGCCGGCGTGCCGCTCAAGGCGCCGGTCGCCGGCATCGCGATGGGCCTGGTCTCCGATGACGTCGAGGTGGACGGTGGCGGTAGCGAGCGCCGCTTCGTCACCCTGACCGACATCCTGGGTGCCGAGGACGCGTTCGGCGACATGGACTTCAAGTGCGCGGGCACCAAGGACTTCGTCACGGCGCTGCAGCTGGACACCAAGCTCGACGGGATTCCGTCGCAGGTGCTCGGGGGTGCGCTGGCGCAGGCCAAGGATGCGCGGCTGACCATCCTCGAGGTGATGGCCGAGGCGATCGACGAGCCCGACCAGATGAGCCCGTACGCGCCGGTGGTGACCACCATCAAGGTCCCGGTGGACAAGATCGGTGAGGTCATCGGCCCCAAGGGCAAGATGATCAATTCCATCACTGAGGAGACCGGCGCACAGATCTCCATCGAGGACGACGGCACCGTGTTCGTCGGTGCCACCAACGGCCCGTCGGCGCAGGCCGCGATCGACAGGATCAACGCCATCGCCAACCCGCAGCTGCCGACGGTGGGCGAGCGGTTCCTCGGAACGGTGGTCAAGACAACCGACTTCGGCGCGTTCGTGTCGCTGCTTCCCGGTCGTGACGGCCTGGTGCACATCTCGAAGCTCGGCAGGGGTAAGCGCATCGCGAAGGTCGAGGACGTCGTGAACGTCGGCGACAAACTGCGGGTCGAGATCGCCGATATCGACAAGCGCGGCAAGATCTCTCTCGTCTTGGTCGAGGAAGACAGCGCCGCACCAGCCGATGCTCCGGTGGCCGCCCCTGCCGATGCCGCGACCGCCAGCAACTGACGTACCCCGGCCGCGTTCGACTCGTGCGGGCGCCCTGCGCCGGGGTAAGCAGCTCGCCGAGGCGGAACCGGACCGCCAATCCGCACTGGGCCGTAGCACGCTTCCGGGCGGCCTGCGGGTCGTCACCGAGTACCTGCCGTCGGTGCGCTCGGCGTCCGTCGGGGTCTGGGTCGGCGTCGGATCGCGCGACGAGGGTGCCACCGTGGCGGGGGCGGCGCACTTCCTCGAGCATTTGCTGTTCAAGTCGACGCCCACCCGGAGCGCCGTGGACATCGCGCAGGCGATGGACGCCGTCGGTGGGGAGCTGAACGCCTTCACCGCCAAGGAACACACCTGCTACTACGCGCACGTGCTGGACAGCGACCTGGAGCTGGCCGTCGACCTGGTCGCCGACGTCGTGCTCAACGGTCGCTGCGCCGCCGAAGACGTCGAGCTGGAACGCGACGTGGTGCTCGAAGAGATCGCGATGCGCGATGACGACCCCGAGGACGCGCTGGGGGACATGTTCCTGGGCGCGATGTTCGGTGACCACCCGGTGGGCCGACCGGTGATCGGCACCGCGCACTCGGTGTCGTCGATGACGCGGACCCAACTGCACTCGTTTCACGTGCGGCGCTACACGCCGGAACGCATGGTGGTCGCGGCGGCCGGCAACGTCGACCATGACGAGGTGGTCGCGCTGGTGCGCGAGCACTTCGGGCCGCACCTGGTCCGCGGGCGCCGGCCCATCGCCCCGCGCAAGGGTGCCGGACGGGTGACCGGACGCCCCGGTTTCGTGCTGGGCAATCGGGACGCCGAGCAGACCCACGTCTCGCTGGGCGTGCGCACCCCCGGGCGTAGCTGGCGGCATCGCTGGGCGCTGTCGGTGCTGCACAGCGCGCTGGGCGGGGGCCTGAGTTCCCGGCTTTTCCAAGAGGTTCGCGAGTTGCGCGGGCTGGCCTACTCGGTCTACTCGACGGTGGACATCTTTGCCGACAGTGGCGCGCTGTCCGTCTATGCCGCTTGCCAGCCCGAGCGGTTCGCCGAGGTGATGCAGGTGACCAACGGGGTCCTCGAATCGGTGGCCCGCGACGGCATCACCGAGGCGGAGTGCCGCATCGCCAAGGGGTCGTTGCGCGGCGGGCTCGTCCTCGGCCTGGAGGATTCCAGCTCCCGGATGAGCCGTTTGGGCCGCAACGAACTGAACTACGGCGAGCACCGCAGCATCGAGCACACCCTGCGGCAGATCGACCAAGTGACCGTCGAGGAGGTCAACGCGGTCGCCCACCGGCTGCTGGGCCAGCCCTACGGCGCCGCCATCCTCGGTCCCTATGCCTCCAAACGGTCACTGCCCCAACAACTTCGGGCGATGGTAAGTTAGCTCCGTGGTACTGGGCTTCTGGGACATCATGGTGCCCATCGTGGGTGCGCCGATGGCAGGCGGACCTGGCACGCCCGAACTGGCCGCGGCGGTGTCCAACGCGGGTGGGCTCGGCTTCGTCCCCGGCGGCCACCAGAGTGCGGAGCGGTTCGCCGAGGACATCGCCGCCGCGCGCGCGGCCACCACCGGCCCGCTGGGCGTCAACCTGTTCGTTCCCCAACCCAGCGTCGCCGACTGGGTGGCGCTGGACTATTACGCCGAAGAACTCGAGGAGATCGCCGACTACTACCAGGTCGAGGTCGGCCACCCGCATTACGGTGACGACGACGACTGGGAGCGCAAGCTCGAGGTGGTGGCCGACGTGCGGCCCGAACTGGTGTCGTTCACCTTCGGGGTCCCGCCACCCGACGTCATCCGGCGGCTGGGGGCGCTGGGCCTGCTGGTGATGGTCACGGTGACGTCGGCGTACGAGGCCGGGGTGGCCATCGCCGCCGGCGCGGACAGCCTGATCGTCCAGGGTCCGGACGCGGGCGGGCACCGCGGCACGTTCGCGCCCGATATGGAGCCCAGCAGCGAGTCGCTGCACCACCTGATCCCCCGCATCCGCGACGCCCACGACGTGCCACTCGTCGCGGCCGGCGGCCTGGGTAATGCCCGGGACGTCGCCGCCGTGCTGCACCGGGGCGCGGTGGCCGCTCAGGTCGGCACCGCGCTGCTGCTCAGCGACGAAGCGGGCACCAGTACCGCGCACCGCACCGCCCTGAAGAATCCGGTCTTCGGCACCACCGTGGTCACCCGCGCCTTCTCGGGCCGCTACGCGCGCGGCCTGGAGAACAACTTCACCCGCCTGCTCGACAACGTGGCGCCCCTGGGCTACCCGGAGGTCAACCAGATGACCTCCCCGATCCGGGAGGCGGCGGCCGCCATGGAGGACCCGAACGGGATACCGCTGTGGGCCGGAACGTCGTTCAAGGAGGCCCAACCCGGGCCGGCGGCCGACATCATCGCCGGCCTGGTGGAGGCCGACTAGGCCAGGACGCTCGCCGGATCGGTGAACGGCAGACCCAGGTCGGCGGCCACCCGTTCGGACAGCAGCGTGCCATCGTGCGTCGAAAGGCCTTTCGCCAGAGCGGGATCCGACCGGCACGCTGCCTGCCAGCCGTCCGCCAGTGCGAGCACGTACGGCATCGTCGCGTTGGTCAGCGCCACGGTCGACGTCTTGGCCACCGCGCTGGGCATGTTCGCCACGCAGTAGAACTGCGTGTCATGCACCGCGAACGTCGGGTCATCGTGCGTGGTCGGCCGGGAATCCTCGAAGCAGCCGCCCTGGTCGATGGAGATATCCACCAGCACCGCGCCCGGCTTCATCTGCGCGACAAGTGAATTCGAAATCAGTTTGGGGGCTTTGGCGCCGGGCAGCAGGACCGCCCCGATCAGCAGGTCGGCCCGGGTGACGGTGCCCTCCAGCTCGTAAGCCGACGAGTAGCGCGTGCGGACCTGGCCGCCGAACTCGGCGTCAAGCAGCCGAAGCTTGCTGATGTTGACGTCGAGGACCGTCACGCTCGAGCCCATGCCGTTGGCGACCCGGGCGGCGTTATAACCGGCCGTACCGGCGCCGATCACCACGACGTCGGCGGGTTTGACGCCAGGAACCCCGCCCATCAGCACACCGCGCCCGCCGTGGGACCGCATCAGATGGTAGGCGCCCACCTGTGCCGAGAGCCGACCGGCGACCTCGCTCATCGGAGCCAACAACGGGAGGGCACCGTCGGCGGTCTGCACGGTCTCATAGGCGATTGACGTTGTGCGGGAGGCCAATAGCGCTTCGGTGCAGGCGCGAGAGGCGGCCAGGTGCAGATAGGTGAACAGCACCTGACGCTGCCGCAGGAGGCCGTATTCGGCCAGGATCGGCTCCTTCACCTTGAGCAGCAGGTCGGCTTCGGCCCACACCTGTTCGGCCGAGCCGGCCAATTGGGCGCCCGCCGCCTTGAACTCCTCGTCGGGGATGGACGACCCTTCCCCGGCACCGGCCTGGACGAGCACCTCGTGGCCGCGGCGGGTCAGTTCGGCGACGCCGGCGGGCGTGATGGCCACCCTGAACTCGTTGGCTTTGGTCTCGGTCGGTACGCCGACTCGCATGGTTGCCCCTTGCTTTGGAAGGTTCGCCCTCAAGTGTGGAGAAAGTTCGGATGGGCCGCAATCGAGGTGAAACCGCGCGCGTGCTGGCTATGATCGGCGAATGACTGACCCGTGCGTGACGGCCACCGTGCAGGTCGACGCCCGCCCCGACGTGGTGTATCGGCTCATCACCGACCTGCCCACGCTGGCCTCGTTCGCCGAGGAGGCGGTGGCGATGGAGTGGCGCAAAGGCGATGCGGCGCGCCCCGGGGCGGTGTTCACCGGCCACAACGAAAGCGCCAAGCGCCGCTGGCGCACCAAGTGCACGGTCACCGACGCGGAACCGGGTCGCCTCTTCGCGTTCGACGTGCGGCACTCCATGCTCCCGATCGCGCGCTGGCAATACGACATCGTGGCGGCCGACGGTGGTTGCCGGGTCACCGAAAGCACCTGGGACCGCAGGCCCGGCTGGTTCCGCAAGCTCGCCGGCAAGGCCACCGGTGTCCCGGATCGGGTGGCCGCCAACACCGAACACATCCGGCTCACCCTGCAGCGCCTCAAGCAGCGCGCCGAGTCCGAGTAGCCGGCGACCATGCGACGCGACCCCGCCGTAGCCGTCGTCGGAGCGGGTATGTCGGGGCTGTGCGTCGCAATTGCGTTGCTGCGCAGCGGGATAACCGATGTCACCATCTACGAGAAGGCCGAAGAGGTGGGCGGGACCTGGCGCGAAAACACCTACCCCGGCCTGGTCTGTGACATCCCGTCGCGGGTGTACCAGTACACGTTCGCCCAAAACCCCAACTGGTCGCACCTATTCTCGCCCGGCGGCGAGATCCAGGACTATTTCCGCGACGTCGCCGACCGCTTCGGGCTGCGCGACCGCATCCGGTTCGGCACCGAGATCGTCAGCGCGCGATTCGAGGACGGCCGCTGGCGGCTGCGCACGGATGCCGGCGCGGAGTCGACCGTCGACTTCCTGATCTGCGCCACCGGCGTGCTGCACCACCCGCGCCTGCCGTCGATCGCCGGCCTGAATGACTTCGGCGGACACGCTTTTCACTCGGCGCGGTGGGATCATTCCGTCGAGCTGCGCGATCGCCGGATCGCCATCATCGGCAACGGGTCGACGGGGGTGCAGCTCGTCTGCGGCCTGACCGGGGTGGCGGGCCGGGTGATGCTCTTCCAGCGCACCGCGCAGTGGGTGCTGCGGCTGCCCAACCCCCGATACAGCAGGTTCACCAACACCACCCACAACAGGTTCGGCTGGCTCGACCGGATGGCCTACCGGTGGTACAGCTTCGGCTACGACCTCTTCGCCGCCGGGCTCACCAAGCCGGGCTTGCGCCGAAAGATCATGGGAGGGCTGTGCCGCGCCAGCCTGCGCGAGGTTCGCGACCCCGAGTTGCGCCGGGCCCTGACCCCCGACTACACGCCGATGTGCAAACGGCTGGTGATGTCCAATGGCTTCTACCGCGCCATCCAGCGCGACGACGTCGAACTGGTCACCGCCGCTATCGACCACGTGGAACGGCGCGGCATCGTGACCGACGACGGCGTCCTGCACGAGGCCGACGTCATCGTGCTGGCCACCGGATTCGACACCCACGCGTTCTTCCGGCCGATGCGGCTGATCGGCCGCGACGGTATCGCCGCCGACGAGGTGTGGCGCGACGGTCCGCGGGCCTACCAGACCGTGGCGCTGCCGGGCTTCCCCAATTTCTTCATGATGCTGGGGCCGCACAGCCCGGTCGGCAACCTCGCGCTGACGACCGTCGCCGAATCGCAGGCCGACCACATCCTGTGGTGGATTCAACGCTGGCGGCGTGGCGAATTCGACACGGTGGAGCCGACGGGGCCGGCGACCGAGAATTTCAACGCCAAGCTGCGTGCCGCGATGCCGGACACGGTGTGGACCACCGGTTGTGACAGCTGGTACCTGAACAAGGACGGCGTGCCCGAGGTGTGGCCCTTCACGCCGGGCGAACATCGTGCCATGCTGGCGAACATCGATCTCGGACAGTACGACCTGCGCCGACACGTCACCGCCGGCTGAGCCGGTAGCCCAGATGGGCGACCTTGACACCGGGCAAGGGTTCCCAGTCCAGGGTGCGTCCGTCGACATGAAAGTCGTTCTTCTCGTAGAACATTCGCGCTGGCGTGTTGCGCTGCGCGCACCACAGGACGACGTCACCCGACGGGCTTTCGCCCAGGGCCGTGGCGAGCAGCCGACCCCCGAGGCCGTGTCGTTGGCACTCCGCCGCGATGTACAGCGAGTCGAGTTCGACCTGCTCAGGATTCGCGGGATCCGGTCCGAAGATGGTCATACCGAGTGTGCGGGAGCCGGATTCGGCGACCCACATGCTCCAGTTGCGGCGCTGCAGGACTCGCGGGTACGCCAGTATGGCCCAGCGCCGCGGCGATCCGAGGACGTCGAGCGTGGAGTCCGGCAGTATGCCGGTCCAGGACTGCCGCCAGACCGGGTAGTGCATCTCGGCGACCTGGGCGAAATCGATCGGTCCGGCTCGGCGGATCGTGATGTCGCCGGTCGTCACGGCCGGGATTGCTCCAGGTAGGCGGCCAGCGCGTTGGTCAGGCCCCGCCGCGCCATATCCAGGTCGGCGTACGAGCCGAGCTGGCGCTCGGACACCAGCCCGCGCATCGCGCCGGGGATGAGGGCGGCCACCTCGTGCACCCGATCCGGGTCGACGTCCAGACCGGCGAAGGCGTTCTGGCAGGTCTCCAGCCAGCTCTTGCCCCAGGAGAACAGCTCGGCGGCGGTGCGCGGGAAGAGGCGCTCGAGCTCGTCGGGGTCGCGGGGGAGCGCCGCCCGCAGGTTTTCGATCGCGCGGGAATCCGGCGACGCCAGCCCGCTGTAGAGGGTGTCGATGATGGCGCCGACCCGCTCGCGCAGGGGCGCGTCCGGTGAGATCGGCGTCGACAGTGTCGAGAAGGTCGCGGCGCGCCGCTTGGCGGTGCGGTGCAGCACCGCCGCCCAGAACCCGTCGGTGTCGCCGAACTGGTATTGCACGGCACCCCAGGTGGCGCCGATCTCCTTGGCGATGCGATTGGCCGACACCGAGCCCGGGTCGCCGGAGGCCAACGACTTGAGCGCGGCTTCGAGCATGCTCTCGCGCGTGGCGTTGCCACGCCGGTTGGGGCGCCGGTTCGCGGTTCCGGCCCCGCTGACCTGCCGAGTCATCTGTTTCTCCTATGTCAAGCCGCTGCCGGTTGGCAAGGCTGAGTCGGTGTTTTTCGTCGGTGTGCAGGTGATGGAAGACGACACGGGCCAGGCGGCGTTTGAGGCAGCGCAGTGCCTCGGTGGTGGAATCGCCAGCATCGATGCGTTTGCGGTAGTAGGCCTGGCCGAGACTGTCGAGGCGGATTTGTGTGACAGCGATGCGGTGCAGGGCGGCGTTGAGTTGGCGGTTGCCTGAACGGGTCATGCGGACCCGCCCGGCGGTGTTGCCCGACCACACCGGGATGGGAGCCACGCCGGTATGGCGGGCAAAGGCCGCCTCGGTTTTGAATCGGTTGACTCCGGCGGTCTCGCCGACGAGTTTGGCCGCGGTCAACTCCCCGCAGCCAGGAACAGCCAGCAGCCTCGGCGCCACCCGACGGACACGATCACCGATGCGCTTGGTCAACGCGTCGATCGTTTCGGTAAGCCTGGTGATGTCGGCCAACTCGTCGCAGGCCAGCTCTGCGACCAGACCACGCTGGGAGGCCAGCCACTGACACAACAGATTGCGATGCTTGGCCACGTCCAGCGAGCGTGGCTTGGGTGCGTGTGCGGGATCGAGTTCATGAACCCGCCACAACAGCCTATTAATCGTCGACGTGCGTTGCGCCACAAGATGTTCACGGCGATCAACCAGAAGCTTGAGCTCTCGCGAAACTTCGTCGTGCGACGCGATGGGAAGGTCCGGTTCACGCAGGAATGCCCGCGCCACCGCCAACGCATCGATGGGATCAGACTTACCCCGAGTCCGTGCCGATGCCCGGGTCTGGGCCATCAACTTCGACGGGACCCGCACCACCTTTTGGCCGGCCGTCAACAAGTCACGCTCCAGACGCGCCGACAGATGCCGACAATCCTCGATCGCCCACACCACATCGCCCAAGTGCTCGCGTGCCCACCGCAACGCTTGATGATGCCCCGAAGTAGTCGCCGGCACGACCTTCTCAGCCAGCTTCTTGCCGACCTCGTCAACGGCCACAAACGTGTGCGTGCGCTTGTGCACATCGGCTCCAACAACAACCATGAAGGTTGCCTCCTTCACTGTGAGGTGACAGTTGGGCCGGTCGGCGGACACATCTCAGTGGGGGCGATGCCACGCTCCTATCAAGTCACGCCGGCCGGTCCTTCACACCTGATGCCGACAAAACGCATGAACGCCAACCCCGAGGGCGGCACCGAGCCTACGAGCCAGACACCAGATGCTCAGGATCCAACCACCGCAACATGCGGCAACCTCACCCTGACACTGAGCCGAGCCTATCGCGCAGCGTGCCCAAAGTTTCATAGAGGGTACTTTGATTTCCTTGAGGGCGCGGCCTATCATTTCTTCTCAAGGAGGGATCCCGCATGGCTAAGCCGCCGTTGTCGATGAAACCAACCGGCTGGTTCCAGGTCGCCTGGTCCGACGAGATCGGCATGGGCGACGTGCACAAGATGAAGTACTTCGACCAGGAGATGGTCGCGTGGCGGGCCGAGTCCGGACAGCTCACCGTGATGAACGCCTATTGCGAACACCTTGGCGCGCATCTGGGTTACGGCGGAAAGGTCGTCGGCGAGGTGCTGCAGTGCCCGTTCCATGGGTGGCAGTGGAGTCAGGAGGGCCGCAACGTCCGCATTCCCTACCAGGATCGCCCCAACCGCGGTCGGCGCATCCGCACCTACCCCGTGGTGGAACGCAACGAGTCGGTCTACATCTGGCACGACGTCGAGCGCCGCGAGCCGTACTTCGACGCGCCGGACGTATTCGGCGCATTCCGCGGCGGCAGCAGCGCGGACGACTACTACCCCCAGCAGCGGCTGTACCGGCAGGCCCTGGAGCTGCATCCGCAGTACGTGCTCGAAAACGGTGTCGACTTCGCGCATTTCAAGTTCGTGCACAACACGCCAATCGTGCCGGTGTTCACCCGGCACGACTTCGCCGAGCCGGTGTCGTTCGTCGACTTCACCATCACCTTCGAGGGTGACGACGGGCAGAAGATCGAGGACGTCAACAGCGGCGTCGAGGCCATCAACGGCGGCCTGGGCATCGCCGTGACCAAGAGCTGGGGGATGGTCGACAACCGCACCATCTCGGCTGTCACCCCGGTCGACGAGCTCACCTCCGATGTCCGGTTCATGGTCTACATCGGCCGGACCCCGGGTAAAGACCCGGCCCGCGCCGAGCTCAAGGCGACCGAGTTCGGCCGCGAAGTGATCCGGCAGTTCGAGCAGGACATCGAGATCTGGCAGCACCAGCGCTACTCGGACCCGCCGGCGCTGGCCACCGACGAGTACGAGGGCTTCACCGCAATCCGCAAGTGGGCCAAGCAGTTCTACCCCGACGGCATCGGCGGCAGCGCCGCCGAAGGGTCCGCGGCTTCGCAGAAAGGCTGAACATCCATGAACGCACCCGCTGGACCGATTCGCGTCTTCCAAGTGGCCACCGGAAACGTCGGCTCGGAGATGATCAAGCGGATCGCCACCCAGCCCGACCTCGAACTCGTTGGCGTGCATTGCTACTCGCCGGAGAAGATCGGCAAGGACGCGGGCGAGCTCGCCGGCGTGACCCCCAACGGGGTGAAGGCCACCGGCACCATCGAGGAGATCATCGCCGCCAAGCCGGACGTGCTCACCTTCCACGGCGTCTTCCCCGACGAGGACCTCTACGTCAAAGTGCTTGAGGCGGGCATCAATATCGTCACCACCGCCGACTGGATCACCGGCTGGCACCGGGACAAGAACCACCCGCACCCGTCGGGCAAGCCGGTGAGCCGGCTGCTGGCCGAGGCCTGCGAGAAGGGTGGCGCCACGTTCTACGGGACCGGGATGAACCCGGGCCTGAACCAGATACTGGGCGTGGTGTGTTCGGCCGACGTCGCCGATATCGAGAACGTCACCACGATCGAGTCCGTGGACGTCTCATGCCACCACTCCAAGGACACCTGGATCGAGGTGGGCTACGGCCAGCCGGTCGACGATCCGTCGATCCCGTCCAAGCTGGAGAAGTACACGCGCGTCTTCGCCGACAGCGTGCTGATGATGGCCGACTGCTTCGACCTGATCCTCGACGAGGTGAAGTTCAGCTACGAGCTGGGCGCCTGCACAAAGGATGTGGACCTGGGCTGGTACACGCTGCCCAAGGGTTCGCTGGGCGGCAACTACCTCAAGTACCAGGGCATGGTGGACGGGGTTCCCCGGGTGGAGACGCATCTGGAGTGGCAGATGACCCCGCACACCGATCCGAGCTGGAATATCAAGGGTTGCTACATCACCCAGATCAAGGGCGACCCGTGCATCTACAACAAGCACATGATCTTCCCCAAGCCCGGCGTGGACCTGTCGAATCCGGACAACTTCGCCTCCATCGGAATGACCGTCACCGGCATGCCCGCGCTGGCCGCGATCAAGTCTGTCGTGGCGGCGCCGCCGGGACTCATCACCAGCGCCGACCTGCCGCTGCGCGGGTTCGCCGGTCGGTTCAAAATGTAAGCGCGCGGATCAAGGATCTTCACACCGTTCGGGGTGGTGGTAGTCGTTCGTGCGCTGCCCGCGGTCCAGCTGCGGCGGCGGAAGCCACTCAATGCGCCCGGTGGGCAGCTTCCTTGTCCGCCAGCCCTTTCCGATCAGCTTGTGGTGCGGCGTGCAGGCGAAGGTGAGCTTGTCGGCGTCGGTCAGTCCGCCGGCGGCCCACTCCTCGAGATGATGCACCTCGCACCAGTAGCCCGGCGCGTCGCATCCGGGATGCGTGCAGCCGCGGTCCTTCGCGTACAGGACGATGCGCTGGTCCGGTGTGGCGATTCGCCGCGACCGGCCCAGATACAGAGGGCGGCCCGAGTGTTCATCGAACACCGCCAAGTAGTGGTAGGCATGGCGCGCCATCCGGATCACGTCGCGCGTCGGGAGCACCGTTCCACCTCCCGTCACCGCCCGACCGGTGCCCGCCGTCAGCTCCTGCAGCGTGGTGGAAACGACGACCGTGACCGGTAATCCGTTATGCGCACCCAATTGCGGATTGCCCAGCTGACCGCGGACCAAGGCGTTGAGCGCATCATGCTGGCGCTGCGCGTGGCTGCGCAAGTCGCCGCTCACCGACTCGTCGCTGGGTTCGCCATCGACACAAGGCTTTTCGTCGTCCGGGTTGCACATGCCGGGGGCCGCGAACCGCGCGAGCCAGGCGTCGAGGTTGGCGCGCAACTCCGGGGAAGCGACCAGCTTTCCGATGCTCATCCCGTCGGGCCGTTGCCCGGCCCACGTGAAGCCGCGCTGCCGGGCGCGGTCGGTGTCGGAGAATTTCCCGTCGGGGTTGATCCGCAGCGCGCACCTGTGCGCGACCTTTTCCAGCTGGTCGGGGCGCAACTGCACCGCTTGCCGGGCCAGGAATCGTTCGGCGGCGCCCACCGTCGCAGCGGGTACGGCGTCGGGTAGGTCGCGTACGAAGGTCTGAATCACTCGCAGGTGCTGCCCGTCGAGTGCGCCGTCCTGCCAGGCCTCGGCGGTGGCGGGCAACTCCGGTGGCAACTCCTGGCCGGTGAGGGTCAGGCGCGGCGAGAGCTGCCTGGCGTCTCGAAGCCGCCGGCACGCCTCGGCGTAGCTGATCCGCAACCAGTCGCCGATGACCTTGTGGACCGGCCCGCCGATGTCGGCGGGATCCTCCTGCGCCAGGCCCGCGATCAGGCCGTGACTCGTCGCAACCTGCCGTCGGCGTGAGGTCTCCATCCGCTCCAAAACCCGCAGCCGGACGGCGGGGCTCAGCGCGTCGAAGTTCAGGCCGCGCACCGCCGCGTCGGCCGCGTCCAGCGCGTCCAGCGCCGCAGCCACCTCCGCCGGAACCTCCATCGAACGCATGTTCGAAGCTTATCTAGTGGATGCCTGCGCCGGCCATCGAGAACGCGTCTGTTGTGGATAAACACCCAACTGTGGATGAACCGGCCCGGTCTAGGGTGAAGCTCATGCGGGTAGGCGTCCTGGGAGCGAAAGGCAAAGTCGGTTCGGCGATGGTGGCGGGCGTGCAGGCCGCCGAGGACTCTGACCCTGTCCGCCGAGGTGGACGCGGGCGATTCGCTCAGCCTGTTGACCGACTCCGACACCGAGGTGGTCATCGACTTCACCCACCCCGATGTCGTGATGGGCAATCTGAAGTTCCTGATCGGCAACGGAATTCACGCCGTCGTCGGCACCACCGGCTTCACCGCCGAACGCCTCGAGCAGGTCCAGGCGTGGCTGGCCGACAAGCCAGACACGTCGGTGCTGATCGCGCCCAACTTCGCGATCGGGGCGGTGTTGTCGATGCATTTCGCCAAGCAGGCGGCGCCGTTCTTCGATTCGGTCGAGGTGATCGAGCTGCACCACCCGCACAAGGCCGATGCCCCGTCGGGCACCGCGGCGCGCACCGCCAAGCTGATCGCCGAAGCGCGAAAAGGCTTGCCGCCCAACCCCGATGCCACCAGCACCGGCCTGCCCGGTGCCCGCGGCGCCGACGTCGACGGCATCCCGGTCCACTCGGTGCGGCTGGCCGGGCTGGTCGCCCATCAGGAGATCCTGTTCGGCACCGAGGGGGAGACGCTGACCATCCGGCACGACAGCTTGGACCGCACCTCCTTCGTGCCGGGCGTGTTGTTGGCGGTGCGGCGCGTCCAGGAACGCCCCGGCCTCACGGTGGGTATCGAGCCCCTGCTCGACCTGCAATGAACGACACGCGCGCCTGCGCATCCAGTTGCTCATCGCGTTCCTGTGTGTGGCGATGCTGGCGTACTTCGTGCTGCTGGGGCGGATGGCTGTCGCGATGATCGGCTCGGGCCGGGCCGGCGGCCGTGGGGCTGGGGTTGGCGGTGTTGATCATGCCCTTCATCGGGCTGTGGGCGATGCTCGCCACCCTGCGGGCCGGATTCGCCCACCAGAAGCTGGCCCGTCTGATCGCGGCCGACGGAATGGAGCTCGACACCAGCGCGCTGCCGCGGCGGCCGTCGGGCCGCATCGAGCGGGACGCGGCCGACGCGCTGTTCGCCACTGTGCGCACCGAAGTCGAAGACCGACCCGGACGACTGGCGGCGCTGGTACCGGCTGGCCCGCGCCTACGACTACGCGGGGGACCGCCGCCGCGCGCGGGAGGCCATGAAGACGGCTAGCTCGAATTGCAGGGCCGCCAATGAGCAAGACGCTGCTGATCGTCCACCACACACCGTCCCCGCACTGCCACGAGATGTTCGAGGCGGTCGTCTCCGGTGCCACCGACCCCGAGATCGAGGGCGTCGAGGTCGTTCGGCGACCGGCGCTGACCGTTTCGCCGGCCGAGATGCTGAAAGCCGACGGCTACGTGTTGGGCACCCCGGCCAACCTGGGCTACATGAGCGGGGCCCTCAAGCACGCGTTCGACTGTCGCTACTACCAGCTGCTCGACTCTACGCGCGGGCGCCCGTTCGGCCTGTACCTGCACGGCAACGAGGGCACCGAGGGCGCCGAGCGCGGCGTCATGTCGATCACCACCGGGCTTGGCTGGACGAAAGCCGCAGAGACCGTGGTGGTTTCGGGCAAGCCGGACAAGGGCGACCTCGAGGCGTGCTGGGAACTCGGCGCGACGGTCGCTGCCCAGTTGATGGAATGAACCGTCTAGACGAACGTCGGCTTGAACGCCTCGGCCGGTTGGGCCAAGGCCAGCGCCGAGCTGGTGCCGATCGGCCCGTGCCGGTCGAAAAGGGTGGCGGCGCCGGTGGCCACCCCGGCGGTGGCGTAATGGCTTTGCGCGGCCAGCCCCAGGTACTCACCGTCGGGCAAGCGGCTGGCGGTGACCGTGTAGTCGGCGTTGATGTAGCGCAATCCGCCGGTGCCCCAATGGGTCAGCGAACTCGTGACGTCACCGACGAAGGCCAGGCGGGTGAAAGGTGTCAGCGGGTGGCCCTGCACCATCGGGCGAAAGATCCGCGTCCAGGCGAACTTCTGGGAATGGGACTGTTCCCACTCGCCGGCCGCGATGCCCGGACTGCCCGCGGCGGTGGCCCCGTACCCCCAGATCAGAAACGGCATGTCGGCCGGGAAGCCCTCGGAATCAGCCGGAAGCGGCGGCATGGCCGGGGTAGCGGACCACACCGCCCCGTCGGGATGCTCCCCTCGACGCAGGAACAGCCCGCTGGCCCGCGCGACGGTGTTTCCGTTCTGCACCAGCGCGCCGTCGACGAGCTTGATCCGCCGGCCTTCCCGCTGCACCGAGGTCCGAATCTGCACCGGC
Organism: uncultured Actinomycetota bacterium; assembly: GCA_963850895.1. GTDB lineage: Bacteria > Actinomycetota > Actinomycetes > Mycobacteriales > Mycobacteriaceae > Mycobacterium. Next base: position 118,367 of record CAWKNK010000029.1, on the reverse strand, counting down.
TCGAGCAACGCCGGACGCAGCAGGTCAACCGTGAGGCGGGCCGGCTGAAAGTCCGGCTCGATGCCGGATTGCTCTATGCCCCAAGCCAACAGGCCGCCGACGATCTGACCACCCATCGCGGCGCCCCACGGTCCCCGGGTCATCACCCCCGGCAGGTAGGAGTCGCCGTCGACAGTGAAGAACGCCTCGGGCATGATGGCGGAATCGTCGATCGTCACCGCTATCACGATAGGACACCGGAGAGTAAGGACCGGGCATGCCTCCAGTGATCGAAATTGCGCGCGGCCACAACCCGTTCCCCACGACAGGCGTGTCCCGCGACGCGGACGGCATCCCGCACTACGACGATCTACCCGCCACACTGTTGGACATGCTCGCCGAACAGGTCGAGCAGCGCCCGGACAGCGAGGCATTGGTCGAACTCGGTGCCGGTCGATTGACCTACCGCCAGCTGTGGGACCGCGCGGCGCGCGTCGCCGGTGGGCTGTGCGCCGCCGGGCTGCGACCCGGTGACCGCGTCGCGGTGCGTTACCCCGCCGGCATCGACTGGGTGCTGGCGTTCTGGGGCGCCGTGATGGCCGGTGGCGTTGCGGTGGCCGTCAATACGCGCTCGGCGCAACCGGAAGTCGAGTTCGTCCTCTCCGACTCCGGGGCGAAGCTGGACCTGGCGGCCGACACCCCGCTGCCCGACGGCCCGCCGTATGTGACCGAGCGACTCGGCCGCACCGACGTGGCCGCGCTGTTCTACACCTCGGGCACCACCGGCCACCCCAAGGGGGTGCCGACCACCCACGAGGCCTTCCTGACCAACGCCGAGAACGCGATCCGCTGTCTCGACCAGCCGCGCGACCTGGGCGAAGCAATGCGCACGCTCATCTCGGTGCCGCTGTTCCACGTGACCGGTTGCAACTCACAGCTTCTGGCCGCCGCTCGGCTGGGCGGGGCCTCGGTGATCATGCCCGCCCTCAACCTGGAGGGGTTGATCGCCAGCCTGAGCGCCGAGCGCATCTCCGTCATGGTCACCGTTCCGGCCATCTACGCATTGATGTTGCGGCACAATGACTTTGCCGACGCCGACGTCTCCGGTGTCCGCTGGGTCGGTTACGGGGGCGCCCCGATCGCCCCATCGTTGGTGCGAGCGGTGAAGAGCGCCTTCCCTCAAGCCACGGTCTTCAACGGCTACGGCATGACCGAGACGGCATCGCTGATGACCGTGCTGCCGAGCCGGGACGCCGTCGAGCACGCCGACTCGGTCGGGTACGCGGTCCCGTCCGTCGACCTCGGCCTGATTCCGTTTGGCGGCGACGAGCAAGGCGTGGGCGAGCTGGTGGTCCGCGGCGCCAACGTGACCGCCGGCTACTGGAACCGGCCGGAAGCGACCGCTGCGACCATCGTCGACGGCTGGCTGCACACCGGCGACGTGGTGCGCGTCGACGATGCGGGCCGGGTGCACATCGTCGACCGGCTCAAGGACATCATCAACCGCGGCGGTGAGAACGTCTCCAGCGTCGAGGTGGAAGCCGTGCTGCTGGCGGCGCCCCACGTCGCGGACGCCTGCGTGCTGGCGGTTCCCGACGACGTCATGGGCGAGAAGGTGGGCGCCGTGTTGTTCGGCGGCGCGGACGAGATAGACGTGCCGGCGGTGCTCGATCACTGCTGCGGGCAACTCGCGGACTTCAAGGTGCCGCAGTACGTCACCGTGGTCGACAGTGGGCTGCCGCGCAACGCCGGCGGCAAGCTGCTCAAGGGCAAACTTCGTGAGCAGGTGCAGTGGGGGGAGCCACTGCGGTGAGCGCGACGGTGCTGGTCGCCAACCGCGGCGAGATCGCGCTCCGAATCATCCGCACAGCAATCGAATTGGGCATGCGAACGATCGCGGTCTACGCCGAAGACGATGCCGAGAGCCCGCATGTGCACGCCGCCGACGAAGCGATCGGTCTGCCCGGCACCGGGCCGCGAGCCTACCTGGACCAGCCCGCCATGCTGGCCGCGGCAAAAATTCGGGCGCGGAGCTGATCCATCCGGGTTACGGGTTCCTCAGTGAGAACGCCGAATTCGCCCGCGCCTGCGCCGGCGCCGGGTACACGTTCGTGGGTCCGGATGCCGACGCGCTCGAGCTGGTGGGCAACAAGTCCGCGGCCCGCGGTGCCGCCGTCGCCGCCGGGGTGCCGGTGTTGCCCGCGACCGGCGGGCCGAGCAGCGTCGCGGACATCGAGGCGTTCTTCGCGGCCCAGGGCGGCGCGATCATGATCAAGGCGCTCGCCGGCGGGGGTGGCCGGGGCATGCGCACGGTGCACAGCGCCGATCAGATCGGCAACGCCTACCAACAGTGCGCCGCGGAGGCGCAACTGGGCTTCGGCGATCCGGCGCTGTTCGCCGAGGCGCTGCTCGACGGCGCGCGGCACATCGAGGTCCAGATCGTCGCCGCGCCCGCAGGGCACCAAACACGCGCGCTCGCGCTCGGCGACCGCGACTGCAGCATCCAGCGGCGCTACCAGAAACTCATCGAAATAGCCCCCGCCCAAGGGCTTTCCGACGGACTGCGGCGTGACCTACACCAGGCAGCGGCCCGGTTGTGCGCGCGGGTCGCCCTGGGCGGGCTGGCCACCGTCGAATTCCTGGTCGCCGGTGAGGAATTCGTCTTCCTCGAAGTCAACCCGAGAATTCAAGTGGAGCACACGGTCACCGAGGAAACGACGGGGTTCGACCTGGTGGCTGTCCAGCTGGCCATCGCCGGGGGCGCCTCCTACTATCAGCTTGGGCTACCGGCCGGGATCGCCTCCGACGGCAACGAAGTCATCGGCGAGCCGACCGCGCACCGCGGCATCGCGATTCAGGCCCGGGTCAACATGGAGACCTTCGCCCCCGACTTCTCCGTTGTCCCTGCGGCCGGCACGCTCAGCGTGTTCTCGCCGCCGAGCGGGCCGGGGATCCGCGTCGACACCTACGGCCGGGCCGGGCTGGCCGTCAACCCGCAATACGACTCGCTGCTGGCCAAGGTCATCGCCCACGTGCACGGGTCGTCGCCGCGGGCGGCGCTGCGCAAGGCCCGCACCGCCCTCGCGGAGTTCGGCATCGAGGGCGTTCGCACCAACATCGACTTCCTGCGCGAGCTGTTGAGTGACCCCGCGGTGGAATCCGGTTGGGTGAGCACCGGTTTCCTCGACGAGAAGCTGCCCGAGCTGGTGGCGGCGGCGTCGTCGCACCAGCGCGACGTCTGCGCCGCGCCGGTCGAGCTTTATCCCGGCGAGGACGTGCTGCGCGCCCAGTTGGCCGGCACCGTCATCGAGGCGGTGCCCGAGGGCGCCGACTTTCATGCGGGCAGCCAGCTCGTCGTCCTCGAAGCGATGAAAATGCAACATGTGCTCGTCGCGCCGGACGCGCTGCGAACCGTTCGCGTGCTGGTGGCCCCCGGACAGGTCGTCGGAACCGGCGACCCGTTGCTGGTCTTCACCCGCACGGGTGCCGGCACCGGCGCCGACGCGTCAACCGCCACAATGGATCTCGACCGGCCGCGCGCCGACCTCGACGAGGTGCGCGGGCGGCATTTGTTTACCCTCGACGAGGGCCGCGAGGCCGCGGTTGCCAAGCGGCACAAGCAAGGTCGTCGCACCGCGCGGGAGAACATCGCCGATCTGATCGACCCCGGCAGCTTCGTCGAATACGGCGCGCTGGCCATCGCGGCGCAGCGCAGCCGTCGCTCGGAATCCGACCTGATCGCCAACACGCCGGCCGACGGCCTGGTCGCCGGCCTGGCCACGATCGGCGCGGACCGTTTCGGGCGGGCGGCGGCCGAGGCCGTCGTGGTGTCCTACGACTACACCGTGCTGGCCGGCACGCAAGGCATGCGCAACCACGCCAAGACCGACCGCGCGTTCGACCTGGCCGCCCGAAAACGGCTGCCGGTGGTGCTGTTCGCCGAGGGCGGCGGTGGCCGTCCGGGGGACACCGACGTCGGCGGCGCCGCCGGGCTGGACGTGCCGACCTTCCGGATGCTGGCCGCGCTGAGCGGCCGGGTGCCGCTGATATCGATCGTCTCGGGCCGGTGCTTCGCCGGCAACGCCGCGCTGGCCGGGGTGTGCGACGTGATCATCGCGACCCCGGACGCCAACATCGGGATGGGCGGACCGGCCATGATCGAGGGCGGCGGGCTCGGGGTGTACCCGCCGGAGGCGATCGGGCCGATCGGAGTGCAGCGGCGCAACGGCGTGGTCAGCCTGGTCGCCCGCGACGAGGCACACGCGGTGTCGCTGGCCAAGCAGTATCTGTCGTATTTCCAGGGCGGCCTGGACGACTGGGCGGCGCCGGATCCGCGGCTGGCGCGGCATGTGGTGCCGCAGAACCGGTTACGCGCCTACGACGTCCACCGGGCGATCGAGGCGATCGTCGACACCGGTTCCGTACTGGAACTGCGGCCCGACTACGGCGTCGGCATCGTCACCGCGCTGGTCCGCGTCGAAGGGGCGGCGTACGGGCTGATCGCCAACAGCACCCATCACCTCGGCGGAGCCATCGATGCCGAGGCGGCCGACAAGGCCGGCGACTTCCTCGCTTTGTGCGAGTCGTTTCGGCTGCCGGTGATTTCGCTGTGCGACACCCCGGGCTTCATGGTCGGGCCCGACGCGGAGAAGGAGGCGGCGGTCCGGCGGTTCGGGCGGATGTTCGTCCTGGGCGCGCGCTTGACCGTGCCGGTCGGAATGATCATCCTGCGCAAGGGGTATGGACTCGGCGCGATGGCGATGGCCGGCGGATCCTTCCGCGCCCCTCAATTCACCATCGCCTGGCCGACCGGGGAGATCGGCGGGATGGGACTGGAGGGCGCCGTGCGCCTGGGGTTCAGCAAGGAGCTGGCCGCCGAGGGCGACCCCGTCAAGCGCCAGGAACTGTTCGACAAGCTGGTGGCGGCGGCCTACCAGCACGGCAAAGCGCTGCGGGCGGCCACCACATTCGAGCTCGACGACGTCATCGATCCCGCGGACTCCCGGGCCTGGATTGCCAGGCTCCGGGAGCCACGGCGATCGAACTGATCAGGCGTGCCCGGAACCGCAGCCGACGCCGGGCAGGCAGCCCTGGCCCCCCGGAATCCCGCCGGGTCCCGCGTTCTGGCCGCCGGAGCCGCACCCGACGCCCGGGACGCAGCCCTGGCCGCCGGGGCCGCCGCCGGGGCCGTTGAACTGGCCACCCGAACCGCAGTTGCCGTTGGCGTCACAGCCCCCGCCGCCCGGGTCGTCCTTGAACACCACGTGCGTGCGCGCCGCGGATGCCGCAGGTGCGGAAGCAAGAGAATCAGTTATGGCGATCGGCGCGACCGCGACTGCCGCGGCCGCGGCCCCGCCCACCACCAATCTTTTCGTGAGGGTTAATTTCGAGAACATGCGGATCGGATACCACGAACGCGCACGTGTAAAACATCCATGTAGCGAACGGGAAACCGTCGGTTTTCGCGCGACGAAAGGCGCACCACGATGACCTCACTGGATCTGACCGGCCGAACTGCGATCATCACCGGTGCCTCGCGCGGAATCGGGCTCGCGATCGCCCAACAGCTCGCGGCCGCCGGGGCCAATGTGGTGCTCACCGCCCGCAAGCAGGAGGCCGCCGATGAGGCGGCCGCACAGGTCGATGGCAACGCCCTCGGCGTTGGCGCGCACGCGGTCGACGAGGACGCCGCCCGCCGCTGCGTGGACCTCACGCTGGAGCGCTTCGGCAGCGCGGACATCCTGATCAACAACGCGGGCACCAACCCGGCGTACGGTCCGCTCATCGACCAGGACCACGCCCGCTTCACCAAAATCTTCGACGTCAACCTTTGGGCCCCGCTGCTGTGGACCTCGCTCGTCGTCAAATCATGGATGGGCGAACACGGCGGCGCGATCGTCAACACCGCCTCCATCGGCGGCCTGCACCAATCGCCGGCCATGGGCATGTACAACGCCACCAAGGCCGCGTTGATCCACGTCACCAAGCAGCTGGCGCTGGAACTCTCGCCCCGCGTCCGCGTCAACGCCATCGCCCCCGGGGTGGTGCGCACCCGGCTGGCCGAGGCGCTGTGGAAGGACCACGAGGATCCGCTCGCGTCCTCGATCGCGCTCGGGCGCATCGGTGAGCCCGTCGATGTGGCCGGCGCCGTGGCCTTCCTGGTTTCCGACGCCGCGAGCTGGATCACCGGCGAGACGATGGTCATCGACGGCGGCCTGCTGCTCGGTGCCGCACAGGGCTTTCAGACTCGACCGCAGGGCTAGCCATGAGCTCCAAAGATCTGGCGGTCGACCTGAAGGCGCGGGTGCAGGCGCTGCTGGACGAGCACGACCCGGCCACCACCGACCCGCGCGAATTCCTTGGCGCGCAGTACGACGCGGGCCTGGCCTGGGTGCACCTGCCGCACGGCGTCGGCGGGCTGGACCTGCCGCGCAAGGCCCAGGAACTCGTCGACGCCCAGCTGGCCGCCGCGGGCGCGCCGGTGGGCGGAACCGCGAAAAACTTCATCGGCATGGGCATGGCCGCGCCCACCATCGCGGCGTTCGGGACCGACGAACAAAAGCGAAAGTTTCTGCGCCCCTTATTCACCGGCGAGCAAGTCTATTGCCAGTTGTTCAGCGAGCCCGGCGCGGGCTCGGACCTGGCCGGGCTGGCCACCCGCGCGGTCCGCGACGGAGACGACTGGATTGTCAACGGGCAGAAGGTGTGGACGTCGATGGCCCAGCACGCGCAGATGGCCATCCTGGTCGCCCGCACCGACCCGACGGTGCCCAAACACTTTGGCCTGACCTACTTCCTGTGCGACATGACGCAGCCCGGCGTCGAGGTGCGCCCGCTGCGCCAGATCACCGGCGAGGCGGAGTTCAACGAGGTATTCCTCACCGACGTGCGGGTGCCCGACGCGAACCGGCTCGGCCCGGTCGGCGGCGGCTGGCGGGTCGCGACCACCACGCTCAACAACGAGCGCGTCGCCATCGGTACCCGCGCCGGAACGCCGCGCGAGGGCGGGATGATCGGGAAGGTCACCGAGGCGTGGCGGGCCGAGCCGGGGCTGCGCAATCCCGCGATGCACGACGAGCTGATGAAGCTGTGGGTCGACGCGGAGGTCCTTCGCCTGGCCGGTGAGCGGCTGCGGCAGCAGGCCCAGGCGGGCCAGCCGGGTCCCGAAGGCGCCGGCATGAAGGTGGCCTTCGCAAAACTGGCGCAAGCCATTTCGGGCTTCGACATCGAGCTGCACGCCGAGTCGGGGCTGCAGTACGACGATTGGACCATGCGCAGGACCGAAGTCGTCGATCTGATCGGACGCGAGCCCGGATACCGCTACCTGCGCGCTCGCGGCAACTCGATCGAGGGCGGCACCTCGGAGATTCTGCGCAACACCATTGCCGAGCGCATTCTCGGCCTGCCGGGTGAGCACCGCGTCGACAAAGACGTCGCATGGAAGGACCTGAACCGGTGAGCGACCTGCTCTACTCCGACACCGAGGAGGCCCTGCGGGACAGCGTTCGGCATCTGTTCGCCGACCGCTGCCCGCCCGAATCGGTGGCGCGCGCCTACGGCCCGGAGCCACAAGACTTTTCGGGTATTTGGCAGACGCTGGCCGTCGAGCTGGGAGTGGCCGGTCTGCTGGTCCCGGAGTCACTCGGCGGCGCGGGCGCGGGTGCCCGCGAGGCCGCGGTCGTCATGGAGGAGATAGGCCGGGCCGTCGCGCCGGTGCCGTTCTTGTCCAGCGCGGTGCTTGCCACCGTCGCGCTGTTGCGTGCAGGCGATACCGAGACCGTGTCCGCGCTGGCGCAAGGTGAGCTGACCGCGGCGTTGGTGGTGCCGCTGTCGACCGCGCCGGGTGATCCGGTCGGGGCAGCAAGCAGCGGCGCGGACGGGCTGAGCGGGTCGGTCACCAGCGTCGCCGGTGCCGCCGAGGCCGACGTGCTTGTGGTGCCGGTCGCGGGCCCGGATGGACTCGAGCTGCATACCGTGTCGCGCACCGCGGCGGGTCTGGAGGTGTCACCACTGCTGGCATTGGACATGACGAGACCCCTTGCAAATGTGCGCTTTTCAGCGGCGGATTCGTCACGTGTCGGGCCGGCGGACGAGCCGGTAGCCGAGGCGCTGCGCATGGGGGCGGCTCTGCTCGCATCCGAGCAACTCGGAGTCGCCCAGTGGTGTTTCGAGACGACACTGGATTATGCCAAGCAGCGCAAGCAGTTCGGCCGCGCGATCGGCTCGTACCAGGCGATTAAACACCGGCTGGCGGATCTGTGGTTCGAGGTCAGCGCCGCGACGGCGGCGGCCCGCTACGCCGCCGACACGTGCGCCCGCGACGACGAAGACGCCGCCGTCGCGGCGGCCGTCGCCCAGGCGTATTGCAGCGGGGTCGCCGTGCACGCGGCCGAGGAGTGCGTACAGCTGCACGGCGGCATCGGCATGACGTGGGAGTATCCCGCGCACCTGTACCTCAAGCGAGCCAAGAGCGACCAGTTGATCTTCGGCACCGCCTACCGTCACCGCGCCCGCCTGGCCGAGTTGGTAGACCTGCCCCCCAACTAGTTGCGCTCGCCCTGATTTTTAGCTCGCGGCCGGACGGCGGCGACGAGACCTCTTGCTGGGTGGCAACATTCGTCGGCGCGTGGTAATACCCGGTTTCGGTCGACGCCCCGCACGGACCGGCATTTCATGAGAATGTGTCGGTCCGCGGCGGCCGACAGCCCCCACACCTTCCGGAGGTGAAGAGCATCGGAATGCGTGTGTTGCTGTCCACTCACGATTCGCGCGGGGCGGTCGAACCGCTGGCGGCTCTCGGGGTCCAGTTGCGGGCGCTCGGTTCGGAAGTTCGGGTGTGCGCGCCGCCGGACCAGGAATTCGCGGAGTTGCTGGCCGGTGTCGGCCTGCCGCTGGTGCCGTTCGGCGATTCGTGGCGTGCGATGGCGGCCGGACTCACGCCGTCGGAGGACGACCTCCGCCGGCACCTGGACGGGCTCGTCGCCGCGCAATTCGACACCGTGGCGGCCGCGGCCGACGGGTGCGACCTGCTGGTGGCGACCGGCTTCCCGCCGGTTGCGGCGGGGGCACGATCGGTCGCCGAGCGCCTGGGCGTTCCCTACGTCTACGTGAGCTACCAACCGTCGATTCTGCCGTCACCGCACCACCTGCCCCCGACGTATGCCGGCCAGTTCCCGTCTGGCGTGATCGACAACCGGGTGCTGTGGCGGATGGACGGCCAGCAGATGAACACACTGTTCGGCGCGACGCTCAACGGCCACCGTGCGTCGCTGGGCCTGCCGCCGGTGGACGACATCCGCGACTACGCCCTCACCGAGCGTCCGTGGTTGGCGGCGGACCCGACCCTGGCCCCATGGCCGGAGCGGAGCGGGCTCGACGTGGTCCAGACCGGGGCGTGGCTGCTGGCCGACGAACGCCCCCTCCCGGCCGACGTCGCGGCGTTCCTCGACGCCGGCCCGGCACCGGTGTACGTGGGCTTCGGCAGCATGCCCATGCGCGCCGCCCATGACCTTTCCCGGTCGGTCACCGAGGCCGTCCGCGCCCAGGGCCACCGGGCGCTTCTCTACCGGGGCTGGTCCGGCCTGACCCCGATAGACGACCGGGACGACTGCCTTGCCGTCGGTGAGCTCAACCACCAGGCGCTCTTCGCCCACGTCGCGGCCGTCGTGCACCACGGGGGCGCGGGCACCACCACCACCGCCGCGCGGGCCGGTGCGCCGCAGGTGGTGGTGCCCCAGGGAGCCGACCAGCCCTACTGGGCCGGCCGGGTGACGGACCTGGGCATCGGTACCGCGCATGACGGTCCGGCCCCCACCGCCGAGTCCCTGTCGGCCGCGCTCGAGACGGTGCTGACGCCGCAGGTCCGCGGGCGCGCAAGCGCCGTGGCCGCAAAGATCCGCACCGACGGCGCTACGCGAGCCGCCACGCTCCTGCTGGACTGGTTAGCGCGGTAACGCCGAACCGAACACCTCGGTCATGGCCTGCCAGTGCCGCTCGGCCGCGGCGGGGTCGTACGGCGCATTGTCCGGAACCGCGAAGCCGTGGCCGGCCGGATACCACTCGATGGTGTGCTGCACGCCGGCTGCCGTCAGCGCCTTCTCGAGCTGTTCGGCGTGGTCGCGCGTGAAGGACGCGTCGTCCTTGGCGCCCCCCACATACACCGTGGCGCTCATCCGGTCGGCCAGCAGGTGCGGGCTGTCGGCGATGTCGGTCACCAGGCCGCCGCCGTGGAAGGACGCCGCGGCGGCGACGCGCTCGGGCACCCGGCCGGCCACCACCAAGGACGTGCGCCCGCCCATGCAGTAGCCGCACACGCCGAAGCGCTCCCCGGACACCTCCGGGCGGGCAGCCAGGTAGTCGAAGAAGGCGCCGGCGTCGCTGGCCATCTTGTCCGGAGTGACGCTGCCGATCATGCCGAACAGCCGCTTGCGTTCCCGCTCGTCGCCGAACACTGTTGCCATGTCGAACGGGGCCCAGTCGCCGCTGCGGTAGTACACGTCGGGAAGCAGCACCGCATAACCGAATCCGGCCAGCTTGGCGGCCATCTGGTCGAAGGTGTCGCGCACCCCGCCGGCATCGCAGTACATGACTATCCCTGGCCAGGGGCCCGGGCCCGGGCCCTGGCCATCGGCTCCGTCGGGGGTGAACAGGCCGACGGGGCAGGTGCCGTCGGCGGTGGTGATGGTGTCGGCGCTTTTCGGCATGGTCTCCGTTCTCACTCCCCGCTTGCGATCGCCGCTCGATTTTTCGGCGTCGACCCGCCGCGCCCGGCTTCGCCGCGCTTGCGATCGCCGCTCGATTTTTCGGCGTCGACCCGCCGCGCCCGGCTTCGCCGCGCTTGCGATCGCCGCTAAGCTGACCGCGTGCCGATCCCGACGCCCTACGAGGACCTGCTGCGCGTGGTGCTCGAGCGGGGCACGGCCAAATCCGACCGCACCGGCACCGGGACCCGCAGCCTGTTCGGCCAGCAGCTGCGCTATGACCTGTCGGCCGGCTTCCCGCTGCTCACCACCAAGAAGGTGCATCTCAAGTCGGTGGTCTACGAGTTGCTCTGGTTCTTGCGCGGCGACTCCAACGTCGCCTGGCTGCACGAGCACGGCGTCACCATCTGGGACGAATGGGCCAGCAACACAGGCGATCTCGGGCCGATCTACGGCGTGCAGTGGCGGTCCTGGCCGACACCGACGGGTGAGCACATCGACCAGATCAGCGCCGCGCTGGACTTGCTGCGCACCGACCCGAACTCGCGGCGCATCATCGTGTCGGCGTGGAACGTCGGGGAGATTCCGCAGATGGCGCTGCCGCCGTGTCACGCGTTCTTTCAGTTCTACGTGGCCGATGGCCGGCTGAGCTGCCAGCTGTATCAGCGCAGCGCCGACCTGTTTCTCGGTGTGCCGTTCAACATTGCCAGCTACGCGCTGCTCACCCACATGATGGCCGCCCAGGCCGGTCTGTCGGTCGGTGAGTTCGTCTGGACGGGCGGCGACTGCCACATTTACGACAACCACGTCGAGCAGGTGCGCACCCAGCTCGGCCGGGAGCCGCGGCCCTACCCGGAACTGGTACTGGTGCAACGGGATTCGATCTTCGACTACACCTATGACGACGTCGTCATCAAGAACTACGACCCGCACCCGGCGATCAAAGCCCCCGTCGCCGTATGACACGCATGGGCCTGGTGTGGGCTCAGTCGACGTCGGGCATCATCGGTCGCGGCGGCGACATCCCGTGGCGGGTACCCGAGGACCTGGTCCGCTTCAAAGAGCTGACCATGGGGCACACCGTGGTCATGGGCCGGCAAACGTGGGAGTCGTTGCCGGCCAAGGTCCGGCCGTTGCCGGGTCGCAGGAATGTCGTACTCTCGCGCCGGAGCGACTTCGTGGCCGACGGGGCGCAGGTGGTCGGTTCGCTCGAGGCGGCTCTTGCCAGTTCCGAGGGCGAGCCGGAGACGTGGGTGATCGGCGGCGAACAGGTTTATCTGCTCGCCCTGCCGCACGCCGCCCGGTGCGAGGTCACCGAGGTCGAAGTCGACCTGCGGCGCGACGACGAAGACGCGCTGGCGCCGGTGCTCGACGACACCTGGCTGGGTGAGGCGGGGGAGTGGCAGGTCAGCCGCACGGGGCTGCGGTACCGGCTGCACAGCTACCGTCGGGCATGAGCTTTGGTCTCCGCGGCCGTGACATACTCGGACGCGGGGGTCGGTCTTACCAGGTCACCACACGTTGCCAGAAGGGGGAATTGGCAGTGATAACCGAACCCGCGAAAGCGTTCACTCGCATGTTCAGGGGCTACGACCCGGCCGCGGTCGATGCCCACATCGAGATGTTGACCACCAAGCAGCAGTTGTTGCTCGACGATGTCGAGAGCCTCAGGACCCGGCTGAAGGCAGCCGGCGACGAAACGGCCGCGCTGCGCAAGGAGGTCGCCGTCCTCACCGACACCTCGCCCTCACCCCACGCGATGCAGCGCCGGATGGCGAAGATGCTGAAGCGCGCGGTCGACGAGGTTTCCGAGATGCAGGCCGAGGCGCGGAGCGAGGCGGACGCGCTGATCGCGGCGGCCGAGGCCGAGGTCGAGGCCGCGCAGCGCAAGCACGAAGAGGAGTTGGCGGAGATGGCCGCGCAGCGAAAAGCCATGGAAACCGATTACGAAGAAACCAAGAAACAACTCGAGGCCGAGCTGGCCGGCATGCGCGCCAAGACCGAAGCCGCGATCGACGAGGCGTGGCGGGACGCCCAAAAGGAGGCCGATCACTATCGCGAGCAGGCCCGGCGCGCGGCGGACGAGGCGATCCGGCAACGGATCGACGTCCTCGAGCAGCTGATGGACGTGTACCGCGACCTGGAAGCGGTTCCGGCCGCTCTTGAGTCGGCCTACCAAGAGCAGAAGGATGCGCCGGAGCCGAGCGTCGTGGTGCCGTTGGACGGGAAAGTCAGCACGGGCTGAGCCCTGCGGGACCGGCCAGCCGCGTCGCCGCCGGGTGTTGTCGCACCCGACCGGTATTCTCGGCGCCGTGTCGATCCGGACCCACAGGCTGTCGGCCGCGCAGGCCCGGCGGATCGCCGTTGCGGCCCAAGGCTTTAGCGAGCCGCGGCCCGCCGGTCCGATCACCCGCGCCCACCTGAAGCGGCTGATATCGAGAATCCAAGTGCTGCAACTGGATTCGGTGTCAGTCGCGGTACGCGCCCACTACGCGCCGGTGTTCAGCCGGCTCGGTCCCTACGACCGCGACGTGCTGGACCGCGCCGCCTGGGGGCCGCGTTCGTCGCGTCTGCTGACCGAGTACTGGGCGCACGAGGCCGCGCTGGTGGCCGTCGACGACTGGCCGCTGCTGCGCTGGCGGATGCGCCAGTACCGTCATGGCCGCTGGGGCACCCACATCGTCAAGGCCAATCCCCAACTCGCCGAGGACATCGTCGCCGCCGTCGCCGAACTCGGCCCCAGCACTGCCGGGCAGATCGAAGCGCACCTGGCCGCCGCGCCGCGCAGGAAAAAGGGAACCTGGTGGAACCGCAGCGACACCAAGTGGGTCGCCGAGGCGCTGTTTGCCTCCGGCGTGCTCACCACGGCCACCCGGGTGGGCTTCGCCCGCCACTACGACCTGGTGGAGCGGGTGCTGCCGGCGAGCGTGCTGGCGCGCGAGGTCGACGACGAGGAGGCCGTGCGGGAACTTACGCTGCGGGCGGCCACCGCCCTGGGCGTGGGCACCGAGGCCGACATTCGCGACTACTTCCGGCTGTCGGCCCAGCAGGTCAAGCCGGCTGTCGCCGACCTGGTGGCCGCGGGCGAGATCGAGCGGGTCGACGTCGACGGCTGGCCCGCGCCGGCCTATCTGCGCACCGGCCGGACGCTGCCGCGGCGGGACCGCGGCACCGCGCTGCTGTGTCCGTTCGACCCGTTGATCTTCTTTCGGCCCCGGGTCGAACGGCTGTTCCGGTTTCACTACCGCATCGAGATCTACACCCCGGCCGACAAGCGCCAATATGGCTACTACGTGTGGCCGCTGCTCATGGACGGGCAGCTGGTCGCGCGGGTCGACCTCAAGGCCGACCGGGCCGGTGACACGCTGCGCGTCATGGGCGCGTTCGGCGAGGGTCAGGATGACAGCCACGTGCCGCGTCCGCGCGTGGTCGCGGCGCTGGCCGGCGAACTGCGGTCCATGGCGTCGTGGCTGGGACTGGGCGGGTTCAGCGTCGCCACCCGGGGTGACCTGGCCGCCGACCTGCGGGCGGTGAGCTGATGCGGGCGACCGACAAAGAGCTCAAAGACACGCTCTGGAAGGCGGCCAACAAGCTGCGCGGCTCCCTTTCGGCCAGCCAGTACAAGGACGTCATCCTCGGGCTGGTGTTCCTCAAGCACGCCTCCGATGCGCAGTGGAAGTTCTTGATGCACAACGCCGAATCGCCCGGCATCGGCCGGCTCGTCGATGACGCGATGGAGGCCGCGACGCTGCCGCGGCTGTACGAAAACCTCGACCAGCGCCGCCTCGGTGAGCTGCTGCGCCTGCTCGACGCCGCGCGATTCGGCGAACAGGGCCGCGCCCGGGACCTGATGGGCGAGGTGTACGAATATTTCCTGGGCAATTTCGCCCGCGCGGAAGGGCGGCGGGGCGGCGAGTTCTTCACCCCGCCCAGCGTGGTCCGGGTGATCGTCGAGGTTCTGGAACCCTCAAGCGGGCGGGTGTATGACCCATGCTGCGGCTCGGGCGGGATGTTCGTGCAGACCGAGCGGTTCATCGCCGAACACGATGGCGACCCCGCGAAGGTCACGATCTGCGGACAGGAAAGCGTCGAGCAGACCTGGCGGATGGCGAAAATGAACCTCGCCGTGCACGGCCTCGACAACACGGGCCTGGGCGCGCGGTGGAGCGACACGTTCGTCGACGACCAGCACACCGGCGTGCAGATGGATTACGTGATGGCTAATCCACCCTTCAACATCAAGGATTGGGCCCGCGACGAGCACGACCCACGCTGGCGCTTCGGTGTCCCGCCCGCCGGCAACGCCAACTACGCGTGGATCCAGCACATCCTGTCCAAATTGGCCCCCGGCGGGAAGGCCGGCGTGGTCATGGCCAACGGATCGATGTCGTCGAACGCGGTCGGGGAAGGCGACATTCGCGCGCGGATCGTCGAGGCCGACCTGGTGTCGTGCATGGTCGCCCTGCCCGCGCAGCTGTTTCGCAGCACGTCGATTCCGGTGTGCCTGTGGTTCTTCGACACGGACAAGGGCAAGCGGTCCGGGCAGGTGCTGTTCATCGACGCCCGTGGGCTCGGCTACCTGGTGGATCGCGCCGAGCGGGCGCTGACGCACGAGGAGGTCGTCCGCATCGGCGACACCTATCACGCGTGGCGTGGATCACCATCGGCCACCGCGAAAGGGATTACCTATCAAGATGTTCCGGGATTCTGCGGATCCGCGTCGCTCGACGACATCGCTGCGGCCGGTTACACCCTTACGCCGGGACGCTATGTCGGTGCGCCCGCTGCCGAGGACGACGGCGAGCCGGTCGGCCAGAAGATCGACCGGCTGACCGGCGACCTGCTGGCGGCCCTCGACGAGTCCGCGCACCTGGAAGATGTTGTGCGCCAACAACTGGAGCGCCTGCGGTGACAACCACGCTGGGTGACCACCTGGTCTTCGGCAACGGCAGCAGCGCGCCGGGGCGAGCGCCAGGCGGACGTTTCCGCGTCTACGGCGCCAACGGGGCCATCGGTTACGCCGCCGAACACAACGCGGCCGGCCCGCTGATCGTCCTCGGGCGCGTCGGGTCGCATTGCGGCAGCCTGCGTTACTGCGACTCCGACGTCTGGGTCACCGAGAACGCACTGGTGTGCCGGGCGAAGGACCCGCGCGAGACGCGGTATTGGTACTACGCGTTGCAGACCTGCCGGCTGGGCGATCACCGATCCGGATCGGGACAGCCGCTGCTCAATCAGAGGATCCTGCGTGACGTTGCGGTGCGGAGCGTGGCGGCGCCGCAGCGCCAGGCGATCGCCGAGCTGCTCGGTGCCCTGGACGACAAGGTATCCGCCAACGAACGGGTGATCGAGACCGCCG
The DNA here is from genome assembly GCA_963850895.1 of uncultured Actinomycetota bacterium. Taxonomy (GTDB): domain Bacteria; phylum Actinomycetota; class Actinomycetes; order Mycobacteriales; family Mycobacteriaceae; genus Mycobacterium. Next base: position 102,329 of record CAWKNK010000029.1, on the reverse strand, counting down.
AGAACGTGATGGTGGCCATCGCGGAATCGGTCCGCGAAGACGTGCCGCTCTCCAGCCTGGCGAGCCGGTCGACGGCATTCCTCAACGTGGCCGAATTCGACGACGTGGTCGCGCACTTCAGCCTTCCCGCCTTCGATGACGGGGCGAAGCCCCACACCGTGCGCGCCGGGTCCATCAGGAGCGGCAAGTTCCTCTTGCCGGAGCCGTGCGTGTTGTTCGCGAAGCTGAACCCTCGAATCCCGCGAATCTGGAACGTGGTGAGCCTGCCGTCGGAAATGGCCTTGGCCAGCAGCGAGTTCGTCGTCCTGAAGCCGACCGGCGTTGACGCCTCGACCCTGTGGTCGGCGGTGCGGCAACCAGGGGTCTCCGAACGGCTGCAGCGTCGGGCCGCCGGGACGTCGGGCAGCCATCAGCGGATCCAACCGCGCGACCTGTTGGACGTTCGCGTCCCAGACGTCCGGCGCCTACCCACCGCGGCCCTGCAAACGATCACCGGCCTGGGGGCGCTGTGCCACGCGCGTCGCACCGAGAGCGCGCGGTTGTCCGCGTTCCGCGACGCGCTGCTGCCGCTGCTGATATCGGGTGAGCTGCCGATACGGTCACCACGTTAAGGTGAGCGCCGTGGCCGAGACCGCGCCGCTACGCGTGCAACTGATCGCCAAGACGGAGTTCTTGGCGCCGCCGGACGTGCCGTGGACCACCGACGCCGACGGTGGCCCGGCGCTGGTCGAGTTCGCCGGCCGGGCCTGCTATCAAAGCTGGTCGAAACCCAATCCCAAGACCGCGACCAACGCCGGCTACATCAAGCACATCATCGACGTGGGGCACTTTTCGGTGCTCGAGCACGCGAACGTGTCGTTCTACATCACCGGCATTTCCCGATCGCTCACGCACGAGCTGATCCGGCACCGGCATTTCTCCTACTCGCAGCTGTCGCAGCGCTACGTCCCGGAGGGTGAATCGCGAGTCGTCGTGCCGCCGGGGATGGAAGACGACCCCGAACTGCGCCGGATCCTGACCGAGGCCGCCGACGCCAGCCGGGCCACCTACGCCGAGCTGCTGGCCAAGCTCGAGGCCAAGTTCGCTGACCAGCCGAACGCAGTCCTTCGCCGCAAGCAGGCGCGGCAGGCCGCGCGGGCCGTGCTGCCGAACGCGACCGAGACCCGCATCGTCGTGACCGGCAACTACCGGGCGTGGCGGCACTTCATCGCCATGCGCGCCAGCGAACACGCCGACGTGGAAATCCGGCGGCTGGCCATCGAGTGCCTGCGCCAGCTCGCCGAGGCCGCGCCCGCGGTGTTCGCCGACTTCGAGATCTCGACGCTGGCCGATGGGACCGAGGTAGCCACCAGCCCGCTGGCGACGGAGGCCTGAGTCCCCGCCGTCCATGCGGTCACTCGTCGGTGCCATGTGGCGTTGTGCCCGCCTCTGAGCGACACGGACGCGGCGCGCCCGCATCGAAGACCAAGGCGTTGTCGCTCAGAGGCGGGCACTTTGGCCGTACGCCGACTTGCCGGGACGCGTGGGGCTCGTGAGGCTGACCGCACCGCCGCCCGCCGCAACGCGGGCCCGCGCCGTTGCTAATTACCTTGCCGCCGCCAGGTAACCTGAAGACCGTGAGCACCGTCGGATTCGACGCCCCGGCACGGTTGGGAACCGTGCTGACCGCGATGGTGACACCGTTCACTCCCGACGGCTCGCTCGACACCGCCGTCGCGGCGCAACTGGCGAACCACCTGGTGGACGCCGGGTGCGACGGCCTGGTGGTCTCCGGAACCACCGGCGAGTCGCCGACCACCACCGACGACGAGAAGCGCGAGCTGCTGCGCGTCGTGCTGGAGGCGGTGGGCGACCGCGCCCGCGTCATCGCCGGCGCGGGCACCTATGACACCGCCCACAGCGTCCGGCTGGCCAAGGCCTGCGCGGCCGAGGGCGCCCATGGATTGCTGGTGGTCACGCCGTACTACTCGAAGCCGCCGCAGAGCGGGCTGATCGCGCATTTCACCGCCGTCGCCGATGCCACCGAGCTGCCGGTGCTGCTCTATGACATCCCCGGACGTTCGGCGACGCCGATCGAGCCGGAGACCCTTCGCACTTTGGCGTCGCACCCGAACATCGTCGGCGTCAAGGACGCCAAAGCCGACCTGCACAGCGGCGGCCAGATCATCGCCGAGACCGGACTGGCCTACTACTCCGGCGACGACGCGCTGAACCTGCCGTGGCTGGCCATGGGCGCCACCGGCTTCATCAGCGTGATCTCTCATCTGGCCGCGAGTCAACTCCGAGAAATGTTGTCCGCCTTCGCTTCCGGCGACATCGCCACCGCGCGGAAGATCAACGTCACCGTCGCTCCGCTGTGCGACGCGATGAGCCGACTGGGTGGCGTGACGATGTCCAAAGCGGGTCTGCGCCTGCAGGGCATCGAGGTTGGCGATCCCCGGTTGCCGCAAATGCCGGCGACGCCCGAGCAAATCGATGCGCTGGCCGCCGATATGCGCGCGGCGTCGGTGCTCCGGTGAGCCAAAGGGTGGCCCGTAAGTGGATGTAGACCTCGCCCCTCCTGGTCCCTTGACCACTGGTGGGTTGCGGGTCACCGCGCTGGGCGGCATCAGCGAAATCGGCCGCAACATGACGGTTTTCGAGCACCTGGGCCGACTGCTGATCATCGACTGCGGGGTGATGTTCCCCACCCATGACGAGCCCGGAGTGGACCTGATACTTCCGGACCTGCGCCATATCGAGGACCGGCTGGACGACATCGAGGCGCTGGTGCTGACCCATGCGCACGAGGACCACATCGGCGGCATCCCGTTCCTGCTCAAGCTGCGCCCGGACATCCCGGTCGTCGGGTCGAAGTTCACCCTGGCGCTGGTCGCCGCGAAATGCCGTGAGCACCGGCTCAAGCCGGTGTTCGTCGAGGTCACCGAGGGTCAGCGGTCCACGCACGGCGTCTTCGAGTGCGAATACTTCGCCGTCAACCACTCCATCCCGGATGCACTGGCGATCGCCGTCCACACGGGCGCGGGAACCATCTTGCACACCGGCGACATCAAGCTCGACCAGCTTCCCCTCGACGGCCGGCCCACCGATCTGCCCGGCATGTCCCGGCTCGGTGACGCCGGGGTGGACCTGCTCCTGTGCGACTCGACCAACTCCGAGATCCCCGGCGTAGGGCCATCGGAAAGCGAAGTGGGACCGACGCTGCACCGCCTGATCCGGGGTGCCGAGGGCCGCGTCATCGTGGCGTGCTTCGCCTCCAACGTGGACCGGGTGCAGCAGATCATCGACGCGGCGGTCGCATTGGGCCGGCGGGTGTCATTCGTCGGGCGGTCGATGGTGCGCAACATGGGCATCGCCCGGGAGCTGGGATTCCTGCGGGTGGCCGATTCCGACGTGATCGACATCGGCGCCGCCGAGCTGATGCCGCCCGAGCGGGTGGTCCTGATCACCACCGGCACCCAGGGCGAACCCATGTCGGCGTTGTCGCGGATGTCGCGCGGCGAACATCGCAGCATCACGCTGACCGCGGGGGACCTCATCGTGCTGGCGTCGTCGCTGATCCCCGGCAACGAGGAGGCGGTCTACGGGGTGATTGATGCGCTCGCCAAGATCGGCGCCCGGGTGGTCACCAACGCCCAAGCCCGCGTGCACGTTTCGGGCCATGCGTACGCCGGAGAGCTGTTGTTCCTCTACAACGGTGTGCGGCCGCGCCACGTGATGCCGGTGCACGGCACCTGGCGGATGCTCCGCGCCAACGCCAAGCTGGCCGCCAGCACCGGAGTGCCGGAGGACTCAATCCTGTTGGCCGAGAACGGCGTCAGCGTCGACCTGGTCGCCGGCACGGCGCTGGTCGCCGGGGCGGTGCCGGTCGGCAAGATGTTCGTCGACGGGCTGATCAGCGGCGACGTCGGCGACATCACGCTGGGGGAACGGCTCATCTTGTCGTCGGGTTTCATCGCGGTGACCGTGGTCGTCCAGCGTGGCACTGGGCGCCCGGTGGCCGCGCCACATCTGCATTCACGCGGGTTCTCCGAAGATCCCAAGGCGCTGGAACCCGCCGGGCGCCGGGTCGAGGCGGAGCTGGAGGCGCTGGTCGCCGAGAACATCACCGATCCGGGTCGCATCGCCCAGGCCGTGCGCCGCACGGTCGGTAAGTGGGTGGGCGAGGTGTACCGCCGACAGCCGATGATCGTGCCGACGGTCATCGAGGTCTGAACCGCCGCTAGCCCTTCTCCGCGTAAGCGGACCATTCCAGTTGTGAGGCCTTGAGTTTGCGACCGGTGGGCTCCACATAACGCCGGACGAGTTCATCGGGGCCGGCCTGCTCCAGGAGTCGCCAACCGTATTGCCCGATGAACGCGCCGACCTCGTCGGGCTGTAAGCCGAAGCGCCACAACTGCCGCCGCTGGCGGACACTGCGGTACAGCGTGCGGGTTCCGTATCGATTGGTACCGTCGATGAAATCCCGCCGGACATAGGTGAATACCAGACGGCTGCCGGGCGCGGCCGCGCGCAGCCCCTCCAACGTCCGCCGGACGGTGGCTTCGCTCAGGTACTGGGTGACGCCCTCGCAGATGAAAAATGCCCGGTAATCGGTGTGATAGCCGTGCTCGGCGAGGGAGGTGAGCAGGTCGTCGCGCTCCAAGTCCAACGCCACCTGCCGGACCGACATCGGCGAGTCTCCCAGCACCCGCCGGACGGTCTTCACCTTCCTGGCGACGTTGACCGGCAGGTCGACCTCGAAGACGGGAATGCGGACTTGCCGCGTCAGTAGGTAAGCGCGGGTGTCCAATCCGGCGCCGAGGATGACGACCGCGTCGATGCCGTCGAGCGCTTCGGTCAGCTTGTCGCCGATAAACCGCTTGCGGCAGGCCAAATTCGCCCACAGGCCGCGGCCGGACCACTCCGATCCGCGGATCATCAAGCGGCGCACCGGCGCCACGCGGGTCGCAGCCACGAGCCACCGCAATGGCGCCGGGAGAAACAGTTCCGCGAGGTCGTCGTCCACCAGACGGCGGCCCGGCGGCTCGTTGTGTTCGACGGCCGCCAACACCATCGGGCCGAAGGCGGTCTGCGCAGCGGGATTTCGTGCCATGCGCCGCTATTTGTTCAAGAAGCCGGCATCGACGGGCAGCGTCACGCCGGTGATATAGCGGGCCTGGTCCGACACCAACCACGCCACCGCGTTGGCGATGTCCTCGACTTGCAACACCTCCACCGGCATGGCATTGCCCATGGCTCCCGGCGTGTCGGTCGCGGCGGCCATCTTGGCCAGCCATTCGCGGGTGAACTCGTTGTTGATCATCGGGGTTTCGACACCGGACGGATGGATTGAATTGACCCGGATATACTGTGTCGCAAGCAGATTGGCGTATACCCGCATCAACCCCACCACGCCATGCTTGGCGGCGGCATAACCGACGGAACCGGCGTCCGGGCTGCCGACGCCGGCCAGTCCGGCACTCGAACTGATCAGCACGATCGAGCCCCCGGCGCCCTGCTTGACCATGGTCGGAATCGCGACCTTGATGGTGTTGTAGACGCCGGTGAGGTTGACGTCGATGACGTCCCGCCAGCCGTCGTCACCGGATTGCATCGGAGCGATACCGGCATTGGCCACCACGATGTCGAGCCGGCCGAACTCGTCCAGGCCCGCCTGCAGCGCGGCCGACAGCGACGTCGCGGTCACGCACGTCGCCACGAGAGGCCACGATGCGAGCGCCGGTGTCCTCGACCAGCTTGACGGTTGCCGCCAGGTCGTCCGCGTTGGCCAGCGGATAGGGGACGCTGGCGATCTGGTCGCAGAGGTCGACCGCGATGATGCTCGCGCCGTCGGCGGCCAGCTGCACCGCGTGTGCGCGGCCCTGGCCGCGCGCCGCGCCGGTGATGAAGGCGACTCTTGCCTTCGAGTGGCCGGGTCATCGGGACCGCGAGCTGACCCTTGTCCGGGTCGCCCGCGGGAACGGGTTGCAGCATCTTGATGTCCGGCGCCCCGGCGAGGTGGTCGCCGGCCGCGGTGAACATCTTGGTGACGGCCGGTGCGGTGCTGTGGGCCTTGAGCGCCTCGGGGTCGGCCCACTGCTCGACGAAGACGAAGGTCTCGCCCGATTGGTGCAGAGAGTACAGCTGGCAGCCCGGTTCGTTGTGCACTTCCTCCACCGCCTGCGTGAGGATGTCACGGACGGTGTCGACGGATTCGGGTTTGACGGTCAAGGTGGCAACGACGACGACGGGCATGCTGGGGCCTCCTGGGGGCTACGGGGTGGGTGACGCGCATGACTTCCGTCACCGGTTGTCACCCTACTCACGCGATGCCGCGACCAACCCGTCAGATGGCTCACAAGCGCGAGCCGTGACCAGTGTGGCGGATGGTGCAGATGGTGGCGATGCGACTAGCCTTGCGGACATGGCTAACAAGACCGCCGCCCGCTCCGGAGCTCGAACGAGCAGGTCAAAGGCCGCTTCGCGAAGCGGGCTCGCGGTCGCGCGCGGCCGGCAGCACCCCGCAAGCGGCCGAGCAAGCCCGCCAAACGGCGCACCGTTCGCTGCTGGTGGCCGCCGGGCTGACCGGCGGACGGCGCCCTGCGCGCGACCTGGCTGATGGCGGCAAGGGCGCGGGCGCCGCGGCCCGGTCGGTGGGCCGGGCCCGCGACATCGACCCGGGCCACCGCCGCGACGGCATCGCGCTGGTGTCTGCTCGGCCTTTCCGTCGTGGTCGCCGCCAGCTCGTGGTTCGACGCCGCCCGGCCGGTCGGCGCCTGGATCGACACGCTGCTGCGCACCTTCATCGGCGTCGGGCGTCCTGGCGCTGCCGCTCGTCACTCGCCGCCATGGCGGTGGTGCTGATGCGCACCGAGCCCAATCCCGAGGCGCGGCCGCGGCTGATCCTCGGCGCCACCATGATCGCGCTTGCCCGTGCTCGGCCTGTGGCACCTGTGGTCCGGCTCGCCGGAAGACCCGGAAGCGCGCCGCCGCGCGGCGGGATTCATCGGCTTCGCCATCGGCGGCCCGCTGTCCGACGGGCTGACGGCCGTGGATCGCCGCACCGCTGCTGATCATCGGCGTTCTGTTCGGCGTGCTGCTGCTGACCGGGCACCACGATCCGCGAGGTGCCCGACGCGCTGCGCGCCATGTTCGGCACCCGGCTGCTCGGCTACGACGACGACGACTACTACGACGACGCGACGAGCCGAGCGTCGCAGGCCGAGGACTTCTCCGACGGCTACTACGACGACCCTCGCTGGATCCCGACGACGCAGCCGCCGGCCTGGCCGACTGCGGAACCGGCCCTCGCCCATGCGCATCGACGAGGACGACATTCCCACCACGCCGGAGCCGGCCCTCGCGCCAAAAGCCGCCGTCGCGACCAGAAGCAGGACACCGAGCTGCTGGACCGGGTCGTCGAAGGCCCCTACACGCTGCCGTCGCTGAGCCTGCTGGTGGCGGGGGACCCGCCCAAGAAGCGCAGCGCCGCCAACACCGTCATGGCCGACGCCATCACGTGGTGCTCAACCAGTTCAAGGTCGACGCCGCCGTCACCGGCTGCACCCGCGGGCCCACCGTCACCCGCTACGAGGTCGAGCTGGGGCCCGGCGTCAAGGTCGAGAAGATCACCGCGCTGCAGAAGAACATCGCCTACGCGGTGGCCACCGAGAGCGTGCGCATGCTGGCCCCGATCCCCGGCAAGTCCGCCGTCGGCATCGAGGTGCCCAACACCGACCGGGAAATGGTGCGGCTGGCCGACGTGCTGACCGCACGTGAGACCCGCCGCGACCACCACCCGCTGGTGATCGGGCTGGGCAAGGACATCGAGGGCGATTTCATCTCGGCCAACCTGGCCAAGATGCCGCACCTGCTGGTCGCGGGTTCCACCGGATCCGGCAAGTCCAGCTTCGTCAACTCCATGCTGGTGTCGCTGCTGACCCGCGCCACCCCGGAGGAGGTCAGGATGATCCTGATCGACCCGAAGATGGTGGAGCTGACGCCGTATGAAGGCATTCCGCACCTGATCACCCCGATCATCACCCAGCCGAAGAAGGCCGCCGCCGCGCTGGCCTGGCTGGTCGAGGAGATGGAACAGCGCTACCAGGACATGCAGGCATCGCGGGTGCGCCACATCGACGACTTCAACGAGAAGGTTCGGTCGGGGGCCATCACCGCGCCGCTGGGCAGCCAGCGCGAATACCGGCCCTACCCCTACGTCGTGGCGATCGTCGACGAGCTGGCCGACCTGATGATGACGGCGCCCCGCGACGTCGAGGACGCGATCGTGCGGATCACCCAGAAGGCCCGCGCCGCGGGCATCCACCTGGTGCTGGCCACCCAGCGCCCGTCGGTCGACGTGGTCACCGGGCTCATCAAGACCAACGTGCCGTCCCGGCTGGCGTTCGCCACGTCGTCGCTCACCGACAGCCGGGTGATCCTGGACCAGGCCGGCGCGGAGAAGCTGATCGGCATGGGCGATGGCCTGTTCCTGCCGATGGGCACGAGCAAGCCGATCCGGCTGCAGGGCGCGTACATCACCGACGAGGAGATCCACGCCGTCGTCAGCGCATGCAAAGACCAGGCCGAGCCCGAATACACCGAGGGCGTCACCGCGGCCAAGCCGACGGGCGAACGCACCGACGTCGACCCGGACATCGGCGACGACATGGACGTGTTCCTGCAGGCCGTCGAGCTGGTGGTGTCCAGCCAGTTCGGCTCCACCTCGATGCTGCAGCGCAAGCTGCGCGTCGGCTTCGCCAAGGCCGGTCGGCTGATGGACCTGATGGAGACCCGCGGCATCGTCGGGCCCAGCGAGGGATCCAAGGCGCGCGAGGTGCTGGTCAAGCCCGACGAGCTGGCCGGAACGCTGGCTTTGATCCGCGGCGGCAGCGACGCCGACGGCGGCGACCCCGACTGCGAGTAACTGGGCTCGCGGGCGTCAGAGCACCAGCAACATCCGGGAGTTGCCCAGGATGTTGGGCTTGATGTAGCTCAGATCCAGGAACTCGGCGACACCGATGTCGTAGGAGCGGCACATCTCCTCGAACACCTCGGCGGTCACCGGCGTGCCCTCGATCTCGGTGAACCCGTGCTTGCCGAAGAACTCGGTCTCGAAGGTCAGCACGAACAGCCGCTTCAGCTGCAGCTCGCGCGCGACCTCCAGTAGCCGGTCGACGATGGCGTGGCCGATGCCGTGGCCGGTCATCGCCGGGTCGACCGCGACGGTGCGGATCTCGCCCAGGTCGGACCACATCACGTGCAGCGCGCCGCAACCGACCACGTCATCGCCGCATTCGGCCACCCAGAACTCCTGGACGGCCTCGTACAGCGTCACCAAGTTCTTCTCGAGGAGGATCTTCCCGGCGTACGTGTCCACGAGTTGTTTGATCGCGGGGATATCGGACGTTCGCGCGCGTCGCACCACCGGTCGGTAGTCCTGCGAACTTTCGGTCACGGCTAACAGTATCGGCATCGAGGACGGGCTGCGCTGGTCAACGGTTATTCTGTTGCGGTGTCGGGGCAGCCGCAAACGGGTCCGCAGTGGACCGCCAGGCCGCGTCCACATCGCCAACCTCGCCAACACGCTGACGATGCTGCGGCTGGTGTTGGTCCCGATTTTCCTGCTCGCGCTGTTCGCCGGGGATGGGCACCAAATCGCGTTCCGCGTGCTGGCTTTCGTGATTTTCGCGGTCGCCGCCATCACAGACCGGTTAGACGGCCTGCTGGCCCGCAACTACGGCATGGCCACCGAGTTCGGCGCGTTCGCCGATCCGATCGCGGACAAGACGCTGATCGGGTCGGCCCTGATCGGCCTGTCGATGCTCGGTGACCTGCCCTGGTGGGTCACGGTGGTGATCATGACCCGCGAACTGGGGGTGACGTTGTTGCGGCTTGGCCGTGATTCGTCGGGGCGTGATTCCGGCCAGTCGGGGCGGCAAACTCAAGACCGTGGTCCAGTCGGTGGCGATCGGCTTGTTCGTCCTGCCGCTGTCGGGGCCGTTCCGGGTGACGGCGGCGGTGGTGATGGGTGCGGCCATCGTGCTGACGATCGTCACCGGCATCGACTATGTGGTGTCGACCGTGCGGGAAGTGCGCCGGACATCCGATTGATTCTCTGGTCGCCGAACGGGAACCAAGAACCCGCCGCCGGCGTTTCACGTAGTGAGCGTCTGCCGGACGGGGTTGATTTCGCGCCGAGCAGGCTGACTGGACGAAGGAGGGCAGGAATGCCGTCATTAGTGCGCGAGGTCATCGGCGACGTGCTGCGCGAGGCCCGGATGACACAGGGCCGGACGCTGCGCGAGGTGTCCGATTCGGCGCGGGTGAGCCTCGGGTATCTGTCCGAGGTGGAACGCGGGCGCAAGGAGCCGTCCAGTGAGCTGCTCAATGCGATCTGCGAGGCGTTAGAGGTCCCGCTCTCGTCAGTGCTCACCGACGCGGGCGAGCGGATGGCCGGTGTGGAACGGGCGGCCCACGGCGCGCCCACCGACGGGGCGCGTGGTCCCAGCATCGACGCCGGCACCAAGGTCGTCATCCCGCCGGTGGCCGCCCTGGCGATTGCCTGAGCGCCACCCGGCGCGAGGATCCAGCGCTAGGGGTAGGGCGATCGGCGCCGACCCACTAAATTGAGCGACAGGCGACGGCCCATCCAGGGGCCGTCCGGCCCACAAGAAGCGAAGGCGGAGCTCACTCATGGCCAATCCGTTCGTCAAAGCGTGGAAGTACCTCATGGCGCTGTTCAACGCGAAGATCGACGAGCACGCCGACCCCAAAGTGCAGATCCAGCAGGCCATCGAGGAAGCGCAACGCACACATCAGGCGCTGACCCAGCAGGCGGCGCAGGTGATCGGCAATCAGCGCCAACTGGAGATGCGGCTCAACCGGCAACTCGCCGATATCGAAAAGCTGCAGGTCAACGTGCGTCAGGCCCTGACGCTCGCCGACCAGGCGACCGCCGCCGGTGATGCCGCGAAGGCCACCGAGTACAACAACGCCGCCGAGGCGTTCGCGGCCCAGCTGGTGACCGCCGAGCAGGGCGTCGAGGACCTCAAGACGCTGCACGACCAGGCGCTGAGCGCAGCCGCCCAGGCCAAGAAGGCGGTCGAGCGGAACGCCATGGTGCTGCAGCAGAAGATCGCCGAACGCACCAAGCTGCTCAGCCAGCTCGAGCAGGCGAAGATGCAGGAACAGGTGAGCGCCTCGCTGCGGTCGATGAGCGAGATCGCCGCGCCCGGCAACGTGCCCAGCCTCGACGAGGTGCGCGACAAGATCGAACGTCGCTACGCCAACGCGGTCGGCTCTGCCGAACTCGCCCAGGGTTCGGTGCAGGGCCGCATGCTCGAGGTCGAGCAGGCCGGCGTGCAGATGGCCGGTCACTCGCGGCTCGAGCAGATCCGCGCCTCGATGCGCGGCGAAGCGTTGCCGACCGGCGGGGCGGCCGCCGGGACCACACCGGAGGCGACCCCCGCGCCCGCCGAGACCACCGGGGGTGTGGTCACCGAGAAGCCCTTTGGCCAGTAACCCGGTGTCGTGGCGGTGAGCGAGACGCAGCGCGGGCTCTGGCGCACGTTGCTGCGGCGTGGGTTGGCCACCGCCGCCGACCTTTCCGACCTGGTGGCCCAGAAGATCAGCGCCGCCGCGGATCCGCGTGCGCGACTGCTGCGGCGGCGCCGGCGCGCACTGCGCTGGGGCCTGATATTCACCGCCGGCTGCCTGTTCTGGGCGGTGGTGACGATGCTGCTGGCGGCCTGGGGATGGTTCGCGCTGCTGCTGGAGATCACCGGCGCCGTCGCGGTCATCATGGCGATCCCGGCGACGCTGTTGTTGCTGCGCTACCGGTGGCTGCGATCCGAGCCGTTGCCCACACCCCGCCCGACGAACGCGCGTCGGCTGCCGCCGCCCGGCTCGGCGGCGCGGCCCGCGATGTACGCGCTGGGCGCCTCCGAACGCGGATTCCTCTCGTTGTTGAACGTGATAGAGCGCGGCTCCATGTTGCCGCCCGCCGAAATTCGCGACCTGACCGCGGCGGCCAACAAGACCTCGGCGGCCATGGCGGCCACCGCAGCGGAGGTGGTGTCGATGGAGCGGGCGGCGCAGTCCAGCGAATCGTCGCGGTCGTATCTGGTGCCCAGCATCAACGCGTTCACCGCGCAATTGAGCGCCGGCGTTCGCCAGTACAACGAAATGGTCACCGCCGCAGCTCAATTGGTGTCCTCGGCGAACGGCGATCAGCTGGCCGCCTCGCAGCGCTACCGCGCCGAGTTGGCCGGAGCCACCGACCGCCTGGTGGGTTGGGCGCAGGCGTTCGACGAACTCGGCGGTTTGCGCGGCGCCAGCTGATTGCTGCGGGCTAGAACGTCGCTTTCAGCGAGGGCAGCACCACCGCCGCCAGGCCACGGACGGTGGCCTTGAACATGTCGAAGAAGTCAAAGTAGTCGCGCCACAACGTGATTCGCCCGTCGTGGACCTCGAACACGCCGCACACCCAGAACTGAAGCCGCAGCGGGCCGACGATCAGGGCGTCGGTGCGCTCGGTGAGCACCGCCCCGCCGTCGGCGGCGATGCGGTGGATCTTCACCTCGAAGGCGGCGCGGCCGTCCATCCGGCGAAACAGCTTCATGGCCCTGACGCGGCCGTGAATCGTCGGCAGCCCGACATTTTCGTAGACGAGGTCGTCGTCCAATGCCGCGTCGGCGGCGTCGTAATCCGCGTCCTGCAGGGCGTTCAGAAAGCCCTCGACCGTACGGGTGTTCGCATCGGCAGTCCCAGTCAGCTCGGTCATGATTGCCAGCGTAGGCGAGCGTTGCGGTCGCGCGCTGTGGCAGGGTAAGGCCGATGCGCGTCGCAGTCGTCGCCGGGCCGGATCCCGGGCACTCGTTTCCCGCGATTGCGCTGTGCCAACGCTTCGCCGAGGCCGGCGACGAGCCCACGCTGTTCACCGGCGCCGAATGGGTCGACACCGCCCGCACCGCCGGCATCGACGCCGGCCCGCTGGACGGGCTCGTGGCCACCGACGACGACGTCGACGCCGGGGCCCGAATCCACCGGCGCGCGGCCCGGATGGCCGTCCTCAACGTGTCGGCGCTGCGCGATCTGGCGCCCGACCTGGTGGTGTCCGACGTCATCACCGCCGGCGGCGGCATGGCCGCGGAGTTGTTGGGCATCCCGTGGATCGAGCTCGACCCGCATCCGCTGTACCTGCCGTCGAAGGGATTGCCGCCGATAGGCTGTGGGCTGGCGCCGGGCACCGGCATCCGCGGCCGGCTCCGCGATGCCACGTTGCGGGCGCTCACCGCGCGGTCCTGGCGGGCGGGCCTGCGGCAGCGCGCGGCCGTGCGGGTCGAGATCGGACTGCCGGCCCGCGACCCCGGGCCGCTGCGACGGCTGATCGCCACCCTGCCCGCCCTCGAGGTGCCGCGGCCGGACTGGCCGGCGGAAGCCGTGTTGGTGGGCCCGCTGCACTTCGAACCGACCGATCGGGTGCTGGACATCCCGGCGGGCTCGGGGCCGGTGGTGATAGTCGCGCCGTCGACCGCGTTGACCGGGACCGAGGGGCTGGCGGAGGTCGCGCTGGCTCACCTGCGGCCGGGGGAGACGCTGCCGGCCGGAGCGCGGCTGGTGGTCTCGCGGCTGGGGGGAGCGGATCTGCAGGTGCCGCCGTGGGCGGTGGTCGGGCTGGGCAGCCAGGCCGAGTTGTTGAGGCGCGCCGACCTGGTGATCTGCGGCGGCGGGCACGGCATGGTGGCCAAGACGCTGCTCGCGGGGGTGCCCCTGGTGGCGGTGCCCGGTGGCGGGGACCAGTGGGAGATGGCCAACCGGGTGGTCCGGCAGGGCAGCGGGCGGCTGATCCGGCCGCTGACCGCCGAGGCGCTGGTGGCCGCGGTGAACGACGTGCTGTCGTCACCCCGTTACCGGGGGGCCGCGCAAACGGCCGCCGCTAGCATCGCCGATGTGGCCGATCCCGTCCGGGTGTGCCACGAAGCGCTCGCTCTGACGGGATGATTGGCGGGTTCGCGACAAGGAGGGCAACGGCAATGAGGACGATCGCCGCCGGCGGCCTGCTTCTCGCCTTGATGTTCAGCTCGGGCGTTGCCCGCGCCGACAGCGGCGACGAGCAGCAGGCATGCCAGTTGATGGACGACCCTGCGGCCGCTCAACAGGGATTCGCGCCGGCCGAATACGCCTTCATGCAGTTACGCGCCAAAATGTCGGCGGAGCGCGCGCGGACCATCATGTCCGAGGCGGTGCAGGACTTCTGTCCCAATCACCTGGCCGACCTGCCGGCCAGCTGGCGGTAGCGCGGCCGGTGTCCGATCGCCGCCGGTGGGTATCTTGCTGGCGTGCGGCTAACGGAATTCAACGAGCGGGTCGTCCTGCGATTCGGTGCAGCGTACGGCTCTTCGGTGCTGGCGGACCATGTGCTGACCGGTTTCAACGGCCGCACCGCCGCCCAGGCGATCGAGGACGGGGTCGATCCCCGCGACGTGTGGCGGGCCCTGTGCGTCGACTTCGACGTGCCGCGCGACCAGTGGTGAGTCCGGCCTACCTGCGTGTGGACCGCGGTGTTCCGCGAAACACGCAGTCCCCGCAGACGGATCGCCCGGGCACGCGGTAGAGCAGGCAGCAGCTGCGCCGCCTGAAGTCGAGATGCGAGCCGGTGACGATGCCGGATCCGGCCAACATGCCGGTACCCAGCAGCGAGTTCGTGATGCCGACGATCGGGCCGCGCAGGTCGGGCCGCGCCGAAAGCAACGCCCGGGACGCCCCGACGAGCGCGGAGGCGATGTTGCCCGCCAGCAGGGCGGGCGCCAGCTTGACCCGCAGACCGGCGGCGAGCGGCTTCATGTGCTGTTTGACGACGACGCGGTATAGCAACTTCGCCGACGGCTGGTCGACGGCTTGTCCGACGGGCGCGGGCAACCGCAGTTGCGCCCCGGCGTCGGCGCGTTGCAGGTCGGTGAGATCCGGGATGACGGCGTGCCCCAGCGCGCAGGCGAGCACGGGTGACCACAGGCGGGTGGCGTGGCCGAGATGGACCAGCGAGGCGCCGATCCGCAGGTCCGTCGTGTGATAGCGCCGGGCGGTGGCGTCGACCAGGTCGGTGAAGCCGTCGGCGTAGGACTGCCTGACCGGGTGCCATCCGGCCGCGTCACCACCCACGGTCAACGCGAAAAAGCCTTTGTAGCAAAATATTTCGGCCAGCTCAGCAGAGATGTCCATGTATGCGCAACCAAGCCTCTTAAGGGGAGATCCGCCCCAGTTGTCGTGAGGAAGCGCCGACGGTGAGTATCTGACTCTCGGGTGGGGGCATCCCCATCCCGGTCACAGTGGCGGGACCGCACCGGATTCACACCGGTTTCCTCAGGCTTTGTCGGCCCCGTCAGCGCCTTTCGGTAGCAGATGTTGCCATACGGGTTATCGGGGTTCGGCGTGTCCGCTTGAATCGAACAGGTGTTCGGCTACTGTGGGAAACGTTCGGTGAGTCAACTTGTCGGTGGCCTTCTCTAGTGTCACAGCCAACCGACCGACACCGGTCACCGAACACACCGAACCATAGGAGAGGCATCATGACGCAAGCCCCCGACCGCGAGAAGGCTCTCGAACTGGCGATGGCCCAGATCGAAAAGAGCTACGGCAAAGGCTCGGTGATGCGTCTCGGCGACGAGATGCGTCAGCCGATCTCGATCATCCCGACCGGATCTATCGCACTGGACGTGGCCCTGGGCATCGGCGGCCTGCCCCGCGGCCGGGTCGTGGAGATCTACGGCCCGGAATCCTCGGGTAAGACCACCGTCGCGCTGCACGCCGTGGCCAACGCCCAGGCCGCCGGCGGCGTCGCGGCGTTCATCGACGCCGAGCACGCCCTGGACCCGGACTACGCCAAGAAGCTGGGGGTCGACACCGATTCCCTGCTAGTCAGCCAGCCCGACACCGGGGAACAGGCCCTCGAGATCGCCGACATGCTGATCCGCTCCGGCGCCCTGGACATCCTGGTCATCGACTCGGTGGCGGCATTGGTGCCGCGCGCGGAACTCGAAGGCGAGATGGGGGACAGCCACGTCGGGCTGCAGGCCCGGCTGATGAGCCAGGCGCTGCGGAAAATGACCGGCGCACTGAGCAATTCGGGCACCACCGCGATCTTCATCAACCAGCTCCGCGAGAAGATCGGGGTGATGTTCGGCAGTCCCGAAACCACCACGGGTGGAAAGGCTTTGAAGTTCTACGCGTCGGTGCGCATGGACGTGCGCCGGATCGAGACCCTCAAGGACGGCACCAACGCGGTGGGTAACCGCACCCGGGTCAAGGTCGTCAAGAACAAGGTGGCGCCGCCGTTCAAGCAGGCCGAGTTCGACATCCTCTACGGCAGGGGCATCAGTAGGGAGGGCTCGCTGATCGATATGGGTGTGGAGCAGGGCTTCATCCGCAAGTCGGGTTCCTGGTTCACCTATGAGGGTGAGCAGCTCGGCCAGGGCAAGGAGAATGCCCGCACCTTCCTGATGGAGAACGCCGACGTGGCCAACGAGATCGAGAAGAAGATCAAGGAAAAGCTTGGCATTGGTGCGGTCGTGACCGATGGCTTGTCCGATGACAGCGTCCTGCCCGCCCCCGTCGACTTCTGAGCCCTCCCGCGAGGAGCAGGCGCGGACGCTATGCCTGCGCCTGCTCACCGCGAGAGCGCGCACCCGGGCCGAGCTGCATGGCCAGCTGGCGAAACGCGGCTACCCCGAGGACATCAGCGGTTCCGTGCTCGACCGGCTCGCCGCCGTCGGCCTGGTCGATGACACCGACTTCGCCGAACAGTGGGTGCAGGCCCGCCGGGCAAAGGCCGGGAAGAGCAAGCGAGCGTTGGCCGCTGAATTGCACACCAAGGGTGTCGACAGGGACGTGATCGCCATGGCGCTGTCCGGGATCGACGCCGGTGCCGAACGGGACCGGGCCGAACAGTTGGTGCGGGCCAAGCTGCGCCGGGAGACGCTGGACGGCGATGACGCGCGAGTGACCCGCCGGCTGGTCGGAATGTTGGTGCGTCGTGGTTACGGCCAGAACCTGGTATGCGAGGTCGTCCTCGCCGAGCTGGCCGCCGAACGGGAGCGCCGCCGGGTCTAGCCGCTGACGTGCGGTTTCTCGCATGCCGACCGCTCGCCGTACCATGGCCCCGTGACTTCAACGGTGGTGCAGGACGCCGCGGCCGTGGCCGGCGGCGGGGGGCCTGCGCGCACCTATCAGGTCCGCACCTACGGCTGCCAGATGAATGTCCACGATTCCGAGCGGTTGGCGGGTCTGCTGGAAGCCGCTGGCTACCAGCGGGCGGTCGAGGGCACCGACGCCGACGTGGTCGTCTTCAACACGTGCGCCGTTCGAGAGAACGCCGACAACAAGCTGTACGGCAACCTCAGCCACCTGGCTCCGCGCAAGCGCGGCAATCCCGAGATGCAGATCGCGGTCGGGGGCTGCCTGGCCCAAAAAGACCGGGACGCGTTGCTGCGCAAGGCGCCTTGGGTGGATGTGGTCTTCGGCACGCACAACATCGGATCCCTGCCGACGCTGCTCGAACGGGCCCGGCACAACAATGCCGCCCAGGTCGAGATCGCCGAGTCGCTGCGGGAGTTTCCGTCGTCGCTGCCGAGCGCACGCGAATCGGCCTATGCCGCTTGGGTTTCCGTCTCGGTCGGGTGCAACAACAGCTGCACCTTCTGCATCGTCCCCGCGCTGCGGGGCAAGGAAGTCGACCGCAGCCCGGCCGACATCCTGGCCGAGGTGAGAGCGCTGGTGGACGACGGCGTGCTCGAAGTCACGCTACTGGGCCAGAACGTCAACGCATACGGGGTGTCCTTCGCCGACCCGGCGCTGCCCCGCGATCGCGGCGCCTTCGCGCGGTTGCTGCGAGCCTGCGGGGACATCGACGGGCTGGAACGGGTGCGGTTCACCTCGCCGCATCCCGCCGAATTCACCGACGACGTCATCGAAGCCATGGCGCAGACGCCGAATGTCTGCCCCGCCCTGCACATGCCACTGCAGTCGGGCTCCGACCGGGTGCTGCGCGCGATGCGGCGCTCGTACCGCGCCGAGCGCTACCTCGGCATCATCGACCGCGTTCGCGTGGCCATGCCGCACGCCGCCATCACCACCGATCTGATCGTCGGATTTCCCGGTGAGACCGAAGAGGACTTCGCGGCCACTCTGGACGTGGTTCGGCAGGCCCGGTTCGCGGCCGCGTTCACCTTTCAGTACTCCAAGCGGCCCGGCACGCCGGCCGCCGAGCTCGACGGGCAGCTCCCGAAAGCCGTTGTGCAGGAACGCTATGAACGGCTGGTCGAGCTGCAGGAGCAGATCTCACTGGAGGGCAATCGCACGCTGGTCGGCCAGACCGTGGAATTGCTGGTCGCCGCCGGCGAGGGACGCAAGGACACCCGCACGGCGCGGATGACCGGCCGCGCCCGCGACGGCCGCCTGGTGCACTTCAGCTCCGACGACCGGGTGCGTCCGGGTGATCTCGTCACCGCGATGGTCACCCAGGCGGCCCCGCACCACCTCATCGCCGACGCGGGCATCCTCAGCCATCGCCGCACCCACGCGGGGGACGCGCACGCAGCCGGGCGGCGCCCGGGCGGCATCGGTCTTGGCATGCCCACCGTCGGACCTCCCGCCGATCCCGTCGAACCCCTTGGATGTGGCCGATGAAGGAAGAACACCCCAACTTCGAAGCGCTGCGGACCGAAATCGAGGCCGCCGAGCGCCGGGTGGCGCGCGGATTCGATCCGGGCCCACGGGGTTTCGTCGTGGCGATTTTGGTCTTCGTGCTGCTGGGATCGTTCATCCTGCCGCACACCGGCGCGGTGCGGGGCTGGGACGTGTTGTTCAGCAGCCGCGGGGCCGGCGCGGCCGCGGTGGCGTTGCCGTCGCGGGTGTTCGCCTGGCTGACACTGGTATTCGGCGTCGGATTCTCAATGCTGGCGTTGGTGACGCGGCGCTGGGCGCTGGCCTGGATCGCGCTGGCGGGTTCTGCGCTCGCCGGCGCGGCGGGGCTGTTGGCCATCTGGTCGCGCCAGACGGTGGCCGCGGGGCATCCGGGCCCCGGGGTGGGGTTGATCGCGGCCTGGGTCATCGTCCTCGCGCTGACGTACCAATGGGCTCGGGTGGTGTGGTCGCGCACCATCGTGCAACTCGCGGCCGAGGAGCAGCGGCGCCGGGTTGCGGCGCAGCAGCAGTCGATGACGCTGCTCGACAGCCTGGACAACGGGGCCGGGCCCGACACCCCGAACCGGCCCGGGAAGCCGGACGACCGCGCGCCCCGGGATCCCGAAGCCTAGGACTTGCGGGTCAGCGCCTCGACGGCCGCCTGCGCCCATTGCCGCCACTGTTCGCCGTTGGCCTTGGCCTCTTCGGCCTCTTTGGTACGGCCCGCCGCCGCGGCCTTCTGAGCCTGCTGCTCGTACTGTTCGGCGCGAGTGCGGAACTGCTCGGCGCGGGCCTCCGCCTGGGGATCCGACCAATCGGCCTCGCCCGCATCGCGCACCTTCTTCTCGACCGCGCGCAGCCGACGCTCCAATTCCGCGGACCGTTCCCGCGGCACCTTGCCGATCGCGTCCCACTTCTCGGCGATCGAGCGCAGCGCCGCCCTGGCCGCGTCGTGGTTGCTGGTGTCGATCTTTTCCGCCTCGGCCAGCAGCGCCTCCTTGGCGGTGGCATTGGCCCGCAGCTCCGCGTCCTTCTCCGCAGTTGCCGCGTTGCGAGTCGTGAAGAAGACGTCCTGGGCCGCCTTGAACCGCCGCCACAGGGCGTCGTCGACATCCCGGGCCGCTCGGCCCGCCGCCTTCCACTCGGTGAGCAGTTTGCGGAATTCCGCGCTGGTGGCGGTCCAATCCGTCGAATCGGACAACTCCTCGGCCCGTTCGCAGAGTTGTTCCTTCGCCTGGCGAACGCCCACGCGTTCCCGGTCGAGTTCGGCGAAGTGGGATCCCCGCCGCCGGTTGAAAGTCTCCCGGGCCGCCGAATAGCGCTTCCACAGCGCGTCGTCGACCTTCCGGTCCAGCCCGTTGATGGTCTTCCACTCGTCGAGGATGGCCCGCAGCCGGTCGCCGGCGGCCTTCCACTGCGTCGAGTTGGCGCCCAACTCCTCGGCTTCGGCGGCCAGCGCCTCCTTGCGCGCGGTCTGCGTGGCGCGGTGCTCGTCGCGGCGGGAGCGCTCCGCGGCGACGGTGGCTTCGACCTGGTCGATGAGGCTGGTCAATCGGCTTGCGAGCGCGTCGACATCGCCCAGTACGGCCGCCGTCGGCAACGTTTCGGCCAGCTCGGACGCATGGGCTCTGATCTTGCGGGCGTCACCGGTTCCCGCCGCGAGCCGCTCCTCCATGAGCGTGACCTCGGTGCTCAGGTCGTCGAAGCGCCGGCCGAAGTGGGTGAAAGCGGCTTCCGGGTCACCGGCCTGCCAGGAGCCGACGATGCGCTCGCCGGCGGCGGTGACCAGCCAGACCGTGCCGTCGTCATCGACGCGCCCGAACTGACGCGGATTGCTGGGTGGTGGCGCCGGCACCGGGTGGGCGGTGGGCCGCGGCCCTGAGCTCATCGGCCGGGGACCGGGACGTGGTCCCGGGCGTGGCACCGCGCCCGAAATCGGTTGGGACACCGACCCAGCCGCATCTCCGCCGTGGGGTTCGTCAGCCATCATGCGCTCGTCACCTACCCTTCGCGCGGTCGGTATTCCGCGCACCTGCCGCGCGAAGCGGCACCGTCTGCTGCGCCTGTGGGCTGGCCATCGCGGCTCTCCCAACAGCTGCTTAACAGTATTCAAGCAGCTTGGCGACCCATACGCCGCCACCCTGATCTTCCCGCTCGGGACGCATTGGCGCAGACGCACGGGGTATCACGCTTGCCCATACCCGGGCTGGACGGAGAAACCATGGCCTGGCTTAACCGGATCGCAGCGACCCACAGGCCTTACATAGGTTGATGAAGTATCACCAAGTGAACCGGTCAGCCAGCAGCAGCGTGGACAACGTCATACAGTTGTTGCTGAACTGATCGCGAATTTTGCGTGTATTTGCCCGCGCCCCAGGGAAAGCTGGTCGGGACAATGGTGAGGGGTCGCTCATGTCCAAGGTTGATGTCGCGGCGTTGATCGCGCTGTGCGCGGCACTGGCATCCGCGGTCGGCGATGTGATCCGTCAGCGCTCGGCGCAGGAAATTACGGACAAGGAGGTCGGCCATCTCGAGCTGTTCCGCATGTCGTTGCGGGACACCCGGTGGTGGTTGGGAGGCCTGGCGGCGATCGTCAACTACAGCCTGCAGGCCGGGGCCCTGGCCTGGGGCTCGGTGGTGTTGGTGACCGCGCTGCAGGTGACCGCTTTGCTGTTCGCCCTGCCGATCTATGCGCGGCTGACCAAGCGCCGGGTGACCCGCTGGGAGTGGGTGTGGGCGGTGGTACTGGCCGGCGCCCTGGCGGTGGTCATCATCGTCGGCGACCCGGCCTCCGGTGATCAGCGTGCATCGGTCGAAACGTGGGCCATCGTTGCCGCGGTGATGGTGCCGCTGCTGCTGGCGTGTGTGGTGGCCGCGCGGATCTGGTCGGGCAGCCCGATGGCGGCCGCCCTGCTCGCGGTGGTGGCGGGTTCGGCGTTGGCGTTGTTCGCGGTGCTCACGAAGGGCATCGTCGAGGTGGCCGAGCGGGGCCCGTTGGCCGTGCTGAGCGCCCCCGAGTTCGTCCCCTGGCTACTGCTGGCGCTGACCGGGATGATCTTCCAGCAGTCGGCGTTCCGTGCCGGCGCGCTGACGGCCTCGATGCCGACGATGACCGTGGCGAAGCCCGTGGTGGCCGGCTTGCTCGGCATCTTCGTGCTCGGCGAGACGCTGAACGCCCCCGGGCCCAAGGCCTTCGTGCTGATCGCGGCGGTGGCGGTGGTGATCGTGGCGACGGCCGCGCTGGCCCGCGGCGAGGCCGCCACCATGGTCGCGCAGACGGGGCGAGACGACGGAAGCATCACGCCGGACGCGTCGTCATCCGAAGACGGCAAGGCCGACCCTTGTAGCGGTCCCATCGTGGCGGCGACGGCCGAGGCCTGAGCAACGCCAGACCGGCGAACCGTTAGTTTGGTGGCGTGCTCAGCGGCATTGCGATCGTTCCGTCGGCGCCGCTGCTGGTGCCCGAGCTCGCTGGAGCGGCCGCCGCAGAGGTGACCGACCTGGTGGCCGCGGTGCTGGCGGCGGCCGCCTTGTTGCCGGTGCGGTGGACCGTCATCGGGGCCGCGGGGCGCGACGAGGTCCTGGGCCCCGACACGGCCGGCACTTTCGCCGGTTTCGGCGCGGACGTACGGGTTCGGTTTTCTCCGCGGGCCGCCACCGAGCCGGCCGCGGATCTGCCCGTGTGCGCGTTGCTGGCCGCCTGGATCCGGGGCCAAGTGCGACCGGACGCGACCGCGCAGGCCCGCGTCTACTCCGCCAACCATGACGCTGAGACCGCGCTGGCCCACGGCCGGCGGTTGCGCGCCGAGATCGATCGGTCACCGGAGCCGGTCGGCGTGCTGGTCGTGGCCGACGGCGCAAACACCCTGACACCGGCCGCCCCCGGTGGATACGACCCGGGCAACACGGACGCGCAGCTGGCCCTCGACGACGCGCTGGCGACCGGTGACATCGCCGCCCTGACGCGGCTGCCGCACCAGATCCTGGGACGGGTCGCCTTCCAGGTCCTGGCCGGCCTGGCCGAACCCGGACCGCGATCGGCCAAGGAGCTATACCGGGGTGCGCCCCACGGCGTGGGCTACTTCGCCGGCGCCTGGCAGCTCTGAGGTGGCCGTGCGACCACTCGCGATCATCGGCCCCACCGGAACCGGCAAGTCGCAGCTGGCGCTCGACGTCGCCGAACGGTTCGAGGCCGGCGCCGAAATCGTGAATGCCGACGCGATGCAGCTCTATCGCGGAATGGACATCGGCACGGCCAAGCTTCCCGTCGGTCAACGCCGCGGCATCCCGCACCACCAGCTCGACGTGCTGGACGTCACCGAGACCGCGACCGTCGCCCGCTATCAGCGCGGCGCCGCTGCGGACATCGAGGCGATCGCGGCCCGCGGCGCCGTGCCGATCATCGTGGGCGGCTCCATGCTCTACATCCAATCCCTGCTCGACGACTGGTCGTTCCCCGCCACCGATCCCGCCGTGCGGGCGCGCTGGGAACAGCGGCTGGCCGAGGTCGGGGTGGTCAGGCTGCACGCCGAGCTGGCTCGCCGCGACCCCGCCGCGGCCGCGGCCATCCTGCCCAGCGATGCGCGGCGCACCGTGCGGGCGCTCGAAGTGGTCGAGCTGACCGGCCAGCCGTTCGCCGCGTCCGCACCACGCATCGGCCGCCCAAGATGGGGCACCGTTATCGTCGGATTAGATTGTCACACAACGATTCTCGATGAAAGGCTGGCCCGGCGCACCGACGCCATGTTCGACCAGGGGCTGGTCGACGAGGTGAGCGCGCTGCTCGACGAGGGCCTGCGCGACGGGGTCACCGCGTCGCGGGCGCTCGGCTATGCCCAGGTGATCGAGGCGCTCGACGCCGGAGGCGGCGCCGATCGACTGCGCGACGCGCGAGAACAGACGTACGTGGGCACCCGACGCTATGTGCGACGGCAGCGGTCGTGGTTCCGCCGCGACCACCGGGTCCAGTGGCTGGATGTGGGCGACGGCGCCCGGATCGTCGACGAAACCCTGCGGACCTGGGGCCACGTATCCTGAGCGGGTGGGATTCGCCAACGATGATGCCGGCGCAGCCGGGATCGGTGGGGTGGCGCAATGATCTTCGCCAAGGGCCACGGCACCGAGAACGACTTCGTGGTGCTCCCGGACGCGCAGGCCACGCTCGACCTCACCGCGGCCCGGGTGGCCGCCTTGTGCGACCGGCGGCGCGGACTGGGCGCCGACGGGGTGCTGCGGGTCACCACCGCCGGTGCCGCCCTGTCGGCCGGCGTGCTCGACCGTCTGCCCGACGGCGTGGCCTCAGCCGACTGGTACATGGACTACCGCAATGCCGACGGTTCCGTCGCCCAGATGTGCGGCAACGGCGCCCGGGTGTTCGCGCACTACCTGCGCGCCACCGGCATGGAAGCCCGGGACGAATTCGTGGTCGGGTCACCGGCCGGCCCCCGGCCGATCACCGTGCACCGCGCCGATGCGACCCGTGCCGACATCAGCGTGGACATGGGCAAGGCCAACACGCTCGGCAGCGGGGGACCCGCCTTTGAGGCGACGGTCGGCGGCCGCCGGTTTTCCGGCCTGGCGGTCGACGTGGGCAACCCCCACCTGGCATGTGTGGATCCAGACCTGACCGCCGAGGCGCTGGAGAGCCTGGACGTGGCGGCGCCGGTGAGCTTCGACCACGCCCAGTTCCCGGAGGGGGTCAACATCGAAGTCCTCATGGCACCGGCCGACGGCGCGGTGCGGATGCGGGTGCATGAGCGGGGCGTGGGCGAGACCCGCTCGTGTGGCACCGGCACGGTCGCGGCGACGGTGGCCGCGCTGGCCGCCGCCGGTGCGGACACCGGCACCCTGACCGTGCGGGTGCGGGGCGGCGACGTCGTCGTCACCATCACCGACGCGACCAGCTACTTGAGGGGACCATCGGTACTGGTGGCGCATGGGGAGGTCAGCGGGGAATGGTGGGACGCGCAGGAGCGTTAATTCGAGTGCACGACGCCGATTCGCCGTGCATCATCTTGTATTGCCTATGACACATTCTGAATCTCCCAATTACGCTCCCGCAGTTGCGGAGCCAAGCACCGGCGAACTCGCCCTGGAAGAACGGTCGGCGCTGCGCCGCATCGCCGGGCTGTCCACCGAACTCACCGACGTATCCGAAGTCGAGTATCGCCAGCTCCGGCTGGAACGCGTCGTGCTGGTCGGCGTGTGGACCGACGGCACCGCCGCCGACAGCGAGGCCAGCATGGCCGAGCTGGCCGCGCTGGCCGAGACCGCCGGCTCCCAGGTGCTCGAAGGGCTCATCCAACGCCGCGACAAGCCCGACCCCTCGACCTACATCGGCTCGGGCAAGGCTCAGGAACTACGCGAAGTGGTGCTGGCGACCGGCGCCGACACCGTGATCTGCGACGGTGAACTCTCCCCGGCGCAGCTGACCGCGCTGGAAAAGGCGGTGAAGGTCAAGGTCATCGACCGCACCGCGCTGATCTTGGACATCTTCGCCCAGCACGCCACCAGCCGGGAGGGCAAGGCGCAGGTATCCCTCGCCCAGATGGAATACATGCTGCCGCGGCTGCGCGGCTGGGGTGAGTCGATGTCCCGGCAGGCCGGTGGCCGCGCCGGCGGCAGCGGGGGAGGCGTGGGCCTGCGCGGTCCCGGTGAAACCAAGATCGAGACCGACCGGCGCCGCATCCGTGAACGAATGGCCAAGTTGCGCCGCGAGATCAAGGGCATGAAGCAGGTGCGCGACACCCAGCGCAGTCGCCGCGTGCAGAGCGAGGTGCCGTCGGTCGCCATCGTCGGCTACACCAACGCCGGCAAGTCGAGCCTGCTCAACGCGCTGACCGGAGCGGGGGTGCTGGTGCAGGATGCGTTGTTCGCCACGCTGGAGCCCACCACCCGCCGCGCCGAGTTCTCCGACGGCGGCCCCCTGGTGCTCACCGATACCGTCGGGTTCGTCCGGCACCTGCCCACCCAACTGATCGAGGCGTTCCGCTCCACGCTGGAAGAGGTCGTCGACGCCGACCTGTTGCTGCATGTGGTCGACGGCTCCGACGTCAACCCACTGGCCCAGATCAATGCGGTGCGCGCGGTGGTCTCCGAAGTGATCGCCGACCATCACGGTGACCCGCCGCCCGAGTTGTTGGTGGTGAACAAGGTCGACGCCGCGAACGGCCTGACGCTGGCCAAGCTTCGTCACGCGCTGCCCGGCGCGGTGTTCGTCTCGGCACGGACGGGCGAAGGTATCGACGCCCTGCGGCGCCGGATGGGCGAGCTGGCCGTTCCCGCCGACATGGCCGTGGACGTGGTGATTCCGTACCACCGCGGTGACCTGGTGGCCCGGCTGCACGCCGACGGGCGCGTGCAGCAGGAGGAGCACAGTCCCGACGGCACCCGGATCAAGGCCCGGGTTCCGGTGGCGCTGGCCGGGCGCCTGCAAGAGTTCTCGGCCGACTGATCTCGCCGGTGAGCCGACCCCGCCGGCCGCCGACCAACCGTCTGGTTGGTATATGTTTGGCGGCAGAGTTTCCAGTCGCCGGAGGTCATTCACATGGGAAGTGCCGTCAAGTACCAGCGCACTCTTTTCGAGCCGGAGCACGATCTGTTCCGTGAGTCCTACCGGGCCTTCCTCGATCGCCATGTCGCGCCCCATCACGACGAATGGGAGAAGGCGAAGATCGTCGACCGCGGCGTGTGGCTCGAGGCCGGCAAGCAGGGCTTTCTCGGCATGGCGGTGCCCGAGGAATACGGCGGCGGGGGCAACCCCGACTTCCGGTACAACACGATCATTACCGAGGAGAACACCGCCGGTCGCTACAGCGGGATCGGCTTCGGCCTGCACAACGACATCGTGGCGCCATACCTGCTGGCCCTGGCCACCGAAGAGCAGAAGCAGCGCTGGCTGCCGAAGTTCTGCACCGGAGAGCTCATCACGGCGATCGCGATGACCGAGCCGGGAACCGGCAGCGACTTGCAAGGCATCAAGACCCGCGCGGTCAAGCAGGCTGACCACTATGTGCTCAACGGCGCCAAGACGTTCATCACCAACGGAATCAACTCCGACTTGGTGATCGTGGTGGCGCAGACCGATCCCGACAAAGGGGCGCAGGGCTTTTCGTTGCTCGTTGTCGAACGCGGCATGGAGGGCTTCGAACGCGGCCGGCACTTGGACAAAATCGGGCTGGAAGCGCAGGACACCGCCGAGTTGTCGTTCACCGATGTCAAGGTTCCCGCCGAAAACCTGCTGGGGCAGGAGGGCATGGGGTTCATCTACCTGATGCAGAACCTGCCCCAGGAACGGATCTCGATCGCCATCATGGCGGCCGCGGCGATGGAGCAGGCGCTGGAACACACACTGCAATACACAAAGGAGCGCAAGGCCTTTAACAGGCCGATCGGAAGCTTCCAAAACAGCCGCTTCGTGCTCGCCGAGCTGGCGACCGAGGCCACCGTGGTGCGCATGATGGTCGACGAGTTCATCCGGCTGCACCTGGACAAGAAGCTGACGGCGGAACAAGCCGCAATGGCCAAGTGGTACTCCACCGAAAAGCAGGTGCACCTGATCGACCGTTGCCTGCAACTGCACGGCGGCTACGGCTACATGCGCGAATACCCCATTGCCCGCGCTTATCTGGACGCGCGGGTGCAGACCATCTACGGCGGCACGACCGAGATCATGAAGGAGATCATCGGCCGCAGCCTCGGGGTCTAGCCCCCGAACACTGTGCCCGACAACGCCATCGGGCCGGCCAATTCGCACGGTGACGGCAAACCCGATCAATGCCCGCTTTTTCGGGTAGATCGCCGAAGAGTTAATGGCCTCACGTACCGTCGGCGCATGTGTTTCGGGTATGTCGCCCGCGCAACGGTGCATCGGCAAGCCGAAAAGCGCGACGGCGGTGAGGACACGGGCGGGTTCGGCGACACGTGCCGGCGCGTAACCGCAACGCGCGACGGCAGCAGTGCTCTATTGGCTAGGCGCGCGTTGGCTTCGGAGGTTGGCTCGATAAACCAAACGTCACGCGAGCGGCGGGATTGGTCGCGATTCGAGCGTGGCTCGGCATCATTTCGACATCGGCGTGGTATCCGTTTTTGTAATATTCGTGATTTGACTTCGCATTCTTCGTTGGCTGGAGCAAAGTTGTGCGAGCCCGGCGATAATGCGGATCGTAACGGGGTCGTTGCCCCGCGGTCGGACTACGGCCCGCTCGCCGGCTGTGCAGGTACGGGCATAGCCGCAGATCGGGGCATAGCCGTCGGCTGGGAGGCTTGGTGAACGGGCAGAGAGGTCACATGCGCAGGCTGATCGGGAGCGCGCTGGTCGGCTTGACCGCCACAGCAATAGCCGTCGCCTTGCTGGCGCCCGCGGCGGCGGCTTCTCCCATCGGCGACGCCGAGGCGGCCATGATGGCGGCGTGGGAGAAGGCCGGTGGCGACGGTTCACCCCTGGGCGCCCGCAAGGGCGATGTCTACCCCGCCGGCGATGGTTTCGTCCTCGATTTCGACGGCGGCAAGATGTTTTTCACCCCGGCGACCGGTGCCAAATTCGTCTATGGGCCAATCCTGGACAAATACGAAATGCTGGGTGGGCCCGCCGGCAGCGATTTGGGCTTCCCCGCCGTCAATGAAGTGCCCGGCCTCGCCGGACCCGACAGCCGGGTGACTACCTTTTCGGCCAGCGACAAGCCGGTGATCTTCTGGACGCCCGACCACGGCGCGTTCGTGGTGCGCGGCGCGATCAACGCAGCCTGGGACAAGCTCGGCAGTTCGGGCGGCGTGCTCGGGGTCCCGGTCGGCGACGAAACGTACAACGGCGAGGTGTCCGCCCAGAAGTTCAGCAGCGGTCAGGTCTCGTGGAACAGGCAGACGAAACAGTTCACCACCGAGCCGCCGGCATTGGCCGACCAGTTGAAGGGCCTGCAGGTGGCCATCGATCCCACCGCGGCCATCAACATGGCCTGGCGCGCGGCCGGCGGTCCCAATGGGCAGTTGGGGGTCAAGAAGGGCGCGCAGTATCCGATCGGCGGCGACGGCATAGTCCAGGACTTCGCCAATGGGAAGGTGTATTTCAGCCCGGCTACCGGGGCGAACGCCGTCGAGACCAACATCCTGGCCAAATACGAGTCGCTGGGCGGACCGGCCGGCAGCGACCTGGGTTTCCCCACCGCCAATGAATCCGACGGCGGCATCCCGTCCAGCCGCATCTCCACGTTCTCCGGGGCCGACAAGCCGGTGATCTTCTGGACGTCCGAGCACGGCGCGTTCGTGGTGCGCGGGGCGATGAAGGCGGCGTGGGACAAGCTCCGCGGACCCACCGGCAAACTCGGCGCGCCCGTCGGCGACCAGGCCGTGGACGGCGACGTCGTCTCCCAGCAGTTCGCCGGAGGAAAGGTCTCGTGGAACCGCGCGAACAACACGTTCAGCACGGATCCGGCCAATCTGGCGCCGCTGCTGTCCGGCCTGCAGGTTTCGGGGCAGAACCAGCCGAGTAACTCGGCGACGCCCGCCCATGCCAACAAGTTCACGTGGCAGTGGTGGTGGCTACTGGCCGCCATTCCGGTGCTGGTGCTGGTCGTCTTGGCAGGGTTGGTGGCCCTCGGTTGGCGTCGGCGTCGTGCCGGGCGCGAGGGCGCCGTCTACGAGCCCCACCGCGACCTCGAGGTCGGTTACGACGCCGTGGGAGAGCAGCACTGGGGACACGACGACGTCACCACCGAGCATTTCGCGCGTCAGCCGGAATCGACCGATGCCGAGGCCCCCGCCGGGCGGGTCAGCTGGCGGCGGGGCCGCGCGGACGAGGGGCCATTCGAAGGGGAGAACCCCGACGCGGTGGACACCGACTCCTTCTCCGTCGTGTCGCCGGCGGCGCTGTCGGAGGCCGGCTACCCAGAAACCGAAGCCGCCGAA
Organism: uncultured Actinomycetota bacterium; assembly: GCA_963850895.1. Lineage (GTDB taxonomy): Bacteria > Actinomycetota > Actinomycetes > Mycobacteriales > Mycobacteriaceae > Mycobacterium. The sequence goes on along the minus strand of CAWKNK010000029.1, from coordinate 72,764 downwards.
GCCGCCGAAGCCGACTACGCCGAGGCCGACTACGCCGAATCCGATTCCGTCGAATCCGATTCCGCCGAATCCGAGTACGCCGAGGCCGAGTACGCCGACGACGCGCATGAGTCCGATCACGCGGACGCCGATCACGCGGACGATGACTACGTGGAGGCCGAATACCTCGACGTTGCCGTGCTGCATACGCCTCCAAGACACCGAGTTCGACGGCGGCGCTCCCGATGCCGCCGCCCCCGAGGCCGAGTATCCGGATGTCGCGGTGGCGCACGTCCCGGCGGACGTTGCCGCCGAGGGCGGCGCTCCGGAAGTCGTCGTGCCTGAGGCTGCGGCTGCGGCCGTCGCCGCATCCGAGCGGCGCGGCGGGCGGCACGCGGCCGTGGATGACGAGGACAGTGGCGCGGGGGCCGGGCCGGCCGGGCGCCCGACCATACACCTACCGCTCGACGACCCCTACCAAGTGCCCGACGGATACCCGATCAAGGCGAGCGTCCGCTTCGGGCTGTACTACACGCCGGGCAGCGAGCTCTACCACGACACGCTCGCCGAAATCTGGCTGTCCAGCGAAGAGGTCGCGCAGGCCAACGGCTTTGCCAAGGCGGACTGACCCAGCCGGAACTCCGCGGCGGGACTAAATCTTGCGGATCACCGTCACGACCTTGCCGAGCACGGTCGCGTCATTGCCGGGTATGGGATCGAATGCCGGGTTGTGCGGCATCAGCCACACCTGACCGCCCGCGCGCTTGAACGTCTTCACGGTGGCTTCCCCGTCGATCATGGCCGCGACGATGTCGCCGTTGTCGGCGACGTTCTGCTGCCGCACCACCACCCAGTCGCCGTCGCAGATCGCCGCCTCGACCATGGAGTCGCCGACGACCTTGAGCAGGAAGAGCGTGCCCTCGCCGACCAGCTCGCGCGGCAGCGGAAAGACGTCCTCGACGGCTTCCTCGGCGAGGATGGGGCCACCGGCCGCGATGCGCCCGAGGACGGGAACGAACGTCGGCACCGGCAGGGCGTCCGAGCCGGCGACCTCCGTCGCCGGCGCCGTCACCTCGTCATCGGCGCCGCGGACATCCACCGCCCTGGGACGGTTGGCGTCGCGACGCAGGTATCCCTTGCGCTCCAGGGTGCGCAGCTGATGAGCCACCGACGATGTCGACGTCAGACCGACGGCGTCGCCGATCTCCCGGATGCTCGGCGGATAACCGCGGCTGGTGACCGACGCACGAATGACGTTCAAAATGGTGCGCTGCCGTTCGGTCAGCGATGAATCCACGGAGTGCAGCCGACCGCCCGGGCCGGCCGATGACGTGTCCTTGCTGTCGCTCATGGCACTGAATGTAGCCCCACAGAGCCCAAGAATCAAACATGTGTTCGACTCGCGTGTCGCGTTGCTGCGGCACCCGCAAAACCCCTTGCCGAGGTCGTAAATCACAAAGGTGTAACTCTTCGGCAGATCGGGTATTTCAGCCGCATGTCAGCTCTGGCGACCGCCGACTTGTCGGTGGCGTGGTCTAGCGTTCGACTCGTGCGACACGCTTCGCTCACATGTTCGGATTTCGAACACACGAGCGATACAGTCGAACAGCTGAGCGAATTGAGTTGACCGGAGGAACGCAGATGACAACCATCCACACGCTGGCGCCGCGCGCCAGCAGCCCTCGGCGTCCGGTCAACGGACCGGTCCAGGGGCTTCGTTACGGCCGGGACGGGGTGGCCCGTACTCGCCGGCCGGGGCCGTCGAGGCCGGCGGGCGCGCCCACGCGCTACTACGGCACCGGCATCGCGATGTCCGCCGCGCCTCATCGCAAGCGTCCCGTCACGGTGGCGACCACCGTCTGGCTGGCGTTGGCCGCCGGCGCGATCACCCTGTGGCTGGGCCTCGTCGGCAACGTCGGGCAAGTGCTCAACGGCGACTCCGGGAGTTCGGCCGCTCACGTCCCCGACCGGTTGGCCGTCGTACGCGTTGAGGCGGGGGAGTCGCTGCAGGACGTCGCTCACCGGGTGGCGCCCGACGCGCCGGCCCGTCAGGTTGCCGACCGCATCCGCGAACTCAACGACATGAACTCGCCCACTGTGGTGGCGGGCCAGACCCTGATCGCCCCGGTCGGCTGACGATCACCCGTGCGGGCGCCGCTCCGTTAACACCCCTGGACCTCAGAACCGCCGGCCCCGACGCTTCGCGGCTGCATTGCCCGCGCAGGTGAGCGCACGGGTACGCTCGAAGTGCTGCGGTACCTGGTTGTCGGCACGGCGAAGGAGCGGTCATGCATTGCCCGTTCTGCCGTCATCCGGATTCCCGGGTGATCGACTCGAGGGAAACCGATGAGGGGCAGGCCATCCGGCGCCGCCGGTCATGCCCCGAGTGCGGACGGCGCTTCACCACCGTGGAGACCGCCGTGCTCGCTGTGGTCAAACGCAGCGGTGTCACCGAACCCTTCAGCAGGGAGAAGGTCATCAGCGGTGTCCGCCGGGCCTGCCAGGGCCGCCAGGTGGACGACGACGCGCTGAACCTACTGGCCCAACAGGTCGAGGACACCGTGCGTGCGGCGGGTTCCCCGGAGGTCGCGAGCCATGAGGTCGGCCTGGCCATCCTCGGCCCGCTGCGCGATCTCGACGAAGTGGCCTACCTGCGGTTCGCCTCGGTGTACCGCTCCTATGAGTCCGCGGACGATTTCGAGCGCGAGATCAAGGCGCTGCGCGAACACCGCAAGGTGACAACACCGAGCTGACGGCACCGGCTCGCCCCATCGTCGGCGCGTTAGGCTCGGTTTCATGCCCACCGACTTGCATCCCGATCTCGAGTCCCTGGCACCGCTCCTGGGTACCTGGGCTGGCCAGGGCGCGGGCGAGTACCCGACGATCCAGCCCTTCGACTATCTCGAAGAAGTGGTCTTCTCACATGTCGGCAAGCCGTTTCTGGCGTATGCGCAGAAAACCAAGGCGCTGGCCGACGGTAAGCCGTTGCACGCCGAGACCGGATACCTTCGCGTGCCGCAGCCCGGTCACGCCGAACTCGTGCTGGCCCACCCGAGCGGCATCACCGAAATCGAGGTGGGCACGTATTCGGTCACCGGCAACCTCATCGAAATTGAGCTGGCCACAACGAATATCGGGCTGACCCCGACCGCCAAAGAGGTGACCGCGCTTGGCCGTTCCTTCCGCATCGACGGCGATGAGCTCTCGTATTCGGTGCAGATGGGTGCGGTCGGTCAACCCTTGCAGCATCACCTCGCCGCGGTGCTGCGCCGGCAGCGCTGAACAGGGTCGGGGGTGCTAGCCCCCCGGTCAGTTCAGATGTGTCACACCGTCACTGATGACGCGCCCGGCCACCCCTACCCAGCCCTCGGCGTTCCACGTCGTGTCGATGATCGATCCCTTGCCCTGGGTGATGTGCAGGTCGCGGCTGAGGTAGTCGGTGATTCGCATCGCGGCCGAGCCGGTCGCCTCGTCTTCGGGCACACCGAGGTTGGCGGCGAACATGCGGGCACGCAGCGATCCGCCGGCCCGATCGGTCCAGGCCCACAGGTAATGCGCCGTGTCGTCAGAAAAATCTCCCGAGTCGGCCGCGAGAAGGGTGTCGGCGGAATCGAATTCGTGGAGGGCAACCTCGGGCGCCCACTCCGAGCGTGCGCTGATGCTCGTGCGGTCGGCACCGTAGCTCACCTGCACGAGGCCGGCCGGCACCTGCAGGGTGTTGATCGGCGTGCCGTTCTCCCGCAGCCACCACGATGCGCCGACGGTGGGGTGCCCGGCGAACGCGATCTGGATCCGTGGGGTGTAAATGGTGGCGTGCGCGGTGGTTGACCCGGCGGCGGGGAGATCGACGAAAACCGTTTCACTGTAGCCCAATTGAGTTGCCAGCCGTTGCCGGTCGGCGGGCCCGACCTGGCCGGCATCCACGACGCCGAGCGGATTGCCGAAATTCCCGTTCGAATCGGTGAACACCCGCAACATTGTGATGTCGATACCCATGGCCCGACTGTACGACCCCCGACACGGCCGCACCGATCAAGGTGGTTCAGGTGGCGCTGCGTTCGTCGGAACCCATGGCGTTCAGCACGGCGACGCGGGTGGGGGCGGGGCCGCTGACGGCCTTCTCGCCGCCGCCGCTGCGGAGCAACCCGCGCAGGGCGGCCTGGTCGTATTCGGCAGGCGCGGTGGTGTCGATGAAGCGATCGACCACGTCGATGAAGCGGGCCGGGTCGTCGTGGAACGGGAAGTGGCCGGAGCCTTGGAAGATTTCGAGGCGGGAGCCGGGCATCGCGGCGTGCGCCATCCACGCGTGACGGACGGGGACGACCACATCCTTGGTGCCCCAGACGATCTGCACCGGAATGGCTTCGGTCAAATAGCATCGATCGAGCATGGTGACGATCTGCCCGCGCCAGTCCACCACCGCCCGCAGGGTCCGGCTGAAAGCCGCCGAGGCCGTCGGCTCCGGCAGGTCATCGAGGATCCGCAACACGTTGGGCAGGTCGCGGCCCAGGCCCGTCGATCCGATCGCCAGGCCCGCTATCCGTCCCGCCAGCTGAACCGCCGGCAGCACGAGGGGAAGCCGCAGCAAGGCCAGGGCCTCGCTGCCCATCGGCAACGAGGCCAACCGGAAGGCGACGTTGACATCCTTGGTGACGCCACCGGCCGCGACCAGGATCAGCCGGTCAACCAGATGTGGGAACTGATAGGCGAATTGCATGGCCACGCCGCCGCCCAGCGAATGACCGACTATGGTCACCCGCTCGATGTCGAGCACGCTGAGCAGGTCGCGCATCCCGTTCGCGTAGGCGGCGACCGAGTAGTCGGCGCGTGGTTTGTCGGATCGCCCGTGGCCCAACAGGTCCGGGGCGATGACCGTGAACCGCTGGGCGAGCTTGGCCTGCACGGTATTCCAGGTGGTGGAGTTGTCACCGATGCCATGGACCAGCAGGATCGCCGGCCCATCACCGGCGATCCGGTAGGCCCGCTTATAGCCGTGGATGGTGCGGAACTCCAGCCGGGGGGCGGTGACCTCACGGACCGGGCGGAGAGTGCTCTTGCGCTTCCGCTCGGTCATGTCGCCAACCTTGGTGTCGGGCCGGGCTAAGGCCGTTTGGAAAGGTCAGACCTGGTCGTCGTCGTCGCGCTTCTTCTCCGCCTGCTGGGCGAGGAATCGCTCAAACTCTGCGCCAAGCTCGTCGCCGCTAGGCAGGTCCTCGTCGCGAGTTAGTAACGACCTGTTCTCCTGAGCGTCGATGAAGGCATCGTACTGGCGCTCGAGCGCGGTCACCACTTGAGCAACCTCCGCGCTGGCCTCGACCTGCTCGTCGATCTTGGTCCGGATCACCGCCGCTGCTTCGGTCAACGCCGTCAGCGGCAGCTCGAGCGACGCGATCTTGGCCACTTGCTCGAGCAACGCCTCGGCGGCGGCGGGGTAGTCGGTCTGCGTCAAGTAGTGCGGGACGTGCACCGTGTAGCCGATGACCTCATGACCGTGCTGGGCCATCCGGTACTCCAGCAGATTGGACGCGCTGCCGGGAACCTGGATCTCGGAAATCCACGGCGTGAAATCGGCGATCAGCTCGGGGTTGTTGGAGTGCGCGGTCATCGTGATGGGCCGCGTGTGCGGAACCGCCATCGGGACGGTGCCCAGGCCGATCGTCTGACGCACGTTGAGGCGCTCGGCCAGCAGGCGTACCGCGGTGATGAACCGCTCCCACTTCAGATCCGGTTCCATGCCGGCGAGCAGCAGAAACGGGGTGCCGATGGTGTCGCGCAACGCGTACAAGCTCAGTTCCGGGTCGTCATAGCTCGTGAAGTGGTCGGTCTTGAACGTCATCAACGGCCGGCGCGACCGGTAATCCAGCAATTCGTCGATGGCGAAGGACGCGACCAGCTCGGTGTCCAGCGCCGCCTTCAGATGCGACGCGGCCAGCCGGATCGCGTGACCGGCGTCCGAGAAACCCTCCAGTGCGTGCACCAGCACGGGGCCTCGGCCATCCGACGTCGACAACTGCGGCGCCGGCAGCTCGAGCTCGTACATGCCAGCCTGTCCCGGCTGGTAGTACGGCTCCTGCGGGTCCTGATCGTGGGCCATCGGGATTGCCTCCTCTCGGGGGTCTCTCCAGGGTGCCCTACCAGTGTCCCCCGAATCAGTGGGCACCAATATCAAACAGCGATGTGAAGTTCGCGTTTAATCACCGATGAGAACACCTCGGGGGTCGCCGGTGATCTTTGCCCGCCACGTCGGGTGGCACGCGACGCGTTGGAGTCGGCTCGCCGCGCAGGTGTCAGGCATGATGAAAACGATGCGCGTACCGACCGTGATGCTGTGCCTGGTGGTCGCCGTGGCGACGTCGCTGACGTCGTGCAAGCGGCCGCCGGGCGATCATGCGTCGGCCCCTCCGGCGCCCCCTCCGCGGAGCAGTGCGCCGGTGCAGCGGCTCGGCCAGCCCCAGCAAAAGGCGGTGGCGGGGCCGGTGGACCCGGACAAGCGCGTCGGCGCCATCTTCATCGACGGCGGCCCCCTGCACGTTTGCACGGGTTCGGTGGTGCACTCGACGGGCGGAAACCTGATGATGACCGCGGCGCACTGCCTGGCCGGGGCTTCCAAGATTACCTTCGTGACGGGTTTCGCCGGTGATGCGCCGCCCCCGACCGACGTGTGGAAGGCCGACGCCGTCTACCTCGACCCGCGCTGGACCGCCAGCAAGGACCCCAATGCGGACTATGCAATCGCACGGCTGAGCAACGACGCCGGGGGCTCGGTCGAGTCGCACGCCGGCCTGGCATTGACGCTGGGCACGACGCCGCCGCCCGGGAGCCACGTCACCGTGATGGGCTATCCGGCCGGCGTGGGTGGCGCGCCCATCGGGTGTCAGGCCAGCACGTCGTTGACCGAGGGCGGGTTCCCCTCGTTTCCGTGCGAGGGGCTGGTCGACGGCACCAGCGGCGCGCCCTGGATCAGCGGTACCACGCTCACCGGGGTGATCGGCGGTTTCGAGCGCGGTGGGTGCGCCGCCAACGTGTCGTATTCGGCACCGTTCGACGCACAGACCGCGCAATTGCTGGCCCGCGCCGACGCCGGCGGCCCCGGCGACCCGGTTCCTGGCGAACTCGACGACAGCTGTCAGTGACGGAACTGGGCGAGCGCGCGCACTTTATTCATCACGTCGAGCGCGGCCACCTTGTAGGCCTCGGAAAAAGTGGGGTAGTTGAACACGGCGTCCACTAGGTATTCGACGGTGCCGCCGCACCCCATGACGGCCTGCCCGATGTGCACCATCTCGGTGGCGCTGGTGCCGAAGATATGCACGCCCAGCAGCTTGAGGTCGTCGGTGGACACCAGCAGCTTGAGCATGCCGTAGGAGTCGCCGGCGATCTGGCCGCGGGCCAGTTCCCGGTACCGGGCCACCCCGACCTCGTAGGGGATCGCGTTCTTCGTCAGCTCGACCTCGGTGGCCCCCACGTAGGAGACCTCGGGGATGGAGTAGATGCCGATCGGCTGCAGTTCGGTGATGCCGTCGGTCTGCTCCCCGAAGGCGTGGTAGGCGGCCAGTCGGCCCTGTTCCATCGACGTCGCGGCCAGCGCGGGGAAGCCGATCACGTCGCCGACGGCGTAGATGTGCGGCACCTTGGTCTGAAAGAAATCGTCGACGAAGATCCGGCCGCGGTTGTCGGCCTCCAGCTCGGCGTTCTGCAGGTCGAGGTGGTCGGTCTGGCCCTGCCGCCCGGCGGAATACATCACCGTCTCGGCGGGGATCTGCTTGCCACTGGCCAAGGTGGTGACGGTGCCCGCCGACCCGACGTCGACCGCGGTCACCTCCTCGCCGAACCGGAACGTCACCGCCAGGTCGCGTAGGTGGAATTTCAGCGCCTCCACGACCTCGGGGTCGCAGAAGTCCAGCATGTCGCTCCGCTTCTCCACGACGGTGACCTTGGTGCCCAGCGCCGCGAACATCGAGGCGTATTCAATGCCGATCACACCTGCGCCGACCACCACCATCGAGGTGGGCAGCGATTTGAGGTCGAGGATCCCATCGGAGTCGAGCACCCGCTCCTCGTCGAATTCGACGCCGGACGGCCGAGCCGGCCTGGTGCCGGTGGCAATGACGATGTACTTGCCACTGACGGTTAGCTTTTCGCGGCGGGAGGGGTCTTCGACCTCGATGGTGTGCGGGTCGACGAACCGCCCGTGACCCACCAGCAAGTCGATGCGGTTGCGCATCAGCTGGTTGCGCACCACGTCGACTTCCTTGCCGATCACGTGTTGGGTGCGGGCCAGCAGGTCGGCCGGGGTGATCTTCTCCTTGACGCGGTAGCTCGCGCCGTACAGTTCGCGTTGACTCATCCCGGTGAGGTAAAGGACGGCCTCGCGCAACGTTTTTGACGGAATGGTGCCGGTCTGGACGCACACGCCACCGAGCATCTGGCCACGTTCGACGACGGCGACCGACTTGCCGAGTTTGGCCGAGGCGATGGCGGCCTTCTGCCCGCCGGGCCCCGAACCGATGACCACCATGTCGTACTCTTGCGCCGAACTCATGGGGTAACAGTAGAGCAGCAGAACTCACAGTGCTGGGTTCATTCACAGGCGCGGGGTTCCACTCGTCCCGCGAGCACCGGCTGACGGTGGGGGCCGTCAGCGTGATGCCCATGACGACGCATCGACCTGACTTCAAACTGAACCGACCCGGCGCACTCATCGCCGCGCTGCCGGCCGTTCTCGGCTTCGTTCCCGAAAATTCATTGGTATTGGTTTCTTTGGAGGGGGGCGAACTCGGAGCGGTGATGCGGGTCGACCTCGCCGAAGAGCTCGCCACCCGGGTTGGGCACCTCGCGGAGGTCGCCGCCGCCGCCCGGCCCGAGGCCGCGATCGCGGTGATCGTCGACGCGGAGGGGGCGCAGTGCCCAAGCTGCAACGAGGACTACCGACAGCTGTGCGACGAGCTCGCAAAGTCGTTGTCGCAAAACAACATTGAGCTATGGGCCGCCCATGTGGTCGATCGGGTCGCGCTCGGCGGGCGCTGGCATTGTGTGGACGGCTGCGGTGCGAGCGGCCTCGTCGACGATCCGTCGGCGTCGCCGCTGGCCGCCGCGGCGGTGCTCGACGGCAGGCGGCTCTACGCGCGGCGCGCCGACCTGCAGGCCGTCATCGCGGTCGACGACACGGCGCGCAGCGCCCGATTGACCGGCCTGATCGACCGGCAGGCGACCAGGCGCCGGGCGGCCCATCGCGCGAATCCGGGCCGCTGCGCCCGCGGCGACGTGAGACACGCCATGGCCTCCGCCTCCCGTGTCGCCTCCGGCCAAGCACTGTCCGGGGCGCAGCTGGCGAAGCTGGGCTGCGCACTGAGCGACGCGCAGGTGCGCGACATCCTCTACGCGCTGGCGGTCGGCGAGAACGCCGGCGAGGCGGAATCATTGTGGGCGCTGCTGGCGCGCACCCTGCCCCCTCCCTGGCGGGTCGAGGCGCTGGTATTGCTCGCGTTCAGCGCTTACGCCCGCGGCGACGGGCCGCTGGCCGGGGTATCGCTGGAGGCCGCGCTGCGCTGCGAGCCTGAGCATCGAATGGCGGGCATGCTGGACACCGCGTTGCAGTCGGGGCTACGGCCCGAGGACATCCGGGAACTGGCGCTTACCGGCTACCGACTGGCCAAACAGCTCGGTGTGCGGTTACCGCCGCGACGGCCGTTCGGCCGCAGGGCGTGCTAGGCGCGGATCGGTCAGACCTTCTCGACCTTGACAGCGTGCGCCATCTCGTGCGGCAGGGTGACGTTCTCGTGGCCGGGGATGACGATGGTGACCCCGGCGGGGCCGGTCTCGACGGTCACCCGGGCGTTGGGGACGACGCCGGCGTCTTTCAGCCGGGTGATCAGGTCGATGTCCCCCTGCACATGTTCCGTCAGCTGGCGGACGACCACCGCCACCGGCGAGCCGGGCGGCAACTCGGTCAGCCGGACGAGGTTGGCGTCGTCGGCGCCGGACTCGGGGCCCATGCCCAGGTCCAAAAGCCCCGGGATCGGGTTGCCGAAGGGGGACGTGGTCGGGTGGTTGAGCACCTTCACCAGCCGCCGCTCGACATCCTCGCTCATCACGTGCTCCCACCGGCATGCCTCGGCGTGCACTTCCTCCCAGGGCACCCCGATGACGTCGACGAGCAATCGCTCGGCGAGGCGGTGCTTGCGCATGACGGCGATGGCCAGCGCCCGGCCCTTGTCGGTGAGCTCCAGGTGGCGGTCGCCGGCGACGTGGAGCAGCCCGTCGCGCTCCATCCGGGATACGGTTTGGCTGACAGTCGGCCCGCTCTGGTCGAGGCGTTCGGCGATGCGAGCACGCAGCGGCGTCACTCCCTCTTCTTCGAGGTCGTAGATGGTCCGCAAGTACATCTCGGTGGTGTCAACCAGGTCGTTCATTCAGCACCTTCCATCGACGCCGAGTCTACTTGGCCAGCTGCATGAATGGGTGTAACGCTGCCCCGACAAGCAGTATGCCCGCCGCGTCCGCGGCGGGCATACCGTCTTGCTCTAGCTTCGGGGGCCTTAGCTTGCGTACGACCGTAGCCGGTCCGCGCGCTCGCCGTGGCGGAGTTTGGACATTACGTCCCGCTCGATTTGCCGGACCCGCTCACGCGACAGGCCGAACAGCTTGCCGATCTGGTCCAGGGTGCGTGGCTGGCCGTCGTCCAGGCCGAAGCGCAGCCGGATCACCTGGTGCTCGCGCTCGTCGAGAGTGGCGAGCACGCTGCGGATGTCGGTGTGCAGCAGCTCGGCGATCACCGCGTTCTCGGCGGACATCGCCTCGGCGTCCTCGATGAAGTCGCCCAGCGGGGCCTCTTCTTCGGAGCCGACCGGCATGTCCAGGCTTACCGGGTCGCGGCTGTGCTCGAGCAGGTCGTTGATCTTGTCGACCGGGATGCCGGACTCGGCGGCGAGTTCCTCGTCGGTGGCCTCGCGGCCCAGGTTCTGGTGCATCTCCCGCTTGATCCGCGCCAGCTTGTTGACCTGCTCGACCAGGTGCACCGGCAGCCGGATGGTGCGGCTCTGGTCGGCCATGCCGCGGGTGATGGCCTGACGAATCCACCACGTGGCATAGGTGGAGAACTTGAAACCCTTTGTGTAGTCGAACTTTTCCATCGCGCGGATCAAGCCCAGGTTGCCCTCCTGGATCAGGTCCAGCAGCGGCATCCCGCGACCGGTGTAGCGCTTGGCCAGCGACACCACCAGACGAAGGTTCGCTTCCAGCAGGTGACGGCGCGCGGCCCGACCATCGCGCACTATGGCCTCGAGGTCGCGTCGGCGGTTCTCGCCGAGGCGCTTACGAGTTTCGAGCAGATGCTCGGCATAGAGCCCAGCTTCGATGCGCTTGGCCAGTTCAACTTCGCCCGCCGCGTTCAGCAGGGCCGTCTTACCGATCCCATTGAGATATACGCGCACGAGGTCCGCGGCGGGGCTTTGAGCATCCAGATCGCCATCAAATCTGCTCGTGCTGGCGTTCGCCATAGCGACCTCCCGTTCGGCTTGTACTGTCATGGAGTTCAACGACAGATCAGCCCTGAGAGTTCCCAGCCCTTTGTCATCTCACACGCTCTTGACGTGCAGGAATGTGCCGTCGACCTGAGAATGTCCTGAGAACCGGACGCAATGCCCTCTTCAGCGGTCGTCGGCTAGTCATTGATGTCGCCGCCGGGGCCGGGGGCGGTCCCGGTTGCGGCTGGCGCCGCGGCTCGAGCGCCGGGCGCTCGGCCGTCGGGAACAGCGGGGTGCGCCGCCGGGCATCGTCGAACCGCCGGGGCTCGTCGTTGCGGCGCGGTGGTCGGTCGTTGGCGATGAGCACGGCCATCCACGGCAATGGCACCGACACCGCCACGATCGCCAGCGAGATGAGACCGTTGTGCCAGGCGCCATACGCGACGGCGGCCAGGATGAGCGCCGGAATCCGGAACGCCATCAGCGTCAGGTACTTACGCACCCGTGCGCGGTGCTGCTCTTCGTAGGAGGGCGCGGCGGCGGTGATGAGGACTGGCCGGCCATCATCGTCGAACCCCAATTCGGAGGGGCGCTTCATTTCTCCCCGCGCTTCATTTCTCCACTGTCCCACACCCGACCGATTCCGGCAGGAGCGAGTTACGGGGCACAATGTCAGGTATGCAGACCCAGACGATCGAACGCACCGAGACCGACGAACGCGTCGACGACGGGACCGGCAGCGATACGCCGAAGTACTTCCACTACGTCAAGAAGGACAAGATCGCCGAGAGCGCGGTCATGGGTAACCACGTGGTGGCGTTGTGCGGGGAGGTCTTCCCGGTCACCAAGGCGGCCAAGCCGGGCTCGCCGGTCTGCCCGGAGTGCAAGCAGATCTTCGAGCGGATGAAGAAGGGCTGGTCAGCCCGGCGGCTCAGCCGTCACCGAGGCGCTTTTCAGGTCGCGTTGTCGGGCGCCGGCTCCGACGGGGAAGCCGTCGTCCGCTTCAGCGGAGTCACGCGGGCTTCCAGCCACTTGCGCAGCCGGTGGGCGTGCGTCTTCGGCGCCGGGAACTCCTCTTGGATCGCGGCGTTGAGTTCGGCGCCCAGCATGACCGCGAAACCGCCGAAGAAGGCGAACAACAGGAACGCTATCGGTGTGGCCAGCGCACCGTAGGTGTAGCCGGTGCTGGTGATCCACCGCAGGTAGACCCGGAGGCCCAGCGTGGCGATCAGGAAGACCGCTGTGGCGAGCACGGCGCCGAAGACCAGCCGGTGCGTCGGAAGGGGTTCGGGCAGCGCCACCCGGTACAGAATGACCACCCCGACCAGCAGGCCGAGGATCAGCGCCGGGTAGTAGCCGTATCGCAGCACGTTGGAAAAGCTGTCCGGGATGTGTTCGCCCACCTTGCGTGGACCCACCACCAACACTGGCGCGGCTCCCACCACGAACACCAGCATCACCACGTAGAGGAACAGGGCGAAGAGCCGCTGCCGCACCGGATGCCGCAGCGGAGTCTGGTCGTGCGCCTCCACCACGGCGTCGACGTAGGCCGAGATTGCCGACGATCCCGCCCACATCGAGATCAGGAAGCCGACCGACACCACCTCGCCACGGGCATTGGCGGTGACGTCACGGATGGTTGGCTCGATGATCTCGTTGACGACGCTTGGCGAGAAGAAGCTGCGGATCGCGGAGATGATGCCCTTCTCGATCGCGGTCAACGTGTCCGGGCCGAACAGCGGCGCCACGTAGGCCAGGCTTCCCAGCACCCCCAGCAGCAGTGGCGGTAGCGACAGCGCCGACCAGAAACCCGCCTGCGCCGACTCGGAAAAGATGGAATCATCCCAGCTTTTCGACAGAGTCCTCAGACTGAGTCGCCAGACGTGGTGGCGGGACGGTTTTGCGACTTGATCGCTCATACCCGTCCAGCATTACCGAAGATTGACCCACTAACCCACATTGCCGACGGGTGAGTTCGGCGGAATCAGCTTGCGCTGACCTCCAGGACAGCGGAAAGCTCGGTCAGCTTCGCCTCGTGCTCGTTGGCGTGATGCTGGCAGAAGAGAAGCTCAGCTCCGGAAGGCAGCTTGGCACGGACACGAGCAGCGGCACCGCAGCGGTCGCAGCGGTCCGCTCGGGTGAGCTCGGGACTGGTCAGAGTTGCATTCATGGCTTCTCCGTTCTTGCTTTCATTCACTCTCTCAGACGTATGAGGTTTTCGCCTTGTTCCCCGATCGTTATCGGGTGTGTCGTTTCTCACGACGTGTAAACGTTTCGTTTCGGCGGGCTCGCTACAGTGATCATCCGTGACTTTCGCTCCTGACCTGCTGGTACACCTGTGCGGGCTCGACGAGTGGTCCCGCGCCCGCGCATCCGGTGAGATTCGCCCCGACGCGTCCGGCGGCGGCCAGTTCATCCATCTTTCGGCGCCCGAGCAGGTCCATCTGCCGGCCAACCGCCTCTACCGGAGTCGCGGTGACTTGGTGTTGCTACACATCGACCCGGCGCGGCTGGATTCCGAAGTGCGTTGGGAGCCGGGCGTAGCAACGGATCCGGAGTCGATGCTGTTCCCGCACCTGTACGGCCCACTGCCCGTCGAGGCTGTGATCGGCGTCACCGCTTACCGTCCGGGGCCTGACGGCACGTTCCCGCCTGCCGGGGAGTCCACGTAGGCGTCGGCTTCGATCTCCACCAGCAGCTCGGGTGCGATCAGCGCGGACACCTCCACCATGGTCGCCGCGGGACGGATCGCGCCGAAGACCTGCGCGTGCACCGCTGCGACCTCGCGCCAGCGGGAGATGTCGGTGACGTAGATCCGGGTGCGGACGACGTCGGTGAGCGCCGCGCCCGCTTGGCCGAGCGCAATCTCGATGCGGTGCAAGGCGTCTCGGGTCTGGGCCGCGATATCTCCGGCCGGCCCCGCCCCGGTCGTCCCGGCCACGCACACGTGCGGGCCGACCCGGACCGCACGCGAATATCCGACGGCCGTCTCGAAGTCGGAGCCGGATGAGACCACTGTGCGATCGGCTGACATTGGGTCACCGTACGACGGCGCAGCCGCCGGCGCGACGGATTTTCCGTGGAGGTTGGGCGTCCTTGCGCGGCAACGGGTCCGGCGACGGCGGTCGGTGACTCCCTAGTCGAGGTAGTCGCGCAAGACCTGGGAACGGCTGGGGTGGCGCAGCTTTGACATCGTCTTGGACTCGATCTGACGGATGCGCTCGCGAGTGACGCCGTAGACCTGGCCGATCTCGTCAAGGGTGCGCGGCTGGCCGTCGGTGAGGCCGAAGCGCAGGCGTACTACGCCGGCCTCGCGCTCGGAGAGGGTCTCCAGCACCGACTGCAGCTGGTCTTGCAGCAGGGTGAAGGACACCGCATCGACGGCCACCACGGCCTCGCTGTCCTCGATGAAGTCACCGAGCTGGCTGTCGCCCTCGTCGCCGATGGTCTGGTCCAGCGAGATCGGTTCACGGGCGTATTGCTGGATCTCCAGCACCTTTTCGGGCGTGATGTCCATTTCCTTGGCCAGCTCTTCGGGCGTGGGCTCGCGGCCCAGATCCTGCAGCAGCTCGCGCTGGATGCGGCCCAGCTTGTTGATCACCTCGACCATGTGCACCGGGATGCGGATGGTGCGGGCCTGGTCGGCCATGGCGCGGGTGATGGCCTGGCGGATCCACCACGTCGCGTAGGTGGAGAACTTGTAGCCCTTGGTGTAGTCGAACTTCTCGACCGCGCGGATCAGGCCCAGGTTCCCTTCCTGGATGAGGTCGAGGAACGCCATGCCGCGGCCGGTGTACCGCTTGGCCAGCGACACCACGAGCCGCAGGTTGGCTTCCAATAGATGGTTTTTCGCGCGATCGCCGTCGCGGCAGATCCACATCATGTCGCGGCGCTGAGCGGCGGGCAGTTTGTCGCCGCGCTCGGCAATCTCGGCCATCAGCTGCGTGGCGTACAGACCGGCTTCGATCCGCTTCGCCAGCTCAACCTCTTCCTCGGCGTTGAGCAGCGCCACCTTGCCGATCTGCTTGAGGTAAGCGCGGACCGAGTCCGCGGAGGCGGTGAGTTCGGCGTCCTTACGCGCCTGACGCAGCGCCTCGGACTCGTCCTCGTCCCAGACGAAATCGCCGGAGGCCTTGTCCTTTTCGGAGGGCTCGGCGATCTCCTCTTCCTCATCGGCGGCAGCCTCGCCCGCCACGACGGTTGGGGCGGCGGCCACCTGTTCTTCGGCGTCGTCGGAGTTGGCCGGGTCGATGTCGGCGTCCTCACCGTCGGCCGCGACCACTACCTCGAGGTCGTCGAGGCTCAGGTCGGCGGCGTCGATGTCGAGGTCTTCGCCGGGCTCGGCGTCGAGCTCCGGATCGTCGAGATCTTCGACGGCCTCCAGGTCGACGTCGGAGTCCGCCGGAGCGCCCTTGGCCGCTTTTGTTCCACGGCCCGATGGGGCCTTGCCGTCGGCGCTCTTGGTCGAGCGGGCCTTCTTGGTGGTGTCGTCGGAAGCCGCGGCGGCCTCGGACTTGGCGGCCCGTGCCGGCGCCTTGGTGGCGCGTTTCGCGGGGGCGGAGCCATTAGCGGCCTTGGCCGCCGATCGCTTAGCGGGGGAGGACGGAGACTTCGTGGCGGTCCGTTTCACCGGCGCATCGGTTGCCGGGCTTGCCTTGGTCGCTGCCACTTACACCCCTTCGTTTGGGCTCACCTTCGGTGGGTATTGGGCATGGTGAACCGAAAGTGTCTGCTATGTCGATGTCGGCGTTGGATCAGCGTGGGTACTCTGCACGCTATACGTTCGGGCGGTCGCCGATGACCATTGTAACGACAGTGAGCGGTCGAACGGCTCTGCCGGGCGAAAATCAGTGGGTCACGTCGGAGGTGGCGGCCATCGCCGCGCCGACTATCCCGGCGGTGTTGAGCAGGGCCGCGGCCACCACCGGGGTGCGATTTTCGAGCAGCGGTAGCCACTTGTCGGCCTTGCGGCTGATGCCGCCCCCGGCGATGAACAGGTCCGGCCACACCGCGTTCTCGATGGCCACCAGCACCCGGGTGACCTGCGTCGCCCACCTTTCGTAGCTCCAATCGTTCTTCTCTTTGACCGACGACGCCGCCCGCTGTTCGGCTTCTTTGCCGCCGACCTCGAGATGCCCGAACTCGGTGTTGGGTATCAACGTGCCGTTGTGAATCACCGCGGAGCCGATTCCCGTGCCGAAGGTCAGCAACACGACCAGGCCGGACTGGTTGCGGCCCGCCCCGTAGTGCTGCTCTGCCAGCCCGGCGGCGTCGGCGTCGTTGAGCACCGTGATGTCCTGGCCGTTCAGCTCGGCGCTGATGATGTCGCGCGCGTTGGCGCCGATCCACGATTTGTCGACGTTGGCCGCCGTCTGAACGACGCCATGGGTGACGACCCCGGGATAGGTCACCCCGAGTGGACCGGTCCAGCCGAACGCGTTGACCACCTCGGCGATGGTCTTGGCGACCGCCGGCGGCGTTGCCGGCTGCGGGGTCAACAGCTTGATCCGTTCGCCGATCAACTGCCCGGTGTCCATGTCGACGATCCCGCCCTTGATGCCGCTGCCGCCGACGTCGATGCCGAATCCCCGACGCTGTGGTGTGCCGACGGCGGCTCCGGTGCCGGGCGTATCCGTGGTCGAGTCGGTGGTGGTCATCGAAGCTCCTGGGCGTGACTTGGGCTGTCCGCCCACCTTAGCCCGGCGCGGATGTGGCGACGGGGTATCTGCGGGGCCGTGGCGTCTGTGATGCGATAGAACGGTGACCCGACCCGATGAGGAGCCCGCCCGGCTGCGCACGGTGGCCGAGACGTTGGCCACGGAAGCCGCCGCGTTCGTGCGGCGTCGCCGCGCCGAGGTGTTCGGCGTAGCCGCGGCGGGCTCGAAATTTCCAGGCAACGGCGCGGTGCGGTCGAAGAGCACGCCCACCGACCCGGTGACCGTTGTCGACACGGAGACGGAGCGCCTGTTGCGGGATCGGTTGGCCGAATTGCGGCCGGGTGACCCGATTCTCGGCGAGGAGGGCGGCGGGCCGACCGATCCGGCGGGCACGCCCGCCGGCGCGGTCACCTGGGTGCTCGATCCCATCGACGGGACGGTGAACTTCGTCTACGGCATCCCGGCATACGCGGTGTCGGTCGGTGTGCAAGTTGACGGTGTGTCGGTGGCCGGCGCGGTCGCGGACGTCGTCGGCGGTCGGGTGTACTCGGCGGCGACCGGCCTCGGCGCGCATGTCGTCGACGAGCAAGGGGTACGGCCGTTGCGATGCGCCACGGTCGACGATCTGTCAATGGCATTGCTGGGCACCGGTTTCGGCTACTCACGGCAGCGCCGCGCGGCGCAGGCGGCGTTGTTGGCGCGGCTGCTGCCGGTGGTCCGCGACGTTCGCCGTATCGGTTCGGCGGCGCTGGATCTGTGCATGGTCGCGGCGGGCCGGCTCGACGCGTTCTACGAGCACGGCCTGCAGCCGTGGGATTGCGCCGCGGGTGCGCTGATCGCGGCCGAGGCGGGGGCGCGGGTTTCCTTGCCGGCGCGCGACATTGAGGGTGCCGGGCTGGTGCTGGCCGCCGCGCCGGGAATCGCCGACGAGCTGCTCGCCGCCCTGGACGAAATCGACGGCCTGGACCCGATTCTCGATTAAGCCTCGGTCAGCAGCTGCTGGCGTGAATCTTCGTCAGCAGCGCGGGGTCTGACGGCTCGGTGGCGCCGGGGCGCAGGGTGGCCAGTACGGCATCGATGTCGTCGTTGTGGGCCAGCGCGGTGAAGTCCGTCCCCAATGCCAGGTCGACGGTGTCGTCGGCGCGGTTGTCGTTGAACAACTCCGTGCACGGCGCCACCAGCCAAACCGCGGCCGCGGTGGCTTGCCCGGCCGTACCGAACCGGATCTGGCCCTGGCAGTTCAGCCGGCTACCGGCATAAAGCGGATCGTTGGCGGCGGTCGGCTGGGCAAACCCAATGTCCTTCAACGCGCCGGCGACGTCGCCGGCTTGTCCGCCACGGCCGCTGGCGTTGAGCACGCGCACCTTGGTGTCGCTGAGTTTGGCGGGCGTGACGTCCATCATCGCGCTCCGCGACATCTGCTCGCCGAGCTGAGCCTGCGCAGAGCCGGACGGCTTCAGCGGCGGCAGGTTGCACACCGCGACCTCGTGCACCTTCGCCGGCCGGGTCAGCGCAATTGTCCACACCACGGCCGTCGCCACGACGAGGAAAACCACCACGACGATGGCCGGCCGGGGATTGCGTCGCCGGAAGGGCCGACCGTGCTTGTCGAACGCGGTACCCTCGGTGATTTGTGCGACCACACGTGCACTCTAATCGCACGCTAAACGCACTGTTCAAAGGCGAACGCAAGGGCCACGATGGCGGTGTGACGTAAATCACACATTTACGGGCCGTGATACGGGCACGAATCGTTTGGTGGATGCGTTCGACGCTGGTACAAAGCGATGCTTGAGATTTACGAGGGTGTAGAGGCAAAAGGGCAGGGGAAGAGATATGCCTACCGACTATGACGCTCCACGGCGCACCGAGACAGACGACGTCTCGGAGGACTCGCTGGAGGAGCTCAAAGCACGACGCAACGAGGCGGCTTCGGCCGTGGTCGACGTCGACGAATCCGAAACCGCTGAGTCTTTTGAACTGCCTGGCGCCGACCTGTCCGGCGAAGAACTGTCGGTTCGCGTCATTCCGAAGCAGGCTGACGAGTTCACCTGCTCGAGCTGTTTCCTGGTCCAACACCGCAGCCGGCTCGCGAGCGAGAAGAACGGCGTGATGATCTGTACCGACTGCGCAGCTTGACCGGTTTGGGGGTCAGCTGCGCAATGCCGACAGCACCCGCTCGGGGTGGCGGCAACTCACCAGCCAGTACGGTGTCGGGTCGTCCGGGTCATCGAGGACGACCAGGATCATCGGCCCGATCCATGCCCGATGCAACACAAAAGCCGCCGGGTCGAGTTGGCGGCCCAGGGCCGCGGACTTGGCCGACGGGACTACCGTGGCGGATCGGGCGATCACGGTGACCGGCAGGTGCGCCTCGCCGGCCCACAGTTCCACCCCGCCCGCGAGGGTCGGATCGGCGGTAACCCGGATCTCGACGCGGCCCAGCCACAACAGCGTTCCGGCCGCCACCGCGAAAAGCGTCGCGTATGGCAGCCAGAAAGGTCGGGGGGCCACACCCATGTTGACTTCGAAAGCGATCAGCCCCGCCAGCCCCAGGGCGAGCGGCCACCACCACCATGGCACCCATAGTCGTTCGCGATATCGCACACTGTGCGGCGCGACGCGCGTGTCGGACACGCAGTCAAGGGTAATCTGTGGCCCCGTGTCGACCAGTCTGGCCATCGTCCGCCTTGATCCCGAGCTTCCACTGCCCACGCGCGCTCATGCGGGCGACGCCGGGGTGGATCTCTACAGCGCGGAAGACCTCGAGCTGGAACCCGGGAGACGCGCCCTGGTGCGCACGGGTGTGGCGGTCGCCATTCCGTTCGGCATGGTCGGCTTGGTGCACCCGCGTTCGGGATTGGCGGCGCGAGTGGGGCTCTCGATCGTCAACAGTCCCGGCACCATCGACGCGGGCTATCGCGGCGAGATCAAGGTCGCGCTGATCAATCTCGACCCGGCCGAGCCCATCGTGGTGCATCGTGGCGACCGCATCGCCCAGCTGCTCGTGCAGCGGGTCGAGTTGGTCGAGCTGGTCGAGGTGTCGTCGTTCGACGAAGCCGGGCTGGCCGAAACATCCCGTGGCGATGGCGGCCACGGTTCCTCCGGCGGACATGCGAGTTTGTGATGGTGGCATTCGGTAAACGCTCACGCAATGACGACAGCGAAGAAACACCCGTCGGCCCGGCCGGCGAGGACATCCACTCGGTGGACGACGTCGTGACCTCGGCCGACGAGGCTTCCGACGAGAGCGAAGAACTCGATGGCCCGTTCGACATCGATGATTTCGACGACCCGTCGGTCGCCGAGCTGGCGCGCCTGGATCTGGGCTCGGTGCTTATTCCCATGCCGGAGGCGGGCCAGCTGCAGGTCGAGCTGACCGAGACCGGGGTCCCGAGCGCCGTGTGGGTCGTCACACCCAACGGCCGCTTCACCATCGCCGCCTACGCGGCACCGAAGACGGGCGGCCTGTGGCGTGAAGTGGCCAGCGAGCTCGCCGATTCGCTGCGCAACGACTCGGCCAAAGTCAGCATCAAGGACGGCCCGTGGGGCCGCGAGGTGGTCGGCTCCGCCTCCGGTGCGGTGCGCTTCATCGGGGTCGACGGCTACCGCTGGATGATCCGCTGCGTCATCAACGGCCCCCACGAGACCATGGAAGCCCTCGAGCAGGAGGCGCGAGCGGCGTTGGCGGACACCGTGGTTCGTCGCGGTGATACACCGCTTCCGGTGCGCACGCCGTTGACCGTGCAGCTGCCCGAGCCGATGGCGCAGCAATTGCAGGAAGCCGCGGCCGCCCAGCAGGCTGAGGCGCAACAGGCCGCGGAGCTGGGGTCCAACGAACCGGCGGCGCGCCGCAGCGTCGAGGGCTCGGCCATGCAACAGCTGCGCACCACCACCGGCGGCTAGCGCAGGTCGGCGAGCGCGGCCAGACACGCCGCCCCCAGCGCGGCGGGGTCCGAGCCGATCTGATCGAGCGTCACCGTCCGCAGCGCCGCGCGCGGCGCTGCGCCTACCCACTCCACACCGACCTGCAGCGGGTGGATGGGATCGTCGAGCGCGGCCGCCACGCCCAGGGGCGCGGCGAGCCGGGCCAGCTCGGCATGGTTCGGCGCCACATAGGCCGCGGCCTCGTCCATGGCGTCGGGCAGCTTTGGCCACTGGGCGCGCCACGAGCGGGCGAGCTCGGCGGCCAGCCACGGCGGGCTGGACGCCCGCATCTCGCCGGTCGTCGCCGCCAGTCCGTCAGTGCGCAGCTGCGACGCCGTATACCGCGCCGCGAGGGCTGCGGGCGCCGCGTCCGGTGCCCCGGCCCAGGCCGGCAGCGCGGCCAGGACGGCGACCGCCTTATCCGCGTGGGCCAGTGCCCATGCGACCGCCACCGCCGCGCCGATCGAGACGCCACCGACGGCGATCGGGCCCGTCCGCGCGGCGGCATCCAACGCGGACACGTAGCCGTCGATCAACCGATCCGGCCGGGGCGGCGGGGCCACCAGCACGGCGCCGACCTCGCGCAACGGGCCAGAAAACGCCCGGTGAACGTAGTCGTCGTCCGACCCCGTACCGGGCAACAACACGGTCGTGACATCCCGCAAATCGACAGCCACCCCCTGATAGTGCCCCGGCGTTCATTTGAGCTCCAACATCGGTGTTTGAGTCGGTTGGCGCGCGGGAACCAACAGGTCTACGGTGTCCGTTGGCATAAGTGGAAGCGCCGAGGCTTATCAGCATGTCAGGAGTGGCCATGGGGGCCCAAGGATATCTGCGCCGGCTCACCCGTCGCTTGACGGAGGCGCCGGAGCAACGCGACTCCGAGGAGTTGTCCGACGAGGTCGCAAGTACCGGCGCGCAACGGGCTGTCGATTGCGAGCGTGGCCAGGAGGTCACGATGATCGGCACGCTGCGCAGCGTGGAATGTAACGGCAAGGCCTGTGCGGGCGGTGTCCGCGCCGAGCTGTTCGATGGCAGCGACACCGTCACTTTGGTCTGGTTGGGCCAGCGCCGGATACCCGGCATCGATTCCGGCCGCAAGCTGCGGGTGCGGGGTCGGCTGGGCGAGCTGGAGAACGGAACCAAGGCCATTTACAACCCGCACTACGAAATTCAGCGGTGACGCTGCCCGGCAACCGGGGGTCAAGTCCGGGATCCCACGAGTCGGACGCGCCCGAACGCACGACCATCAGTCGCATCACACCGGACCGTCTGCTGGGACAGGTAGGCGGGGTCAGCGGTGTCATCTATTCGTCGCTACCCGTTGTGATTTTCGTCATTGCTTCGAGCGTGTCGGGCCTGTTTGTGGCGATCGCCTCCGCGCTGGGCGTGGCCGCACTGGTCTTGTTATGGCGGCTGATCCGACGCGAATCCCCGCAGCCGGCATTCTCTGGGTTTTTCGGCGTGGCCATCTGTGCGCTCGTTGCCTACGTCGTGGGGGAGTCCAAGGGCTACTTCCTGCTGGGCATCTGGATGTCGTTGCTGTGGGCGGTGGTCGTCGCGGTATCGGTCGTCATCCGACGGCCGCTGGTCGGCTACGCGTGGAGCTGGGCCAGCGGGCGTGGTCGCGGCTGGCGCGACGTGCCGCGGGCCGTCTACGCGTTCGACATCGCCTCGATCTGCTGGGTGCTGGTCTTCGCCGCCCGGTTCGTGGTTCAAGGCCTTCTTTACGACGCCGACCAGACCGGTTGGCTGGCCTTCGCGCGGATCGCGATGGGGTGGCCGCTGACCGTGGTGGCCGCGCTGGCGACGTACGCGGCGATCAAGTCGGCGCAACGTGCCATGTCCGCGGCCGGCGACGCCGGCGTTCAGATCGAAGTCGATCCCGTCCGCGACTAGTTGTCCAGCGCCGGGCCGTCCGGCAGCAGGAGCTTGCGAAGGTCCTCTTCGGCCTCGGCGACCGCGACGAAGAGCAGCTCGTCGCCGCCTTCCAGCGGCTCGTCCGCCTCGGGCACGATCACCCGCGGGCCGCGCAGGATAGTCACCAGCGAGGCGTCCCGGGGCAGCTGCAGTCGGCGCACCGGCTTGCCCCCCCAGGGCGTGTCGTCGGGCAGGGTGATCTCGACGAGGTTGGCCTGCCCTCTGCGGAATTCCATGAGCCGCACCAGATCACCGACGGCGACGGCCTCTTCGATGAGTGAGGCCAGCATGCGCGGCGTGGACACCGCCACATCCACGCCCCAGGCGTCGGTGAACAACCATTCGTTGCGGGGATCATTGACCCGGGCCACCACCCGGGGCACCGCGAATTCGGTCTTGGCCAGCAGGCTGAGCACGACGTTGGCTTTGTCGTCGCCGGTTGCGGCCACCACCACGTCGAACTCCTGCAGGTGCACCGACTCCAGCAGGCTCAGCTCGCACGCATCGCCCAGCCGCCAGTGCGCGGCGGGGATGGCGTCGACGTCGACGTGATCGGGGTTGCGCTCGATGAGCGTCACGTCGTGGCCGTTGCCGATGAGTTCGCGACTGACGGAACGGCCGACCGCGCCGGCCCCGGCGACAGCTACCTTCATTTTCGCCGCTCCTTACAGTCGCTCAAGTTCATGCCAGGTCTTCACTCGGCGGCAGGGCGGCGATCGCCACGGCCTCGGCGGCGCGGCCGGAGATCGCGGCGACGTAAACCTGGTCGCCGGCCTGGATGACCGTTTTCGGTTCCGGCAAGACGCCGGCGCCGAACCGGATCAGGAATGCGACGCGGGCGCCGGTGGCCTGCTCGAGATCGGTGACCCGGTGCCCGATCCACTCTTCGTGCAGGACGACCTCGGCGACGGCCACCGTGCCGGTCGGGTCCCGCCATTTGGCGGTCTCGGTGTCCCGCAGCAGCGCGTTGAGCAGGCGATCGGTGGTCCAGGGCACGGTGGCGATCGTGGGGATGCCGAGGCGTTCGTAGACCTCGGCGCGCTTGGCATCGTAAATCCGCGCGACGACGCGCTTCACACCAAAGGTCTCCCGGGCCAGCC
This sequence comes from uncultured Actinomycetota bacterium, assembly GCA_963850895.1. GTDB lineage: Bacteria > Actinomycetota > Actinomycetes > Mycobacteriales > Mycobacteriaceae > Mycobacterium. The sequence goes on along the minus strand of CAWKNK010000029.1, from coordinate 48,716 downwards.
GCGCCGAGATGATGTTCGAGTTATCCCCGGATGACACGGCGGCGAACGCATCCGCCTCTTCAATGCCGGCCCTCAGCAGTACGTCCCGGTCAAACCCTTGCCCCAACACCCGCTCCCCGGCGTACTCGGGGCTGAGGCGGTTGAAGGCGGTGCTGTCGCGGTCGATGACCGCGACATCGTGGCCGATCCGCGATAGCCCGTCGGCCACCGAGGAACCGACGCGGCCGCAGCCCATCACCACTACTCGCACTTAGGATCCTCTCGGCTGCGTCCTGCGCCCCTAATCGGCAACCCAACGTCGGCCAGCCGATTTCGGGTCGGCAAACATTCTCGCCTACGAAGCTACCGCCAAACCCGTGTGGGCTTACTCTTGGCTCTCGTGTCCAAACTTTCAACCGCAACGCGTCGGTTGCTAATCGGTCGGCCGCAACGCAGCGACCGGCTCAGTCACACCCTGCTGCCCAAGCGGATCGCCTTGCCGGTGTTCGCCTCCGACGCATTGTCCTCGGTGGCCTATGCGCCCGAGGAAATCTTCCTGATGCTCTCGGTGGCCGGCGTGACCGCGTACGCGTTGACGCCCTGGATCGGTCTTGCCGTGGCCGCGGTGATGTTGGTCGTGGTGGCCAGCTACCGGCAGAACGTGCACGCCTACCCGTCGGGCGGCGGCGACTTCGAGGTGGTCACCACCAACCTCGGTGATACCGCGGGCCTCGTCGTGGCCAGCGCGCTGATGGTGGATTACGTTCTCACCGTTGCCGTTTCGACGGCGTCGGCGATGGCGAACATCGGCTCGGCGATCCCGATCGTGGCCCAGCACAAGGTATGGTTCTGCGTGGCGGCCATTTTGCTGGTGATGGCGTTGAACCTGCGCGGAATCCGCGAGTCCGGGGTGGCCTTCGCGGTGCCGACCTACGCGTTCATCGTCGGGGTCTTCATGATGATCGGCTGGGGATTGTTCCGGATCTTCGTGCTGGGTAACCCGCTGCGGGCGGAGTCCGCCGGCTTCCAAATGCACGCTGAGCACGGCCAGGTCGTCGGCTTCGCGCTGGCATTCCTGGTGGCGCGATCGTTCTCGTCGGGCTGTGCGGCGCTGACCGGTGTGGAGGCCATCAGCAACGGCGTTCCGGCTTTTGAGAAGCCAAAGTCGCGCAACGCGGCGACGACGTTGCTGATGCTGGGTGGGATCGCGGTGACCTTGCTGATGGGCATCATCGTGTTGGCCCAGCAGATCCGGGTGCAGCTGGTCGAGGATCCCGCCAGGCAACTGACCGGCGCGCCGCCGGGCTACTACCAGAAGACCCTGGTCACCCAGCTGGCGGAAACGGTGTTCGGCAGCTTCCACATCGGCTTCCTGCTGATCGCCACGGTGACCGCGCTCATCCTGGTGCTGGCGGCCAACACCGCGTTCAACGGGTTCCCGGTGCTCGGTTCGGTCCTGGCGCAGCACAGTTACCTGCCGCGCCAGCTGCACACCCGCGGGGACCGGTTGGCGTTCTCCAACGGAATCCTGTTCCTGTCCGGCGCGGCCCTGCTGGCGATCATCGCGTTCCGCGCCGAGGTCACCGCCCTGATTCAGCTGTACATCGTCGGCGTGTTCATTTCTTTCACACTGAGCCAAATCGGCATGGTGCGGCACTGGACCCGATTGCTGCGCACCGAGACCGATCCGCTGGCGCGGCGCAAGATGATGCGCTCCCGGGTCGTGAATACGGTCGGATTGCTTTCCACCGGCACGGTTTTGTTGGTCGTCCTGGTGACCAAGTTCGTCGCCGGCGCATGGATCGCGCTTTTCGCGATGGGTTTGCTGTTCCTCATGATGAAAATGATCCACCGGCACTACGGGACCGTCACCCGGGAACTGGAGGAGCAGGCCGCCGCCCAGCACGACGTGGTGTTGCCCAGCCGCAATCACGCCCTGGTGCTGGTGTCCAAGCTGCATCTGCCGACGCTGCGCGCGCTGGCCTACGCCCGCGCGACCCGTCCCGATGCGCTCGAGGCGCTCACCGTCAGCGTCGACGACGGGGAAACCCGCGAGTTGGTGCACCAGTGGGAAGAAAGCGACATCAGTGTGCCGCTGAAGGTCATCGCCTCGCCGTACCGCGAAATCACCCGCCCCATACTCGATTACGTCAGGCGCGTCAGCAAAGAGTCGCCGCGCACCGTCGTCACGGTGTTCATTCCCGAGTACGTGGTGGGCCATTGGTGGGAGCAGGTGCTGCACAATCAAAGCGCGCTGCGGCTCAAGGGCCGGCTGTTGTTCATGCCCAACGTGATGGTGACTTCTGTTCCATGGCAATTGAATTCGTCGGAGCGACTCCAGGCATTCCAACCGCACGCCGCCCCGGGTGACGCTCGTCGGGGAATCTTCGATTGACCCGCGAATCACCTGGCGCACGCAACGCGGTGCCGCCCCCGTGCGAGGAGCTGACGTTGGTCACCGGCGCCCCGGCCAACGGCGGCAGCTGCGTGGCACACCATGAAGGACGCGTGGTGTTCGTCCGCTACGCGTTGCCGGGTGAGCGAGTGCGGGTCCGGGTCACCGCCGATCGCGGGTCTTATTGGCACGCCGAGGTTGTCGAGGTGCTGGAGCCGGCGGCCGACCGCATCGAGTCGCTGTGCCCGATCGCCGGGGTGGGCGGTGCCGGGTGTTGCGACTTGGCGTTCGCCGCCCCGGAGGCGGCCCGCGCGCTCAAGGCGCAAGTGGTGGCCAATCAGCTGGAGCGACTGGGCGGTCATCGCTGGAATGGTGAGGCCGAACCGGTGTCGGACACCGGGCCGACGGGTTGGCGCACCCGGGTCCGGCTCGATGTGGGCGCGGACCGTCGCCCCGGCTTTCACCGGTATCACAGCGACGAGCTGGTGACCGACCTGCGCTGCGCGCAGTTGCCGGCCGGCATGCTCGACGGGATCGCCGAACCCGATTGGCCGCCGGGCGCCCAGCTGCACGTCGTCGTGGACGACGATGGTGCGCGGCACGTGGTGCGCACCCAGCGGCAGGGCAGACGGACCGTGACGAAGGTGGTGGAGGGCGGCTACGAAGCGGTGCAGCGGGTGGACGGGCGCAGCTGGCAGATCCCGGTGACGGCCTTCTGGCAGGCGCACCGCGGGGCGGCCGCCGTGTACAGCCGTCTGGTGGCCGACTGGGCGCAGCCCGGCGCCGGAATGACCGCCTGGGATCTCTACGGCGGTGCGGGCGTTTTCGCCGCGGCGCTCGGCGCCGCGGTCGGCGAGTCCGGGCGGGTGTTGAGCGTCGACACCTCGCGCGCGGCCACGCGGGCCGCCCGGGGCGCGCTGGCTGACCTGCCGCAGGTGCAGGTCGTCACCGACTCGGTGCGGCGTGCGCTCACCGCGCAACGATCGAGCGCCGATGTGGCGGTGCTGGATCCGCCGCGGGCGGGCGCCGGGCGCGAGGTCATCGATCTCCTGGCCGCCGCCGGGGTTCCCCGGGTGGTGCACATCGGTTGCGAGGCGGCATCTTTCGCCCGCGACATCGGGCTCTACCTGGGCAGTGGCTACGCCGTCGAGAAGATCAAGGTGGTCGATGCGTTCCCGCTAACCCACCACGCCGAATGCGTCGCGCTGTTGACCCGCGCTTAGCCCATCGCGAGGTAGCGCAGCCACAGGTAGCCAGCGGCGAGCACGAACGAAACCGCCGTGACCACGATGCCTTTGCGGGTGAATTCCGAAAAGGAGATGGGATTGTCGGCCCGCCGGGCGATTGCCAGGACGACGACGTTGGCGCTGGCGCCAACGGCGGTGAGGTTGCCGCCGAAATCGGTGCCCAGCGCGAGGGCCCACCACAGGACGCCGGAGTTGACGTGTTCCCCCAGGGCCGGGGCCAGATCGGCGACGACGGGCGCCATCGTCGCGGCATATGGAACGTTGTTGACGATGCCGCTGATGAACAACGACGCGACGAGGATCACCATCGTGGCGATCAAGGTGTTCCCGCCCGTGGCGGTGATCGCCACGCGGGCGAGCTGTTTGATGACGCCCGTCTTCACCAGGGCGCCGACCATGATGAAGAGGCCGGCAAAGAACAACAGCGTGTCCCATTCCACGCTGGACAGGTAGTCGGAAGACTTCAGCCTGGACGCCACGATCAGGATGCCGGCGCCCAACAGCGCGACCAACGAGGGCTCCATGTGCAGTGGTGAGTGGGCGATGAACGCGGTGAACACCGCCAGCAAGACGACGCCGCACGTGATGAGCAGCCGGGGATCGCGGATGGCCTCCTTTTCCTCCAGCGACATGACATCCGCGACCCGCTCGGGGTCGACCGTGAACGCACCGGGAAAAAGGCGCGGCAGCAACAAGATCAGGACGACCATGACAATGGTCACGATGGGCGCCAGATGAATGAGGAAGTCGTTGAACGTCAGCCCGGCCTTGCTGGCGATGATGATGTTGGGCGGGTCGCCGACCAAGGTGGCCGCGCCGCCGATGTTCGATGCGAACACTTCGGCCATCAGAAACGGCGCCGCATTGATCGCCAGACGGTCGCACACCAACAGCGTCACCGGGGCGACGAGCAACACCGTGGTGACGTTGTCGAGCAGGGCCGACGCGATCGCGGTGACCAGGACCAGCAGGATCATGACGCGCAACGCGGAACCCCGGGCGCGTTTGGCCGACCAGATCGCCACATACTCGAACACGCCGGTCTGCCGTAGCACGCTGACGATGATCATCATGCCCAGCAGCAAGAAGATGACGTCCCAATCGATTCCGGTCTCGTGCGAGTAGAAGACGTCGTCGGAATGGATGATCGGCAGGGTGACCACGATCGCGGCGCCGGCGAGCGCCACGAGCGTCTTGTTGACGCGGTCGGTGGCGATCAGGGCGTAGGCGACCACGAACACCAGGATCGCGATGACGCTCATTTATTCACCTGTGGGAATCAATGCCTCAGCGCCGCCCCGAGCACGCGCGACGCCGTGATCACCCCGATCAACCGGCCCTCTTTGACGACCGCGACGAGCGGGCTGCGCAGCCGCGCCATGAGCGCCGCCACCTCGATGATGGTGTCGTCGGCGTTGGCCGGCGGGATATCGACCAGATGGTCCGGCAGCACGTCGCGCACCTTCTTGCCGCTCAACTTCTCCGCGCAGCGGTCGGCCGTCGATTCGTTGAGCACGCCGGCCAGCGACGGATCGTCCTGCACGTACTGGGGCACGATGAAGCGGACGACCTGGGAGGCGGGCAGCACCGCGTAGGGGCGGCCCGAGTCGTCGGTGACCAACAGCCCGGGCAGGCGGTGCTCGGCGAGCATTCGGGCGGCGTCCAAAGCGTCCGCGTCGATGGTGACCACGGGAAAGTCCTCGGCGATCTGCTCGGCGCGCACACTGTGACGATACTTCGGCAAGGGGTGTGCGGTGAGGTCGACAGTCACGGCGTACTCCAGGGTCAGCAGGACAACGTGCCGACCAGGCTTCCCGGCTCACCGCGGACCGAGGCTACCAAAGGCGCGGTTCCGGCGCGGGGCGACGGAAATCGAGAACTCTGCACCGGCGCCACCCGGCAGCCGCTGCGTAGACTAACGGGATGCTGGAACAGATCCGCGGGCCCGCTGATCTGCAATACCTGTCCCAACAGCAGCTGCGCGAACTGGCCGCCGAGATTCGCGAGTTCCTGATTCACAAGGTCGCTGCCACCGGGGGACACCTGGGGCCCAACCTCGGCGTGGTCGAGCTGACGCTGGCGCTGCATCGGGTGTTCGACTCGCCGCATGACCCGATCGTCTTCGACACCGGTCATCAGGCGTACGTCCACAAGATGCTGACCGGACGCTCGCAGGACTTCGAGAGCCTGCGCAAAAAGGGCGGGCTGTCGGGCTATCCGTCCCGCGCGGAGAGCGAACACGACTGGGTGGAGTCCAGCCACGCCAGCGCGGCGCTGTCGTACGCGGACGGGCTGGCCAAGGCGTTCGAGCTGACCGGTCACCGCAACCGGCACGTGGTCGCCGTGGTCGGGGACGGCGCGCTCACCGGCGGCATGTGCTGGGAGGCGCTGAATAACATCGCCGCGTCGGATCGGCCGGTGATCATCGTGGTCAACGACAACGGCCGCAGCTACGCACCGACGATCGGCGGCGTCGCCGACCATCTGGCCACGCTGCGGCTGCAGCCGGCCTACGAGCAGATGCTGGAGAGAGGCCGCGACGTCGTGCGTTCGATGCCGCTGTTCGGCAAGATCGCCTACCGCTTCATGCACAGCGTCAAGGCCGGCATCAAGGACTCCCTGTCGCCGCAGCTGCTGTTCACCGATCTCGGGCTGAAGTACGTGGGTCCGGTCGACGGTCACGACGAACGCGCGGTGGAGATGGCGCTGCGCCACGCGCGCGGCTTCGGCCGGCCCGTGATCGTGCACGTCGTCACCCGAAAGGGCATGGGTTTCGCCCCGGCGGAGGACGACGAAGCCGAGCAGATGCATTCCTGCGGCGTGATCGACCCGGTCACCGGGCAGGCCACCAAGGTCGCCGGGCCGGGTTGGACCGCCACCTTCTCCGACGCGCTCATCGGCTACGCCAGGAAACGACGCGACATCGTGGCCATCACCGCGGCGATGCCCGGTCCGACCGGGTTGAGCGCGTTCGGGCAACAGTTCCCGGGTCGCCTGTTCGACGTCGGCATCGCCGAGCAGCACGCGCTGACGTCGGCGGCCGGCCTGGCGATGGGTGGCATGCACCCGGTGGTGGCCATCTATTCGACGTTCCTCAACCGTGCCTTCGACCAGATCATGATGGACGTGGCGCTGCACAAGCTGCCCGTCACCATGGTGCTCGACCGGGCCGGGATCACCGGTTCGGACGGCGCGAGCCACAACGGCATGTGGGACATGTCGATGCTGGGCATCGTGCCCGGCATGCGGGTTGCCGCGCCCCGGGACGCCACCCGGTTGCGCGAGGAACTCGGTGAGGCACTCGACGTCAACGACGGTCCGACGGCGCTCCGTTTCCCCAAAGGCGATGTGGGCGAAGACATTCCAGCCCTCGAGCGCCGCGGTACGGGCGTCTCGGGTATCGACGTGCTCGCCGTGCCGGCCGTCGGCTTGAACCACGACGTCCTGTTGGTGGGCGTCGGTGCGTTCGTCCCGATGGCGTTGGAGGTGGCCAAGCGGCTACACAACCAGGGGATCGGCGTGACGGTGATCGACCCGCGTTGGGTGCTACCGGTGTCCGAGGCAGTTCTCGAGCTCGCCGCGCAGCACAAACTGGTCGTCACGTGCGAGGACAACGGGGTCAACGGCGGCGTCGGGTCGGCGGTGTCCGCGGCCCTGCGGCGCGCGGAGATCGACGTGCCGTGCCGCGACGTCGGCCTGCCGCAGCGGTTCTACGAGCACGCCTCGCGGGGTGAGCTGCTTGCCGACCTGGGGCTGACGGATCAGGACGTGGCCCGCCGCATCACCGGCTGGGTCGCCGCGCTCGGCAGCTCCGTCACCGAAGCGGAGATCCGCGAGCACCTGGACTAGCCGTCGGTCTCGGCCGGCGACTCGGCGGGAGGCTGCAGCGCCCGGGCCAGAACGGGATCCACCAATTCCCGCTGCCACGGCCTGGCCTGCCCCGCGCACAGAAACGTCTCGACGGCTTCGAAAGGATCGGGGGCGCCCTCCCAGTCCCAGCACAGCCGCCGCACCAGGTCGGGCGAGACCAGGTTCTCGGTGGGGACGTTGACCCGCTCCGACACCTCTGACAACGCGGCCCGCGCCGCCTCCAGCCGTGCGGCGGCCTCGGGTTTGCGCCTACTCCACCGCGCCGGCGGTGGCGGTCCGTTCGGCGGTTCGGCATCCGCAGGTGGATTCTTGGTTTGCCGGGCCGCTTCCAGCGCCCCCAACCAGGTTGCGGCGCTGCGACGTTGATTGCGCCCACCGAACACCGGCAACGCGGTGATGTCCTCGACCGTCTTCGGGTCGGCGATGGCGGCCTCGATGATGGCCGAGTCCGGCAGGATGCGCCGCGGCGCGATGTCGCGGCGCTGGGCGATGCGGTCGCGCGTCAACCACAGTTCACGGACCGCCGCCAGGGCGCGCTGGTCGCGCACCCGATGGATCCCCGACGTCCGTCGCCACCGGTCCGGCCGCGCCGCCGCGCCGGGCTCCCTGGAACCCACCGCCCGTAGATAATCGAATTCCTCTGCGGCCCAACCGGTTTTGCCCTGCTGGGCCAGGATGTCGGCGATGGCGGCGCGCAGCTCGATGAGCAGTTCCACATCCAGCGCCGCGTAATTGAGCCACTCCTCGGGCAGGGGGCGTTTGGACCAATCGGCCGCCCCGTGGCCCTTGACCAGCCCGGAACCCAGCAGCCGCTCCACCATGGTCGCCAGGTTCACCCGCTCGAACCCGGCCAGCCGCCCGGCGAGCTCGGTGTCGTACAGCGCCGGCGGCCGCAGGCCGACCTCCGCCAGGCAGGGCAGGTCCTGATCGGCGGAGTGCAGTATCCATTCCTCCTGGCCGAGCACCTCCGCGACGGGCCGCAGCGCCTCCAGCGGGTCGGCGCCGTGGCTGACCGGGTCGATGAGCACGGTGCCGGCGCCGGCCCGCCGGATCTGAATCAGGTAGGCCCGGTTGGAGTAGCGGAAACCCGAGGCCCGCTCGGCGTCCACCGCAAAGGGTCCGCGCCCACGGTCCAGGAGCTCCGCGGCGGCCTGGATCTGGCGGACGGTGACCGAGAGGTCCGGGATCCCGTCGGCAGGGTGCAGCAGCGGTGTGGGCTGGGGTTCGGTGCTGTCGGGCGCGGTGCTGCCGGGCCCGTGGGCCGCCGGTTCGCACATGTCAGGCGCGTGACCGGGAGCTCAGATCGGTGACGCCCGTCGGCGGGAGGCCCGCCGCGTGTTCCAGTACCTCGCAGAACGCCTCGACATGGACGCCGACTTGCGGCGTGGTCGCCGTCCACGACGCCCGCAGCTCCAACTGGTGGGCGCGCGGCGGCCCGGAGATGTCGCCGTAGCGCACCGACGTGGTGGCGGTGACGGTGCCGCCCAGGGCGGTGACCTGCTCCATCCGGGCTTCCAGCGCGTCGACCAGCCAGCTCCACGCCACTTCCGGCAGCAGGGGGTCGACGGCTTCGCTGGGATCCAGATCGGCCTGAATGTAGGCGACCAGGCGGATGGTGCCGTCCCACGCGTCGGCGCCTTCCGGGTCGTACAGCAGGATCAACCGGCCGAAGGCGTCGCCGTCGGATCGCTCCGGGACGATCTCGCGGTCGGGATGTTTGACCTCGGCACCCAGCGCGTAACTGAAGGGCGCCAGGCGCTGCGGCGGACGGATGGGGCCCAGCTCGATCTCCGGCCGCACGATGACGGTGTTCATCGCCGCTACCGCCTCGCGGAATGGCTCCGGTTCAGCTGAGGTCACTTCGTGCCGCTCCTCTTCATCCCGGCCACTATGCGTCGGCGCGGCATAAGTCATTAGCGCCGCTCCTCCGCATCGCTGCCGCTCTGCATCGTCGCGGCGCGGGTCACAGGGTCCGACGGTAGACCTTTCGGCCGACACGCGGAATCAGGCGCGCCGACCGCGACCAAGCCGTTACCAGACCTCATCAGAGGGTATCGCGCCTGCTCAGGAGGCGGATCCGCCGGTGAATCGGGCCGGCCGCTTCTCGCGATGCGCGGCGAGGCCTTCCTGCACGTCGGGGCCGCTGAAGCTGAGGAACTCCAGGCCGAGCGAGGTGTCGAAAGTGGGTGCGAACATGCGGTACCAGTAGTTGAGGCTGTGCTTGGTCCAGCGGATGGCGTTCTGTGCGCCCCGCGCCAGATCCTCGGCGATCCGCGTTGCCGTGGACAGCACGTCGTCGTCGTCGACGCAGGTAGACACCAGTCCGATGCGCTCGGCTTCCTCGCCGAGCAAGGTCTCGCAGGTAAGCAGGTAGTACTTGGCCTTGGCCATGCCGACCAGCAGCGGCCAGCAGATCGCGGCGTGGTCGCCCGCGGCCACGCCCAGCTTGGTGTGCCCGTCGATGAGTTTCGCGGTGCGGCCCGCCACCGAAACGTCGGCGAGCAGGGCCACCACCAGGCCCGCCCCGACGGCCGGGCCCCGGATCGCCGAGACGACGGGCTTGTCGAAGTTGATCATGTTGAGCACCAGATCGCGGGCTTCCCGCATGATGCGGATCCGACCCTCGTAGTCGCCGATGGTTTCAGCGATCAGGTCGAAGCTGCCGCCGGAGGAGAAGGCCTTGCCTTCGCCGCGGACCAGCACGACGCGCACGTCGGGATCGCGGGCGATCGCCGGCCAGACGTCGGCGAGGTCGCGGTGCATCTGCGGCCCGACCGAATTGAGGCCGGGGGCGTCGAGAATTAGCGTCAGGATGCCGTTGTCGCCCACTTCGCAGCGCAGGCTGGGGAACTCGTCATAACTCACGGGAGGCTGGCTGACTGGCACGGTCGTCGATATTACGCAGCGGCGCCGTCGTGGCAGCATGGACGCCAATGAGTACTCGTCGCGACCTTCCCGAGTCGCCGTATCTGGCCGCCGTCACCGGTCGTAAACCCGGCCGGGTCCCGGTGTGGTTCATGCGGCAGGCCGGTCGTTCCTTGCCCGAATACCGGGCGCTGCGGGCCCAGCACGACATGCTGTCGGCCTGCTTCGACGCCGAGTTGGTCTGCGAGATCACGCTGCAGCCGGTGCGCCGGCACGACGTCGACGCGGCGATATTGTTCTCCGACATCGTGGTTCCGCTGCTCGGCGCGGGCGTCGACCTGGACATCGTCGCGGGCGTCGGGCCGGTGATCGCGTCGCCGGTGCGCACCGCTGCCGATATCGACGCGATGAAACCTCTTGACCGGCAACGGATTCAGCCGGTGTCCGACGCGGTCACGCTCTTGGTGGCCGCGCTCGGCGACGTCCCGCTGATCGGGTTCGCGGGTGCGCCGTTCACCCTGGCGTCGTATCTGATCGAGGGCGGCCCGAGCCGCCACCATGCCCGCACCAAAGCGATGATGCTGGCCGAACCGGACAGCTGGCATGCGCTGCTGGAAAAACTGACCGACATCACCGTCGGCTTCCTGCTTGCGCAACTCGAGGCCGGGGTGGACGCCATCCAGGTGTTCGACTCGTGGGCGGGCGCGCTGTCGCTCGCCGACTACCGCGCGTACGTGCAACCGCACAGCGCCCGGGTTTTCGCCGCGCTGGCCGAGTACGGCGTGCCGATGACGCACTTCGGGGTCGGCACCGCCGAACTGCTGGGCGCCATGTCGACGGTCGGCGCGACGGTGGTGGGGGTCGACTGGCGAACCTCGCTCGCCGATGCGGCGACCCGGGTCGCGCCCGGCACGGCGCTGCAGGGCAACCTCGACCCGGTGGTCCTGCAGGCGGGGTGGCCCGTGGTGGAGCGCGCCGCGCGCGCCGTGGTCGACGACGGGCGCCGCGCCATTGACGCGGGCGCGAGGGGCCACGTCTTCAACCTTGGTCACGGCGTGCTGCCGGAGACCGATCCCGGCGTGCTGACCGACCTGGTGTCGCTGGTCCACTCCCTATGACCGCCCGCTCGTATTGCGTCGTGGGGGGCGGGATTTCGGGGTTGACAGCGGCATACAGGCTCCGGACGGCGGTGGGCGACGACGCGGCCATCACGCTGTTCGAGCCCGGCGATCGGCTGGGCGGGATCCTGCGCACCGAGCTCGTCGGCGGACAGACCATGGACCTGGGCGCCGAGGCGTTCGTGCTGCGCCGGCCCGAGATGCCGGCGCTGCTGGCCGAGCTGAGCCTGTCGGGGCGACAACTGGTGTCCACCGGCGCCCGGCCGTTGATCTACAGCCAGCAGAAGTTGCACCCGCTGCCCACCGGCACGGTCGTCGGGATTCCGTCGTCGGCCGCCTCGGTGGCGGGATTGGTCGACGAGGCGACGGTCGCGCGCATCGAAGCCGAACCCGGCCGCCCGCTGGACTGGCGACCCGGCAGCGATCCCGCGGCCGCCGAACTGGTGGGCGACCGGTTCGGCGAGCAGGTCGTGGCCCGGTCGGTGGATCCGCTGCTGAGCGGGGTGTACGCGGGTTCGGCGGCCACGATCGGCCTGCGCGCGGCGGCCCCGGGCGTCGCGGCCGCTTTGGACCGCGGCGCCACCAGCCTGACGGACGCGGTCCGGCAGGCGCTGCCGCCGGCGACCGGCGCGCCGGTGTTCGGGGCATTGGACGGCGGCTACCAGGTGCTGCTCGGCGCGCTCGTCGAGCGCGGCCGACCCCGCTGGGTGCGGGCCGCGGTGCGGCGGCTCGACCCCGCCGGACCGGGGTGGACGCTGCTGGATGACACCGGCGCCCGCTGGTATGCCGATGCGGTGATCCTCGCGGTCCCGGCCCCGCGGGTGGCGCGCCTGGTCGCCGATGTCGCGCCGAGTAGCGCCGCCGCCGCCAGCCGAATCACCAGCGCGTCGTCGGTGGTGGTGGCGCTCGCGGTGCCGGGCAACACCCCGTTTCCGGAGTGTTCCGGCGTGCTGGTGGCCACCGGAGAGCGGTTGCGCGGCAAGGCAATCACGCTGTCGTCGCGCAAGTGGGGTGCGCGCGGGGACACCCAGCTGCTGCGGCTGTCGTTCGGTCGGTGCGGTGACGGCCTGGCCGAAACGGCGTCGGATGACGAGCTGCTGGCGTGGGCGGTGGGCGATCTGGCCACCGTCTTCGGTCTGGACGTCGACCCCGTCGATGCCCGCGTGCAGCGCTGGATCGAGGCCATGCCGCAGTACGGCCCCGGCCACGCGGAGCTGGTCGCCGAGATACGCGCGGGCCTGCCGCCGACGCTAGCAGTGGCCGGCAGCTACCTCGACGGCATCGGGGTGCCGGCATGCATCGGGGCGGCCGGCCTGGCCGCCGAGCGCGTCATCAGGGCCGTCGGGGACTTAGACGCGCAAGTGGCACGATAGGTTCCATGGCCAAGCTCGACTACGACACCCTCAACGCGACGATCCGCTACCTGATGTTCTCGGTCTTCTCCGTGCGGCCGGGCGAGCTCGGAGAACAGCGCGACGCCGTTATCGATGACGCGTCGCGATTTTTCAAGCAGCAGGAGGAGCGCGGCGTCGTGGTGCGCGGCCTCTACGACGTGGCGGGACTGCGGGCCGACGCCGACTTCATGATCTGGACCCACGCCGAAACCATCGAAGCGCTGCAGGCCACCTACGCCGACTTCCGGCGGACCACCGCGCTGGGGCGGGCCTGCTCGCCGGTGTGGAGCAGCGTGGCGCTGCATCGGCCGGCCGAGTTCAACAAGAGTCATATCCCGGCGTTCTTGGCCGGAGAGGAGCCCGGCAACTACATCTGCGTGTATCCGTTCGTGCGGTCCTACGAGTGGTACCTGCTGCCCGACGAGGAACGGCGCCGCATGCTCGCCGAACACGGCATGGCCGCCCGCGAATACAAGGACGTCCGCGCCAACACGGTGCCGGCGTTCGCGCTCGGCGACTACGAATGGATCCTGGCGTTCGAGGCCCCCGAATTGCACCGCATCGTCGACCTGATGCGCGAGCTGCGCGCCACCGACGCCCGTCGGCACACCCGCGAGGAAACACCGTTTTTCACCGGCCCGCGCGTGCCGGTCGAGCAGCTGGTGAACTCGCTGCCATGAGCCATCCCGACGTCACCGACCCGGCACGCTTCGAGGAGATGTACCGCGACGACCGGACGTCGCACGGATTGCCCGCCGCTACGCCGTGGGACATCGGCGGCCCGCAGCCGGTGGTCCAGCAGTTGGTCGCCCTGGGCGCGGTCAAGGGCGAGGTGCTCGACCCGGGCACCGGACCGGGCCACCACGCGATCTACTACGGCGCCAAGGGTTACTCGGCCACCGGCATCGACGGGTCGGCGGGCGCGCTGGAGCGGGCCCGCGAAAACGCGCGCAAGGCCGGGGTTTCGGTCAACTTCGAGCTGTCCGACGCCACCAAGCTGGACGGCCTCGAAGGCCGGTTCGACACCGTCGTCGACTGCGCCTTCTATCACACCTTCAGCACCGATCCCGAGTTGCAGAAGTCTTACGTGCAGGCGCTGCGCCGGGCCACCAAGCCGGGGGCGCGGCTGTTCATGTTCGAGTTCGGGGAACACGACGTCAATGGCTTCAAGATGATGCGGTCCTTGTCCGAGAACGACTTTCGTGACGTGTTGCCGCATGGCGGCTGGGAGATCACCTACCTGGGGCCGACCACCTACCTGGTCAACATGAGCGTCGAGCAGATCGAGATGATGGCGGCGCGAAATCCCGACATGGCCGATCAGGCGCAGGGGTTGCTGGAGCGATTCCGGGCGATGGAGCCGTGGCTGGAGGGCGGCCGGGTGCACGCCCCGTTCTGGGAAGTGCACGCCACCCGGGTGGACTGAGCTTTTCCCGCCTTCGAGTGTGCGGTCTGGGCTTCCACTGTGCAGCTAGGGCGCAGATCTCGCGGAATTCTCGACGTCAGCGCACACTCGACGTGCTCAACGCACACTCGAACGGTGAGGCGTGGCCGCCGTCTTGCCGTGGCCCCTAGTGCCACTGGTAGGCACCGAACACCGGCGCCGTAACGATGCCTGGCGGTGCTTGCAGCACATAAGGAATCGCCCGGACCGCGGTCATGGCAACCGCGAGTTGGCCTCCGGAGGAACCGGCGAGGTCGTCGACCGGTTGGTTGTCGATGGTCAGGTCCAGCCGGATCGGCGGCGCCCCCTCGACTAGGACGCGTACCAAGAACTGTTCGTCCGGAAGGTCGGGCCAGTCGACGACGTCGCGTGTGACGGTCCAGTATTCCTCGGCGACAAGCACCGGTGTGCCGCGGTGGTAGGCCGTCCACGACAGCTTCTGGGCGACGACGGTGCCGGCTGTCAAGGCGCCGAACGCGACGGGCACGTCGTGGTCGGAAGTGGCCGTTTCGATGGTCGGGCGAATATCGTCGATCTCCAGGCGCAGGATATCGGCGGTCGCGGCCAGAGACTGTTCGTACTGTATCGAGACCGCCCGGAACATGGGTGCGTCGACGCTGATCTCCGCGGGGTCCTTGCCCATGCCCATCAGGTCGACGAGCATGCCCTTTTCCGACACCGTCGAGCAGTCGACGAACTCGGAGACGGTGATCCGGTCGACGCGCTGCGAGAGCCCGGTAAGGGTGGTTGCCAGACGCTCGAACATGAACCCAGGATGTTCACCGGCGGCATGAAAACGGGCTCCTGATTGCTTGCAGGCGTTCGTGATTCGTTGCTCCGCTTCCTGGCCATAGGTCGGCAGGTGGCTGTAGCTGGTGGTGGTGATGACGCTCTTGCCGCTCGCCAACAGCTCGACGATGTCGTCGGTGTTGGTGTTGTCGCGTGTGGCCTTCGATGCAGCATGCAATACCACGTCGGCGTCGAGCGCCAGGATCGCGGACTTGTCGCCGGTGACCGTCACGTCCGTCGGCGGCCGGCCGACCAGCGTGCCGGCATCGACCCCCACTTTCGTGGGGTTGTAGGCGAAGACGCCGGCCAGTTCAAGGCCTGGGTTGTCGATGATCTCGCGCAGTTGTGCGGACCCCACCGGGCCGGTTGCCCACTGGATTACCCGGGCCGTGTCTGCCATGAATCATTCCTCCCAGTGAAAGCTGCAGTGGCCGCGGCGGACTCGGCCCGAGCGTATGCCACTGCTTACGCCGGCCCGTTCGGAAACTTCAACAGCGCGCCCGCGTCCACCCGGATCTGCTGTCCCGTGACGTAGCGTGACTCGTCACTGGCAAGGAAGACGGCAAGATTGGCGATGTCCCATGGCTCAACGTACGGGATCGGCATTGCCTGGAAGTGGGTGAAAGCCAGCTCCACATCGGCTCGGGTGGGTTTCTCTCGCTTCATGTCCGGACGGAACACCGCATAGAGACCGTCGTTATGCAGCAGATGCGTGTTGCAGTTGGTGGGGTGGATGGCGTTCACGCGAATCATCTTGGGCGCGAGATGAAGTGCCATCTGCTCGACATACCCGATGAGGGTGTTCTTGGCCCACGCATACCCGGCTCCGCCAGGGCCCATCAGGGGGTTGGTCGTGGTGGCCGGCATCATGCCAGCCGTCGAGCCGGTCACGATGATCGACCCGCCGTCGCCGAGGTGGGGCAGCGAAACCGCGACGGCGTTCATCACGCCTAGCAGGTCGACGTCGGTGGCGTCGACGAAATCCGACGGCAGCGGATCACCCATCGCCATCGGCAGGATACCGGCGTTGGCAACCACGATGTCTAGGCGGGAAAGCTCGGAGATTCCTTCGTCCAACGCTTTTCGCAGTTGACCACGTTCGCGCACATCAGCCTTGATGGCGATGCAGCGCCGACCGAGGCTCTCGACCAGTTTCGAGGTCGTCTCCAGATCCTCGATCGTGGATAGCGGGTAATTGTTGGACTCGATCTGCTCGCAGATGTCGATACAGATGATGTCGGCGCCCTCGGTGGCCATCTGGACCGCGTGAGCGCGTCCCTGACCTCGCGCCGCTCCCGTGATGAATGCGACTTTGCCACTCAGACGATTGCTCATGTTCTCCGTGGGATCGTTTTCATGTCGGCGACCATCACCGATGGTCGCATCTCGCGCAATCTAAACCTCTACATATATCTCTTGTAAAGCTATGCTCGGCAGGTATCGCGCAGGCTGGGGAATAATTCAGAGTGTCAAGGCAGCCGGCCGGGTGGTAGAGGGAGTGACGTGGCTAAACGCACAACGGTGACGAATACGCCGCCCGCCGAAAGCTCTGCGCACGGCAAGCCGAAGCAGATTGCCGACGAGCTGCGCGCGCTGATCATCACCGGGGATCTCGACGAGGGTGACCTTTTGGGCACTGAGGCCGATCTCATCGAACGATTCGAGGTGTCGCGTCCGTCGTTGCGCGAAGCCCTGAGGATGCTCGAGGCCGAAGGCTTGATCTCGGTGGTTCGCGGCGCGTTGGGCGGGGTTATCGTTCACCGTCCCGACCAGCGTATGACCGCGCGCGCGGCGGCGCTGGTGTTGCAATCGCGTAGCGTCGCGCTGGCAGACGTCTTCGAAGCCAGCGCGGTGATCGAGCCGGCGGCTGCGAGGATGATCGCCACCTCGCGACACCGTCAGCGCGCCGTGGCGCAGTTACGGGACGTGATCGTCGAGCAAAAGCGCACGGTGCATGATCCGCTCGCGTGCACCAACGCCATGGTCAAATTCCATAGCGATATCGTCCACCTGGCTGGTAACCAGACGCTGATCATCATCAGCGAAATGCTGAACGAAGTCATTACGCGTGCAGTCGCGGATGTGCGAATGCGAACGGGGCGACAACCGCAGGCGGCGTGGCGCCGCAACATTCGCGCTAATGAGCTGCTCGCCGATCTCATCGAAGCCGGCGATGGGGATGGGGCGCAGGCGCATTGGAACGCTCATATGGGGCGGTTGCGCCGGGCTCTGCTTGGTGAGCGTGCGGCAGCGCTGATCGATCTCAATCACCACCGTTAGTCGTCTTCGAGGCGGCGTCCGCGCGATATAAACCTCTAGAGGTATGTCTGGACGTTTCCGCGCGTTGTGGGGTACCTTGAGCCGAAGCCCGCGACGGCGCTCATCGGTGGGGGCCGCCGCACCCTTTCCATCTCGGAGGAAAGTGATTGAGCACCAACGACATCGGACAGGCAGCTAATCGTGCCACCAAGACAGCCAGTGCCCCTGTGTCGAAATTTGACTTCGTCAATGGTGTGGCTGGCTCGTCGCTTTCGTCGGCCGACCCGCACCCAACAAATCATGCGTTGGCCAAGCAAGCGGTGCTCGGCCTGAATGGCAGCGTGATGGTCGCCTCCCGCGAGCTGACCGCCGAAACGCTCGGCAAGCCCGGGGTGTTTTCCTCGGCCGACCTGGTTGAGCAGGGCAACACCCAACCCCTGATCCCGCTCGGTATCGATCCGCCCGATCACGGGCGCTATCGAAGGTTTCTCGATCCGCTGTTTTCCCCGCGCCGGATGGAAGCTCAGGAGGCCGACATCGCCGAACGGGCCAACCATTTCATCGACGCCTTCATCCACCGCGGATCATGTGATTTCACAGCCGAATTCGCCGAGCTCTTTCCGTCGGCGGTGTTCCTTGGTCTGATGGGCTTGCCCTGGGAGGAACTCGAGACATTGGTGCGGCTGCGTGACGGGCTGTTGCATCCGGGAACCCCGGAGTCGACCGCCCAAGAGCGCTCCACGATTCAACGTGAGACCGCGCAACAGGTCTACGCCTATTTCGATCGGATTCTCGACGACCGCGAGGCCCACCCGCGCGGTGACGTCCTGTCGGCGATCGTCGGACACGGCGAGGACGATATGGCGTTGCCCGGGGATTCGATGTCTCGTGACGAGGCGCTCGGTACCTGTTTCGTGCTGTTGACGGCCGGACTCGACACCGTCACCGACTCGCTGACCTGCTTCTGGGCCTACCTGGCTCAAAACCCGGACCGCCGCCGCGAAATCGCCGCCGACCCGGAGGTGATCCCGCACGCGGTCGAGGAGTTGCTGCGGTGGGAGACTCCGGTGCCGATGGTCGTGCGGTGGGCTCGAGAGGAGACTGGCCTGGGCGGCGAGGTCGTGGCCGCGGGGCATCACGTGCTGGTCAACCTCAGCGCGGCCAACCTGGATCCTGCTGAATTCGCAGATCCGCTCACGGTCCGATTCGACCGAGCCGGCAACCGCCATCTGGCGTTCGGCGGCGGCGCTCACCGATGCCTGGGATCTCACTTGGCGCGCCGCGAACTGCGGATCGCGCTGCGCGAATGGCACCGGCGCATACCGGAATACACCTTGATGCCCGGCTACGAGGTGCGGTACCGTCCCCCGCTACGATTCGTCCCCGATCTCCAGCTGTCGTGGCCATTATGACTCGGGTCGCGCAGTGGGCCACCGGTACCACCGGCCGGCTTGCGCTGCGAGCCATCATCGACGCGCCCGCCCTGAAACTTGTCGGCGTACGGGTCTATGACCCGGACAAGGTCAACGTGGACGCCGGGACCTTAGCCGGGCGTCCCGTGACCGGTGTGTTGGCGACCGATGACAACGCAAAGCTGGTGCGTACACGCCCGGACGTCGTGCTCTACATGGGCGCGGTCGAAAAACATCCCGACGAGTGCTTCGCGGACGTAGCCAACCTCTTGCTGGCGGGCATCGACGTGATCGCCACGGGCAGTTCGTTTATCGATGTCAACGCGTTCGATCCGACACGAGCCGCGGACATCGAAGCGGCATGCCGGCGGGGCGGAAGCACGTTCCTCGGCGTGGGTATCTTTCCAGGCTTCTGGGGAGAGGCGGTCGCGCCACTGCTGGCACGCCTTTCCGCCGGGTGCAGCCGGATCACGGTGCGCGAATCGCTGTCCTATGCCGGCTACCCCAGTCGGGAGATGCTCGTCGACGTGATGGGGTACGGGCACGCGCCGCAATCTACGGCGCCGCTGTTGAGCGACCCCGCACGCGCTGGCGTTGCGTTCGTCGCCACCGCCAGCGTGGCGGCCCGGGCGCTGGGCCTTGACATCGTTGCCGTCGAACCGTTCCGGGAGACGGCGGTGACCCCCTCCGGTCTGAATATCGCCGCCGGCGAGATCGCGGCCGGCACCGTGGCGGCCATGAAGCTGGGCGTACGCGCGGACTGCGGCCCGGTGACCATCGTCGTCGAGCATGTCACCTGGCTTGACGACAATGTCGCCCCCGAGTGGTCGGCCCGTGAGGGCTACGAGATCGAATTCGACGGTGCCCCAACGCTGCGGTGCAACCTCGTGCTTGGCACCGTCGGTGAGGATCGTACCGAGATGGGTTGTCTGGCAACGGCAATGCATGCGGTGCACGCGATCGAATTCGTCACCGCGTCGCCCCCGGGCGTCGTGGATCTGGCCGAGACGGCTTCGATCATTGGAGGACACGCATGGCCGCACAGGTAGTCCCGGCGCGGGTCGGGTTGCTCATCGACTACCTCGACAAAGACGGCGGCTTTGACGACACGATCCTGCCATCACTCCAGCTGGTCGCCGACGACTATGTGCAGCTCGGCATCCTCGAGCGCCCCGTCGAATTCGTCGTGCGAGCCGTGCAAGGTCTGCCCAAAGGTTCATTCCGCGCGGTCCGTGACGCGTTTTACGAACTTCTCGCGGAAGACGCCCTGGTGATCTTCGGCCCGTGGGTTTCCGAAAACGGCGTCGCGCTGCGACCGTACGTCGAAAAGGCCGCCGAGGTGCCGATCATCACGATGGGCGCTTCGGAAAGCATGCTGGGGGAGTGGGTGTTCGGGTTGCCCGCCGGTTCGATGGAGGAAGAGCCCATCATCATGGCGACGGTGGCCGTATTCGACGGCTGCCGCACCGTGGGCCTCGCCTTCGAGGATTCCCTCATCGGTCGCGAGTACCTGAGGACGGCACGGTTCGCCTGCGAACAGACCGGGTTGACGATCACCGCCGAAGTGGCCGTCCCGCAAGTGGAAGCGGACAAGCGCAAGGCGATGGCCACCCTGGCCGCCGACAAACCCGACGCCCTGATGCACGTCGGGTTCGGGCTGGGCCTGATCGGAATGAATGAGGCGCTCGAGGCGATTGGCTGGATGCCGCGCCGGTACACCACTACGGCTTTCGAATTCGCCGCAACCTCGGACTGGTGGTGCCACCAGCTAGCCGGCTGGATCGGACTGGACCAGTACGACGAACGCAACCTCGTCGCGCAGGAGTTCCTGGATCGATTCGAAGCAAGGCACGGCCGGCGGCCCGGGTACTTCTTTCCAATCTACTGCTACGACGTCGGCCGGCTGATGATGACCGCGTTGGCGACGGCGCGTCCGTTGAGCGGCCCCGCGGTCAAAGAGGCGCTGGAGCGGATCAAGATGCTGCCCGCCGCCAGCGGAGCGCCCGGCACGCGATTGCGCTTCGGCAAGTTCATCCGGCACGGGTGGATGGGCAGCGAGTTCCTGGTGGCCCGCCGCGTGCTGCCCGACGGCAGCAGATCGGTTCTGCACGCCACGATCGAGGGTCTCATCGAGCCGCCCGATCCGCCGTGACCCGCAGGAGTGTGTTTGTGGCAGAACAGCATCCGAGTGCGATGTTCGATCTTGCGGGCCGTGTGGCGGTGGTCACCGGTTCCACTCGCGGTATTGGGCGGGCCCTCCTGGACGGCTTGTCCCGGGCGGGCGCATCGGTGGTGGTGTCCAGCCGGAAGCAGGACCGCTGCGACGAGGTCGCGGCACAGATCCGGGCCGCCGGCGGAAAGGCGGTCGGGATCGCTTGCCACGTCGGCGAATGGGATGCCATCCCGGATTTCGTGGACGCGGTCGTCGACCACTACGGGCACATCGATGTGCTGTTCAACAACGCAGGAATCAACCCGCCGGTCGAGGACATCAACGTCGTCTCGGCCGAGTTGTGGCGCAAGGTATTCAATGTCAACGTCGAGGGTGCGCTGCGGATGAGCCAGTGCATTGCGCCGGTGATGCGCGACGGCGGCGGTGGCAGCATCGTCAACGTCGGCTCCATGGAGGGTTACTTCCCGTCACATCCACGTTCGGTCGTTTACGGTGCGTCCAAGGCGGCGCTGCGCAACCTCACCGTGTCGATGGCGAACACGTGGTCGCCGTGGGCCGTTCGGGTCAACCTGCTCTGTCCCGGCCCCTTCGCGACCGAGCTGCTACTCGACGCCGAGCAGGCATTCCCGGGCTCGCTGGACATGCTGGCCGGGATGAATCCGCAGCATCGCGTCGCCGAGCTTCACGAAATCGTCGGCCCCGCATTGTATTTGGCCAGCGATGCCTCATCTTTCGTGACCGGAGACGACATCGCCGTCAGCGGAGGCATGCGTAAATAGCCGAACCCGATTCTAAGCATTGCCGCGGGTTGCATCGGCCAGAGCGTTCGCAATCCGGTCGCCCGTCTGGTGATGGCTGAGGGCGCGGACGGACACGTCATGGCCGTCCGCCGCCTGGCGGAGCGCGCCCACCGTGGCCTGCTCGCGCGGATGGTGCGCGAACGGGTCGAACGAGTACCAGCGCATGGCGTTTTCGTGGGTCATTTTGTTGATGTCAGTTTCCGAGACTTCGTTGTCGCTGAGAACATCCCACAGTTGTTCGGGTGCTCCGGGCCACATCGAGTCGCTGTGCGGGTAGTCGGCCTCCCACGCGATGTTGTCGATGCCGATCTGGTGTCGCAGCTGGACTCCGACCTGGTCGCTGATGAAGCACGTCAAGAAGTGCTCGCGAAACACCTCGCTGGGCAGCTTGCCGCCGAAGTCCTGGTGCGTCCACCCCGAGTGCATCTCATACGTGCGGTCGGCGCGCTCCAGGAAATACGGGATCCAGCCGGTGCCGCCTTCGCTCAAGCCGATCTTGAGATCGGGGTATTTCTTGATCGGCGCCGACCACAGCAGATCCGCCGCGGCCTGCACGATGTTCATCGGCTGCAGCGTGATCATCACGTCCATCGGCGCGTCTGGCGCGGTGATGGCCAGCTTTCCCGAGGAACCGATGTGGACGTTCATCACCGTGTCGGTATCCACCAAGGCTTGCCAGAGCGGCGTCCAGTAGTCATCGTGAAAGCTCGGATAACCCATCGCCGCCGGGTTCTCGGTGAACGTCAACGCGTGCACGCCACGATTGGCGTTGCGTCGCACCTCGGCCGCGCATGCTTCGGCGTCCCAGATCACCGGCAAACACATCGGGATGAACCGTGCCGGGTACGCCCCGCACCACTCCTCGACATGCCAGTCGTTGTAGGCCCGCAACAAGGCCAGGCCGAACTCGTGGTCCTCGGTGGCGAACAGCCGGCCGGCGAACCCGGGAAACGTCGGAAAACAGATCGAGGCGAAAATCCCGCCCGCGTTCATGTCCTTGATCCGCTCGTCGACCTGCCAACACCCCGGTCGGATCTCGTCAAGACCTTGCGGTTCGAGCCCGTACTCCTCCTTCGGCCGACCCGCTACCGCATTGAGCGCCACGTTCGGAATCACCACGTCACGAAATTGCCAGCTATCGCTGCCGTCTGGGTTGTGCACCAACCGTGGCGCCTCTTCGGCGTACTTCTTGGGTAGGTGATTCTTGAACATGTCCGGTGGTTCGACGATGTGGTCGTCGACGCTGATCAGGATCATGTCGTCTTTGGTCATCTTCGCCCGTTTCCCGATCACTAGCTGTAGGCCTTACCGTTGGGCCAACGGTACAGCAGCTGGCGCGAGGGCGAAAGCGTGCGACAGCTGGGAATTCTGCGGCTTACCGGCTAGTCCGTCGGGACCAGGCGCAGCGAGATCGAGTTGATGCAATAACGCTGATTGGTCGGCGTCGGATAGCCCTCGCCGGTGAAGACGTGGCCCAGGTGGCTGTGGCAGTTCGCGCACAGCACCTCAGTGCGCGTCGTCCCCATCGAATGGTCGGGGCGCAGGATCACCGCGTCGGAGTTCGCCGGGTCGAAGAACGACGGCCAGCCGCAGTGCGACTCGAATTTCTCTGTGCTGCGGAACAATTCGGCACCGCACGCCCGGCACTGGTAGACGCCTTCGGTTTTGGTGTCGGTGTACTCACCGGTGAACGGCCGCTCGGTGCCGGCGCGACGCAGCACGTGAAACTCTTCCGGGGTGAGCTTCTGGCGCCACTCGTCGTCGGTCAATTGCAGCTTCGGGTTCATCCGTCCACGCTAGCGCGCTCGCGCTCGGCCGTCAGCCACGCCGGATCGATGCCGCCGTCCAATCGGTTCTCGGCCTTGGCGTCCAGATAGCGGAAGCAGAGCACCGTGAACACCACGATCAGCAGCAGTGACCAGCCGTAGGTGATTTTGAGGTAGTGCAGCGCGCGGCCATACCGCATGTATCTGTAAATCAGCCAGTCGTCCAGCGTCAGGAAGCCGTAGATCCCCAGCCACGCCGGCCAGTTGCGGATCAGCGAGCTCTGCAGCACCACCGTCATCAGGAACGGGAACAGCATCATCGAGTAGTAGCCCTGGGCCAGCGGCAGCACCAGCCACGACCACAGCAGCAGCACACCCGACGAGTTGGTGAACCAGAACAGCGGGTCGCGGGTGCGGTAGTAGCGGTACAGCAGCCACAGGGCGCCGATCGCGATCACTGTGAACAGAAGCCGCAGGAACACGATCAGCCACGTGGGCAGGCCGAAATACACGCCGTTGCCCTCGATCGAGCTGTTGAAGTAGTCACGGACGCCCCCGATGTAGGGCAGCGTGCGGGTGACGAAATCCTTCGGATCACTGACCAACGGCCACGCGGCCGCGTTGATGACGATGGGGACGACGAACGCGGGCACCAGCGCCCGCCACTGGCGGTTCAGCAGCGGCAGCAACAGCAGCGGCGCAAGCACGGGTTTGAGCGTCAAGGTAAGCCCGATGACGAGCCCGGCCCACCACTGGTGCACGACTTTCCCGTCCAGCAGCCACCGCAAGAAGAGCACCTCGGCCAGCAGCACGCAGCCGTTGATGTTGGTGAACACCAGCGTGCTGGTCACGCTTTCCGTGCAGAACATGGCCAGCAGCAGGGCGGGCGCGGCCACCGAGGACAGGGTGAACTTGAACAGCCGCAGCAGCAGATACCAGGCGATCAGGATCGCCACGGTGTTGATCAGGATGAACAGGTACCGCGACGGCGTGAAGGACAGGTATCCGAAGGGCGCCATCAGCAGCGTGCCGCCGGGCGGATACAGGTAGTGCGGATCGACGTAGTCGAAGTGCTCGTTGTAGATGTCCAGGCCGTGACGGAAGTTATTCACTGCGCGGTACACCGGCTTGAAGTCGTCGGTGATGTTGCCGTTGACGGTGAGCACGATGCTGCGGTGCAGCACCGAGAAGATGGCCACGGGCCACAGCGCAGACCGCAAAATCGTCGCGCTGCTCGGTGGGCCGCTCAGGGGGCGAAAGGCGGCCAGGATCCAATCACGCAAGCCGGTCCGGGTCGATTCAGCTGCCGTCACCAGCGCACCGTACACCGGGGACAGCGCCGAAAATCAGGCGGGACAGTACGTGTCGGTTCCGGGCAGTTTGCCGCTGTCGACGTAGCCGATCAGCGGGGAAACCGCGCAGCTCGAGTAGATGCTGGCGCCGTGGCCGACACCCTGCCACATCACCCGCTTGCTGGCCGCGTTGGCGTTGATGACGGTGGCGGCGGTGGCGGCGACCCCTTCGGTCCCGACGATCGGGTCGGTCTGCACGCCCAGCAATAGGACGTCGACCTTCAGCGATTTCGGCGGCGCCGGCGGCGAGCCCGTGGGCCAGTGCAGGCATTTGACCAGGCTGAGCGCCGCGACGGTGCCGAACTGGGGGTACAGCTTGGCCCACGCCACGACCAGTTCGCGCACCCGGTCCGGGGTGGGGCGGTTGACGGCGTCGCTGCAGGTGTTGACGAACTGGCCGTCGGAGTCCTCGGTGGCGTCAGCGTGGTTGATCAGGTTGGTCAGCTGATTGGTGTCGCCGGAGCGGGCGGTCGCCAGAGCATTGGCCAGGTTGGTGGTGGCGTTGACGCGTCCGCCGGAGGGGAAGCCCAGCGCGACGGTGATGGCGTTCGCCAACTGGGCGACGGACGCGCCGGCGGGTCCCTTGCCGGCGCGGGCGTCGGCCAGCAACCCGTTGACGGAGCCCTTCGGGTCGGGACCCAGCGCGCAGTTCACCGCGACGCACTGGGCGGCGAACGCGTCGAGCGCGGCCTGCTGGCCCTTGACCTGTTGCTCGGCGGCGGCTTCGGCGTTGACGCCCAAGGCAACTGGCGAGTCGAGTATGAGCCGGGCGACCTTGTCGGGGCGCGCCGCGGCGTAGGCCAGCGCCACCTGGGCGCCGTTGCCGATCCCGACCAGCGCGACGGCGGGAACGTCCCACAGCGTGCGCAGGCGCTCGATGTCCGAGGCGGCGTGGGCGTTGTCGTAGGCGGACGCGCCCGGCGCGATGGCGTCCGTGCAGTTGGTGGTGGCGGTGTTCGCGACGTCGGAGAGGTTGGCGACGGGGTCGTCGCCGGTTTGGAACTGCGCCTGGTCGCGCATGATTTGGCGGTCGGAGGAGTCCCGACAGTCGATCGGGTTCGACATGCCCATGCCGCGCCGGTCGACGGCGACGATCGGGTGGGTCTGCAGCACGTCGGTGCCGCCCCGGGACAGCCAGACCGGCAGCTGCGTCGAAGACGGCAGGTCCGAGCCGGTGGTGAAGACCAGCGGGCCCGCGTCGCGCGGGGTCTGGTTCGAGCGGGCGCGCACCACGCCGACGCTCACGGTGCCGGTCCCGCCGTTGACCGGGTCCAGGTCCGCGTCGTAATTGGCGCAATCCAGCTGGACCCCGGCGGCGGGCGGGACCGCGGCGTCGCCGAACACCCGCGACGTGCAGTCGCGCCACGACAGGTCGTTTTTGGGGGCCGCGATCGGCGGCGGGCCGCTGGGGGGCGGCTTGGCGGTGGTCGCCCCCTGGGGTCGGGCACCGGTATCGGTGGCGAAGCGCGGGTCGGCGGCCAGGCCCGGGACGCAGCCGGCGACCACGGTGGTCACCGCAATCAAGACCGTGGCGAACGTGATCTGCCGATTCATGTCGACCACAGTAGCTAGGCCTTGACGTAGCGGGTGTACAGGTAACCGGCGTCGTCGGTCAAAACGTGGGCACAACGCATACGGGTCAGCAGCTGGCCGGGGCCGGTCGCGATGCGCCGGGCCAGACCGCCGACGATGTAGGGCGCGATGGTCAGGCAGAGTTCGTCGAGCATGTCGCGCCGGATCAACGAGTCGAGCAGGGTCGGCCCGCCCTCGGTCAGGACGCGGCGCATCCCACGAGCGCCGAGGATCGCCAGCATGGCGGCCTCGTCGACCTCGCCGGGGTCGCTGCCGGAGCAGTCGACCACCTCGCACAGGTCGCTGAGCAACCGGCGTGCGGGGGCCGCCGCCGCCGCGCAGGTGAGCACCAGCGGCGGCACCTCGGTCCGGGTGAACACCGCCATGTCGCGGTCCAGCCGGCCCGATTTGGTGACGATCGCCAGTTGCGGGACTTCGCATTGCCCGCGGGCCTGCCGCCGCTGGCGCTGGGCGACGCTCAGCTGCGCGCCGGAGTAGCCCTCGACCCGCACGGTGCCCGCGCCGACCACGATGACGTCGGCGAGCTCACGCAGCAGGTTGAAAACGAACCGATCGCCGGGACCTCCCATCGTTCCGCTGCTGCCGCCTGAGGTGGCCCCGCCGTCCACGCTGGTGATGAAATTGGCCCGTACCCACGTCCCGTCGCGCTCGGGATAGTCGTAGAGCCGGGGGAGTTCACCGTCGCCGAGTTCGCGAACCGATCCGAGCAGCGACAGCGGCGTCTCTGCGTTCTCCGTGGCGCCAGAGTCGGGCATGTGTCTGATTGCAGCACGCCGCTACAGTTCGGCATGCACGGGCCACCTCCCGGACTTTCCGCCGGGTGGCGCATCTGGTGGATCGGCATCCGAGTGTGTCGCCGGAGCGGCTGATTGCTCAATTAAGGCCGCCCCCAACGTTCGCCGACGTGAGCTTCGCGACGTATCAGCCCGATCCGGCCGAGCCAACGCAGGCCGCCGCCGTCGTGGCGTGCCAGGACTTCTGCCATCAGGCCGTCCATCGTCGCGCGGGCCGGCGAAAGTTGTTGGGCCGACGGGGAGTGCTGCCCGGTGTCGGGTTGTATTTGGATGGCGGGTTCGGCGTAGGCAAGACCCACCTGCTGGCGTCGGCCTACTACGAGCTGCCGGGTGACGGCCCGGAGTCTCCAACTCCCAAGGCCTTCGCGACATTTGGTGAGCTGACGCAGTTGGCCGGGGTGTTCGGTTTCGTCGAATGCGTTGATCTGCTCGCCAACTACACGGCGGTGTGCATCGACGAGTTCGAGCTGGACGACCCCGGCAACACCACGCTGATCTCGCGGCTGCTCTCGTCACTGGTCGAGCGTGGGGTGTCGGTGGCCGCCACCTCCAACACGCTGCCCGAGCAGCTGGGCGAGGGCCGGTTCGCCGCCCAGGACTTTCTGCGTGAGATCAACACGCTGGCAAGCATTTTCACCACGGTGCGGATCGAAGGGCCCGACTATCGGCACCGCGGCTTGCCGCCGGCGCCGCAGCCGCTATCGGACCGGGAGGTGGCCGCGCGCGCCGCCCAGGTTGACGGGGCGACGCTCGACGATTTCGACGCGTTGTGCGCGCACCTGGCCACCATGCACCCGTCGCGGTATCTGACTCTCATCGAGGGGGTGACCGCCGTGTTTCTTTCCGGCGTGCACGGCATCGACGATCAGAACGTTGCGCTGCGGCTGGTGGCGCTGACCGACCGCCTGTATGACGCCGGCATCCCGGTGGTGGCTTCGGGTGACAAGTTGGACACCATCTTCAGCGACGAGATGCTGGCCGGCGGGTACCGAAAGAAGTATGTGCGGGCCATGTCTCGGCTCTTGGCGCTCACCGCCGGGGTCAACGAAGCGCGCGAGTCATGACGAAGTCGTTCTCGCGGCCGGCGCCGACCTGAAAGGTCCTGGTGCCGCTGACCGTGAAGCCGCTCTTGGCGTAAAAGCGTTGTGCGCGTTCGTTTGCCTGGTTGACACCCAGCCACACACGGCCCACGCCCCATGCGCCGGCCGTGGCCAGCGCGAGGTCCATCAGTGCCGTCGCGACCCCGGTGCCGTGGTGCTCGGGCGCAACGTAGATCTTGGACAGCTCGGCGGTGTCGTCGGCAACGCCGCGAATCAACATGGCGTAAGCGATGATTCGGCCACCTTGCGCGGCCGCCAGGACCGCGCGATGCGGATCGGCCAGGTACTCGGCGAAGCGGGGGGCCGACAGATTGGCGTCGACGAACGCCGCGATGTTCTCGGGCGCCATCGAGGCCGGGCAGGCCAAGGGAAACGTGCGCGCGGCAAGATCGGCAAGCTGTTGAACGTCAACGGAGTCCGCCGTGACGACACGTACGGTGCGTGTCAGAGATTCCACTGCGCGAGGTGATAGCCCGTCTTCTTGTCCAGCAGGACCACGGTGGAGACGGGATCACGATAGGCGTCCCAATACACTTCGCCGCGCACGATGGCCCCGTTTGGCACGTTGACGAGCACGTTGTCCAGCGCGTCGGGCGCGTCGGAGGCCCGCGGCTTGTAGGCGTCGGCGAACGGCGTCACGCCTTGGAAGCTGAAGTTGGTCGCCATGATGAACGGATTGGGCACCCGGACCGCGCGAACGACCACGTCGGCACGTTCAACCGTGCTGCCCGGAAAGCCTTTATAGGTGCCTTCGCGCGTGTAGCCGAATCCGGGAGGCGGATCACAGGGTGACACTCCGGTGACGGTGACGTCGGCGACGTAGGTGCCGGCGTCCACCCGCAGCGTGTCGCCGATGTGGCCGATCGGCGCGTCACCGGCCCAGGCACGGGGAGCGGGCACCACGGCGACGGCGGTCACGCTCGCCGCGGCGACGAGGAACGCGGACAGGACGACCAGCCAGCGGTGCATCTTCGCCATGTCTTCGCCTCCTGGGCACCCTGGAAGGGGGACCATCGAATGATCGCACACGCGGTGATGCGGCGGGGAGGGGTCGACCACAGCGGGTTAGCCGTCCGTGCCGACGTCCTTGGCGGTGCCGATCGATTCCAGCGCCTTGATCAAATCGGCCTCGACACGGCCCTTGTCGACGCCGCATCGGTGCAGCGGTCCTTCATCGGACGAGGCGTCCTCCAGCTCGAGCAGCGCCAGCAGCAGGTGCTCGGTCCCAATGTAGTTGTGGCCCAGCCGAAGTGCTTCGCGGAAGGTCAGTTCGAGGGCTTTGCGCGCCGGCCCGCTGAACGGGATGAGTTCGGGAGTCTCGGTGCCGCCCGGGGGCAACTCCACGGCGGCGCGCAGCGCCTCGGTGTCGACCTTTTGAAGGTGCAGCAACACCGTCGCCAGGGCGGCCGGGTCGTCGAGCAGGCCGAGCAACAAGTGGTCGGGGGTTATCTCGTCACTGGCCGCCTCGTGCGCGGCGTTCTGGGCCGCCACCACCGCGCCCCGAGCCCGGGGGGTGAAGCGGCCGAAGCCCTGTTCGGGATCCAGGGTGGCGGGCTCGGCGCGTGGCACGAACCGCTTCTGGGCCGCCTGTTTGGTGACGCCCATGCTCTTGCCGATGTCGGTCCAGGACGCGCCGGAGCGGCGGGCCTGATCGACGAAGTGCCCGATCAGGTGGTCGGCGACGTCGCCCAGGTGCTCCGCGGCCAGCACGGCGTCGGACAGTTGGTCCAGCGCGTCGGCGTGCACGGCCTTGATGGCGTTGATCAGCTCGTCGAGGCGGACCGGGTAGGCGATGCGGGTCGGGTCGGGCATGCCGTCAACGATAGGTTGACGCCGACTGAGTGTCAACCGCAGGTTGACGACGGCAAAAATTGCCATACGAGATGCGGACTCGTCGCGCGTCTGGGACGATTTCGAATTTATGAAGCTCGTTCTGACGATTTTCAGCGTTGCGGCCGTAATTGGCTTGGCCGTGCCCGCGCACGCCGATGACACCGACGACGCGTTCCTCGCGTCGCTGAATTCGGCCGGCTTCACCTATAACGATCCGGGACAGGTCATCCAGGCTGCCCACTACGTGTGCTCAGCGGCCAGCGGTGGCACGGCGATGGCGGATATCGCGAAGGCGATGACATCGAAGGCGGCCGCACTGACCGAGGAGAAAGCGGAAAAATTCACCGCGATCGCGGCCAGCGCGTACTGCCCGGATGCAATCTCGTCGTCCACCCCGACGACCGCGACCGCCAGCTCGTAATCGGCCGATTCGCTCCACGAGATGCGGGTCGGCGGCAGCTCTGGAACGATCGGTGAGCCGTGAGGCTACTTCTGATTCTGCTCGGCCTTGCCGCCGCGATCGGCCTGGCCGGTTCCGCGCGCGCCGATAGCAGCGACGACGCCTTCCTTGCCACGGTTCACGCGGCTGGCCTGACCTATTCGGACCCGGAACAGGCGATTACGTCCGGCAGGTCGGTGTGCACACTGGTGGGCGAGGGCTCGCAGCTGGCGGATATCGTCAGGATGATCCAAATGCTCAATCGTGGGCTTCAGGGCGACGACGCCGCCCGGTTCGCGGCAATCGCCGCCAACTCTTATTGCCCCCAAGCGCTTTCGACGCCCAACGCCGCCTCCTAGCGGTCAGCTGCGGTCGGCCCGCGGTGACGATGTGATCCGCTTTTTACATATCCGACAACTAACGGCGGGTGAACGAAACCTGTAATCAACAATTCGCCCATACCATTTCGGCGACGGACAGCGGCCGCAGTCGAAAGGAAGCAGGGGTTTGGACTTCCTTCAGCAGCAGTTGGTCGAACCCCTTAGCAACATCCTCAATACGCACGTCTTGATCTATTTGCTGATCGGTGGCGGTGTCTATTTCACGGTGCGCACCCGTTTCATTCAGATCCGCTACTTCGGGCGCATGCTTGGCCAGCTCCGCAGAGCGCACCACCACGACGGTGGGATCTCGTCCTTCCAGGCGTTCTGCGTGGGTCTCGCGTCGCGCGTGGGCACCGGAAACATCGCCGGCGTCGCCATCGCCCTGACCGTCGGCGGGCCCGGCGCCGTTTTTTGGATGTGGGTGGTGGCAGCGGTCGGCATGGCCACCGCGGTGATCGAGGCCACCCTGGCCCAGATCTTCAAAGTCCGCTCGGACGACGGCGCCTTCCGCGGCGGTCCCGCGTTCTACATTCAACA
Organism: uncultured Actinomycetota bacterium; assembly: GCA_963850895.1. Classification (GTDB taxonomy): domain Bacteria; phylum Actinomycetota; class Actinomycetes; order Mycobacteriales; family Mycobacteriaceae; genus Mycobacterium. Next base: position 17,174 of record CAWKNK010000029.1, on the reverse strand, counting down.
AGGGCTGCGGTCACGGGCAGGCGGCGTCGTCTTCGCCATGCTGTTGGTGCTCACCTTCTCCACCGCGTTCAACATGGTGGAGACCAACGCGATCAGCGGGGTGCTGAAGTCATCACACGGCATCGGGGTCGGCTGGACGACAATCGTTTTGGCGGTGCTGGCGGCGCCCGTGCTTTTCGGTGGCGTGCGGCGGGTCGCCCAATTCGCCGGCTCTGTCCTCCCGGTGGTAGCGCTGTTGTACACGCTGCTCGCACTGGGAATTGTGGCCGTGAACATCACCGAGCTGCCGACGGTGATCAAGGAGATCATCGGCGGGGCGTTCGGAATCCGGCAAATGGCAGGCGGTTTCGCGGGCGGTGCGCTCGCCGCGATGTTCACCGGCGTCAAGCGAGGCCTGTTTGCCTGCGAGGCCGGGATGGGCAGCTCGCCCAACATCGCGGGTGCCGCGACCGTGGCACATCCGGTGGAACAGGGCCTGATTCAGTCGCTCGCCGTGTTCGTCGACACGATGGTGATATGCACGGCGACGGCATTCATCGTGCTGCTGTCGGGTCCCGAAACCTACAACCCGGCTCGCTTGGGAGCGATTGCCGGGGCGAGCCTGACGGAGTCCGCGGTCGCCGCTGACCTCGGGTCGTGGACCACGGTCTTGATGACCGCGGTGGTGTTCGTCTTCGCGTTCGCCTCGGTTCTGAGCAATTACGTGGTCGCCGAGGCCAATCTGTTCTACCTGGGCGGCCGGCGCATGGCGGCCAATGTGCTGAAGGTGGTCACGCTGCTGTCCATCGTCTTCGGGGCACTGGCCAAGCTGACGCTGGTGTGGGCGCTCGCCGACTTGACGATGGCGGTGATGGCTATCGCGAACCTGCTCACCATCTGCCTGCTGGGGAAGTGGGCGTTCGCGGCGCTCAAGGATTACCACCGGCAGTTCGTGCAAGGCGTCGCACCGGTTTTCATTGCCAGCGAGGCCGGCCTGCCCGGTGTCCTCGACGGCGACATCTGGGAACCCGCGGAGCGCCGACCGGTCGGCGCGCTGCCCGGGTCGTTGACGATGCGCCGCCAGGCGCTGCGAGCCTCCCGGGCGCCGGCGGCGTAGCCGGCGCGAGGCCGGTGAGAGTTCACCCTGCGTTTGCCCGGCGAGATGCTATTCGCCAACAGGTCTGCGACAATCGCTGCGTTATGCGATTTCTACTGGTTTTGGCGAGCGTCGCCGCCGCGATCGGCCTGGCCGCGCCTGCGTACGCCGACGTCAACAATGATCAGGATTTCCTCACCGACCTGCGAGACGCCGGCATCACCTACCAGGATGGCGGCAACGCGATCACGATCGGCAAGTCGGTGTGTGACCTGCTCGACGACGGACAGTCGTCCGCGGAGATCGTGACGCAACTCCGCAACCAGAACCCGGCATTCCAGGGGGCCAGCGCGGCCAAGTTCACCTACCTCTCGGCAAGCCATTACTGCCCGAAGTACGTAACCGGCGAGGACCGCGGCCCGAAGCCGGACGGTAAGCCCGGCAACTGAGCGCTCAGTAGACGCCAGCGCTGATCGACCGGCGTCGCGCCCCGCAATACGCTAATGGCTGTGCGCGTTGATCCCGGACCGCTGACATGGAGCGGCGTGGTTCAGACATGGCAGCTGGATCTTGTCTCCGCGGCGATAATCACGGTGCTCGCAGGCGGATATGCGTGGTGCTACCGACGGAGCCGAGACGCTGAGCAGTCGTTCGGACGCGTGCAGGCTGGCTGTTTTGGGGTGGGCACGGTGCTCTGGGCGCTGGCCACCCTAAGCGCGATCGGCGCCTACGCGTACATCCTGTTCTGGGTGCGCGCGCTGCAGGTGGTGCTACTCCTCTACGTGGTGCCATTGTTCATCGCGCAGGGCAAGCCGATCACGGTCGTGCGCGGCGCGCTGGGTCCGGCGGGACGCGACCGCATCGATCGATTGCTGGCAACACGCTTCGCCCGGGTGGTCGCGCACCCCGCGACGACGTCGGCGGCGATGCTGGCCACGCCGTGGCTGCTGTACCTGACGCCCTGGTACACCGCGGCCCTCGAGAAAGAATGGGTGGGCGCCCCCACCCGAATCCTGTTGGTTGCGATCGGCTTTGGGTACTTCTACGCCCGGCTGCAAGAAGACCCGGTGCCGCGCAAGTACCCCCAGTCGATCTCGTTATTGATCACCGTCGGGGAGGCCCTCGGCGACGGTGTCCTGGGGTTGGTCATCTGGCAGGGCGCATTGATCGGCGCGGCGTATTACGCCGGGTTGCACCGGTTCTGGGGACCCGACCAGCGGCTCGATCAGACGATCGGCGCGGGCGTCTTATGGATCCTCGGGGACCTGGTCGGGTGGCCATTCGTGTTGCTACTGATGCGCGCGCTTTCGCGCGACGAGAAGGCGCACGCCGTGGCGGTCGACACCGAGTTGGATCAGGCGGAAGCGGCCGAAAGTGACAGCGCTACGCCATCGGGACTCTGGTGGGAAAACGACCCACAGCTGTGGGAGCGATTCCGCCGCGGCTGACGTCTAGACCGCGCGGGCCTCGATGATGCTGAAGTGCGAACTCGTGTCGACCACGTGGGTCAGCCGGAAACCGGCTTCGTCGAGCAGGCGGCGGTATTCGCCGACGGTGCTTTCGCGGCCATTGTTGATCAGCAGCATTTCCATGTCGGTCAACTTCGCGGTGGATTCGCTGTCGCCGTCGGGGCGACCGCCTCGAGGAGCAGCAACGTGGCCCGGTGGCCGCGGCCGAGCGCACGTTCCGCAGAATCTGAACCGACGGTTTGTCGTCCCAGTCGTGGATGATGTTCTTGAGGAGGTAAGCGTCGCCGCCAGCCGGAACGCTGTCGAAGAACGAGCCTTCAGCGAGCTGAATTCTTTCTGCCACACCAGCTTCCCTCAATAGTGTTTCCGCTCCCGCGATCACCTCGGGTAGGTCGCAGAGCACTCCCCGCGCATCGGGTGCAGAGCCCAGTATCGCGGTGAAGTCGTACGCGTCGATGACGGGCCCGATGGTCGCCCCGGACAGGCTCGTCATCGCGTCGTTGAAGATCTGCGCGAACTCCGGCTCGTCACCCAGGTAGTCGAAGAATCCCTTGCCGCGCAACGCCGGAACCGCCGCGTCGCCCGATTGAATGGCCTGGGTCAACAGACTCCAATGCTCGCGGTGCTGCCGCGCCCCGATGAATCGCGCCCTCGCGGCCATCGACACGGGGCCGTCGGAACGCAGCAGCTGTGCCATCGGGTTCAGCTCGTAGCGGTCGTCGTCGCGGCGAAGGAAGATGCTCCTGCTGATCAAGACTCGCAGCAATCGGCGCAGCGCGTCCGGGTTGCCACCGACCTTGGCGGCCAGCTCGTCGACGGTAGCCGCCCGATCAAACCCGCGCGGTTCACTGCGTATCTCGGTCAGGCGGCCCGGGCGGTCCAGGTGAAGTTGTGCATCTCGGGGATCTGTGGCGCCAGCGCGGCCGCGACGAGGCGACCGATTCGATCGGCCTCCGCCAGGGGAGTGTCGGGATCCAGGAAGCCTTCCAGTTCGACACGCAACGTTCGTCCCGTCCATCGGGCCCGGGCATGCGCGTGCGTGACGCCCGGCACCGTGGCGGCGACGGCCTCGGCGGTCGTGATGATTTCGGGGTCGACGCCGTCGAGTAGGCGGTGAGCGATGTCGGCGGTCACCTCCCAGCCGACGTGGCAGATGAATCCGGTGACGACGAGCCCGGCGATCGCGTCGGCCCAACCCCAGCCCAGGGCCACACCGATCAGGCCCAGCATCGCCCCGGCCGATGACAACGCGTCCAGCCAGGAGTGTTTGGCGTCGGCCACCATGGTCGCCGAGCGAATCCGCTTGCCCACCACCAACTTGTAGCGGGCCACCAGCTGGTTGCCGGCGATGCCCACGACCGCCGCGGCGATGCCCCAGCCCACGTATCCCGTGCCGCCGTGACGGAGCAGCTTGGTGACGCTTTCGAAGGCGGCGACGGCGGCGCTGCCCCAAATCACCAGTGCCACACCGATTCCGGCGAGGTCTTCGGCGCGTTCGAAGCCGTAGGGATAGCGCTCGGTGGGGACTTTGCGCGACGCCCGAAACCCGACGAACACCAGGGCGCTGGTGGAGACGTCCGACAGATTGTGCAACGCGTCGCCGAGCAACGCCACCGAGCCGGACAGCAGCGCGATGGCCAATTCGATGAGCCCGGTCAGCGCCAGTCCGACGGCGCTGACGGCGACAGCCCGGTTGGCCTGCCGGCGCTCGGCCGCATCGTCGGTGACGGTGTCGAGAGGAAAGCTTGCCGCCGGGTCACGGGCGCCGTTCACGAGGTGCATACGGCAAGCATGCCCCATCGGGCGCCGACGCCCAACCTAGTTACGGGCACATGAAAACGATGGGCGGGCACTCGTCGGCATCGCGTCGCTCCTTCGGTCGGCGCCGCCACCCCTGGCGTTGTCGCGCCAATTTCACACGCGCCGACGGGCTACCGATCCCGACGTCGTGCCAAGCGCTGATTCGTCGTTCTATGCAACTCCCCACCGCGCTCGGACAATAGCTCCGCCATAAATGCCACGTTGATTAGAGGGGAGTATCGCGGTCGCCGTTGCATCGGTTTTAAGTTTGCCGATTGCCGAGCGCCGAAGCCCCGCGTGTGCAAAAGTATCGAGTAGCCGAAGCACTAACTCATGAGCGCGTCTTGTATGAACTTAGTCCCACTGAGGAGTCACGATGAAGAACTCGGCACGGATGACGGGCCCACTCGCTGCCGTTTTGGCAAGCATGGCTGTCGTCGCCGCCCCGATCGCGAACGCCGACGCGACGGACGACGTTTTCCTGCAGGCGCTCGGACAGCAGGGAATCACCTTTAGCAACCTGTCGAACCAGACCGTCGTCAACGCCGGTCATGGGGTTTGCCAGGACTGGGCCAATGGCGCGACCTTGCCGCAGACCTTGTCCGATGTAAAAGGTGCGCTCGGATTAACCGACCACGATTCGGGTTACTTCATCGGCGCTGCGACGCAGTCGTACTGCCCGCAGTACGTCAGCAAAGCCACGCAGGGCTAACGCGCTCAACGACGCGCCGGGGTCACTTGTTCTGATCGGGGGCGCGGGGTGCGGTCGCGCGACGGGCGGGAGCGCGTCGGCAGCAGCATGAACATCACCGGGAACCGCAGCAGCGCGTCGCGGTGGGAGACTTCGAGGAACACGGTCTCGATCTCGAGGTTCCTCATCGGTTGTCGTTCCATCATCAAACGCGTCCGCAGGTAATGCGGGGTCTTCAGCCACTCGACCAAATTCATGCCCGCGACGCTACCCCTCTGACGAAAGTCATTGCCGGGCAAAATAACTTGCAGAACTCCGGGTATTTCGACGTTGGGTACTTCATCGCGCGTTCAGCTGGCTGGTGATGTTGGTGGTGTTGGTCTTGCCGTCGTGGTGGTGGTCGGTCGTGTTGCGGCACTGCCCGTACAGCATGATTTGGCCGTAACTGTGGTCGGACGGGACGAAACCCATATTCGCGGTCACCCCATCCTTGTTCAGCGTGGTGCCGAAGTAGTGCTGTCCCGGCGGGGGCCCGTCGTTCCATCCATGAGCGGCCATCGCGGCGCGCACTTGCTGAAAGTAGGCGTCGGGGTCACCCTGCAACAGGAAGCTCATCGTGACGGTGCCCATGTAGGGCGGATCTCCTTGGTCGTTGCAGGAGGCGAACGAGAAGCCTCCGCTGACCCCTTGCAAATTGGCCGCGGCGGCAATCTGTTTGGCCGGATCGACGACCTGAGCCATCGCCTGGTCGTCGGTCAGGGGGTGCGCGGAATCATCCACCGGATGAGACGACCCCCCCGAATGTGGTTTGGGCGACACGAGACCGCATCCTCCTATCAACAGCATGGCAACGGCCACCAGCGCGACAAGGATCGCTTGCCACGAACACCGCCGCCGGCGCTCAGTGATGGTGCTGGCCATCGAAGAAATGATTATCGGTGATGGAACCTGCCGGGCGGTTCCACTCCGGGTCGAAGACCGCCGGGGTGTGTGGGCCCACGGTGACCGGGGGCAGCCCGGGAATTCTGATTTGGACGCCGCCTACCTGATGGCGATGTCCGGCCGTCAGGCCGTCGGCTTCCAATGCATCGCCGTGGCCCGAAACGATGTCGGCCATACTGTGCAGCGCCTCGCTTCCCGGATAGTAGTAGTGCGAATGGTCGTGGGGATTGATGCCGTCCGAGCCGGGCACCTCGGCACGGAAGCGCACCGATCCGAAACCGTCGACGGCGGGGTCGGCGCCCAAACCGGGGTCGCTGCCCATCACCTGCCCGACGATGTCGCCACCGAAGAAGTGCTTGCTTGTGCCATTGAGCTGCCCGAGCATCCCGACCGGATCGGTGGAGGCGTCCCCGACGAACACATGGCCGCCGTCCAGGTGAAAGTCCGCGGCGCTGTGGGCCATGTCGGTGCCCGGGCAGCCAAGCAGCACAGCGTCGTTGGCGTGCATGCCATGCATCGCGAAGGCGTCGGCCACCGTCGTCGAACCATACGAGTGACCCAGCACCGTGACGTGCTGGCCGCCGCCGAGGTGAGTCGCCCACAATCCGTTGACGTCCTGCGCCAGCGCCGCACTACCGGTCCGCGCGAGTTCCGGTGTGGAGATGCGCTGGACATCGGAGAAGGCGTTGGGGGCGTCGTAGCCCATCCACGCGATCACGGCCGTGGGGTTGTTCGGGTCGGCGGCGTTGGCCTGAGCAAAGAGGTTGATGGCGTCGTTGTGGCCGTCATGCAGCCAGCCGCCTTTCACGCTGCTGCTGGTGCCGGGCACGATCACGGAGGTGTTCTTCGCGGTGTCCGGGTTGCCGATGGCGATCGCCGCGCGCCCCTTGCCGCCGAACGCCAACGGGTCATAGGCGAACAGATAGGTCGGGTTGGGATGTAGGGGATCGTTACCCGCGTCGTGGTCGAGGCCTTGCTTGGTCTCGTTGGCGTTCTGGTAGCGGGTGATGTCGGTGGCCGACAGGCCGTATTTCGCCGGATCGCGCATCACGTCGTCCACGGATACGGCGCTGCGGCTGGCGATGTCACGCACCCGGTTGAGGTCTCGCGTCATCACGGCGATGTAGGCGTCACTGCGCGCGAGGACCGGGACGCCGTTGAGATTGCCGATTTGGTCCGGGTTTTCGGCGATGAAGCGCTGCCGCTGCTCGGGTGTCAGTGACGTCCACCAGCGGTGCACATCCTCGGCGTTGGTGCCCGGCGGCGGAATCTGGGTATCCGCATCGACTTGCTGCAGGGACTCTGGGTCGTACCCCTCGGCCCGGAGATTGCCCAGCGATTTCTGCAACGTGGCCGAGTAGCCGTTGCGCAGCGACTGCAGCTGCGCCAGCGCGGCCTTCGTGTCGCTGATGGCGTCGTCTTCGCAAGCGTGGATGAGGGCATCGAGCGCTTCCCTGTCGGCCGCGCTGAGGTGGGTGTCTTTCTCCATTTCGACGGCCTGGCCGATCAGGTCGTCGAGTTTCTGCAGCTGAGCCTCCAAGGTGGCGATCTCGCCGGCTTCGGCCTTTTGCGCCTCGGCCAGGGCGGCGGCGATGTTCTCCAGGTCGACGCCGATCTTGGGCAACTGCAGGGACTGCGCACCGAGGGCCTTGGTCACCCGCTGCACTTCGGCGGAGTCGTTGATCGGATGATCGCCATCTTGGTGATTCCAGGCCGCGTCGAACCGCTTGCGGGCTTGCTCGAAGGTCTCGTTCGCCTCCTGGGTGCAGCGGCCCGCCTGATGAAAAGCCTCCGCCAGATTCGAAATCTGGAACGGGCTGCCCGCCTGCAGGCTCTGGTTGATCGCCCAGGGATCGCCACCGGCTTCGCCGATCAGCGCCGGGATGCTTATGTATCGGAGCTGCATCGCACCGCCCGCTGTTTCGCGGCGTCGCGGTTACCCATGTCAGTGGACTTTACTATTCAACGCCGTCTTGCACGGTTCACCCCGAGCGCGGGTTGGGGGCAGTTGCTTCTCGTTGCGTAGGGCCCGCGGTACCGCCTATTGGCAGGAATTCTCAAGCTTTAAAGCAGAGCCGGAAGATTAGAATTCATGGCGTGAACGCGCAGGCCGAAGGCTAGCGACAATCGCTTTGGTGGGTCCCCTTTCACCGGAACCGCGATGGGGAAGTCGGCAGCGATATTTGTGGCCGTTGGGGCTTTGATGCTCAGCGGGGCTGCCGCTCACGCCGACTCGCCGTCACCGGGTCCCACCCCGCCGCCCGGTACACCGAAATGCCTGACCTTCGACGGCCCACAGTTGAACTGGCTGCCGTGTGGGTGGACGACGGACGGGCGGCGATGGACTCCGCCGCCGCCACCGCCTCCGCCGTCGCCCGCCAGCTAACCGCGCCGCAGCGCTTGTCGCCCCGGGCGGCTCCAACGCGTAGTGGGCAGTCCCTTTCTTGTGACCGGAATGGCGACGGTCGGCGGCGCCGTTTCTCTCTTTCCCTCACGTTCGTTCGTGGGTAATGGCTCGGACGCCATCACCGATACCGCGCATTTCCTAAGGAATTAACACATATGTTCTTACAGCCATTTCAAAGACATGGCCTTTGTTGCTGGTGTAGCGTCCCGATCAATTTCACATGGGATGTGGCAGAAAGACGAAGCGATGAGATCAGCAATCGCGGCCGCGACGGCAGCCGTTTTTGCGTTGGGTCTGCCCAGTGCCGCGCCCGCTCACGCCGAAACAACTGCCACCGTCAAAGCGCAAACCACTCCGCGCATGAATGGCTCTAACTTGAAGGCGGGCCAAGAGGGCGTTTACAACGCCGGCCAGGTGCTGACGCTCGTTTGCCACAGCACGGGCGAGCCGGTGAAGGGCTTCTTCAGCTACCAGATTGCCAACGGGGGTTGGGACAGCCTCTGGTACAAGACAACTGACGGTCATTATGTCGCCGATGTCGACATCGACACGCGCACTCTCGACGCGCTTGGTCCGGACTGCGGCGGCGGCGGAGCAGCGCCCGCTTCAACAACCGGCGAAGACAAGGCGGCTCATGCCCTCGCATGGGCTCGTGAACAAATGGCCGCTGATCCCGACAACACGGTCCAATGCGAGGCATTTGTCGAGCAGGCCTACAACCACGCGTTCCGATACCCGTCGGCGATGGATGCTTTCAATGACTTCAACCGCAAAGGGCAGATCCACACCAACCCCGACAACATCCCGGAGGGAGCACTCGTTTTCACGAGCAATCCGCGATTCGATAACGGCACCGGACACGTCATGCTCAGCGAGGGCAATGGCCAGTACCTCACCGCCAACTACTTCACCCCGCCCCATATCCGGGAAATAAGACCAAGCCCCTACGACACGCAAAACATCTTTCTCGGTTGGGCGTACGCGCCGTAGCTGAGCTACGGCCGGCGCCGGGTCCGCCACAACCTGTGGTACTTACGACCACATGAACAATCCTTCGCCGGGCCCCGGATGGTGGCTGGCTTCAGACGGCAAGTGGTACCCGCAGCAGTGGGAGTACACGTGGGATTACCGCGAGGGGGACACCGCGCTGGATGAGATGAGGCTGAGGGCGGACGAGCTCGGTCGCCTGGGGTGGGAGATGGTCGGCCTCGATGCCGACCACCGCGGAGCCTTTTCCGTCGCATGCTTCTTCAAGCGGCCGATCGCACCGTAAGCCGGACGCACCAGGTCGATTCGGGCCCCACACCAGTGAGGTGTCACCGGCACAAGTGGGTAAACAACGCAGTGGCGCGGCGGGACGCGTCGCTTGTGCATTTAGGTCACTAGTCGAAAGGCGGCATGAGATGGCCCGTCACGAGGGTGGTCGGTGGGATGTCTGCATCAAGGACGACGGGGTTTACGTTGAGCGCGTCTCGGAGGGCGACGAGCGATTATTCGATGATTCGTTGTCATCTGATGAAGCTCGCAAATTAGCTCAGCTGTTGACGAAATTCGCAGACAAGCTTGATGACTCGGACAAGTCCAAGGATTCCGACAACTCCGATGATTCCGATAACTCCGATGATTCCAAGGACGCCGGGGACTCAGACGAGTCCGAAGACTCCGATGATTCAGAGGACACCGAAGACTCCGACAAGTCGAAGGGCTCTAAGAATGGCGAGACATGTGGTCGGCAGTTCCGCTCGCTGTGGTTTTCTTCGGAGCCGCTCCAAAACGACGCTTATCGGTTGCACCGGACCGCTTGCGCTTACTGGCAATGCCGGTAGCCCGGCAGGCGTTGCCTAATAACCAATTTGGCCCACCGGGGTGAGACTCTTCGGCCAAGGCTGCGCTTAGTCGGCGGGTCGCAGCAGAGAGCTGCGCGCCCAGACGGGTGACCGCCGCGCCGCTCATCGGCTCGGCGCTCGGGACCAGGCTGAGCATCAACGCGATGCGGGACCCGGGCTCCAGGATCGGGGAGTCGATGTGGCTCACCTCGTAGGTGCGGTCCGGGGACAGGCTGATCGGGAACCATTCCTCCTGGTGGATAAGTTCGTCGGTCAATGCCTGCGCCAGCTGGCTCAGCCGGGTGGAACGGACCTCGGCGCTACGCACGATCAGCGCCAGTTCCTGCAGGCGCAGGTCGGGCAGGAGGTGAAGACCGACCGCGTAGCCACGCTGCTGGGCGGTGGTGATGGCTTGGCGGTAGCGATCGCGCACGTCCTCGGGCAGAGCGGCCAGCCAGCGCTCCCGAGCCTGTGGCCCGGCCCAGGCAACGGTCGATGCCCCATACGGCGGGCGGTGGGGGAACTGCGTGCCGATGGGCATCGGGTGACCGCCGCCGTGACGGCTTCGGACCTGATCGACGACGGTGGAGTGGTCGTCGCTCACCGAGAACGCGACGCAGTGGGCGCCCGTCGCGGCCGACAGCTCGGCCATCGCGGAGCGGGCCAACACCAGGGCTGGATAGCGGTCCGCCGCCTCTCGGCCGAGGCGGACCAGAGCGGGACCGAGGTGGTAGGTCTTTCGGACCGGGTCGCGCAGCAGCCAGCCGGCTCGGAGCAATTCAGAGAGCATCGAGTGGCAGCTGGCCTTGTGCACGCTCAAGTGGCGCGACACCTCGGCCAATGTCATCCCCCGGCTCGCATCACCTGCCAGATGCTCGAACAGGTTCACGACCCGCTCGGTCTGCGGGGAGGGACGCGGCGCCATAGGCGCAATGGTCGCATAATGCGACTGCTTGCGGTGATATAAGCGACCATGTGACGATGGCCACAATGAAGGACCTTGCGGGCAAGGTGGCGGTCATAGCCGGTGGAGCCGGGGGCATCGGCCAGGCCATGGGCAGGCGTTTCGGCCAAGAGGGCATGAAGGTGGTGCTGGCCGACGTCCTCGCCGAACCGCTGGACAAGGCGACCCGGGCACTCGCAAACGAGGGCATCGAGGTGGCCGGGGTGGTCACCGACGTCACCGACTATTCCTCGGTCGAGTCGCTGGCCAAGGAGGCGCTCTCCCGCTTCGGCGCGGTGCACCTGGTGTGCAACAACGCCGGCACCGGAGGGGTCTCCGAGGGTTACATGTGGGAGCACGATCTGGCCGATTGGCGCTGGGGGATCGACGTCAACGTGCTAGGCGTCATCCATGGCATCAAAGCCTTCGTGCCCATGCTGCTCGAACAGGGCGAAGGACACGTGGTCAACACCTGCTCGGGCAACGGCGGCTTCGCGCCGATCGCCCGGGGCGCCATGGGCGGACCGGCCACGGCGGTCTACCCGATGACCAAGGCCGCAGTGCTCTGCCTGACCGAGAGCCTCTACACGCACCTGGAGATGACAGGGACGCGGGTTCGGGCGCACGTCCTGTTCCCCGGCGGCTTCTTGAACACCGGCATCTGGGAGTCCTGGCGTCACCGCCCGGAGCGCTACGCCGCGACCCAGGAACGTCGCACCCCCGACCAGACACTCGCAAAGGTGGTGGCCCGCTTCGAGGCCGCCGGTGCACATGTCGAGTTCACCCCACTCGAGACGGTCGCCGACCAGGTGGTGGACGGAATTCGGGCGGACCGCTTCTGGATGATGGGTCCGCCCACGCCGGCCGATCAGGTCGTCAGCCGCAAGGCAGCATCGATCATCTCGCGCAGCGACCCCGACTACCTGGTCGACGTCCTCGGCCAGAGCGCCGAGAGGGAGCCGGCAACCGAAGGAGGAAACCGTTGAGCACCAACGCAGTTCGCTATGGCCCCCGCCCGCCCGAGGCGCAAGTCGACCACGAGATCGATGCCACCAAGGCGCCCATCGCCACCGAGGCGGTGACCATCACCTACCTCACCGATCCGGAAATTGTCGCGGCGGTGCTGCCCAAGCCGCTGGAACCGGCGGCCGAACCTCTGGTGCGAGTCCAGCTTCAGCGGGTCCGGATCGAGGGCATGGCGCCCTTCGGGTCGGCGGTGTTTTCGGTGACCGCCCGGCACGGCGAACTCGAGGGTGACTATCCCCTCTTCATGCCCCAGTCCACCGAACAGTCGGTCACGGGTGGGCGCGAAACATTCGGCGAGCCAAAGAAATTGGCCCACATCGAGGTGGCGCGTGACGGTGATCGCGTCACCGCCACCGTTGACCGGTTGGGCTATCAGCTCATTAGGGTGGTCGGCCAGGTCACCGGCCCGGCGGAGTTGCCGCCCGACCAGGTGAACACCGAGTTCTACTTCAAGTTCCTGCGCGCTCCCGACGGCAGCGGCATCACCGACCCCCACCTGGTCTACGGCGAGTACCACCGGCACTACGAGCTGCTGGAGGAGATCGACGGCAGCCTCGAGTTGGGGGAGTCGCCTCTCGACCCGGTGGCCGACATTGCGGTCCGCCAGATCACGTCCATCACCTGGTGTCGCCGGCGCACCATCCAGGTGGGGCGGATCGCGGCGCGCGTGCCGCAGGAGTGGCTGCTGCCGTACGTGCACCAGCGCTACGACGACGTGGCCCTGCTCGCCGCCCCCGGGCCCGAGCCGGCGCGGGTGTAGGCCCATGGACCGGTACACGGTCATTTCGGCCGATTGCCACGCCGGCGCCGACCTGCTCGACTACCGCGACTACCTCGATGCGCCCTACAGGGACGAATTCGACAGCTGGGCAAAGACATACGTCAACCCATTCGGCGATCTCAGCGAGCCCGACGCCGAGCACAACTGGAACAGCGGTCGACGCAACTCGGAACTGGATTCCGAAGGCATCGCGGGGGAGGTCATCTTCCCCAATACCGTGCCGCCGTTTTTTCCTCATGCGAGCCTGGCCGCCCCTCCGCCGGAGACCGCCCGCGAGCTCGAGCTGCGCTGGGCCGGCCTGCGTGCGCACAATCGCTGGCTTTCCGACTTCTGCTCTTTGTCACCTGAGCGGCGCGCCGGGGTGGGCCAGATCCTGCTCGGAGACCTCGACGAAGCCATCGCCGAGCTGGCGCAGATCGCCAAGCTTGGCCTGCGCGGCGGTGTGTTGCTGCCCGGGATCGCCCCCGGCACCGGCCTTCCCCCGCTCTACGCCGAGCACTGGGAGCCGCTCTGGGCGGCGTGCGCGGAGGCGCACCTGGTAGTCAACCACCACGGCGGTAACGCCGGACCCAGCCCGACGGACGGGTGGGGCAGCTCGTTCGCGGTATGGGTGTACGAGACGCACTGGTGGGCGCACCGGGCGCTGTGGCACTTGATCTTCAGTGGCGCACTGGATCGCCATCCGGACCTCACCGTGGTCTTCACCGAGCAGGGCGCCGGGTGGATACCGGCAACCCTCGACTCGCTCGACGTCGCGGCGGCCCGGTACGGGCGGGCGAACTCGGCGATCGCCCGCTTCGCTGGACCCACCGCCGGCTCGCTGACCCTCAAGCCCAGCCAGTACTGGTCCCGCCAGTGTTACGTCGGTGCCAGTTTCATGCGTCCCGTCGAGTGCGCCGAGCGCTACGGGATCGGCGTCGACCGAATCATGTGGGGAAGCGACTACCCGCACTACGAGGGCACCGCTCCCTACACCCGGGAAGCGCTGCGCCACACCTTCAGCGGCGTCCCGACCGCCGAGGTGGCGGCCATGGTCGGCGGGAACGCGGCGGCGGTCTACGGCTTCGACCTCGAGGCGCTCGCGCCGTTGACCGACCGAATCGGCCCGACCGTGGCCGAGGTTGCCGAGCCCCTGGCCGCCGTGCCTGCCGACGCGAGTAGCACCGTCTTCGAGCCCGACCCCATCCGTACCTGGTAGCGATAGGACACACCGTGGACCCGTACACCATCATCTCCGCCGATACCCACGCCGAGCTCCCCACCGAGCGATACCGCGAATACGTCGACCCCGAATACCGGGAGGACTTTGAGGCCTACCTGGCCGAGAAGATCGCCGCGTCGCAGGCCGGCGGGTTCATCGACGAGCAGTTCGCCGAGGAGTGGTTCTCCGAGAATGGAGAGGGCATCGCCGGCGGCTGGGATGTCGCCCTGCGAGACAGAGAGCTCGACGGCGATGGGGTGGTCGGCGAGGTCATCTTCCCCGACGCCGACGCGGTGACCGGGGTCGCCGGGGCTCCGTTTGGGGCCGGCCTGGGCCAGTCGGGCGACCTGGACCCGGGGCGCGCCATGGCCGGGGCGCGGGCCCACAACCGCTGGTTGGCCGAGCTGTGCAGCCACAGCCCCGAGCGGCGGGCCGGGGTCGCGGTCGTGCCCATACTGGCGGACGTCGACGCGGCGGTAGCCGAGATCACTCGCGCGGCAGAGTCCGGACTGCGGGGCGGGATCCTGATCCCGGCGCGCTGGGTCGGCTACCCGCCGTATCACGACCGTCGCTACGACAAGGTCTGGGCCGCCTGCCAGGACCTGCAGATGCCGGTACACACCCACTCCGGTCCCGCCCCGCAGGAGGAGTACGGAGGGCACCTGGGCATCTACGTCACCGAGGTGCGCTGGTGGGGTGCCCGGCCGCTGTGGTTCGCGTTGTGGTCGGGCGTGTTCGAGCGGTTTCCCGGGCTGCGATGGGGCGTCACGGAATGCGGTGCATTTTGGGCCAACGATCTGCTCTGGCTGATGGACACACGGTATCTACGTGAGCACTCGGCCAAGAAGATGAGCCATCTGATGGAGGGCGACCTGACGATGCCACCCTCGGCATACTTCGACCGGAACTGCTTCATCGGGGCCACCACCACGGAGCGCAGGGAGCTGGCGCGGCGCTACGAGATCGGCGTATCCAACCTCTTGTGGGGCAATGACTTTCCCCATCCGGAGGGGACCTGGCCCCACACCCGCAAATGGCTGCATCGCTCCTTCTGGGACATTCCCGTCGAGGAGACCCGCCAGATGCTGGGCCTGGCGGCGGCCGAGATATACCACTTCGATCTGGGTGCCCTCGCCGGGCTGGCCGAGCGCATCGGCCCGACCCCCGAAGACCTGGGTCAGGATGATGCGGTGAGCATCCCCAAGTGGGAGGCGGCCCGCCGGGCCGGACGCCACTGGCTGACGGACGCCGAGCCCATCCCCGACCTTGTGGAGAACTGAGGAATGGGTCAGGGGTTCGAATCCCCTTAGCTTCACAAGCTTTCCGTGCGCCTAGGCGATCGCAACTGATGCCTCCGCGAATGTGCTTTCAAGGCCGGTGGACGCGTTACAGGCCGTGGAAGAATGGCGATGATGACCACGGTATCTGCAGGATTACCAGTTTCACTGCTGCTGATGGGTTGAGCGTGCCCCTGAAACGTGTTGACGAATTGAAGCCCGGAGACAAGATCCGTATGAAGATCGGGCATGCCACCGTCGTAGCGACTGAATCCCTCGACGACGACCGCACCATGCTCACCTTTTCTTACGGGACCAGAGCCCCCGCCGACAACGATCTCACCGTGGATGTCCTGAATGCCGACGAGTGGGGTTGGTGAGGCGAGGATCAGGGACGCGGGGACAATCGAAAAGAAGCTTGTCGGCGATGGCTCGGGGTACGACTATTGGGGGAACGGTCACGGACTCAGAGGAGAAACGATGGCCTCGGACCGCTTCAAAAGCTTCGTCAGTTTATGCGCCGCGTCGCTCCCGATCGCCATGTCGCTTTCCCCGACTGCCTTCGCCGACAGTCCTTCCTGGAACGGCCAGTACGCGATCACGTTCATGGTTGGTCCTAAGGCCGGGACCAGCATGGCGGTCGGCAACCCTGAGGTGCAGCACACCGAGACCTACGGTTTCCGCTCGAGCTGTACGAACGGAAAGTGCGTCGCCACAATCGTTAGCGGCCCTCCGCCAAGTAACCCGACGGTTCCGCAGCCGGTTCAGTTCACGTGGGATGGAACGTCCTGGTCGCAAGTCAACGATTTTCAATGGGACTGCATGATGCCCGACACCACGATCCAATGGAATCCGGCCCGAGCGACTGTGCGCTACACGCCCCAACCCGACGGGTCGCTTAACGGGGTTATGCACACCGACATCTTGAGCGGCGCGTGCCAAGGCACCATCGACATGGACATGAAGGCTGAGCGCGTGTGAATTTGTCTTGGTAGGTAGCTACAGCAGTTACTGCACCTACTACCCCGGTGCCGATGTGGGTTGACCGTGACAACGTAATCGCCGAGCTGCAAACACGTTTCGACCACCTCGCCGGCGTGCCCGGAACCTGAGTCGGCCACAACAGTTTTCAGGACGCAAGACCCGATCAAAAACGTCGGGAATGCTGCGGAGGTAATGACCACCATCCGGGAGCTTGGTGAGCGGGAGATAGTCTTGCGTTCGTTGCGTGAGGGGATCGACACCTGAATGCCGCACCGGCCGGATGATGGCCGGCGTCCTCGCAAGCCTGGCTGAGTTGGAGTTGGAGCTAGGTCGGGAACGGCGCGAAGCGGCTCGTCAGGCGCGACGGGCACGCGGGCAGCACATCGGACGGCCAAAGGCGCTTGACGAAAAGAACACTGCTCTGGCGCAGCGGATGCACGCCAGCGGTGAATCGACCAGCACGATAGCGACCGCGCTCGGCGTAAGTGGGCGACGGTCTACCGGGTGCTCGCCGCCGAGATGACCGAGGCTCCTTGAACTGGCGACCGGCAGTTACTCGGGGGTGAGACAGGTATTTCTGAGACGTACTTCCGAGACGGCCTGACCAGGCAAATCACCTGGCCGACAAGCCACTGGGCGATCTGCTGTGGCGACCAATCGTCATCCAGTTTGGCGGCAACCACACCCGCCAGTTCCGCATTCGCCGCCAGCTTGCTCACTTTCGGGCGCCGCGCCCGGTCGAACGCGGCATA
>CAWKNK010000028.1:0-13572 GCA_963850895.1 uncultured Actinomycetota bacterium | reverse complement strand
ACCACCGCCCGTTGCGGCAACCGCGTCAGCAAGCGAACCGCCCACGCCGAGAACGCGAACGGGACGTTTTTGGCCGCCGAAACCAGCGCGCTGGCTCCTTCGCGTTGACCGCTGGCTTTGGCCTGGATGAGCCGACTGTGCACCAGCTGCAACTGCTTCACCGGGTCCGCCTCATCGACCGGCAATAACGGCAGCATCGCCGAAACCTCATTGTCGGTCATGTTGAAGTGGTTCGTCGAGCGAAGCGAAACCGGAACAAGCGTGCGGAGCGAGTTGCGGCCGGGCTGTTCACCGCGGTCGAGCAAAATCCTGCGGTAACTGTCGGTGATCGCCGCCAGCGCCACGTCGTTGAGCGTCACGCCAAATGCCTGGGAAACCTCCTTCAGGTCAGCCAACCGGACCCGGGCCGCACTGTAGCGCCGCATCGTCGTGACCGGTCCGTGCAGTGACGATACCGGGGCCGGGCTGAACAGACTGGCCGTCAATTCGGCCGCACCCACCGCCACATGTTCGGCTGTCGCCGCCGCGGCGAGCGCGCTCCGCCCAATCCCGCTCACCCAGCTCAACGGGTTCAAGCTCAGCTTGGGCAGACCCAGCCCAGGCCGATCCGGCTCCTTGGCGGCGCGAATGTCGGTGGCGAAGGTGCCGCCGCCGTCGTCGTCGCTGAACTTCGCCAACATCTGCGCTGTCGCAATGCCGTCGGCGATGCAGTGGTGAATCTTGGTCAACACGGCCCACCGGTTGTCGCTCAGCCCCTCGATGATGAAGCACTCCCACAGCGGGCGCTCGCGGTCGAGCCGCCGCTCCATCACGGTCGCGATCATCTGGAACAGTTCGGCGTCGTCGCCAGGGTGCGGCAGCGCGAGGCGGTGCAGGTGCCGCGAGATGTCGAAGTGCGGGTCATCCACCCATTCGGGTGGGCCGAGATCGAGCGGATGAGTCCGCAAGACCTGATTGCAGCGCGGAATTGTCGACGCCCGTTCGGCGAAGGTCGAGACGAACTCGTCGTAGCTCGGAGCCGGCCCCTCCATGATCGACACACCGCCGACCGCCAGACTCACATGCGGATCGGAGTCTTCGACCTCCAGGAAAGCGGCATCGAGGGCTGTCAAATGCTCCATCCCGCTACTGTCCGCCCCTGCGCGCCCCGCAGTCAGGGTCAGAAGTCCTCACTTCAGGGCCAAACGAAAGCTGTGCAGCCGCAGAACCAGTCATATCGTGAGCAAGATGATGGCCGAGCAGTTCAGCGGCGACGCCCACGCGTTCGCGGCCGAGCCCCGCGGCGACGTGACGGCCCTGCCCGACTTACTGCATGGCCGGCCACGCGCGGGCCCGGTCCGCGATCGCCGCCCGGTTTACGTCGACCTGATGCCGCCGTGCAACGCCGGGTGCCCGGCCGGCGAGAACATCCAGGCATGGCTCGCCCATGCCCGGGCCGGACGCCACGAGCAGGCGTGGCGTCAGCTGATCGCCGACAATCCCTTCGCCGCCATCCACGGCCGGGTCTGCTACCACCCGTGCGAATCGGTATGCAACCGCGCACATCTCGATGCGCCGGTGTCGATCCATGCGGTGGAGCGGTTCCTCGGCGACACCGCCCGCGACCAGGGATGGCAATTCGAGCCGCCCCCGCAGCCGACAGGCAAGCGTGTGCTCGTGGTCGGCGCCGGGCCCAGCGGGCTGTCGGCCGCCTATCACCTGACCCGACTGGGCCATCACGTGGAGGTCCGCGACGCCGGCGCGGAGCCGGGCGGGATGATGCGCTACGGCATCCCGAACTACCGGCTGCCCCGCGACGTGCTCGACGCCGAGGTACAACGAATCGCCGCGCTCGGCGTGCAGTTGACGTGCGGGCACCGGGTCGACGACCTCGCCGCTGAACGTGAAGCCGGGAAGTTCGACGCGGTGTTCGTGGCCGTGGGCGCCCATCTCGCCAAACGGGTCGACATCCCCTCCGCCGACGCCGGGTCGCTGCTGGACGCGGTGTCGTTCCTGCGCGGCGTCGCCTCCGGCGAACGACCCAACCTCGGCCGCCGCGTCGCCGTCTACGGGGGCGGCGACACCGCGGTGGACGCCGCCCGTGTCGCTCGCCGCCTGGGCGCCGAGGACACCGTCATCATCTACCGCCGCACGGCAGCCCAAATGCCCGCGCACGAACATGAGGTCGACGAGGCCGAGCGCGAGGGTGTTCGGATCAACTGGTTGCGCACGATCACCGCCTTCGACGGCCCCGAGCTGCAGGTGGAGCTGATGCGACTCGACGAATCCGGACGCCCGTTGCCGACCGGACAATTCGAGACGCTCGCCGCCGACACCGTGATCATGGCGTTGGGACAAGAGACCGAGTCGGCGTTCATGCGGAGCCTGCCCGGAGTGGAGTTCGACCGCGACGGCAGCGTGCGGGTCTCGCCGATCGCTGATGACCGGCTGCCCCGGAGTGTTCGCCGGCGGTGACATGGTGCCGTGCGAACGCACCGTGACGGTCGGCGTCGGACACGGCAAAAAGGCGGCCCACCATATCGACGCGTGGCTGCGCGGCGGCTCCGGGGAGCGCCCGCCGAAGCATCCGGTCGCGGAATTCGACCAGCTGCACCTGTGGTACTTCGGTGATGCGTATCGGCGGGCGGAGCCCGAACTTCCTCCCGCACAACGGGTCACCGGATTCGACGAGGTCGTCGGCGGCTTGTCAGCCGAGGCCGCGACGTTCGAGGCCGGCCGGTGCTTGTCGTGCGGTAACTGCTTCGAGTGCGACGGCTGTCTGGGCGCCTGCCCGGAGGACGCGGTGATCAAGCTCGGACCCGGTCACCGCTACCGCTTCGACTACGACCGGTGCACCGGTTGTGCCACCTGCTACGAGCAGTGTCCGGTGCACGCCATCGAGATGATCCCGGAGCCGCGATGACGCGCACCACGGTGGACGGCAACGAGGCGGCGGCATCGGTGGCTTACCGGCTCAACGAAGTGTGCTGCATCTACCCGATCACCCCGTCCTCGCCCATGGCCGAGCTGGCCGATGACTGGTCGAGCCGGCATCGGCCCAACGTGTGGGGCACGGTGCCGACAGTGGTGGAGATGCAAAGCGAGGGCGGGGCGGCAGGCGCGCTGCACGGCGCCTTGCAGGGCGGAGCGTTGGCGACGACATTCACCTCGTCACAGGGCCTGCTGTTGATGATCCCGAACATGTACAAGATCGCCGGTGAGTTGACCGCGGCGGTGATCCATGTCGCGGCGAGATCAATTGCTGCGCAGGGTCTTTCGATATTCGGTGACCACCAGGACGTCATGGCGGTGCGCCAGACCGGCTTTGCGCTGCTGTCGTCGGCCTCGGTGCAGGAGGCCCACGACCTGGCCCTGGTCGCCCAAGCGGCCACGCTGCGCACCCGGGTGCCGTTTGTGCATTTCTTCGACGGCTTTCGCACCTCTCACGAGCTCAACACCATCGAGTTGCTCACCGACGACGACTTGCGAGCCCTGGTCCCCGAGGAGTTGATCCTGGCCCACCGCGACCGTGCACTGTCGCCGGATCGGCCGTTCATCCGCGGCACCGCGCAGAATCCCGACACCTACTTTCAGGCCCGCGAGACCGTCAACCCGTTCTACGCCCGGGTGCCCGAGGTGGTCGGGGAACTCATGAGCGAGCTTGGCCAGCGCACCGGGCGCCCGATGCACATCGTCGACTACACGGGACATCCCCAGGCCGACCGGGTCTTGGTGCTGATGGGATCCGGCGGAGAGACCGCGGCCGAAACCGTGGCAGCCCTTACCGCGCGCGGCGAGCGGGTCGGGGTGGTGCAGATGCGGCTGTATCGGCCATTTCCGGCGCAGGCGCTACTTGCCGCGCTGCCCCCAACCGTCCGCGCAATCGGCGTGCTGGACCGTACCAAAGAGCCCGGGTCGCTCGGCGAGCCGCTGTATCTCGACGTCGTTGCCGCGCTGGCCGAGGCGTACCACAGCGGCGAACGGTCGCAGCTGCCGACGGTGTGCGGGGGGCGCTACGGGCTGTCCTCGAAAGAATTCACTCCCGGCCATGGTCGCCGGTGTGTTCGCCGAGCTGGCCGGCGAGCGGCCGCGAGCTCGCTTCACCGTCGGCATCGACGACGACGTCAGCGGCACCAGCATCAGCTACGACGCGGGGTTCGACATCGAGTCCGCCGACACAGTGCGCGCGGTGTTCTTCGGTATCGGCTCGGACGGCACAGTCGGCGCCAACAAGAACACCATCAAGATCCTCGGCGCCGAGCAGAACCTCTACGCGCAGGGCTACTTCGTCTACGACTCCAAAAAGTCTGGCTCGCAGACCGTTTCGCATTTGCGGTTCGGGCCTGATCGGATTCGCGCGCCCTACCTGGTGCAGCGCGCCGACTTCGTCGGCTGCCACCACGAGCGGTTCCTGCACAAGGTCGACGTGCTGGGCCATGCCGCCCAGGACGCCGCGCTGTTGCTCAACAGCAGACATCCACCCGATCGGGTGTGGGACAGCCTGCCGCGCACCGTGCAACAGCAGATCATCGACAAACGCATCAGGCTGTATGTCATCGACGCCAGCGCCATCGCCCGCGAGGTCGGGCTGGCCGGGCGGATCAACATCGTGCTGCAGACCTGCTTTTTCGCCATCTCCGGTGTGCTGCCCCAGGACCAGGCGCTCGCCCGGATCAAAGACAGCGTCGCCAAGACCTATGCCGGGCAGGGCGCTGACGTGGTAGCCCGCGAAGTCGACGCTGTCGATCGCGCCCTGCAACGACTGCACCGAGTCGACGTCCCCGACCGGATCAGCTCCACCTACGAGCCCGAGCCCCTTATTCCCGCCGACGCACCGGATTTCGTGCGGACCGTGACCGCGGAGATGATCGCCGGCCGCGGGGACGCGTTGCCGGTCAGCGCCCTGCCGGTGGACGGCAGCTATCCCAGCGGCACCGCGGCCTACGAGAAACGCAACATCTCCGACCTCGTCGCGGTGTGGGATCCCGACACCTGCATCCAGTGCGGCAACTGCGCATTTGTCTGCCCGCACAGCGTTATTCGCACCACGTTCTACGAGCAGGAGCGACTCCGTGATGCGCCGGCAACGTTCCCCTCGGCACCTCTCGACGCGGTCGGCCTCCCCGACACCCGCTACACGCTGCAGGTATATGTCGAGGACTGCACCGGATGCAATTTGTGCGTGGAAGCCTGCCCGGCCGTTGTCCCCGGCACGCCGATCACCAAGGCGATCAACCTGGCGCCGCGGGAACCGCTCATCGCCGCCGGACGCGAGAACATCGCGTTCTTCGAAACGCTGCCGGTGGCAAACCGATCGATGGTGGACTTCGGGACCGTGCGCGGTGCGCAGTTCCTGCAGCCGCTGTTCGAATTCCCCGGCGCATGCGCGGGTTGCGGGGAAACCCCCTACCTGAAACTGCTGTCGCAGCTGTTCGGCGACCGGTTGATGATCGCCAATGCCACCGGCTGCTCGTCGATCTACGGTGGCAACTTGCCAACCACACCCTGGACGACCAACGCCGAGGGGCGCGGCCCCGCCTGGTCCAATTCGCTGTTCGAAGACAACGCGGAGTTCGGCCTCGGCCTTCGGCTTGCCGCTGACGCTCACCTCCGCCAAGCCCGTCAGCGGCTGACCGAACTGCGCGACGTCCTGGGCGCCGATCTCGTCGACGCCATCCTGGCCGCCCCGCAACAGCGGGAATCAGAGCTGCACGCCCAGCGCCAGCGGGTAGCCGAACTGGTCAGCCGGCTCGATAGGCTTCCGCCGGCGGTTGGCGACGAGTTGCGCAGCGTCATCGATCACCTGATTCGCCGCAGCGTGTGGATCGTCGGCGGAGACGGCTGGGCCTACGACATCGGCGCCGGTGGACTCGACCACGTGCTCGCCAGCGGGCGCAACGTCAATGTGCTGGTGCTCGACACCGAGGTGTATTCCAACACCGGCGGGCAGATGTCAAAGAGCACACCGTTGGGTGCGGTGGCCAAGTTCGCCGCCGGGGGCAAGACAGTGCCGCGAAAAGACCTGGCGCTACAGGCCATTTCGTACGGCAACGTCTACGTCGCGCGAGTCGCTATGGGCGCCGATCCGCAACAGACGCTGCTGGCCTTCCGGGAGGCCGAAGCCTACGACGGGCCGTCGATCGTGATCGCCTACAGCCACTGCATCGCACATGGCTTCGAGCTGCGTTATGGCCTTGACCAGCAATACCGTGCGGTGGCCAGCGGACACTGGCCGTTGATTCGATACGACCCGGTGCTGCGCGCCACAGGCTCGCCGCCATTCCTGCTGGATTCCCACCGCCCCCGCCTCCCGCTTGCCGACTATCGCTACCGCGAGCTGCGCTACCGGAGCCTGACCAACTCTGATCCGGACGAGGCCGAACGGCTTCTCGCGCTGGCGCAGGAGTCGATCGACCAGCGCTGGAAGATCTACGAAGACATGGCTTCTCGCGCTCCGCAACACTTTCCGTCCGACGCACGGAGGGAGCGCTGATGGACCTGTCCACCCGCTACCTTGGACTGAGCCTGCGCAACCCGCTGCTGGCCTCGGCGTCCCCGCTCAGCCGCACGGTCGATGGCGTGCGTCGGCTCGCCGACGCCGGTGTCGGCGCCGTGGTGATCCACTCGCTGTTCGAGGAACAACTGCGCCGCGAAGCCGAGTACAACGAGCGGATGGCCGCCCAGGGCAACGAAAGCTACGCCGAGTCGCTCACCTACTTCCCTCCCACCGTCGATGACGGTCAGGGCCCTGCGCGGTATCTCCGTCTTGTCGAACGCGCGGCGACCGCGGTCGATATCCCCGTCATCGGCAGCCTCAACGCGTCGACGCCCGGGAGCTGGGCGCGGTACGCCCGCTCCATCCAGGACGCCGGCGCGGCGGCGATCGAGGTGAACATCTACTACCTTCCCGGCGACACCCGCGTCGACGGCGCTGCGGTGGAGCAGCGCCATCTCGACGTGCTGGCCGCGGTCAAAAGCGCAGCAACGGTTCCGGTCGCCGTCAAGCTCAGCCCATATTTCAGCGCGACCGCCGACATGGCGCACCGGCTAGACGCCGCAGGTGCGGACGGGCTGGTGCTGTTCAACCGGTTTCTGCAGCCCGACATCGACCCCGAAACGCTCACCACGGTGCGCGCCGTCACGCTGTCAACGCCGGCGGAGACGCGATTGCCGCTGACCTGGATCGCGTTGCTGCGCGGGCGGGTGCGCGCCTCGCTGGCCGCTAGCACCGGGGTCGAACAAGCTGCCGATGTGGCCAAGTATCTGCTCGCGGGGGCAGATGTGGTGCAGTCCGCGTCGGCGCTGCTGCGCCACGGTCCCGAGTACGCGGGTGTGCTGCTGCAGGGATTGTGTAACTGGATGAGCCGCAAGGGATTTCAGACCCTCGACGAGGTGCGCGGGCTGCTGGCGGCACCCGACGCCGAGGGCTGGGCGGCTCGAGAGCGGGCGGACTACGTCTGGGCAGTCCGCGAAGCCAACAGCGGGGCCTACGGCGCCTACTAACGCAGCAACTACAAGGAGGATCAGGTCATGAGCAGGTTTCAACTACATTCGCTTCTTCGAGGAGTTCGGCATCGACGACGTGCCGCTCGTCGGCGGCAAGAACGCCTCGCTCGGCGAGATGTTCCAGAAGCTGTCCGGGCAGGGCGTCCGCGTCCCGCACGGGTTCGCCACCACCGCCGAGGCCTACCGACTACATGTTGGACAGGGCCGGCGCCTGGGACGCGCTGCACGCCGAGCTCGACGATCTCGACCCGGACGACGTCACCGCGTTGGCGCGCAAAGGCAAACGCGCGCGTGAGATCGTCTACGGCGCCGGGCTTCCCGACGACCTGGCCGCCGAGATCGTGGCCGCCTACCGCATGCTTCAGGACGAGTACGGCGAGGAGGTCAGTCTCGCTGTGCGAAGCTCGGCGACCGCCGAGGACCTGCCGACGGCCAGCTTCGCCGGCCAGCAGGACACCTATCTCAACATCAAGGGTCGCCGAGAGTCTCCTCGACGCGTGCCGCCGTTGTTTCGCCAGCCTGTTCACCGACCGGGCCATCCACTATCGCATCGACCAGGGCTTCGACCATTTCAAGGTCTCGCTGTCGATCGGCGTGATGAAGATGGTGCGCTCCGACCTTGCCTCGTCGGGTGTGATGTTCTCCATCGACACCGAGTCGGGCTTCCACGACGTCGGTGTTCATCACCGGCGCCTACGGCCTTGGCGAGAACGTGGTTCAGGGCGCCGTCGACCCCGACGAGTTCTACGTCCACAAGCCGACCTTACCTGGCCGGCCACCGCGCCGTGCTGCGCCGCCTGATCGGCGACAAGGCGGTGAAGATGGTCTTCGTCGAGGGTGAGACGAAGCACACGACCCGCAACATCCCCACGCCGAAGGCCGACCGCGCCCGTTTCTGCCTCACCGATGAGGACGTCTCGAGCTGGCCGGCTACGCGTGCACCATCGAGCGACACTACGGGCGGCCGATGGACATGGAGTGGGCCAAGGACGGTCTCGACGGAAAGCTCTACATCGTGCAGGCCCGCCCGGAGACGGTGGCGTCCCAGCGCAGCCTACGACGCTGGAGACCTATGTGCTCGACGGGCAGAGCCGAGGTAGCTCACCGAGGGGCGGTCGGTCGGCGAGAAGATCGCCTCGGGCGTGGCGAGGCGGATCGACAACCTCGACGCACCTGTCGGACTTCCGGCCCGGCGAGGTGCTGGTCGTCCGACATCACCACGCCGGACTGGGAGCCGATCATGAAGATTGCCGCCGCGATCGTCACCAACCGCGGCGGGCGCACCTGCCACGCGGCGATCATCGCCCGCGAACTGGGCATCCCGGCTGTGGTCGGCGCGGGCGACGCGACCACGCGCGTGCCGAACGGCGAGGTCGTCACGGTGTCGTGCGT
The DNA here is from genome assembly GCA_963850895.1 of uncultured Actinomycetota bacterium. Lineage (GTDB taxonomy): Bacteria > Actinomycetota > Actinomycetes > Mycobacteriales > Mycobacteriaceae > Mycobacterium. The sequence continues at coordinate 4,695 of CAWKNK010000028.1, read as the reverse complement.
CGAGGGCGACACGGGGCGCGTGTACCGCGGCGAGGTGCGCGTTCCACGTCGATCGGACCGAGGTGGCCGACCTGGCGCGGCCGCGGACCCAGATCATGATCAACCTCGGCAACCCCGATCTCGCGTTCAAGACGTCGTTCCTGCCGAACGACGGCGTGGGACTCGCCCGGATGGAATTCATCATCAGCGAGTCCATCAGGGTTCACCCGCTCGCCCTGCTCCACCCCGAGAAGGTCGACGACCCCGAGGCTCGCCGGACCATCGATCGGCTGACGTACAACTACTCCGACGGGAGCGCCTTCTTCGTGGAGCGCCTCTCCGAGGGAATCGGCACGATCGCGGCCGCCTTCTGGCCGAAGCCCGTGGTGGTGCGGATGTCGGACTTCAAGACCAACGAGTACGCCAGCCTGATCGGCGGGGCAGGCTTCGAGCCTATCGGAGAGCAACCCGATGATCGGCTTCCGCGGCGCCTCGCGCTACGCGCATCCCGCCTACGCCGAGGGCTTCGCGCTGGAGTGCCGGGCGATGAAACGCGTACGCGAGGAGATGGGCCTGACGAACGTCGTGCATGATGCTCCCGTTCGTGCGCCGAGTGACCGAGGCGGACCTGGTGCTTCAGACGATGGCCGAACTCGGTCTGCAGCGCGGCGAGAACGGGCTGAAGGTTTACGCGATGTGCGAGATCCCGAACAACGTGATGCTCCTCGATGAGTTCGCCAAACGCTTCGACGGCTTCTCCATCGGCTCCAACGACCTGACTCAGCTCACCCTCGGCGTCGACCGCGACAGCGAGATCGTGGCCTTCGACTACGACGAACGCGACGAGGGTGTCAAGGAGATGATTCGCCTGGCCGTGGAAGGCTGCCGCCGCAACGGAATCCACTCGGGGCTGTGTGGACAAGCGCCTTCGGATTACCCGGACATGGCCGAGTTCTTGGTCCGCCTCGGTATCGACTCGATAAGCCTTAACCCCGATGCGGTGGTGAAGACCACCCGCCAGATTCTCGAACTCGAGCAGCAGGTCGTGCCGCTGCAATGAACGCGATGTATTCCATTACGGCGCTGCGGCGCATCGATGCGGATAAGGAACTGTGACGTGGATCCCCCAGTTGTCATCGATCCGCGTTACCACGACGCGGTGATCTTCGACCTTTACGGTGTGCTCACCGACGCCGCCTCCGTCCAACGCGCGGCGTGGGCGTCGCTGTTCAACGAGTACTCTGGTGCGGCGGCCTGCGCACGAAGACGAGGATCACTCTGCCTTCACCGACGACGACTATTGGCAGCTGGTCAACGGTAAGCCGCGCCCTGACGGGGTCGCCGACTTCCTGGCGTCGCAGGGGATCTCGCTACCCCGCGGCGTACCGTCGGACACCGGCGAAGACACGATATGCGGGCTGGCCAATCGCCAGCAGCAGCTATATGCGGATCTGTTGGACCGGGAGGTGCCGCTTTTCGGGGCCATGGTCACCCTGGCGCGAAAGTTGCGGGACATCGATGTCGCCACGGCGGCCCACTCATCGAGCCCCGGCCGCCCACAAGTGTCGAAGGTTACCGGGGTTGACGGCCTGCTCGATGTCTACATCGACGGGACCGCCGCCGAAGGGCTCAGCATTGCCGGGAACCCAGGCCTCGTTGTCCCTGCTGGAGGCCGCGCACGTTCTGGACGCCGCACGCAGACTCGGTGTGCATCCCCAACGCACGGTCATCGTCGGGGACACCGAAGCGGGACTCTCCGCGGGTCGCGACGGCGGATTCGCCTTCGTCATCGGTGTCGACAGAACCGGACGCGCCGACAGACTATTCCAGTGTGGCGCCGACGTCGTGGTCGCCGACCTCGCCGATATCGCTGTGCGCACAGGTGATAAGCGAATGTCGGAAATCCCCAATGCGCTGAAATCGTATGGCCAGCTGGCCGGCATTGCCATCGGCCGAGAGTCGGTGTTGTTTCTCAACTACGATGTAGCGCTATCCCAGATCGTTTCCGATCCCGGCGCGGTCGCGCTGGTCGACGGAGCGGCCCAGGCGCTGAGAAGCCTGGCCGGTGTGTCTCCCGTCGTGGTAATCAGCGGCCGCGATCTTGCCGATATCCGCGGCCGGGTGGGCATACCGGGGATCTGGTATGCGGGTAGCCACGGGTTTGAGCTAGTCGGGCCGGACGGCAGCCACCGCGAGCACGAGGCGGGGGTGGCCGCGGTACCCGTGCTGGCGGGCGCGGCCGACGAATTACGCGACACCCTGGAGCAGATTCCGGGAGTGCGAGTGGTGCACACGCGCTTCGCCGTCGCGGTGCACTACCGTGAGGTGGCATCGGAGCACATCGGCGAGATCGTCGCGACAACGCGCCGGCTCGGAAAGCGAAATAAGCTACGGCTCACGCATGGGCGCATGCTGGTCGAGTTGCGGCCGGACGTCGACTGGGACGAGGGAACCAGGCTGGCATGGATCCGGTCCCACATCGACGAATCGAAATCCCTGGTCCCGATCTATATCGGCGGCGACCTCACCGACGAGGATGCGTTCGAGGCGGTTCAACTCGGCGGGATCGGGATCGCCGTGCGGCACGACGACGACGGCGACCGCAGGACGGCCGCCCGCTTCGTTCTGGACAGCCCCGATGAGGTGCGGGAGGTGCTCGAGCTAGGTTCGCGGTGGCTGGCCAACAAGCACAGGATCGCTACCGAGGCTTGGAATTTCACCTTCGAGGGTTACGACCCCGCCAATGAGAAACTGCGCGAGGCGTTGTGCACGGTCGGAAATGGCTACTTCGCCACCAGAGGCGCCGCACCGGAATCGAAGGCGGGGCAGGTGCACTATCCGGGCACCTATGCCGCTGGGGTGTACAACCGTCTATTCGATACCGTATCGGGTGTCACGATCGACAACGAGAGCCTGGTGAATCTGCCCAACTGGCTTCCCCTCACCTTCCGGATCGACGGCGGCGACTGGTTCGACATCGACAACGTCACCGTGCTCTCCTATCGGCAGACTCTCGATCTTCGCGGCGCGGTACTCACCAGGGAAGTGCGCTTCCGTGACGACGCCGGCCGGACGAGTTCGGTGACACAACAACGATTCGTCGCCATGCACACGCCGCATGTCGCTGCGCTGACCACCACAATCCTCGCCGAGGATTGGTCGGGCAGGATCGAGATCCGTTCGACACTGGACGGCAACGTCCGAAACTCGCTGGTCGAGCGGTACCGGGACTTGGCCGACAAGCATCTGGAACTGCAGGATAAGCGCGAAATCGCCGACGATTCAGTGCTTCTGGCGGTTCAGACGAACCAATCGCAAATCCCCATTGCCCTGGCGGCGCGAACTACGCTGTGGCGCGGCGAGACCCGGATCCCGGCGAAAGAGAGCGAAGCGACCGCGGAGCGTCTGCCACCTACCGGCTTGTGGATCAGGACGCGGAAATCGGTCACGACATCGACGTCGAGATGTCAATGGGTGAGACGTTGACGGTGGAGAAGATGGTGACCCTCTTCACCGGCCGCGATGTCGCGACGTCGGAGCCCGCCGACGCGGCCCAGCGTCGGCTGGCCCGACTCGGCCGGTTCAGCGAGGTGTTGGAGCGGCATCTGGCCACCTGGAGCCATCTGTGGGAGCGCTCGTCCATCGAATTCGATCAATTCACAGACGAATTGCGTATCCTGCGATTGCATCTGCTGCATCTGCTGCAGACGGTTTCACCCAACTGCGCCGACCTCGATGTCGGGGTGCCGGCACGCGGCTTGCACGGTGAGGCCTACCGCGGGCACATCTTCTGGGACGAGCTGTTCATCTTCCCGGTACTCAACCTGCGACTGCCGATGATCACCCGGTCCCTGCTGCTCTACCGCTACCGGCGGCTGCCCGAAGCCTGCCACGCCGCCCGGGAGGCCGGCTACTCCGGTGCCATGTTCCCGTGGCAGTCCGGCAGCGACGGGCGCGAGGAAAGCCAACGGCTGCACCTCAATCCGCGCAGCGGCCGGTGGAACCCCGACTCGAGCGCTCGCGCGCACCATATCGGCATCGCCGTCGCCTATAGCGCGTGGAAGTTCTATCAGACCACCGGGGACCTCGCGTATCTGATCGACTACGGCGCCGAGATGCTGGCCGAGATCGCCCGCTTCTGGGTCAGCAGGGCCACCTACGACCAAGAGCGCGACCGCTACAGCATCCGCGGCGTTATCGGGCCCGACGAGTTCCATTCCGGCTACCCCGACGCGCCCTATGACGGCATCGACAATAACGCCTACACCAATGTGATGGCGGTGTGGGTGATCATGCGGGCATTCGACGCGTTGGAACTACTGCCGCTGCCGAACCTGCTCGATCTCCGGGAAAACCTGCAACTGCGCGACGACGAACTGGCACGCTGGAACGACGTGAGCCGACGGATGTTCGTCCCCTTCCACGACGGCGTGATCAGCCAGTTCGAAGGATACGGTGACCTGGCGGAACTGGATTGGGACCGCTACCGCGACAAGTACGGGAACATCCAGCGCCTGGATCGCATCCTGGAGGCCGAGGACGATGACGTCAACCGCTACAAGGCCTCCAAGCAAGCCGATGCGCTGATGCTGCTCTACCTGATGTCGTCGACCGAGTTGCGTGAACTGCTGGACCGGCTCGGCTATCGGTTCACATCCGAGCAGATCCCGAAAATGGTGGACTACTACCTGGCGCGGACGTCGCACGGCTCGACGC
>CAWKNK010000027.1:0-723370 GCA_963850895.1 uncultured Actinomycetota bacterium | reverse complement strand
GCCCGCCGGTGCAAGGTGTCGAATACTCACCCCTTCCCGCGAGTGGGGTCTCAACCTGGGAATGTCGCGACCAGTGAGTCAGACCAGTGAGTTGATTAACGTTGTTCTCGACGTTAGCTCGTGTTCGCCTCGCCATGCCAGTAATTTCGCCGAGCTGTTGCGAGTTCTTCACATGCTTTTGGCAACCGCACAGCCTCACGCGAACGCGACCGCCAGCACGGCGGCGACCCGGACGCCCGCGGCCTGCAACACCCGCACCGACTCGCGGGCCGTCGCGCCGGTGGTGACGATGTCGTCGACGATCAAGACGTCGGTGCCCAATGGGGTGAGTCGCGTTCCGCGCAGCAGGACCCGGCCCGCGACGTTGCGCTCGCGGGCGGCCGTGCCAAGGCCCACCGAGTCGCGGACCAGCGCCCTCATCCGCAGCGTCGGGGCGACGGCGATGGCCGGGTGGCCGGCCACCGCGGTGCGTGCCAGCCGGGTGACCGGGTCGCCGCCGCGCCGGCGCGCCGCCGAACGACGCGTCGGCGCCGGCACGACGGTCAGCGGGGTCTCGACGATTCCCCACGACAGCAGCCGGTGCACACCGGTGGCCAGCGCGCCCGCCAACGGCCCGACGAGATCGGTGCGGCCGTGCTCCTTGAGCGCCAGGATCGCTTGCCGGCGGGCGCCGGCGTAACGGCCGAGCGCGAACACCGGCGCCTGCGGGTCGATGCGGGGGTTCACCACATGCGGCTGGTCGGCGGCTACCGACAGCTCCCGAGCGCAGGCGTCACACCAGCGGGTCGACGGCGCCCCGCAACCGCCGCACTGCAGCGGCAGGATGAGGTCGAGCACGCCCGCCAGTGTGGCGGCTGCCGGTGACATGGCGCCTGGGGCACCGCGGCCGTCTTACCCCGGCAGCACCGGCGCCGCGCCGAACACCGTCAACCCGGGCACCTCCGACCACGCCTGCTGGCTTTCGGCCGCCGCCGCCGAATATTGCAACACCCCTTGGGGAGCCCCGACGTAGACCGTCGACGGGTTGGCCGCGACCGTGATCACCGGCATCTGCAGGCCCCGGGCGGGCGCGTCGGAGTTCACCCCGTCGATGTTGACGTACGACACCGGATGGCTGGCGTCGGTGCGGGTCACCACGATGTCGTCACCGGTACGCCAGGACAGCGACACCACCGAGTTGCCCAGCCCGAAACCGAGCCGCCGCGGGTACGTCAGGGCGAACTGGCCGGCCTGGGTCTGCTCGACGCTGGCCAGGATCACCTGACCGCCGATCACCATCACGGCGCGGGTGCTGTCGCGGGACAGCTGCAGGTCGGTGATCGGCCCCGGGTACCGGCTGGCCACGGCGACGGAATCGACGGGGATGCGGGCGGGTTGCCCCGACGCCGGCTCCTGGATCGCGCGCAGCACGTTGTTGCCGTCCACCACCACCCATACCGCGTCGTCCAATGACCAGCTCGGCCGCGACAGGCTGTGCCCGTCGGCGGACTGGACCGCTTCGCCACCGAGGTCACCGATCCACAGCGACGCCGCCTCGTCCGGCGCGCCGCGGTGCAGCGTCACGACGGACGCCACCTGCCGGCCGTTGCGGGACAGCGCGGCGCCGGTCTGGTCGCCCATGCGCCCGAACGCGCCGGGCACGTTGTTGAAGCGCTGTCCGTCCAGCGATACCAGCGAGCCGTTTACCAGGGCGTGCAGGCCGGCGCCCGCGCCGTCGGCCACGCCCGGGTCGGTGGCGGCGACATCGGAGGTCGTCCACCCCTCGGCGAACCTGTCGTCCAGCGGCGCGCCGTCGGCGTTGATCACGTACGGCCCCCGGATGTCGGCCCTGGCCAGCGTCCAAATGATCTGCGCGGCAAGCAATTGCCGGCTGTGCGGATCGGTGGTGGACAGCTTCTCCAGGTCGATGCGCGCGCCGCCGTAACCGCGCCCGATCCCGTTCTTGCCGCCGTCGGCCCGGGTCACCGGTCCGCGCAGGCGCAGCGGCGGGGCGAGCAGGTTGCGGACCGTGTGGGCCATCTCGGGCCGCGGCCCGGCGATCAGCTTGGAGACCAACTCCGTGGCCAACTGATCGTGATCGGCGACCGCGACGTAGCGCGGGTCGGGGACCACCGTCTTACCGGTCGGGTCGGCGAAGTACAGCGTGTTGCGCTTGTAGGTCGCCTGAAACTGTTGCCAGTCCAGGAAAACCCCGTTGGGCAGCTTGTCGATTCGCCAGCCGCCGGATGTCTTGACCAACTCGATCTGACCGGGGTCCGGCAGCACGCCCTCGGCCGTTTCGAAAACCCCGACGTCAGACAGCGAACCCAGGATGTCCGCCCGCATGGTCGCCGAAACCCGTTCGGCGGCACGGGTTTCCACGAACACCACGTGGTCGATCAGCAGCGCGCTACCGGCGTCGTCCCAGGCGTTGGATGCCGACTGGGTGAGGAACTGCCGGGCCGCCAGATGCCGGTTCGCGGGATCGGCTGTGGCCTTGAGGAATTCGCGCAGCAGAACGTCGGGATCCATGCCCGGGGTCGGCTTGGGCAGATTCGACGGAGCGGGTCGTTCGACGGTGCCGATGGCTTGGGGGGCCGACGAGCTGGGCACCCCCGCGCAGCCGGCCAGCAGCGCCGCGAGCAACAGTAGCCCGAGCAGGCGCCGCATCATCCACTCCTCTCGGCGTGTTCACGTTGCCGCGGACGGTCTTTGGTTCTGCTGCGGAGCCGGTGGTGGCGGCCGGCGGAATGGGCTTCATGGGCAGCGGGCTGGTGGTGACCTTGTGGCCGCGAACGAGGGGAAGCGTCAGCCGGAAGCACGAGCCCTCGCCGGGCTCGCCCCACGCCTCCAGCCGGCCCTGGTGCAGGCGCGCGTCCTCCACGCTGATCGCCAGGCCGAGCCCCGTGCCCCCGGACCGGCGCACCCGCGACGGGTCGGCCCGCCAGAACCGGCTGAACACCAGCTTCTCCTCGCCGGGCCGCAGCCCCACCCCGTAATCGCGGACGGTGACGGCCACGGTGTCCTCGTCGGCGCCCATCCGGATCTGCACGGGCTTGTGTTCGGCGTGGTCGATGGCGTTGGCGATCAGGTTGCGCAGGATCCGCTCCACCCGCCGGGTGTCGACCTCGGCGATCACCTCTTCTTCCGGCAGGTCGACCAGCAGCTCGATGCCGGCCTCTTCGGCCAGGTGGCCCACGTCGCTGAGCGCGCTCTGCACGGTGGTGCGCATATCCACCGCCTCGACGGACAACTCGGCCACACCGGCGTCGTGGCGGGAGATCTCCAGCAGGTCGTTGAGCAGCGACTCGAACCGGTCCAGCTCGTTGACCATCAGCTCGGTGGACCGCGCCAGCGTGGGGTCGAGGTCGGCGCTGTGGTCATAGATGAGGTCGGCGGCCATCCGCACGGTGGTCAGCGGGGTGCGGAGTTCGTGGCTGACGTCGGAGGTGAACCGGCGCTGCAGGTTCCCGAACTCCTCGAGCTGGGTGATCTGGCGGGACAGGCTCTCCGCCATGTCGTTGAAGGACACCGCCAACCGGGCCATGTCGTCTTCGCCGCGCACCGGCATCCGTTCGGACAGGTGTCCCTCGGCGAACCGCTCCGCGATCCGCGACGCGGACCGCACCGGCACCACCACCTGGCGGGAGACCAGCAGCGCGATCCCGGCGAGCAGCACCAGCAGCACCGCGCCGCCGGTGATCATGGTGCCGCGAACCAGCGTGATGGTGGCCTGCTCGTTCTTCAACGGGAAGATCAGGTACAGCTCCAGGTTGGCCACCTGCGACGACGCCGGCGTGCCGATGATCAGCGCCGGCCCGGAGAAGCCGTCGGTGTGGACGGTGGCGTACTGGTACGACGCCTGCCCGGCCTTGACGAAGCCGCGCAGAGAATTGGGCACCTGATCGACCGGCCCGGCGGTGGTCGCCGCGCGCGGCCCGTCGCCCGGCACGATCAGCACCGCGTCGAACGCACCGGCCAGCCCGGCGCCCGACGCGGGGTCGGTCTTCGACGTCAACGTGTTGCGGGCCAGCTGCAGGCTGCTGTCCAGCGAGCGCGTCTCCTCGCCGCTAACGATCCCGCCGACGGTGGTGCGCGCGCGCTCGATCTGCTCGATGCCCGCCTTCACCTTGACGTCGAGCACACGATTGGTGACCTGACTGGTCAACACGAAGCCGAGCGCCAGGATCACCGCCAATGACAGCCCGAGCGTCAGCGCCACGACACGCAGCTGCAACGACCGGCGCCAGGCAACGGCAACGGCTCGACTCACCGCACCCATGCCGCGAGTCATGGGGCCGGAGCGCCCCCAGCGGCTCCGAGTGCGTCGCCGGGAGCCCCAGATCACCGCCGGCGCCCTCCCCCACGACGCTCGTCATCGTCGCTGCGGATCACGGAGGTCCGGCCTTGTAACCCACTCCTCGAACGGTCAACACCACGGTCGGGTTCTCAGGGTCTTTCTCAACCTTGGCCCGCAGACGCTGGACGTGCACGTTCACCAAGCGGGTGTCCGCTGGGTGACGATAGCCCCACACCTGTTCGAGCAGCACATCACGAGTAAACACCTGCCGCGGTTTGCGCGCCAACGCGACCAACAGGTCGAACTCCAGCGGCGTCAGGGAGATCTGCTCGCCGTTCCGGGTCACCTTGTGCGCCGGCACGTCGATCTCGACGTCGGCGATGGAGAGCATCTCCGCGGGCTCGTCGTCGTTGCGCCGCAGCCGCGCCCGCACCCGGGCCACCAGTTCCTTGGGCTTGAACGGCTTCATGATGTAGTCATCGGCGCCCGACTCGAGGCCCAGCACCACATCCACGGTGTCGGTTTTGGCGGTCAGCATCACGATCGGGACACCGGAATCGGAGCGCAACACCCGGCACACGTCGATGCCGTTCATGCCGGGCAGCATCAGGTCCAACAACACCAAATCGGGGCGCAGTTCGCGCACCGCGGTCAGGGCCTGGGTACCGTCACCGATGACCGCGGTGTCGAAACCCTCCCCACGCAACACGATGGTGAGCATCTCGGCCAGCGAAGCGTCGTCATCGACGACTAAAATCCTTTGCCTCATGGAGTCCATGGTGTCACCAGATCGGGACAAAACTGGGGCGCCACACGGGCGTTTCTTGGGCCGAGCCGCAAATATGGGTGCAAATTCGGTCAAATTCCGCTGTCAGGCCCCCCCGGCGGGCCTTCCCTGACGGTTGCGGGGACGTCCTTGGCGCCGATGAGGGTGGCGGCCAGCCGGCCCGGATCGACGTCCGCGTCGGCGACCAGCCAGGGTCCGCCCCAGCCCGCGGCGGCCAGTTCGGCGTACACCGCCCCGGTGCGCAGCTGCAGTTCGTTGTCGCGTTCGTAGCTGTCGCGCGCCCGGCCCGGGTCGGACTGCGCCCGGCTGCGGGCGCGGTGGGCGGCCAGCTCCGCCGGCACCGCGAGCAGCACCTGCCAGTCGGGTGCGGGCAGCCGCAGCCGCCGGTACTCGAGCTCGAGCACCCAGGCGGCCGCCGCCCCGGCCGCGTCCTCATGCAGGCGGGCGGCGCTGTAGGCCGCGTTGGACGCGACGTAGCGATCCAGGATCACCACGTCGTGGTCGCGGCGCAGCGCCTCGATGTCCTCGACGGCCCCCGCCCGGTCGAGCGCGAACAGCATCGCCATCGCATAGACGGATGACGCGAGGTCCCCGTGCTCGCCGTGCAGGGCCTCGGCCGCGACGTCGGCGGTCACCGATTTGCCGTAGCGCGGGAACGCCACGATCGCCACCGACTTCCCGGCCGCCGTCAAGGCTTTGCGCAGGCCCTCGGACAGCGTCCGCTTGCCCGCGCCGTCAACCCCTTCGATCGCGATCAGCACGGCGCGAGCCTATCGGCCTATCGGTAGCCGCCGAACGTGCGGCTGGCCGCACACTCGGCATCGAACGTGTGGCTGGCCGCACATTCGGCGATCGAAGCCGCCTAGTAGCGGTAGTGGTCCGGCTTGTACGGGCCCTCGACGTCGATGCCGAGGTATTCGGCCTGGTCCTTGGTCAGCTTGGTCAGCGTGCCGCCCAGCGCCTCGACGTGGATGCGGGCCACCTTCTCGTCCAGGTGCTTGGGGAGCCGGTACACCTCGTTGTCGTACTCGTCGTTCTTGGTCCATAGCTCGATCTGGGCGATCGTCTGGTTGGCGAAGCTGTTGCTCATCACGAACGACGGGTGCCCGGTGGCGTTGCCCAGGTTCAGCAGCCGGCCCTCCGACAGCACGATGATCGACTTGCCGGAGTCACCGAAGGTCCACAGGTCCACTTGCGGCTTGATGTTGAGCTTTGTTGCGCCGGAGCGCTCCAGCGCGGCCATGTCGATCTCGTTGTCGAAGTGGCCGATGTTGCCCAGGATGGCGTGGTCCTTCATCGCCTTCATGTGGTCCAGCGAGATGATGTCCTTGTTGCCGGTCGAGGTGACGACGATGTCGGCATCGCCGATGGCCTGCTCGACAGTCACGACGTCGAAGCCCTCCATCAGCGCCTGCAACGCGTTGATCGGGTCGATCTCGGTGACGACCACCCGCGCACCCTGGCCCTTCACAGCCTCCGCGCAACCCTTACCGACGTCACCGTAGCCGCAGATCAGGACCTTCTTGCCACCGATCAGCGCGTCGGTGCCGCGGTTGATTCCGTCGATCAGCGAGTGCCGGGTGCCGTACTTGTTGTCGAACTTGGACTTCGTCACCGAGTCGTTGACGTTGATCGCGGGGAAAGCCAGGTCACCGGCTGCGGCGAACTGGTAGAGCCGCAGTACCCCGGTGGTGGTCTCCTCGGTCACGCCCTTGACTGACTCGGCGATCTTCGTCCACTTGGTCTTGTCGGTCTCGAAGCGGCTCCGCAGCACGCTTAAGAAGACTTTCCACTCTGCGGAGTCGGCGTCCTCGACGGGCGGCACCACGCCGGCCTTCTCGTACTGCATGCCGCGCAGCACCATCATGGTGGCGTCACCACCGTCGTCGAGGATCATGTTGGCCGGCTCGCCGGGCCAGGTCAGCATCTGCTCGGCCGCCCACCAGTACTCCTCGAGCGTCTCGCCCTTCCACGCGAACACCGGCACGCCCTTGGGCTCCTCGGGGGTGCCGTGCCGGCCGACGACGACAGCTGCCGCCGCGTGGTCCTGGGTGGAGAAGATGTTGCAGGATGCCCAGCGGACCTCGGCGCCCAGCGCGGTCAGGGTCTCGATCAGCACCGCGGTCTGCACGGTCATGTGCAGCGAGCCCGAAATGCGGGCGCCCTTCAGCGGTTGCACCTCGGCGTATTCGCGGCGCAGCGACATCAGGCCTGGCATCTCGTACTCGGCCAGGTCGAGTTCTTTGCGGCCGAATTCCGCCAGCGACAGATCGGCGATCTTGAAGTCGATGCCGTTTACAACGTCGGGGGTCAGCGCCTTTTCGGTCGTCGTCATGGCGTGTCTGTTCCTTCTGCGGCTCAGGGGGGCTCAAGGGTTTGGGCGGGCTACTCAGCTTTAGTTAGCTTGGGTACGCTCTTCCGCCACTGTAGTCAACGGCGCTGTGCCCGCCGGGCTAGGGGACGTTGATGACGCCGTGACGCTCCGCAAAAGGCGTCATCAACCGCGCCAGATCGGCCGCGACATCGTGGTTAGCCTCCGGTGGCATCGATACGTAGCTCAATGCCAGCCGCACGATGGCACGAGCCAGCACACCGGCGTCCTCGTCGCTGGTGGCTACCCAGCTCTGGGTGAGCGCCGCGGTCAGCCGGTCGGACGCCCGGGTGATGATGGGCGCGCTGTCGGTGGTGATGAGCTGCAGCAGGTCTGGCTTGGCGACACCCGTCAGCAGCGAGATCACCAACGGGTCCGACGCCGATTCGGCGAAGAAGTTACGAAAGCCCTGCAGGAACGCTTCGTGCATGTTTCCGACGTTGGCGTCCAGCGCGGCATGGACAGTGTCGACGAGGCGGTCGGCCAGGCGCAGGGCGTAACCCTGCGCCAGCCCCTGGCGTGAGCCGAACTCGTTATAGATGGTTTGCCGGCTGATGCCGGCGGCCCGGGCCACATCGGAAAGCGTGATGGCGGACCAGTCCCGGGTCAGCAGCAAGTCGCGCATCGCGTCCAGCACCGAGTCGCGCAGCAGAACGCGCGACGCCTCGGCGTAAGGAATGCGCTTCACAGGCGCGACATTAGTTGTTGGGGCGCTCAGGATCGAGCAACCTCCACCATCTCGAAGTCGGACTTTGCCGCGCCGCAGTCCGGGCAGCTCCAGTCGTCAGGGATGTCCTCCCAGCGGGTACCGGGCTCGATGCCGTCTTCCGGCCAGCCCTTGGCCTCGTCGTACTCGAATCCGCACTGCACGCAGATGAAGAGCTTGTAGTCGTTCACCGGTTCACTCCTATCGTTTCGAAATCGGCCTTCTCGCACACCGCACAATCGGGGCAGCACCAGTCGTCGGGGATGTCACTGAAGGGCGTGCCCGCGGGAAACCCTTCCCGGAGAGCGCCTTTCGCTTCGTCGTAGGTGTAGTCGCAGCCCGGGCAGCGGTATGCGGTCATGCCGTCGCTCCGTACTTCGCCAGCACCTTGTCGCGCATCCGAGGGTGGATGTTGACCCTGGTGATGTCGCCGTCGTAGTGCTCCAGCACCCGATGGTCCATCACCTTGCGCCACAGCGGCGGGATGTACGTCAGGGAGATCATCGACGCGTACCCGCTCGGCAGGTTGGGCGCGCCTTCCATGCTGCGCAGGGTCTGGTAGCGGCGGGTGGGGTTGGCGTGGTGATCGCTGTGCCGCTGCAGGTGGTAGAGGAACAGGTTGGTGACGATGTGGTCGGAGTTCCAGCTGTGCACCGGCGCGCAGCGCTCGTAGCGACCGTTGGCGTTCTGCTGCCGCAGCAGCCCGTAGTGCTCCAGGTAGTTGACGGACTCGAGCAGGCTGAAGCCGAACACGGCCTGGATGATCACGAACGGGATGAGCGCCGGGCCGAAGACCGCGATCAGCACACCCCACAACACGATCGACAGCAGCCAGGCGTTGAGCACGTCGTTGGACAGATACGTCGTCGGGTTCCACGGGTTCTTGTCCTGCCGGCGCAGGCGCTGGGCCTCCAGCCGCAGCGACGAGCGCAGGCTGCCGAACACGCTGCGCGGCAGGAACTCCCAGAAGGTCTCTCCGAAGCGGGCCGACGCCGGGTCTTCCGGCGTGGACACCCGCACGTGGTGGCCGCGGTTGTGCTCGATGTAGAAGTGGCCGTAGCAGGTCTGCGCAAGGGTGATCTTGGACAGCCACCGCTCCAGTGCGTCCTTCTTATGGCCCATTTCGTGGGCGGTGTTGATGCCGACACCACCGAGAACGCCGACCGACAGCGCCACGCCCAGTTTGCCCGCCCAGCCCAACGCGCCGTCGAAACCGAGCCAGCCGAGGTTCGAGGCGGTGAACAGATAGGCGCCGAAGACGACGCTGAGGTACTGGAACGGAACGTAGATATAGGTGCAGTAGCGGTAGTACTTGTCGTTCTCCAGCTGCTCCATCACCTCGTCGGGCGGGTTCTGCCCGTCGGGCCCAAATCGCAGATCGAGAATCGGCAGCAGGACGTAGAGCAGAATCGGCCCGATCCACAACGGCAGCTGCGCGGCCGCGTGCCAGCCGAGCTGGTTGAGCCCCCAGACCACCGGAAGCATCACGAACAATGCCGTCGGGGCGATCAATCCCATGAGCCACAGACGACGCTTCTTATCCCGCCAGACCGGTACGTCGGGTGCGTCGGCCGCTTGGGTCATGTGGGTGGTCATATGCCAAACCTCCTTGTGAGTCACACCACGTTGGAGATTTGACAATATCGCCATCTGCGTCTCGTGTCTAGACACAAGATGCTATTTTGTAAAGCCGTTACCGGATTACGCCACGGGGCGGCTGGGACCGGCTGCCAGTGAGCTGGGCGCTTTGCCCCCCTCTTCCTCGCGACCGCCCTGCACGGAGTGCCGGTACCCATAGCCGGCGTAGATCGCGGTTCCCACCACCAGCCAGACGCCGAACCGCACCCAGGTCAGCGCGGTGAGGTTGACCATCAGCCACACACACGCGCAGATCGAGGCGATCGGCAGGAGCGGCACCCATGGGGCCCGGAAGCCGCGCTCCAGGTCCGGGCGGGTTCGGCGCAACACCATGACGCCGGCCGAGACGAGGACGAACGCGAACAGCGTTCCGACGTTGACCATCTCCTCGAGCTTGGCGATCGGGAACACCGACGCCGTCGCCGCCACGACGATCGCGACCAGCACGGTGATCCGGACCGGCGTGCCGCGCGAGCCGGTCTTGGCCAGCTGCCGCGGCAGCAGCCCGTCGCGGGCCATCGCGAACAACACGCGACACTGCCCGAGCATCAGCACCATCACCACGGTGGTCAGGCCCGCCAACGCGCCGATCGCGACGATCTTGCTGGCCCAGTTGATCCCGTTCGCCGTGAACGCGGTGGCCAGGTTGGCCGGCTTGTGGCCGGGCACGGTTTTGAGCCGGGTGTAGGAAACCATGCCGGACAGGACCACCGAGACCGCCACGTACAGGACGGTCACGATCGCCAACGAGGCCAGGATCCCCCGGGGGACGTCGCGCTGGGGGTGCTTGGTTTCCTCGGCCATGGTGGCGACGATGTCGAATCCGATGAACGCGAAGAACACGATCGATGCCCCCGCCAGCACGCCGTACCAGCCGTAGTGGCTGCTGTGCGCGCCGGTCAGCAGAGACAGCACCGATTGATTGATGCCCGAGGCCTCATGCCCGGCTTCGGGCTTGGGAATGAACGGCGAATAGTTCGAACTCTTGATGTAGAAGGCGCCGACGACCACGACCAACAGCACCACCGATACCTTGATGCCGGTGATCACCGCCGAGAACCGCGACGACAGCTTGGTGCCGAGGGCGATCAGGAACGCCACGCCGACGACGATCAACAGCGCGCCCCAGTCCAGGCTGATCGATCCGAACTGGGTTGTACCACCGGCGAATCCGAACACGTTGCCCAGGTAGCTCGACCAGCCTTTGGCCACCACCGCGGCGCCAATCGCCAGTTCCAGCAGCAGGTTCCAGCCGATGATCCACGCGAGGAACTCCCCGAAGGTGGCATAGGAGAAGGTGTAGGCGCTGCCCGCCACCGGCAACGTCGAGGCGAATTCGGCGTAGCAGAGGGCCGCTAGCGCACACGTCGCCGCCGCGATCACGAACGAGATCCAGATGGCCGGACCGGTGATGTCGCCGGTGGTCGACGCGGTGACGGTGAAGATACCGGCACCGATCACCACCGCGACCCCGAAAACGACCAGGTCCAACCAGGTCAGCTCTTTACGGAGCCGGGTGTCTGGCTCGTCGGTATCGGCGATCGACTGCTCCACCGATTTCGTGCGCCATCGATTGGCCATGCAGCCGCCCTCTCCCATCTGCTGGGCACCATTGGTCCGTCACAGTACTGGGTACTCTGCCGAGATGCCGGACACCAAAGCAAACACCAGGGACCACGCGGTGGTCGTCGGAGGCAGCATCGCCGGCCTGTGCGCCGCACGGGTGCTGTCGCATTGTTATTCCCGCGTCACCGTCTACGAGCGCGACGAGTTGCCGGCCACACCGTCGAACCGGGCGAAGGTCCCGCAGGACCGGCACCTGCACATGCTGATGGCCCGCGGCGCAATGGAGTTCGAGTCCCTGTTCCCCGGGCTGCTGGAGGACATGGTGGCCGCGGGCGTGCCCATGCTGGAGAACCGGCCCGATTGCATTCACCTCGGCGCCGCGGGCCATGTGCTCGGGACGGGGCACACCCTGCGCGACGAATTCACCGCGTACGTGCCCAGTCGCCCGCATCTGGAGTGGCAGTTGCGCAAACGGGTCCAAGACATCGCCAACGTCTCGATGGTGCGACGCTCCGTGGCCGAACCGCGGTTCGACGCCGCGCGCCAGCGGGTGACGGGGGTGCTGTTGGATCCCGCCGACACCGACGGCGGGGAGGCCGAATTCGTCGTCGCGGACCTCGTCGTCGACGCGGCGGGGCGGGGCACCCGGCTGCCGGTGTGGTTGACGCAATGGGGGTACGAGCGCCCGAGGGAAGACCTCCTCGACATCGGCATCTACTACGCCACCCAGCAGTTCCGCATCCCCGACGGGTTGATCGCGGAGAAGGTGGTGGTCGCCGGCGCCTCGCACGACAAGTCGCTCGGGCTGGGCATGCTGTGCTACGAGGACGGCACCTGGGTGCTCACCACGTTCGGGGTGGCCAACGTCAAACCGCCGGGCACCTTCGCCGAGATGCTGGCGCTGGCCGCAGAGCTACTCCCGGCCCACTTCAACGCCGCGCTGATGCAGGCCGAGCCCCTTGGCGAGCCGGCCTTCCACGCCTTTCCCGCCAGCAGATGGCGTCGGTACGACAAGCTGGACCGCTTCCCCGCCGGCATCATCCCGCTCGGTGATGCCGTCGCGAGCTTCAACCCCACCTTCGGGCAGGGCATGACGATGACCTCGCTGCAGGCGGGTCACCTGCGGCGCGCCCTGCAATTGCCCGACGACGAGGTGGCCGCGGCGCTGCATCGCGCGACGGCCAAGTCCACCTTTCCGGTGTGGACGATGAACGCCATCGGCGACGTCACCTTCCACCACGCCGAAACCAAGGGACCCATGCCCTGGTGGTGGCGGCCGTCCGGTGCGCTGTTCGACCAATTCCTGGGGGCCGCCGAGACCGATCCGGTTCTGGCCGAATGGTTCTTGCGCCGGTTCTCGCTGCTCGACAGCCTCTACATGGTCCCGCCGCCGCGCATCGTCGGCCGGACCGTCGCGCACAACCTGCGCCTCTGGCTCGGCGAGCGCCGCCGGGCCGCAAGGGACCGGCGGGCCGTCACAGCCCTACGGTCGCCCTGAACAGCTTGGTGGGCTCGCGGGCGACCAGCCGAATCGGGGCATCGTCGGCCGCCACCCACGCGGCCATCCCCCGTTGCAGCGTCAGCGAGCCGGACTTGCCGTGCACCGTCGTGCAGCCCTCGGTGCACAGCAGGATCTGCGGACCCTCGTGGCTGCACGAGGCGTCGACCTCGTGGCCCAGGTAATCGCCGTCGAGCTCCAGCAACGCGACCGCGAACTCGTCGGCCGGGGTCTCATAGATCAGGCCGAAGCCCTCCCGGCGGGTGTGCGGGCGCAGCTGCGCCTCGGTGGTGGGGGCGAAGTCGAGCACCCGCAGCAGCTCGGGGACGTCGACGTGCTTGGGGGTCAGGCCGCCGCGTAACACGTTGTCGGAGTTGGCCATGACCTCCACGGCGAAACCGCGCAGGTAGGTGTGCAGGTTGCCGGCCGACACGAAGATCGCCTCCCCCGGGGCCAGGGTGATGCGGTTCAGCAACAGGGCCGCCAGCACCCCGGCGTCGCCGGGATAGCGTTCCCCGAGTTCCAGCACCGTCTTGACTTCGGCGGCGAATTCCGTTGCCCCGGATCTGATGTACTGGATGGCGCCGTCCAGCACGGCGGGCACCAGCACATCGATGTCGGGCTGCGGCGCGGTGATCCAGGTGGTGAACAGCGCGCGCAGGCCGTCGGCGTCGGACTGGTCGTTGAGCAAGTCGATGAAGGGGTCGAGGTCGGACACGGCCAGGGCCCGCAGCAGCTCGACGGTGCGGGAGGCCTGGCGGAATCCGGCGAGCGCCTCGAACGGCTGCAGCGCCACCAGCAGCTCGGGTTTGTGCGAGGTGTCGCGGTAGTTGCGTACCGGGGAGAACAGCGGAATGCCCAGCCGCTCCTCACGCAAATAACCCTCGGCCGCCTGCGCCGCGCTCGGGTGGGCCTGCAGGGACAGCGGTTCGTCGGCCGCGAGCACCTTGACCAGAAACGGCAGCACGTCACCGAACCGGGCGCGCGCCCCGGGGCCCAGCTGCCCCTCGGGGTCGGCGGCCAGCGCGTCGAGCAGCGGGGTCTCGCCCTGATCCGTCTCCAGCCAGGCCGGGTCGCCGGGGTGTGCGCCGAACCAGAGCTCAGCCTCCGGATGGGCGGCCGGAACCGCGCGCCCGGTGAATTCGGCGATGGCGGTGCGTGATCCCCAGGCGTACGTCCGCAAGGCCCCGCGAAGCAGTTCCACTGTTCTATCTATCCCCGCACCAGTCGCGCGTAAACCGCGGCCATCTCCAGCCGGACGGCCAATACTGCCAGTTGCTGCTCGGCGCTGATGGCGCCCCCCAACGCCGGCGCAACGGTAGAGCCGGCCGAGCCACCGGGTCCGTCGGGCACATCCTCGGCGGCAAGCAGGTACACGTCCTCGAGCCCGGCAGTCCGGGCGGCCACCACCGACTGTTCGGCGGACAACGTCAGCGCCAGCACCCGAAGCCGGTCAGGCAGCGGCCCGTCGATCTCTTCGTCGTGGAAGATCGCGTCCACCGGGGAAGCGCCGTCGCCCGACTCGGCCGCCGCGCGCAGCGCCACCAGCGCGTCCGGCAGCCACGCGGCCGCGACCACCTCATGCGCGAGCCGCAGCAGCACCGAACTGCCGTGCCGTGCCAGCGCCAGCGTCCCGGCGCAGTCCCCCGCCAGCACCAACCGGCGACCGGTCAGGCGCGCGGCGATCGCCTTGGCCGGGTTGGTGAACAGCTCCCGGCCGGCGCTGTTGCGCAGTGCCTCAGCGTCCAGCTCGTCGGCGAGCAACGCCAGATCGATGCTCGGTCGCTGGTCCACGGTATTCACGACGGCCAGGCCGGCCGCCAGGTACCGGCACAACCCGAACTCCTCGGGGATCGGAAGCCGCGGCGCCAGCACCGCGGCGCGCCCCGCCGCGGCGTCGCGCAGCGGGCCCTCGTAAGGCGCGACGACGACAAGCCGCGCGCCGCGGCGCACCGCGGTCGCGGCGGCGGCGACCAGCGCGGGATCGCCGGGGGCATCACCCGCGACGACCAGGACGTCAAGCGGACCGATCCACGGCGGCACCTCGGCGCTCAGCGCGATCGGCTCGGAGGTCGCACCGCCCAGCGTCGCGGCCAGCATGGCGCCGGCGGTTTCGGCGGTCCCGCGGCCGGCGACCCAGATCACGCTGCGCGGTCGGTCGTCGGCCCGCAGCGGATCCAGCGCACCCTCGTCGACCGCGGCGGCAATCGCGCGCACCTGCGCTCCGGCCGACGACGCCGAGCGCAGCAGGCCGTCCCGGTCGGCGGCGAACAGACCCTCGGCGTCCTCGAGATCGATCGCCCGGACGGCGTTCACGGCGCGGCCTCTGCGGGCGCCGACTGGGCGTCGATCTCCGCACTGATCTGGGCAACCACCACGTCGACCTCCTCGGTGCTGCGCGCCTCCACGTTGAGCCGCAGCAACGGTTCGGTGTTGGAGCTGCGCAGGTTGAACCAGGTGCCGTCGCCCAGGTCGACCGTCACCCCGTCCACGTGGTCGATGGAGTGGATCCGGCTGCCGAAGGACTTCAGCACCGCCTCCGTGCACAGCGAGGCGTCCGCCACGGTGAAGTTGATCTCGCCGGACGATTCGTAGCGCTGGTAATCGGCGGTCAACTCCGACAACGGCCGGTCCTGCTCACCGAGGGCGGCCAGCACGTGCAGCGCCGCCAGCATCCCGGAGTCCGCGCCCCAGAAGTCACGGAAGTAATAGTGCGCCGAGTGTTCCCCGCCGAAGATGGCGCCGGTGTCGGCCATCATCGCCTTGATATAGGAGTGTCCGACGCGGGAGCGCAGCGGTGTGCCGCCGCGTTCGGTGACCAGCTCGGGCACCGCCCGGGACGTGATCACGTTGTGGATGATGGTGGCGCCGATCTCCCGGCCCAGCTCGCGAGCGGCCACCAGGCTGGTCACCGTCGAGGGCGACACCGGTAGGCCGCGTTCATCGACGACGAAGCAGCGGTCGGCGTCCCCGTCGAAGGCCAGGCCTATGTCGGCACCGGTGTCGCGCACGTAGGCCTGCAGGTCGGCCAGGTTGGCCGGATCCAGCGGGTTGGCCTCGTGGTTGGGGAACGAGCCGTCGAGCTCGAAGTACAACGGCAGCAAGGTGATCGAGTCGATCGCACCGAGCACCGCGGGCGCGGTGAGACCGGCCATGCCGTTGCCGGCGTCCACGGCCACCCGCAAGGGCCGCAGCCCCGAGGTCCTCACCAGCGAGCGCAGGAACTTGCCGTAGTCGTCCAGCACGTCGCGGTCGGTGACGGTTCCGGGCCGTCCGTCATAGCGCTCGACGCCGGCGATCACGTCCTCGCTGATGGTGCCCAACCCGCTGTCGGCGCCGACCGGCTTGGCGGCTGCCCGGCACAACTTGATCCCGTTGTAGGCCGCCGGGTTGTGGCTCGCGGTGAACATCGCGCCGGGGCAGTCCAGCGACCCGGAGGCGAAGTAGAGCTGATCGGTGGAGGACAAGCCGATCCGCACCACGTCCAGCCCCTGGCTCCTGACCCCGGCGGCGAACGCCGCGGCCAGCGCGGGCGAGCTGTCGCGCATGTCGTGGCCGATCACCACGCGCCGGGCACCTTCGCCGCGCATCAGCTTGGCGAAGGCCGCCCCCAAATCGGTGACCAGCGGCTCGTCGATCTCTTCGCCGACCAGCCCTCGCACGTCGTATGCCTTGACGACGCGGTGCACAGTCGCGGCGGGCCGAGACATGCGGGGCCTCCTGACGCCGTCGATTCCTTCGCCTCTTGGTCGTCAGCCTATCGGCCCCCGGGAAACACGGACCGCAGCGGTGCGCGGGGATCGCGCGCGACGCCGGAACGGCTAGTCACCGGGGTCGGGCAACACCCGCAGATGCCCGCGGCGCCGACCGGAACGATGCTCGGGCGGCGCGAGCACACTACTGCTGGGCGCGGTGGCCTGCGACCCGGTGTGATGAATGTGCGGGTCGGCGAAGCCGTCAAAGCCGTTCGAGCCGTTCCGTGGCGCGCCGGTGCCGCCGTAGGGGGCAGCGCGCTCCACGGGGCCGCCTTCGCGCACCGCGTCGGCCAGGGCGACCAGGTCGTCCTCGTCGGGATTGGTGGGCAGCGGACCGGCGTGGCGCACGAGATCCCACCCGCGGGGCGCGGTGATCCGGCCGGCATGGCCGACGCACAGGTCCCACGAATGCGGTTCCCGCGCGGTCGCGAGTGGACCCACCACTGCCGTCGAGTCCAAGTAGACGAACGTCAAGGTCGCCACGGCGTAGTGCGGACACCCGGGCCGGCAACAGCGACGGGGAACGTTCACGCCGAAAGGCTATCGTGCGACAAACGCCGGTGCAGCGCCGGACACGCGCAACCGTTCGACCCCCGATGTTCAACCGTTACCATCGGCGCGTGGGCGATTCGCGCAGCTCCCCGCGGAAGGATCGGTCCCAGGGCCGATTCGCTTCCCATCGGTCCTCGCGGCGGGGCCGCGATATGCGCGGCCCGCTGCTGCCGCCGACGGTGCCCGGGTGGCGCAGCCGGGCCGAGCGGTTCGACATGGCGGTGCTGGAGGCCTACGAACCCATCGAGCGGCACTGGCAGGCCCGCCTCGCCGGAGCTCGACGTGGCGGTCGACGAGATTCCCCGCATCGCCGCCAAGGATCCCGAAAGCGTGCAGTGGCCGCCGGAGGTCATCGCCGACGGACCGATCCCGCTGGCCCGATTGATTCCGGCCGGCGTCGACGTCCGCGGCAACGCCACGCGGGCGCGAATTGTCTTGTTCCGCAAGCCGATTGAGCGACGGGCCAAGGACACCGTCGAACTCGGTGATTTGCTGCACGAAATCCTGGTGGCCCAGGTGGCCATCTACCTCGACGTCGAGCCGTCGGTCATCGACCCGACGATCGACGACGAATAGCGTTGTGCCGCGGCGTCAGATGATGCCGCGCTTGAGGCGGCGGCGCTCGCGCTCGGAGAGGCCGCCCCAGATGCCGAAGCGCTCGTCATGCTCCAGGGCGTACTCCAGGCACTCATGACGTACCTCGCACCCCAGGCAGATCTTCTTGGCCTCGCGGGTGGAGCCGCCCTTCTCCGGGAAGAAGGCCTCGGGATCGGTTTGGGCGCACAGCGCACGGTCCTGCCATTGGTCCGCGGCAGGCTCCGGCAACGGCTCGGGCTCGAATGCGACTGGCGCATCAGGAACCACAGTCAAGTACGGCCGAACGGGTCGGACCGGTGCCGAGCCGATAGTGGTGTGCGGCGTGCTCGCCATGACGCCTCGAAGATGTTCGTAAGACATGCGGTCGTCCGCCTCCTCAGTTTCATTGAGAGAGTGAGTGGTTCCCACTGTTCTGATGTGTACAGACAATTCGAACAAGTGATCGAATCTCGGTCTGCGACACCGGAACCGGCCGGCTAACCGGGAAATGACACTGTTGTGATTAGACACGGGTTGATCTGCCGGGTCAAGCATTAAGGCGCATTTCCATACCATCTCGTGACCGAATTTCGGCGTTTCTGTTGTTTTGCGCGTTCGGCGTGTCGATCACACCGCCCACGACTACGCTTCAGGCCCGCGTAACGGGCCCGCTACCAGGCAGTCGTCGGGCAGTACTGTCGTCCACGTGAAGGTCACCGTTCTGGTCGGTGGGGTTGGCGGCGCCCGCTTCCTGCTGGGGGTTCAGCAGCTGCTCGGGCTGGGTCAGTTCGAAACGCAACAGCACCCAGACGCGGGAACCAGCAACCACGAACTCACTGCGATCGTCAACATCGGCGACGACGCCTGGATTCACGGGCTGCGGGTCTGCCCGGATTTGGACACCTGCATGTACACCTTAGGTGGAGGCGTCGACCCGGAGCGAGGGTGGGGTCACCGCGACGAAACCTGGCACGCCAAAGAGGAATTGGCGCGCTACGGCGTGCAGCCGGACTGGTTCGGACTCGGCGACCGGGATCTGGCCACCCATCTGGTGCGCACCCAGATGCTGCAAGCCGGCTACCCGCTGTCGCAGATCACCGCGGCGCTGTGTGACCGCTGGCAACCCGGCGCCCGATTGCTGCCGGCCAGCGACGACCGCTGCGAGACGCACGTGGTGATCACCGATCCGGACGACGGCAGCCGCCGGGCGATCCACTTCCAGGAGTGGTGGGTGCGCTACCGGGCCCAGGTGCCCACGCACAGCTTCGCTTTCATCGGCGCCGAAAAGGCCACCGCCACAAGTGAAGCTGTCACGGCCATCGCCGACGCCGACGTCATCTTGCTGGCGCCGTCCAACCCGGTGGTGAGCGTCGGCGCCATCCTGGCCGTCCCGGGCATCCGCGCCGCGTTGCGGTCGGCGACCGCCCCGATCGTCGGCTACTCACCGATCATCGGTGGAAAACCATTGCGCGGCATGGCCGATGCATGCCTGTCGGTGATCGGCGTCGAATCCACCGCCGAGGCGGTCGGCCGGCACTACGGGGCGCGCCGTGGCACCGGGATACTGGATTGCTGGCTGGTGCACGAGGGCGACGCGGCCGAAATCGAGGGCGTCGCGGTGCGCTCGGTACCGCTGTTGATGACCGACCCCAAGGCGACGGCCGAGATGGTCGGCGCCGGGCTGGACCTTGCGGGGGTGGCCCCGTGACCGAGCATGGCTCGGCGTCGCCCGTCGAGCATGGCACCGCCGCGGCGATCGAGATCCTGCCCGTCGCCGGGCTCCCCGAATTCCGGCCCGGCGACGACCTGGGCGCGGCCCTCGCCGCGGCCGCACCCTGGCTGCGCGACGGTGACGTCGTGGTGGTGACCAGCAAGGTGGTGTCCAAGTGCGAGGGCCGGCTGGTGCCGGCGCCGCAGGATGCCGAGGAGCGCGACCAACTCCGGCGCAAGCTGGTCGACGCCGAGGCGGTGCGAGTGCTGGCGCGCAAAGGCCGCACCCTGATCACCGAGAACCGGCATCGGTCTGGTTCAGGCCGCCGCGGGCGTGGACGGATCCAACGTCGGCCGCGACGAACTGGCGCTGCTGCCGGTCGACCCCGACGGCAGCGCCGCGGCGCTGCGCGCCGGGCTGCGCGAGCGGCTCGGCGTCGACGTCGCCGTGGTCATCACCGACACGATGGGCCGCGCCTGGCGCAACGGCCAGATCGACGCGGCGGTCGGCTCGGCCGGTCTGGCTGTGCTGCACGGCTATTCGGGGGCCGTCGACCGCCACGGCAACGAGCTGCTGGTCACCGAGATCGCGGTCGCCGACGAGGTCGCGGCGGCGGCCGATCTGGTCAAGGGCAAACTGACCGCCATGCCGGTGGCCGTGGTGCGCGGGCTTTCCGTGTCCGACGACGGCTCAACGGCCCGGCAACTGTTGCGGCCCGGCGACGAAGACCTGTTCTGGCTCGGCACCGCCGAGGCCCTCGACATGGGTCGCCGGCAGGCGCAGCTGTTGCGCAGATCGGTGCGCCGGTTCAGCGCCGAGCCGGTCGCGCCGGAGCTGATCGAAGCCGCCGTCGCCGAGGCGCTCACCGCGCCGGCCCCGCACCACACCCGCCCGGTCCGGTTCGTCTGGCTGCAGGACCCGGCGACGCTCGGATCCGGCTGCTGGACCGCATGAAGGACAAGTGGCGGTCCGACCTCGCCGGTGACGGCAGGCCCGCCGACGCGATCGAACGGCGGGTGGCGCGCGGCCAGATCCTCTACGACGCACCCGAGGTCGTCATCCCGATGCTGGTTCCCGACGGCGCGCACACGTATCCCGACGCCGCCCGCACCGACGCCGAGCACACCATGTTCACCGTCGCGGTCGGGGCGGCCGTGCAGGCCCTGTTGGTCGCATTGGCGGTGCGGGGGGTGGGCAGCTGCTGGATCGGCTCGACGATCTTCGCCGCCGACCTGGTCCGCGCCGAGCTGG
The DNA here is from genome assembly GCA_963850895.1 of uncultured Actinomycetota bacterium. Classification (GTDB taxonomy): domain Bacteria; phylum Actinomycetota; class Actinomycetes; order Mycobacteriales; family Mycobacteriaceae; genus Mycobacterium. Next base: position 702,680 of record CAWKNK010000027.1, on the reverse strand, counting down.
AGCTGCCCGCCGACTGGGAGCCGTTGGGCGCCATCGCGATCGGCTATCCCGAGGAGCCGGCCGGGCCGCGCGACCCGGCCGACGTCGGGGATTTGCTGATCCGCAAGTGAGCCGCGTCTTTCGGAGATACTTGAGCCCATGAAGATTCGCGGGCAAGGCGGCGGCGTCCGCCGACAAGGTCCGCGGCGGCTACTACACGCCGGCGCCCGTGGCCCGTTTCCTGGCCCGCTGGGTTCGTGAAGCCGGGCCGCGGATCGTGGAACCCGTCCTGCGGCGACGGCGCGATCCTGCGCGAGCTGGCCCGGGCTCAGTGGCCAGGTCCACGGTGTGGAACTCATCGCGCGACGAGGCGGTGAAGTCGCGAGAGTTCGCTCCCGTCGACGCCGGCGAACCTGTTCACCTGGCTCGCCACCACCGAGGCCGGCGGCTGGGACGGGGTCGCGGGCAACCCGCCCTACATCCGCTTCGGCAACTGGGCAGCCGACCAGCGCGACCCGGCGCTGGAACTGATGCGGCGCGAGGGTCTGCGCCCCAGCAGGTTGACCAATGCCTGGGTCCCCTTCGTCGTGGCGAGCACGGTTTTGGTGCGCGACGGCGGCCGGGTGGGCCTGGTGCTTCCGGCCGAGTTGCTCCAAGTCACCTACGCCGCACAGTTGCGCGAGTTTCTGCTGAGCCGATTCTGTGAGATCACGCTGCTGACATTCGAGCGATTGGTGTTCGACGGCATCCTGCAGGAAGTCGTCTTGTTCTGCGGTGTCGCCGGCGCAAGGCCCGCGCGCAGTACGCACGGTCCACCTCACCGACGCCGATTCACTCGCCGCAGGTCGGACCTGGACGTCGAGTCCGCTCCTGCGCTGCTGCACGAAAACGAGAAGTGGACCAAGTACTTCCTGGACCCCGGCGCGATCCAGCTGCTGCGAACGCTCAAGGGGTCAACGGCCATGACCCGGCTCGGGTCGATCGCCGACGTGGACGTGGGCATCGTGACGGGCCGCAACAGCTTCTTCACCTTCACCGATGCGCAGGCCCGCGAACTCGGGCTGATGCCACACTGCGTCCCGCTCGTCTCGCGCAGCGCCCAACTGTCCGGCCTGGTCTACGACACGCGACTGCCGGGCAGGCGATGTCGCCGCCGGGCACCGGAGCTGGCTGCTCAACGCGCCGCGCGACCCGACCGATCCCGCTCTGGTCGCGCACATCGACGCCGGTGAGGCCGCCGGCGTCCCACCGGGGCTACAAGTGCTCGATCCGCAAGCCGTGGTGGAGCACGCCGTCGCTGTGGATTCCCGGACCTGTTCATGTTGCGCCAGATCCACCTGGCGCCGCGGCTGACCGTCAACGCCGCCGCGGCGACGAGCACGGACACGGTGCACCGGGTCCGGCTCGCGCGCCGGTGTCGACCCGACCGCACTGGCCGCGGTGTTCCACAACAGCGTGACATTCGCCTTCGCCGAGATCATCGGGCGTAGTTACGGCGGGGGCATCTTGGAGCTGGAACCCCGCGAAGCCGAGCAGCTACCCATTCCCGCACCGGCGCATGCCGGCGCCGAACTTGCCTGCGACGTCGATCTGTTATTGAAGGCCAACGAGATCGAGAAGGCGCTCGACCTCGTCGACCGCCATGTTCTGATCGACGGACTGGGCTTCTCGGACCGAGGTGGTGGCGCGAATGCCGCGCCGCCTGGGTCTCGCTTCGGGATCGCCGGAAACGGCGGGGGTCCCGGTGAGCGTCCGGGAGTCGGCGATCTCGATCCTCACCGACTGGCAGGCCCCCGACCCGGCCCAGGATTCGCTGCGGCACGCCGTGCTGGCCTTCGTGCACGGCCCGTACCGACGCCTGCCGCCGCGAGTGCGTGCCGGGCCATGTCACCGCGTCGGCGCTGGTGCTCGACGACACCGGCAGCCAGGTGCTGCTGACCTTGCATCCGCGGCCTGGGCCGCTGGGTGCAGCTGGGCGGGCACTGCGACGATGACGACGCCGACATCGTCGCCGCGGCGCTGCGCGAGGCCACCGAGGAGTCCGGCGTCGACGGTCTGCGCATCGAGCCCGACCTGGCCGCCGTGCATGTCCACCCGGTCACCTGCTCGCTGGGCGTGCCGACCCGCCACCTGGATCTGCAGTTCGTGGCGCACGCGCCGGCCGGCGCGCAGATCGCCATCAGCGACGAGTCGGAGGACTTGCGGTGGTGGCCGGCCGACGCGTTGCCGGACGGCACCGACCACGCGCTGGCCTACCTGGTCGCGCCGGGCACTGCGCCGTAGCCGTGCGAGCTGCAGCTTCACGGACTCGGCCATCGAGCGTGCGGCTAGCGTCACGCTCGGCGCAAGACCTAGACGTCGGACGAGTAGCGGATCCCGCCGTCGGGAATCGAGACGCCGGGCCACACCCGGGCGCCGCGCAGCAGCTCGCAGCGCGCACCGATGTCGGCGCCGTCGCCGATGACGCCGTCGCGGATCAGCGCCCGCGGGCCGATGCGGGCACCGAAGCCGATGATCGAGCGCTCGATCACGCTGCCGGCCTCGACCTTGACGCCGTCGAAGATCACCGCGCCGTCCAGCCGGACGCCCGGGCCGATCTCGGCGCCCCGCCCGACGACCGTGCCGCCGATCAGCACCGCGCCCGGCGACACCGCCGCGCCGTCGTGCACCAGCTGCTCGCCGCGGTGGCCGTGCAGGGCCGGCGACGGCGCGATCCCGCGCACCAGATCCGCCGATCCGCGCACGAAGTCTTCCGGGGTGCCCATGTCGCGCCAGTAGGTGGCGTCGACGTAGCCGCACACCTTGACGTCCGGTCGGAGAGCAGGGCCGGGAACACCTCGCGTTCGACCGACACCTCGCGGCCCCGCGGAATCCGGTCGATGATGCTCGCGTTCGAAGACATAGCAGCCGGCGTTGATCTGGTCGGTGGGCGGATCCTGCGTCTTCTCCAGGAAGGCGGTGACCCGGCCGTTTTCGTCGGTGGGCACGCAGCCGTAGGCCCGCGGGTCGCCCACCCGCACCAGGTGCAGGGTGACGTCGGACTGCTGAGCCTGGTGGAAGTCCAGCATCTGACCGCAGGTCGGACGCCGGAGAGCACGTCGCCGTTGAACACCATCACGGTGTCGTGGCGCAGCTTGGTCGGCGACGTTGGCGATGCCGCCGCCGGTTCCCAGCGGGCCGCTCCTCGGTGACGTATTCGATCTGCAGGCCCAGCTTGGACCCGTCGCCGAACTCCGCCTCGAACACCGCGGCCTGATACGAGGTGCCCAGGATGACGTGCTCGATGCCCGCCGCGGCGATCCGCGACAGCAAGTGGGTCAGGAACGGCAGCCCGGCGGTGGGCAGCATGGGCTTGGGCGCCGACAGCGTCAGCGGCCGCAGCCGGGTGCCCTTGCCGCCGACCAGGATCACCGCATCGACCTGGCGGGTTAGCCATTCAGCGCCGCCCTTCTGCCGCCAGTCTCCGACTGCGCAGCGCGCCGCGCACCATCAGGCGCGAACGCACCGCCAGCGAGGCCCGCAGCGTCCAGCGCAGCGGCGCCCGCCACCAACCAGAATGCCGGTCGGCCAGGAACATGTAGGTGCTCTTGTGGTGCGCCGCCAGGTTGCTCGCCGGATCGCGCCCGGTGGAGTGGCCCTTGTGGTGCAGCACCTCCGCCGACGGCACGTAAACGCTCAGCCAGCCGGCCCGGCCGAGCCGGTCGCCGAGGTCGACGTCTTCCATATACATGAAGTAGCGCTCGTCGAACCCGCCGACCTGGTCGAAGGCCGACCGGCGCACCAGCAGGCACGACCCCGACAGCCAGCCCACCGGGCGCTCGCTGGGCTCCAGCCGCTCCTGGCGGTAGGCCGCCGTCCACGGATTGCGCTTCCAGATCGGGCCGACCACCGCGTGCATGCCGCCGCGGACCAGGCTGGGCAGGTGGCGCGCCGACGGGTACACCGAGCCGTCGGGGTCGCGGATCAGCGGGCCCAGGGCGCCGGCGCGCGGCCAGCGGGCGGCGGCGTCCAGCAGCGCGTCGATGCTGCCCGGGCCCCACTGCACGTCCGGGTTGGCCACGATCACCCAGTCGTCGTCGACCTCCGGCGTCTCGGCGAGCTGCGCGACCGCGCGATTGACCGCGGTGCCGTACCCGAGGTTGGCCCCGGTGTGCAACAGCCGCACGTTCGGGTAGCGCTCGACGGCGGCCTGCGGGGTTCCGTCGGTGGAGCCGTTGTCGGCCATCAGCACGCAGACCGGCGCGCTCGGTGGCCAGCGACAACGAGGCCAGGAATCGCTCGAGGTGTGGGCCCGGTGAGTAGGTCACCGTCACGACCGGCAGGACGTCAGTCACGCGTAGAGGGTAACGGTCGATCGGTCGCGACGTTGTTCGCCGCGTTGGTCTTCGAGGCCGCCAGCGCGGCGACCAGCGCAGGGCGCCAGGGCCGTAGCGGCGTCAGGCCCGCCGCGGCGGACTGCCGGCCCGACAGCGCGGAGTATGCTCGGCCGCGGCGCCGGGCGGGGAAACTTGCGCGGTGCTGACCGGCCGCACCCGCGCCGGGTCGGCGCCGCATTCCTCGAACACCGCGCGGGCCTGCTCGAAGCGGGACACCGCGCCCTCGTTGGCGGCGTGCAGGATCGGCCCGGGTACGCGGTCGTCGGCGACCTGCAGCAGCGCGGCCGCCAGGTCGCCGACGTAGGTCGGCGACCCGATCTGGTCGTCGACGACGTCGACCGGGCCGTCCCCGGCGGCCAGCCGGCGCATGACGGCGACGAAGTCCTTGCCGTCGCCGCCGGTGTAGACCCAGGCGGTCCGGACGATGACGGCCTCGGGCAGCGCCGCCAGCACGGCCCGCTCGCCGGCGAGCTTGCTGCGGGCGTACACGCCCTGCGGGGCGGTTTCGTCGTCGGGCTCGTAGGGCCGGGGCGCCGCGCCGCCGAAGTCGCCGTTGAACACGTAGTCGGTGGAGACGTGGATCAGCCGGGCGCCGGCGCGGGCGCAGGCCCGGGCGATGTTTTCGGGGCCGGCGGCGTTGACGGCGTAGGCGCCGGCCTCGTCGCTCTCGGCGGCGTCGACGTTGGTGTAGGCCGCGCAATTGATCACCACGTCGCCGCGCTGGACGATCCGCTCGGCGGCGGCGGGGTCGGTGATGTCCCACTGCGACGACGTCAGCGCCAGCACGTCGCGGCCCTGACTGGCTGCCTACGAGCGCAAATAGCCGCCCAGCTGCCCGCCGGCACCGGTGATCACGATCCTGCTCGACATGGCTCGAGTCTGGCATGCGCCGGAAAGCTCGGGCCACGCCCGGGGCGCGCGTGTGGTCACTACCCGCGAAGCGTGCTGTGCCACAAGTAACCTAGTGGGATGCCTGTGCAACGTGTGGTTCGTGTGATTGCCACTGCGCTGACGCGTCGCGATCGTCCTCGGCACCGGGCTGGCGTGGAGCAACGTCCGCTCCTTCGAGGACGGCATCTTCCACATGTCCGCACCGTCGCTCGGCAAGGGCGGCGACGACGGCGCGATCGACATCCTGCTGGTCGGCCTCGACAGCCGCACCGACGCGCACGGCAACCCGCTGTCCGCCGAGGAACTGGCCGCGCTGCAGGCCGGCGACGAGGAAGCGACCAACACCGACACGATCATCCTGGTGCGGATCCCCAACAACGGGAAGTCGGCGACCGCGATCTCGATTCCCCGCGACTCCTATGTCGCGGCGCCCGGCCTGGGCAAGACGAAGATCAACGGCGTCTACGGCCAGACCAGGAGGCCAAGCGCAGCCAGCCTGGTCAAGGCCGGCGACTCGGCCGAGGACGCCGAGGCGCAGGGCACCGAGGCCGGGCGCGAGGCGCTGATCAAGACCGTCGCCGACCTCACCGGCGTCACCGTCGACCACTACGCCGAGATCGGGCTGCTGGGTTTCTCGTTGATCACCGACGCGCTCGGCGGCGTCGACGTCTGCCTCAAAGAACCGGTGTTCGAACCGCTTTCGGGCGCCGACTTCCCGGCCGGCCCGCAGAAGCTCGACGGCCCGCAGGCGCTCAGCTTCGTCCGCCAGCGCCACGACCTGCCGCGCGGCGACCTGGACCGGGTGGTGCGCCAGCAGGTGGTGATGGCCTCGCTGGCCCACCACGTCATCTCCGGCAAGACGCTGTCCAGCCCCACCACGCTGAGACCGGCTGGAGGCCGCCGTCCAGCGCTCGGTGGTGATCTCCTCGGGTTGGGACGTCATGGATTTCGTCCAGCAGCTGCAGAAGCTGGCCGGCGGCAACGTCGCGTTCGCCACCATTCCGGTGCTCGACGGCGCCGGCTGGAGCGACGACGGCATGCAGAGCGTGGTCCGGGTGGACCCGCATCAGGTCCAGGACTGGGTCGGCGGGCCTGCTGCACGACCAGGACGCAGGGCAAGACCGAGGAGATCGCCTACACCCCGGCGAAGACCACCGCCAGCGTCGTCAACGACACCGACATCAACGGCCTGGCATCGGCGCGTGTCAGAAGTGTTGAGCGCCAAGGGATTTGCGCGCAGGCACGGTCGGCAACAACGACGGCGGCCACGTCAAGGGCAGCCAGGTGCGGGCCGCCAAGAGCGACGACCTGGGCGCCCAGGAGGTCGTCCAAGGAGCTGGGCGGGTTGCCGGTGGTCGCCGATTCATCGGTCGCGCCGGGACTCGGTCCGGGTGGTGCTGGGCAACGACTACACCGGCCCCGGCTCGGGACTTTCCGGTACCGGGTCGGTGATGCCCGCACGGGTGTCCAACGTCGGTTCGGTGGCGCCCGACCCGAACGTCCCGGCGCCGTCGCCGATCCTGACCGCCGGTTCCGACAAGCCCGAGTGCGTCAACTGAGCACGCTCTCCGGCGCGCATCCTCGATCCGATGCTGCGGGCCGACCCGGTCGGCCCGCGCATCACCTACTACGACGACGCGACCGGCGAGCGCATCGAGTTGTCCGCGGTGACGCTGGCCAACTGGGCGGCCAAGACCGGCAACCTGTTACGCGACGAGCTGGGCGCCGGGCCGGCCAGCCGGGTCGCGATGCTGCTGCCGGCGCACTGGCAGACCGCGGCGGTGTTGTTCGGCGTGTGGTGGATCGGCGCCGAGGTGGTGCTCGCGGGCCCGGCCGACCCGCCAATTGATATCGCGCTGTGCACCGCCGAACGGCTCGACGAGGCCGACGAGACCGCCGCCGGCGAGGTGGCGGTGCTGTCGCTGGATCCGTTCGGCCGCCCGGCGCCCGACCTGCCGATCGGCGTCACCGACTACGCCACCGCGGTCCGGGTGCACGGCGACCAGATCGTTGCCGAACGCCATCCGGGTCCGGCGCTCGCCGGACGATCGGTCGACGAGGTTTTGGCCGATTGCCAAAGCTCGGCCGCCGCAAGGGAATTGACCGCCACGGATCGGGTCCTTTCCACCGCCCCGTGGTCGGTACCCGGCGAACTCGTGGACGGCCTGCTGGCGGTCCTGGCCGTCGGCGCGTCGCTGGTACAGGTGGCCAATCCCGACCCGTCGGCGCTGGAGCGCAGGATCGAGACCGAAAAGGTCACCCGGGTGCTGTAGGCCAGCCCAATTCATATTGATATCGCTATATTTCGATGTTAACGTCGAGCGAGCATCAGCTGACGCCGCGACGACAGGGAGGTCCAGGCAATGGCGGGGTACGCGCTCTTGGCAAAAGCCGCATCGACGGTGGTCACCGGCCTGGTCGGGGTGACGGCCTATGAGGTGGTGCGCAAGGCCGTGGCCAGGGCGCCGCTGCACGAGACGGCGGTGTCGGCGGCTGAGCTGGGGCTGCGCGGGACGCGCAAGGCCGAGGAGGCCGCCGAGTCGGCGCGGCTGAAGATCGCCGACGTGATGGCCGAAGCCCGCGAACGCATCGGCGAGGAAGCGCCCACACCGTCGGTCGCCGACGTCCACCAGCACGAGCACTGATCGCGCGAGCATGTCCGTCGCCGCGGCCGCGCTCCCCGACATCATCACGAAAGACCCAGCGCTGCGGATTGTTTCCGACGCTGCCGGGCGCATGCGGGTTTCCGTCGAGTGGGTCCGGTGCGACTCCCGGCGCGCGGTGGCGGTCGAGGAGGCCGTCGCCAAGCAGGACGGCGTGCGCGTGGTGCACGCCTACCCGCGCACCGGATCCGTCGTCGTCTGGTATTCGCCCCGGCGCTGCGACCGCTCCGCGGTGCTGTCCGCGATCAGCTCCGCCGCACAAGTCGCCGCCGAGCTGATCCCGGCGCGCGCACCCCATTCGTCGGAGATCCGCAACACCGACGTGCTGCGGATGGTCATCGGCGGGGCGGCGCTGGGGATGCTCGGCGTGCGCCGCTACGTGTTCGCCCGGCCGCCGCTGCTCGGCCCGAACGGCCGGGTACTGGCCACCGGCGTCACCGTCTTTACCGGCTACCCGTTCCTGCGCGGCGCGCTGCGCTCGTTGCGCTCCGGCCGGGCCGGTACCGATGCCCTGGTGTCGGCGGCGACGGTGGCCAGCCTGGTGTTGCGCGAGAACGTGGTGGCGCTCACCGTGCTGTGGCTGCTCAACATCGGCGAATACCTGCAAGACCTCACCCTGCGCCGGACCCGGCGGGCCATCTCGGAGCTGCTGCGCGGCAGCCAGGACACGGCATGGATCCGGCTGACCGAGGGCCCCGGGACCGAGATTCAGGTGCCCATCGACAGCGTGCAGATCGGCGATGACGTGGTCATTCACGACCACGTCGCGATACCGGTGGACGGCGAGGTCATCGACGGCGAGGCGATCGTCAACCAGTCCGCGATCACCGGCGAGACCCTGCCCGTGAGCGTCGTGGTCGGTGCCCACGTGCACGCCGGGTCGGTCGTGGTGCGCGGACGCCTGGTGGTGCGGGCCCAGGCCGTCGGCAAGCAGACCGCGATCGGGCGCATCATCAGCCGGGTCGAGGAGGCCCAACACGACCGGGCGCCCATCCAGACGGTCGGCGAAAACTTCTCCCGCCGTTTCGTTCCCACCTCGTTCATCGTCTCCGCCGTCACCCTGGCGATCACCGGGGACGTGCGCCGCGCGATGACCATGCTGTTGATCGCGTGCCCCTGCGCGGTGGGCCTGTCCACCCCGACCGCGATCAGCGCCGCGATCGGCAACGGCGCGCGCCGCGGCATTCTGATCAAGGGCGGATCCCACCTCGAACAGGCCGGCCGGGTGGACGCGATCGTGTTCGACAAGACCGGGACGCTGACCGTCGGCCGCCCGGTGGTCACCAATATCATTGCCCTGCATAAGGATTGGGAGCCCGAGCAGGTATTGGCGTACGCGGCAAGCTCGGAGATCCACTCCCGCCATCCGCTGGCCGAGGCGGTGATCCGCTCGACCGAGGAGCGCCACATCACCATTCCGCCGCACGAGGAGTGCGAGGTCCTGGTGGGCCTGGGCATGCGCACCTGGGCCGACGGCCGCACCCTGCTGCTCGGCAGCCCCGGGCTGCTGCGCGCCGAAAAGGTGCGGGTGTCGAAGAAGGCGTCGGAGTGGGTGGACAGGCTGCGGCACCAGGCCGAGACCCCGCTGTTGCTCGCGGTCGACGGCACGCTGGTGGGGTTGATCAGCCTGCGCGACGAGGTGCGACCCGAGGCGGTCGAAGTGCTGGGGAAGTTGCGGGACAACGGGATTCGCCGTGTCGTCATGCTCACCGGCGACCATCCGGACATCGCCCAGGTCGTCGCCGAGGAGCTGGGGATCGACGAGTGGCGCGCCGAGGTGATGCCGGAGGACAAGCTCGAGGTGGTGCGCCGGCTGCAGAAAGACGGCTACGTGGTCGGCATGGTCGGCGACGGCATCAACGACGCCCCGGCGCTGGCCGCCGCCGACATCGGGATCGCCATGGGCCTGGCCGGAACCGACGTCGCGGTCGAGACGGCCGACGTGGCGCTGGCCAACGATGACCTGCATCGCCTCCTCGACGTGCGGGACCTGGGCGCCCGCGCCGTGGACGTCATCCGGGAGAACTACGGCATGTCCATCGCGGTCAACGCCGCCGGGCTCATCATCGGCGCGGGCGGCGCGCTGTCCCCCGTGCTGGCCGCGATCCTGCACAACGCATCCTCCGTCGCGGTGGTGACCAACAGCTCCCGGCTGATCCGCTACCGGCTGGACTGAACAGGCGCATCAGCAGCCGCAGTCGTAGCCGCGCCACGCCCGGACGCCCTGCCAGGCCGCGACGCCGGCGATTCCGAGTCCGACCGCCGGGTCGATCCACCATCCGCCCGACCACAGCGCTGTCGCGGCCAGCCCGACGAACACCCCGGCCGCCTGGGCGGCGCACAGGTAGTTCTGGATTCCTTCGGCCTCGGTGGCTCCCGAATCCAGCCGCACTCCCAGCTGGCGGTTGGCCCGGCCGAGCATCGGCATCAGCAGCAATCCGGCCGCCGTCAGTACCAGGCCGACCACCGAGGCCTCGGCATGGCATTCACCGGTCAGCTCGCGAATCGATTCTGCGGCGATGTAGGGCGCGGTCAGCCAGAACGACACCGCGACACCGCGTTGTGCGCGCCGCTCGGCGTGGTGGGAGAAGGTCCGCGACCCGCTGAACCGCCACACCACCATCGCGCTGGCGAGGGCCTCCGACACCCCGCCAAGGGCCCACCCGGTCAGCGCCACGGACCCGACCGCCAGTCCCTGCCACAGGCCGATACCGCCCTCGACGAGCACCGCGGCCAGGCTGATCCAAGCCAGGCGCCGCGCCCACTCGGCGTCGCGCCGCCACCCGGCGTCTCGCGTCGCGGCGACGGTGCATTCATCGGCGAGGACAGAGGAAGTGGTCATTCGCGCGAGGCTAGCGGCGATCGCGCGCGTTCGCCTGCCTAGACACCCGGTGGTAACACAACCGTGTCAAACCTGATTGGTCAGCACCCGCTTGAGTACCTTGCCGCCAGCGTTGCGGGGCAGTGCGTCGACGAAGCAGACATCCCGCGGAACCTTGAAGCGCGCCAACCGACTTCGGACGTAATCCTGGACATCGCGTTCGGTCAGCGCCGCGCCCGGCCGGACCACGACGTAGGCGCGCAACCGCTGCCCGAACTCGTCATCGTCGACGCCGACGACCGCGGCTTCGAGGATGTCGGGATGCTGCCGCTTCCAGAAAGCCCCGGTGGTTGCCCACCAGGATCGCCACGCCGTTGCCCGGGCCGAGCCCGCGCCGCCGCCACTCGTTGCCCAACGCGTTGGTCCGCTCGTCCAGCTCACCGAACGTCAGGGGGCCGCGCTCGTCGATCAGCGCAACCCCGTCGCGGTCTCGCCCGGCGGCGATGGCCGTCGCCGCCCCGAGCAGGCCGTAGCGGTCGAGGGCGCGCAGCACCGGAAAGATCCGTCCGGGGGGAACCCACCGCAATCCCCCGGCCCGGGCATAGAGAAGCAGCGACCGGGCTTCCAAATTCGCGGGCCCGAGAAGTCCCACCGTCTGCACACGTCGATGCTGCCGCCCGGCCCGGCCCCGGATAAGGGCGCAACGCCAGTACCGGGAGGGGCCTTTGGTCACCATCGTTATTCTGGCTAACGACTAGACGGAAGGGGCATTGCCGATGACGCGCACCGACAACGACAGCTGGGACCTGGCCACCAGCGTGGGGGCCACCGCCACCATGGTGGCGGCCGGGCGGGCCCGGGCCACCCGCGACGCGCTGATCGACGACCGGTTCGCCGAGCCGCTGGTGCGGGCCGTCGGCGTCGACTTCTTCACCCGGTGGGCCAACGGCGAACTCGACTCCGCCGACGTCGACGAGCCCGGCGCCCCGTGGGGCATGCAGCGCATGACCGACATGCTGGCCGCCCGCACGCCCTACATCGACGCGTTTTTCGCCGAGGCGGGCGCCCAAAAAGACCCAGCCATCCGCCAGGTGGTCATCCTGGCCTCCGGCCTGGACGCGCGCGCGTACCGGCTGCCCTGGGCGGCGGGCACCACGGTGTTCGAGATCGACCAGCCGCAAGTCATCGAATTCAAGACCGCCACCATCGCCGAGCTCGGCGCCGAGCCCACCGCCGAGGTCCGGGCCGTCCCGATCGACCTGCGCCACGATTGGCCGTCGGCGCTACGCCGGGCCGGTTTCGACACCGGTCGGCCCGCCGCCTGGGCCGCCGAGGGCCTGCTCGGCTTCCTGCCGCCCGAGGCGCAGGACCGGCTGCTCGACGACATCACCGCGCTCAGCGCCGACGGTAGCCGGCTGGTGGCCGAGGTCTTCATCAACTCCGGCGACAACGGGGAGGCTCTGAACGCCGCCAGCCAGAAGTGGCGGGACAACGGCCTGGACGTCGCGCTCGGCGACCTGGGCTTCCCGGGCGAGCGCAACGACGCGGCGACCTACCTGGAGCGGCACGGCTGGCGCCCGGTTCGCACACCCCTGAATCAGTTGTTGGCCGACAACGGGTTACCTTTGCAGCGCACCGACCCCGGTGCGCCGTTCGCCCAGAACTACTACTGCACCGCGGTGTTGCACACGGCGTTGCACACGGCCCGTTGACGGAAGGCCACCCATGGCAAACAGCACGCCCGCCAAGCCACTTGACGGATTCCGGGTACTCGATTTCACCCAGAACATCGCCGGACCGCTGGCCGGGCAGGTGCTGGCCGATCTGGGTGCCGAGGTGATCAAGGTCGAGGCGCCCCTTGGTGAGGCGGCCCGGCAGATCATCGCGGTCCTGCCCGGGCGCCCGCCGCTGCCCACGCTGTTTCTGCCCCACAACCGGGGCAAGAAGTCGGTGGCGGTGGACCTCACGGACGACGAGGCCAAGCAGCAGATCCTGCGGCTGGTCGACACCGCCGACGTCGTCCTGGAGGGGTTTCGCCCCGGCGTGATGGAACGGATGGGCCTTGGCCCCGACGACTTGCGCTCCCGCAACCCCAGGCTCATCTACGCGCGGCTGTCCGCCTACGGCGGCAACGGCCCGCACGGCAGCAGGCCGGGCGTCGATCTGATGGTCGCGGCCGAGTCGGGCATGACCACCGGCATGCCGACGCCGACCGGCAAACCGCAGATCATTCCCTTCCAGCTGGTCGACGCCGCCAGCGGCCACGTGCTGGCCCAGGCGGTGCTGGCCGCGCTGCTCAACCGGGAGCGCCATGGGGTGGCCGACGTGGTGCGGGTCGCCATGTACGACGTCGCGGTCGGGCTGCAGGCCAGCCAGCTCACGATCCATCTGAACAAGCCGAGCGAGGCGCCCAAGCCGAAAGCGGACTCGGAGCCAAAAGCCAAGAAGCGCAAGGGAGTCGGCTTCGCCACCCAACCATCGGACGCGTTCAAGGCGGCCGACGGGTACCTGGTGATCAGCGCCTATGTGCCCAAGCACTGGGCGAAGCTGTGCCAGATCATCGGCCGGCCGGACCTGCTGGAGGACGAGCGATTCATCGACCAGCGTTCGCGCGCAATGAATTACCCCGAATTGACCGAGGAACTCGAGTCGGCGCTGGCCGCCAAGACCGCGGCCGAATGGGTTGAGCTGCTTCAAGAAGGCGGTCTGATGGCCTGCCTGGCTTACACCTGGAAGCAGGTGGTGGACACCCCGCTGTTCGCGGAGAACGAGCTGGCCTTGCAGCTGGGCGGCGGCGACCCGGAGATGGGGGCCATCACGGTGGTCCGCATGCCCGCGCGCTACTCGAGCTTCGACGCGGTGGTCACCGATCCCCCGCCCGCGCCGGGCCAGCACAACGACGAGTTGCTCGCCGCGCCGCAAACGGCGCCATAGGCGGCCGCCGTCACTGGCTGGGCAGACGCACCACCTGGACGAAGAACTCGTCGATCTGCCGGACCGCCTTCATGAACTGGTCCAGGTCGACCGGCTTGGTGACATAGGCGTTGGCGTGCAGCTTGTAGCTGCGCAGGATGTCCTCCTCCGCCGAGGAGGTGGTGAGCACGACGACCGGGATGCGGGCCAGGTCCGGGTCCGACTTGACCTTCTCCAACAGTTGGCGGCCGTCGTATTTCGGCAGGTTCAGGTCCAGCAGGATGAGGTCGGGCCGCGGCGCATCCTGGAACTTACCGCGCCGGTAGAGGTAGTCCAGGCCTTCCTCTCCGTCGTGAGCGACGTGGAGCCGGTTCTTGAGTTTGTTGTGCTCGAACGCTTCTCGCGTGATGAGCTCGTCTCCCGGGTCGTCCTCGACGAGAAGGATGTCGATCGCTCTACCGGCCGATGTCATTCATGCGCTCCTTCCAAAGCGGCTGGGCGTCGCGCGTCCGCGTCCTTCTCGGGCTCGGGCTCGGGGGCGCGCACGGGCATCAATCCCCGGTCGTCCACGGGCGCGCAGAGCAAGTCGCGTTCTGCACTGAAGACCCCCTCGGCCGCGGTAAACCCCTTGCTCAGCGTTGACTTTACGTGTGGCCTTACCACCCCGAATGGTTTGCCCTGAGAGATCCTAGCGGTGCGCTCAGCGCAGCAGCGCCCGCGACATGACCACGCGCTGAATCTGATTCGTGCCCTCGTAGATCTGGGTGATCTTGGCGTCGCGCATCATCCGCTCGACCGGGAAGTCGACGGTGTAGCCGGCGCCGCCGAAGAGCTGCACCGCGTCGGTGGTCACCTCCATCGCGACGTCGGAGGCCCAGCACTTGGACGCCGCAGAGATGAAGCCCAGGTTGGGTTCGCCGCGTTCCGCGCGGGCCGCCGCGTGGTACACCATCAGCCGCGCGGCTTCCACCTTCATCGCCATGTCGGCGAGCATGAACTGCACGCCCTGGTTGTCGCTGACCGGCCGGCCGAACTGCTTGCGGTCCTTGGTGTATGCGATGGCTGCGTCCAGCGCACCCTGGGCGATGCCGACCGCCTGGGCGCCGATCGTGGGCCGGGTGTGGTCCAGCGTCGCCAGCGCGGTCTTGAAGCCGGTACCCGGCTCGCCGATGATCCGGTCGCCCGGGATGCGGCAGTTCTCGAAGTACAGCTCGGTGGTCGGAGAGCCCTTGATGCCGAGCTTGCGCTCCTTGGGACCGACGGTGAACCCCTCGTCGTCCTGGTGCACCATGAACGACGAGATGCCGTTTGAGCCCTTGTCCGGGTCGGTGACCGCCATGACGGTGTACCAGCTCGACTTGCCGCCGTTGGTGATCCAGCATTTGGCGCCGTTGAGAATCCAGTCGTCCCCGTCGGCCTTGGCCCGGGTCCGCATCGAGGCCGCATCGCTGCCGGCTTCCCGCTCGCTCAGCGCGTAGGACGCCATCGCGGTGCCGTCGGCGATCGACGGCAACACCTGCTTCTTCAGCTCGTCGGAACCCCGCAGGATCAGCCCCATCGTGCCCAGCTTGTTCACCGCGGGAATCAGCGACGCCGAAGCGTCGACGCGGGCGACTTCCTCGATCACGATGCACGCCGCCACGGAATCGGCCCCCTGGCCGCCGTACTCCTCGGGCACGTGCACCGCGTTGAACCCGGAGGCATTCAGCGCGTCCAGCGCCTCCTGCGGGAACCGCGAATTCTCATCCACGTCGGCGGCGTGCGGAGCGATCTCCTTCTCCGCCAGCGCCCGAATCGCCGCCCGCAATTCCTGGTGTTCCTCGGGCAATTGGAACAGATCAAAGGTGGGGTTTCCGGCCCAGCCAGCCATGTCAGCCTCCCTGCTACTCACCGGTAACTTTACCGTGCAGCCGCTGCAGCGCCGCATCCTTGGCCCGCACGCTCTCGGCCAACTGGTCTTGGAACGCGAGGATTCGGGCCCGCAGCGCCGGGTCGGACGACCCGAGAATGCGCACGGCGAGCAGGCCAGCGTTGCGGGCGCCGCCGATCGAGACCGTGGCCACCGGGACGCCCGCCGGCATCTGCACGATCGACAGCAACGAGTCGAGGCCGTCCAGCCGCGCCAGCGGCACCGGCACCCCGATCACCGGCAGCGTCGTCGCGGACGCGACCATCCCGGGCAGGTGGGCGGCGCCGCCGGCGCCGGCGATGATCACCTCGATGCCCCGGTCGGCGGCCCCGCGCGCGTAGTCGAACATCGCCTGGGGCGTCCGATGCGCCGAAACCACCCGAACCTCGGCGGGTATGTCGAACTCGGCCAGCGCGGCCGCGG
The DNA here is from genome assembly GCA_963850895.1 of uncultured Actinomycetota bacterium. Classification (GTDB taxonomy): domain Bacteria; phylum Actinomycetota; class Actinomycetes; order Mycobacteriales; family Mycobacteriaceae; genus Mycobacterium. The sequence goes on along the minus strand of CAWKNK010000027.1, from coordinate 686,705 downwards.
CGTCGGCCATCACCGACCAGTCGCTGTCGCTGCCCATGATCACCCCGACCCTGGGTTGGTTACTCATGCGGATCCCATCCGTCCGTCCACTGCGCGTGTGACAACCAGTGTGCCGCCAGCTCGGCGCGCTCCCGCAACGCGGCCACCTCCGCCATATCGGTGCCGAGGAAATTGACGTGGCCGACCTTGCGACCGGGTCGTTCCGCCTTGCCATAGAGGTGAACCCGGGCGTCGGGCATCCGCGCGAACAGGTGGTGCAACCGCTCGTCGACGGTCATGGCGGGGCGCTGCCGGGCGCCCAGGATGTTGGCCATCACCGTCACGGGTGCGATGGCGTCGGTATCGCCGAGCGGATAGTCCAGCACCGCGCGCAGGTGCTGTTCGAACTGGTCGGTGCGGGCCCCGTCCATGGTCCAGTGCCCGGAGTTGTGCGGCCGCATCGCGAGCTCGTTGACGAGCAGCGTGCCGTCGGTGGTCTCAAACAGCTCGACCGCGAACACCCCGACGACGCCCAGCTCGGCGGCCAAGCGCAACGCCAGTTGCTGGGCGGCGGCGGCCAGCTCGCCGGGCAGCTCGGGGGCGGGCGCGATCACCTGCACGCAGATCCCGTCTCGCTGCACCGTCTCGACGACCGGCCACGCCGCGCCCTGGCCGAACGGTGAGCGCGCCACCAGCGCCGACAATTCGCGGCGCAGCCGCACGCGCTCCTCGACCAGCACGCCCACCCCTTGGGCCAGGTAGTCGCCGGCGATCCGCCGGGCCTGCGCGGCGTCGCCGGCCATCTGGACCCCCCGGCCGTCGTAGCCGCCGCGGATCGCCTTGACCACCAGCGGGGCGCGCACCCCCGCGGCGAAGGCGTCCAGCTCATCGAGGTTTTCGATGCTCGCATAGCGAGGCACCGGGGCGCCCAACGCCTCCAGCCGCCTGCGCATGACGAGCTTGTCCCGGGCGTGCACCAGCGCCTGCGGCGGCGGCGCGACGTTGACGCCTTCGGCGACCAGCTTGTCGAGCAGCTCGGTCGGCACGTGCTCGTGGTCGAACGTCAGCACATGGGCTCCGGCCGCGACGCGGCGCAGGTCTTCCAGATCGGTGTGCGAACCGATCACGACGTCGGGCGTGACCTGCGCGGCCGGCTCATCGGCGGCGGTGGCGAGCACCCGCAGCGTCTGCCCCAGGGCGATCGCGGCCTGGTGGGTCATCCGGGCCAGTTGACCGCCGCCGACCATGGCGACTAACGGGGCTACTGCCGGGGCGGCTCCCGGCGGGCGTGTACTCGGCACGGCCATCATGGTGTCACGGTGCGGACGGCGTGTTGACCGGCGGTGACGCCGAATCGTTATGTACGATTTTGCGTCGATTTTGTATGCGTCCGTACACTGACGACTTGTGCCCTTCGCCGAAGCCGCAATCGAGCGTATGCCCGGGTTTATTAAGCCCTATTTGCTGCGCCACCACGAACTGATCAAATTCGCCATCGTGGGCGGCTCCACGTTCGTGATCGACTCGGCGATTTTCTACACGCTGAAGCTGACAATTCTCGACTACAAGCCGGTCACCGCCAAGGTCATCGCCGGCATCGTCGCGGTCATCGCGTCCTACGTGTTGAACCGGGAATGGAGCTTCCGCGATCGCGGTGGCCGCGAACGACACCACGAGGCGTTGCTGTTCTTCGCGTTCAGCGGCGTGGGGGTACTGCTCTCCATGGCGCCGCTGTGGTTCTCCAGCTACGTGTTGCAGCTGCGGGAGCCGATGGTGTCGCTGACCGTGGAAAACATCGCCGACTTCATCTCGGCCTACATCATCGGCAACCTGCTGCAGATGGCGTTCCGCTTCTGGGCGTTCCGGCGGTGGGTGTTCCCCGACGAGTTCGCCCGCAACCCCGACAAGGCGCTGGAGTCCGCCCTCACCGCCGGCGGTATCGCCGAGATGCTCGAGGACGAGATCGAGGGCGGCAACGTCACGCTGCTGCGCGCCTGGCGTAACCGGGCCGGCCGGTCGGGTCAGCTGGGCGACTCCTCCGAACCCAGGGTGTCGAAAACTTCGTGATACAGCAGCGCGTGCACCTCGCGCAGGCGCGGAATGTCGTAGAACTCCAGCGGATCTTGTGACGCCGACTCGATAATCAGCGTCCCGGTGCGAAACATCCGCTCGGTGATCCGGTCGCGGAATTCCACGCTGTTGATCCGCGCCAGCGGGATATCGATTCCGGTGCGGGTGAGCACCCCGTGCCGAAACATCACCCGCCGGTTGGTCACGACGAAATGTGTGGTCAGCCAGCTCAGGAACGGCCACAGCGTCAGCCAGCCGACGATCACCAGCCAGATTCCCCAGATGACGCCGTAGATGATGTTCTTGGCCAGCTGCCCCCAATGCGTCGAGTTGAGGTATCCGGACCCGAACGACGCCAGCGCGGTCGCCAGCAGCAGGGCCACGATGGGCCAGATCAAACGCTTCCAGTGCGGGTGGCGGTGGACGATGACCTGTTCGCCGGCGGCCAGGACGTTATCCGGATAGCTCATGCTCGCCGACATTAGCTGCGCCGGGCCGCGAAGTTAGGGATAACTAGCGCAAATGCACCACGTCGCCCGCCGAGACCACGACGGTTTCCGCCCCGCTTGCCCCTTCCGTTTCCAAGCACAATCTGCCCTGGTCGTCGATGGCGCTCGCGGCCCCGACGACTTCCTTGCCGCCGGGCAGGTGGACCCGCACCCGGGTGCCGAGGGTGAGACTGCGCGCCCGGTAGTCGGCCGCCAGCGCCCAGTCGGCCCCGCGCGCGGCGCGCCAGGCCACGATCCGCCGTCCGAGCTCGGACAACAGCCCGCACACCAGCTGGGTCCGGTCGGGCGCCGGCACGCCCAGGTCGAGCAGCGAGGTGGCCCCGCCACCGTCGATCACCGCGGGCGCCTGAGTGACATTGAGCCCCAAGCCGATTACCACCACCGGCCGCACCACCTCGGCCAGGATGCCCGCCAGCTTGCCGGGCGAATCGGGGGGACCGGCCAGCACGTCGTTGGGCCACTTGAGACCCACCCGAACCCCCTCGAGCAGCGGGGCCACCGTGTCGACCACCGCCACCCCGGTGGCCAGGGGCAGCCAGCCCCAGCCGGCGGTCGGCACGTCGACGATGCTGACGCCGACCGACATCGTGATCTGGGCCCGCGGGGTGGCCGACCAACCGCGGCCGTGCCGCCCCCGGCCGGCGGTCTGGTGCTCGGCGATGAGCACGGCCCCGGCCACGTCGGTCCCCGACGCGGCTTGCGCGAGCAGGTCGGCGTTCGTGGAACCGGTTTGTTCGACGACGTCGAGCCGGCGCCAACCGAGTCCGGTGCCGATCAGTTCGGCACGCAACGCGGCCTGGTCCAGCGGTGCCCGGAGCTCATCGGTGTCCATCACCGCCCAGCCTAAAACTCCGCCGCGGCGGCGGCCGATACCATCGAGTCCCATGACAAGCGTTACCGACCACACCGCGGAGCCCGCCGCCGAGCACACCATCGACATCCACACCACCGCAGGCAAGCTGGCCGAGCTGCACAAGCGCCGGGAAGAGTCGCTGCACCCGGTGGGCGAAGAGGCCGTCGACAAGGTGCACGCCAAGGGCAAGCTGACCGCCCGCGAGCGCATCTACGCCCTGCTGGACGAGGACTCGTTCGTCGAACTCGACGCGTTGGCGCGGCACCGCAGCAAAAACTTCGGCCTGGAGAACAACCGCCCGCTCGGCGACGGCGTGGTCACCGGCTACGGCACCATCGACGGCCGCGACGTGTGCATCTTCAGCCAGGACGCCACGGTGTTCGGCGGCAGCCTCGGCGAGGTGTACGGCGAGAAGATCGTCAAGGTCCAGGAACTGGCGATCAAGACCGGCCGCCCGCTGATCGGCATCAACGACGGCGCCGGCGCGCGCATCCAGGAGGGCGTCGTCTCGCTCGGCCTGTACAGCAAGATTTTCCGGAACAACATCCTGGCCTCCGGCGTCATCCCGCAGATCTCGCTGATCATGGGCGCCGCCGCCGGTGGGCACGTCTACTCCCCCGCCCTGACCGACTTCGTGGTGATGGTCGACCAGACCAGCCAGATGTTCATCACCGGGCCGGACGTCATCAAGACGGTCACCGGCGAGGACGTCACGATGGAGGAACTGGGCGGCGCCCACACCCACATGGCCAAGTCGGGCACCTTGCACTACGTCGCCTCCGGCGAGCAGGACGCCTTCGACTGGGTGCGCGACCTGCTGAGCTACCTGCCGCCCAACAACGCCACCGACGCGCCCCGCTACGCCGAGCGCCGTCCCCGAGGGTGCCATCGAGGACAACCTCACCGAGGAGGACCTCGAGCTGGACACGCTGATCCCGGACTCGGCCAACCAGCCGTACGACATGCACGAGGTGATCACCCGCATCCTCGACGAAGACGAGTTCCTGGAGATCCAGAACGGCTACGCCACCAACATCATCGTCGGATTCGGCCGCATCGAAGGCCGGCCGGTCGGGATCGTGGCCAACCAGCCCACGCAGTTCGCCGGCTGCCTGGACATCAACGCCTCGGAGAAGGCGGCCCGGTTCGTGCGAACCTGCGACTGCTTCAACATCCCGATCATCATGCTGGTGGACGTCCCGGGCTTCCTGCCGGGCACCGGCCAGGAGTACAACGGCATCATCCGCCGCGGCGCCAAGCTGCTGTTCGCCTACGGCGAGGCCACCGTCCCGAAGATCACCGTCATCACCCGCAAGGCCTACGGCGGCGCCTACTGCGTCATGGGCTCCAAGGACATGGGCTGCGACGTCAACATCGCCTGGCCGACCGCGCAGATCGCGGTGATGGGCGCCTCCGGCGCCGTCGGATTCGTCTACCGCAAGCAGCTGGCCGAGGCGGCCAAGGAGGGCAAGGACGTCGACGAGCTGCGCCTGCAGTTGCAGCAGGAGTACGAGGACACGCTGGTCAACCCGTACGTCGCCGCCGAGCGGGGATACGTCGACGCGGTGATCCCGCCGTCGCACACCCGCGGCTACATCGGCACCGCGCTGCGGCTGCTGGAACGAAAGATCGCGCACCTGCCCCCCAAGAAGCACGGGAACATCCCGCTGTGAGTCGAGGGAGCGGAACGAGCGAAGTGAGTGACGGGAACGAGACGGCAATTCGGCCCAGAAACGACGAAAACGGTTCTGAGACAACCGAAGCCGCGCACCAGCCGCACGAGCCACACATCCAGATCCTCAAGGGTCGACCCACCGACGAGGAGCTGGCCGCGCTGGTCGCCGTGCTCGGCGGCGTCGGCGGCGGCGTCCCCGAGCCCACCGAGCCCGAGCGCACCCGCTGGGGTCTGCCGGTGGACCGGCTGCGTTTCGCGATGTCCAACTTCCAGCGGCTCACCATGCAGCAAATGACGCACATGAAGCATTGACCCGCCTGGTTCTCGGGTCGGCCTCGTCGGGCCGCCTGAAGGTGCTGCGCCAGGCCGGCATCGATCCGCTGGTCGTGGTTTCCGGCGTGGACGAAGACGCCATCGTCGCCGGGCTGGGGCCGGACGCCGCGCCCGCTGACGTGGTGTGCGCGCTGGCGGCGGCCAAGGCCGACCGCGTGGCGGGTGAGCTGGACGGCGCCATCGCCGCCGATTGCGTTGTCCTTGGCTGTGATTCGATGCTCTACCTCGACGGCGGGCTGTGCGGCAAGCCCGGCTCGGCCGAGGCCGCGATGGCCCAGTGGCGCCGCATGGGCGGCCGGTCCGGCCGGCTTCACACCGGGCATTGCCTGCTGCGGCTGAGTGATGGCGCGATCACCCATCGCGAAGTCGAAGCGGCTTGCACCACAGTGCATTTCGCCATCCCCACGGATTCGGACCTGAGGGCTTACGCCGCCAGCGGCGAGCCCCTGCACGTGGCCGGCGGGTTCACCCTCGACGGGCTGGGCGGCTGGTTCGTCGACGGGATCGAGGGCGACCCGTCGAACGTGATCGGCGTGAGCCTGCCGCTGCTGCGACGCCTGCTGGACCGCGTCGGGCTGTCCGTGACCGCGGTGTGGGCGGCAAGCACCGGCAACGCTGCCGGCTGATCCGCGAAACTTAAGCCACGGCGGCCCGCCCCGGCGTGTCGTCGCCGACGTTTAAGTGTCGTGGCATGCCAACTCCGGGCATCCGCGTTCAGCCCTGACGGTAGGCTCGGTTCGTGGCATTACCCCCCGACCCGAGCCCGACCCTGACGGCCTACGCCCACCCCGAACGGCTGGTCACCGCCGACTGGCTGTCCGCCAACCATGGGCGCCCCCGGCCTGGTGATCGTCGAATCCGACGAGGACGTCTTGCTCTACGACGTCGGCCATATCCCCGGCGCGGTCAAGGTCGACTGGCACACCGACCTCAACGACCCGACGGTCCGCGACTACATCAACGGCGAGCAGTTCGCCGAATTGATGGACCGCAAGGGCATCTCGCGCGACGACACCGTGGTGATCTACGGCGACAAGAGCAACTGGTGGGCCGCCTACGCGCTGTGGGTCTTCACGCTGTTCGGCCACCCCGACGTGCGCCTGCTCAACGGCGGGCGTGACCTGTGGCTGGCCGAGCGCCGGGACACCACCCTGGACGTCCCGGACAAGACCTCCACCGGCTACCCCGTCGTCGCGCGCAACGACGAGCCCATCCGGGCGTTCAAGGACGACGTGCTGGCCATTCTGGGCAGCCAGCCGCTGATCGACGTGCGCTCGCCGGACGAGTACACCGGCAAGCGCACCCACATGCCCGACTACCCCGAGGAAGGGGTGCTGCGCGGCGGCCACATCCCCACCGCCCGGTCCATCCCATGGGCCAAGGCGGTCGACGAGAGCGGTCGATTCCGCAGCCGCGAGGAGCTCGAAGAGCTCTATGACTTCATCGACCCCGACGACAAGACCGTCGTGTACTGCCGCATCGGCGAGCGGTCCAGCCACACCTGGTTCGTGCTCACGTACCTGCTGGGCAAGCCCGGGGTGCGCAACTACGACGGATCGTGGACGGAGTGGGGCAACACCGTGCGCACACCGATCGTCGCGGGTGAAGAGCCGGGGGCCGTCCCGGTCCGATGACCCTGCCCGCCCCATTAGCCGAGGTGGTGTCCGACTTCGCCGAAGTACAGGGCCAGGACAAGCTGACGCTGCTGCTGGAATTCGCCAACGACCTCCCGGCCCTGCCTCCCGAGTTGGAAGAGCAGGCCATGGAGCCGGTGCCCGAGTGCCAGACACCGCTGTTCCTCCACGTCGATGCCAGCGACCCGAACCGGGTGCGGCTGTACTTCAGCGCGCCCGCCGAGGCGCCGACCACCCGGGGGTTCGCGTCGATCCTGGCCGCCGGCCTAGACGAGCAACCCGCCGCCGACATCCTGGCGGTGCCCGAGGATTTCTACACCGACCTGGGTCTGGCCGCTCTGATCAGCCCGCTGCGGTTGCGCGGCATGTCGGCGATGCTTGCCCGCATCAAGCGGCGATTGCGCGATAGCGGTTGAGCGGAGCCGGGTAATGCCGCCCACGGCGCGGCGCTTAAACTTCCCCGGACAAGACTTGTAAGAAAATCTCTTAGAGACGAAGACGTCCAGTCAAACAGGGAGGCGCAGTGCCCACTCACGCCAGCTCGAGGATCTCCAAGGTGCTCGTCGCGAACCGCGGCGAGATCGCTGTCCGGGTGATCCGCGCGGCCCGCGATGCGGGCCTGCCCAGCGTGGCCGTGTACGCCGAGCCCGACGCCGAGGCGCCGCACGTGCGTCTGGCCGACGAGGCGTTCGCTCTGGGCGGTCAAACGTCCGCAGAGTCCTACCTGGACATTGGCAAGCTGCTCGACGCGGCGGCGAAATCGGGCGCCAACGCCATCCACCCCGGCTATGGCTTTTTGGCGGAGAACGCCGACTTCGCCCAAGCGGTCATCGACGCCGGCCTGATCTGGATCGGCCCCAGCCCGCAGTCGATCCGCGACCTGGGTGACAAGGTCACCGCCCGCCACATCGCCGCCCGCGCCCAGGCCCCGCTGGTGCCCGGCACCGCCGACCCGGTCAAGGACGCCGACGAGGTGGTGGCCTTCGCCAAGGAGTACGGCCTGCCGATCGCGATCAAGGCCGCCCACGGCGGCGGCGGTAAGGGCATGAAGGTGGCCCGCACCATCGAAGAGATCCCCGAGCTGTACGAATCGGCCGTCCGCGAGGCGACGGCCGCGTTCGGCCGCGGCGAGTGCTACACCGAGCGCTATCTCGACAAGCCGCGCCACGTCGAGGCCCAGGTGATCGCCGACCAGCACGGCAACGTCGTCGTCGCCGGTACCCGCGACTGCTCACTGCAGCGCCGGTACCAGAAGCTGGTCGAGGAGGCGCCCGCGCCGTTCCTGACCGACTTCCAGCGCAAGGAGATCCACGACTCGGCCAAGCGGATCTGCAAGGAGGCCCACTATCACGGCGCCGGCACCGTGGAATACCTGGTCGGTCAGGACGGCCTGATCTCTTTTTTGGAGGTCAACACCCGGCTGCAGGTCGAACACCCGGTCACCGAGGAGACCGCGGGCATCGACCTGGTGTTGCAGCAGTTCAAGATCGCCAACGGCGAGAAGCTCGACATCACCGAGGACCCGGCGCCACGCGGGCATGCCATTGAATTCCGGATCAACGGCGAGGACGCGGGCCGCGGCTTCCTGCCCGCTCCGGGGCCGGTGACCAAGTTCCACCCACCCAGCGGCCCGGGTGTGCGGTTGGACGCCGGTGTGGAGACCGGCTCGGTGATCGGCGGCCAGTTCGACTCGATGCTGGCCAAGCTGATTGTGTACGGCGCCGACCGCTCCGAGGCGCTGGCGCGCGCCCGCCGCGCCCTGGACGAGTTCGAGGTCGAAGGACTTGCCACCGTCATCCCCTTCCACCGCGCCGTGGTGTCGGATCCGGCGTTCATCGGTGACGACAACGGCTTCTCGGTGCACACCCGCTGGATCGAGACCGAGTGGAACAACACCGTCGAGCCGTTCACCGGCGGAGAACCTCTTGAGGAGGAGGAGACCCGGCCAAGGCAGAAGGTGGTCGTGGAGGTCGACGGCCGCCGGCTCGAGGTGTCGCTGCCCGGCGACATGGCGCTGTCCGGCGGCGGTTGCGACCCGGTAGGTGTCATCCGGAAGAAGCCCAAGCCGCGCAAGCGCGGGTCGCATGCGGGCGCCGTCGCATCCGGCGACGCGGTGACCGCGCCCATGCAGGGCACCGTGGTCAAGGTCGCGGTCGAGGAGGGACAGGAGGTCGCCACGGGCGACCTGGTCGTGGTGCTCGAAGCGATGAAGATGGAGAACCCGGTCACCGCGCACAAGGACGGCGTCATCACCGGACTTGCGGTCGAGGCCGGTGCCGCGATCACCCAGGGCACAGTACTCGCCGAGATCAAGTGATCCGGCGTTCCTGAGAATTCGTCCAGTAATCGTTGTTGGCCTGGCGCGCCACAGGTATGGTCAGGTCAGGTTGAGTTCACAGCCGTCCGGATCACGTCAAAGGGCGCGGGGAACTCCTTGCCCCTCGGCTTCAGTTCAGGCCTGACGTCTTCCGCAGCACATCCTGCTCTACGGATGGAGTTCGTAATGTCTGTGACCCAATCTTGGCAGCAAAGCCGCACGGCGCAGTTCACCGCGCGCTGGGACCCCTCGGGAATCCTGATCACGGTGGACGGTGAGCTCGACGCCGCCAACGCCGACCAGCTCGTGGCTTACGTCCGGCACTGCATTGGTCGTTCGCGGCGCGTGATCCTGGACCTGCGCGGCCTGAAGTTCATTGGTACGGCGGGCTTTTCGGCCCTGCATCGCATCAACGTCGTGTGCTCGGGCGCCCAGGCGTATTGGGCCATGGCGCCGAGCCCGGCGGTGTCGAGGTTGCTGCGCATTTGCGACCCCGACGGCACCCTCCCGGTGACGACGCCGACGGCCGAGCCGCTCTTGGAACCGCTACGGGCGGAAGGCGAAGAGCCGCAGTCCCTACTGCAACTGGTCGCGCAGCCGCGTTAGCGACTTCGCCAGCAGCCGGGACACGTGCATCTGTGAGATGCCGACCCGCTCGGCAATCTGTGTCTGCGTCATCGACTCGAAGAACCTGAGCACCAACACCGTTCGTTCCCGCTCGGGCAGCGCCTCGAGCAGTGGGCGCAGCGCCTCCTGATCCTCGATCCGGTCCAGACCGGTATCCACGTCGCCCAGCGTGTCGGCGATGGCGCGGGCCTCGTCCTCGTCGCTGCCGCCACCGCTGTCGATGGACAGGGTGTTGTACGAGCTGCCCGCCACCAGGCCCTCGACGACCTCCTCGCGGTCCATGCCGAGCTCGGCGGCGAGTTCGGTTGCGGTGGGCGCCCGGCCGAGCCGTTGCGACAGTTCGGCGGTGGCGGTGCCGAGGCGCAGATGCAGTTCCTTCAGGCGCCGCGGCACCTTGACCGACCAGCTGTTGTCGCGGAAGTGGCGGCGGACCTCGCCCATGATCGTGGGCACCGCGAACGAAACGAAGTCGGACCCGGTCTCCACGTCGAAACGGACCACCGCGTTGACCAAACCGACCCGCGCCACCTGCACCAGGTCATCGCGCGGTTCGCCGCGGCCCTCGAACCGGCGGGCGATGTGATCGGCCAGCGGCAGGCAACGCTCGACGATCTTGTCCCGTTGACGCTGGAATTCCATCGAGTCGGCGGCCACGGTGGCCAACTCACGGAACATGTCCGGCACATCGGCGTACTCGTTCGGCCGCGAGGCCGAACCGCCGGCAGCTGGTGGTGTCACCTGCTGGAGGCCGCCCGTCGCGCCGTCAGCGTGATACCGAACACGCTGCCGGTTTGGTTGGGTTCGCGACCATCGTGGAAAGTCTGGACGTCGTCGGCCAAAGACGTCAGCACATGCCAGCTGAAGCTGCCGGGCGCCACCACGTCGTGGGTGTCGCACGCCGCGGAAGCCTCCACCACCAACTGGTCGTCCTGCGGGTCAACCACAACGACCAGGGTGGCGTCGGGGGTGGCGCAGCGGATCAACCGGGTGCACACTTCGTCGACCGCGAGCCGCAGATCCGCCACGGCGTCGAAGTCCAAGTCTTCAAAGGTGCCGATCGCACCGACCAGCGTCCGCAGCATCGCGAGGTTTTCCAGGCGTGCCGCAACGTGCAATTCGACTGCGCGATGGCCACGCTGACGCTTGTTAGTGCGCAATCCCGCATCGTTCATATGGTCTCCCGGCAATGTTTGACTGACAGTACTACCGCCCCGCAGTCCGCCGTGGACCGTACGGTCGAGCCGATTAGTCACGGTTGCCGCCGGGTATTCGGGCTGATATGGACGGGCCGGAAACCACCGAAACGGTTCGGACGCGGCGGCTCGAGCGGGTGGCGGTAACCGCCGGGATCGAGCTGGTCGTCTTGGTGGTTCTTGCTGTAAGCATGTATGTCGGTGTGTTCGTGATCCTGTCCCCCATGATGGGGTGACCACGCTAACGCACCTTTTCCGGCACTCATCATGGTGCACACCTGATACCCATTCGCCGAGGCCGGTAACCCCCCCGTTTAGTTCCCGGCGAGAAAGGTTTGGCGCTCAGGCCGGCCGCGGCGGACGCGCTCCTAGCTGGCGGGCCGCTGCCTGTGCGCCTCGGGGTGTTCGGCGTACCAGCGATCGGCGATCCGGCGGATCCGCCGGTGTTCTATTGCCACCCACACCAAGCCCAGGACGGTGGCGATGACCGCCAGCACGCCCGCGGTCATGCCCTCGTGGTGATGGCCGGTGCCGAAAGCCGCCAGGCTTGCGCACGCCCCGATCACGCCGGCTACCACCAGCAGATATCCGGGCCAATGCAGTACGTCGATCAACGACTCGCCGGCGAGCGGCCGCGTTGTCCTCAGATGGTCGACGGGGTCGTGAAAGTTGTCTCCCATGGCTGCTCCTAGTGGAGATCTTCCTGTACTCATGCGCAGCTCAATACGGGTTGCACCATCAACGGTAGATCTCTTTGCAGGCTTTTGGCGAGACCCAGTCAGAGGGTCAGCGCCGGCCCGGCGATCGGGGCCACGCCCAGGGCCACCATCAGCACCATCAAGGTGAACAAGAACCAGCCGGCGCCGTGCCATCCCCACCAGGTGCCCTGCGCCTTCCACACGCGATAGGTCCGCAGGAACGCCCAGAGCCCGGCCACCAGCAGAATCAGCGGTCCCCCCAGCGCCAGCAACGTCCGCTGCGGTGCGCCGCAGGCCGCCGTGTCGACACCGTTGCCCGGGCAGGTGCTCACCCACAGCGCGGCCATGACCAGGAAGCCGACCGCCGCCGCGGCGACCACTACTGCGAACCGGATCGCGGCGCGCACCTCGCCGTCTTCCTGTCCCAAGCGATCACCACCCGATCGCTCATCCGCTTTGTGCATCCGTGCCCCTCATATCCCCGCGTGGCCAATGCTTTGTTCATCGTTTGCTGCGTCGCAATAGTTACCGCGCAATGACAATTGTCCGATCAACCCCGGCGCCGCAGTCGCGCTCGCACTTGCGTGAATGCGCATGTGAACAAATACCCATCGGCAAACCCGGTAAACCGCCCGGCGGATGGCGCGAATCGCCGCATCGGTCTCGGCGCGGACTCCGGCCTTCGGGCGCGCGCCACCAACACGATCAGTTACCTCGACGAATTACCGCTGGCCCAGGGCGTCGAGTTCGGATAAAGACAATCTGGTTGGTGTCTCAGCACCGATGAGTACTATCTCTCACATGCCGACAGCCCGAAGGCGGTTATCCCCCGAGGATCGACGCGCTGAGCTGCTCGCTTTGGGGGCGGAAGTCTTCGGGAAGCGGCCCTACGACGAGGTGCGGATCGACGAGATCGCCGAGCGCGCCGGAGTGTCCCGGGCGTTGATGTATCACTACTTCCCCGACAAGCGGGCCTTCTTCGCCGCGGTGGTCAAGGACGAGGCCGATCGGCTGTACGAGACCACCAATATGGACGACGCCACCGGTCTGACCATGTACGAAGAGGTGCGGACCGGGGTCATGGCCTACATGGCCTACCACGAGCAGAACCCGGAGGCCGCTTGGGCCGCGTACGTCGGGCTGGGCCGGTCCGACCCGGTTCTGCTGGGCGTCGACGACGAAGCCAAGAACCGCCAGCTCGAACACATCATGAGCCGCATCCATGACCTGGTGGCCAACATCTCGGGGGCGAAGCTGGAAGCCGACGCCGAGCGGGACCTCCGGGTGATCTGTCACGGCTGGCTGGCCTTCACCTTCGAGCTGTGCCGCCAGCGCATCATCGATCCCACTATCGACGCCGACCGCCTCGCCGACGCGTGCGCGCACTCGCTGTTCGACGCCATCGCCCGGGTGCCCGAGATACCTGCGGAACTGTCCCACGCGATGGCGACGGCTCGCATCGAACCGCGTTAGCCGGCGCTCTTGTCGGCGCGCCTTGGCACCATGGTCAGGTGACCACCCGTAACCCGTTAGGCCGCTTCAGCGCGACCACGCGCGAATGGTTCACCAGCACATTCGCCGGGCCCACCACCGCGCAGGCCGAAGCCTGGGACGCCATCGCCGACGGCGACAACACGCTGGTGATCGCGCCGACCGGATCCGGCAAGACGCTCGCGGCGTTCCTGTGGGCCTTGGACTCCCTGGCTGGTCTTGCCGGCCCGGCCGAAAGGCCGGCCGGCACCCGAGTGCTCTACGTGTCCCCGCTCAAGGCGCTGGCGGTCGACGTCGAGCGCAACCTGCGCACCCCGCTGGCGGGCCTCACCCGCATCGCCGAGCGCCACGGCCTACCGCCGCCCGACATCAGCGTCGGCGTCCGCTCCGGCGACACCCCGCCCGCCGAACGCCGTCAGCTCGTCGCGCGGCCTCCCGACGTGCTGATCACCACGCCGGAGTCGCTGTTTCTGATGCTCACCTCGGCCGCCCGCGAAACCCTGGCCGGCGTGCAGACGGTGATCGTCGACGAGATCCACGCCATCGCCGGCGGCAAGCGCGGCGCGCACCTGGCGCTGTCGCTGGAGCGGCTCCAGGATCTGTCACACGAGCTGCGGGACGGGCCGCCCGCACAGCGCATCGGGTTGTCGGCAACGGTGCGTCCGCCCGAAGAGCTCGCCCGGTTTCTGTCCGGGCGGCAACCCACGACCATCGTCGCACCCCGAGCGGCCAAGACCGTCGAGCTGACGGTCCAGGTGCCGGTGCCCGACATGGCCAACTTGGCCAACAACAGCATCTGGCCCGACGTCGAGGCGCGGCTGGTCGACCTGATCGAATCGCACAATTCGACCATCGTGTTCGCCAATTCGCGGCGGCTGGCCGAGCGGCTCACCGCCCGGCTCAACGAGATTCACGCCGAACGCTGCGGGGTGCCGCTCGGGGCCGAAACGTCCGGCGCCAATACCAAGGTGCCGGGCGGGGCGCCCGCGCACATCATGGGCAGCGGCCAGACCTACGGCGCCCCCCCGATACTGGCGCGCGCCCACCACGGTTCGGTCAGCAAGGAGCAGCGCGCCCTGGTCGAAGAGGACCTCAAGCGTGGGCTGCTCAAGGCGGTGGTGGCGACCTCGAGCCTGGAGCTGGGCATCGACATGGGCGCGGTCGACCTGGTGATCCAGGTCGAGGCGCCGCCGTCGGTGGCCAGCGGCCTGCAACGCATCGGGCGGGCCGGCCACCAGGTCGGCGAGGTCTCCCGGGGCGTGCTGTTCCCCAAGCACCGCACCGACCTGATCGGCTGCGCGGTGACCGTGCAGCGGATGCTCGCCGGCGAGATCGAAACGATGCGGGTGCCCGCCAACCCGCTGGACATCCTGGCGCAACAGACGGTGGCGGCCGCCGCGCTGGAACCTCTGGACGCCGACCGGTGGTTCGACACCGTCCGGCGGGCCGCCCCCTTCGCGACGCTGCCGCGCAGCGTGTACGAGGCCACCCTCGACCTGCTGTCGGGCAAGTACCCGTCCACCGAGTTCGCCGAGCTGCGTCCCCGCCTGGTCTACGACCGCGATACCGGCACGCTGACCGCGCGGCCCGGCGCGCAGCGGCTGGCCGTCACCTCCGGCGGCGCCATACCCGACCGCGGCATGTTCACCGTCTATCTCGCCAGCGAGTCGGAAAAACCGTCGCGCGTGGGCGAACTGGACGAGGAAATGGTGTACGAGTCGCGGCCCGGTGACGTGATCTCGCTGGGCGCCACCAGCTGGCGAATCACCGAGATCACCCACGACCGGGTTTTGGTGATTCCCGCGCCCGGCCAGCCCGCCCGGCTGCCGTTCTGGCGCGGTGACGACGCCGGCCGCCCGGCCGAGCTGGGCGCCGCTCTGGGCGCGTTCACCGGTGAGCTGGCCGGACTGGACCGCGACGCCTTCAACGCCCGGTGCGCGGGCTTGGGCTTCGACGCCTACGCGACCGACAACATGTGGGCGCTGCTCGAGGAGCAGCGCACCGCCGCCGGGGTGGTTCCCACCGACACCACCCTGCTGATCGAGCGGTTCCGCGACGAGCTGGGCGACTGGCGGGTGATCCTGCACTCGCCGTACGGGCTGCGGGTGAACGGGCCGCTGGCGCTGGCGGTGGGGCGGCGGCTGCGCGAACGCTACGGCCTCGACGAGAAGCCGACCGCCTCCGACGACGGCATCGTGGTGCGGTTGCCGGACACCCTGTCCGACTCGGACGAAGCCCCGCCCGGCGCCGTGGGGGCACCTCCCGATTTCGGGGGACTGTTCGTCTTCGACCCCGACGAGATCGATCCCATCGTCACCGCCGAGGTGGGTGGTTCGGCGCTGTTCGCGTCGCGGTTCCGGGAGTGCGCGGCCCGCGCGCTGCTGTTGCCCCGCCGCCACCCGGGCCGCCGGTCGCCGCTGTGGCACCAGCGCCAGCGGGCCGCCCAATTGCTGGACGTGGCCCGCAAATACCCCGACTTCCCGGTGGTGCTGGAGACCATCCGCGAATGCCTGCAAGACGTTTACGACGTCCCCGCCCTGGTCGCGCTGATGGCCGGCATCGCCCAGCGCAAGGTGCGGGTGCTCGAAGTGGAGACGGCGCGGCCGTCTCCCTTCGCGGCATCCCTGCTCTTCGGTTACGTCGGCGCGTTCATGTACGAGGGCGACACCCCGCTGGCCGAGCGCCGGGCCGCGGCGCTGTCGTTGGACAGCACGCTGCTGGCCGAGCTGCTCGGCCGCGTCGAGCTGCGCGAGCTGCTCGACCCGGACATCATCGCCGCGACCGGCCGCCAGTTGCAGCACCTGTCGGAGGACCGGGCCGCGCGCGACGCCGAAGGCGTCGCGGACCTGCTGCGACTGCTGGGTCCGATGACCGAGGACGAGGTCGCCGCCCGGGCCGGCGGCGCCGAGGTGGGCGGCTGGCTCGACGGCCTGCTCGCGGCCCGGCGGGCGCTGACCGTGTCGTTCGCCGGCCGCGACTGGTGGGTGGCCATCGAGGACATCGGCCGGCTGCGCGACGGGGTCGGGGCGCCGGTTCCGCTGGGCGTGCCCGCCGCCTTCACCGAGGCGGTGGCCGACCCCCTGGGTGAGCTGCTGGGCCGCTACGCGCGCACCCACACCCCGTTCACCACGGCCGAAGCCGCGGCCCGGTTCGGGCTGGGGCTGCGGGTCACGGCCGACGTGCTGGGCCGGCTGGCCGCCGATGGCCGGCTGGTACGCGGGGACTTCGTCGCCGCCACGGAAGTGTCGGGGATCTCCGGTGCGTCCGGAAGCGAACAGTGGTGCGACACCGACGTGTTGCGCGTCTTGCGGCGGCGTTCGCTGGCCGCGCTGCGCGCGCAGGTCGAACCGGTGAGCACCGCCGCGTACGGGCGGTTCCTGCCGGCCTGGCACCGGGTGCCGGCCGGGCATTCCGGACTGGACGGGCTGATGTCCGTGCTCGACCAGCTGGCCGGTGTAAGGATGCCGGCCTCCGCGATCGAACCGCTGGTGCTGGGCCCCGCGGGTCCGGGACTACTCCCCCGCCATGCTCGACGAGCTGCTCGCCACCGGGGAGGTGACCTGGTCGGGCGCCGGGTCGATTTCGGCCGGCGACGGCTGGGTCGCGCTGCACGTGAGCGATTCCGCGCCGTTGACCCTGCCCGAGCCCGCCGAGATCGACTTCACCGACGCCCACCGCGCGATCCTGGACACGCTGGCCGGCGGGGGCGCCTACTTCTTCCGTCAGCTGGCGCAAGGGGGGATCCCCGACGCGGAACTGAAAGCCGCGCTGTGGGAACTGATTTGGGCCGGCTGGGTCACCGGTGACACGTTCGCCCCGGTGCGCGCCGCGCTCGGCGGGGTGGGGATCCGCAAGCGCTCGGCCCCGGCGCACCGGTCACATCGGCCGCCGCGCCTGAGCCGATACAGCGTGGCGCACGCGCAATCCCGCCCCGCCGACCCGACGGTGGCGGGCCGATGGTCGGCCCTGCCGGCTCCGGAACCCGATTCGACGGTGCGCGCCCACTACCAGGCGGAGTTGCTGCTGGGCCGCCACGGCGTGCTCACCAGGGGCGCGGTGGCGGCCGAAGGCGTTCCCGGTGGGTTCGCCACGCTCTACAAGGTGCTGAACACCTTCGAGGAAGCCGGCCGGTGCCAGCGCGGCTACTTCGTCGAGTCGTTGGGCGGCGCGCAGTTCGCCGTCGCGTCCACCGTCGACCGGCTGCGCAGCTACAGCGACGGGATTGACCCCGAGCGGCCGGAATACCGGGCGGTCGTGCTGGCCGCCGCCGACCCGGCCAACCCCTACGGCGCCGCGCTGCCGTGGCCGGCGTCCGGCGGGGAGGGCACCGGAGCCGGGGCGCGGCCCGGCCGCAAGGCCGGCGCGCTCGTCGTGCTGGTGGACGGCCACCTGGCCTGGTTCCTCGAGCGCGGCGGACGGTCACTGCTCACCTTCACCGACGACCCCGCGGCCCACGGCGCGGCGGCCACGGCGCTGGCCGACCTGGTCGCCTCCCGGCGCGTCGCGTCGATCCTGGTCGAGCGCATCGACGGGGTGCCGGCGCTGCAGCCGCGCCCGGGCGGCCCGGAATCCGCGGCGGTGACCGGTCTCGTCGAGGCCGGGTTCGCCCGCACACCACGCGGACTGCGGCTGCGGTAACCATGCCCGAAGGAGACACCGTCTGGCATACCGCGGCCATCCTGCGACAGCACCTGGTCGGGCGCACCCTGACGCGTTGCGACGTCCGCGTCCCGCGGTACGCCACCGTCGACCTCACCGGACAGGCGGTCGACGAGGTGCTCAGCCGGGGGAAGCATCTGTTCATCCGGGTGGGCCAGGCGAGCATCCACTCGCACCTGAAGATGGACGGCAGCTGGCGGGTCGGCGACCGGCCGGTGCGGGTTGACCACCGGGCGCGAATCATCCTGGAAGCCGGCGCCGTCCGGGCCGTCGGCGTGGACCTGGGCGTGCTGGAGATCCTGGAGCGCGACCACGACGGGGACGCCGTCGCGCATCTGGGGCCCGACCTGCTGGGCGACGATTGGGACGCCGCGCTCGCCGCCGCCAACCTGGCGGCCCACCCGGACCGGCCGCTCGCCCAGGCGCTGCTCGACCAGCGGGTGCTGGCCGGGATCGGCAACGTCTATTGCAACGAACTGTGTTTCGTCAGCGGACACCTGCCCACCGCGCCGGTGAGCGCGGTGGCCGACGCACACCGGCTGGTCTCGCGCGCCCGAGACATGTTGTGGCTGAACCGATTACGCTGGAACCGTTGTACCACCGGCGATACCCGGGCCGGGCGGCAGCTGTGGGTCTACGGGCGAGCCGGGCAGAGTTGCCGGCGCTGCGGCACCGGCATCAATCACGACGGCTCCGGGGAACGGGTCACGTACTGGTGCCCGTCCTGTCAGCGCTGACGCGCCTAGTCCCGGGCGTGCGCCACGAAGAACTCCGCGATGGCTTCCGACCCGTCGAGCGCGCGGGTGGTGGGGCCGATGATCGCCTTGGGCAGGTACTGCCTGCCGCCCGGCCACGTGTGCCCGCCGCTGTCGATCTGGTAGAAGATCACCTCGGTGGACGCCGCGCACGCCGTGGAGCCGAAGCGGTGCACGACGGTGCCGTCCCCGACGTTGGGCAACGCCTGCACCGCCGGATCGCCTTGGCACTCATCGGCCGAACGCCACTTGTTCACCATGCTGTTGGCAGAGATGGAGTGGCTGACCCCGCCGCGACCGCGCACCGTCCCGCCGTTGAAGGGCACCAGCGGGTCGGCGGTGCCGTGAGCCTCCCAGACCGACACGGGCCGCGACGGATTGCAGGCCACGCCAACGCCCAAGGTCCCCGCCACGGGCGCGACCGCGGCGAAGACGTCGGCGCGGTCACACGCCAGCCGGTTGGACATGAAGCCCCCGTTCGACATCCCGGTGACGAAGACGTGTCCCGGGGCGATGCCGTAGTCGTTCTGCAGCTTGCTCACCAGCCCCACCAGAAAGCCGACGTCATCGATGTGGCGGCGGTCCGCCGGCGACGCCCCCCGCCCGTCGGCCCAGCTCTTGTCGTAACCGTCGGGATAGACCACCAGCAGGTTGTGGGCGTCGGCGACGGTGTCGAACTCGGTGAGGCCCCGCTGCCCGTTCCCGGTACCGCCGCCGCCGTGCAGGCTCAGCACCAGGCCGACCGGGCGACCCGGCGGCACGTGCAGCAGGTAAGTTCGGTCCATGCCGCCGGAACGAAACGTCCCGGAAGCATCCCGAGTGCTGGCCGCCGACACATCCCGCACACCGCAGCCCACGATGCACACCGCCACAACGGCCAGCGACAACCAACGCACGTACGGCATCGTCAGTACACCGACGGGGCCGACGCCGGAGCAAACCTGGGTGTGGCGATGATCGCAATATCATTGATCCTGCACCGTGCGACGCGGCAACGTGCGAACATTCGGGCAGCCCCCGCTGTCAGCGAGCAACGGCACTTCGATGTCACGGGAGTATCAGAAATGACGAGGACCCAGATACGCAACCCCAGCCTTCTGCTGTTGCTGTTGGCTGCCGGCGTCGTCCCCACGGTCGGGCTGTTGGGCGTGCTGGGAGCGACCCCGACCGCCCACGCCACCGCCGCCGATGACGCTTTCCTCGCGGCGCTGACGGCCAAGGGCATCAGCTACGAGTCGCCGGAAACCGCCGTCCGATCCGGTCATTTGGTGTGCCAACAACTCGATTCCGGGGTCGCACCGCAGCAGGTGGCGAACGACGTCATGACCAACGGCCACCTCGACGGCTACCACGCCGGCTACTTCGTGGGCGTGAGCATCCGGGCGTACTGCCCGAAATACGGGGCCCAGGCCTGAAACTTAACAGGCAGTTGACAGGCCCGTGACAAGCGCGCCGGTACAATTGGCCCTGAACCAATCTCGAGAACTCGAAGGCCAAATGATTCCTAAACTTTTGGTCGGCGTGGCACTCACCCTCGGCGCTGCTTGTTGGACGGCAGCATCGGCCAACGCCGACCCAAGCCCCTTCAGCACCCTCAGCTGCAGTTGCCAGGAGACGGCTCCGGCGGGCAGCACGACCCTGACGGACAAGGTCGATCGGGGAATCCAGCAGGGACTCGCCGCTTCGGGAATACCCCGCTAATTCGCGCCCGGGCTACCCGTTACCGGCCGGTTCAGTCCGCCGCGCCCTGTCCGACCGCTTGCATCGACGCGTGCTCGTGCAACAGCTTCTCGGCTTCGGACACCGTCGACGGCGGTCGGCTCCGGAAACCCGATGGCCTGCAACATTGCGGTAGATGATGTTTACCGACTGAATGGTGTTCACGGGCAATGCGTTCGACACGTCACCGGCTGGCGCCGCGCGATGTTAGTGAGCCTCGGGCGCATCGGGGATGGTGATCTCGGTGGCCGCGTTGAGCGTCTTACCGCGGAAGAAGTCGCGGCCTCCGGCCGTGGCGCTGAGCACCGCGACCGGGACGCCTAGCACGAGTAAACCCATACCCAGGATGAACACGCCACCGACCGGTCCGAAATGGGTTTTGCCGTAGTCGGGCGCGTACGTGTCGACGGCGCTCTGCACGAACGCCCACGTCATGCCCAGCGCGCCGAGGAGCGGAAGACCACCACGCAACCAGAAGTCTCGCGCCGAGTGCAGCAGCGTGCGCCGGTAGGTCCACACACACGCGTAGGCGGTCATCGCATAGTAGAAAGCGGTCATTAGGCCGAGCGAGACCACCATGTCCGCCAGCGAGTCGCGGCTGAGCAGCGTCATCACCAGATAGATGCTGAATCCGCCGACGCCGATGAGCAAGGTGCCCAACCACGGTGTGCGGTATTGGTGGTGTATTCGGGCGAGCCGTTGCGGCAGGGCGCGGTAAACCGCCATGGCCAGCATGTTTCGCGCGGTCGGCGCCAGACAGGTCAGCGTCGACGCGAGTGATGATGAGCTGATGGCGAGCAGCAGCACCACCGCCAGGGCGCCGCCCACCACCGGGTCCCCCAGGATGCTGAGGGTGTCGTTGGCGTTTTGCGGATTGTTCAGACCGATTCCGGTGGTGCCGAACCCGGCGAAGGCCTGAATCGCGCAGCTGACCATCACATACGTGCCCATCACCAGGACCGTCGCGAGCACGGCCGCCTTGCCGGGGTTTTTGTGCGGGTTTTTGGTTTCCTCCGACACCGACAGGCAGGCATCCCACCCCCAGTATGCGAACACGCACAGGATGGTTCCGTGGGCGATCGCCGACGCGGACAGCCCGGTGGGCGCCAACCAGGACCACTGGGGCATGACGGCCTGCGGACCGGCGTGGTGGCTGAACACCTTCGTCAAAGCGACCACGCTGACCAGGGCCAGCATCACAAACTGCACGGACACCAGCACGGCTTGAGTGCGCTCGGTGACGTCGATGCCCCGCACGCACAGCAGCGTCAATACGACGATGGCCAGCCCGCCCACCGTGATCTGCGCGGCCATCGAATTCGCCGCGCTGTGCAAGTGCAACGCCTCGAGCAAGTAGATGGCGGCGATCTGGGCACCGTTGCCGGCGGCCACGATAGCCGCGATCAACGAGCACCAGCCGGCCAGCCAACCCACCCACGGGCCGAACGCGCGGGTTACCCAGGTGAAGGTGGATCCGCAGTCGGGGGTCTCGTGGGCGAGTTCACGAAAAGCGAAGGCGGTGAGCATCATCGGAACAAATCCGACCACGAACAGCGCGGGGGTCTTGGCGCCCGTCGCCGCCACCATGCCGGCCAGCACGGCGGCCAAACTGTAGGCCGGAGCCACCGACGCGAGCGCGATGACAAGGCTGCCGGTCAGGCCGACAGCCCCCGGCCGCAGCCCCTTACCGGCGGCGGGCAGGCCGGCAGCGGGCGCTGTCGCGGCCGTCGTTGACACGGTTAAGCCCGGTGGTGGCGTGGATGTTCGATGCGGGCCTGCCACTATATGTTCCGATCCCATACGAACCGCAGTTAAGCGATGTGGCACCATCTCTGGCCGCCGAACGCGCCGCCGGCCTACTTGCGATGCGACACCTCACCCTAAACGACGTCGACCTTGCCAACCGGCGCATCACCATCACCGGCCACGACCATCACTCGGCGAGCCCCCACCTGCAATCGTGCATCAGGCGGTCTCGTGTACTAAACGCGACCGCGCTGTTTCCAAAGGTTGACGCCATCAGCAGCTTAAGGGCCTTCTTACTCACCCCAGCGAACGACCACGCCGGGCCGCAGTGACCTTCAAGGAGTCGAGGGTCGACACCTAGACCGACGACATCGCGCACATTGCCGATGACGGGTAAAACATCGCTGACTCTAGGGTTTTCGGTCTGATGCGGCTTGGGCCCAAGCGCTTTCCAGATCCGGCCGCCGCTGGCCGCTCGTTGTCTAGCCGTCGGTTTGATGGCTTGTTCGCGCGCTTGTCACGCTCGTAGGAGGTCGGCCACGGAATCTGAGAACATGTCATATGAGATTCTCCGGAAAACGGCGGACCCTCGAGCCGAACCATCCGCAACGTGCCGCCGATGAGGACGACCGCCAGGGCAGCTCGCCCAGTGCGGCGGTCAGCACCGAGACCATCATGTCTCCGCGTCGAGCTGTCATGACGTCGAACCAGGCATCGCAGACCAGCAGGACCCCGGTGGTAAAGGCGAAGAGCGTTAGCACGTGGCGGCGCAAGAAGCCGAGCACGGCGGTGGCGATCATCAATGCCAACAGCACGGTGTCGAAGCCGATCCAGGTGGCCCGCCAATGTTGGGCGGCGTAGTTCTCGGCAAGGTGAGCGCGAGGTAGACGATCCAGGGGATCAACGCGATCGCCGCGCTGAGTGTCAACCACGAACGAATTCGCCGGATTTCCATCGATCGCCGTGATCTGATCATCGGATATCACATCGCTGTTCATGATGCTCGTTCTCGTTGGTTACGTCTGGGAATCCGGACTCCACGTGTCCACGAACTCGGCAGCACCTGGTATCAGCACGGCTTAGATTATTCGATCGTGGTGGCGGAAAAGGACCCGAAGGTGCTGGCGGTAGACGACTACCACATGCAGCGGGCGTTGGCTTCGGCGTTGGGTGGCAGCGACGGCACGCCCCTTGCTGCTGCGAACTGAGGCGACGAGGACGTAGCGCCTCGTTCCTGGGGGAACTCTGAGCTTCAGATCCCGGTTTCGTCTGAGATCTTCGGCAATAACACCCGCCAGACCAGGACCACCGCCAAGAGCAAGGACGATGACAACAACGATGTCGACCAGGCGTTGACCGCCAATGCGCTTATCAATCTCCGTCAGTACCGCCTTCAGCGGCTAGCTCACACCCTGAACCCAGCGCTACACCAGGACGATAGTCCTCGCTGCCAAGGCCCTCCCGGCGCTTTGCTGGTCCGATGTACAAGCCACCCAAGCCCCCACATCGATGTCCTCCGCATGTCCTGGCCACTCGTTCACAATTGCATCAGCTTGCCGGTAGTCCTCGCGCTGCCCGCCCGTGGCAACGAACGACCGGTCGGCATAGGGACTTCCGGCCTACCCTGCTTTCTCTATGAAGCCGCACAGTCACAACGAAGGCGATTGCCACCTCAACCATGCGGAAGCGCGTAGCCATGACAGTTAAAGGTGCGGACTTCTTCGCGCTTCAGCGAGGTGTTTCTCAACGATGACATCGACGGATTCATGGAGTTGGTCCACGACGAGTGCGTGTGGGAGATCATGGCCACCGGCGTCTTCACTCGCGCGGCCGAGGTCCGTGAGTTGGCGCAACGGTCCGTGGCAGCAAGAAAGCACACGGCCGACCTCCACATGTGTTTCGGTGATCACGTCATCACCGAAGATCACATGTACCTGGAATACGTGCACCAAGGGATCGTCTACCTACAACCGGCCGGCATCGGAGAACCGCCCGCAGCCGGGTCGCGATTCTAGCTACCCATTTGTCTGGCATGTCTGCTGAACGACGCAAGTTCATCCTATCCGCGAATACTTCTACCTGGCACAGTTATCGCCGAGCAGAAATGCCAATCGTACTCCTAGCCATCAGCAACCGCCTAGCCATAACGAGCCGAGAATTGACAGAAGCCCGCACCCACCATAACAGCCTAATGCCGCTAATGCGTTTCCTGCTGCGCTTTTACCATACCCTCATCGTTGCGGGCGCCGTCGGCGCATGTTATCTCCTGCTGCTTGGCTACTCGACGCTGATGCGGCTGAGATGGTTCAGCGATTGGACGCGCGAGGCCAGCAAGCGGGGAAACCGCTATCTTCGTAAGATCGCCGGAACCCGTCTGGGAATGCTCTACTTCAACCTCAGCGCCCTGCACCACGTCGGGCGGCACAGCGGCCGAACCTATGTGACACCGCTGAGTGCTTACCCGCTCGGCGATGGCTTCGTGCTGGCGGTGGCATACCCCTACGTTGACTGGTGCGAAAACGTACTGGCCGCAGGGAAATGCACACTCACTTGGAACGGCAAAGAGTACGAACTCGAAAAGCCCGAATTGATCCCTCGGGCGCTGGCGATGAAGGCCTATCCGCTGCTGGTGAAACCCTTCCTCGTTGCTCTTTTCAGGGACCAACAAGTTCATCTGGCTGCATCGCGCTGAATCCGAGCAATGCCCGGTACTGATGCCCGTGCAGGAGAGCGTCCACGTAAGCACAACGTCGGGAACAGTATCCCCGAGCTGGTTCGTTCTCTTCACTACGACAACACATTTGGAGATCGGTTCGGTTAAATCGCGTCTTCTGAAGAGGACTGTTCGAGGTGGAACTTGGTATGCGACAGCAACAACACCTCGGCCTCTTCGTCGGTGATCGCGTCGTCGTTCTCCTAACCTATCAAACCGGTCGCCGTGATCAGTTCGGACGGGTTGAACTGAAGAAGTCGATTATGGTCGAAAAGCGCTGTTGCAGAACCTGATTCACCTCGAGCATCTTCTCCATCGCTTGGTACGGCCCGCACCGAAGACCGCCTCGGCGCGATGGTTGTCCATGTACAGCAGAAGTGTGTCGATGATCGCATTGCCGTGGGGATCGCCTCGGCGGTGGCCGCGCTCGTGCAGGGTATTGCATCTCATCGACGAAGACCGCCCCGCCCAACCCCCTTGATATCGATTCCGGTGAGCGAGCTGATACCTCTCGGAATCTGTGCGATGGCTGCAAGCGTCGAGCGCGATCCCGGCACGTGGGATGTAAAGGCTCAGGATCCGCCAAGCTTTCGGCCACTCAGGTGTGGCTGAGTTGAATGATTTTGACGACCAGCAGCACCACGCACAAGATCAAGTAGCCGCGAAGCAGAATCATGGCGAGCCGAAGGCTCGGCGACCAGCGATAGGGCGCCAGGGTGGCAAGCGGCGGGGAGCGCCATGTCGCCCGCTGGGATCGGTCACGGGCGGGGGCTTCGTGTCAGCTGGCGATAAGCGGCTAGTAAGGCGCAACGCGGTGAACGCGACCGCCGACCCGGCGATCAGCGCGAAGGTGACAGCCGTCAGCACGGCGGTCGTGTTGGTGGCGGGAAAGATTGTGGTGATCATTAAGATCACCGCCGCGGCGACCACATTGGAGCCCACGATCAGCAACAGCCCGGCCGCCAGCCACAACAACAACGCCAACGGGTGGGTGAACTGGCGCCAACTCCGCCGGCCACTGCCGCCCGCCCCGCCGCTGCAACGCGTTGGGGCCGTACTGCAGCAGGCGCCGCTGCGCCTCGGTGCTCGACAGCTCTTCCCGACCCGTGCGCAGATCACGCAGCAGCAGGTCCGCAGTCTCCTCCGGGTCAAGCACCGCCGGAGAATCACCTTCCCCGCCCGCGGCGCTCACATGACTTCTATGAGTCCTTACATGGCTCATACGCGTCGGCACTCCACAAGTTCTCCTCCGACGGTCGGCAACTCCTGATCGGCCACTGATCCGCCTTCTAAGCCTGAACCGAGGTGAGCGGTGCTCATGCCTACCCGGACATGCTTTGTGCCGACGACATTCAACGCCATCGCACGACGGGGAGAGCCGTTCGGCACTTCTTTACACCGTCACAGGGATACGACCGATCATCCACGCAAGGTGGTGACTGATCGCGTCGGCGTACTTCGTATGCGGGGCGGAATGCCGTTGATGTAGTGGAAGCGTGCGGCGCGTCGCCGGATGCGATGGGCGTGTCCGCGGGTGCGATGTGGCTGCCCGGCGAGGCGTATCGGCTCGGCGTAGAACATCACCTTGGCCAGCTCCACCAGAACCAGGTAGCTGACGACGAAGCCGCCCAGCACGGTAAAGAACTGCCACGGCAGCGGCGTGAAGCCGAGGGTGTGCGCCAGCGGCGAAATCGTGAGCACGACACCGATAGCGACCACCGTGAGGCTGGTGATCGTCAGCAACGTGCTCGGTCGGCTGCGGAAGAACGGCACCTTGCGGGTGCGGATGGCGAAGATGATCAGCGTCTGGGTCGCAAGCGATTCCACGAACCAGCCGGTGCGGAACTCGATGGCGCTGGCGTGCAGCACGCCCAACATCAACCCGAAGGTCAAGAAGTCGAACAGCGAACTGATCGGGCCGAAAACTAGCATGAACCGGCGGATGAAGGCGACATTCCAATGCGACGGCGCCTGCAGCTGCTCCTCATCGACACGGTCGGTCGGAATCGCCAGCTGCGAGCTGTCGTAGAGCAGATTGTTCAGCAGGATCTGGCTGGGCAGCATCGGCAGAAACGGCAACAGTGCCGAGGCGGCGGCAGCGCTGAACATGTTGCCGAAGTTGCTCGACGTACCCATCAGCACGTACTTGATGGTGTTGGCGAAAATCCGCCGGCCCTCGGCCACACCGGTGGCCAGCACGCCCAGGTCCTTTTCCAGCAGCACCACGTCGGCCGCATCCTTGGCGACATCGGTGGCACTGTCGACCGAGATTCCCACGTCGGCGGCGTGCAGGGCCAGCGCGTCGTTGACACCGTCGCCCAGGAAGCCGACCGATCGCCCGTGACGCCGCAGCGAGACGATCAGCCGCGCCTTCTGCTCGGGGGAGATACGGGCAAAGATGGTGTGGTTTTGCGCGGCGTCGGCGAACTCGTCGTCGCCGAGGGGCTCGAGTTGTGCGCCGGTGATGGTGCCCTTGGACGCCAAACCGAGGTCGGCGCAGACCTTTTCGGCAACCCGCGGATTGTCGCCGGTGGCGATCTTCAGCTCAATGCCAAGGTCGGCCAGCTCGAGACAAGGACTGGCGTGCGGCGGCTTTGGGTTCGTCGGCGAAAACCAAAAACCCGGCCAACATCAGATCGCATTCGTCGTCGGGGGTGATCGTGGTCAGCTCGGCCGCGGGTTTGGCGGCCACGGCCACCACCCGGCGCCCGGCGGCGAACAAGGTCGCAAGGGTGTCTTGTGCGACTGCCGCCGTCATCTGGCATCGGGCCAGCACCTGTTCGGGCGCGCCTTTGACCACGAGCACGCGTTTCCCGTTGTCATCAACCAAAACCGACGTCGCCCGGCGCTCATGGTCGAACGGCAGCATCGCGACCCGGCGCACAGCGCCGCCCACCAATTGCTGTGGCTGCGGGGACTCCCAGAGCGCGGCGTCGAGCGCGTTGGCGCTGACACCGCCCGATTCCGGGTCCACATCGGTGGCCAGCAGCCCGAGGCGCCGGACCGACTCGCTGTGCGCACCGGCAGGGTCGATCGTGTCGACCAAGCGGATCCGGCCCTCCGTCAAGGTGCCGGTCTTGTCGGTGATCAAGATGTCGATGTCGCCGAGATCTTCGATGCACACCAACCGCTTGACGAGCACTTTCGCCTTGGCCAGCTGCCGCGACCCGGTCGCGAGGCTGGCGCTGACCACCGCGGGCAGCAGTTGCGGCGTAATACCGACCGCGATCGCCAGCGAGAACAGCACCGAATCGATGACCGGCTTCCGCAGTAGCAGGTTGCTGACCAAGATGACCACCATCAGCGCGATCGCGACTTGCAGCAACAGGTAGGAGAACCGGCGCAGCCCGACCTGGAAGTCGGTTTCGGGCTGCCGCTCATCCAAACCCGCGGCGATGCGTCCGAATTCGGCATTTCTGCCGGTGGCGTACACCACTCCGGTGCCCTCCCCGGCGCTGACGATGGTGCCCATGAAAGCCAGGTCGGTGGATTCGGCCAGTTCGGCTGCCGGCGGGCACCGGTTGTGGCGATTTCTCTGATCCGGTCGATTCCCCGGTCAGGATGCTTTCGTTGCATTCCAGACCGCTGACATCGATCAGCCGGACATCTGCCGGCACGGCCTCGCCCAGCGACAGCCGAATCACATCGCCGGGAACAAGCTCGGTGACATCGATCGTGACGAATTCCCCGTCGCGGCGCACCACGGCGTTGTGGTGCACCCCCGCATGCAACTCAGCGGCGGCCCGCTCGGCGCGATACTCGTTGATGAAGCCCAGACCGATGCTGGCCGCCAGGATCACGCCGATGATGATCGCCTGCATGCTGTCGCCCAGAAAGTACGAGACGATCGCGGTGCCGGCCAGCAAGATGAGCACCGCGTTGCGCAGTTGACGACCCAACACCGCGAGCGCGTTGACGTGATGGGTCCGCACGGCATTCGGGCCGTAGCGCGCCAGCCGGGCGGACGCCTCCGCGCTGGACAATCCGGCGGCCGAGCTGTCCAACCATCGCAGGACCTCGTCAACAGGGGCCGCGGCGACCCGCTTCGTGGTCAGGGCCGCCGAGTCCGGCGCAGTCACCTTCGGTGTTAACGACATTGCAGGGCTCTCCTAGTATTCGACTGCAGCGGTTGTCAACGATGTCATGTGCTCCCGTCCGTTCGCGCCGGGAAAACCAGTTGTTTCACTACCTTCAATCTGCCGGTCACACATCGCTCGGGCTCAGTAGGTGGATATCTCGTCCTCAGCAGGCAGATCGCCGGTGACCATGAAGATGACGCGGCGGCCGACTTCCACGGCGTGGTCGGCGAAGCGCTCGTAAAAGCGGCCCAGCAACGCCGTTTCCACACCGACGGAGACGCTGTGCTTCCAATCGTCATCTATCAGCACACTGAACAAATGCCTATATAGCTCGTCCATGGCGTCGTCTTGTTCGTGAAGTTGAGCGGCTTTCTGCGGGTCGCGGGTTATCAGCACCTGTTTTGCGCTGTCGCCCAACGCAATTGCCACCTTGCCCATGTCAGCGAAGCACCCGCGGACTTCCTCGGGAAGTACCTGCTTCGGATACTCCCGCCGGGCGATCTTGGCTACATGCACAGCCAACGCGCCCATTCGTTCCGTGTCGGCGATGATCTGTATGGCGCTGAAGATGGCCCGCAGCTCGCCCGCTACCGGTTGCTGTAACGCCAGCAACGCGAACGCTTCTTTTTCGACTTGCGCTCGCATCGCCACGATCCGCTCATGGTCGCGGACCACCTGCTCGGCGGCGTCGATGTCAGCCTCCAACAGAGCCTGGGTTGCGCGCTTCATTGCCACCCCGGCCAGGCCGCACATCTCTCCTAGTTGCGTGGTCAAATCGGCTAGCTGCTTGTGATAGACGGTTCGCATGGTGAAGCCTCTCTGAACCTGAGTTGTCGTGGGTCCACGGCAATCATCGGCCTTAGCGTTGCCGATGCGACATAGGTTTGAGCACCAAAGCGCGCGTCGCACGCTAGAGATGTGTCTCAGTCGAGGATCCACAAGTGACGAAAGCCACCCGAAAGAGGGCCTAAACGGCTCCTCCGCTTGATGCTGCTGGCGGTTAGGCTGCGGCGATCCAGCAGTTAAGTCACGGGTTCGCCAAACGCTCAGAGGTGTGAATGACGTCCAAGGTGCCCCTTCCGGCGATCCGCGAACCGCTGACCGCTCATGCGGTGGCCGCCGCTCCGGTGGAGCAGGTTTTACGCCGGCTGGATAGCTCGGCCGATGGACTTTCGGGCGCCCAGGCCTCGCGAACGCTTGGCACAGTACGGCCCCAACGCAATCCGCACCCATCATGTCAGCGCCTGGGCGGTGCTGGGCCGCCAGCTGAACAACGCTGTGTTGATCCTGCTGGCCGTGACCGCCGTGCTGTCGTACTTCCTCGGCGACGACAACCAAGCGCTGATCATCGGTGTGATCTTGGCGGCCAGCATCGGACTGGGGTTTTTTAACGAGTACCGCGCCGAGCAGGCCGCGGCTGCTATGCATTCCCGCATCCGCCACACCGCGATTGTGCGGCGCGACGGGAAATTCGTCGATGTCGATGTCCGGGATCTGGTCCCCGGCGATGTGATCCAACTCTCCCTTGGACAGGCCGTGCCCGCGGATGTGCGATTGATCCAGTCCGCGGCATTGGAATGCGACGAAAGCATCCTGTCCGGGGAATCCACCGGCTCAGAGAAGTCACCACGCCGGTGCCGGCCGACGCCGCGCTGACCGATATGACCGATCTGGCGTTCATGGGCACGATCGTGAGCGCGGGCGAGGGCCTGGCCGTCGTCTATGCCACCGGCAATCGTGCCGAGTTCGGCCGGATTGCGGCCGGTTTGAGCGAGCGGCAACCCGAGACCGAGTTTCAGGCCGGCCTTCGTCGGTTTTCCTATCTGCTGCTACGAGTCGCGATCGCCCTGACCGTGCTGATTTTGGTCACCAACTTGATGTTGCACCGGCCGCTGATCAATTCGGCATTGTTTGCGCTGGCCATCGCGGTCAGCATCACGCCGCAGCTGCTCCCAGCGGTGGTCAGCACCAGCCTGGCGACCGGTTCCCGGCAACTGGCCAAGGCCAAGGTGCTGGTCAAACGTCTGGTATGCATCGAAGACTTCGGCGACATCGACATTCTGATCACCGACAAAACCGGAACCCTGACCGAGGGCCGCATCAGCTTGGTCGATACCGTCAACCCGGCCGGAGTGCACAACGACTCGGTGCTGCGTCTGGCACTGCTGGCCTCTGACATCGATCCCGCCGCAGGCGGCGCCGCGACCAACGCGCTGGACAGCGCGCTCTGGGCGCACCCAAGTGCACAGCAGCTCGTCAGCGATGACGTTGTCACGGGTGGCCTTTTTGCCGTTCGACCACACCCGGCGAGCAACGTCGGCCTTGGTCGATGACCAAGGGAAACGGCTTCTGGTGGTCAAGGGCGCACCCGAGCAGATGCTGAGTCGCTGCCCGAGCACACCGCAGAGATGCTCAACAGACCCTGGCCGCGTTGTTCGCCGCCGGGCGCCGAGTGGTTGCCGTGGCAGTCAAGCCGGCGCCACAGCTGGCCACCATCACCGCAGACGATGAATCCGAGCTGATGCTGGTCGGGTTCTGCGTGTTCGCCGACGAACCCAAGGCCGCCGCCCGACAATCCCTTGCGCAGCTCGCAGAGCTGGGCATCGAGGTGAAAATCGCCACCGGCGACAACCCGCGGGTAGCCGAAAAGGTTTGCGCCGATTTGGGTTTGGTCTCAAAAGGGACGATCACCGGCGCGCAGATGGAACATTTCAGCGACGAGGAATTCGAGCACGCCGCGCAGAACTACAGCATCTTTGCCCGCATCTCGCCCGAGCAGAAAGCGCGGCTCATCACCGCGGCGCGACGCACCGGACGATCAGTGGGCTTCCTCGGCGACGGAGTCAACGACGCGCTGGCCCTGCACGCCGCCGACGTCGGCATCTCCGTCGACACCGCAACCGATGTGGCCAAGGACGCAGCCGACGTGGTGCTGCTGGAAAAGGATCTGGGTGTGCTGGCCACCGGAGTGGCCACGGGCAGAAAGATTTTCGCCAACACCATCAAGTACGTGTTCATGGGCACATCGAGCAACTTCGGCAACACCTTCAGCGCCGCGGCGGCTTCGGCGTTCTTGCCGTTTCTACCGATGTTGCCCAGCCAGATCTTGCTGGGCAACCTGCTCTACGACGCCTCCCAGCTGGCGATCCCCACCGACCGGGTCGATGAGGAGCAATGCGATGCGCCGTCGCACTGGAACGTCGCATTCATCCGCAGGTTCATGCTCACGTTCGGCCCGATCAACTCGCTGTTCGACTTCTTGACCTTCGGATTCATGCTCGGCATCCTGCACGCTGGGGAGGTGGCGTTTCACACCGGGTGGTTCCTGGAAAACCTTCTCACCCAAACGTTTATCGTTTTCGCGATCCGCACCCGCAGAGTGCCGTTCCTGCGCAGCAGGCCGGGCACGCTGCTGACGATCACGCTGATGTCGGTGGACGTGATCGGCTTTGTGCTCACCGTTACGCCGCTGGGCCGCAAACTGGGTTTCGCCCCGCTGCCGTGGCAGTTCTACGCCGCGCTGGCCGCGTTCATCGTCACCTACCTGTTCCTCGTCGAAGCGGCCAAGAAAGTCTTCTACAGCGAGCCGATGCGGGTGTTCGGCCAGCCGTATCGCACCCGCGGCCTCAGCCACCGGATTCAGCGACGCGCCGCGCGCTTCATCCATTCCGGCGTCAATCCACGTCTGTCGCGAACGTCGAGATGAGGCGTGACAATTCGGCGTACAGCCGATTCATCAGCTGCAAAAGGTCTCAAGAACTTGCTACTAGGTAATGTGAACACGGTGATCACGCGACGTGGTCTTCCCGGTTTGGGCGTGCTGGCGCCGTTGCGGGCCGCCGCAGCAGGCACCCGGATGGCGGTTACCGCGAGCGCTGTCGTCGCGGGCACGGCCGCAAGTACCGCCCTGTTGGGCGGCAACGTCGCGGCGAGCATGGGCAGGTCATTGGCCCGTGCCACCCCAGATGTTTCGGCGTTGACGCGCGCGGCGGCAGGCATGGTGGTCGAGGCGATCGGCGGCCCACCGGCACGGCGCAACAGCAGCAACGGTCCGCGGCGCTGGATCGAGGTGCGCGGCCTCGATGGTGAGCACGCCTCGGTGATCGCCGCCGACGTATTGGCGGCCGTCCGCGCAACACCCGGCGTACGCCAAGCCTTCCTGAACTTCACGCTGGCGCGGCTAGTGGTCACCGTGGAGGCCGACGGGCCTTCGGCGACAGAGCTCTGCCGGATCGTCGCCGATGCCGAACGAGACCGAACGCGCGCCGCGCGACAGCACCCGGCCAGTCTGCCCGGCGACGACGCGGTGCTGATGGCACGGATGGTCGCAGCCACGGCCGCCACTGTTGGCCTTGGCCTTTCACTGACCGGCAGCCTGCTGCGGCTGCCCCGACTGCCCGACTTGGTGGCCGTGCCGCCGACGCTGGCGGACCACCTGCCGCGACTGCGCCGAGAGCTGGAGCGACGCCTCGGGCCGGAGGGCACCGATGTCTTGTTCGGTTTCGTCAACGCCGCAACGGCCGCGTTGACGCTGTCGCCGACGGCGGCGGCCGCGGAGGCCGCCACCCGCACGATGCTGGCAGCCGAGGCTTGGAACGGTCGGCTGGCTTGGTCTCGGCATGAACCCGGGCTGGGCAGCCAGCCGATACCTGACGACGCCGTTTCGACGCCCAGAAGCAGCCCGGCTCCGCCCGACGGGCCCGCGGAACGCTACGCCCACCGCATCGGCCTGGCCGGCATCGGCGCCGGCGCTGTGGCCGGTCTGCTGTCACGCAACCTCGACACGGCCGGTGCTGCCGCGCTGGCTGCCGTCCCAAAGCCGTTGCGCACCGTCCGCGAAGCGTTCGGCTGCACGATGAGCCGCGGCCTGACCGCCCGTTACGACGCGCTCGTGCTGCGTCCCCGTGTCCTG
Source organism: uncultured Actinomycetota bacterium (assembly GCA_963850895.1). Lineage (GTDB taxonomy): Bacteria > Actinomycetota > Actinomycetes > Mycobacteriales > Mycobacteriaceae > Mycobacterium. The sequence goes on along the minus strand of CAWKNK010000027.1, from coordinate 652,743 downwards.
CGGACACTCGACCGGATTGACGCGATCATGATCGACCCGCGAGCGCTCTACACCGACGAATTGATGGTCAGTCGCGTTCTGGGGGTGGAGAATTCGGTACGCGCCCATGCCTGGGAAGCGGTTCGAGCCGCACTCGATCACGACGGCCTGAAGCCGGGATGGCACAAGCTGGCAGATATCCCCGGAGCCGGCAATACCGGCGAGGCGCTGATCAGCCCGGTTCGCGATCCGTTTGCCGCGGCGGTGCTTACCGAGGCGCGACGCTCGCAGCCACGGGTCTATTCCCTCGATGACGACGGATTACGTTCTCTCGCACAAGGATTCGACCAACTGTATCCCTCAGATGGGTCGATCGACCACGCGGTGGCGGCAGCTGTCGCAGAACTGAAGGCCGGCGGCGCCACCGTGGCGTTGCTGACCACGTCGGAAATGCGCGCCGAGCATCGGTCCGACGTCACGATCGGCGTGCTCCGGGAGCGGCATCCTCCGCCGTGGGATGCCGACGTGTTTGTGTCGGACCTGACCGGCGCCTGGCGTGTGCTGCACGCGCTGCCCGCCGCGCGCGCCGCTACCAACAATGCCGTCCGGCTGTCGGCCTCGGCTTCGGCGATCGGCGCATTGATGTTGGTTCCCGGTGTGCCCGGGCGTAGTTCGGCATCGGTCAATGTCGGCATGGTCGCCAGCCTGTGGCTCGGATACCGGGCGGCCGGAAAGGTCTTCCGGGACCCGCTACCCGAGCCCGAAACCAGCCACGACTGGCACGCCCTACCGGTTGCGGAGGTGCAGCGGCTGCTGCCCCGCCCGCCGGACGAACACGCGGAAGAACAATCCGCATGGTGGCAACAGCTGCCACCGGTTCGCGCGCTGCACGGCGCCACCGCGGCGTCGTGGGGAATTGTCCGCGATTTCGCCGACGAGATGCGCGGCGACCTGTCGGACCCGATCACCCCGCTGCTGGCCACCGGCGCGTTGGCCAGCGCGCTGCTCGGCTCGCCGCTGGATGCGGTCCTCGTGGGTAGCGTCCTTTTGGTCAACGCCGCCTTGTCGGCCGAGCAGCAGCTGCACGCCGAACGCACCCTGAATCGCCTGCTGGCCGTCCAGGACCCGCCTGCGCGACGGCGCGTGGGCCCGCTGGAAGCACAGCGCCGCGAGAAGGTGCCGACCAAGTGGCTGCGTCTGGGCGACATCATCGAAGTCCATGCCGACGAGGTGATCCCTGCGGACGCCCGGCTGCTGCACGCATTAAATGTCGAAGTCGACGAATCCACGCTGACCGGCGAATCGCTGCCGGTGGCCAAGCAGACCGACCCCACGCCGGGCGCCCCGCTGGCCGAACGCACCTGCATGCTCTACGCCGGCACCACGATGGTCGCCGGCACGGCGGTGGCCGTGGTGACTGCGGTCGGTTCGCGCTCGGAGATGCGCCGGGCGTTGGCGATGGCTCCGAGGAAGTTGCAGGAGATCGGCCTGCAGCGACAGTTGCGGCGGATCACCCGCCGGGCGTTGCCGTTCAGTGTGGCCAGCGGGGGCCTGGTGGGGTTGCTGAGCGTGTCGCGGGGCACGCCGGTGCGCGAGGCCGTGTCCAGTGCGGTCACGCTGATCGTCGCTGCCATTCCGGAAGGCTTGCCGCTCGTGGCGACGCTGGCCCAGCTGTCCGCCGCGCGGCGGCTCACCGGCGAATCGGTGCTGATCCGCAACCCCCACTCGGTCGAAGCGCTGGCCCGGTTGAACGTGGTGTGCTTCGACAAGACCGGCACGCTGAGCGAAAACCGGCTGAAGGTCAAAGCGGTGCGCCCGATGACGGGCTTCACCTCCGGACAGGTGCTGGATGCGGCGCTGAGCACCAGCTATGCCAGGCACACCCACCGCGTCGACCACGCCACCGACGATGCGATACACCAGGCCGCCGGCGATCTCGCGGTTCGCGGCGACGGCTCGCAGCCGCAACCACGGCTGACGCGTGATGCATTCCTGCCGTTCCAGTCCGGTCGTCCGTTCGCAGCCGCGCTCGTCGGCACCCGGCTGACCATCAAGGGTTCACCCGAGGTGCTCGCGTCGGCGTTGCTCCACGACGACGAACCGTTGACGCAGCAGATCGACGAGATGGCGGCCAGCGGGTTGCGGGTGCTGGCGGTGGCCGAGCGCCATCTCAGCCCGGATCAAGCAGCGGCCGCCGCGGCCGATCCCGATCTGCTGGAGACCCTGTGCACGTCTGATCTCACCCCGGTCGGTCTGCTCGGATTGGCCGACACGCTCCGACCCATGGCCCGGGCCGTGCTGAACGAACTCGCCGAGCGTGATATCGGCGTCCGGTTGATCACCGGCGATCACCCGGCTACCGCGGCCGTGATCGCCCAAGAGCTGGGCATCGACGTCGCTGCCGACCAGGTGATTACCGGCAGCGACTGGGAAGCGCTGTCCGCCGACGAGCGGGCCGCGGCCGTCACGTCGCGAGTGGTCTTCGCGCGGATGACGCCGGAACACAAGATCGACGTGGTCCAGACCCTCGAGCGGGCGGGGCTGGTCACAGCGATGGTCGGCGACGGTGTCAACGACGCCGCCGCGATCCGGGCAGCCAGCGTGGGCATCGGGGTGGCCGCGCGCGGCAGTGATGCGGCCCGCACCGCGGCCGACGTGGTGCTGCTCGATGAGCGGATCGAGGCGCTACTCGACGCCCTCGACGAGGGCCAGCAGCTGTGGCGGCGGGTGCAGTCGGCGGTGTCGATGTTGCTGGGCGGCAACCTCGGCGAGGTGTGCTTTGCACTGCTCACCACCATCCTGACCGGACGTTCGGTGCTCAACGCCCGCCAGATGCTGTTGGTCAACATGCTGACCGACGCGCTGCCCGCCGCCGCCCTGGCCGTCAGCCCGCAGACGGGCACCGCCGAGGTCGAGCGCGACGAGGCAGCGATGTGGCGGGCGATCGGGATTCGTGGGGCGGCCACCACGTATCGGCGCCACGCTGGGCTGGTCGATGGCCAGCGTGACCGGCACCGCCGCGCCGCGCGGCGACGGTCGCACTGATCGCATTGGTCAGCACGCAACTCGCCCAGACGTTGGTCGACTCGCGCGCCCCGCTGGTGGTGTTGACGTCGGTCGGCTCCCTCGGCGCACTCATGGTGGTGGTCAGCACCCCCGGGCTCAGCCAGGTGTTCGGCTGCACCCCGGTGGACCCGTTGGCCTGGGGTCAGGCCTTGCTGGCCGCTGCGGTGGCCAGTTCCCTGTCGGCGGTTGCTCCCGACCTGCTGCTGCGTGCGTCGCAGACCGTGCAGCGACGGATCATGGGCGGCGAGTCGGCCGGCTGATCCGCGCAGCCGAAAGCGTTGCGGATTCTCGTTGTTCACGTTCGGTACACCCTGCGGCCACCCGCTCGGGGTCGCGGGTTGGTCGAGGTGCCCGTAGCGTTGGCTGTGGGTTGTACGGCTATCCGCAGAGTCAGCGGGCAGGTGGGTGAGATGGAGCGCGAAAATCGGTTGCAGCTCAAGCCTTATCGGTCTGTGTCGGAACATATTGACGGGGCCTGGTGGCCGCGGTCGACAAACTTGGTCGACGAGCTACCGGACTTGGTGACGTCGTTGTCCGAGCGGCTGGGACAGGTCGTGATGGTGGGCTACCGCCGCAATGGCTGGCACGACACGCCGCCGCTGGCGCGAGATCGCCGGCCACACGATCGAATTGCTGGGCTTCACCAGTGACGAGCCGGCCAGCGTCATCCTGATCGGGGAGGACGGCCGTCACATCACACTGCACGTCATCCGGCCGGACACCAGCGAAGAGGTCGCCCGACAAGCGCTGGAGCAGGCACGAGTACCCGCCGACGCCCAGGTTGCGCCGGCCGGCCGTGCAACGGTCGCGCGATCCGTGGCCGACGTCGCCGACAAGCTGGCCCGGCACGAGGGGCTCGGCGACGAGCAGCGGACCGCTCAGATCAAGCGGTGGTGCGAGGAGGCCGCTCAACAATTCGTCGATGCACCGGTCCAGACCTTCGTTCCCATCCTGGTCGAACACATCGTCCGCAACCGCATGTTGGAATCCCGGCCGCAATATCGTCGCCGGCCGCCGGCGAGGAATCATTGACCGCATAGGGCGGCTACTTCCCCACCGCCATGACTGTCGTGATCGCTTCGATGTCGGCCGGGCGGGGCAGGCCCCAGTCGGCCTGGTAGTCCAACAACTCGTTGACTTGCACCGTTTTCAGGTCGACGTCGAGCAGTTCGATAACGTCGAGCGGCACGAGGGCGGGATGGACATAGCCGCAGGTGCGCGCCAGCTCCAGCAGTTCGAAGCGCAGGGTGGCGAGATAGTTGGCGCAGCGCACCGACTTCAGGTCCGGGTCGAGGCCGTGCTGCAGCCACGGTGACTGGGTGGCGACGCCCGAGGGGCAGCGGCCGGTGTGGCAGCGCTGGGCCTGGATGCAGCCGATGGAGAACATGGCGGTTCGGCCGACGTTGATCATGTCGCAGCCGGTGGCCAACGCCAGCAGCGCGTTCTCCGGGATGCCCAGCTTGCCGGACCCGATGAACACCACGTCGTGGTGCAGTCCGTGCTCGGCGAACGCCCGGTAGACCCGAGGGTGCGCCCACTTGAAGGGCAGGGCGACGTGGTCGCTGAAGACCAGCGGAGCCGCGCCGGTGCCGCCCTCGCCGCCGTCGACGGTCACGAAGTCGACGCCCGTACCGGTGCGGGCCATCCGCGCGGCCAGGTCATGCCAGAACGGTTCTTCCCCGACCGCCGACTTGATGCCGACCGGCAGACCCGTCTCGGCGGCGATGGTCTCCACCAGCTCCAGCAGCCCGTCGACGTCACGGAATGCGGAGTGGCCGGCGGGGCTCTTGCAGTCCACCCCGGCCGGTACGCCGCGGATGGCGGCGATTTCGGGGGTGACCTTGGCGCCCGGCAGCATGCCGCCCAGGCCGGGCTTGGCGCCCTGGCTGAGCTTGATCTCGATGGCGCGGATCGCCGGCGTGGCCGCCACCCGGTCGATCAGCCGGGGAAGGCTGAAGCGGCCGTCGTCGTCGCGGCAACCGAAGTAGCCGGTGCCGATCTGCCAGACCAGGTCGCCGCCATTCAGGTGATACGGCGACACCCCGCCCTCGCCGGTGGTGTGCAGGGCGCCGGCTAGCGCCGCGCCCTTGTTCAGGGCGGTGATGGCCGCGCCGCCCAGCGCGCCGAAGCTCATCCCGGAGATGTTGACCACCGACGACGGGCGGAAGGCCTTGGCGCGGCCCCGCGCGCCGCCGAGCACCTTTGCCGCCGGCAACGGCACCGCCGGGTCCGGATGCTCGGGTTCGCCAACCGGCGCCGCGACGGGGAACGCCGCGTGCTTGATGATGGGATAGTTGTGCACCCGTTCGAGGTCGTTGTCGGTGCCGAAGCCGAAGTATCGGTTGGCCAACTTCGATGACGTGTACACCCAGCGACGCTGGTCGCGGCTGAACGGCCGTTCCGCGTCGTTGTCGGTGACGATGTACTGGCGCAGCTCCGGGCCGACCGCTTCCAACAGGAACCGCAGGTGCCCGATGATCGGGTAGTTGCGCAAGATGGTGTGCCGGCGCTGCAGCAGATCCCAGCCCGTCAGCCCGGCCAGGCCCCCGCCGACCAACGCGGCCACCGCGCGCGACTTCAAGAATCGAAATCCGTGTAGACGCCCAGCAGGTCGCGGGCCGAGACGATGCCGACCAGCGCGCCGTCGCGCTCCACCAGCACGTGGCGGATGTAGCGGTCCATCATCCGGGCGGCGACCTGGTCGACCGTGGCTTCGGCGTCACACCACACCAGCTTGGTGCTGGCCAGGTCGGAGACCGGAACAGTGGCGGGATTTCGCCCGGCGGCCACCGCCCGCACGATGTCGCGCTCGCTCACCAGCGCGGCCGGCCGCGGGTCGTCGCCGATCACAATGGCTCCCACGTCGCAGGTCACCATGGCCCTGGCGACGTCGGCGATCGTGGCGTCAACGGGAACGCGGGCCACGGGGTCGCCGGCGACGGCGCAGATCGGCATCGAGCCGGCAGAAGAGCTATCACTCACGCCACCATGCTGGCCGGAACGCACCGCCGCTTGCTAGTGACCTGAGTCCTCAATCCGCGTCCATCCGGCCCTAGCGATCGCCGGAACGTCGGGTCAAGCTGGCACGCATGGGCGCTGTGGCACGCGAGCGGTGGGCGCGGCCCGCTCAGTGGGTCGAGCTGGTCCTTGCCGGGGTGACCGTCGTCGCGTTGGCGGCCGGCGGGATCGCCTGGCTGGCCGGGGCGCCCCGGGTTGCCGACGGCTGCTGGATCGCGGGCACGGTAGTCGCGGTGGTCCCCGCGGTGGTGTGGGTGCTGGCCGCGCTGCGTCGCGGCCGATTCGGGGTCGATCTGATCGCGGTGCTGTCACTGGTCGGCACGCTGCTGGTGGGCGAGTATCTCGCGGGCGCGTTGATCGCGGTGATGCTGGCCGGGGGGCGGGCGCTGGAGGCGGCGGCCGAGCGCCGCGCGTCCCACGATCTGCGGGCGCTGCTGGAACACGCGCCGAGGTTCGCCCGCCGCCGCGTCGGGTCGGCGGTGGACGTCGTCGCGCTGGAGGACGTGGCGGTCGACGACCTGCTGGTGGTCGGCCCGGGCGAAGTGGTGCCCGTCGACGGGCGCATCTCCGGTGCGGTCGCGGTGCTGGACGAATCGGTCCTGACCGGCGAACCGCTGCAGGTGGAACGCGGCGTGGGCGAACCGGTGCGCAGCGGGGTGGTCAACGCGGGCAGCGCCTTTGAGATGCAGGCCACGGCCGCCGCCGCCGACAGCACCTACGCACAGATCGTCCGCCTGGCCGCGGAGGCCGGAGCGGAGAACGCGCCGGTGGTACGGCTGGCCGACCGGTACGCGGCGTGGTTTTTGCCCTTGACGCTGTTGGTGGCCGGTGCGGCATGGCTGGCCAGCGGGTCACCGGTGCGGGCGGTGGCGGTGCTCGTCGTGGCGACCCCGTGCCCGCTGTTGCTTGCGGCACCGGTCGCGATCGTGTCCGGGCTGTCGCGCGCGTCGCGTCGCGGTGTGGTGATCCGCGGCGGCGGCGCGTTGGAAAACCTCGGCCACGCGACGACTTTGGTGATGGACAAGACCGGCACCCTGACCATGGGGCGCCCCGTCGTCATCGACGTCGCGGCCGCTCCCGGCCGCGATGCGATCGAGATCCTGCGGGTGGCGGCCTCGGTGGATCAGATGTCTCCGCATGTGTTGGCCGAGGCGATCGTCACCGCGGCGCGGGCCCGCGGTCTGCTGCTGTCGCTACCCACCGAGGTGGTCGAGGAACCCGGCCGCGGCGTCACCGCCACCCTGGACGGTCGGCGGGTTCAGGTCGGCAAACTCTCGCCCGACACCGCGAACACGGAATGGGCCCGCGCGGTGGTGAATCGCGCCCTGCTGGACGGCGCCGCGATCGCGTGGGTCTGCCTCGACGGGCGGCCCACTGGCGCGGTGTTGCTGCGCGACCCGCTGCGTCGCCACGCGCCGCGCACCCTGCGCCGGTTACGCGAGGCCGGACTGAACCGATTGGTCATGCTGACCGGAGACCGCGCCGAGCCCGCCCGCGAGGTCGCCGCGGTGCTGGGTTTGGACGAGGTGTACGCGGAACAAAGCCCGGCCGACAAGGTGGCCGCCGTGCGCGCCGAAAAGGACCGCGCCGTGACCGTGATGGTCGGCGACGGGGTCAACGACGCACCCGCGCTGGCCGCGGCCAGCGTCGGCGTGGCGATGGGCGCCCGCGGTGCCACCGCGTCCTCGGAGGCCGCCGGCATCGTGTTGACCACCGATCGACTGGAGCGGCTCGCCGATGCGATGGACATCGCCCGCTGGTCACGGCGCATCGCCGTGCAGAGCGCGGTGGTCGGCATGGGCCTGTCGCTGGCCGCGATGGCCGTCGCCGCCATCGGGTGGCTCGCGCCGGCCCCCGGGGCACTGGTGCAGGAGGCCATCGACGTCGCCGTGATACTCAACGCGCTGCGCGCCCTGCGCGGCAATCCGGACATCGAGGTCGACCTCCCGGCACCGACCGAACAGTTGTTGCGGCGCTTCGACGCGGAGCACGACGAACTGCGCGACGCCGTGGACCTGTTGCGGGAGGCAGCCGACCGGTTGGCCGCCGCATCCGATCAGTCGGCCCTGGATGCGATCGGCCACGCCCACGCAGTGCTCATCGCGCGGATCATCCCGCACGAACGCGCCGAGGAGACGCAGCTCTATCCCGCCCTGGCCCACCCGCTGGGCAACAGCGAAGCGACCGCCCCGATGAGCCGAACCCATGCGGAAATCCAACGAATCTCCGACCGGATCGGCGCCCACCTGACATTGGCCCAAAGCAGCGGCGCGATCGGCCCCGACCAGGTCGACGACCTGCTCGCGTGCCTCTACGGGCTGCATGCCCTGCTACGCCTTCATTTCCTGCAGGAGGAGGAAAGCTACTTCACCCTGGCCGGGGACGAACCCGGTCCACGAACGCTGGATAGCCGTCAGGCCTTGGCGCACAAGCTATCCCGCTGACGGCGGTCGTTTCATGACCGTGCCGGGAAGCTCCGCGCCGTATTCGATGTCCTCGTAGTCCCGCCCGTCGCCCCCGCGACCACCCTTGCCGCCCGGCGGCGGCCGCATCGGGGCCATCGGAATCGGGGGCGGCTGCGCTGCCCCCGACGGAAGCGCGGACACCGCCGAGGCGAGCTGCACCGGCGGCTGCGAGCCGGGCAACATCCCCACCACCGCGGGCGGCATGCTCAGCTTGCCCACCAACACGGAAACACCCAGCGCCCCTCGAGGCGCCAAAGCCCCGGTGCCGAGCGCGCTCGCCAACCTTGCCTCCGCCGACGACAAGGCGGCCGTGCCCTCCGCCAGGCCCTGGCCGATGTCGGTGCCCACACCTTGAAGCGCTTGGGCCGCCGTGACTTGCGCGAGGTAGCTGAGCATGTTGATGGGAAATCCGCCGGCGATGAACTGGTTGCCCCACGTGCTGGCATAGCTGAACCAGCCGGCTTTGGGGTCGAAGGGGGTGACGCCGAGCGCGTCAAGTGCCGACCCCGCGTTGGAAGTCGAAGGTGCGGTGGCGGCGGGCACCATCGTGGCCTGGGCGGTGACCCCAGTCGGGTTGGCAACCGGCGGCGGTGACGAGAACTGAGACAGCTTGACGGCGTTCAGCGAGGTGGCGCCGTAGCGATACATCGCCGTCGAGTTGTTCACCCACATGGCGTTGTATTCGGCTTCGGTTTCGGCGATCGCCGGAGCGTTGATGCCGAAGAAGTTGGTGGCCAGCAACATCGCCAACCGCGCCCGGTTCGCGGCGACGACCGAGGGATGCACCACCGTCCAGTGGGTCAATTCGAATGCGGCCGTAACTGTTTCGACCGAGGCGGCGATTTCCTGGCATTGCTGCGCGGTGGTGCGCAACCAGTCGAGGTACGGCTCGAACGCCTGGGCCATCGCCATCGAGGACGGGCCGCGCCAGGTCCCGGTCAGCGACGCCAACTCCGCGGAATAGCTGCTTGCGGTTGCCTCCAATTCGGCGCTGAGCTCTTGCCACGCGCCGGCGGCTTCGATCATCGACCAGGCGCCGGGTCCGGAGTGGATCAGCGCCGAGGTGATCTCGGGCGGCAGCAGCCCGAAATCAATCACGTTTCGCCCACCGAGCGAGCCGGGACAGGACACGTGTCAACTGCCGCGCTTGCGCGGCAAGGCATTTGCGTCGCGATTGACCTATCCGGCGGCGAGATTCGGCTTCCGGAGTGGTGAGGCACCATCATCGGCCCTCATCCCCCGCTTGGCGGTCGGTGAATCACCTTCTTCGGGAGTTCCGCCCCGTATTCAAGGTCCTCGAACTTCTGCTGCTTCCTCTTGCGCCAACCGCTGCCCGCCGAGTTGGTCGGCGGCACCATCATCGGCATCAGCGGCATCCCGGAAAGCCCGGCTTCCGCCGGCAGGGGCGACGCCGCGGATGCGAGTTGCACCGGCGTTTGCGTCGCCGGTAGCAACCCCACGACCGCGGGCGGGGCGCTCAGCTTGCCCAGCGAAACTCCGACACCCATCGCCGCGGCGGCTGCGCCCCCCGGAGCGGCCGAGACGGCGCCGGCCAGCCTGGTAATCGACGACGCCAGCGCCCCCTCGCCCTCCGAGAGCCCCAGACCGATGTCGCTGCCCACGCCTTGCAGCGCCTGGGCCGACGTGTTCTGCGCCAGGTAGCTGAGCATGTTGATCGGGAACCCGGACGAGATGAATTGGTTTCCCCAGGTGCTGAAATAGCTGAACCAACCGGCGTTGGGGTCGAAGGGGGTGACGCCGAGCGCGTTAATTATCGAGCTGGTGGAAGATCCCGAAGAGCTAAGCAGCGAATTAGACACCGCAGCCTGTTGGTTGGCCGTCCCCGTCGGGTCGGTGATGGAGAGCGGCGAATTGAATTGCGACAGCGCCGTGGTCGCTTGTGACGACGCCGCCTGATAGCGGCTCATCGCCGCCGAGTTGTTCGCCCACATGGTCTGGTACTGGCTCTCGGTCTCGGCGATCGCGGCCGTGTTCTGCCCGAACCGGTTGGTGGCCAGCAGCTGCGCCAGCCGTGTCCGGTTGGCGGTTACCACTGCGGGATGCACCACCGTGGACTGAACGTCGCTGAACGCCGACGCCGCGGCTTCGGCCGAGGTGGCCACTTGCTGGGCCTGCTGCGCGGTCTCGCGCAGCCAGAGCAGGTAGGGCTGCACGGCCTGAAGCATCGCCATCGCCGACGAGCCGTCCCAGGACTCGATGAGCGACGACAACGACGAGGCGTAGCCGGATACCGAGTTCTCCAGCTCGACGCCCAGACTCTGCCACGCGCCGGCAGCCTCGATCAGCGAACCCGCTCCAGGACCGGAGTGGATGAGGGTCGAGGTGACCTCGGGTGGCGCGAATAAGTCCATCACATCTCACATTGTCTACGCCGAGTACGCGGCCGGAAAATTTCGTTTACCAGGTTGCAAAGAGAAAGGAAACATTACGCATTCACCCCCAGGGCGCCGCCCGAATCCTCCCCCGTCGAGTCCCGTATGTGACGAACGATATACCCGTGACGTTAGGGTAACCAAAGTATTAGCAGGTGTCGGCGCTTTTGAGGGCGGCCGGCCGGGCCAGCGGTGGGCCGATCCGTACGCCTGCTACAACCCGGGCAGGCAGATCGGGGCTCCGTAGCAGGGGGGTGGACCCAGCGGCCGCCGCGGGGCATCTCCCTCCCACACGAATTGACCAACGTTGCCCATGCCCCCGACGGGGACCCAGTACCAGTGGTGGCAGACACCCATGTCCCAACGGACATCTGGCATCGGCAACGGTTGCCCCGGGCACCAGTCGTGCGGGACCGTGAAGTTGTCTAGAGGCACTGGGCGGTTGAATTGCGGCGCAAAACTGCGCTCCGCCTGGGCGGTGCCCGCGGCCAGCCCCAGACCGGCCACCGCCACGCCGCCGGACAGCAGCGCCCCGATAATGACCTTCCTAACCGTGTGATTGTGCGACATTGCCTCGCGCCTTTCCTCGACGCTGTGATGCTGAGGATCAGTATCCGCTTGCGCCGATCCCGTCACATGGGAATATCCGCTTGCGCCGATCCCGTCACATGGGAAGTGGACTACGCGAATCAGCAGACAATGAACGGTTCGCTACCGATCCCAGAAACGGCACCGATCTAGAAGGGTGGCTCGCCGTCGCCGGTGGCGTCGCGTGGCCGGTACCGGGCGGTGTCGCTCATTCGCGGGTGTGCTCGTCGACGGCGGATAAGATCTTGATCGGACGGCCGTCAGTGGTGGAGTCATATTGGAAATCGATCGCCCACACCATATTTGGCGCTTCCGCCGTCGGCACCGGAAGATGAGTCGAGGATCCCGCTCGCTTGCGGCGCCGCGGCACCGGCACGCACAGGCCCTCCTGGCGCCACAACCGCTGAACCTTCTTGTGGTTAACCACCCAACCCTGGGCGCGCGCGTCGTGATAGGCGCGGCGGTGACCCCAGCGTGGATGCTGGCGGGCATAGTCGCGGAGTGACCAGCGCATACGCGATGTCATGCAAGATTCGTGCAACTACATAAGCTGGCTCCGACACCGATTGGAGCTAGCACCGTGACCACCACGACAACCAGCGACCCGTATCCTCAAGTACCGTCCCCCGCGGGCTCACGCTGGGTCGTTGACCGCCGCGAGGACCTGCCTAGCTCCCAGGACATCGAGGTCTACATCCGCGGCACCCAGGACCCTGACGGCACGGTCGAGCGCGAGATTGTGGTTAACCAGCTTCATGCCGAAGATCCGATCACGCCGCAGCAGGCGCGGCAGTTGGCTGGGGCGCTGACCGCGCGGCTGCTGACGAGATCGACTCGCTGAACACCGCCGGGTAGTCACACGTTGACCCCAACCAGTCGGCCCGTCATCCGCTTGGGGGGGCGCTTCATCTGCTACGTGTGACCTCAGAGGCTACGGCCAACTGGACTATTCGGTCGCCAAGATCTCCAGATAGCGTTGCTGGGTTCCGGCCTCCAGCGCCTGCCGCTGCTCCAGCAGCATCACGCAGCGCAACGCCAGGTCGAATGATCGATAGCAATGATGCGCTATGAGCGCCAGGTGCTTGAGCTGCTCGTCGCTCATCGAGTCCGCGTGAGCGAAGTCGCGCACGTAAACGATATCGGCCTCCAGGAGTTGGTTGAGGGGCTGGCGAGGATCCACGCAGGGCGCGATCGGCCATCGCTTGATCGCGGCGAAGCAGTGCGGAACGAATCCCTGGCTGCGCAGCTCCAGGTCGATGTCCCCCAGGCTTGGCTGACCCCTGTACAGCGTCACGAATGAGATCTCAGTCTGGATCGCCACCGTCTCTGTGAGCTTCGCTTTCCCCCCTTTAAAAACCGCGAGCTCGCCTCCCTGGATGTCGATCTTCAGGAAGTCGACGTGTTGAATCTCGGAAATGTCATCGAGCCTGCGGGTTTGCAGGACGACGCGTTCAATTACTTGCGCGAGAGGCTTGAGAACCCCGAACAGGCCCAACGTCGCTGGGTCCGGTTCGAATAGGCTCGTCATTCCAGAAGAGCGACAAATATTGAGCGTGTGCGCGTCGCCATCACCCACTGCATACGGCAGATAACACTCGCTGGGGCCTTTCTTTCTCTGCAGCTCGAGCAGTGCCTCGTGCTGAGGCTCAAACCCGGTCACACGACCGAGCCCCGCAGCAAGCATTGGCGTGTAGGGCGGCTCGCCATCAATCGGATTCGCGCCAACGTCGACTACGTCTGTAAGGCGTTGCGGGGACAAAAGGTTCCGGAACTCGACGATCTTGTTTATGTCATCTGGAATGTCCGCCGCCACCATGACATCAAGTATCGCGCCCGTCCGCCCACGCAGGCCCACGATCTCGGCGAACCTCCGGGACAGCTGTCACGCCTCTGGTGCACACTTCGAAAGCGGAGGGAGGAGTGCCATGACCTTGACGCGATCGACTTCGTGGACGCATCAGCCGCCTTCTACTGTCCGCAGTACCAGTGAAGTGCCGTCCGCGTGTGATCGCGTGTCACGCGTGCGCGCATTTCTGGCGGGAAAGCGCACGTCAACGGCATGAAATGACACGCCGCGCGGACCGCTTCCCGGGCGGGAGAACCGTTGTTTTGCGCCCCCGACCTGCGCCTATTCGGTTGCGTTTTCCGAAAACGTGTCACGTCGGCGGTACCCGACCGGATGATCCGGGAGCGTCGTCCGCGAACATCGATCCCCCCGGTGCACACTGACACCGTGGCCGCATCGCGCAACGAGGACCGTCTGGCGATCGACGTGCTCCAGTACGCCCAACAGACCGGCGAGACGATCACCCTGGGGCACTGTGGAACGCCGGCTCACCGAACTACTCAGCCACCAGCCGGGCGTTGAACCCAGGATAGTTTCTGCTTGGACATGTAGGTCATCGCGAGTTAGGTTCCGCCGATGAAATTTGTGCTGGCAGGCTATGGGAGCCGCGGCGATGTCGAGCCCTTCGCCGCCGTCGGTCGGGAGCTGCTGGGCCGAGGTCACGATGTGTGCCTCGCGGTCCCGCCCTGGATGCTCGGCTTCGTCGAGTCAGCGGGGCTTGCCGCCGTCCGCTTCGGGTCGGATCCGCCGCCAATCACCGTAATGAGCGATGTTGTGCGGCGCATCATCCAAATCTTGGCGGAGTGGGGCGCGGGGTTGAAAACGCTGGCAAGTGGGGCCGACCTGCTACTGACGGGCAAAGGCGAGCAGGGACTAGCCGCCAACGTCGCGGAGTATTACGGAATCCCGAATGCTGCGCTGCACTTCTTCCCGGGCGACCATGGCAGCCTGGGTGGCGTGATGGGGCGCTTGATCAAGCAGGCCGAAGACGCTCAACGTCGTGAACTGGGCTTGCCGGACGTAACCGCACCCGCACGGGAATCGCTGGAGATCCAGGCCTACGACGAGCTCTGCTTTACCGGGCCGGCAGCCGAATGGGCGGAACAGGGTAGGCGACGGCCCTTCGTCGGCGCGCTGACACTGGAGCTGCCGACGAACGCCGACGCCGAGGTCTTGTCGTGGATTGCGGCGGGAACACCGCCAATCTACTTTGGCTTTGGCGGCGGCATGAAATTGCCATCTCCTGCCGAGACGGTCGCCATGATCACCGCGGCCTGCGCGCAGTTGGGCGAGCGGGCGTTGATTGGCAGCGGCCCGCATGACTTGTCCCGCGTTCCGCATCCCGACCACATAAAGGTTGTGAGCGCGGTGAACCACGCGGCGATTTTCCCGGCTTGCCGTGCGGTCGTCCACCATGGGGGTGCCGGAACCACGGCCGCAAGCATGCGAGCCGGAATCCCCACATTGATCCTGTGGCTTGCGGTCGACGACCAACCGGTTTGGGCGGAGGCGGTCACACGGCTAGAAGTCGGCTCCGGCCGCGAGTTTTGGTCCACCACCCTGGATTTACTGGTCGCGGACCTGCGCTCGATCCTCACTCCGCAATACGTCACTCGAGCCCGTGAGGTCGCCACCCAGATGACCACACCCGCCGAAAGCGTTGCCAGCGCCGCCGATCTCCTGGAAGACGCCGCCCGCCTCGGGCGCGTTGGCTGATCAGCGATGGCGGGCCGCGTCTCAGTGCTCGGCCAGCGGCCACCCGTCTTGCGCACAAACCAAGCCATCGGCGCCAGCGGGCCGACACCACAAGCCCGCATGCGGCAACCCGAGGTCAAACTCCTCGTCGTCCAACTGGGGCTCCAGTTCGTCCGGATCCGGATCCGGATCGACGCGGCACTTCACGCCAACCCGCCCGGGCTCTTGACGGCCCGCAGCTCCCGCACACCATGACGGACCTTGCCCGCGGGCTCACCCTCCACGCCGAGCGGCAACTTCAACGCCTTGATGAGCACTCGGTAGGTACTGCGTTGGCTGCGCAGTTCGCACAGCAGCGGGTGAGGGCGGGTGTCCTCAAACGACTTGCGCCACGTCACGCCATCGCGGTCGATCACCGTCTGGAGCGCGTCGATCGTGTCCAAGGTGCGGCAAGCCTGGCGAAGCAACTCGGCCTCATGCGTGGCCAGCTCAAACTCGGCGTTCACCTGATCCCACAGCCGTGCACCGGACGGCCCGAAAGGTTTCGGTGCTGATTTCCTTGCCATTGCCTGTTTCTCCCTTGATCGGAGCTAATCGGATTGTCTTGGGGCGCAATCGGTTTGATTCGGCCGTTTTATGCGAAACCTGTTGGCGCGCTTTGCTGTTCGTGCGTGAAACTCCGTCCCATAGGGATCAGGCCCGACCTTGCGCCTGGCCACCGCTGCACTAACAAAAAGCCCGCAGGTCACGCGCCTATTTCCAGACTTGGCGAATTCCCTAATTCTGTACACCCCGCGACGGGCGGACAGCGAACGCTGGCCGGGGCCGCTTGAAAAAAGTCGAGTGCTCGTGCTGGTTTGCGTTGTGCTGCAATGTGTTTCATCGCTCGGCTATGCGTGAGTCCCGCCGTGGGTTCCTTTGTCGTGCAACGTAATCGGTGCAGTTCTGAGATGGGGGTGTTCGTCGGGGCCTCGGCATTCCTGTGCCCTGGGTACCAGTCTGGGGCTTAGGTTTCGTCCGATAATCGCGCAGCACGCTGTTTACTGCGATGAGATCCCCAAGCTAGAAACCTGCCCTGGCCTGCGACATTCGGCCCCGCTGGCGCTGGCTGGCGGGGCTTCCTGCTGTCCAAGGGCCAGCTCGGCGGCGGTCGGCACGTCGGCGGCTCCCAGCGGGCCGGTGGCCGGTGCCCAACTAGCTCACACCAGGACGGCGGCACTGAGCCGTCAGCGGGCCGCACAGCGCCAGCGCGGTACCGGCATCGGCGGGGCCGGTGGCTGGATCTGACCATGACGGCGGGCCGTGGCTAAGTGTAACGCCGACCGTTACACTTAGCGGCATGGCTGAGAGAACCTGCATCCGTTGCGGTGCCACATTCCAGGGCCGGGGTGGTGCCCGGTACTGCTCGGATGCATGCCGACAAGCCGCCTACCGCAACCGAGAGAAAGACAAAACAGTGACACAGGAACACATCAAGTGGACCGTTGAGGAAACCATCTGGCTGACCAACTATGTGATCGACCGCGACGGCGAGCTGCCGGAAGGCGACGAGCTGAATGCGGTGCGTAACAAGTTCTTTCCGCGCCGCACAACGGATTCGGTGTACATGCAGGCCTGGGACATCCAGGCGGCGCTCGGGTATGACCAGCGCACAACCGCTTACTCGGCTCAGATCCGCGCTGTGGCAAAGCTTTTCAGCACCGACCCCGGCGACATGGCCCGCCTGGCTCACGACATCGAATCGCTCTGGCAGATCCGCCATTACCGCCCGGTCGCGGTGACGACGGTGGTCTGATGCACAGCAACAACGCTCTTATCGTCTTAGGCATCACTGTCGTACTCTCAACTCCATGACGCTCCTTCTCCTGTCTGGCCGCCCCGGAGCTGGCAAGACTGCGGTCGGCAAGTGGCTCGCCGAACACTGTGGTTTCACACACGTTGAGACAGATACAGATGCCGGATTGGCGACGTTAAACGAGCTGCTGGGCGGCTTCCAAAGCCCGGAAGGCGCTGCCATGGTGCGCATCAGCCGAGCGTTCGGTCGGCCTTGGTGCCGCAGCGGTAGAGTTGCTCGCCTCGCCGGCTGACGAACTCGCGGCGCAGCCCGGTCACGGGATCGTCGAACTCGATGCGCTGCGCCAACAACCGCAGCGGCGTGCTGAAGTCGTCGGCCGGCACGTCAATGACGTTGGGGTACAACGGATCCCCTTCGATCGGCACGCCCAGCGCGGCCATGTGCACGCGCAGCTGGTGGGTGCGCCCGGTGCGCGGGGTCAGCCGGTACAGGCCATCCGCGGAAACACGTTCCACCAGCGTCTCGGCGTTGGGCTCACCCGGTTCGCAGACGGCCTGCAAAACGCCGCGCCGCTTGATGATCCGGCTGCGCACCACGCGCGGCAACACCAGAGCCGGATCGACGGCGGCGCGCGCCAGATACGTCTTGCGCACCAAACCCCGGGAGAACAGCGTCTGGTATGCGCCGCGCACCTCGCGGCGCCCGGTGAACAGCAGCACCCCGGCGGTGAGCCGGTCGAGCCGATGGGCCGGGCTCAGCTCCGGCAGGCCCAGTTCCCGGCGCAGCCGCACCAGCGCCGTCTGCGCCACGTGCCGGCCGCGGGGCATGGTGGCCAAGAAGTGCGGCTTGTCGACGACCACGATGTCCGCGTCGCGATGAAGCACCGGGATTTCAAAGGGGACGGGCACCTCGTCCGGCAGTTCGCGATAGAGGTAGACGCTGGCACCCGCGGGCAACACCGTGGCCTCGTCGATCACCGTGCCGTCGGCGTCAACCACCTCCCCGGCCGACACCTTCGAGCGCGCCGGCGCGCCGAACCGGGCCGTCAGCTCGGCCAGCACCGGCCCGCCATGCAGCCGCACCCGTGCCGGGCCGAGCCCGTCGCGCACCGGAAGTGGGGCGGGTCTCAATTGAGCGGAACCGGCTCGAGGATCTCGGCGCGCGCCTCCGGGGCGCTCGCCCGCAACTCGTCCGCCGACACGTCGTCGGGCTGGGCCTGCGACAAGATCTCGGCCTCCACCCGCGCGGCGTAGTTCGCCACCTCACGCTCGACGTCCGCCGCCGTCCAGCCCAGCACGGGGGCGACGACGTCGGCGACCTCGCGGGCGCAGTCGACGCCGCGGTGCGCGTATTCGATGGAGATACGCATCCGGCGGGCCAGGATGTCCTCCAGGTGCAGGGCCCCCTCGGCGGTGACGGCGTACAGGGCCTCGACTTTCAGGTAGCCCGGCGCCTCCTTGATCGGGCTGAGCAGGTCGGCGTTTTCGGCCGCCAGACCCAGCACGTCGCCGATCAGCGAACCGTAGCGGTCCAGCAGATGCCGCACCCGGTACGGATGCAAACCTTGCAGCGCCGCAACGTGCTCGGCCTGGTTGACCAGTGCGAAGTAACCGTCGGCGCCCAGCAGCGGCTGACCTTCTCGGTGATCGACGGCGCGACCCGCGCCGGCACGAACTGGGCCGCGGCGTCGATCGCGTCGGCGGCCATCACCCGGTATGTGGTGTATTTGCCGCCGGCGATGGCCACCAGCCCCGGCGCGGGCACCGCCACGGCGTGCTCCCGCGACAGCTTGGAGGTCTCCTCGCTCTCCCCGGCCAGCAGCGGCCGCAGCCCGGCGTACACCCCGTCGATGTCGGCATGCGTCAGCGGGGTGGCCAGCACGGTGTTGACGGTGCCGAGGATGTAGTCGATGTCGGCCTTGGTGGCCGCGGGGTGAGCCAGGTCGAGGTTCCAGTCGGTGTCGGTGGTGCCGATGATCCAGTGGGTTCCCCACGGAATGACGAACATCACCGACTTCTCGGTGCGCAGGATGATGGCGACGTCGCTGACGATGCGGTCGCGCGGCACCACCACGTGCACGCCCTTGGACGCGCGCACCTGAAATCGCCCGCGCTGCTTGGACAACGCCTGAATCTCGTCGGTCCACACCCCGGTCGCATTGACGACGACGTGGCCGCGCACTTCGGTGACGGCGCCGTCCTCGGAGTCGCGGACCCGCACGCCGGTCACCCGGTCGCCCTCGCGCAGCAACGCGACCACCTGGGTGGAGGTTCGCACCACCGCGCCGTAGTGGGCGGCGGTGCGGGCGACGGTCATGGTGTGCCGGGCGTCGTCGACGACGGTGTCGTAGTAGCGGATCCCACCGATCAACGAGCTGCGCTTCAGGCCGGGGCACAGCCGCAAGCGCACCGGCGCGGGTCAGATGCTTTTGCGCCGGAACGGATTTCGCGCCGCCGAGCCGGTCGTAGAGAAAGATGCCCGCGGCGATGTAGGGCCGCTCCCACCACGCGCTTGGTCAGTGGAAACAGGAACGGCATCGGCTTGACCAGATGCGGCGCCAACGTGGTCAGCGACAGCTCGCGCTCGTAGAGCGCCTCGCGCACCAGCCCGAATTCCAGCTGTTCGAGGTAGCGCAATCCGCCGTGGAACATCTTCGACGAGCGGCTCGACGTGCCCGACGCGAAATCGCGCGCCTCGACCAGCGCCACCTTGAGCCCGCGGGTCGCGGCGTCCAACGCGCACCCGGAGCCCACCACGCCGCCCCCGATGACCACCACGTCGAACTGCTCGGCGCCGAGTCGCTCCCACGCCAACGCGCGCTGCCGAGGTCCCAACGTGGAAGCCGCCCAGGTCTGTGCGCTTTCGGGCGCCTGTATCGGGTTGCTCACGGCAGAGGACTCCTCACCGGGAAACTCCTGTCGGTTACTCGCCAGTAGGACGGTGTCGAACCAAGGCTAGTCCAGATCGTCGTGGGCCATCAGCCGACGAGCGGCCTCGGTGATCGACCCGGACAACGACGGGTAAACGGCGAGCGTCTGGGCCAGCTCGTTGACGGTGATGCGGTTTTGGACGGCCACGGCGATCGGCAGGATCAGCTCGGAGGCGATCGGGGCCACCACCACGCCGCCGATGACCACGCCGGTGGACTTCCGGCAGAACATCTTGACGAAACCCTGTCGCAGTCCCGACATCTTTGCTCGCGCGTTGGTCCGCAGCGGCAGCATGATCGTGCGGGCCGACACCGAACCGTCGTCGATCATCGTTTGCGGTACGCCGACGGCCGCGATCTCGGGCCTGGTGAACACCGTCGCCGCCACCGTGCGCAACCGGATCGGGCTGACGCCCTCGCCCAGCGCGTGGTACATCGCGATCCGGCCCTGCATGGCGGCGACCGAGGCCAGCGGCAGCAAGCCGGTGCAGTCACCCGCGGCGTAGATGCCGGCCACCGAGGTCCGCGACACCCGGTCCACGGTCAGGTAGCCGCCGCGGCCCAGCTCGATGCCGACCCGGTCCAGACCGAGGCCGCCGGTGTTGGGGACCGACCCGATGGTCATCAGGGCGTGGCTGCCCTCGACGGTGCGCCCGTCGGCCAGGGTGACCAGCACGCCGTCCTCGGTGCGGGTGACCGACTGGGCGCGGGCGTTCTTGACCAACTCGACGCCGCGTTCGGAGAACGCCTCCTCCAGGACCAGCGCCGCGTCGGCGTCCTCGTAGGGCAGCACCCGGTCCTGGCTGGCGACCACCGTCACCGGCACGCCCAGCTCGGTGTAGGCGTGCACGAACTCGGCGCCGGTGACACCCGACCCGACCACGATGAGGTGCTCGGGCAGCGCCTCCAGGTTGTAGAGCTGCCGCCAGGTCAGGATGCGCTCGCCGTCGGGCTGGGCCGACGGCAGGACCCGTGGGCTGGCGCCCGTCGCGATCAGCACGACGTCGGCCTCGTACTCGCTGGTGGTGCCGTCGGCGGCGGTCGCCTTGATGCGGTGGCAGGCCAGCCCGGGCGTGGGGTCGATCAGCTCGCCGCGACCGGCGACCACGTGCACGCCCATGCCGAGCAGCTGTTCGGTGATATCGGCCGACTGCTCCGTGGCGAGTTGTTTGACCCGGGCATGAATCCGCGGCAGCGAGATCTTGGCGTCGTCGATGTCGATGTCGAATCCCAGCCGCGGCGCCCGGCGCAACTCGGTGCGCAGCCAGGTCGAGGCGATGAACGTCTTGGACGGCACGCAGTCGTCGAGCACGGCGGCCCCGCCGATGCCCTCGGAGTCGATCACGGTGACGTGTGTGCTGTCGGGGTGGGAGGCGGCGGCCACCAGCGCGGCTTCGTAACCGGCCGGGCCTCCACCGAGGATCACGATGCGGGTCGCCACAGCCCCAACCTAGCGGGGGGACCGGGGACGCCGCAGCGCGGCGACGCTGCGGCGAAACCCTCGGGGAGAAGACCGCTCGTGCGTGTGACGTTTAAGCTTTCCCCGTGCCGCTCTACGCCGCCTACGGGTCGAACATGGATCCTGAGCAGATGCTCAAGCGCGCACCCCATTCGCCGATGGCCGGAACGGGCTGGCTGCACGGCTGGCGCTTGACGTTCGGGGGCGAGGACATCGGCTGGGAAGGCGCGCTGGCCACCGTCGTCGAAGATCCGGATTCCAAGGTGTTCGTCGTCCTGTACGACATGACCCCGGCCGACGAGAACAACCTCGATCGGTGGGAGGGCTCGGAGTTCGGGGTCCACAAGAAGATCCGGTGCCGGGTGGAGCGCATCTCGTCGGACACCAGCACCGACCCCGTGCTGGCGTGGCTGTATGTGCTCGACGCCTGGGAGGGCGGCCTGCCGTCGGCGCGATACCTGGGTGTGATGGCGGATGCGGCCGAAATAGCCGGTGCCCCAAGCGATTACGTGCACGATCTGCGGACTCGACCGGCTCACAACGTCGGCCCGGGAACCGGCTCCTGATCCCTACGGCAGACGAGAACGCGGCCGACTGCTCGACGATGTTGACCAGCACGCGCAGCCCGATCGCCAGGGCACGCTCGTCGAGGTCGAACGTCGGCTGGTGCAGGTCCAGCTGCGGCCCCTGGCCCGACCAGACGCCCAGGCGCGCCATCGCGCCGGGAATCTCCTCGAGGTACCAGGAGAAGTCCTCACCCCCGCCGGACTGGCGGGTATCGGCCAGCGCGTCCGGGCCGATGGCCTCGATCGCGTGGGTGAGGATGCGTGTCGAGACGTCCTCGTTGACCACCGGCGGGACACCGCGCCGGTATTGCAGCGTGTGTTCGATTCTCAGCGGCGCCAGCAGCGCCGACACCGTCTCGCGGATGATCTCCTCGAGGCCCACCCAGGTCTGCCGGCTCGCGGTGCGGACGGTGCCGCCCAGCACCCCGGTCTGGGGAATGGCGTTGGCGGCCACCCCCGCGTTGACCGCGCCCCACACCAACACGGTGCCGTTGCGCGGGTCGATGCGGCGGGACAGCACCCCGGGCAGCCCGGTGATCAGCGTGCCGAGCCCGTAGACCAGGTCGGCGGTCAGGTGTGGACGGGACGTGTGCCCGCCCGGGGAATGCAGCGTGATCTCGATCTGGTCGGCCGCCGACGTGATGGGGCCGTGCCGGACCGCGATCTGGCCGACCTGCAGCCGGGGGTCGCAATGCAGGGCGAAGATCCGCGACACCCCGGTGATCGCGCCGGCGGCGATGGCGTCGATCGCGCCGCCGGGCATCAGCTCCTCGGCCGCCTGGAAGAGCAGCCGCACCCCGACCGGCAGCTCCGGCACCGACGCGAGGGTCAGGGCGGTGCCGAGCAGGATCGCGGTGTGGGCGTCATGCCCGCAGGCGTGCGCGACGTTGGGCATGGTGGAGGTGTAGGGCGCGCCGGTCCGCTCGGCCATGGGCAGCGCGTCCATGTCGGCCCGCAGCGCGATCTTCGGCTCCTGCTCGGGGCCGAGATCGCAGACCAGACCCGTGCCGCCGGGCAGCACCTTGGGGTTGAGCCCCGCGTCGGCCAACCGCTCGGCGACGAACTGGGTGGTGGCGTACTCCTGCCGGCCCAGCTCGGGGTAGCGGTGGATGTGCCGGCGCCATTCGACCAGGTCGTCGTGGTGTGCGGCCAGCCAGGAGGTGGCGGCGTCGGCGAGGCTCATGCGTGCACCCCGCGGTGTCTGAGCTCGCGGGCCGTCAGCACGCGGTCGCGTTCGGCGGGCGTCTGGGCCAGCTGAACCACCGTGCGGGCCAGCATGATCGCACCCTCGACGACGGCACGGTCGGCGCTGGGGCTGGCGGCGGCGGCGGTGAACGCGCGCTGGTGCACCGTGGCACCGCCGGCGTCGACCCCGACCACCGGATGGATCCCCGGCAGCACCTGGGTCACGTTGCCCATGTCGGTGCTGCCCATGGGCAGCGCGGCTTCGAACTCGCGGGCCACCGGTTTGCGCCCGAGCCGGCGCATCTCCTCGCGAAAGATGTCGGCCAGCCATTCGTCGGGCGTGAGTTCGTCGTACGCGGGCGCCGGGTTGTCGATTTCGTATTCGCAGCCGGTGGCCAGCGCGCCCGCGGCGAAGCACGCGTACATCCTGCCCTCCAGCTGTCTCAGCGAATCCGATTCGGCCGCCCGCATCGCATACTGCACCGTCGCGTGCCCGGGGATGACGTTGACCGCCTGCCCGCCGTCGGTGACGATCCCGTGCACCAGTTGGCCCGGGGCCAGTTGCTGGCGCAA
Source organism: uncultured Actinomycetota bacterium (assembly GCA_963850895.1). Classification (GTDB taxonomy): domain Bacteria; phylum Actinomycetota; class Actinomycetes; order Mycobacteriales; family Mycobacteriaceae; genus Mycobacterium. Next base: position 629,186 of record CAWKNK010000027.1, on the reverse strand, counting down.
CAGCCCCACGGCCACCTGCGCGACGGTCACGGCGTCGGCGGCGTTGACCCCCAGATGCGGCGCGACGGCAGCATGGGATTCTTTGCCACGGTAGTGCACCACCGCTTCGGACAGCGCCAATGAGCGGGCCGCGGCGATGTCGGCGGGCCCGGGATGCAGCATCACCGCCGCCGCGACGTCGTCGAACACCCCGGCCCGCAGCAGCAGCGCCTTGCCGCCGCCCGCCTCCTCGGCGGGGGTACCGATCAGCGCCACCCGCAGGCCCAAATCGTCGGCCACCTCGGCCAGCGCCAGCGCTGTGCCCACCGCCGACGCCGCGATGATGTTGTGGCCGCAGGCGTGCCCGATCTCGGGCAACGCGTCGTATTCGGCGCATACCGCGATGGTCAGCGGCCCGCTGCCGAAGTCGGCGCGAAAAGCGGTGTCCAGGCCACCGGCGGACGCGGTGATCTCGAAACCGCGTTCGGCGACCAGCGCCTGGGCCTTGGCGCAGCTGCGATGCTCGGCGAACGCCAGCTCGGGCTCGGCGTGGATGGCGTGGGACAGCTCAACCAGGTCGGAGCCACGTTGCCGCACGACATCCTCGACGTTGTCCAATGCGGTGGTGGGCATTCTCGCAGTATCCCACCGCGACCTTAGGGCCCGAGGGCTTGAGGGCTACACCCGTCCGGCGATGAATCCCGCCGCCTCTCCAGGGTAGGGCGGCACACCGTAATCGTGGTGCGCGTCCCGGTCGCGACCGCCGACGACGCACACCGGGTCACCGGGGCTGCAGATGTCGATGGCACGGCCGGCGAACAGACCCGTCGTCGACAGGGGCGTGTTGAAGCGGTTGCCGGGATTGCCGAACACCGCAACCGCCGCAATCTTGTTCACCAGGCCGGGATCCAGCGCGGGAGCCGACCCGAAGTTGCCGATGCGCTCGCCCAGCGGCGGCACCCCGGCCAGCATCGAGACCGCGGCGGCGCCCTGCGAGAAGCCGCCGAGCACCAGCCGCGTCGCCGGGCACTGGTCGGCCATCTGCGCGATGTGGTCGCGTGCGTCGTTGGCGCCGTCGGCGGTCTGCAGGAAGTTGTAGCTGGCCGGATAGTTCACCGCGTACGCGTCGATGCTGCGCGAGCCGAGGGCGGGCTGCAGCGCGGCCAGCAGCGCATCTCCGGCGACCCCCAGGCCGGGCGGCTCGGCGGTACCGCGGGCGAAGACGAGCTGAACGTCGGGACATCCGTCGGCCCGCGCCGTCGGCACCCGGCCGGTCGCGATCGAAAACACCGACAGCGCAACCGCGACGGCCAGGCCGACAACCGCCCACCTACGAAGATTCATGCCGCAGATTTTCACATATTCCGGCGCGCGTCGTCGCAGGGCTAAGGTCGATGGCTGTGGCCGAACCCCTGCCCGACCCCGGCGAACTGGCGCGGCGGGCGGCGCAGGTCATCGGGGACCGCACCGGCGTCGGTGAGCATGACGTCGCCATCGTGCTCGGCTCGGGTTGGCGCCCGGCGGTTGCCGCGCTCGGCTCCCCCACCGCCGTGCTGCCCCAGGCCGACGTGCCCGGGTTCGCGCCGCCAACCGCCGTCGGGCACACCGGCGAGCTGATGTCGACGCGCATCGGCGAGCACCGGGTGCTGGTGCTGGTCGGTCGCGTGCACGCCTACGAGGGCCACGACTTGCGCCACGTCGTGCACCCGGTGCGGGCGGCCTGCGCGGCGGGGGCGCGCATCGTCGTGCTCACCAATGCGGCCGGCGGCTTGCGGCCCGACCTGGAGGTGGGCCAGCCGGTGCTGATCAGCGATCACCTCAACCTGACCGCCCGTTCACCCTTGGTCGGCCCGCAGTTCGTGGACCTGACCGACGCCTACGCGCCGCGGCTGCGGAGCCTCGCCCGCCAGGTCGACCCCGGGCTGACCGAGGGCGTCTACGCCAGCCTGCCGGGGCCGCATTACGAGACGCCCGCCGAGGTGCGCATGCTGCGGACGCTGGGCGCCGACCTGGTCGGCATGTCGACCGTGCACGAGACCATCGCGGCCCGGGCGGCCGGCGCCGAGGTGCTGGGGGTGTCGCTGGTGACCAACCTGGCCGCCGGGATCAGCGGCGAGCCGCTGAGCCACGCCGAGGTGCTCGCCGCCGGCGCCGCGTCGGCAAGCCGGATGGGCGCGCTGCTCGCCGACGTCGTAGCCCGGTTCTGAGCCGATGACGCCCGAGGAGTGGATCGCGCACGACCCCGACCCGGCGACGGCCGCCGAGCTCGCCGCGTGCGGTCCCGACGAACTCGCCGCGCGATTCGCCCACCCGCTCACGTTCGGCACCGCGGGTCTGCGCGGTCCGGTGCGCGGCGGCCCCGACGCCATGAACGTGGCGGTGGTGTCGCGCGCCACCTGGGCGGTGGCGCAGGTGCTGGGCGGGCGCGGCCTGGCCGGCTCGCCGGTGATCGTCGGGCGCGACTCCCGGCACGGCTCCGCCGTTTTCGCCACCGTGACCGCTGAAGTGCTTGCCGCCCAGGGTTTCTCGGTGAAGCTGCTGCCCGGACCGGTGCCGACTCCGGTGATCGCGTTCGCCGTGCGCCGCACCGGGGCCGCCGCCGGCATACAGATCACCGCGTCACACAACCCGCCGACCGACAACGGCTACAAGGTCTACGCCGACGGCGGCATCCAGATCATCTCCCCCACCGACCGCGAGATCGAGGCCGCGATGGCCGCCGCTCCGCCGGCCGACGAAATCGACCGCGCGCCCGTGGCGCCCGCCGTCACCGATCTGGTCGAGCGCTACATCGAGCGGGCCGCCGGGGTGCGGCGCACCGCCGGTTCGGTGCGGCTGGCCCTGACCCCGTTGCACGGGGTGGGCGGCGCCGTGGCCGTGGAATCATTGCAACGCGCCGGCTTTGAGCAGGTGCACACCGTAGGGGCCCAGTTCGCACCGGACCCCGACTTCCCCACCGTCGCCTTCCCCAATCCCGAGGAGCCCGGGGCCACCGACGCGCTGCTCGCCCTGGCCGCGGACGTCACGGCCGACGTCGCGATCGCGCTGGATCCCGACGCCGACCGGTGCGCGGTCGGAATCCCCACCGGGTCGAGATGGCGGATGTTGTCCGGTGACGAAACCGGTTGGCTGCTGGGTGATTACATCTTGTCGCGGATCGCCGATCCCCGAACGGCGGTGGTGGCCAGCACCGTGGTGTCGTCGCGGATGCTGGCGGCGATCGCGCGTCACTACGGAGCCACCCACGTCGAAACCCTCACCGGCTTCAAGTGGCTGGCGCGCGCCGACGCGAACGTGCCGGGCGGCACCCTGGTGTACGCCTACGAGGAGGCGATCGGGCACTGCGTCGACCCGGACGCCGTACGCGACAAGGACGGCATCAGCGCCGCGGTGCTGGTGTGCGATCTGGTGGCCGCGCACAAACAGCAGGGGCGCTCGGTGGCCGACGCGCTCGACGAGCTCGCCCGACGGTACGGCGTGCACGACGTCGCGGCGGTGTCGCGGCGGGTTGCCGACGCCGCCGAGGCTGCCGAACTGATGCGGCGGCTGCGGTCGACGCCACCGGAAAGGCTGGCCGGGTTCACCGCAACCGTCACCGACATCACCGACGCGCTGATCTTCACCGGCGGTGACGACGACACGTCGGTCAGGCTGGTGGTGCGGCCTTCCGGGACCGAGCCGAAGCTGAAGTGCTACATCGAGGTTCGCTGCGTGGTGACCGGCGGCCTGCCGCATGCCCGGCAGCGGGCCGGCGCGTTGCGCGACGAGCTGGTGTCCGCGGCGCAGAGCTGGTGAGCTAGCGCGGCCCGTATTGGCGGTCGCCCGCATCGCCGAGACCCGGCACGATATAGGCGTTCTCGTTGAGTCCGTCGTCGACCGCCACGGTGAAAAGCCGCGCATCGGGCGCCGCTTTCTCAAGCGCGGCAACGCCTTCGGGCGCCGCCACCACGCACAACGCCGTGATATCGGTCGCCCCGCGCGCCAGCAGCAGGCCGACGGTGTACTTCAACGACCCGCCCGTGGCCAGCATCGGATCCAGGACCAGCACCGGCACGCCGGTCAGGTCGTCGGGCAGCGACTCGAAATACCCACTCGCCTGATGGGTTTCCTCGTTGCGGGCCACGCCGACGAATCCGACCCGCGCCCGCGGCAAGAGCGCAAGCGCGTGATCGACCATGCCCAGCCCGGCCCGCAACACCGGCACCAGCAGGGGCGGCTTGGCCAGTCGCACGCCCAGCGTCTCGGCCAGCGGCGTGCGGATCGGGAAGGTCTCGTGGGGGGCGTCCCGGGTGGCCTCGTAGACCAGCATCGCGGTCACATCACGTAACGCCGCCCGGAAACCCTCGTTGTCGGTGCGTTCGTCGCGCATCGTCGTCAGCCGGGCGACCGCCAGCGGGTGATCGACAACGCGCACCTCCACGGTGTTCGACCCTATATAACGATCCGGCCGCATTTCGTTAACGCCCCGCTGAAACCGCTCGCGTCGCCGCCGCCGGCATACCGGGTCCACCCGTATGCTCCCGTAGTGCCGAGCGGAATCATGGGTTCAACAGGGTTGACGGGCAGGGCATTTCGAGTCCTGCGACTGCTCGGCGCGGTGGCCTTGGTGGGGCTGGCGGCCAGCCCACTGACCGGGCGGATAGGCCTTGTGGCAGCGGCCATTCCGCAGCCCGCACACATCGTGATCGTGGTGGAGGAGAACCGTTCCGAGGCCAACATCATCGGCAACAAGTCGGCGCCCTTCATCACCGCGCTGGCCGCGGGTGGCGCCAACATGGTCCAGTCGTTCGCCGAAACACACCCCAGCGAACCGAATTACCTGGCGCTGTTCGCCGGCAACACCTTCGGGGTGACCAGGGACCTGTGCCCGGTCAACGGCGGCGCCGCGCCCAACCTGGGCTCCGAATTGCTGGCCGCGGGCCACACGTTCGTCGGCTTCGCCGAAGGCCTGCCCGCGGTCGGCTCGCCGGCGTGCACCGCCGGCAAGTACGCGCGCAAGCATGTGCCCTGGGCCAACTTCACCAACGTGCCTCCGGCGAACTCCCTGCCGTTCTCCGCGTTTCCGATGGGCAACTACGCCAGCCTGCCCACCGTGTCGTTCGTCATCCCCAACAACGACAACAACATGCACGACGGCTCGATCGCGCAGGCGGACGCCTGGCTGAACCGCCAGCTGTCGGGCTACGCCGACTGGGCGACGGCCAACAACAGCCTGCTGATCGTGACCTGGGACGAGGATGATGGCGGCAGTCGCAACCAGATCCCGACGATCTTTTACGGCGCGCACGTCCGCCCCGGCACCTACGACGAGCAGATCAACCACTACAACGTGCTTTCCACGATCGAGCAGATGTACGGGCTGCCCAAAACCGGATACGCGGCCAGCGCGCCGCCGATCACCGATATCTGGGGCTAGCCGCGCCGGGCACGTTCGGCGGCCGTCGCTATTGTGTGCCGCATGGCTGCTGACCTCGTGCCCATCCGCCTGAGCCTGTCCGACGGTGACCACTACACGGTGTGGGCGCCCCGCTGGCGCGACGCCGGCGACGAGTGGGAGGCGTTCCTCGGTAAGGACGAGGACCTGTACGTCTTCTCCTCGGTCGCCGACCTGGTCGCGTTCGTGCGCTCCGATACCGACAACGACCTGGTCGACCACCCGGCGTGGAAGGACCTGACCTCGGCGCACGCGCACAAGTTCGAACCCGCCGAGGACAAGCAGTTCGATCTGGTCGCGGTCGAGGAGCTGGTGGCGGAGAAGCCGACCGAGGAGTCGGTGACCGGGCTCGCGGCCACGCTGGCGCTCGTCTCGTCCATCGGGTCGGTGTGCGAGCTCGCGGCGGTGTCGAAGTTCTTCAACGGCAACCCCACGTTGGGCACCGTGTCGGGGGGGATCGACCATTTCACCGGCAAGGCCGGCCTCAAACGCTGGAACGCGATCGGCGAGGTCATCGGGCGCAGCTGGGACGACGTGCTCGGCGCGGTCGACGACATCGTCACCACCCCCGAGGTCGACGCCAAGCTGTCGGCCAAGGCCGCCGACGAGCTCTCCGAAGAGCCCGAGGAAGAGGAGGCCGACGAGCCGGACGTCGCCGCCGAGGAGACCGACGAGGAAGCCGCCGAGGAGGCCGACGACTCGGTGGAGGCCGACGTCGAGGACGACGAGGAACCCCGCGCGGCCGCCGACAGCGTGATCCTGGGCAGCAACGAGGACTTCTGGCTGCAGGTGGGCATCGACCCGATTCGGATCATGACGAGTTCGGGCACCTTCTACACGCTGCGGTGCTACCTGGACGACCGCCCGATCTTCCTTGGCCGCAACGGGCGCATCAGCGTGTTCAGCTCCGAGCGGGCGCTGGCCCGCTACCTCGCCGACGAGCACGACCACGACCTGGCCGACTTGAGCACCTACGACGACATCCGCACCGCCGCCACCGACGGTTCGTTGGAAGTCAAGGTCACCGAGGACAACGTCTACGTACTCAGCGGGCTGGCCGACGACATCGCCGACGGGCCGGACGCCGTGGACAGCGACCAGCTGGACCTGGCCGTCGAGCTGCTCCGCGACATCGGCGACTACTCGGAGGAGGGCACGGTCGACAAGGCGCTCGAGACAGGCCGCCCGCTGGGCAAGCTGGTGGCCTACGTGCTCGAGCCCGGCTCGGTGGGCAAGCCCTCGGCCCCATACGCCCCGGCGGTACGGGAATGGGAGAACTTGGAGCAATTCGTCGACGGGCGGCTCAGGCGAGAGTAGGGCGCGAGTAGCCCCGCGTTTGACGGGCCCCCGAGTCTCATCTTTACTGGCGGGTGTCGCTTCCCGGGGTCGGCCCGTTACCGCTGTACGGCTTCCAACGCCCGGGGATGCTGTTGTTCGGTTTGCTCCCGCTGGCTCTGCTCGGGGTCTACATCCTGGTCCAGGCTCGCCGCCGGCGCCGGCTGCGCCGGTTCACCGAGGCGAACGTGCCGCAGTCGCCGACGCGGCACCTTCCGATCGCCGTGTCGCTGCTCAGCCTGATCCTGCTGACCATCGCGCTGGCCACCCCCACCCACGACATGCGCATCCCGCGCAACCGGGCCGTCATCGTGCTGGTCATCGACATGTCGCAGTCCATGCGGGCAACCGACGTCCCACCCAACCGTCTCAAAGCCGCCGAGGAGGCGGCCAGCGAGTTCGCCAGTCAGCTGACGCCGGGCATCAACCTCGGGCTGGTCGGGTTCGCGGGCACGCCGTACCTGCTGGTGCCGCCGACCCCGCAGCACCAGGCGACGATCGACGCGCTCAAGAAGCTCGACTTCGCCGACAGCACGGCCACCGGCGAGGCCATCTTCACCGCCCTGCACGCGGTGAGCGCCACCGCCATCACCGGTGGCGACACCCCGCCGCCGGCCCGCATCGTGCTGCTCTCCGACGGCGGGGAGAACAAGCCGTCCAACCCCAGCGATCCCCATGACGGCGTCTACACCGCGGCGCGGCTGGCCCGGGACGAGGGGGTGCCCATCTCGACGATCTCGTTCGGCACCAAGACCGGCGAGATCGAGATGGACGGGCAGCGGGTCGCCGTCCCGGTCTCGACGGACCAGATGAAGATGATCGCCAAGCTGTCCGGCGGGCAGTCCTACACCGCCAGCAACATCGCCGAGCTCAACAAGAGCTACAACGCCATCGAGAAGGACATCGGCTATCGCACCGTGCCGGGGCCCGGCAGCGCCGGGTGGTTGCGCCTGGGCGTCATCACCGCCTTGATCGCGACGGCGCTGGCGCTGTTGATCAACCGGCGGCTGCCGATCTGATCGCTCAGGAGGGCAGCCGGCGGTTCAGGAACAGGCCGGCCAAGACGGCGACGGCCATGGCGACGGCACCCAGCAGCATCCAGGCCAGGCTGGCGTCGCCCTTGACGGTTTCGTAGCCGATCTGGCGCTGCAGGGTCGCATAGACGTTCTTCAGCGACTCCAGGCTGTCGGCGTGGAACGACTGGCCGCCGGTGATCTCGCAGATTTTCTGCAGCGTCTGATCGTCGACGGGAACCGGGATGGTGGCGCCCTCGTACTCGACGGTGCCGTACGGCGTCCCGAAGGAGATGGTCGAGATCTGCACGCCCTCGGCCTTGGCGGCCCGGGCGGCGGTGAACGCCCCCTGCGGGGCATTGGGGTCCAGCGGCACGTTCTCGGCGCCGTCGGACTCCAGCACGATGCGCGCCGGTGGCGGCCCGTCCCCGCCCCCCATCACCGAGCCGACCGTCGCGATGGCCTGCAGCGCGGTGAAGAGGCCTTCGCCCGTCGCGGTCTTGGGGGCCGGTTTCAGGCTGTCGATGGCCGCCTTCACGGCCGCGCGGTTGGTCGTCGGGGAGACCAGCAGCGAGGCGTTGGCCGCGAACTCCACCAGCCCCAGGTTGATGGCCGGCGTCAGCTCGTCGGCGAATTGCCTGCCGGCCTCCTTGGCCGCGGTCAGCCGGTCGGGGGGGACGTCGGTGGAGGCCATGGACTCGGACACGTCGATGACCAACATGACGACCGCCCGGTTGAGCGGGATCCGGACGTCGGAGGTCGGCCCGGCCATCGCGGTGGTCAGCAGCACCAGCGACGCGGCCAGCAGGATGGTCGGCACGTGCCGCCACCGACTGGGGTGTGCCGGCGCGACGCGCTCCAGCACCTCCATGTTGGCGAAGCGCAGCACGCGCCGCCGGCGGGCGAACTGCAGCACGACGTAGATGCCCAGGACCAGCAGAACGACCAGCAGGACCAGGAAGAACCACGCGTTCTGGAAGCCGGTGAGCGACACGGGGCCCAACAGGGGCAACTTCATGTCCAGCCACACTATGCGCCAAGTGTGGACCGTGCACGGCCCGCCGCGTCAGCCGGCGACGAGGTCGCGGCGCTGGGTGAACTTGATGTCGAGGCTGCGGAGGTGGGTCTGCAGCCCGGCGTCCTGGATCGGGATCAGGTGGGCGGGCTGGTCGGTCTCGTTGTAGTGGGCGTGCCACATGCCCGGCGGGGTGGTGAAGGCGCAGCCGGCCCGCCAGTCCACCCGGATGGGGTCGACGATGTCGCCGTGCTCATCGAGGCGGGTGCCCAGCAGCGTGTAGCAGCCGCTTGCCGGCGCGTCGAGGATCAGGTCGAGGGCGACCGACTGGTGCCGGTGCGGGCGCTGCACCTGGTTCGCGGGCAGCACGCCGAACATGGCCCACAGCACGTGGGTGATGGTCAGCGTCTGTTCTTGGTCGGCGTTGGCCAGGAGCACGCTGACCCGGCTCTTCTCGTTGGCGCCGGGGCGCGACGCGATCTCCTCCAGCTTGGCCACCGCATCCGAACGGCGGAACTTGGTCGCGCGGAACCGCGGCCGGGTGGCGTCGGCCCCCAGGTAGCGCATCAGCGGCTCGTCGTGCACCCAGTACATGGCCGTGTCGGTGGCCGCGTAGAACACCGAATGGGTGCCCGCGGGCAGGGTGAGGAAGTCACCCTTTTCCCACTGGACCAGCTGGCCGTTGACCGCCGCGAAGCCCCGCCCGTAGAGCACGTAGTACAGCTGCGAGGTGGCGTTGGGGCTGGTGTCGATCTGCTCGCCGGGGCGGATCCGCAGGAAGTTGGCCAGCAGGGCGGGGCTGGTCGCCGCGCCGGTCTCGATACGCAGTTCCTTGGACAGATCCAGGGGGATCACACCGGTCGGCTGATCGGTGTAGACATCCGGATCGAAGCGGGTGATCGGCACCTGCGGGACGTGCCCCGAGCCGATGGGGTTGGCGGCCTTGGAGTATTCGAAGTACTCGGCGTCCTCGGCCCAGTCTTGGAAACGACCTTCGAACCCGTACTCGGCCACGTTGATCATCGGCGCGGGAATCGTGGGATCCAGGTTCGGGGTCAGGGCTTGGTCCGTGACGGGCATGTCGCGTCTCCTTCGAACTGCTCGAGTGCTCCTTGGGTGCGTCTCATGTTTATCTCGTATCTATCTTGTATCTCAGTGTGCCGGGTTGTCAAACGCCGCTTGTCCATGCGCGCCCTGGCGCCGTCGCGGTGTACCGTCACCAGACTGCTGGGATACGACTTAGCTACCAGGAAGGCTGCAGTGGCAACGAGTGAGCCGCGGCCGGGCACGGCCAAGGACCGCGCGCTGGACTACGTCAAGACGCAGGTGCTCACCGGCGCGTTCCCCGGCGGGGAGTTGATCAGCGAGGGGGACGTCGCCACGGAGCTGGGAATGTCGCGCACCCCGGTGCGCGAGGCGTTCCTGCGGCTGGAGGCCGAGGGGCTGCTGCGGCTGTACCCGCAGCGTGGCGCCCTGGTCGTTCCCGTTTCGCCCGACGAGGTCCGGTCGGTGATCGAGGCGCGCCTGGTACTGGAGCGATTCGCCGCCACCAAGGTGGTGGGCCGCGGGCCCGCCGCGTGCGCCGCCGTTTTCGAGCGGCTGTCGGGCGAGCTACGACGGCAGCGCGCCGCCGTCGACCGCTCCGATTGGCCCGAGTTCCTCGATGCGGACCGCGCCTTCCACGCCATCACACTGGCCGAGTCGGGGAACGCCATTTTGTCGGGTTTCTATGGGTCACTGCGGGACCGGCAGATGAGGATGATCGGCGAGTCGGCGCTGCGCGACCCCGACCGGGTGACGACGATCCTGGACGAGCACCGCGCCATCGCCGAGGCGCTGCGCGACGGCGACGGCCAGCGAGCGCTGCGCGCGGTGCAGACACACCTGGGCAGCACGGTGCGCGCCATCGGGCTCGCGGCGGACCTGATTTGAGCCCACGCGAATTGTGTTAGAAGTCGGTTGATTCGGGGAAGTCCTCCTCGAAGATGGCGCCCACCCCGGGGTGCCGCTACGACAGGAGCTCGAATGATCACATCCATAATCCTCGCGATCGTCGTGGGCGCGATCATCGGTTTGGTCGCCCGCCTCGTGATGCCGGGAAAGCAGAACGTCGGCATGGTGATGACCGTCGTGATCGGCGCCGTAGGCGGTCTGATCGGCTCGGCGGCGGCCAGCGCTCTCGGATACCACAACGCCAACGGTGGGGTGGCGTGGATTCCGTTCTTCATCGGAGTGGGCGCCGCCATCGTCCTCATCGCCCTCTACGAGTCGCTGACGGGTCGTCGCACCGGCACCCGGCTGCCCCGCTAAGCCGAAGCTGCGCCGCTCGCCCGGTTTTCGGGCGAGCGGCGTCAGCCTGCGATCAGCACCGCGTAGCGCGGCTTGATCACGTCATCGATGATTGCCAGCCGCTTGTCGAACGGAAGGAAGGCCGACTTCATCGCGTTGATGGTGAACCGCTCCAGGTCGCTCCACCCGTAGCCGAAAGCCTCGACCAGCCGGCACATTTCGAGGCTCATCGTGGTATCGCTCATCAGCCGGTTGTCGGTGTTCACGGTCACCCGGAACCGGGCGCGGGCCAGCAGGTCGAACGGATGATCCGCGATGCTCTTGACGGCGCCGGTCTGCACGTTGGAGCTGGGGCACAGCTCCAGCGGAATTCGCTTGTCCCGCAGGATCGATGCCAGCCTGCCCAGCCGTACTTCGCCGTCGTCGAGGACGTCGATGTCGTCGACGATGCGCACCCCGTGACCCAGACGGTCGGCGCCGCAGAACGCGATCGCCTCGTGGATGGACGGCAGGCCGAACGCCTCGCCCGCGTGAATAGTGAAGCGCGCGTTGTGGTCTCGCATGTACTCGAAGGCGTCCAGGTGGCGCGTCGGCGGGTTGCCGGCCTCGGCGCCGGCGATGTCGAAACCCACAACCCCCTTGTCCCGGAACCGGATTGCCAGCTCGGCGATCTCCCGGGACACCGCGGCGTGCCGCATGGCGGTGACCAACAGCCGCACCACGATCGGCCGGCCCGCTGCGGCGCAGGCCTTCTCGCCTTCGGCGAAACCGGCCAGCACGGCGTCGACGATCTGGTCGAAGGACAGCCCACGGTCGATGTGCAACTCGGGCGCGAATCGGATCTCGGCGTAGACAACGGAATCGGCGGCCAGGTCTTGCACGCACTCGTAGGCGACGCGATGCAGCGCGTCGGGTGTCTGCATCACCGCCACGGTGTGCGAGAACGGCTCCAGGTAGCGCTCCAGCGAGCCGCTGTGCGACTGGGTGCGAAACCACGTGGCCAGCTCGTCGACGTCGGTGGTGGGCAGCCCGTCGTAGCCGATCTGGCCGGCGATCTCCACCACGGTCGACGGCCGCAGCCCCCCGTCGAGGTGATCGTGCAGCAGCGCCTTGGGCGCCCCCTTGATCTGCTCGAGGCCCAGTGGTGTTCTCACTTGACGATCCGATCGATGATCAGCGGCCGCGAAACCGGCGGTGTCTCGCCGACGCTCCAGCCGCCCTCCAGCTCGGCCAGCGCGGCGCCGAAGCGCTCCGGGGTGTCGGTGTACAGGGTGAACAACGGCGCGCCGGCCGTGACCGGCTCGCCGGGGCGGCGGTGAATCCGGATACCGGCGCCGGCCTGCACCCGTTCGCCCGGACGGGACCTGCCCGCGCCGAGCCGCCAAGCCGCCAGCCCCACTGCCATCGCGTCGATATCGCCCATTGTGCCGCCCCGGCCGGCGGTCACGGTCTCGGAGTGCGTACCGATTGGCAACGGAACCGACAAATCGCCGCCCTGAGCCGCGACGAGCCGGCGAAATCGGTCCATCGCGGTGCCGTCGCGCAGGGTCTCGGCGGGGTCGCGGTCGTCGACCCGTGCCAGCTCGAGCATCTCGGAGGCCAGCCGCAGCGTCAGCTCGACCACGTCGGGCGGGCCGCCGCCGGCCAGCACGTCCAGCGACTCGGTGACCTCGAGGGCATTGCCGACCGTCGCGCCCAGCGGGCGGTTCATGTCGGTCAAGAGCGCGCGGGTGGGCACCCCGTGCGCCGCGCCCAGCTCGACCATGGTGTGAGCCAGCACGCGGCACTGGGCCTCCGAGGTCAGCAGCGCCCCGGAGCCGACCTTCACGTCGAGCACCAGCGCGCCGGTCCCCTCGGCCAGCTTCTTGCTCATCACCGAGCTGGCGATCAGCGGCAGCGACTCGACGGTGGCGGTGATATCGCGCAGCGCGTACAGCTTGGCGTCGGCCGGCGCCAGCTGGCCTGCGGCGAAGATGGCCGCGCCGACGTCGCGAAGTTGCTCGCGCACCCGCCGATTGGACAGCGCGGCGGTGAACCCGGCTATGGACTCGAGCTTGTCCAGGGTGCCGCCGGTGTGCCCGAGCCCCCGTCCCGACGCCTGCGGCACCGCCGCGCCGCACGCGGCGACGACGGCCACCAGGGGCAGGGTGATCTTGTCCCCCACGCCTCCGGTGGAGTGCTTGTCCACGGTGGGCGACCCCAGGTCGCGGAAGTCCAGCCGTTCACCGGACGCCAGCATCGCCGCGGTCCAGCTGGCGGTCTCGCCGCCGTCCATGCCGCGCAGGAAGATCGCCATCAGCAGCGCCGACATCTGTTCCTCGGCGACCCGGCCGTGGGTGTAGGCGTCGACGACCCACTCGATGGCGGCATCGGACAGCCGGCCGCCGTCGCGCTTGGTCCGGATCACCGTCGGCGCGTCGAATGCCGCGTCGAAGTTCAAGTCGGTCAACGGGGTTCCCGTGGCAGGTCGGCGCTGAAGGCGTCGGGCAGTAGCTCGCCGAGGCGGCGGGGACCGGCCGGATGGTCGATCAGCAGCTCGGGGCCGCCATGCTCCAGGAGCACCTGGCGGCATCGCCCGCACGGCATCAGCGGGGACCCCTGCCCGTCGACGCAGGCCAGTGCGATCAGCCGACCGCCGCCGGTCGCGTGTAGGGCGGACACCACACCGCACTCGGCGCAGAGACCGAGGCCATATGAGACGTTTTCCACATTGCAGCCCGTGACCACGCGGCCGTCGTCGACCAGCGCGGCCGCCCCCACCGGGAACCGCGAGTACGGCGCGTAGGCCCCCGCTGCCGCGCCGATTGCCTTCTGACGCAACGTTTTCCAATCGACATCAGGCATACCCAACCCCGTTCAAAACCCCGCTCACCTGTGGGCACGTAAGACTGCCACCCTAACTCTGACACGACACTTCGGTTGGCGGACTGTTCGGCGCAGGTCGTCCCCCTGCCGGGTTAGGCTGAACTGCCCTCCCTTGATGTCAGAAGGCGGTGAGGACTGGGTGACCACACAGGCGACAACCGCGGATCCGGCAACAGAATCTGCACCCTCGCGCAAGCGGAGACCACCCCGGACCCTGTATCGGGGCGACCCGGGGATGTGGTCGTGGGTGTTGCATCGCATCAGCGGCGCGACGATCTTCTTCTTCCTGTTCGTCCACGTGCTGGACGCCGCGATGCTGCGGGTCAGCCCGCAGACCTACAACGCGGTGATCCACGACTATCAGACCCCGGTCGTCGGCCTGATGGAGTACGGGTTGGTGGCCGCGGTGCTCTTTCACGGGCTGAACGGGATCCGCGTCATCCTCATCGACTTCTGGTCCGAGGGCACCCGCTACCAGAGGTTGATGTTCTGGATCGTCGGCATCGTCTTCCTGCTGCTCATGGTTCCGGCCGGCGTGGTGACCGGAATCCACATCTGGGAACACCTCCGATGAGCTCCCCCGACCTGCAGCTCGGCCCGGGTCAGATAGCTCCGGTCCGCCAGCGCAGCCACGACCGGCCGGCCAGCCTCGACAACCCGCGCTCGCCACGCCGCCGGGCCGGCATCCCCAACTTCGAAAAGTTCGCGTGGCTGTTCATGCGGTTCTCCGGCATCGCGCTGATCGTCCTGGCCGTCGGGCATCTGTTCATCATGCTGATGTGGGACAACGGCGTTTACCGCATCGACTTCAACTACGTGGCCCAGCGCTGGGCTTCGCCGTTCTGGCAGTTCTGGGATCTGGCGCTGTTGTGGCTGGCGCAGCTGCACGGCGGCAACGGCCTGCGCACCATCATCGACGACTACAGCCGCAAGGACAGCACCCGGTTCTGGCTCAACAGCCTGCTGCTGTTGTCGATGGGGTTCACGTTGGTGCTGGGCACCTACGTGCTGGTGACATTCGATCCGAATATCGGAGGCTGACCGGTGATCTCCCAACACCGATACGACGTGGTGATCGTCGGCGCCGGCGGTGCCGGCATGCGCGCGGCGGTGGAAGCCGGTCCGCGCGTCCGCACCGCGGTGTTGACCAAGCTGTACCCCACCCGCAGCCACACCGGTGCCGCCCAGGGCGGCATGTGCGCGGCGCTGGCCAACGTCGAGGACGACAACTGGGAATGGCACACCTTCGACACCGTCAAGGGCGGCGACTACCTCGCCGACCAGGACGCGGTGGAGATCATGTGCAAGGAAGCGATCGACGCGGTGCTCGACCTCGAGAAGATGGGGATGCCGTTCAACCGCACCCCCGAGGGCCGCATCGACCAGCGGCGGTTCGGCGGGCACACCCGCGAACACGGCAAGGCCCCGGTGCGCCGGGCCTGTTACGCCGCCGACCGCACCGGCCACATGATCCTGCAGACCCTCTACCAGAACTGCGTCAAGCACGACGTGCAGTTCTTCAACGAGTTCTACGCGCTGGACCTGGTCCTCACCCAGACCCCGAGCGGCCCGGTGGCCACCGGCGTGGTCGCCTATGAGCTGGCCACCGGCGAACTCCACGTCTTCCACGCCAAGGCCGTGGTGATCGCGACCGGCGGTTCCGGCCGGATGTACAAAACCACCTCCAACGCGCACACCCTGACCGGTGACGGCATCGGCATCGTGTTCCGCAAGGGACTTCCGTTGGAGGACATGGAGTTTCACCAATTCCATCCGACCGGCCTGGCCGGGCTGGGCATCCTGATCTCCGAGGCCGTGCGCGGTGAGGGCGGCCGCCTGCTCAACGGGGAGGGGGATCGCTTCATGGAGCGCTACGCCCCCACCATCGCCGACCTGGCGCCACGCGACATCGTCGCCCGCTCGATGGTGCTGGAGGTGCTCGAGGGCCGCGGCGCCGGCCCGTACAAGGACTACGTCTACATCGACGTCCGCCACCTCGGCGAGGACGTGCTCGAGGCCAAGCTGCCCGACATCACCGAGTTCGCCCGCACCTACCTGGGCGTCGACCCCGTGCACGAGCTCGTCCCGGTCTACCCGACGTGCCACTACGTGATGGGCGGCATCCCCACCACCGTCACCGGACAGGTGTTGCGGGACAACACTTCCACCGTGCCAGGCCTGTACGCCGCCGGCGAGTGCGCGTGCGTGTCGGTGCACGGCGCCAACCGGCTGGGCACCAACTCGCTGTTGGACATCAACGTCTTCGGCCGCCGCGCCGGCATCGCCGCCGCCCACTACGCGCGAGGGCACGACTTCGTCGAGATGCCGCCGGACCCGGCGGCGATGGTGGTGGGCTGGGTCGGCGACATCCTGTCCGAAAACGGCAACGAGCGCGTCGCCGACATCCGCGGCGCGCTGCAGCAGTCGATGGACAACAACGCCGCGGTGTTCCGCACAGAGGAGACGCTCAAGCAGGCGCTCACCGACATTCACGCGCTCAAAGAGCGGTATTCCCGAATCACCGTGCATGACAAGGGGAAACGCTTCAACAGCGACCTGCTGGAAGCCATCGAACTGGGCTTTCTGCTGGAGCTGGCCGAGGTCACGGTGGTCGGCGCGTTGAACCGCAAGGAATCCCGCGGCGGGCATGCCCGGGAGGACTACCCGAACCGGGACGACGTCAACTACATGCGCCACACCATGGCCTACAAGCAGGGTACCGATCTGTTGAGCGACATCGCGCTGGACTTCAAGCCCGTCGTGCAGACCCGCTACGAACCGAAGGAACGGAAGTACTGATGTCCGACAGCGTCGAACCAGAGGTCGAGCAGGCGCCGGAACCACGGCTGCCGCCGATCCCCGAAGGCGCGGTGATGGTGACCGTGAAGATTGCCCGGTTCAACCCCGACCAGCCCGACGCGTTCACGGAAACCGGTGGCTGGCAGAGCTTTCGGGTGCCGTGCCTGCCCAGCGACCGGCTGCTCAACCTGCTGATCTACATCAAGAGCTACCTGGACGGAACGCTGACCTTCCGGCGCTCCTGCGCCCACGGGGTGTGCGGCTCGGACGCCATGCGCATCAACGGCGTCAACCGGCTGGCCTGCAAGGTGCTGATGCGCGACCTGCTGCCCGAGAAGAAGGGTAAGTCGCTGACCATCACGGTGGAACCGATCCGTGGCCTGCCGGTGGAGAAGGACCTGGTGGTCAACATGGAGCCGTTCTTCGACGCCTACCGCGCGGTCAAGCCGTACCTGGTCACCAGCGGGAATCCGCCGACGCGGGAACGCATTCAGAGCCCCACCGACCGCGCCCGCTACGACGACACCACGAAGTGCATCCTGTGCGCGGCCTGCACCACCAGCTGCCCGGTGTTCTGGCACGAGGGCAGCTACTACGGCCCGGCGGCGATCGTCAACGCGCATCGCTTCATCTTCGACAGCCGCGACGAGGCCGCCGCCGAGCGCCTCGACATCCTCAACGAGGTCGACGGCGTGTGGCGGTGCCGCACCACGTTCAACTGCACCGAGTGCTGCCCACGCGGCATCCAGATCACCAAGGCCATCCAAGAGGTCAAGCGCGCGTTGATGTTCACGCGCTAGGCGCTCGCCTGCCCGCGGTGGCCGGTGCAGCAACATCCCGCCACAGGAGTGCCGCTCCGCCACCACCACACGATCAGCGAACTCGATATCGCATGTGATATCGCTTTCGAAAGTCGCCTCATGGCCCGGAAAGCTCGTCACACTTCCGCGACCTGTCTCGTCTGGGGGGTATGACACAGAAAACCCGCATCGAGCCCCTGTCCCCCAAGCGCGCCGGCCTGCTGACCCGCGCCATGTATCGGATCGCCAAGCGGCGCTACGGCCAGGTTCCCGAACCCTTCACCGTGGCCGCTCACCATCGCAAGCTGATGATCGCCGGCGCCGTGCACGAGACGATGATCGACCGGGCGTCGAAGCAGCTGCCGGTCAGCGTGCGTGAGCTGGCGGTGTTGTGGACCGCGCGCAGCATCGGCTGTTCCTGGTGTGTCGACTTCGGGTCCATGCTGCAGCGCCTCGACGGCCTCGACATCGAGCGACTCAAAGATATCGACAGTTATGCCACCTCAACGGCCTTCACCGACGACGAGCGCGCCGCGATCCGCTACGCCGACGCCATGACGTCCGATCCGCACACCGTCACCGACGAGCAGGTGGCCGACCTGCGGGCCCGCTTCGGCGACGCCGGCGTGATCGAGCTGACCTATCAAATCGGCGTGGAAAACATGCGGGCCCGGATGAACACCGCGCTGGGCATCACCGAACAGGGCTTCAATTCCGGCGACGCCTGCCGGGTTCCGTGGGCCGACGAGACGAGCCGAACCGCAGGACAGCGCTAGAGTGGCGGCATGCGGGTCTGGGATGTGCGGCCGGGCCTGCTCATCGCGGCCGGCGGGTTTTCTGACCTTGCGGTACACCATCATCCCGCGGTTCAGGTGACAGTCGGTGGGCAGGGCTCCTTAACGGTTACCCGCGACGGCGGTACGCACGACGTGTGCCGGCTGGTCGTGGTCGCCAGCGGGGCACGCCACGCCGTGCGGTCGGATTCGGGATCCGGAGCGTTGACGCTGTATTTCGGGTTGCAGACACCGCAGGGCTTTGCGCTGAACACGTTGAGTCGCAGCCGCGGTCAGCAAGGTGTCTGGATCGTCGATGACGGACAGCGACTGGCCGAGGCGACCGCGGCGTCGCTGGCCGCGAACGGCCCGCGGGTCGCTGCGGATTTCCTTGTCGACTCGCTGTGCGGGATGGACGGCCCGCACGCCGGCCGACCGCCATCTGTTCACCCGCAGCTACGGCACGCGATGGAAGTCGTGTCGAGCCGCGTCCCCGATCACCTCGATGTGGCGTCGGTCGCGGATGCCGTAGCGCTATCGCCCGATTACCTCGGGCGGCTGTGCAGACAGCAGGCCGGCGTCTCGTTCTCCGCCACCATCCGCTGGCAGCGGCTGGTGACCGCCGTGGGCCACCTCATCGATGGTCGCTCCGTCACCGATGCCGCCCACCTGGCCGGATTCGCCGACGGCTCGCACGCCAACAGGGTGTGCTGGGAGATGACCGGGGCGGCACCCCGCGACTTCGCACAAGCGGTTCGCGAAACCCGGATCTGACGGATCCGTACAAGCGTCCCCCGTCGGGTTGGCTCACGCTTGATCTCATGTCAGCAGCACTAGGTATCCGCGCTCGGGCCACAGTGATCCGAGCCCTCTTCGCGATGCCCCAGCCGGTCCGCCGGTTACTGGCCGGCCCGCCGGTCCGCATCGACGGCCAGGAACTCACGCTCGACGCACAGCTGATGATCCGGCTCAAAAACCTCTCCGGCTCAGACGTTTTCACCGATCCCGTGGAAGACTCCCGGGCGCGATACGACGACCTCTCGCTGCTCATCGGGTACGAATCGCCGGTGGCTATCGCGGCGCGGGAGATCACCATCCCCGCCGAGCACGGCGGTATCCCGGCCACCCTGTACGCCCCCGCGGACGTGCCCAAGCCGTCGGGGCTGCTGGTGTATTTCCACGGCGGCGGCTTCTCGGTCGGCTCACGGCTAAGCCACGACCCCGTCGCCCGGTATCTGGCGAGCCACGCCGGTGTGCGAGTGCTGTCGGTCGAGTACCGGCGTGCGCCCGAGCACCGCTTCCCCGCCGCGGTCGACGACAGCATCACCGCATTCGAGCACGCGTACCGCCACGCCACCGATCTGGGCGCGGATCCCGATCGCATCGCGGTCGGGGGCGACAGCGCGGGGGGCAATCTCGCCGCCGTGACCGCGCAGCAGGCGGTCCGACGAGGCGGCGCGGTCCCGGCGTTTCAGCTGCTGATGTATCCCCCGACGGACCTCAGCACGCGCCGGGGATCGCGTGACCTGTTCGCTCGGGGCTCCACCTTCACCGATCAGAACCTCGAGTGGGCGCTGGCCAACTACATACCGCCGGGAACCGATCGCCGCGATCCGCGGCTGTCACCGCTGCACGGCGACGTCACCGGCTTGCCGCCCGCCTATATCGCCAGCGCCGGTTTCGATCCGATCCGCGACGACGGCGAGGCGTACGCGGAAAAGCTGCGCGCGGGCGGAATCCCGGTGGCATTCACGTGTCAGGCCGACTTACCCCACGCATACCTCAACTTCGTCGGTGTCGGAGGCCGCTTCGCCGAAGCCGCCGGCGAGGCCGCCGGGGCATTGCGACTCGGCCTGGCCGTTGCTTCAGGATCGACGGACCAAGGGAGAGCCGGTGAATTTGTCAGGGTTGGCGATATCCCATAGGGCGCAGACCTTTCCGTCGCGCACCGTCATCGCGAGAATCCGCGGCAGCATTTCCCAGTGCCCCTCGTCGCCGGGGCTGCCCGCCGTGTAGGCGCCCAGCTCACCGTTGACCAGCGCCAGCTGATTCGCCGTGAAGAACGCCGGGCCGTAGCGGCGGGCCAGACCGAAGAAGAACCGGGCCACCTTGTCCGCCCCGTGGATCACGTGGACTGCCGTGGGCGCCTTGCCATTTGAATCGCCGGTGAAGACCACGTCCGGATGCAGCAGCGCCACCACGGCCTCTACGTCGCCAGCGGCCATGGCGGCCATCAACCGGCCGACCACCTCGTTGTGCGACGGGTCAGGCTCCGGCGGTGGCTGCTCAGCGACCGCCTTGCGGGCCCGCGACGCCAGCTGCCGTGCGGCCGGCTCGTTGATTCCCAGCACCTCGGCGACTTCGGCGAAGGGCACGGCGAATCCGTCGTGCAGCACGAAGGCGACCCGCTGATCGGGCGACAGGCGCTCCAGCACCACCATCGCCGCGAACCGGGCGTCCTCGTTGGCCACCACGGCGGACAGCGGATCGGAGTCGTCAAAGCCGGTGACCACCGGTTCGGGCAGCCAATTGCCGGTGTAGGTCTCGCGACGATGCGCGGCCGACCGCAACCGGTCGAGGCCGAGCCGGCTCACCACCGTGGTCAGCCAGGCCCGCAGGTCGTCGATCTCGGCGTCCTGGGAGTCCCAGCGCAGCCAGGCTTCCTGCACGATGTCCTCGGCATCGGCCACCGTGCCGGTGAGCCGGTAGGCGACCGCCATGAGGTGCGGCCGCAAGGCTTCGAATTGTGAGACCAGTTCGGTCCCGGTCATATCGCGAGCCTAGCGTTACGCTCACGGTCAAGATGACAGGACACCTGTGGCTGCACTTCGCCCGGCATGGCGCCGGCATCACGCCGCCGATCATCGTCCGCGGCGACGGCGTGACCATCTTCGACGACCGCGGCAAGAGCTACCTCGACGCGCTGTCCGGGCTGTTCACCGTGCAGGTCGGCCACGGCCGCACCGAACTCGCCGAGGTCGCCGCGCGGCAGGCGAGCACGCTGGCCTACTTCCCGTTGTGGGGGTATGCCACCCCGACCGCGGTCGAGCTCGCCGAGCGCCTCGCGCGCTACGCCCCGGGCGACCTGAACCGGGTGTTCTTCACCAGCGGCGGGACCGAGGCCGTCGAGACCGCGTGGAAACTGGCCAAGCAGTACTTCAAGCTGACCGGCAAACCCGGTAAGCACAAGGTGATTTCGCGGTCGATCGCCTACCACGGCACCACCCAGGGTGCCCTGGCGATCACCGGCCTGCCGTCGTACAAGGCGCCGTTCGAACCGGTGACGCCGGGCGGCTTCCGGGTGCCCAACACGAACTTCTACCGCGCGCCCGACCCATTCGCCCACGACCCCAAGGCCTTCGGGCAATGGGCCGCCGACCGGATCGCCGAGGCGATCGAGTTCGAGGGCCCCGCGACCGTCGCCGCGGTGTTCCTCGAACCGGTGCAGAACGCGGGCGGCGCCATCCCCCCTCCCCCGGGCTATTTCGAACGGGTGCGCCAGATCTGCGACTCCTACGACGTGCTGCTGGTCTCCGACGAGGTGATCTGCGCGTTCGGCCGGATCGGCTCGATGTTCGCCTGTGACGACTTCGGCTACGTGCCCGACATGATCACCTGCGCCAAGGGCCTGACATCGGGCTACTCGCCGCTGGGCGCGATGATCGCCAGCGAGAGACTGTTCGAGCCGTTCAACGACGGCGCCACCGTCTTTCCGCACGGCTATACCTTTGGCGGACATCCGGTTTCGACGGCCGTGGGGCTGGCCAACCTCGACATCTTCGAGCGCGAGGGCCTCAACGACCGCGTCAAGCAACACGCGTCCGCCTTCCGCGCCACCCTGGAGAGGCTGTACGACCTGCCCATCGTCGGCGACGTCCGCGGCGAGGGCTACTTCTACGGCATCGAATTGGTCAAGGACAAGGCGACCAAGGAAACGTTCAGCACGGCAGAGTGCGAACGGCTGCTGCACGGCTACGTGTCGCCCGCCCTCTTCGAGGCGGGCCTGTATTGCCGCGCCGACGACCGCGGCGATCCCGTCGTCCAGGTGGCGCCGCCGCTGATCAGCGGTCAGGCCGAGTTCGACACCATCGAATCCATCCTGCGCGGCGTGCTCGCGGAGGCCTGGGAGCGGCTCTAGCGCCGGCGAAGCCGGGGCGCAGAGGCCGCGACCCAAAACCCCGGAGCGAATCTAGCTGCGCTTCACCGCGTCGGCCGCGATCAGCACCTCCCGAGAATGCGCCGCCGTGGGGTTGTTCACCATCCGTGACACCGCGTTGCACAGCCACGTGAGCGTTTCTCGCAGGCCGGCGTCGGACGTGGCGTCACGATGCTGCTGCAACTCGGTCAACACGCCCTCGAGGCCGGAGCGCCGGACCTGCGTGGCCTTTTCGACTTCCTTGAGCAGCTGTTGCAGCGACCGCGGAGCGTCGCGGTTCCGCCGCCACCGGGACCAGAATCGATCGTTGTGAATGGCAGGCCCTTTGGGGTTCGGCGGGAAGATTCGTCGCTGTCACGCTGACCGCATGCCCAGCGTAGTGGCTCGACGGCGTTCTCGCCGGTCGAGCGGACTCGCAACTTCCGCCACACCAGTCACAGCGCGGCTCCCTCGAATCGGGCCCGCGATCGCCTAGTCTGCACAAGCGATGAACTTCCTACGCCCCGCATCATGCCTGGCAGCGGCCGTTTTCCTGATCGCCGCTCCGGTGACGCTTGCCGCGCCCGCCGCGTTGCCAGTTGGAAGGGCCGAGCCCGGCGCCGAACCCAACGCCGCACCCGAGAACTGCCCCTTCAAGGTGAACACCCCGCCCGCGGTGGACTCGTCGGAGGTGCCCCAAGCCGGTGACGCGCCGATCCCGCTGGCGGTGCCCGCCAAACCGGTCGGCGGTGAGGCGCTGGGCAGCTGCGGCATCGTTGCCGCCCCCGCTACCCCGCCGCTGCCCACCGACGTCTCCGCCGACGCGTGGTTGGTGGCGGACTTGGACAGCGGCGCGGTGATCGCCGCCAAAGACCCGCACGGCCGCCACCGCCCCGCCAGCATCATCAAGGTGCTGGTCGCGATGGCGTCCATCAATGCGCTCAACCTGAACAAGTCGATACCCGGCACCGCCGACGACGCGGCCGCCGAGGGCACCAAGGTCGGCGTCCAAGACGGCGGGGTGTTCACCGTCAACCAGCTGCTGCATGGCCTGCTGATGCACTCCGGCAACGACGCCGCGCACGCGCTGGCCATGCAGCTCGGCGGCATGCAGCAGGCGGTGGAGAAGATCAACGTGCTGGCCGCCAAGCTCGGCGGCAAGGACACCCGGGTGGCGACGCCGTCGGGGCTGGACGGGCCCGGCATGAGCACGTCGGCCTACGACATCGGCCTGTTCTACCGCTACGCCTGGCAGAACCCGACGTTCGCCGACATCGTCGCGACGCGGACGTTCGACTTCCCCGGCCACGGCGACAGTCCCGGCTACGAGTTGGAAAACGACAACCAGCTGCTCTACAAGTACCCCGGCGCGCTGGGCGGCAAGACCGGTTACACCGACGACGCCGGCCAGACCTTCGTCGGCGCGGCCAACCACAACGGGCGCCGCTTGATGGCGGTGCTGCTGCACGGGACGCGGCAGCCGATCGCCCCGTGGGAGCAGGCGGCGCACCTGCTGGACTACGGATTCAGCACGCCGCAGGGCACCCAGGTCGGCAACCTGATCGAACCGGACCCCTCGCTGGCGCCTGCCAAACGCGACAGCGCCGCCGACCGGCAAGGCAACGGCGCTCAGGCCGCCGCGCTCATCGGATCGGCGGACTCGCTGCCGATCCGGGTGGGTGTCGCCGTCATCGGAACCACCATCGTGTTTAGTTTGATCATGGTCGCACGCTCGATGAACCGCCGACCCCAACACCGTTGACCGCCCGATCGCGGGGGCTGGGAGTTGGGCTTACCGCCGCCAGCATCGGCGTCATCTACGGCTACGACCTGTCCATCATCGCCGGCGCGCAGCTGTACGTCACCGAGGACTTCGGCCTGTCCACGCAGCAACAGGAACTGCTGACGACGATGGTGGTGATCGGCCAGATCGCCGGGGCGCTCGGCGCGGGCGTGCTGGCCAACGCGATCGGGCGCAAGAAGTCGGTGGTGCTGCTCCTGGTCGCCTATGCGGCGTTCGCGCTGCTCGGTGCGCTCTCGGTTTCCCTGCCGATGCTGTTGGCGGCCCGGCTCCTGCTGGGCTTGACCATCGGCGTGGCGGTGGTGGTCGTGCCGGTATACATCGCGGAATCGGCTCCGACGGCGGTGCGCGGCTCGCTGCTGACGGCCTATCAACTCGCCATCGTCAGCGGACTCATCGTCGGCTACCTGACCGGCTATCTGCTGGCCGGGACCCACAGCTGGCGCTGGATGCTGGGACTGGCCACCGTGCCCGCAATGCTGTTGCTGCCGTTACTGATTCGGGCGCCCGACACGGCCCGGTGGTACGTGCTGAAGGGCCGGCTCGACGACGCCCGCCGGGCGCTGCTGCGCGTGGAGCCCACCGCCCGGGTCGACGAAGAGCTCGCCGAGATCGGCCGGGCCCTGGGCGACGGTGGCGGCGGCTGGTCCGAGATGCTGCGACCGCCGTATGCGCGGGCCACCGCCTTCGTCATCACGCTCGGCTTTCTGATCCAGATCACCGGCATCAACGCGATCATCTATTACAGCCCACGGATATTCGAAGCCATGGGCTTCACGGGCAATTTCGCGTTGCTGGGGCTGCCGGCCCTGGTCCAGGTCGCCGGGTTGGCGGCCGTGGGCGCGTCGCTGCTTCTCGTCGACCGGCTGGGCCGGCGCCCAATCCTGTTGTCCGGCATCGCCATGATGATCGCCGCCGACGTCGTGCTGATGGCCGTGTTCGGGCGGGGCCTCGGCGGCGCGATTCTCGGCTTCGCCGGCATTCTGCTGTTCATCATCGGCTACACCATGGGGTTCGGCTCCCTGGGCTGGGTGTACGCCAGCGAGAGCTTCCCGTCCCGGCTACGGTCCATCGGGTCGAGCACGATGCTCACCTCGAACCTGGTGGCCAACGCGATCATCGCCGCCGTGTTCCTCACCATGCTGCATTCTCTCGGTGGCGCAGGGACTTTCGCGGTGTTCGCGTCCCTCACGGTGGTCGCGTTCGTCGTCGTCTACCGGTATGCGCCGGAGACCAAGGGACGCCAGCTGGAGGAAATCCGGCACTTCTGGGAGAACGGCGGCCGCTGGGAAAACCCTTGCGAGTGATCGCCGCGGGCACCATGGTGCTCGACGGGCGAGTCCGCCGGCCGGGATGGCTTCAGACGGACGGCGGGCGGATCCTGGCCTGCGGCGCCGGCGCTCCGCCCCGCCCGGCCGACGCCGACTTCCCGGTTGGCACCGTGGTACCCGGCTTCGTCGACATGCACGTGCACGGCGGCGGCGGGGCTTCCTACACCGATAGCGACGGCCTCACCGGGGCCGCGGAATTCCACCTGCGGCACGGCACCACCACCACGCTCGCCAGCCTGGTGACCACGTCGCCCGCGGAGTTGCTCGCCGGGGTGCGTGCGCTCGCCGAAGCCACCCGGCACGGCATCGTCGCGGGCATCCATCTGGAGGGCCCGTGGCTGAGCCGCGCCCGCTGCGGAGCACACGACCCCGCCCAAATGCGCGACCCGGACCCAGCCGAGATCGACGCCGTGCTGGCCGCCGGCGGCGGCGCGATCCGGATGGTCACCCTGGCGCCCGAGTTGCCCGGGGCCGACGAGGCGATCCGGCGCTTTCTCGACGCCGGAGTCGTTGTGGCGCTGGGGCATACGGACGCCACCTTCGAGCAGGCCGAGCACGCCATCGCCCTGGGCGCCACGGTCGGCACCCACCTGTTCAACGCGATGCCGCCGCTGCACCATCGCGAGCCCGGGCCGGCGCTCGCCCTGCTGCGCCACCCGGGGGTCACTGTCGAGCTGATCGCCGACGGCGTGCACGTGCACCCGGCCGTCGTGCACGCGGTGATCGGGGCCGCCGGGCCCGACCGGGTCGCCGTGGTCACCGACGCCGTCGCCGCGGCCGGCCGCGGCGACGGGGCGTTTCGCCTCGGCGCGGTGGCCATCGACGTCGTGTCCGGCGTGGCACGGGTGCGCGGGACGTCGACGATCGCGGGCAGCACCGCCACCATGGACCGGCTCTTCCGCAACGTGAATGCCAAGGCGGGACTGGCCGTCGCGGCGCAGACGACCGCCGCGACGCCGGCGCGGGCCCTCGGCCTCGAGCGGGTGGGCAGCCTGCGCGCCGGCTACGACGCCGATCTCGTTGTGCTGGATCGCGATCTGCGGGTGGCCGCGGTCATGGTGGCCGGCCGTTGGCGGGTGGGCGGCTAGCGCAACCAGCGGGTCAGCCGGGAGAGGGCCAGCGCCCCAACGGCTCCCACCGCCATCGCGGTCAGCGTCTGCCGCGTGCCGATCCCCTCGTCCAGCTGCACGCGCGGCGCGATGATCGCAGGCGCGGGCGGCTCGACGTGTTCGGCACGCGGATCGTTCGATGCCGTCGCCGCCCACGCGGTGCAGAACAGGACGAGATACGCGGTGATGTACGCGAACACCATCAATCCCAGCACCGGTCCGAAGGTGGCACCCGCCGGGCTGCGCAGCACCACCCTCAGGTAAATCGAGGCGACCTGCTTGAACAACTCGAAGCCGATCGCCGCCATCAACCCGGCCCGCATCGAAGCGCCCACGCTGACCTTCTCCCGCGGCAGCCGGGCGATCATCCAGGCGAACAGCAGCCACGACACCAGCACCGAGACCACTATCGAGATCACCATAAAGAGCCAGTTGAGCACCGAAAACTCCGGTATGCCAAGCCATCTGAGTAATGCGGCCAGGGGCGCGGCATGGCCCAGCGTGGTGAGGGCGACGGTGGCCATGGTCACCGCGAAGGTGCCCAACATCGCCAGTAGATCGGACAACTTGTTCCGCACGAACCCCGGTGACTCGATGCGTCGCTCCCACCACATCTCCGTCAACGCCTGCCGCAGGTGCGATATCCAGCTCAGGCCGCCCCACGCCGCGGTGACCAGTCCGATGACACCGACCGACGCTCGCGCGGCGATCGCCGAGTTCATCAAGTCGAGCAGCTGTTGTCCCAGCTGGCCGGACACCTGGGACCGGATGTGGTCGTCAATGGTGTTCAGCAGCTGCGGCCGCCGGACCAGCACGAACCCGAAGATCGCGAAACCGACCATGAGCAAAGGGAATAGCGCAAAGATCGTGTAATACGTCAGCCCGGCGGCAAAGAACCCGCCGTTGCGCCCGTCGAAGCGCTGGTAGGCGCGAATCACATGGTCGAACCACCCGAACCGGTCCCGCAGCCGATCGAGGATGCCTGCCTTGGCCGGCTCGCTCATGGTGAAACTCATCCCCGTTGCGGAAGGAACCCTAGCCGATCGTAGACCCGCCGAACGGTTTTGCTGGCGACATCCTCGGCCCGCTCTGCCCCGGCCGCGAGCACCCCCTCCAATTCGGCTGGGTCAGAAAGCAATTCGTCGACGCGGGCCTTGATCGGGCTGACGAACTCGACGACCGCCTCGGCGGTGTCCTTCTTCAAGTCGCCGTAACCCCGTCCGGCGTAACCCACGACGAGCTTGTCGATGCCGACGCCGGTGACCGCCGACTGGATGCTCAGCAGATTGGACACCCCCGGCTTGGCGTCGGTGTCGAAGCGGATCTCGCGTTCGCTGTCGGTCACGGCCGAGCGGATCTTCTTGGCGGACGCGGCGGGGTCGTCGAGCAGGTTGATCAAGCCGGCATCGGTGGCCGCCGATTTGCTCATCTTCGACGTGGGGTCTTGCAGGTCGTAGATCTTGGCGGTGACCTTGGGGATGAGCATGTCGGGAACCACGAAGGTGTCCGGGAACCGGCTGTTGAACCGTTGCGCCACGTCGCGAGCCAGCTCGAGATGCTGGCGCTGGTCCTCACCGACGGGCACCAGATCGCTGTCGTAGGCCAGCACGTCGGCGGCCTGCAACACCGGGTAGGTGAACAACCCCACCGTGGTGGAGTCGCCGCCGTGGCGGGCCGACTTGTCTTTGAACTGCGTCATCCGCGAGGCCTGCCCGAAGCCGGTGAAGCAGCCGAGCACCCACGCCAACTGGGCGTGGGCGGGCACGTGGGATTGCACGAATACGGTGCTGCGCGCCGGGTCGACGCCCAGCGCCAGGTACTGGGCGGCCGTGACCAAGGTCCGGCGGCGCAGCGCCTCGGGATCCTGGGGGATGGTGATGGCGTGCAGGTCGACCACGCAGAAGTACGCGTCATGGTCGTCCTGCAGCGCGACCCACTGGGTGATGGCCCCCAAGGCGTTCCCGAGGTGAAGCGAGTCGGAGGTGGGCTGCACGCCGGAGAAAATCCGGGCGGATCCGGTAGCGGTGCTCATGATGTCCCGATCTTTTCACGCGAAGCCGCCGGGCCGGCACGGACGGGGGCCGGCGGGCCCGGCTCGCTTGCGGTACCGGCGGTACCGCATTTAATGTCGGCACTATGGGGAGCAGCATGGGGAGCACCAGCAGCGCGGGGACGCGGCCACCGATCCACCTCGGTTCGGGAGAGCCGGTTCTGTTGCTGCACCCGTTCCTCCTGTCCCAGGCGGTATGGGAGGACGTCGCCCGGCGGTTGGCCGACACCGGGCGCTACGAGGTTTTCGCCCCGACGATGGCCGGCCACAACGGCGGGCCGGCCGCGGGGACCTGGTTCCTGTCCTCGGCGGTGCTGGCCGACCACGTGGAGCGCCAACTCGACGAGCTGGGCTGGGACACCGCGCACGTCGTCGGCAACTCGCTGGGCGGTTGGGTCGCGTTCGAACTCGAGCGGCGCGGGCGGGCGCGCAGCGTCATGGGCATCGCCCCGGCCGGCGGATGGACGCGATGGAGCCCGGCCAAGTTCGAGGTGATCGCCAAGTTCATCCTGGGCATTCCGCTGCTGATGCTGGCCTGGCTGTTCGGCCCGCGGGTGATGCGCCTGCCGTACAGCCGCCGGCTAGCCACCTACGCGATCAGCGCATCGCCGGATGGGGTCAGCGACTCTCAGCTGCTCGGCTGCATCGACGACGTCGCCCACTGCCCCGCCTACTTCCAGCTGCTGCTCAAGTCGCTGCTGCTGCACGGCCTGCAAGAGCTGGCCGAAAACGCCGTCCCGGCGCACCTGGTGATCTGCGAAAAGGACCGGATTGTGCCCGCACCCAGGTTCAGCCGGCATTTCACCAATCACTTGCCCGACGACCACCGGGTCACCAAGCTCGACGGCGTGGGGCACATCCCGATGTTCGAGGCGCCGGAGCGCGTCACCGAACTGATCACCGACTTCCTCGAGGAGTGCAACCCGGCGAGCCGGGGCGTCAACCCCTCGGCTAGTTAGCCAGTCTCTTTTCCAGGTTCTCGGCGATCGAGTTGAGGAACGCCTCGCTTTGTTGCCATTCCTGGTCGGGTCCGATGAGGATGGCGAGGTCCTTGGTCATCTTCCCGCTCTCGACCGTCGAGATGACCACGTCCTCCAGGGTCTGCGCGAACTCGTTCACCTCCGGCGTGCCGTCCAGCTTGCCGCGGTGCTGCAGCCCACGCGTCCAGGCGAAGATCGAGGCGATCGGGTTCGTCGACGTCGGCTTGCCGGCCTGGTACTGCCGGAAGTGCCGGGTGACGGTGCCGTGCGCCGCCTCCGCCTCGACCGTCTTGCCGTCGGCGGTCATCAGCACCGACGTCATCAGCCCCAGTGAGCCGTAGCCCTGCGCGACCAGGTCGGACTGGACGTCGCCGTCGTAGTTCTTACAGGCCCACACGTAGCCGCCCTCCCACTTGAGGCACGCGGCGACCATGTCGTCGATGAGCCGGTGCTCGTAGGTCAGCCCCTCGGCCTCGAACTTGTCCTTGAACTCCTCGTCATAGATGCGCTGGAACTCGTCTTTGAACATGCCGTCGTAGGCCTTGAGGATGGTGTTCTTGGTGGACAGGTACACCGGCCACTTGGCGTTCAGGCCGTAGGCCAACGAGGCGCGCGCGAAGTCCCGGACGGATTCCTTGAAGTTGTACATCCCCATCACGACACCGCCGTCTTCGGGAATGGTCACCATCTCGTGCACCATCGGCTCGCTGCCGTCCGACGGCGTGAACGTGATGGTGACGGTGCCCGGCTTGTCGACCTTGAAGTTGGTCGCCCGGTACTGGTCGCCGAATGCGTGACGGCCGATGACGATCGGCTTGGTCCAGCCGGGGACCAGGCGCGGCACGTTGGAGATCACGATGGGTTCGCGGAAGATGGTGCCGCCCAAGATGTTCCGGATCGTGCCGTTGGGCGACAGCCACATCTTCTTCAGGTTGAATTCGGAGACGCGGGCCTCGTCGGGGGTGATGGTGGCGCACTTGACGCCCACGCCGTGCTTCTTGATGGCGTACGCGGCGTCGATCGTCACCTGGTCGTTGGTGCGGTCGCGGTTTTCGATGCCGAGGTCGTAGTAGTCCAGGTTGATGTCGAGGTGCGGCAGGATCAGCATGTCCTTGATGAACTTCCAGATGACGCGCGTCATCTCGTCACCGTCGAGCTCGACTATGGGCCCTTTGACTTTGATCTTGTGTTCGTTGGACATATCGAGCCCGACTTTCTCTTTGCAGCCTCAGCCTTGCGAAGCGGCTAGCGCTTCATTGAACGTCTTGCTCGGCCGCATCACTGCAGTCGTCTTCTCGCTGTCCGGCTGGTAGTAACCACCGATGTCGACCGTCTCGCCCTGCGCCTCGTCGAGCTCGGCCACGATGGTGTCCTCGTTCTCGCCCAACGAGTCGGCCAGCGCGGCGAAGTGCTCGCGCAACTCTTCGTCGTCGGACTGCGCGGCAAGTTCGGAGGCCCAGTACAGCGCCAGGTAGAACTGGCTGCCCCGGTTGTCGAGTTCACCGGCCTTGCGCGACGGACTCTTGTTGTTGTCCAGCAGCTTGCCGATCGCGGCATCCAGCGTCTGGCCCAGAATCTTGGCGCGCTCGTTGTCCGTCTTGATCCCGATGTCCTCGAAACACGCTCCCAGAGCAAGGAACTCACCGAGGGAATCCCAGCGCAGATGATTCTCCTCGAGGAGTTGGTGGACGTGCTTGGGCGCCGAACCGCCCGCTCCGGTTTCGTACATTCC
This sequence comes from uncultured Actinomycetota bacterium, assembly GCA_963850895.1. GTDB lineage: Bacteria > Actinomycetota > Actinomycetes > Mycobacteriales > Mycobacteriaceae > Mycobacterium. The sequence goes on along the minus strand of CAWKNK010000027.1, from coordinate 597,746 downwards.
GCCGCCGGCCATCAACGGCACGATGGACAGCATCTTCGCGCTGGTGCCCAGCTCGAGGATCGGGAACAGGTCGGTGAGGTAGTCGCGCAGGATGTTTCCGGTCGCGGCGATGGTGTCCTGTCCGCGCATCGCGCGCTCCAGCGTGTACCTCATGGCCCACACCTGCGGCATGATCTGGATCTGGAGGCCCTCGGTGTCGTGGTCCTTCAGATACTCCTTGACCTTCTTGCGCAGCTCGACCTCGTGCGGCCGTTCGGTGTCCAGCCAGAACACCACCGTCATGCCCGAGTTTCGCGCCCGGTTGACGGCCAGCTTGACCCAGTCGCGGATCGCTTCGTCGGTGACGACGGGCATGCGCCAGATGTCGCCGGCTTCCACGTTCTGGGTCAGCAGGACTTCCCCGGTGTCGAGGTCGACGATGTTGGCGACGCCGTCTTCGGGGATCTCGAACGTCTTGTCGTGCGAGCCGTACTCCTCGGCCTCCTGCGCCATCAGGCCGACGTTGGGTACGGTGCCCATCGTCCTCGGATCGAACGCCCCGTGCGTCTTGCAGAAGTTGATGATCTCCTGGTAGATGCGGGAAAAAGTTGACTCGGGGTTGACGGCCTTGGTGTCCTTCTGCCGCCCGTCGGCGCCCCACATCTTGCCGCCCGCGCGGATCATCGCCGGCATCGACGCATCCACGATCACGTCGCTGGGCGAATGAAAGTTGGTGATGCCCTTGGCCGAATCGACCATGGCCAGCTCGGGGCGGTGTTCGTGGCAGGCGTGCAGGTCACGGATGATCTCGTCGTGCAGCGACGCGGGCAGCGACTCGATCTTGTTGTAGAGATCGACCAATCCGTTGTTGACGTTGACGCCGAGTTCGTCGAAGAGCTCCTGGTGCTTGGCGAAGGCGTCTTTGTAGAAGATCTTGACGGCATGGCCGAAGACGATGGGATGCGAGACCTTCATCATCGTCGCCTTGACGTGGAGCGAGAACATCACGCCGGTCTCGTAGGCATCCTGCATCTGCGCCTCGTAGAACTCGCAGAGGGCCTTCTTGCTCATGAACATGCTGTCGATGACGTCGCCTTCCCGCAACGACACCTTGGGCTTGAGCACGATCGTCTTGCCGCTTTTGGTCTCCAACTCCATCTTCACGTTGCGCGCGCGGTCCAGCGTCATCGACTTCTCGCCGTGGTAGAAGTCGCCGTGCCGCATGGTTGCGACATGGGTGCGCGATGCCGGCGACCAGTCCGCCATGCTGTGTGGGTGCTTGCGGGCGTACTCCTTGACGGCCTTGGGCGCGCGCCGGTCCGAGTTGCCTTGTCGCAGTAGCGGGTTGACCGCGCTGCCCAGGCATTTGGCGTAGCGGGCGCGGATTTCCGTGTCCTCGTCCGTCTTCGGGCTCTGCGGAAAGTCCGGAATCTTGAATCCCTTGCCCTGCAGTTCCTTGACGGCGGCGATCAGTTGGGGGACCGAGGCGCTTATGTTCGGCAGCTTGATGATGTTGGTGTCGGGCAGCTTCGTCAGCCGGCCCAGCTCTCCCAAGTTGTCTCGGCAACCCGCTGCTCTTCGGTCAGGTGTTCTCCGAACTCGGCGAGGATCCGGGCGGCCACGGAGATGTCACTGGTCTTGATCTCGATGCCCGCCGGCTCGGCGAAGGCGCGCACGATCGGCAGGAACGCGTAGGTCGCCAGCAACGGCGCTTCGTCGGTCAGTGTGTAGATGACGGTCGGCTGTTCGGCGCTCACGGTCCCTCTCCGGCGTGGAAAATCTTCGAATATCGGTCAGATCTCTGGGGGGCTCAGCGTTCTTCCTGCCACGTTATCAAGGGCGTTTGGGCAGGTGTCGACCTGCCATTGACACGGAGTCGGCGCAGTAAGCTAGGCTTCGTATTGGTCATGAGCGCCAGCGTCAAGCCCCGGCTTGCTGGCCGGCAACCCTCCAACCGCGGTGGGGTGCCCCGGGTGATGACCAGGTCTAGTAGCCACAGGCTGCGCGGCAAGCGCGGGTCCGCCATGACGGACCCCTGACTAGAGGGGAAGACGTGATGTGCACATATCCAGCTCCTTCGGCTCGGCTCATGTGTCGAATCGCGTGTCGCTGCTGATCCGCAACCCCGATACCCGATTCACCAGTTCCGAAGCAGAAAGCAAACCCACGTGAGCCCCGACAACAGCACTACCAGCAACGACGACATCGATCCGACCGCGCATTGGTCGTTCGAGACCAAGCAGGTGCACGCCGGCCAGCACCCGGACCCGGCCACCCACGCCCGCGCCCTGCCGATCTACCAGACCACGTCCTACACCTTCGACGACACCACACACGCCGCCGCCCTGTTCGGGCTGGAGGTTCCGGGCAACATCTACACCCGGATCGGGAACCCGACCACCGATGTCGTCGAGCAGCGCATCGCCGCACTCGAGGGCGGCGTGGCCGCCCTCTTCCTCAGCTCCGGGCAGGCCGCTGAAACCTTCGCCATCTTGAACCTCGCGTGTGCCGGGGATCACATCGTGTCCAGCCCGCGGCTCTACGGCGGCACGTACAACCTGTTCCACTATTCGCTGGCCAAGCTCGGCATCGAGGTGAGCTTCGTCGACGATCCCGACGATCTGGATTCCTGGCAGGCCGCGGTGCGGCCGAACACCAAGGCGTTCTTCGGCGAGACCATCTCGAACCCGCAGATCGACGTGCTGGACATCCCCGGGGTGGCCGGCGTCGCCCACGCCAACGGGATACCGCTGATCCTCGACAACACCATTGCCACGCCGTACCTGATCCAGCCGTTCAAGCACGGCGCCGACATCGTGGTGCACTCGGCCACCAAGTACCTCGGCGGGCACGGCGCCGCGATCGCCGGCGTCATCGTCGACGGCGGCACCTTCGACTGGACGCAGGGCCGTTTCCCGGGATTCACCACGCCCGACCCGAGCTACCACGGCGTGGTGTTCGCCGAGCTCGGACCGCCGGCCTACGCGCTCAAGGCGCGCGTGCAACTGCTGCGCGACCTTGGGTCGGCCGCTTCGCCGTTCAACGCGTTCCTGGTGGCCCAGGGCATCGAAACGCTGAGCCTGCGAATCGAACGCCACGTCGCCAACGCGCAACGCGTGGCCGAGTACCTGGAGGGGCACGACGGCGTGCTGTCGGTCAACTATGCGGGACTGCCCAGCTCGCCATGGCACGAGCGGGCAACGAAGCTGGCGCCCAAGGGAACCGGAGCGGTACTGGCGTTCGAACTGGCCGGCGGCGTCGAGGCCGGCAAGGCGTTCGTCAACGCGCTGAGGCTGCACAGCCACGTCGCCAACATCGGCGACGTGCGATCCCTGGTGATCCATCCGGCGTCGACCACCCACGCCCAGCTCAGCCCACAGGAGCAGCTGGCCACCGGCGTCACGCCGGGGCTGGTCCGGCTGGCCGTCGGCATCGAGGGCATCGACGACATCCTGGCCGACCTGGAGCTCGGCTTCGCCGCGGCACGCAAGTACCGTGCGGACGCCGAACCCTCGGGCGCCGACCCGCAAGCCGTGGCGGCGTTTTAAGGAGCCCGGCCATGACGATCTCCGACGTCCCCACCCAGACGCTGCCGGCCGAAGGCGAGATCGGCCTGGTGCACATCGGCTCGCTGACCACCGAGAGCGGCGCGGTGATCGACGATGTCTGCATCGCCGTTCAACGCTGGGGTGAGCTCTCGCCCACCCGCGACAACGTGGTGGTGGTGCTGCACGCGCTGACCGGCGACTCGCACATCACCGGGCCCGCCGGACCCGGACATCCCACCGCCGGCTGGTGGGACGGGGTGGCCGGGCCGGGTGCGCCGATCGACACCGACCGCTGGTGCGCCGTGGCCACCAACGTGCTGGGCGGTTGCCGCGGCTCCACCGGGCCCAGCTCGCTGGCCCGGGACGGAAAGCCTTGGGGCTCAAGGTTTCCGATGATCTCGGTGCGCGACCAGGTGGAGGCCGATATCGCCGTGCTGGCCGCGCTGGGGATCGATGAGGTTGCCGCTGTGGTCGGCGGATCCATGGGCGGGGCAAGGGCTTTGGAGTGGATGATCGGTCACCCCAACCGGGTCCGGGCCGGGCTGCTGCTGGCGGTCGGTGCACGGGCGACGGCGGACCAGATCGGCACGCAGACCACGCAGATCGCGGCCATCAAGGCCGACCCGAACTGGCAGGACGGCGATTATCACGACACCGGCCGCGCACCCGACACCGGGCTGACCATCGCCCGCCGCTTCGCCCACCTGACCTACCGCGGGGAAGCGGAGCTCGACACCCGGTTCGGCAACGACGCGCAAGGCGGCGAGGACCCGGCCAACGGCGGCCGCTACGCGGTGCAAAGCTATCTGGACCATCAGGGCGACAAGCTGTTGGCCCGCTTTGACGCGGGCAGCTACGTGGCCCTGACCGAGGCGCTGAACAGCCACGACGTCGGCCGCGGCCGCGGCGGGGTGCGCAGGGCACTGAGCGGTTGCCCGGTGCCGGCCGTGGTCGGCGGCATCACCTCCGACCGGCTCTACCCGCTGCGGTTGCAGGAGGAGCTGGCCGAGCTGCTGCCGGGGTGCAGCGGCCTGCAGGTTGTCGACTCCATCTGCGGGCACGACGGCTTCCTGGTGGAATCCGAGGCGGTCGGCGACCTGATCCGCAAGACGTTGGATTTGGCCGCTAGCGAAGGCACGTGCCGGCGGTGACCCGCTCTCGCCACGACCGCTCCCTGTCGTTCGGTTCGGCGGCCGCGGCTTATGAGCGGGGACGACCGTCCTATCCCCCGGAGGCCATCGATTGGCTGTTGCCGCGCGGCGCGCGCCAGGTGCTGGACCTGGGTGCGGGCACCGGCAAGCTGACCACCCGGCTGGTGGAACGCGGACTGGACGTGGTGGCCGTCGACCCGATTCCCGACATGCTGGAAGTGTTGCGCAGCTCCCTGCCGGAAACCCGGGCACTGCTGGGTACCGCGGAAGGGATCCCATTGCCGGACAACAGCGTTGATGTCGTGCTGGTCGCGCAGGCGTGGCATTGGGTGGATCCCGAGCGCGCCATTCCCGAGGTGGCCCGCGTGCTGCGGCCGGGCGGGCGGCTGGGCCTGGTGTGGAACACCCGCGACGAGCGGCTGGGCTGGGTGCGGGAGCTGGGCGACATCATCGGCTCCGACGGTGACCGGGGCCGCTTCGACGTCACGCTGTCCGAGTCGTTCACCGAGCCGGAGCGCCACCAGGTTGAGTGGACGAATTACCTTACGCCCCAAGCCTTGATCGACCTGGTCGCATCACGCAGCTACTGCATCACCTCGCCGGCCGAGGTCCGCACCCAGACCCTGGACCAGGTGCGCGAGTTGCTGGCCACCCATCCGGCGCTGGCGAATTCGACCGGGCTGGCCCTGCCCTACGTCACCGAGTGCATCCGGGCGACACTGTCCGAGTGACTCGGGCTAAGGCTCGTGGTCAGCCACAGATTCACACTCGCGCAAGTAATTTCGCTAGAAGTTCAGCCCGGAGAACATGACCCGATTCGGGTCGTACTTCTGCCGCACGGTCGTCAGCCGCGACAGGTTCGAGCCGAAGTAGCGCGCCGGTGCGCCATTGGACTCCAGGTAGTTCACGTATCCGCCGGCCGAAAATTGTTGTACCGCTTGGTGCGCAGAGCTCAGCCAGGTGTTCGCGGCGGCGACCTGGCTGTTGGCGGGCTCGACGTACCACTGCAAAACGGCGGACTGATTTCGCCACGGGAACGCGGTGTCGCCCGCGGCCACGTCCGCGACGGCGCCGCCGAGCGGATCAACGAGGACGGATGCCTGTCCGGCTCCGGACGCGGGCCACTGCCCGATCGCGGTGGCAATGGCGTGGGCCACAGCGGAATCCACCGGGCCAATGACGTCAGACCCGGCCACGAAAGCGCGCGCCGGGGGTGCCGAACTACCGCCGGCCAGGAACATCACCAAATCCGTGCGGCTCATCGTCTTGTTCGAAACCGAAGTGGGCGCCACACCAACCGCGGACTTGATCGCGTCGACCACCCCCGGCCCCGCGCCCGCGGGGCAGGTCGCCAGCACATGGCAGTTCGGCGCCGAGCCGACCATGAGATCGACGATGCCCCAGGTGTTTCGGTCGGCACCGCTCAGCCACGACTGCCAACCGACAAGCACCTGGGTGGCCGACGCGGGCGGGAAGTCGAGCCGCACGACGTCGCTGTCGGCCGTCGCGAAGGTGGAGAACGTCATCGACGTCGTCACCCCGAAATTGCCGCCGCCACCGCCGCGAAGCGCCCAAAACAGGTCCGGATTGTCGTTGGCGGAGGCGGTCACCACGTCGCCGCTGGGCAACACCACCGTGGCCGACTGCAACGCGTCGCAGGTCAGGCCCGCGTGCCGGGTATCGGCGCCTATGCCGCCGCCCAGCGCGAGTCCCGCGACGCCGACGGTCGGACAGGTGCCGCTGGGTATCGCCCGACCGGCGCCGGCCAATGCCTGGTGGATCGCGTACAGCGTGGTCGCCGGGGAGACGGTGACGTTGTTGCCGTCGAAGTTGGCGCCACCCGGAAGCCCGCGCAGGTCCAGCACCAACGTGCCGTTGGCGCTGGACGCGCCGACGTAGGAATGCCCGCCGCCGCGCGGGGCGACCTTGAGGTTGTTGGCAGCCGCGAACGCGACCGCCTTCTGCACATCCGCCTGCGATGAAACCGTCACTACCGCAGCGGGATTGGAGCTGTCATAAAAAGAATTGAAAACCTTTTTGCTGGTGGAGAATTGAGCGCCGTTAGCCGGCAGCACAACGGTGCCACCGATGGAGGACGCCAGCCCGCCCCAGCCGGTGGCGGGGTCCGCGGCCGCCCGCGCGGTGCCCAACACCGCGCCGGTTGCCAGCATTCCGACGGCGCCGCGAAGAAATGTCTGGCGCGAGATGCCCCTCTGCAACGCAAGGTCCAGCGGACGGCTGTGATTCGTCGTCATGTGCGAAGATTCTTAAACATTTCTCACGCAAAAGTCCGGCGCCGGCGCCCGTGTCAGATCACAGTGTGGCTTCGATCCGCCGAGCGGCTGGGCTCCGATTGGGGCGCCTAATAACCGACGCTTCAGCCGCGACGAACTCACAAAACGCTAATTGTGCGAACCTTTATCCCACCGTGTCGTAAACGTGACTGTGATAGCTCAGAGTTCGTAACGTGATTCGAGTGCCTTCGGCGCACTCCACGAGCGAGGGGGAGCTGCATGAAGGCACTCGGACGAACGCACCGCTGGATCTGGCTGTTTCGGAACCAGCCCCTGACCGTTCGCCTGCTGGCCGCGGCCGCCGGCCTGCTCACCGCGGCGTCGGCGTTCGCCGCGCCGGCCGGAGCGGACAACCCCGATGACAACTTCATCGACGCGCTCAACCACGCCGGCATCGACTTCGGCGAACCCGGAAACGCGATGTCGGTGGGCCAGTCCATCTGCCCGATGCTTTCGCAGCCGGGCGGCAACTTCGCCGCCGTCGCGTCCAGCGTCTCCGGCCGGGGCATGTCACCCACGATGGCCCGCATGTTCACCACCATCGCGATACAGACGTACTGCCCGGAGGAGATGGCGAGCATCGCCAACGGCAATCTGTCCGGCGGCCTGCCGCAAATTCCCGGGATGGCCGGGCAGATCCCCGGAATGCCCGGGATGGCTGGGCAGATCCCCGGAATGCCACGGCAGATCCCGGCGGTGCCGGGTATCTAACCGGTGCCCAGCGGGTCGATGGTCCACGCGATGTAGACCATGGCGGCCGCGACCGCCGCGGTGGTGATGAAGTCAATTCCCTTGCTGCGCACGACCAAAAGACCGGACCGCTCGTCGGATAGCACCAGTCGCAGCGCCGCCGCCACGCCGACACCGATACCGATCAGCAGCGACCCGCGACGCCAGAAGTTCGCCCCCACCAGCGCGAGCGCCGTGGCAAAGGTCAACCCGACCAGCAGGATTGGCCACTGGGCCCTGACGACGGACCTCGCGCTCATTCCCGCTCGGCCAGCTCGACGACGTTGCTCAGCAGGAACGCCCGGGTCAGCGGCCCGACACCACCGGGATTCGGCGACACGTGGCCGGCCACGTCCCACACGTCGGGGTGCACGTCGCCGACCAACCCGTTGTCGGTGCGGCTGACGCCCACGTCGACGACCGCCGCGCCCGGTCGCACCATGTCGGCGGTCAACATGTGCGGCACACCGACGGCGGCCACGACGATGTCCGCCTGCCTGGTGTAGGCGGCTAGGTCACGAGTTCCGGTGTGGCACAACGTCACCGTTGCGTTCTCGGAGCGTCGGGTCAGCAGCAGCCCCAACGGGCGACCGACCGTCACACCACGGCCGATGATGACCACGTGCGCCCCCGCGATCTCGACGTCGTAGCGCCGCAGCAGGTGCACGATCCCGCGCGCGGTGCACGGCAGCGGCGCCGGGACGCTGAGCACCAGCCGGCCCAGGTTGGTGGGGTGCAGCCCGTCGGCGTCCTTGTCGGGGTCGACGCGCTCCAGCGCCGCGTTCTCATCGAGATGCTTGGGTAGCGGCAACTGCACGATGTAGCCGGTGCACTCCGGGTTGGCGTTCAGCTCGTCGATGGTGTCGTCGAGCTGGGCGGTGGTGATGTCGGCGGGCAGGTCGCGGCGGATCGACGTGATGCCGACCCTGGCGCAGTCCGCGTGCTTGCCCCGGACATAGGCCTGCGACCCGGGATCGTCACCGACCAGGATGGTCCCCAGTCCGGGGGGGCGACCCGACCCGGTCAGCGCGGCCACCCGTTGTTTCAGGTCGACGAAGATCTCGTCACGGGTGGCCTTGCCGTCCAGTGTGATTGCGCCCACGCCTGACAGTCTGGCACGCTCCCGGTATGTCTACCCCTCCGGACGTGTTCAGCCCGGCCAAGCTCGGCCCGATCACGCTGCGCAACCGCATCATCAAGTCGGCCACCTTCGAGGCCCGCACGCCCGACGCCCTGGTGACCGACGACCTGATCGAATACCACCGGCTGCCCGCCGCGGGCGGCGTCGGCATGACCACCGTCGCCTATTGCGCCGTCTCCCCCGGCGGCCGCACCGAGGGCAACGGGATCTGGATGCGCCCGGAGGCGGTGCCCGGGTTCCGCCGGCTCACCGACGCGATCCACGCCGAGGGCGCCGCGGTGAGCGCGCAGATCGGCCACGCCGGTCCGGTGGCCAACGCCAAGTCCAATAAGGCCAAGGCCCTGGCGCCGGTGCGGTTCTTCAATCCGATCGGGATGCGATTCGCCAAGAAGGCCACCCGCGACGACATCAACGACGTCATCCAAGGGCACGCCAACGCGGCCCGCCTGGCCATCGAGGCCGGCTTCGACGCGGTCGAAATCCATTTGGGCCACAACTACTTGGCGAGCTCGTTCCTGTCGCCGCTGATCAATCGCCGCGACGACGAGTTCGGTGGATCGCTGGAGAACCGCGCGAAGGTGGCCCGCGGCATAGTCATGGCCGTGCGCAGCGCGGTGGAGAAAGAGGGCACGCCGATCGCGGTCACCGCCAAGCTCAACATGGCCGACGGTGTTCGCGGCGGCATCAGCACCGAAGAATCGCTGACCACCGCCAAATGGCTGCAGGACGACGGCGGGCTGGACGCGATCGAACTCACCGCGGGCAGCTCGCTGGTCAACCCGATGTATCTGTTCCGGGGCGACGCGCCGCTCAAGGAGTTCGCCGGTGCGTTCAAACCGCCGCTGAGTTGGGGCATGCGCATGACGGGCAAGAAGTTCCTGCGCGAGTACCCCTACCGCGAGGCCTATTTATTGCGCGACGCCAAGCTGTTCCGCGCCGAGCTGACGATGCCGCTGATCCTGCTCGGCGGCATCACCAACCGGGAAACGATGGACCTGGCGATGGCGGAGGGATTCCAGTTCGTCGCGATGGCCCGGGCGCTGCTGGCCGAGCCGGACCTGATCAATCGGATCGCGGCGGACGGCGACCAGCACAGCGTGCGTTCGGCGTGCACCCACTGCAATCGGTGCATGCCCACCATTTACACCCGGACGCGCTGCGTGGTCACGGGCGCCCCGGATGTTTTGGCGGGCAATCGGGCCTAGCCCGCCGACGAGAGCGGGTCCCCAAACGCACATTTGGGACTCAGGGCGGCCTTGGGTTCACGAGATACAGTTGGTTCGATGAGTGCACCAGCCCCGCCCGTCTTGACGGTTCGCTACGACGGGTCAGAAAGCACCTTTGCCGCCGGTCACGACGTGGTGGTGGGCCGCGATCTGCGCGCCGACATGCGCATCACGCATCCGCTCATCTCGCGCGCGCATCTGTTGCTGCGCTTCGACCAGGGTAGGTGGCTGGCGATCGACAACGGTTCGCTCAACGGCACTTTCGTGAACGGCCGGCGGGTGCCGGTGGTCGAGATCCACGACGGCCAGTGCGTCAACATCGGGAATCCGGACGGCCCGCAGCTGACGTTCGAGGTCGGGCGCCACCTAGGGATGGCCGGGCGCCCACCGCAAACCGAATCGATGGGCATCCCGGTCGCGGCCCACCCGGCCGGGAGGGCGTGGTCGGCCGCGCCGGGCCCGCCCGTCGCCGCCCCACCCGGCCCGCCGCCCGGGCCGGCGGGCCGTCCGCCCAATTGGGCGTCGCCGCCGCGGCGACCGCACCCCGGTGCGCCCGGGCAGCGCCCCGGCCCACCGGGGCAACCGATGTATGCCGGCGGCGGGCGCGCGCCCGCTCCTCCGCCCGCCGCGCCGCCGCCGCCCAATTTCCAGCCGCACCCGCAGATGGCCGGAGTGGCGTCGCCGCAGACCGAGATGTCGCGCGGCGCCGCCAAGCCCCCCGAAGTGGCGAACCTGGCGACGAAAATGTTCCAGGCGCTCAGGCCTTCGCGGTCCGGGGCGCTGCACAAGCCTTCCGGCGCGCTGACGATCGGCCGGGCCACCGACAACGACATCGTCATCCAGGACGTCCTCGCGTCCCGCCACCACGCGTTTCTGATCCAGACGCCGCTGGGCACCGAGATCCGTGACGCGCACAGCGTCAACGGGACCTTCGTGAACGGTGTGCGGGTCGGGTCCGCGGTGCTGACCGAGGGCGACGTGGTCACCATCGGAAACGTCGACCTGGTGTTCACCCGCGGCGAGTTGCTCCGCCGCACCGAGGCCGCGACGCGCACCGGCGGCCTGGAAGTGAACTCCGTCTGCTACACCGTCGACCACGGAAAGCAGCTGCTCGACCACATCTCGCTGACCGCCCGGCCCGGCACGCTGACGGCCATCATCGGTGGTTCGGGCGCCGGCAAGACCACGCTGTCGCGGCTGATCGTGGGTTACACCAGTCCCACCTCCGGCTCGGTGACCTTCGAGGGCCACGACATCCATTCCGAATACGCCTCCATGCGCAGCAGGATCGGGATGGTCCCGCAGGACGACGTCGTGCATCGCCAACTGACCGTCAACCAGGCCCTGAACTACGCCGCCGAGCTGCGGCTGCCGCCCGACACCAGCAAAGCGGAGCGGGCTCAGATCGTCGCCCAGGTCCTCGAAGAACTCGACATGACCAAGCACGCCGAGACCCGGGTGGACAAGCTGTCGGGCGGCCAGCGCAAACGCGCCTCGGTGGCGCTCGAGCTGCTCACCCAACCCTCGCTGCTGCTTCTGGACGAGCCGACCTCCGGCCTGGACCCGGCGCTGGACCGGCAGGTCATGCTGATGCTCCGCCAGCTCGCCGACGCCGGCCGCGTGGTGTTGGTGGTGACCCACTCGGTGTCGTACCTGGAGGTCTGCGACCAGATCCTGCTGGTCGCACCGGGCGGCAAGACCGCCTTCTGCGGGCCGCCCGACCAGGTCGAGGCGGCCATGGGCACCCGCAACTGGGCGGACATCTTCGCCAAGGTGGGCGCCGATCCCGACGAGGCCAACCGCCGCTTCAAGGAGCGCAGCCAGCGCTCTTCGCAGCCGCCGTCGCCGCAGAGCCCGGCCGACCTGGGCGAACCACCCCAAAGCAACCTGTGGCGGCAGCTGTCCACGATCGCCCGCCGGCAGGTTCGCCTCGTCGTATCCGACCGCGGTTACACGATCTTCCTGGCGATCTTGCCGTTCCTCATCGGCGCGTTGTCGCTGACGGTGAAAGGCCCCCACCCCGGCCTCGGCCCGGCCGACCCGCTCGGCCCCGCGCCCACGCAGCCGCAGTACATCATGGTGCTGTTGAACATTGGTGCCGTCTTCATGGGCACCGCGCTGACCATCCGCGACCTGATCGGCGAGCGCGCCATCTTCCGGCGAGAGCAGGCCGTCGGCCTGTCCACCACCGCCTATCTGCTGGCCAAGATCGCGGTGTTCTGCGTCTTCGCGACCGCCCAGGCGGCGGTGGCAACGATGATCGTGCGGCTGGGCAAGGGTGCGCCGACGGCGCACCCCCCATTCTTCGGCAACTCCACGTTCTCGCTGTTCGTCACCGTCGCGGGCACCTGTGTGGCTTCGGCGATGCTCGGCCTGCTGTTGTCGGCCCTGGCGCAGTCCAACGAGCAGATCATGCCGCTGCTCGTGGTGTCGATCATGTCGCAGCTGGTGTTCTCCAGCGGGATGATCCCGGTCTACCAGCGCTTCGGCCTCGAGGAGCTCGCGTGGCTGACACCCGCACGTTGGGGCTACGCCGCGGGAGCCTCGTCGATCGACTTTCCGTCGCTGGTGAAGGTCAAACAGATCCCGACCAACGACCCGATTTGGCAGCACTCGAAACACATTTTCGTGTTCGACATGGCAATGCTGGTGTTCCTGTCCGTCGCGTACACCGGTTTCGTCCGGTGGCACATCCGGCTGAAACGCTGAGCTTGCGGTCGCGAGAGGCTCTGGTCCGATGACGCAAGCTGCCGAGCCCGTGCTGACGGTTCGATCCGACCGGTCGAAGGGTAGCTTCGCGGCCGGCCGCGACGTGGTCGTCGGGAGCGACCTGCGCGCGGACCTGCGGGTGGCGCACCCATTGATCGCCCGCGCGCACCTGCTGCTGCGCTTCGATCGCGGCAAGTGGATTGCGCTGGACAACAATTCGCTGAACGGGGTTTACGTCAACGGCCAGCGGGTGCCGCTGGTCGATATCGAGGACGGCCAGACCATCAACATCGGCAAGCCCGACGGCCCCCGGATCACCTTCGAAATGGGCCACCACACCGGGACAGTGGGCATGCTTCCCCCGACCACGGCGTCGATCCCGGTCATCACGCCGCCCAGCGACGCCCACCCGGTGCGCGCGCAGCCGACCGGCCAGTCACCGCCGGCCCCGCCGCGGCAACCTCCGGCCCAGCCGCCGCGCCCGCACCCATGGGAAGGCCCGCACCGCACCACCGCCGTTCCGATCGTCCGGCCGGACGCCGCGACCCGGTCGGTACCGCAGTCGGGTGCGCCGCCCGAGCTGAGTCCGCCGACCGCGATCGGCGTGAGCGGCCAGGTGGCGGAGTTCCCGACCACGCGGGTGAAGAACCTGGGCCCCGACTCCGAGCGCGGGACCGACCGCCCCGGACGCGCCGCCTGGATCGGTCGCGCGCTCGACAACGACATCGTCATCCACGATGTGCTGGCGTCGCGCCACCACGCGTTCCTGACCCCGACGCCGGCGGGCCCCGAGATCCGAGACGCCAACAGCAGCAACGGAACCTTCGTCAACGGGGTCAAGGCCGCGTCCGCGGTGCTGTCCGAGGGCGACGTGGTGACCATCGGCAACGTCGACCTGGTGTTCTCCGGCGGCATCCTGATCCGCCGGCAGGAGGCGGCGTCACGCACCGGCGGCCTGGAGGTGCGCGGAGTCGACTTCAGCGTCGACCGGCAAGAACCTGCTCGAGAAGATCTCGCTGACGGCCCGCCCGGGCACGCTGACCGCCCTCATCGGCGGGTCCGGCGCGGGCAAGACCACGCTGTCGCGGCTGATCGCCGGGTACGCCACCCCGACCTCCGGGATGGTCACGTTCGAGGGCCACAACATCCACACCGAGTACGCGTCGCTGCGCACCAGGATCGGGATGGTCCCCCAGGACGACGTCGTGCACCGCCAGCTCACGGTCAACCAGGCCCTCGGCTACGCGGCCGAGCTGCGGCTGCCGCCCGACACCACCAAGGCCGACCGGGAAGCGGTCGTCGCGCAGGTGCTCGACGAGCTGGGGCTGACCCAGCACGCCGACACCCGGGTCGACAAGCTCTCCGGCGGGCAGCGCAAGCGCGCCTCGGTGGCACTCGAGCTGCTCACCGGGCCGTCGCTGCTGATCCTCGACGAGCCGACCTCGGGTCTGGACCCGGCGCTGGACCTGCAGGTGATGACGATGCTGCGCCAGCTGGCCGACGCGGGCCGGGTGGTGCTGGTGGTCACCCACTCCCTGACCTACCTCGACGTCTGCGACCAGGTGCTGCTGATGGCGCCCGGCGGCAAGACGGCCTTCCTGGGGCCGCCCGACCAGATCGGTGCGGTCATGGGGACCACCAACTGGGCGCAGATCTTCGGGAAGGTGGGCGCCGACCCCGACGAGGCCAACCGCCGCTTCCTGGCGCAGAACAAACCCCCGCCGCCCACGGAGACGGAGGCGCCGGCCGATCTGGGCGTCCCGCCACGAACCAGCATGCGCCACCAGTTCTCCACCGTCGCCCGCCGCCAGGTTCGCCTGGTCGTCTCCGACCGCGCCTACTTCGTGTTCCTGGCGCTGCTGCCGTTCGTGATGGGTGCGCTGTCGCTGACCGTTCCCGGCCACACGGGTTTCGGCTACGCCGATCCGACGAGCGATTCGGCCGGCGAAGCCGCGACGATCCTGACGTTGCTCACCATGGCCGCGGCGTTCATGGGTACCGCGCTGACGATCCGCGACCTCATCGGCGAACGCCCGATCTTCCGGCGCGAGCAGGCGGTCGGGCTGTCGACCACCGCCTACCTGCTGGCCAAGATCGCCGTGTTCTGCGTGTTCGCCGTTGTCCAGGCGGCGATCGCGACCGCCATCGTGGTGGTGGGCAAGGGGACGCCGACGCGCCCGGCCGTGCTGCTCGGTAACGCGACCCTCGAGCTGTTCGTCGCCGTCGCGGCGACGTGTGTGGCCGCGGCGATGCTCGGCCTTGTGCTGTCGGCGCTGGCGCGCTCCAACGAGCAGATCATGCCGCTGCTGGTGGTGTCGCTCATGGGGCAGATGGTGCTGTCCGGCGGGATGGTGCCAGTCACCAACCGGATCTTCCTCGACCAGCTGTCCTGGGCGGTGCCCTCGCGGTGGGGGTACGCCGCGCAGGCGTCGACGGTCGATCTGTGGACCGTGGCGCCCGGCCCGCAGAACCCGCGCGACAGCCACTTCCAGCACACGCAGGCCGCCTGGCTGTTCGACATGGGCATGCTCGCGGCGTTGTCGATCGCCTATGCCGCCCTGGTGCGGTGGCGAATCCGGCTCAAGCACTGAGCCGATCAGCCGTCGAGGCGCAAGCCTTGGGCCGCCGCGAAGGCCACCGCCTGGCCGACGTCGACGCGGGCACCCGCCAGCGACGCGGTTCTCCACAGCGAGGGATCCACGGTCGCCCCGCGCAGGTCGGCGTCGTCCAGCCGGGCGCCGGTCGCCCGCACGACGGACAGGTCGGCGCCGCGCAGCACCGCCTTGCGCAGGTCGGCCTCCACCAGGCTGGCCTCCCGCAACCGGCAGCCGCTCAAGTCGACGCCGCGCAGGTCGTTACCGCCGAGCACGGCGAGCGTGAAGTCCACCTCGTCGAAGGTGATCGGCCGCATCCGGCACTGCACGAAGACCGAGCCCAACATGCTGCACTGCGCAAACACAGCGAGTAGTGCCATAACGACGTTCGCTGAAAAGTGCAATTGCGGAACGCCGATCCACGGTGTTGCGACTCGGCCAGGTTGGCGCCGCTGAAGTTGCACTCGTCGAACACGGCCCGTTCCGTGTGCACCCGGCTGAGGTCCTCGTCGGTGAAGTCGTGGCCTTCGAAGTGGCAAGCAGTCGCGGTCGACCCGCTGCGTAACTCAGTCAATTGGCGGTCAGGCTGGCCAGAGCGTATTCGCTGACCGCGATCAATGCGTCGGTCGCCGACCGGCGATCCCGGGCGTCGACCGCGATCACCGGGATGTGCGCGGGCAAGGTGAGCGCCTCGCGCACCTCCGCAACGGGGTAACGCGGCGCGCCGTCGAACTCGTTGACCGCGACCAGGAACGGCAGGTTGCGGTGCTCGAAGAAGTCGACCGCGGCGAAGCTGTCCTCCAGCCGCCGGCAATCCACCAGCACGATCGCCCCGATGGCGCCGCGAACCAGGTCGTCCCACATGAACCAGAACCGGCGCTGACCCGGCGTACCGAACAGGTAGAGCACCAAGTCCTCGTCCAGCGTGATCCGGCCGAAGTCCATCGCGACGGTGGTGGTCCGCTTGTCCGGGGTGGCTTCCAGCGCGTCGACGGCGGTCGAGGCGTCGGTGAGCATCGCCTCGGTGCGCAACGGCATGATCTCCGACACCGACCCGACGAAAGTCGTCTTGCCGGCGCCGAATCCGCCCGCGATGACGATCTTGGTCGAGGCGTGGGCTCGGGAGTCTGGTTGCACCCCGGAGTGCGCCTCAGAGTGCCTTAAGGCCACGCAGCGTCCTTCCTATCAGTTCGTGGCGCTCATCGGAGGTCGAACGCTCGGACAACGTCCTATGCACCCGAAGGTAGCCGGACAAAACCAGATCGCCGACCAGGACCCGCGTGACACCGAGCGGCAGATCCAGCCGGGCCGAGATCTCCGCGACCGACGGGCTGCCGACGCACAGTTGGATGATCTTGCCTTTCGCGTCGTCGGGTGGCCAGCGGTGAGCCAGGCCGGCCTGCAGCGTCTGAATCGGCGCTTCCACGGGAAGGTCGACGTCGGTGCCGGTCCGTCCGGAGGTCAGGGTGTACGGGCGGACCAGATTCCCTCTATGTGCGGTCGGCCGGGGCTCGCGTTCGTCCATCGCGGCTCACGAGACAGAGGACCGGCGGGTGGACTGCACCACGCCCCCGACCCGTTCGACCAGGATGGCCATCTCGTAGCCGATTTGACCGATGTCGCACGACGTCGCGGCCAGCGTGGCCAGATGCGAGCCGTCGCCGACGCGCATCAGCAGCAGGTAGCCGTTCTGCATCTCGACCACCGACTGCAGCACCTGGCCACCCTCGAACAGCTGCGCCGCGCCGGTCGCGAGGCTGGCCAGGCCGGAGGCCACCGCGGCCAGCTGGTCGGCGCGCTCGCGCGGGAGATGTTCGCTGGCGGCGATGGGCAGCCCGTCGACGGAGACCAGCAAGGCGTGCGCCACGCCGGGGACCTCGCGGGCGAACCGCGTCACCAGCCAGTCCAGCGAGTTTCCGGGTGAAGTCATTCCTGATCGGACCCTTGACTCGTGTCGCGGGCGTGCGACCGGCCGGTCTGCACGCCGCCGAAGTGACTACTGAAGGAGGCGCGAACCGCCTCGGGATCGCGCGCCGCGGCGGCGTGCTGCGGCTCGCGGGCGGAGTGGACGCCGCCGTTGGCTCCCTGGCCCTCCTCGGCGGCCTGGTCCTGGTCGGGCAGGCCCGTCCCGTTGGCCGCGCCGGGCACCAGCCGGGCGCCGGGCGTGCGGACCGGCAGGCCGTGCTCGGCGGTGCGCGACTCGACGGGCTTGTCCTCGGCCGCGGCGGCCAGCGTCCAACCGCGGTCCCACACCGACTGCCAGTCCAGGTCGGGGCTGTTGACGAGGTCGTGCGGATCGCCGAGCATCTCCGACAGCATCCGCCGGTAGATCACGTCGTCGTCGTCCGGGGTGGCCGCGCTCTCCGGCGCGGCCGGAATCGACGGGCCGGGTGCGCTCGGGGCCGGGGTCGCCGGCTCGTCGGCCTCCCGCGACCGCGCGGCGAAGAACGCCGACGTGTCCGACGCGGCCCGCGACGGCGCGGGTTTCGGCTGCGGCTCCGCCAGGGTTCCGCTCTCCCACCACGGGGTGGGGAGTTCGCGCCGGTGCCGCTGCGGCTGCGGTTCGGCGGGTTCGGCGGGCACCTCGGTGATGCCGCTGGAACCGGGATTGCGGCGCGGCAGCAAGGTGACCGGCGGCGCGGAGTCCCCGGCGGCGTTGCGGATCGCGGGCGCGGGCTTGCGTTCCTCGGCAGGGGCGGCGATCGCGGCGGCGAGTTGCGCGCTGGGCGACGAAACCGCCCTGATCCGCGCGCGCGGCTCCGCGGGCTGGGCCGCACCCTCGAGAATCGTTGGCGGCAGGTAGATCTCGGCGGTGGTGCCGGATCCCGCCTCGTTGGCCGCCGGGCCGCGCAGCCCCACCCGCATGCCGTGCCGGGCCGCGATCCGGCCGACCACGAACAGGCCCATGTGGCGGGCGTTGTCGGGGCTGACCTCGCCCCCGGCCTGCAGCCGCATGTTGGCCATGCGCCGATCGGTGTCGTTCATGCCCAGGCCGGAGTCGGCGATCCGCACCACGACTCCCCCGTCGCCGCCGCGGGCCGCCGAGACCCGCACGGGCGTCGAGGGCGGCGAGTAGCGCAGGGCGTTGTCGATCAGCTCGGCGAACAGATGGATGGCGCCGCCCGCCGCCGCGCCGATCAGCGTGCTGTTGTCGGGCAGCCCGGCGGTTTCGACGCGGCGGTAGTCCTCGACCTCGGACACCGCGGCGTTGAGCACGGTGGACAGCGGCACCGGGTCGCGCTGGTCGCGGGCGAGCTGCGCGCCCGCCAGCACCAGCAGGTTGGCGCTGTTACGGCGCAGCCGGGCCGCGAGGTGGTCCAGCCGGAACAGGCTGTCCAGGCGTTCGGGATCCTCCTCGTTGCGCTCCAGCCGGTCGATCAACGACAGCTGCTGGTCGACCAGCGAGCGGCTGCGCCGCGACATGGTCTCGAACATGTCGTTGACCAGCAGCCGCAACCGGGCCTCGTCGCCGGCGAGCAGCAGGGCCTGGGTGTGCAGTTCGTCGACCGCGTGCGCGACCTGGCCGATCTCCTCGGTGGTGTAGACGGGCAGCGGCTGCGGCGTCGGCTCGGCGCCGCCCGCCTTGACCTGGGCGATCTCCTTCTCGAGGTCGGTGTGGGCCACCTTGAGGGCGCCGTCGCGCAGGACGCGCAGCGGCCTCACCAGGGCGCGCGCCACCAGCAGCACGACGATCAGCGCGATGACGATGGCGGACAGCACCAGGACGGCGTCGAGGATCGCGGCGTTGCGCTTGTCGGCGGCCTGGGCGTGCACGGACTTGGTCACCGACGCGGTGGCGTCCTTGATGACCTGCTCGGCGATGTCGTCGGTGGTCTGGATCGAACGCAGCAGGTCGGCGTTGTCGACGAGCACGCTGGCCGGATCGGACATGATCGCCATCCGGCTCACCATCTGCTGTTGCAGCGTCTTGGCTTCGGGCGAACCGGCGCCGACGACTTCGCTCATGCCGAACAGCGTCGACGGTTCGGTGCCCGCCAGCGTGGCCATCGAGGTCCGCAGTTGCGGCTCGGGAAGTTCGGCTCCGCGGGTGACCAGGATTTTCTGCATCGTCATCTGCCCGCGGGCGCCGACCGCCCGGCTCAGGCCTTGCGCCTGGGCGCGGATCTTCTCGTCGTCGACGCGCACCGACGCGTTGATGACGTCTTCGGCCGTCAACAGGATCGGCGCGTAGAGGGTCACCCGCTCCCGCAAACCGAGGCCGTTGTCGGACGCCTTGTTCACCAGCATCTGACCGCCGTCGAGCAGGTTGTTCACTCCCGATCGGACATCGGCGGTGACGTCGGTGTCTTCCAGCCTGGTCTGCAATTCGTACTTGCGCGCCTCGTAGTTCTTCTTGGCCCCCTCGACGTCGCGTCCGGTGCTGCCCGCCAGCAGTGCGACATCCAGCGCCGACATGTACTTGGTGATCACCGGGACCACGTCGGCGCGGGTGGCGGCCAGCCGCAGACCCGCCGAGTTGGCCATCGCGCCGTGGATGCGCAGCACCCCGAAGACCGTCGCCAAAATCAGCGGGACCAGCACAATCGCCAGAACTTTCCAGCGGACCGGCCAGTTGCTCAGCGACCAGGTCGGGGGGCGTTTGACCGGCGCCGCGTCGGCGGCGCGCGGCTCTGTGGATTCGGAGGCGGCCGCCTCGGCCAAGTGGGCCGGGCGGGCGAACATGGTCACGTCGCCACGGCCGTACGACCGGCCGCTGCGCTGATGGTCAGCGCTCGAGAAAACGAGAGGCTCATGAGACTTCCTGCTTTATCCACCCGTGCCACGCCAGATGGGCGCGAGCGCGTCAACGTGGCAATCCGACGAGTATGACAGCCCGCGGCCCAGGTCACCAGAATCCTTACTGAGCAGACAGGCCCCTCCAAGGTGGACCCGCGCATGGGCGGATGGGTCTGGCAAACATGCCCGCGGAAGGTCTAAGCCGGCCGGAGGACCGCGACGAGGAAATCCGAGTCATCGGTGAACGGTCGCAGGTCCCAGGTGGAGAGCAGCAGATCGGGCTCGAGCCCGGCAGCTGCCGCGTCGCCGAGGAACTCGGCGAACCCGTAGTCACGGCCGGCGCCGAAGCCGATCGCCGCTCGACCGTCACCGTCGAGGTGGGCTCGTAGCCGGCCCAGCACCTGGCGCCGGGTGCTCGGGGCGAGGAACGTCATGACGTTGCCGGCGGACACGATCACGTCGAACGGCTCGGCGATGCCGCGCGCGGGCAGGTCCAGCTCGGCGAGGTCGCCGACGAGCCAGCGCGGGCCGGGATGGTCCTGCTCGGCCGCTGCGATGAGCGCCGGGTCGACGTCGACGCCGACGACGTGGTGACCGGCGGCGGCCAGGTACCCGCCCAGCCGGCCGGGGCCGCAGCCGGCGTCGAGGATGCGGGCGCCGCGCGGCGCCATCGCGTCCACGAAGCGAGCCTCGCCGGCCAGATCGTCACCGGCGCGGGCCATGGCACGGAACCGCTCGATATACCAGTGCGAATGTCCGGGATCGGCAGCGACTTTCCGCATCCAGATGCTCTGCTCGACCATGCGACCATTATCGCGTTGTGTTCAAGCTGATGTTCTACTCCCCGCGCATCGCCCCCAACACGGGCAACGCCATCCGGACGGCGGCCGCGACCGGCTGCGAACTGCACCTGGTCGAGCCGATGGGTTTCGACCTGTCCGAACCCAAGCTGCGGCGGGCCGGGCTGGACTATCACGACCTGGCGTCGGTCACCGTCCACCCGTCGCTGCCGGCCGCGTGGGAGGCGCTCTCGCCGGCCCGGGTGATCGCGTTCACCTCGCACGCGCCCACCTCGTTCGCCGACGTCCGCTACCGGGCGGGCGACGTGTTGCTGTTCGGGCCCGAACCCACCGGGCTGGACGCGGCGACGCTGGCCGACGCGCACATCACCGAACGGGTGCGCATCCCGATGCTGGCGGGCCGCCGGTCGCTGAACCTGTCCAATGCCGCGGCCGTCGCCGTCTATGAGGCCTGGCGGCAGCACGGCTACCCAGGCGCGGTCTGAGTCTGACGGTGGCGACCCGCTTCGCCCGGTCCCCCGCAAGCGTTTGGGGGTCCCTCCCTCTGGGGGCGTGCCCCCAGCGCCGCCCTCGCGATCGCCACGCTTACCAGGTGTTCCAGTGGGTAAGCTGCTCGGCGGGCAGCCGCTTGGCCGGGCGGAAGTCGGTGCCCTTGGTGTAGGCGATGGGGAACAGCCCGCCCTGGCTGTACTTCTCGTGCGGGATGCCCAGCACCTCGGCGGCCTGCTTCTCGCCCTCGGATAGCAGGTGCAGCGTGGTCCAGCAGGTGCCCAGCCCGCGCGAGCGCAGCGCCAGGCAGAAGCTCCACGCCGCCGGGAACAGCGATGCCCAGAACGACGCGCTCAGCCCCAGCGGCGCCTTCTCCACCCGCCCCTCCAGGCAGGGGATCATCAGCACCGGCGCCTCGTGCATGTGCTCGGCGAGGTAGAGCGCCGAGTTCTTGACCTTGTCCATCCGCTCCCCGCGAGTGTCCCCCTCGGCGTATTCCGGCGAGGGCAGGCTGAGGTAGCCGCGGGCGTTGGCCAGGTAGATGTCGGCGATCGCCTTTTTCTTCTCCGCGTCCTCGACGAACACCCATTGCCAGCCCTGCGCGTTGGATCCGGTGGGCGCCTGCAGCGCCAGTTCGAGGCATTCCATCAGCACCTCGCGGCCGACCGGCTTGTCGAAGTCCAGGCGTTTGCGGACCGAGCGGGTGGTGGTGAGGACTTCGTCGAGGGACAGGTTGAGGGTCATGAGTGGAGACTACGGATTCGCGGCCACCGCGCTGCGCGGGTCACCGGAAGTCGCGTGACTTCGAGCCGACGGCCAGGGTGATGCGGCCCAGCCGCTCGGCGACGACGGTGACAGCGCCGCTGGCGTTTTGGACCTGGCCGCGCACCAGCATCGCCGGCGCGGCGTTGGCCAGCTTGCGGTGCCGCGCCCACACCGCCGGGGTGCACAGCACGTTGACCATCCCGGTCTCGTCCTCGAGGTTGAGAAACGTCACTCCCTGGGCCGTGCCGGGCCGCTGCCGGTGGGTCACCGCCCCGGCGATCAGCACGCGGTCGCCGTCGGGCACGCTGAGCAGCTGCTCGGCGGGCACCACCCCCATCGCGTCCAGGTCGGCCCGCAGGAACTGCGTCGGATAGCTGTCCGGGGAGACGCCGGTGGCCCACACGTCGGCGGCGGCCAGCTCCAGCTCGCTCATCCCGGGTAACGCCGGGACGTGCGACGACGAGCCCACGCCGGGCAACCGGTCCGGGCGTTGGGTGGCGGCCGCGCCGGCCGCCCACAGCGCCTCGCGCCGCGACATGCCGAAGCAGCCCAGCGCGCCGGCCGTCGCCAGCGCCTCGGTCTGCGGCGCGGACAGCTGCAACCGGGTCGTCAGGTCCAGCAGGGAAGCGAACGCGCCGTTGGCTTTTCGTTCCTCGACCAGCCGCTCGGCGAGGTCGTCGCCGATGTGGCGGACGGCGCCAAGACCAAGGCGCACCTCCGTCCCGGCGTTTTCCAGGGTGGCGTGCGCCAGGCTGGCGTTGACGTCCGGGCCGTGCACCGTCACGCCGTGCCTGCGCGCATCGGCCACCAGCGACTGTGGGGAATAGAAACCCATCGGCTGCGCGCGCAGCAGCGCCGCGCAGAACGCCGCCGGGTGGTGCAGCTTGAACCACGACGAGTAGAACACCAGCGACGCGAAGGACAGCGCGTGGCTTTCCGGGAAGCCGAAATTGGCGAACGCCTCCAGCTTTTCGTAGGTCCGGTCGATCACCTCGTCGGGGGCGCCGTGCAACTCGCGCATGCCGTCGTAGAACCGGCTCCGCAGCCGTCGCATGCGTTCGGTCGAACGCTTGGAACCCATGGCGCGCCGCAGCTGGTCGGCCTCGGCGGCGGAGAAGCCGGCGCAGTCGACCGCGAGTTGCATCAGCTGCTCCTGAAAGAGCGGCACGCCCAGCGTCTTTCGCAGCGCCGGCTCCATGGACGGGTGGTCGTAGATAACCGGGTCCAGGCCGTTGCGGCGCCGGATGTAGGGGTGCACCGACCCGCCCTGGATGGGCCCGGGGCGGATCAGCGCGACCTCCACCACCAGGTCGTAGAAGATCCGCGGCCGAGGCGCGGCAGGGTGGCCATCTGCGCCCGCGACTCCACCTGGAACACCCCGACGGAATCGGCGCGGGCCAGCATCTCGTACACCGCCGGCTCGGAGAGGTCGAGTTTGGCCAGGTCCACCTCGGTCCCCTTGTGCTCGGCCACCAGGTCGATGGCGTAGTGCAGCGCCGAGAGCATGCCCAGCCCGAGCAGGTCGAATTTCACCAAACCGATTGCCGCACAGTCGTCTTTGTCCCACTGCAGAACGCTGCGGTTCTCCATGCGCGCCCACTCCACCGGGCACACGTCGGCGATCGGGCGGTCGCAGATCACCATGCCGCCGGAATGGATGCCCATGTGCCGCGGCAGGTTCCGGATCTGGTTCGCCAAATCGACCACCTGCCCGGGAATGTCTTCTATGTCGGGCGAGTCGGCCAGCCCATTCCAGTGGCTGATCTGCTTGCTCCACGCGTCCTGCTGCCCCTGCGAGAAGCCGAGGGCGCGGGCCATGTCGCGCACCGCGATCCGCCCGCGGTAGGTGATGACGTTGGCGACCTGGGCGGCGTAGCCACGGCCGTATTTGTCGTAGACGTACTGGATGACCTTTTCGCGCTGGTCCGACTCGATGTCCATGTCGATGTCGGGCGGCCCGTCGCGGGCGGGCGACAGGAACCGCTCGAACAACAGCTCGTTGGCCACCGGATCCACCGCGGTGACGCCGAGGGCATAACAGACCGCGGAATTGGCCGCCGATCCCCTGCCCTGACACAGGATGTTGTTCTGTCGGCAGAACCGGGCGATGTCGTGGACCACCAGGAAGTAGCCCGGAAACCGGAGCTGTGTAATGACTTTCAGCTCATGTTCGATTTGGGAGTACGCGCGCGACGCGCTATCGGGGGATCCGTATCGGTCCCGTGCCCCCACCATGGTCAGCTGCCGCAGCCAGCTGTCCTCGGTGTGCCCGGAGGGCACGTCGAAGGGTGGCAGCTGCGGGGCGATCAACGCCAGCCCGAACGCGCACTGTTCGCCGAGCGCGGCGGCGGCGGTCACCGCTTCGGGCCGCTGCCCGAACAGCCGGGACATCTCCTCGCCGGACCGCAGGTGCGAACCGCCCAGCGGGGCCAGCCATCCGGCGGCGGCATCCAGGGACTGCCGCGCCCGGATGGCGCCCATCGCCATGGCCAGCCGGCGCCGCGACGGCCCCGCGAAATGCGCCCCGGTGGTGGCGACGACGCCGACGCCGAAGCGTGGCGCCAGGGCGGCCAGCGCCGCGTTGCGTTCGTCGTCGAGCGGGTGGCCGTGGTGGGTCAACTCGATGCTCACCCGGTCCGCGCCGAAGCGGTCCACCAGGTCGGCCAGGGCCCCCCGCGCCGCGTCGGGGCCGCCGTCGGAAAGGGCTTGGCGCACATGGCCTTTGCGGCAGCCGGTCAGGATGTGCCAGTGCCCGCCGGCGGCCTCGGTCAGCGCGTCGACGTCATAGCGCGGCTTGCCCTTCTCCCCGCCGGCCAGGTGCGCCGCGGCCAGCTGCCGCGACAGCCGCCGGTAACCTTCCGGGCCGCGGGCCAGCACCAGCAGGTGCGGGCCGGGCGGATCCGGCGTCTCGGTGCGGGCCCCGGGCCCCAGGGACAGTTCGGCGCCGAACACGGTGCGCAGCTCGAGCTCGGCGGCCGCTTCGGCAAACCGCACCGCCCCGTACAGGCCGTCGTGGTCGGTCAGCGCCAGGGCGCGCAACCCCAGCCGGGCGGCCTCCTCGACCAGCTCCTCCGGCGTGCTGGCCCCGTCGAGAAAGCTGAACGCCGAATGCGCGTGCAGCTCGGCGTATGCAACGGAATGAGCGACGGACGAGCGGGCCGCCCGGGTGTCGTCCGGCGGCCGGTACGTCCCGCGCTTGTGCGACAGGGGGGCATCCTCCCCGGGGACCACCGGCACGCCGGCATGGCGCGGCTTGCTGTCGAGCACCCGCTCCATTTCCGCCCAGCTCGGGGGACCGTTAAACCAGCCCACAACCCGCAGTCTATCGAATGTTTGTTCGAATTACCTCCGGCGCAGGACAACCGTTGTTAAACCGATCTTCAACTCCTAAACAAGCTCTTAACGCCGCGTGCCTACCGCGGGCGCACGGCCGGGCAGACACTGGTAGCAGGGAAAAATTGGCGGCGGGGGCGAGCATGGCGCAGGTGAGGGCACTGGATACGGCATTCCGGAAGGCTCAAGATCCTGATCAGCACGCCGGCCTGGCGATCGGCGCGGTGGCCATCGTCGACGGCGCCGCACCCGATTACCAACGCATCAAAGGCCTTCTGGCAGAACGCATTCGGTCGATACCGCGCTGCACGCAGCTGCTGCGGGCGCACCCGCTGCACCAGGAATGGGTCGACTGCCCGGAATTCGACCTCGCCCAGCATGTGCGCCGGGTGGCGATTCCCCGACCGGGTGACGAAACCGAGCTGTCCCGGGCTATCGCCCACGCCCTGGAGCGCCCCCTGGGCCCGGACCGTCCGCCGTGGGAGTGCTGGGTGATCGAGGGCCTGAAGGGCAACCGGTGGGCGATCTTGATGAAAATCCATCACCGCCTGCTGGACGGCAACCCGCCCGCCCACCTGCTCACCCGGCTTTGCGACGACGCCGACGACGCCGACTTCACCAATGCCCCCGCGGCCGGACCGGTTTCACGGCCGCCGGCGCGGCGGCAGGGCTGGGCCGATGCGCTGTGGCGGGCATCCTGGACCGCGACCGGCGCCGTCGTCGGCGCGGTCTGGCCCTGCTGCAGACGCCGCCGATCGACCGGGTCGCCACTGCGCGGCGCTATGCCACGGTGCGGGTCCCGATCGCCGACGCCGACCGCGTCTGCCGCCGATTCGGTGTGACCGTCAACGACGTCGCGCTGGCCGCCACCACCGAGGGCTTCCGGACGGTGCTGCTCGGCCGCGGCGAGGAGCCGCGGGCGGACTCGCTGCGCGCCCTGGTGCCGACGCCGGTCCGTTCGCCCTATCTGCCGGTCGACCACGACGACCCGGTCCAGCGCTTGCGGACCGTGCAGACCAGGTGGAACGAAAAGCAAACCGGCCCGCCGCAATCCGGCGGCATCATCGAGTCGGCGATCAATTCGTTGCCAACCGCGGTGCGGGACAGCGTCATCCAGCTGCTGTCCCGCCTCCCGCAGCGCGCCATCGTGACGTTGGCGACCAACGTGCCCGGGCCCCGCCACCGGCTGCGCCTCATGGGCCAGACGATGGAGCGTTTGCTGCCCATCCCCCCGATCGCCGTCCAGTTGAGCACCGGGGTCGCGGTGCTGAGCTACGGCGACGAACTCGTATTCGGCATCACCGCCGAGCCCGGCGCCGCGTTCGACGTCAAGCAATTGGCCGCCGGCATCGAACTGGGCATGGCACGGCTCGTGGCGCTCAGCCAAGACTCGGTGTTGTTGTTCAGCGATCGTCGCCGCAAGCGCTCGCCGCGCGCGTTCCCCGGCCGCGCGCCGGGCGCCCGCCCGCCCGCGCCGGGGCAGGCGCGGCACTGACCCACTCTCGGCCGGGCGGACCACCGTGAGAAAGTTGGTTCATGCCAAAGTCGGGGTCGGTCATCATCGACCCGCGCCGCCATGACGCGGTGTTGTTCGACGCCCTCGACCCCGCCCTGGGTGGGCAGCTCCGCGAGATCGGCGTCGGCAGCGCGGTCTTCACCGAGGGCCCGTCGCGAGCGGCCGACGAGTTGGGCGTGCGGCCCGGTCGGTGCGTGGTCGTCACCGCCGACGAAACGGGGGTCGAGGCCGCGCGCGCCGGCGGATTCGCGTTGGTCATTGGGGTCGACCGGTCCGGGCATGGCGACGCGCTGCGCGACGCCGGCGCCGATGCGGTGGTTGCCGACCTCCGCGAGGTCACCGTGCGCACCGGGGACCGCCGGATGTCGCAGCTGCCCGACGCGCTGACGGCGCTGGACGACCTGGCCGCGCGCCGACCGGCGGTGTTCTTCGATTTCGACGGCACGCTGTCCGACATCGTCAACGACCCCGGCGCGGCCATCCCGGTCGCCGGCGCCACCGAGGCGCTGCGACAGCTGGCCGAACGGTGCCCCGTCGCGGTACTGTCGGGCCGCGATCTGGCCGACGTGACGAAACGCGTTGGCGTGCAAGGGATCTGGTACGCCGGCAGCCACGGCTTCGAGCTGACCGCGCCCGACGGCACGCACCACCAGAACGACGCCGCCGCGACGGCCGTACCGGTGCTACGGCGCGCGGCCGGCGAGCTGCGGGAACGACTCGGCTCCATCCCCGGTGTGGCGGTGGAGCACAAGCGGTTTGGGGTCGCCGTGCACTACCGCAACGCCGCGCGCGACCGGGTCGGCGAGGTGGCGGCCGCGGTGCGGGCGGCGGGCCGGCGCGACGGCCTGCGGGTGACCACCGGCCGCGAGGTCATCGAGCTGCGCCCGGATCTGGACTGGGACAAGGGCAAGACGCTGCGCTGGGTGCTCGACCACCTGGCCGAGGCGGAGTCGGGCCCGCTGACGCCGGTCTATCTCGGCGACGACATAACCGACGAGGACGCTTTCGACGCGGTCCACGACGGTGGTGTGCCAATCCTGGTGCGGCACTACGACGACGGCGACCGCGCCACCGCGGCACAGTTCGCGCTGGACAGCCCCGCGCGCGCCGGCGAGTTCACCGCCCGGCTGGCGGGCCGGCTGTCCCGCTAGGCCTGCACGTATTCCACCGCGCCGTCGTCGAGCACCACCCGGGCGCCGGTACCCTCGGCGCCCGACGCCTCGGTGCGGAAGACCGCCTTGCCCGGCTCGGTGCGCCAGATCAGCGTCGTCAGCGTCTCGCCGGGAAACACCGGGGAGGTGAACCGCGCGGCGATCGAGGTGATGTTGGCGGCGACCCCGCCGCCGAGCTCGGCGAGCAGCGCGCGGCCCGCCACCCCATAGCTGCACAGCCCGTGCAGGATCGGCTTGGGGAAGCCGGCCATCTCCCGGGCGAACCACGGATCGCTGTGCAGCGGGTTGCGGTCACCGGAAAGCCGGTAGATCAGCGCCTGGTCCTCCCGGGTCGGCAGGGCAACCCGGGCGTCGGGCTCGCGGTCCGGGATCTCCGGCGCCACCGGCCGCTGCCCCGGCACGCCCCCGAACCCGCCCTCACCCCGGATCACCAGGGTGGTGAGCGTCTCGGCGATCAGCTTCTCCGAGTCCGGGTCGGTGCCTCGGCCGCGCAACACCAGGATGGCGTTCTTGCCCTCGCCCTTGTCCTGGATGTCGGCGACCTCGGTGACCACCGACAGCTTCCCCGCCGGCGGCAGCGGCGCGTGCAACCGGATCTCCTGCGAGCCGTGTAACAGCATGGCCCAGTTGAACGTTCCGACCTTGCCGGCCGCCCCGAACGCGGGGCAGCAGATCACCGCGTAGGTGGGCAGCACCTGCTGGTCGATGCCGTGGCTGTTCTCGGTGGTGAAGGACAGGTCATCGAGGCCGGCGCCGACGCCGAGCGCGTACAGCAGCGTGTCGCGGTCGGTCCATTCGAACAGCATCGGTTCGGTCACCGCGCCGACGGCACTCGGGTCAATCGCCATCTGAGTCTCCTTCGCGAGTATTTTCTCCACTTAACCATCGCAAACCCTTCCCACCGATGCGGTCGGCAGGGCAGGCTATCTCCCATGCCGAAGCGCAGCTTGGTCCGGAACGTCTCGAAGGCACTCGCGGCGCTCACCGCGGCCGTAATCGTCGGCGCCTGTGGCGGATCGCCGCAGGCGCGCAGCATCACGGTGACGTTCATCCGGCACGCCGAGTCGGAGGCCAACGCGAGCGGGATCATCGACACCTCGGTGCCGGGCGCCGGCCTGAACCCCGAGGGCAAGGGGCAGGCCCAACAAGTCGCCCACCAAGCCGGCCGCAAGGACTACGACGGCATCTACGCCTCCACCATGGCCAGGGCCCAGCAGACCGCCGCGCCGTTGGCCGCTGAGCTGGGCAAGCAAGTGGAGGTGCTGCAAGGCATCCAGGAGATCAACGCCGGCTGGTTCGAGGGCAAACCGGTTGCCCAGGAGGGCGCGACATACCTGTTGGCACCGGCGGACTGGCTCAAGGGCGACGTGCAGGACAGCATCCCCGGGTCGGTCAACGGCAAGCAGTTCAACGAAGGATTCACCGCGGCCATCCAGAAGATCTACAACAGCGGCCAGCACAACCCGGTGGTGTTCTCGCACAAGTTCGCCATCGAGTACTGGACGCTGATGAACACCAAGAACGCCAAGGACACGCTGCTGACCAGCCACCCCCTGCCCAACATCGGGCGCGTGGTGATCACCGGTAACCCGATGACCGGCTGGACGCTGGTGGAGTGGGACGGCATCCGCGACTTCCACAGCTGATCGCGGGGGGACCGGGCGAAGCGGGTCGCCACCATTTGCACGGTTGACGCGGGCGGCCGCCAGCCGCCACGATGGCTGCATGCGTTATGTCGTTACCGGCGGTACCGGGTTTATTGGTCGCCGCGTCGTCTCTCGTCTGCTGGAAACCCGGCCCGATGCGCAGGTGTGGGTGCTGGTCCGGCGGCAGTCGCTGGGCCGCTTCGAACGGCTCGCGGCCGAGTGGGGTGAGCGGGCCAAACCGCTGGTTGCCGGGCTGCCGGAGCCGGCGCTTACCGACGAGACCCTCGCCGAGCTGGGCAACATCGATCACGTCGTGCACTGCGCGGCCATCTACGACATCACCGCCGGCGAGGCCGAGCAGCGGGCCACCAACGTCGAGGGCACCCGGGCCGTCATCGAGCTGGCGCAGCGGCTGGGCGCGACGTTGCACCACGTGTCCTCGATCGCCGTGGCGGGTGACTTCCGCGGCGAGTACACCGAGGACGACTTCGACGTCGGGCAGCGGCTGCCGACCCCGTACCACCAGACGAAGTTCGAAGCCGAGCTGCTGGTGCGGTCGGCCCCCGGACTGCGCTATCGGATCTACCGCCCGGCGGTGGTGGTGGGCGACTCGCGCACCGGCGAGATGGACAAGATCGACGGGCCGTACTACTTCTTCGGCATATTGTCGGCGTTGGCCGTATTGCCCAAGTTGACGCCCATCCTGCTGCCGGACACCGGCCGCACCAACATCGTGCCGGTCGATTACGTCGTCGACGCGCTAGTCGCACTCATGGACACGGAAGGCCTGGACGGGCGAACGTTCCACCTCACGGCCCCCAAAACCGTTGGGCTGCGCGGCATCTACCGCGGCGTCGCCAAGGCGGCCGGGCTCCCGCCGGCGCGCGGGTCGCTGCCGGGCTCGGTGGCCGCCCCGGTGCTGAAGGTGCGCGGGCGGGCCAGGGTGCTGCGCAACATGGCGGCCACCCAGCTGGGGATCCCGGCCGAGGTCTTCGACCTCGTCGACCTCAAGCCCACCTTCGTCAGCGAGCAGACCCGGAAAGCGTTGCGGGGCAAGGGTATCGACGTGCCCGAGTTTTCCTCCTACGCGCCCCGGCTGTGGCGGTACTGGGCCGAGCACCTCGATCCGGACCGGGCGCGCCGGGACGATCCGAAGGGACCGCTGCGCGGCCGGCACGTCATCATCACCGGCGCGTCCAGCGGCATCGGCCGGGCGGCGGCGATCGCGGTCGCGGAGCGTGGGGCGACGGTGTTCGCCCTGGCCCGCAACGCCGACGCGCTGGACCAACTGGTCGCCGAGATCCGCGCGGGCGGCGGTGACGCCCACGCCTTCACCTGCGACGTCACCGATTCCACCTCGGTCGAGCACACCATCAAGGACATCCTGGGCCGCTTCGACCACGTCGACTACCTGGTGAACAACGCCGGCCGGTCGATCCGCCGGTCGGTGGTCAACTCCACCGACCGGCTACACGACTACGAGCGGGTGATGGCGGTCAACTACTTCGGCGCGGTGCGGATGGTGCTGGCGCTGCTGCCGCACTGGCGCGAGCGCCGCTTCGGTCATGTGGTCAACGTCTCCAGCGCCGGGGTGCAGGCGCGCAACCCCAAGTACAGCTCGTACCTGCCCACCAAGGCGGCGCTGGACGCGTTCGCCGACGTGGTCGGGTCGGAGACGCTGTCCGACCACATCACGTTCACCAATATCCATATGCCACTGGTTCGTACGCCGATGATCGCGCCGTCGCACCGGCTCAACCCGGTGCCCGCCATCAGCCCGGAACGCGCGGCCGCCATGGTGGTGCGCGGCCTGGTGGAGAAGCCGGCGCGCATCGACACCCCACTGGGCACGCTCGCCGAGGTCGGCAACTATTTCGCGCCGCGGACGTCCCGGCGAATCTTGCACCAGCTCTACCTGGGTTATCCCGACTCGGCCGCCGCCCGCGGATTGCCCCCCGAACCGGCCGCGGCTCCCCCGCCACGACGCAAGCCGAGGCGGCCGGTCCGGGCGGTCACGGCTGGCATCCGGGCACCGCGAGGGGTCAAGCGGTTGGTGCGGTTGGTGCCCGGAGTGCATTGGTAGTCATTTCTGCAGCGTGAACTGATTGACGTCGACGTATCCGATGCGGAACATCTGGGCGCAGCCGGTCAGGTACTTCATGTATCGCTCGTAGACTTCCTCGGATTGCACCGCGATGGCCTGATCCTTGTGGGCTTGCAATGCGGCAGACCAGATGTCGAGCGTCTTCGCGTAGTGCGGCTGCAACGATTGCACCCGGGTCACGGTGAATCCGGCTGCGGTGGCGCGCTCTTGCACCATCGGTATCGAGGGCAGCCGCCCACCCGGGAAGATCTCGGTGACAATGAATTTGACGAAGCGGGCGAACGTGAACGACATGGGCATGCCGCGTTCGACCATCTCCGTCGGGTGCAGCCCGGTGATGGTGTGCAGCAGCATGATCCCGCCGTCGGGCAGCAGGCCATGCGCCAGGGTGAAGAACGCGTCGTAGCGCTCGTGCCCGAAGTGCTCGAAGGCGCCGATGCTGACGATCCGGTCGACAGGCTCGTCGAACTGCTCCCAGCCTTGCAGTAGGACCCGCATGGAGCGGGGGCTCTCGGACTGGGCGATCAGCCGCTCGACGTGATTGGCCTGGTTGCGGCTCAGGGTGAGGCCGACGACGTTGACGTCGTACTTTTCGGCGGCGCGCATCATGGTGGCGCCCCAGCCGCAGCCGACGTCGAGCAACGTCATGCCCGGCTGCAGCCCAAGTTTGCCGAGAGCGAGGTCGATCTTGGCGATCTGGGCTTCTTCCAGCGTCATGTCGTCGCGCTCGAAGTAGGCGCAGCTGTACGTCTGGGTCGGGTCGAGAAACAGCCGGAAGAAGTCGTCCGACAAGTCGTAATGGGCCTGCACATCGTCGAAGTGCGGCGTCAAATCAGTCCCCTCGGGGGGCTCCGACGTCGTTGGCATCGTGACAGCCTAACCGCCAGTCTGAGTATCTTGGACACAATGAAGTCGCCCGTTTTCGTCGATGTCGATACAGGCGTGGATGACGCGCTGGCGTTGATGTATCTGTTGGCCAACCCGGACGCCGAGGTGGTCGGCATCGCTTCGACGGGTGGAAACGTTGGGGTAGAGCAGGTTTGCGAAAACAATCTGGGCCTGCTCGAGCTGTGCGGTGTCACCGGCGTACCGGTCTCGAAGGGCTCCGACGAGACCCTGACCGGGCCGATGCGCCTGCCGTCAAAGGTGCACGGCCCCAGGGGATTGGGGTATGCCGACCTGCCGCCCACCGATCGCCGGCTCACCGGCCACGACTCCGCGACCGCCTGGGTGCGCGCCGCGCACGCCTTCCCCGGCGAGCTCATCGGCGTGGCGACCGGCCCGTTGACCAACCTCGCGCTGGCGCTACGCGCCGAACCGGCGCTGCCGACACTGCTGCGCCGACTGGTCATCATGGGCGGATCCTACGATCACCGGGGCAACACCACCGCGGTGGCGGAATGGAACATCAGCGTGGACCCCGAGGCCGCGGCCGAAGTGCTGGCCGCCTGGACCCCATCGGAAGCCACTGGGCCACAGCGGCTTCCGATCCTGTGCGGCCTGGACCTGACCCGCAAGGTCGCGATGACGCCGGACCACCTCGCCCGGCTGGCGGCCGCCGCCGGGTCGACGACGACGCCGATGAGCGCGGACGACGAGCCCGGCACCCGGTCGACGGCATCGAACCCCTTGATACGGGTGATCGAGGACGCGATGCGGTTCTACCTGGAGGCGTACCACGACATCGGCCACGGATACCAGGCGCATCTGCACGATCCGCTGGCCGCCGCCGCGGCGCTGGACCCGGGGCTCGTCACCACGCGACCCGCGACGGTGGACATCGAGCTGACGGGCACCCTGACCCGCGCCATGACGGTGACCGACTGGTCGGGGCGCCGAGAACCCAACGCGCTGATCGGGATTGACGTGGACGCGGCGGACTTCTTCGACCGGTTCATCGAACGGGTCGGGCCGTTCGCGCGCCGGTTAGGTTAGCCCATGAAGATTCGCCTCATCGAAGTCCTGCGCGCGGGTTGGGGCGCCGTGCTGCTGACCGCCCCGTCCGAGGTGCTCGACCACATACCCGGGGTGCAAGTCGATCTGATGACGCACGCGCAGGCGGTCCGCGCCCGGCCGGCCTGACGCCAGAATCGTCGCGGCCCAACCGATAAGCGCAGTTACTCGTAGCTGCCCTCGAGGTACCAGCGCCGCTGGCGGTAGCACAGCAGAAACGCCCGCTCGCCCTCCAGCAGGACCTGTGCGCGGGCGGTGCGGCCCGCCGAACGATCGGGATCCCACCACCGCTCGTCGACCGGCCACGGTCCGGCCCACCAGTCCAGCCGCTCGTCCCGGCCGTGCGCGGTCAGCCGCGCCGGGTCGGCGGAGAACAGCCCCCGGTTCGTCACCCGCACCGGGTTCCCTTGGGCGTCAAGCAATTCCACCGAGTCGTCGAGCAGCACCGCCGGTGACGGCTCGGGCAGCCGGCCGGGCCACGGCAGGCCCGGGTCGGCCCGCGGGACCGCTTCGTCGCCCAGCGGGGTCAACGTGATGCGTTCGGCCGGCCCGCGCCCGCCGGACAGCACCGGCACCCGCACCGCCTCCGGGCCGAGCAGGCCCTGCACCCGCACCAGGGCCCGGCGGGCCCGCAGCCTGTCCTCCTCCCCCAAGCCGCCCCACAGCGGCAACTGCAGCGCCTCGGCCGACACCACCTCGACCGCCTGCAGCCGCAACAGCGTCACCGCCGCCGTCGGGCGGGGGTTGCGCGCGGTCCGGCTGCTCAACCAGCCGTCCAGTTGCCAGCGCACCCGGTCGGCGGTGGCGTCCTCGGTCAACGGCTCGGCGCACCGCCACACCCGGTGCAGTTCTTCGCCGTTGGCGGTGACGGCGTGAATGGCCAGCCGGGTGCAGCCCACCCCGGCGGCCATCAGCGTCCGATGCAACGCGGCGGCCAGCGAGCGCCCGGCGAAGGCCGCGGCGTCGACCCGGTCGATCGGTGGGTCGCAGTCCAGCACGGCCTCCAGCTCCTCCGGCGGCTCCCGCCCGGACGGCCCCCGCTCGGGTTCGCCGCGGGCCAACCGGTGCGCGGTCACCCCGTCGGCGCCAAACCGGGACGCCACGTCGGTGGCCGACAGCGCGGCAAACTGCCCGATGGTGCGAATCCCCATCCGCCACAACAGGTCCGTCAGCTCTTCGCGCCCCGGACCGCACAGGCTGGGCTCGGTGGCGAGTTGGCGGATCGACAGCACCGACAGAAACTTCGCGTCGCCGCCCGGCGGGACGACCCGGCCCGCCCGCGCGGCGAAGACCGCGGTGGACAACCGGTCGGCGACCCCGACCTGACACTCGGCGCCGGCCGCGGCCACCGCGTCGATCAGCCGCTCGGCGGCGCGGGCCTCGGAACCGAAATAGCGCGCCGCCCCGCGCACCGGCAACACCAAAAGACCGGGCCGCAGCACCTCGGCGCGCGGCACCAGGTCGTCCACCGCCGCAATGACCGCTTCGAAGAAGCGGGCGTCGCGATCCGCGTCGGCGGTGCCGACGTGCAGCTGCGGGCACCGGGCCGCCGCCTCCCGGCGCCGCAGCCCCCGCCGCACTCCCGCCGCACGGGCGGCCGCCGAGCAGGCGATCACCCGGTTGGCCAGCGTGACCGCCACCGGGGCGGTCGCGGACAGGCCGGCGGCCGCGGCCGCCGCGACCGCGGGCCAGTCCATGCACCAGATGGCCAACACCCGGGAAGACACCGGATTTCACCCGGCTCGCGCTCGGGCGGTCACCCGTCGACCCGCACACACCCCGCTGACCTGCAGCCGCACCCGGCCGATCCGGCCGAAGCCGGGGCGGCTTGCCGGGGTGATGTCGTAGCCGCAGACCCGGGCCTCCAGCCGCGTGGGCGCCCCCTGCCAGTCACCGTCGGTGACCAACAGGGTGCACCCCTTGTTGCGGGCCCGCGCCACCACCGCCCGCGCCCGGGTCTGCGGCACCCGGCGCCCGCCCAGGCCGAGGACCACCAGATCCATGCCGTCGACGAGCACCGCGGCCACCTCCACCGGATCGGTTCCCGGATCCGGTATCACCGCGAGCCGGCTCAGGTCGGCCCCCATCTCCGCGGCGGCCAGCAGGCCGATATCCGGCTGACCGACGATTGCCGCGTTGCCGCCCGCCGCCGTCACCGCGGCCACCATGCCCAGCAGCAGCGACCGGGCACCCGAGAGCACCGCCACCGTCCCGCGCGGCAGCGGCGCCGGCAGCGACTCCGCCAGCCACTGCGGCAGCGCCAGCTGGGATTCCGATTCCGGCAGCAGGTCGTCGTCGCGGGCGGATGCGGGCCCCGGCGCCTTCCCGGCGATCACGGCCATCCGACGGCGAAGCGATTCGAGCTGCTCAGCGCGGATTTCCTGCCGGTGATCGGGGGCGAAAGCCGCAGTCATGACCAGCCTCCTACCACCGCTCTCGCACGACTGTTTTCGAAAGTATGTTCGACTGATTGAGAGTAAACACCCGCCCTCCGACAAGCGCAAGAAACGCGAGGGGCGGCTTTATGCGATCGATACCGGTGGGGCGGATGGGTGTGATGTGGCGGCGCTTTCGCGCCGACCGGTCACTCCCACTCGATGGTGCCGGGGGGTTTGCTGGTGATGTCCAGCACCACGCGGTTGACCTCGGCAACCTCGTTGGTGATGCGGGTCGAGATGCGCTCCAGCACCTCGTAGGGCACCCGGGTCCAGTCGGCGGTCATGGCGTCCTCGCTGGACACCGGCCGCAGCACGATCGGGTGCCCGTAGGTGCGGTTGTCGCCCTGCACGCCGACCGAGCGGACCTCGCCCAGCAGCACCACCGGGCATTGCCAGATCAGGTTGTCCAGGCCGGCGGCGGTGAGTTCCTCGCGCGCGATCGAGTCGGCGCGACGCAGGGTCTCCAGCCGCCGCGCGGTGACCTCGCCGACGATCCGGATGCCCAGACCGGGGCCCGGAAAGGGTTGGCGTGCAACGATTTCCTCCGGCAGGCCAAGCTCACGCCCGACGGCGCGCACCTCGTCTTTGAACAGCAGCCGCAGCGGCTCGACGAGCTTGAACTTCAGGTCGTCGGGCAGGCCGCCGACGTTGTGATGGCTCTTGATGTTGGCGGTGCCGCTGCCCCCGCCGGATTCCACCACGTCCGGATACAGCGTGCCCTGCACCAGAAACTCGACCTGAGAATCCGTGTCGCCCACGATGTCTCGCACCGCACCCTCGAACGCCCGGATGAACTGGCGGCCGATGATCTTGCGCTTGCCCTCGGGGTTGGTCACCCCCGCCAGCGCCTGCAGGAAGGTGTCCGCGGCGTCGACGGTGACCAGATTGGCGCCGGTGGCCGCCACGAAATCGCGCTGCACCTGCGCGCGCTCGCCGGCGCGAAGGAGTCCATGGTCGACGAAGACACAGGTCAGCCGGTCGCCGATGGCGCGCTGCACCAGTGCGGCGGCCACCGCCGAGTCCACGCCGCCGGACAGTCCGCAGATCGCGTGCCCGTCGCCAACCTGGGCGCGCACCTGCTCGACCAGGGCGCCCGCGATGTTGGCGGGCGTCCACTCCGCGCCGAGCCCGGCGAAGTCGTGCAGGAATCGGCTGAGCACCTGCTGCCCGTGCGGGGTGTGCATGACCTCCGGGTGGTACTGCACCCCGGCCAGGCGGCGGCTCCGGTTCTCGAAGCCGGCCACCGCGGCGCCCGGGCTGCTGGCGACCACGTCGAATCCATCCGGTGCGGCCGTGACCGCGTCACCGTGGCTCATCCAGACCGGCTGAACGCTCGGTAGGCCCGAATGTAGTTCACCGCCAAGTACCTTCAGTTCCGTGCGGCCGTACTCACTGGTGCCGGTGTGCGCGACCGTCCCGCCCAGCGCCTGCGCCATGGCCTGAAACCCGTAGCAGATGCCGAAGACCGGCACACCGAGGTCGAACAGCGCCGGATCCAGTTGGGGGGCGCCCTCGGCGTACACACTGGCCGGTCCGCCGGAGAGCACGACGGCCACCGGGTTATGGGCCTTGATCTCCTCGATCGACGCGGTGTGCGGGATGACCTCGGAAAAGACCCGCGCCTCGCGGACCCGGCGGGCGATCAATTGCGCATATTGTGCGCCAAAATCGACCACCAACACGGGTCGCGGCGAGGGTGTTTCCACGCCAGCCAGCTTAGTGGCTGGCGAAGAGCGCCCGGGTGGGGCCGTACAGTCGTCGGCGTCACATCAGGTGGGTGGGTTGGGTAATGCCGAATCGGGTGCCGGCGTAGCGCTTCAGGGCGGACGGGCTGAAGTACACGTGCTGGCCGACGGTGTGTAAATCCCGGAAGCATCGTTGCAGGGGGTGACCCGCATGCACCGCGCCCGCACCGGTCAGGTCGAACGTCGTGTCGACCGCTTGACGTGCCGCGCGCATCGCCTGTTGGGCGGCGAGTTGGAAGCCGGCGCGCTGCTCTAGCGATGGTGAATCGCCGGCGCGGGCGGTTTCCCACAGGGCGCCGGCCTCGTCGAGAACGAAGGCCCGGGCCGACCTCAAACCGGCTTCAGCACTGGCGAACTCGACTTGGGCGGCGGGATCCTTTGCGAGCGGCTCGAACGTGCCGGCGCGCGTCTTCGTTGTCGCGAGGTCGGTGAATTCGTCGAGTGCGCGTCGCGCGATCCCGAGCGGGACACCGACCAGGGCGACTCCGACGAGCGTGAAGAACGCCAGTCTCCACAAGGGGCCGTCCTGGCGGGCCGAGGCGAAGAACGGGCTGATGGTGTGTTCTTCGGCGACGTGGAGGCCTCGGGCGAGGATGTCGTTGCTGCCGGTAGCGCGCAGCCCCAGGACGTCCCAGTTGTCGACGATCTCGGCGTCGGCGCGCGGGAAGAACGCAAGGCGCCAGTCGGGGCCCTGCTCCGGGATCATGCGCGGCGTATCGCCGTCGAAGACGAACATCCCGGCCAGCATCCATTCGGCATGGCGACAACCGCTGGCAAAAGGCCAACGGCCGTCGACGGCGAACCGCCCGCGGCCATCCGGGACGGCCCGCCCGGTGGGGGCAAACACCGTGGCCGCCAAGAAATCTGCGTCCGAGCCGAACAGTGCTGTGGCGACGGCAGGTTCGAGCCAAGCGGTGAACGCTGGTGCGCCGGCACCGATGGCCGCGAGCCAGCCCGTGGAACCGTCGGCACGCGCCAGCTCCTCGATCAAATGGATGAACTCGACCGGGGCCACTTCAAACCCGCCGAGCGAGCGCGGTTGCAAGGCGCGGAAGATGCCGGCCGCGCGCATCCGCTCGACCAGATCGAGCGGCAACGTGCCGAGCGCCTCAGCCTCGTCGGCGCGCTGGGTGATTTCCGGTGCCAGGGCACGCGCTACGGCCGTCGAATGGTCGCCGTCCGACAGGCTGACGGCGGGGCAAGTTGCAGTTGTCATGTCACGACCCCTTTTTCTGATACAGTAAGTTGTAATAGATACAGGAGCATGTACTGAATTATGGGATCTGTCAAGAGCCACCCTCCCCGCCGCTACGACTCGACCCGCCGTCGCCAACAGGCCCAGCAGAACCGGCACGCGGTGCTCGCCGCCGCCCGGCAGCGCTTCCTGGCTCAGGGCTATGCGACGACGACCATCGCCGAGATCGCGCGGGACGCCGGTGTGTCAGTCGAAATGGTGTACAAGGCGTTCGCGACCAAGGCGGGCGTGCTGAAGGCGCTCTTCGACGTGTCGGTCGCCGGTGACGACGAGCCGATCCCGATGGCCCAGCGAGACGTGATCCAGAACGTGATCAATGCGACTGAGGCGACCCGCAAGCTCGAAATCTACGCAGAGCACCTGGCCTCCACCATGCCGCGCAGCGCCCCGGTCCAGCTACTCGCGCGCGATGGTGCCGCGTCGTCGCCGGACGCCGCGGAGGTCTGGAAGCAGATCCGGCAGGAAACCCTCACTGCGATGACAGCATTCGCCTCCGATCTCGCCCGCACCGGAAAGCTACGAGTCAGCGCCAGACAAGCGCGCGATGTCCTGTGGACGTATCACGCACCCGAGCTTTACGAGCTTCTCGTCCTCGAACGCGGTTGGTCGGCCACCCGCTACGGCAAGTTCATCGCCCGTGCACTCATCGACGCCCTGCTCCAAACCGGGGATTGATCCACAGGCCTACAGCGAAAAGGCCGCACGCACCGCGTCGACGGCCTCCGGGTCGCCTTCGAAGTTGATGCGCCGCAGCGCCGCCTTGCGCTTGGCCTCGCTCGAGCCCAGACGGGCGGTCACCAGATCGGCCGCGCCGGCGGTGATCGTCACCGAGGGGTCGCCGTGAGCACCGGCCAGGTGCCCCCGCGTGATCGCGAAATCGAAACGCCGGCCGTCGATCTCGGCCCGGCACGTCGCCTCCAACCCTCCCGCCTTGCCCGAGTTGAAGCCGAGCAGTATTCCGGCCAGGAACCCGTTCAACGGCGATGCCCGACCATCCTCGACCGGGTCCAGCCGGTCCAGGCCGAACCACGCGACGCTCTGCAAGACGGGCAACGCCCGCTGCCAGCCCAAGTCACTGAGGGTGTAGACGGTCCGCCCGATCGGCGCCGGTAGGTCGGCGCGGTCGACGAGACCCGTGTCCTGCAGTTCTTTGAGCCGCTCGGCCAGCAGATTGGTTGCGATACCGGGCAACTCGGCGCGCAGGTCGCTGTAGCGGCGGGGGCCGCCGACCAGCTCGCGCAGGATCAGCAGCGTCCACCGCTCGCCCAGGACGTCGAGGCCGCGCGCGATCGGGCAGTTCTGGCTGTAGGTCCTACGGGGTGCCACCAGGCCATCCTACCAGCGACAGACATCTTTTTCTACTATCTACTTGATTTCTTTGTCTATTCACTTTACTGTCTTGTTCATGCGTATCGAACCCGTTTTCCGGAACCACCCGATCCCCGCGCTCGCCGTCATCTGCCTCGGTGTCTTCGTCATCAGCGTCGACGCCACCATCGTCAACGTCGCGCTGCCCACCCTGTCGCGCGAACTCGGCGCCGACACCGCGCAGCTGCAGTGGATCGTCGACGCGTACACCCTGGTGATGTCCGGCCTGCTGCTCTCGGCGGGCAGCCTCAGCGACCGCTACGGCAGACGGGGCTGGCTGAACTCGGGGCTCGCGCTGTTCGCGGCGACCTCCGCGGTTGCGGCGCAGGTGGATTCGGCGGACGCGCTGATCGCGGCCCGAGCCGCCATGGGAGTGGGCGCGGCGGTGATCTTCCCGACCACGCTGGGCCTGATCACGAACATCTTCACCGAACCGGCGGCTCGCGCCAAGGCGATCGGCCTGTGGGCGGCCATGGTGGGCGTCGGGGTGGCCGTGGGGCCGATCAGCGGCGGCTGGCTGCTCGAACACTTCTGGCGGGGCTCGATCTTCATGGTGAACATCCCGATCGCGGCGCTGGCCATCGTCGGCGGCATCCTGTTCGTGCCGACCTCGCGCGACCCGGCCGCACCGCGCGTCGACCTCGGCGGCCTGATCCTGTCGGCGGCCGGGATCACGGCACTGGTCTACACGGTCATCGAGGCGCCCACGTGGGGATGGACCAACGCCCGAACCGCCACCGGGTTCGCCCTGGCCGCAACGGTTCTCGCCGGGTTCGCGGTATGGGAACGGCGCAGCGCCCACCCCATGCTGGACGTCTCGGTGTTCTTCAACCGCCGGTTCGCCGGCGGCAGCCTGGCGGTGACGGCCGGCTTCCTGACATTGTTCGGCTTCATCTTCGTCATCACCCAGTACTTCCAGTTCATCAAGGACTACACCGCATTTCAGAGCGGGGTGCGGCTGCTGCCGGTTGCGGCGTCCATCGCGCTGGCCAGTATCGCGGGTCCCCGGCTGGTCGAGCGGCTCGGGACCACCGCCGTGGTCGCCGCCGGCCTGACCGTATTCGCCGCCGGGCTGGCGTGGGCGTCCACGGCCGACGCCGCCACGCCGTACACCCAGATCGCCACGCAGATGCTGCTGCTCGGCGGCGGCCTCGGTCTGACGTCGCGCCCGCCACCGAGGCGATCATGGGATCGCTGTCCGCCGACAAGGCCGGCGTCGGCTCGGCCGTCAACGACACGACGCGTGAACTCGGCGGCACCCTCGGCGTGGCCATCGCCGGCAGTATTTTCGCGTCGGTGTACTCGGGTCACCTTGGGCCGGCTGCGTTGACGGGGTTGCCCGCCGAGGCCATGCGGCACTCGATGGCTTTGGCGCACAGGGTGATCGAGCAGCTGCCGGCGCAACAAGCCGGCGACGTCCGCGCCGCGGTCGACCGCGCATTCCTGGACGGCCTGCAGGTGAGCTCCCTGGTATGCGCCGGCATCGCGCTGGGTGCGGCGATCGTCGTCGGCTGGTTGCTGCCGGCGCGGGCCCGGCAACCGGCACCTTCCTGGGAGCCGGCACGTCAACTGGAAAGGGAAATCCGATGAATCATCGAGTACTGGTAACCGGCGCCACGGGCAAGATCGGCGGCGCGGTCGCAGCCCAGCTCCTAGAAAAAGGCGTCACGACCCGGGCCATGGTGCATCGCGACGACGCACGCAGCGCTCGGCTGCGCGGCCTGGGTGCCGAAGTCGTCGTCGCGGATATGTTTGACATTAACCAGGTTTCCTCCGCAATGGACGGTGTCGACCGGCTGTACTTCAACCCCCCGTACCATCCCCATGCGCTCGACAGCGCGGTCGCCTTTGCCGTGGCCGCGCGGCGCACCGGCGTGGAAGCGGTGGTGGCGCTTGGGCAATGGCTGTCCAGCCCCGAGCATCCATCGCTGATGACCCGGCACGCCTGGCTGACCGACAAGTTGTTCGAGCTTCTGCCGGACACCGCGCACGTGGCCGTCGACCCTGGCTACTTCGCCGACAACTACCTGCAGCTGGTCGGAATGGCTGCCCAGCTGGGAGTTTTGCCGACGCCGACCGGGGGCGGCGGAAACGCGCCGCCCTCCAACGAGGACATCGCCCGGGTCGCCGTCGGCGCGCTACTCGACCCCCACCGTCACGATGGCCGGGCCTACCGCCCGACGGGACCGACGCTCCTATCGGGCGCGGAGATCGCCGACGCCGTCGGTGAAGCGTTGGGCCGGCGCGTGCGCCACATCGACATCCCCCTATGGATGTTCATGCGCGCCGTGCGGGTCAACGCGAAACGCCTTGGCGCCGACCTGTTCTTCCAGTCCAGTCTGCGCCACTACCTGCCGGAGTACGCACTGGGGACCTGGGGTGTCGGCGGCCCGACCACACACGTCCGCGATGTGGCGGGGGTCGAGCCCGAAGACTTCGTGACGATCGCGCGCCGCTACGTCACGCGTCCTGAATCCCGCCGCACCCCGGCCAATTTCATCCGAGCGACGTGGGATTTCATGCTGACCGGACTCGTGCCGATGCACCGGCTGGACAAGTTCGACAGGCTCCAACAGCACCCGCAGCCGGCACATCCCCGGCTTTCGGGCCAATCCGCGGTGTGGCGACATGAGCACACCGCGTCCGTCGAGCCAGAGAGGATTGAAACGTGATGACGACAACGCGATCGTCGGCGGCCACCGGTAGCACATATGTCCTGGGCCACGCCGACGTCGAGGTGCGGCGGCTCCTCCTGCAGGGCCGGCTATACAACGACTACACGGAGCACGCACTGCGGCTCGCCGGGCTACGGCCAGGCATGCGGGTGCTCGACATCGGCTGCGGGCCCGGTGACGTGTCGTTCGTCGCCGCCGGGCTCGTCGGTCCGACGGGAAGCGTTCTGGGTGTGGACGCCGCTCCCGCGATGATCGAGCTGGCCCGCGCCCGGGCCGCCGAACAAGGCTTGTCCACAGTGCATTTCATCCAGGCCGCGATTGACGCGATCGACTTGGACGAACCCGTCGACGCGGTCGTCGGCCGGTTGATCCTGATGCACCTGCCCGACCCGGCCGCCACGCTACGCCATCTCAGCTCGTTCGTGCGCCCCGACGGGGTGATCGCGTTCTCCGAGAACGACATCACCGGGGCGAGCAGCGTCCCGGACATGCCGCTGTTCGGGCAGGTGACGGCGGGCATCGTGCGCGCCTTCGAAGCCATGGGGCTCAGTCCGCGTTTCGGCACTGCGCTGCACACGATCTTCGCCGACGCCGGCCTGGGCGCGCCGCAGCTGGCCCTCGGCACGCCGATCGGCACGGCCGCCGACACCGACATCCTGGCCTACGCCGCGGAAGTCTGGCGGCTAGTGTCCCCCATCGCACAACAGGGGGGCTTCGCCATCGACGAGGTCGCCGACATCGAAAACTTCGTGCCCCGCTTCCGCGAAGAGGCGCTCGCGGCCAACGCCCTGATCACGATGCCACCCATCATCACCGCATGGACAAAGGTGCAAAAATGAACCACACGATCCAGAACCAGTACTCGACCGGCCTGTCGCGCAACAACATCGAGCACGCGCTGCGCTCCGCCGGGAAGGACCTCGACCGCCTCGCCCCCGCCGACCTGGGCCTGCTGGAGGACTTTCACACCATGGGCCGCATCGCCACCGCGCAGCTGGTGGAGTTGGCGCAGATCACCGGCGAGATTGCAGTGCTCGACGCCGGCAGCGGGGTCGGCGGCACCGCCCGCTACATCGCCGACCGCTACGGCAGCCAGGTCACCGCCGTGGACCTCACCGATGAATACTGCGAAACGAACCGCTGGCTCAATCGACTCGTCGGCCTCAGCAACCGGATATCCGTTCATCGGGCGGACGTCACCGAACTCCCCCTTCCCGACGCCGCTTTCGACGTCACCATCAGCCAGCACGTCCAGATGAACGTTGCCGACAAGGCACGCCTGTACTCCGAGACGCGCCGAGTACTCAAAGATGGCGGACGACTTGCCCTGTGGG
Source organism: uncultured Actinomycetota bacterium (assembly GCA_963850895.1). Taxonomy (GTDB): domain Bacteria; phylum Actinomycetota; class Actinomycetes; order Mycobacteriales; family Mycobacteriaceae; genus Mycobacterium. Next base: position 553,045 of record CAWKNK010000027.1, on the reverse strand, counting down.
ACCTCACGATTGGGGGCGACGCCCAACTCGACTACCCGCTGCCGTGGGCCGATCAGCCCGCGCGCAGCCATCTGGTCACCCCCGACGAATTGCGCGCCGCCGTCGAGTCCGCCGGGTTCGCCGTCGAACACTGGAACGACCTCACCGACCAGGCGGCCTCGCTGATGCGGGCCATCTTGGCCCAGCCCGCCAACCCGCTGGGCCTGCACGCCTTCGTCACCGACTTCCAGCTAAAGGCCGAAAACCTCACCCGCGCCCTGGCCGACGGACGCCTGCGGGCCGTCCAGGGCGTCGCCCGAGCGATCAGCGGAGGTTGAACACGATGCGGCCCAACGAGATTCCAGACCAGCGCTACACGACGACATGGAGCGGCGGCCGCGGTGAGGTCAAGTTCTTCCAACGGTCCGACGGCTCGCGGTTGCGCTACTTCACGGCGGGGACCGGCCCGCCGCTCGTCCTGCTCCACACCGTGCGCACCCAACTGGACTACTTCCAGCGTGTCATGCCCGCGCTGTGGGACGAATTCACGGTGTACGCGCTGGATCTGCCCGGCATGGGATGGTCCGACATCGTCCCCGGTGCGCGATACGGCGAGCCGGAACTGCGCACCGCCGTAGTCGAATTCACCAGAACGCTTGACCTGCGTGACGTCACGTTGGCCGGCGAATCGATGGGAGGCACGATCGCGTTGTTGGCCTCGATCGAGCTCAGGGACAACGTAAGCAACGTGGTCGCCTTCAACGCCTACGACTACCCAAGCGGCCTTGAACGCGGCAATTGGTTTGCCCGCCTGATCGGAACGGGTGTCCGCCTGCCCGGTTCGGGACCGGTCTTTGCCCGGCTAGAGAATCGCATGATCCTGCGGGCCGTGCTGCGGGGCGGCTTCGCCGACCACCGCGCGTTGTCGGAGGACTTGCTTCGCGAGCTCCGGCGAGGCGGCCGCAGGCCCGGCTACCCGGCGGTGAACCGGGCCATCATGCGCAGCCTCGCCGGGTTCGTCGAAGCACGAAGCCGCTACGCGCAGGTGAAGGTACCCGTCACCCTGGTCTACAGCGAGCACGATTGGTCCCGCACGGCGGAGCGCGAGCACGTCGCTCGCCTACTGAATGCCCAGACCCTCACAGTGCCCGGTGCGGGCCACTTCTCGGCCCTCGAGCGCCCAACGGAGATGGTTCGCAATATCCGGCAAAGCAGAAGACGGACGGCCGATTCATGAGGCCAACCCAACCGGGCCGCGCGACGTCAGCGCTTGCGGTGAGCATCCGGCTGACCGCGGTCGGGTATTTGCTCTTCTTCGTGCCCGACCTGATTCTTTCGTCCACGCATCGCATCAACGCGTTGCCGACGTTGTTGGGCGGGCTCTTCGATTGGGGAGCGGGCGGCGACGCGATAGCCGTCATGTTCTCCACCGTCTACGTGGTCTGGGCGCTCTTCCTGTTCGCATCGGCGCGCGCACCGCTCGCCAACCGATTGTTTCTTGATTTCAATCTCACCGCGAACTCCGCACACTTTTGTTCGATGCTCGTCATGGCCGTTGCGATGCGTGACGAGCACCGCCACCTCGCGGGAGTGGTCGCGCTCGGATCGCTCACCACGGTCCCATTGGCGGCATGCTGGCTGCCGGTCCGGCGTCGCACGACCGGGTGAACGTTTGGCGACAGACATAGCGGCATGGTGGAGTGGGTATCGCTTAACTAGTCCCCCAAGACGAGAGAGCGAGGTCCGCTGGTGCATCCAGGCCTGGGTCTGCCCGAGAAGGTGCATGCCTGCCTGTTCGACCTCGACGGTGTGCTCACCGACACCGCCAGCGTGCACACCAAGGCCTGGAAGGCCATGTTCGACGACTACCTGTCCCAACGGGCCAAGCGCACCGGGGAAGAATTCGTCCCCTTCGATGCGGCCACCGACTACCGGAAATACGTGGACGGCAAGAAGCGCGAGGACGGGGTCCGGTCATTTCTGCAGAGCCGCGGGATCGATCTGCCCGACGGCAGTCCCGACGACGCGGGAGACGCCGAGACGGTATACGGCCTGGGCAACCGCAAGAACGACATGTTCCAACGGGTCCTGCGCAGGGACGGCGTCGAGGTCTTCGAGGGGTCGCGGCGATACCTGGAGGCGGTCTCGGCGGCCGGCCTGGGCATCGCGGTGGTGTCCTCGAGCGCCAACACGCGCGACGTCCTGGAGATCACCGGCCTGGACCGGTTCATCCAGAAGCGGGTGGACGGCGTCACGCTGCGCGACGAGCACATCGCGGGCAAGCCGGCGCCGGACTCCTACCTGCGGGGAGCCGAGTTGCTCGGCGTCGGCGCCGACGCCGCGGCCGTGTTCGAGGACGCGATCTCGGGCGTGCAGGCCGGCCATGCCGGTAACTTCGGCTACGTGGTGGGCGTCGACCGAGTGGGCCAGGCCGACGATCTGCGCCGCAACGGCGCCGACGTGGTGGTCACCGACCTCGCCGAGCTGCTGCAGTCATGATCGACGACGAAGCCTTCCCCCTTGATCCATGGCTTGTCCGCGAAACCCGGCTCGACCTGAACATACTGGCCCAGTCGGAATCCCTGTTCACCCTGTCCAACGGGCATATCGGGCTGCGCGGCAACCTCGACGAGGGTGAGCCCTACGGCCTGCCCGGCACCTACCTGAACTCCTTTTACGAGATCCGGCCGCTGCCCTACGCCGAGGCCGGTTACGGCTATCCGGAGGCCGGCCAGACGATCGTCGACGTCACCAACGGCAAGATCATCCGCCTGCTGGTCGAGGACGAGCCGTTCGACGTCCGATACGGCGAATTGCTCTCGCACGAGCGGGATCTCGACATGCGCGCCGGGACGATGACCCGCCGCACGCACTGGCGCTCCCCCGCGGGCAAGGAAATCAAACTCGTGTCCACCCGGCTGGTGTCGCTGGTCCAGCGCGGCGTGGCCGCCATCGAATACGTCGTGGAAGCGGTCGGCGACTTCGTTCGCGTGACGGTGCAGTCCGAACTGGTCACCAACGAGGACCAACCCCAGACCTCGGGTGACCCCCGGGTGTCGGCGATTCTGGAGAACCCGCTGGTGGCCGTCGACCACGAAAACACCGACACCGGGGCGCTTCTCATGCACCGCACCCGCAGCAGTGCCCTGATGATGTCGGCCGCGATGGATCACGAGATCGACGTTCCCGGGCGCGTCGAGTTCGCCACCGATGCCCGCGACGACCTGGCGCGAACCACGGTGATCTGCGGGCTGCGCGCCGGGCAGAAACTGCGCATCGTCAAATACCTGGCGTACGGCTGGTCGAGCATGCGCTCGCGCCCGGCGCTGCGCGACCAGGCCGCCGCCGCCATCCACAGCGCCCGCTACAGCGGGTGGCAGGGACTGCTGGATGCGCAGCGGGCTTACCTGGACGACTATTGGGACAGCGCGGACGTCGAGGTCGAGGGCGATCCCGAATCCCAGCAAGCCGTGCGGTTCGGGCTTTTTCACCTGCTGCAGGCCAGCGTGCGCGCCGAGCGCCGCTCGATTCCGGCCAAGGGGCTCACCGGCACCGGCTACGACGGTCACGCCTTCTGGGACACCGAGGGGTACGTGCTGCCGGTGCTCACCTACACCGCGCCGCATGCGGTGGCCGACGCGCTGCGGTGGCGGGCGTCCACCCTCGACCTCGCCAAGGAACGGGCGGCCGAACTCGGCCTGGAGGGCGCCGCCTTCCCCTGGCGGACCATCCGCGGGCAGGAGTGCTCGGCCTACTGGCCGGCCGGCACCGCGGCCTGGCACATCAACGCCGACATCGCCATGGCCTTCGAGCGGTACCGCATCGTCACCGGCGACGACGAGCTGGAAAAGCATTGCGGCCTCGCGGTGCTCGTCGAGACCGCCCGGCTCTGGCTCTCCCTCGGCCACCACGACCGGCACGGCGTCTGGCACCTCGACGGCGTCACCGGCCCCGACGAGTACACGGCGATCGTGCGCGACAACGTCTTCACCAACCTGATGGCCGCGCACAATCTGCGCACCGCCGCCGAGGCCTGCAACCGCCACCCCGAGGCGGCGGAGGCGATGGGCGTCACCACCGAGGAGACGTCCTCCTGGCGCGACGCGGCCGACGCCGCCAACATTCCCTACGACGCCGGCCTGGGGGTCCATCAGCAGTGCGAGGGGTTCACCACCCTCGCGGAGTGGGACTTCCAGGAGAACCACGCCTACCCGTTGCTGCTGCACGACCCCTACGTGCGGCTCTATCCCGCGCAGGTGATCAAGCAGGCCGACCTGGTGCTGGCGATGCAGTGGCAGAGCCACGCGTTCACCCCCGAACAGAAGGCGCGCAACGTCGACTACTACGAGCGGCGCATGGTGCGCGACTCGTCGCTGTCCGCCTGCACCCAGGCGGTGCTGTGCGCCGAGGTCGGGCACCTCGAATTGGCGCACGACTACGCGTACGAGGCCGGGCTGATCGATCTGCGCGATCTGCACCACAACACCCGCGACGGCTTGCACATGGCCTCGCTCGCCGGAGCCTGGACGGCTCTGGTGGGCGGCTTCGGCGGCTTGCGGGACGACGAGGGCATCCTGTCGCTGGATCCCGCGCTGCCCGATGGCATTTCGCGGCTCCGGTTCCGGCTTCGGTGGCGCGATTTCCGGCTGACCGTCGACGTCAACCATTCCGACGTCACCTACACGGTGCGCGACGGGCCGGGCGGCCAGCTCACCATCCGGCACGCGGGCGAAGAGGTCACCCTGAGCACCGATGCGCCGAAAACCATTGCGGTGCGCGACCGCAAGCCACTGCTGTCGCCCCCGCAGCAGCCGCCGGGCCGCGAGCCGCTCCACCGCCGGGCACTGACCCGGAACAAGTGAGCATCAGCCGGGATTGACGATCCGCCCCACCTCGGCCCTCGCGGCCTCCCGTATTTCGTCGTCCGTCAGCCCGTCGAGCCCGGTCGCCGAGCGCAGGATCGGCGCGAACAGCCGCCAACCGAATTGCAGCGCAAGGGCATTGGCGACGGCGAGCCGCGCATCGGTCTCATTGTCGTAAAGCGGCAGCACCCACTCGAGCAACGCCGCGACGCTGGGAAAGCGCTTCTGCAGCTGCCCCGCCGGATACCCGTCGAGCACGGTCCGGGCCATGACCCTCATCTGCCGGTCCAGGGCCCGGTCCAGTTCGTCGGCGGGCGTCGCTGGGTTCAGCAGCAGGGCGCTCAGGTTGGCACCCAGGTGATCGAGGACGGCGCCGACCAGATTTTCCTTTGTGCCGAAGTGACGAAACACCAGCCCGTGGTTGACGTGGGACCGAGCGGCGATGTCGCGGATCGAGGTCGCGGCCGGGCCACGTTCGGCGAACAGGTCGGTGGCGGCCTCAAGGATCGCGGCCGCGACCTCGGCCCGCCCGGTGGGCATGTTCGCGCGGCCACTTGCGGAAGCTGTAGTCATGTGGCTACAGTACTTGATGTAGTCGTTTGACTACACCCCTTTCGAACTAGGATTGACGAAAATGACAGGTCAGATAACCGTCACCAAGCTGGGCAGCCGCATCGGCGCCCGGGTCGACGGGGTGCGCCTCGGGGGCGACCTCGACCCGGCAGCGATCGAGAAGATCCGCCAGGCGCTGTTGGCCCACAAGGTGATCTTCTTCCGCCACCAGCACCACCTCGATGACCAGCAGCAGCTGGCGTTCGCGGGCCTGCTGGGCACGCCCGTCGGCCACCCGGCCGCCGAGCTGCTCGCCGCCAAGAACGCGCCGGTCATCACCCCGATCAACTCCGAGTACGGCAAGGCGAACCGCTGGCACACCGATGTCACGTTCGTCGCGAACTATCCGGCGGCGTCGATCCTGCGGGCGGTCACCCTGCCGCGGTATGGCGGGTCGACGCTGTGGACCAACACCGCCGCCGCCTACGAGCACCTGCCCGAGGCGCTCAACGGCCTGGTAGAGAACCTGTGGGCGCTGCACACCAACCGCTACGACTACGTGACCAGCGAATCGGTGCCGGCGATGAGCGACGCGCAGCGCGCGTTTCGCCAGGCCTTCGAAAAGCCGGACTTCCGGACCGAACACCCGGTGGTGCGGGTGCACCCGGAGACCGGCGAACGCACCCTGCTGGCCGGCGACTTCGTGCGCGGTTTCGTCGGCCTGGACAGCTACGAATCAAGCGTGCTGCTGGAACTGTTGCAACGGCGAATCACCTTGCCGGAGAACACCGTTCGGTGGAACTGGGCGCCGGGTGACGTTGCCATCTGGGACAACCGGGCCACCCAGCACCGCGCCATCGACGACTATGACGACCAGCCTCGGCTGATGCACCGCGTCACCTTGATGGGTGACGTGCCCGTCGACGTGCACGGAGAGCGCAGCCGGGTGGTCAGCGGCGCCCCGCTCGAGGCGATCGCGGGCTAGCCGGCATCCGCGGCCGAGCGCGCCGGCGTGATCGGCAGCCAACGCAGGGCACCCGGTGCGTCGAGGGGCACCACCGGGTGCTCTGGCGCGATCGGGTCCAGCCGGCGGTACGCCTGGTCTTGCGGTGGGCGCTGATCGTTCGCGCCCTTGTTCGGCCACAGCGAGGCGGCCCGTTCGGCCTGCGCGGTGATGGACAGCGACGGGTTCACGCCCAGGTTCGCCGAGATCGCCGCGCCGTCCACCACGAACAGGGTCGGATAGTTGTAGACCCGGTGATACGGGTCGATGACGCCGTTCTCGGGGCTGTCGCCGATCACCGCGCCACCGAGGAAGTGGGCGGTCAGCGGGATGTTGAACAGCTCGCCCCAGGTGCCGCCGGCCACGCCGTCGACCTTGGCGGCGATGCGCCGGGTGACCTCGTTGCCTACCGGGATCCAGGACGGGTTGGGCTCGCCGTGTCCCTGCTTGCTGGAGTACCAACGGATTCCGAGCTTGCCGCGCTTGGTGAACGTGGTGATCGAGTTGTCCAGGTGCTGCATCACCAGCGCGATCAGTGTGCGCTCGCTCCACTGGTGGACGTTGAGCATCCGAAGGAGGCCGCGGGGATCCTCGCGGGCCTGGTCCAACAACTGCTTCCACCGCGGCACATCGGTGCCCTCGGGACCCTGGCCGTCGGTCATCAGCGTCTGCAGCAGCCCCATCGCGTTGGAACCCTTGCCGTAGCGGACGGGCTCGATGTGGGTGTCCGACGACGGATGAATCGACGACGTGATCGCCACCCCGTGGGTCAGGTCCAGATCGGGCGAGACCTGCAGCGTCGCGGCACCGACGATCGACTCGGAGTTGGTGCGGGTCAGCACGCCCAGCTGTTTTGACAGCCGGGCCAACTTCCCGGCGTCGCGCATCTTGAACAGCAGATGCTGGGTTCCCCAGGTGCCCGCGGCCAAGATCAGGTGTTCGGCGGTGTAGGTGCGCCTGTCGCGGCGCAGCCAGCTTCCGGTGCGAACCGTGCGGACCTCCCATAGCCCGTCGGGGCGCTGCTCGAAGCCTTTCACCGTCGTCATCGGAATGACTTGTGCGCCATTCGATTCCGCGAGGCCTAGGTAGTTCTTCACCAGGGTGTTCTTGGCGCCGTAGCGGCATCCGGTCATGCAGCAGCCGCATTCCAGGCAGCCGGTGCGGTCCGGGCCGGCGCCGCCGAAGTACGGGTCGGGCACGGTCTTTCCCGGAGCTTTGGTGCCGTCCGGGCCGAAGAACACCCCGACCGGGGTGGGCACGAAGGTGTCGCCGCACCCCATCTCGTCGGCGACTTCCTTGACGAGGCGGTCGGCGTCGGTGAAGGTCGGGTTCTCCACCACGCCCAGCATCCGTCGCGCCTGCTCGTAGTGCGGCATCAGCTCGTCACGCCAGTCGGTGATGTGCTTCCACTGCGGGTCGTTGAAGAACGGCTCCGGCGGCACGTACAACGTGTTGGCGTAGTTGAGCGAGCCGCCGCCCACCCCGGCGCCGGCCAGGATCATCACGTTGCGCAGCGGGTGGATCCGTTGGATGCCGTAGCAACCGAGCTTGGGCGCCCACAGGAACTTGCGCAGGTCCCAGGAGGTCTCGGCGAACTCCGCGTCGGAGAAGCGGCGGCCGGCCTCCAGCACGCCCACCCGGTAGCCCTTTTCCGTCAGCCGCAGCGCGCTCACGCTGCCCCCGAAACCCGAACCGATGATCAGAACGTCGTAATCCGGCTTCATCGCACCAGTATGGCCTTACTCACGGGTAGCAAGCCAGCGCCCCTGGCGTTCAGCTGGCTTCAGCTTCCAGTGGTCAGCCCGACCTTCTGGAACTCCTTGAGGTCGCAATAGCCGGCCTTGGCCATCGACCGGCGCAGGCCACCGACCAGGTTCAGGGAACCGAACGGGTCGTCGGACGGCCCGTTGAGCACCCGCTCCAGCGGCGGCCGCTCACCGATGGCGATCTGCAGCAAAGCCCCGCGCGGCAACGACGGGTGCGCCGCCGCGGCTGGCCAGAACCAACCCTCGCCGAGCGCCTCGGCGGATTCGGCGAGCGGCGTGCCGAGCACCACCGCGTCGGCGCCGCAGGCGATCGCCTTGGCCAGCTCGCCGGAGGTGTGGATGTCGCCGTCGGCCAACACATGCACGTAACGGCCGCCGGTCTCGTCGAGGTATTCGCGCCGCGCGGCGGCGGCGTCGGCGATGGCGGTGGCCATCGGGACGCTGATGCCCAACACCTCGTCGCTGGTGGTCACTCCCCGGGTGGAGCCGTAGCCGACGATGACGCCGGCGGCACCGGTGCGCATCAGGTGCAGGGCGGTGCGGTGGTCGAGCACCCCGCCGGCCACCACCGGGACGTCGAGCTCGGAGATGAAGGTCTTCAAATTCAGCGGCTCTCCGTCGCTGGCCACCCGCTCGGCGGAGACGATCGTGCCCTGGATGACCAGCAGGTCGATGCCCGCCTGCAGCAGCACCGGCGTCAGCGCCTGGGCGTTTTGCGGGCTGACCCGCACCGCCGTGGTCACCCCGGCCTCCCGGATGCGCGCTACCGCGGATCCCAGCAGGTCGGGGTTCAGCGGCGCGGCGTGCAATTCCTGCAGCAGCCGGATCGAGGCCGACGGTTCGGGCTCCTTGCTGGCGGCCTCGACCAGTTGGGCGATCTTGGCCTCGACGTCGGCGTGCCGGCCGATCAGCCCCTCGCCGTTGAGCACGCCCAGGCCGCCGAGCCGGCCGAGCTCGATGGCGAACTCCGGTGACACCAGCGCGTCGGTCGGGTGGGCCACCACCGGGATCTCGAAGCGGTAGGCGTCCAGCTGCCAGGTGGTGGACACGTCCTGCGACGACCGGGTGCGCCGCGACGGCACGATGCTGACTTCGCTCAGTTCATAGGTGCGACGGGCGTTGCGGCCCATCCCGATTTCGACCATGCCGGCCTCAGCGCGCAAAGTAGTTGGGCGCTTCGACGGTCATAGCGACGTCGTGCGGATGGCTTTCGCGCAGTCCGGCCGAGGTGATCCTGACGAACTGCGCCTGCTGCAGCGCCTCGATGGTGGGCGCGCCGGTGTAGCCCATCGCGGCGCGCAAACCGCCGGTGAGCTGGTGGATCACCGAGGACAACGGACCGCGGAACGGCACCCGACCCTCGATTCCCTCGGGCACCAGCTTGTCCTCCGAGAGCGCGTCGTCGGCGAAGTAGCGGTCCTTGGAATACGACTTCCCCCCTCCAGCCCCGCCTCTACCTTGCATCGCGCCCAGCGACCCCATGCCGCGGTAGCTCTTGAACTGCTTGCCGTTGACGAAGATCAGCTCGCCGGGGGCCTCGGCGGTGCCGGCCAGCAGCGAGCCCAGCATGGCCGTCGAGGCGCCGGCGGCCAGGGCCTTGGCGATGTCGCCGGAGTACTGCAATCCGCCGTCGGCGATCACCGGCACGCCCGCCGGCCCGCAGGCCGCGACCGCCTCTAGGATCGCCGTGATTTGTGGTGCGCCGACCCCGGCCACCACCCGGGTCGTGCAGATCGAACCCGGTCCCACGCCGACCTTGACCGCGTCGGCGCCGGCGGCGACCAGCGCCAGGGCCGCGGACCGGGTGGCGACGTTCCCGCCGATCACCTCGACCTTCTCGCCCACCTCGGCCTTGAGCTTGGCGACCATGTCGAGCACCAGCCGGTTGTGCGCGTGCGCGGTGTCCACGATCAGGACGTCGGCCCCGGCGTCGACCAGCATCATCGCGCGGACCCAGGCGTCGCCGCCGACGCCGACGGCGGCGCCCACCAGCAGCCGGCCGTCGCTGTCCTTGGTGGCCAGCGGGTGCTGTTCGGTCTTGACGAAGTCCTTGACGGTGATCAGCCCGGTGAGCCGGCCGTGGCCGTCGACGACCGGCAGCTTCTCGATCTTGTTGCGGCGCAACAGCCCCAGCGCCGCGTCGGCGCTCACCCCCTCCTGGGCGGTGATCAGCGGGGCTTTGGTCATCACCTCGGCGACCTTCCGGGTCTGGTCGACCTCGAATCGCATGTCGCGGTTGGTGATGATGCCGACCAGCGCCCCGGAGTCGTCGACCACCGGCAGACCCGAGATCCGGAACCGGGCGCACAGCGCGTCGACCTGCGCCAGGGTGTTGTCCGGGCGGCAGGTGACCGGGTCGGTGACCATGCCGGCCTCCGAGCGCTTCACCATCTCGACCTGGCCGGCCTGCTCGGCGACGGGCAGGTTGCGGTGCAGCACACCCATGCCGCCCGCCCGGGCCATCGCGATGGCCATCCGCGACTCGGTGACGGTGTCCATCGCCGAGCTGACCAGCGGCACTTTGAGCCTGATCTTCTTGGTGAGCTGGCTGGACGTGTCCGCGGCGGCGGGAACCACATCGGAAGCGGCGGGCAATAACAAGACGTCGTCGAAGGTGAGCCCAAGCATCGCGACCTTGTGCGGGTTGTCACCCCCGGTGGGCTCCGGGTCGTCGACCAGTCCTCGAATATGGGGGTCGCGCACGTAGGGGCTGCCGACGAGGTCGGAGCTGTCTTCCAGGTGGGACATGCCACGGGTCATCGGTGCGGCCCTCCATACGATGCGGCGCGAGAATCCCATCCTATCGGCTCGCTCGCCCCCTCGACCCGCTTGCCGGGGCGCGCCGCGGGCGCCAAACGGCACGGAACCGGCGGGCGGCTTCCCTGCTGGCGTTATCCCGGCCCGGCTGCGTAGGCTAGTGTGCGTGCGCGATCACCTCCCCCCGGGTTTGCCGCCCGACCCCTTCGCCGACGACCCCTGCGACCCGTCGGCTGCGCTCGAAGCCGTAGAGCCGGGGCAGCCCCTGGACGCCCAAGAGCGGATGGCGGTCGAGGCCGACCTTGCCGACCTGGCGGTGTACGAGGCCCTGTTGGCGCACAAGGGCATTCGCGGACTAGTGGTGTGCTGCGACGAATGTCAGCAGGATCACTATCACGACTGGGACATGCTGCGGGCCAACCTGTTGCAGCTGCTGATCGACGGCACCGTCCGCCCGCACGAGCCGGCCTACGACCCCGAGCCGGACGCCTACGTCACGTGGGATTACTGCCGGGGATACGCCGACGCCTCACTCAACGAGGCCACCTCGGACGCCGACGGATACCGCCGCTGAGCGGTCGACACCCCAGCTAGGGAGTGTTCGGCGTCACCGCCGACGGGACGGAAGTCTGGCCGTGATGCCGGTGCTTGCTCCACGACTGACTCGGTGACGGCGTAACTGACGGGCTCGGAGAAGCCTCGGAAGGCGTGGTGGCCGCCGTCGGGGCCGCGGTGGTCGGGGTGGACCACGTTGACGGTGTGTTCGCCGGGGGCGGCAACGTCGCATTCGGGTTGCGCGATTGGACCCTGACATTCAACAGCTTCAACTGATTCGTCAGCTCCTGTTTGCTGGCCGGGTCGTCGATCGACTGGACCAAGCTGCTCACCTCGGTCAGTTGATTCCGGGCCTGGTCCCATTGACCTCGATCGATCGATTCCTGCACCTTGGCCAGATCGGCCTTGGCGGACAGCATGACCTGATTCTTCTCGTTGACCCGCGGCTGGTCGAAGAACATCGCGTGCAGCCCGTACAGGGTCGTCCCGGGACGGGCCTCGACCACCATGGCGCCGAAGCCGCTCATCACCAACAGCGCCGCGGCGACCGATCCGATCGTCGCCAGGCCGCTGCGGCCGCGGCGGCGGTCGGCCAATCCGGTGCGCAGCGCTTCGACGGCCTCTTCGCGTGACACCAGCGCGCTGGCCGGTGGCCACCGCAAGTTGTCGCGCCAGTCCTCCAGCAGGGTGGCCATCGCGTCGGTGTCGGGGTCACCGACGTGCACCGGCCGGCGCTCGGCGAGCGCGTCGAGAAGCAGATCGGTGAGGGCGAAGTCGTCCAGGGATTCAGGCACAGTCACCTGCCGCGATCATCTCGGACTTCAGCCGGGACAGCGCACGGTGCTGGGCCACCCGGACCGCTCCCGTGGTGCTGCCGACGGCGGAAGCGGTCTCCTCGGCGGACAGGCCGACGACAACACGCAGGATCAGGATCTCGCGCTGCTTGGTGGGCAGGATCTCCAGTAGCTCGCTCATCCGGCTGACCGAATCGGCTTCGATGGCCCGCTGTTCCGGGCCCGCGTCGGCGGACCAACGCTCGGGGATTGCCTCGGTGGGGTAGGACAGATCACGGCCGGCGGCGCGATGGGCGTCCGCGACCTTGTGCGCCGCAATGCCGTACAGGAAGGCGAGAAAGGGACGTCCCCGGTCCCGGTAACGCGGCAGCGCCGTAATGGTCGCCAAGCACACCTCCTGTGCCACGTCATCGGCTGACAGGCCACCCCGCTCGACTGTCCCGACTCGCGCGCGGCAATATCGCACGACAATCGGACGGATGGTCTCCAGCACCTCCCGTAGTGCGTTACTGTCCCCCGCCACGGCCTTGGCAACCACAGCGTCGAGACGATCCCCTTGAATTGTCATCGACGGCGGTATCTCCAACGTTACGAACCGGACACATCGCGGGCTAACCGGGCTAACTAATGAATTGACAATAACGGCCCCAAGGCCATTTCAAGCGGAACGCCACGTCGCACCGGCGCGCCGCACCTGGCCTGCGGAGACATCGCGAATTTCACGCAGCTGTTGTGTCGAAAACGTGACGCTGCCGAGATCAATCAGCAAGCACGCCAACGCCCAGCGAAGCGGGACCAGCCCGAGCGGGCCGGTGGCGTCCAGCGCCCCGTCCGCCACCGCACGGGCGCGCTCGACGGCCCCGGCACTGCACAGGGCCGCCGCCAGCACCACTTCGCTCTTGACCGCGTGCCGCGCCGACGGGACGCCCATGGCGCCCGCCAGCCGCACCGCTTCGCGGGCATGGCGGACGGCGACGTCACCGTCGCCGCGGGCCATCGCCAACTCGGCAGCCACCCACCCGCGGCGCACCGGCTGCCGGTCGGGCACCGGCCCGGCGCTCAGCACCGAGTCGGCGCGGGCCAACAGCGTCGCCGCGGCGGCGAAGCGGCCGATGCCCAGCGCGTCGGCCGCCAGCCCGATCAGGGCGTCGGCACGCGCCTCGGGGTCCGCGCCGGCCAGCGCCAGGGCGCGCCCGTCCCAGCCGCGCGCCGACGTGTGCCAACCGAGTTGGCGCAGAAACGATCCCTGCGTGCTGTGGGACAGGGAGGCCAGCCGTCCGGCCGGGGCGTTGCGCCGCAGCGCCGCGAGATCGCGATACGCGCTGCCGTAGCGGCCCTGCCCGCCCGCCGCGACGGCGCGCAGCCACAATTCATCCGGAGTGACCGCCGTCGGCAGCGGCCAGGTACCCGGCTGGTCGCCGAAGGCGGCGGCGGCCAACTTTCGCCCAATCACGGAAGTGTGACGAGTTTCAATCAACACGATGGTAGTAAACAGTTTGTGCTGTTCGCGTTACCGAACTGTTAATCACAATAGATCCTGTACTAATCGCGGTTGACCCTCCCTTGGCCCGTGAGCTGGGAAATCTCGTTTCGGTCAAGTGCCTGGTAGCACGGGGCGTGTTTCGCCAATGGGTAGCAGATGAACGCAACGTTAATTCTTTTATAACCATTACATACTTTGCCGGGCTAAGTGGCTATTGACGCAAATTCGCCGTCCGCCCTAACGTCTACGCATGACGGGTAGTCATCGGTGACACCACTTCAATTCAGTTGCACAATCGCTTCGCGAACCTGACCTTACTGGGCGTGCCGTGCAGAGAGGGATACACCAATGCCACAGCCGGAGCAGCTACCTGGACCCAACGCCGACATCTGGAACTGGCAACTGCAGGGCTTGTGCCGCGGCGTCGACTCGTCGATGTTCTTCCATCCCGACGGCGAACGCGGCCGCGCCCGCATGCAGCGCGAACAGCGCGCGAAAGAAATGTGCCGGCAGTGCCCGGTGATTCAGGCGTGCCGTTCGCATGCGCTCGAAGTCGGTGAGCCCTATGGGGTTTGGGGCGGTTTGTCCGAATCCGAGCGCGACCTATTGCTGAAGGGCGACATCGGCCGCACGCGCGGCATCCGCCGCTCGGCCTGAGTTCCGGCCTAGCGAAACCCTGGGGGCAGCGATCGCGGCCGTTTCGATAGCGGCCGATTCGGGTAGGCCCGCCCCATGAACAAGGGCGTATCCTTCGCGGCCGTGGCGCTTGCCGCGACCATCGCACCGTTGGCCGCATGCGCAAACCAGCAGGGTGGCCAGGCCACGACGTCACCGTCCTCCGGCGCGCCGCCCGGCACGGAGCGGATGACCACGCAGTTGAAGAGCGCCGACGGAAATCAGGTCGGCACCGCCACCATCGATTTCGCGAACGGCTACGCGACGGTGACCGTGGAAGCCGGACCCAACCAGGTCCTGAGCCCCGGTTTCCACGGGCTGCAAATCCACTCGGTGGGCAAATGCGAGGCCAATTCGGCTGCGCCGGCCGGAGGCTCGACCGGGGACTTCAACTCCGCCGGAAGCGTCTACCAGGCGCCCGATCACACAGGTTTTCCGGCCAGCGGCGACCTGACCGCATTGCAGGTGCGCAACGACGGCTCGGCGAAACTTGTCACCACCACCAACCTGTTCACCGCCTCGGACCTGCGAAACAGCTCGGGCACCACACTGGTCATCCACCAGACCGCGGACAACTTGAGCGGTAGCGCCACCGGTGAGTCGGGCAAGCGGGTGGCCTGCGGCGTGATCGCCGCGTCCTCCGCGACGACGACCTCGTCCACCGAAACGACGACCAGCGTCACGACGATCACCACCACGACCGCCGTACCACCGCCGTCCACGAGCACGAGCACCGTCACGGTCACCAGCACCCCGACGTACACGTCCACGCCGACAACGACCGTGACGACTCCGCCCAGCCTTCCGCCCGGCCGCTGACGGGGTGGTCCCCCAGGCCTCAATCGAGTTCGAGGTGCAGGATCCCGAAGCTGTCGCCACAGCAGGCGCCGAGCTCCTGCGCGCGGGCTTTGAGCTGTCGCACCCGGCCCGCACCGAACCGTGGGGACAAACAGTTACCAGGGTTCTCACCGAGGATGGCTTGATCATCGGCGTCTCCTATGCTCCGTCGCTTCATGTTGTAGACGAGGACTGAGGCGCGAGCCCCAGTGTCGCCAAACCGGTGGCGGCGGCCGCTCCCCCGATGTGAACACCTGTGCAGCTGTTGGCCGTGGTACCGGATTGTGAGTGCTCGTGCTTAGGTCGGGATTGTGAAATCCCTCGTTAAGTTGTTTCGCGACACGGTCGCGGCTCGGATCGGGGTTGCAGCCGCGCTCGGAGTTGCCGTCGCTCTCGGGGTGGGTAACACGGTCGGCTGGCGATTCGCGGTTGCCGGTTGGATCGTGACCGCTGCTGTCTACGTGGTTTGGACGCGGCTCATTCTGGGCGGAATGGATGCTGATCAAACCTGCAAATATGTGACGAAGGAGGATCCCACCCGGTGGGTAGCCGACGCGGTCATCGTGTCGGCAAGCGTCGCGAGCCTGGGCGGGGTCGGTTACGTGGTAGCCGCCGCGTCGCGCTCGGGCCCCGGAGCCGTAGCAGCCGCCGCCGTCGGCGTCCTAACCGTCGCTGCATCCTGGTTTGCCGTGCACACATTGTTCACCGTGCACTACGCGCGGCTCTACTACTCGGCCGAGCCGGGTGGAATCAACTTCCACGACCCGGAGCGACCCTGCTTTCGGGACTTTGCGTATGTGGCCTTCACCGTAGGCATGACCTATCAGGTGTCAGACCCCGAGATCGGATTGACATCCATCAGGTCGACGGTGTTGCGCCATGCGTTGCTGTCCTACCTCCTCGGCGCGGTCATCTTGGCGGTCACCATCAACCTGATCGCGGGATTGGGATCTAAGTTCTAATCGAGCCGCGGCGGCCATGGCCGTGGTCGTTACCCTTATGCCCAGCACCTGGCGCTCAGAGCGACGCGCACTCCCGCGGCTTTACCGTTCGGCAGAAGCGGTGAATCGCGTGAGCAGATCCTTAAGTTGTTCTGCCTCCCCCGTGCCCATTACCGAGACGAGGCGCTCAGCCAGTGGCTCCGCGGCCATATGAGCGGCGTCGAAAACCTCAATCCCCTTAGGGGTGATCTCCACCGCCCGCACCCGCCGGTCCCCCGGAACGGATTTGCGGATGGCGAGCCCCTTTCGCTCCAGGTCGTCCACGACCCGCATGATTCCCGCCTTGTCCGAACCCGTCGCCTCGACCAAGTCCCGCTGCTCCGTGGGCCCGTGGTTGACGAGGACGAGCAGCACCGCAAAATGCCGCAACTCGATGCCCAAAGGCCGAAGCGCCTCCGACATCACCGCGGCCGCGCGCCAGTGCGCCCGGCGCAGCAACAAACCGAGAGCGAAGGGCGAGGGATCTCCGGGGCGGTCGGTCGCACGCCCGACGGTGGCATGCCTGGAAGCGTCGCGGGTCATGAGCCTCGCATTCTTCATCCGAATCGACCGGACTCCGCCCGGCTGGAATGTTCCACCTTCCGAAGACCGGGCGACTCGTCGTCGACGAACGTGACCGTCTCGTCGAGCGGTACCCGTCCTGTCCGGGCGTACTTCACCGCGGGGTCCTCGTACCCGATTGACATGCCGCAGAAGAGGATCAGTCCGTCCGGTGGTGACAGGACCTCCGCAACCGTTTCGCGAACCTGCGACCACGCCATCTGGGGGCAGCTATGCAGCCCTTCGGCGCGGAGTAGCAGCATGACGGTCTGCAAATACATCCCGACGTCGGCCCACTGGGCCACGCCTAGGTCGCAGTCGATGTAGCAGAACAGCGCGGCAGGCGCACCGAAACAGTTCCAGTTCGCAATGGCCGCCCGCTGGCGCGCCTCCCAGTCCTCACGCGCAATTCCGAGTGCGCTGTAGCGCTCTTTACCGAAGGCGGATCGGCGCTCGCCGTACGGCGACTTCAGTGCGGGCGGGTACATCTGGTACTCCCGCTCGTCCCAGGGGTCACCGTGGGCCACGCGCTCGACGGCGCGCGTCTTGAGCTCGTCCAGCAGCGCGCCGGTCACCACATAGGTGTTCCACGGCTGAATGTTCGATCCTGACGGCGACCACGCTGCGGCGGACAGGACACGCTCCAGCACTTCTCTCGGCACCGGTTGGTCGGTGAATCCGCGCACTGCCCGTCGGCTTGTGACTGCCTCGTATACGTCCATGATCGCCTACCTGCACATCCGTCTGGCCTTTTGTTTCATTTAACACTGTATCGATTGATACTATTCCCGGGACGGTCGGACGTAGTCACCGACAAAGCGAAGGCCCCCGTTCCTCAGCGGATACGGGGGCCTTGCTGTCCTTACCGTTTAGCGGTGGTGACGATGACCGTGGCCGTGGTCATCGTGGTCGTTGGGTTAGCTCGCGCCCGCCGCGATCACCTCGTCCACCTCGAGGGCCCGGCCGGCCATCTCGGCGTGTGCCTTGTCCAGCGCCTCGGCCTGATCCTCATCGGCCTTCATCAGCGCCTCGATGTTGAAGCCGGCCATGTCGAGGACACCCATGTCCCGGAAGGCCTTCTGTACCTTGTCGCCCCACAACCCGATGTCCTTGACGATCGGCACGATGCGGCTGAACAGGTGCGAGCGGAACTGGATCATCAGCGGCGAGGTGTCGACCCATTCCGCGCACGCTTTGACGTCCATGCCGAGGGTCTCGAAAACCTCCTCGCCGCGGAACCGGTCGCGCATCAGGTAACAGGCGTCCACGACGAACTCTTCACGCTCGTCCCGCTCGGCCTCGGTCAGTGCGGAGTAGTAGTCCTTCAGCGAGATTCGGCCGAAGGCGACGTGCCGCGCCTCGTCCTGCATGACGTAGGCCAGCAACTGCTTGGCCAGCGAGTCCGGCGCCGCCATGTCACGCAGCACCCCGAAGGCGGCGAGTGCGAGCCCTTCGATGAGTACCTGCATGCCGAGGTAGGGCATGTCCCAGCGCGAGTCGCGCAGGGTGTCCTCCAGCAGTGCGGTCAGGTGCTTGTTGATCGGGTAGACCACGTCGACCTTCTCCTGCAGGAACCGCGAGAACGCCTCGACGTGCCTGGCCTCGTCCATAGTCTGGGTGGCCGCGTAGAACTTCGCGTCCAGGTCCGGGACGACCTCGACGATCTTGGCCGCGCACACCATCGCCCCCTGCTCGCCGTGCAGGAACTGCGAGAGCTGCCAGGCCTGGAAGTGCTGGCGCATCTCGGCGCGACGTGCGTCGTCTGCGGCGTCCCACATCGGGCTGCCGAACAGCGGATGGAACTCGTCGGGCAGCTCGATCGGGTTCATCGGGTCGACGTCTTGCGCCCAGTCGATGCGCGACTGGGCGTCCCACTGCTTGTCCTTTCCCTTTTGGTAGAGGGAAAGGAGCCGGGCGCGTCCCTCGTCGTACTCCCACGTGAAGCGCGCGTCGCCGGCACTGGGGACCTCCCACGAGTACGGCGCGGGCACGACCGTGTACTTGTCCCTCGTAGTCATCAGCTGCCGCCTCTCTACCCGGTGTGACCAGTGGTCATATAACGAGTATCACATTGCACCGCGTGCAGCAGCGCGTCAAGCCTGACGGGCGGCCTAACTGACCTAGCTGGCCGGGGCCCGCTCCAACGCCCAACGAACGAAGGCGCCCCCGGCCAATTGACCGGGGGCGCTTCGTTACAAGGTGCTTCTAGTGGTGGTGATGACCGTGACCATGCCCGTGATCATCGTGGTCCTCGGCAGGCTTCTCGACGATGGCCGTCTCCGTAGTGAGCACCATCCGCGCCACCGACGCCGCGTTGAGCACCGCGGACCGGGTCACCTTGACGGGGTCGATCACCCCCTCGGCGACCAAGTCGCCGTAGGTGAGCGTGTCCGCGTTGAGCCCGTGACCGGCCGGCAACTGGCTGACCGTGTTCACCGCGACCGCACCGTCCAGGCCGGCGTTGGTGGCGATCCAGTACAGCGGCGCCGCGAGCGCCTCGGCGAACACCTCGACGCCGGCCGCCTGTCGCCGGACAGCGACCCGCGCAGCTCCTTCAGCGCGTTGCGCGCCCCGATGAGCGCCGACCCGCCGCCCGTGACGATGCCCTCCTCGACGGCGGCCTTGGCGGCCGCGACGGCATCCTCGACGCTTTCCTTGCGTTCCTTGAGCGCGGTCTCGGTGGCGGCGCCCACCTTGATCACGGCGACGCCGCCGGCCAGCTTGGCCAGCCGCTCCTGCAGCTTCTCGCGGTCCCACTCGGAGTCGCTCTTCTCGATCTCGGCGCGCAGCTGCTTGATCCGATCGGCGACGGCATCCTTTTTGCCGCCGCCCTCGACGATGATGGTGTCGTCCTTGCTGACCACCACGCGGCGGGCCGAACCCAGCACGTCGGTGCCGACCTCCCGCAGCAGCAGACCGGCGTCGGGATTGATCACCTGGCCGCCGGTGACCACCGCCAGGTCCTCGAGGAAGGCCTTGCGCCGGTCGCCGAAGAACGGCGCCTTGACCGCAACCGCCTTGAGCGTCTTGCGAATCGAGTTGACGACCAGCGTCGCCAGGGCCTCGCCCTCGACGTCCTCGGCGATGATCAGCAGCGGCTTGCCCGACTCGGCGACCTTCTCCAGCATGGGCAGCAGGTCGGGCAGCGAGCCAATCTTCTCCTGGTGCAGCAGAATCACCGGGTCGTCCAGCACGGCTTCCTGCGAATCGAAATCGGTGACGAAATACGCCGACAGGAAACCCTTGTCGAAACCGACGCCCTCGGTGAACTCCAGCTCGGTGCTCAGCGTCGACGACTCTTCGACGCTGACCACGCCGTCGGTGCCGACCTTGGTCATCGCCTCGCCGACCAGCTCGCCGAGCTGCTGGTCGCGCGACGACACCGTTGCCACCTGAGCGATCGCCTCCTTGCCGGACACCGGGGTGGCCGAGGCCAGCAGCGCCTCGGACGTCGCGTCGGCCGCCATGGAAATTCCCACGCCAAGCTCGATCGGGTTGGCGCCGGCCGCAACCAGGCGCAGGCCGCCCTTGATCAGTGCCTGCGCCAGCACGGTCGCGGTCGTGGTGCCGTCGCCCGCCACGTCGTTGGTCTTGGTGGCCACCGACTTCACCAGCTGCGCGCCCAAGTTCTCGAACGGGTCTACCAGGTCGATCTCTCGCGCGACGGTGACGCCGTCGTTGGTGACCGTGGGCCCGCCAAAGGCCTTGGCCAGCACCACATGCCGGCCGCGCGGCCCCAGTGTCACCCGGACCGCGTCGGCGAGCGCGTTGACGCCGGCCTCGATGGCCCGGCGCGCGGTCTCGTCGTACTCAATAAGCTTGCTCATCAGGCTCCTTGGTAACGCATGCCGCCCCGGAAATCACCCGCGGTCTCGCGCGGGGATCGCCGGGGCGGAACACGGTTCTTACTTCGATACGACGGCCAGCACGTCGCGCGCCGACAGGATCAGGTACTCCTCGCCGTTGTACTTGATCTCGGTGCCGCCGTACTTGCTGTAGATGACGGTGTCGCCTTCCGAGACGTCGAGCGGGATCCGCTTCTCGCCGTCCTCGTCCCACCGGCCGGGACCGACTGCGACGACGGTGCCTTCCTGCGGCTTCTCCTTGGCGGTGTCAGGAATGACCAGACCGGACGCGGTCGTGGTCTCGGCCTCGTTGGCCTGCACGAGAATCTTGTCCTCGAGTGGCTTGATGTTCACCTTCGCCACGATTGGAGCCCTCCACTAGTTAGATCGGGTCCGGGGCGGTCGCCCCGGCCGGGGTTGGCGGTCGGTCCGGGGCTAACCCCAACCGTCCGATATCAGGGATTCGGCAGTCGTCCGTGCCCGAGCGCCGTCGTCGCGGGTGCCGGCACAGGGTTTGGCCGATTGCCACCTAGCACTCTATACACGAGAGTGCTAGCACTCAAGGGCGGCCCGCTGCGACCCGGATGTTCGCTAAGGGCGATCACCTCACCTGGGCTTTTATCACCGGGAGGCCCGGGTCGCTGGGCGCGTCCAGCGGTGACTGCGGCGCCCCGGCGGCCACCAGGTGCGCGGCGAAGGACGCGATCATCGCGCCGTTGTCGGTGCAGAGCCGGGGCTTGGGGATCCGCAGCGTCAGCCCGGCCGCCGAGCATCGCTGCTCCGCCAACTCCCGCAGCCGCGAATTGGCGGCCACTCCCCCGGCGATCAGCAGGGTCGAGACGCCGAGCCCGGTCGCGGCGCGCACCGCCTTGCGGGTCAACACGTCGGCGACGGCTTCCTGAAACCCCGCGGCGACGTCGGCGTTGACCGCATCCGGATGACTCTCCAGATAGCGCGCCACGGCCGTTTTGAGCCCGGAGAAGCTGAAGGCGTACGGGTCGTCGGCGGGGCCCGTCATGCCGCGCGGGAAGGCGATGGCGTCGCGATCACCGGTGCGGGCCAGGTCGTCGAGCACCTTGCCGCCGGGGTAGCCCAGCCCCAGCAGCCGGGCCACCTTGTCGTAAGCCTCGCCGGCCGCGTCGTCGAGCGTGCTGCCCAGCTCGACGATCGGTTCGCCGAGGGAACGCACGTGCAGCAGGTGGGTGTGTCCGCCGGACACCAGCAGCGCCACGCACTCGGGCAGCGGCCCGTGTTCGTAGACGTCGGCGGCCAGGTGCCCGCCCAGGTGGTTGACGGCGTAGAACGGCACCCCCCAGGCGGCCGAATACGCCTTGGCCGCGGCCACTCCGACCAGCAGGGCGCCGGCCAGGCCGGGCCCGATCGTGGCGGCGACGATGTCAGGCTTCTGCAGGCCGGCCGTCGCCAGCGCGCGGCGCATGGTGGGGCCGAGCGCCTCCAGGTGCGCCCGCGACGCGATCTCGGGGACCACGCCGCCGAAGCGGACGTGTTCATCGACGCTGGACGCCACCTCGTCGGCCAACAGCGTCACGGTGCCGTCGTCGTCGAGCCGCGCGATGCCGACTCCCGTTTCGTCGCAGGAGGTTTCGATGGCCAAGATGATCGTCATGAGGCTCCCCCGCAAGCGGGAGGTGCCCCCACCCTGCGCATCGTGTACGCGTCGGCGCCGCTCGCGCGGTAGTAGCGCCGACGCAGGCCGATCTGCTCGAATCCCACGCTGCGGTACAGCGCGATGGCCGCCTCGTTGTCGGTGCGCACCTCCAGGAAGACGACGCCGCCGTCGGCGAAGCCCAGCAGCTCATCGAGCAACCGGCGGCCGATGCCCCGCCCCTGATAGGCGGTGTCCACGCCGATGGTGTGGACCTCGTACTCGAACGGCGCGGTGCGGCCCAGCCGCGAGATTCCCGCATACCCGATGAGCGTGCCGCCGGCGCGCGCGCCCACGTAATGGTTGTGCGGGCTGGCCAGTTCCCGGTTGAACGCCGCCGCGGGCCACGGGTCGTCGCCGTCGAACAGCTGCCTTTCGAGCTCGGCGCAGCGCGCCGCGTCGGCTGGGGTCAACGCGCCGAGCGTCACGGGCTCGCTGGGGGCGGTCATTGGCGCACCGTCATCGGTTTGGCGTCCGGGCGGCGAAGATACAGCGCCACCAACGGCAATGGGCGCTGCGACCAGTCGGGCACCGCGGCGACGAGCCCGGCCGGTGTGGGGTAGATCGGCCCGCAGTGCGGCAGGTCGAACAGCGCCGCGTGCTCCTTCGAGCCGGCCACCGCCT
Source organism: uncultured Actinomycetota bacterium (assembly GCA_963850895.1). Classification (GTDB taxonomy): domain Bacteria; phylum Actinomycetota; class Actinomycetes; order Mycobacteriales; family Mycobacteriaceae; genus Mycobacterium. The sequence goes on along the minus strand of CAWKNK010000027.1, from coordinate 530,106 downwards.
GCGCGGCGCCGGGATCGACGTCGTCGGGGGCGTTGACTCCCGGTCCCTCCGTGCGGAACCCGTCGCGGTAGCGCGCCCAATACACCTCGCGCCGGCGGGCGTCGGTGACCACCAGCGTCTCGCCGGTGGTGCGCACCCCGATGGCGTCCAGGCTGCACACCCCGCGCACCGGGATGCCCAGCGCGTGCGCGTAGGCGGCGGCGGTCGCCATCCCGGCGCGCAGGCCGGTGAACGGGCCGGGGCCACAGCCCACCACGACGGCGTCCAGGTCGCCCATCGCCACCCCGGCGTCGGCGAGGGCGGCCAGCACGTTCGGCGTGAGCCGTTCGGCGTGCGCCCGGGCGTCGACGGTGACCCGCTCGGCCAGCACGGACATGTCGTCGCGCCGGACGATCCCGGCCGTCACCGCCGGGGTGGCGGTGTCGAGGGCAAGGACCAGGCTCATGATTCGTTCCACTCCCACGTCGCGATCCGCACATCGGAACCGCTGAGGCGTTCCAGACGAATGTCGAGGTGCCGCTCGGCGAGGCGTTCGACGAGGCCCTCGCCCCACTCCACGACCACGACCGCGTCGTCGAGTTCGGTGTCGAGGTCCAGTGAGTCGAGTTCCCCGAGCAGGTCGGCGCCGTCCTGGTCCAAAAGCCGGTACATGTCGACGTGAATCATCGCCGGTGCGCCCGGCCGCCGCGGCGGGTGCACCCGCGCCAGCACGTACGACGGTGAGGTGACCGGGCCGTCGACGTCCATCGCCGCGGCAATACCCTTGGCCAGCACGGTCTTTCCCGCGCCGAGAGGACCGGTGAGCACCACCACGTCGCCCGCACGCAGCTGCTCACCGAGCCGCGACCCCAGTGCGATGGTGTCCTCGACGCGTTCCAGCGTGGCCGTGCCCCCGTCACCCATTGCGCCGCAACCGTTCCCGCACACGCTTGACCAGGAGCGCCGTCGGGCTCGGGGTGGCCCGCTTGACCAGCCGAACGAGCCCGTCGTTGATGGCGTCGGGCTTGTCCAGCAGCGCCAGGTGACTGGCGCCGGGGACGATGACCAGCTCGGATAGCGGCAGGGAGGCCGCCATCTTCCGCGAATATTCGTCCGGGGTGAGCAGGTCGTGGTCACCGCAGGCGATCAGGGTCGGGATGCGCAGCAACGTCCACAGCCCGCCGGTTTCGTCGTGCTCTTCCAGGGCATCCAGGAACTCAACCATGGTGGGGATCGGGGTGCCGTTCATCATCCGCTGGGAGAACGCGTCCAGGCTCCGGCTGACGTGCAGGTCGCTGTAGGACGCGGCCCGCAGGATCGGGCCGATCAGTGAGCGCGACACGTTGCGGCCGCGGTGTATGAGCTTCGGCGCCGAGCGCGCGGTGAACCGAAACGCTTCCAGCGCCGGGTTTTTCAGGATCTCGCCCAGCGGGGACCGCGATACCCCCTCGGCCGCAGAGGAAATCAGCGCCGCGCCGACAATCCGGCGCCCGTACTGGTCGGGGAACTGGCCGGCGTGCGACAACACCGTCATGCCGCCCATCGAATGGCCGACCAGCACGACCACCCCGCGCGGTGCGACCACCTTCAGCACGCTTTCCAGGTCCTTGCCGAGTTGGGTCAGCGTGTAGCTCTCGGGCGCGGCGTCGCCGGAGCGCCCGTGCCCGCGCTGGTCGTAGAAGACCATCCGGACCCGCGGGCCCAATCGCTCTGGCAGCCGGGTGCGCTGAAAATGAAACGCGCCCATGCGCAGACAGAATCCGTGCACGAACACCATGGTCAGCGGGGCGTCCAGCGGGCCTACTTCGCGGACTGCCAACGGCACCCCGTCGGGGGTGGTCACCACATAGGTGCGGTCGTCGTCGAGCCGGTCGAAATCCTCATCAGCATAAGGGTCTTCGGTCGTGCGGGGGCGTTGAATCATCGAGCGGCGGGCCGAGGCTCCGACGATGGTGGCGACGGCAGTCAGCCCCGCCCCTCCCGCAAGCCAAGCCCTTCCCTTCTGGCGCCTGCGGGTTTGCTCACGGCTCAATGGTTCGTGCCTCGCGATAGGTTCTGGTGATGCGCCCGCGCGGGCTGGTCACCACTTCGTAGTGGATGGTGCCGAGCAGGTCGGCCCAGTCCTGTGCGGTGGGTTCCCCGCTGCTGCCCGGCCCGAACAGGATCGCCTCGTCGCCTTCGGCAACGTCGGTCCGACCGGGACCCAGGTCGACGACGAATTGGTCCATGCAGATCCGTCCGACCCCGGGCCGCCGCTTGCCGTTGATCAGCACGTCCAACCGTCCCCCCAGCGACCGGAAGACGCCGTCGGCGTAGCCGATCGGCAGCAGCGCCAGATTGGTGTCGCGTTCCGCGGTCCAGGTGTGACCATACGACACGCTCTCGCCCGCGCGAATCGGCTTGACCAGCGCCACAGGACATTTCACCGTCATCGCCGGCACCAGTCCCATGTCGCCGAGCTCGGGGACGGGGCTCAGGCCGTACACCGCGACGCCCGGGCGCACCAGGTCGAAGGCCAGGTCGGGACGCGACATGGTGGCCGACGAGTTCGCCAGGTGCGCGACCTCGAACCGCACCCCCTGCTCGCCCGCCCGCGCCAGCATGTCGCTGAAGCGTTGGGCCTGAAGATCATTGACGGGGTTGGCCGGTTGGTCGGCGAACACCATGTGCGACATCAGCCCGCGCAGCCGGATGGCGTCCTCGGCGACGGCACGACGCAGCGCGGTCAGCATCGACGGGTACTGCGCCGGGTGGACACCGTTGCGGTTCAGCCCGGTGTCGACCTTGACGGTGACCGTCGCGGTCCGGCCCGTCCGGCGCGCCGCGTCCAGCAGCTCGTCCAGCTGGCGCTCCGAAGATACGGCGATCTCCACGTCGGCCAGCAGCGCCGGCCCGAAGTCGATGCCGGGCGGGTGCAGCCAGGCGAGCACCGGCGCGGCGACTCCGTCGGCGCGCAGCGCCAGCGCCTCGGCGACGCTGGCGACGCCCAGCTCGGCCGCCCCGCCGGCCAACGCCGCGCGCGCGGCCTGGGTGGCGCCGTGGCCGTAGCCGTCGGCCTTGACGACGGCCATCACCTGCGCGCGGCCGGCGTGCTCGCACAGCAACCGCACGTTGTGCTCAATGGCACCCAGGTCCACCAGGGCCTCCGCGAGGACGCCCGGTGTCAGGGATATCGGCGTAACGGCCACGACCGCCATTGTCCCAGAACCGGCCGGATGCTCCGCCCGCCCGCAGCCCGCGTTGTCGCAATGGCCACAGTCGCCCCACGCGTCCCTGCGCCGGGCGGCACCCGATGTGCACCCGCATCCCTTCCCCGGCGGAAGCCCACCGGGGCCTCAGTGCGCGAAATGCTGGGCTTCGTAGTGACCGCCGGGCTTGAGCTTGTCCAGCGAGGCCAGCGCGGTGCGGGCATCGTCGTGCAGTGCGCGGGCCAGGTCCGCGGAGAGCCCTTCCCGCACCACGATGCGCAGGACCGAGACGTGGGTCGCGTTGTCGGGCATCGTGTAGGCGGGCACCTGCCAGCCGTAACCCCGCAGTTCGTGGGAGACGTCGAACTCGGTGTAGCCGCGGTTCTTGGCCAGCCGAAAGCTGATCACCGGGATCGCCGAACCGTCCGAGATCAGTTCGCAATGGTCCCCGACCCGCAATTGCTCACCCAACCAGCGAGCCGTCTGCGACAGCGACTGCATGACCTTGGTGTATCCCTCCCAGCCCAGCCGCAGGAAGTTGTAGTACTGCCCGACCACCTGGTTGCCGGGGCGGGAGAAGTTCAGGGTGACGGTCGGCATGTCGCCGCCCAGGTAGTTGACCCGGAAAACGAGTTCGTCGGGGAGGTGTTCGGCGCTGCGCCACACGACGAACCCGATGCCGGGGTAGGTCAGCCCGTACTTGTGGCCGCTGACGTTGATCGACACCACCCGGGGCAGCCGGAAATCCCACTCCAGGTCCGGGCGCAGGAACGGCACCACGAAGCCCCCGCTGGCGGCGTCGACGTGCACCGGAACGTCCACGCCCCCGCCGGCCGCCAGTTTGTCCAGCGCCGCGCAGATCTCGGCGACTGGTTCGAGTTCGCCGGTGTAGGTGGTGCCCAGGATTGCCACCACTCCGATGGTGTCCTCGTCGACGGCGTCGACGACCTGCTCGGGGGTGATGACGTAGCGCCCTTCCTCCATTGCGAGGTAGACCGGTTCGACGTCGAAATAGCGGCAGAACTTCTCCCACACCACCTGCACGTTGGAGCCCATCACCAGTTTGGGGGTTCGGCTCTTCCAGTCCTTGCCGACCTTTTGGCGCCACCGCCATTTCATGGCCAGCCCGCCCAGCATCACCGCCTCGCTGGAGCCGATGGTGGACACCCCGCACGCGCTGGAGGGGTCGTCGTCGCGCAGGTTTTCGGCATGGAACAGGTCGGCCACCATACAGACGCAGCGCTGCTCGATGGCAGCGGTCGCCGGGTATTCGTCCTTGTCGATCATGTTCTTGTCGAACGTCTCGGCCATCAGCTGCCCGGCTTCGGGATCCATCCACGTGGTGACGAAGGTGGCCAGGTTCAGCCGGGAGCTGCCGTCCAGCATCAGCTCGTCATGAATGAACCGGTACGCGGCGTCGGGATCCATCGACTCCTCGGGCAGCCGCAGCGCCGGAACGGGTGCGGTGAACAGCCGGGTCGTGTAGGCGGGAGCGATCGAGTGCGCGGGCACCGACGGGTGGCTTCGGGACACGGCGGAATCCTTTCTTGTTGGCTGATCCTGCTAGAGGGCGGCCAGGGCGGCTCGGATGTGCGGGATGATCCGCGACGACGACGTCGGCGCCTCGCCGGGCCCCGGGTCGGCGGCCGACAGCGCCGCCGCGTGGGCATGCACGAACGCCGCGGCCGCGGCCGCCTCACCGGCCGGCAGCCCCGAGGCCAGCAGCGCGCCGATCATCCCGGAGAGCACATCGCCGGACCCGGCGGTGGCCGCCCAGGACTGCCCGGCCGGATTGAGGTAAACCGGGCCGCCGGGGTCGGCGACGATCGTGACGTTCCCCTTGAGCAGCACGGTGGCGCCGAACGTGTCGGCCAGCTTGCGGGTGGCACCCACCCGATCGTCCCCGGGCGGATTCCCGGCCAGCCGGGCGAATTCACCCGCATGCGGAGTCAGCACGGTCGGCGCGCCGCGGTTGACGACGAGATCGGGATGGGCGGCAAGGATGGTCAGCCCGTCGGCGTCGACGATCACCGGCAGGTCGGTCTCCAGCGCGAACCACAACGCGGCGGCCCCGGCGTCGTCGGTGCCCAATCCCGGGCCGACCACCCAGGCCTGCACCCGTCCGGCCGCTGCCGGGGTGGGCGCCGCGATCACCTCGGGCCAGTGCGCGAGCACCTCGCGGTGCGCGCTGCCGGCGTAGCGGACCATGCCGGAGGTCGCCGCGACGGCGGCCCCGGTGCACAGCACGGCGGCGCCCGGATACGTCGACGACCCGGCCATCACGCCGGTCACGCCCTGGGTGTACTTGTCGTCGTGGGGTCCGGGCACCGGCCAGCGCGCGGCCGCGTCGGCGGCCTCGAAGCCCAGCACGTCCGTGTCCGGCAGGTCGAGACCGATGTCGACCAACTTCACCCGCCCGCAGTCGCCGAGCGCGTGCACGGGTTTGAGCCCGCCGAAGGTGACGGTCAGCGCGGCGTGCACCGCGGGCCCGGTGATCGCCCCGGTCGCCACGTCGATGCCGCTGGGGATGTCGACGGCGACGACCGGGATCCCCGCGTCGTCAACGGAAGCGAACACCTCGGCCGCGGCTGGGCGCAGCGGCCCGGAACCGGAGATGCCCACCACCCCGTCGATGACGAGATCGGTTGTCGGCGAGACGCTTTCCACGATGCGGCCGCCGGCCTTCAGAAACGCCGCCAGCCCCTTGCGGTGGGCGTGCTCCGGATTGAGCAGCACCGCGTCGGCGGCCGCACCGCGACGGCGCACAAAGGTGGCCGCCCACAGCGCGTCACCGCCGTTGTCTCCCGAGCCGACGACGGCGCACACCCGGCGGCCGGCCACCCCGCCGGTGCGGGCCCGCAACTCGGCGACGATCTCGGCGGCGAGCCCGAAGGCCGCGCGCCTCATCAGGGCCCCGTCGGGCAGGCTGGCCAGCAGCGGCGCCTCGGCCTGGCGGATCGCGTCTACGGAGTAGTAGTGCCGCACCGTAGCCACATTACGGGTAGGGACCGTGCGGTTTGACGATGCCGCTCAGGCCGATGCCTCGGGCGAGCGGCGCCGTCGCGTCATGGTCCTGAGTCGCGCCGGGTTCAGCTGCCGGCCGTCCTTGTGCCGGGTCATCGGGTAGAAGCAGAGCCCGACCAGGATCGAGGTGAAGTGCCCGATCGCGGTGAAGTTCAGCTCAATACGGTCCATCGCGATCAACGGGAACCCGAAGATGACGAACAGCACGCCCAGATAGCCCCAGCGCCACGGTCGCGCGATGTGATACGCCAGCACACCCATCACCCCGACCAGGAAGTAGCTCACCCCGATGTCACGGGCGTGCACCAGCCGCTCCGACGCGTCGTGTTCCTCGATCGCGAAATAGAGCAGGCCCTCACTGAAATAGGTGGACAGGATGTGGGCGCTCAATCCCACTGTGAGCCAACGTAACTGGCCCAGCCAGTGTTCGGCCGGCGCAAGGAACAACGTGAACAGCAGCAGGTACGGCGTCAGGTTGTCCCCGTCGATCCACAGCAGGCTGGAGAACAGCACATCGAGCGGATCGCGCGCCAGTCCGTGAATGTTGGTGGAATGGTGCATCAGCATCGAGTGCAGCTGCCGTTGGGGCAGCCAGTGCTGAATGAGCGTCGTGATCAGCAGGACGAGTAGCCACCCGTAGGTCAACGGCGCGCCGCTGACGTAATGCCAGACCGCGAGCCCCATGCTGCGCAGTCGGGACCGCACCGGTGCATCCGTCACGTCATCACCTTCGCACGCCGGTCGACGCGTCGCTGCACTTACGCGGCGGACGCGCCGGCCGTTGAGCGATCGGCAGCGCGTCGCGCAGCGGCATCACCGCGAAAGGCATTGCCGCGAACTACGTTGTCATGGAGTCGATGGCGCCGGGACCGGGTCCGCCGGCGGAGCAACAACCTCAGGCCTCAGATGCCGCCACCAGCAGGCGATGTAGAGCAGCATCGCTATCACCAACGCGACGATCACCCAGAGCCACGATGGTCACATCGATCCATGCCCCGAAGGGGGGCAAGCCGGGAAGCGCGTTTCGCAGCGGTACAACCGCAAAGAGCATCGCCGCGTACCACGTCGTCGTCGGGGGCTGAAACTTTCGCCGGTCACGCAGCGTCTGAACGGCAACGAAAAGGCCCAGGCCGGCGATGGCGATGAGCACGCCGCAAATGACGATGCCGAACACCGCGGTGCTCAGCGCGCGCCGCACGCTCATTCTGTACGCCTCGTGGCCGGGGACCTTGGTGGCGGAGACCTTGAAGCCGGACAGGTGGTCGATGAATCTCACCGGGATGAGTTCGGGCGGGTTCGTCGTATCGCCGCCACGGAAGAGCTGCACCTCGATCGGTCCCGAAGTGTAGTTATCGAACGGCCAACGTTCGACGTGACCGGCGATGGTCAGCGGGATCGGAAAGACGCCGGGAAGCATGCCCCTCGTGTATTCGCGCCGACTGGGCTGGGCCGCCGATCTCACGCGCAGAACGAGGCCTTCCTTGAGACGGTGGGTGACCGGATCCAACAGCGCGGATCCGGGCGAAACGGCCAGGTTGGCAACGACCGCGCTGTCAACGTCGCCATGCTCTGGGTGACCACCTCCGCGTCGTCACTCAGGGTGCCGGGAGCAACTCCTTCGACGGTGTCCTCATAGAGCTCAATCAGTGCGACGTATGTCCCGACAATGAGCACGATGAAACCCACCGGCCCAACGACGGCGCTGCTTATTCGACGGTGACGGATTTGGCGAGGTTTCGCGGCTTGTCAACGTCGTAACCGCGGGCCTGCGCCACCGACGCGGCGAACACCTGGAGCGGGATGGTCGACAGCAACGGCTGCAGAAGTGTTGACACCGAAGGAATTTCGATCAAGTGGTCGGCGTAGGGCCGCACGGTGTCGTCGCCTTCCTCGGCGATCACGATGGTGATCGCGCCGCGGGCCTGGATCTCCCGGATGTTGGACAGCAGCTTGGCGTGCAGCGTGGCCTGCCCCTTGGGCGAGGGCATGACGACGATGACCGGCAGGCCGTCCTCGATCAGCGCGATGGGGCCGTGCTTGAGCTCGCCGGCGGCGAACCCCTCGGCGTGCATGTAGGCCAGTTCCTTGAGTTTCAGCGCGCCTTCCAGCGCCACCGGGTAGCCGACGTGGCGACCCAGGAACAGCACGGTCGAGGACTGGGCGAATCGATATGCCAGGGCGGCCACCGGCTCGGTCATCGCGAGCACCCGCGCCACCAGGTCCGGCATGGCTTCCAGCTCGCGGTACTCGCGCTCGACCTCGTCGGGGTACTTGGTGCCGCGGGCCTGCGCCAGCGCCAGGCCGACCAGGTAGTTGGCGGTGATCTGCGCCAGGAAGGTCTTCGTGGAGGCGACGCCGATCTCGGGGCCGGCGCGGGTGTACAGCACGGCGTCACATTCGCGCGGGATCTGCGAGCCGTTGGTGTTGCAGATGGCCAGCACCTTGGCCTTCTGCTCCTTGGCGTGCCGGACCGCTTCGAGCGTGTCGGCGGTTTCCCCGGACTGCGAGATGGCCACCACCAGGGTGCTGCGGTCCAGCACAGGGTCCCGGTACCGGAATTCGCTCGCCAGTTCCACTTCCACCGGCAGCCGGGTCCAGTGCTCGATCGCGTATTTCGCGAGCAGCCCGGAGTGATACGCGGTGCCGCAGGCCACCACGAACACCTTGTCGATCTCGCGCAGTTCTTGATCGGAGAGCCGCTGCTCGTCGAGCACGATCCGGCCGTCGACGAAGTGTCCCAGCAGGGTGTCGGCCACCGCGGCGGGCTGCTCGGCGATCTCCTTGAGCATGAAGTACTCGTAGCCACCCTTTTCCGCGGCGGCCAGATCCCAGTCGATGTGAAACTCGCGATACTCGACGTCCGCGTTCCCGTCGAAGTCGGTGATCCGGTAGCCGTCCGCGGTGATCACCACGGCCTGGTCCTGGCCGAGTTCGACGGCGTTGCGGGTATGCGGAATGAACGCCGCCACGTCGGAGCCGACGAACATCTCGCCGTCGCCGATCCCGAGCACCAGCGGTGTGGAGCGGCGGGCGGCCACGATGGTGCCGGGCTCGTCGGCGTTGGTGAACACCAGGGTGAAGTGGCCCTCCAGCCGGCGCAGCACCGCCAGCACCGAGCCGGCGAAGTCACCGGCGGTCTCGCCGTGCCGGTATGCCTGCGCCACCAGGTGCACCGCGACCTCGGTGTCGGTGTCGCTGGCGAATTCCACGCCCTGGGCCTCCAGCTCGTGGCGCAGGCTCGGGTAGTTCTCGATGATGCCGTTGTGGACGACGGCGATCTTGCCGGAGGCGTCGCGGTGCGGGTGCGCGTTGCGGTCGGTGGGGCGCCCGTGGGTGGCCCAGCGGGTGTGGCCGAGGCCGGTGGTGCCGGTCAGCGACTCCGGCGGCATCTGCGCCACCGCGTCCTCCAGGTTGGCCAGCCGACCGGCGCGGCGGCACACGGTGAGCGTCCCGGCGCCGTTGACCAGTGCGATTCCCGACGAGTCGTAGCCGCGGTACTCCATCCGGCGCAGCGCATCCATGACGACCTCGCAGGCAGGCTGCTGCCCGACGTAGCCGACGATTCCGCACATTCACACCAGGGTAGTGCAGCCTGCGCCCGGCCACGGCATGCCGACACTAACGTTAGGGCGCCCACCTGCGCGAAAGGCCCACGTTGACCCACCCTTACCGCCGTTTTCATCTCCGCCTCAGCGAGCACACCGGCGCGGTCGTCTTCTGGCAGCACCGCAGCTACACCTTCACCGGCACCCTCGAGCAGTGCGAGGCGGCATACCGCACCGCGCAGCTGCACAACTTGGGGCCGGGTGGTGGAGCGTGGTGTCGCTGCTGGTGATGAACTGGGTCGCGCTGATCTCCAATTGGAGCGCCATCCGGGGAGTGCGCAGGTTGGCCACACAGCCGCCCGCCGCCGGCTATGTCCCCGCCCCGACCTATGTACCCGCCCCGACCGCCGCCGTCGGTCCCCCGCCCGGGTGGTACGCCGACCCGTCGGGGCTCGGGCACCGCTACTGGGACGGGGCCAGGTGGACGTCGTGGACCAATCCGCCCGGTTTTTCACCGCAAGGACGCTGACCGTCCGCTTCATGCCGTCTTCATAAAGGGTGGAAACATTTTTCACCTGATGTATTTGTGACGTTTTCGCTTGCGTCATCGCTCTAGCAATTCAGCTACCTAATATCTGCATATCGGCTATGACTGGCAATCGCCGAAGCCAGCAGAAAGGACGACTCGTTGACGCCCGCCTGATCACGACAGCCTGGGTAACCACGGGGTTCACCGGGGAAAATGCACGCAGCGCAACCTTATCGTTTCAGCAATAACCGTTTATGACAGACATCAATGCCGATAGTCCAGCTACCCGGTAATCGCGTTTCATGCCCTGTCTTAAATTCGGCTTGGCATAGAAATTCAAGCAAAGCGTAAGCCGCCGGATAGGTAAACGTTAATAGATGTTAATCCGAAATTTTGCATACCTTCTTCAAGGGGAGAATCATGACTGCCGTTCTGTTCGACGATGTGGTAACCACTTCACCCGCCCCCAGCCTGACGCTGGCTCCGGCGCCCAAGCCTGCGGCCCGGCGGCGTCACCGCGAGCCGATCGGCGGCGGCGACCCAATGGTCGACGCGGCCGCCCGGTTGCTGAGCATCCCGCTGCGCCACATGTATGCGGTGCTCTGGCGGGTGGGCATGATCGAGGTCAGGGCCTAGCCGCGATGCGCTAACGTCGACGCGTGGCCCGCACCCGCAAGCTCGTCGCAGCCCTCAGCCGCCGTGGCCCGCATCGGGTTTTGCGTGGTGACCTGGCCTTCGCCGGTTTACCGGGGGTGGTGTACACCCCGGAGGCGGGGCTGAATCTGCCCGGGGTCGCGTTCGGTCACGACTGGCTCACCAAGGCCGCCCGCTATTCGGGCCTGCTCGAACACCTGGCGTCGTGGGGCATCGTGGCCGGCGCTCCCGACACCGAGCGCGGCCTGGCCCCTTCCGTCCTGAACTTCGCCTTCGACCTCGGCACCGCGCTGGACATCGTGTCGGGCGTGCGGCTCGGACCGGGCAAGATCAGCGTGCATCCGGCCAAGCTCGGCGTGGTCGGGCACGGTTTCGGCGGCTCGGCCGCCGTGTTCGCCGCGGCCGGCATGCCGAACAAGCTGGCCGCGGCGGCCGCGCTGTTTCCCGCCGTCACCAGCCCCCCTGCCGAGGACCCGGCCGCGACCCTGAAGCTCCCGGGGCTCATCTTGACCGCGCCGGGGGATCCGAAGTCGCTGACCTCGAACGCGCTGGCGTTGTCGCGCGCGTGGGACGCGGCCACGCTGCGCATCGTCAGCAAGGCCCAGCCCGGCGGGCTGGTGGAGGGCCGGCGGTTGACGAAGGTGTTCGGCCTGGCCAGCCCGCACCGGCGCACGCAGCGAACGGTGCGCGCGCTGCTGACCGGCTACCTCCTCTACACGCTGGGTGGCGAAAAGACCTACCGCGACTTCGCCGATCCGGACGTTCACCTGCCGAAGACGGATCCGCTGGATCCCGAGGCGCACCCGGTTGCCTTGGAAGAGAAGATCGTCGCGCTGTTGAAGTGATGCGGTAGCGGGGTAATCGCCCACCGTGACGACCGTGCAAGCGTTGTACGACCGCTGGATCACCGAACTGTGGGCCGGCCGGCCCCGAGGAACTCCAGCGGATCGTCGAGGAAACACGAAACATGATGGCGGACTTGACGTTTGCCATCGAGCTGGGCCCCCTGTCCGAGGGCGATCTGGTCGCCGGCCGCTGGGTCGGCACGGGCCGCGGCCCGGACGGGCCGGCGTCCTTCACCGGCAACGACATCCTGCGCCTGGCCGGCGACGGTCAAGGGTTCGCGGAGTACTGGACGGGCACGTCGGCGGGCTGAAGTTCCCGAGCCCTCGCGGCGCGCGGGTGCCGTCGTGGTATCTGTCGTTGATGCGAATCGGGATCGCTCTGGATTATTCGGGCGGCTTTCACCAGGCCGTGGACCGCGTGGTCGAACTCGAGAAGGCCGGCATCGACATCGCGGTGGTGGCCGAGGCGTATGCCTTCGACGCCGTGAGCCAGCTCGGGTATCTGGCCGCCAAGACGACCACCGTCGAGTTGGCCTCGGGGGTGTTTCCCATCTACATCCGCACCCCCTCGCTGCTGGCGATGACGGCCGCGGGGCTGGACTTCGTTTCGGACGGGCGCTTCCGGCTGGGGATCGGCACGTCCGGACCGCAGGTGATCGAGGGCTTTCATGGCGTGGAGTTCGACGCCCCGCTGGGCCGCACCCGCGAGATCGTGGAGATCTGCCGCAAGGTGTGGCGCCGGGAACGGCTGCAGCACGCCGGCAAGCACTACCAGATCCCGTTGCCCGCCGACCGCGGAACGGGTTTGGGTAAGTCCCTGCAGCTCATCAATCACCCAGTGCGCGAACGCATTCCGATCACCATCGCCGCGCTGGGCCCGAAGAACGTCGAGCTGACCGCCGAGATCGCCGAAGGCTGGCAGCCCGTCTTCTACCTTCCGGACAAGGCCGCCTCGGTGTGGGGCGACGCGCTGGCGGCCGGTGCCGCCAAGCGGGACCCGGCGCTGGGGCCGCTGGACGTCATGGTGCACGCGTCGGTGGCCATCGGCGACGACGTCGACGAGCGGCTGGCGTGGGTCAAGCCGCAGCTGGGCCTCTACCTCGGCGGGATGGGCGCCAAGGGCCGCAATTTCTACCACGCCCTGGCGACGCGTTACGGGTTCGGCGAGGTGGCAGACCGGATCCAGGAGCTGTACCTGTCCGGCCGCAAGCAGGAGGCGATCGACGCGGTGCCCGACGAACTGGTGCGCGGCATGTCGCTTGTCGGCCCGCGCGGTTACGTCGCCGAACGCCTGGCCGCCTTCGCCGAGGCCGGCGTGACGACGCTGTTGCTCAGCCCGTTGGCCACCGACCGCGCCGAATCCGTGCGCTACGTCGAGGAAGTGCTGCAGCTGCGCCCGGCCTGAGCCGTCACTGCCCCGCCTGCGGCAGCTGGTCCGCGGCGATCTCGCAGGGCGTCTTCCCATCGGTCGTCGGCGGCGCCGGCTCGCCCGCCGCTGGAGCGGCAACCGGTGCGGGCGCGTCGACCGGCGCGGCCGCCGGTGGTGGCGGCGCGTCCGCAGGCACCGGCGCGTCGACCGGTTGAGCCGCCGCGTCGGGCTTGGCCTCTCCGGTGTCCTCGACGTCGTCCGTCTTCGCGGGCTCGCCGTCCGCGTCGTCAGCGGGCTCACCGTCCGTGTCGTCGGCCTCAAAGGGGTCCTCGTCGAGGGCGTCTCCGTCGTCGCCGGGATCGGCAGCGCCCAGCCCGTCGCCCGCCGAGCCGAGCAGACCACCGACCGCGTCGACGATCCGGCTGGCCAACCCGAGGAGGCCTTCGCCGCCGCCGCCGAGTCCACCGCCCAGATCGCCCGCCGGCATGCCGGCGGCGTCACCGAGCGCGGTTCCCCAGTCCGGTTGCGGCGTGGCGGGGACCGGCAGCCGGCGCGAGCGTCGTCGCGGTTGGCGCCGGATCCACCGGCGGGCTTGGGGTTACGGCAGCGGGCGTGACCGCGACGGGCGGTGTGCTGGGCGGGGACGTCCGCAGCGGTTGGTAACCGGGTCCGAGATCACCGGGGGCTTCAAAGCACGCCGCCGGCGCGGCGGCCATCCGGTCGGTGACCATGTCGTAGGAGGTCGCCACACCGTCGCGCGTCGAGCGCATCGTGGTCAGCCAGTCGTTGCGGATCTCGTTGTCCACGTAGGGCATTACCTGCTCGCGCACCACCTCTTCGGCGGCTTGCCGATCCCCCACCCCGGTCGTGACCGCGGCGGCGGCGGCCAACCACGCCGGCCGCTGCGCCTGCGTGCGGTCGTCGACGGCGATGGCGGTCGCGACCTTCGAGTCGACCAGGTACCACAGGTTGTCGCGCAGTGATTCGCACCGTTGCGCCGCCGCGCGCAGTTCGGTGGCCACCGCGCTGGCGGCGTCGCAGTGGCGCTCCACAAACCGCACCGCGGCGTCCCCGCCCGGCCCGGTCCACGCCGCGGCCAGCTCGGCCACCTGGGCGCGCTGCATCCGCAACGGTTCCATGACCGCCTCGCCCGCCGCCCGCAACTCGGCGCAGTCGCGGTCGAGGGCGCGCAGGTCCAGGCCCTCTTCGGTGACGTACCAGTCGCGGATCTGCGCGGGGTGCGCCGTCAGGTCGGGATGTTGGTAGCCCAGGGCATGGCAGGCCCGCACGTAACTCTGGGTGTGTTCGATGGCGGGCAGCCCCTCGGCGAGGCGCTCGGTGACGTCCAACCGGTCGGCCACGATCAGGCGATCCGTGCCGCGGCATACAGTTCGGCGTCGGCGTAGCGGTCGGCGCTGGCTCGGAGGGCGGCGGCGATCTCGACGGACGCGCGCGACCACTGCGCCACTTGGGCGGCCAACCGCCCCAGCTCGACGCGCAGCGCATCCCCGCGCGCGGTGTGTGCCCGCCCGGCGCTGGCCCCGCCGAAAGCCAGCCTGCCCAGCTGATCGCTCAGGGCGCGGTCGATGATGTCGGCGGCGGCGCAGAATTGGTCGGCGACTCGGTGCGTCGCCGGGACGTCGATCTCGGTACGGGCCACAGTGGGCGGTCGTACTCCCCTGTCGAATCTCATACCTAATCCGACGCCCGGGGACGCGCCCGGGTTCCGACCGGATCAGCGCGCGGAGCTGACCGCCTCGGCGACCCGGTTCGCGACGCGCTGGGCGATGTCGGCCTCGGGCGCTTCCACCATGACCCGGATGAGGGGCTCGGTCCCGGAGGGACGCAACAGGATTCGGCCGGTGTCGCCGAGTTCGGCCTCGGCGTCGTCGATCGCGGTGCGCACCGCGGGCGCGGCGGCGGCGGTGTCCTTGTCGGCAACGTGGACGTTGATCAGCACCTGCGGCAGCGTTTGCATCGGCGCGGCGAGCTCGGTCAGTGACGAGCCGGTCTGCACCATCCGCGTCATCAGTCGCAGCCCGGTGACGATGCCGTCTCCGGTGGAGCCCAGCGCGGGCATCACGATGTGGCCGGACTGCTCGCCACCCAGGCTGTACTCGCCGGCCCGCAGTTCCTCGAGGACGTAGCGGTCACCGACACCGGTGGTGCGCACGGCGATCCCGGCGGAGCGCATCGCCAGGTGCAGCCCGAGGTTGCTCATCACGGTGGCCACCAGCGTGTCGGAGGCCAGCTCGCCGGCCTCGCGCATGGCCAGCGCGAGCACGACCATGATCGCGTCGCCGTCGACGAGTTCGCCGTTGGCGTCGACGGCCAGGCACCGGTCGGCGTCGCCATCGTGGGCCAGGCCGAGGTCGGCCCGGTGCGCGATGACCGCGGAACGCAGCGAATCCAGGTGGGTGGAGCCGCAGTTTTCGTTGATGTTGAGGCCGTTGGGGTCGGCGTTGATCGCGATGACCCGCGCGCCGGCCCCGCGGTAGGCGCGCGGGGCCACCGACGAGGCCGCGCCGTGCGCGCAGTCGACCACCACGGTCAGTCCGTCGAGCCGCAGCGTGCTGGCCTTGCTCAGGTGGCGCAGGTAGCGGTCGGCCGCATCCTCGGCGTCGATGACGCGACCGATCCCGACGCCGACCGGGCGCAACCCGGGTTCGGCGGCGATATCGGAGACCAGCGCCTCGATCCGTTCCTCGGTGTCGTCGTCGAGCTTGCGGCCGCCGGGGCCGAAGATCTTGATGCCGTTGTCGGGCATCGGGTTGTGCGACGCCGAGATCATCACGCCGAAGTCGGCGTCATAAGCGCCGGTCAGGTAGGCCACCGCGGGGGTGGGCAGCACCCCGACCCGCAGCGCGTCGACGCCCTGGCTGGTCAGCCCGGCGATCACCGCGGCTTCCAGCATTTCGCCGCTGGCCCGGGGGTCGCGCCCGATCACGGCGACGCGCCGGCCCGGTCGGCCGGAGCTCGCCAGGTGCCGCGCGGCCGCGGCGCCCAGCGCCAGCGCCAGCTCGGCGGTCAACTCCCGGTTGGCGACCCCACGGACACCGTCGGTGCCGAATAGTCGACCCATGCGGACAAACCTCTCACAGTTGACGGTCTAGCACCTAACGTGCCCGTTCTTTTCTGACCGAAACGGGGCGCGTTTGTGCGCAGACACGCCGACGAAACGCGTGATGATGCCCCGTTGCGGCCAGAAAGTGATGGTTGATCAGCGCTTGCTGTACTGAGGCGCCTTGCGGGCCTTCTTCAGGCCGTACTTCTTGCGCTCGACGGCACGCGGGTCACGAGTGAGGAAGCCGGCCTTCTTCAGCGCGGGCCGGTCCCCGGGAAAGGCCACGATCAGCGCCCGCGCGATGCCCAGGCGCAGCGCACCGGCCTGACCCGACGGGCCGCCGCCGTGCAGGAGGGCGAAGATGTCGAAGTTTTCCACCCGGTCAACCGTGACCAGCGCAGCCTTGATGAGCTGCTGGTGCACCTTGTTGGGGAAGTAGTCCTCCAGGCTGCGACCGTTGAGGTCGAACTTGCCGGTGCCGGGCACCAGGCGCACCCGCACCACGGCCTCCTTGCGGCGGCCGACGGTCTGGATGGGCCGGTCGAAGACGAAGGACTCGGCGGCAGCGGGCGCGGGCGCCTCGGCCGGTACTTCCGGCGCTTCCGGGGTGGCCGTGGTGTCCAGGGCCTCGGTTGTTTCGGTCACTGGGCCACCTGCTTGATCTCGTACGGAACCGGCTGCTGAGCGGCGTGTGGGTGCTCCGGGCCGGCGTAGACGTGAAGTTTGCGCTGGATCTGACCGCTGAGCTTGTTCTTGGGCAGCATGCCGACGATCGCCTTTTCGACGACGCGGTCGGGGTGCTTCTCCATCAGCTCGCCGGTCGTGCGCGAGTGCAGGCCGCCGGGATACCCCGAGTGGCGGTAAGCCAGCTTGCTCTGCAGTTTGTCGCCGCTGAGGGCGACCTTGTCGGCGTTGATGACGATGACGAAGTCACCGCCATCGACATTGGGGGCGAACGTCGGCTTGTGCTTGCCGCGCAGCAGGGTGGCTGCCGCGACGGCGAGGCGGCCAAGCACCACGTCCGTGGCGTCGATGACGTACCACGACCGCGTGGTGTCACCCGCCTTTGGCGCGTAGGTGGGCACAGCGCTTACCTTCTTCTTCTCGAGGTGGGTCCCGGGTCGAGCCGGGTGCCGGTCAGGCGTTCGCGGTGGGGTTTGATCTCGGCGACCGACATTGACCCGAGGCCCCGGCGTACCGCACGCCAACCGAGCAGCTTACCGATGCGCGTCCCCGCAGGTCAAAATGACTGTGTGGTCCCGACGGCTCTCCTCCACCGGGACCACACAGACGTCGAGGGGCGCGGCTACCGTCCCCAGACGCCGGCCGCCCGCCGATCGGCGTTCGCCACCTCTTCGGCGCCGTCACGCACCGCGTTTCCGAGATCGACCAGGATCTCGTTGAGAGCGGTCGCCGCCTGGTGCCATTTCTGCTGCTCAACCTGGTACGCGGCCGCCGCCTCACGGGTCCAGAGCTGGTGCAACGGGGCGATCTGCGACCTCAGTTCATCCAGCGCCGCGTTGAACCGGGCCGATGTGGTGTGGATTTCCTGGCGCACCGAATACTCGATTTCTCCGAAGTTGTAGGACAGCACCGATTCCACGGATGATCCTCTCGATCACAGGTTCCCGCCGGCGGCGGCGATGTGGGTTGCGTGGTCGTGGCCGGCCTCCTGCAGAGTGGCCGCGTTGTGCCGAATGGTCTCGCCGATCGCGTGCAGGACGTGGTAGAGCCGTAACGACTCGGCGTTCCAGCGATCCACCACGTCTTTGAACCGCGCAGCCGCAACCCCACCCCACACCGAGGGCGGCACTCCGCTCATGCGACCGATGAATGCCTGCAGCATGACCCGGATTTCCTCATTGCGGGCGTCCGTGGTGCCCGCGACCGACCGCATCAGGTCGAAGTCGGTGCTCAGTGCGTTCGGCGCATCCATACTGAGTTCGACCCCGCCTCGGCTCATCTGGTTCCACCCGATTCCGGCTTCATCCGATCGCGTGCGCGGACCGCACCGCCTGCTCGCAGACAGCGCGGACGGCCTCTTCCTTATCGGGCCGGCTCTGGCATCCGAGGCTGATCCGCACCGGCCCGTCCAGCAGCACCGTCCACCGCACGTGATGGCCGGCGCGGACTTCGCGGTACGTCACCGCCGGCCTGCCGGCGCTAATCCCGGAGGGGTTGAAGTCGACAAACGCTCCGGCGGGTTCCGCATCGATCGCCCGTTTCAACCGCTCAGCGGTGCCACTCAGCGTGTCGCCGGCCACCGGCGATTGGGTGACGTGCAACGCCACTTCGGGATCGGATGGCGAGGTGACCTGCAGTCGCGCCGACCCTGGCCCGGCGACCACCCGTTGCGCGGGCCAATCCGCGGGCACCGTCACTGCCACCCGCCCTTCCACCAGGACGGCTGTGGGCGCGGCTTCTACCGGCGGCGGGGTCACCCTGCCGTGCCGGTCCGCGGTGATCACGGCGGGGGCCGCCGCGGCCAGCGCGATGGTGGCCGCGGCGAGGCCGCTGAGCGCCCGCGCGCGAGATCGGACACGATCGCGTGGCTCACCCGCCTCATCACGATCGGACGCCGCCGATCGGGCCAACCGGGCCAACCGGGCGTCGTCGATTCGCACCACCGTCTGCCCGTTACCGCGCGCCGCGTCAGCGATCGATGCCGCGAGGGTCGACGCCCCGGTGACCGTGCTCGGCGTGTCGATGAGCACGACGGCCGCGGGCATGCCCGCGACAGCGGCCGCCGCCTCGTCGGCGACGGGATGCGGATGGGGCCTGCGCGGTATCGCGACAACTTCGGCACCACCGATCACCACCATCCGCTCGGTGATCTCCACGACGACCGTCGCTTCCGCATCGGCACCGGCAGCCCGCCTCAGCAACCACGCCCGGGGCCACACCAGCACGCCATCGGACACGGTGGCCGCTGCCGCGCTCACCTTCTCGACCCGCGACGACGACCACCAGGACGGATGCACCACGGCCATGTCCATGCCACGTGGACAGGCCACCGACCGCAGGGCGTCACTCCACAGCGAAGCAACGTCAACCGGGCGTTCGCCGACCAACGCCACCCGATCGTCTATCGCGCCCAGCGCCGCCCCGATGATTTCGGACGCCTCGTCGTCGGTGACCGTTCCTGTCCCGCAACATAATCGGCGGATCGCCCCCGGACCGGCTTCGATAACGGCGCGATGTGCACTCACGGCGCGGTCCAGGCCACCTGGACGAGCTGTTCGCCGCCCGCGCGGGTGAGCAGGACACCGCGGCCGGGCGGCAACCCCGCGGGGCGACGGGAGCCGAACGGCACGTCCTCGCCGGGACATCGGCTCATCATCAGTCTCATGCAGCCGAGGTCACGCAAGCCAGCCAGCAGGGGCTCGAACAACGCGCGCTCGGCCCCGGCGCTACGCCGCGCTATGACCAGATGCAGGCCCAGATCCGTTGCGTACGGAAGGTATTCGGCGATCGGGGCCAGCGGGTTGCCGGCCGGGCCGGCGACCAGATCGTAATCATCGACGATGACGTAGATATCGGGCCCAGACCACCAGGACCCGGCTCGCAGCTGCGCCTGGCTCGCGTCGGCCGGGGGCATTCGCCGCCGCAACAGATCAAGCAAATCTGGCAGCATTGCAGCCAGCGCGCCCGGCGACATGGCATAGCCGCCGAGGTGCTCCGACTCGACGACGCCGAGCAGCGAGCGACGAAAATCGACGATCATGAGGTGGGCCTGCGCGTGGGTCTTCGTCCGGACGATCTCGCGGCACAGTGTGCGCAGCGTCGCGGTCTTGCCGCACTGATTGTCTCCGAGCACCAGAAGATGGGCCTGTTCGTCGAAATCGCACGTCACCGGCTGCAGTCGACGCTCGTCGACACCCAGGAGGATACGGTCACCGCGCTCGGCGCCCGCACGGTGTACGACGGTGTGACGCTCTACCAACTTGGGCAGCAACGGTATTGGCGGCGCCACCGATTCAGCGGGACGAATCTCGGCCAGTGGTAAGGCGATCATCATGTGCGACCCGTCGTCGGAAAGACCGCGGCCCGGTTTGCCCCGGGGCACGTGTCGCGCCGCTTTACGGTCCAGTTCGGAATCGGCGGGATCACCCAACCGCAGCTCGATGCGTGTGCCGATCTGGTCCCGCAGTGCCGGCCTGATCTCGGCCCACCGCGACGCCGACAACACCACGTGCACGCCGAACGAAAGCCCCTGGTTCGCAACGGCGGTGATCGACGCCTCCAGCGCGTCGAATTCCTGACGCAGGCTCGCCCAGCCGTCGACGACGAGGAAGACGTCCCCGAACGGATCGGTGTCAGGTGCCCCGCGCTGCGCCCGTAGCTGGCGGTATTCGGCGATCGAACCGACCCCGTGGTCACTGAAAGTGGCCTCGCGCGAACGGATAACCGACTCGCATTCGGCCACGATACGGTCGACGAGTCGCGGTTCGGCCCTGCCGGCGACCGCACCCACATGCGGCACTCTCCGCGTTGATGCCAGCGTTCCGCCGCCGAAGTCCAGGCAGTAGAACTGCACCTGCCCCGGGTCGTGAGTGGCCGCCAACGCCATGATCAGTGTGCGCAGCGCGGTCGACTTGCCCGATTGGGGCGCGCCGACGACCGCCACATTGCCTGCGGCTCCACGCAAGTCGACCACCAGCGGTGTTCGGCGCTGCTCGAAGGGCCGGTCAACGATGCCGAGGGGAACCGTCAGGGCAACCGGCTTGGGGACGGCATCGCGAAGCAGGGTGTGCAGCGCGGGTGCCGGGCCCAGCGGTGGCAGCCAGACTTGGTGCGCGGGCGGTCCGTGCCCGCACAGCCGGTCCAGGACCGCGCGCAGGGCCGTCCGCTCGGACGACCCGCCGGTCTCGACCGCATGGGCGATCGCGCCGATTCTCCGAGTCTCGAACGGCTGCACGGAGGGCGCGGCCGCGGGCACAACGGCCGGCGTGCCGGCCGGCGCGGGCCCCGAAACGTATGCGGCGCGAAAGCGGGTCAGTTCTCCGTCGCTCGTGCGCAGGTAACCCGCCCCGGGGATATTCGGCAGTTGATGGGCATCGAGTGTTCCCAGCACCGCGCGTGATTCGGCGGCCGACAGGGTTTTCAGGCAGATTCGATAAGACAGGTGCGCGTCGAGTCCGCGCAGCCGACCCTCGTCCAGCCGTTGGCTGGCCAGCAGCAGGTGCATGCCCAACGACCGCCCGAGCCGCCCGATCGCCACGAACATGTCGGTGAAATCCGGATGTTGGCTGAGCAGCTCGGAAAACTCGTCAACGATGATGAACAAGGTGGGCAGGGCCGTCGATGCGGCACCGGTCCGGCGTGCACGTTCGTACGCTGCGGCGCTGACGCAGCCCGACGCCCGCAACAGCTCTTGCCGGCGGTTCATTTCACCGGCCAAGGCGTCACGCATCCGGGCTACCAGGGGTGCCTCGTCGGCGAGATTCGTGATGACCGCGGCCACGTGCGGAGCCCGCGTGTAATCGAGAAATGTTGCGCCGCCTTTGAAGTCGATGAGAAGCAGATTGAGCACCTCGGGAGAGTTGCGCGCCATCATGCCCAGTGCGATCGTGCGCAGTAGTTCCGACTTGCCCGACCCCGTGGCGCCGACGCAGAGCCCATGTGGGCCCATGCCTTTTTCGGCGGCCTCTTTGATATCCAGCTCCAATCGCGCGCCGTCAACCCCGGTTCCGATCGGGACGCAGAGCCGGTCGCGGTGATCTTGGCTGTGCCACAACGCGATCGGATCGAACCGGTCCACGTCGTCGACCCCCACCAGGCTCCGCCACTCCGGGCCGTCGCCGCCGCGGGAAGCCGTGCCGACCCGGTACCTCGCCAACCGGCGGGCACATACCATCGCGTCCACGGGGTCCATCCGGTCGGGGCCCGGCAACGTCTGAGTTTCGCCCGGACTGCTCAGCGTCACCGGTGCGCCGTCGCGGCCGCTGCCGACTTCGACAACGGTCGCCCCCGCGAACCCGTCGACGTTCTCGTCCAGGTCGGCGACCACCACCGCGTGCGCCGACCGCGCACCGGCGAGCGCGTGTTGCGCCTCCCCCACGCTGCCGTACACCATCCGCACCGGACCCACCCCATCGGCCGCGGTCGGGTGTTGGTTGTGCGGCAACCATTTCAGCCAATCCCACTGCCGAAGGTTTCGGTCGCTGACCGCGGCGACGATCAGCAACTGATCGGGAGGGTGCAGGACGGCGAGTTGGCAGATCATCGCACGCAGCGTCCCGCGAGCCGCGTTCGCATCGCCGTCGATCGTCACCCGCGGACTTCCGCGCAAGCCGATGGCGATCGGCGCGACGATGGTCGAATGCGTGCGCATGAAGCTATGCAAGGCGGTGGCGGTGACCGGGTCGCAAGGTTCGCTATTCTGCGGGGCTACCAAACGGGTGGCGAGCGGCTGAGCCCCGGTGCCGACTCGGACAAGGCAGAAGTCGGGGTCGGTCGCTCGCCGCTCCCACATTCGGGGGCCGCCGATCAATGTCCACAGCGTGTCGGGGTCGGGGTGACTCCACGTCAGCAAGGAACGCTGTGCGGCAGCCGTTTCGGTGACGGTGTTGCGCAGCCGACTCAGGTATCCGAGGTAGCGGAGGCGATCGGCGTCGATGCCGCCGCCCTGTCGGCGGGCGCGCCCGGAGAGGGCTGTCACCACCGTCGAGGCCAGCATCATGATCGGGAAGGCCAGGAGAATGGGGGCGCGGGTGCCGCCCGACCGTGACGTCAATGCCGCCGCCATGATCCCCATTCCGGCGACGGCCAGCACGGCCGGCAGCAGGCGGGGCAGTAAACCGGGCCCTCCCGGCGCCGGCTCGGGCGGCGCCTCGACGACGAGGTCCGCGGTCGCGACCGCCGGCGGCGGCCGTCGCGTCGCGGGCACCAACCCTTGGGTCATCTCGTTCGTCCCTCCCCGTTCGACGACCGTAGGCAGCACTGAAATCGCCGACAACTCACCTGTGGACAGCCGCATATCCGGCGACCGAAAACTGGCTATGTTCGCAGCAATCCGACCGAAGGGGTCACGTTGCCTGCGACCGATCCGGGGCTGCGCCGTGTGTCAATCCATTCCGGCACCGCCGTAGCCGACCTGGCCCTACCGGCCGAGATTCCCGTCGCCGTACTGACCCCGTCGATCGTCGACCTTTTGAAGGTCCGCGACGTCGACGACGGTCTGACCGCGAAGCGCTACCACCTGTCTCTCCCCGGCTCCTCCGCACTGGACCCGTCGAAGACGTTGGCGCAAAGCGGCGTTGGCGATGGCGCCGTCCTGTTACTGAGCCAGCCGTCGACCCCGCCACCCGCCCCCCGTCACCACGACGTCGCGGAGGCCGTGTCGGAGACGCTGGCGGCGGCTCCCGAACCGTGGACGGACGCCCGGCGCCGACTAGCGACCCGGCTCACCGGTGCGATGGCGGCGAGCTGCCTGACCGCCATCGGCGTGCTGGCGCTGGCCCGAAACGCCCTCAGCGCCAACGTCGACCGCCAGGCCCACACCTCCGTGGGCGTGGCGGCGGGCGCGGGCCTGGTCGCCCTGCTGTCCGCGGTGGTTGCGCACCGGGCCTATCGAGATGCGGTCGCCGGGCTGGCCCTGAACGCGATCGCCACCGCGTTCGCGGCGGTTGCCGGTTTTCTGGTGGTGCCCGGCCACCCGGGTGTCTGCCATGTATTGCTGGCCGCGACGGCGGCGGCCGTCACCTGTGTATTGGCGATGCGGGCGTCGGGCTGCGGCGCGGTCACACTGACGGCCGTGTCATGCGTCGCGACGGTCGTCGCCGTGGCCGCATTGGTGGGCGTGATCACCGCCGCCCCGCCGCACGCGATCGGCGCGGCATCGGCGCTGGTATCGCTCGGCCTGCTTGGGGCGGCGGCGCGGGTGTCGATCGTGTTGGCGGGGTTATCACCCCGGCTGCCGTCCACGCCGGAGATGGACGCGACCGAGCCGAGCGGGGCCTCCCTGGCGACGCAAGCGATCCGCGCCGACGCCTGGTTGTCGAGCCTGCTTGCCGGGTTTTCGTCATCAGCGGCCATCGGTGCCGTCGTCACCGTCCTGGCCGGCGCACCGCGCCTGTCGTGCATGGCGTTCGGCAGCATCACCGGCGCCTTGTTACTGCTGCGTGCGCGTTCCAGCGACAGCAGAAGGATGCTGGCGTTCGTCCTTGCCGGAATCGGCGTCGTGGGAACGACCTTCGGTGTCGCCACCTTGAGCACACCCGGGCACGGGCCGTGGGTCGCCGCGGCGACGGCATCGCTGGTCGCCGCGGCGATGTATCTCGGCTTCGTCGCTCCGGCAATATCGCTTCCGCCCCTGGCACGGCGAAGCGTCGAGGCGCTGGAGTGGCTGGCGCTGGTTGCGATGGTCCCGCTGACGTGCTGGATATGTGGACTCTATGGCGCCGTCCGGGGATTGAATCTCCAGTGAGGACGTCGCGCGTCGCTCGCCTCCTGTCGGTTTCGGCGCTGGCGTCGGCGTCACTGCTTGGAACGCCGCCGGCGCAAGCGGTTTCGCCGCCGCAGATCGACGACAAGTGGTTACCAAAGCCGGTGCGGCCCGCGCCACCGTGGCCGACGGTGCAACGCGAGGTTTGCGCGACGATGACGACGGGATCGGCGCCTGACCGGCTGACGGACCTCCTCGACCTGTCGCGGGCCTGGCAGCTCACCCGTGGCGCCGGACAACGGGTCGCGGTCATCGACACCGGCGTTTCGCGGCACCGCCTGCTACCCGATGTGGTGCCGGGCGGTGACTATGTGTCCAGCGGCGACGGCACCCAGGATTGCGACGCGCACGGCACCCTGGTAGCCGGAATCATCGCTGCCGCAGCGGATGCGAGCTTCAACGGGATAGCGCCCGAAGCGACCTTGATCAGCATTCGCCAGTCCAGCGCGAAGTTCTCCCCCGCCAGCGATCGGTCCCGCGTCGGCGTCGGCGACGTCGACACCATGGCGAAAGCCGTGCGCACGGCCGCCGATCTTGGCGCGTCGGTGATCAACATCTCCTCGGTTGCCTGCGTTCCGGTCGCGTCGGCGCCCGATGACCGCGCGCTGGGCGCCGCACTGGCCTACGCCGTCGACGTCAAGAATGCCGTCATCGTGGCCGCCGCGGGCAACACCGGCGGCGCCGCGCAGTGCCCAGCCCAGCGCTCGGATGCCACCTGGGAGACCGTCACGGTCGCGGTCAGTCCGGCGTGGTACGACGACTACGTGCTGACCGTCGGTTCGGTGAATCCCGAAGGGGCACCGTCGGCATTCACCCTCGCCGGCCCCTGGGTGGACGTCGCCGCCCCCGGCGAGGCGGTGACACCGCTCGGCTCGGAACCGGTGTCCGGCACCAGTTATGCCGCGCCGGTGGTCAGTGGGCTGGCCGCACTGATCCGGGCCCGGTTCCCGGCGTTGACCGCGCGGCAGGTGATGCAGCGCATCGAGTCGACAGCGCATCACCCACCCGCCGGTTGGGATCCGTTGGTCGGCAACGGCACCATCGACGCGCTGGCGGCGGTCAGCACCGACGCCGGTCCGCCCGGGATTACGTCGACACCCGCGCCCGCGCCGATCGCCGCGCCGCCGCCGGCCGCACCGCCGAACGCCGTCGCGCGGAATACCGCATTGCGCGGCGTCGCCATCTGCCTTGCCGCGCTGGGGATCGCGCTGGCCGCCGGTGTGGCCAGGGGCCGACTACGGGGTCCCCGCGACGGAGTCGCGGGCGAGTGACGCCTTCTCCCTGCTCAGCTCCGGTCCGGCCGGAAGCGCCGCCAGGACCGGCCACGGCGCCGGGTTCGCCGCCGGTAGCCCGAGGTCATGTGCGGCGTTGTCGTCATGGATCGCGAACCGCACTCCGGTGTCGGTGACCAGGTAGCGCGTGCCGACTCGCACGTAGGCACTGCGGCCGGGCGGCACGTACACGGCGTCCAGCGCGGGGCCGTGGCCGTCGGCCTGCGACAAGGTCACCGGCGCCTGACCGGCCGGCAGCGGCAGCCGACTGCCGGCCAGAAACGTGACACCGGATTGGCCGGATGGCGCAGCCTGCCACGAGACGCACAACGTGCTGCCGTCGTCCAGTGTCGGCGCCCGGTCGGGGAAGCCGGCCACCGGCAGCGAGTCGACGATCGGAGCGGCGCGGATCGCATCGGGCGCCACTGCGACCGCAGTCGCGGTGCCCTGGGAGTTGCCGAAGCGCAGGAGATCGGCGGCCACCTGTCCGATGCGCTGGACCCCGGCGGCGAGCACCGCGTAATACTCATCACCCCCGGCGCGTGTGATGCGCACCACACTACCCACCGCGAATCCGGGTAGCGCGTTCGCCTTTTCGCCGGCGCCGCGGATCCGGGGTGCCCTGATCGGCGGCGCCTCGGGGATGGCGTTCAGCAACGATTGCGAGACGAGTCGCGGTGCGCGCCCCTCCAGCCGGAGCGCGCGCAGCACCGTGGCGTCGGCGACATCCACCACGGCCCGCTCGCCGTCGTAGAGGAGATAGGCGGGCGAACCCGGGCCGGACGCGACCAGGGCGGCCTGCCCGGAACTCAGGCGACGGGCCGTCGCGTCGTCGGTCCGGCCGAGGACGACCGCCGTCGCGCCGTCGCCGTCCGTATCGCAGATCGTCCAGGCCGATTCGTCCGCCTGCAACGGCTCGCCAATAAACTGCGGCGCACCCGGGATGCCCAGCAGCGGCCCGCGTTTGGCGCGGGCCAGGTCTGCTTCGGGCACCGGCTGCGGGTTGGCCGCCGTCGCCGCGATCAACCGCGCCGACGCCAGGTTCAGCACCGGGTGCCAGGTATCGCCCACCCGCACATACAGCGCTCCGGATTCTCGCCCCATCACCAGTTGGGCGCCGTCCAGCGCCACCCGTGGCCGTAGCAAAGCAACGAGCGCAGCTCCCGCGACCACGATCGCCGCGAGCACGCACCCGATCGTCAGCGCCGCCGTTTGCGCACGCGAGCGGGCGCCGAAGGTGTCGATATTCCCGCCCAGCAACGCGCACTCGACGCGACGCAGCAGGAATCGGTAACCGCTGACGTGCAGCCACGTGGTCGGCTGACGCGGCACTCATCCCCCTACCCTGCGTACTCGTTGTGCACACGGTAGAGCGGCCGACCGCGGGGCCGCTTAATTGATCCACAGGTCAGCGAAGTTTCGAACCCCGCTTAGGGTGGGTAAAGTAACGGCGTGAAATTTCACCGCATAGGTCGCTGCGTCGGGCTCGGGGCCTCTGCACTGGTCACTGCTTCTGGCCTGGTGCTATCCCCCGCCGCGGCGCCGATCGCTAAAGCCGATGACTGTCCGGACGTGGAGGTCATCTTCGCCCGCGGCACCAACGAGCCACCCGGCCTGGGCCGGGTCGGCGACGCCTTCGTGGACTCCCTGCGCCAGCAGACCGGCGGCCTGAACATCCTGCCCTACGGGGTGAACTACGCCGCCAGCAAGCTGCAGCTGCACGGCGGTGACGGCGCCAACGACACCATCGACCGCGTCAAGAAGAGCGTGGAAAAGTGCCCCAACACGAAGATCGTGCTGGGCGGCTACTCGCAGGGCGCGTCGGTGATGGACATCGTGGCCGGCGTCCCCATCGGCGGCATCAACTGGGGCAACTCGCTCCCGCCGCAATACGCCAACAACATCGCGGCCGTCGCCACCTTCGGCGACGTCGCCGACCGCGCCGGCGGCACGCTGCCCACCCAGAGCGCGATGCTGGGCTCCAAGGCGATCGACCTGTGCAACCCCAACGACCCGATCTGCCACGCGGGCCCGGGTAACGAGTGGAGCGGGCACACCGAGGGCTACGTCCCCGTCTACACCACCCAGGCCGCCGCGTTCGTCGCCAACAAGCTGTTGGCCGGCACCGGCCAGTCGGTTCCCGGCTACGGGCCGCCGCAGGGCCCCGGCCCGCTGCAGCCCGGGTCCGGCCAGCCGTCACCGGGGTACGGGCAGACACCGCCCGGGTCGCCCCCCTCGATCCACGGCGGAACCGGTCCCTCGCCCGCGCCGACGCGCCGGCCGCGCCGAGCACGGTGTCTCCGCAAGCTCCTCTCGTCTAAATCGTTACCGGCCCGCGACCAACGCGCCCCTAACATCGTGGGGTGCGGCTTATTCCGTTGACGCTGGGCGCCGGGCTGCTCGCGGGCGCCACGTTATTGGTTGCTCCCCAACTGCTTCCGCGCGCCCTGGCCTCCTGCCCCGGCGTTGAGGTGGTCTTCGCCCGCGGCACCGACGAGCCGCCCGGTGTCGGAAAGGTCGGCGGCGCCTTCGTCAACTCGCTGCGCCAGCAGACCGGCAAAAGCGTTGGCACATACGGGGTGAACTACCCCGCCAACAAAGACTTTCTGGCCGCCGCGGACGGCGCCAACGACGCCAGCAACCACATCCAGCAGATGGCCGGCAACTGCCCCAACACCAAGCTGGTGCTCGGCGGGTACTCCCAGGGCGCCGCGGTCATCGACATCGTCACGGCCGCACCGCTACCCGGCCTCGGCTTCCGGCAGCCGCTGCCGGCCGCGGCCGCCGATCACGTCGCCGCCGTCGCCCTGTTCGGGAATCCGTCCGGCCGGGCGGGCGGGCTGATGAGCGCCCTGACCCCGGAATTCGGCGGCAAGACCATCGACCTGTGCAACCCGGGCGACCCGATCTGCTCGGGCGGCAACCAGTGGGCATCCCACCTGAGCTACGTGCCCGGATTGACCAACAAGGCCGCGAGTTTCGTCGCGAGCAAGGTTTAGCGCGACCGCAGACCCCGGGTGACCAGGTTGCGCGCCTCCAGTTGATCATCGGGCGGATAGTCGACGCTCACCAGCGTCAGCCCGTGCGGCGGCGCGGCCGCGAAGTCGCTGGAACGGCTTGTGGCGGTGAGCAATTCCCGGCACCACAACACCGGACGCCGGTGCTCGCCCACGGCCAGTAGCGCCCCCACCAACGAGCGCACCATCGACCAGCAGAACGCGTCGGCGGTGACGTGCGCCGTGATCAGGTCGCCGTCGCGCTTCCAGTCCAGGCGCTGCAGGTCGCGGATGGTGGTGGCGTTCTCGCGATGACGGCAGAACCCCGCAAAGTCGTGCAGCCCCAGCAGGTCTCGCGACGCGGCGGCCATCGCGTCGACATCCAGGGCGCGGGGCCAGGCGGTGATGTAGCGGGCCTGCTGCGGCTGCACACCGTAGGGCGCCGTCGACAGCCGGTACACGTAATGACGCCGCAGCGCCGAGAACCGGGCGTCGAAACCCGCTGGCGCGCGGACGATGTCGAGCACCCGGACGTCGTCGGGGAGAAACCGGCCGAGCCGGCGCACCAGCGGCAGGAACTCCGGATCGCCGGGGCGTGGCGACCGGGAATGGGCATTTGCCAAGGCATCGACCGGCACGTCGACGTGCGCCACCTGCCCGGTGGCGTGTACGCCCGCGTCGGTGCGCCCGGCGGCCCGCAGCCGCATCGGCGTGCGAAAGACGATCGTCAGAGCCTCGTCGAGCACTCCGGCGACGGTGCGCTGGCCGGACTGAGGAGCCCAGCCCGCGAATTCGGTTCCGTCGTAGGCGATGTCAAGCCGTAGACGGACGACCTCGCTAATCCTCGGTAGCACCTTCGGGCTCGTCGGCGGGGGCCTCGGGAGCCTCGGGAGCCTCGGCCTCGTTGGTCTCCGTGGCCTCGCTGGCCTCGGCCGGCTCGGTCACCTCTTCGGCCGTCGGGCCGACGGCTTCCTCAGGCTCGACCGCCGCCTGAGGTGCCGCCGCTGCCGCCACGGGCGCGTCAGACTTCTTGGAAGCCTTCACCCGACGCGCCCGGTCGGCCTCCGACGTCACCGTCTTCTCCCGCACCAGCTCGATCACCGCCATCGGGGCGTTGTCGCCCTTGCGCGGCTCGACCTTGATGATGCGGGTGTAGCCGCCGTTGCGGTCGGCGAAGAACGGCCCGATCTCCGCGAACAAGGCGTGCACGATGTCCTTGTCGCGGATCTTCTTGAGAACCTCTCGACGGTTGTGCAGCGTGCCCTTTTTCGCATGCGTGATCAGCTTTTCCGCGTACGGCCGCAGCGCGCGCGCCTTCGGCTCGGTCGTCTTGATCCGGCCGTGCTCGAACAGCGACGTGGCCAGGTTGGCCAGAAGGGCCTTCTGGTGCGAAGACGACCCGCCGAGGCGGGGGCCCTTGGTGGGCTTGGGCATTGCTGACGCTCCTGTCTAGATTCTCAAAGAAGTTAGAGCTGTTCGGTTTCCGCGTAGTCCTGGTCGTCGTAGGCGCCCTCGGTGGACCAGGTGCCCGTGGCGACGTCGTAGCCTGCGACCTGCGACGGGTCGAAGCTGGACGGGCTGTCCTTGAGCGACAGACCGAGCTGGTGCAGCTTGACCTTCACCTCGTCGATGGACTTCTGACCGAAGTTGCGGATGTCGAGCAGGTCGGACTCGGTGCGGCTCACCAGCTCGCCGACGGTGTGCACACCCTCGCGCTTGAGGCAGTTGTACGACCGCACCGTGAGGTCCAGGTCGTCGATCGGCAGCGCGAACGAGGCGATGTGGTCGGCCTCGGCCGGCGACGGCCCGATCTCGATGCCCTCGGCCTCGACGTTGAGTTCGCGTGCCAGACCGAACAATTCGACCAGGGTCTTACCGGCCGACGCCAGCGCGTCGCGCGGGCTGATCGAGCTCTTGGTCTCCACGTCCAGGATCAGCTTGTCGAAGTCGGTGCGCTGCTCGACACGGGTCGCGTCGACCTTGTAGGTCACCTTGAGCACCGGCGAATAGATGGAATCGACCGGGATACGGCCGATTTCGGCACCGGAGGCCCGGTTCTGCACCGCCGGGACGTAGCCGCGGCCACGCTCGACGACGAGCTCGACCTCGAGCTTGCCCTTGTCGTTCAGCGTCGCGATGTGCATGTCGGGGTTGTGCACCGTGACACCGGCGGGCGGCACGATGTCACCCGCGGTGACCGCGCCCGGGCCCTGCTTGCGCAGGTACATGGTGACCGGCTCGTCCTCCTCCGAGGACACGACCAGGCCCTTGAGGTTCAGGATGATCGCGGTGACGTCTTCCTTCACCCCGGCGACGGTGGTGAACTCGTGCAGCACGCCGTCGATGCGAATGCTGGTGACGGCCGCGCCGGGAATCGACGACAGCAGCGTCCGGCGCAGCGAATTGCCCAGGGTGTAACCGAATCCCGGCTCCAGGGGCTCGATGACGAACTGGGAGCGGCTGTCGGTGAGGATTTCCTCCGACAGTGTGGGTCGCTGAGAGATCAGCATGGTGTTTCTTCTTCTCCTTCTCGGCACCCGCTATTTGATGCCGTTAAGACCTGCACCGGCTTGGTGCAGGGGTTCTTACTTCGAGTAGAACTCGACGATCAGCTGCTCGGTGAGCGGCACGTCGATCTGCGCCCGCTCGGGCAGCTGGTGGATCAGGATGCGCTGGCGCTCCCCCACCACCTGCAGCCAGCTCGGGATCGGGCGGTCGCCCGCGGTCTCCCGCGCGATCTGGAACGGCACCGTGTTCAGCGAGGAGTCGCGCACGTCGATGATGTCGTATTGCGACACCCGGTAACTGGGGACGTTGACGTGCACGCCGTTGACGCTGAAGTGGCCGTGGCTGACCAGCTGGCGGGCCATCCGGCGCGTGCGGGCCAGGCCGGCGCGGTAGACGACGTTGTCCAGTCGGCTTTCCAGGATCCGCAGCAGTTCCTCACCGGTCTTGCCGGACTGGCGCACGGCCTCTTCGTAGTAGCGGCGGAACTGCTTTTCCATCACGCCATAGGTGAAGCGGGCCTTCTGCTTCTCCTGCAGCTGCAGCAGGTATTCGCTTTCCTTGATCCGCGCGCGGCCGTGCTGGCCGGGCGGGTAGGGACGCTTCTCGAAGGCCTGGTCGCCACCGACCAGGTCGGTGCGCAGCCGGCGCGATTTGCGGGTGATGGGTCCGGTGTAACGAGCCATGATTCTCTCCTCCTAGACCCTTCTAAACCCTGCGTCGCTTGGGTGGACGGCAGCCGTTGTGGGGCTGCGGGGTGACGTCGGAGATCGCGCCGACCTCGAGACCCGCGGCCTGCAGCGAGCGGATCGCCGTCTCCCGGCCCGAGCCCGGGCCCTTCACGAACACGTCGACCTTGCGCACGCCGTGCTCCTGCGCCTTGCGCGCGGCGTTCTCGGCGGCGAGCTGAGCGGCGAACGGGGTCGATTTCCGCGAACCCTTGAAGCCGACATGACCCGACGACGCCCAGGCGATGACGTTGCCCTGGGGGTCGGTGATGCTCACGATCGTGTTGTTGAACGTGCTCTTGATGTGCGCGGCACCGTGCGGGATGTTCTTCTTTTCCCGCTTGCGGGTCTTCTGTCCCTTCTTGGGGGCAGAGGCTGCCTTCTTGGCTGGTGGCATGGGCGATTACCTGGCCTTCTTCTTGCCTGCGATGGTGCGCTTCGGGCCCTTGCGGGTGCGCGCATTGGTCTTGGTCCGCTGGCCGCGCACCGGCAGGCCGCGGCGGTGCCGCAGGCCCTGGTAGCAGCCGATCTCGATCTTGCGGCGAATGTCGGCCTGGACCTCGCGGCGCAGGTCACCCTCTACCTTGAGGTTCGCTTCGATGTAGTCCCGCAGGTGGGTCAGCTGGTCGTCGGTGAGATCCCTGGTGCGCAGATCCTTGTCGATGCCGGTGGCCGCCAGGATCTCGTTGGACCGGGTACGGCCGACGCCGAAGATGTAGGTCAGCGCGACCTCCATCCGCTTGTCGCGCGGCAGGTCGACGCCTACTAGTCGTGCCATAGGTGGCGTTTCCTCTTTTTCTAGGCGGAGGTCTTATCCCAGCCCGTTCCCGCTTCGCGGGGCCCGGCCTCCGTCCGGGCGTGGATGAGCTGGCCCATCTCTATAGATGCCAGCCGCTCACTGGTGCTGGGAGGTCTGCATTCAGTTGTGTAAGAGGGCGCCCCAAAAGGGACTGGCCCTGACTAACCTTGTCGCTGCTTGTGGCGCGGATCGGAGCAGATCACCATGACCCGCCCATGCCGACGGATCACCCTGCACTTGTCACAGATTGGCTTGACGCTCGGGTTCACCTTCACGGCTGTTCGATCCTGTCCTTCTCGTTGTCTAATTGGGGCTTCTACTTGTACCGGTACACGATGCGGCCCCGGGACAGGTCGTAGGGAGACAGTTCCACCACCACCCGGTCCTCGGGCAGGATGCGGATGTAGTGCTGCCGCATCTTGCCGCTGATGTGGGCAAGCACCTTGTGACCGTTCTCCAGCTCAATGCGGAACATCGCATTGGGCAGGGGCTCGACCACGCGGCCCTCGACCTCTATGGCGCCTTCCTTCTTGGCCATAACTTTTCAGCAATCCTCGTCTTTGGTTTCGTATCCTTGTGTGCGCCCATACCGGCGCAGCATTCGTCCGACTAGAAACGTGGGCCGGTTACAGGAAATTCCTAAGACAGGGCACGCAAAAAGTCGGCGCGGATGACGCACCGTTGTCCCACGATACCTGGTCAGGCGCCCTGACCCAAAATCGCGGGCAGCGAAATCCGGCCGGCCGATAAACCGCCTCCTCGACCTGCCATGAGGGCCCTGACGAGGGCATACTTAACCTCGATGACGAGCCCCGCAGGCCCCGCAACCCCCTTAGTTCAGCCTCGCAAGCCCGTGCTGCTGACCGTCGACGACGATCCCTCGGTCTCGCGCGCGGTCGCCCGCGATCTGCGGCGCCAATACGGCGATGGGCACCGGATCGTGCGCGCCGAGTCGGGTCCCGACGCCCTGGAGACGCTCAAGGAGCTCAAGCTGCGGGGCGAGACGGTCGCGGTGCTGATCGCCGACTACCGGATGCCGCAGATGAGCGGCATCGAATTCCTCGAGCAGGCGATGGACCTGTACCCCGCGGCGCGGCGGGTGCTGCTGACGGCCTACGCCGACACCCACGCCGCCATCGACGCGATCAACGTCGTCGACCTGGACCACTACCTGCTCAAGCCGTGGGATCCGCCGCAGGAGAAGTTCTACCCCGTCATCGACGCGCTGCTGGACGCCTGGCGGGCGGCGCCGGAACACCCGATCCCGCACACCAAGGTGATCGGGCACCGCTGGTCGGAGCGGTCCTGGCAGGTGCGCGACTTCCTGGCCCGCAACGGGCTGCACTACTCGTGGTTCATGGCCGACGACCCCGACGGCGAGCGGCTGCTGAAGGCCGCCGGCGAGGACGGCCTGCGGCTGCCCGTCGTCGTCACCGAACGCGGCGACACCCTCGTCGAACCCACCGACGCGCAGCTGGCCGACACCCTGGGCCTGACCACCACGCCGTCGCAGGAGTTCTACGACCTGATCGTCATCGGCGGCGGGCCGGCGGGCCTGGCCGCCGCCGTGTACGGCGCCTCCGAGGGGCTGCGCACCGTGCTGATCGAACGCACCGCGACGGGCGGCCAGGCGGGGCAGAGCTCACGGATCGAGAACTACCTCGGCTTTCCCGACGGGGTGTCGGGCGGCCAGTTGGCCGACCGCGCCCGCAGGCAGGCCGAGAAGTTCGGGGCCGAACTGATCACCGCCCGCGCCGCCACGGCGCTGGAGGTCAACGGTCCCAAGCGCACCGTGCGGTTCGCCGACGGCGGCTCCGATCGACGCGCACGCCGTCATCCTGGCCACCGGCGTCGCCTACCGCCAGCTGCCGGCCGAGGGCTGCGGCGAGCTGACCGGACGCGGCGTCTACTACGGGGCGGCCGTCTCCATCGCGTCGGAGTGCGCGGGCGAGGAGGTCTACGTCATCGGCGGGGCCAACTCCGCCGGCCAGGCCGCGATGTACCTGTCCCGCGAGGCCAAGTCGGTGACCATCGTGGTGCGCGCCCCGTCGCTGGATGCGTCGATGTCCTACTACCTGATCCAGCAGATCCAGCAGCGACCCAACATCACCGTGCGCACCTGCACCGAGGTGCGCCGCGCCGTCGGCGACGACCACCTGGAGCGGCTGACCCTGGTCGACAACCGGACCGGGGACACCGAGGACGTCACCTGCGCCCGGATGTTCATCTTCATCGGCGCCGCGCCGCGCACCGAGTGGCTGGATGGGGTGCTCGCCCGCGACAACCACGGGTTCGTCCTCACCGGACCGGACCTGCGCAACGTGTGCGGCTGGACGTTGGACCGCCCGCCCCACCACCTCGAGACCAGCGTGCCGGGCGTGTTCGCCACCGGCGACGTGCGGGCCGAGTCCGCCAAGCGCGTCGCCGCCGCCGTCGGCGAGGGGTCGATGGCCGTCATGCTGGTGCACCGCTACCTGGCCGAGTCGTAGGGAGCCGGGCATGACCGCCAAGACGCCGTGCGAACCCGACGAGCTGCGCACCCTGTTCCTGTTCGAGGCGCTCACCGACGAGCAGCTTGCGGTGTTGTGCGCCAACGGGCACATCGAGAACTACGAACCGGGCCCGATCTGCGTCGAGGGTGAGCCGGCGACCTGCTTCTACGTCCTCATCGACGGCGAGCTGATGATGTCCAAGCTCTCCGGCGGCCAGGACATCGAAACCAACCGCACCTCGCAGCGCGGCGTGTACTGCGGGGCCTGGCGGGCGTTCACCGGCGGGAAGCAGAAGAGCTACGACGCCTCGGTGCACGTGACCAAGCCGTCGCGGTTCTTCGTGATGGACGCACCGGTGTTCGCCCAGTTCATGAGGGACCAGTTCCCGATGGCGGTGCACCTGCTCGACGGCATCGCCGTCGGCACCGACCGGACCCGCCGGATCATCGACAATCGGGAGAAGCTGCTGGCGCTGGGGCGGTTGTCGGCCGGGCTGACCCATCAGCTGAACAATCCCGCGGCGGCCATCGCCCGAGCCGCGGCCGACCTGCGCGGCCGGGTCGCCGGCATGCGGCACAAGCTGGCGATGCTCGCCGACGGCACCGTCACCCCCGAGGCGCTCAGCGCCCTGGTCCGCCTGCAGGAGGGGGTCGCCGAGCAGGTCGCCAAGTCGGCTTCTCCAGGATGGGGGCAGCACCTGAGCGCCATGGAAACCGCCGACCGCGAGGACGCCGTCGGCGACTGGCTGGAAGACCACGGCGTGGAGGGCGGATGGGACATCGCGCCGACCTTCGTCGAAGGCGGCATCGACACCGACTGGCTGGAGCGGATTTCCGCGGTCAGCGAAGAACTCGCGTCGACCTCGTTGGAGGAGGCGATCCGGTGGATCAACTACACCATCGAGAGCGAGCTGCTGATGAACCAGATTCTGGAAGCGAGCAAACGGATCTCGGCGTTGGTCGCCGACGCCAAACAGTATTCGCAGCTTGATCGGGCCCCGTTCCAGGTGGCCAACGTCCACGAACTGCTGCGCAGCACGCTGGTGATGTTCGCCGACCGGTTGACCAAAGACGCGGGCAAGGAGGCCGGCAAGAACCCCGCGATCACCGTGGTCAAGGATTTCGACCAATCGCTTCCCGAAATCCCTTGCTACCCAGGCGATCTCAATCAGGTGTGGACCAACATCATCGACAACGCGATCGCCGCGATGCGCGACAAGGGCGGCACGCTGACCATCCGCACCTGCCGGGATGGCGAGAAGCATGGCCCGCGTCGAGATCTGCGACACCGGGCCAGGGGTGCCCGAGGACGTGCGCGAGCACATCTTCGAACCGTTCTTCACCACCAAACCGTTCGGCGAGGGCACCGGCCTGGGGCTGGATCTGGCGTTCAACATCGTCGTCAAGAAGCATCGCGGGGACCTGCGGGTGGAATCGGTGCCCGGCGATACCCGGTTCATCGTCCTGCTGCCGCTCGAAATCCCGCCGGCCGCCGACGAGGCCGTCGCCGACCCGGAATAGCGGCGCCACCCGGCCGGTTGGGAACAACCATGACCGATTCAGCGAGCAAGCCCAATCTCGGCCGGTTCGGATCGTTCGGACGCGGCGTGACGCCCCAACAAGCCAAAGACATCGAATCCCTGGGCTACGGGGCCGTATGGGTGGGCGGTTCGCCGCCGGCCGAGCTGGCCTGGGTGGAGCCCATCCTCGAAGCGACGACCACCCTGCAGGTGGCCACCGGCATCGTCAACATCTGGACGGCGGCCGCCAAGCCGGTGGCCGACTCGTTCCACCGCATCGACAAGGCCTACCCCGGCCGCTTCCTGTTGGGCATCGGCGTCGGCCATCCCGAGGCGCACACCGAGTACCGCAAGCCCTACGACGCGCTGGCGGAGTACCTGCAGCAGCTCGATGACTACGGGGTGCCCGCCAACCGCCGGGTGGTCGCCGCCCTGGGCCCGCGCGTGCTGAAGCTGTCGGCGGAACGCAGCGCCGGGGCCCACCCGTACCTCACCACCCCCGAGCACACCGCGCGGGCCCGCGAGCTCATCGGCCCGTCGGCATTCTTGGCGCCCGAACACAAGGCGGTGCTGACCACTGACGTCGAGAAGGCCCGTGCGGTGGGCCGCAAGGCGCTCGACATCTATTTCAACCTCGCCAATTACCGCAACAACTGGAAGCGGCTCGGTTTCACCGACGAGGAGGTCACCCGGCCGGGCAGCGACCGCCTGGTCGACGCGGTGGTGGCCTACGGCACGCCCGACGCGATCGCGGCCCGGCTGAAAGAGCACCTCGACGCGGGGGCCGACCACGTGCCCGTGCAGGTCCTGACGAAGGATGAAAACCTGGTTCCGGCGCTGGCCGAATTGGCGGGGCCGCTCGGACTGAGCTAGCAGACGTCGGAGGAGGCCGTAGATGACCGAGGCAGTAGCACTCAAACCCGACCTGGGCCGGTTCGGGGTGTGGCTGCCCAGTCGATCGATCACCCCCGAGCTGGCCGCGAAGATCGAGTCGCTGGGCTACGGCGCCGCCTGGATCGGCGGCTCACCGGACGCCGAGCTGGCCTGGGTCGAACCGGCCCTCGCGCAGACGACGTCGCTGCAGCTGGCCACCGGCATCGTCAACATCTGGACCGCGCCCGCCCCGGCCGTCGCCGAGTCCTTCAAACGCATCGAAAACGCCCACCCCGGAAGGTTTTTGCTGGGCGTCGGGGTGGGACATCCCGAGCACACCCAGGAGTACGTCAAGCCGTACGACGCGCTGGTCTCCTACCTCGACGAGCTCGACGCGGAGATGGTGCCGACCAGCCGCCGCGTGCTCGCGGCGCTTGGGCCGCGCGTGTTGCGGCTGGCGGCGCAGCGCAGCGCCGGCGCCCACCCGTATCTGACCACTCCGGAACACACGGCCAAGGCGCGCGAACTGGTCGGCAACTCCGTGTTTCTGGCGCCCGAACACAAGGTGGTGCTGACCACCGACCCCGACGAAGCCCGCGCCGTCGGCCGCAGGTACGCCGACTTCTACCTGGACTTGAGTAACTACGTGAACAATTGGCGTCGGCTGGGATTCACCGAAGCC
Organism: uncultured Actinomycetota bacterium; assembly: GCA_963850895.1. Taxonomy (GTDB): domain Bacteria; phylum Actinomycetota; class Actinomycetes; order Mycobacteriales; family Mycobacteriaceae; genus Mycobacterium. The sequence continues at coordinate 491,598 of CAWKNK010000027.1, read as the reverse complement.
GACGTCCGTAAACCGGGCAGCGACAGGCTGATCGACGCGGTGGTGGCCTACGGCACTCCAGACGCCATTGCGCAACGCCTCAACGAGCATCTCGACGCCGGCGCCGACCACGTGGCGGTCCAGGTGCTCGACACGGCACGCGACGACGAGATATTGCGTGTACTGACCGAACTGGCGGGACCGCTGGGACTCACCCGTTAGGGTTTGACCATGCGGTTACTGGTCACCGGAGGCGCCGGCTTCATCGGTGCCAATTTCGTGCACAGCACCGTCCGTGAGCACCCGGAAGATTCCGTGACGGTGCTCGACGCCATGACCTACGCCGGCCGGCGGGAGTCGCTGGCGGACGTCGAGGACGCCATCGCGCTGGTGGTGGGTGACATCTGCGACACCGAGTTGGTCACCCGGCTGGTCGCCGAGTCCGACGCGGTGGTGCACTTCGCCGCGGAGAGCCACGTGGACAACGCGCTGGACGACCCGGGTCCGTTCCTGCACACCAACGTGGTCGGCACGTTCACGATCCTGGAAGCGGTGCGGCGCCACGGTGTGCGGCTGCACCACATTTCGACCGACGAGGTCTACGGCGACCTGGAGCTCGACGACCCCCACCGGTTCACCGAGTCGACGCCGTACAACCCGTCGAGCCCGTACTCGGCCACCAAAGCCGGCGCCGACATGCTGGTCCGGGCCTGGGTGCGGTCGTATGGCGTGCGCGCGACGATCTCGAACTGCTCCAACAATTACGGGCCGTATCAGCACGTCGAGAAGTTCATCCCGCGCCAGATCACCAACGTGCTCACCGGCCGGCGGCCGAAGCTGTACGGCAGCGGCGCCAACGTCCGGGACTGGATCCACGTCGACGACCACAACAGCGCCGTGCGGCGCATCCTGGAAAAGGGCGAAATCGGCCGCACGTACCTGATCAGCTCCGAGGGTGAGCGCGACAACCTGAGTGTGCTGCGCACGCTGCTGAAGATGATGGGCCGCGAACCCGACGACTTCGACCACGTGACCGACCGCGTCGGCCACGACCTGCGCTACGCCATCGACCCGTCGATGCTGTACGACGAACTGTGTTGGGCACCAAAGCATACCGATTTCGAAGAGGGCTTGAGCGCCACCATCGACTGGTATCGTGCCAACGAATCATGGTGGCGCCCTTTGAAGGACGCCGCGGAAGCCCGATACGAAGAGCGTGGTCAGTGAGATGAAGGTTCGCGAACTCGCCATCCCCGGCGCCTGGGAAATCACCCCTACCATTCACGGCGATCCCCGGGGCCTGTTCTTCGAATGGCTTACCGACCGCGGGTTCACCGAATTCGCCGGTCACCGCTTGGATGTCCGGCAAGCGAACTGTTCGGTTTCGTCCGCCGGTGTGTTACGCGGCCTGCACTTCGCCCAGCTGCCGCCGAGCCAGGCCAAATACGTGACCTGTGTGCGCGGCTCGGTATTCGATGTGGTGGTCGACATCCGCGTGGGCTCACCCACATTCGGCCAGTGGGATTCTGTTCTGCTCGACGACATGAACCACAAGACAATTTACATTTCGGAGGGCTTGGCGCACGGCTTCCTTGCGCTCCAAGACAATTCGACGGTGATGTATCTGTGCTCGACGGAATACAACCCGCAGCGCGAGCACACCATTTGTGCGACCGACCCGGCGATCGGGGTCGACTGGCCGCTAGTGGATGGGGCCGCCCCCAGCCTGTCCGACCGCGACGCCGCGGCCCCAAGCTTCGAAGAAGTGCGCGCCGCTGGCCTTTTGCCCAGCTGGGCGGAGACGCAGAAGTTTATCGAACATTTGCGCAGCAAATAGTTGGCACGCACATAGGCGTCGTGGTGCCGTCCAGCCGCAACGATGCCTGCGGCCGCTAGCCCGTCGAGCCTTTGAATCGACGCCACGCGGCGCGGGGCGGCAATCAGTTGATCTGGAAACGCGAATTCCCTCAATTTGATGGCAGTAAGGGAACGATGGCGCTGGCACTTCGCATCCTCCCCGGCTTCTGCGCCTGCTTGATCGTGACCGCGTTTGTCTTCGCCCCGATCGGGGTGGCGATGCAAGGTGGCTCGGTCACCAAGCTCTTAGCGCCCGGCGCGCCATTGGAGTTCGTTTTGGAGAACAGCGCGGTGGCGATGGTCAAGTTTGATATCGGCGGGACACCGCACGGGGTCCCGTTGCCGCGATCGGCGTGGTCGGACTCGCTAGCCGCCGGTGGGTTTCTCCCGTGATATTGGTGGCGGCACTGATCGGGGCGTCGTTGTTGCCGCCCCTTACCTCTCCCGAGGAATTGACTCGCCAGCACGGCGATGCGCTCGTCCCCCTCATGTTTTTGGCCTGCCGAACCGCGATCATGTTCGCGGCCGGCGCATTCCTCTATCGGTGGCGTGAAGTGATTCCCGCCCGGTGGTCTCGAAAAGCCCGCGCAATCTCTGAGGTCTCGTCTCAAGCGGAAGTGGTCTGCCCGCGACCTCGCTGAAGTTCCGAACGCACCGGGTACCGCCTAGAGGTCAGCACCCAGCCGATCAGAAGGCCCGCCCACAGCAGCACCGTGAGCGCTTCGGCGCCCACACTGATCGCCGCGTGCGGCGCGGGATCCCAGCCCCGCTCCGAAAAGCCGAGAACCCCAACAGTTCTCGACAACACGAACGCGACCAGCGAGCCACCCGCCACGGCGGCGCCCGCCCAGCGGAGCCATCCCGGGCCGCCGAGGAGGATCAGCAGCGCTATGGCGAACGAGACACTGGCCTGAGTCAGAAAGGCGGCGCCGATGTCCGGGATGTGTCGGTAGCCGTGCACATAGAGGTAGGCGTGGCTGGCGGCGCTGAGGGCCAACGACGCGGCGAAACCGATACGGATCAGAAATGCCGTCAGAGTCATTGCAGGGCCTGCTCTTTCAAAGCCAGCGCGGTCTCTCCCCTGGTGTAACTCACCTCGCGGATGCCGAGCGCGTCGCGGAGCTTGCCGGCGGGCAGGGTGACCGGCTTGGGCGCCGGCCCGTCGCCGGGGTGCGGCAGCGGGTACGCGGTCGTCGTCCCGCTGTAGAACGTCACCTTGCCCTCCGTCTTGGAAAATAATTGGTGCACATGCCCGTTGAGGCAGGTGACCGAGGAGAACCGGCGCAGGTAGCTGAGCGCCTGGGTCGCATCGTCGGTGCCCCAGCCCCAGTCCGGGTACATCGCGAACAACGGGATGTGGCTGAACACGATGATGGGGGTATCGCTCGACAACCGTGCCACGTCCTTCTCGACGAACTCCAACTGGTCGGCACCCAGATGCCCGAGCTTGCGCAGGTTCAGCGTGTTGACCAGTGCGATGACGTGGACGCCGGCGATGTCGAAGCTGTACCACCCGTCACCCGCCGACCCCGCGCCGAAGGCGCTTCGGTATTTCTGCCCCGCGTCGTCGACCGAGTCGTGCTCGCCGGGCACGGTGAACACGTGTGGCGTCTTCAGGGCACTCATCATCTGCTTCACCTGGTCGAACTGCCCGGGGGTGGACAGGTGTGTGAGGTCACCGGTGTGAACGACGAAATCCGGTGTGTAGCCGAGGTTGTTGACCTGATCGATCGCGTGTCCGAACGTGCCGGCGACGTCCGGGTTGGGTGCACCGGTGAAGCCGATGTGGCTGTCGCTGACTTGCGCGAACCGCAGGGTGGGCCGGGCGTGCGTGTGCTCGGCCGCCGCCTCGCCGGCGACATGGGAGATGACCTCACCGCCCACCACTGCGAACCCGACCGCCGCGCCGAACCATGCCGTGTGCCTGATCAGCTGGCGGCGGCTCATGTTTGGGTTCATCGCGTCACCACCACGGTCCCGTGCATCATCGGGTGGATCGAGCAGACGTAGTCGTAAGTTCCCGCGTCGGTGAAGGTGTGGGTGTAGGTGGCGCCGGTCCCCATGCCGGGTGAGTGGAACGAACCGTCGCTTGCCGCCACGGTGTGCGGTTCTTCATCGCGGTTGGTCCACGTGACGGTGGTGCCCGCGGCGACGGTCAGCGTGGCGGGAGCGAACGCGAAGCCGTCGATGTTGACCTGGTTGCCGCCCACCGGAGCCGCCGGTGCGGTCACCGACATGGAAGCCATCGGCATGCTGGTACCGGCAGTAGCGGCGGGCCGCGAAGCCGAGCAGCCCGCCAGCAGGACGGCGGCGGCCAGCGCGGCCGCCGAATGTTTTCGAAGCGTCATACCCAGGAATAGGGCGGCGTGTTACACGCTCAGGTGGGCTGGTCGGGACGGGCGGGCGCGAACACCTCGATGACGCCGTCGACCTCACGAACCAGCAATGCGGGCAACGGCTTCGGGGCGATGGGTAGTTGATGGGTGAGCACCTGTCCGCTGGGCGAGAACGACGTCGAGTGGCAGGGGCAGCGCAGCGTGTCGTCGGGCGCGTCGAACCAGAGCCGGCACCCTTGGTGGGTGCACACCCCGGATATGGCCTGGGGTTTGCCGTCGACGCGGCGGACGAATCCGCTGACGGAACCGAGATCGAAGGGGTGCATGATCCCGTCGGGCACCTGCGAGCTGGCCGCCACTCGCTGCCAGGTCCCGGCGTTCGGCGTGAGCGGCGCGCTGTCGGCGGCGGGGAGCCCGCCGGATTGACCGGTGATCACGGCTCGGTCGATGGACACCGCGGTGACCGCGGCGGCCGCGGCGGCCGAAGTGCCGACGATGACCTGGCGGCGGGTGCTGCTGTGTTTCGGTGCCGCTTGCGGTGGCGCGTCGGGCATCTGCTCGGCGAGGCGACGATGCAGATCGTCGAGGAATTCCTGACGCGGCTCCTCCCTCCGCCCGGCCGCGCGCAGTTCGATCGCCGTGCGCAGCTGCGCGGCCTCGAAGTCGTCGGGAGCGAACGGCCTGGGCCGCCGGCCCCGGAGCAGGTCGTCGACGTATCGGCGTAACCCTCGCGCGTTCATGATGGGCCCCCATCGTTGACCTGCGCCGCCAGCCGCAGGGCGCGATGCTGGAGCACCTTGGCATTGGCGACGCTGACCCCGAGCTCCGCGGCGGACTCCTTGATCGAATGGCCTTGCAGGAAGCGCAATTCCAGGATGTGCCGGTAGCGGTCCGGCAGGTTGTCGAGAACCCGGGCGACACGCTGCGGCGCGGTGCTGATCGCTTCCTCGCTATCGGGTGGTTGTTCGACGTCGTCGATCGAGGTTATCTCTCGGCCCAGCGTCTCCCGCCAATGCGCGGCCAGCACCGTTCGCGCGGTCACCCGCAGGTAGGCGCGCACCTCGCCGACGCTCGCGGTCAGCCGTAACGGCCGCAGCGCGGCGAGGAAAACCTCGGTGGTGAGGTCCTCCGCGTCGGCCCGGTTGCCGACCCGGGCGAACAGCGTGCGGTATACCCAGGACGCATTGTCCTGGTACACGGCCTCCCAGTCGGGATAGCCATCGTCAAAGCCGCTGTCGGGCACAGCCCGCAGCGGCCGTTTGACGGGTTGGTTTCGTGCCGCCACGTGCCTCCTCCACCCGATGAATATCGAGCCGGGTTACACCGGGTATCACGGCGCGGCTAGCGAGGTTTGTTCACTGAGCAGCTCGTCGAGTTTGGTCACGGTCGCCGAGAACACCGATTTGGCGATGCCCAGTATCCGCTCGCGGACCCGGGGCTTCGCCGACGCCGGCGGCAGCAGGTGGCCGATCAGGTGACCGAACAGGTCCAGGCGCGCCGCGGACATCCAGGCCGTCAGGTCCGGGTCGTCGAGCCAGCGCAGCTGATTGGCGTAGTCGGCCAGCGCCAGCCGCAGCCAGTCCAGGTCGGTGTCGGGATGCGGCAACGGCACGCACAGCCCGTTTTTCTCCTGGTCATCGTGGTACGCGGCTTCGACGTGGGCGATCAGCGCGGCGCTGAAGATCTGTTGGCATCCGCGCACGCTTTGCAGCGTGATCTGGCCGGCGTCGAAAATCGGTGTCGCCGGCCGCTTTTCGGCGCCGTCGGCGGTGCAGTCGATGTACAGTGCGTGGCGGTCGTGGGCCACCGTACCGCCGTCGAGGACCATCCGGTCCGCCTCGACGCGCAGCAGGTGGCCCATCCGGACCACGTCGCCGATGCGCCGCAGCTGCTCGAGTTCCAGCCGGGTGACCGTCGCGCAGCGATACATGGTCGGGCGGATCGCCGGGTCTGTCCGCAGCAGCAGGCCGGCGTCCTCGAGCCGCCCGAACAGATCCTCGACCGACGTGGCGTCCCGGATGGCAAGCAGCTGCGCGGTGAAGCTGTTCTTGATGCCGTCGGCGAACAACGGTCCGGGCTGCATCGTCGCGCGATCCAGCAGCCAGGAGTCGCGGGGCATGATCCACGTCAGCCGGTCCGGCGCGACGCCCTGGGCGAGCAGCCACAGGCAGGTGTCGATGCCGGTCTTGCCGGCCCCGACGATGACGTAGCGTTCGTGCGCGCCGAGCTTCGGCAGGTCGTTGGGGGGCACGCAGGTGATGCCGGGTGCGACCGGGTAGGGCGGCGGGCGCATCGCCGGCACCGTGACATGCATGTAGGTGGCGTCGACGACGCGGCGCGCCACGCTGACGGTGTAGTCGGCGCCGGCGAGCGTGGTGAAGCGGCCATCGCCGCGGTATTCACTCATCGGGAAGTAGGAGACCCGCCCGCTCGCCAACAGCTGCTGGCGCATCACGTGGTCGTAGTAGGCGCACACTTCCCCGGCGGTGGCCAACTCGTAAAGCCCCTGGTTCCAACCGATTTGGTCGATGGAGTCACTGCCGAGGTTCAGCGAGTTGACCCCGTAGAACGCCGATGGCTGGTGCAGCCGCACGAACGGGTAGGCCACGGTCCAGTGCCCGCCCGGCTGGTGGTTGCGGTCCACCAGCACCACACGTGCGTCCGTATCGGACACCAGCGTGTCGACGAACGCCATGCCCATGGCGCCCGCGCCGACCACCAGGTAGTCCGCCTCGATGGTGTGCATACGGGATAAAGGTTAACCCGGCCGGCGCGGCGGTGGTGGCGGTTACGCCGCTCGGGCCTCGATCACGCTAAGGGGCGAAGCGGTTTGCACCACCCGCGTCAGCTGGAATCCGGCTTGGCTGAGCAGGTCTCGGTATTCGGCGGCAGTGCGTTCGCGGGCCCCCAAATTGAGCAGCATCTCCAAGTCCACCCATTTGCCCGGGAAGTCACGGTCGTGGTTGGGGATGACCAATTCGACCAGCAACACCGTGGCTGCGGGACCGGCTGCCCGGTGAACGTTACGCAGGATCTGCACCGCCAATTCGTCGGGCCAGTCGTGGATGATGTTCTTCAGGATGTAGGCATCACCGCCGTCGGGAACGCTGTCGAAAAATGACCCCTCCGCGATACGCACCCGGTCGGCAACGTTGTGCTCGCGGAACAGGCTTGGGGCGTTCGCGACTACCCGCGGCAGGTCGTAAAGCACGCCCCGCGAAGCCGGCGCCCCCGCCAGGATGGCGGCCAGCAGTGGACCGTGTCCGCCGCCCACGTCGACGATTGTGGGGTAGGCACCGAAGTCGTAGCCGGCGACCACCGGCCCGTCCGTGAGCTCCGAAACGCTCGTCATCGTCTGGTCGAAGAGTTCGGCGAGCTCGGGCTGCCCGGCGAAGTAGTCGAAGCTCTCCTTGCCGCGCAATGCGGGGACGACCGTACTCCCAGTTCGGATCGCGTCCACCATCAAGGTCCAGCGTTCGCGCTGTTCGGCCGACCCGTAGAACTGCGCCGCCCAAGTCATCGAGATCGGCGCATCCGAACGCAGTGTGTCGGCAAGGGAATTCAGCTCATAGCGCCCGTCGCGGCGACGGCGGAAGATGCCCTTGCCGATCAGGGCCCGCAGCAGGCGGCGCAGCGCGTCGGCGTCCGCGCCCACCCGCGCGGCCAGCTCCTCGATCGGCAGCGGGCCGCCGGTCAAGGCATCCGCGACACCGAGTTGGGCCGCCACGGTGATCGCCTGCGACGTCCAGGTGGCCACGATCATCTCCATCATCGCCGCGGGTGCGGGGGTCAGCCGCTGGTGCAACCGATACAGGTGGTGGCGCATCCACTCGACAGCGCGGGCCAGCTTGGCGGGTGGCACCTTGGTGGTCGCCGACTTGGTCGATTTACGTCATTTGGCATCGGCAAGATCGGTGGTCGTTGCGGCCCCGAGGTCCCTGCTGATCTCCGCGGACATCCGGCGGTGACTTACCGAACGCAGAAACGTTGTCAGTGCCCAGGTCATGAACCGGTCCGAGATCATCGCCGCCGGCCTCAGGGCGGTCTCGCTGCGCGACACCTGCTGCGTGGTCACCCAGGACACGGCCTTGACCTTGCGTCGCCTGGTGTCCTCGTACCAGCGCAGCGCGCTCGAGAGATCACCGTTGCCACCATTGCAGAAATCCGACAGCGCCTTGCATAACACCATCGTGTCCAGCAAGGCCTGATTGGTCCCCTGCGCCAGGGTGGGCGGCATCGTGTGGGCGGCATCGCCGAGCAACGTAACGGGGCCGTGGCCCGCGCGGGGGATCGGGTGCCGAAAATGCGGGAACGGCGAACGGGCCAGATCCTCGTCGGTCAATGTCGCGAGTACTTGATCGGCCGAGTCGGACCACCCTGCGAAATTGGACCGGATCATGTCGATCGGACGTTGCGGTCTCACGAAGTCGGGCGACCATGGCAGGTCGAACCACCACTGCAGATCCGACCCTCCAGCCGGCCACAGGCCGACGCTGCCGTGCTCGCCGATAATCATCTGTGCGACATGCTTGTCGGTGACGTGGGGAAGCGTGACCAGTCCCTGCCAGCTGCACCAGCCGGTCGGCTCCGCCGGCCGCGCGCCGACGATGCCTCGCACCATCGAATGCAGACCGTCGGCACCGATCAGCAGATCTCCTTCGGCAGACGTGCCGTCCTCAAACTCGAGCGAAACTCCGTCTTCCGTGTCGACAACCCCGGTCGCACGGGCATTGCACCGGATGCGTTCGGACGGAAAGCCTTCCAGCAGCCGTTCCAGCAGGACCTGACGTGGCACCATCCGAACTGGTGCTCCCAGCCGGTCCACGATCGCAGTCAAATCCACGGTGGTGACCGGGCGGCCCGTGGCTGTCACGACCTGCAGGGTGGACAGCGACTGACCCGCACCATCCATATCGACCCCCAGCTGCCCCAGAACGGTCGAGCCATTGGACCAAATGGTTACGGCACCGCCGCCTGCCTGCACATCCGGCCGACGTTCGAAGACGGTGACGTCATGCCCATCACGTAATAATCCCGCGGGCGATGGAAATGCCGCCCACACCGGCGCCGACAACGAGGATCCGAAGGGGCCGGGTCGACGTCGCGTCGGGCACCGGCCTCAGCTTCGCAAAATGACTCAACTTCAGTCCTCTGCGTGCCGTTCGTAGGCCCATCGCTCGAGTCGCGCCTGCAGCTGCGTCAGGCCAACTCCGGCGACCGCCATGACCACTGAAAAGCAAAGCGTCAGCATAGGATTCATCTTCAACACCTCCTACTGCTAACACGAAGGGCCGCGACGGGAAGTTCACCCTGGGCGCAGACAATGCCCGTCGTGGTTCCCGTCGTCGCTGCGTCGCTCGTTGAAATGCCATGGCACGCGACTTGGATCAGCCTTGCGACTTGGCCACTGCGGCCAGCACCGCTTGGGTGGACACGCGACTTCCGACCGTGATCCGAGCGGCGCCGTCAGGGTAGTGGCGGGCTTTCAGCCCGCTGTCGCCGAAGACCTCTCGCCATCCTCGCCCGACAGCCGGCAGGTACACGAAGTTGGCGTGCCCGTCGGTGGTGTATACGCCCTTTGCCCGAAGGCGCCGACGCAGGTAATCGCGCTCACCGTTGATTCGCAGAATGCGTTGCCGTAATTGGTCTTCGGCGTCGTAGCACGCCGCCACCGCGACCAGGCTGGTAATGCCCATACCGAAGGGCAATTGCATCCCCCACAGTGTCGTGGACAATTCTGGTGAGGAGAACCCGTACCCGATGCGAAGTCCGGCCAACCCATAGGCCTTCGAGAACGTCCGCAAAATAACGAGATTCGGAAATCGCCGGACTAGGTCGGGCCCGTCGACGCGGTGCTGGGGGGCGGCAAACTCGATATAGGCCTCGTCGAGCAACACGACCGTATCGTCAGGCACCCGCCGCAGGAATCGCTCCACATCCGCGACAGGTTCCAGGGTGCCGGTCGGATTGTGGGGCCGACACAAGACGACGACGCTTGCGTTCGCCGCCGCTTCGGCCATTGCCGCCAGGTCGTGATGACCGCGCTCGTCGAGCGGAACAGTGACCGCTGTCAGGCGGGCCATCTCGGCGAAGATCGGATACCCGTCGAAAGTCGGCTCGCTGAACACAATCCGATCGCCGGGGCGTGTCACCGCATGCAGGACCTGCATCGCCACCCCGCTCGCACCCGCTCCCAGCACGACCTGCTCGTCGCAGACCCCGATGCGACCGGCGATCAAGCGTCGCAGCCGTTCGGGCAGGAACTCCGGATACCGGTTGGCGACATCGATCGAGCGGATCAGTGCCGAGCGCACCGCGGGCAGCGGCGGAAACGGGTTCTCGTTGAGCGACAATGCGAATGGATCGGTCGCGTTCGGCAGCGCGTCGAGGATCTCCGCCGTGACAAGGCTCGGCGCTAGCATGGGCAGCATCAGCTTCGTCCCCCCCAGCGGACCGCCGCAGCACCCGCGAAGTCGCCGGCGTGCGCGAAGGCGGCCATCATCACGACGTCGCCGGCCGCAACCTGACCGTCTGATATCGCATGATCCAGGTTGATCGGGATGCCCGCGCCAAACAGGTTGCCGCACTCATCGAACGTGTCGCGATGACGTTCGCGGGGCACCTCCAGCGCTTCGCGCCAGTTGCGCAGGAACACCCGGTTTGGCTGATTGGTGACCAGCAGGTCGATGTCCTTGGACGACAGTCCGATTCGATCACAGACGGCCAGCGCCACCTCGGGGACCTGCCGATTGCCCCGCGCGAGCACCTTGGTGATCTTGGTTTCGGTGAACCCGATGGAGGCCTCGCCGGGGCCGGGCTGCCACCACTTGCGGGGCGGGTCGATGGCGAGCGTCATGTCGCCGGCGTATTCGCCGTAGGTGCGGCACTCGATGTCGAGGATCGGTGATCGATCCGACAGCGTCACCAATCCGACCGCGGCGCCGTCACCCGGAACCGAGGCCTGCGCCTTGCGGCGCACCCCGGGCTGGTCGAAGACCTGGCCGGCGGCGTTCTGGGCGATCGCGATCAGCGCGGTGCTCCCCTGCCCGGACGCGAGCAGCTGGCGGGCCACTTTGAGACCCAGCACGAACGCGGCGCACCCGCCGTTGTGCAGATCCAGCACCCAGCCAGGACGCATGCCCAACCGGTGCGCGATGCCACCGCCCCCGCCGTAGAACGGCATGTCGGGCAGTTGGGCGTGGGTGATCAGCACGTCGACGTTGGCGATGACATCCTGGCCGTGCCGTTCGATCAGGCCCTGTGCGGCCCGCTCGATCATGTCGGTCGCCGTTTCGTCCGGCCCGACGTGATGGCGGAACTTCGGCGCCCGGAACATCAGGTTGGCCGCCAGGTCGTCCGAGCCGGCGAACTGCGCGTAGTAGTCGGCGCCTATGCGTTCGCCGGGCAGATACGTCGAAACGTCGGTCAGGCTGACGGTGGGTTGTTTCATGACGTACTCATCCAGGCCGGCGTGACGGGCAAGCCCGTTGCGGTGGCGGTATTCGGCGATTGACTTGAGGTTGTTCAGTTCCAGCCCGTGGCCGGCTCCGAAGATGTCCCAGAAGTCGCCTACCCAGCCCGTGCGCTCTGGCGGGGCGGCCTCGGGATACGGGTTGTGGTCGTAGAAGGGGTGGCGGCAATTGGTCCATAGCACAACGGAACCGGGCTTGCCGAGCACCGCCTGCGCGTCGAGCACCCGCATCAGGTAGATCATCCACAGGTGCTCGCCCTGGTCCCAGGCGCAGTGGTAGTCGACGGTGCGGGCCTGCGCGTTGGCCACCGTGCGCGTGTAGATCTTGGTGTCCGGAAGCAACCGGTCGTAGGCCAGCCACAGCCCGGGCTCCTCGGTCTCGGTGAAGTCACGCAGGGTATAGGTCCACTCCTCGAGGCTGCGGGTGTCGGCCAGGTATTCGAACAGCTCGTCGGGCGGGCAGTCGACGTAGTCGTTGACCGTGCAGTACTGGCCGAAGACCTCGTCGTGCGGATACACCGACCGCATCTTCGCCATGAACAGCGGGGCGGTCTCCTCGAGCGGCGAGGTCTCGATACGGACCACTCCCTCGATCGGTTCGCTGGTGCCGCTGTGGACGGCGATATCGTCAAGCGCTGCTACGGACATGGAATCGGTTCTCCTTCTGCGTTGTGATCTGTTGTTCGATAACGTGGTTGGTGGGTTTTCTGTTCAGGAATGCCGCAAATGGCGGGATTTCGTCGGCGGCGCACTCGACGCTGACCACGGACGGACCGTCGACGGCCAGCGCCCGTTCCAGGGCTGCGGGCAGTGCGGCGATGTCGGCCACGTCGACCGAAGACAGCCCGGGGAACATGCTCGCCAGCCCGGCCGCCAGCCGGCTGGGAGCGAACCGGTTGTAGCTGTACAGGTCGTCGTAGAACAGTTGCTCGCGCGTGACGCACATGGCGTGGGCGTTGTTGTTGAACAGCACGAAAGTCATCGGAAGCCGGTACTGCACCGCGGTGTGCACCTCCATGCCGTGCATGAAGAACGCACCGTCCCCGGCGATCACCACGGTGCGACCGCCACCGCGTCCGCTGTTGGCACGCCCGAAGGCCATCCCGATGCCGGCACCGAAGCTGTAGCCCATGCCGCCCATGCCGAGTGCGACCGCGAACCGACCGCCCCGGCGAACGGGCAGGTGATGGATCGCGGCCGCTCCGGTGTTGCCGGCATCGACGACGATGTCGGTTCCGTCCGGCAACAAGCGATCGAGCATGACCATGGCATCGCGGTAGCGCACACCCGCGCCGGCGAAGGGGGGTGGGCTAAGTTCGGTGTCTGCGACGAAATCGGGCACGCGTAGCCCCCTCGGCCGACCCGGCCCGGACAACGCCCGGGTCAGCTGCCGGAGCGACCCTCGCAGGTCTTCGGTGTGCACATGCGTGCACGGCAGGTACGGCGCTGCCGAGCCGATGGAGATCGTCCGCACCGCCGCGAGCGCGTCGTCGAGGCCGGTGCGGGCGGTCACCGACAGTCGGGTGCCGACCACCAGGCACACGGCGCTAGCCGCTACCGCGTCGGCCACGCCGGGATGGCCCATCACACCGGTCACACCGAGCGCCGACGACGAACCGGAACCCGGTGTGCCGGCAACATCTTTGGCGTCGGGCACACACGCCACCCGTGCGCGCAGCAGGGCCCGCAGCTCCTCGAGTTCGGCCCGGGCGTCGTCACGCGCGACCTGCTCGCCGGCGATGATCGTGACGGGTCCAGTCGCTCGGCGCAGGGCGCGCACGATCGCGTGCGGATCCCCGATCCTTCGCCCCGGGCGCGCGAAGCCATGCCGGTCATTACCGCCGTATCCGTTGATGCCGATCTTCGCCTGCTGAATATCCTTGGGCAGTAACAACACCGCCGGGCCCCCGGTTCGCGCCGCCGCTATAGCGCTCGGCAACGCCGAAACGATGTCGGCGGGCGTCAGTACCCGCCGGCAATAGACCGACACCGCCGAAAATAACGCCTCGGCATTCATTGATCCGTTGCGGCCACTGGTGTCTTGAAAGCTGCCCCGACCGTCCATCGTGGTCGCGGGCTGACCCACCAATGCCAACACCGGCACCCTGCTGGCCAATGATTCGCCAAGGCCCGGAATGAGATTGAGTGCACCTCCGCCCGACGTCGCCGCCACCACCCCCAAACCGGCGCCGCCGCGGCTGTACCCGTCGGCCATCGTGGCCGCAGAAAACTCGTGCTTGGCCAACACCGCGGTGATGTCCGAACTGAAATGCGCTGCATCGTAAAGATCTTCGATGTTGGCGCCGTCGACACCGAATATGTAATCGCTGCCGATCCTCGCGAGGTGCTCGACGATATGGTCGACCACCCTGTGTTGCCTGGGCATATGCTCACCTAACTTGTGTAGCTGCCAGGAACACGAGGCGCGAGTGACTTCAGTTCACCGGGGTTCGACAACTCCCAGCGAACGCTCCAGGAGAACCTGGCCGTCGTCAGCGGAAACCACTTGCACAGAGGCGATTTGATCGACACGTGTAGAAGTACTGCCAGCGGGCGATGCCGTATGGCCTGGATTCGCCACCCAGGTTGCCAACCGCGTGTGGCTGCCGTCGCGACCTACCACGACCATCGCTAACGCGTCGTGATGGGCGTTCAGCGGGGCCAGACAGACACAGTTCATCGAGATGGAGGTTCCCCACCGCTGGCTGATGAGCGAGACCGTCGAGGCCAGCTTGTCCGTCCCAACCTGCGCCATGGGCTGAACCGACACGCTCGCCTGCGGCGGCATCGGCACGGATGTCGAGGATTGGCCCGCAAGGCCGACGAACACACCGGCCGCCAGCACCGTGGCGGCGACGGTCCCGGCCGTCCAACTCACGATGCGGCGCTGGCGCCGCCGCCAGCGCACCTTGGCCAGCAGCGACGGCAGCAAGTCGTTGGACGGTGACGGTGTTGCGGCCCGGATGTCGGTCTGGTCGATCGGCGCCACCTCGTAGCGGTCCAATTGTGACAGCAGGGCCGGCATGCCGTTGAGCTCGCAAACGGCGTTACGACACAACAGGCAGTCAGCCAGGTGCGATTCGAATTCCCGCCGTTCGACGGACGACAGTGATCCCAGCACGTATGCGGCATCCCACATCGCGTACTCGTCATGCCCGGATGAGTCACCGCCGATCGGCGTCCCGGGCCGCCATTGCGGCATCATCGTGTAAGTTCCCTCCTGGGAAAGTTCTTGGCGCGTAGGGTATTCGTAGCCGGCGGCCGTTCGGATGGCCAGTAGCGTCGGCGATAGGCCGTCAATGCGGGGCTGACTTGTTTGCAGCCCGTTCGGTGCGGCTCTGGTAAATGATTTATGTTGCGGACGACGGTGAACGGCCGGGCCCGTGCCGGGACTTCCGTCCCCCCGATCTGGCTAGAATAGGCACTCCATTCACCTCCTTGCTGGTGAAACGATCGGGGGGCCTGTTTGGTTCACACGTGGCATACCGACCACGGTTAGTTGGGTAGTCCTCAGACGCCGCTCATCCAGCTATGGAATCGACCATCCGGGTCGTAGGCCGAGCGCACCTTGTCGAGGCGTGCCATGTTCGATTCGGTGATGAACCGCGCCGGACGCCGGCACAGATTCTCGTCGGCGAGCGAGCTGCCGGTCGCCAAGTGCGACATCGCTGCCATGTTGGACGCGGCCCAGTCGCGGTACCGGTCATCGTCGGCCGGGTCCTGCCAGATGGTGTAGAGCGCCATGTAGACCTCGTCTTCCAAGCCGTACACCATGTCCGCACGCTCCGGGGACGTGTTCCAGCCAGTGAAAATGAAGTGTGAGGGGTGCGGTGGCATGGTTTCGATGATTTTGCGGATGCCCGGCAGTAGTTCTTCGGCGGAAGCCGACGTGAACATGTTGTCGGCGATGTAGCGGTAACCCTTCGGGTAGCTGGTCATCACGGCGGTGTACCAATTGGCCAAAGTTGTCGGGGCGTAGGGAAGGTTGACGATAGCTCTATCGACGACCGGGCAAGTGCCGAGCGGGGCAAGGGCTTTCATGGCCTCGTCCTCCGAGTCGGCGAATACCGGCGAGGCGATCGTGATGCCAGGTTGGTTGAGCCCGGCTCCCGGAAAGCTGCGCGCGGTGTGGATCTGCAGTTCGACCCGGTCGTCGATCTCGGAAACGATCGAGCGTCCCCAGGTGAACACCTCGTCGGCGACCTCGATCGGATACATGTACAGGCAGGTGCCCCAGACCGCGGGACGTGGGTGAACCCGCAGTTTGAAGGCGGTGACCACGCCGAAGAAACCCGGTCCAGCGCCGCGCGCCGCCCAATACATGTCTGGATGGTTTTCGGGGTCGCAGTAGATCTTTTCCCCGTCGGCGGTGACGACTTGCAGTCCGAGCACGCTCTCGCAAGCCGGTCCGAGCACCGGACTGTTCCAGCCGTATCCGCCCTGCAAGAGATAGCCACCGAGGCAAATGCCTTCACAGTGGCCGGCAGGAAAGAACAGCCCTTGGGCGTCCAATTCCGCCGCGAAATCACTGGCGACCTTGCCCGGGCCGACGTCTGCCGTCATCCGATCCGTTTCGACGGTGCAGTGATCGAGGCGGCTCACGTCCAGCAGCAGACCGCCGTCGCGTAGGTGACTGGCCGTCCAGCTGTGCCCGCCCGAACGCACGCCGACATGGTATCCGTTGGTCCGCGCATAACGGATCGCCGCGACCACGTCGTCGGTGTCGTGCGCCTGCACGATTACCTCGGGAAAGCGTTCCGGCAGAAGACCGTTCCATACCGTTTCCCGACGGGCCAGTTCGTACCCGTCCGCGCCTCGGAAGAAGGTCTTTTCGGTGGAAAGTAAAATCATTGTGTTCCTTTGCTTTTCGCGCTCGCCATTTCAGCGTGCATCGCCAAGGAGCTGCCCAGATGCTGCGAGACCCGCGGACGCACAGCCAAGCTGCGCCCGGAGGGATGGACCAATCCGCGCCAGGTGGGCCGCGATCTCCCGGGCCAAAGGCGTCGCGTTGATGCGGATCGCCCGCAGCGGGCCATTGGGCGGAATGCCGTATCCGATCGCGAACATTCCGTCGCCGACGTGCGAGGCAAAGCCGCCGCGCGGGTTGCCGTGCTCATCGAGGACGCCGAGATGTCCGACCAAGCCGCCGAGATCCGTGCCGAACCCGGTGGCGGCGATGATCACCTGCGGCGCGACGGACGTGCCGTCGGCGAGGATCACGCCGTCGGATTCGACGGCCTTGACGGCGCCGACGACCTCGACGCGCCCGAGCCGCACGACGTCGATGAGCTCATCGGCCAGCGTCGGGATGCGGCCCCGTGTCTCCACCGTCGCCTTCAGCCCCAGCGTCGGCCGCTGGAAGCCGTAGGCCGACAGGTCGCCCCACATCAGGCGGGTCATCCGCGCGATCAGCGGATCGATCATCCGCGCGGGGACTCTCGAGGACAGCTCAAGAAAGATATCCGACGGAAACGGTCCTATGGCCCGCCGCACGAGGTGCGGCGGTGTGCGCACCGCAAGCCAGATCCGCCGCGCGCCGTCGTTAGCGAGCTGAACAGCGATGTCGGCGGCCGAATTGCCTGCGCCGACGACGAGGACGTCGCGGCCGCGGTAGGGCCACGCGTTGGTGAAGTCGCCGGAATGAACGATCTCGCCGTTGAACCGAATGAGGCCGGGCCATGCGGGGATGGTGGGTGCACCGTAGTTGCCCGTCGCGAGGACGATTGCCGGGGTTCGGATTTCACCCGACGACGTGTCAAGTTGCCAGACTCCTCCGGCACGGTCGATGCGGTGGACTTCACATCCGAGCATGATCGCGATGTTCTGGCGCGCGACGTAGTTATCGAAATAGCGGACCATGTCCTCCTTGGTCGGCCAGCGTCCGGCGGTCCAGGGAATCCGTTGTCCGGGAAGGTGCGACAAGAACCCGGTCGTGTTGAGGCGGAAGTTGTCATAGCGCGTGCGCCACGAAATCGCCGGCGCCGCCGCGCGGTCGATGACGAGCGCTTTGATGCCATGTTGATGATCGAGTTGGCGTGCGACAGCCAGACCCGCGGGCCCCGCGCCGATGACAACCGCGTCGGGGCTGACCCGGGTCTGTGTCGTCATCCGCGCTTCTCCTGTCGTGATACTCGGGTGCCGCGGACCTCGGGCCCCCAGCATTGACACGATCCGGAACCGCCTGCGGTTCATGAGGGCGGATCGGAACGGCCGCACCATCGGCGGTCCGTGGGCCCGGATTCTCACCAACTTGCGAATCCCGGTCCACATTTACTAGGATATCCAAGTATTCGCGGATCAACGACACTCGAGGGCACTCATGACCACACAGATCTCCGCACTTCATCGATGGGCAGCGCACCGCCGGCCAGTCCACCCGCACCGCCGACGTCTTCAACCCCAACACCGGCGAGGTGCAGGCGCAAGGTGCCGATGGCTCGGCAAGGCCGACGTCGACGCCGCGGTGGCCTCGGCCGTCGAGGCCCAAAAGGGTTGGGCGGCGTGGAATCCGCAGCGCCGCGCCCGGGTGATGATGCGGTTCGTCGAGCTGGTCAACGACCACATCGACGAGCTGGCCGAGCTGCTGTCCCTCGAGCACGGCAAGACGGTGGCCGACTCGCGCGGCGACATCCAGCGCGGCATCGAGGTGATCGAGTTCGCCATCGGGATCCCGCACCTGCTCAAGGGCGAGTACACCGAAGGCGCCGGCCCGGGCATCGACGTCTACTCGCTGCGCCAGCCCCTGGGCGTGGTCGCGGGCATCACCCCGTTCAACTTCCCGGCGATGATCCCGCTGTGGAAGGCCGGGCCCGCCCTCGCGTGCGGGAACGCGTTCATCCTCAAGCCCAGCGAGCGCGACCCGTCGGTCCCGCTGCGGCTGGCCGAGCTGTTCCTCGAGGCGGGCCTGCCGCCGGGCGTGTTCCAGGTCGTGCACGGCGACAAGGAGGCCGTCGACGCCATCCTGCACCACCCCGACATCCAGGCCGTGGGTTTCGTCGGCAGCTCCGACATCGCCCAGTACATCTACTCGACGGCCGCGGCGACCGGCAAGCGGGCGCAATGCTTCGGCGGCGCCAAGAACCACATGATCGTGATGCCCGACGCCGACCTCGACCAGGCCGTCGACGCGCTGATCGGCGCCGGGTACGGCAGCGCCGGCGAACGCTGCATGGCGATCAGCGTCGCGGTCCCGGTCGGCGAGCAGACCGCAAATCGGTTGCGCGCCAGGCTCATTGAGCGGATCAACAACCTGCGGGTGGGCCACAGCCTGGACCCCAAGGCCGACTACGGTCCGTTGGTCACCGAGGCCGCCCTGGCACGGGTCCGCGACTACATCGGCCAGGGCGTGGCCGCCGGCGCGGAAATAGTGATCGACGGGCGCGAACGTGGCCAGCGACGACCTGACGTTCGGCGACGCCAGCCTTGAGGGCGGATTCTTCATCGGCCCGACGCTGTTCGACCACGTCACCCCCGACATGTCGATCTACACCGACGAGATCTTCGGGCCCGTGCTGTGCATCGTGCGCGCCCACGACTACGAAGAGGCGCTGCGGCTGCCGTCGGAGCACGAGTACGGCAACGGCGTGGCGGTCTTCACCCGCGACGGCGACACCGCCCGCGACTTCGTCTCCCGGGTGCAGGTGGGCATGGTCGGCGTCAACGTGCCGATCCCGGTCCCGGTGGCCTACCACACCTTCGGCGGCTGGAAGCGCTCCGGCTTCGGCGACCTCAACCAGCACGGCCCGGCGTCGATCCAGTTCTACACCAAGACCAAGACCGTCACCTCGCGGTGGCCGTCCGGCATCAAGGACGGCGCCGAATTCGTCATTCCCGACAATGAATTAGAGCCGAGCCTTATGCTTTCACCCTGAACGACGACGAACGCGTCATCACCGAGACGGCGGCCGCCTTCGCCGCCAAACGCCTCGCCCCGCACGCCCTGGAATGGGACGCCACCAAGCACTTTCCGGTAGACGTGTTGCGCGAGGCCGCCGAGCTCGGCATGGCGGCGATCTACTGCCGCGAGGACGTCGGCGGCAGTGGGCTGCGCCGGCTCGACGGGGTCCGCATCTTCGAGCAGTTGGCCATCGCCGACCCGACGATCGCGGCGTTCCTGTCCATCCACAACATGTGCGCGTGGATGATCGACAGCTTCGGCACCGAGGAACAACGCAAGTTCTGGGTGCCGCGGCTGGCGCCGATGGACGTCATCGCCAGCTACTGCCTCACCGAGCCCGGGGCCGGATCCGACGCCAGCGCGTTGAGCACCCGCGCCGTCAAGCAAGGCGGCGACTACGTGCTCGACGGCGTCAAGCAGTTCATCTCCGGCGCGGGGGCCTCGGACGTCTACGTGGTGATGGCCCGCACCGGCGGCGAGGGCCCGCGCGGCATCTCGGCCTTCATCGTCGAAAAGGGCACGGACGGGCTGAGTTTCGGCGCGCCCGAGGAGAAGATGGGCTGGCACGCCCAACCCACCGCGCAGGTGATCCTGGAGGGGGTGCGGGTACCCGCCGACGCGATGCTGGGCGGCGCGGACGGCGAGGGCTCCGGCTTCGGCATCGCGATGAACGGCCTCAACGGCGGCCGGCTCAACATCGCGGCGTGCTCGCTCGGCGGCGCCCAGGCCGCCTTCGACAAGGCGGGCGCCTACGTGCGGGAACGGGAGGCGTTCGGTAAGGCCCTGCTCGACGAGCCCACCATCCGGTTCACCCTGGCCGACATGGCCACCGGGCTGGAGACGTCGCGAATGATGTTGTGGCGGGCCGCGGATGCGCTGGACAACGACGACCCCGACAAGGTCGAGCTGTGCGCGATGGCCAAGCGCTACGTCACCGACACCTGCTTCGAGGTCGCCGACAAGGCCCTGCAGCTGCACGGCGGCTACGGCTATCTGCGCGAGTATGGCCTGGAGAAGATCGTTCGCGATCTGCGGGTGCACCGAATCCTGGAGGGGACCAACGAAATCATGCGGGTGGTCATCGGCCGGGCCGAGGCCGCGCGAGTGCGGCTGCGAGCGCGTAGAAAGGCGACCATGACGAGCATCGCGTTCCTGGGTCTGGGCAACATGGGCGGGCCGATGTCGGCGAACCTGGTGGCCGCCGGCCACACCGTGCGCGGGTTCGACCCGGTGCCCGCGGCGGCGCAGCGCCGCGGCCGGCCACGGCGTCGCGGTGTTCGACAGCGCCGCCGACGCGGTGGCCGGCGCGCGACGTGGTCATCACCATGCTGCCCAACGGCGACCTGGTGAAGCGCTGCTACGCCGACGTTCTGCCGGCCGCCGAGGCCGGCGCGCTGTTCATCGACAGCTCCACGATCTCGGTCAACGACGCCCGCGAGGTGCACGCGCTCGCGGAATCGCACGGGGTTTCGCAGCTGGACGCGCCCGGTCTCCGGCGGGGTGAAGGGCGCGGTCGCCGGGACGCTGGCGTTCATGGTGGGCGGCGACGAGGCCGCCCTGGAGCGCGCCCGGCCGGTGCTGGAACCCATGGCGGGCAAGGTCATTCACTGCGGCGCGGCCGGGGCCGGGCAGGCCGCCAAGGTGTGCAACAACATGGTGCTGGCGGTGCAGCAGATCGCCATCGGCGAGGCGTTCGTCCTGGCCGAGAAGCTCGGGCTGTCGGCGCAGTCCCTGTTCGACGTCATCACCGGCGCGACCGGCAACTGCTGGGCCGTGCACACCAACTGCCCCGTGCCGGGCCCGGTGCCGACATCGCCGGCCAACAACGACTTCAAGCCGGGTTTCGCGACCGCGCTGATGAACAAGGACCTGGGCCTGGCCATGGACGCGGTGACCTCGACCGGTTCGGCGGCGCCGCTGGGCAGGCACGCCGCCGAGATCTACGCCAAGTTCGCCGCCGACCACGCCGACAAGGACTTCAGCGCGGTCATCGAGATGCTGCGCGACAGCTGACGGCAGCCCGCCGATACTGACTCAGAAGTCGCCCGCGTTGCGGCGCAGCGTCTCGATCGATGACACCAGCGCCTGCGCTTCGGCTTCGGACATCCCGATGTCGGCGAACACCTGCTCGTTGAGCGTCACGGTGGCGTCCTCGACCGTCGAGCGGCCGAGATCGGTGATCTGCACCAGCGTGGTGCGCCCGTCGGTGGGGTGCGGCACCCGCTGCACCAGTCCGTCGGCCTCCAGCCGGCGGATCGCGTGGGTCACGCTGGTGACGTGGACCTGCAGCCGGTCGGATGCCTTGGTGATCGGCAGCGCGCCGCGTCCGGCTGAACGCCAGCAGCCGCAGCAACTCGTAGCGGGAGAAGCTCAGGTCGTAGGGACGCAGCGCGGTCTCGACGCGGGCCAGCAGGATCTGATGCGCGCGCATCACCGAGGTCACCGCGACCATGCCCGGCGACACGTCGCCCCACCCGGCGCGCTCCCAGTTGGCCCGCGCCGCGGCGATCGGGTCGCGTTTGCGCGGTCGTGAGGCAGCCACGCCCTTTCTTACCGCACTCGCGCGCCCGAGCGTGGTCCATTTCCCACCGCCGACAGCACCGCCAGCGTCGACGCGCGGTTGCCCACGGTGATCCGCGCACCGCCGTCCGGGTAGCGCCGCACCTGCAAGCCCGCTGTCGGCGAAGACCTCATGCCACGGCCGCACCCCTCGGGGGCAGGTACATGAAATTCGCGTGCGCGTCGGTGGTGTAGATCCCCATCGCGCTCAGGCGCATCCGCGAGATAGCAGCGTTCCGCGGTGATCAACCGAATCCGTTGCAGCAGTTGGTCTTCCGCGTCGTACGACGCCGCCACCGCGAGCAAGCTGGTGATCGCGATCCCGAACGGCAGCTGCATGGACCACAGCGTCCGGGCCAGCTCCGGCGCCGCCAACCCGTAACCGATGCGCAGCCCCGCCAGGCCGTACGCCTTGGAGAAGGTCCGCACCACCACCACGTTGGGAAAGCGCGTGACCAACGCCGACACGTCGATGCGATGCTCGGGCGCGACGAACTCGATGTACGCCTCGTCGAGCAGGACGACGGTGTCACGCGGCACCCGGCGCAGGAACCGCTCGACGTCGCTCGCGGACTCCAGCGTGCCGGTCGGGTTGTGCGGCCGGCACAGCACCACGACGCGGGCCTCCGCGGCGGCGTCGGCCAGCCCGTCGAGGTCGTGATGACCGTGCCGGTCCAGCGGGACGGCCACCGCCTTCAGCCGCGCCATCCGCGCGAAGATCGGATAGCCGTCGAAGGTGGGCGTCGCCATCGCGATCGCGTCGCCCGGAGCGGTCAGCGCGTGCAGCACCTGCAGCACGACACCCGTCGCGCCGGCACCCGAGCACCACCTGGTCGGCGGCCACCCCGACGTGGTCGGCGATCAAGCCGCGCAGCCGCTCGGGCAGAAACTCCGGATAGCGGTTGGCCGCATCGATGGCTCGCATCAACGCCGAACGCACCGCGGGCAGCGGCGGGAACGGATTCTCGTTGAGCGACAACGCAAGTGGATCGACCGCGGTCGGCAGCCCGTCGCAGATGTCGCCGGACGACCGGCCCGCGACGGGCTGCATCAGCCCCGCCCGCCCCAGCGCACCGCCGCCGCGCCGGCGAAGTCACCGGCGTGGGCGAAGGCTGCCATCATCACGACGTCGCCGGTCTTGACCTGACCGTCGGAGATCGCGCGGTCCAGGTTGATCGGGATCCCGGCGCCGAACAGGTTGCCGCACTCGTCAAAGGTGTCGCGATGGCGCTCCGGGCGGCAACTTCCAGCGCCTCGCGCCAGTTGCGCAGGAACACCCGGTTGGGCTGGTTGGTGACCAGCAGGTCGATGTCCTTGGCGGGCAGGCCGATTCGGTCGCATACCGCCAGCGCCACCTCGGGCACCTGCCGGTTGCCGCGGGCCAGCACCTTGGTGATCTTGCTTTCGGTGAAGCCGATGCTGCCCTCGCCGGCGCCGGCCTGCCACCACTTGCGGGGCGGGTCGTATGGCCAGCGTCATGTCACCGGCGTATTCGCCGTAGGTGCGGCACTCGATGTCGAGGATCGGTGACCGGTCCGACAGCGTGACCAGGCCCACCGCCGCGCCGTCGCCGGGCACCGCGGCCTGCGCCTTGCGGCGGACTGGTCGGCTGGTCGAAGATCTGCCCGGCGGCGTTTTGCGCGATGGCGATCAGCGCGGTGTGCCCGTCGCCCGAGGCCAGCAGTTTGCGAGCCACGTTGAGCGCCAACACGAACGCCGCGCAGCCGCCGTTGTGCAGGTCGAGCACCCAGGACGGCCGCATGCCCAGCCGGTGCGCGATGCCACCGCCTTCGCCGTAGAACGGCATGTCCGGCACCTGGGTGTGGGTGATCAGCACGTCGGCGCCTTCGACGACGTCGTGGCCGTGCCGGTCGATCAGACCCTGCGCCGCACGTTCGACCATGTCGATCGCGAACTCTCGTCCGGCCCGACGTGGTGGCGGAACTTCGGGGCGCGGAACATCACGTTCTCGCGCAAGTCGTCGGACTCGGCGAATTGCGCGTAGTAATCGGCGCCGATCGGCTCACCGGGCAGATAGGTGGAAACGTCGATCAGGCTGACGCTCGGCCGGCTCATGTTGCTCACCTCATCCATTTCGGCGTCACCGGCAGACCGTTGCGGTGGCGGTATTCGGCGATCGCCTTGAGGTTCTGCAGCTCCAGCGCATGGCCGGCGCCGAACATGTCCCAGAAGTCGCCCACCCACACCGGACGCTGCGGCGGTGCGGTCTCCGGATACGGGTTGTGGTCGTAGAACGGGTGATGGCAATTGGTCCACAGCACAACGGATCCGGGCTTGTCGAGGACCACCTGCGCGTCGATGACGCGCATCAGATAGATCATCCACAGGTGCTTGCCCTGATCCCAGGCGCAGTGGTAGTCGACGGTACGCGCCTCCGCGTTGGCGACGGTCCGGGTGTAGATCTCGGTCTCCGAACCGAGCCGGTCGTAGGCCAGCCACAGCCCGGGTTCATCGGTGGGAGTGAAACCGCGCAGGCTGTAGGTCCACTCCTCGAGGCTGCGGGTGTCGGCCATGTATTCGTACAACTCGTCCGGCGGGCAGTCAATGTAATCGTTGACGGTGCAGTACTCGCCGAAGACCTGATCGTGCGGGTACACCGACCGCATCATCTCCATGATGATCGGGGTCGCCTTCTCCCGTGGACTGGTTTCGATGCGGACCATCCCGTCGATGGGGATGTGGTGGATATCCTCAAGCGCGGGCAGCGACATCGGCCGGTTCTCCTTCGCGTTCGTAATCTGTTCTGTGACAGCCGCGTTGCCTGACAGCGCGGTGAGAAATGGTGCGAATGGCGGGATTTCGTCGGCGTAGCACTCGACGCTGACCACCGACGGGCCGTCGACGTCCAGCGCCACCCGCAGCGCCGCGGCGAGTTGGGCGGGGTCGCTGACATCGACTGATGCCAGCCCGGGAAACATCGCCGCCAGACCGGCGCCCAGCCCGCTGGGCCGGAAGCGGTTGTAGCTGTAGAGGTCGTCGTAGAACAGCTGCTCGCGGGTCACGCACATGGCGTGGGCGTTGTTGTTGAACAAGCACGAACGTCACGGGCAGCCGGTATTGCACGGCGGTGTGCACTTCCATGCCGTGCATGAAGAACGCGCCGTCCCCGGCGATCACGACGGTGCGGCCTCCGCGCCGGCCGCCGTTCGCACGCCCGAACGCCATCCCGATGCCGGCGCCGAAGCTGTAGCCCATGCCGCCCATGCCGAGCGCGACCACGAACCGGCCGCCGCGCCGCGCCGGCAGGTAGTGGATCGCCGCCGCGCCGGTGTTGCCGGCGTCGACGACGATGTCGGCCCCGTCGGGCAGCGCGCGGTCGAGCACCGCCATGGCGTCGCGGTACCGCACGCCCGGCCCGGCGCAGTCCGGGGGCGTCAGCTCGGTGCGCCGCACCACATCGGGCACGCGCAGGCCGCTCGGCCGTCCGTGACCGCGCAGCGCCTGGGTCAGCAGGCGCAGCGAGCCGCGCAGGTCGTCGGTGTGTACGTGGGTGCAGGGCAGATACGGCGGCGCCGACCCGATCGACACCGTCCGCACCGCGGCCAGCGCGTCGTCCAGGCCGCCGCGCGCGGTGACCGTCAGCCGGGTGCCGACCATCAGGCACACGGCGCTGGCGGCCACCGCTTCGGCCACGCTCGGGTGGCCCATCACGCCGGTCACCCCCAGCGCCGACGACGACCCGAAACCCGGTGTGCCGGCGACGTCCTTGGCGTCGGGAACGGTGGCCACCCGCGCGCGCAGCAGCGCGCGCAGTTGCTCGAGCTCGGCGCGCGCGTCATCGCGGGCCACCTGCTCGCCGGCGATGATGGTGACCTGACCGGTCGCGCGGCGCAGTTCCCCGGCGATGGCATGCGGGTTGCCGATCGGTCGCGCTGTAACTGTCCGGATGCTCGGCGCGGTCATCGACGGCGATGCGCGCCTGCTGAATGTCCTTGGGCAGCAACAGCACCGCCGGGCCGCCGGTGCGCGCCGCGGAGACGGCCCGGGGCAACGCCGAAACGATGTCGGCCGGCGTAGAGCAGCCGCTCGCAAGACACCGACACGGCCGAGAACAACGCCTCGGCGTCCAGCGAGCCGTTGCGGCCGCTGGTGTCCTGGAAGCTGCCCCGGCCGTCCATCGTGGTGGCGGGCTGGCCGACCAGGGCCAGCACCGGAACCCGGCTTGCGAACGACTCGCCCAGGCCGGCGACGAGGTTCAGCGCTCCCCCACCCGACGTCGCCGCCACCACGCCGAGCCCGGCGCCGCTCCGGCTGTACCCGTCGGCCATGGTGGCCGCGGAGAACTCGTGCTTGGCCAGCACGGCGGTGACCTCGGGCCGGAAGTGCGCGGCGTCGTAGAGATCCTCGATGTTGGCGCCGTCGACACCGAAGACGTGGTCGATTCCGAGCGCCGCGAGGTGCCCGACGATGTGGTCGACCACCCGGTACGTGCCGGACATGTGCTGACGCTCTCCTGACGCGACAAAGGGCGGTGGATTTCACCCTTTGCGAGGACACGAGCCGGGTACTTGATTGGTTCACCACGGCGGGTGAACCGTTTGCCGGAAGCCTTCGTGGTGTCTAGATGACCATCGAACTGCGCAACGTGGTGCGCGAGTACCGGGTCGGCGGTCAAACGGTACGGGCGCTCGACGGGATCAGCCTGGAGCTCGGGGGCGGTCAGTTCGTGTCGGTGGTCGGACCCTCGGGGGCGGGTAAGAGCACGTTGCTGCATCTGCTCGGCGCGCTGGACTCCCCCGATTCCGGGTCGATCACGTTCGACGGCGAGGAGATCGGCCGCCTCGGTGACGAGCAGCAGTCGGCGTTCCGCCATCACCGGGTGGGTTTCATCTTCCAGTTCTTCAACCTGTTGCCGACGCTGTCGGCCTGGGAGAACGTGGCGGTCCCCAAACTGCTCGACGGTGTCCGGCTGGGCAGGGCCAAACCGGATGCGATTCGGTTGCTCGACCGCGTCGGGCTCCGCAACCGGACCGAGCACCGACCGGCCGAACTGTCCGGCGGCCAGATGCAGCGGGTCGCGGTGGCGCGGGCGTTGATGATGGACCCGCCGCTCATCCTTGCCGACGAGCCCACCGGCAACCTCGACTCCGCGACGGGCGCCTCGATCTTGGCGCTCCTTGGCGAGGTGGCGCACGAGGACGGCCGGGGCCGGCTGGTGGTGATGGTGACCCACAACGCGGACGCCGCCGCGGCGACCGATCGGGTGATCACGCTGCAGGACGGGCGGGTCGGTTCCGACTTACCGGCGGTCCCTGCGTGAAGATCGCGGCGGCGGCGAGCCGACTGCGCGTGTTCAGCCTGCGTGAGCTCGCCGTGCATCGCCGCCGCACGCTCGCATCGATCGCCGTAATGGCAGTGTCCGCAACGTATCTGGTCGCGATATTCGGCATCTTCGGGTCGATCACCGGATCTGTCAACCGGCTGGCCGACGGGATCGCCGGCGTGGCCGCGCTCGAGGTGTCGGGCATCACCGACGCCGGATTCCCCGACGCGATACTGGCCGACGTCGCCGCGGTTCCCGGCGTCGCCACCGCGGCGCCGATGATCAGAACCTCCGCGTCCACGGCGACGGGGCCGGTGCTGCTGCTCGGCGCGGATGCCAGCACCGCCGCGCTGGGCGGCGCCCTGAAGGACGCGGTCGCGCACCCGGTGCAGGCGCTGTCCTCGACGCCCAACGGCGTCCAGGTCGGGCCCCGGGTCGGTTATGCGAAAGGCCAGACGCTGCAGCTGGGCTCGGGATCGGTCACGGTCAGCGAGGTGCTCGCGGGCAAGCAGTTCGCGGACCTCAACGGCGGGCGCTACGTCCTCGCGCCACTTGCCCTGGCGCAGAACGTCACCGGCCGCCTCGGGCAGCTGGACTCGATACTGATCACCACCAAACCGGGCGCCGATCTGGCCGCCGTCCGCGCCGGAATCACCGCCGCGGTGAACGGCCGCGCAATCGTCGCCGCCCCGAGCCTGCGGGCGGCCCGGGCCGGCGACGGCGTCAAGCTGATGAACTACATGGCCCTGCTGGGCGCGGCGGTCGCGTTGGTGGTCGGCGCGTTTCTGATCTACACCACGATGACCATGGCGATCACCCAGCGCCGGCCGGTCATCTCCATGCTGCGCGCGATCGGCGGTCGGCGCGTCACGATCGTCGGCGACATGCTCGGGGAGGCGGCGATCCTCGGGCTCATCGGCGGGGCCATCGGGTCGGGCCTCGGAATCCTGGCCGGCCGCATGGCAATTGGCCGACTGCCCCCGGCGGTGACCCAGGGGCTCGAGGCCCGCGTCCAGTACTGGTTGCCCGGCTACGCGATTCCGCTGGCCCTGGCGGCCACGGCGCTCACCAGCGTGGCCGCGTCGGGAATGGCGGCGCGGCAGGTGTACAAGGTCGCACCGATCGAGGCGCTGGCGCCCGTCGGGGCGTCGGCGGCGGACGTCGTGCCGCGATGGCTGCGGGTCGCCGCCGGGGTGGGCGCCGTCGCGGTGTTCGCGGTGTCGACCTGGGTCGTCCTAGGCCAACACGGCACCTTCGCGTTCGCCGCGATGGCCGCTCTGCTGAGCGCCGAGATCGCGCTCGGCTTCGCGCTCACCGCACCCATCGTCAAGGCCACGGCCGCGACGGCTCGCCTGTTCGGGTCGTTCGGGGCGCTCGCGGCGGCCACCATCGAACGCGCGCCGCGACGAGTGTGGGCGACCGTGATGACCGTACTCATCGGGGTGGTCACCACCGTGGTGATCACCGGCACCAATGCCGACATGATCCGCTCGGCCCGCGGCATGTTCTCCCCCGCCGCGGACGTCGACGTGTGGGTGAGCGCGGACCCTCCCGACACCTACCCCACGGACGTTCTGCCGCAGGGCCTTTCCGACAAGCTGGCCGCGCTGCCCGGGGTGGCGCGGGTGACCGAGGGCGCATTCGGGTTCGCCGTCGTCGGTGGCACGCGCGTCCTGCTCGACGGCTTCTCCGACGGAACCCACGATTCGCTGTTCCGCGCGCTCGACGAACGGGTGCGCGCCGACGTCCTCGCCGGCCGGGGCGTGGTGCTCACGCGGAATCTCGGCACCACTCTGCACGTTCGCCCCGGCGATCGGCTGCAGCTGCAGACACCGCACGGCCCTCGGCAGACGGCCGTGCTGGCCCTGGTGCCGTTCTTCTCGACCGTCATCGGAACGGTCGGAATCGATCTCGATCAGATGCGGGCGTGGTTCGATCGCCCGGCGGCGACAACCCTTCAAATCACCGCGGCCCCGGGCGTGGATCCGCGGCGCCTGTTGACCGAGGTCCGCCGGGCGGTGCCGGAACCGAACCACGTGTACGACGGTCGCGCGGCGCTGGCGGGGCTCGAAGCCCCGCTGCATCAGAGCATGTTCATCGCCACCGCCGTGTGGGTCATCGTCGTGGCCGTGGCCGCCGTCGCACTTCTCAACACGCTGACGCTCTCGGTACTGGAACGCCGACGCGAGCTCGGTGTGCTGCGGGCCATGGGGTCCAGCCGCCGGTTCACCCTGCGGACGGTCCTGGCCGAAGCGGCCGGAATCGGTTTCGTCGGTGGCCTTTTGGGGCTGGTGTTCGGCCTGACCGACCAGTGGCTGTTCAGCCTCATCAGCGGGGACATCATGAATTTCGAGGTCGGCTTCCGCCTGAGCCCGATGGCTCTGGTCTTCACCGCGGGGGCGCTGGCGATTTGTCTGCTCGGCTCGCTGCCACCCGCGCGGCGGGCGGCGCGGCTGAACATCATCGAGGCCGTCAGCGTCAGTGAGGGTGGCGAACCCTTGCAGATGGGGTTTGCACGGGAAGGGCACCGGGGTGCGCGGGATGGTGCGCAGCGCCGTGGTGTCGAACCCGGCCGCGGCGATGGCATCCAGGGTTCGCCGGTTCGGCTCGCAACCGGCGGCCAGCCACGACCACGGCTTTGCGACCAGGTCCTGGAACCGGCCCGTCGCGCCGTCCCCACGCACATGTTCGAGGACGACCAGCCTGCCCCCCGGTGCGAGCACACGCCGGATCTCACCGAGGGTGGCGGCCACGTCGTCGACCGAGCACAACACCAGACCGATGTGCACCGAGTCGAAGCTGTTGTCCGGGAAGGGAATCGACTCGCCGGTCCCCTCGACGATGTCGACGGCGATGCCGTGGCGATCGGCAAGACGAGATGCCATCCGCCGGAACGGCGCCGCCGGCTCCACGGCGGCGACCGACGTCACCGCGGCGGGCAGGAAATTCAAGTCGGTACCCGGACCCAGGCCCAGCATCAGCAGCCGGCCGGTCGCGTTGCTGAGCGCCGCGCGGCGGTACCGGCGATAGAACAGCCGGTCGAATACCGGCTGGCCGAACCGATACACGTACGGGAACAAGGGATTGCGGCGCGTCACTGGCCGCCGCCCAGATCCATTCGGAACGGCGGGTATTCGTCGCGCATCAGGGACACATACACGGCCACCCGATAGCGCCAACGGACGATGCCCAGCAGGAGATCGAACATGCCCGCCGGGATCGTCCCGGTGCACAACAACGACACCGCGGCGATCACGCACAGCACCTGCAGCAGCGGCTCCATCGACCAGCAGACAAGCACCTGGGGGATGGCCAGCAGCCACTTCACCGGCACGGCCCACTTCCTCAGCCGCTCCGGATAGTCGACCTGCAGATCACCCGGGTAGTCGGACCGCGACGCGAGCGTGAAAGGCGGATACCTGTCCGTGCTGTTCATCGGAAACCGGAAATTCATGACCCGCCACGACCAGCGCAGCACACCGACGTTGAAGTCGAATATGGGCCGCGGATACCGACCGGTGAACAAGATGGCGACGCCGGCGACGACGGTCGACAGCGGATATACCAGGTACAGCCCGATCAAGATGGGGTAGTGCGGGACGGCCAGCACGCACCACTTCAACAGCCAGAGCCAGCGTGAGGGCGCGTCGAAATCGCCTCGCACCCTTATGGAATCGTCCGAGTCGTTCATGGGCTGGATGGGCTCGTCGTCGCGGCCCCCAATTCTCGGCTGATCTCCGCGGACATCCGGCGATGGCTCGTCCAACGCAGAAACAATGTCAGCGCGCAGGCCTGCAGCCGGTCGGGGATCAGTGCCGCCGGTGCCAGCACGAACTCACCGTGCGAGACCGGCAGCGACGCCACCCGGGACACGGCCATCACCCTACGCCGGCGGGTCTTCTCGTACCGGCGCAGCGCGCTCGGCACATCGCCGTTGGATTCCCGATCCGACAGCGCCTTGCACAGCACCATCGTGTCGAGCAGAGCCTGGTTGGTCCCCTGCGCCAGGGTGGGCGGCATCGTGTGGGCGGCGTCGCCGAGCAACGTGACCGGGCCCCGGCCCGCGGGCGGTATCGGATGCCGGAAATGCGGGTACGGCGAATGCGCCAGATCGTCGTCGGTCAGGGTCGCCAGCACCCGATCGACGGCTTCGGACCAGCCGGTGAAATGGGAGCGGATCGTCTCGATCGGACGTTGCGGCCGCACGTAGTCGTAGGACCATGGCAGGTCGAACCACCACTGCACATCGGAGCCCCCGGCCGGCCACAGGCCGAGGTTTCCGCGCTCGCCGATGACCATGAGGGCGATGTCCTTGTCCGGGATCTCCGCAAGGGTGATCAGGCCCTGCCAGCTGCACCAGCCGGTGGGCTTCGCCTCTCGCCCGCCGAGGCTGTTCCGGACCATCGAGTGCAGGCCGTCGGCACCGATCAACAGGTCGCCCGCGGCCGAGCTGCCGTCGTCGAACTCGACCCGCACGCCGTCGCTCGTGGCGGTCAAGGCAATCGCGCGGGAGTCGCATCGAATGCGGTCGGCCGGAAAGCCGTCCAGCAGCCGCTCCAGCAGGACCCGACGTGGGACCATCCGGACCGGCGCGCCCAGCCGATCCGCCATCGCGGACACGTCGAGCGTGGCGAGCGGGCGGCCCGTGGCGGTCACGGCCCGCACGGCGGACAGCGGCTGACCGGCCCCGTCCATGTCGACACGGAGCTGCCGGAGCACCGTCTCGCCGTTCGACCAGATCGTCACCGCACCGCCGGCCGCCCGCACATCCGCTCGTCGCTCGAAGACGGTGACGTCATGTCCGTCTCGCAACAATCCCCTGGCAACGGAAATGCCACCCACCCCGGCGCCCACCACCAGGGCCCGGAGCGGACGCTGGTGGCCAGACACGTCAGTTGCCTATAGCGAACGCTGCAACAGAACCTGGCCGCTGTCGGCGGCAACCACCTGCACGGCGGCGATTTGGTCGACCGGCGTCGAGATGCTGCCCGCGGGCGTCGCGGTGTGTCCGGGTTCAGCGATCCACGTCGCCAGCCGGGTCTGGCTTCCGTCGCGACCCACCACGACCATCGCCAGCGTGTCGTGGTGCGCGGTGAGCGGGGCCAAACACACGCACCGCAGGTTGATGGACGTCCCCCAGTGCTGGCTGGACAGCTGCACCGTCGAGGCCAGCAGGGTGGTGCCCACCTGCGCCATCGGCGCCGAGGACGCAGTCACCTGCTGCGACGAGGACGAGGAATACCCCTGCACCCCGACGAACACGCCGATCGCCAGCACCACGGCCGCGGCCGACGAGGCCACCCAGGTCACTATCCGCGTGCGGCGCCGGCGCCAGCTCACCTTGGCCAGCAACGATGTCAACAGCTCGGGCGACATCTGCGGGGTCGCCGACATTCCGGCGGGGTCGGAGTCGTTGATCGCGGCCACTTCGTCCGGGCCCAGCTGCGACAGCAGGGCCGGCACGCCACTCAGGTCGGCGACGGCCCCCCGGCAGGCCGGGCAGTGCGCCAGGTGCGCCTCGAACTCGCGTCGCTCGGCGGCCGACAACGAGCCCAACACGTATGCGGCATCCCACATGGCGTACGGATCGTCGGGCGGGCCGATGGCCCTCAGCGGCGTCTTCATGTCATCCATTTTCCTCATCACCTTCAAGCATTCGGAGCCCCTTAGCGGGTAACCCCAAGTTCCTGCAGAGTGAGCCGCAACGCCCGCACGGCGTAGTGTAGTCGCGACTTCACTGTTCCCTCGGCGATGCCGAGGTCTGCAGCAATCTGCGCGGTGGTCCATCCGCGGTAGTACGACCGTTCGATCACGGCCCGGTGCTCGGCGGACAGTTGCACCATCGCGTCGGCTATCAGCAGCTTGTCCAGCGCCGCGTTCACCTCGTCCGGCGTGGACCGCTCGGGCGCGCCCGCCTCGTCCGTGGAAGCGACGACGTTGCGGAACCGGGCGCTGCGCCGGTCGTCGATGATCAAGTTGCGGGCGACGGTGAACAGCCAGGCCCGCGCAGAGCGCTCCGTGTCGCCGACGACCTCCGGATGCTGCCAGGCCCGCAGCAACGTCTCCTGCACGACGTCCTCGGACTGGCTCGCGTCCCCCGTCAACCGAAGCGCGTAACGCCACAAAACCGCTGCGTGCTCGTCGTAGAGCGCCTTCATCAGGGCGGCTTCGGCAGCCGCGTTGCCTGCCACACGGGCCACTCGATCACCTCCGACTAATGAAACGAGTCGCATGGGTGTTTAGTTCAGGCGGCTAAGCCAGGGTCAGGATGCGCGGCCCGGCGTCGGTGACCGCGACGGTGTGTTCCCAGTGTGCCGCACGGGATCCGTCGGAGGTGGTGACGGTCCACTCGTCGTCGAGCACCACGGTCTTGCCCGTCCCGAGGGTCAGCATCGGTTCGATGGCCAGCACCGACCCGGGGGCCAGCAGCGGGCCGCGCCCGGGCAAGCCCTCGTTGGGCAGGAACGGGTCCATGTGCATGTGCCGGCCGATGCCGTGGCCGCCGTAGCCCTCCACGATCCCGAACGCGCGCCCGTGCCGGTCCTGGGCCGCGAGCGTGCCCGTTTCGATGGCGTGCGAGACGTCGGTCAGCCGGTTGCCGGGGATCATCGCCGCGATCCCGGCTTCCAGCGATTCCCTGGTGGCGTCGCAGAGCGCCCGATCGGCCGCATCGAGGGTCCCGACGCCGAACGTGATCGCGGCATCGCCGTGCCAGCCGTCCAGCACCGCTCCACAATCGATGGACACCAGGTCGCCGGGCGTCAATATCTCTGCGGCCGAGGGGATCCCGTGCACCACCCGCTCGTTGACCGACGCGCAGATCGACGCGGGGTAACCGTGATAGCCCAGGAACGACGGTATCGCGCCGGCCTCCCGGATCACCGACTCGGCGATGTGGTCGAGGCTCAGGGTCGACACCCCGGGGACAGCGGCCGCCCGCACCGCCTGCAGCGCGGCCGCGACCACTGCCCCTGCCGCCGCCATCGCGTCGAGTTCATCCGCGGTGCGCTGCGGCACGACTTTGCGACTCCGCAGCCGCGCCAGCGGGCTCACGGTTACTTGCCCAGCGCTTGCAGGGCGCGGGCGAACACCTCGTCCAGCGTGCCGACGGCGTCGACCGTCTTGAGCTCGTCGCGGTAGTACACCAGGAGCGGCGCGGTCTCGTCGCGGTAGATCTTCATTCGGTTCAGGATGACGTCGTCGGTGTCATCGGCGCGGCCACGCGACTTGAGCCGTTGCAGCAGCTCCTCCTCAGAGACGCGGAACTCCAGCACGGCGTCGATGTCGGTGCCGCGGTGTTCGAGCATCTGGTGCAGCGCCTTGGCCTGGTCCGTCGACCGCGGGTACCCGTCCAGGATGAAACCGTTCGCCGCGTCGGGATCGCTCAGGCGGTCGTCGACGAGCTGGTTGGTCAGGTCCGAGGGCACCAGGTCGCCGGCGTCCAGATAGCGCTTGGCCTCCAGGCCGAGTTTGGTCCCATTCTCGATATTGCTGCGGAACAGTTCACCGGTGGAGATTTGCGGGATCCCGAGCTTTTCGGAGAGCTTCTGGGCCTGCGTTCCCTTGCCCGCCCCGGGCGGTCCCAGTAAAACGACTCTCACTTCAGGAACCCTTCATAGTTGCGCTGCATGAGCTGGCTCTCGATCTGTTTGACCGTATCCAAGCCAACACCAATCATGATCAAAACCGCGGTACCGCCGAACGGCAAATTCTGAACCGCTCCGCCATTGCCGATTTGCAGGAACAAATTGGGCAGCACCGAGATCGCGCCGAGGTAGATCGAGCCGGGCAGGGTAATCCGGCTCAGCACATAACGCAGATAGTCGGCGGTGGGCTTGCCCGGCCGGATGCCCGGAATGAACCCGCCGAACTTCTTCATTTCGTCGGCACGTTCGTCGGGGTTGAACGTGATCGACACGTAGAAGTACGTGAAGAAAATGATCAGCCCGAAGTAGATGCCGATGTAGATGGGGTCGCTGGGGTCGGAGAGGTAACTGCCGACGAACTTGTCCCACCAGCTGTTGCCCACTCCCCCGCTGCCGCTGCGGATCAGCTGCGTGATCAGGTGCGGAATGTAGATCAGCGACGACGCGAAGATGACCGGGATGACGCCGGCCTGGTTGACCTTGAGCGGCAGGTACGTCGACGTTCCGCCGTACATGCGCCGGCCCACCATGCGCTTGGCGTATTGCACCGGGATGCGGCGCTGACCCTGCTCGACGAACACCACGCCGACGATGATGACCAGGGCGGCGACGCAGACGGCGGCGAAGATGGCCCCGCCGCGGCTGTCCAGGATGGTCTTGCCTTCGGACGGAATGCGCGCCGCGATGCCGACGAAGATCAGCAGCGACATGCCGTTGCCGATGCCCCGCTCGGTGATCAGCTCACCCATCCACATCACCAGCGCCGCACCGGCCGTCATCACCATCACGATGATGACCAGCGTGAAGATGCTCTGGTCGGCGATGATGTCCAGCGAGCAGCCTTGTAGCAGCCCGCCGTTGGCCGCCAGCGCCACGATGCTGGTCGCCTGCAGGATGGCCAGTGCGATGGCCAGGTAGCGGGTGTACTGGGTCATCTTGGCCTGGCCGGACTGGCCTTCCTTGCGCAGTTCCTCGAACCGCGGGATGACCACCGTGAGCAGCTGCACGATGATGCTGGCGGTGATGTAGGGCATCACCCCGACCGCGAAAACCGTCAGTTTCAGCAGCGCACCGCCGGAGAACAGGTTGATCAGCGAATAGATCTGTCCGGCCGCGCCGCCGCTGGCCTCCTTGATGCACTGCTGGACGTTCGGGAAATTGACACCAGGGGACGGCAGGGCGGCGCCCAGCCGATAGAGAACGACGATGCCCAGCGTGAAGAGGATCTTCCGTCTCAGGTCGACTGTCCGCAGCGCTGAGATGAAAGTCGAAAGCACTCTTCCTCCTGCGCAGCCGGGGGGTCTCCTGCATTACGCGCCCAACACCCAGGCCAGGACGTACGGCGTCGCGCGTCAAACCGTGTACGAGACTAACAGCTGGTCTGAGGAAGCCCGTCCAGGGCCGTCAACGACGACCCGATTAGAAGCACAGGAAGCCGTAAGCCGCGGAGCGTAGAGTGCTCCTGGCTCGTTGCATTTGCTAAGTAAATAGGAGCACCATGACACGCACTGACCAAGACAGCTGGGACTTGGCCTCCAGCGTCGGTGCCACGGCCACGATGGTCGCCGCGGCGCGCGCGCTGGCCAGCGAGGGCACCGATCCGATCATCGACGACCCGTTCGCGGCGCCGCTGGTGCGAGCTGTCGGCCTGGAATTCTTCCGCCGCCTCGTCGACGGCGAAGTGGTCCCCTCCGATGGGCGAGACGGCGACGAACGGGACCTGCAGCTGGAAACGGATTCGATCGCGGTGCGCACCCGCTTCTTCGACGACTTCTTTCTCAACGCCGCCCGGGACGGCATCCGCCAGTCGGTGATCCTCGCGGCCGGCCTCGACGCCCGCGCGTACCGGCTGAGCTGGCCGCCCGGGAGCGTCGTCTACGAGGTCGATCAACCCAAGGTCGTCGAGTTCAAGACCGCCGCCATGGCGGAGCTGGGCGCCACCCCGACCGCGGATCGGCGGACCGTCAGCGTCGATCTGCGCGACGATTGGCCGGAAGCGTTGCGGCACAGCGGTTTCGACCCGACGCAACCGACGTCATGGAGCGCCGAGGGCTTGCTGATGTACCTGCCGCCCGAGGCCCAGGACCGGCTTTTCGACAACATCACCGAGCTCAGCGCGCCCGGGAGCCTGCTAGCCACCGAATTCCACGGCGATTCCGGCCGGACGATGAGCGAACGCGCGCGGCAGTTCAACCAGCGATGGGCCAACCTGGGATGCGACATCGACCTGTCGGGGCTGTTCTTCGACGGCGAGCGCAGCAATGTCGTGGACTACCTGACCGGTCGGGGTTGGCGGGTGAACACCCGGGAGCGACGGGAGTACTTCGCCGACTACGGTCTCGTCTTCCCGGACGACGAGACGTCCCAGCTTCGCAACATCGTCGCCGTCACCGCGACGCTGACCTAGGAGCCCCGATGACGGCCGCCCTGCCGTAGCTCAGGCGGGCTTGGCGGCCGGCGCGCGCACCACCATCGGCACGGCGGGAAAGCACCACGCCATCTCCGAGCGCGACTTGCGCAGTGCGGCGGTGCCGTAACCCCGCTTCCGGTAATCGGGGTGGATCCAGATGCGCACGTTCACCTCACCCCCGGCCAGCTCGCCGAACACCATCCCCACCTTGTCGCCCGAATCTACGGCCACGAACCAGGCGGCCTCCTCGTCGTCGACACGTCCGAGCGCCGCGCTGATCTCGTCGTCGAGATTGCCGGCCGGCCCGCCGGAGCCGTCACCGGCGGCGCCCATGTCCTCGGTGCGGGTGGCGAAGATGTCGCGGTCCTTTTCGGCGGAGAAGGGCCGCAGTTCCAGGGTCTCCCCCAAGCTGGCCGGCCGCTCGCCGAGGGTGAAGCTGAGCTGTTTGTTCAGGTCCTCCAGTTCGGCCAGGATCTTGCGGCGCGAGTCGATGGTGAGCTGATCAAACGACATCCCCATCACCGCCTCGGCGGCCACGTGGGAGGTGTCGAGCAGGCGGACGATCGCCTCGACCGCGGCCGCCTTGTTCTCCGACTCCACCACGACATCGGCTATTTCATGCCGCCGTTCAAGGGCTTTCAACAGGGCATCGGCGATCTCGCGACGGGCGGCTTTGCGGTCGTGGTCGGTCATTCCATCAGCCTAGAACGCCGGCGGAGGTAGCGCGCCACAAGGGCGGCTTCCCAGCTCCAGGAACCGCTGGTAGCGGTCCTCGACCGCGACCGCCCAGGCGGGGTCGGGTTCGACGACGCGTTCGGTGGACGCCCAGCGGGCGGCGTCGGCGATCGAGGTTTCCAGGCCGGCCGCCATCCGCGCGAGGAAGGCCGCGCCCAGCGCCGCCCCCTCGGGCACCCGGGACACCTGCACCGGCCGCCCGGTCGCGTCGGCGATGGCCTGCATCCACGGCGCGACCCGGGTGCCGCCGCCCGTGGCGACGAGGCGCGCCACCGGCGCTCCGCTCAGCTCGATGAGCTGACGCACGACGAAGCCCGACGCCTCGTAGGCGGCGCGGCGCAGCGCGGCGGAGTCCTGCGTCAAATCCAGGGCGTCGAGCACGGCCCGGCGATCCGGGTCGTGGAACGGGGTGCGCTCCCCGCGGATGTAGGGCGACCACACCGGCACCCGGCCGGGCTCCGCGGCGGCCGGGTCGCCGGGCGCGACCACGCGGTCCACCCAGCCGAGGAACAGCCCGCCGGCATTACTGGCCCCGCCGATCTGGCTCTTGCCCGCGGCCGTATGGGGGATGGTCCATAGACCCGGCACCTGTCGGGGCTCCGGGATGGTGGTCCACACGATCAAGGTGGTGCCGCACAGCACCAGCACGTCCCCGTCGCGGTCGGCCCCGGCCACGATCTGCTCGCACAACGCGTCGATCGCGCCGATCGCCAGCGTGGCGTCGCTGCCGTGCACCCGCCCCACGGCGGCCCCCATGCTCTCCACGCGCGGCATCTGGTCGGGCCGCGCGCCGCGTTCGGCACACGCCGCGGGGTCCCAGCCGGTCCCGTCGAACAGCGGGTACGCGGTGGCGGCGGTGGCGAAGTCGATCACCGCCTCGCCCGCCAACGCGTGGTTGGCCATCGCCGGCGCCGGCCAGTACCCGGCCGCGCCCGGCGCCTGGGCGGCGGTCCAGCGCAGGAACTCGGCGGCCTCGCCCAGCGCGGGCAGCGGCTGCGCCTGCTGTTTTGGCGCTCGGCCCCGTTCGTCGCCGTACAGCAGCCCCGGCGTGATCGGCACGCCCGCGGCGTCGACGGCCGTCAGTGACGGCACCATCGCCGAGACGGCCACCGCGCGGACGTTCGGCCCGGGGGTCAGCTGGTTGAGGGCCGCCACCGGCCCGCGCCGCCACGCCTCGCCGGCGTCGTGCTCGAGCCGGTCGGGCGTCGGCACCCGCAACTGGTGCGGGATCCGCGCCCGCGCCGTCACCCGGCCGTCCGCGTCCGCGGCGACCGCCTTGACCGCGGTGCTGCCGACGTCGATGCCGATTGTGACGTCTTCACGTGACACGGGCGTCACCGTACGCCAGCATTGGGGTTCGTGACGTCAAGACCGCGCGCCTTGGTGACCGCCCCGTTGCGTGGACCGGGATTCGCCAAGCTCCGGAATCTGGCCGACGTGGTGTACGACCCGTGGATAAGTGAGCTCGAGCAGACCCCCCTGCGGATTTACAGCGCCGAACAACTGGCCGACCGCATCTCCGCGGAAGCCGCTGATGTCGTTGTGGTGGAGAGCGACTCGGTGGGCGGACCGGTGTTCGAGCTAGGCTTACGCGCGATCGCGTCCACCCGCGGGGACCCCAACAACGTCGACATCGCCGGGGCCACCGCGGCGGGTGTTCCGGTGCTGAACACCCCGGGCCGCAACGCCGACGCGGTCGCCGAGATGACGGTGGCCCTGCTGCTGGCGGCCACCCGCAAGCTGCTACCCGCGGACGCGGATGTCCGCAGCGGCAACATCTTTCGCGACGGCAGCATCCCCTATCAGCGGTTCCGCGGCTGGGAGGTCGCCGGGCGCACCGCCGGACTGGTGGGCCTCGGCGCCGTCGGCCGCGCCACCCGGTGGCGGCTCTCCGGGCTGGGCCTGCGGGTCATCGCCCACGACCCCTACAACGACGACGCCCGGCACGGCCTCGACGAGCTGCTGGGCGAGGCCGACGTCGTCTCCCTGCACGCGCCCGTCACCGACGACACGGTCGGCATGATCGCGGCGCCGCAGTTCGCCGCCATGCGCGACGGCGTCGTCTTCCTCAACACCGCCCGCGCCCAGCTGCACGACACCGACGCGCTCGTCGACGCGCTGCGCGGCGGCAAGGTGGCCGCCGCCGGCCTGGACCACTTCGTCGGTGAATGGCTGCCCACCGACCACCCGCTGGTCGGCATGCCCAACGTCGTGCTGACGCCCCACATCGGCGGCGCCACGTGGAACACTGAGGCTCGGCAGGCGCAGATGGTGGCCGACGACCTGGAAGCGCTGCTGGCCGGCAGGACGCCCGCCCACATCGTCAACCCGGAGGTGCTGGCCTCATGAAGTCCGTGACATCCATGAAATCCGTGGACAACCCGGAGACCGCGGTGCTGGACGCGGCCAAGGAGATGCTGCGCCGGGGCCTGGTCGAGGGAACCGCGGGCAACATCTCCGCGCGGCGCTCCGACGGCAACATCGTCATCACGCCGTCGTCGGTCGACTATCGCGACATGCAGCTCGACGACCTCGTCCTGGTCGACCCGGACGGTGCCGTGCTGCACGCCGCGGACGGTCGCTCGCCGTCGTCGGAGATGCAGCTGCACCTGGCCTGCTACCACGCGTTCGACGACATCGGCAGCGTGATTCACAGTCATCCGGTGTGGGCGACCATGTTCGCCATTGCGCACCAATCGATTCCGGCGTGCATCGACGAGTTTGCGGTGTACTGCGGCGGTGACGTTCGGTGCACCGATTACGCCGCGTCCGGCACGCCCGACGTCGGCGCCAACGCCGTCAAGGCGCTCGACGGCCGGGGCGCAGCGTTGATCGCCAACCACGGCCTGGTGGCCGTGGGGCCCCGGCCGGACAAGGTGCTGCACATCACCGCCCTGGTGGAGCGCACCGCCCAAATCGTCTGGGGTGCAAGGGCCCTCGGCGGCCCGGTGCCCATCCCCGAGGACGTGAACCGCAACTTCGCCGGCGTCTACGGCTACCTGCGCGCCAACGCCTGATGCGCCCGGTCCGGTTCGGCCACGCGAGCGTGGCGCGCTTGCTGGAACTGCAATTCGACCTGGGAGCCCGCTTCTTTCCGCAGACGCCACCGTCGGGGTGGCGGGACAACGCCGACCTGCTGGTGCCGGACTTCTTCGACCCCTCGACCGATGAGTGGCACATCGCGGTCCAGAGCTGGGTGATCGAGGTCGACGGGCTGACCGTCGTGGTGGACACCGGTGTCGGCAACGATCGCCAACGCCCGCACATGCCGCCGCTGGACCACCTGAACACCGGTTTCCTGGCGGCGCTACAGGCGGCGGGCA
The DNA here is from genome assembly GCA_963850895.1 of uncultured Actinomycetota bacterium. Classification (GTDB taxonomy): domain Bacteria; phylum Actinomycetota; class Actinomycetes; order Mycobacteriales; family Mycobacteriaceae; genus Mycobacterium. The sequence continues at coordinate 450,101 of CAWKNK010000027.1, read as the reverse complement.
TCGACCGCAATGCGGTGGACGTCGTGGTCAACACCCACATCCACTCCGATCACGTCGGGTGGAACACCCTGCTCGATAACGGCGCCTGGGTGCCGACTTTTCCCAACGCCCGCTACCTGGCGCCGGCCGCCGACTACCACCACTTCGCACCCGATGGGCCCGCGGCGAGGCAAGCGCCGCGCAGCGAGGAGGAAGCGGCGCAGCAGCGCGGCAACCAGCTCGTGTTCGCGGACAGCGTCGCGCCCATCGACGAGGCGGGCCAGCTCGTCGGTTGGTCGGACGACTACCAGATCAGTCAATCGCTGCGACTGCGGCCCGCCCCCGGGCACACGCCGGGCTCCTCCGTGCTGTGGCTGGACGCGGGTCAGCCGGTGGTCTTCGTCGGCGATCTGACCCACAGCCCGCTGCAACTGCGCCGGCCCGCGGACGCCTGCGCCTTCGACGTGGACGCGCCGGCCGCCGCGGTGACCCGCCGCCGGATATTCACGGAGGCGGCTCAAGCGAAAGCCGCCGTGATACCCGCGCATTACCCCGGTCGCGGTGGTGCCACGATCCGCGCCGTCGAGGACGGGTTCGACGTCGATCACTGGTTGGACATCGAACCGCTCCACCGACCGTGAACTACGGTGAGGCATGGCGCGATACCGAGTAGTCCAGTGGTCGACCGGCAACATCGGCAGGCGAGCGCTCGGCGTCCTGCTGGACCGCGAGGACTTCGAAGTGGTCGGCGTCCATGCCTTCGGTTCGGACAAGGTGGGCCGCGACGCCGGCGAGCTGGCGGACCAGGCCCCGGTCGGTGTTGCCGCAACCGGCGATGCCGACGCGTTGATCGAGCTTCGACCGGATTGCGTGTGCTACATGCCTCGCGTCATCGACTACGACCTGGTGACCAGGATGCTGCGCTCCGGCATCAACGTCGTCACCACGGGGGACTTCCTGACCGGCACCCATCACCCGGTCGAACTCCCGACGCTCGAGGAGGCGGCGCAACAGGGACGTGCGACCTTCCTGGGAACGGGGTTCGAGCCGGGCTTCATCAACGTCGTCGCCGGCTTCCTCACCGGCGCATGCCGGCAGGTTCACAGCGTCACCCTCGTCGAAACGTTGGACTGCACCACCTATCCCGTGTGGGAAGTGTGGAAAGTGCTCGGATTCGGCAAACCACCCCGTCAGCCGGTGACGCAAATCGACCCCGCGACCCAACGATATGGCCTGGGCTACTTCGAGACGCTCGACATGATCGCCACCATGCTGGGTGTCGAACTCGACTCCAAGGAGGCATTCGTCGAGCCCGCGGTGCTGACCCGGGACCTGAATCTGGGGTGGGTGGACTTCGCGGCCGGCACCGTCGGGGGCCAGCGCCGCACCTATCGCGGCCATCTCGGCGGCCGACCGGTGGTCGAGCTCGCCATCTGCTGGACCATGAGCAACGACGCGCTCGACCCGCAATGGAGCGACCCCGAGGGTTTCAGCGTGGTGATCGAAGGCAAACCACGCGTCGACGCGACGATCCGGTTCGGCGAGCCCGGGCAGGACGCGATGACCGTGCTGATGGACAGCACCGCCGTAGCTGCGGTCAATGCCATACCGTTCGTCTGCGACGCGCAGCCTGGCGTCATCACCCCGATCGACCTGCCTATCACCGGATCCCAAGGGGCCCTGACGGTTTGAGTTCCGGCAGTCAGGCCGCCCGATCGCGCCATTTGCGTGGCGAAACGCCGTGGGCCCGGGTGAAGAGCCGGCTGAAATAGCCCGGATCGGGCACCCCGACCCGTCTGGCCACCTCATGGACCGGTAGGTCCGTTTCTGTCAGCAACCCGCGCGCCTCGGCCATGCGACGATCGGTGATCCACTCCCCGACGGTGCGTCCGGTGCGGCGCCGCACCACGGTGGTCAGGTGTCCCGGGGTCATGCCGAGTTCGCCGGCCACGTCGCGCAGCGACAACTGCTCGGCGTGCCGCCGGTCGATCACCTCGAATACCTCGGCCAGCAGCGGTTCGCCGCTGCGCCGCAGCTCGGCCACCACGGGCCCGGCCAGGCGCGCGAGGTCGATCAACAACAGGGTCAGGTGCGCCAGCGCCGCCTGCCGATAACCGTCCTGCCGCACGTCCAGTTCCGTTTCGATCGAACGGATCGCGCCATCCCACGCCGACCGTCGGGCCGCGGGCACATCCAGGCGCAGTATCCCCCCGACCTGTCCGTGCAGGAACGGAAACAGCAGCGGGTGGGCCCGCCACGCCGGCCACGGCGATCGCGCGTCCTCGCCGAGCGCGGCGGGGTCGAAGAACACCGCCACACCGGCGTCGCGAAGCTCCAGCCGCCCGGGGTCGAGCACCTGACCCGCGGCCGCGACGTAGACGAGCCCGGAGGCAGGGAGGTACCAAAGCGCCGGAAAGTCGTGAATGTGGCGACCGCGCTCGATGAAATCCTCGGGACCCGACCGCACCACCGACACCGGGGGCGTGTCCGGATCGGTGCGGTATTCGTAGATCGGCACCCCCGCGCGCTGCCGAACCATCCGAGCTGGCCGCGTCATGTTGCCAAAAATAGTCCTATTTTCACCGAGGATCACCCAATTCTTCCGCGGTCCATCGATTCACCATGGACTTCGTGACGAAACATCATCCACATGATTACTTGCCCGCCGCCGGCCACGACGCGCTGCTGCCCTGCTACGACCTGATCTCACGCCTGCTGGGCATCAAAAGGGTCCACGAGGCGCTCATCGCTCAGGCCGAGCTCGCCGACGGCCATCGTGTCCTGGAGATCGGCTGCGGCACCGGGAATCTCATCATCCGGGCCAAACGCGGCCATCCCCACTTGGAGGCGATCGGATGCGACCCCGACCCGCGGGCGCTTGACCGGGCGCGGCGGAAGGCGAACGACATCCGTTTCGAGCGCGGCTACGCCGAGCGGCTGCCCTACGCCGACGGCGAATTCGACCGGGTGCTGTCTTCGATGATGCTGCACCATGTCGACGAAGACGCGAAAACCGCTGCGGCGGAAGAGATCTTCCGCGTCCTGCGTCCCGGCGGCAGGCTGCACCTGGTCGATATCGGCGGCGACACCGCCGACCACGGCCTGATGGCGCGGCTCATCCGGCGCAGCCCCCACGCGGCCGGCAACCTCGGCGACGCGATTCCTCGACTGCTGAATGCGGCGGGATTCGACTGCACCGAGGTCGCATCGACGCGGCACCGCATTCTCGGGCGATTGAACTACTATCGCGCCACGCGCCCCGCCCAGCGCTGATCGATAGCGACTTTCACCGCTCCGCTGTCGGCCTGGTTGGCGATCGCCAGGAAGGCCTCGCGCCACCGCTCGAGTGGGAAGGTGTGGGTCAGCATGGGGCGCAGGTCCACCCGGCCGGCGGCGGCCAGGTCGAGGTAGTGGGCGATGGCGTGCTTGCGTTGGCCCTCGACCTCCTCGAAGCCGAAGGCATTCGACCCCACGAGGGCGATCTCCTTGAAATACAAGGGACTCCACTCCCAGCGGCCGGGCGCGTGAACGCCGGCCTTCACCAGCGTCCCCCGGGAACGCAGCACCCGGACCCCCACCTCGAACGTCTCGGGTTTGCCGACGGTGTCGTAGACCACGTCGAGGGCCCCGGGGTGGGCCATCGGCAGCCCCAGCAGCGGCTGTCGCAACCGCCCACCGCCCCAGGCGACCAGCTCCTCGATGACGGCCAACCGCGGTTCGTGCGGCAGCACCTTGGCGGCCCCGAACAGCCGGGCCAGCTCGGCCTGGGCCGCAAAGCGCGCCACCACCGCGACGGCCACGTCCGGGTAGAGCGCCCGCAAGATCGCGACCGCGCACAACCCCAACGAGCCGGCCCCGTACACCAGGGCGCGGCCGGAGCGCGGCGGCGGGTGGCGGGTGATCGCGTGCAGGGACACCGAAAACGGATCGGCGAACACGGCCATTTCGTCCGGGATCGAATCCGGCACACCGAAGAGCATGCTGTCGTGGGCGGGCATCAATTCGGCGTAACCGCCCGTCACATCGGCGGACACCCCGGTGTGGATGCCGGGCTTGATGTCCCCGTCGGTGAAACTCCAGCACAGGCTGTAGTCGCCGTCCTCGCATGCGGGACAGGGCGGCTCGATGCCACGGGGCCCGCAGGACAGCCATGGGTTGAGCACCACCCGCTGCCCCACCCGTAGCCCGCGGGCCTTCGGGCCCAACGCCACCACGTCGGCGACCACCTCGTGACCCATGACTTGCGGGAAGGAACAGAACGACGACATCGCGTTGTCGGCGTCGCCCTCGCCGAAATCCATCAGGATCTGCTTGGAATCCGAGCCGCAGATGCCGGTCAGCCGCGGCCGGGTGAGCACCCAATCGTCGTGTGGCAGTTGCGGTTCCGGCACCTTTCGGAGGGCGGTCGGGGTGTGGGCCAGGTTCACCGTGAGCGTGTTGGCGCCGTCGGGAACCTCGAAAGGCTCCGGCGGCACGCCGTACACCAGCGCCTTCATCGCGGCGACATCCCCGCCGCGCCCACGATGAACGCATCGAGGTCGGCGTTCTTGGCATCCACGACGGCTTTCAGGTCGGGCACGTAGTGCTCGAACCCGTCGCTGTCCAGCGCCGCGATGATGCCGCCGGCCACGACGTCGGCGGCCACCTTGGGCCCCTGGTAGAGGGGTCGCTCACTGCCCGGCTGGTCCCAGATCTCGGTGTCGACCGGACCGGGTTCGATCAGCTTCACCGAGACGCCGGAGCCGTGCAGGTCCACGGCCATCGCCTCACTCCACCCGCACAGCGCGAACTTGCTTGCGCAATAAGCGGACTCGTGAATGATACCGAGCCGGCCGCCGACGCTCGACACGTTGACGATCAGGCCGGATCCGCGCGCCAGCATCCGCGGCAGCAGGGCCAGCGTCAGCCGCATCGGGGCGAAGAAGTTGACCCGCATGACGTTTTCGACCTCGTCCGGGGCCAGCGCGGTGACGGGCCGCCGCTTCGGGACGGCGGCGTTGTTGATCAGCACGTCGATGCCGCCGAGCGCATCCCAGGCCTGTGCGGCCAGGTCACCCAGCGCCGCGGTGTCGGCCAGGTCGGCCACCCACATCGCCGACTCCGGCGAGGTCCGCCGGCAGTCGGCCAGCACCTCGCCCAGCCGGTCCCGGCGGCGCGCGACGAGCCCCACCACCGCCCGCCGCCGGGCCAGCTGTCGCGCCAGAGCCGCCCCCAGCCCGGACGAAGCACCCGTGATGAGCACCCGATCACCCGCAGCCATCAGTCAAGGTTGCCGCGAATCGGAGGCAGCGTACAGTAGTGGAAGCTTGTTAAATTAGCTAAATATTAGCCTAACTACTTCTGAACAGGGGCAAACATGACTTCCACCAGGTATGAGGGCGACACCTGGGACCTGGCATCCAGCGTCGGGGTGACCGCGACGATGGTGGCCGCCGCCCGCGCGGTGGCGACCCGCGCCGAGCGCCCGCTGATCAACGACCCGTTCGCCGAGCCATTGGTCCGGGCCGTCGGCGTGGACCTCCTCACCCGGCTGGCGACCGGCGAAGTGAACCCGGACGAGCTGAACGACGCGCACGACGGCGCGACCGGGTCCGCCGGCGCGATGTCCCGCATGGCCGACAACATGGCGGTGCGCACCAAGTTCTTCGACGAGTTCTTCCTGGAGGCGACGCGGGCGGGCATCGAGCAGGCGGTGATCCTGGCCTCGGGGCTGGATGCCCGCGCCTACCGGCTGGCCTGGCCCGCCGGGACCGTCGTCTACGAGGTCGACCAGCCGCAGGTGATCGACTTCAAGTCGCGCACGCTGGCCGACCTGGGCGGCGTACCCAGCGCCGACCGGCGCGTGGTGGCCGTCGACCTGCGCGACGACTGGCCCACCGCGTTGCGCGCCGCCGGATTCGACCCGGCCCAGCCGACCGCGTGGAGCGCCGAGGGCCTCCTCGGCTACCTGCCCCCGGAGGCGCAGGACCGCCTGCTGGACACCATCACCGAACTCAGCGCGCCGGGCAGCCGGCTGGCCGTCGAAAGCGCGCCCAACCCCGAGCCCGGGGACGAGGACAAGATGAAGGAACGCATGCAGCACATCTCCGAACGCTGGCGTGCGCACGGTTTCGACCTGGACATGGCGGGGCTCGTCTACTTCGGGGACCGCAACGAGGCGGCCCCCTACCTCGGCGACCGAGGCTGGGCGCTGAACGGCGTCAGCATCCGGGAGTTGTTCTCGGCCAACGGGCTTCCGCCGCTCGAGGACGACGACATCCGGATGGGTGAGATGCTCTACGTCAGCGGCACGCTGGACACGAAATAGGAGCCATTGCATGACCGTGGAATCGGGACGTACGGAAGGCGACAGCTGGGGACCCGCGTCCAGCGTGGGAGCGACGGCCACCATGGTCGCGGCATCCCGCGCCGTGGCGTCGCAGGGACCCGATGCGCTACTCGACGATCCGCTGGCCGACCCGCTGGTCCGCGCCGTCGGCCTGGAGCCCTTCATTCGCATCGTCGACGGACAGGTCGATTTCGAGGACGACCCGCTGTTCAATCGCAAGGCTCGGGCCGAGCAGATCACGGTTCGCACCCGGTTTTTCGACGACTTCTTCACCGGCGCCACCAAAGACGGTGTGCGGCAGGCGGTGATCCTGGCTTCCGGCCTGGACACCAGGGCGTACCGCTTGCGGTGGCCGGCGGGCACGGTGGTCTACGAGATCGACCAGCCGCAGGTCATCGCGTTCAAGTCCGACACGCTGGCCGGCCTCGGCGCGGCGCCGACCGCCGAGCGCCGCGCGGTCGCCATCGACCTGCGCGACGACTGGCCGGCGGCGTTGCGCGAAGGCGGGTTTGACGTGACGCAGCCGACCGCGTGGAGCGCGGAGGGGCTGCTGCCCTACCTGCCGCCCGAGGCCCAGGACCGGCTGTTCGACAACATCAGCGCGCTCAGCGCGCCGGGCAGCCGGGTGGCCACCGAACACGTGCCCGACCCCAACGTGTTTTCCGACGAGCGGTTGCAGCGCATCAGTGAACGGTGGCAGCGCTTCGGTTTCAACCTCAACGCGGCCGACCTGTTCTACCGGGGTGAACGCAACGTCGTCGTCGACTATCTGAGGACCCACGGCTGGCAGGTGACGACCCACCCGGCCCGGGAGTTGTACGCGCAGAATGGGTTTGAATTCCCCGAAGACGAGATGTCGGCCACCTTCGGCGAGTTGAGCTACGTCGCCGCAACGCTGGCGTAGCGGGTTGGCTATGGTTTCGCCCATGTCACGCGCTCACGACGACGAGTGGGATCTGGCGTCCAGTGTGGGCGCGACCGCGACCATGGTGGCCGCCGGGCGCGCCATGGCGACGAAGGATCCCCGCGGCCTGATCCACGACCCGTTCGCCGAACCGCTGGTGCGCGCGGTCGGGGTGGATTTCTTCACCAAGATGATGGACGGCGAGCTCGACCTTGATGCGATCGAGAACTCTTCGCTGGTGCGCGTGCAGGCGATGGTCGACGGAATGGCGGTGCGCACGAAGTATTTCGACGACTACTTCGTCAACGCCACCGGCGGCGGAATCCGGCAAGTGGTGATCCTCGCATCCGGGCTGGACTCGCGCGCCTACCGGTTGCCGTGGCCGGACGGCACGGTGGTCTACGAGATCGACCAGCCCCGGGTGATCGAATTCAAGACGGGCACGTTGGCCGGCATCGGCGCCAAACCGACCGCAACCCGGCGCACCGTCCCGATCGATCTGCGCGCCGACTGGCCAACCGCCCTGAAAGCGGCCGGATTCGATACGACGGCGCCGACCGCCTGGCTGGCCGAGGGTCTGCTGATCTACCTGCCGCCGGAAGCCCAGGATCGGTTGTTCGACAACATCACCGCGCTCAGCGCGCCCGGCAGCACGATCGCCACCGAATTCGTGCCCGGCATCGTCGATTTCGACGCCGACAAGGTGCGGGAGATGTCCGGTTCCTTCCGTGAGCACGGCGTGGACATCGACATGGCGTCGCTGGTCTACGCCGGCGAGCGCAACCACGTCGTGGACTATCTGCGGTCCAAGCGGTGGGACGTCGAAGGCACGACCCGAACGGAGCTGTTCCGGCAACAGAACATCGAGGCGCCCGCCCCGGAAAACGACGACCCGCTCGGCGAAATCATCTTCATCAGCGGCGGGCTCACCGGCTAGTTTTTTTTAGAACCGCGACTGCCCCGGCCACAGCACGCTGGCGCCGCTCAACGTCTGCTCGACGTTGCCCAGGATGCCGGCGGCCGTGCGGCCCAGCAGGGCGGCCAGCGCTTCCGGCAGCGACGCGGCGGCGGGTTGCGACGAGGCCCGGGGTCGCACCATGTCCAGCAGCGAGGAGCCCGGATAGCTGACGATGCGGACCTCGCTGTCCTCGTCCAGTCCGGCCAGCACCTTGGCCCGGCGCACCGCGGTGCGGAACCCGCCGAGTTCGTCGACCAGGCCGCGCTTGCACGCGTCGGCACCGGTCCAGATTCGTCCCTGCGCAACACGATCGACGGCTTCGGCAGTCAGGTTGCGCGCTTCGGCGACCCGCTGCACGAAGTCCGCGTAGATGAGGTCCGCCTCGGCTTCCCGGTGGGCCTGCTGCTCCGGCGTGAAGGGCGCGTCGATCGACCAGGCATCGGCATTGGCGTTGGTGCGCACGGTATCCGACCCGACCCCCAACCGCTCCAACAGATCGCGGATCACCAGCTTGCCGGTGATCACACCGATCGAACCGGTGACCGTCGCCGGGTTGGCGACGATCGCGTCGGCCCCCATAGAGACGTAGTAGCCACCGGAGGCGGCCACCGCGCCCATGGAAGCCACCACCGGCTTGCCGCGGTTGCGGACCCTGGTCACCTCGCGCCAAATGCTCTCCGACGCGGTGATCGTGCCACCGCGACTGTTCACCCGCAGCACGATCGCGGACACCGAGTCGTCGGCGCCGGCCTCTCGCAGTGCCGCCCCGATGGTGTCGCCGCCGACGTTAGCGGTGCCCAACGGCAGGAATTGGGGCCCACCGCGTCCGTCGACGATCATTCCGTCGAGGGTGATGACGGCCAGGGTCGGCTTGGGCCGGCGGCCGGGAACCGATGGCTTGGGTGGGGCCAGCCGGGAGCGGGACGCACCGGCGTAGCGCGCCAAGTACAGCCGCGGCGGGGCGGTGTCATCCGAAACATCTTTCACTCCAACCAGTTCCGCTATCCGGTCGTAGGCTTCGTCGCGGAATCCGATCCGGTCGACCAGGCCGGCGGCCACGGCGTCGTCGCGCAACAGCGGGGCGCGGTCGGCCAGCGCGTCGAGCGCCTCGGGGTCGAGCTTGCGCGATTCGGCGATCGCCCGCCACGCCTGCTCCTGCAGGCTTTCCAACATCCGGGTGACGGCCTCGCGGTGCGCCGTCGTGAAGCCGTGCTCGGTGAAACGGTTTGCCGCCGACTTGTATTGGCCGCGCGCGACGAATTGCGGTTCGATCCCCGCCTTGTCGAGCGCGTCCCGCAGGAAGGTGGCGTTGCTCGCGAAGCCGATCAGCCCGACGCTTCCCGACGGCTGCATCCAGACCTCGCCGAACGCAGAGGCCAGGTAGTAGGACAGCGTGCCCGGGTAGGTCTCGGCCCAGGCCAGCGACGGCTTGGCGGCGCTGAAGGCGGCGATGGCCTCGCGCAGCTCCTGCACCGCCGCCGGCGGCGACGCCGCAAGCTGCACCCGGGCGATCAGCCCGGCGACCCGCGGGTCCTCGGCCGCGCGGTGGATGGCGGCGACCGCGTCACGCAGGGCCATCGGCCTCCCGCCGGTGAAGATCGCCAGCGGGTCAAACCCCGTCGCCTCCGGCGGCGCCGAACGCAGGTCGAGCTCGAGCACACAGCCGTTGGGTACGCCGTGGTGGCGGGCGGTGTCGACTCGCCCGGCGAGTGCTCGGACGTCGTCGACTCCGGGAAGCGAGGGCAGGAATGCGAACATGTTTGCAGCGTACCGATACCGCCGCCGTACCGTGGTGGGGTGAGGTTCTCCATCGCCATCCCTCAATTCGACTACGACCGGTTCGACGCCGAAGGGCTGCGCGGCTACCTGATCCGCGCCGAGGAGCTCGGGTTCGAGGGCGGCTGGGTGCTCGAGCAGATCATCGGGGACGCACCGCTGCTGGCGCCGCTGGAGCTACTGGCCTACTGCGCGGCGTGCACGGAGCGACTGCGCCTGGGGGTGGCCGTCCTGGTGACGTCGTTGCACGATCCACTGCAGCTCGCCTCGGCCGCGACCGCCGTCGACCGGCTCAGCCACGGCCGGCTGGACCTCGGCGTCGGGACCGGCGGCGGCTTCCGCAGGTTCGCCGCGTTCGGCGTCGAAAAGGCAACGTACATCTCGTATTTCACCGAGGGGCTGGAACTGATGAAGGCGGCCTGGTCCGACGAGCCCCGGGTTACCTTCCATGGCCGGTTCCGCGACGTCGATGACCTGCCCATCCAGCCCAAGCCGGTGCAGCGGCCGCATCCGCCCATCTGGTTCGGCGGCCTGGCCCCCAAGGCCCTGGCCAGGGCGGTGCGCCACGGCGACTCGTTCCTGGGCGCCGGTTCGTCGACCACCGAGTCATTCGCCGGGGCCGTCACCGTGGTGCGCCGTGAACTCGACGAACAGCAAAAGGACCCGGCACATTTCGCCATCGGCAAACGCGTCTACCTCATGGTCGACGACGATGCGGCGCGGGCCCGCGAGCGAGTGCTCGCGGGGCTGCGGCGGATCTACGGCAAGATGCCGGGCATCGAGGCGGTTCCGGTGTCGGGCACGCCCGACGACGTTGCCCGCGGGCTGCGTGAGGTGATCGACGCCGGCGCCGAGATGCTGCTGCTCAATCCCGTCGGCGTCGACATCCCCGAGAACCGCGAGCAGATGGAACGCCTTGCCGCGGAAGTGATTCCGCGGCTGGGCTGATCAGAGCTCGGTGACCGAGCCGCCCGCGGCGGTGATCTTCTCGCGGGCGCTGCCGCTGAACTTGTGCGCGGTCAGGTCGACCTTGACGGTCAGCTTGCCGTCGCCGAGGACCTTGACCAACGCGTTCTTGCGGACCGCACCCTTGGCCACCAAGTCGTCCACACCGATAGCGCCGCCCTGCGGAAACAGCCGGTTGATGTCGCCGACGTTGACGATCTCGTACTCGGTGCGGAACCGATTCCGGAATCCCTTGAGCTTGGGCAGCCGCATGTGAAGCGGCATCTGCCCACCCTCGAAGGTGGCCGGCACGTTCTTACGGGCCTTGGTGCCCTTGGTACCGCGGCCGGCGGTCTTGCCCTTGGAGCCCTCACCGCGACCGACTCGGGTGCGGGCGGTCTTCGACCCGGGCGCGGGCTTCAGGTCGTGCAGCTTGATCGTCATTTCTTCGTCCCTCCGGCGGCTGTAGCCTCGGCCGGCTCCACCTCGACAAGGTGGTGGACCACCGCGATCAGGCCGCGGGTCGCTGGGTTGTCCTCACGGATCACCGAGTGGCGGATCCGCCGCAGGCCCAGGGTGCGCAGGCTCTCCCGCTGCTTCCAGCGGGCCCCGATGGTGCTGCGCACCTGGGTGATCTTCAGTTGGCTCATTGCGGTGCCGTTCCCTCTCGCGCGGCACTGGCGGCCAGCGCGTCACTTTCCCGGCGCGCCCTCAGCATTCCGGCCGGGGCGACGTCCTCGATGGGCAGTCCGCGTCGGGCGGCCACCTCCTCGGGACGCTGCAGCAGCTTGAGCGCGGTGACGGTGGCGTGCACCACGTTGATCGCGTTGTCGCTGCCCAATGACTTGGCCAGGATGTCGCGCACCCCAGCGCATTCCAGCACCGCACGCACCGCGCCGCCGGCGATCACACCGGTACCCGGGCTGGCCGGGCGCAGCAGCACCACGCCGGCGGCCGCTTCACCCTGCACCGGGTGCGTGATGGTGCCGCCGATCAGCGGCACGCGGAAGAAGCTCTTGCGCGCCTCCTCCACGCCCTTGGCGATGGCGGCCGGAACTTCCTTGGCCTTGCCATAGCCGACGCCGACCATGCCGTTGCCGTCGCCCACGATGACCAATGCGGTGAAGCTGAAGCGCCTACCACCCTTGACCACCTTGGAGACACGGTTGATGGCGACGACCCGCTCCAGGTAGTTGCTCTTGTCGCCGTCGCGGTCGCGGCCACGGCCACTGTCGCGCCGACCGCGATCACCGCGTGAGTCGCGGTTGTCGCCGCGGGCCTCGGGGCCGCCGGCTGACTGTTCCGCCATTATGCGGTCCTTCCAGTCTTGTTCGAGGTCTCGATCATCAGAAACTCAATCCGTTCTCGCGTGCGGCATCGGCCAGCGCCGCGATCCGTCCGCCGTAGGTGTAGCCGCCGCGGTCGAACACCACGGTGTCGACACCGGCGGCCTTGGCGCGCTCGGCGATCAATTGGCCCACCCGCACGCTGCGGGCCTTCTTGTCGCCCTGCAGGCCGCGCACGTCGTCCTCGATCGACGACGCGGCGGCCACCGTGGTGCCGTTCTCGTCGTTGACCAGCTGCACGTGAATGTGTCGCGCGGACCGGTTGACGACGAGCCGCGGGCGCTCCGGGGTGCCCGTCATCTTCTTGCGCAGTCGGGCATGCCTACGCAGCCGAGAAACCCGACGAGTTGCGGATACGCTCTGCCCGACCTGCTTTCGCGCGGCGGTGTCAGCTTGTTTTTGCGCCATGACTACTTACCTGTCTTTCCGACCTTGCGGCGGATCTGCTCGCCCTCGTAGCGCACGCCCTTGCCCTTGTACGGGTCGGGACGGCGCAGGCGGCGGATGTTCGCCGAGATCTGGCCGACCTTTTGCTTGTCGATCCCGGAGATCGTGAACTTCGTCGGTGACTGGACCGCGAAGGTGATGCCCTCGGGCGCCTCGATCACCACGGGATGGCTGTAGCCGAGCGCGAACTCGAGGTTGGCGCCCTTGAGCTGCACGCGGTAACCGACGCCGAAGATCTCCATCTTGGTGGTGTAACCCTCGGTCACGCCGGTGACCAGGTTGGACACCAAAGTGCGGGACAGCCCGTGCAGCGAGCGGTTGCGCCGCTCGTCGTTGGGGCGGGTGACCACGATCGCGCCGTCGTCGTTGCGCGCCACCGCAATCGGTTCGGCGACCGTCAAATTCAGGCTGCCCTTGGGCCCCTTCACCGAGACGTTCTGGCCCTCGATCGTTACGTCGACTCCGGTGGGGACCGGAACCGGCTGCTTACCAATGCGCGACATAATCTATTGCTGCCTCTCCGCTACCACACGTACGCGAGGACTTCGCCGCCCACGCCGTGTCTGGCTGCCTGACGATCGGTCAGCAGGCCCGAGGAGGTCGAGATGATCGCCACGCCCAGGCCGCCGAGCACCCGCGGCAGGTTGGTGGATTTCGCATACACCCGCAGACCGGGCTTGGACACTCGCCGCAATCCGGCGATGCTGCGCTCCCGGCTCGGCCCGTACTTGAGCTGGACGACCAGCGACTTGCCGACCCGGGCGTCTTCCGTTCGGTAGTCGGTGATGTAGCCCTCGGCCTTGAGGATCTGGGCGATGTTGGCCTTGATCTTCGAGTGCGGCAACGTCACCTCGTCGTGATACGCCGAATTGGCGTTGCGCAGACGTGTCAAGAAGTCTGCGATCGGATCCGTCATAGTCATCGAGCGCTACTCCTCTTCATCGCTGCGCTCTGCATCGTCGATATCGCGGTCATGACAGCGTTGGTACCTTCCTCGCGGTGGTTCCCGTTCCGGGCCTGTCGCGTGCCTGTTCTGGGTTTGGTCTAGGGGTCCTGGCTGTTACCAGCTGCTCTTTTGCACGCCGGGCAGCTCGCCCGCGTGCGCCATCTCGCGCAGGCAGATCCTGCACAGCCCGAATTTGCGGAAGACCGCGCGCGGGCGGCCGCACCTGTTGCAGCGCGTGTAGCCGCGTACCGCGAACTTCGGCTTGCGTGCGGCCTTGTTGACCAGTGCCTTCTTCGCCATCTACTCAGTTCTCCTTGAAGGGAAAGCCGAGGGCCCGCAACAGCGCTCGTCCTTCGTCGTCGGTCGTCGCCGAGGTGACGACGTTGATGTCCATGCCGCGCACCCGGTCGATCTTGTCCACGTCGATCTCGTGGAACACCGACTGCTCGGCCAGCCCGAACGTGTAGTTGCCGACACCGTCGAACTGCTTGGGCGAAAGCCCGCGGAAGTCGCGGATACGGGGCAGCGCGATCGAGGTGAGACGGTCGAGGAACTCCCACATCCGGTCGCCGCGCAAGGTAACCCGCACGCCGATCGGCATGCCCTCGCGCAACTTGAACTGGGCGATGGACTTGCGCGCCCTGCGAATCTCCGGCCGCTGCCCGGTGATCAGCGCCAAGTCGTTGACCGCGCCGTTGATCAACTTCGCGTCGCGCGCCGCTTCGCCGATGCCCATGTTGACGACGACCTTCGTCACCGTCGGGATCTGCATCACGTTTCCGTAGCCGAACTGCTCCTGCAACGAACTACGAATCTCGTTGCGGTAGCGCTCTTTCAGGCGCGGCTGAACCTTCTCTGCAGTGGTCATCAGATGTCCTTGCCGTTGCGCTTGGAGATGCGGACCCGCTTGCCGGTCTCCTCGTCGACCCGGTAACCGACGCGAGCGGGCTTGCCGTCCGAGTCAACCACCATCACGTTGGAGACGTGGATCGGGGCTTCCTGGGTGACGATTCCGCCCGACTGGGCTCCGCGCTGATTGCTCGAGATCGCGGTGTGCTTCTTGATCCGGTTGACACCCTCGACCAGCACCCGGTTGCGTTCCGGGTAGGCCTGCAAGACTTTGCCTTTGGCCCCTTTATCTTTGCCGGCGATGACCAAGACGGTGTCGCCTTTACGGACCTTCATCTACAACACCTCCGGGGCAAGCGAGATGATCTTCATGAACCGCTTCTCACGCAGTTCGCGGCCGACCGGCCCGAAAATGCGGGTGCCGCGCGGGTCGTTGTCGGGCTTGATGATCACCGCGGCGTTCTCGTCGAACTTGATGTAGCTGCCATCCGGCCGGCGGCGCTCCTTGACCGTGCGTACCACCACGGCCTTGACGACATCACCACGCTTGACGTTGCCGCCGGGAATGGCGTCCTTGACGGTGGCGACGATGACATCCCCGATGCCGGCGTAGCGTCGCGACGAACCGCCGAGCACCCGGATGCACAAGATCTCCTTGGCGCCGGTGTTGTCGGCGACCTTCAGCCGCGATTCCTGCTGAATCACTCGATCTCCTGACCTGGTTGCGTGTGCACGGCAGGAGGCAAGCCACAGCCCACCGAAAAACCTGACATGCGCGGTCCTTGTCACCGAAGGGCACGCGGGGCCGATTCGCACCGGCCGAGGTCTGCCCAAGGCAACCCCTAGAGTCTAGGGGACGACCAGCTCAGAGCCAAATTCGCGGCCGAGGCGGGATCAACGAGCCGTTTCCCCGATTCTCCGGATATCGCCGAGGTGGTGCACGCCTTCGTGCATCGCCTGGCGCACGAGCCAGCGGGCGGTGCGCCGCTCACCCGGCAACCGGGTCGCGGTGCGGCCCCAGCCGTGATCTCCGGTGCGCGCGACCTCGTCGCGGAATCCCGCCGCGGCCGCCGCCAGCTCGTCGAGCGTGGCATCGATGTCGCAATCGTTGTACCGGAAGCGGCGGGCCCGCAGGTCGTTGAACATCGGCTCGAAGGCGGGTTGTTGCTCGGTGCGGACGCGGTACAGCCGAATGGTGAAGCTGACGTACACGTCGCGCAGATGGCAGAGGTACTCGGCGACCGACCACACTTCGGGACCGGGCCGTACACGCAGCGCCTCAGGCGAGATCGCGGAGAGCACGTCCCGAACCGCGTCCGGCAGGCCCGCGATGACGCCGACCGCGTCGTCGAGCCGAGTATCGGGGTAACTCAACCCACAGACGGCACAGACGTGGTCTTCGGCGGCCAACGGGGGCAGCGACGCGGGCATGGGGCAATCCTCCACCTAGAACGGCGGCGGTTCTTCGTCGCTCTCGGGTGGGGCTGGCCCGGCGTAGGTCCAGCACTCGGCGCGCCGGGCCGCACGCGCCTCGCGGTTGCGTCGGCGTTCGGTGGCGATGCGCGTGGCCCGGTTCTGGGCACGGGTGCGGTGTCGCTGGGGCATCATCGCGGTGCGCTCGGCGCAGTAGTCGAGGTGCGTGTCGACTTCGGCGGCCGCGATGGCCCCGGTGGCCCGGCAGAGGCTGGGGAACAGTAGCGCGCTGCCCGGGGTCGTGACATAGGTGTGCCCCGCTTGCGAGGTCAAGATAAGCGTCCCGTCGGGTAGCTGCTTCTCCTGCCAGCCCCAGAACGTTTTGACCAAATGATGGGTTCTGCAGAAGCACTTGAGGTTGGAAGCATGGGTGGGGCCGCCCTGGCCGTAGGGGATGGTGTGGTCGATGTCGCAGGCCACCGCCGGGCAATCACAACCCGGCCAGCGGCACGTCAAATCCCGGCACCGCACGAAATCGGCCAGCGCCTTGGAGGGCACATAGCCCTTCTCGGGTGGGGCGTCGGCGGGGTGGATCAGTGGGACCAGCTTGGCCGATGCGGCCAGCTCGGCGACCAGTTCCGGTGAGATGAGGCCGTCGGCGCCCACCTCGGAGGCTGGGGCGGTGCCGTTGCCCTCGAGGGTGGCCTGCTCGGCGATCACATGAATCACTACCGGACCGGCCGCGGGCCGCTTTCCGGCCGCGCAGTCGGCCCTTCCGCACCGGCACCCCAGCCGGTCGGCCCCGGCGGCCAGAGCGCCCAGGGCATCGGCGCGGCGCTGTTCGCGGTTGCGCGGATCGTGCTCACACACCGTGGCCGCCAACGCGTTCAGTCGCTTTTCGAGCGCATGTGCATCGGGGGTCAGCAGGCTGCCTTCAATCCGCGAGATTCCGCCCTCGATGTCGCCGATCCAGACCTCGCGGTCGATGCGGTGCTGCGTTCGTCGCCGCACCGCATCGGCATCGGCTTTGGCCACGATCTTGTCCACCTGCGCGCCCAGCCGGCCCTGGGTCATCGAGGGCCAGCGCGCCACATTGGCGGCCAATTGCTCATCCACGGCCGCCAAGACGTCGGGATCGGTGATCAGATCGGTGCGATACACCAGCGTCCGAAACATCCGGTAGTCGATGTCCCCGGCCTTGAAGACCTCACCCACCTTCGGCAGCCGCTCGCGCATCGCCCGCGCGTACCGCAACCGGCTGACGGCCAGACCCTGGCTGATCCGCAGCGCCGACGCCACCTCGGCGGCAACCGCCTCCATCGTGTCGATAGCCCACTCCTCGGTCTCGGAACACCGCGACAACCGATAGGCAAACAACTCCCCGGTCCGGGCCAGTTGCGCCGCCGCCGCACGATTCTCCACCCGCGAGAAACAGGAGATCTCATCCACCAGCGCGGCCGACTCGGCCGTCTTCGACGGGTAACGCCGCTCAAAGAGCTCGTCGAACCGGGCGATCACCTCGGCCGACGACACCTTTTGCTCGAACATGTGTTCGATTATGCCACGCGCCTACCGCGTTGAATCGCCTTTTATGCGCGCGAAGTGGCTATTCGTTGCCTCAAATCAGAATGCGCGCGTGCGGCGTGCCTGCCTGAGGGATCAGCGATGGTCTCGGTAGGCCCAGATGATGGGGTTGACCTTGGCCGAGCGACGGGCAGTGACCGAGATGACCGCGATCCGCTACGTGGTGGCGGATCGGCAAGTCAAGAGCAGGATTCTGGACGAGTTGTGCGCCAACACGGGTTGGCACCGTAACCATGCCCGCAAGGCCCTCGGGGCGGCGTTGCAGCCCAAGGTGGTGACACCCAGGCGAAGTCCGCGTCCACCCAAATATGGGCCGAATGTCATTGCTGCGCTTACGGTGTGCTGGGCCGTGCTAGGGATGCCAGCCGGCAAGAGGCTGGCGCCGGTGTTGAACGAACTGGTGGCGGTCTTACGGCAGTTCGGCGAGCTGATCATCGATGAGGAGACCGCAGAACTGCTGGTGTCGATGTCGGCGGCCACTATCGATCGTCGCCTAGCGGGTGAACGAGCCAAACACCAGCTCAAGGGGCGTCGCGCCACCAAACCGGGGTCGCTGCTGCGAAGCCAAATCCCGGTACGCACCTGGGCAGACTGGGACGATGCCCAACCCGGATTCGTGGAGATCGACCTCGTCTCCCATGACGGCGGCAACCCCATCGGGCCCTACGCGTTCACACTGACGGTCACCGACATCGCCACTGGATGGACGGAGAACCGCTCAGTGCCCAGCAAGGAGGCCAAATGCGTCCTGGCCGCCTTCGAAGGCATCGCGAACAAGATGCCGTTCCCGATCCTGGGGGTGGACTCCGACAACGGAGCTGAATTCATCAACGTCTATCTGTTTGTTTGGTGTAGAAACCGCGAGATCACCTTCACTCGGGCGCGGCCGACGAACAAGAACGACGGCTGTCACGTCGAGCAGAAAAACTGGGCGGTCGTCCGAACCGTGGTCGGCTACCACCGCTACGATACTGCCCCAGAGTTGTTGTTACTCAACGAGATTTGGCAGCTGCAGTCCCAGCTGACCAACTACTTCTACCCGCAGCAAAAACTCATATCCAAGGTCCGTGACGGCGCCCAGGTGACCAAGAAATACGACAAAGCGGCCACCCCGTTCCGCCGCGCAATCGATCACCCCGACACCACCGCTGACCGCATAGCCGCTCTAGCCAGAACCCACGCCCTGATCAACCCCGCCGCCACCCAGCGTCAGATCCAGGCCCTGACCGCCCGACTCCTCAAAATGACCACCAGTAAGTCCGGGGCCACCACCAGAGCCCGAGTCCCTAAGCGCGCACAATCACATGAGGCAACGAATCCACCCTCGCGCGCATCTTGACATGAGGCAACACGCTACGACAAGAAGTTGCCGAGCCCTTGGGGCTGTGGATAGCCCACCACCGCGGGCAGCTCCAAAGCGAGGGACTCGCTCGCTTGGTTCGACTGCCGACTAATCCCCTTGCCGGACCCAGGCGAAGATGTACAAGCTCATCGCGGTCACGAGCGCGATCAACACCCACTGCACGATGGCTTGGTCGATCCACGAACCGGGCGGCGGAGCGCCGGGAAGGATGTTGCGCAGCGGGACGATGGCGAACAGGTTGGCGGCATACCAGGTCGCGAACGGCGGCAGAAACTTCCTTCTGCCCAGCGCCATCGGAATGGCGACCAGCAGCGCCAGGGTGGGCAGGCTGATGAGGACCAGGCAGATGCCCAAGTCGAAGATCAGCGGGCCTTTGGCCCTCTTCAAGGTGATGAGCACGTTCCCGTTGTCGGTGCCGCGCTGCGTCGGGAGCGCCCCGGGGTCGTGGACACGGTTGACGGTGATGTCCCAACCGTCCAATTCCCCGGTCACCTCGACCCGCGCGGGCACCTTCTTGAGGTTGTCACCCGACCCGACGAACGCGTCGGCGGAGATCGGCTCGGTCTTATAGGAGTCGAACGGCCAGTTGCCCGGGTCGCCGTGCGCCCCGACCGTGGTACTGAGTTGCGCCGGCGCCTTGCCCTTCGGGTAGTGCAGGTCCCCCAGATCGCTCGTCGGATACAGGCGCACCGCGACATCGGTACCCAGCACATCGAATCGGTTGTCGTACGCCGAAATCCCCGGATAGACAAGCACATTCACCCCGAGGTGCTTAGCGACCGGCTTCAACTCCTCGACCTGCAGCTGCACGATGGTCGCGTCGCCCCCGCCCTGGCTCAGGTCCAGCGGAGGAAGCGGCCCCTCCGATCGTTCGAGCCAGTGGACGCCGAACAGGGACAGCATGTAGGCCGTGACGACAACCGCCAGGACGGCCACGCCGATCACGATGCGCGGCCTCTTCGCCATTTGTTTGCCTGGCGACGGTGCGGACGGTGTCGGCGCGTCCGGTGGGGGCGGCAGGGCCGGCGCCGCAGGAGCCTCGGCGGTCATGGGTAGCCCACTGATGATTTGGGACTCGTCGAGGGCCACACGTGGTCAGATGCTAGCGAACTCGCGCAGACCGTGCGCGCCGGCGAAGGCCCCGTCATTCGCCGTCCATGCGGCGGTAACCCGCCCGTCGCTTCAGCTTTGGGAGGCGCCGCGTCGAACGGTCCCCGTTTGCTGCGCGACACAACGGAACCCGATGTGCGTGGTCGCGGTGTCCTGTGACTGCGGTGAGCGGGCGGCCGGACGATACCGGTGGCAGTACTCCGGCGCGCACAGGTGCGAACCGCCCTTCAGCGTCTGGCTGACGGCCGGATCCGCCGGGCCCGACGGGGCGCAACAAGCTTTCGGCGGCTCATCGAGGCGGTGATGCGCGGAGAACTCCGTGGCGGTCCACTCCCAGACGTTGCCGATCATGTCGAGCAGGCCAAAGCCGTTGGGGGGAAACGTCCCCACCGGCGACGTGCCCACCCAGCCGAGCGCGCCGTCATTGCGGTACGGGAACCTGCCCTGCCAGGTGTTGGCCATCAGCCGACCGTCGGGGTTCGGCTCGTCCCCCCACGCGTACGTCCCCGCGCTTCCGCCGCGGGCCGCATACTCCCACTCGGCCTCGGTGGGCAGCCGCCGGCCGGCCCAGCGCGCGTACGCGGCGGCATCGGGGTAGGCCACCTGCACCACCGGGTGATCGGCCCGGTCCGTGAGGTCACTGTCCGGCCCGAACGGATGCCGCCAGTCGGCGCCGGGCACCCAATCCCACCACTGCCGCCAGTCACGCAGGTCGACCGGGCCCGGCGTGGGGCGGAAGACCATGGCGCCCGGACACAGGTCCGCGGGGTTGGCGGCCGGGTACAGCGCCGGGTCGATCGGCTGCTCGGCTACCGTCACATAGCCTGTGGCGGAGACGAATTCGGCGAACTGCGCGTTGGTCACCGGGTGCCGCTCCACCGCGAAAGCGGCAACGGTCACGGTGTGGATCGGCGCCTCTTCGGGATAGAAGCTGGTTGACCCCATCCGGAACGATCCGCCCGGCAGGTCGACCAGTTCGGTGAGCACCACTTAAGGGTATGACGACCGTTTGCGAAGCGCGTCAATCCGATTGTCGGTACCACGTGACCATGTAGAGGCCCATCGCCCCGACGAGCGCTATCAGGACCCAGATCACCAGGGCTTGGTCGATCCACGCACCCGGCGGTGGCGAGCCGGGAAGAAAGTTACGTATCGGAATGACGGCGAACAGCATGGCGGCGAACCAGGTCACGAACGGCGGCACGAACTTCCTTCTGCCCAAGGCAATTTGGATGGCCACGGCAAACGCCAGGGTGGGTAGGGCGAAAAGTACCAGACAGATCCCCAAGTCGAAGATCAGCGGGCCCTTGGCTCTGTGCAACGTGATGATCACGTTATCGGGGCGGTCCGACTCCTGGCTGGCTTCGCCGACGCGCCGGACGCTGACGTCCCAGCCGTCCAACGCCCCGGTCACTTCCAAACGGGCGGGGATGTATTGGCGGGCATCGCCCTGCCCGACGAGCACCTCGGCCGACATGGTGTCGGTGCTGTAGGAGTCGAACGGCCAGTTATTGGGATCGCCGTGCGCCTCGATTGTTGTGGCAACCTGCGCCGGCGACTTGCCCGCCGGGTATTGCAGGTCGCCCAGGTCGTTCGCCGGGTCCATCCGCACCGCCGTGTCGGTCTTGAGCACATCGAGGCGTTTATCGAACATCGAATCCTCGGGGATCACAAGCACTTTCACGGTAAGGCGATTGGCGACGGTATCCAGCTTCTCGAGGCGCACCAACACAACGGTGTCGTTGGTCGCATTCAGGTCGGGCGGCTTGAGCGGCCCTGCCGATTTGGCCAGAAAGTGGACGCCAAAGAGCGAAAGCCCATAGACGATGAGAAAAGCCACGACGATGCCCACGCCGATCGCAACGCGCCGTCCCCGCCGGGTGGGCGGAGTTGCGACCGGCTGTTCCGCGGGCGTGAGAGGCGGCGGTGCGGGAGGAGAGTGATGGGTCATCTGTCAAACCTCGGTGGGACGGTGGGGAAGCTCCGCGTTGGGCACACGAGGAGAGATGGTAGCGAACACGTGCCGTCCGCGAGGCGACATCGAAATTTCTTCATAAACAGGCAATTTCCGCCGACCGGCCGAACGTCCGTTCGCCCCGCAGCGAAAACCCGAGGCTGGTCTTGGCGAGCCGATCCGCAGCGGGCGGTCGCGGTAGCCCCCCGGACGAACCACCCTGTTGCGCAGTTCGATCGATGACCCGTTCATCGGTCGTTGGTTTGCCTGTTAATTCGATGGCGGTAAATGTGACGTGTGCCGAAACGGCGTGACACGCCGAGGCCCGGCTTGACGGGACCATGCGCACCAACCATCGCCCGCGGGAGGCAATCAACGTGAAGCGCAACCCATCGGCGGCCGCCATCAGCCTGCTCGCTGCGGCGGCAAGCAGGCTTTGACGGCCAGCGGCTCGACCGCACAAGCCAACGCGATGACGAAATTCGTCGCCGCCTATGGGAAGGTCTGCGCCGGGCAGACCCTCAACTACACCGCCAACGGATCGGGCGCGGGGATCACCGATTTCCTCGCCGGCGGAACGGATTTCGGCGGATCGGACACGCCACTGTCCGGAAACCAATATGCCGCAGCCAAACAACGCTGCGGCGGCGCCGACGCCTGGAACCTGCCCGTGGTGTTCGGCCCGCTGGCCATCACCTACAACCTCGGCTCGGTCGACTCTTTGGTGCTCGACGCGTCGACGACAGCCAAGATCTTCGACGGCACCATCACGCGCTGGGATGACCCGGCCCTCACCACGCTCAACGCGTCGATGCCGGCCGAAGAGATTCGCGTCATCTACCGCAGCGACGCGTCCGGGACCACCGACAACTTCCAGTCCTACCTGCAGGCCGCGTCCGGCGGGGTCTGGAACAAGGGCACGGGCAAGGCGTTCAATGGCGGCGTCGGAATCGGTGCCGCGGGCAACAACGGCACCGCGGCGCTGGTGAAATCCACCGAGGGCGCGATCAGTTACAACGAGCTGTCTTTCGCGCTGCAGCAAGGGCTTTACGCCGCCGACATCAAAACCCCGGCGAGCCGCCGGTCGTTGCGGCCGGTGCGCATCGGTACCGACACCGTCGGCAAGACCATCACCGGCGCCAAGATCATCGGCAGTGGCAACGACCTGGTGCTCGACATCTCGTCGTTCTACAACCCCGCCCAGCCCGACGTCTACCCGATCGTCTTGGCCACCTACGAGATCGTCTGCTCCAAATACCCCACGCTGGACGTGGCCAAGGCGGTCAAGGCGTTCCTGCAGGCGGCGATCGGACCCGGCCAGGTGGAGCTGGCGCAAAGCGGCTACATCCCGCTGTCGCCCAATTTCCAGGCCAGGGTGTCGAGCACCGTCGACGCGATCAGCTCGGTGGAGACACCGAATCCGGAGTAGGAGTCAGGCCTTCTTGGGAGTCTTTTTCTCGCGGGATCGCCACCAGGCGACGATGAACAGGGACATCGCGGTGACCAACCCGATCAACACCCATAGCACGATGGCCTGGTCGATCCACGAACCCGGCGGTGGAGAACCGGGGAGGAAGTTGCGCAGCGGGACGACGGCGAACAGCAGAGCCGCAAACCATGTGCCCAACGGCGGCAAGAACGTGGTGCGGCCCAACGCCATCGGAATGGCCACCCACAGCGCCAGCAACGGCAGGGCGATGAGGACCAGGCAGATGCCGACGTCGAAGATCAGCGCGCCCTTGGCCCGGTGCAACGTGATGATCAGGTCATCCTGCACGTCCGGGTTGGCGTCTTCGGGGTCGTGGACGCGGGTGACGGTGGCGTCCCAGCCGTCCAGCTTTCCGGTCGCTTCGACGCGGGCGGGTGCCTTTTCGCGGCTGGCGCCGGTACCGGTGAACACGTCGGCGGCGATGACCTCGGTCTTGTACGTGTCGAACGGCCAGCTGGCGGGGTCGCCGTGCGCCACGATGGTCGTGGTGACCTGGGCCGGCGCTTTTCCTACCGGGTATTGCAGGTCGCCGAGGTCGTTGTCGGGATACAGCCGCACCGCCGCGTCGGTGGTGAGTACCCCGAAGTTCTTGTCGTACAACGAATCCTTGGGATAGACGGTCACATTCACCGTCAGGCGGTTCGCAACGGTATCCAGCTTCTCCAGCCGTACCTGAACGACGCTGTCTTCGGCCTCCACCTTGCTCAGGTCCACCGAGGGAAGCGGCGGCGCCGACTTTGCCAGCAGGTGCACGGCAATCAGCGACAGAACGTAGACGACGATGAGGGCCGCGACGATCCCAAAAGCTATCGCGATTTGCCGGCCCCGGTGGTCGGCTGGCGCCGGCGGCGCGGGAGGCGCCGGAGTCCCGGCGGTCATTGAGGCATCACGGGCCAGATGCTAGCAGTGGCAACGACAATTTTCACGGGATAGTGACGGCGAATTGCTGCATTACCGTAGATTTGGCCGCGTCGAAACCAGGCTCTTTGCCGGGCCCCTCCAGATGGACGACCACCAGATACGCCTGGCTGTTTGTCCAGACGTGGGTGATGCGGTCGGCGAAGTCGTTTGCTCCGGGCCCTCCGAAGGTACCGCTGAGCAGCTGGCTGCTGTAGCCGCAGAACTGGGCCGCCGTGACGGTGACTTTGACGCCCGGCTTCGCCGTTCCCAAATCGGTGGCGTAGCGCAGGAATGCCCCGGCGGGGTCGAGGTCCGTGCGGGTGATGGTCACCCGCACCGACATGCCGTCGGGACCGGTCGACGTCAGCGCGACGTCACCGGTGCCCGGTGTCGAGCTCCAGCCGTCCGGCAGCGGGACCGTGAGCACGGGCGCCACCGGGTCCGCCACCGAGGCCTTGGTCATGGAGCCGCTGGCGGGCGGCGGGAAGCACACCAAGGCGTTGGGTGGAATGTGGTCGGGCAGCGTGGTTTCGACGCCGGGCACCGGCTCGGCCGGGTCGGACAGTCGCGTGGTCGACGTCGTCGACGAGGCGGTCCCACCGACCGCGGTGCCGGCGGTGGTCTTCTCGCACCCCACCGCCGGGACCGCCAACAGGCACAGCGCTAAGACTTCAGTCGCGCGAAAAGGCAAGCGCAATTTCGGCTTCCACGTCTACATACGGCCGGCCGGAGAGGTCGACGGTGACCTGCGCGATGGTGCCCCCGGTGAACGAGAACGGCGCCTTGTAGCGGCTGCATACCCCCGAGCCGCCGTTGCGCCCCACGGTGATACCGGCACCCGCGATCCCGAACGTTCCCGGATGGGTTTGCACGTCCGCGAGAGTGCCGACGACTTCGTCGTCGATGAACAACGTGACGTCGCCGAGCGGCGTGTGGCTGTTCTGCACGGTTCCGGTCCGCGAATAACTCACGCCGAGCAGGTGCCTGCCCAGCGGCACCGCGCCCGATGAGGAGACCGTCTGCTGCCGCTCACCCAGGAAGTTGTAGACGTAATGCAGGCGTCCGTCCTGGATGAACAGCACGTGCCCGCCGTGGGCACCACCCTGCTTGAACAGCACCCCTTCCGCGCCGGTGGTATCCACGGTCACCTCGGCCAGCACCGAGAATGACCTGCCGCGGATTTCGGCGCCGGCGCCGATGCTCACGTCCGCGCAGTCGGGATAGTAGATGTAGCTGGACCGTTCACCGACGAGGTACGGGCGGAACCGCGTCATCGTCTCCAGGATGTTCAGGTCCGAGAGCGGCAGCCCGTTGTATTTGGCGGCTTCGGAGAACCACAGCGCCTTGAGCTCTTCGAGTTTCTCCGGGTGCTCGGCGGCCAGATCGTGGCACTGGCTGCGGTCGGCCTCGATGTGGAACAGTTCCCAGCGGTCGGCGTCGAAATGCGACCAGCCGGCCGGCGTGGCCGCATGGACGGTGTTGGCGAACCAGCCCTGATGCCAGATTCCTCGGGTACCGAGCATGGAGTAGAACTGGGTCTGCTTCGCGGTGTCGGCGGCCGGATCGGCAAGGGCCGCCTTGAAACTCACGCCGTCCAGTGGCTTTTGCGCGATGCCTCTGACGGTCTCGGGCGGTGTCATGCCCAGCATGTCGTAGACCGTGGGCGTGATGTCGCAGACGTTGACGTAGGTGTCGCGGATTTCCCCGTGTGCGGCAACACCATTGGGCCACGAGATGATCGCCGTGTCGGCGATACCGCCCTCGTGCGACGCGTACCGCTTGTACAGCTTGTACGGGGTGTTGAAGGCCATCGCCCAGCCGATGGGGTAATGGTTGTAGGTTTCCGGGCCGCCGAGGTGGTCGAACAGTTTCATGCTCTCTTCGACGGTGTCGATGTAGCCGTTGAAGAACTTGCCCTCGTTCACCGATCCGTTCGGGCCGCCCTCGCCGCTGGCGCCGTTGTCGGAGATCACCACGATGAGGGTGTTGTCCAGCTGCCCGGATTCCGCCAAATAGTCCAGGATTCGGCCGATTTGGGCATCGGTGTAGCTCAGGAATCCGGCGAACACCTCGGCCATCCGGGAAAACAGCTTCTTCTCGTCGTCGTCCAGTGAGTCCCACGGCCGCACGGTGTCCTGCAGCGGCCAGGGCTCGCCCTGCGGTCCCTTGACGTCCGAGTACGGGTTGACCGGCGACAGTTCGGTGTCGGGCGGCACGATGCCCATCGACTTCTGCTTTTCCAGCACGATCTCGCGGTACCGCTCGTAGCCCATGTCGAAGCGACCGGCGTAGCGGTCCGCCCACTCTTTGAAGACGTGGTGCGGCGCGTGCCCGGCACCCGGGCACACGTAGCTGAACCACGGCTTGTCCGGCGCGATCACCTGGGCGTCGCGGATGAATTCGATGGTCTTGTCGGCGATGTCCTTCGAGAGGTGATAACCGTCTTCCGGCGTACCCGGCGGGTTGACCGGATGGTTGTCGTACACCAGGTCGGGATACCACTGGTCGGTCTCGCCGCCCAGGAAGCCGTAGAACCGCTCGAAGCCGCGCGAGGTCGGCCAATGTCGTTTCGTCGATGCCAGATTGGACTCTTCGAGCGGCGTCAGGTGCCACTTGCCGATGCAGTACGTGCTGTAGCCGCGCTCGGCGAGCACTTCGGAGAGCAGCGCGGTGTCGAACGGGATGCGGCCGTTCGCATTGGGGAACGCGTCGGTGAACTCTTCGATGGTGGCCATGCCGACCGTGGTGGCGTTGCGGCCGGTCAGCAACGACGCCCGGGTCGGCGAGCACAGCGCGGTGGTGTGGAACTGCGACAGCCGCACACCGCGTTCGGCGATGCGGGTCATGGCGGGCATCTCGACCAGGCCGCCGAAACAGTCCCACGTCGCAATGCCGGTGTCGTCCCAGACCAGGTACAGGATGTTCGGCGAGTTCTCCGGTGCGGTCGGCGCGGCGTACGGGCCCCAGTCCGGCTCGGAATCCCGGATATCGAGCTCGATCTTGCCGTTGAAGTCAGTGGACATGCGCCAGCCTCACTCTCGTAGCCCTTGTGCGCCGAGCGTAACGCGACTGCGAAAATTCCGACCTTTTTTCGCAGTGGCGTCACGCTCGGCAGAGCAAAACGCCCGAGACCATCAGGTCTCGGGCGTTTCGGTGTGCTTTGCGGCTACTTGGCCTTCTCCAGGATTTCGACGAGCCGCCACCGTTTGGTCGCCGACGTCGGACGCGTCTCCATCAGCGAGACGCGGTCGCCGATACCTGCGGTGCTGTTCTCGTCGTGCGCCTTCACCTTCGTGGTGGTACGGATGATCTTGCCGTACAGCGGGTGACGCACGCGGTCTTCCAGCTCGACGACGATGGTCTTCTGCATCTTGTCACTCACCACGTAGCCGATGCGCACCTTGCGCCGGCCACGCACCTTCGGATTGGCCGGAGTGTGCTTGGGGCCCTTCTCTTTCGAGCCGGCGTCCTTCGCGGCCGCCTTCGGAGCCGCCTTCTTCGCTTCTGCCATCACGATTCCTTACCATCGGGCCCGGAAGCCAGGCCCAGTTCTCGTTCGCGCAGCACGGTGTAGACGCGCGCGATCTCCTGACGCACCGCGCGCAGCCGGCGGTTGTTGCTGAGCTGCCCGGTCGCCATCTGGAAACGCAGGTTGAACAGCTCCTCCTTGGATTCGCGCAGACGCTCGGTCAGCTCCTCGTCGGTGAGCTCACGCAGTTCGCCAGGCGAAATTCCCACTGCCATCAGAACTGATCCTCTCGGGTCACGATGCGTGCCTTGATCGGCAACTTGTGGATTGCACGGGTGAGTGCCGCCCGGGCCACCTGCTCGTTGGGGTAGCTCAGCTCGAACAGCACGCGGCCCGGCTTGACGTTGACCACCCACCATTCCGGTGAGCCCTTACCCGAACCCATCCGGGTTTCCGCGGGCTTCTTGGTCAGCGGGCGGTCCGGGAAGACGTTGATCCACACCTTGCCGCCACGCTTGATGTGGCGGTTGATGGCGATACGCGCGGACTCGATCTGCCGGTTGGTGACGTAGGCGTGCTCCAGGGCCTGGATGCCATAGTCACCGAAGTTCACCTCCGTGCCTCCGCTGGCGATGCCGCGCTGGCGGGGGTGGTGCTGTTTACGGTGTTTAACCCTGCGGGGAATCAACATGATTCAGCTCTCCGTGCTCTGCGGTTCTGCAGCGGGCGCGGCCTCGGCCGCCGCTGCTGCAGCGCTTTCTTCGGCGCCTGCGGCGGCCCGGCCGGCCTCGGTGCTGGTCGCCGTCGTCCCCGAAGCGCCGCTGCGGCGGGGACGCGTGCCCGACGGACGCTCGCGGCGCGGACGTTCGGCACCCGCCGGAGCGGCGGCGGCCAGTTCGCGCTTTCCACCGACGATGTCGCCCTTGTAGATCCACACCTTCACACCGATCCGGCCGAAGGTGGTCTTGGCCTCGTACAGGCCGTAGTCGATGTCGGCGCGCAGCGTGTGCAGTGGCACCCGGCCCTCGCGGTAGAACTCCGAGCGGCTCATCTCCGCACCGCCGAGACGACCCGAGCACTGCACCCGGATGCCTTTGACGTTCGGCTGCCGCATCGCGGACTGAATGGCCTTACGCATGGCGCGGCGGAACGCCACCCGGTTGCTCAGCTGCTCGGCGACGCCCTGCGCCACCAATTGCGCCTGCGCCTCGGGGTTCCTGACTTCGAGGATGTTGAGCTGAACCTGCTTGCCGGTCAGCTTTTCCAGGTCCGCACGGATGCGGTCGGCCTCGGTGCCGCGGCGGCCGATGACGATGCCGGGGCGTGCGGTGTGGATGTCGACCCGCACCCGGTCGCGGGTGCGCTCGATCTCCACGTCGGCGATGCCGGCGCGCTCCAGACCGGTCGACAGCAGCCGCCGGATCGCGACGTCTTCCTTGACGTAGTCCGAGTACTGCTTGTCGGCGTACCAGCGGGACTTCCAGTCTGTGGTGATGCCCAGCCGGAAGCCGTGCGGATTGATCTTCTGGCCCACTACTCTGAGCCTCCCTTCGCGTCCGAGGTCTCAGCAGTTGCCTTAGAAGTCTTTGCCGCGGCGCTTTTCGCCGGAGCCTTCTTAGCAGGTGCCTTCTTGGCCGGCGCCTTGGCCGCCGATTTGGAGGGCGCCTTCTTCGCGGGCGCCTTCGCGGCGGCCTTGCTGGCCTCGGCGCGGCGGGCCCGCGTCGACTTCGCCGAACGCTGGTCCTTGGCCGGCCGGCTCTCCACCACGACCGTGATGTGGCTGGTGCGCTTGCGGATCCGGAACGCGCGACCCTGGGCGCGCGGACGGATGCGCTTGGCGGTCGGGCCCTCGTCGGCGTAGACCGTGGCGACCACCAGGGTGGCCGGGTCCAGCCCGTTGTTGTTCTGCGCGTTCGCCGCGGCACTGGCGATCACCTTGGCCACCGGCTCACTGGCGGCCTGCGGCGCCCAGCGCAGGATGTCGAGGGCGTCGGTCACCGACCGTCCGCGCACCAGGTCGATCACCCGGCGCGCCTTTGTCGGTGACACCCGGACGAACCGCGCTTTGGCGACCGCCGACGGGAATTCAGTTGCGGTCATCGCCGTTTGGCCTTCCGGTCGTCCTTGATGTGTCCCTTGAAGGTGCGCGTCGGCGCGAATTCACCAAGCTTGTGACCGACCATCGCCTCGGTGACGAACACCGGGACGTGCTTGCGTCCGTCGTGGACGGCGAAGGTGTGGCCGATGAAGTCCGGAATGATCGTCGAACGCCGCGACCAGGTCTTGATGACCTGCTTGGTGTTCTTCTCGTTCTGAACGTCCACCTTCTTCAGCAGGTGGTCGTCGACGAACGGGCCCTTCTTCAGGCTGCGTGGCATGTGCTACTCCTGAACTTCCTAGCGACCGTGCTTCTTGCCGGTGCGCCGGCGCCGGACGATGAGTTTGTTGCTGGCCTTGTTCGGGTGGCGGGTGCGGCCCTCCGGCTTGCCCCACGGGCTCACCGGGTGCCGACCACCGGAGGTCTTACCCTCACCACCACCGTGCGGGTGGTCCACCGGGTTCATGACCACACCACGGACCGAAGGGCGCTTGCCCTTCCACCGCATCCGGCCGGCCTTGCCCCAGTTGATGTTTGCCTGCTCGGCGTTGCCCACCTCGCCGACCGTGGCGCGGCAGCGCACGTCGACGCGGCGGATCTCACCGCTGGGCATACGCAGCGACGCGTAGGTCCCCTCCTTACCGAGCAGCTGGATGCTCGAGCCGGCGGACCGCGCCAGCTTGGCGCCACCGCCCGGCCGCAGCTCCACGGCGTGGACCACGGTACCGGCCGGGATGTTGCGCAGCGGCAGGTTGTTGCCCGGCTTGATGTCCGCGTTTGCACCCGACTCCACCACGTCGCCCTGCGAAAGGCCCTGCGGCGCGATGATGTAACGCTTCTCGCCGTCGAGGTAGTGCAGCAGCGCGATGTTGGCGGTCCGGTTGGGGTCGTACTCGATGTGCGCGACCTTGGCGTTGACCCCGTCCTTGTCGTTGCGACGGAAGTCGACCACCCGGTAGGAGCGCTTGTGGCCACCACCCTTGTGGCGGGTGGTGATGCGGCCGTGTGCGTTACGGCCGCCATGACCGTGCAGCGGGCGCACCAACGACTTCTCCGGCTCCGACCGGGTGACCTCGGCGAAGTCGGACACGCTGGAGCCGCGGCGGCCCGGGCTCGTCGGCTTGTACTTGCGAATTGCCATGTCTAATCAGGTCTTTCTCTCGCGCGCGGCTAGGCCGGGGCCCCGAACAGGTCGATCGGCTTGCTACCCGGCGCCAGCGTGACGATGGCCCGCTTGGTGCCCTTGCGCTTGCCGTACCCGGTCCTGGTGCGCTTGCGCTTGCCCTGCCGGTTCGCGGTGTTCACCGATGCGACCTTGACGGAAAAGATCTTCTCGATGGCGATCTTGATCTGCGTCTTGTTCGAATCGGGGTGCACCACAAAGGTGTACACGTTCTCATCCAGGAGGCCGTAGGACTTTTCCGAGATGACCGGGGCCAGGATGATGTCGCGGGGGTCGGTGATGGTCGCCATCAGGCCGAAACCTCCTCGGTGCTAGCCGTGTTGCCGGTGCCGGCAGCTATGTAGGCGTTGAGCGCCTCAACGCTGAACACCACGTCGTCGGAGCGCAGCACGTCATAGGTGTTGAGCTGGTCGGGCGTGAGGATGTGCACACCGGGCAGGTTGCGCACGCTCTTGGCGCCGGCCTCGTCGCTGCGGCCGATCACGATCAGCACCTTCTTTCGGTCGGTCAGCGTGCCGAGAAACGCCCTGGCGTTCTTGGTCGACGGCGTCTGACCCGACACCAGCTCGGTGACCGCATGGATGCGGCCGTTACGCGCCCGGTCCGACAACGCGCCGCGCAACGCCGCGACGATCATCTTCTTGGGCGTGCGCTGGGCGTAGTCGCGCGGCTTGGGGCCGTGCACGACGCCACCGCCGGTGAACTGCGGAGCACGCGTCGAACCCTGACGGGCACGACCGGTTCCCTTCTGCCGGTACGGCTTACGCCCACCGCCACGGACGTCGCCGCGGGTCTTGGTCGAGTGCGTGCCCTGGCGCGCCGCCGCCCGCTGCGCGGTGACCACCTGGTGCATCAACGCGATATTGGCCGGGGCATCGAACAATTCGGCCGGCAACTCGACGGAGCCCTCGACCTTGCCGTCCGGCGTCTTGACGTCAATCTTGAGTGTCTGGCCTTGGGTCGCCATTACTTCTCACCTCGTTTGATCGCGCTGCGGACCACCACGAGTCCACCGGTGCGGCCGGGGACCGCACCCTTGATCAACAGCACGCCGTTTTCGGCATCGACCTTGTGCACGATCAGGTTCTGCACGGTCACCCGGTCGTTACCCATCCGGCCGGCCATCCGCGTGCCCTTGAAGACGCGCGCGGGAGTGGCACAGGCGCCGATGGAACCCGGACGGCGGTGCACCGCCTGGGCACCGTGGCTGGCGCCCTGGCCGTGGAAGCCGTGGCGCTTCATGGTGCCGGCGAAGCCCTTGCCCTTGGAGGTACCTGTCACGTCGACGTAGGCGCCGTCGGCGAAGATCTCGGCCGTCAGCTCCTGGCCGACCTCGTATTCGGCCGCCGCCTCCGGGTTGTCCAGCCGCAGCTCGGCCAGGAACCGGCGCGGGTTGACGCCCGCGGCGGTGTACTGGCCGGTGACCGGCTTGTTGACTTTCCGTGGGCTGATCTCGCCGTAGGCCAACTGCACGGCGCTGTAGCCGTCGCGCTCCGGGGTGCGGATGCGCGTCACCACATTGGGCCCCGCCTTGACCACAGTCACCGGCACAACCCTGTTGTTCTCGTCGAACACCTGCGTCATGCCCAGCTTGGTACCCAGAATGCCTTTTCTTGCCATGAGTTCTGGATCTCCTACTGGATGTTGACGTCGACACTGGCCGGAAGATCGATGCGCATCAGGGCGTCAACGGTCTTCGGCGTCGGATCAAGAATGTCGATCAACCGCTTGTGGGTGCGCATCTCGAAGTGCTCCCGCGAGTCCTTGTACTTATGCGGAGAGCGGATGACGCAATACACGTTCTTCTCAGTCGGCAACGGCACAGGACCTACGACACTGGCACCCGTGCGGACGACGGTCTCGACGATTTTGCGCGCCGAAGCGTCGATGGCCTCATGGTCGTAGGCCTTGAGCCTGATGCGGATCTTCTGTCCCGCCACGCTTCTCCTACCCTCACTCAACTCAAAAAATCCGTGTCCGGACCTGGTGCTCGCCAGCGCGCTGATCGAGCCCGGGCCAATCCTGGGCCGATCGAGCGTCGCGCCGGATACTGCGCCGCTGTTTACCTGTCGTGGTCCACCGGCCCCCGCGGTCGGGTGTGTCACCCTCACGCAGCCTGGAACGCGGCTGAAATTGTCGCGCTCCAAGGATGGGACCGACGCGCCCGTTTGGGCGCTGGTCGTATGCCCCGACCAGGCGCAAACCTGGCTCAAGGCAACCTGAACAGTATGCCCTAGATCATGGGTTTGGCCAAATCCCGGGCGAACGCCGCCGACCTGGGCCCGCCGGGCGGTCAACGCGCTGGTCAGCGGCCATCGCCGGCCTCAGGCACCCGCCGATTCGACGCTCGCCGCGCCGGCCCGGTTGTGCGCGCGCTGAACATAGAGGAAACCGTCGACCGCCGCGAGCGCGCACTCGCGGTAATCGAAGTCGGGAAGCGTGGACAGGCGCCCCAGCACCAGGGGGCCGATGAGCAGGGCGATGGCCCGGGAGTCGGTCCACCTCGCCCAGCTCGGCGGCCTCCGGGCTGTCGAATAATGGCGTCGAACGGCGCCGCATACTGCTGGGCGATGCGTTCGCGCAGCGTGGTGATCGCCGCGCTGTCCACCGCGTGGCTGTCGCGGGGCTCCGGCAACTCGTCCAGGTCTCGCCCCAGGGCAAGCCACGACATGGCCGTCATCACAGCGGGCGCCTGGGCCACCGACTCGGCCTGAGCCAGTACCACCGCCACCAGGCGATCCCGCAGCGAACCCTCGGCCGGCGGCGTCGGCGACGGCGGTATCAGGCTGTTGAAAGCCGCTGCCAGCAAATCGTTTCCGCTCGGGAAGTGGCGATACAGCGTGGCCCTCGCTACGTTGGCGGTACGGGTGACCGCATCGACGGTCACGGCGCTGGGACCCCCGGAACGCAGCAAGCGCGGCGGCGGCTTCCAGCAGGCGGGCCCGCGAGCGCGCTGGACGGGGATCGGTAGTACCGCCAGTAATTGTGACCCACCTCCCTGTTTGGGAACGAGACTATCGGTCTACCTACGAGACTATTGGTCTCGAAACTCCCGACGCCACCGTGAGGAGGCGCATCACATGGTCGAAACCCTGGTCCGGCCCGACCAGCGTACTGATGCAGTCAGCATCGGCGGTAGCCCCCGAGCGCGAATCTGGACGCTGGCCGTCGCCTGCATGGGCGTCGCGCTGGTTGTCGCGTCGATGACGGCGTTGAACACCGCGCTGGGAGACCTCGCGGTGGCCACCTCGGCGACGCAGTCGCAGCTGAACTGGATTGTCGACGGATACACCGTCGCCTTGGCATGCCTGCTGTTGCCCGCGGGCGCGATCGGCGACCGCTACGGCAGGCGCGGCGCCCTGTTGATCGGCTTGGTAATTTTCTCGCTCGGCTCGATGGCGCCGGCGATGTTGCACAGCCCGGAGCAGATCATCGCCGGCCGCGCGGTGGCCGGGATCGGCGCCGCCTTCGTGATGCCGGCGACGCTGTCACTGCTGACCGTGGCCTATCCCAAAGACGACCGCACCAAGGCGGTCGGGATCTGGGCCGGCACGGCCGGATCCGGCGGCGTGCTCGGCATGATCGGTTCCGGCCTGCTGCTTCGCTTTTGGGAGTGGCACGCGATTTTCTGGTCCCTGGGCGCCGCCGGGCTGGTGATCTTCGCGCTGGCGTGCACCGTCGCCTCGTCACGCGACAGCGGAGCCACCCCGGATCGATTCGCTGGGCGCGGTCCTGATCGGCGCCGCGGTGGCGATCGCCGTGGCCGCGATGCTGGAAGCGCCCGACCCGCGGATGGAGCGACCCGCTGGTCTGGGGCGGGCTCGTCGCGGGTGCGGCGCTCGCCGCGGCGTTCGGTGCCGTCGAGCTGCGGCTCCTTGGCGCAGCAAGCACCCCTGCTCGACGTCCGGCTGTTCGCCGACGCGAACTTCGCCACCGGCGTCGGCACGATCGTCATCCTGTTCGGCGCGATGTTCGGCTTCTTCTACATCGGCATGCAATACGTGCAGCAGATCATGGGCTACTCGCCCGCTGGCAGACGGCGATCGCCTTTGGCCCGTTCATGGTGCCGCTCGGCATTTTCTCGGCGCTGTCGTTCTGGTATCGTCCCGCAAGCTGGGCCTGCGGCTTGTGCTGTTCATCGGCACGCTGCTGATGGCGGTCGGGTTCGCGTGCATGTGCCGGTCCTGAGATCTGCACCCGCACGTATCTGGAATTCGCCTGGCCGACATTGATCTTGGCAACCGGCATCGGAATCTGCACGGCACCGACGACATCGGCGATCATGGGAGCGGTTCCCGACGAGAAGCAGGGCGTCGCCTCGGCGGTGAACGACACGTCCCGCGAGATGGGCGGCGCGTTGGGCATCGCGGTGGCCGGTTCGATCCTGGCCGGCCGCTATTCGCACGAGCTCGCCCCGAAGTTGGCGGACTTCCCCGCGCCGGTCCGCGGCCCGGCCACCGATTCGCTGGCCAAAGCCGTCGAGGTGGCCGGCAGGCTGGGCCCGCAGGGCCGCCGAGCTCGCCGACGTCAGCAAGACCGCGTTCCTGGCGGCCATGCACGCGTCGACCATCACGATGGCGGTGATCGTCACCGTCGCCGCCGTGCTGATCGGGCTTTGGGCGCCCGGCCGCGACGGCCAGCAGCTACGCCCGGTACGCCGGATGCTGTCCCGCTCGCCGTCAGCTGAACGAATTCCGCGGCGCGGTGCCCGAGCATCACGATGGTGGCGTGCGGCCCGCGGCTGGTGATCGTGGGCAGGATCGAGCCGTCGATCACCCATAGGCTGTCGATGCCGCGCACCCGGCACCGATGATCGACGACGGCCCGCGGGTCGGCGTCGGCGCCCATCGGCGCAGCTGCCGCACAGGTGTTGCGACGTCGACCACACAGGTCGCCGACAGCGTTGCGGCACCGGCCAATTCGCGGGCCATTTCGGCCCCCCGGCGCAGCGCCGCGACGTCGTCGGGCTCGCTGTCGTAGCGATGCTCGATTCGGCGGCGCCACGTCGGGATCCGCCGACGACCAGCGTGATGCGCCCGCGCGCCCGCGGCTGCATCAGCGCCACCCCGATGTGCGGCCAGTCCGGCATGCCCGGCGGTACCGTCCCCGGTCATCGCGACGAATCCGCCCGTATACGGCCGGATCTCGAGATCATCGGCGGTGCCGAGCACCACCTCGAGCACCGGCCGGCCGGGGGCCACCGTCCAGTCGGTCGGCAACACCCACTCGGGGTGATCGCTGAACGACGCCCCCACCGGAAGCGGTGCCACCACGGGTACCCCGGCGGCCCGCAGCCTCCCTCTTCGCCGATGCCCGAGAGCATGAGCAGCTGTGCCGTTTGAATCGCACCGGCGCACAACACGATCCGGTCGGCGGTCATCGTCATGCTGCCGCGCGGGCCGATCGCGTCCACACCCACGGCGGCGGTGCCGGCGAAACGCAACCGCGCAGCGCGCGTCCGCGCGTGCAACGTCAGAGTTCGGCCGGCCCAGGGCGGGCAGCAGGTATCCCGCGCCGGATCCGGTGCGCACGCCGTCGACGATGTTGAGCGGGACGGCGCCCAGTCCCGAAACCGGCACGGGGCCGACGTCGTTGAGATCGTCGATCCAGTCGAACCCGGCCCGCTGCGCGGCCGCGATGAAACGCTCGGTGGTTCCGGTCATTTCATGCGTGCGGCGGACCCGGATCGGGCCGCTGTCGCCGTGGGCCGGGCCGCTGAAATCCAGGTCGGTCTCGATGGCGCGGAAGCTGTCCAGGACGTCGGGCCACGCCCAGCCCGGGCAGCGCCAGGCGATCGAAGTCGCGCGGCAATCCGCGGCAGAAGTAGCCGCCGTTGACCGCACCCGAACCGCCGACCGTCGCCCCGCGCACGATCGGACGCCGGCGCACGGGTCGATCGGTCAGACTGGTCTGATAGCGCCGCACCAGCGGACTGTCGACCCCGATCGGCAGCTGCAGCCCGTTGGCGGTTCGAGCGAGCAATCCCGGATCGTCGAGAGCCCGGCCCCGCCTCGAGGACGGTCACCGCGCAGCCCGGATCGGCGGAAAGACGTTCGGCAACAACCGATCCAGCACTGCCGGCACCGACGATCAGCACATCGCTGTGCGGGGCGGCCGTGGTCAAGGTGGCGGCTAGCTCCGGATCTGCGGTTTCAGCGCGCGCGAGGTTGCGCTCCCGCAGCACGCCCCACCACAACCCGAGGCCGTATGCCAGGTCGTCGAGCCGCTTGAGCAACAGATAGGTCAGCAGGCCGATCGGTTCGGCATCGTCACCGGCGGCGTCCCGGCGGCGCAGCCAGTCCACCACGCCGTCCATGACGGCCGCGACCAGCACGACGCGTCTGAAATGTCGCGACAGCACGGCGGCGAGCAACGCCAGCGGCCAATAGTGCCGGCAGATCGCCGACGCCAGCTGCAGCGCCGCCGACCACAGGCCGCGGGCCGCGATCACCACCACGTCGGTGATCGACGTCTCGGCGCCGCGCATCGCCTTGGCGATCCGGCGACCGGTCAGCGACCGCGACGACGACGGACGCCAGCTGGGACAGGCTGGTCCCGAATGCCATCAGGATCCAGGCCATCAAGGCCCAGCCGGAGATCACCACCGGCGCCGTCTTGTCCGGGTGGCGGACCGACAGCGGGGCCGCCGAACCGCCATAAAACGCCTTGCGCGCGAGCCAATCTCGCAGTTCGGTGCGGTGGTCGTGGGCGACCAGCGCGATGGGCTCGTAGCGCAGCCGGGCGCCGGCTTCGATAAGCCGCCAGCACAGGTCGACGTCCTCGCCGGATTGCAGGGTCTCGTCGAACCCGCCGACGTCGCGGAGGGCCGACGCAGCGGCAGATGATCGCCGCGCTGGGCACGTAGGACACCGTGCTGTGGGGTAACACCGGCGCTTCGCGCTGCGCCGAGGTCGAGCGACGAGTGCACCGCCTCGTAACGCGCCACCACGTTCTCATCTGTGCGACAGACCGACGATGCGCGGTGCGACCAGGGCGACGGTGGGATCGCAGAAATGCCCGAGCAGCGCCTCCAGCCAGCCCGCGCCGGGGCACGACGTCGGAGTCCAGGAACGCGACGAAGTCGGTGGTGCAGGCGGCCAGCCCGGTGTTGCGGGCGGCGGCCGGGCCCCGGCTGCGGGGATGCCGCAGCACTTCGACGTCGCAGTGCGCGCCGACGAAGTCGTCCGGCTCGATCGGGGCGAACGAGCCGTCGTCCACCACGATGACCCGCAGGCCGCGCAGCGAGCTCACCAGGCGTCGCACCCCGGAAAGGTTGTCCCGCACCGGAATTACGACGGTCACGTCGCGATGCGACGGGCCACCCGCCGGGCGCGGATGCGCCACCGTGGCGTCCAGCAGGGTGCGGGCCAGTTGCGCGCTGACGTCGTCGCGAACCTTCAGGCGGCCGTCGCACAGCATGTCCTGGGCGGCCGGCGCCAGCCGCAGCAGTCGGGTCGGCGAACCGCCGAGCAGCGCGGAGCCGTCGCCGAGCACCCGCACGCGGCGGTCGACCTGGACGGCGAACCCGTCCGGCAGCCGCGGCTGACTCATGTCAGCATCCCGTCGCGCCCGGGCGACCACCGGGCCGACACGACGGACACACCCGTCGACCATCTCGGCGAGGATGCGCTTGCCCTCGGCGGCGGTCGCGGTGGTCGGGTCTCCCAGCACGCCCACGGGGCTGACCGCCGCGACTCCCCCGCGGCGCATCGACGGGAGCAATTCCGGCAGCGGCGCCCGGTTGCCGGTGAGCCACCGGTCGGTCAGCACGTCGCCGGGCGAAATGTGCAGCAATAGCGAGGTTTCGGTGTGCCCCGCGTGGGCGTCGCCACCCCCGGCCACGGCATGGGCACCAGCCGACATCGCGGCCCTCGGCCCGCAGCCGGGCCGACCGCATCGGCCAGCGCGGCGACGTTGCCGCCGTGGCCGTTGACGAAGACCAGGCGGCGGGCCCAGCCGGCGGCCGACCGGCCGTACTCCACCAGCAGCATCGTCAGGGCTTCGGTACCGATCGAGATCGTTCCGGCGAAACTCTGGTGCTCGCCGCTGGCGCCGTAGGCGATGGCCGGTGCCATCAACCATTCGCGCTCCAGGCGCGCCTCAGGCGCCGCTGCGCGGGCGACCGCGGTTGCGATCCGGGTGTCGGTGTCCAGCGGCAGGTGCGGACCGTGCTGTTCGGTCGACCCCAGCGGGATCATTATCGACGGCGAGGTGCCCGTAGCTGGCTTGATGTCGCCAGCCGCTAATTCGCCGAGTACGGGCACTCGGTGATGGTAGGACGAATTCACCTGGCGTGCACCAATTGTTGTTCCATGAAAACAAATTTTTTCTGGCTGGTTCATCGACCGTTCGAAATTTGTGCTCGTTCGTCACGGGCACCCCGCGTGTACCACGAATTTGGGGCCGCCAACCATTCCGGACAAATCTGCCCGCGGATATCGATATTTAGCCCTTCAGGCGTCCCCGGCCGCCGGCACCCCGAGCGCCCGGGTGAAGCCGGGCGGCACCAGGATGTCGTCCGGGCACAGGTCGTGGACGCTGGCGTGTGCCCAGACCCATCAGCGCCGAGTCGATGCCCCCGCGCAGGATGTCGAGCACGTTCTCCACGCCCGGCCTGGCCGGCGGCGGCCAGGCCCCACAGGTAGGCGCGGCCGATCATCACCGCGCGCGCCCCCAGCGCCACCGCCTTGACGACGTCGCTGCCGCGGCGGATGCCGCCGTCGAGCAGCACCTCGATCTGATCGCCGACCGCGGCGGCGACCGCGGGCAGCGCGCGGATCGACGCCGGGGTGCCGTCCAGGTTGTTGCCACCGTGATTCGACACCGAGATGGCCGAAACACCGGCATCCACAGCCCGTTTCGCGTCATCGACGCGCATCACGCCCTTGAGCATGAACGGGCCGCCCCACAGTTCACGCAGCCAGGCGATGTCCTCCCACGTCGGCGGCGGAGTACCCATCCACTCCCCGTAGGCGGCGAAGAACGGCGGGCCGGGCTCGCCGCGGCGCCCCTGGTTGGGGACCCGCAGGCTCGGGCGGGTGCAGGGTCTTGCCGCACTTCCAGAGCCACCGCGGACGCGTGATCGCCTCCGGGGACATCCGAAGGATGGTCCGCAGGT
Organism: uncultured Actinomycetota bacterium; assembly: GCA_963850895.1. Lineage (GTDB taxonomy): Bacteria > Actinomycetota > Actinomycetes > Mycobacteriales > Mycobacteriaceae > Mycobacterium. The sequence goes on along the minus strand of CAWKNK010000027.1, from coordinate 409,942 downwards.
TCATCTGCTTCGGGGATCTTGGGGCTGCCCCAGTCGCGGCCGTGCGAGAAGCTCCAGTCGGTGGTGACGATCAGGCCCGACCGCGCCGGCCCCGCGCGCCCGCTCCACCCGCTCGGCGATCGCGTCGCGCCCGCCGAGCCAGTACACCTGGAAGAAGATCTTGGGGTTGGCGGCGATGACTTCCTCGATCGGCTTGCTGGCGAACGAGGACAACCCCATCGCCGTTCCGCGCGCCGCCGCGGCCCGCGCGACGGCCACCTCGCCGTCCGGATCGACCGCCTGGACACCGGTGGGCGAAATGATCACCGGCATCGAAATGTCTTGGCCCATAACGGTGGTCGACAAGTCACGCTTTTCCTGCGCGCCGACGACATGGGGCGCGAACCCGAGTTCGCTGAACGCCTCGACGTTGTCGGCGACCGTCACTCCCTTTTCACTCGCCGAAATCAGCGAGGCATAAACGGATTTCGGCAACCGCCGCTTCGCGCGCTGCTGGGCGATGGCGACGGTTTCGAACCACTGGTCGGCCATGATCACACGGGGCTTTCGTTGCAGAGGCGCGCGGGCGGCACGTCCGGTGGTCGCACGGACAGCGTCAGGGGCACCGGCTGGCGTGCCCGTCGCCCGTGCGAGTGGTCGGCCCGGGGGCGTGGCGTCTCACGCCGGCGGGCCAGCGCCGACGCGCTGTGCCCCTGGACGCATTCGGGATCCGGCCCGTCCAGCGGCAGGCCGGTGAAGAACTTGGCCGCCATGCAGCCGCCTCGGCAGGCGTCGTAGTGCCCGCAGCTTCCGCAGGCGCCCGCGGACTGCGGTTCGCGCAGCTCGCGGAACAGCGGTGCGTTCTTCCAGACGTTGTCGAATCCGCCGTCCGATAGCACGTTTCCGGCCAGGAAGCGGTCATGGATGGCGAACGGGCAGGCGTACACGTCGCCGACCGGGTCGATCAGGCAGACCACCCGGCCGGCGCCGCACATGTTCAGCCCGGCCAACGCGCCCGAGGCGCCCAGCGGCGACAGGTGGAAGAAGGAGTCACCGGTGAGCACCCGCTCCCCCTTGGCCACCAGCCAGTCGTAGAGCTGGACCTGCTGGGCGGCGGTGGGGTGCAGCTCGTCCCAGACGTCCGCGCCCCGCCCCGAGGGACGCAGCCGGGTGATCCGCAGGGTGGCACCGTAACGGCTTGCCAGCGCAGCGAATTCGTCGAGCTGATCGACGTTGTGGCGGGTGACCACGACGGAGATCTTCGCGTCCGCGAAGCCCGCGCCGGCCAGGTTCTCCAGCGCTCGCACCGCCATGGCGAAGGACCCCGGACCGCGCACCGCGTCGTTGACCTCCGCGGTGGCGCCGTCGAGCGAGATCTGGACATCGACGTAGTCGCTGGCGGCCAGCCGGGCGGCGACCTCTTCGGTGATGCGAACCCCGTTGGTGGAGAACTTCACCCCGACGTGGTGCGCCGTGGCGTAATCGACCAGCTCCCAGAAGTCCGGGCGCACGGTGGGCTCCCCGCCGCCGATGTTGACGTAGAACACCTGCATGCGTTCCAGCTCGTCGATGATGTCCATGCACTGACGGGTGGACAGCTCCCGCGGATCCCGTTTGCCCGATGACGAAAGGCAGTGCACGCACGCCAGGTTGCAGGCGTACGTCAGCTCCCAGGTCAGGCAGATCGGCGCATCCAGCCCGCTCTCGAACTGCTCGATGAGCCGCGGCACTCTGGCCAAGCCGGCGGTCATAGGACCTCCTGAGGTACCAACATCTTCGAATCGGCCAGCACGCCCAGCGCGTGCAGATAGGGCGCCTCTCCCGAGTCGTCCACACCAGCCGCGCGGCAGGCGGAATGAGCATCGGGATGGTCGGCCAGCGACCGCACCACCGTGAGAATGGTGCGGTTCTTCAGAAAGGACAGCTTGCGGGTGCCGAAGTGATAGAGCAGCGCCCCGAACGGTTCCGGTCGAACCGCCACCTGCGGGTGCAACCGCCAGCCGCGGTCAGGGTCGAACACCGGGTCAGTAGACCCCGCACATGCCGTCGATGGACACCTCTTCGACCAGGATTTCGGCGACGAGCTGGCTCTCGGTCTCGGTTTCGTGGTCCACGGGTCTTTGCCTTTCGTCGAGTCTTGACAACGATGGGGATCGAGTCACAAGCTTCGTCAGAATATGGCATCGAGTGCCGAAATGGAAGGGCGGGGTCTCATGATGCCGCAGCCGCGGGTGGGCCGTCGCCGCTCGACAACGCCGCACCACATCACCGGCGTCGCCATCGAGTTGTTCAGCGCCCGCGGTTTCGCCGAAGTCAGCGTCGACGACGTCGCGCAGGCCGCCGGCATCTCCCGGCGAACGCTGTTCCGCTACTACGCGTCCAAGAACGCCATCCCGTGGGGTGACTTCGACACCCACCTCGCACACCTGCGCGAGCTGCTCGACAACGTCGATCCGCGGGTGCCGCTGGGCCAGGCGCTGCGCGATGCGTTGTTGGCGTTCAACACCTTTGACGAGTCCGAGACCGCGCGGCACCGCCAGCGCATGCGGGTCATCCTGCAAACCGCTGAACTGCAGGCCTATTCGATGACGATGTACGCGGGCTGGCGCGAGGTGGTCGCCGGTTTCGTGGCCCGCCGATCGGACTGCAAGACGACCGACCTGCTGCCCCAGACCGCCGCCTGGACCATGCTCGGGGTGGCGTTGTCGGCCTACGAGCACTGGCTCGGCGACGAATCCGTCCCGCTGCCGACCGCACTGGGCAATGCGTTCGACGTTGTCGGTACCGGGCTGGACAGGCTGGATCGGTGATCGGTGACCACCTGTCGCACACCCTGCGCTCGCAGGGGCGGTTCTGCGCCGGCTCGGGCTCACCGATGTATGGCGAGCTTTTCGAGCTGCTGGCCAGGGACGTCGAAGCCGGCGGCGTCTTCGCGGCCATCTTGTCCGGCCGCGAGGACGACCCCTCGCGCCTTGCGGTGCCGCTGCGGCTGGCCGGCGGCCTGCACCGGTTGGTGCTCGACGGTCAGGCACCGCAATTGCGCCGGTGGTATCCCAGCACCGGGGGCAGCTGGGACGCCGAGTCGGCGTGGCCCGAAATCGAGGACGCCGCGGCCGACCACTCCGAGGCGCTGCGGGCTGCGCTACAGCAACCGCCACAGACCAACGAGGTCGGCCGATCCGCCGCGCTGATCGGTGGCTTGCTGCGAATCAACCGTGAATCCGCCTTACCGGTACGGCTTTTCGAGATCGGGTCGAGCGCGGGGCTGAACCTGCGCGCGGACCATTACCGTTACAGATTCACCGGCGGCCAGTGGGGACCGAACGATTCGCCGGTGACCATCGACGACGCGTGGCGCGGCACACTGCCGCCCGACGGCGAGGTGCGGATCGCCGAGCGGCACGGCTATGACATCGCACCCATCGACGTCACCGGACCCGACGGAGAGCTCACCGTGTTGAGCTACGTCTGGCCCGACCAGACGGCCCGGCTCGAGCGGCTGCGCGGCGCCATCGAGGTGGCCCGGCGGGTGCCGGCCCGGCTGCAGCGCCAGACGGCCGCCGACGCGGTCGCCGGCCTGATGCTGGCCGAGGGCGCGCTGACGGTGCTGTGGCATTCGATCACCTGGCAGTACCTGTCCGAAGGGGAGCGCGACACCGTCCGCGCCCGGGTTCGCGCACTGGGCGAGCAGGCGGATGAGCGGTCGCCGTTCGTCCACCTCACCCTGGAGCCGGCGCGCGACGGGCCCGGCACACCGATCCGGTTCTTGGTACGAGCGCATAGGTGGCCGGGCGGCGAACTCGAGATTCTCGGCGAATGCCATCCGCACGGCCCGCCGGTGCACTGGTGGTAGGCGCGGCTAGGTCCCGTGGGATCCGGTCAGCCCAGCATTTCCGAGACGGGCGCGCGGGCGGCAATCTTGCCGCGGACCTTCATGACCTTGCCGGGCATCCCGCCGCCGACCACCCCGACCAGCACCCCGTCGCGCTCGTAGTAGGCCAGGAACTTGCGGCCGTCGTCCTCGACGAGGTGGACGGTGTCGGTTGCTTCTGGCTCTCCGAGGCACTGGATCTTGACGTCGTATTGGTCGCTCCAGAAGTACGGGACGACCACGGCCGACGACACGTCCTGCCCCAGCATTGCGGGCACCACGACCCGGGTCTGATCGGCGACGTTGCTCCAATGTTCCACGCGCGCTTGGTGTCCCGTCGCGTCGCGCCAGGAGGCGACGTCACCGAGCGCCCACACGTGAGGCGCGCTGGTCCGTCCGGCCTCGTCGCAGAGCACACCGTTGTCGACCTCGACGCCGCTGCCCTCGAGCCAGTCCGTCGCCGGGTGCGACCCGATGCCGACGACCACCAGGTCGGCCGCCAGCTCGGCGCCGTCGGTCAGGACCACGGTGTCCACCCGCCCGTCGCCGCGCACCTCGGCCACGCCGACACCGAGGCGGACGTCGACCCCTTCCTCGCGGTGCAGCCGCGCGACCAGCTCGCCGATCCGCTCGCCGAGCACCGAGGCCAGGGGCGTCGGCTGCGGCTCAACCAACACGACGTCCACCCCGAGGCTGCGCAGGCTGGCCGCCACCTCGCAGCCGATGAAACCGGCGCCGATCACGACGGCGCGTTGCGCGGCGGACGCGTGCTCACGCAGCGCCATGCTCTCGTCGAACGTGCGCAGCACCCGAATGCCCGCTAGATCCGGCAGCGTCGGGATGCGCCGCGGCACCAAGCCGGTCGCGATGACGAGTTCGTCGTAGCCGATCACGGACCCGTCGGCCAGCGTCACCGTCTGCGCCGCGGTGTCCAGGCCGGTGGCCGCCGCACCCAGTCGCAGGGTGATGTCGTTCTCGTCGTACCACTCCCGGGGTTTGAGGGCCACGTCGTCGACCTCTTTGCGCAGCACCTCTTTTGACAGCGGAGGGCGATCGTAGGGCAGGTGCACCTCGTCACTGACGATCGTGACGCGGCCGGCATACTCCGATCGGCGAAGTTGCTCGGCGGTCCGGGCGGCGGCCAGACCGCCACCGACGATCACAATTCCGTTGCTAGCGGTCACGTGGAGTTCATACCACGATCGCCGATCAGTACTTCAGGGCGCCCTTGTCCACGGGGACCTGCGCGCCGGTCACTGTGCCTGACCCGTCGCCAGCTAGCCACGCCACGACATCGGCCACCTCGTCGGGCGTCATGAAGCCGTTGGGCTGCAAGGGCATCGGAGGGAAGCTGTGCACGAAGCTGGGATGGCGGGCAAATATCTCCATCATCGCCTCCGGCTCGATCATCGGGGTGTCGACCGAGTAGGGATGGATGGAGTTGACCCGGATGTGGTATTCGCCGAGCTCGATGGCCAGGGTGTTGGTCAGCGCGGTGAGCCCGTGCTTGCTGGCCGAGTAATGTCCGTTGCCCGGAGTGGCTTTCAGTCCCGCCGACGAGCTGACCACCACGATCGAGCCCCCGTTGCCGGCTTCGATCATTGCGGGCACGGTGGCGCGCAGCGTGCGCCAGGTGCCGGTCAGATTGACCCCGATCACCGTGTCCCACTGCTCATCGGTGAGCTCCCAAAGCCGGCCCCAGCTCAAGACTCCGGCGTTGGCCACCACGACGTCGAGCCGACCGAATTGTTCGACGCCGTCGGCCACGAGTTGGCGCAGCGCGGCGTCGTCCCGGATGTCCGCTTCGCGAGCCAGCACCTTGCGGCCCTCGGCCTCCACCAGGCGGACCGTCTCGCTGAGGTCCTCCGGCGTGGCCGGCGTGTAGGTCAGGCTCTCCGACGCCGGCGCACAGATGTCGAGCGCGATGATGTCGGCGCCTTCCCGGGCCAGACGCACCGCGTGCGATCGGCCCTGGGCGCGGGCGGCTCCGGTGATGAAGGCCACCCGCCCCTGCAGTGATCCAGCTTGTCCCGCCACGCAGCCAGGCTAGCAGCGAAACTGAAACCTGTTCTAACTCGCCCGGCGATCAGATTTCGGAGATGATCTGGGCCCGCCGGCTGTTGTACTCCTGGTCGGTCAGGGCGCCGCTGGCACGCAGCGTCTCCAGCTCCTGGAGCCGCTGAGCGATCGACGGTTGCGGGGGCGTGACCACCGGTGCCGGCCCCGCGGCAGTGGCCGGCTGGGGGGCCGGCTGGGCGGCCGGCGCCTGTTGTTCGGCCGCCCGACGCACCACCGCCTGGATCTGCTGGCGCAGCACCGGATTCGACCGGATGTCGACCATCCGGTCGAGCGGAACATTGTTGGCCTTGAGGATCTGCAGGATCTCCATCAACGGGCCGGCCTGCCCGCTCAGGTCGTAGGTCGTGTTGTCTTCGGCCACCGTGAACTGCGCGGGCACCAGGCCGTTGACCAAAGCGCTTCGCTCCCAGTCGATCCGGTATTCGTTGGTGGTGGGATTGACCAGCACCACCACCTTGCGGGCGCTGAGGTTGCCGAGCCGGGTCACGCTGGCGATCACGCGGTCTTCGCTGTCGAACGGCAGAAAGCCGGGCCCGGAAATGTGCAGGTGCACCTTCACCACCTGCTGGTTGTTGATCCATGTCCCCGTCTCGGTGACCCCGGTGATCTGAGCGAGCGCCAGTACCCCGTTCTGCTCGAGCGCCGCCGTCTTGGCCGAGGACTTCGCGCCGTAGTTCGCCAACGCGAGCGCGATGAGCACGTCAGCCACGGTGATGAGCAGGCCGACATAGAACATCCACTGCAGCAGGCTGCCGAGCCCGAGGGTGAAGTAGACGACCAAGAAAATCGGCCCGACCAGGCCGCCGCACAGCAAAACCACCAACTGTGCCTTCAGGTAGCGCGCCAACACGAGTGTCTCCTTACCCTTGCCGGGATTTTTCGTGTCAGGTTAGCTGTCGCGGTCTCGCCGCGAATACCATGCCCGCAAACCGGCCGACGTCAGTCCACCGTGGGCACTATCGCCGGCGCCGGGCGTGCCGCAGACCCAGCTGGCGCCGCCGTGGTGAGCGAATGGGGCGTCACTGCCTTCACCGGTGTGCCGGTCGATACCGGCATCGCCGGGGCCGCGGCGGCTTGCGGTGTCTCAACCTGCGCCGGCGCCGCCGCGAGCGAACTGACCGGCGCCGGTGCCCGCGCTGCGGGCTGCGTGGCGGCGGCCGGTGCGTAGGCGGGCGTCACCATCCGCACCGGCGTCGCCGGTGTGGCGGCGGGGGCCAGCGCGGCGGGCGCCGTGGTGGCCGCGGCTACCGTGGGACTGGCCGGTGCCGGCGCGCCCGCGATCGCCGAAGCCGGTGCGACCGCGGACCTCAGGGGTGCCGCCGGTACGCCCGGCGCCGAAACACCCGCGGCCGTCGCGGTCGGCAGCTGCGCCGCCATCGACGCGGGGGCCGCCGCGCTCTGCAAGGGTGAGGCGTTGGTTGCCTCGGTGGCGAGATACTGCGCCGCGCCGCCGTTCATCAGCTGCACGAACTGGTTGTGAAACACCGCGGCTTGTGCGCTGAGCGCCTGGTACACCTGGGAGTGCGCGCCGAACAGCGCCGCGATGCCGGCCGACACCTCGTCGGCACCCGGGGCCAGCACGCTCGACGTCGGGCCGAGCGCCATTGAGTTCGCCGACGTGATCGTCCACCCGATCCTGGCCAAATCCGATGCCGCAGCGGCGACGTACTCAGGCGTCGCTAATACGAAGGACATCCGAACCTCCCGGCCATCTCCGCCCCGACTCCGTTATCACGGAATCGTAGCGGAGCCGGCCGCGTCCGGCCCGGTAAAACGCATAAAGCCCGGACTGCCGAAATCGGCAATCCGGGCTTTATGGCTAACTGGACCTACTTGATGATCTTGACGACCCGGCCGGCGCCGACGGTGCGGCCACCCTCGCGGATCGCGAACCGCAGGCCCTCGTCCATGGCGACGGGCTGGATCAGCTTGACCGAGATGTTGGTGTTGTCACCGGGCATCACCATCTCGGTGCCCTCCGGCAGCGTCACCACACCGGTCACGTCGGTGGTGCGGAAGTAGAACTGCGGACGGTAGTTGTTGAAGAACGGCGTGTGCCGGCCGCCCTCGTCCTTGGACAGGATGTAGACGCTGCCCTCGAAGTCGGTGTGCGGCGTGGTGGTGCCGGGCTTCACCACGACCTGACCGCGCTCGACGTCCTCGCGCTTGATACCACGGAGCAACAGCCCGACGTTGTCGCCGGCCTGGCCCTGGTCGAGCAGCTTGCGGAACATCTCCACACCGGTGACCGTGGTCTTGGTGCTGGTCGGCTTGATACCGACGATCTCGACTTCCTCGTTCACGTTGATCACGCCGCGCTCCACACGACCGGTGACCACCGTGCCACGACCGGTGATGGTGAAGACGTCCTCCACCGGCATCAGGAACGGCTTGTCGGTCTCGCGGACCGGGTCCGGGATCGACTCGTCGACGGCGTTCATCAGCTCCTCGACGGACGCCACCCACTTGGCATCGCCCTCGAGCGCCTTGAGCGCCGAGACCCGAATGACCGGTGCCTCCTCGTCGAACTCCTGGGCCGCGAGCAGCTCGCGGACCTCCAGCTCGACCAGCTCCAGCAGCTCCTCGTCGTCCACGGCGTCGGCCTTGTTCAGCGCAACCAGGATGTAGGGCACGCCCACCTGGCGAGCCAGCAACACGTGCTCACGGGTCTGCGGCATCGGACCGTCGGTCGCGGCGACCACCAGGATGGCACCGTCCATCTGTGCCGCGCCGGTGATCATGTTCTTGATGTAGTCGGCGTGACCAGGGGCGTCGACGTGGGCGTAGTGCCGCTTCTCGGTCTGGTACTCCACGTGGGAGATGTTGATCGTGATACCGCGCTGACGCTCCTCGGGCGCGTTGTCGATCTGATCGAACGCGCGCGACTCGTTCAGGTTCGGGTACTTGTCGTGCAAAACCTTGGTGATGGCCGCGGTCAGTGTCGTCTTGCCGTGGTCAACGTGACCGATGGTCCCAATGTTGACGTGCGGCTTCGTCCGCTCGAACTTCGCCTTCGCCACTTCGTTGTCCTCCTGGACTTGTTGGTGCTCGTTAAAGCAGTGTTGATGTTTTCAGTTGTGCCGCGCCCAAGGCTTTGCAATGACCCGGCAAGATTACTCCGCGGGGATGTGACTGATTGCTCGACTCCTCACTCGTAAGCTTCGCTTACTCGCCGTCGTCTTCGCGTCACTGACCCGTCGCCTTAGCGATGATCTCCTTCGACACGTTCGCCGGCACTTCGGCGTACGAGTCGAACACCATGGAGTAGTTCGCCCGGCCTTGGGTCTTGGACCTCAGGTCGCCGACGTAGCCGAACATCTCCGACAGCGGCACGTGCGCCTTGACGACGCGTGCACCGCCCCGCTCCTCCATGGCCTGAATCTGGCCACGGCGGGAGTTCAGGTCGCCGATCACATCGCCCATGTAGTCCTCGGGCGTGGTGACCTCGACGGCCATGATCGGTTCCAGTATCACCGGCTGTGCTTGCGCGGCAGCCTTTTTCAGCACCTGCGAACCGGCGATCTTGAACGCCATCTCCGACGAGTCGACCTCGTGGAACGCGCCATCGAGCAGGGTGACCTTCAAGTTCACCAGCGGGTAGCCGGCCAGCACACCGTACTGCATCGCGTCTTGCGCGCCGGCGTCCACCGACGGGATGTACTCCCGCGGGATGCGGCCCCCGGTGACCTTGTTCTCGAACTCGTAGGTCGCACCGTCCTCGCCGTGGAACGGCTCGAGGCTGATCAGCACCTTCGCGAACTGGCCCGAGCCACCCGTCTGCTTCTTGTGGGTGAACTCGACCTTGTCCACGGTCCGCTTGATGGTCTCCTTGTAGGCGACCTGCGGCTTGCCGACGTTGGCCTCGACCTTGAACTCGCGGCGCATGCGGTCCACCAGGATGTCCAGGTGCAGCTCGCCCATGCCACCGATCACGGTCTGGCCGGTCTCCGAGTCCTGGTGGACCTTGAAGGTCGGATCCTCTTCGGCGAGCTTCTGGATCGACAGGCTCAGCTTCTCCTGGTCGCTCTTGGTCTTGGGCTCGATCGCCACCTCGATCACCGGATCGGGGAAGCTCATCGACTCCAGCACAACCTGGTTGTTCGGGTCGCTCAACGTGTCGCCGGTGGTGGTGTCCTTGAGACCGATCACCGCGTAGATGTGGCCCGCCGAGGCGGTTTCCACCGGGTTCTCCTTGTTGGCGTGCATCTGGAACAGCTTGCCCAGCCGCTCCTTTTTGCCCTTGGTGGAGTTGATGACCTGTGACCCGGAATCGACCTTGCCCGAGTACACCCGCACGTAGGTGAGCTTGCCGAAGAACGGGTGCGTGGCGACCTTGAACGCCAGCGCGGAAAACGGCTCGTCGGTCGACGGCTTGCGGATGACTTCTACGTCTTCCTTGCCGGGGGCGTGGCCAACGGCCGGCGGCACGTCCAGCGGCGAGGGCAGGTAGTCGATGACGGCGTCGAGCATGGGCTGCACGCCTTTGTTCTTGAACGCGCTGCCGCACAGCACCAGGTAGGCCTCGGAGTTGATGGTGAGCTTGCGCAGCGCACCCTTGATCTCGTCGACGGTGAGCGCTTCGCCACCGAGGTACTTCTCCAGCAGCGCCTCGTCGGTTTCCGCGACGGCCTCGAGCAGCTTGGTGCGGTACTCGTCGGCCTTCTCCTGCAAGTCGGCGGGGATGTCGACGACGTCGTACTTCTCACCGAGTTTCGCCTCGGCGCTCCACACCTTGGCCTTCATCTCGACCAGGTCGACGACGCCCTCGAAGTCACCCTCGGAGCCGACGGGCAGCTGGATCGGGATGACGTTGGCGCCCAGCCGGTCCTCCATGGTCTTCACCGAGAAGTAGAAGTCGGCGCCGATCTTGTCCATCTTGTTGACGAAGCAGATCCGCGGGACGTCGTATTTGTCGGCCTGGCGCCACACCTGCTCGGACTGCGGCTCGACGCCCTCCTTGCCGTCGAAGACGGCGACGGCACCGTCGAGCACGCGCAGGCTGCGCTCCACCTCGACGGTGAAATCAACATGGCCAGGCGTGTCAATAATGTTGATCTGGTTGTCGTTCCAGAAGCAGGTGGTCGCCGCGGAGGTGATGGTGATTCCCCGCTCCTGCTCCTGCTCCATCCAGTCCATGGTGGCGGCGCCGTCGTGCACCTCACCGATCTTGTAGCTGATACCGGTGTAGTAGAGGATGCGCTCCGTCGTCGTCGTCTTGCCGGCGTCGATGTGCGCCATGATGCCGATGTTGCGGACCTTGGTGAGGTCGGTCAGCACGTCCTTCTGTGCCACAGAAGTCTTCCCACTCTTTCGATTGCTTGGTTGCTGTCTTTCTTGCCTCCGGCGCGCTGCCATTCGCCGGAGGCTGATCACCAGCGATAGTGCGCAAAGGCGCGGTTGGCCTCGGCCATCTTGTGGGTGTCCTCACGCCGCTTGACGGAGGCTCCCAGGCCGTTGCTGGCGTCCAGAATCTCGTTCGCCAGCCGCTCGACCATCGTCTTCTCCCGGCGTTGCCGCGAGAAGCTGACAAGCCAGCGCAGCGCCAGCGTGGTGGACCGGTCCGGACGCACCTCGACGGGCACCTGGTAGGTCGCACCACCGACACGGCGGCTGCGCACCTCCAGGGCGGGCTTGACGTTGTCGAGAGCACGCTTGAGCGTGATCACGGGATCGGTACCTGTCTTTTCCCGGGCATTCTCGAGCGCACCATAAACAATGCGTTCGGCCAGCGATTTCTTCCCTTTGAGCAGAATCTTGTTGACCAGCTGGGTGACCAACTGCGACCCGTAGACCGGATCGTTGACCAACGGACGCTTGGGTGCGGGCCCCTTGCGCGGCATCAGCTCTTCTCCTTCTTGGCCCCATAACGGCTGCGCGCCTGCTTGCGGTTCTTGACCCCCTGGGTGTCGAGCGAGCCGCGGATGATCTTGTACCGCACGCCGGGCAGGTCTTTGACTCGGCCACCACGCACCAGCACCATCGAGTGCTCCTGCAGGTTGTGGCCCTCGCCCGGGATGTAGGCGGTGACCTCGACCTGGCTCGTCAGCTTCACGCGCGCGACCTTCCGAAGGGCCGAGTTCGGCTTCTTCGGGGTGGTGGTGTACACGCGAGTGCATACGCCACGGCGCTGCGGGCTGCCCTTCAGGGCCGCGGTCTTGACCTTGGCGATCTTGTCGCGGCGACCCTTGCGGACCAGCTGCTGAATCGTTGGCATCTACCGGCTTTCTGTGTTCGTGTTGAGCGTCTGTCGGCTGTTCTCAAGTCTTCGTACTGCAGTTATGTCCGGCCGCACTACCCCGCGGCCGGGTGTGTCGCACGCGCTGCGCACCGGAGAAGATCCGATGCATCGTGGACATGCGAATTCGCCCGGCATCCACTTCCTTACGGTTAGGCGCCGTAAGCCGCCAGGCACGAGCCTCCACAATACCCGCCGCCGGTCGCGCAGGTCAAAGCGGCGGTCAACCCCTGGCGCCGTCGTGCGCGACGCGCCGCTCGAGACCCGCCGACAGCCGGAGCACCATGTCCGAGAACAACGCGTCGGTGTCGATGTCGTCCATGACACCGGTCATCTCCAGCAGCACGAAGCCATGCAGCGCGGACCAAAACTCCAGCGCCGCATGGAAGGCCTCGTCGCCGTCGAGACCGTAGGAGGACAACACCGCGATCACCGGCGCGGCCGCGCCTCGGGTCGCCGCCGTGTACTCGGGGTCATCACCGCCCAACGGCATCCGGGTGAAGGCCGAGTACCGACCGGGGTGGTGATGGGCGTAGCTGCGGTAGGCGCCCGCCATGACCAGCACCGCGTCGTCGCGGGCGCGACCCTCGCCGACCCTGTTCAGCATCGTGATGATGTCGTCGATGACGCGGATCCGCACCGCGCGACGCAGGTCCTCCAGGCTGTCCACGTGGTTGTACAGCGACGGCCCCTTCGTGCCCAGCTGCATCGCCAGTGCGTTGATGGTGAGGGCATCCCAGCCCTCCCTGTCCAGGAAGGTCAGCGCGCCGTCGATGATGCCTTCGCGGCTCAGCTTGGCCGGGCGCGAGCCGGTTCTCCCCGCGCGCGTCCGCATGGCCGCCGACGGCGTTTCCGGCCGAGCTGCCATGGCGGGGCCCTTCGCTTGCGGTGATCGGGGTGCTTAACTAATGACTCTAGTTGACGCCGGGCGCGAAACTATTTCAGCCATGGCCGGATGGACGTAATCTCATCGAGCAGATCCACCCGTCACAAAGGGGGCCCGCAGTGAACTGGACAACCGTCGCCGGGTCGCTGGCTACCTGCGTCATCACCGTCGCCGCAATCCCCGCCCCGGCGGCGCACGCGAAGAATGGCGACACCCACGTCGTCGGGCAGGGCATCGAGCAGACACTGGACTGCAACGACGCCACGCTGTTCGTCAACGGCTCCTTCAACAACGTGACGGCGCTGGGCAACTGCTACGCGGTGACGGTGATGGGCTCGTCCAACACCGTCGTCGCCGACTCGGTCTCGCACGACATCACCGTCTACGGCTACGACCAGACGGTGTTCTACCACAACGGCACGCCGTTCATCTGGGACCGCGGCCGCGAGCTGGGCATGACCAACCGGCTCCAGCAGGTACCCGGCTGAGCCCGACGCCACTCCGCCATCCAACCCAGGGGAATCGAGGAACATTGTCTGCCCACATCTTTGGCCGCCCCTCGGGGCTGACCGCACTCGCCGTGGCACCGGCCGTCGCAGCCGTGTTGGTGGCCGGCTGCAGTTCGACGGCCAACCCGCCCGCGGGTTCCACGACGACAACGAAGAGCAGCGCGACGACGACGACGAGCGCCGGCGCGGCGCCCACGACGGGGTCGAGCGGGGCGACCACCACCGCGTCGGTCGAGATCGGCAACACGCTCAACTATGGGTCGATGGGCACCACTGCGACGCTTGACTGCGCCGACGGCAAGTCGCTGAACGTCGGCGGTTCGGACAACACCCTGACCATCACCGGCACCTGCGCGACGGTGAGCGTCGGCGGGACGAACAACAAGATCACCCTGGACAAGGTCGACACCCGCATCAGCGTGGTGGGGCTCAACAACACTGTCACCTACAAAGACGGTGAGCCCAAGGTCGACAACCTGGGTTCGGGCAACACCATCACCAAGGGCGGCTGACGGTCAGCCGGCGGGCGTGCCGTGCCGGCCCGCGCCCGCGGCGAACCGCCCGGCCCCCTCGTTCGCCTCGGCGGCGACGCGGGAGATGCTGGCGAATTCGAAGTCGAGCGCCTCGGATTCCGTTGTCCCCCACTGATGTAGCGCCGAAAGCCGGTCGGACCGCAGGCACTGCTGCGGCAGCGCGGCCAGTTGCGCCGCCAGTTCCTCCGCCGCCTGCCGCGCCTGGCCGTTGGGCACGACGCGGTTGGCCAACCCCATCGCGAGCGCTTCATCGGCCTTGACACCGCGGCCGGTGAGAATCATGTCCATCGCGCGGCTGTGTCCGATCAGCCGCGGCAACCGCACGGTGCCGCCGTCGATGAGCGGCACCCCCCATCGGCGGCAGAACACCCCGAACACGGCGTCCTCCTCGGCCACCCGCAGGTCACACCAGACGGCCAACTCCAGGCCCCCGGCGACCGCGTAGCCGCTCACCGCGGCGATCACGGGTTTGGACAACACCATTCGTGTCGGCCCCATCGGACCCGGGCCCGTCCGGTGCACGACGTTGGCGTCGGGTGTGCCGAAGGCCTTCAAATCAGCTCCGGCGCAGAAGGTTCCACCGTCCCCCCACAGCACGGCGACCGACGCGGTGTCATCACGGTCGAACTCGTCGAATGCCGCGTACAGCGCCGCCGCGGTGGGGCCGTTGACCGCGTTGCGCGCCGCCGGCCGGTTCAGGATCACCGTCGTCACCGGGCCGTTGCGCTCGATACGCACCGGATCGCTCATTTTGCCTCCGCAAATAGTGGTTCGCGCCGCCCGAGCAGCTCGGTGGCGAAGTCGTGGTAGGCCGCACGCAGCCGGGTACCGGGCCAGTCGGCCGGCAACAGTTCGTCGGGCAGCACCGGGTCGGTGAGCAAGTGTCGCACCGTCGCCGCCGCCACCACGAACCGCCCGGGAATGTCTGGCGCGGCGGCCATCTCGTCGAGCATTTGGTTACCCGCCCGCGCCCAGGCGGGCAGGTCCCACAGCTGGGCGGCCAGCTCGGCGGGGTCGTCGTCGCGCGCCCGCAAGACCCGCACCCGGGCGTCGATCTCGGGGCCCAGGTCAAGCTCCAGGTTGTCGGGTCGCATCCAGACACCTTCGCGCAGTTCACCGAAGCGCTTGCCGTGCATGGCGGTCCGCAGCGCCGCCCGGGTACGCGCGTCGTTGCCCACGCTGGTCACGATGAGCGTGACCCATTCCCCGCGCCAGGGCCGGAGCCGTGGGTCGATGGCGTCGTCCTGCCGCCGCTGGCGGGCCAGCAAGCGATCCGAGAGTCGGTAGCCGTCCGCGGACCGGATCAGGTCCCCGGTGCCGACCATGCGGGTCAGCGCCACCCGCAACGTCGTCTCTTTGATACCGAAATCGGAAGTGAGCCTAACCAATTCGCTGGCGCTGGCGCACGCTGGGTGCGCCCCCAGCAGCACGCTGAGCACCACCGACCGGGCCGTCATGGTGGGCATGGGTTATACCTGTGACGCGCGGCGGCCGTAGTCACCGAAGGGCTCGTCGCGATGCCGCACCGCGTCCCGGAAGCCGTGCTCCACCGCGTCGGCGACGAAGGCGTGGCCTTCCGGGGTGTGCCGGGCGACGCCGTCGAACACGGTGCTGACCATCCTGCTGGTAGCCACACCCTGTTGCAGCAGAGCCGAATTCAGCGCGAGCTTGACCATGATGAGCTGGTTGACGGGCACCGCGGCGATCCGTTGCACGAGCCGCTCGGTGCGTTCGTCAAGGTCTGCCGGATCCGGCGCCTCGACCGCCAGGCCCCATTCGGCGGCTTGCGCGCCGGTGATGCAATCGCCGGTGAACAGCAGGCGCTTGGCGCGCTGGTCGCCGAGCCGGTGCGCCCACAGCCCCGCCGCCGGGACGCCCCATACCCGCGTGGGCGGGTAGCCGATCTTCGCGTCGGCCGCGGCGATCACCTGGTCGGCGTGCAGCGCGATGTCGGTTCCGCCGGCCACGCAGTAGCCGTGGATCTTGACCACCGTCGGCTTGTCGGCGTGCATCAGGCTGGAGAAGCCGCGCACGAAGCGGCTCATCATCTGGTAGTCGATCATCGGGTCCCACGGCTGGTTCGGTAAGTGGTTGGCCGCCTGGGTCTTGCCGTCGAGCACGGTGCCCGCATACGCGCCGGTACCGCCGGCCGAGCCGGTGCGGTCGGCGTAGGCGCTCAGGTCGAACCCCGCGCAGAAACCCTCGCCGCGTCCGGACACCAAGATGACGTGCACGCCCGGGTCGAGGTCGGCGCGCTCCACCAACGCCGAGAGCTCCAGCGGGGTGTCCGCGATGATCGCGTTGCCCTTTTCCGGCCGATTGAAGGTGATCCGCGCAACCCGATCGGTGACCTCGTAGGTCATCGTCTTCAGGTTGTCGAAGTCGACCGGCCTGATCGCGTGGGTCATCGGCGCCGCTCAGCCCTTTACCAGGGCCCGCTCGAGGATCGGGGCCAGATCCAGGCCGGTGGGCATGGTGCCGTATGCCCCACCCCACTGGCGGTCGAGCCGCGTGGTCAGGAAGGCCTCGACGACGGCGGGGTGACCGTGGCGCACCAGCAGCGACCCCTGCAGCGCCAGGCAGATGTCCTCGGCGACCTTGCGGGCGCGGTGCGCGATGGTGTCCAGGTCGGTCAGGTCTTGCCGCAGCCGCTCGACGTGACCGCCCAGTCGCGGGTCCGCCCCGGCGCTTTCGGCCAGCTCGGTGAACAGCACCTCGACGCATTCGGGCCGAGTGGCCATGGCGCGCAACGTGTCCAGCGCGCTGACGTTGCCCGAGCCCTCCCAGATGCCCATCAGCGGCGCCTCCCGGAACAGCCGCGGCATGCCCGAGTCCTCGACGTAGCCATTGCCGCCCAGGCATTCCAGCGCCTCGGCGGCGTGCGGGGTGGCGCGCTTGCACACCCAGTATTTGCTGGCCGCCAGACCGATGCGGCGCAGCAGCGCCTCCTGGTCGTCGCCGCGCAACGCCTTGTCGGTGGCGCCGGCCATCCGCATCGCGACGATGGTGGCCGCCTCGGCCTCCACGGCCAGGTCGGCCAGCACGTTGCGCATCAGCGGCTGGTCGATCAGGTAGGCGCCGAACGCCTTTCGGTGCTGGGCGTGGTGGATCGCGCGGGTCAGGCCGGTGCGCATGCTGGTGGCGCTGCCCAGGGTGCAGTCCAGCCGGGTGAGGTTGACCATCTCGATGATGGTGGGGACGCCGCGGCCCTCCTCGCCCACCAACCACGCGGTGGCGCCGTCGTATTCGACCTCGCTCGACGCGTTGGCGTGGTTGCCGAGCTTGTCCTTGAGCCGCTGCAGGAACATTCGGTTGCGAGTGCCGTCGGGCAGCACCCGCGGCAGCAGGAAGCAGGACAGTCCGCCCGGGGCCTGCGCAAGGACCAGGAAGATGTCGCACATCGGCGCCGAGGTGAACCACTTGTGACCGGTCAGGCTGTAGCTGCCATCAGCGTTGGGGCCGTTCGGGGTGGCCTGCGTGGTTCCGGCGCGCACGTCGGATCCGCCCTGCTTCTCGGTCATCGACATGCCGGCGGTGATGCCGCGCTTGGTGGTGGCCAGTTTGAGTTCGGGGTCGTATTCGCGGCTGGTCAGCAGGGGCTCGTAGACGGCCGCGAGTTCGGGGTTGCAGCGCAGCGCCGGGACGACGGCATACGTCATCGAGATCGGGCACGTGTGGCCGGGCTCGACATTCCAGACCGACATTTTCGCGGCCCGCACCACGTGCGCGCCCGGGCGGTCGTCGGCCCACGGCGCGGCGTGGATGCCGGCTGCGATGGCCGTGCGCATCAACTCGTGGTAGGCCGGGTCGTACTCGACCTCGTCGACGCGGTGACCGTACTTGTCGTGGGTGTGCAGGATGGGCCGGTTGCGGTCGGCGAGCTCACCCCACCGCTGGGCTTCGCGGCCCCCCGCGATCGCGCCCAACTCGTTCACCTCGTCCAGGCCCCATTCCCCGCCCTCGCGGATCAAGGCCTCGACGAGCACCGCGGACGTCGCGGGGTTGTAGTTCTCCAGCGGAGGAACCTGGTTGGTGACGACATGCGTAT
This sequence comes from uncultured Actinomycetota bacterium, assembly GCA_963850895.1. Classification (GTDB taxonomy): domain Bacteria; phylum Actinomycetota; class Actinomycetes; order Mycobacteriales; family Mycobacteriaceae; genus Mycobacterium. The sequence continues at coordinate 391,802 of CAWKNK010000027.1, read as the reverse complement.
CCGACATGCCACTCATGTTACATTTTTCCGACAGCCGCACAAGAGGTGTAATGCCGTCGGTCAGCGGGCATGCGCGGCGAAGAATTCCCACAGCGTCCGCGTCGCGAAGTCCGGCCACTCGTGGCCGCCACCGTCGACGGTGATGAGGACGACGCCGCGGTTATCGGCGCACCGGGCGGTCGACGTGGTCACCGGGCCACCGATTGTGGCGGTCGGCGTGCCGCACCGATCGACGTCGCGCCAGAAACGATTCACGCCCGGCACCGGGGGACCGTCGATGACGCTGAAACCCTGCCCACCGCCATAAGGAACGAGCCGATCGGCGGTGCCATGAATGTGGATGACCGACGTCGGATGCGGGGTCCGGCACGAGTTCAGCTGCGTGCCCGCGACGGGGCCGATCGCCGCGAAGATGTCGGTGGTGCACGCCAGCGTGTAGGACATGATGCCGCCGTTGCTCATTCCGGTGACGTAGACCTTGGCGGGATTGGTGCCGACGTTCTTGGCGATGTCAGCCACCGCCGCGCCGATGAAGGCGACGTCGTCGACACCTTCCCGTCCCGGCCGGCCGCAGCAGGTTTCCCCATCGACGTTCCAGGCCCGGCCGAGGCCATCCGGATAGGCGACGACGAACTTGTCCGAATCGGCCAAACCGTCCCATTGGTAATCTCTTTCGACTTGCCTGGCACTGCCGGAGTAGCCGTGCAGCACGACTACGAGCGCAGCCGAAGCGGGTATTCCCGCAGGCTCGTAGAGCCGATAGCTGCGATCGTGTCCGCCGACCTTGATGTGGTGCAAGCTGGTGCCGTTGACAAAGCCCGAGGGCGGCGTCGGCGAACAACCCGCGACCAGGAGGAGCACCCCGAGAAGCGTTGCGAGCCGACCGAGCATGGGCCCGCAGATCAGCCGCTGATCTTTTCCCGCAGGAAGGCGATGTCGTCCTTGCGGCCCTCGTCGGCGGTTTCGCAGATGACGGGTGCGTCGGCGGCCTTGACGACCGCGGCGAGGAGCTCCGGATCGATCTGGCCGGTGCCGAAGTTCGCGTGCCGGTCGGCGCCCGAGCCCGCCGCATCCCTCGAGTCGTTGCAGTGCACCAGGTCGATGCGCCCGGTCAGCGCCTTTATCCGGTCCACCGCGTCGATTAGTTCCTCACCGGCGGCCCACGCATGGCAGGTGTCCAGGCAGAACCCAACGCCCTTGTCGCCGATGTGATCCCAGAGCCTGCCGATGGTGTCGAAGTAGCGGGCCATCGCGTGGTCGCCGCCCGCGGTGTTCTCCAGATACACCTGCACATCGGTTTCGAGGTAGTCGAGCGCTTTGACCCACCGCTCGAAGCCGGCCTCCATGTCGTCGTCGTCGGCGTGGCCGCCGTGCACGATCACCGCCGTCGCGTTGATTTCCGACGCGGCGTCGCAGGTGTCCTGCAGGATCTTGCGCGACGGGATCCGAATGCGGTTGTTGGCCGATGCCACGTTGATGAGGTACGGCGCGTGGACGTACAGCGGGATGGTGGACGCCTTGAGCGCGTCGGCGTCGTCGCGAGGCTTCGGCTTCTTCCAGCTCTGCGGGTTGCCCAGGAAGAACTGCACCGCGTCGGCGCCGTCCGCCTGGGCTGCGGCCAGGGGATCGTCCTGGTGGACGTGGGAACCAATGAGCACGTCGGCCAGTGTAGTTGGGCAGCCGGACAGCCCGCCCCGGCGCACGAAAAAGCCCCGGGAAAACCCGGGGCTTTTTCGTCGTTGACTAGCGGTAGTCGCTGTAGCCGTAGTCGTCCAGCGGAACGGCAGCTCCGGTCGCCTGGCCGAAGTCCGGGCTGTAGTACTGATCCTCGTAGGACGGGATCGTGTACGCGGCGGCCCGGGCCTCCTCGGTCGGCTGCACCTGGATGTTGCGGTACCGGTTGATACCGGTCCCGGCCGGGATCAGCTTTCCGATGATCACGTTCTCCTTCAGACCTTGCAGCTTGTCGCTGCGGCAGTTGATCGCCGCATCGGTCAGCACTCGCGTGGTCTCCTGGAACGACGCCGCCGACAGCCACGAGTCGGTGGCCAGGCTACGCCTTCGTGATACCCATCAGCACCGGACGACCGGCGGCGGGCTCGCCGCCTTCGGCCACCACCCGGCGGTTCGCAGCCTCGAACTCCGCGCGGTCGATCAGCGAGCCGGGCAGGAACTCCGTCGCGCCCGAGTCGATGATGGTGACCCGGCGCAGCATCTGCCGAACGATCACCTCGATGTGCTTGTCGTGGATCGACACACCCTGGGCGCGGTAGACCTCCTGGACCTCCCGGACCAGGTGGATCTGCACCTGGCGGGGGCCCTGCACGCGCAGCACCTCGTGCGGGTCGGCCGAGCCTTCCATCAGCTGCTGGCCCACCTCGACGTGGTCACCGTCGGAAAGCACTCGCTCGGAACCGTCTTCGTGCTTGAACACGCGCAGCCGTTGCCGCTTGGAGAGCTTGTCGTAGACGACTTCCTCGCTGCCGTCGTCGGGAATGATGGTGATCTTGTAGAAGCGCTCGCCCTCCTCGAGCCGAACCCGCCCGGTGAGATCGGCGATCGGCGCCTTGCCTCGCGGCACCCGGGCCTCGAACAGCTCCTGCACACGCGGCAGACCGCCGGTGATGTCCTCACCGACACCACCCTGGTGGAAGGTACGCATGGTCAGCTGCGTGCCGGGCTCACCGATGGACTGCGCCGCCACGATACCGACGGCCTCACCGATGTCGACCAGCTTGCCGGTGGCCATGGACCGTCCGTAGCAGGTCGCGCACACCCCGGTGCCGGTGGTGCACGTCAGCACCGAGCGCACCTTGATCTGCGTGATGCCCGCAGCAAGCAGGGCGTCGATCGACGGGTCACCCAGGTCTTCGCCGCGCGCGACGACGACGTTGCCCGCCTCGTCGACCGCGTCGGCGCCCAGAGTCCGCGCGTACGCCGAGGTTTCGATGTACGGGTCGCGGATCAGGGTGCCGTCGGGCTGACGCTCGGCCAGCTCGACGACGATGCCGCGCTCGGTCTCGCAGTCGTGCTCGCGGACGATGACGTCCTGGCTCACGTCCACCAGACGACGGGTCAGATAGCCCGAGTCGGCGGTACGCAACGCGGTGTCCGCCAAGCCCTTTCGGGCGCCGTGGGTGTTGATGAAGTACTCCAGCACCGTCAGGCCCTCACGGAAGGACGACTTGACCGGACGCGGGATGAACTCACCCTTGGGGTTGGTCACCAGACCCTTCATGCCGGCCAGCGTTCGGGTCTGGGTGAAGTTACCCGTGGCACCCGAGTCGACGATCGTGATGATCGGGTTGTCGCTGGGGTAGTGCTCCCGCAGCGCCTGACCGACCTCGTCGGTGGCTTCCTTCCAGATCTCCACCAGCGCCTCGTTGCGCTCGTCGTGGTTCAAAGCGCCTCGCTGGAACTGCTTTTCGACCTTCTCGGCCCGCTCCTCGTACTGGTCGAGGATCTCCTTCTTGCGCGGCGGAACCAGCACGTCGGCCATCGACACGGTGACACCGCTGCGGGTCGCCCAGTAGAAGCCGGCGTCCTTGAGCTTGTCGACCGTCTGCGCGACCACGATCATCGGGTAGCGCTCGGCCAGGTCGTTGATGATGGCGGCCTGCACCTTCTTGTGCATCTGCTTGTTCACGAACGGATAGCCAAGCGGCAGCAGCTCGTTGAACAGAACCCGGCCCAGCGTGGTCTCGGCCAGCCAGGCATCGCCGGGCCGCCAGCCGTTGGCGCCGAACACCTCCGCCTCGATCTCGGCGGGCGGACGCAGCTGCGTCAGTCGCACCTTGATCTTGGCCCGCACCGAGAGGACGCCGCGGTCGGCGGCCATGATCGCCTCGGACGGCGACGAGTACACGCCGACCTCCGGCTGATCCTTGGCAGCCGCCTGGAATTCACCCTTGTCGCCGTCGACCTCGGTGGTCAGGAAGTACAGCCCGGTCACCATGTCCAGTCGCGGCATGGCCAGCGGACGCCCGGATGCGGGCGACAGGATGTTGTTACTCGACAGCATCAGGATGCGCGCCTCGGCCTGTGCCTCCGCGGAGAGCGGCAGGTGCACCGCCATCTGGTCACCGTCGAAGTCGGCGTTGAACGCCTCACACACCAACGGGTGCAGCTGAATGGCCTTGCCTTCCACCAGCATCGGCTCGAAGGCCTGAATGCCCAGCCGGTGCAGGGTGGGTGCACGGTTCAGCAGCACCGGGTGCTCGGCGATGACCTCTTCGAGGACGTCCCACACCTGGGGACGCTGCCGCTCCACCATTCGCTTGGCGCTCTTGATGTTCTGCGCGTGGTTGAGGTCGACCAGCCGCTTCATCACGAACGGCTTGAACAGCTCCAGCGCCATCAGCTTGGGCAGACCGCACTGGTGCAGCTTGAGCTGCGGGCCGACCACGATGACCGAACGGCCCGAGTAGTCGACGCGCTTACCGAGCAGGTTCTGGCGGAACCGGCCCTGCTTGCCCTTGAGCAGATCGCTCAGCGACTTCAGCGGACGGTTGCCCGGCCCGGTGACCGGGCGGCCGCGGCGGCCGTTGTCGAACAGCGCGTCCACGGACTCCTGCAGCATCCGCTTCTCGTTGTTGACGATGATCTCGGGCGCACCGAGATCGATCAGCCTCTTGAGGCGGTTGTTGCGGTTGATCACCCGGCGGTACAGGTCGTTCAGGTCGCTGGTGGCGAACCGGCCACCGTCGAGCTGCACCATCGGGCGCAGCTCCGGCGGGATCACCGGGACCGCGTCGAGCACCATGCCCATCGGCGAGTTGCCCGACTGCTGGAAGGCAGCGACGACCTTCAGCCGCTTGAGGGCACGAAGCTTCTTCTGCCCCTTGCCGTTTCGGATGACGTCACGCAGGATGTCGGCCTCGGCGTCGATGTCGAAGTTCTCGATCAGCTTCTTGATCGACTCCGCGCCCATGGCGCCGGTGAAGTACTCGCCGTAGCGGTCGACGAGCTCGCGGTAGAGGTTCTCGTCGACGATCAGCTGCTTGGGGGCCAGCTTGGTGAAGGTGCTCCAGATGTCCTCCAGCCGGTCCAGCTCACGCTGGGCGCGGTCGCGGAGCTGCCGCATCTCCCGCTCGCCGCCGTCGCGCACCTTGCGCCGGGCGTCGGCCTTGGCGCCCTCGGCCTCCAGCTCGGCCAGGTCGGCCTCCAGCTTCTGCGCGCGGGCCTCGAGGTCGGCGTCGCGCTGGTCCTCAACGGCCTTGCGCTCCACCATCATCTCGGCCTCGAGCGTGGACAGCTCGTTGTGCCGCATCTCGTCGTCGACCGACGTGATCACGTACGCCGCGAAGTAGATGATCTTCTCGAGATCCTTCGGGGCGAGGTCGAGCAGGTAACCGAGCCGGCTCGGCACACCCTTGAAGTACCAGATGTGCGTGACGGGCGCGGCCAGCTCGATGTGGCCCATCCGCTCGCGGCGCACCTTGGCGCGGGTCACCTCGACGCCGCAGCGCTCACAGATGATGCCCTTGAAGCGGACGCGCTTGTACTTGCCGCAGTAGCACTCCCAGTCGCGAGTCGGTCCGAAGATCTTCTCGCAGAACAGGCCGTCCTTCTCCGGCTTCAGCGTGCGGTAGTTGATCGTCTCCGGCTTCTTGACCTCGCCGTAAGACCATTGCCTGATGTCCTCCGCGGTGGCCAGGCCGATGCGGAGTTCATCGAAGAAGTTGACGTCGAGCACGTAACTCCCTTTCCCCTTGCGGGTTAGTTACTTGATTAAGCCAGGTCCTCAACGGACGCGGATTCGTTGCGGGACAAGTTGATTCCCAAGTTGGCCGCTGCCCGCTCGAGGTCCTCGTCCTCGCCTTCGCGCAATTCGATCGCCGCGCCGTCCGACGAGAGCACCTCGACGTTGAGACACAGCGACTGCAGCTCCTTGAGCAATACCTTGAAGGACTCGGGGATGCCCGGCTCCGGGATGTTCTCGCCCTTGACGATCGCCTCGTACACCTTGACCCGGCCGACGGTGTCGTCGGACTTGATGGTCAACAGCTCCTGCAGCGTGTACGCGGCGCCGTAGGCCTGCATGGCCCAGCACTCCATCTCACCGAACCGCTGGCCACCGAACTGCGCCTTACCACCCAGCGGCTGCTGGGTGATCATCGAGTACGGGCCGGTGGAGCGGGCGTGGATCTTGTCGTCCACCAGGTGGTGCAGCTTCATGATGTACATGAAGCCAACGGTCACCGGGTACGGGAACGGCTCGCCGCTGCGGCCGTCGAAGAGCACCGCCTTGCCGTCGCCATCCACCATCACCTCGTTGTCCCGGTTGGGCAGCGTGCAGGACAGCAGCCCCTGCAGCTCCGCCTCCCGGGCGCCGTCGAACACCGGCGTCGAGACGATGGCGTTCGGCTCCGCGCTCTGCAGCTCCTTGGGCAGGTTGGCCGCCCAGTCGGGCGAACCCTCGATGTTCCAGCCGGACTTGGCCACCCACCCGAGGTGGGTCTCCAGGATCTGGCCGATGTTCATCCGTCGCGGCACCCCGTGGGTGTTCAGGATGATGTCCACCGGCGTGCCGTCCGGCAGGAACGGCATGTCCTCGGCGGGCAGGATCTTGCCGATCACGCCCTTGTTGCCGTGCCGGCCGGCGAGCTTGTCGCCGTCGGAGATCTTGCGCTTCTGGGCCACGTAGACGCGCACCAGCTCGTTGACACCGGCCGGCAGCTCGTCGTCGTCCTCGCGGGAGAACACCCGGATGCCGATCACCTTGCCCGACTCGCCGTGCGGCACCTTCAGGGAGGTGTCGCGGACCTCGCGGGCCTTCTCGCCGAAGATCGCCCGCAGCAGGCGCTCCTCCGGGGTCAGCTCGGTCTCCCCCTTCGGGGTGACCTTGCCGACCAGGATGTCGCCGTCGCGGACCTCGGCACCGATGCGGACGATGCCGCGCTCGTCGAGGTCGGCGAGCACCTCGTCGGAGACGTTCGGGATGTCCCGGGTGATCTCCTCGGCGCCCAGCTTGGTGTCGCGGGCGTCGATCTCGTGCTCCTCGATGTGGATCGAGGTGAGCACGTCCTCCTCAACCAGGCGGTTGGAGAGGATGATCGCGTCCTCGTAGTTGTGGCCTTCCCACGGCATGATCGCCACCAGCAGGTTCTTGCCCAGCGCCATCTCACCGTTCTCGGTGCACGGACCGTCGGCGATGACCTGGCCGGCCTCGACCCGGTCGCCCGCGTCCACGATCGGCGACTGGTTGGCGCAGGTGCCGTGGTTGGAGCGCTCGAACTTGCGCATCCGGTAGGTGTGCCGGGTGCCGTCGTCGGCCATCACGGTGATGTAGTCGGCGGAGACCTCCTCGATCACCCCGGCCTTGTCCGCGACGACGACGTCGCCGGCGTCGATCGCGGCGCGCAGTTCCATGCCGGTGCCCACCAGCGGCGCCTCGCTGCGCACCAGCGGAACCGCCTGGCGCTGCATGTTGGCGCCCATCAGGGCACGGTTGGCGTCGTCGTGCTCGAGGAAGGGGATCATGGCGGTGGCCACCGACACCATCTGGCGCGGCGACACGTCCATGTAGTCCACCTCGGACGACGGCACGTATTCGACCTCGCCCGCCTTGCGGCGGACCAGGACGCGCGACTCTTCGAACCGGCCCTTGTCGTCGATCGGCGAGTTGGCCTGCGCCACGACGTGGCGGTCCTCCTCGTCGGCGGTCAGGTAGTGGATCTCGTCGGTGACCACACCGTCGACCACCTTGCGGTACGGCGTCTCGATGAACCCGAACGGGTTGACCCGCGCGTACACCGACAGCGAACCGATCAGACCGATGTTGGGACCCTCCGGGGTCTCGATCGGGCACATCCGGCCGTAGTGCGACGGGTGCACGTCACGGACCTCCAGCCCGGCCCGCTCGCGGGACAGACCACCGGGGCCCAGCGCCGACAGCCGGCGCTTGTGGGTGAGACCCGACAGCGGGTTGTTCTGGTCCATGAACTGGGAGAGCTGGCTGGTGCCGAAGAACTCCTTGATCGCGGCGACCACCGGCCGGATGTTGATCAGCGTCTGCGGCGTGATCGCCTCGACGTCCTGCGTGGTCATCCGCTCGCGGACCACCCGCTCCATCCGGGACATGCCGACCCGGATCTGGTTCTGGATCAACTCGCCGACGGTACGCAGCCGGCGATTGCCGAAGTGGTCGATGTCGTCGGTCTCCACCGGCACCTCGATGCCGCCGGGGACGGTCATCATGGCCTGGCCCTCGTGCAGGCGGACCAGGTACTCGATGGTGGCGACGACGTCTTCCTCGGTCAGCGTGGACGACGTGATCGGCTCACCGGCGTGCAGGCCCAGCTTCTTGTTGACCTTGTAGCGGCCAACGCGGGCCAGGTCGTAGCGCTTCTCCTTGAAGAACAGGTTCTCCAGCAGGGTCTGCGCGGACTCCTTGGTCGGCGGCTCGCCCGGGCGCAGCTTGCGGTAGATGTCCAGCAGCGCCTCGTCGGTGCCTGCGGTGTTGTCCTTCTCCAGGGTCGACATCATGATCTCGGAGAAGCCGAACCGCTCGGTGATCTGCTCGTTGGTCCAGCCCAGGGCCTTGAGCAGCACGGTGACGGGCTGGCGGCGCTTGCGGTCGATGCGCACACCGACGGTGTCGCGCTTGTCGACGTCGAACTCCAGCCACGCACCGCGGCTGGGGATCACCTTGACGCTGTGCAGCAGCTTCTCGGTGGACTTGTCGATGCTCTCGTCGAAGTACACACCGGGCGAGCGCACCAGCTGGCTGACCACCACGCGCTCGGTCCCGTTGATGATGAAGGTGCCCTTCTCGGTCATCATCGGGAAGTCACCCATGAACACCGTCTGGCTCTTGATCTCACCGGTGTTGTTGTTGATGAACTCGGCCGTGACGAACAGCGGGGCCGCGTAGGTCATGTCCTTGTCTTTGCACTCGTCGACCGGCGCCTTGACCTCGTCGAAACGCGGGTCGGAGAACGACAGCGACATCGAGCCGGAGAAGTCCTCGATCGGCGAGAGCTCGTAGAGCACCTCTTCGAGGCCACCCACCGGACTGGGCTCGCCACGATCGGTGGCGGCCTCCCGCCAGCGCGGCGAGCCGATCAACCACTCGAAGGAGTCGATCTGCACGTCGAGCAGGCCGGGAACCTCGAGCGGTTCGCGGAGCTTGGCGAAGGAAACTCGGTTGGGCGCTCCGGGTACGGAGCCGTTTAGGAAACTTCCTTTAGAGGAACTTTGTGGGCGATCCGTTTTGCTCTGGCGGGAATCAGCCAAGATGCATCCTTCCAGCACCTCGTGCGACTCACGAAAACCGGGACCACCGGATCTGTTCGCCGCGAATTGTGTCGGTTAGGCCGGCGGACGAACTGTCCGGATCTCACGCGCACAACTAAAGAACCAAGCCGCTAGAGGGGGCTCAGGCTTAGACCACGGTGTCAAGTGGCGGGTGAGGTGGGCAGGAGGTAGCCAGCGCAACGTCCAACAATAGCGTAGGACGGCGCATTCCTCAACTGTCCAGCACAGGCCATCCAGGGACATCGGCGCTGGCTGGCATCTCGACTCTCCGCTGGATACATGCTGCCCAACAGATTGGCCCGTTTACGGCCCGTCGTCAAGAGGGCGGGCCGCCAAGTTACGCGAAGTTATCGCGAACCTTTGGGCCGGCGCCCTAGTCGCCGAACTCGTGCGCCCGGTACTTGTGGGTGCCTTCGAGGTCGTCGAGGATTGCCGCCTGGGCCTCCTTCGGCAAGGTGTGCATCATCTCGCGCACCCGCGCCTGGCGCCGCCCGACGGCCTTACGCTCGGGCATCCCCGGTGACGCGTTGATCTGCGGCGGCACGCCCTCGACTTCCTCGACACCGCCCGCGTGCTGACCCGCATCGAGCGCGGCCTGCTCTTCGGCCATGGTCGACTCGTCCTTTTCCTCGGACATGCCGATCGGCCCGATGCGGCGACCGTTGAGGAACTGCCGCACGACCGGCTCATCGCTGGTCAGGAGCACCTCGCGCGGCCCGAACATGACCAGCTTGCGCCGGAAGAGCATGCCCATGTTGTCCGGCACGGTGCGGGCGATGTTGATGTTGTGCGTGACGATCAGGACGGTGGCGTCGATCTGGGCGTTGATGTCCAGGATCAGCTGGCTCAGGTAGGCGGTACGAACCGGGTCCAGACCCGAGTCCGGCTCGTCGCAGAGGATGATCTGCGGGTCCATCACCAGCGCCCTGGCCAGGCTGGCGCGCTTACGCATACCGCCGGAAATCTCACCGGGGAACTTCTTCTCGTCGCCACCCAGGCCGACCATGGTCAGCTTCTCCATGACGATGTCACGGATCTCGCCTTCCTTCTTCTTGGTGTGCTCGCGCAGCGGGAAGGCGGCGTTGTCGAACAGGTTCATCGAACCGAACAGCGCGCCGTCCTGGAACATCACGCCGAACAGCGTGCGGATCTCGTAGAGCTCCTTGGCCGAGCATTGCAGGATGTCGGTGCCGTCGATGACGACCGACCCGCGCTCCGGCCGCAGCAGACCGATGAGGGACTTCAGGAACACCGATTTGCCGGTACCCGACGGTCCCAGCAGGACGCTGACCTCCCCGGCGGGGACCTCCAACGTCACGTCTTCAAAGATTCTCGAGGATCCGAAGGACTTCGTGAGGCCGTTCACCTCAATAGCGACACCCATGGAGAATCCTTCCGTCGACGCTCACGCCCGCCACCTGCCCTTTTCTGTGGCATGAGTCACTGTAGCGCACGCTTGCTGCACGGCATCAGGGTTGCGCGGCACAGCCGGCAAAAATTGGCTGACCTGAGATCACGGCCGCTCCGGGGGGCGGGCGCGCTATTCAACGCACGTTAGCCGACGGGCGCCCAGTTGCCGTGAAAGCCCATCGGTACCCGCTGGGGCAGGTGCACGGTGGCCACCGACTCGAGCGTCGCGGCGTCCAGCAACACCAACTGGCCCTCGTCGCGGCCGCGGTGATAGCCGTAACCCATCAGGACGCCGTCGTCTTCGGGGCCGGCCCCGGGATTGGGCACAAAGGACATCTCGCCGAGCAAAAGGTCGGGATCGAGCGGCGCGACCGCGCGGGTCCCGGTCGCGTAGTCGTGCTTGTACAGCGCGGAGGCGCCGCCGGAGAAGTACGCACCGACGGTGTAGCCGTACCGGTGCGGCCCGCCCAGCAGGCCCTCGTTGATCCGGGGAAATTCCTGCGGCTGTTCGTCGCGGCATTCGGTGCTCACCGCGCCGGTCGCCAGGTTGATGGTCCAACGGTCCAGCGTGGGCGGGGTGTCGCCGGGCCCGCGCCGGTCGCGGTCGAACATCCGGGCGTAACGCACCACGTCGAGCACCAAAACCTCGGCCCCGTCCCGCATTTCGGAGTAGGCGTTAAGCGGGTGGTAGACGTAGCAGGGTTCGATGTCGAACCAGCGGATGTCCTTGTTGCCGCCCTCGCGGGGCATCACCCCGATGCGCGCCGGGTAGCCGGGGTTCCAGGCGTACGGCATCCGGTCGGAGTGCTTCGGGTTTCGGTTCATCATGGCGTTGATCGGGCTCGGCACCCGCACGCGCCCGATCAGCGACTGCAGCGCCAGCCGGGCCGGCAGGCCGAGCCAGCGCGGCATCGTCACCGGCAGCACCTGCATCGGGTCGAACGTCACCGGCAGGTCGTAGACGACGACGTACTTGTCGGTCAGCGAGAAGTCGTGCATCATCGGCGACCCCGACACCTCGATATCGACCGTGCGCCGCGCCCGCCCCTGGGTGTCGATCACCGAGTACTGCACGGTCCGCCCGCGGGCGAACGAGTAGGAAACGGCGTGCAATTCGCCGGTGCGCGGATCGCGGTGCGGATGAGCGGTGTAGCCGCCGGCCAGGGTGCCGTCGAAGTCGCACGTCCCGATGGTGTCCAGCTCGTCGGTCAGCTCGTAGTTGGCCACACCGCCCTCGACCAGCGCCAGGGTGCGCCCGGCGTGGGTCAAGACGTTGGTGTTGGCGCCCAGCGAGAGCATGCCCGCCCGCGGGTTGAGCCGGGCCGGCGTCGGCTCGCCCAGCGTGGCGCACACCGACAGGCTGCGCACCCAGCGGTTGCGGTACCACCGGGCCTTCCCGTCGCGCAGCGCGACGCCGTGCACCATCCCGTCGCCGCTGAACCAGTGATAGGTGGCCGGGTCGACCTCTTCGGCCGGGTTGGGTCCGTTGCGCAGATAGCGTCCGTCGAGGTGTTCCGGGATGTGGCCGGTGACCCGCAGGTCGGTCGCGGTCACTTCGGCGCCCACCGGCGCCAGCAAGCCCTCGAGATAGGGATTCCGGGTTTCGGCGGTTTGCACTGACGTCATCTCTGCGCTCCTATAACATTGATATGACGTTGTTATAGGAACCGTACGCCGCGGATGGGAGGATGACAACGATGACTTCAGAAGCGACTTCGCGCACCACGCCCGCCGAGCAGCGCGGTGTCCGCGAGCAGATGCTGTCCGCCGCGGTCGACCTGCTCAACGAGCACGGCCCCGACGCGCTGCAGACCCGCAAGGTCGCCGGTGCGGCGGGAACCTCGACGATGGCCGTGTACACCCATTTCGGCGGGATGCGGGGCCTCATCGCCGAGGTGGCCGCGGAGGGGCTGCGGCAGTTCGACGCCGCGCTGACGGTGCCACAGACCGCCGACCCGGTCGCCGACCTGTTCGCGATCGGCGCAGCCTACCGGCGTTATGCCATCAAGCATCGGCACATGTACCGGCTGATGTTCGGCAGCACCAGCGCGCACGGCATCAACGCACCGGCGGACAACGTCCTGACGCTGTCCGTCGCCGACGTCGAGCAGCACTACCCGAGCTTTGCGCACGTGGTGCGCGGGGTGCATCGGTGCATGCTGGCGGGCCGCATCAGCGCGGGCTCGCCGGACGACGACGCGGCGGTGCTGACCACGGCCGCCCAGTTCTGGGCGTTGATTCACGGGTTCGTGATGCTGGAGCTGGCCGGCTATTACGGCCACGACGGCGCCACCGTGCTGCCGTTACTCGCCTCGATGAATTCGAATCTGCTTGTGGCGCTGGGCGACTCACCCGAACGGGTGGCGCAATCCCTGAAGTCGGCGGGCTGAGCACACGAAAACCCCCGGAAGCAAGCGGTCCCGGGGGTTTTCGCGAAGTGGAGCTACTTGACGGTGACGGTGGCGCCGGCGGCCTCCAGCTTGGCCTTGGCCTCGTCGGCGGCCTCCTTGGCGACCTTCTCCAGCAGCGGCTTGGGCGCGCCGTCGACCAGGTCCTTGGCCTCCTTGAGGCCCAGGCCGGAGACGATCTCGCGGACCACCTTGATGACGCCGATCTTCTTGTCGCCGGCGGCCTCGAGGATGACGTCGAACTCGGACTGCTCCTCGGCGGCCTCGGCGGGGGCGCCACCGGCGGCCGGGCCGGCCGCGGCGACGGCGACCGGAGCGGCCGCGGTGACCTCGAAGGTCTCCTCGAACTTCTTGACGAAGTCGGAGAGCTCCAACAGGGTCATTTCCTTGAAGGCGTCAAGCAGGTCGTCGGTAGACATTTTCGCCATGGTGTGTGGGTCCTTCCTGGTTTGGGTTGGGGTTATTCGGCTTCGGCCGGGGTTTCAGAAGATTCCGTGGGTGCTTCCGAAGCTGGTTCTGGGGCCTCCTCAGAGGTCCCGGAGGCCTGAGCCGCCGCGGCGGGGGCGGGGGCAGGCGCTTCTGCGGCCTTCTTTTCCTGCAGCGCGGCCGCGAGGCGGGCGACCTGCGAGGCGGGGGCGTTGAACAGGCCGGCCGCCTTGGCGAGGTTGCCCTTCATCGCGCCGGCCAGTTTGGCCAGCAGTACCTCGCGCGACTCGAGGTCGGCGATGCGCTCGACCTCGGCGACGGTCAACGCGCGACCGTCCATGTAGCCACCCTTGATGACCAGCGCCTTGTTGTCCTTGGCAAAGGTCTTGATGGCCTTGGCGGCATCGACCGGTTCCCCGGTGACGAAGGCGATGGCGGTGGGTCCGGCGAACAGTTCGTCAAGACCTTCGACGCCGGCCTCGGACGCCGCCCGCTTGATCAGCGTGTTCTTGGCCACCGAATAGGTGGCCGATCCGATCAGCGAGCGGCGCAGCTCGGCCAGGCTGGCCACCGTCAAACCGCGGTACTCGGTGATCAGGGTTGCGGTCGCTTCCCTGAACTGCTCGGCGATGTCTGCCACGGCGGTGGCTTTGTCAGCCCTGGCCATGCGTACCTCCTGAAGTGAAAGCCATGCGACGTGTCGTCTGTGATCACCCGTGGAACGACGAACGCCCCGGCGCAGGAATCGGCCGGGGCGTGAAAGACGCCGGCCACGTGCCGGCGCTGCTGCCTCGTCCTCCTGCGTGGGCCGCCGGGATGCTCCCGGACCTTCAACCGATTTCTCGGTGACCGACGGTCTTCGGTGGATCGGCAACCAGAATAGCCTGACCCGCCCCCGTCAGCCAAAACGGCGGGGTTCAGGTGCCGGCGATGGTCAGCAAAACGAAAGCGCGAGCAGCACCGCCACGCGCGGCTGGTGCCGCCGTGCGTGCAAAGCACATGCAGCGCAACAGTGTTCGACGCCGGGGGCACCGGGCGGTCAGCTGAGGCCCGCCAGCCTGGCGGCGCCGACCAGTCCGGCCTCGCCGCCGAGTTCGGCCGGCACCACCCGCAGACCGGCCAGAAAGTCCAGCCGGGCGTACTCGGCCAGCTTCGCCCGCAAGGGGTCGAAGAGCAGGCGTCCGGAGTTGGCGACGCCTCCCCCGATGACGACGAGGTCCAGGTCGCAGACAGCGCCGACCGAGGCGATCATCGCCGCGAGCGCGGTGGCCCCCCTGCGAAATGCCCGCTCCGCCAGCGGATCCCCGCCCGCCGCCGCGGCGGCCAGCTCCCGAGCGCCCGCGGCGGCCGGCGCGGACCAACCGTTGGCCCGCGCCCAGCGCACCATCGACGGTCCGGACGCGATGGTCTCGACGCAGCCGCGACCACCGCACACGCAGGGCGGACCGTCGTCTTCCACCACCACGTGCCCGACGTGACCGGCATTGCCCGTCCGGCCGATGTAGGGAATGCCGCCGAGCACCAGTCCGCCCCCCACGCCGGTGGACACCACCATGCCCAGCAGGAAGTCCGCGCCGCGACCCGCGCCACGCCAGTGCTCACCCAGCGCCATGCACAAGCCGTCGCCGCCGAGCCGTACGGGCACGCCCGGCACCGCGGCGGCGACCCGGTCGCGCAGCGGGAAGCCTTGCCAGCTCTTGATGTTGATGGGGCTGACGGTTCCGGCGTGCAAGTCGATGGGGCCGGCCGAACCGATGCCCACCGCGGCGACCGCACCCTCGGCGACGCGAAGCGCGTCGGCGATCGCCGCGTAGACCGCGGCCCACACCTCCTCGGCCGCGCCGCCGCTGGGCGTGGGCCGGATGACGGTGTACACCAGCGCGCCACCGGGATCGGCGAGGCCGGCGGCGATCTTGGTGCCGCCGATGTCCAGGCAGAGGGTGAGCATCGCCATCAGTGCCGGTGGACGTTGTCGGGTTGGCGGGGGTCGCCGGGATGCTCGTAGCCGGGGGCGAGCCGCACCAGCGCGGCCCGCCGCGCGTCCAGCCACACCCGGAAGGCGCGCCGCCGCGCGGCGCCCCGCAGATGGTCGGCGATCGCCGACCGCACGTCGTCCAGCGGCGGCCCGACCGGCGACGGGGCCCGCCAGCCGTGCTGGTCTGGGCGCGGCTCGGCGAACCGGTGCGGGTTGCGGGCGTGGTAGGCGGCCACCTCCTCGTCGGCGACGCGCACCGCGGCGGTGACGTCGGCGAACAGCGCCCGCGCGCGCGGTTCGGCGAGCGCGGCCGCGGTGACGCTGCCGATCTCCAGCCGGGCCGTCGCGTCGGGTAGCAGCTCGGCCTCGCTCGGCGCGCCCCGTCCGCTCAGGCCGCGCACTTCGGCCTCGGCGGCGACGACCCGCTCGGTCACGATCAGCTGGGTCAGCCAGCGCCGCAGTTGCCGTCCCTCCCCGGTGCCGCCGGCCGGCAGCGCGACCGCGGCCGGTCCGCCGCGCAGGCGCGTTTCGGCCGCGTCGACCTCGTCGACCAAAACCGGAACGCCGGCAACCGTCGCGACCACGCTCATGCCACGGTCACCTGCACCGCCGGGGTGTAGACCAGCCGGCCGGCGCAGCCGACCCGGACCAGCGCCCACCACTGGCCGGGCTCCAGCCAGGCCGGCGGGGTCGCCGCGAAACTGAGGTCGGCGGTGCCGCGGGCGGGCAGCACCGCGCCCGCCGCGGCGGGGCCCAGCCACTCCCACGTGCCCCACGGGCTGATCAGATGCGCCTCGAGCGCCAGGTCCGCCCCGGCGTGGCTGCCGACCCTGACGGTCAGCGCCGCCGCATCGCCGGCGGTCAACTCGACGTCGGCCGGCCCCTCGGCGAGGTAGATCAGCTCCGCCTCGTCGCACGCGCCGATTTCGACGAGGCACACGTCCTCGACCGTCTGCCGCCAGGCGGCCGGGACCTCGTCCCCGGTGATGCGGAGCTGGGCCCGGACCGGGTACAGCCCCGGCTCGGCGCGGGCCGGCACCGACACGGCCACGTCGGCCTCCTGGTAGTCGCCGCTGCGCAGCGTGAGGGGCAGCTCGGCGGGCTTAGCCGACCAGCCCTGCGGGGACACCAGGGTGACCGTTCCGGTCAGGGAGGCATCGCTGCAGTCGCTGGCGACGGTGAGGCGCAACGCGACCTCGCCGCCCGGCTCGGCGGCCACCCGCGCGGGGTGCAGATGGGCGACGGCCGGCAGCCCGCCGAGCGGCGCGGGACCCCGGTTGTGCAGCCAGTAGCGCGCGTACAACGGCTGGGCGGTTTCGGCTTGCGGGGCCAGCGCGCTGAACTCCGTCAGCGCGCCGGGCGCCTCGAAGCGGGCCAGCACGGTGGCCACCTGGTAGCCGTGCAGGTCGAGCGGGCGGCGGCGTTCGCGCGGAGTTTCGAGTAGGTCGGCGTCGCGGAAGTCGCTGACCTTGCCGATGTCCGAGCCGATCACCACGCTGGCCTGCGCCCCCATCGTCTCCACCAACCGCAGGGCGACCGCGCCGGGGTCGACCGGCCGGGCGCTACCCGCCGTCAGCGGGTTGCCGGCCGCCTTGAGGGCCCCCAGCTGCACACCGCCGGCGGGCTCGACGCTCAACAGGGATCCGGCCGCGGGCAACGCGCCCGGCGCCCGGCCGGTCGCGACGGCGAGCAGTGGGTGGGAGAACTGCGCGCTGCGGGCGGGAATCTCGGCGCGCCGCCAGTCACCGTCACCGCAGACCAGCGCGTAATCGAAAACGTGTGTCCAGTGCTGGAGTTGGAAGTTCGAGCCGTCCGGGGCGGTGCGGCGCGGCTCGTCGATCCAGATGCCCGACGGCCAACCGGTGCAGGAGCGCATCAGCGCGGTGTGCAGGGTGCCTTCGGCGTCGACGGCGAAGCTGGGCACCCCCCGGTTGAGCAGGGCAACGGTGCGGTCTTCGAAGCGGTCCATGCCCGACGGGGCGTCCTGGGTGACCGGGATCTCGACGTCCGCGAGGTCGGCGGTCACCGACGCGATCTCCGCGCGCAGGCATTCGTCGTCGCGGCCCGCGATCACCAGCACCGGCAACGCCGGCGCCGGGCGCAGGTCGGCGCCGGGCACCCACACCGCGGCCAACCGCGTCGCGGCCGGCACCCAGACCCTGGCCTGGCCCGTCGTCGCCAACTGTCGGTCGAGCTCGTCCGCGTACGCCGGGTCGGCGTGCGCCAGCACGGCCTTGGTGAAGGCGTTGCCGGAGGGCCCACCCAGCGCGATGCGCACGTCCGGCAGGTTCGAATCGACGTCGAGGTGCCCGTAGCGCGGCTTGTCCGCGCCGCTGCAGGTCGCCGTCACCCCGGCGCGGACCAGCGCGACCATCAGCTCGCGCGCCAGCGGTCCCGACACCGCCTCGTCCGGCGGCACCACCTCGGCCACCGAGATCGCCCGCACGGCGTCGCCCACCCGGACCCGCGCCGCCGAGGACAGCCCGAACCAGCCGTAGGCCGGGTTGTCCAGCGTCCACGGGTGGTGCGCGGTGTCCACCGAGCGGGGCCCGTCATGCAGCAACGCGAAACCCCGCCCCACGACGGCGTCACCGACCTCGCTGACCGGCATGGCGCCCGGCACCGGGCACGGCCAGCGCAGCCGCACCAGCTGGTCCACCCCGGTGAATTCGTCGATGGTGGTGCGGCAGTCCACCCGCGGCACGCCGCGCCACAGCGTCAGGGTTTGGCGGTAGCGCGCCACGGTGCCGATCCGCCCGGTGACGACGACCCGCTGCCCCAGCGGGCCGCGGTAGGCCTGCGCCCGGGCCGGCGACTCCGACGAGCACACCACCGGCCCCTTGGGCAGCAGGTGCCACGGGCCCTCGGCCTGCGTCGGGTGCGCCGCGTACTCCTCGTAGACGGCCAGCCCGTTGCCGACCCGGCCGTCGGCGATC
The DNA here is from genome assembly GCA_963850895.1 of uncultured Actinomycetota bacterium. Lineage (GTDB taxonomy): Bacteria > Actinomycetota > Actinomycetes > Mycobacteriales > Mycobacteriaceae > Mycobacterium. The sequence goes on along the minus strand of CAWKNK010000027.1, from coordinate 373,389 downwards.
TGTTCGCGGCCGTCGTGAACCAGGGACACGACTCCCCCGCCGCGCGCCGGATCGACCTCGACGCGGTAGTGCTCGTTGGCGATCACCGAGCCGGGCACCGGTTCCCAGCCGGTCGGGGCGGCGTCGGGGATGAGCCGGTAGGCCCGCCAGCCCAGCGACGGGACGTCGCGCGCCAACCAGGTGACCGACCGGCCGCCGTGCTCGACGTGTGCGGGCAGCTCGGCACCGTCGGTGTCCAGCACCCGGACCCCGGCGCCGAGCGGCGGGTCGAGCCGCGCGGTGACGACGTCGGTGCGCCCCTGCGCCAGCGGGTTCCACACGATGACGTCACCACCGACCGCGCTGGACAGCAGCGCGAGCGAGGCGTCGCGCGTCGCGCGGCCCAGCTCCCACGCGTCGCGCCAGCCGGTCAGCAGGTCGAGGTAGACCTGGTCGGACTCCGAGCCGGTGATGCCGTCGTGGTGAGCCCCGTAGGCCAGCTGCACCCACGCCTTGGCCAGCGCCGCCTGCGGGTACTCGGCGCCGGTCACCAGCCCGGCGAACACGGCGAACCGCTCGGCCTGAAGGACGGCGTTCTCCGCGGCCCGGTTGGCCTGTTTGGTGTCGATGTAAGACACGTCCTTGCCGGTGTAGATCGGGTTCATGTCGCGGGTCTGCGGCGACGGCACGCGGCCGCGCTCGGCCAGTTCGGCGCGCACGGCCGCGAAAAACTCCCGCGGCAGCGCGCACACGAAGCGCGGCCAGGTGTAGCGCGCGGCCCAGTCGCGGTGGATGGCGGTGACCCACTTGTTCGGCGGCGTGTAGTCGGTGCCGACGGGCAGCAGCACGTTCCGCGTCAGGGCGACCCCCTTGAGCTGATCGAACAGCGCAACGGTGGCGTCCTCGGCCTCGGCCAGTGAGGTCGACGAGTCCATCCACCAGCCCGCCGAATAATGCGCGGGCATGTAATGGGTGAGCAGGCCGCGGCCCGACGGCGAGATCCACTCGAACTCGCTGCAGAACTGCATGCGGTTCACGTCGCCACCGCCTAGTGCCGGACCCCATTGGTGGTGCGGGCCCCGGGCCCACGAGCTCGACGTCAGCCCGGCGTCGGCGGCCATCCCCGGAAATTGCGGGTCGTGACCGAACACGTCGAGCTGCCAGGCGGTGGCCGGGTCGGCGCCCAGCACGTGACGCTGAAACCCCATGCCGTGCACCAGGTTTCGGATCGTCGTTTCCGGGCTGGTCAGGTTCGTGTTGGGTTCGTTGTACGTGCCGCCCATCACCTCGACACGGCCCTGCGCGATGAACCGGCGGAGGTCCGCGCGGTCCTCGGGGCGGGTGTCCCAGTACGGCTTGAGGTAGTCCACCTCGGCCAACACGAACTTGTACTCGGGCTCGCGGCGGGCCATTTCCAGGTGCGCGTGCACCAGCTCGAAGCCGTTCGTCTGCCGGGCCCGCCCCGGCGGGTCCTCGGCCCACTCGCTGGTGTAGGCGCCTTGGGTGTTCCACCAGACCGGGTCGTAGTGGAAGTGACTGACCATGAACATGGTCCAGCCGGGCTCGGCCACGATGAACTCGAACGGCTCCCGGGCGCCGGCGGCCAGCACCCGAGCCGCGCGCCGCTGTCCGACGACCGGGCGGTCCACCGTGACGGCGACCTCGACGACCACGTCGCCGACCCCGGCCACTGCCTCCCCGCCCAAACCGTCCCCCTCGACGCGCACCGGGGTCGGCTCGGCCACCGCGGAAACGGTGACCCGGGCCAGCTGCAGGGGGGCATCCGGCGGCCCGACGAACAGCTCGGTCGAGTGTGCCGAAACCAGCTGCATCCCCGCACTTTACGGTGCACGGGACTTAAGATCGACCAATGCCCGCCCTCGCCCCGCCCGTCGCCGACGAACGCAGTGCCCTGCGCGAATTCCTGGCGTATCACCAGAGCGCATATTTCGCCGTCAGCTACGGCCTCAGCGACGAACAGGCCCGGTCCACACCCTCGGTCAGCGCGCTATCGATCGGCGGCCTGGTCAAGCACGCCACCGGCATGCAGCGCAGCTGGATGGCGCGAGTGGCCGCCGCGCCGGACCTACCGCCCAAAGACCCCCGACCGTTCGACGAAATCGCCGAGGAATTCGCGGATCAGCACGTGATGCGGCCCGACGAGACGCTGAACGGGCTGCTGAAGGCGTTCGAAGCCCAGAACGCGACGTCGCTGCGACTGGTGGAAACCGCCGACCTCGACACTTCGGTGCCGGTTCCGCAGGACATCCCATGGTTTCCCAAAAACCAGCAGGCCTGGTCGGTGCGCTGGGTGATCCTGCATGTGATCAACGAGTTGGCCCGGCACGCCGGGCACGCCGACATCATCCGCGAAACCATCGACGGCGCCACCATGTACGAATTGATCGCGGGGCTGGAGGGCTGGGCGATCCAGGGCTGGGTGCAACCCTGGAAAATCGGTGAGCGTCCGCGCTAGACGATTGGGACTGACTCCGCCCATTTGGCAGACTGCTGGGATGAGTTCTACCAAGCACCGAGAGGTGGCCAGGCTTGACCGGGTGCCGCTGCCCGTCGAAGCCGCCCGGGTAGCCGTCACCGGTTGGCAGGTCACCCGCACCGCCGCTCGCGTCGTCACCAAGCTGCCGGGGAAGGGCCCGTGGCAGCAGAAGGTGATCAAACAGCTCCCCCAGACCTTCGCCGACCTCGGCCCGACGTACGTGAAATTCGGACAGATCATCGCGTCCAGCCCGGGCGCGTTCGGCGAATCGCTGTCCCGCGAATTCCGTAGCCTGCTCGACCGGGTGCCGCCCGCCGACACCGACGAGGTGCACAGGCTCTTCGTCGAGGAGCTCGGCGGCGATCCCGCCGAGCTGTTCGCCAAGTGGGACGAGACGCCGTTCGCGTCGGCGTCCATCGCCCAGGTGCACTACGCGACGCTGCACACCGGCGAAGAGGTCGTCGTCAAGATCCAGCGTCCGGGCATCCGTCGCCGGGTCGCCGCCGACCTGCAGATCCTGAAGCGCTTCGCCCAAGCCGTCGAACTGGCCAAGCTGGGCCGCCGGCTCTCGGCACAAGACGTGGTCGCCGACTTCTCCGCCAACCTGGCCGAGGAGCTGAATTTCCGCCTCGAGGCGCAGTCGATGGAGGCGTGGGTCTCGCACCTGCACGTGTCGCCGCTGGGCAAGAACATCCGGGTCCCGACCGTGCACTGGGACTTCACCAGCGACCGGGTGCTGACGATGGAGCGGGTGCAGGGCATCCGGATCGACGACGTCGCCGCCATCCGCAAGGCCGGCTTCGACGGCACCGAGCTGGTGAAGGCGCTGCTGTTCTCGCTTTTCGAGGGCGGGCTGCGGCACGGGCTGTTCCACGGCGACCTGCACGCGGGCAACCTCTACGTCGACGAGGCGGGTCGCATCGTGTTCTTCGACTTCGGGATCATGGGCCGCATCGACCCCCGCACCCGCTGGCTGCTGCGCGAGCTGGTGTACGCGCTGCTGGTCACGAAGGACCACGCCGCGGCGGGCAAGATCGTCGTGCTGATGGGCGCCGTCGGCACCATGAAGCCCGAAGCCGAGGCCGCCAGGGACCTGGAAAAGTTCGCCACCCCGCTGACCATGTCGACGCTGGGCGACATGTCTTACGCCGACATCGGCCGGCAGCTGTCGACCCTGGCCGACGCCTACGACGTCAAGCTGCCCCGCGAGCTGGTGCTGATCGGCAAGCAGTTTCTCTACGTCGAGCGGTACATGAAATTGCTCGCGCCCAAATGGCAGATGATGTCCGACCCGCAGCTGACGGGGTACTTCGCGAACTTCATGGTCGAGGTCAGCCGCGAGCACCAGCCCGAAGAAGTCTGATGGAGATCCGCACCGGAAACGCCACGTCAGGTGACCTGAAGCTGTACTACGAGGACATGGGCGACATCGACGACCCGCCCGTGCTGCTGATCATGGGGCTGGGCGCCCAGCTGCTGCTGTGGCGAACCCCCTTCTGCGAGCAGCTGGTCGGCCGGGGGCTACGCGTCATCCGGTACGACAACCGGGACGTCGGCCTGTCGAGTAAAACCCGGCATCGCGGCTCGGGGCAGCCGCTGCTGACCCGGCTGGCCCGCTCCTGGCTGGGCCTGCCGAGCAAAGCGGCGTACAAGCTCGAGGACATGGCCGACGACGCCGCGGCCGTGCTCGATCACCTGGGCATCGAGCACGCGCACATCGTGGGCGCGTCGATGGGCGGCATGATCGCCCAGATTTTCGCCGCACGATTCCGCGAGCGGACGAAAACCCTGGCAATCATCTTCTCCAGCAACAATTCGGCTCTTCTGCCGCCGCCGGCCCCGCGTGCGTTGCTGGCGCTGCTGAAGGGCCCGCCGCCGGATTCGCCGCGCGAGGTGATCATCGACAATGCGGTGCGCGTCGGCAACATCATCGGCAGCCCGCGCTACCGCGTGCCTGAAGAGCAGGCCCGCGCCGAGGCCGCGCAAGGGTACGACCGTAACTACTACCCGCAAGGCGTCGCGAGGCATTTCGGCGCGGTGCTGGGCAGCGGCAGCCTGCGTCAGTACAACCGCCGGACCGTCGCGCCCACCGTCGTGATCCACGGCCGGGCGGACAAGCTGATGCGGCCGTTCGGCGGCCGCGCGGTGGCCCGAGCCATCAACGGCGCCCGATTGGTGTTGTTCGATGGAATGGGACATGATCTGCCCCAGCAGTTGTGGGACCAGGTGATCGGTGTGCTGGCGACCAACTTCGCCAAGGCGGGCTGAACCAAAACACTCGAACGAAACACTTCCCTGCTACGCCAGTCCCAATCGCCGCGTTGTACGGTTGTCAAAGGAGGTTACCCAATGGCCAAGCTGAAGCCCTATTACGAAGAGTCGCAGGCGACCTACGACATTTCCGACGACTTTTTCGCGTTGTTCCTTGACCCCAACATGGTGTACACCTGCGCCTACTTCAAGGACGACGACATGACGCTGGAAGAGGCACAGCTCGCCAAGCTGGATCTGGGGCTGGACAAGCTGAACCTCGAGCCGGGAATGACGCTGCTTGACGTCGGGTGCGGCTGGGGCGGGGCCGTGGTCCGAGCGGTTGAGAAGTACGACGTGAACGTCATCGGCATCACGCTCAGCCGCAACCACTATGCGCGCACCAAGGCAAGGCTGGCCGCGATCCCGACGACGCGGCGGGCCGAGGCCCGGCTGCAGGGGTGGGAAGAGTTCGAAGAGCAAGTCGATCGGATCATCAGCTTCGAGGCCTTCGACGCGTTCAAAAAGGAACGTTGGCCCGCGTTCTGGGACTGGGCCTACAAGACCCTCCCCGATGACAGCCGGATGCTGATGCACAGCATATTCACGCATCCGCAGTCGTACTGGTACGAGCACGGCATCCCGCTCACGATGAAAGATCTGCGTTTCTTGCACTTCCTCGGCAAGGAAATCTTCCCGGGCGGGCAGATGTGCGGCGAACCCGATATCGTCGACAATGCGCAAGCCAGCGGTTTCTCGATCGAGCAGATCCAATATCTGCAGCCGCATTACGTGCGGACCCTGGACACGTGGGCGGCCAATCTGGAGGCCAATCGCGAACGCGCCATCGCCATCCAGTCCGAAGAGGTCTACGACCGCTACATGCGTTACCTGACCGGCTGCGCGGACCTCTTCCGCAAAGGCGTCTCCAACGTAGCCCAGTACACGCTCACCAAGTAGCGCCTGACGTCGCGTCGGCCGGGGTTCGGTGCTGAAGAAGTAGACCGCAAAAACTCGGGCACACGCGCGCGCAAATGCGCCGATGTCGACCTTCGGCGAGTAGCGTCCCCGGGGATGGCTACTTCTCTGGTCCCGTCCCCTCGGGAGGGGTATTCACGCTGGAAAAGTAGACTTGGGTATCGTTGCGCGTCACACCCCGAAGCAAGTGCGCGGGTAACAAACAGTGAACTTCATCCAGGAGAACAAGACGAAAATGGCTGATCAACCGGCTAGCCCGACGAAGACGCGGACGCGTTCCGAGGACATTCAGGCACACTACGACGTCTCCGACGACTTCTTCGCCCTGTTCCAGGACCCGACCCGGATCTACAGCTGTGCCTACTTCGAGCGCGATGACATGACGCTGGAAGAGGCGCAGTACGCCAAGATCGACCTCAACCTGGACAAGCTGGACCTCAAGCCGGGCATGACCCTGCTGGACATCGGCTGCGGCTGGGGCACCACCATGAGGCGCGCCGTCGAGCGGTTCGACGTCAACGTCATCGGCCTGACGTTGTCGAAGAACCAGCACGCCCGCTGCGAGCAGGTGTTGGCCTCGATCGACACCAACCGTTCGCGTGAGGTGCGCCTGCAGAACTGGGAGGACTTCAGCGAACCCGTCGACCGCATCGTGTCGATCGAGGCCTTCGAGCACTTCGGGCACGAGAACTACGACGACTTCTTCAAGAGGTGCTACGACATCATGCCCGGGGACGGTCGGATGACCGTCCAGAGCAGCGTGAGCTACCACCCCTACGAGATGGCGGCCCGCGGTAAGAAGCTGACTTTCGAGACGGCCCGTTTCATCAAGTTCATCGTCACCGAGATCTTCCCTGGCGGCCGGCTGCCGTCCACACAGATGATGGTCGACCACGGCGAGAAGGCGGGTTTCGTGGTGCCCGAACCGCTTTCGCTGCGTCCGCACTACATCAAGACGCTGCACATCTGGGCAGACACGCTCGAGTCCAACAAAGACAAGGCAATCGAGGTCACCTCGGAAGAGGTCTACAACCGCTACATCAAGTATCTGCGCGGCTGCGAGCACTACTTCACCGACGAAATGCTGGATTGCAGCCTGGTGACGTACCTCAAGCCGGGAGCTGTCGCGTAATTTCTTCGCGCGTTGTCGGATTAGGACTGCGCAGTTCGTCGAAGAGGTAGAGAGTGGAGCACAGGGCCCCGCTCACTACCGGAGGTGGCACAAATGCACTACTTCGCCTTGTTGATCAGCAGGGAGCGCGAGCTCACGCCCGACGAGGGGGCGGCCGAAATGGCGGCCTACGAGGCCTTCCACGCCAAAGCCGCGTCGGCGATTCGCGGTGGTGACGCCTTGTTGCCCGCGGCGACCGCGGTGCGCATCACCGGCGGCCCGGATGCGCCGATAATTACCGACGGCCCATTCGCCGAAGGCGCCGAAGTGGCGGGCGGCTACTACGTGTTCGAAGCCGAAAACCTCGATGAGGCACTCGCTTTGGCCCGCGACATCCCCGCCGCCAAGCGCGGCGGCGTGGAGGTCTGGCCGATGGCCGGCCCGGGTTTGGTGCCCCAGCCGCTGGAAGGCACCAACTGGATTGCGCTGCTGCTGGAGCCGCCCGCCCGGCCGGTGCCGCCCGGCACGCCGGAATGGGATGCGATGGTGGTTCAGCACCAGCAGTTCGGGGCCGCGGCGGGCCAGCACATCAGGGGTGGCGCCGGCCTGCATCCACCGTCGACGGCGACCACCGTACGGGTGCGCGACGGCGAGGCCCTCATCACGGACGGGCCATACGCGGAAGGCGCCGAGGTCGCCAACGGCTTCTACGTGCTCAGCGCCACCGACCGTGATGAGGCCGTCAAGCTCGCATCGATGATCCCGGCAACAACGGTCGAGGTGCGGCAGCTGGCGGGGGTCTCCCACCTGTAAGCCCAATGACCAACCTGGACGGCGTCTTCCGTCGGGAGTGGGGGCCCGCCGTCGCCGCGCTCGCGCGGTGGTCCGGCGACCTCACCATCGCCGAGGACGCCGTCCAGGAAGCCTGCGCCGAGGCGCTTCGCAGCTGGGGCCGCGACGGCCCGCCGGACAATGCCGGCGGATGGCTGGTGACCGTCGCCCGCAACCGTGCGCGCGACCGCCTGCGCCGCGAATCCGTCCGTCCGGGAAAGGAATTGGCGTCCGTGATCGACGAAATCCGGGCACGCACCGATCACACCGACCCGCACCCGGTTCGCGACGACGAGCTGCGGATGATGTTCACCTGCGCGCACCCGGCGCTGGACCGCCCGTCGCAACTGGCTCTCACGCTGCGGCTGGTGTCGGGGTTGACGGTCGCCGAAATCGCCCGCGCGCTGCTGCAGACCGACGCGGCGATCGGCCAGCGAATCACGCGCGCCAAGAACAAGATTCGCCACGCCAACATCCCGCTGCGGGTGCCGCCCGCCGGGCTGCTGCCCGAGCGCACCCCGCACGTGCTCGCGTGCATCTACTCGGTGTTCACCGAGGGATACTGGTCGACGGCGGGCCCGTCGGCGATCCGCGACGAACTCTGCGACGAAGGGATCCGGTTGGCCGGTGAGCTGTGCGCGCTGATGCCGCACGAGCCCGAGGCCCACGCGCTGGCCGCCCTGATGCTGCTGCACGATTCGCGGCGAGCCACCCGGGTCGACGACGCCGGGATGCTGGTGCCGCTCGAGGAGCAGGACCGCCGCCGGTGGGACCGCGGCCGCATCGCCCGGGGGCTGGATCGGCTGCGCCGGGCCGAAGGTTCGACGGGCCCCTATCTGCCGCAGGCGGTGATCGCCGCGCTGCACGCGACGGCGCCGTCCTGGGACCAAACCGACTGGGTCACCATCTGCGCGGCCTACGACCGGCTGCTGCAGCTGACCGACTCACCGGTGGTGCGCGCCAACCGCGCCCTGGCCGTCGGCTTCCGCGACGGCCCCGACGCCGGCCTGGCCGCCCTGGACGAGGTGGCGCACGACACCCGGTTGGGCCGCTCCAATCTGGTCGCGACGGTGCGCGCCGACCTGCTCCGGCGCGCGGGCAGGCCGGCAGCTGCCGTCACCTGGTATCGGGAAGCGTTGGAAGTCAACGGTTCCGAGCCGGGCCGGGAGTTTCTGCGGCGCCGCATCGCCGAGTGCGGCGGGTAATCCACCAGCGTTGTTCGCCGGGCCCCGCCCGGCCACCAGACGCAAAATCGCATCGCCAAGGCGATTTTGGTGCGATTTTGCGTCTGCTCGCGAGCGGGAGGCGCCCCCTGCTCGCGCAGAAAGACTCAGGACTCGGAGAAGTTGCGGGTGACCGACGGGTCCACCGGGATGCCCGGGCCCGTGGTCGTCGACACGGTGATCTTCTTCAGGTAGCGGCCCTTCGAGGCGGACGGCTTGAGCCGCAACACCTCATCGATCGCGGCGCCGTAGTTCTCGGCGAGGGCCTTCTCGTCGAAGGATGCCTTCCCGATGACGAAGTGCAGGTTGGCTTGCTTGTCGATGCGGAAGTTGATCTTGCCGCCCTTGATGTCGGCCACGGCCTTGGCGACGTCCGGGGTGACGGTGCCGGTCTTGGGGTTCGGCATCAGGCCGCGCGGACCCAGCACGCGAGCGATGCGGCCGACCTTGGCCATCTGGTCGGGGGTCGCGATCGCGGCGTCGAAGTCCAGGAAGCCGCCCTGGATCTTCTCGATCAGGTCGTCGCTGCCGACGATGTCGGCGCCGGCGGCCTGCGCCTGCTCGGCCTTGTCGCCGACCGCGAACACCGCGACGCGGGCGGTCTTACCGGTGCCGTGCGGCAGGTTGACGGTGCCACGGACCATCTGGTCCGCCTTGCGCGGGTCGACGCCGAGCCGGATCGCCACCTCGACCGTCGCGTCCTGCTTGGCCGAGGAGGTCTCCTTGGCGAGCTTGGCCGCCTCCAGCGGGCTGTACAGGCTGTTGCGGTCCACCTTCTCGACGGCGGCGCGGTATGCCTTGCTGTTCTTGCTCATCATTCGTCCAATCTGGTGTTGGGTCGTGGTTAAGCAGCGGGCCGAAGCTGGCCCTCCCACGGTTGGGGTCGAACTATTCGACGGTGATCCCCATCGACCGGGCGGTGCCGGCGATGATCTTGGCGGCCGCGTCGATGTCGTTGGCGTTGAGATCGGTCTTCTTGGTCTCGGCGATCTCACGAACCTGGTCCCAGGTGACCTTGGCGACCTTGGTCTTGTGCGGCTCGGCCGAGCCCTTGCCCACGCCGGCGGCCTTGAGCAGCAGCTTGGCGGCGGGCGGCGTCTTGAGCGCGAAAGTGAAGCTGCGGTCCTCGTAGACCGTGATCTCCACCGGGATGACCTGGCCGCGCTGGTTCTCCGTGGCAGCGTTGTAGGCCTTGCAGAACTCCATGATGTTGACGCCGTGCTGGCCGAGCGCGGGTCCGACCGGCGGCGCAGGGTTGGCCTGCCCCGCCACGATCTGCAGCTTGATCAGCCCAACGACTTTCTTCTTCGGGGCCATGAGATGTTGGTGTTCCTTCCTGATTAAATCTTGGAGACTTGGCTGAACGTCAATTCCACCGGCGTTTCGCGGCCGAAGATCGACACCAGGACCTTGAGCTTCTGCTGTTCGCCGTTGACCTCGCTGATGGTCGCCGGCAACGTGGCGAACGGCCCGTCCATGACCGTCACCGATTCGCCGACCTCGTAGTCGACCTCGACGGCCGGACGCTCCAGCCCGCCCGCCTCGGCGGCGGCGGCCGTGGTGGCCGCGCCCTTGGCGGCCTTCTTGGCCGCCCCCCGCGGCAGCAGGAACTTCACCACGTCGTCGAGCGTCAGCGCCGACGGTCGCGACGTTGCGCCGACGAAGCCGGTAACCCCGGGCGTGTTGCGCACCGCGGACCAGGAGTCGTCGGTCAGATCCATGCGCACCAGGATGTAGCCGGGCAGCACCTTGCGATTGACCTGCTTGCGCTGGCCGTTCTTGATCTCGGTGACCTCTTCGGTGGGCACCTCGACTTGGAAGATGTAGTCGCCGACGTCCAGGTTCTGCACGCGCGTTTCGAGGTTGGCTTTGACCTTGTTCTCGTACCCCGCGTAGGAGTGGATGACGTACCAGTCGCCGGGCTTGCTGCGCAGCTCCGCCTTGAGCGCGGCGGCCGGGTCGACCTCTGCGGCCGGCTCCTCGGGAGCCTCGGCCGCTGGGGTTTCCGCGGTTTCCGAGGTCGCTGATTCTTCTGCGACCTCGGCGCACTCTTCTACGTCGACCGCTTCACCCGCGGACGTGTCACCGTCGAAGGTAGTCACGGTTTTCAGTCCTCTCTATCTGTCGCTCAGCCGAACACCAGCAAAACCAGCTTGGTGAGGCCGAAATCCGCAAGGCCGACCAGCGCCACCATGAAAGCCAGGAACGCCAGCACCACCGAGGTGTACGTGAGCATCTGCTTGCGGTTGGGCCAAATAACCTTCCGCATCTCTGCAACCACCTGCTTGAGGTAGTTGTAGACGAAGACGAACGGGTTGGCCGAACGGTCCCCGGGCTTCTTCGGTTTTCTGGCCTTTTTGGCTTTGGCGCCCTTGGTGGCCTTGTCCTTCTTGGCGACCTCAACCTCGTCCGCCGACTCAACGTCGACTTCCTCGACGGCATCGACCGCTCGCTGCCGGGATCGTTTGCCGGTGGGGCGCTGCGGCCGTGTCACCACAGCGGTCCGACCGCCGCTTGCGCGGTCGTCCTCCCTGTCAGCGCCGTCGCTTGTGGCGTCGTTGGCAGCGTCGCCTTCGTCGCTCACCGCATGCTCCTTAAGTTTGCTAGTATCCCGCGGGCCGTCCCGGTGGTGGGGGCACTATTCCAGTGTCCACCATGGCACGCCTTCGTGTTCAGCAGGGGCGACAGGACTTGAACCTGCAACCTGCGGTTTTGGAGACCGCTGCTCTGCCAGTTGAGCTACGCCCCTTCGCGGTTGGCAGGCCAACCTGCGCTTACCTACCGGGGCTTACATGACACGCGCGCTCCCCGTTCTTTCGACTCACGGAAAGCGCGCTGATGCTGGGAAAACCCCGAGGTCCGAGTGTACTCGATTCCCCTTAAGCGCAGGAAATCCGATACCGATTACGACGTTCTGACGATCTGTCCGGATTCCTTGTCCCATCTGAGCTGGATGGAGCTATCGCCCTCATGGCCCATCAGGGTGGTGTAGGCCTCCATGACGACCTCGCCGTCTTCGTCGGTAAGGATGTTCTTGCTGACGACGATGTCGGCCCCGAACCGCTCCGTCACCGACTGGATCTCCGTCCGGGCCCACAGCTTGTCGCCGGCCTTGATCGGCCTGAGGAAAACGAACCTCTGGTCGACTTGGACGATCTGCAGGCTCTCCAGGCCGATGTCGACATGCCGGAAGAAATCGAGCTGGACCAACTTGGCGAAGATCGACCCGAACGTCAGCGGTGCCAGGATCGCGTCGTGGCCGAGTTCGGCCGCCGCGACTTCCTCGAAGTAGGCCAGATGGTCGTTCTGGATGGATTGCGCGAATGCCCGCAGTTGCTCACGGCCCACGACGAAGTAATCCGCGTAGCGCCAGATCATTCCCCTGATGTCTGTCTTGAGCGCCATGGGCTAGGCCAGCGTCGCGGACGCGATCGCCCTGCCGAAGATCTTCTTCCCGCCGGTGGTGGCCGTCAGAGCGATCGTCACAGACTTGGTCTCGGGATCGACGGACTTAACCCGACCGCTGAAGACGAGCTCGGCGCCCTTGCCGTCATTCGGCACCGGCACCACGGCGGTGAACCGCACGTTGTACTCCGTGACCGCGCCGGGGTCACCGATCCACGAGGTGACGTAACCGCCGCCGATGCCCATGGTCAGCATGCCGTGCGCGATCGCGGTGTCCAGCCCGACGACCTTGGCCATCTCGTCGTCCCAGTGGATCGGGTTGAGGTCCCCGGAAACGCCGGCATAGTTGACCAGATCCTGTCGGGTCAGCGGGTAGGTCCTCTCCGGAAGCTGGTCACCTACCTTCACCGAGTCGAACTCACGCAGTGGCATCGGAAAATCCCTCTTCTCCATCGTCGCCGGCACGGCCCGCCAGGGTCGTGTAGGTCTCCTGCACAACGTCACCGGCTTCGTTGGTGATCACGTTCTTGGTCACGATGATCTGGGTGCCGTGCGACACACGCACGGCGTCCACGTAGACGTCGCAGTACAACTTGTCGCCCGCCACGATCGGCTGATTGAACTTCAGCACCTGATCGACCTGAACGATCTGCGCATTATAGACCGCGATGTTCGCGTGCTTGAAGAAAGAAGTCTGCGCCTTATAGCCGAACACACAGATGAACGTCAACGGGGCCAGCAGCCCGTTGTAGCCCAGATCGGCTGCCGCCTTCTCCTCGAGAAACGAGGCGTCGTCGTTTTGGACGGCGACGGCGTGCTCGCGGATCTTCTCCCGCTCCACAACGTAATGATCGGGATAGCGGTAGTGCATCCCGATGAGGTTCTCGGTTAACGGCACGGCTCTAAAATCTACCTAGTCGGTCTGAATAAACGGTCGCGGGTCGCCGCTAGCGTGTCTCTCGGTGCGCCTGATGCTTGCCGCAGTTCGGGCAGAACTTCTTCAGCTCCATGCGGTCCGGGTCGTTCCGGCGGTTCTTCTTGGTGATGTAGTTACGGTGCTTGCACACCTCGCATGCCAAGGTGATCTTCGGCCGTACGTCGGTACTGGAAGCCATGACGGTTCTCTCTCAAATCTCTCAAAGTGCGTTGTTGTGTTGTAGCGATGGCCGGACTCGAACCGGCGACCTAACGATTATGAGTCGTTCGCTCTAACCGACTGAGCTACATCGCCTCTGGCCACCCCCTAGGGTCGGGGGCCGCCACGCCTGCTCGGCGTCCGCCGAGCCCCCTAACGGAATCGAACCGTTGACCTTTTCCTTACCATGGAAACGCTCTACCGACTGAGCTAAGGGGGCCGTTCACCCGAATCGGCAGTGCCCCGGGCCTAAAAGAGGGTACAGCCTGGCTCGCAACGGGACCAAACCACGGGCGTCAAGGAGAGGCGTCGCCGCTGGGGCGCGGCTGCCACGCGCTGAGGTCGCTGAACTCGTCGTACTCTTCGCGGGCATCGGCGAGTTGGAAGCGGCGTATCGCCTCGTCAATCAGATCGACGTCGATCTCGATTTCGACCTTCTTCCTCATGCGCAAACAATACCCACTGGACAGCAGCCCAATCGCTGCTCGCACGCGGTGTTCGGCGAAGTTCGCAGCGGCGCTGCGGACCCTCCGTGGGCACGTCCTAGTCTGGTCACGTGTCAACAGACCGGCTGTACTTTCGTCAACTGCTCTCCGGTCGCGACTTCGCCGCCGGCGACATGTTCGCGACCCAAATGCGCAACTTCGCCTACCTGATCGGCGACCGTCAAACCGGTGACTGCGTGGTGGTCGACCCCGCGTACGCGGCCGGCGATCTCCTCGACACGCTCGAGGCCGACGGCATGCACCTGTCCGGGGTGCTGGTGACCCATCATCATCCCGACCATGTGGGCGGATCGATGATGGGCTTCTCGCTGCAGGGCCTGGCCGAGCTGCTGGAACGGGCAGCCGTTCCGGTGCACGTCAATACCCATGAGGCGCGATGGGTTTCGCGAGTAACCGGGATCAGCCTCGGTGACCTCACCGCCCATGAGAATCACGACAAGGTCAGCATCGGCGATATCGAGATCGAGTTGCTGCACACCCCCGGTCACACGCCCGGCAGCCAGTGCTTCCTGCTCGACGGCCGCCTCGTGGCCGGCGACACGCTGTTCCTGGAGGGCTGCGGTCGCACCGACTTTCCCGGCGGCGACTCCGACGAGATGTACCGCAGCCTGCGGCAACTCGCGACCCTGCCCGGTGACCCGACGGTCTTTCCCGGGCACTGGTATTCGGCGGAGCCCAGCGCTTCGCTGTCAGAAGTCAAGCGTTCCAACTACGTGTATCGGGCCGCGGACCTGGCCCAGTGGCGAATGCTGATGGGCGGCTGAGGCGGGCGGCGATCGCTCGATCAAGACGAGCCGGCTACCGGCCTGTGATATAAGCGGGGGGTGGATTCCATGGGGTGGATCCAGGACAGCTGGCACGGAATCACCGACGTCGGGACCAGCACCTGGATCGCGTGGGCGGCGTGGGCGGCGATTACGCTCGCCGTCATCACACTGGTCTTCACCAACCGGCAGATCACCCGCAACCGCCGGTTGGTCGCGGAGCAGACGCGGCCCCAAGTCGCGATGTTCATGGAACCCCACGCCGCCGACTGGCACGTGATCGAACTGGTGGTCAGGAACTTCGGTCAGACCGCGGCGTACGACATCACGTTCTCGTTCATGAATCCGCCGACGGTGGCCGAATACGAGAACGCGGCCGACGGCTACGCCGACGTCGCCGAACTGCGACTCCCCCGCGAGTTGCCGGTGCTGGCGCCCGGCCAGGAATGGCGCATGGTGTGGGATTCGGCGCTCGACCGCGCCGAGATCGGCAGCGGCATCGAGTCCCGCTTCACCGGCACCATCAGCTACTTCGACCGGCCGAAGCGCCCGCACGGGCGGCGGTTCTGGGAGCGCAAACGCGTTCCGCTGGAGACCCGGGTGGTGCTGGACTGGGACACCTTGCCGCCCGTCCAGCGCATCGAGCTGCTGACCACCCACGACCTGGCGAAGCGGGAGAAGCAGAAGCTGGAGTTGCTGCGCGGCCTGCTGACCTACTTCCACTACGCGAGCAAGGAAACCCGTCCCGAGGTGTTCCGCAGCGAGATCGAACGGATCAACGGCGCCGTGCGGGAAACGCAGGACAGATGGCGCACCCGCCAGCTCGACGAGCCCACCGATGTCAGCCTGCGCTGGAGTGAGGCCGAGGACGACCTGGGCAAACACCACAGTCAGCCCGCGTGACGGCAAGGAGCCAGCAACAAATGAGCGGCCCGGTCCACTACAGCCTCAAGGATTCCATCGCGGTCATCAGGATGGACGACGGCAAGGTCAACGCCTTGGGCCCGACGATGCAGCAGGCTCTGGGCGAAGCGATCGACCGGGCCGAGGCGGACAATGCCGGGGCGCTGGTGATCACCGGGAACGAGCGGGTGTTCAGCGGTGGATTCGACCTGAAGATCCTGACCTCCGGCCAGGCGCAGCCGGCGATCGACATGCTGCGCGGCGGCTTCGAGCTGGCCTATCGGTTGTTGTCGCATCCCAAGCCGGTGGTGATGGCCTGCACCGGCCACGCCATCGCGATGGGGGCGTTCCTGCTGTCGTCCGGCGACCACCGGGTGGCCGCGCACGCCTACAACATCCAGGCCAACGAGGTGGCGATCGGCATGGTCATCCCGTACGCGGCCCTGGAGCTCATGAAGTTGCGGCTGACGCCGTCGGCGTACCAGCAAGCCGCCGGGCTGGCCAAGACGTTCTTCGGTGAGACCGCGCTGGCCGCCGGCTTCGTCGACGAGATCGTGCTGCCGGAGATGGTGGTGAATCGCGCCGAGGAGGCCGCGCGTGAATTCGCGGGTCTGCACCAACACGCCCACGCCGCAACCAAGTTGCGCGCCCGCGCCGATGCGCTGAAGGCCATTCGCGCCGGAATCGACGGCATCGAGGCCGAGTTCGGGCTGTAAAGCGGCCTGGCCAAGACGTATTGGGCACCGGGGTAAACCACGGCCGGCTCGACCCCAAGGACCTGTTCGGCTGGCAGGCCAACAATTCGCGAGACCGGTTGACCAGTCCGATGATTCGAGTCGGATGGGCTGAATGGCGAACGCGGTGGCCGCTGCTAGCCGCCACCGCGTTCCCTTCGCCTCCTCGCCGCCAGTTTGACACGCTCGGGACCCGCCGTCACTTCACCCCGTGACGGTTCGTCGGAACCGGTCCAGATATGCCGGCCAATCCCAGGTCGACAGGAACGTCTGTGCCGCCACATAGCCTCTGTCGTAGAGCTCTTCCAGGCGACCCCTGGAGATGCCGAAGTCGAGAACGCTCACGTCGGTGGAGGCAACCCCGATGGTGCGGCACTTGACCCACGGCAGGCTCAGCTGCGCCTGGTCATGGCCGACCAACATGGTGGTGAAGAGGCTTTGCAGCAGGGCGGACTGTTTGAGGAAGCGCAGTGGGCGCAACGCGGGGAACACCTGGTCTACGCCCTCGGCGAGCTTGGGCATCACCGTGATTCCGAACGTTGGCCAGCGCGGCGGTTTGCCGTCGGTGCGGTCCAGCGAGTCGATCGGGAAATTCGACAGCACCCCGCCGTCGACCAGGTTGGACGTGAGCCCCATGGTGTCGGTCAGCGTGACCGGAGGGTAGAAGAACGGGATCGCCATCGAGGCGCGGACCGCGTCGGCGACGGGCTGCTCGTCGGGATCGAGCCCGTAGAGCCGCTGATAATCCCATGGCAGTCGCACCAGCTGCGCCGCGGTGACGTCGGCGACGGTGACCGCCACCTTGTAGCGCCGTTCCGGGGGGAGATCGTCGGCGTCGAGGGCAAGATCACCGAACGTGACCACTCCCAGGTTCTTCAGCTCGCTACGGATCCAGTCGTGGGCGAAATCGCCGCGGTACATGGACGTGTCTCGCACCAGCCCCCACGCGGAACCGACGATGGGCACCGGACCCGCGTCGCGCCAAGCGCGCAACGGCACCGACAGGGCGAGCTCTCTGAGCTGACCACTGGTCAGTTGATCGCCCTTGGACGCGGCCGCCGAGATCACCGCGACCACCGATCCGGCCGAAACGCCCGACACCCGGTAGGCCGAGTACCCGGCGTCCATGAGCCCGGCGACCGCGCCGACGAGGCCGATGAACTTCACGCCCCCGCCGGAGAGAACCAGGTCTACCCGTTTCGTCTCGGCGGTCATTTCAGGTGTCCGCCGAAACCCATTGATAGGGAAGGAATTTACCGTCCAGAGTCACCACGACGCGATCGCCCGACGGGTGCGATTTCCGTTGCAGATCGACGCTGAAGTTGATCGCGCTCATGATGCCGTCGCCGAACCGTTCGTGTATCAGCTCCTTGATAGCGCCGCCGTAGACCTGCAGGGCCTCGTAGAAGCGGTAGATGGTCGGGTCCGTGGGCGCCCCAGAACTGTTCGAGGTGGGCAGCCCGCCACGCATGGGCGGCGCCGCCAGCACGGGCACCACCGACCCGTCCAGGTTCAGCTTCTCCACGAGAATCCTTGCCAGCTCAGCGGGAATGGGGTGTTGGCCAAGCAGCGCCGAGGTGGTCCACAGCACCGGCCTGTCGATGGCGTCGGCCAGCTGCTGCCACGTCAGGCCGAGCCTCAGGCGAGCCAGGACGATCTGCTCGGTGATCTCATGTCTGTTCATAGCCCCCAAGCATGCACGTCGCCCTCACCCCGGCTTCGTCGCGGTGACCAGGCGTGTGGAAAACCACGGACCGCCGTACCACATGCGCCATCCGAGGTTGCGGCGCCGCACGTTTCGCCAACCCAGTTCCCGTAGGTGCGCGGCATGCCGGCGGGTCTCCCACAGGTCCGCGATGGCCAGCCGACCACCCGGTCGCAGCACCCGAACCGCTTCGTCGAGAGCCTTTCGCCGACCGGCGCGCGTCGGAATGTTGTGGATGGCCAGGTTGCTGACGATCACGTCGACACTGTCGTCGGCCAACGGCAGGGCGGTCATGTCGGCGGTGCGCACCTCGATGCGATCGGCGACGTTCTCCAACGCCGCATTGGCCAGCGTGGCCTCCGGGGAGTTGTCCGTCTGGTCGGCGTGCCACAGATCGACGCCGATCGCGCGGCCCCGCGGCAACCGCTTGGCGGCGGCAAGCAGCACCGCACCGCGCCCGCAGCCGAGATCGAGCACCGTTTCGTCGCCCGTCAGCCGAAGATCGCCCAGCACCCGATCCCACACCACGAACTTTCCGGCCCGCGCCGCGTACGCGTAAAGGGCTGCGCTCGAAGCGATCCCGACGGCCGACGTTGCCGCCAGTGCCGCCGTCACCCGCTTGCCCCGCGCCCAGCTGATCGCGGCCCATCCGGCCAGGGCGGCGATGTGGGCGGCGATTCCTATCGCCTGCCCGCGCGCCGAGACGGTGTGGAACGAACCGTCGATTCCGTAGTCGCCCCGATGGTCATGCACGGTGACGAGCTTACGACCGCTTTCGTCACCAACGTCCGTGGTGGACGACCTCGGAGAAGGGCCGCCGATTCGGTTTGCGGATCGGGGTGAGCGGACGATCGGCGGGATACCCGACGCCGAGCAGGAAAGCCACCAGCCGGTCCTCGGGGACACCCAGGATGGCGCGCGCCTTCTCCTGGTCCCCCACCGACGAATGCCCGGTCCCGATTCCCAGGTCCGTCGCCGCGATCATCATCGCCATCGTGGCCTGCCCGACGTCGTAGTTGTCGGTGACCACCCTGCGCTCGTCGGGCGGCACAGGCACGACGATCGCAATCGCGGCCGCGGCGGCGGCGATGTGCCCTGCGCCCTGCCAGACGGTCGACAGCTCTTGCAGCTGCGCCCGGTCGGTGAGGATCACGAAGTCCCACGGCTGTCGGTTCTTCGCCGACGGCGCGCGCCACCCTGCCTCGGCGATGCGGTTCAGGTCGTCTTCGGAGACCGGCTCCGGCGTGTATTCGCGGACATTGCGCCGGGCGCGGATCGCGTCCCAAGCCTCCATGTGTGCCTCCTCTGGGTCTAGCTAACTCCGGGTAAACGGGGGTATCGTCATCCGAATTCCCCGGACACGCCCGCTGAAGTTCGATTCCGGCAGTGACGGGAAGCTATGGTGAACCGGCTGAGCCGCTCGCTCGTGAACCAGCTGAATGGTCTCCGCGGTTCGGAAAGGCGCAGAGCCGGCATGACAGAAAAGCTGACGCCACACTTCGAGGAAGTCCAGGCGCATTACGACCTGTCCGATGACTTTTTCCGGCTGTTCCTCGACCCCACCATGACCTACAGCTGCGCGTACTTCGATCGCATGCGAGATATCCCGCTGGAAGAGGCGCAGCTCCGCAAAATGGACCTGGCGCTGGGCAAGCTGGGGCTGCGGCCCGGGATGACGCTGCTGGATGTCGGCTGCGGCTGGGGCGGCACGATGCGCCGCGCGATCGAGAAGTACGACGTCAACGTCATCGGCTTGACGTTGTCCGAGCACCAGGCCGCGCACGTGCAGAAGATGTTCGACGCGATGACCACCGCGCGCAGCAGGCGGGTGCTGCTGCAGGGCTGGGAACAGTTCGACGAGCCCGTCGACCGGATCGTTTCCATCGGCGCGTTCGAGCACTTCGGATATGACCGCTACGACGATTTCTTCGAGACGGCCCACCGCGTCCTGCCCGACGACGGGGTGATGCTGCTGCACACGATCACCATGCTGACCCCGGAGCAGATCCTCGAACGCGGCCTGCCCATGACGGAAGAGCAGACCAGCTTCAACGACTTCATCGCCAGCGAGATCTTCCCGGGCGGCCAGTTGCCGCCGATCGAGATGGTGGAATTCCACGCGTCGAAGATGGGTTTCAACATGGCCCGCAGGCAGTCGCTGCAGCCGCACTACGCCCGGACGCTCGACCTTTGGGCCGCGGCGCTTCAGGCACACCGGAGCGAGGCGATCGCGATCCAGTCCGAAGAGGTTTACCAGCGATACATGAGGTATCTGACCGGTTGCGCCAAGGCATTCCGGGACGGCTACATCGACGTCAACCAGTTCACGCTCGCCAAGTAGGCCAGGCGCAGCTTACGACTCGACAAGGCGGCGAAGGTTTTTCAGGCTCTCGTCCAGTGAGCGGCCGACCCAGAACGCCGCAACACGGTCGGCGATCAAGCCGAGCAGCCCGCCTTCCGAGCTAGTAGGCAAGCCGGAACGTCACGGCGGTTCGACCCGGCCCGGCGTCGCGCAACCGGAACCGGCCGCGCTGGGTCACACCGGTGATGTTGATCCAGGCCAGATCGCGCGCCCTGTCGAACTCCACCACCTCGGTGACACCCCCCACCGGGATCGAGCCTATCTTCCACAACACGGTGTAGCGGGCGCCCAGCCGCGCCGGGCCTTCCGTCAGCGTCTCCCAGCGCTCCAGGTGAGGCAGGAAGGAGCGGTAGCGATCCGGATCGCTGAGCACCTTCCACACGGTGTCGCGATCCGCGTTGACGATGGTCCGGCGTTCGACGCGCATCAGCCGATCACCGGGAATCGACGTTCGACGGCGAGCCGATTGACGCCGGCCTGCAAGCTGGCGATCACTTCGTCGTACACCGCCTGGTCGTCGTCGTGCACCTTGATCGGCTCCTGCACCTCGATGACGATCTTGGAGGGCAGCGGGATATGCCCCAGCAGGTCGCCGACGTTCAGCCCCCATGGCATTGCCAGCGAGATGGGCACACTCTTGAGCCGGAATCACCTTATCGAGCATCAGCAGTTTGGCCAGCCACTCGGCGCGTCCGAGGAACAACGCCGTCTCCTGGCCGCCGACGCTGGCCACGGGCACGATCGGCACGCCGATCTCGCGGGCGAGCCGCACGAAGCCTTTGCGGCCGCCGAAGTCGACGACGTGCCGCTGCCACGACGGCCGATAAACCTCGTAATCGCCACCCGGATACACCAACACGGCGGCACCGGATTCGAGTGCCAGACGGGCGTTTTCGGGGCTGGCGGCCACGGTGCCGAACTTGCGCAGCCAGCGCAGCGGTGGGTAAAGAGTGACCAGGTTGTGCGCGAGTTGATAAAACGGGCGCTCCACCCCGAAGTACGAGCAGAACGCCAAGGTGAAGACGAAGGTGTCGGGCGGGACGTTGCCGCCGCTGTGGTTGCCGACCAGGAGCACCGGTCCGTGCGGTGGGATGCGGTCGAGTCCGCGGACGTCGGCCCGGAAATACAACGACGCCACCAGCCAGGTGCCCGGCAGCTGGTCTCGGATGAAGTCCGGGTCGCGCTGATCCAGGTCCGCCTTGGGCACCCGGTCCGCGATCTGCCTACTCGCCCACCCGATGGCATCCGCGACGCCGGCCATGGTTTCAGCCTGGCACAGCGGAGCCGACGGGTGGAGGGACTTTCGTCGTTACCGCGGCGGGCGGTGGGTCACCACCGCCCGTGATGGACCAAGACAGAGCACGATCACGACTGTCGGTTGCGACTTCGGCTTACCCACTGATCGTGTAGTGAAAGAGGGCCATCCTGCCTCCCGGTGTCGGTGCTGGGGTCTATCGTTGCACCGCAATGGCGCTCCATCTCCACCGTGCCGAACGCACCGATCTCCTTGCCGACGGTCTCGGCGCCCTGCTGGCCAACCCGCTGACCGACCCGTTCGCCGAAGAACTGGTTCTGGTGCCGGCGCGCGGCGTCGAACGCTGGCTCAGTCAGCGGTTGTCGCATGTGCTCGGTCGCGCCCGGGGCGGCGACGGGGTGTGCGCCGGTGTGGCGTTCCGGAGTCCCGGCTCCCTGATCGCCGAACTCACCGGCACGGCCGACGAGGATCCATGGTCACCGGACGCAATGGCCTGGCCGCTGCTCCAAGTGATCGACTGCGCGCTGGACGAGCCGTGGTGTCGCACCCTGGCAACGCATTTGGGTCACTTCGCGCCGACGGAGACAGAGGCCGAACTGCGCCGCGGGCGCCGCTACTCGGTGGCGCGCCGGCTGGCCGGCTTGTTCGCCTCGTATGCCAGGCAGCGTCCGCGGCTGCTCGCCGATTGGCTGGCGGGCGACCCGGGTGACCTCGACTCCGACCTGGCCTGGCAGCCGGAGCTCTGGCGGGCGCTGGTGGCCGCCGTGCCCGCCGATCCCCCGCACCTCCGGCATCAGAAGACGGTGACCCGGCTGCGCGAAGGCCGGGCCGACCTGCCGGCGCGGGTGTCGCTGTTCGGACACACGCGGTTGGCGTGCACCGATGTGGAGTTGCTGGACGCGTTGTCCGTCCACCACGACCTGCACCTGTGGCTGCCGCATCCCAGCGACCAACTGTGGCGCGCGCTGGCCGGCGCCCGCGGCGCGATCCCGCGCCGCGCGGACACCGGCCACCGCATCGTGGGCCATCCGCTGCTGGCGACGCTCGGGCGCGACCTTCGCGAACTGCAGCGCGGCCTGCCCGCCGATCCGCAGACCGACGAACATCTCCCCGAGCCGGGGCGTCCCAGCACCCTGCTCGGCTGGCTGCAGTCCGACATCGCCGCGAATGCCGTTCGGCCGCAAGGGCGTACCCTCGCCGCCGACGACCGCTCCGTGCAGGTACACAACTGCCACGGGCCGGCGCGCCAGGTCGACGTGCTGCGCGAAGTGCTGCTCGGCCTGCTGCAGGACGACCCGACGCTGGAGCCGCGCGACATCCTGGTGATGTGTCCGGACATCGAGACGTATGCGCCGCTGATCGTCGCCGACTTCGGGCTCGGCGACGTGGTCCATGGCGCGCATCCCGCGCACCGATTGCGAGTGCGGCTCGCAGACCGCTCACCGCTGCAAACCAATCCGCTACTCGGGGTCGCCTCGCAGTTGCTGGCGCTGGCCGGCAGCCGGGTGACCGCCAGCGAGGTGCTCGACTTCGCCCAGGCCGCGCCGGTGCGCGCCCGCTTCGGCTTCACCGATGACGATCTGGAGGCCATCACCCGCTGGGTCCGGCAGGCGAACATCCGGTGGGGATTCGATCAGGAGCACCGCCGGCCGTACCACGTCGACTTCGTCCACAACACTTGGCGTTTCGGCATCGACCGGGTGCTGGCCGGCGTCGCGATGTCCGACGACTCGCACGCCTGGATCGACGCGACGTTGCCTCTCGACGATGTCAGCAGCAACCGCGTCCAATTGGCGGGCCAGTTCGCCGAATTCGTGTCCCGGCTGCAACACGTGGTCGACTCACTCACCGGCGCGCGGCCGTTGCGTGACTGGCTGGCCGCGCTGGCCGACGGCATCGAGCTGTTGACGCGCGTCGACGACTCGGACCTGTGGCAGACCAGCCAGATGCGACGGGAGTTCACTTCGACCTTGGCCGACGCCGGGCCGCGGGCGGACACGCTGCTGCGACTGCCCGACATCCGGGCACTGCTCGATGGACGCCTCGCCGGGCGCCCGACGCGGGCCAACTTTCGCACCGGCACGCTGACGGTGTGCACCATGGTCCCGATGCGCTCGGTGCCGCACCGGGTGGTGTGCCTGGTGGGCCTCGACGATGGGGTGTTCCCCCGGCTCGGTGTCGTCGACGGCGACGACGCGCTGGCCCGCGACCCGATGACCGGTGAACGCGACATCCGTTCCGAGGATCGGCAATTGCTGCTCGACGCCATCGGCGCGGCCACCGAAAAGCTGGTGATCACCTACACCGGCGCCAACGAGTACTCGGGTCAGCCGCGCCCGCCGGCGGTGCCGCTGGCCGAACTCCTGGACACGCTGGACATGACTGTGTCGAGCGAAAAGACGGACAAGATCCGCGGCCGCGTCGTTGTCGAGCATCCGTTGCAGCCGTTCGACGTCCGCAACGTCATCCCGGGAAAGCTGGTGCCGGAAGTTCCCTTCAGCTTCGACCCGACCGTGCTGCGGGCGGCGCGGGTGGCCACGGGCGAGCGCGGCGAAGCGCCCAGGTTCATTTCGGGACCGCTGCCGCCGCCACCGGCCGACGACGTGATCCTCGCCGACCTCATCGCCTTCTTCAAGGACCCGGTCAAGGGTTTCTTCCGCGCCTTGGAGTTCACGCTGCCGCGGGACGTCGACGGCGTGCAAGACGCCATGCCCGTCGACCTCGACGGCCTCGAGGAGTGGACGGTCGGCGACCGGATGCTGGGCGACATCCTGCGCGGGTGGACGCCGGACGACGCCCGGCAGGCCGAGTGGCGCCGGGGCACGCTGCCCCCGGGCCAACTGGGGTGGCGCAGGGCAACGGAGATCCGCGATCAGGCAGCCCTTTTGGCGGTCGCGGCACAGCAGCACCGCCGGGCCGACGCCCGGGCGTACGACGTCGACATCGATCTCGGTTCCGGGCGACGCCTCACGGGTACGGTGTCGCCGGTGTACGGGGAGCGGCTGGTGTCGGTGACATACTCCAAGCTGGACGGCAAGCACCTGCTCGAGTCGTGGATTCCGTTGCTGGCGTTGATCGCTCACGACCCGGGCCGCGACTGGTCGGCGTTGTGCATCGGCCGCCTCAAGAGGGGCACCACCCCGCGGGTGGAGGGGCTGGGGCGGCCACAGGAGGACGCCTCAGCGGTGCTACGCGAGCTGGTCGCGATCTACGACGCGGGGCGCCGGGAGCCGATTCCGTTGCCCATCAAGACGTCCTATGCCTGGGCGGCCGCGCGGCACTGCGGCGAAGATCCGCTGCGCGAGGCGCAATACCGGTGGAAGTGGGAGGACGAGGAGCCGGCCCAGGTGCGGGCCTGGGGCAAGAACGCGCGGCTGGCCGACCTCATGCAGCCCGTGCGACCGGGCGAGGAATGCGACGGCGAAGACGGCCGGCTCGGCGCGTTTGCCACCCGGCTCTGGCTGCCGATGCTGCGCGCACAGAGGGAGCCGACGTAGATGGAGCGCTTCGACCTTCTTGGCCCACTGCCGGCCGAGCGCTCCACCACGGTGCTGGAGGCCAGCGCGGGAACCGGCAAGACCTTCGCGCTGGCCGGCCTGGTGGCCCGCTACCTCGCCGACGGTGAGGCGACGCTCGACCAGATGTTGCTCATCACGTTCAGCCGGGCCGCCAGCCAGGAGCTGCGCGAGCGTGTCCGCGGCCAAATGGTCGACGCGGTCGCGGCTTTCGACGATCCGTCGGCTTGCGGCGACAACCAGTTGGTGAGGTATCTGCTCGACGGCACCGACAACCAGCGCGCGATCCGCAGGCAGCGACTCCGCGATGCGCTGGCCGGCTTCGACGCTGCGACCATCGCCACCACGCACCAGTTCTGCCAGCTGGTGTTGAAGTCGCTCGGCGTGGCCGGCGACACCGCCGCGAACGTCACGCTTTTGGAGAGCCTCGACGAGCTGGTCGTCGAGATCGTCGATGACCTGTACCTTGCCCACTTCGGGCAGGAGCGCGAAGATCCGGCGCTGGGCTACCGCGAGGCGCTGCGGCTGGCGCGCGAAGTGGCCAACAACCCGTCGACGCACCTGCGGCCCCGCGACCCCGAACCCGGTTCTCGGGCCGCCGTCTGCGTCACATTCGCGAAAGACGTTCTCGCCGAATTGGACACCCGCAAGCGGCGCCTCGGCGTCCTCGGATACGACGACCTGTTGAGCCGGCTCGCCGACGCGTTGGCCACCGACGATTCCCCGGCCCGGGTGCGCATGCATCAACGCTGGCCGATCGTCATGGTCGACGAGTTCCAGGACACCGACCCGGTGCAATGGCAGGTGATCGACCGCGCGTTCAGCGGTCGATCCACGGTCGTCCTGATCGGCGATCCGAAGCAGGCGATCTACGCATTCCGTGGTGGCGACATCGAGACGTATCTGCGGGCGGCCGAAACCGCGGGCGAGAAGAAGACGTTGGGCATCAACTGGCGCAGCGATTCCGCACTCGTCGAGCGGCTGCAGGTGGTGTTACGGGGCGCCCAACTCGGTAACCCCACGATCGTGGTGAACGACGTCGACGCGTACCACCAAGGTAACCGGCTCGCCGGTGCGCCGCGAAACGATCCGTTCCGGTTGCGCGTGGTACAACGAACGGTGTTGGGGCGCAAGGGCCTGGCGAACATGCCGATCGACGATCTGCGCGACCACATCGGCGCCGACCTCGCCGCCGACATCCGCGCGCTGCTGGCCAACGCCGCGACGTTCGACGGAAAGCCCCTGCAGGCCCGCGACATAGCCGTCATCGTGGAGAGGCATGAGGACGCCGGCGCTTGCTTCAGGGCGCTGTGTGACGCGGGCGTTCCGGCGGTTTACACCGGGAACACCGACGTGTTCACCTCGGACGCCGCCGACGACTGGCTGTGTCTGCTGGAGGCATTCGACCAACCGCACCGTCCCGGGATGGTGCGCGCCGCGGCGGCGACCATGTTCTTCGGCGAGACCGCGGAATCGCTGGCGGCCGGTGGTGACGCGCTGACCGACCGGATCGCGGAAACATTGCGCGAATGGGCCGGCCACGCGCGTGAACGGGGCGTCGCGGCCATCTTCGAGGCCGCGCAGCTTTCGGGCATGGGTGATCGCGTGCTGTCCTGGCAGGGCGGTGAGCGGCACATGACCGACCTGGCGCACATCACGCAGTTGCTGCAAGATGTCGCTCACCGCGAGCGGTACAGCCTGCCCGCGCTCCGCGACTGGCTGCGCAGGCAGCGTGACGAACGCAGCGGCGCAATGGAACGCAACCGGCGACTCGATAGCGACGCCGCCGCCGTGCAGATCATGACGGTCTACGTGAGCAAGGGCCTGCAGTATCCGATCGTGTACCTGCCGTTCGCATTCAACCGCAGCATCCGGAAACGCGACATCGTGCTGTTCCACGACGGCGAGGGGCGCTGCCTGCACGTCGGCGGCAAGGACAGTCCCGACTTCCCAACGGTTGAAGCGCTGGGACGCAGCGAGGATGCCGGCGACGCCAGCCGGTTGACATACGTCGCATTGACAAGGGCGCAGTCGCAAGTGGTGGCGTGGTGGTCGGCGGCCTACTACGAACCCAATGGCGGCCTGTCCCGGCTACTGCGTGGCCGCCGGCCCGGCGAGTTCTCCGTGCCCGACGAATGTGTACCCGCGAAGATCTCCGACGAGGACGCGATGGCCCGGTTGCGGGAATGGGAGGCCGCGGGCGGCCCGGTGATCGAGGAGTCGGTGGTCGTCGCGGCCCCGGCGTTGGCGCCCGCGCCGGTGCCGTCCAGCCTCGACAGCCGCCACTTTCACCGCAGCATCGACACGGGCTGGCGGCGCACCTCCTACTCCGGTCTCATCCGCGTGGCGGAGTCCACCGGGGTGAGCAGCGAGCCGGAGGTCACCGAATTGGATGACGAAGCCGGCGATATTCCGTTGGCCCAGGCCGCATCCGGGCCGGAAGTGCCATCCCCGATGGCCGACCTGCCGATGGGCGCGCAGTTCGGCACGCTGGTGCACGCCGTGCTGGAGACCGCCGACCCGCTGGCCACCGGCCTGGCCGCCGAGTTGGAGTCGCACATCCGCAGCCACTCGGTGTGGTGGCCGGTCGACGTGGCCCCGGACGTGCTGGCGGCGGCGATGGTGCCGATGCACGAGACACCGTTGGGCCCGCTGGCCGGCGACCTGACGCTGCGCCAGATCGGCCTCCCGGATCGACTGCGCGAGTTGGACTTCGAGTTCCCGCTGGCCGGTGGCGATCTGCGCTCGGCCGCGCCCGAGATCCGGCTGGCGGATATGGGGTCGTTGCTGCGCGCGCACCTACCGGCCGATGACGCGCTGGCATCCTATGCCGCCCGGTTGATGAGCCACCCCCTTGGTGACCAGCCGTTGCGCGGCTACCTCACCGGCTCGGTCGATGCCGTGCTGCGGGTGCCCGACGGCACGGCGCATCGCTATCTGGTGGTCGATTACAAGACCAACTGGCTCGGCGATCCCGACCGGCCGTTGACGTCCGCCGATTACGACCGGCCGCGTCTGGTCGAGGCGATGTTGCACTCGGATTACCCGCTGCAGGCGCTGCTGTACAGCGTTGTGCTGCACCGGTTCTTGCGGTGGCGAGTCCCGGATTACGACCCGGAACGGCAGCTTGGCGGCGTCCTCTACCTGTTCGTGCGCGGGATGTGCGGGGCGGCCACACCCATGGTTGACGGGCACCCGTCGGGGGTGTTCAGCTGGCGGCCGCCCTCGTCGTTGATAGCCGAGTTGTCGGACCTGCTCGACGGGAGGGCGGTCGCGTGACGCTGGAGGCGATCGCCGCCGAGGGCTTGCTGCGGACGTACACCGATGCCGGTGTCTTCGAGGCCGCCGATGTCCATGTGGCGCAGCGGCTTGCGGCGCTCGCCGGTGAGCCCGACGAGCGGGTGGCGCTGGCGGTCGCGCTGCTGGTGCGTGCGCTGCGGGGTGGTTCGGTGTGCGTGGACCTGCGGGTTGTCCGACGGACGGTCCAAGCGCAACTCGACATGGCGGAACTGCCGTGGCCCGACACGGGCGAGTGGATGGCCGCCGTGCGGGCCAGTCCGCTGCTCGGCGCGCCTCCGGTGCTGCGGCTGTTCGGCGATCTGTTGTACCTGGACCGGTACTGGCTCGAGGAAGAGCAGGTGTGCGCCGACCTGCTCGCGCTGTCCGTGCCCGGGGCAAGGGGCGATGTGCCCGCTGTCGAGCGGCTCTTCCCGCCGGGATATGACGAGCAGCGCGCGGCCGCCGAAATTGCGGTCTCGCAAGCGGTTA
Source organism: uncultured Actinomycetota bacterium (assembly GCA_963850895.1). Taxonomy (GTDB): domain Bacteria; phylum Actinomycetota; class Actinomycetes; order Mycobacteriales; family Mycobacteriaceae; genus Mycobacterium. The sequence goes on along the minus strand of CAWKNK010000027.1, from coordinate 344,468 downwards.
CCGTGCTGACGGGTGGGCCCGGGACCGGCAAGACCACCACGGTGGCGCGGCTGCTGGCCTTGCTGGTCGGGCAGGCGGAGCTCGGCGGTCTCCCGCGGTTGCGGATCGCGCTGGCCGCGCCGACCGGCAAGGCGGCGGCGCGGCTCGCGGAGGCGGTGGCCGCCGAGGTGCGCAGGCTGGACGCGGCGGACCGGGCCCGGCTGGGCGGCTTGCAGGCGACGACGCTGCATCGGCTGCTGGGTTCGCGCCCGGATACGTCTGTGCGGTTCAAGCACAATCGCGGCAACCGGCTGCCGCACGACGTCATCGTCGTGGACGAGACGTCGATGGTGTCGCTGACGATGATGGCCCGGCTGCTGGAGGCGGTGCGCCCCGATACGCGGCTGATCCTGGTGGGCGATCCCGACCAGCTGGCCTCGGTGGAAGCCGGTGCGGTGCTGGCCGATCTGGTGGACGGCCTGACCGCCCGCGACGACGTGCGGGTGGCCGCGCTGCGCACACCGCATCGATTCGGCGAATCGATCGGTGCGCTGGCCGAAGCGATCCGGATCGGCGACGCGGACCGCGTGACGGGGTTGCTGCGGGCCGGCGGCGAACATATCGAGTGGCTCGACTCCGACGGGCCAACCGACCGGCTGCGTGCGGTGCTGGTTCCGCACGCGCTGCGGGTGCGGCAGGCCGCGGTGCTCGGCGCCACCGGGGCGGCGTTGGCGACGCTCGACGAGCACCGCTTGTTGTGCGCGCACCGGCGGGGGCCGTACGGGGTGTCGCACTGGAACCGGCAGGTGGAGCGCTGGCTTTCGGAGGAGACGGGTCAGCCGGTGTCGTCGGCGTGGTACGCCGGTCGACCAGTGTTGGTGACGGCCAACGACTATGGGCTCAAGGTCTATAACGGGGACACCGGAGTGGTCGTGGTCGGCAACGAGGGGCTGCGGGCCGTCATCGCCGGCGCCACCGGAACGTTGGGCTTCGCGACCAGCCGGCTCACCGACGTTGAGACCATGCACGCCATGACGATCCATAAGAGTCAGGGCAGCCAGGCGGACGAGGTGACGGTGCTCATGCCGCCCGAGGATTCGCGGCTGCTGACGCGCGAATTGTTCTACACGGCCGTGACACGAGCGAAGGTCAAGGTTCGGGTTGCCGGTTCCGAGGCCTCGGTGCGGGCCGCGATCGAGCGCCGTGCCGTGCGGGCAACCGGATTGGCGCAACGGCTGCGGTCGTTCAGGTAGCGGCCGGGCCGCCCTGGGGTGCGGCAACGGATCGAGCGTTTGCGGCCATCTGCTTGAGCATGCCGTCGTGGATGATGTCGATCCGCGAGCGGGCTTCCGCGCACACATACGGGTCTCGGATCACGGTGAGTTGATTGTCCTGCTTGGATTCTCCGCCGGTGGACCAGTTGGTCGAACCGGTGATGACGTCGACGCCGTCGATGAGCACCATCTTCAAGTGCATGATCGCCGACTTCTCGCTGTGACCGATCGCTATGCTGTTGCCGATCTTGCCATTGAGCCACGGGGCCAGCAGAGCGTGCTCGGACTTCCCTGCGGCTTGAGTGGAGTCGAGACTCATTTGTACATAAGTCTTTTCGTCGTTCAGCGCTGACTGCAGCACCAAATTCAGCTCCGGGTCATCGTAGCCGTACATCGCCACGACGATGCTCTTGTTGGCCGACGTCAACAATGCGTTGAGCGCCTCGTGTACGTGGTCGACCGGACTGTAGAACGTTCGCGTGGTATCGGGATAGCCGGGCGGAAATGGCGCGGCTTTGTACTGGTCCAGCTCGGTCAGCGAACTGAGTGCCATGGCGTTTGCTCCTTTACATCGCGGGAGATGTCCAATCGGTCCGGTCGGCGCTGAGCCGTTGCTCTACGTCGGTCAGGTTCGGCAGGTAGCCCGGGTGGTCGCGACGGCGCACAAGCACGCTCGGATGCACCAGCGCGTCGGGACCCATTAGGCCTGTGCCACATTGTCTTTCAAGCCCATGCCGAATGCCTTCTCGAACAGCAAGTCCATGGTGCGAGACAGCGAAAAATGCGCCGACGCCGGCGCCAGTGTGCCGACACCGGGGTCATAGTAGGCGAGCTGGCTGGCCGGATCGTCCTTCTCCAACATCTCGAAGAACTCGGCAACATTGGTGAGATTCCCGGCTCCGATTTGGTTGGCAGTGCCGTCAAGGCAGACAACAATCCGCTTGCACCGCGCCGACTCAGGCTGCTCGGTCATCGGGAAAGGCCTCTCACAGGTGTTCCACCCCCTGATGTGTGGCACTCTACGGCGACCGCGCACACGCCGTGACGTCTTTGCCACGACGCCGAGTGGAGTGAACCGGGCGCCGATGCGGAAGAATCGCGGTCGGCATGGACAACAGCGACGACTCAACCTCGGAACCCGCGTCCCGGCGAACGCACATCGTACGGCTCGCCGTGTTCGTCGTGTTCCTCCTCGTGCTGTTTTATCTGGTGGCCGTCGCACGAGTGATCAACGTCGAGGAGCTGCGGCGCGTGGTCTCGGCGACGGGTCCGGCGGCGCCGGTGACCTACGTCGCGGTGTCGGCCGTCCTCGGCGCGTTGTTCGTGCCGGGCGCGATTCTGGCCGCGGCCAGCGGGCTGCTGTTCGGCCCGGTGCTCGGCGTCTTCGTGACGCTGGGCGCGACGGTGGGTACCGCGGTCGTCGCGAGCCTCATCGGTCGCCGGGCCGGCCGGGACAGCGCGCGGGCGCTGCTGGGGCCGAAACGGACCGATCGCATCGACGCGTTGATCGAACGCCGCGGGCTGTGGGCGGTCGTCGGCCAGCGCTTCGTCCCGGGCATCTCCGACGCGCTCGCCTCCTATGCGTTCGGGGCGTTCGGAGTCCCGTTGTGGCAGATGGCTATCGGCGCGTTCGTCGGTTCCGCGCCGCGCGCGTTCGTGTACACCGCGCTGGGCGCCTCGATCGGGAACCGGTCGTCGCCGTTGGCGTACGCGGCGATCGCGGTGTGGTGCATCACCGCCATTGTCGGCGCGTTCGCGGCGCGGCGCGGATACCGGAAGTGGCGCGCCGGCCACCGCCAGGACTCGGAAGCAGAGGGCGGCTAGCTACCCGCCCGCTCGGCCGCCACGAACAGATTTCCCGGCACGGCGTCCTCGACCTCTATGGGCGCCGCGCGGTCGTAGCCGGCCATCAGCTCGTCGGACGGGGTGACCGTCACGCTCCAGCCGTGGCGGCGGAACCAGTCGCCGACGTCCTCGCGCTCCTCGAAGTACCACAGCTCGTCGGTCCTCGGCATCTCTCGGTCCGGGGCCACCCGCGCCATCAGCGCGCGGACCCGGTCCATCCGCTCACGACGCTTCGCGCGGAACTCCGGGTCACAGAACTTCGGTCCCAGCGCCTCCACGGCCACCCGGCTGCCGGGGGCGGTGAGCCCGTGCACGCGGTCGAACAGCAACTCCTGGGCGGCGGCCGGCAGATACGGCATCAGCCCCTCGGCCGACCACACGCTGGGCGCCGATGGGTCAAATCCGGCCTGCCGCAACGCCGTCGGCCAATCATGGCGCAGGTCCACCGGGACGGCGATCCGGTTGCACGCGGGCTGCGCCCCGTGTTCGGCCAGCGTTGACAATTTGAAGTCCAGGACCCGGGGCTGGTCCAACTCGTAGACCGTCGTGCCGTCCGGCCAGGGCAGCCGCCATGCCCGCGCGTCCAGGCCCGCCGCCAGGATCACCGCCTGCCGGATGCCGGCGCGCGTAGCGGCGAGGAAGAACTCGTCGAAAAAGGCTGTCCGCGAGGCCATGTAGCCGACCATCGCCCGCATCTGCAGCGGCAACTCGGGTTCTGCCTCGATGAGTTCGTCCGGCAGCTGCGGGGCCGAGTGCCAGTTCCACACCCCGTCGCCGGCGGCGTCGAGGAAGACCTGCGCGAACGGATCCTGGATCAAGGGATTCTCGCTTCGCGTTTCGGCCGCCCGGGCGGAGGCCACACCCAGCGCCGTCGCCCCCACGCTCTCGGTGATCTCCCAGCTGTCGTTGTCGGTTCTCCCCACGCCCACGCCCTCCGATTCGCTAGCTCGCCTACGTACACGACCCTACGCGCGCCGGGTGGGTGGGAACTGTCGCGGAACCGGATATCGGCGTTAAGTTGTCGGCGAGCCGGCGAGCGGATTGGTCAGCGGCGCCGAACGGATCCGAAGGATCGTTACACCATGCGAGTCGACGGGCGCGAGATCAGCGTTTCCGGCAGCCTGCTGCAGCCGCTGACCAGGCGCACCAACGACATCCTGCGGCTCGGCGCGAGCGCGACCCTCCTCGCGGCGGTGATCACGAGTTCACTGATCACCCGCCCGCAGTGGGACGCACTGGAAAAGTCCATCTCGCAGATCGTCGGGGTGCTCTCCCCCAGACAGGCCGATCTGGTGTACCTCGCGTACGGAATCGCGATCCTGGCCCTGCCGTTCATGATCTTGATCGGCCTGGTCGTCGGCCGGCAGTGGAAACTGCTCGGCGCGTACGCGGCCGCCGCGCTGCTCGCGGCGCTGCCGCTGTCGGTTGGCGGCAACGGATTTTCGGCGCCCCGCTGGCACTTCGACCTGTCCGAACGCCTGCAGACCGTGCTGGGCCAGTTCCTCGACGACCCGCGCTGGATCGGCATGCTGGCGGCGGTGCTGACCGTCTCGGGGCCGTGGCTGCCCGCGCGCTGGCGGCATTGGTGGTGGGCGCTGCTGCTGGCCTTCGTGCCGATCCACCTCGTGGTCAGCGCCATCGTGCCGGCCCGCGCCCTGTTGGGCCTGGCGGTCGGCTGGCTCGTCGGCTCCCTGGTGGTCCTCGTGGTCGGCACCCCCGCGCTCGAGGTGCCCCTGGAGGCCGCCGTGCGCGCGATGGCCAAGCGCGGGTTCGTCGTCTCCCGGCTCACCGTGGTCCGGCCGGCGGGTCGCGGCCCGCTCGTCCTCCTGGCCGGATGCGAAGAGCCCGACGGCGAAGCGGTCGTCGAGTTGTACGGCCCGCATCAACGCAGCGGCGGCGCGCTGCGCCAACTCTGGATAAAGGTGCGGCTGCGCGACACCGAGACCGGGCCCCTGGTGACCTCCATGCGCCGCGCCGTCGAGCATCGCGCGCTGATGACGATCGCGATCGGGCAGGTGAATCTGGCCAACACCTCGACGATCGCCGTCGCCACCCTCGACCGGGGCTGGATTCTCTACTCGCACAAGCCACCCCATGGCCTGCTCCTCAACCGGTGCGCACACTCGACGCCGGTGGACCGGGTGTGGCAATCGCTGCGGATCCTCAATGACCAGCAGATCGCGCACGGCGACCTGCGCGCCAACGAAATCACCGTCGACGACGGCGCCGTGCTCTTCGGCGGCTTCCACAGCGCCGAATACGGCGCCACCGATGCCCAACTCCAATCCGATATCGCCCAGCTGCTGGTGACGACCTCGGCCCTGTACGACCCCAAATCGGCGGTGGCCGCGGCGATTGACGCGTTCGACACGGACACCATCTTGAGCGCGTCGCGTCGATTGACGAAAGTGGCCGTGCCACGGGCCATTCGGAGGTCGATCTCGGATGCCGGCGCCGTCATCTCGGCCGCCCGCGCGGAGGTGAAGCGTCAAACCGGGGCCGACCAGATCAAAACGCAGACCATCACCCGGTTCACCCGCGGCCAGATCATTCAGCTGGTGCTCTTCGGTGCGCTGGTCTATGTCGCGTATCCCTTCATCAGCACCGCGCCCACGTTCTTCTTCCAGCTGAGGACCGCGAACTGGTGGTTTGCGCTGCTCGGCCTGGCGGTGTCGGCCATGACGTACGTGGGGGCCGCCGCGGCCTTGTGGGCCTGCACCGACGGGACGGTGAATTACTGGCGGCTGTCAGTCGTCCAGGTGGCCAACACCTTTGCCGCGACCACCACGCCCGCCGGCGTCGGCGGGCTCGCGCTCAGCACCCGGTATCTGCAGAAGAGCGGCCTGTCGGCGATGCGAGCCACCGCGGCGGTCGCGCTGCAGCAGGCCGTGCAGGTGATTGTGCACCTCGCGCTGCTGATCTTTTTCAGCGCGGTCGCGGGCGCATCGATGCACCTTTCGCACTTCGTGCCGAGCGCCACGATGCTGTACTTGATCGGGGGCGTGGCGCTGGGCATCGTCGGCACCTTCTTGTTCGTACCGAAGTTGCGGCGGTGGCTGGCCACCGAGGTGCGCCCGAAGTTGAACGAGGTGACGAGCGACCTGGCGACGCTGGCCCGCGAGCCGCGGCGCCTGGCGCTGATCCTACTCGGTTGCGCCGGAACGACTCTCGGCGCGGCGCTGGCGCTTTGGGCCAGCGTTGAAGCCTTCGGTGGCGGCACGACGTTCGTCACCGTCACCGTGGTCACCATGGTCGGCGGCACGCTGGCCTCCGCCGCGCCGACACCCGGCGGCGTCGGGGCCGTCGAAGCGGCGCTGATCGGTGGCCTGGCCGCCTTCGGCGTGCCGGCGGCCATCGGCGTGCCGTCCGTCCTGCTGTATCGGGTGCTCACCTGTTGGCTACCCGTGTTCGTCGGTTGGCCGGTGATGCGGTGGTTGACCAAGAACGAGATGATCTAACGCGTTCGCCGCAGAATCACTCGGATGGGGATTGCACAACCACGAGAATGGTTGACGTGCGGGCGCTTTGGCCAACCACAGAGGTCAAATACACCAAGTAATACTCGTCGGACACTGATCGTGCGACGGTGATGGGCACGTCGATGGTCGCCGACCCTTCGGAGGAGAACTGTCCCGCCGCGGGCGTCACGGTGATCCCGGCGTCCGTGGCGGTGCCGGTGACGGTGTAGCCGCCGGCATCACCGACCATCCGTTGAGCGTCGAGTTTCACCGTGCCCGTGTTTCCCGGCGCGATCGTGACAATGGGGCCGGGGACGTTGACGGTTACTGCCGTACTGCCCGTACCGAACGACGGGGGCGCAGACGATTCGCCTGTGCCCCAACGCCTGTCCGGATAGGCGGCGAGCGCGAACGTCAGGTCTCCGCCGGTGCGGATGAATGACTCGGGCAACGACGTGTGATCGGTGGCACTGCCGTCGACGCGCAGGCCGCTGATGTATTTGAGGTGGTGCGGTCCGGATGCGCCCGGCGCGGAGATCCGAATGGCTTTGCCGCCGGGAAGCGCGATCACGGCGCGATCGAAGAGCGGTGCGCCCACGGTGAGGATCGGCGTTCCCGGGGTGCTCGGATAGAGGCCAAGGGTCGCCCAGACGTACCAGCTGGCCAGTGCGCCCAGGTCGTCGTTGCCCGGCTCCCCGTCGGCCGTCGGTCCGAACAGCCCGCGCACCCGGTCGACCGTGCGCTGCGTCTTCCACGGTTGACCGATGTAGTTGTACAGCCACGGCACCCCGAAGCCGGGCTCGTTCCCGGCCCACAGATAGGGCTCGTTGGGACCGACGTTGAGCTTCATGGTGAAGGCATCGAGCCGCCCGGCCACCGCCTCGCGGCCGCCGAGCGCGGTCACCAGGCCGCCCACGTTGTGCGGCACCCACCAGACGTACTGCGCGGCGTTGCCCTCGTCGAATCCGACCTGGCCGAAGTCCGACGGGGACACCACGAACGCCGGGCCCGCGCGGAAGAAGGTGGTCCAAGTGCGGGGCGAAATGTACCGGGTGGTCGGATTGAACAGGTTCTGCCAGTACTGCGACCGGCGCTGGAATTCGGCTGCGGTCGCCGTGTCACCGAGCGACTCGGCGAACCGCGAGATGGCAAAGTCGTCGACCGACCACTCGAGCGTGACCGACGCGTCGGCGATCCAGCCGTCGGTGCGGAACTCGAAGGAGAACGGTGCGTAGCCGAATTTCAGGTAGGTGTCGATTCCCGGTCGCTCGACGTAACCGTTAAGCCCGACACCGCCTTTCCTCGCAGCATTCACCATGTGGCGCAGTGCCGCTTGGGTGTCGAAGTCCACGGCCCCGAAGGCGTGGAAGTTCACGATGAGCGGTACCACGTTGTCTCCGCTCATTTCCGCGGTCGCGGCGTTGGCCACTGGCCAGCGTGGCAGCGCTCCGCTCTGGTCGGCGTCGTTCACCAGCGATTGGGCCATATCGCTGGCTCGGTCCGGAAAAAGCAGCGCCTGCAAAGCCGCCAGGCACCGGTAGGTGTCCCAGTCGGAGAAGTTGGCGTACTGCGTGTGCCCCGCGACCACGGTGTGCACGGCGCCGTCGAATCCGATGTAGCGTCCGTCCGCGTCGTTGAAGGTGTTGGGATGCAACAGCGATCGGTAGAGGGAGGTGTAAAACGTCTCCAGATTGTCGGCATTGCGGCCGGCAACCGCGATGCGCGACAGCGTGGCATTCCAAGTCCTCGACGCGGCGCCGCGGACGTCGTCGAAGCTCGCAGCACCATCGGCCGCCAGGTTCGCCCGCGCTCCGTCGATGCCGACGTAGGAGATCGCGGTCCGCACCTCGAGCACCGCTCCGGCCGGGAACTCCACGTATCCACCGCTGTACGGCGAATTCGCGCTGCGGCCACCGGGGTAAACCGCAGTGCCATCCCACGCCCCGTAAGAGGTGAACGGCTGGCTGAACTTCATGGCGAAATAGACCGTGTAGGTGTTGTTTTTGCCGCAGAATCCGCCGCTGTGGCCCAGCCGGTGATCGTGGTGTTGTCCTCCCCGATCTGGATGGTCGCGCGCGAGTTGCCCGCCAGCGATGCGCCGGAGCGCACGTGGAAGAGGGCGGGGCGGCCGTTGCGTGGATAGCTGAATCGGCCGACACCCGTGCGCGTGGTGGCGGTGAGTTCGGCCTTCACCCCGGTGCCCGGGAACCGCACCGCGTAGTAGCCCGGCACACCCTGTTCGGTGTCGTCGTGGGCGATCCGTTCCCACGCGTTCCAGGGTTGCATGCCGATTCCGTTGGTGGTCGGCAGCATTGAGATGTCGCCGAACGCGGCGCAGCCCACCGAGGCGTGGGTCATGCTGAACCCGGTGGAGCGCGGGTTGTCGTAGTTGTAGCCGGCATAGTTGCCCACGGTGTCCGGCGAGTACTGCACCATTCCGAACGGCACAGTGGCGCCGGGGAAGTTGTTGATCTCCCCCACCGTCTGCCCGCCCGTCCCGGTGCCGATGAGCGTGGCGACGTGATCGACCGGATTGGCCACGAATGCGGGCTCACCGTCGTAAGCAATGGGCGGCGCCGCGGCGATGAACGCCATGAAGACGACCGACGCCGCCAGAAGCGCGACGAGGGTCCTTCGTGACCGCATACCTGTCTCTTACTGGACAACGGTGTATTGGGTGGGTGATTTCCAGACGAATTAGGTAACGATTTGCGGGCCAGCCGCGGTCCGCCAAAAAGTCCAAAAGATATCGGCAACGTTGCACGCCGTTTCGGCTACTGTCATTTCGGCGTGGCCGGCGCTGGTACCGGCCCCAATGTTCGGGAGATTGGATTCATGAAACACTTGACACTAGCAACCATTTCCGTGGCGCTGAGTTTGGCGCTCGTTGGTTGCGGCAATGATCACAAATCCGGCAATCAATCGTCGACCTCGACGACCACATCCACGTCGACATCCACGACGTCGTCTGCGACCAGCGCGGCACCGGCCGCGAAAGCGAAATACACCATCGCCGACTACGTCAAGGACAACAACATCACCGAGACACCCGTTCATCACGGCGATCCCGGCCCGAACGTCGACCTGCCGGTGCCCGCCGGTTGGCAGATCAACCAGAACGCCGGCACGTCGTATGGCGGCATCGTCTTGACCCAGCCCAGCAACCCCGCCGATCCGCCCACCATCTCGGCGCTGTTCTCCAAGCTCTCCGGCAACGTCGACCCGGCGAAGCTCATCCAGTACGCCCCGGGCGAGGTGCAGAATCTGCCCGGATATCAGGGCAGCGGCGACGGCGTCGCGTCCACGCTCGGCGGTTTCCAGGCGTGGCAGCTCAGCGGTACGTACCAGCGGGACGGCATCACCCGCGTCATCGCGCAGAAAACGGTGGTGATTCCCAGCCAGGGCGCGGTCTACGTGCTCCAACTCAACGCCGACGGCCTGCAAGCCGACCAAAGCCCGTTGATGGACGCCACCAACATCATCGACGACCAGACCACCATCACCCCCTGACCGAGGAACCCGATTGGCTTTACGGTAAGCGGATGACAGAGCAGTCATATGCGATAGACGCCGGGCACCCCCCGTCGGCGTTGCTGCGCATCATCAACCCGATGATGGGGTTCCTGCTGCGCACCCCGCTCGCCGGCCCCGCCCGCAAGCAGCTGATGGTGCTGAGCTTCACCGGGCGAAAAACGGGCCGGCCGTTCTCACTTCCGTTGAGCGCTCACGTGATTGACGGCCAACTCTACGCATTGACTGGAGCTCCCTGGAAGCAGAACTTCCGCGATGGCGCGCCCGCTTCAGTCGTGTACGACGGCAAGACGACCGCGATGCGTGGCGAGCTCATCCGCGACCGCGCCGTCGTGTCCGACCTCTTCCTGCGCTGCGCCGAGTCCTACGGCGTCAAGCGCGCACAGCGGATGATCGGACTGAGGTTCCGCGATCAACGCATCCCGACACGCGAGGAGTTCGCCGAGGCGGTCGACCGGATGCACCTGGGAGCGGTGCGGCTGACCCCGGCCGGATAGCCGCTACTCGTCGGAGCCGGACGCCCGCAGATGCGCGGTGAGCAGGCGCTGGTCTCGTTCACCCACACGGCCCCGCGCCGGCGGCGGCGCGGGTTCGGGTGATGACCGGCTGCTCGAAACCGGCGTCGCCCACCGCGCGTCGCACCGCATCGTCGACCGCGCCGGTGCGGTCGGCCGGCACCAGCGCAATCACACAGCCGCCGAACCCCCCGCCGGTCATCCGCGCGCCCAGGGCGCCCGCCCGGACCGCGATGTCGGCGATCAGGTCGATGTGCTCGGTGGTGATCCCGAAATCGTCACGCATGGACGCGTGGGAGGCGCTGAAGATCCGCCCGGCCTCGACAAAGTCCGAAACATTGAGCGCAGCAACACAATCGAGCACACGTTGATTCTCGCTGAGCACGTGGCGGGCCCGGCGGGCGTCGACCGGGTCGCGCACCCCGCCGACGGCGGACGGCCCGCGGTCGGCGACCTCGCGCAGCGACGACGCCCCGAGATCCGCGGCCGCCCGCTCGCACGACGCGCGGCGCGCGGCATAGTCGCCGCCGGCGTGAGTGTGGCGGGCGCGGGAGTCGATCAGCAGGAGCGCGACACCGGCGGCGTCCGGGTCGAAGGCCACCGGCGCGACGGTGAGATCGCGGAAATCGATCAGCAGCGCCGTCGCCGGCCGGCCGAACAGCGAGGCCAGCTGGTCGAGCAAACCCGTCGGGGCGCCGACGTAGTCGTTTTCGGCGCGCTGGGCGAGCCGCGCCTGTTCTCTCGCGTCGATGCGCACACCGGCGGCCGCCGCGATCGCGCCCAGCGCCGCGCACTCCAGCGCCGCCGACGACGACAGCCCCGACCCCATCTCGACGTCGCTGGTGATCCGCATCGCGCCGCCGGGCAGCGGGTGGCCGGCCTGACGCAGCGCCCACATCACCCCGGCCACGTAGGCGGCCCAGCCGGCCACACCGCCGGGAGCGGTGTCCAGCGGAATGCGCACCGGCCCGTCCGCGCGGTCGCTGGCCACGGTGATCGCGTCACCGCGCTCGGGCGTGAACGTCACCACCGTGCGCTGCGGCAGTGCGATCGGCAGCGCGAACCCCAGGTTGTAGTCGGTGTGCTCCCCGATCAGGTTGATCCGCCCGGGCGCGCCGTACCGGACCGTCATCCGAGCTCGCCTCCCAATTCCCTGAGTCGCCGGGCCACGCTTTCGGGCGTGACATCGCTGATGAACGCGTCCATCGCCGACTCGGAGGCGGCCAGGTACTTGAGCTTGGTGGCGCTGCGCCGGATCGACATCAACTCGACGTGGAAGTACCCGTCAGCCTGGGCGTCGGTGTCGGCGTATTGATGCAAAGCCGAAATGTAGGGCAGCGGTGACGAATACATCCGGTCGAACCGCCCCAGCACGTCCAGGTAGACCCGCGCGAACCCGTCCAGTTCGTTCTCGTCGAGTTCGATGATGTTGCGCACGAACCTGTTCGGGTAGATGTGCACCTCGACCGGCCAGCGCGCGGCGAACGGCACGAACGCGGTGAACAGGTCATCGCGCGCGACGATTCGGCTGCCGTCGGCTACTTCGTCGGCCAGTAGTTCGCCAAAGAGGTTGGTGCCGTGGCGAATTCGATGCTCGCGCGCCTGCCCCAGCATGGCGGCGGTTCGCGGCGTCAGATAAGGATAGCCGTAGATCTGGCCGTGCGGGTGGTTCAACGTCACGCCGATTTCCTCGCCGCGGTTCTCGAAACAGAACACCTGCTCGATACCGGGCGCGGCCATCAGGTCGCCGGTGCGGTGCCGCCACGCCTCGATGACCAGCCGGGCATGCGCCGGTTTCAGCTCCGCGAAGGAGCCGGTGTGGTCGCTGGAAAAACAGATGACCTCGCTGCGGCCCTGCCCTGGCGCGGACACGAAGCCGGAACCGGCGGGCGCGAGGGCCGGCCCGGTGCCGGACAGGCTGGGGAACCGGTTCTCGAACACGACGACGTCGTAGTCCGGGGCTGGCACCTCGCTGGTCAGCCCGGTCGGCCCCGGGCACAGCGGGCACTGGTCGGGCGGCGGCTTGTAGGTGCGGTCTTGGCGCAGCGCCGCGACGATCACCCACTGCCCCGTTGTCCGGTCGAACCGCAACTCGGTCTGCTGCCCGTCGCGCGCCGGCAGCGGCCTACGATCCTCGACCGGCGCCGGACGGTGCCCGGGCAGCGCGAAGAACAGCAGGTCACGGCCGTCGGCCAGCTTCGCCCGCGTCGGCGCTGTCACGATGTCGAAGACTAGCTTGGCCGCCGCGGCGCGGTTCGGGTAACCATGATGGGTCCGGCAGGCGAGAAGGGGGGCGCGGCGATCAGCTGTCCTTTACGAGCAAGCCCGCAACTGGGTGATCGGCTCCGATCCCGGTCTGCTTCGGCTGCGGATGGCTACTCGGACGACGGCCGCGCTCGGCTGTTCGCTGCTGGCCCTTTACGTCCTGACCAGGGCGACGGGACAGCCGCTGACCGTGGCCTTGCTGGGCGTCGTCATCACCATGGTCGCGTCGCGATCCGTCAACGAGCCGGACCCGCGCCAGCAGCGGATCACCATGGCGCTGCTGCCCGTGCCCGCCGCCGTGTCCATCACGGCCGCCGCGGTGCTCGCGTCCCACCAGGTGGTCAGCGACGCGGTGTTCGTGGTGGTCGTGTTCAGCGCGGCGTACATTCGCCGCTTCGGGGCGCGCGGCAGGGCGCTGGGCATGGTCGCGTTCATGTCCTACTTCTTCACGTTGTATCTGCGGGCACGCATCTCGGAGCTGCCCTGGATGATCGGGGCGGTCGCGGTCGGAACCGTGTGCACGTTCGTGATGACCGCCTACGTCATGCCAGATCGGCCCGAGCGCGTGTTGCGGGCCACCATCCGGGCATTGCGGGCGCGGATGGCGATCGTGGTCGACACCGCGGCGGAAGCCGTGCGTACCGGCCGCCTCGATGAACGACGCCGGCGCCGCATGCGGGCCCGCACCCTCCGACTCAACGAGACCGCCCTGATGGTGCAGAGCCAGATCGAGGACAAGGCCGACCCCGCCTTGCTGTGGCCGGGTGTCACCGCCGAACAGTTGGCCCCCTGGCTGTTGGACGCCGAGTTGGCCATCGAATGGGTGGCCACGGCCGGCCGACGGGCCGCGGCGCTGGTTTCGGAGGCCCCGAGCGCCATACCCACCCAAACCCGGGTCGAGCTCGTCGACGCGCTCTCCCGGCTGGCGCGGGCCATCCGCCTACCCGAGCCCGACGGCCTTCGACAGGCCGCCGGCCAAGCGCAGCGGCTGCTGGACGAGCAACCCCCGGTGAGCGACGACCCGGGTAGCGCCGCCGTGCGCCGCCTCGCCCTGGCGATAATCAACGCCGCCACAGCGACTTCCGACGTCCGGGCCATCGTCGACCGCGCGGCCGCCGGCGGTGCGGCCACCCTGGAAAGCGGGGACAGCGAGCGGCCGCCGACATCCGACACCGCACCCGAGGACGAGCCCGTCGACGAAGCACCACCCGAGGGCCTACGGCCGACCACCCGGCAAGCCATTCAGGTCGCCGTCGCCGCGTCGCTGGCGATCGTCGCCGGCGAGCTGGTGTCGCCTGCTCGCTGGTATTGGGCGGTGATCGCCGCGTTCGTCATCTTCGCCGGCACCAACTCGTGGGGCGAAACCTTGACCAAAGGCTGGCAGCGCCTGCTCGGCACCTTGCTCGGCGTGCCCTGCGGTGTGCTGGTGGCCACGCTGCTGGCCGGCGACAAGACGGCCGCGCTCGCCGGGATCTTCGTGTGCCTGTTTTGCGCCTTCTATTTCATGACGGTCACCTACAGCCTGATGACCTTCTGGATCACCACGATGCTGGCGTTGCTGTACGGCCTGCTCGGCCAATTCTCTTTCGGCGTGCTGATGTTGCGGATAGAAGAGACCGCGCTCGGCGCGGTCATCGGGGCTACCGTGGCCATCGTCGTGCTGCCGACGCACACCGGAGCCGCGATCCGCGACGACACCCGCACGCTCTTGGCCAGCCTGTCGACACTGATCGACGTGTCCACCGCGACCATGTTCGGCGAAGACGAGGGCGTGAGCCCGTCCGAGCAAGCACGCCAGCTGGACCGGGACCTGCAGCAGTTCCGGGTCACCGCCAAGCCGCTGCTGGCGGGGGTCGCCGGCCTCGCGGGCCGGCGCAGCATTCGCCGCGCGCTGCGCATCTTCGCCGCCTGCGACCGGTACGGCCGCAGCCTGGCGCGCAGCAGCGAGCAGTACCAGGACCCGGTGGGTTCGCAGCCCCTTGCCTTTGAACTGGCCCAAGCCTTCTCGGCCGCCGCGGCCCAGACGCGGCGCAACATCGACGCGCTGGCCGCCGCCATCGGCACTGGCCACGGGCCGACGATAATCTCGGCGGCCGACGACCTCGACACCGCCGAAACCCTGGCCCGCCAGCGAGACGGGGAGGCCGGATCACCGGGCCAGCAGCGGCCCGACACCCGGCGATTCCTCACCGCGGTGCACGCGCTCCGTCAGATCGAGCGCGCCGTCGTCACCGCGGCCACCAACCTCGGCGGGCGCGAAACCGCGAAGGCGCACAGCCGAACCACGGGCTGATGGCGGTTCAGAGGCCGGGCAGGCAGGCGGGAAAGTAACAGGGCTGATTGGGCGACTGCGCCTTCCGCAGGAGGTCGACCAGCTGAAGCATCGTCTGCCACAGCCGCAGCTCCACCCCGGGCCGTTGCGCCGGAGGGAGGTTTTGCACGTCGTTGGACACCGTCGTGGCCTGCTGCTGCAGCTGGGCCAGCCGTTGTTGTCGTTGCGCCGGAGTGAGGTTGTCCCAGCCGTCGTGCAGTTCAGCCACCTGCCGCTGCAGGTCTGCGACCTCGGCTTCGGGATCGGGGGCCGGCGGCGGCTCGAGCTGGTAAATGTGGCCGAACGCGGGTCGCGCCGTCAGGTCGGCCTGCGCGGGGCAAGCCGTCACCAGCATGCAGATCGTGAGGCCGGCGACCGCCATCGCTGTGATTCTCATGGTCTCGAGTGACACACGCACGCGTTGCTACCGGTCCCAAACATCGCGGACGCCGGCACGGCTACCATCTTCCTAACCGCCGCGGCCAAGTCTTAGGAGAAATCCATGGCCACTCCGAACCTCCCGCCGGGCTTTGACTTCACCGATCCCGACATCTACGCCCAGCGGCTGCCCGTGCGGGAGTTCGCCGAACTGCGCGCGACGGAACCGATCTGGTGGAACGAGCAGGCACCCGATGCGGGCGGGTTCGGCGACGGCGGCTACTGGGTGGTGACCAAGCACCGTGACATCCGCGATGTCTCGCTGCGCAGCGACGTGTTCTCCTCGGCGACCAAGTCGATCGTCCCGCGTTACCGAAAAGATCTGGCTGCCGGCCAAATTGAGGCGGGCCGGGCGTCGATGATCATGATGGACGACCCCGAGCACAGCCGGTTGCGCAAGATCGTCTCGCGGGCCTTCACGCCCCGCGCGGTCGAGCGGCTGCGCGCCGAACTTTCCGAGCGGGCGCGCCGCATCGTGACCGAAGCCGCGGCGGCCGGTTCGGGCGACTTCGTCCGCCAGGTGGCCTGCGAGTTACCGTTGCAGGCCATCTGCGGGCTGCTGGGGGTTCCGCAGGAGGACTACGACAAGCTGTTCGACTGGACCAACAACATGATCGGCAGCGACGACCCGGAGTTCGCCGGCAACGACGCGCTGACTTCAGCAGGCGAATTGATGTGGTACGCAATGCAATTGGCGGCGCGCAAGCGCGAAGAGCCCGGTGACGACATCGTCACCACGCTGATCCGGGCCGATGCCGAGGGTCAGCGCCTCTCGGAGGCCGAATTCGGAATGTTCGTCGTCACGCTGGCCGTCGCCGGAAACGAGACGACCCGCAACTCCATCACGCAGGGAATGATGGCCTTCACCGACCACCCGGCGCAGTGGGAGTTGTTCAAGGCGCAGCGACCCAAGACCGCGGCCGACGAGATAATCCGTTGGGCGACACCGATCACGGCATTCCAGCGCACCGCGTGCAAGGACACCGAGCTCGGTGGGGTCCGGATCACCAAGGGCCAGCGGGTGGTGCTGTTCTATCGATCGGCCAACTTCGACGAAGAGGTCTTCGACGACCCCTACTCCTTCAACGTCTTGCGCAGCCCGAACCCGCACGTCGGCTTCGGCGGCACTGGGGCGCACTACTGCATCGGCGCCAACCTGGCGCGGATGACGATCGACCTGATGTTCAATGCGCTCGCCGATCACCTGCCCGACCTGACTCCGCTGGCGAATCCCGAGCGGCTGCGGTCGTCGTTCATCAACGGCATCAAGCACTGGCAGGTCGATTACCGCGGCGCGCCGACCCCGGTGGCCCACTAACTCGGCCGTGCGGGTCGCTACCGGGCCGGCGCCTGCGGCGCTGCGGGCGCCGCAGCGGGGACGTCTCTGATCGCCCGCACGCGGATTCGAGCGCCGCGATGCGGAATCAGGACAACGAATTTCAGCTTCTGCCGTTCGCCGGCTGCGGTGGTGGTATTCAACTCGGCCCGGCGCAGGATCTCGCGCAATACCACACGCATCTCGACCGTGGCGAAGCCGGCGCCAAGACAGCGGCGATTGCCGCCGCCGAACGGGAACCAGGTCGTCGGGCTCAGCGTGGCGCCCAGCATGCGGTCCGGATCGAATCGGTCCGGATCCGCGTACACGGCGGCGCTCGCGTGCACCAGCCCAATTCCGGGCGCCACCATGACCCCGGCAGGCAGCCGGTAGCCGGCCACGTCGGCCGGTTCGGTGAGCACCCGCCCCACGTCGAAGATCACCGGACGGATCCGCAATGTCTCCTTCACCAGCGCGTCGAGATACTCGTCACCGGCTGGATCACCCGCGGCGCTGGCCTCAGCCGCGGCCACGGCCTTGGCCAACACGGCCGGGTGGCGGGTCAACCGCTCGAGCGCCCAGGACAGCCCGTTCGCGGTGGTGTCGTGCCCGGCCACCAGCAGCGTCATCAGCTGGTCGCGCAGCTCGCGGTCGGACATCGTGCGCCCGCCGTCGTCGACGCGGACCAGCATGGCCAGCACGTCGGTGCGTTCGGCCAGGTTGGGGTCAGCGCGGCGCTCGGCGATCTCTGCGTAGAGCAGGCGGTCGGCCTCGGCTATTCGCCGACGCAGCCCCCGCCACGGCAGGTAGCGCTGCAGATCCGGCTTCGCCAGCGCCAGAGTCGCCCACGGACCCACGGTGAGCAGCCGCGGCATGATCTCACGCAGCGCGGCAAGCCGGGCCGGGTCCGTGGCGCCGATGACCGTCCGCAGGATCACCTCGAGGGTGATCTCCGACATCTTGGGCGCGGCCGCGAAGCCCCTGCCCACCGGCCACCCCGCGATCTTCGCCGAGGCGATCTCGGCCATCAGCCCGGCTTGGCGTGCGACGGCGTCACGATGGAACGGCGGCAGCATCAGACGGCGCCGATCGCGATGGACGTCTTCGTCGATGACCAGAAGTGAGCTATCGCCAAGCAGCCCGCTCAGAATTGAATTCGCTTCGCCGGCATGGAAGACGCGCGGGTCGCCGGCAAACACCGTCTTGATATCGGCCGGTTCGGCCAGATACACCAGCGTGCCCATTGACGCGACGCGCAGCGTGAACACGTTGCCATAACGACGCCGACAGGCGGCGACAAAGTGCGATCCACGGTGCAGCATGAGCGCGGCCTGTACCGCCCGGGGCAGCCGGGGCCCCGGCGGAAGCGCGGTACGCGCGGCTTTGCGCATCCCCGCAATCTTACGACCGGGTTGCGCAGTGAAGCGGAATTGATTCGCCGGCGCCTCAGATCACAAGCGCAGCCGGGTGCTCTCCGTTTCGTGGCGGTCGCCGTTCGCGATGAAGTCCTCGATCAGCTCCACCACCTGGTTCGGCGCCTCGACCTGTGCGAAGTGACCGACGTCGGGCAGGATTTCGAGCCTGGCGTCGGTACGAGCCTCGTGCGCTGCGTACGCGTGATCGACGGGAATGATGCCGTCCCGCTCCCCCCAGATCGCCATGACCGGTAGGTCCTCACGCAGCCGCAGTCTGCTGAGCGCGCTGACCGCCTGCCCGCGGTAGTCGACCACCGACCGCAGCGTCCGCAGAAACGACTGGCGCGTTTCGCCATCCGACAGCGACGAGTAGGCGCTCCATATCTCGGCCCCGCGCGGCGAGTGGATGCCGGCGCTTCTCAACCACGACCTGAGCCGGTTGCCGACGGACAGGACGGGCTTCGGCGCGATGATCGGCAAAACCAGCTCCGCCCCGGGCGCCGAAAGCAGCCGCAGCACCCATCCGACGTCGGGACCAAGGCCGCCGCTGCTGATCAGGATCAACCGCTTGGCGTAGTCGGGGTGCTGATACACGAACTGCATCGCGACCCCACCGCCGAGTGATTGACCGACCAGGGTGGCCTGGCTGACGCCGAGTTCGTCGAGCAGGTCACGAAGCCAGACCGCGAATGCGCCCAGCGAATAGTCCGTGCGGGGTTTCGCCGATTCACCGTGGCCGAGCAGGTCCGGGGCGATGACCCGGAATTTCTTCGACAGCGGCGGTATCACCGACCGCCACGTCTCCGAACTGCCGGCCATGCCGTGGATGAGCAGGAGCACCTCACCGTCACCCTCGTCGCGGTAGGCGACCCGATCGCCGTGCAGCTCGAGAAACTTCAACTCGTTCATTGCCCGTGTCTACCCGCTCCGCCCCTATTTAGCGCCTCGCGCGGGCAAATCGTGACGAGAAACGCATCCGGCCCACCCAGTGCCGGACGCCTCAGCGATGATCTAGGTCATGACCGAACCGGTTGCGGCCCGCGTGGCCGTCTACCTCGACTTCGACAACATCGTGATCTCGCGATACGACCAGGTTCATGGCCGCAGCTCGTTCCAGCGGGACAAAGCCAAGGGGCTCGAACAGTATTCCGAGCGGCTGGACCGGGCCACCGTCGATGTCGGCGCGATCCTCGACTTCGCGTCGTCGTTCGGGACCCTGGTGCTCACCCGCGCCTACGCGGACTGGTCGGCGGACATCAACGCCGGGTACCGCGGACAGCTGGTGGCCCGCGCGGTCGATCTGGTGCAGTTGTTCCCCGCGGCGGCCTACGGCAAGAACGGCGCCGATATTCGGTTGGCCGTCGACGCGGTCGAGGACATGTTCCGGCTGCCCGACCTGACCCACGTGGTGATCGTGGCCGGTGACTCCGACTACATCCCGCTGGCCCAGCGCTGCAAGAGGCTCGGCCGGTACGTGGTGGGCATCGGGGTGGCCGGCGCGTCGAGCCGGGCGCTGGCGGCGGCCTGTGACGAGTTCGTCATCTACGACTCGCTGCCGGGGGTGCCGGCGCTCGAACCGGCGTCCGCGGCCGCGGACGCCGGTGCCAAGGCAGAGCCCTCGAAGCGGCCGACCGGGCGTGCCAAGGCGGCGCAGCCCGAGGAACCGGAACCGCCCGATCCGCAGGCCGCGGCCACGGCGCTGCTGACGCGCGCGCTGCAGATCGGCTTGGAGAAGGACGACGTCGACTGGCTGCACAACTCCGCGGTGAAGGCACAGATGAAGCGGATGGACCCGTCGTTCAGCGAAAGGTCTTTGGGATTCCGGTCATTCAGCGATTTCCTGCGTTCGCGGTCCGATGCCGTCGAGCTGGACGAGACGTCGACGACGCGGATGGTGCGGCTTCGTGCGCAAGAGTGAAACCGGCGACAGGCCGACGCGGGAACTGATCCCGAGGCGCTTGGGGCCGCGCTGGCTTACCCGCAACGTTCGGGTGCTCTCCGGGGTCTCGTTCCTGCAGGACACCGCCAGTGAACTGTTGTATCCGCTGTTGCCGATCTACCTGACGGCCGTGCTGGGTGCGCCCCCGTCCGTGGTGGGCGCCGTCGAGGGTGTTGCCGAGGGCGCGGCCTCGCTCACAAAGCTCGCGTCGGGGCCGCTGGGCGACAGGTTCGCACGGCGCCCGTTGATCGCCGCCGGTTACGGGATGGCGGCGCTTGGCAAGGTGATCATCGCGGTGGCCGCGGCGTGGCCGGGTGTGCTCGCCGGGCGTGTCGTCGATCGGCTCGGCAAGGGCGTCCGCGGCGCACCGCGGGACGCGCTGCTGGTCGACGATGTGGACGACGCCCTGCGCGGCCGGGTTTTCGGCTTCCACCGCACGATGGACACCTTCGGTGCCGTCGTCGGTCCGCTGCTCGGGCTGGTGGGCTACGAACTGCTGGACCACCGAATCGCGCCGCTGCTGTATGTCGCGATCGTGCCCGCCGTCCTCAGCGTGGCGCTCGTCTTTCTGGTGCGCGAGCGCACCCGTCGCGTCCCGCGAGCGGAGCGGCGGTCCATGTGGGCCGGTGTGCGCACATTGCCGCGGCCGTACTGGCGGGTGACCGCACTCCTCGTGGTCTTCAGTGTGGTGAACTTTCCAGACGCCCTGCTGTTGTTGCGGCTCAACGAGATTGGCTTCTCGGTGGTGGAGGTGATTCTCGCGTATGTCGGATACAACGCGGTGTACGCCCTGGCCAGCTACCCGGCCGGATCGCTCGCCGACCGCATCGGCAGACCGGCGTTGTTCGGTCTCGGTCTGACGTTCTTCGCGATCGGCTATGTCGGGCTGGGAGTGACCACCGACATGGTGACGGCATGGCTGCTGATCGGCGCGTACGGCTTGTTCACCGGCTGCACCGACGGCGTCGGGAAGGCCTGGATTTCGGGGCTCGTCGGCCAGGAGCACCAGGCCAGCGCGCAGGGCGTGTTCCAGGGCGGTACCGGCCTGGCCGTGCTGGTGGCGGGGTTGTGGGCGGGCTTCCTGTGGGGTTCGAACGGCCGACTGCCACTGCTCATTTCGGGAATCGCGGGCGGCGTGTTCGCGGTCGTGCTGATCGGCGGCCAGCTGGTCCGCGGTACGAGGCATGGGTAGCCGTGCACGGGTGGCCACACATACTCTGATTTTTGTATGACGGACGGCGCCGGGGCTACCCGCAACAGCTCGTGGCCCCGCAATGTCGTTGACAGCTAACCAGGCCGGCCATACATTGTGTGAAAGTTGTCGCGCACTCATTCGCGTAACCGCACTGCAGCAGGCGGGCAGGTGACTGGTTGAGTCTGGACCCGGCGAGCGGACGGCCTATTCCCAACTTTCCATCAGTTGGACAGCGCAGTAGCGCGACCTCGAGGAGACCGTCATGACCGTCGGTACCGCTCCCACAAGCGTTTTCGATGCCGACCTGCCGACGCTGGCGTACGGCGCCGAGGAAACCCCCGCCGAGGTCTATCCCCGCATCCAGGCGGCGCAACGGCACGCTCCCGTCGCCATCGGACCGCACGGACCCGAAGTCCTCTCCTACCACCTCGTGCGCTCCGTTCTTCGCGATGCTCGATTCCAGATCCCGCCCGGGATCAATCTGCTCGTGCAGGGCCTCACGTCCGGTCCATTGTGGGACAAGGTGGTCAACAGCCTGCTGTGTCTGGAAGGCGACGCGCACCACCGGTTGCGCAGCCTGACGTCCAAGGCGTTCACGCCCCGCGCGACCCTGCGGCTGCACGACACCATGGTCGAGGTGATGAACGAGCTGGTCGACAGGGTCGTCGACGCGGGTCGCTGCGACGTCGTCACCGACCTCGCGCGCCCCTACCCCGTCCCGATCATCTGCGCATTGCTCGGCGCTCCACGCGAGGATTGGCAACAGTTCTCTTTGTGGGCGGACGACGTCTTCAAGGCCTTCAGCTTCAGCGTCGACCTTCGGGAAGTCGAGCCCGTCGTCATGCGGGCATGGCGGCAGCTCGACGACTACGTCGACGACATGGTGGCGCGGCGGCGGCACAGCCTGACCGATGACCTGCTCTCCGACCTGATTCGCGCCGAGGACGACGGCGACCGCCTGAACACCGCCGAATTGCGGATGCTCGCGGGCGGCCTCCTCCTGGCGGGGACGGACACCACCCGGAACCAGGTGGCCGCATCGGTGCACGTCCTCTGCGAGCACCCGGAGCAGTGGGGCTTGCTCAAGGAGCACCCCGAACTGGCGATGCGCGCCGTCGAGGAGACCATGCGCCACTCGCCGATCGCGTGCGGAACCCTTCGCCTGGTGGTCGAGGACGCCGAGTTGGACGGCTACCTCTTTCCCGCCGGCACGATGGTCCTGGTGAACACCGCCGCGGCCAACCGTGACCCGGCGGTGTACGACGACCCCGACCGGGTCGACATCACGCGCGAGGGGGCGCCGCCCATATTGACCTTCGGCGGTGGCGTGCACTACTGCCTGGGCGCCAACCTGGCCCGGCGCGAGATCGCCGAAGCGCTGAACGTCATCGCGAGCCGGCTGCTCAACCCGCGCACCTCCGGACCGGTTCCGTGGAAACCGATGGTGAGCCTGAGCGGCCCGAAGAGCCTGCCCATCGAGTTCGACCGATAGTCATCAGGCGAGCAGACACAAACTCGCACCCTCTCGCCCGCAGCGGCGCGATTCTGCGTCTGCTCGCCGGCGGCGTCAGGCGCTCCCACGTGTGACAAAGACCGCTGTGCACAAGTCGCGGTTGGTCCCGACCCGCTTTACGCTCGTTGGTTACACGAACTTAACGGGGGTTTCTGATGCGGGCGTTTACGGGGCAAACTGTGCCCAAGTTTGGGCTTGCCCTCCTCGCGTCGGTCGCCTGCCTGGCCGTCGTGTCCTGTTCGGAAACCGCGTCCCCGCCCGCGGCGACACCAACCACCTCGACTTCTTCGTCGAAAATGGCCACCAGCGCCGTTCCGTCGCCGGCGCCGATAACGGGACCGTTGGAGAAGGATTGGAAGAGCTATGGCGGAACGGCGTACTTCGGTTGCCCCGACAAACTTTCGATCAGCAAATCCGCACTCGAGGACATCCGCCCCAAAATTTTCGATCCGAAGACCGGGCAATACGTCGCGCCGGCCGTTCCGGCGGTCGCCGCCGGCGAGAATCTCACCGGCGCCATCTGCGCGCTGACGGGCACGGCGGACGACATGAAAGTCGTCTACATTGTCACGACCGTCAAACCGGCCCAAGCGCAACTACCCGAAGTGACCAAGGTGACCGCGTACGCCTACGACTTCAAGGCGGGCCAACCGTTGGCGACAAAAGAGCTGCAACCGCCGACCCCCGACCTGAAGATGACCGCGGCGAAGGACTGGGGGCTGGCCTCGACCGCGTCGGGCGTGGCGTGGATCAACGCCTTCACCGACGGGCACGCCCCCACCTCGCCACCGCGGACCGTGATCCTTTCCGGCGCCGACCTGTCGATGCCGTGGAACGACCCACAGTCCGGGCGCGCCTGGCAGGACGTCCTTGCGTTTCAACGCAACACCGACCCGGCCAAGACGTCGGGCGCCGAGCTGCGCCGGCCCAGCGGAGAGACAATCTACCAGGACAACGACAT
The DNA here is from genome assembly GCA_963850895.1 of uncultured Actinomycetota bacterium. Taxonomy (GTDB): domain Bacteria; phylum Actinomycetota; class Actinomycetes; order Mycobacteriales; family Mycobacteriaceae; genus Mycobacterium. The sequence goes on along the minus strand of CAWKNK010000027.1, from coordinate 320,514 downwards.
CCGGAGTGTGGACGACGAATTATCGGATGGCCCAAATAAACTCGTGAAGATCACGCACTGGGATTCCTACAACCCCCCGGTGCTGTCGACGATGTTCTACGACCTGAACGCCAAGGCCGTCATCAAGATCGGCGATTCCGATCGCATTCCCGGAGGCGGGCTGTCCGCGACGTTATCCGACGGGAAATTGTTTGTCGATGGCCACGATTCGGACAACTCCCCGTTCGGCTTCGGGGTGTGGAACCTACGTAGTCAGCAGTGGGACCTGCTGAAGAACCGAGACGACGTCAAGAAGATGTCGATTGCCAAAATGGCGTTCTTTGAAGACCACCTCTACATCACCAACGCCGGCAATACGTTTGCCGTCCTCGCCTTGCCCGCCACCGATCCGATTGCGACCACCTGGTCCGTCCGGCCCTTCGCGCGGATATCGGGCTGGACCCTGGTATGCCGTGGTGAGAATGCCGCGGCCCTGAAAGGGGACTGCAAGGACATCGTGATGGTGCAAGACCAGGACGGCCATTTCCCGGGCCCCTGGTCCTGAACTTCGTCACGCAGGCTCGTCTGCGGTCGCAATCAGGATCTCTTCCGCGTGGCAGAAAACGAGCATGTGCCCCTCATCTGGATACCCGGAGATTCCGCACTCGGGTAACCGTTCGGCGAGATCGCGCGCGTGATGATATGGGGCACGGTCATCGAGAACGCCGTGGTAGAGGTGGCACGGGAACGCGAATGTCCGCTGGGTCGAATCCCCACGGGGTGGCGATGATTGCCCAGTCCTGTACCTGCCCGCGCACGCCCTGGCGAAAAGCCAGCGCGAACGAGTCCATCAAACTCTGACGCACGCCGGGCTGTGCGGCGACTCTCCGGTCCACCTCGGGAATCTCGCCGACCGGGACGCGGCGGTCGCGGATTTGCGCAACGAGCTAGCCGTCAGTTTCCCGCTCCTATTGTTGGCCACCGCCATTGGGGCCTACCTCCTGGCAGCCGCCGCCCTTCGACCGGTCGAACGAATGCGTACCCGCGCCGCCGGGATCAGTGCCACCGGCGCGGACGCCCGCCTGCCCGTCCCGCCGGCCCGCGATGAAATCCAAGACCTCGGAAAGACCTTCAATGGACTTCTGCAGCGGCTGCAAGACGCGCTGCAGCGAGAAAGACAGTTCGTCGTCGATGCGGGCCACGAACTTCGCACCCCGCTGAGCCTGCTGACCACCGAACTCGAGCTCGCGCTGCGGCGCCCACGAAGCAACCCCGAACTCGTCGCCGCATTGCGCTCCGCGCTGCAGGAAACCACTCGGTTGTCCCGCTTGGCACGCGACCTGCTCACGGTCGCAGACACCGGCAGGCGGGCCGGTCCGCCAACGATCGACCTAAGCACCACCCTGGCGGGCATCGGCGAGCGCTACCGGCACAGCCTCGGCGACCGACTTGAGATTGACTGCCCCGCGGGACAATACGTCCGCGCCCATCCAGACGACCTGGATCGGATCGTCGGCAACCTCATCGACAACGCCGCTCAGCACGGAGCCCCGCCGATCACCATCCGGGTCCAGGCCACTGCAGACGGCGTCGAGATCCGCGTCGGCGACCACGGTCCCGGATTCCCGTCCGACTTCCTCCCCCACGCTTTCCACCGATTCACCCGAGCTGACACCGCGCGGAGCACCGGCGGCACAGGTCTCGGATTGGCCATCGTCGACGCCCTCACGCAGCGCAATCACGGCTCGGTCACCGCTGAGAATCGCATCGGCGGTGGCGCTGAGATCACCGTCAGGCTTCCTGCCGCCGCGGACGAGGACTAGCCAAATCGCGCTCGCGTGGGCCGCCTGAGTGCCTTATTATCTGCGTATGCATGCAGGTAAGCGGGCAACGTGGAGATGAGCACGAACAGCGGGCACGGCCACGACCACCACCATGAGCCGGGTCACGAGCATGCCCATGGAATTCGCGGCATCGTGGCCCAACTGCGCCCGCATAGCCACGACGCCGCCGACAGCGTCGACACCGCGCTGGAATCCAGCGCCGTCGGCATCCGGGCGGTCAAGATCAGCCTCATCGGACTGGGCGCGACCGCAGCCATGCAGGTAGTGATCGCCGTCCTGTCCGGATCGATCGCACTGGTTGCCGACACCATTCACAACTTTTCGGATGCGCTGACCGCCGTCCCGCTCTGGATCGCGTTCTCGTTGGGCCGCCGCGCGGCAACCCGCCGATACACCTACGGCTACGGGCGTGCCGAGGACATCGCGGGTTTGTTCGTCATTGGCATGATCGCCCTGTCGGCGATCGTCGCCGGCTACGAAGCCGTCCTACGGCTCATCCACCCCGTCGCCATCGGGCACGTCGGTTGGGTCGCCGCCGCCGGCGTGATCGGCTTCGTCGGCAACGAAGTCGTCGCCGTCTACCGGATCCGCACCGGCCGCCGGATCGGCTCGGCCGCCCTCGTCGCCGACGGTTTGCACGCCCGGACCGACGGATTCACCTCGCTGGCTGTGCTTTTCGGAGCCGCCGGCGTCGCCCTCGGCTACCCGTTGGCCGACCCGATCGTCGGCCTGATCATCACGGTGGCGATCCTGGTGGTGCTGCGCGGCGCCGTGCGCGACATCTTCCGCCGGCTCATGGACGCGGTGGACCCCGAACTCGTCAACACGGCGGAAGCGGCACTGGCCGCCCGCCCCGGTGTCCACAGCGTGCGCAGCATCCGGATGCGCTGGATCGGGCATCGCCTGCACGCCGACGCCGAACTGGACATCGATCCCAGCATCAGCCTCGAGGACGCCCACCGCATCGCCCACGACGCCGAGCACCAACTCACCCACGCCGTGCCGCGGCTCGACGGCGCAATCGTCCACGCCTACCCGGCGCACCACAACGAATGAGGCGCTTTAAGGCTTGAAGAAGAGCACCATTCTCAAGTTTGCGCATTCGTTCTCGAAAATGCGATAGGTCTTCTCCAAATGCGAGAGTACGTTACCGGAGTATGCAAACGGTCCGGAGCTTCTGCCGCGTCTGCACGTCCGTCTGCGGCATCCTCGTGGACGTCGAGGGGGACGAGGTGATCCGCGTCCGCGGCGATCAGGACCATCCCTTCTCCCACGGATACACCTGCCCCAAGGGCCGCGCGCTGCCGCTGCTGCACCATCACCCGGACCGCCTGGAACGGCCGCGGATGCGGGTGGACGGCCGGCTGCGGGACACCACGTGGGACGCCTGCCTCGACGACCTGGGCACGCGGCTGAAGGACATCATCGACCGGCACGGGCCGGCGTCGGTCGCGTTTTACTTCAGCACCATGGAGAGCGCCGGATTCCGGATGGCCGAGGCCCTGCACGCGGCGATCGGCACGCCGGCGAAGTTCAGCCCCCTGACCATCGACGGCACCGCCAAACCCCTGGTTTCGGATCTGGTCGGCGGGTTCATGGGATTGTCCGGCCGGACGGACCTGGATAGCGCGGACTTTCTGATGTTGGTCGGCGTGAACCCGGTGGTCTCGCATGGCCACGCGATCTCGATGCCCAACCCGACCGGCACGGTGCGCGACATCACCCGGCGCGGGCAGGTCTGGGTGATCGACCCGCGGCGCACGGAGACCGCGCGGCTGGCCACCGGTCACCTGGCGCCGCGTCCCAGTACCGACCACGCGGTGCTGGCCTATCTGGTTCGCGAAATCCTGCGCGACGGCATGAAATCCGATGTGCCGGTTCAGGGTATCGACGCGCTGCACGCCGCGGTTGAGCCGTTCACGCTGGAGCACACCGCCAGGCTGGCTGACGTGGGCGAGGTCGAGCTGACGCGGCTGTCCGCGGCCGTTCGCGCCGCGAAATGTGTGGCGGTCGAAACCGGGACGGGCGTCACCATGACGGCCGACCGGGCTAACGTCACCCAGTGGCTCGCCTGGGTGCTGATGATCCTCACCGGCGCGATGAACCGGCCCGGCGGGACGTGGTTCCATCCCGGATTCGCTTACCAGTTGGAGGCTTTCGGCGACCTGCTGCCGATCACACCGATCGAGGGATCGTTCGGTCCCGGCCCGAGCAGCCGCCCGGAGGCGCAGGCGTTCATCAACGAGTGGCCCTGCGCCGTGCTGCCCGACGAGATCGCCGCCGGCAACGTCCGCGCCCTGATCAACGTCGGCGGCAGTCTGGTCACGTCATTCCCGGAGACCGGCAAGCTGATCCCGGCCCTGCAGGATCTCGAAGTGTTCGCCACGACGGAGATCATCAACAACGAGACCACGGAGTTGGCCACCCATGTGCTGCCGACGAAGGATCCGTTGGAACGGCCCGATATCACCATCCATGACATCCTGAGTTCGCGGGTATCCGTGCAATACAGCCCCGCCGTCGTCGACCCGGTGGGCGAGCGGCGGTCGATGTGGTGGGTCTTCGCCGAGCTGGGGCGCCGGCTCGGTTATGAGCTCGGCAGTCTCGGCGATCCCGACAGCAGCACCGACGACGACGTGCTCGCCGTTCTGCTGGCCGGCGCGCGGACCAAGTACGACGAGGTGGCGGCCAAGGGGTGGGCGGAGGTCCCGCGGGAGCTGTCTGCGGCATGGGTCGACGAGCACATCGAGCGGATGGGCGGCTGGCGCCTGGCGCCACCACTGCTGGTCGATCAGCTCGCCGCGCTCGAGCCGCCCGCGCCGCTGGTGATGGTGCCGCGTCGGCAGCGCAAAAAACTCAACGGGCAGCTGGACTTCCTCGGCGAACGCGCCGAGATCCTCATCCACCCCGACGACGGCGCCGCCGCGGGCGTTGCGGACGGCCAACGGGTAACCGTCCGCAGCGCGAACGGGGAGCTCACCGGCGTCGCGAAGGTCGACGACTCGATCCGGCGCGGGGCGGTGTCAATTCCACACGGCCACCACGAGGCCAACGTCAATCGCCTGACCAACAAGGACGACATCGACGTGGTGACCGGCATGGTGCGCTACTCCGGGATACCGGTGAGCCTGCACCCGGCGTGAGTCTCAGGCGTCGATCACCAGGCGATCACCTTTCGCCCGGGAGACGCAGACCAGCATTTCGCCGTCGCCCTCCACGGTGCGGCCGCGGCGATCGACCTGCCCCGCAAGCACTTTCACCTTGCAAGTGCCACAGAAGCCTTGCTGGCACGAGTAAGCGGTCGTCGGGTCGCCGTCGAGCATGACGGCCAGCGCCGACCGGTTCCCCGGCACGCTGAGTACGCGCTGCGAACGGGCGAGTTCCAGCTCGAACGGGACACCGTCGACGACGGGCGGCGGGCCGAAGCGTTCGTAATGCAGTGGCGCGTTGGCGTGTTGGTCGCGCACCGCGCGCACCGACTTCGAGCATGGCGGTCGGCCCGCACACGTAGACGGCCGTCGTCGGCCCGGCATGCGCGAGCAGTTCCTCGGCGGCGGCGATGCGGCCGCGCTCGTCATCGGCCCACACGGTAACCCGCTCGGGCGCCACCGCCAGCAGCTCGTCGAGCAGCGGCATGTACTCCCGGCTGCGCCCGGCATACACGGCGCGCCAATCGATTCCGCGCTGCTGGGCGAGCCGGATCATGGGCAGGATCGGTGTCACGCCGATGCCGCCGATCACGAACAACATCTCGCGCTCGTCGGTGACGAGGTAGAACGCGTTGCGGGGGCCTTCGAACTCGACCGTGTCGCCCACGTCGAAGGTGTCGTGCATTTCGATCGAGCCGCCGCCGCCGTCGGCGATCCGACGCACCGCGATGCGGTAGTCGGTGCGCCGCCCGGGAGGACCGCACAGCGAGTACTGGCGGCGGCGGCCCGAAGCCAGCCGGATATCGATGTGCGCGCCGGGAGTCCAGGACGGCAGCAATCCGCCTTGCGCGTCGGCGAGCGTCAACGCGACGACGTCGGGCGTGAGAAGTTCACGCTTGGTGACCACCGCGGCGTTGGTCCGCTGCACCGGCACGACCCGCGACGGATTCCACCGCGACGCCGAGGCCAAACCGCCGAAGAGGGTGCCCACTCCCCACAACGCGGTATAGAGGCGGTCGCGTTTGCGGCGACCGTACAGGTCGGCGGGTCTGCTGCTCCAAACCGCATGTGCCACAGCGAATTTCCTATGCCTGTCGAACGTCGGTGATCTGGCTGACCCATTCGGCCGTGAGCTGGGCGATGACCTCGGGATGGGAGGTCACCACCCAGTGTCCGCCCTCGATGGGGATGACTCGGCCGCGTTCCGGTATCGAGCCGGTGAACCGCTGCAGGGGCGGCGACACGAAATAGTCCTTGCGTGCCGCCAGCACCTGCACCGGGACGGCCGTCTGTGGCAACTGCTTTGGCGGAGCCAGAAACGGTGCCGGCATGTTGGCGCGGTACAGGTTGAGCCCGTTGAGGTAGTCGCGGATCGACCGGGTGGACGCCGCGCGCCGGCCGCCGCCGCGTGGTCGGCCGATCAGTTCAACCGCGGCAAAGACTGTCACGGTTGCCCGGGACCAGATCGCCAACTCCGGCACACCCGGGCACAAGAAGAACCAGATGTACGACGACGCCAGCGCCTGCTTGAGGACGTCGAACACGCCACGGGGTGTGCGCGGGGACCGCAGGAACCTGCCCGCGTAATTCAGGTGCGGGCCGGAGATCGACGTGAACGAGGCGACTCTGCGCATCACCGCGTCGTCGGTGACCGCCGCCCACGCCTGGATCGAACCCCAGTCGTGGGCCACCAGGTGCACCTGGTCCACCCCGAGGCTGTCGATCACCGCGCCGATATCGGAAACCAGTTGCGGCAGGCGGTATCCCGCGCGCCTCGCCGGCTTGGACGATTCGCCGGCCCCCCGCACGTCGTAGGCCACGAAGTTGTAGCGCCCACTGAGCTCGTTGGCGACCCCGTCCCACACGTGGTGGTTATCCGGGTAGCCGTGAATCGCCAAAATCGTCGGGCGCCGCCGGTCGATCTCCGTGTGGGCGTGGACCGCGAGGGACACGCCGTCGGAGGCGATCACGGTGCTGGACTGAGTCATTCGTGCGTACTCCAGAAGCTCAGTGCGCCGCGCGGGCTGCGGGTGATCTGGCCAGGTAGTCGACCGCGCGCCCCACCCCGCCGAGCTTGGACGGGTGGAAACTCGGCGTGTAGTACGCGCCGACGACCCGCAGGAACTGGAAGGGCCCGGGCACCAGGCCGCGCCGCGCCGCGCTGAAGTAGTCACGCCAGCGCGGTTTGGTGCCCGGCGGCACGTACGGGTCGACCGAGTACATGAACCGCACGCCGCGGATGAACAACCACAGCAACGCCGGCGTCACCAGCAGCTGGGTGCGCACCTGGCGCCAGTACCCGGCGCGCAGGTGCTTCATCGTGTCGAACGCGACCGCCTTGTGTTCGACCTCTTCCGCCCCGTGCCAGCGCAGCAGGTCGAGCATCACCGGGTCGGTGCCGAACGCGTCGTGTTGCGGGGTGTCGAGAATCCATTCGCCCAGGATGGCGGTGTAGTGCTCGAGGGCCGCCACCATCGACACCCGCTCGAGCAACCAGCTCTGCCGTCGCCGCCGGCCCCAACCCGGCCGGTCCCCGATGAGCTTGCCGAACAGCCAGGCCATCTGGTCGGTGAACGGCGTGACGTCGACACCCTTGGCCGCGAAGTGGTCCAGCACCCCCGAATGCGCCTGCGAGTGCATGGCCTCCTGGCTGATGAATCCCTGCACGTCCAGCCGCAGCTGATCGTCTTTGATCATCGGCAACGTGTTCTTGAACGCGTCGACGATGAACTCCTCGCCGGCCGGCAGCAGCAGGTGCAGCACGTTGCAGAAGTGGGTGGTGAAGGGCTCGTTCGGCACGTAGTAGAACGGCAGCGTCGCCCAGTCGAAGTCGACGTCACGTGCCTGCAGGACGATCCGCTCGTGGTCGAGCGAGGCGTCATGCGGACCCGTCGCCTGGTCGTCGACGGTGAACATGGTGGACCCCCTTACGTGGTTGTCGCGCGGCGACCCGCTAGGCGCTGCGTTGCGCCTCCGTCTCAGCCTCCGTGATCAACCGCTCGCGCCGCAAGAACCGGACGAGATTATCGACGGTGTCGGTCAGGGCCGGCTCGCGCAGGTGGGCCTTGGCCAGCGCGCGCGCGTGGCGGTACTGGGTGTTGTCGTAGCGCTTGTCCCGCATCGCCGCGATTTTGTCCGCCGAGCGGACGAGGAAATCGACCAGCGGGTAAAGCTGATCGCGCGGCGTGCAACGGCGGTTCAGCTGCCCGACGAACGACGGGATGTCGTGGTATTCGAAGCGGTAGCCGTGGCGTTCGGACAAGACCCGCGTGATATCGGTCAGGTTGTAGTAATCATCCGCGGTCATATTGAAAACAGTTGAGACGCTGTCATCTTTCGGCAGGCTCATCAGCGCGACGACGTGATCGGCGATCAGGTCGGCCGGCAGCAGGCTGATCTGGTTGAGCGCGTCGACGGCCAGCCCGTGCTCGATCATGAACGCCGTGAGCCGAACCAGGATGTCGTCTTGGCTCCCGAAGCCCGCCCTGGTGGGCGAAATCAGCGACGGCCGATAGATGCGCACATCGAGACCCTGCCGTTGCGCCGCCAGCACCAACTGCTCGGCCACCCACTTGGTCTGCGAGTAGCCGAAGTCCAGGCCGCTCATCTTCGCGTTCGCGTCCCACTCCCCGACCACCGGCTCGGTGCTCCAGCCGTAGATGAAGGTGCTGGAGACCAGGTGGAAGGTCTTGCGGTGGTCGGTCATGGCCAGGCGCAACAGCTCTCGCGTGCCCTCCACGTTGGCGGGGCGCAGGGCGTCGTACGTCCGGACGTAGTTGACCAGGGCGCCGTTGTGGACGATGGCATCGACGCTCTCGGCCAGTCGCTGGAACCCAGCCTTGCCGATGCCCAGCTGCGGCTCGGCGAGGTCACCGCAGACCACGCGCACCCGCGCACGAACCTCGGCTTCCAGAGCCGGAGACCATAGCTGAGCCCGGCGCAGCGACGCGACGATCCGGTCCAGGCCATGCGCCGGGTCCGTGGCGCGGACCAGCGCGTGGATGGTGTGGGACGTCTGCCCGATCAGGCTGTTCACCAAGAACGGCCCCAGGAATCCGGTCGCCCCGGTCAGCAGGAGGTCGCTTGGCGCGCCCGATCGCGCCGGCGGCAGCTCCGGCAGGGGCAGCTGCGCGTCGGCGCGCATCTGCGCCAACTCGTATTCCTCGTATTCGGCGGAAATTTGATCCAACGCCTGCCGCAGGGCGTCGAGCGGCTGCCCGGACCCTTCGCCGAACTGCCGCATGAGACGGAAGAACTCGGCGACCGTCAGGCGCTGCAGGAGGCGCGTGTTGACCTCCTCGGCCAGCTCTCCGGCACCATGTTCTTCCAGTAGGGCCTGCAGGTCCGCGCGGAGCTCGGCCAGGGCCAGCGAGTCGATGCCAAGATCGGCGAAGGAGCAGTCCTCGTGCCCGGTGAGGTCGTAGCTCTCGATGAGGTGGCGGAAGCGACCGAGGGGGCCCGTGCTGGCGTCCGGCCCTCCGTGGGTTTTCTGGACCCAGGTCGCCAGCACGGGCAGCTTGCCGTCCAGCCAGAGCTGGCGGGTCTCCGCGCGCCTGATCTTCCCCGAGGTGGTCTTGGGGATGCTGCGCGCCGGCACGAACACGATGGTGTGCGGATCGATGTGGCCATGCCGGCGGATCGCACGCGCCAGGGCCTTGGCGTCCGGGAGGTCGCGTTCGTCGCGCACCTCGGCGACGACGACCAACACCTCCTCGTCCTCGGGCTCGACCGAGAAGGCGGCGACGCAGCCGTGACGGACCTGCGCGGCCGACCGCTCCACGACGGCCTCGATGTCCGACGGGTAGCAGTTGACGCCGCGGACGATGATCAGGTCCTTGGTCCGGCCGCAGCAGAACAGTTCGCCCTCGTACAGGAAGCCGAGGTCGCCCGTTCGCAGATAGGTGTGCTCGTCATCGCCTTTGATCCGGGCGCCGAAGGTCTCCGCGGTGACATCGGGGCGGTGCCAGTAGCCACCGCCCTTGGACGGCCCGTCCAGCCAAATCTCGCCGATCCGGCTCTCGCCCAGGGCCTGCCTCGACTTCGGATCGACGATGCGGATCACGTTGCCGGCAACGGGCTTGCCGCAGCTGACCACTGGGGCCTGGTTCTTGTTCTCACGCCGGGCTTTTTCGACCCGCACAAGATTATTCTCCAGCGCTCGCTTGTTCAGAGTCAGGGTCTGGCGTCCTCGTCCGGTCACGCCCAGGGTATTTTCGGCCAAACCGTAAGCGCCGGTCAGCGCGTCGGGCCGCAGACCGTAGGGAGCAAAGCGCTGCCGGAAGCGTGCGAAGGTCTTGGCCCGGAGAGGCTCGGCCCCGACGAATATGGTTTCCAGACTGCTCAGGTCGATCCCGTCCAGCTCGGACGTGGGGAGCTTGTCTTCGCGCACACAGTACTCGAGGGCGAAGTTCGGCACCGGCGTGTCGGTGGCGCGCATCTCGCTGATGAGCCGCAGCCAGGCCGACGGCCTCTTGAGGAAGTCGAGCGGTGACATCCCATGCGTGGTCCCGCCGAGCACTATTACGAACAAGTAAGCGGAGATCAGGCCCATGTCGTGGTGCTGCGGCAGCCAGCTGACCGCCACCGGGCGGCCCGTGACGGCCCCGGCGTTGGCGATGACGTTGGCGTGGCTTACGATCACGCCCTTGGGATCGCTGGTGGACCCAGAGGTGTACTGCAGGAAGAGCACCCGGCCGGGCGTGTCGGCCACGGGGGCGCCGCCGAAGTCTCGCGTGCCATCCGTCGCTACCCACGGCAACTCTGGAAGCCGCTCGGCGTCCGGCCATGGCATTGCGCCCTGTCGGTTACCGAGCAGCAGGCGGAAGTTGTATTCGAACTCCTTGGTCGACAGCACCGTTTTGGCCTGGCAATCCCGCGCGATGTAGCTCAGCTTGGCCATCCCCGCTTCGAACGCCATGGGCAGAGGGGGGCTGACCGGAACGGCGATCACCCCGATACGCGCGCAGGCGTAGAACGCGGCCACCATCTCCAGGCCGGGCGGGTAGACCAGCAGCGCGCGATCCCCCGGCTTGAGTCCGGCCTCGGTGGACAGGTAGGCCGCCAGCTCGCGTGTCCGCTCGGCGAAACTCTCGTAGGTGTAACGCTCGAGCTCCCAGCCCTCGGCATCGACGAACCGGAAGAGGGTCTTGTCCGGTATCCGGGCTTCCCACTTGTGCAGATGATCAATGAGCGTCTCCATCGCAGGAGCCACCCCCTTCCGGGTTCACTATGAGCGCTAAAGAAGTTTCGTATCAATCGATAAGGCCCAATGTAACGCCGCTGATGGATTCAAGCAAAGATTATAGAAAATTTTTTGGGCACTGCACATTAACCTCACAGCATAGGCTTATCCGTCATAGCGAATTTCGTACCGACGAGCGCGGAACTACGGACTTCAGTACTTCAGGAGCCCAACTTACCAGCGCTTTTAACCCAGTCGCGCTCCGCAAACGCGTGGATACTGATTTACGGATTTGCGCTAATCCTGAATTCGCGATCGCAAAACGGGCCGCAATTCAGGCACCATTTCGTATCCGCACCGCAAAGGACATAACGGAGCCCAAGAGGTTTCGAATCTCGCGTTTCCTGCGCAGGCTCGGACGGAGTTCCGCCACGGGTCACGCCATCGGCGATGCTGATCTACTGAGATACGGAGTCAGCGGGTCCGGGCGACACGGATGACCGGGCCGGCGCGGGCCACCAGCCTGGTGATACCGACGAACCGTTCGCCGTCGATGATGGGCGAGAGCGGCTCCCCCTCGGCCTCGATGGTCATCTCGCGGCCGTTGACGTCGCGCACCCGACGACCCCGGAGCGTGCCGTTGGTGAGCGCCGCGGGAAGCTGCGTGACGATCCTCGAGGGTCTGACCTCGCCTGCCTGGAAATGCAGTGCGCCGGGTTTTTCAGCCTTCGGAAAAAGCCGGAACGGCCCGCCGATCCGCAGGTCGATGGCGCCGGCGTGCAGCAGGCGGTGCGTCCGCGTCGGAACCTCCTCGCCGTCGATGACGACGCGGGCGCGCGTCGGAGCGAACAGCACGGACGCGTAATTGGAGGCCTGCGAGCGGCCGACCTTGGAAGCGAGGTAGTCGCGGAACGAGCGACCGATCACCCGAACGACTTCCCCGCGGCCATGATCGGGCTTTCCGTAGTACATGTCGTAGAACCGGTTTCCGACACCCCCGGCGGCCAGCCCGAAGCACAGCCGATGGAACGCGGCGCCGTCCGCGGTTTCGCCGTCGAGCCGCAAGGTGTCCAGGCGCATCTCGGGCGGGGGCCGATCCGCCTCGGCGGCGGCCGCCAGGGCGCGGATGATGGCATCGGGCCGCCCACGCACCCGCGCCTTGCGGGCGACGGCGTTAACGCTGCCCCCATTGGTGGGCACGAATGTCGGCCACCGCTCCGGGTCGCTCTCGCACCGCTCGATCTCGTTGATCAACCAGTGCAGCGCGCCGTCGCCGCCGTCCCCGATGAGGTGTGTGACGCGCGGATGGATCCGGTCCAGGGTCTTCCCGAGGTCCTCGATCGAGGCGGTTTCGTGCACCTCGCCCCACGGGCCGACGATGCGGCGCAACTCGGCGACGCGGTCGCCCCGCGCGCGGCGATTCCTGCGCGCGAGCGGATTGACAATGACCCCTAGATACATCCGTGGTGTCCGGGTGAGGTTCCGCTGGCCATCCCACGCACGATACCTGCGGCGTTCTGGTGGGCGAGATCACGTAGTTAGGGTGGGCTGCATGCCTGGTTGGACCGCTGCGGACCTGCCCTCGTTCGCCGGACGAACGGTCGTGATCACCGGGGCCAACGCCGGACTGGGCGAGGTCACCGCACGCGAATTGGCGCGGGTCGGTGCCCGCGTCGTTCTGGCGGTGCGCAACACCGAGAAGGGCAAGGCCGCCGCCGAGCGGATGACCGGTGACGTCGAGGTGCGCCAGCTCGACCTGCAGGACCTGGGCTCGGTGCGGCGCTTCGCCGACGAGATGGGCGCTCTCGACGTGCTTGTCAACAACGCCGGCATCATGGCCACCAAACAAGCGGTGACCGCCGACGGCTTCGAGGGCCAGATCGGCACCAATCATCTCGGCCACTTCGCGTTGACCAACCTGCTGCTGCCCAGGCTCACCGACCGGGTGGTGACGGTGTCCTCGCTGATGCACCACTTCGGCTATATCAGCCTCAAAGACCTGAACTGGCAGTCCCGCCGGTATTCGGCGTGGCTGGCCTACAGCCAGTCCAAGCTCGCCAACCTGCTGTTCACCGGCGAACTGCAGCGGCGCCTGGACAGCATCGGTTCTCCTCTGCGCGCGGTGGCCGCCCACCCCGGCTGGTCGCACACGAACCTGCAAGGCAACTCCGGGCGAAAGCTAGGCGACGCGGCGGTGCTGGCCGTCGACCGCATCGTGTCCACCGATGCCGACTTCGGTGCCCGGCAGACGCTGTACGCGGTGTCGCAAGACTTGCCGGGCGACACCTTCGTCGGCCCGCGCTTCGGTTTGTACGGCCGCACGCAACCGACCTGGCGTAACTGGCCGGCCAAGCGGGCCGGCACCGCCGCGGCGCTGTGGGACCTTTCCGAGCGGCTGACGGGTACCGAGTTCCCGCTCTGAAACACGTTCGGCGGGCGGTTTGCCGGCGCCCGACTAGATTAGTGACAAGTCAGTGACGCGTTTGCCGCGCGAGGAGGTCACCCATGTCGAGCGCTGATACGGCGGCGATCCTTGCCCTGTGCGCCGCGCTGGCGTCGGCGATCGGCAACGTGGTCCGTCAGCGATCCGCGCAGGAGGTGACCGACAAACCGGTCGGCCACCTGGCGCTGTTCGGCATGCTGTTGCGCGATACCCGTTGGTGGATGGGCGGTCTCGGAGACATCGCCAGTTACTGCCTGCTCGCCGCCGCCCTGGACAAGGGCTCGGTGCTGTTGGTGATGTCGCTTCAGGTCACCGCGCTGCTGTTCGCCCTGCCGATCTACGCACGGATGAGCCGCCATCCGGTCACCCGCGCGGAGTGGCTGTGGGCGGTGCTGTTGACCGCGGCGTTGGTGGTCGTCATCGCCGTCGGCCAGCCGGTCGGCGGCCAGGAGCGCGCGCCGGCCCAGGTCTGGCTGATCGTGGCCGTCGCGATGGGCCCGCCGCTGCTGCTGGGTTTGCTGGGCGCCCGCATCTGGTCGGACCGCCCGGTGGCCGCGCTGTTGCTCGCGGCCGTTGCCGGTTCGTTGCTGGCGGTGTTCGCGGTGCTGATGAAGGGCGTCGTCGACATCCTCGAACACAACCCCGATCAGTTATGGACCAGACCCGAGCTGTACGGCTGGGTGTTCTGCGGGGCGGCCGGGATGATCTTCCATCAATCGGCGTACCGCGCCGGCGCTTTGACTGCCTCGTTGCCGACGATCATCGCCGCCAAGCCCATCGTGGGCGCGGTGCTCGGGATCACCGTGCTCGGCGAGACGTTGGACGCCCACGGCGCCGATTGGCTTGTGCTGGCGGTGGCCGCGGTGTTGGTGATCGTCGCGACGGTGGGCCTGGCTCGCGGCGAGGCCGCCACCGTGTCGGCGGGAGCGGGGCGCGACGTCAAAATCGCCGACGAGCCGGAAGCCCCGTCGCCGCAGCGCTTGAGCGGGTGACGCCTGCGCTCCGGCGAACTGTGGTGGCAGGTACAGGATTCGAACCTGTGAAGCTTTCGCGACGGATTTACAGTCCGCTCCCATTGGCCGCTCGGGCAACCTGCCGCCAGACAGGTTACAACGAGGGGGTAGACAAAGCACAAACGGCCATCACCGGATGAAGGGACGGATCGCATGGCGGACTCATCGTTCGACATTGTCAGCAAAGTCGAGCGCCAAGAGGTCGACAACGCACTCAATCAGGCCGCCAAGGAGTTGGCCACCCGCTTCGACTTCCGCGGCACCGACACCAAGATCGCGTGGAAGGGCGACGAGGCGATCGAGCTGACGTCGTCCACCGAGGAACGCGTCAAGGCCGCGGTCGACGTTTTCAAGGAAAAGCTGATCCGCCGCGACATCTCGATGAAGGCCTTCGACGCCGGCGAACCGCAGGCGTCCGGCAAGACCTACAAGGTCACGGGCACCCTCAAGCAGGGCATCAGCAGCGAGAATGCCAAGAAGATCACCAAGCTGATCCGCGACGACGGACCCAAGACCGTCAAGACGCAGATCCAGGGCGACGAGATCCGCGTCACCAGCAAAAAGCGCGACGACCTGCAGGCTGTCATCTCGATGCTCAAGCAGGCCGACCTGGACGTCGCGCTGCAGTTCGTCAACTACCGGTAGCTCGCGGGCCGAGCGTAACGCCACTGCGAAATCGTGCTCGTTTTTTCGCACTGGGGTTACGCTCGCGCTCGACGGGCGGACACACGTTCGGTTCGTGCAGTACAATGAACTGCACGAACCGAACTTTGGAGCGATCCCCATGACCACCGTCGCCGAGCTGACCGCCGCCAACCGGCGCGTCCGCGAAAGCGCCCACGCGGTGGGCGTCGCGTTGTCGTCCGTCGCCGTCTACACCGAGCCCGCCGTGGCGCGGGCGGTGCAGGCCGAGCACAACCTGTATGCCCGCATCGAGGCCGAGTTCGGGATGCTGAGCAGCACCGACGCCGGGAAACGGATGGGGTCGCGGTCCAGCGCGCCGCGCAATCTCGCCACCACCGCCCACCGCAACAAGGCGCTGGTCGCCGTGCGACGCGGCACCTACCTCGCCTATCCGGGGTTCCAGTTCGGCCCGGACGGGAAACCGCTGGCGGTCATCGCCCGGCTCCGCGAGGTCGCGGAGGACAACGGCTGGTCGGAGGCCGGCCTGGTGCAGTGGCTGTGCTCGCCCACCACCTATCTGGACGGGGAGCGGCCCGTGGACCGCCTCGCCACCGATCCGGACCGCGTCGTCGCGGTTGCAGCGGAGGCCCTGGCCGTTTCGTGGTGAAACGACCACCGGACCCGTTCGACCCGGCCACCGTCACCCTGTCGGCGGGACACCTGCTCTACCGGGTGCTGTCGGCGACGCGCACCGCCACCGACTTCAACCCCGGGATCGGGGCCCGCACCCGCTTCGGCTTCTTCGGCGACCCGGTCGTGCCGATCATGTACGCCGCCGACACCGACGACGCGGCCATCGCCGAGACGCTGCTGCACGACATCCCCACCGAAGGCGGCCTGCTCCCCTACGACCAATACGCGGACAAGGTGCTCGTCCGGCTGAAAGTGACCCGAACCGTGCGCCTGGGCGTGTTGCACGGCACCGGGCTGCGACGCCTCAAGGTCACCGCGGCCGAGCTCACGTCGAGCCAGGCCTCCAGCTACGACTCCACCGTGCGCTGGGCCGAAGCCGCTCACGGCGCCGGGCTGGACGGGCTGGTGTGGATGTCGCGGCAGTGCAACGACACCAAGGCCTACGTCTTCTTCGGCGACAGGTGCGGCCGCGAAAAAGACCCGGCGTTCAGCCAGGACCCGTCCCATGCGCGCATCTTCGCCAGCCCCGCCGACCAGATCTGGCTGATCGACCGGTGCGCGCCGCTGCACGTCGACGTGCTGATGGAGCCGTCATGAGGATCACTGGCCCGGCCAACCGGTGGGTGCCTACTCTAGTGACCAGTCCCACGATGTGAGCGAGGTTCACGATGACCGTGACTCCCCAGGAAGCCGCCGGCCAGACGCCGACCGAGGCCGACTACTCCGACGTCATCATCGTCGGCGCCGGCATCTCCGGCATCGATGCGGCCTATCGGATCAGCGAGCGCAACCCGCAGCTGACCTACACCATCCTGGAGCGCCGCGCGCAGATCGGCGGCACGTGGGACTTGTTCCGCTACCCCGGTGTGCGCTCGGACAGCAGCATCTTCACGCTGTCCTTCCCGTTCGAGCCGTGGACCCGCAAGGAAGGCGTGGCCGACGGTGTCCACATCCGCGAGTACCTCGCCGCCACGGCGCGCAAGTACGGCATCGATCGCCACATCCGGTTCAACAGCCACGTCCGCTCGGCCGACTGGGATTCGTCCACCGACACCTGGACGGTCACCGTCGAGCAGGACGGAGCGCGCAAGCTTTATCGCGGCCGATTCCTGTTCTTCGGCAGCGGCTACTACAACTACGACGAGGGGTACACCCCCGACTTCCCGGGCATCGAAACGTTCGGCGGCGTCGTGGTGCATCCCCAGCACTGGCCGGAAGACTTGGACTACACCGGCAAGAAGATCGTGGTGATCGGCAGCGGGGCCACCGCGGTCACGCTGCTCCCGTCACTGTCGGAGCGGGCCGCCAAAGTGACCATGCTGCAACGCTCACCCACCTATCTCATCTCGGCGTCCAAATACGGCAAGGTCGCCGCCATCGCGCGGAAAGTGCTGCCCCGCAACCCGGCTCATCTCGTCGTCCGGATGTACAGTGCACTGACCGAGGCGGTCTTCTTTGCGTTGTCGCGCAAGGCGCCGGGGTTGGTGCGGTGGCTGCTGCGGCGCAAGGCGATCAGCAGCCTGCCCGCCGGTTACGACGTCGACACCCACTTCAAGCCGCGCTACAACCCGTGGGATCAGCGGATGTGCCTGATCCCCGACGCCGACCTGTACAACGCCATCGCCGCCGGCGGCGCCGAGGTGGTCACCGACCATATCGACCATTTCGACGCGGCCGGTATCGCGCTGAAATCGGGCGGACACCTCGACGCCGACATCATCGTCACCGCCACCGGCCTGCAGCTGCAGGCACTGGGCGGGACCGCGATCAGCCTGGACGGCAACGAGATCAAGACCAATGACCGCTTCGTCTATAAGGCTCACATGCTCGAAGACGTGCCCAATCTGTTCTGGTGTGTCGGCTACACGAACGCGTCGTGGACGCTGCGCGCCGACATCACCGCCCGCGCTACGGCAAAGCTGCTGGCGCACATGACCTCTCACGGCTACACCCACGCCTACCCGCATCGCGGCAACGAGCCGATGACCGAGAAGCCGTCATGGGACATCAACGCCGGCTACGTGCTGCGGTCGCTGCATGCGCTGCCGAAATCGGGAACCAAGCGGCCGTGGAACGTGCGGCAGAACTACCTCGCCGACGCCATCGACTACCGCTTCGACCGCATCGAGGAGGCCATGGTGTTCGGCCGGGCATCCGACCGGGCGTCCCTGGCGGGATGAGCATGACCGGTGCGGCCGGAAGTTCGTGAACTGCTACTAAATGTGAGGTGTCGGCAATACGCTGATCGCCATGGCAGCTGAGAAGCGCGAACCCAAAGTCGTTGTCCTCGGTGGTGGTTCCTGGGGAACCACGGTCGCGTCCATCTGCGCGCGCCGCGGACCGACGCTGCAGTGGGTGCGCTCGGAGGAGACCGCAAGCGACATCAACGAGAAGCACCGCAACAGCCGCTACCTCGGCAACGACGTGGTGTTGAGCGAGACCTTGCGCGCCACCACCGACTTCGCGGAGGCGGCCAACTGCGCCGACGTCGTGGTGATGGGCGTTCCCTCCCATGGCTTCCGGGGCGTGCTGACCGAGCTCGCCAAGGAATTGCGGCCGTGGGTGCCGGTCGTGTCACTGGTCAAGGGGCTCGAGCAGGGCACCAACATGCGGATGTCGCAGATCATCGAGGAGGTACTGCCGGGTCATCCGGCGGGCATCCTGGCGGGGCCGAACATCGCGCGCGAGGTCGGCGAGGGCTACGCCGCCGCGGCGGTGCTGGCCATGCCCGACCAGCATCTGGCGACCCGGCTGTCCGGGTTGTTCCGCACGCGGCGCTTCCGCGTGTACACCACCGACGACGTCGTCGGGGTGGAGATGGCCGGCGCGTTGAAGAACGTCTACGCCATCTCGGTCGGGATGGGTTACTCGCTGGGCATCGGGGAAAACACCCGCGCGCTGGTGATCGCCCGCGCGCTACGCGAGATGACGAAGCTCGGCGTCGCCGTGGGCGGCAACCCCGAGACCTTCCCGGGCCTGGCCGGCCTGGGCGATCTCATCGTGACCTGCACCAGCCAGCGCAGCCGCAACCGCCACGTGGGTGAACAACTGGGCGCAGGCAAGCCGATCGACGAGATCATCGCCTCGATGAACCAGGTCGCCGAGGGCGTCAAGGCCGCCAGCGTGATCATGGAGTTCGCCAACGAGTTCGGTCTGAGCATGCCGATCGCCCGCGAGGTCGACGCGGTGATCAATCACGGATCGTCCGTCGAGCAGGCGTATCGGGGCCTGATCGCCGAGGTCCCGGGCCACGAGGTGTACGGTTCGGGCTTCTGACGTGGCCGTCTGACGCCGCGCAATTCAAATCTTTGCATTCCATATGGGCCGGGCCCGTCCGCTTGACCGGGGTTTGCCAGCAAAATACCGTCGATGAAGCAGTCGGGGATTCCCGGCCATGGCCCTGTGGGTCCGGCCGGGTCGTAACCGTCTGTGCGCCAAGGTGTTACGCCGACGTAATACAACGCAACAAGGGGCGAATATCGGAACATCCCCCGCTAACACCTAACGAGGGACGCGACCGATGCAAAACATCGAACAGCTCGGCAATCAACCTCGCGATCAGGCCAAGGACTCACGCAAGGACAGGGTGCGATCGATCATCCGGCACGACCTGCCTTCGTCGCTTGTCGTCTTCCTGGTCGCACTCCCGTTGTCTCTGGGGATCGCGATCGCTTCCAACGCCCCGGTGCTCGCCGGCCTCATCGCCGCGATCGTCGGCGGGATCGTGGTCGGCGCCATCGGCGGGTCACCGCTGCAAGTCAGTGGACCCGCGGCCGGGCTGACGGTCGTCATCGCCGACCTGGTATCCGACTTCGGTTGGGGCGTAACCTGTTTGATCACCGTCGCCGCGGGTGTCCTGCAGGTGCTGTTGGGACTCAGCCGCGTCGCGCGGGCGGCCCTGGCGATCTCACCGGTGGTCGTGCACGCCATGCTGGCCGGCATCGGCATCACGATCGCGCTGCAGCAGGCGCACGTGCTGCTGGGCGGAAAATCCAAGAGCACGGCCTGGCATAACCTCATCGGGCTGCCGGGTCAGATCATCGGCGCGCATCGGCCCGGGGTCATCCTCGGCGTGCTGGTGATCGTCATCCTCGTCGCCTGGCGGTGGGTTCCGGCGAAGGTGCGCCGCGTTCCGGGCCCATTGGTCGCCATCGTGGCCGTGACCATGGTGTCGGTCGTCTTTCCGTTCCACGTGCGCCGGATCGACCTCGAGGGGTCGCCGCTGGACGCGCTGCAGCTGCCCGACATTCCGCACGGCAACTGGGGTGCGGTCGCGATCGGGGTGATCACCGTCGCGCTCATCGCCAGCGTCGAGAGCCTGCTGTCAGCGGTGTCGGTCGACCGGATGCACAACGGGCCGCGCACCGACTTCAACCGCGAGCTGGTCGGACAGGGCGCCGCCAACATCGTGTCGGGCACGATCGGCGGGCTGCCGGTGACCGGTGTCATCGTCCGTGGCTCGACCAATGTCAACGCGGGCGCCAAATCGCGCGCCTCGGCCCTCCTGCACGGCGTGTGGATCCTGCTGTTCACCATCCCGTTCGCCGAGCTGGTCGAGGAGATCCCCACCGCCGCACTTGCCGGACTGCTCATCGTCATCGGCATCCAGCTGCTGAAGCCGGCCCACATCGAAACCGCGATGAAGCACGGCGATCTCGCCGTCTACGTCGTGACCGCCGTCAGCGTCGTCTTCCTCAATCTGCTGCACGGGGTGATGATCGGGCTCGCGCTGGCCATCGCGCTGACCGGTTGGCGGGTGATCCGGGCCAAGGTCGAGGCCAAACCCGTCGACGACGAGTGGCAAGTGCTCATCGAGGGTGCGGCGTGCACGTTCCTGGCGCTACCGCGGCTCATGCGCGTGCTGGCGTCGGTGCCCGCCGGAACCGTTGTCACCGTGGACGTTTCGGTGCACTACCTGGATCATGCCGCGCATCAGACGATCAGCGACTGGCAACGCCAGCACGAGGCCAACGGCGGCACCGTTCGGATCCAGGGAAGGCTGGAGACGGGCCATTCCCCCCGCAAGGATGCGAGTGAGCTCGTTGAACCCGAAACGCCCGAGGCCGCTGCTTGATCTAATCGAACCCGGAGAGCCCGAAGGTGCTGCTCGGCACCCTCCCGCTGAGCTTCTGGACTATCCACTGGTTCATCGGCACCCCCTGCTCGGTGGCTTCCAGCGCGAGGCGGCGTGCAGCTGCGGCGACGTTCTGACGATGAATTTCCCGCTATAGCGGCGTTCGGAAAGCGGTTCGGGCGCTGGCTCTCCGCAGGCACGCAGGACTTCCAGGTGCTCCTCGACGGCCTCCGCAATGGCGGCCACGGCCTGCGGCGCGGTCGGCTGCGCTCCAGGGCATGTGGCGCTCCGCGGATTTGGCAGCACGGGTGAGATCTAACCCCGCGCCATCTCCTCCAGCCGGCGGATACGGTCCTCGATCGGCGGGTGCGTCGAAAACAACGACCCGATTCGCTCGCCGGCGCGGAACGGGTTGGCGATCATCAAATGCGCCTGGCTGGCCAGCTGCGGCTCCGGCGGCAGCGGGGCCGCCTGCACACCGCCCGAGATCTTGCGCAGGGCCGACGCCAGGGCCAGCGGGTCGCCGGTCAACACCGCGCCCGATTCGTCCGCCTGGTACTCGCGCGAGCGGGACACCGCCAGCCGCACCACCGTCGCGGCGATCGGGCCCAGCAACGAAACCAGTAGCAGCGCAAAGGGATTCTCGCCGTCCCGGTTGCCGCCGAACATGCCGGCCCACATGGCCATGTTGGCCAGGGCGGTGATGATCGACGCCATCGCGCCGGCGATGCAGGAAATGAGGATGTCCCGGTTGTAGACGTGGGAAAGCTCGTGTCCCAGCACCGCGCGCAGCTCACGCTCATTGAGGATCCCCAAAATGCCGGTGGTGCAGCACACGGCGGCGTTGCGCGGATTACGGCCGGTCGCGAAGGCGTTGGGCGCGTTGGTGTCGCTGATGTACAGCCGGGGCATCGGCTGGTGCGCGGCGGTGGCCAGCTCGCGCACGATCCGGTACATCACCGGCGCCTGCAATTCGGACACCGGTTGTGCATGCATCGCCCGCAGCGCGAGCTTGTCGCTGTTGTAGTACGTGTAGACGTTCATCCCGACGGCGAACAGCACCGCCAGGAACATGGCCGTCCTGCCGAACAGCGATCCGACAAACACGATCAACGCGGACATACCGACAAACAGGACGAAGGTCTTCAGCCTGTTGGCATGGGGATGCCAGGTCATCGGTGTCCTCCTAGGAACACAAGTTCTGCTGACTACACGGCATTCAACGCCTGAGACGGGCTCCGCGGTTCCCCGACTCGCTAGCCGTGCCGGCTGATGGTGTAGTCGACCAGCGTTTGCAGCGCGTGCCGGCCGGGAACGTCGGGCAAAAGGGCCAGCTCAGCGTGCGCTTGCGCCGCATATTCCGCCAAGGTGCGGTTGGCCTTCGCCATCCCCGGGGACGCCCGCAACAGCGCCAGCGCCTCCGCCACCGCGTCGTCGTCGTCGATGGGCCCGGCCAGCAGCTCGCGCAGCCGCGCGGCGTCGGGCCCGGGTTCGCGCAGGGCGTAGACCATCGGCAGGGTGTGCACACCTTCGCGCACGTCGGTGCCGGGTAGCTTGCCGGACTCGTGCGAGTCGCTGTCGATGTCGATGATGTCGTCGGAGATCTGGAAGGCGGTGCCCACGATGCCGCCGAGACGGCTGAGCCGCTCGACCTGGTCGGCGTCGGCACCCGAGAACATGGCGCCGAATCGGCCCGCCGCGGCGATCAGGCACGCGGTCTTCTCGTACACCACCTTCAGGTAGTGCTCGATCGGGTCCGCCCCTTCGGCCGCTCCCGTCAGGCCGCGCGTCTCGCGCATCTGCCCCGTCACCAGCTGGGCGAACGTCTCCGCGATCAGCCGCACCGCCTCCGGCCCCAGCCGCGATACCAGCCGCGACGCCGTGGCGAACAGGTAGTCCCCGGCCAGGATCGCGACGTTGTTCCCCCAGCGGATGTTGGCGGTGGGCGCGCCGCGGCGGACCTCCGCCTCGTCCATCACGTCATCGTGATAGAGCGTGGCCAGGTGAACCAGCTCGATGACCGCGCCGGCGATGGTCACCTCGTCCGCGTCGGGGTTCGGCCCGATCTGTGCGGACAGCACCGCGAACAGCGGCCGGAATCGCTTGCCGCCGGCCTTGAATAGGTGCGTCAGCGAGTCGGTCATCACCTCGTCGGCGCTGCGCAGCTCGGTGTCCATGAGCTGCTCGATTCGCCCGACACCGTCGCGCACGGTCGCCGCGAAGGCGGCGTCGCCGAAATCAACGCCCGCCACCACCGTCGCCGGAGTCCTCACGCGAACAAACATACTGGTGTACATGGAGAGGGGAGCGACCCGAGCCGACCTGGTGGTCGTGGGCGCCGGACCCGCCGGTTCGGCGGCCGCCGCGTGGGCCGCGCGCGCGGGCAACGATGTGCTGGTCATCGACTCCGCCAGCTTTCCCCGGGACAAGGCGTGCGGTGACGGGCTGACCCCGCGGGCGGTCGCCGAGTGCGAACGCCTCGGGCTGAATGATTGGCTGGACACCCGCATCCGGCATCGGGGCTTGCGGATGAGCGGGTTTGGCGGCGAGGTGGAAGTCGATTGGCCGGGCCCGTCGTTTCCCTCGACCAGCAGCGCGGTGGCCCGCCTCGAGTTGGACGACCGGATCCGCAAGGTCGCCGAGGATTCCGGGGCGCGGATGATGTTGGGGACGAAAGCAGTTGGGGTGCATCATGACTCGTCCAGAAGAGTGGTGTCGCTGACGTTGGCCGACGGCACGGAGGTGGGTTGCCGGCAGTTGATCGTGGCCGACGGGGCCCGGTCATCGCTGGGCCGCAAGCTGGGCAGGCGTTGGCATCAGGAGACGGTGTACGGCGTCGCGGCCCGCGGGTATCTGGCGACTCCGCGCGCCGACGACCCGTGGCTGACGTCACATCTGGAGCTGCGCTCCCCCGACGGCGCGGTGTTGCCCGGCTACGGCTGGATCTTCCCGCTCGGCAACGGCGAGGTGAACATCGGCGTCGGGGCGTTGTCGACGTCGAAACGGCCGGCCGATCTGGCGCTGCGGCCGCTGATCAACTACTACACCGACCTGCGCCGCGACGAGTGGGGCTTCACCGGGCCGCCGCGGGCCGTGTCGTCGGCGCTGCTGCCGATGGGCGGCGCGGTGTCCGGGGTGGCCGGACCCAACTGGATGCTGATCGGCGACGCCGCGGCCTGCGTCAACCCCTTGAACGGCGAGGGCATCGACTATGGGCTGGAGACGGGCCGGCTGGCCGCCCAGCTGCTGGACTGCCGCGACCTGTCGCGGGTGTGGCCGTCGCTGCTACAGGAGCACTACGGCCGGGGGTTTTCGGTCGCGCGCAGGCTGGCCCTACTGCTGACCTTTCAGCGCTTCCTGCCCGCGACGGGTCCGATCGCGATGCGCTCCCCGAGGCTGATGACCATCGCCGTGCGGGTGATGGCCAACCTCGTCACCGACGACGACGCCGATTGGGTGGCGCGGGCCTGGCGGGGCGGCGGACGCCTGTCCCGGCTGATCGATCGCCGAGTGCCGTTCAGCTGAGCCAACCGACCAACGCCGTCGACGTGCGCAAAGCGCCTCCCGGCCTGGTTGCGGCAGTTGGCAATTTTCCGCACGCCCCGAATGAGCGGTGTATAGTCCGGCAAATGAAGGGAACGAAGCTGGCTACTATTGGCGGTCTGGCCGCCGCTGCCATCGCGCTGGCCGCGCCGGCGCTGGCCTCGCCGCCGCCGTCCAACGACTATGACGCCCCGTTCAAGAACACCGTCAACGGCTTCGGCATCTACCAGCCGCAGGACCAGCTCGCGTGGCTGGGCAAGATCACCTGCGACCGGATCGGCAGGGGCGTGGACGGCGACCCGTACAAGTCGGCCAATTTCATTCAGTCCAACTTGCCGCGGGGCACCACCCAGGGCCAGGCTTTCCAGTTCCTCGGCGCCGCGGTTGACCACTACTGCCCCGACCAGGTCGGCTTCGTGCAGCGCGCGGGTCAGCACTAGAAGGTTCTCAGCGCAGGGGTTTGTACCCGGCGTGTAGGGCGACGATGCCGCCGGTCAGGTTGCGCCACCGCACCGCCGCCCATCCGGCCCGTGAAATCTGCTGCGCCAGGCTCGCCTGGTCGGGCCACGCCCTGATCGACTCCGCGAGGTACACGTAGGCGTCGGGGTTGCTGGAAACCGTGCGCGCCACCCGCGGCAGCGCCCGCATCAAGTACTCCTTGTAGGCGGTGGCGAACAGCGCGTTGGTGGGCGTAGAGAATTCGCACACCACCAACCGGCCGCCCGGCCGGGTGACGCGCGCCATCTCGCGCAGCGCCGCCTGCGGGTCGACGACGTTGCGCAACCCGAAACTGATTGTGACAGCGTCGAATACGTCGTCGCCAAACGGCAGCCGGGTGGCGTCGGCCGCGACTTTCGGCACATTGCGCGCGGCACCCGCCGCCAGCATCCCGACCGAGAAATCGGCCGCCACACACCATGCCCCCGATTTCCTCAGCTCGACGGTGGATACCGCGGTGCCCGCGGCCAGGTCCAACACCTTCTGGCCGGGTCCGATCGCCAGCGCCGACCGGGTGGCTTTGCGCCAGTACCGGTCCTGCCCCAGCGACAGCACGGTATTGGTCACGTCATAGCGGCGGGCGACGCCGTCGAACATCGACGCGACATCCCGGGGGTCCTTGTCCAACGCCGCGCGACTCACGATGGAGACGCTACCGGCCCAGCCCGCGGAGCGTTCGACTCACACGTGCGGCAGCCAACGAGAGCCGCGCGGCGATAGAACGAAGCCACTTCCTTCAGGACCTTTGCACGCCGTGGTGTCCGAGTCATCGACCCCACAGATTGCACCGTCGACCGTGATCGAATGCGACGGGGGAAGGGTTTTGACCCCGCTTGGTGTGGTCCCAGAGGGTGCGATCTGTTGCAAGCCGGTCTTGGTCCCGATCCAATTCACGCGCGGCGACCCCTTGGGCGTCGGTGAGGCCGGCGGGATTCCCGGGAAATTGTTGCCCGTGCACTGCGCTTGTCCTGATTGAAAGTCGCAGTCGATGCCGCCAGGAGCAAGGAAAAACACTTGGGTGGCGGGTATGCCCGGGGTGGACCCGTCTATCTGGTAGTCCGCGACATTGACCGGTGTGTAGCCCGAAAGATCAGGGAATGGCGGAGGGTCGGCGTGAGCGGTGCAAGCGCCGACTACCGCGACGACCACTGCTGCTGTTGCTGCCAAGGCTTTGGTGATCATGTCTGTCCTATCGAAAACTGCTGCAACGCCAAACCCTGGCAAACCGCCGCGGACGTTAGTAGTCGTTGGTGAAGTAGTCGATTACTCATCCCGGCAGCACGGTGTGGACAGATAATTGTCACCTCTGCGAGGAAAGGTGGTCTGATGTCCGCACCCCAACTCCCGCCGGTGGAAACCTGCGACGTTTGCATCGTTGGAGCCGGCATCGCCGGGCTAAACGCCCTGTTCGCCGCCAGCAGATACCTGTCGCGGGACCAAAAGGTGATCCTCATCGATCGTCGGGGGCGCGTCGGCGGCATGTGGGTCGATGTGTACTCCTATGTACGACTGCACCAACCGCATCCCATGTTCACGGCGGGCAACATCGAGTGGACGCTCGGCAAGGACCGTAGCTACCTGGCGACCAAGGGCGAGGTGCTCGACCATTTCGCACACTGCGTCGACGTGATAAAGGAGCGAGTCCAGGTCGACGAGCATTTCGGCTGGAACTTCGAGTCGGAAGAAGAAGCGAACGGAATTGTGCGGGTCAGCTGTAGGGCTGCCGACGGCCGGATCCTCGTCGTCGAGGCCAAGCGATTAATCAAAGCCTATGGTGTGGCAGTCATGCCGAACGAACCGCTCGACATCTCCAGCGAACGCGTCCATTCGGTGTCGCCCGATTACTGCGACGTGCGGGCGGGTGACATCAGGGAAAGCGATGCGCCGGTATGGATCATCGGCGGCGGAAAGACCGCGATGGACACCGCACACGCACTGATCACGGCATACCCCGGTCGCCAGGTAAACCTCGTCGCCGGCCGAGGGACATTCTTCTCCAGCCGCGACAATCTGTTCCCGAGCGGCGCCCGCCGGTGGCGGAAGGGCACACCGCTGGGCACCGTCGCCACACAGATTGGTCGCCGGTTCGACGGCACGAACGAATCAGAAGTCCAAGATTGGTTCCGCGCCACCTATGGCACGTTCTTGACCCCTCGAGCGGACAACTTCCTGTTGGGAGTGCTGTCTGAGGCCGAGAACCAGACGATCTCCGCGGGCCTCAACGATCTCGTCATGGATTATCTCGAGGATGCGGTCGACCGCAACGGCACGACCGAGTTGGTGTTCCGGAGCGGATCCACGAAGACGATCGAACCCGGCAGCTGGATCGTCAACTGCACGGGATACGTCAGAGTAAACGACCAATACCCCTACGAGCCATACGTTTCCCCCAGTGGCGCAGTCGTTTCGATCAACCTGCGGTCGGCCGTACTGCACTTACCCGCATTCATGGGGTACTTCCTCGGCCACTTGCTGTTCCTGGACAAGCTCAGGGAGATTCCGCTCTACGAAGTCGACTGGCAGGAACTGCGGGACAAGTCGCCGGTGGCATTCCCGTACGTGCTTCTAGCGCTCGTCCAGCACAACATCAGCCTGATCTACGACAACGTCCCCACTCGCGTGTTCACCGAAAACGGCCTCGATTTCGATAAGTGGTACCCGCTACCGCGCCGCTTGCCGGGCTTGGCACGGTTCATGCTCGCGCACCGCCGCGAACGCGAGCACCAGCGCCGTGTTCTTGACACAGTGCGGGAGCGATTCCAAATCCGTTGCGGTCCGCTGAGCGAGCCAGCGCATACCCACCGCCAGAACGTAATTGGGTGAGCGTTCAGCATTTCCACCGCGACCGGAGTGGATCAAACGATTCCGTCGAAGGATGCTTAGAC
Organism: uncultured Actinomycetota bacterium; assembly: GCA_963850895.1. GTDB lineage: Bacteria > Actinomycetota > Actinomycetes > Mycobacteriales > Mycobacteriaceae > Mycobacterium. The sequence goes on along the minus strand of CAWKNK010000027.1, from coordinate 292,588 downwards.
GGTGTCGGCCCATGACTCGTCCGCATCGAGTAGGTCAACAGTTCGCTTCCCAGCACCGCGGCATCCCAAAGAGGTTGATGGGCGGTCTTTCGAGACTCTCGTAGCGCGTCTGTTTTAGCCGGTTGAGCACTTCGCCAAGGGCCGTCGTACCGCAAGACAGGTAGTCGGCTACGCATGTGGTGTGTTCTCGCGCCAATAAGACTTGGTGGTGGAAGTAACTTAACCGACGACCTTCGGGGTGCACCGCCATGACCATCACGGTTGACGCGTCGATGCTGCCCGAGCGTCTTTGACGCCGGCCTACCGACGATCGATTATGAGCATTGCCAGAGCCTCGATGAGGCCCACACGATCATCCGCCAAGCGCGACAACAGGCATCGATCGCCATCGGCCCCCACGGGCCGGAGTTGCTGACCTATGAACTGGTTCGAACCGTGCTGCGCGACCCACGATTCCGCGTGCCCCAGGGCATGTTCCTTGCCTCCCAGGGCATCACCACTGGCCCATTGTGGGAGCGCGTGGCAACGAACCTGATCAGTCTCGACGGGGCCGAGCACCAGCGGCTGCGCCGATTGGTGTCCAAAGCCTTCACACCACGAGCCACCGCGCGGCTGCGCACGACGATCGTCGAAGTGATCACCGAACTGATGGACCACCACGCCGCAACCGGGCGCTGCGAAGTGGTCACCGACATCGCCCGTCAATATCCAATCCCGATCATCTGTGCGCTTTTGGGCGCCCCAGCCGAGGATTGGAAGCTGTTCTCGGAATGGACAGACGACATCTTCAAGGCCTTCAGCTGGGAGGTCGCCGCCCACCAGCGGACCATCCTGGCCGCGTGGGAGGAACTCGACGCCTACATCGACGACATGGTCGCGCAGCGGCGCCACACGCTCACCGACGACCTCATCTCCGAGCTGATCCGCGCCGAGGACGACGGCGACCGCCTCACCGCCGATGAGCTGCGGATGCTGGCAGCGGGCCTGCTGATGGCCGGCACCGACACCACCCGTAACCAGCTGGCCGCCGTCGGTGCATGCGCTGTGCGACCATCCCGACCAGTGGGACCCGCTGGCCCAGCATCCGGAACTCGCGAACAACGCGGTTGAAGAGACGATGCGGCATTCACCGATCGCGGCCGCCACCTTGCGCATCGCTCTCGAGGACGTCGAAATCGCCGGGGCTGTAATCCCTGCGGGCACACTGGTCATCGCGAACACCGCCGCGGCCAACCGCGACCCCGCTGTCTACGACGACCCCGACCGACTCGACATCACCCGCAAAGGAGCGCCGGCGATGCAGACCTTCGGTGCCGGCATGCATTACTGCCTGGGCGCCAACCTGGCCCGGCTCGAGCTCGCCGAAGCCCTGGCGATCATGACACAGCGCATGACCAACGCCCACCGCACCGGCCCCGCCCCATGGAAACCCCTCACCGGGCTGAGCGGACCGACCACGTTGCCAATCGAATTCGACCCGATAGCGGTGAACACCGTGACTATCGCGCCGTGCGGATGACAAAGGCATCTATGTTCTCGTCATAATCGACCGATTCATCCACGAACAGTTCGCCCACCTGGTGACCGTCCTCAGCAACCGCAACGAAGGTCGCTTCGTCCTGGTTATATGTCACCGATCCTTGCACGAACATCGCCGCAACCTCGTGTCCGTCGGCTCCGAAAACGACAAGCTTCAACCCTCCGGCATCCTTGACGTATTGCGCCGCTTCGCCATGTGTCGTGATCATCGCTCCGACTCCATTCCCGTTGCGGGTTCAATTCTTTCGCCTCGCCACTTACCCTGCAGTCAGCCTATCGAATGCGAAATCGGCGTCGCGACAAAGAACCCGCGCAGCGAATCCGCCATCCGTGCGCGTACCGCGGCACCCGAGATGACGACGTCGACCATCGCCACCGACTGGTGGGTGTGGCCGCGGGCACTGACGTACTCGGTCGGGACACCGGCCGCCTCGAGTGCGGCGGCGTAGGACTCGCCGTCGTCACGCACGGGATCGAATTGGGCCGTCACCACGATCGCGGGCGGCAGTCCGGTCAGGTCGACGGCGTTCAAGGGTGCGAAGCGGGGATCGTCTCGATCCGCCGCGTCGATGTAATGGTCGTAGAACCACCGGACCAGCGGCGTCGTGAGACCGTAGCCGTCCGCGTTCTCGGCGAAGGATGCGCGTGTCGTGTCGCCGGCCGTGCACGGCGACAACAACGCCTGCCCCATGATGTTCGGTCCGCCCGTGTCCCGCGCCAACCGACAGACCACCGCCGCGATCCCACCGCCCGCGCTCCAGCCACACACCGCGAGGTGCCCCGGTAGACCGCCGAGCGCCTGGGCGTTGTCGGCGACCCACCGCACCGCGGCCACGGCGTCGTCGACCGCCGCGGGGAATCGATGCTCGGGCGCGTGGCGGTAGTCGACCGAAATGACGACAGCATCGCTCCGCACGCAAAGGTCCCGGCACAGCGGATCATCCGAGACCGCGTCACCCAGAACGTATCCGCCGCCGTGGAAATACACGACGATCGGGTGCGGGCCCGGGGTAGTAGGCCGATAAAGGCGGTACGCCAAATCGCCGGTGGCGCCGGGCAGCACACCATCGACCAACTCTCCGACATCCGGTCCCGGCGGTCGAGCCATCGACATCTGTGCGTAGAAGGCGCGGGCCTCCTCCACGGCCATCGACTCCATCGGCGGCAGATCCATTGCCGCCGTCGCGTTCAGGACCATCTCGACGTCAGGTTGCAACCGGCGCACCACTCCGTCGTTGCACTGCGAGCCGTTGGGACCGGACAGCGTGAAGCCCAGATAGCCGCGGGCGATCACTTCCTCGCAGCTGGCGCGATAGAAGTCGAAACCCGCGCAGTAAGGCAGGAAGACCCGCGGCTTTCCCGGCACATTGGCGCCCATGTACCAGGAGTTCGCGGCCGGGTAGAGGGTGATGTCTGCGCAATCGTTGACGTGCTGCGTCCATCCGGCCTCGGCCGCTTCGGTGGCCTCGATGGCATCGAAGCCGCAAGCCTCCAGATGACCGAGGCAGTCGAGCACCCAGTCCACGTGCTGTTCGATGGACACGACCATGTTTGTCAGCACCGAGGGACTCCCGGGACCGGTGATGAAGAACAGGTTCGGAAAGCCGACCGTGGTCAACCCGAGGTAGGTCTGCGGCCCGTTCGCCCACTTGTCCTTGAGCGCCAAGTCGTTACGGCCCCTGATGTCGACGGCGGTTAGCGCACCCGTCAGGGCGTCGAACCCGGTGGCGAAAACAATCACGTCGAGGGTGAAGGACTCGTCGGCGGTGTCGAGGCCCGTCTCTGTGATTTGTCGGATCGGATGTTGCCGGACGTTGACAAGGCGCACGTGCGGCAGGTTGTAGGTGGCGTAGTAGTTCGTGTCCAGGCATGGCCTCTTCGTCGAGATGGGGTGATCGGTTGGGCACAGATCGGCCGCCGTCTGCGGATCGTCGACGATGGAGCGGATCTTGTTCCGGAAGAACTCGGCGAACGCGTCGTTGGCCGCGGCATTGCTCAGCACGTCGGCGTAAACGTTGATCGCGTCGAAAAGTAAGCCGCCCTCCCAGGCGAGCTCATAGCGTTGTTGGCGTTCGGCCTCCGACACGCTGAATGTCGGGGTGATGCTGCGCTCCATCGGAATGCCGCCGAACGACACCCTCGCCGCCGCACGGTATTCGGCCTCGTCCGCGAGTTGTGCGAGCTTGTCGGGTGACAACGGGCCATTGCGCGCCGGGATCGAAAAATTGGGAGTGCGCTGAAACACCACCAGCTGTCGCGCCTCCTGCGCGATGACCGGAATCGATTGCACCCCAGAGGAACCCGTGCCGATCACCGCCACCCGCTTACCAGTGAAGTCGACTGGATCGTGTGGCCAGCTGCTGGTGAAGTACACCTCACCGGCGAACCGCTCGAGTCCGTCGACCTCGGCTTGCTTGGGCATGGACAGACAGCCCGTGGCCATCACGACGAAACGGGAGGTGACCTTCTCCCCGAGCTCGGTGCTCACGTGCCACAGCGAGGCGTCGTCGGCCCAGCGTGCCTGCCGGACTCGCGTCGAGAAGGTGATGTGGCGTCGCAGGTCGTGCTTGTCAGCGACATAGTTCAGATAGCGCAGGATCTCGGGCTGGGTGGCGTACTTCTCCGACCATTGCCAGTCCCGCTGCCAGTCGGGATCGAAGCTGTACATGTAGTCGACGCTGGGCACGTCGACCCGGGCACCTGGATACCGGTTCCAGTACCACGTGCCGCCGAGATCGTCGCCCGCTTCGAATACGCGGAATCGGTATCCGGCGCGGCTGAGGCGATAGGCGAGATAAAGGCCTGCGATACCTGCGCCCACTACGACGACGTCGACATCCGGCGCCGATCGGTTCGTCTTGGCTGTATCGGTCATCATCCGATCATCACGCCGCGCCGACCGGCTGTCTTGAGTACCGCAATACTTAATTTGCTACCGACCGGCGCAGGGCCGACCGCTACCTCACTCGCCCTGCGCGTACCGCTTCGCGAACATCCGCCTGCGGGCAAACGGCGACAGCACCGCCTCGTAGTGGCCGAGCAGCTCGTCACAGATGACCGGCCAACTGCGGCCGAGCACGCTGCGCCGGGCGGCCAGTGCGTAGCGGTGGCGTTCGTCGACCAAATGGGTGACGGCCGCGGGCAACCTCGCCTCGAACTCGTTGACGCCCAGCAACAAACCGGTGCGCCACGGCGTGACGAGGTCACGTGGGCCGCCGGCGTCGGGGGCGATCACCGGCAACCCCGACGCCAGCGCTTCCTGCACGACTTGGCAAAACGTTTCGTGCTCGCCGGGATGCACGAAGACGTCCATGCTGGCGTACGCCGCGGCGAGTTCCTCGCCGTATAGCGCTCCGGTGAAAACCGCTGTCGGCATTGCCTTTTGCAACCTCCTCCGGTCGACGCCGTCACCGACGACGACGAGTTGCACCTCGTCACGCGATGCCAGCGGAATCAGTCGCTCCACGTGCTTCTCGGGCGCCAACCTGCCCACGAAGCCGACGATCGGCTTGCCCTGCGGCGACCATCGCCGCCTGAGCGCCTCATCACGCGCCGACGGGGCGAACCTGAGCACGTCAACCCCGCGTGCCCAGTGGTGGACCCGCGGGAAGCGATGCGCCACAAGCGATTCCATCGTTACGCTGGACGGCGCCAGGGTACGGTCGGCAAGACTGTGCAGATGCCGGAACCAGGCCCACGCGGCCCGTGACGTCATGGGAATGCCATAGCTCGCCGCGAAACCCGGTACGTCCGTTTGATACACGGCCACCGTCGGCACCCCCAGCCAGCGGGCCGCCTTCACCCCGCCGTAACCCAGTAACGCCGGCGAGGCCAAATGCACGACGTGCGGGTCGAATCCGCGTAACACGCTCACCATCCGGGGCATCGGCACACCGAGCGGCAGCGTGGTCACCTTCGGAAACATGCGCGACGGAACCCGATGCACGCGGATTCCGTCGTGAATGCGATCCGCCGCGAGTTCACCCGGCGGGTTGTCGGGAGCGATGACCAGGGCCTCGTGTCCGGTCCGGCGCAGATGTTCCAGGACGCGCAGCACTGAGTTGCTGACACCGTTGACATTGGGGAGGAAGGATTCGGCGACGATGGCAACGCGCACACCACCACGGTGTCAGTGCTCGCTGTCGCGAAGGTTGCCTACGGGCATACGTCGTGCGAAATCTGCTGGTCGGCTGCTTCGGCGCGACGATCCAGCAGCTTGTCCAGCAGCGCCAGGCCTATCAGGAGGAGCGTCGCCGCCAGCCAACACACCACCGCGATGGATCCCGCCGGGATGATCGCCAGCCCGGCGTTGCGGTGCTGCACGCGAACCAGATTCGGATCGCTCTTGTTGTACTCGACGTAAATCCGCATTCCCATGGCCAGATGCGACGGGTACAGCACGCCGAGTTCGGGGCGATACGTGACCCGCTCGGGGGTGACGAATTCGATGGTGGAGCGCTGCGGCCCGGCACTGAGCACCTCGGCCTGCGCCACCCCCATGTTGTGTTGGATCGCAAGGTCGTCGCGCCAGGCGCCGGCGACCAGCAAGATCGACTGCAGCGTGACCAAACCGGTCACGATGAGCACCGCGATGCGGGCCCAGCGCAACGCAATCCTCGACCGGGTGTTCGGCGGTTCGTCGCTGCGGCCGTGAATCAGTATGTGCAGCAATCTTTTCGGGTAGTTCACGCGGTCCTCATAGCGCCGCCTTGATGGCGGCATGCAGCTGCCGCAGCGACGACCGGTCGGCCTTGACCTCCAGCACCCGCATGCCGGCCCCGGGTTCGTCGAGGGCCGCGCTGAGCTCGTCGACCTCGATCTGCCGGCTCTCGACGTGATAGGCGCGGCACAGCGCGCCGACGTCGACATCGTGCGGCGTTCCGAAGATCCGCGATGACACGTCGGAGAACCGCGGGTCGCCTTGCTCGAGCAGTTCGAAGATGCCGCCGCCGTTGTCGTTGGAGACCACGATGGTCAGCCGGCGCGGTGTCGGCTCGGTGGGGCCGATCAGCAGCCCGGAGCTGTCGTGGACGAACGTCAGGTCACCGATCAGCGCGACGGTGCGTCCCTCGTAGGCGAGAGCCGCCCCGATCGCGGTCGAGACGGTGCCGTCGATGCCGGCGACCCCGCGGTTGGAGCGGACCCTGATGCCGTGGGTGTCCAGGCCGACCAGCGCGGCGTCGCGAACCGGGTTGGACGCCCCGAGCACCAGCTGGTCGCCCGGCCGCAGCGCGTCGGCCACGGCCGCCGCGACGTGCAGGCCGGTGGTCAGCGGGTGCGCCTCGAGCTGGCCGCGCACCGCTTCGTTCGCGTGCCGGTTGACCTCCGCGCAGCGCTGCAGCCAGGCCGGATTCGGGGTGCCGGTGGTGACCGCCCGCGTGCCGGTGGCCTGCGAGTTGCCCGAGACGTCCGGCCAGCGCGGTCCGGTGGTCAACGCGTACACCGGCACCTGCGGGTCGGCCAGCAGCGCCGACACCGGCCGGTGCAAGGTCGGGCGGCCGAGCATGATCACCTGCTTCGGGCGCAGCAGCGGCAGGGCGAGCGGGTGCAGCGGGTTGGCCGGGGCCGGTGCCGTCGGCTCGGCGACGGTCGGCAACTGCGCGAGGTTGGGGTGCGCGCCCGCGCCGTGGCCGGCGATGACGACCGTGTCGGGCGACAGGTCGATTTCCAGCGGCTGGTCGAAAGTGACTGGCGGCGTGTAGGTCCACGGCCGGCCGCCGGGCCGGCCCTGCGGGATCACGGCGCCGTGGGGCTCGGGATCCGGCACCAGCGGTTCGCGCAGCGGGATGTCGAACTGCACGGGGCCGGCGTTGGCGGTGCGAGATCCCGTGGCGGCCGCCAACACTCGGCAGGTGGCCGATCGCCAGGTGGCGTTGAGCGCATCCAGCCGCTCGGGCGCGTCCTCGGCCAGGCCCAGGCTGATGGTGGCGCGGACCTGGGTGCCGAAGTAGCCCAGCTGCTCCATGGTCTGGTTGGCCCCGGTGCCCAGCAATTCGTAGGGCCGGTTGGCCGACAGCACGATCAGCGGCACCCGCGCGTAATTGGCCTCCACCACCGCCGGGCCGAGGTTGGCCACGGCGGTACCCGACGTCATCGCGACACACACCGGTGCGCCGGCGGCGATCGCCAGACCGATGGCCAGGTAACCGGCGGTGCGCTCGTCGATGCGGACGTGCAACCGGATCCGGCCCGACCGGTCGGCGTCCTGCAGCGCGAATGCCAGCGGAGCGTTCCGCGACCCGGGGCACAGCACCACATCGCGGACGCCGCCGCGGATCAGCTCGTCAACGACGACGCGGGCCTGAGTCGTCGAGGGGTTCACTCATACAGAGTGTCACAGCCCGGCGAGCTCAGGCCTTGACGCTGGCGAAGAACTGCAGCGCCGCCTCGTTGACGGCGTCCGGGCGCTCAAAGAACCCGAGGTGGCCGGCGTCGGGTATCTGCATGTAACGGCCGTTGGGCAGCGCGTCGGCGACCTCCCGCCCCAGGTAGGGCGGCGTCAACACGTCGTCGGCGAAGCCGATTACCAGCACCGGCGCGGCGATGCTGCGGTAGGCGGGTAACCGGTTGGTGTGACGGGGCGATATCCAGCTGGCAACGCAGCCCCGGGGTGGCCTTGACCGGCCACGTGCTGAACATCGCGATCCAGTCTTCGACCGCGACGTCATCGTTGAGTGTCTTGCGCGAAAAGTTTTCCAGCAAGCGGATTTTCGCCTCGTATGAGCTCGGCAGCTGGACACCGGAGTCGGCCAGCTCGGCCTCGGCCTCGCGAAAGAACTCGCGGGTGCGGTCCATGCGGCCGCGGGTGCCCATCAACACCGCGGCAGCTGACCAGTTCAGGCCGGGCGACCATGAGTTCCTGGGCGATGAACGCGCCCATCGACATCCCGACGATGCGCGCCGGAGCGGCATCCAGTTCCTCGATCAGCGCCGCGGTATCGGCGACCATGGTCTGCGTCGTGAAGCCCTCGCGCGTCTCTCGGTGGCGCCGATCCCGCGATTGTCGAAGGTGATGACGCGGTATCCAGCCGCCAGAAACGCGGGAACCTGATACGGGTGCCAGGTCCGTCCGGCGCCGCCGTGGCCGGCGATGAAGACCACAGGCTCACCGGAGCCGCGGTCGTCGTAAGCCAGGTTTGATCACCCGGACGACGGTACAAGCAGCGGATAGCACTCCTGGACCCGGTCGATCCACCACTGCCGCCGCTCGGGCGGCGCGCCCAGCGCGTGTAGCCGCGCCGGGTCGGGCGTTACCGGCCCGACCGCCAGGTTGCCGTCGACAGGCAGGGCGGCCTCGGCGACGTCTTCGACGAACAGCCCGCCGGTACCCAGCCCGCACGCATGACGAAGCTGCGGGAGGGCCGCCGCGGCGGTCAGCCCGGCGGCGATGCCTACCGCCGAGTCGAGCGCGCTGGAGACCACGACCGGGATGTCGATCTGCGCGGCAATCTCCAGCAGAGCCGAAACCCCGCCCAGCGGAGCGACTTTCAGCACCGCGATGTCGGCAGCGCCGGCGCGGACCACGGCCAAGGGGTCGTCGGCCTTGCGGATGCTTTCGTCGGCGGCGATCGGCACGTCGACCCGGCGGCGCAGCGCCGCGAGTTCATCGACGGTCGCGCAGGGTTGTTCGAGGTACTCCAGCGGGCCGTCGACGGTCAGGGCGGATGCGGCCCGCACCGCCTCCTCGACGCTCCAGCCCGCCGTTGGCGTCCACGCGCACGGTCGGGACGATTTCCCGCACGGCGTTGACCCGGTCGACGTCGTCGGCCAGCGTCTGCCCGGGCTCGGCGACCTTCACTTTGGCGGTGCGCGCACCGGGGAACCGGGCCAGCACCTCGCCCACCTGGTGCGACGGCAACGGCCGGCACGGTGGCGTTGATCGGGACGCGGTCGCGTCGTAGCGGCGGTGGCCTGCGGTAGGCAGCCTCGATTCCGGAGGCCAACCAGTGTGCGGCCTCGTGCGGCCCGTATTCCAGGAACGCCCCGAACTCCCCCCAACCCGCGGGGCCCTCGATCAGCGCGACTTCGCGGGTGGTGATGCCGCGGAATCGCACCCGCATCGGCAGCGCGACGACATACAGGCGGTCGAGCAATTCATGCAGGGACGGCGTCACGGGTGGTAAACCTGGCGGCCCGCCAGAAACGTCGCACGGATGTCCAGATCGGCGATCTGCTCGGGCGGCACCGTTCGCGGATCGGCCGAGAGCACCACCATGTCCGCGTATTTGCCGACCTCCAGTGAGCCGATCACGTCGTCGGCGAACAGCTGCCAGGCGGCGTCGATGGTCTGCGCCCGGATCGCCTGCTCGACCGTCAACCGCTCCTCGGGTGCCAGCACCCGGCCGCTGGGTGCCATCCGGGTCACGGCCACGCTGATGTTGCGCAGCGGTTCCTCGGGCGTGACCGGTGGATCGTTGTGCAACGAGATCCGCATACCGGTGGCCACCGCGGATCCTGCCGGCATCCAACGGGATCCGCGCTCCGGCCCGAACAGACCGTCGACGATGATGTCGCCCCAGTAGTGGATCTGGTCGACGAAGATGCTGCAGGTGACGCCGAGGTCGGCGGCTCGCCGCAGTTGGTCGGGCCGGATGGCGCCGACGTGTTCCAGCCGTAACCGGTGGTCCTCGCGCGGATTGCGCCGCAGTGCTTCTTCGTACACGTCGAGGATGGTGTCGACACCGGCATCGCCGTGCACATGGCAGGCCATCTGCCAGCCCAGCGGGTAATAGGCGCCGACGATCTCGGCCAGCTGTTCGCGGGTGTAGTTGGCATGTCCGCAGGAGCCGGGCGGCACCCCGATGGTGCGGGTGGCGGCGGTGTCCAGGTACGGGAAGGACAGCGCGATGTTGCCGATCCACGGTGAGCCGTCCACCCAGATTTTGATGCCGACCTGACGCAGCATGTCGTCACCCTCGCCGGGTTTGGCGTCGGTGGACATCTGCGGGTTCGATACCTCGTAGGTGCGCAGCCGCACCGTCAACTCGCGCGCGCAGCTGCTCGAGTAACGGCCCAAACGCCGGATCGAACGCCATCTCCGAGCAGGTGGTCAACCCGGCGCGGTTGAGCCGGGCGCATTCGGCGCGCAGCATAGCCGGGTAGCTGCTGGGCTCGATAGCCGCACCCAGCAGCGGGAACACCGCACCGATTTCCTCCGCGGTGCCGTCCAGTTCACCGTCGGCGCCGTGGCCGTAGCGGGCACCCTTGGGATCGGGAGTGTCGCGGGAAAGGCCGGCGTGCCGGGCGGCGAGCGAATTGAAATAAGCCTTGTGCCCGGAGTTGTGGATGATCACCAGCGGCCCGTCCGGCGCGATCTCTTCGAGCCAGGCCAGCGTCGGCTCCGGGAGCCCGGGCTGCAACAGCGGGTCCCACCCGTTCAGATAGGCGCCGGATGCTCCCCTTGCGGCGGTCTCGCGGCGGACCGCTTCGACGACGTCATCCGCGTTAGGCACGGTAACCGGCCGTATGTCGACGATCCGGTCCGACAGCGCGAGGGCCTCCATCAACGGATGGCCATGTGCCTCGATGAATCCCGGCATAACGCAGCCGTCGCCGAAATCGATGGTTTGGGTGTCGGCGCCGACGAACTCGGCGACATCGGAGCGAGTGCCGACAGCGACGATCCGGCCGTCGGCAACGGCAAGTGCCTCGGCGGTGGGCCGGGCGTCGTCGACGGTCAGGACGGTTCCGGTGATGACGACATCTGCGTCGGCCATGGGCAGGAATCCTAGTGATCCTTGCGGTTGCCCGAGGGCGCAGCCGGACCCGAATTGCAACACGTTCTAGTCTTGCCCACATGAGTGACGAGCTGTTGCGCAACCCGACCCATAACGGCCACATGCTGGTGGGCGCGCTCAAGCGCCACAAGAACAAGCCGGTGCTGTTCCTTGGCGACACCACGCTGACCGGCGGCCAGATGGCCGACAGATCAGCCAGTACATCCAGGCTTTCGAGGCGCTGGGCGCGGGCACCGGCGTCGCGGTCGGCCTGCTGTCGCTCAACCGTCCCGAAGTGCTGATGATCATCGGCGCCGGCCAGACCCAGGGGTTATCGGCGCACTGCCCTGCACCCGCTCGGTTCGCTGGACGATCACGCCTACGTGCTGTACGACGCCGGCGTCAGCTCGCTGATCATCGACCCCAACCCGATGTTCGTCGAGCGTGCGCTGGGGCTGCTGGAAAAGGTGCCGTCGCTCAAGCAGATCTTGACCATCGGCCCGGTGCCCGAGGCGCTCAACGGTGTTGCTGTCGACCTGTCGGCCGAGGCGGCGAAGTACGAGCCGAAGCCGCTGGTCGCCGCCGACCTGCCGCCGGACCAGATCATCGGCCTGACCTACACCGGTGGCACGACCGGCAAGCCCAAGGGCGTGATGGGCACCGCGCAGTCGATCTCCACCATGACGATGATCCAGCTCGCGGAATGGGAATGGCCGGAAGAGCCGCGGTTTTTGATGATCACCCCGCTGTCTCACGCCGGGCGCAGCCTATTTTCTCCCGACCCTGGTCAAGGGTGGCCAAATGTACGTGCTGCCCAAGTTCGACCCTGCCGAAGTCCTGAAGACCATTGAGGAGAAGCGGATTACGGCGACGTTCGTGGTCCCCTCCATGCTCTACGCCCTGATGGATCACCCGGATTCGCACACCCGCGACCTGTCGTCGCTGGAGACCGTCTATTACGGCGCGTCGGCGATCAACCCGGTGCGGCTGGCCGAGGCAATCCGTCGGTTCGGCAAGATCTTCGCCCAGAACTACGGGCAGTCCGAGGCGCCGATGGCCATCACCTACCTGGCCAAGGGCGACCACGACGAAAAGCGGCTGACCTCATGCGGGCGTCCCAACCCTGTTCGCGCGGGTGTCGCTGCTGGGCGAAGACGGCAAACCGGTGCCGCAGGGCGAACCGGGCGAAATCTGTGTCAGCGGGCCCCTGTTGGCCGGCGGTTACTGGAATCTGCCGGAGGCGACGGCGGAAACCTTCCGGGACGGCTGGCTGCACACCGGCGATATGGCCCGCGAGGACGAGGACGGCTTCTACTACATCGTCGACCGGGTCAAGGACATGATCGTCACCGGCGGCTTCAACGTGTTCCCGCGGGAAGTCGAGGATGTCGTCGCCGAGCACGCGGCGGTCGCACAGGTATGCGTCGTCGGGGCGCCGGACGAGAAGTGGGGCGAGGCTGTCACCGCGGTGGTGGTGCTGCGAGCCGACGCGCCGCGCGATGACGCCGCGATCGAGACCATGAGCATCGAAATCCAGGCCGCCGTCAAGGAGCGCAAAGGTTCGGTGCAGTCGCCCAAGCGGGTGGTTGATCGTCGACTCGCTGCCGTTGACCGGGCTGGGCAAGCCGGACAAGAAGGCCGTCCGGGCGCGGTTCTGGGAAGGCGCCGGCCGCGCCGTCGGCTGAGGCTTCGCGCGAATGTGCGGTTGCCGTCACGCTCGCGTCCCAAATGACTGTGGCTTCACTCTCGGCAATCGCGCACCGGCCACGTAACTGTCGCTGGCGTGGGCAACGGCAAACCCGATCAAACCGCCCTGGTGGCTGAAGCCGGCCAACAAGGTCTTCATCCAGATGTCGCGGCTGGGACTGAGTTTCGGCGGCGAGAGCCCGGTCGTGTTGACGGTGGCCGGGCCGCAAGTCCGGCGCGCCCCGCTCGACACCGGTCACCCCGATGACGGTCGACGGCCAGCAGTACGTCGTCGCCGGTTTCCCGGACGCCGACTGGGTGGCCAACGTCGGGCCGCCAGTGAGGCCACGCATCGCGCCGCGGCCGTCAAGTCAGGAACGGTACGGATGGTCGAGCTGTCCGCCGAAGAGCGCAGGCCGCTCCTGCGAGTCTTCCCGACCGAGGTGCCCACCGGCGTCGGCTTCATGAAGCGGTCCGGGACTCGTCAAACGAGGGCGCCCCGAGGAGTTCGAGGCGCTGGCGGGGACGCTGTCCGTCTTCCGTTTCGACCCGTGTATTGCAACGGACGGAGTTCGACAGCCTTGAGTGACAACCCATTTGACGCGCAAGCCTGGCGGCCCGTCGACGGGTTCGACGACCTGACCGACATCACCTACCACCGCCACGTCGACGACGCGACGGTGCGGGTGGCGTTCAACCGGCCCGAGGTGCGCAACGCGTTTCGGCCGCACACCGTCGACGAGCTCTACCGGGTGCTCGACCACGCCCGGATGTCCCCCGACGTGGGCGTGGTGCTGCTGACCGGAAACGGCCCGTCGCCCAAAGACGGCGGCTGGGCGTTTTGCTCCGGCGGCGATCAGCGCATCCGCGGCCGCAGCGGCTACCAGTACGCCTGCGGCGAGACCGCCGACACCGTCGACGCCGCGCGCGCCGGCCGGCTGCACATCCTCGAGGTGCAGCGGCTGATCCGGTTCATGCCCAAGGTGGTCATCTGCCTGGTCAACGGGTGGGCGGCCGGCGGCGGGCACAGCCTGCACGTGGTCTGCGACCTCACCCTGGCCAGCCGCGAGCACGCCCGGTTCAAGCAGACCGACGCCGACGTCGGCAGCTTCGACGGCGGCTACGGCAGCGCGTATCTGGCGCGTCAGGTGGGCCAGAAGTTCGCCCGCGAGATCTTCTTCCTCGGCCGCGCGTACACCGCCGAGCAGATGCACCAGATGGGCGCGGTCAACGCGGTCATCGACCACGCCGAACTGGAGAAGGTCGGCGTGGAGTGGGCGGCCGAGATCAACGCCAAATCGCCTCAGGCGCAACGGATGCTGAAGTTCGCGTTCAACCTGCTCGACGACGGGCTGGTGGGTCAGCAGCTGTTCGCGGGCGAGGCCACCCGGCTGGCGTACATGACCGACGAAGCCGTCGAGGGCCGCGACGCCTTCCTGGAGAAGCGCGCCGCCGGACTGGAGCCGGTTTCCCCGGTACTTCTAGCGCCGAATGGCGGCAACGAGGCTGGCCCCCTAGACTCCCCACGTGGAGCAAGAGTCCGCTTCGCCGGTTCACCGACCAGCTCGTACTGGCCACCATGCGACCGCCCGATGGCGCCGCAGGTGCTGGTCAACCGGCCCGCCATCAAGCCGGTCGACCTCGACGGCAAGCGCATCCTGCTCACCGGGGCGTCATCGGGTATCGGCGAGGCCGCGGCCGAACTGTTAGCCCGCCACGGCGCCACGGTGGTCGTCGTCGCCCGGCGGCAGGATCTGCTGGACGCGCTCGCCGAACGGATCACGACGGCGGGCGGCACCGCGCTGTCCATGCCCTGCGACCTCTCCGACATGGACGCGGTCGACGCGCTGGTCGCCGACGTCGAAAAGCGTCTCGGCGGGGTGGACATCCTGATCAACAACGCCGGCCGGTCCATCCGCCGGCCGCTGGCCGAGTCGCTGGAGCGCTGGCACGACGTCGAGCGGACCATAGTCCTCAACTACTACGCGCCGCTGCGGCTGATCCGCGGGCTCGCGCCCGGGATGCTCGAGCGCGGCGACGGCCACATCATCAACGTCTCGACGTGGGGCGTGCTGTCGGAGGCGTCGCCGCTGTTCGCCGTCTACAACGCGTCGAAGGCGGCGCTGTCGGCGGTGAGCCGCGTCGTGGAGACCGAGTGGGGCCGACAAGGGTGTGCATTCGACGACGCTGTACTACCCGCTGGTGGCCACGCCGATGATCGCACCGACGAAGGCCTACGAGGGCATGCCGGCGCTGACGTCGGAAGAGGCCGCCGAATGGATGCTGACCGCCGCCCGCACCCGGCCGGTGCGGATCGCGCCGCGGATGGCGATCGCCGCCAAGGCGCTGGACACCTTCGGCCCCCGCTTCGTCAACGCGACTCATGCAGCGACAGACGCATTCAGCCCAACCGCGCGGCCGACTGGTTGAGCCGGACCGGCCGGTGTAACGTCGGATCCGCTCAACCCTCGGGAGTTTGCCGTGACTGACGTTTGGGCCACCATTGCCGCCGAGCGCGGGGCGCTCGCCGATGATCTCGTCGAGCTCACTCCGGCGCAATGGGCGGCCCCGTCGCTCTGCGCGGGCTGGACCGTCCGCGACATCGTCGCGCACCTTTCGGCGACCGCCTCGCTGAACCCGGCGACCTTCTTTCTCGGGATTGCCAAGTCGCGGTTCAACTTCGACAAGTTCGCCAACGACCAGATCGCCAAGCACCGCGGCCCCGATCCGCCGCCACCTTGGCGGAGTTCCGGGGGCTGCAGAATTCCACCTCTGCCCCGCCGGGTCCCGAAAATCTCCTGGCTGGGCGAGGTGGTGATCCACGGCGCCGATGTGCGTCGTGCGCTGGGCATCGCGCACACCTACACGCCGTGGCGCGGTGCACCAGGTGATCGACTTCTACAAGGGCTCGAACATGCTCATCGGCGCCAAGAACCGCATCGCCGGGCTGGCCTTGCTGCCACCGACGACGACTGGCGCCACGGACAGGGCGAAGCTGTCGAGGGCCCGCTGCTGTCGCTGCTGCTCGCCACGACCGGCCGGGCGGCCGCATGCGACGACCTCATCGGCCCCGGCGTACCAACGCTGCGCAGCCGGTGCGCCCCGGCAGGGCTAGCGACGTGATAGACACGACGCTCATGGAGATCCTGGCCAGCCGGATGCTTTCCGGCCGGCGGACTATCAGCAGTCGTTGAGTTTCTACCGCGACCAGATCGGCCTGGCGATAGCCCGCGAATACGGTGCAGGCACAGTGTTTTTCGCCGGCCAGTCTTTGCTGGAGCTGGCGGGCTACGGCTCCCCGGACCACTCGCGGGGCCCCTTCCCCGGCGCGCTGTGGCTACAGGTCCGCGACATCGAAGCGACCCAGGCCGAGCTTCAAAGCCGCGGCGTGCCGATCGCGCGCGAGGCGCGCCAAGAACCGTGGGGTCTGTACGAGATGCACGTGACCGACCCGGACGGAATCACGCTGATCTTCGTTCAGATCCCGCCGGACCACCCGCTGCGCCGCGACACCCGGGGTGAACGACAGGGGAAGTCCGGTTAACTGAGAGGTAACATCTGGCGACGAGTCTAGGTACACCCGCGATTTCAGGTCTTGCTGCATTCGACAATGGAATCCCCCTACCATCAGAATCGGGCGCTGTGAACATCCAGTTGTTCCTCTTGATCATTGTCGTAATCACGGCACTGGCTTTCGATTTCACGAACGGCTTCCACGACACCGGCAACGCGATGGCGACCTCCATCGCCAGCGGCGCGCTCAAGCCCAAGGCGGCGGTCGCACTGTCCGCGGTGCTGAATCTGGTGGGCGCCTTCCTGTCCACCGCCGTCGCCGCCACGATCGCCAAGGGCCTCATCGATTCGAACGTCGTGACGCTGGAACTGGTGTTCGCCGGGCTGGTCGGCGGCATCGTCTGGAACCTGCTCACATGGCTGCTAGGTATCCCTTCGAGCTCCTCGCACGCTCTGATCGGCGGGATCGTCGGAGCCACGATCGCCGCCGTCGGCGCGCACGGGGTGATCTGGAAGGGCGTGGTGTCCAAGGTGCTCATCCCGGCCGTTGTGGCCGCGATCCTGGCCATCGTTGTCGGGGCGATAGCCACCTGGCTGGTCTACCGGATCACCCGCGGTGTCCCGCACAAGAGCAGCGAGGCCGGGTTCCGGCGCGGCCAGTGGGGCTCGGCTTCGCTGGTCTCGCTGGCGCACGGCACCGGCGACGCGCAGAAGACGATGGGCATCATCTTCCTGGCGCTGATATCGTACGGCTCGGTCAGCAAGAAACGACTCGATGCCGCCGCTGTGGGTCATCGTGAGTTGCGCCGTTGGCGATGGCGACGGGTACCTACCTGGGCGGCTGGCGGATCATCCGTACCCTGGGCAAGGGGCTAGTCGAGATCCAGTCGCCGCAAGGCATGGCCGCCGAATCGTCTTCGGCCGCAGTTATTCTGCTGTCCTCCCACTTCGGCTACGCACTGTCGACCACCCAGGTATGCACCGGTTCGGTGCTGGGCAGCGGGGTGGGCAAGCCGGGCGGCGAGGTGCGCTGGGGCGTTGCCGGCCGGATGGCGGTCGCGTGGTTGGTCACGCTTCCCCTGGCCGGTCTGGTCGGCGCGGTCACCTACTGGATCGTGCACCTCATCGGCGGATACCCTGGTGCGATCATCGGCTTCTCGCTGCTGGTCGCGGTCTCTGCCGTCATTTACATCAGGTCGCGCAAGGTGAAGGTCGACCACAAGAACGTCAACGCCGAGTGGGAAGGCAGCCTGACCGCCGGTCTTGAAGGTGCGGACGAAAATCTGCCCTCGGATACCGGCCCCACGGCCGGCACTGCAGCACCCCGGTACGGTTCCGACGACCCTACGATTAAGGCGAACGCCTGATGAGCCACCTGAGCGACTGGTTCAACTACGAGGCCTCCCTGAAGATCCTCGTCTTCGGCATGCTCGCCGGTGCCGCACTGCCGGGGCTGTTCGCACTGGGCATACGGCTGCAAGCCGCCGGCGCCGGAGACATCAGCACCGACGGTGCCGCACCACCACACCGGAACCCGATGCTGGTCGCGATGGCCTGGGCAATCTACGCGCTGGTTCTTGCGGTGATCATCATCGGGGTGCTGTATATCGCTCGAGACTTCATCGCCCACCACACTGGCATCGCTTTCCTCGGAGCAAAGCCGAAGTAGCATCGATTGATGCCCACCGCGTTACCGAGCCGGACACCGGGGGGAGTTGTAGCAGCGTGAACGGATTTCTCAATTCGATCGTCTCGTGGCTGCGCGCGGGATATCCGGAAGGCGTACCACCGACGGACACCTTCCCCGTGCTCGCGCTGCTGGCCCGCCGGCTGTCCAACGACGAGGTCAAAGACGTGGCCCACGAGCTGGTCGAGCGCGGCGAGTTCGACGACGTCGACATCGGGGTGCTGATCACGCAGATCACCGACGATTTGCCGACGCCGGACGACGTCGAGCGGGTACGGGTGCGGTTGGCGGCCCAGGGCTGGCCGTTCGATGACGCGGATGAGGCCGAGGACCCCGCATAGCCGTACTGCGCGCACTCACCATCCCGCCGGGCTCGGCCGTCTCGTCGCTGTTACCCGCCCTGGAACGGGTGCTGGACGGCCGCGACCCCGCGCTGGTCGCCCTCGCCCCCGGCGCGCCTCGGATGCGCTGCGCGCGGGCCTGCGAGTCGGGGAAGACATCGACGACGACGTGGCCCTGGTGGCGACGACGTCGGGAACCACGGGTGCGCCCAAGGGGGCCCTGCTGACCGCCGCCGCGCTGACCGCCAGCGCGGCGGCCACCCATGACCGCCTCGGCGGGCCGGGCAGCTGGCTGCTGGCGTTGCCGCCGTATCACATCGCCGGGCTGCAGGTGCTGGTGCGCAGCGTGCTCGCCGGCTCGGCACCCGTCGAGCTGGACGTCACCGAAGGCTTCGATGTCGCCGAATTACCCGGCGCGATAAGGCGATTGGGATCCGGCCGGCGGTACACGTCGCTGGTCGCCGCGCAGTTGGCCAAGGCGCTGACCGACCCGGCGGCCGCGGCCGCGCTCGCCGAACTGGACGCCGTGTTGCTCGGCGGCGGCCCGGCCCCGCACGGCGTGCTCGACGCCGCGGCGGCGGCCGGCATCGCCGTGGTCCGCACCTATGGGATGAGCGAAACCGCGGGCGGCTGCGTCTACGACGGCGTACCGCTGGACGGCGTCCTGGTCCGGGTGGCGGGCGACGGGCGCATCGTCCTCGGTGGCGCGACCCTGGCCAAGGGCTACCGCAACCCGGTGCACCCCGACCCGTTCGCCGAGCCGGGCTGGTTCCGCACCGACGATCTCGGTGTCCTCGACGAGGCGGGCGTGCTGAGGGTGCTGGGCCGCGCCGACGAGGCGATCAGCACGGGCGGGTTGACCGTGCTGCCGCCGCTGGTCGAGGCCGCGCTGGGCACCCATCCGGCCGTCGGGGACTGCGCGGTTTTCGGTCTTGCCGACGACCGGCTGGGCCAACGGGTGGTCGCCGCGATCGTGGTGGCCGAGGGTTGCTCACCGCCGACGCTGGACGCGCTGCGCGCCCACGTGACGCGCACCCTGGACGCCACCGCGGCACCGCGCGAATTGCACGTGGTCGACACGCTGCCGCGGCGCGGCATCGGCAAGGTCGACCGGATGGCGTTGGTGCGCCGGTTCGCCGACTCGGGCGATCAATAGGCTGGTCGACCGTGAGGGTGGCACGTCGCGAGTCATTGGCCGTCGCGGTGGGTGCGGTGCTGGTGGGCGCGGCGTTCGTGCTGCCGCGGCTGCACTGGGGCGTCCGGCCGCGGCTCGACGTCGACCAGGAGCGGTTCGGCACGCACGCCGGGGCCACACCGATATTCGGCGCCTGGGAAATTCACGCAAGCTGGGGAACCGGGCCGGCCATCGCCATCGCGATTGCCGCGGTGGCGTGGGCACCCATTCTGGCGCAACGCCTTTCGTGGCGGGCGTTGACCCTTACCACCTGGGTCACCGCCTGCGGGTGGGCGTTCGCGCTGGCGATGATCGACGGCTGGCAGCGCGGCTTCGCCGGCCGGCTGACCACCCGCGACGAGTACCTGTCACAGGTGCCGACGATCACCGACATCCCCGCCGCGGTGCGCACCTTCGCGAGCCGGATCGTGGACTACCAACCGAACTCCTGGACCACTCACGTCTCGGGGCATCCGCCCGGCGCGCTGCTGACGTTCGTCTGGCTGGACCGGCTCGGCCTGCACGGTGGCGCCTGGGCCGGGCTGCTGTGCCTGCTGGTCGGCTCCAGCGCGGCGGCCGCGGTGCTGATCGCCGTCCGCGCGCTGGCCGGCGAGCAGACCGCGCGGCGCGCCGCGCCGTTCGTGGCCGTGGCGCCGACGGCGATCTGGGTCGCGGTCTCCGCCGACGGCTACTTCGCCGGGGTCGCGGCGTGGGGCATCGCGCTGTTGGCCGTGGCGGTGCACCGACCGGTTCGCTTCCCCGCTGTGACGGCCGCCGCCGCGGGCCTGCTGCTGGGCTGGGGCGTGTTCTGTAACTACGGCCTGATGTTGATGGGGCTCCCGGCGCTGGCGGTGCTGGCATCGGCCGCCGACTGGAGGGCGGTGCTGCGGGCGCTCGGCCCGGCGGCGCTGACCGCGGTGGCGGTGGCGGTGGTCTTCGCGGTCGCGGGATTCTACTGGTTTGACGGCTACGCCCTTGTGCAGCAACGTTATTGGCAAGGCATCGCCAAAGACCGCCCGTTTCAGTACTGGAGCTGGGCCAACCTGGCGTCCGTGGTGTGCGCGATCGGTTTGGGCAGCGTCGCCGGCGTCAGCCGGGTGTTCGACGCGGCGGCGATCCGTCGTCGCTCCGGGTTCCATCTGCTGCTGCTGGCCATGCTGGCCGCCATCGCCTGCGCGGACCTGAGCATGCTCAGCAAGGCCGAGGTCGAGCGGATCTGGCTGCCCTTCACCATCTGGCTCACCGCGGCGCCCGCCCTGCTCCCCGTCCGGTCACACCGAGTGTGGCTGGCGCTCAACGCCGCCGGCGCCGTGCTGCTCAACACCCTCGTCGTCACCAACTGGTAGGCGGGATTCGTTACAGGCCGGCCGCGCGGGTGGCCTTCGCGAAGCGACTGGCGGGCCCGCACGCCTCGCGCACCGCGGCGACGTCGTCGACGACGTCGAAGTCGGCCAGCAGCTCCACCGTGGTCACCTCGATTCCCCTGTCGTGCAACGCCTTTAATGTCAGTTCCCCGGTGTCGGGCTGAGACATCGGGACGCCGCGCAGGCATTCCGCCATCGCCGGCGCCGCCACGCCGAGCACCCACCAACCGCCGTCGTGGGCCAATCCGAGCACGGCCGGCGCCTCCAGCAGCCGGTGCGCACAGTCGGCCAGCAGTTCGGCGGTCACCTGGGGGGTGTCCATCCCGATCTGCAGCACCGGAAGCCCGTCCGCGGCGTCGGCGTGGGCGTGGGCGAGTCGGTCGGCGAAATCCTCACCGCGCTGCGGGATCACCGTGAAGGACCGCAGCCGTTGCCGGATCTCGTCGGCGCCGGCGGCGGCGCCCAGGTCGCCGGTCATGGCCACCACCCGCTTCGCCACCGGGGCGGCGGCCACCGCGTCCAGCGTGTCCAGCAGTGCGGCCGCGGCGATATCGGCGGCGACGACGTCCCCGACCGTCGCCGCGAGCCGTGTCTTGGCCCGGCCCGGTTCCGGCGCCTTGGCGACCACCAGCAGCGTCACCGGCAAGACGCTCACGAGATCGCCTTCCAGAAGTCGAGGATCGCGGTGATGCTCCCCCGCAACGAACCGCTGACCTTCGACTTGCCGCCGGTCCGGGGACCGTAGCTCACGTCGAGCTCGACCACGCGCCAGCCGGCGGCCGCGGCGCGCACCAGCAGCTCCAGCGGGTAGCCCGACCGCCTGTCGGCGACGCCGAGCTCGAGCAGCGCCGCGCGCCGGGCCACCCGCATCGGTGCGATGTCGTGCACCGGCAGTCCGTGGCGGGTGCGCAGCCGCCAGCTCATCACCACGGTGCCGACCCGGGCGACCCACGGCCAATGCAGTCCGGCTACCGGGCGGCGCCGTCCGATGACCAGATCGGCGCCCTGCTCGAGCGCGGCGACCAGCCGCGGCAGGTCGCCGGCGTCCATCGAGCCGTCGGCGTCGATGACCGCCACGATCGGGGTCGTCGCGGCGACCACGCCCGCGTGCACCGCGGCGCCGTACCCGGCCCGCGGCTCGGCGACGACCTGGGCGCCGTGGCGCCGCGCGACGGCGGCGGTGCCGTCGGTGCTGTTGTTGTCGACGACCAACGGCCGGTATCCGGCGGGTATGGACGCCAGCACGGCCGGCAGCGACTCCTCTTCGTTGAGACAGGGCAGCACCACCGTGACGGCATCGGGCATCGACGTCTCAGAACCCGTAATGACCGCCGCCGGGATGTGGCTGCTGCGGGGCCAGCGTCGGCTGCGGGGCGAGCGTCTGCTGGGTCTGCGTGTGCGGCGGCGCCACCGTCGTTTGGTGCGTGCTGGGCGGCGGCGCCGCAGTTGTAGGCGTTTGGGTCGAGGTGTACGGCGTCTTCGAGTTCGTCGGCGGCGTGGTCGTGGTCGGCGTTGTGGTGGTGGGCGTCGTCGTGGTCGGTGTCGTTGTCGTCGTTGTCGTCGTCGTCGGCGTCGTTGTGGTGGTGGTGTGTTGTTGTTGTCGTAGTGGTCGTCGTGGTGGTCGTTGGGGTCGTCGGGGTGCCATCCCGGGAAGGGAATAATGATCGGGACCGGAATGGGCACAGCGGGATTCGGGTTAGGCACGTAGCCGGGAGACACCGGGGCAACGGGGACGGCCGGCCCACCCACGCCGGGCGACGTGCCCTGCGCCGGAAGAAGACCGTTGGCGTCGGGAACGACGCCGCCCTGGAAGCCGGCGTTGGGCTGATCGACCGGGGGCGGTGGCACCGGCGCCTGCTGCTGCGTCGGCAACAACGGCATGAACTTGCCCGGAGCGGCGTTCTGGTGTCCCACCACCGGCTGTTGACTCGCGGTGGGACGGACCGCAATCGCCACCGCGGCGGCCAGCGACGCGAAGCCGATCACTGCGAAGACGATCACGGCGTTGCCGACCAGCAACGATCGGCGGCTGAGCCGCGAGGGGATGAACTCGGTCTGGTCGAAGTCGTCGTATTCATCGAATTCGGGGCCGTACTCGTCGCCTGCGAGCGGCTCGGCGTCCTCGGCCATCGAGTACGCCAGCTGCGGTTCCTCCGCATCCGGCGGGGGCACGACCGTCGTCTCATCCCCGGTGAGCCCGCCGCCGCGCCATCGCGGTCTCGTCACCGGTGAGCCCCACCGCCGGCGCCATCGCGGTCGCATCCCCGGCCGACAACGCCGTCTGCGCCGCGGCGGCCATGGCCGCGCCGCGGGCGAGCGCAAAGGAGGGGTCGTCGGCGACCTGCACCCGCATGGTCGACGCATCGCGGAACTGGTCGGCGACCTGGGCCAGCTCGGGAGAAGCGCCCACCAGGTACACCTCGCCGGGGGCGTCCGGCCGGGCGCTGAGTTGGGCCATCATCGTGTTGAACATCGCGGTCGCGTCGCCGCCGGCGAGTGGCTCCTTGGCCAGCACGGTCGGCGGTGCGTCCTGGTCATCGGCCGGAACCCGGCACCGACAGTGTCGCCGTCGCGTCGTCCATCACCAGCGCGGCGCCGGGCCGGCCGGCCGCGCGCATCAGGGCGGTCACCGCCTGCGACTCCGACAGCACGCCGACGTTCAAAACGCCGGAATCCTCCAGCGCTTGCCGTAGCCGGCCGGCCCGCGGCTCGTCGCTCCAGCACACCCGGGTACCGACCAGCCGGTGGTTCTCCTCCGCCAGAAGCCGATTGGTGCCGACCACCGTCTCGGTGATTTCCCCGACCGGGTCCTCCTCCAGGTTGACGACGGATTGGTCAATCACGTCCGCCCCGTGCGCCCGGCCCGACAAGCGCCAAGCGGGCAACGGGGCCCGTGACCGCGACCCCCAACACGACGTCCATCCCGGTTCTCCTTCGGCTGGCTACCCCACGACCAGCAATCTCCCGGCATCATTACACTTGCGATACCGTTGGCAGTATCAGTTATTCGGGCGACAAGGTTTGCCTATAGCGCAGCGTAACCAGCTTCTCGAACGACAGGACGGTCGCCGGGGAATCTGCCAGGGCGTCCGAACGGAGAATATGCTCGCAAGCGAGCAGTGCGGCCGGCTCGGCAGGGTATTCACCCGCCGCGCAGCCGAACCTGCGCCAGGAGTGACCGTCCTTGATTCCAGGGGGCAAGGTGAGCCAGAGCAGTGACGACGCGCCTACCGGCCCCATCGACGCCTGGACAGGCGCAGCAAACCGCTCGCATTGTCCGGCCGGCCGCGGGCGCTCCGGCCGCGGCGGGGAATTCGACCCGGCGCTGGCACGTCGTCAACGACCTGACCGCCGTCGCGCTGCTCGTCATCGCCCTGTTCCTGCCGTGGAATCTGTACTTCGGCGTCGGGATTCCCGACAGCGACCCGACCCTCTTCGCGGTGCTGCTCGCGGTGACCGTGCTGTCCGTCATCGCCGTCGCCGTGGCCGGTTCCTGGAGGTCCTCCGGCGCGCGGTTCAACCCCGCGACGGCGGGCCGGCTTCGCCTGGGGCTCAACATCCCCTATGCGCTGCTGGTGCTGGCCTTCGTCGGGTTCGACGCCTTCGAGACCGTCCGGTTCGGTGGCACGGTGAACGTGCCGGGCGGTGTGGGGCCCGGGGCGTGGGTGGGAATCGCCGGCTCCCTGCTGAGCGCGCAAGTAGCGGCCACCGGCGCCCACTCGGGACCGGTTCCCGAGGGCGACGAGCACACCGGCTGGCTGAGGTCTGCCCGGCTCATCGGCTACGCCTCGATGGTGTTGGCGGTGCTCAGCTTTGGCGTCAACCTGTACTGGCGGGTGCGCTACGCGCTGCAAAGCGCCGGCGGCGCCGCCGAGTTCGGCAAGCAGAACGTCGCGGTCATCGTGACGGCGGTGGTGTACGGCGTGGTGGCGTTGGTCGCCGTGCTGGTCGCCGCCAGGTGGTTACTGCGCGCCACCAGGGCCGCTCGGCTGGCCACCGTCGCGCTCGGCGCGTCGACGCTGGTCGCCGGGATCCTGGTGTGGAGCCTGCCCCTGGGGCGGGACATCGACGCGTTCCACGGCATCGCGCAGAACACGTCGACCGCCGGGGTCGGGTTCGAGGGCTATTTGGCGTGGGCGGCGGCCGCGGCGATGTTCGCGCCGCGCACCCTGTTCGGTCACCGGAACACGACCGGGGCCGAGGAGAGCGCCTGGCGGGCGGCGGCCCGAAATGGCTTGCTGCTCATAGCCGTCTGGGGCCTGGGCTCGATGGTGATGCGGATGACCGATCTCTTCGTCGCCGTGAGCCTGAATTACCCCTTCTCCCGATACGACAGCGTGGTGCTGGCCGCGTTCGATCTGGCCACCGCGGTCCTGGCGATCTGGCTGCGCATCAACCTGGGCGACGCCGCCCGCTCCGCGCGATTGATCTCGTCGCTGTGCGGGCTGGTCGCCACGCTGAGCGTCGCCCGCGTCGTCGTGGGCGTGGTGCTGGCGCCCCGGTTCGCGGATTCACCCAATTCCCCCGCCCAACACCCGGTCTACGGGAACAACCTCGCCCAGCAGATCACCAGCACCTTCGACGTGACGCTGTGCGGCCTGGCCTTGTGCATCCTGGGGGCCGCCATTGTCACCGGGCAGCTGCGCGGCCGACGCCTGCGCCGTCGCCGCGCCGCCCGCAAGCCCGCCGTCGCGGCGGGCGGCGCGCCCGCCCCGCCCAGGGCGCGCGTCCCGGTGGGCCACGCCGCCCCGCCGTCGGCCGCGGCGACCACCCGGATCACTACCGGCCCGCGGCTCTTCCGGGGCGACGACTCCGGCACGCGACAGATACCCGTCCAGAAACCCACGATCTACCGGCCGCCGCAGGCGTAAGACGCTCAGCGGAGCGGCGCGAACGCGAATTCGCGCAGGCCCTCGGCCGGGTCGATGGCCGCCCGGAAACCCAGCACCTCGGCCGCCCGGGACGGGTCGGCGACGATGTGGCGCACGTCGCCGCTGCGGTACTGGCCGGTGATCACCGGCGAGAGCGAACCGCCGCGCGCATCGCACAGCGCGTCGGCCACCTGCAGGATCGAGACGGGCCGCCCCGAGCAGACGTTGACCGCGGTGAAGCCCTCGACCGTCGAGGTGGCGGCCGCGAGGTTGGCTGCGGCCACGTCGTCGACGTGGACGAAGTCACGCATCTGACCGCCGTCCTCGAAAACCATTGGCGGATTGCCCTTTTCGATCGATGAACGGAAGATCGCCGCCACCCCGGAATACGGCGTGTCGCGCGGCATCCCGGGCCCGTAGACGTTGTGGTAGCGCAGCGCCACCACCGAGCCGCCCGTCGACTCCGACCACGCCAGCGCGTAGTGCTCCTGCGCGGTCTTGCTGGCCGCGTACAGGCTGCGCGGCCGCAGCGCGGCATCCTCGTCGACGAGGCGCCACTGCAGCTCCTCGCCCCCGAGCGGGCAGCGGTGTTCGAAGACTCCCGCCGTCGAGGTCGGCGCGCCGCCGCGGCAACGGGTCGACGTCTCCGTGCCGCCCGCAGTGGTATCGGCCCTGCCCGTACACCACCATCGACGACGCCAGCACCAGGCGGCGCACCCCGGCGGCGAACATCTGCGCCAGCAGCACCGTGGTGGCGAAATCGTTGTGGCCGCCGTAGGCGGGGGCGTCGGCGGCGTCCACGCCCGCGCCGACCATCGCCGCCTGATGACAGACCAGGTCCACACCGTCCAGCAGGGGCGCCAGGGCATCGGCGTCGCGGACGTCGACGCGGTGACATCCCTGCGGCAGCACCGGATTCGGGCCGTGCGCCGCGGGCAGCAGCGCGTCGACGCCGACCACGTCGTGCCCCGCCGCCCGCAGCGCCGCATCCACCCGCGAACCGATGAAACCGGCCGCGCCGGTGAGCAACACCCTCACGGCAACTCGACGGGCAGCGTGACGCCGGTGTGCGGCAGGCAGTGCGTGCAGTTGCGTTCGTCGGCCACGCGGCCGATGGCCTCGCGCACCAGCTCTTTGAACGGCCCGATGTTCTTCTCGAATTCGGCGAACACCTCGACGGTCGTCACGCCTTCGCCGGCCGCGACACCGGCGTCCAGGTCGGTGACCAAAGCGATTGTCGCATAGCACATTTCGAGCTCTCGGGCGAGCACCGCCTCCGGGTAGGCGGTCATGTTGACCAGAGCGAAGCCGGCGGAAGCGAACCACTGGCTTTCCGCGCGCGTGGAAAACCGCGGCCCCTGGATCACCACCATGGTGCCGCCGTCGACCACATTGGGCAGGGCGGCGACCGCGGCGCGCAGGGTGGGGCAGTACGGGTCGGCGAAGTCGACATGGATGCCGCCGGAGTCGAAGTACGTGTCGGCGCGGCCGCTAGTGCGATCCACCAGCTGGTCGGGCACCACCACCGCGCCCGGTCCGTTGTTGAGGTTCAGGCTGCCGACGGCGCACGGGCCGAAGACCCGTCGCACCCCGAGCTTGCGCAGCGCCCACATGTTGGCCCGGTACGGCACGGTGTGCGCCGAGAACTGGTGCGTGGTCCCGTGCCGGGGCAGGAACGCGACCTCGTGTCCCCCGACGGCGCCGATCGTCACCGGGGCGCTGGGCGGGCCGTACGGGGTGTCGACGTCGATGGCACGGGTGCCGGACTCGAAGAAGGTGTAAAAGCCGCTGCCGCCGATGACTCCGAGCATCCGCCCATTGTGGTGCATGGCCCTAGTCCGATTGCGGGCGCGGGGCGTGGAGATCCTGGGCCCGGCTCCTGGCAGGATGCGTGCGTGGCCAGTTTCGGGCAGTGGATCTCCGGTGCGCGGCCGCGGACGCTGCCCAACGCGGTGGCGCCGGTAGTCGCGGGCACCGGCGCGGCGGCGTGGCTGCACTCCGCGGTGTGGTGGAAGGCGCTGTTGGCGCTGGCCGTCGCGGTCGCGCTGACCGTCGGCGTCAACTACGCCAACGACTACTCCGACGGCATTCGCGGCACCGACGACGACCGCGCCGGCCCGGTGCGCCTGGTGGGCTCGCGGCTGGCCACCCCGCGGTCGGTGCTGGCCGCCGCGGTGGCGAGCCTGACGATCGGGGCGACGCGCCGGCCTGGCGCTGGCGCTCGTCAGCGCGCCGTGGCTGATCGCGGTGGGCGCGGTGTGCATCGCCGGCGCGTGGCTGTACACGGGTGGCTCGAAACCCTACGGCTACGCCGGTTTTGGCGAGGTCGCCGTGTTCGTGTTCTTCGGCCTGGTGGCCGTGCTCGGCACCGAGTACACGCAGGCGTTGCGGGTGGACTGGGTGGGGCTGGCGCTGGCGGTGTCGATCGGCGCGCTGTCGTCGTCGGTGCTGGTGGCCAACAACCTGCGGGACATCCCCACCGACGCGCGGTCGGGACAAGATCACCCTGGCGGTGCGGCTGGGCGATGCCCGCACCCGCATCCTCTACCAAGCGCTGCTGGCGATGGCCGGGGTGTTGACCCTGGTGCTGATGGCGGCCACGCCGTGGTGCGCCGCGGGATTGGTGGCCACGCCGCTGGCGCTGCGCGCCGCGGGTCCGGTGCGTTCGGGACGCGTCGGCCCGGAGCTGATTCCCGTGCTGCGGGATACCGGCCTGGCCATGGTCGCCTGGGCGATCGCGGTGGCGGCGGCGCTCGCGCTGGCCGGCTGAGCGACTCCGGCAAGCACCCTCTCAGGACCGGATCGTGGCGGTCCTGCCCGGAGGCGGCGACGGATCGGATAACAATGGGTGGTGGGCTCGCGACTGACGGCCGTTCATGGACTACACCGATCGGGGACCGCAATGAAGCAGATCGCCGCGACCAGTGGACCGAAGAACATCGGATTGCTCAGCGTCGGGGCGTACCGCCCCGAACGGGTGGTCACCAACGACGAGATATGCGAGAACATCGAATCTTCCGATGAGTGGATCTTCTCCCGGACCGGAATCAAAACCCGCCGATTCGCCGCCCGAGACGAATCCGCCGCGTCCATGGCCACCGAGGCCGGGCGGCAGGCGATCGCGAACGCCGCGCTGACGCCCTCCGACATCGACTGCGTGATCGTCGCGACCAGCACGCATTTCCTGCAGACCCCGGCCTGCGCCCCGGCGGTCGCCGCGGCGCTGGGCGCCACGGGCGTGCCCGCGTTCGACGTCTCGGCGGGGTGCGCCGGCTTCGGCTACGCGCTCGGCGTCGCCGCCGACATGATCCGCGGCGGGACCGCCGCCAAGGTGCTGGTCCTCGGTTCGGAGAAACTGTCCCCCACCGTGGACATGCAGGACCGCACCAACTGCTTCATCTTCGCCGACGGCGCGGCGGGCGTGGTGGTGGGTGAGACGCCCGATCAGGGCATCGGCCCGACCGTCTGGGGCAGCGACGGCGAACAGGCCCTGGCGATACGCCAGGACATCGACTGGATCGACTACATGGACAGCCCGTCCGGCCCCCGCCCGTTCCTGCGACTGGAGGGCAGCGCTGTATTCAGGTGGGCGGCATTCGAGATGGGCAAGGTCGGCCGGCAGGCCATGGACGCGGCGGGCATCAGGCCCGACGAGATCGACGTGTTCGTGCCTCACCAAGCCAACAGCCGCATCAACGAGGTCCTGGCCAAGAACCTGGAGTTGCGGCCGGACGCCGTCGTCGCCAACGACATCGAGCACACCGGGAACACGTCGGCGGCTTCCATTCCCCTGGCGATGGCCGAACTGCTGGCAACCGGGGCGGCCAAGCCGGGCGATCTGGCCCTGCTGATCGGTTACGGCGCGGGCCTCAGCTATGCCGCGCAGGTCGTGCGGATGCCCAACTCCTGATCGGCCTCACGCTTCGTCGCTCCCCTCGTCGGGGGGCGCCTCGCCGTGCAACCGCGCCCGCAGTTGTTCGCGCTCCCGGCGCCGCCGTTCACCGACGACCGCCAGCGACGCGGTAGCGCGCCGGCGCAGCGGGCCGAACAGCCAAATGCCCAAGGGCATCGCGATGATCAGAGCGAACAACGCGGCGACGACGATCGGAAACTGGCCGACTCCCATCAAGCGCGCCACCCCGTAGATCGCGGCGGCGAGCACCACCGCCAGCAGCAGCCGCGCCGCCGCGTAAAGCAGGACGTCGAGGACCGCCCGACGGCGGGCGCGCTGCGCCCGGCACTGTCCACGCGGTCCCCGGTGCTGTTGTCGCTAGCTCCTTCTGACACAGGCCGAGCCTACGACGCGGGTATATTCGTCAAAGGAGGTGTCGAGTGCTCTACCTGCTGCTCGTCCTGATTTTGGGGACGTTGATCTACGTTGGCTGGCGGACGGCGCGGTCACAAACCAACCGGCAGAAGACCCGCGTTATCGGGCCCGACGACGATCCAGACTTCTTGCGGCGGTTAGGTCACGGGGACAACCCCCGTTAAGGCACCCCGTCAAGGCTCGCTTTATGCGACTCCGGGGTTGCGCTGGTCGCCCGGGAACCCGTCGGCGACAACGGCCGCCAGCTCGGTGAGCGCCTCGCGGGTCGACCGCTTTAGCCGGTCCAAGTCGATTTCGGCGCCCTCTTCGAGGTGCGGGTCGAACGGCACCACCTGGACCGCGCGGCAGCGGCGGGAGAAGTGGTCGACCACCTTGTTCATGTCGACCTTGCCCGTCCGCGGACGCACCGCGTTGATGACCGCGACCGAATTGCGGACCATCTCCTCGTGGCCGTGCGCGTCCAGCCAATCCAGCGTTGCCGACGCGCTGCGTGCGCCGTCGATGGATCCGGAGCTGACCACGATCAGCACGTCGGCCTTCTCCAGCACCGATGACATCGCCGAATGCAGCAGTCCCGGGCCGCAGTCGGTGAGCACCAAGCCGTAGAACCGCTCCAGGACGTCCAGGACGCGCGTGTAGTCCTCGGCGCTGAACGCCTCCGAGATGGCCGGGTCGGTTTCCGAGGCCAGCACCTCCAGCCCGCTCGGGCCCTTCGAGGTGTAGCGGCGGACATCGCTGTAGCGCTCGATGCTCCCGGCGTCGTGCAGCAGCTGACGCACCGTCGCCGCCGTCTCCAGCGGGATCTTCTGGCTCAGGGTGCCGCGGTCGGGGTTGGCGTCGACGGCCACCACCCGGTCACCGCGGACGGAGGCGAAGGTGGCACCCCAGCGTCGCGGCGATGGTGGTTTTGCCGACGCCGCCCTTCAGCGACAGCAGCGCGATCCGGTAGCAACCGCGCAACGGCCGGTTGACCTGCGCCACCAGGTTGTTGTAGCGGGCGGCCCGGGGGCTCTCCCCGAGGTTGATCAGGTGGCCGGACAGTTCGTAGAGCAGCCGGCGCCAGCCCTCCGAGGGCGGCGGCTTGACCGGCCGCAACAGCATGCCGGTGGACAGCTCCGGGTACGGCGTGTGCGGCAGGTGCTCGGGCCGGCACGGGACGCTGGGGTTCCGGGTGGCGCGTCGGCCGGCCCGGCGTAGTAGGCGCCGAAGGCGGTCGGGTCGACCCGCGGGATACCGGTCACCGGGGTGGAATCCCACGGCGGCATCCCTGCGGGCCTGGGTGCGGGGGGCGGCGCCGCCTCCCGCCGCTCGGGGCCGGGGACCCGCCGCTCGGTGCGGAATCCGGCGAACGCGCGGGTCGGCGCCTCGCCGCCGTCGGCCGGCGCTTCGTCAGCGCTTGG
The DNA here is from genome assembly GCA_963850895.1 of uncultured Actinomycetota bacterium. GTDB lineage: Bacteria > Actinomycetota > Actinomycetes > Mycobacteriales > Mycobacteriaceae > Mycobacterium. The sequence goes on along the minus strand of CAWKNK010000027.1, from coordinate 260,970 downwards.
TGCGGACGGCGGCGGGGCGGGCGGCCCCTGCGGAGGCAATTGCGTGGTCGGTTGCTCGGGCGCCCCCGGTCGTTGGATGGTCGGACACGTGCACTCCCCCTTGTTGCTGTTACTTGGGTCGGTCGCTAGACTGTCACCCCACGCCCGCATACGAATGCAGGCCCACGGTCACCAGGTTAACGAAGAACAAATTGAAGACCATGGCCACGAACCCCGCGACGTTGATCCAGGCCGCCTTCCTGTCCCGCCATCCCGCGGTCGACCTGGCATGCAGGTAGGCGGCGTAAATCACCCATGCGACGAAGGACACCGTCTCCTTGGGATCCCAGCCCCAATACCGGCCCCAGGCCTCCTCGGCCCAGATCGCACCGAAGATCACCCCGAAGCCGAACACCGGGAACGCGAAGATCGTGGTCCGGTAGGCGATGCGGTCCAGGGTCTGCGCGTCGGGGAACCGCTGCACGATTCGGGCCAGCGCGCCCTCGGCAGCGGGCTCACCGAGCCGGGAGGTGCGCAGCAGGAACAGGATGCTGGCGATGCCGGCGACCAGGAACACCCCGGAGCCCAGGCTGACCACCGACACGTGGATGGGCAGCCAGTAGGACTGCAGCGCGGGCATCACCGGCGCGGCGTTGGTGTAGAGCCAGCGTCCGGAGACCGTGAGCAGGATCAGCACCGGCACCAGCAGGAAGACCCACAGCGGGCGGTATTGCGGGCGGCGCAACACGATCGCCCCGGCGATCAGCCCGCACATGCAGGTCAGGTTGATGAACTCGTACATGTTGCCCCACGGCACCCGCAGGGTGGCCAGGCCGCGCAGCACGATGCAGGCCAGCAGCAACCCGATGCCGAGGTAGACCACGGCCAGCCCGGCCCGCCCGACGCGTTCGTCGAACGGCCGCCGGGGGGCGTCCTCCACGATGCCGGGGATGAAGCTGTCGGAGGAAACCGCACCGGCCAAAACCCGCTCGCGCTGGTCGACGCGGCGGCCGCCGGCATACGCCAGCTCGACGGCCAGCAGCAGCAGCGCGATGACCAGCGCCACGACGGCCGACGTGAACGCCCAGTCGGAGTAGCGCGCCAAGCCGATGTTGACGTGCACCGTGTTCATTTGACGTCCACCTGAGAACTCCTTCTGGACGCGGGGGGCTTATGTAACCGAGCCACACCGGGCTCGCCCAGTCCGTCGAGCACCCGCTCGGTCAGCCGCTCGAACTCGTCGCCCCACCCGGAGTTGTCGGTGCGCGCCAGCCCGCCCAGTTCGACGTTCACCGTACCGGCCCCCGGAGTGAGCCTGACCCACACCCGGCGGCGGCGCACCAGCAGCGACACCAGCAGGCCGGCCATCATCGTGATGGCGAAGACCAGCACCCAGGTCTGGCCGGGGTCGTGGGAGACCTGGAGGTTGACGAACGGCACGGCGCCGTCGAAGCGGACGACGGTGCCGGCCGCCGGGCCCTGGTCGATCCGCACCTCTTGCCCGGCGCGCAGGTTGACGCGCTTTTCCTTGGTCAGCCGGCCCTGCTGGATCAGCCGCGGATCCAGCGTGAACAGCGATTGGGGCCGCCCGGTGTCCAGCCCGGTATCGCCGCGGTAGATGTCGACGGCCACCGCGGGGGCGTTCAGCGCCGGGAAGCGCGACGACAGCAGCGTGCCGTCGAGCTGCTCGGTCGGCGCCAGCAGCCCCTGGATCGCGATCTCGTGCTTGCGGCGCTCGGCGGCGGTGGGATAGCTGCCGGCGGGCGGGTCGATGCGCGCCACCCCCGACGACAGCAGGGTCTGCGGGTTGTCGGGTCGCCATTGCACGGTCGACGTGCGCGTCTGACCGTCGGGGAACGTCACGGTGAAGCTGGGCGCGTAGCCGTGGCCCTGCAGGTACACCCGGTCACCGCCGACCCGCAGCGGATGGTTGACCTCCAGCAGGTAGTGCCGCCAGCTGTTGGCCGCCAGATCGCGGCCCGCCTGGTAGTCGATGTCGGCGGCGAACGAGGTGGCCTGACCCGACGGCAGATAGTGCGCCTGGAAGTCGTTGACCCGTATGCAGATCGGATGCAGCGACGTGCCGTCGACGGTGTTGCCGGCGCGGAACGAATCGAACGCGGCCGGCGAGGCCGAGCAGAAGCCCGGGCCGCCGTCGGCGATGACGATGACGTTGCCCTCGTAGCCGAACAGCTTGCCGACGGCCACCGCGACCAGCAGGCCCAGCAACGAGAAGTGGAAGACGATGTTGCCGAACTCGCGCAGGTAGCCCTTCTCCGCGGACACCTCTGCCGATATTTCCGGGCCGTCGCCCGGCTCGTTGTCCGGGTGGCGGATGGCGGTGCGCCAGCCGCGCAGCCGCCCGGTGATGGTGTTGGCCAGGGCGTTCAGCTCGTCGGGGTCGGCCTGGAGCTGGGCGCTGGCGTGCTTGGGCAGTCGGGCCAGGTTGCGCGGGGCGGCCACCGGGGTGGCGCGCAGGCTGCGGGCGTGCTCGACCATCCGCGGGGTCAGGCAGCCGACCAGCGAGACGAACAGCAGGACGTAGATGGCGGTGAACCAGAAGCTGGAGAACACGTTGAACGCCTGCAGCCGATCCAGCCACGGCCCGATGACCCGGTGGGCCTTCAGGTAGTCGTCGACCTTGCCGGCGTTCAGGCTGCGCTGCGGCAGCAGCGCCCCGGGTATCGCGCCCAGCGCGAGCAGGAACAGCAGCACCAGCGCGGTGCCCATCGAGGTCAACGCGCGCCAGGTGTTGCGGGCCCTCTGTGCGAGCAGACGCGAAATCGCACTAAAACCTCTTGTCTTGTGCGATTTTGCGTCTGCTCGCGGTGTCTCTGGAGCGATCAAATCGGCAGCCTCACGTCGGACACGAAGGCGTCGCGCAGCCAGGAGACGAAGTCGTTCCACACCCCGGTGACCAGCAAGACACCGACCGTGATCAGCAACGCGCCGCCGAAGATCTGGATGGCGCGGGTATGGCGCCGCAGCCAGCCCAGTGCCCCCACCGCGCCCGCCGAGCCGAATGCCAGCAGCACGAACGGGATGCCCAGGCCCAGGCAGTACGCGATCACCAGCGTGATCCCGCGCGCCACGCTCGCGCCGTCGGTGGCCGAGGCGACGGTGATCACGCCGGCCAGCGTCGGCCCCAGGCACGGCGTCCAGCCCAGCGCGAACACCGCGCCCAGCAGCGGCGCCCCGGCGACCGTCGTCAGCTGCCGCGGACTGAACCGGGCCTGGCGTTGCAGGGCCGGGATGAGGCCGACGAACGCCAGCCCCATGACGATCGTCAGCACGCCACCGATCCGCTGCAGCAGCAGCTGGTTGGTGATCAGCGTGGTCGTCATACCGAGAACGGCGACGGTGCCCAGCACGAACACCGTGGTGAACCCGGCGACGAACAGCGCCGCCGAGCCCGCGACCCGCCACCGCGCCGACGGTGGGGCCTTGACCTGGCCCGGTGGCGGCTGCTCGTCCACGCCCACGACGGCGGCCAGGTACGACAGATAGCCGGGCACCAGCGGCACCACGCACGGCGAGGCGAACGACACCAGCCCCGCCAGCAGACACACGCCGAGGGCCACCAGCAGCGGCCCGGCGGCGGCGATCTGGGTGAACCCGGTCATTGCCGTGCCGGCGTTGTCTGGCCCGACGGGGACTCCTGGGCCACCCGTTGCACCACGGGCTGCAGGTCCTCCGCCAGCAGCTCGCGCAGGAAGACCGCCGCGACGCGGTGCTGGCGGTCCAGGACGAGCGTGGACGGGATGACCGTGGTGGGGTACTTGCCCCCGAACGCGATCAGGGTGCGCATCGCCGGGTCGTAGATCGAGGGGAACGTCACGTGGCGGTCATTGACGAAGTCCAGCGCGGCCTGCCGGTTGCTGTCGCGCACGTCGATGCCGAGAAACGACACCCCCGTGGCCCGGGTGACGTCGTACACCTGCTGCAGTTGGCTGACCTCGGCCCGGCAGGGCCCGCACCACTGGCCCCAGATGTTGATGACGACGACCCGGCCGGCGAAGATCGGATCGTCCAGCGACAGCGGGTGGGCCGGGTCCGCCAGGTCCGGCCCGGACAGCGGACCGGGGTGGCCGCGGCTGGACGGGGGGTTGTAGTAGATGTCGGTCTTCCCGCCGGGCGAAACGAATTCGAAGGTGCCGCCCTGGGCCACCGCGTCGCGACCGGAAGAACAGCCGGTAAGCAGGGTCGTCAACACGACCCCGGCCATCGCCAGTCGCCACATGATTAAAGGCCCGCCGGTTCGGCGTACTCGACGTTGACCAGCCGGTCGCCCTCGTACACCAGGGTGGTGATCGAGCACAGCCCGCACTGCCGTCGCCGCGGGTCGTGCCACAGCCGCTTGCCGGTCACGTGTAGCCGCAGCGTCCACACCGGCAGCTGATGGCTGACGCACACCACCTCATTGCCGGCGCCGCGGGCGCGGGCCTTGTCCACCGCGGTCGTCATCCGCGCCGCGATCTCGGCGTACGGCTCACCCCACGACGGCGTGAACGGGTTGCGCAGCTGCCACCAGAACCGCGGGTCGCGCCAGGCGCCGTCGCCCGGGCCGACGCGGCGGCCCTCGAAGAAGTTCGCCGATTCGATCAGATCGGGGTCGGTGTCCACGGCCACGTCATGCTTCGCGGCGATGGGCGCGGCGGTTTCCTGGGCCCGTTGCAGCGGGGAGGCGACCACCGCGACGATGTCCCGGCCGGCCAGCGCATCGGCGACCGCGGCCGCCTGCTCACGGCCGCGGTCGGACAGGTGAAATCCGGGCAGCCGGCCGTAGAGGATGCCGCTGGGGTTGTGCACCTCGCCGTGGCGCACCACGTGGACCCGGGTTTGCTCGGCCATCAGGGCTTGTCCTCCCGGGCGGCCGCGCGGGCCGCGTTGGGCAGGGCTTCGGCGATCCGGTCGAACGCCGCGTCGTCCAGCGCCGCCGAGACGAACCATGCCTCGAAGGCGCTGCACGGCGGGTAGACGCCCGCGTCCAGCAGGGCGTGAAAGAACGGCGGATAACGCCACGTCTGGCTGGCCCGCGCGGACGCGAAGTCCGTCACCGGCGTATCGGCGAAGAAGACGCTGAGCATGTTGCCGGCCCGCGGAATCTGATGTGGCACACCGGCATCCGTCAACGACTCGGCAAGCAGGGCGGCCAGCCGGTCGGCGTTGGCGTCGAGCGCGGCGTAGACGGCGTCGTCGGCGGCGCGCAGCGTCGCCAGGCCGGCGGCCACCGCCACCGGGTTGCCGGACAACGTGCCGGCCTGATACACCGGCCCCAGCGGCGCCAGCCGCTCCATCACCTCGGCGCGCCCGCCGAACGCGGCCGCGGGCAGTCCGCCGCTCATCACCTTGCCGAAGGTGAACAGGTCCGCGGCGACGGGATCGATTCCGTACCAACCACTTCGGCTGACCCGGAACCCGGTCATCACCTCGTCGACGATCAGCAGCCCACCGTGCTCGGCGGTGATCGCGCGCAGCGCCGCGTTGTAGCCGGCCGCGGGTGGGACGACGCCCATGTTGCCGGGGCTGGCTTCGGTGATCACCGCGGCGATCTGGTCGCCGAACTCGGCGAAGGTCTGCCGTACGGCGTCGATGTCGTTGTACGGCAACACGATTGTGTCGGCCGCCGCCGCGCCGGTAACCCCCGGCGAGGACGGCAGACCCAGCGTCGCCACCCCGGAACCCGCGTCGGCGAGCAGCGCGTCCACGTGGCCGTGGTAGCAGCCGGAGAACTTGACGATCTTGGGCCTGCCGGTGAACCCGCGGGCCAGCCGGATCGCGCTCATCGTGGCCTCGGTGCCGGAGTTGACCAGCCGTATCCGTTCGACGGGTGCCACCCGCGCGATGATCTCGGCGGCAAGCTCGCTCTCCGCCGGCGTCGGCGCCCCGAACGACAGGCCGGAGGCGGCGGCCTTGGCGACGGCGTCGACAACGGCCGGGTGGGCGTGACCCAGGATCATCGGTCCCCAGGAGCAGACCAGGTCCACGTAGCGATTGCCGTCGGCGTCGGTGAGCCGGCACCCCCGCGCCTCGGTGATGAAGCGCGGGGTCCCGCCCACCGCGGTGAACGCCCGCACCGGGGAGTTCACCCCGCCGGGGATGACGGCGCAGGCATCTTCGAACAGCCGGGCCGACGCCGTCGTCGTCCCGGCGTGCGCGGTCGCCTGGTCACTGCTTCCCATGACGACCAGTGTCCCAGCCCCCGCGGGCGGTTCAACTACAGGGTGTAGCAGGAAGGGTTAGGCATCGCCTTGCCGTCGGCCGCGCGTGGCGGTGCGCCTCCTGGTCAGGCTCGTGGGCATCCTGGGTGCCGCAGGTGCGCGGCGACGTGTCGACCCCCGCGTTAACGCACTAGACCCGTTTGCGGCGAAAAGTTGGCTTGATGTGGGCCGGCGCAGACGAGTTGGATAGCGGTATGCAGATGCCGCAGGGGCTCGCCCGGTTCAACCGCCACGTCACCAACCCGATTCAACGGCTGTGGGCCGGCTGGCTGCCACCGTTCGGGATCGTCGAACACGTCGGCCGCCGCTCGGGCAAGCCCTACCGCACACCGGTGAATGTGTTCAGCACCAACGTCGACGGCAAGGTCGGGGTGGCGATCCTGCTGACCTACGGCCCCGACCGGGACTGGCTGAAGAACCTGACCGCCGCGGGCGGCGGGCGGATGCGCCGCAACGGCAAGAGCTTCGGCATAGCCGACCCGCACGTGGTCACCAAGGCCGAAGCGGCGGCGCAGGTAAACCCCGGAATGCGAACGATTTTTGCGCGGCTGCCGTTCGAGGACGCGGTGCTGCTGACCAAGACGGACTGAGGCCTCAATCCCCGGGGGGCAAGGGGACCCGGCCGCGCGTCCGGGCGGCGAAGTGCAGCCCAACCACCACCGCCCACGACAGCAGGCTGAGCCAGAGCTGGCTGCGCGCCGAGCGGTCGAAGGCCATCTGCACCAGCACGGCGGTGATTCCGGCGAGGGTGAAGATCGACAACACCGGGAAGAACCACATCTTTACCCGCAGCCTTTCGGCAGGGGTGCGGCGGCGCAGGATGATCTGCGACAGCGCGATCAGCCAGTAGACGAACAAGATGATGGCGCCCGACGAGTTGAGCAGGAAGAGGAACACCGTGTTGGGCGCGACGCGCGCCATGATGACGCACAGGAAGCCGACCGCCGACGAGCACAGGATGGCGATGTGCGGAACGCCACGCCCGCTCAGCCTGACCAACCGCATCGGGGCCTCGCCCCGTTCGGCGAGCACGAACAGCATGCGTGACGCCGTATAAAGCCCCGAGTTCAGGCAGGACAGCACCGCGGTGAGCACCACCGCGTTCATCACCTGATCGGCGCCGCGAAGCCCCAAGTGGTTGAGCGCGGCCACGTACGGCGAGGCGCCGAGTTCCACGGAGTCCCACGGCAGGATCACCACGAGCAGGAAGACCGAACCGACGAAGAAGACGCCGATCCGTGCGACCACCGATCTCGTCGCCTTCTGGACCGCGAGTTCCGGGTCCCGGCTTTCTGCCGCGGCCACGGTGACGATCTCGGCGCCGACCATGGAGAAGATCACCACCACAATGGCGGCGAAGACGGCACCGACGCCCTTGGGGAAGAACCCACCGTGCGAGGTGAGGTTGTCCAGTCCACCGGGATGGCCCGGCACGAATCCCAGGACGAACGCCGTGCCCACGCCGAGAAAGATCACGATGGTCGCGACTTTGATTCCGGCGAACCAGAATTCGAATTCGCCGAAAGATGAGACCGAGAACAGGTTGGTAGCCGTCATCAACACCATCAGGCACAGCGACAGCAGCCAGAGCGGCGCGTGAATCCAGTAGTTGAGGACTTTCCCTCCGGCGACCGCCTCGAAGCCGACCACGATCACCCAGAAGTACCAATACAGCCACGCAACAGAAAACCCCGCCCAGCCGCCCAGGGCCTTGGCCGCGTAATCGGCGAACGATCCGGTCGACGGGTTCGCGGCCGCCATTTCGCCCAGCATGCGCATCACGAGGACGATCAGCAGACCGCACAGCGCGTACGTCAGGAACGCCGCGGGGCCGGTGTCTTTGATCACCACACCGGAGCCGACGAACAAGCCGGCACCGATGACACCGCCGAGTGCGATCATGCTGAGCTGGCGCTGCGACAACCCTTGGCGCAGTTGCGGAGTGCTAGCCATGGTCGTTAACCACAGCACATCCGCCGGCGGCACACCAGCCGGGCGCCGGTCGAACCCTGGTCAGTCCAGACGGGTGGCCACCACGGACCACACCGGAAGGTGCACCCGGTGGTCTTCCAGAAGCGGGTCGATAACGCCCAGCCGGTGCACCAGTGGCCGCATCCGCTCCAGAATCTCGCCCTGCTGCTCGGACGCGAAGGTCTTCATGGCTTCGAACGTCTCCTTGAGGAAGCGGGCCTGATAGGTCGTGCCGCCCAGGTAGTCGATGCGCCATCCGCTGGCACCGAGCACCCGCTCGAAGTTGTCGGCGGGTATGGCCTGTCCACTGCAGGCCGTTGACGTTGTGCGGGCTGAACTCGAACATGTACAAACGCGCCCCGGGCTTGGTGGCCCGGTGCAGTGCCTGCGCGTACTGCGTCTGGATGGCCTCGTCATTCAGGAACACGTGATAGAAAGCGCTGTCCACCACGGTGTCGAATCGGCCCTCGAACCCGTCCAGCTTGGTGGCGTCGGCCACCTGGAAATCGACCTGACTCCGCCCGCTCGGCGTTGCGCTTGGCGCGCTCGATGCCGACGACGTCATCGTAATATCCTTGCGCTGCGTAATGAAGCGTGATACCGGGACCGGTACCGGTCGAGCACCTCGCCGCGGACCCGCCGTAGGCGACCAACTGCTGCACCGCCGGCTGCGGCCGCCGATGTCCCAGGGGATCCGTCCGTCGATCTGTTCTGCCTCGTCGTACAGCGGCTCGAAACCGGCAACGTTCAGTCGTCATATTTTCTCGCTTCCTTGCGACTCCCGTGGGAACGACAATTCTAGAGGTGCGCGTACTGGTAACGCGCAGCCTAGACGGCGAGGTCAGCTCAAAGATGCAGGTCTTGCTCGCGGATCAGTGCCGTGGCGAACACGCTGATGACGGCCGTGGCAACCAAGTACCCGCACGCCAGCCATGGCGCGCCCGCCGAGCGCAGCGATGAGCGCGGTCATGATCATCGGGGTGACCCCGGAGGCGTAGATGCCCGAGAACTGGTACACGAACGACAGTCCGGTATAGCGGGTGCTGGTGGGATACAGCGACGAGTACAGCGTGCCCTGCGCCCCGTAGAAAAGCGCATGCACCACACCGAACACGATGATGAGCGCCACGCCGAACCACACCAGGTTCCTCGTGCCGAACAGCGCGAAGGCCGGAAACGCCGCGATGCCATAGCACGCCACACCGGCCAGATACACCCGGCGGGCGCCGAACCGGTCGGTCAGTGCCCCGGACACGGGCAGCAGCACCGCCATCAACAGGGCCGCGATGGTCACCACCACCAGCACCGACACCCGATTGAAGCCCAGCGCCCCGGTGGCGTAGCTGATGGCGAAAACGCCCCAGGTGTTGAACGCCGAGCCCTCGGCCCAGCGAGACAGCAAGCCCAACACCGTGTTTCGCCGTGACCGGGGTTCGCGGACGATGTCGCGGATGGGCACGGTGGCCGTGGCCTCGAGGTCGCCGCAGCTCGGCCCGGAAGGCCGGTGTCTCCTCCACCCGTAACCGCACCACCACGCCGATCACGACCAGCACCAGGCTCAGCAGAAAACCGATGCGCCAGCCGTAGGCGAGGAATCGGGCCGGACCCAAGGCGATTTGCAGGAACGCGAATATGCCTGTGCCCAGCGCCAATCCGAGCGCCAGGCCGATCTGGGGGATCGCCCCGAAGCGGCCGCGCCGGCCTTCGGGGCTGTGCTCCACGGCGAGCAACACGGCGCCGGCCCACTCGCCGCCGAGGGCGAAACCTTGCAGGATGCGCAGCGCCAACAGCAGCAGCGGCGCCCACACTCCGATTTGGGCGGCGGTGGGCAACACACCGATCAACGCGGTGGCGATGCCCATGATGAGCATGGTCAGCGCCAGGCTGCGCTTGCGGCCGATCCGGTCCCCGATGTGGCCGAACACCAACCCGCCGACCGGCCGCATGACGAACCCGACGGCGAACGTCGCGAACGCCAGCAGCGTGCCAACCAGCGAACTCTCGCTGGGAAAGAAGACCTTGTTGAACACCAGGCCGGCCGCGGTGGCGTAGAGGAAGAAGTCGTACCACTCCACGGTGGTGCCCACCAGGCTGGCAGCGACGACGACCCGCAGGCGCCGGCGTTGCTGCGCAGCAGACTCGTCGACCGCGTCGGCGATCGCGTCGAGGCCCGCACCGGTCGCGGGCGCCGGCAAGGTAGCCGCCACGGGCTTAGTGGGCCGAGGCGACCGCGAACGGCGTCGCCGATACCGGGTGCGACTGGCGATTGGGCCGGTTTGGATAACGCCACAAGCCCATTCGCTCCAGCAACGGCAGGACGCCCTCGCCGAACCAATAGGCCTCCTCCAGGTGCGGATATCCCGACAGGATGAAGTGGGTGATGCCGAGTTTGCCGTATTCGGCGAGCCTTTCGGCGACCTCGGCGTGCGACCCGACCAACGCCGTGCCCGCTCCCCCACGGACCAGGCCCACCCCGGCCCACAGGTTGGGCCCGACCAGCAGTCGACCGCTGCTGCCGCCATGCAGGTCCAGCATGCGGCGTTGCCCCTCCGATTCGCTGCGTGCCAGGCTGGCCTGGACCCGCTCGACGTCCGCCGGGTCGACAGCGGCCAGCAACCGGTCGGCCTCGGCCCACGCCTGCTCGGCGGTGTCGCGGCTGATCACATGAATCCGCAAGCCGTACTGCAGGATTCGGCCGGCATCAACGGCCAGCCCACGGATCCAGTCGAGCTTCTGCGCGACCGCCTTGACCGGCTCCCCCCAGGTTAGATACACGTCGGAGTGCTCGGCCGCGACCGGACCGGCCGACGCCGACGATCCGCCGAAGAACACCGCCGGTATCGGATCGGGCGGGTTGTTCAGCTGCGCGCCCTCGACACGAATGTGCTCTCCCGCGAAGGTCACCGGCTCCGGTGAGGTCCACAGTTGGCGCACCACATGTAAGAACTCGGCGGTGCGCGCATACCGCGCCTCCTTGTCCAGGAAATCCCCGTATGCCCGTTGCTCGTGGGGTTCGCCGCCGGTGACGACATTGAGCAGCAGCCGCCCACTCGAGTGTCGCTGGAAGGTCCCGGCCATCTGGGCGGCCAGGGTGGGGCTCAGCAGCCCGGGCCGGAAGGCGACCAGAAACTTCAGCGTTTCGGTGGCCTCGACCAGCATCGCCGTCGTCAACCAGGCGTCCTCACACCACAATCCCGTGGGGGTGAGCACCGCCTCGAAGCCGTTGTCTTCGGCGGCCGCGCAAATCTGGTGCAGGTACTTCAGCGCGGCGGGCCGGTCGCCGGACATCGGCGTGCCATGCCCGCCCGCCACCAGGTTCCGGGAATCGCCGTAGGTCGGCAGAAACCAATGGAACGCCAGACTCATCCTCAATCCTCTTTCAATCCACGACGCAGAGCACGAAAGCTCCATCCTGCGAAAATTGCGTCCGGCACGCGAGGGTTGGAACCGTCGAGATTGCATCCCCGTCCGGCAGCGGTGGCGCCACGGCGCTGAGACGGAGGGCGGGGCGAATCGATCCAAGCGCCGCTCCGCTGCGGCCCGGTTGTCTTCCGTTGCGGCAGAAGGGGATGGGACCGGCTTTGTCCGGCACCGTCACGCCGGGCGGCGCCATCATGACGGCCAAAGCACGGTGCCGCAACTCGGCCGCTGGACCCGCCCCCGGGCGGCGACCCGGTGCACCGCAGATAACCGGTTCATGACCGATAGGTCACGCGAGATCACACAATGCTTCCAATACGGCGTGGCTCGGGCGGCAATGCCCGGTCGGCGCGGCATTATTGCGATCATGCCTGACCTGACACGCCGGGCGGTGCTGCGGATGGGAGCCAGCACCGGCCTGGGAGCCGCTGGCGTGTTCGCCTTGAGCGCCCTACTTGATCCGGTCAGGCCGCTAGCCGCGACATTGCCGCAAGCGCCCGCCCCGTTCGAGCCGTCAGCGGCGAGCAGCAACCTACCGACCAAGCTCACCGGTTCGTTCGTCTCCGCCGCCCGCGGGGGCGTGAAGACGAATTATGTGATCGCGTTGCCGCCCGGCCAAACCGGGATGCTGCGTCCGGTGATCGCACTGCACGGCAAGGACGGCGACGCGAACATGGTGCTCGACTGCGGAGTCGAGAAGGGCCTCGCCCAGCTGGTCAAGGAGGGCAAGCCGCCGTTAGCGGTGGTGGGCGTCGACGGCGGCAGCGACTCCTACTGGCACCAACGGGCCGACGGCACCGACTCGGGCGCGATGGTGCTCGACGAGCTGTTGCCGATGCTGTCGTCGATGGGTTTCGACACCTCCCGGGTGGGTTTCATGGGGTGGTCGATGGGCGGATACGGGGCGCTGCACCTGGGTGCCAAGCTCGGCCCGACGCGGACCGCGGGGATCTGCGCGATCAGCCCGGCGTTGTACAGCTCGTTCGCTGAGAGCGCTCCCAAGGCGTTCGACAGCGACGACGACTGGACGCAGAACAGCGTGATGGGCCTGCCCGCGCTGTCGCAGATTCCGCTGCGCGTGGATTGCGGCACCTTCGACCGCTTCTATTTCGCCACCCGGCAATTCGTGAATCAACTGAAAACGCCGCCGGCGGGCAGTTTCTCGATCGGCGGCCACGACATCGGCTACTGGCGGGCACAGTTGCCCGGCGAACTTGCCTGGATGGCGTCCTAGCGGAGAACGATGACCATCCGGCCGAACGAACTCCCCACCCGCCAAGTGGAGCGGGCGGTGAAACGGACCGGATTTCGCCCCGACATCGAGGGGTTGCGGGCGGTCGCGGTCATCGCGGTCGTGCTGTACCACGCGGGCATCCCGGGGATCACCGGCGGCTACATCGGCGTGGACGTGTTCTTCGTCATCTCCGGCTTCCTCATCACCGGGCTGCTGTTCCGCGAAGCGGCCTCCACCAATACCGTTGCGCTGGGCCGCTTTTACGGGGCACGCGCCCGTCGCCTGCTGCCGGCGGCGGCCGCCGTCGGCGTGATCACCGCGATCGGTGCGGCCGTCGTGCTGCCCCCGTTGCAGGCGCGAAGCGTGTTCCTCGACGGCATCGCCAGCGCCCTCTATGTCGGCAACTACCGGTTCGCCACCCAGGGCACCGACTACCTGGCCCCGCACCTGGCGTCGCCGTTCCAGCACTACTGGTCGTTGGGCGTGGAGGAGCAGTTCTATCTGGTGTGGCCGGTGCTGATCATCGGTACGGCCTGGCTGGTCCGGCGCATCCCACCGCTGCGGGGCACCGCGGCGCGGGCGACACCGTATGCGGTGGTCCTGGGATTGGTTGGGGCGGCGTCCCTGGCGGCGGCCGTGCTGTGGACGCGGACGTCGCCGCCCTGGGCGTTCTTCTCGCTGCCGACCCGCGCCTGGGAACTGGCCGCGGGTGGCCTACTGGCCCTGTCGATCCAGCAATGGCGTCACCTGTCGCTGCTCACCGCATCGATCGCCGGGTGGGGCGGGCTCGCGCTGATCCTGCTGACCTGCACGCAGCTGGACGCCAGGACCCCGTACCCCGGCACCGCGGCGCTGATGCCCGTGCTGGGCACCGCGCTCATCATCGGCGGCGGCAGCGTCACCCGCGGCCTGGGGGCCGGCCGGCTGCTGTGCCGGCCGGCGATGCGCGCGATCGGCCGGATCTCGTATTCCTGGTACCTGTGGCACTGGCCGGTGCTGCTGCTCATGCCGGCGCTGCTCGGTGAGCCCGCCGGTCTGCCGGCCAGGCTGACCGCGACGGCCGTCTCGGCCGGGCTCGCCATCATCACCCTGCACCTGGTCGAGAACCCGGGCCGGTTCGCCGCCGCCCTGCGCCGATCGGCGAAGGCGAGCCTGGCGGTCGCCGGGGCCGCCAGCGCGGTCGCGGCCTGCGCCTGCATGCTGCTGCTGAATGTGGTGCCGGTGCCGGTCGGTCACGGGACGGCCGCCCCGCGGGCCAACATCGTCGCGGTACCTCCCGCCACCGTTGCCACCGTCAGCGCGCAAGAGGCGGCGGTTCGTCAGGCCTTCGCGCAGGCGCGCGCGGCCGTCGCCGCGTCGGCGAACCTGAAAGCCGTTCCCGCCAACCTGGATCCCCCACTTGCCAAGGCGCCCGCCGACAAGGCCGCCGTCTTCGTCAACGGGTGCGTGCGCTCCTGGCGCGAGGTCGGGCAAAATGACTGCGCGACGGGCGATCTCACCTCGCCGACGACCGTTGCCCTGATCGGCGACTCGCACGCCGCCATGTGGGACCCGGCCTTCCAGCAGGTCGCCGAGCAGCGGCACTGGCGGTTGGAGACGCTGGCCAAAGTGACCTGCCCACTGCAGGATCTGCACATCCTCAGCCCGTACCTGGGCCGCGAGTACACCGAGTGCGAACAGTGGCGCGGCCAGATCATGGCCCGCGTGGCCGCCGAACACCCGCGCCTGGTCGTCGTGGACATGAGCCGGCGCTACGGCGCGGACTTCAGCTTTACCTCCTATGACCCGGCGTGGATCGACACCTTGGGCCGCACCGTGACGCAGTTGCGCAGCACCGGCGCGGCGGTGCTGATTCTGGGGCCCGCCCCGGATCCCCATTCCTCACTGCCCACCTGCCTTTCCGCCCACCTCGACGACGCCGGCTCCTGCGCGCCGACGCGGTCGGCCGCGGTCGAACGACGACGGCATCGCCGCCGAGCGGGCGGCAACCACGGCCGGCGGCGGCCAGTACGCCGATCTCACCGACCTGTTCTGCACCCCCGACCGCTGCCCGATGATCGTCGGCAACACCCTGGTGTTCCGCGACGACAACCACGTGACGACCGAGTACGCACAGTTGCTGGCGCCGGTGCTGGGCGCGCTGGCGGACCGCGCCCTGGCGGGTGGGTGAACCGCAATGAACTTCTTATGGCCGACAAACGTCATATCAGCGAAGGGTTTTGGGAGGTTCCGGGGATGACTCAGCTGCTGCTGGTCTGCATTGCGGCCGCCGCTCCGATCGCCGGGTTCGGCTTGCTGAACTTGCAAGCTCGCCTGGAGCGATGGGACTACGAGCGGCACGCAGAGGACTGAACCGCCCGAGCGCCAACTCAGGTCGACAGCTGCGTGCGGATCAGCGGCGCGATCCTGTCCGCCATGTACTGATGCCCCGCGTCGTTCGGGTGCACGCCGTCCGCGCCGATCAGATCGGGCCTGCCGACGAACCAGCGTTCGGCGATCGGGTCGACCCACGTTGCGCCCGCGGCCCCGGCCGCGGCGCCGAGCACGTCGCGAACCTGCAGCATGGGGAGGGGCACATCGGCGGTCGGCCAGGGCGGCCCGATCACCAGGAACCTTGCGGCGGGCGCCAGACGGCGGGCCAAATCGAATGTGCTGCGGGCCTTTTGAGCGACGACACCGGGATCGACGGTCTCGTCGTTGCGGGAGCCGAAGAACACCACCAGCACATCGTCGGACCGCACCGCCCTGGAGGTCAGATCCTCGAAGACGCTGCCATGGTCGCCCGGCATGCCATAGCCGGCCCTGCCTTCGGCCGCGACGTCGGCCGAGATCCGTTCGCCCCGCGCGGCAAGCACGTCCCAGGCGCGGGCGGGCCATGACCTTGGGCCCAGCCCACCCTCGCCCGTGCCGGTGGTATAGGAGTCCCCGATGACAGCGAGGTGGTTCAACCGGAAATCCAGGGTCAAGGTGTCGTAAGTACGCACCTGAGCCGGGTATGCGATGCCGATGCCCACCAGAAACGTCAGACCGATGACGAAGGTGGCCAGACGACTCACTACTACCTCCCCTGTCAACGGCATCGTCATGTGCCACTGCATTTTCATCAATTATCCGCCGGCGACTCGCGGCCGGGCGTCAAGGCAACCGTCACACCGCGCGGGCCGAAACCGCTTCCAGCGAGCGGTCGATCGGATGGACCTTGCCGCCCGGCGACTCTTCGGGCTCGCTTCTCGCGGTCACCGCTTTGACATCGACCATCCTGCGCATCCAGCGGCGGGCGGGCTCTTCGACGAAGTGATACATCACGACCGAGATAACCACCGCGATCGCAAGCAGGCCAATGACGTTCCATTTCCACGGATTGTCCTGCGGCCTCAGCTCGAACTGCTCGACGGACCATCCCCACGCGGTGTGCACCAGCTCGTGAACCATGTACAGGCAGAACGAGATCTGACCCCCGTACACCATCAACCGGGTTGAGAGCACCCTCGGCAGGCTGCCGACGCCGATCGCGAGCGTGATCACCAGCGGAATGAACAGGATGTCGACCACCCCGCCGCTGTCGTTCTCCACGACCCCGGAGATCGGGTGCGCGTCAAACCAATAGAGGACACCCACCATGGCGCCCAAGAGAAGCAGCGACAGGTAGCCCGCGACGCGGCGGCCGCGATCGGTCAGCCGCAGCCTGCGCACGGCGGCGCAGGCCAGCGCGCCGGCGATGAACTGCGTGACGATCCGCGGGAGCCAGCTCCACGGTGTGTAGAAGTGGCCACTGGCCAGCAACATGACCACGGGCGGCAACGCCGCGGCGAACGCCAGCAGCATCAGGCTCCGCGCCCGCGTCGCCTGCTTCATCCGCAGAATCACCAGCACCAGAAGGCCGAAGAGAAGGTAGGCCAGCCATTCCGCACTGATCGACCAGGCCGGCCCATCCCAACTGGAGTCATCGAAGAACGGCACGAACCACAACTGCACCAGCAGGATCTGGCGCACATAGCTGATCGCGGTGAGCTGACCGGCGTCGGGCGACGGCACGTGGCCGACGTGCAGGGTGAAGATCACCCACAGGGCGGCGAGGTGCAGGGTGACCAGGTAGACCGGCCACACCCTGGCCAGCCGCAGCCACAGGAAGTGCAGGGTCGCGCGTGTCGACCAGGACCGGCCCATCCGGTCGAGGTAGTTCCAGGTCAGGACGAATCCGCTGAGGATGAAGAAGAGGTCGACGCCCTGGGCCCCGCAGTTGAGCACCGGCGCGAGGGCGTCGCGGAAATCGGGCCCCACGTCGCCCAGCATCGGCCGGAAGTGAAACAGCACGACCCACAGCGCGGCGATGATGCGGAGTCCAGTCAGGGCCTTGATCTCTCCCCTGATTTCTGCGCCGCGCACGATGCTCTTTCCGCCTGGACTCTGCTGTTTCCGTTCGCCTTGTAGTGCGGCTGACCGGGCGACCACGCGATGTCACAAGCCCCCGCCCCGCAACCGGCAGCCATGGCAGCCTAGCAGCGCAATCGCCCCGGCGCGCGGACGGTTGCGGTGTGGCACGTGGTCTTTCGCCGAAAATCGGCGCCAGCTGACCTTTGCTCGCATCGCGCGAAAATCGCGGCGAAAAATGGCTTCTTAACAAAGAATTAGATGCGGCTTTCACCCTCCTTAACCTTGGGGTTTAGCGTCAAAGGCATCGCGAGCGCCACGGAGAGTGAGGGGTGCCCATGACGATCGCCGACGTCCTGATGCGGGAGCAAAACGGCATCTTTCACTGCGGCGGCGCCTGGGTTCGGGCGCACCGTCGTCAGCTGGCGACCGTGGTGACGATTCGAGGCGAAATCGACGCCGTTAATGCCGACCAAGTCGGCGACCACATTCGGCGTTTCGCCCTCGGAGAAGACCGTGTGGTGCTCGACATGAGCGACGTGAGCCAATTTGCTGCGGCGGGCATCGCGCTCCTGCAAACCTTCGATGAGGACTGCCGCGCCGAAGGGGTGCAGTGGACCTTGGTCGCGAGCCCGGCGGTCACCGAATTGTTGGATGACGGCGCCGATGGGCCCGCTTTTTCAAGCACCTGCTCGGTGCCCGAGGCGCTGCACGACGTGGCCGACGCCATCGCCAGGCGCCGTCGGCTGGTGCTGCCGCTGGTCAGGTCGTCTTAGAGCGCCGCTCACGTCGCAGTCTGGCGGTTCCGACCACCGCCAGCACCCCTGCGCTCGTCAGCAGGAGCAGGGTCAGCAACAGCAGCTGAGGGTCGTACACCGACGACGTGGTGAACGGCTGCCCGTCCGCGATCGGCGCCACCGCCACCGTGTGATGCGAACGCGACCAGCTCACCCCCGCGCCGACAAGCGCCACGCAGGCCAAGCCAAGTTCGACCAGAGCCCTGGTACTCCAAGATCGGGCGCTCACTGCGCGGATCCGGCGTCGTCGTCAGGATCGGCGTCGGTGACGTCGGATCGGGCGGGCTCCACCCGCTCCTGGACCAGCGGGGTCAGCGCCTCGCGGAGCTGACGGTGCCGTCGCGCCCACGCCTGCACGGTGCGATCTCCGGTGAGCCTGAGACCGATGCCGATCCGGCCGCGGGGCACCCCGACCAACTCGCCGAGCGCCCGCGCCGACTGCCATCGCGCCAGCTCCTTCCCGGAGGCTTCGTGGTTTTCGGCTTCGGGATACACCTTGAGAATCTCGCGCACGAGGATGGTTTCGGTGCCTTCACGCAGCGCGTCTTCGGTGAGCTCGACCGAGACGTGAATCCGGGCCGCCTTGACCTGCAACCCGACGAACCCCGACACCAGGACCAGGAAGATCACCGGGATCACGAACGACACGGCGGCGCCGACTCCAGACTTCGATCAGGATCATTGCGCCCGCGGCTACCGGGCCCCATACCACCCACCACCAGCTGGCGCCCGACTCGTAGAACAACGGCTTTGGTTCGGCGCCCCTCGCTGTAGTCATCACACGCCCCATCTCAGGAAAGCCAACCGGCCGCGTCCGCGGCCCAATAGGTCAGCACGATATCGGCTCCGGCACGGCGGATGCTCGTCAACGACTCGAGCGCCGCGACGCGCTCGTCGATCCAATTGTTCGCGGCCGCAGCGCAAATCATGGCGTACTCCCCCGAAACTTGGTAGGCGGCCACCGGCACCGGCGAGACGTCCGCCGCGGCGGCCACCACGTCGAGGTAACCCATCGCGGGTTTGATCATCACGATGTCCGCGCCTTCGGCGAGATCCAGCCGGATCTCGCGGAGCGCCTCGCGGAAGTTGCCCGACTCCTGCTGATAGGTGCGCCGGTCCCCGGACAGGCTGGAGCTGACCGCCTCGCGGAACGGGCCGTAGAACGCCGAGGCGAATTTCGCGGCGTAGGCCAAGATCACCACATCGGTGTAGCCCGCGGCGTCCAGGCCGTCGCGTATCGCGGCCACCTGGCCGTCCATCATTCCGCTCGGCCCCACCACATGTGCGCCCGATTCCGCCTGTGCCACAGCCAGATCCACGTACCGGGCTAACGTGGCGTCGTTGTCCACCCGGCCCCTGGCGTCCAGGACGCCGCAGTGGCCGTGATCGGTGAATTCATCCAGGCAGGTGTCGGCCATCAACACCGTCGCGTCGCCGAGATCCTTGGCCAGATCCCGCATGGCGAGGTTGAGGATGCCATCGGGGTCGGTGCCGGCCGACCCCGTCGGGTCCTTGTCCTCGTCACGGGGCACGCCGAACAGCATCAGCCCACCCACCCCGGCGGTGACGGCATCGGCGGCGGCGCTGCGCAGCGAATCGCGGGTGTGCTGCACAACGCCCGGCATCGACGCGATCGGCCGTGGTTCGTCGATACCGTCGGCGACGAACATCGGCAACACCAAATGCCTTGGCTCCAAAGACGTTTGCGCCACCAAACGACGCAACGCGGGGGTGGAGCGGAGCCGACGCGGGCGCTGCCGGGGATAGGCGCCCATGCTCATCGAGTGGCGACCCGCTGCGCGCGCACCAGCGCGCTTGCGATCGCCACTAGCGCCTGCGGCTCTTCTTGCGCGGCGGTGGCAGCGCGCCCTCGGCGCGCAACCGCGCGGCGTGTTCGGCCAAAGCGTCGACCAGCGGACCGATAGCGGCCGTTTCGGGCTGCACGTCCACCCGCAAACCGAACTCGGCGGCGGTCTCGGCGGTCTTGGGACCGATGCAGGCGATGATCGTCCGCGCGTGCGGCTTGCCGGCGATGCCGACCAGGTTGCGCACCGTGGAGCTGGAGGTGAAGCACACGGCGTCGAAGCCGCCGGTCTTGATCATCTCCCGCGTCTCCGCCGGCGGCGGGGCGGCCCGCACCGTTCGGTAGGCGGTGACATCCTCGATCTCCCAGCCGCGTTCACGCAGTCCCTCGGCCAGCGTCTCGGTGGCGATGTCGGCCCGCGGCAGCAGGACACGGTTCACCGGGTCGAAAATGCTGTCGTAGGGCGGGAAGTCGTCCAGCAGACCGAGCGACGACTGCTCGCCGGCCGGCACCAGCTCGGGGCTGATTCCGAACGCCCGGACCCGGTCGGCCGTCGATTCGCCGACACAGGCGATCTTCACGCCCGAGAACGCACGGGCGTCCAGGCCGAACTCGCCGAACTTCTCCCACACCGCGCGCACCGCGTTGGTGGAGGTGAACACCACCCACTGGAAGCGGCCGTCGACCAAGCCCTTGACGGCGCGCTCCATCTGCGCGGGGCTGCGCGGCGGCTCGACGGCGATGGTCGGCACCTCGATCGGCAGCGCACCGTAGGACGTCAGCCGCTCGCTCATCTCGCCGGCCTGGTCCTTGGTGCGGGGCACCAACACGGTCCAGCCGTACAGCGCGCGGCTCTCCCACCAGTTCAGCTTCGCCCGGCTGGCCACCGTCTTACCGATGGTCACCACCAGCGGCCCGGTCAACGGGCCCGCCGGGTCCGTCCCGCCCAGTACGGCCGAGTCGGTCAAACCGCCCAGCGTGGTTTCGACCGAACGCTGCTGGCAGGTGGTGCCGTGCGCGGTCACCACGCACGGAGTGGTCTCGGCCAGCTCGTGCTCGATCAGGGTGCGCGCCGCGTCGGCCAGATGCGACGTGGTGGCCTGCAGGATCAGGGGGCCGGGCGCCGCGGCCAGCGCCTCCCAGTCCACGTCGCCGCGCACGTCGGCAACGGTGTGCGACGAGCCCAGCGGCAGCCCCGCGTAGGTGGGCACGGCGCCCGTTGGAGCCAGGCCGGGCACGATCTCGATGTGCAGGTGGCTCCGCGCCACGGCGTTCACCTCGGTGATGACCGCGTCGACCGTCAGTGGATCACCGGCCACCAGCCGCACCACGTCGGCGCCGGCACGGGCCTCGGCGGTCAGCGTCTTGGCCACTTCGGCGGGCTCGCCGAGCGCCGGGCGGACATCGGGACCGCCCGATATCACCGCGGGTTGCTCCGCGCCGCCGGTGGCGCCGCCGTTCCCGGCATCGGCGGGCGCCGGGCCCGAAACCGGTGGTAGGTCTTTGCCGATCAGCGCCAGCACCGGCTCCGGCACGTCGGGGTCGGTGAATACCAGGGCGGCGTTCGCCAAAACCGTGGCGGCCCGGGTAGTCAGCAGTCCCGGATCGCCGGGCCCGGAACCCACGTACGTGATGCGGCCGGGTCTCGGCTTACGCCCTCGCGTCGTCATTGTCGCTCCCACGTCACTCGCAATTAATTTCCTCGGGCCGGGTCCTGCCGCGCTTCCTGCATGAGTTCTCGGGCGCCGAGCTCGAACAACTCTGCGGCGACCGAAACCCCCAGCTCCCGCGCCCGATCGGCGGGGCCGATGCCGGACGCGCGGATCACGTCGGACCCGTCCAGCGCCGCCACGCACCCGCGCAGCGACAGCTCTTCGAAGACTCGGCCTTCCTCATCGATGGACTCGACCACCTCGGCGATCGCGCCCACCGGTGCGGAACAACCGGCCTCCAGTTCGGCCAACAGGGCTCGCTCCGCGGTGACCGACGCGCGCGTGTCGGCGTCGTCCAACTCCGCCAGCACCGCCGCTAACCGATCACCGGCGCGGCATTCGACGGCGAGCGCGCCCTGAGCCGGTGCAGGCAACATCTGCACCGGCTCTAGCGTCTCGGTGACATCGTCGAGGCGGCCCAGCCGGGCCAGTCCGGCCCGGGCTACCACGATCGCGTCAAGATCACCACTGCTTACCCTGTTCAACCTGGTATCTAGGTTGCCTCGTAGGGGGCGGATTTCCAAACCGAGACCCAATGCTCTAAGCTGTGCGGCCCTGCGCGGGGACGACGTGCCCACCAGCGAACCGGGCGGCAACTGCGCGAGCACCAGCCCGTCGCGGGCTACCACCGCGTCGCGGGGGTCGTTGCGCGGGGGAATCGCCGCGATCGTGAACCTCGGGTCCTCGGCGGTCGGCAAATCCTTGTGGGAGTGCACCGCGGCATCGACACGACCATCGTTGATGGCCTCGCGCAACGCGGTGGTGAAGACACCCACACCGAGAGTTTCGATGGGCGCCGACGAGCGGTCGCCGGCGGTGGTGACGATCACCAACTCGGCGGGATGCCCGTTGGCGATCAAGGCGTCCCTGACGACGCCGGCCTGGGTGGTGGCCAACAGACTGCCCCGGGTGCCTATCCGGATCACGTTCGCCAATCGGCTACTCGGCAGACGGTTCTTGCGTTGCCGGCATCGAATCCCGTTGATATGACGGGCAATTCGCCCGCGGCGACGGCGGCTACGGAGTCAATGGCGGTCTGGTCGAGTTCGAAGAGCTCGCGCAACGCTTCGGCATAGCTGTCGCCGCCCGGGGCGCTGGCGAGTTGTTTGATCCGCACGGTGGGCGCATGCAGCAGCTTGTCCACCACCCGCCGCACCGTGCGCGCCACCTCCTCGCGCTGGGCGCTCTGAAGGCCGGGCAGCCGGTTGTCCAGGCGCAGCAACTCCGCCTCCACCACGTCGGCGGCGCGCTGGCGCAATGCGGTCACGGTCGGAGTGACCTCGGCCATCCGCTGCCCCGCCAGGTAGGCGGCGACTTCGGCGGCCACGATGTGACGCGCGGCGTCGACATCGCCGGCCGCGGCGTGGGCGGACGGCTCGTGCTGCACGCGGTCCACGTCGACGACCCAGACACCCGGCAGACCGGCGACAGCCGGGTCCACATCACGCGGCATGCCCAGATCGCAGATCACCAGCGGACGGGTCGACTCGTCGCGACGCGCGGCGGCCAGCGCGTAGTGCACATCGGCCAGCGTGACCACCGGGCTCACCGCGCCCGTACAGCTGACCATGACGTCGGCATCCGCCACCGCGGCGGCCAAGCGGTCGAGTGACATCGCGTCGGCCTGCACGCCGGATTCGCGGATCTTGCGGGCCAACCGCTGCGCCCGGGACAGGGACCGATTCAGTACGTGCACGTGCTGGATACCGGCGCGGGTCAGGTGGGCCGCCGCCAGGGCGCCCATCGCGCCGGCGCCGACCAGCACGGCGGTCTTGCCCTGCAGGCCGCCCAGCCGGCGTTCGGCCATGTCCAGGGCGACCGACACCACCGAGGCGCCGGCCGCGTCGATGGCGGTCTCGGAATGCACCCGCTTCCCCACCGACAGCGCCCGCTGGGCCAGCTCATGCAACACCCGGCCGACGGTGCGATTGATCTCCGCGGTGGCGTACGCGCGGCGCACCTGGCCGAGCACCTGCTGCTCACCGACGACCGCAGAGTCCAGACCGCTGGCCACCGCGAACAGGTGCTCGACGGCGGCCTCGCTGTAGCGGACGTACGCGTATTTGGTCAGGTCGCCCATCGACATTCCGGAGTGATCCGACAGCACCTGCCCGATCGCCGCCAACCCGCCGTGGAACGCGTCCACCACCGCGTAGACCTCGACCCGGTTGCATGTCGACAGCACCATCGCCTCGGTCACCAGCGGCGACTGCAACACCCGGTCGACGATCTTGCCCTGATCGGATTCGTCGATGCTGAGTTGTTCCAGGACGGAGACCGGCGCACTGCGGTGCGAAACCCCGAAGAGCAAGACGCTCACGGCAGCATCACCTGGCCAGCTCCCTTGCTTCCTCCAGTAACTGAACTGGTGTCCACGGTAAACGTTTATCAGGTGGGCTACCAAATAATTGCCCGGCGGCCGGTGCGGCCTCCAGCGCCTGCGTGCCCTCAGTAGCCTAGATCCGCGCGCAGCCGGGCCTCGTCGATCTCCCAGTAACTGTGCTCGCGGCCGTCGAGCAGGACCACCGGCAGCCGGTCGCCGAACTCGGCCCGCAGCGCCGGGTTGCCGGCCGAAGCGGCGGCGTCGACGTCGGTCGTCGAAAGGTCGAAGCCCAGCTCAGCCGCCAGTTCGCTGAGCCGGGCGTGTACCCGCACGCAGATGGTGCAGCCGTCGCGGGTCAGCAACTCCACCTGCGGCCGCCGGGTGCGCCTGCGTCATGTCCACCAGTGTGGCACCGGCCGCGCGCGGCAAACGTCGCCGGCAGCCGCTGTGTGAATTGTGGGAGAGCCCGAATGTCATTAGCTTGCCGCTATGGGAGCTGATGAGACGCTGCGGGCCGATCCCGCGGTGATGCAGGGGTTCGCCGCCTCGCTCAGCGGCGCAGCCGAACATCTCATGGCCCGGCTGGCCGAGCTCGACGATCGGGTGGGCGAGATGCTGGGCGGCTGGCAGCGGGGCGTCGGGAACGCGCGTACGGGTCGGCGTGGGAGTTGTGGCATCGGGGGGCCGGCGAAGTGCACGCAGGGCCTGTCGATGCTGGCGCATTTGGTAGCGGCAGGCCGGTGGCGCGTACCAAGGCAACGAGGCCGGGGCACCCAAGCGATGCGGGGGGTGCGCGATGGCTGAGGCGTTTCGTGTGGATCCCGGAGGCATTGGCCGACGCGGTGCAGCGGATGGCCGAGTTTCAGCGCTATGCCGAGGACATGATCACCGAAATCGATTCTCGGGTAACGCGTTTGCACACGACCTGGACGGGTCAGGCCGCGGCGGCTCATGCCGAGGCGCATCAGCACTGGGCTCGCGGTGAGGCGATGATGCGTGAGGCGCTGGCGCAACTGAAGCAGACAGCCGCGACCGCGCACGGCAACTACACGGGCGCGATGTCGACGAATCTGGCCATGTGGTCGTGAGCTAATGGCGCCGCTGGCGGTCGACCCTGCGGCTCTCGACGGCGCGGGCGCCGAGGTGCTCACCGCCGGCGAGGGTTTGGGCTCGGTGATCTCGACGTTGATCGCGGCGCTGTCAGGATGCGCCGGGATGGCCGGCGACGATCCCGTTGGCGCGGCGCTCGGTCACAGCTATGATCGCTCGGCGGCCAAGCTCGTCGAGGCGATGGTGGCCACCCGAAATGGGTTGTGCAGCATCGGCGATGGTGTGCGGATGTCGGCGCACAACTACTCGCTGGCCGAAGCGATGTCCAACATCGCCGGCAGCGGCGAGCCCGCTGCCGACGCCCGCGGCGACGGGGCCGATGTCGGCCGGATCTCCGCCGTCGTCCGTCGGGACGGGTGAGGGCGCCCCGGCGGGCTGGGGCTGGGTAGCCCCCTACATCGGAATGATCTGGCCGACTGGCGATTCGGGAAAGTTACGTGCCGCGGCCACCGCGTGGAGCGCCGCGGGCACGCAGTTCGCGGTCGCCGAAATCCTCGGCACGGGCGGCCCGATGGGAGCCGTTCGCGCACAACATATTCCGGAGGGTCCGGCCATCGACCGCGCGTTCACCGACGCCTACAGCAGCACCACCAGCATCGCGCAGCAGTGCCAAGAAATCGCCGACCAGCTCAACAGCTATGCCGCCAAGGTCGACAAGGTCCACGCGGCGATCCTGGATCTGTTGGCTCGCATCTGTGATCCGATGACCGGCATCAAGGAGGTCTGGGACCTCCTGACCGACGAGGACGAAGACGAGATCAAGAGGATCGCCGACGACATCCGCACGGTGGTCGACAATTTCGGCACCGAGGTCAAGGCGCTGGAAGGCCAGATCGCGGCCACCCTGGCCGAGGCCGCAACGATCGCCACCACGATGGGCCGCTACGCCGCAAAGGAGTGGGATCACTTCCTGCACGGAACGGAGGTCGGCAGGGCGATCAACCAGGCCGGGCAGGCGTTCAAAGGCTTCGGCGAGGAGGCCGGTGGATTCCTCAAGGGACTCTGGGATGTCAGCCAAGGGCGGCTCCTGACCGATCCGGTGGGCTATGGCAAGAACCTGGGCGGCATGGTCCTCGGGGCGGCGCCGTTAGTCGGCTTGGGCCCCGACGGTGGGCCCGGAGTCGGCGACTCGTGGAAAGCGCTGGGTAAGGACGTCACCCACTGGGATGAGTGGAGCAAGAACCCGGCCGAAGCCCTCGGAAAAACCATCTTCGACGGGCTGACTTTGGCCTTGCCCGGCGGGCCGTTGTCGAAGCTGGGCAAGGTGGGGCGCGGCGCTGCCGATGCGCTCAGAGGTATGAGGGAGCCGCCCCTGCCGGAGGTTCCCAAACCGCCCTCGGTGAAGCCCCCGGCGGAGCCACCGCCGACTGGCCCCAAGCCGCCGGAATCGAGCCAACCCGCACCCTCGGGCAAGCCGGCACCCGGACCCACCAACGGCCCCCTGCCGCACAGCCCGACGGAATCCAAACCGCCCATCGTCGAGAAGCCCCCCGCCGGTGAGCCGCCCAAACTGACCGCGGTGCCGCCAGAGCTCGGGGGCAAGCCGGTGGTGCCTGCGCCGGCAGAACCGACGCCCCTACCCCATCCAAAACCGCCCGAGCCCGTCCCAGCCCACGTGCCGCCTTCTCCCGGTGGCGAGCCGGCCGCGCCCGCAACTCCGGCGGCGCCGCACCTGCCGACGACGCCTTCCGTCCCCATGGGCGGCGGAGCGCCTGCCGACGCACCATCGGCCTTTGGAGGCGCGCCCCACGGCGGGGAACCGGGCTTTCACCCGCCCGAGCCACATGACCCCCATGGCGGCGGACCGCATTCGCCTGGCGACGGCGGCGGCCCGCCCCATCCGCCTGGCGACGGCGGCGGACCCCCTGACGCGGAGCCGAGTGAGGAACGCAGAGTCACGATCAGCGGGCACGGCGCATACCGTCCTTTAGACGGCGAAATAACTGTCCCCAGAGCTACGACGATTACCGTTTACGCAGAACACGGATCTTCCATCACAGATGGTCTCGGCAACCTGATTGAAAGCGCGGGCGACACGTCGGGTGTCTATTCCCACACTTTCTATGCGGGAGAACGAGTGCCAAATTACACAATTTATCCACCCGACGGGCTTAGCATTGTCGGCACGCCTATAACAGTGATTAGTCCCACGCGCATAAGCGAGCTGGTCCAAGAAAGTATGGGGAGCGTCCACCTCGCGGTATGCACATTCGACGCAACATGTCCGACTGGACTGGTATATGATGTTGACGGCATCTTGGACGAGTCCACCAACACGTTCACACCGTACGGAGACGAGCACTAAATGGGCGACGAAGATATCGAACAATTAGTCGAATACGCCGCCACTAACAATTCTCCGCTGGCCCGTCAACGACTCTTTCGGGCCATTCGTTTCGTCGAAGTGCTTTTCCCGTACAAGGTAGAGGATCGCGGCGGCAAAGAGGTGCGATCGACCCCTTTAGCCCGGCTAGCAGATGGAACGCACGCGATGATGTTGTTTACCTCAAAATCCCACCCGACCCTGGCGGAACATGACAGGTTCGCCGGTGGCGCCTTCCAGGACGCGCTTGCCGCGGCGTTGAAAATGCCCCGACTCGATTGGGTGCTCCTATGGAACGGCGCATCACACCGTGTGGCAATCGCAAAGGAGCAAATTCCCGAGATTCTCGCTGACATTGGCTCCGTCTCACAGGGCGATCAAGGCGGCATTACGAATATGGGAAGCGACCGACCGGAAGAGGCGCTCGAAGACTTCATAACCCGGGCTGCAAGGTCGGAGTCGGAGGAATTGCCGGCCTCTATTGGGGCGGTGATCGGAGATCGCGAGGTGTTCTTGGAGCTAAGGAAGAATGATAGCCAAGATGCCCAGCCGGCAATGATTACGTTCCAGATCGAACATTTGAGGAATGTGGTTCGAGTCTATACGACTCGGGTTCGCCCGGGTATTAGATATGGCGGCATCAAGTGGGAACCGCTGAAACAAATGATTCGCGGAGTGCCAGAAATCAGCGGTGTTCAAATAGTGAACGACGCTGATGACTGGATTCTCTTCGACCGGGAAGCGCTAGGACTCGAGACAAGCGCCGAATCCTGACTAAGCGAGAGGGTGGAGCGCGGGCATACACAGCCTTCCCCCACGCCCGCCGGATAGGGTTGAACACCGGGACCCACTGGGTCGCCAGGCAACACAGCGATCTAGGAGGTTTGGCGATGACTTCCTCTGACCCGGTCAACGGCGACGTCGGTCGCGTTGACCTGGAGTCGCTGGCCGCCGAGGCCAGCGCCGCTCGCGCGCTGGAAGGCCTGCAGGCAGACACCGCCGCCGAGGACCGCCCGCAGCCGCCGATCGACCTGACCGCGGCCGCCTTCTTCGACGTGGACAACACGCTGGTGCAGGGCTCCTCGGCGGTGCACTTCGGCCGCGGGCTCGCGGCGCGCAACTACTTCACGTATCGGGATGTCCTCGGCTTCATCTATGCCCAGGCCAAATTCCAGCTCCTCGGCAAGGAGAACAGCAACGACGTCGCCGCCGGCCGGCGCAAAGCGCTCGCCTTCATCGAGGGCCGATCGGTCGAGCAGCTGGTGACTCTGGGCGAGGAGATTTACGACGAGATCATCGCCGACAAGATCTGGCCGGGCACCCGCGAACTCACGCAGATGCACCTCGATGCGGGCCAGCAGGTCTGGCTAATCACCGCCACGCCTTACGAACTCGCGGCGACAATCGCGCGCCGGCTCGGCCTGACCGGCGCCCTGGGCACCGTCGCCGAGTCCGTCGACGGCGTATTCACCGGCCGGCTCGTCGGCGACATCCTGCACGGCACCGGTAAGGCGCACGCCGTGCGTTCGCTGGCGATCCGGGAGGGCCTCAACCTCAAACGCTGCACCGCCTACTCCGACAGCTTCAACGACGTGCCCATGCTGTCGCTGGTGGGCACCGCCGTCGCCATCAATCCCGACGCCCGTCTGCGCACCCTGGCCCGCGAACGCGGCTGGGAGATCCGTGACTTTCGCACCGCCCGCAAGGCCGCTCGGATCGGGGTGCCGTCGGCTTTGGCGCTGGGGGCGGCCGGCGGCGCACTGGCCGCTGTGGCATCCCGGCGGCAATCGCGCTGATAGGCTGCGCCGCTGAGACCTATTCGAGCGGAGAGCGACAGCGGCATGACGACCCCCAAAGAAGCCGAAGGACTCATCGGCAGCCATTACCGGGCACCGGATTACTTCCTTGTCGGACGCGAGAAAATCCGGGAGTTCGCGCTCGCTATCAAGGACGATCATCCGACGCACTACAGCGAGGCCGACGCCGCCGCTGCCGGGTATGACTCGCTGGTGGCTCCGCTGACGTTCCTCGCTATTGCCGGACGGCGCGTGCAGCTGGAGATCTTCACCAAGTTCAGCATTCCGATCAACATCGCCCGGGTGATCCACCGTGATCAGAAATTCAAATTCCACCGGCCGATCGTGGCCGGCGATAAGCTGTACTTCGACACCTATCTAGACTCGGTGATCGAATCCCATGGCACCGTGCTCGCTGAGATCCGCAGCGAAGTCACCGATGCCGATGGGAAACCGCTTATCACCAGCGTCGTCACGATGCTGGGGGAAGCCTCAACTGAAGCCGACACTCAAGCAACAGTGGCCGCAATTGCATCCATATCAGCCGGAAAGTAGGTTCGATTCAATGACGTCACAGGGGGAAACGGGTAGCACCCAGCTGAAGCCGCCGGTCGAGGCGGTCCGATCCCATTACGACAAGTCGAACGAATTCTTCAAGCTTTGGCTTGACCCGTCGATGACCTACAGCTGCGGTTACTTTGACGAGAATCCGGACCCGCAGCATCTGACCAAGACGCTGGAAGAGGCGCAGTACGCGAAGCGCAAGCTCGCCCTGGACAAGCTCAACCTCGAGCCCGGCATGACGCTGCTCGACATCGGCAGCGGCTGGGGCTCGACCATGCGGCACGCGGTGCAGGAGTACGACGTCAACGTCATCGGCCTGACGCTGAGCGAGAACCAGTACGCCCACTGTGTGGCTGAGTTCGACAAAATGGACAGCCCCCGCCGCAAAGAGGTGCGAATCCAGGGCTGGGAACAATTCGACGAGCCCGTGGACCGCATCGTGTCGCTGGGCGCGTTCGAGCACTTTGCCGACGGAGCGGGCGATGCCGGATACGAGCGTTACGGCGTCTTCTTCAAGAAGTTCTACAGCTTGCTGCCCGAAGACGGCAGGATGCTGCTGCACTCGATCGTGGTGCCCACCGCCGAGGAGGGTAAGGAACTCGGCCTGAAGACGACGATGAGCCTGCTGCGGTTCATCAGCTTCATCCTGAAGGAGATTTACCCGGGCGGTAAGTTGCCCCAGGTCGAACAGGTCGACAGGTACTCCACGGACGCCGGATTCAAGATCGAGCGCCATCACTTCATCGGCAAGAACTACGTTCCGACGTTGACGGCCTGGGCGGATGCTCTGGAGGCGCACAAGGACGAGGCGATCGCCCTGAAGGGGCAGGAGACCTACGACATCTACCTGCACTACCTGCGGGGTTGCTCGGACCTGTTCCGCGACGGCTACACGAACGTCTGCCAGTTCACGCTGGTCAAGTAATTCGCCCGAAAACGCCCCGGAAGCCGCTGGCTCCGGGGCGTTTTCGCGTCGACGAACGAAGCGGATAACGAAGCGAACAGATCCGGAAAACGAAGAGCTTCAGCCGAAGAAGATATTGCGACGGCCGGCGAGCAACCGGTACAGCGTCTGCTGGATGGTCTCGCGCACCTGATCGGTCACCTCGAAGGTGACCATCGGGTCGTCCGCGTCGGATGCGGCGTAGTCGTTGGTGTAGATCGGCTCACCGAAAGCGATGCGCCACTTCGACGGCAGCGGCACCAGGCCCGCCGGCCCCGCCAGCGGGAACAGCGGCGTGATCGGGAAGTAGGGCAGGCCGAACAGCCGGGCCAGCAGCTTCACATCGGTCAGCATCGGGTAGATCTCTTCCGAACCGATGATCGAGCACGGGATGATCGGCGCCTTGGTGCGCAGCGCCGCCGTGACGAAGCCCCCGCGGCCGAACCGCTGCAACCGATAACGGTCCTCGAAGCGCTTCCCCAACCCCTTGTAGCCCTCCGGGAACACGGCGGTCAGTTCGCCGGCGGCAAGGAGTCGGTGTGCGTCCGTCGTGCAGGCCATGGTGTGACCCGCCTTCCGGGCGGCTTCACCCACGACGGGCAGGTCGAACACCATGTCAGCGGCGAGTAACCGCAGGTCCCGATGCGCGGGATGCTCGTCGTGAACGGCCACCGACAGCATCAACCCGTCAAACGGCAACACCCCGGCATGATTGGCCACCACCAACGCGGCCCCGTCGCTGGGCAGGTTCTCGACACCGCTGACCTCTACGCGGAACCACGACCGGAAGAAGAATCTCAGCAAAGGGCGAACGATCGCGCTGTTGAAGTGCGGATCGAAGCCGAACTCGTCAACGGTGTAGTCACCCGTGAGCCGCTGGCGCAGGAATCCGGCTACCGCGGCGACGCGTTGAGCCACTTCGTTGAGCGGTACCTCCGCCGACCCCGCGGCCGCGGCGCGCCGGTGCTCGTCTATTTCTCGAACGACAGCGGCGAGCTGCTCGGCCGACGCCCGACCGTGCGGATCCGAAAGTAACGAAGGATGCTGGCTAGCTGACTCCGCGCGTTGATCGGCTCTCCGGCGCGCCGCTACCCGTCCCCGATTCGTGTGCAGTGGAATGACATTCGCTCTGTTCTCACCCGCCACGATACCTA
This sequence comes from uncultured Actinomycetota bacterium, assembly GCA_963850895.1. Taxonomy (GTDB): domain Bacteria; phylum Actinomycetota; class Actinomycetes; order Mycobacteriales; family Mycobacteriaceae; genus Mycobacterium. Next base: position 229,248 of record CAWKNK010000027.1, on the reverse strand, counting down.
CCTGACCCCACCCCACGGAATTGGATTTCGGCTACCCCAGCGCTGAGCTAAGGATATGGCGCGACCTTCCAAGGAGCGTACCCGATGCGGGTCGATAATGGGAGTCATGCCGCGGCCGCGGACGTAGTCGTCGAAAGCCTCGGCCGTCGTCCATTTCGGCCGGTAGCCGAGCTCCGACCGCATCCGGGTGGTGTCCATGACCCGGCCGTAACTCAGGTAGGCAAACTGATCGCGGCTGATCTCGTTATAGTGATTGGCCCGCCTCAGCGAATCCAGCGCCCAGACGCCAAAACCCGGCACCGGCAAAGGGATCCGGCCGGCCCGCCGGATCGCCTGCGACAGCATGATGATCCCGTCGGCGCCCATGTTGAAGGTGCCGGCCTTGCCGGCCATCGCCGCGCGCTCCAGGGCGCCCAACGCATCCTGCTCGTGTAGTAACTGCAGTCGCGCGTCGCGGCCGAACATGGTGGGCACCAACGGTCCGGCCAGATACCGCGACAGTGTGGTGTCCATCGCCGGCCCGATCATGTTGGCCAGGCGCAGGATCGTCACGGCGATATCGGGCCGGCGCCGCCCCAGTCCGCGCGCGTAGGCCTCGATGTCGAGGCTGTCCTTGCCGAAACCGCCGCGCAGGGGTCGACGGCTGGTGCTGTCCTCGGTGAACATCACCGGATCGTGTGCGCTGGACCCGTACACCTCAGACGTCGACTTGAGCACCACGCGGCGCACCGAGGGCGCCTTCTGACAGGCCGCGAACAGCTGCATCGCGCCCATCACGTTGATTTCCTTCAACGCCGCGCTGCCGCCGGACCGCGGGGCGTATGACGCCGCCGCCGCGTGCACCACCGTGTCGACGTCGCCGTTGCGAATCACCTTGGCTATGAAGGGATTACGTATGTCGGCACGAACGAACTCCGCGCGGCCCATCCGGCGCAGCATGTCCTTGCTGGGTGCGATCGCGTCCACCGCGATGACCCCTTTGATCATCGGGTTCTGCGCGAGCCGAGCGGTCAGGTAGCCGCCCAGGAACCGGCACGCACCGGTGACGAGCACAACTTTGGGGTAATGCACCGTGTTGCTCGCGGTGTCATCCCCACTCGACTGATCCACCCAAATAGCCTATCGACCGGGAGAGGCCGCGACATCAGCCGCGGGCGGGCCTACTTGCCGAGTTTTCTGCGCTGCACCCGGGTGCGGCGCAACAACTTGCGGTGCTTCTTCTTCGACATGCGCTTGCGCCGCTTCTTGATTACTGAACCCATGAACTCCGCTATCTGACCCGTGGCCTGCTTGCAGGATTGACCGGGACACTTTACCCGGCGGGACGCACCGAACACCAAACCGGCGTCGATGACCGCCGCGTAACCGCGAAACGCAAGGCCGGCCGCCGCCAACTCCGCGCGCGGCCAGTTTCAGGTCAGCCCGCGTCGAAGTAAGACGTCTCCAGCATGTCGTGCACCGCCTTGGCGTGCACCCGGAAAGACCGCCCGACCCGGACCGCGGGCAGCTCGCCATTGTGCACCAGTCGGTACACCGTCATCTTGGAGACCCGCATCAAGGCCGCCACCTCGGCGACCGTCAAGAATTGTGTCCTGCCCTGCTGGCCCTCGCCGGAACCGGCGTCCCGCTTACCAGCAGAATCTCGCGCCGATGGCCCGTTCGTAGACGTCATCGCAACCCAATCGTGTCAGGCCCGCGCAATGCCAGCGGCTTCCCCTCCGCCGGCACCCACACGTGCATACAAAGAGGAGAATAGCGGGACTAATGGGGTTACTGGTACTGGTGGGGGACAATCAGTTCAAAATTCTTGGATTACTCCGATGTAATTCTTAGCTGCTCAGAGCGCATTTTGGCGGCCTGAACCGCCGCATCGACGGCCGCCCGCAAGCCGCCCCTTTCCAGTTCGCGAAGCCCCGCGGCGGTGGTGCCACCGGGTGAGGTGATCGTCGCCCGCAGCTGCGTAGCGGTGGCGTCCACCCGCAACCCCGGCGCATCCCCCTCGCCCGGTCGCCGCTCGGCGTCCATCCGTTCCAGCAGCATGGCCGCCGACCCGGCCATCGTCTGCGCGGTCAGGTCGGTGGCCACTTCCCGGCTCAGACCCGCGGCGACCCCGGCGTCCACCAGCGCCTCGACCATCAAAAAGAAATACGCCGGACCAGACCCCGATAGCGCGGTCACGGCGTCCATTTGCGCTTCCGGCACGTTCAGCACGCCGCCGACGGAGTCGAACAGGGCCGAGACCCCCTCGAGCTGCGGGACGGTGACGAACCGGCCCTTGGCCAGCGCGGTCACCCCCGCGCCGACCAGTGCCGCCGCGTTCGGCATCGCCCGGACCACCGGCGTCCCGGCCGGGAGCTTCGACTCGAAATACGTGATGCCGATCCCTGCCGCGACGGTGACGAACACCTGCTCGGCGGTGTCGCTCTCGGACGCGCCGGCCGCCCGGGCCAGCTCCGCCATCACCGGCTCGATATCGCCAGGTTTCACCGCGACCACGACGAAGGATGCGTTCTCCACCGCTTCGGCCACCGAAGTGATCAACACCGAATACGTGTCGGCCAGATACTTGGCGCGCTCCGGGACCCGTTCGGCCACCACCAGGTCTTTAACCTGCCGGCCCGCGCGCAGCAGGCCCGACAGCAGTGCCTCCCCGATGCTGCCGCCACCGATGATCGCGATTCTTGCCATGCCCGACAGCATCGCAGACACCGGCGGCTACCCGGCGGCAGGGACCAACGCCAGTTGGCGGGCTTGAACCACGAGGCGGCCCAGACTGTCGACGACGATGTGGTCCTCGTCGAACCAGTCATGCCCGATCTCCGTGCACGTCGCGATGATTCGCAACCACCCGTCGGCGGGCAGGCCGCGCAGGAACGCGGTCAGCTGGACGGTAGGAGCCCAGCCGGTGCGCTCCACGGCGAACGTCACCGGCGCCGACAGATCCCCGCACATGAGGGCGAACAGCGCGTCCGGAGCCACGCCGCGGGGGCGCGCCCACATCTGGATGACCGGCGGGCCCCCGTCGGCGGTCGGCCCAAGAGTCGACAGCACCGGCCGCACGTCGCAGCCCTCGCCCAGGTGCACCAAGCCGGCCAGCGGGTGGCCGGGACCGATCGGCGCGACGTCGTCCGGGGGCTCGGGGGCCATCAGGCCCACCACCGGGTTGGCCGACAGCAGCGGCTTGGCTACCCCTTCCGAGCCGTCCGGATGCCAATGCTCCGGCTCGCCGAGGTTGACCACGGCGTGCACCGCGGTGCGGTCGCCCTGGGTGAGCTCGACGTCGGCGACGCTGATCCGGCGGCCGCGCTTGCGGATCGACGTCACCAGCCGCATCGGCCCCGGATCGGGGGCCCACAGGAAGCTCGCCGACACCGCGACGGGTTGCTGGACCGGTTCGACGCCGGCCGACGATCCGCCGCAGGCGGTGCGGGCCGCATTGGCGCAGAGCGCCAGCATCGCGCCCCCGTGCACCTTGGGACCGATGGTCCAGTGCTTGTTGAGCTCGCCCTCGAAGACGCCCGGATCAACCTCCCGCAATGTCATTGCCGTGGTGAATAACGCGTTCATGGTCTCCTGGATTGTCAGCGCAGCAGGTGCGTGCGGGCGAACTCCAACGATTCGGCGAGCATGCTTTCGCGCTCATTGGCTGAACGCGCGCTGGACGTGGACACCTCCAGGATGACGTGGCCGGCGAAGTGGCTGCCGGCCAACATCTGGCATACCTCGGCGGTGGGCTGCGTGCCGCGTCCGGGCACCAGGTGCTCATCGGCGGGCAGGCCGCTGCCGTCGCACAGGTGCAGGTGGACCAACCCGCCTCCCATCCGCTGCGCCATGTCCAGCGAGTCGCTGCCCGCTGTCGAGGTATGGGACAGGTCCAGCGTGTAGTGCGCGTGATCGCCGTCCAACGGGTCGTAAGAGGGCGCGAACGCCGATATCGCCGGGCCCGGGCCGCCGCCACGCCGGCGCATCCGCTCCCGCGATTGGCCGAGCCCGAAGAACCGGTCCGCGCGGAACGGGAACATGTTTTCCACCGCGATCATCACGTCGCTCGATGCTTCCAGCGCGGCGACCTGGTCGCTGAATCCCTCGGCGTAGCGACGCTGCCAGCGGAATGGCGGGTGCACGACGACGGTCTGCGCGCCGAGTTGTTCGGCGGCCCGCACACTGCGGTCCAGCTTGGGGATCGGGTTGGCGCCCCACACCCGCTGGGAGATCAGCAGGCAGGGCGCGTGCACGGACAACACCGGTACGCGATAGCGCCGGGACAGTTTCTGGACAGCGTCGATGTCCTGACTGACCGTCTCGGCCCACACCATCAGCTCGACCCCGTCGTAGCCGAGCCGGGCCGCGTACTCGAACGCGGCCTCGGCCCGCAATGGGTACACCGAAGCCGTTGAAAGTCCGACTTTGATAGCTGGGCGCAACGGTCTGTGGGGTTTCCTGGTCCGCCTAGCCCGACTGCAACGACAGCGCCAAGGGGCCCAGGGTGATCAGCGCCCCCACCGCGACCGCGATCAACGTGCTGGCGATGTCCTCGGTCTTGCGCACCACCCGGACGCCGACCACCAGGCCAAGGATCACCAGCACCGAGAGCACCAAAGCCACGATGCTGTTCCAGCGCCACAACTCGTCGAAGGCGACGAACAATCCCGCGCCGAAGGCGACGGCCAGAATCGACTGTAAGACGACCAAGCCGCCGCGCCACAGCGCCTCGAGCCTGCCCGGCGCTCCATGGACGTCGGTGGCCGGGGCCGCCCGCTCGGTCTCGCTGTCGAGATGGTCCTCCTCGCGCTCGTCCGGCTGGGCGTATTCCCCAGCTCCGCGGGGACCCCACCCGCTTGCGGGGGCCAATCCGGCGGCCTGCCGGTCAGCGTCCTCTTCGGCCTCGGTCCGGGTCGAATCCTGCAGATAGGAGCGCACGTACGCGGAATCCTCGAGCGCGGTTTCGGCTTCGCGCACCTCCGAATCCATCACGTCCACCGGGAGATCGGTGTAATGGTCCAGCGGGTCGGGATTCATGCCCTCGGCACCGGATTGGCCGGTGCCATTGGTCTCCCCCGCCTCGAGATGGCTCAGGGGGCGCGGGTAAGCGCTGCGCTCCGGGCCCGACACCTTCTTGGGCTGCGGTGGCGACTTGGGCCAGCGCGGCTCAGGCTGCGACCAGTACGCGGTGGCGGGCTTGTCTTCGGTTTGCTGCTCGGGCGCGGCTTGCTCGGCGACGGGTTCGGGGCGCGATTGTTCGGCCGTGCGGGGATCCTCGTCGTCGTCGCGGATGACCGGAATCTCGCCGGTCAGCTCGGCGACGGTCACCGCGTCGCTATCGCCGCGCCGCCGGCGCCGCCGCCGCGTGACTGCCGGGGCACCGATGGTTCCATTCTTGGCCAGAAGTTCGGCCACCGAGATCGGCCGAGTGCCGGTGCTCTCGGTCTCGGAGTGTGGTCCGGTCATGCTTTGTCGCCTCTCGATCGGTTGCCGTCCCGATCACCTGCCTGGCCTCCAGCATCGCGCACGGATCGCTTCATGAGGGGCGTTCCGTCGGCTTCGCTGTCGAGTTTGCGCAAGATGAGACCTTCCCGTAACGCCCACGGGCAGATATCCACGGATTCAATCGACAGCGCTCGCATACTCGCCTCCGCCACCAGCGCGCCCGCCACGATCTGTGGCGCCCGCTCGGCGCTCACTCCTTCCAGCTCTGCCCGGTCAGCGGTCGTCATCCTAGAGATGAAAGATATGAGTTGCCTGAGGCCGTTTGCTGTGAGCGTCCTCTTCGCCCGCGGTCCGGCGGCCGACGGCGCCGCGCCGGTAAGCCGCGCCAGCGAGCGAAACGTCTTCGACGTCGCCACCGCCAAGTCCGGGCCGCCCGCTTCGAGCAGGGCCACGCTCGCATCTGCCAGCTCGGCGTCCAGCCAATCGCGCAGCATCGCGACCCGGCGCCGCCCGGGCGGGTCGTCGGGCAGCCATTCGCGGGTCAGTCGGCCGGCGCCCAGCGGCAGCGACAGCGCCACCTCCGGCTCCTCGTCGACGCCGCTGGACATCTCCAGCGAGCCGCCGCCGATGTCGAGGTTGATGATCCGCCCCGCGCTCCACCCGTACCAGCGGCGCACCGCCAGGAAGGTGAGCCGCGACTCGTCGACCCCGCTCAGGGCCGCCAACTCGACACCGGTTTCCTTGCGGACGCGACTGAGCACGTCATCGGAGTTCACCGCGTCGCGTAGCGCGGACGTGGCAAAGGCCATCAGCTCGGCGCAGCCCGAACTGTCCGCGATCCTGGCGAACTCGTCGATCGTGGAGATCAGCTTCTCCGCGCCGCGCTTGGTGATCTTGCCCGAGCTGTCGATCGACTCGGCCAGTCGCAGCGTGGCCTTCGTCGAACTCATCGGCGTCGGATGCCCGCCACGGTGCGCGTCGACCACGAGCAGATGAACCGTGTTGCTCCCCACGTCGAGTACGCCTAGTCGCACGCAAAACAACCTAGTCGGATAAGGGTGGGCCCCGCGTTGCGGCCCGCTGTGGAGGTTGCCAATCTCGCAGGATCGGACCCCGAGTGTCAGCGGCTCGAAGAGCGGGAATCGTCGTCTAACGTGGACCCCGTGGCGAATTCCTACCCGGAGCCGGGGCACGAGGTCGAGCTGGACTTCGCCCGTGAGTGGGTGGAGTTCTACGACCCGGACAATCCCGAGCACCTGATAGCGGCCGACCTGACCTGGTTACTGTCGCGCTGGACGTGCGTGTTCGGCACGCCCGCCTGCCACGGCACGGTGGCGGGCCGCCCGGATGACGGATGCTGCTCGCACGGGGCGTTCTTATCCGACGACGACGACCGCGCCCGGCTCGACGACGCCGTGAAGCACCTCACGGACGACGACTGGCAATTCCGCGAAAAGGGCTTGGGCCGCAAGGGGTACCTGGAACTCGACGAGCACGACGGGCAGCCCCAATACCGCACCCGCAAACACAAGGACGCCTGCATTTTCTTGAACCGCCCCGGCTTTCCCGGCGGCGTCGGATGCGCGCTGCACAGCAAGGCCCTCAAGCTGGGTGTTGCGCCACTGACCATGAAGCCCGACGTCTGTTGGCAGCTGCCGATCCGGCGCAGCCAGGAGTGGGTGACGCGGCCCGACGGCACCGAGATCCTCAAAACCACTGTCACCGAATACGATCGGCGCGGCTGGGGCTCCGGGGGTACCGACCTGCACTGGTATTGCACCGGCGACCCCGGCGCCCATGTCGGCGCCAAGCAGGTGTGGGAGAGCATGGCCGATGAGCTCACCGAGCTGCTGGGCGCCAAGGCGTATGCGGAACTTGCGGCAATGTGCAAGCGCCGCAGCAAGTTGGGACTCGTCGCCGTGCATCCGGCCACTCGCCTCGCCGAATAGCCCCTTAGGTCGCTTGAGCCTTGTTGTACGACAAGACCATTCGCTGTGCACTGGCCCGCAGGTACTCCTCGACCGCGGCGGCCGCCGCGGCCTCGTCACCCGCCAGCACAGCGTCGGTGATCGCACCCAGGCCGGCCAGCACGGGCCCGGCGTCGTCATAGGCGGCGGTGAGCTCGTGCTCGCGGCCGCCGAAGGCGTGCTCGACCCAGCGATACAGCAACACCAGTGCGCGGTTGCGGCTGTGGTGGATGAGCACCCGGAAGTAGGCGAGGTCGGCGGCCTGGCGCGCCGCCGCGCTGTCGGCCTCCCGGACCGCGGCCAATGCTGCGAGCAGGGCCTCGGCATCCTCGGGGGCGCCGCGCCGCGCGGCCGACCGGCCGATCAACGGGCCCAGGGCGGCACGGATCTCGAACAGCTCCACCAGAAGCTCGGGCCCCAGTTTGCGGACCAGCGCCTCGACCACCGCGGGGTGGGTGAGCGCCTGCGGGTCCGCGACCACGTTGCCGCTGCCGTGCCGGGCCTCGATCAGACCCACCTCCTGCAGCCGGGCCAGCCCCTGCCGCAGCGACGTGCGGTTGACACCGAGCTGTTCGGCCAGTTCACGCTCGGGCGGCAAGGCCGAGCCCGGCGCAAACGCGCCGTCGAGGATGGCGTCGGCGATCGACGCGGCGATCTGTTCATCGACACGTTGGCGGTCGGGCGGACGCAGCGGACTTGACTGGTTCATTGGCTCAACCAATATAGTGGACGGACCCCTGGAGGTGAGCAATGGACGGCGACATGCGATCGGCAGCGACGCCACGCTGGCGCGGCAAGGCCGGCCGCCTGGAAGTCTGGTACGCCACCCTGTCGGATCCGGCGACGCGCGCCGGGCTGTGGGTGCACTGCGAGACGGTGGCGCCGCTCGGTGCCGGTGGTCCCTACGCCCACGGCTGGGTCACCTGGTTTGCACCCGACGGTCCACCCCGCACCGAGCGGTTCGGTCCCGCGCCCACCCGGCCCGCGACCGGCCCCTGGTGGTTCGACGCCGAGGGCGTACGGGTGGGCGACAGAAAGCTCAGCGGACGCGCCGGATCACTCGCCTGGGACCTGTCCTGGACCGACACGGGCGCACCGCTCTGGACGTTTCCCCGCGGGGCCTGGGACCGCGAGCTGCTGCCCGGTGCCCAAGTCGTCATCGCCCCCACCGCCGACTTCACCGGCTCCCTGACCATTAACGACGCCGCCGCGCGCATCGAGGGGTGGCGCGGCGGCGTCGCCCACATCTACGGGCACGGCAACGCCAAACGCTGGGGCTGGGTCCACGCCGACCTCGGCAACGGCGACGTGTGCGAGGCGGTCACCGCTGTCTCGCACAAGCCGGGGCTGCGCAGGCTGGCCCCGATGGCGTTCGTTCGGTTCCGCATCGACGGAAAGGATTGGCCCGCAAGCCCATTGCCGGCGCTGCGGATGCGGACGACGCTCGGCCTGCAGCACTGGCAGCTGGAGGGACGCATCGGCGGTCGCCGGGTGCTCATCCGCATCGACCAGCCGGCGGACAGGTGCGTGAGCCTGCAATACACCGATCCCGACGGCGGCAGGGCGGTGTGCACCAACACCGAACAGGCCGACATCCACATCGAGATCGATGAGCGGCGATGGTCGGTGCTGGGCACCGGGCACGCCGAAGTGGGCCTGCGCGGGCCCGCCGCGCCCGACGTCAACGAAAGGATTCCGACATGAGCTTTCTGCTCGACCCACCGCTGCTGTTTGCCTCCGGCGTGCTCATCGAGCGGCGGCTGCCCGCCGACCGTCGCGATGTCGCCGAGGCCGCCACCCTGGGCGTCTTCTTCGGCGGGTCATTCGGGTTGTATAACAACGTCCCCGGACTGGGACTGCTGTGGCGGCCTTTCCGCGCCCGCAATGGCCGCGACTTCATGTGGAACAGCGGGGTTTTCAATGTGAACACCGCCGAAGCGGACTGGCCTCTGCACGCGGCGGCGGGCGCCATCTTCGCGACCTATCCGTTCTTCATCAAGTTGGGCCGCCGGCTCGCGCGGCTGATATGAGCCTCGTCGCCGATCGAGCCAGGGCTTCGTTGGCGTCGTTCGGGACCGCGCTGCTGCCCGAGGAATACGGTGGCCCGACGGCGCCCGAGCTGACGGATCGCGTCGAGCGCTACCTGCGACAGCTGCCGACGACGTCACGCGTGGCCATGCGCGCCGGGTTGCTCACGCTGGCCGCGGCGAGCTACGTCACCACCGGCCGGTCATTGTCGCGGCTCGGCCCCGACCGACGTGATCAGGTGCTGCGGCGGGTCGCCGCGCTGAGCCCGGACGCCGGTGCGGCCGTCGAGGCCATGAAGGCGATCGTGTTGCTTGCCAACGGCGCGGAAACCTATGCGCCGGAACTGCTTTCGCACGCCAGGGAGCACGGAACGGCCCGCCCCGACGCAGCGTTGAACATCATCTCCTCGGCCGAGAGCCGCTCCGTCGTGACCGCCGATGCGGTGATCGTGGGGTCCGGCGCCGGCGGCGCGATGGTGGCCCGCACCCTGGCCCGGGCGGGACTGACCGTCGTCGTTCTCGAGGAGGGACGACGGTGGACGGTGGAGGAATTCCGCACCACCCATCCCATCGACCGCTATGCCGGGTTGTACCGCGGCGCCGGGGCCACCATCGCCCTGGGACGCCCATCGGTGGTGTTGCCCATCGGCCGGGCGGTCGGCGGCACCACGGTGGTGAACTCCGGCACCTGCTACCGCCCGCCGCCGGCCGTGCAGCGGCGCTGGCACGACGAGTTCGGGCTCGCTCTGGCCGATCCCGACCGGCTCGCCGAACACCTCGACGACGTGGAAGGCACGTTGCGGGTGGCCCCGGTGCCGCTGGAGATCATGGGCCACAACGGGCGCCTGCTGCTGGACGCCGCCGCCGCGCTGGGTTGGCGGGCGGCGCCCATCCCGCGCAACGCGCCGGGCTGTGAAGGCTGTTGCCAGTGCGCGATCGGCTGCCCCCGCAACGCCAAGTTCGGCGTGCACCTCAACGCCCTGCCTCAGGCGTGCGCGGCGGGCGCGCGGATCATCTCCCAGGCCCGCGTCGAGCGGGTGCTGCACCGGCACGGCCGCGCCCGGGGTGTGCGGGCCCGCCGGCCCGACGGCACGGCGTTGGACGTCCTGGCCGACACGGTCATCGTGGCGGCCGGTGCCACCGAGACGCCCGGATTGTTGCGGCGCAGCGGCTTTGGCGCGCACCCAAGGCTCGGCCGCAACCTGGCGCTGCATCCGGCGACGATGCTCGCCGGACGCTTCGAGGACGACGTCGTCGCCTGGCATGGGGTGCTGCAGAGCGCCGCGGTTCACGAGCTCCACGAGATCACACGGCGTGCTCATCGAAGCGACCTCCACCCCGCCCGGGATGGGTTCGATGGTGTTTCCCGGCTACGGCGCCGAGCTGCTCGGCTGGCTGGACCGGGCGCCCAAGGTGGCGACGTTCGGCGCCATGGTGGCCGATCGCGGTGTCGGCTCGGTTTCCACGGTGCGTGGCGAGACGCTGGTGCGCTACAACATCGCCCGCGCCGACGTCGACAAGCTGGTCGTTGCGATCGAGGCCATGGGCCGGCTGTTGTTCGCCGCGGGGGCGGCCGAGGTGCTCACCGGTTTGCCCGGCGCGATGACGGTGACGTCGCTGCCCGCCCTGCAGGATGTGTTGCGGCGCAGCGACCCGAGAAGCTTGCATCTGGCCGCTTTCCACCCGACGGGCACGGCGGCCGCAGGCGCCGACGATCAGCTCTGCCCGGTCGATGAGACCGGGCGGCTGCGCGGCGCGGACGGGGTGTGGGTCGCCGACGCCTCGATCCTGCCGAGCTGCCCGGAGGTCAATCCGCAGGTGTCGATCATGGCGCTGGCCCTGGGCGTGGCCGACGCGGTGGTCGGGGCCCGCTGATCGAAAGTGAATCCTTGGGCCTCGTTGCTGCTGGGGCGGCGCCCTGAGTGGCCTAGCCTTCGAGCTTGTAGCCCAGCCCCCGCACGGTCACCAGGTGGACCGGGTTGGCCGGGTCGGCTTCGATCTTGGACCGCAAACGCTTGACGTGGACGTCGAGCGTCTTGGTGTCACCAACGTAATCGGCGCCCCACACCCGGTCGATCAACTGCCCGCGCGTCAGCACCCGACCGCTGTTGCGCATCAGGTACTCCAGCAAGTCAAACTCCTTGAGCGGCAAGGTAATTGTGTCGCCGTTGACGGAGACGACGTGTCGCTCGACGTCCATCCGTACCGGTCCGGACTCGAGGACACCGTCGCTGATCTCGGAGTCGTCGTCCCCGCCACGGCGGAGCACCGCGCGGATCCGGGCGATCAACTCGCGCGCCGAATAGGGCTTGGTCACATAGTCATCGGCGCCGAGCTCCAGCCCGACGACCTTGTCGATCTCGCTGTCCCGTGCGGTCACCATGATCACCGGCACGCTGGAACGAGCACGCAATTGCTTGCACACGTCGGTCCCCGACATGCCGGGCAGCATCAGATCGAGCAACACGATGTCGGCGCCGGCGCGGTCGAATTCGGCGAGCGCCGCGGGGCCGTCGGTCACCACCGTGGCCTCGAAGCCCTCCTTGCGCAACAGGAATGCCAGCGGATCGGCCAGCGACTCCTCGTCCTCCACGATCAGCACACTGGTCATCGACTTAGTTCTTCCTCTCGTTGTGACCTGTTGGGTCGCACCTCACGACCCTGCGGTTGCTCGGGTTGTTCGTCATCGTCCTTGTAGGCCGGGATCGACAGCGTGAAGGTGGATCCGGTCCCCGGCTTGCTCCACACACCGATGCTGCCGTTGTGGTTGGCCGCGACATGTTTGACGATGGCCAGGCCCAGCCCGCTGCCGCCAGTGGCGCGCGAGCGGGCCTTGTCCCCCCGGAAGAACCGCTCGAAGACCCGCTCCTGGTCTTCCAACGCGATCCCGATGCCACGGTCGGTGACGGCGATCTCGATGTTGTCGCCGCGGCGGCGGCGGCTGATCGAGACCGGCGAACCGGGCGGCGAATAGGCGATCGCATTGGACACCAGGTTGGCCAGCGCGGTGACCAGAAGCGTTTCGTCGCCCAGTACCCGCAAGCCGCTGGGCGCATCGGTGCGAAGCTCGATTTGGGCGTTGTCGGCGGCCACCTTGTGGCGTGAAATCGCCTCCGACACAACGGTGTCCACTTCGACCTCGGTCACGTTGGGCAACCGCTCCGCGCCCTGCAGCCGGGACAGCTCGATCAGCTCGGCGACCATGTCCCCCAGCCGGTTGGCTTCGACAAGCACCTTCTCGGCGAACCGGCGGACGGTTTCGGAGTCGTCCGCGGACGCCAACAAGGCCTCGGCGAGTAGGGCCATGGCACCAACCGGAGTCTTGAGCTCGTGGCTGACATTGGCCACGAAGTCGCGCCTGGTCGCCTCCATGCGCGCATAGTCGGACTGGTCGTGGGCGAAGACCACGGCGAAGCGGCGGTCTTCCTCACTGAGCAGCCGGGCCTGGCCGTGCACCGATAGCCCGGACCGGCCGGCCGCCCGTTTGGCCGGTCGCAGGTCGAATTCGACGTCGGCGCCGCTGAGCGCCTGCTGCGCCGCCTCCCATGCCTGGTCGTCGAGCTGCCGGTCTCGCACCAGGCCCAGCTCGCTGGCCCGGTCGTTGAGGTAGACGACGTCGCGGTGAGAATCCACCACCGCTACCCCCAGCGGCATCAGCGCGACGATGCGTTGCAGCATCTGCGCGACGGTGATCCCGGTCCATTCGGTGCTCACTCGCTGCCGGCGGTGGGCCGCTTTCGGCGACAGCCGGATCCCGGCTGCTACCCCTACGGCCAGCCCCAGCACGGACAAGACCCCGGCCAGCAACAGCGCCGAGAACACAGTCACATAGCAAATCCTACAAATCTTCCTGAACACCGCCCTAGCGGAACGAGGCCAAAATCGGACAAGTCACACTTTGCGCTTCAGGTGTTCCACTCCCGTTCACGCGATGTTCGGCAAATAGGGCTTCAAAACTCGCAACGGCCACGCGGCAGCTTCACCTGCGTCCTTGGCTGGCAACCGCCGCGGCACCCGCGGCGGCCGCCTCCGGGTCGAGGTAGGTACCGCCCGGCGCCACCGGCCGCAGGTCGGGGTCCAGGTCGTAGCGCAGCGGGACGCCCGTTGGAATGTTCAGCCCGACGACGTCGTCGTCGGACATCTGGTCGAGGTACTTGACCAGGGCCCGCAACGAGTTGCCGTGCGCGACGATCAACACTGTCTTCCCGCTGCGCAGGTCCGGGACGATGACGTCGGTGAAATACGGCAGAAACCGGGCCACCACGTCAGCCAGGCATTCGGTCAGCGGGCCACCGCCGATGTTGGCGTACCGGGGGTCGGTGTCCTGGCTGAACTGGCTGCCCTTCTCGATCGGCGGTGGCGGCGTGTCGTAGCTGCGCCGCCAGGCCATGAACTGCTCGTCGCCGTAGCGGGCCTTGGTCTCGGCCTTGTCCAGCCCCTGCAGCGCCCCGTAGTGACGTTCGTTGAGCCGCCAGCTGCGCCGCACCGGGATCCACAGCCGGTCGGCGGCGTCCAGCGCCAGGTGCGCGGTGGTAATCGCGCGTCGCAGCAGCGACGTGTAGAGGACGTCGGGCAACAGGTTCTGCTCGGCCAGCAACTCGCCGCTGCGCACCGCCTCGGCCCGGCCTTTTTCGGTCAGCCCGACGTCCACCCAGCCGGTGAACAGGTTCAGGGCATTCCAGTCACTCTCGCCGTGGCGGAGCAGCACCAGCGTGGCAGTGTCTCCCATGCGGGCAAGTCTCTCACGCCTCGTCGTCGTCTTCGTCGATCAGGTGAGCGAATGCCTCGAGGTTCTTGAGCGACTCGCCGCGCGACATCCGCCAATCCCACTCTTTCTGAATCGACGAGCGAAAACCCAACTCCAGCAACGTATTAAAGTCCGAATCCACCGCTTCGAGCACCTGTCCGAGCACTCGGTCGATCTCGTCGGCGTCCACCGACGCCAGCGACATGCGGCCCACCAGATAAATGTCACCGACCTTATCCAGCGTGTAGGCCACGCCGTAGAGGCGGCGGTTCCGCTTGAGCAGGAAGCGGTAGACACCCTCGTGGTTCTCGTCGGGCTTGCGGCACACGAACGCCTCGATGCGCACCGAATGCTCGCCAACGGTCAAGATGGTGTTGGTCTTGAGCTTGCGCTCGCCGGGCAGCTCCACCACCAGGCCCGACGGACCGCCGCGCGCCCCATCGTGTTTCGAGTAGTCCAGACCGCTGGCCTGCAGCGCGTCCTCGATCACGCGCTCGACCGCAACGCTCATGAGCGCCGCTCCTCAGCATCGCTCCGCTCTGCATCGTCGCCGGCGCGGGTCATGCGCCGACTCCGCGACGCTCGGCGGTGTACTCGCTGATCGCGCGACGATAGCTGGCCAGCAGCGCGTTGGTGGTGTTCTCCCAGGAGAACGTGGCCGCATGTGCGGCGGCCGCGCGGCTCATGGCCTCGGCCTGCGGCGCGCGCAGGCGCAGCATTCGGTCCAGGGCGTCCGCCCACCGGTCGACGTCGTGGCCGGACACCAGCGTGCCGGTGATCCCGTCGCGCACCGCCACCGGCAGGCCACCGACCGCGGCCGCCACCACCGGCGTGCCACACGCCTGCGCCTCGACGGCTACCAGGCCGAACGACTCCGAATAGCTCGGCACGGCGACCAGGCTGGCGGCCTGGAACAACATGGCCAGATCCGTGCGGGACTGCGGGGGCAGGAAAGTCACCCGCGCCGCGATGCCGAGCTCGGCGGCCAGCCGCCGCAGGCCGTCCGGGGAGGCCATGCCGCTGCCCGACGGGCCGCCGGCCACCACGATGCGCACGCCCGGCAGCTTCGCGGCGGCGCGCAACACGATGTCGGGCGCCTTCAGCGGCTGTATCCGCCCGACGAACGCCACCACGTCGTCGTCGGGCGGCAACCCCAGCGCGGCGCGGGCGGCCCGGCGGTCACCCGGGCGGAACACCTCGAGATCCACTCCGGGGTGAACGACATCGATTCGCGCCGGGTCGGCGCGGTGGATCGAGATCAGCTGCCGGGCCTCGTCGTCGGTGTTGACGATCAGCCGGTCCGCCTCGTCGACGACCTGCTGCTCCCCCACCGTGCGCAGCGGCGGCTCGGGCGCGTCGCCGTCGGCCAGTGCCGCATTCTTGACCGCGGCGAGCGTGTGCGCGGTGTGCACCAGCGGCACGGCCCAGCGGTCACGGGCCAGCCAGCCGACCTGTCCGGACAGCCAATAATGCGAATGCACGATGTCGTAGTAGCCAGGTTCGTGCGACGCTTCCGCGCGCAGCACCCCGGCGGCGAATGCACACAGCTGGGTGGGCAGGTCGTATTTGTCCAGGCCCTCGAACGGTCCCGCCACCACGTTGCGCACCAGCACGCCGGGTGCCACCCGCGCTACCGGCGGGTCGGCGGACGCGGTCGCACGGGTGAAGATCTCCACCTCGATACCCCGCCGCGCCAGGTGCAACGCGGTTTGCAGCACGTAAACGTTCATGCCCCCGGCGTCACCGGTGCCCGGCTGCGCCAGTGGTGAAGTGTGCACCGCCAACACTGCGACCCGGCGCGGTTTTAGCCGGAATACGTCTTCGTGCCGCACTCTGTCATCTTTACAGGACGTTCGGCTCACGAACCCAACACCCGGGGCAGGGCTTCGCGTTAAGCGGAAGACTCGTCGGCGGCGACGTCCAGCAACCGCGGGTTCAGCGCCCCGGCCCGCCGCATGGCACCGAGCGGATCGGCGTACAGCCCGCTCAACGACACGGTCCCCGCGCCGGCCTCCTGCACCCGGTTGCCGAAGACGGTGACGCGGATATCGCGCGGCGGCAACACCGAGCGTTCGGCGAACGCCGCCTCCACGTGCTCCATCGCCTCGGGATACTCGGTAAAGGCCTGGCCGCCGACCACCAGTTCGTCGGGGTTGAGCAAGTCGCGCAGCAACGCCACCGCCTCCCCGAGCACCCGGCCCCGCTCGTTCAGCAATTCTTTGGCCTGCGCGTTGCCGGCGCGGGCCAGCCGCAGCAGGTCGGCGATGCCGGCGGCCGATGCGTTGGCGCGGCCCGCGGGCGCGAACGGCAGGATCCGCAGCCGGCGGGCGGCGGCCAGCACCGCCTCGTCGCTGACCGTGGATTCCAGCTGGCCGGTGCCGCCGAGCAGCTCAGAGTGGGCGGGCAGGGCGGCGATGGTGCCGGGGCCGCTGGCCGGGCAGTGCACCCGTCCGCCGATTACCAGCGCGTAGCCCACGGTCTCGCGGGCGTAGACGTACAAACTGGTGGGCGAGCTGGGCAGGAATCGCCGCATGCCGAGCAGTAGCTCGGCCCCGGCCATGGCGTCGACGTGCGAGGCCACCGACACGGGCAGTCCCAGCGCGTCGGCCAGGACGGGCCCGACCGGCGCCTGCCGCCAACCGAGCCGCGGGTGGTCGACGTGACCGGTGACGCTGTCGACGGTGCCCCCGATCGCGACACCGACCCACAGCGGGCGGCGCCGGTGCCAACGCCGCAGGTAGAGGGCCGCGCTCTCGGCCAGGGACACCAGCGCGGGCCCGGCGGGACTGAGCGGTGTCGGCGTCTCGACGGTGTCCAGCGTGCGACCGAACAGATCGGTGGCCACGATGCTGGTGGTGCGGGCGCCGATGTGGATGCCCAGCGTCACGAACGGTTCGTGGTTGACCTCGACCGGCACACGTGGGCGGCCGATCGCTCCGGAGACGGCCAGGTCGGCGCGTTCCCGCAGCAAACCGGCCTCGAGCAGGGCGATGACTTGGCGGTTGACCGTGGCGATGCTCAGCGAGGTGACGCCGGCGATGACGTCACGCCCGACGGGGCCGCGCAAACGGACGGCCCGGAAAACCGAGGCCGTCGCCGAGTCGGGGATGTGCAGTGCCGGCGGCACGATCTGCCGGCGCACCGACCGGTGGCCCGTGTAGCCGGCACGGCTGGGCGAATGGTGAGTCTGGGTGAGGGTATTCGAGCGCACGAGCGTCCTTTGTCCGATTATTGTTGGCCGTCACTGGCCACACCTGAAAGTCAGGAGCGGCAAAGTGCGCGACAACAACACGCACCCGCCGCGCATAGACACGCGGTGGTGGTGCTGGACAGGGCGCTGAGGTGCACCCCGAAACTTTAGCACGTTCACTAAGGTTGTTTCGATGGTTGGAAATGTCAGGAATGAACGGGTCGCCGTCGTCACGGGCGCCAGCTCCGGAATAGGCGAGGCGACGGCGCAGACCCTCGCCGCGCAGGGCTTTCACGTGGTCGCGGTGGCGCGCCGGGCGGAGCGGATCAACGCCCTGGCCAGGGAGATCGGCGGAACGGCCGTTGTGGCCGATGTCACAGACGACGCGGCGGTCGCGGCTCTCGCCGACGAATTGAGCCGGGTCGACGTGCTGGTCAACAACGCCGGCGGCGCCCGCGGGCTGGCGCCGGTCGCCGATTCCGACTTCGAGCACTGGCGGTGGATGTGGGAGACCAACGTGATGGGCACGCTGCGGGTCACCCGAGCGCTGCTGCCCAAGCTCATCGACTCCGGCAACGGCCTGATCGTCACGGTGACTTCCGTTGCGGCGCTTGAGGTTTACGACGGAGGTGCCGGGTACACGGCGGCCAAGCACGCCCAGGGGGCGCTGCATCGCACGCTGCGCGGCGAGTTGCTGGGCAAGCCGGTGCGGCTCACCGAGATCGCGCCGGGCGCGGTCGAGACCGAGTTCTCGCTGGTTCGCTTCGACGGCGATCAACACCGCGCCGACGCGGTGTACACCGGCATCACTCCGTTGGTTGCCGCCGATGTCGCCGAGGTGATCGGTTTCGTGGCCTCGCGGCCGCCCCACGTCGACCTCGACCTGATCGTGATGAAGCCGCGCGACCAGGCGTCCGCCACCCGCTTTAACCGCCGGGACCCGTCCCTGGACTAGAAGAGGTGGTCGTCGTCGTGGGCGTGCCGGACAGACTCGGGGCGGTCGACGGGGTGACCGGCGCGGTCACGGGAATCTGTGTGGACGGCGGGCGCGCGGTGGTAGGCGGGAGCGCCGACATGGCGACCCAGGTGTCCCAGTCGACGGCCCAGTCCCAGATGTCGCCGTCGGAGTAGGACAGCTGGATCGAGCTCCCGGTCACCTCGACCGGGTCGCCGTAGATCGCCGACTGGAAGTACTGCTCCGCGTCGCCGGTCGACAGGTTGATGCAGCCGTTGGTGACGTTGGTGTTGCCCTGAGCGCCGGAGCTGGCCGGGTTGGCGTGGATGAACTCGCCGTTGTTGGAAATGCGCACCGCCCAGCGTTCGTGCACGTGGCTGTATCCGGCCGCCGGGTTGGACATGTAGAAGTCCGCGTACTTCTCGGTGACCACGTGGATGCCGTTGCGGGTGACGTTGCGCGCCTTGTCAGCCTCGCCGTAGCTGCAGGGAAAGTCCATGATGACGCCTTCGTCCCGGACCACCTGGATGCGGTGCGACGAGACCTCGGCCTTCACCACCTGCCGGCGACCGATCTGGATGTTCAACGAGATGTCGTCGGCGCCGTACGCGCTGTCGCCGAACGGCAGACCGTACAGCTTGGCCTCCACGTTGACGGTGGCGCCCGCGGGGTAGTACTCGCGGGTGCGCCAGTGCACCCGGGCGCCCTGCGCCTCGTCGGGCAGCCACGCCCAGCTGCCCTCGACAGGCGGATTCGTGGTGACGGTCAGCGCCTTTTCGACGGCCGCCTTGTCGGTGATCGGCGCGTCGAACTGGATGATGATCGGCACCGCGACCCCCACGGTCTGGCCGTCAGCGAGCTGGAATGCCCCACCGATCTTCTTGGTGGGAGACACCGTGGTGAACTTGCCCGCGACCGGGATCGCCTTGCCGTCGTGCCCGACGGCCGAGCCGCTCCAGGTATAGGTCGCGTCGTAGCCCAGCGGCTCGGTGGTGGTGTAGACGGTGCGATCGGAGTTGAACTTGCCCGCCACGGCCTTGCCCGCGGAATTCGCCAGCGCAACGTGCTGGAACCAGCCGTCGCTGATCTCGACGCTGACCGGCGCGATCGGCACCACGTTTTCGGTCGCGTCGGCCGGCTGGAACTTCAGCTGCGGCGCGGGCTGCTCCTTCTTCTCGGCACGCTTGGACGCGGTGCCGCCGCAGGCGGCCAACAGGCCGGGGGCGAACACCCCCAATCCGAGGGTCGCCAAAGCCACGCGCCGGTTGATCGGCGGCGGGGTTTGCGACATGCTCACGAAAGTCAAAGATACCGGGCAAAATCCGCCGACCCCGCCACGACAAATCGGGGTCGGGGCAGTCGTTCGAAAGATTCGGAGCTACAGCCTGCAGCCGAGCAGGACAGGCTCGGGTTTCAGTGTGACACCAAACACATCGCGGACCCCGTCGCGGATGATGCGGGCCAGCGCGATCACCTCTTCGGCGGTGGCGCCGCCGCGGTTGGTCAGCGCCAGCGCGTGCTTGGTGGACAACCGGCACCGGGCCGTCGGATCGTCGGGGTAACCCTTGGAAAAGCCCGCCCGCTCCACCAGCCAGCCGGCGGCCAGCTTGACGCCGTCGGGTGCCGGGTAGTGCGGAACCGGCCCCTCGACATCTCCGACACTCGCTGCCAGCCGCTCGTACACGTCGGGTGCGACCACCGGGTTGGTGAAGAACGAACCCACGCTCCAGGTGTCGTGGTCGTCCGGGTCCAGCACCATGCCCTTGCGGCCCCGCAGCGCCAGCACCGCCTGGCGGACCGCCAGCGGGTCGGCGCGCTCGCCGCTGCTCACCCCCAGCGCGGCCGCCAGTTCGCCGTAGCGCAGCGGCGCGCTGCGGCCCGACGTGTCCAGCGCGAACTCGACTTCCAGCACGACGGAAGGGATTTCGGTCTCCGCGCGGCCGGCCTGCTTGAACACGCTGGTGCGGTAGCCGAAGCCGAGCTCGCCGCCTGGCACCCAGCGGACCTCCCCGCTGCCCCGGTCCAGTAGCCGGACCCGGGTGATGGTGTCGGAGACTTCCGCGCCGTAGGCCCCGACGTTTTGCACCGGGGTGGCCCCGGCCGAGCCGGGGATCCCGGACAGGCATTCCAGCCCGCCCAGACCGTGCTCGATGGTGCTGACCACGACGTCGTCCCACACGGCCCCCGCCTCCGCGCGCACCAGGTTGCCGTCGATGGTGATGCCGCTGTTGGCCAACCGCACCGCGGTCAGGTCGGTCAGGGTGTCGGCGATCACCAGGTTGGAGCCGCCGGCGAACACCAACACCGGGGAGTGGTCTCCCCCACGGCTTTCGGCGTCCAGCTCCCGCACCACGGCGACCACCTGTTCGGTGCTGGCGCAGGTGATCAGGCGGCGCACGACCGGCCCGACCCGCAACGTCGTCAGCGGCGCGAGCGACACCGCTTCGGCGACCTGCGCGCCGGCGAATGTCGAACCGGCATCGCTGGATTTCATGGCCCGTAACGGTAGCCTCACCTGCTATGCCGCGTTCATTCGACTTGTCGGCCGACTACGACGGCAGCGTTGAAGAGGTCCATCGGGCGTTCACGGACGAGACTTACTGGCGGGCACGGCTGGCCGGATCCGGTGTTGACCTCGCCACGCTGGAGTGGATACGGGTCGGTGGCGAAACCGGGGACGACGACACGGTCGAGGTCGCCACCGTGCAGGTGATACACAGTCACAAGCTGCCGGGAATGGTCACGCAGTTGCACACGCGGCGATCTCCGCATCAGGCGCGAGGAGATCTGGGGACCGGTCGCCGGCGGCGCCGCGCAGGGCTCCGTCGTCGGCTCGATTTTGGACGCCCCGGTGCATCTCACCGGCTCCGCGATGCTGGCGCCGATCGCGGAGACGGGGGGCGCCCGACTGACGTTCCGGGCCACCGTCCAGGTGCGTGTCCCGATCATCGGCGGCAAGCTGGAGAACATCATCGGCACCCGACTGGCCGAGCTGGTGGCGGTAGAACAGCGGTTCACCACGGAGTGGATCACCAAAACGGCGTGACCTCGCCAAGCCTAAGCTGAGGGCCATGCGAATCGCGTTGGCGCAAATCCTCAGCGGCACCGATCCGGCCGCGAACCTGGAGCTGGTGCGGCAGTACAGCGGCCAGGCCGCCGACGCGGGCGCGAAGTTGGTGGTGTTCCCGGAGGCGACCATGTGCCGGTTCGGCGTCCCGCTGGCGCCGATCGCCGAGCCGGTCGACGGGCCATGGGCGACCGGTGTGCGGCGGATCGCGACCGACTGCGGGATCACGGTGATCGCCGGCATGTTCACCCCGGCCGGGGACGGACGGGTGAAGAACACACTGATCGCAGCGGGTCCGGGCAGTCCCAACGAGCCGGACTCGCACTACGACAAGATCCACCTCTACGACGCCTTCGGCTTCACCGAGTCGCGCACCGTCGCGCCCGGCCGGGAGCCGGTGGTGATCACGGTCGACGGCGTCCGGGTGGGGTTGACCGTTTGCTACGACATCCGCTTCCCGGCGTTGTATACCGAGCTGGCCCGCCGCGGCGCCCAGCTGATCGCCGTCTGCGCGTCCTGGGGTGCGGGGCCCGGCAAGCTCGACCAGTGGACGCTGTTGGCGCGCGCCCGCGCGATCGACTCGATGAGCTACGTCGCCGCGGCCGGCCAGGCCGACCCGGGCGACTCGCTGACCGGGTCGGGCGCGCCCACCGGGGTGGGCGGCAGCCTGGTGGCCTCCCCGTTCGGCGAAGTCGTCGCGTCGGCCGGCTCCCGGCCGCAGTTGGTGGTGGCCGACATCGACGTCGACCGGGTCGCCGAGGCCCGCGACAGCATCGCGGTGCTGCGCAACCACTCAGATTTCGCTCAGCTCGATAGGGCAGAATCAGTCGGGTGACGAACCCACAAGGACCACCGAACCAGGACCCGTCGACGTGGGGCCGTCCCGGCAACCAAGGCTCCTTCGGCCAGCCCCCCACCGAGCGGCCGACCGAGCGGATCAACAGGGGTGGCCCGGCCCCCGCGCCACCACCGCCGGCTTCCGGTCCGCCGCCGGGTCAGACCGAACGGCTGGGCACGCCCCCGCCGAACATGCAGCGGCCCGATTACCCGCCGCCGCCTCCGCGCATCCCGCCCGCGGGGCCGACGGAGAAACTGGCCACCCCCGGCGAGGAGCCGACGCCGGCGACGAAGAAACGACGTTTCCTGCGCGACCCGCTCTCCGTGGTGCTGGTCTGCATCATCGTGGTTTGCCTGGTGATCGCCGGGCTGGTCGGTGCCGAGCTGTACGTGCGTCACGTCGCCAACAGCAAGGTCGCCGAGGCGGTGGCATGCGAGGTGAAGGACCAGGCCACCGCGTCGTTCGGGGTGGCGCCGTTGATGCTGTGGCAGTCACTCACCAAGCACTACACCAACATCTCGGTGTCGACGGCGGGCAACCAGGTCCGCGACGCCAAGGGCATGAAGATCGACATCAACATTCGCAACGTCCAGCTCAAGGACACGCAGGACTCCAAGGGCACCATCGGATCGCTCGACGCGACCATCACCTGGACCTCCGATGGCATCAAGGAATCCGTCCAGAACGCCATTCCCGTGCTGGGACCCTTCGTCACCAACACGGTGACCACGCATCCCAACGACGGCACCATCGAGCTGAAGGGGATGCTGGACAACCTCACCACCAAGCCGGTGGTGTCGGGCACCGGCCTACAGCTGCAGATCGTCAGCTTCAACGCGCTCGGCTTCACCATGCCCAAGGAGTCGGTGCAGTCGACCCTGGATGACTTCACCTCGAGCTTCAGCAAGAACTACCCGTTGGGCATCCACGCGGACAGCGTGCAGGTCACCTCTACCGGCGTGACCAGCCACTTCTCAACGCAGAACGCGAGCATCCCCACCGGCAACGACAACGACCCCTGCTTCGCCAACCTCTGACGCCGGGGATCTAACCAAGCCCGTCGAGCACCGCCCGGGTGCCGGACAGGCCGAGCCGGGTGGCACCCGCGTCCAGCATCGCCAGCGCGTCGGCGGCCGTACGGATGCCGCCGCTGGCCTTGACGCCCAACCGGCCGCCGACCGTCTGGCTCATCACCTCGACCGCACGCACCGAGGCGCCGCCCGCGGGATGGAACCCGGTCGAGGTTTTGACGAAATCGGCGCCGGCGTCCTCGGCCGCTTGACACACCTGCACCAGCGTGCGCTCGTCCGTCCCCGATAACAGCACCGCCGACTCCACGATCACCTTCAGCACGGAACCGGGGACGGCGGCGCGCACGGCCGCGATATCGGCCCGCACCGCATCGATGTTGCCGGCCAGCGCGGCGCCGATGTCGATGACCATGTCGACTTCGGTGGCTCCGGATGCCATGGCCCGTTCGGCCTCGTGGGCCTTGACCGCCGAAATGTGCTTGCCCGACGGGAAACCCGCCACGCTCGCCACCGGGACGCCTCCCCCGGCTCGCACCGCGACCGGAACCATCGACGGCGAGACGCACACGGCATAGACGCCCAATTCGGCGGCCTCGGCGACCAGGCCGGCCACGTCCGCCTCGGTGGCCTCGGGTTTGAGCAGGGTGTGGTCGACCATCGCCGCCAGCTGCGCCCGGGTGGGTTTGCTCGCCACTAGAACCTTTCTTCGGGTCCGCCCGGATTGCATCCGGACGCGACCATTTCGGCATCGTCGGCGACCGGGCGCCACGGCTCCAGGTTCCAGCTGGTCTTGCCGGGCTCCGCCAGTTCGGCGAATTGCCAGTGACAGATGAATTGCGCGCGCATCCCGGCGGTGTCGGCATCCGGTGACAGCGCCAACACCTCGGCCCACGCCTCGTCGGCGAGGGCGGCATTTCCCGGCTGCCTCGACGCCAACCGCCCCGACGGTGTCGGGAAAACCCGCAAGCTGCTCAGCCCGCGCCACTGCGCCCACTCCGTGTGGTCGATGAACGGTGGGGACGCCGTGGCCGGGTCCGCCGCCCCGGTGCCCGCCGGGCCCCACAGCGCGACAAGCACCACCACGGGCGCCGTCAGCAGGGCCTTCATCCCGCTAGCGCGACTTACCTTGAATTTCCAGAAGTTTCGGTCGCACGTCGACCAGGTACACGCCGGCCGCGCACGCGGCGATCGCCATCCCGAGTACCCCGAAAACAAAACTCAGGATGGATGTCAGGGCGACAGCCAGACCGAGGATCACCAACCACACCGGCTTGGTCAGCTTGTTCGCAGCGGTGTAGGCGTCGGGCCGCTGTAGCGCGGCGTGCACGAACGCGTATACCGCCGTGACCAAGACGGCGATCTGCAAGACAAACATGACGGTACCCACGAGGTGGCTCACGCCTTAAGCGTATGCGGGCGCCATCCCAAACGTCGACTCAGAGTTGCCCGAGGGACAACTCCGAGTCGACGGTCGTGACTTACTTCTGGGTGACCTTCTTGGCCGAAGCCTTCTTGGCCGGAGCCTTCTTGGCCGGAGCCTTCTTGGCGGGCGCCTTCTTGGCGACGGCCTTCTGAGCCTTCTTTGCCGCCTCGTCAGCCTTCTTGGGCAGCTCGATGCCGACCAGCTTGGCCGCGCGCTCGCCGACCGCGCGGGTCTGCGATGCGACGGTGCCCAGCGCCTCCTGCGTCAGCTCGACGGCCTGGTCCACGTAGCCCTCGGCGCGCGCGGATGCGTCGTCCAGGCCCGTCTGGCTGCGCAGCCGCTGCAGGGCGGCCTCGCCGCGCTCGACCAGCTCGTTGTAGCGGTTGGTCGCCGCGTCCAGGTAGCCCTCGGCGGCCTTGCGCAGTTCATCGGTGGTGAACCGCTCGCGCAGCTCGTCCAGCTGGTCCGGCAGGTCCTCCTGCAGCCGGTTCAGGCGGGCGCGGCTCTCCTCCACCCGGGTGCGGGTGTCGGCGCGGGTCTCTTCGGCACGCTCACGCAGGTTGGTGAGCAATTCGTTGACGGTCGCCAGAGCGAGGTCGGCCGCGCCCAGTGCTGCCAGCAGGGGAGCCCGCAAGTCTTCGATGTTCGTGTTTTCCGCCATGGTTTTTCCTTTCATGGTTTTCCGTTATCGGCGTTCTTGGGTATTGGTTGTGGAAGCTGTTGTGGAAGCTAACGCGAGCGTCTCCTTCTGGCTGGCGGCCGCAGATCCTCGCTCTTGGGTAACCCGGGCGGCCGGTGGTTTATATATCACCACCCACTGGCGCGACGTGGAAGTCCGGTTCAGGCCGTTCAGCTCGGCGGAACGGACTTGATCATTCGGCGCCGTTGGGTTCGGTCGAACACTCCTCGTTGCTGGGTTCATCGGATTCGTTTTGTTGGGTGAACGATGTGTAGACGTCGAGCAGAACCTGCTTCTGGCGCTCGGTAATCGCGGTGTCGGTGATGATGGCGTCGCGCACTTGACTCTTGTCGCTGGGCTCGAGAATCCCGGCCCGCACATAGAGAACCTCGGCGGACACCCGCAACGCCTTCGCAATTTGATTGAGCACGTCCGCGGATGGCTTACGCAATCCACGCTCCACCTGGCTCAGGTACGGGTTGCTGACCCCGGACTTTTCGGCGAGTTGGCGCACCGAGACCTGTGCGAGTTCGCGCTGGCTTCGGATGAAGCTGCCGATGTCCGAGGCCATGTCGGAGGCCGCGTTGGACACCTTGGCGGAGAGCTTCTCCTCGGGTGCCATGGGGTGCTCCTGGGTCGGATGGTCGAGTCTTACGCTCATCAGACTACTACAAGTGCTTGCTTTTGCAAGCACTTGTAGTAGTGCTAGAAAAAGAGCTGCGCGACGGCGTAGATCGCCAGACCGGCCAGCGAGCCGACCACGGTTCCGTTGATCCGGATGAACTGCAGGTCACGGCCCACGTGTAGCTCAATACGCCGGCTGGCCTCCTCGGCGTCCCAGCGCTCGATGGTATCGGTGATGATCGCTGTGATCTCCACCCCATACTGCGAAACCAGGTGCTGGGCCGCGCGCACGATCCAGTTGTCCACCTTGTCGCGCAGGTCGACGTCGTCGCGCAGGGATTCCCCGATGCGGACCACGGTGTCAGTGATGCGGGTCCGCAGCGTGCTGGACGGGTCATCCACACCCTCGAGCACCAGCCGTTTGAGCGTCTTCCAGGCCGTCGCGGCGGCGTTGGCGATCTCGTCGCGCGCCATCAGCTGCTCTTTGACCGCGTCGGCGCGGGCGATGGTGTCCGCGTCGTTTTGCAGGTCGTCGGCGAATTCGAACAGGAAACGGGTCGCCGAGCGGCGGAGCTCGTGATCGGGATTGCGACGCACCTTGTCGGTGAAGTCCATCAGCTCACGGTGGATGCGGTCGCCGACCAGGTGGTCGATGAAGCGTGGCGACCACGTCGGCGAATCACGCTCGACCACCCGCTGGATCACCTCGCCGGCGTTCAGCGACCACTGAAAGGCCCGGTCGGCCAGCAACTGGATCAGCGCCTCCTGGCGATTCTCGGCCAGCAGGGTCGCCAGTACCCGTCCGACCGGCGGTCCCCACTGCGGTTCGGCGATGCGGCGCACGATCATCCGGTCGATCACCTGCTGGACGTCGTCGTCGCGCAGCAGCTCGACCAGCACCCGCAGCACCGTGGCCGTCTCGCCGGCCACCCGCTCGGCGTGCGAGGCCTCCGACAGCCACTTGCCGAGCCGTCCGGGCACCTCGGCGTCCCGCAGCTTGGTCTCCACCACCGGTGGCGACAGGAAGTTCTCCCGCACGAAGGTTCCCAGGCCCTCGCCGAGCTGATCCTTCTTCCGCTTGATGATCGCGGTGTGCGGGATGGGAATGCCCAGCGGATGCCTGAACAGGGCCGTCACCGCGAACCAGTCGGCCAGCGCGCCCACCATTCCGGCCTCCGCGGCGGCGCCGACGTAGCCGACCCAGGCGCCCAGGTTGGCGTGGGCCTGGGCCCACCGGCAGGCGAGGAACAGGACGGTGGCGCCGATCAGGAAGCCCAGCGCCACCGCCTTCATCCGGCGCAGCGCCACCCCGCGCTGGGCATCCGCCTGCGGGTCGGCACCGGCGAAGGATTCGGCGAACGATGCGTGAGGTCGCCCGGCTCCGGTCAACGGTGCCGTCGGGTCGGGCCCCGCCGCTCGCGGGCCCGACGCTTCGCCTCGAGGCGAGGCTCTGTGTACCACCAGTCCATCATCTATCGTCCCGGCCGATTGGTGTGACAACACTGTTCGGGAGGCTCCGCCGGGGCGCGGCCGAAGTCCTGAGCACGCCCGCACGCCGTAGTATCGAGAGCGTCTAGATGAATGGGAAATCGGCGACAGTGACAGAGCGAATGTTGGCTGTGACGGCCAAGGCGGATGGTCGCAAGCGGCGCTGGCACCAACACAAGGTGGAGCGCCGCAACGAATTGGTAGACGGCACGATCGACGCGATTCGGCGGCACGGCGGCGCCCTGAGCATGGACGATATCGCCGCGGAGATCGGCGTTTCCAAGACGGTGCTGTATCGCTACTTCGTCGACAAGAACGACCTGACCACCGCCGTGATGATGCGCTTCACCCAAACCACCCTGATTCCCAACATGGCCTCGGCGCTGACATCTAACCTGGACGGCTTCGACCTGGCCCGCGAGGTCATTCGGGTGTATGTGGATACCGTGGCGGACGAACCCGAACCGTATCGGTTCGTGATGGCCAACAGTTCGGCCAGCAAGAGCAAGGTGATCGCCGACTCCGAGCGGATCATCGCCCGCATGCTCGCCGTGATGCTGCGCCGCCGCATGCAACAGGCCGGGATGGACACCGGCGGTGTGGAGCCGTGGGCTTACCTGATCGTCGGTGGGGTGCAGCTGGCCACCCACTCGTGGATGTCCTACCCGCGCATGAGCCGCGACGAGCTGATCGACTACCTGACGATGCTGAGCTGGAACGCGCTGAAGGGCATCGTGGAGGTCGGCGGATCGCTGGAGAAGTTCCGCGAAGAGCCCCATCCGTCGCCAATCGTGCCACCCCGGGGGGATGAGGATCAGTCCCCGCTCTAGGCGGGCTCGCAGCGTGGCGTAGCTCGCCTTTTTTGTGAATTCCGCCCGTCTCGTGTGACGCTATGGGCCGCTGGTGAAAGCGACCTGGATCGCCGCAACGACTAGCATGCAGGGATGCGTCGGGGGTGACGCAGGACTGCCCGTGTTGGCAGCGCGTACCTGTCTCCGCACAACGAAAGGCCCTTTCTCGACATGTCTGTGCAGCTCACGCCGCATTTTACAAACGTGCAAGCCCACTACGACCTGTCCGACGACTTCTTCCGGTTGTTCTTGGACCGCACCCAGACGTACAGCTGCGCCTACTTCGAGCGTGACGACATGACTCTGGAAGAGGCGCAGCTCGCCAAGATCGACCTGGCGCTGGGCAAGCTGAAGCTCGAGCCGGGGATGACGCTGCTGGACATCGGCTGCGGCTGGGGCGCCACGATGCGACGGGCCATCGAGATGTACGACGTCAACGTCGTGGGCCTGACGTTGTCGGAGAATCAGGCCGAGCATGTGCAGAAGACGTTCGACGAGCTGGACACCCCCCGCACCCGGCGGGTGCTGTTGGAGGGGTGGGAGAAGTTCCATGAGCCCGTCGACCGCATCGTCTCCGTCGGCGCCTTCGAGCACTTCGGCCGCCAGCGCGTCGGCCGCTTTTTCAAGATGGCCTGCCAAGTGCTGCCGTCCGACGGTGTGATGTTGCTGCACACCATCGTTCGCCCCTCCTTCAAAGATGCCCGGAAACGGGGCATGAAGCTGACCCACGAGATCGTGCACTTCTCGCAATTCATCTTGACCGAGATCTTTCCGGGGGGCTGGCTCCCGACACCTCAGACCGTCGGTAGAGTACGCGGTCACGGCCGGCTTCGAGCTGACCCGGGTCCACTCGCTGCAGCTGCACTACGCGAAAACCCTGGAGACGTGGGCGGCCGCCCTCGAGGCCAATCGCGAGCAGGCCATCGCCATCCAGTCGCAAGAGGTCTACGACCGGTACATGAAGTACCTGACCGGCTGCGCGAAGCTGTTCCGCGAGGGTTACACCGACGTCGACCAGTTCACGTTGGAAAAGTAATCAGCGCGTAGCCAGATCGCCGCGGGGCGAAGACTCGACGGGTCCTCGACGGGTCCTCGACGGGTCGGTGTCATGCCGACCCAAACCTCGGCTCACTTCACCAGAGTGAACTGCCCCACGTTGCTGATGCCCTTGCGGAAGAGGTTCTCGCACCCGGTCAGGTACTTCATGTACCGGTCGTAGACCTCTTGCGACTGGATCTCGATGGCCTTGTCCCAGTTGGCTTCGAGGTTGGCCGCCCACATGTTCAGCGTGCGCTCGTAATGCTCGCGAAGTAGTTGCACCTTTTCGACCGAAAACCCGGCGGCCTGTGCAAAGTGGAAAATGTCCTCCTGCGCTGGCAACTGTCCACCCGGGAATATCTCGGTGGCAATGAAACGCGTGAACCGAATATCGCTCATCGTCAGCGTGATGCCGCGCGCAGGCATCTCTTGCCATTGATACGTCAGAATTGTGTGTAGCAGCATCCTGCCGTCATCGGGAAGGGAGTCGTAGGCGCGTTCGAAAAAGGCGCCATAACGCTCCAGCTTGAACGCTTCGAAGGCGCCGATGCTGACGATCCGGTCGACCTTGTCCTCGAACTCTTCCCAGCCCTGCAGCCGCAGCTCGATGTTGCGGTCCGTCGGCAATCCGGCCAGCAGGTTCTTGCTGTATTCGAACTGGTTGCGACTCAGCGTGATTCCGATCACATTGACGTCGAACTTCTCGACAGCCCGTTTCAGCGCCCCACCCCAGCCGCAGCCGACGTCGAGTACCGTCATCCCGGGCTCGAGGTTCAGCTTGCCCAACGCCAAGTCAAATTTGGCGTTTTGCGCTTCTTCGAGGGTCATGTCGTCACGCTCGAAGTACGCGCAGGTGTAGCCCATGGTCGGGTCTAGGAATAACGCGAAAAACTCGTTCGAGATGTCATATATCGATTGCGACTCTTCATAGTACGGCCTTAATTGCGGCATGCCCGAGATGCACCTTTCGTTGCCTGAAGGACAGAATGGTACCCGGCCCAAACAACAGTTACTACACGACCCGTCCGAACGACGGTAACCAAACAGCGTCAGTACGTGTAGAAGCCCTGGCCGGTTTTCTTGCCGAGCCGGCCCGCCTCCACCATGCGCAGCAACAGCGGCGGCGGGCCGTAATGCGGTTCCTTGAATTCCTCGAACATCTTGTCCGCGATCAGCTTCAGGGTGTCCAGGCCCACGAGATCGGACAGCCGCAGCGGGCCCATCGGGTGCGATAGCCCGGCGACAACGGCCTTGTCGACGTCTTCGACGGTGGCAAAACCGGCCTCCACCATGCGAATTGCCGACAACAAGTAGGGAACCAGCAGCGCGTTCACGACAAAGCCGGACCGGTCGGAGCAGCGCACCACCTGCTTGCCCAGGACCGCGCTCGCGAATTCCTCGGTGCGGGCGGCGGCTGCTTCGTCGGTGACCAACGTGCTGACCAACTCGACCAGCGGGAGCACCGGGACCGGGTTGAAGAAGTGCAGGCCCAGCACTCGCTGCGGGTTCTTGGTGGCCGCGGCGATCTTCATGATCGGGATGCTGGAGGTGTTGGACGCCAGGACCGCGTCGGGATCGGTGATGGCGCGGTCGAGTTCGGCGAAGATGTCCGCCTTGACGGCCTCGTCTTCGACGATCGCCTCGATGACGAGTTGGCGGTCGGCGAGGTCCTTCAGATCGGTGGTGAAAGTGAGCTTGCTCAGCGCGCGGTCGCGCTCGCGCTCGGTGACCTTGCCCGCGCTGACGCCACGCTCTAAAGACTTCACGATGCGGTTGCGTCCGGCCGCGATCAGGGCCTCGGTGGTCTCGAACACCGTCACGTCGACACCGGCGCGGACCGAGACTTCGGCGATGCCGGACCCCATCTGGCCGGCCCCGACAACCCCTACCCGCTGAATCGCTGCGTCGCTCACTGTCATCTCTTTCGGTGTCCGTATCGTCTTGCACCGCAATAGGCCCCGCCCAGGATCGCTGGGCGGGGCCAATGCTACTTCACGGCGAGCTGGGGGTACTCCCCCGCAAGCGGGGGAACGCAGACTCGCACGATCTGGATCGCAGCAGTGCGATTTTGTGTCTGCTCAGCTGAGGATCAGTGACTCAAGCCGTCGGTTTCACTTCCTCTTCGCGGGCCTTCGCCCGCTCATCGTCAGTGAAACTGGCCCTCTTCGGTGGAACCGGTCAGCGCGGTGGTCGACGAGGTGGGGTCGACCGTGGTGGCGATGCGGTCGAAGTAACCGGCACCGACCTCGCGTTGGTGCTTGGTCGCGGTGTAACCGCGCTCCTCGGCGGCGAACTCGCGCTCCTGCAGCTCCACGTACGCGGTCATCTGGTTGCGGGCGTAGCCGTAGGCCAGATCGAACATCGAGTAGTTCAGCGCGTGGAAGCCGGCCAGCGTAATGAACTGGAACTTGAATCCCATTGCGCCAAGCTCTTTTTGGAACTTCGCGATGGTGGAGTCGTCAAGGTGCTTCTTCCAGTTGAAGGAAGGCGAGCAGTTGTAGGCCAGCATCTGGTCGGGGAACTCGGACTTGACGCCCTCGGCGAACTTGGCCGCGAGCTCGAGGTCTGGGGTCCCGGTCTCCATCCAGATCAGGTCCGAGTAGGGCGCGTAGGCCTTGGCCCGCGCAATGCACGGCTCGAGGCCGTTCTTGACACGGTAGAAGCCTTCCTTGGTCCGCTCACCGGTGATGAACGGCTGGTCGCGCTCGTCGACGTCGGAGGTGATCAGGGTGGCCGCCTCGGCGTCGGTGCGGGCGATCACGACCGTCGGCACACCGGCGACGTCGGCGGCCAGACGCGCCGAGGTCAGCGTGCGGATGTGCTGCTGAGTCGGGATCAGCACCTTGCCGCCGAGGTGGCCGCACTTCTTCTCCGAAGCCAGCTGATCTTCCCAGTGCGACCCCGCGACGCCCGCGGCGATCATCGCCTTCTGAAGCTCGTACACATTGAGAGCGCCACCGAAGCCGGCCTCACCGTCGGCGACGATCGGCGCCAACCAGTTCTCCACCGACCGGTCACCCTCGACCTTGGCGATCTCGTCGGCGCGCAGCAGCGCGTTGTTGATGCGACGGATGACCTGCGGCACCGAGTTGGCCGGGTACAGGCTCTGGTCGGGGTAGGTGTGGCCGGACAGGTTGGCGTCACCGGCGACCTGCCAACCGGACAGGTAGATGGCCTTCAGGCCGGCGCGCACCTGCTGCACGGCCATGTTGCCGGTCAGGGCGCCCAGGGCGTTGATGTACTCCAGGTCGTGCAGCTGCTCCCACAGCACCTCGGCGCCCCGGCGGGCCAGGGTGTGCTCCTCGACCACGGTGCCCTGCAGGGCGACGACGTCCTCGGCGCTGTAGGTGCGGCTGGTGCCCTTCCAACGCGGGTTGGTGTCCCAGTCGTGCTGGATCTGCTCGGCGCTCTTCGGGGTACCAACGACAGACATTGGGCATGCTCCTTAACGATCTTCACTACTGGGTTGATGAACGCTTCACCGGCGGTAGCTAGAGGCTCAACTTCGCTGGTGTGCTAACTCGAAGATGGCACAGCTGTTGACGCAGGTCCACCCGTTTAATTTGCCAATTTCGGCAACGACTTGGCGCGGATTAGCAAATCTTGCGAAGTTGCCCGCAAACTTAACCGTTTCAGAAGCTACCGGTCAGTAACCCAATATTCGCAGGTCAGAACGGAAATTGACGGAGGTGACGGTTCCGCTACCGGGTGAAGATCGCGGCGACCGCTTTCGCTTCGTCGCCGACCGCGTATGTGAGCGTTGTAACAGTGCGATCGGCCAGGTTGGGGCCGAATTGATCGGTCGAACCGGCCGGGTGCACATGCGAAATGATCTCGAGCTTGTCACCCAGCGCCACCGGCGCCTCGTGCTCGATCGTGATGCGCAGCGGCGCCTTCATCAGCTCCGGGTGCGACGCCAGGTAGTCCTCGATCACGCTCCAGTACACCGAGTTGTTCATGTGGTCGAACAAGTCGATGTCGGTGACCCGGACGGGAAACTCGTGGATCTCGGTCGCGTCGTCGCGGCTGGCCGGCTTCAGGTAGGCCTTCCACCGCAGCCGGTCTACGGACGTGGTCTTGTGCAGGCACGCGAGGAAGTCGTCGGAGATGCGCGACGGCATCTGGGTTTCCCGGTTGATGTTGATCCAGAACGCCTCGGACTCGATCAGCCCGCGTCCGCGCTTCCCATCTATGCGAACCCGCATCTCGCACCACCGGTTGGAGGTGCCCGAACACCAGCGCCGACACCGCAGCATGTCCTGGAATTCGATCGGGCGGATCAGGTCGACCATGGTGCGCCGGACGATCCACAGCGGGTGCGTCTCCTCGAAACCCATCTCGCGCAGCTGGTCCTGGCCGATGTCCTGGATGTGCCGCGCGGCCGCGTCCAGCCGCAGCCGGCCCGTGCGGTCGATGTCGGCCACGCGCAGCGGCCATTCGCGATCGAACACATCGGGGTGGCCGTCGGGCACCGGCATCAGTTCTTTGTCCAGGCTCACGGCTTCGCTCCCCGTTTCCTCCTCGCAGGCACCTCAGGCTAGCCCTGAGGCCTCCGTTGCGAATCATGCCAACGAGCTGCGCCAAAAACCAAATGCGACGCGACGTAGCCGCGTGCGAACTCTGCCAACTTCTTGTTAGCAGCCCGTACCCTGGGTGAAGTGTCCAAAACCTTCGTCGGCTCCCGGGTCCGCCAGCTGCGCAACGAGCGCGGGTTTTCCCAGGCCGCCCTGGCCCAGATGCTGGAGATCTCCCCGAGCTACCTCAACCAGATCGAGCACGACGTTCGCCCGCTGACGGTGGCCGTGCTGCTGCGGATCACCGAGGTGTTCGGCGTGGATGCGACGTTCTTCGCCTCCCAGGACGACACCCGGCTGGTCGCCGAGCTGCGGGAGGTGACCATGGACCGCGACCTGGACATCGACGTCGACCCGACGGAGGTGGCCGAGATGGTCAGCGCCCACCCCGGGCTGGCCCGGGCGGTGGTCAATTTGCACCGGCGCTACCGGATCACCACGGCGCAGCTGGCCGCCGCCACCGAGGAGCGGTACTCCGACGGCAGCGGCAGCGGCTCGATCACGATGCCGCACGAGGAGGTGCGCGACTACTTCTACCAACGCCAGAACTACCTGCACGAGCTGGACACCGCCGCCGAAGACCTCACGATCCAGATGCGACTGCACCACGGCGACCTGGCCCGCGAGCTGAATCGCCGGCTGACCGAGGTGCACGGGGTGCACATCAACAGGCGGATCGACCTCGGCGACACCGTGCTGCACCGGTTTGACCCCGGGACCAAGACGCTGGAGATCAGCAACCACCTCTCGCTCGGTCAGCAGGTTTTCAAGATGGCCGCCGAATTGGCCTACCTCGAGTACGGCGATCTCATCGACAGCCTGGTGGAGGAGGGCAAGTTCACCAGCGACGAGTCGCACACGCTGGCCCGGCTGGGGCTGGCCAACTACTTCGCCGCGGCCGCGGTGCTGCCCTACCGCCAATTCCACGATGTCTCGGAGAATTTCCGGTACGACGTCGAGCGGTTGTCCTCCTTCTATTCGGTGAGTTACGAGACCATCGCGCACCGGCTTTCGACAATGCAGCGGCCGTCGATGCGCGGCGTGCCGTTCTCGTTCGTCCGGGTGGACCGGGCCGGCAACATGTCAAAACGCCAGTCCGCCACCGGTTTTCACTTCTCCTCCAGCGGCGGCACCTGCCCACTGTGGAACGTGTACGAAACGTTCGCCAACCCGGGCAAGATCCTGGTCCAGATCGCCCAGATGCCCGACGGCCGCAACTACATGTGGGTGGCCCGGACCGTGGAGCGCCGGGCCGCGCGGTATGGTCAGCCGGGTAAAACCTTCGCGATCGGGCTGGGCTGCGAGCTTCGCCACGCGCACCGGCTCGTCTACTCGGAAGGACTCGACGTCTCGGGGGATTCAGGAACAGTGGCCACACCGATCGGCGCGGGCTGCCGGGTCTGCGAACGCGACAACTGCCCGCAGCGTGCGTTCCCGGCCTTGGGGCGCGCACTGGATCTGGACGAGCACCGCAGCACGGTTTCCCCGTACTTGGTGAAGCAACCGTGACCGGGGCGCGGAATGGCCGCATCCCGTCGGGCCGGTTCCGCGAGCTCGGGCCGATCAACTGGGTTCTCGCGAAGTTGGCCGCCCGCACGGTCCGAGCGCCCGAGATGCACCTGTTCACCACGTTGGGTCAGCACCGGTTGCTGTTCTTGGCGTGGAGCATCTACAGCGGTC
The DNA here is from genome assembly GCA_963850895.1 of uncultured Actinomycetota bacterium. Classification (GTDB taxonomy): domain Bacteria; phylum Actinomycetota; class Actinomycetes; order Mycobacteriales; family Mycobacteriaceae; genus Mycobacterium. The sequence continues at coordinate 193,642 of CAWKNK010000027.1, read as the reverse complement.
GCGTGCTGCGGGGCCGGCTGCCGGCGATCGACACCGAGCTGGTGATCCTGCGGGTCGCGCATGTGCGTGCTTGCGAATACGAGCTGCAGCACCATCGCCGAATGGCCGCCAAGCAGGGGCTGGACGCGGACCTGCAGGCCGCGATCTTCGCGTGGCCCGAGCGGCTGGACCGGGTCGAGGCGCGCCTGACGGTGCGCCAGCAGGCGCTGCTGACGGCGACGGACGAGTTCGTGACGGACCGCACCATCACCGACGCCACCTGGCAGCAGCTCGCGGGGCACCTGGACCGGCGTCAGCTGATCGAATTCTGCTTGCTGGCAGGCCAATACGACGGGCTGGCGGCGACGATGGCGGCATTGGACATCCCGTTGGACAACCCGCGCTAGACCCGCGCTAGTCAGAGGTAGACGTTGGCGAGCACGGCCAGCGTCAGCAGCAGCGGCGGGACGGGCAGGCCGAACCCGAACCCCGACCAGGCGTATTTCCTGCGTCGGCGGAGGAACGACGCCCACATCGTGGCGCAGACCGCCAGCGCAAGCGACAGCAGCAACACCGTCGGGGCCCACCGCCCCACCGCCGCGTTGTCGTCGGCGACCGAAAAGGCCACCAACCACAGGACATAGCCCGCGACGAGGCCGCCGACGGCCCCCAGCACGATGTCGCTGCGCATGGGCTCAGAAGTTGATCATGTGGCCGACCAGACCGTGGAAGCATTCCTGCAGCGCCTCCGACATGGTCGGATGGGTGTGCACGTTGCGCGCCAGCTCGTTGGCGGTCAGATCCCACTTCTGCGCCAGCGTCAGCTCGGGCAGCAACTCGGACACGTCGTGGCCGATCAGGTGCCCCCCCAGCAGCTCCAGGTGCTTGGCGTCGGCGACCAGCTTGGCGAAACCGCTGGGATCACCCAGGCCGTGCGCCTTGCCGTTGGCGGTGAACGGGAACTTGACCACCACGACGTCGTAACCCTCGTCGCGGGCCTGCTCCTCGGTGAGCCCGAAGCTGGCCACCTGGGGCTGGCAGAACGTCGCCCGCGGCAGCATCCGGTAGTCACCCAGCGCCAAAGTCTCTGCGCCGGCGATGGTTTCGGCCGCCACCACACCCATGGCCTCGGCGACGTGGGCGAGCATCAGCTTGCCGGTGACGTCGCCGATGGCGTAGATGTGCGGCACGCTTGGTGACCATGTAGTCGTTGATCCCGATGGCCTTGCGGTCGGTCAGCGCGACGCCGGCCTTCTCCAGGCCATAGCCCTCCACGTTGGGCGCAAAACCGATGGCCTGCAACACTTTCGCGGCCTTGAGTTCTTGCGCGTCACCGTCCTTGCTGACGGCCACGGTGACCTCGGCGCCGTTGTCTGAGATGGACTCGACCTTGGTCCCGGTCAGGATCTTGATGCCCAGCTTCTTGAACTGCTTCTCGATCTCCTTGGAGACATCGGCGTCCTCGTTGGGCAGCGCGCGCGGCAAGAACTCCACGATGGTCACGTCGACGCCGTAGTTCTTCAGCACGTAGCCGAACTCCATGCCGATCGCCCCGGCACCGGCGATGACGATCGATTGCGGCAGCTCCCGGGACAGGATCTGTTCCTCGTAGGTGACCACGTTGGCCGACAGCGACGTCCCGGGTACCAGCCGGGTGCTGCTGCCGGTGGCGATGATGGCGTTGTCGAAGGTGACGTTCTCGGTGCCACCGTCGTTGAGGTCGACCGAGAGCGTGTTGGCGTCCGTGAAGCGGCCGTACCCCTGGATCTCGGTGATCTTGTTCTTCTTCATCAGGAAGTGCACGCCGGCGACGCGGCCCTCGGCCACCTTGCGGCTACGGTCGAAGGCGATCCCGTAATCGAAGGTCGCCTCGCCGTTGATGCCGAACGCCTCGGCCTCTTTGGTGAAGATGTGAGCGAGCTCGGCGTTGCGCAGCAACGCCTTGGAGGGGATGCATCCGACGTTGAGGCAGACTCCGCCCCAGTACTTCGGCTCGACGACCGCGGTGTTCAGACCAAGCTGTGCGGCGCGAATGGCTGCGACATATCCGCCGGGACCGGCCCCGAGGACGACGACGTCAAAATGGGTCACGGCCCCTACCCTAGTGGCCGCCCGGGCGAGGCGTTAATACGGAATGACGCCGACGAGGCAGTGGCCCACCCGCGCGCAGTGGTAATAGCCGTGCAGGGGAGCCGCGGCGGCCAGGGAGGCGAACGGTCCCGACATCACCGCCAGCGCCAGCGCCGAGACCAGCGGCCTGCCCTCGACCATCGCGAGCAGCACGCCACCGACGGCGCATGCCACCACGTACACCAGGACCACGAAGAGCGCCGCGGTGTTGTCGGCCGAGTGGTACCACCAATAGAACAGACCCAACCCGACGTCGGCCGCCACGAACCAGACGCCGAACATCACCAGCAGCAGCTTCCACCACTTCAGGTAGAGGTAGCGCCCGGGAACGGTGACCGATTGCACCGGCGCGACAGCGGATTCGGCGTCGGCATCCTGTTCGTCGGCGGCCGGCTGCGACGTCTCCGGCTCGTCCTTCGCGGCGGCGGGCTGCTCTTCGTCGGAATCCGAGAAATCCGGCACCCACGACTGCGTCCCCGTGTCCTCGTCGGAATCCGAGAAGTCCGGCACCCATGACTGGGTCCCCGGGCTCGACGGGGTGTCGTCGTCAGCCACGGGAGGTCACCTGGAGGGCGACGAGCACACCGAACCAGCCGGGCGCCACCGCCAGGATGAACGCGCCCACCATCGTCACCCATCGACGTCCGGAGAACAGGATCGTCACCAGTCCGGCCGCGCTGGGAATCCCGACCACCGACACAAGGGCGAAGGCCGGGCGGAGGCCCGCATGGACCGCCACGGCGAATCCGACCCCCGCCAGCAACCCGACCGCGACGCCGATCAGCATGGCGCCGGCCAGCAACCGCGGACGCGGGAGGGGGATCACGCTTTCGACATTACTGCGGTCACCGACCCGGGGGGCACGTGCCCGATGCCGCGTCATTCACCACCTGACCGCGTGCGAAAGGGCGTTCGCCACGCTCGTAATCGGCGCCGGTGATGACCGGTGTGGCCCGCAGCTCCGCCTGTTCGTCGTCGGTGAAGACGCGGCCGCGGGACAGGAACCGCACCCCTTCGGGCGCCTCCAGGCTGAATCCGCCGCCGCGGCCCGGGACCACGTCGATGACCAGCTGGGTGTGCTTCCAGGTCTGGTACTGCGGGCCCGAAATCCACACCGGCACCCCGTCGGAACCTTCAGGCCCGACGTCGAGTACGCCGAGCAACACGTCGCGGTCGCCGACGAGGAAGTCCCCGCGCGGGTAGCACATCGGCGACGAGCCGTCGCAGCAGCCGCCGGACTGGTGGAACATCAGCGGGCCGTGGCGGTCCTGCAGGCGCGCCAACAGGCCGGCGGCGCCGGCGGTGATGACGACTCCTGACGGGGGCCCGGGACCCATCTAGAAGAATCCCTGCGCCTTTTCGGAGTAGGACACCATCAGGTTCTTGGTCTGCTGGTAGTGGTCGAGCATCATCTTGTGGTTCTCCCGGCCGATGCCCGAGTTCTTGTAGCCGCCGAACGCGGCGTGCGCGGGATACACGTGGTAGCAGTTGACCCACACCCGGCCGGCCTGGATGTCGCGCCCGGCCCGGTAGGCGGTGTTGCCGTCGCGGCTCCACACGCCGGCGCCCAGACCGTAGAGGGTGTCGTTGGCGATCGAGATCGCGTCGTCGTAATCGGAGAACGACGTCACCGCCACCACCGGGCCGAAGATCTCCTCCTGGAAGATCCGCATCTTGTTGTTGCCGGCAAAGATCGTCGGCTGCATGTAGTAGCCGCCGGACAGGTCGCCGCCCAGTTCGGCGCGCTCCCCGCCGCAAAGGACCCTCGCGCCTTCATCTTTGCCGATCTCGATGTAGGACAAGACCTTTTGCAGCTGGTCGTTGGACGCCTGCGAACCCAGCATCGTCTCGGTGTCCAGCGGATCGCCCTGCCGCACCGCCTTGGTTCGGATCGCGGCCAGCTCCAGGAACTCGTCGTAGATGTCGGACTGGATCAGGCTGCGCGACGGGCAGGTGCACACCTCGCCCTGGTTGAGGGCGAACATGGTGAATCCCTCGAGCGCCTTGTCCTGGAAGTCGTCGCCCTTGGCCAGCACGTCGGAGAAGAAGATGTTGGGGCTCTTGCCGCCCAACTCCAGGGTTACCGGGATCAGGTTCTGCGACGCGTATTGCATGATCAGCCGCCCGGTGGTGGTCTCCCCGGTGAACGCGATCTTGGCGATCCGGTTGCTCGACGCCAGCGGCTTGCCCGCCTCGGCGCCGAACCCGTTGACGACGTTGACCACGCCCGCCGGCAACAGATCACCGATCAGCGACATCAGGTAGAGCACCGAGACCGGCGTCTGCTCGGCGGGTTTGAGCACCACCGCGTTGCCGGCCGCCAGCGCGGGCGCCAGCTTCCAGGTGGCCATCAGGATCGGGAAGTTCCAAGGAATGATCTGCCCCACCACACCCAATGGCTCGTGAAAGTGGTAGGCGACGGTGTCCTCGTCGATCTGGGACAGCGAACCCTCCTGTGCACGGATCGCCGCCGCGAAATACCGGAAGTGATCAGCGGCCAGCGGGATGTCGGCTGCCAGCGCCTCCCGGATCGGTTTCCCGTTGTCCCACACCTCGGCCAGCGCCAGCGCGCTTTTGTTTTCCTCGATGCGGTCGGCGATCTTGTTCAGAATCGCCGCGCGCTCGGCGGGCGCGGTCTTGCCCCAGGCCGGCGCCGCCGCGTGCGCGGCGTCGAGCGCCTTTTCCACATCGGCCTCGTCGGAACGGGCCACTTCGCAGAACGTCTGACCGGTCACCGGCGTCGGGTTCTCGAAGTAGCGGCCCTGGGCCGGCGGGACCCATTGGCCCCCGATGAAGTTGTCGTAGCGGGATTCATACGACATCAACGCCCCAGCGGAACCTGGACGTGCGAAAACAGTCATCTGCTCGGCTCCTCGCTCGTCTGTGTAATACACCTCACACTACCGCCGGAGGCCACAATGGCGTTCATGACATCGCAAGCCCCCATAGCCGCCGACGACGACCGTGACCCCTACCTGTGGCTCGAGGACGTCACCGGCGACGAGGCGCTGGACTGGGTGCGAGCGCGTAACGAACCGACACTGGCGACGTTCCGCGATGCGGATTTCGAGCGGATGCGCACCGAGGCGCTCGAGGTGCTCGACACCGACGCCCGCATCCCGTACGTGGTCCGCCGCGGCGAGTACCTCTACAACTTCTGGCGCGACGCCGCCAACCCGCGCGGGTTGTGGCGGCGCACCACGCTGGAGAGCTATCGCACCGATGCCCCCGAGTGGGACGTGCTGATCGACGTCGACGAATTGGGCCGAGCCGACGGCGAGAAGTGGGTGTGGGCCGGCGCCGGCGTCATCGAACCGGAGTACACGCTCGCCCTGGTCGCGCTGTCCAGGGGCGGCTCGGACGCCTCCATAGTGCGCGAATTCGACATGGAGACACGCGAATTCGTCGACGACGGGTTCCAGCTGCCAGAGGCCAAGTCGCAACTCGCCTGGGTGGACGCCGACACCGTCCTGGTGGGCACGGACTTCGGCGACGGCTCGCTCACCGACTCGGGCTACCCGCGGGTGATCAAGCGGTGGCGCCGGGGCACCCCGCTGACCGACGCGGAAACCGTGTTCGAGGGCGCCCGCACCGACGTTCGCGTGTCCGCCTCGGTGGATCGCACTCCCGGCTTCGAGCGCACCCTGCTGGGGCGGGCCCTCGACTTCTGGAACGAAGAGGTCTACGAACTGCGGGGCCTCCCGGAAAACCCCGAGCTGATCCGGATCGACGCGCCTACCGACGCGAGCCTGTCGATACACCGCGAATGGCTCCTGATCGAGCTGCGCACCGATTGGTTCTACGGCGCCCAGAGCTATCCCGCCGGTGCCCTGCTGGCGGCCGACTACGACGATTTCTTGTCGGGCACAGCGGAATTGAGCGTGGTGTTCGAGCCCGACGAGCACACCGCGTTGAATCACTACGCGTGGACGCGGGACCGCCTGTTGATGGTCACCCTCGCCGACGTCGCCAGCCGGGTGGAGTTCGTCACGCCGGGCACCTGGCGGCGCGAACCGGTCCCCGGCATCCCGGACGCGACCCACACCGTCGTCGCCGCCGCCGACGACACCGGCGACGAGTTCTTCCTCGACTTCAGCGGATTCGTCACGCCCTCGCGGCTCATGCGTGGCACCGGCACCGGCCCGCTCGACCAGATCAAGTCCGCGCCGGCCTTCTTCGACACCGAAAACATCACGGTGAAACAGCATTTCGTGGATTCGCAGGACGGCACACCCATCCCGTACTTCGTGGTGCGCCCCGCCGGCGCGCGGGGCCCGGGCCCGACCATGCTGTACGGCTACGGCGGCTTCGAATCCGCCAACACCCCGGCCTACAGCGGCGTGCTCGGCCGGCTGTGGCTGGCCCGTGGTGGCACCTATGTGCTCGCCAACATCCGCGGCGGCGGGGAGTACGGGCCCAATTGGCACACCCAGGCGATGCGCGAGGGCCGGCACAAGGTTGCCGAGGATTTCGCAGCGGTGGCAACCGATTTGGTGAACCGCGGCATCGCAGGTGTCGACCAGCTCGGCGCGCAGGGCGGTAGCAACGGCGGCCTGCTCATGGGCATCATGTTGACCCAGTACCCGGAGAGATTCGGCGCGCTGGTCTGCAGCGTGCCGCTGCTGGACATGAAGCGCTACCACCTGCTACTGGCGGGCGCGTCGTGGATGGCCGAATACGGCGACCCGGACAATCCGGAGGACTGGGCGTTCATCTCCGAATACTCGCCCTACCAAAACATTTCGGCGACGCGCCACTACCCACCGGTGCTGATGACCACGTCCACCCGCGACGATCGGGTGCATCCGGGCCATGCCCGCAAGATGACCGCGGCACTGGAGGCCGCGGGGCATCGGGTCTTCTACTACGAGAACATCGAAGGCGGGCACGCCGGCGCGGCCGACAACCAACAGGTCGCGTTCAAGTCGGCGCTGACCTATTCGTTCCTGTGGCGGATGCTGACGCCCACGCCCCGGGGTTAGCCCGGGCCATAAGATCGTCCATGTGTCAGCGACCCAACGCATCGAACTCACCCTGCTGGCGACCGGGTTGATCTTCGTCCTGGTTTCGGCGGCACAGGCACGCTACCGCTTCATCGGCGACCGCCGCGCCGGCCGGCGGTTCTACTGGGCGACCTCGATCATCGGCACCGTCTGTTTTGCCCTCGGCACGGGCAGGCTCTGGCCCAACGCCGTCTGCGTGGCGGCGATCTTCTCCGGTCTGTCCGTCATGTCGGCCTACCTGACGACGCCGTATCTCAAGATCGGCGAGCGAATCTACGCGTCGTCACCGGAGAACCGCCAGCCCGACCCCTAAGGAAGCTATGCCAACCAGCGACTTCGAGACGCTCCTGTACATGACGGCCGGCCCGGTGGCCACCATCACGTTGAACCGTCCGGAGCAGCTCAACACCATCGTGCCGCCCATGCCCGACGAGATTGAGGCGGCCGTCGGGCTGGCGGAGCGCGACCCGGCCGTCAAGGTCATCGTGCTGCGCGGCGCCGGCCGGGCCTTTTCCGGCGGCTATGACTTCGGCGGCGGCTTCCAGCACTGGGGCGATTCCATGATGACCAACGGCCAATGGGATCCCGGCAAGGACTTCGCGATGGTCACCGCCCGCGAGACCGGGCCGACGCAGAAGTTCATGGCTATCTGGCGGGCGTCCAAGCCGGTCATCGCCCAGGTCCACGGCTGGTGCGTCGGCGGGGCCAGTGACTACGCGTTGTGCGCCGACCTGGTCATCGCCAGCACCGACGCGGTGATCGGCACCCCGTACAGCAGGATGTGGGGCGCATACCTGAGCGGGATGTGGCTCTACCGGCTCAGCTTCGCCAAGGCGAAGTGGCATTCGCTGACCGGGCGGCCGCTGACCGGCGTCCAGGCGGCCGAGATCGAGCTGATCAACGAGGCGGTGCCGTTCGAGCGTCTCGAGGCCCGGGTCGCCGAGATCGCCGCCGAGCTGGCCCGGATCCCCCTGTCGCAACTGCAGGCGCAGAAACTGATCGTCAACCAGGCCTACGAGAACATGGGGCTGGCGTCCACCCAGACGCTCGGCGGCATCCTCGACGGTCTGATGCGCAATACCCCCGAAGCCCTCGACTTCATCAAGATCGCCGAAACCCAGGGCGTGCGGGCGGCGGTGGAGCGCCGCGACGGTCCGTTCGGCGACTACAGCCAGGCCCCGCCTGAGCTGCGGCCCGACCCCACGCACGTCATCGTGCCTGATCGTGGCCATACTGAGATGGGCTAGGAACTGTCCCCCGCCGTCCAAAAAGTGTTACCGTAGCAACTATGTCTCGGCTAAACACTGGCGTGCGCGCAGGCGCCGCCTTCCTCGCCCTCGGCATCGCTGCCGCCGTCTTCCCGAAGACCGCCGTGGCCGACTCCACGGAGGATTTCCCGATTCCGCGCAGGATGATCAACACCACCTGCGACGCCGAGCAGATCATGGCGGCCACCCGCGACACCAGCCCGGTGTACTACCAGCGGTACATGATCGACTACAACAACCACCCGAACGTCCAGCAGGCGACGATCGACAAGGTCCACTGGTTCTACTCGTTGTCGCCGGAGGACCGCCGGACCTATTCCGAGAACTTCTACAACAACGACCCGCTCTGGTACGCGTGGCCCAACCACATGAAGCTCTTCTTCAACAACAAGGGCGTCGTTGCCAAGGCCACCGACGTGTGCGGCCAGTACCCGCCCGGCGACATGTCGGTCTGGAACTGGGCCTAAGCGCCCTCTCTCATCGCGTAGTCGGCCCGATTGAGGCCGCGCGACCTCAGTAATGCGCCGCCGGGAACCGGTCGGTGTTGGTCGCCTCGGCGTCATCCTCGCGGGGCAGCATGTAGGCACGAACCGCCGAACGCGACCCGTACGGCCGCAGCATCTGGCTGGCGGGCCGGGTGCGTACCTGCGTCGGCCACCAGAACCATCGGCCCATCAGCGCGGCGACCGAAGGCATCATGAACGACCGCACGATCAACGTGTCGAACAACAGGCCCAGGCCGATGGTGGTGCCGTCTCACCGCGAAGTGTTCCAACCACGTCCTGAGGCCGATTCGCAGTCCATCACGCCAGCAGTAATCTCGACATTCGCGCGCCTCGTAGGATCAGCGCGGCTGTACCAATCCGCCCGCCGGGTGCTCCTCGACGTTCTTGAGGAGCAAATCGCGCACAGCGGGACGCGGTCCGTACGGTCGCAGCATTGTGCTGGCCGGCCGTGGACGCACGTGCTGCGGCCACCAGAACCAGCGCCCGAGCAAGGTGGCCAGCGACGGCGTCATGAACGACCGCACGATCAAGGTGTCGAACAACAAACCCAGCGCGATCGTCGTACCTACCTGGGCCATCACCAGCAGCGGGCTGAACATGAACGTGGCCATGGTCGCGGCGAACACCAGACCGGCGGAGGTCACCACCGAGCCCGAACCGGCCATCGCGCGGATCGTCCCCGTTTTGAGCCCGGCGTGGATTTCCTCCTTGAACCGCGATATCAACAGCAGGTTGTAGTCCGAGCCGACCGCCAGCAGCAGGATGATCGCCATCGCCAGCACCATCCAGTGCAACTTCATGCCCAGGATGTACTGCCATAGGAGCACGGAGAGTCCGAATGAGGCGCCTAGTGACAGCAACACCGTACCGACGATCACAAAGGCCGCCACGGCGCTTCGGGTGATCACCAGCATGATGATGAAAATCAGTGTGGCTGCGGCAATTCCGGCGATCATCAGGTCGATGTCAGAGCCGTCGTGCATGTCCTTGTACGTCGCGGCGGTACCGCCGAGGTAGACCTTGGCGCCCTCCCAGGGCGTGCCCTTGATCGCCTCGTGCACGGCCTGCTTGATCGGTTCGATGTGGCTGATGCCTTCAGGAGTCGCCGGGTCGCCTTCATGGGAGATGATCAACCGGACGGCGTGCCCATCCGGCGAGATGAACTGTTTGAGACCCCGTGCGAAATCCGGGCTCTTGAACGCCTCCGGCGGAAGGTAGAACGTGTCGTCATTTTTTGCTTTATCGAAGGCATCGCCTTGGGCGGTGGCGTTGTCGGACTGCGCTTTCGCCTGTTCGTTAAGACCCATCGTGGTCGCGTAGTTCGACATGATGGTGTCGAGGTTGCGCTGCTGACTCTCGATCTGCGGCGGTATCAGTGCCACCAGCTTCGGCTGGATCTGATCCAACTTGTCCAGATTCGCGCTGAGGTCCACGATGTTCTGAGCCACCTGGTCGATCCCGTCGAGCGCGTTGAAGACCGACCGTAGCGCCCAGCAGACCGGAATGTCGTAGCAGTGCCTCTCCCAGTAGAAGAAGCTGCGGATCGGCCGGAAGAAGTCGTCGAAGTTGGCGATGTCGTCGCGCAATGCCTCGGTGATCTTCACGGTTTCTTTGGTGAGCCTGGTGGTTTCGTGCGTCGTGTTACTGAGGTCCTGGGTCACCTGCATCTGCTCATGTAGCGTTGCCATCGTCTTGCGCAGCTCGTCCGCCTGCTTGAGCAGGTTTGCCGCCTGCTCTTCCTGATAGTGCTGGGTCTGGATCCGCCCTGCGGCTTGTGCACTCATCTGAAAACCGAGGGTGCTGTGGTCGAGCGGCGTGCCCAACGGCCGGGTGATGGTCTGCACCCGGCCGATACCGGGGATGTGGAAGACCGCCTTGGCGACCTTGTCCAGGACCAGGAAATCGGCCGAGTTACGCAAGTCGTGATCGGTCTCGATCATCAACAGCTCAGGATTGAGCCGAGCCTGGTCGAAGTGCCGGTCCGCGGCGGCATAACCGACATTGGCCGGGGTGTCCGCCGGCAGGAAGTGGCGGTTGTCGTAGTCCGTCTTGTAACCGGGCAGGGCGAGCAGACCAATTAATGCGACCGCGATGGTCACCGCGAGAACCGGTGCGGGCCAGCGGACGATCGCGGTGCCGATGCGATGCCAGCCCCGGGTCTGCAGCTTGCGCTTCGGATCCATGAGCTTGAAGAACGAAGCCACCGTCAGCATCGCCGGACCCAGCGTCAAAGCCGCCAACACCGCGACCAGCATGCCGACCGCACAAGGCACCCCCAGCGACTCGAAGTACGGCAGCCGGCAGAAGCTCAGGCAGTACATCGCGCCGGCGATCGTCAACCCCGATCCCAGCACGACATGCGCGGTGCTGTGGAACATGGTGTAGAACGCTTCTTCGCGGGTCTCGCCCAGACTACGGGCCTCCTGATAGCGGCCGACCACGAAGATCGCGTAATCCGTCCCGGCGGCGATCGCCATAAGCACCAGCATGTTGTTGGCGAAGGTCGACAGCCCCATGATCCCGTAGTTGCCCAGCGTCGCGACGACACCGCGGGCGGCGGCCAGCTCGATGAACACCATCGCCAGCATGATCAAAACCGTGCTCACCGATCGGTAAACGAAAAGCAGCATCACCACAATCACCAGGATGGTGATAAGAGTGACGACCGCGACGCCCTTCGCCCCCGAGTGGGACTGGTCGGCGAACAGCGGACCCGCGCCGGTGACGTATGCCTTGATTCCCGGCGGCGCGGGCACCGAGTCCACGATCTTGCGGAGGGCCTCGGAAGACTCGTTCGCCAGCCCGCTGCCCATGTTGCCAACGAGGTAAACCTGGACGTACGCGGCCTTTTGATCGTGGCTCTGGGAACCCGCCGCCGTCAGCGGATCACTCCAGAAATCCTGGACGTGCTGAACGTGTGTCTTGTCTTGCTCGATGCGCTTGACCATCTCGTCGTAGTAGCGGTGCGCTTCGGCCCCGAGTGGCTTGTCGCCCTCCAGCAAGATCATCGCCGAGTTGTCGGAATCAAACTCTTTGAACGTCGATCCGACCCGCATCATCGACTGAAAGGATGCCGCGTCAGTCGGACTCATCGACACCGAGTGGGTCTTGGCGACGACCTCCAGCTGCGGGGCCACGGTGTTGGTGATAAAGACGATGCCCAGCCACACCAGCACGATCGGCAGCGCCAACCTGTGGATCATCCGCGGCAGGAACGGCGGGATCAGCGGCTGATCGACGCGCGGCGGAGCCTCGCCTGGCTCGCTCATGCGGACTTGTCCAGGCAATAGACGAAGGCGTTCACGGTTTGGTTGGGGGGCGAGTGATTTGGAGCCTTGATGACGTCACCGTGCCCGTCGTGGTTGTTCACGACGAATTGGCAGGCGATCCAACTGCCGTCTCCTTGCGCCACCAGGTTTGCCGGGATGCCGGGCTTTGTTGAACTCAATACTTTGTTCCAGGGCAAGGGCACGTTGAGGGCCTGCTGCGGATGGGAGTTTTCGTCGAGGTAGTTGATGGTTGCCGTGCTGCCCGGTGAGCCCCAGACCTCGAGCGTGATCGTCTTGGCGTTGAACTGGTCGAGGACCTCGCCCGAGGTGCCACCACCGAACGAACCGCTGTGAACGCCGAAGACGCCGTGCAATCGGTATACGACGAATCCCGACACCGCGACGACAGCTGCGATCGTGAGCACCAGCCAGAAGCGCCCCAGAAGCCCCTTTTTCTTGGCGCGCTGCGGGGCGACCTTTTGCCCTCGCTGCCGGCGGAGCCCTGCTTCTTCAGCGGCTCGGTCCTTGGCTCAGTCGTCGTCATGGGCACTCCAAGTCCTTCCCGTCTTCACCGGTTGGAGTTCGCCAAGCCATAGCTCCCCGGCCTCCTTGTTCATGGCTTCTCCGCGATGAGGCCGACGCACGTCGCAGTCAGCAGGCGGGTCAGGGCGGAAGTGAAGTCCAGATTCCACTCCGGGGGAAGCACTTCGGGCTCCTCGGCGTAGACGTCGGTGAGGCGCTCGGGCGGGTTGGCGACCTGCCACAGCGTGGCCGCCAGCGAGTACGCGGCCAGCAGGATGTCGAGCGACCCGGAGCGGCCGAGCTCCGGCAGCGTGCTCTCGATGGAGTCGGCGAGGGAGAGCGTGGCGGCGGTGCTGATCCGCTTGACCTCGATCACCCGCTCCGCGTCCACCTCGTGTTCGAGGTGCAGGTGCAGGTTGGCCAGCAGGTCGCAGAACAACGGGTCCTCGGCCAGGGCGTTGGCCAGCGTCTCGGCGATTCGCGACGGCGACTTCGGGCCGGGCTCGGCCAGCTTGTCGGACACGGTGTTTGACCAGCGCACCCACCCCTCGGCGGAGAGGTGCAGCAGGACTTCTTTGTGCGAGCTGAAGTAGCGGCGGACCGCGGAGTAGTGAATTCCGGCCCGGCTGGCGACGGCGGTCAACGTGACCGAGGCGACGCCGGTCTCGAGCGCCAGTGAACGCGCGGCTTCTACGAGTGCCTCCGCACGTTGGCGCTTCTTCTCCTCGGTGCGGGCGCGCTGGAAGGTTAACTGCGCCACCGACCGAGATTAACGCACATTGTGTGATTTGTATAACGCACGGAGCGTGATTTGTCCCCGGTCACTTGAACCATCCCGGGCCGGTAAAGGTGTAAGTAGCTATGCACACGATCGCGCTCATCGGCTTCCTCGGCGGACTCATCACCGGGATCTCACCGTGCATCCTGCCGGTGCTTCCCGTGGTGTTCTTCTCCGGCGTGGACGGCGACCGGGCGCACACCGCCGCCGCCCGGCCGTACCTGGTGATCGCCGGCCTGGTGTGCAGCTTCAGCGTGGTGACCCTGGCCGGCTCGGCCGTCCTGTCGGCACTGCACCTGCCCCAGGACGCAATCCGCTGGGCCGCGCTGGTGGTGCTGACGCTGATCGGCCTCGGCCTGATCTTCCCGCCACTGCAGCACCTGATCGAGTGGCCGTTCGCCCGCATTCCGCAACGTCAAACGATTGCGGGCAGAAGCGGTTTCGGGCTCGGTTTGACGCTGGGTGCGCTGTATGTGCCGTGCGCGGGACCGGTGCTGGCCGCGATCGTGGTCGCGGGCGGCACCGCGTCAATCGGCCCGCCCATCCTGATCCTCACCGCCACGTTCGCGATCGGCACCGCCTTGCCGCTGCTGGCTTTCGCGTTGGCCGGGCGAGGCGTCGCCGAGCGGGTCGGCGCGTTCCGGCGGCGGCAGCGCATCGTCCGGGTGGCCGGCGGAATCACCATGATCGTGCTGGCCGTGGCGCTGGTGTTCAACCTTCCCGCGACGCTGCAACGCGCCGTCCCCGACTACACGGCCGCAATGCAGAAAGCGATTGGCGCCAACAAAATCCGCCAGAAGCTCGGTGGCCCCAGCGGCGGTGCGCTGAGCGACTGCACCGGCAGCGCCCAGCGGCTCGAGCAGTGCGGCCCGGCGCCCGCGGTCAGCGGCATCGCGGGGTGGCTCAACACCCCGGGCGGCGCTGCGGTCGACCTGGCGTCGCTGCGCGGCAAGGTGGTTCTGATCGACTTCTGGGCGTATTCGTGCATCAACTGCCAACGCGCCATCCCGCACGTAATCGATTGGTACAACCGGTATCACGACGCCGGGTTCGTCGTCATCGGGGTGCACACCCCCGAGTACGCTTTCGAACGAGTCCCCGCCAATGTGGCCAGCGGCGCCGCCGCGTTGCACATCACCTACCCCGTCGCGCTGGACAACGACTACACCACGTGGAACAACTACCAAAACCTCTATTGGCCGGCCGAATACCTGATCGACGCGAACGGCACGGTCCGGCACACGAAGTTCGGGGAGGGCGATTACGACGGCACCGAAAGGCTGATCCGGGAACTCCTCGTCGACGCCCATCCCGATACCCGGCTGCCCGGGCCAACGCATTCGGCGGACACCACGCCGCGCACCCGGCTCACCCCCGAGACCTACCTCGGGGTCGATCGGGCCCTAAACTATGGCGGCGGAGGCGATTACAAGTCGGGCGCGTTCAACTATCCGCCGCAGTTGGCCAGCGACAGGTTCGCGCTCAGCGGCCGGTGGAAGCTGGACGATCAAGGCGCCACCGCCGACAGCGATGATGCCGCCATCCTGCTGAATTACACCGCCAAGGATGTCTACGTCGTCGTCGGCGGCACGGGCACCCTCACCGTGGCCCGGGGCGGGAAGACAACCACGACCGCCATCGGCGGGCCGCCCACTCTGCATCAGATCGTGGCCGACGAGGCAGCGCGTGGCGACCGGCTCGATATGCGGGTCAGCCCTGGCCTGCAAGTGTTTTCGTTCACCTTCGGCTAGCCGTCCGGTTTCTTCCCCAGGCTGCCCAGCATCGCGACGACCACACCGCCGATCACCAGCGCGGCGCCGGCGAGCAGCGTCAGGTTGAGCCATTGGTGCAGGCTTGCTTCGGCGTGGCCGACCATCACCTCGGCGATGCGGCGGATGTCGCCGGTGGTGCGGTTTAGCGCGTCGTTGACGTAGCGGCCGGCGATCTCGATGCCCGCCCAGCCGCCGGCGCCGACCAGCAGCGCGGAGACGCCGAGGCTCGTGAGCGCCTTGCCGCGGCGGCGGGCTGCGGCCAGCGTCAGCACGGCACAGACAGCGCTGAGGGCGACCGCGCCGATGCTCACCCACGGGCCCCAGGTGGCAACCGGGCTCAGCTGTCCCTGCCGCAGCGATCGCGGCACCGATGCCGTCAGCGGAACGGTCAGCGTCGCAGGCACTTTCGCGTTGTGGCTGCTCAGTATCCGCTGCATCGAGGCTTCCTTGAGCATCGGCGCCACGTCGATCACCCATGACCCGCCGGCGCCGTCGGCGATGAACAGCCAGCGGTGCGCCGCCCGATTCGCCTGGGCGAACAGCGCCGGAAACGCCGGGCCGGCCGTGAATGCGGCGGCGGCCTCGTGCAGCTCCGCGCTGTCCGCCGGCTGGCGTCCCGCGTTGTGGGCCGCGATGAGCGCCATCGCGCGGTTGGTCAGTTCGTCCGCCGCAGCGGACTGCAGCGCGGAATCCCCCGCCGCCTTCTGGGCCAGCGCGTCGTAGCCGCCCTCGCTGACGACGTTCAGCTGCAGCCACGCCGCCGGGATCGCCACGGCCAGCGCGACGGTCGTGGCCAGCCACAGCGCCGCCCGCAAGACCGCGGCCACGAATCGCACGCTTGAGAACCCAGGCCCTAGGGCGCGATTCCGCGAACGTAAGCGGCCTGCCCGAGGTGTTGGGCGCAGTCGTCGATGATGCTCACCAACCGGGCACTGGCCGTCACCGGCGGGTCCCAGTTGGTGTCGACCACCCGCTCCAGGTCGGCGACGGTCACGCCGGCGATGTACTCGAGGGTGAGCTTGTGCACCGCGTGGTAGTAACCGGACAGCAGATTCGCGGGCGCCTTGACCTTCGCGACCTGCTCGGGGGTGTGCCCGTAGCCGGTGTCGTTGCGCGGCAGGTCCAGCCCGAACCGGTCCACCCAGCCGTCGCGCAACCACACCTGCTCGACGCCGGCCACGTCGGCCAGCTGGATGTCCTGCACCCGCGCGCTGTGCCAGATCAACCAGGCGATGCTGTTGGCCTCCGGGGTGGCTCGGTAGTCGGCGACCTCGTCGGTCAATCCATCGGCGATTTCGTCGACGTGTTCGATCAACCGGGTGAAGGCGTCGCGAAGCAGTTCTTGGACGGCGGCGTCGGGGCTGGAGGTGTCGGCCATACCAGCGACACTAGATCCTGGCACGACCCGCGCGCGCGGTCGTAGATTATTTGGATGACCTACGACCTCATCATCCGCAACGGCACCATCGTCGACGGGCTGGGCGGTGAGCCGTACGTCGGCGACGTCGGGGTACGAGGGGGTGTCATCGCGGCCGTCGGTCACGTGAACGGCGACGGCGCCGAGCGGGAGATCGACGCCACCGGGCTGCTGGTCACCCCGGGCTTCGTCGACCTGCACACCCACTACGACGGCCAGTCCATCTGGTCGGAACGCATGACACCGTCGTCGGCGCACGGGGTGACCACGGTGGTCATGGGCAACTGCGGGGTCGGCTTCGCCCCCTGCCGCCGGGAGGACCACGACGTGCTCGTCGACGTGATGGCCGGCGTCGAGGACATTCCCGGCGTCGTCATGACCGACGGCCTGCCCTGGACGTGGGAAACGTTCCCCGAATACCTGGACGCGCTGGACGCCGGCAAGCGTGACATCGACGTCGCCGCCTATCTGCCCCACTCCCCGCTGCGCGTCTACGTGATGGGCCAGCGCGGCGCCGACCGCGAGCCGGCCACCGCCGAAGATCTCGCCAGGATGCGCGCGCTGGCCAAGGAGGCGATCGAGGTCGGAGCGCTCGGCTTCGCGTCGTCGCGATTGACCATCCACAAGACCGAAAGCGGTTCGCCCATCCCGAGCTACGACGCCGCCGGCGAGGAGATCGAAGAGATCGCCCGCGGTGTCGTCGACGGCGGCGGCGGCCTGCTGCAGTTCGTGCCGGACATCCCGGCCGGCGGCTACGAGCCGGTGCTGCAGACCGTTTTCGACGTGGCCGAGGATGTCGGCCTCCCGCTCACGTTCACGCTGGTCGTCGCCAACTCCGGCGATCCGACGTGGGAGGACGCCATCACCATGATCGAGAAGGCGAATTCACGGGCGGGCGCTGGTGACGCACAATTCACCGCGCAGCTGCTGCCGCGCCCGATCGGGTTGATCATCGGGCTGCAGCTGTCCGCCAACCCGTTCGTGCTCTACCCCAGCTATCGCGAGATCGCGCACCTGCCGCTGGCCGAGCGGGTCGCCGAGATGCGCAAGCCGGAGGTGCGCGCCCGCATCCTGGCCGACAAGCCCGGCCACGGTCACCCCATCCTGTACGTGGCGCAGATGTGGGACTGGATCTACCCGCTGGGCGACACCCCCGACTATGAGCCCGACCCGTCGACCAGCATCGGGGCCCGCGCCCGGGCCAAGGGGGTGGACCCGATGGAGGAGGCCTACGACCGACTGCTCGACGACGACGGCCGGGCCATGCTGTTGGTGGCCACCAGCAACCTGCAGGGCAATTCGCTCGACACCGTCGGGAAGCTGCTGCACCGCGACGACGTGGTGCTGGGGCTCGGCGACGGCGGCGCGCACTACGGGATGATCTGCGACGCCAGCTACTCGACGTACTTCCTGGCGCACTGGGCGCGGGACCGGAAGTCGGGGCGGTTCACGGTGCCGGAGGCGGTCCGCGAACTCACGTCGGTGCCGGCCCGCATCGCCGGGCTGGGCGACCGGGGCCGCGTCGCCGTCGGGTTTAAGGCCGATCTCAACGTCATCGATCACGCCGCGTTGCGGCTGCACAAGCCCGTGATCAGCTACGACCTGCCAGCCGGCGGGCGGCGCCTGGACCAGACCGCCGACGGATACGTCGCGACGATCGTGGCCGGCGAAGTGATCGCCGAGAACGGCGTGCCCACCGAAGCTCGCCCAGGCAAGTTGGTCCGCGGCCGGCAACCCCGCCCGGTACCTGCGCAATAACGCCACCAAGACCGCCACGTCCCGGGTAGGTTGAGCCGGTGACGAGCCCGCATTTTGCGTGGTTGCCGCCAGAAGTCAACTCGGCACGAATCTTCGCGGGTCCCGGAGCCGGGCCGCTGCTTGCTGCCGCGGAAGCATGGGATGGCCTGGCCGAGGACTTGGCCTCGTCAGCATCGTCGTTTTCTTCGGTCACGTCAAACCTCGCCAACGGGTCCTGGCAGGGGCCGTCGTCGGCGGCGATGATGGCCCTCGCCACGCACTACGTGAGCTGGCTCAGCGCGGCGGCCGCCCAGGCCGAGGCGGTATCCAGCCAGGCCTCGGCCGTCGCCGCCGCATTCGAGGGCGCGCTGGCGGCCACGGTGCAGCCAGCGGTGGTCGCGGCCAACCGCGCCCTGGCGCACGCGTTGTCCGCCACGAACTGGCTGGGCCAGAACACCCCCGCGATCGCCGACATCGAGGCCGCCTACGACCAGATGTGGGCGTCGGACGTGGCCGCGATGTACGGCTACCACGCCGACGCGTCGGCGGCCGTGGAGAAGTTGGCGCCCTGGCAGCAGGTCCTGCAGAACCTCGGTTTCCACTTCAGCAGCAGCGGTCAACTCACTTTCGGCCTCCCGGCGGCGCGGGTTCCGCGCACGCTCTGACGGCTGGGCCCGCGCCTATCCTGGAGGATCATGCGCACGAAGAAGAGGGTGGACATCGAACGGCTCGCCGCCGCTCTCCCCGACTACCCCTACGCGTACCTGGTCACCGTCGACGACGACTACCGCGTGCACACCGTGACGGTCGAGCCGCAGCTGCGTGAGGCGACCATCGACGTCGGCCTCATCGGCGGCCGCACCCGGCAGAATCTGGCCCAGCGCCGCGACGTCACCCTGCTGTGGCCCCCGACCGAGCCCGGCGGCTATTCGCTGATCGTCGACGGCACGGCCGACGTGACCGACGCCGGGGACGCCGTTCGCTTGGGTGTGGTGCCCACCCGCGCGCTGTTGCACCGCGACGCCGACCCCGACTCACCGGACGCGGCCAAGGGCTGCCTGCACGACTGCGTGGTGTTCTCCCTACCCGCCTAGGGCGCGCGCCGTACAGTCTCATCCGTGAGCCGCGTCGCACCGCTCGCCCCGCCGTGGAGCGAGGAAGATGCCACCGCAATCAACAGCTGGGGTCACCCGGACCGCTCCTACGAGCCGCTGCTCCTGGTGCGCTGCCTGCAGCGTCACCCGGCGCTGGCCACCCGGCTGCGCAAGCTCGGCGAATCACTCTATGTCGCAGCGCTTTTGCCGGCCCGGACGCGGACGATCGCGATCCTTCGCATCTGCGCGCTCGTCGGTTGCGAGTACGAGTGGGGTGGGCAGGCGGCGTTCTGGGGTCCGATCGCGGGCGTCAGCGACGACGAGTGCGACGCCCTGGTGACCGCCGGCGCAGCCGACCCGCGGTGGAGCCCGGCCGAACGGACGCTGATCGAGGCGGTGGACGAGCTGGAGCGCACCGGCTCGTGGTCGGAGGCGACGTGGACAGCATTAGGGCGCTTCCTTAGTGACGAGCAGCGGATCGAATTGCTCACGGCCGTCGGCTGGTATCGCACGATCTGCACGCTGTGCAACGCGCTCGCGCTTCCGGTGGAGGGCTGGATGCGGCGCTGGCCCTCAGCCGGCTGACCGGTCGCGGCCTAAGTCCCTTTTAAGGCCCGGATGCTGGTTCTTCAATAGCGGCAGCAGCAGCCGTCGCGGCATGAACTGGAACAGGCGGGTGCTGAGTTGGCTTGGCAGCCCGGCGATCACCGTGCCGCGGTCGTGCTCGAGCGCGTCGACTCCGGTGCGCGCCACCTCGCGCGACGGCATCCACAGGAACTTCGGGAACGCGTCGGCGAATTTACGCTCGTCCATGCCGGCGTTCTTCAGGAACTCGGTGCGCACCGGCCCCGGGCACAGCAGCGCGACGGTGACACCGGTGCCGGCGAGTTCGCCGCGCACCCCCTCGGTGTAGGTCTTCACGAACGCCTTGGTGGCGGCGTAGCCGGCTTGCCCCGGGAAGGGGTGGTAGCCCGCGGTGGATCCGACGTTGAGGATGGCGCCGCGTCCGCGCGGCACCATCTGCTGGACCGCGCGGGTGGTCAGATCGATGACGGCCTCGACGTTGACCCGCACCTGGGCGATCTCGTCGTCGACACGCGCTGTCGTCACCGATCCGATGGTGCCGATGCCGGCGTTGTTGACGAGGATGTCGACGGTCAGCCCGCGGCGGTCGACCTCGTCGAGGAGGCCGGCGCGGGCGGCGGAATCCGCGACGTCGCAGGCGATCACCTCGACGCGCACGCGGCCCGCGAGTTCGTCGGCCAGCTCGCGCAGCCGGTCTTCGCGGCGGGCGACGAGCGTGACGCCGTGGCCGCGGTCGGCCAGCTCCCGGGCGATGTCGGCGCCGATGCCCGACGAAGCGCCGGTCACGACGGCGGTGCTGGTGGGTGAGGGGGTCGGAAGGGCCACGCGTCGACACTAGTGCGCCGACGGTGGGCCCTACGCACGGGAACCGCCTCGATTTCGTCCATAGGCCCCACGCTCGGCGAGCTTCGCGTTGACGCGCTCAACAATGACACCCGGGCGCGACAGCATCTCCGCACTTACTCTGATCACCGCCCAGCCGGCCGCTTCCAGCAAGGCGATTCGCTCGATATCCCACGACCGCTGATAGCGGTCCTCCCAATGCTGGACTCCGTCGTACTCGACAGCGACCTTCCACTCCCGCCACCCCAAGTCGACCCGGATGCGCAGTTGCGGAAACTCGATCTGCGTCTCCGGCTTTGGCAGCCCGGCGCCTACCAGCAGCAGCCGCACACGCGTCTCCTGTGGCGACTCCGCACCGCCGTCGGCCAGCTCGAGCGAGGCCCGCAACCGCCGAACGCCGCGGGCTCCCGGGTACCGGTCGGCCAGAGCCATCACGTCTGCCGGCTTGATGCCCGTCGCATGGAGCAACGCGTCCAGAATCGGCACCGCCTTGACGACGGGTAGGCCACGACCGATGTCGAATGCGGTTCGGGCCGCGGTTGTCACGCGCATTCCCCTGACGGCGTACACCTCGTCATCGGCCAGCGCATAGCTGTGCACGACTATGCCGCGCTGGGGGTGCCGGTCGACCCGCACGATCTCCGCGGGTGCCGCCGCGTCGAGCCATTTCGTGCCGAGTACCGCGGCGGCGGACATACCGGCCAACGTCGCGCCCGTCGACAGCCACGCCGCGCGGGCTATTCCGGCCGCTGTCAGCTCCACATCCCTGGCCATGTACACGTCGCGGAACACCGCTCGATATCGAGTACGCAATTCACTGCGAGTGAGGGCACCGCGGTTGAGCGCCTCACTACCTACGAATGGGTCCATGGCGGCATATTCGGCGGCCAGGCCGACGCAAAAGGGGAACAGCGAACCGCCGAGTGTGGGGCCGGTGGACGAATTTCGGGGTGTGGACGTCCATAGCCCACACGCTCGGCGCACGAAAAAGCCCGGCCCCCGAAGGGACCGGGCTTCTTCGCTATTCGACTTCTTAGAAGTCCATACCGCCCATGCCGCCGGTCGGGTCGCCCGCGGGTGCGGTCGCCTTTTCCGGCTTGTCGGCGACGACGGCCTCGGTCGTCAGGAACAGCGCCGCGATGGACGCCGCGTTCTGCAGCGCCGAACGGGTCACCTTGACCGGGTCGGCAACGCCGGCCTTCAGCAGGTCCTCATACTCATTGGTCTGCGCGTTCAGACCGTGACCCGATGGCAGGTTGCGCACCTTTTCGGCCACCACCCCGGGCTCCAGCCCGGAGTTGAAGGCGATCTGCTTCAGCGGAGCCTCCAGCGCCACCTTGACGATGTTGGCGCCGGTGGCCTCGTCGCCAGAGAGCTTGAGCTCGTCCAGCGCCGGAGCCGCTTGCAGCAGGGCCACGCCGCCACCGGCGACGATGCCCTCCTCGACGGCGGCCTTCGCGTTGCGCACCGCGTCCTCGATGCGGTGCTTGCGCTCCTTGAGCTCCACCTCGGTGGCCGCCCCGGCCTTGATCACCGCAACACCGCCGGCCAGCTTGGCCAGGCGCTCCTGCAGCTTCTCGCGGTCGTAGTCGGAGTCGCTGTTCTCGATCTCCTGGCGGATCTGGGCCACCCGTCCGGCGATGGCGTCGGTGTCACCGGCACCCTCGACGATGGTGGTCTCGTCCTTGGTGACGACGACCTTGCGGGCCTTACCGAGCAGGGCCACGTCGGCGCTCTCCAGCGACAGGCCGACCTCCTCGCTGATCACCTGACCACCGGTGAGGATCGCCATGTCCTGCAGCATCGCCTTGCGGCGGTCACCGAAGCCGGGAGCCTTGACCGCCACCGACTTGAAGGTGCCGCGGATCTTGTTGACGACCAGGGTGGACAGCGCCTCGCCCTCGACGTCCTCGGCGATGATCAGCAGCGGCTTGCCGGCCTGGATGACCTTCTCCAGCAGCGGCAGCAGATCCTTGACGGTCGACACCTTGGAGCTGACCAGCAGGATGTAGGGGTCTTCCAGGACCGCTTCCTGACGCTCGGCGTCGGTGACGAAGTAGCCCGAGATGTAGCCCTTGTCGAACCGCATGCCCTCGGTGAGCTCGAGCTGCAGGCCGAAGGTGTTGGACTCCTCGACGGTGATGACGCCCTCGTTGCCGACCTTGTCCATCGCCTCGGCGATGAGGTCACCGATCGACTGGTCACCCGCGGAGATCGCGGCGGTGGCGGCGATCTGCTCCTTGGTCTCGACGTCCTTGGCCGACTTCAGCAGGGTCTCGGTGACCTTCTCGACGGCCTTCTCGATGCCGCGCTTGAGCGCCAGCGGGTTGGCGCCTGCAGCTACGTTGCGCAGGCCCTCCTTGACGAGCGCCTGGGCCAGCACCGTGGCCGTCGTCGTGCCGTCACCGGCGACGTCGTCGGTCTTCTTGGCGACTTCCTTGACCAGCTCGGCGCCGATCTTCTCGTACGGGTCCTCCAGCTCGATCTCCTTGGCGATGGACACACCATCGTTGGTGATCGTGGGGGCGCCCCACTTCTTCTCCAGGACGACGTTGCGGCCCTTGGGGCCCAACGTCACCCTTACCGCGTCGGCGAGGGCATTCAAGCCCCGCTCGAGGCCGCGACGGGCCTCTTCGTCGTACGCAATCATCTTGGACATTGGGAAGTGATTCCTCCGGATCGGGAATGACACCGGGTGACCGCGTGTGGCCACCCCATTATTTACGCTGGCCGGGTGCAGTGCCCGCGACGGACGACCCCAGGTGTCTGCTGGTCTCACCGTCCCGACCTAGCACTCGCCAGTCGCGAGTGCCAACGTCATTCTTAGCACTCGCCTATGCCGAGTGCAAGGACGCTCCGCTCTTATCGCGGCGGGCGTAAACCGTCGATGACGACGTCGGTCGCCCGTTCGGCCAGCGCCGAGTCGTAGGCCTGCATCGCCTGGCATCCGACGAGGATTGCCTTCAAATCCCGCATATCGACGTCGCGCCGCGCGGTGCCCGCTTCCTGCGCGGCGCGAAGCAGCTCGCCGAGCATGGCCTTGAATGCGTCTTCGGCCTCGGGCGCGGCGCAGGCGATGTCGATGCCGTAGCCGGCCAGGGCGTCGACCAGGCCGCGGTCCGCCGCCCCCCACTGCAGCACCATCGAGCGCAGAAAGGCGAAGAGCGCATCCCCCGGCCCCTCGGACTCCAACAGGGCGCGGCCGTCGTCGACGAGGCGCTGCATGCGGTTTTCGATGACCGCCGCGAACAGCGCCTCCTTGGTCGGGAAGTGGCGGTAGACCGTGCCCGCGCCGACGCATGCGCGGCGGGCGATCTCGTCGATTGGCACCGACAAGCCTTCGCCCGCAAAGGTTTCGTAAGCGACGTCCAGCACCCGCGCACGGTTGCGCGCCGCGTCGGCGCGTAACGGTCGTGCGGGCTGGGTCACTGACGAATACCACCTCTGGATTGACAAAACGGGGCGCTCGTTCCGTATAGTGGACATCAACCGGAGCGCTCGCCCCGATTACTTTACTAGTTGCAGGAGCTTCCCATGGCCAAGTGGACCACCGCGAACATTCCCGACCAGGCGGGCCGGGTCGCCGTCATCACCGGGGCCAACACCGGCCTCGGCTACGAGACGGCCGCCGCGCTCGCCGACCACGGCGCGCGCGTCGTGCTCGCAGTGCGCAATCTCGACAAGGGCAAAGACGCCGCCGCTCGGATCGCAGCCAGGAGTCCTCATGCCGAGGTCGCGCTCCAGGAGCTCGACCTGACGTCGCTGGAGTCCATCCACGCCGCGGCCGAACAACTCAAGTCCGAGCACGACCACATCGACCTGCTGATCAACAACGCGGGCGTGATGTGGACCCCGAAGTCGACCACCGAGGACGGCTTCGAGCTGCAATTCGGGACCAACCACCTCGGCCACTTCGCCCTCACCGGCCTGCTGCTTGATCGGCTGCTGCCGGTCTCCGGTTCGCGCGTCGTGACGGTCAGCAGCACCGGCCACCGCATCCTTGCCGACATCCACTTCGACGACCTGCAGTGGGAACGCCGCTACAGCCGAGTCGCGGCCTACGGGCAGGCCAAGCTGGCCAACCTGCTGTTCACCTACGAACTGCAGCGACGTCTTGCTTCCAGTGGGACGACGATCGCGGTGGCCGCTCACCCGGGCGGCTCGCGCACCGAACTGACCCGCAACCTCCCCCCGCTGGTCGAGCGCATCGTCACGCCTGTGCTCAACCCGCTCATGCAAGACGCGGCCGCGGGCGCGCTGCCGACGCTGCGCGCCGCCACCGACCCGGGGGTGCTCGGGGGGCAGTACTACGGGCCCGACGGTTTCGCCGAACTGCGCGGCCACCCGAAGCTCGTCGCGTCCAGCGAGAAATCCCACGATGTCGACGTGCAGCGGCGGCTGTGGGCGGTCTCGGAAACGCTCACCGGCGTCACGTATCCCGTCGGCTGACCGGCAGGTCGAGCAGCTGCTCGTAGAAACCGCCGAAGCCGCGGGCGCGGTCGACGAGGTGGATTTCGAGGATCCAATGGCAACGGCGCCCGGTTGGGTCCGTGCGCCGCATCGGCTTGTCCGATCCGGGCATGATGTACCACTGGACGCCGGGGCCGGCGATCTTCCTGTGCGGGAACTCCCCGATCAGGTGACCGGCGATGGAACTACCGAACTCGAAACCCTCGGCGTGCGCCGCCCCGACGACGAAGTCGAACAATTCGGCCCCGGTGACGTCCGGCCGCCGCTCGAAGTACTCGCAGCCGGCCTGCCACACCCGGGGCAGCGCGTCGCGGACGGCCGTTTTGTCCGGGTCGTCGCCGAGCACGAAGGTGCGGCCGAAGTCGGCCTCCCACTCCTCGAAGATCGGCCCCAGGTCGAGGAAGACGATGTCGTCGTCGGCGACCACCCGGTCCGGCGGGCGCTCGTTGAAGGGTTGCAGCGTGTTCTCACCGGCCCGCACGATCCGGCGATGCCAGTGCCGGGTGACCCCGAACATCCGCGCGGCGAGGTGGTTGATTTCGTCGGACAGCTGCCGCTCGGAAACGCCGGGGCGAATCATGGCGCGCCGCTCGACCTCGTCGAACAGCTGCGCCGCTTTCGCTTGAGCGTCGAGAAGCCGTGCCACGCGCAGTTGTTCGCCGGCCGCCAGCCCCTCCACACCCGCGATGCTAACTGGCAGGCTGAACAGATGTCCCTCGTCGTGCCGCCCTATCCCCCGCCCCGATACACCGAGGACGAGCCGGAGGTCAGCGCCTGGCTCAAGCGCGCCGACTCGCCGCCCGACCACGAAACCGGGGGCGTCAAGTACCACTACCTGGCCAACCAACAGGCCACCGACGGCGACTACGGGCTATACCGGGTCGACATCCCCGCGGCCGGCGGTGGGCCCGGACCGCACTTTCACCGGGCGATGTCCGAGGCGTTCTTCGTGCTGTCCGGCACGATGAAGCTCTACGACGGCACCCAGTGGGCCGACGGCCATCAAGGCGACTTCCTCTATGTCCCGCCAGGCGGCGTCCATGGCTTCCGCAATGAGGCGGACGAGCCGGCGTCGGTCCTGATGCTCTTCGCCCCGGGCGCGCCGCGGGAGGCCTACTTCGAGGGCTTCGCGGCGCTGGCCGATATGACGGACGACGAACGCAGGGAGTGGTTCGTTCGCCACGACAACTATTGGGTGCAGTAGCTAGGGTGTCGCTGTGCGGGCAAGGAAGCCGTCGAAACGGGCAGCGGCGTCGGCGCGGCAAAAACTCGATATGGCGATGAGCGCGCCGGTCAGGGCGACGGCGCGGATCAAGCGGTCGCGATCGCCGGGGCGAATCACCTCACGGCGTACCCCCAAAGCCGCGGACCCCCGGCGGATTCGCCGCAAGGCCAATCCAACGGGCTCGGTGACGAAAAAGCCCCGGCGACAGCGGGTTCGGCGAGTTACCGGGCCCAGCGGTAGTCGGCGTCGACCAGCTCGCGGGTGCGCTCGAAGAAGGTCCGCCCGCTGTAAGGCAATTGGGTAACCACCTTTCCGCTGGGATGCCGGAAGTAATTGCTGCAGGCGAGCCACACCTTGCCCGCCATGGCGGCCTGTATCTCGTCGTTGTAGCGGCGCTGCGCGTCGGGCGTCACCTCCACGGTGCGCGCGCCGCGGCCGTTCGTCACGTCGAGGATGTGGCGGATGAAGGTCGTCTGCGCCTCGTGGATGTAGATGATCGAGTTGACGCCGTTCGTGTTGGGGCCGTAGAGCGTGAAGAAGTTCGGGTATCCGGCCACCAGCGTGCCCAGGTACGCCTCGGCGCCGTCGCTCCAGTCGTCGCTGAGATGGCGGCCGCCGGTTCCGTACACGTCGATGCTGGCCAGATAATCGGCGGCCTTGAACCCGGTGCCGTAGATGATGGTGTCGACGCGGTGCTCGACGCCGTCGACGGTGCGCACTCCCCGTTCGGTCAGCTCGGCGATGGCGGTCGTCTCGAGGGCGACGTTGGGCAACGCGAACGTCGGGTACCAGTCACGTGACATCAGCGGCCGCTTGCACCCGGCCGGATAGTCCGGCATCAGCTTGGCGCGCAGCTCGGGGTCGGCGACCTTGCGCATGAGGTAACTGCGGGCCAGCTCGGTCGCCTCCCGCGTCTGGGCGTGGTCGACGTCGAAGCTGGCCGATTCGTAGGCGTCGAAGGCCTCGTCGCGCAGTTTCTGCGCCGTGGCCGGATCGCGTTCGAACAACTCGTGCTGCTCGGCCGTGAACGGGAAGTCGAATCGGGGCGCGATCCAGATCGGGGTTCGCTGAAACACGGTCAGCTGCGCGGTCTTTCGCGCGATCGCGGGCACATACTGAATCGCGCTGGCACCCGTGCCGATGGACGCCACCCGCTCCCCCGCCGTCGACTTGCTGTGATCCCAACGCGCCGAATGGAATTGGCGCCCACGAAACCGCTGCGCCCCGGGGATGTCCGGGATGTGGGGCACGTCGAGCATCCCGACGGCGCTGACCACCACGTCGAACTCGTGCTCGCGACCGTCGTCGCCGGTCAGCGTCCAACGCCGCCGGGTGTCCGACCAGCGCGCGGCGGTAACCGCGGTGTTCGCCCGCAGGTGCGCGCCCAGCCCGCGCCCCGCGGCCACCGTCTCGAGGTAGGCCAGAATCTCGGGCTGGTTGGCATAGGTCTTGCTCCACCGCGGGTTGGGCGCAAAGGAATACGAGTACAGGTGCGACGGGACGTCGCACGCCGCGCCCGGAAAGGTGTTGTGGCGCCAGGTCCCGCCGAAGCCGTCGGCCCGGTCGAAGATGGTGAACTCGTAACCGCCCTCGGCCAGCTGAATGCCCATCGCGATGCCGCCGGCCCCCGCGCCGATGATCCCGACGGTCGGCCGCTTACCCATTCAGGCCCATTGCGAGTAGTACGGCCGCTGCGGGCGGCTCTTTTCCACCAGGATGAACACCACCCCCCAGGGGTCGACGAACCAGGTGGTGCGGACCCGCGCGACCTCCGCGATTCCGCTGACCAGAAAGCGCACGCCCTTGCTTTCCAGCTCCGCCCGGGTGGCGTCGAGGTCCTCGCAGATGAGCCCGACGTGGGACAGCCCCCGGTCTGTGAGGGTCCTGCCGCCGGCGCGTCCGTCGGGGGTTGGCGCGCCGAGGTATTCGATGACCTCGAGCACACGGTCGCCGTCGCCTTCGAATCCCACGATGGCCGCCTTCATGCTGGGGTCCGGCACCAGCTCGCCCATGTCGTCGCGAATGGCGTTACCGGTCATCACGTACGGCGGCGAGAGCACACGCAGGCCCAATACGTCTCGGTAGAACGCCACGGCGGCCTCGCAATCCGGAACGCACACCCCCGTGTGGGCCATCCCGGTAATCACGTTCTCAACCTTACCCAGCCGTTCGGGACCCGGCGGCGCCCCAACCCGATGAGTATGTTTTGGGTCATGCCTTCCCCCGACTCGGACACCCGTAACTGGTCGGCGGCCGACGTGCCCGATCAGCGCGGCCGCGTCGCCGTCGTCACCGGCGCCAACACCGGCATCGGGTTTCACACGGCCGCCGTCCTGGCCTACCGCGGTGCCCATGTGGTGCTCGCGGTGCGCAACCTCGAGAAGGGCAACGCCGCACTGTCGCGCATCGTGGCCGCCAGCCCCGGCGCCGACGTCACCCTCCAGCAGCTGGACCTGAGCTCGCTGGATTCGGTGCGCTCGGCCGCCGCGGCGCTGCGCTCGGCCTACCCGCGCATCGACTTGCTGATCAACAACGCCGGGGTGATGTGGACCCCCAGGCAGGTCACCGCGGACGGTTTCGAGATGCAGTTCGGCACAAACCATCTCGGCCATTTCGCGCTGACCGGGCTGGTGCTCGACCGGCTGCTGGGGGTGCGCGGTTCGCGGGTGGTGACCGTCAGCAGCCTCGGGCACCGGCTGCGGGCCGGCATCCACTTCGACGACCTGCAGTGGGAACGTCGCTACGACCGGGTAGCCGCCTACGGGCAAGCCAAGCTGGCCAACTTGCTGTTCACCTACGAGCTGCAGCGCCGGCTGGCCGCCAGGCCCGACGCGAAGACCATCGCGCTGGCCGCGCACCCGGGCGGCTCCAACACCGAGCTGGCGCGCAACCTGCCGGGGATCTTCCAGCCGCTGAAGGCCGTGCTGGGGCCGGTGCTGTTCCAGAGCCCGGCGATGGGGGCTTTGCCGACGCTGCGGGCCGCCACCGATCCGGCCGCCCACGGCGGCCAGTACTACGGCCCGGACGGCTTCCTCGAACAGCGCGGCCACCCCAAGGTCGTCCAGTCCAGCGCCCAGTCCCACGACGAGGAGCTGCAGCGCCGGCTCTGGTCGGTGTCCGAAGAACTCACCGGGGTCAGCTTTGAAATCTGACGGGCCGATAATGGCCGGGTGCGGTCGGTCCAAGAACATCAGCGTGTCGTAGCCGAACTGATCCGTGCCAGGCCGGCGGCCACCGCCGCGCTGGCCGAGGCGCAAGGGCTGGTCCTGGCCGACGACGTGGTCGCGCGGCTGGCGCTGCCGGTCTTCGACAACTCCGCGATGGACGGGTACGCGGTGCGCGCCGAGGACACGTCCGGCGCCACACCCGAGAACCCGGTGGTGCTGAAGGTCGCCGAGGACATTCCCGCCGGGCGGACCGACGAGTTGACGCTGCAACCGAACACCGCGCACCGCATCATGACCGGCGCGCCGCTGCCCGCCGGGGCGACGGCGATCGTGCCGGTCGAAGACACCGACGGCGGCGTGGATTTCGTGTCGATCCGCGCGCCGCGCGAGACCGGCAGGCACATTCGGCGCGCGGGTGAGGACGTCGCCCCCGGCACCACCGTCTTGCGGCGGGGCCAGGTGGTGACACCGGCCGTGCTCGGCCTGGCCGCGGCGCTGGGGATGGCCGAGCTGCCGGTGCTCCCGCGCCAACGGGTGCTGGTGATATCGACCGGGTCGGAGCTGGTGGCGCCGGGCAGCCCGCTGCGGCCGGGACAGATCTACGAGTCCAACTCGATCATGCTGGCCGGGGCCGTTCGCGACGCCGGCGCCGACGTGATCGGGGTGACGACCGCCGAAGACGATGTCGCACAGTTCAGCTCGCTCATCGACCAATACGCGGGCGAGACGGACCTGATCATCACCAGCGGCGGGGTCAGCGCAGGCGCCTACGAGGTCGTCAAAGACGCCTTCGGCCGCGACGGCGACCAGGGCGTGGAGTTCGTCAAGGTGGCGATGCAGCCGGGCATGCCGCAAGGCATCGGCCGGGTGGCCGGCGCGACGATCGTCACGCTGCCCGGCAATCCGGTCAGCGCCCTGGTGTCCTTCGAGGTGTTCATCCGGCCCGCGTTGCGCAAAGCCATGGGCCTGCCCGAGCCGGAGCGCCCGCACCGGGCCGCGGTGCTCACCGAATCGTTGACCTCGCCGCGCGGCAAGCGTCAATTCCGCCGCGCGGTGCTGGACCGCGACACCGGCACCGTCACCAGTTACGGCCCGCCGGCCTCGCATCACCTGCGGTGGCTGGCGTCGGCGAACGCCCTGCTGGACATCCCCGAGGACATCGTGGAGGTGTCCGCCGGGACCGAGCTGCAGGTCTGGGATCTCACCTAGCCCGGCGACGATGCAGCCCGCGCAGGGGGTGCTGAGAAGCCGGGCAATCGAACCTAGCCGGGCAATCGAATCCAGGCCCCGGGTGTTGCCAAGTGCCGATGGAATTCGTCGGCCCGGTCGAAGGCGGGGGCGCAGCGGATGGCGCGCATTCGTCATTCGGATGCATATCGAAAGGTGGACGTTCCCCCGCGGGCCGGCACCAACCAGCCACGCCTTTCGTAAGATGGCCGCGTGGCACGACGCCCCCGCCCCATCGGCCCCACGGCCGAGGATCCAACGTTCAGCCCGCAGCACGCGTTCGAGTTGGTGCGCTCGACCATTCCACCGGTACACCCGGCCGGCCGCCCGTTCATCGCCGGCGGGCTGGCGGTGGCGGTGGCCGGCCGCAAGCACCGGTGGGTGCGACGGGCCGGCCTGCTGGCGGCGGGCGCCTGCGCCGGGTTCTTCCGCCACCCGCCGCGGGTGCCGCCGACCCGGCCGGGCGCGATCGTCGCGCCCGCCGACGGGATGGTCTGCGTGATCGATTCCGCCGCCCCGCCCGCCGAACTCGGCATGGGCGACGCGCCGCTGCCGCGGGTCAGCATCTTTCTCTCGCTGCTGGACGCCCACGTGCAGCGCGCACCGGTGAGCGGCGAGGTCATCGCCATGCAGCACCGCCCCGGCCGTTTCGGGTCGGCCGACCTGGCCGCGGCCAGCACCGAGAACGAGCGCACCAGCCTGCGGATCCGGACGCCCACCGGCGCGGAGGTGGTGGCGGTGCAGGTCGCGGGGCTACTGGCGCGGCGCATCATCTGCGACGCGCGCGTCGGGGACAAACTGACGATCGGTGAGACCTACGGCCTGATCCGGTTCGGCTCCCGGCTCGATACCTATCTGCCGGCGGGCGCCGAACCTCTGGTCCACGTGGGCCAGCGCGCGATCGCCGGCGAGACCGTGCTGGCCGAGCTGTCATGATCAGCAAGCCGCGCGGCAGGCCGTCGGTCAACCTGCAGATCCTGCCCAGCGCGATGACCGTGCTGTCCATCTGCGCGGGCCTGACCTCGATCCGGTTCGCGCTCGAGCACCAGCCCAAGGCCGCGATGGCATTGATCGCCGCGGCCGCCATTTTGGACGGCCTGGACGGCCGGGTTGCCCGCATCCTCGATGCTCAGTCGCGCATGGGCGAGGAGATCGACTCGCTGGCCGACGCGGTGAACTTCGGGGTGGCACCGGCGATCGTGCTCTACGTGACGATGCTGACAAAGTCGCCGGCCGGTTGGGTGGTGATCCTGCTCTACGCGGTGTGCGTCGTGTTGCGGCTGGCCAGGTACAACGCGCTGCAGGACGACGGCAGTCAGCCCGCCTACACGCACGAGTTCTTCGTCGGCATGCCGGCGCCGGCGGGCGCGGTGTCGATGATCGGGCTGATCGGGCTCAAATTGCAGTTCGGTGAGGGCTGGTGGACGTCGACGACGTTCTTGTGCATCTGGATCACGGGGACGTCGATGCTGATGATCAGCAAGATCCCGATGCGCAAGATGCACGCCGCGGCGGTGCCCCCCAGCTGGGCCGCGCCGCTGTTGGCGCTGTTGGCGATCTGCGCGGCCGCGGCGGTGCTGGCGCCCTACCTCCTGATCTGGGTCATCATCATCGCCTACCTCTGCCACGTCCCGTTCGCGGTCCGCAACCAGCGCTGGCTGGCCGCGCACCCCGAGGCGTGGGCCGACGAACCCAAGCAGCGCCGCGCCGCTCGGCGCGCGATCCGCCGGGCACAGCCGAACCGCCGGTCGATGGCGCGGCTCGGGTTGCGCAAACCGGGTGGGCGCCTGCCATGAGCCGGCCGGGCGAGGATGCGGCCCGTCAGCTCACGCTCACCGCGCGGTTGAACACCTCCGCCGTCGACTCGCGCCGCGGCGTCGTCCGTCTACATCCGAGTGCGGTTGCCGCGCTTGGCATTCGGGAGTGGGACGCGGTGGCGCTGACGGGCTCGCGGACCACGGCGGCGGTGGCGGGCCTGGCCGGGCCGGACACCCCGGTCAGCACCGTGCTGCTCGACGACGTGACGTTGTCCAACGCCGGGCTGCGCGAGGGCACCGCCGTGATCGTCGGCGCGGTCACCGTCTACGGCGCGCGGTCGGTGACGCTGTCCGGCTCGTCGCTGGCCAGCCAGTCGATTTCGCCGGACACCCTGCGGCAGGCCCTGCTCGGCAAGGTGCTGACCGTCGGCGACGCTGTGTCGCTGCTGCCCCGCGACCTGGGCCCGGGCACCTCGACGTCGGTCGCCACCCGCGCGCTGGCCGCCTCGGTCGGCATCAGCTGGACGTCGGAGCTGTTGACCGTCACCGGCGTGGACCCGCTGGGACCGGTCAGCGTGCAGCCCAACTCGCTGGTCACTTGGGGCGTCGGCGTGCCGTCCGGCGCGACGCCGTCGCAAGACTTCGTCGATATCGCAAGCCCGGAGACGGTTGTCGAGGAACTCAAGGGCTCGCAGCCGCAGGCCGCCAAGCTCACCGAATGGCTCAAGCTCGCGCTCGACGAGCCGCACCTGCTCAAGACGTTGGGTGCCGGCGCCAACCTCGGTGTGCTGGTGTCGGGTCCGGCCGGGGTGGGAAAGGTGACGCTGGTGCGCGCGGTGTGCGACGGCCGCAGGCTGGTGAAACTGGACGGCCCGGAGGTCGGCGCGCTGAACGCCGACGACCGGCTCAAAGCCGTGGCCGCGGCGGTCAAGACGGTTCGCGACGGCGGCGGCGTCCTGCTGATCACCGATGTCGACGCCTTGCTGCCGTCCACCGCCGAACCGGTGGCTTCGCTGATTCTGGGCGAACTGCGCCGCGCCGTGGCCACCGAGGGCGTCGCCTTGATCGCCACCACGGCCCGGCCCGACCAGCTCGATCCCCGACTGCGCGCCCCAGACCTGTGCGACCGGGAACTTAGCCTGCCGCTACCCGACGGCAACACCCGCAAGGCACTCTTGGAGTCGTTGCTCAAACCGGTACCCACCGGAGATCTCGATCTCGACGAGATCGCCTCCCGCACACCAGGTTTCGTCGTCGCCGACCTGGCTGCGCTGATGCGCGAGGCCGCGCTGCGGGCAGCGTCGCGGGCAAGCACCGACGGTCAGCCACCCAAGCTGAACCAGGAAGATCTCATCGGCGCGCTGACGGTCATCCGGCCGCTGTCCCGTTCGGGCAGCGAGGAAGTGACCGTCGGCAACGTCACCCTCAACGACGTCGGCGACATGGCCGAGGCCAGGCAGGCGCTGACCGAGGCCGTGTTGTGGCCGCTGCAGCATCCCGACACCTTCGCCCGGCTGGGCGTCGAACCGCCCCGCGGGGTGCTGCTGTACGGGCCACCCGGCTGCGGCAAGACCTTCGTCGTGCGCGCGCTGGCCAGCACCGGGCAGCTGTCCGTGCACGCCGTCAAGGGCTCCGAGCTGATGGACAAGTGGGTGGGCAGCTCGGAAAAGGCCGTCCGCGAACTGTTTCAGCGCGCCCGGGACTCGGCCCCTTCGCTGATATTCCTCGACGAGATCGATGCGCTGGCGCCCCGGCGCGGGCAGAGCTTCGACTCGGGCGTGACCGATCGAGTGGTGGCCGCGCTGCTGACCGAGCTCGACGGCGTCAATCCGCTGCGCGACGTCGTCGTACTGGGCGCCACCAACCGGCCGGACCTGATCGATCCGGCGCTGCTGCGCCCGGGCCGGCTGGAGCGGCGGGTGTTCGTCGAACCACCCGACGCCGCCGCCCGCCGCGAAATCCTGCGCACCGCAGGCAAATCCGTCCCGCTGAGCGACGACGTCGACCTCGACGAGGTGGCCGCCGGGCTCGACGGCTACAGCGCCGCCGACTGCGTGGCGCTGCTGCGGGAGGCGGCGCTGACCGCGATGCGGCGCTCCATCGACGCCACCGACGTGACGGCCGCGGACATCGCGGCGGCGCGCCAAATCGTGCGCCCCTCACTGGATCCCACCCAGGTGGAGTCGCTACGGGCCTTCGCCAAAGCTCCGTAGCACGGCCCGCGCCGACGCCGCGACGTCGTTTTCCAGCCATTTGGGCATCGGGTCGTCGCGGGCGTGGCGCCGGACGACGGCATAGGGCAGGTCCGCGACCGCTCGTGCGACGGCGTCGACGGACCGGGGCTTGTTGTTCCCATAGAGTTGCCGGGCCAGCACCGCGATCCGCTCGGTCAGCGGGGCGTTCATCGCGGCGAGCGTCTCCCGGAATGCCGCGTCGGGTTCGTCGTCGAGCAGGTCACCGGGCCGAATCGTCAACAGCAGCCGGGCGTCGTCGGGCAGCTCGCGCGCGAAGCTGACGGCGGCCACGGCCATGGCGACGGCGGTGTCCCCCGGTGTTGCGCCGTCCGCGGCCAGGGCCCGCGACTGGAAGCGTTCGAGCGCGCGCAGCCACGCCGCCGTCAGGATGCCGTCGCGGTTGCCGAACCGGTGATAGAGGGTGCCCGCGGGGGCGCCGCTGGTTTTGGCGATCGCCGCGACGCTGGCCGCGCGCGGTCCGCCGTCGAGCACCAGGGCCCGGGCGGCGTCGAGGATCACATCGGTTTGGTGCTTCCGCGGAGGGGCCACGATCTAGTACATTCCTTCTATATGGAGCGATTACCCTATATCGATGAGCATGCCATAACCGTCGACGCGGGGCGGGCGGACACCTGGTCGGCGCTGTTGCGCGTGATGTGCCGGGACCCGGGCGACCCGTCGACCGTGCCGACCGGCTTCGTGCTGGACGAGGCGCGACCGCCGGCGCGGTTCGCACTGAAGGGCCGGCACCCCTTCGCGGTGTACCGGTGGGTGTTCGAGCTGGACCCACTGGTCGGCACCGAGCCGGCCGGCCGCACCCGGGTGCGCGCGGCCACCTGGGCGGCCTTCCCGGGCGTGCACGGCAAGATCTACCGGGCGCTCGTCATCGGCACGGGCGGGCACCGCGCCGCAGTGCGATGGACGCTGAAACGGATTGCGCGAGCCGCCGAGCAGGCCGATTACACGGACGTCTTCGAAGTCCCGCTCCCGCAAGGCGACTCACGCACGGCTGAGGAAACGTTCCGCGACGCGGTGGGGCACAAACCGGGCGCGGGCGGAGGCGTCGTCTTGTGGATCCACCGCCACGTACTGAGGTTCCGCCTCGGGCCGATTTCGTCGCCGGATCACATCATCGGCTGGACGATCGTGCGTTCGGATCCCGACGAACTCGTGCTGAGCGCGCGCGGGCCGCTCATGCACGGCGAGCTGACGCTGCGACGCCGGGACGATCGGCGCGCCAGCCTCACCACCCGCGTGCATTACCGCCGCAAATTCACCGCCCGAACGGTCTGGGCCTTGGTCGGCCCGCTGCATCGGGCCGTGGCGCCGCGGCTGATGGAGCGCGCAGCCCGACGTGGCCTAACCTCGACAACCGGACACTGAAACGCATTGCCGGCCGCCATCAGCATCTTACCGCCGCCATCGATCGTGTTCGCCTGAATCGCTGGCCGAGCGCGACGCCGGCGCCAGCTTTGCAGTCAACTGCACTCTTGCGTCTTACTGCACGCGCTCGCTACTGTGATCGAGCACAAACGAAGCGAGGACGCGAGATGACAGTCACCGGGACGACAGCCCAGTCGGTGCACGACTTCATGAACGACCCGATCGGCTTCTTTGGCCAGTCCTACACCCGGATGCACAGCATCGGTCGCCATGAGCTCGAAGACCTGCAGCGCCAGGCGATGCGCATCCGCTTCCAAGAGCACTACCGAAGCATCGAAATGCTGCGCAAGCTGGCCGACCGGCTCGGCATCACCGCGCTCAACGAGTTCAACGACGTCGCGCCGCTGATGTTTTCGCACACGGCGTTCAAGTCCTACCCGCCGGCGCTCATCGACAAGAAGCGCTTCGACCTGATGACCAAGTGGCTGGACAAGCTCACCAGCTACGACCTTTCGACGGTGGATGTCGCCGGCTGCACCGGAATCGACGACTGGATCGACCGGCTCGACGAACAGACCCCGCTGGAGGTCATCACGTCTAGCGGCACCACCGGCACGATCTCGATCCTTCCCAAAGACAAGCGCGGTGCCGAAGAAGGCATGGTGCTGTGGAAGATCTGCCTGTTTCAGACATTCGGCCAAGAACCGACCGAGGCCGAGCTCAACCCGTCGGTCGATGTGGTGTGGCCCAACTTCGCCACCGGCAAGCTCGGTCACCTGCGCATCGCCAACATGATCAGGCGCGGCTTCACCGGCGGCGACGAAAGCAGGTTTCACGCGCTATACCCGCACGCGGTGGACACCGATCTGATGTTCCTGGCATCCAAAATGCGGGCGGCGGCATCGCGCGGCGAACTCGACCGACTCGAGGTCGACCCGGCACTGGCCGCGCGCAAGGACGACTTCATCGGCATGCAGGCGCGCCAGGCCCAGGACATGGACGTGTTCTTCGCCCGCATCACCGAGCAGTTGCGCGGCAAGCGGGTGTTCATGCTCGGCACCTACCACCTGATGTACGACATCGCCAAGGCCGGCCTGGAGCGCGGCGTGCGGGACGTCTTCGCGCCCGACTCGGCGATTCTCACCGGCGGCGGCATGAAAGGTGTTGCGCTTCCTGACGATTTCATGAACGTCATCAAAGACTTCCTGGGCGTCGACCGGATCCAGGTCGGTTATGGCTTCTCCGAATCGAGCACCTTTCACTGGGGTTGCAGCGAAGGCCGCTACCACGTGGCGCCGTGGGTCATCCCTTTCGTGCTGGATCCCGCCACGAGCGAACCACTCCCCCGCACCGGGGTGCAGACCGGTCGCGCAGCCGTTTACGACATCCTGCTGCGCGCCCATTGGGGCGGCGTCATCTCCGGCGACGAAGTCACCATCGACTGGGACCTGCGGTGCCCGTGCGGACAGGCCAGCGTCGCCTTCGAGCGCGACATCGTCCGCTACAGCGAGAAGACGGGCGTCGAAGACGACCGAATCACCTGTGCCGCAACACAAGAGGTGCACAACGAGGCGGTGAACTTCATGAAAGGGGTGGAGCTGTGATCGCCTACACCGTCCCGCTGTTCCTCCGCGGCCGGGTCATCACCGACGACCTGGTTTCGTTCGACACCCGCGTCGGCGCTGCACAGTTCCATGCACCCGACATGGGCAAGCACGTCGAGCGGCTGCCGCTGCGCAGCCCGGCGGAGATGAGCGACCTCTACGCGCTCAGCTTCGGGGAAATTCTCGATGTGCTCGAGGCGCTGGGCGACGCGCTGGACTTCGAGTCCAACGCCTACCTCCAGGAGGCGTACGAGGCCTCGCTGGTCGCCAATGTGCTGCCGGCGGAGATGCTGAAGAACAGTTATCGCGTGCTGCGACCGCTGTTTTCCCGGGGCAACGTCAACGAGATCGCCGACACCCAGGTCGGGTTGCATTACCTCAACGGTTGGGTTCCGCACAAGCTGCGCGACGGCCGCGAATTGCGTGTGCGCGCCTTCGGGTCCAGGACCTTGCACATTCCGGCGGGTAACGGCGGGTTGATCTCGGCGGTGACCATACTGCGGTCGGTGATCACCCGATCGGACGTGATCATCAAAGCGCCGTCCAACGACCCCCTCACCGCCATCGCTATCGCCCGCACGCTGGCCGATGTGGCCCCCGATCACCCGATCACCAAGCACCTCGTGGTCGGCTATTGGAAGGGCGGCGATCGTCGCCGTCGAAGAAGCCCTCTACCAACCGCACCACATCGAGAAGATCGTCGCCTGGGGCGGGTTGGCGTCGGTCAAGCACGTAACCCGGTACATCCAGCCCGGTTTGGAACTCATTGCGCTGGACCCCAAACGCAGCGCCACGATCATCGGCCGCGAGGCCTTCGACGACGAACGCACGATGCGCGAGGTGGCCCGCCGCGCTGCCACCGACATCGGCGTGGCCAACCAGGAAGGGTGCGCCAACGCCCGGGTCATCTACGTGCTCAGCGGCACGGACGCCGAGGGCCTGGCCAACGCCAACCGGCTCGGCGAACTGATCTACCAAGAACTGTGTCGCCCTGCCTTCGATCGTCAGCACCCCACCGCGTTACCCCAACCGCGAGCTGCTCGACCACGTCGACGCGTCCCGGATGGCCGAGGACTTCTACCGTGTAATCGGCGGCGAGCGGCACGAGGGCGCCATCGTCGTCTCGCAGCTTGATGAGCCCGTGGACTATTCGCCGCTGCTGTCCGGACGGATCGCCAACATCGTGCCCGTGGACAGCGTCGACAAGGTGACCGCGGCGGTCAACGCCTACACCCAGACCATCGGCATCTACCCCGAATCCCTCAAGCGCCGGCTCCGGGACACGTTGCCGCTGTTCGGCGCTCAACGGCTGACCAGCCTGGGCTACGCGTGTAACGTGGCGATCGCCATGCCGCAGGACGCCATCGAACCGATCCGGCGGATGTGTAAGTGGATCGTCGACGAGGAATGTGACCCTCAGGTCGTGATTCCCCTCTGGCAGCTGCACCGGCATGACCGAACATCCGACCGCGCTGGACGTCGTCGACGGAATCAACCTGTCCGGCAAGGCATGTGTGATCACGGGCGCGTCCTCCGGGCTGGGCCGCGAGTCGGCCCGGGCACTGGCCGCCGCGGGCGCGCACGTCGTCCTGGCCGCCCGCAACCCCGATGCCCTGGCGTCGAGACGGCCCAGTGGATAGCGACCGAAGTGCCGGGCGCGCAAACCTCGACCGTCGAGCTCGACCTCACCGCGCTGGCCAGAGTCCGGGCGGCGGCGAGCGCAATCGGCGACATCGCGCCGGCCATCGATGTTTTGATGAACAACGCCGGAGTCATGTTCACGCCCTTCGGCAGGACGCGCGATGGATTCGAGATTCAGATCGGCACCAACCATTTCGGGCACTTCGAACTCACCCGGCTCCTCGTCCCGCAACTCGCCGCCGCCGGGCAAGGCCCGGATCGTCGCCCTCTCCTCCGGAGGCCACGCCATGGGTGACGTCGACTTCGACGACCCCAACTGGGAGCGCCGCGAATACGACAAGTTCGTCGCCTACGGCGCGTCCAAAACGGCGAACATCCTGCACGCCATGGAAGCCGACCGGCGCCTGCGTGACCTCGGGAATCCGTGCCTACGCCGTCCATCCCGGCACCGTAGCCACTTCGCTAGCGCGGTACATGTCCCGCGCCGACTTCTCCGAGCTACGCAAATTGGCCGCCGCCACCACCGCGGCTCGCGGCGACCCGACCGACGGGTTCCTCGACTTCACCACGCCCGAGCACGGTGCGGCCACCCAGGTGTGGGCCGCGGTCAGCCCGGAGCTGGCCGACCGGGGTGGGCTGTATCTCGAAGACTGCGGGGTCAGCGACGCGGTCGCGTCCTACGCTCGCGACGAGCCAGCGTGCGGCCGACTGGTGGGCCCTTTCCGAGAAGCTCTGTGCGGCACAATGAATCGGCACCAACGACGCAAGATCGAGGTGCGTGAGAAGATTCTCACCGCCGCCTTCGATCTGTTTCTGCACCAGGGAGTGGCGGCCACCACCATCGAGCAGATCTGCGAGCGCGCTGACGTCGCCAATCGAACGTTCTTCAACCACTTCACCACCCGGCAGGACATGGTGCGCGCGTTGGCGCAGCGACGACTGGTCAATCTGCACGACGTCGTCTTCAACCGCGCCGACGAAGCGATCCCGGCACGACTCGTCGGCGTGTTCGACGACATTGCCGCGACGCTGGTCGAATCGGGCGACACCTACCGCGAGCTAATCGGCGAAATGCTGGCCACCAGCGGCTACGGCATCCAGCGTGGGTCGAACCTGCACGACACCTTTGTCGAGCTGGTCAAGGACGGGATCGCACGCGGTGAGATCGGCGCGCGGCACGACCCGGAAACCCTGGCCGACATCATCGTTGGTGCACTGTCCGGGGGCATCCTCAACTGGACGGTCGACCGGACGTATTCGCTGCAGACCAGCATGCACAACCTCGGTGTCGCGCTGGCCGAGTTGCTGGCCGTGGGCGTTAGCCGGCCGCCTCGGCCCGCACGCCGGCCAAGATCCGGCGGATAGCCGTCGGGAAGTCCTCGGCGATCTTGCCGTCTCCACCGCGCTTTGCGGCGAGTGCCGGCTCCCGCAGCGCCCGCACCTCGACGAGGCGTAGTTGATCGTCACCGTGACCAGCGACCGGCAGCACTCTCGCGCCAACGCCCGCTGAATGCCCTGGCGCATGGTGGCTTTCATCCGCTCGTCGACGTAGTCGGCCGTGGCTTCCCACGTCTCGTGCTCGCGGAAGTCGAGGCGCAGGCGAGCAAAGTGTTGTGCGACCAGCTGTCGGATGAGCTGGTCGCGGGTCCCCACTTGCTGATACGGCGTGCGCGTTGAAATCTTCAGGTCCGCGGCCAGCCGCCGGGCGGCCAGTGCGCCGGCGCCTTGGCAATGCAGCAACGCCAGCGCGGGGTCGTAGATGTCCTGCACAGGGATCAGCGGTCTGGGCATGGTGGCTAACGCGCGGTCATGGCTCGGGCAGCGCTGTCCACTCGCGGGAAAGCCGCGACGTGAATGACGGCGGCCGGCGCTCCAGGAAGGCGGCGACCCCTTCGCGCGCGTCGGCGGTGCCCATCACACGTTGGTGCAGCCGCGTTTCCAGAGCGGCGACCTGCTGCGGGGTGTAGTTGTTGATCGCGGTGTCCCACAGCAGCCGCTTGCACAGCGCCGCCGACATCGGCGCCACGTTGACCGCGATGTCGCGGGCCACCTCCACCGCGTGGTCGAGCACCCGGTCGGCGGGCAGGGCCCGGTTTGCGATGCCGAGCGCCACCGCCTCGGCCCCGCCGAAGGTTCGCCCGGTGAGCAGTATGTCCGCGGCCACCCCCAACGTGGTCAGCCGCGCCAACGTCCAGTGCGACATGCAGTCGGGTATCACTCCCCGGCGGACTTGCACCACACCGTATTTGGCGTCGTCGGCGACGACACGCAGGTCCGCCTGCAACGCGATGGTCAGGCCGATGCCGATCGCGTGGCCGTTGACGGCGGCGATCACCGGCTTGCGCAACTCGAACGCGGCGGGGGCGATCGGTGACGCCGAGAACTCGTCGGCCGGGGCGTCGAATGGGCTTGTGTCGCCGGAGAAGTCCGCTCCGGCACAGAACGCGCGGCCCGCTCCGGTCACGACGATGGCCCGGACGTCGTCGTCGCCGTCGCATTCGGAGTATGCCCGGCTCAGCAGCGCGCCCATCTCGGCGGTGTAGGCGTTGAGCTGCTCGGGCCGATTGAGCGTGAGCACCGCCACGCCCGCGTCGACGTCGACCGTCAAGGGGCTCATCGCAGGGCCGGGGTGCGGTGCAGGGCGCCGATCAGGTCGGCGATGTCCGCGGCGCTCGGCGTGTAGCCCGGGAAGTAGCAGCACACCTCGGCGGCGTGCTCTCCGAACCGGGCGGCGATCTGCCGCGCGCATTCCTCGGGCGTGCCGACGATCCCGATCCGCGCCACCACCTCGTCGCCGATCAGCCGGCGCATCTCGGCGAAGCGGCCCTGCTTGGACAGCGCGTTGAGCTCGGGCTGAACGTCGGCACACCCCTCGACCTCGAGCACCGGCAGATAGGCCGGAGTCGAGCCGTAGAACGAAATCAGTGCCGCCACACCGTCGATCGCGGCCGCCAGGTCGGCCTCGTCGCGGCCGACGGCGACCATGGCCTGCGCGATGATCTGGAACCCGTCGGAGGGTCGCCCGGCGCGCCGCAGCCCGTCGGCGACCGCGGGGATGGTGCGTTCGGCGAAGTGGCGGGCGCTGTTGAACGGCATCACCAGCAGCCCGTCGGCAACTTCCGCGGCGGTGCGCGTCATCACCGGCCCCAAAGCGCCCAGCAGCACCGGCGGCGGCCCGAACGGGTTGGGCCCGGGATTGAAGTTGGGCGCCATGATGGTGTGGGTGAAGAACTCGCCGCGAAAGTCCATGCGGCACTGGCCTTCCCACGCCGCGAAGATCGCCTTGATCGCCGCGACGGTTTCGGCCATCCGCGCCGCGGGCCGCTCCCACTTACTCCCGTAACGCTTTTCGATGTGGGCCTTCACCTGCGATCCCAGGCCGAGCCGGAACCGGCCGCCGCTATAGAGCTGTAGGTCGTAGGCGGCATGCGCCAGGTGCAGCGGGCTGCGCGGAGGGGCGATCGCCACGTTGGTCATCAGGTCCAGACCCGTCGCGCCGGCGGCGACGATCAGCGGGAAGAACACGTCGTGCTGGCCCTCGAAGGTGAACAGGCCGTCGGCGCCTGTCGCGGCGATGTCGGCGGCGCTCGCCGCCGCGTGCACCGGTGAACCGTCGACCTGCAGATGTACCTTCATCTAATCCCCTGTCGGACAGTGCTATTCGGAGAGCTGGAACTCCACCACCTCGGCGACCGCGTCCACGGCCTCGCGGAGCGCGGCGAGGCGCTCGGCCGCCGACGGGGCCGACAGGACCGTGTATCGGTCGGCCGCGCCGATGGGGAGGCGGGACGCCAACGTGTACAGGCGTCGTCCGGGACCGCCTTCCGTGGGCTCGCCCAAGAGCGCCGCGCGGTCCGGCAGCGCCACGCCTCGCGCGTCGGCGATCCGCTCGAAGAGGGCCATCACCCGGTCCTCGACCTCGAGCAGCTGGGCCGGGGTGACCGGATCGCCCGGCTCGTCGGGCCACAGCGTCACGGTTGCCCGCGGGTAGGGATCGTCGGGCAGCCATTCGGACACCCGGATCCGCTCCCCGGTCCGGCAGTGCATGGAGTACCGGCCCGCGCCCTGATCCACGCATTCGGTGATCCTGGACAAAATGCCGACATCACAACGGGAGTCACCGCCGCCGACCTCGCGGCCCCGCGAGATCAGCACCA
Organism: uncultured Actinomycetota bacterium; assembly: GCA_963850895.1. Taxonomy (GTDB): domain Bacteria; phylum Actinomycetota; class Actinomycetes; order Mycobacteriales; family Mycobacteriaceae; genus Mycobacterium. The sequence continues at coordinate 149,874 of CAWKNK010000027.1, read as the reverse complement.
CGCCGAACGGATCGCCGGTGTCCAGGCAATGCCGGACCAGCGCGCCGTACCGCGGCTCGAAGATCCGCAACGGCAGGTCCTGGTCGGGCAGCAGCGCCGACTCCAGCGGAAACATCGCCAGCTCAAGCGGTTCTACAAAAGATTCGAAGTCGGGCATCAGATTTCCAGCTCGGCCACCAGCGCGTCGACGACCGTCCGCAGGTCGCCGTCGTGTTCCTCGGCCACCCGTCGCTGCCGCTGATAAGAGGCGCCCCGCCTGGGGATCTCGGCCACCGCGGCCAGCTCGTCGACGCAATTCAACGATTTCGCGACGGGCTCAAGCCGGTTCAGCACGTCGTCGAGATCCTCGGTGACGAGCCGCTCGTTGCTGTCGGCGTCCTGGATGATGATCGCGTCCAGCCCGTAGCGGGCGGCGCGCCACTTGTTTTCCTGGTTATGCCACGGCGGCATGGTCGGCAGCGTCTCGTCGGCTTCCAGCCTGCGGTCCAGGTCAACCACCAGGCAATGCGTCAGCGCCACCAGCGCACCCAGCTCACGCAGGTTGGACACGCCATCGCAGACCCGTACCTCGAGGGTGCCCAAGTGCGGTGAAGGCCTGATGTCCCAACGGACTTCGTCGACATGATCGATGATGCCGGTCTTCTTCTGGTCGTAGACGAACCCTTCGAACTCGGCCCAGGTCTGGAATTGAAAGGGCAAGCCGGCGGTGGGCAACTGCTGGAACATCATCGCGCGGTTGCTGGCGTACCCCGTGTCCACGCCAGTCCACCACGGCGAAGATGCCGACAGCGCCAACAGGTGCGGGTAGTACTTCAACAACGACGTCATGATCGGCATCACCTTGTGCGCCGAGGAGATTCCGACGTGCACGTGCACCCCCCAGATCAACATCTGTCGTCCCCACCATTGGGTGCGCTTGATCAGCTCGGCGTACCGGGGCGCATCGGTGAGCTTCTGGGTGGACCACTGCCCGAACGGGTGTGCGCCGGCACAGAAGAGCTCCATTCCCCGGTCCCGGACGATGCGGTGCGCGGGCCCCAACGTTTGCCGCAGATCCTCCATCGCCTCTCCGGTGGAATTGCAGACACCGCTGACGACTTCGACCGTGTTGCGCAGCAACTCCTTGTGCACGCGCGGATTTTCGCCGATCTCGGCGATTACCGCGGTGGCTTCGTTACTCAGGTCGCGGGTCTGCGCGTCGACGAGCGCGAACTCCCATTCCACGCCGAGGGTCGGCCTCGGTGAACGGGCGAAATCGATGCGCGACTCGACCTTCTTGGGGGCCCTGTTAGCCGGCACCGATCACACCGCACGCGACCCGCTTGCCGGCGTCACCGGTGCTCATCGTCATCTGGTCGGGGCCCGGGGTTCCGTTGCTCTGGTTGTAACGCTCCGGCGGGATATTGGCGAAGTTGTCGGCGCCGGCGTGAATGATGATCGCGGTCTTCTCGCCGGTGAGCAGGTCGTCCATGGCGAACGCGTCCGTGGTGGTCATCATCATCGCCGACCCGTCCTTGCGCACCTGAAGCGAGGTCAGGTCACCGCTGGCGGGCTCGGCGGCGTGCCCGGGCGTTTGGAAGTGCCCAGCGGCGGACAGGAAATCGCCCGGCGCGCCGCCGGTCGGGGCGACGGAGTTGGGCTCGCACTTGCCGACCTTGTGGATGTGCACCCCGTGGAAGCCGGGCGTCAGCACCCCGTTGGCGGTCGTCTCGATGGTGATGGTGGCGTAGCCGTTGTTGAACTGGAACGTCGCGGTCGCGACCTGGGTGCCGTCGGGTGCCTTCAGGTGGGTGGTGATGTTCTGCCCCTGCGGAGCGGCGACGGGCCCGCCCTCCGGGGTCCCGGTTCCCGTAGGCGCCGGCGACCCGGTCCAGACCGCCGGGGTGGTGCCCGGTGAGGTCGAGGCGTGTTGGGGCACCGAGCACGCGCCCAGCAGGGCGACGGAAGTGGCTGCGGAAAGCGCGGAAACGGTGACGGCGGCAGTGCGGTGACCGGCGAGCTGAGGCATAGCGGAAGCCTAGCCGCTTCAGCGTCAGCCCGTAACGAGGACGATGACCCCGGGCGGTTGGCCGCTGAGGGCGGGGATACGCGGTTCGACGGGCGCGCCCAGGTTTTTGCCCACCGCGTCGGCGGTCGCGTGCTCGTCGTCGGCGTCGGTGTAATACACCGTGGTGGCCGACACGTCGGGAACGGTCAGGTTGTCGACTTTGGTGACCTTGAAACCGGCGGCCGTGAGCTGATCCTTGGTGCGGGCGCCGACGCCCTCTTTCGCCGAGATGTTGTACACCTGCACCTCGGACTGGTTCCCCGCGGGCTTAGTGCTCGTCGGCGTGGACGACGAGCTGGTGGCGGTGGCCGTGGAGACCGCCGACGCCGAGTCGTCGTCGGAGCTGCCGGACGAACCCAGCGCCTGCCAGCCGAGCAGCAGGAAAACGACCCCAAGGAACAACAGCACCATCACCATCGCCCGCAGGGGAAGCCCCGTGGAGTCGGGGACGCGCTCTTTCATCGAGCCCACTGTAGCGAGTCAGGTCACCTCGAAGCCGAGGCGCCGCGCCGCCCGCGCCTTCTGGCGGCTGGCACGCAGCCGCCGCAACCGCTTCACCAGCATCGGGTCGGCGGCAAGCGCCTCGGGCCGATCGACGAGGGCGTTGAGCACCTGGTAGTAGCGCGTCGCGGACATCGAGAACAGCTCTTTGATTGCTTCTTCTTTTACGCCCGCGAATTTCCACCACTGACGTTCGAAGGCGAGGATGTCGTGTTCGCGGCGGGTGAGCCCATCTGCGATCTCAGCATCATCCCCCGATCGATTTGCCCGCGCCATGGCGCTGTCCATATAGCTTCCCCTGGACCCTTCCGGCGAATTCTCGGCTGCTCTAATGACTTGACTTACCTGAGGGCGTGTTTCGGCGAATATTGAACCACGCCCCAAACCCTCAAGCCGTCATCCAGACCCGCGAGTCGGCCGATTGCCTCAGATTGCCCGCACTGACGATCGCCGGCTTCGACGCGCACGCGCGTGAGGTAGCTTAGCCGACCATGGCCGTCCTACCGATCCGGATCGTGGGAGATCCGGTCTTGCACACCCCGACGCAGCCGGTGCCCGTCGGCGCCGACGGGTCGCTGCCGGCGGACCTGCCGGAGTTGATCGCGAACATGTACGACACCATGGACGCCGCGCACGGAGTCGGCCTGGCCGCCAACCAGATCGGGGTCGGGTTGCGCGTGTTCGTCTACGACTGCGCCGACGACCGCGGCAGGACCGACCGCCGCCGCGGCGTGGTCGTCAACCCGGTGCTGGAAACCTCCGAAATACCGGAGACCATGCCCGATCCGGACACCGATGACGAGGGTTGCCTCTCGGTGCCCGGCGAGTCCTTTCCCACCGGCCGCGCCACCTGGGCGCGGGTCACCGGTCTGGATGCCGACGGCCAGCCGGTCGAGCTCGAGGGCAGCGGTTTGTTCGCGCGCATGCTGCAGCACGAAACCGGGCACCTGGATGGCTTTCTGTACCTGGACCGTCTGGTCGGTCGCCACGCCCGCAGCGCGAAACGCGCCGTCAAGGCGCACGGGTGGGGCGTACCCGGCCTGTCATGGCTGCCGGGCGAAGGCCCGGACCCCTTCGGTCACTGATGTTCTCGTGGCCGGACTTGGGCACGCGGGTGACGCTTCGCTACCGGCGCCCCGCCGGCTCGGTCCCGCCGCTGACCGATGCGGTGGGACACCTGCTGGCTGTCGACCCGGTGGTGCGGGTTCGGACCAAGACGGGCGCGGTCGTCGAAGTGGCGGCCGACGACGTGGTCGCGCTGCGGGTGCTGACCGACGCGCCGGTACGCACGTCCGAAATCCGGGCGCTCGAGCACGCGGCCGCCGCGGCCTGGCCCCGCGGGGAACGGGTCTGGCTCGAGGGCTGGCTACTGCACGCCGGGAATGGGATCAATTTCGCTGTACCACTGGATGTTTCGGCCCGTGCCGACACCGTTGCAGCGATCGCGGCGTGGTATGAGCGTCGGGGCCTGACACCGCGACTGGCGATTCCGGACCGCTTGTTGGCGGTGCCGCCGGGGCTGAGCGGCGAACACACGGAACGCGTTTTGGTGCGCGACGTCTCCGCTTCGGACTCGGCCGAACCCGACCCGTCCATCACCCTGTCGGCTCGCATGGACGTCATCGACGGCGAGCTGATGTTCGGCATCCACTCCGGCGCGGCGGTCGCGCGCGCGGCGGTGACCGACGCGCCCGACGGCACGCGGTGGGTGGGCCTGTCGGCAACGCGAGCCGCCGATGACCCAGCCACGACGGCCACCTGCGAAGCGCTGTTGGCCTGCGCCGCCGCGCACGGCGCGACCCGCGGCTACCTCGTCGTCCCCGGCACCGGCGCGACGGCGCTCGCCGACGCGCTGGGCTTCCGGGTGCACCATCGTCGCCGCTACTTCGAAGCCCGGTCATTCGCCTGGGATACGGTCTAGCCATGCCCGACGGCGTGGTTGATGGCGGCGACCTGCTGCGGCTGGCCACCTGGAACGTGAATTCGATTCGCAGCCGCCTGCCCCGCGTCGTCGACTGGTTGGCCCGCGCCGATGTCGACGTGCTGGCCATGCAGGAGACCAAGTGTTCCGACAGCCAATTCCCCACCCTGCCATTGTTCGAACTCGGCTACGAGGTGGCGCATGTCGGCTTCAATCAGTGGAACGGCGTGGCGATCGCCTCGCGAGTGGGCCTCGACGATGTGCAGATCGGCTTCGACGGCCAACCCAGCTGGAGCAGCAAGCCCGAGGTTGCCGCGACGGCCGAAGCCCGCGCGCTGGGCGCCACCTGCGGCGGGATCCGGGTCTGGAGCCTCTACGTGCCCAACGGCCGCGCGCTGGGCGATCCGCACTACACATACAAGCTGGAATGGCTTGCCGCGCTGCGTGATACGGCCGCCGGCTGGTTGCGCGACGATCCCGCCGCACAGATCGCGCTGGCCGGCGACTGGAACATCGCCCCGACAGACGAAGACGTCTGGAGCACCGAATTCTATGCCGGCGCCACCCATGTCTCCGAGCCGGAGCGCCGCGCGTTCGGCGCCATCGTCGACGCCCAATTCGCGGATGTGGTAAGGCCTTTCGCGCCCGGCCCGGGCGTGTACACCTACTGGGACTACACCCAGCTGCGGTTCCCGAAGCGGCAAGGCATGCGCATCGATTTCATCCTCGCCTCCCCGGCATTGGCCGACCGCGTGACGGACGCCCAGATCGTTCGCGAGGAGCGCAAGGGAAAGGCCGCCAGCGATCACGCGCCGGTGCAGATCGATATAAGGCGCGGCTAAATCGCGTTTACTGCGTTCGCGCCACACCCATTACCAGGTTAAGCTCAGGCAAATTAAATGCGGCTGCTCGTTGTCTGCGCGTTTGCAAGGTGGCAGGCTTTGATTTTGTTAGAAGCAGAAACAGTTGTTTTGCTGTTAACGATGCGTTCAGCGGGTCCACCCCGCTGGTGACGCGGGTTCGCGGCAAGGGCAGGAAAGCCAGGGAGTCAGCATGAGTGTCATCGGCGGAGCGGTCCGAGGCGTCGGTCAAGCGGTGAGTCGTGTGGCGACCACGACGGCCGCGGCCGCCGGCGCTGTGGGTGGCGCGGCGGTCAACGGAGTCATCGGCGGCGTCACCGGAGCCGCCGAGGGCGTCAAGAAAGGAATGAGCAGCGGCAGTCACTCGGCGCCGGCGGCCGCTGTGGCCTTCGGCGCGCTGGGCGTCGCGGGACTGGTCGAGTGGCCGGTGCTGCTCGCGGTCGGCGGCAGCGCCCTGTTGTTGCAGAGGCTGAGCCGCAAGGAGGAACCGGCCAACTCGGCGGCGAAGGCGAGCCTCAAGGCGGTACCCGTTGAACCGGCGCCCGCAGAAGGCCGCGCCACAGAAAGCGGCCAGCAAGTCGACGGCCAAGAAGGCGGCTGGCCGCCGGGCCGGGTGCACCGAGTTGCGCAGCACCAACTAACGGGAACCGTCCGAAAACTCTTGAGCATTGCGACTCGCATACGACGATCGATGCCGTTGCGCGCCGTCTCTGACGGGCCTCCAGGCGACAACCGTCGCTCGTCGAGACCGGCATCAACATCGCCGCGATTCCGCTGCGCGAGGGCGCGCGGGCGATCTCCGGCGACCTGCCCCAAGAAATACCAGAACGCTGAGCCGACGGTGTTGGCGCGGCGAGGAGCGCGCCTGGATCGAGGTGCGCGGACTGGACGGCGCCGAGGACGACGGAACTCGGACGCTCGGTGCTCGACGCAGTCCTGGCCCACCCCGGCGTCGCCTCGGCCGGCCTGAACTACCCGCTTGTCGCGTGTGGTCGTCACCATCAGCGGCGCGGGACACGTCGCTGCGCGACCTCTGCCGCATCGTCGATGCAGCCGAAAAGCGTTGCGGCCCAAAAAAAGCCGTGAAAGCCACGGCGCCGCCGACAAGTCTGCCGGGCGACGGCGTGGTGCTGGCCACCAGGGCCGTCACCGCGGCCGCCAACGCTGCCGGGCTGGGTATAGCGCTGACCGGCCGAGCGCTGCGCTGGCCACGAATGCCCGTCAGTGTCCTGGCGGGCGTGGTGGCGCTCGACTACCAACCTTGGCTGCGCCGTCTGCTCGAGAACCGCATCGGCCGGCCCGCGACCGACACCGTGATGACGCTGGCGGTGGCAGCCGCAGAAACCGCCACGCAATCTCCGGCGTCATTGTCGGTGGGCCTGCTGATGCAGTCGCTGAAAGCCGCCGAATGCCGCGCCGAGGCGCGAGCCTGGGTCCGGCACGAGCCGGAGCTGGCCCGCCACGCCGATCACCCGCACACCGACGCGTCGTCGCGGCTGAAGCCGCCGCGCGGCCGACCGGTGGACCACGACGCCGATCGTTTCGCGCTGATCCAAGCGATCAGCGCCGGACTGGTCGGCGCCACGACCCGCAACCTGAACATGGCCGCGCCCGCGGTCCTGGTGACCACCCCCGCGGCCAACCGCACCACGCCGGAGGCCTTCGCCGCGGCGCTTGGACAGGGACTGGCCGATCGGCACGCGGTCCTGCCGTTGCGGCCGGAGGCTCTGCGCCGCCTCGACCGGGTCGACGCGATCGTCATCGACCCCCGGGTGTTGTGCACCAACACCTTGCGGGTGGCGCGCATCCGCGGTGCCCACGAAGCCGAGCTGGCTGCGGCGTGGACGCGCGCCCAGCTGATGCTGGAAAAAAATCGGCTTACGGCCGGGCTGGCATCCGGTGCCCGGAATATCGGCCATTGAGCCGGGATCGGAAGTGGAGGCGCTTTTCTCCCTCGCCCACGATCCGCTGGCGTCGGCCGTGGTAGCCGAGGCACATCGGACGGGATCCGAATTGGTCTCAGTCGATGACGATTCGCTGGGTGAATTGCGACCGGCGTTCGACGACATCAAGCCGCTGACAGACACCGCAGATGGCTCCATCGACGATGCACTGGCCCGCGCCGTGGCGGATCTGCGCGAGGCGGGCCGCACCGTGGCCGTACTGTCATCACCTGGCGCACAAGCGATTTGGTCCGCCGACGTGGCGCTGGGCATGATGCCGGAGCCCGGAGCGGGCCCACCGCCCTGGTACGCCGACCTGCTACTGCCCGATCTGGCGGCCGCCTGGCGGGTGCTGCACGCACTGCCCGGCCGCCAAGGCCGCCGCCCGGCGAGGTGTCGGGATATCGGCTGGCGCCACAGCGATGGGATCGCTGTTGATGATCCCTGGTGTCCGCGGCATAGGGCGCGGACCGGTGACCACCGGTGCGGCGGCAGGGCTGCTGTCGGGATACCTGCTGGCACGCGGCATCATCAACGCGGACGCCCCGCGCCCGGCAGCCGTCGAGGAATGGCATGCGATGTCGGTCGAGCACGTCCGGAAGGCTTTGCCCCCGCCCGACTCCCAGACGGCCCAAGGCCCCGAAACGGCCCGCCCGCAGCCGCGCGCCGCTGCGCTCGAACCGCCCCCGAACGCAGTCCTGGCAGTTCGTCACTGCCGTCCGCGCCGAGTTGACCGACCCGCTGACTCCCGTGCTGGCGCTCGGCTCGGCGGCCAGTGCGGTGCTTGGTTCGCCGGTAGACGCGGTATTGGTCTTTTCGGTGCTGAGTGGTAATTGCATGTCCTGGCTGCCAGCCAGCGGCTGCGCGCCGAAAACCGCCTGAACCACCTATTGGCTCAGCAGATCCCGCCGGCCAGGAAGGTCGTAGCCGGTCCTGCCGGGGAGCGCCTGTACACCGATGTCCTCGCGGCGCAATTGCAGCCCGGCGAGGTCATCGAGGTGCGGACTCACGAAGTGGTGCCCGCCGACGCCCGGGTCATCGAGGAGGTCGATGTCGAGGTTGACGAGTCGACGCTGACCGGTGAGTCGCTCTCGGTGGAGAAGCAGGTCGACGCGACGCCCGGCGCCGACCTCGCCGAGCGCCGCTGCATGCTGTACGCCGGGACCACCGTGGTGGCAGGTACCGCGCGTCGCAGTGGTGACCGCCGTCGGGGCCGATACCCAAGAACGTCGCGCTGCCGACCTGGTGTCCGGCGACCATTCATCCGACATCGGTCTGCAGCACCAGCTCAGCCAGCTCACCAATCGGGCTTTCCCCGTGAGCATGACCGGCGGCGCACTGGTCGGTGCGCTCGGGCTGTTGCGGGGCACGGTTCTGCGGCAGGCGGTGGCCAGCGGCATCGCCATCGCCGTCGCCGCGGTTCCCGAGGGGATGCCGTTGGTGGCGACCCTCGCGCAAGCGGCGTCGGCACGACGACTGACGAAGTTCGGCGCGCTGGTCCGCGTTCCGCGTTCGGTGGAAGCGCTCGGCCGTATCGACGTGGTCTGCTTCGACAAAACCGGAACGCTCAGCGAGAACCGCCTGCGGGTGGCGCACGTCCACTCGGCGCCGGGGTACTGCGCGCGAGGAGGTACTGCGCTGCGCTGCGCACGCTGCGCCGGCGTCCAACGGCGACCCACATGTGCACGCCACCGACGTCGCCATCGTCGAAGCGGCTTCAGCCGTTGCGGCCTCGAGCCCGGACTACGCAGCCACCGCTCACCTTCCCTTCCGCTCCGGCAGGTCTTTCTCGGCCTCGGTCACCGGCAGCGAGCTGACCGTCAAGGGTGCGCCCGAAGTCGTGTTGGCCGCCTGCGAGGACGTCAGCGCCACCATGGATGAGACGGTTGCTGAAATGGCCGCCAGCGGGTTGCGGGTGATTGCGGTCGCGCAACGCAAGCTGAGCCCGGCTCAGGCTCAGGCGATCCAGGAAAAGCCCGATGACATCGCCGAATACGCCCGGGCCGGGTTGACAGCTGACAGGGTTCCTCGGTCTGTCCGATACCCCACGCGCCGAAGCGGTCGGCCTGCTCGCGAATCTGCGCCAGCAAGGGGTGGGCGTGAAACTCATCACCGGCGATCATCCCATTACCGCCACGGCCATCGCCGCGGAGCTGGGCCTACCGGTGACCGCCGAGCAGGTGATCAGCGGTTCCGAATGGGACTCGCTGTCGCGCAAAGACCAAGAACGCATCGTGGCCGAGCGGGTGATCTTCGCCCGGATGACACCGGAGAACAAGGTCCAAGTCGTTCAGACCCTGGAGAGTGCCGGCGTGGTGTGCGCGATGGTCGGAGACGGCTCCAATGACGCCGCTGCTATCCGGGCCGCCACCGTCGGTATCGGCGTCGTCTCGGGAGGCAGCGACCCGGCTCACATGGCAGCCGACGTGGTGCTGGTCGATGCCCGTATCGAGGGACTACTGCATGCCATCGAGGAAGGACGCCAACTCTGGCAGCGGGTGCAATCGGCCGTGTCCGTGCTGCTCGGCGGCAATGCCGGGGAGGTGCTGTTCGCCATCATCGGCAGTGCGATCACCGGGACCTCTCCGCTGAACACTCGCCAGCTGCTGCTGGTGAACATGATGACCGATGCGCTGCCGGCTGCCGCCCTTGCGGTAAGCAAACCCAGCGGCCCGATCGACCCGGGCATACGCGGCCCAGATCAGCCCGCCTTATGGCGTGCTGTCGCTATCCGTGGCGTCACCACGGCCGCAGCGACGACGGCGGCGTGGGCGATGGGAAGCGTGACCGGGCGTCCGCAGCGCGCATCCACCGTGGCACTGGTCGCCCTGGTGGGCGCCGAATTGGGCCAAACACTGCTGGATTCCCACGCCCCGCTGGTTGTGATCACCGCGGTGGGCTCGCTTGCGGCGATGGGAACGTTGATCAGTATTCCTGTGGTCAGCCAAGTGCTCGGCTGCACACCGCTGGGTCCAGTCGGCTGGGCGCAGGGTCTGGGGTCCGCTGCTGCGGCGACCGTCGCGATAGCCGGTCTGAACCGTATTTCGGAAGGTTGGGGCACGTCGCACAGGCAGCCACCACAACCTGACGTGCCCTCGCCGGCCGACGAGCCCTCGACCAGGATGCCGAATCTCCACAACCCCGACGCGCCAAAGCAGCGCATAGAGTTCCAGTAACGGCACTCTCAGCACCAAGGCGATCGACGAAACTAGCGGATCGCCCCCGGAGTCGGTCTCGTCGACATATGTCCGACGTTGGCCGCACGACCCGGCGAGGCGGCAAACCCTTCGTTACTGAAAGGCAAATGATGGCGGAAAAGAAGACGCGCAGGGGGACATCCCAGCGCGAAGCGGTGCAGAAGATCCGCGAAGGCGAGACGTTCATGTGAACCTGCCGGTGGTCGGGTCAGATGGAGATACCCCGGCCAGAGCAGTTGGCCTACTTCGGGGGTCTGGCCGCCCTGGCGGCACTCGAACTCATCGACTGGCCGGTTGCTGTGGTCATCGCCGCCGGACACCTGCTGGCGAGCAGCCACCACAACAAGATCCTGGAAGAACTCGGCGAGGCGATGGAAGAGGCCTAGTCGGCATCAGGCTAGCTCGGCGACGGTGCGTCGCGGAGCGGAGTGAGGTGGAGCCGAGCAATCAGGCCTAGCGTCCCCAGGGCATGGTCGAACCGCAACGTGACCCGAGTGCCCCCCGGCGTGCGGACCGTGTCGACGTGATCGGCCAGTCCACCGATCAGGGTCAGCCCGCGTCCGCGCCGTCGGCTGCGCAGGCTGGCCGAGGAATCGCCAACCCACCGGCCGGTGTCGCTCACCGTGACGGCGACCGTCTGCTGGCGCAGGAAGGCCTCCACGGAGACCGTTCGGCGCGACTCGCCGTCACTGCCATGCTCGATCGCGTTGGTCACGGCTTCGCCGGTCGCCAGCAGGATGTCCAGTTCGCGCTTCGGGGCGACGGCAATGCTGGCCAGCCATTCGCGTAGCCGGTCGCGCGCGACGGGAATCTGAGCCGGCGCGGCCGTCACCACGGTGGCGAAGCTGCGCGGGGTTTCGTGGCTCGGTCGCAGCGCGAGCACGACGACGTCGTCGCGGTAGCCGGTGGGCGGGGTCATCCGGGACAGCACCTCGGCACACACGGAATCGACCGGAAGGTCGGCGCATTCCGCGGCAGCGGACTTGAGCCGGCCGAGGCCGTCGTCGAGCGTCTCGCCGGCACGCTCGATGAGCCCGTCGGTGTAGAGCAGGATCAGGCTGCCCGGTGGCAGATTCGCCGTCGCGGTGGCGTCGGACGGATAGCTTTCGGCATCGTGCTCCTTGATGGCGACCGGGAGACGCCGGCCGGACGTCAGGAACAGCGCGCGATGGTCGGGCAGAACCAGCAACGGATAGGGGTGGCCGGCGCAGCTGTAGCTGACGGTGGCGCAACCGGTGTCCGGGTCGGTCTCGACGAGGGCGTAGGCCACCGTCGCGCAGCGCGCACCCGCGACGCTGGCCCCATACCGGTCCAGCGCCCCCAGCACCGCGTCCGGTTCGCCCGCGGTCAGGGCCGAGGCGGCCACCGCGGCGCGCAGTCTGCTCATCACGATCGCGGCGGCCAACCCGTGTCCGACGACGTCGCCCACCGATATCCCGACCCGCCCGGCGCGATCCAGCGGGGTGACCGAATACCAGTCGCCCCCGACGCGCATCGCCTCACCCGCGGGCTGGTACACGGCCGCCACGACCGCGGCGGTCGAGCCACGGTCCAAATCCAGCAGATGCTCTTGAAAGTCGACGGCGATGCGGTGTTCGCGCGCCATGACGCGGACCCGGTCCAGCGCCGAGGACGTGAGCTCGGCCATTCGGCTGAACGCATCGAGTTCGGCGGCGTCAAACTGACGCGGCGTGGACCACAGCAAGCCCAGCACGCCGATGACGCGACCCGACTGATCCCGCAACGGATGCGCGACGCAGGCGCGAACGCTGCCGGCGGTGTCCTGCACCGCGTGCTGATACCGCGGGGGCAGGGCGAACGTGTCCGTGATGACCATCGACTCGCCGGTGCGCACGACGTCGGCTCCCACCACCGGGGAGTCGAGTTCGGTCACGTGGTAGCGGTCGCGCAATTCGGCGGGAAGGTGGCCGGCGTATTCGAACCGGACGTGGCGTTCGCCGTCGAGGACACCGATCGTGACGGTGGCGGCATCACCGGAGCCGAAGGGGGATTCCAGCAAGGCATCCATGATCCCGGCGACCGAGTCGGTGGCCTGCAGCGCGGAGTCGAGTTGCACCAGATCCGAGGCCGCGGCGCGGACGCTGGCGGTCGCGCTCGCGGGCCACCGCGGACAGCCTCGACTCCACCCGGTCGACCAGCTCCTTGGATCGGAACGGCTTGGGCAGGTAGTCGTCGGCCCCACTGGCATAAGCCCTCGTCGACCGCCTCCGCACCGGCCCGCGCGGACAGCATGAGGACCGGCGTGGCCGCCAGTTCCGGGTCCGCGCGGATGGCCGCCACCAGCCCGAAGCCGTCGACGCCCGGCATCATGACATCGGTGACGATCGCGTCCGGGCGCAGGTTTCGGGTCGCCGCGAGCGCCGACTCGCCGTCGGCGGCAAGGACCGTCTCCCAGTGGGCCGACAACACCCGGTCGAGATGGTGTCGCATGTCGGCGTTGTCGTCGGCGATCAACACCAACTGGCGAGACCTCTCGGATGCGGCCGTCGACCCCCCGGGCTTCGAGATGGGCGTCAGCCATTGACGGGCCTCCGCCACGTACGGGTTGGTCTCGTCCAGCGGGCCGGCGGGTGACTGATCGGCCGCCATGGCGACAGATTGCGGCAGCCGGATGGTCACCGTTGTCCCGCTGTCCAATTCGCTGTCGATCTCCACCGTTCCGCCGTGCAGCTCGACGAGCCCGCGCACCAGCGAGAGCCCGATTCCGGTGCCCTCCACACTGCGGCCGCGAAGGTTTTCGGCCCGGTAGAAGCGGTCGAACAGGCGGTCCAGGTCCTCGGCGGCAATCCCCACCCCGGTGTCGCGGATCGCGACGACGCAGTGCGCGGATTCGGCACGCACCTCGACCGAAATCGAGCCCCGCAGCGTGTATTTGACCGCGTTCGACAGCAGGTTCAGGATGATCGTCTCCCACATGCCCGGGTCGACGTCGGCCAGCGCCGGGGAGCAGTCCACGACGAGATCGAGCCCCGCCCGATGGCAGAGCTCGGTGAAAGACGACGCTATGTGGGCGGTCAGCGCGCCGACATCGGTGCACGACAACTTCGCGTTGGCGCGGCCGGCCTCGATGCGGGAGAAGTCGAGCAGCGAGTCGACCAGGCGCTGCAGGCGCCGGGCGTTGCGGCCCGCCGTGCTCAGCCGATCCGCCAGCACACTTCCCGGTGCCGCTTCGGACAGCGCATCGTCGAGCGGCCCGAGCAGCAGCGTCAGCGGGGTGCGGAACTCGTGGCTGACGTTGGTCAGGAACACCGTTTTCGCCCGGTCCAAATCGGCCAGCGCGTCGGCCCGGCGCCGTTGCTGTTCGTAGGAGACGGCGGAGGCAAACGCCGCGGACAGCTGGTCCGCCAGCAGTTGGCAGAACCCGCGGTACATCGAATCGAGGGGACGCCGCGGATTCGCCCCGATCACCACCGCCCCGGCGGTCGAGGTTTCCCCAAGGGGCAATACCAGGGCCTGCCGGGGACAGTCCTCGCCGAAAAGTTCTGTGATGCCCGGGATTACGTCCCCAAGCCGGTCGATGACGCGTGCGGCCCGGGCACGTGGCGTGGTGTCCCAGCCCGTGAGCTCGGCCAACGAACCAGGCAGCAGCGGACGGACGGAGGGCGTGGCCCCGCGCAGCGTGCTGTCGCGCGCCCCCTCCCCGTCGCCCGCCACGTACACGGCGATGAACGGCAAGTCCAGCGGCTGCGCGTCGCAGACCGCGACGGCGCTGCTCACCGCGTCGTCGATGGCGTGCGCGTCCATCACCGCGGTCGCCACCGCGTTGAGCAAGTGGAGCCGACGCTCGCTCAACACCCGGTCGGTCGTTTCGATCACCGCGCAGAAAATGGCGGTGATCGCGCCATCGCCGCCGATGATGGGGCTATAGGTGAAAGTGAAGTACCGCTCCTGGGACTGGCCGCCGGTCATGAGCGGCAACATCAGGTCGTCGGCCCAGGTCGCGACGCCGGTGTCCATCACGCTGGTGAGCATCGGGGAAATCTGCTCCCAGATCTCCCACCACACCTGCTCCGCGCGGCAACCCAGGGCCGCCGGATGTTTGTCCCCCAGAATCTGCGCGTAGGCGTCGTTGTACATCAAGAACAGATTCCCGGGCCCCAACCAGAGCACGATGGGAAACCGCGAGGTCAGAGCGACCGCCACCGCCGCCCGCACCTCGGCCGACCATTGCTGCGGCGAGCCCAGCGGATGGGCCTCCCAGTCGAATTCGGCGAATCGGCGGCCCATCTCCCCGCCCAACCCGACCGCGGCCGCCAGATCGGCCGGCAGCGCCGGGTTCATTGCTGGCGCTTGTGCTGCAGCGCCTCGGACAGCGTGGGATAGATGTCGAAGATGCGGTCCAGTTCGGTCACCTGGATCGGACGAAGCACTTGGTCGTGGTCAGCGACCAGGCGGACCGACGTACCGGCTTCCTTCGCTTCGTCGTGGCACTCGAGCACGGCGTTCAACGCCGCGCTTCCGAAGAAGTCGACCGCTTGCAGGTCGACGACGACCAGCCGGGCCGGGTGTGTCTCGGCCAGCTTGAGCGCGGCGGTCAGGTGAGCGGTGACCTCATCGACGGTACTGGAGTCGACGCCGCCCTTGACGCGCACAACTACCGCATGCTCGAGAGACTCGTGTTCCACCGCCAACAACTTCAGTGCCTTTCGCAGCTCATCCGGATGCGCGGCGTGCGCCGTTCGGAGTGTCTAGGAACACTAACTGTTTGCGGGCTGCCGCGTTCGCGTATTTCGCTGGTTACCCAGAGGACTCGGCGGATATCCGTTCGTGCACCGTCAGCAGCAGATGATCGAACTGACTTTGGAGCGCG
This sequence comes from uncultured Actinomycetota bacterium, assembly GCA_963850895.1. GTDB lineage: Bacteria > Actinomycetota > Actinomycetes > Mycobacteriales > Mycobacteriaceae > Mycobacterium. Next base: position 134,574 of record CAWKNK010000027.1, on the reverse strand, counting down.
GCGGTCGAGCCCTCCAGGGTTGTCATCTCGGCGAGCAGTTGCCGGGCCAGCGATCGCAGCTTCACGTTGGTCTCTTGCGACCGCCACTGCAGCACGCGAAAGGCCTGCTCGGCGCTGACCCGGTAGACGTACATCAGGACGCCCTTGGCCTGCTCGATTGCCGCGCGGCTTTCGAAGAGGTCCGGGAGGGCCTCGTCGAGCACCTCTTGCCGGGTCTCGTCGAAGGTGTTGGTCAGGTCGATGTAATACCCGGCGGTGCCCACCACGGCGCCCGACTCGTCGTGCATGCGGTCGGCCACGACGATCGCGTCGTGCACTTTGCCGGCGGTGTCGAGGAACCGGTGCCGGCTGGAGAACGACTCCGCCGACTGCAGGGCGTAGTCGAGCACCTCCTGGACATGCGCACGATCGTCGGGATGCTTGTGTGACAACAACAATTTCGTCGTCGGCTCGACGGTTCCCGGTTCGTAGCCGTGCATCCTGGCCACCTCGTCGGACCATTCCCAGCGCTCACCGATGAACCAGAAACGGAAGGCGCCGACAGTCAAATACTGGGCGACCGCCTCAACCGGGCTCAGCTGTTGGCTGCAGGGCCCGGCGGGTTCCGCCCCGTCCGTTCCCCCTTGCTGTTGCACGTTTGCATCCTCGCACTCGGGGGATACCATCGGCTACCGCCCTGGCCAAAAAGTCCGCCTACATGCCAAGTGGTCCGGGGTGGGGGTAACGTCGCGTGCGGACCATCCAAATACGCGGGAGCGCACGCCGAATGCGCTGAGAGGACGGCTCGGGGCCGTCGACCGTAGGAACCTGACCGGGTAATGCCGGCGTAGGGAGATGAAAAAATGACCGATGTCCTTTCCAAAGCCGTCGAGGCGTCCGTGACCACCGGCCCCATCGCGGGCAGCAGCAAGGTCTACCGCGAAGTAGAGGCGCCCGGCACCGGTGGTTGTCTCAAAGTGCCGTTCCGGCGCGTGCACCTGTCCACCGGGGACCACTTCGACCTCTACGACACCTCCGGCCCCTACACCGACTCGGACGCGGTCATCGATGTGACGGCCGGCCTGCCGCCGCGACCCGGAGTGGTCCGCGACCGCGGCACCCAGCTGCAGCGGGCCCGGGCCGGCGACATCACCGCCGAGATGGCATATATCGCCGCCCGCGAGGACATGCCCGCCGAGCTGGTGCGCGACGAGGTCGCGATTGGCCGCGCGGTGATCCCGGCCAACCACAACCACCCCGAGAGCGAGCCGATGATCATCGGCAAGGCGTTCGCCGTCAAGGTCAACGCCAACATCGGCAACTCGGCGGTGACGTCGTCGATCGCCGAGGAGGTCGACAAGATGGTGTGGGCCACCCGCTGGGGCGCGGACACCATCATGGACCTGTCGACGGGCAAGAACATCCACGAAACCCGCGAGTGGATCCTGCGCAACTCCCCCGTGCCGGTCGGCACGGTGCCCATCTATCAGGCGCTGGAAAAGGTCAAGGGCGACCCGACGGAACTGACGTGGGAGATCTACCGGGACACCGTGATCGAGCAGTGCGAGCAGGGCGTGGACTACATGACCGTGCACGCCGGCGTGCTGCTGCGGTATGTGCCGCTGACCGCCAAGCGGGTCACCGGCATCGTGTCCCGGGGCGGGTCGATCATGGCGGCCTGGTGCCTGGCCCATCATCGGGAGTCGTTCCTCTACACCAACTTCGAGGAGCTGTGCGACATTTTCGCCCGCTACGACGTCACCTTCTCGCTCGGTGACGGGCTGCGACCCGGCTCGATCGCCGACGCCAACGACGCCGCGCAGTTCGCCGAGCTGCGCACCCTGGGTGAGCTGACGAAGATCGCGAAAGCCCATGGCGCGCAGGTGATGATCGAGGGACCGGGACACATCCCGATGCACAAGATCGTCGAGAACGTGCGGCTGGAAGAGGAGCTGTGCGAGGAGGCCCCGTTCTACACCCTGGGCCCGCTGGCCACCGACATCGCGCCGGCCTACGACCACATCACGTCGGCGATCGGCGCGGCGATCATCGCCCAGGCCGGCACCGCGATGCTGTGCTACGTGACCCCCAAGGAACACCTGGGGCTGCCGGACCGCAAGGACGTCAAGGACGGGGTGATCGCCTACAAGATCGCCGCCCACTCCGCGGACCTGGCCAAGGGGCATCCGCGCGCCCAGGAGCGCGACGACGCGTTGAGCACGGCGCGGTTCGAGTTCCGGTGGAACGACCAGTTCGCGTTGTCGTTGGACCCCGACACCGCAAGGGAATTCCACGACGAGACCCTGCCGGCCGAACCCGCCAAGACGGCGCACTTCTGCTCGATGTGCGGGCCCAAGTTCTGCTCCATGCGGATCACCGCTGACGTCCGGGCCTACGCCGCCGAGCACGGCCTCGACAGCGAGGAGGCGATCGAGGCGGTCATGAACGAGGGCATGGCCGAGAAGTCGCGCGAGTTCGCCGAGCACGGCAACCGGGTGTACCTGCCGATCACCCAGTGAGCTACCTGCCGCTGGCACCGCCGGGCGCCACGCCGCTGCGCGTGCTGTCCATCGCCGGATCCGACTCGGGGGGCGGCGCGGGCATTCAGGCCGACATGCGCACCATGGCGCTGCTGGGCGTGCATGCCTGCGTCGCGGTCTCCGCGGTCACCGTGCAGAACACGATGGGCGTCAAGGGCTTTCACGAGGTACCCGACGACGTGGTCGCCGCCCAGATCGATGCGGTGGTCACCGACATCGGCGTCCAGGCCGCCAAGACCGGGATGCTGGCGTCTTCGACCATCATCGCCGCCGTCGCCGCCACGTGGCGCCGGCTCGGGTTGACGGTTCCGCTCGTCGTCGATCCGGTGTGCGCGTCCATGCACGGGGATCCGCTGCTGGCGCCAGAGGCCCTGGATACGCTTCGCAGCCAACTGTTTCCGTTGGCCACGCTGGTGACACCGAACCTCGACGAGGTGCGGCTGCTGGTGGGCATCGACGTCGTGGACCCGGGGTCGCAGCGGGCGGCGGCCAAGGCGCTGCACGCGCTGGGACCGCGGTGGACGCTGGTCAAGGGCGGTCACCTCCGGTCATCCGATCGCAGCTGCGACCTGCTCTATGACGGTGCGTCCTGCTACGAATTCGATTCGGAGCGGTTGCCCGGCGGCAATGACCACGGCGGTGGCGACACGCTGGCCACGGCCATCGCCTGCGCGCTCGCGCACGGTTTCACCGTGCCCGATGCGGTCGGGTTCGGGAAGCGATGGGTGACCGACTGCTTGCGCGCCTCGTATCCGCTCGGCCACGGACACGGCCCCGTCTCGCCACTGTTTCGGCTGTCATGAACCTCGACCAGATCGCGGGCATCGCGCACGAACCCGCTCGCCCGGCCGCCGGAGTGGTGGTGCTGACCCATGGCGCTGGCGGCAACCGGGATTCGCCGCTGCTGCAACAGGTTTGCGACGAATGGGCGCGGCGCGGCTGGCTCGCGGTCCGGTACAACCTGCCCTACCGACGGCGCCGCCCCACCGGACCACCGTCCGGCTCGGCCGCCGCCGACCGCGCCGGGATCGTCGAGGCGATCACGCTGTGCCGCGGCCTCGTTGCTGGTCCGCTGATCGCCGGCGGGCACTCCTACGGCGGTCGGCAGACGTCCATGGTGGTGGCCGCCCGCGAGGCGCCTGTCGACCTGCTGACACTGTTCTCGTATCCGGTGCATCCGCCGGGGAAGCCGGAGCGCGCCCGCACCGAGCACCTGCCCGACATCAGGGTGCCTACGGTGTTCACGCACGGGACGTCGGACCCCTTCGGCACGCCCGACGAACTGCGCGCCGCCGCCGCGCTGGTCACCGGCACGACCGCCGTCGTCGAGATCGCCGGGGCGCGACACGATCTGCGGTCCAAGACCCTGAACGTGGCTGCGCTGGCGGTCGACGCCGCGCTGCAGCTGCTCGGGCGCAATTAGACAGTTTGGACTGGACAGTTTCAACTGTCTAATTTAGGCTGGTGTCGTGGACGGCATCGCCGAGTCAGCGGCTGCGGCAGCCCGCGATTTGCGGGTGATGTTCAGCCGGCTGCGACGCCAGTTGAGGGACCTCGCCACCGATGGCGATCTGACTCCCTCGCAGACCGCGGTGCTCAACCGGCTCTGGAAAGAGGGGGCCTCATCGGCGAGCGTCCTGGCCGGAGCAGAACGGGTACGTCCACAGTCCATGGCCACGATAGTGGCCGCCCTCGAGCAGCGAGGGCTCATCGAGCGCACGCCCGACCCGGAAGACGGCCGACGGCAACTGATTTCGGTGACCGCGGCGGGCCGGCGACGCGCCGAGAGCGACCGGCAGGTCCGGGAGGAGTGGCTGGCTCGCGCCCTCCACGAGCGGTATTCCGAACGTGAGCGCCGCGTCATCCTCGATGCGTTAACGCTGCTCGAGCGCTTGACCGAACAATGAGAGGGCAAGGTCCGCAATGGAATTAGGACTACACTTCATCGACTTTCTACCCGGTGATCCGGCGGCGCTGGGTCCGACACTGGCCGACGCGGCCAAGGCCGCCGAGCAGGGCGGGGCGACGCTGTTCACGCTGGCCGACCACTTCTTTCAGATGGAGGCCATGGGACGGGCGGAGGACCCGTTCCTCGAGGGCTATACGTCACTGGGCTTTTTAGCCGGACAGACCACCAAGATCGACCTGAGCCTGCTGGTCACTGGGGTCACCTATCGCAATCCGGGATTGCTGGCCAAGGCCGTCACCACACTGGACGTCTTGTCGCAGGGCCGCTCGATGCTGGGGCTCGGTGCGGCCTGGTACGACCGCGAGCACGCCGCCCTCGGCTTTCCCTATCCGCCGGTGAGCCAGCGCTTCGAGATGCTCGAAGAGACGCTGCAGATCTGCAGGCAGATGTGGAGCGACAACGACGGGCCCTACCACGGCAAGCATTACCAGTTGGCCGAGACGATCTGTGAGCCACAACCGATTCGGCGCCCTCCGATCCTGATCGGCGGCGATGGTGAGAAGAAGACGCTACGCCTGGTCGCGCAGTACGCCGACATCTGGAACAGCACCGTGACCGACGCCGACGAACTCAAGCACAAGATCGAGGTGCTGAACCGCCACTGCGACACGGCCGGCCGAGACCCGCGCGAAATCCGCAAGACGGTGGGCCTCTTCGTGAATCCCTTCGAGGACCGCGATGGCTACTTCAAGACCGTCGAGCGTTTTGCTCAACTCGGCGTCGAGATGGTCAATGCCGGTCCGTTCCCGGGCAACCCCGATCCGGTCGGCTTCATCCGCCGCCTCGCCGATGAAGTGATACCCAAACTCGCCCAGATCGGTTGATACGGCGGCTCTTCGGTCATCCCGGATAGCGGGAGTAGCACGCGTCCATGTTGCCGGCCACGCCGCCGCGGAACGCCGCTATCCGGGTGAAACCGGCCGGCACGCTGGTGCCGTCCGCATCACTGGCGACGAGGTGGTTGGTGAGCAACCCGGCCACCGCTTCGTCGAGATCACCGGCCGTCAGCAGCAGCTGCTTCTGCGACGACAGCTCGATGGGTTCGGCCATCTTGCGATGCACGACGCCGGTAAGGCACGCGGTGCGCAGCGCGGTCCACGGGCTCTGCATGGCCAGCCCGCGTTCGTGCTGCACGGCCAGCGCGTACCGCGACATCACCATCGACAGCGCGGTGTCGTCGCCCTGCGGCAGGGTCTGTTCGTTCTCGTCGGCGAGCTTGCCCATCGCCGCGAGCTTGGGCAGGTCGATGACGATCGTGTTGGTGGCCGGGCAGTAGGACGCCGGCGGGCTGGCCTTGGCGTCCGGGCAATCGGCGGGCTGGTAGGACAACGCCGGCGGATTCTTCGATGAGAACACCTTTCCCAGGAGTTCCATCAGGGTCGACAAGGTGTCCTGGTCGATCGGGACCTCACCGGTTTCCGGGTTTCCGGTGCTGCTGTCGACCCGCAGGGCGTTGGGCAGGTCGCCGCGGCGCTGCTCGATTTCTTTCTTGTCGATCACCGCGCAGGCCGAGGCGCCGTCGGTGAAACCCATTTGGAAGGCGCTGATCCGGTCCAGGGCCGATCCATGTTCGTCGTCGTTCTCGGTGTCGCTGTCCATCACCGGGTCCCGGGTGGTGATGATCCCCGCCAGGACGTGGTCCAGCCCGTCGGCGGTGCTCAGCGTGAACCGCTGCGACTTACCGTCGGCTACCCAGAACAGGTAGACGCCCGCGAAGCAGTCGGCCTGCTGCTCGCGCATGATCGTGGGGTCTCGTTTGGTCACCAAATTCGCCATGTTCTGCAGGGCGTGGCCGAATTCGTGGGCCAGCACACCGTTGACGGACATGTCGCCGAAATACCGTTGCGCGACGGGCATGAACACCCCGCGGTCCCAGGCGATCAGGTTGCAACGTGACGTGTAGAAGGCATTGACGAGTTTATACGTGTCGTTGTGGCAAACGATGGGGCTGGCCGGCTCGTTGGAGTTATACGACACCATCTTGCCAACCGGAACGAAATTTCCTTTCAACGATTGCCCGTACACCGACTGCCAATATTCCTCGATGTCGTTGACCGACAGCAACGACAACTTGTCGATCGCGCCGTTGTCGGTGTTGACCACCGTGCCCGTGGGACCGGGCGCGTTGGGGCGGACCCCGCTGGGGCCGTTCGTGGCGGGCAGACCGCCGACCCGGAACGGGTCGTTGAGCATCGAAAGAGCCTGCCCGTCGACGAAGGATGTACACCCGGCCACCACGAGGATCGTTGCAGCGCAGCCGACTGCCGCTCTCAGCGACGCGACCGCGCGATTCCGCGCACGGTTGTTCATAACCACCTCATCCCGGCCCGGCGCATTCCCAGCGCCAAAGGGCTCATTCTAAAGCCGTTAGCCAACGGCGAGGCGAAAGAGCCAGAGACCCAGCAAACAAAATATGATGGGCAAGTTACTGGAAGATACGGTGGCTCGCCTCTGCTTTCGCCGGGCGGACCGGTCCTCGTGGCCAAGAAACTGGAACTAGGTCCCCGATGGCGATGGTTGGCGTTTCCACGGCCCCCAGCGTCGGATCACGCAGCACCACTACCTGCACACTGCTTGGACGCCAGTCCCGGCCCGACTCTCAAGCGCGCAGCCCAAGTTCCCGAGAACTGGCACATCCGGTAGTCCTGTTAAAAGGTCCTGCCGCGTGAACGATTCGCCGGGTGCGACGTCATCTCTGTGACGACGGAACGGCCCTGCCCGCGAGGAGATTCCTGTGCGGCCGCCACCAGAAGATCGACGGAGTGCGCGATCCCGGTCGCGATATCGTCGACCGCAGGAACATTGTCGGGGCACGCGCACACGCTCACATCCAGCTCCTCACCGCGGGAGGTCAGCGCGATGTTCAACCCACTTCCCTCGGCTAGTGGCGCCACCGTATGCACGCCGACGACCTTGGCGCCCGCACAGTACGCCAGAGCCGGCTCTACGGCAGCGGAGGAGACGCTCCCGTGACAGGTCGGCTTGAGCTGACGCCGCAGGCCTGATCGAGTGTAAAGCTGCATACCCAGGCTAGCCACCGCCGGCGGGATGAGCGAGGCCATCATCTCCGAATCAATTGTGGGAGAACTATCTTCGTTGCTGCGGCTCCGGATTGCGTTCAGCCTTTCGGTTGCGGTATGGAGGTTGGCGAGGACCTGCACAGGGTCGTCGAGGTGTACCGGGATGCGAAGCCGCCCAATAGCCAACGCCTTCCCGATCCGAGGGGGATGCGTGGCCGGCAACTCGAACGGCATCCGCATCAGCAGGGGACCGTCGGGCACCGTGTCGTGTCGTTGCAGCCAGTCGCGCAATGACAGTGTGCAGGCAGCGAGAACAACGTTGGTGACGCTGCCCCCGAACGCGTTGCTGACCCTCTTCACATCTGCCAGCGGGATCGAGGCGAAGGCCACCGCGCGCCGCTTGGACGGCGGCGCGTTGAACACCGTGTGTGGCACCGGCCCGCTCATCGACGATGCGGCCAGGGTCATCGGTCGCCGTTCGCGCGTGCGGAGTAGCCGGGGATTGACGGCCTGCAGGACACCGGACATGGTTTCGACGATCATCCACATTCCGGTGATTTGGTTCTCGACGATCTCGGTCACCACATCGGTAACGAGTTCGCCAGCGGACGGAGCCGGGCCGAAGCTCGGCTCGGTCGGCAGATTGTTGGCCGGGTCGGCGTGCGGCCCGGCAGTCAGCAGGCGGGGCCACAACGACGCCGCCCCTGCGGCCCCGTCATTGAGTGCGGGCGACATCTTCACCGCCAACGCCCACCTGCCGCCGGTCAGGCCGTCGATACTCCACGCTTCCCACAATCGTTTACGGCACTGCGGTTGCCGGGTAGTGAGATCCGCGATGAGATCGGCAAATTCACGCCGTCCGCCGGGAGGGCGAACCGTTGCGCAGTGAATTTGCGGAGAAGGGTCATAGTCGTCAATCTCGGCCCACACGGGCTGCCCCAAACCCAGCGGCTTGGCCACCAGTCGGCTGCGAAAGCGCGCCAGTTGCGGCAGCGACGCGGCCACCAATTGATGTAACCGCCGGTGGCTGAGCTGATCGGACGCATCGATGATGACCAGCGCAAGAGTGTGCGCAGGCATCTTCGAACTCTGTGCGTGCAGTGACAGCGCGTCGGTCCCCGACAGTCGCGTAACCATCAGTGCACCTCCCCTTCCCTCGAGAGCCTTTGAGTGCGCGCCCTAAAACCGTGATTCGAACAGAATCACCCCATGACCAGCGCACGATCTTCGTCAGCGACAAGCCGTTGATTCTTGCGCCGGTTGCTTCTTTAACGCGATGAGTTCAACGAAGGCGTGAGCGACGACGCTCGACGCCAAGGCGGCGCGCGGCGGCGGTAGTCGGGTCGGGGTTGTCGAATTGTCGGTGTGCTCGAGTCAGCGTGACACGCTGCCCGACGCTGCGGCTGCCGTCACCATCGCGTGCGCTGAAGAGCCGTGCTGCGTTTGTTCACATAGCGAGTTTCGACGGCGGCCGGCCTGGTGCTGACTGCTTAACACCAGTTGCGCACCAACGGCCATCTAGCAGCAGATCAAGAACGCAACTTGCTCGAATCCACGACCTATCTCCCAGGGTATGGCATAGGGCGCGACGATAGAAGATCGAACCTGGACTACCGCCAGCGCATGGAGCGGGCATCGGTGATCTCAGCGGGGCGATTTTGCCAGCTCTGGCGGTGCCAGGATCCCTGGCTCGGGGTCTGCCGAGCGCCTGCGCAGGGGACATGCGAACCGGGGACGATCACGAAACCAGGTGGTGTGGTTAGTTCTGGACCAGCCGAGTAGTGTACGAACCATCGGCGATATCTCGTATCTGACTATTCAAGCCATGTCGTCGCCGATTCGCAGGAATTGGCCGTTTCGCGGTCAAGACGGGAGCGTCGCTATGACGCCGAAAACTGATTATGTGGATGCGGGCCGCTGGCACGCCCCGCCGGCGCACACACCGCGCTTGAGGTTAAAGCCCAAGTCACCCCAGAGCGGGTATGTCGATGGTGCTTGGTGGCCGCACAGTGCGGATCTCACGGCAGAGCTGCCAGATCTGCTGTCCGTGCTGTCCGTTCGACTCGGGCCGATTAGCCGGGTGACCTACAATATGAACGAATGGGCAAAGGCGCCTGCAAAATTCGTGAGCGGGGGGCGAACGGTACGACTCGACGGATATCGCCGACAGCCGATCAATACCGTCGAAGTGCTCGGCCTCAACACCGCCAAAATGGTCTTGCTGGTAGTTTCCCCACACGCTGACCCAGCCCAGGCACATGCCATCATGATGTCCGCAGCCGGCCCGAGCAATGCCTCGACCGTCGAGAACCTCCTTATGACCAGCGAGGCCGAAGCGGGCACTCGCACATAAGCCCGTACCCTCGCGTTCGGTCGTATGGGTTGCGACGCTCGGTTCATTGGCGTGCACTCAAGACGCTGCATTCCGAGAATCGCTGAGGCCCAGCTTCTCTAGAAGTCCGGGTCATCCTGCGCGGCCGAACCCGTCACGCGGTCGTGGTGTCCGGCCGATCACATCCGATGTCATCGGCATGCACGGCCGAATCCGATTTCTACCAAGGCATCTGGGCGTCCACGTCGGAAAACGGCGATAGGGCCCGAAGGCGATCCCGGATCTTCTCTGCAACTAATCGTGGTTGATTCGTGTTACGATTGGTCGTGGATGTATCAAAATTAGCATCCACTTTGAAAAGTAGAGAGAAGTTGGTATGACGCAGGGAACCGTGAAATGGTTCAACAACGACAAGGGTTTCGGATTTATTGCCCCTGACGGCGGCGCAAAAGATGTGTTCGTCCACCATTCTGAAATCCAAGGGGACGGTTTTCGCTCCCTTGAGGAGAATCAGCGAGTTCAGTTCGAGATCAGCCAGGGACCTAAAGGTCCTCAGGCGGTGGGAGTAACCGCCGTCTAACGATTCCACACGAAAACCCCGGAGCTGACTGGGTATTCGTCCTAAGTTAGTGGGCGGCGCATTATCAGTCAGTCCCGGGGTTTTGAGCAACGGTTCGAGCGGCTTCCCTTGGAGGTCATGCCGCACTCGACCGTGAAATCTGGGTAGATCTCGTCCAAGAGACGCTGCGAGCGAGCGTATTCGTCGTCAATCCCTGAGAAAATCCGCTGAGCAAGAAAAGCCGTCCTGGCCGCGGGTGACCAACAGCGGCAACATGTTTCGGTGTATCACGCTAAATCGAAAGCCGCCGCGCTCTCGCGGCGGCCCCTAGTCCGGCAGTGTGTGGCATCTAGCGCGCCCTCGGCACCAGATCTCTAGTCCCGGCCTCCCCATGGGTCGTTCGCTGAGCCGCCGCGCCGCCTTCGGAATCCCATGTCGACTCCGCCGCAGCACTTTCTTTGCGCTCAGCGGTGCGGCGCGCACCGGCACGAAGTACATCCCCGACGGTCAGGTACGGCCTGTTGCTGGCCGCAGTCGTCGATCTCCTCACGCCGGGATGGTTGGCAATAACTCGTCCTTCGATGATAAGCGTCATCTCTTCTCTGTCTAGCCCGCAAAAGCGAGCCGGCTGGTTGGGTGCGGCCGTTGTCACCGGGTAGCGCATCGTTGATAACGCTTTGCAGCGGTGTTGATTACGTTGCGAAACCGGCAATCTCTCACCGCGTGGGCTTGCTCGGATGCCGGACCGTTGCGCCCCTGAGGCGGCGGTTGTTCTTTGGTTCTCGCTCCGACTTCTGGTGTTCGATCTGCCGGATCATCTCGTGTTTTGCTTCGCCGAGGGCACGGGTAACGTCCAGATTATCCGCAACCGCTACCAGGGGCGGAAGGCCGGGCAGGCTCGTGCGCAATGTGACGCGCTGCTCCTTGCCGTCGCGGTCCTGCAAGGACACCTCCACAACCACATCGGGATCCCACCTTCCCAGGTGGGGCCCGAGGGTCGACAACGCCTCCACTACGTGCCGGCGCTCCTTCTCTTTGAACCCGGCGCCCAGATGAAGGACGTGCCCCCCGAAGACATCTCGTTGTTCGTGCTCGGAGCTATTCATTGTGGCCTCATTTCGGGCGTTGCTGGTGGTCGATGGTCGCACAGGCGACGACGTTGCGGCGGCGGCTGAATCACGACGGTTGAGTCGTGTGGTGACCGAACTGAGTCTCCGGACCGAAGCAGAAGCCAATTGAGAAAGCAGCAAATTCGCGCGTGCGCTGCCTACTTTGGCTTTCCGAGCTGACACTCAGTCAAAACGCTTGTCAGATATTGCGTCGACACTGGCTCTACTTCGCGAGCCTACATGATTGGCAGCTGATTGGCGAAGCCTTCACGACACCTGGCCAACATCCAAGTGCCCTCGACGCCGTTGACGCTTCCGGGCGGCGGCGCCAGGCTGTGTCAGCTTGCAGCTACCGCGGTGGTCGGTTGAGGGCGCAGGACCTCCTGTTGCGATGCCAGCTGCGCGATTGTTCGCCGGCTCTTCGGCCATCGGCAGAACGTGTTCACTGACGGGTGTTCTAACGGTGGGGTGAAGACGTTCAATCTCGTCGCGTGGAGTGATCCGATTCGTCTGTATCGCCATCCGGAAAGCATTATTTGGCAAGCCGATTCATCGCCTTTAAGGGGCAAGGGTGACAAAGGCGCAGGCAGGTCGAGCGCCGCTGACGGCTCGGCGCGTAGTGTTGAACTCGGATCGTCTGCGGACGCGTGATCAGCGGGAGTGTCGGTCCTGATGTGTGACCAACGGGAGTGTCGATGGCGACATGTGGTAGCGGTGCCTTGGGGTAGCGACCTGATCGCGGGTTCCGCGAACCGAGTGATTGCGACCATGCAGAACGGTGTCGAGGTGCTGCGGTTCGGGGGCTTTCAGACCGGATCGCGTCCGTCGCCGTTCCAGATCGTGGAGCGGTGCGACATGTACCGGCTACGAAGGTATTTCCCCGACGGCGCAAATGATCCGTCACGGCCGCCGGTAATACTTGTGCCGCCGATGATGATGTCGGCCAACGTGTTCGACGTCACCAGAGACCAGGGCGCGGTCGGCGTCCTCCATGATCTCGGTGTGGACCCGTGGGTGGTGGACTTCGGCTCGCCCGACCGGGAAACCGGTGGGCTCGAACGCACGTTGAGCGACCACGTCGTCGCGCTGAGCGGGATCATCGACTCGGTTCACGCACACACCGGCCGCAAGGTGCATCTGGCGGGCTACTCGCAGGGCGGCATGTTCTGCTATCAAACCGCGGCCTACCGACGTTCCGAGGGCCTGGCCAGCGTCATCACATTCGGTAGCGCCGTCGATTCGCTCAGCGGGCTGCCGTTCGGAATTCCCGCGGCCCTGGCGGGCCGCGGCGCCCAGCTGGTCGCCGACCACGTCTTCAACCGTCTCTCCGTGTCCGGGTGGATGGCCCGCACCGGGTTTCAACTTCTGGACCCGATCAAGACGGTCCAGGCGAGGTGGGACTTCTTGCGGCAACTCCATGACCGAGAGGCATTGCTGCCCAGGGAACAGCAACGCCGCTTCCTCGAGACGGAGGGCTGGGTGGCATGGTCGGGCCCCGCGGTCGCCGAACTGTTACGGCAGTTCGTGGTCCATAACCGCATGATGGCAGGCGGCGCCGTGATCGATGGCACGTTGATCACGCTCGCCGAAATCACCTGTCCGGTCCTTGCTTTCATCGGCGAAGTCGATGACATCGGCCAACCCGCGTCCGTGCGAGGAATCCTGCGGGCCGCCCCCCGCGCGGAGGTGTCCGAGGCGCTGTTGCGGGCAGGTCACTTCGGGCTCGTTGTCGGATCGACCGCCGCTACGCACACGTGGCCCACCGTCGGTAAATGGGTGCTGTGGCAAGACGGTCGAGGGCCCAAGCCGGAGGGCGTGCATGCGATGGAGGCCGACCCTAGCGTCGGGATCGATGGCGCTGTCGGGCTGTCGTCGCGTATCGGTCACTCGGCGGGTGCGCTGGCCGAACTGGGCATCGGCGTGAGCCTGGGGTTGGCCGACGCCGCGGTGGGGGCGGCGCGCAGCGGCAAGGAGATCGCAGGGGAGGCCGCGCGTACCCTGCCTCGGCTCGCCCGCCTCGGGCGGCTGCAGCCCCATAGCCGGGTGTCGTTGGGCCGGTTGATGGCCGAACAGGCGAACAGAGCGCCCGAGGAGGAACGCTTCCTCTTCGAGGATCGGGTCCACACCAACGCGGCGGTTGATCACCGTATCGACGACGCGGTGCGCGGCCTCATCGCCGTCGGTATCCGTCAGGGAGCGCACATCGGTGTGTTGATGGACACCAGCCCCAGCGCCGTGATCGCGATCGCGGCACTCTCGCGGCTCGGCGCGGTGGCGGTGCTGTTACCCCCAGATGACGACCTCGCCGCCGCCGTCCAGCTGTGCGAGGTCGCCGACATCGTCACGGACCCAGACCATTTGGCGGCGGCTACCGCGACCGGCGCCATGGCCCTCGTCCTCGGTCATGGCCGCACCGCGGACCTCTGCCGGACTGAGTCGGACCGGGTCGTCGAGCTGGACCGCCTCGACGTGTCCGGTGCGCAGCTGCCGCAGTGGTATCGGCCGAACCCGGGCCGGGCAAGTGATCTCGCCTTCGTGTTCTTCAGCACGACGGGAGGGCGCCGGGTGGTCAAGGAGGTCACCAATCATCGGTGGGCGCTGTCGGCCTACGGCACGGCCACCGCCGCCGCGCTCGGCCGCGGTGACACGATCTATTGCCTGACCCCGCTGCACCATCCGTCGGGTCTGATGGTCGGCCTCGGCGGCGCGATCGCCGGCGGGTCGCGCATCGCCTTGACCCGGGGCGTCGACCCAACCCGGTTCGCCGACGAGGTCCACCGTTACGGGGTCACGGTGGTGTCCTACACCTGGGCCATGCTGCTCGAACTGGTGGAGGCGACGTCGCCCGAGCTTGCCGAGCATCATCCGATCCGCCTGTTCATCGGAGCCGGAATGCCGATCGGGCTGTGGCAGAAGGTCACCGACCGATTCGCCCCGGCCCGAGTGCTGGAGTTCTATGCCTCCACCGAAGGGGACGCGGTGCTGGCCAATGTCGCCGGCACGAAGATCGGGGCCAAGGGTCGGCCGCTGCCGGGCAGCACCGAGATTCGGCTCGGCGGCTACGACGCCGCGACGGGCCGGTTCGTCGTGGATGACCACGGTTTCGTGCGCCCCTGCGCGGACGACGAGGTGGGCATGCTGCTCGCGAAGCCGCGCTCCGGACTCGATGCCGCGAGCGTGTCGATGCGCTCGGTATTCGCCGAGGGAGACACGTGGATCACCACGGACCACCTGTTTCGCCGCGACAGCGACGGCGACTACTGGTTCGTCGACAACAGGATCACCGTGATCCAGTCGGTGCGCGGACCGGTGTTCTGCCAGCCGATTTGCGACGCGCTCGGCGACCTCACCGTGATCGACCTGGCCGTGGTCTATCCCGTTGCGACCGACACGCACGACGTCGCGGTCGCCGCCGTGATGCTTGGCAAAGACGGCGTCCTCACCGGGGAGGCCCTGACCACTGCGTTGGGCGGCCTCCCCCGCGACCAGCGTCCCGCCATCGTCCACCTTGTTGACCGCATCCCGCTCACGCCCTCCTACCGCCCACTGTCGACCGCACTGCGAAAGGCCGGGTTGCCGGCGCCAGGAGAAACGACCTGGTATCACGACTTCACTGACGGCCACTATCGACAGTCGGCCAGCACGGCGACCAGCCACGACCGTCTAACCCAGGAACCCGGGAAAGCGAGTAGGCGGGCCGCCGGCGGCAGCCCCAGCGGTCAGTGGACCAATCGCGGCGCCGTCAACCGCTTGTCGCCAATCTTGCTGCGCGGCCCAATTCGACCCCGACCGCGTTAAAGCCGTCGATCGTATTCCACTGTGCGACAGACACTTTGCACCGCACGCTGCCGCGCAGGGTTAAGCAGGATCCGAAGTGCGTTCCCTCTATTCGCACCTATTCGACCGCACATCAACGAGGGAGGTGAAGGACTCTCCATGAAACGTTGATCGCGGTAGAAGGGATCCGTTGACAACCCTTGACTTATTGTTGATGAGTTGCCGAACTAGCCCGAGCAATCGGCGGAAGGTCGCGACATCCTGCAACGAATCGCATGGCTGGCCATCGCCGCACCACGGCGGGTCATCGCAGCCGCAGCGCTGGTGTTGGTCGCCGCGGGAATCTTCGGCATCCCCGTCGCCAAGAGCCTGTCCGCCGGCGGGTTCCAGGACCCGACCTCGGAATCAGCCAAGGCGACGCAGCTCTTGACCGACAAGTTCGGCCAAGGGGACCTGCAGCTGCTGATCACCGTCTGTGCGCGGGATGGTTTCGCCAGCGGTCCGGCCCGCGCGGCAGGCACCGACATCGCCGGTCAATTGGGCCGGTCCCCGCATGTCCCGAGCGTGGCCTCGGCATGGACCGTGCCACCGGAGGCTGCGACTGAGCTCGTCAGCAGGGACGGCAAGTGCGGGCTGATCGTCGCCGCCATCACCGGCGGGAAGAAAAACGCGCAGAAATACGCCGATACGCTGTCTGACGAGGTGGCGCACGGCCGCGACGGGGTCACCGTCCGCTCGGGCGGGCTCGCCATGGTGAACCGGCAGATCACCGAGCTATCGCAGCGCGACCTGCTGCTGGTGGAGGTGATCGCCGTTCCGCTCAGCTTCATCGTGTTGATTTGGGTGTTCAGCGGGCTGCTGGCCGCCGCGTTGCCGATCGCGGTCGGCGGGATGGCGATTCTGGGGTCGATGGCGGTACTGCACTTGATCGCGTTGGGCACCGACGTGTCGATCTTCGCGCTCAACCTGAGCACCGCGATGGGCCTGGCGCTGGCGATTGACTACACGTTGCTGATCATCAGCCGCTTCCGCGACGAGCTCGCCGGCGGCGCGAGCCGAGACGATGCGCTCGTACACACCATGATGACAGCGGGCCGCACGGTGTTGTTCTCCGCCACCACCGTCGCGCTGTCCATGGCCGCGATGATCCTGTTCCCGATGTACTTCCTGAAGTCGTTCGCGTACGCGGGTATCGCCACCGTCGGGTTCGCTGCGCTGGCCGCGGTGGTGGTGACTCCCGCGGCCATCGTGCTTTTGGGCGACAGGTTGGACTCGCTGGACGTCCGCCAGCTCGCCCGGCGCCTACTGAGACGGCCGGAGCCGGTCCCGCGCCCCATCGAGCAAGAGTTCTGGTACCGCTCGACGAAGGTGGTCATGCGCCGAGCTGCTCCGATCGGCGTGGCCGTCATCACGCTGCTGGTGCTGCTCGGTACGCCCTTCCTCGGCGTGAGGTGGGGTTTGCCGGATGACCGTGTGCTGCCCAGGTCCGCCTCGGCCCACCAGGTGGGCGATCAATTGCGCAACGACTTCGCCAACAACTCCGCGACCGGGGTCACCGTTGTCGTGCCCGATGCCAACGGCGTGGCGCCCACCGAAATGGAGCAATACGCCGCCGAACTGTCCCGCGTGCCCGACGTCACGGCGGTGTCCGCTCCGACGGGTACGTTCGTCGCCGGTGCTCGCGTCGGACCAACGTCAGCGGCGGCCGGTGAGGCACAGGGCAGTGCGTTCCTGACCGTCGCCAGCGCGGCACCGCTGTTCTCCGACAGTTCGGGGGCCCAGCTCGACCGCCTGCACGCAGTGGCCGGCCCCGGCGGCAGGCTGGTCGAGATGGCCGGGTCCGCGCAGATCAACCGCGACAGCGTCGACTCCATCACGTCGCGGCTGCCACTGGTGTTGGGGCTGATCGCCATGATCATGTTCGGGCTGCTATTCCTGCTCACCGCCAGCGTGGTGCTACCGCTCAGCGCACTTATCCTCAACGTGCTCTCGCTGACCGCCGCGTTCGGCGCGATGGCGTGGATATTCCAGGACGGGCATCTGGGCGCGCTCGGAACGACATCCACCGGAACGCTGGTCGCCAACATACCGGTGCTGCTCTTCTGCATCGCCTTCGGCTTGTCCATGGACTACGAGGTTTTCCTGGTTTCCCGGATCCGCGAGTTCTGGCTGGCCTCGGGGCGGACCCGCGCCGACAACGACGAGAGCATCGCCCTGGGTCTCGCCCGCACCGGTCGGGTGATCACGGCGGCCGCGCTGGTGATGTCGATCTCCTTCGCGGCGCTGACCGCCGCGCATGTGTCGTTCATGCGGATGTTCGGCCTGGGCCTGACGCTGGCCGTGTTGGTTGACGCCACGCTGGTGCGGATGGTCTTGGTGCCGGCATTCATGCATCTGCTGGGCACGTGGAACTGGTGGGCTCCCAAGCCTCTGGTCTGGCTGCACGAACGGTTCGGATTCAGCGACGCTCACCCCGACGGGAAACCGGAGCGGACGCACGCGCCGGACCAACATCCCAAGCCAAGTACAACGCCGATGAGCGACGCCGATTAGGCCCGATTACCTCGACTAATGCCGACCTCTATGGCAGCCCACGGTGCTCGCGACCCGTGCCTGATTCCCAGCGTGGCAACCGCTGACCAGCAGGACCGATAGCACGTGTTCCTGGCCCCGATCGCTGCTGTGGCGGACTGTGCAACCGCCGTCAACGCAGGACCATCGAGCGCGGCGATCGCTTGTGTCAAGGTCCGCTGTTCGCACCGGACCCGTGTGTGCCGCCGCAGACTAAGCACACCGGAGACCCGCGGCTAGTTGACCGACGAGTGCTGATGTACCGCGGTGATGACCGTAGGTGTGCAGCCAGCAAAGGCTCGGAAGCGTTTGGTCCCGCCGCTCGTAGGGGCGAGCGCGTCGATTTCCTCGTGTGGCCCGGTTTGCTTGGCCACCAGCACAATTCGGATCCCTTAAGGGGCAAGAAATCGTTGTCGAACTCGCGGAGTTGTCGCTGCTGTGTCGCTGATGGACCCGGATTGCTACGCCGCGCGCATTGGGCCGCTCGTTGATGAGCCGTCGCGAGCAACCACGCCGACGCCACCCACCGCGGCAGCTGAGCGCGACCGCGCTCCACGACGTTTACGCGGTGTTGATGCACTCAGCCGATGTTGGGCTCCTGATCCGTGTGGTCGGCATCGGCGGGGTTTTCGGAGATGAACGTGTCGAGGATGAACTGCGCGATGGCGTGTCGTTCGATAGTCGCGCGATCGCCCCGAGTGTCCAGTTCTCGATCAGCTTGCTCCGGGGTATAGCCGCGTCCGATGAGGACGCCGATGGCCTGATTGATGACCGACACCGCCCGCAGATATGTCCCGGCATCCGGCCTGGTTGGGCCGGGCAGGTGCTGATCGAGCACGAAGTCCCTGGGCGGGCGGCCGGTTAGCCACGCCAGGTCCGCGGTGAGGTCGACAAATGTTCCCGGTGTCGCCGCGTAGAGGATGAGGGCAACCGATAACGATGCCCGGCCGTCACCGACACCTGGCAGCCTCAGCCGAAGGGAGGAGCGAACATCGTCGGCCACGGCACCGTCCTCGAGGATTGTGAACGTGAACGGCGGATCACTGCCGTCGACGGTAACGCGCATACCGAGGTAGGTAGGCACCGCGGCTTGGGCGTCGACACCCAATTGATGCAGAGTGTGCAGCACATCGGCGCCGGACTCATCCAGGGCGGCGGTGAGGACGTCCAAATCGGCGGCCAGGGCCGCTCCGATTTTCACCACGGGATTGTCCCTTGGGCGCTCCCGAGCGCTGATCGAGCCTGCCGGACCGAGCAGGCAAGTCGCCTGCGGGGTGAGGAACCTGCGACGCGAGCCAGGACCCGTCGCCTTGACTGTTTCCCCGCCCTCTAACGTACGCGCGTCACTTCGTGCAGCGGCGGTTCGGCCGGAGGTCGACCTTATGGTTCGGGCTCACGTCGGGTTGTGTCGAGCGCGGGCGCGAGCGCGGCGCACCGCTTCATCGACGATGTGTTGGGCCACTTCAGCCAATTTACGGTGTTCGACTTGGCTGATCGTCCGCAGCTGAATGAACGCCTCCTCGGCACTGCGCCCGGTGCGTCCCCGAATCAGGCCGATCGCCTGATCGATCACCGGGCGGGTCGACAGCGCCGTCTGCAACTGGGTGGTCAGCGCCAACGCGTGCGCGAGGATCTGTGCATTGTGCACCGCCACCGCCGCAGGTTTGGCGAACAGCTCCCCCAGCTCAGCGGCGTGCTCATCGAAGACGTCTTTGCCGCGGGCATAGACATTGATAGCCCCAATCACCTGATCCGAGAGCAGCAGTGGCAGTGACAGTGCACTGTGCACGCCCAAGCGCCCCACCCGGGGACCAAACCGCGGCCACATCTTCTCCCCACCCAATGATCCAGACCGCACCGTGCGCCGCTCCAACGCTGCGGTAATGCAGGGCCCCTCCTTGAGGGTCACGTACTGAATCTCGTCGATCTCGGCGACAAACGGAGCGCTAGCCGCCAACGCCTCCACCATGTTGTCCACCCGGTCGACCTCCAACAAGGTCACCCCGGCGCCGTCGGCGCCCGGTATCGCGCGCACCGCGAACGTCGACACCTCAGCCAGCAGCTCGGGCAAATCCAGACTGCCCGCCACCAAGCCGGCCAGTTCGTCGATGCCGGCCCGCAAATCGGCGGTATCAGCGCTTGCCTGCTGCCCTCAGCGACGCCAACGCCGAGCCGCCGGCGTCCTCGGTGAACTCGGTCATAGCTGCGCCCAATGATCTTGCCGGAACTCGACATCCGCAGCGAAGCCCGGCACCCTCGCCGCGGGACCAACCGTGATAGACGGTTGTCAGGGTAATAGTAACGCCCGGCCGTCGACGCGGACTGCGAGCGGCAACAGGCCGATGCGCGTTCGAACAAGTAGAAGCAGTGATCTGGTTGCGTTGACAGCTCGCAGACTTCGGGCGCGCCAGTGCCATTCGACGCGCCGCCGCCTGCCGTGCATGAGTCGCCCCCCTGCACGGCGTTGATGGGGAGTTGGTCGATGCGAGCAATCAAACGGGTGTAGGGTCGACAGTGCTGAGAATTTCAGCTGGTCCGGGATGAGTTCGGCCGTCCGCCGCTTAACTCAAGGAGCATTGGCTCCGAACCCTCACACCCGTTGATCGAATGCGCGTCAGGTCACCATGGCAACTTCACTTGCTTTCCGTCGACCCACCAACCTGCTGGCGAACCCGATCCCGACGGCGGCTGCCTCGCAGGCTTACTCACACCCAACAACGGCTTCGTATGCGAGCTGAGGCCCGAATGCCAGATTCCTCGACATCGATGAAGGGCATGCCATGAAAGGCTTGATCATCCTGGTTGTGGTACTCCTCTTTATCGCACTGATCGTATTGGCGCTGTCGATCAGAGTGGTGACCCAATACGAGAAGGGTGTGTTGTTCCGCCTCGGCAAGGTGGTGGGTGTTAAGGACCCCGGGCTGGCCGTGATCATCCCCGTCATCGATCGGCTGATGAAGGTATCGCTGCGGATTGTGACGATGCCGATCCAGTCCCAGGGCATCATCACCCGTGACAACGTCAGCGTCGACATTTCGGCGGTCGCCTACTTCCGGGTTGTCGACGCGGTGAAATCGGTGATCGCCATCGAGAACGTCCACGCCGCGATCAATCAGATCGCGCAAACCACGCTGCGCAAGGTCGTCGGCCAACACACCCTTGACCAGGCGCTGTCGGAGACCGACACCATCAACGCCGATATCCGAAAGATCCTCGACATCGCAACACTCGAATGGGGTGTCGAAGTGACGCTGGTCGAGCTCAAAGACATCCAGTTGCCCGACAGCATGAAACGCGCGATGGCTCGGCAAGCCGAGGCCGAGCGCGAAAAGCGAGCCAAAATTATTGCGGCGGAGGGCGAATCAATGGCCGCGGCCGCGTTGGGTGAGGCTTCGGACACGATGATGGCCCACCCGTTGGCCTTACAGCTGCGCAACCTGCAAACGCTTGTCGAACTCGGGGTGGAGAAGAACACCACCATCGTGTTCCCGGCGCCGCTAATGAGTGCGATCGGTGAACTGGGCGCCTTCCTCACCAGAGAAAGTGCCGCCGCCTCCCCAACCCAACCGGTTTCCTCCGCGAATGGGGCCGACACGTCAACTCAACCCGGGCAGCCGCCCGCGAACGGCCTTGTTGCCGGATTCGAGATCAAGGCCGCTGGAACCCCGTGACCGACTGTCCTTCCCGGCGGGGACCACATCACGTCACACGGAACGAGCAGGCTGCGTATTCGCCACCCTACTGTGCTGCCGGATGTGGCCCTGGCATGCTGCGGAGATACGCCGACCCTCGAAGTGCTGGCGCGGTGTCGATCCTGCGGAAGCACCTGTCCGAGTTGAAGATTTGCGTGGTAAACGTCGTGGACCTGATGAAACTGCAGTCACCCTGCGAGCACCCACATGGACTGAGCGATCGCGACCACGACACCCTGTTCACCACCGACAAACACGTCATCTTCGCCTTCCATGGTTATCCCACCTTGGTCCACCGACTCACCTGCCGAAGAACCAACCGCAACTTCGACATGCGCGCGGCCGGCAACTACCTGAAGCAGACAATGGCCAGCCAACTCGTCGACCCCAGCCGCTACATAAACACCCACGGCCAAGACCTGCGTAACCGGGCCTGGATCCCCGCGCACTAAGACATCTGAGGTGATCGGAATGACCATATCTGCTGTTAAAGCGGCGAAACCACGCGTGAGATCGGAACCGAACTACCCTCCGGCGCCGATGCCCGCAACCGTTTATCGGCCCATCGCCGAGCAAGCGCTAAAGCTGACGGGCGCAGAAATCACACTGGTCGCCGTCGCAATCGATCACGACATACCCACGTCGGAAGTGGCCGGTCTGATGATCGTGGAAACCGCCGGTGCTGCAATAGCCTCGACGCCGGCCCATGCCATCCCCGTTGCCGGTACCTCGATCGGGCAGGCCTTCGTGGAGCGGACCCCTCGACGGCTCAACAATTTCGACGTCGCCATCGACGGCGTCCGACGTGCCGGCCCGGCGCTGGTGCTACCGCTGCGCACCACCGATACCGTGGTCGGTGTGTTGGTCGCGCTGCGGCGTGACGGCGCCCGGACGTTCAGCGACGAGCAGCTCGACATGATGGCCGCATTCACCGACCAGGCGGCGCTTGCCTGGCAGCTGGGGTCCACACAGCGCCGGATGCGTGAAGTCGACATTCTCGCCGACCGCGACAGGATCGCCGACGACCTGCAGGACCACGTGATCCGACGGATCTTTGCGGTCGAACTGGATCTGCAGGGGACCATTCCGCGGGCGCAATCAACTGAAGTGCAGCAAAGACTGTCCGGCAGCATTGATGATCTTCAAGGCGTCATTCAGGAGATTCGCACCGCAATTTTCGACCTGCACGGTGCACCGCCGGGCATCACCCGACTGCGACATCGGCTCGAGGCGGCAGTCGCGCGCTTCTGCGGATCCCAACTGGAGACCACGGTTCAATTCGTGGGCCCCCTGTCGGTTGTCGATGCGACACTCGCCGATCACGCTGAAGCCGTTGTGCGCGAAGCGGTCAGCACCGCTGTCCGGCATGCCGGCGCGACCAGACTTGCGGTGACGGTCAAGGTCGAGGACGACGTGTGCATCGAGGTTATCGACAACGGTCGAGGCGTCCCCGGCGACATCACCGGTAGAGGCTTGACCAGCTTGCATCACCGCGCGCAGCAGGCCGGCGGCGCGTTCACCATCGCGGAGGATCCCGGCGGAGGCATCGTGCTGCGCTGGTCAGCACCGCTACGCTGATCATCCCCCGCTGCCTCTATGAGCGGCTCAGAGACTCGACGCCACCAGGCCGGTCAGGTCGTCGAGGCGGTGGGCATATCCCCATAGCCGACAGTCTTGGCCGGGCGATAGGCGGGAACCCGCACGTCCGTGACGATCACGCCTGTCTGGCGGGTCGGACTTAGTCGGTGAGTTATCTTGCGGCGCATGCGTCGTCGGCGGTTGGGGGTTGTCCGTCGCGGCCGGTGAGGGCTGCGGTCATGCCGGGGAGCAGCATATCGAGAAAGCGGTCCAGCTCGGCGGCACCGTCGTAGGAGGCTAGGGCAGGGCGGGGAAAGGACGTTCGCGGGAAGACTGTGCAATGGCGCGTGTCGCGGGCTCTCCGCGCTTGTGGTCTGCGACTAGCTGACGCTAACCGAAAATGCCGCACTCGTTTGCCGGCGACGTTTTGATTTCTGAGTGCGCCCCTCCGGTATGGTGTAGTGCGGTTGACTCCCCAGTCTCCCGGAAACGTCCGGTTGCGATCTGTTTGAGGTCCCCGCCGGAAACGTGTCCGCACCGCCTGCATAGCCGACAGTTACAGGGTCGTGCTGTTGGACCGACATTGACGGAGTCGCGTGCTCAGGACTTCAAGGGTGACCGCCGCAGCTGGCGGCGATTTCGGCGCGCCTTGGTACCTGATTGCCAGTCAGTACGTATCGTCATCACGTCTGAACTGCTCGACCCCTCGCTTCGACCGGAGTGACGGTCCATCCGGTGCGGGCCTGAAAGGGGCAGGCGCTCCCGCCGCAATCATCGTCAGCCTCAGTTCCCGGGCGGCGGCACTCATAGCGCAACGGCACCAGTGGTGGCGGCGCGCCTGCAATTTCGATGCGAGCTTCGCGGCTCATACCCACCCATTCAGCGCCTTACGCGTCCTGCGTGTCCGCCGCTGACCCCCCCTCGCATTCGGGGGTCAACCGCACGGCCGGAGCCAAAGGGAGGATCTTGAGCAAATTCACCGACACCATGTACGGCACCGCCCAGTCCAGTTCGATGGGTCTGGTCACCGGGGAGCCGGAATGCCCCGTCAGGCATACCTGGGGCGAGGTGCACGAGCGGGCCCGTCGGATCGCGGGTGGCTTAGCCACGGCCGGCGTCGGCCGCGGTGATGCCGTCCCGGTGCTGGCCGGCGCCCCGGTCGAGATCGCGCCGACCAGCCAGGGCATCTGGATGCGCGGCGCCAGCCTCACCATGCTCCACCAGCCCACCCCCCGCACCGACCTCGCGCGCTGGGCCGAGGAGACCACCGCCGTCATCAATATGATCGGCGCCAAAACGGTCGTCATCTCGGACCCGTTCATCGCCGCGGCCCCGTTGCTGTCCGAGCTGGGTATGCAAGTGCTCATCATCGAGCAGCTACTTGGCAGCCGCCCGATCGATCCGGTCGAGACCGACGATGACGACGTCGCGCTGCTTCAGCTGACGTCGGGTTCTACCGGATCACCCAAGGCAGTACGGATCTCGCACCGCAATGTCGTTTCAAACGCCGAGGCGATGTTCATCGGCGCGCAGGTCGACATCGAAACCGACGTGATCGTGAGCTGGCTACCCCTGTTCCATGACATGGGCATGACCGGGTTCTTAACCGTGCCAATGTATTTCGGCGTAGAACTCGTCAAGGTCACCCCGATGGACTTTCTGCGCGACACGCTGCTGTGGGCCAAGCTCATCGATAAGTACAAGGGCACCATGACCGCGGCGCCGAACTTCGCCTACACGCTGTTCGCCAAACGCCTTCGCAGGCTGGCCCAGCCTGGCCAGTTCGACCTGTCCACCCTGCGATGGGCACTGTCGGGCGCCGAGCAGGTCGAACCCGCCGACGTCGAAGACCTTTGCGACGCGGGCAAGCCGTTCGGGTTACGTCCGGAGGCGATCCTGCCGGCTTACGGTATGGCCGAGACGACCGTGGCGGTGTCGTTCTCTGAGTGCGGCGCAGGCCTGTTGATCGATGAGATCGACGCGGACCTGCTCGCCGTTCTGCACCGGGCCGTCCCCGCGACCAAGGGCAAAACCCGGCGACTGGCCACCCTCGGACGGCTACTCCAGGGGCTCGAGGCGCGCATCGTCGACGAAGACGGCAACATTCTGCCCGTCCGCGCGGTCGGCGTCATCGAGGTGCGGGGTGAGCCAGTGACGCTGGGTTACGAAACGATGGCCGGTTTCGTCACGGCACAAGACGATCAGGGCTGGTATGACACCGGCGATCTGGGTTATTTCACCGAGGCTGGCCACGTCGTCGTCTGCGGCCGCGTCAAGGACGTGATCATCATGGCCGGACGAAACATTTACCCGACCGACATCGAACGCGCCGCCGCACGCGTTTCGGGCGTCCGGCCAGGTGGTGCCGTGGCGGTGCGCCTGGAAGCGGGACACGCGCGAGAGACGTTCGCGATCGCCGTGGAATCGAACAGCTGGCAGAATTCGGCCGAGGTGCGTCGCATCGAGCACCAGGTGGCACACGAGGTGGTTGCCGAGGTCGATGTCCGGCCGCGCAATGTGGTGGTGCTCGAGCCCGGAACGATCCCCAAGACGCCATCGGGCAAGCTGCGGCGCGCCCACACGCTGGCACTCGTCGGCTGAGCTCTCCCGACGCGGGAGAGAGTAGTTTGTGGTCAACGGTGCACGCGAGGAGGGGACGTTGGCCGACTTCGACGCCCAGCCCAATCGCACAGTGCCGGCCTTGCCCGAACTCTCCCCCACTCAGCGGGAGGCGGACGAGGCTGAGCTCTATGCGGGGCTGCGCGGGGTGGCCGGGATTGTGGCCGCCGGCCGTGGGGTGATCGACCTGCTCCGGCACGTGGCGGAGTTCGCGGCCCAGGCGATTCCGGGCGCCGACGGTGCGGGCGTCGCATTGATCGATCCCCAGCACGGCATGTCCAGCGTCCACACCTGGGCGGCGACCGCGCTACTTGTCCACGAGATCGACACAGTTCAATACAACGAACTGCGCGAGGGTCCATGCATCACCTGCATGGAGTCACGCCGCCCCACAGTAAGCGGATCGCTGGGCAGTGACAGCCGTTGGCCGCACTTCGGCGGCCGGGTGGCCCGCATGCGTATGCACTCGGCGCTCGCGTTGCCGCTGATCGTGGGCGATCAGCTGATCGGCTCGATCAATGCCTATGCCAAAAGCCGCGACGCGTTTGCCGATCACGCTGTGCAGTTAGGATCCCAATTCGCCAGGCCCGCCGCTGTGTCGGTATACAACGCACAGTTGCTGTCCAACGCGCATGACCGGACCCTGCGATTGCAGCGCGCATTGGACAGCCGATCGGTGATCGACCAGGCGATCGGCATCATCCGCAGCCGGTCGGGCAGTGACGCGGATGAGGCCTTCCAACGCCTCGCCCAGATCAGCCAAACCGAAAATGTCAAGCTGCACGTCGTCGCCGCACGACTGGTCGAGGAGGCCGCGCGGCGAGCCCGCGCGCGGCTCCGCTGAAACCGCTAGTGCGGTCGCGCGGCCAGGAGGTCAGCCAACTCCGCCACAAGTATCGGGCGGGAATACCGATCGGTCATCAATCTGCGGGAAACGTAGGTCAAGTGTTCGCCGTGGGCCCGCGCGTAGGTCCGCAACAGATGGAACGCTTCCTCCACGGATACATTCAGCATCTCGCGGAGGAAGCCCTTGGCCTGCTCGACGATGACGCGGCTGTTCAGCGCGGAGCGTAGATGCGGCATGACGACGGAGGGTGTGGGTGCGTGTTCCTGGAGGATCGCGACACATGCGATGTGCGCCAGGGTCTGGCCAACGAGCAGATCGGCTTGGGTGAGCTCGCCGGGGCGGGTGCCGAACAAGTTGAGCGCGCCCAACACGATGCCGGCGGCCCGCATCGGGACGGCGTGCACGGAGGCGAAGCCGGCCCCAACGGCGGCGGGGACGAACCGCGGCCACCGCTCTATTGCCCCTTGGATGTCGGCGACCGAGACCGGTTGGCCGGTGGCATAGCAATCCAAGCATGGGCCTTCGTCGGCTTGTAGCTGGAAGAGCTCGAGTTCGCGGGCCTGCTCCGAGGTCGCGGCCAGCAGGCGGAGCTGGTTCAGCGGGTCGGCGAGCAGAAATCCCGCGGCCTCGATGTCAAGCAGCTCAGCACAGCGCTCCGTGAGCACGGTCAGCAGCTCAACGACGTCGAAGTCGTCGAGCAGGCTGTCGACGAGCGAGACGACGGCGTCGAGTACGCGGGTTTCACGAGGGGTGTCAGTCACTTCGCCCTCCTTCTTCCTGGACTGTCGAGTCCGCCAGGCGCACATCAGTCGGCCTCGAGCCGCAGGCGGCGGTCGAGGATGTCGCGGGCGACGTCGGTGGCGCTGCGGCCGGTGGCGTAAGCATGGGCGCGCAGCCGGACCAGGGCCTCGGCCGGCTCAATCTCCAGCTGAGCGACGAGCATGCCGGTGGCCTGGCTGACCTCTGCGCGGCTCAACGCGTTGAGTTCGGCCCAGGCACTGCTATTAGGGTCTGCGACGGCGGCCTGCAGGTCGGTGTCCAGGAGATCGAGCAGCGGGATGCCTGCGAGCTCTGCGGCAGCGACAGCACTGGTCAGGTCGTCGCCCGGCAGCGGACCCGGCTGTGCGCGGAAGAGGTCGAGCGCGCCGACAAATTGCCCGGCCACGACGACCGGTAGGGCGTAGACGCCTCTGATCTGGTTGGCAAGCATGGCGGGCCCGTACGCGGGCCAGCGAGCCTCCTCGGGATCGGCGAGGTCGACGACCAGAACCGGATTCCGCCGGGCGACAGACTCCAGGCACGGGCCCTCCCCGAGGATGAACTGGAGTTCGTCATACATGCGGGCAGGTTCGCCGCTGGCTCCAAGGGTTCCGCTGCTCGCGCCGTCGAACACAATGGAGATCGCGGCCGCGTCGACATCGAGCAGAACGACACAGGCCTCGCACAGACGGTCCGCGGCCTCTGCCCCGCGCCGGCCGTCGACCGCGGCGCGCAATTGCTCGTGAATTGCCACATTCAGCCGAACAGGGGCCAGGCGGCCGCGTCAGTGCCCGGATGGCTCGTCGAAGACGTCATCCACCCACCCTTTCACTAGTTGGAGCGTATTACGAGCGCGATCCGGCGGCGCTGGCCGACGCAGCTCGCCGGCCCGGAAGACTGTCATTTGACCTGTGCGGTCGAGGAGGAGAATCCTCAAGGTGATCTGCCCGGGACATCGCCCGGAAGGCGGACGCAGCCCACGACCATGACCATCTCGGGAGAGCCATGAGTTCGGAACACGCAATAGAGAAAGTGCCGCTGTCGGAGATCCGGGAGGGTGACATGCTCCAAGATCCGACGTCTGGCAGGTGGCTCAAAGTGACGCGCACAGCCGACGACACAGCGAGCGGGCCCCATCGCGTCTATTACGGCGACGGCGGCGAGGAGATCGATTCCCGGTACGTTACGGGCCTCGTCAATCGCCAGGTACGAGAGTAGTCGCGAGCGCTCAATTCACCAGATCATTGCGTTGCGCTGCAACGTAATTCGAGCGCGCGCAGATGGCTTGAGGATTGCTGTTGCCAATCCGCGGTGCTTCACATCTTCGACCCCGTCCGATAGACGCGCTCGTCTCGCGGCGTTCCGAAACCCGTTCTCCGACGCTGTCTCTGGGGCGTCGTCGGACGTGGCGAACAGTAACCAGTCCGGAAGCGCCAATTTGCAGATCGTGCGCATCGTGAGCAGGTATTGGACAACCAACGGAGCTGTCGTGTACGGCAGGTCGTAGACGACGCACAAAGCGCGCACCCGCTCGGCAATCTCGCGATAGCGATTACTCGGCAGATCGGGGAAGAGGTGGTGTTCGATTTGGTAGCAGAGGTTTCCACTCATGAAAGCCAGCACCGGACCGGCGTGAAAGTTTGCGGTGCCCAGCATTTGCCGGAGATACCATTCGGACTTCGTCTCATCCTCCAATACGGACGGGGTGAACTTTTCCGCTCCGTCCGCGAAGTGACCGCAGACGATGACGAGATACGCCCATACATTGCGCAGGCCGTTGGCGACCACGTTGGCCCCCAGGGTGCGGCGCCACCGCCGCCGACTCAGCGCAGGGAACAGAACATAGTCTTTGCCGACCTGGCGAGCCACCTTGCGGCGGAGGGCTTTGGTGTGCGCCGATTTGCCAGCCGCCGTCGTCTCGCGCTCCTGCACCGAATACAAGCCGTGCAACGCGACGCCCCATTCGAAGGCGAGCGCCAGCAGCACCGAGCGCAACGGCTGCACCAAATCGCTCGGCCGCCACTTCTCGTCTCGAGTCACTCGCATGATGCCGAATCCGAGGTCGTCGTCAACGCCGACAATGTTCGCGAAGACGTGGTGCCGATAGTTGTGGGAGTGCCGCCACTGCGACATCAGACCGGCCATGTCCCACTCCCACGTACTGGAGTGGATTTCCGGGTCGTTCATCCAATCCCATTGACCGTGGCTGATGTTGTGGCCCAGCTCCATGTTCTCGATGCACTTGGCGGCGGCCAGGGCCACCGTTCCGAAGGCCCATCCGAGCTTGCCTCTGCTGTTGGCGATGGTCAGCCTCGCCGCGATTTCGAGGTATCGCTGCAAAGCGATAGCGCGCAAGATGTATGCCCGATCCTTGGCGCCACGCGAAGCCTCGATATCGCGGCGGATCGCTTCCAAGTCCGCCGCGAATGCCTCAAGGTCCTCGCCGCTCAGATGGGCGTATTCAGCTACTTTGGTGATGGCCATTGAACTCAACGAGATTCGGGCAGGGACAGCGGGCAGGGACAGTTGGCGAACTGCAGCATGAGAAGTTAAGTCCGATCTATGGTTGGTTGACCGCAAGACGCGACGATAGGCGCGAGGTCAGGTAAGCCGGATACTTGTCGATCGGCAGATCCGCGGCATCGGGCGACATTGACTTCGAGTCGGCCGCGAATACGGCTTCACTGCTGCTTGAGTTATTGTCGTGGCCCTCGTCACCGGAGTCGGGCCGTGCGACGACCTGCCCGGAACCGATGGTCACGTGGACGTTGAGCCATCTGCTTGAACTCCTGCCTTATCGGCTCTACGCCCTGAGCTGACCGTAGGCCCCCAGGGCACACTCCTGCAACACGATCGCGTAGTCGACCTCCGAGGCTACCTGGAGCGCTTTTGACCGAGCTGCCCGCCGGCCTGCATCGGGCGTACTGGGTGGGCGATTGTGCGTCATGTTTGTTCGCGGGTTTGTCACCGAGGCACTCCGAGCGCCAATACAGCGACGTCGTCCTCGACCCCGGAGCCGAGGCCGTCGAGTAGCGCGTGAACGGCCTCGACGATTGCTGGGGCGGTCGCGGGCGCGTGCGATTTCGCGAATCGCAGCAGGGCCCCTCGATCGTCGTAGCGTTCCCTGCCGACTCCCGTACTGGCCTCGGTCAGACCGTCCGTGTAGAGGGCCAGCGTGTCGCCGGGTCCGAGGTGAAACCGGGTGGCAACGAAGTGCGGCTCCGCCACGAGGCCGACGCCGTGACCGCCGATGCTGTCCACGTAGTAGGCGCTGCCGTCGGCGAGCAATTGCAGCGGGGGCGGATGCCCGCCGCTGGCGAGCTCGACGTCAAATCCGTTGCTCCGACTAGTCAAATTGCCATAAATCACGGTGCAGAAGCTGTCACTCCGGGTACCAAGCTTCTGACTGAGGACCGATTGGAGATTGTGCAGCACTTGCACGGGATCGTCGTCGGATACCGCCGCGGAACGCAGCACATACCTGGTCAGACCAGTTATCACAGCGGCCTCAACCCCTTTGCCCGCGACATCTCCGAGGAAGAAACCCCACTTTGTGCGGGACAGTGGGAAGAGGTCGTAAAAGTCGCCGCCCACATCGTCGTCGGATGCGGTGTAGTAGTAATCGGCTGCGTCCAATCCGGCGGGAGGCGAGAGCACCGGCGGTAGCAGCGAGCGTCGCAGGGTGTCGGCAAATGCCCGGACGCGCCCGTGCTCCGTCTCGACCCGCCGCCGCTCTTCCAGCAGCTCTCGTTCGTAGGCGCGGCGGTCGGCCGCATCGACCGCGGTGATCCGCAGCAATTCCGGCTGGCCCCCGGAGCCCATCTTCACGTTGGCTGTGAGGAACATGGGCAACCGCGTTCCGTCGGCCGTCACGAGATCCACTGTGACACCGTTGAGCTCACCGCTCATGCGTAGCAACGGCTCGAAATGAGTTGCGTAGTGGATGCGACTCCCAGCGGTAAAGAGATCACTGAATAACTTGCCGTACAGAGCATTTCGGTCATAGCCCAACCATCGGATCATGGTCGCGTTGACCCGGACGATTCGACCGTCGGGCTGCGCGATGAGATTCCCGCAAGGACTGTTCTCCCAGAAGTCCGCCAGGCTGGAGTCGGTCACGCCCATCGAACGAAGGCCGAGATCGCAGAGGCAGTGGCGTCCGGGGCGCTCACTTGGGGGCAATGGCCTGTTGCGTCCAGGGTAACCAGTCGACTGTCCGGGAGATGTTTGTGGACGTAGGCGCCGACCTCGCGCGGCGCGATCGCGTCCTGGGCACATTCGATCACCAGCGTGGGCACCGGTATCCGTGCGAGGTCGTCGCGGTTGTCGGATAAAAATGTGGTGCGGGCGAAAACGCGAGCATGCGCGGGGTCGTTGCGGCAGAAGGTCTCGGCCAATTCGTCGTGCAGCTCCGGACGGTCCGGGGTCCCCATGATGACGGGTGCCATCGCGTGCGACCAGCCGAGGTAGTTGAGCTCCATGGATTCGAGGAGTTCGTCGATATCGGACTGCGAAAACCCTCCGCGGTAGTCATCGTCGTCGATGTAGCGCGGTGATGGCGTCAGCATGACCAGCTTCGCAAATCGGCGCGGCTCGGCGATGACCGCCAGTGCGCCGATCATCGCCGCGACCGAGTGTCCGACGAACACGACGTCGCGCAGGTCGAGTTCACGCACGATGTCTATGACATCGGTGGCGTATCCGGTCAGCGACGAGTACTTCTGCGCGTCCCAGCAAGCCGGATCGGAGGCACCGCAACCGACGTGGTCGATGAGCAGCAGACGAAAGTCCGTCTTCAGACGGTCGACGACGCGACGCCACAACTGCTGATCACAGCCGAATCCATGCGCAAGGATGATCAGTGGACCGTCTGCGGCAGCACCAACGATGTTGATGTTGTTCCTGGCGTAGAAACGTCCATCGTTCCAGCTTAAGCCGCCCGGGCACCCACACCGTGCGCCGGTGGCGTAGCGTCGAGTGTGAGCCGTTTCGCAATCAGCGGTGTCCAACCGCCGTCGGCGCGGATGAAGACCAGGGCAATGTGATTCCTCCGCCCGCCTCGCGCCCGTGAGGCGGTAGATGGCGACCATGAAGGAACCCGCCCGTGAACTGTGCACCCCAACCACCGCACAACGGTCAGACTTTCCAGGTCCGGCTTTCGCTCCCCCTTAGGCGTGCCACCCCGATCGTCGGGTGCGCCTCCGTGCCGACTGCGATATCTCCGGCTACCCGTTCAGTCGGAAGTCGAGGCCGCGCCAATCCCATCCGACTATCGGTGGCTCCCGAACTCGGCCGCGACATTGACGGCGCTTGGTGGCCACATGTCGACCGCATCACCAACGAATTACCGCGCCTTGTCAGGGTCCTGACTCCCTTGCTTGGAGACATCACCTCCATCAACGTCAACTGGCCAGCGCTGCAACGACCGCCCGACCTCAACTGGTCGGGCTGGGAACACAAACGCCAACACGTAATAACCGTCAGCGGTAGGGACGCGCGCGCCAACCTGCTGATCATCTCTTACTCGACCTACAGCACGCTTGCCCTGATGCTGATGCAGTGCGCCGCCAGCCTGCCCATCACAGCCGCCGATCGAGACCAACGAGCATTCCTGACCGCCGGTTCGATACTGCAAGCCGCGCTGCACCAGCACGCCTCCGGCTGTCACTAGGCCAAAACAGACACACCGATCACCGACCTCGCGGCCGGTACCGCGCAGTGTTTGCAGGGCATTGAGTTCGGCGGCGTTCGAGAAGAATCCCTTACGGCACCCGGGTGCGATGCCGCTTCTCGTGCGGCGGGACGCCGTTCACGCCGCCGACGGACTCCGCGTAGCTGCCCACCGCGTATGCGACGCCAGAACCCATGACGGCCAACGCGTCCCGGTTGATGTTGTCGACGGTTTCACGGGGGCCTTGATAATTGGGGTCGAACGGGACGCCGGCTTGCCCGCCCCACAGCCGGGCCTGCACCGTGGTCTTCGGTTGCGAGGCACCGGCCGTCATGCCCCCGAACGGCACGCCCGCGACCATGAAGGGGTGGTAGTCGGCGCGGGTGCTCAGCGGCATGTCCGCGGGTCGCTTCCCGGCCAGGTTCAGATAGCCGGCCAGGGTGCGCTCGATGCCGGCCGACCCGTCGGGGATGTCCGCGTAGGTCACCCCGGGCGCCGGCGGACCGGACTGATCGCCGTCGTCGGTGAAGAAGCCGGCGTTGGGCGAACCCAGCGTGGTGAAGTTCAGGTACATCGCGATGTCGTTGAGCTGATCGCTGTTCATGCCGAACACGTAGTCCATGACGCCGTTGAGCCCGTCCTCGTCGGCGCCCCAGAACGCGAACCGCACCGCGTTGTTCACCGGTGCCAGCGGGCCCAGCTGCAGCGCCGTTTCCAGCACCGCGGCCACCCCGGATCCGTCATCATTGATGCCTGGGCCGCCGCGCGCGCTGTCGAGATGCGCGCCGACCATGACCACTTCGTGCGGTGAGCCGGTCTTGGTCTGCGCCAACACGTTTCGCGATGTGATCTTGATGTTCTGGGCGTCCAGCACCAGGCGTATTGGCGCGCTCGCGCCGGCGAGCGCGGTCGCGGCGTAAGGTCCCGCAACGGCGACGGGCACGGTCAACTGCTTGAAGTAGCCGGGATTGAACAACGTGGCCGGGGCACCCTGGCCGGCGGGCGCACTGAGCACGATCAGCGCGGCCGCACCCTTGGCCACCGCGATGTTCTGCTTGTCGACCACCGAACAGCGCGCGTCGTCGACGACGGCGATCGAACCCGTGGGCAGCGGGGCCGGGTAATCGCTGGACGCGCAACCCGAGGGTTGGGTGGGCCGGACCGGCTGCCCGGTCAGGCCGCCGGGCGGTGTCTGGACCAACAGCGAGGCCTGGTCGACGGCGTAGCTGCGGCCGGCGACCGTCAGCGCCGGCCTGCCGGGGGAAACGGTGTAGAGCCGATCGAACTGGGGCGTCAGTACCTCGAAACCCCTGTCGCGCAGGGCTTTAGCCACGTAGTCGACGCTGGCGTCGTAGCCCGGCGTGCCGTCCGCCCGGTTTCCATTGTTGGCGTTGGCGATGTTCTGCAGTGCGCGCAGATGGGTGAGCATCCGGTCGGCGGTCACCTTTCCTGCCATGCCGTGACCCAGATCCGGTGCGGCAGCGGGTGATCCCGGCCGCGACGACGAGCAACCCGCCAGCAGCGAGGTCGCCAGCAGCAATGCCGCGCCCAGCCGGCGGGTCATGACTTCGTAAGCACGTGACGCGTGCGGTCCTCCATCGTGGGCATCCCGTTGTGGCCGCCGAGGTCCTGGGCGTACAGGCCCACCGCGTAGGAAACGCCACCACCATTGATGCCCAGTGCCGTTCGGTCGATGTGATCGAGGGTGTCGGTTTTCTGGTGATAGTTGGGGTCGAACGGCTGGTCGGCGGTCCCGCCCCACAACGTGGCTTGCTCCGCAGACATTTTCACCTCGGCGCCGGAGAACAGGCCGCCGGCGGGGATTCCCGCCAGGGTGAACCCATCATAGTCGGAGCGGCCGTCAAACGAGGTGTCCTGCGCGGTCTTTCCGGCGGACTTCAAATAGGAGACCAACGTGCGCTCGATGCCGGCCGACCCCTCGGGTACCACCGGCTGGCCGCGGGCAGCCGCCGGCAGCGATTGGTCGCCGTCATAGGTGAAGTAGCCGGGGTTCGGCGACGCGAGCATGTCGAAGTTCAGGTACAGCGCAATGCTTTTGAGTCCAGTCAAGTCCAGCGACTCCACATAGTTGCGCGATCCGATCAGGCCGAGCTCCTCCGCGCCCCAGAACCCGAAGCGCACCGCGTTGCGCACTGGTGGCGAATTCCCGAGCCGCAGCGCGGTTTCCAATATCGCGGCCACTCCCGACCCGTTGTCGTTGATGCCCGGTCCATCGGGCACGCTGTCCAAGTGCGCGCCCGCCATGACGACGTTGGTCGTCGACCCGGTCTTGGTCTGCGCGATCACGTTGCGGGCCTTGAAGCTCTGGACGCTCGCGTTCAGCTTGATGGTGGCCGGCCCCGGTTGGGTGCGTAGTTGCACGCCGACGGACTTGGTCACGCTGACCACCGGGATCTTGACGTTCGTGTCCGGTCCCAGGGTGCCGCCCATCTGTTGCTCGTCGACGTTGTCGGCGACGATCATCGCGACGGCGCCGCGCTGCGCCGCGGCGTCCTCCTTCTGAGCGAAGGGGCACGTGCCACGGTCCACCAGGACCACGGCCCCCTGCACCGGGAGGTTGCCGTAATCCGAGGCCGCGCAGCCGGCGTTGCTGGCGGCCACGGCCACCAGCGGTCCGCTCACCCCGTCCGGCGGGGTGCCGAGGCTGAAGTCGAGCGCATGCGCCTCCACCGGCTGGCCACCGACCGTGACTACCGGCTTGTCCCCGTGAAACACCCGCGCCGAGAATTCGGGGGTTTGCACCTCAAAACCACTGCCGCGCAACGCGTTCACTACATAGTCAACGCTGGCCTCATAACCGGGGGTGCCCACCGCCCGGGTGCCGTTGTTGGCGTTGGCAATGTCCTGGAGCTTTGCCAGGTGGGCCATCATCGCGTCGGTCGTGACTTTGTCGTGCAACGCGCCGGCGAACTTGGCCGCGGCGGGGTCGCCGCTCGCTTGTTGCGGGTGAGTCGACCGATGGAGGCAGCCGGTCGAGAATGCGGTCAGGGTGACCACGACGAGCGCCGCTGGGATCGTCGTGAATTTGTTCACCATCGCGCCCCAGGTTAGACCGCGGCACGAGCGGCCGGGATCAGGACACGGCGGTGTCAGACGTAGAGCGCATTGAACGGCGCAAAGGGGATGTTGCGCACCACAAACCACGCCGCGACCAACGCCAACGTCACCACCGCCGACCAGCGGCCATGTTGCCAGCTCCGGACCCGTCTGCCCGTCAGCCGCCCATAGGTCCAGGCGAGGTACGCCCACACCAACAGCACGACAGCCGCCAGGCCCACTGCGTTGAACCTGGCGGCCGCCATCAGATTGCCGTGCATCACGGAATACA
Source organism: uncultured Actinomycetota bacterium (assembly GCA_963850895.1). Lineage (GTDB taxonomy): Bacteria > Actinomycetota > Actinomycetes > Mycobacteriales > Mycobacteriaceae > Mycobacterium. The sequence continues at coordinate 98,203 of CAWKNK010000027.1, read as the reverse complement.
GCATGCGCAAGCTGCCGCATCCAGGACAGTCGATCCCCAACAGCGCCTTGGTGGGACACACCGGCAGCGGACCGTTGGGAGTGGTTGGGTCACCCGCCCAGATGGCGGCGCACATCAACGTCGTGGACGCGGCCACCACCAGTGGCGCACCCAGACTCAGCGGCACCGACCCTTGGCGGGTCACCATGGTCGCGGACCGAGCTTAGAACATCGCGGCAAGCGCCGCATTGGTGTTCGTGTTCAGCGCGCCGGACGCCATCAAGATGCCGTAGATGATGCCCACGACGACGCCGATGACCGCGGACCAGATCACCCATTTCTTGGCGCTATCGGCGGACGCCTGCGCCTCGGCATAACGGCCCTGCGCCCAGAGCCCGTTGACCTGGCTGGACTTGACGATCGCCACGATTCCGAAGGGGAGGCAGCAGAACAGGGTCACCAAGATGGACCACACCAAATAGTTATTCGGCGCTTGCCCGGCGGGCTGCTGCGGCGGGTAACCAGGCGGCGGAGGTGGCGGTGCCGGCGGCTGTGTCATGGATTCTCCAGTCCCGAGAAGTTAGCTGGCGTAAAGCGGTGCTAACCATACCCGAGCACAGTCGCGGCGGCACTGGCAATTTGAAAATCCTCTTCGGCCCCGCCGACGTGCGGTGCGACGATCCCGCCGAGTTCAGCCTCCGTTCTCCTCCCGGCGCATTCCCGCCGCCTGCCCCGCCAAAGGTGACCGGCACGCGAAAAAAATTTACTGGCAACACGTTTCGAAATGGCCTGCTAAAGCCCGTTTGCGTTGCGCCCGTTGGGAATGATGCCCAGACAGACAATTGCCAGCGGAATGTGTTGCTTTGTCACGACATAGCCCTACGATCCCTACTTATCGGAAGCATGTTTCCGGTGAGCGATGCCGGTTCGACAACCGCTTAGGAGTCATAGGATGCCCCGTCTCAGCAACGCGCTGCGGGCCGCCATCGCCGCGGCGCTCATGGGGGGTTCCGCCTTAGCGGGCACGGTCACCGCTACCGCGGATCCCGCCAATACCGGTAGCTCGTCGGACATCAACGCGCTCGCGGCATCGCTGTCGAAGGGCTACGGGCTGAACAACTGCACCGCCCAGAGCATCACCACCGGCGAACTGGCGTCGTTGACGTGCGGACAGAGCCCCGACCCGAGCGGCCCGGTCCAGGCCAAGTACATCCTGTTCAACAACGGCGAAAACCTGGCCGGCTCGTTCGAGGCAAGCATCAAAGACGACGTGCTGAGCAACTGCGGGGACAGCGGCCAGTCACCCACCAGCTGGCACCAGGGCAGCAACAGCGGCAACGCCGGACAGGTGGCGTGTGGGACGTATCAGAACGCCGCCGAGATCATCTGGACCACCGACGCCAAAAACACGTTGAGCTACATCCGCGGGCCCAACACCGACGCCGCCGCGCTGTATCAGTGGTGGCGGGCCAACGGCTGACGTTCACAGTTGGGAGACAACGCATTTCTGCATCACCCATCCAACAACCGCAGGGAGTCAACGAAAATGTCACATCTCACCACCACCACGCTGCGAGCCGTGTCGGTTGCAGCTCTCACAGGAAGTTTGGCTTTCGCGGGTGGCGCCACCGCGGTGGCGGAACCCAACACCGGCAGCGCCACCGATATGAACACGCTGGCCGCTAACCTGTCGAAGGGCTACGGCCTCAACAACTGCAAGCCGCAGGAGTTGACCGAATCGGGCGAACTGGCCGAGCTTCTGTGTGGGCAGAGCCCCGACCCCAGCGGGCCGGGCTCCGGCGTCTACGCCCTCTTCTCCAACGGCACGAATTTGGGCTCCGCGTTCAGTTCCACCATCAAGGACGTGTCCCTGGCCAATTGCGGGGACGCCGGGCAGTCACCGGGAACCTGGAAGCAGAACGGCCAGACGGGCGGGCAGATCGCCTGCGGCACCTACAAGAACTACGCGACGTTGACCTGGACCACCGACGCCAAGAATGTGCTGGGGCACCTGACCGCGTCCAACTCCGACGTCAATGCCCTCTACCAGTGGTGGCGCACGAACGGCTGACCCGTCACCACAGCGCGGACACCAGTTCCGCTGCGGCGCGCATCCCGGCCGCGTTCGGGTGCAACGGCGCCGGTCGGCCCGGCAGCGGCACACCGGGTCTCGTGGGCTTGACCGTCCAAGGCTCGGCCGACCACGCGTGGTGTTCCCGGCCGGCCGCGGCGGCGCGGACCACGTCGCAGCCGGTTGCCGTCGCCGCGTCGGCCGTGAGTCGTTCCAGCGTCGCGGCCACGTGGCGACCGAGATCGGCATCCGCATCCGAAAGCGGGGCGGCCGGCGTGCCCGCGGGCGGCAGGACCGTCAGGTAGTCGACGAAGAAGACCCGGGCTCGCGGCGCGCGCTCGCGCACTGCGTGACCGACCGCGCACAACGATTCGAACACCGCGTCAAGGGCCTCATTTCGCGCATCGGAGTCCAGCAGTTCGGAAATGCGCGCACCGAGCAGCGGCAGCCGCCGCACGGGGCGCGGCAACGAGGCGGCCATCAGCAGCGGAATGTAGCCGACGTCGTTGCCGCCGATCGTGATGGTCACCAGGCTTTCCGAGCCGTTCAGGGCGGTGATCTGGGGCGGTGTGCCGCGCTGGTGATCGGCGAGCACGTGGGCGGTGGTCGCGCCGGAAAAGGTGACGTCTACCAGATCGAGGTCGCATTGCTGCGCGACCAGGTGCGGATAGTTGCGCGCCGACCGGCCCGATCCCCAGGGAGCTCCCGCGGCGCGGGGCCGGATGCCGGGACCGGCTGCCATTGAACTGCCCAGCGCCACATACCGTTTCATCGTTGGGGGCTGGAAGCCTGCGCCCAGAAGCGCTTGGGAATCCGCCCGGCCCGGCGGGCCAGATAGCCGGCGGTGACGGCGGCGGCCATCGCGGCCGCCATCGTCGCCGGATCGGCGGCCCGGGTCACCGCGGTGGCCAAAAGCACGGCGTCGCAACCCAATTCCATCGCCAGCGCGGCGTCGCTGGCGGTCCCGATACCGGCGTCGAGCACCACCGGAACGCCGGCGCGGGCGACGATCATCTCGATGTTGTGCGGGTTGATAATGCCCAGCCCGGTGCCGATCGGCGAACCCAGCGGCATGACCGCCGCGCATCCGGCGTCCTCGAGCCGACGCGCCAACACCGGGTCGTCGTTGGTGTAGGGCAGAACGACGAACCCGTCGTCGACCAATTGCTCTGCTGCGCGGACCAATTCGACCCCATCGGGCAGCAGCGTGCGTTCGTCGGCGATCACCTCCAGCTTGACCCAATTGTTGTTCAACGCCTCGCGGGCCAGCTGCGCGGTGAGCACCGCCTCGGCCGCGCTGCGGCACCCCGCGGTATTGGGCAGCGGGGTGATGCCGAGCCGGTTGAGCAGGTCCAGCAGCCCGGTCCCGCCCTCCGCGTCGACCCGCCGCATCGCCACGGTGGTCAGCTCGGTGCCCGACGCGACCAGCGCCTCGGCGAGCGCGGCCAGGCTGGTCGCTCCCCCGGTACCCATAATGAGCCGCGAGGCGAAGCTGCGATCGGCGATCGTGAGTTTTGTATCAGCCACCCTGCACCGCCGTCACCACCTCGAGCCGCGCGCCGTCGAAAAGCGTTGTCGTCCAATTGGATCGGGGCAGTACAGCATCATCCATCGCCACCGCGACGCCTCGGTCCGGGTAGCCCAGCGTCTCCAGCAGCGCGGCCACCGTGGTCCGCTCGTCGACCTCGACCTTCTGCTCGTTGACCACGACGATCATGACCGGGCTCCGACGGGGGCCAGTTCGGAGATGATCTGTTCCGCAGTCCACGGCGCCAGCAGAAACCCGGATCGGCCGTGGCCGCCGGCTACCAGGGTTCGCTCGTCCAGGCGTAGCACCAGTGGCAGGTTATCGGGTGTCATCGGGCGCAGCCCGGCGGCGCATTCGGCCAGCTCGTATTCGCCGAGCGCCGGCAACACCGCACAGGCGTCGTCGAGCAGGTCGCGCACTCCCGAAACCACCGGGGCCGTGTCGCGCCCATGTTCGTACTGGGTGGCACCGACGACCACCCCGTCCGCGCGCGGAACCAGGTACACCTGCCGTCCGTGCACGCGGGCGCGAATGACGCGCTGCGGCACCGGCATACACCCCCGTCGCCAGCGCAGCCGCAGCACCTCGCCCTTGACCGGGCGCACCGGCAGGCCGGGCCACAATGCGGGGGCGTCGATGCCGTTGGCGATCACCACCGCGTCGCCCTCGACCGCGGACAGGTCGTACGCCGGCGGCGCCCAGCGCACCCCGATGCGCTCGCATTCCGCGGACAGCCCGTCCAGCACCGCGCGGTTGTCCACCGCCAGCTCGGTGGGCGCCCGAAAGCCATGCCGGATGCCTTGCGCCAGCATCGGTTCCAGGTCCCGGGCGGCCGGCTCCCAGACCACCGGATGCCCCTGCGCGGACAACCAGTCGGCGACGGTGCGCAGGTCCGCGATGTCGGCCCGGTCGACGGCCACCACCAGCGACTCGCGGGCGGTGACCACCTGCGGCGGCAGCCCGTCCAGGAAGCCGCCCTCGCGCCACAGCCGCAACGACTCCAGCCCCAGTTGCAGCAGCCGCTCTTCACCAGGCCAGCCCTCGCTGTGCGGGGCCAGCATGCCGCCGGCGACCCAGGACGCGCCCTTGTCGGCGGTGCGGTGCACCCGCACCGACCACCCGGCCTGGGCCGCGCGGCGCGCCACCGCCAGGCCGATGACGCCGCCACCGATGACAGCCAACGACCCAGGGTCTGATGGCATCCTTGTCCTCCCTTCGCCGGCATGACCCGGATCAGGTGTGACGGTAAGGGCAGGTCCCGCTGACCTGGCTGTGCCCACTCTCAGCCCCGCAGATAACTACCCGGGACTCCCGTGTCTAACTGAGTTCTCCGGGTTCCACGCTAGCGCGCTAACGTCGCGGTGTGCATCAGCGAGTTGAGCGGCTAGCGGCCGCCCGGCTGTATCTGTGCACCGACGCGCGTCGGGAGCGTGGAGATTTGGCCCAGTTCGCCGACGCCGCCCTGGCCGGCGGGGTCGACATCATCCAGCTGCGCGACAAGGGGTCGCCCGGTGAGCGGCGGTTCGGACCCCTCGAGGCACGCGACGAGCTGGCGGCGTGCGAGATCCTGGCCGATGCGGCCCGCCGGCACGGCGCCCTGTTCGCGGTCAACGACCGCGCGGACATCGCCCGCGCGGCCGGGGCCGACGTGCTGCACCTGGGGCAGGGCGACCTGCCACTGGACGTGGCCCGCGGGATCGTCGGCCCGGACACGCTGCTCGGCCTGTCCAGCCATGACTGGAACCAGGCCGCCGCGGCCGCGGCCGGCGAGGCGGACTACTTCTGCGTCGGCCCCTGCTGGCCCACCCCGACCAAACCGGGCCGAGCGGCGCCGGGCCTGCGACTGGTCCGGGCGGCCAGCGATTTCGGCAGCGACAAGCCGTGGTTCGCGATCGGTGGTATCGACGAGCAGCGGCTGCCCGAGGTGCTCGACGCCGGCGCCCGTCGGATCGTGGTGGTGCGGGCGATCACCGCGGCCGAGGACCCGCGGGCCGCGGCGCAACGGCTCAGCGCGGCGCTTGCAGCAGCGAGCTGACCCGGCGGCTGAGCTGCGACGGCGCGTCGTCGGCGTCCCCCGGCATGCACCAGACGAAGACGCCGGCCTCGATCTCGATCGTGCGCGGCAGGTGCCGCCGTCGTTGGTCGGTGTGGCCCAACGGAACCAGCGCCGTGGCGGTGCGCAGCCGTTGCCAGCTCGCCGCGAAGCCGGGATGCAGCGGCAGCTCGGCCACCTCGTGCTCGGCGACCCAGCGCATCTCGGCGCTCTCCCGGTTGGGCACGGTGTGCAGCAACTCGGCCGCGTCGGCGACGACCGTGGTGTAGGTCCAGCGCGCGCCGCCGAGCCCGGCCACCTCGGCGGTGACCACCGTCGACCGCACGGAGAGCAGCTCCCCTACCAGGCCGGCCTCCTCGTGCGCCTCGCGGACCGCGGTCTCCTCGGGGGTCTCGTGGCTGTCGCGGGCGCCGCCCGGCAAGGCCCAGGTTCCGCCCTGATGGCTCCACACCGCGCGATGCTGCAGCAGCACGGCGGGGGTACCGTCCGGGCCCGGGGCCCGGAGCAGCAGACCCGCCGCGCCATAGCGGCCCCAGTAATGGGCGCCGCTGTCGGAAACCACCCAACCGTCACCGTCGCCCTGCACGAGTTCAGGATAGGCACGTGATCGCCTGGTCAATTCGTCTGCCTCCACCCATCCGCGGCAACATTCTCTTAGAATTCGCTTATAGAGGTTCGTGCAGCGTTCCAGTGGCCGCGAAAGATGAGGGCTGATTCGACGTGACGGTTGAGCTGGCGCACCCGTCGACCGAGCCGCTAGGGTCGCGGTCGCCGGCCGAACCAGCCCATCCGCGCTGGTGGTTCATCTCCACCACGCCGGGCCGGATCTTGACCATCGGAATCGTTCTGGCGGTGCTCGGCGGTATCTGCGCCTTCGCCACCTCGACCACCATCAACCACCGGCAGCAGGTGCTGACCACGGTGCTCAACCACACCGAGCCGCTGTCGTTCGCCGCCGGCCGGCTCTACACCACCCTGTCGGTGGCCGACGCGGCGGCGGCCACCGCGTTCATCGCCGAAGCCGAGCCGCCGCCGGTCCGGCAGCGCTACGAGCAGGCCATCACCGACGCGTCGGTGGCGGTGACCCGGGCGTCGAGTGGACTCACCGACGAACCGCTGGTGCAGTTACTGGGCCGGATCAACGCCGAACTGGCCGTCTACACCGGCCTGATCGAAATCGCGCGGACCAACAACAGGGAGGGCAACCCGGTCGGGTCGTCGTATCTGTCGGAGGCCTCGGGGCTGATGCAATCGACGATCCTGCCCGACGCGGCTCAGCTGTATCAGGCGACGTCGGAACGGGTGGACGCGGAAACCACCGCGTCCACGCAGATCCCCGCGCCCGTCATCCTGGTGGTCACCACCACCGCGGTCTTCGGCGCCTTCGCCCATCGGTGGCTGGCCAGGCGCACCCGGCGCCGGATCAACCCGGGCCTGGTCGTCGGCGGCCTCGCTATTCTCGTCATGGTGGTATGGGTCGGAACTGCGCTAACCATCTCCACGACCGCCAGCCGTAGCGCCAAGAACACGGCCGCCGACTCGCTGCGGATCGTGACCAACGTCGCGATCACCGCCCAGCAGGCGCGAGCCGACGAGACGCTATCGCTGATCCGTCGCGGGGACGAGGAGAAGCGCAAGCAGTCGTTCTATCAGCGCATCGACTCCATGCACTCCCAGCTCGACCAGTACATGGTCCGCAGCGATGCCGTCGACAAGCCCGACCTGGAAGGCGCCGACCAGCTGCTGCTGCGCTGGCGGCAGGCCAACGACCGGATCAACTCCTACATCTCGGTGGGCAACTACCGGGCCGCCACGCAGGTCGCCCTGGGCAGCAGCGAAGACGACTCCACCCCGGCGTTCGACAAGCTCGAGGACCAGTTGGGCAAGGCCATGGACCAGAGCCGCACCCACCTGCGCAACGACGTCCTCAACGCGCGCAGCGGGTTGTCCGGCGCCCAGGTCGGCGGCGTGGTGCTCAGCCTCGGCGCCGCCATCGCGGTGGCGCTGGGCCTGTGGCCCCGGCTGAAAGAGTATCGATGATGACGCGGCTGGGCCGGTTGCGGCGGGCGGGCGCCGTGCTCGCCGCGGTGGCCGTGCTGGCGGGGTGCGCGCACACGGAATCGCTGACGGTGGCCACCGTGCCGACGCTGCCGCCGCCCACCCCGCTCGGCATGCAGCAGCTGCCGCCGGAGCCGCCACTGCCGCCGGACGACGCCAGCCAGGGCTGCGATCTGACGGCGAGCCTGCGGCCGTTCCCCACCAAGGCCCAGGCGGACGCCGCGGTCGCCGACATCCGCGCCCGCGGCCGGCTGATCGTCGGGCTCGACATCGGCAGCAACCTGTTCAGCTTCCGCGACCCGATCACCGGCGAGATCACCGGTTTCGACGTCGACATCGCCGGGGAGATTGCGCGCGACATCTTCGGCGCCCCGTCCCACGTCGAATACCGCATCCTGTCGTCGGACGAGCGCGTGACCGCGCTGCAGCACTCCGAGGTCGACGTGGTGGTCAAGACGATGACCATCACCTGCGACCGGCGCAAGCTGGTGAACTTCTCGACGGTCTACCTCGACGCCAACCAGCGCATCCTGGTCCCGCGGGACTCGCCCATCGCCAAGGTGAGCGACCTGTCCGGCAAGCGAGTGTGCGTGGCGAAGGGCACGACGTCGCTGCACCGGATCCGCCAGATCGACCCGCCGCCGATCGTCGTGTCGGTGGTCAACTGGGCCGACTGCCTGGTGGCGATGCAGCAGCGCGAGATCGACGCCGTGAGCACCGATGACTCGATCCTGGCCGGGTTGGTCGAAGAGGACCCCTACCTGCACATCGTCGGGCCCAACATGGCCTCCCAGCCCTACGGCATCGGGGTGAACCTCACCAACACTGGACTGGTGCGGTTCGTCAACGGCACCCTGGAGCGGATCCGCCGGGACGGCACATGGAACACGTTGTACCGCAAGTGGTTGACGGTGCTGGGGCCCGCACCCGCCCCGCCCACGCCGAGGTACGTGGACTGATGGCCGAGTCGGGGAAGACCGAACAGCCCGAATCCGGCTCCGAAGACGTGAGCCCGGGCACCCAACCGCCGGACACGCAGGGCGGCGGACCGACGACGGGGCGCATCCAGGCCACCCAGGCGCTGTTTCGTCCCGATTTCGAGGACGATGACGACGCTTTTCCGCACATCTCGCTCGGCACCCTGGACAGTGAAGCGCACGACCGGGTGACGGTGGGGACGCGGGTGCTGCCGCCGGTCAGGCACCTCGGCGGCGGGCTGGTCGAGATCCCGCGGGTGCACGACATCGACCCGCTCGAGGCCCTGATGACCAACCCGGTGGTGCCGGAGGGCAAGCGGTTCTGCTGGAACTGCGGAAAGCCGGTCGGCCGGTCCGGCAAGGGCGGCAAGGGGACGTCGGAGGGCTGGTGCCCGGCCTGCGGCAGTGCGTATTCGTTTCTGCCACAGCTGAATCCGGGAGACATAATCGCCAACCAGTACGAGGTCAAGGGCTGCATCGCGCACGGCGGCCTGGGCTGGGTGTACCTGGCGGTCGACCACAACGTCAACGACCGCCCGGTGGTCCTCAAGGGCTTGGTGCATTCCGGTGACGCCGAGGCGCAGGCGATCGCGATGGCCGAACGGCAGTTCCTCGCCGAGGTGGTTCACCCGCAGATCGTGCAGATCTTCAACTTCGTCGAGCACAAGGACCGGAACGGAAACCCGGTCGGCTACATCGTCATGGAGTACATCGGCGGGCAGCCGCTCAAGCACGGCAAGGACAAGAAGCTGCCCGTCGCCGAGGCCATCGCCTACCTGCTGGAGATCCTGCCCGCGCTGACCTATCTGCACTCCATCGGCTTGGTCTACAACGACCTCAAGCCGGAGAACATCATGCTCACCGAGGAGCAGCTCAAGCTGATCGACCTGGGCGCGGTGTCGCGGGTCAATTCCTTCGGCTATCTCTACGGCACCCCCGGCTTCCAGGCGCCGGAGATCGTGCGGACCGGGCCGACGGTCGCCACCGACATCTACACCGTGGGGCGCACTCTCGCGGCGCTCACGGTGAACCTGCCCACCCGCAATGGCCGCTACGTCGATGGCCTGCCCGAAGACGACCCCGTGCTGACCACCTACGACTCGTTCCGCCGGTTGCTGTGCCGGGCCATCGACCCCGATCCGCGGCGCCGGTTCGGCAGCACCGAGGAGATGTCCGCCCAGCTGATGGGCGTGTTGCGGGAGGTGGTCGCCCAGGACACCGGGGTGCCGCGGCCCGGGCTATCGACCGTCTTCAGCCCCAGCCGTTCGACGTTCGGGGTGGACCTGCTGGTCGCGCACACCGACGTCTACCTGGACGGCCAGGTCCATTCGGAGCGGCTGACGGCCCGCGAGATCGTAACCGCGCTGCAGGTGCCGCTGGTCGATCCGGCCGACGTCGCCGCCCCCGTCCTGCAGGCGACGGTGCTCTCTCAGCCGGTGCAGACCTTGGATTCGTTGCGCGCGGCGCGCCACGGCACGCTGGACGCCGACGGCGTAGAGCTGGGCGAGTCGATCGAATTGCCACTGATGGAGGTCCGCGCGCTGTTGGACCTGGGCGACGTGGCCAAGGCCACCCGGAAGCTGGACGACCTGGCCGAGCGGGTGGGCTGGCAGTGGCGATTGGTCTGGTATCGGGCCGTCGCCGAGCTCCTCACCGGCGACTATGACTCCGCCACAACGCATTTCACCGAGGTGCTGGACACCTTCCCGGGCGAGCTGGCGCCCAAACTGGCGTTGGCCGCCACCGCCGAGCTGGCCGGCGACGTCGACGAACAGAAGTACTACCAAACGGTGTGGAAGACCAACGACGGGGTGATCTCGGCGGCTTTCGGGCTGGCCAGATGGCTTTCCACCGAAGGTGATCGGGCCAGCGCGGTGCGCACCCTGGACGAGGTGCCGGCCACCTCAAGGCATTTCACCACCGCGCGCCTGACCAGCGCGGTGACCCTGTTGTCCGGTCGGACGAAGAGCGAGATCAGCGAGGAGGACATCCGCGACGCCGCCCGGCGCGTGGAGGCGCTGCCGCCCACCGAACCACGCGTGCTGCAGATCCGCGCCTTCGTCCTGGGCTGCGCGATGGACTGGCTGGACGACAACGAGGCGAGCACTAACCACATCCTGGGCTTCCCGTTCACCAAACACGGGCTGCGGCTGGGCGTCGAGGCCGCGCTGCGCAACCTGGCGCGGGTCGCGCCCACCCAACGCCACCGCTACGCGCTGGTGGACATGGCGAACAGGGTGCGCCCCACCAGCACGTTCTAGTTTTCTGGCTTCCCTCGAATGTGAATCCTGGGCGGCGACACGCCGAGAAGCTCCGCCCTGTTTTCACTTGCGAGGCCCTGAGTTCACACTCGATGCGGCAATCGCGGCCCGCACCCGGCGGATGATGTCGGCGGGATGGTCCTCCGCGACCACCCGGACGACGGTCCACCCCATCCGCTTGAGCATTTCGGACCGCCGAATGTCTTTGACGTACTGGCGCCGATCTGTGCGGTGTTGGTCGCCGTCGTATTCCACCGCGACCATCCAATCTTCCCAGCCCATGTCTAGATGCGCGACCGGAACCCCATCTGCGCCCAAGACCGGTATCTGCGTCTGGGGCCGCGGCAGGCCCGCGTCAATGAGCAGTAGGCGCAGGTAGCTCTCTCTCGGCGACTCCGCACCGGGGTCGACCAGGTCCAGCGCGGCCTCAAGCCTGCGAAGCCCCGGAGTGCGGGGATGGCTGTTCGCAACACCCAGCACGTCGTCGACCTTGAAACCCGTTGCGCGAGCGAGCGCGTCCAACCGAACGACCGCCGACCGAACGGCGCCGCCCCGGCCAATGTCGAAAGCCGTCCGCTCAGGTGTTGTGACCACGCGCCCATCCAGCACCTGTGTTTCGCGGTCCAGCAACGCGCAGCGGTGCGTCAACACGCCAGGCGGCGGTCGGTTGTTGGGGTGGACCAGCTCGACTGGGACGTTTTCAGGAATCCACCTGGCGCCGTGTAGAGCGGCAGCGGCCGCTCCAGCGATGACTGCCAGGCGGCCAGACCAGAGCCAGGCCGCGACAATGCGCGTGCGAAGCGAAGCGCGCGCGTCGCTCGGCAAGTAGACGTTCGGGAGCACTGCACGGTAGTGCGTCCGCAGCTGATGCCGGCTCAATTCTCCACGCGCCAGTGCTTCGCTGCCGATGAAAGGTTCTTCACCCTGCATGGCGCGAACATTCGCACACCAGGCCGAACCGCGAATTCGTCCATGCACAGGCACGCACAGCGGATGCTTAGGTTCATCCCGCACAGTTGGTTCATGCCGGGGCAATCCGCCGCGTGGATCAGTACCGCCCGCGCGCTGCGTCGGGCCGGGTTCGGGGTCACCGGACCCGAGGTCGACGCGGCCGTTACGCGTGACTGGCCGGGCCATGTCGACGCCATGCTGGGCGCGAACCCCGACGCGGATCCGGGAGCGGTCGCCACCGCGATGCCCGCCTTGGAGCCGCCGCGCCGGCCTGGAAAGAACGCGACGCCGGCGGCCCGCAAACAATTCAATCAACGGCTGTCCGAGCAACAGGCCGTGCTGTCCGACTGGTGGCTGCGCCGCATGGTCGCCGTGCAGCAGCCAGTCCACGAGAAGTTAACCCTCCTGTGGCACAACCACTTTGCCACCTCCGCGCAGAAGGTGCGGGTGGCCGCGTACATGGCGGCGCAGAATCAGAAGCTGCGCACCCTTTCACTCGGCGATTTCCGCACCCTGGCCTACGGGATGCTGACCGACGCCGCGATGCTGCGCTGGCTGGACGGGCAGAGCAGCACGGCCAAGGCCCCGAATGAGAACCTCGCCCGCGAATTCATGGAGCTGTTCGCGTTGGGCCACGGCAACGGCTACACCGAGAACGACGTTCGCAACGGCGCCCGGGCGCTGACGGGTTGGGTGATCGGCGAGGGCGGCCAAACCTCGATGATCCCCAAGCGCCACGACGGCGGCACCAAGACGCTGCTCGGGCTGACCGGCGGCTTCGACGCCGCCGGCTTCTGCGACACCGTGCTGGCGCAGCCCAAGTCGGCGGAGTACGTCGCGGGACGCCTGTGGCAGCAACTGGCTTCCGACGACCCCCCGTCGCCCCGGGCGCTCGACCGGCTGGTCGCCGCCTACGGCCCGGGCCGAGACCTGCGGGCGCTGACCGCGGCGATCCTGACCGACAGCGAGTTCACCGGCGGCCGGGCCAGCGTCGTCAACACCCCGGTCGAGTGGCTGGTCGGCGTGCTGAGGGCACTGCGGGTGCCGGTCGACACCCCCGCGCACCGAAAACTTGCCGACGCCACCTTGCACGCGCTGGGGCAGCGGCCGTTCTACCCGCCGAGCGTCGGCGGCTGGCCCCGGGGCCAGGTGTGGCTGTCCACCGCGAACGCCGGGGCCAGGCTGCGCGCCGCGACCCGGTTGGCGCACGTCGGCGACCTCTCGGGTGTCGAGAGCGCCGCCGCCGACGACCGCATCGACGCGGTCGGTTACCTGATCGGCGTCGGAGCCTGGTCGGACCGCACGGTCCGCGCGCTGCAGCCCCTGGTGCGCCAACCGCCGCAGTTGGTCGCGGCCGCCGTCAACACCCCCGAATACCTGACGTCGTGAGCGAGATGTAGCGAGATCCCCATGCCCGAGATCAACCGCCGCGGATTCCTGATCGCCAGCGCGGGCGTCGGCGCGGCCGGCCTGCTGTCGACGACCGTGGCCGTCAATTGGCCCGACCTGATGCGCGCGGCACAAGACCGGCCGCTGCCCGCCAACACCGGCGTTCTGGTGGTCGTCTCGCTGTACGGCGGCAACGACGGCATCAACACCGTAATCCCCTACGCCGACAACGCCTATCACGATGCCCGCCCGGAACTCGCCTACGCCCCGGGCGAGGTGCTGCACCTCGACCAGCGGCTCGGACTCAACCCCGCGATGAAGGGCCTGGCGCAGCTGTGGCACCAGCGCCAACTCGCCATCATTCGGGGCGTGGGCTATCCACAGCCCGACCATAGCCACTTCCGGTCCATGGACATCTGGCAGACGGCGTCGCCGGCCGAGCCGGTCTCGACCGGCTGGATCGGCCGCTGGCTCGACGCCAGCGGCGACGACCCGCTGCGCGCGGTCAACATCGGGCCCGTCCTGCCCCCACTGGCCGTCGGCGAAAAGCACACGGCGGCAGCGCTTTCACCCGCTGCAGGCGGGGGCAAGGCGGGGAGATTCGCCACCGTCATGACCGCGCTGGGGAACGACGGCCCCGACGACACCCCGGCGATGGCCGCGGTGTCCAAGGCCTACCGCGCCGCGCGCACCGCCGACACGGCCTTTGCATCCGTCAAACCGGCCGCCAAGGAACACAATTCGCTAGCCACCCAACTGGGCGTGGTCGCCGACGCGGTCACGGCCCGGGTCCCGGCGCGCGTCTACACGACACAATTGGGCGGGTTCGACACCCACGCCGACGAACGCGGCACCCAGCAGCGCCTGCTGCAAACCTTCGACGAGGCCGTGACCCGGTTTTTACAGCAGATGGCCGGGCGCAACGTCGTCCTGCTGGCCTACTCGGAGTTCGGCCGCCGGGTGCACGCCAACGCGTCGGCGGGCACCGACCACGGCACCGCCGGGCCGGTTTTCGTCGCGGGCGCACCGGTCAAAGGGGGCTTCTACGGCGAGGAGCCCAGCCTGACCGATCTCGACAACGGAGACCTCAAGTACACCACCGACTTCCGCGATGTCTACTACGAGTTGCTGACGCGCACCGTCGGGACCGATCCCACGCCGTCGGTGGGTGCCGGCCGCAGCGGCCTGGGCTTCCTATGAGCCGGCCAGCACGCTCGCGCACTCGCGTGCAATGGCGAGTTCTTCGTTCGTCGGGATGACCAGCACGGCAATCGGTGACTCGTCCGCCGAGATCTGCCGCGCGCCTTTCCCTGCGCTGAGGTTGCGCCGCTGGTCGAGCACGATGCCCAGCTCCTCGAGGCCGGCCAGGGCATCGCGACGCACCGCGGCATCATTCTCGCCGATGCCCGCGGTGAACGTGATGGCGTCGGTGTGGCCCAGCACCGCGAGGTAGGCGCCGACGTACTTGCGCAGCCGGTGAATGAACACGCTGTACGCCAATTGCGCTACGGCATCGCCCGATTCGATCATCACCCGCAGTCGCCGAAAGTCGCGTTCCCCGGACAGGCCCAACACCCCCGAGCGCTCGTTGAGCATGGACTCGATCTCGTCGACACCCATCTTCGCCGTGTGCCACAGGTAGCTGACGATGCTCGGGTCGATATCGCCGCTGCGGGTGCCCATCACCAGGCCCTCCAGCGGCGTCAGGCCCATGGAGGTGTCGATCGGCCTGGTGCCGGCTATCGCCGACGCCGACGAACCGTTACCCAGGTGCAGCACAATCTGTTTCATGCCTCTGCGCGGCCTGCCCAGGAAGTGCGCGGCCTGTTCGCTGACGTAGCCGTGCGACGTGCCGTGAAAACCGTACCGGCGGATCTGCCACCGCTCGGCCAATGCGCGGTCGATGGCGTAGGTGGCGGCCGCCGGTGGCATGTCATGGAAGAACGCCGTGTCGAAGACCGCGATGTGGGGGGTGTCCGGCAGCAGCTTGCGCGCCACCTCGATTCCCTTGATCGCCGGTGGATTGTGCAGCGGCGCCAACTCCGACAGTTCCTCGAGCGCGGCGATCACCGCGTCATCCACCAGGGTGGGGCGATAGAACTTGGTGCCGCCGTGCACTACTCGGTGACCCACCGCGACCAGGCCGCACGTCTGCAGGTCGATCCCGTCATCGGCCAGCGTGTCGAATGCGCGCCGCAGCGCCGCGTCGTGGTCGGCGACGGGAGACGATTCTTCCCCGATGCGTTCAACGTGGCCCGTGGCCCGCGCCGCACCCGAGCCGGGGTCGACGAGCTGGTATTTCAGCGACGAGGAGCCGGAGTTGATCACCAGCACGAGCGCATTACCGGCCATGCGTCTCCTGGGCCTGAATCGCGGTGATCGCCACCGTGTTCACGATGTCTTCGACCAGCGCGCCCCGGGACAGATCGTTCACCGGCTTGCGCAGCCCCTGCAGCACCGGCCCGATCGCGATCGCACCGGCACTGCGCTGCACCGCCTTGTAGGTGTTGTTGCCGGTGTTGAGGTCGGGGAAGATCAGCACCGTGGCGTGGCCCGCCACCGGGGAGTCGGGCGACTTCGTGGCCGCGACGGACGGTTCTATGGCGGCGTCGTACTGGATGGGGCCCTCGACGGGCAGGTTCGGATCTCGGGCTCGCACCAATTCCGTTGCGGCCCTGACTTTGTCGACGTCCGCACCGGCGCTGGAGTCGCCGGTCGAATAGGACAGCATGGCCACCCGAGGCTCGATGCCGAATTGCGCGGCGGTGCGCGCCGAAGAAATCGCGATGTCGGCCAGTTGTTCGGGTGTCGGATTGGGGACGATCGCGCAGTCACCGTAGGCCAGCACCTGATCGGGCAGGCACATGAAGAAAACGCTGGAAACGGTGGCGACGTCGGGGATTGTCTTGATGATCTCGAACGCCGGCCGAACGGTGTGCGCCGTGGTGTGGGCGGCGCCGGACACCATCCCGTCGACCATGCCGTCGTACACCATCATGGTGCCGAAATACGTTGCATCGCGCATGATCTCGCGGGCATTCTCGACAGTGATTCCCTTAGCCTTGCGCAACTCGGCGTACTGGTCGGCGAACCGATAGCGCAATTCGCTGGTGCGCGGGTCGATCACCTTCGCGTCGGCCAGGTCCACACCGAGTTCTGCTGAACGCAACTGGATTTCGCCCTCATCGCCCAGGATTGTCAGATCGGCGATTCGGCGCTGAAGCAGACGGCCGGCCGACTTGAGAATACGGTCGTCGTCGCCTTCGGGAAGCACGATGCGCTTGCGATCCGCACGAGCCAGCAGCTGCAGGCGGTGGGTGAACATCTGCGGCGTGGTCACGGTGGGGATCGGGATGGCAAGCTGTGCCAACAGATCCCCCATGTCGACGTAGCGGTCCATCAGCTGCAGCGCGGTGTCGATCTTGCGCTGCGAGGTGGCCGTGACCCGACCGCGAGCCGAGGCGGCCGCGCTCGCCGTGTCGTAGGTGCCCAGTGTGGTGCTGATGATCGGTAGCCGCAGCCGCAGTCCGGCCACCAGAGCGCTGATTGACGGATGCAGCTCGAAACCGCCGTTGAGGACGATGCACGACAGTGACGGAAAGCCTTCGGCGCCATGGGCGCTGGCAACCGCCAGTACCACGTCCGAGCGGTCACCGGGGGTGATGACCGCGACCCCGTCGCCCAGGCGCTCCAGCACATGGTCGGCGGTCATCCCCGCGACCAACACGCCCAGCACTTCACGTCCCATCAGCGCGGTGTCGCCACTGACCAGTGTCCCGTTCACGGCTTTCTGCAGGTCGGCGACCGCCGGGGCGGGCAGCAGCGGCTCGTTCGGCAGCACGTAAGCCTGCGGGGTGAATGCGCGCAGCGCCTCCGCGACGGCGCTCACCTGCGACGGCTCGCAGCGGTTGGCCACCACCGCCGCGGTATGGGCATGCTGGGCGGCCAACTCGTCCAGACATGCCTGCACCACATGTGCGACGTCCTCGGCGGTGCGCCCGCTGGCCCGCACCACCAGCAGCACCGGCGCACCGAGGTTGACCGCAATACGGGCGTTGACCGAAAGCTCAGCGGGGTTGCCGACATCGGTGTAGTCACTGCCGACGATCACTACCGCGTCGCACGCTTCAGCCATCGCGTGGTACCGGTCAACGATGTCGGCGAGCGCGGCGTCGCGGTCGGCGTGCAGCTCCTGATACGTCACGCCCACGCATCGTTCGTAGGGCAGGCCGGCAGTGCTGTGCGCCAGCAGCAGCTCCAGGATGTAGTCGCGGTCTTCGCCGAACCGGGTGATCGGCCTAAACACCCCGACCTTGGCCACCTTAGCGGCCAGTTCGTGCATGATTCCCAGCGCGATTGTCGACTTGCCGGTGTCACCCTCGGGTGCCGCGATGTAGATCGCGGAAGGTTGCGAATCCGGCCGGGAGCCGTCGGGCACGCTGAAAGCCTGCCCTATCAGGCCAGCCGCCGCAGCCTGGGCGCCAGGTCCTTCTCAAAAAGTTCGAGGAACCGGCGCTGGTCGTGACCGGGCGCATGGAATACCAGGTGATTGAGACCCCATGTCACGTACTGGGCGACCTTCTCGACCGCCTCGTCGGGGTCCGATGCCACGATCCAGCGCTTGGCGACCTGCTCGATCGGCAGCGCGTCGGCCGCCTTCTCCATCTCGATCGGATCGTCGATGCTGTGCTTCTGCTCGGCGGTCAGCGACAGCGGCGCCCAGAACCGCGTGTTCTCCAGCGCCAGCTCGGGATCGGGGTCGTAGGAGATCTTGATCTCGATCATCTTGTCGACGTCGTCGACGTTGCGATCCGCGGCGACCGCCCCCTCCTTGACCGCTGGGATCAGCTTGTCCCGGTAGAGCTCTTCGCCCTTACCCGACGTGCAGATGAAGCCGTCACCGGCGCGGCCGGCGTACTTGGCCACCGCCGGGCCGCCGGCCGCGATGTAGACGGGCACTCCGCCCTCCGGAACGTCGTAGATCGAGGCCCCCTTGAGGCGGTAGTAGTCACCGTCGAAGTCGACGCGGTCGCCGCGCCACAACTCCCGCATCAGCCGCACGGATTCGCGTAGCCGCGCGAAGCGCTCTTTGAACTCCGGCCAGGCGCCCTCGTAGCCGGTGGCGATTTCGTTGAGCGCCTCACCGGTACCGACCCCGAGAAAGATCCGGCCCGGATACAGGCAGCTCATGGTGGCGAACGCTTGCGCGATCACCGCGGGGTTGTAGCGGAACGTCGGGGTGAGCACCGATGTGCCCAGCACGATCCGTTCGGTGCGCTCCCCGACCGCGGTCATCCAGGACAGCGAAAACGGTGCATGCCCGCCCTCGTGCCGCCACGGCTGGAAATGATCGCTGACGGTGGCGGTATCCATGCCGCGCGCCTCGGCGGCGACGGCCAATTCGACGAGTTCCCGCGGCCCGAATTGCTCAGCCGACGCTTTGTATCCAAGTTTCAATTCAGGCACCTGTCCTTTTTACTCCCGTGCCTAGACTCGCGGTCATGGCACCGGCGCTGAAAACCGTCACCGAACACGTGCATCTGGCTCACGGCGAGGCGGTCAACTGGGTTCTGGTCACTGACGACACGGGCGTCCTGTTGATCGACGCCGGGTATCCCGGCGACCGGGACGACGTGCTGGCTTCGCTGCGAAAATTGGGATGTGCGGCCGGCGACGTCCGAGCCATCCTGCTGACGCACGCGCATGTCGACCACTTGGGCTCGGCGATCTGGTTCGCCCGGGAGCATGGAACTCCGGTGTACTGCCACGCCGACGAGGTGGGCCACGCGAAACGGGATACGCTGCAACAGGTTTCGGTCGCCGACGTGGCGCTGCGCCTGTGGCGGCCCAGATGGGCGCGGTGGGCGGCGCATGTGGCTCGCAACGGCGGCCTGGTCCGCGACGGCATCCCCACCGTCAAGCCGTTGACCGCGGAGATCGCCGGCGGACTGCCGGGGCGCCCGATGGCCATTCCCACGCCCGGGCACACCAGCGGGCATTGCTCGTATCTGGTCGACGGGGTGCTGGCCAGCGGCGACGCGCTGATCACCGGGCATCCGTTGCTGTCCCGCGGTGGGCCGCAGCTACTGCCGGCGGTGTTCAGCCACAGCCAGGACGACTCCGTCCGCAGCCTGGCCGCGATGGCCATGCTGGACACCGAGATCCTGGCGCCCGGCCACGGCGACTTGTGGCGAGGCCCGATCCGCGAAGCCACCGAGCGGGCCACCGAACTTGCCCGCGGCGGATGACGCCACGCGAGCTGTCGGTGCAAGGCCGTGCTGGAGGTGGCGCAGCGCCTAGCGAATCGGAGCGGTTGTCGGTGGCTCGCCTTGGGCGAGGACGCGCTGCCCGCCGACCAGCAATGGCTGGCGCCGGCGGAGGCAGCCACCCTGGCCGGGCTGCGGTTCACCAAGCGGCGCACCGAGTATCTGCTGCGCCGGCTGGTCGCCAAGCATGCCGTCGCCGCGGTGACCGGCCGGCCCTACCGACCCGACGGCGCTCGCCGGCATCGAGATCCGCAATGCTCCTAGTGGTGCCCCGTATGTGTGCGTCGAAGGAACTCCGCTCGGGGTGGACGTGTCGATCACCGACCGTGCCGGTTGGGCGGTCTGTGTGACGTGGCCGTCGGCGGCAGCGGCGGGGGCCCGGAGTCGAGTCATCCCGTTGGCTGTGACCTGGAGCTGGTGGAGCCGCGCACGCCCGGCTTTGTGCTCGACTTCCTCACCGCGACCGAGCAACGGTTTGTCGCCTCGCGCCCCGCCGGTGAAGAGCGCGACGTGGCGGCGAACCTGATCTGGTCTGCGAAAGAAAGCGCACTGAAGGTGTTGCGCATCGGGCTGCGCCGGGATACCCGCACCCTGGAAGTGACGCTGACGGCTCCGCGCGGTGACGGCTGGGGCGAGTTGACGGTCGGTACGTCCGAGGGGACGGTGTTTCCCGGCTGGTGGCGGCGAGATGGGCGGTTCCTGCTCACCGTGGCCGCGGAGGTGGCAGCTGAACCGCCGGTCGCCCTCAGCGATCCGGGCGTGCTGGCTGCGGCCCAACCGCGTCATTCTTGGCTCGACCGGCCGCTATACCGCTGACATGCCCCTGTCGAGGGCATCGACGATGTAGGGCCGCAACCCTTGGGCGGTGATGATGCTGGTCTAGCGAACCGACCGCGAGCGCCCGCTCAACGGTGTGCACGCGATCGAACTCATCGGCGACTTCGCTGAGCTTTTCGGCGTGGACCGCCGCCCTGATCTCGGCGAGGTGGACCCGTGCGGCGCCGGCATCGGAACCCGTCGCGTCGCGGGCCTGATCGGCGGCCTCGCGTACCCGCGGATCGGAATCGGTGCGCGCCTCCACGTCCCGGACGAAGACGGTGGCGGCGGCCGGCGCACCGCCGATCACTGAGGCGAACGAGCCCTCGACGGCGGCGATCTCCAGCTGCTCGTTGAGCCTCGTCGAGAACACCACGAAGGCACCGCCGTGGTAGCGGGAAACCACCACGAACACGATCGGGCCGCGGAAATTTGTTACGGCGCGGCCGATCTCGGCCCCGTACTCCAGTTGCCAGCGGCGCATGGACTCCGGCGAGCCGTCGAAACCGGACAGGTTCGCCAGCACGACAACTGGGCGGTTGTCGCTGGCCGCGTTGATGGCGCGTGCGAGTTTGCGGGACGACTGGGGAAACAGAGTCCCGGACGACCATGAGGAGGGGCCGCCCGCTGGCACGAATCCGCGGCGGGGCACGGTGTGTGATTCGATTCCGATCAGGCACACCGGGATGCCGCCGATGTGGGCATCCCACACGATCGCGGTCTCCGCGGCGCGCCATTGGCCCCAGCGCTCCAGCGGTGCCGAGTCGGCGTCGGCCACGGCCCGCATCACCGAGCGCATGTCGAACGGCTTCTTGCGCTCCGGGTTGTGATCGGCGGAGAAGATCTCACCAACCGTTGCCATGTCATAACCCGCGTGCGGCGCAGATCGCACGTCACGGTCTACCGGGTCGGTCGTGGTGCGCCGACGCGGCCACCTCTCACCGGGCAGGACGTAGGTGTACTCGTAATGGCGCAGCAGAATGTCGCAGGCGTCGGCCAGGGTGGGCGCCCAATACTGCCCCTGGCCGTTGGGCCCCATGATCCGGTCGAAACCGCCGATACCGAAGTTGTCTTCGGCAGACACCCCGCCGGAGAAGTCCAGTGCCTGTTTGCCGGTCAGCACCATCGCACTGGCCGGAGTCATCACCAGGATGCCGCGCGTGTGCATCAGCATCGTCGACTCGGCGTTCCAGTATGGCTGGGCGCCCACGTTCACCCCGGTGACGACGATGTTCACCTCCCCGCCGGCTTGGGTGAACTCGATGAGGCGGCGCAGCACCGCAGCAATCCAGTCCATGTTCTCGGTACCGCTGTCCATTGCGATCCTTGCCCCAGACGACAGCGCGAACCACTCGACCGGTACCCGCATCCGCTCGGCCAGGTCCAGCGCCGCGATGATGCGTCGGCACTCCGGCTCGGCCAGGTTGCCCAGTCCGCGGGTCGGATCGCCGAATAGCGCCACCCGGGTCATGCCTTCCGGCACCTTTTCGGTGTCGTTGCGCAGCAGGCCGACCACAATGTTGGCGCTGTTCATCCCGTACGGTCGCGACACCGGCACCAGGCTCCCGTGCTCGTCCAGGTCGTGCTCGATGAACTGCCCGGCGGGAAACCGTGATACGGCCCCGGCCGGAGGGGTAAGCATCCGCACGATCTCGTACGGGTAGGGGGCGCCGAAGCGGTTGGCGCGCAACAGTTTCTGTCGGTACGCCGTCAATGGCCGGATCGGCTGCTGGCCCGGTGGGCGTTCGCGTACCGTCACGCCCGCGTCTAACCCCTCCACGTCGAGCACAGCGTCGCGACCGTCGGGAAAGCGCACGCGCAGCACCACCTTCTCCAGTCCGGCGCCGACCGCCAGCGGTGCCAACGACCGGGCCAGTTCGTCCCACGCGTCACGCGGCACATCCCACGGTGGCCGCACGTAAAGCACTATCCGGTTGGCGGCTGGCCGGTTGCGCCCCTCGAATGTGGTCAGCGCTTCCTGCATCGCCGACAGTGCCAGCAAACCCATCAGCTCCAGCCGCGGGTATCGCACCGCGCCGCCGGCGGCCCGGGCCGGGGTCAGGTCGCGCACTTCGGCGAGCGCGAACAGCCGGTGATCGGCGGTGTTGTCGTGGGCCACGGCGTGGAACACGTACACGTCTTCGGCCGAGCGCAGCCGCCGCAGTTCGAAGTTCGCCAGACGCCACAAATCCAGACGCTTCGCCAGCATCGGATGCAGATTGCGATAAAGCGGGTCCTCGACGAATTGACCGTCCCGCTGCCGGTAGGTCACGTGATGGGTGCGAAAGCGCTCCGGTGCGGCCCCTTCGAGGGTCGTAACGGTCAAATCCAGGCGCCGCAACAGGCGCCCGAAGTGGCATCCGGCCAGGAGTTTTTCGGCCTCGGCGATGACGGTGTCGATATCAGCCGTCTCGCCGTGCCGCCACAGCTCCAAATCCACCACGACCTGCCGCTCGGGATCAGCCGTGCGCAAATGCCCGGCGATCGCCCGAGACAGGTCGGGCAGCTCCACCAGGGGCGCGTATGCGGTGACCAGGTGGATGTGCTTGTCCTCGAAGTCGTAGTCGGCGCTACCCAGCACCCACCCGTCATGCTCACCGACTTTCAAATCGCGAAGCTGCCTGATCCGGTAGAACCGGCGGATGTACACCTCCACCACCACTCGACGCAGGCCAGGGTCGCGGCTGCCACGCCATCGCCGTAGCAACTCGGCGCGCAGCGGCTGCGGGCAGGCCACCAGGCGGTCGATCCGGCCGGATCGGTCGGCGCCGTCGGGATCGTCGCGCAGCGCATCCAGATCGTGCTGCACACCGGCGTACTCGTCGGCGACGGTCACTGCGAGCAGCGGCTCGTCGAAGTAGTGGAACCGCACATCGCGAGCGAGGTCTGCGACGCTGCGCTGGCGCCCCTGGATGGCCGCCAGCCGGTCAAGCCGGGCCCGCATCTCGGCTGCTCCGGGTGGCCACCTGCGCCAGCTCGGCGTGGTGGCGGAGCCTGCGCTCAAGAATCGCGGTCACCGCTCCTACCAGCTCGCCGACCCGGCGGAATGAGCGGAACATCCAGACGACGGCTTCTTCGAGTTCCGGCGTGCGTTCCAGCCCACGCACTCCGTACCGCAACAGCGCCTGCTCCAGCCGACGCCGATACGAGTCGGGCAGGCCGGCCCGATCCGCGTCCAGCCACTGCAGGAAGGACAGTAGGTACTCCTGGGTGCTGCCGCCGACGAGCGCCTCCTCCGGCTCGAGCTCGCCGCGTGGTCGGTACAGCGAACCGACGTCGGCGAACAGATCCAGCAAGCTGTCCTCGCAGCGCAGCAGGTCGGTGTCGGCGGGCGCCGCGATCTCGCCCAGTCGGCGCTGCCGGGTCAGCATTGCCTGAACCGAGTCCGGATCCAAGTCATAGCCGAGCAGGTAGGAGCGCAGCGCGCCGTACACGCGCTCACACGGTGGCGTTGCGGACGGCTCCGCGGCGCTGAGTCCGGTGAAGTCGACCGCGGCCGCGCCGTAGCTCTGACCGGTGTCGGACGTCGCGATGCGAACCACCGGCGCTCCCGCTTCCACTTGCACGTTCGCGGCGGCTTCGACGGAAGCGACGGTGCCGGCGAACGGTGCCGTGAGAGTGGTTTCCATCTTCATGCTCTCCAGCACGGCCAACCGGTCGCCCTCGGCGACCTGATCACCGGGTGCCACGAGAACCGACACCACGAATGCCGGCCCAGGGCTGCGCACGAGGCCACCGTCGTCGCGGAACACGGCGTGCGCGGCGCCGTCGACGTCGACGCGCAGGGTGGCACCTTCCACCACCGACACCACACGGTGCACCCGGCTACCGACGACCACCCGCCGCTCGTATCCGTCGCGGTGGGAGACCGTGACGTCCGCGGTGCCGGCGCCGGTAACGCGGTAGGTACGAACACCGGTGCGGTAGACGTCCAGGTTGTACCGCTGTCCCCGGTAACGGAGGCGGCATCGGTGACCCACCTCGGCGGCCATTTCGGCACCGCCGCGGGCGGCGCGGGCATGGAACGCGGCCCGCTCGGCGGCCTCGTCAAGGTCGTACGACTCCACGGCGGCGACCAGCAGGGCAACTGGATCCGGGGCGGGCAGGTGCGCCGCCTCCCCGGTCAGCCGGTCCAGCCAGTGGTTGTCGAAGTGCCCGCCGCGCACCTCCGGCCGATTGAGCAGGGTCAGCAGGAAGGAGCGGTTGGTAGTGCCGCCTTCGACCACGATGGTGGTGTCGAGCAATGCACGACGGAGTCGGGCGAGGGCCTCGGGGCGGTCGCTTCCCCAGGCGACAATTTTGGCGATCATCGAGTCGAAGTCGGGGGGGATCCGGTCGCCTTCGCGTACGCCTGCGTCGACGCGTATTCCGGTGCCGGCCGGCAGGCGCAGGCGAGCCAACCGGCCTGGCGCGGGGGTGAAGGCGTTCTCGGGATCCTCGGCGCATACCCGCGCCTCGATCGCATGCCCTGACACGTGCGGCGGTGCACCGATCAGCCGCCCGCCACGAGCCACATGGAGCTGCAGCTTCACCAGGTCCAGCCCGGTGGTCGCCTCGGTCACCGGGTGCTCGACCTGCAGCCGGGTGTTGACCTCCATGAACAAGAAGCTCCCGGTGTCCGGGTCGACCAGGAACTCCACGGTGCCCGCGTTGCGGTAGCCCGCCGCGGCGGCCAGGCGTAGCGCCGCGTCGCGGATCGCCTGCTCCCCGTCGGCGTCAAGCACCGTTGACGCCGATTCCTCCAGCACCTTCTGGTGGCGGCGCTGCAAGGTGCAGTCGCGGACGCCTACCGCCCACGCGGTGCCGTAGTGGTCTGCGATCACCTGGACTTCGACGTGACGGGCGGCTGGCACGAGCTTCTCCAGGAATACCGTGGGGTCGCCGAAGGCCAGCTGCGCCTCGGCGCGCGCCGAGGCCAGTGCCGCGGCGAGTTCGGCGTCGCTGTAAACCGTCCGGATCCCACGGCCGCCGCCGCCGGCGGCCGCCTTCACCAGCACGGGATAGCCGAGCCGGGCCGCGAGCACGGTCGCCTCGGCCACGTCGTCGACCGGTCCACCGCTCCAGGGCACCACCGGGACACCTGCGTGCTCGGCGAGCCGTTTGGCGGCCACTTTGTCGCCGAGCCGTCGGATGGTGGCGCTGTCCGGGCCGACGAAGACGATGCCGGCCTCCTCGCACGCCTGCGCAAACGAGGCATGTTCGGCCAAGAATCCCCAGCCGACCCACACCGCATCGGCTTCACTGTGGCGCAGCGCCGCCATCACCGCTGGCTGGTCCAGGTAGCGCGACCGCCGGGTGCCGTCAGCCGGGTCGACGAAAGTCGCGGTCCCGAGTGGCACGGCCTCGTCCGCCTCGCGCACATACCACGCGTCGGCGTCCACGTCGGTATAGAGCACGATGGCCCGGATGGGCGGTTGGTCGCCGGCCTGGTTGAGTTCGGCCACCGCGGTCAGCGCGCGGACCGCGGGCTCACCCCGGTTGACAATCGCCAGCCGGCGAATCTGCCTGTCCATAGCGGTACGTCTCCTCAGCCGCGCATGACGGAGCGGATCGGGGCGACGATGTTTGCGGGCGGCGGCTCCGGCAGCGGCACAGTGCGGTACCCGTCGACCCGCAGCACCAGCCTGCCCTCGTCGTCGCGGACCATGCAGATGAAGCCGCCGTGCCCGTCCGGTCGCGCGGTGGCCACGAGCCCGGCCCGTTCCGTCGGCTCCCCGTTCAGGTGCACCGCATCGACATGCAGCGGCAGAGCCAGGACGCCATCGGTGCCGGCCTCGAACAGCCCGACGGTCTGGAAGCACAGTTCGACGAGTCGCGGCCCGATCAGCACCGGCTCGTCCGTTTGCGCCGGCAGGTCGGCGGCAAACCGGGCGGCCGCACCGCCGTCCCGTTTCCACGCAGAACCGACCACCTGATAGGCCGGGCCGTGGAAGTAGAGCCGGTAGACCTGCTCCGGGGTCAGCGCCGGAACTTCGCCGCCGGAGTCAGCTTCGCCGTCGGCGAGCGCGGGTGGGTTGGCCGTCAGCCGCACCGAGCCGGTGAAGTGCACGGTGCGCTGCGGCTGGCCGGCGCCGGGCAGGGTGCGCTCGGCCGACAGGCGGCATTCAGCGACCAAGTCGTCCCCGTCGGGGTGCAGCAGGGCCGTGACCGTTACCGTGCGTGGCTCGTCCCGATAGAACTTGAGCGGCGCCCGGAAATCGACGTTCTCGATAGCGGCTATGTGCAGGTCGGGCACGAGCAGCCGGGCGGCTTCGGCGAACGTCTCCATGCCCATCACGCCGGGCAGCACCGGCGTGCCGTCGATGCGGTGGTGATCCAGGAACGGCCGGGTGGCCGGGTCCAGCGTGGTCTGCAGCACCAACCCGTCGTGCACACTGGCGCGAACGACCTCACCGACCATCGGCCCCTCTGCCGTCAGTGAACTCGGGTCGATCCCGCCGGTGTCGTGCGGTTCGGCGGCGAGCGCGCCCAGCGCCCCGGCGACGACGACTTCGCCGTCGGTCAGGCCTGCGCCCAGTTCGCGCCGGATCCATGCCACGCCCGCCTCCGCGGGCAGCATCTCGACTCCGGCTGCTGCCATGATCTTCGGGATCGATCCGCGGGTGGCCATGCCGATGCTGCCCCAGGCGGTCCAGTCGATCGCCAGCGCCCGCACCCCCGGACGGGTGCGGCGCAGGTTGCTCAAGATCTTGCACTGCAGGTCGTTGGCGGCGCTGTAGTCGGTCTGCCCCATGTTGCCGAACCGGCCGGCCACCGAGCTGAACGCCACGACGGCGCCCAGCGGGAGGTCGCCGATGGCATGCAGCACGTTGAACAGCCCGTCACCCTTGACCCCGAGCACAAGATCGAACTCAGCGGGCTCCTTGTCAGGTAGCGCGTGGCTGATCTCGACCCCGGCGGCGTGCAGCAGGACGTCGATGTGCCCGCTGGTCTCCCGCACCTGGGCCATCACCCGCTCGACCGCGCCCGCGTCGGTGAGATCGACACTGTGGTAGTAGGCCGACCCACCCGCCTGCTCCACCGCCCGCACCGCGGCCAGCGCGGCCTGCAGACGCTCGAAGCGCGCCAGCTCCCGCTCGATCAGGACCGGTGTCGGGCGCTCGCCCCGCTCACGCATCCGAGCCGCCAGTTCGACTTTGAACCCTTCCCGGTCTTCGGTGTACCGGCGCAGGTCGGCGTCGGCCGGGTCGGGTTCCGGCGTGAGGTCCAGCAGGTGGAAGGTGCCGCGCCACGCCGCGGCCAGGTCGGCAGTGATCGCCGAAACGATGCTGCCGGCGGCGCCGGTGACGAGGAAGACCGGATCGGGGCCGAGAACCTCGCTGGCCTCGTGCGTGTCGGGGAATGGGCGCTCCAACAGCCCGACGCCCCAGCGGCGGCCGTCGGCATAGCCGACTTCCACACAACCGGGATCACGGAGGGTCTCGTCGATTAACACATCAGCCAGTGCTGCGGTCTTTCGGCCGAGTGCGAAGTCGACGGCCTTGACCAGGGCGTTGGGCCGCTCGCGCCGGTACGCCTTGGCGAACCCGGTGACCGCTCCACCCAGTGGGCAGGTCGCTCCGGCCGCGTCGTAGCCGTGGTATCCGCCCAGCCGGGTGGCGACGACCAGGAACGGGCTGCGCTCGTACAGGCGTCGCATGGCGGTGTAGAGATTGCGTACCCGGCGCCGGAGCGCTTCTCGCCAGCCGGCCAGGTCCAAGTCCTCCAGCGGGCCCTCGTCGTCCAGAGCCGCCAGCCAGTACACGCCGTCGACCGCGTCGCCCAGGACGGTGTCGATGTCGTCGTCGGGCTCCATCGCCAGCACGTCGACACCGAGCCGGGTCAACCGACCGATCAGCGCATCTGCGACGCCACCCTGATCGCGCATGACGGCGACACGCGTGCCGCTGCCGAGGGTGACCCCGGTTGGCACGCAGGCCGCGAGCTCTGGCCGCAGCGCCGGTACCGGCACCTGCCGGGTGATCCGGTCGGTGGCCGAAATGTCACCGGTCACAGTGGTAATGCGGGGGACTTCGCTCGTGATCGCCGCGCGTGTTTCGGTGCTGGACGGCGTTGCCGATGGCACGGCCGGCGGTGCCGCGGTTTTGTCGCGGATCCAGCCGATGACGTGGGTGAGGGTGGGAAAGTCGCGCAGCTTGAGGCTGTCGTCGCGGGCGACACCGAAATGCTCGCGGATCGCGGCGAAGATCTCGGCCTGCTTGACGGTGTCCACCCCCAGGTCGGCCTCCAGGTCGAGGTCCACGTCGAGCAGCTCGGGCGGGTATCCGGTGAGCTGCGAGACGGTGCCGACCACGGTGTCGGTGATCTCGTCGCCGGCCGGGGCCGCTACCGGCGCGGGGCCGCTACCGGTGCGGCCGCCGCCGGTGCTTCAGCGGGTGCGGCGGTCGGCGTCGGAGCGCCGGTCTTGTCGCGGATCCAGCCGATGACGTGGGTCAGGGTGGGAAAGTCGCGCAGCTTGAGGCTGTCGTCACGCGCGACACCGAAATGCTCGCGGATCGCGGCGAAGATCTCGGCCTGCTTGACGGTGTCCACCCCCAGGTCGGCCTCCAGGTCAAGGTCCAACTCGAGCAGCTCGGGCGGGTATCCGGTGAGCTGCGAGACGACACCCACCACGGTGTCGGTGATCTCGTCGCCGGCCGGGGCCGCCGGGACCGGCGACCGGCGCCGGGGCCGCGACGGGTGCGACAGCCGCCGGTGCTTCAGCGGGTGCGGCGGTCGGCGTCGGGGCGCCGGTCTTGTCGCGGATCCAGCCGATGACGTGGGTCAGGGTGGGAAAGTCGCGCAGCTTGAGGCTGTCGTCACGCGCGACACCGAAATGCTCGCGGATCGCGGCGAAGATCTCGGCCTGCTTGACGGTGTCCACCCCCAGGTCGGCCTCCAGGTCGAGGTCCAACTCGAGCAGCTCGGGCGGGTATCCGGTGAGCTGCGAGACGACACCCACCACGGTGTCGGTGATCTCGTCGCCGACCGGGGCCGGTTCCGGGACCACAACCGGCGCTGGGGCCGCGACGGGTGCGGCAGCCGCCGGGGCCGCCACCGGCGCGGCGGCCGGTTCCGGCGCCGGCACCGATGTGGGTGCCACCGGCGTGGGCTGGACGGTCGGCACCTGCGATGGAACCGCCGACGGGACCGCCTGCACCGGCGCACCGGTGTCGACGAGACGCAGCCGGTGCTGGACGACCTCCAGCTCGGCGTCGGCAGTCCCAGCCACCGTCGTCAGCCAGCGCCGCCTGGCAGGCTGGTCCACGATCCGGTACTCATACCCGAGTTCGTCCGGCAGGCGATGACGGCCGTCGGGCATCGGGGTCCACCGCATCAGCGTCATCGCAATCTGCGAGCCGAACCCAGCGCCCAGCCTCAGCGCGTACCGCACCGGATAGCTTCCGCCAACCGACAGGTTCAGCTGGCCCAGCTCCGGATCCGGCTCTTTGTAATTGGGCACCGGAGGAACCAGACCGGTCTCCAGCGACTTGATGGCGACGACGTCCTCCACGCCGGCGCCCATCGCGTGTCCGGTGAAGCCCTTGGTGTTGGTGATGACCACAGCGTCGGCGTCTGGCCCGAACACCCGGCGCAGCGCATTGATCTCGGCCGCGGCGCTGCCTCCGCGGGCCGGCGTGTACGTCTCGTGGGACACGAACACGGTGCTGGGCGCGATGGCGTGTCGGTCTACGCCGCGAGCCTCGGCCTGGGCGAGCAGGCTCTCCATGACGCCGCCGATGTGCTCGACGTCGAGCCGGGTGCCGTGAAAAGCGCTGTTCGCGATGACGGTAGCTGAGGACTTCGCAGATCGGCTGCAGCCCGCGTTCCCGGGCCGCGTCGGCGGATTCCACCACGAAAGCCGCCGCCCCCATGCCGAGGATCATCCCGTGCCGGCGCCGGTCGAACGGTGTGGCGGCCTCCTCCACGACGTCGTCGGTGGCGGCGGCCCCGGACGCCAGGAATCCCGATCCCACCCACGGCAGCAGCGCGTCGGAGCTGACGTCGTCGGCGGACACCACGATCACCCGCCGACACCGGCCGGCCCGGATCCAGTCCTCGGCGAGCGCGGTCGCCTGGGTAGTGCTCGCGCACGCGGCGTTGACCTGTGTATTCGGCCCGCGCGCGCCGATGATCTCGGCGAACTGCGAGTGACCCATCGACAGGCACCGGAAGATGAAGCGCCGGTCGAATACGTACGGGTCGGACTGGAGGGCGTGGCGCAGCTCGTGGATGCGCCGGTCAACCTCCATCGCGGCCGGTTCGTCGCTGCTCAGCCGGGCGCGCACTGCTTCCAGCGCCAGCAGTTGATCACGGTGGCCTCGGTCGGTGTAGTAGCGCTCGAGGTCCTGAGCGAAGTTGTCGTAGCCGGGGAAGGCGGAGGCAAAGATGACGCCGGTGTCGTCACGCATCGAATCCGGCAGCCCCCAACGGTCGGGCAATTGGGTGCCCAGTGTCGTGGTCTTGTAGTGCATGACCAGCGGGATTCCCGGCGTCGCGCAGGGCGTCGAAGCCGGCTCCGATGGCAAGCCGGGTGGTCGAGTCCAGCGCGGCATCGCGGGCGGCGTCGACCCCGAACTCGGTGACCACATCCAGTGGCGCGCTGCGGGCGGCCAGTTTGATGACGTCGGCCTCGTTGTCGATCGTCTCGAAGCTGGGGCCGCCGGACTCACGCTTGACCAGGCGGGTGATGTGCCGGTCGACCATCGCACGGCGTAGCGGGTGCGGGATGGTGTCGATGAACTGCTGGCCGTCGAGGATGCGGGCGATGTTCTCGTCGTCGAAGACTCGCTCGACACCGGGCAGACCGAGCGCTGCGCCGGTTATCACCACCGGTTCGGTAGCAGCTGGCGCCGCAGCGCGTGATGCCGGTGCAGCGGCGGTGCCGGAGATGGCATCCATACCGTGTTCGATGACGTCAACGACGAGGCGGCCCAGTTCGGCGTACTGTTCGCTGGTCATGGCTGTCCTCCCGCTCGGCACCGCGGTCGCCGCGGCGGTCGCGGTCGCGGCGGGAAGCGGGGCGAATCCCAGCCCGGCGGCGTACAGCCCGCACAACGCCTGGTTGAACGACGCGACATCGCCGGTTTTCGGGTGGTTGGTGAACAAGGCGAGCACATCGTCGCCCAGGACGTCCTCGGCAAAGCCGTGCAGTGCCTTCTTCGGGCCGACCTCGACGAAGATGCGGGCACCCGCCGCGTACAGCGTGCGCAGCCCGTCGATGAACCGGACCGGTGAGGCCACCTGGCGGCCGAGCAGGTCGAGCATGGTGTCGACGTCGGCGTCCGCCGGATAGAACTCACCGGTCACGTTCGACACGATGGGCCGACGCGGCGGCCGCATGTCGAGCCGGCGCAGTGCGGCCTTGAGCGGTTCGCTCACCGGCGCCACGATCGCGGTGTGGAAAGCGTGGCTGACCGGGATTCGGTTGGCGTTCATGCCGGCGGCGCGGAAAGCCGCGACGGCGCGGTCCACGGCATCGGTGGCACCGCCGATGACGGCCTGGCCGTTGCTATTGATGTTCGCAACCACGACGTACCCGTCGGTCTCGGCCACGATCCGGTCGATCTCGGCCAGTGGGGCGAACACAGCCGCCATGGCGCCGTTGTCGGCAATCGACAGGCTCGCCATCTCCCTGGCCCCGGGCGCTGACCGCCTCCAGGGCGGCGTCGAACGACAGCGCGTCCGCGGCCACCAGGGCGCCGTACTCGCCCAGGCTGTGGCCCATGACCATGTCCGGACGAACGCCGTACGCGTCGAGCATCCGGGTCAGGGCCAGATCGGTGGCCAGCACCGCCGGTTGCGTGATCTCGGTCTGCATGAGTTGCTGTTCCAGCCGTTGCGCAGCGGTCTCGTCGCTGCCGTCGGCGAAGATGAAAGCAGTCAGCGGCTTGCCCAGCAGCGGTGCCATGACCCGGTCGGCCTCGTCGAACGTCGCGGCGACTATCGGCTCGCGCTGGCGCAGGTCCCCTAGCATGTTCACGTACTGCGAGCCCTGGCCGGTGTAGAGGAACGCGACCTTGCCCGGTGCGCCGCGACCGACGAAGACGCCCTGGGCGCGCAGTATCTTCCACATGGCCGGGTTGCCGCCGCCCCGCAGTGCCTGCACCGCCTTCGCCGCCTTGGTCGCCAGGTCGGCCGCATCGGCGTAGTCGATGGCGACCCGAACGGCCGCACCGGCCAGCGCGGGGTCCGGCGGAGCAGGGGCGGGAGCCCGCCCGCCCGAAGCCTCGGCGGCCAGCTGCTCCAGCTGTGCCGCCACCTCGGCCTCATCTGCGCCGCCGACCACGGCCGCTCCACGCAGCGGCGCCTTCCGCCCACCCGTCGCGGCGGTCGGCTGAGCTGTGACCGTCGCGCCCGGAAACGATCGGCTGGCATCCTGCGCGCGGTGCCGGCCGGGCACGTACTCCTCGAGCACGGCGTGGAAATTGGTGCCGCCGAACCCGAAGGCGCTCACCCCGGCGCAGCGCACGCCGCTCTCGGGCGCGGGCCACTCGCGAAGTTCGGTGTTGACCCGGAACGGGATGTCGTCCCAGTCCACGTTTTCGTTGGGCTGCTCGAAGTGCAGGCTGGGCGTCAGCATCTTCTCGTGGAGGCCGAGCACCGTCTTGAACAGGCCCGCGGCTCCGGCCGCGCCCTTGAGGTGGCCGATGTTGGACTTGACCGACCCCAGCGCGATCGAGCCGTTCGCCGCACCCGCCTTGCGGAATACATCGGTCAAGCTGGCGAGCTCGGTTGCATCGCCGACGCGGGTGGATGTGCCATGTGCCTCGATGCAGGTGGCCAGCGCCGGATCGACACCGGAGACATGCCAGGCCCGCTCCACGGCCAGCCGCTGCCCTACCGGGTTGGGCGCCGTGATCCCTTTGCCGCGCCCGTCGCTGGAGCCGGCGAGGCCGAGCAACACCGCGTAGATGCGGTCACCGTCACGCTCGGCGTCGGACAGTCGCTTCAGAACAAACAGCGCAGCGCCCTCGCCCATCACGAAGCCGTCGGCACCGGCGTCGAATGGGCGGGTGCCGGTCGCCGACAGCGCGCCGATCTTGCAGAACTTCACGTATCCGGTTGCGTCCATGTTGCGGTCGACGCCGCCCGTGACCGCGGCGTCGAAGTCGCCGGCCTGCAACCCGCGCATGGCGGCCGACATAGCGGCCAGCCCGGAGGCGCAGGCCGCGTCGGTGGTGAAGTTGGGGCCGCGGAAGTTGAACAGGTTCGCGACCCGCCCGGCGATCACGTTCGCGAGCTCGCCGGGCATGGTGTCCTCGGTGATCTCCTCGAACCCGGCGAGAAACGAGGCGCGGGTCTCGGCGAGCACGGCTTCGCGCACCGGCTCCGGCAGTGCCGCGAACGACGGTGCGGCGCACAGCTCGCGGGCGAACTCGGGAAACTGGATCCGCAGGTTGCTGCGGTGCTGCTTGTCGCCGCCGATGGCGTTGCCGATGATGACGGCGACTCGCTCCGGGTCCACCGTCCAGTCCGGCCAGCCGGCGTCCAGCAGCGCTGAGCGGGTGCCCGCCACGGCCCATTTCTGGCCGCCGTCCATCTGGGTGCTGACCGCCGGCGGCACAGGTAGCCGCCACGCCAGCGGCTCCCAGGAGAAGTCGCGGACCCACCCGCCGATGCGCGAGTACGTCTTGTCCGGTGCGTGCGGGTCGGGGTCGTAGTAGAGCTCGGGATCCCACCGTTCGGGCGGGACGTCGCTGATGCTGTATCGGCCGTCCTTGATGTTGGCCCAGAAGGTGGCGGCGTCGGGTGCGTCGGGCATGATCGCGCTGACGCCCACCACCGCGATCGGCTCCTGCATCGTGGTCGTCATGATGATCCGGTCTCCCGTCGGTAGAGTGCATCCGCCACCCGGTCCATGTCAGCGAGCAGGCCGGCCTGCACCGCCCGGACCCGATCGAACGGGAGCGCGGCGGCAAGATCCGACCCGGAGCCCGCGCCGGCCACCCACCGCAAGCCCTCCTCGGCGACCTTCAGCGCCGCCTCCCGGGCGAAGACGCGGCTGACCGCGGCCAATGCGGCGGCGTCGAAGCGGGCGTCTGACTTCACCGGCAACGCACCGGCGGCGGACGCCGCGGCCCGGCGGGCCAGTGCGCCCGCACACTCGGCGTAGCTGATCAGTTCACCCAGCCGCAGCAAAACATGCTGGTTGCGGGTCAGCCGGCCGACCCGGCAGGCCTCCATAACTGCGGCCAGGCATTCCAGTGCCAGCGCCGCCGTGGGCCCACCGAATTCTTGGGCTACGCCGTCAAGACTGCGTGCCGCGTCGCGGTAGTAGGCGCCAGATGTCTTGAGGTGCTGCTGCCAGCGGTCGCGAGCGATCGTCATCTCCAAGATCTCCGAAGTTCCCTCGTAGATCGTGGTGATCCGGACGTCGCGTTTGATCTTTTCCACCAGGTACGGACGGGTGTAGCCGTACCCGCCGTGCGCCTGGATCGCGGCTTCTGCGGCCGCGTTGCCGGCCTCGGTGGCCAGGTACTTCGCTATCGCGCCTTCGGTGTTCAGCGCGCCGCCGGCGCCTTCGCCGTTGTCGATTCGTGTGGCGGTCTCCTCAGTGAATGCACGCGCCGCCTCCAGCCGCACCGCATGCGGCACGATCAGCTTGTGGGTAAAACCCTGCTTGGTCGACAGCGGGGCGCCGCCCTGTACCCGGTTGGCGGAGTAGGCGATCGCCCGGTCTAGGGCCGCCCAGCCGCCGCCGAGGCCAAACGCGGCGACCATCACCCGGGTATAGCCGAAGACCTGTTGGGCCTGGGTGAGCCCGCGGCCCTCCTCCCGGCCCACCAGGTTCTCCGCCGGTACCGTCACGTCATCGAGGAACAGGGCGGCGGTGTCGGACAATCGGATACCGTGCTTGTCTTCCGGCGGTGCCGTCGAAAAGCCGGGGGTGCCTTTCTCCACCACGAACCATGACGGGCCGCCCGGCGTGCGTGCCAGAACCGAGTAGAAATCCGCGATCGAGCCGTTGCTGATCCACTGCTTGCGCCCATTGAGCCGGTAGGCGGTCACCTGACCGTCGGTCTCTACCGGTGTGGCTGTCGTCGTCAGCGCGGCCAGGTCGCTTCCGGCCTCAGGCTCGGTGGCGGCGTATGCGAACAGTATGCCCTGTTCCGCGATACGTCCCAGCCACTCCTTGCGCTGCTCGGAGGTCCCGCCGACCAGGATGGGGTCGCTACCGAGGAACGTGGCCAGCACCGAGGTCGCGATTCCGATGTCAAGGCGGGCGAGCCGTTCGCACACCCGGTAGGAGTCGAACGCCCCGCCCCCGAATCCGCCGTATTCCTCCGGGATGAACACCAAGCTGCACGCCGAGGTCTTCACCGCACATCGCGCGGACGGTTTCCTCCGGGCAGACATCTTCGTGGTCGAGGTCCAACCGGCGGTCATCCGGCAGCGCCTCGGCGACGAAATCGTCCAATGAGGTCAGCATCATCTCGAGGCTGTCGCGGTCCAGGCCGACGTTGGTGGTCATCGAAAAGTTCTCTTCTCACGGATTCGAGACGGGCTCCAGAGTCCATACATGCTCGCTGTCGACTGAATTGTGCAACCGGCGGGCGCTGCAGCCCAGAGGCGAAAGTCATGCGGTAAGAGGACAAGGTCACCTATGTTGGCCCACCATCCGGCAAGACCACCGCTAGCGTGCGACCTGCAGACCTAAGTGATCCCGCAGCGTGTGACCGGTGTATTCGGTGCGGAACGCGCCACGCTCCTGCAGTAGCTGGCACCACCTTGTCGACGAATTCGTCCAAGCCGTGCGGTGTCAGGTGCGGCACCAGGATGAACCCGTCGCAGGCGTCGGCCTGGACGTACAGGTCGATCTCCTCGGCGATGTGCTCGGCGGTACCGACGAACTGCTGGCGGCTGGTGACGGCGATGACCAGCTCGCGGATCGACAGCTTCTCCGCCTCGGCGCGCTCGCGCCAGCGCCGGGCCACCGCGACAGGATCGCCGTGCCGCACCCGACCCTGGGTGATGCCGGTGTCGCCGGTCGGATCGAAATCGGGTAGCGGGCCGTCCGGGTCGTAGCTCCGAAAGGTCGCGGCCCCACACCTGTTCGAGCATCGCGATCGCCGTCGCACCGCTGACCTGCTGATAGCGGATGTGCCGCGCCTTGTCCTGCGCATCGTCAGCACTGTCGCCGATGACGAACGTCGCGGCCGGAAAGACCTTGAGCTGGTTAGGGTCTCGACCGTAGGACTTCGCCCGGCCCTTGACGTCGGCGTAGTAGCGCTGGCCGTCTTCGAGCGACGCGTGCAGGGTGAACAAGGCGTCGGCGTGGCGGGCGCCGAAAGCCCGGCCCTCGGGAGAGTCGCCGGCCTGCAACAGAATCGGATGACCCTGCGGCCCGGCGGGCAGCGTCGCGAACCCCCGCACGTCGAACTGCGCGCCGGAGAACTCGACGCTGCGAATCCGATCCGGGTCCACATACGTCCCGCTTTCGACATCCGCCAGCACCGCGTCGGCTTCCCAGCTGTCCCAGAATTGACGGGCGACGGTGAGGAACTCCTCGGCCCGCGTGTACCGGTCGGCATGATCGAGAAAGCCGCCACGCCGGAAGTTGGCGCCGGTGAAGGCGTCCGACGAGGTAACGATGTTCCATCCGGCGCGGCCGTCGGACAGGTAGTCGAGTGTGGCGAATTGTCTTGCCACTTCGAATGGTTCGTTGAAGGTGGTGTTGACGGTGCCGGTCAGCCCGATCCGGTCGGTGACGCCCGCCAGCGCGGCCAGCACGGTGAAGGTGTCCGGCCGGCCCACCACGTCGAGGTCGTAGATCCGTCCCCGGTGCTCACGCAACCGCAGGCCTTCGGCAAGGAAGAAGAAGTCGAACAGTCCACGTTCGGCGGTGCGGGCTAGGTGCACGAAGGAGTCGAACTCGATCTGGCTGCCCGCGCTGGGGTCGGTCCACACGGTGGTGTTGTTGACGCCCGGGAAGTGGGCGGCCAAATGAATCGGCTTGCGGGTCAAGCGATCAACCCCCATCTTTCAGCGATCAGCTGATGGGAACGCAGCCGGTCCTCATGGCGGTGTGTCACCGACGTGACGACGAGTTCGTCGGCATCGGTCAGCCGTTGCAACGCGGACAGTCGCTCTGCGACCTCATCCGGGTCACCGACGAATTGCGTTTCCAGCCTGTCCTTTACCACCGGCAGCTGTTCATCGGTGAGCGGCGGGCAATCGTCGGGATCCGGGTAAGGCATGGCGCCAACGCCGGTTCGGATGGAATACACCCATTGCCCGTAGCCGGTGGCGAGATGGGCTGCGGTGGCGCTGTCGTCGGCGACGACGATGTCGGCAGACACCACGACGTAGGGCCGCTTCAGCGTGGCCGACGGGACGAACGTGTCACGGTATGCGTCGATGGCCTCCAGAGCGGTCGCCGGAGTGATGTGATAGCTCGCGACGAACGGCAGCCCACGCGCGCCGGCCACCCTGGCGCTCTGACCCCTGGTGCTGCCAAAGACCCACGGTGTCAGTCCGGATCGCTCGCCCGGCACCGCGTGCACGTCGAAACCCTCGACCTCGTAGGTACCGTCGAGCATCGCGAGGATGTCGGCGAGCTGCTCGGCGAAGTCGGGCGACACCGCCTCGGGTTGCTGCAAGATCCCCATGGTGGCCTGCACCCGCTCCTTGTCGAGGAGCCCACGCAGATCGAACGGCAGCGGAATCACCACCCCGTCGACCTCGCGCCACTGTCGCGGCGGCCGCGTTCTGGCCGACGGCTGCTTGGGCTTGAACCCGGTGTCGCGGCGCTGCCCCCGGCCAACGCCCAAGTCGATGCGGCCCGGATGGAAGGCTTCCAGCATCCCGAAGGTCTCGACCACCGCGGCGGCCGTGGTATGGCTGAGCTGCACGGCAGCGGCACCCACCCGAATCCTGTTGGTAGCGGCCGCGATTTGGCCGATCAGCACGGCCGGCGCCGAGCTGGCGACTCCGACGAAGTGGTGCTCGGCGATCCAGAACCGATGAAAACCCCACCGCTCGGCGTGCTGCGCCAGATCGATGGTGTTACGCAAGGCCGTCGCGGCGTCGCCGCCGGCGCTGATCGGCGCCAGGTCCAGGATCGAGAGCGGTATCACTGGTTCACCGCCGCGTAGCGGTTGGCTGCCACCGGCAGACCGAGCCGCGCGCGCAGCGATTCGCCCTCCAGGTAGCCGACGCGGAATCGCCCGGCTCGCTGCAACATTGGCACTACGTCGTCGACGATCACCGGGAGGTCGGTGGCGTTGACGGCCGGCCGCAGCCGCGCGCCGTCAATGCCCAGCCGCTGCCATTCCAGCAACATGTCCACCAATTCCGTTGTGCTACCGGCGAAGACGAGTGCATCGGAGCGGAAGTCGCCGTCACCGTCGAACGCCACCACCACGTCCGCGAAGACTTTCAGGCGCCCGCCGTCCGCCGCGCGCACCTCGTCGAGGATGGTCCGCACCGTGGCGTCGTCGGTGGGCGTGATGAACACGACATCGGCGCTGGCCGCGGCGAATTCGTAGACCGGGCCGGCGTGCGCGAGCGCGGCCACCACCGGCTGGCCCTGCGGCGGTCGTGGTGTGATCGACGGCCCCTTGACCGAGAAGTACTTTCCGGCGAAGTCGATGTAATGCAGTTTGTCCGTGTCGATGTAGCGCCCGGTGCGCACGTCGCGGATCACCGCGTCGTCCTCCCAGCTGTCCCACAATCGTCGTACCACGTCGACGTACTCTCGGGACTCTTGGAAGCCTTCTTCGAAAAGGGGAATCTGGGATGCGTCGCGGCGGCCGAATAGCGCCGCCTCGTGTGTGGTCACGCTGACCCGCGGCTGCCAGCCCGCCCGGCCGTGCGAAACATAGTCAAGGGTGGCAACGGCTTTGGAGATGTGGAACGGCTCGGTGTGGGTGACGGTGGCCACCGGAATCAGACCGATGTGCCGTGTCGCGGGCGCGATACGCGCCGCGACGAGCACTGCGTCGCCGCGACCGGCCAACCGTCGCGGATCGATCCGCTCGCGGCGCCCGGGTTGCGGCATCAGGGTGTCGTCGATGGTGAGGAAGTCGAGCAGCCCGCGCTCGGCGGTGCGGGCAAGCTCGGCCCAGTAGCGACCGCTGAGCACGGACGGGGTACCCGGGTCGGACGCCAGCGTGGCGCGCCATGCCTGAGGGTGCCAGCCATACCCGTCCAGCGCGACGGCCAGATGCAACTGATCCGTCATGGGAGCCACTTCTCGAACGCGATCGGAAGAACCAGGCCCGAGCTGGGCAGCGGCGCGGGCAGCCGAGCGTATCCGGTCGCCCGGTAGAGCTCTTCGGCCTCGGGCTGGCGATGGCCGGTCACCAAGTAGACCTTCCGGTAGCCGCGGGCCACGATCTGGGCTTCCAGCTCGGCCAATAGCGCCATGGCGAAACCGCGGCGACGATGCGCGCTGTCCGTCCAGACTCTCTTCACTTCGGCCGTCTCGGCGTCTAATCGCACGAATCCGCCGCCGGTAACCGGCCGTCCGTCCAACAACCCGATCAGCATGCCGCCGTCGGGTGGTGCGAACTCGTCAACAGAGCCCTTTTTCAACCACGCCAGTATCGTCGGCGGCGTGCTGCCGTAGCGGTCCGCGTACTCGACCGCCAGCTCGGCAAGCAGTGGCTGCGCCAGCGCGTCGTCCAACGTGGCGGACACAAACTGCAGCTGAGACCTGGTCATCACCTAACTTTCTAACGCGCATCACCCGAAAGCATTCCAATTGAATTCCAGGCGGAATTAAAGCCGGGTCGCGGTTACGTAACGCGGGATGATCCCCGCATCACGGTCGTCGCCGCGCCACCGCCCGGCCACGCCTACGGCGCTGAAGAGTTCTACGACGTCCCTTTCGACCGTTTCCCAGCCGTGGGCCGCCAGATACTCGGGGACATATCGGTATTCGCCCGGGTAGGTCAGGCTGGCCAGGTCGACGTTCAGAGCGTGTCGCCGCCAGCCGTCCATAAACGCTCGACCGGCCTCCAGCTGCGACGAGGTCCAGGTGGGCATGTGATCGGCGGCGAACCGGCTGCCGGCCCTGCTCAACGCTGTGACGTCGTCCAGTAACCGGTTCTG
Organism: uncultured Actinomycetota bacterium; assembly: GCA_963850895.1. Lineage (GTDB taxonomy): Bacteria > Actinomycetota > Actinomycetes > Mycobacteriales > Mycobacteriaceae > Mycobacterium. The sequence goes on along the minus strand of CAWKNK010000027.1, from coordinate 57,817 downwards.
CCCGGATGGCGGTAGGTAGCCCACCAGCAGTTGCTCGACCACCCACACCGTGGGTTGGGCATCGTCAAAACCGACCCGTCGCAGCGCCGCGAGCAAATCCTGGCGCAGATCGATGCCGACCGCGCACCGGTTCGCCGACAGCGTTGCTCCCAGACCGCGCAGCACCGCGGTCTTGAAATCGATGACTTCCGGCTGGTCGATCTCATAAACCGTTGTCCCGGGCGGCCACCACAGCCGATACGGCCGAGTGTCCAAACCCGACGCCAGGATCACCGCTTGGCGAATGCCCGCCCGCCCGGCGTCGGCGAGAAACTGGTCCAAAAACCGAGTGTGCGTCACAAGGACATCCATGAGCGCGGCCACTACCGGATCGTCGCCGCCATCCCCGTACCGCTGGTTCTCGACCACCTGGGTGAAGTACTCCACCCCTACGGCGCGCACCAGCGGCTCGGCGAACGGATCGTCAATCAGCCCTTTGTTGCTGGCCACAGCCCTGGCCGCCGCGCCGAATGTCGCGGTCATTCCGACGCCGGTGGCGGGATCCCACGTGTCGCCGTCTCTGCGTGTCATCGGCGCCGCAGGGCCAGCCCTAGGCTCGCTCGCCAACCGAGCAGCAGTACCGCGGTGACCGACGATGCCACCACCACGAAACTCGCCGCCACGCCCGCCGAACTGGCTTTACGCAACAACATCCCGATCGCCACGGTGCAGATCCAGACGACCACCCCGGTGGGAACCACAGCCGCGGGACGCCGCCAACCGCGGGACGCCAGCCAGCCGACGACGGTCCCGGTGAGAAACGGCCATGCGGTGGATGCGACTCCCGTCACGCTGAGTCCCTCGGCGTGGCTGCGCCGTCCGACAGCGCAGAACACCAGCACGCCGATGACGTCTGTGGCCAGACATACCAGCCACGCCGGCCCGCGTCCTTGCATGCCGCGAGACTACGCAATCCTTGACCCCGTCGCCGCGGCGAACCTAGATTCGTCAGCAATGAATGCCTATTCACATGGCAGGCTCGCGGTGGTGACCGGCGCCGGATCGGGCATTGGCAAGGCGATAGCGCTGGCGTTCGCCGCACAGGGCGACCGGGTGGTCGCCGCGGACCTTGACGAGGCGGCGGCAGCGGCCACCGCCAAGGAGCAACCCGAGCTGATCACGGCGTTGCCGGTGGACGTCGCCGACCCCGCCCAAGTCGACAACTTGCGGGAGAGGACACACGCGGAGGTGGGTGTGCCCAACATCGTCATCAACGCCGCCGGCTGGGACCGAACCGACCAATTCCTCAACGCGACACCGGAATTCGCGAGCAAGGTGGTGGCTATCAACTACCTGGGGCCGGTGCACGTCTGCCGCACGTTTCTGCCCGGGATGATCGGGGCGCATGCCGGTGGGCGCATCGTCAACCTGGCCAGCGACGCGGGCCGCGTCGGCAGCGCCGGTGAAACCATCTACGCCGGCGCCAAGGGCGGAGTAATCGCACTCACCAAATCGCTGGCCCGGGAGATGGCGCGCCACCAGATCACGGTGAATTGCGTGTGCCCCGGCCCTACCGACACGCCGCTATTTCACGCACAACCCGAGAAGCTGAAAGAGGCTCTGATCAAAGCGATTCCGTTCCGCCGGCTGGCCCGCCCTGAAGAGGTCGCCGCGCCGGTACTGTTCTTCGCGTCCGATGCCGCGTCGTTCATCACCGGCCAGGTGATCAGCGTCAGCGGCGGACTTACTATGGCTGGTTGAGGGGCAGGTTGAATTCCATGAACACAAAAACACCGCCCGCTTTCGACCGAGACGACCCGCTCGGCCTGGACGCGTCCCTATCCAGCGACGAGCTCGCGGTGCGCGACACCGTGCGAAAGTTCTGCGCCGAGCACTTCATCCCGCACGTCGCCGAGTGGTTCGAAATCGGCGACCTTCCGGTCCGCCAGCTCGGAAAGCAGTTCGGCGAACTCGGATTGCTCGGCATGCACCTGCACGGCTACGGATGTGGCGGGGCCTCGGCCGTGCACTACGGCCTGGCCTGTGTGGAACTGGAGGCCGCCGACTCCGGCCTTCGGTCGATGGTTTCGGTGCAGGGCTCGCTGGCGATGTTCGCCATCTGGAACTTCGGTTCCGAGGAGCAGAAGCAGCAGTGGCTGCCCGGCATGGCCGCGGGCGACCTGCTCGGGTGCTTCGGGCTGACCGAGCCCGACGTCGGCTCCGACCCGGCAGCGATGAAAACCCGGGCGCGCCGCGATGGCTCGGACTGGGTGATCAACGGTCGCAAGATGTGGATCACCAACGGCTCGGTGGCCGACGTCGCGATCGTGTGGGCCGCCGCGGACGACGGCGACGTCCAAGGCATTCGGGGCTTCCTAGTGCCGACCGGCACCCCGGGTTTCACCGCCAACACCATCCACCACAAGCTGTCGCTGCGCGCCTCGATCACCAGCGAGCTGGTGCTCGACGAAGTGCGGTTGCCCGCCGACGCGATGCTGCCCGAGGCCAAGGGCCTGCGTGGGCCGTTGTCCTGCCTGTCGGAGGCGCGCTACGGAATCATCTGGGGGTCGATGGGAGCCGCGCGCTCGGCGTGGCAAGCCGCGCTCGACTACGCGACGCAGCGCACCCAATTCGGCCGTCCGATCGCAGGATTCCAGTTGACTCAGGCGAAGCTCGTCGACATGGCGGTCGAATTACATAAGGGCCAGCTGCTGTCGCTGCACCTGGGCCGCCTCAAAGACACCGGCGGGCTGCGCCCCGAGCAGGTCAGCTTCGGCAAACTGAACAACACCCGTGAGGCGATCAAGATCTGCCGGACGGCGCGAACGATACTGGGCGGCAACGGGATATCGCTGGAATACCCCGTCATCCGGCACATGGTCAACCTGGAATCGGTGCTGACTTACGAGGGCACACCCGAGATGCATCAGCTCGTCCTCGGCCAGGCTTTCACCGGCATCGACGCCTTCCGGTGACGGAGTAGGAGCTGGCCATGGGATTTATCGCACACCGGATCGGTGTCGGCATCGCAGCGTGTGGCCTGGCCTTGGCCTCATGGGCCGCCGCAATGGCCACAGCAGAGGCCGATCCTGTCACGCTGCCCCCGATGGCATCCACCGGCAGCGGACCGATCATCGGTGGCGCAGGCTCCGCCGCCCAAATGTCGCAGCAACTCAAGAGCCTGGGCGATCCCAATGTTCAAGAAGTCGACGGCTCGGACGCGGCTCAATTCATCGCGGCCGCAGCCGCTGTCACGAACCGCGACCTCGCCTCCCCCTTCATGGCGTTGCAGCGTGCGTTGAGCTGTCAGCAGAACAATGCCGGATTCGGGGCGCGCGCCTACCGGCGCAACGACGGGCAGTGGGGCGGCGCGATGCTGGTCATCGCCAAGAGCGCGAACCCGAACACCGACGCGATGAAAGCCTGCGAGATGTCCAATTGGCGAAGGCCTTCAGCGGGCAGCACCACGTCAATGTGCAACAGCGGCTGGACCTATCCCCCGCAGACCTTCAACAACAAAGGGGGCGACTATTCCGTCTTGCTCGCCGGCACGAACTCGGACTTCTGCAGTGCGCTCAACGGGAACTACAAGAACAACGCCTCCGCGTGGCCGTGAGTTAAAACGGCGGCGGCTCGTCCGGGTTGGGCGGCGGGGCGTGCGCGGACTGGACCGCTTCGGCTGCCAGCCGGGTTTGGCGGTTGTGTCTGCGTTCGGTGTTGATGCGGTTGGCGCGGTTTTGGGCGCGGGTGCGGGTACGGGTGGCATCATCGCCTCGCGGCTCCCGCAGCGGTCATCACTGCGCGGCCGGGGTAGGAGCAGATCACCAGTGGGCCGACACAGACTGGGGAATAGCAGCGCACTGCCCGGGGTGGTGACATAGGCCTGCCCGACGGCGAAGTCCAGATCACCGTCCCAGCCGCCAGATGGCCGCTGGCACGGAAACTCGTTTGAGCCCGACTGGAATCCGTGTTTGCTCAATAACTTCGGACATGGATGGTATGGAATTTAGTGCTGAACCTGTCTGTGGCTGGTCTTACGCTGGGTAAATGAATCCACAACAGGGCGGCGAGCTGGGTGTTGGGGGGCAGCCGTGGATCCGCTGACCGGTAGGCCCCCTCCACAGCAACCGGCTCCGCACCGCGCCCGGTTTTCCTGGACAGCATTGATCGCCGCCGTTCTGGCAGCGGCAGCGCTGGTGATGGCCGTAATCGCCCTCATACGGCCAACCCCGGCAGCTATACCCGCGTCGGCGCCCATCACCACGACCCGGCGCCGGCCCCGATTCCTCCCGTATCAATAACGTCCGCTGTCGCTACCAGCGGCACGGGTCAGAATCAGGTTGTATCACTATCGATTCCGGCGAATACGTTAGCAGTGGGAACAACCTTCGCAATTAAAGCGTTCGGCGTGCAAAACGCCACCGCCGCCACTGCTGTTAACTTCCAAATACATCTCGGACCCAACAACACCACCAGCGACCCGGTCGTGTCCACCAGTGGCGAGTCCGTGGCGGCCAACGGCGGTATCGCCACTGACGGGATGCTGACCATTCGCACCACAGGCAGCGGCGGCACCACGATAGCTGGGATTCTCAACACCATTACAAACGGCGCCACCACGTCAACGACGACAACCACACAGACAGTGGATACCACCGCCAACAACTTCCTGACGCTGTCCGTTTCAACGTCGGCCGGTGTGCACACCATCGAAGTCGCCGCCATCTCTGTCGTGAAGGCATAAAGGCGACTGAATGAACACCCAATACTCCATGGAGCGCGACAAGCGGTGGCTTTGACGAATCGCCCGCGCGCAGCACGTGCGTGCGGCCGAACGACGTCTCAATATCCGATTCGGTCACCGGGATGGTGCTGGTCGCAAGCGCCTCGTCATAGAGCTGCGAGTATGCGGCCTGGGCCTCATCCGACCGAAATGCCGATATTCCGGCCATAGCCGCCTCCTAGGTCGCCCTACGCGATCAATACCTAGTCCTCGCGGGCCGCGCAGCGTTTTGAGCGGATAATGGCAACGGATTGCTGAAGTACATTCCAGAGGAACCCTCTTAGCTGCATAAACGTCCGTCGACACGCCTCCCGCACCTTAGACTTCTGCAATGTTCTCGGAGACGCGGTATGCGATGAATGGGCACCTGCGCGTCGCGTATCGCACCTCGCGTGAGGGTGAGCGTGACATCGTGTTCGTCGCTCCCCCGTTCACAAACTGTGAGGTCTTTCCCGAGCTGCCGTATATCCAAGGCTGGTTTGAGGCGATGACATCGCTTGGTCGACTCATCTTCTTCGACCAGCCGGGCACAGGGGTGTCCGATCCCGCAATGCAGACCTTGGAGCTACGGGCCGACAGCATCACCGCGGTGCTTGACGATCTCGGAAGCGGCGAAGCGGTCCTCGTCGCGATCAACAGCGAGTTCCCGGAATCGGCGCTGTTCGCAGCCACATATCCATCCCGCACAACCGCGCTGGTCGTGCTCGAGGGCTATGCGGATCCGCTTGCTGAACGCACCGAGGGATCCACACCCGAGGAGCTCACTGCTGCCGCGGCCGCCACGTGGGGCACGGGGGAGCTTGCCCATCTCGCGAATCCGGACATGCCGTGGAACGAGGAAATTCGGGCAACCTGGGCACGGCACGAACGCCTGGCGGCAAGCCCAGGGATCTTCGCTCGCATTATGGCTCTGTCGGCCGACATGGACGTGCGGGCTTTGCTTCCCACGGTCCGCGTCCCGACACTCGTCCTCCATCACACCGACGACCCCTTTGTCCCCCCCGAGTTGGGCAAGGACGTCGCCGATCGCATCCCGGGCGCGAAATACGTCGAGCTTCCGGGGCGCAACGTTTTCCACTTCGTCGAACCGTGACGTCAGTCGTTTCAGGAGATCGCCCAGTTCCTCACCGGCCGGCAACCCGATCTAGCCGACGATCGGGTTCTCGCCACGGTCCTGTTCACCGATATCGTGGACTCGACGCGGCGTGCAGCAGAGATGGGCGACCGGGACTGGCACGCTTTGCTTGATGCGCACGACGCCGTCGTCCGCTCGCAGCTCGCCCGGTTTCGGGGCCGCGAGGTCAACACCTCGGGCGACGGTTTCCTCGCGATGTTCGACGGCCCTCAGCGAGCGATCCGCTGCGCCATGTCAATCCGCGATGCGGTCCAGGCGCTCGGCATCCAGGTGCGCGCCGGGCTGCACACCGGCGAGTGCGAAGTCCGCGGCGATGACATCGGCGGGATCGGCGTGCACATCGGCGCGCGGGTGAGCGCGTTGGCGGAGGCGAACGACGTGCTCGTGTCGAGCACGCTGCGCGACCTCGTGATCGGGTCAGGACTCGAATTCGAAGACCGCGGCGCTCAAGCACTCAAGGGCGTGCCCGGCGAGTGGCGTCTCTTCGCCGTCGCGTCTCCGTAGCGGTGGATTTCGGCGAAACTCATTTCGCCTGCCGTAAGCAGCTTGTGCAGTAGGTGAAAACGGCACAGGCACTTGATATTCGACGCGTGCGTGGCCCCGCCCTTGGCATAGGGGACAGTGTGGTCCAGATCGCAACGCGTGGCCGGTCGGTCGCAGCCGGGCGCGCGGCACGTCAGATCCCGGCACCGCACAAAATCGGCGAGCTTGGCCGAGGGTGTGTAACCCTTCTCCGGCGCCACATCACGAAACGGGGTCAGCGGCGCCAGCCGGGCGGACTTGGCCAACTCAGCCACCAGCTCAGCCGGAATCAGCCCCTCGGCACCGACCAGCACACCCGGAGTGCTCCCGGTGTCCTGCACGCTCGCCTGCTCGGCGATCACGTGAATCACCACCGGCCGCGGCACCGGACTCTTGTCGGCGGGGCAGTGAGGCTTTCGGCACTGGCATTCCAACCGATCGGCTCCCGCCGCCAATGCCCCCATGGCGTCGGCGCGGCGTTGATTGCGGGTGCGCGGATCGTCGTCACATACTGTGGCGGCCAACGCATCTAAGCGCGCATCCACCGCGTGAGCGTCGGTGGTATGCAATCTGCCGAAGACCTCGGTCAGGCCGTTGCCGCCGTCCCAGATCGAGAACTCGCGATTGGCTTGAGCTTCCCGACGGCGCCGCACCGCATCGCGATCGGCGCGCTCCACCACCATGTCGACATATGCGGCTAATCGGTTTCGCGTCAGCGACGGCCAGCGCCGCACCTTGACGGCCAACTCGGCGTCGACAGCGGCCATCACGTCCGTGTCGGTGATCAAATTCGTGCGGTAGACGATCGTCTGAAAAATCGAATAGCTGATATCGCCGGCCAGCAACGCGGCCCCCACCTGCGGCAGCCGGATGCGCATCGCGCGCGAATAGTCGAGAAGGCTCGACGCCAGCGCCGCACTGATCCCCAGCGCCGCGGCCACCTCCGCGCTGATCGCATCCCAGGTATCGGTCGACCACGTCTCGCGCTCCCCGCATTCGCGCAACCGAAACACATCGAGCTCGCCGATCGCGGCCAGCCGCTCCCCGGCCGCGCGGTTCTCCGCCCGCGACGCCGCACACATGCGATCCACGAACGCTGCAGCATCTTGCCGGTTATCGAACATACTTTCGATCATACCGGGCTCCGGTGACAACTTTTTGGCAGTGTCCGGTCCGGCGATGGACAATCAGCGGTGCGACCGTTCCGAAAAGGAGAAGTATGTCCCGCCATCGCGTCGTCATCATCGGAAGCGGATTCGGCGGCCTGAACGCGGCCAAAGCGCTCAAACGGGCCCCCAAAGGAACCGAGGTGGACGTCACCCTGATCTCGAAGACGACCACGCATCTGTTCCAGCCGCTGCTGTATCAGGTGGCGACGGGAATCTTGTCCGAAGGCGACATCGCCCCGACCACCAGGCTGATCCTGCGCAAGCAGAAGAACGTCCGGGTGTTGTGGGGCGAGGTCAGCGCGATCGATCTGAAGGCGAAGACGGTCACGTCGCACCTGATGGGCATGGAGACGGTGACGCCCTACGACAGCCTCATCGTGGCCGCCGGCGCGCAGCAGTCCTACTTCGGCCACGACGAGTTCGCCACCTACGCCCCCGGCATGAAGACCATCGATGACGCGCTGGAGCTGCGCGGCCGCATCCTCAGCTCGTTCGAGGCGGCCGAGGTCGCCACCGACCATGCCGAGCGCGAGCGGCGGCTCACCTTCGTCGTGGTCGGGGCCGGACCCACCGGTGTCGAGTTGGCCGGCGAGATCGTCCAATTGGCCGAGCGCACCCTGGCCGGGGCATTTCGGACCATCACGCCCAGCGAGTGCCGGGTGGTCCTGCTCGACGCCGCGCCCGCCGTGTTGCCGCCCATGGGCCCCAAGTTGGGCCTCAAGGCGCAACGACGGCTGGAGAAGATGGACGTCGAGGTCCAGCTCAACGCGATGGTGACGGCGGTCGACTACAAAGGCATCACGATCAAGGAGAAGGACGGCAGCGAACGCCGGATCGATTGCGCGTGCAAGGTGTGGGCGGCCGGCGTCGCGGCCAGCCCGCTGGGCAAGATGATCGCCGAACAGTCCGACGGAACCGAAACCGACCGCGCCGGAAGGGTAATCGTGGAGCCCGACCTCACCGTCAAGGGGCACCCGAACGTCTTCGTCATCGGCGATCTGATGTCCGTGCCGGACGTGCCCGGAATGGCGCAGGGCGCGATCCAGGGTGCGCGCTACGCCACCACCGTGATCAAGCACGCCGTGAAAGGACACGACGACCCGGCCAACCGCAAGCCGTTCCACTACTCTCAACAAGGGCAGCATGGCCCTCATCTCCCGATACAGCGCCGTCGCGCAGGTCGGCAAGCTGGAGTTCGCCGGCTTCATCGCCTGGTTGGCGTGGCTGCTGCTGCACCTGTATTACCTGATCGGCCACCGCAACCGCATCGCCGCCATGTTCGCCTGGGGCATCTCCTTTTTGGGTCGCACTCGCGGCCAGATGGCCATCACCAGCCAGATGATCTACGCCAGGGTCGTGACCAACTGGATGGAAGGAGCCCTGGAGGCGGCCGAACGCGCCGAAGAGGCCGAAAAGGCGGCGGGCTAGCCGAGGGCCTGGTCGATGTCGGCGATCAGGTCGTCGGTGCCTTCCAGCCCGACCGAGATGCGGACCACGCCGTCGCCGAGCCCGATCGCGGCGCGACCCTCCGGGCCCATCGCCCGGTGAGTTGTGGTGGCCGGGTGGGTGATGAGCGATTTGGCGTCACCGAGGTTGTTGGAAATGTCGATCAGCCGCAGCTTGTCCAAAAGCTCGAAGGCTCGTTGCTTGGCAGCTCCCTCCGCGGTATCGAGCTCGAAGGTGACCACCGTCCCGCCGCCGGACATCTGACGCTTGGCCAGGTCGAACTGCGGGTGCGACGCCAGGAATGGGTAGCGCACCCAACGCACCGCCGGATGGCCCTCCAGGAACTCCGCGATCCGGTGCGCCGAGGAATTGCTGTACTCAACCCGAACCGCAAGCGTCTCAAGGCCTTTCAGCAACACCCAGGCATTGAAGGCACTCATCGCCGGGCCGGTGTGCCGCATCAGCTTTTGCACCGGACCGTCGATGTACTCCTTGTCGCCGAGGATCGCACCGCCCAGCACACGACCCTGGCCGTCGATGTGCTTGGTCCCCGAATACACCACCACGTCAACCCCGAGCGGAAAGCCCTGCTGCAGCAGCGGTGTGGCAAAAACGTTGTCCAGCACCACCTTTGCGCCTGCGGCATGCGCCAGCTCGGTCACTGCGGCGATATCCACCAGCGACTGCATCGGATTCGACGGCGTCTCGAAGAACACCGCCTGCGTCGGCTTGGACAGCGCCTGCTCCCATTGCGCGAGGTCGTCGCCGTCGACGAAGACGGTCTCCACTCCCCACCGCGGCAGGATCTCGTTGCACACCACGAAACACGATCCGAACAGGCTGCGCGCGGCGACCAACCGGTCACCGGCGGCCAGCAGCGCGCCCAGCGAGGTGAACACCGCGGCCATGCCACTCGCGGTGGCGAAGGCCGCGGGTGCTCCCTCGATCAGCCGTAACCGTTCCTCGAACATGGTCACGGTGGGGTTGCCGTAGCGCGAGTAGACAAAGTGGTCCAGCTCGCCGGTGAACGACTTCTCCGCGACGGCCGCCGACGGGTAGACGTAGCCGGAGGTCAAAAACATCGCCTCGGCGGTCTCTTCGAACCCGGATCGCAACAGCCCGCCGCGCACGCCGATGGTGGCCTGGCTAACGCCGTCGGGCAGCTCCTTGGGCGTGCGGACCGAGGGCTGGTCGGTCATCCCTGTTACCCCTGCTTCTCCCTGTTTCCAGGGCAACCCGACTGCCCGCCAGCCGGTTTCACCGCGGTGGCCGTGGGCATCGAGCTGGCCTTCGAAGCCGTCCAGCACGTTGTAGGACGGGGCGATGCCCGCCTCGGTCGCGACCTCGGCGGCGCCGATGGAACGGTTGCCCGAGCGACACAGGAACACCACCGGCCGCTCCCCCTGACCGGGCGGGACCTGGTCCCGCAGTTCGGTCAGGAAGTTCTCGTTGCGCCTCCCGTCGGACGTGTTCCACTCGATGTAGACGACCTCACGGCCAAGGCTGGACAAGTCCGGCACGCCCACGAACCGCCATTCGGCGTCGGTGCGCACGTCCACCAGGACCGCCTGCGGGTTGTCGCTGAGCAGTTTCCAGGCCTCGAGCGGCGTGATATCTCCTGCGTAGGGGCGTGCGTGCTCTGTGCTCATGCTTGTTTGACCTCGTCCTTCGTGAGCATTGTGAGCCACAATATCCACGCTTGAGTATTCAAGCCTCGGCGAGATTGTCCCCATGCTGCTCGGCTATGACCTCGGATCGTACCGAGGTCATAGCCGCGCCTATCCCGAAAGGCTGTACGGCGACGGTTTTGCGAGTTGGAGGTGGCCCAAGTTGGAAACGATTACGGGTAAGTTTAGAGGCAATCCCGAGTGAGCCTCACGAGGCGCAGTGTCCGAACAGTTGAGCGCCGACGTCAAAGCGCTGCTCGACAGGATGGGGTCTCGTCCCCGCGACGAGCCGCGGAGCCTAAACATGGGCATCGAGATCGTCGAGCTGCTCGCCAAGGTGGCCGCCGAGCTGGAGATGCTGCGAGGCAAGCCCGAAGGACCGATCGGATAATCCGCGGTCTGCTCTCCAGGGCGCATCTCGCCGCCACCCATGTTTGGGTTTGCTATGAAACTATTGAGTTCGTTGATTGGATATTCGCAATCTATTAGTATGTAACGCGCGGGCTGCCATATCTGATGGTCTGATGGCGGCCGCGCGGAGGCAGCGATGTCGTATGTGATCGCAGCACCAGAGATGTTGGCGGCGGCGGCAGCGGATTTGGCGACTATTGATTCGTCACTGAGCGCGGCCCACACGGCGGCGGCAGCCCCGACCGTTGCGTTAGTACCTGCGGCCGCCGATGAGGTGTCAGCGAGTATCGCGCACCTATTCTCCCAGCACGCCCAGGACTATCAGGCGGTAGCCGGAAAGGCGGCCGCGTTTCATGAGCAGTTCATCCAACACTTGAATGCGAGTACCCGCTCGTATGCCAGCACTGAGGCCGCCAACACCTCGTCATTACGGTCATTGGCTGCAAGTACAAAATCGCACGCCACTGCTAACGCCGAGGCGCAGATCCAGTCACCCAATGAATTCTCATCGCTGTTACCAGTGAGCGTAACTTGGTGGGAAGTCACGCTCCTCTTGCTGCTTCTCCTAGTTGCGTTGCCATTATTCTTGGTTGCGCTCCCGTTATTCTTGCTGCTCTTGCTGACGGATTTTCTGAGCTTGCTGTAGGCTGTCATGGCATCAATTGCACCGCAAAGCGATTCAGCAGCACAGCTGGTGTACGCCGAAATACATTGGCGCCCAATGAGTTAAGGACCGCCAACACCACCAATTAGCAGACGCGACCACCGCCGTGCTGACCAACAAGCAAGACACTGACATTCCTGCGGACCCAAGCTGCCTGGGGAATTACTAAGGGGAAGCACCCCGACATTCTGAGATGGTCATCGGGGAGACCTGTAGTCGGCGCCGTCGGGTTGAGCTGTTCCAGCGCCAAAAAGGCGAACGCGTCCGGCTCCTCGGTTTTCCAAGTGACATGCTTGTGGGCGACGGTGACTTGGACGAGGACGTTGTGATCGATCCCCTTGGCGCTCCGGACGACGGCAATCCCCTCGTACTGATTGCCAGTCTGCTTCGGCACATCGACTTTCTTGACCTGAAGATGGTACGGGGTGAAGCGCGAATCGGTATCGAACGCCTGCTGCATCGAAGACTTGACGGCACCGCTGACATCCGCATTCCGAGTCGGTGAGTCATCGCCAGATGGGGCTAGGACGTACCAAGCAACTCCTCCCGCAAGCGCTCCCGCCAGGACGATCCCGGCAAACGAGGAGCGCCATCTTCACAAGATGCTGGCGACTGGATGTGGTCTCCCCTGGACGGGCGTCCTCGGCGTCCATAACCGGGAAGGGTAGTGCGGTGCTGGGCACCGGTGGTTGGGTTGGTTAAATTTTTCATCCAATGCACAACTTGCCGGGCGTCCCGGATCCTAACGCTGGGAGCTGGCCATCGCGGCTGGCAAACTGCACTCATGACCAATGCACGCCGTGCGGCCCTGATCGTATCGCTGGGGGCCACCACCGGGCTGGCGCTGGTGCTAGGCGTTACCGATCCGGCCCCGCCCCTGACCTACCCGACCCGGTTCTTCGTGTGGAATCTGATGTTGGCATGGATCCCGGTGTTCTTTGCGGCCGGTTTCGCTTTTGTACGCCGGCGGATCTGGTTGATTCCACTGGGGCTGGGATGGCTGGCGTTCCTGCCCAATGCCCCGTATCTAGTGACCGACCTGGTGCACCTGGGCAGCGGCGGCGAATTGTGGCGGCACGTCATGCAATACGGGGTCGCGGCGTGGACCGGCGTCACGCTCGGGGTGGTGTCGATGCATCTGGTGTGTCGGCGGATCGAGCGCAAGTTCGGTGCGGTGACCGGATGGCTCGCCGTAATCGTCTCGGTCGGTCTGTGCGCGATAGGCGTGGTGATCGGGCGGTTCCAGCGGTGGAACTCCTGGGATTTGGCGACACAGCCGGGCGCGGTGGCGGCGACGACGTTTGATTGGGTGCGTTCGCCGCTCACCCACGTCCAGCCGACCGGTGTGGCGCTTGCGGTAGGGGCCTTCTTCGGGCTGGCCTACCTGACGCTGTGGTCCCTTTGGCCCTCCCCGGGCCGCCACGCGGATAGCCCGCCGCATGAGTCCGCGCCGGACAACGGGTCCGCACCGCCGCCGACCCGCAACCTGATGACCTCGGCTACGAGGTGCCTAAGGTAATCACAAACGGGTATCTATGCAGGTCAAGAGGTTTATCGGGCTGGGGGTTTAGGCTTGATATCTCCTGCGTAGCTCACCCGCGTGAGTCTGGCACATTCAGCGCGGCGGCGACTTGTCGGGCACGGTCGCGCGCTGTCTCGATATCCGGTGCGGTGGCCAGCGCCGCCAACGGGATGGCGCCCGACACCCGGACATCGCTTTCCGGCACACCAAGCGCATCGGTCAGCTCGTCGGCGCTCGGCGCGCCGGCATCGGGACTCAGCACGCGGGCAGCACCGGGCGACACCATCATGGTGTCCACCGGAAGACCCAGAATGGCGCGGGCCTGCAGTTCGAACGCCGAGAGCCGCTGGCTGCGCAACGTCACCCAGGCGCTCGGGTGCGGGCACGCGGTGACGTCGGCGAAGTACACCTCGTCGCCATTGATCATCAACTCGACGCTGAAGACGCCGCGCCCGCCGAGCGCCTTGACGATGCGCGCGGCGACCGACTTGGCGGCGTCGGCGGCGGCCGGGCTCAGCTCCTGCGGCTGCCAGGACTCCAGCACGCCCGCGGCGCGGCGGTGACCGATGGGCGCGCAGAACTCGATCACCGGACCGGTCGGGCCATCGGTGCGCACGGCGAGCAGGCTGACCTCGAATTCGATGTCGACCACCGTTTCGGCCAATACCCGCTGCGGCGTTGGCCCCTCCTGCCCCACCGCGAGATGCCAGGCGAGCTCGATATCGTCGGGCCCCGAGACCACCTGCCCCTGGCCGGCGGCCCTCGGTTTCAGCAGTAACGGAAACCCGGCGTCGGCGGCCACGTCCTTGAGCTCGCCGACCGACCCGACGAACCAGAACGGTGCGGTGGGCAGGCCCAGCTCTTCGGCGGCCAGCCGGCGCAAGCCCTCCCGGTCGGTGGTGAGCCGGACGCTGCGGGCGCTGGGCACCAGCTCGGTGAATTCGTCGTCGGTCCCGGCCAAGATCAACTCGATGGCCTCGACAGCCGCCAGAGTGCCGTCGGAGATGGAGTCGGTGACCGTCACCACGAAATCGGGTTCCAGCCTTGCCAACTCGGCCGACACCCCCGGCGGATCGGTGTCGTCATCGACAGCGATCACCTCCGCGCCGAGGTGTCTTAGGGCGGTTGCCAGCTCCCGGCTGGGCTCACCCGAACCCAGCAGCATCACCCGGGGGCCGGTGGGCTCGCTCATGGCTGGCCGGGCAGCAACCGCACCATCAGGCCGTTGCCCTCGGCCAACACGGTCTCGCCCGCATCGACCAATTCCGCGGACACGAACGCCTTGCGACCCTCGGTCCTGGTGACTCGCCCGCGCACCAGCAACGGCGCATCGATCGGGGTGATCTTGCGGTAGTCGACGTGCAGGAAGGCCGTGCGGCTGATCGGCCTGCCGGCCGCGTGCGAGATCATCCCGAACATGTGGTCAAACAGCAACGGCAGCACACCTCCGTGCACCGCCATGTTGCCGCCGACGTGAAACCGCGTGAAGTACCCCGTCATTTCGACGCCGTCGGGGCCGTACTGAGTCAGCATCCAGGGCGGCAGCAGCAGGCTGCCCATGCCGGGCAAGCCAGGGGTCCGGCCGGCCGGCGCCATGCCTTCAGCGGCCTGGAACGGGGCCATCAGCTCGACCAGCGCCTCAGCGCGGTCGGCCGCGGAGTCCCATACATGCGGGGCATCCGGGCCGGGATCGGCCGACACGGCCAGGTCCTGCAACCGGCGCATCGCCGCGACGAAGCGGCCGAAACCCGGGCCGGGGCTGGCCGGGCCGTATTCCGGAAACCCGCCGTGGTGGTGGTATTCGGGGTCGAGTTCTTCTGGATCCTGCGTAGCGTCCGTCACGCGCGGGCCGCCAGGACGTCGCGGCGCACGATGGTCTGATCCCGCCCCGGACCGACGCCGATGCACGAAACCGGTGCTCCGGCAAGCTCTTCCAGCCGCAGTACGTAGTCGCGCGCCTTGGCGGGCAGATCGTCGAACCGCCGCGCCGCCGAGATGTCCTCCCACCAACCGGGCAACTCCTCGTAGATCGGCGTGGCGCGATGCAGTTCGCTTTGCGTCATCGGCATCTCGGGGGTGCGCTTCCCGTCGATCTCATAACCGACGCAGATCGGCACCGTTTCCAGGCTGGACAGCACATCGAGCTTGGTGAGGAAGTAGTCGGTGATGCCGTTGACCCGGGTGGCATAGCGGGCGATGACGGCATCGAACCAGCCGCAGCGCCGCCGACGCCCCGTCGTCACACCGAACTCTCCGCCGGTCTTGGACAGGTATTCGCCGTTCTCGTCGAACAGCTCGGTGGGGAACGGCCCCGAGCCCACCCGGGTGGTGTAGGCCTTGAGGATCCCCAGCACGGTGCGGATGCGCGTGGGGCCGATGCCGGAGCCGACGGCCGCGCCGCCCGCCGTCGGGTTCGACGACGTGACGTAGGGATAGGTGCCGTGGTCGACGTCGAGCAGGGTGCCCTGCGAGCCTTCCAGCAGGACCGTTTCGCCGGCCTCCAGCGCGTTGTTGAGCAGCAGCCGGGTGTCGGCGATGCGATGCCGGAAGCCTTCGGCCTGTTCCAGCAGGGCCTCGACCACGTGCTCCGGGCTCCAGCGCCTTGCGGTTATAGATCTTGACCAGTATCTGGTTCTTGAGTTCCAGCGCGGCCTCGATCTTGTGGGTGAGCAGCTCGGGGTCGAGCACGTCGGCTACCCGGATCCCCATGCGGGCGATCTTGTCCTGGTAGCACGGCCCGATACCGCGGCCGGTGGTGCCGATCTTCTTGCTGCCCATATAGCGCTCGGTGACCTTGTCGATGGCCACGTGGTAGGGCATCAGCAGGTGGGCGTCGGCGGAGATCAGCAGCTTGGAGGTGTCGACGCCGCGATCCTCGAGGCTTTTCAGCTCGTCGAGCAGCACACCGGGGTCGACCACCACGCCGTTGCCGATGACGTTGGTGACGCCGGGCGTCAGTACCCCCGACGGGATGAGGTGCAGCGCGAAGTTCTCGCCGGTGGGCAGGACGACGGTGTGCCCGGCGTTGTTGCCACCCTGGTAGCGGACCACCCACTGCACGCGCCCGCCGAGCAGGTCAGTGGCCTTACCCTTGCCCTCGTCACCCCATTGGGCGCCGATGAGGACGATTGCCGGCATGACATGCTCCCCGGTATCTGCCTGCTTAGTGTTGTCCAGCCGGTGACCCACCCTATCCCAGCAGGTTGCGAGGAGCGTCTTGATTTTCCAGCGTGGCGGTGTTGCTGTTCGGCGATCACCAGCCCCGGAGTCTCGACGGCCTGCCCACCTACCGGGCCGCTGGTCCGGCCGATATCGATGCCGCGATCGGGCCGTACCGACGGCTTGTGGTGGTCGGTGCCGACGCCGACCTGGCCGCGGTGCTCAGCCGGCTGTTGCGCGCCGAGCGGCTCGACATCGAGGTGGCCTACGTGCCGCGCCGGCGCACCGCGGCGACCCGGGTATACCGGCTACCGGCCGGGCGCCGGGCGGCGCGGCGCATCAGGAGCGGTTCGGCCCGGCGGGTGCCGCTGATCCGCGACGAGACCGGGTCGGTCATCGTGGGCCGGGCCGACTGGCTGCCCGCCGACGACGCGGCAGCTGCTCCACGGCGAGGCGGTCGTCGACGACGCCGCGCTGTTCGACGGCGACGTGGCCGGCGTGTGCATCGAGCCGACGGCGTCCCTGCCCGGCCTGCGGGCGAGGGTGTCGGGCGGCCAGCGGCGCCGGTGGATCACCGGGCGCGCGGCCCAGCTGGGCAGCACCGGTGTAGCCGTGATCCGCGACGGTGTCCCGGCTCCGCGCGCGGCGCGCCGCTCGACGTTCTATCGCAACGTCGAAGGCTGGCTGCTGGTCAGGTAGCTTCGTACGGGAGCCCGCGGGCAATCGGTGCGGCCCAGCCCGATCTTTCTGGCCTTCGTCGCATTGACGGCGTTCGGGGGCGCACTGGCCTGGCTGGCCGGCGACAGCGTGCGGCCGCTGGCCTACGCCGGAGTGTTCATCCTCGTGATCGCCGGCTGGCTGGTGTCGCTGTGCCTGCACGAATTCGGGCACGCGCTCACCGCGTGGCGATTCGGCGACCATGACGTCGAGGTACGCGGGTATCTGACCCTGGATCCGCGGCGCTACAGCCATCCCGTGCTGTCGCTGGCTGCTGCCGATGTTGTTATCGCGCTGGGCGGCATCGGCCTGCCGGGCGCCGCGGTGTATCTGCGGACGTCGTTCATGAGTCCCAGGCACCGCACCCTGGTCAGCCTGGCGGGGCCGGCGGCCAACTTGCTGCTGGCGGTGCTGCTGCTGGCGCTGACCCGGTTGTTCTTCGACCCGGACCATCTGGTGCTGTGGGCGGGGGTGGCCTTCTTGGGCTTCCTCGCAGCTCACCGCGGTGCTGCTGAACCTGCTGCCGATCCCCGGCCTGGACGGCTACGACGCCCTGGAACCGCATTTGAGTCCGGAGACCCAGCGCGCGCTGGCACCGTTCAAGCAGTACGGCTTCTTCATCCTGCTGTTCGTGCTTCTTGGCGGCGCAACCAGTGGTTCTTCGGGGTTGTCTCTGGTTCTTCGATCTCTCCGGCGTGCCGCACGCGCTGGTGGGTCGCCGGCAACTCGCTGACCCGGTTCTGGAGCCGCTGGTTCTGACCCTTGCGATATATGCGCTTATCACGCATATATTACTGGCCATGGGCGCCGGTCACAGTCACACCACGGCCGAGGCCGACGCGTCCGGATGATCCCCCGCATGATTGTCGCCGCCGCGATGCTGGCGGCGTTCTTCGTTGTCGAACTGACCACCGCGCTGTTGATCAGCTCGATCGCGCTGCTGGCCGACGCCGGCCACATGCTGACCGACGTGGCGCCGCGTTCATGGGGCTGTGCGCCGTGGTGCTGGCCCGGCGCGGCAGCTCGTCTCCCGGCCGCACCTACGGCTGGCATCGCGCCGAGGTGTTCACCGCGGTGGCCAACGCCGTGCTGCTGATCGGGGTGGCGACGATCATCCTCCGCGAAGCGATCGAGCGGCTCGGCCATGCGCCGGACGTGCCCGGGGTCCCGATGATCGTGGTGGCGCTGGCCGGGCTGGCCACCAACTCCGTGGTGGCGCTGCTGCTGCGTTCGCACTCGACGCAGAGCCTGGCCGTCAAGGGCGCCTACATGGAGGTCATCGCCGACACGGTCGGCAGCATCGGTGTGCTGATCGCCGGCATGGTCACGATCACCACGCACTGGCCCTACGCCGACGTGGTGGTCGCCGTGCTGGTCGCGCTGTGGGTGCTGCCCCGGGCGTTGTCGCTGGCCGGCGGCGCGTTGCGCATCCTGTCCGAATCGTCGCCCGGCCACATCGACGTCGAGGAGCTGCGTTCGGCGCTGGGCGCCGTCGACGGCGTGACCGACGTGCACGACCTGCACGTCTGGACGCTGGTGCCCGGCAAGGACATGGTGACCGCACACCTGACCAGCTGCCGGCGACTCGGCCCGGGTACTCAGTGCGGCCCGAGCGATCCTGCACGCGCACGGATTGGACCACGCCACCATCCAGGTCGAGCCGCCCGGACGGCACCGGCTGCAGCTGCTGAGGACAGCCTGCTAGAGCCCCAGTGCGGCGCGGGCAGCCGGGTCGCAATCGTCGAGCAGGTCCAGGCATCGGGTCCTCGTCGGTTTCGCCGATGGTGTCAGCCGCCCGGGCCAGCGCCGCCACGCACCGCAAAAAACCCCGATTGGGCTCGTGCGAATACGGCACCGGCCCGAACCCCTTCCAGCCGTTGCGGCGCAGCTGGTCCAGGCCCCGGTGGTAGCCGGTGCGGGCATAGGCGTAGGCGGTGACCGCCTTGTCGTCGGCGAGCGCTTCTTCGGCCAGCGCCGCCCAGGCCACCGACGCCGACGGATGCGCGGCGGCGACGATCGCCGGGTTCTCGTCGGCCAGCAGTTCCGCCTCGGCGTCAGTGTCACCGGGCAACAGGATCGGATCCGGTCCCAGAAGATCACGCATCGGCGTCATGGTCGCTATTTGCCGTGCGCAGCCGCCACCCCGGACCGCGGGCCGAGTCGCTAAGCTCGCAACTACCTATCTCGACAGCGAAGAGGACAGCCGCAGCTCATGCCCAATCCACAGCCTGACCGCGACCGAATGAGGCCGCGGAATCCGGCGAAGAGCTGCACCGAGGCCCAGCCGCGCTGGTACCGCCACGACTCCCGAGACCGAGACCGGGTGATCCACCCCGACCCGAGGGTGAAGCCGGAGACGAGCCCGAGGGACAACCGCGCGAACGTCGGTTCACGGCACCCGGCTTCGACGCCAAGGAGACCGCGATCATCGACGCCCCACCGAACCCGCCACCGAAGTCTTCGCAACCCCACCGGTCCGCCGGCCCACGGCGCCGACCGACACCCCGGCCCCGAAAACCGCTATGCCACAATCGATCCCGCCGCGACTGGGCACGAAGCTGCGACCGTCGACGCAATACAACTGGGGCTGGGTGCTGGCGATCGTCGTGATCGTCCTGGCGTTGGCCGCGATCGCGATGCTGGGCACGGTGCTGCTGACCCGGCACAAAAACCGAAGGCCTCGCAGGAAGTCCAGGTCCGCCAGCACCATCCAAAGCTTCGATGTCGCGGTGCAGAACGGCGACCTGAAAACGCTGCGCAGCATCACCTGTGGCACCATGCGCGACGGCTACGTCAACTACGACGAGCACGCATGGGACGACACCTACCGTCGGGTCTCGGCGGCCAAACAATATCCGGTGATCGCCAGCATCGACCAGGTGGTCGTCAACGGCAAGCACGCCGAGGCGAATGTCACCACGTTCATGGCCTACGACCCCCAGCTCCGCTCGACACGCAGCCTGGACCTGCAGTACCGCGACGATCAGTGGAAGATCTGCCAGTCCCCCAGCGGCTGACGTCCCAGCTGGTCAGGCGCCGACCGACTTGCCGGCGCAGTGCAGGTCGTTGCACGCCTCGATGACCCGCTCGGTCATCGACGCTTCGGCCTTCTTGAGGTAGCTGCGCGGGTCGTAGACCTTCTTGTTGCCGACCTCGCCGTCGACCTTGAGCACGCCGTCGTAGTTGCTGAACATGTGGCCGGCGAGGGGCCGGGTGAACGCGTACTGGGTGTCGGTGTCGACGTTCATCTTCACCACGCCGTAGCGCAGCGCCTCTTCGATCTCCGACTTCAGCGACCCCGAGCCGCCGTGAAACACGAAGTCGAAGGGCTTGGAACCGTCCGGCAGTCCAAGCTTGGCGACCGCCACCTTCTGGCCCTGGTCCAGGATGTCCGGACGTAGCTTGACGTTTCCGGGCTTGTAGACGCCGTGCACGTTGCCGAAAGTGGCGGCCAGCAGGTACTTGCCGTGCTCACCGTGGCCCAGCGCGTCGATGGTCTTCTCGAAGTCCTCCGGGGTGGTGTACAGCTTGTCGTCTGATCGCGCCCTCGACGCCGTCCTCCTCGCCGCCCACGACGCCGATCTCGACCTCGAGGATGATCTTGGCCGCCGCGGCCTCCTTGAGCAGCTCCTTGGCGATGGCCAGGTTCTCGTCGATCGGCACCGCGGATCCGTCCCACATGTGCGATTGGAACAGGGGGTCGCGACCCGCACTAACCCTTTCCGAAGAGATCGCCAGCAGCGGGCGCACGTAGGTGTCCAGCTTGTCCTTGGGGCAGTGGTCGGTGTGCAGCGCGACGTTGATCGGGTATTTGGCCGCGATCGTGCGGGTGAACTTGGCCAGCGCCACCGCGCCGGTCACCATGTCCTTGATCCCGAGGCCGGACGCGAACTCCGCACCTCCGGTAGAGAACTGGATGATGCCGTCGCTGCCCGCGTCGGCGAAACCCTTGATGGCGGCGTTGACGGTCTCCGAAGACGTGCAGTTGATGGCCGGGAAGGCGTACGAGTTCTCCTTGGCGCGTCCCAACATCTCCGCGTAGATCTCGGGCGTGGCGATGGGCATGGACTTCCTTCCTGACGACTGGGTCTCCACCAGTTCTCGTTCACAGCCCGCGCCCCGCTTCGGGAGTATTGCAACGCCGGTATGTTGAAGCATCATGAGCACCACCGTGATGGCCTCGGGGAGCATCCTCGACCCGATGTTCTGGATCGGCCCTGAGGGTCTGTTCGCGTCGGCGGTATTACCGACCATCCTCGTCATCATCTTCGTTGAGACCGGGCTGCTGTTCCCGCTGCTGCCGGGTGAGTCACTGCTGTTCACCGGCGGGTTGCTGGCCGCCCACGGCACGCTCAACATTTGGGTCCTGGCACCGGCCGTCGCCGTCGTCGCCATCCTCGGTGACCAGATGCGGGTATTTCATCGGACGCCGGATCGGGCCGGCGCTGTTCAAAAAGGAAGACTCCCGGTTCTTCAAAAAGCACTACGTGACCGATTCGCACGCCTTCTTCGAGAAGTACGGGCCGATGGCCATCATTCTGGCCCGGTTCATGCCCTTCGTGCGCACATTCACGCCGGTGGTCGCCGGAGTGTCCTACATGCGCTATCCGGTGTATCTGGCGTTCGACATCGTCGGCGGCGTCCTCTGGGGTGGCGGCGTGACAGTCGCCGGCTACTTCCTGGGCACCGTGCCGTTCGTGCACCAGAACCTGGAAAAAATCATTCTGGCAATCCTCTTCGTGTCAATGATGCCGGCGATGATTGCCGCCTGGCGCGGCTATCGGGGACGCCGCAACTCGGCTCGAAAAACCGGGGAAGCGGTGCAGGCTGCGGACGAGCCGGACCGGCTGGCGCTACCCGACTGAGCCTCCGCTGGTCCTCGGTGGCTCGTCGGTGACCGAAACTTCTTGGGCGCAAGCCTCGGGCTTTAGCCCGTGGGTTAGCCCTTGCCCTCTCGCGGCGGGCGCAGCACGGCGCTTAAGGTGGGCGCTCCTGGCCGTCGATGTAATGCTTGATGATCGACAGCGGCGCGCCCCACAAGAGGCCCCCCAAGTAGGACGGCGACCACAGATATCCGCGCATTCGGCCGCGGACGCAGACGCCGGTGTATTCACGCCGCACGGCGTAAGCCGTGCGGCCCTTGAGGAGCTAGAAATCGCCAAGGTGGGCGGGTAGACGACCAGCAGGTGCACGTGGTCTGCCTGGCCGTTGAGCTCCACCACTCGACGTCCAACTCCGCACCCGCGGTGCGCATGTTCTACTCGGACAAGGTCAGCGTGTCTGCGGTGAAGATCGGCCGGCGATACTTCGTCACGAAAACGAGGTGCGCGCGCAGCAACGACACGCTGTGGCGAGCGCGGCGATAGGTCTGGGTTGTCAGTGTCGAGCCTTACGGTGTCGGCATGCAGATGCGTTACCGATACCGCATCGAACCGACACGGGCCCAGCAGCAGAAGCTGCGGCGGGTGTTCGGATGCTGCCGGGTGGTGTTCAACGACGCCCTGCGGGTCCGCGACGAGGCGTACCGGGCCGGGGTCAAGCTGTCCGACTGCGAGATTCAGCGACGAGTCATCACCGTGGCCAAGAAGACCAGCGAGCGGGTATGGCTTGCCCAGGTGCCCAGTGTCGCTTTGGTGCAGTCGGTCAACGACTCACGTCGGGCGTGGCGCAACTTCTTCGACTCCCGCACCGGCAAGCGCCGTGGGCGGCGGCTGGGCCGGCCGAGAACGAAATCGAAGAAGGACCACAGGCAGTCATTTCGGCTCACCCGCAACGGATTCAGCATCCGCGCAGGCGGGCATTTGTTTGTGGCCAAGGTCGGGCAGGTGGGGGTGCGCTGGTCACGCGAGCTGCCCAGCGAACCGTCGTCGGTCACGATCATCCGCGAACCTGACGGCCACTACTACGCGAGCTTCTTGGTCGAGGTGCCGGCAACACCCCTGCCAGTATCAGCGCAGGATGCTGGCGTCGATCTCGGAATCCGCCACTTGGCGACGGTCGCGACCACCAACGGGACGCGCACCGATATCGCGAACCCGAAGCACTTGGCCCGCAAGCTACGGAAACTACGCCAGTTGGAGCGGGAGAAATCTCGCCGGCGGAAAGGATCGGCCAACAGGGAAAAGACGCGGCGCAAGGTCGCCATCGCCCACAGCAAGGTGGCGCGGGCGCGGCGGGACTATCAGCACAAGCAGGCTTTGGCGTTGGTTCGCGACAACCAAGTGATCCACGTCGAAGACCTCAACATCGTGGGTATGGTCAAAAACCGCCGGCTTGCACGAGCCATCAGCGACGCGGGCTGGGGCCAGTTCATACGGATCATCGGCGAAAAAGCCCAACGATACGGACGCACAATGCATTCGGTTTCGCGCTGGCTGGCTTCAAGCAAGACGTGCTCGATGTGTGGACATCGCCTCGAAGAACTGGCTCTACAGGTACGCCAGTGGACATGTCCGGCTTGCCGGACCGTCCACGACCGCGACCACAACGCCGCCAAGGTCATTCTCGCCGTCGGACGGGCGGAGAGAATAAACGCCTCCCACGAAAGTGGGCGGGACCGCGAAAACGGTCTCGGCGGAGCCCCTGTAAGTCCTCCCGCCATTCAGGAGGCACGGGGCGATGAAGCAGGAAGCACCCCAACAGCGGCGTAAGCCGCTGCGGGAATCCTCGGATTTTCAGTCTGAGGAGCACGTCAAGCTGTAGGCCGCCTCCATCAGCATCCAGCCGGACAGCTGCACCGACAGGTCCCGTTCGGCGACCTCGGAGCTGCTCACCGCGCCCGCAACGAACTGCGCTTCTTGGCCGTCGCCGAGGCCGCCCGTCGTGGGCAGCTCCGCGTCGCGGTCCCAGAAGGCCCCGAACACCGGCAGCCCGTCGACCGTTTGCCGGTAGTCCCACGCCGATTTCGCGCTGGACAGCACTATTTTGCGGGCGGTGTCGCGGGCGACGGCGTCGTCGGCGGACTCACCGGGCAGCGTGGTGGCGACCAGCGCGAGATAGCGGGAGGTGACGCCCGCGAACAGGCCGCCGTCCCCGCCACCGCCGCCCCGCAATACACTCGAGGGAGCCATATGTTCGTTGACGGCGGCGACGAGGCGGTGCACCCGTGCGGCGTGCCGCGCCCTGGCCTCCGCGCCGGTGCGTGCCGCCAGCTCGGTTTCCAGCCCGAGCACCACGCCCTGGCAGTAGGTGTACTGAGCGCGGACCAGCGAGCCGGCCTTGATGCCATCGAACACCAGGTGGGTCTCCGGGTCGATCAGTGTCCGGTCGATCCAGTCACCCATCTGCTCGGCCCGGCGCAACCGGTCGCCGTAGCGGGCCAGAAAGATCCCCGCCGGCCCGTTGGCCGGGGCGTTGAAGAACTGATCTTGCTTGCGCCACGGGATCCCGCCACCGTCCTCGGGCACCCATGCTTTGACGAGCTGGTCGGCGAGCTTGGGGAGCGCGCGGCGGCGCTCGACACCGACCAATCGGGCGGCACGTTCCAGCGCCAGCGCGAGCCACGCCATGTCGTCGTAGTAGTTGTTGATCCACGAGAAGTTGTTGCGCACCCGGTGCGAGCGGACCTGCCGGTTGATCTTGACGCGCCGTTCCGGCTGCGGGTCACGCAGCTGGGCATCGATCAGGCAGTCCAACAAATGCGCCTGCCACCAGTAGTGCCAGGTGCCGAACAGCCGGTCCTTGCGGTCCGACGGCCAAGACACCACGCCCAGCTGCGTTCCGGGCAGCCCCCAAAGGCGTTTCAGGTGCCTCTGGGTAACCGCGGTTTCGGCGGTGGCCGCCCGGTTCGCCCATACCTGCTCCATGACTCGATCCTGCCCTAATCCCGTGGATGCTGGAGCCATGGAACAAGCCACAGACCCGCCGGTTCGGCAGCTCACCGTCAATGGGCGGCGGTGCGAGGTTCGCGCGGAGGACGACACGCCACTGCTGTACGTGCTGCGCAACCACTTGGGATTGAAGGGGACGCGGTTCGGCTGCGGCCTGGGTTTGTGTGGCGCGTGTTTCGTGCTCGCCGACGGACGCCCCATCTACTCCTGTGATACTCCGGTGTCGTCGGTCGCTGACAGGTCGATTCGCACCGTCGAGGGCCTCGGCGCCGACGGCGAGCCGCATCCGGTGGCCCGCGCTCTGATCGCCGGGCAGGCGGCGCAATGCGGGTATTGCATGTCGGGCATCGTGGTGGCGGCCGCGGCGCTGTTGGCCGCCGACCCCGACCCGACCGAGGAGCAGGTGCGAACGGCTTTCGACCCCAACCTATGTCGCTGTGGCTCGCATAACCGGGTGGTGGCCGCGGTGCTGCGCGCCGCGGCCGAGATGAGGTCCACCAATGGCCGCTTCTGAATGGCCGGAGTCCCTGGCGGCCAATCCCGTTCTGGGCGAATGGCTTCGGATCGGCCCCGACGGCATCGTGGAGGTGCGCTCGGGCAAGGTCGAACTCGGTCAGGGCGTGCTGACGGCGCTGGCTCAGATCGCCGCCGAGGAGCTCGACGTCGACGTCGCGCGCGTGCGGATGACCGCCGCCGCGACGGACGTGAGCCCCGACGAAGGCCTCACCGCCGGCAGCCGGTCGATCCAGCACTCGGGGGCGGCGCTGCGCCAGGTGTGCGCTGAGGCGCGCGCGATCTACCTGGACGCCGCGGCTGCCAAACTCGCGGTGGCGCCCGACGAGCTCGACGTAGCCGACGGTCAGATCACCGGTCCCGACGGATTGTCCAGCAGCTATTGGGAACTCGCCGACGACACGCTGCTGGATCGGGTGGCCACCGGCGAGGCGGCACCCAAGCCGGAGTCGGACTACGCGGTCGTCGGCACCGATGTCGCGCGGCTGGATCTACCCGACAAGCTGACCGGACGGGCGCGCTACCTGCACGACCTCGCCCTCGATGGTCAGCTGTACGGAAGGGTCGTTCGGCCGCCGTCGCGGGGCGCGAAGCTGCGCGACGTGGATCCAGGGCCGACCCGGGCACTGCCAGGTGTGGTCGCCGTCGTACGGGACGGTGAATTCCTCGCAGTAGTGGCCGAACGCGAAGAAGTCGCGCTGCGCGCCGCTGAACAGCTGCGCCGCGCCACCAGCTGGGATGAGCACCCGACCCTGCCGGACGAGAACAACCTGCCCGGGTATCTGGTGTCGGCCGAAGCCGAGACTTCGGTGCTTGCGCTCAAAGAGGCCGCAACGCATCTCGAGCCCGCCCGCTCGCACTCCGCCCGCTACCACCGGCCGTACCTGGCGCATGCCTCGATCGCTCCGTCGGCCGCGGCAGCGCTCGCGCACCCCGACGGCCGCCTCGAGGTGTGGTCACACACCCAGGGCGTGTACTTGCTGCGGCGTGAATTGGCCGCGGCGTTTGGCCTGTCACCCGATTCGGTGGTGGTGCGGCACGTCGAGGGGGCTGGCTGCTACGGGCACAACGGCGCTGACGACGCGGCCATGGATGCCGCGCTGCTGGCGCGGGCCGTGCCGGGGCGGCCCGTACACGTGGTCTGGTCGCGTCCTGACGAATTGGCTTGGACGCCTTTGGGTCCCGCGGCGGTCGTCGAGGTTGCCGCCGACTGTGGCGAGGACGGCGGCGTGCTGGGCTGGCGTCACGAGATCTGGAGCGGCAGCTACCTGGGCCGACCCGGGACGACACCGACGACCGCGTTGCTGGCGGCCAGCCACCGCGCCGGCGGCGAGCCGATCCGCGCCGGCGGTGAGCCGCCGGTCGAGTGGGGAGGCGGCACCGGACGAAATGCCGTACCGGGCTACGACTTTGCGTCCTACCGGGTGATCAACCACCTGTTGACCGAGATGCCGCTGCGCACGTCGGCGCTGCGTTCGCTGGGCGCCTTCGTCAATGTCTTTGCAGCGGAGTCCTTTATGGACGAGCTCTCCGCAGCGGCCGGGCGCGATCCCCTCGAGTTCCGGTTGGCGCATTTGTCGGATCCGCGCGGACGCGCGGTGCTGCGGGCGGCGGCGGCGCGCGCCGGCTGGGGGGACGGGGTCGCGCGGGACGCGGTCGGACGCGGCATCGGCTATGCGCGGTACAAGAATTCGGCCGCCTACTGCGCGATCGTCGCCGAGGTCGAGGCGATCAACGAGGTCCGAGTGCGCCGGCTGGTCGTCGCGGTCGACGCGGGTTTGGTCATCAACCCCGACGGCGTGGTCAACCAGATCGAGGGCGGCGCCATCCAGGCCACCAGTTGGACGCTCAAGGAGCGGGTGCGATTCGACCGGTTGAACGTCACCAGCGACACCTGGGAGACCTACCCCATCTTGACGTTCTCCGAAGTTCCCGCAATCGACGTCGAACTCGTTGCAAATCAAGGCAATCCAGCACTGGGGGTCGGCGAGTGCGCGCAAGGCCCGACGGCCGCGGCCATCGCCAACGCGGTCTACGACGCGCTTGGCATCCGGGTGCGCTCGTTGCCGCTCACCCCGGAACGGCTGGTTGCCGCGATGCCTGACTAGCCAGTGCCAGGAGCTTCTCCAATCATCCTCCTAATGAGGCCAGCCTCGGACCGCCGAGGTGGTGGTTGGGTTGGTCGGTTCGCTTGCGGTCATTGGGGGTGTTGCGGGGGCGGTCCGACGCCGGCCCGTAGGGGGTGGTTGCGCTGTGAAGGCGGGGCTAGTCAGGCCCGCGTGTTGCGGTCAGGCTGAGGGGATGGCTGCAACGGTGACGGTCAATGATGTGCTCGACGGGCATGTGGGCCTGGATCTGGAGTGTCTGGATCGGATTTATCTGAATGGCTATGTGCCCAACCTGCAGGTGGGCGGGCAGGTGGTGTCGTTTATGACCGCGCATCTGGGTTATCCGATCCCGTCGCCGGCGATCATGGAAAAGATTGGCACCGCGTTCCGCAGGGCGGTGGACCGTTTCGCTGCCGACAATGGGATCCCGGTGGCGCGGTTCGGCAAGGGTGACCGCAAGATCGACGTGATGCGCCCGTACCTGGCTTCCCAGGCGCGCACTGGACGGTCCGGGGTGGCCGCGATCGGGGTCGCGCAGGAGTTTCAGAACGTGTTCGCTTCGGCGCAGCGCATGGGCAACAACGGGGTTCCGTGGTTTTCGTTCACCAAGGCCGATCGGCGGGTGACGTGTTTCTATTTCTATTTGTGGGATGCCGATTTCGGGCCGGCGTTCATCAAAGTCTGCGCCTACTTCCCGTATCCGATCAAGGTGTGGATCAACGGTCACGAGTGGGCCAAACGCCAGGCCACCCAGGCGGGGATCGCGTTCAGCGAGCTGTCCAACGGGTTCGCCACCTGTGCGGATCCCGCCGCGCTGCAGGCGATCTGTGACCGGCTGGGGCCGGGCACGATTGGGGTGTTCTTCCAACGCTGGATGAGTCGGCTCCCGTTGCCGCTGACCGGCGCCGACCGCACCGCCGGGTATTGGTGGGAGCTGTCGATGCGCCAGATCGAGGTGTCGCGCACCCTGGTGTTCGACGCGCCGCGCCACGCCCGGGGATTCTTCGAGGCGCTCGTGGTCGACAACCTCGACATTGGCCGACCCGACAGCGTGGAGCTGATCTTCCACGGGCCTCGCCGCACCGGCAGGCCACCGAAGCTGGACTGTGTCGCCAAGACGAAGGTCGTCACCCGCGACACCGAGGTCACCGTCAACGCGTTCTACAAACACTCCCGGATCAAGCAGTACTTGAAAGACGGGCGGGCGTTGCGGATCGAAACTGTCGTCAACTCGCCCGACGACCTGCGCTGTCACCGCCGCCTCGAGCACCTCGACGACCTACAGACCCGAGCCCGTGACGTCAACCGCCGCCTGCTCGATACTGAACGTGTCGGCCAGGGTTGTGTCCTTGCGAGTCCAGCCTTTGAGCGGATCGCACAGCCCACCCTCACCGAGGATGGCAGGAGGGCCCCGGCCTTACGGTTCGGCGACCCTCGGGTCCAAGCCCTGGCCGGCGCCCTATGCACCACCGTGCTCGCCGTCACCGGCATCACCAACAAGAGCCTGCGTGCCTTGATGACCGGACTGCTCGGCGGTGCGAACTACTCGATGAACCAGGCCAGCTACGACCTGGCCCGGCTGCGCGTCAACGCGCTGATCACCCGCATCCCGGGCCGCAACCGTTACCGCCTCACCGCCGACGGCCTCGCGTTCGCGATCTTCTACACCAAGGTCCACGACCGCCTGCTGCGCCCCCTGCTTGCCGCCGACCAGCCGCCCGCTCCGCTGCCGATACGAAACGCCTTGCGCACCATCGATATTCACATCACAAAATGCATCGACAGCGCCAGACTGTTACCAGTAGCAGCCTAAAAACTCAAGACAACTCCCAATGTCCTAGCGACAAAGGGTCGCTAGGACAGACAAAGGGTCGCTAGCGACAAAGGGTCGCTAGCGACAAAGGGTCGCTAGTCGTCCAGCGTGCCGGGTGGATGCCATCGTCGTGTTCGGGCAGAATCATTAGCGGAGGTGGCGGTATGGGGTTGCCGTTATGTGCTGGACATGCTTTTCAAGCGTGAGGTGGCAGCGGACGACCGCCTGAGCCCAATCCGAAGGCGTCGGCGGCTTGTGGTCATGGGCGCGCTCGCGGCCATAGGTGTCGCCGCGTTGGTTGTGATCCTGACCAGGTGTGGCGGTGCGACTCACACTTCCGTGGCCGTGCCCGTCAGCAAAAACCCGTTCGGGGTGGCGTTGGATGCGGGAACCCGCAGGGTGTACGTCACCAACAGCGGCGACAACACGGTGTCGGTGATCGACGGCTCGACGCGCACCGTCACCGCCACCGTGCCCGTCGGCAAGAATCCGGAGGGGGTGGCGGCGGACCCGGGCACCCACACCGTCTACGTCACCAACAGTGACGACAACACGGTGTCGGTGATCGACGGCTCGACGCGCACCGTCACCGCCACCGTGCCAGTCGGCAAGAACCCGAAGGCCGTGGCGGTAGACCCGGGCACCCACACCGTCTACGTCACCAACAGTGACCACAACACGGTGTCGGTGATCGACGGCTCGACGCGCACCGTCACCGCCACCGTGCCCGTCGGCAAGAATCCGGAAGCGGTGGCCGTAGACCCGAGCACCCACACCGTCTATGTCGCCAACGGCGGCGACAACACGGTGTCGGTGATCGACGGCCCCAAGCGCACCCTCACCGCCACCGCGTGGGCCGGCGCCTATCCGGACGGGGTGGCGGTGGACCAGGGCACCCACACCGTGTACGTCGCCGACAAAGACGACGCCACGGTGTCGGTGATCGACGGCTCGACCCGAACCATGACCGCCACCGTGCACGTCGGGGGGTCGCCATTGGGCGTGGCAGTGGACCCGAACACCCACACCGTCTTCGTGACCGACAGCCACGGCTGGACGGTGTCGGTGATCGACGGTCAGAAGCGCACTGTCGCCGACACTGTGGCCGAGAAACTTCGAGATGTTCGCCACGTCGAGTTCGGCGGCATGGCTCCGTCGGGACTCGCGGTAGATCCGGGTACCCACACCGTCTATGTCGCCAACCACGGCGACAACTCGGTGTGGGTGTTCGAACATCGATAGTCCATGACTTCCGACTGGAAGCCGTCGCATCACGAGAGTTATTGAAGTCCTGGATGATCGGACGCCAGTGCCAGCAGCAACTCGCGCAGGCCGGCCAGCGAGTGCGCGGGCAGGAACAGATCGCAATACGGCAGGGCCGCCGCCATCGAACCGGCCAGCGGCTGGAATTCGCGCTGCGCCGCGCGGGGGTTGAGCCACACCAGCACTTCGGCGCGGCGCCGCAGCCTGGCCATCGCGTGGCCGAGCACATCGGGCGGGTCGCTGTCCCAGCCGTCGGACGCGATGATCACCACCGCGCCGCGCAGCAGGTTGCCGTGCGGCGGGGCCAGCAGGGCGCCCAGACTGCGGCCGATGAACGTGCCGCCGTACCGGTCGGTCACCTGAGCGTTGGCGCGTTCCAGCGCCACCTCGGCGGAACGGTGCGACAGCACCGCGGTCAGCCGGGTCAGCGACGTCGAGAACGCGAAGACCTCCGGGCGCATCCGCGCTTGGCGCAGCACCGCCGCGCGCATCAGATGCAGATAGATCGCCGCATAGGGCTGCATCGAGCGGCTCACGTCGCACACCAGCACGACCCGACGAGGCCGCCGGCGGGGACGCGTTCGCGCCAGCAGCACCTGCTCCCAGCCGGTCCGGCGCGACGCGTTGATCGTCGCCCGCAGGTCGATCCTCTTGCCGTGCGGGCTGGACTCCAGCCGCAGGCTGCGGCGCCGGGGCCAGCGCGGCACCGCGCCCTCCAGCCAGGAGCCCAGCAGCCGCAGGTCGTCGGGATCGAATTGGTCGAACGGTTCGTCGGCGCGCGCGGCGATGCGGCTGGGCAGCAGGTCTGGCACTAGGACGCTTGCGGCGGCCGCGGCATTCTGGTCGGGCGCCGTCCTGGTGACCCAGGGCAGCTTTTCGGCGCCCGGGCCGGCCGGGCTGCCCGCGGGGTGCACTGTGCCAGCCTCGAAGCCGGCCGCGGGTGTCTTGGGGCCGGGGATCGGCAGGACCGACCCGGGGCTGCGCGTGTCACCGGGCTGGATGCTGCCGAGAACCTCGCGCAACACCGCGTCGAAGGCGCCGAGGTCTTCGCTGCGGTTGACCAAGGTCAGCCTGGCCGCCCAGTACAGCTCCGACGTGGCGTGCGGCACCAGGTGTTGCAGCGCCTGCACGAAAGTTGCTTGGCCGCTGGCGGATACCGCGACCCCGCTGTTGCGCAGGCGCGCCACCAGCGCGGCCGCGAACGCGGCCAAATCGACGCCGCGGAACAGCAACGGGCTTAAGGGGCTAGTCATGCCCCGCCTAGCGTCTGCGGCTCAGCCACCAGATCAGCACCAGCACAGCCAGCACGGCCGCCGCGACGGGACCGTATTTATTGAGCCGGTCGGCGCCGGCGAGCTCCAGCAGGTCGATGGGCTCGGGCTCGGCGTCGGGCGCGGCGTGTCGAGGACCCGCGACTTGGCCGTTCGGGGTACCCGGCGCTGCGGCGGCTGGGCTCGCCGGGATTTCTGGTCCGCCCTCGGAGGCGAGCTTGGCTTCCAGCGACTCCACGAACTGGCCCAGCAACTTCTCCGACACCTGCTGCAGCATTCCGCTGCCGAACTGAGCGAGCTTGCCGACGATCTTCAAGTCGGTGTCGACGGTGACGCGGGTGCGCTGGCCGTCCTCGTGTAGCTGGGCGGTGACCGTGGCGGCCGCGTTGCCGGTGCCTCGCGCCTCCTTGCCCTTGCCGTCGATGACCGCGCGGTACTGGGCGCGGTCCTGCTCGACGAAACGCACCTTGCCGCTGAATTCGCTGGTGACCGGCCCGACTTTGACCTTGACCTTGCCCAGGTAGTCGTCGCCCTCGTGGCCGATCAGCTGCGCCCCCGGCATCAGCGGGATCACCTGCTCCAGGTCACACAGCACGTCCCAGGCCTGCTCGATCGGCGCGCTGACGGTGAACTGGTTGGCGATCTTCATATATGGAGTCCTCTCAGGTGCGGCTGTACTCGATAAACGCGTCGCGAATCAGGGTACGGTCGTCGGGCGTTTTGGCCAGCGCCGCCAGGCTGGCCAGAGCCGCCGGGGCGGACTCGTCCACAAGGTCAGCTGCCCCAAGCGACACCAGCGCGGCGACCCAGTCGATGGTCTCGGCCACCCCGGGCGGCTTGTCCAGGTCAAGGTCGCGTGCGCGACCGACGAATTGGGTGGCATGCTCGATCAACGGTGCGGTCGCCCCGGGTACCGTCCGCCGAATGATCGCTGCCGCCCGGGCCGGCCCGGGGTAGTCGATCCAGTGGTACAGGCACCGCCGGCGCAGCGCGTCATGCAGGTCGCGGCTGCGGTTGGACGTCAGCACCGCGATCGGCGGGCGCTCGGCGGCGAAGGTGCCCAGCTCGGGCACGGTGACCGCGGCCTCGCCGAGGAACTCCAGCAGCAGCGCCTCGAATTCGTCGTCGGCCCGGTCGATTTCGTCGATCAGCAACACCGGAGGTGTCGGTCCGCGGTACCGCACACACTGCAGGATGGGCCTCTCCACCAGGTAGGCCTCGTTGTAGAGGTCGGCCTCTTCGATCGTGGGCCCCTGGGCCTCGGCCAGGCGGATGGACAGCAGCTGGCGCTGGTAATTCCAGTCGTACAGCGCCTCGCTGGCGGTCAGGCCTTCGTAGCACTGCAGCCGGATCAACGTGGTGTTCAGCACCGCCGCAAGCGTTTTCGCCGCGGTCGTCTTGCCAACGCCGGGCTCACCTTCCAACAGCAGCGGCCTGCCCAGCGTGATCGCCAGATAGATCGCCGACGCGGTCCCGGTGTCCAGCAGATAGTCTCTGTGCGTCGAATTGGCGGACTACGTCGTCTGGGTCTGCAAACGTCATACGCCGGCTTTCCCGGCGGCGAACGCCGTCCGGCACCCCGCGCCGCAGAACCAGTAGTCCTCGCCGGCCAGTTCCAGGTGCTCGGCGGCGGGTCCGATCGGCACCGTCATGCCGCACACCGGGTCTATGGCCTCGACCGGGCCGGCGTTCGCCGGCGGGGCGGGTCAGGCTGCCGTCGCGCACGGCGGCGATCAGTTCGGCCGCGATGGACACCGCGATCTCGGCGGGCGTCTTGGCGCCGATGGGCAATCCGACCGGGGTGTGTATGCGGGCCCGCTCGGCGTCGGACAGTTCGAGTTGGTTGAGGATCGACGCGCCGCGAACCTTGCTGGCCACCAGGCCGATATACCCGACGCCGTGATCCAGTGCCGCGCGGATGATTTCGGCTTCCGGGCCGCCGTGGCTCGCGATCACCACCGCGGCGGTGTCGGACAGGTCGGTTTCGCGCCGCGCGTCGTAGCCCAGCACCGCACACAACTGGATCAGCGCGTCGGCGATCGGTGTGGACCCGCAGACGCGGACCAGCGGGGCCGGCAGCTGCGGCGTCAGGAAGATTTCCAGCGACCCGCCGGACAGGCACGGGTTGACCACCACGCAGGCGCCGGGGGCCTCGGGGAAGTGCACATCGCCGTCGGGAAGCACACGCAGCAGCACACTTTCGCCCGCCTGCAACACACCCAGCGCTGCCTTCCGAACCGAGTTCTGCGCGCACTGCCCGCCGACGAACCCCTCGATTGTGCCGTCCGCCAACAGGATTGCCTCGTCTCCCGGGTACGCCGAGGCGGGTGGTGCAGCCCGCACCACCGTCGCGTGCACGAACGGTGTTCGTGCCGCCAACAGCTGCTGAGCTCGCTCGCTGATCGTCACCTGCTCGATTGCGCGGCTCCTCCTCATCGCTCGTCCCTCGCT
The DNA here is from genome assembly GCA_963850895.1 of uncultured Actinomycetota bacterium. Lineage (GTDB taxonomy): Bacteria > Actinomycetota > Actinomycetes > Mycobacteriales > Mycobacteriaceae > Mycobacterium. The sequence continues at coordinate 23,395 of CAWKNK010000027.1, read as the reverse complement.
CTGCATCGTCGCCGCGCGGCTAGATCGGCGGCCTGGCGCGGCCCTGCATGGCCTCCCAGACCCTCGACGGTGTCAGCGGCATGTCGGCGTGTCGAACCCCGAACGGCGCCAACGCATCCACCACCGCGTTGACCACCGCGGGCGGCGAGCCGACGGTGGCCGATTCGCCGATGCCCTTCGCCCCGATCGGGTGGTGCGGCGACGGCGTCACGGTGTGGCCGGTCTCCAGGTGCGGCACCTCCAGCGCGGTCGGGATGAGGTAGTCCATCAGCGACCCGCCCAGGCAGTTGCCCTCCTCGTCGAAGGCGATCATCTCCATCAACGCCATCCCGATGCCGTCGACGATGCCGCCGTGCACCTGGCCTTCGATGATCATCGGGTTGATGCGGGTGCCGCAGTCGTCGACGGCCAGGAAGCGCCGCACCTTGACCACCGCGGTGCCCGGATCGACGTCCACCACACAGAAGTACGCGCCGTAGGGATAGGTCAGGTTCTCCGGGTTGTAGCAGACCTCGGCGTCCAGGCCGCCCTCGATGCCCTCGGGCAGGTCGCCGGCGCCGTGCGCGCGCATCGCGATGTCCTGGATCGTCACCGCGGCCGACGGGTCACCCTTGACGTGGAATTTGCCCTTCTCCCAATCCAAGTCGGCGACCGAAACCTCGAGCATGCCCGACGCGATGATCTTGGCCTTGTCGCGGACCTTGCGCGCCACCAGTGCCGCGGCCGCACCCGATACCGGCGTGGACCGGCTGCCGTAGGTGCCCAACCCGAACGGCGTCTGGTCGGTGTCGCCGTGCACGACCTCGATGTCGTCGGGCGGGATGCCCAGCTCCTCGGCGACGATCTGGGCGAACGTCGTCTCGTGGCCCTGGCCCTGGGTCTGAACCGAAAGCCGCACAACGGCTTTCCCGGTGGGGTGTACACGCAGCTCGCACCCGTCGGCCATGCCCAGTCCGAGGATGTCCATGTCCTTGCGCGGGCCGGCGCCGACGGCCTCGGTGAAGAAGGACATCCCGATGCCCATCAGCTCGCCGCGCGCCCGCCGCTCCTGCTGCTCGGCCCGCAACGCGTCGTAGCCGATCATGTCCATGGCCTTGCGCATGGTGGTCTCGTAGTCACCCGAGTCATAGACCCAGCCGGTCTTGCTCTTGTACGGGAATTGCTCGGGCCGCAACAGGTTTTTAAGCCGCAGCTCGGCCGGATCCATCTTCAGGTCGAAGGCCAGGCAGTCCACCAGCCGCTCGACGAAGTAGACGGCCTCGGTGATCCGGAACGAGCACGCGTAGGCCACCCCGCCGGGCGCCTTGTTGGTGTACACCGCGGTCATGTGGCAATAGGCGGCCTCGATGTCGTAGCTGCCGGTGAACACCCCGAAGAAGCCGGCCGGGTATTTCACCGGCGCCGCCGTGCCGTTGAACGCGCCGTGGTCGGCCAGCACGTTGCTCCGGATCGCCAGGATCTTGCCCTCTTTGGTGGCGGCGATCTCGCCGACCATGATGTAGTCGCGCGCGAAGCCCGTCGAGGTCAGGTTCTCGCTGCGGTCCTCCATCCATTTCACCGGCTTACCGAGCACCAGCGAGGCCACAATCGCGCACACGTAGCCTGGATAGATCGGCACCTTGTTGCCGAATCCGCCGCCGATGTCGGGCGAGATCACCTGGATCTTGTGTTCGGGCAGCCCGGCGACCAACGCGTACAGCGTGCGATGCGCGTGCGGCGCCTGGCTGGTGGACCACAGCCTGAGCTTTCCGGTGACGGGGTCCAAATCGGCCACCGCGCCACAGGTTTCCATCGGCGCGGGGTGCACCCGGGGGTAGACGATCTCCTGCTTGACGACCACGTCGGCCTTCGCGAACGCGGCTTCGGTGGCGGCGGCGTCGCCCGTCTCCCAGTCGAAGCAGTGGTTGTCGGTCTTGCCTTCCAGATCGGTGCGGATCACCGGGGCGGACGGATCGAGCGCCTTGCGGGCGTCGACCACCGGGTCCAGCGGCTCGTACTCGACGTCGATCAACTCGAGCGCGTCGCGGGCCGAATAGCGGTCCTCGGCAACGACGAACGCCACCTCCTGCCCCTGGAAGCGCACCTTGTCGGTCGCCAGCACGGCCTGCACGTCGTTGGACAGCGTCGGCATCCAGGCCAGGCCCTTCTCGGCCAGGTCGGCTCCGGTCACCACCGCTTTGACCTTCGGATGTGCTTGTGCGGCAGTCACATCGACGCTGACGAGGCGGGCGTGTGCATACGGCGAGCGCAGGATCGCCAGGTGCAGCATTCCCGGCAGCGCGACGTCGTCGACGTAGTTGCCGCGGCCCCGGATGAACCGCGGGTCCTCTTTGCGCAGCATCCGGCCGTAGCCGCACGGTTTTTGGTCGTTGTCCGCGGTGTCTTCGGGTGACGGCGGTCGGGACTCGATGGTGGTCATGACGTGGCCTCGGCCTCTACGTTGGAATGCTTTGCGGCCCACTGGATGGAGCGCACGATCGTGGTGTATCCGGTGCAGCGGCAGATCTGCCCGGAGATCGCCTCCCGGATGGTCTCCTCGTCGGGGTTCGGGTCGCGGTCCAGCAGGGCGCGGGCGGTGATCATCATGCCCGGCGTGCAGAAGCCGCATTGCAGCCCGTGGCACTGCATGAACCCTTCCTGCACCGGGTCGAGCCGGCCGTCCACCGCAAGGCCCTCGACCGTGCGGACGCTGTGCCCCGACGCCATCACCGCCAGCATCGTGCAGGACTTCACCGGCACGCCGTCGACGTCGACCACGCACGTTCCGCAGTTGCTGGTGTCGCAACCCCAGTGGGTTCCGGTGAGCCGCAGCTGATCCCGCAGGAAATGCACCAGCAGCATCCGGGGTTCGACGTCGGCGTTGACTTGCTCGCCGTTGACGGTCATGTTCACCTGCATGGCTTCTCCTCTGGTGGCGACCGCTGCGCCCGGCTGCGCCGCGCTTGCGATCGCCACTAGCTCCTTTGTTCGCGCACGCGTTCGGCGGCGGTGCGCAACGTGCGGATGGTCAACTCGGAGGCCAAATGCCGCTTGTACTCGGCGGTGCCGCGCACATCGGTCACCGGCTCGCAGGCTTGGGCGGCCCGCCTGCCCGCGTCGGCGAAGATCTCGTCGGTGGCGGGCCGGCCGACCAGCGCGGCCGAAACCTCCGCCAGTGCGGACCAATCGGCATTCACCGCGGTCAGGCCCACCCGGGCGGCGGCTATCGCATCACCGTCGAGAGTGAGGCTTGCCCCGGCCGCGGTGACCGCCCAGTCACCCACGCGCCGTTCGACTTTCGCGTAGGCGCTGGACGTGTTGTGCCGCACCGGGATCCGGACCTCGACCAGCATCTCGTTGTAGGCCAACGGCGGTCTCGTACGGCCCGACCTGAAGTCGTCGATCGCGATCTCGCGTTCACCCGACGGCCCCCGGGCCAAGCACACCGCATCCAGCACGGCGCACACCGTCGACAGATCCTCGGCCGGATCCGCCTGGCACAGCGAACCGCCGAGGGTGCCGCGGTTGCGGACCACCGGGTCGGCGATCACCCGTTCCGCGTCGCGGAAGATCGGGCACACCGCGGCCAGGGTGTCCGACTCCAGCAGCTCGCGGTGACGGGTCATCGCGCCGATGCGAACCAGGGTCGGATCGGTGATCACGTATCCCAGCTCGAGCGCCAGGTCGTTGATGTCGACGAGGTATTCGGGGTTGGCGATGCGCAGCTTCATCATCGGCAGCAGGCTGTGCCCGCCGGCGACGACCCGCGCCGTATCCCCCAAACGATCCAGTAGTCCGATGGCGTGGTCGACGCTCGTCGCGCGTTCGTACTCGAAGGGCCCAGGTACTTGCATTGCAGCAGTGTGGGCCGCGTCACAGTGGGCGTCAATGCCGAGTTAAGTAATCCTTTAACTCGCCCTCGACCTGCGCGTCTTTGTGGTGGATTCGCCCCACGATTTCGGCCAGTGGACGGCCCCCGCCGCCCCAACGCCGGGCGATGATGTCGGCGGCGATCGAGACCGCCGTCTCCTCCGGAGTACGGGCGCCGAGGTCCAGCCCGATGGGGCTGGACAGCCGGCTCAGCTCGGCGTCGGTCAGCCCCGCCGCCCGCAGCCGGTCCGTCCGGTCGTCGTGGGTGCGCCGCGATCCCATCGCGCCCACATAGCCGACCTGAGGCAGGCGCAGCGCCACCTCGAGCACCGGCACGTCGAATTTCGGATCGTGGGTGAGCACGCAGATCACCGTGCTCTGATCGATGGCGCCCGCCGCCGCCTGGGCGGCCAGATACCGATGGGGCCAGTCGACGACCACCTCGTCGGCCGTGGGAAAGCGCGCTCGGGTGGCGAACACCGGGCGGGCATCGCAGACCGTGACCCGGTAGCCGAGGAACGATCCCTGCTGTGCCAGCGCGGCGGCGAAGTCGATCGCGCCGAACACCAGCATCCGCGGGCGCGGAGCGTAGCTGGACACGAAGACCTCCATGCCTTCGCCGCGACGCTGCCCGTCGGGTCCGTATTTGAGGACCTCGCAGCGGCCCACCGCGAGCAGGCCCCGGGCATCGTCGGTGACCGCGGTGTCGGCACGCGAAGAACCCAGCGATCCGGTTGCCGTGTCGGGCCGGACGATCAGCCTGCGGCCGACCCACTGCGGATCCGGGTGGGCGATGACGGTCGCGACCGCGACCGGACGGTGCTCGGCGACGTCGTCGGCTATCGCGTCGAGTTCGGGGAAGCTGGTTTGCGAGACCGGCTCGACGAACACGTCGATGATGCCGCCGCATGTCAGGCCGACCGCGAAAGCGTCGCCGTCGCTGACTCCGTAGCGTTCCAGCCGCGCTGCCCCGGTTTGGGCCACCTCGGTGGCGAGTTCGTACACGGCGCCTTCCACGCAACCACCTGACACCGACCCGGTCACCGAGCCGTCCGGCGCCACCAGCATCGAGGCCCCCGGAGGCCGCGGCGCCGACCGCAGTGTTCGCACCACGGTTCCCAGTCCCGCGGTCTGCCCGGCACGCCAGATCGGCATCAGCTCAGCAAGCACGTCCCGCACGTCTCTCAACGTAGGCTCTTTCCATGACCCCGGCTCAACTTCGGGCCTATTCGGCGGTGGTGCGCCTGGGCTCGGTGCGAGCGGCCGCCGCGGAACTGGGCCTTTCCGACGCCGGAGTCTCGATGCACGTGGCGGCGCTGCGCAAGGAGCTCGACGACCCGTTGTTCACCAGGACGGGTGCGGGACTGGCGTTTACGCCCGGCGGACTGCGGTTGGCCAGCCGCGCGGTCGAGATCCTGGGTCTGCAACAGCAGACCGCCATCGAGGTCACCGAGGCCGCCCACGGACGCCGGTTGCTGCGCATCGCGGCGTCGACCGCGTTCGCCGAACACGCCGCGCCGGGTTTGATCGAGCTCTTCTCGTCGCGGGCCGACGACTTGTCCGTGGAGCTGAGCGTGCACCCGACGAGCCAATTCCGTGATCTGATCTGCTCGCGCGCCGTTGACATTGCGATCGGCCCGGCCAGCTGAAGCTCGGAGTTCGATCGGTTCCGACGACTCGATCTTCGTGCGGCCCTTTCTGAAGTATCAGATCATCACCGTAGTAGCGCCGAATAGCCCACTGGCCGTGGGTATTCCGTCGCCGGTCGCTGTTGCGCCAACAACAGTGGATGCTGGGCCCCTCGGCGGGAAGCGTGGACGGCGAGATCGCAACGATGTTGCGCGGCTTGGCAATTCCGGAGTCACATCAGCGGATCTTCCAAAGCGACGCCGCCGCGCTCGAGGAGGTGCAGCGGGTCGGCGGTGTCACCTTGACGATCGGTTTCGCCGTCGCCAAGGACTTGGCCGGCGGGCGGTTGACTCACGTGACGGGCCCCGGGCTGGACCGCTCCGGCGAGTGGTGCGCGGCGACGCTGGCGCCGTCGGCCCGGCAACCCGCGGTGTCCGAACTGGTCCGCTTCATCACCACCCCGCGATGCATCCAGGCGATGATCCGGGGCAGCGGCGTGGGGGTGACCAGGTTCCGCCCGAAGGTGCACGTCACGCTGTGGAGCTAGGCCGCAGGTCCTGAATCAGGGTCGCGGCGTCTCGGCGGCTTGTGCTACCACACCCTCTCCGGCGACCCCTTATTTCGCTGTTTCGCCAGCTCAGGCCGCTCAGCGCCGCAAACGATCGCCGAATTCCACAAAACGCTGATTTACATGTGTATAACGGATAGGTTTTCTGTTATCGGCTTGTTACCGGGGGCGGGAGGCCACCAATGTCGTATGTGATAACAGTGCCGGACACGTTGGCGGCGGCGGCGGCGGATCTGACGGGCATCGGCTCGTCGATCGGCGCGGCCAATGCGGGGGCCGCAGTACCGACGACCGGGCTGATCGCCGCGGCCGAGGATGAGGTATCGGCGGCGATCGCATCACTGTTTTCCGGCTACGCCAAGGATTTTCAGGCGCTGAGCGCTCAGGCGGCGACGTTTCACAGCAAGTTCGTGCAGGCCTTGACTGGGTCAGGGGGCGCGTATGCGGCCGCCGAGGCGACTAATGCGTCAAGTCTTCCGGCTGCCAATGCTTACACGCCGATCTGGACCGCGGTGGCGGAGGCCTCTCAGGGGTCCCCGCCGCCCATGACGGAACCGTTGGCGAGGCTGATGTACGAGTTGAATCAGACCAGCGAAATGTTCGTCGGGGAACCGCTGTTCTACAACGGCGCTGATGGGACGTCGCAGGCCAGCCCGAATGGCCAGAACGGTGGCCTGGTGATCGGCAACGGCGGCATCGGCTGGAACTCCACCGTCGCCGGCGTCAATGGCGGAAACGGCGGGCAGGCCGGGATCTGGGGCAACGGCGGCAATGGCGGGACCGGTGGGGCCGGTGCGACCGGTGGGGACGGTGGGGCCGCCATTTGGGCGGGCAATGGCGGGAACGGCGGGGCCGGCTTCACCGCCACCACCTCCGGCGTGAATGGCGGTAACGGCGGGGCCGGCGGGCCCGGTGGATTCATCTGGGGTGTCGGTGGTACCGGCGGGGCCGGTGGGAACGCAACGGACGGGACCGGCGGCACCGGCGGGCCCGGCGGCAGCACAGGCTTTCTCGCACGGCTTGGTCAACGGCCCCCCGCAAGGCGGTACCGGCGGGGCCGGCGGTATCAGCATCACCGGCCAGGGCGGCACCGGTGGGGTTGGCGGGGCCAGTTTTGCAGCTCGGCGGTTACCGGCGGGGCCGGCGGCGACGGCGCCACCGGTGGTAGCGGCGGCGCGGGCGGAGTTGCGTTCAACGATGGGTTTGTGAACGCCACTGGCGGGCCCGGCGGAGCGGGCGGCGTCGGCACGGTCGGCGCTGGCGGTAATGGCGGAGCGGGTGGCGCCGCGGTGTTAGGGCCCTTCAACTTCACCGTTGCCGCTTTGACGGCCTGGTGAAATACCTCTCCCTTCACGGGTACCGCCACCGGCGGCGCCGGCGGCGCCGGCGGCAGCGGCGTCACCCTCGGCGGCACCGGCGGGGCCGGCGGTGACGCGACCAACTTCCTCAGCTCCGGAGTCGCCTTCGCCGGCCAAGGCGGAACGGGTGGCACGGCCTCCGGCGCTACCGGCACCGGCGGCGCCGGCGGCACCGGCGGCACCGCGACCGTCGAAGCCGGCTCTGGTGACGCCACCGGCGGCGCCGCCGGGCTAGGCGGCACCGGCTTCAACGGCGGCGCCGGCGGTGGTGGCGGCAGCGCGGTCATCGCCTCAGCCGGAACCGGAAGTGCCCACGGCGGCACCGGCGCGGACGGCACCACGGGCGCCGGCGGCGCCGGCGGGGCCGCCGGGGCCGGCGGCAACGCGACCATCCAAAACAGCGCCGATTCCAATGCCGCCACCGCCGGCAACGGCGGGACCGGCGCCACCGGTGCCGACGGCGGGGCCGGCGGCGCCGGTGGTAATGCGTCGACCATCGGGACCGGTACCGCCACCGCGGGCACCGGCGGTACCGGCGGTGAGGCCAGCGGCACCAGCGGCACCGGCGGCACCGGCGGCACCGGCGGTGAGGGAATCGTCACCGTCGGCTCTGGTACCGCCGTCGGCGGCCAAGGTGGAACGGGCGGCGCCGCCACCGGCGCTACCGGCACCGGCGGTACGGGCGGCACCGGCGGTCAGGGAATCAACAGCGCCGCCGGCGACGCCATGGGCGGCGCCGCCGGGCAAGGTGGCACCGGCTTCAACGGTGGGGCCGGCGGCCAGGGCGGCAGTGCGGTCATCACCGCAACCGGAACCGGAAGTGCCCAAGGCGGCGCCGGCGCGGACGGCATCGCGGGTGCCGGCGGGGCCGGCGGGGCCGCCGGGGCCGGCGGCGACGCGACCATCCAAAATAGCGCCGATTCCAATGCCGCCACCGCCGGCAACGGCGGGACCGGCGCCACCGGCGCCGACGGCGGGGCCGGCGGCGCCGGTGGTAATGCGTCGACCATCGGGACCGGTACCGCCACCGCGGGCACCGGCGGCACCGGCGGCACCGCCACCGGCGCCAGCGGCACCGGCGGCACCGGCGGCACCGGCGGTGACGCGACCATCAACGCCGGCTCTGGTACCGCCGTCGGCGGCCAAGGTGGAACGGGCGGCACCGCCACCGGCGCCACCGGCACCGGCGGCACCGGCGGCACCGGCGGTGAGGGAATCAACAACGCCACCGGCGACGCCACCGGCGGTACCGCCGGGCAAGGCGGCACCGGCTTCAACGGCGGGGCCGGCGGTGCTGGGCGGCAGCGCGGTCATCACCTCAACCGGAACCGGAAGCGCCCAAGGCGGGGCCGGCGCGGCCGGGGTCGCGGGCGCCGGCGGGGCCGGCGGGGCCGGCGGGGCCGGCGGCGACGCGACCATCCAAAACAGCGCCGATTCCAATGCCGCCACCGCCGGCAACGGCGGGGCCGGGCGGCGCCGGCACCTCCGGCGGGGCCGGCGGCGACGGCGGTAATGCGTCCAGCACCGGGGGCGGAACCCTCACCGCGGGCAACGGCGGCGCCGGCGGCGGCGGCACTGTCAGCTCGGGCTCTACGGGTGACGCCGTTGGCGGCCAAGGCGGAGCGGGTGGCAACGTCACCGGCGCCACCGGCACCGGCGGCCAAGGCGGCACCGGCGGTGATGCGACCAACAACGGCACCGGAAACGCCACTCGGCGGCAGCGGCGGGCAAGGCGGCACCGGCTTCAACGGCGGGCAAGGCGGCACCGGCGGCACCGCGACCATCAGCGCAACCGGAACCGGCAGCGCCCAGGGCGGCGCCGGCGGGGCCGGCACCGCGGGCAACGGCGGCACTGGCGGGGCCGGCGGGGCCGGCGGCAGCGCGACCATCCAAAGCAGCGCCGATGCGAATGGCGCCGCCGGCGGCGCCGGCGGGGCCGGCGGTGACGGTACCGGTGGCGGGGCCGGCGGCAACGGCGGGGATGCGTCCACCGCCGGAACCGGAATCGTCGCCGGGGGCAGCGGCGGCAACGGCGGCAGCAGCTCGACCGGCAGCGGCGGCACCGGCGGCACCGGCGGCAACGTCGAAGTCAATAACGCCGCCAACACGAATGCCATCACCGGCGGCACCGGCGGCACCGGCGGCACCGCCACCGGCGCCAGCGGCACCGGCGGCCAAGGCGGTACCGGCGGTGACGCGACCATCGACGCCGGCACTGGTAACGCCACCGGCGGCCAAGGCGGAGCGGGCGGCACCGCCCTCGACGCCGCCGGCACCGGCGGCAACGGCGGCAACGGCGGCAACGCGACCACCACCGGCATCTGGTACCGCGGCCGGCGGCCAAGGCGGGACCGGCGGTGCGGGCACGACGCCCGGCACCGCCGGCAGCCCCGGAACACACACGCCATAACGAATCGCCTGGCAGGGTCACCGACGGCCTCGGTTATGAGCTCGCAGTAATCCTCACCAGGCGCGACCCAAGTCCCCGTGCTGCCTGATCCAGGCGTGCATGGCGATCCCGGCCGCAACGCCGGCGTTGATGCTGCGCGTCGAGCCGAACTGGGCGATCGAGACCGTGATCGCGGCACCCGCCCGGGTGTCGTCGGTGATGCCGGGACCTTCCTGACCGAACACCAATAGGCACTCCCGCGGCAGCGTGGTCTGCTCCAGGCGCGCCGCACCGGGAACGTTGTCGACCGCCACCACGGTCAAACCGGCGCCCGCCGCGAAGTCCAAAAGCTCGGCGGTGCTGTCGTGATGACACAGCCGTTGGTAGCGATCGGTCACCATGGCGCCGCGGCGATTCCAGCGCCGGCGGCCGACGATGTGCACGGTATCGACGGCGAACGCGTTGGCGGTACGCACCACCGAGCCGATGTTGGCGTCGTGACCGAAGTTCTCGATCGCGATGTGCAGCGGGTGGCGACGCCCGTCGATGTCGGCGATGATCGCGTCCCGCGTCCAGTACCGGTAGGCGTCGACGACGTTGCGAGTATCGCCGTCGCGCAACAAGACTGGGTCGTACCGCGGGTCGTCGGGGAGGTCGCCTTCCCAGGGCCCGACGCCGGCGGCCGGTGCCCCCCATTCGGTGGGTCCGGGTTCGCTCATTTGACGGTCCAGACACCGGCGTGCGTGCCGGCGATCGCCACCGTCGCGTACAGCAACGCCTCGTTGATCTCACCCTGAGTGCACAGCGACGCGTTGACGCGCACCGCGTCCAACGACGCATCGGGCAGGATCAGCACGGAGGATCCGTACACCGCGCAGGCCGGATTCAGTCCCTTGCCGGGCAGGGTCGGCGAGGCGAGCAGCATCATCGGGCCGCCCCGGGCCGCGGACTCGTCGCGGTAGCGGGCCGCGATGGCGTCGGCCTCCAGCCCCAACAGCATGTAGCCGTTACCGGCGAACGCCGCCGGGTCACCGAGTTGCGCCTTGGTCACCGGGGCGCCGTCGGCGCGCCAGGCCGACAGGCTGGTGGTCTTGATCTCCACGCCGGTGTCGTTGCCGTTGGTCGGCAGCACCCCGACGGGAAACGCCGCGCCATAGGCGACCGTGGTTTTCGGTATCCGGTCGTGCGGCGAGTAGGCGTACACCCCGCGGACCGCGCTGCGGTCCTTCAGCGGGCCCAGGCAGACCGTGCCGGTGAGCCGGTCGGGGGGCGCCGACAGCGGCGAGCTGATGTCGTGCACCTTGGTCATCGCGTCATCGCAGCTGCCCAGCCCGCCCGCCTCCATCGGATGCGCCAGCGCGCCGTAAAGCCCGAAGCGCACTTCCTCGGGTTTGGCGTGCGGCGCCTTGGGGTCCGTCGGTGCCGCGTCCACGTCGACCAGCACATAGTCGTCGTCCCAGCGCAGGTTCGACACCGACATGTTCCAGCCCAGCAACCCCAGCGCCTCACCCAGCCGCGCGCCCTGGGCGCCGTAGGGACGAACGGGATGGTTGGAACCCGAACAGCCCGCCAGACCTGCCGCCAGGCAGAACAGAGCGACGAAAGTGCGCCTAACGTGCTCGAGCGCAGTCACATTCGTCACAGGTTTCTCTGGTAGGGACGGCGACGTTTTGTCCGCCTCGCAGCGACAACCGGACTTGTCGCTCAGAGGCGGGCATGACTCGCTCGGGGATATACGTGTGCAGCATGGAAGTGGGTGCATGCGATGATCCGCCGCCGGCCTAGCCCAGCCCCAGATCGGCAAGGCCCAGCACGCTGCGGTACGGCAATCCCTCGGCTTCGATGGCCTCGGCGGCGCCGGTGGCGCGGTCCACCACGGTGGCCACCCCGATCACCTCGCCGCCCGCGTCTTGAACCGCGTGCACCGCCGTCAGCGCCGAGTTGCCCGTGGTGCTGGTGTCCTCGACCACCAGGACGCGTTGGCCGGCGACCTCGGAGCCTTCGATAAGTCGTTGCAGGCCATGGGTTTTCGCTGACTTTCGCACCACGAACGCGTCGATGGGACGGCCGGGCGCGTGCATGATGGCGGTCGCGACGGGGTCTGCGCCCAGGGTCAGTCCGCCGACCACCGCGTAGTCCCAGTCGTCGGTGAGTTCGCGCATCAGCGTGCCGATCAGCGCGGAGGCCCGGTGGTGCAGGGTGGCGCGGCGCAGGTCGACGTAGTAGTCCGCCTCCTTGCCCGACGACAGCGTGACCCGGCCGTGCACCACCGACAGCCTGCGCACCAGCTCGGCCAGCTCGCTGCGAGCTCAGGTTCGGCCATTGGCGCCTCCGGCTCGTTTGACCGCGGACCGCAGCAGACCGCGCGGAACCAGCCGCCCCGCGCTGACAATCGCCTTGTACTGGACGCCCGGGATGCTGATCACCTTGCCGGCGGCGATGTCGGCCAGGCTCGCGCTGACCACGTCGTCGACCTCGAGCCACATGAACGAGGGCAGCTTGGCCATGTCGATCCCGGCCCGGGCGTGAAATTCGGTGTGCACGAACCCCGGGCACACCGCGTGCACGCCGACGCCGGTGCCGCGCAACTCGGTGGACAAGCCCTCGGTGAACGAGATCACCCAAGCCTTCGACGCCGAATAGGTCGACGCGCGTCCGGGCACCAGCCCGGCGACGCTGGCGACGTTGATGACGGTGCCGGCACCGGCGTCGAGCATGGCCGGCAGCGCGGCGCGGGTGAGGTGCATCACCGCGGTCACGTTGACGTCGAGCTGCGCCTGCAGCAGGGCGGGATCGGCCGTCCAGAATTCGCCGGACGTCCCGAAGCCGGCGTTGTTCACCAGCACCCGCACTCCCCCGGCGAGCCGGTCGGCGACCTTGTCGCGGTCGGCGGCGTCGGCCAGGTCCGCGGGCAGAATCTCGACGCTGCCGGCCCGACCTGTTAGGGCTTCCAGCTCGCCCGCCAATTGCTTCAGACGCTCGACGTCGCGAGCGACCAGAACCAGGTCGTAGCCGTCGCGCGCATAGCGTCGCGCATAGCCGCCGCCGATCCCGGAGGTGGGCCCGGTGATCAGAGCTATCGGACGCGGCACGCTGTCAGTGCTGGTAGTGGCCGGCTTGACTGCCGTTGCGGCCCAACGGCGGCGGGCGCCGGAATGCCTTCGGCGCGACCCTCATCGCGGCGGACCGGCTCCGGGAGCGCGGCGATTGGCATCCGAGCCCAGCAGCCCGGCGACATCCTGCTCGGCGCGCCGCTGGGGCAACTCGGCCCGGCCGGCCGGAGCCAACGGACGGCTCGGCGCCGCGTTGCGCAGCGCCAGGGCGCTCCGCCTCCGAGGCTCTCCTGCGGCAAGCGGCGGCAACACCCGCAGCAGGTCGTTGAATTGGCGCACGGTGCGCAGGCCCTCGTCCCACTGGGCGCGGGTGCTGGCGATCGGCATGGCGACCAGCGTCCAGTTCTGCTCGTTCCACATGATCTCGGCGCAGTCCGGTGCGGTGTGCGCGAAGGTGACCATGCGCCGGTCGCAGGCCCGCCGGGCGGCGTCCAGGTTGGTGGAGTACACCATCCGCGGCCCGATCGCGCCCAGCAGCCAAATGTCGTTCTCCCGTGGCTCTTTCAGCCCCTTGAGCCGAAGGTCGACCACGACGTTGGTGCCCACCTTGCGGTGCAGCGCGATCACCGTGGCGACTTCCTCGAGGTCGAAGATGTAGACCGCCTCGCCGCGGATCTGGCCGAGCACGACGTTGTGGGCGGGCACGTCGCCGACGGTCGACATCACGCCGCGCTTCCAGCGCTTCAGGATGTCGGTGGATTCGCGCTCGTAGTCGAATCCGTGCGACCGCGCCCACGATTTACGCCGCCTGCTGCGCCCACGGCGTCGATCGATATCGACGTACAGCAACACCACCGCGCCGACGAAGCACAGCGCGGAGAGCGTGAACCAGAGCGGGACCATTCGGCATAGCGTATCTGCTGTCTGCCGGTAACCGAGAATGCGACCAGGTCACAACCCAGTTACAGCGTGGCGATCGCGAGCGCGGCGCAGCCGGGCGAAGCGGGTCGCCACCACTGCTCAGCCCAAGACCAGCGAGTCGCCGTCCGCACCCACATTCACCGGCACCACGTCGCCGTCGTGCACCTCGCCGGCCAGCAGCATCTTCGCCAACTGGTCGCCGATCGCCTGCTGCACCAACCTGCGCAACGGCCGCGCGCCGTACACGGGGTCGAACCCGCGGTGCGCCAGCCACTCCTTGGCCGGCAGCGACACCTCGAGCTGCAGCCGTCGCTGCGCGAGCCGCTTGTCCAGCTGCGCCGAGCTGGATGTCGACGATCTGCACCAACTCCTCGGGGTTGAGGCCGTCGAAGATCAGCACGTCGTCGAGGCGGTTGATGAACTCCGGCTTGAACGCCGCGCGCACCGCCGCCATCACCTGCTCCTCGCTGCCACCCGACCCGAGGTTGGACGTCAGGATCAGGATGGTGTTGCGGAAGTCGACCGTGCGGCCCTGCCCGTCGGTGAGCCGGCCTTCGTCGAGCACCTGCAGCAGCACGTCGAACACGTCCGGGTGGGCCTTCTCGACCTCGTCGAACAGGACCACCGTGTAGGGCCGTCGGCGCACCGCCTCGGTCAGCTGACCGCCCTGGTCGTAGCCGATGTAGCCGGGCGGCGCGCCGACCAGGCGGGCCACCGAGTGCTTCTCGCCGTACTCGCTCATGTCGATGCGGACCATCGCCCGCTCGTCGTCGAAGAGGAAGTCGGCCAGCGCCTTGGCCAGCTCGGTCTTGCCGACGCCGGTGGGGCCGAGGAACATGAACGATCCGGTGGGCCGGTTGGGGTCGGCGACCCCGGCCCGGCTGCGGCGCACCGCGTCGGAGACGGCCTGCACGGCCTTCTTCTGCCCGACGACGCGCTTGCCCAGCTCGTCTTCCATGCGCAGCAGCTTGGCGGTCTCGCCCTCCAGCAGCCGCCCGGCCGGGATGCCCGTCCATGCCGACACCACGTCGGCGATGTCGTCGGGTCCGACCTCCTCCTTGAGCATCACGTTCTCGCCGGCCTCGGCCTGCGGCAGCGCGGCGTCGAGCTTCTTCTCCACCTCGGGGATGCGCCCGTACCGCAGCTCGGCGGCCTTGGCCAGGTCGCCGTCGCGCTCGGCACGCTCGGACTCCCCGCGCAGCGTCTCCAGCTGTTCCTTGAGCTCGCGGACGATGTCGATCGCGTTCTTCTCGTTCTGCCACCTGGTGGTCAGTTCGGCCAGCTTTTCCTTCTGGTCGGCCAGCTCGGCGCGCAGCTTTTCCAGGCGCTCCTTGGACGCCTCGTCCTCCTCCTTGGCCAGCGCCATCTCCTCGATCTCGAGCCGGCGCACCAGCCGCTCGACCTCGTCGATCTCGACGGGGCGCGAGTCGATCTCCATCCTCAGCCGGCTGGCGGCCTCGTCGACCAGGTCGATGGCCTTGTCCGGCAGGAAGCGCGCGGTGATGTAGCGGTCGGACAGCGTGGCCGCGGCGACCAGCGCGGAGTCGGTGATGCGCACGCCGTGGTGCACCTCGTAGCGGTCCTTGAGGCCGCGCAGGATGCCGACGGTGTCCTCCACCGACGGCTCGCCGACGAACACCTGCTGGAAGCGGCGCTCCAGCGCGGCGTCCTTCTCGATGTACTTGCGGTACTCGTCGAGCGTGGTGGCGCCGACCAGGCGCAGCTCGCCGCGGGCCAGCATCGGCTTGATCATGTTGCCGGCGTCCATCGCGCCCTCGCCGGTCGCGCCGGCGCCGACGATGGTGTGCAGCTCGTCGATGAACGTGATGATCTGCCCGGCCGAGTTCTTGATGTCGTCGAGCACGGCCTTGAGCCGTTCCTCGAACTCGCCGCGGTACTTGGCGCCGGCCACCATCGATCCCAGGTCCAGGGAGACGACGGTCTTGTCGCGCAGGCTCTCCGGGACGTCGCCGGCCACGATGCGCTGGGCCAGGCCCTCGACGATCGCGGTCTTGCCGACGCCGGGCTCGCCGATGAGCACCGGGTTGTTCTTGGTGCGACGGGAGAGCACCTGCACGACGCGGCGAATCTCGTTGTCCCGCCCGATGACCGGGTCGAGCTTGCCTTCCCGGGCCCGGGCGGTCAGGTCGGTGGAGTACTTCTCCAGCGCCTGGTAGGTGGCCTCGGGATCGGCGCTGGTGACCCGGGCGCTGCCGCGCACCTTGACGAACGCCTCCCGCAGGGCTTGCGGGGAGGCGCCGTGGCCGGTCAGCAGCTTGGCGACGTCGGAGTCGCCGGTGGCCAGCCCCACCATCAGGTGCTCGGTGGAGACGTATTCGTCGTCCATCTCGGTGGCCAGCTGCTGGGCCGTGGTGATGGCGGCCAGCGATTCGCGGGACAGCTGCGGTTGCGAGCTGGCGCCGCTGGTCTGGGGCAGCCGGTCCAGCAGGTGCTGCGCTTCGGTGCGGATGGTGGCGGGCTCGACGCCGACAGCCTCCAGCAGCGGCGCGGCGATGCCGTCGTTCTGCGTCAGCAGCGCCAACAGCAGATGAGCGGGCCTGATCTCGGGATTGCCGGCGGATGAGGCCGCCTGCAGGGCCGATGTCAGGGCCGCCTGCGTCTTGGTTGTCGGGTTGAAAGAGTCCACGACACCTCCGTTCGGGGTCCGTAAGGGGCTAAAAATGCTTGTCGCGTTGTTCAACGCCGTCAAGGTTGAGTCTGTTCCGCTCAACTCTAGTGGATTTTGCGCACCCGGGGATAGAGGCTTAGGTCGCCATCCCGTTCAGGTGTCCCCGCCAGCACCGCCGTCTCCGCCCGCGGTCGAGCCGTTATCGCCGGGCCCGCGGTTTACCGCCGTGGCCATGCAGCAGCCCGCCGGATCCGCCGTTGCCGCCGGCTGTAGGCGTCGCTGGAGCGGCTCGAGACCTGGATGGAAAAGCACAACGCCGCCCTAGTCGCCGCCATCCTCGTGCTGACCGGATTAGTGGTGCTGTACAAGGGAATCCACGCCCTGTAGCCGGCCGGCGCTACGTCCCGTTCGTCCCGTTCGTGCCGAACAGCCGCCCGCCTTGGCCCCCGAGACCGCCGTGGCCTGCCCCGGTGGGGGTGCCGTTGCCTGGCAAAGCGGTCGAAACCCCCGGCTGTCAGCGTATCGCCGTCCCGACCATCACCTGACCGTTTCCGGCCAAGGATTCGACGTCGGCCGATGGTGCGCAGCCGCGCTTAGAATCGGGGCCCGTGGGCCTAGAGGACCGGGATGCGTTGCGGGTTTTGCGCGACGCCTTCGAGGAGGACGGCTCGGCCCGTCCACCGCTTCTACACCCGCTGGTTTGCCCTCGACGTCTCGGTACGCGACCTGTTTCCGCCTGAAATGGACAGCCAGCGGGCCGCTTTCGCCCACGCGCTGCATTGGGTGTACGGCGAATTGGTCGCGCAGCGCGCCGAGGAGCCGGTGGCCTTTCTTGCCCAGCTCGGCCGGGATCACCGCAAATTCGGGGTGCTGCCGCGTCATTACGACACGTTGCGTCGCGCCCTGTATACGACGCTGCGCGGCCACCTGGGCGAGGCGTGGACCCCTGCCGTCGACGCCGCCGCGGATCAGTCGCTCAACCTGATCACCGGCGTGATGAGTGGCGCCGCCGACGCCGAGGACGGACCCGCCTGGTGGGACGGCACGGTCGTCGAGCACATTCGGGTCTCCCGGGATCTCGCGGTGGTTCGGCTGCGTCTGGACCGCCCGATGCACTATCACCCGGGCCAGTACGTCAACGTCCACGTTCCGCAATGCCCACGCCGATGGCGATATCTCAGCCCGGCCATTCCGGCGGACCCCGACGGCGGGATCGAGTTTCACGTCCGCCTGGTCCCCGGCGGCTTGGTCAGCACGGCTGTCATCGACGAGACCCGGCCCGGCGACCGGTGGCGGTTATCCAGTCCGCACGGCGCCATGCGGGTCGACCGCGACGGCGGGGACGTGCTGATGGTGGCCGGCAGCACCGGCCTGGCGCCGTTGCGGGCACTGATCATGGACCTCAGCCGTTACGGGGTGAACCCGCGGGTGCATCTGTTCTTCGGCGCGCGGTATCGCTGCGAGCTCTACGACCTGCGCACGCTGTGGGAGATCGCGACGCATAATCCGTGGCTGTCGGTCTCGCCGGTGTCGGAGTACACCCGAGACCCGTCTTGGGCGGCCGACTACCCCGACGTCTCGCCGCCGCGCGGCCTGCACGTCCCGCAAACCGGCCGGCTGCCCGATGTGGTCACCAAATATGGTGGCTGGGGCGACCGGCAGATCCTGATCTGCGGCGGGCCCGCCATGGTCCGCGCGACCAAAGCCGCTCTGATCGCCAAAGGCGCGCCGCCGGAACGCATTCAGCACGACCCACTATCGAGGTAGGCCATGCACATCGTCACACTGACCGATCCGTCATCATCGGTGGCCGCACAGTTCGTGCCCGAAGCCGGCATGATCGGCATCTCGCTGACCGACGCCGGCGTGGAACTGCTCGGCCAGCGGCGCGGCCTGGACGCCTACATCACCGCCGGCAAGACGATGGGCATCCCGATTCTCTACCCGTGGGCGAATCGCCTGGGCGGCAACAGCTATACGGCCGAAGGCGTGACCGTGACGCTGACGCCGGGAGAACACGGCGTTCGCGCGGACCCCAACGGGTTGCCCATCCACGGGGTGCTGGCGGCCCATCCGGGGTGGCGGGTGATGACCGAGTCGGCCAACGAGCTGGTCGCCGAGCTGGACTTCGGTACCGATCCGGCGCTGCTCGCCAGCTTTCCGTTCCCGCACCTGCTTGTGGTGCGGGTGGTACTGGCTGACCGGACGCTGAGTGTGCACACCACGGTAGCGGCCACGAGCGACAAGGCAGTGCCGTTGTGTTTCGGATTCCACCCCTATCTCCGGCTGCCTGAGGTGCCGCGTGCGCAGTGGACCATCGAAACACCTCCGATGCGGCATCTGGGCGTGGACGATCGCGGACTGCCGACCGGCGAGACCTCCGCCCAGCCTGCCGCTTCGGAATCATTGGGCGACAAGTCTTTTGACGACGGCTACGACCAGGTCACCGACGGCGCGGTGTTCGCGGTGTCCGGCGGCGGCCGCCGCATCGAGGTGCACTTCGAATACGGTTTTCCGGCGGCGCAGATCTTCGCTCCCCCCGCGGAGGACCTGGTGTGTTTCGAGCCGATGGCGGCGCCGACAGATGCGCTGCGCCGCGGCGGCTACCGGTGCGCGCACCCCGGCGAGCCGGCGGTCGCCCAGTTCTCGATCCGCGTTTAGCGGGGCTTGCGCGGTTGCCAGACCACCACCGCGGTGCTCTTGGGCACGACCGCGATGTCGCGTCGCTGGTTGGCACGCAGAACCGCCAACTCCTCGGCCATTTCCTGAATCCGCGACTGAAGCGCTTCGACCTGGTTGGTCAGCTCGATGATGCGCTTGATGCCGGCGAGGTTGACCCCCTCGTCCTGGGACAGTCGCTGCACCTCGCGGAGCAACTCGACGTCATTCTGCGAATAGCGGCGTCCCCCACCGGAAGTGCGGCGCGGGCTGACCAGGCCGAGGCGATCGTAGGTGCGCAGGGTTTGCGCGTGCATGCCGGCCAGTTCGGCAGCCACCGAGATCAAGAAGGTCCGGGATTCTTCCCTTGAGTTCTTGGCCATCAGCGATTACCTGCCCAGCCGGCCCGCGGGTCGAAACCACTGGCCCGTTCGGCCGCCGCGTAGGCCTGCAGCGCCTCCTCGGCGACGCCCTCCACGTTCGGCGGGACGGCCACCTTGACGGTGACCAGCAAGTCCCCGTTGCCGCCGCTGCGCTTGGGCACACCGCGTCCGCGCACCCGCAGGATGCGGCCGTCGGCGGTGCCTTTCGGCACCCGCACACCCACGGTGCCGTCCAGCGTCGGCACCGAAAGCGTTGAACCCAAAGCTAATTCGGTGAAGCTGACCGGAACAGTCACGGTGAGGTCGTCGCCGTCGCGGCCGAAGACCTTGTCCGGCCGCACATGCACCGTCACATACAGGTCACCCGACGGGGCACCGCGCAACCCGGCCTCGCCCTGCCCGGCCAACCGGATACGTTGTCCGTCTTCGACGCCCGGCGGGATCCGCACGTTGATGGTGCGGGTGCGGGTGGTGACGCCGGTGCCCTTGCACTCGTCGCAGGGGTGCTCGATGATCGAGCCGCTGCCCCGGCAGTCGGCGCAGGGTTCGGAGAAGCCGAACGCGCCCTGGTTGCGGTTGATCACGCCGGAGCCATTACAGGCGGGACACACTTTCGGGCTGGTGCCCGGCCGCGCGCCGCTGCCATGACAGTTGGTGCACGGCGCCGGACTGGTCAGCCGCAGCGGCATCGCCACGCCTTTGGCGGCCTCGATGAAATTCAGCTCGGTCTCGGTCTCCAGGTCGTTGCCGCGACGCGGGCGACTCGGACGCGCGCTCGCGCCGCGCCCGAACAACCCGCCGAACAGATCGCCGATGTTGGCGCCGCCGGTTCGCCCGGCGGCGTCGAACAAATCGTTGAGGTTGAACTCGGCGCCGTCACCACCCACGTTGAAGCCACCGAAGCCACCGCCGTCGAACCTGCGGCCGCCGAATCCGCCGCCGGCGAACAGCCGACGGGTTTCGTCGTACTCCTTGCGCTTGGCCTCGTCGGACAAGACGCTGTAGGCCTCGGAGACCGCCTTGAATCGTTCGGCTCCGCCGGGGTTCTTGTCCGGATGCAGATCTGAGGCCAGCTTGCGGTAGGCCGTCTTGATGTCTTTCTGGCTGGCGTCAGAGGAGACGCCCAGCTCCTTATAGAAGTCCTTTTCGACCCATTCACGCTGGGCCATGTCGCGTCACCTCCTCACCCTCTTGTTGATTCTGGGCCCTATTCACCTGCGGTGTCGTTGTTATCGCCCGTGTCGGGTTGCTCGGCTTGGCGCCGTTTCACCCGAGTCACCGGCGTGCTTCGAAGCTGTCCACGACGCCGACCAGCGCGTGCCGCAGCACGTTGTCACCGAGTTTGTAGCCGTGGCGCATGACGGTGCCGATCACGGGCCTCGAGCCCTCGCCACCGTCGCCCTCGTGCTGCACGGCTTCGTGCAGCACCGGGTCGAAGTCCTCGCCCTCGGCCCCGAACGCCGTCAGGCCGAGCCCGCTGAGCGCACTGTCCAGCTTGTCGGCAACCGACTTCAGCGGGCCCGATTCCAGATCGCCGTGCTTGCGTGCCCGGTCGAGATCATCGAGCACGCCCAGCAATTGGCCGACGACGGCGGCCTTGGCCCGGTCCGCCGCCGCCTGCTGGTCACGTAGCGCCCGCTTGCGGTAGTTGGCGAAATCGGCCTGCACCCGTTGCAGATCACCGAGCAGTTCGGCGGCCTTGCCGGCCTCCTCCGGAGTTTCGCCCGCGAACGCCCCCGGCGCCCCTCCCGGCGCGCTGCCGGGAGGGACATGCCGTACTTCGCCGGTCTCGGGATCAATCCGCCGCTTGTCGGTGACCGTCACCTGTTCCGGATTGCTTTCGGTCACTTGGACTCCCGGTCGTCGTCGACCACCTCCGCGTCCACGACATCGTCGGCGGAGCCGGCCTGGGGACCGCCGGCGTAGGCGTCACCACCAGGCTGTCCACCCTCAGCTTGGGTGGCCTCGTAGATCGCCTGTCCGAGCGCTTGGGACTCCTGGCCGACCTTCTCCATCGCGGCCTTGATCGCCGAGATGTCCGAGCCATCGAGCGCCGTCTTGGCTTCTGCCACAGCGGCATCCACCTTGTTCAGCGTGTCCTCGGGGACCGCGGAGCCTCCCCGGACCTTTAGCCTCGCGCTGTTCCTTGACGAACTTCTCCGTCTGGTAGACCAGCGTCTCGGCCTGGTTGCGGACGTCGGCTTCCTCGCGACGCGTGCGGTCCTCCTCGGCGTGCGCCTCGGCGTCCTTGATCATCCGGTCGATCTCCTCCTTGGACAGGCCGGAGCCTTCCTGGATGCGGATCGTGTTCTCCTTGCCGGTGCCCTTGTCCTTGGCGGTCACGTGCACGATGCCGTTGGCGTCGATGTCGAAGGTGACCTCGATCTGCGGCACACCACGCGGCGCCGGCGGGATACCGGTCAGCTCGAAGGAGCCGAGCAGCTTGTTGTGCGAGGCGATCTCACGCTCACCCTGGTAGACCTGGATCTGCACCGACGGCTGGTTGTCGTCGGCCGTGGTGAAGGTCTCCGACCGCTTGGTCGGGATCGTGGTGTTGCGCTCGATGAGCTTGGTCATCACGCCACCCTTGGTCTCGATGCCCAGGCTCAGCGGCGTAACGTCAAGCAGCAGAACGTCTTTCACCTCGCCCTTGAGCACGCCGGCTTGGAGCGCCGCTCCGACCGCCACGACCTCGTCAGGGTTGACGCCCTTGTTGGGCTCCTTGCCGCCGGTGAGCTCCTTGACCAGCTCGGTCACCGCGGGCATCCGGGTCGAACCGCCGACCAGCACGACGTGGTCGATGTCGGCCACCGAGATGCTGGCGTCGGCGATCACCGACTGGAACGGCTTGCGGGTGCGGTCCAGCAGGTCCTGCGTGATCTTCTGAAACTCCGCTCGCGTGAGCTGCTCGTCCAGGAACAGCGGGTTCTTGTCCGCGTCGACGGTAATGTAGGGCAGATTGATCGACGTGCTGCCCGACGAGGACAACTCGATCTTGGCCTTCTCGGCCGCTTCCCGCAGCCGCTGCATCGCCATCTTGTCCTTGGTCAGGTCGATACCGCTGGTGCCCTTGAACTTGTCGACCAGCCACTGCACAACGCGCTCGTCCCAGTCGTCGCCACCGAGGTGGTTGTCACCGGAGGTGGCCCGCACCTCGACCACGCCCTCGCCGATCTCGAGCAGCGAGACGTCGAAGGTGCCGCCGCCCAGGTCGAAGACCAGGATGGTCTGCTCCTTCTCGCCCTTGTCCAGGCCGTAGGCCAGCGCCGCGGCGGTCGGCTCGTTGACGATGCGCAGCACGTTGAGGCCGGCGATCTGGCCGGCGTCCTTGGTGGCCTGACGCTGGGCGTCGTTGAAGTAGGCGGGCACCGTGATGACCGCGTCGGTGATGTCCTCGCCGAGGTAGGCCTCCGCGTCGCGCTTCAGCTTCATCAACACACGGGCGCTGATTTCTGGGGCGGTGTACTTCTTGCCGTCGATCTCCACGGACCAGTCGCTGCCCATGTGCCGTTTGACCGAGCGAATGGTGCGGTCGACGTTGGTCACCGCCTGGTTCTTGGCGGGCTGGCCGACCAGCACCTCGCCGTTGCGGGCAAACGCGACGACTGATGGCGTCGTCCTGGAGCCCTCGGAGTTGGCTACGACGACGGGGTCGCCACCTTCGAGGACGCAGACGACGGAGTTGGTGGTCCCGAGGTCGATTCCGACCGCACGAGCCATAGTGATTCCTCCTGATAGTGGGGCTGCTTTGTCCTGCACTGTGCTGAGTGAACCCCGCTCAAGCCTGCCCCTGGGGGCGTCGGCCTGTCAACTCAGGATTGAGTCTGAGTCACTCAACTTGTTGATCATCCTAACGGCGGGCATCGGCATCTTGTTCCCGGGGGCCCGCCATCGGTTTAAAGTTCCGATCAATGCGCCGCACCTGGACCTGGACATTCGACCTGCCGCCGGATCAGAT
>CAWKNK010000026.1:0-31915 GCA_963850895.1 uncultured Actinomycetota bacterium | reverse complement strand
ACTTCCTGGCGAGCGGCTCGACGTGATGTCGCAAAACTTTAGTTCTGAGACAACGGTCCGGTGTCGCACTACTGCACCGGAACTGCGGTCAACTCGTCTCAGAAGTTGTCTCATAATCTAGTGTTCGTAACTCATGGTTTTGTGACTTATGAGACGATCGAGCCATGACCCCGCCACCGCCACGAAGACCGGCGTGGAGCTCGGCTACGCCGCGTGTCCACCGGCCACCAGTCGCTAGATCAACAGCTCGACGCGCTCACAGCGGCGGGCATGACCCCGAGCGCATCTACCGCGACAAGCTGTCGGGTACGTCGACGCGCGAACAGCGGCCCGGCCTTGGCCGCGCTGCTCGACTACGCCCGGCCCGGCGACGCCATCGTGGTCGTGGGATCGACCGGCTCGGCCGCAACGCCGCCGAAGTCATGACGACGATTCGCGAGCTGCGCGACCGCGAGATCGTGTTGCGCTCGCTGCGCGAAGGCATCGACACAGCCAACGCCACCGGTCGCATGGTGGCGGGTGTGCTGGCGTCGTCCGCCGAACTTGAGCTTGAGCTGGGCCGGGAGCGCCGAGCAGTCGCACGCGAAGCACGACGGGCACGCGGCCAGGCCATCGGACGGCCGAAAGCTCTCGACGAGTCCAAGGCCGCGTTGGCGCGGCGGATGCACGCCAGCGGGGAACCCGTCTCGATGATCGCGGCAGACGCTCGGCGTCAGCCGTGCGACGGTGTACCGCGTGCTGCCGAAGGCGGAAAAGGGGGACTCATGACGTACGGAAAGGTCGTTCGCAGATCATCGGCGCAGCGGGGGGAAGCGCTGGTCGACTTACAAGCTGCTCAAACAGGAAATCGACAGCGCCCGAATGACAACCGATGCCGGTGTCGATCTGGTGATGTACGTCCCTGGCACACCGGAAGGCGGCCACGATTCAGGTCAAAGCGCAATGGGAGCCGTTGCCGTCAGGCGGCAGCCGGGCTCTGCATTCTGGCGTGGAATTTCGACGACGATTGCCCGGCGGATTGGCTCGCGTTTGTCGATCGTGTCGGCGACCGCGCGCTGGTTGTTCACGATGGAGCAGGCGCGCGAGCTGGCCAGCAAAAGCCCGCGGGCGGCAAGCTGACGGATCGTACTGGTATCCCGACGACGCGGTGGTCAAAGGCATCCCCGGCGGGAGTCCGATATGACGGCCTATCGAATCGAAACCGTTCTCGACGGCATCTCGGCCGGAAAGCACGGAACCGAAGGGCTGACCGATGCATATACGAGTTCGCGAATCGTCGCCGCGTCCGGGCAAGCCGGTCAAGCGCTACCAGGCCGTCTGGTACGAGAACGGCCGCGAGTACCGCGAGACCTTCGACACCCGCGAGCTGGCCGCAAGACAAGCTCGATAACGTTAAAAAGCAACTGGCACAAGGTCAATCACCCTCGAGCCTGCGCGAGCGTGGTCGCGAGACGTTCGGTGTTGTCGCCGCCAGTGGCTCGAGCCGC
Organism: uncultured Actinomycetota bacterium; assembly: GCA_963850895.1. Lineage (GTDB taxonomy): Bacteria > Actinomycetota > Actinomycetes > Mycobacteriales > Mycobacteriaceae > Mycobacterium. Next base: position 30,428 of record CAWKNK010000026.1, on the reverse strand, counting down.
CACGATCTCAAGCCCCGCACCCGCGCCGAATACGAGAACCTGCTTTGCTGCAAGACGCGGCGCGGCGTGATCGTGATGGCACAGCACCGCCGATCTGTCGATCGCCGCGACGTTCGCAGCACCGGCCGGTTAACAGATCACCCGCGCCGACATCGCCGATTGGGTCGGCAAGCTCGCGGTGCGGGAAAGTCGGCTTCAACCGTTCGTCACCACTATTTCGTCGTGCGTCAGGTACTTTCGCAGGCTGTCGCGGATGGCCGGCTCATGGTCAATCCGGCCGATCACGTCAAACTGCCGAGCGAACGCAGTGGCCGGTGGCACGCCGGGCGTGGTGGACGATCCCGACATGTTCCTGACCGCCCACCAGGTGGCCGCGCTGGTCGACGCAACGCCGTGGCCGTGCACGTGATGGTTCACCTGGCCGCGTGGTCGGGTCTGCGGGCCGCCGAGCTGGCCGGGTTGTGCAAGTCGGCGATGTAGAGCTACCCGACGGTCGATCAATCCGAACGCACCCACCAAGCCCGGTGTGCTGCACGTCGAGCGCACCGTGATCACGGTCGACGGCGCGCTGATCTACGACACCCCGAAGACGAAGGGCAGCCGTCGCCGGGTGCCGCTGATGGCGGCGACGACCGAGCTGCTACGGGACTACCTGGCCGCGCATCCCCGCCGCGACGATCCGACCGCGCCGCTGTTCTGCGCGGTGACGCTGAAGGCCGGCCAGCCGACCGGCAAGCAAGGCCACCGACGCCGAGGGCAACGGATCGTGCCGACCGCGCTCGAGGCCTTGGCCGCGCTGTCGGCCGACGAGGCCGCCGAACGGTTGGTGCTCGACTGGTCGGCACCGATCCGCCACCAGACGTTCTACAAGGCGGTGTTCCGGCCTGCGGTGGCCCGCGCCAACCGCCTCGGCGTGGACGCCTGTGTTGCCGGTCCGGCTTGAAGTTCCACGCGCTGCGCCACACCTACGCGAGCTTGTGCGTCGCCGCCGGTATCCCGCCGTTGCAACTGAGCCGGTTTATGGGCCACGCGAAGGTCACCACGACGCTGGCGATCTATACGCACCTGTTCGATGACGACCACGCCGAGACGATGGCGGCGCTCGAGGCGATGAGCCGTCCAGCGAGTCCCCGCTGAATGTCGTGCCAATCAGGAGTCGACCACATCGGGCAGCTCCGTAGCTCAATTCTGGTGATCGATCAGGTAGTGAGAACGGCCAGAACGGGATTGGCCATATTGTGTCAGCGGCGATCAAGAGGAATGCCGCGACAAAGATCCAGAAGGATAGATATGGGAGGCTCTCGACACGGCGTCGAACGCTGGTGACCCATGACGCGCCCGCAAGTGAAGACAACAGCTCATCTACGGTCAACCAACCAGCTGAGCCGCGCGTTTGCGTATACGCCAGGATTGACTGTCGTTGCGGAGCTGCTGGACAATCTGATTGATTTGTGGCGGTGCCATTATCCCCCCTGTGGCGTCAGTTGTACCAGGGTCTGAAGCGGTACGAACACGCCGCCGCTCTGGAGCAGCTCGCTCAGGCGCTCGATAGCCATGTCACCTACTACGTCCTGCCGCTGGCAGATCTCACCCAGTGCACGCGCGACGGCAACTCTCACCGTCGGGTCCGAATCACCACTGAGCGCATACACTTTCGGTAACATCCAGTCGCCCATCGTCGGCGAGGCGAGTAGTGATAGTGATCGGGCAGCTTGACGGCGCGTCGAGGCATCGGGACTCGATGCCAGTCGGCGGAAGTAGTCAGCAGCTCCTTCCTCGGTCAGGAAGCCATACGTGTAGGCGAAATTTAGCGCCGCCACGAACACGGAGTGGCTGTTTGGGTCGTCGAACGCCCAACGGTCGGGTTCGACGATGAGCGACACCAAGGGCTCGGCGTAACGGGTTGACAATTCCGGCGCCAAACGTGGACGTTCACGAACGAGGATATCGAAGGCGCGCGATTTTTCGCTGCGCGCGACGAGGGGATTGGCTAGAAACGCGAGCAATCCCTCCCACCCCTCGTTATCTGGCGACTGAGCGAGGAGTACTGCCATGATCTCGGAAGGCTGAGTAACGCGCCTCGCGAACGTGCCCCCCGAGGCTTCGACCGCGACTCGGTCAAGGCTCGAGAGTGCCGCGCTCTTGGCCGCTTGGAGCAGATCGTCGGGAATTGGTTGTCGGGCGCGAAGGTATCGGTTGATGCTTTCGGCGAGATCACTTATCGAGGCATCGCCGTAGCCCACCGGCAACTCCGCGTGCACGTCAAGTGCGTGGCGTATGGCCGCCGCGGTGGGACTCAGGGGGTGATCGGCTGCCTGTGTAGATGCCAGATCGCGCCAGCGTTCGCGCAGTTCGCCGTCAACGTCTGTCCATTCGATTGTGCGCACGATCCTCGCGATCATGGTGTCGGACGCGATGTCAGCGAGCCGGTCCGGTGTCGCGTATGCGAGCAGATCTCGCGCGACGACGCCCGCGCTTCCGGCTGCGCCGGCAAGCGCGGCGGCTGTGATCCAAGCTTCTTCGTCCTTCGCGAAGTCGGCCTGCCAGCGAAGTGGAGCAGTTGTGGGGCCTCCGCCACGAATCACCGATAGCACCCGCGTTAACGCCCGAAAGGCTTCCGACGGCGCCATCACCTCTGCGGCTGCCGCAAGGACGATCATCTCACCCGTTCGAAGCGACGCGCCTGACGTCCGATGCGCATCGATGCGCCGCCCCTCGGCCAACAGCGGACTCACCGGGCCGGCGAGCGTTAAGTCGTTGACGAGACGACGGAGCTCGGAGTCGGCCCCCGCGAGACGAAAGAGGCGGAGACAATCGGCTGCCACCGAACTGGGCAACGTCGGCGTAAACCGTACGGCGCGCATCATGGCGAGTTCGCTACGCGACCGGTAGACGTCCCGATGGCCGAGGGCTTCGAGACGCAAGTCTCGAAGTAAGAATCTGGGCCGTAGTCGGCGGGCGTCGAGCGACTCAGCTTGGTCTCATAGACGCCCTCCAACCAGCGCCGATATTTACCTAGGCGATCGTCCTCGATGTCGGAGATCACTTGGGCCACAACGTGAGAAGACGACACGTTTAGATCGAAGCCTTGCGCTGCAGACCGGAGGGCATCGAGGATGTTCTCTACTACGGCGCGAGGCGAAGTGCCGGTGTTGGCCCGCAGGTTGAATTCGGGGTATGAGTCGAGCTGACGTCGGTCGACGAGCTGCCGTACCTGGTCTAGGTCCGATGTCGGCGGCTCGCCGAGGTCGTTACGCCGCAGCGCACGTTGCTGCAAGGCCAAAGCTTTGCACAGTTCGGCGGAAGGGGACTCCTCGTCGAGGGTGGTTAGCGCATCATCGATGATGCGTAGGCATGTGGGGACGTCGTCGCGTTCCGCAAGAAGAGCGCATGCGACCAACGTGAGAGCGGTGAGTTTCGCCGGATCGTGCCGAACCTCCTCTGCGGACAGGCTTTCGACGAGCACGTCCAGGGCATGTTCGTCTCCCAGAATGGTCTCGTACACGGCGCGCACCGACGTGTCCCCGATCTCGTCGTCGAACGGTGAGCGCAGAATGCGGCCCTGCATCGCCCTGGCTAACTCAGCCTCCGGGGGCTCTCGATGGTCACTGGAGCGGCTCCGTTCGACGAGGAGGTCGGGGTCGATCACTGCTACGAGCCACGCGAGATTCACGTCAAAGCTCCTCTCGGTCAATGACGATTTGAAGCGGCTCTCCTGGAATTGGTGGTGTGTCGCGTTGCGACACTGCTTCGTTTTGCCTCGTGACGATTTCGGCTACGTATTGGCTCAGTCGGAGTCGGAGCTGTTCGTCGTCGTCGGCAGAGCCGAAGGTCAGGCGGAACTGTTGATTTTCTTGATGGGCCATGCCGGTCATTGCCCTCAGTGCCGACATGGACACCTCACGGTGCGGGCCGACCGCGATCGCTCGGGCATGTGCGCCTCCCTCATCGTAGCGTCGCTGAAGTTCCTCGACTTTGCGTCTCGTCATTTTGCGACGCGCGATGAGGTCGTTCGAACGGTGTGCAGATATCAATAGGTTCGGCGGGAACGTCGAGCCTGAGATGAATCGATCCTCAACTCGCACGTGTGTGGAACCGGCGGTGTTGACGATGGACTCGTAGATCGGTTGCCACGCGTCGTTCGCATCGGATTCAAGGAAAAATTCGACGAGCACGAGGTCGGCGGGTGCGCGAGGTCGCGTGGCGTTTCGCGCTTTCTCCTCAGAATCTCGGAGGTCGGCACGAAGCGACGAGATCCCGTCGATGACATCCCTCGCCCACGTAACGACTTTACTGTCTGGTCGACATGGTTTCGAGATCATCAGATGGCCCTTGTCGACTGTGCGAATCTGGCCTGCGTTTATTCCGAACGTGGCGCTCGATCGCTCGACTACCCGATCGCGACTACCCACGAACGCCCAAATAGGTAGTTTGTGTCGCTGTGCGGTGAGCTCGGCCATGTTTCTCGTATCGACTTCGCCGTCTACGTAGTTGCGAAGTTCTTGTTGATAAGCGCTATTCGGCTGCAGCTGCTCCCATTCGCTCGCCACCAAGCGGACCCTGGCGTGTGCCCACTTCGAACCATTCAAAGGAGTGGCGATGAAGATGGCTCCGGCAAGCACGCGAAGAAGCCCGGCCTCTTCGTCGCGCTGCGCGATATAGCTCCTCAACGCGTCCATCGAGATCAGTCCGCCCATGCTGTGGGCCACTATGAAGATCTCGTCATAGTCCTTCGACAGTTCCTGAAGTCGTTCAGTCAGTATTTCTGCTACCACCGGCACTCGCGGTCGTTCAAAGATTCGGCGGCGTAGGCCGCTGAAGTAGTCGAAGAGCGCTACGTCCACCGGGTCTCGAGACGGATCGTCGAACAGGTATCGCGGAAAGTTGCCCCACGTCCTGTATCCGTTGCCGTTGAGGCCGTGGACGAAGACGATCAGGCGCTTGGCGTGCAAATCGCCGCAATGACGGTGGAGGTTCATGCTCGCTTCGTTGAAGCAAAACCGCTTGAAACGCGGCTGGTCGCGTGCCTTCACCACTACGGCGTCGGCCTCGGTCGTCATCTGTGATGGCCACGACGGATGGTATGGATTGGGAGCGGTTGATTTGAAGAATCTCGGAGGTGTGTGTCTGATCGCGGGCCACGAGTCCGCAGAGTACAAGGAGGGTGCATCGCGCAGCCTGCGTTGGCATTCGTGTCGGCCCTAACACGTCGCCCCTAAATGTGACGATCGCCGAATCCAGGGCCTCCGTCTCTACCCGTGGGCCGCGTGTGCCTCACGTCAAGATGCGCGCGAGGGTGGGTTCGTTGCCTCATGTGATTGTGCGCGCTTGGGGATGCGGGCTCTGGTGGCGGGTTCGGACTTGCTCATGGTCATTTTGAGGAGCTGTGCGGTCAGGGCCTGGATCCGACGCTGAGTGGCGGCGGGGTTGATCAAAGCGTGGGTTCGGGCCATGGACGCTATGCGGTCATCGGTCATGGTCGGGTGATCGATCGCGCGGCGGAATGGGGTGGTCGCGGTGTCGTATTTCTTGGTCACCTTGGCGCCGTCGCGGACCTTGGATACTAGTTTCTGCTGCGGGTGGAAGTAGTTGGTCAACTGGGACTGCAGCTGCCAGATCTCGTTGAGTAGCAACAGTTCTGGAGCGGTGTCGTAGCGGTGATAGCCGACTAAGATGCGGACCACTGCCCAGTTCTTTTGTTCGACATGACAGCCGTCGTTTTTGTTGGTCTGTCGCGCCCGGGTGAAGGTGATCTCGCGGTTCCTGCACCAGAGGAACAGATAAATGTTGATGAATTCTGCTCCGTTGTCGGAGTCGACCCCCAGGATCGGGAATGGCATCTTATCGGCGATGCTTTCCAGGGCGGCCAGGACGCACTTGGCCTCCTTGGTAGGCACTGAGCGGTTCTCGGTCCACCCCGTGGCGATATCGGTGACCGTGAGGGTGAATGCGAACGGCCCGACGGCGTTTCCGCCATCGTGGGAGACCAAGTCGATCTCAACAAAGCCCGGCTTAGCGTCGTCCCAGTCCGCCCAGGTGCGGACCGGGATCTGACTTCTCAACAGCGATCCAGGCTTGGTGGCCCGACGCCCTTTGAGCTGGCGTTTGGCCCGTTCACCTGCCAGGCGACGATCAATGGTCGCCGCCGACATCGACACTAAGAGCGCTGCGGTGCCATCATCGATGATCAACTCGCCGAATTTCCGCAACACGGCCACGAGTTCGGTCAACATCGGCGCCAGCCTCTTGCCGGCCGGCATCCCCAGCACCAGCCAGCAAACCGTCAGCGCGGCAATTACATCCGACCCGTATACGGGTGGACGCGGACTTCGCCTGGGTGTCACCACCTTGGGCTGCAACGCCGCCCTGAGGGCCTTGCGGGCATGGTTACGGTGCAGACCCGTGTTGGCGCACAGCTCGTCCAGAATCCTGCTTTTGGCGGCCCTCTCCGCCACCACATAGCGGATCGCGGTCATCTCGGTCACAGCCCTGCGCTCGGCCAACGTCAACCCCATCATTTGGGCCTACCGAGACCTCCACTGATCCCTCAGGTAGGCACGCCGCTGCGCGCATTTTGAATGAGGCAACGAATAGCCACTTCGCGCGATAAAAGGCGATTCAACGCGGGCCGCAGGCCCGAGTATTCGAACGTATGTACTATTAATGTCAACGATCGCCGCCGGCCAGCGGCACCGCACCCGTGTCACCCGAAGGAGGCTTTCGATGACTGCCCAATCGGGTGGTGGGCCGCCGTTCGACCTCGGTCGGTTCGCGGGACCGCCACCGCTCGTGACCGCCTCCGAAGTACTCGACGTGCCTATGGCAATCGAGCAGCGGCGGTCGATTTGGCGGCGTGTCGGAGTTCTGCCTGCCTTGACGGTCGTTGCCGGACTTTTCGCCGACCTCGATCTCGCTGTCATCACCGACAGCCGATCCGATGTTGAGCGTGAGTTCATTGATAGTGCAGTCGGTGCGCTTCGGCCGCCGCTTGTTGCTCAGCTCAGCCGAGGACGCACGATCTTCTCCAACGTCGGACTCGTTCAGTGCATCAAAGAGATTGTGGAATTCGCGGATGAGCACTCCGAGCAGGAATTGTCGGTGCTGGATCTCACGCGGTGCGTGCTTGGTGTAAATCAGGAGGGCGACCAGGTCGACGCGGGCATGATGGGGCGGGCCGTCAACCCCGGCGGTCATGATGTCGCGACTTTGAAGCCGACTTCCTCGAACTTGCCCTCGATTTCGTGGCCCAAGGCTTGTTCGATCACAGCGACACGTTCGAGACGCTGGCCTGTTCAGTCGACGAGACCTGGCGGCGCGGGTGGGCGCCGGGAACTCAGCAGAAAGTCATCCACGATCTCGGTGCCGGCCCGACGGACGTCTTCGCCGAAATCGTCGGCGTCGATCTGGACGACTTCCTTGCCCTTGCCTGGATCGTCTGGAACGCTGCGCGCAACGAGGGGCAGGTCGGTTTCGATAGCGGACTGCTTGCCGCAACTGGCCTGGCGCCCAAGGTGATCGACACCTTTCGGCAGCAGTGCTACGCTGTCGCTGTCGGAACTGCGCGAACGTCTCACCGATGAATGCATGAGCGACGCCGCGACCCCGTGGGCGGACACGCTTCAGGAGTTCCCCTTCCTGCGGCTCGACGACGGCTCTGTCCTCATGCTGCGCCTGCAGTACGCAGTACAACGCATGTTTGGCGATCTTCTCTACCTGAAGGTCCATGACGGGCTGAAGGTCTCCGACCCTAAGCGGGCCGATCGGTTCAAGAGTGCCATGAACACCATCTTCGAGCATCGGGTCGGGTCTGTCCTGAATCGCATCGCCGAACATGAGGCCCGGTTCGGAGGTGCAGTCGTCATCACCGAGGGCGAGATGAAAACCGCGTGGAGCAACAGCCGCGGCGAGCACCCCAAGATCTGCGACTACGCCTACGTCCAGGGCGGCGAAACGCATCCTGATGGATGCGAACAACCGAAACCTTCCCAAAAAATTCGCCGAGCGATCGGCGACCGGCAGCGATCTGCACGCCGAAATACGGAACATGTTCGCGGCCACCAAGTTCCAACAACTCATGTCCACCGCTCGGCAGTTCCGCACACACGGATGGACCGCCACCAACGGCACCCTGATCACACCAGCGACCAAATTCCTGGCATTCGTCGTGGCGCCAGTCGCCGGCGTACCCTCCAACGAGTTCACCGAGATGCTGATACTCCGAACAGGCCATGCCGCTCATCGCCGGACTTGACAGCAAGGTGTTACTGCCGACGATCATCACCTGGCGAGACCTGCAGATTCTGGAGGGCATCGCCGAGCAGGCCAAGGGTGGCCGCATCATCGAACTGCTTATCATGTGGCGGATCTCCAACTACGTGAAGCAGACTCGGATGGCGGGGCTACCGATGTCCCTATCTGACTTCGTCGATCACCACTTCACACTTGGACGACCAATGTCAGCCCACGATAGAACGGTGGGAGCGGCGTTCTTCGAAGAGCTACGCCAGCACGCGATCCGTCGCCTAACGGAGTCGGAACAGCAGGACACCGGAGACTAGTTGGGCGGTTCGGATGTGCCATTGCCTCGGACACTCTCGACGAAGTTGTGAAAGTCAGCGGGCGACCTAGCTGCGTGATGCCTCGGCGGGCAGTTCGATGACCGTGAGATGGGGGCTGCCGGCGGCCGAATTGAAGGTCGGCGTGCTCTTGCGCGACCGTCGCATCGTGGGATTTCCACCGTGATCTAGTTCGGTTGTCAGGCGATAAGTAGGGTCCGACGCGAACTCTGTGGCCGCGACCGCATTGAGATAGCTAGCGGGCTTCCCGTCCTCATCGAGTTCAGCAATCCCGTAGTAGGTCATTTCTGGTCCTGTGGTGGTCACTGCAGGGTGCGAGGTGGCGACACGGTAAGAGGTGGCCCGTCGCAGTCTGTTTCGATGACGTCAACATTCTGGCCGCTGCCGGAGGTCGCATTAATCACGTCCGCGGTCTCGTCGGCGGTCTGCTTGTCTACGAATCTCCATGCTTTAGACCGGTCTCTCGTCAGCCGGATAGCTCCCGTGCCGGGCTGCCAGGCCGGGTCGAAAGGGAGGTATCCAACGGGCTTGCCGTCGTCGTCGAGTACGGCGATGGCGTAACACGTGGTGGTCACTGGCTGTCCCTTAGTCGTCGTCTTCGACGCCGTCGCGGATCTCGTCGGTGTGCTCGCAGTCGGCGTCGATCAAGACAGCACTCCCGTCGGGTAGCGTCACCGACCGCAGTGCTTTGTCGGTGAGGCCGGTGGCTTCGCGAGCTGCGGCCAGCGCGTCGTCGGCGCCGTCCGGGACGAGTTTGCGCAACTCGTCGGCGCGCGTGAGCAACATGACTGCCATCAGACGGCGGAACTGCTCACTGGTCAGCGATTCGAGGTGGTCACGGTCGGCGCCGGTCTCGACCATCGCTTCGATTAGATCGCGACGAGCGGTGTCCCTATCTTCCTGTAGGGCTGGGACGCTCGCCTTAGCGTCTTTGATCAGCAGCATCAGGTGAAGCGGTTCGGTGGGCGACGGTTCGAACTGGTAGCGGGTGTAGAAATTGCGCGCCTGCTCGTGGAGTGCGTGCACGAGGATGGCGCGGACGCCGATGTCTTGGGCGACTTGCACGCTGCGTGTGATGGCGTCGCGGAGCAGGTGCTCGCCTAGTCCGCAGCCTTGGTGTTTGCGGTCGATGGCGAGGCGCGACAGCAGGATCACCGGTATCGGGTCGGGCATGTTGCGGCGGAACTTGCCGGTGCAGTCAGCGTGCGACACCGCCCCGGTCGAGAGTGCGTAGTAGCCGACGATGCGGCCGTCTCGGCAGGTGACGAAGCAGCGGGATGCGCCGCCGACGTGGTTGGCCAGCGCGCGTTTGCGGAGGTAGTCGTCGAGGGTGGGCTCGCCGCTGTCGAACGTGGCAGCGTCGTCAACATCGCTGATGGGTCGGGGGATGCTGTAGCCGGTCATGCGTCCCGTTCGAAGATGGACGGCTTGGCGAACATCTTCGACAGCGCTTCCTTGAACTGGGCGGGCCGGTCGAGTAAGGCGTTGAATTCGGTCCACGCGGCGTCGTCGATGACGAAATGTCTACGGTCCGCGAGTACGTCGCGGGCGTGCGCGACGGTGGCGCGCACGGTGAAGCTGGTGAGGTCGAGGCCTTCGACCTCGGCGGCGTGGCGGATCAGTGCGTCCTGCTCGGGGGTCAGGCGCACCGCGAAACGCTCAGATTTCGTAGCCATGTACACATTGTGTGCCCGATAGGCGTACACGTCAACATGACCACGACACCGGGGCCGACGGCTAGCAAACCATTTCTGCTATGGGCATCGCTACGCAACGGTCAAACAACGGTCAAGAACGGCCATCACGAGTAGCCGGGTTGAAGCATTTACGCCATTGAGCTGCAGCTACGTGGAGCCGATGACGGGAATCGAACCCGCGTATTCAGCTTGGGAAGCTGATGTTCTGCCATTGAACTACATCGGCGCTTTCGCCAACGAAGGCTAGCATCCGGCGGCGGATCCGTTGGGCGGGTACGACACGCGGGACGTGGCCCAGCCGACGCCCTTGCAGGCCTGGCGACAAAAGGCCTTCGGCCGGAATAGGCCGCTACTCTCGAATTCCAGAGCCGAGGTTTATTCTTTCGTGATCTTGTCGTAATGTGCCTGGGGTGGGTCGGCACAGATTAGCCAGGAAGCGGCGAAAGTCGCCTCTGGTGCTGGCTGCGGCGCTGGCCCCTGCTGCGGTGTTCTTCGCGGCGGCCGGAGATGTCTCCCCTTTCGTCCCTCGACACAACGCCCAACCCGTTATTGACGACAGTTCGCCGTGCTGCTTAGAAATCGTCGCGGCGAAACCGATTGCGATTGTGCTCGCGTCGGATGTGTCCCGCGGCGACGGCACGGGTTCGCCCCTGGCTCAGCCCGCCGCGGCATCGAGGTACCACACCCGATCCCGTTTCTTGCCCGCCGGGCTTGCGCCGGAACAGGGCCTCCAGGTCAGAACGATCTTGGCCTCCCGCAGCATTAGCGCGGCGTTCCCGGAGATCCACGAAATCGGCGGCGTGCGCCCGGATCCGCTGCCCTGGCATCCGCTCGGCTTGGCGCTCGACGTGATGATCCCCGACCCGCAGAGCGCCGAGGGCATCGCGCTGGGCAACGAGATCGTTGCGTACGTGATGAAGAACGCGCGTCGCTTCGGGATCCAGGACGCGATCTGGCGTGGCGTCTACTACACGCCGGGCGGAGCGCAACCAAGCCGGCTCGGCCACTATGACCACGTCCACGTCACGACCACCGGAGGGGGCTACCCCAAGGGTGGGGAGATGTATCTCGCCGACTGAAGTCGGACGGCGAGCAGCGGATAGGCTCGTCTCAGTGTCAGGGTGAGGTTGCCGCATGTTGCGGTGGTTGGATCCTGAGCATCTGGTGTCTGGCTCGTAGGCTCGGTGCCGCCCTCGGGGTTGGCGTTCATGCGTTTTGTCGGCATCAGGTGTGAAGGACCGGCCGGCGTGACTTGATAGGAGCGTGGCATCGCCCCCACTGAGATGTGTCCGCCGACCGGCCCAACTGTCACCTCACAGTGAAGGAGGCAACCTTCATGGTTGTTGTTGGAGCCGATGTGCACAAGCGCACGCACACGTTTGTGGCCGTTGACGAGGTCGGCAAGAAGCTGGCTGAGAAGGTCGTGCCGGCGACTACTTCGGGGCATCATCAAGCGTTGCGGTGGGCACGCGAGCACTTGGGCGATGTGGTGTGGGCGATCGAGGATTGTCGGCATCTGTCGGCGCGTCTGGAGCGTGACTTGTTGACGGCCGGCCAAAAGGTGGTGCGGGTCCCGTCGAAGTTGATGGCCCAGACCCGGGCATCGGCACGGACTCGGGGTAAGTCTGATCCCATCGATGCGTTGGCGGTGGCGCGGGCATTCCTGCGTGAACCGGACCTTCCCATCGCGTCGCACGACGAAGTTTCGCGAGAGCTCAAGCTTCTGGTTGATCGCCGTGAACATCTTGTGGCGCAACGCACGTCGACGATTAATAGGCTGTTGTGGCGGGTTCATGAACTCGATCCCGCACACGCACCCAAGCCACGCTCGCTGGACGTGGCCAAGCATCGCAATCTGTTGTGTCAGTGGCTGGCCTCCCAGCGTGGTCTGGTCGCAGAGCTGGCCTGCGACGAGTTGGCCGACATCACCAGGCTTACCGAAACGATCGACGCGTTGACCAAGCGCATCGGTGATCGTGTCCGTCGGGTGGCGCCGAGGCTGCTGGCTGTTCCTGGCTGCGGGGAGTTGACCGCGGCCAAACTCGTCGGCGAGACCGCCGGAGTCAACCGATTCAAAACCGAGGCGGCCTTTGCCCGCCATACCGGCGTGGCTCCCATCCCGGTGTGGTCGGGCAACACCGCCGGGCGGGTCCGCATGACCCGTTCAGGCAACCGCCAACTCAACGCCGCCCTGCACCGCATCGCTGTCACACAAATCCGCCTCGACAGTCTCGGCCAGGCCTACTACCGCAAACGCATCGATGCCGGCGATTCCACCACCGAGGCACTGCGCTGCCTCAAACGCCGCCTGGCCCGTGTCGTCTTCCATCACCTGCACACCGACGAAAAACACCGACTCCAGCCTTTGCCAACCGGCAGCGGCTTGACATAGGAGAAACGCGTGCTGCTCTCCGATCGTGACCTCAGGGCCGAAATCACCGCCGGCCGGTTGGGCATCGACCCGTACGACGACACCTTGGTGCAGCCGTCGAGCATCGACGTCCGCCTGGACTGCATGTTCCGGGTGTTCAACAACACCCGCTACACCCACATCGACCCTGCGAAACAGCAGGACGAGCTGACAACCCTGGTCGAACCGGTGGACGGGGAGCCGTTCGTGCTGCACCCGGGCGAGTTCGTGCTCGGCTCCACGCTGGAGCTGTTCACCTTGCCCGAGGACCTCGCGGGCCGGCTGGAAGGCAAATCGTCGCTGGGCCGGCTGGGTCTGCTGACGCATTCGACCGCCGGTTTCATCGATCCCGGCTTCAGCGGTCACATCACGCTGGAGCTGTCCAACGTCGCCAACCTGCCGATCACGCTGTGGCCGGGTATGAAGATCGGCCAGCTGTGCATCCTGCGGCTGACCAGTCCGGCCGAACATCCCTACGGCAGTTCGCAAGTAGGTTCGAAGTATCAGGGCCAGCGAGGACCCACGCCGTCGCGCTCCTACCAGAACTTCATAAGGACTACATAGGTTCTGCGGGGCTCCCGCGCCGCCTTTCTGCGCAATACTTAGTTAGCCATGGTTTTTTCCTCCGCCAGGCCATGGTTCACCTTGCAATACCTTTGGAGGGGTTTGTATTGGACATCGTGCTTGGGGTGTCGATGGCACCGGCATCGATCCAAATGGTCGTCCTGGAAGGCGAATACGCCGACGGCGCCACGGTAGAAGAGGACGTGTTCGACGTCGCCGCTGCCGACGAAGCGGCCACCGCGAGCGCGCCCGATCAGGTGCTCGCCGCCATCCTGGGCACCCGCGAGGGCGCGGCGGATGCCGGCCTTGAGGTGTCGTCCATCGGCGTGACGTGGACCGACCAACTCGAGGCGGCGGCGTTGCACGACGCCCTGGCCGCGTACCGCATCGAGAACGTCATGTTGGTGTCGGCCTTTCTGGCCGCGACGGCGCTCGCCCAAAACGTTGGCGGTGCAATGGGTTACGAGCGAACCGCCGTGATGTTCATCGAGCCCGACACCGCGACGCTGGCGGTCGTCGAGACCTCCGACGGGTCCATCCCCGACGTCTACAAACAACCCCTCTACGCCGAGTCATACGACCAGGCCGCCGCGCAGCTCGGCGGCATGATCGCCGGGCTGGAAAAGCTGGAAGCCGCGCCGGACGGCGTGCTGGTGGTCGGCTCGGGCGTCGACATCGCCCCGCTGAAGCCGGCGCTGCAGACGGCGACCGCCCTCGACGTGAGCATGCCGGAGGAGCCGGAGACGGCGCTGGCCCGCGGGGCCGCGCTGGCGGCGGCCAACGCACCGCTGTTCGCCTCGTCGACGGCCGCGCTGGCCTACGCCCAGGACCCCGGCACCGGCGCCGTCGACCAACATTCCCTGCCCGAATACCTTTACGCGCCCTTCGGGCCGGAGCCCGGCGACGACGAGCTGGCCTACAGCGCGGTGCCGGATGAGGACACCGACTCGCCGACCGTCGTCATCGAGAAGCTCTTCATGCCCGAAGAAAGCCAACCGCGGCGCAGGCCCGCCCTGCTGATCGGTAGCGGGTTGGCGGTCGCCGGCATCAGCGCGGTGTTGGCGCTCGAGATCGCGCTGGCGATCGGTATTCGCGCGACCGGAACCATCGCTTTGCAGCCCACGCCCGGACAACACCTGATCGTCCCGACGCAGGAACCGCCGGCGGCGGTCGAGGCGTCGGCCCCCGCGGCGAAGATCAGCCTGCCGGCGGCGATGGCGGCGCCCAAGCCGATGACTCCGCCGGTCGCCGCGCCGCTGCCTGCGGCCCCTCCGCCGCCCGCGGCGCCTCCCATTCCCGCGGCCCCGGTCCCGGTGGCTCCGGTGGTGCCGGTTCCCGTTGTCGTCCCGCCGCTGGTGCCGGTGATCGTGCCGCCGCTCCGCGTGCCGGTTCCCAATCCGGTCGTGAGCCCGCCGGTCATCCAGGCTCCGCCGCACGTGTCGCCCCTACAGCCGGTGCTTCCCCAACCGCCGGTGCGCCTCCCGCAGCCGCAGTTGCCGCCACAAGTCGGCGGCACGGTGCCGCAGTCGCCGCCCCATCAGACGCCTCCCGGGCAGGGCTCGTCGCCGACCCCCGAGGGCACGGGCGGTCTCGGCGGCGGACACGTTCCGCCGCCCGGTTCGGGCACGGGCGGCTCCAGCGGTGGGCACGTGCCGACCCCAGGTTCGGGCACGGGCGGTCTCGGCGGCGGACACGTTCCGCCCCCGGGTGAGGGCGGTCTCGGCGGCGGACACGTTCCGCCCCCGGGTGAGGGTGGCCTCGGCGGCGGACATCTCCCGTCCCCCGGTTCCGGCGGCGGTGCGCCCACCGGCCCCGGTGGCCTGTTCGGCGGTGGCGGCCACGGCGGCGGACCCATCGGCGGCGGCGGTGGCATTGGCGCTCCGGGCGGCGGTGGTGGCCTGGGTGGCGGCGGCTTTGGCGCTCCCGGCGGTGGCGGCGGCCTCGGTGGTGGCCACAGTGGCGGCGGCCTCGGCGGTGGACACAGCGGTGGTGGCCTGGGTGGCGGCGGCCTGGGTGGCGGCGGCGGCCACAGCGGCGGTGGCGGTGGCGGCGGGCACAAATAGCCCCGACGGCCGAACTTTACGGCCACAGATAGCCGTGTCGCGGCTGCCGGGTGCAACTATCTTCGCGCGCTAGGGTGGCGAATTGGGGTGGGGCGCGGCCGGGGTCGCTGCGGAGTCATCCGGCCAATTCTCAAAGTGGCGAAGCCCCGTGGTGGCAACGCAGATGTCCTCGCATGACACAGCAATCGATTTGGACGACTTGGAGGAGCGGTGGACGTCGTACTTGGCGTGTCTATGGCACCTGAGACGGTCCGCATGGTGCTTGTTGAAGGCGAAGCTGCCGGCGGGGTGACCGTCGATCAGGACGGCTTCCACCTCCCCGATCAGACGACGGCGGTCGCCGCGGCGGATCGCGTGGTCGCCGCGATTCTCGGCACGCGGGAAAGCGCGGCCCAGGGCGGCTATCGGCTGAAATCGAGCGGAGTGACCTGGACCGACCCGGCCGAGGCGGCCGCGCTTCGAAATGCGTTGGCCGCACGCAAGATCGAAAACGTCATGCTGGTGTCGGCGGTCATGGCCGCGGCGGCGCTGGCTCAGGCGGCGGGCAGCGCGACCAATTGCGTGCGCACGGCACTGCTGTTGGTCGAGCCCACCACCGCGACGTTGGCCGTCGTCGACACCGCCGACGGGTCGGTCGCCGATGTGCGTCGGCATCCGCTGCCCAGCAGCGACGAGGCGGCGCTGGCGAAGCTGGCCGCGCTGGTCTCGGGCGCCGAATCGATGAGGGCGCGCCCGGACGGGCTGTTCCTCGTGGGCTCGGACGTCGACATCCCGTTCATCAAGCCGGCGCTCGAGGCGGCGACCTCGCTGTCGGTGACCACGCCCGAGGAACCCGAGATGGCGCTGGCGCGGGGCGCCTCATTGGCGGCGGCCAACGCGAAGTTGGGGGCGCCGTCGACGATCGCGATGCCCTACGCGGGGGAGCCCTCGGCAGACGGGCGCGAGCTGGCCTATAGCGCTGACGCCGATAGCGGGGCGGCCCGGGTAACCGGCGCCGACCGTGAGTCCGCCGCCCATTCGGGCGAGGAACACAGCCGAAAATCGGTGCTGGCCGTCGTCGCCGCGACCCTGGTTTTCGTCGGCGGGGTCGTGGCACTGGCCGTGGCGCTGGCTGTCGACATCCGGCCGCACGCGCACCAGCGCCCCGACATCACCCAGAACGTCGTCGCCCCGGCCAACCAGGCGCCCCCGCCGCCATCGGGACCCCCGCCGCCGCCGGCATCCGCCCCGCCCGCGCCGGTAGCTCCCCAACCGGGGCAAGGTCCCTCCCACGGCGATCAGTGGGACGATTGGCTCCACCGCCACCTGGGGCACGGCATCCCGATCCCCTAGCCGCATCCCCGCCCCACGCGGAATGTGGCGAGCGCGCGTAAAATCGGGCCATTACGGGAAAACACGGTGAGAATCAGTGACGTCTGGCGTTTTCGCGGGGTGCGGCGGCCACGTCCTCATCGTCAGGGCTAGCAATCGAACTATGGAGGAGCTTTGGACACCGTACTTGGCGTGTCGATGGCGCCGACGGCAGTCCGGATGGTGCTGGTCGAAGGCCAGAATGGCGAAGGCGCCACCGTCGACGAAGATAATTTTGACGTTCCGCCCGAAGATGACGCCCCAACGCTCAGCGCGGCCAACCGGGTAGTCTCGGCGATCCTGGGCACGCGTCAGGGCGCGGCCGAGGGGGGCTACCAACTGGCCTCGACCGGTGTCACCTTCACCGATCCGATCGAGGCCGCCGCACTGCGCGATGCGCTGGCCGCCCACAAGGTCGAGAACGTGATGTTGGTCTCGGCATTCCTGGCCGCGGCAGCCCTGGCGCAAGCGGTCGGCAGCCAGACCAACTACGCGCAGACGGCGCTGCTGTACATCGAGCCCGACACCGCGACCCTGGCGGTCGTCAACAGCGCCGATGGGTCGATCGTCGACGTCCGTCGGCAGCCCCTCCCGGCCGATGACGAGGCCGCGGTGGCCCAGCTGGCCACCATGGTTTCGCATGCCGAGACGCTGGAGACGCGCCCGGACGGCGTGTTCGTCGTCGGCTCCGGGATCGACATCCCCCTGATCAAGCCCGCGCTGGAGGCGGCGACCTCGCTGCCGTTGTCGGCGCCCGAGGAGCCCGAAACGGCGCTGGCCCGGGGCGCGGCGCTGGCCTCGGCGCATGCCCCGCTGTTCTCGTCGTCCACGGCGGCGCTGGCCTACGCCCAAGACCCGGGCACCGGCGCCATCAATCCGTTCGCGTTGACGCTGACGCCCGGCTACTTTGACGCTGCGGGGAACGCCGGCGAGGAGGCCCTCGCCTACAGCGCCGTGCCCGACGACATCGACGACCTCTACACCGGCGCGCACACCGGCGCCACCGCGCTCGTCGACGCGGGCTATCCGGAGCGGAGCTCGTTCCGGCTGGTGGGAAGCATTGTGGCGGGCGTCTTCGTCATCGGTGTGGTGGCGCTGGTCGTTTCCTTGGCGGTCGCCATCCGGCCCACGGCCAACGTTCGGCCCAGCCCGAACCAGAACGTCGTCGTCGCGCCCACCCGGCCCGCTCCGGCAGCCCCGGCGCCCGCCGAGGCCCCGGCACCGGCGGCTCCGGCCCCCGCTCCAGAGGCCCCGGCGCCCGCGCCCGAGGCCCCGGCACCCGCCGAAGCCCCGGTTCCTGCGGCCCCCGCCCCAATTCCGGTTCCGGAAGCCCCGGCGCCTGCCCCGATTCCGGTGGCGCCGGCTCCCGCACCGCCACCCCAGGTGGCCCCCATTCCGGTGCCGATCCCGCTGCCGATACCGGGCATCGGTGGACCGGTCATCGGCGGGCCACCCGGAGGCGGCTATGGGCCGCGCGGCGGCGGTGACGACGGGCCCCGCGGCGGCGGCGGGTTCCCGGGAATTCCGGGCCTCGGCGGCGGCCACGGCGGCTTCGGCGGTGGCCACGGCGGCTTCGGCCGCCGCTAGTTGGTCAGAGCCACCTGTCATCTCCCGTTTGCCTCCCGCTAACAGGGGTGATGCAGTTAGCTCATCGCGGCGACGTACACCGGTTATATGCGATGCACCGTCTTCGGCACCGGCTACCTGGGTGCCACCCACGCCGTCGGAATGGCGGAACTGGGACACGAGGTCGTCGGAGTCGACATCGACCCGGGGAAGGTCGCCAAGCTCGCCGGCGGTGACATTCCCTTTTACGAGCCCGGACTGCGCAAGCTGCTGACGAAGAACCTGGCGGCGGGGCGGCTGCGGTTCACCACCGACTACGACACTGGCGGCCGAGTTCGCCGACGTGCATTTCCTCGGGGTCGGCACCCCGCAGAAGAAGGGCGAGTACGGCGCCGACCTGCGCCACGTGTACGCCGTCGTCGACGCGCTGGTGCCGCGGCTGACGAGATCGTCGGTGCTCGTCGGGAAATCGACCGTTCCGGTGGGAACCGCGGCCGAGCTGCGCCACCGGGCGGCCGCCTTGGCGCCGCGCGGCGTCGACGTCGAGATCGCCTGGAATCCGGAGTTCCTGCGTGAGGGCTACGCGGTGCACGACACCCTGCACCCGGACCGCATCGTCCTTGGCGTGCAACAGGATTCGACCCGAGCCGAGGCGGCGGTCCGTGAGCTCTATGGCCCCCTGCTCGCCGCGGAAGTGCCGTTCCTGGTGACGGATCTGCAGACCGCGGAGTTGGTCAAGGTTTCCGCCAACGCCTTTCTGGCGACCAAGATTTCGTTCATCAACGCCATTTCCGAGGTGTGCGAGGCCGCGGGCGCCGACGTCAGCGTGCTGGCCGACGCGCTCGGCTACGACCCCCGGATCGGGCGCCAATTCCTCAACGCCGGTTTGGGTTTCGGCGGCGGCTGCCTGCCCAAGGACATTCGCGCCTTCATGGCCCGCGCCGGCGAGCTGGGAGCCGACCAGGCGCTGACGTTCCTGCGTGAGGTCGACAGCATCAACATGCGCCGGCGCACCCGGATGGTGGAGCTCGCCAGCGCCGCCTGCGGCGGCTCGCTGCTGGGCGCCAACATCGCCGTGCTCGGCGCGGCGTTCAAGCCCGAATCCGACGACGTGCGCGACTCGCCCGCGCTCAACGTCGCGGGCCAGCTGCAGCTCAACGGCGCCGCGGTCAACGTCTACGACCCGAAGGCGCTGGACAACGCGCAGCGGCTGTTCCCGACGTTGAACTACGCGGTCTCGGTCGAGGAGGCCTGCGAGCGCGCGGACGCGGTGCTCGTCCTCACCGAATGGCGGCAATTCATCGAGCTCGACCCCGACGACCTGGCCGACCGCGTGCGGGCCCGGGTCATCGTCGACGGCCGCAACTGCCTGGATGCCGCCCGCTGGAAGCAGGCGGGCTGGCGGGTGTTCCGGCTGGGCGCGCCGCGCCCCTGACGCCGTGACGCTCGGGGGCGAGCATCCCGGCGAGTAGCGTGGCCCGGGTGGACTACGCCGGCGCATTCCTCGAAGAGAACCGCGCATTTTCGGAGCTTTTCCGCGATGTCGACCAGTCCAAGCCGGTGCCGACCTGCCCGGGGTGGAGCCTGAATCAACTCCTGCGGCACGTCGGGCGCGGCGACCGCTGGGCGGCGCAGATCGTGCGCGACCGACTCGAGGCAGTTTCTCGACCCCCGGTCCGTCGAGGGCGGCAAGCCGCCACCCGATCCGGCCGACGCGATCTCCTGGTTGCACGGCGGCGCGCAGCGCCTGGTCGATGCCGTCGAGCTGACGGGTGTGGAAACGCCGGTGTGGACCTTTCTCGGGCCTCGCCCGGCGAACTGGTGGGTCCGCCGGCGCCTGCACGAGGTGGCCGTGCATCGGGCCGACGCGGCCATCGCGCTGGGAACCGAATTCACCCTGGCCGCCGACGTGGCCGCCGACGGGATCACCGAATGGCTCGAGCGGGTTGCGATCCAGGCCGGAAGCGAGGGGGCGGCGCTTCCGCTCGAGGGCGGCAACACCCTGCACCTGCACGCCACCGACCCCGGGCTCGGCGAAGCCGGTGAGTGGACGATCGGCGTCGAGGCGGGCCGGATCACCTGGTCACACGAACACGGCAAGGGCACCGCGGCGCTGCGGGGCGGGGCAACCGAGCTGCTGCTGGCCATCCTGCGCCGGGTGCCGCTCGCCGACACGGGCATTGCGCTGTTCGGCGACGAGGGAGTGTGGCAGAACTGGCTGGACCGTACCCCGCTCTAGCCACGGCGGCGGGGCACACACGGTAACTTGCACACCATGACCACTTCGGAGATCGCCACCGTCCTGGCATGGCATGACGCGCTCAACGCTGCCGACCTGGAAACCCTGGTCGCGTTGTCCAGCGACGACATCGAGATCGGCGACGCCCACGGGGCCGCGCAGGGCCACGAGGCGCTGCGCAGGTGGGCCGCTTCCCGCTCCGGGACGGCCGAACTCGGCCGGATGTACGTGCATGACGGTGTGGTGGTCGCCGAACAGAAGGTCAGCGCCCCCGAAGGAGCGGTCACCGACGCCGCGTCGGCATTCCGGGTGGTCCACGACCGCGTGACGTCCGTGTTCCGGCACGAGGACCTGGCGTCGGCGCTGGCGGCCACCGAACTCACCGAATCCGACCTGGTCAATTAAGCGTGGAATAGGGGAGCCACTCATGCGCGGGATCATCTTGGCCGGCGGCTCGGGCACTCGCCTGCATCCGATCACCGTGGGCATCAGCAAGCAGTTGCTGCCGGTGTACGACAAGCCGATGGTCTACTACCCGCTGTCCACCCTGATGATGGCCGGGATCCAAGACATTCTGGTGATCACCACCCCGCATGACGCGGCGGGCTTTCAGCGGCTCCTGGGTGACGGCTCGCAATTCGGGATCAACCTCAGCTACGTGACGCAGGAACAGCCCGATGGCCTGGCCCAGGCCTTCGTCCTGGGCGCCGACCACATCGGCAACGACTCGGTGGCCTTGGTGTTGGGAGACAACATCTTCTACGGACCGGGGCTGGGCACCAGCCTGAGCCGCTTCCAAAACATCAGCGGCGGAGCGGTTTTCGCCTACTGGGTGGCCAACCCTTCGGCGTACGGCGTCGTCGAGTTCAGTGACGACGGCACGGCGCTGTCCCTGGAGGAGAAACCCAAGACACCGAAATCCAATTACGCGGTGCCGGGTTTGTATTTCTACGACAACGACGTGATCGAGATCGCCAAAGGCCTGAAGAAATCGGCGCGCGGTGAGTACGAGATCACCGAGGTCAACCAGATCTATCTCAGTCGGGGCCGCCTCTCGGTCGAGGTGATGGCCCGCGGAACGGCCTGGCTCGACACCGGCACGTTCGACTCCCTGCTGGACGCCAGCGACTTCGTGCGCACGCTGGAACGACGGCAAGGGCTGAAGGTCAGCGTCCCCGAGGAGGTGGCGTGGCAGCGGGACTGGATCACCGACGAGCAGCTGGCCGAGCGTGGCCACGCCCTACTCAAGTCCGGGTACGGTGGCTATCTGCTGGACCTGTTGGAGCGGAGCCGATTTCACTAGGCCGTGCCAGCGCCGCGGCGATCGCCGTCGTCAGCGGCACCGACAGCGCCAGCGCGATGCCGCCAACCGCTGAGCGGGCGATCTCGATGGCCACGCTCTCGCTGGTCAACACATCGGTCAACGAGCGGTTGGCCACGCTGAACAGCAGCAGCAGCGGCAGCGAACTGCCGGCGTAGGCCAGCACCAGCGTGTAGACCGTGCTGGCGATGTGATCGCGGCCAACTCGAATGGCGCCCAAAAAGATCGCGCGTCGCGAGCCCCCGAGGTGGGCGAGCTCGAACACCGTCGAGGCCTGGGTCACCGTCACATCGTTGAGCACACCCAGCGACCCGATGATGAAGCCGGCGAGCAGCAGGCCGCCGATCGACACATTGCCCAGGTACGCGCTTACGGTGGCGTTCTGGTCGTCGGACAAGCCGGTCAAATGGGCCAGTTGTATTGCCGCCCAGGACAATCCCGCGGCGAGCAGCAGCGACGTCAGCGTGCCCAGCAGCGCGGCGCTGGTCCGCAAACTCACGCCGTGGGCCAAATAGATGACCGCGTAGAGGATGGCCGCCGAGGCCACCAGGGCCACTGGAACCGCGGGTGCGCCGTCGCGCAACGCCGGCAGCAAAAACACCACCAGCACCACGAACGCGACCACAATGCCCACCAGCGCGAGCAGCCCCCGCCAGCGCGCCACGGCGGCGATCACCACCGCGAATGCGACTGCCAGGGCAACCAACGACCAGCCACGTTCGAAGTCGTAGAACGCGTAGCTGGTGGCGCCTTGATCGTCGACCTGCCGGACGAGCCGAATGTGGTCTCCCACCGCGAGTTTCGGCTGCCCGGGGCCGGGGGAGAACTCCAGCAATGTGTTGGCCCCGGCGTTGGGCCCGGAATCGATGGCCACCTGGGTCAGCACGCACCGCCCCGCGCCCGGCGGCGCCGGCTGTGGCGCGGTGGTGAGCACCTGACTGACCGACGGGCTGCCGCAGTCGCCCACGCCGCTGGACAGCACGTGCCCGGCCTGCGTGCTCACGGCGCCCCCGGCCGCGTTCTGGAAGGGCATGGGGATGTCGACGTGCTGCCGGCTGGGCCACAGCACGATGGCACCGGCCAGCACCGCCACACCGATCGCCAGCAGCAGCCCGACGACGATCTTGGCGGGCAGCGAATCAACCGGGGCCGGGGCGGACGGGTTGTGCGAGTGCGAGTGCGTCATCCGGTCCACCGTAGAGGCGCCGGCTGCGAAGATGCTTACTGGCGATAGCTGACCAGGAAGTTGCCCAGCCGCTCGATCGCCGCGGCCAGGTCACGGGCCCACGGTAGCGTCACGATGCGCAGGTGATCCGGTGCCGGCCAATTGAATCCGGTGCCCTGGGTGACCAGGATCTTCTCCTGCAGCAGCAGCTCGAGGACGAGCTGTTCGTCGTCGGTGATGTCGTAGACCTCGGGGTCGAGCCGGGGGAAGACGTACAGCGCGCCCTCCGGTTTGACGCAGGACACCCCGGGAATCTCGTTGAGTTTCTGCCACGCGACGTCGCGCTGCTCGAGCAGCCGGCCGCCGGGCAGCACCAGGTCTTCGATGCTCTGGTGGCCACCGAGGGCCACCTGGATCCCGTGCTGGGCGGGGACGTTGGGGCACAGCCGCATATTGGCCAGCAGGTTGATGCCCTCGATGAAGCTCTCGGCGTGGTCCTTGGGGCCGGTGATCGCCAGCCAGCCCGCGCGGTAGCCGGCGACCCGGTAGGCCTTGGACAACCCATTGAAGGTGAGGCACAACATGTCCGGCGCCAGCGAGGCGACGTTGATGTGCTTGGCGTCGTCGTAGAGGATCTTGTCGTAGATCTCGTCGGCGAGCAGCAGCAGTTCGTGCTTGCGCGCCAGTTCCACCATCTGGGTGAGGACTTGGCGGCTGTAGACGGCGCCGGTCGGGTTGTTGGGATTGATGATCACCAGCGCCTTGGTGCGCTCGGTGATCTTGGACTCCAGGTCGGCGATGTCGGGCTGCCACGCCTGCGTCTCGTCGCACAGGTAGTGCACGGGCGTGCCGCCGGCCAGCGACGTCGACGCCGTCCACAGCGGGTAGTCCGGCGCCGGGATCAACACCTCGTCACCGTTGTCGAGCAGGGCCTGCAGCGTCATCGTGATCAGCTCGGAGCACCCGTTGCCCAGGTAGACGTCGTCGACGTCGAAGCGGGGGAAGCCCTCGACCAACTCGTAGCGGGTGACCACCGCACGCCGCGCGGGCAGGATGCCCTGCGAGTCGGAGTACCCCTGGGCGTACGGCAGCGCCTGGATCATGTCCCGCATGATCACGTCGGGCGCCTCGAAGCCGAACGGCGCCGGATTGCCGATATTGAGCTTCAGGATGCGGTGCCCTTCGGCCTCCAGCCGCGCGGCCTGCTGATGCACCGGGCCGCGTATCTCGTACAAGACGTCCCGAAGCTTGGACGACTGCGCGAAGACACGCTGCCGGTGGTGAGAGGAAGCGTGCAGGGGCAGCTGGTGAGTGGTCACATCACCAATGGTGCCACTACTGTCCACTGAAATTTGCTGTCAAGCGGCAAATTCCCAGGTCAGCGCTTGCCCGGCGGACGCGCTCCGCGCGCGATGCCCAGCCCTTTCACCGCGGGCGGCGCTTTCTCACCGTCGGTTGGCTTTGCCGGCTCCGCTTTCGGAGTTGGCTCGGGTTGGGCTTCCGCCTGCTCGGCGGGCTGAGCCTCGGCTGTGGGGGCCTCAGCTTTGGGGGCCTCAGCTTTGGGTGCCTCGGCCTTCTTGGCGCCCGGGCGCTTGGCGCCGGCGGCGATGCCCAGGCCCTTGACCGGCGCGGCCGCGGGCGCCTTGTCCTCGGCCTTGGCTTCGTCGGCGGCGGGTTCGGCCTTGGGGGCCTCGGCTGCCGGTGCGGCCTTCTTGGCGCCGGGGCGCTTGGCGCCCGCGGCGATGCCCAATCCCTTGGCCGGGGCGGCGGGGGCCTCGGCAGGGGCCTCCGTCTTGGCCTCGGCCTGGGCGGGCGCCGCTTTCTTGGCGCCGGGCTTCTTGGCGCCGCCCGCGATGCCCAGCCCCTTGGCGGGCGCGGCGGGCGCGGTTGCCGCGGCCGCGGACTTGGGGGCCGGCTCGGCGGGCGCCTCCTCGGTCTCCTTGGCGGGCGCCTCAACGGTCGCGGTGGCCTTGGGCGCCTGAGCCGCCCGCTTTTCGGCTTCCTTCGCGGCGGTGCCTTTCTCCGGCAGCGTCGCCTTGTCGTACTCGAGGGACCCGAGCAGGATCTGGGCGACGTCGAGCACCTCGACGCCGGTGCGGCCGGCCTCCTCGGCGCGGTCGTTGACGCCGTCGGTGATCATCACGCGGCAGAACGGGCAGCCGGTGGCGATCGTGGCCGCGCCGGTGGCCAGCGCCTCGTCGACGCGTTCGTGGTTGATCCGCTTGCCGATGTGCTCTTCCATCCACATCCGCGCGCCGCCCGCGCCGCAGCAGAAGCTGCGCTCGGCGTGGCGCGGCATCTCGGTGAGCGTCGCCCCCGCGGCCCCGATCAGCTCGCGCGGCGCCTCGTAGACCTTGTTGTGCCGGCCCAGGTAGCAGGGGTCGTGGTAGGTGATGTCTTGAGAGACAGGGGTCACCGGTACCAGCTTGTTGTCGCGGATCAGCCGGTTGAGCAGCTGGGTGTGGTGCAACACCGAGTAGTTCGCGCCCAGCTGCCGGTATTCGCGGCCCAGGGTGTTGAAGCAGTGCGGACAGGTGACGACGATCTTGCGGTCGACGGTCTCCACGCCCTCGAACACCCCGTCCAGGGTCTCGACGGCCTGCTGCGCCAGCTGCTGGAAGAGGAACTCGTTGCCCGAGCGGCGCGCGGAGTCGCCGTTGCAGGTTTCGCCGGTCCCCAGCACCAGGTACTTCACACCGGCGATGGCCAGCAGCTCGGCGACGGCCTTGGTGGTCTTCTTGGCCTTGTCGTCGTAGGCGCCGGCGCAGCCCACCCAGAACAGGTACTCGTAGCCGTCGAAGCTGTCGACGTCTTCGCCGTAGACGGGGACGTCGAAGTCCACCTCGTCGATCCAGTTGGTCCGGTCGGAGGCGTTCTGGCCCCACGGGTTGGCCTTGGTCTCCAGGTTCTTGAACAGCACCGACAGTTCGGAGGGGAACTCCGACTCCATCATCACCTGGTAGCGGCGCATGTCGATGATGTGGTCGACGTGCTCGATGTCCACCGGGCACTGTTCGACGCAGGCGCCGCAGCTCACGCAGGACCACAGCACGTCGGGGTCGATGACGCCGCCCTGTTCCTCGGTGCCGACCAGCGGGCGGGTGGCCTGTTCCGGCCCGTGCCCGGGCACCCGGCCGAACCCGGACTCCGGCACATGGTGGCCCTCTTCGTGGACCGTTTCGAGGTCGAGGCCTGCGAGCGGCTCCGCGCTTTTCTCACCCAGGATGTAGGGCGCCTTGGCCATCCAGTGGTCCCGCAGGTCCATGATGACGAGCTTGGGCGAGAGCGGCTTGCCCGTGTTCCAGGCCGGGCACTGCGACTGGCAGCGCCCGCACTCGGTGCAGGTGGCGAAGTCGAGCATCGCCTTCCAGCTGAAGTCCTCGATCTTGCCTCGGCCGAATTGGGCGTCGTCGGGCGGGTTCTCGAAGTCGACCGGCTTGCCGTCGTATTGGACCGGCAGCAGCGGGCCGAGCCCGTCCGGCAGCCGCTTGAACAGCACGTTGATCGGCGCCAAGAAGATGTGTAAATGCTTGGAGTGCAACACGATGATCAGGAAGACCAGCATGACGGCGATGTGCAGCAGCAGGGCCGTCGTTTCGATGATTTCGTTCGCGGGCTGGCCCAGCGGACGCAGGATCGCTCCGAACAGCTGCGACAGGAACGCCCCTTTGCCGTAGGGCAGGGTGCCGTTGTTGACCGCGGACCCGCGGACCAGCACGTACGTCCAGATCACGTTGAAGATCATGAACAGGGCGAGCCAGGCAGCGCCCAGGTGTGAGCCGTAGAACCGGGACTCGCGGCCGTACTCCTTCGGCTCGGTGCGCAACCGGATGATCGCGAATGTCACGATGCCGGTCAGCACGGCCAGCGCGAAGAAGTCCTGCAGGAAGCCCAGCGCGTCCCAGCGGCCGATGAGCGGGATGTGGAAGTTGGCCTGGAAGAGGAACCCGTAGGCCTCGATGTAGACCGTGAGCAGGATGAAGAATCCCCACATGGTGAAGAAGTGCGCCAGGCCGGGGATCGACCATTTGAGCAGGCGGCGCTGCCCGAAGACCTCGGAGACCTCCGCCCAGATTCGCTTGCCGGGTTCGTCGGTGTGCCCCGGGGCGGGCTTCCCGGACGTGATCAGCTTGAACAGCCACAGGACCCGCCGGGCAGCGAGCGCGGCCACGACCAGCGTCATGCCCATGCCCACTACCAGTCTGATGAGCATCTGCGTTGTCACAGAAGGTCTCCCCAATGCATTGTTGATTCAGCCTGCGTTTTGTTTGCCTGCTTAGCCCTGCTCATAGTTACATCTCCGCAGCTTTCGATGCGAGAAAGGCTGCCCTAACTTGGCGTTCATCGGCGCCGTTGGCCTGGTTCGTCAGCGGCCCCGCACCGGTGTGACCTTCATCGCGCTGACCGGCGCCATCGCGACCGGCCGCGTCAGGGCCGGGGGCCGAAGAGCGGCGGGAGCGGCCGGAAACGGGTCGTCGTGGGGGGTGCGGCGGTGGTGGTCACCTGCGACGTCGTCGGCGGGGCGGTCGTGGTCGGCGGGGCGGTCGTGGTCGTCGGCGGGGGCGTCGTGGTCGTGGTGGTCGGCGGGGGCGTCGTGGTCGTGGTGGTCGGCGGCGCGGTTGTCGTGGTGGCGGGCGGCTGCTCGGACGACGACGGCGGCGGCGGTGGCGGTGGGACGACCGTCACGGTGGTGCTGTTGTCCGGCCCGGTGATGGTCACGGTTTGCGACGTTTGCGGGGGAGGCGGTGTGGGGTTGACGGGATTGGACTTGGGGCCGCCGCCGAGGGTTAGCGCCAACAGGATGGCTACCAGCACCGCCGCCGCGGCGCCGGCGACGCTCAGGACCAGGGCCGTGCGTTTGTACCACGGCAGCCCGCCCTCCTGGGCGGCATAGCGCTCGCCGGCGGCACGGTCGAAATCCCTTGCCTCATCGGTGTATTCACCGGTGGCGTCGCGCCCGGTGTAGGGCACCGGCTCGTTGGCGCCGTCGGCGTCTTGTGACCAGGCCAGGGCGCCGTCCACATCGGTGGCCTGGGCGGCCGACGCGGCTTGGGTCATGTCGATTCCGGCGGTGCCCACCATCTCGGTGGGCGTTTCCGCGACGGCGCCCGCGGCGGTCGGGGCGCCGGCCGAGGCCGGCTGATCACCGAGCGCCGCCGCGCCGATGGCGGCGCTGAACAAGGGTCGCGGCGCGATGTGGACCGGTACCCGAAAACGCTCCGACAGCCGCGCGGTGAGCAGCGGGATGCTGGCGCCGCCGCCGGCACTCGCCACGGCGGCCAGCCTGGCCTTCGGAATCCCGTTGCGGCGCAACGCTTCGTCGAGGGCGCCCAGGAATCGGTCCAACGGTTCGGAGATCAGTTGCTCCAGCTCGGCGCGGGACAGCTGCACGTCCGCGCCGGGAGCCATCGCGACGGAGGCCGTCGTGGCGGTCGACAGTTGCTCCTTGGCGCGTCGGCTTTCGCCGAGCAGGCGGGTCTGCGAGCCGACCCGCACGGTGCTGGCCAGGTCGGCCATGGTGTCATCCGACGCCCGCAGGCGGCCGAGAACGAGCTGATCGATTGCGTCGCCGGAGAAGTCGGCGTATCGCACCGACGGGCCGACGTGGGTGAAGTTGGCCCCGGCGTCCATCAGGGTGACGCTGGTGCCGCTGGCGCCGAAATCGCACAGGGCGACGACGCCGGCGGTCGGGAATCCCGGCCTGCCGCGCAGCGCCGCGAGCGCAGCGGTGGCGTCGGACACCAGCACCGGGGCCACACCGCCGCGGGCGAGATCAGGCTGGGCGAAGAATTCGTCACGCAGTGCGGCGAACTGGGCGTCGGACCAGTACGCGGGGACGGCGATGGTGATCGGTCTGCCGTAGCCCACGGTGCGGGCCATGGCCTCGATCGCCTCGACCGTCAGCACCTCGCCTAGGTACTTCGTCCCGTCGGCCGCCACCAACGGGGACCGGTCGCCGACACGCTCGACGAATCCTCGCAGCACCATCCCGTTTTCGGTCAGGTTCGGGTTTTCCTCCGGCAGGCCAACTTCGGTCGGCCGGTGCTCGAAGAGGGTCAACACGGCGCTGCGGACCACGGGGGCGCTCCCCGCGCGGGCCGCCACCAGGTTGGCCGCCCCGATCGATAGCCCGAGCGACTCGCTCATGCCCCGCACCCCCACTTCCGATCGCCCGGTGGTCCTCACCATAGCGGCCGACGGGGTCAGCGCAGGCCGGGCGGGACCGTGATCACCGTGGGCACCCCCGGAATCGTTATCACCGACGGCACCTGTGGCAGATGATGCCGATGCGTGGGCTCCTGCTGGCTCGGCTGGCGCGTGGGCTGCTGCGTGGGCGGCTGTGCCGGCGCCTCGGCCGCACTGCTGGTGGTCGGCGTCGTGGTGGTGGGCGGCGTGGTCGTCGTGGTGGTGGTCGTCGTCGTCCTCGTGCTGCTGGTGCTCGGGGTGGGGCTGGTGCCCGGTCCTCCGTGCAGCAGCTCGGTGATGCCGTAGACGATCAGCGCAATCAGGATCGCGACGAATACCAGCCAGGCGATGAGTAGCGGCGGCTTGCGGTACCACGGAGTGGGTTCGGTCTCCAGGGCGTCGAAGGCTTCGGGCTGCTCGAACGCGTCGGGCGGGTTCGGCGTGGCTTCGCCGGAAGTCGGCTGGTCACCCACGCCGTAGTCGGCATGCTGGGTCGCCTGATCGTGGAAGCCGTCGGGTGGGCCATTGCGTGCCACGGCACCGATGGTACTGACACCACCTGCCAGCCTCCTGAGCCCCGGCTCAGAACGTGTTGACCTTGTCGATGCTGACGAACCTATCTGGGCGTTTGGTGCGTCAAGCTGCGTTGGCAGTGCTACGAACCTGCAGCTCAGGCTGTTGGCACTGACGGTTGCGAAGGATTGCCGCTAGCTCTACTGCGGACTAGCTGCGGACCGGACCCGGTATGTGTTGAACTGCCGAGACAGTTTCTGGGGCTTGGAATCTCGTCTCGCCGGTGTCGCGGTGGGCGGCCATGAGCAGTTCCCGGATGGTGGACTTGAGCTCGTCCATCGAGAACCAGCAGTGGTGATAGCTACTCAGGGCAGCCGAAGCTGCGCATTAATTGAGCACATTCATGCGGGAGTCACAGCGAATTACATTCCGAGCAAAATCTGACTCCAAGATAGGTACCAGCTCCTGGAGGCATTGATGCCCCGGAAAATCGGAAAATTAGGGTACTTGAGCTGGGGTTTCTGTCGGCGATGTGCGCAGAATCACCAAATTTTTTCCAAATGTTCGGCCAATAAGTACCACGTGTCTGAGCCCGCCCAGTAGTAGGAAGCAAACACGTGTATTGGTGACCGGGCCGGATTTGCCGATGTTCAGGAGCTACCTACCGTTACGGGGATGCTCCTCGTCGAGGTTTTCCGAAACCCACAGGCACGGATTAAGGAGAACGATGGCAGCCTCACGGCATTCGCAGTGCGCAATGTGCGGCAAGCTGCTGATT
>CAWKNK010000025.1:0-396289 GCA_963850895.1 uncultured Actinomycetota bacterium | reverse complement strand
TGACCAGCCACGAATACCGAGTGCGCCGGACCTCGCCACTGCGGATTGGCCAGCAGTACGGCCGCGTAGACCATTGCGCCGGCCAGGACCGCAACAGTGACTGTGGCATGCTGGCGGACCCAGTGCGGTCCGATCGCCAGCAGCACACCGATCGAGATGAGCACGGCGACCCGTACCGCGACGACGACGCGGGCCAATCCGTAGTCCTCGCCATCGAAGTCCACCACGGTTCTGAGCTGATCGAGCGATCTCACCCGGCTGACCATAGGGTTGGGGCTAGCATCGCGGCAATGACCCGCTCGCCATATGTCGTCGTGATCGTGGACGACCACGAGCTGTTCGCGCAGGGCCTGGCCCTGTTGCTCACCCGCGAATGGGGTGAATTGTTCACCGTCGGCGGCCAGACGACGTACGTCGAAGAGGCCGCCGACCTGGTGGCCCGCTGCGATGCAGATGTCGCGATCATCGACCTGTCGATGCCGCCGCTGGGTGGGGTCGCCGCGATCCGGCACATCAGCGCGCGCCACCCGAAGACCCGGATCCTGGCGCTGTCGGGGACCGACGACCTGACGCTGGCTGAGGAGGCGTTGCGAGCCGGTGCCGACGGTTTCTTGCCCAAGACCGCGCGACCCGAGGCGCTGGCCGGACCGCTATGGACGATCGCCGAGGGGTTGCGGGTCGTCGACGGCGCGCTGTCCGATGCGCTGCTGAGCAACACTCGCAAGCCGCCGTCAGCGCTGCTGGACAGCCTGAGCGCCCAGGATCTTCGGCTGTGGACCCTGCTGGCGACCGGTATGGAGACCGGCGATATCGCCCGCCGGATGCTGGTGTCGGAGCGCACCGCCAAACGCATGGTGGCCGCACTGCTGCACCAACTCGGAGTCAGCAACCGCATTGCGGCCGCCGCGTAGCGCGGCTTCCGGCTGCTCGATGACGTTGCCGAAACCGACCGGCTCAGTTGAGGATTCGGATCGCCTGCGCTGGACACATCGCGGCTGCCCGAATCACGCGGTCACGGTCGGCTTCGGGCGGGTCTGGGTTGAGCACCACCACGTGTTCGGCATCGTCGGGGATGTCGAACACATTGGGAGCGGCCAGCAGGCACTGCCCGTGTCCCTCACACAGGTCGTAGTCGACAGTAATGTGCATACGAGCCAGTGTCGGCGGCGGCCGCGCACGCGGGCAGTGCGCGCCGCGCAGCGGTGGCGCTGGGCCGACCTGCTGGCCGCGCCCCCGCCGCGCTGTGACCACAACGGCAGATTGTGTATTGGACTTGTGTCTGGCCGCCGCGACTTCAACCTTGGCCGTGCAAGACGACGACGGCGGCGAAGGAACCTTCACAGGCGGGCGGGTGTGCCGGCAAGGGCCCCAAAGATGCAGGCGGCGGAGACTGTGACCACGGCCAGTGTTGCCAGCAAGCCCACCAAGGACACGCCAAAGCCTGGCAAAGGAACTCAGTGGGAGGCGGGGCGGGGTGGTGTTGGGCAGGAGCAGGGCGCAGGATGTTGAACATATGGTGGTTCAACAAGCCCCAAGGGTGGACAAGCGCTGGGAGGGAGCCAAAGTTGGATGGACGTTGCCCTTGGGATGTGAACAGGCTTCCAGAATTCCAGCACCCAAACTGGCAACTGGACCGGCAAGAGGGCGGTGGCGGAATCCCCTCTGGGGGCCTGGCCCCCCGCCCCAGCAGGCGGCAGCCTCCAACTGCATCTGCCTCGAGCCATGCCCAGGCGCCCAATTCCCCACGATCAGGGTGGCCACGCGCAATGTCGCCCCCACCAAAACGTCCCCGGCGATCACACACACACACACACACACACACACACACCAAGTTGGCAGGCGTGCGGCGCGCCGGGCGAGGATGTAGCCGGAGCCGAAGATCCACACCATCCCGGCGGGACACCTCATCGGCCAGATCACTGACGGCCCTGTGGATCTCCAGGGCGGCCCGGCACGCCCGCAGGGCGTGGTCCTCCAACGCCACCGGGGCGCCGAACACGGCCATGATCCCGTCGCCGGTGAACTTGTCCACAGTGCCGCCGTAGCGTTTCACCACACCGGCGGCCCGATAGAGCAGGCCCGCGGCCATGATCTCCCGCAGCCGCTCCGCCCCGACGACAGAGGCGATGTCCATGGAGTGCACCACGTCGGCGAACAGAACGGTGACCTGCTTGTACTCCGCATGGGAGTCGCCGTCTTGGATCGGTGAGCCACAGCCGTGACAAAACCGGGCATGCACCCGAGGCTCAGTGCCACACGTCCGGCACGCTGCTATGGCCGTCACCCGACCCTCCGCCGATCCCAGCTCTGCCCGTTTCCAAGGTCCTCTAAGGATAGGCGGTTGGGCACTTCCAGGAGACGAGCCCTCGGCGTTCACAGTGATTCCGACACAGAGTTTTGAGAGCCTCGTATGTCGTCTTTTTTTCGAGACGGCTTCCAGTTCTGTTCGGACCTGGTCGCCCCGCGCTGTTCCCTTGATGTACTGAAACGCCGAGCTGTCCCGAAAACGTTTTTGATGCATGGCAAGGTGTCAATCGGCTGCTCGCAAGGGGAACCCCAAACGGACACACGCCCGGCCCGGAACGAAGCCGGTCTGCGCACCTTGTCGAGGATGGGGGCAGCGGTGACAGTGGTGTACCAAAAGCATGAACAGCGTTGCCGGATACTTGCGGCCGCTCGGCGATGCCGCTGTTTTAGACGTGCGATGGGTGATCCGGGAATAGGATTTCTCCGCGTTGCGTGGTCCCTACGTTGCGTGGTCCCTACAAGGAAGTCGCCATGAGCACTAACATCCTCGTTGCCTTGCCCGAAGAAGTATGTGTCGAACTACTCGACGAAGGACCTGGCACCGCTGAAGCGGTTCTGCAACCGCGGGGGCCCGTACTCGATGTGGTTCTCCAAGTCATCCAGGACGCATCCGCGTTCGTCTCGCTAGTGGGCGGGTCGGCGCAGGTCGCAATGCTGCTTCGGAAACTGGTGCGATGGCGTTCTGACAAAGGCGGTGGCACCATCGACATCAAGCTGCGCGACGGATTCGAACTTCACCTGGACCCGAAAACCCTCAACGAGCAGGAAATCGCGAAGGTCACCGAGTTGATTCTGCAGCATCTTCCTGCTCGCCCGCCGGCACCGGTCGACGACCCATCCTCAGATGCGGTGGCCGGACCGCCCACCAGCTAGCAGGCGTCTACACCGACCTGACCCGTAGGCCATCGAAGGTTCTGGAGGGCTGTGCCGAAGCGTCGGAAGCCAAAGCACGAAACGCGAGCCGGGTGGCGAGCCGAACTCGCGACTGCACGAATGCTCGCCGAAAACGGAAACCCGCGCGCAGCGGGACAAACAATCGCCGCTTTCCTCGAGCGCCCGGGGACCACTGAGGCCAAGATGCGGCAGACCGCCTCGGCAATGGGCGACTACGCGGCAAGCCTTGCCGCCATTCACGGCCTGCCCACTGGTGACGCCGTGTTCCTCGCCGAGGTTGCCGCCCGGGCCTATAAACAGGCCGGCCGCGACGCCGAGCACATTGCGGCAATCGCCCTGCAGGGCGATCTGCTTGCCGCCGGTGGCGCCTCTATAGATGAAGCCGGTGGGCGCTACGCCGTCGCCGGGATGCTTGCCGAGCAGTCAGGCATGTCGGCCTTCGCGACCCATATAGTCAACCGTCACGCTCGAAACTTATTTGAGCGTGGCGATCTGGCGGCTGCCAAGCAAGTCGCGCTGCGCGCGACGGAGCTCGGCCAGCCCCGCCGTTCTGCCGACGAGAAAGCCCTGGCCGAGACGTGCCAGCTGCTCCTTGAGGTCACACTGCGGACTGAAGAGTTTGAAGAGACCCTCACTGTCGCCAATGTTGCGCGCCAGTTGTTCGAGCGCTATCACATGACGCTGCACGCCGCCGACGTCGACCGCCTTGAGGCCGAAGCACGGTGGCGACTATCCGACATGCCCGGCGCCTCGACCGCGATCATGCGTGCCAGAAGCATGTACGCGGCTGCTGAAGATTTCGTCAAGGTGGCGATCTGTGATTTTCAACGCGCACGGATGCTGTTGACGCCGCGGGCTGAAGGGCGTGAGCTTCTATCGTCCGCGCGTGCCGTCTTCATCGAAAACTCCCAGACGGTTGAGGCGGCCCGCTGCGATATCGTCCTCGGGCAATACGAGCGCGAGGCGGAAAACCTTGAAGCGACAGAAGAACTTACTGTGGCCGCGTTCGAGACGTTCACGTCATATGGCATGGCGTCGGATGCCGCCCGCGCGCAGTACGCACTCGGTGAAGTGCGGATCGCCCGCGGTCGGTACGGCGAAGCGATCGACGTGCTGAAACAGGCACGCCGCACGCACCTTGGTTTCGGCGAGTGCGCGGCCGTCGCCAATTGCGACACGCTACTTGCCGAAGCGTTCTGGCGCACCGAGGACCAGAACAGTGCCCTGGGCGCGGCGTTGGCCGCGTTGTCAACCTTTGACCGGCAGCGTTACTCGATGACCAATCCGCAGTCCCGGGAGGTGTGGGCCGAGCAGCGATTCTCGCTCTTTGGCATCGCCCTAGATGCCGCCGCCCTGCGTGGTGATAATCGCCTCATCGCCGAGCTCGCTGAATGCGCTCGCGCCCAATCCATTCCGGCTGCCCAAGAATCTGACGACGGCTACGAGAACCCTGATGAGACCTGCCCCTTTGAGCCGCTTCCGCACGACATTGCGCCGTTGATCCAACGAGCGCGGGTCGAGCCGCTGCCGCTGCAACGGCCGTCAGCCATCCGGGTGCGGGGCTCCAGCGCACTAGCCAACGCTGAAGTGTCCCCGGCCAGCCGCTACGGGACGCCCATCGACCTCGAGGCGGTGGCCACTGAGGTTGGCGGAGACCGTGCGTGGTGGTGGGGCATCACCCAGCAGACCCCAGATGTGCTGTGGTGGTCATTGATCGGCCCGAACGGTCAAGTGGAGGCAGGCCGCATCGATTACAGCGGCAAGTCCCCTGCGCGACGCGCGATGTCCACGCTGTACGAGTCACTGCCGCTCAGAGCTGGCCGAGAAGATGACCTCGACTTCACGCGTCGCATCGCCGGCGGTGCCCTCGCCGACCCTGGTACCGAAGAAGCGCTTGCCGAGGAGCTGGGAGCGGCGTTGCTTCCGCCGCCACTGCGCACACTGCTCGCGATTCAAGCCGACGACGATCCACTTTCGCTCGTCGTGGCGCCGAATCCGAACCTGGCGCCGCTTCCGCTGGGTCTGATCGGTATCGGCGATGGCAGGCGGTTGGTGGATGCGGCGATCCTGCGATCCGCGCCATCGGCCGCTTTCCTAGCCCACGTCGCAGAGGAAGCCGCGCGCGGGCTGCGACTCCTCGGCGGGCCCGGGCCGGTGGTCTGTGGGCTATTTGATCCAGACCGCAACAATCCGCTGCGTCACGCAGCGCGGCTTGCCGATGAAATCGGAAGCGGCGAAAAACTTATCGGAGAGCGGGCGACAAAGGAAGCACTCGCGAAGGCGCTGAAGACGGCCGCGGTGCGACCCGGTGCAGCCTCGGTGCTGGTTTACTGCGGACATGCGCGTACACCGTGGCTCGCCGGTACTTCACTACTGTGCCTGCACAATGAATCTGGCCAACCCAGCGGCTGCCCAATCGAAGACTGCTGCGGCGGAGCACCGTTGACCGCTACAGAACTTTGCGGACAGCAGCCCGGGCAAGAGAACATGCGTTACCCAATGCCCGGCAGGGTGCTGCTGTCAGCTTGCGACACGTCGGGGGCCGCAGCGGCGGGACATGGCGGCGAATGGCTCGCACTGGCGCCGGCCATGATATGGGCCGGCGCCCGAATGGTCGTCGCGACATTGTGGCCGACACTCGACGATCCACGGACGCTGGAATGCGACCTCGCGCTGGTCGATGCGCTCACCAGCCATCCGGACCCGGCAATTGCGCTGCGCGACATGCAACTTGAACGCTTGAGGCGCTGGCGGTCCGGGGTTGCGGACACGGTGCGCCTGAGCCCGATCCGTGGATGGAGTCCGCTGTTTTGGGCGTCCTGTGTCGCAGTCGGGTTTCACACCTGCTGAAGCACGCTCCGGGTGCGTGCCGTCCCGTTCAGTCCTCGTGTTGAGGCCATCCTGGACGGCGCCGACCTGCCTACCACCGCCGTGGTGTACCACGCACCAGCCAGTCCAGCACCAGATGACAACCACGCAATATTTGGCAAACCCCTGTCACCCGCGTGAGAACTGGCGCAACATCCAAACTGACTTGTCCGTATGGCGAACGGTTTACGGCCCGCGTGGCGATGTTCAGGGCGCTGGACCGTGGGCGCCCCGCACTGTGTTTCTGCGGGACGGCACCGGCGGTCTCACGGTCGGGCGGCTGCCTGGTGGCGTTGCTGGGCGCGGTAGACGGTGGAGCGAGCGACGCCGAACAGGTCGGCCAGTTCGGCGGTGCTGTGCTCACCGGCCTGGAGCAGGCCGACCAGATGTGCTTCCTGCCGGGGGTTGAGCTTGGGCTGCTTGCCGCGGAGCCGACCCTTGGCCTTCGCTACCTTCATCCCTTCTCGGGTGCGCAGCCGGACCAGGTCGGACTCGAACTCCGCGACCATGGCCAACACGTTGAACAGCAGCCGGCCGACCGGGTCGTTCGGATCGTAGACCGAGGCGCCGAGACTGAGACGGACCTGGCGGGCGGTGAGTTCGTCGGCGATCGCCCGCGCATCGGGCAGCGACCGGGCGAGGCGGTCGAGCTTGGTCACCACCAGGGTGTCGCCTTCTCGGCAGGCCGCCATCGCCTCCCGCAGGCCGGGCCGGTCTCGGGTGGTGCCGGTCAGGCCGTGATCGACGTAGATCCTGGCCGGCGAGACACCCAGTGCGGTCAGGCCGTCGTGTTGGGCGGTGAGGTCTTGCTGGTCGGTGGAGCAGCGTGCGTACCCGATGAGAAGCGCCGCCATGGCGCACCTCCTGTGTGAGGCCCGGCCGTCGCGGTACGGCGGCTCAGGCAGCGGCGGAAGCCGCTATCAGTACGACACTCCGATCACGTGGCTCCGCAAGGCGATCCCCTTGCGGGCCGGGCGGTCGGACTGGACCGCGCTGCGACGGCGTCAGGAAATGAGTCTGACTGGTAGCCCGAGATCAACCGCGTTGCGGGCCAATGACGCGTCCAGGGTCCACACCACTGTCCCGAGCCGTTGCGCGAGGCAGATGTAGGCCGAGTCGGTGGCATGCCGGCGTCGCAGGCGAGCGGTCATGGCGGCTACCTCCCGACCATCGCGGATCAGATCGAAGGGATGCAAGACCAACCCCAGCCCGGCGAGGTCGGCCCAAACGTCATCTACCTCGGCGAGCTCGAGAACGCCGTCGAACGTCAACCGCGCGAGAACGTTGGCGACCTCGTACGGCAGCACTGCCGGACCATGTAACCCCTCGCTGGCGTCTAACCAGCCGCGCAAGTGTGCCCGGGCCGCATCCTGGCGCTCGTCGGCGACGACGAGGGCGACGAGAAGACTGGCGTCGACAACGACGCTCACCGGCGCGGTTCGAGCGCGACCCGCGCGTCGGCGACCAGCGCCACGGCGTCGCCGGTTGCCCGCCGCTGCGACCGGGCCACCAGCCGATCCAGGGCAGCGCGAGCCGCGTCGGTGCCCGCAGCGGGCCCACTCCCGGTGAGCCCGGCGTGCAGCAGCATGCGAGCCAGCGTGCCAGGACGAACCCGAAGCTGGTTGGCCTGCTTCTCCAATGCGGCGTGATCGGCCTCGTCAAGGCGCACGGTGACGGCTTTGGTCATAGCTACCAGGATAACCCACGGCGATGCAAAACGAGTCGATTTGCATCGCTATGCCCGCACGCGGATCCGCC
The DNA here is from genome assembly GCA_963850895.1 of uncultured Actinomycetota bacterium. Taxonomy (GTDB): domain Bacteria; phylum Actinomycetota; class Actinomycetes; order Mycobacteriales; family Mycobacteriaceae; genus Mycobacterium. The sequence goes on along the minus strand of CAWKNK010000025.1, from coordinate 388,462 downwards.
CGCGGGCGCTGTGGTGGTCAGCGTCGACGAGAAGTCTCAGATCCAGGCGTTGGATCGCACCCAACCGATTCTGCCGCTGCGCCAAGGCATTCCCGAGCAGCAGACCCACGACTACATCCGCCACGGCACCACCAGCCTGTTCGCCGCGCTGGAGGTCGCCACCGGCAAGATCACCGCCGACGCCTGCTACCCGCGCCACACCAACGTCGAGTTCCTCGCCTTCCTCAAACTGGTCGCCAAGACCCATCCCCGCGTGCAGCTGTGCGTCATCTGCGACAACTACGCCACCCACAAACACCCCAACGTCGAGGCCTGGCTGAACAAGAACCCGAGAGTCACCCTGCATTTCACGCCGACGAGCAGCTCGTGGCTGAACATGGTCGAGATCTTCTTCGGCATCATCACCCGCCAAGCCATCCGCCGCGGCACCTTCACCGACGTCACCGACCTGCAGGCCGCGATCCGCACCTACATCGCCAGCTACAACGAACGCGCCAAGCCGTTCACCTGGACCAAGACCCCCGACGAACTACTCGGCAAAATCAAACGTAAACGTTTCAACAACACGCGACACTAGCTTGTACAGGCGCTTGTGCTAAGCGCCGCTGCAGCTTTCCTAATTTGTCCAAGCCACTGCGTGTGTCCGGACGGGCTGCTCGAAACCTTTGAGACTGATTTCGCCGAGATTTTGGAACGGGAGCATTTTTCCTTCGCAGAGTTCAGCGACGACATTTGAAACCAGGATTTCTTCGGGGCGCGCGTGGGCGCACAGCCGGGCGGCGAGCTGGACCGTGCAACCAAACAGGTCGTCATGATGTTCGACCGGTTCTCCAGCCGCAATGCCGACCCGCAATTGGAACGCGTTCGCCTCGATTTCTTCGCCATGTTTCTTAATCTCCTGTTGAATCCGAGTCGCGCATTTGACCGCCGCCGCGGCGGACACAAATGAGGCCATGATGCCGTCGCCCAAATGCTTAATTTCACGGCCTCCCATTTCGTCGAGCCCCTGCCGGACGATGGAATCGTGCACACGGAGCACTTTCATAGCGGCTTCGTCGCCCATTTTCCGAGTGAGCGACGTGGATCCGACAATGTCGGTAAACAGGATTGTCCGAATCGCGGGGTCTCGTGTGTCCGCCTTCGCACCTTGCAGCATAACCGCGCCGCTCGCATCCAGTTCGCTGCCGCCCATGAACAGATCGGCAACGTTTGGTTCGACTTGAATGATTTTTTGCGCTACCCGGCCATGCGCTTCGCGGTGAACCGCTTCCGCGGCTTCCGCGCTGGGTGCCTGACAAAGGCAAAAAGCCTTCCCGGCTTTTTCGTTAACCCAATACTTGTGATAGCTGACGCAGTACTTTTCCTGGACGGCAAGGTCCTGGGCATGGGCCTTGGCCACTTCTTCGGGCGTGATGATGCCGCCCGGAAGTTCGTGAATATCCATGTAATACGGCATAAATAATCTTACGACGCCTTCGCCACTTTTGTGCTCGGCGGATTTGAGTTGGAACACCCCTGGAGCGCGTGGTCCTCCGACGCAGCGGGCGCACCGAACACAGCCATGATCCCGTCACCGGTGAACTTGTCCACCGTGCCGCCGTAGCGCTGCACAACCGCGGCACACCGGTCGGCGAGGTCGGCCATGACTTCCCGCAGCCGCTCTGTGCCCACCGTCGCGGCGATGTCCATGGAATGCACCACATCGGCGAACAGGACGGTGACCTGCTTGTACTCCGCACGGGTGTCCAGCACCCCAATCGGTGACCCGCACTCGCTGCAGAACTTGGCCGTTGCGCTCACATCGGTGCCACACGTGCGGCACGCGGTCGCTGCCGTCATCCGACCCTCCGCCGATCCGGGCCCCCAGGGTTCTCTAAGGATAGGCGTTTGAACACTTCCACGAGGCGCCGTCGGCGTTCACGATGATTCCGGCACAGAGTTTTGAGAACCTCGAATCTCATCTGTTTCGAGACGGGTCCGCAACTTAGGTCTGGACAATCCCAGCGCAGGTTGTCCAGTTTTACATTACAATTTCGGCGCAGCATCCGGGCATGTCGAGCTGCTGCACTTGATTGGATGCTATGTGAAGACGTCGTTGAGGGTGACGGTTTGTAGGTTGCGGCTTTGGATGATGTCGAGCAGCTGCGCGTAGCAGTGGGTCACGGTGGGCAGGTTCGCGTGGCCGATCACGATCTGTTGGGGCTGAAACGACTTCTGCGCGTTGGCGATGAGTGTGGTTTCGTTCTCCGGCCGCCAGTCGCCGATGTCGGCGCTCCACAGGGTGATCGTGGCGTAGCCGAGGTCGGCGGCCACTTTGTCGGTGGCGGCGGTGTGTCGGCCGTAGGGCGGTCGGAAATACGGGGTGCCGTCCACTCCGTAGGTGTTGCGAAGGAAATCGGCGTTTCGGCTGATCTGATCGGCGACGGCGCTCGGGCTGAGGCGGGTGATGTCGGGGTGTGACCAGGTGTGGTTGCCCAGCGCTATCTGCCCGGAGTCCACCATGGGCCGCAGCGCGGGTGTGTTGACCGACCATGCGATGTTGGTGCCGTTGACGAAGAAGGTCAGCCGGGTGCCGCTGTCGTGGCAGAACTGCGCGTAGGCGGCCACCACGTCGACGCTGATGCCATCGTCGACGGTCAGCGCCACCTGATTGCCGTCCCCGGGCAACCGAGTCAGCACACCGGCAGGTGCGGGCACTCGACCCATGGGGATTTTCCATCGGACCGGGGCAGCGCCTGCCGTCGCGGCCCGGGTGGCGGCCGCCAGCACGGTGACCGCTATGGCGCATAGCATCGTGCGCCGATCCATGTACTGCATGGGAGTTAATGTTACTCAGCCGTAGGGCGGGTCAAAGATTTTCTTTCCTTGTGCGCCTTGAACTTTCGGCTACGCGGACGCGCCCGGCCGGGGTCGGCAATGTCGGGGAATCAGGCGACGGCGGAAGGGTACGGCATGTCCTTACTCAGCCATCGAATCGCATCTCTTAATCAGCGGTCGAGTCGTCGCAGGACGTGAGCAAGGAGACCGGAGGCGGCATGTGGTTTCGGCCATGTGCCGCCGGGGGGTGCCAGGGGGGTCTACCCACCCCCGTGCCGACGGGCCGACTAGCTGTGCTGCCAATGCGAGCCGCCTCCAGTCGCTGCGGGATGGAGATGGTCGGGCGGCATCCGGTAGAGGACCATGGCCGGGCCGATCGCGCGGTGTGGTCAGGCTTCGCCGGTGCGGACAAGTAGCCGGCGACGGCCCATCGAAATCATTCCGCTGAAGGGGTGACCGGGCCTACTCTGTCGAAGGGGGCGTGCGTGAGGGGCCGACTGTGCAGCAGCTGAGTTGGACCGATGACATGATGCTGCGCGCGGAGGGACCAGCGACGCCGTTACAGATTCAGTTGCTTTTGATCTATGACCCGTCGACCGCCCCGGGCGGCAAGGTGACCTTCGAGGGGATTCTCGAGGAGCTCGACGCCCGGCTGCATCTTGCGGATGTCTTTCGGCGGCGGTTGACCGATCTGCCGGGCGGTTTGCATATGCCGTACTGGGTAGATGACCCGGACTTCGATCTTGAGTATCACGTCCGTCATATCGGGCTGCCTCAGCCTGGTGACTGGCGGCAGCTCTGTATCCAGATCGCGCGGCTTCACGCCCGACAGATCGACCTGCGACGTCCGCCGTGGGAGATCACTGTCATCGAGGGACTGAATTCCGTGCCGGAAGTGCCGAAGGGCTCGTTTGCGATGGCGTTGAAACTGCACCACTGTGCGGTCGACGGTATGGCGACTGTTCAGATGATCGCGGCAATCCACGACCTTGCCGCTGATAGCCCGCGCCCTGCTGGGCCAGATAGTCCCTGGCGCCCCGGCGCTCTTCCCACGACCGCAAACTTGCTCTCGCACACGGCGATAAACGCAGCGCTCAACCCGTTGCAGGCGGGCCTAGTACTCGCGTCGAATGCCCCGAAGATAGTCCGCGGCTTAGCCGGCCTGCCGGGCAAGTTGGTCGGCGGTGTCGCGTCCAGGGTAGCCGGGGGTAGTTTGCCGTCGTTTCCACCCAAGACCCGTTTCAACCAAACGGTGTCGCCGCACCGGGTATTTGAGGCCCGGTTCCACGATCTGGCCGATTTCAAGCGGATCAAGGCCAGCGTGCCCGGCTCGACGGTCAACGATGTGGCGCTCGCATACGTTGGCGGGGCCCTTCGCGAGTATCTGGATGGCCACGGCGAGCTTCCCGATGAGTCGCTTTTTGCGGTGTGCCCAATCTCAATACGCGACGCGGGCAATAAGGGCAGCGGCGGGAATATGTTGTTCGGCCGGCTGCAATCGCTCGGTACCGACATCGCTGATCCGCTCAAACGGCTCGCCATGATCGCTGAAGAGACCGCGCCGAGTCGTGCGGGGTCGGATCAATCGACCAGGACCCAGCTGCTCGAGCTGGTTGGGATAGTGCCAACCTCGCTGCTCGGGATGACTGCAAAGGCCGCGAGCATGCTTCCGTTCTCTGGCCCAACACTCGCGAACACGACCGTGACCAATGTGACAGGTCCAACCGAACCACTCTTCTTCAGCGGTGCCCGACTTGTACGCGTCGCCGGTCTCGGCCCCCTGGTGGCCGGCTTGAACCTTATCCATGTGGTAGCCAGCTACAACGGAATTTTGTCGATCAGCGCCACTGCGGATCGCAACGCCCTGCCGGACCCGGCGAAGTATGCCGAATGCATGCAGAAGGCTTTTCAGGAGTTGCTCGCAGGCGCGGGCTGAGTGGCGGCTGCTGGCTGGTCATGGCCGCATCCCCGCTGGTCGCGGGCACAAATCAGTCCCGCTTCCGCGCATTGCGCACAGTTCTCGGTAACCCTCTAATGCGCGCGCGTCACGTGAGACTAACCGTGGAATGCGCGCATTGCGCGCAAAAGGTGTCACTGATCTGCGCTTTCTTGTGAGCGCAGGCAGATCCGGCGCCGGAGCCTATCGTGCGTGTTCTGGTCCGCCGGGTAGCCTTTCGCGTCGAGTGCGCGGCCGAACGCGACACGGCTCAGCGGCTGGCATCCTTCCTTGGTCGCCCAAGTTTGCCAGCTGGCGTAGAGCGCGCCGGTTTTCGCGGCCGATTGCGCGCCGCCGACGTCGCATTCGTCGTCGATGAATCGGCCGATCGCATCGGACTCGGACTTGTAGTCGCCGGTGCGGACCAGCACGGCCGCCGGTTCGTCAAGGCCGCCGCGTTCGCGGTAGTCGCACCACCCGCCGATCACCCAGCTCAGCACCGCATCCGCTTCGGCGCGCAGCTTGTCTTTGAGGCCGGCATCGTCGCCGAGGGGTGCCAGGGGGTCTACCCACCCCCAGTGTCGAGGGGCATGGTCACCATGCGGTTGATGGGGTGGTGCGGTGCATGGTCGCATGGCTAATCGGATGGACAGTGCTGAAATGGTCGCGCGCTGCGCTGCTGTGACGGGATGGTTGCAGGCAGGGGTTGGTGGTAGATCGGGTTGGTTGAGGAGCCTGGAGAGCCCAGGATCGATGGAGACCCTGGACGCCCAGGATTGGTGTGGAGGACCCTAGCGGCCGGAGGGGAGGTCTCGCGAGGTCCCTTGGTGTGGTGGAGTGGTCTGCCGGGGTGGTCTTGGTGGCGGGGATGGTCGCAGTGCCAAGCCACCCCAGTAGCGGGGTGGTCGACCAGGCGGGGAGCGCCTTTGTGTAGAGCCCAGTGCCCCTTTGTAGGGCCCCAGCGTTGTTGGCGTGATCGCCTTGATTACGCAGTCGCCTGCGCCAGTACCTCAGGCCCTCTTTGGAGGGGTGGCCTCGAATCGCGTGGCCTCATTGGTCCAGTGATGTGGGTCGGCCTGCGGTTGGGTCCGGCGCTTCTGTGAAGTACGGCCTGGTTACCGCGGTGCTATCAGGGTGGCGGCAATGGCTCGGAGGCCGCGGCGTCCAAGACGGTCACATCGGTGTCCACGACTGCCTGACTACCGTGAAGATCCTCGAACTATCGTCTGCCCAAACAACTTTCGATGCGATGGCCGGGGGATGATCGGCGCACCGGCCACGCTCCGCTTGGTCGGGCTGGAGGCACAACATCGACATTTCACCTCACAGAAACCACCGACCAGGCTCGCCTACTACCCAAAACAGCCTGAAAACTCAAGACAACTGTCGAAGTTCTAGCGACCGAGGATCGCTAGTTCACACCCGCGACAGGCTGGTCACCAGGGGCAGGCGTCGCCGGCCCCAGTGTCCGGCCGGGCCGTCGTAGACACCGGGCAACCGATAGCCGCACCCCCGGCAGCAGCCGTCGTCGGTCAGACCGTAATGGCGCATCGCATACCAGTCGCGAACCACAACCGCCGATCCGCACCCGGGACACCGCGTGCTGCCGCCCTCGGCGTCGTGGACGTTGCCGGTGTAGACGAACCGCAGGCCCTCGCGCAGGCCGATGCGGCGGGCGCGCGTCAACGTGGCAGGCGGTGTCGGCGGTGTGTCCAGCATCTTGTAATCGGGATGGAATGCGGTGAAGTGCACCGGCACATCGACGCCGAGGTGCTCCCGGATCCACGCGCATTCGGCGGCGATCTCGGCGTCGCTGTCGTTGCGTCCCGGAATGAGCAGGGTGGTGATCTCCAGCCACACGTCGGTCTCGTGCCGCAGGTAGAGCAGGGTGTCCAGCACGTCGTGCAGACGCCCGACGCAGACCTTGCGGTAGAAGTCCTCGGTGAACGCCTTCAGGTCGACGTTGGCAGCGTCGATGTGCCGATAGAACTCCGCGCGAGGGTTAGGACACATGTAGCCGGCCGTCACCGCGATCGCTTTGATGCCACGGTAGTGACAGGCGTCGGCGACATCGGCGGCGTACTCCCAGAAGATCGTCGGATCATTGTAGGTGAATGCCACACTGCGACAACCCAATTCGTCAGCGGCGCGGGCGATGTCGTCGGGGGTGGCCCGGCTGGCCAGGGTATCGACCTCGCGAGACTTAGAGATATCCCAGTTCTGGCAAAACTTGCAGGCGAGGTTGCACCCCGCAGTGCCGAACGACAGCACCGCCGAACCCGGCAAGAAGTGGTTGAGCGGCTTCTTTTCCACCGGGTCGACGCAGAACCCGCTCGACCGCCCGTAGCTGGTGAGCTTCACCTGATCGTCGATCCGGCAGCGGACGAAGCACAGGCCGCGCTGGCCCTCGTGCAGCTTGCATGCGCGCGGACAGACGTCGCACTGAATCCGGCCGTCGTCGAGGCGATGCCAGTGTTTCGTCGCGATGGTGAACCGGTCGTCTTCGGGAACGAGTGGGGTCATGGTGTGCTCTCGGCGCCAGGTTACGCCCCGCGCAGTCGGCTCAACACCTGCTGGTGGAGTAGGCCGTTGGTGGCCACGGCGCTGCCGCCGTGCGGGCCGGCGGTGCCGTCCCGGCTGGTGAACGCCCCACCCGCCTCGCCCACCAGGATGTCGAGGGCCGCGAGATCCCATACCGATACCTCCGGCTCGGCGGCGATGTCGGCCGCGCCCTCGGCCACCAGGCAATAGGACAGGAAGTCGCCGTAGGCGCGCACCCGCCATACCGCGTCGGTCAGCTCGAGGAAGCGTTCGCGCAAGCCCCGCTGTGCCCATCCGGACAGGCTCGAGAACGAGAGGCTCGCCGAATTCAGCTCCGCCACCGTGGACACCGGCAATCGACGTGGCGCGGAGCCGTCGACCGCCGCAAAGGCGCCTGCACCGCGGGCTGCCCACCACCGCCGCAGCAGCGCGGGCGCACTGGTCACCCCGACGATCGTGTGCGGATGCAGGTGCGGTCACAGTGCGGGTATGCCGTACCGGTTTGTCTCCGAGCGCAACCAGCATCAAGGTGCTGACGGCCACCGCCGTGTCGATGATTGCGGGGAAAATCCACGCCGTTGCGGAGCCGTACCCGATGACTCGCATCAGATCGCGCAGCGCCAGGAAACTCACGGCGAATGCGCCTGCGCCGATGGCGGCAACAGCGCTGACGCCGCGGTGCTGCGTGAGGCGGCTGGCGAGGTCGAGCGGCTCGGGTAGCCGCGGGCGCGGTGCGCCGGGGTGTCGCCGCTGGCCCCTGGCACCCGATGAAGGGCAGAAAGGCCCTAGCCGCAGATTGCGTTCGGCGTACTGTAAATAGCACTACGGAAATGAAAGAGAGAATCATGAAGAGGCTTTCAGAAAGTCTGCGAGAACTCGCAGGCCATGCAGAGAACGCGGAGAAGAAGGTAGAGGCGGCTGAGAACGAAACCGGGGAGAAAGTGGATGCCACTCTCGAAGCCTCCAAAGCGGCTGCAAAAGCCAGGCAGGATGAATTTAAGGCGAAGGTCGTAGCGAGGAAGGCAGCCGCGGCTTCCGAGTGGGAAAAACTCCAGGCAGACCATAACCAGCGGCTGGCGAAAATCAAGAGCAATGTTGCGTCCAAGAAAGACGCTGTCAACCGGAAGGTCGCGGCACACCGAGCCGATGACGCGGAGGAGTATGCCACGGCTTCGGTTTACTTTGCCAGGATGGCAATTGACGATGCTGAGATCGCCACCTTGGAAGCCATTGACGCTCGGGTTTATGCAGAATCGTTAGCCTAGCCAGCGAATGGTGACTCGAAGGCCCTTCACCCCGACACTTAAGTTGGAGGGAGCGGCAATCCGGACTTCCCCTTGATCGTTACTAATAGAAAAAAGAAAGCCAGCCTGTTTTTTGGCTGGTTTTCTTTTTTCTATTAACGATCCGGGGCTCGTTTGCGTTCGTTGTCTATCAGCAACCGGCTTACCACGTGGCACCCATCACCGAGTCGCCGAGCCCAGCCAGCCGAGAGCTGAGGGTCTGCGACCGACTGCGCTAGTTACCCAAGGCGGCGCCGAACTCGGGCGCGCGCCGGGGGTGTTACAACCGTCTTCGGCGTGAGGTGGCCAAGCAGCTCTGCGGAGTGTGGCCGAGACCTTCGCCGAGGTGCCTGACGGTAGGGACACCGCTCACACGCTCGGGCTGCTGGCCCACATGCTCGACTCCGACTGACCGGCGCTGACCCGGTACTTGTCCTGTCGGCTGGGCGACCGCCTCCCAATTCCGGTACCCCGAATGGGGCACTGAGGCGCGCGCACCTGGGTCAAAAGACCCTATCGGGGGGATGAGGGCAGGCGAAATCTGATGTGTACGGCTCAGAGCCCTAAGCCGGGCGGCTCGGTCAAGAGGAGTGACGACCGCCAAGAAGCCCTTGATGATCAGGCAATCGCTGTTTTTCGACTACTTGCCGAAAAAGGCTTCCAACAAAGCGGCCCAGCCCCCGAAGAAAAAGGAGCTCCGAAACTGAGCACTCCGACATCAGGAACAGATCTGATCGCAGGTCGTTGCGACGAAGAATTCCGCGAGGTGGCGGACGTCTTCAGGAAGCAGATCGCCGGTACCGACGGCGGCGCCGCCGTGGCCGTCTACCACCGCGGCCGGCTTGTCGTCGATCTGTGGGGTGGGGTTCGCGGCCTGGATAGGGTTCCCTGGACACGCGACACGCTTGCCATGTGCTGGAGCACGACCAAGGGCGTCGTGGCCACCTGCGCCCATGTGCTGGCCGACCGCGGGGAGCTCGACTACGACGAACGGGTCGCCACGTACTGGCCGGAGTTCGCCCAGAACGGTAAGGGTGACGTCACCGTTCGGCAGGTGTTGAGCCACTCCGCGGGCCTACACCGCCTCGGCACCATCATCGACCACGGATCGAGGATGCTCGATTGGGAGCACATGACCGATGCGCTGGCTCGGGCGAAGCCGGCATATAAGCCGGGAACCTCGGTGGGCTACCACGCGCTGACGTTCGGTTGGCTTGTCGGCGAGCTGGTGCGGCGGATCTCCGGCACACCGATCGAGGAGTTCCTGCAGAAGGAAATCGCCGAACCGCTCGGGCTCGACGGCCTGCATATCGGCTGCCCGCCCGAGCAGCGGCACCGGATGGCGCCACTGGCGCCGATGTCGCCCGCTTTGACGCGTTGGTCTAGCCCCCTCGGCAGCTTCGCGTTGAACCAGGTGTCGCGGGGTCTGCGTGTCCTGAGGTCGCCGATCAACCCGCATCGGATGATCAACGCAGCCCTCTCCCGCGGTATGGAGGACGTCATCGTGGACCCTCGACTCCAAGATGCCGCCGTGCCCGCGATGAATGGGTATTTCGATGCCGTGTCGCTCGGCGCCATGTACGCGATGCTCGCCGGCGGCGGCCAGCTGGGCGGTGTGCGCATCCTTTCCGAGGAGACGGTCCGCAAGGCCTCCGAGATCCAGAACGACCAACGAGACCGGGTCATCGTGATGACCATGCAGTGGCGGCTTGGCTACCATCGGCTGCCGATTATTAACAAACAGTTCCCCCGCGGCTATGGCCATTTCGGGTTCGGTGGGTCCGGCGCTTTTGCCGATCCCGGGCACGACCTGGCCTTGGCGATGGTGTGCAACCGTGGGCAGGGCACACCGATCGGCGATCTGCGGATTCTTCGCCTCAGTCAGGCCACAGCCCGCGCCGTCAAGTCCCTCGACTAGGTCGTGTCTGTTTATTGGAGGCGGTGGGCGGTGATTGCTGCTGCGAGGATGACTCCGCCGAGTAGGTCAGCGCGTACTTGTCGTAGCGGGTGGCGATGCCGATCGTTGGTCCGCAGGATTGTTGTCGCTCCTCTGATCGGTGCTCACCGAGCACATCAGCGACAATCCACCTGTCGACCAGCTCGGGCTTGGTGGCGAGCTGAGGGCCGCCGTAGTGCAGGGTTAGGGTGGGTCATGCCCGCCATCGAGGAGCCGGTGACGGTGCTGGGTCGCGGCACCGTCGCTTGCGGATGCGGTTATGACGCCGGATTTCTCGACGTGGAATCGGTTAGCTGGCCGATGAATACGTCGAAGCTGACGATCATCAATCCGCTGGCCCAAGAGAGTCTGGCCCAAGAGAGTTCAGTGGCGGACGCGGGGGCGCGGTGATGGTCAGCCGGTTATCGGGGATGGATGCGGTGTCGCTGCACATCGAGAGTTCGACGGTGCCGGCGCACGCCGTCGCGCTGATCATCATCGAGGCGTCCGATCAGCTCAGCCATCAGCGGCTACACGAGCTGGTTGGTTTGTCGCTGCCGCGGCTGGCGCGCTTCCGCAGCCGGGTTGTGGGCAAGCCGCTGGGATTGGGTCAGCCCGTGTGGGCCGAGATCGACGACTATGACCCGACTCCCCAGATGCACAGCGCAACGGTTCCTGCTCCCGGCGGCCGCCCAGAGTTCGCCGACCTGATCGCGTGGCTGACCGCCGGGCCGCTGGATCGCCACAAACCGCTGTGGGAAGCGTGGAGCATCGACGGTCTCGAGGGCGGCCGGTGGGCGTTGGCGGTGAAGATGGCGCCTGCAATAAGCGGTGGCGTCGCCGGGGTGGGCTCCGTTTGGCCGCGGCTACTGACTATTGGTCCGCGAGACGACTCGACCAGCGATCTGCCGGCCGAGCCGGGCCTGGGCAAGCAGCCCTCCATCGGCGAGCTCGTTACCGACACGATGCAGGAGCTCCTGGAGAATCAAGTCACCGGCGTTTGGCTGATCGCCGGGGCCGTGCCCGGTGTGCTGCGGGCCGCGGTCCGCCGGCTGCGCGGCACGGGCGGGCCCGACCAGCTGCCGCACGCGGCGTCGTCGATGCGCGGGCCGGTGCCGCGCACCGTGTTCAACGCGCCGCTGACTGAGCGGCGGGCGGTGGCCTTCGCCTCGATCCCGCTGGCCCAGATGAAGACGGTCAGGCACGCGTTTGGGGGCAGTATCAATAACGTTTTCCTGGCCGCCTGCACAGTGTCGCTGCGCGCCTGGCTGCAACGCCATGACGCTGTGCCCGACTATCCGCTGTTGATGCAGATACCGCTATCGCTGCGAGACGCCGATTCCACCACCGTCGACAACCAGTTCACTTTCGGGCGTATCCGCTTCCCGGTGCAGCTCGACGATCCCGTCCAGGTCCTCACCGACCTACATGCAGCCACTGACAGGCTGAAGACGGCCCGCAGGAGCAATGCTGAAAAGATTGGTCCCACGGCCGATTTCGCCGACCATCGCTTCGCTGATCCCGCCGAATGTCGTCCACGCCGGCATGCAGCTCTATACCGGGCTGGGCTTGTCGCAACGGCTCGCACCGATCTCGCATGGCATCGTCTCGAATCTTCCCGGGCCGCGGATGCCGGTGTATTGCGCTGGAGCCAAGGTCGTCGGCATGCACACCGCGGCGCCGCTGATAGAAGGCGCCGGGTTGAACATCACGCTGATCTCCCACGGCGACGTGATGGATCTCAGCGTGTGCGTCTGCCCCGACAACGTGCCCGCGGTCAACGACATCGCTACCGGCATCGTCGAATCAGTCGGCATTCTGTTGGCGGCCGCCGAAGAATCTCCACGCGGGGTAAGCCCATCAGTCCTCACCGAGATGACGCCACACGCCAAGAAGCGTCCGCAAGTCCGGCGCTAACTGAATACCACCGGTCCGCAGCGGCGGCGCGCGGTCGAGGTGGGTAAAACGTCGTCGAACCCGGCCTCACGGCACAGCGTCAAACACGCAGAGCCTCAAGCTAATCAGACCGATTACACAACGCCACCGGGCGCTGCCCACCGCCGCCTCAAACTTGTGATCGGTTGACTGTCCGACGCCGAGCTGCGGCTGCTTGCTGCAGTACAGCTGGTCGACGGAAGGTGTACCGCTTCGCCGTAGCTCTGTCGCAACCAGCTCTGGAAGCTGATGGGGGCACCCTCAGCGGGTAGAAATCCCTCTATCCACCTGTCTCGAAAACGACCTTGAGCTCAACCGGTCAGCGCATCACTGGGACGAGGGTAACCGGGTCGTTATCCCCAGAAGATGGGGTCGGCTCGCCCGTCGAGGTAGTCGAGTAGGTCTTGGATTCGGGGGCTGGGGTTGAGTGGTTGGTAGCGGTGGTATTTGAGGTTCCGGTCGCGCCAATACAGAGTCCAAAGGCCGGTAGTCCTGGTGTAGTGCAGGCGGGCGATCGGGAAGCGGGTCCAATCGGGTCCGAAGTCCTCACGCCACGGCGGTCGGCATTCGCAGATCGTCAGATGCCTTGGTGTGACGTCGCATTCGACGCGGATCTCACCGCGCATGTGCTCAGGGACCTGGTTGGCGCACCAGCGTTGGACGCGGGCGACGTCGAGCTGCGGAAGTCCACCGGCGCTCATGTGGTCATGATCGCAGCCCCGAACCGCACCGGCTACGCAGGTGCAAGCAGCATCGGCTGTGGCTGGGCGGCACCGAACGCTTGAGCCGGGGTGGTCCAGCCGAGCACTCGACGCGGGCGGTGGTTTAGTTTCGCGGCCACACAGTCGAGGTGATCCTGGGTGAAGCTGCCCAGGTCAGCGTTTTTGTGCAGATATTGGCGCAGCAGCCGGTTGGTGTTTTCGTTGGTGCCGCGCTGCCAGGGATGGTGCGGGTCGCAGAAGAACACCGGCATCGACAGCGTCGCGGTGATCGTGGCGTGGTGGGCCATCTCGAGGCCGCGGTCCCATGTCAGGGACCGCCGCAGGTGCGCCGGCAGTTGACCCATCCGGTCGATCAAGGCGCGGGCGACAGCTTCGGCTTTGTGCCCGTCGGGCAACGCGACGACTATCGCGTAACGGGTGGCGCGGTCTACCAGGGTTGCCACCGCTGAAGGTCGCGTTCCGTACACGAGATCTCCCTCCCAATGCCCGGCCACTTCCCGGCTGTCGGCCTCGACGGGACGCTCCCGGATGGAGACTGTGTTCCGGAGCTGGCCGCGGCCGTATGAGGACCGCTTGCCGAGCGGTCGCCGTATCGGACGCTCACTGCGCAGACGGTGAAACATGCTGGCATCGAATGCCTTCCGTGACGGCATGTACACATCACGGTAGATGGATTCGTGCGAGACCCGCATGTCCGCGTCACCGGGATGCTCCCGCTGCAGCCACTGGGCGATCTGCTGTGGCGACCAATCGTCATCCAGTTTGGCGGCAACCACACCCGCCAGTTCCGCATTCGCCGCCAGCTTGCTCACTTTCGGGCGCCGCGCCCGGTCGAACGCGGCAGCATCGGCGGCCAGAGCCCGGTAGGCATCGCGGCCACCGTTGCGGCCGATCTCTCGCGATACCGTCGATGACGGTCGATCGATGCGCCCGGCGATCGAGCGTGCCGACAGGCCCGCTGCGATCCCGCGTGAGATCTCCTCGCGCTCGACCAGGGTCAGATGATCGGCCCTCCGCTGTCGCGGAACCGGAGGGATCCCACCGGACTGACGTAGGAACCGCCGTATCCGAGGCAGCGTTTCGCCCAGCGTGCGCTCCATCTCTCGGATCGAATCACCCCGGCGCCACATCACCCACAACAAGTTCTGCTGCTCGACACTGAACCCAATCGGACCCACGCCCATCCCGGCCTCCCCGCATCACATCATCGGTTACCTGGAGTGATGCACTGACCGGTTGAGATCGCCACCACATTCGAGACGTCCCAGACTGACCACCCAGGGAATAGGATCTGCCAGGTCGTTGCGTCTCAAAACTTCGTCTCAGAAGACGTCGTCGCATATTGCGACACAGCGCTCATTACGAAATAGCTGTCCGTTTGGGGATCCTCAAACGGACGCCGTGACGACGGCCTGCCCCTTCCGGAGGGGACGGTGCCCGGTGGGGTCGAGTTGGGCGAGTTCGGCGTCGATGTCGACGGTGATGGTGCCGAACAAGCCGATGTTGTCGGATTGGGCCGGGGATACGTGGACGAGGAGGTCGGGGTCGACGCGGCGGCCCTGGGCGTGCATGTGGTCGACGGCCAGCCCGAGATACTCGGCCGTCCAAGTCGTGATGGCGTTGGTGGCCAGGGTCAGACACCATGCCTGCTCGGTCTGCTGCTCCAGGTGCCGCCGCTGCACCGCGCCTTCGTTGGCGTAGAACACGTCGCGTTTGAGCGCGTGCATGCTCTCACCCTTGTTCAACTGCCGAGATATCTTGCGGCGGTAGTCTTCCCGCGACAAATAGCGCGCGGCATAGATCGTTCTCCTGAGCAGCCCGTACTCTTTGAGCGCCGCGGCGAGGCGGTTCTGCCGGTCGGCGCGGGAGAGCTTGCCGACGATCAGCGACGCGGTGACCTGCCCGTACTTCAGTGACGCGGCCAGGCGCAGCATTTCGTCCCAAACAGCTGGATCACCTCGTCGAGCACGTCGACCGCGGACTGCGCCAGCAGAGTCAGCACGATCGGGTAGCGCAGATGCGGCTCGCGACGGGTCAGCTTCGCCACCGAGCTTCGCCGCCCCACCGCCGCCAGGAACCGTCGCCGCTCCATGGGCAGGCTCGACAACTCAAGCGTGTGAGCGTCCAAGGCGCGCAAGAACTTCAGCTTGCGCACCTCGTCCTTCACCGCCGCTGCGGAGGCCTCGGTCGGGCCGACTCCGAACCAGCGCAGTCGGCTTGTCCCGATCTCCGGATCGGTCACCAACAGCGCGTCCAGCTCGGCGCGACGAGTCTCGGTGAGCAGGTGCGCGACACGGTCGTAGGTCTCCCGTTCGGCGCGAGCCCGCGCCGTGGCCGCGCGTTCGAGCAGTTTCACCGGACCCGGCCGCACTACCTTCGCGGTGCGAAGATGCTCGCACGCCAGCCGGAACAGCAGCGATGGTGAATCGTGCTCCATCGCCCGCGCCAGCAGGAACTCGTCCAACTCCTTCAGCGCCTGCTGATCCGGTGTCCGCCAACTCAGATATGTCAGTACTTCGCGCAGGTGATCGGTGCGGGTCTGTTCCCGCTCCCCGTACCCGACCAGCGCCTCGGCCGCGATACCAAGCCTGGCCGCCAGCCGCTGCACCGCCGTCGGCGGCGCCGTCGTCACCTCGTCGGGCACGAAACCCAGCCACGGCAGCGTGCACAGCTGTATTGCCACCCCGAGCATCGTCGTCGGCGAGCGCTTCGCCTTCAGAAAGGTCAGCGCGGCCGCGGTCGGCGTGAAATAGCGGACCAGCTCGTCTCGGCCGATGTCCGGGAAGCCGCGCAGCTCGGCCAGCTCCCTGGGCGAAAACACATCCCGGCTCGACATCCCCACCCCATGTTGTGAGCGCGATCACACGACCGAGTCAGACTATCCGCGAACGATCACCGAGCCACCTCGGGCTCGGGCCCCGGCGTTGTTTTTGCACCGGATGGACCGGAGACCCCTACCACTGCGCATCGGGCGGCTCTAGCGAGCGAGGTTGCTCACTCCACGCCCAGGCCAGATGGGTCGCCTCGCTCCCGTCACTCACTACGTTCGTTCCGCTCGCTCGACTCCCAGGCCAGATGGGTCGCCTCGCTCCCGTCACTCACTACGTTCGTTCCGCTCGCTCGACTCCCAGGCCAGATGGGTCGCCTCGCTCCCAGGTCCAGCCCGCGATCTGTGGGTCGTCCTCCCCGTGCTCGCGGGTGTAGTTGCGGGCGGCCAGGCGGGCGTCGGCCATTCGCTGACGCAGCACGGCGGCTCGGCTGGCCAGTCCGTCGACCCGGTCGATCACGTCCATGACCAGGTGAAAACGGTCCAGATCGTTGAGCATCACCATGTCGAAGGGCGTGGTTGTGGTGCCGCGCTCCTTGAAGCCGCGCACATGGATGTGTGCGTGGTTGGTGCGTCGGTAGGTGAGCCGATGGATCAGCCACGGGTAGCCGTGGTAGGCGAAGATGACCGGCTTGTCCCTGGTGAACAGCGCGTCGAACTCCCGGTCGGGCAAGCCATGGGGGTGCTCGGACTCCGGCTGCAGCCGCATCAGGTCGACCACGTTGACCACCCGGACCGCCAATCCGGGCAATTCGCGACGCAGGATGTCGGCGGCGGCGAGGGTCTCCAGCGTCGGGACGTCACCGGCGCAGGCGAGGACCACGTCGGGTTCCCCGGTGGCCGTGCCGGCCCACTGCCAGATCCCCAGCCCGCGGGTGCAGTGCGCGATCGCCTGGTCCATGTCGAGGTAGGCCAGCGCTGGCTGCTTGCCGGCGACGATGACGTTGACGTAGTCGCGGCTGCGCAGGCAATGGTCAGCCACCGACAGCAGGGTGTTGCCGTCCGGCGGCAGGTACACCCGCGTCACCTCGGCCCGTTTGTTGGCGACCAGGTCGATGAAGCCGGGGTCTTGGTGCGACGCGCCGTTGTGGTCCTGGCGCCACACATGCGAGGACAGCAGGTAGTTAAGCGACGCGATCGGCCGCCGCCACGGCAGCTCACGGCTGGTGGCAAGCCACTTGGCGTGCTGGTTCATCATCGAGTCGACGATGTGGACGAACGCCTCATAGCAGTTGAACAGGCCATGCCGGCCGGTCAGCAGGTAGCCCTCCAGCCAGCCCTGGCACAGGTGCTCCGAGAGCACCTCCATCACCCGCCCGTCGGCGGCGAGGTTCTCGTCGTCGGGCCCCAGCTCGGAGAGCCAAACCTTGGCCGTCGACCCGTACACGGCGTCCAGCCGGTTGGAGGCGGTCTCGTCGGGACCCATCAGGCGGAACCGGTCAGGGTTGCGGGCGATCACGTCCCGCAGGAAGGTGCCCAACACCCGGGTCGCCTCGTGCATGGCGGCGGCCGGCTGCGACACCGTGACCGCGTAGTCGCGGAAGTCCGGCAGGTCGAGGTCGTGCAGCAACAGCCCGCCATTGGCGTGCGGGTTGGCGCTCATCCGGCGATCGCCGCTGGGCGCCAGCGCCCGCAGCTCGGCACGCAGCTTGCCGTCACCGTCGAAAAGCTCCTCGGGCCGGTAGCTGCGCAGCCACTCCTCGAGCTGAGCGCGGTGCTGGGGGTTGTCGTGCGTCTCGGCTAGCGGGACCTGGTGCGATCGCCAGGTGCCCTCGACCTTCTTGCCATCCACTACCTTCGGCCCGGTCCAGCCCTTAGGCGTGCGCAGCACGATCATCGGCCAGACAGGCCGCTGCGTCTGGTTGCCACTGCGGGCGGCGCTTTGGATCGCCGCGATGTCGTCGAAGGCGTCGTCGAGCGCGGCGGCCAGCTGCTGGTGCACGTCGGCCGGGTCGTCGCCGGCGACCGTGATGGGCCGGTAGCCGTAGCCGCGCAGCAGCGCCTCGAGTTCGGGGTGGGGGATGCGCGCCAGGACGGTCGGGTTGGCGATCTTGTAGCCGTTGAGCGCAAGGATGGGCAGCACCGCGCCGTCTCTGGCCGGGTTGAGGAACTTGTTGGAGTGCCAGCTGGCCGCCAGCGGCCCCGTTTCGGCCTCGCCGTCCCCGACCACGCAGGCCACCACCAGGTCCGGGTTGTCGAACGCCGCGCCGTAGGCATGCACCAGCGCGTATCCCAGCTCGCCGCCCTCGTGGATGGACCCCGGCGTCTGGGCCGCCACGTGACTGGGGATGCCGCCGGGAAAGGAGAACTGCCGGAACAGCTTTCGCAACCCTTCGGCGTCTTCCTCGATGCCCGTGTACACCTCGCTGTAGGTACCTTCGAGGTAGGCGTTGGCGACCAGCGCGGGCCCCCCGTGGCCGGGGCCGGTGACAAAGATGGCGTTGGCGTCGCGGTTGCGGATGATCCGGTTCAGATGCGCGTAGATCAGGTTCAGGCCCGGGGTGGTGCCCCAGTGTCCGAGCAGGCGCGGTTTGACGTGTTCCGGCGACAGGGGCGCGGCGAGCAGCGGGTTGTCCAGCAGGTAGATCTGGCCCACCGACACGTAGTTGGCGGCGCGCCAGTAGGCGTTGATCAGGTCGAGTTCGTGGTCGGCAAGGGGAGCGGTTGTCTGGGTTTCTAGGCTCACCCCGCCGATTGTCCGCGCCCGGAGTGAACGGCGCCCGACGCGGTGCTCACTCTTCGCCGCGAGCCCGCGACTCGTAGGCCCTGCGCTTCTCGGCGTCGACGTCGTCGGTGAAGACATGCTCGCCGCCGAGCGCGCGGTTCAGCCCCTCGGACAGCGCGCGCGGCATGAACTTCTGCGACGCGACGATCGCGCCGGCTGTCTTCGTGACCCGCACCCGCGGCCTCGGATGCGCGACAAGTCTGACGATCGCCTCGGCGATGTCGGCCGGCTCGGCGTTCTTGATGCCCTTTGCCCCGGACGTGCCGGCGATCAGTTCGGTGTTCACGAACGTCGGCATGACGACCGAAAACTTCACGCCCGTGTGGCGGTATTCGATCCTCGCGGTGTCGGTGAACCCGATCACTGCGTGTTTGCTGGCGCAGTAGGTGGCCGCCCCGGCGATATACGTCTCCCCGGCGAGCGAGGCGACGTTGATGACGTGTCCGGATCCGCGGGGGACCATGCGCTGGGCCGCCAGCTTGCTGCCCAGGATCACGCCGTAGACGTTGATATCGAGGACACGCCGGGTGACGGCGTCCGGCTCGTCGACAATCCGACCAAGCGGCATGATGCCGGCATTGTTGATCAGCACGTCGATCGGGCCGAGTTGGCGCTCGACCTCGTCCAGGAAGTCCGAGAACGAATGTGGGTCGGTGACATCGAGTTTGCCGTATACACCCAGGCCGAGCGCGGCGCCGGATTCCTTCACCCGGACCTCGTCGACGTCACCGATCGCCACTTTGGCGCCCAGATTGTGCAACGCGGTCGCGGTGGCCAGCCCGATTCCCCGCGCGCCGCCGGTGATCACGATGACCTTGCCCCGGACCTTCAGCCCAACCGATGCCGTGTCTGCCATTTTCGTACCCTCCGGATTCTTGACGGGTGTCAACAGGCAATCGGGTAAGCACAGCACTCGACGTGAGGCTGCGCAACAACCGCCCAGGCGCGCTGTCGAAGCATGCGGCTTCAGGCCGAGCTATTGCCAGTATTCGTTCATCGGTTGAGCGAATTTGTCATTGTTCGTGAGCCGGGGGACTAGTTGAAGGGATTCCTCGATGGTGCGCAGCAGGCTGTAGTGGTTGTTGTAATTAGCGGCAACGATGTGGCCTTGGCGCATTTGCGAACTCGGCGAGGGGATGACGATCATCGGAACGTGATTGCCTTCGTTGCCGATGCCCAGTGACAGGTTGTTGTAGTCCTCGTCCCAGGTGATGAAGATGGCGCTGCGCTGCGTTCGGAAGGCGGGCGAGTTCAGGATCGCGGGCAGTGTGTCCGCGAGGAACTGGTCGCCGGCCTTGATGTTGTATTGATGATTCGTAAGCAGGCTGAGTATGAACTCGAGGTTGACGGGACCCTCCATGTTGTGGTTTTCGTCCGCAGCGATCCACGCGTAGTTCGGGGTGGTGGAGGGCGAGGCGAGATCCGTGGCCATACGCTGCAGCGGCAGCACGTGTGCCTGGCAGCGAGCCGTGTTGGAGACTATGTCGTGGAAAGCGAGAAAAGGGAGTTCGCCGGGCGAGTAGGGACCCGATGTCTGCGTGAAACATGGAGCGGGCATGGACTGCTCGTAGGAGGCCCACGTCTTCGTCGCCCCCTCGATGTTGTCGGCAAGGTTGGGTGCGTCGAAGCAGTCCAGCTCGCAGTTGTAGTTGAAGCCGAAGTCCGTTCCCCCGAGGATCGGGTAGTAGTTCGGAAGGCTGGGGTGGGTCTGGGCGAAGTAGTTCGACCCATATCCGTAATCGTTGATGAGGCCGTTGATGTATGGCGCGTTGCGGCTGCCGACGATGTCTTTCACCCCGTGGTTCTCCAGATAGATCATGAACACGTGGTCGAGACCGCCGACTTTCGACGCCGGTGGTGTGGGTGGCAGTGGGGGAGGCAGTGGGGCGCCGACAGTCAACGAGATGTTGTCGGCGTAGGCGTTGTTGTAGTTGCCGATTACCGGGTTGCAGTCCTTGAGGGTCACGACCACGCGTGCGCTGCGGCTGCCCGCGGGAATCGTCCCGGTGGTCTCACGTGCGAGGAGCTCGGTCTTCAACCGGCGGTCGAGCACGGTGACCGGCCCGATCTTGCCGGCGCCCAAAGGCGATTGGTCGGCGGCCAAGAAGGCGACGGTGACCGATGCCTCGGACGGGTCTTCTAGGAAGCCTCCGAGCCATCCACTCAACGTGTAGGGCACGGCGCCGTGATCGATCTGACCCGCCGCACCGGACAGGTCGACGGTTTGGGTAACCGTGGAAGTGGCCACATTTCCACCGCCGAAGAACTGTACGGCGCCGTCCGGGGGCCCGTTTTGAGAGCGCGGAAACCCAAGTAACGCCGGCAAAGTCGGCCCCGGCGACCCGAGCGGCCACGGCAGACGGCGCGCGGTGCCGTATTTGATCACCGTCGGTGTGCCGGTCACGGTCCAGCCCGGCACCGTCACCGAACTGTATCCCGACAACGACGGGTCGCCGAACTCGGCGCCCGGGTTTACCAACAGGTTCGTGCTCATCATCGGAGCGGGGTCGACGGCTCGCGCGGGCGCGTTATCCGTCGAAAAGATCAGCAGAGCGACTCCCGCGAGCGCACCAGCCACACGGCAAAAGCGACAGAACATTCGGCCATCCTCTGCGGTTGAGACGCCGCGCATTGCTCCGTAGATGGTGGCGCACTGCCCCTGGTACACCTACGTTGTTGCGCAAACCGATATCAAGGAGTTGCCTTTTGGTTACCGAGTCGATGAGGCGATTTCAACCGAGATCGTGTAAAGGCTTGTCTTGTCTCCGTGCAGAATTCGGCGATGGGCAGTATTGCGGTGCACAAGGTGCCGCCCTAACCGGTACCTCAAATATTCCTGCGTTACACCGCTACTCGAGGAACGTCAGTTCGAACCCGTTGGTGGGCACCGAAATCTGACCTGCCCGACTTGATCACCACAGGGCCAGCCACACCAGGCTGGCGCCGCCGGCCAGGATGCAGTAGATGGCGAACGGTGTGAGGGTGCGGGTCTGGAAGTACTGCGTCAGAAACCGCACGGCGAGGTAGGCGCAGACGAAGGATGCGATGCTGCCGGCCAGCACCTGGCCGTGGATTCCGGTGGCGCGGGGCCCGAACAGTTCGGGGATCTTGTACACGCCGGCGGCCAGGATGATGGGCGTCGCCAACAAGAAGGAGAACCGGGCGGCGTCTTCGTGCGACAAGCCGCGCCACAGGCCGGCCACCATGGTGATGCCCGAGCGGCTGATACCGGGCAGCAGGGCCAGGATCTGCGCCGCCCCGATCAGCACGCCGCGGCGCAGGGGGAGCTGGGCGAGGCGATTGTCCACGGCCTCACCGGTGTGTGCGGGATGTTCCTCGGCCGGCTGGTCCGCGTCGGGCGCAGGTGCGACGCGGCGCCGGAGCCTTTCGCCCGCGTAGAGGGCGATGCCGTTGAGCAGCAGGAAAATCGCCGCGGGGATGGGCTTGCCCAGGGTGGTGCGAAATGTCCGTTCCAGGGCCAGCCCGGCCAGCCCCACCGGGATGGTCGCCCCCACGATCAGCCAGGCGAGCCGCTCGTCGATGGTCTCGATGCGGCGATACCGCAGTGACGACACAAATCCGGCCACGATGCGCAGCCAGTCCCGCCAGAAGAACACCAGCAACGCGGCGGCGGTGGCCACGTGCAGGCCGACGATGAATGCAAGGTAGGGCGATTCGGGCGCGGAGACGCTCAGGTCCTGGGCCCATCGACCGCCGACCACCGCGGGCACCAACACCGCGTGCCCGAGGCTAGAAACCGGGAACAGCTCGGTGACGCCCTGGAACGCGCCCACCACCACGGCCTCGATGTAGGTCAAGTGCGCGCTCATATTGGGTGCCTCCGTCGGATGGTTTCGGCATGGCCTCGCCGATCGGCCTGTGACGATAGCCGACGGCGAGTTCGCCCACCCAATCAGCTTGCCCAGTTGGCTTTTTGGCTGGTGGGGCGATGGTTCGCCCGGCCGACGGCCGCACCTGCGGGTACGGTGTGCAGATGGCCGACGGGTTGCTCGACGCCGTGCGCGTCCTGGACTTGTCGAGTGGTAACGGCGACGCGGTGACGCGCCTGTTCGCCGACTTGGGCGCCGATGTGCTCAAGGTCGAACCCCCGACCGGGAGCCCGGCACGCGACGCGCCGCCGACGCTGGCCGGCTCGAGCATTCCGTTTGCTGTGCACAACGCCAACAAGCGCAGCGTCGTGCTGGACCCGTTTGACGAGGACGACTGCGGCGTGTTCCTCGACCTGGCCGCGCAGGCCGACATCGTCGTGGACGACGGTTTCTACGGCGAGGCCCCCACGTTCGGGACGTCGGTCGAGGAGTTGGCCGCCCAGCACCCGCATCTGGTGGTGCTGTCGATCACCGACTTCGGTGCGACGGGCCCGCGGTCGTTGTGGCGGGCCACCGATCCCGTGTTGTACGCGATGTGCGGCTCGTTGTCGCGATCCGGCCCCACCACCGGCACCCCCGTGTTACCGCCGGACGGTATCGCGTCGGCCACCGCCGCCGTCCAGGCGGCGTGGGCAGCGCTCGTTGCGTACTACAACCGATTGCGTTGCGGCACCGGCGAATACATCGACTTCTCCCGATTCGACGCGGTGGTCATGTCGCTCGACCCGGCGTTCGGTGCGCACGGTCAGGTCGCCGCCGGTATCCGCCGCACCGGGCAGTGGCGCGGGCGCCCGAAGAACCAGGATGCCTACCCGATCTATGAGTGCAAGGACGGCTACGTCCGGCTGTGCGTGATGGCACCGCGCCAGTGGCGGGGTCTGCGGCGCTGGCTGGGCGAGCCGGACGATTTCCAAGACCCGAAATACGACGTGATCGGCGCGCGCTTCGCCGCGTGGCCGCAGATCAGCGAGTTGGTCCAGGCGCTGTTCGCCGGACAGACCATGAAGGATCTGGTGACCGCGGGCCAGGCCCACGGCGTGCCGATCGCCGCGGTGCTGACGCCGTCGTGGGTGATGGGCTCGGAGCACTTCCAGGCGGTGGGCGCGATCACCGACGCCGAGCTTGTCCCGGGTGCGCGCGCGAGCGTGCCGACCGGCTATTTCGTCGTCGACGGGCAGCACGCGGGTTTCCGCCGCCCAGCCCCCGCCGCGGGGCAGGACGGACCGGGCTGGCGCGGAAATCCGGCGGTGGTGCAATCGCCCTCCGGCCGCGTCGGTGACTATCCGTTTGCGGGACTTCGCATCCTGGATCTGGGCATCATCGTCGCCGGCGGCGAGCTGAGCCGGTTGTTCGGCGATCTGGGCGCCGAGGTCATCAAGATCGAGAGCGCCGAGTACCCGGACGGGCTGCGGCAGGCCCGCGTCGGCGAGGCCATGAGCGAGTCGTTCGCCTGGACACATCGCAACCACCTGGCGATGGGCCTGGATCTGCGCAGCGCCACGGGCAAGGAGATCTTCACTCGACTGGTCGCGGAGTCCGACGCCGTCTTCGCCAATTTCAAGCCGGAAACGCTTGCCGCGCTTGGCTTTTCCTACGACAACCTGCGCGCCATCAACCCGCGGGTCGTGCTCGCAGAGAGCAGCGCCTACGGCGACCATGGCCCGTGGAGCACCCGCTTGGGCTACGGGCCCCTGGTCCGCGCGGCGACCGGTGTCACCCGGCTATGGACGGCCGACGATCCGGAGAACCAGGATGGCGCCGCGCGGCACGCCTTCTACGACGCGACCACGATCTTTCCCGACCATGTGGTCGGGCGGATCACCGCCATCGCGGCGCTGGCCGCACTGATCCACCGCCACCGAACGGGCGGCGGGGCGCATGTGCACATCTCGCAGGCCGAAGCCGTGGTCAATCAACTCGACACCGTGTACGTCACCCAGGCCGCGTTGGCCGCGGGCGTGCCGAGAATCTCCGAAGACACCAGCCTGCACGCCGTCTTCCCGTGCGCCGGCGACGACGAATGGTGCGTCATCTCGATCGGTTCCGACGATGAATGGCGTTGCGCCGCAGGTGTTTTTCATCATCCGGAATGGGCCGACGACCCGCGCTTCGCCACCGGCGAGGCGCGGGTGGCGAATCGGCGAGAGTTGGTGGAATCGGTGTCGGCCTGGACCCGGACGCGCACCCCGGTGCGGGCCGCCCAACTGCTGCAGTCCTCCGGGGTTGCGGCCGGACCGATGAACCGACCGCCGGACATCTTGGAGGACCCCCAGCTGGTCGAGCGGAAACTGTATTCCGAGATGGTGCATCCACTCGTCGAACGTCCACTGCCGGCGGAGACGGCCCCGGCGCCGTTCCAGCACATCCCGCGGGCCCCGCAACGCCCGGCGCCACTACCGGGCCAGGACACCGTCGGGATCTGCCGAACGCTGCTCGGCATGAGCCCCCAGGAGATCGACCGGCTCATCACCGAGGGCGTGCTGTTCGGGCCGCCCGGCGGCGCATAGGGGCGCCCCGGCCCGCGAACGCGGCCCGCGGGGCCGGGCGGATCGATAGCCACGCTAAATTCGTCGTATGACCGTGGACCCCAGGACACCGGTGTTGATCGGCTACGGCCAGGTCAACCACCGCGACGAGATCGACCCGGAGAAACGGTCCGTCGAACCGATCGACCTGATGGCGGCCGCGGCCCGGCAAGCTGCCGATTCGCGGGTGATCGAGGCCGTGGATTCCATCCGCGTGGTGAACGTCCTGTCGGCGCACTACCGGGATCCCGGGCTGCTGCTCGGCCAGCGGGTCGGCGCCACCGACTTCACCACGTTGTACAGCCCCGTCGGCGGCAACGTGCCGCAGTCGCTGGTCAACCAGGCGTGCCTGGACATCCAGCGGGGCCGGGCTCGGGTGGTGTTGCTCGCCGGCGCCGAGACCTGGCGCACCCGGCGAGGGCTGCGGGCCAAAGGCGGCAAGCTCGTGTGGACGGTGCAGGACGACTCCGTGCCGATGGCCGAGGTCAGCGGCGACGACGTCCCGATGGCCGGCGACGCGGAGATCAGGATCGGGCTGGACCGGCCGGCCTACGTCTACCCGCTGTTCGAGCAGGCACTGCGGATTGCGAACGGCGAGTCGATCGAACACCACCGCAAGCGCATCGGCGAATTGTGGGCCCGCTTCAACGCCGTCGCGGTCGACAATCCGCACGCATGGATCCGCAAACCGGTGACCGCCGAGGAGATCTGCGAGCCCGGCCCGCAGAACCGGATGATCAGCTGGCCGTACACCAAGCTGATGAATTCCAACAACATGGTCGACCAGGGCGCCGCACTCGTCTTGACCTCGGTGGAGCAGGCGAGGCGCCTGCGGGTCCCCGCCGACCGCTGGATCTACCCGTATGCGGGCACCGACGCGCATGACACCTCGGCCATTGCCGAGCGCGACGAGCTGCACCGCTCTCCTGCCATCCGGATCGCCGGTGGCCGGGCGCTGGAGTTGGCGGGCCTGGGCGTCGACGAGGTCGACTACGTCGACCTGTATTCCTGCTTTCCCTCGGCCGTTCAGGTGGCGGCGGCCGAACTGGGCCTACCGGTCGACGATCCCGCCCGTCCGCTCACCGTCACGGGGGGGCTGACTTTCGCAGGCGGCCCGTGGAGCAACTACGTGATGCACTCGATCGCCACCATGGCGGAGTTGCTGGCGGCCAACCCCGGGCGACGCGGCCTGATCACCGCCAACGGCGGTTATCTGACCAAGCACAGCTTCGGCGTGTACAGCACCGAGCCGCCCGCCGAGTTCCGTTGGGAAGACGCGCAACCGGCCGTCGACCGAGAGCCCACCCGGGACGGCTTGGTGGAATGGGAAGGCGTCGGCACGGTGGAGGCGTGGACGGTACCGTTCGACCGCGAGGGGCGAGCGGAACATGCCTTCCTGGCCGTGCGCACGCCCGACGGGTCACGCACCCTGGCCCAGATCACCGACAGCGCCACGGCGCAGGCAACCGTGCGTGAAGACATCGGCGGCGCCAAGGTTGCCGTCGCCGCCGACGGCAGCGCCACGCTGCAATAACCCGGCCGGAGCCATCCCGCAAGCTCAGGGTGCCGTTTCGCCCCGTAACGGTCGCATAGGTCATGCCGTCTGCCTATTGTTTAGTTTGAGGTCGGGGGAGGTGAGCCCAGGTGCAGATCTTGGTTACCGACGCCACCGGCGCACTCGGGCGGCTGGTTGCACGGCAGTTGATCGCTGCCGGGCACACGGTCAGCGGCATTGCTGAGAGTCCGCACCCCTGCCTGGACCGCAACGTCGAATTTGTTTGCGCATCGCTGCGCAACCCCGTCCTGCGCGAGCTCACCGAAGAGGCCGACACGATGATCCACCTGGCCCCGGTCGACACCACCGCGCCCGGCAGCGTCGATATCGACGGCCTCGCACATGTGACCGATGTGGCCGCCCGCGCCGGCGCCCGGCTGCTGTTCGTGTCCCAAGCCGCGGGGCGGCCCGAACTGTACCGGCCGGCCGAGGAACTGGTGTCCACCAGTTGGGGCCCCAGCCTGGTCGTCCGGATCGCCCCGCCGGTCGGCCGCCAGCTCGACTGGATGGTGTGCCGCACCGTGGCCACGCTGCTGCGCACCAAGGTTTCGGCGGAGCCGATGCGGGTGCTGCACGTCGATGACTTGGTCCGCTTCCTGGTTTCGTCGCTGAACGCCGACCGCACCGGTGTCGTGGACCTCGCCTCGCCGGACACCGTCAACGTGATCACCGCATGGCGAATGCTGCGATCCGCCGACCCGCGGTCCCGCCTGAATCGGGTGCGCAGCTGGCCGCAGCTCATACCGGACATGGATATCGCTGCGGCACAAGAGGATTGGTCGTTCGAGTTCGGCTGGCAGGCGCTCGAAGCAGTCGCCGACACCGCCCGCGGCCTCGTCGGCCGCCGGATCGCCGCCGCGGGCGCCACCGGCCACGGGCGCCAACTGGCGCTCCCGGTCGAGGCCGCCCCGCGCTCCCACCCTTCCGACGAGGAGCACAGCGCGGCACCCGAGGGCGTCGAAGGCGAATTCGACGACCGGGTCGACCCCCGCTTCCCGATTTTCAGTGCGGGCAACCTCGCCGAGGCGCTGCCCGGCCCACTCACCCCCATCACGCTGGATGTCCAGCTGAGCGGATTGCGCACGGCGAATCGGGTGCTGAGCCGCGTGCTGGCGCTTGGCGGCGTGGTAGGCGACGAGTGGGGAAACAGGGCCATCGCCGTGTTCGGCCATCGACCCTACGTCGGGGTGTCGGTCAACATGGTCGCCGCGGCGCAGCTGCCCGGCTGGGATCAGGACGCCGTCGCCCGCAACGCCCTCGTCGGCCGGCCGCACGTCGGAGACCCCCTCCCGTTCGGTGAGCCCGCATTGGCGGGCGGCGCCCTCGGATTCATCGCCAAAGCCGTCGTCGCGGGACGATCACTGGCCCTGTTGCGCCATCTCAAGTCCGACACGCGGGCCTACAGCGCGGCCGCCGAAACGGAACACCTCGACACCGCACAGCTGGCGTCGCTGCCCGACGCCGGTCTCGAAGTCCGAATTCACTTGCTGCGGGACCGCATTCACCAAGGCTGGATCCTCACCGCGTTGTGGCTGATCGACACCGGCGTCACCGCGGCGGCGCTGGAGCGCAGCAAGGTAGCGTGCAGCGTGCCCGGGGTCGACATGATCGTGGAAAGCACCCGCGTTGCGGCCGAGACCGCCCAGCTGGCAGCGGTGCTGCGGGCCGACCCGCCGCTGTGTGCGCTGGCCGGGGAAGGCAACCTGGCCAGCATCCGCGCGTTGTCTCCCACCACCGCCGCCGCCGTGGACGCCGCCGTAGCCCGCGTCGCGCACCGCGGGCCCGGGGACGCCGAGCTGGCCAGCCAGACGTACGCCGACGACCCGACGATGCTGCTGAGGGCGGCCGGGGAAGTCGCCGTGGCCGCCGCCGCGTCGACCGAGCCACCGCCGTCGACGCTGTCCAGGCGGCTGGCCACCAACGCTCGCGACTCCCGCGAGCTCGCCCACGACACCACCCTGCGGTTCACCCATCAACTCCGGATGACGTTGCGGGAACTGGGATCCCGCCGGGTCGCGGCGGACCTGATCGACGTCGTCGAGGACGTCTACTACCTGAAGTGTGACGAGCTGGTCGCCATGCCGGGTGACGCCCGGCTGCGGATCAAACGCCGCCGTGCCGAACGGGAGCGGTTGCAGGTGCAGCGCCCACCCGACGTCATCGACGGGACGTGGACTCCGATCGAAGCGTCAGCCCAATAGCTCGGCCAGCGGGAACTCAGGATCGGCCAGCTTGTCGGGGTCGACGGAAGTCCTGGATCTGATCAGCGCTTTGACGTCGTCGAGCACATCCCAGATGTTGACGTTCATCCCGGCCAGCACCCGGTTGTCGCCGTCGAGCCAAAATGCGACGAATTCACGTTTGGCAACGTCACCCCGGAACACCACCCGCTCGAAGCCGGGCGCGTGCCCGACATACTCCATTCCGAGGTCGTATTGGTCGGTGAAGAAATAGGGCAGCTCAGCGTATTCGCCTGGCTTGCCGAGCATCCCGGCCGCCGCCACCGCGGGCTGCTTGAGCGCATTCGCCCAGTGCTCGGTGCGGATCCGGCCGCCAAACAGGGGGTGTTCTGCGGCGGCGATGTCGCCGACCGCATAGATGTCAGGATCGCTGGTGCGCAGTGACGCATCGACCAGCACGCCGCCGTCGCCCATGGCGAGCCCGGCCTGTTCGGCGAGTTCGACGTTCGGCTCAGCACCGACGGCCACCAACACCGCATCAGCGGCAACCGTCGACGCACCACGCATTTTCAGTCCGGTGGCTCGGCCGCCGGTCTTCGTGATCTCCTCCACCTGCGCATCGAGCCGCAAGTCCACCCCGTGATCTCGATGTAGTTTGGCGAACACTTCGCCCGCCGCTTCGCCGAGCGCGGCCACCAGCGGTTGTTTGGCCGTCTCGACGACGGTCACGTCGACGCCACGCTGGCGGGCAGCGGCGGCCACCTCCAGGCCGATCCACCCGGCTCCCACCACCGCCAGCGAAGACCCTTCCGTGAGAAGAGAATTCAGGGCCACAGCATCGTCGTAGGTGCGCAGATAGTGGACAGCTTCGGCGTCGGCCCCGGGTATCGGCGGGCGCCGGGAAGCCGATCCTGTCGCCAGCAGCAGTTTCTCGTACCGCACTATGGTGCCGTCGGGGAGCGCGACGGCATGTTCGGCGGGGTTGAAGGCCGACACCCGCGCACCGAGTCTCAGGTCGACATCGTGGTCGTGGTACCAGTCGGAGTTCTGCACGGTGAAATCGGTCAGGGCCTTCTTTCCAGCCAGATACTCCTTGGAAAGCGGAGGCCGCTCGTAGGGCAGATGTTCCTCTTCGGCGAATAAGGTAATTTGCCCGTCAAATCCGCTGTCGCGCAATGCTTCTACCGCTTTTGCTCCAGCAAGTCCGCCGCCGATGATGACGAATCTGATAGAGCTGGCCATGATTGTCACTCCGTTCCGCCGTCGACATCCCCAGCCTACTCGGCGCGGCTTACCGCAAAAGTTCTTGCAACGTCTGCGCGTTGCGCACCGCGTGGCCGCCCAGGTCGTTGTTGAAATACATCCACACGTCCTTGCCGTCGCCCTGCCACGCGGCGATGCGGTCGGCCCAGCGGCGTAGCTCGTCGTTCGAATAGCAGCCGGCATAGATCGCGTCCTGATCCGGGCCGTGCATGCGGACGTAGACCAGATCGGTGGTGGCCCGCGGCACGCACGCCAGCCCGGCGCCGCTCATCACCACGTAGGCGGCGCGGCGACGTTCCAGTAAGTCGTAGACGGCGGCGTCGTTCCAGGACGGATGGCGCAGCTCGACGGCCACCCGGATCGACTCCGGCACGCTGCCCAGGAAGGCATCCAGGCGCGCGTCGTCGCGCTGCTGCTCGGGGTGCAGCTGAACCAGCAGCACCCCGCGGCGATCACCCAGCAGTTCCCAACAGCGCCCGAAGCGCTCGATCCACGGCCCGGCGGACGCCAGGCGGCGGTAGTGCGTCAGTCCTCGATGCGCCTTGACCGACATCTTGAAGCCGTCCGGCAGCTGTTCGCGCCATCCCTCGAAGGTCGAATCCTTCGGCCAGCGGTAAAAACTCGCGTTCAACTCGACGGTGTCGAACACCTCCACGTAGCGCGCCAGCCGGCGCGCGGCGGGCAGGCCCGGCGGGTACAGCACCCCCGCCCAATGGTTGTAGGACCACCCGGAGGTACCGATCCGTACGGTCAACCGGTCACCTGCCGGCGCACGTCGTCGTCCCGCGACACCCTGATGAGTGCGGCAGCCAACCGCGCATTGCCCTGCGGCGCAAGGGCTCCCAGCTTTGCCGGTTGCGTGGGCAGACCCAATTGCTTGGCCGCGGCGGTGGCGCGGTCGTCGAAATACGGCCGCACCCAGGTCCAGATGTCCTGCACCTCGCGCAGGTAGATGTCGGCGCCGGTATCCCCGATTCCCTTGAACTCCTTGAGCAGACGTTTCGCCGCGGCGGCGTCGTGCTCACTGCGATCGGCGAGTTCCCGCAGATCGCCGGAATACTCGTCGCGCACGCGTTCGGCCATGTCGGCGAGCCGGGTGGCCGAGCTCTCGTCGTAGCGCACGTAATGGGCGCGGCCGAAGGCATCGATCATGGTCTGCCGATCGGAGGCCAGCACGGCCTTGGGCGTGCGCAGGCCCGCCTTGAACAGTTCACGCCCGGCGGCCATGGCGATGGCGGCATCGATCGGCTTGCTGGCCAGCATGCAGAGGACCAGCAGCTGAAATAGCGGCATCGGTTTGTCGCCGAGCTTGATTCGCGCCTCAGCGGCATAGGTGATTCCAGCAGCGTCGAGCAGCCGCCGCACCAATTGCTCGCGTTCGGACATGTCTGATCACGTACCCGCCCCAAGTCCCAGGAAACCCCGGCCTGTCACTTGGCCGGCAGGCCGCGCGCGTAGGCGACGCCGCGCGTTACCCAGGTCTGAAGCTGGCGCTTGGTCCGCACTCCGGCGGTGCCCACCCTTACCCAGCCGCGGACGTCCCGGCCCGCCATCACCATGGGGCTGACGTGAGCGCGCTGCAACACCTTGTCGAGGTCGTCCGCCGGCACACGGACGAGCAGACCGCCCTGGCCGCTGACGGCCACGGACATGTTGCCGTTGACCAGAAATGCGAGCCCGCCAAACATGCGTTTCTCTTCGACGCCGCGCTCGGAGGCGACCAGCTCGCGGATTTCGTTGGCCAGGTTTTCGTCGTAGGCCATGCGCGGCGCGTCAGTCCAGATCCACCCGAATGGTCAGCAAATCGCTGCCCATCAGGCGCACCACCGCGCTGTTGAGCCGCGGGAGGTCGCCGAGCCGCTGCAGCGGGTCGTCGTCGGGCAGCAGGTGCGCGGTGCCGCTGCGCCACCGACCGCCGATGCGCATCCGAACGGCGGGATTGGCCTTGATGTTGCGGACGTAGTCCGAGTGTTCGCCATGTTCGGAGACCATCCAGAACTTGCTGTCGACCAGGCGTCCGCCGACGGCGGTGCGCCGCGGCTTGCCGCTCTTGCGGCCGGTGGTTTCCAGGATGGTCCCCGGCATCTGCCGGCCCACCGGGTTGACCAACAGTCTTTGCACGCGGTGGACCACTTGCCGTTTGAGAGTCACGGGTCTATTCAACGCCGATCATGCTGCCGATGTCACCGTGCAACGAAAACAGCCGCCCCCGATGTGGGGGGCGGCTGAACACGTTGACTTGGTGATTCGCTCACCCCACCACCCTCAACCGGGCAGTCGAACCTCCAACACCCCAGATACCCGACCGATGGGCGTCAAAAACCTCTCCGCCCTATCGGTCGGCGGGTTCGACACGCGTCGAATCCCCCGGAGTATGGATGTCAGGCCGCCACCGTAGCGGTCTCGGACACCGGTACCAGCGCCTGCGCGACGATCTCGGCGACGTCGGTCATGGGCCGCACGTCCAGCGCGTCGAGCACCTCGGCCGGCACGTCATCCAGATCGGGCTCGTTGCGCGCCGGGATGAAGACCGTTGACAGGCCCGCCCGCTGGGCCGCAAGCAGCTTCTGCTTCACGCCGCCGATCGGCAACACCCGGCCGTTCAGCGTGACCTCGCCGGTCATGCCGACATCGGATCGCACCTGACGTCCGGTGGCCATCGACACCAGAGCGGTCACCATGGTGACACCGGCCGACGGGCCGTCCTTGGGCACTGCACCGGCGGGCACGTGCACGTGGATGCGCCGGTCGAGGGCCTTGGGGTCGACGCCCAACTCGGCGGCATGGGAGCGCACGTAGGACAGCGCGATCTGCGCCGACTCCTTCATCACGTCACCCAGCTGGCCGGTGAGCTGCAAACCCGCCTCGCCGTCCGTGGCGCCGGCCTCGATGTAGAGCACGTCGCCGCCCAGGCCGGTGACGGCCAGCCCGGTGGCCACGCCGGGCACCGCCGTGCGTTCGGCCGATTCCGGCGTGAACCGCGGACGGCCAAGGTAGTCAACCAGATCCGGCTCGTCGACGGTGATCGGCTCGGAATTTTCCGCCAGCTTGGTGGTCACCTTGCGCAGCGCCTTGGCCAGCAGCCGCTCGAACTGCCGCACACCGGGCTCCCGGGTGTAGTCGGCAGCGATCTTGCGCAACGCCGCATCGGTGACCGCGACCTCGTCCTCGGTCAGCGCCGCCCGCTCCCGCTGCCGAGGCAGCAAGTAGTCACGAGCGATGGCGACCTTGTCGTCTTCGGTGTAGCCGTCGATCTGCACCAACTCCATGCGGTCCAACAGGGCCGACGGGATGTTCTCGATCACGTTGGCGGTGGCGAGGAACACCACGTCGGACAGGTCCAGGTCCAGGTCCAGGTAGTGGTCACGGAACGTGTGGTTCTGCGCCGGGTCGAGCACCTCCAGCAGCGCCGCGCTCGGGTCACCCCGATAGTCGGAACCGACCTTGTCGATTTCGTCCAGCAGCACAACGGGATTCATCGTCCCCGCCTCACCGATGGCACGCACGATCCGGCCCGGCAACGCGCCCACATAGGTGCGCCGGTGCCCGCGGATCTCGGCCTCGTCGCGCACACCGCCCAGGGCGACACGCACGAACTTGCGGCCCAGCGCCCGGGCGACGCTCTCACCCAGCGACGTCTTTCCGACGCCGGGGGGACCGGCCAGCGCCATCACCGCGCCGGAGCCGCGGCCTCCGACGACCTGCAGCCCCCGCTGGGCGCGGCGGGCACGCACGGCCAGGTATTCGACGATGCGGTCCTTGACGTCGTCCAGCCCGTGGTGGTCGGCGTCCAAGACGCCGCGCGCGGCCTTCAGGTCGGTCGAGTCTTCGGTCTTGACGTTCCAGGGCAGGTCGAGCACGGTGTCCAGCCAGGTGCGGATCCAGCCGCTTTCCGGGCTTTGGTCGCTGGACCGTTCCAGCTTGCCGACCTCGCGCAACGCGGCCTCGCGCACCTTCTCGGGCAAATCGGCCGCCTCGACGCGGGCCCGGTAGTCATCGGATCCATCGGGCTCGCCCTCACCCAGTTCCTTGCGGATGGCGGCCAGTTGCTGGCGCAGCAGGAACTCCTTCTGCGTCTTCTCCATGCCCTCGCGCACGTCCTCGGCGATCTTGTCGTTGACCTCGACCTCGGCGAGGTGAGCGCTGGTCCAGTCGATCAGCACGCGCAGCCGCTCGGCGACATCCTCGGTCTCGACCAGTTGCCGCTTCTGCTCGCTGGACAGGTAGGACGCATATCCGGAGGTGTCCGCCAGCGCCGACGGGTCGGTCAGCCTGTTGACGTAGTCGACGATCTCCCAGGCCTCGCGTCGTTGCAGCATGGCCAGCAGCAGCTTCCTGTACTCCGCTGTCAGCGCCTTGACTTCGTCCGTGGCCTCGACCTCGGGGACTTCGGTCACCTCGACCCACAGTGCAGCGCCGGGCCCGGACGCTCCCGTCCCGATCTGCGCCCTGCGCTCACCGCGGACGACGGCCGCGGTGCCGCCGCCTGCGATGCGTCCGACCTGCAAAATCTTGGCGATCACACCGTGCGACGGGTATCGGTCGTCTAGCCGGGGCGCGATCAGCAGCTGCCCCGATTCGCTCGCCTGGGCGGCGTCGATTGCCGTCCGCGCGGCCTCGTCGAGCGCGATCGGAACGACCATTCCGGGCAACACGATGGTGTCGGTGACGAACAGCACCGGCACCGGTTTGGCTTCAGCCATCAATCCTCCAAAAACTGAGTCTGATGCGCTCAACCCAGCATGGCGCCGGTTTGTTCCCCTCTGAAAGCGGCGGAGTCGGCAGAATGTGGTGGCTATCACGTTGGCGGTCTTGGATAATCGGCTCGTGCCGCTGACGCACCCCGCCCCGACCGCCCTTGACCCGGACGTCCTCGAATCCGCGGCCGGAGATCTCGCCTCCACCGGAGCAATCACATTCCTCGTCGACAATGACGCGGTCACTTATGCCGTCGAGGGCTCGACGATCCGCGTCGGCGAGGGGCAGCGAACCGGAGACGCCGTCGTGCGTCTTTCCCGACAGGCGTGGGACGACATGGTTGGCCAAATCCGCACGGTCATAAACCTGCTGCTCAGCGATGAGTTGTCCTTCGAGCGGGGCGGCTTCGACCAGCTGGCCGACTGGGACCCGGTCCTGCGGTACCTGCACGCCGGCGTCCCGCCGTACGATCCGGCTCGAGCCGACTTGGAGGGGCGCGACCCGCTCGCCACGTTCACGCTCGACGCCGACGACGCCGAGTTGACCGCACAGCTGCAGACCATGGGTTACCTGCACGTCAAGGGCGTCTTCGACGCCGACGAGATGCGGGCCGCCAACCGCGAGATCGACCGCCTTGCGGCCCAGGCTCGACCCGGCGACGACCGTTCGTGGTGGGTCACCGCCGAGGACGGCGGCAGCATGCTGTGCCGATTGGTCTACGCGACGCTGCGCTCGCCCGCCCTCGCCGCGCTGGAAAACGATCCCAGGGTGCGCAGGCTGGGCACCCTTATCAATCCCGCGCTGCGCACCGCACCCGACCGGATGGAAGGCAGCGCGGTGTTGCTCAAAGTGCCTGGGAACACCAGCGGGCTATCCAACATCCCCTGGCATCAGGACTGCGGCATGGGTGGACACGCTCTCATGTGCCCCGCGGTCAGCATCGGCATTCAACTGACCGGCTCGGACGCCCGGACCGGCAATCTTCAGGTGGTACCGGGCAGCCACGGTCAGGCCATTCATTACCGCTGGGAACAGCGGCTCCAACAAGTACCGGTGGTGAGCATCGACACCGCCCCCGGCGACGTGACCGTCCACGTCCAGGACCTGATGCACGCCTCACCCCGGCCGACCGGCGCCGGCGGCCGCCGCACGATGTACGTCACTCACTATCCGCCGCAACTCTTCGACCACGTCGGGCCCGGCGAGGCCTTCAACGACCTGGTACGCAACCGCACCGAACGGGTCGCCCGCCTGCAGTAGCACCGAGATTGCCACCATGGTCGTGCCGGGCACCTACAGCACAACCCTCACGGCAATCTCGGCGCCGACGCCCGTCATGCGGGCGGAACGGGCCCCAGGCGCTGCAGTTGCGTGACGTGCTTGGGCGAAAGCTCCTCGAGACAGGTGACGCCCAGCAGTCGCATGGTACGGATCACCCCTTGGGCCAGGATCTCGATCGCGCGGGTGACGCCAGGTTCGCCGCCGGCCATCAGCCCGTACAGGTAGGCCCGCCCGACGAGCGTGCAGCGCGCGCCCAGCGCGATCGCCGCCACGATGTCGGCACCCGACATGATGCCGGTGTCGAGCAGGATCTCGGTGTGCTTGCCGACCTCACGCGCGACCGAGGGCAACAGGCGGAAGGGTACTGGGGCCCGATCCAGTTGGCGCCCACCGTGATTCGATAACACGATGCCGTCGACGCCGCGATCGACGACGGCGCGGGCGTCGTCGATCGTCTGGATTCCCTTGACCACCAGCTTGCCCGGCCACTGGGCCTTGATCCACTCCAAGTCATCGAAGGTGAGGCTCGGGTCGAACATGGTGCTCAGGTACTCGGCGACGGTCCCCGACCAGCGGTCCAGCGACGCGAACGCCAGCGGCTCGGTGGTCAACAGGTCGAACCACCATTTCGGGTGCGGCACCGCATCCAGGACGGTGCGCAGCGTCAGCGTCGGCGGGATCGTCATCCCGTTGCGGTTGTCGCGCAGCCGGGCGCCGGAAACCGGGACGTCGACGGTGGCCAGTAGGGTGTCGAATCCCGCGTCGGCCGCGCGCCGCACCAACGCCATCGAGCGCTCCCGGTCCCGCCACATGTACAGCTGAAACCATTTCCTGCCCTGGGGAACAGCGGTCACCAGGTCCTCGATCGCGCAGGTGCCGAGTGTGGACAGCGAGAACGGAATGCCGGCCTTGGCCGCCGCCCCCGCGCCCGCGATCTCACCCTCGGTGTGCATCAACCGGGTGAAGCCGGTGGGCGCGATGCCGAACGGCAGGACGACCGGTTGCCCCAGGACGTTCCAGCCGGCGGTGACGTTGGTGACGTCGCGCAGGATCGTCGGGTGAAACTCGATGTCGCGGAAGGCTTGTCGAGCGCGCTGAAGGGAAAGCTCGTCCTCGGCACCGCCGTCGGTGTAGTCGAACGCCGCCTTCGGCGTGCGCCGTTTGGCGATGCGCCGCAGATCTTCGATGGTGTACGCGGCTTCCAGGCGGCGCTTGGTCGCGTCGAACTGCGGTCGCCTGAACTGGATCAGCGGCGCGAAATCGCGCACCCTGGGCACTCGGCGTTTGACTGCCATATGTGTAACCGTAGTCACATGGAATCGGAGAGCGACCCCTTCGACCTCGAGCGCTTCGTCGACGCGCAGGCCCCGGTGTACCGCAACGTGGTCGAAGAGCTGCGCTCCGGACGAAAACGCGGTCACTGGATGTGGTTTGTCTTCCCGCAGTTACGCGGCCTGGGCGGCAGCCCGACCGCGGTGCACTACGGGATCGCGTCACTCGAGGAGGCCCGCGCATACCTGCGCCATGAGCTGCTCGGGCGGCGATTGCGTGAGTGCGCTCAGCTGGTCAACGAGGTGCAGGGCCGATCGGTCGGAGAGATCTTCGGCTCGCCCGACGACCTCAAGCTGCGCTCGTCGATGACGCTGTTCGCCCGCGCGACCGACGACAACGAGGAATTCCTCGCGCTTCTCGACAAGTACTACGACGGCCAGCAGGACCAGCTGACGCTCACGCGCCTGCCGGGTCCCTAGGCGCGGCCCAGTATCCGCCAACCGTGGGGTTCGACAACCAGCGCGTCCACCACCTCTTGTGGTGGGGCCGCCGATCCGCCGATGACCCGCCGGTGGGGCGTGCCCAACTCCGACAGCGCCACGCGCAGCGGCTCGTCGCCGATGTTCAGCGCGACCAGCAACGCGTCGTCGCCGCTGCGGGTCTCGTACACGTAGTGGCGGTTTTCCAATCGCAACGCGGTTGTTGACGCCTTGTGCAGCCACGGGTGACGACGACGCAACCCGATGAGGAATTGGTGCAACGCCCACACATCCGCGCCGAAAGCATCTAATTCCATTGGGGAAGAGCCGAACTCGGGACGCACCGCGTCGTCACCGCCGTAGCGTTCTTCCTTGACGCCGCGGAACCCCAGCTCGTCGCCCGCGTACACGCTTGGCACGCCCCCGACGGTCAGCAGGATCACCAGCGCGTGGGCCACGTGCTCAGGGCGTTCCAGCCGGCTGGCGATGCGGGTGACGTCGTGGTTGCCGATGAAGGTGAGCGGGGCGAAGCTGGCCAGGAACTCGCCATGTCGCTGCAGCGCCCAGTCCAGCTCGAAGAAGTTGCTGTCGTTGAGGCTGCTCCAGATGGCCTTCCACAGCTCGTATTGGGTGGCCGAGTCGAATGTGGCGGCCTGCACCGCCGCGGCGTAGTCGCCGTGGATGAGCTCGCCGACGAACCAGGCGTCCGGGAACCGCTCGCGCACCCTCGGCAAGGTTGACGCCCAAAACTGTTCTGGCACCGTGTAAGCCGCATCGAGGCGCCAGCCGTCGGCGCCGCGTTCCAGCCAGTGCGCCATCACGTCCACGGTGTAGTCGACCACTTCGGGGTTGTCGTGGTTGAGCGTGATCAGCTCCGAGTGGCCCTCGAACGTGTGAAAGCGTCCCGGGCGCCCGCGAAACCAGCGCGCGGCCGTTTCGTCGTTCGGCGCCTCTTGGTAACGGGGGAAATCCACGCCGACGTGATTGAACACGCCGTCGAGCAGGATGCGCAGGCCGCGGCGACGGGCCTCGGCGACGAGGTGGTCGAAATCGGCGTCGTCCCCGAGCCGGGGATCGATGCGGTAGTGGTCGGTGGTGTCGTAACCGTGTGTGCGCGAGGCGAAGATCGGTCCCAGCGCAACGCCCGATGCGCCCAGCGCGATGGCGTGGTCGAACCAGTCGACGAGCCGCCGCAGCCGGTGTTCGTCCGGCTGCGGCGGCTTCGACGATGCGGGAAAGGCGCCGACGAACCCCAGCGGATAGACCTGCCACCAGATCGCGTGCTCTACCCAGGCTGGTGCCGTCACTGCGCTACCGTCAGCCGACGGTGGCCAGCGTCTGGGCGGCGACGATCGCTTGTGCCACGCCGGAAATGATCGCCGCGGCCTTCAGCGCCTCCTGGATGGTCTCCCGGGTCACGCCCGCCTCGCGCAGCGTGTGCTCGTGGGCGGCCACGCAGTCCGGGCACCCGTTGATCGATGACACCGCGAAGCACCACAGCTCGAAGTTCGCCTTCTCCACGCCGGGATTGGCGATGATGTTCATCCGCAACCCCGCGCGCAGATCGTCGTACTTTCCGTCGAGGAAGCCCCGGCCACGGTAGAACACGTTGTTCATGCCCATGATCGATGCGGCTCCCAGCGCCGCGTTGTATGCCTCGGCGGACAGGATGTCGGCCGCCTCGGCACCGATCTCGCTGATTACCTGGGTGTTCCGGGTCGCCGCGGCGCTGGCCAGCAGGGTGCCCCACAGCTGCTCCTCGTTGAGCTCGGTAGTGCGCGTGATCGAGCCCAGGTTGAGCTTGAGGTCCTTGGCATATTCCGGCAGCGCCTCTTTGAGATTCTCTAGGCTCATCTCGCCTCCCTAATCAGACCCTATGGGATCGGGCCTTGGACTAGGCCGAAGCCTTGAGCAGCTCGGCGGCGTCCAGCGTCGGGTCGCCCTTGCGCCAGTTGCAGGCGCACAGCTCGTCGGACTGCAGCGCGTCGAGCACTCGCAGCACTTCCTCCACGTTGCGTCCCACGGATCCGGCGGTGACCGAAACAAACTGGATCTCGTTGTTGGGGTCCACCAGGAAGGTCGCCCGGTCGGCCACACCCTCGGCGTTGAGAACGCCGGTGGCCAGGCTCAACTCCCGCTTGATGTCCGAGAGCATGGGGAACGGCAACTTCTTGAGGTCCTCGTGCTGGGCGCGCCAGTTGAAGTGCACGAACTCGCTGTCGATCGAGACGCCCAGGACCTGCGCGTCACGGTCGGAGAACTCGTCGTTGAGCTTGCCGAACGCGGCAATCTCGGTCGGGCACACGAAGGTGAAGTCCTTGGGCCAGAAAAACACAACGCGCCACTTGCCGGCGTGGTCCTCGCTGGTGATGGTGGTGAAGTAGTCGCCGGGCTGCTTGGCGTCGACCTTGGACAGATCGCCGGCGATCAGCGCAGTGAGCTCGTAGGCGGGGAACTGGTCGCCGATGGTCAGCAGAGGCATATCGCTCCTTAACTGGATTTACTCAAGATTAGCTTCCTTGCCCATGGTGCCCGTTTAGCCTGGCAGAAGTAAAGGTGATATTTCCCACTATACTTATCGGTATGCCCGATAAAATCTATCAGCCCACGATCGCCGGCCTCCGCGCGTTCGTCGCGATCGCCGAGAAGCGTCAGTTCAGCGGCGCCGCAACCACTCTCGGCGTCACCCAGTCCACGTTGTCGCAGGCGCTGGCGGCGCTGGAGACCGGGCTTGGCACCCAGCTCATCGAGCGCTCGACGCGGCGTGTCCTTTTGACCGCGGAGGGCACGGAGCTGCTGCCCCGCGCCCAGGCCGTCGTCGAGGCGGTGGACGCGTTCACCGCCACCGCCGGTGGGTCATCCGATCCGCTGCGGGCCGGGATGCGCCTGGGACTGATTCCGACGGTCGCGCCCTACGTCTTGCCGACCGTGCTGGCCGGCCTCGCCGAGCGATTTCCGGGAATGACGTTGCGGGTGACGGAAGACCAGACCGGACGGCTGATGACGGTTTTGCGCGAGGGGGCGCTCGATGCGGCGCTCATCGCCTTGCCCGCCGATGTCGGCGGAGTCACCGCGATCCCGATCTATGACGAGGATTTCGTGCTGGCGCTACCGCCCGGGCATCCGCTGTCGGGAAAACGCCGGGTTCCGGCGGAGGCGCTGGCCGACCTGCCACTGCTGCTGTTGGACGAGGGCCACTGCCTGCGCGATCAGGCGCTGGACGTGTGCCACAAGGCGGGCGTGCGGGCCGAGCTGGCCAATACCCGGGCGGCGTCGCTGGCCACCGCGGTGCAATGCGTAACCGGCGGCTTGGGGGTGACGCTGATTCCACAGAGCGCGGTGCCGGTCGAGGCGACCAGAAGCCGCCTCGGCCTGGCGCAGTTCGCCGCGCCCCGGCCCGGACGGCGCATCGGTTTGGTGTACCGCTCGTCCAGCGGTCGCGATGAGTCCTACCGGCAGCTGGCCGGGATCATCGGCGCATTGATCAGCAGTCAGCACCAGGTGCGGCTGGTCAAATAGCGCGGCCGACGAGGTCCCCCCCGGCAGGTAGGTTCAGCCCATGGAGAAGGTCATCGCCGTGCTCATGCGTGCCGATTCGGACGAGGATTGGTGCGCCCGCCAGCGGGGCACCGTCGCCAACGCCCTGTTGGAGTTGGGCCTGCCGGGGCTGTCGGTCAACGTTCGCGACGACGCCGTGCGCCATTCGCTGATGACGCTCACGACGCTGGACCCGCCGGTCGCAGCGGTGGTGAGCATGTGGACGCAGCAGTGCTACGGCGAGCAGATGTCGGCGGCACTGGCCCTGCTCCAGGCCGAATGCGAACAACTCGCGGCGTACCTGGTGACCGAGTCCGTCCCGTTGCGGGCGCCGGCGGCCGAATCTGGTGCTCGCACAACGGGTTTGGCCAACATTGCGCTGCTGCGCCGGCCCGCCGGGCTGGACCCGGGAAGCTGGCTGAACCGGTGGCAACGCCACCACACCTCGGTGGCCATCGAGACGCAGTCGACCTTCGGCTACACCCAGAACTGGGTGGTGCGGACCCTCACCCCGGACGCACCGGGAATCGCGGGCATCGTCGAAGAGTTGTTCCCCAAGGAGGCGATCACCGATCTCAAGGCGTTCTTCGGTGCCGCCGACGACACCGACATGCAGGACCGATTGGGCCGAATGCTCGCCAGCACCACGGCGTTCGGCGCCAACGAGAACATTGACACCGTCCCCACCAGCCGCTACGTCTTGAAGACACCGTTCATCGAGGAACTCACATGACAACACTGCACGACGCCGTGGCGTTGGCCGCGGCGGAAAATGGCCTGGCGGTCGTGTCCACCGTTCGTGCCGACGGAACGGTGCAGGCGTCGCTGGTCAACGTCGGCATCTTGCCGCACCCCGAAAGTGGCCAGGACGTCTTGGGCTTCACCACCTACGGCAAGGTCAAACTTGCCAACCTGCGCGCGC
Source organism: uncultured Actinomycetota bacterium (assembly GCA_963850895.1). Classification (GTDB taxonomy): domain Bacteria; phylum Actinomycetota; class Actinomycetes; order Mycobacteriales; family Mycobacteriaceae; genus Mycobacterium. The sequence continues at coordinate 346,138 of CAWKNK010000025.1, read as the reverse complement.
GGCCGCAGCTGGCGATCACGTTCCGCACAGGATGGCAGTGGGCGACCGTCGAGGGCCGTGCGGAGCTCGCCGGTCCGGACGACACGCAGCCCTGGCTGACGGCTGACGACCAGTTGCGGCTCTTGCTCCGCGACGTTTTCACCGCCGCGGGCGGCACCCACGACGATTGGAACGAGTACGACCGCGTCATGGCCCGGGAGCGGCGCGCCGTCGTGCTGATCGCGCCCACCCGCGTCTACAGCAACGGCTGACCTCGTTAGGCTGCAGCCGTGACGCTGCAGATCAATGACGAAAAGCGGGTGCGCACCCTCACGCTGAACCGGCCCGAGGCGCTGAACGCTTTCAACGAAGCCCTCTACGACGCCACGGCGGAAGCGCTGTTGGCCGCCGCCGAGGATCCCGAGATCGCCGTGGTGCTGCTGACCGGCGCGGGGCGCGGCTTCAGCGCCGGTACCGACCTCGCCGAGATGCAGGCCCGCATCACCGATCCGGATTTCACGCCGGGCAAGCACGGATTCATCGGACTCATCGATGCCCTCAGCGCGTTCCCCAAACCACTCCTGTGCGCGGTCAACGGTGTCGGCGTGGGCATCGGTGCCACGATCCTGGGCTACGCCGACCTGGCGTTCATGTCGTCGACGGCCCGCCTGAAGTGTCCCTTTACCAGCCTGGGGGTGGCGCCGGAAGCGGCCTCGTCGTATCTGCTGCCGCAGCTGGTGGGCCGGCAGAACGCCGCCTGGCTGTTGATGTCCTCGGAATGGGTCGACGCCGACGAGGCGTTGCGGATGGGCCTGGTCTGGCGGGTCTGCGATCCGGAGGGTTTATTGCCCGAAGCCCGTCGTCACGCGGAAATCCTTGCCAGCCGCCCTATTTCGAGCTTGATGGCGGTCAAGCACACGATGATGGAACCGGTCCGTCCGGAAATCGCGGCCGCCACTGCGCGGGAAAACGCACACTTCGCCGAACTGATGGGCGCTCAGGCCAATGCCGCGGCCCTGGCGGACTTCAACAAAGCCCGCTGAGCCCGCGCCGATACTAAAGCGACGGAGCCGTCTCTAAATTCGCCGACGCGGCGATGATCGCCCGCAGCGTCCTTCTGCAACGGCCGCAGTCGCCGCCGGCCCCGCACGCGGCCGCGACCTCTTTGGAGGTGGAGGCACCGCGCGCGACCACCTCGGACACCGTGTGGTTGGTCACGCCGACACACAGGCATACGTACATCAGCGCATCCCCTGCATGCGGGCGACATTCCCTTCGTCGACGGCGTGGCCAAGTGAGCGCACTTCGTCCTCCCTCTCGGCATCCCGCGTCATCGGGATTCGAAGAAAAAGTGCCGAACCGAGACCCATATTAGTTGAGTCTAACCTAACTTCGTTAGTGCAGTCTAACCTTACTCGCCAGCAACGTGTTCCACGCGAGCCCCGCGCGACACACACTGAGCACAGCCATACCTTGCTGGAAGATTGCTACCCGGCGTGGCAAAGTGCGAGTACGACCCGGCGTGGCGTGTTCAGCCCAGCGCACCCCTCCCGGGGTCGAGAATGACCACCGTTTTACACCGTCACCGTAGGGGAGTGATATGCAAGGGGATCCGGATGTTTTGCGCTTGCTCAACGAGCAGTTGACCGGCGAGCTCACCGCGATCAACCAATATTTCTTGCATTCCAAGATGCAGGACAATTGGGGCTTCACCGAGGTCGCCAAGCACACCCGGGCCGAGTCCTTCGACGAGATGCGGCACGCCGAGGCGATCACCGACCGCATTCTGCTGCTCGACGGGCTGCCCAACTACCAGCGCCTCTTCTCGCTGCGCATCGGCCAGACGCTGCGCGAGCAGTTCGAGGCCGACCTCGCCATCGAGTACGAGGTGATGGACCGGCTCAAGCCCGGCATCATCATGTGCCGCGAGAAGCAGGACACCACGAGCGCCAATTTGCTGGAAGAGATCGTGGCGGACGAGGAAAAGCACATCGACTACCTCGAGACGCAGCTGGAGCTGATGGACAAGCTCGGCGTGGAGCTCTACTCGGCGCAGTGCGTCTCCCGTCCGCCGAGCTAAGCCTCGGTTAGGCCACTCGCGTTCTTCCTGATGTCGCGATTGGAGCCGACGACGTCGGCGCTGATCCAGTCGCTCTATCTGGTCGTCCTGGGTGCCGGCATCGGTTTCTCCATGCAGGTGCTTGTCCTCATCGTCCAAAACACCTCGAACTTCGAGGATCTCGGCGTCGCCACCTCGGGTGTGACGTTCTTCCGCACCATCGGCAGTTCGTTCGGTGCAGCGATATTCGGCTCGTTGTTCGTGAACTTCCTCAACCGGCGAATGGGCCCGGCGCTGGCGGCCAGCGGCGCCCGCCAGCGCGGTGAGTTCCCCGGGGGCCTTGCACCGGCAGCCGCACAGCGTGGCCGCGCCGATCGTCGCGGCCTACTCGGAATCGCTCACCCAGGTGTTCCTGTGGGCAGCGCCCGTCGCCCTGCTCGGTTTCGTGCTGGCGCTGCTGCTGCGCGAGGTGCCGCTGCGGGATATGCACGCCAGCACAGTGGATCTCGGCGATGCCTTCGGAATGCCGACCACCGAGACGCCGGACCAGATGCTGGAGACGGCCATCGCTCGGATGTTGCGGGGGCAGCCAGGCATGCGCCTGCGCAGCATCACCATGCGACCCGATTGCCGGCTTGACGTCGCCGGGCTGTGGGGGGTGCTACGCATCAACCGCTATTCGCAGATGTACGGGACGGCCCGGCTCACCGACATGGCCGACTACTTGCGGATACCTTTCGAGGTCCTGGAGCCCACCTTCGCGCGCCTGGTGGCGAACGGTTACGCGCAACGCGAGGGCGAACAGATGTGGCTGACCCCGGCCGGGGTTCAGCAGGTCGCCTACGTGCACTCGCTGCTGCTGGCCTGGCTCGTCGACAAGCTCGCCCGATCACCTGGCTTCGAGGGCCGACCGGACCGTCGTGCGGTGGAAGCCGCGCTCGAACGTGTCGCGCATCGCGTGCTGGCGCAACGCGATTGGCCCGACGAGCAGCCGACCATGGCCATCGAGGCGGCCCCCCAGCCAAGTGCCCGAATCACGCGCTAGGACTTGTTCGCCGGACAATCCGCGGTGCGGGCGTACCATCACGCCATGAGCCGAATCGGAACATTTGCTGACGACGACCTGGCCGGCTGGTTCGCGAAGTCCCCTGACATCGGCGGCGCCCTGGGCGGCTTCAGCCAGGCGGTCTACACCAAGAACCGGTTGCCGCTGCGCACCCGTGAGCTGGCACGCGCCGTGATCGCCCACCGCAACGAATGCGTTGTCTGCGTCAACACCCGCGACGAAGACGGGCCCGCCGCCGGCGTCGACGAAGAGTTGTACGACCACTCCCAGGAGTGGCGCACCTGGCCCGGCTACAGCGAACAGGAGCGGCTCGCGGCCGAGTTCGCGGACCGATTCGCCGGCGATCACACCGCGCTGCGCGACGACGAGGACTTCTGGAGCCGTTGCTCCGAACACTTCTCCGACGAGTTGCTGGCCGACTTGGCCCTGTCTTGCGCGCTGTGGGTCGGCATGGGTCGGGTGTTGCGCACCCTCGACATCGGCCAAGCCTGCAAACTGACCATTCCCAGCCGCGCATAGCCGAATTCCAAACCCTGATCCGGGCAACCGGCGATGACGCGCGCCGCGGGCACAAATGGTGGCACCGCGGTGTTGCGATACCGGTAGGAGAACAGGGAGGCGAAGGCCGGTGAAGATTCGCTTCGGCGTCGGACTGGGTGCGGACACCGCTCCAGATCAGTTGGCCCCCATCGTCGATCATCTGGAGGCCAGCGGGGTGGACTCGCTGTGGTTCTCCGAGCTGGTTTACTCCCCGGCGGTCGATCCGGTGGTCGGGATGGCGTACGCGCTGGCCAGGACAACCCGGTTGAAGGTCGGCACCTCGGTGGCGGTGCTGCCGGGGCGGCATCCGGTATTAGTCGCCAAGCAGTTGGCGTCGTTGGCGGCCGTCGCGCCGAAGCGGGTCCTTCCCGTCTTCGGTCTACAGTCGGCGATTCCGGCCGAGCGCGAGGTGTTCGTGGTCCCCGAGAGAGAGCGGGCCGCGGTGTTCGATGAGTCGCTACGGGTGCTGCGCGCGGCGCTGGTCGAGGATTCGGCGAGCTACGCCGGCCGGTATTTCACGGTCACCGCGGCGGCGGTGGCGCCGAGGCCGGAGCCTCCGCTGGACATCTGGTTGGCCGGGTCGGCGCCTGGGGCCTTTCGGCGCATCGGCGCGCTGGGCGACGGCTGGTTGGGCAGTTTCCTGACTCCGGCGGAGGCGCGGGCGGGCCGTGCGGCGATCGAGCGCGCCGCGGCGGAAGCGGACCGGCAGATAGACCCCGATCACTTCGGAATCTCCTTGGCCGTAGTGGAAGGGGTCGACGGCGAGTTGCCGGCGGAGCTGGCCGCGGCGGCCCGAAGGCGTCGTCCGGACGTTGACCCCGCCGAGCTGATCGCCGCCGGGTGGGATCAACTGCACCGACAACTCGACGCCTACATCGACGCGGGGCTGACGAAATTCGTCATTCGGCCGGCGGGCGGCGCGCGCTTGGACGCCTTCCTCGATCGGTTCGTCACCGAGCTGATCGGCCGCCAGAACTGAATGTGCGAGCCGACGCATCTCGAGGCTGCACAATGACTGCCATGACCGGCACACCGCTCGCCGCCGCAGCGATCGCCCAGCTGGAGGCCGAGGGCGTCGACACCGTCATCGGCACCGTCGTGAATCCCGCCGGACTCACCCTCGCCAAGACGGTTCCGATCCGGCGGACGAACACGTTCGCGGATCCCGGCCTGGGCGCCAGCCCGTCGTGGCACGCCTTCGCGAGCGACCAGAGCGGCATCGCCTTCACCCGCGATGTCGGCGTGATCGGGGACCAGCGCCTCCGCATCGACCTGTCGGCCCTGCGCATCGTCGGCGACGGCTTGGCGTGGGCGCCGGCCGCATTCTTCGAGCAGGACGGCGCACCCGTCCCCGCCTGCGCCCGCGGCACGCTGAGCCGGGTGGAAGCCGCGCTCACCCAAGCCGGCATCGAGGCGGTGATCGGGCACGAGGCCGAATTCGTCCTGGTCGCCCCCGACGGTGGCCGGCTCCCGTCGACGTTGTGGGCGCAGTACGGCCTTGCCGGTGTCCTCGAGCATGAAGCGTTCGTCCGGGACGTCACCCGGTCGGCGGCGGCGGCGGGCATCGCGATCGAGCAGTTTCACCCCGAGTACGGGGCCAACCAGTTCGAACTCTCCCTGGCACCGCAACCCCCGGTGGCCGCTGCCGACCAGCTGGTGCTGTTGCGGCTCATCGTCGGGCGCGTGGCCCGCCGCCACGGGCTTCGCGTCAGCTTGTCGCCCGCACCGTTCGCCGACGGCGTCGGATCGGGTGCCCATCAACATTTTTCGCTGACCATGCCGCAGGAGTCCCTGTTCTCCGGTGGCTCGGGGGCCCAGGGCATGACGGCCGCGGGGGAGAGCGCGGTGGCGGGAGTGGTTCGCGGACTGCCGGAGGCGCAGGGCGTGCTGTGCGGGTCGATCGTGTCCGGTTTGCGGATGCGTCCCGGTAATTGGGCCGGCGCATACGCGTGCTGGGGAACCGAAAACCGCGAGGCGGCAGTGCGGTTCATCACGGGTGGGCCCGGCAACCCGCGTGGCGGGAACGTCGAAGTGAAAATCGTCGACCCGTCCGCCAACCCCTATCTGGCGTCGGCGGCGATCCTGGGGCTGGCGCTGGATGGAATGAAGCACCAAGCGGCGCTGCCGCCGGAGATCACGATTGACCCGGCGACCCTCTCCGACTCCGACCGCGAGCGCGACGGTATTGTCGGCCTGCACAGGACGCAGGTCGAAGTGATTGCCGCACTGGACCATTCGGAGCTACTGCGAGGGATTCTGGGCGATCCCGCGGTCGACATGGTGGTTGCGGTCCGCCGTCTGGAGCACGATAGGTACGGCGACCTCGAAGCCGAGCAACTGGCGGACAAGTTCCGCATGGCCTGGAGCCTGTGACAGGGGCTCGCCATGGTGTCTGATCCTCGCGCGCTGGCGCAGCACATCGGCGAAGTGACGCTGATCGATCAACACGTCCACGGTTGCTGGTTGGCAGCGGGGGATCGGCAACGGTTCGAGAACGCGCTCAACGAGGCCAACACCGAACCCATCGTGGGCTCGGGTTTCGACTCGCAACTCGCCTTCGCGGTGCGCGCCCACTGCGGACCCATCCTCGGGCTCCCCAAACATGCTGAGCCGCAATCGTATTGGGAACGTCGCAACCAGTTCAGCGAGGCCGAACTGGCCCGCATGTTCCTGCCGGGCGCCGGAGTGAGCGACTGGCTGGTGGACACCGGGATCGGCGCCGACACCGCCGGACTGGCAGGAATGGCCGAGTTGTCCGGCAACCGCGCTTACGAGGTGGTGCGCCTCGAGGAGGTCGCCGAGCAGGCCGCGCAGGCGCCGGGTGACTACGCGACGGCCTTCGAGGACATCCTGCGGCGGCGCGCGGTGACGGCGGTCGGCACCAAGTCGATCCTGGCCTACCGGGGCGGGTTCGACGGCGACCTGAGCGAGCCGTCGGCATCGCAAGTAGCCGAGGCCGCCGGCCGGTGGCGCGAGCGCGGCGGTACCCGGTTACAGGATCGGGTGCTGCTGCGTTTCGGACTGCATCAGGCGCTGCGGCTGGGCAAGCCCCTGCAATTCCACGTCGGCCTCGGCGACCGGGACTGCGATCTGCACAGGACCGATCCGCTCCTGCTGCTCGACTTCCTGCGGCAGTCCGCGGACACCCCGATCGTGCTGTTGCACTGCTACCCCTACGAACGTGAGGCCGGGTATCTGTCGCAGGCCTTCAACAACGTCTATCTCGACGGCGGGCTGAGCGTGAACCAGCTGGGGGCGCGATCACCGGCGTTCATCGCCCGGCTGCTGGAGCTCGCGCCCTTCCGCAAGATCCTCTACTCGTCGGACGGGTTCGGCCCCGCGGAACTACATTTTCTTGGTGCGACCTTATGGCGCAGAGCAATTCATCGGGTGTTGCGCGATTTCGTGGTCGATGACGACTGGAGCGAAAGCGACGCCATCCGGGTGGTCGACCTGATCGCTCACGACAACGCCGCCCGCCTCTACCGCGTTTGACCCCCGGTGACGCAGGGGTATACGGGCGTCTATGGCGACCGCCAAGGGCATCTTGGATTGGGCCCGCGACAAGGTTGTGTCGTGGGTGCCCAAGGCCGACCTCGACCAGCGGGATCCGGACTACATCCGCGACCAGCTGCCGGGGACCTGGCTGCTGGCGTCGTTCTATTTCAGGGCGGACGTCCGGGGCCTGGACCGGATCCCGGCCGAGGGCCCCGTGCTGCTGGTCGGCAACCACAGCGGCGGCAACGTGCCGCCCGACACCTTCGTCTTCACGCTGGCCTTTTGCTCCTATTTCGGCGTCGAGCGGCCCTTCTACCAGCTGGCCCATAACCTCGTCGCCTCCGCACCGCCGCTGGGCTGGTTGCGCAAATTCGGCACCGTCGCCGCCAACCCCGAAAATGCCCGTCTCGCACTGGATTCCGGCGCCGCGCTGCTGGTCTACCCCGGCGGCGACTACGAGGTGTTCCGGCCGTCGTGGGAACGGCACAAGGTCGACTTCGGCGGACGCATGGGCTACGTAAAGCTGGCCCGCGAGGCGGGGGTCCCTATCGTCCCCGTCGCCAGCATCGGGGGCCAGGAAAGCGCGTTGTTTCTCAACCGCGGGCAGTGGCTGGCCAAGTTGCTGATGGCCGACAAGTTGCTCCGGCTCAAGAGCATTCCGATATCACTGGCGCTGCCGTGGGGCCTCAACATCAGCGACCTGGCGGGCCACATTCCGTTGCCCACCAAGATCGTGATCGAGGTGCAAGATCCGATCGAGGTCGACGGCCCGGATATTCAGGATCAGGCGGTGCACGACAAGGTGATGGCCAGCCTGCAGGGCGGCGTCGACCGGCTGTCCGCCGAACGGCGATTCCCGGTGATCGGCTGATGCGCGTCGAACGCCGCTGCGTCATCAACGCCGACCGTTCCGCGGTGTGGAAGATCGTCAGCGACCCGGACTGCTATCCGTCGTTCATGACGAACCTGGAGCGATGGGAGTCGTCGAACGACACCCCTCCCGGCGTCGGTGCGCGCTACACGGTCCACTGGAAGATCGGCTCCGTACCCGTTGGCGGGCTGATCGAGGTGGTCGAGTTCGACGACGGCCGCGACCTGGCCTGGGTAGGCATCACCGGGGTCACGCTGCGCGGGCGGATGCGGTTGCGCGACGCCGGCGACGGCTGCACGAAGGTGACGTTTCGGCTGTCCTATCAGGCGCCCGGGGGAATAGTCGGGTACATCGCCGACCGGATCGCCGTGCGCCAGGTGAGACGCACAGTCGCGGAGACTTTGAAGCGCCTCAGGAAGCTGGCCGAGTCGTAGCCGAACAGAACCGCCCGCTCGCCGCGTCGACTCCCTCATCAAGTTTTGAGCCGCCGTCCCCGAGAATTATTCCAATTTCTGATGTGATCAATCGCAGCGCGGCATAGGCTCCGATCAACTCTCGTCGCGGCGGTCATCGCCGCCGCCGCAGGCGGTCTGGCGGCGCCGGCCTACGCGTCGCCCGGGTGCTACATCGCCAGTTCGGGTGACTGCGTTCCGTACCCGCAACATGGCGGGTTGCAGCCACAGGGCGCGACCGCGCAATGTGCGGATGGCAGCTGGTCTTTCAGCGAACACCCGCACGCCACCGGCACCTGCCACGGCCACGGGGGCGTCCAGCAGTACTTATAGCGGATGGCGACCTCGGCGCTGCTGAATCGCTGGGATGGTCGAAGTACGAGGGGTGACCATCCGAGTAGGCTCGAGCGCCGACCTCGCCGAATCTTATTGCCACGTAGGAGGATTGTTCGCGGCCCGGCAGGTTCGGGCCTAGAACGCCACGACTGCCCGATGGCTTGAGCACGAATCCGTGCTGGCCGCTTGTGGTGTCCAGGCATGCCCCAGACCGGCCAATGACGCTACTCTGCGCCGGTTGCCGGTGCACGCCACTTCCGTCCGGGGTGCGGTGGGTGGAGAAGACCGGTCAGACGAACGCCGACGCGTCGAAGACCCAGCTGGTGTCCGCCGTCGCGAGGCTCTCGAAGTGGTTCGGGGGCGCGAAGCTGACGAGGCTGTTCATGTCCCAATAGTCTTTCCCTAGCCCAGACCTAACATTGCGGTCGCCGCCGTTAGGCTGTGGCAGTACGCTTGAATGCCAGGATCTCCGCAAAGGAGAGGGATCATGTGGTCTCCGAGAATGGTTATTCGTTGGCTGGATCGGCATCCGTGGGCCGCAGCGGCGTGCGCGGTGCCGGCGAAGATCCTCGACCTAGCCGAGCGGCATCCGTGGGCCGCAGCGGCGTGCGCGGTGCCGCTGACGATCGTCGGCCTGAGCGCGGTGGTCGCGTACCCATTGCTGTTCCTGCCGCTGCTGGTGCTGGCCGGCGTGGCTGTAGTCATGATGGATATTTACACGGACCAGAAGAGAAGGGCTGAGAAACGGCCGACAGGGACTGAGCAACGGACGCAGGTTGCAGCCGTCCCAGAGAAGCGGAACCTGGCGAGCAAGTTCGAGATCAGAGAGGACCACGCAGGTAAGTTTCGGTTTCAACTCAAGGCCGCGAACGGCGAAATCATCGCTGCTAGCCAAGGGTATGAGACCAAGGCGGGGGCCGACAGGGCCATTCAGGCGGTCAAGACGACCGCGCCCAACGCCAAGGTTGAAGATCTGACCCAAGCCGAATACAGCTAAGCCCTAAACCTCCGTCGAGAATACGCCGGCATCGGCGCGTAACAGTCCGTCTTAGACCATGCTCGTGGCGTCAAAAACCCAGCTAGTGTCCGCTTTTGCAAGGGCCTCGAAGTGATTCGGGGGCGCGAAGCTGACGAGGCTGTTCATGTCCCAATAGTCTTTCCGTAGCCCGGACTTAACGCTGTGCCTTGACCTGGGAAAACAACGTGGCGAGCCAGCGTTGTGGTTAGAACTATTTGGACGTTAGCAACCGTCTGACGCAACGAACTCACCCGAGAATCATGGAAGTCGAATTGGGTACGGGCGGCGATCTGCCTTACGCGCTGGGAGCTAGATTTATGGCCAAATAGCGGGAGATGTCGGGGCTTCGCCGTACCGTGGATTGACCACGCGCACTGCACCGTGTGCGCCAGAAAGAGACCAGTGGAGAGCACCACCATGACGACGGTAGACAGAACTGACGGTACAAAATCGGCGCCGCAGCGGGTGTCACGAGGCGTCCGCTTTCTGGGCTGCGATGTGCGTTTATCCGACATTTCGTTCGCGTTCGGCACTGATGGGACACCAAGGTTGGGCAGCGGACAGGTGACCCTCTCGCTACGCACCGCCATGTGGCCATTTTGGCTCCAGGAGGCGATCGACGCGGCTGTTGTCGCCGCCGTTGTAGCGGATGAGATTCCGCCGCTCTACGAGCAATTCGATGCAGGCAATGCAACCGGGGAAGACCTAGACGACTTTCCCGGCATAACCGTCACAGCTAAGCGGTTCAAACACCCAGCATGCGATTCGCTCTGTACTTCGACGTGTAGGCCGGCTAATGCCCTGGCCTGCGGCGACGCCCCTGGACAGGCCCGTCCGTCCGCAGTCCGTCGGCAGCAGTTTTAGTCCGCTCGGTGATCGGCTCAACCTAGTTGTCGCCCAATGTGGTTCGGGCAGCAACTTGTTCCCGAACCGTCAGCGCGTAGGAACGCTCATGCGGCACGAGCAGCTGCGCTCGCCAAGAATAGGTGTCGATGGCACCGCGGACCCAACGTTACGCGCGGCCGGGTTAGCGTCTCGGGCACCGTAGCCTGATCAGAGGTTTCCGCGTTTTGCTCGCTACTGAGCGCCGCCGTATGGGCCTCGCCGCGGGCTAGAGCCACTATCGCGACAATCACCACTATCACCGCCGACGCCAGGACGATCATGCCCACGCCATCGGCGTTGAGGGTCTCGCCGAGCACCACGATGCCCAGAACCGATGCCACCGCTGGTTTGGCCACGGTCACCGACGGCATTGAGGCGGTCAGCGCACCAGCGCGAAACGATGACTGCTGAAAGATCATCCCTGCCAACGCCGCCAGTATCCAGACATAGAACTCCGGCGCGCACAGCAGCGCCCCGAAACCATGTCCGGCCGCCGCGACGACGGCTTTGGTTAGCACCGCGAACAGGGCCAGCGACGAACCGGCCACCACCGCCAGCAGTACAGCCGCACGCGGACCGGGCCAAATGCGCGCACCCAGGACACAGAACACCAGTAGCGGACCCAACACCAGGGCCACCACAGTCCAGGTTGTCAGCGACCCCTGCGACTGCCCGGCCTTCGGGTCGCCAACCGTGACGACCACCGCCAAAGCGACGGCGAGCACCGTCGCCCACGTCCACTGCCAGCGGGTCACCCGCTGATGGGTCAGCCGCGCATTGACCGGCAGGGCGAATAGCAGCGCCGTCACCTGCAGCGCCGTCACCAACATCACCGACCCGACCCCCAGCGCGGCGGCTTGCAGGCTGTAGTTGGCAACGGCTCCCCCGCCGCCAAGCCACCACCGGGCGTCGCGCAACGACATGCGGAACAACTCCCAGTGGCCGACTGGTTCGTCGGTGACCTCATGCGCGGACTGTTGACGGCTCACCGCGCCGATCGCGGATGCCAGCGCGGCGCACAGGGCGAGCACAACCGCGATATCCGACTTCAACATGGGACCTCCTCAAGATGCCGAGATCACTTCGGGCTAGACCCCGAAGTAGACGCCGTACCTGCTCGTCGCGAGCGCTTTCAACAGCCACAGGACCAGCCCGGTCCCAGCCAAGGTGCCCAGAGTCACAGTCACGATGAAGGCGACCCGGAAGCTCCTGGAGAGCGCCGACCGGAGAGGGTTCTGCTGGTCGACGGCAGTCGACGGGTGGATGTTACTGGCGGTCATGGCATTCTCCTCGTTGACTTCCTTTCGGTCATGTGCATTGTCGTTGCCTAGTTCATGACGAATTCATGAAGGAAATGGTCATCGACAAAGCACTGCTTCCGGAATGACCGGGAAGCCAGATTGGGTTGCCTCTAGCGATAGAGTTTCCTATCCATTCAGCAAGCAATCGCGTGATCGAGTGCAACCAGCGTCGGTTGAGGCGCCCGCCCTGAAGTCGTCAGACGACCGCACCCGAAATCTCGTTTTTTCGCCGCAGTTACTCGTCTCGAGTACCGTCATCGCGCAGCATCGCGAGCGTGACCGCCCCGCGTCGGAGGGCCTCATTGGCCAGACGGACCCGGCGATCACCCTCGGCAGGGATAGCGAACTTGTCGTACAGATTTTGAAGATGTTGTTTGATGGCTGCCTCCGTAACGAACAACTCACGGGCCATCCGGCGAACTGAAGCGGCCTCTGGAAACGGATCGTCTGACACCAAGGGGCGACACAAGACGATCAGGACCTCAAGTTCACGCCGAGTGAGCCGCGGCGCCGCCGGCTCGGCAGTGATCGTCTGGTCGTTTGCGTCTGGTTCGCCGGCTTGCTCGACGTCCCAGAAGACCATCCTCGAACTGCCAATCCGCAACTGGTCTCCAGAACGCAGGACCCGTTCGGCGAAGATCTTCTCTCCGTTGACATAGGTGCCATTGCGACTTCCCAAATCCCTTATCGACCAAGCAGACCCGAGATTGTCCAAGATGGCATGCAACCTTGAAACGGTCGCGTCGTGCTCGAGCGTCAGGCCATTCGTCGAGGCCTTCCCGACGGTCACTCGCTGGCCGCTCAGCATGAACAGCTCCCGCCCTGACGGTTTCCAGATCTCCAGGTGAGCCGACATAGAGACCCTCCTAACAGTCCAATTCTTACCTTGCACTCTCGACTGCCTACTGCCGGAGAACCAACCGCAGCCAGATCCTGCGAGTGGTCTGCACACCTCTCCAATGCGTTCGCAACGTCAGCAACCGATCCGTATGCTATGGGCTACTCATGCCGACACTGAGCGGAGCCGCCCGCAGTGAAGGTGTTCATCAGCTATTCCGCCGACAGGAACCGGCAGTCAGATCGATGGTGAACGATCTGCAGCGCTCCTCCAGTTGCGCGGTTACTCGACATGGAATGGCGCCGTCCCATGACCCGCGTGTCGTGGAGCGCAGCCGGGCCGTCCCCGCCATTTTGGAGTGGTCACTCAGTCCTCCTCACCAGGAGTGAACGTACCGCAGCGACCGGCCGCATCTGCTCAAGCTCAGCTTGCGTGAGACTGAGGGCTGCCGCTCGGCTGCGACGGCGTCGTAGTTGCTAGAGCGTGTGGTCAAGTCGGCGGCGAATGGATGCCGATCAGCAGATGCTATCGACCGTTCTTTGGGCAAGTGTGCAATATCGCGCAGACCGGAATAAAGGAGCCTAAAAATGTCGACGGTATTGGACCGCGGTTTTGCGGCTAGATGACTATTTTTGAGCGGCACTGGCTGCGCCGGTGTCAACTCGGGAAGCGGCGTGGCCCGCTCCCGTCGATAGACGAAGCGGATGGGCTGCTGGATGAACGCCGCGAGCTAGGAGTGCTACAACTCACAGCTCCGTACGTACGCAAGGTGCTTTCGAGGGGTAGTTTTCAGTTTTCGAGCAAACGAACAGGGGAGGTGCCATGGCAGGCAAGTTCGAGATCAGCAAGGACAACGCAGGCAAGTTTCGGTTCCACCTCAAGGCAGCCAACGGCTAGATCATCGCCGCTAGCCAGGGTTATGAGACCAAAACGAGTGCCGAGACGGGGATTAGGTCGGTCAAGACGAGTGCTCCCGGCGCGAAGATCGTAGATCTGACCGAACGAGAACCCGCGCACAACTAGCGCCCTTCGTCGCCGCCCCCGCGCAGGGATTCCGACCCACCCCCTCCCGCCGAGCCGTGCCGTAGCTGATTATGATGCGAGACGGATGCGTAACGGGTCAGTACGCCGCGGCTACACATACAGCGGCCCTCTGTTGGGCTCGATAATCACCCCAGATCGGCGCGTTTAGACCTCGGTCAGACGAGCGATGTGGCGTCAAATACCCAGCTAGAGTCGCCCTTTGCAAGGCTTTCGAAGTGATTAGGAGGCGCGAAGCTGACGAGACTGTTCATGTCCCAATAGTCTTTCCAGAGCGTGATCTTCCCGTCGGCGACCTTGTGGACCGTGACGAATCTCAGCACGCCTTGCTCGCCCGACGCGAACGTCCACGTCTCGGAGTGCTCGTACATCACGTCGGAACCGTTGGACACCAGCACGCCGTCGTGGTTCTCGTAGCCCGCCAGCGGCTCGAGGCCCATCTTGAGGCGCTTGACGATGTCTTCCGGTCCGCGCGCCGACAACGCCGGAACCGGCATATCGACGTAGAGGCAGTCATCGGACAGGAACGTCTTGACCGCCTCCCAGTCCCGCCGCGCGAGCGCCTGCCATAGCCCGAGTACGACATCCTCGACCGAGATCATAGAAACGTCTGTCATAGCGCAAATAAACTCGGTTGCCGGACGGGTGTCAACACCGGTCAGGTTCAAAGGATGGATCGCATGAGCGGGCGAGCAAAGGTTTTGATCCTGATTGCCGTCGGCTCGATGCTGGCCGGGATCTGCGGTGCGATCGCTTATGGGTTTTGGGGCGCCGGCCAGGACTGTCGTGAGTGGGTGGACGGCCACGGCTACCAACTGCTTCATGACGACTGGTGGGCGAAAAACCGCGGCTGCGTGGCCAGAACATCGGCCCGTGACGAGGTCTTCCACAGCGAAGGATTGGCCGGTAAGGCGATCGGGTGGGCCGGGCAATTGGCGATTTTCGCGGCGGGCACCCTCCCGGCCGCGATCATCTTCGCGCTCTTTGCCTTTCGGTGGCGCGGAAATTCTCCCGGCGCTGATCCCTAGCCGTCGACGCGAGCCATCGACCGTGCCGGCCCCAGCGCCACCGGCAGCGACGACCAGCCCCGCAGCACGCGCGTGTCGCGCCTGCTTCCCGCGCCCGCCGCGCGCACCTCGGGGAAGCGGTCGAAGAACGCGCGGAGCCCGACTTCGCCCTCGGCGCGGGCCAGCGCGGCGCCCAGACAGAAGTGCCGGCCCCCGGAAAACGCGAGATGCCTTCCCGCGTTGGACCGTTCGATGTCGAAGCGGTGCGGCTCGTCGAACACGGACGGGTCGCGGTTGGCGGCGGCCAGATAGACCAGCACCAAGTCGCCCCGCTGAAGCTGCTTGCCGGCCAGCTCGACGTCGCCCCGCGGCACCCGCGCGGTCAGCTGCACCGGCGACTCCAGCCGCAGTATCTCCTCAACGGCATTGGGCCATAGCTCGGGGCGTTGACGCAATGCGTCGAGGCGGTCGGGAGCGTCCAGCAGCATGCGAATCCCGTTGCCCAGCAAGTTGACCGTGGTCTCGAACCCGGCCGCCAATACCAGCCCGGCGATCGCTCGGAGTTCGTTCTCATCCAAATACGTTTCCGCGGAGCCACTTTCGGCTATCTGGATCAGCTGGCTCATCAAATTGTCGCTCGGGGTGCGTCGCAACTGGCTCAGATGCTCGCCGAGCCAAGAGCTGAAGCCGACGAGCCCACGCTGCACGCTGCGGTACTGCTGCCACGTCAAACCGATGTCCAGACTGGGTGCGGCGAGTTCGCCGAACTCCAAGACGCGCCGCCGGTCTCGCTCCGGGACTCCGAGGATGTCGCTGATGATTGCGACCGGAAGCTGCGAGCAATACCGACCCACAATGTCCACGACCTGGGCGGCGCCGGACTCCGTGGCCAACTGATCCAACAGGTCGGCGGCGGTCTGCTCCACGCGATCTCGCAACGCGGCGACCGCCCTGGGAGTGAACACCGCCGACACCGTCTTGCGATAGCGGGTGTGGTCTGGCGGCTCGACGGCGAGCAGCGACGGCGCGCGGAGCGGATGCAGCAGATCATCACGGGTGCGGCGCTCCAGCCCTCGCAACGGCCCAGGCAGATTAGCCCCGAAGACCAGCACCCGGAAGTCGTCGGAGCGCAGCAGCTCGTGGGCGAGTGCATGGTCGGCCGTCAGGTAACTGACGCGACCCTTGACCAGCCGCCCCGCGGCCCGAAGGTCGTCGTAGAAGGGCACGGGATTGGCGGCCACCGCGGGATCGGCGATGAGCCTGGCTTGCAAGTCACCCCGCCGGACCCCGAGCTTCGCGACGCCCCGGATGAACCCGTGCATCGCCAACCAGTGCAATCGTTCCTTCACCGGCCCTCCATCGATCGATTCACCAAGCCTAGGCTCGGACCCCCGACAGGGTCAGCACTCGGCGATGATCTTGAACTCGGTCGTCACCACTTTGTCGGGGTTGCCGCTGTTGATGCCGTAAGCGCTGCCGGTGATCGTGTACGCGTCGTTGGTGACGTCGGCGTGCGCGTCGCCCACTCCGCCTTCCCAGAAGCTGCCGGTGAACCCGTCGACGTTGCGAATCTTCACCCACTGCGGCATCACCCGGTAACCACTGGTCAGCACCACGGCCTCGACCCCACCGTCGCGGTCCTTGATGTCGATGGTGCGGTACTGCTGGTTTTGGCTGCACGACGGAGGGCGGGTCGTGTGAGTGGCCCCGTCGATGGTCAGGCGGGCCGCTTTCCGGGGCGTGGTTTGGGCCTGCCCGCACCCCGCGACGCCGACACCGGCGATCAGCAGGCAAACAACCGCGAGTAACCGGTTTCGCACCGGTTCACCTCCTTCACTGCCGCGTCGGCATGACTCCGGGTAGGGATTTGACGATGCTGCGCCGCACGAATTCCGGACTCAGACCCTTGAACAAGTCGATCAAGCGAATGCTCTTGGGCACGTACCAGTGCAGTCGCTTAGGGTCGTGGTAAGCCTGCCAGGCCACCTCGGCCACGCTGCTTGCCGGCATCAACCGGAACATGCCCTTCTTGGGCGCGGTGGCCCGGAGCTCGTCGGCGGTCATCGGCCCCGCGCGGTCGGCGGAGTGGTTGGTCGTCGTGGTGAGGATGCCGGTATCGATCAGGCCGGGGAGCACGTCGGCGACGCGGACCCCATGCCGCTGCCACTCCACGCTGAGCGCCTCGGTCAAGCCTTTGACCGCGTGCTTGGTCGACGAATAAACGGCGAGGCGCGGCATCCCGTAGGTCGCCGACGAAGACGACGTCGAAAATATCAGGCTGCCCGGAGTCTTCTTCAGGTACGGCAACGACGCGTAGGCGCCGGTCAGCACCGCCTTGTAATTGATATCGACGACGCGCATGGCGGCCTCGTAGGGCACGTCCTCGAACCACCCCGCTTCGCCGATGCCGGCGTTGTTCCACATCATGTCGAGACCGCCGTCGCTGTTGCCGGCGCAAAAGTCGGCCAGGGCGCCCTCCAGCGCCGCCTTGTCCGTCACATCAACTTGCCGGGTCCACAGCCGGTCGCCACCCAGTTCTTCCTGCAGCGTCGCCAAGCCGTCGCCGTTGCGGTCCACGGCGCCGACCCGCCAGCCCTTGGCGTGGAACAGCTTTGCCCCCTCCCGGCCCATGCCGCTGCCCGCGCCGGTGATGAAGATCGATTTCACGGCGCGTCAGCCCGCCTCGACCACATCTTTGATGCGGTTGAGGGTTTTGGTCATGTCGCGGACATTGCGTCGCTTGCGCAGAAAACCACCGAACAGCCAGTAGAGGCCCAGCCACGGTGCCGGGTTGAGCCGGAAAGACTCGGTCACGTCGGTGCCGCCGCCGCTGGGCGCCAACCGGTAGTGCCAGTTGTTGACCGCCCGATCGCCGAGCATGACCGCGAATCCGAATTCGCGGCCGGGTTCACACGCGGTGACCTCGCATGTCGTCCAATACACCGGCCCGATCTCGTTGCGTCGCACGTGACCCCGGAATTTGGCGCCGAGGGCCGGGCCACTCGCGTCACCCAGCCACTCGGCCTCGAACACTTCCGGGGAGAACCGTCCGATGTTGCGGACGTTTGCGATGAGATCCCAGATCTTGTCCGCAGACGCCGCCATATGAACAGTCGCCGAACCTTCCATGGCCTGATCCAAACACAGCTTCCCGATCGGTCATAGACCGCGAGGGCAGTTGATCGTCAGTGCGGGGCCGCCGCCTGGATCAGCCCGTTGATGATCTCCTTGATGCCCTGCGCGGGGTGCGAGTACCAACCGATCGGCAGGCCCGAGGAGGCGCCGCACTTCGGCCACGCCTCCACCCCTTGGTCGGCGAAAACCCGGTTGGCCACGGCGATTTGCTGCTCCCTGGACGCGGCCGCCGGATTGCCGACACCGCCGTATCGTTCCCAGGTGCCCGGTTTGAATTGGAGTCCACCGTATTCGCCGTTTCCGGTGTTGGCGTGCCAGTTGCCACCGGACTCGCATTGCGCGATCGCGTCCCAGTTGGGAGTGGGCGCGGAGGTGGCTACACCGGTGGACGAAGCTATCGACGCTGCAACGAACCCGCCGACCGCGAGGGACTTGACGAGAGGCTTGCAGAGAATTTTCATGTCATGGATTTCGGCCGCTGTGGCCAAAGCGTTACCTATTTGAAAATGCCGCGAGATATGCCTTCTATCTGCGGAGATGACCTTATCTCGGAGCAAAAAGAAAGTTTTAGAAACCGATGAGGAAAAATTAAATTATTGCTGGCAATATGACTGAGTTGCTAACGCCAGCGCCCGTTGATAGAGGCCGTCGAGTCGACGCGCGCGGATGACGCCGCGCCTGGCGAGGTCGAGCTGTGCGGGGCACGCCGGCGAATGCAGCAGATCCCAGTCGGCCACGACCTGAGTCAGCATCGTTTGGTTGAGGTCATCGATCGCTGACCGGGATGCCGACAGGTCCGCCGACTCGCCCGGGGCGGCGCCGGGATTCAGCTTCCAATCCGCGAACCGGCTGTATTCGATGCCCTCGGTAGCGCTGATCTGGTCGCCGAATACCCGAGTGACGTAGGCGGGGTCGACGTGCTGGGCGGAGGCCTCGGCGGCCATTTTCGCGAGTTCTTGCTGGACGCGGTCTTGGTCTTCGATAGCCCCGTGGGTGCTCCACTTGAAGGCGGCCACCGGCTCGGCGATCTGTAACCGCTGTGCGGCGGCGTCGACCAACTCGGTGAGTGGGCTCGTGTTATCGGCTCGCACCGGCGCTGCGACCAGTACCGCCAGCCCGCCGATCACGCCGCCGCAGCGGGCAATCAGCGTGGTGCGGCGGCGGCCGGTCATGACCATGATTCTGCGGCAGTCCCGGGTGCGCGGACACTTCGGAGTTAGCCTGAGTTGCTGATGTCGTCGACCAGGGACAGTCGCGGCCCGCGCCGCGTTGGCGGGAAGCGTCAAAAATCGTGGCGCTCGAAGCGGATTCGTGCGCTGATCGCCGTTGCGCTCGCGATTCCGATGCTGCTGGGTGCAGCGTTCCTGGTGGTGGATCGCCTCCATTCGATGCCCGCCGACGCCCTCGACCATCCCGCCAGTCCGGTCAGCGACGATCAGTCGAGGGCTCAGGTCGTCCAATCGGCCCAGAACATCGTCATCACGACGGGCCTGCAGACGTCGTCGGCCGGCTATTCGCTGATGTCCTGCAAAGACCGCGACGACCCGCCGTATCAAGGCTCGATCTACCTGACGTTCTCGGTGCCCGCCGCGGTACCGGCCGATACCTACTTCGCCCGAATTGCCGCGACGCTGACCGAGCACGGCTGGGCCGAGGGCCTACCGCCCAACAATCACGCGTTCGCCAAGACGCTCACCAAGGATGGCGTCACGGTGATCATTTACCGCCACGACGACGAGCCCCGCCCGGGCGTCCTACGGGTCTACGGTCAGTGCCGGAACATGAACGATCACCGCAGGGACGCGACAACGTGGACCGATATCACCGACCAATTCCCCAGGACGAGTTGATCGGGTGACGCCAAGACCACCCGTAACGCACTACTGCGCCCGACGGCGTCGTCGTCAGGCGCAGTAGCGACCTCGGGGCAGGTGAGGTTATCCGCCGCCGCCGGGGGTGGCGCCCAAAGCGCCCTGCAGGTCCGGCTTCATGGCGTTGAGCTGGGCTCCCCAGTACTCCCAGCTGTGTGTTCCGTTGGCGTTGAAGTTGAACACCGCGTTGTGGCCGCCGGCCGCGTTGTAGGCGTCCTGGAACTTCAGGTTGCTGCTGCGCACGAAGTTCTCCAGGAACTCGGCGGGCATGTTGGCCCCGCCAAGCTCCGACGGTGTGCCGTTACCGCAGTAGATCCAGAGCCGGGTGTTGTTGCCCACCAGCTTGGGGATCTGCAGGCTGGGGTCGTTGCGCTGCCACGCGGGGTCGCTCGACGGGCCCCACATGTCGGCGGCCTTGTAGCCGCCGGCGTCACCCATCGAGAGGCCGATCAGGGAGGGCCCCATCCCCTGCGAGGGGTCCATCAAGGCTGACAGCGAGCCGGCGTAGATGAACTGGTTCGGGTGGTAGGCGGCCAGGATCATTGAGGAGGAACCGGCCATGGAAATGCCGACCGCGGCGCTGCCGGTGGACTTGACGCCCTTATTGGAGGCCAGGTACTGCGGCAGCTCGCTCGTCAGGAAGGTCTCCCACTTGTAGGTCGAGCAGCCGGCCTTACCGCACGCCGGGCTGTACCAGTCGCTGTAGAAGCTGGACTGCCCGCCGACCGGCATGATGATCGACAGGCCCGACTGGTAGTACCACTCGAACGCCGGGGTGTTGATGTCCCAGCCGTTGTAGTCGTCTTGGGCCCGCAACCCGTCGAGCAGGTACACCGCGGGGGAGCCGTTGCCGCCGCTCTGGAATTGGACCTTGATGTTGCGGCCCATACCCGCCGACGGCACCTGCAGGTATTCGACGGGCAGGCCCGGGCGCGAAAACGCTCCCGCGGTCGGGGCGCCGCCGGCAAGACCGATCAGGCCCGGCAGGGTGACAGCCGCTGCCGCACCGACTAAAAGCCGGCGCCCCCAGGCCCGGACCTTCTCGCTCAGTTCTGTCATACCTGCCCCTTGTCGGATGTGATCGTCGTCTCAGGCAGGAATTTACCGTGCGAATAGGCCGAATGTCGATCGGGACGCGGGGACATCTCAGTTTGGTATCGGTTTTCCCCACCAATTTCGCGCCCGGGATAAGAGTGCTGCAGCGTTCACACCGGTCGGCTCGGAACCCGCCGTCACCAGTGGGTGGCCCAAAAACGCCTGGTAGCGGGGGCTGGGGCAGGGCAAGCCGTAATGCACAAAGCCCCAATTTCGACCCCGCCATGACGGTGACCGGCTCCGCAACGCCGAACCACCACCGAAAAGGTCGAATCGGTACGCAAGACTTTTATCGCCGCAAGAAGACGCATGTTTCCGGCGCCGTCGGCCGTTGGCTCACCTGCGCGACCAGTGGACACATCAAAGTGGTCCTCGTCCGGCAGGTTCCCGTGATGTTGCACCGGGGCAGCCGGACTTGCGTCCACCGCGTAGGCTCTCACGAAGCAAGCCGATGGAGACCACATTATCTCGGGTCTGTTCCGGCTCTCACGAACCACCTCACCAGGGGTTTTCTGGTGCGCGTCGGTGCGGCTGAGGGCATCGGAGGTCCGGGACCGATTGGGGCATAAGTTTTGGACACGGTACTTGGGCTGTCAGTGACGCCGACCGCCATTGGGTGGGTCCTCGCTGAGGGACACGGCGCAGACGGCACCATCCTGGACCATCAGGAGCTGGCGCTGGACGCCGGCCGCGGCGCACACGCCATGAGTACCGCAGAGCAAGTAGCGGACGAGGTATTGCGGGTGGAAGCGCAGGCGGCTGCCAGCGACTACCGGCTGCGGGTCATCGGGGTGACCTGGAACGACGAAGCGTCCGCGCAGGCCGCGCTGCTACTGGAAGCATTGACCGACGCGGGATTCGACAACGTCGTACCGGTCCGGCAACTCGAGGCCGTCGAGACACTGGCGCAGGCCATCGCACCGGTCATCGGCTACGAGCAAACCGCGGTCTGCATCCTCGAACATGACTCGACGACCGTAGTCATGGTCGACACCCACGATGGCGAAACCCAGACGGCGACCAAGCAGGTGCGCGGCGGCTTCGACGGCCTGACTCGCTGGCTGACCGGCATGTTCGACCGCAATGGATGGCAGCCGGGCGGCGTTGTGGTGGTCGGCGCGAACAGCGACATCGACGGCTTCTCCTGGCATCTCGAAAAGACCCTGCCGGTACCGGTTTTCGTGCAATCGATGGCGCAGGTGACCATCGCGCGCGGCACTGCGCTGACCGCCGCCCGAAGCACCGAGTTCACCGACGACCAGCTGGAAGTGCACCCCAGTGAACCCGCCGCCGCGCCCGCGCCGCCGCGGAAGCTGTCGTACACCGGGGCCGTCACCACGCTGGCCGCCGGTGTAATCACGTTCGTCTCCTCGATATCGCTTGCCGTGGGTATTCAGCTGGCCCCGGCCAGCAAGCCGGCCCCGCGGCACGACGTGCATGCGCCCACGCCACAAGTCGCCGAGGCCGTGGCGCCGCCCCCGGTCGTCGCGCCGCTGACCCCACAGGCGAAGGTTCCCGCCGGTGAACCGATTACGGAGCCCGCCGCCCCGGAGGTGCAGCAACCGGACCCCGGTAGCAGGCAGCCCTACTTGACGAGAGTGCTCGAGCACATACCGGGCGACGCCGGCGACCCGACAGGTGACTCGGCGCCACAGGCGCCCGCCCAGCCGCAACCCTGACGTCCAGCGGCGTGCCAGTCGCTCAGTCGCCTTTCGGGTGAATCGCGGTGAAGGACACCGAAACGTCATCGGCGACCTGGACCGAACCCATCAGCAGTGAGTACGGCTTTATGCCGTACTCGGTCTGCCGGACCGTGGATTCGGTAGACATGCGCCACGCGTCCCCAAGATCCTCCGTGCGCAGCTCGACTATGTGATCCCGTGACTTTCCGCGCACCTCGAGTTCGCCGGTGAGCCGGTACCCGTCGGCTGTCTTGTCGATGACTCTTGCGGCGAAGCGGATCTCGGGGAAACGGCCGGCGTCCAACGACTTCAAGGCGTTGGACCGCACCAATGCCTTCTCGGGCGCGGACAATCCCTTCACGCCACCGTCGCCGCGCAGCACCTCGAACGAATCCGTTTCGACCACAAGCTGCACGGTGGCGGGTTCCGGGCCGGCCCAATTCACGGTGGCGTGCCAGCGGGTCATCGCGATCGTGAGGCGATGACCCATTCGGGCGGCCCGGCCCCGGACCCCGGTGCCAAGGAGTAGCTCGCCGTCGGATGCGTCCAAGCTCCACACGTCGGTCATAGGCCGACCGTCATCACATCGTCAGGACCGTGCGATAGTGCGCGCGTCCTTGCTCCAGCGCCGCGTAGCCGTCGGCGGCTTGTGACAGCGGTAGTTCCTCGATCCACGCCCGCACACCGGACATGACGGCGAAATGCATCGTCTCCTCAACGTCTTTCGCTGTGCCGGAAGGATGACCGATCACACTGAGCCCCGGGGTTATCAGTTGGACCGGGCTGATGGGCAGGGGGTCGGCGGTCACACCGATGGTGACCAGTTGACCCTGCGGCAGCAACCCGCCAACCGTGTCCGCCATGGCCGCCGAGTTGGCGGCGGTGGCCAGGACGACCGCTACTCCGCCCAAGGCCTGCAACGCTTTTGCGACATCACCGCTGGTGGAGTCGACGTAGTGATGGGCCCCCAGCGTTCGGGCGTCTTCCGCTTTGGCGGTGCCACGGGCGATGGCAACGGTTTCAAAACCCATCGCCCGGGCGAACTGCACCCCGAGATGGCCGAGTCCGCCAACGCCCAGAATGGCGACCCGGTCGCCGGGCACGGCATTGGTCTGGCGCAGCGCATGGTAGGTGGTGACCCCCGCGCAGCCCATCGGGGCGGCTTCCACATCGGAGAGCTCCGATGGAATCCGCGCCAACGCGCTGACCGGCACCGTCACCGACTCGGCGTACCCGCCGGGGTAGTGCCAGCTGGGCACCTTGCCATTCACGCAATGGATGAAAATCCCCTTGCGGCAGGGATCACAGTGGTAGCAGCAGCCGCCAAACCACCCGACCGCGACACGGTCGCCGACCGCGAACCCTTCGACGCCGTCGCCGAGTTCGGCTATCGTCCCGGCGATTTCGTGCCCCGGGGTCAATGGCCACGACATGTTCGGGAAACCGCCGTTGACGAATTCGCGGTCGGTGCCGCATACCCCGCATGCGGTTACCGCTATGCGCACCTCGTCACGACCGGGGGGCTGCGTTTCGACGTCGGCCAGCTCCAAGGGGCCGCCTGCGGACCGGATCCGGACAGCCTGATGCTTTGGCATTGGCTTAGCTTAATGCGCGACAGGGCATTTCGTCGCGCCGTTGCTGTGGTAGTCGACTTGCCAGTGCTTGATCCCGTTGAGCCAGCCCGAGCGCAGCCGTTCGGGTTTGCCGGTCGATTCCAGGTCCGGCATCGCGTCGGCGATCGCGTTGAACATCAGGTCGATGGTCATCCGCGCCAGGTTGGCCCCGATGCAGTAGTGGGCGCCGGTCCCGCCAAACCCGACGTGGGGGTTGGGATTACGCAGGATGTTGAAGGTGAACGGGTCGTCGAACACGTCCTCGTCGAAATTGGCCGACCGATAGACCATCACCACGCGCTGGCCCTTCTTGATCTGCACGCCGGATAGTTCGTAATCCTCCAGGGCGGTGCGCTGAAAGGACGTCACCGGGGTGGCCCAGCGGACGATCTCATCGGCGGTCGTGGCGGGACGTTCCCGCTTGTACAGCTCCCACTGGTCGGGGAAGTCGGTGAAGGCCATCATGCCCTGGGTGATGGAGTTGCGGGTGGTCTCGTTACCGGCCACGGCCAGCAGGATGACGAAAAACCCGAACTCGTCGTCGGACAGCTTGTGGCCGTCGATGTCGGCCTCGATCAGTTTCGTGACGATGTCATCGCCGGGGTTTTGCGCCCGGTCGGCGGCCATCTGCATCGCGTAGGTGATCAGTTCGATCGAGGCGCCCATGGGGTCGTTGCGGGCGAATTCGGGATCCTGATCGCCCACCATCTGGTTGGACCAGTGGAACAGCTTCATGCGTTCCTCCTGCGGCACACCCATCAGCCCGGCGATCGCCTGCAGTGGCAACTCGCAAGACACCTGCTCGACGAAGTCGCCGGAACCCGCTGCGGCCGCGGCCTCGACGATGTGCCGGGCGCGCTCGCGCAGGTCGTCACGCAACCGTTCGACGGCGCGGGGAGTGAAACCGCGGGAGATGATCTTGCGCAGCCGGGTGTGCTGCGGCGCGTCCATGTTGAGCAACACGAACTTGCCCGTCTCGCGCTGTTCGCGGACCGTGCCCTCCCGGTAACGCGGCAGGGCGGTGTTTTCCAAGCTGGAGAAGACATCGCTACGCAGCGAGATCTCTTTGACGTCCTTGTGCTTTGACACCACCCAGTAGCCGCCGTCGTCGAATCCGCCGGAGCCGACGGGCTGTTCGTTCCACCAAATCGGCGCGGTCCGCCGCAGTTCGGCCAGTTCCTCCACGGGTAGTCGCTCGGCGTGGATGTCGGGATCGGTGAAGTCGAATCCGGGAGGGAGATTGGGGACCGGCTTGGCGGTTGGCTCGACGGTTGGCATGGCCCGCTCCTCGATAACGAAGTGGTCTAGTCGTCTTTGTGCAAATAAACCATTGCTGCACCACGGTTGGGAAGCGTTAACGCAAGATCGCCGGGTGCAAATTGGAACGTGTTCTTCGTTCCCCGTCCGACCCGCCGATACGGTCTTGTGGCCGACGGTCCGATGGATATGCTTTGGTGCAGGTCACCGGCGACGACAGGCGGGGTGGAACATGATTCGGGAACTGCTCAGTGCAGCTTCGATCGCGGGTGTCGCGATCGGCTTGGCGCCGTGCGCGGCAGCAGGGTACGACGGCGACGTGCCGGGGATGAACTATCAGGCGTCGTTGGGCGCGCCGTGCGACAACTATGAGCGCTTCATCTTCGGTCGGGGGCCCAGCGGCCAGGCCGAGGCGTGCCACTTCCCTCCGCCCAACCAGTTCCCGCCGGCCACCATCGGATACTGGGTCATCTCTTACCCGCTGTACGGGGTGCAGCAGGCCGGCGCGAAGTGCCCTGGGCCACAAGCCGCGGCGCAGTCCGATGCCGGGCTGCCCATGCTGTGCCTGGGGGATCGGGGTTGGCAAGAAGGATGGTTCACCGGGGCGGGCTTCTTCCCCCCGGAGGGATGACCGGCGAGCCATGAACGACGGTCAGCCCGACGAAAGCCCGATCCCGCGCTGGCTGCGCTTCGTCCTCGCGTCGGATCGTGCCGGCTCGGCGTGGTACATCGGAACCGGTTTCTTTTTTGCGCCGGTCCTCGCCGTGCTGTCGCCGTGGCCCGTCGTCACCGCCGTGCTGTGGGGGATCATCGGGCTGGCCGGGCTGTGGCTGGGCCTGCTGGGTATCGCGATGGCCGTCGGGCTGGCCCGAATACTTCGGTCCGGGGCCGAGATCCCCGAATCTTATTGGCGCACCTTGGTGAATTACTAGCGCTCGGCACCCGGTCTAGAGTCATACCAACGGTTCTGCGACAAGAGGAGACTCCAGATGGACTTCAATCCGAAAGATGCGGTCGACGCGGCCAGGGACATCGCGACCAACGCCGTCGAGAAGGCCTCCGACATCGTCGAACACGCCAGCGACATCATCCGCGGCGACATCGCCGGCGGAGCCAGCGGGATCGTGCAGAACTCGATCGACATCGGCACGTACGCGGTGGACCGGACGAAGGAAGTGTTCACCGGCCGGGACGAAGTCGACGACGACGTCTGAGTTTCGTAGTTAGACGGAGGCGGCCTCGTTGAGCTCGTCCAGCCTGTTCGTCGCTTCCAAGTACTCCTGCACCCAGCGCTCGATGACCGTCGCGGTCTTCTCCACCTTGGTGAACTGGCCGACGACCTGACCGACCGGGTTGAACGCGACGTCCACGCTCTCGTTCGGGTACCGGTTCGTTGCCCGAACCGCCATGCCGGAGACCATGTACTGCAGCGGCATACCGAGTGGCTTCGGGTTGTCCGGCTGCTCCCACGCCTCGGTCCAGTCGTTGCGCAACATGCGGGCCGGCTTACCGGTGAACGACCGGCTGCGGACGGTGTCCCGGCTACCCGCCTTGACATACGCCTCTTGCTGAACCGGCGTGTTCGAGGATTCCTCGACCATCAGCCACTGCGAGCCCGTCCACGCCCCTTGGGCACCCAGCGCCAGCGCCGCCGCGATCTGCTGACCGCTGCCGATACCACCGGCCGCCAGCACCGGCACCGGGGCGACCTCCTTGACCACCTGCGGCCACAGGACAATCGAGCCCACTTCACCGCAGTGACCGCCGGCCTCACCACCCTGCGCGATGATGATGTCGACGCCCGCGTCAGCGTGCTTGCGAGCCTGCGAGGGGGAGCCGCACAGCGCGGCCACCTTGAGTCCGGCGTCGTGGATGTGCTTGATCATGTCGGCCGGCGGGGTGCCGAGCGCGTTGGCGATCATCTTCACCTTCGGGTGCTTGAGCGCCACCTCGACCTGGGGGGTGGCTGTCGCCTCGGTCCACCCAAGGAGCTGCAGGCTGTCGCCGTCGCTGTCCTCGATCGGTACGCCGTGGTCGGCGAGAATCTTCTTTCCGAAATCCAGGTGCTCCTGGGGCACCATCTTGCGCAACGTGTCGGCCAACTCCTCGGCGGACAGGTGCGAGTCCATGCCCTCGTACTTGTTGGGGATCACGATGTCGACCCCGTATGGGTGGTCGCCGATGTTCTCGTCGATCCAGTTGAGCTCGATCTCGAGCTGCTCGGGGGTGAAGCCGACCGCGCCGAGCACGCCGAACCCCCCGGCCTTGCTGACCGCGACCACCACATCACGACAGTGGGTGAACGCGAAGATCGGAAACTCGATACCGAGTTCGTCGCAAATGGGGGTGTGCATGCCTACTCCTGGGACGCGGCCGAATTGAAACGTGTTCTAGTTTAGTACGGACGGCATTGACGTGGCCAGCGGGTTCTGACCTGCATTTTGTCACTACGACCCGTCACTACGACCCGTCTTGGCCCGCTCACACTGCCGCACCGCGTGCAACCCACAGCACCAGGAACGCGAACATGCAGCCGGCACAAACGAGGTGATCCCGACAGACTGACCGCGCCAGGCGGGTCTGCTCGGGTGGACCGTCCGCGCGGCGCCCGAGTCGTACCGCGTCGGGAACCGTTTGCGTCAAAGCCAGCATGATCGGAATCCCCGCGAGGACGGCCGACAACACCAGAAGCCACCAGGGGTCCTGCCCGCGCGCGGATTCGTAGGTCAACGCCCCGAACAGCACCACCATGACAGCGACGATCAGCCGGCTCATCGGGCGAGACGTGGTCGTCGCGCGATGGTAGTAACCCGCGATGGAAGCCAGCACGGCCTCGGGCAGATCGGTTGGCGCAGAACGAAACCGGAGAACTTGCACATCGAAGATCAAATCCATCCATAGGACGGCGAACAGGAACCCGCCGCAGGCCGTGAGTAACGAGGCCATGACGCTTCTCCATCTCTAGACCGGGCGCACCCGTGGACGTGCACTCATTGTTTCCCAGGTTGCTTGCCGGTGGGCAGACATGATCCACCCGAAAAGCTGTTGGCGGATGGTGACGACCATGACGACGCGCCGTGGCGATCAGGCTATTGATCCGCTCCCTTGCCAGCGGGTAGCGTGGTGCTGCCAATTACGACACGCTTAGTAGCGTAATTGGGACCCCGTTCACCGAAAGGACCGGCTCGATGCGCAGCGCCTATGCCGGCGATCCGTTCACCACGTCCACCGCGGAGATCGAAGCCGCCCTGGCGGATGTCAGCATCCCGACGCTGCTGCTTTCGCTCGTGCATATCACCGGCGACCCGCGATTCATCCGCGAGTTCAAGCAGATGGGCATCTTCCTCAACGAGATTCAGGGGTTCATGTCCGAGGAGGACAAGGCCCGAGCCCGCGCGGCGGCCTTGCCGGTGATCACCGACTATCGGGACCGCGGTTGTCCCGAGCCAAAGCCGCTGAGCCTTGACCTCATTCGGGAAATGATGGACTGGGCGGCCTGCGAGCACGTGACCGACGACTACCTGCCCCTCATTTTGGAAGAGATGGACCTCGACGGCATCGATCCGCGCCGGCCGCCCGCGCTGCCGGCCGAAAGCGCGGCCGATATTCCCGTCCTCGTCGTCGGCTGCGGCGAATCGGGCATCCTGGCCGGAATCCGGCTCAAGCAGGCCAACATTCCCTTCACCATCGTGGAGAAGAACACCGGGCCGGGCGGAACCTGGTGGGAGAACAGCTATCCCGGTGCCCGCGTCGATGTGGCAAACCACTTCTATTGCTACAGCTTCGAACCCAACAACGACTGGACGCATTTCTTCGCCGAGCAGCACGAGCTGCAGGACTATTTCACTCAGGTCATGACGAAGCACGACCTGGGTGAGCACGTGCTGTGGAACACGGAGGTGCTGGCCGCCGAATGGGTCGACGACGACGCCACCTGGAGCATTCGGCTGCGCGGCGCCGAGGGCCAGACGAGCACGGTGCGCGCACGGGCCCTGATCACCGCGGTCGGTCAGTTGAACCGGCCCAACATTCCCCAATTCGACGGTGCCGATAGCTTCGCGGGCCCTTCGTTCCACTCTGCCGCGTGGGATCACTCCGTCGATGTGAGCGGCAAGCGAGTCGCGCTCGTCGGCGCCGGCGCCAGCGGATTCCAGATCGCCCCCGCCATCGCCCCAAATGCGGAGCATCTCACCGTGTTTCAGCGGACGGCGCAGTGGATGTTCCCGAACCCGATGTACCACGACGAGGTCGGCGAGGGTATGCGCTGGGCGATGCGCCACCTGCCGTTCTACGGACGGTGGTACCGCTTCCTTGTCCTCTGGCCCGGGTCCGACAAGGGTTTGGACGCCGCGGAAAGCGACCCGGACTATGCCGACCAGGACCACGCCGTCAGCGACATCAACGCCGCCGCCCAGATGATGTTCTCCCAGTGGATCACCAGCCAGGTCGGTGAATCCCACGAGCTGTTGAGCAAGGTGATGCCCGACTATCCCGCCTGTGGCAAACGGACCCTGCAGGACAACGGGAGCTGGCTGCAGACGCTGCAACGAGACAACGTTGAATTGGTGCGCACGCCGATCCGGCAGATCACCCCCCGCGGCATCGTCACCGAAGACGGTGTGACGCATGACGTCGACGTCATCGTGTACGCCACCGGATTCCGGCACACCGACGTGTTATGGCCGCTGAAAATCACCGGCCGCGACGGGGTCGACCTGCACGAGATGTGGGGGAGCCGGCCGTACGCCTACCTCGGCATCACCGTCCCGAAGTTCCCCAACTTTTTCATCATCTACGGGCCCGGGACCCACCTCGCCCACGGGGGCAGCCTGATCTTTCAGTCCGAACTGCAGATGCGCTATATCGACCAGTGCCTGGCGCGGCTGGCGGAGGCGGACGTGCATTCGCTGGAACCGAAGCCCGACGCCGCCACCGATTGGCATGAGCGGACGCAGACCCGAATCAAGAAAATGGTGTGGGCACACCCCGCGGTCAAACACTCCTACTTCAAGAACGCCGACGGAGAGATCCACACCGTCAGTCCGTGGCGCCTCAACGAGTACTGGGCCGAGGTCCGCGAGCCCGACTGGTCACAATTTGTTGTGCGGCAAAGGAAGTGAGCACGCCAATATGCGTACGGTAGTCGTCGACGGACCTCACAGCATCCGGGTTGACACTCGGCCCGATCCCGCCCTTCCCGGTCCCGATGGCGCGATCGTCGAGGTCACCGCCGCCGCCATCTGCGGATCCGACCTGCACTTCTACGAGGCCGATTTCCCGATGCCCGACCCGATCGCGCTGGGGCATGAAGCGATCGGCACCGTCGTCGAAGCAGGCCCGCAGGTACGCACCGTCAAGGTGGGCGACCTCGTGATGGTGTCGTCGGTGACCGGGTGCGGCGCCTGCGCCGGTTGCGCCACCCGCGATCCGGTCATGTGCCACTCCGGCTTCCAGATCTTCGGCGGGGGCGTGCTCGGCGGGGCGCAGGCCGATTTGCTGGCCGTGCCGGCGGCCGACTTCCAGCTGCTCAAGATGCCGGAAGCGATCAGCACCGAACAGGCGCTGCTGCTCACCGATAACCTCGCCACCGGCTGGGCGGCGGCGCAACGCGCCGACATTCCGTTCGGGGGCACCGTGGCGGTCATTGGCTTGGGCGCTGTCGGTCTGTGTTCGCTGCGCAGCGCGTTGTTCCAGGGCGCTGCAACGGTTTTCGCGGTCGATCAGGTCGACGGACGGTTGGACCGTGCCGCCAAGTGGGGAGCGACGCCCCTCAAGGCGCCGGCGGTCGAGGCCATCCTCGCCGCCACCGGGGGCCGCGGCGCCGACGCGGTGATCGATGCCGTCGCCACGGACGCATCCCTGACCGACGCGCTCAACGCGGTGCGGCCGGGAGGCACCGTCTCGGTTGTCGGTGTGCACGACATGAATCCATTCCCGCTCAACG
This sequence comes from uncultured Actinomycetota bacterium, assembly GCA_963850895.1. Classification (GTDB taxonomy): domain Bacteria; phylum Actinomycetota; class Actinomycetes; order Mycobacteriales; family Mycobacteriaceae; genus Mycobacterium. Next base: position 314,650 of record CAWKNK010000025.1, on the reverse strand, counting down.
CCCTGGGTTGCCTGATCCGCAGCATCACGCTGCGGATGACGACAGCGCCGGTGCAGCGCACCTGGCCGGAATTGATCCCGCTGCTGCAGTCCGGGCGGCTCGACGTCGACGGCATCTTCACCACGACGCTGCCGTTGGACGAGGCGTCCAAGGGCTACGCGACCGCGGCCTCGCGGTCGGGCGACGACGTGAAAATCCTGCTGACGCCCTAGCTCTTGTCGGCTTTGTCGCGGCGCACGTGCTTCGCCAGATAGCGCAAGGTCCGCACTGGCCCGCGGCGGCCTTGGTCGTTCCCCACACGATCGGTCGGACGATTCCGCCGGTCAGCCCCCTACCGCGTCGCCGTTATGTATTGGGACCGCATGAAACGGTCGATCTTGACGTCGACGTCGGGCGGCGTCATCCCATAACCGGCCTGTAGGTCCAGCGTGTTGCGGACGGGTTCGACCGCCCATCCGTGCGCGGCCAGCCGTTCCGCGGGATCCTTCTGGGGCTCGTAGGTGAGGGCGGAGAAATCGACGTCGCCGGACATGTTGACGCCGGGATGCGCTGTCTCCAAGGCCACGAGCTGTTCGTGATCCAGCCGGGACCCCAGCGCACCAATGGCAATTCGGCTGCCCGGCGCACTGAGTCCGCTGATTCGGGTGAAGAGCGTGTTCTGGGCCTCATCGGTCAGGTAGGGCAGAACTCCCTCCACTGACCAGGCGCTGGGCCCCTCCGGGTCGAAGCCGGCGGCGTCCAATGCCCTCGACCAGTCGGTGCGCAGATCGGCGGCGACCTCGACCCTGCGGGCCTTGGGTGCAGCGCCGTGCTCGTTCAGCACGCGCGCCTTGAATTCCAGCACCTTCGGCAGATCGACCTCGAAAACGGTTGTGCCCTGCGGCCATTCGAGCCGATATGCCCGAGAGTCCAGCCCGGCGGCGACGATTACCGCCTGACGTATGCCCGCGGCGCCGGCGGCGACGAAGAAGTCGTCGAAGAACCGGGTCTGCACGCCGTAGAGGCGGGGGAAGGCCATCTCGTCTTCGGAGGTCCCCGGGTTGGCAAGCGTGGCCGCCAAATACGGGTCCTGCGAGGCGGCGATGAAGACCTTGGCGTAGTCGTCGCGGACCAGCGGCTGCGGGCTCAGCGCATGCAGCGCACGCCATCCGGCCACCAGCAAGGCGGTGTAGCCCACGCTGCTGACGATGTCCCAGTTGTCATCGTCGGAACGGAGCGAGCCGAACTCAGGCGTCGGGTTCATGGTCGCCCCTCCCGTGCACAAAATCGGCTACGAAAACCGACAGATCCAACGTACCTGCGGTCGCGGGGTCAGAGCTCGAGAATCACCGTGACCGGGCCGTCATTGACCAACTCGACCTGCATGTTCGCGCCGAACACCCCGGTCTGGACCTCGGCACCCATCCGCTGCAACGCCTCGGCGAACGCCGCGACGAGCGGCTCGGCGATCGCGCCTGGAGCGGCCGCGTTCCACGACGGTCGTCGACCCTTGGCGGTGTCGGCGTACAGGGTGAACTGGCTGACGATCAGGATCGGCGCGTTGACGTCGGCGGCGGACCGTTCGTCGGCGAGAATGCGTAAATACCAGAGCTTTTCGGCGAGCCGTCGCGCCTTGTCGAGGTCATCGCTGTGGGTGACGCCGACGAAGGCCAGCAGGCCCTGACCGTCCGGCCGGATGGCGCCCACCACTTCGCCGCCGACCGACACCGTCGCCCACGCTACCCGTTGCACCAACACCCGCATGGGCCTTGATGCTGCCAGGCCGGCCCCGAAGACGTTGGGTACGCTCATCGGGTGTCCGTGCTCGTCGCGTTCTCCGTCACGCCAATGGGTGTGGGCGAGGCTGTCGGCGAGATCGTCGCCGAAGCGGTTCGGGTGGTTCGCGATTCCGGCCTGCCCAACAAGACGGATTCGATGTTCACGGTGATCGAGGGCGAAACCTGGGAAGAAGTGATGGCGGTTGTGCAGCGCGCGGTCGAGTCGGTGGCCGCTCGCGCGCCCCGGGTCAGCACCGTGATCAAGGCGGACTGGCGGTCCGGAGTCAGCGACGCGATGACGCAGAAGGTCGCCTCCGTCGAGCGCTACCTCGAGGGCGGTCAGCCCTGAACAACGGCTTCCCGGAAGGCGCGCTCGGCCGCGTCGCCGTGGACCGCGAACACCACCTTCTCTAACGACTTCGCCTGGTGTTGCCGGACGGCGTCGACCATCAGCCGCGCCGCCTCGTCGAGCGGGAAGCCGCCGACGCCGGTACCGAAGGCCACCAGACCCAGCGTGCGGCAGCCGAGCTCGTCGGCCTTCCGCAGCGTGGCGGTGACGGCCCGCGCGATGATCTCCGCCGAGGTCGGGCCGCCGAGTTCCATGGTCGCGGCGTGGATGACATAGCGCGCCGGCATGTCGCCGGCCGTGGTCTCGACGGCGTCCCCGAGCCCGATCGGCGCCTTCTCGGTCGATTCGCGCTGCACTTCCGGGCCGCCGGCGCGGGCAATGGCCGCGGCGACACCGCCACCGTGCCGCAGTTGTGTGTTGGCCGCATTGGTGATCGCGTCGAGTTCGAGCTTGGTGACGTCCGCCTGCAGAACCTCCACCTCGATCATTGGCTCATTGTCTCCCAGCGCGGCCAGTAGGCTCATGGCGGTGAGCGCACGCGCAGGCATCGTCGTCACCGGAACCGAAGTCCTCACCGGGCGCATCCAGGACGCAAACGGCCCGTGGATCGCCGACCGCCTGTTGGAGCTGGGCGTCGAGTTGGCCCACATCACGATCTGTGGAGACCGGCCCGCCGACATCGAGGCGCAGTTGCGCTTCCTGGCCGACCAGGGCATGGACCTGATCGTCACCAGCGGTGGCCTGGGCCCAACGGCCGACGACATGACCGTCGAGGTGGTGGCGCGGTTCTGCGGCCGCGAGCTGGTGTTGGACGACGAGACCGAGAACAAGATCGCGAACATCCTCAAGAAAATGATGGCGCGCTTCGAGGGCGTCGACTTCGACGCAGTGCGCGCGGCCAACCGCAAACAGGCGATGATTCCCGCCGGATCGCAAGTGCTCGACCCGGTCGGCACCGCGCCCGGCGTGGTAGTCCCCGGCAACCCGACGGTCATCGTGCTTCCGGGGCCGCCGCGGGAGCTGCAGCCGATGTGGCGCCGGGCCATCGAGACGCCTGCGGCGCAGCAGGCGATCGCCGGCCGGACGCTCTATCGGCAGGAAACCGTGCGAATGTTCGGGCTGCCCGAATCGGGTCTGGCGGAGACGCTGCGCGACGCCGAGACGTCGGTACCCGGCTTCGAGTCGCTCGAGATCACCACCTGCTTGCGGCGGGGCGAAATCGAGATGGTCACGCGCTACGAGCCGGACGCCGCCGCCAGCTACGCGAAGCTGACGCAGCTGGTGCGCGACCGACACTCTCAGCAGCTGTTCTCCGAAGATGGTTCCTCGGTGGACGATCTGGTCGCCCAGGCGCTGGCCGGCCGCCGGATCGCGACGGCCGAATCGTGCACCGCGGGGCTGCTGGCGGCGCGACTGACCGACCGGCCCGGTTCGTCGGACTACGTGGCCGGCGGGGTGGTGGCCTACTCGAACGAGGCGAAAGCCGAACTGCTTGGCGTCGACCCGGCGCTGATCGAGGCCCACGGCGCGGTGTCCGAGCCGGTGGCCGAGGCGATGGCGGCCGGCGCGCTCCACCGTTTCGGCGCCGACACCGCCGTCGCGATCACCGGAATCGCCGGCCCGGGCGGCGGCACCCCGAAAAACCCGTCGGCACCGTCTGTTTCACCGTAAGGCTCGCGGACGGCCGCAAGGACACCCGCACGTTGCGGCTGCCAGGCAACCGCTCGGATATCCGGGAGCGCTCGACGACGGTGGCGATGCACCTGCTGCGGCGCCTGCTCAATGTCGCCGAATAAACTCACGTCACTTCGGTTGGCAGGAAAGCGCTTTCGGCGGTACCGAAGCGAATGCCCGTGGCGTCCTTGCCGATCAGCGTCAGCAACGCCACGGCGATCAGCACCGGCACGATCGTCGCCGCCAAGGCGAAGGGATAGCCGTGCGACTCGGCCAGCCGTTCCTGGATGGGCAGGTTGAACGCGGCCAGCAGATTTCCGAGCTGGTAGGTCACGCCGGGGTAGAGGCCACGGATGGCGTCCGGCGACATCTCGGTCAGGTGGGCCGGGATCACGCCCCACGCGCCCTGCACGCACAGCTGCATCAGGAACGAACCGAGACACAGCATCGCCGCCGTGCGTGAGTAGGCGAACAGCGGAACGATCGGCAGTCCCAACAGCGCGCAGAAGATGATGGTGTAGCGGCGGCTGAAGCGCTGCGACAGCGTGCCGAAGAACAGGCCTCCAATGATGGCGCCGAGGTTGTAGACGATGACGATCCACTTGACCGTCGCGCTGGACAGGGCGGCGCCGTGGTTGGCGGTCGACGTCAAGAAGGTCGGGTAGACGTCCTGAGTGCCGTGGCTCATCCAGTTGAAGGCCGTCATCAGCAGCACCAGGTAGAAGAACCGCCGGATGATCGCACCGTCGCGCAACACGTCGCGGATCCTGGTGCTGGTGAGCTTCATCTGGTCCTGCGCCGCTTCCCAGACCTCGGACTCCTCCACCCGGTAGCGGATGATCAGGCTGACCAGCGCGGGGATGATGCTCAGAGCGAAGAGCCACCGCCACGACAACCCCAGCCAATTCATCACCACCAGCGAGGCGACGCTCGCCAACAGGTAGCCGAACGCGTAGCCCTCCTGCAGCAGCCCGGAGAAGAAGCCGCGTCGCTCGACGGGGACCTTCTCCATGGCGAGCGCGGCGCCCAGGCCCCATTCACCGCCCATGCCGATGCCGTACAGCAGCCGCAGGATCACCAGCACGGTGAAGTTGGGCGCGAACGCGCACAGGAAGCCGACCACGGAGTAGAACATCACGTCCACTATCAGTGGCAGCCGCCGACCGACGCGGTCGGCCCACAGCCCGAACAGCAGCGCGCCGACGGGGCGCATGACCAGGGTGGCGGTGGTGACGAACGCGACCTCGGCTTTGCTGTGGTGGAAAGTCTTTGCGATGTCGGCGTAGACGAGCACGACGATGAAGTAATCGAAGGCGTCCATCGTCCAGCCCAACAACGCCGCGATGAACGAGTTCCGCTGATCGGCGGTCAACCGTTGTGTGGTCACGTCAGCATCGTGGCCTACCGGGCACCGCAACGCGAGCCGTTTCAACATGCAATCCGCGAGAGTAAGTTGCGAATACATGCGCATCATCGACGCCGACGGACACGTCGCCGAGAACTCCTCGCTGGCAATCGAAGCGATCAAACGCTGGCCGCAGCACGTCAAGCCCAGCACCGACGGGCGCCTGCGGTTGACGTTCGAAGGCCGCAACTATCCGGAGGATCAAGGACCGGGTGCCGGTTGCCCGCCCGAGCACGGCATCAGCAAGGCGCCGGACATCAACTGCCGATCGACCGAAGGCGTGCTGGGCGACGCCGATCGCGACCACATCGACACCATGGTGCTATATCCGAGTCTCGGCCTGTGCGCGCCCAGCCTCGAGGACCCCGAGTTCGCCGCCGGGTTCGCCCGGCTCTACAACCAGTGGATCGCGGATTACTGCGCCCCGTCGGGCGGCCGGCTACGAGGCGTCGCGGTCACCCCGATCGAGCATGGGCAGGCGGCGATCGACGTCATGACCGAAGCGAAAGACCTTGGGCTGGTGGCGACTCTGGTCCCGCCGGCGCTCAAGACCCGCAACCTCGACCACCCCGACCTCGACCCCTTCTACGCCGCCGCGGTCGAGCTGGAGATGCCGCTGGGCATTCATGGCGCACCGGGCATTCACCTGCCGAAGATCGGTGTGGACCGGTTCACCAACTACATCCAGGTGCACTGCATCAGTTTCCCGTTCGACCAGATGACGGCGATGACGGCGCTGGTCTCCGGCGGCGTCTTCGAGCGCCACCCACAGTTGCGGGTCGCCTTCCTCGAGGCGGGCGCGGGTTGGGTCCCGTTCTTCATGGATCGTTTGCACGAGCACTACGAGAAGCGAGGCGACTGGGTCGAACGCGGCTGGCGCCGCGACCCGCACGAGTACCTGTCCGCGGGCAACATCTGGGTGACGTGCGAGCCCGAAGAACCGATCCTGCCCGGGGTGATCGACGTGCTCGGCGCCGACTTCATCATGTTCGCCAGCGACTACCCGCACTGGGACGGCGAATGGCCGGAAAGCACCAAGCACCTGCGAACGCGGACCGACATCAGCGAAGAGGCTCGGGAAAAGATCGGCGGGCGCAACGCGCAGCGCTTCTACAACCTGGACTAACCCCTGACATTCGAGCACGCGCGGTGGCAGGATCTTTCGATATGGGCCCCTTCCTGCTTCGCGCCGCATTGACCGGATTTGCGCTATGGCTAGTCACACTCTTCGTGCACGGGATGAGCTTCGTAGGCGGTGACACCAAGCTGCAGCGGGCCGGCATCATCTTCGTCGTCGCGGTGATCTTCGGTCTGGTCAACGCGTTCATCAAGCCGATCGTGCAGTTCCTCTCGATCCCGCTGTACATCCTGACCCTTGGGTTGTTCCATGTCGTGATCAACGCGCTGATGTTGTGGATCACCGCGTGGATCACGGCGCACACCACCCACTGGGGACTGCAGATCGACCATTTCTGGTGGACGGCGATTTGGGCCGCGATCGTGTTGTCCCTGGTGAGCTGGGTGCTGTCGTTGGCTATTCGGGACGTCGGCCGCCGCACCCTGACTTAGAGCTCAGCGGGCCTGCCACCGCGGTGGTCGCTTCTCGGCGAACGCGCGCGGGCCTTCTTTGGCGTCCTCCGTCGCGAAAACGCGGTCGCTGTGCCGGGTTTCGTTGTCGTACGCCGATTCGAGAGCGAGCGCCAGCCCTTCCACGGCTGACTGTTTGGTCGCGGCGACCGCGAGCGGTGCGTTGGCCGCGATCCGGTCCGCATAGTCGTACGCGGTATCCATCAGCCGCTCGGCCGGGACCACCCGGTTGATCAGTCCCATGGCCACTGCTTGGCCCGCGTCCACCATGTCGGCGGTCAGCAGGAGCTCCATCGCCAACGGGTAGGGCATCTGGCGCGGCAACCGCACGGTGGTCCCGCCGCCGGCGAACAGACCGCGCTTGGGCTCCATCACCGCGAAGCGTGCGTCGGGGACCGCCACCCGGATGTCGGTGGAGGTCAGCATCTCGAAGCCGCCGGCGACGCAGGTGCCGTTGACCGCGGCGATGATCGGCTTGTAGACCGGGAAGCGATGCAAGACGGCGTGAATGGCGTCGTCCTTGTTCCAACCGTCGGGTTTGGGTAGCTCACCGGTCAGTTCCGGGATGAACTTCTTCAGGTCGGCACCGGTGCAGAAGTCCCGGCCGACGCCGGTGATCACCGCTACCCACGCGTTGCTGTCGTCACGGAACGCCGCCCAGGCGTGGGCCAGGTCGCGGAAATGCTCCATGTCCAGCGAGTTGCGCGTCTCGGGACGGTTGATCGTGATGGTGGCGATGTGAGCGTGCAGCCGGTAGTCGATGCTCATCACGCCTCCGTCTGGCCGACCAGGCGCACCACACTACGCGCGCACCCCCAGGACAAGGTCACACCATTGCCGCCGTGGCCATAGTTGTGGATGCAACGCGCGGGCCCGAGCGGTTCGGCCTCCACCCGCACCGACGGGCGGTCGGGACGCAGCCCGGTGATGGTCTCGATCACCTCGGCTTCGGCCAGCCGCGGCTCGATCTGGCGGCAGCGACGCAGGATTCTTTCGGTCACGTCGGGGTCCGCGGTGGTGTCCCAGCGGCCGGGGACGCTGATGCCGCCGCACACCACACGCCGCGGATGGGGGAAGTAGCAGGTCCATTCCGGGCCGCCGTTGATTTCCAGAAACAGTTGCCGCAGACCGGGATTGGTGAGCACGACGTGCTGCCCGAACAGCGGGCGCAGGGTGTCGTCGCCGGTCAGCGATCCCGCGGCGAGGCCGGCGCAGTTGACCACGATCGGCGCGGCGTCGGCGGCCTCGGCCAGTGACCGCACCGGATGCTCCTCGATTTCGCAGCCGGCCGCGGCCAGCCGCCGCGTCAGATAGTCGAGATACTGCGGCATGTCGATCATCGGCAGCGTGGCGCGGAAGCCGTTGCCGAAACCGTCCGGGAGGTCCGTGGGGCCCGCCGGCCGCAGGTCGGGGATCAATGCCGCGGCGGACGACATCGCCTCGGCCGCAGTCAATTCGCCGACAGCCATCGCCGGCGCCAGTTGGACGCCGGAGCCGGGATCGTTGGCGAGTTCGCCGAAGACCCGCAGCGAGTGCTCGGTCCAATCCAGCGTGTCGCTGGCACGTTCCGCCGGCCGCGGCGGCAGCCACACCGCGCCCGCCACCATCGAGGTCGTCTGCTGTGGCAGGGCAGCCGTCCAGACCCGCACCGGCCAGCCGGCCTCGGCCAGGCACACGGCCGACGTCAGGCCGCTGACTCCGGCACCGACGACGACGATCTGTTGCGCACGGGCCACGGCGCCACCGTAGCGAAAAGACGGACCGCGGGGTTGCGGTCGGCTTCCGTCAGGTCCCGTCAGGAATGGGGAGGAGGCGGAGGAGGCTGCTGTCCGCCCTGGCCGCCGAGCAACCCGTTGAGGATGCCGAGCGCGCCCTGCACACCGGCGGGCGGCGTGTTAGGCGGAAGGGTGGCGTCCGGGGTCAGCTCCCAGGGCTGACAGCCCGACGTCTTGAACGCCTTGTCGGTCGGGTCGATCTGCACCACCTGGGGCTTCTTGCTCATGGAGTTGTCGATGAGGTTGCCGTCGGGATTGCCCGTCCGCTTCCAGTAGCAGGTGCCGTTGGCCACGGGTCCGCCCGAGCTGTAAATGCCCGGCGCGATGTCGGTCCCGACGTTGTAGATGCCGTCCTTGTCGATGGATGTCTTCGGTCCCGATTCCGGCGGATCTCCCGGCGAGGCTGCCGGCGACGGTGACGGCGGCGGCGTCTGGTCGGGATCGGCCGCCGCAACGCCCGGCGAGGCCGCCCAGCCCGCGATCATCAGTCCCGCGACGGCCAACCTCGCCGCGGTAGGTACACCAGCCTCAAACCCCATAGCACGCCAGCGTACCGGGCTGAGCAGCCTAATTCACGTAAGGCGGCATCCGGCGGCCGCCGTCCCCCAACGTGTAGCCCGTGGTCACGGCGCCTAACGAACCCTAAGTCAGCCGCCGCACGCGGCCGGCATAGCCGAGCGCATGCTCGTACGTTTTGAGGTTGTCGCGAGAAATCCTGGCGTGCACCGGCCGTTCGAGAAGGAACCGCAGCACCGGGTTGTAGGCGTGGTAGGTCTCGTGGAAGGTCAGCACGGTGGTCCCGTCCGGCTGCTCCTCGAGTTGGTGGTAGCCCTCGGCCCGGGACCACAGCGGCGCGCCGACGGCCACATAGCGCGACAGCTTGTTGGTTTCGGCCTCGGTGACGGTTTCCCACGACCGCGCCCTGCCGCCCGACAGCAGGTACTTGGGCACTTCGTAGATGCAGGTGCGGACCAGACCCTCGCCGGCTTCGTTACCCTCGTTGAGAATCTCCATGCTGCCGTTGGGCCATTTGAGGACCCGCGGCCGCGGCGCGTCGGGAGGCGCGGGCGGATGCAGCACCCGCCACACCTTCGCCGGTGGCGCATCGACGTGAAATCGGACGGTGTAGCTCTGCATCAGCCGTCTCCCCAGCTATCCCAGAACGTCACGGTTTCCGCCGGCGGCCGCGCGGCCGGCCGGAAGTCGGTGCCGATCGTGTAGGCCACCGGGAACAGCGCGGCCTGCGTGACCGTGTCCGGGATGCCGAGCAACTCGGCCACCTCTCGTTCCTTGGCCAGATGCATCGTCGTCCACACCGATCCCAGCCCCCGGGACCGCAGGGCGAGCATGAAGCTCCAGCCGGCCGGGATGATCGACGCCCAGGCCGACGCGGCGGTCAACAGGCTGGAGTTGTCGATGCGGTTCGCCAGGCACGGGATCACATGCACGGGAACCTTGCCCAGCGTGTCGGTCAGGCTCAGCGCGCTGGCGTACACCCGCTGGGTCTGCGGGTCGGACGTGTCCTTGGCGGCGTACGCCAGATATTCGGCGCCGACGCTGCGGTAGATCTCGGCGATCGCGGCGCGCTTGTCGGAATCGGTGATCACCAGCCAGCGCCAGTCCTGCGTGTTGCTCGCGGTGGGCGCCTGCATCGCCAGCCGGATGCATTCGAGAATCACCTCGCGACCGACCGGCCGGTTCAGGTCGAGGCGCTTGCGCACCGACCGCGTCGTCGTCAGCAATTCGTCGACCGTGGCCAGGTCCATCCGGTGTTCCTCACTAGAGATCGATTGCGCAGGACTGATCGACGCCCAACACGGTCAATGAGCGCCCCAGCCCCAGAAACACCGCCACGCAGAGGGTGAGATCGAGGATCTCGGCGTCGGAGAACGACTCCCGCAGCCGCCCGAAGAAGGCGTCGTCCAGCGACGCATGATCGGTGACGAAGCGCTCGGCGTACTCGATGGCAAGCCGCTGGCGCGGCGTGTAGCCCGGGTAGCTGGCGTACGCGGCGACGTTGTCGTAGAGCTCCGGCGCGACGCCGGCGTCCAGCACGGACTGGGCACGAAAGCCCGAGCAGGCGACGCAGTCGTTGATCTGAGCGATGCGCATCCTGGCCAGTTCCCGCTCGTCGGCCGGCAGGATGCTCTGCTGGTATGCGCCGCGGATCATCCGCTCCACCATGTCGCCGAGTTGCGGCCGTAGCGTCCAGATCATGGCGGCTTCGCCGCCCGGGCCATCCGGCACGTCGAGACGGGCCATCGGCGACTCCTGCCCGGTGAGGTAATTACTGAGTCGAGCAAACCAGTTCGCACCGCGGCTGTCCAGGGTGCTCAGAACCGCACGGTGAACCGCCCATGGACACGGCAACCGGTCGGGGTTAGCGTCCGTTGGACGAGGGCGTTCAAGGCAGAGCGCCGTCGGTGGGAGGTCTCGGCATGCTGTTCATGCACGAGGTGCACAAGGTGCGCGGCCGCCGCGAGGACGACTTCGAGGCCGCGTTCCGGCAGGGCTGGATGCCCATGCTCGCCGCCGGTGATGACGCCCGGCTGCTCTGGTACGCCGACCACGCCCAGGGCAGCGGCCCGTCCTACACCGTCGTGACCGTGACCGCGCTTCGGGACGGGGCGGCGTGGGAGCGCCTTGCGCTCCGGGTGCAACAGGGTGATCTGCAGACGTGGATGCGCGGGCTGGACGAACTGCGCTACGACGTCGAGGCCAAGCTGCTGGCGCCACTGCCGTGGTCGCCGCTCCACGACATGCCGTTGCGGGAGGTGCCGATCGACGGTCGGGAGCACGAACTCAGCCTCTACATGGAAGACACCATGCGGCCCTACCCGGGGAAGTTCGAGGAATACATCGATCGCAGCGGCGACGTGTATGCCCAAAGCCTCCAGCGGCCGTCGTCGATGCTGGTGATCCAGGCGGCTTTCCAGCCCGCCCTGGGCAGCCACCTTCACCGCGAGGTCATCCTGATGCAACGCATTCAAAGGCCCGAACAGCTGCTCGCACTGCTCCGGACCCGGATTCCCCCCGAATACCGCGCGCCGGGGACCTGGATGCACGACGCCCTCGAGCTGCGGGACCAGTGGACCAGTCGGCTGCTGCGCACCTCCGCCTGGTCACCCCTGTACTGAGCCGCACCGTGAATATCGGAACGATGCTCGAGGCCGCCGCGACGGGCGATCCCGCTCGCGTCGCGCTCATCATCGAGGGGCGCTCGCTCGCTTACGGCGAGCTGGCGGCCACCGTGCGTCAGTGCGCCGCCGGATTGGCCGACCGCGGCGTGGTGCCCGGCCAACGCGTCGCCGTCGTCGACGGCGGAAGTGTGCTCTCGATCGCGGCTGTGCTGGGCGCGGCGCGCATCGGTGCCGCGGCCGCGCTGATGAATCCCGCGCTGACCCCGCCCGAGCTCCACGGGCTGTTGGCGAGCGCGGGCTGTGCCGGGGTGGCCGTCGCGGGGGAGCCGTCCGTCGACCGGCTCCGCGAGGCCGGTACGCCGACGGTAGTGACTGGCGCCGATCTGCTGGAGGGCGCCGGTTCGTCAGCGCCGCCCGGCGACGACGCTGACCGCGAGGCCTTGGTCCTGTTCACCAGCGGGACAACGGGACTCCCGAAGGCCGTCGGCATCAGCGGCCGGCAGCTGACAAGGCGGATCAAGGGGATGGCGGCACCGTTCCGGGCCGACGCCAAACCCTCGGTGGGGATGATGTGCGTTCCGTTCTTCCATGTCGGGGGCGCACTGGGCACGCTCGGCAGTTTGTATTCGGGCAATACGTCGGTGGTACAGAAGCGATTTGACGCCGGCGAGTGGTTGCGCCTGGTGTCCGAGCATCGGGTGACCACCACATTCCTGGTTCCCACGATGCTGCAGCGCATCCTCGACCATCCCGACTTCGCCGGCGCCGACTTGTCGTCTTTGGTCGCCATCGCCTACGGGGCCGCCGCCGCACCCGTCAGTTTGGTGCGCCGTGCAATGGCTGCGCTCCCACACGTGGCTTTCGCCAACGTCTTCGGTCAAACGGAGACCCTCGGTGCCTATACGACGCTGATGCCCGCCGATCACCGGGATCCCGCCCGCGCGGGATCCGTCGGCCGGCCGCTGCCCGGAGTCGACGTGCGAGTGGTGGACCCCGACACCGGAGACGACGTCGAGAGCGGAACGGTCGGCGAGTTGTGGGTGAACACCACCCAGAACGTCACCACAGGCTGGCTGCGCACCGGCGACCTCGCCCACCAGGACTCCGACGGCTACCTCTTCCCGAGCGGACGGCTCAGCGACACCAGGTGTGCATGTTGTTGAACAGGTCAACAAGAGCTGCACGGCTACACTTGGTCGGCGCTGCGATTGATGACGTATCTGCGCCCATCAGGGAGGGTGAAGGCCGCTTTGACCCCCGTCCGCTGGATTTCGATAAGAACGTCTAGCGGCGTGCCGGTGGGGAAGTCGAAAAACCTGAGAGCGTCCACCACAGCGCGGCGGTGGTGAAATCTGATACTGCGCTCCTCTGACAATCGAAGAGCTGCTGACTGTTCCGGCTTCGTGATCATTTTCAGGGGTCCTTCCACTTTTCGTCAAAAAAAAAAAAAAAAAAAATTTTTCGTCACTAGTAGCAGCATTGCTGCGCGCTGCCTGCCTGTCTGTCCGCTGTCCGGCCACTGCACCGGGTGAATCACGGTCCACCGGAGGCTGACGCCGGGGTCCCCCGATCCTGAATTCAGATGTCCCCCGATTGGGCGACGCCAGTCACCCCAGAACCGGGACGCCCGTCACGGGCGCAGCAGAGTGGCCACGGCTACCCTTCAGATGCGGCTGGCTCGCTAGCGGCCTCACCGCACCTCAGACCCAGCCCCACAGCATCCAAGCCTGCATTGCGCCTCCGGTCGCCAGCTCGTGGCCGTGTCACGCTGGGGCCTCCTGACAAATCCGGGTTCGCCGTCCCATGCTGGGTAGTGCAGTTATATACTTCGCCCATCTGGTGGGACAGGAGTCGCGCATGTCGAACGTTGTCAGCGCGCCACCTATCATACTTGCGCCTCCGCAAGGCTCGGAGCGGCATATTTTTCTCGGTGCTCTGTTGCAATGGGCCCTACGCGCCGTATTAATCGTCTTTGTCACAATCACTTTACTGTTCGAATCTTCAAACAGTAATAAATCGATCTGTGCATTCATTCTGGCCGCTTACGTATTGATCGTCGCATGCTTGGAGTGTCTGGACGCTGCGGCTTACGGTCCGCGCAGTTATACACACCAAAAAGCTTGTGACTCTCCTAGTGCTCGGCGCCGACGTTGCGATGAGGATGTCCCAGGTTCCATCTAACTTCGGTGTCGTTGCGTGAGCATCAGGCTGCGCTCACTTCGTCATTGTGCACGACGGGTCCGACAGGTTCGGCGGTCTGGCGCTCGAGAGCTGTGCGGAGCGTCGGTAGGTGCAGGTGACCGTTCACACGCGGAACTGCTTGCCGGCCTCGACCATCCCGGCGCACACCAGCGCAGCGCCATCTGCCCGTCCCGCCAGCGTTTGACGTTGCCCGCGTGTTCGCGGCAGACGAGATCATCGACTCGATGCAGTTGGTCGAGCGCAGCGTGCGAGCCAAGTGGTGGCACGCCCAGTCGCAGCACGTGAGCGTCTCGTCGAGGCCCTCACGCAGCTGGCCGCCGCCCCGTGGTGCGTCGAGTTCGGTGGCCAGAGCCAGCAACGCGCCTCGGCCTCCAGCGCCGATCCGGCATGGTAGGCGTCTGTCATCTTCCGGCCGACAGTGGACTGAGACGTCGCGGCAGATGATCTTTCACGTTCCGAACCTTGTGCAGTTGGCAGCGTTAGATCACTGAGCGCTCCAGCACGTCGAGGACGCCTTGCGCAGCGCCTTCTACCCGTCCAGGCACACCAGCATCGAGCGTGACGTCCAGGCCCCGCTCACGCAGGTCGACCAGCAGACCGCACCAAGTCGCGTTCTCAGTCGAGCCCTCCACCAGCGCCAGCGTGCTTGACCCCGTCAATGCCGATACCGAGCGCCACACACAGCACACTCAGCGAAGTGCACCCCGTCGATCATCAACGCCACCAGTACAGCCCGGACAGATCCCGCGACAAAAGCTCAGCCAGAGCGTTTCGTCATCGCCACAAACTTGCGCGAGACCGCCGACTTGCTTGTCGCAGAGCAATTCATCTACCTGCTCACCGACCGCTCGAGCCCGACCGTAGCGGCGTCGAGAGCCCAGCCAGCATCTTCTCCATCGCCATCTTGCCCAGAATCTCAGTCGAGCTGAACAGCTCATACACGCGATCAGCAGCTCACCAACCCGCCAACCGCCCGCACCCGAGAGCGTGATCGCCACCCGCCGCCCGCCCAGTCACCGACCCGCGCTCACGCCGTGGCACCGCCGTCCGCGTCGCTCATTCTTGCCCTTCGCCCGCCAGCGCGCTCACGTCAGCCTCCATCAACACCACCATCACCTGCAAGCCCGCACCCACGCCAGAGCCAAAAGCCCCTCGTGCATGTTCTCTGCATCTCCTCATCGCCACACTGACGCACTGCAGATAGCGCTCGCGTCCACGACTAGATCTAGCTACTCTTCTTCACGCGTCCCCTTGCTGTTCGCGTATCTTAGCAACGCCCGACACCTACCACACGCAATCTCGAGCAAACCGCCACCTCAAGTTCTACGAGACCCAACAACCTCCGTTGCATTGTATCCATTCTTTCGGTGTTGACGGGAATTACATCACCGGAGAGCTGGACGTCGGACGTCTTGAGGAATGGGCTCTTCCTGATCCCGTTGGTCGCCGCGGCGCAATTAAACCCGGACATCAGCGCTGCAATGGCCATTCCCACTGTATCCGCACTTGTTGCCGTAAGCTGGATCACTAAGTCCGCCAACCAGGAGCCGTGGACATCGATTCTCTTGAGCGCCACCGTGTTGGCCGCCCTTGCCGCCGGCTCCGTAGCATTGTCGCGTATTCAGCGGTCTCGAGTAGACATGATTCGGGACTTGGCGCGGCAACGCACGCAATTGCTGGACGAGCTCCTCGGACTCGAAAAGCGCGAGCGGGAAACCCTCTCCGAGCGCCTGCACGATGGTGCTCTTCAGTACGTTCTGGCCGCGCGCCAAGATTCTGAAGAGAAGTGCGTCTGGCTCAATTGTCGCCGTGTACCGAGTCGAATCATCGCTTGCAGAATTTCGTATTTACTCCGTGACGTTGTGAGGGAACTGCATCCAGAGGTCTTAGCGCGGGCTGGATTGAAATCGGCGATCACACAGCTAACCGATAGTATTATCACCCGTACAGAACTCGCAGTTAACCTTGAGTCACGGACATGGCCGGACGCCCTACGCACCGGCGCGGATCACGTTCTTTATGGAGCGGCGCGGGAGATTTTAGCGAACGCCATTAAGCATGCCCACGCACACAACGTTTATATCGAGCTAAGACGCAAGCCGGGGCTAGCCTTCTTACGAATCGCTGATGACGGAGTGGGTATCTCACCTGCGAGCCTAAGTCGAAGCGTTGAAAGCGGTCACATCGGCCTGGCATCGATTCGCGCCAAGGTTCTCGCTATGCGGCGGGCATTTCGACGTGCGTGCAAACTTCCCTGGAACGCAGGTAACAATCTCAATACCGCTGCGGCAACCCGCAGACGGCGCCGAATTCGGGCCCAACGTGATTACCCTGGCGGGCGCATCGCAGCTGACTCCGATGAATCCCCGGCTCGCCATTTGAAGGTCTCTGAACTGATCAGCACATCGGACTGAGAGCGGATAACGCCGTTCGATTTCGTACGGCTATATCTGAGACAACGTGGAGGTTTCATGATGCCTGAAGTTGATGACAGCCAAACGCTGAGCGCCGCGAAAATCTGCGCTGGGACGCCGGTGCGTACCGCCGCCCACGACGGCGATGTGAGGCTTGCACTCAGACACCGCGGTTCCCCGCTTTCGGCCCCCCTAAATTTCATCCCGGTCGACACTGTGGCGAGCTTGCTTGCCGACACTCGCTACGAATTCGGCGATTAAGCTGCCGGTGGCATGACCGGCATTACCGCGCTGTCCGACAAGCGGGGGACTAGTCGGCGAAGGAACCGATGCCGCCGGACGTCGTCGATCATGCCTATGTCAGCCGGAAGGTCGCTGCTTGGCAGATCGGCCGAGCCGAGCACCGGCTGCCCGATAACGGCGCTATTCCAGCAGCCGCTGCCGCATCGCCTCGGCAACAGCCGCTCGCGATCACTGACGCCGAGTTTCTCGTACAGGCGTTGCACATGGGTCTTGACCGTGGACGGTGCCACGTACAGGTCCGCTGCGATCGCCGGGATGCTCTGACCACGCGCGATGCGAATGAGCACCTCGCGCTCGCGTGCACTGAGCACGGGTGCGCTGGGTTCGGCGCGCCGGCGGATCTCCCCGGCCAGGCCCGCAACAAGGGCGGGCGACACCACATCGCGACCCTTGGCGCAGTCGAGCACGGCCTTGACGATCTCGCTCCGCGTCGACTCCTTCTGTAGGAACCCGGCCGCGCCCCGTTGCAGTGCCTGGTACACAATCGCCGATTCGTCATGCGCCGACAGCAACAACACGCGGGTCGGCAGCTCGTCGCGCTGTACCGCGGCGGCCACCTCCACGCCATCCATCCCGGGCATTTGGTAGTCGAGCAGCGCGACATCGGGTCGATGGGTCTTGATCAACTCCAGTGCGCTCACACCATCATCGGCTTCGCCGATCACGTCCGCCGAGCCGCTCAACGATAGCGCCCGTACCAAGCCCTCGCGGTAGATAGGGTGGTCGTCGCCCACCACTACCCGCACTTTCTTGGTCGGTGCTGACCCGCCCATGTCGTTAGCTTCCCACAGTCGAATGCTCGGTTCGCCCAAACGGAACGCACGGTTGGCCGAATTCCTGGCCGAGCAGTGCTGTTGCGGCCATTGGGACTTTGGTGGATCGGAATCCCTATCGCCCTGGCCGCCTCCACTGTTGCCGTGGCGAGCGCACGCACGTCGGGTGCCGGCTGCACGAACACCGGTCCGCCCCTGCCTCGATGATCCGGCTCGCCGATGCCATGCCAATCCTCGATTTGTCGGTACAGGTCCAGGACCGGCTCATATCCCCAGGCCGGTTCACCGGATTCGGATGCGAAGTGCTCCCAGTCGCTGGGGTGTGCGCGCGCCCACATCATCAAATTGATGCTTGACCCGCCGCCCAGCACTTTGCCCATCGAAAACGGGATCGAGCGCCCATGAAGCCGCGGGTCCGGCTGGGACACGAAACTCCAATCGCGTTCGCCGCCGAGATTCAACGGCCACCGGCTTGCCTCGGTCACGCTGGGGACGTCATCGGTGCCGCCGGCGCGCTGATGGGCTTCCTCACTACTGGACGGGGTAAGCAGGCCAGGTTGGCCAGCGCGGCGGCCTGCTGAGCGTCCAACATGCTTCCGAACTCGTACTCGTTGCCGAGATAGATCAAGGTGAAGTAGGGCGGCCAGCCTCAGTCCCCGAACGAGGATTCATGCCGCCTCGCACGGCCAGCGGCCCGCTCTCTCCGTGGGGAGTCGCACAAATGTGCCCGCGTCCGCAATCCGTCCGCATTAGCTTCGACAACACTCCCCACTCGCCAACGTCGCCAACCGTTTGACCTGCCGATTCTTAACGGACCCAATGCGATCAACGGCGGCAAACGCCCAAGTCGTCTCGTTCGCATCGAGTAGGTCAACCGTCGCGCGCCCGGCCTCAATATCGGTACCGGCGCGGTGCCAGTCCGTGGCGGTTGCGGCACCCGACGTTGTCGCGACGTAGGGATTACTGACGAAATTTCTGACGACAACCCTGACGACAGTTGCACGTCCAGCTACGCCGATGACACCCCGAAAACGAAGCTATCGTGCCTGGTCACGCGGTCCAGATTTCCAGATCGTTGGCGTACCCGCCATATGGGTTACGGACGGTCTCATAGCGCACCGTCGACCCCTGCGGAAACCGGACAGCAGCGTAACGCGATTGCAGTGGTGGCGTGGTAGTACTCGGCACTGGAACCGTCGTGTGTTGCTGCCCAGTGTCGGTCGGGATACTGCAGCCAACCATGCCAGCCGCCGCTAACGCGATAGCCGATACCGCAAAGAGCCTCCTGGCGTCCGAGTTCATGTCTTCTCCAATCCTTGAGCCACGGCGGCGAACACCTTCGACATCGTGATGCTGTTCACGATGCCAACCAGGGCACAAGCCTGACCGCCTGTAGACCGCTGACGTGTCGGAGCCAGTGGACCATCCGCGAGGGTCTGGCCAGCCTCAGCAGCGACGTATCCGCACCCAGTATCGGCAACAGAGCCAACCCGATTACCACCACGTCGAATACGGTCCACGGTTGACGCACAAACCGGGCCGGGTTCCAGCCGGCGCGGCGCAGCCGTACGACGAGTTCGCCGACGAAGAACACGAGGCACCCCGTTTCGAGGTGCTCAGCGACCTCGCTGTGGCCGATCAGACCCCAGACCAGCAGCACCGAGTTGGCGAGGATGACGGTGACCGTCAGCTGAACAAATCCGCACGTCGTTCCCATCCACGCATACGGTGGACACCATCAATCGCGGGGGAGAGAAGTTCGGGCCGATCGAAGTGGAAGAAGCGCTTCGTTCCCACCCGGCGGTGCGTGACGTCGCGGTCGCCGGGATCGCCGACGACGAGCTCGGCCAGCGGGTAGGGGTTGCTGTGGTGGCTTGCGCCCCGGTGACTCTCGACCAGCTGCGATCGCACTGTCGCGAGTTGATCGCCTACTTCAAGCTGCCCGAGCGGCTGGCGATCGTCGACAACATCCCCTACAGCTCGACCGGCAAGGTCAACCGCCGCGAGCTCGCCACGCTGATCGCCAAAGAGGCTTGAAGGCAAGGAGTTCCGATGCTGTTTCTTCACGAGACCCACAAGGTGGTCGGAGCGCGGCACGACGAATTCGAAGCCGCTTACCGCGAAGGCTGGATGCCCACCCTGGCCCAGGGAGACGACGCTCGACTGCTCTGGTACACCAACCACGCCCACGGGTCCGGGCCGTCCTACAACGTCGTCACCATCACCGGCATCGTCGACGGCGCGGCCTGGGAAAGACTCGCGCGCAGAACCCAAAGCGGCGACCTCCGGGCGTGGATGCGGGAATTGGACAACCTGCGCCACGAAGTGACGGGCAGGCTGCTGCTGCCGGTGGCGTGGTCACCGCTGCAGACCGTGGACCTGGCCAGCGTGCCGACCACCGGCGAGACGCACCCGCTGACGATGTTCATGGAAGACACCGGCTGGCCGTACGCGCCGCTGGACGACTACATCCGCTCGTGGGACGAGATCTACTATCGGCCGCTGTCCCAGGCGCCGGCCAGGATGCGCATCCTCGATATCCAGGCGTGCTTCCAGGTGGCGCATGGGAGCCATCGGCGACGAGAGGCCATGCTGTGGCAGAAGATCGACGACTCCAACAACTATGCGGCACTGGTCCACCTGCTGACCAAGGAGATCCCGCCGGAGCACCGGGCGCCGGGCAGTTACATGTTCGACGCACTGCAATACCGCGACCAGTGGCAGAGCCGCCTGCTGCGGACGTCGGACTGGTCACCGCTGTATTGACCCCGGCCCGCTCGTGCGGTTGAGGATGCGGGCGGCCCGCTCGGCCATGTCGGCGACGATGTCGGCCGCGGGACGGACCTGGCGGACGAGCCGCGGGCCTTCGGCGCCGTACGTCGCGCAGGCGAGCTATCGGGCTCGGGTTCAGCTGGTTGCTGCCCGACCCGTGGGCGCAGGACACCGTCGCCCGTTTCGAGCGGGCCACCGGCACGACGGTCAGGCTGGTCCGCACCGACGATGCGCTGAGCGCCGTGCAGCAGGGGAGGGTCGACGTCGCCGTGGTCCGCGGGCAGGTGACGTCAACCGCCGTGCGGGTGGTGCACTTGTTCGACGAGTCCCGGGTGGCGGTGTGTTCGGTTCACTCGCCGCTGGCCGCTAGATCGGAGCTGGCCTGGGCCGACGTCCCGCAGTGGCCGTTGGTCGTCAACACCGCCAGCGGGACCACCGGGCCGTGGTCGTGGCCGGCGGGCAGGGGACCGGAAACCATTGTGGAGACAACCAATTTCGACGAGTGGCTCGAATCCGTGGCGGCCGATCGCGGCATCGGCGTGATCCCCGATGTCGCCGTCAGGCGCAACATTCACCCCGGCGTGCGATTCTCGCGCTGCGGGGAGCGCCCGAGAGCCCGGTCTCGCTTGCGTTTCTGCCACGCGTCCGCAATGCCGTGCTGCGCCGCTTCGTCGAGGCGGCCGTGGAGAGCTCCTGAGACCGCGCAAGCGGACGGCGCATGACGTCGGGTGTGCGCTCACGGCTTCCCGTGTGCGCCCATGGCGGGGCCCTTCGGCGTGTCGTCGCCCTCAGCGCACTCAACGGGGGAGGGACCCGATGGACTAGGCGAGCGGCGCAAAACCCGAGCGCAGCAGCTCCAGGCTGGAAGCCACGAGTTCGCCGAGGTCACCGGTGCAGCCGTTGCGGCCCCAATGCTCCACTGCCACAACGAGGGCGGCGGCCAGGGCCGAGCCGGTGACTTCGGCGAGGAAATCGATGTTCACCACGTCCGGGTTGCGGTTCCTGACGAAGTCGGTCAGCACTTGCGCGAACGACGATTGCACGACGCGCAGATGGCCCGCGATGCGCTCCGCGCTGATCAACTCCGCGCGGGCCGTTGCGGCCTGGCGGACCACCTCGAGGTCGTGCGGGAAGGTTGCGACGCTCGCCAGCACCGCGTCGAAGAGCGACTCGGAGGCGGGGCGGCCGGCGAGCGCCTCGGCCAGCCATTCCAGCTGCGTCTCGTAGTCCCGGAACAGCACCGCCTCCTTGGTGGGGAAGTGGCGAAAGAAGGTCCGTTCGGTGACGCCGGCCTCCCGGGCCAGCTCGGTCACGGTGACGTTGGTGAATCCCTTGCGCGCAAAGCTTTTCAATGCCGCTTGGCGCAGTGCTTCGTGCGTCGATCGTCGGCGTAGCTCATGGCGGTTCGTCGGCGCGCTCATTCCACTGGGATGGTATCCCAGTGGGCCGGAACTCGTCAGGACTGACATCTTCCAATTATGTCAGTACTGACATATCCTTGTCACGCGCCAACCGAGGGAGGAAGCCATGTCGGACTATGACGCGATCGTCGTGGGAGCGGGCCACAACGGCTTGACCGCGGCGGCGGTTCTGCAGCGCGCCGGCCTGCGGACGTTGTGCCTGGAAGCCAACACCTATGCGGGGGGCATGGCGGCGACCGTCGAATTGATCGACGGCTTCCACTACGAGATCGCTGGTTCCGTCCAGTTCCCGACGGCGAGCCAAATCACCAAGGACCTCGGGCTGGACACCCTGCCCACCGTGGAACCGGAGGTGATGTCCACCAACATCGGCGACCACGGTGAGGAGCCGATGATCTTCTACCGCGACCCGATGCAGCTGATGACACACCTGGGCGAAAAGCACGGCATCGAAGCCGTCACCGGCATGGCCGAATTGATCGGGTGGAGCACGGGGCCCGCAAAGGCCCTGGGCCGCTTCGACGTCCGCACACCACCCAAGACCCTCGACGAGATGTACGCCTGCGCGGCCAACGCCGCCGAACGACGGGCCATTCACGAAATGCTGTTCGGTTCGGCGATGGACGTCATCGACCGATACCTGCCCGACAAGGACAAGCACGCGGTCATGCGGGGAATGCTCGCGTTTCTGGCCGTCAACTCCACCTACCGTGGCCCCTACACGCCGGGCAGCGCCACCTGCCTGGCGTTCGCACTGGCCGTGCCGGACGACAGCACGGCGATGATGACCAAACTCAAGGGCGGCATCGGCGCGCTCACCGAACACCTGCGTGAGCTTTTCGTCTCCCACGGCGGTGAGATCCGCTTCCGCAGCAAGGTGGAGCAGATCCTCGTCGACCACGGCGCGGTGACCGGCGTGCGGTTACGCGACGGGTCGACCATCACCGCCCCGATCGTGGTCTCCAACCTCTCGCCCGATGTCACGCTCACCGAGCTGATCGCGTCGGACGATGTTCCGGCGGAGCTGATCTCGCGCCTTTCCGGCCGCGATCACCGGGCCTCCTTCGTGCAGATCCACTTCGCCCTCGACGGACTGCCGGAATTCGCGGCGCCCTATGAGTTCTTGAACGAAGAAGGCATGCAACAGTCGGTCGGGATCTTCGGCGCCCCGGAAGAACAACAGCTGCACTGGGAGAACTGCCGTCGGGGCATTGTGCCCGACAACCCGTCGATGGGAATGCAGATACCGTCCGTGCACGATCCGGGCATGGCGCCGCCCGGTAAGCACGCCGCGAGCGCTTACGCGTACGCGTTCCCGGTCGAAGTCGACCGCCAAGACCATGGCCAACTGAAAAACGTTATGGCACAACGTGTTATCGATAAGATCACCCGGCTGGCCCCGAACTTCAAGGACATCGTGATCCGCCACATCACCTTCGCGCCCTACCACATGAACACGATGTTCGGCGCGCCCGCCGGCGACTTCTGCCACGGCTTGCTGCATCCAGACTTGATGGGTCCCAACAGGCCCGGGCCCAAGGGATTCCTCGACTTCCCGATTCCCATCGATGGTCTCTACCTCGGCGGCGCGGGATGTCACGGCGGGCCGGGTATCACGTTCACGCCCGGCTATAACGCCGGCTATCAGGCGCTCGACGATATGGCCTGAAGGCGCGGCCTCAGCCCCCGAAGGTTCCAGTGAGCTGCGTCTGCGCGGTCGCGGCGCCGGCGATCGTCTGCGCCGCCCGGACCCCGGCGAGGCCGCCGGGCAACTGGTAGTCGTTGGGAAGCTGGTAGAGGGTGAACCGGTAATGGTGCGTGCCGGTTCCCGCCGGCGGGCAGGGGCCCTGGTATGCGGGCTGTCCGGCTGTGTTCGGCAGCGTGGTCGCGCCGGCCGGCGTCTGACCGTCCGTCGTGCGGCCGGGACCGGGGGCGATTCCGATCACGACCCAGTGCACGTATAGCCCGTTGACGGCGTCCGGGTCGTCGACCACGAGCGCCGCTCCCAACGGCGCCGACCACACCAGCGGCGGCGCTATGTTTGCCCCCTTGCAGGTGTACTGCACGGGGATCGGCGCACCGTCGGAGAACGCCGGACTGCTGATGGTCAACGGTCCGCCGGCGGGCTCGGCCGGGACGGTCCGCCCGAGGGTCGTCACCTTCGGCGTCGATGGCGCCGTCACGCGGGTGTCACCATGGCCACCGCAGCCGGCCACCGCGACGATGATCGCCAGCCCGCAGACGACCGATGCGATCCGACGAAGGCTGCGCGCAGGTGGCGATTCCATAAGGAACAGTGTGACTCGCGCGGCCGGCGTCCGGAAGCACCCGATTTCGACCACCGAGCGCCGCTACTCGCCGCGCTTCTTCACTTCGAGCACACGTTTGCGCAGGCCGTCGGTCGCCGTTTCCATCAGTCCCTTGGACCCTCGTTTGACCAGGAACCCGGGCACCGGCACGGTGAGATCCACGGTGAGCTCGAAGTGGACCTGGGTTTTGTCGCCGTCGGGCTTCAACGTGTAACGGCCCTCTTGTGCGCGTTGCTGTTTCGAGCTCACCAGCGTCCAGCCCACGCCGTCGTCGTGAACGGAGTACTCGAGCACCTGGTCGTCGCTGACGCCGACGATCTTGACGACCTGCCGCGATTTGCTCGGATGGCCCTGCTCGTCCCGCTCCAGGATTTCGACCTTCTTGTGGACGGACGACCACTCGGGCAATGACTCGAGGTCGAACAGTACGTCCATGATGTCGTCGGGCGTCGCCTCGATGACAACTTCGCGGGACTCGGTGATAGCCATGGGGGAGAGATAGCCGCTACGGGGCCACTAGAAACGCTCGAAACCCGCGAAAGCTCACGGCACCAAGACCACCTTGCCGACGTTCTCCCGCGCCGCCAGGATGCGGTGCGCCTCCGGGGCTTCGCCGAATGGCACCGCCGCATGGACGACGGGAGCGATCGTCCCGTCCCCGAGTGCCTTGGCCAGCGGAGTGATCCAAGGCTCGAGCGTGCCGCGGTCGTCCCACAGCCGCAGCATGTTGAGGCCGATCACGGCCTTGGACTCCGAGAGCTGGTCGATCAGGTTGAACCCGCGCAGCATCGCCAACGCATGCGGAGCGGCGGCCCGCAGTGAGCGCTTCTCGCCGTGCTGCAGGTTCGAAACCCCGTACGCCACAAGCCTTCCGCCCGGCCGCAGTAGCGCGTAGGACCGCCGCAGCGACGTGCCGCCCAGCGCGTCGAGCACCAGGTCATAGGGGTCCAGGCCCCGCCACCAGCCGTCGCGGCGGTAGTCGATCGCTCGGTCCACTCCCAGTTCGGCCAGCTTCTGGTGTTTTGCGGACGACGCCGTGCCATGGACCTCGGCGCCGGCGGCCTTCGCGAACTGGACGGCCGCGATGCCGACCCCGCCGGCTGCGGCATGCACCAGTACCCTTTCGCCGGCGCGCAGCGAACCGTAACCGTGCAGCGCGGCCCACGCGGTCGCGTAGTTGACCGGAACGGCGGCGCCCTGTTCGAAGCTCATCGCGGCCGGCAGGGGCACGGAGTCGCTCGCCGTCACGTTGACGATCTCGGCGTAGCCGCCGAACCGGGTACCCGCCAGCACCCGGTCGCCGACGCGGCCGGGATCGATACCGTCGCCGACCGCCTCGACGGTCCCGGCGACTTCGTAGCCAACGACCGCAGGGAGTTTCGGCGCGTCCGGATACAGGCCGACCCGGGCGAGGTGGTCGGCGAAGTTCACGCCCGCGGCGCGCACCGCAACCCGCAGCTGCCCCGGGCCCGGCGGCGGCGGATCGGGCCGCTGCTGGACTCGCAGCACCGACGGATCGCCGCGCTTGGTGATGACGACTGCGCGCATCGCGAATTCCTCCTCTCGGCCGCTCAGGCCGGGTGACGGCGTCGGCGAGGCGGGGGAGGACGACATCGCACCAGCCGGGCCCATCCGGTCGCAGGACAAGGATCTCCAGCAGTTTTATGTCGGCGGTTTCCGACGTGTCAACTATTTCCGACGTGTGCTGACAGCTTGCCCTGGTGACCGCTATCTTCCTCCCTATGCATTTCGCCTGGGAGCGGCTGACGCCCAGTGTGCACCGCTGCCGGCTGGCGTTCTGCGACGTCACTATCGGGCTGGTGCGGGGCCGAACCGGGGCGCTGCTCGTCGACACCGGCACCACCCTGGCCGAAGCGGACGCGATCGACGCCGACGCTCGCCAGATCGCGGGACGACCAGTTACGCATGTCGTGTTGACGCACAAGCACTTCGACCATGTCCTGGGCTCCTCGGCGTTCAGTGAAGCTGAAATCTACTGCGCACCTGACGTTGTCGAGTACTTATCGTCGGCTGCCGATCACCTTCGTGAGCATGCCGTGAGTTATGGCGCGGACGCCGCGGAGATCGACCGCGCGATCGCGGCATTGAAGCCACCGCAGCGCGGTATCTACGACGCCGTTATCGACCTCGGCGATCGCACCGTAACGATCGCCCACCTGGGCCGGGGACACACCACAGCAGACCTAGTCGTCATTGCGCCTAGCGCAGGCGGTGAATACGACCCGGTTGTCCTCTTCACCGGTGATCTCGTCGAGGAGTCCGCCGATCCCTATATCGATGCCGATTCCGATTTAGCGGCCTGGCCGGCGACCCTCGATCGGTTGCTCGCGGCCGGCGGGGCGGACGCCATCTACGTGCCGGGCCACGGAAGAGTCGTCGACGCGGAGTTCGTCCGTCGCCAGCGCGACTGGTTGACCCGACGCGCGGCCGTCGACCCCGGCTAAGCGCGCGGCCCGGTGCAGGCGGCAATGAGGGCATCCGGATCGGTGACACTCACCCACAACTCGCGCGCAGCGATATCGATCGGGTGACGGCCTTCGCGTCTGCCGGCGGCTCAATCGTCAACGCCACCAGGCCCTTACCCGCCCGTTGACCAGCCAGCGTCCCCGCGAGTAGTGCACGCCCAGGGTGAAGACTCTTTCGTTCGCCGTTTCGGCCCTGGTAATCGAGGCCAACGGGATGTGGGCGTCGAACGCCCAGCCCATCTTCACGTGTAGGGCCCCTGCCTCCACGCGCACCTCGCTGCGCTTAGGGCCCAGTCCGACGGGAACCGATAAGGGGAGGTACCACCGCTCATAGCGCAATGCTGTGGGCATGGCACTGGCCCTACCTCTTGTTTGCTGGGCGTGCTGGTTTTCGGTGTTCACCCCGGGCCGGCCGGGTGTCGCGGGGCCTTGGGCGCGAAAGCCGTTGCATACCAATGCGTTCGCATCCGGAGTCGGTTCATCGGCACCTGCCGTTATCCCCTCGGCGTACGAAGACGGTTGTGTGCCACGCCGGTCTGGCCGCGGCCACGTCAATTTTTGGCACGGGTCTTTCGACCCCTGATTGAACGGCCATCTCCGGGGATAGACTCTCGTCCAGGGGAATCGTGCCGAAGAGGAGCGTAAGGCCATGGCCATCATTGACTCGGACACCGAGGTCCGGACATCGTTTGAAGACGACCTCGCCGCCACCCGGCGTTACATCGACGGCCCGCGCTTCGCCGGCATCACCCGCCTCTACACGGCCCGCCAGGTAGTGGAGCAACGCGGCACCATCCCGGCCGACTACACGGTGGCACGCAACGCGGCGACGGCCTTCTACGACCGGCTGCGCGAGCTGTTCGCCGCCAAGAAGAGCATCACGACATTCGGCCCCTACTCACCCGGCCAGGCGGTGGCCATGAAGCGGATGGGTATCGAGGGCATCTACCTTGGCGGCTGGGCGACTTCCGCCAAGGGGTCCACCACCGAAGACCCGGGGCCCGACCTGGCGAGCTACCCGCTGAGCCAGGTTCCCGAAGACGCCGCCGTCCTGGTGCGCGCGCTCCTCACCGCGGACCGCAACCAGCAGTACCAACGCCTGAACATGAGCGAGCAGCAGCGCGCCAGCACACCCGCGTACGACTACCGCCCGTTCATCATCGCCGACGCGGACACCGGTCACGGCGGTGACCCGCACGTGCGCAACCTGGTCCGCCGCTTCGTCGAGGTGGGGGTGCCGGGCTACCACATCGAAGACCAGCGTCCGGGCACCAAGAAGTGCGGTCACCAGGGCGGCAAGGTTCTGGTTCCGTCTGACGAACAGATCAAGCGCCTCAACGCCGCCCGCTTCCAGCTCGACGTCATGCGGGTGCCGGGCATCATCGTCGCGCGCACCGACGCCGAGGCGGCCAACCTGATCGACAGCAACTCCGACGAGCGCGACCAGCCGTTCCTGCTCGGGGCTACCAACTTGGACATCCCGTCGTACAAGGCCTGTTTCCTGGCGCTGATGCGGCGCTTCTACGAGCTGGGCGTCAAGGAGCTCAACGGTCATCTTTTGTATGCCCTCGCCGATGGCGAGTCCGGCATCGCCAGCGCGTGGCTTGAGCGCCAAGGCATCCTCGGCCTGGTCGCCGACGCCGTCAACACCTGGCGGGAGAACGGGAAGGACGCGATCGACGACCTGTTCGACCAGGTCGAGTCGCGGTTCGTGGCCGCATGGGAAGACGACGCCGGGCTGATGACCTACAGCGATGCCGTGGCGGAAGTGCTGACGTTCGGTGAGAGCGAAGGCGAGCCGGCGAGCATGAGCCCCGAGGAGTGGCGGCAGTTCGCCGGACGGACGTCGCAGTACGCGGCCCGGGAAAAGGCGAGGGAGCTGGGCACCGACCCGCCGTGGAGCCCGGAGCTGGCCAGAACCCCCGAAGGCTATTACCAGGTCCGCGGGGGCATTCCGTATGCGATCGCCAAGTCGCTCGCGGCGGCGCCGTTCGCCGACATCCTCTGGATGGAGACCAAGACCGCGGATCTGGCCGACGCTCGGGAGTTCGCCGAGGCGATCCACGCCGAGTTCCCCGACCAGATGCTGGCCTACAACCTGTCGCCGTCGTTCAACTGGGACACCACCGGCATGAGCGACGAGGAGATGAAGCGCTTCCCGGAGGAGCTCGGCAAGATGGGCTTCGTCTTCAACTTCATCACCTACGGCGGGCACCAGATCGACGGCGTCGCGGCCGAGGAGTTCGCCACCTCGCTCCAGCAGGACGGCATGCTGGCGCTGGCTCGTTTGCAGCGCAAGATGCGCCTGGTGGAGTCGCCGTACCGCACGCCGCAGACGCTGGTCGGCGGCCCCCGCAGCGACGCGGCGCTGCAGGCGTCCTCCGGGCGCACGGCGACCACCAAGGCGATGGGCAAGGGCTCGACCCAGCATCAGCATCTGGTGCAGACCGAGGTGCCGAAGAAGCTGCTCGAGGAGTGGCTGACGCTGTGGAGCGAGCACTACCAGCTGGGCGAGAAACTGCGTGTGACGCTGCGGCCTCGCCGTGCCGGCTCGGACGTGCTGGTGCTGGGCATCTACGGCAAGGGAGACGAGGAGCTGGCCAACGTCGTCTTCGATCCCATCAAGGACCGCCACGGCCGCAGCATCCTCACGGTGCGCGACCAGAACACCTACGCCGAGAAGCTACGCCAGAAGCGGCTGATGACGCTGATCCACCTATGGCTCGTGCACCGCTTCAAGGCCGACGCGGTGTACTACGTGACGCCGACGGAGGACAACCTCTATCAGACCTCGAAGATGAAGTCCCACGGCATCTTCAGCGAGGTCTACCCGGAGGTCGGCGAAATCATCGTCGCCGAGGTGAACCGGCCGCGCATCGACGAGCTACTGAAGCCGGACCGTGTGGCGCTGCGGAAGCTGATCACCAAGGAAGATTAGAGAGCGGTCCGCGACCGGACGCCCGTTCGCCCAGGTGCCCCGGGATCGGCGACCAATTTACGAATAAGAAGATTTCTTATTGCCGTATAAGTAAATTCCCGCATGACAACAGTTGTCTGCGGATACGATTTGGCTCGCCGATGGTCCATTAGCCCGAGATGGGCCATCAAAAAAGCACCTGGCGCGGCCCGGGCGCGTCGTGCGCGGCATCCACCCGCAAGCGACGCGCAATCTGTCTGTTAGCAATAGTTGCATAGGTGTATAATTGCGCTATGGATGCGCGCCACCTTGTAGACGCGCTGCGACGGGAAGGAGTGGCTGATGAAGGTCCAGATCAAGTCGGCGGTTGCGGTGTTCGGCGGGATGGCCGCGCTGGCCGTCACGGTCGGATTCGGTGGGGTAGGCGTTAGCCCGACGGGCGGCGCTGCGACGCACCCGTCGTCCGGCAGCACGCCGGCGCGGACGGTGGCAACCGGTGCCGGCGCCCACCTGGCTACGCTGGCCAGCTGCGTGTCCGGTCTCGACTGCTAGTCGGGCCCGCTTGTTCGCCGATGGCCCATTCGAGTGATGGGCCATCGGCGTTTTCGTGGGCAGAGGCCCCCGCGTCGAACCCCGTTTGCAGCGGCGCGTGCCGGGGTAAGGAGAAGTGGACCGCCTGCACGCGTGCACGTGGGGATTGGGGATTTCGATGACATCTGCAGCCAGGACCTCGGTCGCGCTCTTCGGTGGCGCGGCCATGCTCGTGCTAGCGGTCGGGTGTGGCGGCGGCGACAACAAGGGGCCGAGCAGCACCACCACGCCGACCACCACGCCCTCGTCGAGCGTCGCGCCGTCGACACCGGGCGGCGGCGGTGGCGGACCGGGCGGCGGTGGCGGCGGCGTCCCCGGCGGCCCGACCGGCGGTGGCGGACCGGGCGGCGGTGGCGGCGGCGTCCCCGGCGGCCCCACGGGTGGCGGCGGGCCGGGCGGCGGTAGCGGCAGCATCCCCGGGGTCGGGGGTGGCGGCGGCGGACCGGGTGGCGGCGGCGGTTGCGTCGGCAACGTCTGTGGCGGCTACTGAGATCCGTCCGCTGAGCCAGCGGTAACGCACCACAACAAAGACTTGCTCCCCTAGTCGGCGGGGCCGGGATTACCTGGCCCCGCCGGCTGAAAACAACGACCCACCGAGCGTTCTGACGTGACGCCTAGGCCGAACACCGCATCCGAGTTATGGTTCTGGCCAACTCGAATGCAAGGGGACCTCGATGGCGAAGCTCAGGTTTGGATACTTCATTGCCCCGTTCCATCGGGCGGGCACGAATCCGACGCTCGCATTGCAGCGTGACCTCGAATTCATCGAGCACCTCGACGCCCTCGGCTTCGACGAAGTGTGGTTGGGCGAACACCACTCGGCCGGCAGCGAGATCATCAGCTCGCCCGAGATCTTCATCGCCGCCGCGGCCGAACGCGCCAAGCGGATTCGCTTTGGCACCGGGGTCATTTCGCTGTCGTACCACAACCCGCTCTGGGTCGCCGACCGGCTGATGCTGCTGGATCACCTCACCCATGGCCGCATCATCGGTGGTGTGGGGCCGGGCTCCCTGCCCAGCGACTCGTCCATGATCGGGCTCACCCCCACCGACACGCGCGAGCTGCTCGAAACGAATCTCGACATCGTTGTCCGGCTGCTGGCGGGGGAGACCGTGAGCGCCAAGACGGCCACGCATCAGCTGTTCGACGCCAAGTTGCAGCTTGCCCCGTACTCGGATGGCGGGATCCCGCTCTCGGTCGCCGCGGTCGCATCACCGACGGGTGCGCGGCTGGCCGGCAAGCATGGCATCGGCCTGCTGTCCATCGGGGCGACGTTGACCGTCGAGGGCTTCAACGCGCTCTCATATCACTGGGGCATCGTTGAGGAGCGCGCGTCGGCCTTTAGCACGCAGGTCGACCGCAAGAACTGGAGTCTGGTCGGCTTGTTCCACCTCGCCGAAACCGAAAAGCAGGCCCGGGAAGAGGTCAAGTTCGGCATCGAGCCGTGGTTCCGGTACTTCCAGAAGGTGGCCGCCTTCCCGCAGATGACGATGCCGGGTGAGCAGCTGGACGAGATGATCGACGTCATCAACGACAATGGGGCGGGCGTGATCGGCACGCCCGAGCGGGCGCGGGAACAGGTGCAGCGGCTGTGGGATCAGTCCGGCGGGTTCGGCTGCATGCTGCAGATGGGCCACGAGTGGGCCAACCCGGCCGCCACCAAACGGTCCGCCGAATTGTTTGCCGCCGAAGTGATGCCGCATTTCCAGGGCCTTGCGCAGCCGACGCTGGATGCCGCCGCGCGTGCCGGACAGGCCCGGGAGAGCCTCGCACAATCCCAATTGGACGCTGTCGCGCACATGACGAAGAAGTATGAAAGCGAGAAACGTCCTACTAATCCCGTTTGACCTGGTGTTTTACTGAGCGTCCCGCGTGAATATCCTTACGTAGTCCTCGGTCACAGCAAACGCCAAAGGGGAGTAGGGCTTTCGCTGACCAGTACATACAGAAGGAGCTAGCCCATGACCACCACCGCCACCACAATCGCCGGTGTCGACGTTGAACGCCAAGAATTGCCGCCCATACCGAGACGGGGTGGACGCGATGAGCACCTTGAATCTATGGGTGGATCGCGCGGAGGCCCACCAACGGGTGTACGAACTCACCAGTCGGGTCGGGATAAGCGACCTGACCACGCTTGAGATGTTGGCGCTGATCGCGTTTTTGGAGCAAGCCGACGAGCGAGTCAACGGACATACTGCACCGGTACTTGAGACTCGCCCCAGTTCGGCGCTCCGCGGGCGGACACAAGGGAAATTAACTTCAAAGGGACCGGCAACCGGTGGCTCGACCTGCTGTTGACGCTGGCTATCGTCGCGCTGCTCGTTGTGATCATCTTCTGACGGGAACCGGATTGCCCTAGTCCGCGTCTGAATAGTTGATCGGGCCACCCCTGCTCTCCTCGGGGGCGGGCCGCTGCCGCCTTCGAGCACCCAGTGGGACTTATCCGTGGAAGTTCGGATCTGGATGCGGGGGCACGGGGCAGAAAAAGAGGCCGCAGTTGAAACCCGATGGATTATCGGGAGGTGGGTTGTCTCCCTCCCAAGCGCTCGAGCCCTGCAGCGTTCGCTGCCCGTTGACAATCTTGAAAACGTTGCCGTACCCGTAAGACACGCGGTACCAGGTATGGCAAACACTCATGTCCCAATCATATTGGTTGCCAAATCTATTCGGACCTATCGGGTCGTCCATGGATTGTCCTGGGCACCATGTGTACGGACCGCCATTGGCCTGGGCAGTTCCCGCGCCCGTTCCCAAACCGGCTAGGCCAAGACCGCCGCAGAGCAGCGCCCCGGCCATCATCGTCTTGAGTGTGTGGGAGATGTTCATGCTTTCTTTTCCTTACTTGCTGCGGTGAGGCGTCCGGCTAGGCTGCCGTCGTCATCGCGGTAAGTGCATGACGCGCGGACCGCTACCGATCCCAAAAACGGTAGACCTGCTCGACGCTCATGGGGAATTCGCACATGCGACAAATCCGGATATGCCGTGGAACGAAGAAATCCGGGCAGGATGGGCACGGTATGAACGGCTGGCCGCGAGCCCAGGGACCCTTGCTCTCATGTTGCCGATGATTTCTCAACTGGACGTGCGAACGTTGCTTCCGACAGTCCAAGTGCCGACGCTCGTTGTCCAGCACTCCGACGACCGGGGGATCGTGCCCGCGATGGGCAAGTATGTCGCTGACCACATACGGGGCGCGAAGTACGTCGAGCTCCCCGGGCGCCCCCCGCGTTTTTCGCCAAGAGATTTTCAATAACACATGTGAGACTCCGATTTTCATCGGCGAAAACGCGCCGCAGCCTTTGGCTCGTCCGGATGGTCGTTTGCTGCGATTTGCATACCCCCTCCTGACGGTCGCAGCTTGTTGGTCACTCCTTCTGCCAGGTCTGGCAGCTATGCGTCACGAACGCCCTATCACTGGGCTGGATCGTCACTACCTGAGGACCAGTGCCGATGCCGCTATCGATGATGTCGGTCGGTTTAAGACTCCTCAACCTCGCCCAATAGCAATCGGATTCGCCTTCAGGGCTAGTGCCGCCCGAGCGGTACGTGCCCGGCACGATGTCGGTGCCTACTCGATACATGCCATCGGTTTCGATGATCGTTTTGGGGGACGGTGGCGATGGCAAGGTCACCGTGACTGTTTTAGTGACTTCCAGTGTCGATGTGACCGTCATTGCTGTCCGGGTTGACCCGCCGCCGCAACCTGCGAGAACTATCGCCGCTCCAGCGATAGCAATCTTCTTACCCTTCATTGAAGGAGGGTAAGCACGGGAGTGTTGAACGACCCATCAGTTCTGCGAAATTGTTGCCCACGTCGCGCCCGATGTTGGTGGCGGCTCAGTTCTTACGCGCTGGGTTGCCGGTGACTCGCTCAACCCAGCCGGATCGCTCCCATTCCTGGGCTACGTTCTCGGGCACGGTGTGTGTGTCACCTTTGACGCCGACGATGCCGTCGTGAACGAAGAAGTATCAGGACGAGGTCGACTCGAAGTAGCGGCTCGGATGCCGAACCACCGCGTGAGTGGGTCACGCAGCGCGCGCATTTCGTCGGCGTCGGGCATGGCCGCCGACACGACGCCGTGCTCGGTGAGGTCGACCAGCAGTGGCCGTCCGTCGCGGGCCAGCTCGGCGACCCGTCGCGTTCCGCCAGTGGTGAGCACACTGAAGTCGGGCACCCAGTACAGGCCACGATGGTCCAGAATCCGAACCCCTTGGCCGATAACGCCGTTGGCTCGTCGACCCGGATTCGGACCGGGCATCGGGTCCAGCACAACCGGCCGGATCCCGGCCAGCCCCAGTTCGCCAGCAAGCATCAGCCCGTTCGGGCCGCCGCCCGCGATGACGACGTCAATCACTCGGCCCAGAGTAGTTCGGGGCCGGGGGCGGATTCATATTCGAGCGACAGCCGCTTCCCAGGTGGCAGCTAGGGTCGCGGCGCGAGACTGAAGGATGACCACCAGCACCACTCACTACCACCGGCTGAGATTGGTGCGGCTCATCTTCGCGGGAGCCGCGACCGTCGCACTGCTCGCCCCGTTCGTCGCGGCGCAGGGGTCCGTGCGCCTGACGGACGTGGCCGTGATGCCACAGACCCCGCCGAACGTTTCCGGCGGGAACGGCTTCGCCGCCGATGACGGCGACGACCAAGCCCGACTGCAGCAGCAGCTCGACCAGCAGCAGCTGCAACAGTCCATGCAGCAGGCCGAACAACAAAACGAACAGGCCCAACAGCAGGCTCAGCAAGCCGAGCAACAGGGCCAATGGGTGGAGGACCACCCCGGCCCGTAGTCATGTATCGCAGCGTGGCGGCTGCTTGGTGCGGCCGTCATGCGCCTGGTGTTAGCGCTGGCCGTTCGATTCACGCTCGGCCGCCTTCACCAGCCGGCCGGCAAAAAACCGGACCGCCCCGCCCATGGCGGCCCGCATCACCGGGCCCGTTCCGCGCACACCCTCGGTGAACGAACCGGTCCAGCGGATGTCGGTTCCGCCCGCCGGGTTCGGCGTGAAGACCACCTCGCCGAGTAATCCTTGGCCGGGGTCGGGGGCCCGACGAGCTTGTAGGCGTGCCGGCGATCCTGCTCGTATTCGACGGTCTCCTCCTGCACCAGCACGGGCCACAGTCCCACCTTGCGGACGGCCCCGATTCCGCCCGGCGCGGGATCGCCCTGCCTGGCCCAACTCGAGTGCACAACGATGGGTTTGGCCCACTTCGACCAGTTGGCACCGTCGGTCACGAGCCGGAACAGCGTCGCGGCAGGCGCGGTGCTGGTACGGGTGACCTCGAATGAAAACGTCCTACCTGACATGACCAACTCCCCGTGAGAATCATCGACGACCTGCATGCGCTCGCGCGTAGGCTACCGCTCACGCCGCGCACCTCCCGGGTGGGGTTTCGTCGGCCGCACCGTGGGCACCGCGACGACGGCGCACGATCGCCTACGCTGGGGCTGACTTCGAATTCGGTTTCCACTGAACGTCTTCGCACTCGTGCCGATAATCACCTTTGCGGCGCAACGGTTGCCGCATCGCCGTGCCTAGAGTGGGGTTCATGGAGTCCGGTTCCCGGCAGCACGCCAAGGGTGTCCCTGGCCTGCTCGAGATCGAGGACTGCCTGGATGCCGAGGGCAACGTCATGCTGCCGCCGGACGTCACGCTGATCTCGCTCGTCGACCGCAACATCGCGAACGTCGGTGACGCCGTGGCCTACCGCTTCGTGGACTACAACCGCTCGGCAGACGGGCATGTCGAAGAGGTGACGTGGAACCAGTTCGGTGTCCGGTTGGAAGCCATCGGCGCGCGCATCCAACAGGCCGCCAGCCACGGCGAGCGGGTCGCCGTCCTGGCGCCGCAGAGCCTGGACTACGTGATGGGTTTCTATGCGGCGATCAAGGCCGGAACCATCGCCGTCCCGCTGTTCGCACCCGAGTTGCCCGGCCACGCCGAACGTCTGGACACGGCCCTGCGCGATTCGCAGCCGACGGCGGTGTTGACGACGACGGCGGCAAGGCGGCGCGGTCGAGGAATTTCTGCGGACCCTCCCGCAACTGCAACGGCCACGGGTCATCGTCATCGACGAGATCCCCGACTCGGCGCGGGATGCATTCGCCCCCACCGAGCCGCGCCACGACGACATCTCCCACCTGCAGTACACGTCGGGCTCGACACGGCCGCCGGTCGGCGTCGAGATCACGCACCGGGCGGTGGGCACCAACCTCGTGCAGATGATCCTTTCGATCGACCTGCTGGACCGCGATACCCACGGTGTGAGCTGGTTGCCGCTCTACCACGACATGGGCCTGTCGATGATCGGCTTCCCGGCGGTGTATGGGGGGCACTCCACGCTGATGTCGCCCGCCGCGTTCGTCCGCCGGCCGCAGCGCTGGATCAAAGCCTTGTCGGCCCAGGCGGGCCGCGCCGTCACCGCGGCGCCGAACTTCGCGTACGAATGGACCGCCCAGCGGGGGCTGCCCGCCCCGGGTGACCAAGTCGACCTGAGCGACGTAGTGCTGATCATCGGGTCCGAACCGGTCAGCATCGAGGCGATCACCACCTTCAACAAGGCGTTCGCCCCGTACGGGTTGCCGCCGACGGCGTTCAAGCCGTCGTACGGCATCGCTGAGGCGACCCTGTTCGTCGCGACCATCGCGCCCGCGGCCGAGGCGACCCCCGTCTACCTCGACCGCGACGAACTGGGCGCCGGTCGCGCGGTGCGGGTCGCGGCGGACGCCCCCGAAGCCGTGGCCCAGGTCTCCTGCGGTCAGGTGGGCCGCAGCGAATGGGCCGTCATCGTCGACCCGGACACCGGGACCGAACTGCCCGACGGTCATGTCGGTGAGATCTGGTTGCAAGGCAACAACGTCGGTCGGGGCTACTGGGGGCTGCCCGACGACACCCGGCGAGCGTTCGGCGCCCGGCTGCAATCGCGGCTCGCCGAGGGCGGTCACACCGAGGGCTCGAGGGTCGAAGGCGCGTGGCTGCGGACCGGGGACCTGGGCACCTATCTCGACGGCGAGCTGTACGTCACGGGCCGGATCGCTGACATGGTCACCGTCGACGGCCGCAACCACTACCCGCAGGACATCGAAGCGACCGTCGCCCAAGCGTCCCCGATCGTCCGGCGCGGATATGTAACGGCTTTCACGGTGCCGGCCAAGGACACCGAGCAACAACTGGTGATCATCGCCGAGCGGGCGACGGGCACCAGCCGCGCCGACCCGCAACCGGCCGTCGAGGCCATCCGGGCCGCGGTTGTGCACCGCCACGGCCTGCCGGTCGCCGACGTGCAGTTCCTGCCGGCCGGGGCCATTCCACGCACGACCAGCGGCAAGCTGGCGCGCCGGGCCTGCCGCGCCCAGTACCTGAGCGGCAGCCTGGGCGCCCACTAAACCCAGGCGGGCGGAACGCCCCGAAAGGCGCTGCTGGCGGACGCGGCTGTCTTAGTCTCCATTCGGAGGCACGACGATGGTTCTCAAGGTTGCGGTGTCGGCGGACCTGATCGGCGGCGAAGTGGATGCCGGCTACGGAAAGGTCGCCGACGCCTTTCGCGCCAGTTTCCGCGACGGTGCGGAAGTAGGCGCGTCCGTCGCCGTCTACCGCGACGGTGTCAAGGTCGTCGACCTGTGGGGCGGCTACCGAAACGGGTTGGCGAAACAACCGTGGCAGCCCGACACGATGGTCAACATGTTCTCCACGACCAAAGGGGTCGCCGCCCTGGTCGTGGCCGTCGCGGTGTCCCGCGGACTCATCTCCTATGACGCCAAGGTC
Source organism: uncultured Actinomycetota bacterium (assembly GCA_963850895.1). Taxonomy (GTDB): domain Bacteria; phylum Actinomycetota; class Actinomycetes; order Mycobacteriales; family Mycobacteriaceae; genus Mycobacterium. The sequence goes on along the minus strand of CAWKNK010000025.1, from coordinate 277,008 downwards.
GCCGATTACTGGCCGGAATTCGCGCAGGCGGGCAAGGGCGATGTGACGGTCCGCCAACTCCTGGGCCATCAGGCCGGACTGTGCGCGCTCAAACCGAAGCCGACACTGGCCGACGTCGCCGACCCCGCCAGGCTCTCGCCGATCCTGGCGGCCCAAGCACCGGCGTGGCGACCGGGGTCGCGGCACGGTTACCACGCGATCACGCTCGGCTGGTACGAATCCGAATTGATTCGCCGGACCGACCCGGCCGGCCGCACGCTCGGCCGCTTCATGGCCGACGAGATCGTCCGGCCGCTGGGGCTCGACCTCCACATCGGCCTGCCGGATTCGGTCAACCGTGAACGGGTCGCGCACGTCCACAATTGGGTGCGTGCTGAAACGCTGCTGCATCTGAACGTGATGCCGCCCGGCTTTCTGGGCGCCTCGCTCAACCCGGTCGGCCTGACGGCGCGCGCCATCGCGGTCCCGCGTGGCGTCAACCCGTTCAACGGCGACTACAACCGCGACGATGTGCGGGCGGTCGAGATCCCGTCGGCCAACGGCATCGGCACCGCCCGGTCGGTTGCGCGCATGTACGGCAGCGCGGCCACCGGGGGAGCCGAGCTCGGCCTCGGCCGCAACACCTTGGAGGCGCTGGCGGCCCCGGCGCCCTCGCCAAGCCGGGGCGTTCGCGACAAGGTGATGAACGTGGACGTGGCGTACTCCCTCGGCTTCTGTAAACCCGTGCCACACTTCGCATTCGGTTCCTCGAACAAGGCCTTTGGAACTCCCGGCTTCGGCGGCTCATTCGGCTGTGCCGACCCGGACACCGGCGTCGGCTTCGCCTACGTCATGAACCGGCTGGGATTTCACCTGTGGAGCGACCCGCGCGAACTTGCCCTGCGCCAGGCGCTGTTCCGCGACGCGCTCGGAGTGCGACCGCAGACCTGACGCCACTCTGTGGTACCGAGTGGGGCCGCAGGCCCCACGCTCGGCGGCAGCTCCACCCCGATCGCCGTGGTGGTGGCATCCTGGCCGTGTGGGTTTGCTCATCCGATTGGCGGAGCTGTTGATCGTGATCCTGCCCCTGGCGGGTGTGACCGTCGCCGCGGTGCGCGCGTTCAGCGCCAACCGTCGGCGCCCCGAGCAACCGCCGCATCCCGATCTGACAGAGACGCTGGAGACCGGCAACAACCACGTCGCCCAGTGGCGGTCGCTGCGTCGCGTCCTCGAGGAGCACAGCCGCACCGACGCGCGATGGCTCGAGTATGAACTCGACGCCGCCAAGCTCCTCGACTTCCCGCTCATGACCGACATGCGCGATCCGCTCACGGTCGCATTCCACAAAGCCAAGCTCCGAGCCGAGTTCCTGCGCCCCGTCAAAGCCGAAGACCTCCTCGGCGACCGCGAAGCCGCCGCGCAATACCTGGCCGCCGTCGAGGACTACGCGACCGCCTTCAACGCCGCCGAGGCAGAAGCGATACGCAGGCGCCGCAGCGACTTCTCCCGAGCGGACAAACAGCGAATCGCGCGCGCTCAGAACCTGGTGCGGGTCGCGTCGGACCCCGCCGCGACACCACAGGAACGCAGGCGCGCCTATGAGTTGGCGCGTCAGGAACTCGAAGGCCTCGTCGTCTTGCCGGCCACCACGCAAGCCGGCATCGAGCGGGGAATCTCCGGCGAGATAGAGGGATAGGCCATCTAGCGTCCTCCGTCGATGACTTTGGCCTCTTATCCCCCGAAGGCCGCTAGCGGCATCATGACGGCATCGCCACCATCGGTGATAAGAGACGGCAATCCGCTAGGAGCACGCCATGATCGAATACGACCTGGACAGCGAGCACTCCATCCTGGAAGTGCGACCGAAAGCCGCCCTCGATAGGGCTGATTTCGCCGAACTAGCAACAATGGTTGACCCCCAGATCGAAACCAAAGGCGACCTCGCCGGCCTCATTCTCAACGCCCCTTCATTCCCGGGGTGGGACAGTTTCGGGGCGATGGTCACCCACTTCCGCTTCGTCCGGGACCATCAGAAGCACGTCAAAAAAATCGCCGTAGTCACCGATTCTCATCTCGGGGATGTCGCTGAGCACCTGACCTCACACTTCGTGTCAGCCGAGGTCCGGCATTTTCCGGCCGGGCAGCTCGAGCAGGCGCGGCAGTGGATCATCAACGGCGCGTAGAGCGTTCAGTCCCGAAGCCAATCCGCATGCCACGATGGTGGGATGACCGCAATACCTGACCCGTCGGCGAGCCAAGGCCTCGCGGGGTATCCGGTCACGCCACCACCTCTTCCCGGCCCCGTCACCTTCGATCAGCGCTGGCGTGATCTGACCTTCATCCATTGGCCGGTGCGGCCCGACACCGTCGAATGGATGTACCCGCCCGGCACCCGACCCGACGTCTTCGCCAACGGGATCACCTACGTCGGGTTGGTCCCGTTTGTCATGGAGAGCACTAAAGTTGGCTCCGCGCTTCGGCTTCCGTACTTCGGCAGCTTCCCGGAGACCAACGTCCGGCTGTATTCCGTCGACGACTCCGGCCGGCACGGTGTGCTGTTCCGGTCGCTGGAAACGGCTCGGCTGGCCGTCGTGCCGGTCACCCGGGTCGGCCTCGGCGTCCCCTACACCTGGGCGAGGATGCGGACGAACCGGCTCGGCGACCGCGTCACGTATCGCAGTTTGCGCCGGTGGCCGCGCCGCGGCTTGCGCAGCCGGATCGAGATCGCCATCGGCGCCCCAGTGGAACCGACACCGCTGGAGGTCTGGCTCACCGCCCGATGGGGCGCGCACACCCGCAAGGCCGGCCGGACCTGGTGGATGCCGAACGAGCACGAAACCTGGCCGTTGCGCGCGGCCGACATCGTCGAGCTGGACGACGAGCTGGTGGCGGCCAGCATGGTGCGCCCCGCCGGCGAGAGGTTGCGCGCGCTGTTTTCGCCCGGAGTGCGAACCCGATTCGGCCGCCCCAGCGTCGTCGCCTGACTTAAGGGCAGGTGTATCCGCCGTCGATCACGACGTCGGAACCGGTCATGTAGCTGGAAGCCTCGCTGGCCAGGTAGAGGTACAGGCCGGTGAGCTCCTCGGGCCGGCCAATGCGTCCGAGCGGTATCTTCGGCTCCCACAGGCGGTGATATTCCGTCAACGGCTCGACGAGTTCGGTGAGGATGTAACCCGGGCTGACGCTATTGACCCGGATGTTGTGCGGCGCGAACTCCACGGCCATGGCCTTGGTCAGGTGAATCACCGCCGCTTTGGACGTGCAGTAGTGACCCACTTGCTGCGGGACGTTGATGATGTGGCCCGACATCGAGGCCGTGGTGATGATGGTGCCGCCCTGGCCCTGTCGGACCATCGCCCTGGCCGCCGCTTGCGCGGTGAGGAAAACGCCTGTGACATTGGTGTTTTGGATGCGTTCGAACTCGTCCAGCGACATGTCCAGCATCCCGTTCACGGTGATGATGCCTGCGTTACAGACCGCTATGTCGACGCCGCCCAACTCCGCGGTCACCCGCTCCAGCATCTCGGTCACCTGATCGGGTTGGGTCACGTCGCAACGGATGGGCACGACCGTGCCGTCGCCGTCCGCCGCGATCTCCCGGGCGACCTGTTCCAAACCCTCGGCACGCCGCGCCGCGATGGCCACGTCGGCACCCGCTTGCAGATAAGCTTGCGCCACCTTTTTGCCGATGCCGCTGGATGCCCCAGTGATGAGCGCCCGCTTGCCGCGCAGATCAAACAACTTCAAGACGTTCATGCGATATCCCTATCCAGACGAGCGACCTATAACCGAAACACGTTCTAGTGTGTCCGCCATGGGCAAATTCACCAGGGCAGAGATCGAGCAAGCCGTCGAGAACTACACGCGGGTCGTGGAGGGGTGCAGCGCCTCGGGCGACTGGCGACCTTTCGCCGATCTGTTCACCGAGGATGTCGTCTACACCGAACATCACTACGGGGTGTTCCACGGCCGCGAGGCCGTGCGGGACTGGATCGTCGCCGTCATGGCGCCGTTCCCGCACATGCGATTTCCGTCCGACTGGACCGCCTACGACGAGGACAACGACGCCGTGGTCGTGATGATCAAGAATCTGCTCGACCACCCAACGGATCCCGAGGGTGAACCCTTCTGGTTTCCGAACTGGACCCGGCTGGTCTACGCCGGGGACGGCTTGTTCGCCAGCGAGGAGGACATCTACAACCCCAACCGGGATGCGCCCGGTGTGGTGACCGCCTGGCTGCAGGCGGGGGGCCAGCTGGCGACCGACCAAATCCTGCAGCCCAACGCCTGACTGGTGGCGATCGCAAGCGCGGCTTAGCCGGGCGCTGGGGGTACCGCCCGCTTGCGGGGGATACGGGTCGCCACCATCGGACTAGGCGGACGACAGATGCGGCTGTCGCCCCCGCCGTCGCGACCGCACGGCCGCCAACGCCTGCTCCCACGCCAGCATCGTGGCGGCCTTCATGTTGGCCGGCTTCACGCTTTCCCTGGACAGCAGCGCGGTTGCGGCCGCCTTCGTGGTCGCCGACGCCTTCGACATATGGCCGGAGTCGAACGGTGGCTGGGGGTCGTATTCGATCGCCAACTGGATCGCTTTGGCGCGGCCTTCGCCACCGATCTCGCCGGCCAGCCACAACGCCAGGTCGAGCCCCGCCGACACCCCCGCACAGGTGACGACGTTGTCCTGCCGCACAATTCGCTCGTCGCCCACCGGGACAGCACCGAACGCCTTCAACGCCGGAACGGTCAGCCAGTGCGACGTGGCGCGCCGGCCCGCGAGTAGGCCAGCGGCCGCCAGGATCACCGACCCGGAGCACACCGACGTCGTCCATCGGGCCGTCCGATGGGCCTGGCGCAGCCAGTCCAGCAGCGCATCGTCGCGGGCATGCACCGGGGTCGACGGGCCACCCGGCACGAGAATCACGTCGGGCGAAGGCGTTTCGGCCAACGAATGGGTGGCCCCGATGACCAGCACACCCGAGTCGGCGGTAATCGGCCCGGTCTCGTGCCAGACGAACCGCACCTCGGCGTCCGGTAGGTTGCGCAGCACCTCATACGGGCCGATCATGTCCAGCGCGGTGAATCCTGGATAAGTCACGATCGCGATTTGGGTCATGAGTGTCGTCCTTTCGGTTTCAGGCGAAGGCCTTGCGGTATTGGTCCGGCGGAATGCCGACCCGACGAAGGAAGTTGCGCCGCATGGTTTCCGCGGTGCCGAAGCCGCAGCGGGTAGCGATCGCGACGACGGTGTCGTCGGTCTCCTCCAACTGCCGGCGCGCGGCTTCCGTGCGAACCCGCTCGACGTACTGGCCGGGCGCCTCGCCGACCTCGGCGGTGAACACGCGGGTGAAGTGCCGCGGGCTCATCGCCGCGCGTCGGGCCAAATCGTCGATGCTGTGCTCGCCGCCCGGTTCCGCCTCGATCGCCTCCTGCACCGCGCGGATCGAGGTCCGTCTGGCGCGCGGCATCCACACCGGCGCCGCGAACTGCGTCTGCCCGCCGGGGCGGCGCAGATACAGCACCAGCCAGCGGGCGACCGTCTGCGCGACCTCGGTGCCGTGGTCGTCCTCAACCAGCGAGAGGGCGAGGTCGATGCCCGCGGTGACGCCCGCGGCCGTCCACACGGTGTCCGAGCTGCGGACGAAGATTGGATCGGCGTCGACGTCGATCGCGGGAAACTCGCGGGCCAACCGCCCGGCGAAGGCCCAGTGCGTGGTCACCCGGTGCCCGTCCAGCAGCCCCGCCTCGGCCGCCAGGAACGCGCCGGTGCAGACCGTGACCACGCGGCGGGCGGTTCCGGCGACGGCCTTGATCCAGCCGATCAGCTCGGCATCCGACCGCGCCGCGTCGACACCGCCGCCACCGGGCAGCACGACGGTGTCGATCTCCGCTCTGGGGTCGTTTGGGTCCGGTAGCGGCGCGGCGACAAAGGCCAGTCCGGTCGGGGTGGTCACGGGCTGGCCGTCGACGGAGGCCACGATGACGTCGTACCCGCCCCCGGTGAGCAACGATGCGCCGGTGAAGACGTCGTGCGGTCCCACCACGTCGAGCGCTTGCACGCCGGGAAAACCGGCGATGACCACCTTGCGAGCCATGAACTCAGTGTTCGGCACACCCCGGCATGTCGTCTACGCCATGCAGCCCACTAATTAGGACATGGGACCTGACCCATGGCGCCCGCGGCGGGCTTGGCAGACTGTCCGCATGGCACAGATAACGTTGCGTGGAAACCCGATCAACACCGTCGGCGAGCTGCCTGCCGTCGGATCTCCGGCGCCGGCCTTCAGCCTGACGGGCGGTGACCTGGGGCCGGTCACTAGCGACCAGCTCGGCGGTAAGGCCGTGGTGCTCAACATCTTCCCGTCCGTTGATACGCCGGTGTGCGCGACCAGCGTCCGGACATTCAACGAGCGCGCTGCCGCAAGCGGTGCCACGGTGGTGTGCGTGTCAAAAGATCTGCCGTTCGCGTTCGCCCGATTCTGTGGCGCGGAGGGCATCGACAACGTCAAGACGGCTTCGGCGTTCCGCGGCAGCTTCGGCGAGGACTACGGCGTGACCATCAACGACGGCCCGATGGCGGGGCTGCTCGCCCGCGCCATCGTGGTGGTCGGCGCCGACGGCAAGGTCACCTACACCGAGTTGGTCCCCGAGATCGCCCAGGAGCCCGACTACGACGCGGCGCTGGCCGCCGCGGGCTGACCCCAGCTAACCGCGTTTACACTGGGCGCGGGCGTCGGGCGCTTTTTGCGAGCTGTCCGATGCTCGTTGCTCTGAGCTGTTCTATCGTGCCGGGCGCATGTTAGCCTGGCCCTTCTACCGGACGCGCGGTGGTCTGGTCGGCGGCAAAGGAGTACCGGCGATGGATCTCGGCAAGCTTCGGGTTGTCGCCGGCGTGCTGGTGGGATTGGTGGGCATGCAGCTCGCCGCGTGTAGCGCGAAGACGACGGTCAAACCCGACGGCGCGGCGCAATCCGTCGTCGAGGTCGTCTCGAGCCAGACGGGATTCCACCCGACCGACGTGAATTGTCCATCCGGCGTCGAAGCCAAGGTGGGCCAAGAGTTCGACTGCCACTTCACCGGCCCGGAGGGCAAGCGCTACACCGCGCACATGCGCATCACCAAGGTGGACGGCGAACAGGTCGTCTTCGACGTCAAGAGCCGCCCAAGCTAGGCCCCGGCGGCCCGAGTCGATCCGCGGTGGCCGCCAGCACTTCGCGGCACCCCGCCCACATTCGCTTGATGATGTCGGCGGCCGGCGGGATGTCCTGAATCCGCCCGGCCACCTGGCCGGTGTTGGCGACGCTGGCGTCCATGTCCCCGTCGAAGTAGAGCCGCTGCACCCGTCGCAGCGCCGCGGCGCCCTCGCCGGAAGACCTTGCGGTGTCCAGCCTCTCGGCGGCGGCCGTGCGGATGACGCGCATCATGCGTTTGCCGTCGAGGGGGAGGAGCACTGTGGACGTTTCGTCGGCCGCGACGACCGCCTGCTTGAGGTTGTCGTGCACCGGGGAATCCGCCGAGGCCAGCAGCCGCGTGCCCATCTGCACGCCTTCGGCGCCAAGAACGAAGGCGGCCGCCATCGAGCGCGCATCGCAGATCCCGCCCGCGGCCACGATCGGTACGTCGACATGGGCCGCCACCAAGGGCAGCAGCACCATCGTCGACGCACCAAATCGGTTCTTGAACCCGCCGCCCTCGACGCCCTCAACCACGAGCCCGTCCACTCCGGCGTCGACGGCCTTCCGGGCCGCCGCGAGGGTGCCCACCACATGGAACACCGTGATGCCGGCATCGTGGAGCCGGCCGGTGAACAGCGCCGGATCACCAGCCGAGGTGGTGACGAAGCGAATGTCGTTGGCCACCAGGAGATCCACGGTGGCCGGGTCGCGGTTCATGATCAGCGCGATGTTCGCGCCCACCGGACGGTCGGTGAGGTCACGGACGCGCCGCAGATCGGCTCGGCCCTGCTCGGATGCCGTCTCGATGATGCCCAGCGCGCCCGCGTCGGATACCGCCGCGGCCAGCTGGGCACCGGCGATATAGGTCATCGGCGCCTGGATGATCGGGATGTCGATCCGTGCCAGTACGCAGACCCGGTTGAGTGCGGGGCCGCCGCGGCCGGGGTTCATGGGTCGATGAGGTCACGGAAGCCGGCGGCGGGGTGGATCGAGGCACCCAGGCTCACCACTTGGTCGCTCAGCGCTTTGTCCGACGTCACCACCCGAATGTCCTGCGGCCGGGGGTCGGCTTGGACGCGCCGGACGATCTCGTCGTCGGCCGAGTTCGCGGCCGCCCTGGGCGCATACGCTATCTCGATCACCGATGCGGGAATGGCGGTCGGCGGCGGCCGCTCAAACACGACCGTCACGTGGTCTCCTCGAGTGGCGGCCCATCGGTCGAGACGGTCCACCAACGCGACCATGGCGCGGCCGCGGTCCTTCCACCAGCCGTCCGGGCGGCTCCCGATCACGTTCATGCCGTCCACGATCCACCGCACGCCCCCTACGGTAAGGCGACCTTCCACCGCACCCCTGACGGCCCCGCATTCCGCGACGCGCGATTTCATTCTTTTCAACGTTGAGCGGTTGGTACGGTCACCGATATCAGTTTCCGGCTGATGCCGTCGCAATGATGGGAATAGGTGGATGACGTCGATAGCCGACACCGAAGACCGGGTTGTCTCGCTGGCCCGCGGTATGCGCGATCTGGTGCGCGCCGAAGCCGCCGAATCCGAGCGGGCGCGCACCCTCACCCCGGCGATCGTCGACGAGATGTGGGCGAGCGGACTGATGTCCGCGTTGAACCCGGTCGCGGCCGGGGGTGTGGAACCGTCGTTCACCGAGATGATCGAGACCTGGATCGAAATGGCTTGGCAGGACGGCTCATTCGGCTGGGTCGGCATCGCCAACCTGCCGTCGTCCTTCGCCGCCGCGGCGTATCTGCCCGACGAGGGTTTTGCCGAGGTGTTCACGGCGCACGACAACCGCGTCACGATGGGCGGCCAATTCTTCCCCAACGGGCAAGGGTCCGCCGTCGATGGCGGTTATCTGGTGAGCGGGGCGTGGAACTTCGGCTCGGGCATCGGTCACTCCCAGTACATCGCGGCCGGGTTCCTGCCCATGGACAACGGCGAAATGCGCTGGATCAGTGAGGGCTTCCCCGAGATGCGGGTCGCGGTGATTCCCCGGGATCAGATCAGCTTCAACGACGGCTGGTTTGTGCAGGGGCTCAAGGGAACCGGTTCCTACGACTACAGCGCCCAAGAGGTATTCGTGCCGGCGAGCCGCACCTTTGAGCTGTTCACGCGTCAGCCGCATCGCGGGACGTCGCCGGCCACTCGGATGGGGCTGATGCCGGTCACCGCCGCCGGCCACGCGTCGTGGGCACTCGGCGTCGCCAAAAGCATGCTCGACGATGTCCAAGAGCTGGCGGCGACGAAGTTTCGGATGAGTGACATGGCGTCGCTGGCCAGCCGCCCGACCTTTCAGAAGGGGCTGGCGCACCACCGCGCGGCCTGGCGCGCCGCTCGTCTGCTGGTGCTCGACGCATTCACCACCGCCGAGGCCGCGGTCGCGTCGGGGGAGGAGCTGACACCGGCGCTGCGCGCGGACATGCGGGTGGCGGCGGTCTACGCGACCGACACGGCGCGAAGCTGCGCCGAGTGGGCGCACCTGGTCGCGGGCACCAGCTCGATCCGTGAGGGCAGCAGGCTGGAGCGCGCTTTCCGCGACATCTACACCGGGACGCAGCACGCCTTCATCAGCGAGAAAGTCGCCATCGACGTCGCGCAGATATGGCTCGGCATCATCGAAGACCAGCCGGGGCTGTGAGCTGACGCCGCCGGCTACACCAGATTCTGGCCCGGTTGTTGATTGCCGGAGTCATCACGCTTGTCTTCGTCCTGCTGCTCGGTGAGCGATGAGGCCAGCCCCGGCCCGGCAGCGCCGCCCGCCGATCCGCCCTGGGCCAGCGAGCCGAGCGAGCTCAGAGGGGCGGCGCCGGCGCCCAGCAACGTCGACGCGGCATTGGCCGCACCAGGCAACGCCGCCGTGGGCGCCGTCGGCGCGGAAACGGGCACGGTCGGCGCAGGATTTGGCCCGGTCGGAGCGGAGACCGGCGCGGTCGGCGTGGAGACCGGCAACGTCGGGTCGGGATTAGCGAACGTCGGCTCAGGCATCAGCCCGGCGCCCGTCCGGCTGACGAACGGGAGGCCCGAGAATCGGGTGCCGCCGGTCTCCAAGGCACCGGCCGCCTCGCCGTCGACCTGGGCGTCCGATTCGATCCTGGTGATGGCAGGGCTCGCTACCATCAAGCCATGCGCGGCTCAAAGATCCTGATCACCGGTCCGACCGGTCAAATCGCCACACCCATTGCGCGGGCGCTCGCGGCCGACAACGAGGTGTGGGGTATCGCCCGCTTCACCGATCCCACCGCGCGAGAGGGCTTGGAGAAGGCGGGCGTTCGCTGCCAGACGGTCAACCTGGCGGCCGGTGATTTCACCGATCTGCCAACCGATTTCGAGTACGTCCTCAACCTGGCGGTCGCCAAGAGCGGGAACTGGGACAAGGACCTCGCGGCCAACGCCGAGTCGGTCGGCCTGCTGATGGCGCACTGCCGCAACGCGAAGGCGTTTCTGCACTGTTCCTCCGCCGCCGTCTATGACCCGCCGGACGACAATCCCCGGAACGAGGGCGCCGCGCTGGGCGACAACCACAAGTGCCTGTTCCCCACCTATTCCATCTCCAAGATCGCCGGGGAGGTCGTCGCCCGGTCGATGGCGCGGGTTCTCGCACTGCCCACCACCATCGCCCGGCTCAACGTTCCGTATGGCGACAACGGCGGGTGGCCGTTCTACCACATGGAGATGATGCTCGCGGGCATCCCGATCCCTGTCCCGCCCGGTGAACCAGCCCGCTACAACCCGATTCACGAGGACGACATCATCGCGACCATCCCGAAGTTGCTGGAGGTGGCGTCGGTCCCGGCGACCACGGTCAACTGGTGCGGCGACCAAACGGTCAGCATCCAGGAGTGGTGTGGCTACCTCGGCTCACTGGTCGGCAAGGAGCCTGCCTTCGAGACGAGCGCGCAAGCGCTGCGCGGTAATCCCACCGACAGCGACCGGATGCATGAGCTCATCGGCGGCACGACGGTCGACTGGCGTGACGGGCTTCGCCGCATGGCGGCCAAGTTCCATCCAGAGTTGGTCGGCACTTAGATCACAGGTGCGCGAGGAGTCGCTCCGCGAACGCGTCGGGGTGTTCCCGGTGCATGAAGTGTCCGCCGCGGACCTCCTCGACTGTGTACTCGTTGTCGAACATTCGCGCGGCGTGCCGATAGTCCGACGGGTCGACGATGGGATCGTCCAGCCCCGCGAAGGCAACAACCGGCACCGTGATGTGAGCCTTCAGCGATGCGCTGGGTAGGGGGGAGAGTTTCCGGTAGTAGCCGAACGCGGCGTTCAAGCTCGCCCGGCTGGAGAAACTCGCGCGCACCGCGTCGAACTCCCGCGGGTCGGGATTCCACATCGGTGACCATCGCCGATATATGGCGGGCAGCGCCGCGAAGTCGTTGCGCGCGAAGCGATTCGCCGCGCCCGGAAGCTTGTACGCCGCGAAATGGCGGACGCCCCAAAGCTTTTTCAGCGACGGCTTGAGCGCCCCCGGATGCGGAATGCCGATAACGAATAGTTTTTGGACACGATCTGGGCCGATCGCGGCCGCTCCGTATGCGGCCGAGGCGCCCCAGTCGTGTCCGATGACGACGGCGTCGCGGGCACCGAGCGCTTCGATCAGTGCGAGCGGATCGCGCGCCAGGGTTTCCTGGTCCGGGTCGCGCGCCGGGATCGCGCTGGGGTGATACCCGCGCATATAGGGACTGACCGCGCGGTAGCCCTTGTCGGCGATGCGTGGACGCAGGTCGTCCCAGGTGTGCGCGGTGTCTGGGAATCCGTGCAGCATGAGCACGAGCGGCCCCGAGCCCTGCTCGAGGTAGGCGAATCTCAGCCCGTTCGCGTCGACGAAGTGGATGTCATCGGCCATGGCTGGGGACGGTACGCCTCCCGAGTCAGCCCCGCGGGCCATCGGCGATGCTGGGCAAGCTCGGCTCGAACGTGGCAGCATCGCCCACGTGGACAGCAGATCCGACGCGGCGCAGCGGTTGCGCAACCTGATCCGCATCCAAGAACTGCGCTGAATGCCCGCTCGGTAGTCGATAGCGCAGCTGCCTAACCGTTTTCGCGGCCCCGTGCCGCGGTCTCGTCCGTGAACGCGGCCTTGACCGCACCGCGCGCACAATGCTAAGCAAGTGCTCAGCATTGACGCGCATTGGGTGCTGGGCCCGCACGATACGGAAGGAATCAGATGACGCTGCAGACGGTATTGGACGACATCCGAAAGCGCCCGGGAACGGGTGACGCCATCGCGGTCATCAACCCCGCCACGGAGGAGACGATCACCGAATTCACCGACTGCGGGGAAGCGGCGGTCAACGACGCCGCCGCGCGGGCGAGGGCTTCTTTCGAGTCGGGCGTCTGGTCCCAGCTCCCGGGCCGCGAACGGGCCAAGATCATGTGGCGCATCGCGGATTTGATCGACGAACATGCCGAAGAGTTCGCCCAACTCGATTCGCTCAACACCGGCATGCCGTTGATGCAGGCGGAGTTGCAGATGTCCACCTGCTCGGAGTTCTTCCGCTACTACGCCGGCTGGTGTTCCAAGCTCAACGGCATCGCATATGACGTCAAGACCGACGGCATCGCGACGGACGCCTTCGTCAACATGCACGCCTACACCCTCAAGGAGCCCTTCGGTGTGGTGGGGCTGATCTTCCCGTGGAACGGTCCGATCTTCAATGCCAGTGCGAAGCTGGCGCCGGCGCTGGCCGCCGGATGCAGCATGCTCGTCAAACCCGCCGAGGAGACCCCGCTGTCGGCGCTGTTGCTGGACAGGCTCATCCACGAGGCCGGCGTCCCCGAGGGCGTGGTCAACCTGTTGACCGGCTACGGCCACACCGCGGGTGCGGCGATCACCGCGCATCCCGACGTGGAGAAGGTCGCCTTCACGGGGTCGACCGAGGTCGGCAAGGAGATCGTGCGGGCGTCGGCCGGCAACCTGAAGAAGGTCATGCTCGAACTGGGCGGGAAGTCGCCGGTGCTGATTTTCGACGACGCCAACATGGACAAGGCCATCCTGATGGCGTCGCTGGGCATCTTTGTGCACTCCGGTCAGGGATGCGTTTGCGGCTCAAGGATTTTCGTGCAGCGCGGCGTGTACGAGCGGGTGGTGGAAGGCGTTGCGACGATGGCGAATACGTTCAAGCTGGGCGCGCCCAGCGAGGAGGGCTGCGTCAGCGGCCCGCTGATCAGCCAGAAGCAGCTGACCCGCGTCATGGGTTTCATCGACGAGGGGCGCAGCGACGGCGTCGAAGTGGTCACCGGCGGCTACCGCCTGGACCGCAAGGGCTACTTCGTGCACCCGACGGTGCTCACCAACGTCGACGCCGGCATGCGGCTCTATCAACAGGAGATCTTCGGGCCGGTGGTCAGCATCCTGCCGTTCGACGACGAAGACGAGGCCGTGGCCATGGCCAACGACACCACGTACGGCCTGGCCGCCACGGCCTGGACGGAAAACCTGGGCCGAGCCCACCGGATCGTCAAGCGGCTGCAGGCGGGCAGCGTCCAGGTGAACTGCCAGTTGGTGTTCGACCACGATGTACCGTTCGGCGGTTACAAGCAGTCCGGCTGGGGTCACGAGTTCGGGCGCGAGGGCATCGAGGCCTACATGAAGACGAAGTCGGTCTGGGCCCAGCTCTAACGTCCGCCGGAAGCGGAAAAGTCCCGAAGCGCAACGCGTTCGGGACTTTCCGCTGGTTCACGACGGGAGTCAAGACCCCTTGGCGTAGCGGGTCAGAAACCCGAGGGCCGCGACCGCCGAGACCGCACCGATCACGCCCCACAGCACCAGCTGGAAGACCATCGACCCCAAGAACCAGCCGAATGTCATCCCGATGTAGAGGGCCCAGATCAGCCGGAACGCGCTCCACAGCGCGACTGCGCCGGCGCTGAGTCCGATGTAGAGGCTGCGCTGCCGGTCGACCCGATTGATCTGGTCTTCGATGCTGGCCGGGACGATCTTCATTTCTGACTTCCTTTCGTGGGGCGCCGCCGGATTGGCGTCGTCGTTGCGCCAAGTACAGACCGGCGAATCGGCTACCGATCCCAACCACGTCCGCACGACGGAGGCATGCGTTACGCCTGATCCGCACGGAAAGACAAGGGTCGGGGGACACAGCAGTTGGGGACCGACGTCTCTTGCGGCGCCACGGCGCGGGCGGGTCAATGCAGATGAACAGCCAACAGAGCAGCATAGGCAGTCACAAACGTTGATACCCGCCACATTGCCGTCATGGCCACCGCGTCGTCGTTGGCTGGCACGCAGGCGGCTGCGTCGCCCCGGTATTGGCCATTGCGCAAGCCGGCTATCCGCTTTCACCCAACCGTTTCCGGCGTTCGCCGCGAAAGGCGCGGGTTGCTCCGGCTCGTCGGGTATTCGTTGGGGTGTGCGTTCGCGACGCTGTTGGCCAGCCACGTCTGGTTCTTGAATCGAAGAAGGAGATGGTCCTGATGATGAATCCGCTCAAGCTCGCCGAGCAGGTCGCCGAATCGGTCCTGGCAGTGGGCGGCATCCGGGTCGGTACCGAGGAGCCGAAGTACACGCACCATCCAGTCACCGACACCGTCGAGATACGCCGCTACGGTCCGCGGATCGCGGCCGAGACGACAGTCGACGCCGACGAAAACCGCGCTCGCGACATCGGGTTCCGGCGATTAGCGGGGTACATATTCGGCGGCAATCGGCGCGATCAATCGATCTCGATGACGGCACCCGTCAGCCAGCAGCCGAGCCGAGGCGGCGAGCAGATCGCGATGACCGCACCGGTCGTCCAGTCCGCCGGCGCCGAGAGTGGCTGGGCAATTAGGTTTTTCATGCCCGCGAAGTGGACGATGGAGACCCTTCCCGCGCCCAACGATGATCAAGTCCGCCTCGTCACCGTGCCGCCCACGACCGTAGCGGTGCTGCGATTCAGCGGTGACCGCAGCCCCAAGGCGGTCGCCTCTCGCGCCGGTGAACTCTTGACGATATTGCAGGACAAGGGGATTCAACCAATCGGAGATGCCGAGGCGTGGTTCTACGACCCGCCCTGGACGTTGCCGATGCGGCGGCGCAACGAGATCGCAGTCCCCATCGATCCGGCGTCCGCACCTGACTAGCCGCCATGGAACGGCATATCGGCCCGTTCATCGTGATGGCGGGGATTCTCATTGTGCTGCTTGGCATCCTGGTATGGACCGGTGGACTAACGTGGTTCGGCCGCCTCCCAGGGGATGTCCGGATCGAGCGCGGAAACGTACGCATTTACATTCCGGTGGTATCGATGCTGCTGGCCTCGGTCGCGGTGACCCTCGCGCTGTCGGTCGTGCGTTACCTGTTTCGGCGGTGACACGGGTCGCGATGCCCAGCGGCGTCACTGCCGGTTACGGTTTCGCGTGATGAATCATCAGGACAACGAGAAAGTGGACGCCCGGCTGCTTACCGGTGTGTCGGAAACGGCGCTTGCGACTCTTTACGGTAGGGCATACCAGGCCGCGCACCCGGACCCGATCATCGACGATCCGATGGCCATCAAGCTCGTCGACTCCATCGAGTTCGACTTCGAGAAGTTCGGGCGCAAGGGCCAGGAGATGGCGCTGCGCTCGCTGGCCGTCGACCAATGCGCGATCGCGTACCTCACCACGCACCCCAAGGCGACCGTCGTCGCGCTTGCGGAAGGCTTCCAAACGTCCTTCTGGCGCTTGGACCACGCACTGCCCGACGCCCAATTCACTTGGGTCTCGGTGGACTTGCCTCCGGTCGTCGAACTTCGACGGCGCCTGCTGCCGCATTCCCCGCGAATCACTCATCTCGCACAATCCGCCCTCGACTACACCTGGATCGACGAGGTCGACGCCAGCAACGGCGTGTTCATCACCGCCGAAGGCCTGTTGATGTACCTGCAGCCCGACGAGGCGCTGGGACTGATCGCTCAGTGCGCCAGGAGGTTTCCCGGCGGCCAGATGTTCTTTGACCTACCGCCGACCGTCGTCAAGAAGGTCGCACCAAAGGGGCTGCGTTCGTCCAGGCGCTACCGGGTGCCGCCAATGCCGTTCAGCCTCTCGGTGCGTCAACTGGCGAAGTTGGCGCGAACCATGTCCGGTGTCCACGCCGTGCACGATGTGCCGATGCCCGGGGGACGAGGCGTGTTCTTCGGGACGCTGTACCCCGCGTTCTGGCGGTTCCCACCGATGAAGCCCTACCGCGGGGTCTACGCCCTACTCGAATTCGGCTGAGGATCAACCGACCTTAACCACCAGCTTGCCGACGTTCTTGCCGTCGAACAGCATGTTGATCGCCGTCGGCAGTTGCTCGAACCCCTCGATGACGGTCTCGAGCGGCGTGAGCTTTCCCGCCTCGATCAGGCCGGCGATCTCGCTGATCGCTTCCGGCGCGCGCCCGAAGTGGTCGAGGACGATGAAGCCCTGCACGGTGGCCCGCTGGATGAGCAGGTTCCCGAACGCACGCGGACCCGGCGGGGGCTCTTCCGCGTTGTAGCCGGAGATCAGGCCGCAGAGCGCGACGCGGGCGCCGATGTTGAGGCGCGCGAAGATGGCGTCCATGAGGTCACCGCCGACGTTCTCGAAGTCGACGTCGATGCCGTTCGGTGTCGCCGCGACCAGCTGGGCGGCCCAGTCGTCGGCGCGGTGGTCGACGGCCGCGTCGAAGCCCAGCCGGTCGGTCAGCAGCGCTGCACTTCTCGGGCCCCCCGGCGATCCCGACGACACGCGCACCTGCGGCCTTCGCGAGTTGGCCGGCGACCGAGCCGACCGCGCCCGCGGCGGCCGAGACGACGACCGTCTCGCCCGGCTGCGGTTTGCCGATCTCGCGGATCCCGATCCAGGCGGTGAGGCCGGTCGAACCCGAGCGCGCCGAGATAGGCGCTGGGGGAGGCGCCGTCGGCAATCTGGACCGGCATCAGGAACGACGCGTCCGAAACGACGGCGTACTCCTGCCAGCCGAGGAGACCCTGCACGGTCTGCCCGACCGGATAATTCGGATTCTTCGACGCGACGACGTCGCCCATCGCGGCCGCGCGCATCACCTCGCCGATAGCGACCGGAGGCAGGTAGCTCGGGGTGTCGTTGATCCACATGCGGTTCGTCGGGTCGAGCGAAATCCAGTCGACACGGACGAGCGCCTCCCCGTCGGCGAGCTCGGGGATCGCCTCTTCGCTCAGTTCGAAGGTGCCCGGGCCGATGCGTCCGGTGGGCCGTTCGCGGAGCAGGAAGCGACGATTTCGTTCGACCATGAGCGCAACGTACCCCCAGCGCACGTGCGCGTTCTACCCTGCACACAGGGGATCCCTGGACTGGAGGTGACTCGATGAAGGTGACGTCGCGACTCGTCCTGGCGCCGATCTCCGTAATCACGGTGGCCGCGTTCGTCGAGCCCGGACCCGCTATCGCCGATCCGCCACCCACGCAAGTGATCACCACGGTGGCCGTTGGGCCCGGCGGCCAACCGATCAACGGTTACAAGGAAACGCCCCCGGAGGGCAACGTCTTCGCCGTCAACGACTGCACCACGCCCTCGCCGTCGGCGGTGGCCGACAATGTCTACTCCTGCTCGCCCAGCGCGGCCGGCGCCGGCACCTGCTGGCCGTCGACGCCCGGATCGCTCTTGTGCGTGGACGATCCCTGGGACCAGCGCCTGCACCGGGTGAGCTATGACGGTCCGCTCCCGCCCGTGCGACCGACCGCGACGCCGGACCCGTTCGCGCTGGCCCTCGACGACGGCACCCATTGCCTGCTGCGCAACGGCGGCGCGTGGGGCGGACGCGCCGACGGCTACGTCGGCGTTTATGGCTGCGGCGACCCGCACGCGAACACGAACCTCGCGGTGCTGTGGCTGCCCAGCCAGGGCGCCGGGACGTGCATCGACCGCTCGTCGGCGGTGTGGACGGTCAAGGTCGGTCAGCTCGGCGCGCCCGACGCCATCCTGCCGCCGCCCCAGACCCGCACCGTGACCAGCGCGTGGCTTGCCGGGGGTAAGGCCGGTCAATAGCGCGACCCCAGTGCTGCTATAACGCAACGTATGGCAGGCCCCCGGCACACGATCACCCATGTTTCCGACACGGCCCGGTGGACGGCGCTGCACCGGGCGACCGAATCGGCCCGCCGCGACGCGCTGTTCAGCGACCCGCTCGCCGAGCGTCTCGCCGGCGAACACGGCCGCGAAATCGTCGCAAACGTCCCGCGGTCGACCCGCAATGGCTGGTGGCTCGTCGCGCGCACCAAAATCATCGACGACGCCATCGCCGCAGCGATCGCCGGCGGCTGCGACCGGGTGCTGAACCTGGCGGCCGGCCTGGACACACGCCCGTATCGGCTGGACCTTCCGTCCGATTTCACCTGGGTGGAGGCGGATCTTCCGAAATTGCTCGCGGAGAAGACACAGTTGCTCGCCGACGAGGCGCCGCGGTGCCGGCTGACCCGGATGGCCGTCGACCTGGCCGACCCCGAGGCCCGCGATGCCTTCCTCGACGAGGCCCTGGCCGGCGCCACCAAAGCGCTAGTGCTGACCGAGGGGCTGTTGATGTATCTGGAGGACAGCGACGTCGTCGCGCTTTCAGCGGCGATCAAGCGACCCGAGGTCGCCTGGTGGATGCTCGACTTCGCCGGCCCCGGACTGAAGAAGATGATGAACAAGAAAATGGCCGGGATGCTGCAAAACGCGCCATTCAAGTTTGCACCCGAGAACGGGTTGGCCTACTTCGAAATCCTGGGCTGGCGCACTGTCGAAGTGGAGGCACTCTATATGGCCGCCCACCGGTTTCATCGCCTGCCGATGTGGATGCGCCCACTTGCCTGGCTGCCCCAGCCGGATCCGCGTCACCCGGGCGGGAGAGCCTGGAGCGCGGTGGCCCTCCTTACCCATTGAGCCGTCATCGATTACCCAGTTGGCAACCGGCACAACTGATTGCGTCTGTGCACCCACATCGGTCATGGTGCGCTTATACGCTAATGCAGCGGGTCCGGCGTCTTACGCTCGCACGACAGCTTGGGGATCTGGCTATTTGCGCTGCGGAATTGCGGCGCCGGCCCTAATATCGCCGCATGCGCATTACGGTCAAATTCGACCTGGGTTTCAAATACACCGAACTCGAGCGGTTGTGGCGCCTCGCCGATCGCCTCGGTTTCGAAGCCGTGTGGGATTACGACCATTTCTACGGGCCGTCAGAACACACCGACCCGACCTATGAGGGCTGGACGACGCTGGCCGCCATGGCCGCGGTGACTCAACAGGCGCGCATCGGCTGCCTGGTATCCGGCGTGACGTACCGGAACCCGGCGATTCTCGCCAAAATGGCGGTCACCGTCGACCACATTTCCGGCGGGCGGCTCAACTTCGGGATCGGTGCCAACTGGCACGAGGCCGAGCATCGCGGCTATGGGATCGAGTTTCCGAGCCCCGGCACCCGCGTCGCGATGGTTGACGAGGCGCTGACCGTGATCCGTAGGCTCTGGACCGAGGAATCGGTCACCTTCAACGGGAGGTTCTTCACCCTCCAAGACGCGCTCTGCGAACCGAAGCCCCTGCAGCGCCCACACCCGCCGATCGTGATCGGCGGCACGGAGCCGAAGATGTTGAGCGTCGTCGCGCACCACGCCGACATGTGGAACATGCCAGGACACGAGGGGCCCGAGAGATGGGGCGCGGTCAACCGCCGGCTCTCCGAAGCGTGTGCCGTCGTGGGGCGCGACCCGACCGAGATCGGGCGTTCCGCGCAGGTGTCACTGTATCCGGCGGAACCCGGCCAGGTGGATGAGCAACTTGCGTTGTTGCCCGAATTCGAGCAACTCGGCTGCGAGCACATGGTGCTGGCGTTCCGCGAGGTGCCAACGGTGGCACTCCTCGAACGCTGCCAGGCGCTCGACTACCAGACCCGTATCCAGTCGACGAGCATGTTGGCGGGGTAGCTACCCGCCCCGGGATCGCCGCCGCCGGAACCCGCCACCGCGAGGTTGAACACCGGATAGACCGTGTAGCCCGGTCCGTTGAACGGCCAATCCGGCAGCGAACGCGCCGGCACGTCGAAGTACGGCTGAGCCCCGTCGACATAGTCCTTCCAGAACCGGATGCCGGTCTCGTCCCACTGGGTGCGCCAGGTGTGCCAGGCGCTGTCCACCGCGATGTTGTGGGTCTTCCATTCCCCACCGTTCGCTTTTGCGTGGACGGTGGTGGCCGACGGCCAGTTGCCGTTGCCGTACCACTCCATGACGTCGATTTCGCCCTGGTCGTCATTACCCAGCCAGTAAGCCGGCCAGGCACCGGGGGTCAGGCAGTTCAGTTTGATACGGGCTTCCCAGGTGTGGCCGACGCCGCCCCGCCAGAGGCTTTGGATCTTGCCGCTGTAGTAGGTGGGGCCGTCCTTGGCGGCGTGGAGCACAAGGTTGGAGTTGCCGTCGAGGAAGACGTTGCGTCGATCGTCGCGGTATTGCCCGATGTGCTCGGGCTGTTCCCAGTACGTCGGGTCTTTGATCGTCTCGCGGGCCTTCGCCACCGTCCACTTCGAGGCGTCGGGCGCCGAACCGGCGGGGCCGTCGAAATCGTCCTGGAAAATGTAGGTGCCGGTTTGGCCGCTGGGCGCGGCAGGGGCAGGTGTGCGACCCGCTGGCAGATCCCGTCCCGAGGGGTGGGCCCGGGCTTTCGGGGCAGGCAGCGCGGCTGCGAGCACGCCGATCCCGGTCGTCAACATCATGCGGCGGCGGTCCATCTTGGGCATACGCAAGGGACGATAGCAGCCGCCGGCGCGGGAACCGAAACGGGAATTGTCGGTGCCACCCGCTAATGTTTGCGATCGCCGGCGGGCCAGCACGGACGGCGGCGCGGTAGCGGCTGAAGGATTAGTCAAAAATTCATGGCTAATTCTCAACTTTGTGGGTGGTTTGGTCTCAGGATCGTCCGGGCATTCTGAGATCACAAGCCGATAACCACAAGTCGTAGCTTTTGCGGGTGGCACTGGGAGGAATTAACGATCGTGGCTAATACAACGGGAGCAACGGTTATTTCCCTTCAGTCGCATCCGGTATGGACTGCAGCTCAGCGTTATGACCGCGAACGCCGGGAAGCGATGCGCCGCCATCCGGCTTTCCGCGCCCGCCAGCGTGCCGCGGTGTCCGGCGGCGAGGTCATCCCGCTGATACGCGACTTCAAGCTCTACTCGAACACCAACACCTCGGCCTGAAAACTTCCGTGCGCAAATTGCGCTAAAGGCGGCGATCACACCGGCTTGCCCGGACGAGCTGATCAGGCCGCGAAAACGAACCGATAACTCCGTCTCCGATCGAGGAAGCTCGGCGGGTCAGCCATCCCTGTACGGCCGCCCGCTCGCAGCCCACTGCGTCGACCCGATTCTTCAGAATTCCGGCTTGACCCGTTTACATCAATTCCGTGCTCTACTACCGCGGGTAGTAGACGTTGGTTGGGAGAAGCGATGTCCAACAATGGGTATTCCGGAGCGCGCCGTTCGCTCACCGCGGCAATGATCGTGTTCGCCGCCGCGTACACCCTGCACGGGATCGATCATCTCCGGCGCGGCATGGCGGCATCGCCGCCGTCGATCATGGTCGGCGGCACCATTCAGGGAATCATCGTGGTGATCGCCGTCGTGCTCGTGTTGCGACATCTGGTTCTCATGGGTGACCGCGGTCGCCGAAATCGGCGCCGGACTGGTGCTCGGCTACGTTGGCCTGCGGGCGCGATGGCATCGGCCCGTCGCACTGCCGAAGACGTCGGCTTAATCTTCGCCGTGGCGCATCTACAGCGGACGGAGGCGCTCGCCAACCCAGCAGCCGCCTAGCACGCTCCTGCGTGTTCTTGGCAGGGCGCTATCGCCGTCGATTCGGTTGAGTCGTGGGCATCTTCGCCCGCGATGGCGCGCCACCGAGGCCGCGCCGGACCGATCAGAGCTTGCCGGCGACGAAGTCGGCGGCCTGGTTGGCCATGCCGGCATCGATGTACGCACCGGCAAGGTGTTGCGGCCAGTTCGCTTTCCAGGTGTTGGGGTCCGCCGGGTTGCAGATGGGATCGGCCCCGTGGCACAACTCGATGGTCCGGTCGTTGTAGGTCGGGTTGAGGTTCGTGATCGGACCGGCCCACTGGCTGCCGTTGCCGAACAACGCCACGGCGGCGATGTGCTGATCGGTGCCCGCCGGCAAGGGGCTGTCGAAACCGAACGCACCGATCGGCGCCGCGAGCACGACGTCGGTGACCGCCGCGCCGAGCGAGTAGCCGCCCAGCACCAGCCGGGTGTTCGGACAATTGTTGACCATGTCCTGGACGTGGTGGCTCATGTCGTTGGCGCCTTGAGCGACCTCGGTGTCGGCGGGGTAATTCACGGCGTATACACCGATGTTCTTGTTGACCTTGGATCGCAGCGAACTGATGAACGCGTTGCCCAGCGCTCCCAGTCCCGGCGATTCCATTCGGCCGCGCGCGAACACCACCTGCACCGGGGGGCAGTTCGCGGCCGCGGCGGGCCCGGCCGCCCCCGGTGCGCCGGGCGGGAGTATCGCGGCGGCCAATGTCAGCGCGGTTACGGTCAGGACCGCGGCGAGGACAGCGTCAACACATCTACGAACAGGCAATGCGCGCACAACATGATGGTAAAGCGGTCCGGCCCCGGCCGCTGGGCTTACGTATGACGACCTCGCCCGGTCGCGCGGCGACGACGTCGACCACCGTGCCGGCGCTGTCGATGGGAACGATAGGTTCAGCGGATGAGTCACGTCGATGCGAGTGCGCCCGAGCGCTTGTTTGCGTTGGCCGAACAGGTGCGGGGGTTCCTGCCCGCCGATGAGGGGCGCGCCCTTTACGACGCCGCGCTGCGCTATCTCGACGGCGGCGTCGGTGTCGAGATCGGCACGTACTGCGGCAAATCCACGCTGTTGCTGGGCGCGGCGGCCCAACAAACGGCCGGCGTGCTCTACACGATCGACCACCACCACGGGTCCGAAGAGCACCAGGCCGGCTGGGAGTACCACGATGCGTCGCTGGTCGACGAGGTCACCGGTTTGTTCGACACGCTGCCGACCTTCCGCCGCACGCTCGATGCCGCGGGGCTGGACGACCACGTCGTTGCCATCGTGGGGAAGTCGCCGATCGTCGCCTCCGGGTGGCGGTCGCCGCTGCAGTTCTTGTTCATCGACGGAGGTCACAGTGAGGCCGCCGCGAACCAGGACTTCGACGGATGGGCGAGGTGGGTGGCCGTGGGCGGTGCGTTGGCCATCCACGACGTCTTCCCGGACCCCCGGGATGGCGGGCGGCCACCGTACTACATCTACTGTCGCGCAATCGATTCCGGCCAGTTTCGCGAGGTGTCGGCCACCGGATCGCTGAGGGTGCTCGAACGTGTCAGCGGTCAGCCCGGCGAGTCGATCTAGCCGGAATCACGTCACCGACCCGGCCCGGTCCCGACGCATTCGCAGTCGAAGTCCGTCTGCAGGCCCATCGGCAATCCCTCACCGCGGAAAATCCCGGCGCCCGGGGTGGTGTTCGACAGCGCGTCCGCGGCGAGGATCATCGCCGCTCCCGTCCACGTGGTGCGCTCCTCGGGCCACCGTTTGCCGTCCGCGAACACCACCCCCGTCCAGTAGGAGCCGTCCTCCTCACGGAGATGCTGCATCGCGCCGAACTGTCGATGGGCGGCCGACCGCTGGCCGATGGCATCCAGCGCCATCACCAGTTCACATGTCTCGGCGCCGGTCACCCATGGCCGGTCAACCACACAGCGAATGCCCAGGCCGCCGACCACGAAGTCGTCCCAGCGCTGTTTGATTCGCGCGGCCGCCGCCGGCCCGCGCAGCGCGCTGCCGAGGATGGGGTAGTACCAGTCCATCGAGTAGCGGTCCTTCTCGGTGAACGCCTCGGGGTGCGCGGCTATCGCGTGCCCGAGTCGGCCCAGCGCCAGTTCCCACTCCGGCTGGGGCTCGCCCACCAGGGCGGCCAGCGCCAAGGCGCACCGGATGCTGTGAAACACGCTCGCGCAACCGGTCAGCAGCGCTTCCTGCAGCGGACCGGCTTCGCTTCGGGCCCAATAGATCTCGCCGTAGCCGACCTGCAAGTCGATGACGAAGTCAATTGCCTTATGCACGACCGGCCACATCCGAGCGGCGAAGCGCCGGTCGCCGGTGACGAGCACGTGGTGCCAGACGCCGGTGGCGATGTAGGCGCAGAAGTTGCTGTCGCTGTTGACGTCCTCGATCACCCCCGCGCGGAGCTGGATGGGCCAGGAGCCGTCGGGCCGCTGGGCGCGGCGGCTCCACTCGAACGCCGCGCGCGCCGGTTCCAGCAGTCCGGCGGCGGTGAGCGCCATCGCGCACTCCACGTGATCCCACGGATCGGTGTGGCCACCTTCAGACCAGGGGATGGCTCCTGAGGGTTCCTGTGTGGCCGCGATTGACAGCGCGGTTTGCCGGCACTGCTCGGGGGTAAGGGCGCCCGGGACCGATGGTGGGTTAGACCGACGCAACTGAATATCCCACAGTCGCTTGGCTTTCGGCCGCCGCCTGTTTGACGAAATACATCGCTACGCTCTTGCCGACCAGCGGATTGAGCAGCGATTCCGCCAGCTGCGTTATTTTGGGTCGCTGCATCAGGTCCCACACCAGGAGTTTGTGGTACGCGGATACGGCCCGATGATCCGTGTTCGACACGCCCACAGCGCATTTCAACCACCAGAAGGGGGAATGCAACGCGTGCGCGTGGTGGGCATGCGTCAATTCCATCCCGCCATCAAGGATCTTGGCGCGCAATTCGCTGGCCCGGTAGATGCGTACGTGGCCGCCCTCGTTGCTGTGGTATTCCTCGGACAGTAGCCAACACAACCGCTCCGGAAGCCAACGCGGCACACTGACCGCCAGGGTGCCGCCGACCTTGAGCACCCTGATCAATTCGGCGATGGCGGCGTCGTCGTGCGGTATGTGCTCCAGGATTTCGGACGCGATCACGCAGTCGAATGTCCCGTCGGCGTAGGGCAATTTCAGCGCGTCACCGAGCACCACCTTCGCCGACGCACCGGCGGGCGCCTCACGGGCCTCCGCCATGGCGCGCAGAATGGTGTCGACCGAACGCAATTCGGCCGCATCGCGGTCGAATGCGACCACGTCGGCACCGCGCCGATACGCCTCGAAGGCATGCCGGCCGGCTCCGCACCCGACGTCGATGACCTTGGTGGCCGGCCCGATCCGTAGCCGGTCGAAATCGACTGTCAGCATTGCGCTTCGCCATCGGAGGTTGCCGAAGCGGCGTTGCGTGCGATCGCCCGCTCGTACACCCGAACGGTTTGAGCGGCCACGGCTTCCCAGCTGAACACGTTGACCGCGCGGGTTCGTCCCGCGTTGCCCAGGCTCCGTCGCTTTTCCGGCGAATCCAGCAGGTCACCAAGCGCGCGGGTGAGCGCGTGGACGTCGGCGGGCGGTACCAGCTCAGCGCACGCGCCGTCGGTGCCGAGGACTTCGGGAAGCGCACCCACCCGGCTCGCCACGATCGGCGTACCGCTGGCCATGGCCTCCACCGCGGGCAGCGAAAACCCTTCGTAGAGCGACGGAATGCAGGCGACTTCGGCCGAAGCGAACAAAGCGGCCAGCTCGGTGTCGGAAAGCCCACTGGTGATGTGGACGATGTCGGAAATGCCGAGCTCGGCGATGAGTTTGTGGGTGGGGCCGTTGGGTTCCACCTTGGCGACGAGGCGCAACTCGAGATCCCTGCTCGTGCGCAGCCGGGCGATCGCCTGCAGCAGGGTGCGCACACCCTTGAGCGGGGTATCGGCGCTGGCGATCGCGATGACCCGCCCGGGTTGCCGGGGACGCGACCCCGGCTTGAACAGCTCGGTGTTCACGCCCAACGGCACGACGTGCAGCTGGTCCGGCGAGACGCCGAAGTCGCTCACGATGTCCGCGGCCGACGACGACGAAACCGTCAAGAGGTCCGGGATCTGGCGCGCCACCTGCTGCTGCATCGCCAGGAATCCATACCAGCGCTGCACCAACGGCTTTCGCCACCACCGCGCGGCGGCCAGATCGAGCACCCGATCACGGGTGATGGGGTGGTGCACGGTGGCCACCACCGGCAGCCCCGCGCCGACGACCGTGAGCAGTCCGGTGCCCAGGCTCTGATTGTCGTGGACGACGTCGAAATCGGCCGCCCGGCCGGCCAGTAATCGGGCGGCGCGCAGGGTGAACGTCCGCGGCTCGGGGAAGCCCGCGGTCCAGGTGGTGAGCAGTTCCAACAGGTCGATCGAGTCGCGAATCTCGCTGGGCCGCGGCACACGGAACGGATCGGGTTCGCGGTAGAGATCGAGGCTTGGCACTTTGGTCAGCCGCACCCGCGGGTCGAGCAGGTCGGGATAGGGCTGGCCGGAGAACACCTCCACGTCATGACCGAGTTCCACCAGACCGTGGCTGAGATGGCGCACGTAGACGCCCTGTCCGCCGCAATGGGTTTTACTACGGTAGGACAGCAGGGCAATTCGCATACTCAACTCTTCTTTGCTGGTGAATGAGCGCGCAGTGGCGCCGAATCCATCGCGGTCAACGGACTCCCGAACTCCGTGACAGCAAACTGGACATGTGTCCAGACTATAGTTCGATCACCTAATCGAGCGCAACGACCTCGGGCGTCACCGGCTCCCGCGGAAATGGTCTCACGGAAATCCGGCACGCAAAGATCATGCCACTCGGCACCGAACGCGATTGAACCGTTCGGCCCGCCCCGCGCGGAACGAGGTATAAAACGGTATACCCAGCCACGGATGAGGAGCATCAGGCCGGTTCTGAGCTGTTTGCTACCATCGCGCGGTGCAGGATTCGGCTGCATCAGGCGAACTCGGCGGGCGGCGCTCGGTGTCGAGGCGCGACGTCCTGAAATTTGCCGTTGCGCCGGCTTTCCTCAGCTTCGGATCGTTGGCCGCCAACTCCGCGGGGCCGAAGGCATTCGCCGCCGACATGCGGCTGATCGATTTCGCCGAGCGGAGGATTCCGCCGGACGAGATCAAATCGGCGGGCTATGGCGGAGTGGTGAACTATGTGTCGGAGTCGCGGCCGGGGGCGAATTTCGAGGCAAAGCCCATCACCCGCGAGTACGCAGACGCGCTGCGCGCGGCGGGCCTTCAGATCGTCAGCAACTTCCAATACGGCAAACCCGGGTGGCCCGACCCGTCGGACTGCACGCGCGGCTACGACGGCGGCGTGGCGGATGCGCAGACGGCCTCGCGGCTCCACGCCGCGGCCGGGGGCCCGGGCTCGGCCCCAATCTTTTTCAGCATCGACGACGACATCGACGTCAACACCTGGAATAGTGTTGCCGTCCAATGGTTTCGGGGAATCAACTCGGTACTGGGCGTGGGCCGCACCGGCATCTACGGACATGCCGGCGCGTGCGGCTGGGCAATCCGAGACGGCGTAATAGGAAACTCGACCACCCCCGGGCACCGGTGGGCGTGGCAGACGAAATCGTGGTCGCATGGGGAACGCGAGCCCGCGGCGGTGCTCTATCAGGCCGTGGTCAACAGCCCGTCTAACCCCAGCCCGCTCCTCGGCGGGATCAACGTGGACATCGACGAGGTCCTGGCGCCCGACTTCGGCCAGTGGGATTTCGCGCGTTGAGTGTCGACCCACACGAGACATAAACCAGTGCGACCGTTTCGCGTGTCGTGTGCGCAGTTTATGTGTCGCGGAACGACCCGCGCGTCGCTCGCGCTGACCTAACGCACGGTGCCCCGCGAGCCGATGGCCCGCGGGGCACCGCTTGGTATCCGGGCGTTACTTCAGATCGAACCGGTCGCTGTTCATGACCTTGACCCACGCCGCAACGAAGTCCTCCACGAACTTCCCCTGATTATCGTCCTGGGCGTAGACCTCGGCCAATCCGCGAAGCACCGAATTCGACCCGAACACAAGGTCATTCGCGGTCGCGGTCCACTTGATCGCGCCCGAGGCCCGGTCGCGGCCCTCGTAGACGTTCTCGGTCGTCTCCGA
The DNA here is from genome assembly GCA_963850895.1 of uncultured Actinomycetota bacterium. GTDB lineage: Bacteria > Actinomycetota > Actinomycetes > Mycobacteriales > Mycobacteriaceae > Mycobacterium. The sequence continues at coordinate 248,897 of CAWKNK010000025.1, read as the reverse complement.
TGCCTTCCACTCGGTACCCATGTCGAGCAGGTTGACGAAGAAATCGTTCGTCAACGCGCCGGGCCGGTCGGTGAATACCCCGTGCTTGGAGCCGCCGTGATTGGCGCCGAGGGCACGCAGGCCGCCGATGAGCACCGTCGTCTCCGGGGCGGTCACACCGAGTAGGTACGCCCGGTCGATCAGCAGGTGTTCCAGCGGAGCCTTCTCGCCGGGTCGGATGTAGTTGCGGAAGCCGTCGGCCCGCGGTTCGAGCACCGCGAACGACTCCACATCGGTGTTCTCCTGGGAGGCGTCGGTGCGCCCAGGCGCGAAATGCGCGGAGATCTCGTAGCCGGCGTCCTTCGCCGCCTTCTCGACCGCCGCGGACCCCGCCAACACGATCAGGTCGGCCAGCGAGATCTTCTTGCCGCCCGATGCCGAGCCGTTGAAGTCTTGCTGGATCTTTTCCAGCACGGGCAACACCTTGTCGAGCTCGGAGGGCTCGTTGCACTCCCAGTTCCGCTGCGGCTCCAGGCGCAGCCGCGCCCCGTTGGCGCCACCGCGCTTGTCGGTGTTGCGGTAGCTGGCAGCCGCCGACCAAGCCGTCTTGACCAGCTGAGGGACGGACAGGCCCGACTGGAGGACCTTGCTCTTCAGCGCCGCGACGTCCTGTTCGTCGACCAGCTCGTGGTCGACGGCCGGAACCGGGTCCTGCCAAAGCTGCGGCTCGGGAATCCACGGCCCGAGGTAGCGGCTGATCGGTCCCATGTCGCGGTGCAACAGCTTGTACCAGGCCTTGGCGAACGCCTCGGTCAGCTCTTCGGGGTGGTCCAGCCAACGCCGCGTGATGTCGCGATAGATCGGGGACTCCCGCATCGAGATGTCGGTGACCAGCATCGTCGGTGCCCGACCCGGCCCGCCGAACGGGTCGGGGATGGTGCCCGCACCGGCGCCGTCCTTGGCGACGAACTGCCAAGCATCGCCGGGACTCTTGGTCAGCTCCCACTCGTAGCCGTACAGGGTCTCCAGGAAGGTGTTGTCCCACTTGGTCGGGGTGGGCGTCCAGACCACCTCCAGGCCGCTGGTGATGGCGTCCTTGCCAGTGCCGGTGCCATAGGAGCTCTTCCAGCCCAGCGCCTGTTGTTCGATCGGGGCGGCCTCCGGCTCGGGTCCGACCAGATCGCCGCTGCCGGCGCCGTGGGTCTTGCCGAAGGTGTGCCCGCCGACGATGAGTGCGGCGGTTTCCTCGTCGTTCATCGCCATGCGGCCAAATGTCTCGCGAATGTCGATGGCCGCGGCGATGGGATCCGGCTTGCCTTCGGGGCCCTCCGGGTTCACGTAGATCAGACCCATGGTGGTCGCGCCGTAGGGCTCCGCCAGGTCACGCTTACCGGAGTAGCGCTTGTTGGTGCCCAACCATTCGTCCTCTTCTCCCCAGAGGGTCTCCTCGGGCTCCCAAACGTCCTCACGGCCGAAGGCGAAGCCGAAGGTCTTGAATCCCATCGACTCCAGGGCGCAGTTGCCGGCGAAGATGATCAGGTCGGCCCAGGAGACCTTGTTGCCGTATTTCTTCTTGACCGGCCACAGCAGCCGGCGGGCCTTGTCCAGGCTCACGTTGTCCGGCCAGCTGTTGATCGGGGCGAAGCGCTGCATGCCCTGACCGCCGCCGCCGCGACCGTCGTGAATGCGGTACGTACCGGCCGAATGCCAGCTCATGCGGATGAACAGGCCGCCGTAGTGGCCGTAGTCGGCGGGCCACCAGTCCTGCGAGGTGGTCATCACCGAGATCACGTCGGCCTTGAGCGCGTCGACGTCGAGTTTGGCGAACTCCGCGGCGTAGTCGAAATCCTCGCCGAGCGGGCTGGACTGAGGGTTGTGCGGCTGCAGCATCGACGGGTCGACCTGGTCTGGCCACCAGTCCCGGTTGGTCAGGGGCGCATTCGATTTCGGTGTCGGGGCAGGAATTGTAGGGTTTTCGCTCTCGCTCACAGCGTTCCTTTCGGGTGGTGGGTATATCGGGCTGCGATCTAAGAGCCCGCAGTCGAACAGTCGGGGCACACGCCCCAGTAGATGACCTCGGCCTCGTCCAGGACGAAGCCATCCAGGACGTCGTTGTCGTCCGACGGGGTGAGGCAGGGCGCCTCACCGACCGCACAGTCGATGTCGGCGATCACGCCGCAGGACCGGCAGACGACGTGGTGGTGGTTGTCGCCGACTCGCGACTCGTAGCGGGCGACCGACCCGGAGGGCTGGATCCGCCGGACCAAGCCCACCGTGCTCAGCGCGTTGAGGACGTCGTATACGGCCTGGCGGGAGACATCGGGCAGGCCCACGCGCACTGCCGAGAAGATGGTCTCGGTGTCGGAATGCGGGTAGGCGTCCACCGTTTCCAGCACGGCGACCCTGGGGCGGGTCACCCGGAGATCGGCCATCCGCAGTCGTTCCGCGTAATCAGCCGTCGAGGACACCGCACCAATATGACGCACTTATCTGGAACGAGTCAAGACTTTACTGTGAAGTGAGGCCAACTGCGTGTGACGAATGAGCTGCGTCACGTCGGCTTCAGGGCACTGCCTTTGCGCCACTCGTCCCAGCCGATCGTCCAGTCGCCGTTCTGCGCCAGTGCCAACGGCGGCCCGCCGCTGTTGCGGACCTCGACCACGTCTCCCGGCACCGAGAAGTCGTAGAACCATTTCGCGTTGTCGGCGTTGAGGTTCAGGCATCCGTGTGAAGTGTCCTGATGACCCTGAGCCCACACCGTGGCGTCGAGCTCATGCAGGTATATGCCGTCGGTGCTGATCCGGGTGGCGTAGTTGATGGTCTCGCGATAGCCCAGGCGGGAGTTCTTGGGCAGCCCGAACGTCGAGGAGTCCATGACGACCGGGTTGCCCTTGTCGAGCACGGTATAGACGCCCGGTGGCGTCCACAACGAGATGCTCTTGCCGCCGACGTTTTCGGTGCCGCCCATCCCCATCGAGGTGGGCATTGTGCGGATCAGGGCTCCGTTGCTGAAGACGCTGACTTGTTTGGTGGCGTCGTCGGCGATGGAAACGTGCGCGTCGCCGATCCGGAACGACACCTTGGTGTCGTCTTGCCCGAATAAGCCGTCGCCCAACGCGATTCCGTAAATCTTGGCCTCGGCGGTGACGGTCGTGCCGGGTGCGTAGTAGTGCTCCGGCCGCCAGTGCGCGGTCTGGTCGTCGACCCAGAACCACGACCCCTGCACCTTGGGGTCGGTGGTCACCGCCAGCTGCCGCTCGGCGGCGGCCCGGTCGGCAATCTGCTCGTCGAAGTGGGCCACGACTACTGTCCCGACGCCGTAGGTACCGCCATCTTTGAGTGCGGCCTCCGACGTAGTGGTGAACGAGACCTTGGTCTGGTTGGACGGTTTCACCGTCGAGAACGACGAGACTTGTGTTGACGCAACGCCATTGGGGCCCCGGCTGGTCACCGTCAGGGTATAGGTGCGGCCGTAGCCCAGGGGGACGGTGGGCTTCCAAACCGTGTTGTCCGGGGTCATGACGCCCCGCACCGACTTGCCGCTCTCGTTGACCATGCGAACGTCGGTCAGCGTCCCCGCGTCGGCCTTGACCATCACCTGTGCGACCGGATCGACGTCACGCGCATCGGGGCCGGGCGTGACCATGACTTGCGCCGGTCCTGAGGTTTTCGACGACGCGCTACGGTGACCGCAGCCACCGCCGAAGCAATCAAGCGATGCCGCGATCAGGACGGCGCCCGCGACTGCGACGACCACTAACACTACGAGCAGTAATCGGCGGGGCCCGCGATCCCCGAGGATCCGCCGGTCGGGCCGATCACTGGTCTTGGACATCATTGAGCCGTCGGATCCTTGCGTTCGGTTGGTTGCCGGGTCGAAGTCGCTGCCCAGCGCGACGATGTTGTCCCACGGGTAGCCACGGAGGTGCGGTTTTTAAACCGACGGCCGGAGGCGCGGGATCATGGCGTCATGACCGGCGACGAACTCGACAGTCTCTATTGGGCGCCACCGAAGGATTTCACCGCGGAGCGCACGAAATTGACGGCCGCGGCCAAAGGCCGCGGGGACGACGCCGCCGCCAAGCGGATTTCCGCGGCCAACAAACCAACCACCGCGGCGTGGATCGTCAACCGGCTCGCGCTGCGCCACACGGACACCAAGCAGCGCCTGGCAGAGCTGGGCGACCGGCTGCGCGCCGCACACGTGGCGATGGACGGCGCACGGATCCGGGACTTGTCCGCCGAGCAGCACCAGCTCATCGACGAGCTCATGCGGGCCGCACTGGAGGCGGCCGACGTCAGCCAGCCGTCGTCGGTGGTGCGCGACGACATCACCAGCACACTGCAAGCGGCCATCGCCGACCCCGAGGTCAGGGAGCGGCTCGGTCGGCTGGCCCGGCCCGAGCAGTGGTCCGGTTTCGGCGACTTCGGCGCCGCGGCGCCGGTATCGATGGCTGCACGCAGCGGAAAGGCGAAGCAGCAGTCCACGCAATCGCGGTCACAGCCCGCGAAGCAGTCCACGCGCGGCGCGGCCGCGCAGCGGCGGCTCGAAAAACTGACCGCGGCCGTAACAGCCGCCGAGCGCCAAAAGGCCGACGCCGACGCCAGGCTGTCGGAGCGCCAAGCCGAGCGCGACGCGACCCGGCTGCGTCGTGACGCGGCGCGAACGGCTCTGCGAACTGCCGAGCGAGAACTCGAGCGCGCCGAAGACGACTACGACCAGGCCAGGGAAGCCAGCCGTGCCGCGGAGGAATCGGTCAAGGAGGCGAAAGCGCGGTTGAAGCGGGCGTGACAACGGCCGCTTCAACCGCGGCGGTGTTTCCTTGGGTCCAGCCGGGGTATTAGCCCCCGAATGACGTCTTTGTGGTTGGACAATCGAGCAGAGCAGCCTTGGGCCGCAAGCCAGCTTGACGAGGGGGCCGGCCACCCGCGATCTGACCGCCTGAATATTCGTTCGGCGCGGAGGACTCAGTCCACCTTTTGATAGACGAGCCAGTGCAAGCCGATTGGCGAGTGCTCGCGCTCGACGTCGAACACATCGAGACCGTTGGCCCATCCCTCGAACCAGCCCGTCGGCGGCCAGCCGCCCTCGGGCAAGTGAGCCTTCTCGTATTCGTACGCGGAATCGTCGGCAACCAGCTCGAGGGGCAGCCCGGCCGCCGCGCTCGCCATCTGGTCGCGCGTGTAAATCATGGTGTTGCACTGCTGTCCGAGTTCCACCGCAGCATCGTCGGGGACGTAACCCTCGCGGGGCAAGAAGGCGTTGAACACCAGACGCCCGCCGGGAGCCAGGCAATCGGCGGCGAGTTCGAACACGCCCCGCAACTCGTGGGTCGTCCGGAAGTCAGGCACCACCTCGGAGAGCACGATCAGCTGGTATTTCTCGTGGACGCTTTCCATCGCGGTGAAGACATCGCTCTGAATCACCTGCACCGCCAGCGACTCGCCCTGCGCCTCCGAGCGCATGACGTCGGCAAGCTTCGCCGCCATCTCGACCGCGTCCACGGGGTGGCCGCGGCGGGCCAGCGCCAGGGCGTTGCGCCCGGTTCCCGCTCCGACATCCAGCACGCGGTAGGTCGTCGGGTCGGCCGCTTCGGCGGCCAGCGCCAACACCCGAGCGTCGGGCTCGGTGCCGAACAGCGGCGGCGGACGGACGGCTACCCATTCGTCGTAATCGGCCTCAAGTGTCCGCCATTCGGCCTTGACGCGAATGTTCACGCTCGTCCCGAAGGGGGCGTTAAACGAGATGACGATGTCCGAACGGGGTGAGGCCTTGAAACCCTTTGTCAGCTCGGCCTCCAGCGCGTTCCTGAGCTGAGACGACTGTTCGGGCGTGTACCAGACGCCCAGGGTGGCACAGATGTTGCCGCACAACTGGACGTACTCGTCGATCAAGCTCGGGCACGGCCGGCACCCTGATGTGGCCCTCGGCCGACGAACGGCGATACAACCGCCTGACCATCGCTTCGTAAAGCATCGACGGATCGAAAGAGCTAGGAGGCGGATCCTGCACCAGAATCTTCTACACGACCCGGCCGCTTTGCACCACTGATGGGACGAATGCGTCGCCGATCACCGCGCCCAGCGGGCGGCGTCTTCCAGGAGATCGGCAGCCCTGCCGACGCTTTCGGTGGGTTTGGTCATCTGGGCGGACACCTCGCGAGCTCGCGTGACGCAATCCGCGGCGAGCAGGGAGCGCAGATCCGCGACCAGTGAATCCTAGGTCGATGCCGAAAAGGGTCTGGCGATGCCCACTTCCAGCTGGCTGACCACGGATGCCCAGATCGGCTGATCGAGCCAGAGCCAGAGCATCAACATGGGGACTCCGGCCCGCATGCCCGCGGCGGTGGTGCCGGCGCCCCCGTGGTGCACGATCGCGCGGCATGCGGGAAAGGTGGCCGCGTGGTTCACCGCGTCCACGATCTTGGTGTGACCCGCCCGCGCGAGGTGGCTGAAATCGTTTGGGCCGCTGCAAATCAACGCCCGTTCGCCTAACTGCTCGCACGCCCCGCTGATCACCGCGACCGTCTCAGCAGGCGATGTGACCGGCGTGCTGCCGAAGCCGAAGTAGATGGGCGGTGGTCCGTCGGCGATCCACGACAACACCTCGTGGTCGGCATCGGTCGGCATTTCCAGCGTCAGCGACCCGACGAACGGCCGTCGGTACCCAGATTCCACCCATTCGGCCGCCAGCCCGGGCACGCAGAGCTCGTCGTAGGCCTGGATCTCCAGCACTTGTCGGGTCGAAGATCCGGCGCCTTCGGGCAAGCCAAGCGCCTCGCGTTGCGCACCTTCGGCCACGTTCGTTACTGCGCCCGAAACCCGCCGAGTTCCAACGCCCGCGCCGGGAAGAAGTGCAGCGCGGCGAACGGCGTGCCATGAAACTCCGCGACGTTGGCGGCCAGCCGCTGCTCGTTCATGCGGCCACCAACAGGTCGGCACCGTCTGCCAACGACGCCAGCGCCGTGCTCTTCTCCGCCCACACCTGGGTGACACGCTCCATGAGCTGCGGTAACGCGCTGATCGGATCCTGGACGCGCCGAACGAAATTCGTGGCCGCACTTATCTGCTCTCGCGGGTCCGGCCCGTAGGCGACGGCGGTAAGCCCGGCCGATTCGATGAAGCGAAGCCTGTCAGGCGGGACCGCCATGCGCACGTCGTGACCCCGGCGCAGCAGCTCGCGACCGACGGCGGCGCAGGGCTCGACATCGCCCCGGCTTCCGTAGCCTGCCAGCACAATCTTCATGAACGACCTAACTCGCGGTGGTGGTATCGATCCAAGCAGACCGGCCGCGTCGCGGCCGGTCAGCTCGGACGCATTGATGCATGGACGGCCGGCGCGAGGCCGTCCGTGCCGTTGACGGGCTCCCCTGCAATACGGGGGTAACTTATCGGTGATCTGGGGCGTCCGAGGTCGCTGCATTCCTGGTCACAGGCCATGCTCGAGCGTCTGAGGCGGACGCTGCGCGGCGCAAGGGGGCATCACTTGGTCATCCGCCGGTGCGGAACCTGTAGTACTCGAGGTATCGAGATTTGTTTGCTGTCCGTTGGGCTACCCCACTATGGCCGGCAAGGAGCCGTTAACACTGTGGCCACCCGTTGAACCATCCGGAGGAGACGACGACATGGACTTCGCAGCACTGCCTCCGGAAATCAACTCTGGGCGGATGTATACCGGGCCAGGGTCGGCACCGATCCTGGCCGCCGCAATGGCATGGGACGCGCTGGCCGCCGCGCTGCATTCCGCGGCCGACTCCTACCAGGCGGAGGTCGCGGCCCTGACCGGTGGGCCGTGGCTGGGGCCGTCGGCGGCGGCAATGGCAGCCGCGGCCGCCCCCTATGTGACCTGGACGAGGACCACCGCGGCGCAGGCCGAGCAGACGGCCAACCAGGCCAAAGCCGCGGCCGCCGCCTACGAGGCGGCGTTCGCGGAAACGGTCCCGCCGCCGGTGATCGCCGCCAACCGCAGCCTGCTGATGTCCCTGATCGCGACGAACATCTTGGGGCAGAACACGCCGGCGATCGCGACCACCGAGGCGCAGTACTCCGAGATGTGGGCCCAAGATGCCGGGGCCATGTACGGCTACGCGGCGTCGGCGGCATCGGCGACGAGGCTGACGCCGTTCGCCTCGCCCCAACAGAGCACCGATTCGGGCGGGTCGGTGAGGCAAGCGGCCGCCCTCAGCCAGGCCACCGGCACCTCGGCCGGCAAGGTGCAAAGCACCCTCTCGTCGACGCAGCAAGCCTTCTCCGCGACACCCAACGCGCTGACCAACCTCGCAACCCCCCTCAACCTGGGCTTTGGCGGGCGGGACCTTTTGGGCCTGGCGGCGGACCTGAGTGCGGTTTTCGTCGACCCAGAAATCGGGACGGCGGGACTCGCCGCCGCCGTAGTAGCGCTTCCCTACGACGTCTCCGGTGCGTTGACGGGTTTCCACACCGATGACATCGTCAGCGGCTGGGCGGGGATCCAGTCCTGGCCCGGGTCGGCGCCCGTGCCCCCCACCCCTTTCCCGGTGATCACCAACCTGGCGGGCGGGCCGGCGGCGACGGCGGGCCTGGGTCAGGCGAACATGGTCGGCGGTTTGTCGGTGCCGCCGACCTGGACGGCGGCCGCCCCGGCGATACGCCCCGCCGCCCTGGCCTTGCCGGCCACCACCGCGGGCGCCGCCGCGCAAGCCTCCTCCGGAAGCTCCGGGAGTCTGTTCGGTGAGATGGCCGCGGCGAGCATGGCCGGGCGTGCCATGGCCGGCACGGGTGGGGTGGGTCGCGCGGAGCGTGTCAGGGCTGCAACGCGAAAGGGGAGGCCGGACGGCGCCGCGGCGCCGCAGGCTCCCGCGGGAGGTCCGATCACCAGCATCGCCGCCGAGCTGCGCGAGCTGGCATCCCTGCGCGACGCGGGCATCATCACCGAGGACGAGTTCCTCGAGCAAAAGCAGCGACTACTCCCGCACTGAGATCGCGCGCACCGACATCGTGCGGCATTTCCATAGCTACAAAACGACGTCCAATATCGACAGATGTCACGGGCAATTGTTTCGCATGATTTTTGTATGTTGATGCGTCATTTCGGGGTCGACAGCCGCCGGAACCTATGAATTATTGAGCAGCTAAGCCCCGCGTCACGGATACGGCATTATTTGTCTATAACCGCGATCTGAAGTGCTACCGTTTGCCTCTCTTAAGCCTTTCTGATTGGACTTCGCGAGCCCCCATGTTCACTTCCAGAACGGCATCCGCGGCGCGCACATGGGTGGTGGCTGCGTGCGTCGGCGTGGCCGGTGTGTTCCTGGTTTCTTCCTGTCGTCCCGCGCCGCTCTCGGCACCGCGATCGATCGCGTCGTCGACCATCGTCAGCGGCGTCCCCAGCAATCAGCCGCCGACCCAGGCGGCCGGCGGATCGCCGGCGGCTGAAAGCGGGGTCTACGGCGATCCCGCTGCGGCCGCCAAGTACTGGCAGGCGCAGTCACTCGAGGACAACTGCGGGCTGATGTCCGTTGCGGACGTGGTCGGCGAGATCACCGGCCACGCACCGACCGAGCACCAGATGATCGCGCTGGGGGAGTCGACGCCTTCGCAGACCAATCCCGGTCCCATCTACCCACCGCGCGACGACCCGAGCCACACCAACGGCAATGGCGGCATCGAAATGGCCGACGCGGTAGTGCTACTCGCCCACTACGGCATCAAATCAGAGATGACCTACGCGGCCCATCCGGAACAGACCGGACTACCGGCTTTGAAGCAGTACCTCGCCGGTAACCGCAAGGTGATCGCCTGGGTCAACTCCGCCGTGATCTGGAACACCAGCGATCAGCGCACCAACGCCGATCACTTCCTGGTCGTCACCGGGATCGACACCAACAAGGATGTCGTCCACCTCAACGACCCCGGTGCCGATCACCCCGACGAGCAGGTCGCCATCCCGACCTTCATGACCGGCTGGCAAACCGGGCAAGAGTCGATCGTCGTCACCGCGGCACCCGGCTGAACGCCACCCACCCGGGACCGACGAGTCGCCAACCGCGGACGGGCCTGCACGGATCAAGCTCACGTCCCAAGTCCCAGAATTCGGGCGCCCGGGGTTAGCCGATCGGGGTGTTTCTCCAACATTCGCGCCAGTTTTCACAGTTTTAATATTTGCGGCATCGCTCACTCATATACTGGCCCCTCGACACCGACACGAAAAGAAGGGCACGAAATGCTTCCACCGCGTTGGCTGGCCAAACTGACAATTCCCGTGATGGTTGGCGCTGCCCTGACCGCAAGCACCGCAATTGCCTCGGCCGATAGCACCGACGATGCGTACTTGGCGAAACTGCACAACCTGGGATTCGCCTGGCCCTCGTCGAGTGACTCCGACATGATCGCAATGGGGCATGCGGTCTGCGCCGACCGGATGGCCGGCAAAACGCCGGATGCGATCGCCGCCGACCTCCACTCCAACATGAGCGCGAAGGGTTTCACGTTCGCGGACATGACCGGCTGGGTCAGCGCGGCGGAGTCGACATACTGCCCGGGTTAATCGCCGCTTCCTGACCCACCACCGGTTTTCGCGCCCTTCCCGCATACGCTGAGCGGGAAAGTTCGTGCGGTCTCGCCAAGTGGGGATGGGCAGTGGAGGATTCGACGGCCTCTTCAGGTCTTGCCGCGGTGGACATGCAGGTGCAAAGCCTGCTCCGCTACCCGGTGAAGTCGATGCTCGGCGAAACCGTGCCCAGCATGTTCGTCGACGAGCACGGCGCCGAAGGGGACCGGCGGCTGGCGCTGCTCGATGCCGCCACCGGGCATGTGGCCAGCGCCAAGAACGCCCGGCTGTGGCGTGGCCTGTTGAAGTGCACCGCCAACGGAGACGCCGGTCGGGTGAACATCGGGCTGCCCGATGGAACCCGTGTGGCGGCCGACGACCCCGGCATCGACGACCTGCTTTCGCGGCTGATGGGGCGACAGGTCCGACTGATCGCCCAACGCCCCGACGGCGCCACGTTGGTGCGCCCGGATCCCGAGAAGCTGCTTGAGCTGGGCTTGGACGCCGAGGTCAGCGGCCGCATTTTGGAGATCGCCCAGGCGACCCCGGGTGACGCGTTCACCGACGAGGCCCCACTGCACGCGATCACCACGGCCACCCTCGAGCACATCGGCGTTGAGGCGCTGCGCTACCGACCCAACATGGTCATCGCGACACCGCCGGGCTACCCGCCCTACGCCGAAAACGACTGGGCCGGCGAGGAAGTCGCCGTCGGCGACGTGCGGCTGCGCGTCCTGACTGCCACATCGCGATGCGTCGTGCCGACGCTCGAGCACGGCCCGCTGCCGCGCGCTCCGCAGGCTCTTCGCACACCTGCGGCCGAGAATCGTTGGGACACAGGCGGTCACGGCGCTCAGCCGTGCGCAGGCGCTTATCTCGCGGTGCTGGGGGAGGGTATCATCCGCGTGGGCGACCGCGTCACCGTCGGTGGATAGCGGAGCCTCGCGGCCTCCGGCCCGCTCCAACACCTCTTGGCGCGTCGCGATTTGCAGGGCGCCACGGTAATCCGGTGATTCCGACTCCGCCGGCAAAACGACGTCGATGCGGCCCTCGATCGCGACCAGCACGGCTTGCTGATCCTCGCAGTCCAGGCGGTGTGGAGGCCGTTACCTAGGCTTCCGAGTGCGGGGTGGGGCTTTGCGCAGACTCCCACTTGGACTCCAGCCACCGCGTCACCGTGGTGCCGGCGGCCAGGTCAAGCTGGAAGGTCTCCCCGTCGTCGTCCTCGAACGTGACGACGTAGCCCGCGTCGGTGGTGTCTTTGAACACCACCTTGTAGGGCTGTTCACCAGAGCCGCGGTCGACGGCGATGATGTCGCCGGGGGTGACATCGTCGATTGGGTCGTTACCGGAGACTTCGGACATACCGTCGACGGTAGCCGACCGGACAACGGCACCAGCCTGACCGTCAGACGCGCGGGGGCGGACCTTGGTTGATCTTGTTGACCGCGAACGTCGCGGCCTGGGCGGTCATTCCGGCGTCAATGTAGGAAACGTGCGCGATGATGTTGCCGCCTCCGGAGCAGATCGGATCGTCGGGGGCGCACAAGCTGATGGTCTTGGATCCATACGCCGGGTTGATCGTCGGTAGCGGCTGGCCGCCCCACAACATGGTCGAGAACCCACTGCTGGGCTCGCCGAAAAGGGCGACGGCGGCGACATGATCGGCGACCGAGGGCGGCATCGCGTTGGTGGCCAAATCGATCACCGTGGAGCCTTGGGAGTATCCGCCGAGCACAATCCTCGAGTTCGGGCAGCTGGCGACGGTGTCTTGGATGTGTGTGCTCGCGTCGTTGGACCCGGCGTTCGCGCTGTTGTGGTAGTCGTCGTTGGCCGGGTAATTGACCGCGTAGACGTCGACGGACTTGCCACCGAGCTGCGAGGTGAGGGAGTCCACGAATGCCTGGCCGATGTTGCCCAGACCGGGCTCTTGGTGAGTGCCGCGAGCGAAAACCACCGAGACGTCGGAGCATGAATCGGCAACGGCGGTGGGAACGGCGATGGGTGCGCTCAGCACCGCCCATGTCGCCGCCGCCGAGACACCAACAATGCGAGCAAATCTGCGTGCACTCATGCCGAAATCCTGTCACATCACCGGTCACGGCGGTCCCGGCGGTGGCCACTACGGCGAGAACGCATCCGCATACAGCCGAGTCACGTTGCAGCACAACGGATGTTGTCAACCGGCGGTAGTACGGATTCGAATGGGGCCGGTCCAATCGCCATCCGGATCGATGACATTGCCGCGCTGCGTGAGCTCCACGTCGCCCGATATGGCGAGTTCCCGCGCGACCTCGCGCGCGTCGGCCATCAACCCGCGCCAGTTCTCGCCGCCCACGGCCCGAGCGGCGGGCAGATGCTGCTCCGCAGGCCGCGATGCTCGGCCAACGCACGGATCGACGCTTCGAGTCGCTGCCTGATCGGCCCGTCCCCGAGGGCGGTCTCGGCATGGCCGGCGCCGCGCCCGCCGCCATCAAGGACCCGGCCCAGCTCGGCACCCAATCGCTCACCCACCCAACCAGTCGAGGCCAAGGTGCCGACGTCGTCGAGGCCGCTACGAGGCGCACCTCAACTTCAGCCCGGTCATCGTCTGCGAACGCTCAAGCGCAGCCGGCGCGGCCAGTGCAGCGTTCTCTGCAGGAACCGGTTTTGATAACTCAGCGGCCGCGCCACTCGGGTTTGCGCTTCTCGGCCCAGGCCCGAAGCCCCTCGGCGACGTCCTCGGTCGCCCCGGCCACCTTGCGCATGGTCTCGCCGAAGCGGACCGACTCGATCCAGCCCATGTCCGCCGTTCGCCACGCCACCTCCTTGGTCGCCCGTTGGGCCAGGGGAGCGGCCTCGGTGAGGGTCCGCGCCCAGGCCCGAGCCTCGGCCTGCAGGTCGTCCGGCTCCACGAGCTTCCACACCAGACCGATCTCCTTGGCCCGCGCGGCGCTCATCGGCTTCCCGGTCAGGAGCAGTTCCATGGCGTTGGCCCAGCCGACCCGCTGGGGCAGCCGGATGGCCCCGACGATGGTCGGAACCCCGATCGACACCTCGGGATAGCAGAAGCTGGCCTCGGTGCTGGCGATGACGAAGTCGCAGAACAGCACCCCGGTCAGCCCGTAGCCGATGCAGGGCCCGTGTACCGCGGCGATGGTGGGCTTGAACAGCTCCATCCCGCTTTCGAAGGAGTTGATCGTCGGCTTCTCCCAGAAGGTGCCGCCGAAGGTGCCGACCGAGCCTTCGCCGTCCTTGAGGTCGCCGCCGGCGCAGTAGACGCTCCCGTTGGCGGTCAGGATCGCGACCCACGCGTCCAGGTCGTCGCGGAACCGCTCCCAGGCCGCGTTCAGGTCCTGGCGGAGAGCGCCATTGATGGCGTTGCGAGCCTCGGGGCGGTTGAGGGTGATGGTGGCGACGTGGTCGTCCAGCTCATAGGTGACGAGGCTCATGGGTTCACCCTAGGGCGACGAGTGTGGGCGCTCAGCTGGATCGACTCTTGCCGCCGGGGTTCGTCACCGCCACCGGACGCGCCCACCTGCCCGATCTCACCCGCTACCTGACCGCAATCCGCCGGCGCCTCGACCGCCTGCCGTATGGGATCGACGCGGACCGGGAGCGGATGCAGCGGGTGCACGCCGTGCAGCATGCCTATGACGAACTGGCGCAGTCGCTGCCACCCGCGCGGCGGGCGGCCGACGACGTCCGCGACGTTGCGCGGCAGATCGAGGAATTGCGGGTAAGCCTGTGGGCCCAGCAGCTGGGAACCCCGCGGCCGGTGAGCGAGCAGCGGATCTACCGGGCCATCGACGCGCTCCGGGACCGTTCGGCGAATTATTACCCTTCCACTTTCAACCTATAGCGCACTGGGGGGCTTGCGGCAAGGGCCGGGTGATGCCGCACAATCGCTGGCCTAAGCCAATTTTCGCTCTTGTCGGGGGGTTGGGATGTTGTCACACGAGAACGTCGACCATGCGGTGCTGGTTGCCGGTGGAGGCCCGACGGGACTGATGTTGGCCGGTGAATTGGCGTTAGCCGGGGTCGACGTGGCGATAGTCGAGCGGCGCGCCAGCCAGGACCTCATCGGTGCGCGCGCCGGGGGTCTGCATGCGCGCACCATCGAGGTCCTCGATCAGCGGGGAATCGCCGATCGGTTTCTTGCCCAGGGCCGGGTCGCCCAGGTCGCCGGGTTCTCCCAGATTCGTTTGGACATCAGCGACTTTCCCACCCGGCATCCGTACGGTCTCGCGCTGTGGCAGAACGAGATCGAACGCATACTCGCCGACTGGGTGAGCGAGCTGGGGGTGCGGTTCTACCGCGGACATGAGGTGACGGGCATCGCCCAAGACGGCACCGGCGTGGACGTCGCCTTGACCGATGGCCGATCCCTTCGAGCTGAGTACCTCGTCGGCTGCGACGGCGGACGCAGCTTGGTCCGTAAAGCCGCCGGCATCGACTTCCCGGGGTGGGAGGCGACGGCCAGCTACCTGCTCGCCGAGGTCGAAATGGATTTCGGGACAGCCGATCCGCCGGTGTGGGGCATCCGCCACGACGCGCTCGGCGTGCATTCCCTCGCCGCGCCGGAGGAGGGTGGGCCGGTGCGCGTCATGGTCACCGAGCAACGCCTGCGGCCCACCAGCGAACCCACGCTACGCGACCTGAGTGAGGCGCTCATCGAGGTCTACGGAACGGACTACGGGATCCACAGCCCCGCTTGGCTTTCCAGATTCACCGACATGGCTCGGCAGGCCGCAACCTATCGCGTCGGCCGTGTCCTGGTGGCCGGTGACGCCGCGCATGTCCATCACCCGGTGGGCGGACAGGGCCTGAACACCGGTGTGCAGGACGCGGTCAACCTGGGATGGAAGCTGGGACAAGTGGTCAACGCAACGTCGCCCGACAGCCTGCTCGACACCTACCACGTCGAACGGCACCCGGTCGCCGCGCGCGTGCTGCGCAACGCGATAGCGCAGATGGCGCTTCTCCGCCCCGACGACCGCACCAAGGCCTTGCGCGACACCGTGTCTGACCTCCTCGGCATGGAAGAACCCCGCAAACGGTTCGCCGCCATGATGTCCGGCCTGGACATCCGCTACGACCTCGGCGACGGACACCCGCTGCTCGGACGCCGCATGCCCGATCTCGACCTGGTCGCCACGGACGGCCCCCTGCGGCTTTTCACGCTGCTACACCAGGCCCGGCCTGTACTGCTCAACCTCGGTGAACCCGGCCGATTCGACGTCACTTCCTGGGCGGGTCGGGTCCAGCTGATCGACGCCGAACATGTCGGTAACTGCGAGCTTCCGGTAGTCGGCACGGTCGCGGCCCCCGATGCGGTGTTGATTCGGCCGGACGGACATGTCGCCTGGGTGGGAGGATCCAGCGATTCCGGGCTTGTCGGAGCGCTCACCGCCTGGTTCGGCGCCCCACTCGGCTCTTAGGTCCTAGTCCGGCGGTTCATCGTCTGATCCGCGGGTGGGGGCGCGTTCCCGGTCACTGGGCTTGCCGGCAACGCCTTCGGCCTCCCGGTCGTCGGCGACCTTCTCCTCGAGCTGGTCGACGATGTCCTCCAGCTCCTGAGAGTGACCCCGTAGCTCTTTGTCGGGTTTGGTCATATCGCCTTCCATCGAATGTGGTCGGGTACCGCCCGGTCGGTATCCAGTACCCCGTCAGCCGGGTGGTAATCAGGCGGGGATTGTGATCCTTGGTTCATGGCGGCCAAGGCCGGGTTGGCCAAGCTAGGAGTGACGGACGCGACATAAAGGCGCGGCGATGGAAGTATCGCAGGAGTGGCCGACAAGAAACCGCAGACCATCTCGTACCCAGCGGCTGATGGACGTCCGCGCCGCCGCGAAGCCGAACGGCTCGACCCGCACGTCATCGTCCTATTCGGCGCGACGGGGGATCTGGCGAAACGCAAGCTGATCCCCGGCCTGGCCTACCTGGACCAGTCCGAGCTTGCACCCGACATTCAGATTGTCGCGACGTCACTGGAAGACCTGAGTGACGACGAATTCCGCGAACTCGCCAAGAACGCGATCGAATCGTTCGGAACGCACAAGCTCACGTCCGAACAGTGGGCCAATTTCGCGAAGATCGTCACCTACGTCCCGCAGGGCGAAGGACCGGAAGCACTGGCCGCGGCGGTCACCGAAGCCGAAGCCAATCTGGGTCCCAACGTCAGGCGGCTGCATTACCTGTCGGTGCCGCCGAAAGCCGCGCGAGAAGTCATCACCATGCTGAGTGACGCCAAGCTCGTCGAGCGCTCGCGGGTGGTTATGGAAAAGCCGTTCGGGACCGATTTCGCCAGCGCGGTGGCGCTCAACGACTTCGTGCACGAAACATTCGAGGAATCCCAGATCTTCCGTATCGACCACTTCCTGGGCAAGGAGGCCGCCCAGAACATATTGGCGTTCCGATTTGCCAACGGTCTGTTCGAGCCGATCTGGAACCGCAACTTCATCGACCATATTCAGATCGACATTCCCGAAGCCCTCGGCCTGGATCAGCGGGCAGACTTCTATGAGGAGACTGGCGCCTACAAGGACATGGTGGTGACCCACCTGTTCCAAGTGATGGCGTTCGTGGTGATGGAGCCGCCGACGGCGCTGGAACCCTTTGCCATCAGCGAAGAAAAGAACAAAGTGTTCCGGTCGATGCTGCCGGTCAAGCCTTCCAACGTGGTGCGCGGCCAGTACGCCGGGTACCGCGAAGAGAAAGGCGTGGCAAAGGATTCCGACACCGAGACGTTCATTGCCCTCAAGGTCGGCATCGACAACTGGCGCTGGGCCGGCGTGCCCATCTATCTCCGTACCGGCAAGAAGATGGCCGAGGGCATCCGCATCATCTCGATCGCATTCAGAGAGGCGCCTCGGACGATGTTTCCGCCCGGCTCGGGGGTCGGGACCCAGGGTCCAGATCACCTCACGTTCGACCTCGCCGACAACTCGAAGGTTTCGCTGTCTTTCTACGGCAAGCGGCCGGGCCCCGGTATGAAGCTGGACAAGCTGTCCATGCAGTTCTCCTCGCAGGAGATCGACACCGTCGTGGACGTGCTGGAGGCGTACGAACGGCTCATCCTCGACGCCATGCGGGGGGATCACACGCTGTTCAACACCGCGGAGGGCATCGAATCGTTGTGGGAGCGTTCGCAGGAGCTGCTCGACGACCCGCCGCCGGCGAAGATGTATCAGCCGGGGACCTGGGGTCCCAACGCCATTCATCAATTGATCGCACCCCACGCGTGGCGGTTGCCGTTCGAGCGGGAGTGGCGCGATGCCAGGCCTGACTGTTAAGAGGCGCGTTCAGCCCAGTTCGGCGCTGATGTAGGTGATGGCGTGCCGAAATTCCTTGAGGATCTCGTTGTCGGGAATCACGAAGCCGTAGTCGGCGTATAGCTGCTCGGTGGGGTAGGGGGTGACGACCCAGCCGGTGGCGGCGAGATGTTCCCCGGCGGGTTGGCGTGGGCCGTGCCACACCAGTTCGGCGACGTCGATATCCAATCCGTGCTTACGCCAGGTGGTGCGCATCGCCCGGGCGCGCTCGTCGGCGAAGACGCCCATGTCAGTGATGTTCTCGGTGGCCAGCCGACTGCCCGGTGCGCTGAGCGCGGTGATGCCGTCCAAGAGCCGGTCCTGGGCCTGCGGCGGCAGGTACGGGAGCAGGCCTTCAGCGATCCAGGCCGTGGGCGTCGTCGTGTCAAATCCGCTGTTGCGCAAAGCCTTTGACCAATCGTCGCGCAAGTCGATACCGACGGTCCGGCGCTCGGCGGTCGGTTCGGCGCCGATCCGGGCCAGCGTGTCACTCTTGAAGGCGATGACCTCGGGCCGATCAACCTCGTAAACCACCGTGCCCGCCGACCAGGCCAACCGGTAGGCCCGGGCGTCAAGTCCGGCGGCCAAGATGACGGCCTGACGTATCCCGGCGCTGGTCGCGGATGTCAGGAAATCGTCGAAAAACCTGGTGCGCACGGCGATCTGCTCGCGACGCTGCTGCAGGGTCAGCGGCATATCGTCGCTGTCGAGCGGGATTTGGCCGTCCAGCATGCGGACGAAAAATGGGTGCCCGACCGCGCGCACCAACGGCTCGGCGAACCGGTCATCGAGCAGCGGATCTGGCTCGCGCGAGGCTAACGCCCGGGATGCTGCAACCATCGTCGCGGTCGCCCCGACGCTGGAAGCCAAATCCCAGCTGTCGCCCTCCGTGCGCGCCGAACCAAGTGATGACACTCGCCGCTCCCTCCTGGGATCAGCCGCCGCGGCGGCCGGATTTCGGATGTTCGCAGCCGATGGGCTGCGCGACTACACCACCTGAAATCGAAGGGTACTTTCTGCCTATGCCGCGCTCACCACGCACCCGCTGAGCCCGACGACAGGAAGCGAATCACTTGATGGCACCGACCCTGCGCCCGCGCCGCTCCGCCCTATACCTGCCCGGCAACAAGCCCCGGGCATTGGAGAAGGGGAGATCGCTGCCCGCGGACGTGGTCATTTTCGACCTCGAGGATGCCGTAGGACCCGACGCCAAAGCCGATTCGAGGGCCACGGTGTGCGACGCGATCTCGTCGGACGGCTACGGGCCCCGGGAGGTCGTGGTGCGCATCAACGGTTTGGACACCGAGTGGCACGACGACGACCTGGCGGCCGTGGCCGGTTCGGCCGCCCACGGGGTGCTGGTGCCGAAAGTCGAGTCGGGCGACCAGGTCCGAGCGCTGGTCGAAACGCTGGACAAGCTTGACGCGCCGGAGCCGTTGCGGCTGTGGGTGATGATCGAAACGCCGCGGTCCTTCCTGAGGGCCGAGGAGATCGCCTCGGCCAGCGATCGATTGGCCGCGCTGGTGATCGGAACCAACGATCTGGTGAACGATCTGCACGGATTGCACGTGCCCGGTCGCGCGCCGGTCGTGCCCGCGTTGTCGTTGGCCGTGCTGGGAGCCAGGGCCGCCGGGAAGGTGATCCTGGACGGCGTGTTCAACGACATCACCGACGAAGGCGGCTTTCGAGCCGAGGCTCGACAAGGTCGCGAAATGGGCTTCGACGGAAAGACTTTGATCCATCCGTCCCAGATCGGCCCGGCCAACGAGCTGTTCGGTCCGTCACAGCAGGAACTCGCCGACGCCCGCAAGGTTGTCGCGGCCTACGAGGACGCGCGCGCCGCGGGGACCAGTGTCATCACGGTGGACGGTCGCATGATCGAGAGCCTGCACGTCCGCAACGCCGAACGGATCCTCGCCCTCGCGGACCTCATCGCGGAACTGGCATCCGCCTCCTAAGCGTCGTCCTCAGGAGCGCAAACGGCTCACTGCTTGTCGACTCTGCCGGCGATCTGACCGGCGAGCTTGGTAGCCAAGTCCACCGGGTCCTTGCGGATCGCGCCGACATCGATCGCAACGTTGTTGCGTACCGTCAGCGCCCGCTGAGCGGTCATGGTCAGCAGGACGTCGCCGTTGTCTCGCACCGTCATTGTCAGCGTGGTGCTCAACATTCCGTTGGCGTTGGAGACCGGTCCCACCTGCCACCCCGTCTCGGGGG
This sequence comes from uncultured Actinomycetota bacterium, assembly GCA_963850895.1. Taxonomy (GTDB): domain Bacteria; phylum Actinomycetota; class Actinomycetes; order Mycobacteriales; family Mycobacteriaceae; genus Mycobacterium. The sequence goes on along the minus strand of CAWKNK010000025.1, from coordinate 228,881 downwards.
TGTCCGCTCCGGCCGGGGTGGTGAACTGGCGGTTGGCGCAGGCCGGCCAGCGCTGCGCCGAGGTGGTGAAGAAGGCATTCGCCTCTTTGGCGGACGCGAACAACACCAGCACCTGGCTCACCTCAGGGTCCGGTTCGTTGGAATTCGGGGGAGAGGACGCAATCTCGTCGTCACCGCTGACCGCCGTGTAGCCGCTGCCGGCATAAACGGGCGCCTCCCCGGGGCCGAAGGCGTAGATGCAATCGTCCGGGAACTTCCAGCCCGCGGGCCACGGCTGCTTCGCATTGTCGTCTCGCAGCTTGTCGGTCTTTTCCTTGCTCTTCGATCCGGTGACGCCCAGCGCGCTGTCAATGTCCGCCGACGACAGCAAGAAACCTGGCAGCGCGGCCTGCGCGACCGGGGGGCGCGTCGAGGTCGGCGTTGATGAGCCGGAGCCGCCGTCGTTGCTACCGCCGCACGCGGCAACCAGGACTCCGATAGCGGCGACGGAGACCGCGGCTGATAGTTGGCGCATGTGTTGCTCACCCTTCGTGGTCGCGTTGAGCCCTCGAGCTTCCGCGCGGCCGGCGCATCCGCTGTCAAAAGCTGGGAGGTGGACGGAAGCATAACTGTTGATGCAGCAAATTGCATGAATCAACGCAAAATGTTCATTGGGTCATTGCGTGAGCGTTCGTGGTTCACGCGGGCATTTGGTGGCGCAAGCCGAGCCCAAACCCCGAAACCAAGGACAGCCACTGCGGAATGGTTCGCAGTTCAAGGGTTTCCTAGGTCAACAAAATAGTATGGTATGTGTCCCATCAACTCGCGTCCTAAGAAATATCTCCGATGTAAACAACGGTCGAAACTGCGCCGGGCAGATGCGAGCTGCCGGTAAGGTGCGTGCAGCAAACACATTTTCGGGATAAAGGAGTGTCCGGTGCGGCTAGACCGAACTACGTTCGCAGGAATGGTCGCCATCGCGATCGTCACAGCAGGATGCTCGAGCGGCACATCGCAGTCAGGCTCGACGTCAAGCCAGACGCAATCATCGAGCTCGCAGGCACCCACCTCGTCGCCACTAACGACGCCGCCCTCGCCCTCCACGCAAGCCGGGGCATTCGACCAATCCACCTGCCTGGACATCTCCTTCACCAAAGACAACTTGATGGTCGCCCAGAAACCCGAGGATGCGCGCAAGTTTGCCGACACGCTGGAGAAGTACAGTCCGCCCGACCCGGTGAAGGCCGCGATCGAACACTTCGTCACTACCGTCGGCGCGCAGCCCAACGATCCTGATCTCAACGCCAACAGGGACGCGCTTACCGGTTGGATCAAACAGGTGTGTCCCAACGTGAACCCTTGAGCCGCTACGTCCGCCTCCTTTTGCGTGACCGAATTGGGTTGCGCCAACGGGCGTCCGGATTCGAAGTGCTCTACCGTGATGGCAGCGGGGGACAAGGTGCCCTCTTGCGGCGCGGGTCTCGCGGCCCAGGCCGGTGGATCAACGGTGACCACGCGGTAGGTTGAACGCGGTCCCGGACGATTCGAGAGGACTCTCAATGAGAAAGTCAAGCCGCGGTCGTGGTGATCGGGGGTGAGTCGGGTTGCCAGGTGCGGTGGTCGCGGATGAGGGCGTAAAGGACGTTGGTGCGGCGTCGCGCCAGACAGATGGTGGCTTGGATCGACTTCTTACCCTCGTCGCGTTTGGACTGGTAGTAGGCCCGAGATTGCGGGTCGCAGCGGATCGCGGTGAGCGCGGACATGTACATCACTCGGCGCAGCCGGCGGCTGTAGCGCTGCGGTGCGTGCAGGCGTCCAGTGCGTTTACCCGAGTCCCGTGGGACCGGGGCCAGTCCGGCCCAGGCGGCGAGTTGGTCAGCCGAGCCGATCTTGGCAGGGTCGCCGACGGCGGCCAGGAACTCTGCGCCGAGTCGGAAGCCGATGCCGGGCAGGCTGGTGATCACTTCGGCCAGATGGTGGCGGCGAAATCGGCCCTCGATGTCGGCGTCGGTGGCTTTGATGCGGTCATCGAGGGCAATCACCCCCTGTGCCAATTCGGCAACCAGGCTGGCGGCGATATCCTCACCGGGCAGGCGCACCGTTTGTGCCTTGGCGGCAGTAACTGCGGCGTCGGCGATCGAAGCAGCGTTGCGCACCCCGGCATCAGTCAGGATCTTCGTCAACCGCGAAACACCGCTGTTGCGAATGGCTTTCGGGCGCTGGTATCGCGTAAGCAGCACCACCCAGCCGCGATCGGAGGTCAGCGCAGCTACTCGCTCCAAGGCCGGGCACACCGCCACCAACTGCTGACGCAGCCGGTTGATGGTGCGGGTGCGATCCGCGACCAGGTCCGCGCGGTGGGCGGTCAGCATCCGCAGTTCGGTGATCAGGTCATCGTCGGGCGCCAAGACCGGCAGATCGGCCCCACGCATCCGGGATTGATCGGCGATCACCCGGGCGTCTTTGGCGTCAGTCTTGGCCTCCCCGCCGCGATAGACCGCCGAGGCCTGCCACACCGCCCGACCCGCCAGGTAACGCACCGGCGTATCGGCAGCAGCCAACACTGTCAACAACAACGCCGCATACACCGTGGTCAGATCGACCGTCCAGGACACCTCGTCAGCCAGCTGGTCAATCTCGGCGACGAGGTCACGGATGGGTTGCTCGTCGTTGACGAGCTTGCGCGACAACACCACCGCACCGGTGTCATCGACCACGCACACCCAGTGATACTCCTTACCGACATCCACACCAGCCCACAACTGGCCCGCTGCCATCGCACCCCTTTTCACTTGTCTGCCAACACGATCCCCACGGACAACCCCGCCAGCATTTCCTTAAACAAGCGATCACATCGCAGATCTCAATCAGCGGCCAGAGAAGTCCAGGCAGGCCGGGCGGCCAGTCCTCTCAAGCCGCACCACCGGGGCCGGCAAGACACATGCAGCCTCACCCGACCCACCCGGGTCACAGCACAACGTAACAACACGAAGTAACTGCACCTACGAACTTAAGGAGACACCTTGCGTCACAGCGCGGCCATGGCCGAGGCCGACCGCACGTGGATGGTCGACACGCTGCTCGCACTGCTGCAAACGCCGAGTCCGGCGGGGCGCACGGACGCGGTGATGCAGCACATCGGCGACATCTTCGACGGCTTCGGCGTGCCGTTCTCGTTGACGCGCCGCGGGGCGCTGACCGCCGAACTCCCGGGGGAGTCGGCGACTACGGACCGCGCGCTCGTCGTTCACGCCGACACCATCGGCTGCATGGTGCGTCGGCTCAAGGACAACGGCCGTCTCGAGGTGATTCCTGTCGGCACCTTCTCGGCCCGGTTCGCCGCGGGCGCCCGCGTGCGGATCTTCTCCGACGACCCCGACGAATTCATCACCGGCACGGTCATGCCGCTCAAGGCCAGCGGGCACGCATTCGGTGACGAGATCGACCTGCAGCCCACCGACTGGGAACACGTCGAGGTCCGCGTCGACCGCAAGGTGTCCTCGCGGGAGGACCTGATCCGTCTCGGCCTGCAGATCGGCGACTTCGTCGCCTTCATCGCCAGCCCCGAACTGACCGCCGACGGCTACATCGTTTCCCGCCACCTCGACGGCAAGGCGGGCGTCGCGATCGCGCTGGCGCTGGCCAAGAATTTCGCCGAGAACAAGGTGGTGCTGCCGCACCGCACCATGGTCATGATCACCATCACCGAGGAGGTCGGCCACGGGGCGAGCCATGGCTTGCCCGCCGACGTCGCCGAATTGGTTTCGGTGGACAACGCGGTGTGCGCGCCCGGCCAGCACTCCATCGAGGATGGCGTGACGATCCCGATGGCCGATCTGCACGGTCCGTTCGACTACCACCTGACCCGGAAGCTGTGCCGGCTCGCCGCGGAGCAGGACATCCCATGCGCGCGGGATGTGTTCCGCTATTACCGCTCCGACGCCGCCGCTGCGATCGAGGCGGGCGCGGGCACCCGCGCAGCGCTCGTCGGCTTCGGGCTAGACGGCAGCCACGGTTGGGAGCGCACCCATCTGGATTCGCTGCAGGCGGTGTACTGCCTGCTGCACACCTGGCTGCAGACGCCGCTGACCTTCGCCAAATGGGACGCCAAGCCGTCGGGCCAGCTGCGGGACTTCCCGTCATCCGAGCAACCCGCCCCGAGCGAGCGGTGGGTGCCGCTGGCCCGTGGTGAACTCGATTCACCCGGCGAGGCATCGCCCGGTTCGCACTGGCCGCCGTCGGAGGGCCCCCAGGCCTGAGGTGTTAGCGCCTAATCGTCGCCGCCGCGGGGGATCCGGTCGGCGCGCCAACACCATGACCGCATGGGAATCTCGATCGTTTCGGCCCCTGGGAAGCGCCCCTCCAGGGCGGCGCGCGCGTTACTGAGACGTTGCGCGCGGTCCTCAGCAGACCCGATGATCACCCGGCTGTAGGTGGCCAGCATCGCGACGACGTCGTCGACCGTCATCGCCCGGACGAATTTGAACGCCTCGCGCGCGGTGTTGTGGAAGAGTCGCGGCTCACGCGACGCGAACTCCAAGCGCCGCCGGAATCGATCGGCCGATTCCCCCTCCTCGGCATCCTGGCCGGGCAGTCGGTCGAGATTGCGCACCCATTCCACGTCGCGATCCCGACTCGTCCAGATGAGGGCGAGCCGGCCGCCGTCGCGCAGTACCCGGGCGATCTCGGGAACGGCCCGTTCCTGATCCATCCAATGCCAGGCCGAGGAGACGAACACCGCGTCCACGGTGGCGCCCGGAAGGGGGATCGACTCGCCGCGACCCTCGACCACGGAGACTCCCGGAGTCCGACCCGCCAGGACCGCCCGCATCCGCGCGTCGGGCTCGACGGCGATGATCTCGGCCGCCCTGCCCACAAGGGCGCGGGTAAACAGTCCCGTGCCCGCACCCAGGTCGACGGCAACCCCGCACCGGGGCGGTACCAGCCAGTCCACCGCCTCCCGCGGGGGTGGCGGACGCAAGCCGTCGTAGTCCTCGGCGATCGAGCCGAAGGACATCGCGCGCTCTTGGCGATCAGTCATATCCACCAAGGTAATTCGGCTCGCTGGGCAATACGTGAGAAAGAGTTGTGCGTCACCAGAGCGCGCTGTGATTGACGAGTGCGTCGGCCACCAGCCCGATTCCGAAGACCAGGAACAAGAGCCGCACCGATATCGGGCCGTAGCGGGTGAGGGCGCGTACGAGCCGGCGCTGAATGCGGTTGGCTCGTACGGTTCGTCTCAACGAAAGGCCAAGGATCAGCAGCGGCGGGGAAAGCGCGATCGCCCAATAGGCGACGATGACCAACGGCCAGAGCGGCGGCCTCGGATGTAGGGCGGCGAGCATGGCCAAGCCGGTGAGATAGGGGATGGCGGTCGGCGCTTGACCACTACCCACCGCCAATCCGAGGAATCCGAGCAGCCAGGGACGCTGGCGCATCGCCGCCAGCGCCCAGCCGGGAGCCGATGATTGGGCGGTCAACGGGAAGTAAGCCAGGCAGGCCAGCACCAGGCCGAGCAACAGCTCGCCGCGGAACCGAATCGCCGGTGTTACGTGGAAGCCGACGGCATGGGTTAAGAAGCTGAGACCCAGCACCGTGCACAGCCCGAAAGTTGTTGTCACGGCGAACACGCCCGCAATGAAGCTCAGGGCGCCCGGAATCGGCGATCGGCGACTCAACCGGCTGTCGAAAATGACCGCGGAGACCACGCCCACATTGAGGACGTTCAGCGAATCGAGAAACGCCAGGCCCGCAAGCGCCAGTACAAGAGCACCCACGCGCCCGCACCCCGCCTACGGTGTGAACTCGCCGGGCGCGGACATCAAAGCGGCGATCATGCTGCAGACAATACGAGTCGGAGAACCGCGTGTCTGTCCGAGGCTGCGTCCGTTGGGTTCGATGGGCACATCACCGGGGCAGCTCGTATCGGTTTCGATCCAGTCACACCGCATGGGGCACCACGGCTTTCGTTGCCGCGCGTTTGACAATGCAGGGCATGAGGCAGACGCGGGAGCCCGACGGTGGCGCGTGAAATCTCACGCCAGACGTTTCTGCGGGGTGCCGCCGGAGCGTTGGCCGCCGGCGCGGTTTTCGGCTCGGCCCGGGCCACCGCCGCTCCCAATCCCACCGGCTGGGAGGGTCTATCCACCGCCATCGGTGGGCAAGTGCTGCTACCGGACAACGGCGCTTTCGGGTCGGCCAAGCAGGTGTTCAACACCAACTACAACGGCTCGACGCCTGCGGCGATCGTCACCCCGACATCGCCGGCGGACGTGCAAAAGGCCATGGCGTTCGCCGCCGCCCACAACCTGAAGGTGGCTCCGCGTAGCGGCGGGCATTCCTACATCGGTGCGTCCACCGCAAACGGCGTGATGGTGCTCGACCTGCGTCAGCTGCCCGGCGAGATCAACTACGACGCCGCCAGCGGGCACGTCATGGTGACGCCCGCGACCAGCTTGTATGCGATGCACCAGACGTTGGCCGGCGCCGGCCGGGGCATCCCGACGGGTACTTGTCCGTCGGTCGGTGCCTCCGGGCACGCCCTGGGCGGGGGACTGGGCGCCAATTCCCGCCACGCGGGCCTGCTCTGTGACCAACTGGTGTCGGCGTCGGTGGTTCTGCCCGGCGGCCAGGCGGTGACCGCGTCCAACGCCGGCAACCCCGACCTCTTTTGGGCCTTGCGCGGTGGTGGCGGCGGCAACTTCGGCGTGACAACCTCGCTGACCTTCGCCACGTTCCCCACGACGGATCTTGACGTGGTGAATCTCAACTTCCCGCCAGAGGCGTTCGCGCAAGTACTGGTCGGGTGGCAGAACTGGTTACGCATCGCCGACCGGAACAGCTGGGCGCTGGCGGACGCCACCGTGGACGCGACGGGGACGCATTGCCGCATCATGGCGACGTGCCCGGTCGGGTCGGGGAGCAGCGTCGGGGCCGCCATCACCAAAGCCGTTGGGGTGCAACCGACGGGGACCGAGAACCACACCTTCAACTATCTGGACTTGGTGAGGTATCTGGCCGTCGGGAATCTCAACCCGTCACCTCTCGGATATGTCGGCGGATCCGATGTGCTGCCCGTCGTCGACGCGGCCACCGCCCAGGGGATCGCCAAGGCGGTCGCCGCCTTTCCGCGTGGAGCGGGCCGCATGCTGGCGATCATGCATGCGCTTGACGGCGCCCTCGCCGATGTGGCGCCGGGAGCCACCGCATTCCCGTGGCGTCGGCAGTACGCGCTGGTGCAGTGGTACGTCGAAACCGGCGACGCGGCGGCGGCGACCAACTGGCTCAGCACCGCACACCAAGCCGTGCAACCGTACTCGGTCGGCGGATACGTGAACTACATCGAGGCGAACCAACCGGCCTCGCGGTATTTCAGCTCGAACCTGGCCCGACTGACCGCCGTACGTCAGAAGTACGACCCCAGCCGAATCATGTTCTCGGGGCTCAACTTTTGATATTCCCGCCGGATTTCGAGGGCGCGTCACTCGGCACGTGGTCGGCGAGTTCGTCGAGTAGGGCGTGATTCGGGCCGAAGGCCGATTTGACCTCGTCGACTATGCGATCGGTTTCGTTCGCGCCGGGGCGGAGCGCATCAAGGCCGGCGACCCGCTCGCCGTATGCCATTGCCGCGGGCGAGTCCACTTCTCGCGTGGCGCCGGGTCGCCAGTGCTCCAGATCGGCGTCGATGGCCGCCAGGCGCTCCAACGCCGGGTCGTACACGGCGGCGAGACACCGGCGTCCCGGATCTGGACGGCGATGGCATCGGGCCACATCGAAGACGACGTCACCATCATCACCCTCCGCCGTCCCTGAGCTGATCGCGCGAAGCCAAACGCAAACGACCGTCGCCATCTACAGTTCAGCAAATAGCGAACGAGCATCAATGCCGAAGGAAGACAAGATGGCGAAAAGCGTTGCGACCAAGAACGACAACGAAAAGATCGTGGTTGATTTTATACATGCCGCTTACGGCGAGAGCATGGACATCGACGCGATGACCGCGCTCATGGCCGACGACTTCGTCTGGCAACTTCACGTGCCGCTTTCACCGGTCGTTCGCGGACGTGACGCGGCGCGCGCGGAACTCGAAAAGCACAACACACTTTCGACCGGGATGGTCGAGGGGAGCGAAATCCGCACGATTGTCTCCGACGGTGACACCGTCGTCGTCGAGCGCGTCGATGTGAACGCCATGAACGGTGTCAACGTCACTTTCTATGTCACGGCGTTCTTCGAGGTTCGCGACGGTGCGATCACGCACTGGCGGGAGTATTGGGACACCGCCCACGTCGCTCAGCAACTCGGCATAGATCCCGCGCTCATGTTCGCACCGCTGAGCAGTTGAGCGACAGGGGATTAGGTGGGCCGAGCTAGCTTGAGGCGCTGAGGATCTTGATCGCGAAAACGAGCGAGTCGCCAGGCCGGATTCCGGCGCTGGGTTGACCGTCGGGGTAGCCATCCGCGGAAGTCATCGCGACGGCGACCGTGGATCCGACCTTTTGTCCCGCGATGGCCTTCTGGAAGCCCGGCACGACTCCGCCGAGCGGGAAGTCAATCGGGGCGCCGCGTTGGTAGCTACTGTCGAACACGGACCCGTCACGTCCGTTGACGCCCATGTAGCAGACGGAAACCCTGGCCGTGCCCGGGACCACGGGTCCATCTCCGGCGTGCAGCGTATGGACCTGGGTCTGGGTCACGCTGAACGGCGCCGTCACGTCCACGCGCGGGGCCGTCGTATCCGTGGATCCGGTGACCGCGACGGTGCCGGTGCTCCCGGCCAGCGTCCAGTCAGGCGTTCCACCGTTCGGCGCTGGCGCGGTTGGGCACGAGCCGGCCGCGGTTGCCGTGCCCGATCCAGCGAGCGTCAGAACGGTTGTCGCGACACAGGCCGCGACGGAGGAATACACCAGGGAGGACTTCACGGCCGTCACGCTACAGCCAGTTATTGCGTCCGTTGCTGCTGGCCCTTAGCCCGGCCACCGGGCGAGGAGTCCGATGGCTAGCGAGTGTTGACGCTTCCGGTCCGAGGTTGACGGGAACGTGGTTCATTCCGTGCGGCGCGCACGCTTTCGAGCTTTAATTATTCTTCATATTCGTTGCTGCTTTGGCCCGCAAACCACCGGCGGCCTCGCAGAAAGGAAGCGAATCAAATGCCCTCACCCCGCTGGCTGACCAGACTCACCATCCCCATGATGGCTGGCGCTGCCCTGGTTGGCAGCGCTGCCATTGCGACTGCCAATCCCCCCAGATGACGCATACCTCGCGCAACTGCGCGCCGTCGGCCTCACTTGGCCACCCAAGACGGAAGAGGCACTCATCGGGGAGGCGCACCTCATCTGCTACGACCTCACTTGGGGTTGGACGCCACAACAGATCGCTGACGACATTCACGCCCACTTGGACGCGAGGGGCGTCACGTTGTTAGACGTCGGAACCATGGTCGACGCCGCACACTCGATCTACTGCCCCGGCAATGTGTGCGACGCCCCTTCCCTTTGCACCTGACCGCGTCGAGCCGATCCATCTGATACATCAGCGCGACCACATTGACCGCCGGGGCCGCAGATTGCGCAGTGGCGAAATAGGCTGCAGCGCGCCACGATTGGATCTGCTGAGCCACCCTCGTCACCCTTGCGGAAGGCGTCGAGGACCGCGCAACGGCCCAGCGGCTCAAGGACTTCGGTTGCGACGCCGTACAAGGAAACTTCTTCTGCCCGCCCTTACCCGCTTCCGAGATCCCGCGAGTCCCTACGAACTCGACGCTCGCGGCGCAGTAGTCGTCGTGCTAATACTGGACAACCCTGTCGTTGTTGAGGGAGTGAGGGATAGGCGCCTCGACTGATCAGCTCGCGACCGACCGCTCTAGCGTCGCCAGCGACGCGGCGAGGTAATCCTCGGAGAAGATGGGCATCTCGCCAACGCGGTCCCGGAAATCTTGCGGCGTGCCGCTCCAGTCGTAAGTGAGGGTGACGTCCGTGCCGTCGCCGTTCGGGGCGAGGTCGTACCGCCAGAACCAACCGCCGGGAGCGTGGTTGCCAGCGTCGTCGAGCACGCCCGGCATCCATCCGATGGCACGGTCCTTGTCGAAGACATTGACCAGGTTGTGCGTGACGTAGTCGCCGCCGGCCTGTGTGAGGTACATGTTCATCGCGAAAATCTGTCCCACGCCGGTGATCGGCGCAGTGTCCACCGCGCCGCGGACCCAGTCGGTGGGCTCGGTGTTCTGGTGGCGGGATGGGTCGACGAGGACGGCGAAAATCTCGGCCGGGGTCGCGGCGATGGTGCGGGTGACGACGTAACGTTCGGCGGTGGCGCTCATGGGTTGTCCTCACTTGTCCCTGGGTCCGTAGGCGGCTGCGATATCGGGGGAGTCGAGCCACCCCGAGTATGTGGGCCGCGAGGGCCAACCTTCAGGCGAATCGAGCCATTCCTCTTGGCGGCCCCATGGCAGGAGGTCGATCAACGCAAACGTGTGACTGAGTTGCTCGGTGCCCCGGCCGTTCGTATGCCACGTGCGGTACACGGTGTCGCCGTCGCGCAGGAACACGTTGACCCCGAAACCGCCGCCGGGCGGTGCATCCATGTCGGCGGCGAACGGGCTCTGCGATGACGAATACCAGTCCATGCGGTTGCCGACCTTGTGCTGGTAGGCGAGGGCTTCCTCGATCGGTCCGTTGGTAACGATGACGAACCGGGCGTCGTAGTTGTCGAGGAACTCCAGTCGGGTGAATTGCGACGTAAAGCCCGTGCACCCGCTGCACTGCCACTCCGCGCCGTCGGACCACATGTGGTGGTACACGATCAGCTGTGAGCGGCCACCGAACATATCGACCAGGCGGATGGGCCCGTCGGCGCCGATCAGGGTGTAGTCGGCCAATTCGACCATCGGTAGACGCCGCCGCTGGGCGGCGATCGCATCCAGTTCGCGGGTGGCGGCCTTCTCGCGTTTGCGCAGCTCGTCGAGGGCGGCGCGCCAGGTTTGCCGATCGACGACCGGCGGCAGGGCCGCGTTTTTGGGGGACATGGGATCCACCTTCGCTTTCGATTTGTTCGTCTGGAAGGTCTGACTGGTGGAATGTCCGGAATTCATCGGAGACCGCCGCCGCCGCGGAAGTGTTCGCAACTTCCGTGATGATCTTGACCCGCATGCCCGGACTCGGCTTCGATGATGGATAGCACGAGGGGAGGCTCACAGTGAGGACATTCGTTCGCCACCTTGTAGTCATCGTCATGATGGCGTTCGCGTCGATGGCAGCCGTGACGATCGCGACGCCCGGCGGTGAGCTCGGCCGACTGCGCGGACGGCGAGTGGTGGGACCCGACGGGGAAGGTCTGCCGGCCGCTCGGGGTCGGGCCACAACCTTTGGCATGCGACCCGGGCCAGTGGTGGGACCCGACGGCTAATGTATGCCGGCCCCTCGGTGTCGGGCCGCAACCGCTCGCGTGCGACAACGGCTGGTGGTGGGACCCAGGCGCCAACGAATGCCGTCCGCCAGTGGTACCGCCAGCCGGCTAGCACAACACTGGCTTGCGATAGATCGCTTAATAGAGGACAGCGTTCGTTCGCTATGCATAGTCGTCACTCCAACGGAACGTAATGGCTATCGCCGGTGACGAAGACACAGTACACCCCTTGGTCGACCGCGGTGCGGACGAGGGCGACCATGTCGGCGCGGCGGTGACCAGACCGTCGAGCGTTCCAGTCATGGTCCCTGGGATCACGACCATAGGAAGTGATGTCACATGTCGGCGCGCTACCCCGTCTAGCGATCGACAAAGAAACAAGCATCGTGGAAGGGGCGGCGCAATGAACCGTTTGAGTGCCCTCGCGCGGGATACCTGGTCGCGGTGACGGCTCTTGTGGGGGCGGCCACCGTCGGGATCGGGATCTGGTGCCTGCTCGATCCGACCTCGTTCGCCCGTGTCGTCGGGTTTGGCGAGCACCAGCACTTCCTGCACGACGTAGGTGCGTTCCAGCTGGGTCTGGGAGTCACGCTGCTGCTTGCGCTGATCTGGGCGGACGCATTGGCCACCGCGCTCGCCGGATTCATTGTGGCTAACACCGTGCATACGGTGAACCACGTGATGGACCTCGATCTGGGAGGTTCGGCCGCGCAAGCGTGGCTGCTCGGTGGGGTATCGGTGGCGCTGATCGTGGCGTTTGTGCTGCGGTTACGTCAACTCGGCTACGTTCTGGGCACCATTGCCACCGCGGCCGATCAGACATTGGCGCCATTCGTGCGGCAGAAGACGATCAGGCTCATCACGTTTCGCAAGGACGGCACTCCCGGCTCAAGCCCCGTCAGCATCGTGGTGGACGGCGATCGCGCCTACTTCCGGAGCTTCGAGCGGGCGATCAAAATGCGCCGGGTCCGACGAAACCCGAACGTCGAATTCGGCCCGTCCACGGCGTCGGGCAAGCCGACGGGATCCGTGCAACCTGGTGTCGTGCGCTTGCTCGACGGGGATGAGTATCGGGAGGTGGGCCGCCTGCTGCGGCAGAAATATCCCGTCCTGCATGGCGTGCTGGTGCCGTCGCCGCACCGGCTCATGCGGTCCAAGTACGGTCGCACCGTACACGTGGAGTTGACTCCGTTGCCCGAATCTCGGACCTAACTGGTAGACCGGTACCGGAGACGCCTGTTCTGGCTTTCCCCGTCCGCAAGTTCGCGTTCGGTCGGGCCGATACATGGTTCAGGGTGGATCGAGGCTAAAATTTCATGACGGTTTCAGTTGAGCAAAGGTACTGCAGCTTACCCGCGATGCGAGGGCCGATATCGCCTGTTTGGCTTTAGTGTTGGCCGCTATGGCCGGACTGGACAATTACGTGAAGCGCTGGCGGGCAGCGCTTCACGTAACCGTGTCGGCATTGATAGTTGCCATCCTCGGACTCGCCATCACCCCCGTAGCTCATGCGGCTGCGGCCACGGCGACGTTGTCGGTGACATCGACGTGGCAGACCGGTTTCATCGCCCACTTCACCATCACCAACTCGAGCACGGTGCCGCTAACCGATTGGAAGCTTGAATTCGACTTGCCGGTGGGAGAATCCGTCTCGCACACGTGGAATAGCACCCTTGCACAATCTGGCACGCACTATGTTCTCACCCCCGCGAATTGGAATCGCATCATTGCACCCGGTGGTTCAGCCACAGGTGGTCTAAGAGGCGTGCTGACCGGTTCCTACTCGCCACCGTCGAATTGTCTGCTCAACGGGCAATATTTTTGCACCTAAAGGCGACTGCCCACTGAGGCTCGACCGCTCCGAGACGGCGAAGCACCACCTGGCGGACCCGTTTTGTGGTCCAGTCGCTATGCGGCTTGGGGAGGCATTCGGGTGCTTGCTGATTCATCCGATGAAATCGGCGTCGTTTAGTTGACATAATGTCGCTTATCGGCAAAGCGAATACCAGTTGCATTAGATGAAAGAGCTCGCGCTTGCCGCCAAAGTGCTTCTCTGATCGTCGCGGCGCGGACCTGATCGCGATGGCGTGTCGATAGGGCTCGACGGGGACAGCCGCGGAGTCGGCGGCAATCTCCGACCACCTCCGGGCCGGCCCATTCCACAGTCAGCAATACGTCACGGTGACGGATTGGCCTGTGGCGCAGCGCTTTCCCATGAGATCTCGACATGCTTGAGCCAGTCGACCCAAGGCCGTCGACAATAAGCCGTTGACGACGAGCCGACACGTTTCGTGCCCCATCGAGGCACTTACGCCGCCGTCCCATGGCGGTTCTTTGACGCCAAGCGATTCCCACATATTCCACTCCTCCGATCGCTCGCGACGAGAATCTGTGTGCGCCTCGTCTTTTCGTCACTGTGACGCTTCTTCCTGGCTCCGGTAGCCGCAAAGCGACTGTGCCGCATCGGTTTAGGCATTCTCGGTGCGTTATCTACGGCTGCAAGTGCGCAGGAGCCCCAACCCGCGCAAAGCCCCTCAGCAACAATGCGAAACAACTTGTCAATTAGCGTGCGCTGGTCAATGCCGATCGTCTGCCCGTTCACCCCTGGGTGCTTTTCGGGTCAGTCAGCGAGGCCCCCGGCCCCGTTCGGCATAGACTGCCGCGCGGATGAGCTTGGCCTCTACTCCCGCTACCGTCTTGCGCAGAACTTAGGAGAATTGGGATGACTCGACCCCTCGGGGTGCTGCGTGATGCGGTTATCGCGATCCGGGAGCGGCTTTCGGTGGCCGCCTGCCAGTCCGAGCGCACCGTCATGCTTGGCACCATCCTGCTCGCGTCGACGGTTTCGGCGGTGATGGGCTACGTCCTCACCCAGTGCTTCTCGGTCGACGTGGTTTCCTCTCTGTTGTATGTCCCCGAAGACTGCTGGCTCGATTGGGGCACCAGTATCGGTCGGCACTGCTTCAGTGACTACGCAATGGTCGTAGACCCTGGGATGCGGCCCAACCCCTGGGAGCCCTACCCGTTGCTCCTGCCTCCCGATTTCCAGCCGTTGCGGACCCAGTATCCGGCGGCTGCACTGATACCGAATCTGGTGTTCGGGTTACCCGCGAGATGGCTGGGTGTTCCGCGACTGGGGCTGATCGGTTATCTGTTCGCGCTGACGATCGCGGTCCTTTCACCCGCGGTTTGGGCGGCCCGGGGGGCACGTGGTCTAGAGCGGGTGGTCGTCTTCGTGGCGCTGGGCGCCGCGGCCATCCCGGCCTGGGCGGTGATCGATCGGGGCAACTCGGTGGGATTCGTGGCACCGATCGCGCTGATTTTCTTGGTCGCGCTGCGTCGCCGGCGCTGGGGCCTGGTCACCATCATGGTGATCCTGGCCGCGCTACTGAAACCACCGTTCGCCGTGCTGGCCGTCGCGTTGTTGGCGGCCCGACAATGGCGATGGGCCGCCCTGGCGGTCGCCGGGATGGGGCTTTCTAGCCTTGCCGCCTATCTGCTCTGGCCGCGGGACTTTCCGCAGACAATCCCACAATCGATCCACAACCTGTTGCACTATGGCACTTTCTTCCCCGGGCTAGTCGATTCGTCAAACGTGGCCTTTGGCAAAGCGCTCCTAGTGATTCCGGACACCCTCAAAGCCAGTCAAACGGGCGGCCAGATACCGGACGGCTTCCTTGCCGGTCCACGGCCGCTGATCGGGTATGCCATCCTGGTCCTCATCGTCGCCTGCGTGCTGGCCCTGGGGCGGCGCATCCCGCCTGTCATGGTGGGCATTGTGCTGCTGGCCACCGCCACCTTCTTTCCCCCCCAAGTCCACTACTACTACCTGGTATTCGTCTTGCCGGTCGCGGCGCTCGTGGCCCGAGACCCCGATGCGCCGCCTGGGGCTGGGATATTCGACTCGCTGGCAACTCGCCGCCGTCGCGCGGTGGGCATCTCCGTAAGTTTGGCCGCGGCGCTGTCCATCGCCCAAGTCGCCATTCCGGTCCTGCTGCTGCGCATACCGATCTTCGGACAGCTGGGGGCCAAAGGAGTCATCAACACCACGCTGATCGTCTCCACCACGGCGCCTCTGACCCCGATCTTGTGGCTCATCGCGTGCGCGGTGATCACCGTCTCCTACGCACGCAGACCGGCTCCGGCACAGGAGCGTGACCAAGGGCCGGCCCCGGAGGGCCCCCCGGACACCGCCGCCAGCACCGCCTCATCGACATCCGAGCTAAAGACGGAGACCACACCACAAGGACCGGGGTAATCTGCCGAACTACGGCCCTCGCCGGGGTGAACGGTACGCTCGGCGGGCTGAGAATGAGCCCGGCCAACCGAAGACCGGCGAGCCGGTAGTACGCGCCGGAATCGACCGGACCGCTGCGGTGCCAATGCGACCAGCATCAAACGGGGGCCGGCGCTGGCCCGCTCTACATGGGCGATGTCTCCTCCCGAGTTTCGGTGGCGCCGCGCCGGAACGAGAAGTGCCGGTGGCCGAAGTAGCTAAGCAGCGTGCTGGCCGCCACGATGATTGCCTGCGCCGCGATGCGGTGCAGACCGAGCTCGACCAGCAGAGGCAACGCCACGGCGTTGATACCCAGCGCGGTGAGGTAGACACTTTCGAAACGCACGAGGTCGCGCAGCACGTGGCCCCGAACGCGGAACACGAACCGCCGATGCATCACGAAAGCGAAGAGGACGGCCAGCACATGCGCGATGCCGAGTACCGCCAGCGATCCGGCGACCGCGCCGAGCTGATGGTCGAGGAAGTGACCCACGCTTTCGGAGCAGCCGACGAAGATCCCAAACCCGACGACCGTGTTGACCACTCCCACAACCAAAAATGCCACGCGCTGGTCGTGGACGAGCCGGATCAGCGGCCCCCTCGACGCCGATCCGGATGGCAGATCGAATTCACTCACTGGAGGCTTTCGAATGCGGCGATCTGCTCCCGGGTCACCGTAAGTGCGTCGACACCCGCGTGCACGCGTCGCTCCCAGTCGACTGTCCATACCACGGCATCGCGGAAACTGAGCCTATTACGCCAGCCCAGTTCGCGCTGCGCCTTGGAGCTGTCGAGGGCCAGCAGGTTCGCCTCGTGTGGATGATTGCCGTTGTCGAGGACCCAATGTGCGCCGCAGCCCCACAGTTCGGCTGCCAGCGTGGCCACTCGGCCGACCTCGATGAAGCTGTCGCGGCCAGGCCCGAAGTTCCATGAGCCTAGGCCGGAGCCGGCGAGCAGCGCGTCGGCGAGGGTGAGGTAGCCGTTGAGGCAGTCGAGCACGTGCTGCCACGGCCGCACCGCGTGTGGGAACCGCAACCGCGGCGCCTGGCCGCGCGCAAACGCGGCCGTCAGGTCTGGCAGCAGCCGGTCGCGATTGACGTCACCGCCGCCAATGACGTTGCCGGCGCGGGCAATAGCGGTGGGAGCGCCGGGGAAGCTGCGAATCCAGGACTGGACGAGCAGATCGGCCATCGCCTTCGACGCGCTGTAAGGATCGTCGCCACCGAGCGGATCGGTTTCGACGTAACCGGCCGCCTGGTTGTTGTTGCGGTAGACCTTGTCGGTGGTTACGACGACGTGCGCACGCACCGATGGGGTGGCCGCGACGGCCTCCAGCAGGCTGAGCGTGCCCATGGCGTTGGTTTCGTACGTATAGCGCGGATTGCGATACGACTCGCGGACCAATGGCTGGGCGGCCAGATGCATCACGACATCCGGAGCAGCCGCCGACACTGCTGCCGCGGTGCCTTCGGCGTCGCGGATGTCCACCCGGAAGTCGGAGACAAGTTGCTCCGCGAGCCCCGCCCGATGGAACAGGCTGCCCTCGGGCGGGTCCAGGGCGGCCAAACCTGACACCCGGTGCCCACGGCTCAGCAGGAGCAGTGTGAGCCAGGCCCCTTTGAAACCGGTGTGCCCGGTGACCAGGTAGTGCGTGGCCAACACGCGGCCAAACGCTACCGGGCGCGTCGCAACATCGCCAGTGTGTCACCCGCACGATGCTGTGACACCGATTTCGCGCGGAGGGACGGCCGCGAGATTACACTACCCGTCATGAAGGCCGTGCTCCTCGCGGGCGGTCTCGGCACCCGAATGCGTGAGGAGACCGAGTTTCGCCCGAAGCCGATGGTCGAGGTGGGCGGCCGGCCGGTGCTGTGGCACATCATGAAAATTCTTGGCCATTACGGGATTTCCGAGTTCATCGTTTGCACAGGCTACAAGAGCGAGTACATCAAGAACTACTTCACAAACTATGGGGCGGCCAATCTGGACTTCACCATAACTCTCGGTGACCAGTCGAGCATCCGCTACCACGGCTCGCACACCGAATTCAACTGGCAGGTCACCGTCGCCGACACCGGCCCGCACACGATGACCGGCGGCCGCATCAAGCGCGTCCAGAAATACATAGGCTGCGAGACGTTCCTATGCACCTACGGCGACGGCATCGCCGACGTCGACATCGACGCCCTGCTGAAGTTCCACCGCGCGCACGGCAAGCTTGCTACCGTGACGGCCACCCAACCGACGAGCCGGTTCGGGGTGCTCGACCTGGAACAGGGTGGTGCAGTCGCCACCTTCCGAGAGAAGCCGAAGACCGAAGACTGGATCAACATCGGCTACTTCATTTTCGAACCGGCAGTGTTCGACTATATCGACGGCGACGACTCGATACTGGAGGAAAAGCCGCTGCTCCGGCTGGCTGAAGACCACCAGATCGGCGCATTCCCTCACCACGGGTTCTGGCAGGCGATGGATACCTTTCGTGAATCACAGCTGCTGAATAACCTTTGGAACAGCGGGAACCCGCCTTGGAAAGTGTGGGAGTAGGCGTGGGAGTCAAGAAAAAAATCGCCCTGATCATCCCCGCCTACAACGAAAGCGAATGCGTTGACGAACTCGCCAAGCGGCTGGCTGTCGTGTTCGACGCCGAGCTGGCGTACGACTTCGAGGCACTCATCGTCGAAAACGGTTCGACCGATGACACGATGGAGAAACTGCTCGCTATCCACGCGGCAGACCCGCGGTTCAAAATCTTGCAGCTAGCCCGCAACTTCTGGGTGGACGGCGGGTTTACGGCCGGCCTCGATGTGGTCGACGCCGACGCCGCCGTGCTCATGACCGCCGACCTGCAGGACCCGCCCGAGTTCATCCCGGAGCTGATCCGCAAGTGGGAGGAAGGTTACGAGAACATCTACACAGTGGTCACCGAGCGGTCCGACAGGGGTCCTATCCGCACGATGAACTCCCGGCTGTTTTATTGGCTGGCGGACAAGCTCACCGACCACCGAATCACCAAGAACGTCAGTGACTTTCGCTTGGTCGACCGGAAAGTCTACGAGGCAGTCCGATCGATGGACGAACGCAACCGATTCGTCAGGGGCCTGTTCTCCTGGGTCGGGTTCAAGTCGATCGGGCTGCCGATTGTGCGCGCGCCACGCTTCGCGGGCGAGTCCAAGGCGTACAGCGCGAACGTCATCGATCTCGCACTCAAGGGCATCTTTGCGCACTCCTACCTGCCGTTGCGGCTTATCACAATCAGCGGCTTTCTCTTCAGTGCCATCGCGGCCATCGCCGTATTCATACTCACCGTGCGCTTCCTCGTCTATGGGGTGCCCTTCCACGGGTTCGGCTCGCTCATTTGCGTCATGCTGGTCGGGTTCGGGGTACTGGCGCTGTTCCTCGGGGTGGTCGGCGAGTACCTCGCGCGCATTTACGAGGAAGTCAAGCAGCGACCCAATTTCGTCATTGCCAGAAAGGTCGGTTTATGACTGCACCTGCCCAATATCGCGACTAGCTGATCGACTGGTTGCTCGGCGCCGGCAAGCCAATCACCCCATGAGTCCCGGCTGCCCGGAACTTACGGCGAGGATTCATCAGCTCGGACACCGATTAGGCGTGCGAGCCTGAGGGGCCGGCCCTTGGTCACGCCCCTGTGCCGGAGCCGGTCTGCGTGCGTAGGAGACGGTGATCACCGCGCACGCGATGAGCCACAAGATCGGGGTCAGAGGCGCCGTGGTGGAGACGATCAGCGTGGTGTTGATGACTCCTTTGGCCCCCAGCTGTCCGAAGATCGGTACGCGCAGCAGCAGGACCGGAATGGCGACTTGGGCGATGGACAGCGCCGCGGCCAAACTTACGGAGATGCCCACCGCGCGACGGCGGCGAGTTGCCAGCGAGTCGAATATCCCAGCCCCAGGCGGCGCATCGGGGTCTCGGGCCACGAGCGCCGCGACCGGCAAGACGAATACCAGGTAGTAGGGGCGGACTTGGGGGGGAAAGAAGGTGGCGGTGGCCAGCAGCACAATGCCCACCATGACAGGCGGGATGCGCCGCCCCAGGGCCAGCACGCAGGCGACGATGAGGACCAGGATGGCATACCCGATCAGCGGCCGTGGACCGGCAAGGAAGCCGTCCGGTATCTGGCCGCCCGTTTGACTGGCTTTGAGGGTGTCCGGAATCACTAGGAGCGCTTTGCCAAAGGCCACGTTTGACGAATCGACTAGCCCGGGGAAGAAAGTGCCATAGTGCAACAGGTTGTGGATCGATTGTGGGATTGTCTGCGGAAAGTCCCGCGGCCAGAGCAGATAGGCGGCAAGGCTAGAAAGCCCCATCCCGGCGACCGCCAGGGCGGCCCATCGCCATTGTCGGGCCGCCAACAACGCGACGGCCAGCACGGCGAACGGTGGTTTCAGTAGCGCGGCCAGGATCACCATGATGGTGACCAGGCCCCAGCGCCGGCGACGCAGCGCGACCAAGAAAATCAGCGCGATCGGTGCCACGAATCCCACCGAGTTGCCCCGATCGATCACCGCCCAGGCCGGGATGGCCGCGGCGCCCAGCGCCACGAAGACGACCACCCGCTCTAGACCACGTGCCCCCCGGGCCGCCCAAACCGCGGGTGAAAGGACCGCGATCGTCAGCGCGAACAGATAACCGATCAGCCCCAGTCGCGGAACACCCAGCCATCTCGCGGGTAACCCGAACACCAGATTCGGTATCAGTGCAGCCGCCGGATACTGGGTCCGATATGGCTGGTAATCGGGAGGCAGGAGCAACGGGTAGGACCAGGGGTTTGGCCGCATCCCAGGGTCTACGACCAATGCGTAGTCACTGAAGCAGTGCCGACCGATACTGGTGCCCCAATCGAGCCAGCAGTCTTCGGGGACCCACAACAGAGAGAAGAGCACGTCGACCGAGAAGCACTGGGTGAGGACGTAGCCCATCACCGCCGAAACCGTCGACGCGAGCAGGATGGTGCCAAGCATGACGGTGCGCTCGGACTGGCAGGCGGCCACCGAAAGCCGCTCCCGGATCGCGATAACCGCACCACGCAGCACCCCGAGGGGTCGAGTCATCCCAATTCTCCTAAGTTCTGCGCGAGACGGTAGCGGGAGCAGGGCCCCGGCTCAACCGCCGGCCGTCCGGTGCGGCAACTGCGCGGCGATGCCCCGGCCGTCCCCGGACCCGCGCTCGCTGCTGCCGGGCACGAAAAAGTTGCCCGAATGGTAAGCGGCATATAACGACTCGCGTTCCAGATAACGACGAGCCGGCTAGGACAGCGGGTCGGTCGACATCGGTCGGATTGGGCTCGAACGCATACCCATCTCCGCGGCCACATGCGTCCCGGTGGCGCCGACTGTTTTGTGTTTTCATCAATGGCCCGAAGCCAACATCATCAGGGCTGCTTCCATAGCTTAGGAATTGATGTGCGGTCATCACCAAGATTGTTGAGATTTGATGGTGTAGCGCTGTAGCACAGGCTCGGGTCAGCGAGTAGTGCTAGCGTGAGTACGCACGCGGGAGCATCCCGACGGCCACCACTGCACCGCTTCGCGGTGACGACGAGCGGCCCTTGGATGCCAGCGGTGCGGCCTTGCCACTCAACGGGTGGCCGCTGTGGTCTCGCGCCAGAGATACTTTGGTGAGATCAGGAAGGCAGGTCGCAGTGAGCGGGCCGTTCGAGGGTGTACGGGTGCTCGAGGTGGCGGCATGGACGTTCGTGCCCGGCGCCGGCGCGATTATGGCCGACTTTGGCGCCGACGTGGTCAAGGTCGAACCGCCCGGCGGTGATCCGCAACGTGCGCTGCATAATTCGCTCAACGCCGACGACTCGGCACCGAAGCCGTACGTCGAGATCCCCAACCGCGGGAAACGCAGCATCACCGTCGACTTGCGCATCCCCGCCGGCCAGCATGTGCTGCATCGGCTGGCCGCCGCGGCTGACGTGTTCCTGACCAGCTATCTGCCCGCAGTACGTCAACGACTGCGTCTCGACGTCGATGACCTACTGGCCATCAATCCCCAGTTGATTTATGTGCGGGGCAGCGGATGGGGCAGCCGCGGAACCATGACCAATGTCGGCGGGTTCGACATGGCCGCGGCCTGGGCGGCGGCGGGTACTCAGTACAAACTGACACCACCGGGCTCCGATGAGCCCATCACCCAGCCGCCGGCCTTCTACGACCTGCAAGGCTCCAACTCGATCGCCGGAGCGGTGGCCATGGCGCTGTTTCGCCGGGAGCGAACCGGCCGCGGCGCGGTGATCGACGTCTCTTTGCTAAACACCGGGATGTGGGCCATGAGTCCCGATTTGTTCGCGTCCGTTCAAGGAGAGCTGCCGCGGCAGAACCGGCTCACCGCGAACAACCCGATCGTCAATACCTACCGCACCAAAGACGGCCGATGGCTCAATCTAGTATGCCTGCAGTCTGATCGGTTCTGGGCCGAACTGTGCGGGTTGCTGGGCCGGGACGACCTCGCCGCAGATGCGCGCTTCGCCGATGCAGCGCAACGCTACAACAATCGCAACGCCTGTATCGCCGAACTCGATGCCACCTTCGCCACCCGCAGCCTGATTGAATGGCAAAGGGCGCTAGCCGATTTCAGCGGCGTCTGGTCAACGGCGGCAACTTTCGATGAGGTCCGCTGCAGCGAGCAGGTTGCCGCCAACGGCTACCTGCCCGAGGTCATCGGGCATGACGGCAGACCATTTCAGCTTGTCGCGCCGCCCTACCAATTCGACGAACAGCCGGCCACGCCCCGTGGACCGGCGCCCGAAGTCGGCCAGCACACCGATGAAGTGCTGGTCGAGATTGGGTTGAGTCGGCAGGAGATCAGCGCCTGCCATGAGCAGGGAGTCTTGGGATGACACCGCGGCGCGGATCGGTTTCGCACACGCCCGAATCGGTTGGCGGAAATGGAATTTGATCTCGACGGCCCGATCTATGCGCTGACCGCATATTGTCGGAAGTTGATCTTCACGCGGTTAGAGCAGTCCACGCAGCCGCAAGTCGGAGACGTACTTGATGATGATCGGCGCCGAGACGTGCGGAATGTCGCTGTCGGGGCCGATTTTCGCTTCTTGCACCGCAGCACGGAACCGATCAGTCGGGGCAAGCGATCCGCGGATCGGCTCTGCGGGCTGTAAATGACTGGAATTGTGCAACGCATCGGAAGTGGGCAGTGGCAACTTCCACAGCAGCGAGTGCTGACGCTGTTGATCCGGCAGAGCACTCAGGCCGGCCTCAAACCGCTGCAACCAATCCCCAAAGTCACTGATGCGCTGGATCGGGTGACCGGCCTCGATCAGCCAGTCGACAAATTCGTCGAACCCGATTCCGTCGTCGTGCGGGTTCATCACATGATAGGTCCGAAACCCATCGCCCACCCGAGAACCGAGCGTGGCGATCGCTTCGGCGACGAATTCGACTGGCAGCGCGTCGAAGTGGGCACGCTGCCGGTTGCCGTCGGCGTCGAGTTGGTAGAACGAGCCGGGCGCGATGCCGGTGGTCACCAGGGAAAGCATCATCCGGGTGAAATTGTCCTGCACGTTGAGCTGGCCCGCGTAAGTGGTGTCGGCAAGGATCATGTCGCAGCGAAACACCGTGACAGGCAGTGCGCACAGGTCATTGGCCTCGTGCAGCAGCACTTCGGCGGCCCACTTGCTGTTGCCGTAGCCGTCATCGATTGTGCGGGTCGGGCTGATCACCCGGATGTCGGCATCCTCGGTGAACGCCGATGCCTCGATCTGGTTGCCCACGCTGCCAGTCGACACGTAAGCGTAAGGCTTGATCTTTGTGGTGAGCGCGATGCGGATCAGCTCGGCGGTGCCCACAACGTTGGGGCTGAACAGCTGGCTGTAGGGCAGCACATGGTTGACCAGGGCTGCGGGATCGACGATCAGATCGACGGTGTCGGCCAGCCGCTGCCAGGTCTGCTGCTCCATGCCTAGGCTGGCTTCACCCTTATCGCCGGCGATGACCTCCAGATGATCGGCGGCCAGTTCCTGGAACTGCCGCAGGAGTTGCGGGTCGCCGCTGTCGAAGGTCTGGGCCAGACGGCGCCGCGCATCCTCGTCGGACTCGGCACGCACCAGGCAGATCAGCCTGCCGTCCACTCGGTCCATCCGCTCCAGCAGCTCCAGAGCCAGATAACGCCCGAGGAAACCGGTCGCGCCGGTCAGCAGGACCGTCCGGATTTCGGCGCTCCGACCCGGCAGCCCCGGAGCGCCGGTAATCGTCGCAGCGTCGATGAACTTGTCCAACGTGAGATCGTCGGCGCGCAGCTCGGTACTGTCGCGGCCATGCACCGACGCAAAGCTGGGCCGGTTGACCTCGCCATTTTGCTCGGCCTCGACGTCGTCGGCCTGGTCGACCACCATGCTGGCACGCGCGTCCAGCTGTCGACTCAAGCCTCGTACCGACGGCGCGTCGAATAAGGTGCGGACCGAGAGGTGGGCATCGAGGCGAGTGTTGATGGTGGCGACCAGGCGCATCGCGGTAAGCGAGTTGCCGCCGACGTCGAAGAATGAGTCATCTACCCCAACCCGCTGCACACCCAGCACTTGGGCGTAGATGGTGGTCAGGATTTCCTCGGTGGGATTGGCCGGGGCGCGGTAATGGTCGGTGTCCTGATAGTCCGGTGCCGGCAGAGCGCGGGTGTCGAGTTTGCCGTTGGGGGTCAACGGCAGGGCCTCGATGACCACCACCGCCGCCGGGATCATGTAGGCGGGCAGCCGCTGGGTCAGCGCGGCGCGTAGCTGGGCCGGCTCGGCGGTCCCGGTGACATAGCCCACCAGGCGTTGGTCACCGGGGCGGTCCTCACGGGCGATCACCACCGCCTGCCCCACCCCATCCAGCGAGGCCAGAGCGGCCTGAACCTCCCCCAACTCGATGCGATACCCGCGGATCTTGACCTGCTCATCAGCGCGCCCCACATACTCCAGCTGCCCATCAGCCCGCCAGCGCACCAAATCCCCGCTGCGATACATCCGCGCTCCGGTGCCACCGAACGGGCACGCCACAAACCGCGACCCGGTCAACCCCGCCCGGCCCAGATACCCCACACCGACCCCGCGGCCGGCCACATACAACTCCCCCACCACCCCCACCGGCACCCGCCGCAACCACCCATCCAGCACAAACAACGCCGCCCCCGACGCCGGCACACCGATCGGCGGCACCCCCGACCCCGCCCGCAACGGCGCACTAGCCGAGGCCCACATCGTGGTCTCGGTCGGACCGTAAGTGTTGATCACCACCCGCCCCGACGCCCACCGATCCACCACCTCCGCCGGGCAAGCCTCAGCGCCCAGCACCAACGCCACCGACCCCAACCCATGCGGGGACAGCATCCCTGCAGCAGAAGGGGTTTGACTCAAGACGCTGATTTGTTCAGCAACCAGCAACGCGTGCAAGTCCTCCGGTGAACCCGCCACCGCCTCAGGCACCACCACCAGCCGCCCACCATGCAACAACGCCCCCCAGATCTCCCACACCGAGGCATCGAAAGCCAACGAATGCCACTGCGTCCACGCCCCCGCCACCGCGAGACCGACATCCAAAGAGTCCAGCAACTGGGTCACGTTGCCGTGAGTGGCGGCCACCGCCTTGGGCACACCGGTAGTGCCCGAGGTGTAGATCAAATGAGCAATGTCATCAGGGGACGGCACCGCCAACCCCGAACTGGGCTGGCTGTCAATGCCGGGATCGTCGACATCGATGACCCCCAGGCCATACCCCTGCAGCCGATCGACCAACCCGCCGGTGGTCACCGCGGCGATCGGCGCGGCATCGTTGACCACCAATTCCATCCGCGCCGCCGGCACCACCGGATCAATCGGCACATACGCCGCCCCGGTTTTGAGCACCGCCACAATCGCCACAATCGCCTCAACCGACCGCGAAAACAGCAACACCACACACCGCCCCGGACCCGCACCCTCACCAACCAACAAGTGCGCCAACCGGTTAGCAGCCTCATCGAGTTCCCGGTAAGTCATCGACCGACCCGCACAACTGACCGCCACCGCCTCCGGCGTACGCGCCACCTGCGCAGCGAACAACACCGGAACCGACACCCCCACCACCCCAGAAGCCAACACCGCCCGATTACCCAGCACATCCAACCGAGCACCCTCAGCCGCACCCACCACATCAACCGACGACAACCGCCGCGTCGGATCAGCCGTCATCCCCACCAACACCCACTCCAACCCCGCGACCAACACCCGGACCGTCTCCGCATCAAACACATCCGTGCGAAACTCCACTGCCCCGCCAATCCCGGCGGGCTCACCAGCCTCGCTCCAGCGCTCGGCCAACGAAAACGACAGGTCCATGCGGGCGGTGTGGGTTTGCACCGGCAGCGGGGTGACCTGCAGATCCCCCAAGGCCAACCCGGCGGCGGGATCATTGTCCCGCCAGTTCTGCCAGGTCAATATCACCTGCACCAGCGGGTGGTGGGCCAGGCTTCGGGTGGGGTTGAGCCGCTCGACGATCACTTCGAAGGGCACGTCTTGATGCTCGTAGGCGGCCAGGCTGCGCTGACGCACCTGGGCCAGCAGCTGAGCGACGGTGGGATCACCGGCCACGCCGACCCGCAACACCAACGTGTTGACGAAACAACCCACCAACTCATCCAAGGCGGGATCGCGGCGCCCGGCGATCGGGAACCCCACTGCCACATCAGAACTCGCGCTCAGCTTGGCCAGCAGCACCGCCAAAGCGGCCTGGATCACCATGAAATTGGTGGCGTTGTGCTCGCGGGCCATCCGGGCCACCCGCTGCTGCAGCTCGGCCGGCCAGTCCACGGCCAACCGGGCGCCGCAGTGATCGGCGAAAGCGGGATACCGCCGATCGGTGGGCAGCGCCAGGCGTTCGGGCATCCCGGCCAGTGCATCCTCCCAGTAGGCCAGCTGCGCGGCGATGCGGCTCTGACTATCGGTCAGGTCACCGAACTGCGCGCGCTGCCACAGGGTGTAATCGACGTACTGCAACGGTAATTCGGCCCAGCCGGGGGCCTGCCCTGCACAGCGGCTGGCATAGGCCACCCCCAGATCACGCATCAGCGGGGCGACCGACCAGCCGTCGGCGGCGATATGGTGCACCGCGGCCACAAACACATGCTCGTCGTCAGCGACGCGGAAAAGCCGTGCCCGCATTGGGATCTCGTCTGCCAGGTTAAACGGACGACTCGCAACGGTGCCGATGGCCTCACCCAGCCGGTCGTCCGACAAGCCGGTGGCATCAATGATCTGCCAGCCGACGTCGGCCCGATCAACGGTCACCACCAGCTGGCGGGGTAGCCCGTCGGGCGCCGGGAAGAGTGTGCGCAGGCCCTCATGGCGGTCCACCACATCGGCCAGCGCCGCCCCCAACGCGTCGGCATCCAACTGCCCGCGCAGCCGCAACGCCACCACCATGTTGTAAACCGGTGAGGGGCCCTGCAATTGGTCAAGGAACCACAATCGGCTCTGGGCAAACGACAACGGAACCACCGCGGGCCGCTGGCCGGCCTCCAACGGTGTCCGCCTGCCCTCATCCCTACCGATGCGCGGCGCCAACTGAGCGACCGTGGGCGACTCGAATAAGGTGCGCACCGAAAGCCCGGTATCCAGGCCGGTGTTGACCGCGGCGACCAGGCGCATCGCAGACAGCGAATCCCCACCTAGACCGAAGAATGAGTCATCTACCCCGACCCGTTGCACACCCAGCACTTGGGCGTAGATGGTGGTCAGGATTTCCTCGGTGGGATTGGCCGGGGCGCGGTAATGGTCGGTGTCCTGATAGTCCGGTGCCGGCAGAGCGCGGGTGTCGAGTTTGCCGTTGGGGGTCAACGGCAGGGCCTCGATGACCACCACCGCCGCCGGGATCATGTAGGCGGGCAGCCGCTGGGTCAGCGCGGCGCGTAGCTGGGCCGGCTCGGCGGTCCCGGTGACATAGCCCACCAGGCGTTGGTCACCGGGGCGGTCCTCACGGGCGATCACCACCGCCTGCCCCACCCCATCCAGCGAGGCCAGAGCGGCCTGAACCTCCCCCAACTCGATGCGATACCCGCGGATCTTGACCTGCTCATCAGCGCGCCCCACATACTCCAGCTGCCCATCAGCCCGCCAGCGCACCAAATCCCCGCTGCGATACATCCGCGCTCCGGTGCCACCGAACGGGCACGCCACAAACCGCGACCCGGTCAACCCCGCCCGGCCCAGATACCCCACACCGACCCCGCGGCCGGCCACATACAACTCCCCCACCACCCCCACCGGCACCCGCCGCAACCACCCATCCAGCACAAACAACGCCGCCCCCGACGCCGGCACACCGATCGGCGGCACCCCCGACCCCGCCCGCAACGGCGCACTAGCCGAGGCCCACATCGTGGTCTCGGTCGGACCGTAAGTGTTGATCACCACCCGCCCCGACGCCCACCGATCCACCACCTCCGCCGGGCAAGCCTCAGCGCCCAGCACCAACGCCACCGACCCCAACCCATGCGGGGACAGCATCCCTGCAGCAGAAGGGGTTTGACTCAAGACGCTGATTTGTTCAGCAACCAGCAACGCGTGC
Source organism: uncultured Actinomycetota bacterium (assembly GCA_963850895.1). Lineage (GTDB taxonomy): Bacteria > Actinomycetota > Actinomycetes > Mycobacteriales > Mycobacteriaceae > Mycobacterium. The sequence goes on along the minus strand of CAWKNK010000025.1, from coordinate 200,657 downwards.
AAGTCCTCCGGTGAACCCGCCACCGCCTCAGGCACCACCACCAGCCGCCCACCATGCAACAACGCCCCCCAGATCTCCCACACCGAGGCATCGAAAGCCAACGAATGCCACTGCGTCCACGCCCCCGCCACCGCGAGACCGACATCCAAAGAGTCCAGCAACTGGGTCACGTTGCCGTGAGTGGCGGCCACCGCCTTGGGCACACCGGTAGTGCCCGAGGTGTAGATCAAATGAGCAATGTCATCAGGGGACGGCACCGCCAACCCCGAACTGGGCTGGCTGTCAATGCCGGGATCGTCGACATCGATGACCCCCAGGCCATACCCCTGCAGCCGATCGACCAACCCGCCGGTGGTCACCGCGGCGATCGGCGCGGCATCGTTGACCACCAATTCCATCCGCGCCGCCGGCACCACCGGATCAATCGGCACATACGCCGCCCCGGTTTTGAGCACCGCCACAATCGCCACAATCGCCTCAACCGACCGCGAAAACAGCAACACCACACACCGCCCCGGACCCGCACCCTCACCAACCAACAAGTGCGCCAACCGGTTAGCAGCCTCATCGAGTTCCCGGTAAGTCATCGACCGACCCGCACAACTGACCGCCACCGCCTCCGGCGTACGCGCCACCTGCGCAGCGAACAACACCGGAACCGACACCCCCACCACCCCAGAAGCCAACACCGCCCGATTACCCAGCACATCCAACCGAGCACCCTCAGCCGCACCCACCACATCAACCGACGACAACCGCCGCGTCGGATCAGCCGTCATCCCCACCAACACCCACTCCAACCCCGCGACCAACACCCGGACCGTCTCCGCATCAAACACATCCGTGTCGAATTCGACGCCAAAGTTCAGTTCGTCGCCGGGGAGGGCCTTGAGCGTCAGCGGATAGTGGTTGTACTCACGGCCGATGACATCGGTGATGGTTAACCCGTCGATGCCCGACCACTCGGCGGTGCCGATCGGGTAGTTGACGTACACGAAAAGGGCGTCGAACAATCGTTCGTGACCGCTGATGCGCTGAATGTCGCGTAGGCCTAGATGCTGGTGTTCGAGCGTGTGGTTGTGGGCACTTTGCAGCTGATCGAGCAGGTCGACGGTGGTGGTTGTGCACGTCATGGTCGCTCGCACTGGCACCGTGTTGAGCAACAGGCCGACCATCGAGTCCGCGCCGACCAGCTCGGCTGGCCTACCCGAGACCGCAATGCCGAAGGCGACATCATGCTGGCCGGTCAACCAGCACAGCAGCTGCGCGAAGGCGCCTTGGAGCACGACGTTAACCGTGGTGCGGCATGAGCGCGCTAGCTCGCTAACCGCGCGGGTGGTCTGCGCAGGCACCCGAAACGATGCAACGCTTTGCCGTCCCAGTTCCAACCGGCCCGGCGGACCAACCAACGTGGGGGTTTCAAAGCCGGCCAACACCTGGCGCCAAGCCGCTCGGGCGGCGTCGAGATCACGACTGGCCAGCCAGGCAACAAAGCTGCGATACGACCCGGCCGCAGCCAGCTCCCGCCCGTAATAGCCGGCAAATATCTCCCGCAGCAGAATCGGCAGTGACCAACCATCCATCACGATGTGGTGGTTGGTCAGCAACAGCCGATGCCGGTCTGCGGCAGTGCGGATCAACGCCGCCCGAAACGCCGGCTGGTGGGCGATATCGCAGACCGCGGCGCGTTCCGCAGCACAGACCCGCCGAACCTGCTCTTCCCGGCCGGTGTCGCTGCCGTCAAGATCGACGTACCGCCAGGGCGCTACCGGATCGGCCAGGATGATCTGCACCGGCTCGCCAAACTGTTCGCAGAATCGGGCTGCGAGGTTCGGATGCCGGGTGACCACCATTTGCACGGCATCGCACAGCCGCTGCTGATCCAGGGCACCGCTCAACGTGATATGCAGTTGCACCGCATACACATCGTCGCTGCCTTGCGCGGTGCTGGCGTGAAAGGCGAGCCCCTGCTGCAGCGGGCTCAGCGGCAAAATGTCTGCGATCCGATATTGCCGCTGAAGCTCGTCGATCTGCTGCTGGCTCAACCGGACGAGCGGGAGATCCGACGACGTCAACCCGCCCCCACCACGTCTGACATGCGCGCAGATGCCGGCCAGGGTGTCAAACCAGAACCGGCTCAGCCGGGCGATTTGCGTCCGATCCAGCGCCGAGGGTGCCCACATCCAATCGGCGTGCAGCTGCGGGCCGGTGTGGGTGTCGACGGTGCGGGCGTTCAACTCCACGGTGTGCCCCAGCGGCATGGGCACCGCCGCGGCGGCAGCGGTAACCGACCAGCTCCCCGGGCAGAGCCGCCACCCATCAGCGGACACCCCGGGTGCAGAAGCACCCAGGCGACCCAGATAGTTGAATCCGATCGGCGGGGCGGGCCCGGCGAGGTCAACATCGCTGTTCAAATAGCGGAGCAACCCATAGGTCAGGGGATCCGGCAAGGCGCGAAGCTGCTCTTTGGCGTCCTTCACTAGCGCCCCCAGCGACGCCTCACCGGCGAGCACCTGCGCCCAGGACAGCCCACCGACGGCCAGTGCGACTGGGTATTTGGTGGTGAACCACCCCACTGTGCGCGACAGATCGACGTCGGGGCCTAGGTCTTCCTGCCGCCCGTGGCCTTCGACCTCGATACCGATCGGCGCGCCGGGGTTGCCCATGAAATGTGCCGCAGCCAACCCGAATCCGATCAACAGGATCTCGTGCACCCCCGCATGAAAGGCCGCGGGGACCTCACCGAGCAGCATCCGGGTGGTTTCCACATCCAGCGCCACCGACAGGTGCCCGGCCGTGGCATACGTATCCAGCTCGGGCCGCAGCGCGGGGAGCGCGGCAGCGGCCGCCGACACTCTGCGCCACGCGCCCACTTGCGCCACGACTTCCGCGGCGCGCGCGTGCTCACTCAGCAGCGCCGCCCACCGCGCAAACGAGGTCCCGCCCGCTGGCAACACCACCGGCTGGCCGTCGCGGTGCCGGGCCCAAGCGGTGTTCAGATGCTCCAACAGGATCCGCCAGGAAACCCCGTCGACCGCCAGATGGTGAATGATCACCACCAACTGTCCCGTGGAGGCGACCCAGAGCGCGCTGAGCATCACCCCGGCGGCGGGGTTCAGTCGCGACCGCGCCGCCACCAGCGCCTCATCGGACAACACGTCTACCGAGTGCAGGCACTCGCACGCGTCCACCGACCCGACCTCGGGCACTTGTAAAGACCACGCCCCGGCGCCGTCGTCGTCGACGTGGAGCCGCAGCATGGCATGTCGATCCAGCAAGGCCTGCAAAAGCACGATCACGTCGGCTTCGGTCACCCCGGTAGGAGCCTGCAGCATCACCGTTTGGTTGAACTGCTCCACTGCGCCATCCACGTCCTGCAGCGCGCACATGATCGGGGTGGCCACCAGCTGCCCGATGCCCTGATCGATCAGGTCACCCTCATCGGTTGTAATCCCGGCCACCTCTGCCAGCTTGGCCACGGTCTGCTCGACGAAAATGTCCTGAGGCCGACACAGCAGGCCGGCGGCACGCGCCCGCGCCACTACTTGCATCGCCAAAATGCTGTCCCCACCCAGCCCGAAGAAGGACTCGTCGATCCCGACCCGTTGCACACCCAGCACTTGGGCGTAGATGGTGGTCAGGATTTCCTCGGTGGGATTGGCCGGGGCGCGGTAATGGTCGGTGTCCTGATAGTCCGGTGCCGGCAGAGCGCGGGTGTCGAGTTTGCCGTTGGGGGTCAACGGCAGGGCCTCGATGACCACCACCGCCGCCGGGATCATGTAGGCGGGCAGCCGCTGGGTCAGCGCGGCGCGTAGCTGGGCCGGCTCGGCGGTCCCGGTGACATAGCCCACCAGGCGTTGGTCACCGGGGCGGTCCTCACGGGCGATCACCACCGCCTGCCCCACCCCATCCAGCGAGGCCAGAGCGGCCTGAACCTCCCCCAACTCGATGCGATACCCGCGGATCTTGACCTGCTCATCAGCGCGCCCCACATACTCCAGCTGCCCATCAGCCCGCCAGCGCACCAAATCCCCGCTGCGATACATCCGCGCTCCGGTGCCACCGAACGGGCACGCCACAAACCGCGACCCGGTCAACCCCGCCCGGCCCAGATACCCCACACCGACCCCGCGGCCGGCCACATACAACTCCCCCACCACCCCCACCGGCACCCGCCGCAACCACCCATCCAGCACAAACAACGCCGCCCCCGACGCCGGCACACCGATCGGCGGCACCCCCGACCCCGCCCGCAACGGCGCGCTGATCGCTACATCTACCGTCGTCTCGGTCGGGCCGTAGGCGTTGATCACCACCCGCCCGGGCGCCGCCCACCGATCCACCACCCCAGCCGGGCAAGCCTCACCACCGACCGCCAACGCCACCGAATCCAATCCCTGCGGGCTGAGTGCCGCCACGGCCGACGGTGTTTGGGTAAGCACGCTGACTTGTTCGGCGACCAGCAAGGCGTGGAAGTCGTCTGGTGAGGCGGCCACCGACTCGGGCACCACCACCAGCCGCCCACCATGTAACAGCGCACCCCAGATCTCCCGAACCGAGGCGTCGAAGGCCAACGAATGCCACTGCGTCGACACCTTTGCCGGTCCGGGCGCTGTCAGGCCGGCATCCAGGGAGTCCAGTAATTGGGTCACGTTGCCGTGGGTGATGGCCACCCCCTTGGGCACACCGGTAGTGCCCGAGGTGTAGATGATGTGGGCAAGATCATCAGGCGCCGGCGCCGGCAAACCCGTCGCCGGATAGCCACCAATACGCCGATCCGCCACATCGATGACCCGCACCCCACACACCTGCAGCCGATCGACCAACCCGCTCGTGGTGACCGCCACCCTCGGCGCGGCATCGCTCACCATGAACTCGATCCGCGCCGCCGGCACCGCCGGATCAATCGGCAAATACGCCGCCCCCGCCTTCAGCACCGCCACAATCGCCACAATCGCCTCAACCGACCGCGAAAACAGCAACACCACACACTGCCCCGGACCCACGCCCTCGCCGACCAACAAGTGCGCCAACCGGTTAGCAGCCTCATCGAGTTCCCGGTAAGTCATCGACCGACCCGCACAACTGACCGCCACCGCCTCCGGCGTACGCGCCACCTGCGCAGCGAACAACACCGGAACCGACACCCCCACCACCCCAGAAGCCAACACCGCCCGATTACCCAGCACATCCAACCGAGCACCCTCAGCCGCACCCACCACATCAACCGACGACAACCGCCGCGTCGGATCAGCCGTCATCGCGACCAACACCCGCTCCAACCGCCCCACCAACACCCGGACCGTCTCCGCATCAAACACATCCGTGCGAAACTCCACTGCCCCGCCAATCCCGGCGGGCTCACCAGCCTCGCTCCAGCGCTCAGCCAGCGAGAACGTCAAATCCATTCGGGCGGTGTGGGTTTGCACCGGCAGCGGGGTGACGTGCAGGTCCCCCAACACCAACCGGGCGGCGAGATTGGTGTCTTGTCCAGGGAAGTTCTGCCAGGCCATCACCACCTGGATCAGCGGGTGGTGGGTCAGGCTTCGGGTGGGGTTGAGCCGCTCGACGATGACTTCGAAGGGCACGTCTTGGTGTTCGTAGGCGGCCAGGCTGCGCTGACGCACCTGGGCCAGCAGCTCGACGACGGTGGGATCACCGGCCACCTCGACCCGCAACACCAGATAGTTGACGAAACAACCCACCAACTCATCCAGGGCGGGATCGCGGCGCCCGGCGGTCGAGAACCCCACCGCCACATCAGAACTCGCGCTCAGCTTGGCCAGCAGCACCGCCAGGGCGGCCTGGATCACCATGAAATTGGTGGCGTTGTGCTCGCGCGCCACCCGGGCAACCTGCCGCTGCAACTCGGCCGGCCAGTCCACGGCCAACCGGGCGCCGCGGTGATCCGCGACAGCGGGATAAGGCCGATCGGTGGGAAGCGCGACCCGTTCGGGCATCCCGGCCAGTGCGTCCTGCCAGTAGGCCAGCTGCGCGGCGACGCGGCTGCCGCTGTCGTCGAGATCGCCAAATTGGGTGTGTTGCCACAGCGTGTAATCGACGTACTGCACCGGTAATTCGGCCCAGCCGGGGGCCTGCCCTGCACAGCGGCTGGCATAGGCCACCCCCAGATCACGCACTAGCGGGGTGATCGACCAGCCGTCGGCGGCAATATGGTGCAGCACCGCCACGAACACGTGTTCGTCCTCGGCGACCCGGAAAAGCTTTGCCCGCAAAGGAATCTCGGCAGCCAAATCGAAGGTGTGTCGCGCCGTGTCCCCGATCGCCTCTTCCAGCCGGCTGGTCGGCCACGCGCTCACATCGACAACCTGCCAACCGAAGTCGGCCCGCTCGCGCTCGAGCACCCGCTGCTGGGGTATCCCCTCGACCGCCGGGAAGAGCGTGCGCAGGCTCTCATGGCGGTCCACCACATCGGCCAGCGCCGCCCCCAACGCGTCGGCGTCCAACTGCCCGCGCAGCCGCAACGCCACCGCCAAGTTGTAAACCGGTGACGGCCCCTGCAATTGGTCAATAAGCCACAACCGGTTCTGTGCAAACGACAACGGAACCACCGCAGGCCGCTGGCCGGCCACCAACCGCGGGAGCCGACCGGTATCCACGCCAATACGGAGCGCTAACGTGGCCACCGTGGGCGCCTCAAACACCTCGCGCACCTGAAGGCCGCCATCCAGGCCGGTGTTGACCACGGCGACCAGGCGCATCGCCGACAGCGAATCGCCGCCCAAGTCGAAGAATGAGTCATCCGCCCCGACCCGTTGCACACCCAGCACTTGGGCGTAGATGGTGGCTAGGATCTCCTCGGCGGGGGTACTGGGAGCGCGGTAACGATCGGCGTCCTCGTACTCCGGTACCGGCAAGGCCCGTTTGTCGAGTTTGCGGTTGACCGTCAAGGGCAGCGCCGTCAACGCCACCACCGCGGACGGAACCATATACGCCGGTAGCCGCTCGGCCAACGCGGCACGAACCGCGGCCGGCTCGGCAGTCCCGGTCACATAGCCAACCAGCCGCGGTTCGCCGGGGCGGTCCTCCCGAGCGATCACCACCGCCTGCTCTACCCCGTCGACGGCGGCCAGGGCGGCCTCGACTTCGCCCGGCTCGATGCGATATCCGCGGATTTTGACCTGCTCATCGGTGCGCCCCACATACTCCAGCTGCCCATCGGCCCGCCAGCGCACCCGATCCCCGGTGCGATACATCCGCATACCCGCGACTCCGAACGGACAGGCCACAAACCGCGACCCCGTCAACCCCGTTCGGCCCAGATACCCAACGCCGACGCCGCGGCCGGCCACATACAACTCCCCCACCACCCCCATCGGCACCCGCCGCAACCACTCGTCGAGGACGAACAGCGCCGAAGTCGAGACGGGTGCACCGATCGGCACGACGTCGGTGCCCACCGACAGCGGTGCGCTCAGCGACGCATACACGGTGGCCTCGGTCGGGCCGTAGGCGTTGATCACCACCCGGCCCGGCGCCCACCGATCCACCACCTCGACCGGACAGGCCTCACCACCAAGCAACAACGCCACCGACTCCAATCCCAGTGGGCTGAGTGCGGTTACCGCCGAGGGGGTTTGGGTCAGCACATTAACCTGTTCGGTGACCAGCAGGGCGTGAAAGTCATCCGGTGAACGGACCACTGACTCGGGCACCACGACCAGGCGTCCACCGCCCAGCAGCGCAGCCCAGATCTCCCACACCGAGAAGTCGAACGCGTAGGAATGACACTGCGTCCACACCTGTGCCGTCGGCAGGTGCGTCGGCGCTGACTCCGCCAAATGGATCACGTTGCGGTGGCTGATGGCCACTCCCTTGGGCGTACCGGTGGTGCCCGAGGTGTAGATCAGGTAGGCGATGTCGTCGGGGGCAGGCGCCGGCAATGCCGAACTGGATTGGGTGTCGACCGCGGGGTCGTCGATATCGATCGCCCGCAAGTCAAGCTCGTGCAGCCGCCCGCGCAACTTCGTGGTGGTGATCGCGGCCACCGGAGCGGCATCATCGAGCAGGAGCCCGATCCGCGCGTCGGGCAGTGCGGGGTCGATCGCCAGGTAAGCCGCTCCGGTCTTCAGCACTGCCAGCATGGCGATGACAGCCTGAGCCGAGCGCTCCAACAGCAATGCCACGCACGCACCCGGGCGCACACCCTGGCCGGACAGCAAGTGCGCCAACCCATTTGCAGACTCATCCAGTTCCCGATACGTCCGGGACATGGTCCCGACGACCACCGCCACCGACTCCGGAATACGGGCCACCTGCGCACTGAACATTTCCGGTACCGACATCGGCGCGGGCGCGGGCTGGGTCATCGCCACCGAATTCCCCCACCCATCCAGCCGAGCGTGCTCGGCCTGATTGAGCACATCGATCGACGACAACCGGCGGGTCGGGTCCGCGGTCATTGCCGCCACCACCCGCTCCAACCGATCGGCTAAATCGAGGACGCCACAATTGGAAAACAAGTGCCCAGCGCCCTGCGTGCCAAGAAAAAGCTGGTCACCGTCCTTGAAAAACACCAGCCCAAACTGGTCAACCAACCCAGAATGGGTCAGTGTCGCCGATGCCGGAGCGCCAGCAAAATCACCCATATGGGTAGTCGGAATTAAATTAAGAACTACGCGATTCGACGGCCTCCCGGAGTCGCGCAAACGCGCCTTTTTAAGGACGTGCACCGGAAACCGCTGATGCCGCAGCGCTTCTCGCATTCGTTTGTCGACATGTTCACAAAAATCAGCAACCGAAGAGGCCGGCCCAGCCTTGAACACCACCGGCACGACCCCGGAAACCATTCCGGGGACCGTCTGGGCCTCCGGACGCACACGCCGGCTCACCGGAAAGTCGAGCGCTACCTCGGGACCCTCGACGCCCCACCCATGCATGAGGAGCGCGCAGGCAGCAGCGATCACCGACGAGCTGCGCACCCCCAAAGAGCGCGACAATTCGCGAATCCCCGACACGACAGAAAGATTCAATTGAACCGGTGCGGAAGACTCATCCGGCTCACGCCCGCTCGTGGCGGGCGCCAACCGATAATTTTGTTCGTTTTCCGGCGGAACGTTCCTTGCCCAATAGGCGTGATCATCGATGTAATCGGCGGACGCCTCGTATTCGAGCTCACAATCGATCAGATCGCTTAGCGACCCAAAAAACGCAGGAGGAATCGACGCGCCAGATGCCATAGCGGAATAGATGTCCGCGACCCGATGACAAATAAGAGCGAGGCCAATTCCGTCTACGGTTATATGATGACAGCAAACAAACCAATAAAATTCATCGGCCCGTGTCTGCAACAAGGCAAATTTGAACAGCGGGCCGCTGAACTGCATCTCTGTGCGTTGGATCGATGATGCTAGCCGAAAGGCGTCCCGAACGGGATTCTGTGAGGACGTGAGGTCATAGCGAGCAAGCTCAACCTCGGGGTAGTCAACCGCCTTCTGGAAAACCTGTCCGTCCACCTGGAAAAAGGCGGCTCTCATCGGTTCGGCCTCGCGTACCACTTGACGGATCGCCGCCTCAAACAGGCCTGGGTCGATCGGGCCCGCGATTTGTAGCAGCACACCCAGCTGCCACTTCGCAGTGAAGCGACCCGTTTCCTGCGCAAGCCAAATATCCAGCTGTGCCCGCGTCAGCGGAAGCGCCCGGCCATCAAGTTCGACAACACGCTCCCTGCCGCTCACTGATCCAGGTCGCGGCCCTTTGCCAGGCTGTCGCCCAGACTCTTTGGCGGTATGTCGCTCCGGTTCCGTGCTAGGTAGTCCAGACACCGAGCACGGTCCGCTTCGCCGTAGACCACCCGCCAGCCGGCCGGAACATCGGCGAAGGCCAGCCGCAGGCTGCATAGCTCCGCGCTGTTGACCAAGACGTAAAAATTAAGATCGGCGTCATCGAACGGATTGATGCTCACCGCCTCTCTAGCCCGTCTCGTCGACATGGGTGGAAAGTGTTCCAACCTTACTGAAGGCCAACAGGGTCGATCCGGGGTTTCGACAAAGTTCCTGAATGCGACTATCGGCTGCTTTAGGGCGTGCACGGGTGCGGCCAGCCAGTTGTTTCGGGCGCGCCGCGGCGGTTGCCGTACCAATTGCAGCCACCCCCGAGAGGTTTCCGTCCTGTTGACGCGACTCCACCGCAAAGCACGCGAATAGCCCGCCATTCCGGTCCGCGCCAGCTAACCTGGTAGTGCCCCGCGATCCTGGCACCACTGGAGACGACATGACCAGCACGGAGGACGGGGACGCCGCCCAGGTGGCGGCGAGCTCCCACTGCGAGAGCCGTGCCAGGTCCAGCGGTTGGTATTCGGGGAATACCCTGATCAAACGTTTACGTCCCAGTCCACGAGGGTGGCCGGCCTTCGGCGAAGGCCCGAGGGCCCTCCTTGGCGTCGCTGCTGCGCTTACGCAGTTCCTCACCCGGATAGACCTCGTCGAAGGCGTCCCGCAGCGGCAGGTCCAGCGAGCGCCACATGGCCTGCTTGGTCGCGCGTACGGCCAGTGGTGCGCCCCGCAACAGGTCGTCCACCCAGGCCTGCGTCGCCACGTCGAGGCGCTCGGGCTCGACCACCTCGTTGACCAAGCCGTAACGCAGTGCGTCGTGCGCTTTCATGCGGCGGCCGGTGAGCAGGTAGCCGATCGCCACCCGCGGTGGCAGCTGACGGCCCAGTCGGAACACGCCTCCAGCGCCGGCTACCAGGCCCAAGCGGACCTCGGGCAATCCGAATTCCGCGTCGCTGGAGGCGACAATCAGGTCGCAAGCGAGCGCAAGTTCGAAGCCTCCACCCAACGCATATCCGCGCACCTTGGCGACCAGGGGTTTGGTGATATCGAACCGGTCGGTGAGCCGCGGTGCGCCCGGCTTGCCCCTGCTCCCGAACGACGACAACCCCGCGACCCCACGCGCGTCGCGGTCCGCGAGTTCTTTGAGGTCTTGTCCGACGCTGAACGCGCGATCACCCGAACCGGTCAAGACGCCGACCCAGACGTCCGGATCCGACTCGAAGTCCTCCCAGATCCGGGCGAGCTCTTCATGCATGCCCACATTCATGGCGTTGAGCACCCTCGGGCGACGCATGGTGATCGTGGCCACCCGATCCCGCTTCTCATATCCGACAAACCTCAAGTCACCCAACGCAGCAGCCATGCCGCCAGACTAAGCCGAGCGGTAGTGGCCCGACCGTTACCGCGCCCCGGCAAGGAATCTTGATGCAGGCGCGCCTCTGTTCGGTCGGAACCAGCGTCCCGCCGTTCCGCTACACCCAAGACGAACTCATCGACCATCTCGACATCAAGGACGACAAGATCCGCTCGCTGTTCAAGAACAGCTCCATCGCGTCCCGGCACTTGATCCTGCCTGCCCGTGACGCCAACGGGCAACTCGTGCCCGAAAGCCAAGGACAACTGCTTGACAAGCACCGCGAGTGGGGCATCAAGATGGCCGCCGAGGCCATGGACAAGTGCCTGGCAAATACCGGCCGCACCCCTGCCGACGTCGACTACCTATGCTGCATCACCACCACCGGTTACCTCACCCCCGGGATGTCCGCGCGGCTGATGAAACACCGCGACATGCGGCCGGACTGCGCGCGACTCGACGTGGTCGGCATGGGGTGCAACGGGGGACTCAACGGGCTGGCGTCGGTTTCAGCTTGGGCCGAAACACACCCCGGCAAGCTGGCCGTGCTGATCTGCGTCGAGACATGCTCGGCTGCATACGTTTTCGACGGCACAATGCGGACCGCCGTGGTCAACTCGCTGTTCGGCGACGGGGCCGCCGCGCTGGCGATCAGCACCGATCCGCATCTGGCGCAGTCGCCGCACCCGCTGGTGCTCAGGACCAGCAGCCACATCATCCTGGAAGCGCTGGACGCGATGCGCTACGACTGGGACGGCAACCGGGCCCTGTTCAGTTTCTATCTCGACCCCGAAATCCCCTACGTCATCGGCGCCAACGCCGAAACCGCACTGAGCCGCCTGTTATCTGGCACCGGGCTGGACATCACCGATATCGACCACTGGGTGGTGCATTCCGGAGGTAAGAAGGTCCTCGATGCGCTACGCGTGAACCTTGGGTTGAGCCGCCACGACGTCCGCCACGCCGTGAGCGTGCTTCGCGACTACGGCAATCTCTCCAGCGGGTCGTTCCTGTTCACCCTTGAGCGGCTGAACCGCGAGAACGTCGTCCAGCCAGGGGAATACGGAGTGATCACAACGATGGGCCCCGGCTCGACCATCGAGATGGCCCTCATCCAGTGGGCATGAGAGGACGCAATGATCGAGCCATCCGGGGAGCGCGCCGCCTTCTTCACTCTCCCCGCAGGCGACCTTGCCGGCCGCACAAGGGCTTTGAGCGACTTCATTCGATCGCAGGGCGAATGGCTTGGCGGTCATCGACCTGCGGGAGGCCGGCCCGGAGCACCTGTCGCCCGGTGACGGCATCGCCGATGTCAACGGCTGGGAGCGCACACTGCACCTGATCGAGCGCTCACCGGCGACCACGGTGGCGCTGTTCGGGCGCCGGGTCGGCGGATGTGCGCTGGAGGTCGGGCTGGCGTGTGATTTCCGCATCGCCGAGCCCAGGCTCCCAAGTGATTTGGCACAACGACGGCGCGGTCTGGCCGAGCACCGCGCTGTTCCGCCTGGTCCAACTGATCGGGCCCGCCCAGACCATTCGGCTGATACTGCTCGGAGAACCGGTGCACGCCAGTGCGGCGCTCGCCAGCGGGCTGGTCGACCTCATCGCCGACGATCCTGAGGCCGAGGTGGAGACACTCCGTGCGGCGGTGGCCAAACTGGACGACCTGCGGGTCGTCCGCCAGTTGGTCGCCGAGGCCACACACACCAGCTACGACGAAGCCCTGGGAGCCCACCTCGCGGCGTGTGAGCGCTATTTGCGGCGGCGCGGGGTCGACTAGATGACCCACCGAATTGCCGCCGCGGACGATGGCCTGGGCCCGAGGCAGCCGGCCCAGTCCGTGGGACCGGCCCTCGACGGAGGCGGAGCTTCGCGCTCACCGCGGCCTGGTTTGACGAGCACATCCAGGAGGTCTACCAGGCGCTGACGGCCGCCTCCTGCGAGGTCGCAGGCTTCGGCTGACCTGGTGCGCGCCGCCGGTGACCAGCTGTCCGACCTGCTGCCGGATCGGGCGACCAGACAGCACGATGACGAGCTGGCGCCGAGCGAACGGCTCCGGGTGGAGCGCGACCAGGGCCGATTCCTGCGAGCTCTGCTGCACAACCCGGCCACCGCGATCCCGGCGCTGACCGACATGCGCGCGCCGCTGCCCGAGTCCGCTGCCCACGCCGTGCAGTTCCAGGCCACAGGTGAGCTCGTTCTGCAGACGGTTACAGCTGCGGCGCGCGGGCAACGTCGCCGAGCTGACGTTGGCCAACACCATGACGCTGAACGCGGAAACGAACCAGCTTATGCGCGATCTAGAGGTGGCCGTCGACGTGGTGTCACTCGACCCTGCCCCCTCGGTCGGCGTGATCCGCGGCGCCCCAATGGAATACGCGTCATACGCCGGCAAGCGGGTGTTCTGCGCCGGGATCAACCTCAAGCACCTCTCTGCCGGCAAAATCTCATACCTTGACTTTCTGATCGGCCGCGAGGCCGGGCTGCTGTCGAAGCTGGCGCGTGGCGTGCATGATCCAGAGACGGGGCGCGACGTCGCCCGGCTGTGGATCTGCGTCATCGATTCCTTCGCCATCGGCGGCGGCATGCAGCTCATCCTGGTGGCCGACCACGTGATCGCCGTCGATGACGCCTGGCTGAGCTTGCCCGCCGCGAGCGAGGGCATCGTTCCGGGCGTAGCCAACCTGCGCCTCCCCGGCCGGGTCGGGGTGCGGCTCGCCCGCGAGCTGATCCTGCGCGGGCGCCGTCTGAGCGGCACCGAGGCGATGCAGGCCGGCCTGGTCGACGCAGTGGTCTGCGCCGCAGATGTGGATGCAACCGTGGCGTCGGTGGCCGCGGCGCTGTCGGAGCCCGCGGTGATGCCCAACAAGCTGATGCTCGCCCACGGCATCGAGTCCGAAAATGAGTTCGCGACGTACTTGGGCGACTTCGCCGTCGTGCAGGCCGAACGCATGAATGCCCCCGATGTGCGTCGCAAGCTGTCGAGCCGTCAATGACCGGCACTGCACAGGCAGGCAGGACCGAAGCCCAAATTTTGGGCGCGATCGGATTTCTCAATGAGGTGATGGCCCGCTACCCGCAAGCCATCTCGTTCGCCCCGGGAGCACCGCTGCTGAACGGTGTTACCCGCGACCGCCTCATCGCCGCGGTCGACGAGGTAGCCGATCGCTCGAGCGGCGGGGCGCCGGGGTGGGACGAACTGCTGCAGTACGGCCCCAGCCAGGGAATCATCAACGCGGACCTCGCCCGGGCGCTATCCGCTACCGGCGCCCTCACTGTTGGCGAGTCCGATATCACCATCACCGTCGGCGCCCAAGAGGCGTTCATCCTCGTCCTTCGCGCACTGGAACTCCATCGCTCTGGAACCCTGGGCATCGTTACCCCAGCCTTCGCCGGCATTCGCGGTGCGGCGACCTTCATGGGTGCTCGCACTGCGGACGTTCTGGAGGGCCCCGAGGGCGTCACCGCGGCCGACCTCCAGGCGGCGTGTGCGCGAGCGGAGGCCCTCGCTGAGCCGCTGCGAGCCCTATACGTTGCGCCGGATTTCGCCAACCCCTCAGGGACCGTGATTCCTCGGCGCGCCCGGCTGGAATTGCTGCGCGCCGCTCGGGAGCGGCAGGTGCTGTTGATCGAAGACACCACTTACGGTTTCACCGATCCGGACGTCCCGCCGTCCCTGAAGGCCCTGGACGACGACGCGGTGGTGATCCAGGTCGGCACCTTCTCCAAGGTGTGCTTCCCCGGGGCCCGGGTGGGGTATGTGGTCGCCGACCAGCCGTGGCACGGGTCCACGCTGGCGACCTGGCTGGCCACCCTGAAGAACACCACCACGGTCAACACCTCTCCACTCAGCCAGGCCATGGTCGCGGGCCTGGTGCTATCGGATCCGACGGCCCTCACCGAGCGCGAGCGTGTGCTGGCTCAGTCCTACCGCGAAAAGCGGAACCTGCTGTTGACCGCACTGGACGACGAGTTCCCTGACGCCGCCGAACTCGGACTCAGCTGGAATCGGCCCACCGGCGGGTTCTTCGTCGTGATGCAGACCCGGCGGGACCTGGACCACGCCGCCCTCCAGCGCTGCGCTGCGCACCATCGGGTGCTGTGGACCCCGATGCGTGACTTCTACGCCGGCGACGGCGGCGACAAGAAGCTGAGGCTGTCGTGTAGCCACGTACCGACCGACCAGATCAGGGAGGGGGTCCGCCGGCTGGGCGGCTTCCTGCGCGAAAGACAGGAAACGGAGGCCCAATGAGCATCCGCCACCACGGCGCACCCGTGCCCGACACCAACGGTCATGATCCGCAATGAAATTCGTACTGGCGAGCGATGGAAGCCGCGGTGATGCCGAGCCGTGCGTCGCTGTCGGCCGTGAGCTGCTGCGCCGAGGACACGAAGTCCGCCTCGCCGTGCCGCCCAACTTGGTTGCCTTCGTCGAGTCGGCTGGGGTTGCGGCGGTCGCCTACGGGCTGGACACCCAGATACTGATGGAAGCGCGGCGCAACTTGGCGGGTTCAACCCGCAACCTTTGGCGGATAAACGATCTGATCAGGTTGTGGCGCGAATCTTGGGAGTTCCGTAACCAGTGCTGGCGGGAGATCAGCACGACGTTGACGGCGCTGGCGGAGGAAGCCGACCTGCTACTTACCGGCCGGGTGTTCGAGGACGCCGCTGCCAATGTCGCGGAGTATTACCACATTCCGCTGGCCACACTTCACTACCTCCCGGTGCGGCCCAACGGCCAGCTGCTGCCCTTCCTGCCGGCGGCGTTGAGCCGCTCTGCTATGACGATGAAAGGCTGGCTAGCTTGGCGCGCGACGAAGAAACTCGACCAAGGGCAGCGCCGTGAACTGGGCCTACCGACGGCAACAGGCCCCTCGGCGCGACGGATCGCAGACCGCGGATCGCTGGAAATTCAGGCCTACGACGAGATTTGCTTCCCCGGCCTGGCGGCCGAATGGGCGGAATGGAATTTGCGGAAGCCCCCCGAAAGGCCCTTTGTCGGCCCGCTGACGATGGAGTTGACGACGGATACCGATGACGAGGTCGCATCGTGGATCGCCGCGGGAACACCGCCGATTTTCTTCGGCTTTGGCAGCATGCCGGTCGAATCTCCAGCCGACACGATCGACATGATCGCTGGAGCCTGCGCGGAGTTAGGCGCGCGAGCGTTGGTGGGCGCAGGCTGGAGTGACTTCAACCGCGTCCCACATTTCGAGCACGTCAAGGTGGTGGGGGCGGTGAACCACGCGGCGATCCTTCCCACTTGCCGCGCGGTCGTCCACCACGGTGGCGCAGGCACCACAGCTGCAGGCCTGCGCGCCGGAGTCCCCACCCTGATCCTCTGGTGGTCGGGCGACCAGCCGTACTGGGCAGCTGCGGTCAAACGTATGAAAGTGGGTACCGCCCGGCGGTTTTCGGCCACTACCCGGGAATCTTTGGTCGCGGATCTGCGCCGCATTCTCGCCCGGCAATATGTCGCCCGGGCCCGCGAGATCGCCACCCGGATGACTAAACCCGCCGAAAGCGTCGCAGCCACCGCCGATCTGGTGGAAGATTTCGCCCGCCTGCAGCATGCCGGCTGATCGGCCACCGCGGGCCGGAACGAGATACGCACAGATGAGTAGAAGTGAAGCAACGTATGACGCCATCGTCGTAGGCTCCGGAGCCTGCGGCTCGTGGGCTGCCAAGGAGCTCACGGAAGGCGGCCTGAACGTTGTTCTGCTCGAGGCGGGCAGGGACCTGGACATCGCCCGTGACTTTCCTGCCGACGCAGAGGCGGGCGCGAACGGGATTGTGGGGCGCGTTAAATCGGCGACTGCAGGGCCAGCACATTCAGGCGCGGTGCTCACCCTTCTCCGAGACCACCAAGCAGTTTTACGTTAACGACAGAGACAATCCCTATACGACGGCGCAGGGAAAAACGTTTCTCTGGTTCAGGGGCCGGCAACTCGGCGGCCGCCTGCACACGTGGTCCAGACATGCACCCCGCATGTCGAATTACGAGCTCAAAGCCGCCAGCGTCCGCGGAGACGGCCTCGATTGGCCGTTGTCGTACGAGGACCTGGCGCCGTACTACGACATCGTCGAGCGGACGCTCGGCGTCCACGGGATACCCGCTGACATTCCAAACTGTCCGGACGGACACTTCATCGGGCCCGCGAAAACGACAAAGATCGAAGAAGCGTTCCTGGACCAATGTCGACGAAACGACTTCCGGACGTCCGCGTGACGTACGCGAGGAACGTCAAGTACGACTACAACAGGGTTCCACTTCCCATGAGACTCGCCCTGGCAACCGGCCGCCTCGAGATCCGGACAGACGCTATCGTAAGCCGACTGCTGATCGATGCGCGGTCGGGGAAAGCGACCGGTGTTGAATACATCGAGCGATTGACAAAGAACATGCGGGAGGTCCGGGGAAAGGTCGTCGTCCTCTGCGCGTCGGCGATCGAGAGCGTGCGGATCCTGCTGAATTCGGAATGCGCGAAGCATCCGTCGGGTGTCGGCGGATCGGGCGGCAATCTCGGCCGCTATCTGTGCGACCACGTTGCATATGCGCAGACCGGCAGGGTGGCTGAACGGGATGTCGAGCCGACTCCCAATGAGGATGGATTCGACTTTGCGGTAGCGGGACTTTACATTCCGAGCTTCTGCGAGAAGGAGTCGAGGAACTTTTCTGGGGGCTACGGCATTCAGGTCTCGATTGGCCGCGGCAGGCCGATGTGGAGCATAGGCGCGTTCGGCGAGATGCAGCCCCGGTACGAAAATCGCGTGGCGCTCGATCCGACCGTCAAGGACGCGTGGGGGATCCCGGTAGCCGAGAATCGAGTGCAGTCATTCTCAAGGCGACGTCAATATGGTTGCCCACATGAAGCGAACGCTTCCAGAAATTGCCGCCGCCGGCGGCCTGCAGGTCGACAAGAACCGCGTCGGAGCCTGGCATCCCTCCGACTGCTGCGATCCCAGGTCCTCACGAACTACGGCGCCCTGTGGCCGGGGGGAGCCATTCACGAGACCGGCGGCGCGCGCATGGGCGACAAACCGGAGAACTCCGTACTGAACTCGTACTGTCAGTGCTGGGATGCTGACAACGTGTTCGTCACCGACGGCGCATGCTTTGTCTCCCCCGGATTCCAGAATCCCACGCTCACGATGATGGCCCTCACAGTTCGAGCGTGTCAGTTCATCGTTCGTGAATATGCCAAGTGCGTGAACTGAATGGACTACGGGACGGTTACCGGGATTGACAAGCCGGTCTCCCGAATCGTCTTCGGCACCGATCGATTGCGGGGCCGGCGATTACCGTGGCTGCCCGATCGCAAGCCTTGAGCAGCAGTCCTTCTCGCTGTTGGATCGGTCATTCGACTTGGGATGCAACGCATTCGACACGGCGCGCATATATGGGGACAGCGAACGCACGCTGGGGGCCTGGATTCGGCAGCGCCGGAACCGCGACGAGGTAGTGGTCATCAGCAAGGGATGTCATCCCAGCCGCTCGGGACATCCGCGGCTTCTGCCTCTGATGTGTCGCACGACCTGCACGCATCTCTCAAAGCGCTCGGCACAGATTTCATCGATCTGTATCTGCTCCACTACGACCACCCCACTGCCCCAGTCGAACCGCTGATGGAACGGCTCAATCGCCACATTGACGAAGGCAAGATCGGCGCGATAGGTGCGTCGAACTGGTCCCACGACCGAATCGCCAGTGCGAACACGTATGCCGCCGGCAAAGGCCTAAAACCGTTCAGCGCGTCCAGCGTTCAATTCAGCCTTGCTGAGTGGAAGCGACCTCCATGGCCCGGCGCCGTCACGGTCGGAGGGGATGGCCAGCGGCCGCAAGGGAATGGTATGCCACGCATGGGCTGTCAGTGTTCGCATGGTCCAGCCTCGCCCGTGGATTTTTCTCAAATCATCACGATCCCGAGAATCCGGGCGGTAACGCGGTGAGCCGATGGTGTGCGGCCTACTTCGGCTGCGAAGAGAACATCCAAAAGCTCAATCGCGCAAGGATGTTCGCGCTGCAGCAGCACGTCACCGTTGCTCAGGTCGCGCTCGCGTACGTTCTGTGCCACCCGCTGCATGCGTTTGCAGTGATCGGCTGCACGACGTCTGAGAAGTTCACACAGAACGTGTCCGCCCTGTCCCTGGAGTTGGATGGCGCCACCCTGCACTGGCTCGCTACAGGTCAGGGCGCGCGATGAAGAGTTCCGTCTTCGTGAACACGTGCTCCCGATCCCCGCAACAGGTGGGAAATGTTAGCTTACCTCATTAAGGTTCCGCGGCCTTTCCAAGGGATCGCGCTCGCAGCCATCGCCTACTTGGCGCGATTCCCCATTTTTCGAAGGATCGTTTCCCTCAGTGAGACAAGCTCTTTGGAAAATGTTTTAAAGCAGACAACGACGCCTGGACGCACCGGCGGAGCAGTCGGTTACCTGTTCCGGCACCACGATCCCGAGCTGTCCGCAAAAGACATCTATCGGGAGGTTTTCTCTGCAGCGCGCTTCAGGCAGGGTTACCAAAGTCAAACCGGCCAAGACATGTTTCTGAATCGGTGGTTCTTCAAAAACCGGGGACCTGGCTTCTTCGTCGATGTGGGCGCATTCGACGGAACCCTGGGCAGCAATACATCGTTCTTCGAAAAACACCTGGCATGGACGGGTATTGCGTTCGAGCCCAACCCATCCGCGTTTGAGGCGCTACGAGCTACACGATCGTGCCGCTTGGTCCAAGGGTGTGCATACCGTCAGGACGGTCAGATTCCCTTCCTTGCACTCGCCGAAAAAGAGCGCCGCGCAGGCACGGGATCGCGCCCACCTCGCACCCTGCTACAGATGATGCTCGACTCGAGCCACGGGGGCGCGATGCTGAGCGGAATACCTGAACACATGGGCCAATTCGACCGGGTGGATTGGGCAAGCAAGGCGATGAAGCTCGACCAAATCCGAGCGACCGTGCCATGCCATCGTATCGATACCGTGCTCAACGACTGCGGTGTGCAAACAGTGGACTACCTGTCAATCGATGTCGAAGGTGCTGAGCTTGAAGTTCTGCGTGGTATCGACTTCGACAGGGTGCAGGTCAACGTCATCAGCGTTGAGCACAGTCCGAGATTTTCTGACGTTTACGACTTGCTGACGACGTCGGGCTTCGCGTATCAGGGCCTCCTTTTCTTTGACGAAATCTTTACACACGAACGTCCGCGCTACTCCTGGGACCTCTAGCCCGTTGCTAGGCCATGACTGTCGACGCGGAAACCAGCCGACGTCACCTGGCATACCGGAGCCCATAGATGTCGACACCGCGCAGGCAGCCGACGAGTCGCATGCGCCCGAACTACCCTGCGCCGAACGCGGCCGCGGCGGTCATCTCACCGTGCCCGCCCGGCATCCATCCATAGCCGGTGCAGTGCGCCAATATGCGTCGATTTCACCCCCCAGCTGTCGGGGGGCGGAACTCCGGCGCAAATGGCCGGTGAATTCCTCGGAGACCACACCTACGTCGACGGGCGGATGAACCGTGAAGACGTCCTGTTCCTCAGCGTGTGGGAGAAGCGTTCGACGAGCGGCGAGCGATTACACTTCACGCCGTCGGTACGGCCGCATCGGCAAAATCCTCGAGCTGATACCTCCCATAGCCAACTCTCCCGATCTTTACTAATACCGCAAGTGCAAACACAACCATGGGGAGTGGCTCATGTGGATCCTCGGATTGAACGCTCCTCCGATGGGCTGGCATGATCCGGCGGCCTGTCTGATCGATGGTGACGGAGTCGTACACGCTCTGATCGAAGAAGAGCGGATCAGCCGCCGCAAGCACGGCCTAGGCGCCTACCCGGTTAACGCTGCCCAGGCGTGTTTGGACGTGGCCGGTCTCAAACCCGGGGATATCGACGTAGTCGCACTGGGCTGGGACCTGCCCCGGCACGCCTGCCGCACGGACCTAAACGTCCTCAATCCTCCCCTTCCGGGGCGGCCATGGCAGTTCGGCGATAGCCGCGTCTTTCTTACCACAGCCCTGGGCTGGGATCTGGCTCCCGTACGCCACCCAGACCTAGTGTTCATTCCCCACCACTACGCCCACGCTTGCGCTTCGTTCTACGCCTCCGGCTACAGCGAAGCAGCCGTGCTGGTGATAGACGGCTACGGCGACGACGAAAGCGTCTCCCTCTACGACGCGCGCCATGGCAGTCCTCTGATTCGCCGGGAACGCTGGCCCATTCCCAGTTCCCTAGGGCAGATGTATAACGCCGTCTCCGAACTCATCGGCCTGGGCTTTCTCGAGGCGGGAAAGACCATGGGCCTAGCTGCGTACGGCCGTGCCCGATCCATGGAACCCTGGCCGGTCTTCGACCTGGAGAGCGATTCCTTCGCCCCACCTTTCAATCTGGCGGCCGACACACCCCACTGGCAGATCAGACTCGCCTGGTGGGACCACTTCCAGAAGTTGGGTTATCGCAGAACGCAAGGCACCTCCGATGAACTGGACCGCAACGAACACGCCGTGCGCCTGACGTGGAGCGCGCAAGCTAGCCTCCAGCAGGTGTGCGCCTGGCTGGCCGAGCGTGCCCGCCGCGTCAGCGGCCATCGAGCTCTGTGTCTTTCTGGGGGCGTGGCGCTGAACTGCTCTTCCAACGGGCTGCTGCCCCAGCCGGTCTACGTGCCGCCCGTCCCGCATGACGCCGGGGTAGCCCTCGGCGCCGCGTGGGCCGTCGCACCACCCCGCGCCCCAGGACCGCCGCTTGACCCCTACCTCGGCCGTCGCATCACCACAACAGAGATCGACCAGGCGCTGTCCCAATACGACCTTTCTAGCCGTATGTTCTCGCCGGACCATGTGGGAGAACGTCTGCTGGCCGGGCAGATGGGCGCGATCGTAACCGGCCGGGCTGAGATGGGCCCTCGGGCCCTGTGTCACCGCTCCGTCATCGCCTCACCCCATGACCCCTTGATGCGTGAGCGGCTCAACCTTGCCAAGGGTCGCGAACTATGGCGCCCTCTCTCGCCGGTCGGCCTTGCCCCATGCGAACACACCTACTGGATGGCCAACCCGACTTTGCACACCTGCATGCTCGGCGCCAGCCAGGTCACCGCCTGCGGGCGCAAGGACATGCCCGCCGCCGTCCACGTCGACGGCACCGCGCGTCCCCAGATCATCACCGACCAGGCCGAACCCATATGGGCAGTGCTCAACCATCTGCGCCGGTCCGGCGCGCCGCCTATCCTGATCAATACGTCCTTCAACGTCCGCGGGGAGCCCATCGTTGACACCGCCGAAGGAGCCATCCGTTCGGCCTTAACCATCGGCCTGGACTTCCTCATCCTCGATGACCGCCTTCTTGACCTCCCAGGGTGCAATGCCACTTAGCCCGAGTTGATCTTTCGAGCGACCATCTGTCGGCCGGGATCGACTCCCGGTACGGGGGCCACACCGCGGTGGGTCACACCGCGGTGGCTGCTAGACCCGGGTCATCGCGTAGTAGGCGCCGTGCCGCGCCATCAGCTCGGCGTGGCTGCCATGCTCGACGATCCGCCCGGCCTCCATCACCAGGATTACGTCAGCATCGCGGATAGTCGAAAGTCGGTGGGCGATAATGAAACTGGTGCGGTCGCGGCGCAGTTCGCGCATTGCATGCTTGATCAGCACCTCGGTGCGGGTGTCCACCGAGCTGGTGGCTTCGTCGAGGATGAGCAGTTGTGGGCGGGCGAGAAACGCACGCGCAATTGTGATCAGCTGCTTCTCCCCTGCGCTGATGTTGTCCCCGTCGTCGCCGACAAACGTTTCGTAGCCGTCGGGCAGCGCTTGCACGAACCGGTCAACGTAGGCGTTCTTGGCGGCTGCGATGATCTCATCGCGACTGGCTGCCGGGCGGCCGTAGGCGATATTCTCCGCAATCGTCCCACCGAACAACCACGTGTCCTGCAGCACCATCCCGATGCGGGATCGCAACGCACGTCGGCTCACCGTCGCGATGTCCACCCCGTCGATCAGGATTCGTCCGGAGTCGACCTCGTAGAACCGCATCAACAAATTCACCAGTGTCGTCTTGCCCGCGCCCGTCGGGCCCACGATCGCCACCGTGCTGCCCGGCTCGACCACCAGCGACAAATCCTCCATCACAGGGATGCCGGGGCGGTAGCTGAAGTCGACATGACAGAACTCGACCCGCCCGCTTCGGACCTCTCCATTGAGCAGCGGCAGCACGTCCGGCGTGTCGGGTGTCTCCTCCGGCGTGTCCAGAAAACCGAAGACCCGTTCGGCGCTTGCTATTCCGGATTGAAGCGCGTTGTACATCGCCGAAAGCTCTATCAGCGGCTGGTTGAACTGTCGGATGTACTGAAAAATGGCCTGGAGGCCACCCAATGTGATCTGACCGGTGGCCACCTGAAGTCCGCCGACCACCGCAACGGCCACATAGCTCAGGTTGCTGACGAACATCGTGGCCTGCGGCACCAGGCCGGCCAGGAACTGGGCGCCGAAACTCGCGCGGTACACGTCCGCGTTGATATCGCGCGCCTGCTCCTCGGCCCGCGCTCGGTGTCCGAACGTCTCGACGAGCGCCAAGCCGCTGTAGACCTCCTCGATGTGGGCGTTGAGCCGACCGGTCTCGGCCCATTGCGTGGCGAACAATCGCTGCGAGTGCCGCGCGATCGTCCGTGTCACCAACAGCGACAGCGGCGCGATCACCACGGTGATCACGGCCAACAACGGCGACATCGTCAGCATTATCACCGGCACCGCCACCAGGGTCAGCGCCGAGGTGAGCAGCTGGCTGATCGTCGTCGACAGCGACGTCTGAACGTTATCGATGTCGTTGGTCACCCGGCTGAGCAGCTCGCCGCGCTGGCAGGAATCCAGGTAAGACAACGTCACCCGGTGCACTTTGTCCTCCACGTCGGTGCGCAGCGCCGTCATCGTGCGCTGCACCGCGATGTTCAGCAATCTGGCCTGCCCCCACCCCAGCAGCGCACCAAGCAGGTAGATGCCCAGCGCTAGCAGCAGTGTCCGGCCGACCACGCCGAAGTCCACTCCGACGCCCGGCCTGACGTTCGTGCCGGAAAGGAGATCGGCGAACATGTTTTCACCCCGGGCACGGGCTGCAGTGATCGCTTGCTCCTTGGTGATTCCGGCCGGCAGGTGTCGGCCGATCACCCCGTTGAACACCAGATCGGTGGCATGCCCGAGGACCCGCGGGCCGATCACCGCAATTGCAACACCGGCGACACCGATGCCGATCACCGCCGCGGTCAGCCACCGCTGGGGAATGAGCCGTTCGACCAGCCGGATGGCCGTGCCGCGGAAATCCCGTGACCGCTCGGTGGGGTTCTGCACCCCGGGGGCCATCGGCTCCAGCGCACGCGTCATCGCGACCTCCCGGCCGGGACCACCGCTTGCGAGTCGACGAACTCGGCATACGTCGGACAGTCGGCGAGCAGCGATTCATGGGTGCCGGAACCCACGACCCTTCCGTCTTCGATGACTACCACCTGGTCGGCGTCAATCACCGTCGAGATGCGTTGTGAGACAATCAGAACCGTCGCATCGGCGGACACTTCACGCAACGACGCGCGCACCCGCGCTTCGGTGTGCACATCCAGCGCCGAGAACGCATCGTCTAACAGGTACACCTTGGGCCGCCGGATCACGGCTCGCGCGATCGCCAGGCGCTGCCGCTGCCCCCCCGAGAAATTGACCCCGCCCTGCGATACCCGCATATCCAGCCCATCGGGATGCGCGCTGACGAACCCGTCCGCCGACGCCACACGCAGCGCCTCCCATATCTCGGCGTCTGTGGCGTCAGCTTTTCCGTACCGCAGGTTCTCGGCAAGGGTGCCCGAAAACAGATATCCACGCTGCGGAACCAGCCCGATCGCCGACCACAGCTGCTCGAGCTCATAGTCACGAACGTCGACGCCATCGACGGTCACCGAGCCGTCGGTAACATCACAAAGCCGGCAGATCAAGGACACCAGGGTTGACTTCCCCGACCCTGTCGAGCCGACAATCGCCGTCGTGGTACCGGGCCGCGCTGTCAGCGAAATATCTTGTAGCACAGCACGATTTGCATCCGGATAACTAAACGTTGCCCTGTGGAGGTGGACCACTCCATTGACTGCCCGCGGGCGCACCGGGCGGTGCGGACTGACTATCGCGGCGTCGGTCGACAACACCTCGCCGATCCGCTCGGCACACACCGACGCCCGCGGCACCATCATCAGGATGAACGTCGCCCTGAGCACCCCGGTCAGAATCTGCAGGAAGTAGGACAGGAACGCTATCAGCGACCCCACCTGCATCCGGCCCGCATCGAGACGCAGCCCGCCGAACCAGATCAGCGCGACGCTGGACAGGTTGATCACCACTATGTTGACCGGCAGCAGCAACGCCTGCCAGCGCCCAGCCTCAAGTGCGGCCTGCGACAGCGCACGGTTGAACTCCGCAAAGCGCCGACGCTCGAACGGCTCCCGCGCGAACGCGCGAATCACCTTGATGCCCGAAAGCTGTTCGCGCATAACCTGGTTGACTCCGTCGATCAGCCTCTGCATGCGGCGGGAGACCGGCAACAGGTGCGACACGATCCAGTAGTTGGCCAGCGCCAGCGCCGGGACGCTGATCAGCAGCAGCCACGACAGCCCCGCGTCCTGGTGCATCGCCATGAAGATCCCGCCGATGCTGATGATCGGAGCGGTGATCAGCACCGTACAGGTCATCTGCACCAGCACCTGGATTTGTTGAACGTCGTTGGTGGTGCGGGTCAGCAACGACGGCGCGCCGAACCGCGCGACATCTGTCGCCGAGAACCCGGTCACATGGTGGAAGATCGCCGACCGCAGGTCGCGGCCGACGCCCATCCCGGTGCGCGACCCGAAATACACCGCCCCCGCCGAGCACAGCACCTCCAGCCCGCAGACCCCGAGCAACACCGCCCCGAGACGCAAGATCGTCGACGTATCGCCCTTGATCACCCCATCGTCGATGATCGACGCGTCGATGGTCGGCATGTACAGCCAGGCCAGGCCGCTGACGAGCTGCAGCGCCACGACCACCGCGATCAATCGACGGTACGGCCGCGCATACCGCCACAGCAATCGGGCCAGCATCGCCATATTCTCGCACCTGGGCTGACGGCCGCGCGGCCGGACAGAAGGGACTCGGGGCATGAATACGCTGGCCAACGCGTTGTCGATCCGGCGATCCCTCGGCTGATCATCCCGAGGACCGTGGCGGGATCGATCGCCGGCAACCACGCAGATGGAGTTGCGGGGAAGGCGCTGAGCCTCAGCCCGATGGCCGGCTCGAGCGGTGGTCGACAAACCCTAGTGCTGACACAAAGAAAGGACGGGCGTGGACAACTGCCCGAGTTTCCTCGCCATCAACGGGGGTTACCTAATCCGACGATGAACGCTTCCAGGGCTGCGGCCTTGGCCTCGTCCACCTGCCGGGCGAGGTATTCATCGATGGCCGACAACGCGACCGCCTCAATCGACCGCCCATCGGCGGCGGCCTGCCGGCGCAGCGCTTCTCCCTGCTGATCACTAATGCAAAGAGTGATTTCCATCGCCCGGATGATACCCCTGAGCAGGTAGCTCTTCCGGGGCTCTCGCGTCTTTTCGCCGGAGGCTAGGCACTTACCGGTCTGGATACCTTCATCAGCTTCATCATGTTGCCCCCCATGATCTTCGCGACGTCCTCCTGGTCGAGCTCGGTGAGATCGTCGACGACGCTGAGCGGGTCAGCGAGTCCTTCCGGATGCGGCCAGTCCGAGCCGAACACCACCCGGTCGGCGCCCACCACCTCGACGATGTCGACGAACCGGTCCTCCCAGAACGGGCTGATGTAGATGCACCGCTTGAACGCCTCGATGGGATCCTCGCTGAACGCCTGCGGCATCCTCTTGTTGACGCCCTTGAGGCCCTTGAGCAGGTGCGGCACCCAGTCGGCCCCGCTCTCGATCGATACGATCCGCAGCTCGGGGTTGCGCGACAGCGCACCGTGGCAGATCAAGGCGCCCATCGTGTCTTCGATCGGTCGATGGGCCATCGCGAGCATCTTCAACGCGGTCGCTTGGAACGGCATGGACTCGTCGCCGGGTTCCCACACGCTCATAAATTGGGCGTAGCCGCTGTCGCCGGCGTGCATCGAGACCGGGATCTCGGCTTTGATGCAGGCCTGCCAGAACGGGTCGAACTCCTCGGTACCCGGGGAGCGGCTGCCGCGATAGCCGGGCACCGGTCCCGGGCGGACCATCACGGTGCGCGCGCCCCGCTCCAGGCACCACTCGAGTTCTTCGAGTGCCCGCTCGACGATGGGCAGCGTGATCACCGGGGTGGCGAAGATGCGCTCCTGGTAGTTGAACGACCAGGTCTCGTACATCCATTGGTTGAGCGCGTGAATGACGTCGTGGGTCAGCTCGGGGTCGTCCTTTATTCGCTCCTCGAGCAGGCTGGCCAGGGTGGGGAGCATCAGCGCGTAGTCGACGCCGAGCTCGTCCATGACCTGCAACCGCGGGCCCGGTTCGCGAAATGCGGGGATCGCCTCCATCGGCTCCCCCATGATTTCGCGGTCGCTCTTGTTGCCGCGGCCGTGACGGAAGTACTCCTCCTGCGCTCCGGGACGGGCCACCACATCGAAGGTCGGATTGGGGATGTATTTGCTGACCTGGCCGCGGATAACCATCTTGGTGCGACCGCGAACCTGCCAGTAGTCGATCACGTCCTTGCGCTTGTCCGGCAGAAACTTGGTCAGCGCCTCCCGTGTTTCGTACATGTGGCTGTCGACGTCAAATACGGGAAAAGGAAGCTCGCGCGACGGCATGGCGATCTCCTCGTAGCGTTCCGGGTGGGCCAGTGGAAGCGACGTTACAACTTCGCGTCCCGCAGTTAGGGCGGATCGCACCGCTAGCGGGACTTGCGTAGTAAGAAGTTCACAAAAGAGGAGGGACCGCCGTGGAGTCCGACGTTGTCACGCTAACCGGGGCGCGGGTGATTCCCGGGCCGCCCCTGCCCGTGGTGATAGAGCCGGCGACAGCGGAGATCGACGCCGTGGCGTGGGCGACGGCGCACCGCCGCCCGCTCCGCGAGCTTTTGCTACGCCATGGCGGCATCCTGTTCCGGGGGTTTACCGGAGGGTCGGTCGAGACGTTCCGCCGCTTCATCGCGGCGGTATCCGCCGAGCCCCTCCCTTATATGGAGCGTTCGTCGCCGCGGCATGAGGTGGCCGACCACGTCTACACCTCGACCGACCACCCCCCACGCCACCCGATCGCGCTGCATAACGAGCAGTCCTACAAAACATCACCTGGCCGCTACGGATCTTCTTCCACTGTGTAGTACCGCCGGCCAGTGGAGGCGCCACTCCGGTGGCCGACTGCCGCAACGTCTACCGGCGGATCTCGCCGGCATTACGCGAACGCCTGGAGGAGCGTGACTACCTCTATGTCCGGCACTTCGGCACCGGGATGGGCCTCCGTTGGCAGGAAGCATTCCAGACCACCGATCGCCGCGCCGTCGAAAAGTATTGCGCCGACAACGACGTCGAATTCAGCTGGGGCCCGGGCGAAGAACTCACCACCCGGCAGCGGCGACCGGTGTCCGCAGCACATCCGGAGACCGGTGAGATGACGTGGTTCAACCATCTGACGTTTTTCAATGTGTCCGCGTTGGACCCGATGGTGGCCGAGGCACTGCTGTCGATGGGCAAGGAGAACCTGCCGAACAACACCTATTACGGCGATGGCGCGGAGATCCAGCGCGCGGTGCTCGACGAGATCCGCGCCGCGTATGACGCCGAGAAGATGGTCATACCGTGGCAAGAGGGCGACATCATGATGCTCGACAACATGCTGGTCGCCCACGGCCGGGAGGCATACACGCCGCCTCGGCAGATTGTGGTCGGGATGGCCGAGCCGTGGTCCCGATCTGGAGTTAAACGGCAATAGCAACGGCTTCCCGTCACGACACACGATTTCGCATACCTGGTCGATTTCGGGATCGCCCGCGCCGCCGAGAATACCCGGATGATTGAGACCGGCAATACCATCGGCACCTTGCCTACATCGCCCCCAACGGCTCGACCCGCAAGCCCAAGAGGATGCTCGTGTGGGGATCTACTCGCCGGCCTGCGTACTGTATGAAGCCCGGACCTGAGAACCGCCCGTTGACGGCAACACGACGCCGAACCTACATATCTCGTGTTGCGGTAGTGTGCCTCATGATATCTCGGGAGCTTGGCCACACCGGAATCCAGATTTCCCCGATCGGCTTGGGCTGCATGCAGTTTTCCGGCGGAGGCATGGTCGGAGCGACGTCCTTTCCCGCGATCGAGGAGCCAAGGGTCGACGAGATTGTCAAGGCGGCCCTCGACGGCGGAATCACATGGTTCGATACCGCGGAAGCGTATGGTCATGGCAGGTCCGAGCGTGCGCTGAGCAGCGGCCTCACTTCGTGCGGAATCAAGCCCGGCGATGTCACCATCGCTACGAAATGGGCGCCGCTCGGACGCACCGCTAAGAGCATCACACGCACCATCGATGACCGGCTCGGCGCGTTGAATCCCTTCCCCGTGGATCTGCACCAAATCCACATGCCCTACGGGAGCTTTTCCACGCTCAGGGCTCAGGTCCAGGCGATGGCTCGACTGGCGGAGGCGCACAAGATCGGTGCCGTCGGCGTCAGCAATTTCTCGGCACGGCAGATGGAACTGACCTACGCAGAACTGGCTAAACGCGGAATTGCGCTGGCCAGCAATCAGGTTCAGATCAACCTTTTGCACCGCAAGATTGAATCTAATGGAGTTCTGGACACCGCGCGGCGGCTCGGCGTCACTCTGATCGCCTACTCGCCCTTACGAAGCGGGGTGCTGACCGCCAAGTTCCATGATGACCCCGGCCTCGTTGCCAAGATGCCGCGAAAGCGTCGCAGGCTATTTGCCGACAACCTCGACGGCCTCGTGCCCCTGATCGAGGGACTGCGTCAAGTCGCCGTCGCACATTCGGCGACGGTTGGCCAAGTGGCGCTCGCTTGGCTCACGACCTACTACGGCGACTCGGTCGTAGCAATCCCCGGCGCGTCTAAGCCGCATCACGCCGAGGAAGCTGCCGGCGCCATGCATATCGCTCTAAGCGAGCAGGAAACTCAGGCGCTGGCGCTCCTGGCTTCGCAACTCAGCCGCTAGCCTGGCTTCACCGAACCGGGGGAACTGCGACAACAGTCCTGCAGGCACCCGAACCCGTGGCCGAACGGTGGATTGCTTGCTCATTCCGCTCGGCCGCCAAGATGTTTGGCGAGGAAGCGGTCGGCCCGATGATAGAAGTCAAGCCGGTTCTCGGGCTTGGCCAACCCGTGCCCCTCATTCTCGTACATGACGTACTCGTGAGCGATCCCGCGCTCTTTCATGGCCTCGACGATCTGCTCTGACTCCGCCCTTTTCACGCGGGGATCGTTCTCTCCCTGGGCGATAAGGATGGGGATCCTGATGTCGCCGACTTTCGACAGCGGCGAACGCAACCAGAGGAATTCCTTGTCCTCGCCGACTCGCTTGTGCCACATCGCGATCATGGGCTTCCAGTACTCGGGAAACGACTCGATGAGCGTGTTCAAGTCCGACGGGCCGACCATCGAAATCGCACACTTGAAGACGTTGGGGGTGAACGTCGCACCAACCAACGCGGCGTAACCACCATAGGAAGTGCCATAGATCGCAATGCGCTCGCGGTCGACAATGCCCTGCGCGACAAGGTGATCTATGGCGTCCAGCAGATCGTCGTGCATCTTGCCACCCCACTCGCGATCGCCCGCGTTGAGAAAGTCCTTGCCATACCCGCTGGAGCCGCGGAAATTGACTTGGACGCAGAGGTATCCGCGGTTGGCGAGCCACTGCGCCCTGCCATCGAGTCGACGTAGGTCGCGGGCCCATGGCCCGCCATGCACCAGCAGCACCGCAGGCAGGTCGGTCCGTACAACCTGCGACGGGAACGTGAGGTATCCGTGGATCGCCAGCCCGTCGCGCGACGTGAAAGCAAATGGTTCCATCGGCACAAGGGGGTAGTTGTTGAGCTGTGGCTGATGGTCGAACAGGAACGTTGCGGTCTTCGAGGCGCGGTCCCAGGTGTAGAACTTCACAGGGCCCGAGTCGCTTTCGAACGCCACCAGCCAGGTCGAATCGTCATGGTCTCGACCGATGATCGCCAGATCGCTCGTGTCGAGCCGCTGAAGCGCGTCGATGTCGCCGCGGACTGCGTCGTCGAAGATCTGGTATTCCAGGCGATCGCGGTACAGCGTCACCGCCTCGATCGCACGCGTATCAGGATTCATCATTGCGCCCGCGATGTCGTAGCTAGGGTCCTCCGCGATCACCTCCACGGTACCCGTCGCGATGTCCATCTTCACCAGACGCCCGGTATTCGCGTCGACGGACATCCGCAGATACATGGCCTTTCCATCTCTCGTGAAGCCAAGCGGCGCCGTCAATTCCGCATCCTCCGGCGGCACCTCCAGCAACGGCCGCCAGTCCGAGTCCTCGTCGTCGCGCACCATGATCACCGCGCCGCCGTCGGGCAGCGGCGTCACGGCGCCGCGGACCTTCAGATCGGTATCGATCACCCAGTCGAGAAAGCCAGGGTTGTCGACGATCTTCTCCAGCGCTCCGGTAGTCAGGTCCAACTGGTACACATCGTGCAGCTCTGGGTTGTCCTTATTCATGGCAATCAGCACGTCGTTCGGAAATTCCTTGCAGTGCGCGATGACTCGGCATTGCACACCGTCGAGCGGTGTAAGGTCGCGCTCGACACCGGTTTCCAGGTCGACGTCATAGAGTCGGAAGTCCTCGCTTCCGTCCTTATCCCGCACATACATGAGGTGGCGGTCGTCGTGCGCCCATAAATAGCTCTGAATCCCGCGGCCGGTGTCATGGGTCACGGGCCGCTCGTTCCCCAAACCAGCCTCCCCGACAATTACATTCATCACACCGTCGAGCGGCGCCAGGTACGACAGGCGTTTGCCATCCGGTGAGATCTGCGCCCCCACCCGCTCTGGATTGCCCAGCAGCACTTCGAGCGGGATCAGCTTCACATCGACCATGTCAGGCCTCCCTGTCGACGTCGAGCTCAAACCCAAAGACACAAAAGCACCCCAAAAACACCGCCGGAGCCACCGCGGCGAGATATGACCACCGGCGTAACACCGCAATCTAATCGACCATCGCCGCCTCGGCGATCCTGGTCAGTTCCCGGTGATCCCCTGCACAGCTGCTTATGCCTGCTCCCGGTGCTTACCGCGCAACCGCGACTTTGAGGCGTTCCCACGTGCGGGTCGACGCGTGAGCGGCGGCGTGCGAGCCCAGATCAACGAGCACGAGTCAGTACCGGTAAACCAGGATCGTGTGCGCGTCACCGCCGGGTGAGACAAACAGCCGTTGCCCCGCAGTGTCGACCAGCAGCCACTTGGAGTCGCTGGGGGACGACCCGACAATGTCGCCGAGCGAAGCGAATTTCGTCAGGGTGCCCGTCCCGTCGGAGAGCACATAGAGATCATTCGAGTTGAAGAATGCAACGAACAATCGCCCATCACCAGTAGCCGCGAACTCGTTCGTCCATCCCGGCCCGCTAAGCTCCCCTTTTTGCTTGCCAGTACGACCGTCTAAAACGGAAATCCTCGTGGGCGAGATGACGGGGAACCCACCGACCGTCATGTAGGCAGTGTTCGTCTTCGGCTCGAAGCCCAGGTCCTGCGCTTCTCAGGCCCGCCCACTGGCGTGCGCCATTTCTCCGTCAACATCTGGTCCGCGCGCCCGACACTGGATGGATTCGTGTACAGGACGTCGCCGCTCGCCGAGTCCACTGCGATCCGTTGAACCAACATGTTCTGGCCCTTGACGTTTGGCGCAACCACATTCTCGCGGACAATGCGGCCGTCGGAACCGAACTGAACGAGGCACTCGCCCTTGTCGGAGGCTCCACCGCCATACACAATGCCCGTCGCCTGGCTGACCGCAAGCACCTGCGGAGAGCAGGATGGCTTGTCGCTGGTCGACACAAGAGCGTCCGTGTCCGTGCTGAACACCTTGATAGCCCCCGGCACGAGGGCGTACCCACGCCTGAGCTTGTCATTGACCACGATGTGTGTTGGGACGTCGTTGATCACCGTGTCCAACCGCTCAATTGGCCCCGCCGGTGCCGACAGCGAGACGACGTACGCCCTGATTCGTGGCGGTTCCCCCTCGATGCCAGTTGCATACAACTTGTTCGTCGCGGCACTAAACGTCAGCTCCATAGGAAGAAACGGCAGCGCTACGGCGGTGGTCAGCGGCGGCGGGCCTGTTGAGGACATCGTTGCGGACTCGGGCGGCCTCAGGGGTTGTGGCGGCGTCTTGCCGGACGAGCAGGCCACAAGGATTGCGGTCAGGGCGACTGCGGCTGGCCGGCACAACTGCCGGTTGCGCATGGCGGCAATTGTCGCACGGGCGGGCTATCACTGTGCGCGTCACCGGCGCGGACGCTGCTCCGCTCCATCCGATGTCGAGCAGTGGGGGACCGCTTGGTTCCGCCGGTTCGGCGGCCAACCGCCAGCAGAGCGCCGCTGGGTTCACGAGGCTGGCCGGCGATGGCTACGGCGGCGGACCGATCGTCCCGATGCTTTCCGGCGGCCGGCAGGCCGGCCCCGCCTGAACGCGACGTCATGTCGCTACGCAGTGCGCCGGTCAGTCGCCGGGCGCCGACCAGTGCACCACCTTCATCACGGTCATCTCGTCGAGGAGTTCGGGCCCGAAGCCGAAGCCCGTGCCGCTGGCACGGCGGGGCTCGGAGGCTCCGCCGGGCGCACCGCCGAAGACGGCGTTGATCTTCACGGTGCCCACCGGAAGGCTGCGCCACGCCTCCTGGGCATGCGCCATGTTGCCGGTCAGCACGGTTGCGGCCAGGCCATAGCGGTCATCGGCGGCTTCCGTCAACGCGGCAGCGAAATCCGGCACCACCCGCACCGGCGCGATCGGACCGAACGTTTCCTCGCGCATGATCAGCATCTCGGGTGTGCAGTCACTCAACACCGTGGGCGGATAAAACGAGCCCGGCCCGGGTCGTGGTTCGCCGCCGACCAGAACGTGGGCCCCGGCCCGGGTCGCGTCTTCGACATGCGCGTGCACGTGTTCACGGTGGCGCTCGTCCACCAGCGGTCCGATGCGGCCGGCCCACGAGATCGCCTCGTCGATCAACGCATTGAGGAAGGCGTCGGCGATCGATTGCACGACATAGACCCGCTCCACCGAGACGCAGATCTGTCCGGCGTTGGCGAATGCACCCAGTGCGGCCTGGCCGGCCGCGCAGCCCGGGTCCACGTCGGCGTCGACGATCAAAGCGTCGTTTCCGCCATTCTCCAGCAGAGCCTTGGCGCCCCGGTCGGCGCAGGCCCGCGCGATCTCGCGGCCGGTCTCGCTGCTGCCCACGTGCGCGACGACGTCGACCAGCTCCGCGGCCGCCAAACGTTCCCCGACGCTCCCGTCGCCGTCCACGATCTCGAGCACACCATCGGGGAGCCGGGCGGCCAGCAGTTCGGCGAACCGCCGGCCGGTCCGCGGGCAACGCTCGCTTGGCTTGTGTACCACGGTATTTCCGGTCACCAGGGCCGCGCCGAGCAGTCCGGCCGCCACCGCGACGGGATCGTTCCACGGCGTGATCACCGCGACCACGCCGCGCGGCCGGGGAACCATCAGGTCGGTTGCGGACCATCCGCCCTGCAGGGCGTGGCCGGGATGGAGTGGCCCGAGTTGGGCGTATTGCAAGAGCGTGTCGATTCCGGCGTCCGCGCCGCCGCGCGCGTCGCCGCGCAGCTTGCCGGTTTCCCGCTCGTTCAGTTCGGCGAGTTCGTCGGCCGCGGCGCGGACGTCGTCCGCGGCGGCCGCTATCGCCGCGGCCCGTTCGGCCGGCGGGGTGCGCGCCCACGCGTCGGCCGCCGCCGCGGCACGCCCGACCGCTTCATCGCAGTCGGCCGGCTCGGTGATCGGCACCTGCGTGACGGTGTCGCCGGTGCGCGGATCCAGAACGCTGATGATTTTGGTAAGGGTCGAAGCCACGAGAGCGGATACCCTGTCCCCGGCGCGACCAATCGGCCGCCCCGAAGCGCCCCTGGTCAGCGGGCCGAAGATGCCCCGGGACACAATCCTGACCCTGTATGGTCGGCGTGTCTGCCGGCGCAAAACGGATTGAGGGTGTTGATGGCAAATAGGTTCCCCGGCAACACCTTTACCTCGCGGCAGGCGGTAGATCCGAGTCTGCGCAAGGTTGCTCGGTTCCTACCCCGCGGGTATGCGCTGCACCGGGGGCTCAAGCTTCAGCGGGCGATCATGAACCTCTTCAGTAGCACGGGGCGGTTGCGTGACGTGCCGGAGGCCACGGTCAACGAGCACGTCACCGTTCGCCTGCATCGTCCGGCCCGTCTTCCCGACCGCGCACCGGCACTGTTGTGGGTCCACGGCGGCGGCACCATCATGGGTCACGCCGCCCAGGACGACAAATACCTTCGCAGACTGTCCCACCGCACGGGTGTCGCGATCGCGGCGGTGGAACACCGGCTGGCACCCGAGCACCCGTATCCGATCCCCATCGAGGACTGTTATGCGGCGCTGCTGTGGCTCGCGCGTCAACCATGGGTGGACCCGGATCGGATCGCCGTTGGCGGGGCCAGTGCCGGTGGACATTTCGCGGCGGCGCTGGCGCAGCGGGCTCACGACCGCAACGACGTCAAACTGGCCTTCCAGCTGCTGGTGTATCCCATGCTGGACGATCGGACCGGCGCCAAACGGGGCGGCCAGAGGCGCATCATGTGGACTGAAACCGACAACCAGTTGGCGTGGCGCTGGTACCTCAACGGCGCCGACCCCGAACAGGCCGCGCCGGCGCGTCGGGACGATTTGTCCGGCCTGCCCCCGGCGTGGATTGGGGTCGGGACGTTGGACCTCTTCTATGAGGAGTGCCTGGAGTACGCGCGGCGCCTGCGCGAGGCGGGTGTTCGCGTGCATGAGGAGATCGCGCCCGGCGCCTTCCACGCCTTCGACCAGATCGTGGACCGGGCGCCCGTTTCGGTGAAATTTTTCACGAGTCAGTGCGAGCACCTTCGGGGTGCCCTCGTCGCGCCCCGCGCTTAGCCGCGGACGCCGGCCACTCCGCTGGATCATCGCGGTAATACCTGTGCGCCAACCACAGTTCGAGGCCTTTCTGCGATGAGCACAGGGCTCGACCGAGCCCATCCAGCGGCCGCGGCGGGGAGCGACGCGGCCCACGCGCCGAACGGCCGCGAGGCCCAAATCCGGAGCCTTTTGACTGCAAAGTGTGCAGAACGTGCAACTATAGGTGCTATGTCCAACCCGATGGGTCTGCGCGAGCGGCGTCGGCGCCAGACGAGCGCAGACATCCGCGACGCCGCGGTGCGCCTGGCGCTGGAACGCGGATTCGACAAGGCGACCATCGAGGAGATCTGTGTCGACGCCGGGGTGTCCACGCGCACCTTCTTCAATTACTTCCCGAACAAAGAGTCCGCGATCGCGTATGGCCCTTCGGACATACCCCCGGAGCTGGTAGCGGATTTCGTCGCGGCCGGACCCGCCCCCTACTCGGTGGTGCTGGAAGAGCTGATCACGCTGGCGGCGCACCACCTTCGTGATGTACCCCCGAAACGCGAACAAGCGGCCGGCATGCTCGAACTCGCCAAGACCTCCCCGGCGGTGCTGGCGGCATTCCTCGCCGACCTGGAAAGGTTCCAGAATCACCTGACCGATATCGTCGCGCGCCGCCAAGGCGATGCGACCCGACGACGAGATCGTCGCGCTGATCGCCGCGCTGGCATTGACGGCCGTGCGTTCGGGCATCGAGCGCTGGTCGCAGCGGGGAGGCCGGCGCCGACGACGACACGCCGATGCCCTACGTCGAGCGCGCCGCCGCGCTGGTCAACAGCATCTTCACAAAGTGATCTGAAACACCGCGAGCAATTGTTGCATGGCGTGCAAGGTATGCACATTATGTACTATGCTCACCAGGCAGTATCCGAAAACGCTTCATGAAGTAGGTGTCGGTACTGGGGGCGACCGCCGGTGCGCTTGGGCAGCCGTCCCCCTTCGGGCGATCGAGCGCACACGCATCATAGTGATCGGCAAAACCATTGCGGTGCAACGTAAGTCGTGGCGCTTCCCTGCCCGTGAGCTTGTGCGCAGGTCACACCGACGCTGACCAGATGACGGCCGCGTGATGGGGAAGGGAATCACCTAGGTGCAGGTATCGAAGGTTGTGCGCAACGCGTGGTTGCCGCTGCTGATCGTCGCGGTCCTGGTGGTCGGCGGCTTCGCCGTCGTCCGGGTCAAGTCCTTCTTCGGCGCCCAAGACACGGGCATCCTGACGGCTCCACGGCTGGATGACTCCAAGCCGTTCAAACCCAAGGTCGTCAAATACGAGGTTTTCGGCTCGGCCAGTCACGCCAACGTGAACTACTTGGACCTGTCCGCCGACCCGAAGCGGGTGGACGGCGCGCCGCTGCCGTGGACTCTGGTTCTCAGCACCACCGCGCCTTCGGTCTTCCCCAACCTCTCGGCACAAAGCGACGGTGACTACCTCGGTTGCCGCATCACGATCGATGACGAAGTCAAGGACGAGAAAATTACCAACGGCGTGCACGCCCTGACCTTCTGCCTGGTGAAATCAGCATGAGCGCACACCTCGATGAGGCCCGCACCGACACCATCCCCGTCGCGCAGGAGCCGGTGCGGGAAAAGATCCCGCGGATCATCCGAACGTTCGCGGTGCCCATCATCCTGGGCTGGATCGCGATCATCGCGGTGCTCAACGTCGTCGTCCCCCAGCTCGACGAGGTCGGGAAGATGCGCTCGGTGTCGATGGCCCCCGACGATGCGCAATCGGTGGTCGCGACAAAGCGCATGGGCGCGATCTTCAACGAGTACAAGTCCAACAGCTCGGTGATGATCGTGCTGGAGGGCCGAAACCCCCTGGGCGCCGACGCGCACGCCTACTACGACCAGATCGTCAAGAAGCTCGACGCCGACACCAAACACGTTGAGCACGTTCAGGATATGTGGAGCGATCCGCTCACCGGGGCGGGCGCACAGAGCAACGACGGCAAGGCCGCCTACGTCCAGGTGTATCTGGCCGGTAACCAGGGCGAAGCCCTGGCCAACGAATCGGTCGAGTCCGTCCAAAACATCGTCAAGAGTGTGCCCCCGCCCCACGGGGTGAAGGCCTACGTCACCGGCCCCGCGGCGCTATCGGCGGATCAGCACACTGCCGGCGACCGCAGCCTGCAACTCATCACGGCGGCCACGTTCACCGTGATCATCGGGATGCTGCTGTTGGTCTATCGGTCGATCGTCACGGTGTTGCTCACGTTGGTGATGGTGGTCCTCGAGCTCTCGGCCGCGCGCGGCATGGTCGCGTTCCTGGGCTACTTCAAGATCATCGGGCTCTCGACGTTCGCGACGAACCTGTTGGTCACGTTGGCGATCGCGGCCGCCACCGACTATGCGATCTTTTTGATCGGCCGATATCAGGAAGCCCGCGCCGTTGGCGAGTCGCGCGAAGACGCGTACTACACCATGTACAAGGGCACCGCACACGTGGTGCTCGGGTCGGGTCTCGACGATCGCCGGCGCGACCTTCTGCCTGCACTTCACCAACCTGCCGTATTTCCAGACGCTGGGTATCCCGTTGGCCATCGGCATGGTGGTCGTGGTGGCGGCAGCGTTGACGCTTGGCCCCGCGGTCATCTCGGTGGTGACGCGTTTCGGTAAGACGCTCGAACCCAAGCGCACGCAACGTATTCGCGGGTGGCGCAAGGTCGGCGCTCTTGTGGTCCGGTGGCCCGCCCCGATCCTGGTCGTGACGATCGGGATCGCACTCATCGGGTTGCTGACCTTGCCCGGATACCGCACCAACTACAACGACCGCAACTACCTGCCCACCGACCTACCCGCGAACGAGGGTTACGCGGCAGCGGATCGACACTTCTCGCAGGCGCGGATGAACCCCGAAGTGCTGATGATCGAAAGCGACCACGATCTGCGCAACTCCGCGGACTTCCTGGTCATCGACAAGATCGCCAAGACGGTCTTCCGGGTTCCGGGAATCGGCCGCGTGCAGGCCATCACCCGGCCGCAGGGCACTCCGATTGAGCACACCTCGATCCCCTTCCAGATCAGCATGCAGGGCGTCACCCAGCAGATGAACCAGAAGTACCAAGAAGACCAGATGGCCGACATGCTCAAACAGGCCGACATGATGCAGACGACCATCGACAGCATGGAAAAGATGTCTAGCATCACCGTGCAAATGGCCAACGACATGCATCAGATGGTCAAAAAGATGCATGACATGACCATCGACATCGACGAATTGCGGCAGCACATGGCCGATTTCGAGGACTTCTTCCGGCCGATCCGCAGCTACCTCTACTGGGAACGGCACTGCTTCGACATCCCGGTGTGCTGGTCGCTCCGCTCGGTCTTCGACGGCCTGGACGGCATCGACACGATGACCGACGACATCCAGAGCCTGCTGCCCATCATGGATCATCTGGACACTCTGATGCCCCAGATGGTCGCGCTGATGCCTTCGATGATCGAGAACATGAAGGCCATGAAAACGACGATGCTGACGATGTATTCGACGCAGAAGGGCCTGCAGGATCAGCAGAACGAGGCGCAGAAGAACTCGAACGCGATGGGTAAGGCGTTCGATGCGTCCAAGAACGACGACTCGTTCTACCTGCCGCCGGAAACCTTCAACAACGCCGAGTTCAAGAAGGGGATGAAGAACTTCATCTCCCCCGACGGCCATGCCGTGCGCTTCATCATCAGCCATGACGGCGATCCGATGTCGCAGGAAGGCATTTCGCACATCGGTGCAATCAAGAAGGCCGCTTACGAATCGCTCAAGGGCACGCCGCTGGAGGGCTCGAAGATCTATCTCGCGGGAACCGCGTCCATCTACAAAGACCTCAGTGACGGCAACACCTACGACTTGTTGATCGCCGGGATCTCTTCGCTGTGCCTGATTTTCATCATCATGTTGCTCATCACACGGGGCGTGGTGGCGTCGGCCGTCATCGTGGGCACCGTCTTGATCTCGCTGGGTGCGTCGTTCGGCCTCTCGGTGCTGATCTGGCAGCACCTCATCGGCATTGAGCTGCACTGGATGGTGCTCGCGATGTCGGTCATCATCCTGCTTGCCGTCGGCGCCGACTACAACCTGCTGCTGGTGGCGCGGTTCAAGGAGGAGATCCACGCCGGGCTGAACACCGGCATCATCCGTTCGATGGGCGGTACCGGCTCGGTCGTCACCTCGGCGGGCCTGGTGTTCGCCTTCACGATGATGACGATGGCGGTGAGTGAGCTGACGGTGATCGGCCAGGTCGGCACCACCATCGGACTGGGTCTGCTGTTCGACACCCTGATCGTCCGGTCGCTGATGACGCCATCCATCGCCGCGCTGCTGGGCAAGTGGTTCTGGTGGCCCCAGCGTGTGCGGCAGCGCCCGGTTCCCTCGCCGTGGCCCAAGCCAACTGAGAAGTCGGCCCGGGAGACCGAATTGTTAAGTCCCGCTAGGTGACCCACTCGGGCTGCCCGGCGACGTCGACCGCGGAGAAGTCCTTGTGCCCCAGGCCGGCGGTGGTGCCGCCATCGACCACGAACTCCGAGCCGGTCGAATAGCTGGACTCGTCGCTGGCCAGGTAGACCACCAGGCTGGACACCTCCCTGGGGTCGGCGGCCCGGCCCAAGGCGGTCTGGAAGATGTCGTCGGGGACCCACTCGGTCATCGGCGTCTTGATGAGCCCGGGATGGATCGAGTTGACCCGGATGCCGCTGGGCCCGAGTTCCAGTGCCGCCGATTTGGTCAGCCCCCGGACGGCGAACTTCGTGGCGGTGTACCCGTGGCAGGCGATGGTGCCGGCGATGCCCTCGATCGAGGAGATGTTGATGATCGATCCCCGTCCGGCTTCCTTCATGGGTTTGACCACGGCGCGGATGCCGAGGAACACGCCCGTCAGATTGATGTCGAGGATCCGCTGCCACTCCGAGAGCGCGTAGTCCTCGAAGGTGCCGATGTTGATGATGCCCGCGTTGTTGACGAGAATGTCGATGCCGCCGAACTCGCTGAGGGCGGTGGCGACCGCCGCGTCCCAATCCTCGGGCTTCGTGACGTCGAGGTGCAGATAGCGAGCCGCGTCGCCGACCTCGGCCGCGACCGCCTTGCCCTCGTCGTCGAGGATGTCACCGAACACCACCTTGGCCCCCTCGGCCACCAGCGTCCGCACGTGCGAGGCCCCCATCCCCCGCGCGCCTCCGCTGATGAGCGCGACCTTGCCGGCCAACCGTTCTGCCACTGCGATTCTCCTGTCGTGTGGGTCGTTAGCACCATACAGACGCGGACAGATGTATGACCAGAGTCAGGATCACCCGACAATGTCGAAAATCGCCGCGGCGGAGGTGACGGCCTTATCCGCGTTCCCCTCGTCATGCAGCAGCATGCGCACGCCGACGCGTCCCGGCCCGCCCCGGTGCGCGGTGCCCTCGACGCGGAAGGGACCCACTTTGCCGCGTGACATGAACATGACGTGCCAGCTGACCACCTGCAGCATTCGTGTTCCGACGACGTCGGCGGCAAGGTCGATAGCCGCGGTCTCGAGAACCACGTGTTGCGGTCCGATGTGCAGCGCGGCGTCCGGGGAAGCGAGTTCGGTACTCAGCTCGGGCAGCACCCAATGGCCGTCGCCGCGCCTGCTCGCACCGAAGGCCTGCCATAGCGGCGGCAGGTCCGGCGAGTCCTCGATCACCAATTCCGTGCCCGAAACGTCCATCCTGTCAAGGCCTTCCGGTGGAATGCCGATGATCGCTCCCTGCCCCTCGTTGAAGGCGATCACCCGGTCCGGGTTGTCGGCGTCGACGATCTTGCATCGCCCATAACCCATGGTGCGGCCCTGGTGCATGATGCCGGAATCGACGATCTCGACTCGATCGACGTCGTAGCCTGGGTCGACGATCTGTACCGACGCGATGACCGGGTTGGGCACCGCGACCATGTCGGTCTGGCACCCCTCCGGGGAGGAAATGGCCAACGGCGCCACCATGATTCCCCCAGCCTCGTTTCGCATGTCGCGGCGGATGGTGACGGTGTCGTCGGCCTCCCCGAGGTCCATCGAGGAGTGTTTGCGGCCGATGTAACGGTAGCTGAGCAGACCGGTCCAGCGCCGATACAGTTCGTCCCGGTACGCCTCGGAGTCTCCAGCCAACTCCCGGATGTCACGAAGCTGGTCGCTCAATCCCGGGCCTCCTTCAGGCTTTTCCGTGTCGCACTCGGTTGAACGGCACGCCGCGGTCGGCGGCGTACTCGCGCGGGAAGTTCAGGACCCGCTCGCCGATCACGTTGCGCGCCATCTCCGTCGTCCCACCGCCGATGCTCGCGATCTGACGCCCGAGGTAGCGCGTGCCGATGTCGAGCAGCCCCGCCGCGTCGTCGACCGCGGCCGCCGGCCCCGCCACGGCCAGCGCGGCGTCGATCTCGACGTCGTGCACCTCGGCCATGTACAGCCGGATGATCGACCCCGCGGCGGGTGGCAGTGACCCGTTGGCTACGGCGTGGAAGACGTGCTCGCTGAGTTGCCCGTGCACGGCCCGGTGGACCAGGGCCCGCCCGACCATCTCCCGAATGCGTTCGCTTCCGCCCTGTTTCGTCTTCTCGACCACGGACAGCAGGTCGACCGAGACATCCTCGGCCTCGGCGATTCCCGGCCCGCTGGTGTACTCCGAACCGTCGCCCATGCTGCGACGTTCGTGGTAGAGCTGGCGCGACGCGACGTCCCAGCCCTTTCCCGGCTCCCCCACCACAGCGTCGTCACCGACGTCGACGTCGTCGAAGAACTCCTCGCAGAACTCGACCGAGCCGTTGACCTGCTTGATGCGGTTGATCGTGACGCCGGGAT
Source organism: uncultured Actinomycetota bacterium (assembly GCA_963850895.1). GTDB lineage: Bacteria > Actinomycetota > Actinomycetes > Mycobacteriales > Mycobacteriaceae > Mycobacterium. The sequence goes on along the minus strand of CAWKNK010000025.1, from coordinate 157,542 downwards.
GCCGGAGCGGCACCAGGAACATCGTCAGCCCTTCGTGTTTGGGCGCGTTCCAGTCGGTCCGGGCCAGGCACAGGCCGTAGTCAGCGGCGAACGCCCACGTGCTCCAGGTCTTGGCGCCGTTGATGACCCATCGTCCGTCCCGCTGGTCGGCCCGGGTGAGGACGCCCGCGAGGTCCGATCCCCCGCTGGGTTCGGACAACAGCTGCACCAGCACTTCGTCGCCGCGCAACGCGGCCCCGATGTGGGTGCGCTTTTGTTCCTCGCTGCCCATGTCGAGGATCGTCGCGCAGCAGATGGCGAAGGATGGGACGTTGAGCATGAGCGGGGTCTCGTAGGCCAGGGCCTCAGCGTCGAAAGCCTTCTTGTATTCGTAGCCCAATCCGAGCCCGCCGTACTCGCGCGGGAAGCAGATGCCGGCGAATCCACCGTCGTACAGCTTCTTTTGCAGTTCGCGCGCGCGCTGCCAGGAGGCCAATTCGTCGCGCTGCAGGACCATCGCGTCCCCGGAATCCAGCCGCGGCAAGTTCTCGGCCAGCCAGGCCTTGGCCCGGCTCCGGAATTCTCTCGACCCTGACTCGGACGCCTCACCGGATGGCCTCCCATTGGAGGCGTCGAGCGCTTGTGCTGGGCGACTGTACAGCACCGCTGTCGCGACTGTACAGGCTGGCGCCTTACGACCGTGTTCAGCTCCACCGCGGCGCGGATCAGCGCCTTCAGTGCCTTCTCGTCGATCTTGTCGCCCTCATGGAAATCGATCGCGCGTCGGGTGTTGCCGTCGAGGCTGGAGTTGAACAGGCCCGCGGGATCCTCCAGCGAGGCGCCCTTGGCGAAGGTCATCTTCACGACGTTCTTGTAGGTCTCGCCGGTGCAGATCATCCCGTCGTGATACCAGACCGGGACGCCCCTCCACTTCCACTCCTCGACCACGTCGGGGTCGGCCTCCTTGATGAGTTCCCTGATGCGGGCGAGCATCTCGCCGCGCCAATCCCCCAGCTCGTTGATCCTGGCGTCGATCAGCTCGGCGGGTGATTTGGTTACCGCTTCGTCCTTCGAGCTGGCCATCATGGCTCGCTTTCGGTGATTTGTCGCTTGCCGGACCGTACAACACGGAATGTTGTTGGCGCCGCCCCGCAGCGCGACCCCGTGTCCGGCGCGGGGCCCCCGGCACGTAGTTCTGCGGTACTCAACATGACGCGTACACATCCCTTCGACGACGCCATCCGTCTCGAGACCATCGACACCAACACCAGGCGCGGCCGGACCCATCCGGAATGGGCCAACATGGTGGGGCCCTTCGGCGGAATCACCGCCGCCGCCATCCTGCGGGCCATCGAGTCGCACCCCGATCGCATCGGCGAGCCGCTGGCGCTGACGGTCAACTACGCTGCCCCCATCGCCGACGGCAACTTCGACATCTCACTGCGGGCCGCGCGCACCAACCGCACCAACCAGCACTGGATCGTCGAACTCAGCCAGGACGGAGACGTCAAGACCACGGCAACCCCGGTGTTCGCTTTGCGACGGGACACTTGGGCCGACACCGAAAGCCACCCGCCGAGTGCGCCCCCACCCGAGCAGGTCACTGCCAGCGGTCCGGATGGCATCGTCGTCTGGACGCGCCTCTATGACATGCGGTTTGTCGAAGGACCCATCCCCGCCGAGGACGGGCAACCCAGCCCCTCCTCGACGACCACATTGTGGGTGCGCGACCGAGCGCAACGCCCAGTCGACTACCCGGCGCTGGCCGCGCTGAGCGACGTCTTCTACCCACGGGTGTTCCTGCGCCGCGGCGGCGTCGTCCCGTCCGGGACGATCTCGTTGACGACGTACTTCCACGCCGATCAGCACCAACTCGACGGCTTGGGGAACGACTTCGTCCTGTGCACCGCCCACGCCAACCGATTCACCCGCGGCTACTTCGATCAGAGCGCGCAGGTGTGGACGCGGGATGGCGCGCTGCTGGCGACCACACATCAGGTCGTCTACTTCAAAGGCTGAGAGGTTTACACTTCGCCAGTGCAACGTCACGCCGGGACGTTCACGAAAAGAATCGAGTCGCAATGACAGATCGCGCGGAGGGCGTGGTCGCCGACGCGGACGCCGCCACGCTGCTGGCGATCGAGTCCATCAAGCAGCTCAAGGCCCGCTACTGTCGGCACCTGGACACCAAGGACTGGGCGGCATGGCGAACGCATCTTCACCGATGACTTCGTCAGCGACACCGCCGAGGCCGGCGGCAAGGTGATCGTCGGCGCCGACGACTTCGTGGCGTTCACGCGCAAAGCCCTCGGACGGCCCGGCACAGGCCACCGCCCACCAGGTGCACGCCCCCGAAATCGAGCTCACGTCGGCGACGACAGCACGCGGGGTATGGGCGCTGCAAGATGTCGTCCGATTCGGGCCCGGGGTGACCTTGGTGGGCTACGGCCATTACCACGAGACCTACGAGAACATCGCCGGACAGTGGCTTATCAAGAGCTCCAAGCTAACTCGGCTGCGGGAGGACATCGTCACTCCGGTGTTCTCGATCTACATCTCCGACCGGATCCGCAGGACGATCGGCAAGATCGCCAGCCGGCTGATGAAGTAAGTGACGCACCTATGACTGTCAACACCATTCTGGTCACCGGCGCGTTCGGACAGGTCGGCAAGCGATGCACGCAGATCCTGCTCGATCGCGGACGAACCGTCATCGCGATGGATCTGCGCAACGACGAAACGTTGCCGCCGAAAAAGAACTGTCGCGCCGGCGCGCATCCCGGGACGCTGATAGCGGCCTATAGCGATCTGCTTGATGCCGAGGCGGTGCGCGATCTGGTCGCGACCCATCAGCCCGAAGCGATCATTCACCTTGCCGCGATCCTTTCACCACTTTCGTACCGCAATCCCGCGCTGGCCAGAAAAGTCAACGTCGGCGGTACCGAGAATCTCTTGGCGGCCGCACCGCGCGCCTGCCCCGTCCCCCGCTGTTCCTGATGGCATCGAGCGCCGCGGTATACGGATCGCGTAACCCCTACCGCCACCCGGAGCGGATCACCCCGGACACCCCGGTCAACCCCATCGATCAATACGGCCAGGACAAAGTGCTGGCCGAGGCGGCGATCCGCGCCAGCGGCCTGCCGTACGCGTTCTTCGGCTCGGCGGGGTCATGTCCCCGGACACCCAGTCGCACGTCAACGGCGACCACCTTCTCCTCATGCGCTCGATGCCAGGCGACAACCGCATCCACATGGTGGACGCGCGCGACGTGGCGCTGGCATTCGCCAACGGCGTCGATCGCGAAGCCACGATCGCGGGCAAGATACTGCTCATCGGCGGTAACGAGTCGTATGTGCTGCTGCAGCGCGACCTTCGAGGACGACCTGATGGCCGCCTTCGGCCTGGGTCGCCTGGGCCCCTCGGCCAGCCTGCCGGGTGACCCTGGCGACGACCGCGGCTGGAGTTTCACCGGCTGGTTCGACACCACCGAAGCGCAGGCGCTGCTCGACTTCCAAGAGCACGACTGGCGCCAGACCCTGGCCTGGATCGCCGAATCCCAGGGCCATCTGCGCACCGTGTTGCGGGCTGCTGGGCCCGATACTGCGACCAACCTTGCGTACCGCCCTGGCAGCTGCAGCGCCGCGCCGAGGGACGAGGTCCCTACGCCGACCCGTGGACGCTGGTCGCAAAGAGCTATGGCACCGGCGCGCTTGGCCGCTGCCGACTAGCGCTGTGACGCGAAAAAGACGGCGGCCTTGCGGATCGAGTCTTCGACGGGTTCGGGTGTCCATCCGAGTTCGCGTTCGGCCTTGCTGTGGTCCAGCGGCGACATCAACTCGGCCATGCGCATGCCGACGTAGGCGAATGGCAGGTCCCGGCCGAGCAGTCGCGCCAACACGTCGTTGACGCGCGCACCCGCGCGAAGCACCGCCATCGGGATGCCGATGCGCGGTGGGCGCCTGCCCACGGCGGTGGCGGCGATCTCGTGCAGCTCACGGATACTCATGTACCTGTCGGAGATGATGTAGCGTTCGCCGTTTCGTCCGTGCTCGGCGGCGAGAAGCATTGCCCTGGCGGCATCTTCGATGCCCACCACTTCGGCCGAGTAGCCGAAATAAAACGGGAACCGCCCGGTGGCCACGAGGGCGAGCAGCGAGCCGTGCGGAGTCGGCGCCCAGTCGCCGGGCCCATAGGTGGTGGAGATGCACATGGCGACGGCGGGCAGTCCTTTGTCACGTGCGTACGACATCAGCAGGTTTTCGCCAGCCACCCGAGCCTCGATGTAGGCGCCGCCCTGATCCCAGTTGTGCGGATCGTCCTCGGTGACCGGCCCGGCTGTCGCTGATCGCCAAAGTGCCTGTGGTGCTGGTGTATACGAACTTCTTCAGGTCGGCTTCCAGGGCCGCATCGAGAACGTGCCGCAGCCCTTCGACGTTGGTGCGGAACAACGGCGCCGGGTCCCGCAGCCACATCCGGGCGTCGACGACGCAGTAGTAGACGACGTCGCAGCCCGGCCATCGCCGCGCGCAGAGCAGCGTCGTCGAAGACATCGCCCGTAACAGCGCTCGACATCGAGATCGTCGATCCCCTTGGTGGAACTGGTGCGGCGCAACATGACCCGCACGTCGGCGCCCGCGGCGACAAGCTGCCGTGTGACATGTGATCCCAGGAAGCCGCTGGCCCCGATCACCAGCTTCTTCTCGGCACCCACTAGCGGTCGATCCATCCCATTTGCGCCTCGGCGTGGTGGCCCCCGACGGGCGGGGTGAGTCGGTCGAGCCTGGCCAGTTGGTCGGGGGTCAGTTCGACGGCATCGGCACCGACGTTTTCCTCAAGTCGCGTCGACGCGTTTCGTCCCCGGAATCGGCACGATGTCGGAACCTTTCGCCAGCAGCCAGGCCAAGGCGACCTGAGCGGGAGTGGCACCGACGTCAGCGCTGATGTCTCCGCAATTCGTCTGCGCTCTTCAGGTTGTGCTGGAAGTTCTCGTCGAAGAACCGCGGGTTGGTCTTGCGGTAGTCGCTGTCGGGAAGCTCCTCAGTGGAGCGGATGGCGCCGGTGAGGAAGCCGCGGCCCAACGGCGAGTAGGCGACGAACCCGATTCCCAGTTCGCGCAGCAGCGCCAATACTCCGTCTTCTGGGTCGCGGGTCCATAGCGAGTATTCCGATTGCACGGCGGTGATGGGATGCACGGCGTGAGCGCGGCGAATGGTGTTCACGCCGACCTCGGAAAGGCCGATGTGCCGGATCTTCCCGGCAGCGACCAGCTCTGCCAACGCTCCGATCGTGTCTTCGATCGGGGTCTCGCGGTCGAGGCGGTGTTGGTAGTAGAGATCGATGCGATCGGTCCCCAGCCTTTGCAGCGAACCGTCCACGGCGATACGGATATTGGCGGGGCTGCTGTCGAGGCCGTCGCGGCCGGTGTGGGAGATCAGGCCGAACTTGGTTGCCAACACCACCTGATCGCGCCGGCCCTGCAGGGCGCGGGCGACGAGTTCTTCGTTGACGTAGGGGCCGTACACCTCGGCGGTGTCGATCAGCGTGACGCCCAGGTCGATGGCGCGATGAACGGTACGGATCGATTCGGCGTCGTCGCTGCCGGCGCCGGCGTAGGCCACGGACATGCCCATCGCGCCCAGACCAAGTCGGCCGACCTCCAGGTCGGCGAGGCGAGCTTGTTTCATGGGGTCATTGTGCGCCGAGCGACTTCGCGCCACGGGACGGGTACCGTTGCGCGAGTGCACCGCATCGACCTTCCCGCGATCCGATGGACGACGTAGAACACCGCGCGACCGGCCCGCAATCTGGCGGTGGACTTCTACCGCGCGTCGGGCGTGGTCCTCATCGTGCTGGGCCATTGGCTGGCCGGTTCCGTGACCTATCACGACGGGCAATTCGGCCGCGAGAACCCACTCGCTCGACATGCCGTGGACGCAATGGCTGACCTGGATTTTCCAGGCGGTTCCGGTGTTCTTCTTCGTGGCCGGCTACGCCGGCGCCGTGTCGTGGGCGCATCGACGCGACGCCGACGGTTTCTCGCGCCAGGCCTGGATTCGGCATCGACTGGCCCGGGTACTGGGACCGACGGCGGTCTACGTCGCGCTGGTTTCGGTGATCGTGGTGGCGCTACAGGCCCGGGGCGTGTGCCGGGCTCCGTGCTGGAGTACGCGGGTTGGGCGGTGGCCATGCACCTGTGGTTCCTGGCCGTCTACGTGGTGGTGGTGTCGCTGACGCCCATTGCGATTGCGGCACATACGCCGTTGGGGCCTGATGGTGCCGGTGGTGCTGGCGGCGGGGGTCGTGGTGGTCGACGCCGCTCTCGCTCGCGGGCCACGTGCCCTATGTCGGCTGGCTGAACTACCTGCTGTGCTGGGGCCTGCTCTACCAGCTCGGGATCGCTTGGCACGGCGGGCTGTTAGCCGGCCGCAGACCGGTCCTGCTCGCCGCCGGTTCGGCCGTCGCTCTGGCGCTGCTGATCCGGCTGGGACCCTATCCGGTCAGCATGATCGGCGTTCCCGGGCGAAGCGATCGAGAACACGACGCCGCCCACGGTGGCGATGATGGCGTTCGCGTGCACGCAGGCCGGGTTGGCGATGGCACTCGCGCCGGCGCTCAACCGGGTGCTGCGCCGCCGCCCGTGCAGCGCGTGCTGTCCACCGCCAATGCCAACGTGATGGCTCTTTACCTTTGGCACATGATCCCGGTCGTGCATCGTCGCGATCGTCGCGTATCCGGCCGGACTGATACCGCAACCGCACGAGGGTACAGCGGCGTGGTGGCTGGTCCGGCTGGAGTGGATCGTCGATCCTCAGCCTGGTGACAGCCGTCGAGACTGCTGCTGCTGTGGTGGCAACGGCGGTTCTTCGCGGCCCCGCTGCCCATGTTCGGCCTGCCGCTCAGAGATCGCTGGGCCGAGGCGATCATGCTGGCCGGTGCCGTCGCTGGCCGCCGTTGGACTGCACTTGTTGGCGCAAGGGGGCTTCGCACCGGACGGGCGATTCTCGTGGCCGACCGCGGTTGTCTTCGCCGCCGGGGTGGTGTTGGTCGCGGTCCGGCCCAAGTCCCCGTCGCCCGTTGCCGGCCCCAGTTCGCAGTGGCGCCCAAGCGCTTAACTGTGGGCCGGCAGCATGTGGTCGGCCAGTTTGTCAGTGGACAGGCACGGCGATCAGACATGCGCGTCGTGCGTCCTGCAAGCCACTACGTCCGGCCGCTAGTCGTGATGGCAGACATGGCACTTCAATTGCGCGGCTGCGGGATTGCCGTATTCGTCGTACATGGGCAAGGCAAGCCGATGCCGTCGTTGGGTGCGGCGCAGGTAGTACTTGCCCTTCGTCGCGAACGCCAGGGTAAGCGACTTACGACCCCTTGATTGGGGCCGTAGTGCCCTGGCCGGGGCGGTACCCGGGGAGAAACGTTTCCGGGCAAGGCTCGCGTTATTTGAGCAGTTGAGCCTAGGCTTAGGAGACACCCTCGCTAAGGGAGTACACAAATGTCACACGCTACGCTCAACACCAGCCCCGTCCCTCAGCAGCGCGCGCAGGATGCCGAGCTCTTAAAGGAGTCCGGCGTACACAAGCTCGTCATCGCAGACCGCGACGGCAACTGCTTGGCGTTCGTATTGGCTTGGGACAGCTTCGACTATGACGCCGAGACGGACACCTATGTGTGCGTCGCCGACGGCGATGGCAGAGAGCTCATGACCGTGTACACCGCCGGTGAGATCAAGCCGGCAGCTAAAGCGAACACCTATGTCGTCACCGCGCCGGATAGGTTCGGTGGCCCCAGGGCGCTGTAGACCCGCTGACCGACGAACTGACCTGCTCACCGGTTGAAGGATTTCGAGACCGGATCGCCAGAGGCGCGATTGGCACCTCGGGTTCGGGGCGCTGGCGCCGCGCAATATCTGTCGCCCCGTGGCGCACCCTCATGGGATCTTGACATCGTGGAGCTTATGATAGACCGTTCGTACGGTTAGTTTGAGCCGAAGGGTGGACCATGCCCCGACCTGGTAGGCGTGGCGAGATTTTCGACGCGTTTGTCCGCTATGTCGCCGAACGCGGCTACGACCGAACGAATATGGGCGACATCGCCGACGAACTTGGCATGTCGAAGGGCACCATCGTTCATCACTTCGGGACCAAAGCGCAGATGTTGCGGGAGCTTGAAGAAACCCACCTTGCCAGTCAACTCGATGCGCTACAGATGGCATGGGCTCGTCTGGCCGCGCCGCACGAACGCATCGCCGCAATCATTTACGCCTCCGCACTGCTACAGGTGGTCGCCCGCGATGCGACGGTGGCGAGCCAGCGCGAGGTGGTTCAGTTATTCGATGACCCGGCGATGCAACAAGTGCGCAAGTTGCGCCATCAATTGCAAGCCCTAGCGATTGACGAGATCCGCAGCGGGATAGAGAGCGGCGTGTTCCGAAGCGTCGACGTCGAACTGGCGGCGCTGCAGCTGTGGGGATCGCTGCAGTGGATGTGGGTGTGGTTCGATCCCACCGGTTCCCGGACACCCGAACAAGTCGGGGCCGCCTTCGTCGACGTGTTCCTCGGCGGACTGTTACTCGACCGCTTGGGGCTCAGCAAGTGGGCAAACCCTTCCGCGGACGTCGTCTCGGTGGTGCGCGAATGCCTCGCCGCGGTCACGCGCCCGAATCATTGACCGCGTAGCCTCGAGTGCCCTGTGCGGGAAGGCAATTGGCCCCACCAATTCCCGTTTGATGTGCTGAGCCCCCCAAGCTGACCTTCGCCGAGGGTAAGCAGCAAGAATGCCGTCACTGTACGGGCGGTCGGTTTACGGTTGAAGGCTTTCCTTACTTACCCGCCCGCGCGACGGTCGGAACGTGCGGCAGCACATGCGCTGAATGCTCAAAACCCCTGGTATCCGCCCAAACCGCTCAGGAGCAACGCGAGATGGTGTCCGGGCGGTCAATGGTGGAGTTCCGGTCGGCGCCCGAGGTTATTGACTGACCGTACGGTCGAATGCGATAGTTGCTGCGTGGCGCAGACGAGGACGGCATGGAGCTGAGGGCGCGGTCCCGGAGTGCCGGTCGGGGGGATCACCTGATCGACGGGCGTCGGGAACGAGTTGATGCGGCACACCGCGGGGAATACGGGGCATTGTTGTACCGAAACCTGGGGCAAGGAATTCCGAAGCGTCGTCGCTCCCGCAACATTCGAGCTTTTCTGTAGCGCAACGCTTTTCGCAGCACAGCCACTCGACGAACCGGCCCGTGAATCGGGCTCACGATCTCCATCTCGCGACTAGGCGTGGCCCGCTCCAACAATCGGTGGAAACCTGGCGACTCATTGCGCGGTCACCTCAGGGGCGGCACGGATGACTACCTCGCACCTGACTGCCAGCAAAGTAGCCAGAAGGATTCGGCCTGGGACGGAAGTGGCCGGCGGGTTCTTCCGCATGTGCGTGCTGACCGGTAAAGCCCTGAGGCAGCCGTTCGAATGGCGCGAGTTCATCTGGAATGGCTGGTTTCTCATGCGGGTATCGCTGCTGCCCACCATCGCGGTGTCCATACCGGAAACCGTGCTTCTCATCTTCACGCTCAACCTCCTGCTGGCCGAGATCGGCGCCGCCGACGTCTCCGGTGCTGGTGCCGCGATCGGCGCGGTCACCCAGCTCGGCCCGATCGTGACGGTGCTGGTGGTCGCCGGCGCGGGCGGCACCGCCATCTGCGCCGACCTCGGCGCGCGCACCATCCGCGAGGAAATCGATGCGCTCGAGGTGCTCGGCATCGACCCGATCCACCGGCTCGTGGTGCCCCGCGTCGTCGCCTCCACACTCGTCGCGGTGCTGCTCAACGGCCTCGTGGTCGCCGTCGGCCTGGGGGGCGGCTACCTCTTCAGCGTGTACCTGCAGAACGTCTCGAGCGGTGCCTACCTCTCCACGTTGACGGCGCTCACCGGCCTGCCCGAGGTGGTGATCGCGTTTATCAAGGCCGCGACGTTCGGGCTGATCGCCGGTCTGGTCGGGTGTTATCGCGGGCTGATCGTCCGCGGCGGGTCCAAAGGCCTGGGCACCGCCGTCAACGAGACGGTGGTGCTGTGTTTCATCGCGCTGTTCGCGGTCAACGCCGCACTGACCACCATCGGCGTCCGGTTCGGAACGGGGCGCTGACATGGCCACGGTTGCAGCACTACGCGTCCGCTTCCCGCGGACTTCCGCCTTCCTGATTCGATACGGGGACGCCCCTTCCCGGCCACTGGTCGAGATCGGGCAGATGGTCTGGTTCGCACTGACCGCAGTCGGGCAGATCCCCTTCGCCATGCGCCGCTACCGCCAAGAGCTGCTGCGCATCGTTGCCCAGATGGGGATGGGCACCGGCGCGATGGCCGTGGTCGGTGGCACCGCCGCCATCGTCGGCTTCATCACCCTGTCCGCGGGCTCACTGGTCGCCATACAGGGCTACGCGACGCTGGGCAATATCGGTGTCGAGGCATTCACCGGATTTTTGGCCGCACTGGTCAATGTGCGGTTTGTGGCGCCGGTGGCCGCCGGTCAGGCGCTGGCCGCCACGGTCGGCGCCGGCGCCACCGCCGAACTGGGCGCTATGCGCATCAGCGAGGAGATCGACGCGCTCGAGGTGATGAGTATCCGGTCGGTCGCCTACCTGGCGTCCACCCGGGTGGTGGCGGGTCTGATCGTCATCGTCCCGCTCTACGGGTTGGCGATGACAATGGCCTTCCTGTCCCAGCAGGTCACCACGGTTTTGTTATACGGGCAGTCCATCGGCACGTACAACCACTACTTCCACACCTTCCTGCGCCTCAACGACGTGGGCTGGTCGTTCGCGGAGGTGATCTTGGTTGCGGTGGTCGTGATGACCACCCACTGCTACTACGGCTACAACGCCACCGGCGGGCCGGTCGGCGTCGGTGAAGCGGTCGGCCGGTCGATGCGGCTGTCGTTGATCACGATCGTTGTGGTCGTCGTACTGACCGCGATGGCGGTCTACGGCAAAACCCCGAACTTCAACCTCACCGTGTAGCCGCCATGACGACCCCGGTGAAGGAAAACCCGCAACGCATTCCGCCGTACAGGACGGCGGCGTTGGTGTTCTTGATGGTTTTCGCGGTGGTGTTGGGGTTCGTGTGGTTGCAGTTTCGGGGCCAGCTCTCGCCGACGACACGCTTGACGATGTTGGCTCCCCGGGCCGGTTTGGTGATGGATCCGGGGTCGAAGGTCACCTATAACGGCGTGGAAATCGGCCGGATAGACAGCATTTCGGAGATCGAGCGTGACGGCATACCGGCGGCCAAGTTCGTCTTGAACGTGAAGCCGAAGTACATCGAGCTGATTCCGGCCAACGTGGACGCCAATATCAAGGCGACCACGGTGTTCGGTAACAAGTATGTGTCGTTGACCTCGCCGAAAAAGCCCACGCCGCAACGCATCACATCGCAGCACGTGATTGATGCGAGCTCGGTGACAACGGAGTTCAATACCCTGTTCGAGACGCTCACCTCGATCACGGAGAAGGTGGATCCGGTCAAGCTCAACCTGACGCTGGCCGCAGCCGCGCAGGCGTTCACCGGGTTGGGCGACAAGTTCGGGCAATCGATCGTCAACGCCAACGCCATCCTCGACGACATCAATCCGCAAATGCCGCAGATCCGGCATGACATTCAGCGGCTCGCGGATCTGGGCGACATCTACGCCAACGCCGCACCGGATCTGTTCGACTCCCTCAACAACGCGGTGATCACGGCGCGCACGCTGCACCGGCAGGAAGCCGACCTGGATGCCGCGTTGTTGGCCGCGGCCGGGTTGGGCAACACCGGCGAAGACATCTTCGCCCGCGGCGGGCCCTACCTGCAGCGGGGGGCCGCCGATCTGGTGCCCACCGCCCAGCTGTTCGACACCTACAGCCCCGAGATCTTCTGCACCATCCGCAACTACTACGACGAAGAACCGGCGGCCTATGCGACGACGGGCGGCGGCAATGGCTACGCGCTGAGAACCATGACCGAGCTGACGTCGGGGTTGGGAGGCATTCTCACGCTCCCGGGGTTGGCCGGCACCGCCGCCACCGTGGGGCTCCTGGGGCTGGCCGGGCTGGTCGGCGGGGCGCCGAATCCCTTTGTGTATCCGGACAATCTGCCGCGGGTGAACGCCCACGGCGGGCCGGGGGGTGCGCCCGGTTGCTGGCAGGCCATCACCCATGACCTGTGGCCGGCTCCGAGTCTGGTGGTGGACACCGGTGCCAGCCTCGCGCCGTACAACCACCTAGAAACCGGCTCTCCGTACGCCATCGAGTACGTGTGGGGCCGTCAAGTCGGGGACAACACGATCAACCCATGAAACTCACCGGCTCCGCTATCAAGCTCGGCATCGTCTCGCTGGTGCTGCTGCTGATCACCGTGTCGATCGTCGTGGTGTTCGCTCAGATGCGCTTCAACAGCACCAACAGCTATTCCGCGGAGTTCAGGAATGCCGGCGGGCTGAAAGACGGCCAGTTCGTCCGCGCCGCCGGAGTGGAGATCGGCAAGGTCAAAGCGGTGCGGCTGATCGACGGCGGCCAGCGAGTACTGGTGGACTTCGATGTCGACCGCTCGATACCGCTCTACCAGTCGACGACCGCGCAGATCCGCTATCTCAACCTGTTCGCCGATCGCTACCTGGAGCTCAAGCACGGCGAGGGCGAGGGCGCGGACCGGGTGCTGCCGCCGGGCGGGTCCATCCCGCTGTCTCGAACTTCACCGGCGCTGGATCTCGACGCCCTGATCGGTGGTTTCAAGCCACTGTTCCGGGCGCTCGATCCGGAAAAGGTCAACACCATCGCGTCGGCCATCATCACCGTGTTTCAGGGTCAGGGCGGCACCATCAACGACATCCTCGACCAGACCGCGCAGCTGACCGCGCACATCGCTGAACGTGACCAGGCGATCGGCGAGGTGATCAAGAACCTGAACATCGTGCTCGACACCACGGTCAGGCATCGCAAGGAGTTCGACCAGACCGTCGACAACTTCGAGAGATTGATCACCGGGCTGCAAAACCAAGCCGACCCGCTGGCCGCCGGCACCGCGAACATCAGCAACGCCGCCGGAACGGTGGCCGACCTACTCGCCGACAACCGCGCTCTGCTGCACAAGGCGATCAACTACCTGCAGGCTCTTCAGCAGCCGCTCGTCGACCAACGCGATCAGCTCGGCGATCTGATCCACAAGACGCCGACCGCGCTCAACCTGATCGGACGCAGCATCGGGCTCTACGGAGACTGGGTGAACTTCTACGTCTGCGACCTCACGATCAAGTGGAACGGACTGCAGGCCGGCGGCCCGGTACGCACGGTTCGGATCTGGCAGCAGCCCACCGGTAGGTGCACGCCGCAATGAGGACACTGACGGAATTCAACCGCAGCCGGGTCGGGCTTATGGGCATCACCGTCCTGGTGCTCGTGGTCGCCGTCGGCCAAAGCTTCACCAGTATCCCGATGATGTTCGCCAGTCCGAGCTACTACGGGCAGTTCACCGACACCGGTCAACTCAACAAGGGCGACAAGGTGCGCATCTCCGGCGTGAATGTCGGCAAGGTGGAGGCGTTCGATATCGACGGCGACCACGTCCTCATCAAGTTTTCCATCGGCCCCAACACAATTGGCAGCGAGAGCCGGCTCGCGATCAAGACCGACACCATCCTGGGTAAGAAGGTGCTCGAGATCGAGCCGCGGGGAGCCCAGACGTTGCGGCCCGGGGCTGTGTTGCCGCTGGGCCAAAGCACCACCCCCTATCAGCTCTACGACGCGGCCTTCGACGCCACCAAGGCCGCCACCGGCTGGGACATCGACACCGTCAAGCAGTCGCTGCACGTCTTGTCGCAGACCGTCGATCAGACCTACCCGCATCTGAGTGCCGCACTCGACGGTTTAACCAGATTCTCCGACACCATCGGTAAGCGGGACGAACAGATCAAGCACCTACTCGCTCAGGCCCATCAAGTGGCCAGCGTGCTCGGTGACCGTAGCGAACAAATCAACCGGTTGTTGGTCAACACGAAGACGCTGCTGGTCGCGTTCAACGAACGTGGCCGCGCCATCGGCGCCCTGCTGCAAAACATTTCCGCCTTCTCGGCCGAGGTGCAGGGGTTCATCAACGACAACCCGAACCTCAATCCCGTGCTGGAGCAGTTGCGTGCCATCAGCGACGTACTGGTGGCACGCAAAGACGATCTGGCTCAAACCCTCACGTATGTCAGCCAATTCGCCGCATCGCTAGGGGAATCCGTCGCGTCGGGACCGTACTTCAAGATAGTCCTGTCCAACCTGCTGCCGTATTGGATCTTGCAGCCGTTCGTCGACGCCGCCTTCAAGCAGCGCGGTATCGACCCGGAGGACTTCTGGCGCAGCGCCGGGCTTCCCGAGTTCCGCTGGCCCGACCCCAACGGCACCCGGTTCCCCAACGGGGCGCCGCCGCCCGCACCTCCGGTGCTGGAAGGCACCCCGGATCATCCGGGACCGGCCGTCCCGCCCGGAACGGCGTGTTCGTACACGCCACCGGCCGACGCGCTGCCGCGGCCGTGGAATCCGCTGCCCTGCACGGGCGCAGACGTCGGCCCGTTCGGCGGCAGTTTCCCGGCACCGATCGACGTCGCGGCGTCGCCGCCGAGCCCGAACGGCCTGCCACCGACACCGGGAATCCCGATCGCCGGGCGGCCGGGCGACCCGCCACCGGACGTCCCGGGCATACCGGTGCCGCTGCCCACCCAAGCACCGCCGGGCGCGCGCACCGAGAACCTGCAACCCGCCGGCCCCACCCCCCCACCGTCGGCGTTCGCGCCCGGGCTGCCGCCGGGGCCGCCCGCGCCGCCGGGACCCGGGCAGCAGTTGCCGGCACCGTTCATCAACCCCGGCGGCGCGGGAGGCAGCGGCATCACGGGAGGTAGCCAGAATTGAGCAGCGTCTTCCATACCCGCAAACTGCGGCCCCGGACGGTCATCGGAGCGCTGGTGGTGCTGCTGGCCCTGGTCGCCGGGTTCGTCGGCTGGCGGCTCTACCAGAAGTTGACCACCAACACCGTGGTCGCTTATTTCCCAACGGCAAACGCGCTCTATTCCGGGGACAAGGTCCAGATCATGGGCGTTCGCGTGGGTTCAGTCGACAAGATCGAGCCAGCCGGCGACAAGATGAAGGTGACGTTTCACTACGCCAACAAGTACAAGGTGCCCGCCAACGCGTCCGCCGTGGTCTTGAGCCCCACCCTGGTGGCTTCGCGGACCATTCAGTTGGAGCCACCCTACAAAGGTGGTCCGGTGATGGCCAACAACGCGGTGATCCCGATCGAGCGCACGCAGGTGCCGACGGAGTGGGACGAACTGCGCGACAGCGTCGCCAACATCATCTCCAAACTCGGCCCGACGCCCGAGCAACCCAAGGGTCCGTTCGGTGAGGCCATCGAGTCGTTCGCGGACGGGCTGGCCGGCAAGGGCAAGCAGATCAACACCACGCTGGACAGCCTGTCGCGGTCGTTCACCGCGCTGAACGAGGGCCGTGGCGACTTCTTCGCGGTGGTGCGCAGCCTGGCGCAGTTCGTCAACGCCCTGCACAAAGACGACCAGCAGTTCGTCGCGCTGAACAAGAACCTGGCCCAGTTCACCGACAAGTTGACCGGGTCTGAACGCGACCTCTCCAATGCGATACAGCAGTTCGACAGCCTGCTCTCCACGCTGCGCCCGTTCTTGGCCAAGAACCGCGAGGTGCTCGCCCACGACGTCGACAACCTCGCCAACCTGACCACCACGCTGGTCCAACCCGACCCGCTGAATGGTTTGGAGACCGCCCTGCACGTCCTGCCGACGCTGGAGACGAACCTCAGCCAGATCTACCACCCGTCACACGGCGCCGTCATGTCC
Source organism: uncultured Actinomycetota bacterium (assembly GCA_963850895.1). GTDB lineage: Bacteria > Actinomycetota > Actinomycetes > Mycobacteriales > Mycobacteriaceae > Mycobacterium. The sequence continues at coordinate 141,696 of CAWKNK010000025.1, read as the reverse complement.
ATCCCGGCGATCCCGAACTTCGCCAACCCAATGCAGTTCGTCTGCAGCATGATTCAGGCCGGCAGCCGGCTCGGCTATCAGGACTCCGCCGAACTGTGTGCGCAATACCTGGCGCCAATCCTTGATGCGATCAAGTTCAACTACCCGCCGTTCGGGCTGAACCTGTTCAGCACCGCCGAGGCGCTGCCCAAGGAAGTCGCCTACTCCGAGCCCCGGCTGCAGCCGCCCAACGGGTACAAAGACACCACGGTGCCCGGGATCTGGGTGCCCGACACCCCGTTGTCGCACCGCAACACCCAGCCCGGCTGGGTCGTCGCGCCGGGCATGCAAGGCACACAGGTGGGGCCGACCACCGGGGGCCTGTTGACCCCCGGATCTCTGGCCGAACTCATGGGTGGCCCGGACGTCCCACCCCCTCCCCCCGGACTGCAAACCCCGCCAGGACCGCCGAACGCCTACGACGAGAACCCGGTGGTGCCACCCATCGGCCTGCAGGCGCCGCAGGTACCGATCCCGCCACCGCCGCCGGCGCCGGGTGTGGTCCCGGGTCCGGTCGCGCCGACACCGGCGGCCGCGTCTACAGGACCGGGATCATGATGGGCGCGCGAAGCACGCGGGTCGTAAACGCGCTGCGCGCGTTGGGTTCTCGCACTCGGCACCGGGCCTGGAAGGGGCTGGCTCTATTGAGCGCCGCGGCGGTGCTGACGTCGTGCGCGAAGTGGCACGGAATCGCGAATGTGCCGATGCCCGGTGGCCCGGGCTCTGGGCCCGGCTCCTACACCGTCTACGTGCAGATACCCGACACGCTGGCCCTTAACGACAACAGCCGGGTGCGGGTGGCCGATGTCTTCGTCGGCACGGTGCGCGCGATCGAGCTGAAGAACTGGGTCGCGACAGTGACGCTGCGTCTGGACAAGAACATCAAGTTGCCCAAGAACGCGACCGCCAAGATCGGGCAGACTAGCCTCCTCGGTTCTCAACACATAGAGCTCGCCGCGCCACCCAACCCGTCCCCGGAGCTACTGAGGGACGGCGACACCATCCCGCTGAAAAATTCGTCCACCTATCCCACGACCGAACAGACGCTGGCAAGTCTCGCCATCGTGCTGCGCGGAGGAGGCATCCCGAACCTCGAAGTGCTGCAGAACGAGGTCTACAACATCGTGAACGGGCGGGCCGACCAGATCCGTGCCTTCCTCGGCAAGCTGGACACCTTCACCGCCCGACTCGACGAGCAACGCGCTGACATCACCCGAGCCATCGATTCCACCAACCGGCTGCTGGCGTACGTGGGTCCTCGCTCGGACGTCTTGGATCGGGTCCTCACCGAATTCCCGCCACTGATCAAACATTTCGCCGACAAACAGAACCTTCTGATCAACGCGGTTGACGCGACGGGACGGCTCAGCCAGGTTGCCGACCAATACCTGTCGGCCTCGCGGGGCGACCTCCACCAGGACCTGTTGTCGCTGCAGTGCCCGTTGAGGGAACTCGGCCGTGCGGCGCCGTATCTGATTCGCGCACTCAAGCTGATCCTCGTCCGGCCGTTCGACGTCGACTCCGTGCCCAAGGCATTCCGCGGCGACTACTTCAACCTGTCGCTGACGCTGGACCTGACCCTCAGCGCTGTCGACAACGCAGTCCTCACCGGGACCGGGTTCTCCGGAGCGCTACGCGCGCTCGAGCAATCGTGGGGCCGCGACCCCGAAACGATGATCCCCGACGTCCGATACACGCCGAACCCCAACGACGTCCCGGGCGGGCCGCTGGTCGAAAGGGCGGACAGGCAATGCTGACCCCCTTCATCAAGCGCCAGCTGGTCACGTTCGGCATCCTGACTGTGATCACGGCGGTTGCCCTCGGCGGGTACTACTTGCAGATTCCCAGTGCGGCAGGGATCGGCCAGTACACGCTGAAGGCGGACCTGCCCGCGTCGGGCGGTCTGTACAAGACCTCCAACGTGACTTATCGCGGTGAAACCATCGGCACGGTCACCGCTGTCGAGCCGACCGCGACGGGCGCGCGGGTGACCATGAGCATCGGCGACCGCTACAAGATCCCGATTGACGCGTCGGCGAACGTGCATTCGGTGTCAGCGGTCGGTGAGCAGTATCTCGACCTGGTGTCGGTAGGTACCCCGGCCCAATACTTCTCGCCGGGTCAGACCATCACCAAGGGCACCGTACCCACCGAGATCGGGCCGGCGCTGGACGCGGCCAACCGCGGGCTGGCCGTGCTGCCCAAGGACAAGATCGCCTCGCTGCTCGACGAAACAGCCCAAGCGGTCGGCGGATTGGGCCCCGCGCTGCAACGACTGGTCGATGCGACGCAGGCGATCGCCGGCGACTTCAAGACCAACATCCGCGATGTCGACGACATCATCCAGAACTCCGGGCCGATCATCGACAGCCAGGTCAACTCCGGTGACTCGATCGAGCGCTGGTCGCACAACCTGAACATCCTGGCCGCGGAGAGCGCGGAAAACGACCAGCACGTACGAAGCATCCTGACCCAAGCGGCGCCGACCGCCGATCAGGTCAACGAGGTGTTCAGCGACGTCCGCGAGTCGCTGCCGCAGACACTGGCGAATCTCGAGATCGTGCTGGACATGCTCAAGCGCTACCACAAGGGCGTCGAGCAACTGCTGGTGGCCTATCCGCAGGGCGCATCGGAGGGCCAGACGGTGACGTCGGCCTCCCCGGGCTACGCGTCGCTCGGCACCTCGCTGACGATCAACCAGCCCCCGCCGTGCCTGACCGGGTTTCTCCAGGCATCTCAGTGGCGTTCTCCCGCGGATACCAGCCTGGCGCCGATGCCGTCCGGAACCTACTGCAAGATCCCGCAAGACACTCCCGCCAACGCCGTGCGCGGCGCACGCAACCTTCCGTGTGTCGATGTCCCCGGTAAACGCGCTGCGACGCCACGGGAGTGCCGCGACCCCAAACCGTACGTTCCGTTGGGCACCAACCCGTGGTACGGCGACCCCAACCAGATCGTGACCTGTCCTGCGCCCGCGGCGCGCTGCGACCAGCCCGTGAAACCGGGTCTGGTGATACCCGCGCCATCGGTCAACAACGGCCTCAACCCGGCGCCCTCCGACAGGGTGGCGGGGACGCCGCCCCCGATCAGCGATCCACTGCAGCGGCCGGGATCGGGCACCGTCGAATGCAATGGGCAGCAGCCGAATCCGTGTGTCTACACGCCCGGTGGGCCTCCCCCGGCCGTTTACCTCCCACAGAGCGGCGAACTGGTGGGGCCCGATGGTGTCAAGTACGCGGTCGAAAATTCGAGCAAAACGGGAGACGACGGATGGAAGGACATGCTGGCGCCGCCGCGGTGAACCCCGCGAAGGCATTGCGGCTCAACGGGTTCAACACCCGGCGGCCAGCCGGTGAACATAGGGATCGGAGCGAAATGCGGGAATCGATTGGCCTAGGCCAACTTCGGAGTAACGCGTGTAAATATCTCGAGCGGGTTGCCGCCGGGGAGGCGATCGACGTCATACGTCGCGGCAAACTGGTCGCGCGGATCGTGCCCGTCGGTGACTGGAGGGTGGCTCCGATTCCAGCGCGATCCATCGAAGCCGTGGCACAAGACTCCGGCGGGTGGGTCGGGCTCGACGAGCTGCGAACGCGTGCCGGCCGGTGCTTCGACCGGGTCGCGGCCGGGGAAACGATCAGCGTCGTCCGAGGCGGCAGGTTGTTAGCGCAGATCGTGTCCGCCGGTGACGCGGAGGGCACCCCCATTCCGGCGGACACCCGTGGAGGGATCGAGCTTGACGAGCTGCGAAAGCGTGCGGGGCGCTACTTCGATGAGGTTGCGGCAGGGCAGACAATTGAGGTCATCCGTGGCGGCAAGCTGGTGGCTCGCATCGTATCGGTCGCCTAGGAACAACCGCCGCTGGTCTCCCCCGCTTCGCTAGGAAGCTTTGCGGTGGTGGCGTTGTTACGCCTGATATGACCGCGACGGGCTTCCACGAGGGAGAGACCGCAACACAGCGCCGAGCGGGCGTCGAAGCCGAGGCCAAGCGGCTCGAGAGCATGCTCGATCCGTCGGGTCTGTCCCAAGGCGCCGCAAGATTTCTCGCGTCACAGCGGTTCGCCGCGCTGACCGGACGCGACCACGACGGCGTCCTCTGGGTCTCGCCGTTGGCCGCACCGCCGGGTTTCCTCCGCGGACGAGCTGACGTCTTGCACGTGTCGGCCCTCCCCCGTAACGGCGATCCGCTGCACGAGATCCCGATTGGTCAACAGGTCGGACTGATCGTCATCGACTTCGCCACCCGCCGCAGGCTACGGGTCAACGGCGAGCTCGTCAGTGCTCACGACCTGGGTATGGCCGTCCGCGTCGACCAGACATACGGCAATTGCCCTAAGTACATTCACCGCCGCGCCGTCGATGTCCCTACTCTTGCTAGCCCTCCCTCAACACGAGCCAGGCGCGCAACACTTCTGGAAGAGTCTGATCGGACAATGATTGCAGCGTCCGACACGTTCTTCCTGGGAACAAGTCACCCCAGCCGCGGTAGCGATGCATCCCACCGCGGAGGCCCACCCGGATTTGTCCGAGTCGACTCCCCGGACCGACTGTGGTGGCCGGATTTCGCGGGGAACAACATGTTCAACAGCTATGGCAACCTGGCCGTCGACGACGAGGCCGCCTTGCTATTCATCAATTTCGATACCGGCGCCACTCTGCATGTGACCGGGACCGCACACGTGCGGTGGTCGACACCCGGCGCGGCCGGTGATGATGGCGGCGTGGGCAGGAATGTCGCATTCTCGGTTGGTGCCGTTGCCGCGCTAACTGGCCCGGCCGATCTATAAGTAGCAATTCCTGTCGAAATGCTGGGGGCCGCAGCCTGATTGAGCGCGGCGGCCGATCTACCGTCCATCGGCATTGCAACGAAGCGCGGAATCGCTAACCCGCTAAGAATCCGTCGTCGGGTAGCGGGCGTTGGCAGATCGCATGCGCCTCGGCGACATCGAGCCCGAACAGCCGCAACACGTTTTCGGTGACGACGTCGGCGGCACGCGCGCCGTCGCGATCGGGATCATCGCGCAATAGATTTCCGAGGCCCAGCAGCGCACCAACGGCCATGGCGAGGGCTAACTCGGGATCATCGACGTGAAACCGCCCGGCGGCCACGCCGGCGCGGATATCGCGCAGTGCGCGCGGCGCCAGACCGTGTTCCGACGACAACAATTCCAGCCCGTTGGCCAACAGGATCCGGCTCTCCTGCGGGCGGCGGCGAAACAGCCGGCCGGTCAGCCGGAAACTGGTGGCGAAAGTCTCGGCGGGGTCCTCGATGGATTCGGTGAGCCGGTCCAGCATCGACCCGTAGGCGTCGAGCACGTCGGCTACCGCGGCCTCGAACAGCTGTTCCTTGCTGTCGAAGTGGTTGTAGAACGACCCCATCCCGACGTCGGCGGCCTGGGTGATTTCCAAGACGGGCACATTGACCTTGCCCTCGGCAATCAGTCGCTGCGCCGCTCTGACCAGCGCCGCCCGGGTGCGCCGCTTGCGCCGCTCCAGCCGGTTGGACGGCTCTAACATCGCGCTCATTCACAGCAGTATGCATCAGTTGTGAGGATTCCGTCAGACCCTTGACTGAACGTTCTCTCGTATGTGACGATTTCGTCAGTTAGTTTTAGGAGTGGTCATGGATCTGACGGAAAGTGCCCGCCGGCACGCGCACAGCGAGCAGGGTGCGCGGTCCGGCGAGCATCCCGGCCGGTCCCGCAACCCGGTGATCAAAGTCGCCGACATCGCGTGGCTGGAGTTCGAGCGTGCGGACCTGACGCGGGCCGAGGCGTTCGCGCGGGCGTTCGGCTTCCACACGGCACAACATCGCCCGGACGAACTGCAGTTGCGCGGGACCCAGGCGGGCGGCCCGTGTGTCATCCTGCGTCGTGGTCGGCGAAACCGCTTCGCCGGCGTGGCTTTTCGGGCGGGTGACGAGGCCGACGTGCTCCGGTTGGCGGGCAACGTCGGCGCACCCGCGCGACCGCTGCCGGAGACCATCGGCGGGCTGTCGGTCGGGTTGATCGACCCCAGCGGCATGTTGGTCCGCGTAGTCGCCGGCCTGCACGAACTACCGGAACTGCCGGGCCAACAACCCCACACCTTCAATTTCGGGCACGACGTACGGCGCACCAACACCGGCCAGCGTCCCCCACGGGTGCCCGCGCGGGTGCAGCGCCTGGGCCACCTGGTGGTGCAGTCAACCAAGTACCTCGAGACGCTGAACTGGTATCTGGACAACCTCGGCATGATCGTCAGTGATTTCTTGTACTTCCCCGGCCAGCGCGACCGAGGGCCGGCCATGAGTTTCATCCGATGCGACCGCGGGTCGACACCGGCCGACCATCACACCTTGGCGATGGCCCTGGGCCCGGCCAACCGCTACGTCCATTCGGCGTATCAGGTCAGCGACCTCGACGCGCTGGCCGCCGGCGGCGAACACCTCAGAGCGCGAGGCTACCGCCGGTCCTGGGGAATCGGCAGGCACATCCAGGGCAGTCAGATCTTCGACTACTGGCGCGATCCCGATGGTTACTTGTTCGAGCACTTCACCGACGGCGACCTGTTCGACAACACGCTGGACCCGGGCTGGGCGCCCTTCACCGCAACCGGGTTGGCCCAGTGGGGGCCGCCGGCAACCAGGGATTTCCTCGGAACCGACCCGAAATCGGCTTGTCGCGAATTGGTTTCGATGGTCACCGCGCTTCGCGCGCACAACGAGTTCGATATCAACCGCCTGGCCGGCCTACTGAAAGTTCCCACCTCATGACCCTTTCCGTGCTGCACACCGCCGACGCCTGGTGGCTCAAAACCGCCAAGGGCGCCAACAAGATCGACACCACCGCCACCAGCACCGCCGCGCTGCTGGCCGACCGGACCGCCATCGAGAGTGCGGCCACCGACAACGAGACCGTCGCCGTCGACACCCTCAAGCTGATCTCACCGGTGACGCGGCCGTGCCGAGTGATAGCTCAGATGACCAACTACGAGTCGCACGTCAAAGACGCGGGCATGGACCCCGCGTCGATCCCGCTCACCTTCTTCCGCAAGGCGTCGGCGTCCATCAACGGGCCTTTCGACGACATCGTCAAACCCCAGCACGTCAGGTTGCTCGACTACGAGGTGGAGATCGGCCTGGTGATCGGCCGTGCGATTCCGGTCGGCACCACCGTCTCCGACGCCAACCTGGGCGATTTCGTCGCCGCATTGGTCGTCACCAACGACGTCTCCGCGCGTGACATCCAACTCCCGCAAACCCAGTTCTACGAGGCCAAGTCGTATCCGACGTTCACACCGGTCGGCCCGGAACTGGTGCTCCTCACCGCCGATGAGCTCAAGCGCTTCGGTGATCTGCGCCTGCGCCTGACTGTCAATGGCCACGAACGCCAAAACGCCCTCGTCGAGGGCGACATGCTGTATCGGCCCCTGCAAGCGCTGCAGTCGCTCACCCAGTTCCAAGAACTCGCCCCGGGTGACCTCGTGCTCACCGGCACCCCGGCCGGAACCGCGCTGAGCGCCCCGCCGAAGCCCGTGCAGCTCATCGGAAACCTGTTGCCGCCGGCCTTGAAATGGAAGATGTTCTTCTCGCGCCAGGCCGCGAACCGAAACTACCTGCATGACGGTGACGTCGTCGAGGCTTCGGTGGCCACCGACGACGGGGCCATCGACCTCGGAACGCAGCGCACCGCAGTCCGATTCGCGTGACCACCGCGCCCACTCAGCGGGTCCCCGTCGTCATCGTCGGCGCCGGACCGACCGGCGTCACCGCCGCCACGCTGCTGGCGCAGTACGGCGTGGACTGCCTGGTACTCGATCGCTGGCCCGGCGTGTACCCCCAGCCACGCGCCGTGCACCTGGACGATGAGATCTATCGCATCATCGCCCGCCTCGGGCTCGCCGACGAGTTCGCCGCGATGTCGCGACCGACACTGGGTTTGCGGTTGGTGGACAACCGGTTTCGGACGCTGGCTGAGTTCAACCGCGACCCCGAGCGCAGTGTGCACGGCTTCCCCCAGGCCAACATGTTCGACCAGCCGGAACTGGAGGCCCTGCTGCGGGCCAACCTAGAGCGCCACCGGAACGCCCAACTCCGCGGGGACGCCGAAGTCACCGACATCGTGACGGGCGGAGCGCACATCCGGGTCACCTTCACCGACCACTCCGACGGCCGCGTCCATCAGGTCGACGCCGACTACCTGCTGGGTTGCGACGGCGCCAACAGCGTAGTGCGCGCCCGGATCGGGTCGGCCATGCGGGACTTGAACTTTCAGCAGCGCTGGCTGGTTGTCGACGTCGCCAGCGATGCGGATCTGGGCCAGTGGGACGGGGTCCACCAGGTGTGCGACCCGGGCCGCGCGGGAACCTACATGCGCATCGGGCCGGCCCGCTACCGGTGGGAGTTCCAATTGCTGGCCGGCGAAACCGCCAGCGACTTCGGCACCCTGGACCGATTGCGGCCGTTGATCAAGCCGTGGACCAGCACCGTGCCCGTCGCCGAGCTGACCCTGCTGCGGGTCACCGAGTACACATTCCGCGCGCAGATCGCCGACCGCTGGCGCCGCGGGAACGTCTTCATCCTCGGAGACGCGGCGCACCTCACTCCCCCGTTCATCGGCCAGGGCATGGGAGCGGGACTGCGGGACGCGGCCAATCTCGCGTGGAAGATCGCCGGAGTTCACCATGGCACCCTGGCCCCGGATGTTCTCGAAACCTATGAGCGGGAACGCAAACCGCATACCCGATCCATGATTCGCCTGGCGCTGAGTGTCGGCTGGGCGATGACCGGTGGCGGTCGCCTGGGCAACGTGGCGCGCCGGGCCGTGTTGCCGCGGCTGCGGCTCGTCCCCGGCCTGCGCGACAAGGTCGTCGACTCGAGAACGCCGGCACTGCACCGTTCCGCGTGGGTGCGCACATCCCTACGACCGCGCCAGCTCGCCGGCACGCTGTGCCCGAATCCGCCGCTACGTGACGGTCAACGGTTGGACGACGTCCTTGGTGTCGGTTTCGCGTTGATCACCACCGCTCGCCCCAGTTCTGCCGACGAGACGGCGCTGCGACGGCGCGAAGTCGCCGTGCTGCTCGCCGAAGCCGGTGGCCCACTGGGGGCATGGCTACGCCGAGGGCGCGTTACTGCCGCGTTGGTGCGCCCCGATCGGACCGTGGCGCGCGCCGGACGCGACCTTGCCGACCTCTGCGCGTGGACGGCCACCGTCCTTCAGGACGGTGAAGATCACGCGGACGCTGCCTGCCGGGCGACGATCACCGGTATCCGGACCGAATGCAAAACCGCGTTGCTGACCGATCCCAACAGCATGCCGGCCAGACCACCTCGCCCGTGACTGCCCACGACGAGAAGCTGTGCGGTTTGCGACTTTTCGGCGAGCTGTCGGGCAGGCCGATCTCGTACGACCAAACGATGCACCGTCACATCGGGATAGCGTTCCTGCCAGCCCGCCAGGTTTTCGGCGAGGTTGCGGTGCGCTTCCGCTTCCAGGGACGACCAATCCGATTCCGGTAGTTCGCTTATCTCGATGTCGCTCCATGCGTGCAGTGCCATCAGGTCGACCCCGCGACGGGAGGCCTCGTCGAACGCGATTGCGGTCGCGAGCTCGGAAGCCGGCGACCCGTCGATACCTAGGAGGACCGGTGCGTTGTGCGTGTCCGGCAGGTCAGGGACGTCGCCATGGACGACCGCGACCGGACAATGCGCGTGCCGCACCACGGTTGCACTGACCGAACCGAGCACCCCCGTGGCCAGCAATCCTCGCCCGGCCGTGCCCACAACGATCATCTCTGCCTCGTCGGACAGCTTGAGCAGGGCCGGCGCCGGGCTCGAGTACACGAGTTCCCTGTTGATGGCGACCTTCCGGTCCGCCGGTAGCGCCTCTTCGGCGATCTTGATTGCGTGCATGATCGCCTTTTTCCCCTCGTCCTCCAGCCGCACCGCCAAAGATTCGGGGTATGGGACCGGCGGCCAGGTGGCGGTGGGTGTCGTCACCGCGTGGACGACGGTCAGTGGGATTTTCCTCATCGCCGCCTCGCGGGCGGCCCAAATTGCGGCGGCGTTCGATGCCGGCGAGCCATCGACCGCGACGACGATGCCGCGCTGTTGATCGGGTGCTGACATTTCGTTCTCCCTCCATCACGAGCGACGCTATAAACCCGCGGGGTCGTCGGTCGTGAGGCTTAAGTCCCTAACCAACAGGACGGAGGGCTTTTGCCGGCACCCGTTAAGACTGCTGTAACGCTATCGTCACTCGCCGGCTAGATGCGGCGGCGTTGCAACCGCGCGATCACCCAAAAAGGAAACGCCACAAACAGTGTGCCGCCGACCAGGTTGCCCACGGTGGTGATGCCGAGGTTGGTGAAGTAGCCGTGTTCGCCGAATCCCCAACTGATCGCGCCCCGAGGCGCGGCCGGGCGGCGCCGTCCAGCGGCGGATGGCTCTCCGCGAGATTTGCTTAGCTGAAAAGGCTTTGCCCAATGTAGTGGCCTTCGGCGGGCGCGGGCGGCACCGCGAAGATTGCTGAGCCGATATGGCGGATGTATTCGTTGAGGAGGTCGTGGGCGCCCAAGCGGTTCTGCAGGCGAATAAAATCTTGCGGATCTCTTTGATACGAGATGAACAGCAGGCCGGCGTTGAGTTGGCCGTTGGCGTCCAGACCGTCGGTGTAGTTGTAAGACCGGCGCCGGATCATGATGCCGTCGTTGTTCTCCCGGGCGGCCAGGCCGACGTGGGACATCGGGTCGATGAGCGGGTTACCGTCGGTGCCTTTGGCGGCGAAGTCGGGGGTATCGAATTCGCCCTTGCCGCTCAGCGGCGCCCCCTCTTCTTTGGTGCGGCCGAAGATCCGCTGCTGATTGCCGATCCGGTCGACATCCCATGTCTCGAGCAGCATCCGGATCTTGCGCACGACCTGATACGTTCCGCCGTTCATCCACGGCTGGTCGCCGTCGTCGACCCAGACGAATCGGCCGTACTCGGCATCCGTGGCGATGTTGCGGGTCCCGTCCTTGAATCCCAGGAGATTTCGCGGGGTGTGCTGGCCCGGGCCGGCCGAGGCCCGTCCGAATCCCAGCACCGCCCAGGACGGCGAGACGATGTTGCGGCCAAGGCGGGCCAGGTTCCGCACGGCGTGGTAGCAGACCTGGGGGTCGTCGGCGCAGGCCTGCACGGAGAGATCGCCGCCGTGTAGGCGAGGGTCCAGGTTGTCCCCGTTGAGCGGGGGCAGATCGGTGAACACGGCGGGCCGCCGCGGGGCGAGCCCGAACCGATCGCCGAACAGCGACGGTCCCAGCCCGATGGTGACGGTGAGACTGGCCGGGCTCAGCCCATAGGCCTCCCCGGTGTCGGCGGGTGGCTGCACCTCGACCTGTGGCTGCACAGTGCCGACGGGCTTTCCCTGCTGCAGGACCGCGGCCGCAGCCGACCAACGTGCCAGCAGGGTTTGCAGCTCGGCGCGGCCCGCGCCGGCGGCCAGCGAGAAGGACATGAACATGGCGTAACGCTGTGGGGGCGTTGCGATTCCGCCCTGATGCAGCTGGCCGTAAAACGGGTAGCTGCGGCGCAAGTCGACGTTGTCGTCGTCGTCGCCTTTGCGCTCGGCCGCCATCGCGTAGCCCGCGAAGCCGCCCCCAGCGGCACCGACCGCGGTACCGGTGAGGCCGGCCACCACGGCGCCGCTGAGCATGCGCCGGCGCGAAACCGCTGCGCCTTCGTCGGGTTCGGTCGTGTCGTCCGTCACGGTCAGCCCGCCGACACGACTTTTTGCGCGACCATCGACAGGCTCTGGTGTAGCGGCTGGATGACCGCGGTCAGCTTCGGCGCGTCGGTGGCCTTCAGCGCGGGGGTGTATGTCCGGAATCCGCCCAGCGCGGACGGGTCGCGGTATCCGTCCAATGTGGCCAGGACCGTGTGGAATTGCTGATCGATCTGGTTGACCAGATTGCCGTCGATCTTCTCCAGGCCCGGCCGTAGCGACGCGTAGGCCTGCTGGGCGCCTTCCACGTTGCCCGAGAAGTCGACCAGGTCGATGTGGCTGAAGGCCTCCTCCTCTCCGGTGATCTTGGTGTTCTGGATCTCTTCGATCAGGTCGCTGGCACCGTTGGCCAAGTCCTCGGGCTTGTACTGCAGGGTGGCGACGATGCCGTTCAATTTGCCGACGTTGCCCACCAATTCGCTGCTGAACGCCTTGGTGGCGGGGGTGATCGCGCCGCCCTGCCACAAATCGCGCTCGATGGCGTGGAAGCCCTTCCACCCGACCTTGGCGTCGACCGGCGTGGACTCACGCATGTCGATCAGGTAGTCCAGGCTGCCGGCGTTGTCGCCGATGGCGAAGCCCGGTAACACGAAGCCCTCCACCGTTGACTCCGAACGCTCCCAGAACAACCGGGCTTTGGCGTAGGCGCTCTTCGCGGCGTCGACGTTGCCCGACTGCACGGCGGCGTCGAGTGCCTTCACGCCATCGTTGAGCTGACCGATCTGGTTGACGATGTACCCCGCGTATTCCTTGGTGCCCTGACTGAGGATGCCGGCGACGGTGCCCGTCGGCGCCGCCGGTACTTTGCCCGTCACGGTGAGGGTTTGGTATTCGGTGCTCGCGCCGGGGCAATAGAGCTGATACGCGCCGCCGTCCAAGGTGACGGTGAACGAGACCGGGTCCAGGCCGGGCGCGAGATTCTCCTTCTCGCCGACGATCCGCTGGTCCCTGAGCAATTCGACTTCGCTGATTCCGGGCGCGTTGGTGTTGGCCACCGTGAAGGTCACCGGCCCGGCGGCCACGCTGGTGGTGTTCAGTGCGCAGCCGTCTTTGCCGCCATTGCTGGCCATGGTGACCTTGACCGCGTTGGTACCGCCGGGGTTTCCCGCTTCCGCGCGGCTCGCGTTGCCGCTCGAGTGACTGCAGGCCGTCGCGGAGGGCGCCGCGATTGCGACCAAAGCCGTTGCAGCCAGCCAGAACTGACGACACCGGCGCCTTCCGGAGGCGGTACGATTCGCTGTCAACCGTTTTCCTTTCCTGTTCGGCTGGCGTCCCGGCGCCGCAATGAGGCTACAGCGCCGACGGCGCAAGCCAGGGCAAAACCGCCCAGCGCCAACGGAAGCCAGACTTTCCACAGTTGCGCCTCCGCGCGATTCCGATGGCTCGCGGCGATCCGCGCCGCGACCCACTGGTCTTCGGCGCCGGCCGTGGACCAGTCGGTGGGCAGGCCACCGACGCTCACGGTCTTGGCCACCGTGAGCCCCCCACCGGTCAGGATCGCGGTGCGATTGCTGACCGCTTGGGCGCTCACAACGAGATCGTCTTGCGCGAGCACCGTGTACACGGTGGTGGTGGCCCACCGCACCTGGAAGACGCCGCGGCTGCGGGAGGCGGAGACACCCACCGGTAGCCGGCCCCCGGTCATGCCCGCCAGCTGCTCCAGCGTGACCGTCGGCGGGCCCTCGCCGGCGGAAGTGTCCTCGGGCGCCAGCGTGGCCTGCCACACGCGTACCCACACGCCGTCCATCGTTTGGTCGCCGGCCACGGTGAGCGGAATCCTGCGGACCCCGGAGCTGTCCTCGGGGCTGACGGTGAGCGTGCGGCCTTGCGGCCCGGGGGCCAGCGACACCCTGGCGGTGTGGCCGGCCCGATCGCTGACGGTGCGGATCCGCGCGCCGTCGGAAGAGCCGCCTGCGGGCACCAGCACCACCAGTCCGGCGGCGACAAGGAGCAGCAGCGTCGAGGCGGCCGCCAGTAGTCGGCACCGGGCCCGCGGGGCGGCGGCAAGGTGCGCGGGCCACAGGAAGATGACGAGCACCGGCACCACATAGAGCAGCCAACCCACCACCTCGACGAGGCGGGGGTCCGCGGGTATCCCGAGCATCCCCGCGGTCACCGCGCCGAGCACCGAATTGCTGGGTATCCAGGCGGACAGGTCGAGCACCCGCTGCTGGCCGATGCTGACCCAGCCGGCCTCGTGTGCGGTACGCAGCGCCCCCAACACCAGCCCGGCTGCGATCAAAATCAAGAACACCCCGGTAACCCGGAAGAACCGGGCGAGGTTGAGTTTCAATCCGCCGAAGTACACGCCGACGCCCATCGCGATCGCCGCCGCGATCCCCAGCACGCCACCGAGCACGGCGAACCACCGATTACCGTGCGACGTCTCGGCGGCCGCCAACAAGAACACCGAGGTCTCGAAGCCCTCCTTGAGGACGGCGAGGAAGGCCATCGCCGCCAAAGCGAGGGCGCCGCCGCGGTTGATCGCCCGCCGGGCACCGCGCTCGAGTTCGCCCTTGACCTGCGCGGCGTTCCCATTCATCCAGATGATCATCGACGTCACGAACACCACGGCGATGGCATTGATGACGGTCTCCATCATCTCCTGCTGCGCCTGCGGCAGGCTCGTCGCAAACAGATTCAGGCCCACGCCGACCGCGACGCTGATCAGCACCGCCAAGGCGACCCCGGCAAACATCGGGCGTATCGGCTGGCCGTTTCGTTTCAGGAAGGCGCCGACGATGCTCACGATGAGCGCCGCCTCCAGGCCTTCACGGAGGCCGATGAGGAACGTGCCGATGAGTACGCCGAATACGCCCTGCATGCGCCCGATTTCTGTCCCGCGGGTCGGGATCCCGGCTTAGCCTAGCCTAAGCCCGCTGTGTCACGGGGCTGGCTGCGTCACGAAGTCGATGAGTTCCTCGACCCGGCTGATCAGCACCGGCTCGAGGTCATTCCAGTCGCGCACCCGGGACCGAATATGGCGCCAGGCCCTGCCGACGTCCGCCTGGTTGGCGTGGGGCAAGCCGAGTGCCCGGCACGCGCCGTGCTTCCACTCGATGTGCCGTGGCACATCCGGCCAGCCCGCCAGGCCGAGCCGCTGGGGTTTCACGGCCTGCCAGATGTCGACGTAGGGGTGACCGACCACCAGGGTGTCGCTGCCCCCCGGTCCCCGCCGCACCGCGTCGGCGATCCGCGCCTCCTTCGAACCTGCGACGAGGTGATCGACGAGCACACCAAGCCGGCGCCCCGGACCGGGTGCGAACTCCGCCACGATGCCCACCAGGTCGTCCACGCCGCCGAGGTGCTCGACGACGACACCCTCGATCCGCAGGTCCTCACCCCACACCTGCGCGATGAGTTCGGCGTCGTGGCGGCCCTCGACATAGATCCTGCTGGCGCGGGCGACCCGGGCGCGAGCGCCCGGCACGGCGACCGAGCCCGACGCGGTCCGCGCGGCAGGGACAGGCGCCCCGCGGCGCGGCGCGGTGAGGATCACCGGGCGGCCCTCGAGCAAATAGCCAGGGCCCAAAGGGAAGCCACGCACGTGCCCGCGCCGGTCTTCCAGGTCGACCCGCCCGTACTCGACTCTTACCACCGCACCGACGTACCCGGTCTCCACATCCTCGACCACCAGGCCCAATTCGGCTGGGTGCTCGGTCGAGCGGGGCTTGCGCCGGCCCGCGGCAAGGACATCGGTTCCATAGCGATCAACCACGCGGCAATACTAGAAAGCCTTGCGGCCAAACGTCGTTACGGCGCGCCCGCATGAGGAGCATGGTGGCGAAGATCGCCCTGCTGTCGGCACGACTACCGGCGTGTAAAAAATGCGCTTTAACTGTGTGGCGTTACTCAGCTGATGACGTTGCCGATGGTACGTTGCTAGTCGTAGGAACTGCCGCTCTTTCTTACAACGCGGCGGTGAGCGAGGTGGGACTATGGACCTGGCCCTTTGGGTGTCGAGCATTGTGGCTTTCGTGCGGGCCGGCTACCCCGCCGGCATGCCGACGACCGGATACGCACCCCTGGCGGCGTTGGCTCGCCGACGACTTTGCGACGACGAGATCAGCGCCATCGCAAGCAAACTCATGAAGCGCCAATTCTGGCCGATCAACCCCGTTGATATCGGTGTGGAAATCACCCGTGTGACCAACCAGTTACCTTTGCCGGCGGACGTCGAGCGTGTCGAACATCGCCTCGATGAGATCCGCTGCGCGCGTGGATAAGCGGCACCGCTGGATTTGACTCGGCTAAGGCGTGTCTTTCGCCGGGCCGCCGCACGACGCCAGATAATCCGGGTAACTCCAGGTCCGCAGAAACTGTTGGCCCGCCTGCAATCCTCGTTGATAGAGACCGTCGCGTTGCTCTGCGGTGATGTTGAAGTCGATCGGACTGACCTCGTTGGCGGGGACGAAGATGGTGCGCCGAACGGTGCACGGGTCGTCGATGTAGGCGTTGTCCTGATTGCTCACCAGTGTCTCTATCGCGGCGATTCCCAACGAGACTGGCCCATGCACCGGATGGGTGGGCGGGATGCCGGGACGCGCGGACAGACGGATCCCGAATGTCGGCCATCGCGGCTCCGCGCCCGGCCGGTCGAACAGCGCCACCGGGAAATCGGACAGCAATCCGCCGTCGACCCAGGTAGCGCTGCCCACCCGGACGGGCTCGAACACGTACGGAATCGCCGACGAGGCGTGCACGGCGCGGGCTACCGGAAAGTCGTCCGGGTCGATGCCATAGGAACCGAGGTCCCAGGGGATGCGGACCAGCCGGCGCCGGGACAGGTCACTGGCGGTCACGACGAGCGACCATGCGAACTGCTCCGGTTCTTCACCCGTACGCAAGTCACCAAACGTCCGCACACCCAGATCAGCGAGTAGACCGGCCAGCAGCCGTTCCAAGTAGGCCCCGCGGTAGACCCCGTCAGACACCAACAGAGACAGTCCCCCACCGATCAGCGGCACGTGTCCGATCAGATTGCGATCCAGGAACCTCCGGTAGTCGATGGTCCGCATCACTTCCGCGAGCCGGCTCAGCGGTTCGCCCGCGACCTGTAGCGCCGCGACCAGCGACGCGACGACCGAGCCCGCGCTGGAACCCGCGACGCGCGGAAACCGGTAGCCGGCCGCCGCCAGCGCGTCGACCGCGCCGACCAGACCGATCCCCCGGACGCCGCCGCCTTCACACACCAGATCGACGCGGGCTGTGCTCATGGCCGCCACCATAGCCTCATCACAATGGACCCCCTCAACAGATTCGTTGGCCATCCACACCGAAGAAGTGCAGGTGCCCCGGTTCGGGGTGCAGGCGCACCCGGCTGCCTTTTTCGGGGGGTCGGCGCCCGTCAGCACGCGCAACGACGGGCTGGTCGATGACCTTGCCGGAGCCGGTAATTCGGCCATAGAGGTAGGCGTCCGCCCCAAGTTCCTCGACCACGTCGACCTCCATCTCGACGCCGAGGCCGCCCAGTTCGAAATGCTCGGGGCGGACCCCGACGACAATTTCGCTCGCGGTGTCGGTGAGCTCTCGCGGCAGCGGGATGGGCCAATCCCCCAACGACACAGCGGCATCGATGATCGGCAGGGTGAACAGGTTCATCGCCGGCGACCCGATGAAACCCGCGACGAACACGTTGATCGGGCTGCGGTACAGCTCGCGTGGCGCCGCGAACTGTTGCAGCACACCGTCGCGCAGGACCGCGACCCGGTCGCCCATGGTCATCGCCTCGACCTGGTCGTGAGTGACATAGACGGTGGTCGTGCCGAGCCGCCGTTGCAGTGCCGCGATCTGGTTGCGGGTTTGCACGCGCAGTTTGGCATCGAGATTCGACAACGGCTCGTCCATCAGGAAGACCTGCGGACGGCGCACGATCGCGCGTCCCATCGCGACCCGCTGGCGTTGCCCTCCGGAGAGGTCTTTGGGTTTGCGCTCCAGATACGGCTGCAGGTCAAGCAATTTCGCCGCGTCCAGGACGCGGTCGCGAATTTCGGTCTTCGGTGTCTTGGCGATCTTCAAGGCAAAGCCCATGTTCTGCGCGACCGTCATGTGCGGGTAGAGCGCATAGTTCTGGAAGACCATCGCAACGTCGCGGTCCTTGGGATCGACGGTGGTGACGTCGCGATCACCAATCCGGATGCGTCCGGAGTCCAGCGTTTCCAGCCCGGCCACCATCCGCAGCGAGGTCGTCTTGCCGCATCCTGAGGGACCGACCAGAACGACGAACTCGCCGTCGCCGACTTCCAGATCGAGGCTGTCCAAGGCGGGGCGATCCGCCCCCGCGTAGCGCCGCGTCGCTTGCTCGAAAGTTACTGAGGCCATGGCTTACCCATTGAGTCCCGTGACGGCGATACCCCTGACAAAGGAACGCTGCGCAATCGCATAGATGATGACCAACGGCAGCATGATCAGCATTGAAGCCGCCATGATTATCGGCCAGCGCGCGACATACTCACCCCGCAGCCGCACCAGGCCGAGCGTCAGCGTGGCCAGGCTGTTGCGCTGGAGCATCAGCAGCGGCCACAGAAAATCGTTCCAGACGTTGACCCAGGTGAGCACCGCCAGCACCATCACCGCGGGACGCGCATGGGGCAGCAGGATCCGCCAGTAGATCTGCCACGGCGAACAACCGTCGAGTATCGCCGCCTCCTCCAGGTCGGTAGGAAGCGTTTGAAAGAACTGACGCATCAGGTAGGTGCCAAATGCGCTGCCGAACAAGCCCGGCACGATCATCGACCAGGGGGTGTCGACCCACCCGACCGTCCGCATCAAGATGAACTGCGGGATCACGGTCACGGTCAGCGGCACCATCAATGTGCCCAGGTATAGCACGAACAGCGTGTCACGACCGCGAAATTGCAATCGCGCGAAAGCGTATCCGGCCAACGAGCAGAAGAAGACCTGCCCGGCGGTCACGCACCCGGCGTAGAGCACGGTGTTGAAAAACATTCGTGCGAAGGGCATCAACGAGAACACTTCGGTGTAGTTGGACCACCGCGGGTGAGCCGGCAACAACCTTGGCTCGATGATCTCGCCTTCCCGCTTCAATGAGCCGGACACCGCCCAGGCGATCGGAAACAACCAGCACCAAGCGATGCCGATCAGCGCGGTGTAAACCAGCACACCGCGAACGACATTGCGCATGAACAACCGCTCAGCTGAGGCCACGAGAAGTCTCCCAAGACCGTTGCCGATTGATCCGCAGCTGCACCACGGTCAGCACCAGCAAGATGGCGAACATCACCCATGCCAGCGCGGACGCGTACCCGAATTCCAGGAAGGAGAACGCGTGCTGAAACAGCATGATGCCCAGGACATATGTGGCGGTTTCGGGCCCGCCATTCGCGCCGTTGAGGACGTAAACCATGTCAAAAGCCTGGAACGCGTGGATGATCGAGATGACGCCCACGAATGATATCGACCCACGGATGAGCGGCACCGTGATGGACACGAACTGCCTTATCTCGCCCGCCCCGTCGATTCGGGCCGCCTCGTAAACGGTCTCGGGAACCCCCTGCATCGCCGCCAGCAAGATGACGGTGGCGAACGGCACGCTGCGCCACACGCTGACGATGCACAGCGACGCCATCGCCCACCTGGGTTCGACCAGCCACGGGACCGGCCCGATCCCAACCCAACCCAGCATGATGTTGAGCAAACCATTGTCCGTGTTGAAGACGAACTGCCACACAACGGCCATGACCACCGACGAGATGGCCAGGGGCAGAAAGACGATGGTGCGGAAAATGCCGATGCCTCTGACCTTTCGGTTCAGCACGCCGGCCACGACGAGGCTGACGATGATGGTCGGCACGACCGTTCCGAGGGTGAAGATGACGGTGTTGCGGATGGCGATGAGAAAGAGCGGGTCCGAGGTGAACAGCTCTTGGAAGTTCTTCAGGCCCACGAACTCAGGTGGTCTGAAGACGTCCCACCGCTGA
Organism: uncultured Actinomycetota bacterium; assembly: GCA_963850895.1. Classification (GTDB taxonomy): domain Bacteria; phylum Actinomycetota; class Actinomycetes; order Mycobacteriales; family Mycobacteriaceae; genus Mycobacterium. The sequence continues at coordinate 121,973 of CAWKNK010000025.1, read as the reverse complement.
AAGCTCATGTACAGCGAAAATCCGAGCGGAAACAGCATGAACACCGCGACGGCTGCCAGGTTCGGCGCCACGAAAAGGCGGCCGGCCCAGGCCCGACGTCGCCAAGGACCCGCGCCCTTGGCGGGTTTGCGGCTCACGGGCCCGGGCGCCGGGGTGGTATCGACCGATGTCATGGGGTGCGCAACACCTCGTCGATGGCGGGCGACAGACTGACCAGGGATGTCGCGGGCCGCGATCCACGCAGCACGGGCCCGAAGCCGCGGTCCATCAAGGCGACGATCTTCTCCCATGCCGGGGTGACCGGCAGTCCTTCGGAGTACGCCGGTCCTTGCGTGAGGACGGCGAGGTTGCCGACGTTCTGGTGGGCCTTGGCGAATCCGGCCGAGTCGAGCGCGGATTGCAGCACCGGTACGAAGAGGCTGGACTCACCGATCAACGCCTGCCCGACGGGCCCGGTCGCGAATTTCACGAATTGCCAAGCCTGTTCCTTGCGTTGACTGCTCGCGGAGATGGCCAGTCCGGTGGAACCGATGTCGGAGTGAGCGGGCTGCCCCTGCCGGCGCGGCCCCACCGGCAACGAGGTGACATCGAAATCCAGGCCGTCGGCCCGGATGAAGGTCTGGTAGCGCCAGTGGCCGCCCATCGCCATCGCTGCCCTGCCCGCCGCGAACAGGTCGGGCGTGGACATCGATTGCACCTCGGACGCATTGGGCGCGACCTTGTGTTTGTTGGCCAGGTCGGCGTAGAACTGCACCGCCTCGATGAAGGCGTCGTTGTCGAAGTTGAAGTGGGTCGGGTTCTTCAACGGGGTGGACCATGGCACCCCGTTGTTCATGGCGAACAGCCCGGCCGAATAGTAGGAAAACCACATGTTCACGAAGCCCCACTGGGTAACCCGCCCGGAGCGATCCCGCTTGGTGAGAGCGCTGGCGGTGTTCAAGAAGTCGGTGAAACTCCACGGCTGCTGCCACGTTCTGGGCGGGGGCGGCACCCCGGCCTCGGCGAACAGCCGCTTGTTGTAGAAAAGGTAGTTCCCGGACCATTGCTCCGGGAAGGCGTATTGGCCTCCGTCAAAGGTGAAGCTGTCATACAGCGCCCCGATGCCGTCCGACTTCAGTTCGGCTGCGAAGGCCTGATCGCGGGCCAGCATCGTGTTGAGGTCCAGCAGCACGCCTCGGGCGGCCAACTCGGCATACGTGAGGTCCCACGCCATCAGTACATCCGGGCACCTGCCGCCGGCGCAGAACGTCGACAGCTGCTGCATCACGCCCGGAGCCGAAAGCACCGGGCGAACCTTGATGTCGGGGTGGCGGCGCTGGAACTCGTCGACGATGCGGATCCTGGCATCGCGTTCGTCGGGGTTGGCCGCGAAGAAGAACGTCAACGCGTCGTCTTCGGGAGCGCAGCCGGCGGCCCACGGTGCCAGCGATGCCGCGGTGAGCGCGCCGGCACCGCGCAGCAGGCCGCGCCGCCCGAACGGCTTATCGAGCATGGTGCTCCCGTTCTTGCCCGGTTGCCGGCGGCCCGGCCGGCGGTGTCTGATGTCCTTGGTACCCGATGCGGCTGTGGTGTTGCTGGATTGGCCAACTCGGGAGTGCCAGAACGGCCCGGTGGATGCGGTCGGGATCCCCGATGATGTCGATCGCGTGGATGCGCTCATCGGTTCCGACGGCGATCAGCAACAGCGCCTGAGCGTGCCCGTGTGGCGCGATCACGATGCCGGGTGCCCCGTCGATGAGCATGACGGCGCCGGCGCGCGCCCGCTGAGCGAATCGGCGCGTCTCCTCCGCGACCTGCCTGGCGCCGCGCAGCTCGGTCGGCACGTCGTCGGGAACCAGCGCACGATCGACCGTGCGCACCACGTCCGGCGCCAGCAGCTCGAGCAGACCGGCGATATCCCCGCCGCGGGACGCCGCGAGAAACGCTTCCACGATCTCGAGGTGCTTCGCCACGCGCTCGGGTTTGCCGCCCGAGTCGGCATGCAGCCGCCCACGCGCCCGGCTTGCCAACTTCTTCGCCGCTTCCGGGGACCGGTTCAGCAGGCCGGCGATCTGCTCGAACGGCACCGCGAACAGGTCATGCAGCACGAACGCGACGCGCTGCGCCGGTGAGAGCCGGTCGAGCACCACCAGCAACGCGTTGCTCACCGACTCCGTCAAGAGAGTTTCCTCGTCCGCCGGCGCGGTCGCGGCGAGCCGGTCCAGTTCGCCGGTCGTGGCGAGCGGTTGTTCGGCACGTCTCTTGCGCACCCGGAGCTGGTCGAGGGCCTCGCGGGCGGTGATGGTCGTGAACCAGCCGGTGAGGTTGTCGACCGCGCCGAAATCCGCACGGCTGGCCTTCAGCCACGCTGACTGCACCGCGTCGTCGGCGTCGGGCGCCGAGCCGAGCAGCTGGAACGCGATCGATCTCAGGTGCCGCCGGTCCGCGTCGAAACGCTGCGCGAGATCGGCCAAATCCTTGTGCGCGCTCATGGGTCACCTTTTCTGCACAGGAGCCGTCAAGAAAATGACCGCGTCCATCGAGCTCTCTGTTGCAAAGGAGGCCAGCACCATGACCCTATCGATTCTGCGCCGTAGCGCGCGCGGCGACCATTCGGCTCGCCACCACAAAAACGGCCTGGCAACGGTTTGACGCAGATGAACACCGCATACGTTGTGATCACGCTGTTGACCGCCGCCAGTACCGCCGGGATCGCCGTGGCCGATCTCATCCCGGCGGGGTTCGTCCTGGCGAACTCGGCCGAAGTCGGGGTGCCGCGTTCGTGGTTGCCGGCGCTGGGGGCGGTCAAGCTGGCCGGCGCAGCCGGGCTGATCGTGGGCCTCGTGGCCCTGCCCGCCTTGGGAATCGCCGCCGCCACCGGCCTGGTGCTGTTCTTTGTCGGCGCAGTCGCTACCCATCTGCGGGCCCACGTCCTGTACAACATGACGTTTCCCGGGGCATACCTGTGCATGTCGGTGGCATCACTGGCGTTGATGGTGCTGCGTTGACCGGGGCGCGATCAGGCAGGGAAATACCGGATCCGGTTGATGACGTCGCCCCGCCAGGCCATATCGGCGAACATGATTGCGCGCCCATGGCCGGAGCTTGACCGAGATCGTCACCGTGGGGCCCGCGCTGTTTATCTTCGTCGAACTGGCGCCGTCCAGTTGCTCGACGAGTTTGGCGAGGTCAAGTGCGTCGTGGTCGCCGAGAGTTATTGTGGCGCTTGGCGATAACGCACGCGCAGCTGCGACCCGATCTTGCCGCGCGGCGGCGTCGACAAACGCCTGCGCCAGCTTCTTGTGCGGCGCCCCCACCCGCCGGAATCCCGCCAGGAAGCCGGCCGTGCCGCGCAGCCGCTGATTGCCCAACAAGCCCCGCGACAGTTGCAGGGCGGGTGACACCGCGCGCGATCCGGTTCGCAGGAATTGCAGCATCATCGCGGGCAATTCCCAATAGGCCCGCAGTTCGCCAATGCGCCACTCGCCGTTGGTGTCTCGCAGGTCGTAGCGCAGGAACGCGGGAATGTACATGGTGACGGCCGAACCCATCGCGACCTCGAGCTCGAGGTCGCGCAGGACCACGGTGCCGAAGACGATATCGAGGTCGCGGCGGAACTTGATGTCACGCGGACCGATGAAGGTGTCATAAAAGCGCCCGATCTGCTCCTGCCCGACGTGCGGCCGCGACCCGACCGGGTCCTCGACACGGCCGTCGTCGGTGAACAGCGCCAGCCAACCCGCGCGGTCGTGCGCGGCGGCCGCCCGCGGCGACCGCTCGACGGCGGCGAGGAGATGTTCTCGATCCGGTGGCGCCCCCATCACGGTCCCCCGACCAGCTCGATGCCGGCGGACCGCATCTTGGCCAGCGCATCTGCGGCCGAATCCGCCGCCACGGCCGCGGTCAGGTCCACCAGCACCCTGGTGGACAGGCCCGCCCGCGCGGCGTCCTCGGCCGTCCGCCGGACGCACTGGTCGGTGGCGATGCCGACCACGTCGACCTCGTCGACCCCGCGCTGCCGCAACCAGTCCAACAGCGGGACCCCGTTCTCGTCGACGCCCTCGAAACCGCTATATGCCGCGTCGTAGGCACCCTTGCGGAAGACCGCCTCGATCGGGCTGGTGTCGAGGTCGGGCCGGAAATCCGCACCGGGACTTCCGGCGATGCAGTGCGGGGGCCACGACGACGAATAATCCGGCCGGTCGGAGAAATGGTCGCCCGGCTGGATGTGAAAGTCCTGGGTTGCTACGACATGCTGGTAGCCCGGCTCGTCGGCCAGATAGTCGTTGATGGCGGGTGCCACGGCGGCGCCGCCGGCCACCGGCAGCGAGCCACCCTCGCAGAAGTCGTTTTGCACGTCGACGATGATCAACGCCCTCACGCGTTTCACCCTATCGGTGTCGCCCGGCGGTTCAGCTGGGCATATGGGCGGGGCGGGTTTGTTCGCCAACCAGGCGGGTAATCCACCGGCCATGGTGATCCGGAGAATCGCGCGCCCGTTGCTTTCAGTGGCTTTCATCGGCCAAGGAGTCAATTCCCTGCTCAACCCCAAATCGGCGGCGGCAGCCGCCGCGCCCGCACTGGATGGTTTGCAGGCACTGCCGAATTCCGTGAGCGGCAACATTCCGAGCGACCCCGAGACGTTCGCGCAAATCAACGCGGCCGTTCAGATCGGTGGCGGCCTATTACTTGCCGCCGGCAAGCTGCCGCGCGTCGCCTCGGCCGCGCTCGCGTTCACGGTGGTACCGGCCAACCTCGGGGCGCATTCGTTCTGGAACGAAAGCGACCCGCAGGCCAAAGCCCAGAAGCGCCAGCAGTTCCTCACCGACCTCAGCCTGGTGGGCGGATTGTTGATCGCGTCCGCCGATACGGCGGGCAAGCCGTCACTCGGGTGGCGCGGCCGCCGTGCGGCCGAGCGGCTCTCCGAGCGAGTGTCATCGGCGCTGCCCGGCTCAGACGACGCCGCATTCGACACCGACTTCTCGGAGTTGGGCGAAAAGATTGTGCACGGCCTGCAGATCGGCGCCGAACGCGGCCGCGAACTGGCCAGCACGGCAGCCGAACGAGGCGCGCCGTACGCCGAGGCTGCGCTCGAACGCGGCCGCGAATTCGCCAGCACGGCCGCCGAACGTAGCAAGCCGCTGGCCAAGAAGGCCCGCAAGCGCGGCGAAGAACTTCGCCGACGAAGCCGCCGACTGGGCCGCGCCGCTGGCGAAGAAGGCGCGCAAGCGCAGCGAGAAGCTGGCCAAGAAGGCCCGCAAGCGCGGCGAAGAACTGGCGAACACGGCCTTGGAGCGCGGCGAGGACCTCGCCGAAACCGCCCGCGCGCGTGGCACCTACCTCGCCGAGACGGCCCGCGCACGAGGTGGCTACCTGGCGGACACCGCGCGCGACCGACTCGGTGAGCAGGTCGATACCGGCCGTCGCAAGCTTTCCTCGTGACCGAATCAGCCGTCGTCTAAGGTTTCCGCCCCGATAGGAAGGCGTCGATGATCGCGTCGACGTCCTGGCCGACGTCGACGGTCGCGCCCGGCTCGTCGGCGCCGAGCGGCTCTAGCGCCTCGAATTGTGAGCGCAGCAGCGCTGCCGGCATGAAGTGACCTGTCCTGGCGGCCAGTCGGCCGCCGATGAGCGCCGATGAGCCGGCGAGGTGAAGGAATTGGGCCTGCGGGCAGAGCGCGCGCAGCCGGTCGCGGTATTTGCGTTTGAGCGCCGAACAACTCACCACGCCGCCGTCGCGATGGCCGGCCAACCACTCGCCGACCTTGTCCAACCAGGGATCGCGGTCGTCGTCGTCCAGCGGTTCGCCGGCGGCCATCTTGGCGATGTTGGCCGGCGGGTGCAGGGTGTCGGCGTCCATGAACGGAACGCGCATGCGTTGCGCGAGCGCCATTCCCACGGTCGACTTGCCCGATCCCGAGACACCCATCACCACGACGGGCACCGTTCCGCTCACCCGGACCGTTCGCCGAGGTTGCGGTTCCATTCGACCCAGCCGACGCCGCCGCGGCCGTCGGCCGTCTTGACGGTGACCCAGGCCCGCGGGAACTGGCTCACCCGCCCGTCGGCGGCGGTCAGACGGACCGGCGCCTGGCCGCGGACGTCGATGTCCGCGGTGATCTCGCCGGGGTTGAGAGTCAACGTGGCGTTCAGCGGTAACCCGTTGGCGCCGAAGTACTCTCGCGACTCCACCGTTTGCAGCTCGGTGACCGTTCCCTCGGCATCCTGGCAATAGCCGATGCTGAAGGCCGGTGCACCGGGAATCCGGATGTTCACGCCGTGCAGATGGGTGCCGTCGTCAAGGTGCAGCGCGCTCCAGATCCAGTCCATGCTCCACCAGTCGCGCACACCCCAGGAGTGATCGCGCTGGCCGGGAACCGACTCGACGCGGTAGCTGGCGTCGTCGACGGTGACCGTGCCCGAGACCGTGCACGGGATCTCGTAACGCGTCGTCAAGCGGTACTTGTATGGGACGCCGTCGGTGGCCCACACCAAGTTCATCGTCATCTCGACGGGGGTGCCCGGCTCCCCGCGCAACAACGCCGACGGATCGGGGTAAGCCTGAGCCCGCGCACGCACGTCGACGCGGTAGGTCTGCAGCGGCACCGTCGCGGAGTGACCGAGCTCGAAGGAGTCGGTGCGCAATTCCCACGGGTCCGCCGGCAGCGGCACTTGCGCGTCGACGGCCACGGTCGGCATGTCGGGACCGCACAGCAGCGCGTGCACCCACGCCGTCCGCTCGTTCGCGATCAGCCCGAGGCGGAACCAGCCGCCCAATCCCTGTGCCACGTCGGCGAAGTCGGCGTACCAGCTCTCGCTCCACAGCGGTTCGGCGGTCGGAGCGTGCGCAAGTTCGTCCTCCTCCGAAGGTTGCAAGGGTTCGGGTGCCTGCGCGACCGGCAGCGTCGCCAGCGCGTCCGTATCGAGCACATGATCACAGTGCCGTTGCAGCATCGTCATGAACATCCGGTCGCCGCGCTCGGTGCGCTCCACCAGCATCGAGGAGACGATCGCCATCATCACGCCGAAAAAGGTCTGTCGGCGAACGCCTTCGGCGACGTCGGCGAGCGTGAGGGGCGCCGCCGGCCCCAATGCCTCGTGGTAGGCCCGCAGCAACGCGTCGTAGTGCTCCCGACGATCCTGCGTTGGCAGCGCGCAGCCGAGGAAATACGACAGGTCGGTCAGGGCCGGCCCCCAGGAAACCGTCTGCCAATCAACGACCGTCAACGGGCGGTCGGCCCCGGCGGTGCCGAACAACAAGTTGTCCAACCGGTAGTCACCGTGCAGCAGGCCCCGGACGCGGTCCGGGGCCGATTCGGCGGCCAGGTAGCCGTCGAAGGACGCAACCAGCCGTTCGCACACCATGCGGTGCTCCGGCGCGATCTGGTCGCCGTAGCGGTCGATGAACCCGGCGTACAGAGGGGCGATCATCGCCTGGTTGAGCGGCGATTCACGGTTCAGCCACGGCGCTTCGGCCAGCGCGGTGTCGCCGAGCAGCGGACCGTGCAGCCGCCCCAGCTCGACGACACAGAGGTGCGCCTGTTCGGCTGTCGCGCCCGCGATTTCGTCCCCGACGACCGCCGGGCCGGCGTCGCCCAGCAGTAGATCGAACGCGCCCGTCGAGGTGTCGACGGCGGCGTGGTAGCAGGGCGCAATCGGTCCGCCCAGGCGTGGCGCTATGTCGCCGTAGAAGCGCACCTCCCGCTCGTAGAGGCCCAGAGCCAGCCCCGTTTGGCGACTCACCGGGTCGGTGGCCGCCACCTTGAGCACCACCGACTCGGGCCTGCCGGGGGCCGGCGCGCCATCGGCGTAGCTGAGCCGGACGCGGTAGCACTCGCTCATCTGCCCGGTGCCGATGCGCTCAACGGAGAAATCGGCGATGGGTCCCGCGCCGATCGCCGTTTCCAGCCATGCGGTGGTGAGGTCGCCGGGTCGTTCGATGACTTGCGCGGTATCGGCATGCATGAGGGTCAGCGTGCCAGGTCACCGCGCCAGGGAGAAGCCATCCCAGGCAATCCGGCGGTGGGGATGTGGATCGAACTCGACGCGGCTCTTGCGGTCGAAGACCATGACGGCACGGTCGGCGGTGGTGTAGGTGGGCCAGTCGTCGCCCGGCGCACCGGAGTGGCTGAAGGCCCGCCACCGCCGTTGAACCTGGTTACTCACCCGCAGCGCGGCGCGCCGATCGGCGGCGGCGGTCAACAGGGCGCCGAATCGGGTGCGGTAGACGTCGAAGACGGCCAGCAGCTCGGTGGCATGGGTCGCGCCCAGGCCCGACCAGCGCAGCGTGCGCGGAGCGTAGTCGTACCGGTAGAGGTAGGTGGGCGCGTGCGCGCTGTGGGCCTCGGCGATCTGCCAGGCCGCCGAGCCGAAGGCGAAGTCGCCGCCGAGCTGGATGCATGCCGACGGCGCGGGGTAATCCGGGTAGGCGGCGGTAATGCGTTCACGCGCAGCCGGTTCCGTGTCGGCCAGCAGCTCCTCGATCATCGTTTGATTGGTCGGCAGCATTTTGAGGAAGCGGGTGAACAGGCGACCCTCTTCGGCGTTGGTGCCCACGATGAGCGGCACCCGGTGCGCCCTGCCGCCGCGCATCGCCTCGACGGGATCGATGGGCACGACGTCGTCGCCGGCGACCGGACCGATCGGGAAGGCGCCCAGCCTGTCCTCCATGCCCTGGTCGATCAGCCGGTGTTGGGCGTCCACCAGTTGCGCCGGGGACGCCTGCATCAGCGCCTCGGCGGCGTCCTGCGGGCGACGCGCGCCCAGCAACGCGGCGAAGCGCGTCGCGAATTCCGCGGCGGTCTCCCGCGACCGCACCATACCGGCGGCCGGGCTCTCCGAGATGGCCCGGGCGAACAGGCCCTCGGCGGCGGGCACCGCCAGCAAGGTCGCGGTGATGTGCGCGCCCGCGCTTTCCCCGAAGATCGTGACCTTGTCCGGGTCGCCACCGAACGCGGAGATGTTGTCTTTCACCCAGCGCAACGCCATCACCAGGTCGCGCAGGAACAAGTTGCTGTCGATGGGGATGTCCGGCGTCGAAAGCGACGACAAGTCCAGGCATCCCAACGCGCCAAGCCGGTAGTTCACCGACACGTACACGCAACCGCGGCGCGCCAGCGCCGCGCCGTCGTACAGCGGCGTGGCCGAGCTGCCCAGGATGTAGCCGCCGCCGTGAATGAAGACCATGACGGGCAGCGGCTCGTCGGCGGGGGCCTGGGGGGTGACGACGTTGAGGGTGAGGCAGTCCTCCCCCATCGGCTGGTAGCGGCCAACCCCGAGCAGGGTGTAGCGACGCTCTTGGGGTGCGCAGTTGGCGAAGCCGTGGCAGTGCCGCACACCCGACCACGGTTGCGCGGGCCGGGGCGCCCGCAATCGCAGGGATCCGACCGGGGGCCGGGCGTAGGGGATGGATCGCCAGCGGTTGACGCCGTCGCGGGTGAAGCCTTCCACAGTGCCGATCGTCGTGCGTGCGCGGACAGTGCGCTCATGCATAACCCGACGGTAGCCGACATGACGGGCGTAACGCGCGCGCAGCGCGTTATTTTTCGGGCATGGCGGTTAGCCTGACTGGATGCGGATTGCCGCGCTGCTCGCAGCCTCGTTACTGATCGCCGGGTGTTCTCACACGGTCGGCGGCCAGTCGCAGCAAACTCAGACTTCCACGAGCGCGTCCACCACTCCGTCGGGAAACAAACCACCGGCCCCGTCGGCCGCGCCGGCAGCCAAGGCCCCGATCTCCGACGTCATCGGGTGGATCGAGGCGGGCCACCCCGCGGATCCAGGTCACTATCACAGCGCGATGCGCGACGGTGCGACCACGCCACTCGGCGCAGACATCGCCTTCATGGCGGTGGCCGGCAAAGTCTCCTGCCTGACAGATTCCAAGCACACGGGTAGCGCCCTGGTCTGCCTGGTGAACCTGACCAATCCACCGCCCGCGCCCCCGACGTCCTACGGCGACTGGCAGGGCGGTTGGGTGACCTTCGACGGCGTGAACCTGCAGGTGGGTTCGTCGCGCGCCGATCCCGGTCCGTTCCTCAACGGCAACGGTTCGGAACTGGCGAACGGTGATTCGCTGTCATTCGGCGACTATCGTTGCCGCGCCGATCAAACCGGGCTGTATTGCGTGAACTACGCCCACCAGTCGGCCGCACGATTGAGTCCCGCCGGCATCGAGCCGTTCGGCTGCCTACGGTCGGGGCCGGCGCCGGATGGCGTCGGCACGGCGTTCACCTGCTGAGCCCCTGGGTGGCGATGGTCGCGAACAGCTCGGCCATCTCGTCGGCGGGCCCGCCCGGAACCGTGTAGCCGGCCTCGTCGCGGATCTCGTCGAGATGGTCACGCACATCCTCGATCGACAGCGCCGGATCATAGAAGCCCTTTGTCCTGCCGATGAAGAAACGCCCGACATGTCCGGCGCCCACCGTGTAGATCTCGCCGGAGACCGGGCAATCCCGGTGCGTCAGGAAGGCGGCCACCGGCGCGACGTGTGCCGGGTCCAGCTTCTGAAGGTATTGGCCCACAAGGTCATCCAATACCGCCTGTGCCGCCGCGTCATTTTCCACGGCGGGCCGGCCGGTCGCGCCGTCGAGGGAGTGGGTCAGCATCCGCGTGTAGGCGATCGGCGCAATGGCATTGACCTTGATGCCGTGCTCGGCCCCCTCGGCAGCCAGCACCCGGGTGAAGCCGATCAACCCGGTTTTCGCGGCGCCGTAGTTGCTCATGTGCTCGGCGCCAAGGATTCCGGCGGCCGAGCAGGTGTTGAGCACCCGGCCGTAGCGCTGCTCGCGCATGGCCCGCCACGCGGGCCGCGTCACGTAGAACGCACCGTTCAGGTGGACGTCGAGTAGGGGTTGGAGCCGATCGGCGGTCATGTCTTCGAACGGCGCGTCACCGACGATGCCCGCGTTGTTGATCAGGATGTCCACGCGTCCCCAGGTGCGCACGGCGGTGTCGATAATCGCCTCTGCGCCTTCGGGACTCGTCACGCTGTGGGTGTCGGCGACGGCCTCGCCGCCGCGTTCGCGGATCTCGCCTGCGGTGACGCTCGCGGCCTCGACGTCGGAGCCATTCCCGGTCACCGACCCACCGGTGTCGTTGACGACGACGCGCGCACCGCGGGAGGCCAGCAACAGCGCGTACTGCCTGCCCAGACCGCCACCGGCGCCGGTGATTACGGCAACCTGATCGTCGAATCGCAGCTCGTTCGTCGACATCGTTACCAGCTCACCGGAAGTTCTTTCATCCCGTAGATGTTGGCCTCTTTGAACCTCAGTTCCTCCGGCGGCACCGCCAGTTTGAGCCCGGGTAGTCGGCGTGCCAGCGTGGCGAACGCGACCTGCATCTCGACGCGGGCCAGGTTCGCTCCGATGCATTGGTGCACGCCGTACCCGAAGCCCAAGTGCCCGCGGGCGTTTCGGCCGACATCGAAGGATTCGGGATTGTCGACGAATTCGGCGTCCCAGTTCCCGGCGAGCAGGCTCATCATGACGTACTCCCCGGCGCGAATCAGCTGACCACCGATCATCAGATCCTCGGTCGCCACGCGATCGACCTGACTGTGCACGATGCTCAGGTAGCGCATGAGCTCTTCGACGACGTTCGCGATGACCGCAGGATCGTCGGTTTGGCCGAGTCGCTCGAACACGTCGGGATGTTCCAGCAGCGCAACCGTTCCCAACGAGATCATGTTGGCGGTGGTTTCGTGGCCGGCCTGCATCATGATCACGCAGTTCATCGCCGTGGTGGCATGGTCGAGTTGGCCCGTCGCCACGTATTCGGTGACCAGGCGGCTGATCAAGTCGTCGCCGGGTTCACGTTCCTTGCGTTGCACCAACTCCTCGATGTAGGCGTACATGGCCCCGAACGCCTGGCCCTTCTCGGCATCGGTGGACTTCTGGTCAAGCCCGGTCGTGGTGTTGTGCTGAAAGATTTCGAGGTCTTCGGGCGGCACCCCCAGCAGCAGTGCGATCACCATCGATGGCACCGGCAAGGCGAATTCACGTACAAGATCGGCCGGCGCACCGCTGCCGATCATCTGGCCGAGATAGTGGTCGACCATTTCCTGAATATGCGGCCGCATCGATTCGCAACGCCTGAAGGTGAAGTTGCTCGTCATCATGCGCCGTAATCGGTGATGCTCGGGATCATCGGTCCGCGCGAACATCACCGGGACCCTGTTGTCGGCGTCCGTTGGCATGATCGAGTCCGGAATGGTCTTCGCGGACAAGCGCGGATCCACCAGCGCCGCCCTGATGTCCTGGTAGCGGCTGACCACCCAGACCGGGTTGCCCTGGAACATCGCCTTTCGTAGCCCGGGTTGTTCCCGCCACTCCGCGAACTCGGGCGGGGGCGCGAGCGGGCAGTGCGCGGCCCGCGGCACCGGCAGCACCGGGAGCTCGGCGTCGGAGCAGGAGTCGGAGGTCTCGAAAGATATTGACATAAACCGCGTTTCCCATTAAGTGTCAGATGTCTGCCAGTTGTAAAGCGTAGAGCCACGCTAGTTGGCAGTCAACCGTCAGTTAGGCTGTCGGGATGACCGCGGTTGAGGACCGGCCGTTGCGGGCGGACGCGGCGCGCAATGTCGAGCGCATCCTGCGCGCGGCGCGAGACGTCTATGGCGAGCTGGGGCCCGATGCGCCGGTGGAGGCCGTCGCGCGCCGCGCGGGCGTCGGTGAGCGAACCCTCTACCGCAGGTTCCCGACGAAGGCCGACCTGGTCCGGGCCGCCCTGGATCAAAGCATCGCCGAGGACCTCACGCCGGTGATCGACAACGCCCGGCGTGCCGACGACCCGCTACGCGGTCTCACCCAACTGATCGAAGCGGCGATCTCGCTGGGGGCCCGCGAACACAACCTGTTGACCGCTGCACGCCGGGCCGGGTCACTGTCGTCCGACATCTCGGTTTCGCTCAACGAGGCGCTCGGTGACCTTGCCCGCGAAGGTCAGAGAGTCGGCAGCATCCGCGCCGACCTGGTCCGCGACGACCTACCCCGCCTGGTCGCGATGCTCTTCGGCGTGCTGTCGACGATGGATGCGGGTAGCGATGGCTGGCGGCGTTATGTCGCCCTCGTTGTCGACGCGATATCGGTCAATGAGCGGCTGCCGTTGCCTCCGGCGGCGGCGCTGCGCTACGAGGTCGGGCCGAATACCTGGCCGTTGTAGGCGATTCAGTTGATCGTTACGCCGGCGTCGACCTTGAACTGCAATCCCGTCACATAGCGGGACTCGTCGGATAGCAGGAACAGGACCGCGTGGCTGACCTCTAGGGGCTCGATGGCCGGGGTGGGCATCGCATTGACGAAGATGGGGATCAGGTCGGGCCGCAATTCGCCCAGAGCGGCCCCGATCGACGGCGGGATCATGCCGGTGGGAGATCCCGTCGGATGCACCGAGTTGACCCGAACATTCTGGGCGGCCAGTTCGTTGGCCAACGCCAAGGTCAAACCCACGACACCATGCTTCGCGGCTGTGTAAGGCAGCTGCAGCGGAAAGCCTTTGATGGCACCGGCAGAGCTGATATTGACCAGGCTGCCGCCGCCTTGGTCAAGCAAGTGGGGTATGGCCGCCGCGCACGTGTTCCACACGCCGATAAGGTTCACGTCGACCACCGTGCGCCAGTCCTCGAGAGTCGTCTTGTCCCACGGCGCAACCGTCAGCACACCGGCGTTGGCGACGGCGCCATCCAAACCGCCGAGAACCGCGACGCCGTCATCGACCGCCTCGCGGAGCTCGGCCTCGTTGCGGACGTCGACGACCCGACTCACACAGCGGCGGCCGAACTCACGAACCAGCCGCACCGTCTCGTCGAGGTCTTGCTCTGTGGCCAAGGGATATTCGATCTCGGGCAGAGATCGGCAGATGTCGACCAGGATCAGGTCGGCGCCCTCCTCGGCAAGCCGGAGCGCGTGGCTGCGCCCCAGCCCGCGGGCGGCACCAGTAATCAGAATGCGTTTACCGGCAACACGTCCCGGATGTGGTGTCACCCGGCTACCGCTCGTTCCACATCAGGCCACGCATCGTCGCGGACAGCGGGATGTCCTCCACCCCGATCAGTCCTTGGGGCGCGCGGCACACCCAGTCGATCGCATTGACGGCCCGGCCCGCCGTCGAGATGCAGCCCGCATCAGTGGAATCGAACAGGGGGTGAGAAACGTGGGTGTTGATTTCCACCCGCGGTTCGCCCTCCACGACGACGCGGTGTACGCCGGTGTGCCCCTCGGGCGGGAACTCCCAGTCCGGCGCCGCGGCCTGGGTGAGCCTGGTGACGTGCTCGAGCGTGATCACCGGCTTGTCATCGATCACGCCCTCGGTGGCAAAGCGCACCGCGGCCATCTGTCCCGGCTCCACCGTCATCATCGTGCATTCGATTCGTTCCGGCGTGTACCAAGGTTCGACGCGCTGGCGCACGTCGTCCAGTTTGATGTCGAGATTATCCGCCAGGCTGCGGACCTGACCGCCCCACATCGACACGATCACCCCGGGCAGGAACATCATCGGCGAGTCGTCGTCCGGCGTCGTCCCGAATCCCATTGCCGCGCCTGTGAACTCGGCATCGTCATAGTTTCCGTAGTCGAAGATCTCCTGCACGGTGATCGAAGAGATGCGGGTGGTCAGGCTGGCCGCCGAGTGCACCAGCGTATCGCCGGAGAAACCGGGGTCGATGCCGTTGACGTAGAGCGAGGTGTTGCCGGCCGCACAGGCCCGCTCCAGGGGCTCCCGCAGCCAGTCGTCGGCGTGGCGAGGCGTGACCAGCCAGACCATCGACGTGCCGACGACGTTGATGCCCGCCGCAAGGAATTTGGCCATCTGTTCGATGGCTTCCATCGGCCGAGTTTCGCCCTGAGACGTGTAAACCACGCAGTCGGCGCCGAGGGCCACCAGCGCGTCGATGTCGTCGGTGGCGATGACGCCGGTCGGCTTGTCCAGTCCGCACAACTGCGCTGCATCCTGGCCGATCTTCTCGGCGCTGGCGGCGTGCACGCCGACCAGTTCGAGGTCCGGTCTGCCGATGATGGCCCGCAACGAGTGCCGGCCCACATTTCCGGTGGAGAACTGAATGACTCTGCGCACGGCTACCCTCATCCTTCCAGCGGCGGGTGATGACCCATCATGGCGCGTTCAATCGCGGCGCGGGTCAGTAGTCGGGTATCGGCAGCGGCGAATTGTTGGAGTCGATGCCGCCGTCGACGTGGAAGGTCGCGTTGGTTGCGTAACAATCGCGGGTGCAGAGATATACCGCGAGCCGCCCGAGGTCCTCGACGTCGCCCAGCCGATGCAGCGGTGTGGCCTCTTGCATCTTCTCCAGCGACCCGGGCATCAGATCCAGGCTGCCCTTCAGGCCGTCGGTGGCGAACGAACCCAGCGCGATGGCGTTGACGCGAATCTTCGGTGCCAGTTCCTGTGCCATCGCGCGGGTAAGCGCTTCGAGGCCGCCCTTCGCAACGCAATAGGCAGTCAGGGCGCGGATGCCGAACCGCGCGGAGCCCGACGAGATATTGATGATGGAACCGTGCCCGGCATTGAGCATGTGCGGGGCAGCGAGCTGACTCATGATGAAGGCCGAAGTCACACACCAGTCAAAGGTGTGCCGAAAGTCTTCGTCGGTGATGTCCAGAAACCTCGCATAGGTCGAGCCACCGACATTGTTGACGAGAATGTCGATGCGGCCAAACCGCTCCATCGCGGCGTTCACGACCCGCTCTCCGTCGGGACGACTCATCGCGTCGGCCACGAGCGCCAGCCCCTTGCCGCCCGCGGCCTCGATGCCTTGAATCGTGCCAACGATATCCGCCTCGGTACGTGCGGTCCCGACGACCGTGGCGCCCGCCTCCGCCAAGACCCGCGCTATGCCCGCGCCGACGCCCTTCCCGGCGCCAGTGACGATCGCGACCTGTCCATCGAGCCGGAACTGCTCCAATGCCATGCCGGGCTCCTTTGACCATGCGGGGTATGTGCGCAGTTCAATCTATGAACGTTGCTGACTAAAGTCAATGACGATCAAGGATCGGAATCCGCGGTGCCAGGGATGGTCCAAGAATGACCAAGTTATGCAAGCCTTTCTGGCCGGAACACGGCATAATGGTCTGGTTAGCCTCGGCGCTCTGGCATGAGTCGAGTCAACTGTGAGGAAAGAAATGGCCGTAACGGACAGGCTCTCTGCGCGCGAAGCAAAGCGCCTGCAGACGAAGGAGCGATTGATGGGCGCCGCCATCGCCGAGTTCGCTAGGGCCGGGATGGCCGAAGCCGACGTCAGCACCATTGTGGCGGCAGCAGGCGTCGCCCATGGAACCTTCTTCTTTCACTTCCCGACCAAGGAGCATGTTCTGCTCGAGTTGGAGCGGCGCGAAGAGGACCGTATCGCCAAGCAGTTCGCGCAATTCTTAAAATCCAAGCACGACCTGGCTTCAGCCTTGAACGAAGCTGTCCGCCTCGTGGTCGGATTGGAACGTCGGCTAGGCGATCTGCTCTTCAATGACTTTCTCGCACTGCACTTCTCCCAAACCCGACCGCAAACCGAAGACGGCAGGGATCACCCCTTGATCGTCTTGGTCGCCCAGGAGATCGCGCTTGGCCAAGAACGCGGCGAGACGGACCCGGACGTCAATTCCATGAACAGTGCGGTGTTCTTCCTGCTGGGTCTCTATGCTCTGTTGATCACCACGAGCCACTGGCCGACTGGCCACAGTCTGCTGGAAGATTATGTCGCACGAACATTGCGGAGCATCAAGCCCTGACCCGCGTCACGGGCGTATCACCCCGCGCAGCGGCATGAGCCCAAGTTCGTTGTGGGACATGAAGCCCGGCGGGGCGTCGCAGACGGCGGGGATCGCGTTCGCGGGTCCCATCGCGGTCCAGGTGTAGCCGGGCAACGCGTAGCCGCCGCCAGGGTCCTGCGCCCCTTGGAGGATCAGCTCCGTGGATGAGTCACCCTCGATCACGATGCGGTAGTGATAGTGCTGAGGCCAATCCTCCTGTGGCTCAATAGCATCGTAGGTGTCCATCGTGTAGATCTCGTGAAACACGATGAGCGGCCGACCCTCCACCCACGCTGTCCACTTGTGATGCTGGCGGGCGACGGTACCCGCCTTGATCACTCCCTTGAAGCCCGGCATGTCGCTGGTCTCCCCTCCTTCGAAGGGGATGTCCCGCGTGGCGACACCGAGTTCCACCTCCGTCGTGTACCTTTCGACCGTTTTGCCCATGTGCTCGACGATCATTGCCATCGACTGTGCGAACAGCGGCCAGGCTTGCCCCAGCAGGTTCGGGCCGTCCTCGAAACCGGCCGGATCGCTGCCCATCCCCATCTCGAACAAGTACTTCAGGGTGTCCCTGCCGAAATTCACGACCTCGTAGATGTGGATGGTGTCGATTTGGCTGACGATCCGGGCCAACGTCAGGACAAGGAGGTCGCCCGCGAAACCGGGATTAACGCCACCTGCGTGGAACGATGTGCCGCCCTCGAGGCACGCGGCGTGAATCTTGTCGATATCCGTCTGACTGTGCTCGGTTCGGTACCACCACGCGCCGCCCGACGCGACCACGTTCTTCCCACCGCGCAGCAGGCGGCAGACTTCGTCGGGATCAGACCACAACGGCGCGTAGAACACGCAATCCGCATCGAGAGCCTCGATGGCCGTCTTGTCGTCGGTAGCGAGCACTCCAGTCGGTGGTTTGCCGCAAAGCTCGCCGGCGTCCTTGCCGACCTTCTCCGGACGATTGCAGAGCACCCCGACCAGTTCGTAGGCCGGGTTATGGGCAAAATGGCGGAGCGCCACCGTTCCGACGTTGCCGACGCCCCATTGGATAACGCGATACTTCTGCTCGGCCGGCGATTTTCCCGTGACTGTTGATTCTTGGGTCAGCGTCATTGCTACTCCTTTGCATGCCCCGACAACGTCATGACGAACGAGCGGGCTCTTTGCCGGCAGCATCATGCCGGCCGCAGAGGCTAGCTCGCAGACAATTCACCAAGCCTTAGCGGCTGAGCGTAGGCACCTCGCCAACATCGGTGTCAACGATTACCGCCTGACTCTTGTCAGTAGCATATGCCCAGACCCGCTCGGCCGCGAGAGCCGCCAACGAAGTGGTACTCAAGCTAATTTGAAAAGCTTTTCCCTTGACGACTGTGCACCTTTACTGAGTACAGTCAGTGAGCTATGTGATTCATCGGCGAGCGAAGGGGTTGCTGCATGCTGCAAGACCGCAAGATCCTCGTGACCGGAGGCACAGGTCAGATCGCCGGCCCGATTGCCGAGGACTTCGCCAAGCACAATGAGGTGTGGATCGCGGCGCGGTTCAGCAATCCAGACCGAAGGGCCGAACTCGAGGCGCTCGGAATCAAGACTTGTGTATGGGATATGGACACGGGCGACAACTCGTTGCTGCCGGACGACTTCACCCATGTGGTCCATTCGGCCCTGAACCTCAGCCCTGACTACGACCAAGCGATTACCAACAACGCAGAAGGATCTGCGCTGCTGATGCAGCACTGCCGCAGGGCAAAGGCGTTTCTTCACGTCTCCAGCACGTGTGTCTATAAACCTCATGCAGATCATCCCAACCACGCTTACGCGGAGACCGACCCGCTCGGCGGTCTCGCCAGCTATGCCGAGGTCTATCCGATCGCAAAGATCACCTCCGAGGGCAGCGTTCGCGCCGCCGCACGTATGCTGGACCTCCCCACCACCATCGCCCGGATGAACGTTGGATACAGCTGGACGGGCCATGGTGGGCTTCCCGTCATGCAATACCAGACCTTTAAGGGTGGACAACCCTGGCTCACTCCGTTGGGCTACCACAACATCGGGTCACCCATCGGAGGCGTCGACATCGCCGACCAAGCGCACAAGCTGCTTGAAATCGCCACTGTCCCTGCGACGATCGTCAACTGGGGCGGAGATGACCCCGTCACGGACCAGCAGATGGGTGAATACGTCGCCGAACTCACGGGGGTGACCGCAAGTTTTGTCCAGTCGCCCGTCAGTTTCGACAGCTTCTGGTCAGACAACACCCGCCGTGAGCAACTCATCGGCAAGTGCTCGCAGCACTGGAAGGAAGGCGTCCGGGACACGTTTTCCAGGCTCGGTTTGATCGGCGTCGCCGACTAGCAGCACCGGACTGACCGGTCGAACAAGACGCAGGCGATTGGCCGCGACGGGAGTGAATGGAGGCAAGCAGTGCGCAGGGTGATCCAGTTCTCGACAGGCAATGTCGGCCGACACTCGCTGAAGACAATCATTGAACGACCAGATCTCGAACTGGTCGGCGTGCACGCCGCCAGCCCCGAGAAGGTCGGCCGCGATGCCGCCGAACTTTGCGCAATGAGCGAAGCCACAGGCGTTATCGCGACGGACGACATCGACACACTTGTCGACCTAGGGGCGGACTGCGTCGTCTTCACGCCGCAGGCCGAAACCCGGCCGATGGAAGTAATCGATCAGATGTCGCAATTCCTGTCCGCTGGCACCAACGTCGTTGGGAGCTCGTTGGTCTGGCTGGTGGCACCAATCTACGCGCAGGACTGGATACGGGATCCTCTGATCCAGGCGTGCGAGAAGGGCAACTCGTCGCTATACGTCAATGGGGTCGATCCCGGCTTCTCGGCAGATACTCTCACTCACGCAGCTCTGAGCCTGGTGACCTGTGCGCGCTCGGTAACGGTGCAAGAGATATTCGACTACGGAAACTATGACGATGCTGAGTTCACCGGTGAGGGAATGGGCTTTAACAAGGTGCCCGACGACGATCCACCTCTGCTATTTCAACCGGGGATCGTAGATTTCATGTGGGGCGGGCAGGTACGTAGGCTGGCCGACCTGATGGGGATAGAGCTCGACGAAACGCGTCAACGAACCGAAAGTTGGTACACCCCAGAGCCGATTGTATGCACGATGATGACCGTCGATCCGGGAGGTCGGGCCGCTGTTCGATTCGCTGTCGAAGGCGTCCTCAACGGGGAGCCGGTGATCACCATCGAACACGTCACTCGGCTCACAAACGCTGCAGGACCCGATTGGGTCTACCCGCCAGAAGGTCTCACCGGGGTTCACCGAGTAACCGTCGAGGGAGACCCTCGGGTGGAAATCAACACCCATGTATCTCATCCGCTGCTGGACTCCACTGACGCCGCATGCATGTCGACCGCAGCGCGCGTCCTGAACGCGATCAACTGGGTGTGCGAAGCCCCAGCGGGCCTGGTTGCCCTGGAGGACATTCCGCCGGCGAACATGCTGCCACCCTTAGCTCACTGACGCCTCACGCCGGTGATAGTCGTCTTACCGGCACGTGGGAGTATCTGTCGACATTCGTCATGGAAACGCGACGCACGTTGTCGATCGCTACCTCGAACTCAGTCATCACGTTGAGTCAGTAGTCCAGCCCATAGCGGCATCCGCGGATGCCGTTGCCATATTGCCTACTCTCTCCCGCGCACCCGGGCCGGCACTCCACGCTGACTATAGTCAGTCTGTTATAGTTCACGAGCGTACCCAATCGGCCTCGATGACGCGGAGGATTGTGAATCTGCCGAAGCTGCAACAGCACACTGCCGGCGGCGTCGCAAGGGCCTCGGCGGAAAGCGGCTGCGCCGCAAAGGGGCTGACGTTCGACGAGCACTTGGAACGGTCACAACTAGCGCAGCGTCAGGCCGACAAATGGCTTATTTCGGGCAGTCTCCTGATCGGGACCGCGGCCCTGGGCGTCTTTGGGTTGCCGCTGTTCCTCTGGGGAGTGCGGTTGCTGCGCCGGGCCCAACGAGATGGCCTCTCCGTTCGGCCGATGCTGGTCACGTTGCTCGGCTATCTCGTCATCATCGACGCGGCCATCAACACTGTGGGGTGGGCACTCGACCTGGTGGCAAGCCATACTCTGCTGGCCCGCGTGCTGCTCAACGGGTGGGGCAACATGTTCGACGCCGGTTACTTCTGGCACTACAACGAGCTGTGGGTCGGAGGCGCGGCCGGACCTGGTGAAAAAGCCATGGAAGTCGGTCTCATCCTGACCGTCTTCACCATGCGAATCGCCGCTGCCATCGGATTCCTGCAGATGAAACGCTGGGGTCACCAATGGATGGTCATCACGTGCTGGATGGGCGTGGTGATCTGGATTACCTACGTCTTCAACATGACCATGTTCGCCGACGTGCGCTTCGCCGGTGTCGTCTTGCCAGTCGTCGGCTGGTGGCTCTACGACATCTTCTACATCACTCCATTCCTCGCAATCCCCTACCTGCACACCGTCAATCGCGAAATCTTCTCCGACTGAATACGGATTGCGAGTTCCTCAATGACCACTATCACTGGACGACTCCCGGTTCTTCGAACCTGCCGCAACGGACTTCACCAGTCCCAGCGGGCATTTCGATATTCAATCGAGCCCAGGCAGACTGATTGGCCGGGACATTGCCGTTGACTTCAATCAAAAAGCTGGAGAGTCCGTCACTCAGGAGGTCAGATCGTGGATTATTTGTGGGAGATCCTTCGCTACGTCGCCGCGTGGGGCGGCACCGGGCTGATTATCTGGTTCTGGTATTGGATGTTCTCCAACATCGGAACGTTCTGAGCGCGGCCCACGGACCGGGCGACCTGCCTGCGCGAGAGTCAGACCATGGCTGAGCCCTCCGAAACCCACGCGATGGCGCTGGAACGGAGTTGCTCCGTGACGGCGGTCGCACTCAGTGAGCAGCGTCGCGAGGGCGTCCGGCTCGTCACCGGTGATCGTCGTGGCTTCGGTTTGAATGCAGCGCTCACGTTCGTTCATGTGCCCTACCCCGCCCCCGATCTCTCAAAGCCCGACTGGACACGCAGGACCCTGACATGCGGCGTAGCCCTGCAATGTTCGCCGTCGAAAGAGCGGATCACCGAATACCGCCTGAACGAGCTGTCCGCTCGCGAACTGCGCGCGCTCACGCTTGTCGAAGCCGGTGTCGCGCTCGGCTGGATCGCGTCGCGGTGGCCAGGCCTGCTCCCCGAGGTCCAACGACTACTCCCGGAGGTCCACGCCGAAGCCGGTGACATGGATGCCGCGGAAATGCTCAGCCGGGCAATCGCGTTGGCGACCACCGGCCAGGCATTGACGGTCCACCCACTGCTGGGCCACCTGCCGCTGGCCTATACGGCGCCGCATGGCTTGACCGACAAGTTACGCCGCAGCTTTGGCCGGATGCCCTGGACTAGCACGCAGAAACGGCTGCCGCGGCCGTACTCAGTTCCCGTCGGCGGCGATGGAGGCGTCCGCAATCCCAACCTGCCGCCCCCGAGCCGGCCGCAGGACAACGATTTCGACGTCACGCCAGAACACCGGCCCGGTATCCCCTATCCCGAATGGAACATGTGGACAAAGCAGTTCATGCACGACCACGTCGCCGTTATCGAGCATGCGGATGGCCGCCGCATTCGCCGTCCGGTGCCGGTTGCCGTCGACGTACGCAAGTGGTTCGAAGAACACACCCATCGTGCGATGACCAACCGCCTCGAAGACGGATCCGACCTCGATGTCGACCAATACGTCAACCACTACATCGACCTGTCTACCGGCGAGGCCAAGGAGCCGCGGCTCTTCCGCGACTTGCTGCCCAGCAGCCGTGACGTCGCCACAGCGTTGCTGCTCGACGGCAGTTCGTCGTTAGGGGTTCACGGCGGTCGAGTTTTCCAACTCGAACTGGCCTGTGCCGATGCGCTTTCGCGGGCCATGACGCTGGCCCGCGAGCGTCATGGTGTCTTTGTGTTCACCGGCAACACTCGGCATCGAGTCGAAGTGCGGTGTCTGAAGGATTTCGACGATCGCCGGTTTGTGCCGCCGAGCGGGCTGGGCCTGTCCACCCGGGGATACACGCGACTCGGTGCGCCACTG
Organism: uncultured Actinomycetota bacterium; assembly: GCA_963850895.1. Classification (GTDB taxonomy): domain Bacteria; phylum Actinomycetota; class Actinomycetes; order Mycobacteriales; family Mycobacteriaceae; genus Mycobacterium. The sequence goes on along the minus strand of CAWKNK010000025.1, from coordinate 99,143 downwards.
CGCCATTTGACGAGCCGGCTCCTGGCTCAGCCCTCCGAGCGGCGCCTGCTGATCGTCATCGGCGACGGTCTCATCTCCGATGAGGGTTACGAGGGCCGTTACGCCTGGGCGGACGTCGCGCACGCCGTCGAGGAGGCGAACGACGCCGGTGTGTCGATGTATTACGTCGGCGTCGGACCGACCCGGGTTGATCCCCTTCCCGAGGTCTTCGGGCCCCGACGGTCGCAACGGATCCGACGCGTAGAGGAGCTCCCGAGGGTGTTGGCTCACGTCCACCGTGAACTGGTCGCCGCATGAACGCCGCCACCGACATATATTTCGCGAACGGCAACGAAGTCCAGCTGTTCGAGCAGGCCTTCCGCCAGCACATGCCCGTGATGCTCACGGGCCCGACCGGATGCGGCAAGACACGTTTCGTCGAGCACATGGGCCTGCTGTTGCAACGAGCGGTCGTCACCATCAGTTGCCACGACGACCTCACCAGCTCCGATCTCGTCGGCCGCTTCATGGTGACCGGCGGCGACGTGGTCTGGACCGATGGCCCGCTGACCCGGGCCGTCAAAGCTGGCGCGATCTGCTACCTCGACGAAGTCGTCGAAGCCCGCCACGACTCATTGGCCATCCTGCATTCGCTCACCGATCACCGCCGGTCGCTGTACCTCGACCGAGCCGACGAAGTCGTGACCGCGCCGGACACCTTCATGCTGGTGTGTTCCTACAACCCGGCATATCGCAGCTCGCTCAAGGAGCTCAAACCGTCGTTCCGCCAACGGTTCGTCACACTCACGATGAGGTATCTGCCGCCCGAGCGGGAGGCCGAGGTGATTGTCGCCGAAGCCGGGATTCCCATCGCAACGGCACGGCGGTTGGTCGAATGCGCGGTTGCCATCCGCACTGCCGACGAAGCCTTTCACTTCGAGCCGCCGTCGACCAGGGTGCTGGTCACGGCCGCGCACTTGATCGCCGCCGGCGCAACCGAACTGGAAGCTGCCGACGCGTGCATACTCGCGCCACTGAGTACCGACGGCGCGGTCACCGACGGTCTACGCGAAGTTGCGGCAGCCAGCCTGGCCGCCACCGACGCCCCGAGCGCAACCCCCTAAGAAAGGAGTCCGGCATGGACCAACAGGAACAGAAGCGCAAACGGGCGCTCATCGTCTTCCAAATCTTCATCTACGGCTACCTGCTGGTGATGTTCGGCATCCAGCTGTACATGTCGTTCGCCCGAGGGTGGTGGGATCTGTGAATCTGCCTCTGCTCAAACGGCATTCGGAAGCAGGACCGGCCGGCGCCGACGGGTCGGTCAGCCTCGAGGATCACCACGACGAGTCCCGCCAAGCCCAGCGCCGCGCCGACAAGTGGATGATCACCGGCGCCGCCCTGATGGGCATGTGGGCTCCGGGGCTCATCGGATTCCCCACCTTCATGCGTGGGGTGTGGCTGCAGCGCCAAGCACTGCGGGCCGGCTTATCGGTCCGGCCCATGATCGTCACCCTGATCGGTTATCTGGTCCTGATCGACGGAATGCTCAACAGTCTCGGCTGGGCCCTGGACCTGGTCGCCAACCACACCTTGATCAACCGGGTGCTGATGGTTGGGTGGGGCAACATGTTTGATGCCGGCTACTTCTGGCACTACAACGAGCTCTGGATCGGCGGTGCGGCGGGACCTGGCGAAAAGGCTTATGTGGCGGGGCTGATCCTCACGGTGTTCTCGATGCGGGTGGCCGCGGCGATCGGGTTCCTGCAGATGAAGCGCTGGGGCCATCAGTGGATGGTCGTCACCTGCTGGATGGGCGTGGTGATCTGGTCCGCGTACGTGTTCAACATGACGATGTTCGCCGACGTTCGGTACGCCGGTGTGGTGTTCCCGGTCATCGGCTGGTGGCTCTACGACATCTTCTACATCACCCCCTTCCTCGCCATCCCGTACCTGCACACCGTCAACCGCGAAATCTTCTCCGACTGAACAGGCTTAAGGAGCAACGCCATGACCGCACCGTCGCCCACCGAAGAGCAAGAACCCACCGCTGGCCTCGAGCCGGGGACCACGCCGTACTACGCGCGAATGCACAAATGGATCAAACGGGCGGTGCTGGTGTGCCTGGTCGCCCTGGTCATCGAAGGTGCATTCACCTTGCCGTTCATGGCGGTCTACTACGGCTACCCGACCCTGAGTCTCACGCAGATCTGCAGTGAGCTGCTGAAGATCAGATACTCCAACGACACCTTGGAGTGCAAGTACCCGTACCCGCCCTTCGGGCCGCCGGAGGGCGCCGAAGGTAAGGCCACCGCGCAGGACGTGTGGGGCATCCAGCCAATACCGAAGTACCACAGGCTTGGGTTCCGCGAATTGGTCAGGATCCACAACGAACGGCTCGCCCGCCAGGCGGCCCAACAGCACGCGGCGCCGCACCCGTGACCTATCGGGTCGTTCAGTGGACGACCGGTAACGTCGGCACGAGTTCGGTGCGGGCGATAGCCGCAAACCCGACACTCGAGCTCGTCGGATGTTACGCCTGGTCGCCAGAGAAGGTCGGGCGCGACGTCGGCGAGCTGTGCGGGATCGAACCCCTGGATGTGAAGGCCACCAACGACATTGAGGCGCTGCTCGCGCTCAAGCCGGACTGTGTGGTCTACAACCCGATGTTCGCCGATGTCGATGAGCTGGTCCGCATCCTCGAAGCGGGTATCAACGTGGTGGGTACGGCCGGGTTCGTCACCGGCCACTTCCTCGGCACGGGACGCGATCGCATCGCCGTTGCCTGTAAGCATGGCGGGTCGACCATTTTCGGCAGCGGCATCAACCCCGGTTTCATCCAACTGTTCGCAATCGTGTCGGCAGGCCTCTCGGACCGAGTGGACAAGGTGTCAATGCTGGAATCCGCTGACACCACCATCTACAACTCCCCCGAGACCGAAATGCCCATGGGCTTCGGCTATCCCATCGACCAGGCAGATCTGCCGGCCATCACCGAGAAGGGGTCCGGCGTCTTCCGGGACGCTGTGCTGCTGGTCGCCGACGCTCTCGGTGTGGAGCTCGACGAAGTGCGTTGCGAGGTCGAGTATGCCCAGACCACCGAGGATCTTGAGCTACCCGGCGACTGGACGATCGCAAAAGGATGTGTCGCCGGCGTAGACGTCCGTTGGAAAGGAATTTTCGGCGGCCGCGACATCATCGAAATCCGCGGCCGGTGGCGCAAGGGTCAAACGCTGGATCCGGATTGGCCACTGGACATGGGCTACACCATTGAGGTGCAAGGCCAACCGACGATCAAGACGACGCTGAGCTTCCTTCCGCCGCCAGACTTTCAGGGCGAGACGTTGGATGACTACATCATGTTGGGTCTCACCATCACCGCCATGCCGGCGATCAACGCGATACCTGCCGTGGTCGCCGCTCCGCCCGGCATCGCCACCTACAACGACCTGCCGCTGCTCCTTCCGCGGGGAGTGCTGGCAGGTGGCTGAGAGGACGTGGATGTAATGACCGCAACCACCGGTGCGCCCAGTGTCTTCGACGCGGAACTTCCGACGCTCGAATATGACATGACGGAATCGCCGCACGAGGTCTGCGCCCGCATCCGGGCAGCGCAGCTACGCGGCCCAATCGCACTCGGCCCGTTCGGACCCGAGATCCTCTCTTACGAGCTCGCGCGCACCGTTCTCCGCGACACCCGATTCATCATTCCCCCGGGTCTTCACCTAGCCGCGCAAGGCGTGACCTCGGGCCCGCTTTGGGACAGAGTCGTCGGCAGCATCATCTGCGTGGAAGGCGCCGAACATCATCGACTGCGGAGCCTGGTCTCGAGGGCATTCACCCCGCGGGCGACCGCGCGTCTGCACGACACTATCGGCGAAGTGCTCAACGAACTGGTCGATGGCGTAGCCGACGCCGGCCGCTGCGACATTGTCACCGATATTGCCCGCCACTATCCGATCCCGATCATCTGCGCGCTACTCGGTGCGCCACGTGGGAGCTGGGCACAGTTTTCACGATGGGCCGAAGCCATCTTCAAAATGGTCAACTTTTCGGTGGATCTCGCCGACGAAATGCCCGCGATCCTTCGCGGTTGGGCCGAGCTCGACGCCTATGTCGATGACATGGTCGCCGAACGACGACACCGCCTGACCGACGACTTGCTCTCTGATCTCATCCGCGCCGAGGACGACGGCGACCGGCTCAACGCCGACGAACTTCGCATGACGGTGGCCGGATTGTTGCTTGCTGGAACGGATACCACGCGCAACCAGCTGGCCGCCTCCGTGCAGGTGCTCCTCGATCACCCGGAGCAGTGGGCGATGCTGCGCGAGCACCCCGAACTCGCCGTGCCGGCGGTCGAGGAGAGCATGCGACACTCGCCCGCCGTGTGCAACACGGTCCGCACCGTAAACGAAGACGTCGAGTTGGACGGATATACCTTCCCCAGTGGCGCCTACATATTTGTGAATTCTTTTGCAGCCAACCGCGATCCCGACGTCTATCAGGATTCCGACCGTTTCGACATCACCCGCAAGGAGGCGCCTGCGGTATTGACATTCGGCGGCGGCGTGCACTATTGCCTCGGAGCGAACCTGGCCAGGCTGGAGCTGGCCGAAGGACTCAAGATCCTGGCGCGCCGGCTGCCCGCCGCCCGCCGCATCGGACCGGCACCGTGGAAGCCGATGCTCGGCATGAGCGGGCCCACAAGTCTTCCCGTAGAGTTCGGCCGCCGATGACACACGTCCGGCTCCCCGACCCGCTCCCGATCCTGCCCGGAGGTCACGGATGAATGATTCACCGTCGCGGCTGCATCACGTCGTTTTCGCGGTAGCACGTGAGCGGCATGAGGCTGTGGGACAGCTATTTACAGAGCTTGGCTTCAGCTTCGACGAGATCAATCTGGACGAACTGGGGCTTCGAGTGCTCCTGGATTGGAACCGAGGCATCGAGCTGATCAGTCCGAACCCGGGATCCACCGCCACCGTGGCTGCTTCGGTGACCGAATTCCTGGCGAGTCATGGTGATGGGGTTTTCACGGTAGTGGTGCAGGTTCCCGAAGCGTCGGAGGCAGAGGACATCGCCAAGCGATACGGTTCGACCACACGCTTCCGCCAAGGCTTCGAGGGCGAGGGCAATTACCTTGAGGAAATCGACTTATCGGTGTTCGGCTTGCCCTTAACTTTCCTGTCGACCAACTTGCCGTAAGAAGTCACGAAAAGGATTGTCATGAGCGAACTTCGGTTCGATGGCCGGGTTGCCATCGTCACCGGGGCCGGCGGCCAGGACCCGAGTTTGGGCCGGTCCCACGCGACTCTGCTCGCCGAGCGCGGAGCCAAAGTGGTGGTCAATGACCTTGGTGTGGGCCCCGACGGGCGAGGAACCATGCGGGCGAATGCGGAGCAGGTCGTCGAGCAGATCCTCGCCGCGGGTGGCGAGGCGGTTCCCGATCAACACAGCGTTGCCGATGAAGAAGGCGCCCGCCGTGTAGTGACGACGGCGCTGGACACGTGGGGACGGCTCGACATCCTGGTGAACAACGCCGGGGTCTGCTTCATGGCGCATTTCGACGAGATCTCCAGTGCCGATATTCGCACGGTCATCGACGTGCACCTGATGGGGACCGTGTGGATGTGCCGGGCGGCCTGGCCGCACATGCGTGAGGCAGAGTATGGACGGATCGTGAACACCACGTCAGGTGCGATGTTCGGGATCGAGCACCTTTCCATCTACGGTGCGGCCAAGAGCGGCATCTTCGGATTGACCCGCGGACTGGCCGTCGAAGGCGCGGCGTGCGGTATCAAGGTCAACGCGTTGGGACCGGCCGCCAACACCACCGCTATCCGCCACTTCAACGAGACTTCGCCTTTCACCTCGCTGATGGAAACGCATTTCCCCACCGGCCTGGTGTCCCCCGCCGTCGCATACCTGGCTCATGAGGCCTGCGAGCTCTCGGGAGCCAACCTCGAAGCGGGCGCCGGCAACGTCGGCCTCCGCGTTTTCGGCCAGACTGCGGGATACACCGACACCGACCTCACCGTCGAGAAAGTGCGAGACCACCTCTCGACGATCATCGACAAGAGTACGGCGACGATGATCCCCGACCCCGGCGAGGAACCAGCCGGGCCCACCGGTGCGGCCCAGATCGGCGTCGTTCTGAAGCCCTACCAACCGATTTGAGCAAATCGAGACCGCGACAGGGAGGCATCATGACCGTCGGTACGGCGAAGCCCAGTGTCTTTGACGCCGATCTACCGGTGCTGAACTACGACGTCACGGACACGCCTCAGGAGATCTATCCACAGTTCCGCGCTGCCCAGCAGGTGGCGCCGATCGCGCTGGGTCCCGTGGGGCCGGAGGTGCTCTCCTACGAACTTGCTCGCACCGTGCTCGGCGACCCGCGATTCGGCATTCCGCCGGGCATTCACCTCACCGCGCACGGCATCACATCAGGTGAGCTGTGGGACCGCGTCGTCCGCAGCATCCTCTGTATGGAGGGCGCCGAACATCGGCGGTTGCGCGGCCTGGTGTCGAAAGCCTTTACCCCACGGGCCACCGCGCGCATGGACGAAACGATCCACGCCGTCATCAATGAACTCGTCGATGCCGTTGCCGCGGAGGGCCGTTGTGAGTTCGTCGAGGAAGTCGCGCGGCCGTACCCGATTCCAGTCATCTGTGCCCTGCTGGGTGCGCCACGGCAAGACTGGCAGCTGTTCTCGAGATGGGCGGAGGACATATTCAAGATTGTCAGCTTCGACTGCAATCTCGCCCAGGAAGAACCCAAGGTCCTCAAGGCCTGGGACGCATTCGACGAATACATCGACGGGATGATCGCCGATCGGCGCAAGACACTGACAGGGGACCTACTCTCCGAACTCATCCGAGCGGAAGATCGCGGGGACCGGCTCGACGCCGGTGAAGTCCGGATGCTGGCGTTCAGCATCCTGGTGGCCGGAACCGACACCACACGTACGCAATTGGCCGCCTCGATGCAGGTTTTAACCGAGCATCCGGAACAATGGACGCTGCTTCGCGACAGCCCCGAACTCGGAATGAAAGCCGTCGAAGAAACCATGCGTCACTCCCCGTCCATGTGCAGCACCCTTCGCAGTGTCACTGACGACGTCACGATCGACGACTACACGTTCCCAGGGGGCACCTTCATCATCGTGAACACCTATGCCGCCAATCGGGATCCGTCCATTTACGACGAGCCCACGCGTTTCGACATCACTCGCAACGATCCGCCGCCCATCCTCACCTTCGGCGGGGGCGCCCACTACTGCCTCGGCGCGAACCTTGCCAGGCGGGAGCTCTCCGAAGCACTCAAGATACTTGCCCACCGCCTGCCGCATCCGAGGTGCACGGAAAATCCGCCGTGGAGGCCACTTCTCGGCATGAGCGGACCCACCAGCCTTGCGCTCGAGTTCGATAGATCAGACGCAGCGGTATAGACGCCAACCGAAAGGAATAAACTCCTGTGGCCAAGGCTCATAGCTCCCGGGCAATCCCGGTGCTCGACATGATCGATTTGCCGATGTCTTTCGACCGGGGCGCCGGTTGGGCCACCTTGCGGGAAGCCGGTCCGGTGGTATTGAGCGACGGTTGGTACGCTTTAACTCGTCGATCCGATGTGCTTGCCGCGCTGCGTAATCCGAGCGTTTTTTCGTCCAAAAAGGCATTCGAGATCGTCGGCAGCCCGCTGCCGCTGGTACCCGCGGCCTTTGATCCTCCCGAACACACCCGGTTCCGGAAGATTCTGCAACCGTTCTTCAGCCCACATGCGCTTGCAGCGATACTGCCCTCGATACAGGACCAAGCGATCGACATCATCGACTCGATTGCCGGACGCGACGAGTGTGAGGTGATGGCCGACCTGGCGACTCCCTACCCGTCGCAGGTCTTCCTGACGCTGTTCGGCCTCCCGCTACAGGATCGGGAGAGGCTAATCGGGTGGAAGGACGCCATCATCGAACTGAGTATTCCGAATGCCGCCGGTGAAACCCCGGATCTGACGCCGGCGCTGGAGCTGTTCGCCTACCTCACCGAGGCCGTCGCCGCTCATCGGCAGAATCCGGGCGACGATGTTCTGTCCCAGGTACTGGTAGGCGAGGACGCGATGACCGACGACGAAGCCCTCGGCATGGCTTTCTTTTTTGTGCTGGCAGGCCTGGACACCGTCACCTCGGCCATCGGGGCGGCGATGCTCGAGTTGGCGCGCCGTCCCGACTTGCGTAACAGGCTTTGCCAAAACCCCGCTGAAATCAGCGTTTTCGTCGAGGAGATAGTCCGACTTGAGTCGTCGGCTCCCGTCGTTCCCCGGGTGACCACAGAGGAAGTCACCATTGCCGGCATCACATTGCCGGCGGGCTCGCGGGTGCGGCTGTGCTTGGGTGCGATCAACCGGGATGGCAGCGATGCGATCTCCGGTGATGACCTAGTGCTGGATGGCAAGGTGCACAAGCACTGGGGCTTCGGCGGCGGCCCGCACCGGTGCGTCGGTTCTCATCTGGCGCGGATGGAGATGAACGTCGTCGTGACCGAATGGCTCAACCGTATCCCCCGTTTCGAGCTTGCTAACGGCTACCGGCCCGAGATCACCTGGCCCTCCCCAACCTGCACGTTGCCCGTGCTACCGCTGCGGATTTTCGCAAGCGAGATGTCATGACAGTCGACGTGGAAGTTATCGAGACCCCGAAGCGTGAAGCCCTATTCCCGGATCCGGGAAGCTCAGATTGCGTATGGAATCCGACACCGCAGCCGTAGCCCAGTCCTAACTGCTGCGGCCGCTGGCCCGAGACGAGGGGTTGTCTTCCGGGGCTATTTCAAGCACCTGGATTTCCCCGGTCGTCCCGTCGACCTCAACGAGGGCGCCGGGCGGCAACGACTTGGTAGCTCCCTGCACGTCCACCACACAGGGAAAGCCGAACTCGCGGGCCACCACGGCCGCGTGGGACATCGGGCCGCCCAATTCGGTCACCACGGCCGCGGCGTAGCAGAACGCGGCGGTATATCCGACGTCGGTCACCTCCGCGACAAGTATTTCGCCCGGTTGGAGGTCATCGATGGTCTCGGGCCGCACGATCCGCACCCGGCCGCGCACCTTCCCCCCGCACACGCCGACACCACGCAGAGTTTCCCCGGTCGTCAAAGCCGGCGACGACATCTCGGTTGGCTGCCAGTTCCCGCTGAACACCGTCGGCGGGACGACTGCGACCAGCCGGCGTTGTTCGGCCCGCCTCCGGGCCACCAGCCCCCCGACATCTGCCGGGAGTGCATCAAGCTCGTCGACGAGCAGATAGAACACATCATCGGCGGTCTCGAAGATTCCGGCCTCGACCAACCTGCGCCCGTACTCGCGCATCAGGTTGCGTAGCACCCAGTTGGCCCGCACCACTTTGTCGCGACGGACTTCGCGGTCCCGGAGTTGGCGTGCTGCCAGCTGCGCAATGGGCTTGGCGTGCAATGGAATCCGGGGGTGCTGCGGCTGGGGCGCGGAAGGGACGCTCATCGCTCTGGTCACCATCCGGACGAGCAACTCCGGATCATCGGCGTAGCTGATCGACAGCATCTCGAGTTCGGCCGGGCCACGATGCCCGATCAGCGCCAGCTCGGCCAGTACGGCGGCGTGAAACTCCGGCGCCTCGACGGCCAGCTTGCCCAGCCGCTCCCCCGGTTCGGCCAGCAGCGCTGTCACTTTCGGGTCGCGCTGTGCGGCAACCACCAACCGCTGCATTGCCTCGACCGATCGCGCACTGACTAATTCCGGTCCCGCCGGGGCGGCGGTGTCTCGCCCACACAAACCGCGCAGCAGGACGTTGAACGCGGCGCACAGCATGAACGACGCCGACGCCAGCACCCAGCCGTGCACCACATCATCGCGCGCCAACAAGATCAGGCTGAGCAGCCGACGATCCTCGAGCCGGGTGACATCGTCGGCCAGGCGTTCCAGGCGATCGACATCGGCAACGAACTCGCGGGTGTCCCTGGACGAGCCGGCACTGAGGCCGACGAGGTTGACGCCGAATACCCCGATGTTGCGAACGGTCCGCAGCTGCTTTCGGATCCGGCTGGTTTCGGAGCGTGGACGCTCCTCACCGAAGATCGGCAACGACGCCATGCTGGGGCCGAAGAACCCGCTGTTGCTGACGATCGTCGCGGGCTTGGCAAACGGTACGGTTTCGGCCATGAAATGCGCCGAGGTGATGGCCCCGTAGAGCCGGTGGGCGAAGACGGCAACGGTCCGCATGGCGATTTCACGCTGGATGATGCCGCCGGGCCGCAGCCGCTCGGCGATGGCCACGCCGCCGGCGCGCAGCCCGCGCACGGTCACCGAGGCCGACGCCGGCGAGAACGGGCCGGGTAGCGCCTCCGACAAATTGGTGGCCAGAAAAGTCGGAAAGCGCGGGTCGATCGGCGTATCGAATTCCCCGTTATCTCCAGCTGGGCCAGCCCAATTGGGTTTCACCCCGTCCTCGGTCGGCGCGTCAACGGAAGGAAGGTCTCCGATGTTGGCCATCCGCCAGGGTAGCGACAACACCCGCTTGCCCACGGTGACCCGGCCGCGCACCGCGAGCGCGAAATCTTCGACACATTCACCGGAGTTCCACGCCGGCCGGAATCCCCACTGCTCACGCAACCGTGCGGTATCCATGAACGCGGCGCTGTGCACCAGTTGCAGCTCGGCCAGTCCAAAGCCCAACCGCACGACCGGGCGGCCAAGCGCCGCGGCGACGCGCCGGAAGGTCAGCTCGCCCAGGGCGGCGAGATTCACGGGGCCGCTGCCGATTTCGTTGTCCATGATGGCCCGGTTGAATAGCCGAAGGGCATCGTCGAGGTGGACGACCTGCATGAGACGGTCGGCCGACCCGTCCGGGAATACCGGCAACGCCAGCAGCCGGCGCACCCAGTTGTCGACGGTTCTGCCGAGGATAAGGGCGGAGCGGATCGCGACCCATTCGAGGTCCGATTCCTCAAGCATCTGCTCGACCCGGGCCTTGTACTGGCCGTCGGCGCTGACCGGCGTTCTCGCGTCGTGCTCGGTCTTCGGCGCATCTCCGCCGCCGTAAACATGTGACGACGATGCGAAAACGATCCTTCTGGCTCCGGTCTCAGCCATCGCCGCCAGCACGTTCCGGGTGCCCTCGATGTTGACCTGGTGGCTGACCCGGGCCTCGGGGCCCGGACTGTTTGCCCATGCACAGTGCGCGACGACCTCGGCGCCGGCGACCGCGCGGTTGACTGCGGGCCGGTCCCGGATGTCGGCCGCGACGAATTCGGCCGCGCTCGGCCAGCTTTCAGGTCGATGACGGGCGATCCCGATGACGTCGTGGCCCTGGCTGAGCAAGCGAGAGGTAAGGCCCCGGCCGAGCACGCCGCCGGCCCCGGTGACGGCAATTCTCACTGACTACCCTTGCTCGGGCTCATGGGCTACTCGTCGTCGTCCATCAGCGCCGCGTTGACCAGGGCGTCGAGATCCATGTCCGCGATGTCCTTCTCCGAGGTCGCCGCGGCGACCGGCGACTGCCCTTCACGTCGACTGCCGTCGGCTTCATTTGCCAACGCGAGCAACAGCTCCAGCACTCCGGCCTGCCTGAGGCGCTTGACCGGAATCGATCCCACGGCGCGCTGAATCTCGGCCTCCCCGGGCGCGGCGGCGGGACTCTGTTGCTCGGACGCGCCGACGAGTTCTCGGTGCATGTAGCCGGCCAGCGCCGCGGAGTTCGGGTAATCGAAGATCAGCGTGGGTGAAAGCGCCAGGCCGGTAGCCGACTTGAGCCTGTTGCGCATCTCGACTGCGGTCAGCGAGTCAAAGCCCAGCTCCTGGAATGCCCGGTCCGGATCGATGGACTCGGGGCTGGAATTGCCGAGCACGATGGCGATGTTGGAACGCACCAAGTCCAGGAGAACCGCCTGCTGCTCGTCCTCGGGCAACCCTTCGAGGCGCTGCAGCAGAGCCGATTTCGATTTCGCCGCGGCCAGCGAATCGTCGACCTGACGCCGGGTCGGCGCGTTGATCAGATCAACGAACATCGGCGGCAACGTTCCGCCGTCGAACTTGACCCGCAACGCGGCAAGGTCGATGTGGGCGGGCAACAGGAACGGCTCGTCGACGATGAGCGCGGTGTCCATCAGTTCCAGCGCCTCGTCGGAAGACATCGCGACGATCCCGTCGCGGCCGAACCGCGCACGGTCGGCGGCACCGAGCGCGCCGGTCATGGCGCTGGCCTGATCCCACAGACCCCAGGCCAGCGACATCGCCGGCAACCCGTGCGCACGCCGGTGCACGGCCAATCCGTCCAGGAACGAGTTGGCTGCCGCGTAGTTGGCTTGACCCGATGCTCCCGCCAAACCCGCCATCGACGAAAACATGACGAACGCAGACACATCCAGGTCGCGGGTCAGCTCGTGCAGGTTCCACACCGCATCGACCTTGGCCCGCAACACCGCCTCCACTCGCTCCGAGGTGAGCGAGGAGATCACCGCGTCGTCGAGCACGCCGGCCGCGTGAATCACTCCCGACAGCGGCTGCCGCACCGGGATATCGGCGATCACCTTGGCCAGTGCCTCGCGGTCGGCGGCATCACACGCCACCACTTGCACCCGGGCGCCGGCGGCGCTGAGCTCCGTCACCAATTCCGCGGCCCCCGGCGCGTCCAGGCCGCGCCGGCTCACCAACACCAGATTGCGCGCGTCGTGGCGGGTCACCACGTGGCGGGCCAACGCCGAGCCCGCCATCCCGGTGGCACCGGTGATCAACACCGTGCCCGCCGCCCAGGCGTCCGGCATGGTCATCACGACCTTGCCCACGTGGCGGGCCTGGCTCAAATACCGCAACGCCGCCGGCGCGCGTCGTACGTCAAACCTGGTCACCGGCAACGGCCGGAGCACGTCGTCGCCGAACAACGCGGCCAGCTCGTCGAGTATCTGCTGAATGCGGTCCGCCCCCGCTTCGAACAGATCGAAGGCGCGGTAGCGCACACCGGGGTGTTCCTGGGCTACCGCGCCGGGGTCGCGGATGTCGGTCTTGCCCATTTCCAGGAACACGCCGCCGGGGGCGACGAGCCGCAGGGAGGCATCCACGAAGTCGCCGGACAGCGAGTCCAGCACCAGGTCCATGCCCCGCCCACCGGTGACCGCCCGGAACTTCTCCTCGAACTCAAGGCTGCGGGAATCCGAGATGTGGTCCTCGTCGAAGCCCATGGCCCGCAACGTGTCCCACTTGCCGCGGCTGGCGGTGGCGAAGACTTCCAGACCCAGATGGCGGGCCAACTGCACCGCGGCCATTCCCACCCCACCGGCGGCGGCGTGCACCAACACCCGCTGGCCCCGCTTGGCGGCGGCCAGGTCCACCAGTGCGTAGAAGGCGGTGGCGAAAACCACCGTGGTCGTGGCGGCCGCGCTGTGCGACCACCCGGCCGGCATCTTGGCGAGCAGGCGCTGGTCGGTCCTGGCGATCGTGCCGGTGCCATCGGGGAACAGGCCCATGACGCGGTCGCCAACCGCGAAGCGGCCCTCCCCCGGGGCTGTTTCTGGGCCAGTTTCCAAGACGACACCGGAGGCCTCGATGCCCATGACGGCGTCCGGGTCCGGATACAGGCCCAGCGCGATCATCACGTCGCGGAAGTTGGCCGCCAGGGCCGACAGCGCAACCCGCACCTGCCCCGGCCCCAGCGGGGCGTCGGCGTCCGGAATGCGTTCCAATCGCAGGTTTTCGAACGTGCCGGAACTGCTCATGCCGAGTCGCCACGGCCCATCACCCGGGGGCACCAGCAGACCGCCGACGGCGCGACTGCCATGCACCCGGGCGATGTACACCGCCCCGCCGCGCACCAATACCTGCGGCTCACCGACCGACAAGACCGCGGCGACAGACTCATCATCCAACCGACCATCGGTGTCGACGAGCACGATCCGGCCGGGGTGTTCGGTTTGCGCCGACCGCACCAGTCCCCACACCGCCGCACCCGCAAGATCGGTGACGTCCTCCCCCGGCAGCGCCATTGCACCGCGGGTCGCCACCACCAGGGTCCCCGCCCCTTCGCGGGCCAGCCACGACTGCAGCACAGGCAGTACCGCGCGCGTGGCCGCGTATACCTCTGCCACGACATCGTCGACCACTGGCGCCGACTCGAACACCACCGCCGATTGCTGGGCCTCGGTGCTGTCCAAGTCCGTTGCGCCCCAGTACGAAACAGAGACGGGCTGCACCGGCGTCGACCGCTGCGGGGACCAGATGACCTCGAAGAGCCGGTCCGGTCCCGAATTCGACACCGCCGCCAACAGCTGCTGGTCGGTCACCGGCCGGGCCACCATCGACGCCACCGAGAGCACCGGCAGCCCCAATCCGTCCGCGAGTTCGATCGAGACCGCGGACTCGCTCACCGGCACGATCCGCGCCCGCACCGCCACCGCACCCGCGGCGTGCAACGAGACCTGCTGCCAGGAGAACGGCACCAGCATCGAACCCTCGGCGAGTTCGTCGCCGTCGGACGCCAAGATCACCGCGTGCAACGCCGCGTCGAGCATCACCGGGTGGACGCCGAACCCGGCCGCCGAGACCCCCGTGTCCGCGGGCAGAGTCACTTCCGCGAATATTTCGTCACCGCGACGCCACATCGCGGTCAGGCCGCGGAACGCGGGGCCGTATCCGTATCCGCGGTCGGCCAGGCGCTCATAGCCGTCGCCGACGTCCACCGGGGTGGCACCGGTCGGTGGCCATACCGACAGATCGGCGCTCGGCTGCACCGAGCCTGCACGCAGGACACCCTCGGCGTGCAACGACCAACCCGAACCCGCGTCGGCACGCGAAAAGACCGACACGGCACGGGCACCCGATTCGTCCGCGCCGCCGACCACGACCTGCACCGCGACCGATCCGGAGCCCGGCAACACCAGCGGCGCCGCCAGATTGAGCTCATCGACAACGCCGCAGCCCACTTCGTCGCCGGCACGGATTGCCAGCTCCACGAATCCCGCGCCGGGGAACAGCACCACGCCGCCGACGGCGTGGTCGGCCAACCAGCTCTGAGCACCGGGCGACAACCGGCCCGTCAGCACCACCCCGCCGGACGCCGGAAGTTCCACCACCGCACCGAGCAACGCGTGCTCGCCGGGCGCGAGCCCCAAACCCGCGGCGTCGACCGCGGCGCCGTCGCCGGAGAGCCAGAACCGCCGGCGCTCAAAGGCATAGGTGGGCAGCTCCACGAAATTGGCTTTGAAACCGGCACTGCCGATTGCGCCGCGCCAGTCCACGTCCATCCCGGCGACAAATCCCTGGGCGACCGCGTTGGTCAGGGTCACCGGTTCCGGACGGTCCTTGCGCACCGCCGACATCGTGATCACCGGAGTATCGGCAAGCAGTTCTTCGATCGATGCCGTCAGGCCGCTGCTGGGGCCCACCTCGAGGAAGCGGTTTCCGCCGGCCGAGTGCACGAAGCGCACACTGTCGGAGAACCGCACCGCTTCCCGGATGTGCCGTTTCCAGTAGGCCGGCGAAGCGAAGTCGTCGCTCGCCAGCTGTCCGGTCACGTTCGACACGATCGGTATCGTGGGTTTGCCGATGGCGAGCCCGGCGGCGACCGTCCCGAATTCGTCGAGCATCGGATCCATCAATGGCGAATGGAACGCATGGGACACCGCCAATTGGTGGACGCGGCGCCCGTCGGCGCGGAGTTGGCCCGCGATCGCGGCCACCTTGTCCTCGGCACCCGAAATGACCACCGAGGTAGGCCCGTTGACCGCGGCGATGCCGACCTCGGGCACGAGCAGCGGCAGCACTTCCTCTTCGGTGGCCTGCACGGCGATCATCGCCCCGCCTTCCGGCAAGGCCTGCATGAACCGGCCGCGGGCGGCCACCAGTACCGCCGCGTTCTGAAGCGACAGGACGCCGGCGACGTGCGCGGCCGACAACTCTCCGATCGAGTGGCCCAGGACGAAGTCGGGGTGAATACCCCAGGATTCGAGCAACCGGAACAAGGCGACTTCCACCGCGAACAACGCCGGCTGGGCGAATTCGGTCGTGTTCAAGAGGTTTTCGTCGTGTCCCCACATGACTTCGCGCAAGGGCCGCAACAGGTGCCGGTCCAGTTCAGCCACGACGGTGTTGAACGCATCGGCAAACACCGGATACGCGGCGTGCAAGCCCATTCCCATGCCGAGTATTTGTGCGCCTTGGCCGGGGAATACGAAGACGGTTTTGCCGCCGGGCGCCGCCGTGCCCTGCACGACCGATACGGCTTCACCGGTGGCGAGTTCGTCGAGGCCGGCCAGTAACTGGTCGCGGTCGGCGCCGACGACGACGGCCCGATGCTCGAAGTTCGATCGGCCCGCCAGCGACCACGCCACATCTCCGACGTCGAGCTCGCCGCGCCGGTGTAGGTGCCCGGCGAGCCGCGCGGCTTGGGCGCCCAACGCCGACGATGACTTTGCCGACACCACCCACGGCACCACCGGGGGGTTGGCGCGGTCCACGACGGGGGCGGCCTCGACACTTGCCGCCTCGATGATCACGTGCGCGTTGGTGCCGCTGATGCCGAACGACGACACGCCGGCCCGGCGCGGACGGATCGCCGGCCAGGGCTGCGGCTCGGTCAGCAGCGACACCGATCCCACCGACCAGTCCACGTGCGGGCTGGGCTCGTCGACGTAAAGCGTCGCCGGCAGCAGGTCGTGGCGCATCGCCAGCACCATCTTGATCACGCCGGCCACGCCGGCGGCGGCCTGCGTGTGGCCCATGTTCGACTTGATCGATCCCAGCAATAGCGGCGCGGCGCGGTCCTGCCCGTAGGTCGCCAACAACGCTTGAGCCTCAATGGGATCGCCCAACGTGGTTCCGGTGCCGTGGCCTTCCACCACGTCGACCTCGGCCGCGGACAGACCGGCATTGGCCAACGCGGCGCGCACCACCCGCTGCTGGGACGGCCCGTTAGGCGCGGTCAAGCCGTTGGAGGCGCCGTCCTGGTTGAGGGCCGAGCCCCGCACCACCGCCAGCACCGGGTGCCCCAGCCGCCGCGCGTCCGACAAGCGCTCCACGACGAGCATGCCGCCGCCTTCGGAGAATCCGGTGCCGTCGGCCGCCCCCGCGTACGCCTTGCAGCGGCCATCCGCGGACAACCCGCGCATGCGGCTGAACTCGACGAAGATGTCGGGCGTGGCGTTGACCGTGACACCGCCGGCCAGTGCCAGATCGCACTCGCCCGAGCGCAGCGACTGCGCCGCCATGTGCAACGCCACCAACGACGACGAGCACGCGGTGTCCACCGAAACCGCGGGGCCCTCCAAGCCCAGCACGTACGACACCCGCCCCGACGCCACACTCGACGACTGCCCGGTCAGGCGGAAGCCCTCCGCGGCCGGGGCGGCGCCCATGCCGTAGCCCTGGGTGTACACCCCCGCGAAGACGCCGGTCGCGCTGCCCCGCAACGCGCCGGGTTCAATTCCCGCTCGCTCCAAGGCTTCCCAGGACAGCTCGAGGAACATCCGCTGCTGCGGATCCATGGCCAGCGCCTCAGTCGGTGCGATGCCGAAGAAGGCGGGGTCAAAGTCCGCGACACCGTCCACGAAACCGCCGGTGCGGGTATAGCAGGTTCCCGCGACGTCGGGATCCGGGTTGTAGATGCCGGCCAGATCCCAGCCGCGGTCGGTGGGGAAATCCGAGAGCACGTCGCGGCGCTCGATGAGCATCTGCCACAGATCGTCGGGGGAATTCACCCCGCCCGGATAGCGGCACGACATCCCGACGATCGCGATCGGGTCATCGCCGACGGCCCGAACGACCGGGGCGGACGTAATTTCTTGTGGCACTCCGGCAAGTTCGCTACGGATGTAGCCCGCCAGGCCGTTCGGTGTCGGGTAGTCGAAGATCAGCGTGGGCGAAAGCGCCAGTCCGGTCGCGGTTTTCAGCCGGTTACGCATCTCGACCGCGGTCAGCGAGTCGAAGCCCAAATCCTGGAACGCCTTGTCCGGGTCGATCGCCTCCGGCGTGGTGTTACCCAGCACCGTGGCAATGTGCGAGCGGACCAGGTCCAGCAGCACGGCGTGCTGTTCCGGTTCGGGCAGCCCGTGCAGACGGTGCGCCAGAGCCGATTTCGACTTCGCGGCCGCCAGCGAGTCGTCGACCTGGCGCCGCTGGGGCGCGTTGACCAGGTCGGCGAACATGGGTGGCACCGCGGCGGCGTGGGCACGCAGCGCACGCAGGTCGATGCGGGCGGGCGCCATGAACGGCTCATCGACAATCAATGCGGTGTCGAACAATTCCATTGCCTCGTCCGACGACAAGGCCAAGATCCCGTCGCGACCGAGCCGGGCGAGGTCGGCGGCGTCCAGCCCACCTGTCATGGCGCTGGCCTGATCCCACAACCCCCATCCCAGCGATATCGCCGGCAGGCCATGGGCCCGCCGATGCGCGGCCAACCCGTCCAGGAAGGAGTTGGCCGCAGCGTAGTTACCCTGGCCCGACGATCCCACCAGCCCGGCCATCGACGAAAACATGACAAACACCGACAGGTCCAGATCGCGGGTGAGCTCGTGCAGGTTCCAGGCCGCATCCACCTTGGGACGCAACACCGCATCCACTCGCTCCGGAGTCAATGACGTGACCACCGCGTCGTCGAGCACACCCGCGGCATGGATCACCCCGGTCAGAGGATGGCTCGCCGGAATCCCGGCGATCACCGAGGCCAACGCCCCCCGGTCGGCCGCGTCGCACGCGACCGCGCGCACCCGGGCTCCGGCTTCCTCCAATTCGGCGATCAACTCGGCAGACTCCGGCGCATCGGGACCACTGCGGCTCAGCAACACCAAGTTCCGCACCCCGTGTTGCGTCACCAGGTGGCGGGCCAGCGTCGAACCCGCCATTCCGGTTCCACCGGTGATCAGCACGGTGCCCGTTGCCAGCGACGCGTCGGGAACGGTCATGACGACCTTGCCGATGTGGCGGGCCTGGCTCAGATACCGCAACGCCGCACGAGCGCGCCGGATATCGAAGGTGGTCACCGGCAACGGCCGCAGCACACCGGCGTCGAAAAGCCCGGCCAACTCGATCATCCACTGGTGCATCCGGGGACGGCCGGGCTCGAAGAGGTCGAAGGCGCGGTAGCGCACGCCCGGATATTCCTGGGCGATCACGCCGGGGTCGCGGATGTCGGTCTTGCCCATCTCCAAGAACACGCCACCAGGGGCCACCAGCCGCAGGGAGGCGTCCACGAAGTCGCCGGCCAGCGAATCCAACACCACATCCATGCCGCGGCCACCGGTCACCGCCCGGAACTTGTCCTCGAACTCAAGGCTGCGGGAATCCGAGATGTGGTCGTCGTCGAAGCCCATGGCCCGCAACGTGTCCCACTTGCCCCGGCTGGCCGTCGCAAATATCTCGAGACCCAAATGCCGGCCCAACTGGACCGCGGCCATGCCGACACCGCCGGCGGCCGCATGCACCAACACCCGCTGACCCGGCTTGGCATCGGCCAGGTGCACGAAGGCCATGTACGCGGTGGTGAACACGGCCGAGATGGCGGCGGCCTCGGCGTATGACCAGTCCGCCGGCATCGGCTGCAACAGGCGGACATCGCCGGCGACCAGCGTGCCGCTTCCGTCGGGGAAGAACCCGTAGACCGAGTCGCCGACGGCGAATTCGGTGACGCCCGGACCGACTTCAGTCACCACCCCGGCGCCTTCACCGCCGAGCAGCGCGTCGTGGGTGAACATGCCCAGGGTGATCATGATGTCGCGGAAGTTGGCGGCGATAGCGCGCAGCGCCACCCGAACCTGACCCGGCTCCAATGGCACGTCGGCGTTGGGAACCGGCTCCAGCCGCAGGTTTTCGAAGGTACCGGCGCTGCCGATACCCAGTCGCCAGGGCCCGTCGCCCGGCGGCACCAAGAGATCGTCGACGGCGCGGCTGGGCCGCACCCGCGCCGTATAGGCCTGGCCGTTGCGAAGCAATATCTGCGGCTCCCCGGCCGCGAGCGCCGACGCGGCTGCCTGATCATCCAGCGGCACATCGGAATCCACCAGGACGATCCGGCCGGGATGCTCCGTTTGCGCCGAGCGCACCAGACCCCATACCGCCGCGCCGGGCAGGTCGCTGATGTCCTCCCCCGCCAATCCCACCGCGCCGCGAGTCGCCACGATCAGCACACCGGAGTCGTGCTCTGTCAACCACGACTGCACGGCGGCCAGCGCCTGGTGGGTGCGCTCGTAGGTAGCGGTGACCGGTTCCTGTTCGGTGGCAACCGATTCCAGAAGCTCGTAGGACGGCGCGGGGCTGGCGGCGGCCGCCCCGGTTGCCGGCGACCAGGCCACCTCGAACAGTCGCTCGGGGCCCGAGCTCGACACCGCCGCGCGCAGCTGCCGCTCACTCACCGGGCGGGCAACCATCGCGCCCACCGACAACACCGGCAAGCCCAGCCCGTCGGCGAGCTCGATCGAGACCGCGGTGGTGCCGTTGGTCGGCGCGATCCGTGCGCGGACCGCGGTCGCACCCGCGGCGTGCAACGAGACGTCCTGCCACGAGAACGGCAGCATCACTTCGACAGACTGGCCCGCCGCCTGCTGGGCCATGATGACGGCATGCATCGCCGCGTCGAGCAGCGCCGGGTGCACCCCGAACCCGCCGACGCCTCCCGCCGCGTCCGGCAGCCGCACCTCCGCGAACACCTCGTTGCCGCGGATCCAGGTCGCGGTCAGTCCCCGGAACGCCGGGCCGTAGCCGTATCCGTGCGCCGCCAGCTGGTCGTAGCCGTCGGCCACGTCCACCGCGACCGCACCCTCGGGCGGCCACACCGACAGATCGGCGCTGGGCTCAATCGACCGGGAGCTCAAGACTCCCTCGGCGTGACATACCCACCCCGAACCGGCGTCGGCGCGGGAAAACACCGAGACGGCGCGCCGGCCCGATTCTTCGCTGGGAGCGACAACCACCTGTATGGCAACCGAACTGGAGGCCGGCAGCATGAGGGGCGCCTGCAGCGTGAGTTCGTCGACCACCGAGCAGCCGACCTCGTCGCCGGCCCGGATCGCCAGCTCGACAAACCCCGCGCCCGGGAACACCGCGGCACCGGAGACCGCGTGATCGCCCAGCCACCCCTGCAGGCTGGGCGACAAACGACCCGTCAGCAGCACCCCGTCCGAAGCCGGCAGCTCCACGACTGCGCTGAGCAACGCGTGCTCGCTGGTGCCCAGCCCCAAACCTGCGGCGTCGGCCCCGATACCCTCACCGGACAGCCAAAACCTGCGCCGGTCAAAGGCGTACGTCGGCAGCTCCACGAAGCCCGCCCCGCCCAATACTCCCCGCCAATTGACGCTCACGCCCGCCACGAATGCGGCGGCGGCCGACGTCAGGAACCGCTCGAGGCCGCCGTCATCACGGCCCAGGGTGGGAACCACGATGGCCTCGGAGTCGCCCGAGGTGCAGTCGTTGCAGGTGTCTTCGATACCGGCGATCAGCGCGGGATGCGGACTGGATTCGATGAACGTGCGGTACCCGTGCTCACACGCGGCGCGCACCGCCCGATCGAACTGCACGGTCTGCCGGATGTTGCGATACCAGTACGCGGCGTCCAAACCGGCCGTGTCCAAACGATTTCCGGTCACCGTAGAGAAGAAGGCGATGCGCGAGGAACTCGGCTCGATACCGGCCAGAGCCTCGGCCAGCTCATCACGAATGGGTTCGACCTCGACCGAGTGCGACGCATAGTCCACGTCGATCCGGCGGGTGCGCAGCTCCAGGTCGGCGCAGAACCCGACGAGTTCGTCGAGGGCGGCCACTTCACCCGATACCACGACCGCAGAAGGGCCGTTGACGGCCGCGATGCTGACACGATTGCCGTAGGGCGCCAACAATTCCCGCGCGCGCTCGGTGCTGCATGCGATCGACAGCATGCCTCCGGAATGGGCCAGCGACCGCAGCAACTTGCTGCGCAGCGTGACCACCCGAGCGGCGTCGCGCAGCGACAGAGCGCCGGCGACATACGCCGCGGCGATCTCACCTTGTGAATGGCCGATCACCGCGTCCGGGCTGACTCCGACCGATTTCCACAGTTCGGCCAGCGACACCATCACGGCGAACAGCACCGGCTGCACCACGTCCACGCGATCCATACCCGGTGCCCCGGGGGCGCCACGCAGGACGTCGATCAGCGACCAGTCAACGAATTCCGCGAACGCCTCCGCGCACGCGTCGATCTGCTGCGCGAATACCGCTGCGGTTTCCAGCAATTCGATGCCCATGCCCAGCCATTGGGAACCTTGGCCGGGGAACACGAAGACGTTCTTGCCGGCCGGTAGCGCGCCGCCCTGGATGACGGTGCCGGTCAGGTCCTGAATATCGGGGCCGGCCAACTCATCCAGCCCGGCCAGCAACCGTTCCCGATCGCGACCGATGACGACCGCCCGATGCTCGAAGGTCGCGCGGCCCGCCAGCGACCAGGCCACGTCGGCGACATCGAGCTCACTATGGCCGCGCACATGCCCGGCCAGCCGGGCAGCCTGAGACCTCAACGCCGGCAACGATTTTGCCGACACCACCCACGGCACCGCCACGGGCTCCGGGCGGTCCTCCGGCGGCTCGGCCTCTGGGGCCGCCTCGACGATCACGTGTGCGTTGGTGCCGCTGATCCCGAACGACGACACGCCGGCCCGTTGCACCCGGCCCTGTGCGCGGCTCGCCGGCCAGGGCTGCGCCTCGGTCAGCAACGACACCGATCCCGCCGACCAATCCACATGCGGGCTGGGTGCGTCCACGTGCAATGTCGCCGGCAACGTTTCGTGGCGCATGGCCTGGACCATCTTGATCACACCGGCCACGCCCGCCGCGGCCTGCGTGTGACCCATGTTCGACTTGATCGACCCCAGCCATAGCGGCTCGGACCGATCTTGGCCATACGTCGCCAACAACGCCTGGGCCTCGATGGGGTCACCCAACGTGGTCCCCGTTCCGTGGCCTTCGACCACGTCGACGTCGGCCGTCGACAAGCCGGCGTTGGCCAATGCCGCACGCACCACCCGCTGCTGCGACGGACCATTCGGCGCGGTCAACCCGTTCGACGCACCGTCCTGATTGACTGCAATGCCCCGCACCAGCGCCAGCACCGGATGACCCAACCGCCGCGCGTCCGAGAGCCGCTCGACGACCAGCATCGCGCCGCCCTCCGACCAGCCGACGCCGTCGGCCGCTCCGGCATAAGCCTTGGACCGGCCGTCTGGGGCCAGCCCCCGGTGGCGGCTGAATTCGACGAAGACCGTCGGGGTGGCGTTGACGGTCGCGCCGCCGGCCAGCGCCAGATCGCACTCCCCCGAGCGCAGCGACTGCACCGCCATGTGCAACGCCACCAACGACGACGAACACGCCGTGTCCACCGACACCGCCGGGCCCTCGAGCCCCAGCACGTACGACACCCGACCGGAGGCGACGCTGGAGGTCATGCCGGTCAGGCGGTAGCCCTCGATCTCTTCGGCGAGCATGCCGTAGCCCTGGACGATGAGGCCGGCGAACACACCCGTCGCGCTGCCCCGCAGCCCGCTGGGGTCGATCCCGCCCCGCTCCAACGCCTCCCACGACAGTTCCAGCAACATCCGATGTTGAGGGTCCATCGCGAGCGCCTCGCTCGGAGCGATGCCGAAGAAGGCGGCATCGAAGTCGGCGACACCGTCGACGAAGCCGCCGGTCTGCGCGTACGTCTTGTGGCGCGCGTCGGGGTCAGGGTCGAACAGGCTCGCCAGGTCCCAGCCGCGATCGGTGGGAAACTCCGTTATCACGTCGCGGCCGTCGGCGACCATCTGCCACAGGTCTTCTGGTGTCTCGACTCCGCCGGGGAAGCGGCAGGACATACCGACGATCGCGATCGGCTCGCTCGACCGCTCCAGCAGCGCACGGTTTGTGCGTTTCAGGCGTTCGACCTGGACCAGCGCTTTCCGCAGCGCTTCGGTCGCATGCTGGAGTTGATCCACCATCACTACCTCTCGCCTAACTTGGCCGTCAGCTGTCCCGATGCGACTCTCGCCGAGTCACGGAAATTGCTGCACGATGCGATGTCGTGCTGCTCTCCGGCCCAAGAATGTCGCTGGTGAGTATGGCCAACTCCGACGGGATTTCAAAACGTCCGATGCTCCCGACTGCTATTGGAGGACCGGCTTCGGCGTGAGGAACGCCTTGTCCAACGGGATCCGGAACGCGCCGCTGCGCCCGTGGGTATCCGGGGTCTCTCAGAACCCAGGTACACGTGGATACAACTGACGCGCCTTCCATGGCGCGACTGTACCCGGCTATGCATCGGTCGTGGTCAGGACGGATCAGACACCCACCCGGCGCCAGCCATCGGCCGCCCGGGCGGCCCGGATCAGCACGTCGCATAATTCGCGCAGTTCGGTCGCCCGGGCTCCTTCTTCGAGGGCGGTGGCGATATCCTCCGCCGCGCACCGCACCTGGTAGACCCGGTCGGACAGGTCGGCCGCGTCGTCCGCCGACAAGACCACGGCGTCGGGCGGCAACTCCGGTGAGCCCCCGGCGCCGCCCCGGGTCAGCGAGGCGCGCTGTTCGTATGCCCGCTGCCGGCACGACTGCCGGCAGTACTGGCGGCGACGTCCCATCCTGGCGTCGGACACGTCTCGACCGCACCAGCGGCACGGCTGCGGGTGGGGGCGACGGCTCACGCCTGCCGACTTTAGTCGGGATTGCCAGGCGATCCCGGTATCATTAATGGTCGCGTCGCGTACACCGGCTGCCGACCCGGGAACTACGCAGAGCGCCGCAACGTTTGCCGAACGGACAGAATTGCACTACAGCAGCCCGGCAGCTGAGAAGACCTAGAGGAGTAGCAACATGGCTGATCGCGTCCTTAGGGGCAGTCGCCTCGGAGCCGTGAGCTACGAGACCGACCGCAACCACGACCTCGCGCCGCGTCAGATCGCGCGGTACCGCACCGAGAACGGCGAGGAATTCGAGGTTCCTTTCGCCGATGACGCTGAGATCCCCGGCTCCTGGCTGTGCCGCAACGGCATGGAAGGCACCCTGATCGAGGGCGACCTGCCCGAGCCGAAGAAGGTGAAGCCGCCGCGCACGCACTGGGACATGTTGCTGGAGCGGCGCAGCGTCGAAGAACTCGAAGAGCTGCTCAAGGAGCGGCTCGAAATCATCCGGTCCCGCCGCCGCGGCTGACCCAACCGCTTAGGTGCGGTGGTCGGCGCGCTGGGTGCCGGCGCGGGTCTTGCGCCCGTCGATGCCCCATCGCGTGACCTTCACCAACGCCTCGCGGATGTTCGATCCGCTCATCTTCGAGACGCCGAGTTCACGCTCGGTGAAGGTGATCGGCACCTCGACAATGACGAACCCGTTGCGCACCGTCCGCCAGGTCAGGTCGATCTGGAAGCAATAGCCCTTGGAGTCCACCGCCTCGAGACCGATCGCCTCGAGGACTTCGCGGCGGTAGGCGCGGTAGCCGGCGGTGATGTCATGGACACCGATGCCCAGCGCGAGCCGCGCATAGGTGTTTGCCGTCCACGACAGCGCCCAGCGTCGCCACGGCCAATTTCGCACCGCCCCGCCCTCGACGTAGCGGGAACCGATGGCCAGATCGGCTCCGGCGTCGACGGCGTCCAGCAAACGGTGCAGCTGCTCGGGGGCGTGGCTGCCGTCGGCATCCATCTCCACCAGCACCGAGTAGTCGCGGCTCAGACCCCAGGCAAAGCCGGCCAGATACGCCGCGCCCAGGCCGTCCTTCTCGGTGCGGTGCATCACGTGGGTGCGACCGGCATCGGCGGCCGCCAGCTCCTCGGCGAGCTCGCCGGTGCCGTCGGGGCTGCTGTCGTCGACGATGAGCAGGTGCACGTGGGGGCACGCGTCCTTCAGCCGCCGGTGGATCACCGGCAGGTTCTCCCGCTCGTTGTAGGTGGGGATGATCACCAGGACCCGCTCGCTGGGACGATTTTCCGGGACCCGGGGCGCTGGCTGGCCGGTGGTCATGTAGCTCCTCTGTGTCGCCCGAAATCACGCGACGGTCGTGGGCCGCCCTCGTGGAGCGGAGTGTAGTCACCGCCGTCCTCAGGCGGCGCCTGGTCCCCGCCGTCATCGGGTCGGGGTTTCGCCCGCGGGCGTACCGGCGTTTGGGGATTCGTCCAAGGCCTCGGACCTCTGACGAATCGGACGCGGGAACAATCCATTCTGCCGTATACCGGCCAGGATGGCCGCTCCGGCCGCCGCGACCAGGAGCCACTGCAGCATCGGGCCCCAGCGGGTCGCCGGCGTCAGTTTCGTCTTCAGGCGCACCTGGATGTCCAGGTAATCGGGCTGGAAGAAGTCCGTGCGCACCAACTCGGCGCCGTCCGGCGCAATCACCGCACTGATCCCGGTGGTGCCGGCGACCACCACGTATCGATCGTGCTCGACGGCCCGCACCTTGGCGAATCCCAGCTGTTGTTCGCTCATCGTCTTGTTGAAGGTGGCGTTGTTGCTCGGCACGGCCAGCAACTGGGCACCGTTGAGGACCGCCTTGCGCGGGCCGCGGTCGAAGATCACTTCCCAGCAGGTGGCGACCCCGACCGGCACCCCGGCGATGTGCACGACGTCCCGGCCCGGGCGGGGCACCATGTTCCCGGCGCGCGTGGCGTACCCGGAAAGGTGCTTGAACAGCCACGGCATCGGCAGGTATTCGCCGAATGGCTGGACGACTTCCTTATCGTGCCGGTCGGCCGGCCCGGTGGACGGATTCCACACGATCATGGTGTTGGTGTATTGGGGATTCTCCGGTGGGCTGCCGGGCACCTCCGAGACGGTGCCGATCAGGATCGGCGCGCCGATCGCGGTCGCGGCCTGCGATATCTCCAGCGCGGCGTCGACATTGACCAGTGGGTCGATGTCCGAGGAGTCCTCCGGCCAGATGACGAATTGAGGTTGCGGCGCCTGGCCCGAGCGCACGTCCTCCGCCAGCCGCAGCGTCTCACGGACGTGGTTGTCGAGGACCTCACGACGTTGCGCGTTGAAGTCGAGACCGAGCCGCGGAACGTTGCCCTGCACCACAGCGACGGTGACCGACGGCTCGCCGCCCGACCCGGTGCCGGCGTGCCGAACCTGCGGCCAGACGATGACGGACGCGAACAACACCAGGCATATGCAGACGCCCGGCAGCACCACCGCAGGCGGTGCCGCATCGGCTCTCGCCGGTTCTTCGCCGCTCGCGCCGCGAGCCGGCCCGGTTGCCGGTGTGCCACCACTTCACGATCTCCAGCTCGATGGCGGTCGCGCTGAACCCAACCAGCACGATCGCCATCGAGAGAAGCGCAGTACCCCCGAGTTGGACCAACGGCAAGAAGGGGCCCTGCGCTTGGCCGAACGCCACCGAGCCCCACGGGAAGCCGCCGAAAGGGACGATCGATTTCAACCACTCTTGGGCCGTCCACACCAGCGCGAACCAGACGGGCCAGCCCGGCAGCTGCCGCACGAGCACGGCGCACAGGCCGAAAATCGCGGGAAACAGCGCACACGTCATCGCCAACACCGTCCAGGGCACGGCGCCGACGAGCGTGCTGATCCAGGGCAGCAGCGGCAGATAGAACGCCAGCCCGAAGAGGAACCCGTAGCCCAAACCACCAACCGGCGTTGTCGCCGGATGCTTGAGCACCCAGGCCAGCAGCGCCGCCCCGACAACCGCGCCCCACCACCAGTTCAGCGAGGGGAAGCTGGTGAAGAGCAGGACACCGCCCGCTACGGCGCACACCAACCGGGTCAGACGGCGCAGCGTGGCGGACCGGACGGCGGGCAGCCGCGCGAGCGCCGCCGCGCCCAGTCCCGCGGCCACCCGGCGCGCCACGGCCACCCAGGCGGTCGCTCAGCGGCGGGGCGCCGGGTTCCGTGGTGTCGACGCCGTCTGCGGGCCCGGGGCCGGCTTCGGGCTCCGGGTCGACGTCGGCCGGCTCGTCGTCGCGGTCCGATTCGGCTTCGTCGCCTATCGGGTCGGTGTCCGCGTGCGCCGCTTGGTCGTCGCCCGCCGGGTCGAGCTCGTCGGCGTGGTCGGGACGGTCCTTGCGGCCGAACCATTCCCTAGCCATGGATGACAGCGCCCCGATGCACCGTCCGCCGGCACCGCGGCAAGGCGTCGTCCGGGCCCAAGCGCGGCAGGGCCGGCAGCCGGGCGCGCGGGTCGGTCGACCAGCGCTGAACGGCGGCGGGGGGTGCGTGGACATCCAGGGCCCCGGCATCCCAGACGGCGTAGGAGGCCGGTGCGCCGGGCACCAGGGTTCCCGTCTTGCCGTCGTGGACACCGGCGGCGCGCCAGCCCCCACGGGTTGCGGCGGCGAACGCGGCCCGCGCGGAGACCGCGCTGCCGGGGGTGCGGTGGTTGACCGCCGCGCGCACGCTCGCCCACGGGTCGAGGCCCGTTACCGGTGCGTCGGAACCTAGCGCGAGGGGCACGCCTTGGGATGCTAACAGCGCAAGCGGGTTGAGCTGACTGCCTCGCTCGGCGCCAAGGCGCCGCGCGTACATGCCGTCGGCACCGCCCCACAAGGCATCGAAGTTGGGTTGCACGCTGGCGATGACGCCCCATTGACCCAGTTGGGCGGCCTGCTCGGCGGTGACCATTTCGACGTGCTCGAGGCGGTGCCCGCACCGGGCGACGGCCACCGCCCCGAGCTCGGCGACGACCCGATCGAAGGCGGTGACCACCGCGGAGACGGCGGCGTCGCCGATGACATGGAAGCCTGCGGTCACCTCCGCCTCGGTGCACGCCCGCACATGCGCCTCGATGACGTCGGGGTCGAGGTAGCAGGTACCGAGCCGGTCCTGGGCGTCGGCGTAGGGCTCGTGCAGCCAGGCGGTGCGCGACCCGAGCGCGCCGTCGACGAAGAGATCGCCGGCCAGCCCGCGGGCTCCGGTCTCCTCGATGAGCTCGCGCGCACGGGCCGGGGTGCTCACGGCCTCGCCCCAGTAGCCGGTCACCTCGACGCCGTGGTGCAGGGCGCGTAGCCGCAGCCAGTCGTCCAGCCCGCCGATCTCGGGCCCGGCGCATTCGTGCACCGCGACGATGCCGGCCGCCGCGGCGGCCCCCAGGGCGGCCGTGCGGGCTTCGGCCAGCTGCTCGGACGTCAACAGGTCACGGGCGACGGCGCGGACCAGGTGGTGAGCGTCGCCGGTGAGCGGCCGCTCGGGGCTGAACCCGACGGCCGCCGGTAGGTCCGCGGCCAGCCGGCGCAACCCCGTCGAGGCGAGCGCGGAGTGGACGTCGACCCTGGACAGGTAGGCGGGCCGGTCACCGAGGACGGCATCCAGGTCGGTGACGCTCGGCGGGCTGTTCTCGGGCCACGACGACTCGTCCCAGCCATGCCCCCAGACGGGCCGGCCAGGGTGTGCGGCCGCATAGTCGGCGACCATCTGGATGCACTGCGCCCGCGAGCCCGCCGCGCGCAGGTCGAGCCCGCTGAGCGTCAAGCCGGTTGCGGTGACGTGGATGTGGCTGTCGACGAATCCCGGCGCCACGAAACCGCCGTCCAAGTCCTCGACGTCGGCACCGGGAACAGGCTGCGGCCGACGTCATCGCTGCCCAGCCACGCGACGACGTCGCCCCGCACCGCCATGGCGGTGGCATCGGGATGGGTCGGGCTGTGCACCCGGCCGTTGACCAGCAGCGTGGTGCGGGTGTCGTCCGGCGACGATGCAGGCCGTGAAACGGCCTGGGAAGGAGCCGGACAATTGGCCTCGGTCACAGGGCAAAACTACGTGTGGGGGCGGGCCGGTGCTTAGTCCCAGCCGGGCCGCCCCGGGACATCCGCCACGCACCGGCTCGTTCGGCAAGGCGGGCGGCCTGAAGTCCCGGACGTCCACGACCTCACCGTCTATGTAGCCATCGTCCGCGGCCGCGTGGCCCTGACGCACGCCCGCGCCGAACAGTGTCATGTCAGTGAGCAGCGGCATCCGCCTCCGCAGACCACGCATCGCGATTGCGGCCAAACCGGGGCCGACAACCGACCGGACGGGACGCACCAACAGCAAGAGCCCCAACGCCGTGGTGACCAGTCCGGGCACCAGGACCAGGACGGTGGCCAGGGTGACCAACGTCCCGTCTCGCACCGCCGCGCGCGGTTCGGCCAGGCCGGAGCTCAGGTGCCCGATCTGGCGGAGGACGTGCGAGCCCATCACCGGCACCAGGAAGGCCCATCCGAGCAGGAAGGTGCCCACCAACGCCAGCAGCGTCCAACCCCACCCGATCGTCGAAACCAGGGCGACGATCGCCGCCAGCTCGACGACGACGTAGACGACAAACAGCCGTGACAGCATGCCACGCCAACGTCCGCCGACCGCGTCGAAGTTCCCATGGTGGTGTCCGGGGCGATTGCAGTTAGATGACGCTATGACCACGATTGAGATCGACACCCCCGACGGACCGATCGACGCGCTGCTGGACCTTCCCCCGGGTCAGGGCCCGTGGCCCGGCGTGGTCGTGATTCACGACGCGTTCGGATACGGCAGGGACAAGGAGTCGACGAACAAACGCATCGCCCAGGCCGGCTATGTGGCGATCACCCCGAACATGTACGCGCGGGGTGGCCGCATCCGCTGCATCACCCGGGTGATGAAGGAGCTGCAGACGCAGCGCGGTCGCGCCCTGGACGACATCCTGGCCGCCCGCGACCACTTGAAAGCCATGCCCGAATGTTCCGGCCAGGTCGGCATTGCGGGCTTCTGCATGGGCGGCCAGTTCGCGCTGGTGATGTCGCCCAAAGGTTTCGGTGCCTCCGCGCCGTTCTATGGCGCTCCCCTGCCCCGCAACCTCGGCAAGACGCTTGATGGGGCGTGCCCGATTGTGGCCAGCTTCGGCGGCCGTGATCCGCTGGGACGGGGCGCGCCCGAGAAACTGCGCGAGACCATCGCCAGCAAGAACATCATCTCCGATGTGAAGGTCTATCCCGGCGTTGGGCACAGCTTTGCCAACGAACTACCGGCCCAGCCACTGCTTCGGATTACCGGTTTCGGCTACGACCGGGCGGCCACCGAGGACGCGTGGAGCCGGGTCTTCGCGTTCTTCGGCGAACATTTGGCGGCCGGGGCGTAATGGTGTTGCGTCAAACCAACTTTCGCGATAGGACCGTCGCGAACGTGTGGGTGTCTCCCGGCCAACGCGCCGACACGTAGCTGCCGTCGTCGACGACGAACGCTGGCCGCGAGTCGGTCGCGGTGTCGCGCGCGATGCCGGAGGTCTTGCGCCGCGAGCCCGGCGAACCGCGTACGACGTCGCGAAAATCCGTCGGATCTTCAAGTGCGCGAGTCACTTCCGACTGCACTGACATGTAGCCGCCGGGCTGGCCGGGCCGCTCGGTGTAGGTGCGGTAGTAGTTTCGATCCCAGAACCGGGTGACCCGCGTCAATCGCCAAGCCAGGCGCTCCATTGCCCATGTCAATGCCGTGGTCTTGTGTCCGTAGAGCACCGAGTGGCCCGTCGCGGGGTCGACGCTGCGCGCGGCGAGCAGCACACCGTGACAGATGGCGGCCACGATGACCCCGCGGTTAAAGGCTGCCACGACGAGCCGGTGCAGTGTGTCGCTGTCGATGTAGCTGCGCATTCCGCGGGCGCGATGTCCGCCGGGTAACAGTAGCGCGTCGATGCCGTCGAGGCCGGCTTGGGCCCACGCGATCGGGTGCCGAAACTCGTTTGATGCCAACATGTCCCGGTAGGCGCGGCGGCCGTCCTTATTTGCGCGCAGCATCAGCCCGATCATCGGGATGGCGCCCAGCACCGGCAGGGCGGACCACGCGTCCAGGCCGCGGCCGGTCACCATGATGTCGTCCGCCGCCCCGGGGGCCCCGCTTTCGGTGGCGAACACCACCCGATGACCGTTGCGGGTCAGGACGCGCCAGCTGACGGCGACCTCGGTCGGGTCGAAGTCACGGTCCGGGATAGGGATGAGGACGGTGCCCATGCGGCCTTAGGCCTGCGCCACCCTGAGCTCGAGACCGACATTGTTCTCCATGCCGCCGCGCAGCTTGCTGAAGAAGTTGAATACCTTGCCCAGGATGCCGTACCGCTTTCCGATCGCGTCGTAGACCGCGGCGGTTTGCGACTTGTCGAGGATGGCGGCGGTGCCTTCGACGGCCTCGCTGGTCGGGCGTCCCTGCATGGTGCACGTGGCCAGCGTGACCCGAGGCGTATTGCGGATCCGCTTGACCTTCCACGACTTTTCCTGGGTGATGACCAGGAGCCGGTCTCCGTCGACGGCCGCCCAGATCGGCGTTGGCTTGGGTTTGCCGTCCTTGGTGAACGTGGTGAGCAGGATGTATTGCGCCTTGGCGAGACCGGCGAAGGTAGGGGCCACGGTGTCAACCTACTCGCGCACGTTGACATTCTCAGCAGTCAGCTGCGATAGTCAGCTCGTTAAGTGAAAATACTATTTTCACTTTAGGCCTCTCCAGGTCCCGACCGAGCGGGGAAACGCGTGAGCGCTTTAAACAAGCCGATGGCGTGGCTACCGTTCTCGATCGCCGAGGCAGCGCTGGCGGGATCTGACGACGACGATATGGACCTCGCGCGGGCCTGGTCATATCTCCAGGAACGGCTCCGCGAAGCCGCACGGGTGGTGGAGTCCGACGCGGCGAGTCGAAATCGAGTCGATCTCGCCGGGGGAATGCGGCATCTGCTGGTGCTGCTCACCGCGGGCATCGATGAGGTGTTGCGGTTCGACCCCGATCCGATCCTGTGCGTCCGGCGCACCAGCACGGACGACATCGTGACCTGGGGAATGGAGTGTCCGGATTGCATCTACACCCGCGCGGTGCTGCGCGGCGGGGAGAGTTACCGGCTGTTCGGCAACCGGGGCACCGCACGCTACGTCGGGCTGCAGACGATGAACGGCATCGCGGCAACCGCGAACGAACTGGTCGACGAGCTCGACGTGGACCCCGACGGCAATTTCGAAGTGGTGCTGTCAGCCGATGAGCGACCGGGAAATTGGATGCGGATCGAAGGCGACCATCCCACGTTGACGGTTCGGCACTTCTTCTACGACTGGGATACCGAGGTCGCATCGTCGCTGCACATCGAGCGGCTTGGCGATGCGGTGGATACCCACGGCCCTTCGGTCGATCCGGACGCGGCGCTGTCGCGGCAGCTGGTGGCCCTCGGCGACTTCGTCCAGGACAACTTGGCGTTCTTTCTGCAATTCGGTGCCGCCGCGCCGCCGAACGGCTTCCTGCCGCCGATCGACCGCACCGACATCGGTGCGGCGGCAGAGAACAGGCCGGTGATAGGTCGCTGGGAGCTCCACCCCGACGAGGCGCTCATCGTCGAAGTGAAACCACCCGAAGGAATTTACTGGAGCTTTTCGATCGGCAACCCATGGTGGGAGACCATTCACTACGGACGTCACCAGTCCAGCCTGAACGCCCATCAGGCAGTGGTGGATTCCGACGGCCTGGTGCGGGTGGTGCTGTGTGACGGTGACCCCGGGGTCGCCAATTGGCTCGACACCGCCGGCCATAGCAACGGCCCGATCATCCTGCGCTGCGTGCGCACCGAAACGGCGCCGACACCGACGGCCCGAGTCGTGCCGTTCGGCACCATTCATGCGGAGTTGCCGCCGGATACCACCAAGGTCACTCCCGAAGAGCGCCGGTCCGTTCTCGCGGCGCGTCGCCGCGCCGTGCGCAAAAGGTTCGAACGGTGATGTTCGACGCCGACGAGCTGGAAGACGGCGCCTGTGCCGCAACGGGTCTCGAGGATTTTGGGTCGCCCTACTATCGGGAGGGGCTCGAGCGCATCGTTGATGCATTGAACACCGAGGCCGACCTCAACGACATGGGCCGGGTCATCCAGCACGCGACCATCAGTAACGCCTTGATTCAACGCCTCAAGATCGAGGACACCTACAGCCGCCACCCCGAAATCAACGACCAGGTGGTCGGCGGTCCCGTCTTTGTGATCGGCCTACCCCGGACGGGCACCACAGCATTGAGCCAACTGGTGGCCGCCGACCCTCAATTCCGGTCACTCCGGATGTGGGAATCCCAGGCGCCCACCCCCCCGCCGGAAGCCGCGACCCAACATAGCGATCCGCGGATCGCACAGGCCGAGGCCGGCCTGAAGATGCTCGACGACATGTTCCCGTTGATGAAGACGCTGTACAACTCCGAGCCGACGGCCCCGACCGAATGCCAGGACCTGATGGGAATGAGCTTCCGTACCTTCCACTTTGACGGCGCGGTGCGCGCACCCCGTTATCTCGCGTGGCTGATGGACTGCGACATGCGCGAGACGTACACGTTTCACCGTCGGGTGCTCCAGCTGTTGCAGTGGCATTGCCCGCCGGTGCTGTGGCACCTCAAGACGCCCGTGCACATGTTCGCCCTCGACGCTCTCGTCGAGTCGTATCCGAATGCCAAGTTCCTGTGGA
Source organism: uncultured Actinomycetota bacterium (assembly GCA_963850895.1). Classification (GTDB taxonomy): domain Bacteria; phylum Actinomycetota; class Actinomycetes; order Mycobacteriales; family Mycobacteriaceae; genus Mycobacterium. The sequence continues at coordinate 64,793 of CAWKNK010000025.1, read as the reverse complement.
GTCATCGCGATCCGGCGAAGGTGATGGGTTCTTTGTGCAGCCTGATCCAGTACGTCCGCAGCTGGAGCAGCGACCGCAACGACCCCGAGGAGCTCGGCGCCGAGCAAGTTGACAGCTGGGTCGAGGCGGTTCGGCGGGCAATGGATTTCCGCGCCCGGATGGGCCATGAGCGGTTCGCCGATGTCTCCTTCGCCGACTTGCAAACCGATCCGGTGCACACCCTGCAAACCGGTTACGAGCGCCTGGGATTGAGCTTCACCCAGGCCACCTCGGACTCAGTCGAGCAGTGGGCCAAAGGACATACACCCGACTCCCGCGGCGCACACGACTACGACCTGGCCGACTACGGTCTGACACCCGAGGGCGTACGCGAGCGGTTTGCGGATTACCTCGCCGCCTACGATGCGACGGCCTGACCACGTGAGCGCTCCCCGGACGCGGCGACGCGACAAGCTGGGCCCAGACCCGGCGGTCCATCGAGAGATTCTGGCCGCCGCGTCAACGGTCCTGCGCGAGAACGGCGTCCGAGGATTCAGCATCGCCGCGGTGTTGGAATGCGCCAAGTTGAGCACCCGGGCGTTCTACCGGCATTTCGGCTCCAAGGATGAACTGGTTGCCGCGGTCTTCCTGGAGGCCGCCCGCGCGGAAAAGCGGCGGCTGCAACGTCGAATGGCCGCTGCCGCAACGGAGATCGAAGCGGTGGCGGCGTGGATCGACGGGCGGCTCGACTTGGCGTTCGACGACAACATCAAATCCGATTTGCGCCGGCTGTCGTTGGAAGCGCAATCGCAGACGTTCGCCTCACCCGGTCTGGTTCAGCCCGCATACGCCGAGATGCTCAAGCCGCTCAGCGAAGCGCTTCAGCGGGGCATGCGGGGTGGGCTGTTCCACCACATCGATCCAGTGACCGACGCCGAGTTCATCCACGGCGTTGTATGGGCCAGCACGAACCGGCAATGGCGAACCGGCAATTGCGACCGCGCCGAAGTCCGCGAAGACGCGCTCCGTTTCTGTCTGCGTGCACTCGGCGTTGCCCCTCAAGCGATCAATCGGATCTGCTCAAACGACTGACCAAGGGAGTACCCATGGACCTGGGTTTTGCCGGATCGACGGCCGTGGTCACCGGCGGCAGCAAGGGGATGGGACTGGCCATCGCCGAAGCCTTGGCGGCCGAGGGAGCCAGCGTGGCGGTGATGGCCAGAGGCCGCCCCGCGCTCGATGCCGCCGCGGCGTCCCTTCGCGAAGCCGGGGCTCCGGACGCCGTAGGGATAAGTGTGGATATGGCTGATGCCGACTCCATCGCCGACGGCTTCGCCGCAGTCTCCGAGCGCTGGGGCCGACTCAACTGCCTGGTACACACCATTGGCCCGGGCGACGGCTATTTCGAGCAGATGGACGACACGCAATGGGACGAAGCGTTCACGCTCGGCACGATGTCTGCCGTGCGATCGATCCGCGCCTCGTTGCCGCTGCTGCGGTCCGCGGAATGGGCCCGCATCGTGACGCTGTCCGCGCACTCGATTCAACGGCAGAACCCGCGCATCGTCGCCTACACTGCATCGAAGGCGGCATTGGCCAGCGTCACCAAGAACCTGTCCAAAAGCCTTGCCAGGGAAGGCATTCTGGTCAACTGCGTGTGCCCGGGCACCATCGTGACGGCCAGCTTCACCGAGGCACTCAAAGACATCCTTGCCGCCGATGGACTCGACGCCACCGACCCGCACGATGTCATGACCTGGATCGACAGCAACTTTCATCAGCCCTGCGACCTCGGCCGCGCCGGACTTCCCGAAGAGGTCGCGTCGATTACCGCCTACCTGGCGTCACGGCGAAATGGCTATGTCACCGGGGCCACCGTCAACGTCGACGGCGGATCGGATTTCATCTGACGCGCTGCCGGCTCGTGCCGAGTGTGCGGCCAGCCGCACGTTCGGTGCCGAGTGTGCGGCCAGCTGCACACTCGCGTGGGGGCGGTGATCTCCGAACCGCTCCCCTAGCCCTCCAGGTCACCCTCGGTTTCCAATAGCGCCTGGCGCAGCCCATCAAGCGTTTCCGGGTTGCGGCTCGGCCCACATGCCGCGCCCGGCCGCCTCCAGCAGCCGTTCGGCCATGCCGTGCAGAGCCCAGGGGTTGGACTCCGCCATGAACTTCCGGTTCTCGGGATCCAGCACGTAGCGCTCGGTGAGTTGTTCGTACATCCAGTCGGCCATCACCCCGGCGGTCGCGTCGTAGCCGAACAGGTAGTCGACGGTCGCCGCCATCTCGAAGGCGCCCTTGTAGCCGTGCCGGCGCATCGCCGCCATCCAGCGCGGATTGACGACGCGGGCGCGGAACACCCGCGTGGTCTCCTCGGACAGCGTGCGGGTGCGGATCGCGTCGGGTCTGGTGTTGTCGCCGATATAGGCGGCCGGCGCCTGGCCGGTCAACGCCCGGACGGTGGCCACCATGCCGCCGTGGTACTGGAAGTAGTCGTCGGAGTCGGCGATGTCGTGTTCGCGGGTGTCGGTGTTCTTGGCGGCCACCGCGATGCGCCGGTACTGGCGGTTCATGTCGTCGATCGCCTCGCGACCGTCCAGGTCGCGGCCGTAAGCGAATCCGCCCCACGCGGTGTACACCTGCGCCAGGTCGGCGTCGTCGCGCCAGTTGCGGCTGTCGATCAGCTGCAGCAGCCCGGCGCCGTAGGTGCCCGGCTTGGAACCGAAAATCCTTGTCGTGGAGCGCCGCTGGTCGCCGTGCTGAGCCAGGTCGGCCTGGGCGTGCGCGCGCACGTAGTTGTCGTCGGCGGGCTCGTCGAGGCCGGCGACCAGCCGCACCGCGTCGTCGAGCATCGTCACCACGTGCGGGAAGGCGTCTCGGAAGAACCCCGAGATCCGCACGGTCACGTCGATGCGCGGGCGGCCCAGCTCCGCCAGCGGAATCGGAGTGAGGCCGACGACGCGCCGCGACGCCTCGTCCCAGACAGGCCGAACACCCAGCAACGCAAGCACTTCGGCGATGTCGTCGCCGGCGGTGCGCATCGCCGAGGTGCCCCACACCGACAGTCCCACGGATTGCGGCCATTGCCCATGGTCGCTGCGGTAGCGGGTCAGCAGCGAATCCGCCAGGGCCACACCGGCTTCCCAGGCAAGCCGAGACGGCACCGCTTTGGGATCCACGGAGTAGAAGTTGCGGCCGGTGGGCAGGACATTCACCAGGCCGCGCAGCGGCGATCCGGACGGGCCGGCCGGGATGAACCGGCCGTCCAACGCATTGAGCACCTGGTCGATCTCGGCGGCGGTGCCGGCGAGCCGGGGCACCACCTCGGTGGCCGCAAACCGTAGCACCGCCGCCACCTCGGCGTTGTCGGTCAGCCGTTCGGCGGCTTCGGGATCCCAGCCGGTGGCCTGTAGCGCGGCGACGAGTGCGCGGGCGGCGGCCTCGGCCCGGTCGACCGACGCCCGTTCGTCGGTGCCGTCCTCGGCCAGGCCCAGCGCCTGTCGCAACCCGGGGAGGGCGTGCTCGCCGCCGAACAGTTGGCGGGCGCGCAGGATCGCCAGCACGAGGTCGAGTTCGGGCTCCCCCGAGGGCTTTTGGCCCAGTATGTGCAGGCCGTCGCGGATCTGAACGTCCTTGATCTCGCACAGCCAGCCGTCGACGTGCAGCAGCATGTCGTCGAACGAGTCCTCCGGGGGCCGCTCGGTAAGCCCGAGATCGTGGTCCATCTTGGCGGCCCGGATCAGCGTCCAGATCTGTTGGCGGATGGCGGGCAGCTTGCCGGGATCCAGCGCGGCGACGTTGGCGTGCTCGTCGAGCAACTGCTCCAGCCGGGCGATGTCGCCGTAGGTTTCGGCGCGCGCCATCGGCGGAATGAGGTGGTCGACAAGCACCGCGTGCGCGCGCCGCTTGGCCTGGGTGCCCTCGCCGGGATCGTTGACCAGGAAGGGATAGATCAAGGGCAAATTGCCCAGCGCGGCGTCGGATCCGCAGGCCGCCGACATGCCCAGCGTCTTGCCGGGCAGCCATTCCAGGTTGCCGTGCTTGCCCAGGTGCACCACGGCGTGCGATCCGAATCCGGTGTCCAGCCAGTGGTAGGCGGCCAGGTAGTGGTGGCTGGGCGGCAGGTCCGGGTCGTGGTAGATCGCCACCGGGTTCTCCCCGAAACCGCGGGGCGGCTGCACCATCAACACGAGGTTGCCCGCTTGCATTGCGGCGATGACGATTTCACCGTCGGGGTCTCTTGTGCGGTCCACGAATAGATCGCCGGGCGGCGGGCCCCAATGCTCCTCGACCGCGTCGGTGAGCTCGGCGGGCAGCGTGGCGAACCAGTCGCGATAGTCTTTGGCGGACAATCGAATTGGGTTGCCGGCCAATTGCCCCTCGGTGAGCCAGTCGGGGTCCTGGCCGCCGCGCTCGATCAAGGCGTGGATCAGGGCGTCACCGTCGTTGGCATCGACCCCGGGCAGGTCGCCCACCTGGTACCCGCGCTCGCGCATCGCCCGCAGCAGCGCGACCGCGCTGGCCGGCGTGTCCAGGCCCACAGCGTTCCCGATCCGGGCGTGCTTGGTGGGATAGGCCGAAAACACCAGCGCCACCCGCTTATCGGCCGGGGCGACATGGCGCAGCTGGGCGTGCCGGACCGCCAGGCCCGCTACTCGCGCGCATCGTTCCGGGTCGGCGACGTACGAGATGAGCCCGTCGTCGTCGATCTCCTTGAAGGAGAACGGGACAGTGATGATGCGGCCGTCGAACTCGGGCACCGCCACCTGACTGGCGACGTCCAGTGGGCTGAGCCCGTCGTCGTTTTCGCTCCACTGGGCCCGAGAGCTGGTCAGGCACAGCCCCTGCAGGATCGGAATGCCCAGGGCCGCCAGGTGTTCGACGTTCCAGCTGTCCTCGAGACCACCGGCCGCCGCCGTCGCTGGTCTCAGTCCACCGGCGGCCAGGACGGTGACCACCATGGCGTCGGCGTCGCCGAGCCGTTGCAGCAGTTCGGGTTCGGCGGTGCGCAGCGACGCACAGTAGACCGGCAACGGTCGCCCGCCGGCATCCTCGATGGCCCGGCACAGCGCCTCGACGTAGCCGGTGTTACCGGCCAGCTGCTGCGCGCGGTAGTACAGGACGGCGATCGTGGGGCCGTCGGCGGCGCTGGCAGGCCGCTCCAGTTCGCCCCAGGTCGGCGTGACGACCGGCGGGCTGAACCCGAAGCCGGTCATCAGCACGGTGTCCGACAGGAAGGCGTGCAGCTGGCGCAGGTTCTCTACGCCGCCGTGGGCAAGGTAGATGTGCGCTTGCACGGCGATGCCGGCCGCGAGAGTGGACAGGCCGGTCAACTCGGCGTCGGCGGCCTGCTCGCCGCTGACCAACACCGTCGGCACCCCGCTGGCGATCACCGTGTCGATGCCGCTCTGCCAGGCGCGGTACCCGCCGAGGATGCGGACCACGACGATCGAGGCACCGTCTAGTAGCGAGGCCAGCAGGTCCGGCAGCTCGCTTTCATCCAGGCGTGAAGGGTTGGCCCACCGATAGTTTTTCCCGCTGGAGCGGGCGCTGATCAGGTCCGTGTCGGACGTCGACAGCAGCAGGATGGTCGGTTCAGCCACCCGTCATTCGTACCGCAGCGTCGCCGCGATCCGGGCGGCGACCTCCCCGGCGACCCGCAGCGCCTCCTCGCTCTTCCCCGGCTCGTAGCGATCCGCGACCGCGTCGTAGTCGGCGCCGGCGATGGACCCGTGGTCGGCCGCCAGCTCGACCAACTCGACCGGCCAGCCGACCCGGTCGAGGCCCTCGGCGAACTCCCTGCTGGCCGTCACGGGGACGACGTCGTCGGCCAGACCGTGCAGCAACGTGAACGGCGTGCCGACCCGCTGCGGCGACAGGTCGTCGGTCACGCGTCGACCGAAAATCGGATCGGGCACCATGAAAGCGCCCGCCAGGCAAACCGTATGCGCCAATTGCACATCGGCGCTGAGCGCCAGGGCCGCCGCGGCGACACCCCCCATCGACCACCCGACGAGCACGATGCCGTCGGGGTCGTCGGCACGCTCCCGGGTGAAGCTCACCGATCGCAGCAGATCCCCGCGCCCACCGTCGTCGGCGCGGGAATTCCAGTCCGGCACCACCACCGCCGCGCCGTGGTCGGCGAGCATGCCTGCGAGGGGACCGAAGGCGGCGCGCGCATCGGTCTGCATGCCGTGCCACAGCAGCACGGTGGGTTGCGTCGAGTCGCCGTAGACATCGGCGAAACGTCCCGGGGCATACTCGACTGTCCGAACCGCACGAGTATGCCCGGGTGGCCGTACCGTGGACGGGTGGCCAGGATGCGCGACACCGACGCCTGCCCGGGTGCGCTGCAGGTGCACCGCGCGGCCGACGGCGCCCTGGCGCGGATCCGGCTGCCCGGCGGCACGCTCACGGCCGCTCAGCTGGCGGCGCTGTCGCAGGTGGCGAGTGAATACGGCTCGTCGACGCTGGAGCTCACCGCGCGCGGCAACGTGCAGGTGCGCGGGATCACCGATGTGACGGCGGCGGCCGAGGCGATCGCCAACGCCGGACTCTTGCCCTCCGAGACACATGAGCGGGTCCGCAACATCGTCGCGTCGCCGCTGTCCGGGCGCGCCGGCGGGAATCTCGACTTGCGGCCGTGGGTCGCCGAGCTGGACGCGGCGATCTGCGCCGAGCCGAGCCTCGTCGAGCTGGGCGGCCGCTTCTGGTTCAGCTTCGACGACGGGCGCGCCGACGTGTCGGGCCTGTGCGCCGATGTCGGCGTGCACGCGTTTCCCGACGGCTGCGCGCTGCTGCTGGCCGGCCGCGACACCGGTGTCCGGCTGAGCGCCAGCGAGGTGGTCGAGACGCTGGTCATCATCGCGACGCGTTTTGCAGCCACGCGCGGAACCGCTTGGCGCATCGAGGAATTGGACGATATTCAAAGCCTGCTGCCCGGCGTCGAACTCAGTGACACGCCGTTTCCCGCGGTCACCCGGCCGCCGGTGGGCTGGATCAACCAGGACCGGCCCGGTCAAGAAGGCCGGGTGGCGCTCGGCGCCGCGGTGCCGCTGGGGGTGCTGTCCGCACGCGTCGCGGAGTACCTGGCGGCGATCGAGGCCCCGCTGGTGATCACGCCCTGGCGATCGGTGCTGGTGTGTGATCTTGAGGAGGCCGTCGCCGACGTTGCGCTGCGGGTGCTGGCCCCATTGGGCTTGATCTTCGACGACAACTCCCCCTGGCTGAACGTCAGCGCCTGTACCGGCAGCCCCGGGTGCGCGCATTCGCTCGCCGATGTGCGGGCCGACGCCGCCCAGGCGCTGGACGCGGATTCGGGTGCGCATCGTCACTTCGTCGGCTGCGACCGCGCCTGCGGCAGCCCGCGTACCGGTGAGGTGCTGGTCGCCACCGGAGACGGATACCGACTGCAGCGAAATCAGCAAACCCGTGGCGATCGCCAGCGCGGCGGTGGGGGCACCTCCCGCTTGCGGGGGACCGGGCGCAGCGGGTCGCCACCATAGCAAGCTTTAGGGTGAGCGGGTGCTCGACTACATCCGCGACGCGGCGGAGATCTACCGCCAGTCGTTCGCGACCATCCGCGCCGAAGCCGACCTGACCCGGTTCCCGGACGACATCGCGCGAGTGGTGGTCCGATTGATCCACACCTGCGGGCAGGTCGACGTCGCCGAGCACGTCGCGTTCACCGACGACGTCGCCGCACGCGTCGGCGCCGCCCTGCGCAGCGGCGCCCCGGTGCTGTGCGATTCGTCGATGGTGGCCGCCGGGATCACCGGCGCGCGGCTGCCGGCCGGCAACGAGGTGGTTTCGCTGGTGGCCGATCCGCGCGCCGCGGAGCTGGCCGCGCGCCGGCACACCACCCGATCGGCGGCCGGGGTGGAGCTGTGGGCCGACCGGCTGCCCGGGGCGGTACTGGCGATCGGCAACGCGCCGACCGCCCTGTTCCGGCTGCTCGAGCTGATCGACGAAGGGGTTTCGCCGCCGGCGGGGGTGCTGGGCGGACCGGTCGGATTCGTCGGGTCGGCACAGTCCAAGCAGGAGCTCATCGACCGTCCACGCGGGATGTCCTATCTGGTGGTGCGGGGCCGTCGCGGCGGCAGCGCCATGGCCGCCGCCGCGGTCAACGCGATCGCGAGCGACCGCGAATGACCGCCCGGGGCACGCTGTGGGGAGTCGGGTTGGGGCCCGGGGACCCGGAATTGGTCACCGTCAAGGCGGCCCGGGTGATCGGCGAGGCCGACGTGGTGGCCTACCACAGCGCCCGGCACGGCCGCAGCATCGCGCGCGGCATCGCCGAACCGTACCTGCGGCCCGGCCAGATCGAGGAGCACCTGGTCTATCCGGTGACCACCGAGGTGACCGACCATCCCGGCGGCTACGCCGGGGCGCTCGAGGACTTCTACGTCGAAGCCGCCGGACGCATCGCCGCCCACCTCGATGCGGGCCGCAATGTGGCGTTGCTCGCCGAGGGCGACCCGCTGTTCTACAGCTCGTACATGCATTTGCACACCAGGCTGACGCAGCGGTTCAATGCCGTCATCGTGCCGGGTGTGACGTCTCTGAGCGCCGCCTCGGCGGCCATCGCGACGCCGTTGGTGGCCGGTGACGAGGTGCTCTCGGTGCTGCCGGGCACCCTGCCGGTCGCCGAGCTGACCCGCCGCCTCGCCGACGCCGACGCCGCCGTGGTGTTGAAACTGGGGCGTTCGTATCATGCTGTGCGGGAAGCGCTTTCGGCGTCCGGACAGCTTGACGACGCGTACTACGTCGAGCGGGCCAGCACCGCCGGTCAGCGCATCCTGCCCGCCGCCGACGTCGACGAGGCCAGCGTGCCGTACTTTTCGCTGGCCATGCTGCCGGGCGGGCGCCGTGGACGGCAGTCGTCCCATGCCGGCACCGTCGCGGTGGTGGGTCTGGGACCCGGCGGCAGCGACTGGATGACGCCGCAGAGCCGGCGCGAGCTGGCCACCGCCACCGACCTGATTGGCTACGGCGGCTATCTGGACCGCGTCCCGGCGCGCGACGGCCAACGGCGTCACCCCAGCGACAACACCGACGAACGCGCGCGCGCCCGGCTGGCCTGCGCGTTGGCGGAGGAAGGGCGGGCCGTGGCGGTCGTGTCGTCGGGCGATCCCGGAGTCTTCGCGATGGCCACCGCCGTACTGGAAGAGGCCAAAGAATGGCCGGGAGTGCGGATCCGCGTCATTCCGGCGATGACCGCCGCCCAGGCCGTCGCCAGTCGGGTCGGCGCTCCGCTAGGCCACGACTACGCGGTGATTTCGCTGTCCGACCGGCTCAAACCGTGGGAGATCATCTCGCAGCGGTTGGCCGCCGCGGCCGCCGCCGACCTGGTGCTGGCCATCTACAACCCGGCCTCCAAGACCCGAACGTGGCAAGTCGGCGCAATGCGCGACCTGTTGCTGGCCCACCGCGAACCCGGGACACCGGTGGTGATCGGCCGCAGTGTTTCTGGCTCGGCGTCCGGCCCGCACGAGGACGTCCGCGTGGTGCGGCTGGCCGACCTCGACCCCGCCGAGGTGGACATGCGCTGCCTGCTGATCGTCGGTTCCTCGCAAACCCAGTGGTACCCAGGCGATTCCGTCGACCGGGTGTTCACCCCTCGGCGCTACCCCGTCGGCTAGTCGTTATCGCCCCAGCTGCTCGGCATCATCGGTACGGTGGGGCCGTCGCTCAACCCGTCGCGGGTCAGCGTCGCCAACCCGGCGGGCTGGGTGACACCGGATCTCGCTGCGGCCCCGGCAAATCCGAGCCGTCCCCCGCCCTGATCGGAGGCGCCCACGGTGTCCGGGTCTTCCCCGTCAAAACCCAAATCCTGGTCCAGGTCCATGAATTCGTAGCGGTACGCGCGGTCCTTGGCGGTCCCGGCGCGGCGCCGACGGGCCCGGGCCTTCTTCTTGGCCGCTGCCGCCGCCGCGGCCGCAGCGGGTGCGTCGACGTCGTCGGGCGCCGGTTCCTCCGACTTGCGACGTGACCGGCTGCTGGCGCTGCCGCGCGCCGCCAACCCCGACAGTCCCACGGCGTACAGGGCGTCGAACATGCCCGCACCGATACCGTCCGTGGCCGTCGGACCGAAGCCCAATCCGGGTCCGCCACCGGCCGGTCCGGCACCGGCCGGTGTGGCCACGGTCGATGCGGGGGTGCTGGACATCGTCGGGACGTTGCTGACGCTCGCCGGGGCGGTGCTGATGGTCGGAGCCGGCGCAGCCGCGGCCGCGGGCAGCGGCGCGGCGACCGAGAGCGGGGCCGCGACGCTGACCGCGGTCACCGCTGCCGCAGCACCGCCGGCCGCGACCGCACCCAGCGCGGAAACGACCATCGGTGCGAGCACTACGGCCATCTGGATGGCGGCCTGCATGAAGGGCGAGAAGATCATCAGGGTGTGGAAAATGGCCCAGCCGAGGGCGCTAGAGAGGGCCGGCGAGAACCCCAATTGGCTGAACAACGAGGCGAGGCCGTTGACGAACGGCACCGGTGGAAACGGCCAGCCACCGGGGTTGAGGTCCTTGGACACCGGCCAGGCGAAATTCTTGGTGTACTGCTGCAGCCAGGCCGTGAGCTGGTCCTGCCAGGACGGATAGGTTTGTGCCGTCGAAGTGGCTTGCTGCTGGGTGTCGGCGGCTTGTGCGGTCGCGACGCTCGCCTCCGCGCCCGGGACGACGATCGACGGCGCGGGCATGGTGGTGGGGACCGCCGTGAGGGCGGATTCGGCCACCACTTGGTACGCGGTCATCGTCTCGGCGGCTTGCAGCCACATGCGGGCGTAGTCGGCTTCGTTCACGGCGATGGGAATCGTGTTGATGCCGAAGAAGTTCGTCGCGACCAGCGCCGCGTGGGTCGCGTGATTGGCGGCGAGCTCGGGCATCGTCGGCATGGTGGCCAGCGCCGTGGTGTAAGCGCCGGCCGCCGTCTGATGCAGTGCGGCCGCCGTCGTGCTCTTGGCGGAGCTCTCGAGCAGCCAGGTCAGATACGGGGCATGGGCCGCGACGTACTGTTCGGCGCTGGGTCCCTCCCATGCGCCGCCCTGCACGGCGCCCAACAGGCCGGTGAGTTCCTCTGCGGCCTCGGCGTATTGGCTGCCCATCGACGACCAAGTCGCGGCAGCGGCGAGCAGCGGCCCGGGGCCGGGGCCGCTGCTGAGCAAGGTCGAGTGCACTTCAGGCGGGAAGGCGCTCCAGATCGGGGCGGTCATCGTCGGGGGCCTTCGGGCACGAACACGAATACCTCTTCGGTGAATGTCAGGGTGGGCCGGCGTCGCTTACGTTCAGTGGTCGGTTTGCCGGGCGGATTAGTTCCCGCCGTTTGATTTCGCGTGCTCTTTGCACGCGGAGCGGGCATGCGCAACGATGCAGGGATGCGGTGTGAGGCGGCGCGTGAGGCGCTTTCGGCTCGGCTGGACGGCGAACGTCCCCCGGTGCTCGCTCAGCAGGTCGACGCCCATCTCGAATCGTGCCGGCGTTGCCGCTCCTGGCTCATCGGCGCCGCGGTGCAGACCCGCCGGCTGGCCACGGTTGAGGCGGGCGACGGACCCGACCTGGTCGCGAAAATCATGGCGAGTGTCGGCGAGGAGTCGTCCGGGCGTCAGCGCAGGATGCGCTGGCTGCGCTCGCACTACCGGCGCTGGGGCCTGATCGGTGTCGGTGTGTTCCAGGTGGCGATCGCCGCCGCGCAAATCAGCGGCATCGATTTCGGCATGGTGTCGAGCCACATGCACGGCGCGATGTCCGGAGAGCATCTGATGCACGAGTCCACCGCCTGGTTGCTGGCGTTGGGTCTGGCGATGGTCGCCGCGGGAGTCTGGCCCGTCACCGCGATTGGGGTGGCGGCGATTACGGGCGTCTATTCGGTCGCGCTGTTCGGTTACGTGGTCGTCGACGCCTTCGCCGGCGACGTCACAGCAACGCGCATCGCCAGTCACATGCCCTTGCTGTTGGGGCTTGCGTTCGCGTTGCTGGTGGCGCGGGAACGAGTGAGATCAGACAGATCGGGCGCCTCCGGTGCGGGGGACGACGCCGACCACCCCGCCTGGCGAGCAGAGTCCCCGGCTGCACGACGACGCGGTCACCTCTGGCCCATCAACCGGTCGGCCCTCGACCCCGCCGCAGCTCCTACGACAGGCCGTCGTAGACTCGGTGAGCCCGCGAAACAAAGGTGGTTCGCCATGATCGCGTCAAGCGATGACGAGGCCGTTACCGAGCTCGCGTTGGCCGCCGCGCGTGGAAACGACCGGGCGCTCGAGGCTTTCATCAAAGCCACCCAGCAAGACGTGTGGCGGTTCGTCACGTATCTGTCGGACGCGGGCAGCGCCGACGACCTGACTCAAGAGACTTTCCTGCGCGCGATCGGCGCCATCGAACGGTTCTCCGGGCGCTCGAGTGCGCGGACCTGGCTACTTTCCATCGCGCGCCGCGTCGTGGCCGATCACATCCGCCACGTCCAATCGCGGCCGCGCGCCGCCCTCGGGGCCGACCCGGAACACGTTCTGCGTGGCGACCGCCACGCCCGCGGATTCGAAGACTTGGTCGAGGTCACGACGATGATCGCGAGCCTCACCGCCGAGCAACGGGAAGCCTTGTTACTCACCCAGTTGCTCGGGCTGCCCTACGCCGACGCCGCGGCGGTCTGCGGCTGCCCGGTGGGCACCATCCGGTCCCGCGTCGCACGGGCCCGCGACGCGCTGCTGGCCGCCGACGTCGAGCGCGACGACCTGACCGGCTAATCCAGCCTCGTTACCCATTCGGCGGCCTCTTCGACGCTGCCCACCGCCGTCACCCCGGCCGGTAGCGGCGGCCGCGCCACCATCACCACCGGGATGCCCAGTGCCGCAGCGGCATCCAGCTTCGCCCGCGTCATGTCCCCGCCGCTGTTCTTGGTGACCAGGGCGTCGATACGATGTTCCCGCAGCAGCGCGAGCTCGCCGTCGTAACGATACGGGCCGCGGGACAGCACCAGTTTGTGACGGCGCGGCAGCGAGGCACGGTCGGGCTCGGTGACCGCGCGGATCAGAAACCACGCGTCGCTGTGCGCGAAGGCCTTCGTCCCCGACCGTCCGGTGGTGAGAAAAACCCGCGAAAAGCCCTGTTCTGCCACGGCTTCCGCCGCGGTCGTGTCCGATTCGACGACGATCGCGGAGCCGGGATTCCACGCCGGGCGGGCCAGCACCAGATGCGGGATATCTAGCTCACCGCAGACTTCGGCGGCGTGTGCTGTCATGGTGGCCGCAAACGGGTGGGTCGCATCGATGACGGCGTCGATGCGTTCGTCGAGCAGCCAGCGCCGTAGCCCGTCGGCGCCGCCGAAGCCGCCGATGCGAAGCGGGCCGACCGGCAGCGCGGGGTCGGGGACCCGGCCCGCCAGGGAGCTGACGATGTCGATGCGCGGGTATAAGGCTTTCGCCAGCGCGCGCCCCTCGGCGGTGCCGCCGAGCAACAGCACTCGCATCAGTGCCTGCTCCCCCGCGTCCGCCCGGTCGAATACAGGTAGCTGTCGGTGAATCCCTCGGCCGCCAGCACGTCGCCGACGACGATCACCGCCGTCTTGGTGACGTTGGCCCGGTGCATCTGCCCGGCGATGTCGGCTAGCGTCCCGCGCAGCACCAGCTGTTGCGGCCAGCTTGCGAAAGCCACGACGGCAGCGGGCGTTTCGGGCCGATAGCCGCCCTCAAGAAGTTGCGGAACGATGGCGTCGATCTGGGCCGCGGCCAGGTGCAGGACCAGCGTGGCACCGGATCGGGCGAGGGTGGCCAGGTCTTCGCCGGGCGGCATAGCCGTCGACAACGTGGCGACCCGGGTCAACGTCACGGTCTGCGCGACGCCGGGAACGGTGAGCTCGCGCTTGAGCGCAGCCGCCGCCGCGGCGAAAGACGGTACGCCGGGCACGATTTCGTAGTCGATGTCCAGCGCGTCGAGCCGGCGGCATTGCTCGGCCAGCGCGCTGTAGAGCGACGGGTCACCGGAATGCAATCGCGCCACGTGGTGGCCGGCGGCGTCGGCGTCGGCCAGTTCGGTGATGATCTGCTCCAGCGTCAGCGGGCCGGTGTCAACGACTTTCGCCCCGGGCGGGCACAGCGCCAAGAGGTCGTCGGGCATGATCGAACCTGCGTACAGGCACACCGGACATGTCTCGAGGAGCCGCTGCCCGCGGACCGTGATCAGGTCGGGGGCGCCCGGACCCGCGCCGATGAAGTACACCGTCATTTCGTCACCACCCACTGGGTGACCGGCATCTGCGGACGCCATCCGGTGAAGCCGCCGAGCGGCTCACCCTGGTAGTGCTGGAAGCGTCGCAGGTCACCCCCGAAGCGCGAATAAGACTGTGCGAGGGCCGCTTCGGATTCCGCGGTGACCGCGTTGACGACGAGGCGACCGCCGGTTGGCAAGGTGTCGAGACATGCGTCGAGCAGGCCGGGTTGGGTGAGGCCGCCGCCGATGAAGATTGCCGACGGTGGTTCGAGCCGACCGAACGCTTCGGGGGCGTCGCCGCGCACGTCGATGGGGACGCCGAATGCCGCGGCGTTGAACCCGATGTTGTGGCGGCGTCGTTCGTCACGCTCGAACGCGACCGCACTGCAACCGTTCCAGCTCAGACACCACTCGACGCTGATGCTGCCCGAGCCCGCGCCGACATCCCATAGCCGCTCGCCCGGGCGCGGGGCCAGCGCCGCGAGCGTCACCGCGCGGATTCCGTGTTTGGTGATCTGCCCGTCGTGGATGAAGGCGTCGTCGGGCAGCGGCGACAGGCGTTCGTCGGGCAGGTAGCGGATGGCGATGACGTTGAGGTCGTCGACGTCCTCCGGCGGCGCTTCGGCCCATTGGCGCGCTGTACCGTCGCGGCGGTGTTCGGTTGGGCCACCGAGGTTTTCCAGGATGCTGAACGTGGAATCGCCGCGGCCATGCGCGTTGAGCAGTGCGGCGAGTTCGTTCGGTGTGGCTCCGTTTTTCGACAGCACGATCGCTTGGCCGCCGCGGCGTACCGCGGTGTGCGGCTGCGCGGTGACCAGGCTGATCACCTCCGTGTCGTGGACATTCCACCCCATTCGCGCGCACGCCAGCGTCACCGAGGACACGTGCGGCAGCACCCTGACCTGTTCGGGACCGTACAGCCGGATCAGCGTGCCGCCGATCCCGTGCAGTAGCGGGTCGCCGCTGGCCACCACGTGGATGTCGTCGGCGTGGCGATCTCGGAGGGTTTGCAGCGCGGGCAGCATCGGTGAGGGCCACTGCCGGCGGGGCGCGGCCACCGTGTCATCGAGCAGCTCGAGTTGCCTTTTTGACCCATAAATGATTGTGGCCCTTTGTAATTCAGCGCGCGATGTCTCGGCGAGCCCCGCGATGCCGTCGGCCCCGATGCCGACCACGATGATCATCGCGGCATCCTGCGCCACACGAACTGCGGCAGCAGCCGCATCACGGCAGAGGCGGGCCCCAACGCCCGCGGGATCCACACCGTGCGTCGGCCCTTCGCTAGCGCACGCGCGGTCCCCGCGGCCACCTGCGCGGGCGTGCTGGGCAGTGGCGCGGGCGTCATCCCCTCCGTCATACGCCCAATGACAAAGCCCGGGCGGGCGATCAGCAGTTTGACCCCGCTGCCATGCAAGGCATCGGCCAAGCCGCTGGCGAAGCCGTCCAGGCCGGCCTTGGCCGAACCGTAGACGTAGTTGGCGCGACGCACGCGCGCGCCCGCGATCGAGGAGAACACCACCAATTGGCCTTTGTCGGCTTTGCGCATGGCGGTTGCCAGGTGGGTGAGCAGGCTGACCTGGGCGACGTAGTCTGTGTGCACGATCGCCACCGCGTGCGCGGCGTCGGTCTCGGCACGGGCCTGGTCGCCGAGGATTCCGAAGGCCAGCACCGCCGTGGCGATGGCTCCGTGGTCGGCAACGACCGAGGCGACCAGCGAGCCGTGTGACGACAGGTCGTCGGCGTCGAACTCCTTGGTGTGCACTGCAGCCGCGCCGGCGGCTTCCAGCGCGGCGACCTGCTCGTCGAGTTGGTCGGCCTTGCGTGCGGCCAGCACCACCGTCGCCCCGGGCGCCAGGAGCCGCGCCAGCTCGATGCCGATCTCGCTGCGGCCGCCCAGGATTAGTACTGGCCCCGCGCCCGTGTCGTCCACGGCTGCGATTATGACCTGCGCTAGCGTGAGCGGTGATGGCGAATACCACTACCCGGCTCACCGACGATGCGCTGGCGTTTCTGTCCGAACGGCATCTGGCCATGCTGACCACGCTGCGAGCCGACAATTCACCGCATGTGGTCGCGGTGGGTTTCACCTTCGATCCCAAGACGCACATCGCGCGCGTCATCACCACCGGCGGCTCGCAGAAGGCGGTGAACGCCGACCGGGGCGGGGTGGCGGTGCTCAGTCAGGTCGACGGCGCGCGGTGGTTGTCGCTGGAGGGCCGGTCCAAGGTGAACAGCGATGTCAACGCCGTCCGCGATGCCGAGCTGCGGTACGCCCAGCGGTATCGGACTCCGCGCCCCAACCCGCGGCGGGTGGTCATCGAGGTGCAGGTGGAGCGGGTGCTGGGGTCGTCGGGTCTGCTGGAGCGCGCGGATAATTAAATCCTCCCTGCAGACAGATAGCGTCAGACCCGCGGCCACCCCGTCGCCGGCGGCCACGACGGCGCTGCCCGCAGCGAACATCGCCTCGGGATCGACCGCTAACGGAGCCACGCGCGAAATTCTCGTTTAGACCGCGCGCCGCCGCTATTCACCCAATGATCGCTCCGCCAAGCTAGCCACAACCGTTGGACGCCACAACTCATTCATCCACAGCTCCCCGTGCGGTCAGCGTGATTTGGTGCCGCCCCGCCGACATCGTCACCGTCGCTTCGGCCGGCTGACCATCGAGTCGCACATTAACCCCGGGAGGCACACCGCCGAGCGTGACCCGCGTAGGGGTATCGGTGGCCACGGTGATCGTCGCCTCTGGCAGTCCGGCGAGCCCGGCACGTCGGACGTCCATGGCAAGGCTGGCGACCCCGGTAAGCCGCAGCGTCAGATACGGCCAGGCACCTACGGGCGGGCCCACCTTCCAGTCCAGCTCGCTATACACCCCGGGAGTGGGTTCAAAGGTCGGGATAACGCCGCGGTGATGCCGAACGGTGTGTGTGGGGTCCGGCCGCGCATACGAACGCGCATCGACTTCCGCGACGGCCCCGCGCCGCGCCGTTACCGCAGGGTCGGCGGTCAGCTCCGACAACCACCACACCCGATGCGGCCCGATGCCGAGGTCGGCCCGCACCAGTTGGGGATACCACGCGAACGTGATGTGTCCCGGATCGGCTTGCCGCAGGCCGGTTTCCATGTGTTTGACGGAATCCTCGAAATTGTCCTGCAGCACCCAGACGAGGTGGTCCTCGGCTGGATACATGGTGAACCGGTGCCGGTAGCCCAGTCGGTCGAGCTCCAGCACCTGCTCAAGGGCCGAGGGGAACGGCACCAGTTCGTCAACCAGCCCGTGCGCGATGACATAGGGAAGCCACCGCGCATTTACCAACAGCTTCCAGGTATCGCCCTCGCGGGCACACGGCGAGTTCGGGTCGAGGTCGGCCGGGATGTCGACGTCGGGAAGCAGCCGCACCCCGCACGTCGGCGGGCCGGCCAGCGCCACCGCCTGGGAAAACACCTCCGGATAGCTCAATCCGAGCTTGTAGGCCGCATAACCGCCCATCGAATAACCCGAGATCACGGTGCGATTGGGATCGGTACCGAGCTGTTCGGCCACCCGCGCCCACACTTCCCAGACGTCGAGTTCCCCTGTGTCGAAGTACCAGGTCGACGGGCCACGGGCCAGCGGCGTGACCACTACCGAGTCTCGCCCTTCGCAGACCGCGTGCAGGAAGTGCGGGTCGATCCCGGCGAACTGGCTCTGCCCCAGGGCGAGCGAATGCAGCAGCAGGGTCAACGGCAGCATCCGGCCCGGCTTGAAACTCGACGGCAGGCACACCGAATACGGCTGCACCCGACCGAGGAACTGCGGCTTGGTGCTCAAAATATCGTCGCCGGCGACCCCCTGTCCCAGCTCGATCGAGGACACGTACCACCGCGTCGTCGGGCCGGTGATGACCGGTTCGGGACTGGTATCGCCGGCCGCCAGCCGGTCCCACTCCACAGTCACCGCAAACTTCGACACGTCGCCACCGGTCAATGCCTCCGCCTGCGCCATATCCGACCAGAAGTTCAGGTGCGGCGGCTCCTGGTCGTTGGTGCGAAACGCGACGTTGTAGACGTTGGGTTGCCCGGGCAGCGCGCCATGCTCGGCGGGGACGTCGGCGAACCCGCCACCCGCCGCGTTTGCCAGCCCCGCGGCCAGCCGCACCGTCCAGCTGCCGGCCGGCTCCAGCAAGGTCCGCGGCACCTGCGCCAGAAACGTTCGCGATTGCATGTCGACGCTGTGCTCGACCGGCGTGGTGGCCTGCGTGGTCAGGTCAATCAGCGTGGCGCCGCTCGCCGCGACCAGCAGCGCCATGTCGATTCCGGCCGAGCGCACCCCGGCCCCGGCCGGCCACTGCTCCGGCGCAGTCCGGGCGGGGTCGGTGTCGAGGGTGAACAGCGCGATGGGGACCGACGCGTCCAGCAATGTGTTCCAGTCGATCCGCCACCACGTGTGGGTCACGGTGAGCCCGATCGCAACACGGAAGATGTCGGCGCCGTTGCGGGCCGCGGGGCCGTCGGGATAGATGTAGGTGCCGCGTGGCGGCGCCTGCACTTTCAGGTCGCCGATCGGCAGGCCCGTCGCGCCGTGGTCGTCGTATAGGAAGTCGGTCCAAAACAGGGCCCCGCCGGCCACGCGGCCTGCGCCACAGGTGCGTGGAAACTCCTCGCCGAACGGCCATCCCGACGGCACCGGAAGTTGCGGCTCGGGGCGCAGCGCCGCCGGCGGCACCCCCTCGGGCATCCCGTCGACCACGACGAGCTCAGCTGGTGGCGCGGGTGCCGTTGCGGCGGGATGCACCAGCGAGTCGGCGATGTGGCGTGCGATGCGAATCGGAAGAAGAGTCAAATCCAGAAGTGACATCAAGCCAAACGTACGCGCCAGTGAGCCCCGGATGCTATGCCACGGGCACCACGACCAGGTCATGCGGCCTGTTGTTGACGGCCAAGGCGCCATCCTCGGTCACGACGACGATGTCCTCGATGCGGGCGCCCCACTGGCCCGCGAAGTAAATGCCCGGCTCGATGGAGAAGGCCATGCCCGCAGCCAGCGGCAGGTCATTGCCCGCGACGATGTAGGGCTCCTCGTGGACCGACAGCCCGATGCCGTGGCCGGTGCGGTGCACGAAAACCTCCGCAAGCCCGGCGTCGGCCAGCACATCGCGGGCGGCCGCGTCGACCTGCTCGGCCGTCACGCCCGGACGCACCGCATCAACGGCCGCGCGTTGCGCCCGCTGCAGCACCGAATACTGCTGCGCCACCTCGGGATCCGGCTCGCCGATGCTGTAGGTGCGCGTCGAGTCGGAGTGATAGCCGGGCTCATAGGCGCCGCCGATATCGACGACGACGATGTCGCCGACTTGCAGTTCGCGATCCGAGTATCCGTGGTGCGGGTCGGCACCGTGCGGTCCGGAGCCCACGATGATGAACGCTACTTCCGAATGCCCTTCGGCCACAATCGCTTCCGCGATGTCGGCGGCCACGTCGGCCTCGGTCCGGCCCGGGACCAGAAACTCCGACACCCGGGCGTGCACGCGATCGATGGCCGCGCCGGCTTTGCGCAGCGCGTCTATCTCGCATTCCTCCTTGACCATCCGCAGCTTGCGCATCACATCGGTGGCCAGGATTGGCAGCACCCCGAGCACATCGGCCAGCGGCAGCAGGTGCAGCGCCGGCATGGAATCGGTGACGGCGGTCGCGGCGGGAGCGCCCCCCAACGCCGCACCCACCAATCGGTAAGGGTCGTCGCCGTCGACCCAATCCCGCACCGCCAGGCCCAGTTCCGCAACCGCCGACCCCTTGAGCGAGGCCAGCTCCAGCCGCGGCACCACCACCGTCGGGTCACCGGACGCCGGCAACACCAGCGCGGTGAACCGCTCGAGCGTCTGGGCGCGCGACCCGACGAGATAGCGCAGGTCGTACCCCGGCGTGATCACGAGCCCGGCCAGCCCCGCCTCGGCGGTCGCGGCGGCCGCCGCCGCCAGGCGACGGGCATACACCCCGGCGTCGAACCGATGAGATTCCATGGCAGCCAGGCTATGCCCGATTGCCTGGCTCCTTCTCCCCCGCCTTGCGGCCGCATCGTCGCCAGGCTAACCGCGTCGGCGACGGCGCTGGCAGGATAGCCGGCATGCCCGCACCGCTATTGCTGCTCGACGGGGCCAGCATGTGGTTCCGGTCTTATTTCGGGGTGCCGTCCTCGATCACCGCCCCCGACGGCCGGCCCGTCAACGCCGTACGCGGATTCATCGATTCGATGGCCGTGGTGATCACCCAGCAACGCCCCAGCCGGCTGGTGGTGTGCCTGGACCTGGATTGGCGGCCGCAGTTCCGGGTGGACCTCGTCCCGTCCTACAAGGCGCATCGCGTCGCGGAGGCGGAGCCCGAGGGCGAACCGGACGTCGAAGAGGTCCCGGACGACCTGACTCCGCAGATCGACATGATCATGGAGCTGCTGGACGCCTTCGGGATCCCGACCGCGGGCGCCGAAGGTTTCGAGGCCGACGATGTGCTCGGCACGCTGGCCGCCCGCGAACGCCGTGACCCCGTGGTGGTGGTCAGCGGAGACCGTGACCTGCTGCAGGTGGTGTCCGACGACCCTGTCCCGGTCCGAGTGCTCTACCTCGGCCGCGGGCTGAGCAAAGCCACCCTGTTCGGGCCGGCGGAGGTCGCCGGACACTACGGCGTGCCGGAGCATCGGGCCGGGCCGGCGTACGCCGAGTTCGCGCTGATGCGCGGCGATCCGTCCGACGGCCTGCCGGGCGTGCCCGGTGTCGGTGAGAAGACGGCGGCGACCCTGCTGGCTCAGCACGGGTCGCTGGAACAGATCCTGGCAACCGCCCATGACCCGAAATCGAAGATGGCCAAGGGCCTGCGCTCGAAACTGCTCGGTGCCACCGACTACATCGAGGCCGCCGGACAGGTGGTGCGGGTGGCCACCGACGCGCCCGTCAGTCTGTCGACCCCGACCGACGCGCTACCGCTGGCGGCCGAGGACCCGCAACGCACCGCCAAGCTGGCGACCAAACTGGGCGTCGGGTCCTCGATCGCTCGGTTGCAGAAAGCGCTCGACGCGCTGCCGGCGTAACCGACTACTGCGGGCGGCCGACCTCGTAGGTGCCCTTGTTGTCCTGGAAGGTCACCGTCACGTGCTTGGGGGCGCCGTCGATGCTGACGTCGCAGTCGAAAGTGGAGCCCTTCTTGACGGTGGGGTTCTGGCCGTGGTTGCACTTGACGTTTTGGACGTTCTTGGCGCCGTAGCCGTTGGTCTCGTCGGACAGGACCTGCTGCACACCGGCCTGCGCCTTACTGACGTCCAGCTTGGTGGTGACGAAGAACCCGGGCTGCCAGAAGCCGAGCACCAGCACGACCGCGATGAGCAGAAAGGCGATCACCCCGCCCACTCCGGCGATCACGGCGACCGACCGCTTCTTGGCCGGTTGCTCGTAGGGCGGGTACTGCTGCGGGTACTGGCCCGGCTGCCCGTACTGACCCGGCTGGCCATACTGCCCGGGCTGGCCGTACTGGCCCGGCTGGCCGTACTGGCCGGGCTGCGCGTACTGGCCCGGCTGGCCATACTGCCCGGGTTGCCCGTACTGGCCGGGCTGCGCGTACTGCCCGGGCTGCCCGTAGCCGGGCTGCTGCGGGTATTGCTGCGGGTAGGCCTGTTCGGCCGGCTGCTGGTACTGCGGGTACTCGGCAGGCGGCGTGTAGGCCGGGGCCTGCCACGTCGCCTCCTGGCCCGGCTGCTGCTGCCAGGGTGAACCGACTTGGGTCGGTTCGGAGGAGGGATCGCTACCTTGGCCGGGCGGTTGCCACTGCTGCTCCGGTCCCTGCGGTCCGCTCATCGTCTCTCCTCAGCCCCTTGTGTCTTGGCACGAACTATCGGCGTTGTGATTTCCGGATCTACGGTAGCTCCGGCCCAGCCTACCCGGCGTCAACAGCGACGACGCCGCGCCGAACGTCATTGATGGCGCGCTTGGCGGTGGCCCGCAGCTCAGCATCCGGGGCGGCGTTGCGGACCTGGTCCAACAAATCGAGCACCTGCCGGCACCAGCGCACGAAATCGCCCGCCAACAGCGGCGAGCCGGTGCCCACCGGGTCGACGGCCGCCAGCGCCGCGGCCAGGTCTCCGGTCGTGGCCCAGCGATAGATGACGTTGGCGAAACCGTCGTCGGGTTCCCGACTGGGCGCGATCCGGTGCGTCTGCTCGTCGGTGCGCAGCGCATACGACAGCCGCGACGTTTGCTGCAGCGCCTGTCGCACTCGCTGGGTGGGCGCCTCGGCGGCGAATGCCGACCGCGGGCCTTCACTACCCCGGCTCTCGTACAGCACCGCCGAGACCACCGCCGCCAACTCGGCCGGCTTCAGATCGGCCCACGCGCCGGTGCGCAGGCATTCGGCGACCAAGAGGTCGCTCTCGCTGTAGATGCGGGCCAGCAGCCGGCCGTCGTCGGTGACGTGGGGATCGGTATCCGCGCCCTGGATGAAGCCGCGCTCGGTGAGCAGGCCGACGATCCGGTCGAAGGTTCGCGCCAGCGAATTCGTCGCGGCGGCAACCCTTTTCTCCAACTGCGCGTTGTCCCGTTCGATGCGCAGGTAACGCTCGGCCTGCCGGACTTGGGATTCCAGGCCGGGGCTGTTGTGCGACGGGTGCCGACGCAGCTCATCCCGCAACGACGCCAACTCCGGGTCATGAAAGGCGCCGTCGTCGTCACCCCGGCCGCTGCGGCGCCTGGCCGGAATGGCCAGCCCGGCGGCCGCCGACCGCAGCGCCGACGCCAGGTCACGCCTGACCCGCGGCTGGCGGTGCTCGACCCGCTTGGGCAACGGCATCGAACCGACCGGAGCCGACGCGGCCGAGTAGTCGGCCGTCGAAATCCGCCCCGCCCAGCGGTTTTCGGTGAGCACCAACGGGCGCGGGTCGTCGCCATCGCGGGCCGATTCCAGCACCACCGCCAGCCCGCCGCGCCGGCCGTGGGTGATGTTGATGATGTCGCCTCGCCGCAGCGCGGCCAGCGCGTCGCTGGCCGCCTGCCGCCGCTGCAGCCGCGACGCGCGGGACTGAGCGCGCTCCATTTCGGAGATGCGCGCGCGCAGCCGGGCGTAGGCGAGGATCGGCGCCTGCGGGCCGCCCAGCTCGGTTGCGATCTCGGCGAGCATCGCGTTCGCCGCGCTCGATACCGCGGACCAGGCCGACGACGGACCGGTCGGCCTGATACTGGGCGAACGACTGCTCCAGCAGCCGATGCGCCTGCTCGGGGCCCATCCTGTGCACCAGGTTGATCGTCATGTTGTACGACGGGGCGAACGAGCTGCGCAGCGGGAAGGTCCGGGTGGAGGCCAGACCCGCGACCGCGGACGGTTCGGTGGTTTCTTCGGCGGGATTCCACAGCACCACCGCGTGGCCCTCGACGTCGATCCCGCGCCGCCCGGCGCGGCCGGTCAGCTGCGTGTACTCCCCCGGCGTCAGCGGCATATGCTGCTCGCCGTTGAACTTCACCAGCCGTTCGAGCACCACCGTGCGGGCGGGCATGTTGATGCCGAGCGCCAACGTCTCGGTGGCGAACACCGCCTTGACCAGGCCGGCGGTGAACAGCTCCTCGACGGTGTGCCGGAAGACCGGCAACATCCCGGCGTGGTGGGCCGCCAGACCGCGCAGCAGCCCCTCCCGCCACTCGTAGTAACCGAGGACGGTCAGGTCGGCGTCGGCAAGATCGCCGCACCGGTGCTCGATCACCTCGGCGATCTGCGCTCGTTCCTCCTCGGTGGTCAATCGGAGCGGCGAGCGCAGGCACTGCTGGACGGCGGCGTCGCAGCCGGCGCGGGAAAACACGAAGGTGATCGCAGGCAGCAGCCCCTCGGAGTCCAGGGTCGCGATCACGTCCGCCCGCCCGGGCGGCCGGTAGAAGCGCGGCCGACCCACGCTGCCACGTCCGGAACGCCCACGGCGCGGCTGCCAGTCCGACATCCGGTCCGCCTCGCGGCGGTGCGCGATGTGGCGCGCCAGGTCCGGACTGACGCGCGGCTCGCGGACGGCGGCCGGCTGCTCGCCGGCTTCCGACTTCCGGTAGTCGAACAGGTCGAAGAGGCGCTTGCCCACCAAGACGTGCTGCCACAACGGCACCGGCCGGTGCTCGTCGACGACGACGGTCGTATCGCCCCGCACCGTCTGGATCCAGCCGCCGAATTCCTCGGCGTTGCTCACCGTCGCCGACAGGCTGACCACCCGCACCTCGTCGGGCAGGTGCAGGATCACCTCCTCCCACACCGGGCCCCGCATCCGGTCGGCCAGGAAATGCACCTCGTCCATCACCACATAGGAAAGCCCTTGCAGCGCGGGCGAATCGGCGTAGAGCATGTTGCGCAGCACCTCGGTGGTCATCACCACCACGGGAGCATCGGCGTTCACCGACATGTCACCGGTCAGCAGGCCGATCCGGTCGCGACCGTAGCGCGCGGTCAGGTCGGTGTGCTTCTGGTTGCTCAGCGCCTTGAGCGGCGTGGTGTAGAAGCACTTGCCGCCGGCGGCCAGCGCCAGGTGCACGGCGAATTCACCCACCACCGTCTTGCCGGCGCCGGTCGGCGCGCAGACCAGCACGCCGTGGCCTCGTTCCAGCGCGGCACACGCCCGCTGCTGGAAGCCGTCGAGCGCGAAGGGCAATTCCGCGGTGAACCGGGCCAGCTCGACGAGCTCCGTCACGTCCCGCGGCACCGACGGGTTAGGTGACATCGTCATGTTGGCCGGCGATGAACGACGGCTCCGGGACCGGCTCCGGTAGCGGTGCGGGCGGCTCGATGGTCGATGCCTCGTCGTCGGGAATCACGGCCTGGGCTTCGCGCTTGGCTTTCCGCTTGTCGTGCAAGCGGGCGATCTGGATCGCGAACTCGAGGAGCACCGACAGCGCGACGCCGAGGGCGGTCATCGAAAACGGATCGGACCCGGGCGTGAACACGGCCGCGAACACGAACATCCCGAAAATCAGACCGCGCCGCCAGGACTTGAGTCGCTCATAAGGCAGCGCACCCGTCATGTTGAGCATGACGATCAGCAACGGGAATTCGAAGCTGACCCCGAAGACCACCAACAGGTTGATCAAAAACCCGAAGTACCGGTCCCCGGACAGCGCGGTCACCTGCACGTCGCTGCCGACGGTGAGCAGAAAGCCCAGCGCTTTGGACAGCACGAAGTAGGCCAGCACCGCGCCGCCGACGAACAGCACCGCCGCGGGGACCACGAATCCGACCGCGAAGCGGCGCTCCTTCTGGTACAGCCCAGGCGTGATGAACGCCCAAAGCTCGTAGAACCACACCGGACAGGCCAGCACGACCCCGGCGGTCAACCCAACCTTGAGCCGCAACATGAACTGGTCGAACGGGGCCGTGGCCAGCAGTCGGCATTGACCGTCGGCGCTGATGCTCGCGCGTGCGGATTGCGGCAGCGAACAGTAGGGATGGCGCAGCCACTCGCCGAGGCTTTCCAGTCCAAAGATCGAATGCGAGTACCAGACGAACCCGAAAATCGTGGTGACCAGGATGGCGGCCAGCGAGAGCAGCAACCGGGTGCGCAGCTCGGTCAGGTGGTCGACGAGCGACATCGTCGCATCGGGATTGCTGCGGCTGCGCCTGTTACGCGGATTGAGGCGCTTCAGCACGCCGGCAGTGCGCGCTGAAACCTTGAAAACTTTCACGACGCTCGTTCAGTGGCGTTCGGGCACCGCGACGATGACGGCGGGCTAAGCCGGGCGTGCTTCGGATTGCCCCTGCTCGGTAGCGGCCGGAGCGTCGACTCGCTGCGACTGCACGGGAGTGGGGTTCGCCGCCGCGGAGGGGGTGCTCTTCGTGTCGAGTGCAGACGGCTCCGATTTGTTCTCGCTCTGCATTTCGCGCAGCTCAGACTTGAAGATGCGCATCGACTTGCCCAACGAACGTGCTGCATCGGGGAGCTTCTTGGCACCAAACAGCAGGATCACCACCACAGCGAGGATCGCCCAGTGCCACGGACTAAGACTGCCCACTTTGATTACCTCCAGACGTCTACCCGATGCTACCGCAGTGCAGCGGTACACCGGGCCGCCCGCGCCGTGGCCTCAGGGGGCAAGCGCCTGGTAGGACTCCAGGGCCGCCGCCGCGGCATCCCGAACACGTCCGGCGAGTGACCCCGGTTCAAGCACCCGCACGGCCGACCCGAAGCCCAGCACCAGGCGCGTCATCCAGTCCTCGGAGGCATAGGTCATCACCGCCTCACAGGATCCGTCCGGCAACTCCCGCACCTCGCGCATCGGGTAATACTCGAACATCCACGACGCCGAGGGCGCGACCTGAAGCTTTGCCGACGGCAGTGCCGGATCGCCGTCGAACAGTGACGTGTCCGGTGGCGCCTGCACCGCCAATTCGGGCGGAGCCGCCGGCTCGCCCAAGTCGGTGGCGTCGACGATCCGGTCGAAGCGGAACAGCCGCACCCCTTCGGCTTCGCGTGACCAGGCCTCCAGGTAGCTGTGGCCGCCGATCAGGAGGACCCGGATGGGGTCGACGATCCGGCTGGTCAGGGTGTCATGCGACGCGGAGTAATAGTCGATGGCCAGCGCGTGTTTGTACTGCACCGCCGTGCGCACCGCGGCCGCGGCGGGACTCTCCGCGGGTGCTTGCTCATCTACCGCTGCCGCCGAGCCGGTGGCTTCGTGCCCGATGGTGCCGGCCGCGGCCTCGATCTTGGCGATCGCGCTGCGCGCCGCTTCAGGATCGACGACGCCGGGAATGTCGGCGAGCGCCCGCAGCGCCACCAGCAGGCCGGTGGCCTCCGGCGAGGTGAGCTTGAGTGGCCGGTCGATGCCCGCGGAGAAGGTCACCTCGATGGTGTCGCCGGAGAACTGGAAATCGATCAGGTCACCCGGGTAGTAGCCGGGCAGGCCGCACATCCACAGCTGGTTGAGGTCCTCTTCCAGTTGCTTGGCGGACACCCCGAGGTCGGCGGCCGCCTTGGCCCGGGTGACCCGCGGGTTGGCCTGGAAATACGGCACCATGTTGAGCAGCCGGATCAGGCGGGTGGAGACGGAAGTCATAAGCGCCGCTCTCCCCCGCGAGCGGGTGGTGCCCCCACCTCATCCACGTGGGCGCGCAGCCGCGCCAGCACGTCCTCGCGCAGCGGCTGCGGCTCGAACACGACTGCGTCGGCCCCGTAGCCGGCGATGTCGCGCGCGAGCCGGTCGCTGGATCCGATGTCGAGTTCGATCACCTCGCCATCGCGGCCGCCCAGTTGCCGCGGGCCGGTAGACCTCCCGGCACGCCGCAGCGCGGTGGCCCGCCCGTCGGCGACCCACACCCGCGCCTGCCCGCCGGTCGGCGTCTCGGCGACCGTGCGGGCCACGATCTGGCGCAGGTCCACATCCTCGGGCACGACGACCGCCCCGGGCGACCCGATCGGCGTGACCTCGGCGCCGATCCGCGAGAGCCGGAAGGTGCGGGTGGCGTCGCGGTCGCGGTCGTGGCCGACGAGATACCAGCGGCCCTTCCGGGTGACGACGCCCCACGGCTCCACGGTGCGCATGCTGTAGGGCTCGGCCCGCGACGGCCGGTGCGGAAACTGCACGGCCTGCCGGGAATCGATGGCCGACAACAAAATTCCGAGAACCTCCTCCGACCCGCGCAGCCCGGGCACGCCCGCCGGGGAGGCGATGGCCACCGGCGCGTCGGGATCGACGTCCACCCCGGCGGCGCGCAGCTTGAGCAACGCACCCTGGGTGGCGGTGATCAGTTCGGGCGACTCCCACAGTTGCGTCGCGACGGCAACCGCGGCCGCCTCGTCCGGAGTCAGCTCGACGGCCGGCAGCGAGTAGGCGTCGCGGTTGATTCGATAACCCTCGGTCGGATTCGAGGCCGACGCCCTGCCCACCTCGAGAGGGATGCCGAGATCGCGCAACTCGTTCTTGTCACGCTCGAACATGCGCGAGAACGCCTCGGCGCTGGGGCTGTCCGAATACCCTGCCACGCTTGTCCTGATCTTCTCCGCGCTGATGTAACCGCGGGTGGAGAGCAGGGCGATGACCAGATTTACCAGCCGTTCGACTTTCGAGGTCGCCACCTGTAGCAGCTTAGGGGTGCCCTTTTCATCGTCATCATGGACGTGGATGGTGGCGCCGCAGCGCGGGTTCGACAAGGGCGCCTCGATTGCCGCACAAGGCCGAGACGGACTGGCTACCCGGTGCGCCGACCGCGCTACAGGTTACCCAGCTTTCGAAGCCCGAACCGGCAAACAGTAGCCAACTGATCAGAGTGGCCAAATGGCCTAACCGCGCGTAGCGTTGCCCTTGTTGGTTCTCACCAGTCCGGAGCGGTTAAGTATGAGCCGCAATCATCTTTCAAGCCGGGCCCCTAACAAATCAGGCGATTCCGGGAGCGCCGCAGCGCGCCTCCGACGTGTCTGAGTGCATTCACTCAATGCGTTTCTGAATCAACACCGTCATTTGACATCAGCGCGAAAAATCGCTGATGCCAAGGGCTTTTATAAAACTTTGTCGAGAGATGCGTCCGCTGAGATCGGCCGGATAGCTCGACAGGCTGAAATAAACCTAGGAATAGAAATGGCTATCAGTAACCCCACCGACGCACACCGCACCAGCGCGCCGACTGCCTACAGCGCCGACGACGCCGATGTCAGTCGAGTCCGCTCACGAGCCGGAGCCGAGACGAAGTCATCGTTCAAGACAACCGAGTTTGCCGTGTTCGTTGCCGCGGTCATCGGTGTGCTGCTCGCGTCGTACTTAGTCAAGGCGACCGACGGGCATGCCGACTACTTCTTGGCCGATCGGGCATGGTTCTACGTCGTGCTGCTCAGCATCGGCTACATGGTCAGCCGCGGCCTGGCAAAGTGCGGTAGTCGTAGTCACCGCGACCGCTAATCGCAGTTGTCGATCCAACGTTAGATCCGCGTGTTGCATTGTCATGCAACACAAGGGAATTACGCGATCTCCCGCACCAGGGGCTAACCCGGGTGCGAGGCCAGGAGGACCCCGCCTCGGGGTCCTCCCACGGTCATCCGCAATTCGCGGCTGCCCACCACAGAAGGGACACACCCATGGGAATCACCGATAAGATCAGGAATGCCGCTGAGGACGCCGCCGGTAAAGTCAAGGAACAGGTCGGCAAGCTCACTGGCGATAAGGACACCGAGGGCGAAGGCAAGAAGGACCAAGCCAAGTCCAGCGTGAAGAAGGCCGGAGAAAACGTCAAGGACGTATTCAAATAACCCTTCTTGGTGTGGCCTGCCGCCGACCAGGCGGCAGGCCACACCGCTTCGACCACCACCGACATTTCCCAAAAATTCAGCGCAGCAACCCCCAAAGCAGGTAACTGAATCGCCCTGGATGCCCGCAGTGCGCATCAGCCCGACCTGGTCACGGCCGATTTGGTGACCGGCTCGGCGGGCAGCTTTCCGCTTGCGCTACGTCTGCGGGCCATGCGCCAGCCTCGGTGCAACGAATTTCCGACTCCGCCGCGCTGAACCCTGCGCTACGAAACAAGCCATGAAGACCGCGCGGGTGGGCCCGCCGCAATCAAAACCAGCTGGCCGAACCGAAGATAAGGCGAGCAACAGAACCGACACCCCGGTGTTGACACCCCGGCCGTCGCCCAGGGGTCTACGGCAGCCCGCGCTACATACTGGCGATGAGCCGTTTGACCCGCTCATCGACCGCCCGGAAGGGGTCCTTGCACAACACCGTGCGCTGCGCCTGGTCGTTGAGTTTGAGGTGCACCCAGTCGACGGTGAAGTCGCGGCCTGCCGCCTGCGCGGCGCTGATGAACTCGCCGCGCAGCCGGGCGCGGGTGGTCTGCGGTGGATGGTCGACCGCTTCCGCAATCTCCTCGTCGGTGGTGACGCGCGCCGCAAGGCCCTTGCGTTGCAGCAGGTCGAACACGCCGCGTCCGCGCTTGATGTCGTGGTAGGCCAGGTCCAGCTGGGCGATCTTGGGGTCGGACAGCTCCATGTTGTAGCGGTCCTGGTAGCGCTGAAACAGCTTGCGCTTGATCACCCAGTCGACTTCGGTGTCCACCTTCGCGAAATCCTGGCTTTCGACGGCGTCGAGCTGACGGCCCCACAGGTCGACGACCTGCTCGATCTGGGCGTTGGGTTCCCGGGTCTGCAGGTGCTCGACGGCGCGGCTGTAGTACTCACGCTGGATGTCGAGCGCGCTGGCCTGGCGCCCGCCCGCCAGCCGCACCGGCCGCCGGCCGGTGACGTCGTGACTGACCTCGCGGATGGCGCGGATGGGGTTGTCCAGTGAGAAGTCGCGAAACGGGACACCGGCCTCGATCATCTCCAGCACCAGCGCCGCGGTGCCCACCTTGAGCATGGTGGTGGTCTCGCACATGTTGGAGTCGCCGACGATGACGTGCAGCCGCCGGTATTTCTCCGCGTCGGCGTGCGGCTCGTCGCGGGTGTTGATGATCGGCCGGCTGCGAGTGGTGGCCGAGGAGACGCCCTCCCAGATGTGCTCGGCGCGTTGAGAGAGGCAGAACGTCGCGGCCTTGGGGGTCTGCAGCACCTTGCCGGCCCCGCAGATCAGCTGGCGGGTGACCAGGAACGGCAGCAGCACGTCGGAGATCCGGGAGAACTCGCCGGCCCGCACGATCAGATAGTTCTCGTGGCAGCCGTAGGAGTTGCCCGCCGAGTCGGTGTTGTTCTTGAACAGGTAGATGTCGCCGCCGATGCCTTCGTCGGTAAGCCGCTGCTCGGCGTCGATGAGGAGGTCTTCCAGCACCCATTCCCCGGCCCGGTCGTGGGTGACCAGCTGCACCAGGCTGTCGCACTCGGCGGTGGCGTACTCGGGGTGGCTGCCGACGTCGAGGTACAGGCGGGCGCCGTTACGCAGGAAGACGTTGGAGCTGCGGCCCCACGACACCACCCGGCGAAAAAGGTAGCGGGCTACCTCGTCTGGGGACAGGCGGCGATGGCCGTGGAACGTGCAGGTGACACCGAACTCGGTCTCGATGCCCATGATTCGTCGCTGCACGTAATCGAGGGTACTGGTTGTCCGACCGGGAGGGTGCGGAAGCCGCGCCTACGGGTCCCGACGAGTTTCGCGCGGCCCCCCTGGCGTGTCGCGCGGTGGCTGCCCAAGGGGGTGGCCGTCACGGCACCCTGACGGCTCACCAGCATCGTGGGCACCAGGGGCCCCAGAATTGCCCCGCGCCAACGTGGTGTGCGCTCGGTGTTCTGCCCCTAGCGAACACGAGCCGCCGATCGATGCGGCGCGATTTATTCGGCGGAGTCGCCGTTGGAATCCGGCCCTTCGCCGTTGGTTTCCGGCTGCTTCGAATCCCCCTCGTGCAGCAGGCTTTCCAAGGTGGCTCGGTTGATCCGCCGGAACGCCCGTCGCGGCCGGTTGACGTCCAGGATGGCGACCTCCAGGCTGCCCACGTCCGGGGAGGGCTGATCCCCGCTGGATCCCTCCGCACTGCCGGCCCGCAGCGCCTTCACGGCGATCTGCGTTGCGGCGCGCAGGTCGGCGTTCTCGGCGTAGGAGTCCTTGAGCGCGGTGGTGATCGGCTCGGTGGTACCGCCCATCACCACGAAATGCGGCTCGTCGGCGATCGACCCGTCGTAGAGGATCCGGTACAGCTCGGGCGGTTTTGTCTCGCCGTAGTGCGCGACCTCGGCGACGCACAACTCCACCTCGTAGGGCTTGGCCTGCTCGGTGAAGATGGCGCCCAGAGTTTGCGCGTAGACGTAGGCCAGCTGGCGGCCCGTGACGTCACGACGGTCGTAGGCGTAAC
Source organism: uncultured Actinomycetota bacterium (assembly GCA_963850895.1). Taxonomy (GTDB): domain Bacteria; phylum Actinomycetota; class Actinomycetes; order Mycobacteriales; family Mycobacteriaceae; genus Mycobacterium. Next base: position 32,874 of record CAWKNK010000025.1, on the reverse strand, counting down.
CGCGGGTGTCGGCGAACTGGATTCCGCCGCGGCGCAGATTGTCGAATTCGTTGAACTTGCCCGCGGCCGCGAAGCCCACGCGATCGTAGAGTTCGCTGATCTTCTGCAAGGACCGCGACGGGTTCTCCGCGACGAAGAGCACACCACCGGCGTAGACCAGCGCGACCACGCTCTTGCCGCGCGCGATGCCCTTGCGGGCGAGCTCGCTGCGCTCGCGCATCGCCTGCTCGGGCGAGATGAAATAAGGGAAGCTCACTTCTCACCGCCATCGGGACCGAAAGTATCAGCGCGCGAACGGCTTTGGATGACCTCGCGGGCCAGCTCGGCGATACGGTGCTCCGGCACTTCGGCCGCTCCGTCGGCGCCGATGGTGACCGCCGTGGGGTAGATACCGCGAACCAAATCCGGTCCACCGGTAGCGGAATCGTCATCGGCGGCGTCGTAGAGCGCCTCCACGGCCACTCGCACCGCCGAATCGGCGTCGGTGACCTGCGAGTACAGCTTCTTTATGGACGACTTGGCGAAAATCGAGCCCGAACCCACCGACTGATAGCCCTCTTCTTCCACGTTCCAGCCGCCGGCGGCGTCGAACGACACGATCCGACCGGCGCTTTCGGGGTCGGGCGCGTCGATGTCGTAGCCCGCCAGCAACGGCAACGCCACCAGTCCCTGCATCGCGGCCGCCAGGTTTCCGCGCACCATGATCGAGAGCCGGTTCACCTTGCCGGCAAACGTGAGGGGCACACCTTCGAGCTTCTCGTAGTGCTCGAGCTCCACCGCGTAGAGGCGGGCGAACTCGACGGCGATGGCCGCAGTGCCCGCGATGCCCGTGGCGGTGTAGTCGTCGGTGACGTATACCTTTTTCACGTCGCGTCCGGCGATCATGTTGCCCTGGGTCGAGCGCCGGTCCCCGGCGATGACAACGCCACCGGGATATTTCAGGGCAACGATCGTGGTGCCGTGCGGCAGCTGCGCGCCGGCCCCTCCGGCTTGCGCGCCGCCGCCGAGGCTCGCCGGCAGTAGCTCCGGCGCTTGACGGCGCAGGAAGTCAGCAAACGACGACAGGTCTACGGCGGAGTTTCCCGGGAATGCGGAGTTAGTGGACAGGCGATCAGAGAAGGGCCAGGTCACTGTCCGCCCTTTTGGACGTATGCCCGGACGAAATCCTCGGCGTTCTCTTCGAGGACGTCATCGATCTCGTCGAGCAGATCGTCGGTCTCCTCGGCTAGCTTCTCGCGGCGCTCCTGGCCCGCGGCCGTGCTGTCAGCGAAGTCGTCGTCGTCGCCACCACCACCGCCACGCTTGGTCTGCTCCTGAGCCATCGCCGGCCTCCTGCTTCATCTGAACTTGTTCGGCGGCTTGCTTGGTTCCTGAGAGCCACACTGCCCGCTGGTATTTCTCTACACTACCGGTCAACCGCGACGTTCCCCGGTCTAACGGGCTTAGCTGGTGAGTTGTTCCACCAGTTCGGCGGCACTATCCACGGAGTCCAGCAGCGCTCCGACGTGCGCCTTGCTGCCGCGCAGCGGCTCTAGCGTCGGGATGCGCACCAGCGAATCGCCGCCCAGGTCGAAAATCACCGAGTCCCAGCTGGCTGCGGCGATGTCGGCGCCGAACCTGCGCAGGCATTCACCACGGAAGTACGCGCGCGTGTCGGTCGGCGGGTTGTCGACCGCCTCCAGCACCTGGTGTTCGGTGACCAGGCGCTTCATCGAGCCGCGCGCGACGAGCCGGTTGTACAGACCCTTATCCAGCCGGACATCGGAATACTGCAGGTCGACGAGATGCAGCCGCGGCGCCGACCAGCTGAGATTCTCCCGCTGCCGGAAACCCTCGAGCAGGCGCAGCTTCGCGGGCCAGTCGAGCACCTCGGCGCATTCCATCGGATCCCGCTCGAGTTGGTCGAGCACGTGCGCCCAGGTCTGGACGATGTCGGCCGCGCGGGGGTCGGGGTCGCGGCTGTCGACCAGCTTCGCCACCCGATCCAGGTAAAGCCGTTGCAACGCAAGGCCCGTCAATTCCCGACCGTCTGCCAGGGCCACGGCGACCCGCAGCGACGGATCGCGGCTGATCGCATGGACCGCATGCACCGGCCGGGCCAGCACCAGGTCGCTCAGGTCTATCCCATGTTCCGGGCCGACTTCGATCAAGTCCAGCACCAGCGCCGTGGTGCCCAGTTTCAGATAAGTCGACGTCTCGGCGAGGTTGGCGTCGCCGATGATGACGTGCAGCCGGCGGTACCGGTCGGCGTCGGCGTGCGGTTCGTCGCGGGTGTTGATGATGCCGCGCTTGAGCGTGGTTTCGAGGCCGACCTCGACCTCGATGTAATCGGAGCGCTGGGACAGCTGGAAGCCGGGCTCGTCACCGGAGGGCCCGATGCCGACCCGGCCCGAGCCGGTCACCACCTGTCGGGACACCAGAAAAGGGGTCAGCCCTGCGATGATGGACGAAAACGGCGTCTGCCGCGACATCAGGTAGTTTTCGTGCGCGCCGTAAGAGGCGCCTTTGCCGTCGACGTTGTTCTTGTAGAGCTGCAATTTGGCGGCTCCGGGCACGCTGGCGACGTGGCGGGCAGCGGCCTCCATGACGCGCTCGCCGGCCTTGTCCCAGATCACCGCGTCCAGCGGGTCGGTGCACTCGGGTGAAGAGTATTCGGGGTGGGCGTGGTCGACGTAGAGCCGCGCCCCGTTGGTCAAAATCATGTTGGCCGCGCCGACCTCGTCGGCGTCGACCACCGGCGGCGGGCCGGCCGAACGGCTCAGATCAAAACCACGGGCGTCGCGCAGCGGAGATTCCACCTCGTAGTCCCAGCGGGTGCGCTTTGCGCGCTGAATGCCGGCGGCGGCGGCATAGGCCAGGACCGCCTGTGTCGAGGTGAGGATCGGGTTGGCCGTCGGGTCCGACGGTGATGAAATGCCGTACTCGACCTCCGTCCCGATAATCCGTTGCATGGCCTAAGCGTAGGCCCGCCGACGATGCGCCCCGCTCGGCGGGGCGAGAAGGAGGCGGGCAATCGGGCTCCTCCCGCCGACGATGCGCCCCGTGTCCGTAGTCGCTCAACGACCAGCGCGGGCGACTTGCCCGCCGTAGGGTGACCCGGCATGGACCTAACTCTGCGCCGCACGCCGCGCCGCCGAGGTCCGGCGAGCGGTGCGGCTGAAAGCTGGTTCCTGGAGCGGGGTTTGCCGTCCGTACTGACCAGGCGCGCCCGGTGGCGGCGGCTCTGGCCGCGCTCGGCGCCCATGCTGGCGGCGTACGCGACGCTGCAGGCCTGCATCCTGCCGGTGTATCTGATCACTGGCGGCCACGACGTCGAAATTACTGGAACGCCAACGACTTCCGAATTGATCGTGCTGGCGATCGTAGGCCTCAGCCTCCCGCTGATGGCCCTCGTGGGCTGGCTGGTGTCCCGGTCACGAAACGGGCGGACGCGCGCGGCAATCGCGACGGCGTCGGTTCTACTCGTGGCGTGCGTCGGGGTGGGGACGGCGGATGCCGAGCAGCTGCCACAGCAAGCCGCCGTGCTCGCCGTCGTGCTGATCTTGACCGGCTTCGGCGTCGGTTCGGTGGTCGGCTGGGCGGTGCGCATGATGCTGTCGCATTTCGCGATGGTGGGCGCGCTGGCGGTCCGGGCGTTGCCGGTCGTGCTGCTGACCGCTTTGGTGTTCTTCAACACCTATGTCTGGCTGATGGCCGCGACGATCAGCGGAAACCGGCTGGGGCTGGCCATGGCATTCCTGGTCTCCATCGCGGCGGCCTTCGTCGTCTCCGCCACCGTGGAACGGGTCCGGCCGATGCTGAAGTCGACGGCGGCCCTGCCCGAAGACACCGAGCATCTCGTCGGCACGCCGTTCGCGGCCATGCCGGACGCAGCGGACTGCGCACCGCTGAAGAAGACGGAACGCCTCAACGTGGTTTTCGTTCTGGCCGCCTCCCAGCTGGCGCAAATCCTGGTGGTGGCGGTGGTCACCGCCGCGATCTACCTGATTCTGGGCCTGATCGTGCTCAGCCCCGATCTGCTCAACGAATGGACCCACACCTACAAGAGCACCGCGACGGTGTTGGGATTCACCCTGCCGGTTCCGGATTCGCTGGTGCACATGAGTCTTTTCCTCGGCGCGCTGACCTTCATGTACATCAGCGCCCGCGCGGCCGGCGACGCCGAGTACCGCTCGACCTTCCTGGACCCGCTGATCGGCGACCTGCACACCACCTTGATCGCGCGCAACCGCTACCGTGGCGCCGTCGCGCTGACCTCGCGTGCTGTTGACGGCACCGACGGTAGTGACTAACTTCACCGTGTGTCCGCCCCTGAATCCGACCACGTCGTCGGGAAACACGCACTCGACCTGGCTGGGAAACGCTACGGCGAAGTGCTGCTCGTAACCTCCGGCGAGGCCGGACCGCAGGCAACGGTTTACAACAGCTTCCCGCTCAACGACTGTCCCTCCGAACTGTGGTCCGCGCTCGACCCGCACGCCATCGCCGCCGAAAACGGGGTGGCCGCGGCCCTGCTCAACGGTCCGCGGTATTGGCTGATGAACGCCATCGAAAAAGTAGCCCAGGGTCCGCAGGTGACGAAGACCTTCGGCGGGATCGAGATGATCCAGCAGGCCACGGTCCTGCTGTCTTCGATGAATCCCGCGCCCTACATCCCCAACAAGGTCAATCGCCACACGGTCTTCGTCTTCAACGCGGGCGAAGTGGTTTACGAACTCATCGACCCCGAGGGACAGCACTGGGTGATGCAGACCTTGAGCCAAGTCACCGACCCCAACCTGTCGCGAGCCGACCTGCCGCGACTCGCCGACCGGCTCGACCTGCCGGCGGGGTGGACCTACCAACCGCGGGTGCTCGCCGATGAGCTACGCGTGGACACGAGGTCCCGGGCGGCCCAGGTGCTGCAGGACAATCTGACCAACAGCTATTCGCTGGTGACCGGCTGATCCTGAACGGCGCCTCGCCGACACTTAAACCACGGCGCCGCAATGCGGGGCGTGTCGTGTGCGCGGCGCCTCTCTGTGTCAAGGGTTCGTGTTTTCGGTTATATGGTGGCGGTTGGCTGGCCCGGTTGAGTGACTTGGTCCGAAGTGTCGGTGTAGGGGTGTGAGCCGGCCGCGCGGGACATCAGAGACGCCCCCGTGTGTCCCGCCGGGTCAGCCCCCTTGCGATGTGGCAGCGTCGCGTTGTAGTTGGCGGTAGATGACATCAGATAGGCGTCGTTTGAGACAGCGCATCGCTTCTTTGCGGCTCTTTCCTTCGGATCGTTTCCGCAGGTAATAGGCCCTGCCGGGGGTAGCTTGTCGGATGTGGGTCAAAGCCATGACATGAAGGCAATAGTTGAGTTGGCGATCGCCGGCGCGCGAGAGGCGGTGGCGGACCACGTCGCCGGAAGACACCTCGATGGGAGCGGTGCCGGTATAGCTGGCGAAGGCGGCCGCTGAGCCGAAGCGGGTGATGGTCCCAACCCGTCCGAGGATCTTGGCCGCGGTCAACGTCCCGATACCGTGCAACTGAGTCAGAGTGGTGCCGGAGTCGGTGACTGCGGCATCGATGTCCTTGGCGGCCTTGGCGATCCGGCGGTCGAGCTGACGCACCTCGCTGACCAAATCGATCGCCAGGGTGCGCAGCGTCTTGGAGGCAGTGTCGCGGGGCCGAACACCGTGAAGCAGTTCGGTGGCACGTTCGGCGCTCAGATGAGGTCCGGCACCGGCGGGCACCAGCCTGGTCAGTACGACGTGGAGTCGGTTGACGGTCTGGGTGCGGACCTTCACGAGGTCATCGCGGTGCTCGACGATGGCACGCAGAGCCATGGTCGCGGCGTTGGTCTCGGGAGCCTGTCACGATTTTTGTGTAAGTCAGAGGTGACTTGCCTACGAATTGCACTCTAACACAAAGGAATTCGGCCGGGAAAGAGCCTAGAAAGTGTGTTCAACGCCACAGTCCAATTGTAGGTTCCAGTGCCCGAAAATCCTCCTCTCTCGCTCGAGATGTTCCGCAACCCGAGATACAGCAACTTCATCGCGGCGTCCTTGTCGGGGAAATGCCCGCGGTTCTTGGTGATCTTGCGTAGCTGGAAGTTGATCGACTCGATCGCGTTGGTGGTGTAGACGATCTTGCGCAGCTCCACCGGATAGTCCAGGAAAGGCACGAATTCGGGCCAGGCATTGCGCCACACGTCGATCGCTCCGGGGTATTGGGCGCCGAAATCGCGGTCGAGCTCTTTGAGCGCCAGCTCGGCGGCCTCCACGGTGGGGGCGCTATAGACCGCCCGCATCGAGGAGGCGATCTTGCGGCGGTCCTTGTAGGACACGAACCGCATCGCGTTGCGGATCACGTGCACCACGCAGGTCTGGACCACGGTGTCGGGGAAGATCGAGCGGATCGCGTCCGGCAGGCCGGTCAGCCCGTCGCAGCAGGCGATCAGGATGTCGCGCACCCCGCGGTTGCGCAGGTCGATGACGACCTTCTGCCAGAACTTCGCGCCCTCGCTGTCTTGGATCCAGCAGCCCAGGGCGTGTTTGCGCCCGTCGAGGTCGACCCCGATCGCCAGATAAGCGACCTTGGTGGTGATGACCCCGTTGTCGCCGATCCGCAGCCGCAGCCCGTCGATATACAGATCGGGTAGACCTCGTCGAGCGGGCGGGCTTGCCAGGCCTTGATCTCATCGACCACCACTTCGGTGATGTTGGAGATCAATTCCCGCGACACCGACGCTCCGTACACCTCTTCGAGGTGGGCCTCGATATCGCGGGTGGTCATGCCGCGCGAATACAACGACAGCACCACCGAATTGATGTTGCCCAGCCGGCGGGTCTTCTTCGGCACAATGATCGGCTCGAACGAACCGTTGCGATCACGCGGCACGGCGATCTCGACCGGGCCGTTGACCGTGTTCACCGTCTTCGACGTCGAGCCGTTGCGTGAATTACCGCTACCACGGCCGGCCGGGTCGCCGGACTCATAGCCCAGATGATGGGTCATCTCGGTTTGCAGCGACCGCTCCAGCACCGCCTTGGTCAATTCGTTGAGCAAACCATCCGCGCCGTCCATCGGGGTCCCGGATTTCACCGCATCCTTGATCAGCGAATCCAGCGTCTCCGCGGTGAACGTCTCCGCCAGCCGCCGAGCGGCCGACTTCTCCTGACCCACCGAATGCGTGGCCTTCGTCACAAAACACTCCTTCTGTCCGCCCCAACGGCGGTCCGATACTGGACCACCCCGGACTTACACAGATGGAATGACACGCCCGTTAGGGCAGCGACACCGACCGACAGCGCGTCGGCCTTGTCATTTTTGCGGCCGTGTCCAGTCGACAACAGCCGCACCCGTGCGGCCAGCTTCGCGGGGACGTCGATGACCTCGATGCCTTCTGCATGCAGCCACGTGCTCAGCGGTGCCCCCAGGCCGGCGGCCCCTTCGATCGCCCAGTCCGCGTTGGGCCATTGGCGGGCAAAACGACGTAACGCCCGGTAACCGTCGCGGCTCACCGGGACACGCACGGTGGCCAACGGCTGCAACGACCCATCCACGGCCGCCGCCGTCCACGAGACTTTGTGCGGATCGATGGCAATCACCACATTTGATGTCATAGCTCAGCTGACTCCTCACTCAACAAACACGATGGAAGCGAGGAGGGCACACCAACTTTTGGCTACGCAGGCCTCTCTTTAGCCACTCCACGCTGGGGCGGCGGTGACCGGTTGACAAGCCACGCAAGAGTCAGCCCGAAAGCGACAGGTTTAAGTCGATTTAAGTGTCGGCGTCGGCTTGAAGCCCTACAGGTACTGGCCGAGGTTGGATTCGGTATCGATGGCCCGCGATGCGCTCGAACTCTTGCCGGTGACCAGGGTGCGGATGTAGACGATCCGCTCGCCCTTCTTGCCCGAAATCCGCGCCCAGTCATCGGGGTTGGTGGTGTTGGGCAGGTCCTCGTTCTCGGCGAACTCGTCGACGATCGAGTCGAGCAGATGCTGAATACGCAGCCCCGGTTGCCCGGTCTCCAGCACCGACTTGATCGCGTTCTTCTTCGCCCGGTCGACCACGTTCTGGATCATCGCCCCGGAGTTGAAGTCCTTGAAGTACATGACTTCCTTGTCACCGTTGGCGTAGGTGACCTCCAGGAACCGGTTGTCGTCGATCTCGGCGTACATCCGCTCGACGACCTTCTCGATCATCGCCTTGATGCAGGAGGTGCGGTCGCCACCGAACTCGGCGAGGTCGTCGGCGTGCAGCGGCAGCGACTCGACTAGGTACTTCGAGAAGATGTCTAGCGCCGCTTCGGCATCGGGCCGCTCGATCTTGATCTTGACGTCGAGGCGCCCGGGCCGCAGGATCGCGGGGTCGATCATGTCCTCGCGGTTGGAGGCGCCGATCACGATGACGTTCTCGAGTCCCTCCACGCCGTCGATCTCGCTCAGCAGCTGCGGGACCACCGTGGTCTCGACGTCCGACGAGACCCCGGTGCCGCGGGTGCGGAAAATCGAGTCCATCTCGTCGAAGAACACGATCACCGGCGTTCCCTCCGACGCCTTCTCCCGTGCCCGCTGGAAGATCAAGCGGATGTGCCGCTCGGTCTCGCCGACGAACTTGTTCAGCAGTTCCGGGCCTTTGATGTTGAGGAAGTAGGACTTCGCCTCGCGCGCGTCATCGCCGCGCACCTCGGCCATCTTCTTGGCCAGCGAATTCGCCACCGCCTTGGCGATCAACGTCTTCCCGCAGCCGGGCGGGCCGTACAACAACACACCCTTGGGCGGCCGCAGCGCGTACTCCCGGTACAGCTCCTTGTGCAGGAAGGGCAACTCCACGGCGTCGCGGATCTGCTCGATCTGGCGAGTCAGGCCACCGATGTCCTGGTAGCTGACGTCGGGCACCTCTTCGAGCACCAGGTCTTCGACCTCGGCCTTGGGGATGCGTTCGAACGCGTAGCCGGCCTTGGTGTCGACCAGCAACGAGTCGCCCGGCCGCAGCTTGCGCGGCCTGGTGTCGTCGTTGAGCGCGTCCGGGTGACCCTCCGGCAGGTCCTCGGCCACCAGCGGCTCGGCAAGCCAGACGATGCGTTCCTCGTCGGCGTGACCGACGACCAATGCCCGGTGCCCATCGCCCAAGAGCTCACGCAACGTCGAGATCTCGCCGACGGATTCGAACTTGCCGGCCTCGACGACGGTCAGCGCCTCGTTGAGGCGAACCGTCTGGCCCTTCCGCAGCGACGCAACGTCGATGTTCGGCGAGCAGGTCAGGCGCATCTTGCGGCCCGAGGTGAACACGTCGACCGTTTCGTCCTCGTGCGTGCCCAGCAACACGCCGTAGCCACTCGGCGGCTGCCCGAGCCGATCGACTTCCTCCCGCAACGCCAGTAGTTGCTGGCGCGCCTCTTTGAGCGTCTCCATCAACTTCGAGTTGCGGGCCGCAAGCGAGTCGATACGGGCTTCGAGTTGATGCACATCGCGCGCAGAGCGGGCGCCGCTATGCGCCCCGGCTGCATGCTCGAGTTGCTCGCGCAGCAACGCTGCCTCGCGGCGTAATTCTTCCAATTCGGCAGCATCGCCGCTGGACATGCCAGACTCGCCAGGGGTACCGAATGATTCAGAACGCTCTGAGCCACCCATGTTGCGCTCCTTTCCCACACCGAATGGCGCGGTGGATACTTCAAAGCTACCGGCGATTGACCATTGATGTGCGGAGTCAAATACCCACGAAAAGTTAAGATTTTCGTCTCGCTGGTAATCTCGGCCACTAATCTCGCTGATCGAAAGGGCGGCCGTGACCGCAAAAAGCCTCGCCACCGGCCTAGTCGGCTCCCGACGTCGGCGTCACGACCGCGGGTGTGAGTTCAGTTGCACCCGTTGGCCCGACCGCACGGCGCGCGCCCGCTTCGGGAAGCTCCCCAACCCCGCAGCCGGCCTGATCGACTGGATGCACCGACACCTGTCCGAAGCGTTGAGCGCCGCCATCGTCCTGGTGGCGGTCGGGATCTCGGGATGTTCGTCGCATCAACAACCCAGGATCGCCTCCTCCGTGCCCGCGGCGGCACCAGCCACGTCGAGCACGGTTGCCGTCCCACCTACTACCCCGCTGCCGACGCCTGAAGCCCTTACCGACATCTTGGCCCGGCTCGCCGACCCGAGCGTTGCCGGTATCAACAAGGTGAGTCTGGTCGAAGGCGCGACTCCCGAGAGCGCGGATACCCTGGACAAGTTCACCAACGCGTTGCGCGACAACGGCTACCTGCCCATGAACTTCGTCGCGCACGACATCGCCTGGTCGGACAAGACCCCCGCCAACGTGGTGGCGACCATCGACGTCAACACCGCCCAGCCCGGCCAACGCCAGCTTCCACTTCCCCATGGAATTCACGCCCTTTCAAGGCGGTTGGCAGTTATCCCGGCGAACCGCCGAAATGCTATTGGCGCTGGGCAAGTCGCCGACGGTGACGCCGCCTCCCGGCCCGGCACCGGCCCCGGCTCCCGGGCCGGCCCCCGCCCGCCCGGCGCCTGCGCCGCCACCCGCCCCCGCCCCGGCCCCGGCCCCGGAGCCCGGTCCCACCCCGAGTCCACCCGGTTGACGCGCGGCATGTGGATCGGCTGGCTCGAGTTCGACGTGTTGCTGGGCGACGTCCGATCACTCAAACAGAAACGGTCGGTGATCCGCCCCGTTGTCGCCGAGCTGCAACGCAAGTTCAGCGTGTCGGCGGCCGAGACAGGTTCGCACGAGCTGTATCGACGTGCGGGCATCGGCGTGGCCACGGTGTCCGGCGACCGGAGCCATGCGGTCGACGTCCTGGATGCGGCCGAACGGCTGGTGGCCGCGCACCCCGAGTTCGAGCTGCTGTCGGTGCGACGGGGCCTGCAGCGCAGCGACGATTAGGCCCTAGCCGATGGTGGCGACCCGCCGCGCCCGGCTACGCCGCGCTTGCGATCGCCACTAGCCGTCGCGCCCCTCGCGTTTGCGTCCCAACGGCGCCGGCGCGACGACGCCCGGTGCGAGCCGTCGCGTGAAAATCAGGAAGGCGGTGTGCCCGCGCATGGAGTGCTGCGGCCGAACGGCCAGTCCGACGACGTTCCAGCCGCGTTGCAGCGTCTCCCACGACCGCGGCTCGGTCCAACACTGCTGGGCCCGCAGTGCCTCCACGACCCGCGACAGCTGGGTAACGGTGGCCACATAGATCATCAGGACCCCGCCGGGGATCAGCAGCCGGGACACGGCGTCGAGCACCTCCCACGGTGCGAGCATGTCCAGCACGGCGCGGTCGAAGGAGCCGTCGGGGCGATCGGATTCGGCGACGTCGCTGACGATGAGCTGCCAGTTGTCCGGCAGCTGGCCATAGAACACCGAGACATTGCGCCGGGCGTGTTCGGCATGATCGGCGCGCTGTTCGTAGGAGACCACCCGCCCGTCGGGCCCGACCGCGCGCAGCAGCGAGCAGGTCAGCGCACCCGATCCGGCCCCGGCCTCCAGCACCCGCGCGCCCGGGAAGATATCGCCCTCGTGCACGATCTGGGCGGCGTCCTTGGGGTAGATCACCTGCGGCCCGCGAGGCATCGACATGATGTAGTCGACCAGCAGCGGCCGCAGCACCAAGAACGCCGCACCGTTGCTGGATTTGACCACGCTGCCCTGTTCCAGCCCGATCAACGCGTCGTGTGCGATCGACCCGCGATGGGTATGGAACTCTGCGCCGGGCGTGAGCGACATCGTGTAGTGCCGGCCCTTGGCGTCGGTGAGTTGGACGCGTTCCCCGACGGTGAACGGGCCGGTTGCGGACACGCCGTCTAGCGTGCCAGCCGACTCGCCGCGGGCGGTGCTCGGGGTTGTCGGCGCCCGGTTCTACGCTGCGGACATGAACGACCAGCCGCAGGCAAGCGCGCGGCCGGCTTCAAAACCGGCTTCAAGACCGGCGCTGTCCCCGTCGCGGGCGGCGGACTTCAAGCAGTGCCCGCTGCTGTACCGGTTCCGGGCGATCGACCGGCTGCCCGAGGCGCCGTCGGCCGCGCAGCTGCGCGGCTCGGTGGTGCACGCTGCCCTGCAGCAGCTCTACGGCCTGCCCGCCGCGCAGCGCGGTCCCGACACGGCGTTGTCACTGGTCGGACCCGCCTGGGACCAGGTGATCGCCGCGGCGCCCGACCTGGTCGGCGACTTCGATCCCGCACAGCGCAGCCAGCTGCTCGCGGAGGCCAGCGCGTTGCTCTCCGGCTACTACCGGCTCGAGGACCCGACCCGCTTCGACCCGCAGTGCTGCGAAGAGCGCGTCGAGGTCGAGCTCGCCGACGGCACGCTGCTGCGCGGCTTCATCGACCGGATCGACGTCGCCGCCACCGGCGAGCTACGGGTGGTCGACTACAAGACCGGCAAGGCGCCGCCGGCCGCGCGTGCCCTGGCCGAATTCAAGGCGATGTTCCAGATGAAGTTCTACGCGGTGGCTCTGCTGCGCACGCGCGGTATGCCGCCCACCCGGCTGCGGCTCATCTACCTCGCCGACGGGCAGATGTTGGACTACTCGCCCGAACATGACGAGTTACTGCGCTTCGAGAAAACCCTGATGGCGATCTGGCGTGCCATCCAAACCGCCGGCCAGACGGGTGATTTCCGCCCCAGCCAGTCGCGGTTGTGTGACTGGTGCCACCATCAGCAGCACTGCCCGCTGTTCGGCGGAACACCGCCGACCTACCCGGGGTGGCCGGATTACGCACAGGCTCAAGGGATTTCGCAGCAAGCCGAGTCCGGCGGCATGACGACGCGCCTGCCAGCGATGCGATAAGGGTTATTGACGGCGTAACCACCCGCTAACCGATCCACCGGCGAGTGCGGTAAGCTGTCGTCAACGTTGGCCGCCGAATGGCTTGCCGGCGAGTCGTGATCGATTCGTTATTTCTTCTCAGATCCCCGCGGGGCGCCGAGTCCGAGATGACTAGGTGCTCACCGCACAGCCTCGAGTCGCGACGATCGATGTTGCCAGACGGGCAATCTCGCTACCACCGATGCTGTAGGACACTGAAACATGCTTGAAGACAAAACATTTGCTCACCTCGGGGTGAGCCCGCCGTTGGTTGACGCGCTCGCTAAGGGCGGCGCCCACCGGCCGTTTCCAATCCAGATTGAGACCTTGCCGGATACGCTTGCCGGCCGTGATGTGTTGGGCCGCGGCAAGACCGGTAGCGGAAAGACGCTCGCGTTCGCGATTCCGCTGGTAAGCCGGCTCGATGCCGGCAATCGGCGGCCGGGCAGGCCGACCGGGCTGGTGTTGGCACCCACCCGCGAACTCGCAACACAGATCGCCGCGACCATCCAGCCCCTTGCCGCGGTTCGGGGCCTGCGCGTGGTCACGATCTTCGGCGGGGTGTCGCAGCACAAGCAAGTCGCGGCGCTGAAGTCGGGTATCGATATCGTCGTCGCCTGCCCGGGCCGCCTCGAGGATCTGATGAAGCAAGGCTTTATCAACCTGAGCGCGGTGCAGGTCACGGTCATCGATGAGGCCGACCACCTCGCCGATCTGGGCTTCCTGCCCACCGTCACTCGTATCTTGGCGGCCACCCCCGCGGGCGGCCAGCGGATGCTGTTCTCGGCCACGCTGGACAATGCAGTCGACATTTTGGTGAAGCGATTCCTCACCAGCCCGGTGACGCGATCGGTCGCAGAACCAACCTCCCCGACTCCCGCGATGAAACATCACCTCTTCTGTGTCGACGGACCGCAAGCCAAGAAGGATTTGGTGCACCGGTTGGCCGCGGGAGACTCGCGGCGAATCCTCTTCATGCGGACCAAGCACCAGGCCCGGAAGCTGGCCCGGCAGCTCACCCAATCCGGTATCGCGTCGGTGGAGCTGCACGGCAACCTTTCCCAAGGCGTGCGCGACCGAAACCTGGCGGCGTTCGCGGCCGGTCACGCGCGAGTGCTTGTCGCGACCGACATCGCCGCGCGCGGCGTGCACGTGGACAACATCGAGCTGGTAGTCCACGTCGACCCGCCCCCGGAGCACAAGGCCTACCTGCATCGATCCGGCCGCACGGCCCGGGCCGGCGCCTCGGGCGACGTGGTCACGATCGTGCTGCCCGAGCAACGCCGGGAGACCGAATCGATGATGCGCAAGGCGGCCATCCGCGCCGTTCCCCAGCAGGTCACCGCGGCCTCCCCCGTCATCCACGCCCTGGCCGGCCAAACCGCTCCCCGGAAGGTCACCGCGCCGGTCTCGGTGCCGGTCCGTCGGTCCGGGCCGACCGCGGTCGCCTCCAATGCGGCGGCGCGTAACGGACGTCGCCGGTCCCGTCGCCCCGCGACGGCGACCGCCACTAGTCCGATGGTGGCGACCCACTGCGCCCGGCAACGCCGCGCTTGCGATCGCCACTAGTCCGATGGTGGCGACCCGTCCCCCGCAAGCGGGCGGTACCCCCAGCGCCCGGCAACGCCGCGCTTGCGATCGCCACTAGTCGAGCGGTGTCATCTCCTGCAGCATGGTGGGAACGAGCTCGCTGACGGTGGGATGGATGTGCATGGTGCGCGACAGCGTCGTGTACGGGGCCTTGGCCGACATGACATCCAGGATGGCGTGAATCGCCTCGTCGCCTCCGACGCCGAAAATGGCCGCTCCCAGAATCTCCTGGGTGTCGGCGTCGACCACGACCTTCATAAAGCCTTGCGTCTCACCCTTTTCCACCGCCCGGCCGACTCTTGTCATCGGCCGCTTACCGATCAGCGCCCTGCGTCCCGACGCACGAACCTGGTCGACGGTCATGCCGGCCCGCCCCAGCGGTGGGTCGATGTAGAGCGCGTAGGTGGAGACGCGGTCGCTGACCCGGCGCGGGTCGTCTTCGAGCAGGTTGGCGGCGACGATCTCGAAATCGTTGTAGGAGGTGTGGGTGAAGGCGCCCTTGCCGTTGCAGTCGCCCATCGCCCAGATGTGGTCGACGTTGGTCTTGAGCTGGTCGTCGACGACGATGTAGCCGCGGGCGTCGGTCTGCACACCGGCCACCTCAAGCCCCAGGTCGTCGGTGTTGGGCCGCCGGCCCACGGCCAGCAGCAGGTGACTTCCCGCGATCGGGGCGGCATCCGCGCTCGGCGTGAGTTCAAAACCGTTGCCGGTCTTCGTGATTCGCACGTCGTCGGCGCCGACGACGACGTCGATACCCTCGTCCTCGAGGATGTCCCGGACGGTGGCGGACACATCCTCGTCCTCGCGGGACGCCAGCCGCGAACCCCTCTCAATGACGGTCACCCGGGCCCCGAAGCGCCGGTACATCTGCGCGAACTCCAGCGCGATGTAGCTGCCGCCGAGGATGACGAGATGGGCTGGCAGCGTGTCGAGTTCGAGGATCGAGACGTTGGTGAGGAACTCGACATCGGACAGGCCCGGGATGTCCGGTACCACCGCGCGGCCACCGACGTTGAGGAAGATCCGGTCGGCGTGCAGCACGTGGTCGTCGACGCGCAATGTGTGCGGATCCTCGAAACGGGCGTGCCCGCGAAAGACGGTGCAGCCGTCCATGCCCGCCAACCAGTCCTCGACGCCCTTGCGGTCGCCGAGCATGATCTCGTCCTTGCGGGCCTTGACTTTGGCCATGTCCACGCTGACCGGTCCGGTCGCCACCCCGTAGTCCGCGCCGCGGCGCGCGAGGTGAGCGGCGTACGCGCTGGCCACCAGGGTCTTCGTCGGGATGCATCCGGTGTTGACGCAGGTGCCGCCGATCAGTTTGCGCTCCACCAGCGCGACCCGCTGCCCGGCTGCCGTCAGTCGCCCCGCCAGCGGTGGGCCGGCCTGTCCGGCGCCGACGATGATGGCGTCGAAATGCTGTGTCACTTAACCGCCGTCAGCAGGTACTCCGTCAGCACGTGACCCGTCACCGCCGCGATGGCGAACCCGCCCAAGATCGCGACCGCGTCCTCCAGCAGCGCGATGGGCAAATCCTTACCAGCCACGGCGGCCAGACGTTTGCGCGCCTGATAGCCACCGAGGGTGCCGAGCACCGCACCGATGACACCGGCCCCGAGCGCGGTAAAGGTCCAGTGCGGCCACGCGCCCAGCACCGCGCCCGCCAACCCGCCCGTGATGATCCGGGCGGCGAAGATCGGTGGCGCCGTGCGGGCCGGCGTCTTGGGCAGCTTGTCGTTGACCAGTTCGACGACGGCGAGAACGGTGAACACGACGGCCGTGATGATGTTGGCCATCCAGGACGCCCACGTGCCGTGCAGATCGATCCAACCGAGGAAGGCGGCCCAGGCCACCACGGCGGGAGCCGTCAACGAACGCAGCCCGGCGACGACGCCGATCAGCAAAGCCAGCAGGACAATAAGCACGTGTGTCACGAAGACCCTCCTGTGGGAAGAACAGCCCGGCATCGGTAAGGGATGACGGCCCATGGGGGTAACACGGGCAAGCAGCCCTAGGCGGACGCTAACACAGCCGCGGCCAGCGCACCCGTTCTGTCAGAACCGGCAGAACCTGATGTCGGAAGCCAGAATCGCTTTCGCGCCGATGGCGGACAGCTCGTCCATGATCTCGTTGACGCCCCGCCGCGGTACCAGCGCGCGGATGGCGACCCAGTCCGGGTCGGCGAGCGGCGCGATCGTCGGTGACTCCAGTCCCGGCGTGATCGACGTGGCCTTGTCCAGAACGGTACGGGGGCAGTCATAGTCGAGCATCAGATACTGCTGGCCGAACACCACACCCTGGATCCGCGCCACCAATTGATCGCGCGCCGCTCGCGTCCCGCCCCGTCCGTCCGGGTCGGCGCCCTCGATCAGCACCGCCTCCGAATCGCACAGCGGATCGCCGAATGCCACCAGGTCGTGCAGGCTCAGGGTGCGCCCCGAGCCGACCACGTCGGCGATGGCGTCGGCCACGCCGAGCTGTACCGAAATCTCCACCGCCCCGTCGAGCCGGATGACGGTTGCCTCGATGCCCCGTTCGGCCAAATCTTTTCGGACCAGATTCGGGTAGGCGGTGGCGATCCGCCTGCCGGCCAGATCAGCCGCCGTCCAGTCACGCCCGGCCGGGCCGGCATAGCGAAAACTCGACGACCCGAAACCCAACGCCAGGCGTTCGCGAACCGGTGCGTCCGAGTCGCGTACCAGATCCCGCCCGGTGATGCCGAAATCCAGCTGGCCCGAACCCACATAGATCGCAATGTCTTTGGGCCGCAGGAAGAAGAACTCGACCTGGTTGACCGGGTCGATGACGGTGAGGTCTTTGGAATCGGTGCGACGCCGGTAGCCCGCCTCCGCGAGGATCTCGCTGGCCGGCTCGCTCAGCGTGCCCTTGTTGGGAACCGCGACGCGCAGCATGGTCACAGCTTCCGATACACGTCGTCGAGGGACAGTCCACGCGCGACCATCAGCACCTGCGTCCAGTAGAGCAACTGGCTGATCTCCTCGGCCAGCGCGTCGTCGGGTTCGTGTTCGGCGGCGAGCCACACCTCGCCGGCTTCCTCGAGGATCTTTTTGCCCAACCCGTGGATGCCACCGTCCAGCGCGGCGACCGTCGCGCTGCCGGCCGGGCGGGTACGGGCGCGCTCGCCCAGTTCGGCGAACAGATCCTCGAAGGTCTTCACGGCCAGCGATTGTTTCACGCGTTGGCAAGCAAAGTCACGGCGGTTTCACTCCGGCGAGATTTTGAGCCGCTCGGTCAGTCGAATCCGGCGAGCGTGATCCGCAGCGCTTCTTCCAATTGCACGTGAAAAGGTGGGCTTGCGCCAATATCCGAGGTTAGCCACCCGTCGAGAACGAATTGCACTGTGGCCAAACTCGTGTGGACCAGCAGCGCGGGCCGGATGTCAACTACCGCATCGACACCCATCCGGTATGCGACTTGCCCGATCAGCTTGCCGTGGTCGGTTTCGCTGACCAGCACGGATTTGCTCAATAGGTGGGGCGCGGTAGCGACGGCGTGACGCCACGGATCGAGGTTGTCAACTTCGCTGACATCCCTGGCGTGCGTGACAAAGAGCTGAATCAATGCTTCGACCGGCGACTCATGTGGCGGCCGCGCGCTGTAGGAACCGACGATCTCGGCGGCCGCCTCCCGGACTGGATCGACCAGCAGGCCCTCCTTGGTGGGCGCGTACCGGAAATAGGTGCTGATGGAAATCCCGGCGGCCGCGGCGATGTCCTCCGTCGTCACCGCCTCGAAGCCGCGTTCGGCGAAAAGCCGGTGCGCCGTCTGCTGGATCTGGGAGAGCAGCGCGGCCCGGCGTCGGTCCCGCAACGAGCCGGTGTTTGCTGAGGGCATGCCATCACCTTTGTCAATCCGACAGTCCAACCCCACGGTGCCGTCCAGCGACGAAGTCAGATGATTGACTCTACACTATTGAAAGTCCCTATCAAATAAGCTAATGTGATGCAGCGCATATCGCTGAGCTGCAGGATCATCGGGCTTGTTGACATTATTTTAATAAAGATGGGCTTCGATGGCGCCCGATGTTGTCTGCTCGGCACTCAACAATTCAAGGGCGGGAAGAGGGCCGATGGAAGCGGTAGCTGGTATGCGATGACCCGTGCCATGAGTTTGCTGTGCGGACTACAGGTCGCGCCGCTATGACGACCCAACTCGATGGCGTCGTCGCCATTCGGAACTGGTCGGTCGGGTACGTGCGACGCCACCCGGTCGCCTCGCTGACGACCGTTGGTGAACAGTTCGTTTTGGGTGTGCGCACCGCTCAATATTTCTTCTTCGACCTGATCACCGGGCGATTCCAATGGCAAGAGTTCGTCCGCCAGGGCGCGTTCATGGCCGGCACCGCTGTATTGCCGACGATCCTGGTGTCGCTGCCGATCAGCGTCACCCTGTCCATCCAATTCGCCTTGCTGGCCGGCCAGGTCGGGGCCACGTCGCTGGCCGGGGCGGCCAGCGGGCTGGCGGTCATCCGACAGGGGGCGTCGCTGGTGGCCGCGGTGCTGATGGCATCGGCTGTCGGATCGGCCATCACCGCCGACCTGGGTTCGCGAACGATGCGCGAAGAAACCGACGCGATGGAGGTGATGGGCGTCTCGGTGATCCGCCGTCTGGTCGTCCCCCGCTTCGCCGCGGCGGTGATGATCGGTGTGGCCCTCACCGGCGTCGTGTGCTTCGCCGGATTCTTCGCGAGCTACATGTTCAACGTGTATTTCCAGAACGGGGCACCGGGCAGCTTCGTGTCGACGTTCGCGTCGTTCGCGACGACCGGCGACATGATCCTGGCGCTGCTGAAGGCGATCGTGTTCGGCGCCATCGTGGCCATCGTGTCAAGCCAAAAAGGCTTGTCCACCAAGGGTGGACCGACGGGTGTCGCGAACTCGGTCAACGCCGCGGTCGTCGAGGCGATTCTGCTGCTGATGATCGTCAACGTCGCCATCAGCCAGCTCTACATCATGTTGTCGCCCAGGACGGGGCTGTGACGTGACGGCTTCCGCTTATCAACCGTTTGCACCGATTTCGGTCCCGCTCGTCCGGCTCTACCGCAGGGGCAAAGTACCGATCATTCGGCTCGGCCATTTGCTGGTCTTCTTCGTTCGGGCGCTGGTCGCCGTGCCGCTTGCGTTGCGCCAGTACCGCGGCGAGTTTTTGCGGCTGCTGTCGAACATCACCTGGGGCAACGGCTCGATCGTGGTGGGCGGCGGCACCGCCGGTGTGGCCGTTGTGCTCGGCATGACCGTCGGCGCGCTCGTCGGCATCGAGGGCTACAACTTCCTGGATCTGCTCGGCCTCGGGCCCGCCACCGGGTTCGTCTCCTCGTTGGTCAACACCCGCGAGCTGGCTCCTCTGATGGCATCGCTCGCCTTCGCCATGCAAGGCGGCTGCCGCTTCACCGCCCAGCTGGGATCCATGCGCATCGCCGAGGAGATCGACGCAATGGAATCGATTGCGATCCGCCCGATCCCCTACCTGGTGACCACCAGGCTGATCGCTTCGGTGGTGGCAATCGTCCCGCTGTACGCCGCGTGCCTGGCGATCGGCTACCTGAGCACGCAAGTAGTGGTCGGAATCGGCAGTGGTGGCTCGACCGGTTCCTACCTGCACTACTTCACGCTCATGCTGGCCGGCCAGGACATCGTCTATTCCTTGATCAAGGCCGTCATCTTCGTCTGGATCGCATCCACGATCCAGTGCTACTACGGGTACTACGCGGGCGGCGGGCCCGAGGGCGTCGGGGTCGCCGCGGGACACGGCATGCGGGCCAGCATCACCGTCGTGATCATCGTGAACATGCTGCTCACCATGGCGCTGTGGGGCGTCGACTCCGGCGCAAGGTTTGGCGGGTAAGTCGGTGTCTAGGTCGGTGGAACATGCCCAATTCCTTTGAGCTGGACGGACGCGGCCCCTCCGACCGGCAGCTGTTCGGCATAGGCATTGCGGTCGTGGTGGTCAGCGCCCTGCTCACCACCGCGATGGTGGTCAAATCGACTGGCAGGCTCAACGATTACGTGCGGGTTGTCGCCGATCTGGTGAACGTGGGCGATGGCCTTCCACAGAAGTCGGACGTCAAGTACCACGGCGTACTTGTCGGCATGGTCAACGGCGTCGTCCCCGCAGCGCACGGCAAACCCAACTATGTCCACATCGACCTCAAAGAAGAATTCGCCGGATCGATCCCGGCCAACGTGACCGCACGCGTCGTGCCCAGCAATGTGTTCGCCGTGTCGTCGGTTCAGTTGGTGGGCAACGGTCCTGGTGTGAAAATCCTTGACGGCGCACATATTCCGGAAGACAAGCGGCTTCCGACCGTTTTGTTTCAAACGACCGTAAGCAAGTTGCGCGACCTGCTCGCCGCCGCGGGGCGCGGCCGTGACGACAGGTCCGTGGGGATTCTGGCCGCGCTCGGTGCCGCCACCGACCACCGCCGCGTCAGCCTGCTCAATGCCGGTGCGCAATTGAATCGCCTTCTCGATCAGCTCAATTCGATTGTCAGCACTGACGCAGGCCCCTCGACTGTGTCCGCGCTGCTGGATGCGACGCGCGGGCTCGCGCAGACGGCCCCCGATCTCCTCGACGCATTGCACCAGGCCGTCGAGCCGATGCGGACCTTCGCCGAGACACGCGGGCAGTTGGCTTCGCTGCTGTCGGGCGCCGACTACACGGTCGGCACGACGCGCCAATCGTTCGACAACCACATCGACCAACTCATCCGGATCACAACCGATTTCACGCCGGTCCTCGGCGTGTTGGCGCAGAAGTCGAGCAACTTCGTGCCCGCGGTCGCCAAACTGGACAACCTCGCCGACCAGTTTATGGAGCAGGTCTGGAACCCGGAGACAAACCTCGGCAACATGCGGGCGATGCTGACGTTCACGCCAAGCTCCACATACACCCGTGCTGACTGTCCTCATTACGGCGAGCTGAAGGGACCCAGCTGCTTTACCGCACCGCTGGTTCCGGTGCGGCCCGACCTGCCCGAGGTGTTGCTGCCGCAGAACTATCAGCCACCCAAGGATCTGGCACCGCCCCCCGGCACCGTGATCGGTCCGGACGGAAACCTCGTCGCCGTGGGTCCGCCGCTGATCAACCCGAATCCCAACTTGTCCGATCCCAATCCCCCGCTGCCCGCAGGTGTTACGCCGTCGCCACCCGTGCCTGGGAGTGCGAATCCTGATAACCCATCGCCGGGGGCACCCGCGACACCACAACCGCACGAACCGTGGGTCGCGCCGGTGGCCCCCAAGGCGCCGTGGATTCCGCAGGCCTCGTTTGGCGGCAACGTGGGACCCGTTGGGAGCCAGTACGAACGAAACATGTTGGGCGTGATCACCGGCGCGCCCGCGACTGAAGCCACCGAGCTGCTGCTGGGTCCGGTCGCCCGTGGCGCCACGGTGTCCTTAACTCATGCACCGCCTCAGTCACCCGGGGAGGCCAAATGAAGTTTCGCGGCCCACTCATCGCATTGACCCTTTTCATGGTTGTCTCGTTGACGCTTACGTGGCTGGTGTATGTGAGCCTGCGGCGTGACGTAGCCGGCAACACCGTCAAGTATTCGGCGGTGTTCAGCGACGTGTACGGGCTTCGCGAAGGCGACGACGTCCGTATGGCCGGAGTGCGCGTAGGCCGAGTCGAGAAGATCGAGCTCGACGGGAAACTGGCGAAAGTCTCGTTCGTGGTGCAGCAAGAACAGCGGTTGTTCGGAAACACCCTCGCCTCGGTTACCTACCAGAACATCGTCGGCCAGCGTTACCTCGGACTGTCTTTGGGTAAGGAAGGCAGTCCGGAGCTGCTTCCACCGGGCAGCACCATCCCGCTGGAACGCACCGAACCCTCGTTCGACGTCACCACGCTACTCAACGGCTACGAACCGTTGTTCAGCCTGCTGAACCCCCACGACGCCGACAACCTCACCAAGGGCATCATCCAGTCGCTGCAAGGCGACACATCATCACTCGCCACACTGATAGGCCAGACCTCCACGCTCACAGAGACATTCGCGGGCCGGGATCAGGCCCTCGGCAATGTGATCACCAATCTCAACAAGGTGATGGGCAACCTCGCCGCGCAGAACGACAATCTCGACGGGGTCATCACGCAGACCCGCAGCGTCGTCGGCGAGCTCGACCGGCGGCGCCCAGACTTAGTCGCCTCGGTGGGTTCCCTTTCCCGGGTGACCGGCCGGCTGTCGGCCTCGGCGACGGACGTGTACCCAGCGCTGCGCGAATTGATCGATCGCCAGCCCGGTGTCACCAAGCACATCATGGACGTCGAACCACAGGTGGCTTTCTTCGGCGACAACATCCCGCTGCTGCTCAAGGGGCTTACCCGGGTCGGCAATCAGGGTGCCTACGGCAATGCCTACGTGTGCGACGTGAACTTCATGGGGTTCTTCCCCGGCCTTAACGATGTCGTACCGATCATCATCAATGCCGCCACGCCCGGTAACAAGGCGTGGCACACCCCGAGATGCAGGAGCACGGTTGATGGCTGACGCGTCCGTATGGGAGCGGACGAAGAAGCGTCCGCTGGAAAGCTACAACATGACATGGCTTGGGTTCATCGCCGTCGCGGTGGTCTCGGTGGTGATCGGAGTCATGCTGTTGGTGCATGCGCTCGGGGCCGGATATCGGCATTACACCGCGGAGTTCCTGCAAGCGGCCTCGTTGCGGGCCGGTAACCCGATCGTGGTCGCGGGCATCCCGGTGGGCAACGTCACGAGCATGAAGCTCGTTGGCGACCATGTCGAGGCGGGACTGAAGGTCCGGGACAACATCGCGCTGGGCAAGGACTCCCGGGCGCAGATCAAGGTCACCACCATCCTGGGTTCGCGCTACCTCGCGCTGGAACCCAACGGCCCGGCGCACCTGCCCAACAACACCTTCGACTTGGCGCACACCGAGGTCCCCTATGACCTGCAAGCCGCCTTGCAGGACGCCACCACCACCTTCGAGCAGGTCGACTCCGACCGGTTCGCCCAATCGCTTACGGTGCTCGGTAAACAGCTCGAGGGCCTGCCCGCGGTTGTGCCCCAGGCGATTTCGAATATCAACACACTGTCGTCGATCATCGCGGTACGACGTGACCAGTTGGGACAGCTGCTGCGCAGCACCGAGCAGGTGACCAACACGCTGCGGCGCCAGCAGGCCGGCATCGGCACTCTGGTCGACCAGGGCCAAGACCTGCTGGGCCAATTCGTCGCGCGGCGCGCCGTTTTCCACGCGATGATGCAATCCCTCTCAAGTCTTGTCGACACCATGAGCCAGGTCGCGGTCAACGACCGGTCGGGTCTGGACTCGCTGATCAAAGACATGCGGGACTTCACCAACTTGATGTCTCAACACGACGACCTGCTGCACAGCATGCTGCAAACCAGCCCGATCTTCTTCCGCGAGGCGGCCAACCTCACGGGTGACGGCAACGCGATCAACTTCAACGCCCCCAACGTTCCGCTGATCGACTCGTGGATGTGCGCAATCAGCGGCCGTGCCAAGCAGTTCGGCATGATCCAGTATTTCAAGGACTGCAAATGACGGGCCCCGCGAACAAGTCCGGAGCCAAGGTCGGCGCCACGATGCTGGCCGTCGTCGCCGCCGTCGCGGTAATCGCCGCGGCGATCGGCATCGGTTGGTGGTACCTGAGTGCCGACGAGGACACGATCACCGTGACCGCCCAATTCGACAGCGCCTCAGGGCTCTACGAGGGCAATGAGGTGGCGGTGCTGGGCATGCCGGTCGGCAAGATCACCAAGATCACCGCCAAGGGCGGCTACGTCGAAGTCGAATTCACCGTCGACCGCCACGTCAAAGTTCCCGCCACTGCGCAAGCGGTCACGGTGTCGACCTCGATCCTCACCGACCGGCAGATCGAACTCACGCCGCCCTATCACGGCGGACCGATCCTGGAGAACCACGACACCATCGGGTTGCCCCGGACCAAGACGCCCGTCGAATTCAGCAGCGTCCTCAACGTTCTGGACAAGGTGACCAAGTCGCTCGAGGGCGACGGCCACGGCGGCGGGCCGATCGCCGACGTGCTCAACGGGGGCGCCGAGGTGGTCAACGGCAACGGCGAAAAGATCAAAGCGGCGCTGGGTGAGCTGTCGAAGGCGCTGCGCCTGTCCAGCGACGGCGGTGCGGCGACCCGCGAGCAGATCACCACGATCGTCAGAAACATCAGCACCCTGTTCGATGCCGTGGCCGCCAATGACACGAAGTTGCGCGAATTCGCCTCGACCATCCACCAAGTCAGCCAGATCATGGCTGACGAGGACATTGGCAGCGGCAGCACGGGAAGAAAGCTCGACCAACTGATCCAGCGGGCCGGCGACCTACTCGACGCCAACCGCGACAACATCAAGCAGGCCGTGCGGGGCGGCAATGCCACGCTGAAGACGGTGACCGACCAGCGGCGCGATCTGGCAGAACTTCTGGATCTGGCTCCGCTGGTGGCCGACAACGCTTACAACATGATCGACCGGGCGAACGGCAGCGTCCGTGCACGCTTCCTCACGGATCGGTTGCTCTTCGACAGCCAGTACACCAAAGAGGTCTGCAACCTGATGGGCCTTCGGCAACTGGGATGCAGCACCGGGACGATACAGGATTTCGGTCCCGATTTCGGGTTGACCTATGTGCTGGACGGAATGGCCGCCATGGGGCAGAAATGATGACCGCGGGCACGCGGGGAATGCTGGCGGTGGTGGCCGCGGCAACGGTTACCGCGGGATGCGCCACGAACGGCCTTGCCAGCCTGCCCCTTCCGGCCCCGGGACTGGGTTCGGGAGGCTATTCGCTGAACGCGGTGTTCTCTAACGCGCTCAACCTGCCGATGAACGCCAAGGTCAAACTCGCCGGGGCCGACGTCGGCCAGCTCGAATCGATGGTCGCACGCAACTACACCGCGGTCACCCGGCTGCGCATCAGGGACGGCGTACAACTGCCCCGGGGCAGTACCGCCGAATTGCGGACCGCGACACCACTGGGCGACGTGTTCGTCGCGCTGAAGTCTCCGGCCGGGGGTGATCCGGACGGGCCACTGTTGAAGAACGGCGACACCATCGGCCTGGATTCGACGGCGGCCGCCGCGACCGTCGAGTCGGTGCTGAGCTCGGCGGCGATTCTGGTGAACGGCGGGGCGGTACGCAATTTCACCAACATCATCAACGGTTTCGGCAAGGCGACCGGTGACCAGGGCCAGGCGTTCGGAGACATGATCCGCAAGTCCAACGAGCTGCTCGGGACACTGGACTCCCGGTCCGATCAGATCTCGACCGCGTTGACCCAATTGTCGCGCCTGGCCGACCAACTCGACGCCAAGAACCAAACCATCACCGACCTGATGGCGGCTGCCAGTCCCGCCACTTCGGCCCTGGCCGACAACACCACCCAGCTTTCCAATCTGGCCGTGCAGGTGGGTGACACCTCCCGGTTGCTGGCCAGGTTCCCGTCGATCGGCGGGACCGACACCAGCGGCCGCAGCATGATCCGCGACCTGAACACGGTCGCCGGGGCCGCCAACGACGTTGCGGTGAGCCCGGATACCAGCTGGCTGTCGGTGAACCGGCTGATTCCTGCGTTGGTCAAATCGACGGCGGGGAATTCGATTTCGGTGAACGTAGGCGTGGATAAGATCATGCTCGGATCGATCCCCGATATCGGATTCCCCGGTGACATCGGGCTGCACGGACCGCACCACTACAACGTGAACCTGCTCGTCGGCACCCTCAAGTACACCCTGTGGCGTCTGCAGGAACGCGTGGTCGGCCGGGGGCCGAACTCGCCACAGGTTCCCGTCATACCTGACCCGAATATCCCGGGCCAAATTGATGTCGCCCCCGGGCCGCCACCGGCACCGGCCCCGCCTCCGACGCCACCAGGATCACCGCCGCCGGGACCGCAACCATGATCCGTGCCATCGCCAACTTCGCCAACCTCATCGTCCGAGCGGTGCGCACCGGTCACCGGCAACAGGTCTGGCTGTCGGTGGCCGGCTTGGTGCTCATCTTGGTCGTTTCAACCGCCTACCTGCTCATCGGCGCGTTGCGGGTGAAGCCATTCGCCTCGTCCTACCGGGTCACCGTGCAATTGCCGGAATCCGGCGGCTTACTGCCCAATCAGGATGTCGCGCTGCGGGGAGTGCGCATTGGCCGTGTCGAGTCGCTGCAGATCACCGACAACGGGGTGAACGCCGTCGCCAGCATCACGTCGAGGGTACGGATCCCGGCGAACAGCGTCGTGCACGTGTCGGCCCTCTCGCCGGCCGGTGAGCAGTACATCAACTTCGAGGCCGCATCCGACGCCGGGCCGTATTTGCACGACGGCAGCCTCATCACCCCAGACCACACCACCGTCCCGGTCAGCTTGGCGCAGTTGCTCGCTGACGCAGACGGGTTGCTGGCCCAGGTCGACCCCCACAAGATCGAGTTGATCAAAAAGGAATTGAGCCTGAGCAAGCAGGGCCCGGCGAAGCTGACCGCCATCGTCGACGGCGGCACGTTCCTGCTTTCGACGCTGGATTCGGTGCTGCCCCAGACCACCAGCATCATCAAGACCAGCCGGGTGGTGCTCACCCTGGCAAGCGACAAGAATTCCGGCCTGGATGCTGCCGCAACGGAACTCGACGGAACCCTGGCCGGTGTGGCCAGGATGCAGGCCGGCTATCGCCGTTTGACCGCGCAGACGCCGCGCACACTCTCGGCTGTCGACAATCTGTTCGCCGACAATTCCGACACGATGGTGCAGTTGCTGGGCAGCATGGCCACCATGTCGCAGCTTTTCTATCTACGGGTGCCTGCGCTCAACGCGCTGTTCCCTGACTACCGTGGGTCGGTGTTGGACGCGGTGACGAGCGCCTTTCACGATCACGGAGTCTGGGCGACGGCCGACCTCTATCCCCGCTATGTGTGCGACTACGGGACACCGTCGCACCCCTCCTCTGCCGCCGACTACTACGAGCCGTTCATGTACACCTACTGCCGCGACGACGACCCCGCCGTCTCGATCCGGGGTGCCAAGAACGCGCCACGGCCAGGCGGTGACGACACCGCCGGTCCACCGCCGGGGGCGGACCTGGGCCAACGGACCGATCCGACCCCGCGGGGCCGCTACACCATTCCCACCCCCTACGGCGGGCCGCCTCTACCAATCGAACCGCCCCACTAAACCTTGAACATCTGAGCCGATCCATAGGAGATGATCGTGACACTGACCACCAAGAAGCACCCGAAGACCGAGGCGCAAGCCGAAATGAATCCAGATGCCGAAGTACCGCCAGCTGCAACCGAAGACGCCGACGAGGTGCCCGCTGACGAATCCGCTGATGCGGCTGACGCGACCGCCGAAGACGGTGGTGAGCAGTCTGACGAAGACCAGGGCGACGACGAGGGCGGGCTGCTCAAACGCAAGCGTCCCGATACCGAGCGCCGTAAGCGGCCCTGGAAGCACTATCTGCGTCGCGGCGTGCTGCCGATGTTACTCATTGCCTCACTTGCTGTTTCGGGGTTCCTTGGATGGCGGCAGTGGCAAGAGCATCAGGTCAAGCTGGCCGGCGAACAGGCCCAACAGGCAGCCATCGCCTACGCGCAGGTGCTGACAAGCATAGATTCGAACAAAGTCGACGAGAACTTCAGGCAGGTTCTCGACGGCGCGACGGGCGAGTTCAAGGACATGTATACCCAGTCCAGCGTCAACCTTCGACAGCTGCTGATCGACAACAAGGCGACCGCGCACGGCGTGGTGGTGGACTCGGCGATTCAGTCCGAATCCACGAATAAGGTTGTCGTGCTCGTCTTTATCGACCAGACCGTCACCAACACTGCCGCACCCGACCCGCGCATCGACCGCAGCAGGATCAAGATGACCATGGAAAAGGTCGACGGTCGCTGGCGGGCAAGTAAAGTCCAACTCCTCTGAGCCGGGCGGAGCCATCTCATGCTCAAGAGATTGTCGGCGGCAGTCGTATTGGTCGCGGCCGCAACAATTCCCACCACCGCCACCACACACGCGTCGGCCCCGTCGTTCTGTGGCGAGCTGGGCGGTGACTGGGACGGTCAGTACTGCCACACCACTGTGACGTCGGAGCGCAACGCCGTACGGGACATCAAGGTCGCCGTGCCCGACGACCTGGTCGACAATCCGACCACGGGCTCGGTGATCCGCGACTACCTGCACACCCTGGTCAACAACTGGAAGACAGCCAACGGCAGCATGGCCGCCGACAGCTATGGCGAGGAGAACTTCGAAGTACTCCGGCACGGCAACCTGCTCAGCGCGGTGTTCCACGAGGACTACCACGCCGACGGGCCGAAGTTCAACAACGCCTACCGGACCTTCACGTTCGACATGGCAAGCGGCCGGCGGGTGCAGCTGGCGGATCTGACGACGTCAAATCCGCTGACTGCCATTCCCCCACTGGCTCAACCGTTTATCGAAACCGCGCTCAATCAGGCGCCGCCGCCACACGACCCGGGAACCTACCCCTTCGTGATCGACCGCTGGACTCCGGACAAGGTCTACTCCGGGGCGTACAAGGCCTGGGCGGTGACTCCCGACGAGTTGATCCTGTACATGCCGGACTACCCGGTGGCTCACGACGAGCCGATCAACTTCACGCCCGGTGTCATGCAGTGGTTCATGGACGGGGGCACGGTGCAAGCACATATCCCGCTCTCGGCGCTGAGTTCCGTGCTGCGCATCTAGCGTGCGCGGGCACCGCCGGTTCAGACGGTGAAGTATTGGCCTCGGGGTGGTGCGGCACAAAGCCGTCGGTGGACTAATCAACCAACGTAGGGCTCAGTCCTCCGGGTTGTAGCCGAGGTTGGGGCCGAGCCAGCGCTCGGCTTCCTGCAGGGTCCAGCCCTTGCGCTTCGCGTAGTCGGCGACCTGGTCCTGGGCCATCCGGCCGACCACGAAGTACTGCGACTGCGGGTGGGAGAAGTACCAGCCGCTGACGGAAGCGCCGGGCCACATCGCCATCGACTCGGTCAGCTCGATGCCGGTCCGCTCTCGGACGTCGAGCAGCTCCCAGAGCGTCTGCTTCTCGGTGTGCTCCGGGCAGGCCGGGTAGCCGGGCGCGGGGCGGATGCCGACGTACTGCTCCTTGATCAGTGCCTCGTTGTCGAGCTGCTCGTCGGGCTGGTAGCCCCAGAACTCCTTGCGGACCCGCTCGTGCAGCCGCTCGGCGAACGCCTCGGCCAGCCGGTCGGCGAGCGACTCCAGCAGGATCGCGGTGTAGTCGTCGTTGGCTGCCTTGAACTCCGCGATCTTCTCCTGGCTGCCGAGCCCCGCGGTGACCGCGAACGCGCCGACGTAGTCCTCCAGACCGGTCTCCTTGGGCGCGACGAAGTCGGCCAGCGAGCGGTTCGGGACGCCGGGGCGATGCTCGCCCTGCTGGCGCAGGTGGTGCAACGTCGTCAGCACCTCGGTGCGGGTCTCGTCGGTGTAGACCTCGATGTCGTCGCCGACCGCGTTCGCCGGGAACAACCCGACCACCCCGTTGGCGGTCAGCCACTTCTCCTCGATCAGGTGTCGAGCATCGCCTGGGCGTCGTCGTAGAGCTTGCGGGCCGTCTCGCCCGAGACCGGGTTGTTGAGGATGTCGGGGAACGTGCCCTTCATCTCCCAGGCGTTGAAGAACGGCTGCCAGTCGATGTAGTCGCGCAGCTCGGCGAGGTCGTAGTCGTGGAACTCCCGCACGCCGATGCCCTGGGCGGGCACCGGCGGCGTGTAGCCGTCCCACTCGATCGGCGTGCGGTTCGCGCGGGCCTTCGCCAGCGTCAGCATCGGCCGCTCGTTCTTCGGGGCGTGCCGTTCGCGCAGGGCGTCGTAGTCGGCCTGGTGGCCTCCAGCAGGGCTGGACGCTGCTTGTCGTCGAGCAGCGCGGCGGCGACCGGCACCGAGCGCGAG
The DNA here is from genome assembly GCA_963850895.1 of uncultured Actinomycetota bacterium. Lineage (GTDB taxonomy): Bacteria > Actinomycetota > Actinomycetes > Mycobacteriales > Mycobacteriaceae > Mycobacterium. The sequence continues at coordinate 2,593 of CAWKNK010000025.1, read as the reverse complement.
GCGTCCTTCACCCAGACCACCGGACCGGTACGCGCGGCGCCACCTTGACCGCGGTGTGGGCGCGCGAGGTGGTCGCGCCACCGATCAGCAGCGGGATCTCCAGCCCCTGGCGCTCCATCTCGACGGCGAAGTTGACCATCTCGTCCAGGGACGGCGTGATCAGCCCGGACAGCCCGATGACGTCGGCGTCGTGCTCCTTCGCGGCGTCCAGGATCTTCTGGGCCGGCACCATCACGCCGAGGTCGATGACGTTGTAGTTGTTGCACTGCAGCACGACGCCGACGATGTTCTTGCCGATGTCGTGGACGTCGCCCTTCACCGTGGCCATCACGATCGTGCCGTTGGTGTCCTTGGCCTGCAGCGGCGCCGGACTGTGCTTCTCCGCCTCGATGAACGGGATCAGGTAGGCGACCGCCTTCTTCATCACCCGGGCCGACTTGACCACCTGGGGCAGGAACATCTTGCCGCGCCGAAGAGGTCACCGACGACGTTCATGCCGTCCATCAGCGGGCCCTCGATCACCTCGATCGGGCGACCGCCGCGGCGGCGATCTCGGCCCGCAGCTCCTCGGTGTCGGCCTCGACGTGGGCGTCGATGCCCTTGACCAGGGCGTGCGTGATCCGCTCGCGGACCGGCAGGCTGCGCCACTCGGCTGCCACCGGGTCGCTCGGCCTTCTCCGCGCTGTTGAACCGCTCGGCGATCTCCAGCAGCCGCTCGGCGGCGTCCTCGCGACGGTTCAGGACGACGTCCTCGATCCGCTCGCGCAGCTCGGGGTCGACCGGGTCGTAGGGCACCAGCGCACCCGCGTTGACGATGCCCATGTCCAGGCCGGCCTCGATGGCGTGGAACAGGAACACCGCGTGGATCGCCTCGCGGACGGGGTTGTTGCCCCGGAACGAGAACGACACGTTCGAGATGCCGCCGGAGATGTGCACCCCGGGAAGGTTCTCCTTGATCCAGGCGCTGGCCTCGATGAAGTCGATCCCGTAGGTCGCGTGCTCCTCGATGCCGGTCGCCAGCGCGAAGCAGTTCGGGTCGAAGATGATGTCCTCGGCCGGGAAGCCGACCTCTTCGGTCAGGATCCGGTAGGCGCGCCCGCAGATCTCCTTGCGGCGCTCCAGGTTGTCGGCCTGACCCTGCTCGTCGAAGGCCATCACGACGACGGCGGCGCCGTACTTGCGGCACAGCCGTGCCTCGCGGATGAACTTCTCCTCGCCCTCCTTCATGGAGATCGAGTTGACGATCGGCTTGCCCTGCACGTACTTCAGGCCCGCCTCGATGACCTCCCACTTGGAGGAGTCGATCATCACCGGCACGCGGCTGATGTCGGGCTCGGCGGCGATCAGCTTGGTGAACCGGTCCATCGCGGCGACGCCGTCGATCATGCCCTCGTCCATGTTGATGTCGATGACCTGCGCACCGGCCTCGACCTGCTGCAGGGCGACCGACAGCGCGGTGTCGTAGTCCCCGTCCTTGATCAGGTTGCGGAACCGGGCGGAGCCGGTGATGTTGGTGCGCTCACCGACGTTCACGAACAGGGAGTCGTCGGTGATGTTGAGCGGCTCCAGGCCCGAGAGCCGGGTGGCCACCGGGATCTCCGGCAGCTCGCGCGGCGGCTTGCCCTCGACGACCTTGGCGATCGCGGCGATGTGCTCCGGCGTCGTGCCGCAGCAGCCACCGACGAGGTTGACCAGGCCGGCCTCGGCGAACTCGGCGATGTAGCCGGCCTGTGCTCCGGGGTCTCGTCGTACTCGCCGAAGGCGTTGGGCAGGCCGGCGTTCGGGTAGCAGGAGACGAAGGTGTCGGCGATCCGCGACATCTCGGCGATGTAGGGCCGCATCTCCGGCGCGCCCAGGGCGCAGTTGAGGCCGACCGCGAGCGGCTTCGCGTGCCGGACCGAGTTCCAGAACGCCTCGGTGACCTGACCGGACAGCGTCCGCCCGGAAGCATCGGTGATGGTGCCCGAGATCATCACCGGCCAGCGGCGTCCGCGCTCCTCGAACAGCGTCTCGACGGCGAAGATCGCCGCCTTGGCGTTGAGCGTGTCGAAGATCGTCTCGATGAGGAGGAGGTCGGCACCGCCGTCGACCAGTCCGTTGGCCGCTTCGAGGTAGGCGGCGACCAGCTCGTCGTAGGTGACGTTGCGGGCGCCGGGGTCGTTGACGTCCGGCGAGATCGACGCGGTCCGGGTGGTCGGCCCGAGGGCGCCGGCGACGTAGCGGGGCTTCTCCGGCGTGCTGAACTCGTCGCCGGCCTCGCGGGCCAGGGCCGCGCCGGCGTAGTTCAGCTCGTAGCCGAGCTCCTCCATGCCGTAGTCGGCCAGCGAGACCGCGTGCGCGTTGAAGGTGTTGGTCTCCAGGATGTCGGCGCCCGCCTCGAGGTACGCGCGGTGGATCCCCTGGATGATCTGGGCTGCGTCAGGGTGAGCAGGTCGTTGTTGCCCGAAGAGCGGTCGGCCACTCGGCGAACCGCTCGCCGCGGTAGCCGGCCTCGTCGGGCCGGTGCCGCTGGATCATCGTGCCCATCGCGCCGTCGAGCACCAGGATCCGCTGGCGGAGAGCAGCCGTCAGCTCCTCGGTGCAGTCGGGACGG
>CAWKNK010000024.1:0-57794 GCA_963850895.1 uncultured Actinomycetota bacterium | reverse complement strand
TGGCGCCAAAGTGAAGTGGGCCGAGGTCGACATCGAGACCGGCGAGCTGCCGCCCTGGCAGTGGGAGAGCCTGATCACCCCGCCGACCCGGCTGGTGGCGATGACGACGGCGTCCTCGACCCTGGGCACGGTCACCGACGTCGGGGCGGTCACCAAGCTGGTGCATGAGTAGGCGGTCTGGTCGTGGTCGACCATTCCGCCGCGGCGCCCTATCTGCTGCTCGACATCAAGGAGGTCGAGGCCGACGTGCTGGCGCTCAACGTGCCGGCCTGGGTGGCCCGCCGATCGGCGCGCTGGTGTTCCGTAACCCGGCGCTGATCGACTCGTTCGGCTCGGTGTCGATGAACCCCTACGCCAGCGGACCGGCCCGCCTCGAGCTGGGCGGACACCAGTACGGGATGCTGGCCGGTATGGTGGCCAGCGTCGAGTACCTGGCCGCCCTCGACGAGTCGGCTCGCGGCAGCCGGCGCGAAAGACTGGCGTTGTCAATGCAATCGGCCGGCGGCTACCTGAGCCAGCTGTTCGACTACCTGATGACGTCGCTGCGGTCGCTGCCGCTGGTGATGGTGCTCGGCCGCCCGGAGATCCACATCCCGGTGGTCAGCTTCGCGCTCACCGGCGTGCCCGCCGAGCGGGTGGTGCAGCGGCTGGCCGACAACGGAATCCTGGCCATCTGCAACGCCAACTCCCGGGTGCTCGACCTCATCGGGGTCAACCACATCGGCGGCCCTTCGTCATCGGGCTGGCGCACTACTCGACGATGGGCGAGGTCGACCGAACTGGTGCGCGCGCTGGCGTCGCTGGGCTGACGTTCACTCGCTGACGGTCAGCAGCACCTTGCCGGTACTCGCCGGTGGCCAGCGCGCGGTGCGCATCGGCTGCTTGCTGGATCGGGTACCGGGCCCCGACGATGGGGCGCACCAGGCCGTCGCCGATCATCGGCCAGACCGATGCCACGACGGCGTCGACGATCGCGCTCTTGCCGTGCGCTCCCCGGACGGGCCGGCCGCGCAGGGCGGTCCCGATGACGTGCAGCCGCTTGCCGACCAGCTTGCCGATGTTGAGCTCACCGTTGACCCCGCCCTGCATACCGATGATGACCACTCGGCCGTCGGGAGCCAGGGCATCGATGTTGCGATCCAGTACGCCGCCCCCATGATGTCGAGAATTACGTCGGCGCCGAGGCCGTCGGTAGCCTCGCGAACCCGTTCGACAAAATCTTCGTCGTGGTAAGAAATGCGAATCTCCGCGCCTAATTCAGCGCAAAGGTCCAATTTGACGCGTGTGCCGGCTGTTACGGCAATGCGATTGCCCAGTGCCCGGGCCAACTGGATGGCGTGCGTGCCGATGCCGCTGGCGCCGCCGTGGACCAACAGCAGTTCACCCGGGGTCAGGTTCGCGGTCATGACCAGGTTGGACCAGACGGTGACGCCACCTCGGGCAGGGCGGCGGCGTCCTGCACGCTGACGCCGGGCGGGATGGGCATCACCTGGACCACCGGTAACGCGACGTACTCGGCGGAACGGCAGCCGGCCAGCAGCGCGCAAACCTCTTGTCCCACATTCCATTCCGATACCCCACCGCCAACGGCCGCCACTATGCCGGAGACCTCCAGGCCGAGGGTGTCGCTGGCTCCCGGTGGCGGCGGATACTTGCCGGCCGCCTGCAGGAGGTCGGCCCGGTTCACACCGGCCGCGCTGACCTTGATCAGGACCTCGCCGGGCCCGGGCTGGACGTCCGGTACCTCCCGCCACAGCAGCTGGTCGGAGGACTCGGCGACGACGGCGTACATGCGCTGGACCGTACTACCGTCCATTTTCCCCTCGAACTCGGTAGCGTCGCTTACGATTGCAATATGGGTGGGACTATTGCGGGGCGGACCGCTAGTGAAATGCCTGGTTTGGATATAGCCGAGGAACGGTCTTGGCAGAATTTTCTGGACGCGGCGCTGCGACTTTATGGAACCTTGAATCGCGGCCTGGTCGACAAGCACAAGCTGACGCTGGTTGACGTGCGGCTGTTGGAGATCCTGGAGAACTCCGAGACGGGCTCGGCGCGGATGGGGGATCTGGCCGAGCAGCTCATGTCCTTGCCGAGTCGGGTGACTCGCCAGATCCGCCGGCTGGAGTCCGCCGGACTGGTCCGGCGCGAAGCCAGCCCGGACGACGGCCGCGGGGTCCTCGCCAGCATCACCGACAAGGGCCGCCAGGTCGTCGAGGAAGCGATGCTGACGTACGCCAGGGGCGTGCGGGAGAACTTCCTGGGCCCGCTGTCGCGGCCGCAGATGGCCGCGATGGGCGAGAACTGCCGACGGATCAGCGCTTCGCTGAAGGGCGGCGGCTCGTCGGCCAAGTTCGGCCGCGTCTAACCGGACCATCGCGGCCGGTCCAGCAGCCGAGTGTGGAGTTTTGGCGCGCTCAGCGCGGTGTGGCGTCGATCAACCCAACACTCGGAGGCCGGCGCAGCCACGCGCACCGCTACGCTTGTCGGCGGTGGCGTGGCAGAGCGGCCTAATGCACTCGCCTTGAAAGCGAGAGTCGGCTAACACCGACCGGGGGTTTAAATCCCTCCGCCACCGCTCAGGTCAGAGATCGACCGATGTCGGCCTGCGCGGCACTCAGTGAATTGCGCTGAAGCGCAGCGGACTTCACCGTCGACCGATGCCCGCTTCCGCGGTTCAGCGGTTACGAAGGGTGAGCGCCAGGTGGGTGCCTGCGGGCAACGCTCCGGTTGGAAGCAGCGCGATCCATCCACCCCGCGCGAGGATGATCTCGATCAACTCGTCCACGATGTCGTCGATCACCTCGGGGTGGTCGACATCGGTCGCCGGTGTCAGACCGTCGCCGTCAGCGTCCAAGCGGGCAGGAAAGAAGTAGTCCTCTTCGACGGCGAGCAGTTCCGGGCGTTCCCAGCGCGCGGCGCGCCAGGCGGTGTGGATGTCGCGCAACACCATTCCTTCGGACGCGCGTTGTTCGATGATGTCGAGGGCTTGGAGTCCGCGGCCGCGCAGGTAGTCGCCGAGAACCGGGGCGATCAGGTCGACCAGTTCGGCGGCCGGGGTGGTGAGGTGATTGCCTCTGATGGTCCCGGCGAGGCGTTCGGTGTTGCGCGACGCCCGGCGAAAGCTCGACGCGGTGGGCTCGGCGGCCGCCAGCACCAGAGGCATTGGGTGCAGCCGCAACGCGGAGGTCAGGGCGCGGTCGACGCGCCGGAGGAACTCGGTGATCGGCTCGGGGCGCAGCCCACTGCTGCGGTCACCGGTGCGGCGGTGCAGGGGGAACATCCCGCCGGGCGCGGGCGTCAGAGTGGAACCGCTGCCGTGCAGCAGGCGCGACTGCTCGGCGGACAGCAGCAGCACAGCGTGCCGCGGCGTCGAATGCAGAGCGCGGACGAGGTCGCGGGTGGCGAACGTCGGGTCGATGACACACCGGTCGACCACCGGGATCGACAGGTCGACGCGACTGCTGTGTTCGGCACTGGTGAACAACGCGACCGCTTTGCCGGTCGGTCGCTCGGCGGCCAGCGCGACCATGCTGTCGAGCTGACCCAGCAACGGGTCGACGCCGGGCAGACCCTCGGCTTCGAGCCGTCGATGTGCCTGCTCGGCCAGGAGTTGAAGTTTCGCGAGATCGTCGCGGTGCATCGTGTGGCCCGGGCGGGTGCTGGCCAGCAGCGAGATGCTGGGATAGGCCCGCATCGCCTGCAGCGTGGTCACCGCCGCCGGGGTGATGGTCGCGGTGCGGGCGTTCCGCCGCTTTCGGGAGACGGCGGGGCGGGGAGCGGGTTCGGCAAGGGGAGCGTTGCTCATGATGAGTCCCATCCAGAGGCAGCACCGGTGACCGTGTCATCGACGGCCCGGGCGTGCACGGATGAGGTCTTCCTCGACCCGACCGACGAGTCGGCGGGTGTCGCGCCGGATCCGGATGGCCGGATCGTGCTGACGACGAGACGTGAAGTTGAGGTACTCCCCTCGGCACCCACAATGACGAACTGCAGTTCGTATGTCAAGTAGCGGCGTTGCGCCGATTGACCTTTCGGCGCGTCCGCGGGGGACCGAGGGCTGCCAACAGGTCGGCGACGCTGTGGTGCGATTCCAGCGGATGGCGGAGTTGGCCGTCGGGGTTGATGGAGTAGTGGTTGCGCCGGCCCGTCTTCACCCGTTCCACATAGCCACCGGTGATCAGATCGGCCAGGATCAGTTGGACTGCGCGGCTGGTGATTCCGACCTGCCCGGCGATGGCCTCAAGCGTCTGGTCCGGTTCGGCGGCGATGCAAAGCAGTACGTGACCGTGATTACTCAGGAAGGTCCACGCCCCGGCGGCCTGCTGGTGGGTTCTGGATTCTGCGGGCACGTGTGCAGCCTAGTTGACAGACGAACCACAGTTCGTCATTCTGGTGCCACGGAGGGGAGTACCCGTCCCGTCGAGATCGTCAGTACGGCAGTCCTGTGCGGCTGCCCGGTTTCGGCGCCAACGCCGCCCGGCGCACTGCCGGCGATGTTGGTAGGGGAGACCTCCGGTTCGTGTCGAGAACCGGAGGTGTTTGGTGGCTGTTCCATGGTGGGCCTGGGCCGCTGTGCTGGGCGTGATCGTTGTGATGCTGGCTGTCGACCTGTTCGCCCACCGCAAGGCCCACGTCGTCGGCGTCAGCGAAGCCGCGGCATGGTCGGGGATCTGGGTCGCGCTCGGCGTCGCCTTCGGCGGCGTGGTGTGGTGTGGCGTGGGGCGGGGAGTTCGGCCGCCCAGTACTACGCCGGCTACGTCATCGAGAAGTCGCTCGCCGTCGACAACGTCTTCGTCTTCGCCGTCATCTTCGGCTACTTCGCGGTGCCCCGGCAGTACCAGCACCGGGTGCTGTTCTACGGGGTGCTGGGGCGCTGGTCTTCCGGGCGGTCTTCATCGCTGCCGGGGCGGTGCTGATCGCCTCCTTCGCGTGGATGCTCTACGTCTTCGGCGCGTTCCTCGTCCTGACCGGCTCCGGATGGTCGCGTCACCGCGACGAGACGATCGACATCGAGCGCAGCCCGGTGCTGCGGCTGTTCCGCCGCGTATTGCCGGTGACTGACCAGCTATCACGGGCAGCGGTTCCTCGTCGTGAAGGGCGGCCGGTGGGTCGCCACCCCGCTGTTCGCCGTGCTGGTCGCTGGTCGAGGTCACCGACATCGTCTTCGCGGTCGACTCCATCCCCGCCATCTTCGCCGTGACCCAGGAGACCCTTCCTCGTCTTCACCGCAACGCCTTCGCCATCCTGGGCCTGCGGGCGATGTACTTCCTGCTGGCCGACCTGATGACCGCTTCGTCTACCTGAAGCCGGCCTGGCCCTGGTGCTGGTCTTCGTCGGGATCAAGATGCTGCTGCTCGAGGTCTACAAGATCCCTACCACCGCATCGCTTGCAGTGGTCGTGTTGATCCTGACCGTGGCGGTGGCCGCGAGCTGGCGGAGCACGCGGGAGGCGTCGGCGTCGACCGAAAGCGCACCGTGACACCGCTGTGGGCAGCCGCCGGAGATTCTGTGTATCCGCTTGGGACAGATGCGACACGGCGTCGGGTCGGCGTACAACGGAATTGCGGGCGTCGAATGATTGCTCGCGCAACCCAAGGCGGCTGGTCGGAGCGCCCAACGTTACCCAAAATGTGAGTGAAAGGCATTGGTGCACATGGAAACTGCAGCCGAGCTGCAAAACAGCTTACGCTCACGTAAGAGGTTGCTGGCAGCGACCGTAGGGAGCGGGGCTCTCGCCCTGATGGCCCTGTTCGGTGTGGCCCACACTCTGCCGACCGCATCACCCGACGGCGTCACCGCGGACTCCGGTGCCGAGACGAAGTTCCCGCCGTTCTCGTCGCCGGCAGTCAGCGCGATGAACATGGGTGCCACGACCACCACTCAGCCGTCGGACGAGCCGACAGCGTTGGCCACGTCGAAGGCGGTGCCCGCCATCAAGGCGGGTTAGGGGCCGGGGGAGGCTATTCGCCGGTGAACTCCGGCTTGCGCTTCTCGAACATCGCCTTGATGCCCTCACCGAGGTCCTTCGACGGCAGGAACGCCGAGTTCCACGCCGCGACGTAGCGCAGGCTGGCGGCGACGTCTGCGGTGCGCTGCTCGTCGAGCACGTCCTTGATGCCGTGCACCACCAGCGGCGAGTTCGCCGCGATCTCGGCGGCCGTCTCGTGGGCGGCGGCCAGGCTGGCATCGGCGTCGGCGAAGACGTCGTTGACCAACCCGATCTTCTCGGCCCGCGCGGCGTCGATGTCCCTGCCGGTCAGGGCGAGCTCGCGCAGGTGGCCGTCGTTGAGGATCAGAGGCAGCCGGGCCAGGCTGCCCACGTCGGCGACGATCGAGAGCTTGACCTCGCGAATGGAGAACTTGGCATCGGCGCTGGCGTAGCGGATGTCCACGGCGCTGATCAGGTCGACGCCGCCGCCGATGCACCAGCCGTGCACCGATGCGATGGTGGGGGTGCGGCAGTCGGCCACCGCGGTAATGGACTGCTGCATGCCCTTGAGCTTCTTGTGGAAGTCCGCGCGCGGGCGAGCCGACGGATCGCCGCCCGCCGACGGCAGCATGCCGCCCATGGCCATGAGGTCCAGTCCGTAGCTGAAGTTGCGTCCGGAGCCGGTCAGCACGATGGCGCGGACCTCGGGATCGGCGTCCAGTTCGGCGAAGGCGGCCGGCATCTCGGCCCAGAATGCGGGGCCCATCGCATTGCCTTTGCCGGGGCCGATCAGCGTGACCTGGGCGACGTTGTCCTTGACCTCGATAGTGAGGGATTCGTATGGCTCGCTCATGAAACGAGGCTACGATGTCGCGGTTAGCGCCGAGTGCTCAGGGTGTTGTCACGCAGTTCCGCGGCGACTGCCGAAACTGCTTTCGGCCACCCCCGTAGCTGCCTGGGTTCCCGTCGGCGAGTTGGTAGACGAGCAGATGACCGACTGGCAACGTCGGTGTTCAGGGGCTGGCCGATAGCCGACAGGTCGATAAGCTCGGCGGCGACCTCCTCCTTGTGCCGCTCGGCGAGACGGGTGAACTCCTCGAACAGGGACGGGTCCTCGGAGAACCGCCGCGGGATCCGCTAGCGTGCGACCGCGACGGCCTGACAAACTGGCGATGTAGTCAGACCACGCATAGTCAGTCAGTCGCCGTACATATCGCCACCTCCGTCTCCACACTTGACCGGGAGGATTACGTGGAGCCATGGACCGCAAGACTCACCGCGGCGTTTCACGCCGTTCGGGACGCCGCGAGTCGCCTCACCGGTGGAAAGAAGATCAAGTCGACGCCGTTCGGCGAGAGGAACGGCAAGCAGCCGTTCAACGCCTCAGGCGTCGTGCAGGTGGGCACGCACCGGTTCGTCTTCGTCGACAACCACGACCCGACTTCCCTTTTCGAACTCGTGCTCGACGACGACACCGAAGCGGAGCGGATTCAGCGGCGCCCACTGGTGGGCGTCGTGGACGGCCAGCTGCGCGATCCCGAAGGCCTTACCCGCGTCGACCACGATGGCGAGATCTTTCTCATCGCTGCCTCGTCGCTCTGCGTCGCGGGCACCGACCGGTCTGACGGATTGGTGCGGGCTCGCCACACTCCCCACGGCGACCTGAACACCGAAGCGATGCAAGGATTCCGCGCCTGGCTCCTCAGCCATGAACCCTGGCTCGCGGCATCCGCCGACAAGGAACCAGATGCGGACGGGCTGAATATCGAAGGGCTCGCGTGGGATCCGGACGAAGGCGCGCTTCTGTTCGGCCTGCGTGGGCCCGCGGATCCCGGGGAAATCACCGTCATCCGGGTCCCCGTCGATGCAGCGACAGCCCCGTGGACCACATCGTCGCTCGGAACGCCATCGACGGCCCGCATCCGCATACCGAAATCGACTGCCACACAAGGAGTCCGTGACATTTCCTACGACAAGCAGACTGGCGACTTTCTGATCATACTCGGGCGATCAACCAGCAAAGACGACGCACCCTTTCAGCTCTGCACGTGGGACGGCAGCAGCGACAAGGTCAAGCTGTTGGATGTCGAGTTCCATCGGTCGATGAAGCCCGAGGGCGTCACGACGTTCGGCAGCGGCGACAAGAAGAAGGTTCTCATCGTCGATGACAGCGGTGGCTTCGCAGTGTTCGACTACCCCGAGAAAGCTCAGTAAAAGTAGAGGTTGGAACCAGGAAGTTCCTGGTGGACCCGGGCCCTGCCGCCCGGCGTGAGGTCGAGCCCATACTTCGCCATCTCACCAGTCCGCACGCTGACGAGGTTGAAGTAGCCGGTGAACGCGAACCGGCCCGGCACATTGGCGGGGTCCGTAACGGGAACGGGCACAGGGACAATCGTGAACTCTTCGGCATGTTCGCCGTTACTCGGTGCACACGTATAGAGATATTTGTGCCCCTGCGGCGTGACTTGCGTAGCGCTGGCATGCAGGACGCGGTTGTAGGCCTGGTTGGTCAATGACTTTCCGGTCCCCTCGTCGTTGAAGACCCACAGATCCGTCTTGTCGTTGTCGTCCTTCAGCGGCTGGTGGTAGACCTCGAAGTTCACCGGAGCGGCGATGCCCGGCGGAATCGACTCGGTATTGCTGGCATGCAGACATTCGCTGGTGTCGTGCTTGAGGATGTACACGGGGTCGGTGGGGCCAGGCAGACCTGTGAAGATGTATCCGGCCGATTCGGCCAGCCGTAGTTGCTGCCGCACCGAATCGATCTCCGCCACAGCATTGGGCACACCGAACCCGACGAGTAGTGCCTGCATCTGATCGATCAATGGCTTCAGAACCGTCTGCTGATTCTCGCGGCTGAACACGGTCTCCCGGTACACCCGAATCTGGTCCATCAGTTGCTTACGGCGGGCGTCGTCATTACGCACGAGCTGTGCGATCACCCCGTCGCGGCCCAGCTTGAAAGGCCTGTCCGGCTGGTAGGTCTGGTCGATTCCCCACGGGATCAATTTGAACTTGATGTTGCCCACGCCCGGTGCCGCGACGGCAGTCACGTCGTTGTAGATGTAGGTGTTGTTGGTGTTGTCGGCGTAGCCGTCCCAGTGCTTGAGGAAGAACTCCATCGCGTAGAGCTTGAGGAACTGGTCCATGTCGAGCATGTCATCCGCGCCGGCCAGGCCGCGCGCCTTGATCTGACCGCACGCGAATTTCAGATCGGCCTTGTCGTCGAACTTGGACAGCGACTCCACCCCGATGAATGGCAGCCTCTCTGCGACGAAGTCATCGTGATGCTCGAGTTCGTACAGATTGCCCTTCATGTTGCCGTGGAAGTTCCGCTCGATGTAGCGCTTCATCACCGGCTCGGCGTTGACGTAGATACCGGGGCTGTTGACGCCACCGACCCCTTGGCCGATCAGCGTTCCGTTCACGAACACCCGGGCGTAGTTGCAGCGCGAATTGGGCAAGCCGGCCATGTCCAGTAACCGGTAGCCCAGCGTCTGCTTGATGTACGACTTGTCCTGGATCGAATTGTTGAGCGTCACGTAGCGCGACCCGATCAGGGCTTCGATCCCGGATACGTTGGCATCGCCGAACTTGCCGAAGTCGACATGCAGGCAGGGCTTGTCGCTGTCGATCGATCCGCAGAAGGATTTCTTCTTGACGCCCACGTTGGTGAACGTGGTCTTCGCGGGAAACTTGGTTCCGGAAATCTCGACCGAGGTCGCCTTGTGCCATGTGTACCTGCTCTCGCCGGTCCATTCGAAGTTGCACCGACCGCCCTTAGGCTCCTCGTTGCGCACGGCATCCCACTCGGCCTGCGGCATCGTGATCTTGACCGTGATCACATTGTCGAGCGCATAAAAGGAATCCATTGCTTGCTGCTGTTCGGCGCTCATCGCGATGTCCCCTCGTGTTCATGCTTCGTCAACTACCAACAGGGTGCGCCCGGAGCACCCGATGAGCACGGGTAGTGCGGTACCCGACTCCGCGAAAGGTCGCCTCCCCTAGGGCGAGTGCTCGGCTGGCGACCCGTGACAGAAGTCACGCCGCATAACGTACACCGCGCGACGGTGGCCCGGACCTGCGGCATAGGCGCCCGCGGCCCTCAAGTCGGCGCCGCGGGATAAGGATCTGAAGAAGGGAAAATCGCGAAACTGAGGCTCGACGCTATATGTCGGATGGTCGATCTAGTTGGGCCTCGCGCCGCCTGTAAGCCTTAGTGCGTGCAGTCCATCGTGCAGCCGTGACTTCACGGCAGCTTCGGTGATCTTCAGGTCGTCGGCGATTCTTGCGGTCGTCCATCCCTGGTAATAGGCCCGGTAGATTACAGCGCGGTGCTCGAACGGCAACTGCCGCATCGCATCTGCGATCAGCGATCTCAGCTGTTGGTCGCTACCAGGGGACGAACCCGAGTTCAGGCGGCCTACAGCACCTGGCTGCGCACTCTGGGCCTGCTCTATGACTGTGGATCGGGATTGAAACCCGTCCCGCGCGGTCCGGCTGCGGTGGTGCGCTGAGCACTGGTATGACGCCCGTTGGTCGGCCCAAGGCTTGTCGTTATCTCCTCGTGGTGGCGCGTAAGCCTGCGGCGCGAACGCCGCCTGCGTCAGCGGAGCCGAAAGCGCCCAGCTGGCGCTGAAAGAGGGGTCGGGGCCGAGCATCGGGGGAGGCTTCTTCCTTACTAACTAGATAGTTAGAAGGCTAGGCTTTCACCACGCTTATTGTCAACTATCTAGTTAGTTAGTTAACCTGTGATGATGACCGTCACGCGTGACGCCGCAGCGACCCGCCGCCGCCTGATCGACGCCGCCCGCGCCGAGTTCGCCCAGTACGGCATCGCCGGTTCGCGTGTGGACCGCATCGCCGCCAACGCCGGGGCCAACAAGGCCCTGATTTACAACTATTTCGGAAGCAAGCTCCAGCTCTTTGACGCGGTCTGGGAATCGGTCGTGCAACAGGTCATCGAGTCCATCCCGATCGACGCCACCGATCTTGCCGGGTATGCGGAAAGACTGGCAGACGCGTATCGGCAATATCCGGAGATCAGGCGGCTGGTGAGCTGGCAGCGCCTCGAGCGCGGTCATGATGGACCCCATCTGTTCGCGGTTCAGAACGCCAAGGCCACCGTTGACGCGATCGCGAGAGCGCAAGCCGATGGCACGGTATCCGACCATTTCGAACCCGGCGTGCTGTTGGCGCTGATCATCAACGTTGCCTCGCTGTGGACCACGAGCAGCAGCCTCGAGGTCCTCACTGTCGCCGACGTATCGGATCCCAAGCGGCAGCGCGACATTATTCGCGACGCCGTCGAATGCCTACTTGGGCGGTAGCGAAAAAAGCAGGTGCGTCGGTTTGTGGACGCCTCAGCCCACAGTGCCTGGCGATGATAAGCGCAGGGCCGTGTTCGGAGCCTTGGAGGAGGACAGTGGTGGTGCCTGCAGCTTCGGATGTCGGCACGCCCGCTCGAGACCGGCGAATACTCGCCCGACAACCTGCCGCATGGCTGATGCCCGCACGCTGGAAATACGCAGCAGAGTGTGATCAGTAGCACGGTGGCACCCCGAAGATGTCCGGGGAGCCGAAAAGGGTGTAGCCGAGCCGGGATACTGACCTGAAGCGGGGAAACAAGTCGCAGTGACGTTCGGCGTCCATGTCTCGTCATCGTCGGAGAATCGTCTCGGCCCCACGTCTTGCGTGCAGCTCGTTGGAGACGCAACGCGCCACGGTTGAAGGCGCCGAGTCTTGCCGCGTGCCCCGCGAGTCGATTTGGCAGCGTCCCGTATCCCCTTCAGCGGCGATGCTTACGATCCATCGCGCCACAACACAAACCTGCGGCACGAGGCCGTGTGGTCCGAGTTCGTCGGATTAACCGCCGCGCCGGTTAACCCCTTCTAGCATTTGCATAATGCCGAGCCCTGATGAGGTGTTTCGGACCTACGCTGCGGTAGGCCCGGGAGCGGAGCGCACGGTTCAACCGCGGTCGGGCACCGTAACTTTCCTGTTTACCGACATCGAAGGCTCGACACGGCTGTGGGAGCAGCATCCGCGGGCCATGTCCGAGGCCCTGGCCCGCCACGACACGATCTTGGTCGATGCGGTGGAATCCAGCGGAGGGCATGTCGTGAAGACGACGGGGGACGGTCTGTTCGCCGTGTTCGGGCGGGCCGAACCGGCCCTCGCCGCGGCACTGACGGCGCAACGGTCACTTGTTGGCGCAACCTGGGACCCCAGCTGTGAGCTGCGGGTGCGGATGGGTTTGCACACCGGCGACGCCGAGTTTCGCGACGGCGACTATCACGGGTCGGCCGTGAACCGAGCCGCCCGACTTACCAGCGCCGGTCATGGAGGGCAGGTGCTAGTTTCTGGCGCGACCGCTCCGCTCCTGGCGGGGCGGCTCCCCGAAGGCGCCGAGCTACTCGGCTTGGGAGAGCACCGGCTGCGGGACCTCGGCCAGCCAGAGGTGCTGTACCAGCTTTGCCATCCGGAGCTGCCGCGGCGGTTTCCACCCTTGCGCACCCTGGACGCCTTTCCCGGCAACCTGCCGTTACAGGTGAGTTCGTTCGTTGGTCGTGAGCGCGAGCTGGGCCGGATTGTCGCGGCTTTGGACGAGGCGCGGGCCGTAACGCTGACCGGGGTTGGAGGGGTGGGCAAGACGCGCCTGGCGTTGCAAGCGGCGGCCAGGGTGCTGCCCAGGTTCCGAGAAGGTGCCTGGCTCGTGGAGCTGGCGCCGGTTCGGGACCCCGACGGCGTGCCGAGCGCGCTGGCGGTGGTGTTCGGGGTCAGCGTCCGCTTTGGGATGACCCTGGAGGAGTCGCTGGCGGAGTTCCTGCGCACCAAGCAGCTGCTTGTGGTTCTGGACAACTGCGAGCACCTATTGGAGCCCGTCGCCGAATTGGTGGAGTTCCTCTTGCACAGCTGTGCCGGGCTGGTCGTGTTGGCCACCAGCCGCGAGGGTCTGGCGATTGATGGCGAGCGGATACTGCCGGTGCCGTCATTGCCGTCGCCTTCGCCCGACGCCGGACCCGAGGCTGCCGGCCAGGCCGACGCAGTGCGCCTGTTCGTGGAGCGGGCAAGGGCTGTCGATCCGGACTTCTCGCTTACGACCGAGAACGCCGCTGCGGTCATTCAGATCTGCCGACACCTCGATGGCGTGCCGCTGGCAATCGAGCTGGCTGCGGCGCGGGTCGTGGCAATGAGCCCGGCCGAGCTTGTCGAGGGCTTGGTGCGCCGCTTCGACACCCTGGCCGGAGGCCGAAGGCGGGCGGTGCAGCGCCACCAGACGCTACGCGCCGCGATCGACTGGTCGTACGATCTGCTCTGCGACGACGAGCGCCGACTCCTGGTTCGACTGGCCGTCTTCTCTGGAGGCTGTACCCGCGCGGCCGCCGAGGCGGTGTGTGGCACCGCTCCCCTGGTGCCGGGGAAGGTGTTCGGACTGTTGGCAGCCCTGGTGGCCAAGTCGCTGGTGGTAGCCCAACGCGATGGACCTGAGACCCGCTACCGGCTGTTGGAGACGATCCGCGAGTACGGCGAAGAGCGGCTCGCTGAGACCGGGGAAACCGAGTCCTTACGCACGGCCCACGCCGAGTACTACTGCCGACTGGCAGGTTGCCTGCACGACGACCTCTTCGGCCCCCAACAGGCCATCGCGGGTCGGCACCTGGTCGCCGAGCAGGAAAACCTCCTGGCCGCGGCCGCCCACGCCATCGACACCAACAACGTCGACCTCGCCATGCGGCTGGTGCGCAACTCATCGCACCGCGGCATCCAGTCCGGCTGGCGCGTGATCCTTCCGTTCGATGCGGTCCTCGGTCTGACCGGTGCGACCGATCACCCCCTGTACGCTCTCGGGTTGGCGGCGGCCGCCCACGAGGCGGCGTTTCGTGGTGACCTCAACCGCTCCGAAGTCTTGTGCGAGGAAGCGTTGGCGTCAGCAGGGGGCCCGGGTTCGAACCCCGACGTCGACGTGCTCGTGTCGGCGGCCCGTGGGATCCAGGCCATCGCCATCGGGGCGTGGGACACGGCGGCAGCAGAGACAGAACACACGGTGGAGCTCGCCCGGTCGGTCCGGAAGGATGCTCGCGTCGTCGATCTCCTTGCAGGTGCAGCCTTCAATTACGCAATGGCCGGCAACCCCGACGCCGCGGCTCGACTGGCCAGCGAGTCCCTCGACCTAGCCCGTCGCAGCAGCGGGCCAGCCTTCATAGCCACCAGCCTCACCGCCCTGGCAGGTGCCATCGCTGACCGTGAGCCGCAACGAGCCCGGGCCTTGCTGGCCGAGAGCCTCGAACTGCGGGCCGCTATCGAGTTTCAGCGTCCGTACGACAGCACCCACACCGTGCTCATCGCGGCCCGAATCGCGGATTGGCCCCTCGTCCTCAAGCTCGCACCCGACGCCATCCGACTCCACCATTGGGCTGGCGAACGACCCTATCTATCGGGGATTTTCAATGTTGTCGCACGTGCTCTTGCTTCCGACGACCCTGAGTCGGCCGCGGTGCTGCAGGGCGCAGCCGGCCGCCTCGCCCCGCATGCGGCCCGTGCACCACGCGACGTCGGGGTGGCGGCCGCCAGTGTCATCTCACCCGCCGCCGGAGCCGCGGGCACCGCGTCGTTGGTGACCGAGCTGCGCCGACAAACCACGGCCGCTCTCCAGAACGCCCTCGGCGA
Source organism: uncultured Actinomycetota bacterium (assembly GCA_963850895.1). Classification (GTDB taxonomy): domain Bacteria; phylum Actinomycetota; class Actinomycetes; order Mycobacteriales; family Mycobacteriaceae; genus Mycobacterium. The sequence continues at coordinate 43,192 of CAWKNK010000024.1, read as the reverse complement.
AACGCGGTTGCATCACTTGCGCGCCGAAGGCGAGGCCATGGACGATGCCCGCGCCGTCGCATACGGGCTTGAAGCGATTAGCCGGGCCGGGAAGAGCTAGGGACTTTCGGCACTCGTTAGGCGCGCGCCCTGGGCCGAGACTTGAGTCGTAGGGATATATCCCGCTCCGATGCGAGAATCCGTACAGAACAACAAGTTCCGGGTGTCCTAGGAGGATGCAATGAAGTACATGGTTTCCTGGACGTACCATTGGAACGGCTCCGCAGCCGAGAATGAAGCGGGCATCGAGCGCGCGCTACAGGTGTTTGCGAAGTGGACGCCCCCCGCGGGCACGACGTTCCACCAATTCGTCGGCAAACTCGACGGCACTGGCGGGTTCGCGGTAGTGGAGACCGATAATCCGATGGACCTGGCCGACGCCCCAAGCAAATTCGGCCACTTTGCGGAATACCGGATCGACCCCGTTGCCGACATAACCGAGGCCCCGCAGGCGTTCCAGCAGGGCGTCGAGTTCAGAAAATCGGTCTGAGCTGCGAGCGTCAACTGCCTGCCGCACCTGGATTCAGCCGTTATCGGCGCAAAAGGCTGGCGACATCCCTGGGCTTCGAGGGGCATATCGCGTGCGCTGAGGCGATGGCGTGACCACAGCCGGGGTCGTGCGAAAACTCGCCCGACAACATCCCGCGGCGTAAGCATTTATGGGGTTATGCGCAGGTGATGGGACCGCCACCGTTGACCGTTCAGAGGGACAGCGCACGTTTGCCGCTTTTCATTTGGCGGCGCCCCATGTAGCGGGCCAGCGGCGCGGGTATCCGCGTATGGATACCCAGGAAGCGCATGCAGATCAGCTCGGTGACAAGCCCGAATTCCCCGCGCGTGTCTAGGTAGGAGAAATCGGCCGTCAGCGGTCCGGAATGGATGCGCCCGCGCACCAGTAGCGGCACCCCCTGGCTGGTGAGGCGGGCGGTCTGCAGGTCCAAGTCATGCACCAGGAAGCCGAAGTGATGCAGGAAGATTTCGCCGTGGGGATTTAGGTCACGCGCATAGAAATCGGCGCCTTGGCGCGGCTCGATCAGCTCCAGCTCGTAGCCCTGATGGTAGGTGAACCCGAGCCGGCCGCTGACGTGCAGGTGCTTGCCGTCCTCGATCCACAGGGCCGCCTCGCCGTCGAGCATGAAGGACGGATCCAGCCCCCAGTCCCGCACCATGGCCTCGTCCGCCGCTACCGCGTCAGGCACCACCAGCCCGAGCTGGTAGACGTCGGGCAGGTCGAATCGTCTGCAGATGGGCTCGGCCAGCTCGTTAACCGCGGCGGTGAAGCTCTTCGCCGCTATGAATTCCCGGAGCAAAGTCATCTTCTGCACGTCCCTCTGGCCGACTCTCCGGGATCTCCCTGACAGAGCGCGAGCCCGGGAAACGCCGAAGCGCGCTGAGTGTACGCCGAACCCGGCTGCGCGGCGCAAGTGTCGCGGCTATTCCGATTTATTCGCTACACGCGAGCTCTCTCCGGGCCGCGTACTACGCGACGGTAGGGGACGGGACTCCGGGGTCAGTCGGCCGGGGGCTTGGCCCGCTCGCCGAGACGGGCGCGTAGGTCCTCCTCGAAGGCGACGACCTCGGGGCTGAGCTTCTCGGCCCGCAGGCGCTCCAGGTGCGGGTAGCCCGCGTCGCGCTCGGCGTCCCACTCGTCGGCGAACTTGCCCGACTCGATGTCGCTAAGCACCTCGCGCATCACCCCGGGGACGTCGAGGCCGTCGTACCGATCCGCCCGCGACATCTGGCCGTACTGGCTGGTCGGTGAGTGGTAGCGCATCTGGCCGGCGTAGCCCTCGAGCCGCAGCAGCCGGTAGCTCCGCTCGATCTCGCCCGAGAGCATGAGCTCGGTCATGATCGCCTCGAGCGGGATGCCGGCCCCCAACATCACCTCGACGAAGCTCATGGAGACCCGGGCCATGGCAGGGGCGAGCACCTGCTCCACCGCGAGGTCGAGGACGGCCTCCTGGCGCGGCGTCATCTCGATGGCACCTTGGCGCAAGCCGCCGACCGCCCGTCCGACGGCCAGCGTGCGGGCCAGCGCGGTCCCGGTGTTGTCCTTCTGGATACCGAGCGCGGTGAGGAACCCTACGCCCTCCACGTAGCACTTACGCACCTCGGGACCCAGCATCCGGGGGGCGACCATGCCGACGTCGCAGTTGGGGTCGATCCGGTCGAAGGCCACCGCGTAGCCCGAGGCCAACATCCATAGCGCATCGGGCTTGGGCGTGATGGGCAGCTCGGGGATGATGTCGTCGGGGATGAGGGTGCAGATCACCTCGTACTCGCTCGCCGCCTCGATCTCGTGGGCCGTGAAGCCTTCGGCCTCGGCCTGGTCCCGGGAGGCGTCGGCCCGGGTGAAGACCTGCACCGCGAGGCCCGAGTCACGCAGGTTGAGGGCCCACGAGCGGCCCTGGTTGCCGTACCCGACGACGGCAACCCTCTGCCCGTCCAGCACCGACAGGTCAGCGTCGGACTCGTAGTAGATCTTCGTCATCGGAATCCCTTCTGCACCAGTGCCCGCGGGATGCACGTGCCCTGCTGCGATCGACCGACCCCCTGTGCTCTGATGGCGGGCTCACGACGCTGCCGCGCCTTACGCTCGCTTGCAGAATCGCCAGCGACATAGCGAGAACGCTTAGCCTCAAGGGGCATATCGCCTCGGCCGAGGTAATGCCATGACGACCCGTTCGACTTCTCGGCACGCGAATACCACCTCGCCGCCCGTTTCGCCCGGCAACTCGATGCGGTTGGCGACTGCAAATACCGTTCAGGCTGCCGAATCGCCAGACCGGGTGCGGACGACGACCACCGGAACTTTTGCCGATTGCGCCACTGCGGCGCCGACCGAGCCCAGCGGCATACCAGCGAATCCGCCTCGACCGTGACTGCCGACCACTACCAGCTGAGCGTGCTCGGATTCCTCGACGAGCCGGCGGGCGGGCTGATCCCATTTCAGCCGTCGCAGCACGTGCACCTTGGGATACTGTTCCTGCCAACCAGCCAGGCGTTCGGTTAAGGCTTTCTCTCCTTGACTTTCGTAATTCCGCCAATCCATGTCGAGGATCGGGAAGCCCCCGACGTCGTTCCACGCATGCAACGCGACAAGAGACAGCCCCTGGTGTGATGCTTCGTCGAAGGCCCACGCGGTGGCCGCCTCTGACGCGGGCGAGCCGTCGATGCCCACCAGGACCCCTGCATTCTGGTTGGCCGCTGATGACTCCTCGCCGCGAATAACAGCGACCGGACAGTGCGCATGATGAACAAGACCGGTACTGACCGAGCCCAACGGAAGAGGACCGACCGAGCCCATGCCGCGGCTGCCCACCACGACCATCCGCGCCTGCTTGGATGCGTCGATCAAAGTCGGCACAACGTGCGAATACTCCGAGTACAGCACCCCGGTGCGCACCTCGGGCGGCGCTTCGCCCACCTCGGCGCAGAGAATCTTGCGCGCCTGCTCGATGACATCCTGAGCGTTTTCCTTCTGCCACTTGGCGAAGTTCGCTTGCATCGGGCCCTCGGGCCAGCTGGCAATCACTGGGGCGACGACATGCAGCAGAGTGATCAGCTCATCGCGCAATATGGCCTCGCGGATGGCCCAGCGTATGGCAGCATCCGATGCTGCCGAGCCGTCAACCCCGACCAGAATTCCGTATGTCTCGGGCATTGCGCACTCCCTGACCCTGAGCCCGGCTCATCTGTTGTTGCCATCTGTCATCGAGGCTAGCGACATCAGCTCCCGGTCGGAAGTGAGTTTCACCCTGCCGAAATTTTCTGATCGCGAAGCGCCGCAAGCCGCGTCGGCATCTGGCTGACAGTTGGGGCGCGGCGGCTCGCACACCGCAATCGCGGCGTACGGGCCCAGCTTGATCGCCGCCTCGCGCGGTGGCGGCGACGTTCGCTTGGTGCGGGGCTATGCTGCGACTCGTCGGAGTAGTAAGGCAGTCCAATGAACCCCGTTAGCCAAGGCTGTCGACAAGATCGCCAATCCACCGCGGGTGTCGGATCCGGACCGGCTGCGGGCAGCGGTGTCCGGCAAGACCGTGCTGGTGACCGGCGCCTCCTACGGACTCGGCGAAGCCACCGCGCGCAAGCTTGGGGGCGGCCGGGGCGACCGTGCTGCTGGTCGCCCGTTCTGCGGACAGGCTGGCAGCCCTCGCGGCGTCGATCAACGCAGGCGGCGGCCGCGCGGCCGCGTACCCGGCCGATCTCACCGACCTGACAGCGGTCGCCGCACTGGCGGAGAGGCTCACCGAAGACCACGGCCCGATGGACGTCGTCGTCAGCAACGCCGGCAAGTCCATCCGGCGGTCGCTGCATCTGCAGTACGACCGGCCGCAGGATTTCGAGTGCACGATCGGCGTCAACTACCTTGGCCCGGTCCGGTTGCTGCTGGGGCTGCTTCCCGCGATGAGGCGCCGCGGCAGCGGGCATATCGTGAGCGTTTCGACGGTCGGTGTGCTCACCGCACCAGGCCCGCGCTGGGGCGCCTACCTGGCGTCCAAGAGCGCGTTCGATGTCTGGCTGCGCAGCGTGGAACCGGAACTGCGCGCCGACGGCGTGCAGGTCACCTCGGTGTATATGACGTTGGTGCACACCCCCATGAGCGACCCCACGCCGATCCTGCGCAGAATGCCGGGCCTGTCTGCGGAGCAGGCCGCCGACATCGTCGCGAAGGCGATCATCGACCGGCCCGGCAGGGTGCAGCCGTTGTGGGTGCGGCCGATCGAAATCAGCTCGATGCTGCTGCCCGGGCGCTGGGGGTCGGGATGGGACTGATGTATCGGTTCTCCACCGATTCCCCAAGCGCTCTGGGGATTCAGCAATGACGGCCGCGAACATCGTGACCAGCGCGGCCCGGGTGGTGCTGCGATCGGGATTGTTTGCGCCCGCTGGGCCGCTGACGATGTTCCGCATCGTGCGCGAGGCGATTCGAGGCGGTGCGAACCTGGCTACTGTGATGGCGATCGCGGCGGCTCGCTGGCCGGACCGCACGGCGGTGATCGACGATGACGGCGCGCTGAGCTACGGCCAGCTGCAGTCCCGCACCGAATCCCTGGCGGCCGCGCTGGTCTACCGCCACGGCATCGGACCCGGGGTCCCGGTCGGCATCCTGTGCCGCAACGGGCGCGCCTTCATGCAGGCGATGTTCGCGGCGGCGTCGGTCGGTGCCGACGTGGTGTTGCTCAACACCGAATTCCGCACCGACGCGCTGGCGACCGCGTTGGGCGCGCACCGGATCCAAACCGTGATTTGTGACGACGAATTCGCCGACCGGGTGCGTGCGGCAGACGAGGCCGTCGCCGTCGTCGATCTCGCGGCGCTTGAGATCGACGAGCGCGAGCCACGGCCGAAGGCTGGGCCGCGCGGTCGGTTCGTGCTCCTGACGTCCGGCACGACGGGCACACCCAAGGGTGTGCCGCGCACACCCAGTATCACCCCGGCACTGGGTGTTGGAGTCGTGTTCCTCGACCGCATCGGGCTGCGCGCTGGAAGCCGAATTGCCGTGCCGGTGCCCATGTTTCACGCGTTCGGGTTCGGGATGGTGTTGCTCACGGTGATACTCGGCGGCACGCTGCTGACAAGACGCCGGTTCGACGCCGAAGCAACGCTCGCGCAGGCGTCGTTGCATCGCGCGCACGTGCTCGCCGCGGTCCCGGTCATGCTCGCCCGGATTCTCGACCTTCCGGACGAGGTGCGGGCGCGAAACCCGGTTCCGTCGCTGCGCGTGGTGATCACCGCCGGGGCACGCCTGGATCCGAGCCTGGCGCAGCGGTTCATGGACGCCTACGGCGAGATCCTCTACAACGGCTACGGCTCCTCGGAGGTCGCCATCGGGTCGCTTGCGACGCCCGCCGATCTACGGGAGACACCGGAAACGGTTGGCAGGCCGGTTGCCGGCTGTCCGGTCGAGATTCTCGACGAGAACGACAGTCCCGTCGGGCCGCACGTCACCGGGCGGGTGTTCGTGGGTGGTGGCCTGACGTTCGACGGCTACACCGGCGGCGGTGGCAAGGATGTGGTCGCCAAGATGACGGACACCGGGGACATGGGCTACTTCGACGAGGCGGGGCGGCTGTTCATCGTCGGCCGCGAAGACGACATGATCGTCTCCGGCGGAGAGAACGTCTACCCCCGCGCGGTTGAGAACGCCCTTGGCGAACATCCCGACCTGGCCGACCACGCGGTGATCGGTGTTCCGGATGAGGACTTCGGCCAGCGGCTCGTTGCGTTCGTCGTCGCCCCGCCCGGGCGCCGACATCGATGAAGCCAAACTGCGGGAATACCTGAAGGACAAGGTGTCTCGCTTCGAACAACCGCGGGACATCACCCTCGTCGCCGAAATTCCGCGCAACCCCACCGGAAAGGTGCTGCGAAACGAACTGGGCCACGATCGACCTTGTGCGCAACCACATCGCCCGACAATCCCCTGAGCAAAACGTCGGAAGGGACGGTTGCGGGACTGTATTGCGGCGCGGCTTCGGAAAGGACACCAATGGCGGGTCGGACGGTCATCATTACCGGTGCCAGTGATGGCATCGGGGCCGCCGCGGCGGCCAGGCTGAGCCGAAGCGGCGAGAACGTGGTCGTGGTGGGCCGATCCGAACCAAAAACAACAGCCGTCGCCGCGCGCCTGGGCGTGGAGTACTTCATAGCCGATTTCACGGACATTTCAGAGGTGCGGAGGTTGGCCGAGCAGCTGCTGCAGTCCTACCCCCGCATCGATGTGCTGGCCAACAATGCCGGCCGTTTCATGAAGCGGCGCGAGCTCACCGTCGACGGCCATGAGACGACTTTCCAGGTTGATTATCTGGCCGCGTTTCAGCTCACGACGCTGCTGATGGATCGGCTCGTCGAATCCCGCGCCACGGTGCTGAACACCTCAAGCGTGGTCAATAGGCTCTTCGGCCGCGTCGATATCGATGACCTCGACGCGGCCCGCGGCTACCGGCCCCTCAGGGCCTACGGCAACGCGAAGCTGGAAATGATCTTGTTCACCAGGGAGCTGCACCGCCGCTACCACGCTGCCGGGATCTCCACGGCGGCGTTTCATCCCGGCGACGTGGCGACCAACTTCGGAGATGAGTCGCGGACGTGGTGGATTCGGACGGCGTTTCGCGGCCCGATCAGGTTTCTGGCGTTGGTTGGACCTGAGGCGGGGTCCGACGAGCTGGTGTGGCTGGCCTCGGCTACACCGGGAACCGACTGGAAATCGGGCGAGTACTACGCTGACCACCGAATTGGTCGGGCCAACCGTCGGGCGTACGACCCGGTCCTGGCCCGTGAACTCTGGGAGCGCAGCCTCGCCATGGTCGCCAGCCGGGAGCAGACGCAATGACCGTCACCACTGTGGACGCCGGCCCCAATCAGGTCAGCCGCTCGGTCGAGGTCCGTGCTCCAGCGGCAGAGCTGTTCGCGATCGTCGCGGACCCGCGTCGACACCACGAACTCGACGGTTCCGGCACCGTCAGGAAAAACATCCGCGCCCCGCAGCGGCTGGTTCCGGGCGCGCGGTTCACCACGAAGATGAGGATGTTCGGGGCGCCCTATCGCATCACCAGCACCATCACCGCGATGAAACCCGACGAACTGATCGAATGGCGCCACCCCGTCGGGCACCACTGGCGTTGGGAGTTCGCCGCAGTAACGCCGACCGTCACACGAGTCACCGAAACGTTCGATTGCCGCGACACCGGGCGCCTGAAGGAAAGCGTGAAGTATTACGAGCGAACGGGTTTCGCGAAGCGCAATGCTGCTGGCATCGAAGCCACGTTGACCAAACTCCGCAACCGCTACGGCGGCTGATTAACGACAACCGAGAAACCATGGCAGCCATCGACAATCATGTCGCGCAAAAGCCCCATCACACAGGGGATCTGGACGCGATGCTGTGGGGGATCGAAAAGGATCCGTTGCTTCGGCAGACGATCACGGTGGTGTTGATCCTTGATCGCGCGCCCGACCGGGAGGTCCTCCTGGACCGCCTCGAACGTGGCAGCCGTACCCTGCCTTCATTTCGGCACCGGCTGGTGGAGGTGCCGTTGCGCTTGTCGACTCCCCGTTGGATTGTCGACCCGAACTTCGACCTCTCCTACCACGTCCGCTGGATAGGCGCGCCGGGTGATGGATCTTTGGACGGTGTGCTGGAGTTCGCGCGCCAGTCGGCGATGTCCGGCCTCGATCGAGAGCGTCCGCTGTGGACCATCACCGTGGTTGAGGGCCTCAAGGGCGGGCAGGCGGCGTTAATCCTGACGGTGAATCATGTGATGAGCGACGGTACCGGCCTTCTCGCGATCTTCGGGTTGCTCGGTGACCTCACCCGAAAGCCCCGTGATCTTGGCCCGATGCCCGCAATCCCCGAGCCCGAGGATCGATCCCAGCTCGGGCTGGCCGCCGAGGCCGCCCGCTACACCGGACACCGGATCCTGCGGTTCCTGGGTCGGTCCGCGGGCTTGACGGCGCGTACGCTGCCGACCGTGGTGCGGCGGCCGCGCGATACCGCGACCACAGTCGCCAAGGATGTGCGGGCGGTGACCCGGATCATGGCGCCGAACTTGAAGACCCTCTCGCCCCTGATGACCGAGCGCCGAGGGTGGCTGCGCTTCGCGGCACTCGAGGCCGACCTCGAAGGATTGCGCAAAGCCGCCAAGACACGAGGCTGCACCGTCAACGACGCGTTCCTCACCGCCGTCGCCCACGGATTCGCTTTGTACCATCAACGGCACGGCGAACCCGTCGATCGACTGCGGACCACCATCCCCGTTGATATCCGCAAGCCTGGCGACCCACTGTTCGGCAACCGGGTGAACGGTTGCCGAATGGCGATCCCGATCGGCGCCGATGACCCGGGCGCCGCGATGGTGACCTATCACCGTCTCATCAAAGGCTTGGAGGAAGTTGCGAAGCTCCCATTGGCCAGCGCGCTCGGCACGGTGATCAACGCCTTCGGTCCGGCAGTGAATCTAGTCTTCGGGTTGATCATGAGGCACGACGACTTCGTGCTCAGCGACGTCAACGCCGGCAATTTGGAGTTCTACCTCGGCGGCGCGAAGGTGCTCAGCATCTTCCCGTTCGGCCCCCCGGTCGGCACCGCCGCCAACATCACGTTGGTGGGTTATCACCGCAAGGCGCTGATCGGCATCAACGTCGACGCCGCAGCGGTCCCGGACTTGGGCGCGCTCGTGGCGTGCGTCCGTGAAGGCTTTGACGCGGTCATCGCCCTCGGCGACGAGGGTCAGCTGTGACCGACGGCTGCTAGGAGGTCTTCGGCCGTCGCGGTCGAGCGTCGGCTCATGCAGGCCGGCAACGAGCTGCAGGGAGTCGTCATAGGAGACCCCGCTGGGGAGCACCAGGGGCCGGATCTGGTAGCGAGGGTTGTTCGACAGTCTTAAGGACCCCAGCAGGTTGAGCAACGCTGGGGCCAGCATCTGATCTGCGGCGAGAACTCGCCCGACAACCTGCCGCATGGCTGATGCCCGCAAGCTGGAAATACGCGACTGAGCATGATCGTTAGCACGATGGCACCCCGAAGATGCCGGGGGAGCCAAAGCGAGTGCAGCCGAGCCGAGATACCGATCGGCAGAGGGAACAGAAGCGCAACTGAGGCTCGACGCTATCTGTCGGATGGTCGATCTAGTTGGGCCTCGCGCTGCCCGTGAGCCGTAGTGCGTGTAGTCCATCGTGAAGCCGTGACTTCACGGCAGCTTCGGTGATCTTCAGGTCGTCGGCGATTCTTGCGGTCGTCCATCCCTGGTAATAGGCCCGGTAGATTACAGCGCGGTGCTCGAACGGCAACTGCCGCATCGCATTTGCCATCAGCGATCTCAGCTGTTGGTCGGTACCAGGGGACGAACTCGAGTTCAGGCGGCCTACGGCACCTGGCTGCTGCGCACTCTGGGCCTGCTCTATGACTGCGGATCGGGATTGAAACCCGTTCATAGCTTGCGAAGCCCAGGAGCCCGCCGAAGGTTTCGGCCCGCCACCCAAAGGACGAGGACGGGCCGAACCTGTGCTCCCGACGCGAAGCGTTACGCTCCTCGGCTGGGCAGTAGCCAGGCGGGTGCTAGCTCGCCGCGACCTGTTTCCTGCCGTATATCCGCTCCATCAACGCCGTGTCAGTGTGCACTTGCACCCGTACCGTCTTGCCGTCCCGGAGGGTGAACACGTCGGCGTCTTGGCCTCTTTCGTCGCCCACCGTCACGTCGGTGAGCGCGACGACGATGTCGCCGTCGGCGACGAACTGGCGAGCTGTGGCCGTCGTGGACTTCTCGGCCAACCGCGCAAGGAACTGCCCTAATTCGCCTTTGCCGTGGTAGGTGCCGCTGATGGCGCTCTCGCCGGGTTGGACCCACTCGATGTTGTCGTCGAACAGGCTCATCACCGTTTCGATGTCACCGGTGGCGAACGCTTCGTAACCCTTCTTGATGATTTCCAGGTTCTTCTCGGTCTGCTCTGACATCGTCGACTCCCTTCATTGACAATCGGGTGTTTTTCGGGCCGCGACTGCTTGGCCGGTCGGGGGAGTCTCTATGTCGGCTCTCGGATCGGTCAGACCATTCGCCGCCGTGTCTAATGTATGCCTGTCCAGGGGGCTTTGATACTGATCAACCGGAAATCGATCGGAATGGGGTAGTCGACTACCTAATCTGATTGCTCCAAGGGAGCGGGCCATGGGAGATCACCGCGAGCGACGGCGGGCTAAACCTTCCCAGTTGATTGTCCCACAGCGGCATCTCGTTCGAAATGCGCTTCGATTGGTGCAGGGCCCCGCAGGGTGGCAGAAAGCCGGACGGAGTTCCGGATGGTGTGGACACCGGGATATGGCACGTCTTGTCTGCACAGTAGTGACACGATATCGGCGTGAGCGATGCTCGGAACGGCAGCGGGATCGCGACGACCTCGGATCTCAGGTCGTCGGCAAAGGCGAGCCCGACAACTTCGATTCCTCCTACAGCGGTTAGGAAACGGAGGTCGTCGCCAGCCATCCACATGACGACAGCGTTTGGCTTGGTGGATTCGGTGCTCTGCGGTCTCTGCCCGACGGCGTTGATGCGGTCGTGTCGCTGTGCCAGGTCGGCGACGCCGACCTGCCTCGCAATGTCAATTGAAAGTGGCCCCCAGGGTGACGGCGCGAATTGGCTCCGGTGCTATTGGCGCGTGGCGGCGCGGTTCCCGATAACGACGTTCTAACTTTGGGCTTGCGTGCGCATTCGTGTGCCTTCAAGCGGGTCAAGCACGGCGACAGTCGCAGGTACCGGGAAGTGGCGCGCCCGCGCATCTCATGCTAAAGGCAGCCGCCACCTGGCACTGACCGATGACTTTTGCTCTGTCGACCAGTCTTACTAAATGAGCTGAATCGCGGCGGCCGACCGAGGTGCATGCTATGGGGACTCCAACCAAGGTGTCGATTCGGTCGTCATAAGTGCTAAAGGCAATCGGATTGGAGAACATCATGAACGCACCTCAACGATCCATCACCGGGATTGTGACGGTCGGTATCCCGGTTACCGACCAGGATCGAGCGCTCGGGTTTTACACCGAGACGCTGGGCTTGGAAAAACGCCTCGACATTCCCCTCCCGCAGTTCGGCGGCCGCTGGATCACGGTCGCCCCATCTGGGTCGACGACGACGCTCGCCCTCATCCCCGCTCACGATGGCGTTCCGGCGGGCGTAGAGACGGGCATTCGCCTCACCAGCCCCGACGCCGCGGCCGCACACCAGTACTTGGGTGAACGCGGCGTGGATGTCGGCGAGCTGCTGCATTGGGAAGGCGTGCCCCCGATGTTCGCCTTTCACGACCCCGACGGCAACGGGCTGGAGATCACCCAGGAAGAGAGTCGATCATGAAAAACAACATCGCGCTCGACAAGCAATTCACCGCGCGCCTGCAGAAGAGCCCGAACAAGGGCGGCTGGTGTGAGGTTTCCGGACCAGTACACGTGCCCGACTGATGGGCCTCCGCCGGATGCGGGAGCACCGGGTTCTGATACCGCGTCTGCGCTTTCGGCTGATCCTGATAGCGGCGTATTTCACGGCGTGGACCGCACGTTAGCGGGCCGCAGGTTCACTGAGGTCTTCGTTCTCAAGTACCTCGATGTGGCGGGCCAAAGGTTCCGCCAGCCCACTGGCGGTTGGCCGACCTGACGACTTGACGGCTCGCCACCGTGCTTGCGGATGGACCGGCGCACGGCTACCAGCAGCCGTAGCTCGTTGTCGACTACTTCCTGGTCGCGCAAGTTGGCAACCCTCAGTACTGAAACCGTTGTGGTGGCGATGACCCGGATTACTGGTGGCCTGGGATGGCTTGCAGATCACCTTGGATGCCTTGCAGATCACCTTGGATGGCTTGCAGACCAGAGAGAGCATTCTGGAGGGCCGGCTGCATCTCGTCCGGGCTTGCAAGTTCGTACTGAGGGCAGTACGAGACGATGGCACCAGCCGCGAAGTTGGCGCTTTGATTGGCATCCCATATCGACGATTGCTGCACGAAGCGGACGGCCTCTGCGAAGTTGGGTTGGTGCGTCAGGAAATCGCAGACTGCGTGCCCATGGGTCATCACGTATTCGTGGCTGGGAACTGGCACGCCATCCTGTTTCAACGCGCCGATGAATACCATGTCGACCATGTCGGGGAGCGGAGCGTGTGCTTTCGGCGCAGCCGGGTTGGGTCGCGCACTCGACGGCGGCGGGACTACCGCCGGCTGCGCCGCTGGTTCTGGTTTGTGGACCCCGAACATCACCACTAACACGGCGGCGACACCTACCAGAGATAGCGGCAACGCCGCGAGGGGGCCCAAGCGGCGCAGCACACCCTTACGTCCGTGAGGCGTGATGTCGTCGGTTTCGGCGCGCCGCGACCAGGTGCCGGCGACAACCTCGGTTTCATAGTCTGCAACCGCCTCGGTTTCGGACGCCTCCGCGCGGTGGGCTAGGCGCTCATCGAGCAGTTCGTCCGTCTGTTGGCACGACGGCTGACCGCCCTGTTCACGGATCGATCGGCGCCCAAGAGCGATGCGCCGCAATTCTGAGTCGATCGTCTCGCGGTCGCGCATACCAGTCAGTCTGAGGGTGTCACGACGTTGTCACAAGTCCCGGTAACCACTGTGACAACACCGGCGGATACCGGCGAACGCACACGGAGTTCATTTCTCCGCGTCAGACCAAGTTTCCGTCATCTGCAGCGGACACCCGCGAACACCGGCGAATATGCGCTGAGGCCGCTTTGTAAGCGATCGGTCTTGCTGCTTGTCGACGATCAACTCGGGGCGCATGGTGGCCTGGAATGTCGTCGGCGGGTAGCGACAGGGCGCCGAGCAGACCGGATAGCCCGCCTGCTTCCAGGCGCTCCATCCCCCGTCGAGGATGGCGGCGTCATCAAACCCGAAAACCCGCAACATCCACCACAATCGCGCGGCCCACATGTTCTCGCGCCTGTCGTAAACGACAACCCGGCTGCTGTTGCTTACCCCGAGGGCGCCAATGCGTTCGGAGAACCATTGCGCCGAAGGCATCGTCAGCGTGCGTCCGGGTTTGGCGGGGTCGGACAGCTCGAACAGGCTCACAAAGGCGCTGCCCGGAACGTGTTCATGCCGCCACTCCCGTTTCCCGGTGGGCCCGGCGAACCGAAACGCGTTCAGCCCAGCCGGGATACGGACCTAAGGGAAACGAAAAAGCGAAGCTAGAGTCGACTGGCTGCGAATGCCGCAGCCTGGTTTGTCATCCCGGACTGAACATATAAAACGTGTGCGGTCGGACTCCTGCCTTCGGAGCAGATTGGGTCGTTGGGCACGCACAGGTCAATCGTCTTTGGACGGTAAAGCGGGCTAATTGCAGGGAGCCGGCCGCCCCCCAGCGTTCTCGCGAACGTACTCTCCGGATTGCCGAACACGGCGACCGCGGCGACATGATTGGCCACCTGGGGCGGCAGCTCATTGGTGGTCATATCGATCACGCCCGCGCCCTGAGAATATCCACCAAGCACCATTTTGGTGTTCGGGCAGTTCGCAACCATGAATTGGACATGACCACCCGCATCGCCGGCCCCGGTTAACGAGCTCCTGACGAAATCATCGGTGGCAGGATAGTTCACCGCGTAGACCCCGACCGGCCGTCCACGAACTCGCGACGTAAGCGAGTCGACGAAGGCCTGGCCGACCCCGCCAACGCCGGGAGGTTCGTTGGTGCCGCGAGCGAACACCACTTCGACGTCGGGGCACGGGCCGGCAGAGGCGTAACGAGTGTCGATGAACGCGCTCAGCAGCGTCCAGGTCATCGCCACGGCCACACCAATGAGGCGGGCGACGGTTCGTGCGCTCATTGCTAGCTGCTCTATCGCTGACAATCGTTAGGACCGGTTGAAAGTCTAGTCGGCTCCGGATTAGATTTCGGGACCAATTTCCGTGACGAAGCAGTCCCTTGCTGCGCCGAATCCAGCGGAAAATCATTGGTCATGGCATCGGGGTGAGTCTGCTGTAGCCCGAGAACGCGAGCCGATGATTGAGAGAAGCGCTGTTACCTTCAGGCGGGTAACGGCCGCGCCCGGAATACCGGATTCGCTTTCTGGCCGCGACACTGAATACTGCGGCGGTGACTGCGCACTCGGGTGGTGCCGGCGCCAATATGACACAAGATCATTTCCAAGGAGGATCAAGCCGCCGGACTACGAGACGTGTTGTTCCGGCTCTGATGGTCGCTGGTTGGGGCTCAACGCCCCCGTGCCATTCGCTGGACTGTGAGCCGTAGTGTGCGTAGGCCATCGTGTAGCCGTGACTTCACGGCACCTTCGGTGATACTAAGGTCGTCGGCGATTCTGACTGTCGTCCATCCCTGGTAGTAGGCCCTGTAGATCACTGCGCGGTGCTCGAAAGGCAACTGCCGCATGGCATCTGCCATCAGCGATCTCAGCTGCTGATCGGTACCCGGAGAACCCGAGTTCAGGCGACCTACGACGGTTGGCTGCTGCGCGGTCGGCGCCGGCCCTATGACTCTGAATCGGGATCGGACCCCGTCCTCCGCAATCTGGGCGCTGGGCGTAGCGGAGGCGCGGCTGGGCTCGAGAGGTGTGTTCGGCACCTGCGTGTGACCCCCGTTCCTCGGTCCAGGGTTCCTTTTGTCTCCCGTAGTGGCGCTGAGGCCTGGGGCGGGTACGCCGCCTGCATTAGTCGGGGCCGAAAGCGCGCAGCTGGTGCTAATGCAAGGGTCGGAAACCGAGCATCGGTGCAGCTGCTTTCTGACTAACTAGATAGTTAGGAAGCTACGCTGCGACCGCGCTTGGTGTCAACTATCTAGTTAGTTAGATACGCTGTGGCAATGACTGTCATCCGTGACGCCGCAGCCACCCGTCAGCGCCTGGTCGACGCCGCCCGCGACGAGTTCGCCCAGTACGGTATCGCCGGCGCGCGTGTGGACCGTATCGCCGCCAATGCCGGGGCGAATAAGGCCCAGATTTACAACTATTTCGGAAGCAAGGACCGACTGTTCGACGCGGTCTGGGAATCGGTCGTGCAACAGGTCGTCGAGTCCACACCGATGGATGCCAACGATCTTGCCGGTTATGCGGCAAGACTTGCCGACACCTACAGGCAACATCCGGAGGTCAGGCGGCTCGTGAGCTGGCGGCGCCTCGAACGTGCTCATGATGGACCCCATCTGTTCGCGGTTCAAAACGCAAAGGCCACCGTTGACGCGATCGCGAAGGCGCAAACCGACGGCACCGTATCCGACCATTTCGAACCCGCCGTGCTTTTGGCGCTAATCATCAACATTGCCTCGTTGTGGACCACGAGCAGCAGCATCGAGGTCCTGACAGTCGTCGACCTCTCGGCCCCCAAGCGGCAGCGCGAAATTATTCGCGACGCCGTCGAATGCCTACTTGGACGGTAGCGAGGAAACCAGGGTGCGTCGGTTTGTGGATGTCTCAGCCCACAGCGTCTGGCCATGAGAAGCGCAGGGCTGTGTCGGAGCGCTGGAGGAGGACTGTGGTGGTGCCTTAACCCGCGAATGTCGGCACGCTCGAGACGGGCGAAACTCGCTTGACAACATCCCGCATGGCTGATGCGTGCGAGCTGGAAATACGCAGCTAAGCACGATCAGCAGGACGGTGGCTCCCCCAAGATGACCGGGGAGCCGAAAAGCGTTCAGCCCAGACGAGATACAAACTCGAAGGAGAATAAGCCGAAGTGACGTGGCGGATGCCGGCGGCGGTTCGCGCGTGGTGCGCAATGTTCGCATTACTGCTGTTGGCGGTAGCCGGGGTCGCCGCCGCGGGCATGTCGGTCGCGGAGCCGGGCGACACCGGCGTCGGCGGAAGGTTGGTCGGCTGGGACACCTACCGTCGACTGGATCGGTTGCCCTATCTGAGCGCCGACACGCGGGCTCAGCAGCTGTCGAGCTTCGATCGAAGCGGCGGCGATTTCGACCTTTCCACCGGCAACCGCAACGGCACCGGTGGCTGTTTGGCGTCCGGCGGCGCCGGCTGTGTCGTCGCGGAGGACCGCGGTCCCGGCGAGATCGATTCGATTTGGTTCACCCGCGACGGCGGCAACGTGACCCGGATCGGAAACATCCGCATCGATCTGGATGGACGGACGATGGTGGACACACCACTGCAATCGTTGGTCGACGGTAGGTTGGGTGCGCCGTTCGTGTGGCCGCTCGTGGCCAACGCGAAGCAGTCGCCGGGCGGCGTCTACATCAAGGTGCCGATGCCGTACCGGGAGTCCATGCGCATCAGCATCGCGTCGAATTTGGAGTACTACCACGTCGATTATCGCCACTTCTCGACCGCCGAGGGCGTGACCACCTTCTCGCCATCCGATCCGGCGCTCGACGTGCTCGCCACGCTGCGCGCCGCCGGCACCGCCGATCCCAAACCGACCCAACCCAATGCAGTGCACAACAGTCGAGTCGTCGATCTCCCCGCCGGTGCCGGTGTGCCGATCGCGGAATCGACGGGCTCAGGCACCATCTCGGCGCTGCGCCTGCAGCTGCCACAACCCACGGATCAAGTACTCGCCGGGTTGCGGCTACAGATGGAGTTCGATGGCCAGACCATGGTGGACTCGCCGCTCGGGGAATTCTTTGGCGCCGGGCTGGGCACCGCCACCGTGCGCTCGCTGATGTTCGCCACGGACCCGCAGCCCGGAGGATCGTTATCGTTGTCCGCTGGTGGCCCATGCCTTTCGCTCACGAAGCTCGCATCACGCTGGTGAACACCACCGACGATCCCGTATCCGGAATCGACAGCGACGTGATGACCGCTCCCGATCCCCAGTGGGCGCCGGCGCTGGCCGGTGGCCGCGCCGGGTACTTCACCGCTCGTTCGCACGCCGGGTCGACGGCGCCCGGTCAGGACTGGCTGTTCACCGATGAAGGCGGCCACGGCAAATTCGTCGGCGTCAGCCACACCATCCGCGGGTCTCGGATCAAGACGCGGTTCAGTGACGGTGCCCCTTACTTTCTCGAAGGCGCCGAGCGCGTCTACACCGACGGTTCCGCCTCACCGCAGTGGTACGGCACCGGCACTGAAGACTTCTACGAAGGCGGGTGGTATTTCAAAGACGGCACCCACTTCACCGACCCGCTCACCGGCCAACCCGATCAACGTATCGGCCGCCGGCGGATGCGCGGACTACTGCGTCGCCGCCTATCGGCTGATGCTCGCGGAGTCGATCGACTACCACTCCGCGATCCGATTCGGGATCGAGCACGGCAAACGCAACATGGTCCAAGAGGATTACAGCTCAACCGCATTCCTCTACACGCACGCGACCGACACCATTACTCCAGGCGACGACATCAACACCACCGACCCCGGCAGTCGACTCCTGCACGGATACGCCGACGCCGACGCCGACGAACAGCTGCTGGTCAGCCAATACGAGGGCGCCGACGACCTTCGCCCGATCGTCGGGTTAATCCGGAGCACACAGGCAGCGATCACGTTCAGCGTCCAAACCGATCCGGCTAATCACGGCATCCTGCTGCGCCGCACATCCGATCAAGCAAGGGGCTTTCAATCAGCGGACGTCGCTGTCGACGGCATGCCCGCCGGGATTTGGATACAGCCGGGCAGCAACAACTTTCACCGCTGGCTTGACGACGCATACCTCGTGCCGCAATCCCTTACCGCAGGCAAAGCGCATATAACGGTCACTCTCACGCCGAATCCCAGTTCTCCGCCCTGGACTGCCAGCCGCTACCACGTCGACACCCTCACGGGGCCGCCCGATTAGCGAAGCGGGCTAACGGTAGTCGGCCGCAATAGCCGACTGACGAGCAGGGCGATCACTACGCCCGTCAACCCGCCGACGGGAGCCACCGACGACGACCATGCCGACAGCACGAAATAGCCGAAAGTGGCGCCGACGACGAGCAAGGTGGCGTGCACGGGCGTCCAGCGCGTGATCGCGGGTAACCGGAAAGACAAGCCCATGCCCAGGAGCAGCGCCAGAACGTGACCGAACGCGGTGAAGTCCGCGTCGAACGTTGCCACCAATGCGATGCCGAGCCACCAACCGATCCAGGCCGGACGCCAGCGCAACGGTATCGATGCGGTCAGGGCGCCCAGCACACACACGGCCCCGTAGCTGATCCCTACGTCGGTGGCGCGCGCAACAGAGAACGGCAGCCATCCCGTCTCCACCGCGGCGACCAGCCCCACCGCGACGATCAAGGTGGCGCCGATATGGCCGACCGCAAAGGTGATGAGCAAACCCCTGCCGCGCCAGATGAGTTCGCCCAGCGCCAGCAAGCACACCAGCCCCGGCAACCAGAGATACACGTCGCCGCCGTCACTGACGAACGCGCTACCGACCAAGGTGCCCAAGCGGCCGTGCGCCAGGTTGTGCAGGTTGGTGCTCATTTCACTGACGACCGCGGCGCGGGTGTGCGCACCCAGCGCCGTCAGCGTGACGGAGACCGCGAGCAGTATGACGGTGTACGCCGCCGTAACCCGCAGTCGGTCGGCGCGAACCCGAACGGCGGTGCTGGACGCCGTCATTGGCCGTTCCAGCCGCGATCTCGGGCCAGCAGGTCGGCCACGGTTTCCCGGCGCACCAGTTCACGAGACCGGCCCCCTGAGACCGCGACCAGCGGCGCGCGGCCCGCCATGCTGTGGCTCGACATCGTCGAGTGCTGATAGGCGCCGGTGCAGGCCACGGCCAGCAGATCTCCGGGGTGGATGTCCGCGGGCAGCTCGACGTCGCGGGCGATCTCGTCGCCGTTGCCATGCCTGCCCACAACGGTGACGGGTGCGGTCGCGGCCGGCCGGTGCCGATTGGCCAGTGCCACCGTGTATTTCGCGCCGGGGCGCTCCGTGCCGTGGTTGTCGCCCGAGCCGCCGTCCACTGCTACGAAGGTGTGCCCGCCGGGCTGGCGTTTGACGGCGATCACCCGGCACAGGGTCATCCCGGCGCGCGCGGCGATCGCCCGGCCCGGCTCGATCACGATCCGCGGGCGAGGGAATTCGTGTTCCGCACACGCGGATTCCAGCGCGGCGTCGATGGTGGACCCAAGCGCCCGCAGGTTGAGTTCCGCGTCGCCCGAGAGGTAGGGGACCGCGTGTCCGCCGCCGAGATCGAGTTCGGTGAGCACGGTCTGATGGCGGTCGCGGACCTCGGCCATCAGGCCGATCATCTGGCGGATCGCCTCACCGTAGAGCGAGGCGTCGGTGAGCTGCGACCCGAGGCGGCAGTGCAGCCCCACCAGGTCGAGCCACGGCTGGTCCAGGACCCGCCTGAGGGCGCCGGCCGCCTGGCCCCCCGACAGCGCGAAGCCGAATTTCTGGTCGATCGCCCCGACGTCGGGGATGACCCCCACCAGGACACGCTGACGGTGACGCACCCGGCAGGCGAGCAGCGAGATCTCGCTCGGCGAGTCGACCACGATCCGCCCGACGCCGGCGGCGACCGCGTCATACAGCTCGGCCGCCGTTTTCGCGCCGTCCAGAACGATGCGCGACGGCGGGACGTCGGCGGCCAGCGCGGTGGCCAGCTCGCCGGCCGAGCAGACGTTCACGCCCGCCCCTTCGTCCGCGGCCCAGCGGGCCACATCGACGCTCAACAGCGCCTTGCCGGCGTAAATCAGCTCGGCGTCGGGGAGCGCCGCGCGATAGCACCGGATGCGGGCCCGAAAATCCTCCTCGTCCACCACGTACGTGGGGGTGCCGAACTCGGCGGCGATGTCGTCGGCGGCCACGTCGCCGACGCACAGTCGGCCCAGGTCGTCGACGTAGGCGCTGAGCGGCCAGATCGCGCGATCGAGGTGCGGGTTCAGCCCGTGCCTCAGCGACGGAAGCAGCTCGAAGAGCGTCATACCTCCACGGTGCCGGTCCGATAGCGGGCGTGCCTCGCTCTTAACGAAGCTTTCACACCCGGGCGGCAAATCTTCACAGATTCGGAACACTGGCGGCGATCGAGGCGATCACCTCGTCTGCCGGCACGATCGCGGTCGCGTAGTTCGGGATGTTGACCTCGAGCGCCGCGTGCATCTCGGCGTCCGAGTAGTCCGCGGTTGCGTCGCGCACCACGGTGACCTCATAGCCGAGCTCCGCGGCGTATCGAACCGTGGCCTCGAGGCAGGTATGGGCGATGAGTCCCATGATGATGAGCCGATGAATGCCGTGCCGTTTGAGCTGCAGGTCCAAATCGGTGTTGGCGAACCCACTTGAACACCAATGCTCATGGGCGACGACATCGCCGGGCTGCGGTTCGAACCCGCCGCGAAGCTCGCCACCCCAGGTGCCGAATTCGAAGGTCTTGCGCGACCACGCCGCCTTCTGCACTGGCGCTATGTATTTCCATGTCTCGTAATCGCCCGGGCGGTATCGCCGATGCAGCGCATAAAACACGCGGATGTCCGCGCTTCGGGCAACGTCGAGCACCTGCTTCATGTGCGTGACGCAGTCGTTGCTCTCGATGACGCCCTTCAAGCGATCCCACACTTTGCCGCCGGGGGAGATGAAGTCGTTGTACGGATCTATCAACACCAGCCCGGTGGTGCCCTTGCTATACGTCACGCGGCCATCATCTCTCCCCGACGTCTTGACTGCCTCCTCTCCCCGCTGCTAGACATGGGTGCGCCATAAATTTGGGCGATCGCCCAAAACGCTGCGACTGGAGGTGGCGATGGGCCGGATGGACGGCAAGGTCGCGTTCGTGACCGGCGCGGCGCGCGGGCAGGGCAGGAGTCACGCCGTCCGGCTCGCGCGGGAGGGCGCCGACATCGTCGCCGTCGACATCTGTCGCAAGTTCGAGGCGTCGCCCGCGGACGGTGCCACGCCCGAAGACCTCGACGAGACCGCAGGCATGGTCAAGGACGCCGGGGCCCGCGTCGTCACCGCCGAAGTCGACGTCCGCGATTTCGACGCGTTGCGAGCCGCCGTTGACGGTGGCGTCGAACAGCTGGGGCGCCTGGACGTCATCGTCGCGAACGCCGGCATCGGCACGACGGCGGGCAAGCTGCACAAGACCGACGAGGCGCTGTGGCAGGAGATGATCGACGTCAACCTCAGCGGCGTCTGGAAGACGGTCAAGGCCGGGGTGCCCCACATCCTGAACGGCGACCGCGGCGGCTCCATCGTTTTGACGTCCTCGGTGGCCGGTTTCAAGGCCTACCCGCACGTCGGCCACTACGTCGCGGCCAAGCACGGCGTGATCGGCCTGATGCGTTCGTTCGCCGTCGAATTGGGCCACCGCATGATCAGGGTCAACGCCGTCCTCCCGACCCACGTGAATTCGCCGCTGCTGATGAACGAGGCCACCTACCGCGCCTTCAGGCCGGACTTGGAGAACCCCGGACCCGACGACCTCGCGCCGATATGCCAGAGCTTCCACTACCTGCCCATCCCCTGGGTGACCCCCGAAGACATCAGCAACGCCGTGCTGTTCCTGGCCTCCGACGAAGCGCGCTACATCACCGGCGTGGCCCTTCCCGTCGACGCGGGCAGCTGCCTGAAGTAAGGAATGCACCGATGACCGTCACCAACGACACGGACGTCTACTACGACCCCTACGACGTCGGCATCAATGCCGACCCGTATCCGACCTACGCGCGGCTGCGCGAAGAGGCGCCGATCTATTACAACGAGCGCTACGACTTCTGGGCGCTGTCAAGGCATTCCGACGTCGAACGCGCGCTGGCCAACTGGGAAACATTCTCCAACAAGCCGCAGTGACATCCTCGAGCTCATCCAATCGAAATTCGACATGCCCGGCGGCGTCATGATGTTCCAGGATCCGCCGGAACACACGATGCTGCGCGGCCTGATGTCGCGGGTGTTCACGCCCCGCCGGATGGCCGACACTCGAGGACCAGATCCGGCAGTACTGCGTGCGGTGCCTGGACCCGCTCGTCGGTCACGCAAGGATTCGACATCATCGCCGAGCTCGCCTCGATGATGCCGATGCGGGTGATCGGGATGCTGTTGGGAATCCCGGAATCCGAACAGGTCTCGGTACGCGACGCCAACGACGCGAACCTGCGCACCAAGCCGGGCGCACCGCTGAAGGTCGCCGACGCCGACTCCATCGCCGACGGCCGGATCTACGCCGACTATGTGGAATGGCGGTCCAAGAATCCCTCCGACGACCTGATGACGACGCTGCTCAACGTCGAGTTCGACGACGAGCACGGGGTGCACCGGAAGCTGACCCGCAAGGAGGTGCTGCACTACACGCAGGTGGTCGCCGGGGCGGGCAACGAGACGACCGGCCGGCTGATCGGCTGGCTGGCCAAGGTGCTCGCCGAGCATCCCGACCAGCGCCGCGAGGTCTACGAGGATCGGTCACTGCTGACCCGCACCGTCGACGAGACGCTGCGATTCGAGCCGACGGGGCCGCACGTCGCCCGTTGGATGGCAAGGGATTTCGAGTGTTACGGCACGACGGTTCCGGCCGGCAGCGCCATGCTGCTGCTGTTCGGCGCCGCCAACCGCGATCACCGCCGCTACACCGATCCGGACACCTACAACGTCCGTCGCGACAACATCTCGCACATCACCTTCGGGAAGGGTGTGCACTACTGCCTTGGCGCCAACCTGGCCCGCCTCGAGGGCCGCGTCGCACTGGACGAAATTCTCAACCGCTGGCCCGAATGGGACATCGACTACGACACGGCGCAATTGGCGTCGACGTCGACCGTCCGCGGCTGGGAGCGGTTGCGAGTCGTGTTGCCCTAATGGGCCGCGTCCGGCGTACCGCGGCGAGTCTTCGGTGTCGGCATCTCGAATCGGTCCAGGAATCGGTTGACCAAAGCGACGGCCTCCTCGTGACCACCGTGGGTGCCGAGTCCCTGCTCGAGTATGAGGGTCCGCCCGATGGAGGCGATGACGACCGCGAGGGCTGCGGGCGGGAATTCGTCTGTGTCCAGATGCATGTTCGCGAACGATGAAGTTCAGTGCGGTGATTTGCTGCTCGCGCCACCGCTCTGACCAGGTCGAAATCTCGGCCCTGATCTCCTTGCGATGGTTGGCAAGTCCCATGAACTCCAACAACAACCGGGTGTCCTTGGGTTCGGTGAGGGTATCCCAGAAGGCGTGCAATGGGCGGTCGGAGGCCAGCGCTTTCTGCTGGCGCTCCAGGTAGACCGCGGCACCGCGGCGGAAAACGGCCAGATACAGCTCGTCCATCGTGGGGAAGTAGTAATGCACCAATGCCGGTTTGACACCGGCTTTGGCGGCGACCCGGCGCGACGTGGCCGCGGCGTAACCCTCATCGACCATGATCTGAATCGTTGCGTCGACCAGCATGTCGCGGGTAGTCGAGTCCCGTGCCTTCGGTCGCTGCGATGCGGTCATGGTGTGTGGTCCTCCGTTGCGACACTATCCGGCGCCGGCGTCGACCGGCAGGCCGGCCCTGCGGAGCACGTTCTGTGCGTGCCGGATGAGGGCCGCGTCAACCAGCTTGCCATTCCTGCCCAGGGCGCCCACACCGCTCGCCTGCGCGCGCCGGTAGTCGCTGATTATGGACTGAGCCTCCGCCACCTCCTCGGGTGCCGGCGTGAACACCGCATTGGCGACGGGTACCTGCGCCGGATGGATCGCCCACTTGCCGTCGAAGCCCGAGCAAACTGGCCTGCGTGGCGCTACGCCGGTAACCATCGATGTCCCGGTAAGCCGGATACGGCGCATCGATTGCATCAATGTTGGCGGCCCGCGCGGCGGCGAGAACCTGGATCCGCACGGCGTGCCAGAAATCGCCGGGGTATTCGCCGGCAGGGTCGAAGTTGCCGTCGACGCGGGACCGCAGTGACGCCGAGAGATCGCCCGCGCCGAAGATCAGCGCCTCTAAGCGGGGGCTAGCCCGGGCGATCTCGGCCACGTTGACCAGTCCCTCGGCCTCTTCGATGAGCGCCTCCAGGGCGATCGGGCGCACCAATTGCAATTTCGCCTCGAGCTGAGTGAGCAGCACATCCACCCACCAGACGTCGCGCGCGGACCGCACCTTGGGCACGATGATGACATCAAGTCTGTCGCGTGCGCCGGTGACGAGCTCGACGATATCGCCGTGACACCACTCGGTTTCGAGGCCGTTGACACGCACGGCCCGCAGGGTGGTGCCCCAGTCGAGCTCGGTGAGAGCGCTCACCGCGGTGCCGCGGGCGGACTCCTTGGCCTGTGGCGCGCATGCGTCCTCCAGGTCGAGAAACACCAGATCGGCGCCGGCGCGCGCGGCTTTTTCGCACATGTGCTCGCTGCTGGCCGGAGTGGCCAACTCCGAGCGCCGCATGTGTGGTTTCGTCATCTCTCCCTCCGGTGCAGACTCAGATCGTGCCCGCGGCACGAAGGGCGCTGAGGCGGTCGGCGTCCATACCCAGTAAGCCCGCCATAGACGGCGTCGTTGTCGGCGCCCAGCCGCGGACCCAGATGCCTTATCCGGCCAGGTGTTTCGCTCAACATCGCGATTGGCGCCTGCACGGTCACCGCGCCCAGCTCCGGATCGTCGACGACAACGAAAGTGCCGCGGGCACGCAAGTGTTCGTCGGCCAGGAGCTGGCGGGCATCGTAGACCGGGGCCGCCGCCACACCGGCGTCGAGAAACACCGCCATCGCGTGATCCAGGGTGTGCTTGCCGACCCATGCGGATACCAGGTCGTCGATCTCGGCGGCCCGCTCCTGACGGGCCACATGATCGACGTACTCCGAACGCGTAGCCAGATCGGGCCTTTCGATCGCCCGATACACCCGCGCCGCGGTACTGGCGGAGGCGCTCGACATCGCGATCCACTGATCGTCGGACGTGCGGTAGACGTTGCGCGGCGCGCTGGCGTCGGCGCGGTTTCCGGTACGCGTCTCGACCACCCCCAGCTGGTCGTAGGCCAGCGTCGACTGCTCGACCAGGCGAGCGAGCGGTTCGATGAGGCTGACGTCGACGAGCTGGCCCGAAGCACCGTGCACATCGCGGTGGTACAGGGCCATCATGACCGCATAGGTCGCCGCCAGCGATGCGACCCCGTCAGCCAGCATGAACGGGGGCAGGGTGGGCGGTCCGCCCGGCTGGCCGGTGACGTGGGCGAAGCCGCTCATCGCCTCGGCCAGTGTTCCGTATCCGGGCCGGTCGCTGGCAGGTCCGCCGCGGCCGTACCCGGTGACGTGGAGCATGACCAGTTCCGGATGGCGCGCATGCACGGACTCATAATCCAGCTGCCAGCGCTTCAGGGTGCTCGGCCGGGTGTTGGCCACCAGCACGTCACTGACGCCGAGAAGCTGGTGCAGCACATCCCGGCCATCGGCACTGCGGAGGTCGAGTGTGACGCACTTCTTGTTGCGGCTCACGCTTTTCCAGACCAGGCCCACCCCGTCGCGGCGGGCGCCCCAGGTGCGCAGCGGGTCCCCGGCCCGGGGCTCCTCGACCTTTATCACCTCCGCGCCGAACTCACCGAGCGCGGTGGCGACAAGCGGCCCTGCGGCCAGCGTCGCGGTGTCGATCACCCGTAAGCCGGACAGCGGTAGGGCGGCGTTAGCCACAGGCGCATCCGCTCGAATCACACCGCGGGCTCGACGACCATGTCGAAGAAGGCGGCTCCGGAGTCCGGGATACGGTTCTGCTTGAACACATTGACGGCGTAGGAGACCAGGATCATCGAGTAGAGCAGGTGCAGCAACCTGGTCGCATCGTCCGGTAATGCGTTGATGTCGAGCCCGTTCAGGTACGCGATCGCCTCCTCTGCTCTCGGGGCGATCGCGTCGTAGAACCTGACGAGTTCGTCGTAGGGCTTCGACAGCCGCGCCTCGTAGCGTTGCGCCCGCGTCGGCAACGCCCAATCGGCGACAAACGGTTCGAGATCGGTGAATCCCTCCGGCAATCCAAGACTGGACATCACGCCTCCCTGCGCTGCCGGCCGCCCGGTAGGCGTCCACCGTGTCGCGGATAACCGTGTGGAACTGCCGGATGAACAGTTCCTGGTCGCTGAGGTGGAAAGTGTTCTGCGCCCGCGTCTTCAGCGCCGAATGCGTGGCCTCGATGGTGTTCACGTCCTGCATCGCGAACTCAATCGTGCTGTCGACCACCAATTCCTGCGCGAGGCGTTCGGCAGCGTTTGCCGGCGGCACGAAGTACATGTCGATCTCGTAGATGTGCGAGTCGACGGTCTCGGGCCAGTAGGTGTAGGTGATGTAGTAGCCCGCGCGCCCAGATCTGGATCGAAATGTTCGGAAAGATCCAGAATTGGTCGTTGCCCCACGATGCGATGTTGCCGCGGTTGAGGAAATCGGGCGGAGGGCCTATGTCCGGAACATCGTCGGGCCCGAAAAGCCCAGCGCGGAACAGCTTGTAGACCCAGCGCTGGTCCTTGCGGGCTGGTCCCGCGGTGCCAGGTTCGCGGGGCGGCAGCGGCGGCGGCCCCGGGACCGAGGTGAGCATGTGCGGCCGGAACAGCTCGTAGTGGTAGGCGTCGACGGGCGGCACCATCTTTTCGGCTTTGGAGACGTCAGGGTCGATGAAGCGACCGTGCACATACGGCGGGTGGTACCACTCGCATACCGAGTCGACGGCCAGCTTCCAGTTCCCATTGATCCGGGTGGAGAACCCGTAATGCTGGGTCATCTTCTCGAACGGATAGGCCTCGATCCCCAGCAGCCCGTCGCCGAGGAAACTTCGCAGCGGCACCGGGTCCTCTTCCCTTTCAGAGGCGAGGTTGACGAAGATGAAGCCCGCCCAGACCTCGCAGTGCACCGGCGGCATCCGCAGTGTGCTCTTGTCGAGGTCGAAAAACTCGCCTTCGTTGGTGATGTGGTTGACCTTGCCGTCCAGGCCGTATCGCCAACCGTGGTACTTGCAGGCGAACGCGCGGCAGCGTTCCCGAGGATTCCCTGCCCGGGTGCTCCTGCCAGACCACCTTGTTACCGCGGTGGGCGCACACGTTGTGGAACGCGTGCACGGTGTCGTTCAGATCGCGGGCGATCACGATCGAGGCGAGGCGCCCCGGTAGGTCGCGGGTGAAGTACGAACCCTTGCGCGGCAACCGCTCGATACGCCCGACGCACAACCAGTTTCGTTCGAACACCGCCTTGCGCTCTGCGGCGAAGAATTCCTCGGAGATCGAATCTTCGTAGCTGACCGGGCCGGTCCCGAGTTCGGGATAGTCGGTGGTGAACTTGCCGCGTCCGGTCGACAGACGCTGCTGGATGCTGGTCACGATGGGACTCCTTCACTCGTTGACCGTCGTCGACCGTTGGTGGACCAAGGCTGTTCGTCCCAAGCCCGATCCAGCGGTGCCATCTCGCCGCCGAACGGGAAGAAGGCCCGCTGCGCGTAGGTTTCCCGGGCCAGGCCGTGGCCGAGCTCGTCGATGAAGGCCCGCTTGAGCGGATTGGTGAACAGCTGGCGTGAGTAGCGCAGCGTCAGCGGTGGCCGCTTGACCAGTTCTCGAGCGAGTTCCCAGGCCCTGTCCAGCAATTGGTCCTTGGGCAGCACCTCGTTGACGACGCCCCACTCCTTGGCCTCGTGCGCGCTGAGCTTCATGCCGGTCAACAGGAAGTAGCGGGCGCGGGTGTGGCCGGCCAAAAAGCTCCAGATGACATGCTGGCCGTCACCTGGCACCTGGCCGCGCGGGAAATGCGATGCGTCCTGGAAGTAGGCGTCTTCTGAGGCCAGGACGATATCGCCGAGCAGCGGCACCTCGGAGTGCATGTTGCACGGGCCGTTGACGGCGCTGATCATCGGAACATCGACGTCGAGCACGTTGGTAATCAGATGCCTCGCGTACCAGGCTTTTTCGTCGAGCTTGACCAGACCGCGGGTGCCGGGCATCAGCAGATACTCAGGCTTCTCGACCGGGTCGCCGTTGGGCATGCGTCCCCAGTTGGCGTTGTAGTTTTCGCCGGTGCCGGTGTGGATGAGCACTTTGATCTCGCGGTCCCCGGCGATATCGGCGAACACGTCGGACATGTCGTCGTGTGCCCGCCAGTCCCACACCAGGCTGCCGCCGTTGGTGTGGCACTGCATGAACAGGATGCCGTCATCGGAGAGCTCGAGTCCGATAGTTGGCGTACCGATCGTGGTACTCGCTGATATCTGGTCCGCTTTGCCATTGAGCAGTCTCATTCCCACGAAATTGGTCACCTGCATGTTTTGAGCGATCGCCCAAATCATGCAGGTGCCATGCTTGCACCTCGGATCGCGGCGGTCAAGGCTCAGCGCCCGTGCAGGCAGGGCCACCACCGGCGCGAAGGATTCGATCTGGGACTGCTGCACCGTGACGTAATTGATGCCGAGCGTTTCCCGGCGCGAATACAGCATTTCCGCAACGCTTTCCGGTGAGCCGATCAGAACGTTGGGATGGTCGCGCAACAGGTCGGCAGGGATGCCCGTCGACTTCGCCAGCCGGGCCAGAACGGTCTTGGGATCGTCGGTGATCTCGGTGAAGTACGGCGAGCTTTCGACGTCGAGACGACCGTATCGCTCACCGGCCGCGGCGCGCACGAAGCCGATCCGGCGCTGCGCGACCGCCTGTGGATCGAGGCCGTCGGCGTCGTGCGCCACGAAGGGCACGGTGGACATGCTGACGATGTCGGCCTCGCGGCCGGCGAGCGAGAGGACGCGCTGCCCGCCCCCTCCGATCATGATCGGCGGATACGGCCGCTGTACCGGCCGTGGCCGCCCCGCATACCCGTGCACCCGAACGAACTCACCCGAGCAGTCCAGTTCTTCGCCTTGCCAATGGGCCTTGATGAGGGAGACGACCTCGGCGAGCTTGGCGATTCGCCGGCCGGGACGGTCGAATTCGAGGCCCATCGCGGCGTACTCGACTTCGCTCCAGCCGGCACCGATGCCCATCTCCAGGCGGCCGTCGGACAACAGATCAAGTGTCGCCGCTTCCTTGGCCAATACCGCCGGCACGTGATAGTCGATGCAGAACACCCGACAACCGATACGCAGCGTCTGGCTGAACGCGGCCGCTGCGGCCATCGCCGCGATGGGCGCCAGGTCTTGGCGGGGGGTGCGCGCAGCTCGTTGCGCGGGCCCCGGCCCCAGGTAATGATCCGCGAGGAAAAGTGTTGTGTACCCGAGGTCTTCGACCCTGCGAACGGTATCGCGCCACTCGCGCCCCCCAGCGGCGTTGGTCGCCTGCACTCCGAAACGAAACGGGGGTCTGTCCATCAACGGACCCTAAGTTGGGTGACTGAAAGGAATCAAGCCAAAGAATCAACGAGTTGCCGCGCTTGACCGTGGTGGACGCCGAGTGATAGGCATGTGAAGCCGAGCGTTTGGGCGATCGCTCAGGAAGGCGGGCTTCGGGAGTGAAGACGGCGGTCGTGACCGGCGGCGCCTCGGGGATCGGGCGCGCCGTCGCCGAGCGATTGCGCAGCGACGGATTTCGGGTGGCCGTGGTCGATCTGTCCCCGACCGAGGATGGCTTCGGCTATGTCGCCGATGTCACCGACCGTGCGCAGGTCGATAGTGCAATATCGGCGATCCGCGACGCGTTCGGTCCGATCCTGGTGCTGGTCAATGCGGCCGGGGTGGAAGGCTTCAAGAAGTTCTTGGGTATGTCCTTCGAGGAATGGTCCAAGGTGATCGACGTGAACCTGAACGGCGTATTCCACACCATTCAGGCTGTGCTGCCGGACATGGTTGAGGCCGGATGGGGACGCATCGTCAACATGTCGTCGTCCAGCACTCACTCCGGGCAGCCGTTCATGGCCCATTACGTGGCCGCCAAGTCCGCGGTGAACGGCCTGACCAAATCGCTCGCCCTCGAATACGGCCCATCGGGAATCACCGTCAATGCCGTGCCGCCGGGATTCGTCGACACACCGATGCTGCGCAGCGCCGAGCGGCGACACCTGCTCGGTGGCACGGTCGAGGATCACATCCAACGCACTCCGGTGCGCCGGGTGGGCAGGCCCGAGGATATCGCCGCGGCGTGCGCCTTCTTTGTGTCAGAGGAAGCCGGCTACATCACCGGTCAGATACTCGGCGTCAACGGCGGCCGCAACACCTGAGGTGGCAGATGTACGACAGGGACCAGCTTTTCATCGACGGCAAGTGGACGGCACCGGATTCTGATTCGGTCATCTCGGTGATATCGCCGCACAGCGAGGCGGTCATCGGCCGCGCGGCCTGCGCTGGACCCGCGGATGTGAATCGCGCTGTCGACGCCGCGCGGGCGGCTTTCGACACCGGGCCGTGGCCGCGCATGCAACCCGCCGAACGGATCGAGGCCATCACCCGCCTGGCCGGTATCTACAAGGAACGACGAGCCGACATGGCCGCGCTGATCTCGGCCGAGATTGGCGCGCCCATCACCTTTGCCAAAATGGCGCAGGTCCGCCTTCCCCTCACGATGATCTCGGCATTCTGTGGTCTGGCGGCGAATTTCCCGTGGCAGCAAGATCGTCCGGGCCTGTACGGCAAGGACATCCGGATCGTGAAGCAACCGGTGGGAGTCGTGGCCGCGGTGGTGCCGTGGAACATGCCGCAGTTCCTTACCGTCTGCAAGGTCGTGCCGGCGCTGTTGGCCGGGTGCTCGGTGGTGCTCAAGCCCGCGCCCGAGTCGGTGCTCGACGCACAACTGCTCGCGGAACTCGTTGCAGCAGCCGACCTTCCGCCCGGCGTGTTGAACGTGGTGCCCGGCGGTCGCGACATCGGTGAAACCCTGGTGGGCCACGCAGGCATCGACAAGGTCTCGTTCACCGGGTCCACGGCCGCCGGCCGCCAAGTGGCGCTGGCGTGCGCGGCGGGGCTGAAACAGGTGAGCCTCGAACTGGGCGGCAAGTCGGCAGCCATCGTGCTCGACGACGCCGACCCCGCGGCGGTCGCCACCGGTATTCAGATGGCCAGCCTCGCCAACAGCGGCCAGGTGTGCAACGCGCTCAGCCGGATCCTGGTGCCGGAGGCGCGCAAGGACGAATTCGTGGACGCTTTGACGGCCGCGATGGAGTCGATGACGGTGGGCGACCCCGCGGATCCCAACACCCAGATCGGTCCGCTGGTGGCGCAGCGCCAGCAGGAGCGGGTCCGGGGCTACATCGAATTGGGCAAAAGTGAAGGGGCGCGCCTGGTGACCGGCGGCACCGACATGCCCGACGGTCTGGACACCGGTTGGTACGTCCGGCCGACACTGTTCAGTGACGCAAACAACGACATGCGGATTGCGCGCGAGGAGATCTTCGGTCCGGTGCTGACCGTCATTTCCTACCGTGATGAGGACGAGGCGCTCCGGATCGCCAACGACTCCGAGTACGGGCTGGCTGGCTCGGTGTTCACCGCCGACGTCGACCGCGGGTACCGAGTGGCGGCTCGGGTACGGTCCGGGACCTTCGGCGTCAACGAGGGCTACATCATGGACCCGGCGGCACCGTTCGGCGGTGTCAAGAACAGCGGCTACGGCCGTGAACTCGGAACCGAGGGAATCGACAGTTACACAGTGAGCCAATCGATTTCCGCTGCCGCCGCCGTGAACTGACGGTAATCGCCAGCAACTGATCTCGAGGTCGAACGGCTAGGCCTAGACAACCCTCGCTGGCCCAGAGTTCTTCGTCGCAGTGGCGAATCGGTTTACGCTGATGCGCGTGGACGGCCACGCCGGCACGGTCGCAGAAATCGGCTGCTAGATGGCACGGGGAAGGCTCCGTGTGTACCTGGGTGCTGCTCCGGGGGTCGGCAAGACCTACGAGATGCTGCTCGAAGGGCACCGCCAGCACAGACAGGGCGTCGACTGCGTGATCGGCTTCATCGAGCCGCATGGCCGACGGGCGACGCAGGAGCTGGTTGACGGGCTGGAGGTGGTGCCTCGGCGTTATGTCCGGCATCGAGGCGGGGTGCTGCCGGAGATGGATGTTGATGCGGTGCTTGCTCGCCGTCCGCAATTAGCGTTGGTCGACGAACTCGCGCACACCAACGCTCCGGGTTCCCGGAATCCAAAGCGCTGGCAGGACGTTCAACAACTGCTTGACGCCGGTATCGATGTGCTCACGACGCTCAATATCCAACAT
Source organism: uncultured Actinomycetota bacterium (assembly GCA_963850895.1). Lineage (GTDB taxonomy): Bacteria > Actinomycetota > Actinomycetes > Mycobacteriales > Mycobacteriaceae > Mycobacterium. Next base: position 10,722 of record CAWKNK010000024.1, on the reverse strand, counting down.
CTGGAGTCATTGCGCGATGTGCTGACCGAGATGACGGGAGTCGAGCAGCGCGAGACGGTGCCGGACGCGGTGGTGCGCCAGGCCGACGAATTGGAACTCGTTGACTTGTCGCCGGAAGCGTTGCGCCGGCGCATGGTTGCCGGCGACATTTATCCGTCCGATCGCATCGATGCGGCGCTGTCGCACTATTTTCGGCCGGGCAACCTCACCGGGCTGCGAGAACTGGCGCTGCTGTGGGTAGCCGGTCGGGTTGATGAGGGCCTACGCCGCTACCGCAGCGAGCACGGGATCAGTGCCGGCTGGGAGGCGCGGGAGCGCATCGTCGTGGGCGTATCGGGCGGCCCGGAAAGTGAGGGGCTGATTCGGCGGGCCGCGCGGCTGTCCGCCCGCACACCCGGAAGCGATCTGATGGCCGTTTACGTGGCGCGCAGCGACGGACGTTTGGGGGCCGACCCGGCCGCATTGGCCACGCTGCGCTCGTTGGTCGAGGGGTTGGGAGGTAGTTGGCATCAGCTAGTGGGCGGCGACGTCAGTAGTGCGCTCGCTCAATTCGCGCGGCATGAAAACGCAACTCAACTGGTGATCGGCGTCAGCCGTCCCAGCGCCGGGTGGAAACTGCTGACCGGCCGGGAGGTGGTGTCCCGCCGGCTGTCTCGGCTGGATACCACCTTGGATGTACACGTGGTGACCGATAAGACGCCGGCAAGATTTGCGGCGCGGCTCCCGCAGCTACGCGGTGTCAGTCCGCGCCGGCGTTTGCGGGCGCTGGCGCTGATGGCGGTGTTGTTGCCGGCGGTGACAATCCTGCTGGCGCTGGCCCGGTCGCAGCTGACCCTGCCGAGTGATTTGCTCGTGTATCTGCTCGTGATCGTCCTGATAGCCATGGTGGGGGGGTGGTATCCGGCGCTGGTCGCCGCGGTGGTCTCCGTGGCGGCCGCGGATTTCTTCCTGACCCGGCCGCTGTATACGCTCCGGATCGCGCTCGTCAACGATGCTGTGGCACTAGTCGTGTATGTGGCGGTGGCGGTGCTGGTGAGCTGGACGGTGGAAGTCAGTGCCCGGCGGCGCCGGCTGGCTGCCCGTTCAAGCGCCGAGGCCGCGGTGCTGACGTCGATGGCCGAGGCACTACTGCGTGGGGAGGGCGAGCTTCCCCGGCTGCTGGAGTTGGTGCGTGAGTCGTTCGGGTTGGACGGGTTGAGCGTGCTGGAACGCCGGACGGCCGCGCCGCGTGGCAAACCCGGTGACAAAGGTGGCTGGGTTGTCACCGCCAGCTGTGGGTATCGGCCCCCGGAATTGCCCGAGCATGCCACGGTTCAGGCCGAGCTGGGTCCTTCGTCGATGCTCGGCGGGCGCGGCCCGACGTTATCGGCGGCTGATCTAGAGATTTTCACCGCGTGCGCGGCGCAGATCGCCGAGTATCTGGGCCAGCGCAGGCTCAGCCAGCGCGCTGCCGGCGCCGAACAGCAGGCCGAGAGCGAGCGCACGCGTACCGCGCTTGCCGCCGCCGCCGGTCGCGCCCTTTCCGAGGGTGTCGACTCCGCTAAGCGGGCTGTCGCGGCGCTACGCGCGATACCAGCTGGAGCGCGGGATAGCGAGCCGATCGACACGCTGGAGCGCGCGGTTCACCGGATCGGCGTACTGGCGAATCAACTAGAAGATGTGGCCAGGGCACGAGCGGGTGCGCTGGATGTGCGTATACGTCAGGTGGATGTCGCCGAGGTGGTTGCCGCTGCGCTCGACGAACTTGGTCCCGGTAACCACGCCGTGGATGTCGTGTTACCAGCAGACTTGCCCAGCGTAATCTCCGACGCTGCGGTGCTCACCCGGGTGATAACGGCCCTGGCCGCCAACGCGATTCGGCTCCGTTCTCCGGGTGGCACGCCGACGATCGCCGCGACGCTTTGCGGCGACCGGGTCGAAGTCCGGTTCCAGACTGGCCACCCCGAGCAAGGGCTGGCCAATAGTCGCGGTGATCACTTCACCGTCGAGGCGGCGCGCGACCTGCTCGAGGCAATCGACGCGTCGCTGCGCATAGAAACCGGTCCGGACGGTGCCGGGGTCGTGATCGTCAGTGTGGCCGCGGCTGCTGCTGATCGAGCGAAAGGTTGAGTTCGACGACATTGACCACGGTCTCCCCCAGGAAACCCAGCGCGCGTCCGGTGGTGTGGTCGCGCACCAGCGCCGTCACGGTTTCGGGCGGCAGATGCCGAGCGGCGGCGACCCGCCCCGTCTGCAGGCCGGCGTTGGCCACCGAGATGTCTGGATCGAGACCCGAGCCGGAGCCGGTCACTGCGTCGACGGGCACCGCCGCGTCGCCGGGTAGCTGGTTGAAGGCGCGGTAAGCAGCGGCTCGTTCACTGATGGCAGCGAGCAGCCTCGAATCGCTGGGGCCGAGGTTGCTGGCTCCGCTGGCGGTGGCGTCGTAGCCGTTTCCCGCGGCAGAGGGCCGGGGCTGGAAGTACTGGGGCAGCGGGTTACCGGCGGGATCTGTGAACGATTGGCCGAGCAGGCTTGAGCCGACGACCTGGTTGTCGCGGCTGATCAGCGAGCCGTCGGCCTGATGATTGAAGGCGAGTTGTCCGATGCCGTAGGTGGCGATCGGGTAGGCGACGCCCAGCACCAGGCTGGCCAGCACAGTGAGCAGGACCGCCGGGACCAGTTGAGCGCGCAGCATCAGTGCACCCCCAGCGGCCCGACGATGGCGATGTCGATCAGCTTGATCAGCACAAACGGGGTGATCAGTCCGCCGACCCCGTAGATCAGCACGTTCCGGCGCAGCATCGCGGTGGCCCCCATCGCCTTGACGCGAACACCACGCAGCGCCAGCGGGATCATCAGCACGATGATGGTCGCGTTGAAGATCACCGCGGACAGGATCGCGGTGTGCGGGTTGTGCAAGTTGAGGATGTCGATCGCGCCCAACTCCGGATAAACGGCATGCACCATCGCCGGGATCGCGACAAAGTATTTGGCCACGTCATTGCAGACCGAGAACGTCGTCAACGCACCGCGGGTGATCAGCAGTTGCTTTCCTACCTCGACGATCTCTATGAGCTTGGTCGGATCGCTGTCCAGGTCAACCAGATTGCCGGCCTCCTTGGCAGCCTGCGTGCCGCTGTTCATGGCCACCCCGACATCGGCCAGAGCCAGGGCTGGCGCGTCGTTGGTGCCGTCACCGGTCATCGCGACGAGGTCGCCGCCGGCCTGTTCGGCGCGAATCCGGTCCATTTTGTCTTCCGGTGTCGCCTCGGCGATGAACTCGTCGACACCGGCCTCGGCGGCGATGGCCGCGGCAGTGGCCGGATTGTCGCCGGTAACCATCACGGTGCGGATCCCGAATGGCCGCATGGCGGCGAGGCGCTGCGAAATGCCAGGCTTGACAGTGTCTTTGAGGTGGATGATGCCCAACAAGGTGCTCTCGTCGGCAACAGCCAGCGGGGTGCCGCCACTGGCGGCGATGTGTGCCACGATGCCATCCATATCTGGTGGCACGGTGGCGCCGTTGGCCCGTACCCAGTCGCAGACCGCTGCCACTGCGCCTTTGCGGATTTTGCGGTTTGGCAAGTCGATGCCGGACATCTTCGTCTTGGCGCTGAAGTTGACCAGGTTCGCACCGGCAATGTCGCTCGGTTGGCAGCCGTGGTGGTGCTGGGCGTACTCCACAATCGAGCGGCCCTCGGGGGTCTCATCGGCCAGCGACGACAGATGCGCCGCCTCGGCCAAGGCGTGCTCGTCGGTGTCGCCGACCGGGACGAACTCGGTGGCCATGCGGTTGCCGAAGGTGATGGTGCCGGTCTTGTCCAAAAGCAGCGTGGTCACATCACCGGCGGCTTCCACCGCCCGCCCCGACATGGCCAGCACATTGTGGCGGACCATGCGGTCCATGCCGGCGATGCCGATAGCCGAAATTAATGCCCCGATGGTGGTCGGTGACAACAGCACCAGCAGGGCGACCAACAGCACGATCGGCTGCTTGACGCCCGAGAAGATCGCGACCAACTGGAAAGTACTGACAGCGACCAGAAAGATGAACGTCAGGCTGACCAGCACCACGGTCAGGGCCAGCTCGTTTTGCGTTCGTTGGCGGTTGGCGCCCTCCACCAACCCGATCATGCGATCCAGAAAGGTTTGCCCGGGCGGGGAGGTGATCGATACGACGATGCGGTCGGACAGCACCACGGTGCCGCCGGTGACCGCCGACAGGTCACCGCCTGATTCCCGCACCACGGGGGCCGACTCACCGGTGATGGCCGATTCGTCGACCATCGCCATTCCTTCGACGACCTCACCGTCGCCGGGAATTGCCTGCCCAGCCTCGATGACACACCGGTCGCGGACTTTCAACTCCATGGAGGGTGTGTCCACCACGGTGCCGTCGGGCTGCAGAACGTGGGCGACGGTTTCCTGTCGGGCCCGGCGCAACGCGTCGGCGTGCGCCTTGCCGCGGCCCTCGGCCATCGCATCGGCAAAGTTGCCGAACAGCACCGTGAACCACAAGAACAGCACCACCAGGCCGGTGAACAGGTTGTCGGTTCCACTGGATTTGGGTGCGTCGCGCACAAACAGCAGCGTGGTCCAGATGCTGCCGACATAGACGACGAACATCACCGGCTTGTGCACCATCAGTCGTGGATCGAGTTTGAGCAGCGCATCGACGGCGGCTCTCCGCACGATCCGGGGATCCAGGATCGACAACTCGCGCAGCTGGCGCGTTTCGCGGCCCAGGTGCCTACCGGGTGGGACAGCCGTCTGCGTCGTCATCGCTCAGACTCCGAAGTGCCCGGAAAAGTGCTCGGCCAGCGGTCCGAGAGCCAGCACCGGGAAGTACGTGAGACCCACCAAGATCACAACGATCGCGGCGAGCAGTGCGGTGAACAGCGGCGTGTCGGTACGCAAGGTCCCGGCGGTCACCGTGTACCTGCGTTTGCGCGCCAGTGAGCCCGCCAGTGCCAGCGCGGGGATGATCTCGAAGAATCGCCCAACCCACATGGCCAGACCCAGCGTCGAGTTGTACCAGAGGGTGTTGCCGGCCAGCCCGGCAAATGCCGACCCGTTGTTGTGTGCGGCAGAGGTAAACGCGTAAACGGTTTCGGTCACCGCGTGTGGCCCGGTTGTGGAGATCTGGTGAGCGGCCGACGGCAGCAGCAGCGAGATCCCGGCGAACGTCAACACGGTGACCGGCAGTACCAGGATGTAGATCGCCGCCAGAGTCATGTCCCCGGCCAGCAAGCGTTTACCCAAATACATCGGGGTGCGCCCGACCATCAGCCCGGCGATGAACGCGGTGATCATCACAAAGATCAACATCCCGTAGAGACCGGTGCCGGTGCCGCCGGGAATGACCTCCCCGAGCATCATGTCCAACATCGGCAGGCCGCCGCCCAACGGCGTGTAACTCTCCACAGCGGAGTTCACCCCGCCGGTAGAGGTGCCGGTCATGGTGACGACGCTCAGCGCAGAGCCGGTCGCCCCGAGCCGCAGATCCTTGCCCTCCAGGTTCCCGCCGGGATTTGTTCCCGTCGCGGCCTGGGCGACGCCGAACTGCGCGAGATGGGAGTTGCCGTGAGCCTCCAGAGCGGACACCGCGACCAACGACAACGCATACAGGGTGACCATGGCCACGATCACCACCGTCGCTTGCCGCATGGATCCAACCAGCCGACCGTAGGCCCATGGGAAGGCGAACGGAATCGCCGCGGCGAGCCAGATGGTGAGCACGTTGACGATCGGGTTCGGGTTCTCGAATGGATGTGCCATATTGGCGCCGAAATAGCCGCCGCCGTTGTCGCCGATCATCTCGATCGGCACCATGCTCGCCACCGGACCACCCGGAATGCTCTGCTGAGCCGCGGCGCCGGTGGAGTGTGTACTCACCGACGAGATCGTCGGCACGACTTGTGTCGGGTGGAAGTTGTCGATCACCCCGGCCGCGAGCAGCACGATTGCGAACACGAAACTCAGCGGCACCAACACCCGCACCAGGGACCGCACCGTGTCGACCCAGAAGTTCCCCAATGTCGTTGTCCGCGTGCGGATCACACCGCGGATGAACGCTGCTGCGAGCGCCATTCCGGTGGCCGCGGACAAGAACTGATGCACCACCAGCGCGAACATCTGACTGAACTGGCTCATCGTGGATTCGCCGCTGTAGTTTTGCCAGTTGGTATTGGTCACGAAGCTGACCGCGGTGTTGAACGCCAGTGGCGGACTCACTCCGCGGAGGTGATCGGGGTTGCCCGGCAGCAGGTGTTGTAGGCGAAATACAAGGTAGTTCAGCAGCACACCGACGACGGTCAGCGCCACCGCGGAGCCTACGAAGGCGATCCAGCGCTGCTCACCGTGAGGGTCGATGCGCAGCAGTCGGTAGACCAGGCGCTCCACAGGAAGAAACACTCGGTCGCCGGGCGCCTTCTCATTGCGGTACACCTTGGCGAGGTAACCGCCCAAAATCGGGGTGCTGATGACCAGCAACGCGAATACCGCCGCGATCTGTGCCCAACTTGCTGCAACCACTACACGTCCCCGCGCCGGATTAGCCCGTACACCAGATACGCACCCAGCAAGACCGCGATAAGGATTCCTGTCACATCGTCGAAAGTCATGCCGACTCGAGCCCGGTCCGCGGCGCGCTCTCACGGCCCGCCTCAGACAGCACCGGCTCGTCGGGACCCAACAACCGATCACATGCGGCGGCGAAACCGACTGCAAGCGATGCCAGGCCGACCAGGAGCGCAACGAATGCCAGGTCCAGCATGGCCCGACCTCCGACAGTTGTCAGCAGTGCTGGGATGAGGTTACGACCACTCCGCCCGATACAACTGCCGGATATACGGTATCTATACGGCCCGCACTGCGCAGCCCCTCAGGGGGCCAGGGCTAATCCGAGTAGAGCCGTTGGACTCTGCTCCTTTTTGATCAGCCTCTATTAGCCTGGACGCTGCACGTTTGTGTTGCGAGTTGGCGGCGCACGTTGGCCGGCGATCTTGCGTCGGGGCTGCCAAAAACATCTCCCGCGCAACGCTTTTCATTCCAAGGTGCCGGTAAGGAGGAGTGCGGTGCCGCAGTGGCAAAATATTCGGGACCGCTTCCGTCCCGCTGGCACACCGGGTGCCGCCGGCCGTCCCGGCATCCCGGTGGATCGCAGCGCTGACGCGACGGCCGAGCTCACCGCAGTGCTGGCACTCCTGGACGACGCACAAGACGAGGCAGCGCGGACCCGCCAGGCCGCCATCGATCGGGCGCAGGAGATCCGCCGCGCCGCCCACCGGCAGGCGGCCGAACTCGTCGCGAAAGCACGTGACGAAGCCGAGAGTGTGCGAGCCCAATCGGAAGCGGACGCGCTGCGCGAGGCCGGCGCCGATGAGGACGAGATGCGATGCCAGACGGAGGCCGAGATCGCCCGCCTGCGCAAGCGGGCCGACGAGCGGTTAGCGCATGACGTCGACACCGTCGCCGCTCAGGCGCGGGGCTGGCTCGATGCCCTCGTCCGCTCCGCGACGACGGAGAGCGATAAATGAGCGCTCAGTGGGTGGCGGGCAACGTCCGCGCCAGAGCCCTGCTCAATCGGCGGCTGGGTGTGGGGCGTGCCCGGGTCCTCGCGGCGATGAACTCGCTGACCGACGCGCAGCACGCGCTGGCCGCTACCGCTTACGGCCGCGACATCACAGTGGGACAGGCCGCGCTCGACACCGATCATGCGGTGTATGCCGCGCTGTTGTGGCATCTGCGTGTGCTGGCCGGATGGCAACCGGCGCAGGGCGCGCAGGCCATCCGCGCGCTGGCCGCCGGCTTCGAAGCCAGCAACATCGCCGCCCACGCCCGGCGGTTGGCGGGCGCGCCGGCCCGCCCGCCCTACGAGCTGGGCGCCCTGGCCATCGCGTGGCCGCGGCTGAGCGAGACCTCCTCGCTGGCACAGCTGCGCGACATCCTGGCCCAGACGATGTGGGGCGACCCCGGATCGGAATCACCGTCGGACATCGCGCTGGCGGTGCAGATCGGCTGGGCGGTGCGGGTGGCCAACGCAGTTCCCGAGGCGCGGGCCTGGGCGTACGCACGGTTGGCTTTGACGGTGGCGCGCCGGCGGCTGGTGGAACAGCGTGAGTTGCCCGAACCGGTGCTGATGCGCGCTCGCCTTATGTTGGGCGCGGCAGCAGCGGCCGCTGACTTGGCGTCGTTCGCTGACGCGTTAGCCACGCGGTTTCACTGGGTGCTCGACGGCATCACCGAGGCCGACGGCTTGTGGACCGCGGAGGCGCGCTGGTGGGCGCGGGTGGAAGCCGACGGGTTGGCCATGCTCGGCCGCGGCGAGTTCACCCGGGCGCGCACGATCGGGGCGGTCGCGGTGTTGGCCACCGACGCCTGGCGGTGCCGCGCTGCACTGGCAATGGCGTCGCGTGGCGGCGGCCCGATGGACGTCTACGATGTCGTCGCCTGAACGGGCTGAACGCCTGCGTGCCGTCGCGCGGCGTTTTACCCCGGCTCGCATGCAGCGCATCGCGGTGGTCGCGGGGGCGGACACGCTGCGCGATGCGCTGGTGGCGGTGGCCGGATCCGGCAGCGTCGAGCTCGACGACCCAGCCGACAGCACCGGCGTGCCGAGTCAGGCAGCGCGGGCGCTGCAGCGGATGGGCGCGCACCCCGATTCGGCGCACGGCAGCGCGGCGGTGCTGTTGTCGGCCAACGCGCCAGACGTCGCCGACCTGGAGAGCGCTGGGCGCGCGGATCTGCTAGCCGGTGAGGCGCAGCTGCAGCGGTACGCCGCGGGCGCGGTGCGCCGCGGCGACGTGACAGCGGTGCCGGGCTGGTGTCCGGCCGACCAGCTACCCACGCTCAGCGCTCGCCTGGACGCAACCGGGGCGGCCGCCGTGCCGCTACCCACCCCGCCCGGGGTGGATCCGCCGACGCTGCTCACCACCAGGCCCGGGCTTTCCGGCAGCTTCTCGGCGCTGGTGCGCACCTATGGCACCGTCCCCTATCACGACATCGACCCGACCGTGTGGGCCGGGCTGGCCTACGTGGTGATGTTCGGGATGATGTTCGGTGACGTCGGCCACGGACTGCTGCTTGTCGTCGCCGCGGTCATGATCAGGCTGGGCTGGATCCGCCGGTTCCCGTCGCTGCGGCCGATGTGGGGTTTCGTCGGTGCCGCCGGGATTGCGGCAAGCGTCTTCGGGGTCCTGTATGGGGAATGCTTCGGCCCGACCGGCGTGGTGCCGGTGGTGTGGCTGGCCCCGCTGGATGATCCGCTGCGGTTGCTGCTGGTCGCGTTGGCCGTCGGGGCGGTGTTGCTCGGGGTCGCCTACACCGTGGGGGCAATCAACCGCTGGCGTGAGGGCGGGTTTCGGCTGGCCGTCTACGCGCCGTCGGGGATTGCGGGGGCGACGGTGTTCGCCGGTGCCGGCGCCGTGCTGGGCGGCTACATGATCGGCCCCCGGCTGCTGGTGGCGGTTGGGCTGCTGCTGTGCGCGGTCGGTCTGCTGCTGGCACTGATCGGTCTGTATGCCGAGTCCGGTGGCGGCGCGGGAGGACTGCTGCAGGCCGCGATCGGCGGGCTGGATTTGGTGGTGCGTCTCGGGTCCAACCTGGTGTCGTTCGCGCGTCTGGCAGCGTTCGGCATGACTCACGCCGCGCTTGGCTGGGTGGTCTGGCGCGGGACGACGGCACTGTGGGCGCACAGCTGGATTGGCGCGGTGGGGGCGGTGGTGCTGTTCGTTGTGGGCAACGTGGTGGCGTTCGCGCTGGAGGCGTTGGTGGCAGGGGTGCAGGCGCTGCGGCTGGAATTCTATGAATTGTTTTCGCGTGTATTCATCGGTGAGGGTCGGCCGTTCCGGCCCTGGATTGTCCCGGTGATCGAAATGGAGGCGGCATGTTGACCTGGGTTATCGCTTCACCGGCGCTGATTACCGGATTCGTGGTCAGCTTGATGCTCTTGCGTCGCCGGGGCCGGCTGGCGCTGCAGCTGTTCTGGGCGGTCAATGCGGTATTGGTGGTGGCCGCACTGGTGGTGCTGGTGCAGGCGTTGACCGCTGGGCCCGCGGCAGCGGAAACGGCCGCGGCGGCCGGACCGGGTAACGCGAGCAGCAATTGGGCGGCGCTACTGGGCGCGGCGATCGCGGTCGCGGGGTCATCGATCGGCGCGGCGATCGCCGTGGCATATACCGGCGCGGCGGCGCTGGCGGCGCTGAGCGAGCGGCCAGAGTTGTTCGGCCGGGCGATGGTGATCGTCGGGTTGGCCGAGGGCATCGCCATCTACGGGCTCGTCGTGGCGGTCATCTTGATCCAGCGGGCCTGACGTGGGAGCCGTCGTCGTGATCGGTGAGCCGGCGTTGGTGTCCGGCTATGCGATGGCGGGCGCGACCACAATGCCCGCCCAGGGCTCCGATGAGGTGCGCCGGGCATGGGAAAGCCTGCCATCCGGCACAACGCTGGTCATCCTGACCGCGGCGGCCGCTGACGCGCTGGGCGGCCGGCTCAGCGGGGACCCGATGACCGCCGTGATGCCCGCATGAGCGCGCTGAACGCCGAGAAGGCGATGGCGGCGCTGCAGCCGGTGCGACGGCGGCTGCTGGAGTGCGCCCGCGCTGAGGGCGAACGCGAAATGGCCGAAGCGAAGCAGGACGCCCAACGCGTTCTCGCTGCGGCCCGCGACCAAGCCGCGCAACTGGCCGAAACGGCCCGTGCCGCAGGGCGGGCCGCGGCGGAAACGGTGGGCGCCCAGCGACG
>CAWKNK010000023.1:0-140269 GCA_963850895.1 uncultured Actinomycetota bacterium | reverse complement strand
GAATTGATCAACGCCATTACCGCGCTGGCTGACGGCGGTGAGCTCACCTGGGCGATCGACCTCAACGCGGGTGGTGCGGCCCTGTTGATCGCCTTGTTGATCGGCGCCGAGCAGCGGCTGCTGTACATCCCCGGGCGCACCGTGCACCACGCCTCGGGTGGCTACCGCGGCGAGGGCAAGACCGACGCTAAAGACGCCGCGGTGATCGCCGATCAGGCTCGGATGCGCCGTGACCTGCAGCCGCTGCGCCCTGAGGATGACATCGCGGTGGAGCTGCGGACCTGATCAGCCGACGCACCGATTTGGTGACCGATCGCACCCGGGCGATCAATCGCCTGCGCGCCCAGCTGCTGGAATACTTCCCCGCGCTGGAACGCGCATTTGACTACAGCGCTAGCAAGGCCGCGCTGATTTTGCTCTCCGGGTATCAAACCCCCGATGGGCTGCGCCACGCCGGGGCTGCCCGGTTGGCGGCCTGGTTGCTAACGCAAGGCCCGCAACGCCGATGCCGTAGCAGCTGCGGCGATCGAAGCGGCCGAATCCCAGCACACTGTGGTACCCGGGCAACAACTGGCGGCGGCGATGGTGGCCCGGCTGGCCGAGGAGGTGATGACCCTCGACACCGAAATCGCCGACACCGCCGCGATGATCGAGGAGCGATTTCGCCGGCACCGCCACGCCGAAATTGTCCTGAGCATGCCCGGCTTCGGCGTTATCCTCGGCGCCGAGTTCCTGGCCGCCACGGGCGGGGACATCGCTGCTTTCGGCAACCCCGACCGCCTCGCGGCCGTCGCTGGACTGGCCCCGGTCCCGCGTGACTCCGGGCGCATCAGCGGCAACCTCAAACGCCCCCGCCGCTACAACAGACGGCTGCTGCGCGCCTGTTACCTGTCATCTCACATCGCCATCCGCACCGACACCGCATCGCGGATCTACTACGACCGCAAACGCGCCGAAGGGAAACGCCACAACCAAGCCGTGCTGGCACTTGCCCGCCGCCGCCTCAACGTCATGTGGGCGATGCTGCGCGACCACAAGCCCTATCAATCCACCGCACCTAACGCCGCAGCGGCTTGACAACTTCATTGAGAATCTATTTCGGGCCCGCGGTCAAGTCTGTTCGGGCCTGCTCGATTTGATCGAAGGCGTAGGTCGCCATGGCGGCGGTGGTCATCGTCTCACCCTTGCGGGCGAGCGATTCGTAGGCCGGGTCGCCGAGCACATCGCGCAGGTGCGCGATCACTGTGTTGAGTTGGGGGTATGCCGACGCGGTGAGGGGACTGAATGCGAAACCGGCGATGGTGGCTGCCGGTTCGGTGGTATGGCGCGGCAAGGGTGGCCGACTGGCCTTAACGCGAGTTCATGGCGCTGATGATGACCTCGACCACCGCCGACAGGACCACCACCGCGACCAGCGCCAGAACCAGCTGAAGCCATTGGGGCATCCTCTTGCGGGTGGCAGCGTTCATGGGTTGAGACTGGGCGCAGCTACGGCTTCAGCGTGCGCACGAGGAACTCGGTCTGATCGGCGACCGCTCGCTCCCAGGCCTCACCCACGTAGATGTCGAAGTGGCCGATCGGGTAGCGCTTGATCTCGTTTCGCGGCCCGCGCGCGGCCAGCTTGGCCGTCTGCTCTGCGGGCGCGAGCGAGTCCCGGTCGGTGATGCAGAACAGCGCCGGGCAGGGGAGCTTCGCTGCCTTCAGACCCGGGCGGTACATCCCGACCCGCAGCATGATCCGGGCGGTGACGCGGTTGTCCCAGTGCGCGTCGACCGATTGCTCGGCGATCGTGGTCATGCCGGACAGCGAATCGTCCGTGGTCATCACGCCGAGGCTGCCGGGCGGTGCTGCGGCGGGGATGTAATACGGCGCGCCGCGACGCAGCGCGGTGACCTGATCGCGCAGCCCGGCGACAGTGACCCGCATGACCGTCTTCAGCCCGAGCGCGGGCAGGGTCGCGAGGCCATCGGTGAACGGGCACTGCGAGACGATCGCCGCGACCCGCCCGTCGGCCGCCCCGACGGCGAGCACGTGGCCGCCGGAGAACGAGCTGCCGAACAGGCCGACGCGCTCCGGATCGACCCAGTCGAGGTCGCGCGCGTACGCCAGCGCGCGGCGGAAGTCAGCGTGCTGGCGGGAGATGTCGAGCAGCTGGCGGGGCTCGCCGCCGCTGGCGCCGAAGTGGCGGTAATCGAACAGCAGCACCCCGATCCCGGCCGCGCAGAAGCGCTCGGCGTAGGCGGGGAGGCGCAGCTCCTTGGTCGCGCTGAAGCCGTGCGCCATCACCATCAGCGGCCGCGGTCCCTCGAAGCCCTCAGGCCGGTACAGCCAGCCGGCGCACCAGTCGTCGCCGGAGTGGAAGGTGATATCGGTGCGCATCGGGTTCTCCTCGGGGTTCGGCGTGGGTGGTCCAGCGGTGCCCCGCCTTGATTGGGAGCTGAGTCAGATCGCTGCTAGGCGAAGCGCCGCTGGCGCGTTTTCGGGCACCGTCGGATTGCGTGGCGGGACCGGCGAAACCCGCTGATAAGTGGAGCCGAGCGCAGGACGTGGGTCGGGTTCACCCTTGTTGGGCCAGAACGCGACAGCCCGTTCCGATAGTGCCGTGATGGTCAACGCCGGGTTGGCGCCGAGATTGGCCGCAATAGTGGAGCCGTCAATCACGTGCAAGCCCGGATACCCGTATAGCCGTTGATACGGGTCGACGACGCCGGACGCGGGTGAATCGCCGATGGGGCAGCCGCCGATGAAATGCGCCGTGGTTGGAATGTTGAAGATGTCGTTGTACAGGCCCCGAGGATCGCCGTCGATCTTGTCGGCTACGCGCCGGGCGACGTCATTTGCGGTCGGAATCCAGTTCGGGTTGGGCTCACCCTTGCCCTGGCGGGAGGTCATCTTCGTGCCGAAAAGGCCGCGCTTGAGATAGGTGGTCAGCGAGTTGTCGAGATCCTGCATGACAAGCAGGACCACCCCCCGCTCGGTGGCCTTGCGAACGTTAAAGGTCCGGACGAACGCACCTGGGTGGCGCACGTTGATCAACGCCCATTTGGCCAGGCGGTGTTTGTCGCCGTCCACCAGGGTTGTGTTAAGCAGTGCCATCGCGTTGCTGCCCTTGCCGCCGCGGAAGGCTTCGATGTGGGTGTTCACATCCGGGTGGATCGATGATGTCCCGGCGATGCCTTGGGCCAGGTCGGTTCGCGTGCGGGAAATGGCAAGCAGGCCAGCCTCCGAGTTGGTTCGCGCCAATTCACCCAGCCGTGGCGATATCCGCGGTAACGATCCGCTGGCCCGCAGGCGATGCAGCAGGTTTTGCGTGCCGATGGCGGCGGCGGAAAACACGACCTGATCGGCCCGCCATGTCCGGCGTTGCCTGCGTACCCACCGTCCACTGTGAACGGTTTCGACTTCATATCCCCCGCCCGGTGATTCGCGCACATCGACGACGGTTGTCATCGGATGAATCTGTGCGCCGGCCTTTTCCGCGAGATACAGGTAGTTACGTTCGGTGGTGTTCTTGGCGTTGTGCGGGCATCCGGTCATGCATTGGGCGCAGAAGATGCAGCCGGCGCGATCCGGTCCTACCCCACCGAAGTAGGGGTCGGGCACCGTCTTACCGGGCTCACCGAAGAACACACCCACCTGAGTCGGGTGGAATGTGTCCCCGACGCCCAGGTCGTCGGCGACTGACTTCAAGATCTCGTCTGATGGTGTCAATCTCGGATTCGTGGCGACACCAAGCATGCGTTTGGCCTGATCGTAATAGGGCGCCAATTCGGCTTTCCAGTCCGTGATCGAGGCCCATTGCGGATCGTTGTAGAACTGTTCGAGCGGCTCGTAGAGGACGTTGCCATAGATCAATGAACCCCCACCCACGCCGACAGCCGATTGAATGAGGACGTTCTTCAGTACGGTCATTTGCATGGGGCCGATGAGGCCGAAACGCGGGTGCCACAATGATTTTCGCAAATGCCAGTTGTTGGGCGGGTAATCCTCCAGGCGCCAGCGGGCGCCCTTCTCGAGCACGCCGACGCGATACCCCTTCTCGCTTAGGCGAAGAGCAGCGACGGACCCGCCGAAACCCGATCCGATCACGATAACGTCATAGTCGGGACTCATCTGGTGTTTCCTCTCCCGCTCCTTGCGTGGCCGTCCAACGACGGCGATCGAGCCTGTGCGTTAGCTGCAATGACGCTGAGAATATCCTCTGGCCAGGCAGTGGATGGCTCGAATTGAGCAAAGCGGCGGTGCAAGGACGCGATCACGCGGCCTTGTCGTAGAGGTTGTTTAGAGCGAATCGCGTACCGGGGGATAAATAGGGAAACGAGACGGCCCCTTCGGCTCGACGCGACAAATGTAATCCCTGCTCAAGGTGTCTCATTTCCTGTCCCATAGCGCGTGTCTCGAATCCTTTCCGTGGTTTGCTACCCGCTCGGCCGTTACCGGGCACCCAGGCCGAGACAGCGAGGCAAGGTGTCAATCGGCTGCTCGCAACGGGAACCCCTTGCGGGGGTGAGGGGTTCGCTGCAGATCCGCCATGTCGACGCGGGTTCGTGCAATGGGTGTGAGGTGGAGATTTCCGGTGCGTTCGGCCCGGTGTATGACGCGGAACGGTTTGGGGCGCGGCTGGTTGCCTCGCCGCGGCACGCCGATGCGTTGCTGGTGACCGGCGTGGTGACACACAATATGGCCGAGCCGCTGCGCAATACGCTTGCGGCAACGCCGCGCCCCCGGCTGGTGATCGCGTGCGGGGATTGCGCCCTGAACCGAGGGGTGTTCAGCGATGCCTACGCGGTGGCCGGCGCGGTCGGCGAGGTGGTGCCTGTCGACGTCGAGATCCCGGGATGTCCGCCGACACCCAGCCAGATCGTGGCGGCGCTGCGGTCGGTGACCGCGACATGATCACTTTGCAGTCAGCTTCGCCGACGTCGACGCTAAAAGTGCTAGGGGCAGCCGCCGTAGTCGGCCAGCAACCCGGCCACGTCAGCGCCCGCGAGCCCCAGCCGGTTGGCGAGACGGTCTACCGCGGCCGAAGGACAGCCGCTTAGATCGTCCGGTATCCAGCCCAGCCAAGGCAGCGTGCAAAGCTGCACGGCCGAGCCC
Source organism: uncultured Actinomycetota bacterium (assembly GCA_963850895.1). Taxonomy (GTDB): domain Bacteria; phylum Actinomycetota; class Actinomycetes; order Mycobacteriales; family Mycobacteriaceae; genus Mycobacterium. The sequence goes on along the minus strand of CAWKNK010000023.1, from coordinate 135,172 downwards.
AGTCGGTTCTCGATACGGATGTTCGAGCCGAGCCAGCCAAGGTCGTCGCTGGTCAGCGTGAAGAACGTGACCAGGTCGTCGTCGGCGACATCGTCCGGCCAGCCGCTGAGCCTCGCGAGCTCCGCGTCGGACAGGAACCGAACGGGCATGAGGCACGCTATCCGCGCCGATCAATGCTGGACAAGACTAACGATGTCCGGCGCCGATGACCGCCCGCAAGGGGATCGCCTTGCGGACGCCGCATGGCTGGCGCCGCGATCAGCCGCGGCAGTGATTCCTATAGGTCGTTGCCGGCGTAGGAGAGGTTGAAGCTTTTGTTGACGAGGGGGAAGTCGGGGACGATGGCTCCGCTGAGGGCGATGGGCAGTGCGGGCCAGTTGAAGAAGGATGGGTCGACGATCTTGGCGCGGGTGAGGGTGTGGTCGGGGGCGAGTTCGACGCGGTGGGTGATGGTGCCGCGCCATCCTTCGACGATGCCGACGCCGGAGGCGGCGCGGGCCGTTGTCCCGGTTGGCGGTTCGGTGCGGGTGGTGCCGGCGGTGACGGTGGATGTCAGCGCCGTGATCAGCGCGGCGGAGGCGGCGATTTCGTCGGCGCGGACGACGAATCGGGCCAGGACGTCGCCGGTGTCGCGGGTGACGGGGGTGAACGCGCCTCCGCCATCGTGGAACGGGTGTTGGTGGCGGGCGTCGACGGGCAGGCCGCTGGCGCGGGCGACGTAGCCGAGTGTGCCGAGGTCGCGGGCAGCGTCGCGGCTGAGGATGGCGGTGTCGGTGAGGCGGTCGGCGACGACGCTGTGACCGAGGGCGAGGTGGATGATCTCGGCAATGTCGGCAGCGATGGCGTGCAGGTGGCCGGTGTCGGGCAGGGTGCACAGGTGGGCGCCGCCGGGGATGACGCCGCCGCGCAGGAGCCGGTGGCCGGTAACCTCGGCGTTGAGGCGGAGCAGTTGTTCGCGAATGCGCAGGGCGTGTGCATGCAGTATGCCGTGGCCGACGTCGTTACAGAGTGCGCCGATGTCAGTGGTGTGGTTGTAGAGCCGTTCGAGTTCGAGGAGGATCGCGCGTTTGCGCTGGGCGTGTGCGGGTACGGGCCAGCCGGTGGCGTCTTCGACGGCGAGGCAGTAGGCGAGCGCGTGGCCGACGGTGGTGTCGCCGCTGACCCGTTCGGCCAGGGGCAGTGCGTCGGCGAGGTCGCGGCCTTGGAAGAGTTTCTCGAGTCCTTTGTGGACGAACCAGAGGCGGGCTTTGAGTTTGAGGATGGTTTCGCCGACGACGGAGAAGCGGAAGTAGCCGGGTTCGATGAGGCCGGCGTGGACGGGTCCGACGGGGATTTCGTAGACGCCGGGGCCTTCCACGCTGAGGAAGGGGTAGGGGCCTTCGGGGTCGCCGAATTCGGGTGGCGGGCCGGTGTCGGCGCGCATTGGGTACCAGCCGCGGGGCCAGTGGTGGTGGCGGACGAGCCGGCGGGGTTGTGGGTGGTCGAGCGGGATGACGCCGTACAGGTCGTGCATTTCGCGTTCGAACCTGCTGGCGGGGAAGGACAGCGCGGCGAGGCTGGGTAGTTGCGGCCGGTGTGGGTCGAGGCGGATGTGCAGTTCGATGCGTGAGTCGGGCGGGCCGCTGGTGAACAGGTACACCACGCGCAGCGCGTCGCCGTCGTCGTGCTGCGCGGCGACCAGGGCGAGGCGGTAGCCGCCGGCGAGCAGCTGCCCGGCGCTGGCGGGCAGCGCCTCGGGCCCGAGTTCGATCACGCTGCGTTGGGTGCCGGCGATCGTGGTCATGTCAGGTTCCTCCGGCGGCGAGGGCGGCGGCGTGCAGCAGTGCCTGCAGCGGCCACGCGGTTATTCCCAGGACGGCGCACACGCCGAGTCCGGCGATCAGCGCGGCCGCGGCGGTGCTGGGAAGCCGCAGCGGTACCGTCGGTCGCGGTCGCGGTCGGAGGCTGGTCGCGCGAGCCGAGCAGCATGTCGCCGGCGTGCGCGGCGACCGCGGCGAAGATCACTAGCATGGATGCCAAGGCGAGGGTGACCGCCCAGCCCAAGCCGGCGGCGAAGCCGGCGCGGAACATGCCCAGTTCGCTGGCGAACAGGCTGAACGGGGGCAGGCCGAGCAGCGCGAGCAGGCCGACGCCGAAGGTGCCGGCGAGCAGCGGCGCCCGCCCGGCCAGGTCGCGCACGGCATGGATGTGGCTGCTGCCCAGGGCCTGGTGCAGGTGCCCGGAGCTGAGGAACAGCACCGCCTTGGCGAGTCCGTGGCCGAGAATGTGCAGTAGCACGGCGGCGATCGCGAGCTGGCTCCCGGCCGCGGCGCCGAGGGCGATCAGGCCCATGTGCTCGATGCTGTGGTAGGCCAGCATGCGTTTGTAGTCGCGTTGGGCCAGCAGCAACGCCGCGGCGAGCGTGATCGAGGCGAGCGCGACGATGAGCAGCAGGGTGCGGGCGAAGCCGCCGCCGAGCGCGGCGTCGGAGATGACCTTGACCCGCAGGATGGCGTAGAAGGCCACCGAGAGCAGCACCCCGGACATCAGCGCGGAGACCGGGGCGGGCGCCTGGCTGTGCGCATCGGGAAGCCAGGCGTGCATCGGGGCCAGCCCGGTCTTGGTGCCGAAGCCGAGCACGAGCAGGGCGACCGCGATGCGGGTCACGCCGGGATCGAGCGCGTGCGCGTTGGCGGTCAGGCTGGTCCAGTCCATCGCGTGGGTGGCGGGCAGCCCGGTGTGCACGGCGGCGTAGTTGAGCAGCACGATGCCGAGGAAGGCCAGCGCGATGCCGACCGAGCAGACCACCACGTATTTCCACGCGGCCTCGACCGAGCCGCGGGTGTGCCGGTGCCCGACCAGGAACGCCGTGAGGATGGTGGTGGCCTCGATCGCGGCCCACAGCACGCCCAGGCTGGCGGCGAGCACGGCGGTGTTCATCGCGGCGATGAAGGCTTGGGTGAGGATCCCGTAGCGGCGGGTGGCGCGGGCGTCGGTGTGCCCGGAGGCGAGCTCGCCGGCCAGGTAGGCGGGGCTGGCGGCCATCGCCAGCACGGCGATGGCGCCGATCACGATGACCATGTAGGCCGACAGGGCGTCGGCGCGCAGCAGCCCGCCGAGCCCGGTGCGCGGGTGGGTCCGGGTGACGACGACGGCCAGCGCGATGCCGCTGGCGAGCACGCCCGCGGCGGCGAGCGCGCCGAGCCACGCGGTGCGCCGCTGCCAGCCGACTGCCGCGTACGCCAGCCCGGCCAGCGCGGGCAGCACGATCGGTGCAAGAACAAGGATGATCATCAGTCGTGCAGCTCCCGCAGTTCGTCCAGGTCGGTGCTGCCGAACACGGCGCGCATCCGGCTGGTGAGCACCTGCAGCACGAGCACGGCCAGCAACACGTCGAAGGAGACGCCGAGCTCGACGACCACCGGAACCCCGGCGGTGGTGAGGAACGCGGCCGCGGTGATGCCGTTGTCCAGCAGCAGGAACCCGGCCAGCTGCGAGAGCGCGCGGCGGCGGGTGACCAGCACGAAGAACCCGAGCAGCACCACGGTCACCGCGACCGGCACCGCGTGGGTGGCCGGTGACGGCGAGAGCCGCACCACCGGCTGGGTGACGGCGTAGGCGAGCAGCGCGAGCACCGCGGCGGCGAGCAGCGATGCGGCGACGTTGACCAGCGGCTGGGTCTCCCGCGCCTCCCCGGAGGCCTCCAGAGCGCGTCGGACGAGCAGGGGCAGCAGCACCGCGCGCAGCAGGAGGATCCCGACCGCGACGGCTCCGAGCTCGGTGTCGTGCTGGTGCACGGCGAGCACCGCGACCAGCCCGGCCAGCGCCGTGGCCTGGATCGTGAACAGCCGCACGATCGCGGACAGCCGCCGGCGCCACAGGATCAGCACCGCGGCGAGCAGGAACACCCCGCACGCCAGGTCGAGCAGTTGCACGTAGGTCGTCTCGCTCATATCCGTCTCAGCCCAGGAAGAAGGACGCGGCCACAGCCAGCAGCGCGAGTAGGAACGAGCCGGCCAGCAGCTCCGGCACCCGGAATAGCCGCAGCTTGGCCAGGAACACCTCACCGGCGGCGAGGACGACGCCGAGCGTGGCCACCTTGGCCGCGAACACGACCAGCGCCAACGGGATCGCGGCGAGCCCGGCGCCGGTCACGATTCCCCACGGCGCGAACAGGCTGGCCAGCAACCCGAGCAGCACGCCCAGGCGCATCGCCGAGGCCCACTCCACCAACGCGAGATCGGGGCCGGCGTACTCGAGAATCATCGCCTCGTGGATCATCGTCAGCTCGAGGTGGGTGGACGGGTTGTCCACCGGCAGCCGCCCGGCCTCGGCCATGGTCACGACCGCCAGCGCGACCGCGGCGAGCAGGCTCGCCGGGGAGATCACCGCGCGTGGGTCGTGCACGGTTGCGCCGACGATGGCGGCGAGGTTCGTCGAGCCGACCCGCACCGACAGCGCGAACACCGACAGCAGGATCGTCGGCTCCACCAGCGACATCACGGTCATCTCGCGGCTGGCGCCCATGCCACCGAACGCGGTGCCGGTGTCCAGCCCGGCCAGCGCGAGCGTCACCGTGCCCAGCGCCAGCACCGCGGCCACCGCGATCAGGTCCGCGACCGGGTCCAGTGGCGAGGAGGTGGTGGCGAATGGAACGACCGCGGCAACGACCAGAACGGTCGCGGTCAGCAGCAGCGGCGCGGCGCGGAAGACCCATCCGGTGCCGTCCGGGGTGATCGGCTCCTTGCGCAGCAGTTTGCGCAGGTCGCGCCAGGGCTGCGCCACGCCGGCTCCGGCGCGTCCCTCCAACCGGGCGCGCACCTGACGCATCAGCCCGACCAGCAGCGGCGACCCGCCGCCGACGAGGGCAACCTGCGCGGCCGCGCCGAGCGCACCCGCCGCGGTCACCGGATCACCGCGAGCACGATCAGCAACCCGGTGAACGCGAAGAACCCGTAGCCGAGGTAGCGGTGCACGCTGCCGTTGGCCAGGCCGCGGGCAGCCTCACCGACCGCGTGGGACGCGGACAGCACCGGCTCATAGAGGCGATGTTCGATCCGGTCCGGCACCCTGGCCTGGAACTGGACGCGCTCGACCAGGTATGCCGACTCGGTGGTCGGGGTGACGTCGACGTCGGTCTCCGGCGCGAGCACGTTGTCAAAGACGCGCAGCAGCGGTTCGGCGAACGACGTGGCGGTGTACTCCATCCGCGCCGACATCGGGCCGGCGCCGCAGTCCCACAGCCTGGCCACCCGCCGGGCCCGCCGCGCCGCGAGCACCCGGACACCGGCCAGCGCACCGACGGCCGCGGCGAGCAGCGCGACCGTGATCAGCAGCGGCGACATGCTGCCCGCATAACCGGTCAGCCGCAGCGTCACCGGTCCGTGCACGGCGTCCACGGCGCTGGACCCGAACGCCGTGGACGCCGCCCGGGACAGCCTCGGGAGCACCGCCGCCGGCGCGATCGCCAGCACGACGCATCCGGCCGCGGCCAGGCCAGCCCCGGCCAGCATCGACGAAGGACTCTCCACAGCCTGTTCGGCGACGGTGCTGCGCGGGCGGGCCAGAAACCCCACCCCGAACGCCTTCACGAACGTCGCCACCGCCAGCCCGGCGGTCAACGCCACCACCGCCACCGCGAGCGGCATCGCCACCGCGGTCGCGGTCGCGGTCGTCGGCAGCGCATGGATCAGGCTTTGCAGCAGCAGCCACTCGCTGACGAAGCCGTTGCCCGGCGGCAGTGCCGACGCGCCCAGGGCGCCGACCGCGAACAGCGCCGTGGTCACGGGCATCCGCGACCGCAGCCCGCCGAGTGCGTCCAGGTTGCGGCTGCCAGTGGCGCGCAGCACCGACCCGGCCGAGCAGAACAGCACCGTCTTGAACGCCGCGTGATTGACCAGATGCAACAGTCCAGTGGTCAGCGCGAGCCCGGCCAGCAGCTGGCTTCCGGACGCGGCGAAGTATCCGCCCGCGCCGACACCGATCAAGACCAGGCCCATGTTCTCGGTGGTCGAGTACGCGAGCAGCCGTTTGAGGTCGACAGCCACCACGGCCTGCAAGATCCCATACAGCGCCGAGACCGCACCCGCGGTCAGCACCGCCAGCCACCACCACCGCGACCCGCCACGCAGCAGATCCAGGCCCACCCGCAACACTCCATACACCCCGAGGTTCACCATCGCCGCGCTCATCAACGCCGAGACATGACTGGGCGCCTCCGGATGCGCCCGGGGCAGCCACACGTGCAGCGGCACCACCCCGGCCTTGGACGCGAACCCGAGCAGCGTCGCCGCGAACACCGCACCCTTCACGGCCGGTGACATCCCGCCTGCCGCGGCCCGCAACTGCGTGAACGACTCGCCGTGCGCGGCCGCAGCGAAACCCACCAGCCCGGCCAGGATCGCCAGTAGCCCCAGGTGCGTCATCACCGCATACCAGCGCCCAGCCTCGCCGACCGCGGCTCGACGCCGATGCTCAGCCAGCACGAGTAGCAGCGAGGTCAGCGCCATCAGCTCCCACGCCACCAGCAACGTGCTCACACTCGCCGCCGCCGGCACCAGCAGCATCGCGGCCACGAACAGCGGCAGCGTCGCCTGCATCACCCGCCCGTCGCCGTGCGCACCGTGCCCGCTCGGCCGCACGTAGCCGACCCCGTACACCGCCGCACACGCCGCTACCGCGCCGGTCACCGCCACGAACAGCCCGCCGAGCGGATCCAACGCCAACCGCACCCCGGCCAGCGGCAGCAGATCCGGTAACCACGCGCTGAACGACGACCCACCCATCGCGGCCACCCCGGCCACCACGGCAGCCAGCCCGGCGCCCGCAGTCCCGATGCCCACCAGCGTCGCCCGGCGGCGAGTCGGCGCCGCCACCCCGGCGGCCACCGCGAGCACGCTCAACCCCAGCGCCGTGCCAAACGCCGACCCGGCAACGCTCACGGCCTACGCCCCCCGGCAGCGTGAGACATAACAGGGCAACGCTTCATCGGCCGGTCAGCCCTCGCAGCGCTGCGACGATCGCCTCCGGCGGTGGCGGGCAGCCCGGCACCTGCACGTCCACCGGCACTACGTCGGAGACCGCACCGGCCACCCCGTACCCGCCGGCGAACACTCCACAGTTGAGTGCGCAGTCCCCGCAGGCCACCACCAGCCGCGGCTCGGGCACCGCCTCATGCGTGCGGCGCAGCGCCACCTCCATGTTGCGGGTCACCGGCCCGGTCACCAGCAGCGCATCGGCATGCCGTGGCGAGGCCACCAACCGGGCACCGTAGCGTTCGGCGTCATAGACCGGCCCGAACGCCGACGCAATCTCGATCTCGCAGCCGTTGCATGAGCCGGCGTCCACATGCCGCAGCTGCAGCGACCCGTTCAGCTCGCCCGCCCGCTCCGGGCCGGTCCCTGCCGGCCGCGGCGGGGCCGGCTCGGCCACTCGACCCGTAGCACGGATCTTGCGCCACAGCCCGATCACGACGCCGCCGCGCTACGGCTGACCCCAGCGCCGCTCACGTCGGGCTGCTCAGTCCGCAACTCGGCGAGCAGCTCATTCTGCCCGGCCAGCAGCTCAGTCAAGATCCGCCGGGCCGCGCCCATCAACTCCGCCGCGTCCCCACAGGCCAGCGCGTACATCACCGTGCTGCCCGTGCGCGTCGCGGTCACGATCCCCGAGCGGCGCAACACCCCCAACTGCTGCGACAGGCTCGACGGCTCAATCTCGATCACGGCCAGCATGTCCCGCACCGATCGCGGCCCATTGGCCAGCAGCTCCAGCACCCGGATCCGCGCCGGATGCCCCAGCATCCGGAAGAACTCCGCCTTCGCCTGATACAGCGGAACCGACACCGCCAACCCTCCCACTCCCTACGACGCTGACACAGAAACATAACATATCAAAATTGATAAACTTCGAAACTCTGCCGTAGAGCAGCGCAGTGGCCGTGGTCGTCTTCGACCGGAGCCGCCGCGGGGGCATGCTGACCTGCCAGCACCGACTCCTCTCGGCCATGCTGGCGCGGCGGCACACGGCACGCGACCGCACTGCGGCCAGCCGTGATGTCTCGCTTCCGGCTTCGACAGACCGAACAGACGAGCCTGCAGCCCAGCACCAGCGCGGCGCGGCCGGCGACCGAGCACGCCGCATCGGTCCGACCCGACGGCTCCGACCGATCGAACTGGATCCGAGCATGAGCGAAGTCCAAGCCTGGGCGCGCAGCCGGGCTCACCGTTCCTGATCGGCTTGGCTGCGGCCCGAGCAGCCGGCCTACAGGAGCGCCCGCAAGGGGAACCTCCTACGGCACGTTCGCGACAACGAAGACCGCCGGACCCTGCCGCGACCGGACGCCGGAAGTCCCAGTAAGACCGGCCCGGCGATCATGCCCGGTGAAGGGGGCCTAACCGGCACAGTCTTCCTGGCGCCGAATGCTGAAGATCGGCTACGCCCAGTTGTCGACCGTGCCCAAGATCTCACGGCGCAGCGGGAGGCGCTCGCGGCGCTTGGTGTGGAGCCGAAGCGGATCTATGTCGACCACGGGCTGACCGGCACGAACCGAGCGCGGCCCGGATTGCGCCAAGCGCTAGCCGCCTGCCAGTTCGGCGACACGCTCGTCGTCACCAAGCTTGACCGGCTCGCACGCTCCCTGACCGATGCCCGCAACATCGTCGAGGAACTCACCACCGCCGGAGTCAAGCTGAACATCGGCGGATCGGTACACGACCCGACCGACCCGGTCGGGCGGCTACTGTTCAACGTCCTTGCCATGATCGCTGAGTTTGAATCGGACCTGATAAGGATGAGGACAAGGGAGGGCATGCAAGTCGCTAAGGCCAAAGGCCGGCTGCGCGGCAAGCAACCCAAGCTCAAACCCGCTCAGGAAGCGCACCTCGTCGAGCTGTGGCGCGCCGGAAAACACACCAGTGCCGAGCTCGCTGAGCTTTTCTCCGTCGCACGCTCCACCGTCTACCGGGCAGTGCAGAGGGCTGGCGTGCCGAAGCCAGTCCGGTCCCGTCGAGCGTGAGCAGCCACGCACCAGGGACCAGATGCGCTCCGTTACTACGGGGACCCCGTGTATCGCACACTGGCAGAACCGAACTCGCTTACGACACCCATGTAGCAGACGTCGTTTCAGTCAGGCCCGCTGCGTCGCGTTGTTTTTGCACCGGATGGACCGGAGACCCCTGGTAGCGAAATCGGTCCGCGTAGCGACGGTGTGACGCTCCACTGCACCGGTCCGGCCAGCTCCAGGCTGTCAACCTCGTCGAGCAGGCAGTCGATGGCTGCGATGGCCTCGAGCCGGGCGAGATGAGCGCCTAGGCAGAAGTGCAGGCCGTGGCCGAACGCCAGATGCCCGGTCGTGTTGCGATGGATGTCGAATCGGTCCGGCTCGTCGAACCTGGCGGGATCACGGTTGGCCGAGGCATAAAAAAGCAATACCCGTGCGCCCTCGGGGATTACCGTGTCGCCGATCTCATAATCGGTGGTCGCGGTTCTGGTCACCCACTGAACCGGCGAACCCCAGCGGGCCGTCTCTTCGACCGCGGCGGGGAGCAGGCTGCGGTCGGCTTTCAGTTGGGCAAACAATTCTGGATCCTCGGCCAGTTGCACCAACAGCATCCCCAACAGGTTTGTCGTCGTCTCGTTACCGGCCACCAGCAGGACCAGCATGTAGAGGAATGCCTCGTGATCGCTGAGCTGTCCGGTTGCCGTCGCCGATTGCAATCGGCTCAATAGATCTTCGGCGGGCTGCGTTGCACGGCAGCGCATTTCGGCGTCAGCGAAGCTGCGCAGCTGCAGATAGGCCTGCATGGCGGACCCGATCAAACGCACGACCTCCGGTAGGGATCGTGGAGCGAACATCTGCGCGAACTTCTCCGACACCGATCGGAATGCCGGCCACTGCTCTCGCGGAATGCCAAGGATATTGGCGATCACGTTGATGGGCATCGGGACGGTCAGCGCCGCGACCATATCGACGACCTCCCCGCTGTTCAGGGCCGCGTTTGTCTCGCGGGCCAAGTCGCGGATGCCGGTTGTCCATGCCTGCACCGCCCGCTTGCTAAACAGTGGTGCGACGACATGCCGCAATCGGCTGTGGTCGGGCGGGTCGGTAAAGATCACCATGCTGGCCACGAATGACCGCAGCATGATGCCGTCTCTCGAAGAGAATGTGTGGTTGTCGCGGACGGCGGTGTGCACATCGTCGTAGCGACCGATCATCCAGACGCCGAGTCGCTCGTTAGCGACGACGGGATGGTCACGAATCCGCTCCAGGTCGGGGTACGGGTTGGCGATGCTCTGCGGGAGCGTGGGGTCGAACCCGGTGCGCGGCACCGACGGGCCCGCCGAACGCGGTCGCGGGCGACGCAGGTCGCGGTAGGCGCCGGTCGCGACCGGCCGCCATAGATCCGTCACGGAACTACGTGCCGCAGAGGCAACGGCGCGCAGCGGGGGCCGGAGGAGATCAGTCGCCATACTGCGACGCTAGGGACGCGCGGCGATCGGGGTAATGACCGATTCAGACAGGCATTTGATAGTTTCAGACACGTGCGTGGTGCCGCGACGACAATTTGGGATGTCGCGCTGTCCTCGGCGACGGGCCGGCACATCCTCGAAACCGCCGGCCAGCATGGACTCGATCCCGTGACATGCCTGTCCGGAACGGGACTGACTCCTGACGACCTGGCCGACCCCGCCACCGAGGTTTACGCCAGCCAGGAGCTGACGATGATCCGCAACCTGATCGCGCTGCTGGGCGACCAACCGGGGTTAGGCATGGAAACCGGGTCCCGCTACAACTTCGCCGACACCGGCATTCTGGGCTATGCGTTGATGGCCAGTCCGACGTTCGGTGATGCCATCGACGTCGCGTGTAAGTACGCCGCCCTGACCGCGTCGTACCTGTGCCTGGTCGGCCCGGAGGTGACGAATACCGAAGCCGTCATCGCTTTCGATGACGCACAGGTTCCCCGCGACATTCGCCAGTTTCTGCTGGAGCGCGATTTCGCGATCATGCTGCGGATCCTGCCGCTGCTCCTCGGGGCCGGCCATTCGCCGATCACCGTTCGAGTCGAATTCGCGGAGCTGCAGTTGCCCACCGACACGGTGGAAATCGAAAACCTGACGGTCGTCGTCGAGGAGACCTCTCGCAACGTGCTGGTCATCCCGATTGACCTGGTCAACCAGCCTATGCCGGCGGCGGACCCGCAGACCGCGGCGATCTGCGTTCGCCAGTGTGAGGAGTTGTTGAATCGGCGGCGCATCCGTCGGGGGCTTGCCGGTGCCATGCGCACGCGGATGATCCAGGACTCGACACAGATTCCCGCAATGGCCACCGTCGCCAAGGAGCTATGCATCACCGAACGCACTCTGCACCGCCGACTGGCCGCAGAGGGCACCAGCTACCGCGCGCTGCTCGACGAGGTCCGCGCGACCCTGGCCGCCGAACTGCTGAACTCGGGTCTCACTGTCGAGGAAACCGCGCGCCGGCTGGGCTACTCGGAGACCGCCGCATTCACCCGAGCCCATAGCCGCTGGAACGGATGTCCGCCCCGCAGACGAAAGCGAGACTGATGGGGTAGTCGTAGCCCATAGGTACACTTGTTGAATGCTCGAGGCGCCCGCTACCACTGATACCCATCCGGTGGTAGCGCAGCTTTGGGCGCTGCACCGGTTCCGCATCCATCTCGACATCGCCGTGGTTGTGGTTGTGCTGGTGCTGACCAACCTGATCGCACACTTCACCACGCCGTGGGCGAGCATCGCGATCGTGCCCGCGGCAGCCGTCGGGCTGGTGCTGCTGATGCGGTCCAACGGCCTGGACTGGGCGGACCTGGGCCTGGGACGCGAACACTTGAGGTCCGGGCTGGTCTATGCGCTGGTCGCCGTGGCCGTCGTGGCGTCGGTGATCGCGGTTGGGGCGCTGCTACCGATGACCCGGCCGATGTTCATGAACCATCGCTACGCCACGATCTCCGGTGCGCTGATTGCCTCGATGGTCATCATCCCGCTGCAGACCGTGATTCCGGAGGAGCTGGCCTTTCGGGGTGTGCTGCACGGCGCGCTGCATCGGGCGTGGGGATTCCGCGGCGTCGCGCTGGCGGGCTCGTTGCTGTTCGGCCTCTGGCATGTCGCCACGTCGTTGGGCCTGACCAGCAGCAATGTCGGCTTCACCCGGGTATTCGGCGGCGGGATCGTCGGGATGCTGGCCGGGGTGACGCTGGCCGTGTTGGCTACCGGCGCGGCCGGGTTCGTCTTCACCTGGCTACGCCGGCGCAGCGGCAGCCTGATCGCCCCGATCGCGCTGCACTGGTCACTGAACGGGCTCGGGGCGCTGGCCGCCGCGCTGGTGTGGCACCTGACGAACTGACGCCGATCAGACCAGCAGCACCGCCGCACCGGCGATGCGGCCCGCGCTGAGATCGGCCAACGCCCGATCCGCTTGGCCCAGCGGGTATTCCGGCGTGGTCACCTCGATGTGGTGCTTGCCCGCGAAGTCCAGGAACGCCCGCGCGTCGGCCCGGGTGTTGGACGTGACCGAACGGACCTCGCGTTCCTGGAACAGGTGACGCTGGTAGTTGAGGGCCGGGATATCGGACAGGTGGATGCCGGCGATCGCCAAGGTGCCGCCGCGGTCCAACGCTTCCAGCGCGGGCAGCACCAGATCACCGACCGGCGCGAACAGGATCGCGGCATCCAGCGGCACCGGCGGCGGATCGGCCGCGCCCTGCGCCGACGCAGCGCCCAGTTCCAGCGCCAGCTTGCGCGCCTCGTCCCCGCGGGTCATCACGTGCACCTCGGCGCCCTGCGCCAACGCGACCTGCGCGGTGATGTGGGCGCTGCCGCCGAAGCCGTAAAGCCCGAGCCGTCCGCCCGGGGGCAGCTCGGCGCGGAGCAGCGAGCGGTACCCGATGATCCCCGCGCACAGCAGCGGCGCCAGCTCGCTGTCGCTGTAACCCGACGGCAAGGGGTGCGCGAAAGCCGCGGGAACGGTGGCGAATTCGGCGTAGCCGCCGTCGGCGTCCCATCCGGTGTAGCGGGACTGGGGGCACAGGTTCTCATCGCCTCGGCGGCAGTACTTGCACACGCCGCAGGTGTGGCGCAGCCAGGCGATCCCCACCCGGTCCCCCACCCGAAACCCGTCGCCGGCCTCGGCGCCGACCTCGACGACTTCACCGACCACCTCGTGGCCGGGCGTGACCCGGTCGCGGTGCACGGGCAGGTCGCCCTCGGTGACGTGGAGGTCGGTGCGGCACACCCCGCAGGCTCGCACGGCGACCAGCAACTCCGACGGCGCGGGGCGCGGCACGTCGGTGGTGACTTGCTCGAGCGGGCCGGTGTCCATCGGCCCGGGCTGACGCACCCGCCATGCGCGCATGGTGGTGGTTAGCGGTGGAGCCATCCGTCCATCATGCCGCTAACCGCCACGGCCGCAACGGGTTAAGCCGATTAAGTCCTGCGCACCAGTCGCGAGATCCATAGCAGCACGATTGCGCCCCCCAGGGCGACAAAGAAGGTAAACCAATACCCGCCGCTATTGACGTCCACACCCACAAGATTAAGAACGAGGCCTGCAACGAAGGCGCCGACAACCCCGATCACGATGTCCATCAGGATCCCGGACCCACCGCCCTTGACGACCTTGCTCGCGAAGAAACCGGCTATGCCGCCGATGATGATGTACCCAATCCAGCCGATACCAGTCTTTCCGTTCAGGTTCAGAGCCAAGTATTCGGTAGCTGCCATGACGCCCATGCGGGTCTCCTTGCAATCGCTGGCAAAGCCCAGCGAGTTGCCGGGCCGTCATTTCGGTATACCCGCTTTGCGTAACGAAAAAGGTTCGATTAGGAGACGGTTGGCGCATCATCCTGACGCCCCGATGGAGCGGTCAGGCCGATTGTGTCCGCTGCGGTGCCGGCGTGGGGGTGGGGCTGACCTCTCCCGCCGGCGCTGGAGCGGGCGCGGGCGCCGGCGCTCCCGGGGCCGGAGCGGGGCCGGAGCTCCTGGCGCGGGCTGGGCGCCCGGAGCCGGCGGGGCTCCGGCTGCCGGTGCGGGCGGGCGCCGCCCAGGGTTGGATCGACTCGGCCAGCGCCTTGGCCGCGCCCTTGTCCACCGGGTCGTTCGCCGTCCCGAGCCACACCACGAACCAGCGTTGCGGCGGTCCGCCGTTGGGCGTGTTCGCCGCGGGCAGCCCGACCACGCCCGTCCAAATCTGGCCGTTGGGCTTGGACGCGTCGCTGAACTTGACCTCGTAGTAGGACGCGCTGCCGGTGACCCCATTGGCGCCGGTGAGCGGGGTGGATTCCTGGTTGATGCGGGTGCCCGGATACGGCAGGAAGAACTCACCCATGTCCGAGCCCAGCCGCACCGCGGCCTTGGAGTTGTTGGCTTCGGCACTGGCGTAAAGCTTCTGGTCCAACCGGCCCATCACGATGCGGGTGTCGTTGGCGACCGGCGGCGGCTGGTCGGGCAGCGGCGGCTGCCCCGTCGTCTTGCTCAGCAGCGCCGAGCCGTAGTCGAGGTGGGAAGCGTCCGATTCCACCCAGCCGGGGGAAGGACATAGCTGAAGCCACCCACGGCGTTGGCGATCCGCCCGGCGTTCGGGTCGACGGGAGGTGGCGGCGGCGCGTTCTGGTCGGCCGGCGGCGGGGGTGGCGCGTTGGGATCGACTGGTGCCGGAGGCGCGCCGGGCGCCGGAGGTGGGGCCGTCGTCGTGGTCGGCGGGACCGGGGTTGGGACCTCCGGGTCGGCGTTCGAGGTCGCCGGCAATGCGATCGTGACGGCGCTGACACTGGTCACCGTGGCTATCGCCAGCGTCGCCCACAGGCCTTTACGACGTGTCGAGTTGGGTTCCACCTGGTCCATGGCGACGAACCTACCGTGTTACCGCTGTGACGCAAGGATGCCTTGCGGACAATTGCCGCGCGGTTTTGCCGATGTTGCCGATGTGCAACCTGCCGCGCGGCCAGGTCGCCGAATTCCAGCTCTCAGTGCGCCGCCGGATACAACGCCACCTCGTGAGCTTTGACGGAGAACCACACCTTCTCACCGGGCGCCAGCCGCAGCTCCGAGGCGGCGTCGGCCGTGATCTCGGCGGCCAGGCCAGGGGCGCCGTCGGGTTGCTGCTCGCCGCGCACCAGCACCGCCGACCCGCGAAGATCCATCTCCGCCACCGTCACCTGGACCGTGTTGCGTGGGCTGCCGTGCGGTTGCTGCCGATAAACCGCCACCGCCGTCGGCGGGAAGACCGCGATGGCGTTCCGCCCCGTGGCGAGCTCGTCGCCCCCCTGCGGCGTGGGGGCGGTGTGCCAGCGCGCGCCGGAGTGGGCGCGCAGCGACGCGTCGGGGGCGACGGTCCCGTTGACCAGGTTGATGCCCGCGATGCGAGCCCCGAAGTGGCTGCGCGGCGCCGTGAGCACGTCGGGAACCGGGCCGATCTCGGCAATCTTGCCGGCCTCGAGCACCAGCACCCGATCCGCAAGCGTGAACACGTCGAGCAGGTCGTGCGTTATCAGGACGACCGCGCAGCCGGTTCGGCTGACCACGCCGCGCAACACCGCGCGGATCCCCGCGGCCGCGGCCACGTCGAGACCGGTCAGCGGCTCGTCGAGGAGCAACACGTTGGGTTCGGCGGCCAGCGCCCGAGCGATCGCGACCCGCTGGGCTTGACCGCCGGACAGCTGCCGCGCCTTCCGGTCGGCGAGCCGCTCGGCGTCCACCTCGCGCAGCCAGCGCCGCGCCGTCGCCTTCGCCGCGGCCCGGGCCGGCCGAAGCCACCCGCGACGGCTGTGCGGCCCGAAGGCCACGTTGGCGCCGACGCTCATGTGCGGGAACAACAACGGGTCCTGCAACAACAGGCCGACGCGGCGGTCGTGGGTTGCCACGTCCACCCCGGCCGCGGTGTCGGTCAGCACCCGATCCCCGAACCGCACGAACCCGTGATCCGGGCGGACCAGTCCGGCGATGACATGCAGTGCGGTCGACTTGCCCGCGCCGTTGGGCCCGAGGACCGCGAGCACTTCGCCTGCCGATACCGAGAACTCCACGTCCAGCTGGCGGTCCGCCACGACGGCGCGCAGCTGTAATTCGCTCATGGCCCCGCTACCCCGCTTCGGTCCCGGTCAGCCGGCGGGCGCCCAGCCCCAGCACCACCAGCGCCGCCACCGCCACCAGCAGGATCGACAACGCCACCGCCGCGTCGGCGTCGGTCACCCGCTGCAGGTAGATCTCCAGCGGCAGCGTTCGGGTGACGCCCTGCCGGGAACCGGCGAACGTCAGCGTCGCGCCGAACTCCCCCAGCGAGCGGGCGAACGCCAGCACCGCCCCCGACACCAGGCCCGGCAGCAGCAGCGGCAAGGTCACCCGCCACCAGACCGTGCTGGGTCGCGCGCCCAGCGTCGCGGCCACCACCTCGTAGTCGGCTCCGGCGGTCCGGGCGGCGCCCTCCAGGGAGATCACCAGAAACGGCAGCGAGACGAACGTCTGCGCCAACACCACCGCGGTGGTGCTGAACGCGATGCTGACGCCGGCGGCCTCCAGGTACTGCCCGATCAATCCCAGCCGGCCGAACGCGTAGAGCAACGCGATGCCGCCCACCACCGGCGGCAGCACCAGCGGCAGCAGGATCAGCGGTCGCAGCAAGCCGCACCGGGCGCGCCGTGCTGCGGGCCAGCACCAACGCCATCGGCACCCCCAACAGCACGCACAGGGCGGTGCTGGCGGCGGCGGTCTTCAGGCTCAGCAACAGCGCCGTCCTGGACGAGGCGCTGGTGATCAGCGACCAGAAATTCGGCCAGTCGACCTTGATCGCGATCGCCACCAGCGGCAGTACCACGAACACGGTCCCCACGGCGGCAGGAACGTAAACCCACCGCGGCAGATCCGCAGGCCGGTGCACGGTTCAGGGTTTGGCAAAGCCGGCCCGGGCCAAGATCTTTTGACCGGCGTCACGTCACCATGGCCACGAATCTTTGCGCCAACGTTGATTGCGGCGCGTTCTTCAACACCGCGATCGGGTAGACGTTCACCGCCCCGGAAGCCTCCGGGAAGCTGACGGTCGTCACCTTGTTCCCGGCGCTGCGGGCGTCGGTGACGTACACCAGCCCGGCGTCCGCCTGCCCGGTGGTGACCTTGTTGAGGACATCCGTCACGCTCAGTTCCTCACTGACCGGGTTGAGGTGGACCCCCGTGCTGTCTTCGATGCGCTGGGTCGCCGATCCGCACGGCACCGGCTTCTGGCAGATCACCACGCCCAGCCCCGGCCGCGCGAGGTCGGCGAAGGATCCGACCTTCTTGGGGTTGCCCGGTGCGGTGACGATCACCAGCGTGTTCGTGGCGAAGTTGGTCGGGCTGCCGGACAGCAAGCCGGCCTTGGCGACCGTGTCCATCTGTGCGGCGTCCGCCGATGCGAAGACGTCGGCGGTCGCGCCCTGCGTCAACTGAGTCGCCAGTTCCGAAGAACCCGCGAACTCGAATTCGACTTTGCTGCCCGCATTTTGGGCTTTGAACTGCGCACTGATCTGCGTGAACGCGGGCTTGAGCGAGGCGGCGGCGAACACCACCACTTTCCCGGACGCCGAGGGGCGGAATTCGGACCGCATCCGGCCAGGACCGCCGTCAGCATCGTCGACACCACACCGGCCAGGATCCCGATCCGCCGCATGCTTGCACCCTAACCCGCCGACGATGCGGACCGATTGCGGGCTAAATCGTCGCAAAAAAGTGCCGGCCGAATAGTTACGCAAATGATCCGCGCGTCGTGGCGTCAAGGATTTCCCCGACTAGCTACTGTCCAGTAACATCGACATGGATTGATGCCATAACGCGCCGAGATCCCAGGCAGGTCCCCTTAGCGGTCATGTAGTTGGCCACACGGAACTGCCCGGGTCTGGGTTCAACGTTGAACACGAGGAGGTCATGGCAGTGGAGGTGCTGGTCACCGGCGGAGACACCGAACTGGGGCGCACAGTGGCCGAAGGCTTCCGCGATGACGGTCACAAGGTGACCCTCGTGGGTGCGCGGCGCAGCGACCTGGAGATCGCCGCCAAGGAATTGGACGTGGACGCGATCGTCTGCGACACCACCGACCCGGCGAGCCTGACCGAGGCCCGTGCCCTGTTCCCCCACCACCTGGACACCATCGTCAACGTGCCGGCGCCCTCCTGGGAAGCGGGCGACCCGCGCACCTACTCGATCGCCGACACGGCCAATGCGTGGCGGAATGCCTTGGACGCCACCGTGCTTTCGGCGGTGCTGACGGTGCAGACCGTCGGTGATCACCTGCGCTCGGGTGGCTCCATCATCAGCGTGGTGCCCGAGAACCCGGCGGCCGGAAGCGTCGACGCCGCGATCAAAGCGACCCTGTCGAATTGGGTCGCGGGACAGGCGAGCGTTTTCGGCACGCGCGGCATCACGGTCAACGCCGTGGCCAGCGGGCGCAGCGCCCAGCCCGGCTACGACGGACTCTCCCGCACGCCCCCGTCGGTCGCCGTCGAGGTCGCCCGTTTGGCGCTGTTCCTGACCACCCCCGCTGCCCGCCACATCACCGGTCAGACGCTGCACGTCAGCCACGGCGCGCTCGCGCAGTTCGGCTGAGGGCGTAATCCAAGGCCGAGCCGTACCGTCGCGCGCCGCGCCGCACTACGGTAGATCGCGTGGCGATTCGACTCGGTTTGCAGATCCCCAACTTCTCTTACGGCACCGGGGTGGAGGAACTCTTCCCCACTGTTCTGGCTCAGGCCCGCGAGGCCGAATCCGCTGGTTTCGACTCCGTCTTCGTGATGGACCACTTCTACCAACTACCGATGCTGGGCGATCCCGACCAGCCGATGTGGAGGCCTACACCGCCCTGGGCGCGCTGGCCACCGCCACCGAACGAGTTCAGTTGGGCACCTTGGTAACCGGCAATACCTACCGGAATCCGGCCCTACTGGCGAAGACCATCACCACCCTCGATGTGGTCAGCCAGGGCCGCGCGATCCTGGGGATCGGCGCCGGCTGGTTCGAACTCGAACACGACCAACTGGGTTTCGAATTCGGCACCTTCACCGACAGGTTCAACCGCCTCGAGGAGGCGCTGCAGATCATCCTCCCGATGATCGAGGGCGAGCGGCCCACCTTCTCGGGCAAGTGGTACCGGGTACGCGAGGCGCTCGCGAATCCGCGCTTCCGCGACCACATTCCGCTGATGATCGGCGGCAGCGGTGAGAAGAAGACAATCCCCCTCGCCGCACGCCACTTCGATCACCTCAACGTAATCGCCGGATTCGACGAGCTGCCAGGCAAGTTGGAGGTTGTGCGGCGGCGCTGCGAGGACATCGGTCGTGACCCGGCGACGCTGGAAACCAGCACGCTGACCACGGTGCTGGTCGACGAGAACGCGAAACCGGATCAGGTTCCGGCCGAGATGACGCAGCGCATGGTGGTCGGCGGCCCCGACTCGGTCGCCGACCAGATCAATACGAAGGTGCTCGACGCCGGCATCGACGGTGTGATCATCAACCTGCCCTTCTACACCCCCGGCGTGATCAGCGCCGTGGGTGAAGCGCTGCGCCCGGTCGTCGGCCTGTAGCCGCTGACGCCGCCCGTGTGGGGTCGCGGATTAGTCGCGCCGCGGTAATACTTCCGTGTAGCAGCGTTTACCTGCGCCACCGCGGCGCAGCGCAGAAGAAAAGGGCCGGGACGGCAATGAAGAAACGAGCCCTCGCGGTGATCGCGGCCGGTGTGGCATTCGCCGCACCCCCGATCGCGCATGCCGACAACAACTGGATCGCGATGGCGATCTCGGACTCCACCGGCCGCATCAACATCGCCGACGGAGCATCCAGCCAAGGCGCGGCGGAGAAGGCGGTAATGGACACGTGCCGCAAGAGCATCAGCGACTGTCGTCTGCTGGCCAGCGGCCAGGGTGGGTGCGTGGCGCTCGTATTGAACGCGGCCAAATCCAGATACTTTGGGGGCTGGGGTCCGACACGCGAAGAAGCGGAGGCGGCGGCGCTAGGACGCGCCCCCGGCGGAGCAATCCAGGAAGGCCACGACCACTGCGCCGGAGAGGGCTCCAGCCAGTGACGACGGCTTCGTGCCGATAGGCTGATAACTGCGCCACAGTGACCGCCGCCCACCAGGCATTTCGCCCCGGTACACCGTTAGTGTTGCAAACAACACATGCTTATCAATTAGGTTTCCGGGTATCCGCCTGACTAGCGTTGTGGCTAACTGCCGTCGCGTGTCCAAAAGCCCCCGTCAGGAGCAGCGGAAACATGAGCCCCCCAACAGAATCCACAGCTGGGACCGAACGTCGCCACCAAGTCGTCATCATCGGTTCGGGATTCGGTGGGCTCAACGCGGCAAAGAAACTCAAGCACGCCAATGTCGACATCAAACTGATCGCGCGCACCACCCACCACCTGTTCCAGCCGTTGCTGTACCAGGTGGCGACGGGGATCGTGTCCGAAGGCGACATCGCCCCGCCCACCCGCGTCGTGCTGCGCAGGCAGCGCAACGTCCAGGTGCTACTCGGTGACGTCACGCATATCGACTTGGCCCGAAAGTTCGTCGTATCCGATTTGCTCAGCCACACCTACGAAACCCCTTACGACAGCCTGATTATCGCCGCCGGCGCGGGACAGTCGTACTTCGGCAACGACCACTTCGCCGAGTTCGCGCCCGGCATGAAGTCGATCGACGACGCACTGGAGGTGCGCGGACGGATCTTGAGCGCGTTCGAACAAGCCGAACGGTCGCGTGATCCGGAACGGCGGGCCAAGCTGCTGACGTTCACCGTCATCGGCGCGGGCCCCACCGGCGTCGAAATGGCCGGACAGATCGCGGAATTGGCGGCACACACGCTTAAGGGCTCGTTCCGTGGCATCGACTCCACCAAGGCGCGAGTGATCCTGCTCGACGCCGCTCCCGCCGTGCTGCCGCCGTTCGGCGACAAGCTGGGTACGCGGGCGCGCGACCGCCTGGAGAAGATGGGCGTGGAGATCCAGCTGGGGGCGATGGTCACCGACGTCGACCGCAACGGCATCACGGTCAAGGACTCCGACGGCACCATCCGGCGCATCGAATCCGCGTGCAAGGTGTGGTCCGCGGGCGTGCAGGCGAGCGGGCTGGGCCGAGACCTGGCCGAGCAGTCGGCGGTGGAACTCGACCGGGCCGGCCGGGTCAAGGTGCTGCCCGATCTGTCGATCCCGGGGCACCTCAACGTGTTCGTGGTCGGCGACATGGCCGCCGTCGAGGGCGTTCCTGGCGTGGCGCAGGGCGCGATCCAGGGCGCCAAGTACGCCGCCAACACGATCAAAGCCGAACTCGGCGGAGCTAATCCGGCAGAGCGTGAGCCGTTCCAGTACTTCGACAAGGGGTCCATGGCCACCGTTTCGCGGTTTTCCGCGGTGGCCAAGGTCGGACCGTTGGAGTTCAGCGGCTTCATCGCCTGGTTGATGTGGCTGGTGCTGCACCTGGTCTACTTGGTCGGCTTCAAGACCAAGGTCAGCACGCTGCTGTCGTGGACGGTGACCTTCCTGAGCACCCGGCGCGGCCAGCTGACCATCACCGAGCAGCAGGCGTTTGCCCGCACCCGCCTCGAACAGCTGGCGGTGCTCGCGGCCGAATCCAAGCGCCCGGCGACCGCCAAGCGGGCGAGCTAACCGGCCAGCCGCAATACGTCAAGCCGGGCGTCGGGGGCGCTCCACTTAACCCCGGTTCGGCTACGCCTCGAGGTTCTGCAGCCGCACTTGGCCGCGGGCGACCACCCGGTCGTCGGCGTCGGTGATGGTGACCAGCCACAACTGTTGGCGCCGGCCGCGGTGGATCGGTTCGGCGGTGCCGTACACCATGCCGGAGCCGATGGAGCGCAGATAGTCGGTGTTGTTGTTGACTCCCACGACGTTTCCGCCGCCGCGGGTGGCGAGCCAGGTGTAGGCGGCCACGCTGGCCATGCTTTCGATGATCGAGCAATAGACGCCGCCGTGCACGAGGCCCATCGGCTGCAAAAGTTTGGGGGTGACCTCGAGTTCGGCCCGCGCGCCGTCGGGGCTGAGTTCGGTGAATTGCAGCCCGATCTCCTGATCGAAGGGCGCGGTGAAATCCTGCGGGGTGGTCGTTTGCGGAGGCTGTGGCACGTTCTGTGTTTACACCATCGGTCGGGGAAGGCGCTCGCGGCGGGACGCTTGCCCGAGAAACGGCTGAGCCCCGTGCCGCTGGGGCACGGGGCCCGCCGATCGAGTAGACCGGGGGTCACTGCAGCCCTCAGGACCCTGCCGCGGTCGTTGTTCGCTCGACTGGGTTAGCATAGGCAAGGCTGCCCTAATTTAGCAAGCGCCTATTCGGCGGCGCGGTGAGAAAGCTTCGGTACGACCGTCGGTAGTAAGCCGGAGTAAGATGTTGTCGACGCTCAGGAGAGAACGCACTATGGCGAAACTGACCCGGCTGGGGGATCTGGAACGCGCCGTGATGGATCACTTGTGGTCCACACCGGAACCTCAAACGGTCCGCCAGGTCCATGACGCGCTATCCGCGCGACGCGACCTTGCGTACACGACGATCATGACCGTGCTGCAACGGCTGGCCAAGAAGAATCTGGTCTCCCAGATCCGTGACGACCGGGCTCACCGATACGCACCCGTGCACGGCCGCGACGAGCTCGTCGCCGGGCTCATGGTCGACGCGCTGTCCCAGGCCGAAGATCCCGGCGGCAGGCAGGCCGCGCTCGTCCATTTCGTCGAGCGGGTGGGCGCCGACGAGGCCGACGCGCTTCGGCGAGCGCTCGCCGAACTGGAAGCCAATCAGCGCAATAACGGGCCATCCGCTGGCGCGTCGGCGGAGGACTGAGGGAGACTGACAGCGTGTCCGCGCTGGCCTTCACCATCCTCGCGGTGCTGCTGGTCGGCCCGGTGCCGGCTTTGTTGGCACGCGCGAGCTGGCCGCTACACGCTCCGCGCGCCGCGATGGTGTTGTGGCAGGCCATCGCGCTGGCCGCGGTCCTGTCGGCGTTCAGCGCCGGCATCGCGATCGCCACTCGGCTGCTCATGCCCGGTCCCGACGGGCGGCCCAGTGCCAGCATCATCGGCGCCGCCGGCCGGCTCGGGTGGCCGCTGTGGGCGGCATATGTCAGTGTCTTCGCGCTGACCGTGCTGGTCGGCGGCCGATTGATGGTTGCCGTTGTTCGGGTGGCCATCGGCAATCGCCGACGGCGGGCCCACCACCGGATGGTGGTCGATCTGGTCGGAGTCGGCCACGACGCGGCGCTTCCCCAGCCGTGTGCCCGGACACGCGATCTTCGCGTACTGGATGTTGCCCAGCCGCTTGCCTACTGCCTGCCTGGCGTGCGCAGCCGGGTGGTGGTCAGCGAGGGGGCGCTGAACACGCTCGCCGATGCCGAAGTGGCGGCGATCCTCACCCACGAGCGGGCTCACCTGCGAGCCCGACACGACCTCGTTCTGGAAGCCTTCACCGCGGTGCACGCCGCGTTCCCGCGGCTGGTGCGCAGCGCGAACGCGCTCAACGCGGTACAACTGCTCGTCGAGCTGCTCGCCGATGACGCCGCCGTGCGCGCGGCGGGTCGCGCTCCCCTGGCGCGGGCGCTGGTTGCCTGCGCGTCCGGTCGGGCGCCGTCGGGCGCATTGGCCGCGGGCGGCACCAGCACCGTGGTCCGCGTGCGCCGGCTCTGCGGGGGTGGCAACAGCCTGGCGCTCTCGGCGGGCGCATACCTGGCCGCGGTAGCCGTGTTCGTGGTGCCCACCGTCGCGTTGGCCGTACCGTGGCTCACGGAGCTGCGGCGCCTGTTCAACGTCTGACGCAACGCCAGCGCCATCACCCCGGGCGGACGCCTGCCCGCTGTGCCACAGTGTGACGGAAAACTTTTCGGCAACGTTCTGCGACTTGAGAGGCGAAGACATGGGTTCGTCGGATTCAAACACCGCTACCGCGCAAATCGGCGTCACCGGCCTGGCGGTGATGGGTTCGAACATCGCTCGCAATTTCGCCCGGCACGGCTACACGGTGGCGCTGCACAACCGGTCGATCGCGAAAACCGACGCGCTGCTCAAAGAGCACGGTGACGAGGGCAAGTTCGTGCGGTCGGACACCATCGCGGAGTTTTTGGACGCCTTGGAGAAGCCGCGGCGGGTGCTCATCATGGTCAAGGCCGGCGACCCCACCGATGCCGTCATCAATGAGCTCGGCGACGCCATGGAAAAGGGCGACATCATCATCGACGGCGGAAACGCCCTTTACACCGACACCATTCGACGCGAGAAGGCGATGCGCGAACGGGGCCTGCACTTCGTCGGCGCCGGGATCTCGGGCGGTGAGGAAGGCGCGCTCAACGGCCCGTCGATCATGCCGGGCGGTCCCGCGGAGTCGTACAAGTCCCTCGGGCCGCTGCTCGAGGAGATCTCCGCCCACGTCGACGGCGTCCCGTGCTGCACCCACATCGGCCCCGACGGTGCCGGTCACTTCGTCAAGATGGTGCACAACGGCATCGAGTACTCCGACATGCAGCTGATCGGCGAGGCATACCAGCTGCTGCGCGACGGCCTCGGCAAGAGCGCCGAGCAGATCGCCGACGTGTTCGACGACTGGAACAAGGGCGACCTGGACAGCTTCCTCGTCGAGATCACCGCGCAGGTGCTTCGCCAGACCGACGCGAAGACGGGCAAGCCGCTGGTGGACCTGATTCTGGACGAAGCCGAGCAGAAGGGCACCGGACGCTGGACGGTGAAGTCGGCCCTGGACCTCGGCGTGCCCGTCACCGGTATCGCCGAGGCCGTGTTCGCCCGCGCGCTGTCGGGTTCGGTGACCCAGCGCAGGGCCACCACGGGGTTGGCCTCGGGCGACCTGGGCGTCAAGCCCACCGACGCGCGGCAGTTCGTGGAGGACGTGCGTCAAGCCCTCTACGCGTCCAAGATCATCGCGTATGCGCAGGGGTTCAACCAGATTCAGGCCGGCAGCGCCGAATACGACTGGGGCATCACGCCGGGCGACCTGGCCACCATCTGGCGCGGCGGCTGCATCATCCGGGCGAAGTTCCTCAACCGCATCAAAGAAGCGTTCGATGAAGACCCCGACCTGCCGACGCTGATCGTCGCGCCCTACTTCCGCAGCGCGATCGAGGCCGCGGTCGACGGTTGGCGCCGCGTCGTGGTGACCGCCACGCAGCTGGGCATCCCGATCCCCGGCTTCTCCTCCGCGCTGTCCTACTACGACGCGCTGCGCACCGAGCGGTTGCCCGCGGCACTGACCCAGGGCTTGCGGGACTTCTTCGGCGCCCACACCTACGGCCGGATCGACGACGACCCGGACAAGCGCTTCCACACGCTGTGGAGCGGAGACCGCAGCGAAGTACCCGCCTAGCCGGGTACTACTAGCGGACACGAGGGGGCGAAGCGACGGCGATGAGATTTCTGGACGGGCATCGGCCCGGGTACGACCTGACCTACAACGACGTCTTCATCATGCCGAACCGGTCGGAGGTCGCGTCGCGCTTCGATGTCGACCTATCCACCAACGACGGTTCGGGCACCACGATTCCGGTCGTGGTCGCCAACATGACCGCGGTGGCCGGGCGGCGGATGGCGGAGACCATCGCGCGGCGGGGCGGCCTGGTCATCCTGCCGCAGGATCTGCCGATCACCGCGGTGCAGCAGACGCTGGAGTTCGTCAAGAGCCGTGACCTGGTTCTGGACACCCCGGTGGTGCTGGCGCCCGACGATTCGGTGTCCGACGCGACCGCGCTGATCCACAAGCGCGCGCACGGGGTCGCCGTCGTGGTCTTCGAGGGCCGCCCGATGGGCTTGGTGAGCGAATCGTGCTGCCTCGGCGTGGACCGCTTCACCCGGGTGCGTGACGTCGCGACCACCGACTTCGTCACCGCACCGATCGGCACCGAGCCGCGCAAGGTCTTCGACCTGCTCGAGCACGCCCCGATCGGGGTCGCCGTGGTGGCGAACGCGGACGGCACGCTGGCCGGCGTGCTGACCCGCACCGGGGCCGTCCGGACCGGCCTGTACACGCCGGCGATCGACGCCGACGGGCGGCTGCGGGTGGGCGCGGCCGTCGGCATCAACGGCGATGTGGGGGCCAGGGCGCGCTCCCTGGTCGAGGCGGGTGTCGACGTGCTCGTCATCGATACCGCGCACGGGCACCAGGTCAAGACGCTCGACGCGATCCGCACGGTCTCATCGCTCGAGCTCGGTGTGCCGCTGGTGGCGGGCAACGTCGTCTCGGCGGAAGGCACCCGCGACCTGCTCGGCGCCGGGGCGAACATCGTCAAGGTCGGCGTCGGGCCGGGGGCGATGTGCACCACCCGGATGATGACCGCCGTGGGCCGCCCGCAATTCTCGGCCGTGGTCGAATGCGCCTCGGCGGCAAGGCAATTAGGGGGGCATGTCTGGGCCGACGGCGGCGTCCGGCATCCGCGGGACGTGGCGCTGGCGCTGGTCGCCGGGGCGTCCAACGTGATGATCGGGTCGTGGTTCGCGGGCACCTATGAATCACCCGGAGACCTGATGCGTGACCGCGACGACCAGCCCTACAAGGAGAGCTACGGCATGGCGTCCAAGCGGGCGGTCGTCGCCCGCAGCGCCGCAGACACCGCGTTCGATCGTGCCCGCAAAGCGCTGTTCGAGGAAGGCATTTCGACGTCGCGGATGGAGCTGGACCCTGACCGCGGCGGCGTCGAGGATTTGATCGACCACATCATCTCGGGCGTGCGCAGCACGTGCACTTACGTCGGCGCGGCGAACCTGGCCGACCTGCACGAGCGGGCCGTCGTCGGGGTGCAGTCGACCGCGGGCTTCACCGAAGGCCATCCGCTGCCGTTGGGTTGGTGACGCGCCGCGTCGCTATCCCCCCGCCGATCACATCGACGCTCGGGACCCACCGACGCGCTCGTCGCCCGGGCCAGGCGCCGGACGTTGCAACGCGTAGAGCGCCATGCACCGGTTTCTCGTGTCGTGCTCGCCGAGGAACGTGCATCCGGCGCGCTCGCACAGTCGACGGGCCGTGGTGTTGCGCTGATCGGGGTCGAACAAGACGCGCCAGCAGCGGGGCTCCACGGAGAAGACGCTGGCGACGATCCGCGGCAACAGCATCGGGCCCAGCCCCCGGTTCACCAGGGCCACGTCGGCGATGGCGGCGTGCAGCCCCAGATCATAGGGCTGGGCATCGTAGTAATGGGAGATCAAATCCTTTGCACCCCAGTATAATTCGAGGTAAGCGCAATCTTTTCCGCGGATGCTGCCGACCAGCGGCAGCGAATAGGTTCCGTCCAGCTGTGCGCCCAGATGCCGCTCCCACCGCGGAGTGGGCCAGTCGTATTCCCAGGCCGCCGCGAGGTGCGGGCGGTTCATCCACTCCGACACGACGCCCGCGTCCTCGCGTTGCGCGACGCGCAGCGCGAAGGGCGGATCCAGCGAGGGGACCGGCGGCCGGGCTATGCGCGCTATCTCGTCGGTGAAGCCGAAGCGCTCGCGCGGAAGGGCCTGGGCTGATTGGGTTTCGGGTGGGGCTTCGGACGCCATAGTGCGCAGAGCCTACCTAGTAAGGTTAGGCAACCCATAGTCGGGTCGCCGGGTGCCGGGCGGAGCACCGGCGAAAACGGTCGTTGACCGATGGCGGGGCGGACCGGGCTACCATGAGTCAGCAACGGAGGCGACCGCGTCCGCACCGGTTTCAGGCAGCGAAGGGATCGACGTGCCGCAGGCACCCGTGCAGGCCATGGGCTTCCGGGCGAGGCAGCCGTCGGACGAGCCGCCCGATGCGGAGCCTTCCCCGGCGAGCCGGACAGGGCAAGCGGCCAACGGGCGGCGTGACCCATGAACGTCACCGTCACCGTGATCAGTGTCTTGGCCATCGCGGTGCTCATCTTCGGCAACGCGATCTTCGTTGCCGCCGAGTTCTCACTCACGACGCTGGACCGCAGCGCGGTCGAGGCCAACGCACGCGGCGGCGGACGCCGCGACCGCGCGATCCGGCGCGCCCACCACAAGCTGTCGTTCCAGCTGTCCGGGGCTCAATTGGGCATCTCCGCCACCACACTGGCGGCCGGTTACCTGACCGATCCGATGCTGGCCGACCTGCCGCACCCGTGGTTTGACGCGATCGGGATACCCGACAAGGTGGCCGACGCGATCATGGCGTTCCTAGCGTTGGTCATCGTCACCTCGGTGTCGATGGTGTTCGGCGAGCTGGTCCCGAAATACCTTGCCGTCGCCCGACCGCTATCCACCGCGCGGGCCGTGGTGGGCATTCAGCTGTTGTTCTCGCTGCTCTTCACCCCGGCGATCCGACTCACGAACGGTGCGGCGAACTGGATCGTGCGCCAGCTGGGCATCGAGCCGGCCGAAGAGCTGCGATCGGCGCGGTCGCCGCAGGAACTGCTGTCGCTGGTGCGTTCTTCGGCGCGCAGCGGCTCCCTGGATGCGGCCACCGCGTCGCTGGTGCGGCGGTCTCTGCAGTTCGGCACCCTGACCGCCGAGGAACTCATGACGCCCAGGTCGAAGATCGTGGCGCTGCAGACCGACGACACGGTCGCCGACCTGATGGCCGCGGCCGCCGAGTCCGGCTTCTCCCGATTCCCCATCGTCGACGGCGACCTCGACGAAACCGTCGGCATCGTGCACGTCAAACAGGTGCTCGCGATTCCGGTGGCCGACCGGGCGCGCACGCCGCTGACCACGGTGGCGCAGCCCGTTCCGGTGGTGCCGTCGACGCTGGACGGCGACGCCGTCATGGCCGAGATCCGCGCCAACAGCCTGCAGACCGCGATGGTCGTCGACGAATACGGCGGCACCGCGGGCATGGTGACCGTGGAGGACCTGATCGAAGAGATCGTCGGCGATGTCCGCGACGAACACGACGACGCCACTCCGGATGTGGTGGCGGCCGGCACCGGCTGGCGCGTCTCGGGTCTGCTGCGCATCGACGAGGTGGCCAGCGCCACCGGCTTCCGGGCCCCGGAAGGACCCTACGAGACCATCGGCGGGCTGGCGCTGCGCGAATTCGGCCACATCCCGGTGGCCGGCGAAACGGTGAAGCTGCCGGCCTTGGACGCCGACGGGCTGCTGGAAACCTCGCCGCGCTGGCAAGCGACCGTGATCCGGATGGAGGGGCGCCGGATCGACCTGCTGGAGTTGATCGAGCTTCGGGGTCACGGCGAGAGCCCGGCGGCAGGGGGGCACCGATGAACAACACCCTGGGCGTGCTGCTGGCGATCCTGCTGATCGGCGTCAACGCCTTCTTCGTCGGGGCGGAGTTCTCGTTGATCTCCGCCCGGCGCGACCGCCTCGAAGCGCTCGCCGAGCAGGGCAAGGCCCGGGCGGTCACGGTGATGCGCGCCGGGGAGCAACTCCCGGCCATGCTGGCCGGGGCCCAGCTAGGAATCACGGCCGCCTCGCTGCTGCTCGGGCGGATCGGCGAGTCAGCGGTCTCCGACCTGCTGCGCACGGCGCTGGGGCTGACCAGCATTCCCCCGGCACTGCTGCACACGTTGTCGTTCGCGATCGCGCTGGCGATCGTGGTGACGCTGCACGTGCTGCTGGGCGAGATGGTGCCCAAGAACATCGCGCTGGCCGGTCCCGAGCGCACGGCGATGCTGCTGGTGCCGCCCTACCTGGCCTATGTGCGAGCCGCCCGGCCGTTCATCGTGTTCTACAACAAATGCGCGAGCGTGGTGGTCCGCGCGCTCGGCGTGGAACCCAAGGAGGAGCTCGAGATCACCGTCTCCCCCGTCGAGCTGAGCGAGATGATCGCCGAGTCGGAATCCCAAGGGTTGCTGGACCGCGAGGAACACACCAGGCTCACCCGGGCGCTGCAGATCGGCACCCGGGTCGTCGGCGATGTGGCGGTCCCGCTCGCCGATGTCCACGCGATACGGGTGGTCGCGGCGGGCACCGGCCCCACCGTCGGCGCCGTCGAACAAGCCCTCGCCCAGACCGGCTACTCACGGTTTCCCGTGGCGAACGTCAACGGCGACTTCATCGGCTACCTGCACATCAAGGACATGCTGAAGCTCGGTGATGACCCACGGACGGTGATCGACCTGGCGATGGTGCGCCCGCTGCCGCGGCTGCCCAAGTCGCTGCCGTTGGCCGACGCGTTGTCGCGGATGCGCCGCAGCAACAGCCATCTGGCGCTGGTGACCGACGCGGGCGGCGACGTGGTGGCGATGGTGGCGATGGAAGACCTGGTTGAGGACCTCGTCGGCACGATGCGCGACGCGTAGGGGTACTGGTCGCCGGGGCGGGTTGTGCTGAGCCCGTATGATTTTCAACGGCTACCAGTCAAGAAAGTGCTGGAGGGCGGAGGATCGCTGGCGCGCTGACGCGTTGCTGGAATTCGGTCCCCGGGCTCGCCGCAGCGGCATGGTTGGAGCTGTCAGCGTGGCCTGACCTGGTGTGGCGGGTTGGGCGGATACGCTCACCAGGCTGCTGCTCGGTACGCTGAAGACATTGCCGCTCCGAGCCAATGGTGGCTCGGTGAGGCTTCATTATGGAGGAGAAACATGACTGATCGCGTGTCGGCGGGGAACCTGCGCGTCGCCCGAGTGCTCTACGACTTCGTGAACAACGAGGCCCTGCCCGGCACCGATATCGACCCGGACAGCTTCTGGGCGGGAGTCGACAAAGTCGTCACCGACCTCACGCCGAAGAACTGGGACTTGCTGAACCGCCGCGATGAGCTGCAGGCCCAGATCGACAAATGGCACCGGCACCGCGTGATCGAGCCGTTCGATGTGGATGCGTACCGCCAGTTCATTAGCGAAATCGGTTATCTGCTGCCAGAACCCGAGGATTTCACGATCACGACCTCCGGTGTCGACGACGAGATCACCACGACCGCGGGCCCGCAGCTGGTGGTGCCGGTGCTCAACGCCCGGTTCGCGCTGAACGCGGCGAACGCGCGCTGGGGCTCGCTGTACGACGCCCTGTACGGCACCGACGTCATCCCCGAAAGCGACGGCGCCGAAAAGGGCACCAGCTACAACCGGGTTCGCGGCGACAAGGTCATCGCCTATGCGCGCGACTTCCTCGACCAAGCGGTGGCCCTGGAATCCGGGTCCTGGGCCGACGCGACGGGACTCAGCCTCGACGACGGCCAGCTGAAGGTCACGACCGCCGACGGATCCGTCGTCGGCCTGGCCAGCCCGGAGAAATTCGCCGGCTACACCGGCGAGCTCGGCGCCCCCGACTGGTCGGTGCTCCTGGTCAACCACGGATTGCACATCGAGATCCTCGTCGACCCCGAATCGCCGATCGGCAAGACGGACCGCGCCGGCATCAAGGACGTGGTCCTGGAGTCGGCCATCACCACGATCATGGACTTCGAGGACTCGGTGGCCGCCGTCGACGCCGACGACAAGGTGCTCGGCTACCGCAACTGGCTCGGGCTGAACAAGGGCGACCTGTCCGAGGAGGTCGACAAGGGCGGGAAGACGTTCACCCGCGTGCTGAACCAGGACCGCACCTACACCACGCCCGACGGTGACGGCCAGCTGACCCTGCCGGGCCGCAGCCTGTTGTTCGTCCGCAACGTGGGGCATCTGATGACCAACGATGCGATCGTCGATGCCGAAGGCAACGAGGTGTTCGAGGGCATCATGGATGCGCTGTTCACCGGCCTGACGGCGATCCACGGGCTGAAGACCGGTGACGCGAACGGCCCGCTGGCCAACAGCCGCACCGGGTCGATCTACATCGTCAAGCCCAAGATGCACGGACCCGACGAGGTCGCGTTCACCTGCGAGCTGTTCAGCCGGGTGGAAGACGTCCTCAACCTGCCGCAGGCCACCCTCAAGGTCGGCATCATGGACGAGGAACGACGCACCACCGTCAACCTCAAGGCGTGCATCAAGGCCGCGGCCGACCGGGTCGTGTTCATCAACACCGGCTTCTTGGACCGCACCGGCGACGAGATCCATACGTCGATGGAAGCCGGTCCGATGATCCGCAAGGGCGCGATGAAGAACACCGCATGGATCAAGGCCTACGAGGACGCCAACGTCGACATCGGGCTGGCCGCCGGCTTCAAGGGCAAGGCGCAGATCGGCAAGGGCATGTGGGCGATGACCGAGCTGATGGCCGACATGGTCGAGCAGAAGATCGGCCAGCCGAAGGCGGGCGCGACCACCGCGTGGGTGCCCTCTCCGACGGCGGCCACCCTGCACGCGATGCACTACCACTACGTCGATGTGGGGGCCGTGCAGGAGGAGCTGGCGGGCAAGAAACGCACCAACATCGACGAATTGTTGACCATCCCGCTGGCCAAAGAACTGGCCTGGGCTCCCGAGGAGATCCGCGAGGAGGTCGACAACAACTGCCAGTCCATCCTGGGCTACGTGGTGCGCTGGGTCGCCCAAGGCGTCGGTTGCTCGAAGGTGCCCGACATTCACAACGTGGCGCTCATGGAAGACCGTGCCACGCTGCGGATTTCGAGCCAGTTGCTGGCCAACTGGCTGCGCCACGGCGTGATCACCGAGGAGGACGTGCGAGCCAGCCTGGAGCGGATGGCGCCGCTGGTGGATGAGCAGAACGCCAGGGATGCGGCCTACCTGCCGATGGCGCCCGACTTCGATGACAGCCTGGCGTTCCTGGCCGCCCAGGACCTGATCCTGACCGGGACGCAGCAGCCCAACGGCTACACCGAGCCGATCCTGCATCGCCGTCGGCGCGAAGCCAAGGCCCGCGCGGCGCAGTCAAATTGAGCTCGTGCCTTAATCTTGCTCGCCACGCATCGATGCCGCTGATGACTAAGATCAGCGGCGGGTTCACAACGAGTCGGATGGATCGACGGGAAGGCGACGGGCGCCACTATGGGTAGGCACAGTTTGCCCGACCCTGAGGACTCCGTCGACGAGCCGTACGAAAGCGGCGAGCCGGGCCCCGATCACGCCGTCACCGAGGACCACTCGGACGAGGGTCACTATCCGGCCGACGAAGATTTCCCGGCGGGCGCGGACGACTTCTCCGCCGGCGAGGACCCCTACGCCGACGAGGACGCGTTCGCGGGCGGCGCCGCCGACGAGTACCCGGAGTTTCCGCAGCGGCAGCCGGGCCCGTCGAGCTCGGAGCCGCCGGCCTCTTCGCCGTCGCTGTTTGGCCGCGGGCACCGCGGACTCGGCGATTGGCGGGGGGGCCATCGCAGCGAGGGCGGGCGCCGGGGGGTCAGCATCGGCGTGATCGTGGCCCTCGTCGCCGTAATCGTGGTGGTGGGCACCGTGATCCTGTGGAGCTTCTTCGGTGACGCGTTGTCCAACCGCTCGCACAAGGCCGCTGGGCGCTGCGTGGGCGGCCAGGAGACCGTCGCCGTCATCGCCGACCCGTCGATCGCCGATTCCGTGCAGCAGTTCGCGGAAAGCTACAACTCCTCGGCCGGCCCGATCGGTGACCACTGCATGGTGGTCAGCGTCAAACCGGCCGGCTCCGACGCGGTGCTGAACGGTTTCATCGGCAAGTGGCCCGCCGAACTGGGCGGGCAGCCGGCATTGTGGATTCCGGGCAGCTCGGTCTCGGCCGCGCGGCTCGCCGGGGCCACGGCGCAGAAAACGATCACCGACAGCCGCTCGCTGGTGACGTCGCCGGTGGTGCTCGCCGTCCGGCCGGAACTTCAGCAGGCGCTGGCCAACCAGAACTGGGCGGCGCTGCCAGGGCTGCAAACCAACCCGAACGGATTGGCCGGCGTGAACCTGCCGGCGTGGGGGTCGCTGCGGCTGGCCTGCCCGATGAACGGCAACGGTGACGCGGCCTTCTTGGCCGGGGAAGCGATAGCGGCCGCATCGGCACCTCCCGGCGCACCGGCGACCCAGGGCACCGGCGCGGTGCGCGCCTTGCTGAGCGCGCAACCGAAACTGGCCGACAACTCGCTGTCGGAGGCGATGAACACCCTGCTCAAGCCCGGTGACGCGGCGACCACGCCGGTGCACGCGGTGATCACCACCGAGCAGCAGCTTTTCCAGCGCGGCCAGTCACTGCCAAACGCCAAGGGCGCGTTGGCTTCCTGGCTACCGTCCGGGCCGGTGCCGGTCGCCGACTACCCAACGGTGTTGCTCAGCGGCTCGTGGTTGACCCAGGAGCAGACCTCGGCCGCCAGCGAGTTCGCCCGCTTCATGCACAAGTCCGACCAACTCGCCAAGCTGGCCAAGGCCGGCTTCCGGGTCAATGGGGTCACACCACCGAGCAGCCCGGTCACCACCTTTCCGGCCTTGCCCGCGGCACTGTCGGTGGGTGACGACGCGATGCGCGCGACGCTGGCCGAGGCCATGGCCGCCCCGTCGAGCGGGCTGACCGCGACCATCATGCTCGACCAGTCGATGCCCGGCCAGGAAGGCGGGAAGTCCCGGCTGGCGAACGTGATTGCGGCACTTCAGGACAAGATCAGGGCGCTGCCGCCCACCTCCGTAGTGGGCCTGTGGACGTTCGACGGTCACGAGGGACGCTCCGAGGTGGCCGGCGGGCCGCTGGGCGACCCGGTCAGCGGCCAGCCCCGCTCGGCGGCGCTGATGGCCGCGCTGGACAAGCAATACTCGTCGGCCGGTGGTGCGGTGTCGTTCACCACGCTGCGCATGATCTACCAAGACCTGCAGGCCAACTATCACGCGGGCCAGACCAACTCGATACTGGTCATCACGGCGGGCCCGCACACCGACAAATCCCTGGACGGGCCCGGCTTGCAGGATTTCATCCGCAAGGGCGCGGACCCGGCCAAACCGATTGCGGTGAACGTCATCGACTTCGCCGGCGACCCGGACCGCGCAACGTGGGAAGCGGTCGCCCAGCTCAGCGGCGGTGGCTACCAGAACCTCGCCACATCGGCGTCCCCCGACCTCGCCGCGGCAATCAACGCTTTCCTGAGCTGAGACCCGCAAAACGATTTGGACGTTGTGTCGGGTAATCCACGGCGCGCCAACTAGAAGTACGCGATCAACAATTCGTTCGGGTTCGGCGCCCACAACGTCGCGCTGGCCTTCGGCAGGTACTGGCCGGCCCGCCGCCGGCACCAGCTCGGTGTTGTCACACTCCCGGCCTAGCATCGTGAGCGCTACCGAAGGAGCCTCATGAGCATCGATTTCACCCCCGACCCCCGGCTCTATCCGTTCCAGTCGCGCTGGTTCGACAGCCCGCAAGGACGCATGCACTACATCGACGAAGGTGACGGCCCGCCGATCCTGCTGTGCCACGGCAACCCGACATGGAGCTTCCTTTACCGCAACATCGTCATCGCGCTGCGCGGCCGGTTCCGCTGCATCGCGCCGGATTACCTCGGGTTCGGGCTTTCGGATCGACCCGCGGCGTTCGGGTACACCATCGACGAGCATGCCCGGGTGGTCGGCGAGTTCGTCGACCACCTCACTCGACGGGAAGGCCTGGACGGCTACCTGACGATGGGCCAGGACTGGGGTGGCCCCATCAGCATGGCCGTCGCGGTGGAGCGCGCCGAGCGGGTGCGCGGCGTCATCTTGGGCAACACCTGGTTCTGGCCGACGGACCAGTTCACGACCAAGATGTTCAGCCGGGTGATGTCCAGTCCGCCGCTGCAATACGCGATCCTGCACCGCAACTTCTTCGTCGAGCGTCTGATCCCCGCGGGAACCGAGCACCGCCCGAGCGACGCGGTGATGGAGCATTACCGGGCCGTGCAGCCCAGCCCCGACGCCCGCAGAGGCGTCGCCGAGATGCCCAAACAGCTCCTGGCCGCCGGTCCGCTGCTAGCGCGGCTCGCCCGGGACGTGCCGGCCAAGCTGGGCGCCAAACCCGCCCTGTTCGTTTGGGGGATGAAGGACTTCGCATTCAGACCCGGTCCCACCATCCCGCGCATGCGCGCGACCTTTCCCGACCATGTTCTCGTCGAACTGCCCAATGCCAAGCACTTCATTCAGGAGGATGCACCGGATCAGATCGCCGCGGCGATCATCGAGCGTTTCGGCTGACGAGCATCGGGTCGCGTTACGCGAACGCCTCCACCGGCGGACACGAGCAGACCAGGTTGCGGTCGCCGTAGGCGCCGTCGATGCGCCGCACCGGTGGCCACGCCTTCGGCCGGAAATTCTTGCCGAGCGGATAGGCGGCCTCTTCGCGCGTGTACGGGTGCTCCCAGTCGGTGACGAGCAGGCACTCGGCGGTGTGCGGCGCGCCCCGCAGCGGATTGTCGTCAACGGGCCACTCCCCCGCACCGACCCGGTCGATCTCGCCGCGGATGGCGATCATGGCTTCGCAGAAGGCGTCGACCTCGGTCAGGCTCTCGCTCTCGGTGGGCTCCACCATGAGCGTGCCGGCCACCGGGAAGCTCATCGTGGGCGCGTGAAAGCCGTAGTCGGCCAAGCGCTTTGCGACATCGTCGACGGTCACACCCGTCGCCTTGGTGATCGGCCGCAGATCCAGGATGCATTCGTGGGCGACCATACCGTTCTCCCCGGTGTAGAGCACCGGGAAGTACTCATCGAGCCGGCGGGCGATGTAGTTGGCCGACGCGATCGCGGTCAGCGACGCGGCCCGAAGACCGTCGGCGCCCATCATCCTGATGTAGGCCCAGCTGATCGGCAGGATCGAGGCGGACCCGTAGGGCGCCGACGACACCGGATGCCCCTGAGGCAGTTCGGGTGCATGCGGGTGGCCGGGCAGGAACGGGGCCAGATGCGAACGCACCGCCACGGGCCCCACCCCCGGTCCCCCGCCCCCGTGTGGGATGCAGAACGTCTTGTGCAGGTTCAGGTGGCTGACGTCGCCGCCGAATTTTCCGGGCCGGGCCAGGCCGACCAGTGCGTTGAGGTTGGCGCCGTCGACGTACACCTGACCGCCGGCGTCGTGGACGGCCGCGCAGATGTCGGCGATGTCGTGCTCGTAGACGCCGTGGGTGGACGGATAGGTGATCATCAGCGTCGACAACTCGTCGCCGTGCTGGGTGACCTTGGCGCGCAGGTCGTCGAGGTCGACGTCGCCGTTGTCGTGGCAGGCCACCACGACCACCCGCATGCCGGCCAACGCGGCCGACGCCGCGTTGGTGCCGTGCGCGCTGGACGGGATCAGGCAGATGTTGCGGTGGGGCTCGCCCCGGCTGGCGTGGTAGTCGTGGATGGCCAGCAGGCCGGCGTATTCGCCCTGCGAGCCGGCGTTGGGCTGCAGGGAGACGGCGTCGTAACCGGTGATCTGCACCAGCCAGCGCTCCAGGTCGCTGATGAGCCGACGCAGCCCGGGGGTGTCAGACGCCGGGGCGAACGGATGCTGGCGGGCGAACTCCGGCCAGGTGATCGGTTCCATTTCCGCGGCGGCGTTGAGTTTCATCGTGCACGAGCCGAGCGGAATCATGCTGCGGTCCAAGGCGATATCCTTGTCCGCCAGTGTGCGCAGGTAGCGCATCATCGCCGTTTCGGTGCGGTACTGCGTGAACGCGGGATGGGTCAAGAATTCCGATGTGCGGGTCGCGATGTCGACGGCGGCGGGCCCGCTCGCCGACACGTCGAAAGCATCCAGAACCGCCGCCACGTGGACGTCCGTGGTGGCTTCGTCGCAGGCCACCGACACGTGGTCGGCGTCGACACGCCACACGTTGACGCCCTTCGCCTTGGCCGCGGCCACCACCTCGTCGGCGCGTCCCGGAACCCGCGCCAGCACGGTGTCGAAGAACTTGTCGTGCACCAGCGCGTCGCCCAGCGCGGCGGCGATGGTCTCCGCGTGGGCGTGCACGCGGCGGGCGATCCCGCTCAGCCCGTCGGCGCCGTGGTAGCTGGCGTACATGGCGGCCATCACCGCCAGCAGCACCTGTGCGGTGCAGATGTTGCTGGTCGCCTTGTCCCGGCGGATGTGCTGCTCGCGGGTCTGCAACGCCAGCCGGTAGGCCGGGGACCCGTCGGCATCAACCGACACACCGACCAGCCGGCCCGGCAGCTGACGGGCATGCTTGGAGTGCACCGACAGATATCCGGCGTGCGGGCCGCCGAATCCCATTGGCACACCGAATCGTTGGGTCGTTCCGAACGCCACGTCGGCACCGATGTCACCGGGTGGAGTGATCAACGTGCACGCCAGCAGGTCGGCGCCGATGGCGATCAGCGCGCCACGGTCGTGGGCCTGCTGGACCAGGGCCGCCCAGTCGGTGATCCGGCCGCTGGCGCCGGGCAGCTGGGTGACGACGCCGAAGAACTCGCCTCCGTCGGGCAGATCCGGGAGGCCGCAGCGCAGGTCGGCGGTGACGATCTCGACGCCTAACGGCTGCGCCCGCGTCGCCAATACGGCCGCCGTCTGGGCGAACAGATCGGCGTCGACGGCAAGCCGGTTCGACGTGCCACGGGTCGCGCGGTGCATCAGCGCCATGGCCTCGGCGGCCGCGGTGCCTTCATCGAGCATCGAGGCGTTGGCGACTTCCAGCCCGGTCAGGTCGGCCACCATCGTCTGGAAATTCAGCAGTGCCTCGAGCCGGCCCTGGCTGATCTCGGGCTGATACGGCGTATAGGCGGTGTACCAGGCCGGGTTCTCCAACACGTTGCGCAGCAGCACCGGCGGGGTGAGCGTGTCGTAGTAGCCCTGCCCGATCATCGAGACGGCCACCGTGTTGGCCTCGGCCAGCGCCCGCAGCTCGGCCAGCGCCTCGGCCTCGGTGGCGGCCGGCGGCAACTCATCCAGGCCCGGTGCCGCGCCGCTGTCGGCGGGCTTGTCGAGGATGCCCGCCGGGACCGCCTTGGCGGCCAGCTCGTCCAGCGAACCGACACCGATGACGGAAAGCATC
The DNA here is from genome assembly GCA_963850895.1 of uncultured Actinomycetota bacterium. GTDB lineage: Bacteria > Actinomycetota > Actinomycetes > Mycobacteriales > Mycobacteriaceae > Mycobacterium. Next base: position 96,487 of record CAWKNK010000023.1, on the reverse strand, counting down.
GTCGCGACGGCCTGACTGTCCGGTCCGATGTGCCGGGCTGCGAAGGTTGATTGGTCGGGCACTGGCGAACTCCCTGGTGTGGCATCGACAAAGGCAGAGGACTAGCGGCCCTCTCCCTCTGTCTTCACCCATTCGCCGGGCGCCTGAGAGATTCGGCGCCGGAGCTGCCCGCGCACCTTTCCCCATCGGCGGGTGTTGATCGCCAGGGATCATCACCGCTTTCCAGAGGCATCGTTAACTCGCGCGGTCCGGGTGCCTGAGAGGTTAGCGGAGAGGTGTTGCTCCTTCGGCGTCCGTGACTGGCCGTCACGGAACTCTCCCGCACGAGTGCGATGCGAAGACCAGTTTACCCGGCGGGGTCGCGCGGGTGCGCTTAACCGATCTTGCGGTCGCGGTGCTTGCGCCGGGACGCCAGCTCGTCTTCAGGGGTGGCGATCGACTCGCCGCCGTCGGCCCGCTCCCCGGGGAAGTCGGCGATCACGCCGGTCAGCTCGCGCATGGCGCCGGACACGGCGATGCCGAAGACGCCCTGCCCGCCCTGCAGCAGGTCGACAACCTCTTCGGCCGACGTGCATTCGTACACGGTGGTGCCGTCGGAGAACAACGTGATGTTGGCCAGGTCCTGGACGCCGCGCTGGCGCAGATGATCGACCGCAACCCTGATGTTGTGCAGCGAGATCCCGGTGTCGAGCAACCGCTTGACGATCTTGAGGACGAGGATGTCCTTGAACGAGTAGAGCCGCTGGCTGCCCGAGCCGGCCGCGCTGCGGATCGAGGGCACCACCAACGAGGTGCGCGCCCAGTAGTCCAGCTGGCGGTAGGTGATTCCGGCGATCTGACAAGCGCTCGGGCCGCGGTACCCGACCAGTTCGTCCGGCACCGAGTCGTCGGGAAACAGTCCGGGTTGCACGGGCGCCTGCGGCGCGGCGTTCGCGTGCTCAGCTAGGTCCAGCTGTTCTTGGCGTGGCTGCTCGCTCACGGTGCTTCCTCTCGCCGATCGCGCTATCGTTTCCAGCTGCGTCACTGGCTGCGTCGCAGCCACGTTTGCTCGGGCCCGAGTGCTAGAGAGCTTACGCTGTTCGATAGCTACCGCGCCCCTTTAAGTCGTGATCAAAGTATGGCCGCCGCCGGGCTAAGTGAGGGCGCTATCCGCCAGGCGTGTCGACATCCCGGTGCTAGTTGAGATACATCCGTGATATCGATGTCCAGGGTAGTACGCGCCCAGCGGCCCCCGGCAGGCCATCGGGCCGGGCCTCGAACGGCCGGTCAGACGGCTTAGGTGGCTTTGAAATCGTCGGGAGACACGCTGTCGAGAAACTCCTTGAACTTCTCCACCTCGTCCTCGCGGACGGGAGTGCCGCCCTCTTCATCGCTCTCGTCGGGGATGAGCAGGCCGGCCTGGGCCAGCACGGCCTCCTCGACGTAGATCGGAACGCCGACGCGCAGCGCTATCGCCACCGAATCCGACGGCCGCGCCGACACGGTGATGTTGCGGTCGAAGACCAGATCGGCGTAGAAGGTGCCTTCTTGCAGGTCGACGATCCGCACCTCTTTCAGCGAATGGCCAAGCGCGGCAATGACATCCCTGATCAGATCGTGTGTGAGCGGGCGGGGCGGCTCGACGCCCTGCTGCTCGAGCGCAATGGCGGCAGCCTCCGATTGACCGATCCAGATCGGCAGGTATCGGTCGCCGTCGGTTTCGCGCAGTAACAGGACCGGCTGGTTCTGCGGCTGCTCCACGCGAATGCCGACAACACGAACTTCACCCATTTGTGTCTGCCCTCCGCATATGCTGCAGTGTCGGTTCTTGGCGCAACGACAACGCCCGATTATCGCTGTGCCGCTGAAAACCAAGCTATCGACGAAGTCTAGTCCTCAGCGATGCAGAACGTCGCGAACGGCGGATTTGATCAACGACGTGTGCAACGTGATGGCAAGGGCCGCCACCTCACGAGCCAGGTCGTCGGCGCGATCGCGGGCGCCGGCCTTATCGGCTTTGACTACCGGCCCGGCGATTTGGGCGATCAGGTCGGATTGCCGGTCGGCCGCCGAGCGGAAAGCACGCAGATGCCGCGGCTCCACACCGTATTCCGACAGCGCCCGCGCGCATTGCAGGATGACGACGGCGTGTTCGTCGAAGAAGCCGCCCGGTCCGGTGGTGATCACTCCCGCCTTGAGCAGCGCGGTCAACAGTTCGTCGTCCACCCCCGAGCGCTCCAGCAGATCTTCACGACTCAGCCGGATGCTCGAAGGCGCCACCCCGGTCGCGTCGGATCCGGCCCCGGAGCCCGGCTCGGCACCGGCCTCCCCGACCCCCGCCACGGACACCAGACGCGGGGCGGCGTAGGGCGAGCCAAAGGGCGGCAGCTCGCCGTCGGGTTGGGCGTCCAATTGCGCCCGGATGACCTTGAGCGGTAGGTAGTGATCGCGCTGCGCGGTCAGGATGAATCGCAACCGAGCGCAGTCGTACGCGGTGAATCTCCGATAGCCCGACGCGGCGCGCTGCGGCGTCACCAGTCCCTCGGCCTCCAAGAAGCGAATCTTGGAGATCGTGACATCGGGAAAGTCCGGCCTCAACAGTTCCAGGACCGCCCCAATCGACATCCCGGCCAGTGCCGGGCTATCGGGTGCGCTCACTAGCCTCCGGATCCTCCGTCCTCACCCTGCTTGGGCCCGGTCAGAAACACCAAGCGGAACTTGCCGATCTGCACCTCGTCACCGTTGGCAAGCACCGCCGAATCGACGGGCTCCCGGTTGACGTAGGTGCCATTGAGGCTACCGACATCGACCACGTTGAATTCGTTGTTTTCCAACCTGAATTCGGCGTGGCGGCGACTGACGGTGACGTCGTCGAGGAAGATGTCGCTGTCGGGATGCCGACCGGCGGACGTGATGGGCTGGTCGAGCAAGAAGCGCGACCCTGCATTCGGTCCCCGCTTGACGACCAGCAGCGCCGAGCCGGCCGGGAGGCCTTCCACCCCGGATACCGCGCTCTCGGTGCCCGCCTGCGCGGGCGCGTCCAGTTCGTTGAGGAAGTCGGCGCGGAAGACGGAAGTCGTCTCCACCGTGACTTCGTCAGAGGTCTGGTCTTGCTGACTTCCTGAGTCCATGTCCGTCACGCGCTGCTCCTCACTGGCCGCTGTGGCGTTGTCTGACCGGGCCGCTCGGCCGGCTGCTCGCTAGGTTTCTCCGCCCGGTATTGGCGATTACTAAGACTGGTGCCTTCAAGTGTCGATGTGTCGACGGTACCGCGCATAGGTCTGCAATGTGCCCCCCACCCGACGATCGGAAAACCGATTGCCCGCCTCTCCCCCGCCGGCCTGCCGCACCGCTCGCGTCGCCGCGCGGGGCTGGCAGGCACATTAGCAATCGTCATTCGGTCAGTGTTCCGCGGTAGGCGTCGGCGTCAAGCAGCGACGAAATGGCCGACTCCAAGCCGGCGACATCCGACACCTGGACGTCCAGCAACCACCCGGCCCCGTACGGGTCGGAGTTGACCAGCTGCGGACTGCCCTCCAGATCGGCGTTGACCGCGGACACCTTGCCCGACACCGGGGCGTACAGATCCGACACCGATTTCGTGGACTCGACCTCGCCGAACGATTCCCCCGCGGTCAGTTCGGTGCCAACCTCGGGCAGCTGAACAAAGACGACATCGCCCAGCGCCGACTGGGCAAAGTCGGTGATCCCGACCCGCGCGGTGTCCTCACCGCTTCGGCGAACCCACTCGTGTTCGGCGGTGTAGTGCAGATCGGGCGGGATATCGCTCACAAGTAATCCTGTTCTGTTGGGCGAATTGCTCACTTGACGGGCTGAGCGTATTGGTGCGGTTTTGGTTGCCGCAAGGTGGTCACGTCCACCCGGTCGGCCTGCCGCACGGACATCCGCGCACCGACCCGCTTGATGCTGTCCTCGGCGCCGCCGGGAATGTTCATCGCCGCGGCCAGGGTGGGTGGATCGCCAATCGCCAGAATCGAATACGGGGGCGACAGCGTCTTGCTGTCGATGGTCAGCGAGCCGGGCGTACCCACTACCCAGGTGTCGACACCTACGCGCACGGACTGGTGTGCATCGTTGATTTCGATCGCCTCGGCGCCGGCGGCGCGCAGTTCGTTGATCACGTCGAGCATCACCTCCGGCGCCACCCCGGGCCCGGGGTCCTCAATCGTTACGGTGACACCGGGCCCGGTGGCGCCCACCGCGCCGGCCAAGATGGACAGCGCCGCCAGCCTGGCCTGCGCGGCCTGGATGGCGGCCTGGTCGTTGTTGCCGGAGGCCTGCAGTGAATTCAGCGTGTTCTGCAGTTCGCTCACTTCGGCGTTGAGCGTGGCCTCGCGCTGCCGTAACGAATCCAACAACACCAACAAGTCTGCGGGGCGCGCCGTTTCCAGTGAATCGCCCGACTCGTTTTGGCGGACCTGCGTGACGATGGCGATGCCCAACAGCAGACACAACAGGGCCGCCAACGTTCCGAAAGCCAGCCGGGAACGGCCGCCGCGGACCAGCCCGGACAGCCCTGTGTGGCGCACCGGGCCGATCTCCGGGCGGGGGCGTTTCGCCGGCAGTTCGTGGCGGCCGTGCGGCGCACGGCTTGCTGCTTCACGACTTTCGGCGGCGCCGTCTGCCGGGTCCTGGCTCACGCTGGCCTCATCCTGTCACGCCCCGAACAGCCGGCGCCGCAGTGCGGCGGCGTTGCCGAAGATGCGGATTCCCAACACCACGATGATGGCCGTGGACAGCTGCGTGCCCACGCCCAGTTGGTCGCCGACATACACGATCAGGGAAGCCACGAAAACGTTGAACACGAACGAGATCACGAAGACTTTCGGATCGAAGATCCGCTCCAGATAGGCGCGCAACCCGCCGAACACCGCGTCGAGCGCTGCGACGACCGCGATGGGCAGGTACGGCTGGACGACCTCGGGCACGGCGGGGTGAAGAACGAGGCCCAGCACGATGCCGATCGCCAGCGCCGCGATGCCGATCATGCTCGATTTCCCGTCCGCGACTGGCACAGGGGGTGCTGTCTGCCGAGGACTGTTCTCACTGTGGCCCAATCTGTTTGGCGAACTTCATATCCCGGATCGATCCGGCGGGCAGCGTTAACCCGTCGGCGGCGTCCACGGTGACGACGACACCGTAGGAGACCTCGAGCAGCTTAAGGCGCTGTAGGCCGGAGCTCTGGTCGAAGACGTCCCGCATCGCGCGGGCGGCCCCACCGCGAGGATCGTGTACGGGCTGCTGGTGGGGTTGTTGTCGACCAGGATCGCCCCGCCGGCCTGCCGAATGGTCACGTTGGGTCCGATGCGGACGCCACCGACCGAAATCGCCTCGGCGCCGCTCGCCCACAACGAGTTGACGACCAGCTGCAGATCTCGGTCCAGGATGATTTGCCTGCTGCCGCTGACCCGCTGCTTGGACACGTCGGAAAGGTTCGGGCTGGCACCCGGATCGGTCACGGTCACCTTCAGGCCGGGGCCGATGACCGCCGTGCTGGCCGCGGCCAGCCCGAGGGCGTCGAGTCGCGCCAGCAGCCGCTGCCCTTCGGCGTCGTCGGCCAGCGCGCGGCGCTGCACGTCGTCCACTCGAGAGGACAGCTCGCTGCGCCGCTGGGCGAGCTTGGCCGTGGCCTTCTCCATCGAACGCACATTGCCCAGCAACAGCTGCTGCGCGGAGCGCACACCGGGGGCAACCGAGCGCGCCTGCGCGACCGCGGCGGCGAAGACCGCGGCGATCAGCAGCGCCGCCAATGCCTGCCAAAGCCAGCCGACGGCGCGCTCGCGGCCGCTCGCCTGCGCGGCGGACTCGCTGCGTTTGGCAGCCGCCGCGGCGTAACCGGGATCCAGGTGCTCGGAGAGCAGTGCGCGCAGCAGGGAGGGCACCGGGATCAGCTTCGGCCGCGACGCCACGTGGGCGCTGCGGCCGGCGTTCGGATCGTAGCCGCCGAGCAGGCGGTCCTCGTCAGCCATGCTCGACCGCCTTCGGCGCGGCGGGCGGGCGTCCACCGTGCCTGAGCCGGGGCATCCGGCGCACGACCATCGCCATCTGCACTGCATACAGGGCGAACGCCCACAGGTAGGCGTACATGCCCCAGATCAGGAACGCCCAGCCGCAGGCGCCGACGACTCGGCTCCACAGCGCGTCCCACGTCCCCAGCAGCACCAACGGAAAACCCGACATCAACGCGAACGTGGCGGCCTTCCCGATGTAGGTCACCGGCAGCGCGGACAGCCCGCGGCGCAGAAGCAGCGGCAGCGTCGCGGCCAGCAGCCCGTCGCGCGCCAGCAGGATGGCGACGAACCACCACGGCACGATCCCGCTCAGCGCCATCACGACGGGAACGCTGACCATGTAGAGGCGGTCGACCGCCGGGTCGAGCAGAACACCGAGCCGCGACGACTGGTTGAGCAGCCGGGCGATCTTGCCGTCCGCCCAGTCGGACGCGCCGCTGAACATCAAGATCCCGACCGCCCAACCGTTGGCGTGCGCGAACAGCAGGGCGTAGACGAACACTGCGATGAGCACCAGGCGGATGGCGCTCAGCGCGTTGGGCACCGTCAGCACCCGGTTGGGCGGAAGCACCGGCTCCATGAGCCGTGACCTTAACGCGGTCAGATTGCGGTCCGTTAAACGGACCGACCCGAAGCCGGCTACCCGCCGGAGTTAGCGGAAGACCCCGGGCAGGCTCAGCGTGGAAAGGGTGTCATCCGAGAGCGGGTTGTCGTTGACCATGTAGGTCCACGTCGAGGTGGGCCGGGCCAGCTTGGAGAGGTCCAGGCCCTGTTCCTCTTCCAGGACGTTCGCGGTCTCGAACGTCTGCTGCGCCGCCTCGATCGCGTCCGCGGCCAGCGACGCGAACGCGTCGACCGCCAGCCGGTGGAACTCGTCCAGCGGATTCTGCCGGCCCAGCGCCCGCAGGTGGATGCTCTCGCGGATGTCGGCCAGATACGCCAGGTGGTCGGCCCAGCCGCGGTCGAGGTGAAACAGCATGATCTGCCGGCAGATCGTCTCCAGGCGATCCTCGGGGATTCCCCCGCGAGCGGGAGGTGCCCCCACCTTCGACAGCTCCTTGTATCGCTTGGGCGCCAGTTCGGCGAGCTCCTCCCGCGCGGTTGCGGTGCGCAGCAACGTGTTTCGTCGATCGACGATGATGGCGCGCTGCTGGGCGATCAACTGGTTGTAGCGCCAGGTATTGGCGTGCACGTCCAGCATCCGGCCCTCGGCGACGCGCTGGGCGTGGTCGAGCAGCCCGGCCGCCTTGGGGCTGACGATCCGGCCGTCCTCGTCGGTTTCCATGGGCAGCTTGTTGTGGTCGAGGTTGGCCGCCACGACGTCGTCTTCCCAGCTCGAGAAGAACACCGACGAGCCGGGGTCGCCCTGGCGTCCGGCACGCCCGCGCAGCTGGTTGTCCAGGCGCTCGGTGTGATGCCGTCCGGTGCCGACCACGTGCAGCCCGCCGAGCTCGGCGACCCTGTCGTGGTCGGCCTCGTCGGAGCCACCGAGCCGAATGTCGGTGCCCCGCCCCGCCATCTGCGTCGACACCGTGACCACCCCGAACTTGCCGGCCTCGGCGATGACTTCCGCCTCCTCGGCGTCGTTCTTCGCGTTGAGCACCACAGCGGGCACGCCGCGGCGCAGCAGCCGCTCGTGCAGTTCCTCGGATTCCGCCACGTCGCGGGTGCCGACCAGCACCGGCTGCCCGGTCTCATGCACCTCGGCGATGTGCGCGACGATCCCGTCGTTTTTGGCGGCGGCGGTGATGTACACGTGGTCGGACTCGTCCTCGCGAATGTTGGGCTTGTTCGGCGGAATTGGCGACACACCGAGCTTGTAGAACTGGCGCAGTTGCTCCCCGGCGGCCAGCGCGGTGCCGGTCATGCCGCACACGGTTTCGTAGCGGTTGATCAGCGCCTGAACCGTGATCGTGTCAAGCACCTCCCCGGTTTCGGTGGTCTCGATCCCCTCCTTCGCCTCGACGGCGGCCTGCAGGCCGTCAGGCCAGCGCTGCAGCTGCGCGATGCGCCCGCGGGAGGCGTTGATCAGGTGCACGGCGTCGTCCCGGACGATGTAGTGCACGTCGCGCTGCAACAGCACGTGCGCGTGCAGCGCGACGTTGACCTCGGTCAGGGTCGTGCCGACGTGCTCCTCGGAGTAGAGGTCGATGCCGCCGAGCGCCTTCTCCACTTTGCGCGCCCCGACGTCGGTCAAATGGACGTTGCGGCTGTCGGAGTCGGTGTCGTAATCGGTGTCGGGGGACAGTTCACCGACCAGCTTGATGATCTCCAGTCGCGGCGTCTCCCGGTGCGTGGTGCCGGCCAGCACCAGCGGCACCAACGCCTCGTCGACCAGCACCGAGTCGGCCTCGTCGATGAGGGCCACGTCGGGGTTGGGTGACACCAGGTCGGAGACGTCGACCACGAGTTGATCGCGCAGCACGTCGAAACCGATCTCATTGACCGAGGCGTAGGTGACGTCGCAGCCATAGGCGGTGCGGCGCTCCTCGCTCGTCGACTCGGCGGTGATCCAGCCGACCGTCAGCCCCATCGCCTCGATGAGCGGGCCCATCCACTCCGCGTCACGGCGGGCCAGGTAATCGTTGATGGTCACCACGTGCACGTGCCGCCCGGCGAGGGCGTATCCAGCCGCCGCGATCGCCCCGGAGAGCGTTTTGCCTTCACCGGTGGCCATTTCGATGACGTCACCGGCCAGCATGCGCAGCGCACCCAGCAGCTGTACGTCGAACGGGCGGAGCGTGGTCGCCCGTTCGGCCGCCTCCCTGGCGATCGCGAGGAACTGGGGGATGTCATCGGACTCCGCGAGATCGTCGAGGTTGAGCAGCCCGGCGGCCTTGCGTAGCTGCTCGTCGGTGAGGCCGGCGGCTTCCTCGTCGTATTCGGACGAGTCGGTGACCTGGGCGAGGGATTGGCTGCGGTTCTTTTCGGTGCTCGCGCCGAGCAGTCGCCAGAATCGGCTGCTCAGGCGGCCGGGTTGCGCGCGGATGGTCTTTGGCACAGGTCAACGGTACGCGGTGAGCCCCCGCGTGAGCTCACGCCAGTCGGTGACGATGCAGGCCGCGCAGCGGCGTGAGGTGGGGGTCCCTCCCAGGCGCGCAGCGGCGAGGGGGCGAGCCGACTCATCAGGCGAGGTTGGAGCGGCGTGGATACGCGACGTTGGGGTCGGTGAGGACGTTGACGACGGCGGGCAGGCCGCTGGCGAAGGCACGTTCCAGGGCGGGCCGCAGCCCGGCCGGCGCGGAGACCAGCTCGCCGTGGCCACCCAGGGCGCGCACCACCTCGTCGTAGCGGGTGCCCGGACGCAGTTCCGCCACGACCGAGTAGCCGTACAACGCCTCCATGGGGTGTTTTTCCAACGCCCAGATTCCGTTGTTGCCGATCACCGAGACGACGGGCACGTTGTGCCGGACCAAGGTGTCCCATTCCATGCCGCTGAAGCCGAACGCGCCGTCGCCCTGCAGGAGAACCACCTGACGGTCCGGGCGGGCCAGCTTCGCGGCCAGGGCGTAACCGGGGCCAGAGCCCAGGCAGCCGAAGGGGCCGCTGTCCAGCCAGCAGCCCGGTAGGTAGCTGTCGATCACCCGTCCGGCGTAGGACCCGAAGTCGCCGGCGTCGATGACGACGATGGCGTCGCGGTCGAGCATCGGTGCCAACTCCGCGTACACCCGCATGGGATGCAGCGGGATGCGGTCGTCCGAGAGCTCGGCCTTTTCCTTTCCGCGCGAAGCGGTTTCGGCCGTCCGCAGTTCGTCGATCCAGTCTTTGTGGCCGGCCCCGCCCGCCTTTGTCCCTTCAGCCAGCGCCGAGAGGGTCGACGTGAGGTCGCCGTAGAGCTCGGCCTCGACCGGCCGGGGGTGTTTGCGCTCGGGTTCGGCACGGTCGGCCACGACGAGCCGGGTCTGCGTCCCGAACACCCCGCCGAAGCCGAGCCGGAAATCCATCGACACGCCGACGATCAGCGCAACATCGGCCTCCCCCAACGCTTTTCCGCGCACCCGCGAAAATGCCAACGGGTGGTCGGCGGGCACCGCACCTCGGCCCATCCCGTTCATCAGCACCGGGATCTGCAGTTCCTCGGCAAGACGGAGCAGCGCGGTCTCCGCGTGTCCCCACCAGACGTTGGTGCCTGCCATGATCACCGGCCGCTTCGCAGCGGATAGCAGGCCGGCGGCGCGGCCGACGGCGTCGCCGTCGGCGAGTGGCCCCGGCGGCAGGTCGGTGAGAGCGCCGGGGCGATCGTCATCCTGCGACAGGGAAAACACATGGTCCATCGGGAAATCGACGAAGCCGACGCCGGACGGCGCGGTGACCGCCGCGCGCATTGCCTCGTCGACGAGCCGGCCGGCGTCGTCGGGCGACTGCGCGGTGGCGGCGAAACGGGCCAGCGGCGCCACGAAGGGCACGTGGTCGATCTCCTGCAGCGAGCCCATGCCCCACCGCCCCGCCGGGGCCCGGCCGCCCAGCACCACCAGGGGCGACTGGTTCTGCTGCGCCGCCGCCATCGCGCTCATCCCGTTGGTGACGCCCGGGCCTGCCGTGAGCGCGGCCACGCCGGGTACCCTCGTCACCTTCGACCAGCCTTCGGCGGCGAACGCCGCGGTCTGCTCGTGGCGGGTGTCGATCAGCCGGATGCCTTCGTCGCGGCAGCCGTCGTAGACGGAAAACAGGTGGCCGCCGGAGAGCGTGAACAGGGTGTCGACACCGCTGGCCTTGAGCCGGCGAGCGATGAGCCGGCCGGCGTGCAATGTTTGTGTCGGTGCGGCGTCGGTAGTCATGACCGCAGCCTATCCAGATCCTTCGGGTACCTTCGCCGAAGGATTTGAAGTTCCAGCAGAGTCCACCAGCTCGACCATGAGGAGACAGCGACCATGGGCCCGAAGCCGTTCAAGCCATCGATCGACTGGTCGTCGGCGGCCGTGGATTCCTTGCGGTGGGTCGCCATCGCCTGGGTCATCAGCGCTGTCTGCCTTGCCGCCGTGCTGGTTGCATTCAGGTATCTCACGCCGTGGGGCCGGCAGTTCTGGCGGATCACCCGCGGTTACTTCGTCGGGGCGCACAGTGTCCGCGTGTGGCTGATGCTTGGCGTGCTGTTGCTATCGGTGCTCCTCTCAGTGCGGCTGATGGTGTTGCTGAGTTACCAGGGCAACGACTTGTACACGGCGGTACAGAAGGCGGTACAGGGGCTGGCGGCCGACGACGAGAATGTCAAACAGTCCGGGATTCACGGCTTCTGGATGTCGATCGCGATTTTCAGCGTGCTGGCGACCCTTTACGTCATCCGGTTCATGATCGACATCTATCTGACGCAGCGATTCATCATCGCGTGGCGCATGTGGCTGACGGCCAATCTCACCGACGACTGGCTCGACGGCAGGGCCTACTACCGGGACCTGTTCATCGACAACACCATCGACAACCCCGACCAGCGCATCCAGCAGGACATCGACATCTTCACCACCAATGCCGGGGGCACCCCGAACATCCCGTCCAACGGGACCGGCAGCACCTTGCTGTTCGGCGCCGTCAACGCCGTGGCCTCGGTGATTTCCTTCACCGCGATCCTGTGGAACCTGTCCGGAAATCTGAACGTCCTCGGCGTGGAGTTTCCGCGCGCGATGTTCTGGACCGTTCTCATCTATGTGCTGATCGCCACGGTGGTGGCGATCTGGTTGGGCCATCCGCTGATTCGGCTCAGCTTCAACAACGAGAAACTCAACGCCGCATTCCGTTATGCCCTGGTGCGGTTGCGGGACGCCGCGGAGGCGGTGGGCTTCTATCGCGGTGAGCGGGTCGAGCGGGCGCAACTGTGGCGGCGCTTCACGCCGATCATCGACAACTACCGCAATTTCGTTCGCCGCACCATCATCTTCAACGGATGGAACTGGTCGGTGTCGCAGGCGATTGTCCCGTTGCCGTGGGTTATCCAGGCGCCGCGGCTGTTCAGCGGCCAGATCGACTTCGGTGACGTCGGCCAGAGCGCGACGGCATTCGGCAATATCTCTGACTCACTGTCGTTCTTCCGCAACAACTACGACGCGTTCGCGGCCTTCCGGGCGGCCATCATCCGGTTGCACGGGCTGGTCGACGCCAACGCTCAGGGCCGCGCGCTGCCCACCATGCTGGTCAAGCCGAGCGAAGAGGCAACGGTTGAGCTGCGCGACGTCGAAGTGCGCACCCCGGCCGGAGACCGGCTGATCGACCCGCTCGATGTGCAGCTGGACGACGGCGACTCGCTGGTGATCACCGGGCGCTCGGGTGCCGGTAAGACCACGCTGCTGCGCAGTCTGGCCGAATTGTGGCCCTACGCCTCGGGAACCCTCTGCCGCCCCGAGGGCGACAACGCGACGATGTTCCTGTCCCAGTTGCCGTACGTTCCGCTGGGTAGCCTGCGGACCGTGGTGTGCTACCCGAACCCGCCGGAGGGCGTTTCCGATGATCAACTGCGGGACGTGCTCACCAAGGTGGCTCTCGCGCCGCTAATCGGCCGTCTCGACGAAGAGCAGGACTGGGCCAAGGTCCTTTCCCCGGGTGAGCAGCAGCGTGTCGCCTTCGCCCGCATCCTGCTCACCAAACCGAAGGCGGTTTTCCTCGACGAGGCCACCTCGGCGCTGGACGAGGGGCTGGAATTCGCGCTCTACCAACTGCTGCGCACCGAATTGCCGGATTGCGTCGTGGTCAGCGTCAGCCATCGGCCCACCGTGGAGCAACACCACGAGCAGGAGCTCCATTTGCTCGGCGGCGGCCCGTGGCGGCTGGCCCCGGTGGAAGAGGAGAAGGAGCCAGCCCGGGTGTAGCCGGCCGCGCCTACGCGCCCCCGGCCCCGCGGGCCGCGTGCGCTCCGGCGCCGGGTCTTAGCGCGCCTACGCGCCCCCGGCCCCGCGGGCCGCGTGCGCTCCGGCGCGGCGGCCGAAGAACGAGCCCTCCCCCAGCTGCGTGCCGCTGGCGTAGCCCTTGCCGTCCTGGGCGATGTTGGACGCACAGGCACCGGCCGCATACAAGCCCGGCACGACGGTGCCGTCCTCACGCAGCACCTCGCCGTCGACGGACGTGGCCAGTCCACCGATGGTGAAACCGGCATACATCGCCTTACCCAATGACATGTCGAACGCGCCCCAGGGTCCTTGATCCTGTGCCGCAAGGAATTCGGGCTGCTTGTGAAAGTCGGGGTCCTCACCGCGCGCGGCGTTGGCGTTGTAACGGTCCAGGGTGGCCACCAGGTTTCCCTCCGGAATGCCAAGCGCGGCTTCCATTTCCGCGACGGTTTCCCATCCGTCGATCAGGGGTACCAGCGGCATCTTGGGGTGCTCCAGGTGCGCCTCGTCGACGATGAGAAACGCCGCGCTGTCCGGCTGGTCCATGATGAACCCGGAAGTCCTGGAATGGTAGGAATCCTCGGCAACGAAGCGCTGTCCGAGCTTGTTCACGATGATTCCGGTCAGCAGGATCGACGGCGGGTAGGGCGGAGCCGTGATGAAGATCTGATCCATGTGCTCGGTTGCGCCACCGGCCGATACGCCCATCCGGATGCCCAGGCCATCGTCGTAGGTATTACCCAGCACGAAAGGTTTCTCGGCCAACTTCGGCGTGTACTTGGCAACCATCTCGGGGTTCATCACGAATCCCCCGGCTGCGATGATGACTGACTTTGCTTTGATGGCACCGGTTTCGGAGAAGTGCTTCCACATGACACCGCTCACCGCGCCCGAACCGTCGACGATGAGCTCGGTGGCGCCCGTCTCGTACCGAATCTGCACGCCCAGGCTCGCGGCGCGCTTCAGCAGCAGGTCGATCACCATGCTGGCGCCCCCGGTGTCGCCGGGCACGGGCACCTTGTGGCCGCGCGGCGCCGGCACCGCCTTCTCCAGGAACGGCCACACCTTCTCGTTGCCGGTGAACATCAAGCCCTCGGTGTTGGGCTGGATGACCGCCTTGCCCGGGAAGTAGCTGCGCTCGAATTGAAAACCCAAGTCTTCCAGCCAATTGAAATGCTCGACGCTGCCCGCGCAGTAGGTCCGGATCTTTTCGTGGTCGGGCTGCCGGGACACGGCGACGAGGTATTTGTACATCTCCTCGGGCGAGTCGGGGTGGCCGGTCTCCTCCTGAACCGCCGTTCCCCCACCCAGATAAAAGTGGCCCCCGGCAAGCGAAGTGGTGCCACCCGCCGCGGCGGCGCGCTCCAGCACCAGCACCCGTGCCCCGGCGGCCGCCGCGCTGACGGCGGCGCAGCCGCCCGCGATGCCGAAGCCGACCACCACCACGTCGACATCATCGGACCACGACGTGACGTCGTCCGCGCTGGCCGTTGCCGGTATCTCCGTGCTCATTGGCGCCACTCCTCTCCCCCGCAAGCGGGAGGTACCCCCACATCGCTGCGTCCCCCTCGCCACTGCGCGGCCGGGGGTGCCCCCACTGCGTCGTCGCTGGCGCGGCTCACCGCTGCTCCTGTTTGATGTAGTCGTAAAACGCCCTCATCTCGGGCGCGATGTAGGCGATCTCCACAAACGGCAGTGCCGCCTGCGGCGCTGACACATAGGCGAACTGGATTCCGCCGGGCATCACACCTTGCTGCACAACCGCGGCCCCGAACTCGACGGCCTCGGCCAGCGCCGCGTCGAACTGCTCTGGGCTCTCGGCCTCCATGCAGATGTGGTGCAGACCCGGCCCGGATTCGCGCAAAAAGTCACTATAGATGTTCTCCCCGCGGACCGGTTGGATCAGTTCCAACTGCATGTCACCGAGATAGCTCAGTGAGATGCTGGCGACGAAATCGGCCGGCTTGCCACGGTAGCTGCAGGCGTCCGGAGCAAAGTGCACGTCGGGTATCCGCACCCATTTGCGCACACCTAACATGCCGGTGAGGGCGGTTTCGGTGGCATCCAGGTCGGTGGTAACCCACGCGATCTGCGTCGGCGATTGAACGGGAAGCGTCATCGTCTCGCAGGATAGTCCAGTGGGCCGGCCGCCAGAAAGGGCCGCGAAAACTTTGCCGTAGCTGGTCGCCCCGGTCGCGCTAAAGCTGGGTGAACATGTTCTAATTCCCGGTCGGCGGCCTTCCGGGCCATCAATGCTGGCCCAGGACGTCCACCAGCAGCCGAAGCTGCGCGTCGAACACCGCCTCGTGGTCGGTCACGGTATCGGCGCCGTATTGCCCGAACACCTCGAGGCTGATCGCACCCACCACCCCCGCCCAGAGCAGGAAGCACTTGGCGACGACCTGATCATCGCCGGGAAACCCGAACTCCTGGCGAATTCGGTCAAAGTCCGACGACATCGGTTGGGGGGCAACAGTATCGGTCAGCCTGATGTCCCCGGTGGCAATCCCGGACGCCACCGCGTCGAAGAAGGCCGCCACCACCCGGGTTCCCACGGCCACCGTGCGCTCCGGTGGTGCGTGATACCCGGGCACGGGGCTGCCGTACAGCAGGGCCCAGCGGGCCGGGTGCGCGACCGCCCACTGTCGTGTCGCCCGGGAAATGGCGATGACATCGTCACTCCATTGCTCCCCGACGCTCTCGCGGGCGCGGTCCACGGTGTCGGCCAGGTCCGCGTAGGCGTCCACCAGCAGCAAGGTCAGCAGCTCGTCGCGGCTGGACACGTACCGGTAAACGGCCGATGACACCATCCCGAGATCCCGGGCGATCGCACGCACTGACAACCCGGCCGCACCGCGGTCGACCAGCTGCCGGCGACCGAGCTCGATGATGCGCGCCTCGATCTGCTCCCGGGTTTCCTGGCGTTTGCCCACGCGGTCAGTCTGGCATAACCGAGATCACCGCTCTTGCTTTCCGGCCAGGACTGTGGCAACGTGTCCAACCTAGAGAGCACTGCTCTCGTTAGGTTTGCGAGAGAGGACGCGACATGTCGACGCGATACGAAGAGCCGAACCGGGTCGTGCGGGCCGCCAACGCGGTGATCCGCTGGCTTGCCGAGATGGGTGTCAGCATCGCCGGGACCCGTGCGCTGCGGGTCCGCGGGCGCAAAACCGGAAAACCGCGGGCGGTGGTCATCAACCTGCTGACCGTCGACGGCGTGGACTACCTGGTGTCACCACGCGGTAACACCCAGTGGGCACGCAACGTCAGGGCCGCGGGCGTCGTCGAGACGGGCCCACGCTGGCGCAGGCGGCGCGCCCGGGTCAGCGAAGTGGCCGACGCAGCCAAGCCCGAGCTGCTGCGGCGCTATCTGGACCGCTGGTATTGGCAGGTCAAGGATTACGTCGCCGGGCTGACCCCGGACAGCACCGACGAGCAGTTCCGCGCTGTCGCACCCACGATCCCGGTGTTCGCCCTCGCGGAGGCGGACGCGTCGCGCTGAATCGCCTAGCGGGCGCCGCCCCGGGCCACCCCGAGGTCCTCGCGGACTTCCTCCGAGGTCGCCCGCCACGACACCGCCGCCGGAAAGTCCCCCCAGACGCTATTGAAGATCCCCACGAGCAGCCCGGGACCGCCATTGGGCGCCAGGTACACCGGCCCGCCCGAATCACCGTTGTGGCTCTGCACGCCGTGCGACATGGTGAACCACCCGTTGTTCACGCTTTCCACCGTCCCGCAGGTTTCGCCCGTGCTCACGCCGAAATGGCAGATCGCTTGCCCAGGGGCGAGCGCCGCCGCCGGATTCGAGATCAGTGGGCGCCCGCCCGGCAGGACGTTGTTCGCCATGACGCCGTTGTCCAGCACGATCGCCTCGTAGTCGGTGATCAACTGGTCGGTGGCCACCGTGGTACCGCTGGGCGTGTTGTCCCGGAAGGCGGCCAGGCGACCGATGACGGCGCCGCCGCGGTCGGTGACGACTCCGGCGCCGCCCCGGCAGTGCCCGGCGGTGAACGCGATCTTGAGGCTGGGGTCTACGTAGCCCAGCGTGCAAACGCGGTTGTCCTGGTGGATCTCCATGCCCGGATAGACCATGATGGGGTCAGCTTTAGCCGGCGCAGGTGGCAGCGATTGCGCGAGCGCGGCGACGGTGATCGACGCGGTGAATGCGCGCATTGCCAAGCGACGCACCATGAACTCCGATCCGTCGGGGCCAAATCTCGACCGATTTGAGATTACGGCGTGACTTTCCGTTACGCAGAAGTCTTCGCACCGTCCAGCGCCGGCGTTACGACGACGTCGCCAGTGGGACGGCCGCCTCGGTCCGGGCCGCGGCGCGCGGCGCCCAGCCCGGCGGACCGAAAACGTAGCCCAGACGGTCGCGCAGCCGGGTCGCTGAACGCCAGTCGTGGGCGATCGCGACGTATTCGCGGGTCTGCAGCTTCCAGATGTTGAACGTGTCGACCCGCTTGGTCAGGCCATAGTGCGGGCGGAACAACTCGGCCTGGAAGCTGCCGAAAAGCCGGTCCCAGATGATGAGGATCCCGCCGTAGTTCTTGTCGAGGTAGATCTGGTCCATTCCGTGGTGCACTCGATGATGCGACGGGGTGTTGAGGACGAATTCGAAGGGCCGTGGCAGCTTGCCGATCCGCTCGGTGTGCACCCAGAACTGGTAGATCAGGCTGATCGAGAAACTGAAGAACACCATCCAGGGCGGAACCCCCAGCAGGGGCAGGGGAACCCACATCAGGATTTCGCCGCTGTTGTTCCACTTCTGACGCAGCGCGGTGGCGAAGTTGAAGTATTCGCTGGAATGGTGGGCCTGGTGCGTCGCCCAGATCAACCGTACCCGGTGCGCGATCCGGTGGTAGGTGTAGTACAGCAGGTCAACACCGATGATGGCGATCACCCACGTGTACCACCGGGTCGCCGAGAGGTGCCAGGGCGCCACATTGGCATAGATGGCGGCATAGCCGAGCAAAGCCAGGGTCTTCCACGCGGCGGTGGTGCCCACCGAAACCAGCCCCATCGAGATGCTGGCCATCGAGTCGCGGGTGAAATACGCGCCGGAGGCCGGCCGCGCGTTGTCGGTGATGCTCTCCAACTTTCGAGCCGCCGCCCATTCCAGCGTCAACAGCAACAAGAAGAACGGAATGGCGGGCAGCACCGGGTCCCGCATCTGCGGGGGCAGCGCGGACACGAAATCTGAGAGCGCATTCACAGGCATAAGACTACGACGATCGACGGGACAGACGGGTCGCCTTGGTCCGGCATGCGGCCCACACTGTCATGACGGGATCGACAGACGAGAGGTGTTGAGCGGTTGACCGCCGTGGTGGTGATCGGCTCGGGGTTTGCCGGGTTGTGGGCGGCGCTCGGCGCCGCCCGCCGGCTCGACGAGCTCGCCATTCCGGGCGGGACGGTCGAAATCACCGTCTTGACCGCCCAACCCTTCCACGACATCCGGGTGCGCAACTACGAGGCCGACCTGAGCCCCTGCCGCATTCCCCTCGCCGAACTGCTCGACCCTGTCGGAGTGGCGCACGTCACCACCGAGGTGACCGTCATCGACACCGATGCCCGCACCGTGGCCACCTCGGGTGGGGCGAGGTACGAGTATGACCGGCTGGTGCTGGCATCGGGCAGCCACGTGTTCAAACCCGCCATACCGGGCCTGCGGGAGTTCGGCTTCGACGTCGACACCTATGACGGCGCCCATGCGTTGCGGGATCATCTGCGTCGGCTCGCCGACGGTTCGCCGACGGCCGCGGCGGGCACGGTCGTCGTGGTCGGGGCGGGGCTGACCGGTATCGAAGTGGCCTGCGAGCTCCCGGACACGTTGCAGCGGCTGTTCGCTGCGAGCAACGTCGCCCCCCGGGTGCTGCTGCTGGATCGCAGCGGCATCGGCTCCGACATGGGCACCTCGGCGCGTCCGGTGATCGATGAAGCGCTGTCGGCCAACGGCGTCGAGACCCGCGCGGGAGTGGGCGTCGCCGCGATCAGCGAGCGCGGTGTGTCGCTCACCTCGGGCGAGCACCTGGCGGCGGGCACGGTGGTGTGGTGCGCCGGCATGCGGGCCAGCTCGCTGACCGAGCAGCTGCCGGTGGCGCGCGACGGCCTGGGCCGGGTGCCCGTCGATGACTATCTGCGAGTGATCGGGGTGCCCGCAATCTTCGCCGCGGGCGACGTCGCCGCCGCACGCATGGACGACGACCACCTGTCGGTGATGTCGTGTCAGCACGGCCGCCCGATGGGCCGCTATGTCGGGTACAACGTCATCAGCGACCTGTTTGGGGAGCCACTGCTGGCCCTCCGAATCCCTTGGTATGTCACGGTTCTCGATCTCGGGCCGGCTGGTGCGGTCTATACCGAGGGGTGGGATCGGCTGGTCGTGTCGAGCGGCGCACGGGCCAAGGACACGAAGCGGACGATCAACACCCGGCGGATCTACCCGCCGCTGACCGGGAATCGCGCCGACCTGCTGGCCGCGGCCGCGCCGCAACTGCAGTCCCGCCCCTAGCGACGCCCGTCCGATTGCGCTTCGTCGCCGGCGTACCACTGCACGGCGCGGACTCCCGGCTGCAGGGACAGCTCCGCCACCAACCGCTCCAGCCGGGACGGGGCGTTCCCGTCCATGAGTAGGTGTGCGGTCAAAGTGATCTCGTCGTCACCGGCCTGCCCGGTGTGGATTCCACGCAGCGTGATGTCGTTGCCGCTCGCGTGCTGCACGATCTGTGCGCGCGCATACTTCTCGTGTTTCGGCCGCGAGACCACCTGCACCAGGTAGGGCCGCAGACTCTCGTCTTCGTCGCCGGTGTTGTCACGGTCGATCAGCCGGCCCAGCGGGCGCCCGAGTACGTGGATGGCGATGACGGTCCCGGTGCCGATCAAAGCGAAGACCAGATGCCCGGATGCGGCGAGGACGCCAATCGCCGCAGAGCACCACAGGGTGGCGGCGGTGTTGAGGCCCCGGACGTTGACCCCTTCACGCAGGATCACCCCACCGCCGAGGAATCCGATGCCGGACACCACATACGACGCGACCCTGGTGGGGCTGGTGTCCGTGGTGGCGGCGGCGTACAGCACGAACAACGTTGCGCCGCCGGCGACCAGCGCGTTGGTTCGCAGGCCGGCCCGGCGCGCCCGCCATTGCCGTTCCAGGCCGATGAGCGCGCCACAGCCCACCCCGACGGCGAGGCGGAGCGCGAAATCGGCGACACTTAGCGTCTCCATCGGCACTCCTTCCCCCTCGTTGCGGGCCGCGGCACGCTGCTGCAGCCGCAGCTAACCAGGTCCAGGTAAACAGCGGGTGGACCCCAACCGAACCAGATGCAATGTGGCCACGGGCGCGAAACCTGTGGGGCGCCAAACCGTTGCGTCCGGGTCAAGGTGGACGCTGCGCCTTGGCCGCGCTATCGCGTGTTGAGTTGCTGGGGGCAGTAATATTTCGCGGCGATCGCCAGAAACGACGTTGCGTGATCGGTGGTGAGTCCGGGGTTTTGGGCTTTCAATTCGCTGACCATCTGGGGCCCGTACTCGCCGTTGCCCATCGACTCGCACACCGATCTGGCGAACTGGACGGCCGCGTCCGGTGTCTTATAGGTGATACCCGCGCTCCGCAGCGAAGCGAGAAAACTTGCCTCGTCGATCGCACTGGTATCCGGGTCGCCGTACGCGGGCGCGGCGAGTCCGATCACCGCCCAAACGCCGATCAGCGCCACCAGCAGCCTCATAGCTCGTGATTGTCTCATGACGAGGCGTCGTTTGCAGCGCCTACCTCCAGAGCTGAATGGTGTTATGTGTCAGCGTAACTCGATCGCCGACGGCGGGTCAGGCCTTGGTGAGCTGGTGCGGGCAGTAGTACTTCGCGGAAATCATGGCGAAGTTGGAAGCCATCTCCATGTCCATTCCCGGATTGTGCATCTTCACGTCGTGGACCAGCTCCAGGCCCGCTTCGCCGTTGTTCAAGCACGAGCAGACGGCCCGGCCCGCCCCAACAGCCGCATCTGCACTGGCGAAGCTGAAGCCGGCTTGATGCAGGGCGGCGAGGAAGGCCCCGTCATCGCCGTCCGGTACCGGCGGAGGATCGGCGTATGCCGGTGCGGCCAGAACGATTACGACGGGGACACCTAGTAACGCTAGTAGCCGTTTCATCACTTACCTTCTCTCATGCCGACGGGAAGATGCCTACACATCTTGGGCGCCAAACCGTTTCGCGGCCGATGGCAGCTAAACGATGAATGGCGTTGCCCCCTAACCCAACTGGGCATCGGCGGGCAAGACTTTGGACTTGTCACCCTTTTTCAGGTGCACCGCGTGGATGCCGGGTTTCTTCGCCAGCTGCTCGAGCAGGGAGTCGAGACCTTCCTGGTCGACACTGTGGTGCTGCACGGTTTCGGGTTTCTCCGATATCTGTGCGACCAGACGCTTCAGTTGCTCCGGCGATTGCTTGTCCTTGAGGTCCTTGATCGGGGTCATCCGGTTGCGAATACTGGCCTGGACCACGGTGGGACCCCCGGAGCCCAGAGCGCTGCCGAGCATCCCCGCCATACCCATCGAACTGAACAGGCTGCCCTCGCCGAGCGCGGCTGCCGGCACGGCCTCGGGCCCTGCAGCCGACAAGGCCGCCGCTACCGTCCTGATGGCCGGGGTGGCCGAGGCCCAGCTCGGCGGAACCGTCAGCGCCCCCACCAAGGTGCCGCGCGCAAAACCCGCCGTCGGGCTGATCGCGTTGAAGAGTGTGCCGCGGCTGAAGCCCAGCGCCCCGAGCCCCGCGCCCAGCGCGTCCTTCGGGAGCGCGCCGTAGGCGGCGGGTGGGGCGAACTTGAGCCACTGCGATACCGGAAAGTTGATCAGCAAGCCGATGTCGTTGAACGTCGTGGTCAGGCCGAGGGGCACCTTGACGGCGTTGTACATGGCCGTGTAGAAACTGGCCCCGCCCGGGATGGTGTTCAGGAGGTTTGTCCAGAAGGTTTGGTAGGCAGTGCCGAGGTCTGCGAGCCACGCCAGTGGTCCGGTAGCCCCGGTCGTGCTGGCCGCCTGCGTCACGGTGCTTGCCACGTTGCCGGCGGCGGTGTTGCTGGCCGTCGTCAGCGCAGCCGCTTGCGTCGCCGTGCCCGCGCCGCTGGTGGTCTGCGGCGCCGGACTGAACTCGGCCAACTTGTTGGAAGCGGTCGCCGAGGAGGCGAAGTAGGTGTCCATCGCCACGGCGTCTTGGGCCCACATTTCGCTGTATTGGGTCTCGGTCGATGCGATCGCCGAAGTGTTCTGCCCGAATAGGTTGGTCGCCACCAGCTGCGCCAGCAGGGCGCGGTTTTCCGCGATCACCGGTGGCGGCACATGCGCGGCGAACGCCGCCTCGTAGGCGGTTGCCGCCTCGGTGGCCTGGGCCGCGGTTTGACTGGCCTGCGCGGCGGTTTGCTGCATCCAGGCCACATAGGGCGCGGCCGCGGACGCCATGGCAAGCGACGAGGGGCCCGCCCAGGGCCCGGTTGTCAGGCTCGAGATCACCGACGAGTAAGAGGACGCGGTGGACTGCAATTCGGTGGCCAGGTTCTCCCAGGCCGACGCCGCGGCCACCAGGGACTCGGCTCCTGGGCCGGTGTACATCCGGCCCGAGTTGAACTCCGGCGGAAAAGCTCCGTAAAACATCTCTCTCCCCTTACCTGGTGGCGGGCGCTTGGGTGGACGGTGCCCGGCTGCTGTGCGTCGTGTTCATAGCGGTCAGTCCTCGAGGGCCGGGATCACGATGATGGTGGCCGCGGCGGGGTCGGCCTCGGCGACGACGCCGCCCAGTGAGCCCATCGCCGCGGCACCGCCACCTACCGAGCGGGTCGCGCTGCCAGCGACGGCGCGACCCAACAGGCTGGACAGGCCCATCTGGCTGAAGACGCCCTCCTCGCCGGCCAGCGCGGCAGGCGCGGCCGCCATGTTGGTGGGCAGCACCTGGGCGAGCGTTCTGATCTCCGGCGCGGCTGCGGTCCAGCCCTGTGGCACCGACATGTTTCCGACCAGGGCCGCTTTGCCCATGGCCCCCGTGACCGGCCCGCCACCGACAGCGGAGCTGAGCATGGGGTTGACGGCGCCACTGGTCAGCGGCGCCAATGCCCCCTTGATGAATTTCGGCCCGGACAGATAGGCCGCGGCACTCTGCCCGTTCTGGCCCCAGGCATAGGCTTGCCCGAACGACAGGAACGGGCCACCGGGGATGGTGCTCCACGACTGCGGCGAGTACACGCCGGTGACAGCCGACCAGAAGGTGTTCCAGTTCTTTATTGCAGGTGGCACGGTGAGCCCCGTTGACGTCGACCCCGCAGTCGTCCCCGCGCCCAACGGCTGGATCGCAGACTGCATCGTGGTGCTCAGTTGGGACAGCTGCGTGGCGGTGTTCGAGCCAGACTGCGCGCTGGACTGGGTTACCGCGGCCGCTTGCATCGGCGCGGCCGATTGGGTGGTGGTCTGCGGCGGCTCGTTGAACGGCGTCAGTTGCGACGCGGTCGCCGACGAGGCCGCGTAGCCGTACATCGCGGCGGCGTCCTGGGCCCACATCTCCATGTATTGGGCTTCGGTGGCGGCGATCGCCGGGGTGTTCTGGCCCAGGATGTTGGTGGCGATCAGCGTGGCCAGCAGGGCGCGATTGGCCGCGATCACCGGCGGCGGCACCGTTGCTGCGAACGCCGCCTCGTATGCGCCCGCGGCCAGCGCGGCCTGAGCGCCCGCCTCCTCGGCCTGAGCGCCGGTGGCGTTGATCCACGCCACGTACGGCGCCGCGGCGGCGGCCATTGCGATCGACGACGGACCCGTCCACGGCCCCGTCGCCAGCGTCTCGACGGTCGAGTTGTAGGACGCGCCGGTCGCCTGCAACTCGGCGGCCAATTCGTCCCACGCCGCCGCAGCGGCCAGCAACGGACCCGACCCCGCACCGACGTACATCCGCCCCGAGTTGATCTCCGGCGGAAGCGCTCCGAAATCCAGCATCTACTACCTCCGGTCCCTCAAGTGGCCGCCATGGTAGGCGCGGCTTTCTTGCCTCGGCCGCATCCGGGCCATAGTTCTAATGAAACCCATCAAATCCGCTATTGAAGCCACGATCTCATTTCACATACTGCAGACATCCGACCATTCCCTCCCTAGCTGGAACCCCCGCAAAGATTGGCGTCCGGCCCATCTCGCCAACCGCTCCCCCAATATAAGATCATGGTGACCGTAACGTATTCGGGCGGCGTTCCCACCAGGTAACAGAATGTAAAAACCAAATGTCACAGCGCCGCTGACTCTTGTGAGAACTGTGTGCCGACAGCTATTTGTGTGATATTGCATACAACGAGCTCATGCCCTTTTACAGACATGACCTAGCTACGGTCTACACGAAAATGTAAACCGTTATTTCTGGGAATTGCCATACTACGGATCGACGCGTTGCCGATCTCGATCTATTGATTTCGAATTAGATGAATACAGACCGCGGGTGTCGAAGACCTCCTATTGCCATATCGCACAACAGCAAAATTCCCGTATGCGGCAATGCCGCGAAAACATCGGTCGGCTTAAACCCGCAGGCTCATCGCGAGCGTGTCAATCCGACAATCACCCTCCATCGCGGACGCAATTACGCCCGGATGGAGCCGACGGCACTGTCGGTGCTGGCCATGTTGCGGCCGGCGGCCTGCACTTCTCGCCCGCGTGCATTGGCCTCCTCCAACCACCGGGCACCACCCCAGAAGTCACCCGCGGCCAGCACATCGCAAACGATGGGCTTGCTCGGCCCTCGACGAGCCCGGCTGCGCGAATGGTGGCGGCCGTGCGCGTCTGCGTCGCCGCACTCGTAGTTGGTTGCCATACTCTTCCCCTACCGTTCACCAACAAGCAGGGTAAATGGACTACGCTTCCGCGCCGCTGATTAGCTGCTGATAGTTTCCTGGGAGGCCGGGTTTCCCTGTTCAGCGGTGGTATCGCGGAAGCGTTAGGCGCTTTGCGGCAACGGTTGTGATGTTGCCGAGCGCCGATTTCGCTCTGTGGGATTTGTAAAATCGCCGCGCCGGCCCGTGGGTCGGCCGCCGGCGACTGTCATCCGGGGGCGGGCGGGCGCGCCACGAACGAAGGGCGAAGGCCGTATTGCGGCATCGCTCGACCCTCGCCTTGGGCGCCCATAAGTCTTCCCAGCGGAACCGGGGGTGTCGGGGCCGTCCAGGTTTGCGGCACCGACCGCGGGCCGACCACGGCTCGCTCGCCCATGCTGGCGCCGCAGAGTTACCGGGAAGCCCAGCGTCGCCCAGCTCACCGGCTTCTGCGCCCCGGCCCCACCCCGGTGGCCGCCGCCGCGTCCCCGACCGCTCGGGGGGCGCGCCGTGTCCGGCGAGGCCGATGAAGTCGGCGACGGTGCCCAGGAAGTTTCCCGGCATGTAGAAGCCGGAGGAAAAGATGGTGCTCAGGAGATTCGAGTTGACGACCTGTCGAACGCCGTGTCGGTGCCGAAGAACCCGTTCAGCAGGCCGCCCAGGTGGGCGTCGTCGACGGTGAAGCCATGCCCTGCAGCGCGAGGGAGGTCGCCGAAATCAGTTGCGACAGCATGCCTTCCTGCGCGCCGGCCGGAGTCCCCGCGGCCAGAGCAGCCACGCCAAACTGCAACGCGATCGCAACAACGCGCTCCACTCCACGCCGAAACGCGCGCACTGCCCGGCGCGATCAGCGCCGGATTACGTCGTCTTGTTTTCGGCGACCGCCGCGCTCAGGCCCTCGGCGAGATCCTCCTGAGTCAACTCCTTGAACCGCAAGAGCTGCCGCTCGCTGAACTCGGTGACGTCGCTGGACAGCACCGCATCCAGGTCCTCGTCATCCAGACGGAAACTGCGGTGATCGCGCGCCTTTTCCACCACATTGCGCACGAAGCCGGCGTTGCCGAGCGTATCGATGCCGCGGATCAGGTCGCCGTCTTCGGAGTAGGCTCTCGTCGAGATAAAACCTGGTGTACGAGGGCAATAGGGATTCGGCCGCTTCCTCGGTGATGACGTCCTCGTTCTCCTGGCCCATCAACCGGGTCAACGCGACCAGCTCGTTGGGCGTGTAGCTGAAGAACTCGATCACGGTCGAAAAGCGCCGCCGCAGGCCTTGATTCACCTCGAGCATCTTGTCCATCGCCTTGGCGTAACCGGCACCGAAGACGACGAGCTCGTCGCGATGGTTCTCCATGTAGAGCAGCAGCGTGTTGATGATTGCGTTGCCGTATGGGTCGCCCGTTTGGTAACCCTTCTCGTGCAGGGTGTGCATCTCGTCGAAGAAGACCGCCCCGCCCAGTGCGCCCTCGAGCATCTCCTCGGTGTTCTTCTCGGCGTCGGCCATGTACCGGCCCAACAGCTTGGTGCGGCTGGTTTCCACCACCACCGGCTTGCGCAGCACCGTCAAGCCGCACAACTGCTTGCTGAAGGCTCGCGCCACCGACGTCTTACCGGTCCCGGGCGGACCCAGCAGCAGCGTGTGGCGCGACGTCACCGGCACGGGAAGGCCCATCTTGGCGCGCGCCAGGTTCACCTTCGTCGTCGCCTTGATGAGCTTGATTTCCCGCTTGGCGCGCTCCATGCCCAGCATCGCGTTGAGCTCCGCGTCACCCTCGGCCAGGTACTTTGCGGCCTCCTCGGCGTGGCGAGCGGCCTCCGTCTCCGCCCGGGTCGGCGCGCTGTCCGCGTCCCACGGATCCGTCCGCGCCTCAATGGTTTCCGGGTCGGTCAAGACCAGTCGATAGTTCGAGTTGTCCAGCGCTTCACGGGCCGGGCTGAACTTCGGATCCCGCGAATACACCCGGCGCAGCAGTTCGGCGGCCTCGTCCTCGCGCCCCAGGTGTCGTAAGCACATGCCCTGGGTGTACAGCGCGATGTTGGCCGCGCCCGGCACCCGGTCACCTTCGACGGCGTCCTGGCCGCGCCGCAGCGCCTCCTCGAAGACGCCGAGCGACGCCAGCGCCGTGGTTGCCATCGCCGCGCCCGCGGCCTTCAGTTCGGGCTGACGCCAGACCTTGCCCTCGGGGAACTGATTGAGCACATCCGGCCACCGTCCGGTGCGGAAATACAGCACGCCCCGCACATAGTCGACCAGCTCCTGCTCGAAGGGTTGGCGCGGTTCGATCCCGTCGAGCAGCTCCGACGCCTCCTCGTAGCGTTTGGCCTCGGCCAGAACGGCCGCGTAAGCACACGCCAGTGACTCGACGCTGGTGACGGCCAGCTGCAGGAACAACCCGTCGGAGACCTGCGGACGGAAGTGCAGATCGGTGACCCCGAGCCGGCGGGTCTCCCACCCGAACGTCCGGACCGACGCCCACGCACTGGCAAGCACCTCGATGCTCCGCTCCCCCGCGAGCAACCGCGCCAGCCAGGCGTCGCACATGCCGGGGTCCAGGTTGCTGGCCGTGGTGAACATCTGCGACGCAACCTGTGGGTTGTGACTGGGCTGCAGCCCGTTGACCGATATCCCGGATGCCAACAGGCCGGCGACCATCGCATTGCGGGCGCCCTCAGCGGTCGATTGCGGCCGCGTCATTGCGCTACAGGCACGCCCGCCGGGCTCCCACGCAGCGGATCGAGCGACAGCACCAGGTCGTCGTCACGCAGTCCGCGGCTCGGCACGACAAGCAGGGGGCGTGTCGCGGGGGCGGGCAAGCTGGCGCGGACCGCGGCCAGCTGGCGTCCGGTGAGGCGGTTGAGGCCCGCCGATACGCCTCGGGGCAGGCGCTTCTCGCTGTGGTAGCGCACCCAGGCCGACACCTGCGGCCGGCCCGCGCGAGCGGTGAGCCGGACCGTCAGCACGGTGGCCACGGTGTCGGCTTGCCACAGCTCGTCGAATGTGTCGGTGGTGATGTCGGAGGGCGTCAACCAGAAGCTGGTGGTGAAGCCGTTGAAGTGCTTGAGGTGGCGCCAGCCGGGCCGGCTCCAGGTGGGCTCCAGATCGGCCAGCACCGCGCGGTCAACCTCGGTGAGCTCCTCGGCGCTGAGCGGCCGAGCGGCGCAGGTGGCCCCGTCGAGATCCTGGGCCAGCCGCTCGGTGGCCGCCACCAAGGTCGAAGCGAGCGAATCGCGGACCGCCACCGCGGCGATGTTGCGCTGCGGGTTCATCCGCAACACCAGCCAGGTGCGGCGAACGTAAGAGGTGCGCTGACCATTCGCCACCTCCCACTCCTCGGGGCCCCAGTCGTCGAGCTTCGACAACTCGGCGGCGTTGCCGCCGCGGCGCACCTTGACCGAGACGATGTCGATGTCATCGAGGTGAATGTCGAACTGCCGCAACCCATCAGCCACCGCCTGTACCAGCAGGGTGGGTGACGTCCGGTGCCGGTGGCGCGACGACTGGTCGTCATCGCCCCCATTCACCGCGATGACCGTCACCAGTTGGCCCTCGTACTCGCGCACGCCGACCTTGTCGCGCCCGAATCGGCGCTGGTAGTCGAACGCCGGTGTGCAGCCGGCGCCCAGAGCGGTGCCCGGATCGGCGGACCAATCCCACAGCCAGGTCGCCATTCCCGACGTCACCGTCAGGCCGTGGTACGTGATCAGCGAGAACAGGGTGATCAACGCCGCGAGGCCGACACCCACCCAGAACGCGATGCGATAAGTGCCCTGCCAGGACTCTGGGCAGTGGCTGGCCACCACCAAGATGGCGATGTCGACCAGGAACACCGCGGTGACCCGGGGCCACGGCAATGACAAACCGAACCTGCGCTGAGCTTTCATGACTGTTGCTGCTCCGCCCTCATTGCTGCTTCCGCGATCGCTTCATCAGCATCGCCGTACCAAACACGCCCCCACCGATCAGTAACGCCCCGAGCAAGCCCCCGGCGGCCACCCACACTGGCACCATATCCCGGTGCGGGACGGGCTTCGGTATGTTCAGCGGCGCCGAAAGTTGCTGCGGCGGCTTCAACGGTCCTTCGGGCACGTCCCACGTCAGTGCCGCCACCGGGTCGACGATGCCGTGGCCGATCTGATTGTCCACGCCTCGCGCCGGTGCGCGGGCGGTGCGGGTCAACCGGTTGATGACCTGGTATGCCGACAGCTGGGGGTACTTGGCGCGGACGAGCGCGGCGATGCCGGACACGATCGCGGCCGAGAAGCTGGTGCCGGACGGAACCAGCAGCGTGTTGTCCGGTCCGTCGATCGCGTTGATGACGCCGTCGTCCCGGGGGGATAGCCCGATGACGTCGGTGCCGGGCGCGGCGATGCCCACCCACGGACCGGCCACGCTCGTCGATGCTTGACCCTGGCTGCCCTGGGTAGTCGGCCGGCCATCTTCGTCGACCGCGCCCACCGTCAGGACATAGTCGCTGAACCAGGACGGCGTCACGACGGTGGTGACGGAGTTCCAGTTGCGAGGATCGCTGGGCTGCAACGGATCATGCGGCGGGTTCTGCTTGCAGTCCTTCTTGCTCGTGTCGCCGGCGGCGGCCACGATCACGGCGTTCTTGTCGACCGCCGCATAGCGCACCGCGGCACCCAGCGCACGCTGGTCGATGATGTTGCGGGCGCTCATGCAGGTCACATCCGAGATATTGATGACCTGCGCGCCCATATTGGCGGCGTGCACGATCGCCCGCGCCATCGTCTGGACGCCGTCGATCTTCGCCCGAGTCTGCGGGTCTTCGTCGCCGGTGTAGGCGTCCTTGAGGCCGAAGGCCTGGCTGGACTGACGGATCGCGATGATGTCCACATCCGGGGCGACACCGCTGAACGCGTCGGGCCCAGCCGGGGGCGCCGGTGGCGGAGGGCTGGGCGGCGGATCCAGTGGGCGCGGGCCGCGTGGGTTGTCGACCCCGACCACGTGGCTCCCACCTGCGTAGCTGGGTATCGTCACCGTGCCGCCGCCGTGGTTGGCCGCCGGGGCCTGCCCGCCCTGCGGTGGTCCCGGCGGCGGTGGTCCCGGCGGCGGTGGACCCGGCGGCGGTGGACCCGCGGGCGCAGGTGGCGCCGGCCCGAACGGTCCGGGAGCGGGCTGTTGCTCCTGCGGCGAAGGCGGCGGCGAAGGCGGAACCATCGTCACTGTCTGCGGCAAGGGCGACAACGTCACCGTCTGGGGCGGCGGCGCCTTCGGTGGCGGTTCGGTGGTGGGGATGGTGACCGGCCGGCGCGGTGCGGCAGGCGGCACGCCGGCGCCGTTGGCCGGCGCTGCACCGATCATCGAGGCCACGATCGTGCCGTGGGCGTCACAGTCCGACAATCCGTCGCCGCCCATGACGTAATCCCCGCCGGGGATCAGGTGCGGAAACCGGGTGTGTGGGCTCACACCGGTGTCGATGACGGCGACCTTCACGCCGGCACCACGGCCGAACTGCCATGCCTCCTGCAAGTTCAGCATGTCCATGTATTTCGGCTGCAACCGGAAATCTGAGCCGGGCAGCACGCCCACCTCGGTGCAGTATGAATTCTGTTTCATGGGCGCCGGCGGCCCGGGCGGACCGTCAGGCGGCACCGCGCCCGGATCAATCGTCGGCGGCGAAATCGCATAAGCGGGCGGTAAGCCGGCCAATGCTCCTGAGGCGAGCAAGATTGCGGCGGCGAGGGCCGCAGCGGACGCGCGCCCTCGCCACACCTTGCTACTACCGGTAGCGGATTGCCGCATAGACATTCATCAACCACAACGCCAGCGGGAAAATCGGCATCAGGCAGAGGTATTCGATCCATTCCACGAACTTGCGGAATAGCGGGCTGTAGATGGTGTTGGGCACCACAGCCGCGGACGTGAGGCCGGCCGCCGGCAGCAGAACCAGGATCGCCGCGCTGATCGACACGGCCAGCGGCGACTGCAACACGAGCGCGTACCGCGCCACCACCGCGCCGACGATGAGGACGGCGGTCACGGCCAGGGTGATCGCCTGCCAGCGGTCGACGTAAGAGCGTCCGCGCAGCATCAGGAATCCGGCGCTGAAGCCGGCCAGCAACAGCGGCAGCCAGCGTTGGCCGGTGTGGGGATCCGACAAAGCCGTCAACGAGACGATCATCAACACGCCCAGCCCGATCAGCAGGCCTGTCAAGAAGGAGCGGGCGCGTTCGGCCTGTACCAAGACGTCGCGGACGGACGCGGGTCCCTCGAGGACCGGAGGTCCACCGCCGGAGCGGACCACAGTGGTGGGCAGGTCGGGCCGGGCCTCGAACACCCACCGGCTGGTCGCCGAGGGGAACACCGGCAGACGGATGCCGGCCAGGCGGCGCGACAGCGCCGGCGCGGTGTGATAGACCAGCACGCACACGAGGACAACGCTGGTCAGCAGCGTCACGGCGCTGGTCATCGCGACCATTCGCGCCAGCGCCGCGATCGCCGTGACCACGCTGGCAGTGATGAGCGCGGTGTAGAGCCCCAACCGGCGCCCGGTGAAACGCAGGGCCAGCATCGCGGCGATGGTGAGCACGCCGAAGCCCAACACCGCGTGGGGGATCCCACTCCGCCGGGCGGCGCCGCTGCCGCGGCGACCGTGAGCGGCGCCAGGCCGCTCAGCAGCATGATGTCGGCGATGCGGCGATCCTGGTCTGCGCGCGCCCGCATCAGCAGCATCAGGGAAACGCCCAGCACCACCGCGGCGATCACCGCGGAGTACGCCGTCGGCAGCCAGGAGTTGTGGTGCCACCGGTACCAGAGCAGCAAGCCTGACGCAGCAGTCACCCCGGCCGCCACCATCGACGCGCCGACCTGCAGCGCAACGACCGGGTCGATCGCGGCGAATCGCTTGCTCAGGTCTGCCGCCACCGCGGTGGAGATGTGCTCAATGACCTGCGAGCGATGCTCGGTGTCCTGGATGAAGCGAATCCACAGCCGGTCGCCGTCGTAGACGTCCTGTTCGGTCAGGGACTGGGTGGCCCGCAAGGGAGTGCCGTCAACCAGGCAGAGCGCCCACCTGCCGCGGCCCGTGGCCGCCAACGGGGTCTCGCCGAGCTCCCTGAGCCTGCTGTTCACCACCTTCAGCAGCGGCTCGGTCATCACCGAGACGGGGGCGTTGGCGTCCAACAGGACGCCGATCTGTACGCCCGCCCCGGCCATGACGCCGACCACGACCGCCCGAGGCTGCGAAATTCCCTCAACGTCAGCCTGTAGCGCTTCAACTACCGCAGTCATTGCCCTGAACCCCTTACCGTCGTGAGTGTGTAACCCTGTGCCGCCAGCCGAGTGGGAGTCTGCGCCGGGCTACTTTCCGAGGCGCTGCGGCGCCCAAAAAAGCGCAACCCGACTATTCCGAATTCCATCTACTCCGCCTTGCGCTTAAAACCTTGCTGACAGTGGTTTGAGATTTGCTGAATCTCCTAGGAAGTATGCCGTGTTGGCATCTCAACCGCATGTTGAGTGCAAAGACATTGGTGAACTTTATGTTTCGTCGAAAGTCAGACCCTGCTGTGGGTTTTCCACTCGCCGTAGGGAAGTGTGTCCAGCACCGTCTTAACGCCCACCTGCACCAATTGGGGGGTCGCCGGACAGATGGCCAGCCAGGCCTCCCCCGAGCCGGCCGTCCGGGCCTGCTGGTATAGCGCGATGCGGCCACCGGAACCGTCTTTGAGCGAGAGCACAGAGGCGCTGGGGCCCTTCGCGTCGTCCCGGTATTGCCGCGCGTATACCGCGACCTCGGCTGCCGGATCTGAAAGGGCCTGTCCCAGCGCGGCCACGGTGGCGGCGCTGATGCCCATCCGCCGCAGGTCGCCGCCGGAGAACACGTTGAAGCCCGACTCCTGCCACGACTTCGTCGCATCCAGCATCTCTTCGAGCGGCACGTTGACCGCGTTGATCGCCGCGGGCTCGGCGTGGTGTATCGACTCCAGCGCGTCCAAGACCAGGGCCGCGATCGAGGCGCTGTCCGCGATGGCGACATCGTCAACAGTGATGTCGCTGCCCACCCGTACCGCGGACACCCAGTGCTGGCCGCGTCGGGCCAGCACCACCCGGAACTCGTTGTCGGGGATGTCGCGCGACCCGGGTGGCTGATTCTCGTCGTCGAGGACGCCGTAGAGCAGCTTGCCCCGTGACAGCAGGCAGATGACCTCGAGGTCCGGCGCGGCCAGCACCCTCATCCGAGCGGCCACATGTTCGTTGACCTGATCGTTTTCGACGATGCCCTGCTCGCGCATCACCGCCATGCCGGGATGCTCGTTGAGCCAGTCGCTCGAGTCGGTAGAAACAAATGGCCGGCACCGCAATTCCGGCGCGACGTGCCGGATGTCCAGGAGGGCCTGGAGCATCCAGAAACCGTCGACGTTGACGGTGATGTCGGTGCGGGCGGTCTGTTGGTCCATCAATACCTCAAGGGTTCAAAGTGCACGGTAACCGCAGGACGCGGCAGCACACCGATGGGTGGTGTGCTGCCGCGCCTGAAGTTGGGGTTAGGCCCAGCTGGACCCAACGGCGCTGTCGGTGCTGGCCATGTTGCTGCCGGCGCTCTGCACCTTCTGCCCGTGGGCGTTGGCCTGCTCGTAGATCACCTGGAAGTTGCGACCCAAGTCGGTGATGAACTGCTGGCAGGCCATCGAACCGGCACCGCCCCAGAAGTCACCCGCAGCAAGCACATCACGAACGATGGCCTGGTGCTCAGCCTCCAGGGACGCAGCCTGGGCGCGGATCAAGGCACCGTGGGCGTCGACATCGCCGAACTGGTAATTGATTGTCATAACGGTGTTCTCCTAATGTCTGGAATGGTACGCAGCCGCGGTTTTTCGCGCTAGCTGCCGAGGATTTGCTGCGAGGCCTGCTCTTGCTGCTCGTAGTTGTTCGCGTCGCGGATCAGCCCGTCGCGCACGCCGTGGAGCATGTTGACGATGTTGCGGAACGCCTGGTTGACCTGACCCATGGTGTCGTAGGAGGTCGCCTGGGCCTGACCGCTCCAGCCAGAACCTGCGATGTTCATCGAGGACGACCACATCTTGCGGGCCTCGTCCTCCACTGTCTGCGCGTGCACCTCAAAGCGGCCCGCCATCGCCCGCATCTCGTGCGGGTCGGTCATAAAACGTGTTGCCATTGTGGCTGTCTCCTTAATACGTGAGTACTCAGATACTTGCGGTGGTTACGACGATGGCCGGACCGGTCACGCGCTGGCGAACCGCCGAGCCGAATGCAAAAGGATGATCCCCCCTTTCCGTCAGCCGGCGGCCACCGGTCGCTGTAACGCGGTGAGACGGACGTCAAACCCGAACCCCGGCGTTTGAGTTGTCCGGCCGTCAGCCCCCGAGATCATCGGTAGCTGGGCGGTTAGGTGGGAGCCCACGTCGACGACGTCCCGTCCCAAACCATGAACCGCCAATCCGATCAGCCCGCAGCAGCTGCGTTGGCGGCCTCGGTCGCAGCGTACGAGCCAGAACTCGTTGACAGAGTGCTCACGAACGCCTCGTGAATGGCGGCGGCCTGGGCGCTGACCGCCTGGTACATCTGCGCGTGCGCTGCGAACTGCGCCGCCGTCAGCGCCGACACCTCGTCGGCAGCAGCGGGCACCACCCCGGTGGTGGGGGCCGCAGCAGCCGCGTTCTGAGCGCTCAGCGTTGAGCCAATGGCCTGCAAGTTTCCGGCCGCCGCAGCCAAAGCCTCGGGCTGTGTGGTCACGAACGACATACTTGGTTCCCTCCTAGTTGAATCCCCGACTCATGCAGAGACTAGATGACGGCGATCCCGGAAGCTGTCCGGGAAGCCGCCTGTTTGCAACTGTTCACTTGACGGTACGACGAATTCATTTTTGGTAACGCCACTGTAACAGCGCCTTGACCTGGACCGCCGCCCTTTACAGCTCGGTCACAGCAAACTGTGACCATCCGGACTGGCAAAGTTGCTGGTAGACGTCTCCCGGGGTGCTGCCGCAGGGCAGGCCCATTAAAAATCTTATTGCCGACTATCTCCCACTGGCCGGCTAGCAACCGGTGGACAGAGCGCCCAGGGCCGCGCGACGCATCATCAGAAGGCGCCTCGGGCGGCCCCAACCGAAGCCGTGCAGAACCGTTCCCTTAACCCGTCGACCGTGCCGCTGAGCGATCGGTAGTGCTATCCGGCGAAGGGGGGTCGGGCCATGACGGTGGGGCGGAATCCGTATCGGGGTCCGGCACCGGCGTGGGTGCCGGAGCCCACACCGGCCAGGGGCATGCCACCGAGCAGGTTGCCCGGTCCCCCGGCCGCCTCGGGTGCGGCGCTGATGGCGCTGACCGGGATGGCGGTGTGCCCCATGGCCGGCACCGCAGGACCGCCGGTCCAGGCCACCGGCACCGACAACTTGCCACCGATGGAGGCCGCGCCGCCGATCGCTGCCGCGGGGTGCACCGCTCCAGCACCCCCGCCGAGCAGACCACCGAGCCCGCCCAGACCGGGCAGCGCCTTGGCGGCCGCCGGCGCCGCGCCGCCGATGACGCCCAGGGTCTTGGCCATCTGCACACCGAAGTTGCCCATACCGACACTGAAGTACGGCAGACCCTCGGTGTTATAGAACAATCCGGCGAAGGGGCTGTAGCCGTTCACAAGCGCACCAAGGCTGGTCGGGAACGCGGTCTGCCCGGTCAACAAGTACCAGAGTTCACTGTAGTGAGGGGTCGGCGGGCCGGAAGCGGCTTGGGTCAGCGGGTTACTCGTCTGGGGCTGCGCCAAGGTGGTCAGCGCCTTAGACACCGTATCGGAGGTGTTGCCCGCAGTGCTGTTGGTCGTCGCGTTGGTGACCGCAGCGGCCTGGGTGCTCGACGCCGAAGGATTGGAGATCTGTGGCGCCTGCTGAAACGACGCCATCTTCGTCGTCGTCGCCGACTGACCCGCATAGCTATACATCGCCGTCGCATCCTGTGCCCACATCTGGCTGTACTGTGCCTCGAGCTGGGCGATCAGCGGCGTGTTCTGCCCCAACACATTGGTCGCCATCAGCTGGGTCACCTGGGCACGGTTGGTCGCCACCAGCGGCGGAGGCACCGAGGCCGCCAGCGCGGTCTCATAGGCCGCCGCGGCCTCGCGTGCCTGCGTGGCGGCCTGCTCAGCCTGCGCCGCGGTCGTCGTCATCCAGGTCACATACGGCTGCACCGCCTGGGCCATCGTCGCCGATGCCGTTCCCAGCCACTCCTCACTGCTGAGCGCGGTGATCACCTTGTCATAGCTCAACGCCGTCGAATTGAGCTCGGCCGCCAGCGCATCCCACGCCGACGCCGCGGTCATCAACGACCCCGACCCCGGACCCCCATAGATCCGCGCCGAATTAACCTCCGGCGGCAACGCCCCGAAATCAAACACCGTTACCCCTAACTGGCCGATTGGCCTCGAGTAATGAACGACGATAGTGCGCAGGCGGCCAGCTTCCCGACCTCGACTTGAGTTCTATCGGCATTACCGGGCGCGAGCGCCGCTCGACTGGCCGCTGCGGCCGGGCTACGAAGGGTTGGCCAAGTGTTGGGTGCCAGGCAGCTTGTCGGTCATGAGCTGGAAGAAGTGTCTCGTGGCGACCCCGCCGGAGCGTCCGCGATCTCACAGCGAGGCGCTGTGCTCTTGTCACAGCCGGCCGTGGACGTAACCGACGCTGGATAAAATCCGGTCGCTCATAAAAGCAGCGGTGTGTGCTCATTTCCGCTGCTAGCCGGCCGAGGGTGGGCGGGAAAGCACGCTGTAGCGAAAGCCGTATTTGTGGGAGTAGCCTGCGGCGGCGCCGGCACGGCGGCCTACTGCGCCGGTGGGCATCCCGCGCAGCAGGGCGTTACCAGGTGGACTGGTCGCCGAGACAGTCTGCTCCGGCGCGGTCTCCACCTCGGCGGCGTTGGCCGGGCTCACCGCGGAGGTCAGCGTGGCCCACTGCTGGGGCACCGACAACGCCCCGACGTGAGCGGCCTGCCCGGCACCGGCAGACACCGCCCCCGCACCGGCGTTACCCAGGTTGCCCAGACCCAGCTGGGCGAACTGTGGCGTCGGGAACCAGGCACCACCGGCACCGGCCGTGGCGCCACCCGGTCCAGTCGTCAACTGCTGCGCCATCGACATGCCGAAGTTGGCCAAGCCGTTGGAGAAGTACGCCAGACCCGGCGTCTGTTTCAGCAACACCGTGTACATGGACGGAGCTAGACCCAGGTAGTTGTTGGTCGGCGTGGGTGGCCCGTACTGCACTAAGTCCTGAATAGCGTTCCACAGCCAGGTCAGCGGCCCCGGATGCGACGCATTGGCCGTCATCGCGGCTTGTGGCGCGACGACCATCGCCAGCTGTGGGGTGCTCGAGGCGGCGGTCTGCGCGGAGTTGCCTGCCGGCGTCTCGGCGGCCTGAGTCACCGCCGTGGCCTGACGCGCCACCCCGTCCAAAGTGGTGGTATCCCGTGGCGAGGTAAACGGAGCCAACTCCGAGGCCGTCGCCGACGCAGCGGCATAGCCGTACATCGCCGCCGCGTCCTGGGCCCACATCTCCAAGTACTGGGCCTCAGTCGCCATGATGGCCGGCGTGTTCTGCCCAAAAAAATTCGTCGCGGCCAACGTCGCCAACAACACCCGATTGGCCGCAATCACCGGCGGAGGCACCGTCATCGCAAACGCCGCCTCATACGCCGCCGCCGCCGCGCGACCCTGACTGGCCGTCTCCTCAGCCAACCCCGCCACCGCACCAAGCCAATTCACATACGGCACCACCGCCGAAACCATCGACGACGACGCCGGACCCGCCCACGGCCCAGCAGTGAGCTCAGAAACCACCGAGCCATACCCACTGGCCGCCGTCGCTACTTCCGCGGCAATCTCATCCCACCCCGCCGAAGCAGCCATCAACGGCCCCGAACCCGGCCCCGCATACATACGAGCGGAATTGATCTCCGGCGGTAACGCCCCGAAGTCAAACACCTACGAAACGCCCGACTCGAACGGCATCAGCTTCCTCGCAACTCGTCTTGGTCGAATGACCGTCAAGCGTTTGCTTGCTTGTTGCGAAGGCTAAATCGGCGCGACGCCCCGCCGCCGCCTGCGACCGGAGCGCTCAGAGGGGTTATCGGCTCGTCGGCGTGCCTTACGGCCCAGGCGTGAAGGCACGCCGGCGTCCGGTCGCGTCTAAAAGCCATGCGACTAGCTGCGACAACACCGCGCCGCCGGGATTACGGATGCTCGTCGGGCCGCGCATGCACTCTCGAATCAACCCCGCGGACCGGATAAAAATCCGGCCGCAGAAAAAGTCGCCACGGCAAGGGGCCCCTCAGCGCGGGGCCGCAAGCTCAGCGTCGGCCAATGCCGTCCGGCAGCACGCGCTGAAAGACGCTTTAGCGCCTCAGTTTTCGAGCGCTAAAGCGTCTTCCGCGGCTTTCGACGGCTATCCGGCGAAGGGGGGTCGGGCCATGACGGTGGGGCGGAATCCGTATCGGGGTCCGGCACCGGCGTGGGTGCCGGAGCCCACACCGGCCAGGGGCATGCCACCGAGCAGGTTGCCCGGTCCCCCGGCCGCCTCGGGTGCGGCGCTGATGGCGCTGACCGGGATGGCGGTGTGCCCCATGGCCGGCACCGCAGGACCGCCGGTCCAGGCCACCGGCACCGACAACTTGCCACCGATGGAGGCCGCGCCGCCGATCGCTGCCGCGGGGTGCACCGCTCCAGCACCCCCGCCGAGCAGACCACCGAGCCCGCCCAGACCGGGCAGCGCCTTGGCGGCCGCCGGCGCCGCGCCGCCGATGACGCCCAGGGTCTTGGCCATCTGCACACCGAAGTTGCCCATACCGACACTGAAGTACGGCAGACCCTCGGTGTTATAGAACAATCCGGCGAAGGGGCTGTAGCCGTTCACAAGCGCACCCAGGCTGGTCGGGAACGCGGTCTGCCCGGTCAGCAGATACCAGAGTTCACTGTAGTGAGGGGTCGGCGGGCCGGAAGCGGCTGGCGTCGCCGCGGCCTTCAGCGCATTGGGTGTGGAGGTCACCACCTTGGACAGCGTGGACGCCGTGTTGCTGGCCGTGCTGTTGGCCGTCGCGTTGGTGACCGCGGCGCCCTGGGTGGCCTGAGCGGATGGGTTGGCGATCTGGGGTGACTGGGTGAACGGTGTCACCTTGGTGGCCGTCGACGACTGACCCGCGTAGCTGTACATCGCGGTCGCGTCCTGGGCCCACATCTCGCCGTACTGGGCTTCTAGCTGCGTGATGGCCGGGGTGTTTTGGCCCAGCACGTTGGTCGACATCAGCTGCATCGTCTGGGCCCGGTTGGCCGCGACCAGCGGCGGGGGCACCGTGGCCGCCAGCGCGGTCTCGTAGGCGGCCGCGGCCGCCTGCGCTTGGGTGGCCGCCTGCTCGGCCTGGGCCGCGGTGGTGGTCATCCACGTCACGTA
This sequence comes from uncultured Actinomycetota bacterium, assembly GCA_963850895.1. Lineage (GTDB taxonomy): Bacteria > Actinomycetota > Actinomycetes > Mycobacteriales > Mycobacteriaceae > Mycobacterium. The sequence goes on along the minus strand of CAWKNK010000023.1, from coordinate 57,422 downwards.
GGGCTGCACCGCCTGGGCCATCGCCGCCGACGCCGGGCCCATCCACTCCTCGCTACTGAGCGCGGTGATGATCTTGTCATAGCTCAGCGCCGCAGAATTCAGTTCCGCCGCCAGCGCATTCCACGCCGACGCCGCGGTCATCAACGACCCCGACCCTGAACCGGCATACATCCGCGCTGAATTGACCTCCGGCGGTAACGCCCCGAAATCCAACATCATTGACTCCTTTAACCCGTCGCGGCCGCGTTGGCCGCCTCAGTCACGGCATACGACCCCGAGCTCATGCTGAGAGTGTTTACGAACATTTCGTGAATCGCCGCCGCCTGAGCGCTGACGGCTTGATACATCTGGGCATGCGCGGCGAACTGCGCCGCTGTCAGCGCCGACACCTCGTCAGCTGCGGCCGGCACCACCCCCGTGGTGGGGGCCTCCGCGGCGGCGTTCTGCGCGTTGAGCGCCGAGCCAATGCTTTGCAGGCTGCCTGCTGCCGCGGCCAACGCCTCCGGCTGCGTCGTCACAAACGACATCTAGAAATCCCTCCCTGGTCTCTCGGCCCAGTGGCCCTCGAGGAACGGTTTGCCGTTGGGCCTGCCGCAGGCATGGCTTACTGGTGAGATTAGATGGATCACGCGGTGCCTTGCCTCCCCTAGCGCCGACTGTTCATTAGTGGACAACTTCCGTTCACCTGGACTTTCCTTATCCGGCCGATGGTGGGCGGGTCAGCACGCTGTAGCGAAAGCCGTATTTGTGGGAGTAGCCGGCGGCTGCGCCGGCACGCCGGCCCATCGCGCCGGTGGGCATGCCGCGCAGCAGGGCGTTGCCCGGCGGGCTGGTCGCCGAGACAGTCTGGACCGGAGCGGCCTCCACCTCGGCGGCATTGGCCGGGCTCACCGCGGAGGTCAGCGTGGCCCACTGCTGGGGCACCGACAACGCCCCGACGTGAGCGGCCTGTCCGGCACCGGCAGACACCGCCCCCGCACCGGCGTTGCCCAGGTTGCCCAGGCCTAGTTGGGCAAACTGCGGCGTCGGGAACCAGGCACCACCGGCACCCGCGGTGGCACCGCCGGGGCCGGTCGTCAGCTGCTGGGCGATGCTCCAGCCGAAGTTCGCTATGCCCACCCCGAAGTACGCCTGCAGGGTTTGCTTGATGATCGCGGTGTAATCACCGGGGCCAAGCTTCCACCACCAGGTACTTGGGGTAGGCAATACGCCCTGCAGCGAGGTGCCGGTCGTGGTCGGTGCCGCGGCGGCCGCCGAGACTTGCTGCGCCGCCTGCGGGGCGGTGGCCGACAACGCCTGCGGGGCCGCGAGCTGTGACGTCGTGTTCGCGGCGGTCTGCGCGGTGTTGCCCGCCGGCTGCGCGGTCGCTTGGGCGACGGCGGCGAACTGTTGGGATTCGCCATCCGGCGTGGTGGTCTGGGGCGGTGCCGTAAGCGGCGTCATTTGCGAAGCGGTCGTCGAGGCGGCCGCGTAGCCATACATGGCCCCGGCGTCCTGCGCCCACATCTCCATGTATTGGGCCTCGGTGGCCGCGATGGCCGGCGTGTTCTGCCCGAAGAAGTTGGTCGCCACCAGCGTCGCCAACAACACCCTGTTTGCCGCGATCACCGGCGGCGGCACCGTCATCGCAAACGCGGCCTCAAAGGCGGCCGCGGCCGCCCGCGCTTGACCGGCGGTCTCCTCGGCCTGAACTGCGAGCGTGCGTAGCCAGGTCACGTAGGGCGTGACGGCCGCCACCATCGACGTCGAGGCGGGGCCTACCCACGGCCCGATTGTCAGTTCGTCGACGATTGAGTTGTAACCGCTTGCCGCCGTTCCCAATTCCGCCGCGAGCACATCCCAGGCCGCTCGCCGCGACCATCATCGGCCCCGAACCCGGCCCTGCGTACATCCGGCCGGAATTAATCTCCGGCGGTAACGCCCCGAAGTCAAACACCTGTTCTCCTCAGTTGGCCGCGATCAATGGTGATCTCGACCGTCGTATCGGAATCAGTGGTGGCCGTGGTCACGGCTTCGTAAGCAAACGCCACCCCCAGGCCGCTGACCTCGCGGAATCACCGACTCAGACCTCGCGGTCCACCACCCCAGTCGGCGGGCTGGCCGGCGCATCCTGCCGATCCCATACACGGCGCCCAAATGTGGTCTGCCACCACGCGTTTCGGACATCCGGTCAGGAACAACGTGCACCCTTAAGCCTCGATTGATCCCCGTTTGTCAGCAACCGAGCGACAGCCCGCTGTGCCCGACCTGTCGCTCGCCAATGAGATTAGTTTGTTATCGGGAGTGCGCCGATACGCGAAGCCAACTGTTCATTCCAGGCCAGCCATTGTTCATTCCCCGTTCGACTAACGTTCATGTCTGGCAACCGGTTGTTCATCCGCGGTTTGCCTACAGCGCGGTTGCATGCCTAGTTCGCCGGTCGGCCTAGAGCGTTGCGCCGTCAGTCCTCTTCGATCACCAACGCCATCTCCGGGCAGGAGGCAACGCCGTCGCGCGTCAGCTGCTCGTCTTCGGGTCTCACCTCGTGCTCTTCGAGGATCGAATAGCCCGAGTCGTCTATTGGGAACAGATCCGGATCGACCGCGTAGCACTGGGCATGGCCCACACATTTCGACTTTTCGAGACGAACCCTCACCGGTTTCCTCCCTAGACGACTCCGCAGAATGAGCAAGATCGCGCTTGACGAATCGAGTCGTAGATTAGTCGGTCGGTAAAGTCTACGAGATGGCGCGGCCGTCGCCGGCCGCCGTGAATCTCGCATTCGCCCAGCACTCGGATTCGTGTCCCTCTGCCGCACATGCGATATTGATGTCCACCAGAAGACAGACAAGCGGAGACTGGGCGCATGACCACTCCTGGCCAGGGCCAGCAAGACACGTTCTACCTCCCGCGCCTCGATTACGAGAAGTTACCGATGGCCTTGGATCGAGGTATCGGGTGGAAGGTGCTGCGCGACGCCGGGCCGGTGGTGTTCATGAACGGCCACTACTACATCACGCGCCGCGAGGACGTGCTGGTCGCGCTGCGCAACCCCAAGGTCTTTTCATCGACGATACTTCAGCCTCCCGGCCACCCATTACCGGTGCTGCCGTTGGCTTTTGACCCTCCTCAGCACACCCGCTACCGGAAAGTACTGCAGCCGTTCTTCAGCCCGTACGGACTGACTAAGTCCCGGCCGGTGCTCGAGCAGCACGCCGCCGAGATGATCGCTACGCTCGCCGGCCAAGGCAAGTGCGAAGTGATGGCTGATTTCGCACGCCTGTACCCGTTTCAGGTCTTCATGGACCTCTACGGTCTGCCGTTGGAGGATCGCGACCGCCTCATCGGTTGGAAGGACGCCGTCGTCGCGGACAAGCCCTACCTGACTCCGGCCGACCTCGAGCAGGGCCAGCACCTGCTGGCATATCTGGTCGACGTGATCCAGCAACGTCGGCAAGACCCCGGGTCTGACATGCTGTCGCGGGTCATGGCCAGTGACGGCGAATTCAGCGATCTGGAACTGCTGGGCATGAGCCACCTGCTGATTCTGGCGGGTCTGGACACGGTGACGGCGGCGATCGGATTCTGCCTGCTCGAATTGGCGCGCCGACCACAGCTGCGCGACTTGCTTCGCGACAACCCAAGGCAGATCCGGGTTTTCATCGAAGAGATCGTCCGGCTGGAGCCGTCGGCGCCGGTGGCGCCCCGGGTCACCACCGAATTCGTCAACGTGGGCGGGATGACGTTGCCGCCTGGCACATCGGTGCGGTTGTGCATGGCCGCGGTCAACCGCGACGACAGCGACGCCACGTCCACCAACGACCTGGTCATGGACGGGAAAGTCCACCGCCACTGGGGGTTTGGGGGTGGACCGCACCGCTGCCTGGGGTCCCACCTGGCGCGGATCGAACTGACGGTAATCGTCGGCGAATGGCTCAAGCAGATACCCGACTTCGACGTGCCCGCGGACTATGTCCCCGCGATCAATTACCCGTCAAAGAGTTTCGCGCTCAAAGAATTACCGCTGCGCTGGGGCTGATCCAGCCAACCCCAGCGCAGCGGTATCCGTCTTACTTGCGCAAGTCCGTCGCCGCGACCTGCACGAACACACCGGTGTCCTCGGCCATCAGCAGGCCTCGACCACGGGGCAGCGGGCCACCCTTCATCTTGCCGCGAATGAAGCCCTCGTCCGGGTCGGCGTCCATCACCAGCAACGGCGCATTCGCCTGGGCCAGCGCCCGCAACATCGGGTCGCTGCCCGCCGAAGACCAGCCGCCGAAGGTGCGCGTGACGAGCACGTGCAACCCGACATCGGCGGCCCTGGTCACCCACGGGGCGGCCTTGTGCAGCGGCGAATCGAAACCAGCCGGCAGCTGCTGGATGTCGTCGACGATCAGGAAGATCTCCGGGCCGCTCCACCACGACCGCGACAACAACTCTTGCGCGGACAGGCCGGGCGGCGGTTCGCGTCCGGCCAGGACCGCCGCCAGCTCGCCCATCATCGCCTGGACGCCGTCGAGGTTGTACGCGAACTTCTCGACATAGTCCGACCCCAGTGCGGTCAGCAGCTGACGCCGCGGGTCCACCAGCCACACCTGTGCCGACGGCTGGCCGGCCGGCGGCGTGGGTGCGCTGCTGGCACCCGGCGCGTACAGCCGGCCGATCTCGGACATGATGGTGGCCAGGGTCGTGGTACGCCCACATTCGCGTCGACCCGTCACCATCAGGTGCGCATTCTCGGCGAAGTTGAGATAGACCGGTGACAGATCCAATTCGGAGATGGCCCAAGCGATTCCGCCCGCGCCGACCCCTTGGCGGGTATCCCGTGCGGCCAGCTCCCGCAACCGCTCCACGTCGAACCGCGCGGGGAGCCGGCGCACGGGCGGGGCCTGACCGCTTGCGAGGCGACCGACCGCGTCGACGATGCTGTCGGACTCGAACACGTAGCCAGGTGTGGTGGCGAGCGCGGGCCGAGCCACCAATGTGTGCAGACCGGCCTGCGGGTCGGAGTCCAGCCGGACGTAGTTGACCGCGACCATGCCGCGGCCCGGCTTGACCGGAACCTCCTTGGCGAACCGGGAACGCACCAGCTTGGCGTCTTCCACGGCCGCCAGCCGCAGCTCGACCCGGGAGCCGAAACCGCTCCGCACCGGCGGCCGCAGCTCCGATTCGCGGTCGGCGGTGACCACCACGTGCACCCCGAATGAGGGGCCCTGGTTGATGATCACGTTCACCTGCTCGATCAACACCTCGTTCTCTTCGGCCAACGCCCGGTAGTTGTCGACCACCAGGTAGACGTCGCCGAACCCGTCGTTGGGGACCGGGCCAGGCTCACCGCCGAACTTGCGGCGCCGGAAGACCTCCATCGAGGCGATCCCGTATTCGAGGAAGGTGCTCTTGCGCTCGCGCACCAAGGCCAACAGCTCGGCCACCGTTCGGCGCACACCGTACGGGTCGGTCGGGCCGGCCACCTCGCCCACGTGCGGCAGCCGGGCGACGGTGGTCAACGCGGTGCTGCTGTAGGCCAGGCAATAGAACTGGACCTGCTCGGGTGTGTGGGTCATCGCGGCCGAGCAGATCAGCGTCTGCAGGGCCGTCGTCTTACCCGAACCGCCGGCGCCCAGAATCAAGACGTTGGCGCCCGGCCCCGAGGTGTCGACCGTCCACGGCGGCTGGTCGTGCTTGAAGGGGCGGTCGATGATCCCGATCGGGAAGACCAGATCGCGTGCCGTGCCGTAATCCTGCTGCCAAGGGTGGCCGAGGAGCCGGTTGACCAATTCGTCGATGGCGACGGGCTGGTTGAGCGGCGGTTGCCACAACCGGTACGGCTCGAAGTCGATCTTGCGCAGCTGATCGATGATCACGGTTCCGACCTTCGGAACCCTGATGCCCTCGATGTCGTCGTCGCCCGCCGCCGCTTCGGCTTCGAGCGCCTCGCCATTCGTGATGGCGGCCGGCGTGAGGTCCGGTCCGCCCACGCTGACCTCGAGCGGGGTGAACGAGTTGGTGAACAGTTGCGGCCGAACGTAATCGATGCTGTGCACCAACGCAGGCGCTTCGTCGCCGTCGTCGGTGATCCCGCGGGGGAAGTAGTCCCGCCACAGGAACTCGGCCTGGAACCGGACGACGTCCTCCAGGCTGCGTCGGAAGTAGCCGAGACCCGCCTTCGCCGGCAGGTTCACCGCGTTCGGCACGCCGGCCGCCTGCGCCGCACCGGCGGTGCGCGCTTTCAGCACCAGCCGGTAACCCATGTTCTCCATGAGCTTTTCGGCGCGGCTTTCGATGGTCTGCGACGCCATCATCAGGTGGATCCAGTAGGCGCGGCCCTGCCGGCCGATCGAGTCGAGCACGTCGACCGCCGTCGGCATGATGCGGAACCATTCGTAGAACTCGTCGATGACCACCACGAGCATCGGCAGCGGCGCCATGTCCTGGCCGCGGGCCTGCATCCTGAGCCGGACCGAGTTGTACTCCTTGGCGTCGTCGACCCCGGCGCTGTCGCATATCGCCTTGCGGCGGGCGATCTCGCCCCACAGGGCGTCCAGGAAGCGCTCCATCAGCGCCTGGTCTTCTTCCAGGTCGGTGATGATCCGCGACACGTGCGGCACCCCGGCGAACGGCTTGACCGCCGACCCACCCTTGAGGTCCGCCAGCACGAACTGCAGCTCCTCCGGCGGATGGCTGAGCATCAGCGATTCGATCACGGTGCGCACCAGGGTCGATTTACCCGAACCCGTCGTCCCGGACATGACGCCGTGCGGACCGTCACCGCCCTCGTCCAGCGACTTCATGTCCAAGAACAGCAATTCGCCATTGTCGGAACGATTACCGAACGGCGCCCGCAACCGCGACCGGCCCATCGTGTCGGTGCGGGCCCCCCACAGCGCCTCGAAGTCGATGCGGCCCGGGTCGTCAATTCCGTAGTAGGCCATGATGTCTCGGGCGCCGATGTGGGCCACCCGCTGACCGATCTCTTCGTAGGCCTCGGCGAGCCGCCAGCGAGCCAGCTCCTGGGCGAATTCCTCCGCCTCAGCGATGCTGATGTGGTCGGTCAGAGCGAAGAACCACGGCTTCTCATCGATCACCATCCAGGTGTCGCGGTCGCGGGGCAGCGCCTCGATCACGCCCTTGCCGTCGAACCGCAGGGTGCGCTCCGGGACCGATGTCCACATCGAGGAGCCGGTCAGGTCGAAGAACGTCACCCCGTCGATGCCTTCGGCGCTGATCACGTACTCCCACTGGGGGTCGACGACGTCGGCGACGATCACCGTGTGGGGGGTCGGAGTCTGCGCCGACGAGCTGGCGTGCCGGGGCGTGAAAGAGCCACGCCCGGCGAACAATTCGGACTGCTCGGCGGCGAACTCGCGCACCGAGCTGTAGACCATCCGCGCGTTGCCCGCGGCGTCCTGCCGACGCGGGTCGCCGAAGTGGGGAAGCCACTTCACCCAATCCCACTCATCCAGGTCCGAGGTGACCACGACCATCTGCACGTGGTCGGGGCCGTGCGAAAACGCCAGCTGGCAGATGATCGCGCGCATCAATCCCAGTACCTGCTCGCGTTCCCCATCGAGCGCATACCAGGGCTCGACGAGCAGCGAGATCATCTTGGGCAGGTTGTAGACGACGCTTTGGTAGCGCCCGAATTCCTGCAGCGCCTTACCGGTCACCGGCTCCAGCTCGATGTCGGTCGGCATGTTCTGGGGCTCACCCCAGGTCACCTCGGGACGCGTCATGCCGACGCCGACTCGGACCACACCGAAGTTGAGGTCTTTGCCGTCGGGCTTGCGCTCCCACATCCGTGAGCTGCCGACCGCGGCGGCCAGCGTGGTGGGCGCGGGGTGGAACCACCGGTAGTTGGCGTCCATGCTGTCGGCCGACTCGTGGGCGGTCTCGCGCAGCATGTCCAGCATCAGCATGAACTGGGCGCGCATCGCGTCCAGCTTGGGCCGGCTCATCTGCTGCTGGCCGCCGAACCGGCCGCCGAACATCATCATCGCGACGCCACCGATCATGAAGATCGGGAAAATCGCGCCAGCGCCCCCGAATACGCGCGAGCCGGTGCCGAAGACCATTGCGACCATGCCGATCAGCAGGCCGATCACCAGGACGCCGACGATGATCAGCCACACGGGCTTGCCCTCGGGCGGCGGAATACTCAGGGGCGTCGGAAGGACGATGTTCTCCGGCTTGATGACCGGAGGCTTCTCCGGGGTCGGCCGCGCAAATCCGCGTTTCACTTAGGTACCGCCAATTCTGCTGGGGACATATCCATCGGTAGGGTGTCGTGCTCCACGAGCGCGTCCGCGCGCGACAAGGTCGGGCCTTGCGGGAGCAGCCGCAGCGCGACCCACGGCGCCAGGCTCGGCTTGGTCTTCAGGCCCAACGCCTCACGTACGTCACGGGTGTCGTCGACCCCGAACCGGGCGCCCGCATCGGTCAGCCACCACAGCGATTCGGTCGTCTTGGCGCCGGGGTCGTTGCCGGTGACGGCCACGAAGTTTCCGTAGTCGGGCCCGAAGTAGACCTGGTCGGCTTCGCGACCGGTCGTGTCGGCCTTGACCAGCGACACCACCTTGTTCTCGTCCTTGGCCGCAACCGGAATGGTCGCGCCGGACACGACCTGAATGCGGGCGCGGTTTTCACCGGACGTCTTCTGCCACCACCAGCAGGTCGCCGGGTTCTCGCGGATGTCGGCGACGTTGAGCGGGGCGTCCGGGTAGGAGGACAGGTCCAGCTTGTTGACCACCGGCATCTTCGCCAGGGCGGACGGTTCGACCGTCACCGGTTTGGTGTTGCCCGGCCCGGCGTTCTGCAGAATCTGGGCCACCAACGGCGGCAGCGTCTGCACGCCGTCGGCCAGCACGAGCGAATACTGTTGCGGCCCACTGATTTGCGGCGTGACGATCACCGTGCCGATCGGGCCGGGGGCGCCGGGGAACGACGCGGCCCCGCCCGCGTTCTGTATCTGCGGCACGGTCAGCTCCGGGCCCACCGGCAACGCGTCGAACAGGGCGCGGCTCATTGGCTTGGCCTGGCCGACCTGCTCTGGCGTCAGGCCCAGCGGCAACAGCACCGATCGGTTCGTCGCGTCGATCCGTGACCGGCGTCCCTCACGGATCACCCACGCGTCCCCGCCGTAGTTCAGCACCACGGCGTCCGACCCGTTCAGCACGTGGCGGTGGTTGCTGAGGTCGGGGTTCCCGTCGATGACGGTCACCGTCACCCCGGACGGCGCGCTGGCACCGGTCGAGGTGGCGACGGTGTCACACACCAGCCACGACGACGTGGTCGGGCTGGTGGTGTGGAAGTTCGACGGCGCACCCGGGATGCCCACCATCGGGCCCCGCGGCAGGGTGGCGATCTGGTTGGACTTGACCAGGTGCGGGTTGTCGGGGCGGCCGGTGATCAACCGCGCCGACGCCAGGTTCAGCGCCGGATACAACCGGTCACCCACGCGGACATACAGCCCGCCGGAGTCGCGGTCGGCGATGATCGGCGAATCCCCGACCTGGCCCGCCGGGCTGAGAAAGGAGTACAGCAGGGCGCCCAGGCAGATCACCAACGCCGCCGACACCGAGGCCACCACGGCCAGCGTCTGTCGCCGCCCCGGCTCGACCTCCATGCGGACGCGCCACCGGGTGAGCGCCATTGCGGTGCGGCGAGCGAGGAACTGGTAGCCGGTCACCTGAGTCCGCGTCGACAGCCCGAGGCCGTACCCCGACCCGCGTCTCTCTTCCGCCACGTTAATTCACCATCCGGTCTGCTAGAACGCCTGGATATTGTCCATCGCGCGAATTACATCGACAACCGTAAGGCACCGGTACGGGCCTCGCCACGCGGCGCCGATGGCGTTCGCTGCTACATCTCTTTATCCGTAGGTGTCCGATCGTCGGCGGCTCGCCGCGGATGCCGACCACGGCAGCGCGCCAGGCGCCGTTGAGCTGGCATTTCTGATTACCCCGCCGATCCCCGCCCGGACTCCTCATGTCTCCTGAAGGCATCGTAATGGCGAATGGCCCGCTCGTCCTGTTGAGCGTGAGCCCCCAGCGAATGCATGGGCGCACCACCGGCCCGCAAAGGGGGCCGTGGCGCACGCGTGCGAGGCGTCGCCTCTCCCCGATTGGCCGGTCGGCGAATTCTGGCAGCAAGATGAGCGGTATGAGTGAGCTCGCGCCCTCGCTGGTCGAACTTGCCAGGAGATACGGCATCGCGACCGAGTACCAGGACTGGACCGGGCGGCGGGCGCTGGTCCCGGAAACCACGCTGGTCGCCGTATTGGCCGCCTTCGGTGTGGCGGCCGGCACCGAGCAGGAGCGCAACGTGGCCCTGACCGCGAAGCTGCGGTCGCACTGGACGCGCCGGCTGCCGGCGACCATCGTCGGCCGCACGGGTGAGCAGACGCGGTTCTGGGCGCATGTGACCCACGGCGATCCCGCCGAGGTCTGGTTGCAGCTCGAGGACGGCACCGTACGCGGCGGGATCGAGCAGGTCGACAACTTCACCCCGCCTTTCGACCTGGACGGGCGCTGGGTGGGCGAGGCCAGCTTCGTGCTCCCGGGCGACCTGCCGCTGGGTTATCACCGGGTGCATCTGCGTTCCGGCGACGGTGAGACCAGCACGGCGCTGATCGTGACGCCGGATTGGCTCGGGCTGCCCGAGCGGCTCGGCGCCCGGCGGGCCTGGGGTCTGGCCGCCCAGCTTTACAGCGTGCGCTCGAGACAATCGTGGGGGGTCGGCGATCTGACGGATCTGACCGACCTGGCGGTTTGGTCGGCGTCGCGGCACGGCGCCGACTATGTATTGGTCAATCCGCTGCACGCGGCTGGGTTTTCTGGGCCGACCGCCCGTATGGAGCCGTCGCCCTACCTGCCGACATCGCGGCGGTTCGTCAACCCGATCTACCTTCATGTCGAGGCGATTCCCGAGTTCGCCGAGCTGCCCAAGCGCAGCCGGCTGCGGCGGCTGCGTTCCGACGTGCAACAGCGAGCCGCTCGACTCGACGCGATCGATCGCGACAGCGCGTGGGCGGCGAAGCGCGCCGCGCTCGAGCTGCTGCATCAGGTGCCGCGGTCGGCGGGCCGTGAGTTGTCCTATGAAGCCTTCCGCGCCCGTGAGGGCCGCGCGCTCGACGACTTCGCCACCTGGTGCGCTCTGGCCGAGAAGTACGGTGACGACTGGCACTCCTGGCCGGAGTCGCTACGGCATCCCCACGCACCCGGTGTCGCCGATTTCGTCGAAAAGCATTCCGAAGCAGTCGATTTCCATCGGTGGCTGCAGTGGCAACTCGACGAACAACTCGCCTCGGCGCAGTCGCGGGCGGTCCGGGCCGGAATGGCGCTGGGCGTGATGCACGACCTGGCCGTTGGCGTGCATCCCAACGGCGCCGACGCGTGGGCCATGCAGGATGTGTTGGCGCTGGGCGTCACCGCCGGCGCTCCGCCGGACGAGTTCAACCAACTCGGCCAGGACTGGTCCCAGCCGCCGTGGCGGCCCGATCGGCTGGACGCGCAGGAGTATCGGCCCTTTCGGGCGTTGATCCGTGCGGTGCTGCGGCATGCCGGCGGCGTACGCATCGACCACATCATCGGATTGTTCCGGCTGTGGTGGATCCCGGAGGGAGCGGCGCCCACCCATGGCACCTACGTGCGTTACGACCATGAAGCGATGATCGGCATCGTCGCCCTGGAAGCACACCGCGCCGGGGCGCTGGTCGTCGGCGAGGATCTAGGCACGGTCGAACCATGGGTGCGCGACTACCTGCTGTTGCGCGGCCTGCTCGGCACGTCGATCCTGTGGTTCGAGCTGGACCGGGACGGAAACGGCGGTCCATTACCGGCCGAGCGCTGGCGGGAGTACTGCCTGTCCTCGGTGACCACCCACGATCTGCCGCCGACCGCCGGCTATCTGGCGGGCGACCATGTGCGGTTGCGCGAATCCCTGGGATTGCTGACCCGCCCCGCCGACGAGGAGCTCGCCTGGAACCGGGCCGAGCTGGCGGCCTGGATGGCCGAGTTGAGCCGGGTGGGGTTGCTTGCCGACGGCGAAAACGACGCGGACAGGATCGTGCTCGCCCTGTATCGGTACCTGGGGCGGACGCCGTCGCGGCTGGTGGGCGTCGCGCTGACCGACGCGGTTGGTGACCGCCGGAGCCAGAATCAGCCCGGAACCACCGACGAATACCCCAACTGGCGGGTTCCGCTGACCGACCCCGATGGGCGCCCGGTGATGCTCGAGGATGTGTTTACCGATGTTCGGGCGGCCACCCTGGCCGAGGCCGTGCGCTGTGCAATCGCGCCCGCGGCGGTCGAAAGCGCGCCTGTTAGCTTCTGAGGCCATGAAGGTCTCAGTCGTGGCCCCGGTTGCCGACGGCGTCACCGCGGATCCGGAGTGGATGGTGGCCTTCGCGGGCCACCTGGAACGGTGCGGGTTCGAGTCGGTCGTTGTCGTCGAGCACACCGTGCTGGTCACTCGGTACGACAGCGTCTACCCCTATGACAGCTCCGGACGTGTCGGGCTGGCTGCCGACTGCCCCATCCCCGACCCGCTCGATCTGCTGGCCTTCCTGGCCGGCCACACCACCACCCTCGGGCTGGCCACCGGCGTGTTGGTGCTGCCCAACCACCATCCGGTGGTCCTCGCCAAGCGGGCCGCCACCGTGGACGCGTTGTCGGGCGGACGGCTGCGGCTGTGCGTGGGCGTGGGATGGCTCAAGGAGGAGCTGGAGGCGTGCGGCGTGGACTTCGACAACCGCGGCAGACGTGCCGACGAGCAGTTGGCCGTCTTGCGGGCGCTGTGGGCCGACCAACCGCATGGGGCCTCGTACCACGGCGAGTTCTTCAGCTTCGACAACGTCATGTGTTACCCCAAACCCACTGCCCGCGAACGTCTTCCGATTCACATCGGCGGGCACAGCCGAGCGGCTGCGCGCCGCGCGGGACGTCTCGGTGACGGCTTCCAACCGCTCGGCGTGACGGGGCCCCACCTGGCGTCATTGATCGCGCTCCTGCGTGACGAGGCGTCGTCGGCGGGTCGCGATCCGGCGACCCTGGAAGTGTCACTGGGCCACGCGGTGAACAAGATCGACGCCGAGCGCGCCGGCAGCCTGCTCGATCAGGGCGCCGACCGGCTTGTGTTGGCCATGCCGCCGACCACCGACATCGAGCAGGCCAAGGACATGCTGTCGGCGTGCGCGCAGCGGCTGTCGTTGGGCTCGTGAACCGGCCATGACCATTTCAGCCGAAGAGCGCGCGGCGCTCAGCGACTTGGTGCACCGGTACGCGGCCCACGTGGACGAGCGTCGATTCGATTCCGTCGCAGCGCTGTTCACCGACACCGCCGTGCTGGCGGTGCCCGAACCGCCCAAGGCGCTGGAGCCGATCCATTCACATCGCGGACGAGACGCCATCGCCGCCGCGGTCGCCACCGTCGCGGCAGTCGCCCGCACCGAGCACGCAATCATCGGCGAGGTGTACGACCAGGCCGCCCAGCCGGGCGCCGCCCGTGGGCGCGTTGCGTGCATCGCGCACCACTGGGACCAGCGCGGCGACGAGCTTGTCGACGTGGTCTGGCATCTGCGCTACGACGACGAGTACGAGCTGACCGACCGCTGGCGCATCGTCCGCCGGGCGTTGACCATCAATGCCATCGAGACCCGTCCGGTCCGCCGGGTGCGGCCGCGCGACCCGGACTAGCGGGCCCTGCCAGAAGGTTATGCCCAAATTCACAGCGACCCTCAAGCAACCGCAAATACGGCGGAAATCGGCCGTTTATCCGGCAGTTGCCGCGATGATGATTCGTGCCGAGGCGGATTTTGCCCGCCGGCAACTATTGCCGACGGCCGCAGGGCCCGGCGAGCCCCGAAGCGGCGCTTTTCTTCCCGATTGAGTCCAATTAATCCAACCGCGTTCGTGTAATTTCGGCCGCGTGACGAACACCGAAAATCGGAACCTGAACGTCAATTCCGTCGGACCCACCGGACGGCGCGCGGCACCGAACGGCAACGTCTCGACACTGGCAGTCGGCACGCCGCTGGAGTCCGCCCCGGATTACCGCAACGAAATTCACACCGCCGAAGACATCATCGACGTCGAGACCTACGGTGGGGGCTTCGATCTCACCAGGAGGGCGACCGCCCCGAAGCTGCGCATCGGCCGCGACCGATGGTTCAACCTGCTCTGGCTGATTCCCATCGGCTTTGCCCTGCTGATCGCCGGGGTGGCCGTCGGCAAAGGCCTACACAACATGCCTGCCGTGCAGTCGTTCATCCAGCGTCACCCCGGGACGGACAGCGCCGGTGTCACCCCCGGCCTACCGGCCTGGATCGGTTGGACGCATTTCTTCAACCTTTTCATGATGATGTTCATCATCAGGACGGGTATCCAGATCCTCTGCGACCATCCCCGGCTTTACTTCAGCCGCAACGCCACCCCGGGTAAGGACGAGTGGCTGCGGGTCGGCCCGCCGGTGCCGGACGACGAGCTGTGGACCGCCAACGCCGACACCGTCGCCCTGCCACCACAATTGGGGTTACCCGGATTCCGGCACTCCATCGGGCTGGCCCGGTGGTGGCACCTCGGCGTAGACGTTCTGTGGCTCGTCAACGGGGCGGTCTTCTATGTGCTCCTGTTCGCCACGGGACAGTGGCGGCACATCGTGCCCACGAGCTGGGACGTCTTCCCCAATGCGGCGTCGGTGGCCATCCAGTACCTGTCGCTGGACTGGCCGACCGACAACGGGTGGGTCGCCTACAACGGCCTGCAGTTGTTGTCCTACTTCACAACGGTTTTCATCGCAGCTCCCGCAGCATTGATCACCGGACTGGGAATGTCACCCGCGCTGTCGCAGCGCGTTCACTGGCTCAGCAAGCGGTTGAGCATTCAACACGCGCGGTCGCTGCATTTCGTGGTGCTGGTCTACTTCCTGTTCTTCATCCTGGTGCACGTCACGATGGTGTTGACGACCAGCGCGCTGCGAAACCTCAACCACATGTTCGCCTCCCGCGACGACAACAGCTGGATAGGCTTCGGGATTTTCGCCGCGGCGATGGTGGTGACGGCGATCGCGTGGGTTTGGGCCACTCCCTTCACTATTCGCCATCCGCGCGTGATTCAACGGGTCGGATACGCGCTCGTCGGCCCGTTCCAGCGGATGCTGGAACAGCTTGACCCCAAGCCCGGGGCCTTCACCGAAAAGGACATCTCGCCGCACCACTGGCGAAACGGCCGGCTGCCGGAGACCGTCGAGTACAAAGAACTCGAGCAGAACGACTTCAAGGACTGGCGGCTCAAGGTCTATGGTCTGGTCGAGCACCCGATGGAGTTCTCGCTCGAGGACTTGATGGCGCTGCCCTACCACGAGCAGATCAGCCAGCACTTCTGCATCCAAGCCTGGTCGGGCGTCGCCAAATGGGGTGGCGTGCAAATGAAGACGATCATGGACATCGTCAAACCGCTGCCGGAAGCCAAATGGGCGGTGTTCTATTCGATGGGCCTCGGCGCGACGGGCGGCATTTATTACAACGCCCATCACATCGGCCAGATGGACCACCACATGACGATGCTCGCCTACAACATGAACGACCAACCCCTTCCCTACCTGCATGGCAGGCCGCTGCGGCTGCGCAACGAATTGCAGCACGGCTTCAAACTCGTGAAGTGGATCAAAGGGATCGAGTTCGTTGCCGACTACCGCGACATCGGGAGCGGCTATGGCGGTTACAGCGAGGACCACAAGTACTTCGGGCGGCACCAGACGTTGTAGGACGTGCGTCGCCGCCGCGATCGTCGCACTGCTCGCATTCAGGGCCGGCCTGGACTGGCTTGCCATGGACCGCAGGCGGATTCGCCAGGCGGACCGGGAATGGCCGATCGGCCACGCGGCGCGGTAGCGCTTAGTGCGTCGCTTATTGCAGACTGGCGAGGTTCCTGACGGACTTTTCCACGTCGGAGCGGAGCACCCGGGCGACCAATTTTCCGATCGGCCCGCTGAGCAATCCGCCCCTGAGGTCCGCGGTGAGATGAAAATCGGTTCCGGGATCTTTGTCGGTGACGGTCATCGCCACCCCAAGGCGAATCCCACCGCGACCGCGGCCTTGTAGCTCAATCGATTTCGGTTCGTCGTAGCGGGTGACCGTCCAGTGGATGACGTTGCGGAACCCCTTGACTTTCACGCACGAGGAAACGCAGGTGCCCTCCCCGATCTCGTCGGAAACGGGGCCGCGCCAGCCGGCGAAAATTGTCATCCACTCATCGAATCGACCCAGGTCGGACGCCAGCGTCCAGGCGGCCTCCGGGTCTACCTCCGAAGACACCGAAACATCTACTCGTGCCAAGTCTTCCTCGCTCCTCCCCAGACGATGATCGCGGTTGGCGCCGGCACGGCAACGCGGTCGACCAGCGCGCAACGTGCACCGAGTACCCCGACCCGGCCGGGCCTATGCGTGGCTGGGGCCTTAGGGCCAGACCTGCGCCAATTGGTGCGCCACGTCGATCACCTGCGCGGCCTGCGAATGGGGCGCGTCGATCTC
This sequence comes from uncultured Actinomycetota bacterium, assembly GCA_963850895.1. GTDB lineage: Bacteria > Actinomycetota > Actinomycetes > Mycobacteriales > Mycobacteriaceae > Mycobacterium. Next base: position 40,918 of record CAWKNK010000023.1, on the reverse strand, counting down.
CTCGGCGACGTACTGCGCGACGAATCGGCGGATCTCGCCATCAACGCCCGCGAGGATGCGCAGCACCTCGCCGCGGAAGGACTTCGACGACACGTTGACGGTGATGTCGGAGGGCCGCGGTTTCGCGACGTCGACGATCAGTAGCAGCGGCTCGGCGGCTCGCGCCGTGGCCCGCAACGCGATGTCTCCGGAGACGACGAACCGCTGCTTGTCGAGCCGAAGGTCGAGCAGCAGATCGATCGACAAGGGGATGTGGATGACGAACGTGATGCTGTCACCTATGCGGCGCGTGACTTTGGGCTCGTGGATCTTGACGTTGGCGCTGACCTTGGCGATCCCGCCGGGCCCCTGCGCGATGGGCTCCATGGCGAACTCGTTGCCCGCGATGTCGGCGAGTGCGGCGGCGACACGCTCGGGGGTGACAGCGACCTCGAAGAATCTGCGTCCGAACTCTTCGTAGGTGACATAATCGTGATTCTCCATAGGCTTATACCGTCTCACGTCGGCCGCCGGAACCGTCGCTGATCTGCACGAGTCGCAGGAAATCCAGATCCGCGACGGCACCCCCGCTGGGATCGCCGGCGACCCCGTCGGGTTGTGAGGCACGCCACACGTGGGCCGCTTCGATTCGATGCGGCGGGGGGTGGCCTGGGAGGCTTGTGGCTTGGGAGGTGTTTTTGATGTGCGCCCAGGAAGTTACCGAGCAGCGCTCGGCCCTGTCCCCCGCGGGCATGCTGACCTGGCTTGGCGGCGGGCAATGGCGCGAGGCGGGTGAGCGCCACGAGCGGTCCACGCACGCCGCGGAAACCGGGGCCGGCGCGGTCGTGTTGTTCGGGGCGGTGCTGGCCTGGCTCGTCGCGGCCCTGGCGGTCAGCGAGTCGGCTCGCTGGTCGCTCCTTTCCGTCGTGCCACTGACCCTTGTCTTCGGCCTGCTGGTCGGCGCGGTCACCCGCGCCACCACGTCCCGGTCCAACCGGGGACGGCCCGGCGTCGCGGGACGCGCGGTGGTCGCGGCCGCGCTCGGTGTCGTCGTCGGCGAACTGGCCGCAATGGTCCTGCTATCCGGCTCGATCGACCACCGTCTCGACGAACACGCCCTGCGCAACGCCGGCTCGGCGCCGGCGGTCGCGCAGGCGTCGGCGTCCCTGCAACAAACCAGGGATGCGCGCGCCGCGCTCGACAGCGCCGTCGACCGGGCTCACCAGCAGCAGGATCAAGCCCTGGTCATCGCGCGCTGCGAATACCATCCCACCCCCGCCTGCCCGCAAACCCGGATCACCGGTGTCCCCGGTGCAGGGCCCGAAACACGAACGGCGAACGAGCTTCTCGCGGACGCCCAGCATGAACTGGACAATGCGCTGGCGGCCCGGGACCGCCAAGCGCCCGCGTTGGACGCCGAGATCTCCCGCGAGGAGCGAGCACTCGACGAGGCACGCCACGGCGTGGTCGTGGACACCGATCGTGGCCTCGGCGCGCGCTGGGTCGCGATGAACGACCTGACCTCCGCCGACGCCGGCACGCTGATGTTGCGGCTGCTGACGATCGCGTTCTGCGTGCTGCTCTACCTGCTGCCCCTGATCCTGGGTCGGTGGCGCGGAGAGACCACCCACGATCGCCACGCGGCGGCACGCGCGGAGCGCGAACGCGCGGAACTCGAGGCGGACACCGCGATCGCGATCAAGCGGGCCGAGGTCCGCCGCGAGGCCGAAATCTTGTGGGCCGAGCACCAACTCACCCAGGCTCGGCTTGCCATCGAGGCCCAGACCGAAATCGACCGCGAGCAGCAACGCCGGCGAATCGTGGACGCTTTCGATCCCCCGGTCCGGGCGTCGTCGCAACGCACCTTCGAGCCGGCCGATGATGACATCTACCTGCCGATCGCCGCGGAAGCCGAGGCCGCCAGCCGCGCGATCGTCGGCCAGCCTGCCCCGGCGCCGCCCGCAGGCGTGGAGAACTTGCCGGCGCCCGTCCAACGCGACATTGCGCCGCACGAAGGGCGTGGCACGTCGCTGATTCCGTCGATTCCGGACGCCACCAAGGCCGCGGCGCGGTGGGTTCGCCCGCTGGTGCCGCCGTTCGTGGCGCGGGTGATCGACACCACGACTGCGCCGTTGCGCACCGCGCGTCAGGTCTTCGAGGAGGTCGAGGAGATCACCTTCGCGCTGCGGCGCACCCACAGAGTCACCGTCGACACCGAAAGCTCCGATGCCGGCGAGCGACCCTCGCGGCCTTCGGCGGCTACCGAATCCCGCTCCGCTGCCGCAGGATTCATCGACTCGTCTCGTCCGGACCCCGCGCCGGGGTCCCACCGGCGGGTAGCGACCCGACAGCGACATGGCCTATCGCTGGGCTCGGCCGACCTCGGAGACAACGCCGAACTGACGAAGCGGGACGGACCGGCCGAGTTGGATTCGCCCGAAGGCCCGCGTCAGCTGCCACCGTCGCAATAGCGCGGACGCCCGAACGCGTTCGCGCCCCGCGCTATTCGTGACCGAAGGCTTCGTGGAGTTCCGGCAGGAAGCCCGACAGGTGATTCATCTCCTGGGCGCAATGCACCATCAGATTGCGAGCGCTGGTCTCCGCATTGCCAAGCAACCGCGACGCGATCGGGCGCACCGCCCGCGATGCGACGCCGGGGACGTTGCGCACCTCGATGTGCCGTCCGCCCATCCAGAATCGTGACCGCATCTCGGCCCCGTTCGGGGTCGACCGGACGTGGTGGATGAACCATCCGACGTCCACCGGGGCCTCGCTGGAGCCCAGCCGGGCACAGATCGCCACCGCACCGTCGCTGTCGGGCGGGCAGCCCATCTTCGCCGGATCGACGAATTGGATTGCGCCATTGAGCATCGTCGAGCCGATGTACTCGCTGATCAACGACCAGCGCCCGATGTAGCGCTGGGCGCCCCGACGGCCGGCGTCTTGGTCGTCTTGCTGTTGACCTTTCCAGGCGGCGCAAAGGTGCGCCCGCGGATGCCACAGCTTGTAGCGACGCGTGTCGCACCCGTGCCAGCCGAACCACCAGGACCACATGGCCGGGGTGACTCCCGGCATGTCGGTGCGCACCGACACGTGATAGCCGCCGTCGTCGAGGACCCCGTAGCCATTCTCGGTCTGCTGGTATCCGTCGTCGGCGACGCGCGCGGCGTCGTCGAACGCCAGCAGCGCCATGCCGCCTTGCGGCCCGTGCTCCAGCGCCTCGACGACATGGCGTGGCAGCGGGGCCATCTCGGGCGTGAAGAACCTGCCGAACGGGGTCTTCGCGTCGTCGTCGCGGTACCCCAGATAAAGGTCGCCGGCCATCAGAGTCGTCCCATCCAGCTGTTGAACAAACCGTCGGGGTCGTACTCGGAGCGCACCCGGTCGAGCTTGGCCATGGCGGCGTCGCTGGCGAACCGCGCCGGACGCTGCCCGAGGTTTTCGTCGGCGAGCTGGATGCCGATGGCGAATTCGGACATCGCGGCCATGTTGGACCGCGCCCAGTCGGCATACCTCGCCTCGTCGGCCGGGTCCTTCCACGAACCGTAGAGCGCCAGATAGATGTCGCCTTCGATGCTGTAGGCCATGTCTTGGCGGGGAGGGCACGGGCCCCAGTTCAGCCACAGAAAGTGCGCCGGATGCGGGGGCATCGTCTCCAGGATCGTCCGGATGCCCGGCAGCAGGTCTTCGGCCGACGCCGAAGTCCACATGTTATCGACCGCGTAGTGGTGGTCGGACAGGTAGTGGCTCATCGCGACGTCATACCAGGTCGGCAAATCGGTTGGCATGTAGGGAATTTTGACGAGTGCCCGGTCGGCGACCGGGCAGGTGCCGAACAGGGCGAGGGCCTTTTCGGCCTCCTCATCGGAGTCCGCGAACGCGGGCGACGCGAGCGAGATGACGGGGGTGTCGATGCCCATGTTCGGTTCGCCGCGTGAGGCCACGGCCTGCAGCTCGACCCGAGGGTCCACTTCCGCGCTCACCGCGCGGGTCCACGTGAAAACCTCGTCGGCCAGGTCGAATGGATAGACATAGACGCTGGTGCCACAGGCGACCGGGCGCGGATAAAGCTTCAGGTAGAACGACGTGACCACGCCGAAGAAGCCGGGTCCGGCACCGCGGGCAGCCCAGTAGAGATCGGCGTTATTGTTGGCGTCGCAGTGAATCTGTTCGCCCTCGGCGGTGATGACGTCGAGGCCGACGACGCTCTCGCAGGCCGGGCCGAAAATGCGGCTGTTCCAGCCGTACCCGCCCTGCAGCAGGTAGCCGCCGAGGCAGACACCTTTGCAGTGACCCCCGGGGAAGAACAGGCCCTGCGCCTCCAGGTCGGCCATGAGCAGACTGCCGCCCTTGCCCGGACCCACTTGAGCGAGGCCCTTTTCCGCGTCGATGGAAACGTGGTCGAGGCGGCTGAGGTCGAGCAGAACGGAGCCGTCGCGCAGGTGGCTGGCCGCGAAGCTGTGCCCGCCCGACACGATGCTGACCTTGAGCCCGTGGGCCGTGGCATAACGGATACCGGCGACGATGTCGTCGGCGTCGACGGCCTGCACGATCACTTCGGGGTAGCGCTCCGGCACCCGCTGATGCCACACGGTGTCACGGCGGGCCGCCTCGTAGCCGTCATCGCCGCGGAAGTGGTGCCGCCCGGCCGGTAGCCCGCTCATCTGGAATCTCCTCTGATTCGCAATTCGGTCCTTTGTGATCCACGATGCGGAACACTATAGTGGCAGAATGCCGTCATCGGGGGGAAATTTTCCAACCGGTCGCGACGAAGGCATCCAGGTGTTACGTCGCGCCGCCGCCGCGCTGGACGAGATCGCCGCCGAGCCCGGGCGGCTACGTCTGGTCGACCTCGGTGAACGACTCGGGCTGGCCAAGTCGACGGCCCGCCGACTGCTGGTGGGCTTGGTCGAGGTAGGGCTGGCCAGTGTCGATTCCCAGGGCCGTTTCTCCCTTGGCGACCGCTTGCTGGGGTTCGGCAATTCCGACGGGGCGCACATCTCGGCGATCTTCCGGCCAACGATCGAGCGGGTGGCGCGTGCGACCGACGGCGAGACGGTCGACCTATCGGTGCTGCGGGGGCAGCGAATGTGGTTCGTCGACCAGATCGAATCGTCGCATCGCCTTCGCGCGGTCTCGGCCGTCGGCGTGCGATTCCCGTTGGAGTCCTCCGCCAACGGAAAGGCGGCCCTTGCGGCCCTCGACGACGCCGAGGCCGAGGCGGCGATCTCCCGCTTCGGTTCCGGGGTCGCCGACCGGCTCCGCGCCGAGGTCGCCGAGATCCGGCGCACCGGAATCGCTTTCGACCACGACGAACACACCCCGGGGATCTCGGCGGCCGCGATCGCACGACGCGCCGTGGGTGACAACGTGGTCGCTATCTCGGTGCCGGCGCCGACGGAGCGTTTCCTCGAGAAGGAACAGCGGATCGTCGCCGCATTGCGCGCGGCGGCCGAATCGCTGGCCTGGGCCCGTTAGCGTCAGCGGACTAGGTTGATCCCGTAGTCGATTTCGGGCCTGGACCGAGTCGGCTGGAGCCCGACGGCACGACCCTCCGAACGCGCTCTTACGTCGATGTGATCGGAGTTGGAGACGGCCGGGTTACCCCTCGAAAGCTCGGCCGTCCCAACGTCTTGATCCCCGCTCAACAGGGCACTGCGGCGGACTCGAACAGGGGTCCCCATTCGTGCCGAGCCGCCGATTGCGCATCGGTGAAGCTCGGTGTCTTCTCGCCATCGCCGGCCAGGTGTACCAGCGCCCACGCCATCGCGAATACCGGCACCTTGTGCCGCAACGCCGCACTGTGCAATTCGTCCAGAGCGGCTTCCGACGGGCACCGGCGAAGGCCGATGAGAATGCCCCGCGCGGTGTCGAGGATGCGACCAGAGTGCGGGCCACACGAAGTCTGGGCGGGAACCCAGTTCGCCGTCATGTCTTGGAACCTCCTGCGGCGCCGTCACGAATCCGCCACTCGGCTGGTGGATGAGGAATTTCTGCGCTACGCATCGTCGCGGCCACAAACCTCAAAGGCGCCCTGTGCCATGATTTGTCGATCGATCGCGTTGTGCCAGACCGTCGCCGTGATTGATACCTGCCTGTGACCGTTTCGGGATCGGCTGCTAATCAACGACTCCCGCACCACGCCCGATTGGCACTGAAGTAGCGGGCTTCGAATTAGGTTGCCAAAGCGAGTAATTCGTCAAAGCCGCCGACGATGGCGTCGTAGAAAACGTCATAGTCGGGAATTGCGGTGGTGTCGACGTTCAAACCGAGCGCGCAGGTGTCGACGTACGTGAGAAGCGTGACGTTGACTGCCGCACCGATTGTGGGGCCGAAAGCGTATTGTGCCCGTACCGGGGAGCCGCCGAGGAAGACCGGAACCGGAATGCCCGGCACGTCGCTGGCCAAAAAATCCACGTGGCGCAGGACCGAGCCGATGTACCACCGGGGCGCCAGATTGAGAACGCCGGCAATCAATTGCGTGTACGGCAGCGATCTTTCGTTGCGTACCTCCGCAGTGCGCCGCCTTATCGCCGCGATTCGCTTTGCCGGGTCGGTCTCGCCGACGGGCACGTCGAAGCGCATCAGCGTGATCCGGTTCCCGCCCATGCCATCGTCTTTGGTCCGCAGGCTGATCGGCATCGTGATGTGCAAGTCGCCCACCGCAACGCCGTGCTTCTCGTGGTAGATCCGTAGTCCGCCCGCCACCCCGGCGACGAAGGCGTCGTTCAACGCCCCACCGCAGCGGTGCGCCGCTTCCCGAAGCGGCCGCGTCGGCACCTGATACACCCCGAGACGCCGGATCAGGCCGCGCTCCGTTGCCAACGACGACCCGGGGCGGCTTATCGGCCGGACGGTTCGGTAGACCGATGCCGCGGTGGTCGCCACGGACCGGATGGTGGCGACGGGCCGCCGAACGCTGTCGTACATCAAACGTGGCACCCGGGTGGCCGCGCCGGTCAGCGCGCTGTTAAGCAAGCCGGTCTCGTAGCGCACGGCATCGCGGTAGCCCCCCAGCGGCGATGACCCCGCGACCTCTGGCTCGGGCGGCATGGATTCGAGTGGATAAAGATCTTCGGAGAGGTCGAACAGGTGCATCGCGATCTGGATTCCGCCCACCCCATCGGTGAGCGCGTGGTGGAACTTGCAGATCACGGCCGCGCCACCGTTGTCCAAACCGTCGATGAACGTCGTTTCCCACAGCGCGCGGGCGCGATCGAAATCCTGCATCTCGGCCAATCGGGCCAGCTCGAGCACCTCGTCAAGGGTTCCCGGGCCGGAAATGGTCGCTCGCCGGAGGTGGTAATCCAGATCGAAATCCCGGTAATTCTCCCACCGCGGTGGGGCCGGCGGAGGTGACTGCACCACCCGCTGCCTGAACATGGGCAGTTTGCGGCTGATCAAATCGAATCGTTTCCGCACTTCACCCCAGTCCGGTGACCGGTCCAAAAGTATGACGGTGACCACGGTCGATCGCAGCCGTGGGTCACTTTCCATTGCCCAGGTGAACGCGTCGGTGGCGCGCATGAATGCAGTCATATCAGTGCTCCTTGCACAGAACGTACGACTATGGGCGCCCCAGGTCACTGGGTTGTCGGCAGACGATGACTTTGGTCCCCACAGATAGCGCCTTTTGTCGACTACTCCCGATACTCCCGACGCGGCGCCCTACAGGATCGCCTTGAGGTCCTTGGCCCTGGCGATGTCGTCCCAATCGACGTCGAGTTCCAGCAGGATTTCCTCCGTGTGCTGGCCGTGTTCCGGCGCACGTGCGGGCGCCGGCGGTGTTTCGTCGAACTGAACGGGCGCGGCGACGATCCGGTACTTCTCGCCATGGTCGTCGACATTGGTCACCACGTATCCGTTGGGTTCGACCTGCGGATCGTTGAGGGTTTCCCGCGGCGTCGCCAGGGCCCCCCATACGCCGGGTTCGTCCTCGAGCGCCTTTTGCCAGTGGGCGAGATCGTGGCGGGCGAACACGTTGGCCAGGATCTCGGTGGCCGTCGCGGCGTTGGCTATCAAGTTGCTCGACGGCACGAACCGCTCATCGGTGGCCAGCTCGGCCAGGCCCATGCGTCCGCAGAACCCCGCCCAGAACTTGTCGGGCTGCAAGAACACCAACTGAATCCACCTGCCGTCCCGGGTCTTATACCTGTTGACAAGCGGGTTGATGGCCAGTCCGGGCGGTGCGCCCGGGATCCCGTCGATGTCGAAGAAATCGGCCGCCGAGATGGACGGCGCTATCGCCCACATCGCCTGGGCCAGCAGTGACGAGTCGACGATCGTCGGTTCACCGGTGCGTTCGCGATGGAACAGCGCGGCGCATACGCCCCCGGCGAGCGTCGCACCACCCTGCAGGTCACCGAACCCCGGACCCTGCACGGCGGGCGTCTCGGTGCCGAACGGCGTCAGCGTGTACGCGACGCCGCCCCGCGCGAGGTAGGTGGCGGCGTCGAACCCGCCACGATCCCGGTCCGGACCCCGTACCCCCAGCCCGGTGCCGCGCGCGATGATGATTTTCGGGTTGAACGAGCGGATGTCGTCCACGGTCAGTCGGGCCCGTTCGAGCGCACCCGGCAACCAATTGGTAAGGAACACATCCGCACTGGCCAACAAGCGGCCGAACAGCTCGCGGCCGGTTTCGGATTTGATGTCGATGGCGATGCTGCGCTTACCGCGGTTGCCCAATTCGAGGATGAAGTCGGCGTCCGGGCGGGCCGCCTGCCGGGTGAACCCGCCGACGACCAACGCCCGCCCCGGATCACCCGAGGCGACGCCTTCCACTTTGATCACGTCGGCACCCCAGTCCGACAGGGCCGCACCGGCTGACGGCACGTAGGTCCACGACGCCAATTCGACCACCCGCACCCCTTGGAGGACACCACCGCGCACGTCAGACATCGCCAACTCCCCTCGGTCGAACGGCATTCCTTGCTATTTTAGATATTCTAGCTAGTCTAGGGCCTAGTGGTAGGCCCGCTGCAGGTCAGCGCAGTTTTTTGTGAAAGAGATGCGATGAATCCGACCGTTGGCCCGATTCCGGCGCCCGCTGCGGTGATCGCGTGTCGTATCCCAGCGCAGACGGGGGCCGGCGGATTCATTTTCGCCGCACCGGCGGCGGTGCCAACGAATCATATTGGGCCCCAACGTGGGTCGCGATGTAGCACACGGATGAAGGACGGACGATGGGCAGGGTAACGGGCAAGGTGGCCGTCATCAGTGGCGCCGCGCGCGGTCAGGGCCGTTCGCACGCGCGGATGCTGGCCGCCGAAGGCGCGGACATCATCGCGGTGGACCTGTGCGCGGACATCGAGACCAACGAGTACCCGCTGGCCCGGCGGGAGGACCTGGACGAGACGGCCCGTTTGGTCGAGAAGGAGGGGCAGCGCGCCTTCACCGCGGTCGCCGACGTCCGCGATCGCGTGGCCCTGTCCGCGGCGATCGATGAGGGCGTTGCCGAGTTCGGGCATCTCGACGTCGTCGTCGCCAACGCGGGCATCTGCCCGCTCACCGCGGGCCTGCCGCCGCAGGCCTTCGCCGACGCCGTGGACGTGGACCTGGTTGGCGTGCTGAACCTGGTGCACGCGAGCCTCAAGCACCTGCAAGCCGGCGCGTCGATCATCGTGATCGGTTCCAACGCCGCGTTCATGTCATCGATGAACACGACGGGCATCGACGGGGGCCCCGGCGGGGCCGGGTATTCGTTCGCGAAACTGGCTGCCGCGCACTACGTCAACGACTTTGCCTTGGCGCTTGCCCGGTTCTCCATCCGGATGAACGCGGTGCACCCCACCAACGTCAACACCGACATGCTGCACAGCCCGCCGATGTATCGGGCCTTCCGGCCGGACCTGAAGGATCCGACCCGCCAGGACGCCGAACCGGTTTTCCCGCTCGTGCAGGCGATGCCGATCCCCTACGTCGAACCCGAGGACATCAGCGAGGCGGTGCTCTTCCTCGCCTCCGACGCGGCACGCTACATCACCGGGCAGCAGCTTCGTGTCGACGGTGGGGGCTTCCTCAAGGTCAAGCCCTGGTCGGGTGGATGATCGCAGTGCCAGCACGTCGGCGCGGGCCGGGAGGGAATAGATGAGCGACGGTCACTCCGCAACGGGCGTTGAGCGCCGCCTGTACGAATTGATGGTGCTGATGAAGGCAGCCGACGACCGGCTGTCCAAAGGCATTGGCACCGGCGAGTTCATGTGTGTGTACTGGCCCTCGCGCGGCCAGGAGGCCATCGCCGCCGCGATGGGCGTCGCGCTGCGGCCGGACGACCAGTTGGTGACCACCTACCGCGGCCTCCACGACCTCATCGGCAAGGGCGTCCCGCTGGAGGAGATCTACGGCGAGATGATGGGCCGCACCGTCGGCGCCAGCCGCGGAAAGGGCGGCACCATGCACATCGCCAATCCCGGTAAGGGCGTGATGCTTTCGACCGGAATCGTCGGGGCCGGACCCCCGGTGGCGGTGGGACTGGCGATGGCCGCCAAACGCAAAGGCTCCGATCGCGTCACGGTGGTCAGCTTCGGCGACGGCGCCACCAACACCGGGTCCTTCCACGAGGCGGCGAACATGGCCGCGCTGTGGGACCTGCCGGTGGTCTTCGTCTGCCAGAACAACCTCTACGCCGAAATGACGCCAACCGCCGACACCATGAAGCTCGAACACGTCGCCGACCGGGCCGCCGGCTACGGCATGCCCGGAGTGCGCGTCGACGGAAACGACCCACTGGCGGTCAAATCGGCGCTCGAAAGCGCACTGCGGCGCGCCCGTGCCGGCAAAGGCCCCACCTTCATCGAATGCGTGACGTTCCGCTTCCGCGGCCATTACTTCGGTGACCGGATGCCTTACATCCCCAAGGATCAGCTGACCGCCGCGATGGAAGCGGACCCGGTCCCCCGGTTCCGCAACCACCTCGCCGAAGCCGGCATCTGCGATCAGGACGAACTCGGCCGCATCGACGACGAGGCGCTGGCGACGGTGGAAGCGGCGCTGCAAACCGTGATGGGCGCGGATGTCCCGTCGATCGACGAGCTGGACAAGGACGTGTACGCAACCCCGATCAAGTTCCCGGTGTGAGCATGCAAGAAGAAGAAATGACGATGCGCGAGGCGCTCAACCTCGCACTGGATCAGGCGCTTGCGTCCGACGACAGGGTGTTCCTGCTCGGTGAGGACATCGCCGATCCCGGCGCGTCCGGACCGACCGCGGGCCTGTCGACGAAGTACGGCCACGAACGCGTCCTGGACACACCGATCTCGGAGGCGGCGATAGTCGGCGCGGCCATCGGAGCCGCCATCGACGGCCTGCTGCCGGTGGCCGAGATCATGATCATGGATTTCATCGGCATCGCCGCCGACCAGCTGATCAACAACGCGGCCAAGCTGAGGTTCATGACCGCCGGACGCACGACCGCGCCGATCACCGTTCGCACCCAGGTCTACGCCGGGCTGGCCACCGGTGCCACCCATTCGCAGAGCCTGGAGGCGTGGTTCATGCACATCCCGGGCATGAAGGTGATCGTGCCCTCCACACCGCGCGACGGGAAGGGCCTGTTGACGGCGGCGATCTTCGACGAGGACCCCTGCCTGTTCGTCGAGACGATCCGGCTGCAAGGCAAGAAGGGGCCCGTCCCCGTCGATCCCGGGTTCTCAATCCCGCTGGGACAGGCCGACATCAAGCGGCCCGGCACCGACGTGAGCCTGATCAGCTACGGACGCTGCGTGCACGACGCGCTCACCGCCGCGGCCACGCTGCACGAACAGGGCGTGAGCGCCGAGGTCGTGGATCTGCGCACCCTGGTGCCACTCGACGTCGAGACCATCGTCGACTCCGCCCGCCGTACCCGCCGAGCCGTCATCATCCATGACGCGGTCCAATTCGCCGGTCCCGGAGCGGAGATCGCCGCGATCCTGCACTCGGAATTGTTCTCCGAGCTGGCCGCACCCGTCGAACGGGTGGCCGCACGCTTCGTGCCCAACCCGGCCGCCGCGGCGCTCGAGGCGCAGGTGTACCCCTCCCCGGCACGGATCGTCGCGGCCGCGAAGCGAACCTTCGAAAAGACCGGCACGGGAGCGAGATTGCATGGCTGACTTCATCATTCGCATTCCCCGGGTCTCGGTGGCAGTGTCGGAAGCCGAGCTCACCGACCTTCTCGTCGACGCCGGTCAGCGCGTGGAAGCGGGCACGCCGATCTACGTGATCGCCACCGAGAAGGTGGAACAGGAAATCGAAGCGGGAGCGGCGGGCACCGTGCAATGGACGGGGCAGGTCGGGACCGTCTACGACATCGGCGCCGAAATCGGCGTCATCACTTCTTGAACCAGCTAGCGAAAGGTGACACGTATGGATCTCAACGAGACTCGCGAGAGAATCATCTACCAGAAAGAGGGGCCCATCGCCCGCGTCACGCTCAACTGGCCGGAAAAGGCAAACGCCCAGGATCAGAAGCTGGCCGAAGAGGTCGACGCCGCGCTGCTGGACGCGGACCGCGACTACGACATCAAGGTGCTCGTCCTCAAGGCAAACGGCAAGGGCTTCTGCTCGGGACACGCGATCGGTAACAACGCGGTCGACTACCCGGCTTTCGTCGAGGGCGCCAAAGTCATGGGCACGCCGTGGAAGCCGCAGACCGACCTGTTCGTGAAGCCAGTCATGAACTTGTGGGAGTTCTGCAAACCGACCATCGCCCAGGTGCACGGCTACTGCGTGGGCGGGGGCACGCACTACGGACTGACCACCGACATCGTCATCGCCTCCGAGGATGCCTACTTCTCCTACCCGCCGCTGCAGGGCTTCGGCATGCCGTCGGGTGAATGCTCCATCGAGCCCTGGGTTTTCATGAACTGGCGGCGTGCCGCCTACTACCTGTACCTGGCCGAGGTCATCGACGCCAAGAAGGCCCTCGAGGTCGGTCTGGTCAACGAGGTGGTACCGCGCGACCAGCTCGATGACCGGGTGGAGGCGATCGCCCGCCACATCGCGCAGGCGCCGATGACCACACTCCTGGCCACCAAGGCCAACCTGAAGCGGGCCTGGGAGCTGATGGGCATGCGGGTGCACTGGCAGAGCTCGAACGACCTTGTCGCCCTGGCGTCTATCAGCAAGGACGTGCAGGAGCTGATCCAGACGGTGTTCAGGGACAAGGTGCTGCCGTCCGAGCAAGCGCGGCGCCAGGCCGCTGCGGCCGCGTCAACCGACGGCGCAACGGCCACTTAGGTTTTGCGGGGCTCGCCGGTGAACCTCGCCGACCACGCCACGAGGGCCGGAAAGTCGCCGGCCCTCATCGTCGCGGGCGGAGACACCATCTCGCACTCCGAGCTGTACGCCCGCAGCCAACGCGTCGCCGCGGTGTTGCACGGCGCCGGGCTGCGCCCCGGTGACGGTGTGGCCCTGATCTTGCCGAACCGGCCCGAGTTCCTCGAAATCACCTGGGCCTGCCAGCTTTCCGGCCTCTATTACACCGCGGTCAACACCCACTTCACCCCCGACGAGGTCGCCTACGTCATCGACGACTCCGATGCGAGGGCGGTCTTTGTCGACGCCACCATGCCCGGCCTCGCCGCGCACGTCCGCGAGGCCAACGCGGCCGTCACCGCCCACCTCGCGGTGGGGGGCCGCCTGCCCGGGTGGCGGGCGTACGAGGAGGCGCTGGCGACCGCGGGCGATGCGCCGCCGGTGTCGGACGGGTCGGAGATGTTGTATTCGTCGGGCACCACGGGGCGGCCCAAGGCCGTCCGCCGGCCCCTGCCGACCGACGGCAACGGCTCGTGGGCTCAGGCGGTGCTGGAGCTGGCGCTCACCCACAAGTACGGGATGAGCCGGGAAAGCGTGTACCTCTCCCCCGCACCGCTCTACCACGCCGCCGGAGTGAACTACACCATGGCGGTCAACCGCGTCGGGGCGGCGACGATCCTCATGCGCAAGTTCGACGCCGAGACCGTTCTGCGGCTGATCGAGACCCACCACGTGACCCACGCCCAGTTCGTGCCCACCATGTTCGTGCGGATGCTCAAGCTGCCCAGGGCGGTTCGGGAAAAGTATGACGTCTCGAGCCTGCGGTGCGTCATCCACGCGGCCGCGCCCTGCCCGGTCGACGTCAAGCACCACATGATGAAGTGGTTCGGGCCTATCATTCACGAATACTACGGCGGCACGGAGGGGTTCGCGGGTACGACGATCGGTCCGGAGGAATGGCTCGTCCATCCCGGTTCGGTGGGCAGGCCCATGTCACCGGTGCACGTCATCGGGGACGACGGCGTCGAGCTTCCCGCCGGCCAGGCCGGCGAGCTTTTCTTCGAAGGCGGGCCCGACTTCGAGTACTTCAAGGACCCCGCCAAGACCGCGTCGGTGTCCAACGACCGCGGCTGGCGCACCCTGGGCGACATGGGGTACGTGGACGAGGACGGCTACCTCTACCTCACCGACCGTTCGACGTTCATGATCGTTTCCGGCGGGGTGAACATCTACCCGCAGGAAGTCGAGAACCTCCTGATCATGCACCCCAAGCTCGTCGACGCGGCTGTCTTCGGCGTGCCCAACGACGAGTTCGGCGAGGAGGTCAAGGCCGTGGTGCAACCCGTCGGCGGCGTCACGCCGGGACCCGACCTCGAGGCCGAGCTGATCGAGTATTGCCGCGCCCACGTGGCCGGCTACAAGTGCCCGCGCACCGTCGAATTCGTTCCGGAATTACCCAGGGACCCCAACGGAAAGCTTTACAAGAGACGCATTCGCGAGCGTTACTGGCAGGGGCGGGCATCGCGAATCGTGTGAACAACGAGGATGGCGAGATGGCTTCCAAGACAGATTCAGAGACACGTTCTGTAAGAACCAGCAAGAACGCTGCGAACTGGACACCGCTACCGGTGCCGTGGGCGGTGCAGACCGTCGATCGCATCCCCAAGCAGCGCTATTACGACGCTGAGTTCTACGCGCTGGAGGCGGAGGCATTCTGGCCGCGGGTCTGGCAGATGGCCTGCCGGCTCGAGGAGATTCCCAAGCCCGGCGATTTCGTCGAGTACGAGATCCTCGATCAATCGATCATCGTGGTGCGTGTCGACGCCGACACGGTGCGGGCTTACCACAACGCGTGCCGCCATCGTGGGGTGAAGCTGGTGGAAGGCAACGGATCCCGGCGGACTTTCGTCTGCCCCTTCCACGGCTGGTGCTGGGGCATCGACGGACACAGCACGTTCGTGTTGCGGCCCGAGGCGTTCACCGAGGAGAACATGAATCCGCAGGATCTGCAGCTGGTTTCGGTCAGGTGTGAGACCTGGGGCGGATGCGCCTGGATCAACCTCGATGACGGGGCCCCCGCGCTGCGCGACTGCCTGGAGCCCTTCGCGTCGATCTACGACGCCTGGAACGTGGAATCGCTGCGGGTCGAGTGGTGGCAGTCGTGCCGGTTGCCGGTCAATTGGAAGCTGGCGACGGCGGCGTTCATGGAGGGATACCACGTCCCCCAGACCCATCCCCAGCTACTGCCGTCCGCGCAGAACGGCGGGCCGGCGAAATCCGCGGTGCACCCCGTCATCGCGAGCAGCCTGTACTTCATGCGCACCCTCGGCACCGGCATGGGCGGCATGACGCACGACAACGACATTCGGGTCGCCGAGGGCCTGCAGAACATCGAGCTGCCCGCCGACCCCGCCGCGGCGTTGGGCGCCTGGCGCAGCGCCCTCAACGACGCCGTCGTCAGCTGGCATCGGGCCCGGGGCAGCACGATGCCCGACCTCAACGAGCTGGTTCGCCGCGGCATCACCGACGCGATCGGATTCTGCTTCCCGCACTACTTCATCCTGCCCACCTACAGCAGCGCGTCCTCGTACCGCATCCGTCCGCTCGGGCCCGAGGACACGCTGTTCGAGATCTGGTCCCTCACCCGGTTCCCCGACGACGTGTCCGCGGGCAAACCCCAACCCCCGGAACCGATGGCGCCCGACGACCCGCGCTGGCCACCGATCCCCGCCCAAGACTTCTCCAATCTGCCGCGGCAGCAGAAAGGGTTGCACTCCAAGGGCTTTGCGTACATGCGCCTGTCGAACCAGATCGAAGGCCTGATCTCCAACTTCGAACGCGTCGTCGACGGCTTCCTCGCCGGCCTGCCGTACGAGACCTTGGTGCCCGCGATCCAGAAGACCAACACCACCATCGACGTGCCGGTCGTCGACCTGGGGTTCAGCGCGGAGGCCCGATGACCACCCGGTGGGACAGCTCCGTCGATCTGCTCATCGCGGGCAGCGGCGGGGGCGGCGTGGTCGCGGCGCTGGCGGCGCTCGACTCCGGCATCGAACCCCTGGTGATCGAAAAACAACCCCTGGTTGGCGGTTCCACCGGACTTTCCGGTGGCATGGTGTGGCTGCCGAACAACCCGCTGATGCGCACCGACGGCATCCCGGACTCGCACGAGGACGGCCTGGCATACTTCGACGACGTCGTCGGCGACATCGGCCCGGCCTCATCGCCGGCGCGGCGCGAAATGTTCCTCACCGCGGGCTACGAGATGATCAACTTCCTGACCCGCAAGGGCGTTCGGTTTGTGCGGTGCCCGGGCTGGAGCGACTACTACCCGAATCACAAGGGCGGCAACGAAGCCGGCCGCGCGATCGAGTGCGTCCCGTACGATGCGGCCGCGCTGGGGAGCTGGCGCGACAAGGTCCAGCCCTCGATGGCCAAGGGCTACGGCGGGTTCGTGCTCAAGACGAACGAGCTGCGTTCGGTGCAGTACTTCAATAGGTCGCCGCGGGCCTTCGCCGTGGCCATGCGGGTGTTCGCGCGCACCAGGGCGGCCCGGCTCCGCCGCCGGGAGATCCTCACCAACGGTGCATCCCTCATCGGGCAGATGCTCAAGGTGCTCATCGACCTGCGCGGCGAGCCACCGATCTGGACCGACGCGGCGATGGAAGACCTGATCATCGAGGACGGCCGCGTCGTCGGTGCGCGCGTCTCACGTAACGGCACCGCGGTCAACGTCGAGGCGCGCAAGGGCGTCCTGCTCGCGGCGGGCGGCTTCAGCCGCAACGCGGACATGCGTCGCCGCTACAGCGGGGAGCAGCCCAACGAGGGGCTCTGGTCGATCGCGAACGCCGGCGACACCGGTGAGGTGTTGCAGACCGCGATCCGGCTGGGCGCGAAGACCGGCCTGATGGACGAGGCCTGGTGGCTGCCATCGGTTTTCATCGCCGACGGGGGTGACGCGGCGAGGGCCCTGGGCAGCGGTCGGCAGCGGCCCGGTGCCATCTACGTCGACGGGACCGGCCGCCGGTTCTGCAACGAGTCGAACTCGTACGTCGAGGTCGGCAAGGCGATGTACGCGAACAAGGCGGTGCCGTGCTGGATGGTCTTCGACGAGGGCTATATCAGCCGATACGTTTCGGGGGCCAACCCGTTCAAAAAGCGTCGCCTGCCCGAAGAACTGATCACGCGGGGCGCGGTCATGCGGGGCGAGACCATCGGTGACCTCGCGCGCCAGATCGGGATCCCGGCCGACGCGCTGGAGCAGACGATCAAGCGCTTCAACGGTTTTGCCGCCAAGGGCCTCGACCCGGACTTCGGGCGGGGCCAGTCGGCATACAACGACTGTCTGGGTGACCCCGGGTATCGCCCCAACGCCGCGCTCGGCCCTCTCGAGCGGCCACCGTATTACGCCACCAAGGTGGTTCCGGCCGATGTCGGGACGTGCGGCGGGGTGATCACCAACGAGCACGCGCAGGTGCTCGACGAGGACGACTGCGTGATCGACGGACTGTACGCGACGGGCAACATCACGGCGACGGTGATGGGCCGAAATTATCTGGGCGCCGGTGGAAGCATCGCCTACACAATGGTGTTCGGTTACGTCGCCGCCCGTCATGCCGGCGGCCGGAGGGTCGCCGGCGAGAGAAGCCGCTAACCCCCGGCGTCCTTCTCGTCGCGGCCGACGAAGTCGCGCGGTTTCATGCCCGATTGCATCAGCTCGGCCCGCCGCGCCTGGACATCGGAGGCGGCGCCGACCATGTTCGTCAGGATGTGGCTGACTTGCAGGTGCACCCGCATGCCCATCAACTCCCACGCGCGCTTGACGTTGTTCTTCACCGCCATCAGCGTGGTCAACGGGATCTGGGCGATCTTGCGCGCCATCTCCTCGACGACTTCCTCGAGGTCTTCGCGCGGCACCACCTTGTTGAGCAGGCCCCACTCGAGGGCCTCCTGGGCGGAGAGGGTCGGGGCCAGCAGCAGCCAGTCCATGGTGCGATGCCAGTTCATCAGCAACCACGGCTCGATCATGGTGTGCCCGCCGGGCTCGCCGAGGCTTTGGGCAAGCGGCATTTGGAAATACGCGTCCTCGGACGCCACGCAGAAGTCGGTCAGCAGTCCGAGGTAGATCCCGCCGCCCATGCAGTAGCCGTGGATCTGGGAGATCGTCGGCTTCGGGAATTCCCACAAATACAGCGTCGGCCACAGGAACAGGTCAGCGGTGCCCTTGTACAGGTCCTCGAACGTCTCGCCGAAGTCCGGATACGGATTTTCGTCCGGGCCCCAGCGCGCCACGTGCCCGCCGCAGAATCCCTTTCCGTTGGCCTTGAGGATGACGACCTTGATCTCCTTGTCACGGTCGGCTTCGTGCAGGCATTCATCGACTTCAGTCACCAGGACGGCATCCTTGGTGTTGGCCTTGTCGACCCGGTTCAGGATGATCCGCGCAATCGGCGGCTCGCGCTCATAAATGACCGCTTCGAGGACGCGCCGCTCCATGCGCGTGACATTACCGCTGTAGCGGAATTCGATCTGCGGTTGCGTGATCTTCGCACTGGGTGTGAAGTTGTTTGAGGGCACCGGGCTGCCCTGCGGGCCCACCCAGGGGCCCGGTCAGAGCGCGGATCACGATCGTTGAATGGAGTTCCCATGACGACTCCGTTGGACCGAGCGGCGCAGCTGGATCTGGTCGCCAGGCTCAAATCCTCCTATCCGGAGCTTCCGGAGGCGCCTACACCTGACCTCATCGACCACGAGCGATTCACCGCCTACGTCAAAACTCCACACGACGTCGGTGGTGAGCCCGACGCTCCCATAGAGTTCGAGAACAAGCAGTACGAAATGTGGGAGCACAACACGTATGTCATCTGTGAGGTGCTCGGCTGGCGGGGGATCTGGTTGTCCGAGGAACGTCGTCGGATGGGCAACGTGGACCTGGGCCGGACCATCTATCTCGGACTGCCGTACTACGGCCGGTGGCTGCTGGCCGTCGTGCGCGTCCTCGTCGAAAAACACCACATGGGCTTGAGCGAATTGGCCGAGCGTATGGCCGAGGTCAGGGCCCGGTATGAGGGCGGCCTGAACGGAAAGGCGTTGGAGGCCAAGCCCAAGTTCGAAGGCGATCCCGCCACGGTTAGGCGCAACCGGCACCACACACACGCCGTCGGCAAGGGCGACCCGCAGTTGTACGCGGGACAGGCCGGCGACCCGAAATTCAAGGTCGGCGACAAGGTCGTCGTGCGACAGCTCCCGGTGCTGCTCTACACGCGTACCCAGGAGTTTGTCCGAGGCGCGACAGGTGAGATCGCGGTCGTCTCGTATGAAAGCCCAGCCGCGGAAGACGAGACCTGGGACGGCCCCGACCAACGGCCCGAATGGTTTTACATCGTTCGGTTCAATCTGCCCGAGCTATGGCATGGCTACACCGGGCCCAGGACGGACACACTGCAAACCGAGATCCCCGAGCGGTGGTTGGAAGCGGCCAGCTAGCCACAAGCCCGCACGAGCCTTCGTCCCTGACCTGATTGGAACTCAGCATGACCGACCACGACCACGACCGCAGTGCTGCGCCGATGGTGGACGAGATCACCGATTTCGAAGTGCTGGAGATCGCCCTTCGTGAATTGTGTATCGAGAAGGGGATTTTCACCGGCGAAGACCACCGCCGGTTCACCGAATTCGCCGAACAGATCGGCCCCACGCCCGCCGCACGCTTGGTTGCCCGGGCGTGGCTTGACCCCGAGTTCAAGCAACTGGCACTATCCGACGCACTCGCCGCCAGTAAGGAGGTCGGGGTCGACTGGCTGGAGCCGACCGGGTTCGGAACGCCGAGCGATTTCACCGCCCTGCACGTACTGGCCGACACCCCCACACTGCATCACGTCATCGTCTGCACGCTCTGCTCGTGTTACCCGCGCCCGATCCTGGGCAACTCCCCCGAGTGGTACCGGACGCCCAGTTATCGCCGGCGCATCGTGCGCTGGCCGCGCCAAGTCCTCGCTGAGTTCGGCCTGTACCTCCCAGAGGAAGTCGAGATCCGGGTGGAGGATTCCAACCAGAAACATCGGTTCATGGTGATGCCGGTCCGCCCCGAAGGAACCGACGGTTGGACCGAGGACCAGCTCGTCGAAATCATCACCCGTGATTGCCTGATCGGCGTTGCGTTGCCCAAAGTCGGCGTGACAACCAACGTAATCACCCAGACCCGCCCGGCCATCCATCCCGTGGAGCAGTGAGGCCGTTGATGAGCACTTCGCGTAGTCCCCACCCGCGCCGGGGGGAGACAGTCGCGCCGCTAGCGAAAATTGTTGATCGCAACCAGGTTTGGACCCGCATGGCGGCCAAGTACGGCGTCGATAACCCAGTACCGCCCTGGAAAACGAGCCTCGACGGAATCTGTGACGCCCTCGACGAGAGCGGCTGCGGCACAGCGGCACTGAGCTCTGTCGACCGGCGAAAGGAAGAGGACGTACTGTCGGCGACCGTGTACTCCGAGTTGCCTTACCCGGAGAACCGGCTGGTTGCGTTGGCCCATTCACTCGTGGTGCACGGCGTGATCGACGAAGCCGAACTCGAGGAGCGGCTGGCGGCTGTGCGCGCCAGGCTTCAGTCCTGACCGTCGGGCGCACGCGCCAGCAGCCAGGCGTAGCCCCCGCCCTCACCGGCGGCAACCACGTCAAGGCCCGCGAACGCCGCGGGTAGCTCACCGGCGACTGCGCGAAACGGCCCCGGGGCGGCTCCGACTTCGCTGAGCACCGCCATCGCCAGCAGCCCGTCGGGTGCCAGGCGCTCGATGATCGCGTGGTCGAGGCGACGGTCCCGGAATCTATGGCAGAGGATGACGTCCGCGGGCGGCCCGGCGGGCAGCCCGTCGTCCAGATCGACGACCTCGAAGCGGCACCGATCGCTGACCCCGGCGCGCTGAGCCAGGTCGCGCGCCTGGCCGACCGCCACCGGCGACACGTCGACTCCCACCACGTCGAGCCCGCGCGTCGCGAGCCACAC
The DNA here is from genome assembly GCA_963850895.1 of uncultured Actinomycetota bacterium. Lineage (GTDB taxonomy): Bacteria > Actinomycetota > Actinomycetes > Mycobacteriales > Mycobacteriaceae > Mycobacterium. The sequence continues at coordinate 19,702 of CAWKNK010000023.1, read as the reverse complement.
CGCTGCGAGCCCAGGCCCGCACGCGAGATCGAGAGCCCGTCCCGCAGTGGGAAGTACGTGCGCGTGGGGCGCCAGAAAATCGGGCGGCCCCACCGCGTCCACCGACGGCGGCGCCTTGATCGCGTACCGCTCGTCCCAGCGCCGCCGGTCCGCCTCGGCCATAGCCGCAACTCTAGAACTTTTAGACAGCTGTCTGTAAATCGCTGCCGGCGAATCCCGCCGGGCCGCCGGGCCGCCCTCCAGCGCGTCATCAAAACAACAGCGCCGGGCGCGGATCGGCCGCCACGCCACACCCGGAAGGAAGTTGTTCGTGCTCACACCGCCTTCCTACACTGGACGGGTGTCTAAAGATGCAGCTCGCCGATCGGATCGCCGGCCGGGGCAGACGATCCGCAAGGTGCTTGACGCCGGGCTGGAGGAGCTGCGCGAGTCGTCGTACGCGAGTCTGACGATGCGGTCGGTGGCGACTCGCGCCGGGGTATCGCCGGCCAGCGCGTACACCTACTTTCCGTCAAAAAGCGCACTGGTGGCGGCGGTGTACCTGCGTTTCCTCCGCGAGCTGCCGCTGCATACCGACGTCAACGACACGACCAAGACGCGGGTCAGCGCAACGCTGCGGGACATGGCTGTCGTCGTCGCCGACGAGCCGGAGCTGACCGCCGCCTGCGGCGCGGCCCTGATGGCCGACGACCCGGCGGTCAAGCCAATTCGGGAGCAGATCGGCCAGGAGGTGTCCACGCGGATCGGCGCCGCCTTGGGTCCCGGCTGGCCGCGCGCCGTGAAATCCACACTGCAGATGACCTTCTCCGGCGCCCTGATGACCGCCCGGTTCGTCAGCTTCGACGAAATTGCGGGACAACTCGATGAGGCCGTCAACCTCATCCTGGGCGCCTCCGTGGCGTAAACCGGTGTGGTTCAAGGAATTAGCCGACCGGCGTGAAACTCTTGGACGGATGACCCGCCCGCAGGAACCGGCCGAACTTCTGCTTGCCCAGCGTCGGCGCGGCCTCGCCCGCACCGAACGCGAATTGTCCCGCCACGAGCACGGCGCCGACGGTGTCGTCGTTGCGGTTGACCATCCGGGACAACCCGCCGTAGGACTCCACCGGATGCTCGGCATAACGATCCAACGAAGCGTCGAGCCTGTCCGGGTTGATCACGACGACATCGGCGCGGTCCCCTTCGCGCAGGGTGCCGGCGTCGATTCCGTACCAGGACCCGAGTTCGCCGGTGAGCCGGTGCACGGCACGCTCGACCGACATGAACGGGGTGCCGTGCTTCTCCGCCTCGTGCACGTGCCGCAGCAGGCGAAGTCCGGAGTTGTAGAAAGCCATGTTGCGCAGGTGTGCGCCGGCGTCCGAGAACCCCATCTGGACGGTTTCGCTCTGCGCCAGCTTCTTGAGCACCTGGGGACGATGATTGGAGATCGTGGTGCGCCAGCGCAGCTTTTCGCCGTGCTCCACCACCAAGTCGAGGAAGGCGTCGACCGGATGCAGGCCGCCGCGGTCCAGCCCCACTTGCCCGAAGGACTTGCCGACCACCGACGGGTCGGGGCAGGCCACGATCTCGGCGTCGAAGAAATCGCGGTGCCACACCCGGGGCCCGAACTTCTTGTCGTAGTCCTCGCGGAACCAGCGGCGATAGTCCTCATCACGCATGAGCTGATTGCGCTCGATCTCACCCTGCAGGTGCAGCGCCGCGGCGCCTGCGCCGAACTCCTCGAACACCACCAACGAGATCCCGTCGGCGTAGACCTCGAACGGTACCGGCAGGTGCTGCCACCGGAAGTCGCCGCCGAGGGCGTTCACGACCCGGGCGAGCCGGTCCATGAGGTGGATCACCGGCGGTATGGCCTTGATGTCTGCGGCCGAGAGCAGGCTGGTCTTCAACCGGGGGCGGCCGAACCCCAGCGACGTCGCCAACTGCGACACCAGCGACAGCGGATTCTTGATGTCCGGTCCCGACTGCAGGATCTTGTTGCGCCGCCGCAAGATAGCGTTCAACCGGCGCAGTTCGCGAGACTTGGCGTACGTCGACGGCAGGGTGCGCGACCGGCAGACCTCGCCGTCGAGTTTGTCGAATAGCAGCTGTTGCGACGACATCCCGACGAAACCTTCGTCGAGCGCCTCGTTCAGCATCGACTCCATCCGCGCGAGTTCCGCCGCCGACGGCCGGACGTCCTTGCGTGTTGCCCGGTCCAGGCCCATCGTCGCGGCGCGCATGTCGGAGTGGCCCATGAAAGCCGCGACGTTGGGACCCAAGTTCCGCCGGTCGAGTTCGGCAACGTACTCCGCGGGATTGGTCCACGACCGCGCGGCGTCCAGGTGCTCGATGACATAGCGCCGGGGAATCGCCTCGACCCGGCCGAAGATGTCGCCCGCGTCGACGTTGTCCAGATAGACCGTGGACAACGAACACGATCCCAGCATCACGGTCGTCACGCCGTGCCGCAGGGATTCGGAAAGCTCAGGCTCACAGAGGATTTCGACGTCGTAATGGGTGTGGATGTCGATGATGCCGGGGATCACCCACTGGCCCGCCGCGTCGATGACGTCGGCGCCCGCCGTGTCGAGTGGTCCGGGGGTGATGGTGGCGACCCGGCCGTCGCGCACACCGATGTTTCTGCGCGCCGACGGCGCACCCGTCCCATCGAACCAGCGCCCGTTCATGATCACGGTGTCGTACTGCAATGTTCGGCCTTTCTGCCGCGCCGGACGCTCACGATCCGCAGTGATCATACATAGTTCCCGAAGTGTCTGGCCACCACTGCTGGGGGCTCGCGCGGTGGTTAACCAGCGACGATCACTCTCCACCAGACGCTATGATCCAGCTGTGGGGATCACCGACTACGGGTTTGCCGCTCGTTAAATGCGCAGTCACGGTTGGGCAGGGAACACGCCCGCCTCCGACGAGGAGGCGATCGAGCGCATCCTGGATGCCGCCGACAAGATCATTGACGAACGCGGCTCGGCGATGCGGATCGCCGACGTGGCGCGAGCGCTCGGGGTCACCCGGCAGACCGTTTATCGATACTTTCCCGGGACGCAGGCGCTGTTGGTGGCTTCGGCGATGCGGTCGGCCGACGGCTTTCTGGATCGGATGGCGGCCCACCTCGAGGGGGTTACCGACCCGGTCGTGGCGATGACCGAAGGAATGGCATTCGCCATCGAAGAGCTGGCCTCGGACAACCAGGTTGAATTCGTCCTCAACCAACGCCGCCGCGGCGGCCATAAGGTCTCGATCGTCTCGGATACCGCCCTGGCGTTCGGGCGGTCGATGCTGCATCGCTACGACATCGATTGGGAGAGCCACGGTTTCGACGAAGCCGGTCTTGACGAACTGAACGAATTCAGCCTGCGGGTGCTGCATTCGTTCCTCGCCGATCCGGGGCGCCCGCCGCGCAGCGGTGCCGATCTGCGGCGCTATCTCACGCGTTGGATTGGACCGGCGATCGCCTATCCACAGATGGTGCGCGCGATGGACGCGCTGCAAAGCCCCGATCCGCCGCGAACGCGGCGGCGCCCCTCCAAGGCATCCTGACCCCCCGTCAACGAGCGACGTTGACGACGACCAGAGAGCGGGCATGACGGGCCTCGGACAGATCGCGCTCAATAGTGCGCCCGTTTTCGGTGGCGCGATGCTGGCCGTCGCCGCCGGGCAATTCCGGGGCCCGGATTATCGGGGGCTGATCAAACAGGACATGGACCTGTTGGACCGGCTGCCGCCGGAGGCCGGCAAGAGGCGCGCCGAACTGCAACGCACCATCGACGCCCGCATCGACGACCTGATCGACACCGCCGACCGGAGCCGGGCGCTGCGCAAGGCGGCGTTGTCTTACCAGGGGAACTGGCGCGACGTGGTGCTCCTGGTCTGTGTGGTGTTGTTCACCATCATCTGGTGGGACGTCGACCACAGCAGGAGCAACTGGCTGCCGATGTTCGTCTTGCTGATCATCCTGACCATCGTGACCGCCGCCTATGCGTTTCGCGGCGTGCTGCGGGCCGCCGGTTCGTTCGTCCACAGACAACCCCACGCCCCTGGTGCGGACGCATCGCGGTAGCCCGACGTCGGCCGCAACCGCATAACGCGCGCACTTTGTCACCCTGTGACAAATTCACGAGGTGAAAGCGCATTCCCTCGGTCTGATTTGTGCTGTGCTGGCACCCTTTTGGGCGCTCCCGCTCGCTCCACTTGCGGCCGCCGAGCCATGCCCCGATGTCGAGGTGGTGTTCGCCCGGGGTACCGACGAGCCGCCCGGCGTGGGCCGTATCGGCCAGAGTTTCGTCGACACCCTGCGCTCGCACGTCGGCGGCAAGTCCCTGGGTGTATACCCCGTCGACTACCCGGCGACCACGGAGTTCCCCAGGGCCGTGGATGGCATCAGCGACGCGGGCGCGCACGTCGAACACATGGCGGCCTCCTGCCCCAGAACCAGGATGGTGCCGGGTGGATACTCCCAGGGCGCGGCGGTGATGGGTTTCGTCACCGAAAGCGCGGTGCCGGACGGGGTGCACCTGGTCCAGGCACTGCAGCCGATGCCGACCGAGGTTTCCAGCCACGTGGCCGCGGTCGCGCTGTTCGGAAAGCCATCGAGCCAGTTCATGAGCATCATCAACGAGCCGCCCGTGACGATCGGCCCACCGTATGCGGCCAAAACCATCGAGTTGTGCGTGCCCGGCGATCCGGTCTGCTCGGACGCCGGAAACCCCGCCGCGCACCGGCAGTACGTCGAAGCTGGCATGGTTGACCAGGCGGCCGATTTCGCCGCCGGCCACCTGTAGACCAGCGCTTAGAGGGGCCGATTAGACATCAGCGTGGTCCGGCCCCGGCCTCGAGCACCTCGACGGCCGCGTCGATGTTGGGAATGATCGTCGGACCGTAACCGCTCACCAGCCGCCCGAGCGCACGAGCGATGTGCGGTCCGACGGCGCCGGCGGCGAGGACCTCCTCGGCCAGGACGATGCCGTTCACCAGGTGGGCGGCGCTCAGGCGGCCGTCGGCGGTGACTTCATAGCGCCATTCGCCGATCTGCACCCGCTCCGGCTGCGACCGGAAGAAGCCGCGCCGCGCGGGGACGAGAATCACCCCCGGAACCCCGCAGAAAACCCTGAGCACCAGCCCGACTCCCCCGGGACCGGCCAAGGCCGTTCCGATGGCCTGGCCGAGCCGCTCGTGATCGAGGCTCGTCATCAATCGCTCATGGGCAGGACGAACGACGGCGTCAGCGTTTGCGCCTCGCCGCCGCGGCGCACCGCGGTCCCGGCCGCATAGAACTCGACGGTGTGATGTCCCCACGCATAGTTCGAGATGGCGAAATGCACTCCGACGACACCGGTGCCGCCGTCGCGCTCGGCCTCACTCTGCATGCGTGACATCGCCAGCTCCCGGGCCTGGTAACTCCCTTGCGTCCATTGGGGCATCTCGGCATTGCGTCCCACCTGGCCGAGCGTGCGCAGGAACCCTTGTACGGCAACGTGAAACACACAGTTGCCCATCACGAACGCCACCGGGACGAATCCCGATCGCAGGAGGGTCGTCAGATCCTGCCCGGACAGGTGACTGGTGAACGCCTGACCGGTGGGGCGCCGATAGGCGCCGGGCTTCTCCGTGTATCGCACCGCGGTGCCGACCGCGATGAACTCCAGATGCTCGCCCTCACCCTGATGACGCCATTCGAGACGGACGCCGACCACGCCGTCCGCTCCCAGCGAATCGGCCTCCGCCTGCATCCGCGACATCGCATTCCAGCGCGCCCGGTAGGTCGCGTCGGTGAGCACGGGCAGTTCGGATTGTTGCCGGATCCCGGTGAACTGATAACCGACGTGGTAGACCGAGACGCCCATCACGAGTTCGATCGGCTCGAACCCCGCCCCGTGCAGCAAGGCGAATTCATTGATCGACAGATCGGAGGTGAACACTTTGCCGGCGTGCGACAGCCGTTCGCTGGCAACTGGGTCGAGCGGGTTCGGTTGCATCGTCAAAACACCCTCCTGCGGTTCGCAGGACAGCGTAGGCCGCGGGACCGCATCGCACACCCACAACGTGCGACTTTCGGGTGGACCGGTGGCGAAATAACGGCGCTCCGGGCCGCTCAGCGCGGGGCTTGCGCGGCGCCGATCATGTTGTGCAAATCGTCGACCGACCAGGGTTCGGTCTCATGGTGATCGCGGTAACCCAGCACCCGCGGCGTCGGCCGGTCGAAGCTACCGACGAATCCGCCTGCGGCAAGGAAGATCTGGCCCGTCACGGCCTGCGCCAGGTCGCTCACAAGATAGGCGTAGAGCGGGGCCACGAACGCGGGTGGGGCGCTGTCCAGTGAGGCCCGCATGGTCATTTCGTCCAGCAAGCCGCGGCGGTACAGGTCTTCGATGTGTTCTTCGTACTCGGCGCCCGTCGACAGCCGTGTCCGGGCGCCGGGACACACGACGTTGGCCCGTACGCCGTGGGCCTTCAGTTCGGCGGCGATGGCCATGGTCAGGGCGTTCACCGCGCCTTTGCCCGCGGGATAGCCGGAGCCGCCGTAGTCGCCCAGAAATGCCACCGAGCTCGTGTTGACGATGGCGCCGTGGCCCTGCGCGGCCATGACGCGAGCCGCCGCCCGGCACGTGTGGAACGCCGTGCCGAGGTGGGCGCTGATCAGGCGGTCGAAGTCGTCCGGCGAGATGTTCAAAATCGAGGAGCCGGGCGGCTCGGCGATGCCGGCGCAGTTGATCAGCGCGTCTAGCCGCCCGTACGTACGCACGCAGTCGTCGACCAGAACGCCGGCGATGCGCTCCTCGTCCGCGGGTCCGACCACCACGCTGGCGTGCCCGCCTGACGCCGTGATCGCGGCGACGGTCTCCTCGACGGCGTCCACGTCGCGCCCGTTGACGACCACGCCGGCGCCCAGGCCGCAGAGCAGTTCGGCGACCGCCCGCCCGATCCCACGGCTGCCGCCGGCCACCGCCACGCCGAGCCCATCCAGCAGGCGCCCGCGGTCGTTCACCGCCATGGGCGCCGTAATGCGTTGTGCGCGAACTGCTCTCGGCATGGATCGAGTGCAGGCCGCAGAAGATCGGTCACGAACATTAGGCGAACAGTACCCAGCCGGCACAGAAATGAGAACGGCGAGTCGGCGCTTCTCCGGCAGGCGAACTCGGCCAGGGGCATGCCCACCGGGCATCCGGCCAGGCGCCGCGCGTTTTGCGCCCAACTACCGGTTCGGCCCCGGAAAGGCCCGACAGTCCAGCTCCAGCGCGTTGACGCGGTGCCCTGGGTAAACGTTAGCGGTTTGCTACCGCGCCAGTCGTTACACGCTGGAAACTGTTAAGAAGCGGTCGGGACCGACTTGGGGTAAGCGATCGCGGGGGGATGCGATGAGGGGTATAGTCAGCGATGAAGTCCGTTCTGGACGTGTCGCCGTTTAGCTCAAAGCGGCCAAGTCAGCCGCACGGCTGCTGAGCTTGAGATGGCTCCGGCGACAAACACCCGAGTCATCTCCCCTCGGTAGCCCGCGCGCGTTGGATCAACGACCAGTCCCGCGGATAGAGGTGCAGTGAGGCGATTCTGCGCATAGCCGCCATGTCTCGCCGCACACGACTCAGAGGAGTCATCAATGCAAAAATGTCTGCGCAGCAACGTTTTCAGGATCAGCCACTCCGACATCAGGCGGGTGCGCCTATGACCGATGTGATGGCTCCCCCCCGTCCGGCCCCGAGCCGCAACAAGCGAGCCGACGATTCCTACGACGACGTGGTCGAAATGTTCGTGGTGCTGCGCCAGCTGCCGGCCGAGTCGCATGAGTACAGCCGCCAGCGCGAGCGGATCGTGGCCCGCTGCCTGCCCCTCGCCGACCATGTGGCCAGCCACTTCTCGCGCCGCGGCGAAGGTCTCGACGACCTGGTCCAGGTGGCGCGCTTGGGGCTGATGAACGCCATCAACCGATTCGATCCCGCCAAGGGCCCCAGCTTCATCGGCTTCGCGGTCCCGACCATGATGGGCGAGGTTCGACGGTACTTCCGCGACTACAGCTGGGGCATGCGGGTACCGCGGAGGTTGCGTGAACTACACGTACAGATCAGCAGGACGACCGGCGATCTGGCCCAAAAGCTGGGGCGTGCGCCCACCGCCGGCGAACTGTCGCAGGCGCTGGAAGTTCCCCGCGAGGAGATTATCGAATGCCTGGTGGCGGGCGACGCCTACCGGCTGGATTCCCTGGACGCACCGGTGGGCGCCGACAGCTCGGGCACGCGCCGATCGGTCGCTGATTCCGTTGGTGGCATCGACCCGCAAATCGAGCACATCACCAACCGAGAAGCGCTGCGCGTCCTGATTGCCGGACTCCCCGGGCGCGAACGCGAGGTCTTGCGCATGCGGTTCTTCGAATCGATGACGCAGAGCCAGATCGCCGAGCACATCGGGGTGTCGCAGATGCAGGTCTCTCGCATCCTCGCCAGCACCCTGCGCTGCCTGCGCGACCAACTGGAGTAGCCCGTTCATCCACTCTCAGGGCCTTCGGTGCCACGCGGCAATGTACTGTGCGGTTCGGGAACGAACTCGACTGTGACGCCGGAGGCGGCCTGGAAGGGAGCTCGAGCGATGAGGACTTCACGGACGGTGGCCGCGGGCGTCGCGGCGACGACGGCGCTGGCGGTGGCGGTAGCGGGGTGCAGCAAGAGTCCGACCTCATCGCCCTCGAAGCCGGGGTCGTCAAGCTCGGCTACCAGCGCCCACAGCTCGGCACCGACGTCGTCGGCGCCCGCGCAGCCGAGCGAGTACACCGGGCTGTTGATCCAGGCGAGCGACATCAACGCGCCGATACCGTTCACGGCTACCCCACCGACCAGCAACCCGAACGGCCAACCGGGCGTCGCGACGACGTTCAAGGACGAGGACGGCAGCCACGTCATCAAGGACACCATCCAGGTGTTCGCGGACCCCGACGCCGCCACCAACGCGTTGAACACGGCCAAGGACGCTCAGGGTGACGCGATCAAGAGCCCCGCGACGCAAGCTGCCAACGTGGGCACGGGCGGAACGATGTTGTTGGGCAACTCTCCGGACCGCACCAAGGGTGTGACGATACTGCTGTTCACCGAGGGTAGGGCCTTCGTCACGCTGGAGTTCGACGGGCCGCCCGACACGCTGGCCCCCGCGGATTTCGTCAATGACGTGGGGCAGAAACAAGACGCGGCCATCAAGAAGGGGCTCGGCGGCTGAGCGCGAACTGACCGCTCACCCCCAAGGAGTCAGATGACCATCATCAATGGGATGCCGGCCCATGCCCTGTTGCTGCACTTCGTGCTGGTGCTCGTGCCGCTGACCGCGCTGCTGGAGATCGTGTGCGCTCTGTGGCCGGCGGCGCGGCGGGGCCAGCTGTTGTGGCTCACGGTGTTATTGGCCGCCGCCACGATGGTCTTGACGCCCATCACGATCAACGCCGGCGAATGGCTTTACGACCTGAGGGCCAAACCCAGCCCCATCTTGCAGGAGCACGCCGCCCGGGGCGGCATCATGAGCTACTTTTCCGCCGCACTACTGGCGGCCGCGCTGGTGCTCGTGGCACTGCGCGTCATCGAACGCCGGTCGGACAAAGGCCGCGTGGTCGCCCGCGCAGTCGTTGCCATACTGGTGCTCGCCGTCGGGATCGCGTCGATGGTCCAGATCTACCGCGTGGGTGATGCTGGGGCCCAATCGGTTTGGGGCGACGAGATCGCACACCTGAAAAAATCCAATCCGGGTTAGCGATCGGGCGTTCGGGATGACGCCGTTCTGCCTGGCATTGCGACAGCGGGCGATGCCGCCTTGGGCTACGGTTGCCCGTGTCGAAGCCAGGGCGGAAGGAGCTGGGTGGCCATGAGGATTTCTCCAGCGCGGGCCGCTGCGGCGGCGGTTGCGACGATGCTGACGGCGACATCGGTGGTCGGCTGCGCCGGCGGTTCCAAGTCCTCGCCATCGACGCCACGGTCCGCCTCGAGCTCTGCGAGCAGTGTGGCTTCGACGTCTGCACCCGCGCAGCCAACGGACTACACCAAGCTGCTGATCCAGGCGAGCGACATCAACGCCCCCGAGAGCTTCACGGCCGGCCCACCCATCAGCAACCCGAATGGCCAACCGGGCGCCACCACCACGTTCAGTAACGACGGCCGCACGCATGTGATCGTCGACAGCATCCAAGTTCTGCCGGATGCGGCCGCCGCGCTCAGCGCACTGGAGTCGGCGAAGGCGACGCACGATGGTTACGTCCACGGAGTGCCGGTGCCGATCGCGATCGGCACGGGCGGCACCACGATCTCGGGGCCCTCCCCCGACGGCGCCAAGGGGGTGACCGTCCTGCTGTTCACCGAGGGCAGGGCCTTCGTCGAGTTGGAATTCGACGGGCCGCCCGATGCGCTCGTGCCACCGGACTTCGTCACCGACGTCGGCCAGAAGCAAGATGCGGCCATCAAGAAGGGGCTCGCCGGGTAGGCGTGGGTCTCGCTGCCTCGCTTCCATCTGGCTGCGCCGCAGCCGGATTGACGAATCGGCGGCACGACGCCTACGGCGTCGGCGTGAGGAGAAACAGCCGGAATTGCCGCCCGCCCGCCAGATCTTGGGCGACCTGATAGTTCGGCCAGTGCGCCAGCGCCGTGGACCACGCTTCGTCGCGCTCCTCGCCGGCGAGCAACCGCACCGTTGCCACAAAGCGCTGGCCGCGCCTGCGGACGGTAACCCGTTGCGTGGCTTTAAGATTCGCCGACCACGATGGGTGGCGATCCCGGCCCCAGTTCGAGCCGACCAGCAACAGCCCACTCTCGACGGGCACGTACTGCACCGTCGCCGTGCGGGCGAGACCAGTTTTGCGACCCGACGTCGTGATCCGCACGTTCGGCAGGCCGACGAGGTCCAGAACACCGACCCGCCCACTCGTCGCGAACCGCAGCAGCGCCTCAAGGCTTTCCGCGAGCGTCCGACCATTCAGGACGAGCCGGCGGTAGGCCGTCGGATGGCGAGCCACCCGCTGGAGCGGATTCATACGGAGACTGTATTCCGGGGCCGGCCCGGCCCGGGCGTCGGAGCGATGAAATCACCCTGACGGGCCGGGGATTCGGATGCGGCCGCTTTGCGCATCGCGCGACGGGCGCCATGCCCGCTAAATAAATTGCTTGATTTAAACGGGCGGGCGGTGTTCACTGAGGCGATGACCGCCGAGGGGATCGCCCGCTCCGACAGGTCGACAGGCACCCGCGAGGCCATCTTGTCGGCCGCGGAAGTGCTGTTCGCCGAGCGCGGCATGTACGCCGTCTCGAACCGGCAGATCAGCGAAGCGGCCGGACAGGGCAACAACGCCGCGGCTTGCTATCACTTCGGGACGAGGACCGACCTGCTCCGAGCGATCGAAGGCAAGCACCGGGAGCCGATCGAGGAACTGCGGGCGCAGATGCTGACCGCCATCGACGATTCGACCGACCTGCGCGACTGGGTGGGCGCGCTGGTCCGGCCACTTACCGATCACCTGCACGCGCTGGGCACACCCAGCTGGTACGCCCGGTTCGCCGCCCAGGCCATGGCCGATCCCACGTACCGCCACGTCGTCACAAAAGACGCACTCGCGTCGCCCCTGCTGGTGCGGACTATCGACGGGATCAACCGCTGCCTTCCCGACCTGCCCAGGCGTGTGCGTTCCGAGCGGATGGTCATGGTGCGCAACCTGCTCATGCACACCTGCGCCGAGCACGAGAGCGCACTGGCCGAGCACGGACCACGTTCGCGTTCCGCCTGGCCGGTTGCCGGCGAAGGCCTGATCGACGCGATCGTCGGCCTGTGGCGCGCACCGGTTCACGTGGATGTAGTGGTCGCCCACGACGTGCGGCAGAGACGCCTCGGCGTGCGTGCGCATGGCGGCGGCGCAGGCCGCGACGCGCGGGTCGCCGGGGGGAAGCGACTCGGCCAGCCGCCGGAAGCACCAGGCACGGCTGAGGTTGAGGCCGTGCAGGTAGCGATCTGGCCGTCGCTGGAGTCCGATCACGGCGGGGGTGAACAGCGCGGCAGGCTGCTCGTGCTGCTCGAGGCCAGGCAGGAACGCCGCGAGCCAGGCGCTGAACTCCCCGGGCGGCAGCAGCCGGGCCATCAGCTCGGCCTCGGTCAGCGCGGGCGACAGGAAGTCGTGCCCGGAGGGCTCCCAGCCGCCCGGGTAGCCGGCGTCGGCGGCGTACCAGGGGCGGGCGGCATCCTGGATGGCCCGCGACAGCTCCGGCCGCCCGCGGCGGTCCGCCATCCGCGCGTAAGGCATGGCCAGGGACAGCGCGAACGAGCTGTTTGGGATGGTTCCCGACGCGGGTCGGGTAGGTCGCCTTGGGCAGCCAGCGGAGGAAGTTCGCCGCCAGCGCCTCGGCCAGCGGCTCCATGGCCGCCGCCCAGCGCCGGGCGTCCGCCGTCGTCGGTCCAGCTGGCCAGCTCGTAGCCATGAGCCTCAGCGCCCAGCCCCAGCCGTAATGCCGCAGGCCGGTCCCGCTGAGGCGGGCGTACTCGGCCTCCGCGGCCAGCCCGTCCGGGGTGAACTGGGCGTCGAGCGCGGACCTCATCCCGGCCGCGGGCACCGCGCCGGGAACCGCCTTGAGCAGCCGCACCAGGACCCAGTGCATCTCCACGCAGGAGTGCCAGTCGTAGCTGCCGTAGAACACCGGCGTCCGGTCCCGCGGCTGGCGCGGGAACTGCCCCGGGCCGGTCATCAGCGCGGAGACCAGCGTCGGGTATTCCAGGGTGATGTTCTCCAGCGCCAGCCGGGCGTAGCCATCCGCCGCGGCGTTCGGCCAGGGCCTCGCCACTGCGCCGCGAGATCCACCGCCGCGAGGTCCATCGCGTCAGCTGCGGGGGGCCAGGCCGAGGAGGAGCTCGTCGACCACGCGGGTGGCGAAGCCGGGGTCCGCCCGGGGGGTGTCGTGCTTGCCCCTGGCCATGACCGCGCCGGTGAGCGCGAGCATCGCGATCTCCACGTCGGCGTCGGGGCGGATCTCGCCGGCGGCGATGCCGCGGCGGAGCACCGAGCGCATCAGCTCGCGGCGGGGCTCGACCACGCGCTCCTTGTACAGGGCCACCAGCCGGGGGTAGCGCTCCCCCTCGGCGTGCAGCAGCGCGTACTGCTGCGCGAACCGCGGGTCGTCGGCGTCCTCGGCCATCACCTCGAGCATCGCGATCAGGTCGTCGCGGACCGACTCGCCGCGCGGCTCCGGCAGCGGCCGCTTGAGCGCGCCGCGAACGCGGCGATCAGCAGGTCCTCCTTGCCGGGCCAGCGGCGGTACAGGGTGGCCTTGCCGACGCCGGCCCGGGCCGCGACGTCCTCGCAGCTGACGCCGTCGATGCCGCAGTCGCCGACCGCCTCCAGGGTGGCGTCGAGTATCGCCTGCTCGGCCTGCTCGCTGCGCGGCCGCCCGGGGCGCCGGGCGGCCGTGCAGTCCCGGGCGGGCCCGCCGCTGGGGGCGACCCGGGCGTTCGGGGCAGCCCCGGCGCGGCCGGGATCCCGGCGGCGGCGTCAGCGGGCACGTCCGCTGACGGGCTGGGGTCTTGCGTGGTTCGCATGGCCGGGATTCACCTCTCCTCGTTCTCTGTGGTCTTGTCGCCGCCGGGTAGGTTACCCGTCGGCAGGCTCGCTGCGCTGCCGGGCGAAGCAACGGTCCGTTCGGATAACTGGTCGTTGAATTTTCCTCTTCGCTCGGCCGCGGGCGGGCGGCCAGCGCGAGGTCGCGCTCGGCGGCCGCGATCTCCCTGGCGACGATTTCCTCGATTTCCTCGATGGTAGGCCGCGGCTTGCCCGGCATCCAGCGGGACACCGCGATCGCGCCGATGACCGCCAGCCCGGCCGCGATGGCGGTGGTGATCCGCATGGCGTCCACGAACGACGCGTCGGCCGGGGCGAGCAGGAACCGGCCGGCCGGGCCGAGGTGCTGGGCCAGGGCCTGGGTGGCGGTGATCGAGGTGCCGGCCGCGTCCCTGGCCGACGCCGGCAGCCCCGACAGGGTCGGGCTGAGCGAGGTTCGGTAGGCCTGCGCGAGGATCGAGCCGAGCACGGCCACGCTGAGCGCGACCGCGACCTGGCGAGCGGTGTTGGACAGGGCCGAGCCCGGCCCCGGCCCGCTCGCGCGGCAGCGCCTGCATGACGCTGGCGGTCGCGGCCGGGATGGCCACGCCGAGCCCGGCCCCCTGGACGAAGTAGAGCACCGCGACGATCCAGATCGGCGAGGCGGTGCCGATGAACGCGTAGCCGCCGATCGCGATCGCGTTCAGCAGCATGCCCGCCACCCCGACCGCCCGGACGCCGTACCGGCTGACCAGCGGGGCGCTGCGCGGCGCCATCAGGAACTGCGCGAGCGCGAACGGCACCGCCAGCGCGCCGGCCTCGAGCGGGCTGTAGCCGCGGACGTTCTGCAGGTAGAAGCTGGTGAAGAAGTAGACGCCGCCCATGCCGAAGAACAGCAGCGCGATCGATCCGACGCTGGCCGAGAGCGTCCGGTTCTTGAACAGGCGGACGTCGAGGCTGGGGTGCTCGATGCGGGCTTCCCACCAGACGAACAGCGCGAGCACGGCCAGGCCGCCGAGCAGCGGGCCGAGCACGCCGCGCTCAGCCACGAGGCGCCGTCGCCGCCCTGCACGACCCCGTAGATCAGCAGCACCAGGCCGAGGACGGAGCCGAGCACGCCGACGAGTCGATCCGGCCCGGGGCGGGGTTGCGGGACTCCGGGACCAGGAAGAACGCGGCCACCAGGCCGACGGCGGTCACCGGGACGTTGATCAGGAAGACCGAGCCCCACCAGAAGTGGGTGAGCAGCAGGCCGCCGAGGACCGGGCCGATCGCGACGCCGATGCCGACGGCGGAGGTCCAGATGCCGATGGCCCTGGCCCGCTCCTGCGGCTCGAAGACGTTGGCGATGATCGACAGGGTCTGCGGCATCACCGCCGCGCCGCCCAGGCCCATCGCCGCGCGGGCCGCGATCAGCTGGTCGGGCGAGTGCGAGTAGGCGGACAGCAGGGAGCCGATGCCGAACAGGACGAGGCCGACCATGAGCACGCGCTTGCGGCCGATCCTGGTCGCCGACCACGCCGAAGGTGAACAGCAGGCCCGCGAAGACGAGCGTGTAGGAGTTGATCGCCCACTCGAGCTGGGACTGGCTGGCGCCGAGGCCGCCCGGCCGGGCTGGCGATGGTCTTCAGCGCGACGTTGAGAACGGTGTTGTCGATGACGATGGCGAGCAGGCCGACGACCGAGGACGCCGAGGATGACCCATCGCCTGCGTTGAATCGTCTGACGTGTCCACAGGCCCCTTCAGGATCACTTCGTGTGGTAACCAGGCTTCTGTGCCCCGGGAGTCTGCGGGCGGAACCGGAAGACACGGACGCTCGGCTGTTGCCGATCGGGATCTTCCCGGGCCCGGCACTATCGATACGGAACAGGTCCGTATCGGAATCTATTCCTGGCGCGGTGTCCTGGTCACATTTTCAGCCGGCCGTTCACGTCGGCCTGCGCGGAGCTCGCCGGTCGCCGGGTTGACGAGCAGGGACAGCGTGACGGTGGCGTGCTCGCCGACGAGTTCGACCGTCACGAGGCGGCTGCCGTCGCCGGCCTGGACGCGCCCACCGCGCACCCAGCCCAGGCGGCGGCCATCCGCAGGCGGCGGGCGATCAGGCCCGCGTCGGCCGACGCCGGCCACCGGCACGCGACGCGGCCAGTCGCTGCCCGGGTCGTTCAGCCACCCAGCACGGCGTCGAGGGTCCTGGCCAGGGCCGAGCCCGGGGCGGGCGGACGGCGAGGGTCAGCGACATGCACGCGCGGCGGGCGTTCGGGGCTGAGCTGGATCTGCGCCTGCACGGTGCCGTGCTCCCCCGCCAGCCACCAGCGGCGGTGCGCCGGGGTGTCGGACTCGGGCCGGCGGCCTCGTCGGCCGTGAAGTCGCCGATGCGCTCGCGGATCAGGCCGATGGCGTGGCGGCCGCTCGTTGTAGGGGCCGTCGAGGGCGACGTTCGCGGGAACAGCGCGTCGGCGGCCCGGCGTCGTCCCAGGCCGCGAGCAGGCGGTTGACCGCGTCCTGGGCGGCCAGCGTCTGCGGCCAGGGGGCACCGGCCCCGCCCGGTGCGCCCGGTTGGCCGGCGCCAGGCCGTACCGGTAGGGCCGCTCAAAGGCCGGCAGCAGGGCGTCGAGCACCAGGCGGCGAGCGGGGTCATGGGGGCGTAGGTGCCGTTGCCGAGGGCGATCACGCCGATGCCGGAGGCCGGATGCCAGCGCATGTTGCAGCCGAACCCGGGGTAGCCGCCGCTGTGGCGAGACTATCCGGCCGAAGGACGGGTGCTCGTCCACGAACAGGCCGAACCCGTAGACTCGGCGCCCGGCCGGCGTATCCGCCGGGGACCCGCCTGGCCGCTCGCCATCCGGTCACGGCCTGCGGGAGCTGCATTTGCCGGCGGGTGCGGGAGGGAGCGGGTGGGCGCCGTTTACCGTTGTTGCTTCGCGGGGTTCCGCCGGGCGGGAACGCGGCCGCGGCCCCGGCGACCCAGCCGCGAGGTCGCGCAGCCCGCTGGAGTCCCCGCCGCCCGGTCGGGGCGAACGCACAGAGCAGTTCAAAAGGCCACCTCTGACCACTCCGCCGATAGCGGGCCCGCCTCGCCGTCCCCCTTGGCCAGCCGCCCGGTAACCCTGGGCCAGGCCCCCGGCTGCGGCGCCGGGCGGGCCGGGTGCCTCGAACTCCTCGGCCTCGAACCCCGTGCGCGTCATGCCGAGCCGGGCGCAGCAAGGACGTGGCGGAACGTAGTCCGGGTACCTCTGGCCCGTCACAGCGGCGATGTAGACCCGACCCAGGATCGCGTAGCCGAGATTGGAGTATTCGAATTGGGTGCCCGGCGCCCAGTTGAACCGCACGCCGCCGGACAGGAAGCAGGCCGAACTCCCTCCAGCGGCAGGCCCTGCTGCCGGTCCCCCCACAAGTAGTCGGTCGGGAAAGCGGCCGTCATGGTGAGCAGGTGCCGGACCGACACGCGGGCCGACGTCCGGCGTCACCGGCGGGCCAGCCGACGCAGCTCGGGGACGTACTCCTCGGCCGGGTCGTCGAGCTTGAGCATCCCGTCGTCGCGCAGCGCCAGGACCGCGGACGCGGTGAAGCTTCTTGGACATCGACGCGATACGGAAGACCGTGCCAGCGTCCGGCGGCGAGGCCGCCGAGGTGCCGCTCGCCGAGCCCGGCGGCGTGCACCAGCTCTCCATCCAGCACGATCCCGTAGGCCAGACCCCGGGCTGCCCGCCGCGCTGCTGATAGGCACGCCGCCAGCTTGTCCACATCCGCGAAATCGATCATCTCTCAAGTCTTTCAGAACCGGCCGGCTATACCGCTCGGCCCGGCCCGCGTGACCATTATTTAACAGTCCGGGTACGCCGCGCGGGCGACACGAGACTTGGAGGTTACAGACGATGTCACAAAACTATGCTTCACCTGTGGCCGCGACGGGGCAGCGGACCACCCCCGAGCCCCTTGTACGGAGAGGCAGGCACCGGGCGCCGGATCACCGTCCGCGATATCGCCGCCGCGAAGGCCCACGGCGAGAGTGGCCCATGCTCACCGCGTACGACGCTCTGTTCGGCAGGCATCTTCGACCGGGCCGGGGGTGCGGGATTGCTGGTCGGGGATTCGGCGGCCATGGTCGTCTACGGCCACGAGAGCACGATCCCGGTGACGGTTGACGAGCTGATCCCGCTGACCGCCGCCGTAGTGCGCGGTACCAGCCGGGCGCTGGTCGTGGCCGACCTGCCGTTCGGCTCCTATCAGGCCTCGCCGGACGCGGCGCTGTCCGCCGCGGTCCGCTTCCTGAAGGAGACCGGCGCGCACGCGGATCAGCTCGAAGGCGGCCAGCGGGTCGCGCACCAGGTCGAAGATCTCGTCGCCGCCGGAATCCCGGTCATGGCGCACCTCGGCCTGACCCCCCAGTCAGTCAACGCCCTCGGCGGCTACCGGGTCCAGGGCCGCGGCGAGGACGGGCCAGCGCCTGCTGCAGGACGCCAAGGTGCTGGAGGCGGCCGGCGCGTTCGCCGTAGTGCTGGAGTGCGTGCAGGCGTCGCTGGCCGCACAGGTGACCGAGGCCCTGTCCATCCCGACCATCGGGATCGAGGCAGGCCCTTCCTGCGACGCGCAGGTGCTGGTCTGGCAGGACATGGCGGGCCTGTCCCCGCGGGTGGCGAAGTTCGTCAAGAAGTACGCCGACCTGGCCGCCGTCCTCGGCGAGGCCGCGACGGCGTTCGCCGAGGAGGTCACGTCGGGCGCCTTCCCGGACGAGGAGCGCTCCTACCGCTAGGGGTCAGGAGGCGGCCAGCACGACGTGCCGGAGGCGCCGGCCGCCTCAGGCAGGATAGGGGATCAGCCAGACGGGCTGGAAACCGACTGAGCCGAGCTCGCGGGCTGGCACCCACCGGAAGTGGTGGCCCGCCTCGGTGCCGCCGTGCAGGTCCTCGGGAGCCAGCTCGGCAGGCCAGGTGAGCCGGTAGTACAAGCCGATCTCGTGCTCGAGTGACCTGTCGCGGAAGATGTTCTCCACGACGAGCGCCAGCGTCCCGCCCGGCAGGGCGTGGCCCCAGTTCCTCGGCCAGCTCACGGGTCAGGGCCGCATCGCTCGGCTCGCCGAAGCGGACCCGGCCGCCGGGCAGGAACCAGTAGCCCAGGCCGTCGACGGTGCACAGCAGGATGTGGTCGCCGCGGGTGATCACGGCCGCGACCCGCAGGTTGAACGTCCCGGGCGGCCCGCTCCAGGAAATGTCGGAAGCTGCGGTCACCGCTTCACCCTCTCACGCGTAGAGGCACACTTGCGGCAGTGGCGAAGAAGGAGTCAGCAGATGGAGCCGATGGCAGAAGACTGGGACCGGGCGGTCGCGGTGGTCGCCCACCCGGACGATCTCGAGTACGGGGCGGCCTCAGCCGTGGCCCGGTGGACTGGGGCAGGGCAAGCAGGTCAGCTACCTGCTCGCCACCAGGGGCGAGGCAGGAATCGCGGGGATGGCGCCGGACCGGGTCGGGCCGCTGCGGGTGGACGAGGAGAGGCGCAGCGCCGCCGTGGTGGGCGTGACCGAGGTCGTGTTCCTGGACCACGCCGACGGGCTGGTGGAATACGGGATACCGCTGCGGCGCGACCTGGCCGCCGCGTTCCGCCGGCTACGGCCGGAGGTGGTCATCACCATGAGCTTCGATCTCACCTGGGGCGATGGCGGGCCCGGTGACCACGCCGACCATCGCGCGGTCGGGCTGGCCACCCTGGACGCCTGCCGGGACGCGGCGAACGAGTGGGTCTTCCCCAAAGGCCGGCCCGGCGTGCCTGGCATCAAGGCCGCGTACGTGGCCACGATAGACCGCGCCGACGCACTTCGTCGATGTCACCGCCAGCATCGACGCGGGCGTCGCGTCGCTGCGCGAGCACCGGGCCTACATCGAGGGCCTGGGCCGGGAATTCGACCCGGATGAGTTCCTGCGGAACATGGCGGGCTACACCGGCCTGGGTGCCGGGTGCGAGTACGCCGTGGCGTTTCACCGGTACCCGATGGGCTGACCCGGCCCGGTTTAGCGCCACAGGCCGGGAAGGATAACGACGAAGGCCCCCTCCATGTATGAGATGGAGGGGGCCTGGCCGTCCCGTCAGGACCAGGCCGACCAGTCACCTGACCTCGCTGATCCTCAGGGCCGCCCGCCGGGGCCAGGCACCGCACGAAAGGCCGGTCTCC
>CAWKNK010000022.1:0-60624 GCA_963850895.1 uncultured Actinomycetota bacterium | reverse complement strand
TGTCACGGTCCAGACCGACGTTGGTGGTCATCGCTTCACCCTGTCCCGGCCGAGCGGGCGCGCCGGCGGGCGGACCGTCCAGACGGCGAAGGTTTCGACGACCGATGTTGCTGACGTGCTGTCTGGTGGCGTGACGACCATGATCGTTGTATTGCAGCAATCGGGAGGCTTCGATATCAGCCGTGGCGCAAATCATCTGGTCTCTCCGTGGGCACCAAGTGGCCATGGCAACCTGGTGCCATGTGCAGGACGAGAGGACCACGTGGACTCGTCATCGGATTTCCCCTCCCTACGGAGTCCCGCCACACTGCTGCACTGATTCTCCGGCCCGCGCGTATAGCGGGTTAGGGCCGAAAGTCCTACTGCCCGAGGACAAGGTCAGCGGTTCTCGGCCCCGCGGTCCCGCGAGCGCGCCACGATCGGGTATCCGCGAACATCGCGGCTGGGCGTGGGCGGGTGTGGGCGTGATCGCGCTCGGCGCTTACGGATTTGTGGCCACCCTGCAGCCCGACGCGCATTTCGGTCGCATCTTGGCCGCTATGGCGGCGTCTTCGTCGCCGGCTCGCTGCTGTGGGGCATGGGTTTCGACGGATTCGGCCCATCGCTGGGATGGATCGGCGCCGTCATCTGCCTGCTGGGCGTGGCGATCATCATGTACGCGCCGCGAACTCATGACCGTCGGGAACGAGCCACTTCTCGAACGCGATCGGGACGAACGGCCCCCAGGCCGGCAGCGGGTCGGCGGGCACCCGGGTGTACCCGGTCGCGTCGTACAGCGCCTCGGCCTCGGGTTGTCGATTGCCGGTGATCAGATACAGCCGCCGGTACCCGCGCGCGGCGGTCTCGGCCTCCAGGGCGGCCAGCAGCGCCCGGGCGTAACCACGGCGCCGATAGGTGCGGTCGGTCCAGATCCGCTTCAGCTCGGCGGTTTCGGCGTCGTAGCGCCGGAACGCCCCGCCGGTGACGGGCACGCCGTCCAGCACACCGATCAGCAGCCCGCCGTCCGGCGGCGCCAACTCGGCTTCCGGCACCGGCAACCAGGACAGGTGAGTGCTCGGCGTGCCGCCGTAGCGCTGCGCGTACTCGTCGGCCAGTTCGGCCAGCAGCGGCTGGGCCAGCGGGTCGTTGTGCGTGGCCGACACGAACCGCAGCTGCTCGTCTGGGACTGACCGGGACACCAAGACTTCAAACCCGTGTCGCGGTGAGGTATTCCGGGACGAATTCGGTGCCGCCGGGGCCGCGGCCCCGCCCCCCGGGCAGCCCGATGGCGCCCAGCAGATCGGCGACGGTGCGCTGCAACGTCTCCCAGCCGTTGGCGGCCAGATACTCGGGGACGTAATGGTATTGGCCCGGGTGGGTCAGGCTGGCCAGGTCGACGTCCAGGCCGCGCCGGCGCCAGCCATCGACAAACGACCGCTCCGCCTCCAGCTGCAACGGGGTCCAGGTCGGCATGTGGTCGGCGGCGAACCGGCTGCCGGCGGTACTCATTGCGGTGACCCCCTGCAGCAAGCGGTCCTGCACGCCGGGGGTCAGGTATCCGATCAGCAGCTGCTCGGCAACCCACACCGTGGGCGCGGTGGCGTCGAAACCGACCCGCCGCAGCGCGGCCGGCCAATCCTGATGCAGATCGACGCCGACCGCGCACCGGCTCGCGTTCAGTTCGGCACCGAGGGCGCGAAGCGCTTCGGATTTGAAGTCGAGTACCTCCGGCCGGTCGACCTCGTAAACGGTTGTCCCCGGCGGCCACCACAGCCGGTACGGCCGGGTGTCCAGTCCGGACTTCAGGATCACCACTTGGCGAAGGCCCGCCCTCCCGGCGTCGGCGAGGAATTCGTCGACGAACCGGGTGTGCGCCGCGCAGATGTCGAGGAACCGCGGGCTGTCGGTGTCGTCCGCGGCGAACCGATCGTCGTCGATCACGCGGACGAAATGGTCGAACCCGGCGGCGCGCACCAACTGTTCGGCGAAGGGGTCGTTGAGCAGCCCCCTGTTGGTGGCGACGGCCCGTGCGGCGGCACCGAATGCCGCGGTCACCGCCAAGCCCGCCGTCGCCGCCATGGTTCTACACGCCGGACCGGCGCCGCACGGTCAGCCCGACGACCGCCCGCCAGCCGAGCAACAGGACCGCGGTGACCGACGCCGCCACCACCACGAAACTGGCCGCCACACCCGCGGAGCTGGCCTTGCGCAACACCATGCCGACGACCACGGTGCACAGCCAGACGACCACCCCGGTCGGCACCATCGCGGTGGGGCGTCGCCAGGCGCGGGATGCCAGCCACCCCAGCACGGTTCCGGTGAGAAACGGCCACGCCGTGGTGGCGACGCCGGTGATGTTGAGCCCTTCGTCGTGGCTGCGGCGCCCGACGGCACAGAAGACCAGCACGCCGATGACATCCATGCCCAGCCACAGCAGCCGCCGCATGCAGCGAGACTACCGGGCAGGCCACCGACCTTGACCCTGAAGCCACGGTGAACCTAGATTCGTCAAGAATGAACGCACATTCAGCAGGCCGCCTGGCCGTCGTGACCGGCGCCGGTTCGGGTATCGGCAAGGCGATAGCGCTGGCGTTCGCCGCACAAGGCGACCGGGTGGTCGCCGCCGACCTGGACGAGGCCGCCGCGGTGGCCACGGCCAAGGAGCGCCCCGAGCTGATTACCGCGCTGCCGGTGGATGTCGCCGACCCGGCCCAGGTCGACGCCCTGCGGGATGCGACCCACGCCGAAGTCGGCGTGCCCGACATCGTGGTGAACGCCGCCGGCTGGGACCGCACCGATCAATTCCTCAACGCCACACCGGAATTCGCGGCCAAGGTGGTGGCGATCAACTACCTGGGGCCGGTGCACGTCTGCGCCGCGTTCCTGCCGGGGATGATCGAGACCCACGCCGGCGGGCGCGTCGTCAACCTGGCCAGCGACGCGGGCCGCGTCGGCAGCGCCGGGGAATCCATCTACGCGGGCGCCAAGGGCGGGGTGATCGCGCTGACCAAGTCGCTGGCCCGGGAGATGGCCCGGCACCAGATCACCGTCAACTGCGTGTGCCCGGGCCCGACCGACACGCCGCTGTTCCACGCCCAACCCGAGAAGCTGAAAGAGGCGCTGGTCAAAGCCATCCCGTTTCGCCGCCTGGCGCGGCCGGAGGAGGTCGCCGCCGCCCGTGCTGTTCTTCGCGTCGCACGCCGCGTCGTTCATCACGGGACAGGTGATCAGCGTCAGCGGCGGCCTGACCATGGCTGGTTAAAGTCCGGCTAGTGGCAGGCTGAGACCTATGAGCACCCAAAAACCTCCCGCCTTCGACCGGTACGACCCCCTGGGCCTGGACGCCTCCCTGTCCGACGACGAGCTCGCGCTGCGCGACACCGTCCGGAAGTTCTGCGCCGAGCACGTCGCCCCGCACATCGCGGAGTGGTTCGAGATCGGCGACCTTCCGGTCCGCGAACTCGCCAAAGGGTTCGGCCAACTGGGCCTGCTCGGCATGCACCTGCACGGCTACGGGTGCGGCGGCGCCTCGGCCGTGCACTACGGCCTGGCCTGCGTGGAGCTGGAGGCCGCCGACTCCGGCCTACGGTCGATGGTCTCGGTGCAGGGGTCGCTGGCGATGTTCGCGATCTGGAATTTCGGGTCCGACGAGCAGAAGCAGGAGTGGCTGCCCGGTATGGCCGCCGGCGAACTGCTGGGGTGTTTCGGGCTGACCGAACCCGACGTGGGGTCCGATCCCGCCGCGATGAAAACCCGGGCTCGGCGCGACGGTTCGGATTGGGTGCTCAACGGCCGCAAGCTGTGGATCACCAACGGCTCGGTCGCCGACGTCGCGGTCGTGTGGGCCGCCACCGACGACGGCATTCGCGGCTTCATCGTCCCCACCAGGACAGCGGGCTTTTCCGCCAACACCATCCACCACAAGCTGTCGCTGCGGGCCTCGATCACCAGCGAGCTGGTGCTCGACGACGTGCGGCTGCCCGCCGACGCGATGCTGCCCGAGGCGAAAGGCCTGCGGGGACCGCTGTCCTGCCTGTCCGAGGCGCGCTACGGCATCATCTGGGGTTCGATGGGCGCGGCGCGGTCGGCCTGGCAGGCGGCGCTGGACTACGCCACGCAGCGCACCCAATTCGGGCGCCCGATCGCCGGATTCCAGTTGACCCAGGCAAAGCTGGTCGACATGGCGGTCGAGCTGCACAAGGGTCAGCTGCTGTCGCTGCACCTGGGTCGTCTCAAGGACGGCGTCGGGCTGCGTCCCGAGCAGGTCAGTTTCGGCAAGCTGAACAACACCCGGGAGGCCATCAAGATCTGCCGGACCGCTCGAACCATATTGGGCGGCAACGGCATATCGCTGGAGTACCCGGTCATCCGGCACATGGTCAACCTGGAAGTCGGTGCTCACTTACGAGGGAACGCCCGAGATGCACCAGCTCGTCCTCGGCCAGGCGTTCACCGGCAGCGACGCCTTCCGCTGACGGGAGTAGTTCAATGGCCACCCGTCTGGAATACACCCAAGAGCATCACCAATTCCGGCAGTTGGTGCGCGATTTCGTGCGCCAGACCGTGGTACCCAGGCATGAGGACGGCGAAAAGCAGGGCCAGTGGGACCGCTCGCTGTTCATCGAAGCGGGAAAGCTTGGGCTGCTCGGCTTTTCGGTTCCCGAACACCTCGGCGGCCCGGGCGTCAACGACTTCCGCTACAACGCGATCGTCATCGACGAACTGCAACGGGCCGGGGCGGCGGCCGAGACCATCGCGTTCACGCTGCAAAACGACGTGGTGCTGCCCTATCTCACCGACCTGACCACGCCCGAGCAACAACAACGCTGGCTGCCCGGCGTGGTGACCGGCGAGACGGTGCTCGGCATCGCCATGACCGAACCCGGCACCGGCAGCGACCTGGCCGGGATCCGCACCGCGGCGGTCCGGGACGGGGACCACTACGTCGTCAACGGCGCGAAGACGTTCATCTCCAACGGCCAATGCGGCGACCTGTTCGTCGTGGCGGTGCGGACGTCACCCGATCGGCACAAAGGGCTGTCGCTTCTCGTGGTGGACGCGGACACCCCGGGTTTCTCCAGGGGCCGCAACCTGGAGAAGATCGGCCTGCACGCCCAGGACACCAGCGAGCTGACCTTCACCGACATGCGGGTGCCGGTGGCCAACCTGCTCGGAGAAGAGGGCAGGGGCTTCTACCAGCTGATGCAGAACCTGCCACAGGAGCGGCTCGCGCTGGGGGTGGGGGCGGTGGCCGCCGCCGATGCCATCCTGGCCGAGACGCTTCAGTACGTGCGCGGCCGCAAGGCGTTCGGAACGCCGATCGCCGGCTTCCAGCACAGCCAATTCGTGCTCGCCGAAGTGGCGACCGAAATCGACATCGCCCGAACCTATCTCGACGACTGCCTGGCCCAGCACCTCGCCGGGGAGCTGACCGCCGCGCGGGCCGCGCGGCTGAAATGGTGGACCACCGACCTGCAGGTGCGGACCGCCGACCGCTGCCTGCAACTGCACGGCGGCTACGGCTACATGCGCGAGTACAGCGTGGCGCGCGCGTTCGTCGACGCCCGCATCCAGACGATCTACGGCGGCACCAACGAGATCATGAAGACGATCGTCGCCAAAGACCTGGGCATCTGAGGCGGCCATGGCGACCGGCTTCAGCGATTATGGCGACCTGCCCGTCGAGGAGGCGGTGCGCGCGGCCCGGGCGAGTTCGAGGCGCCGACAGGTGCTCGACGCCGCGGTCAAGGTCATGGGAAGGCACGGCTTCCACCAGATGTCCATGCAGGATCTGGCCACCGAGGCCAAGGTCAGCGTCGGCCTCATCTACACCTACTTCGGCGGCAAGGAGGACCTGCTGCTCGCCACGATCGTGCGGATCCTCGATGTGTTCCGCGATCAGCTGGCGCCCGTCATGGACGCTGCCGGCGACGACGTGGTGGACCAGTTGGCCGCGGGCATCCGCCGCTACATCCAGATCGTGGACGAGAACCTCGATGGCGTGGTGCTGACCTATCGGGAAAGCCGGACGCTGGCGCCGGCCGATCGGGCGCGGATCAAGGAACTCGAAATCGCCACCGCCGCACCGCTGCGCGCGGTCATCGAAGCCGGCAGCGCCCAGGGCGTCTTCCGCGCTGTCGATGTCGACCTCACCGTGTTCGACATCATGCTGCTCGCACACGGTTGGGCCCTCAAGCACTGGCACTTCGGGCCGGTCTACACCAGCGATGAGTACATCCGGCTGCAGACCCGCCACGTGCTCGACGCGTTGGTGCGCGACGACCGTCGCGCCGACTACGCGCACGTGCTGGAATGAGAGGCATGACAGGCACCGCTTATCGGATCGGCAGCGCCATCGCGGCGTTGGCCCTGGGCGCCGTCGCCGTGGCGCCCCCGGCCGGCGCCGATCCCACCGTCACGCTGCCCCCGATGACGTCCAGTGGCGGCGGGCCGGTCATCGGCGGCGGCAGCAATGCCGGGATCGCGCAGCAGCTGTTCAGCTTCGGCACTCCCAACGTGCAGGAGGTCGACGGCTCGGACGCCGCGCAATTCATCACGGCCGCCGCCGCGAGCCCCAATCCGCAACTGGCCGAGCCCTTCTCGCTGATGCGGCGGGCGCTGGGATGCCAGACCAACAACGCCGTTTCTGGGGCTGGATTCGGGGCGCGCGCCTATCGGCGCAGCGATGGGCAATGGGGAGGCGCCATGGTGGTCGCGGCCAAGAGTGCGACGCCCGACGTCGACGGCCTGGCGGGCTGCGCCAAGACGAACTGGCGCAGGGCCACGGCCGGCACGCAGAGTTCGCTCTGCAATAACGGGTGGAGCACCCCCAACACCTACGAGAGCCGCCGCGGCGAGACCTACTACATCTTGCTCGCCGGCACCGCCGACGACTTTTGCACCGCGCTCAACGGCAAATTCAAGGACAACTCCAACGGGTGGCCGTTCTAGCGGTGGTCCGCGAAAGGGATTGCACGCGTGGTCGGTTCGCCGCCAACCCGCGTGCCGATGATCACCGCTATCCGGCCGCCGGCAACGTCGACGAGGCTCAATTTGAATTTCGGTGCGGTCGTCGCCGCACAAACCAAGGGTAGGTTTACCACTTCAAGATATCGTCGGCAGCCGCTAATAATGCGGTTACTTCTTTCAGCGGATTGAATTCAATACATTTCCGCGGGGCCGTGGAACTCGCCACGAAAAAGTCGGCGCGCCCAATTTTCGAAATCCGGTGGCGGAACTGCCACCGGCAAAATCATTCTCGCAGCGATGCTCGGCTTCACCGTCTGCGCGGCTTCGGCTTGTACGACGCCGATAACCATCGATTGCGGTCCGGCCCTGACCTGTCAATAACGGCAGGTTGGCGAATTAGGTCGCGCTCAACACGTGCCGCCTAATTCGTTTGTCCGCAGCTTCGGCAAGGGATCGCCCACCCCAGTGGCGGGCGGTCCCTTGCCGTACCGCTGAGTTGATCAGTGGGTGCCGGATTGCCTTGTGCGACAGACGGTTCTGTGGGCTCTCTTGCCGATCTGGGCCTTGCCGTGACGTTCGCCCGGTGCGAGTCGTACGGTGGACATGCGCTGAGAGCAGCGTGCGACCAGAACGACACGGCCAATAAGGGGTGAGCATGTCGCGTCATCGCGTCGTC
This sequence comes from uncultured Actinomycetota bacterium, assembly GCA_963850895.1. Taxonomy (GTDB): domain Bacteria; phylum Actinomycetota; class Actinomycetes; order Mycobacteriales; family Mycobacteriaceae; genus Mycobacterium. The sequence continues at coordinate 53,000 of CAWKNK010000022.1, read as the reverse complement.
ATCATCGGAAGCGGATTCGGCGGCCTGAATTCGGCGAAGGCACTCAAACGGGCCGACGTCGACGTCACCCTGATCTCGAAGACCACGTCCCACCTGTTCCAGCCATTGCTGTACCAGGTGGCCACCGGCATCCTGTCCGAAGGCGACATCGCCCCGACCACCCGGCTGATCCTGCGTCGGCAGAAGAACGTCCGGGTGCTGTGGGGCGAGGTCAGCGCGATCGACCTGACGGCGAAGACCGTGACGTCGCACCTGATGGGCATGCAGACGGTGACGCCCTTTGACAGTCTCATCGTGGCCGCAGGCGCGCAGCAGTCCTATTTCGGCCACGACGAGTACGCCGCCTTCGCGCCCGGCATGAAGAGTGTCGATGACGCCCTCGAACTGCGGGCCCGCATCCTCGGCGCGTTCGAGGCCGCCGAAGTCGCCACCGACCCGGCGGAGCGGCAGCGCCGCCTGACGTTCGTGGTGGTCGGCGCCGGGCCGACCGGAGTCGAGCTGGCCGGCGAGATCGTCCAGCTCGCCGAGCGCACCCTGGCCGGGGCGTTCCGGACGATCACGCCCAGCGATTGCCGGGTCATCCTGCTCGACGCGGCGCCCGCGGTGTTGCCGCCGATGGGCCCCAATCTCGGCCTCAAGGCGCAACGGCGGCTGGAGAAGATGGACGTCGAGGTCCAGCTCAACGCGATGGTGACCGCGGTGGACTACATGGGCATCACCGTCAAGGACAACGACGGGGCCGGGCGGCGCATCGAGTGCGCGTGCAAGGTGTGGGCGGCGGGCGTGCAGGCCAGCCCGCTCGGCGCGATGATCGCCGGGCAGTCCGACGGAACCGAGACCGACCGCGCCGGGCGGGTCATCGTCGAGCCCGACCTCACCGTCAAGGGGCATCCGTACGTGTTCGTCATCGGGGACCTGATGTCGGTGCCCGGCGTACCGGGGATGGCCCAGGGCGCCATCCAGGGGGCGCACTACGTGACAACGCTGATCAAGCATGCGGTGAAGGGCCACGACGACCCGGCCAACCGCAAGCCGTTCAAGTACTTCGACAAGGGCAGCATGGCCCTGATCTCGCGGTACAGCGCCGTCGCGAAGGTCGGCAAGCTGGAGTTCGGCGGCTTCATCGCCTGGTTGGCGTGGCTGCTGCTGCACCTCTACTACCTGATCGGCCACCGCAACCGCATCGCCGCCATGTTCGCCTGGGGGATCTCCTTCCTGGGCCGCACCCGCGGCCAGATGGCCATCACCAGCCAGATGATGTACGCCCGGCCGGTGGTGGACTGGGTGGAGCGGCAAGCGCAAGAGGGGACGCTGGCGGCGGCCGAACGCATCGAAGCGGCCGAGAAGCAAGCCGGCTAGCTCAGGGCCTGGTCGATGTCGGCGATCAGGTCGTCGGTGCCTTCCAGCCCGACGGAGATCCGGACCACGCCGTCGCCGAGGCCGATCGCCGCGCGACCCTCCGGGCCCATCGCCCGGTGCGTCGTGGTGGCGGGATGGGTGACCAGGGATTTGGCGTCCCCCAGATTGTTGGAGATGTCGATCAGCCGCAGCTTGTCCAACACCTCGAAAGCCCGTTGCTTGGCAGCACTTTCGGGACAGTCGAGCGCGAAGGTGATCACCGTCCCGCCCCCCGACATCTGTCGCTTGGCCAGGTCGTACTGCGGGTGTGACGGCAGATACGGGTAGCGCACCCAGCTCACCGCCGGATGGGTCTCAAGGAATTCCGCGATCCGGTGCGCCGAGGAATTGCTGTGTTCGACCCGGATGGCCAGCGTCTCAAGGCCTTTCACCAACACCCAGGCGTTGAACGCGCTCATCGCCGGTCCGGTGTGCCGCATCAGCTTCTGCACCGGACCGTCGATGTACTCCTTGTCGCCGAGAATGGCGCCGCCCAGCACCCGGCCCTGGCCGTCGATGTGCTTGGTGCCCGAGTACACCACCACGTCAACGCCGAGGGGAATGCCCTGCTGCAGCAGCGGTGTGGCAAAGACGTTGTCCAACACCACTTTTGCCCCTGCGGCGTGCGCGAGCTCGACTACCGCGGCGATGTCCACCAGCGACTGCATCGGGTTGGACGGCGTCTCGAAGAAGACCGCCGCGGTGGGGACGGACAGCGCCTCCTCCCACTGCGCGAGGTCGTCGCCGTCGACGAAGACGGTCTCGACACCCCAGCGCGGCAGGATCTCGTTGCACACCACGAAACACGACCCGAACAGGCTGCGCGCCGCGACCAGCCGGTCCCCGGCGGCCAACAGCGCGCCCAGCGAGGTGAACACCGCCGCCATGCCGCTCGCGGTGGCGAACGCCGCGGGCGCGCCCTCGATCAGGCGCAACCGCTCCTCGAACATCGTCACGGTGGGGTTGCCGTACCGCGAGTACACGAAGTGGTCCAGCTCGCCGGTGAACGACTTCTCCGCAACGGCCGCCGACTCGTAGACATAGCCGGACGTCAGGAACATCGCCTCGGCGGTCTCGTCGAACCCCGATCGCAGCAACCCGCCGCGCACGCCGATGGTGGCCTGGCTGACGCCGTCGGGCAGGGCCTTGGGCACGCGGACAGAGTCCCCCGACGGGGATCCGTCGGCTTCGGTCATAGCTGCTTCCAGGGCAATCCGATTGCGCGCCAGCCTGATTCACCGCGATGCCCCTGGGGTTCAGTTGGCCTTCGAACCCGTCCAGCACGTTGTAGGCCGGGGTGATGCCGGCCCGGGTGGCGACCTCGGCGGCTCCGATGGAGCGGTTGCCCGAGCGGCACAGGAAGACCACCGGCCGCTCGCCTTCGGGTTCAGAGGCGTCGGGTGGCACCCGGTCCCGCAGTTCGTCGGCGAAGTTGGCGTTGTACGCGCCGTCGGAGGTGTTCCACTCGATGAACACCACCTCGCGCCCCAGGCTGGACAGGTCGGGCACACCGACGAACCGCCATTCGGCGTCGGTGCGCACGTCGACCAACACAGCGTCGGGGTTGTCACTGAGCATTTTCCACGCCTCCAGGGGCGTGATGTCTCCGGCGTAGGAGCCTGCGTGCTCTGTGCTCATGCTTGTCTGACCTCGTCCTTCGTGAGCATTGTGGCCACAATATCCGCGCTCGGGCGTTCCCGCCTCGGCGAGGTCATGGTGCCGGACGATAACTCTCCCGCCCCGCGTCGCGCACGGTCAGCTGATTTGCGACCTCGCGGGCGCGGTCGCGCGCCGCCGTCACCTCCGGCGCCGTCGCCAATGCCTGGAATCCCCGCCCGACGACGCGAAGGTCGCTTTCCGGCACCCCCAGCGCCCCGGCCACGCGGCGGCCGGTGCGTCGGCGCGCTCCGTACCTCGGCGGGCCGCGCCCGGCGAAATCATCATGGTGTCCACCGGCAGGCCCAGGATGGTGCGGGCCTGCAGTTCGAACGCCGAAAGCCGCTGGCTGCGCACGGTCGCCCAGGCACTGTCGGCGGGGCGGGGCGTGACGTCGGCGAAGTACACCTCGTCGCCGTTGATCATCAACTCGACACCGAAGACGCCGCGCCCGCCGAGCGCCTTCACGATCCGCGCGGCAATCGATTTGGCGGCGTCCACCGCGGCCGTGCTCATCTTCTGCGGTTGCCAGGACTCCAGCACGTCGGCATGCTCACCGCGATGGCCGATGGGCGAGCAGAAGTCGATCACCGGCCCCTGGGGGCCGTCGCTGCACACCGCCAGCAGAGTGACGTGAAACTCGACCTCCACCACCGATTCGGCCAGCACCCGGTGCTGCTCCCCCTGACCTCCGGTCGCGCGCTGCCAGGCCGGCCCGATGTCGTCGGGCCCCGACGCCACCGACTGTTCCCGCCCGGTGCCCGCGACCGGCTTCACCAGCAGCGGGTAGCCGGCGTGGGCGCCCACCGCCTCGAGTTCGCCGGCGGAGCCGACGAACCAGAACGGCGCGGTGGGCAGCCCCAACTCGTCGGCGGCCAGCCGGCGCAGGCCCTCCCGGTCGGCGGTGAGCCGGACGGTGCGAGCGCTGGGCACCAGCTGGGTGCGCGCGTCGGGCCGCTCGAGTCCCTCGAGGGCTTGGGTCGCGACCGCGTCGGTGGTGGTGACCACGAAGTCCGGCTGCAGCCCCTGGATCGCCTTCGTCAGCTCGTCGGCGTCGGTCATCGGTGCCACCAACGACTGGTCGGCCACCCCGTGCGCGGGCGCGTCCGCGCGCTCGTCGACGGCGATCACCTCGCGCACCGAGGCGCCCCAAGGCGATCGCCAGTTCCCGGCTGAACTCACCGGAACCCAGCAAGACCACTCGCGGCCTGACGTCGACTTCCTTCACCGGCGCCTGCGGGGGCGCGGCGAGCACGGTCGTCTTGTCGTCTGGTCCTTCGGTCACGCCGTCAGTCACCGCTCAAGGATAGGTCCGTCGCGCAGACCTCAAGGCTGGCCGGGAAGCAGCCGCACCATCAGCCCGTTGGCCTCGGCCAGCACCGCGTCGCTAAGACCGCGCGCGTCGACCAGTTCAGCGGCCACGAAGGCCTTGCGGCCTTCGGTGCTCGTGACGCGGCCGCGCACCGCCAGCGGCGCGTCGATCGGGGTGATCTTGCGGTAGTCGACGTGCAGGAAGGCCGTCCGGCTGATCGGCCGCCCCGCGGCGTGCGAGACCATGCCGAACATGTGGTCGAACAGCAGCGGCAGCACGCCGCCGTGCACGGCGTGGTTTCCGCCGACGTGAAACCGGCTGAAGTAGCCGGTCATCTCGACCCCGTCCGGTGCGTACTTCGTCAACGTCCAGGGCGGCAGCAGCAGGCTGCCCATGCCGGGCAGGTCGGGCGTCCGCCCGGCCGGCGCCTTGCCCTCATCGGCATGAAACGGACCCAGGACCTCCACCAGGGCCGCGGCGCGGTCGGCCGCGTCGTCCCATACGTCGTCGCTGGGGTCGGCGGACACAGCAAGGTCCTGCAGCTGGCGCATGGCCGCGACGAACCGGCCGAACCCCGGGCCCGGGCTGGCCGGGCCGTATTCGGGAAAGCCGCCGTGGTGTTCGTATTCGGGGTCGAGTTCTTTTGGGTCCAGCTCCGTCACGGGCGGGCCGCCAGGACGTCGCGGCGCACGATCGTCTGTTCGCGTCCCGGGCCGACGCCGATGCACGAAACATGGGCCCCGGCAAGGTCTTCCAGCCGCAACACGTAGTCACGCGCCTTGGCGGGCAGGTCGTCGAATTCGCGCGCGTGCGAGATGTCTTCCCACCAGCCGGGCAACTCCTCGTAGATCGGTTCGGCACTGGCGAGATCGCTTTGCGTCATCGGCATGTCGTTGGTGCGCTCGCCGTCGATGCGATAACCGACGCAGATCGGAACCGTTTCCAGGCTGGAGAGCACGTCGAGTTTGGTCAGGAAATAGTCGGTGATGCCGTTGACCCGCGTGGCGTAGCGGGCGATGACGGCGTCGAACCAGCCGCAGCGGCGCCGCCGCCCGGTGGTGACGCCGAACTCGCCGCCGGTCTTGGACAGGTATTCGCCGTTCTCGTCGAACAGCTCGGTGGGGAACGGCCCGGAGCCCACGCGGGTGGTGTAGGCCTTGAGGATCCCGAGCACGGTGGTGATGCGGGTCGGGCCGATGCCGGACCCGACGGCCGCGCCGCCGGCGGTCGGATTCGACGACGTCACATAGGGATACGTGCCGTGGTCGACGTCGAGCAGGGTGCCCTGGGAGCCCTCCAGCAGCACCGTTTCGCCGATCTCGAGCGCGGCGTTGAGCAGCAGTCGGGTGTCGCGGATGCGGTGGCGGAAACCCTCGGCCTGTTCCAGGAGGGCCTCGACGACCTGATGCGGATCCAGCGCCTTGCGGTTGTAGATCTTGACCAGGATCTGGTTCTTCAGTTCCAGCGCGGCCTCGACCTTGTGGGTCAGCCCATCGGGGTCGAGCACGTCGGCGACGCGGATCCCCATCCGGGCGATCTTGTCCTGGTAGCACGGCCCGATGCCGCGGCCGGTGGTGCCGATCTTCTTGTTGCCCATGTAGCGCTCGGTGACCTTGTCGATGGCGACGTGGTAGGGCAATAGCAGGTGCGCGTCGGCGGAGATCAACAGCTTGGTGGTGTCCACGCCGCGGTCTTCGAGGCCTTTGAGCTCGTCGAGCAGCACCCCGGGGTCGACCACCACTCCGTTGCCGATGACGTTGGTGACGCCGGGGGTCAGCACTCCCGAGGGGATCAGGTGCAGCGCGAAGTTCTCGCCGCTGGGCAAGACGACGGTGTGGCCGGCGTTGTTGCCCCCCTGATAGCGCACCACCCACTGCACGCGCCCACCGAGCAAGTCAGTGGCCTTACCTTTGCCCTCGTCGCCCCATTGGGCGCCGATGAGGACGATTGCCGGCATGACTCGCTCCCGCCTAATCCCACCTGTTTAAACCTGCTTATTGTGGTCCAGCCGGTGACCCACCTTAGCCCAGTGATTTGCGAGGAGTGTCGTGAACGGGGACCAGAGCACCGTCGGCGTGGCGGTGTTGATCTTCGGCGACCACTGCGCCCCAGGGCCGGTGCGAAACCTGCCCGTGCACCCAGTCGATGACGACGCCGACATCGACGCCGTGATCGGGCCATACCGGCGGCTGGTCGTGGTGGGCGCCGACGCAGACCTGGCCGCCGTACTGACGCGGCTGCTGCGCGCCGGCCGGCTCGACATCGAGGTGGCCTACGTGCCGCCCCGCCGCACCCGCGCGACCCGGATCTACCGCCTGCCCGCCGGGCGCCGGGCGGCGCGGCGCGCCCGGCGGGGGTCCGCGCGGCGCGTGACCCTGGTCCGCGACGAAACCGGGTCGGTGCTCGTCGGGCCGGGCCCGCTGGGTACCGCCGGATGACGAGCAGTTCATCCACGGCGAGGCGGTCGTCGACGACACCACCTTGTTCGACGGCGGCGCCCCCGCCGTAGACATCGAGCCGACGCTGGCCATGCCCGGCCTGCGGGCCCGGGTACACAACGGGATCCGGCGCCGGTGGACCGCCGGGCGCGCGGCCCAGCTGGGCAGCACCGGCGTCGCCGTGGTGCGCGACGGTGTCCCCGCGCCGCGCACGGCGCGCCGATCGACGTTCTACCGCAACATCGAAGGCTGGTTGGTGGTCCGATAGTTTCGAGCGGTGAACCTGCCCGCTCGGCACGAATCGGTGCGACCCAGCCCCATCTTCCTGGCCCTGGTGGGCTTGACGGCGGGCGGCGGCGTGCTGGCCTGGCTGGCCGGCACGAGCGTGCGACCGCTGGCGTATGTCGGGGTGTTCACCTTCGTGATCGCCGGCTGGATGGTGTCGCTGTGCCTGCACGAATTCGGCCACGCGGTTACGGCCTGGCGATTCGGCGACCACGACGCCGCCGTGCGCGGGTACCTGACGCTGGATCCGCGGCGCTACAGCCATCCCGCGCTGTCGCTCCTGCTGCCGATCGTGATCATCGCGCTGGGCGGGATCGGCCTGCCGGGCGCCGCCGTGTACGTGCGGACCTGGTTCATGACGCCGAAGCGCCGCACCCTGGTCAGCCTGGCGGGCCCGGCCGCCAATCTGGTGCTGGCGGTGCTGCTGCTGGCGGCGACGCGACTGTTCTACGACCCGCACCACGCGGTGTTGTGGGCCGGGGTGGCGTTCCTGGGCTTCCTGCAAATCACGGCCCTGCTGCTGAACCTGCTGCCGATCCCGGGCCTGGACGGCTACGACGCGCTGGAGCCCCATCTGAGTCCCGAGACCCAGCGCGCGGTGGCGCCGGCCAAGCAGTACGGCTTTTTCATCGTGCTGTTCGTGCTCTTGGCGGCGAGCCCGTGGATCTTCGGGGTCGTGCTCTGGTTATTCGATTTCTCCGGGGTGCCGCACCTGGCTGGTGTCCGCGGGCAACATGCTGACCCGCTTCTGGAGCCGTTGGTTCTGACCCTTGCCATATATGCGTGAATCCGCATATATTGCACGCCATGGGCGCCGGCCACAATCACAGTCCCGCCGAGACCGATAGGTCCCGGATGATTCCCCGCATGATCGTCGCCGCCGCGATTCTGGCGGCGTTTTTCGTCGTGGAGTTGACCACCTCGTTGCTGATCAACTCGATCGCCTTGCTGGCCGACGCGGGCCACATGCTCACCGACGTCGTGGCCGTCTTCATGGGCCTGGCCGCCGTGACGCTGGCCCGCCGGGGCAGCTCGTCACCGTCACGGACCTACGGCTGGCACCGGGCCGAGGTGTTCACCGCGGTCGCCAACGCGGGGCTGCTGATGGGGGTGGCGATGTTCATTCTTTGGGAAGCGATCCAGCGGCTCAGGGAAACCCCGTCGATCCCCGGCGTGCCGTTGATCGTGGTCGCGCTGGCCGGGCTGCTCGCCAACCTCGTGGTCGCCTTGCTGCTGCGGTCGCACTCGGGGCAGAGCCTGGCGGTCAAGGGCGCCTACATGGAGGTGGTCGCCGACAGCGTCGGCAGCCTGGGCGTGCTGATCGCCGGTGTGGTCACCGTGACGACGCACTGGCCGTACTCCGACGTGGTGGTCGCCGTGCTGGTCGCGCTGTGGGTGCTGCCGCGGGCGATCTCGCTGGCCCGCGACGCGTTGCGGATCCTCTCCGAATCGTCACCGACCCACATCGACGTGGAGGAGCTGCGCTCGGCGCTGGGCGCCGTCGACGGCGTCACCGAGGTGCACGACCTGCATGTCTGGACGCTGTCGCCCGGCAAGGACATGTGCACCGCGCACTTGCGGAGCGCCGGCGACTCCGCGCGGGTGCTGCAGGACGCTCGTGCCGTGCTGTCGGCCCGCGGGCTGGAGCACGCCACGGTCCAGATCGAATCGCCGAACGGCGCGGGGTGTTCGGAAGGCTTCTAGAGCCCGAGCGCCGGACGCGCCGCGGGGTCGCAATCGTCGAGCAGGTCCAGGCAGCGCATGTACTCGTCGGGCTCGCCGATCGTGTCGGCGGCCCGCGCCAGCGCCGCCACGCACCGCAGGAATCCGCGGTTGGGCTCGTGCGAATACGGCACCGGGCCGAAGCCCTTCCAGCCGTTTCGCCGCAGCTGGTCCAGGCCGCGGTGATAGCCGGTGCGCGCATACGCGTAGGCCGTGATGGCCTGGTCGTCGGCCAGCGCCTGCTCGGCCAGGGCCGCCCAGGCCACCGACGCCGACGGGTGCGCGGCGGCGACGATCCCGGGCTTCTCGCCGGCGAGCAGTTCCACCTCGGCGTCGGGATCGCCCGGCAGCAGGGTCGGGTCAGGTCCGAGAAGGTCTCCGATCGGCGTCATGGCTCCTATTCTGCAGCTGCCCCGTTTCGCCGGGGTGCCGGACCTCAACCATCACCCCATCGAGGGGGGCGGGTCGCTAAGCTCTCCAACTACCCGATCCGATAGCGGAGGACAGCAGTAGTCATGCCCCATCCACCCGAGCCCGACCGCGGCGGCCCGCCGAACCCGCCTGGGCACGAATGGGCCGCGCAATCGGGCGAAGACGCGACCGAGAGCGTCCCGCTGGTACCGGGCGACTCCGAGACCGAGACCGTGGTGATCAAACCCGATTCGGGCGGCGGTCCCGGGGAGCCCGGCGAAGGCGCCGACGACCCGCAGCGTGAACGCCGCTTCACCGCGCCCGGTTTCGACTCGAAAGAGACCGCGGTGATCGCCACCACCCCGGAGCCCGCCACCGAAGTCTTCGCCTCGTCGCCGGGACCGGAGGGCCCGACCGCGCAGCTCGGGCAACCCCTTAAACCGGCTGTGCCGCAATCGATCCCGCCCCGACCCGGGGAAAAGCTCCGCACCTCCCGGCAATTCAACTGGGGCTGGGTGCTGGCGCTGGTGTTGATCGTGCTGGCGTTGGCGGCGATCGCGATCCTGGGCACGGTGCTGCTCACCCGCGGTAAGCACATGAAAGTCTCGCCGGAAGACCAGGTTCGGCACACCATCACGAACTTCGACGCCGCGATACAGCGGGGCGACCTGACCACGTTGCGGACCATCACCTGCGGCACCACCCGCGACGGGTACGCGGACTACGACGAGCGCTCGTGGGATGAGACCTACCGCCGGGTCTCGGCGGCCAAGCAGTATCCGGTGATCGCCAGCATCGACCAGGTGGTGGTCAACGGCCAGCACGCCGAGGCCAACGTCACCTCGTTCATGGCCTACGACCCGCAGGTGCGTTCCACCCGCAGCCTGGACCTGCAGTACCGCGACGACCAGTGGAAGATCTGCCAGTCCCCCAGCGGCTAGCCACCCCGTCTCGTGCCGAGTGTGCGGCCAGCCGCACGTTCGGTGCCGAGTGTGCGGCCAGCCGCACGTTCGAGGCTGGCGGCACGAGCGCCTAGCCGCCCACGGATTTTCCGGCGCAGTGCAGGTCGTTGCAGGCCTCCACCACGCGCTCGGTCATCGAGGCCTCGCCCTTCTTGAGGTAGCTGCGCGGGTCGTAGACCTTCTTGCTGCCGACCTCACCGTCAATCTTGAGCACGCCGTCGTAGTTGCTGAACATGTGACCGGCGATCGGGCGGGTGAACGCGTACTGGGTGTCGGTGTCGACGTTCATCTTCACCACGCCGTAGCGCAGGGACTCCTCGATCTCCGACTTGAGCGAGCCCGAACCGCCGTGGAAGACGAAGTCGAACGGCTTGGCGCCGTCGGGCAGCCCCAGCTTGGCCGCGGCCACCTGCTGCCCCTGGGCCAGGATGTCAGGGCGCAGCTTGACGTTGCCCGGCTTGTAGACGCCGTGCACGTTGCCGAACGTCGCGGCCAGCAGGTACCTGCCGTGCTCGCCGTGACCCAGCGCGTCGATGGTCTTCTCGAAGTCCTCCGGCGTGGTGTAGAGCTTGTCGTTGATCTCGTTGGCGACGCCGTCCTCTTCGCCGCCCACGACGCCGATCTCGATCTCGAGGACGATCTTGGCGGCCGCGGCCTCCTTGAGCAGTTCCTGCGCGATGACCAGGTTCTCGTCGATCGGCACGGCCGAGCCGTCCCACATGTGCGATCCGAACAACGGGTCCTCGCCCGCGGCCACCCGCCGGGCCGAGATCTCCAGCAGCGGCCGCACGTAGCTGTCCAGCTTGTCCTTGGGGCAGTGGTCGGTGTGCAGCGCGACGTTGATCGGGTACCTGGCCGCGATGCTGCGGGTGAACTTGGCCAGCGCGACCGCGCCGGCGACCATGTCCTTGACCCCGAGGCCGGAGGCGAACTCCGCACCGCCGGTGGAGAACTGGATGATGCCGTCGCTGCCGGCGTCGGCGAAGCCCTTGATCGCGGCGTTGACCGTCTCCGAGGAGGTGCAGTTGATGGCCGGGAAGGCGTACGAGTTCTCCTTGGCGCGTCCCAGCATCTCGGCGTAGACCTCGGGCGTGGCGATGGGCATGGGCTCCTCCTGGCGGCTGCGTTCGCCCAGTATCGTCCAGTGACTGGTCACGTGTCACCCGAGGCCGGTATGTTGAGAGCATCGTGAGCACCGCCGTGACGGCCCTGCCCCGACATCTTCGACCCGATGTATTGGTTGGGCGCCGACGGCGTTTTCGGGTCCGCGGTGCTGCCCGGCATCCTGATCATCGTCTTCATCGAGACCGGCCTGCTGTTTCCGCTGCTGCCCGGCGAATCGCTGTTGTTCACCGGCGGACTGCTGGCCGCGCACCCGAACCCACCGGCCAGCATCTGGGTGCTCGCGCCCCGCCGTCGCCACCGTGGCGGTACTGGGCGATCAGACCGGGTATTTCATCGGCCGGCGGATCGGACCGGCGCTGTTCAAGAAGGAAGACTCCCGGTTCTTCAAGAAGCATTACGTGACCGAGTCGCACGCCTTCTTCGAGAAATACGGGCCCTGGGCGATCATCCTGGCCCGGTTCGCGCCGTTCGTGCGGACGTTCGTCCCGGTCGGTCGCCGGGGTGTCCTACATGCGCTACCCGGTGTTCCTGGGCTTCGACATCGTCGGCGGCATCGCTCTGGGGCGGCGGCGTGACGCTGGCGGGCTACTTCCTGGGCAACGTGCCGTTCGTGCACCACAACCTGGAAAAGATCCTCCTGGCCATCCTGGTCGTCTCGCTGATGCCGGCGATCATCGCGGCCTGGCGGAGCTACCGGGACGCCGCGGGCGCCGGCGGCCGAGCCCGACCAAGAGCCCGACTCAGGGCACCCGACTTCTGCGGTACGCAACGAAAGCGTCTAGCAGTTCCGGTCGGTCGATCGAACTCTGCTGCACGGCCTCGCCCGGCGCCGCCCCGAGCAGGATCCGCTTGATCGGGATTTCCAGCCGTTTGCCGGTCAGCGTCCGCGGTATTCCCGGAACCGCCAGGATGTCGTCGGGCACGTGCCGCGGCGAGGCGTGCTGACGGATGGCCGCCACGATCCTCGACCGCAGCTCGTCGTCGAGTTCGACGCCGTCCGCCAGGGCCACGAACAGCGGCATCCAGTAGCCGCCGTCGTCCTGCTCGACCCCGACCACCAGGCAGTCGCGCACCTCGGGCATGCCCTCCACCGCGGTGTAGATCTCCGCGCTGCCCATCCGGACGCCCAGCCGGTTCAGGGTGGCGTCCGAACGGCCATGCACCACAACGGATCCCCGATCGGTGATGGTGATCCAGTCGCCGTGACACCACACGCCCGGGTACTTGTCGAAGTAGGCGGCGCGGTAACGACTGCCGTCGTCGTCGTTCCAGAAGAACACCGGCATCGAGGGCATCGGCTTGGTCAGCACCAGTTCGCCCTCTTCCCCGATGACCGGGCGGTTCGCGGCCCGGTCCAGGCTTCGATGGCCGCGCCCAGGCAGATGCACGACAGCTCGCCGGCCACCACCGGCAGGATCGGGCAGCCGCCGATGAAGGCCGTGCAGACGTCGGTGCCGCCGCTCATCGAGATCACCGGAACCGACCGGCCGAGCCCCTCCTGCACCCAACGGAATCCGGACGCGGGCAGCGGCGAACCGGTGGAACCCACTGCGCGCAGCCCGTCCAGCGGGTACGTCGCACCCGGCTTCAGCTCCTTCTTGGCGCAGGCCAACAGGTAGCCGGCCCCGGCGCCGAGCACCGTGACACCGGCCTCGGCGGCGACCCGCCAAAGGCCATCGGTGCGTCAAATGGGTTGGGCTGCCGTCGTAGAGCACGATGGTGGAGTCGACCAGCAGCCCGGACAGCTAGCAGGTTCCACATCATCCAGCTGGTGGACGAGTACCACAGGAAGCGGTCGCCGGCGTGCAGGTCCAGTTGCAGACTCAGGTACTTCAGGTGCTCGAGCACGACGCCGCCGTGACCGTGCACGATGCCCTTCGGCTTGCCGGTGGTTCCGGACGAGAACATCACCCACAGCGGGTGCGCGAACGGGCACGGCGGTGATGTCCAGGGCGGCATCCGACTCCACCGCCGTCGCCCACGGGACGGTCTGTTCGCCGTCGGCTCGCGTCGAGCCCGAGCCGCGGCACCACGACGGTGGCCCGCAGCGCTGGGCATCGCTCGCCGGATCGCGGCCAGCTCCGCGCGCCGGTCGATGCGCTTGCCGTCGTACACCGATCCGTCGCTGGCCACCAGCACGGCCGGCTCCACCTGGCCCAACCTCGCTATCACGCCGTCGACGGCCACGTCCTGATTGCACACCGCCCAGATCGCGCCGACGCTGGCGGCGGCCAGGGCGGCGACGGCGGCCTCGGCGACGTTGGGCAGGTACCCGACGACGGCGTCACCGGGCTTCACCCCGAGACCGCGCAGGTAGGCCGCGAAGCGCCGCGGTCTCCCGCTGCAGCCGCGCCCACGACCACTCGCGGCGAGCCGTCCTCGCCGACGACGATCATGGCGGGCCGCTCGTCGGTGGCGTGCCGGAACACCTCGGTGGCGTAGTTCAGCGTGGCGCCGGGAAACCACTCGGCGCCGGGCATGGACCGGTTGCCCAGCACCGCGCGGGGTGGGCTGCCCGCCTGGATGTCGAAGTAGTTCCAGACGGCGTCCCAGAACCATTCGATGTCCTCGACCGACTTCGCGCAGAGCTCGTGGTAGTCGCCGTAGCGGCCGCGGCCGGTCTCGGCGAGCCAGGCCATGAAGCGGGTGAGGTTGGCTTCGGCCAGCGTTGCCTCGTCGGGGATCCAGCCGCCGGGTTCGGTCATGTCGCGCTCCCTGCGGTCACGGCGGTGACGTTACAGGCGGCCTCCATCAGCATCCAGCCCGACAGCTGCACCGACAGGTCCCGTTCGGCCACCTCGGAACTGTTCACCGCGCCGTCGACGAACTGCGCCTCCCCGGCGGCCCCGGTTTTTTGGTGGGCAGCTCGGCGTCGCGGTCCCAGAACGCGCCGAACAGCGGCAGCCCGTCCACCGTTTGCCGGTAATCCCACGCCGACTTCGCGCTGGCCAGCACGATCCGCCGGGCGGTGTCGCGGGCCACGGCGTCGTCGGCCGAGTCACCCGGCAGGGTGGTGGCGACCAGCGCGAGGTATCGGGCGGTGACGCCGGAGAACAGGCCGCCGTCCCCGCCGCCGGCGCCGTGCAGCACGCCCGCCGGCGCCATGTGTTCGGCTGACGGCCGCGACCAGCCGGTGCACCCGTGCCGCGTGCCGGGCCCGACCTCCGCACCGGTGCGTGCCGCCAGCTCGGTTTCCAGCCCGAGCACCACGCCCTGGCAGTAGGTGTACTGCGCGCGGACCAGCGAGCCGGCCTTGATGCCGTCGAACACCAGGTGCGTCTCCGGGTCGATCAGCGTGCGGTCGATCCAGTCGGCCATCTGCTCGGCCCGCTTCCATCCGATCTCCGTAGCGGGCCAGGAAGATCCCCGCCGGGCCGTTGGCCGGGACGTTGAAGAACTGGTCCTGCTTGCGCCACGGGATCCCGCCGCCGTCCTCGGGCACCCACGCTTTGAGGAACTGGTCGGCGAGCTTGGGCAGCGCGCGATGGCGCTCGACGCCGGCTATCCGGGCGGCGCGTTCCAGCGCCAGCGCCAGCCAGGCCATGTCGTCGTAGTAGTTGTTGATCCACGAGAAGTTGTTCCGCAGCCGGTGCGAGCGCACCTGCCGGTTGATCCTGGTGTGCCGTTCGGGTTGCGGATCGCGCAGCTGCGCGTCGACCAGGCAATCCAGCAGGTGCGCCTGCCACCAGTAGTGCCACGTGCCGAAGGACCGGTCCCGCCGCGTCGGCGGCCACGCCACCACGCCCAGCTGCGTTCCGGGCAGCCCCCACAGCCGTTTCAGGTGTCGTTGCGCGACAGCGGCTTCAGAGCTGGCCGCCCGGTTGGCCCATAGCTGATCCATAC
This sequence comes from uncultured Actinomycetota bacterium, assembly GCA_963850895.1. GTDB lineage: Bacteria > Actinomycetota > Actinomycetes > Mycobacteriales > Mycobacteriaceae > Mycobacterium. Next base: position 37,848 of record CAWKNK010000022.1, on the reverse strand, counting down.
CTGCCGATCCTGCCTCATACTGAAATATGCGCTACCGGCACACCTTTTCGGGGACCACGCACACCTTTGCGGGGCTGGTCGACGTGATGGCGAAGGCGACACCGTTACGTTCCGGCGACCAGCTCGCGGGCTGCGCCGCCGGCTCCGACGCCGAACGGGCCGCGGCCGCGTGGGTGCTGGCCGACATACCGCTGGCGACGTTTCTGACCGATGTGGTCGTGCCGTATGAGACCGACGAGGTCACCCGGCTCATCATCGACAGCCACGATCGCGAGGCGTTCGGCCCCATCGCGCATCTGACCGTGGGCGGCTTTCGCGACTGGCTGCTGGATGCGGCTTGCCGCGACGACAGCGCGGCGCGCATCGCCGCCATCTCCCCCGGGCTCACGCCGGAAATGGTTGCCGCGGTGTCGAAGGTCATGCGCAACCAGGACTTGATCCTGGTGGCCGCCGCGGTGACGGCTACGGCGGCCTTCCGAACGACGATCGGGTTGCCGGGCACGCTCGCCACCCGGCTGCAACCCAACCACCCCACCGATGACCCACGCGGGATCGCCGCGGCGCTGCTCGACGGCCTGTTGATGGGCTGCGGCGACGCGGTGATCGGCATCAACCCCGCGACCGACTCGCCGCACGCTGCGTCGGACCTCCTGCACCTGCTCGACGACATTCGCCAACGGTTCGCGATTCCCGTCCAGTCGTGCGTGCTGTGCCACGTCACGACCACGATGGAGCTGATCGACCGCGGCGCGCCCGTCGACCTGGTTTTCCAGTCGATCGCGGGCACCGAGGGCGCCAATGCCTCGTTCGGGACGTCCATCGCGATGTTGATGGAGGCCAACGAGGCCGCCCGGTCGCTGCGCCGCGGCACCGTCGGCGACAACGTCATGTATCTCGAGACGGGGCAGGGTGCGGCCCTGTCGGCCGGGGCGCACCTGGGCGTGGGGAACAAGCCGGTCGACCAGCAGACGCTGGAGGCGCGCGCCTACGCGGTGGCCCGGGCGCTGCAGCCACTGTTGATCGACACCGTGGTCGGATTCATCGGACCGGAGTACCTCTACGACGGTAAGCAGATCATCCGCGCCGGGCTCGAAGACAACTTCTGCGGGAAACTGCTCGGCCTGCCGATGGGTGTCGACGTCTGCTACACCAACCACGCCGAAGCCGACCAGGACGACATGGACACGTTGCTGACCCTGCTGGGCGCGGCGGGCACCGCGTTCGTCATCACTGTTCCCGGCGCCGACGACATCATGCTCGGTTATCAAAGCCTGTCCTTTCACGATGCGTTGTACGTGCGAAAAGCGTTGGGGTTGCGCCCCGCACCCGAATTCGAAGCCTGGTTGGCCAGCCTGGGCATGGCCGACGCCGAGGGCCGGATCCTTCCCGTCGACCTCGCGACTTCGCCGCTGCGCGCACTGGCAGCCGGTTGATGAACCACCCAAACCTGCCGTCGGACAATGACATCTGGGCGCCGCTGCGGGCGACCACGCCGGCGCGCATCGGGCTCGGGCGTGCCGGAAACTCGCTGCCGACCCGCCGCGTCCTGGAGTTCCAGGCCGCACATGCCGCGGCGCGCGACGCCGTCCATGACCCACTCGACGTCGACGGCCTCATCGCCCGGCTCCACGACATCGGCATCGACGAGCCGCTGCGGGTGCTGCAGCCGGGCGACCTCGCGCAGCGAATACCTGCGCCGGCCCGACCTGGGGCGCAGCCCGGCTGACCTGTCGGGCCTGCCAAAGACCAAGGCGGACATCGGTTTTGTCCTCGCCGACGGGCTCTCACCCCGCGCCCTGACCGATCACGCCGCGGGCATGGTCGACGCGCTGGTGCGCGAATTCGACAACCGCTACCGAATTGCCCCGCTGGTCGTCGCGACCCAGGCACGCGTCGCACTCGGGGACCACATCGGTCAAGCCCTCGGCGTCACAACGGTTCTCGTGCTCATCGGTGAGCGCCCGGGGCTGTCGGTCGCCGACAGTCTGGGTATCTACTTGACCCATCGACCCGCGCCGGGGCTCACCGACGCCGACCGCAACTGCATCTCCAACATCCATCCGCCCGACGGCCTCGACTACCCGACGGCCGCGGCAGTCGCCGCCGCGCTGGTGGCCGGGGCCCGCAAACTCGGCCGCTCGGGCGTCGCCCTCAAAGACACAACGCGAGCAGCAACTGGCGCAGCCCGGTCAGCGAATGCGCGGGCAGAAATAGATCGCAGTACGGCAGGGCCGCGGCCATCGAGCCGGCCAGCGGCTGGAATTCATCATGCGCCGCACGCGGATTGAGCCAGACCAGTAACGCGGCGCGGCGACGCAGCCGGGCCATCGCGTGGGCGAGCGCGTCGGGAGGATCGCTGTCCCAGCCGTCCGAGGCGATGATCACCACGGCGCCGCGCAGCGCGCTGCCATGGGGCGGAGCCAGCAGCGCACCCACGCTGCGGCCGATGAACGTGCCGCCGTACCGGTCGATGACTTTGGCGTTGGCCCGCTGCAGCGCCACCTCGGCGGATCGGTGCGCGAGCACCGAGGTGAGCCGGGTCAGCGACGTCGAGAACGCGAAGACCTCGGGGCGGGTCCCCGCCTGGCGCAACACCGCCCGCATCAGGTGCAGGTAGACCGCGGCATAGGGCTGCATCGAGCGGCTCACGTCGCAGACCAGCACGATCCGCCGGGGCCGGCGCCGCGGCCGGGTTCGCGCCAGGACCATCGATTCCCAGCCGGTCGCCCGCGACGCGTTCATGGTGGCCCGCAGGTCGATCCGTTTGCCGCCGGGGCTGGGCTCGAATCGCAGGCTGCGCCGCCGCGGCCAGCGCGCGACGGTCGCCTCCAGCCAGGTGCCGAGCAGGCGAAGATCTTGCGCGTCGAAGCGGTCGAACGGTTCGTCGGCCAGCGCGGCGATCCGGCTGGGCAGCACGTCCGGGACCAGCAGGCTCGAGCCCGCCGCGTCGTTCGCGGCGGCCCGCGTTCGCGTGACCCAGGGCAGGTTGTGGGCGGAAGTAGACCCACTGCCGGCGAGCCGCGGCGTGCCGGCCGCGGGCGTTTTGGGGCCCGGCAGCGGCAGGGGCGCATCGGGGCGGCTGGTGCCGTCGGGTTCGGCGGTGCCGAACACCGCCGCGAAGACCGCGTCGAAGGCGCCGAGATCCTCCATCCGGTTGACCAACGTCAGCCTGGCCGCCCAATACAGTGCGGTTGTGTTGTCCGGCACCAGTTTTCGCAGCGCCTGCACGAAGCTCGCCGGGCCGCTGGCGGAAACCAACACCCCGGCGCCGCGCAGCCGCGCGACCAGTGCCGCCGCGAACGCCGCCAGATCGACGCCCCGCAGCAGCAAGGGAGTGCTCACGAGCGGCTAACGGCGCCGGCGCAGCAACCAGATCAGCACCAGCGCCGCGAGGACCGCCAGCGCCGCGGCACCGTACTTCTTCAGCTGGTCGCCACCGGCGAGCTCGAGCAGATCGATGGGCTCGGGCTCGGTGGCGGGGGCAGCGCGGCGCGGCTCCGGGACGCGCCCGACCTGCGGGGGGCCCTCCGGTGTGGCCGGCGCCGCCACACTTTGCGACGCCAATTCGGCTTCGAGCGACTCCACGAACTGGCCCAGCAGCTTTTCCGACACCTGCTGCAGCATGCCGCTGCCGAACTGTGCCAGCTTGCCGACGATCTTCAGATCGGTATCGACGGTGACGCCGGTCCGATCGCCGTCCGCCTGCAGCTGGGTGGTGACCGTCGCGGCCGCATTGCCGGTGCCGCGCGTCTCCTTGCCCTTGGCGTCGATGACCGCGCGGTACTGCCCGCCGTCCTGCTCGACGAAACGCACCTTGCCGCTGAACTCGCTGGTGACCGGTCCCACCTTGACCTTGACCTTGCCCAGGTAGTCCTCACCCTCGTGGCCGATGAGCTGCGCGCCCGGCATCAGCGGGATCACCTGCTCCAGGTCGCACAGCACGTCCCAGGCCTGTTCGATCGGCGCGCTGACGGTGAACTGGTTGGTGATCTTCATCCGGGGGTCCTCTCACATAAGACTGCATTCGGTAAAAGTTTTGTACGCGTCGCGAATCAGCGTACGGTCGTCGGGAGTCTTGGCCAGCGCCCCCAGGCTGACCAGCGCGGCCGGATCGACCAGATCGGCGACGCCCAGCGACACCAGCGCGGCGACCCAGTCGATCGTCTCGGCCACGCCCGGTGGCTTGTCCAGGTCGAGATCGCGTGCGCTGCCGACGAATTGGGTGACGTGCTCGATCAACGGGGCGGCGGCCCCCGGGACCGTCCGGCGCACGATCGCGGCCGCCCGGGACGCCTCCGGATAGTCGATCCAGTGGTACAGGCAGCGGCGGCGCAGCGCGTCGTGCAGGTCGCGGCTGCGGTTCGAGGTGAGCACCACGATGGGCGGGCGCTCGGCGACGAAGGTGCCCAGCTCGGGGACGGTGACGGCGGCTTCGCCGAGGAACTCCAGCAGCAACGCCTCGAATTCGTCGTCGGCTCGATCGATCTCGTCGATCAGCAGCACCGGTGGGGTGGGGCCGCGATGCCGCACGCATCGCAGGATGGGGCGATTGACCAGGTACGCCTCGGTGTACAGATCGGCCTCGTCGATCGCGGACCCGCGGGCCTCGGCCAACCGGATGGACAGCAGCTGCCGTTGGTAGTTCCAGTCGTAGAGCGCCTCGCTGGCGGTCAGCCCTTCATAGCACTGCAGCCGGACCAGTGGCGTATCCAGCACCGCCGCAAGGGTTTTCGCCGCGGTGGTTTTGCCGACGCCCGGCTCGCCTTCCAACAGCAGCGGCCGGCCCAGCGTGACCGCCAGATAGATCGCGGATGCGGTCCCGGTGTCGAGCAGGTAGTCCCGCGCATCGAACCGGGCGATCACGTCGTCGACGTCGCTGAACACCGCCAGCGTCATGCGCCGGCTTTCCCCGCGAACGCCGTGCGGCATCCCGGGCCGCAGAACCAGTAGTCGGTGCCGGCCAGCCGCAGGTGCTCGGCGGCGGGACCGATCGGCACGGTCATGCCGCAGACCGGGTCGACCGCCTCCAGGGGGCCGCCCTCGGGGGAGACAGCGCGGCCCAGGCCACCGCGGATGCCGGCCATGAGTTCGGCGGCAATGGATACGGCGATCTCCGCCGGGGTCTTGGCGCCGATGTCCAATCCGACCGGGGTGTGCACCCGTGCCCGCTCGTCGGCGGAGAGGTCGAGCGGGTCCAGGATCGAGGCGCCGCGAACCCTGCTGGCGACCAGGCCGATGTACCCGACGCCGTTATCCAGTGCGGCGCGGATGATCTCGGCTTCCGGCCCGCCGTGGCTGGCGATCACCACTGCGGTGGTGTCGGTCATGTCTGCGTCCCGACGGACTTCGTAACCCAGCACGCCGCAGATTTGAGCTAAGGCGTCGGCGATCGGCGTCGTGCCGTAGATGCGGATCATCGGCGGCGGCAGCTGCGGCGTCAGGAAGATCTCCAGCGATCCGCCGGATAGGCAAGGGTTGACGACGACGCAGGCCCCGGGCGCCTCGGGAAAGTGGACGTCGCCGTCGGGAAGCACCCGCAGCAGCACGCTTTCGCCCGCCTGCAGCGCGCCCAGCGCCGCCTTGCGGACGGAGTTCTGCGCGCACTGGCCGCCGACGAAGCCCTCAATGGTGCCGTCCGCCAGCAGGATCGCCTCGTCGCCCGGGTATGCCGAGGTGGGCGGCTGGGCACGCACCACGGTCGCGCGCACGAACGGTGTGCGCGCGGCCAGTAGTTGCTGCGCCCGTTCGCTGATGGTCACCTGCTCGATTGCGCCGCTCCTCCTCATCGCTCGTTCCTCGCTCTGCATCGTCACGGCGCTCTAGATCGGCGGCTTCGCTCTGCCCTGCATGGCCTCCCAGACCCGCGACGGGGTCAGCGGCATGTCGGCGTGGCGAACGCCGAACGGCGCCAACGCATCCACCACCGCGTTCACCACGGCGGGCGGCGACCCGACGGTGGCCGATTCGCCGATTCCCTTCGCGCCGATCGGGTGGTGCGGCGAGGGTGTCACGGTGTGCCCGGTCTCCAGGTGCGGCACCTCGACCGCCGTCGGGATCAGGTAATCCATCAACGATCCGCCCAGGCAGTTGCCTTCCGCGTCGAACGCGATCATCTCCATCAGCGCCATGCCGATGCCGTCGACGATGCCGCCGTGCACCTGCCCCTCGATGATCATCGGGTTGATGCGGGTGCCGCAGTCGTCGACCGCCAGGAAGCGCCGCACCTTGACCACCGCGGTGCCCGGATCGATATCCACCACACAGAAATACGCGCCGTACGGGTAGGTCAGGTTCGCCGGGTTGTAGCAGACCTCGGCGTCCAGCCCGCCCTCGATGCCCTCGGGCAGATCGCCGGCCCCGTGCGCGCGCATCGCGATGTCCTGGATCGTCACCGACGCCGACGGGTCACCCTTGACGTGGAACGAGCCCTTCTCCCACTCCAGGTCGGCGACCGAGACCTCGAGCATGCCCGACGCGATGATCTTCGCCTTGTCGCGGACCTTGCGGGCGACCAGCGCCGCGGCCGCACCCGAGACCGGGGTCGACCGGCTGCCGTAGGTGCCCAGCCCGAACGGGGTCTGGTCGGTGTCGCCGTGCACCACGTCGATGTCGTCGGGCGGGATGCCCAGCTCCTCGGCGACGATCTGGGCGAAGGTCGTCTCGTGGCCCTGGCCCTGGGTCTGAACCGACAGCCGCACAACGGCTTTGCCCGTCGGATGCACGCGCAGCTCGCACCCGTCGGCCATGCCGAGACCGAGGATGTCCATGTCCTTGCGCGGACCGGCGCCGACGGCCTCGGTGAAGAACGACATGCCGATGCCCATCAGCTCACCGCGCTCGCGTCGCTGCTTCTGTTCGGCGCGCAATGCGTCGTAGCCGATCATGTCCATGGCCTTGCGCATGGTGGCCTCGTAGTCACCCGAGTCGTACACCCAGCCGGTCTTGCTCTGGTACGGAAACTGCTCGGGCCGCAACAGGTTTCGCAGCCGCAGCTCGGCCGGGTCCATCTTGAGCTCGAAGGCCAGGCAGTCGACCAGCCGTTCGACGAAGTACACCGCCTCGGTGATCCGGAACGAGCACGCGTACGCCACCCCGCCGGGCGCTTTGTTGGTGTACACCGCGGTCATGTGGCAGTAAGCGGCTTCCAGGTCGTAGCTGCCGGTGAATACCCCGAAGAACCCGGCCGGGTACTTCGTCGGCGCCGCCTGCCCGTTGAACGCGCCGTGATCGGCCAGCACGTTCGACCGGATCGCCAGGATCTTGCCGTCGTTGGTAGCCGCGATCTCGCCGACCATGATGTAGTCGCGCGCGAAACTGGTGGACGTCAGGTTCTCGCTGCGGTCCTCCATCCATTTGACCGGCTTGCCCAGCACCAGCGAGCCGACGATCGCGCAGACGTAACCGGGGTAGATCGGCACCTTGTTGCCGAAGCCGCCGCCGATGTCCGGTGCGATCACCCGGATCTTGTGTTCGGGCAGGCCGGCGACCAACGCATACAGGGTGCGGTGGGCGTGGGGCGCCTGCGAGGTGGTCCACAGCGTCAGCTTGCCGGTGACCGGGTCCAAATCGGCTACCGCGCCGCAGGTTTCCATCGGCGCGGGGTGCACCCGCGGGTAGACCATCTCCTGCTTGACGACCACGTCGGCCTTCGCGAACACCGCCTCGGTAGCGGCGGCATCACCGGTCTCCCAGTCGAAGATGTGATTGTCTTTCTTGCCGTCGAGGTCGGTGCGGATCACCGGCGCGGACGGGTCCAGCGCGTTGCGCACGTCGACGACCGGATCCAGCGGGTCGTACTCGACGTCGATGAGCTCCAGCGCGTCGCGCGCCGAATACCGGTCCTCGGCAACGACGAACGCCACCTCCTGACCCTGGAACCGCACCTTGTCGGTGGCCAGCACGGCCTGCACGTCGTTGGACAGCGTCGGCATCCAGGCCAGCCCCTTCTCGGCCAGGTCCGCACCCGTCACGACCGCCTTGACCTTCGGATGCGCAAGGGCCGCAGTCACATCGATGCTGACGATGCGGGCGTGCGCGTACGGCGAGCGCAGGATGGCCAGGTGCAGCATGCCGGGCAGGGCGACGTCGTCGACGTAGGTGCCGCGGCCGCGGATGAATCGGGGATCTTCCTTGCGCAGCATCCGGCCGTGGCCGCACGGCTTTTGGTCGTTGTCCGCCAGAGTCTTCCGGTGACGGTGGGCGAGACGCCCCTTCTTTCACGGTGGTCATGACTCGGCCTCCACGGTGGAGCTCCGCTGTGCTGCGCCGCCCATTGGATGGAGCGCACGATCGTCGTGTATCCGGTGCACCGGCAGATCTGCCCGGAGATCGCCTCCCGGATGGTCTCCTCGTCGGGATCCGGGTCGCGGTCCAGCAGGGCGCGGGCGGTGATCATCATTCCCGGTGTGCAGAAGCCGCACTGCAACCCGTGGCAGCGCATGAAGCCTTCCTGCACCGGGTCGAGCTGGCCGTCAACGGCAAGTCCCTCCACGGTGCGGACGCTGTGCCCGGAGGCCATGACGGCCAGCATCGTGCAGGACTTCACCGGCACGCCGTCGACGTCGACCACGCATGTTCCGCAGTTGCTGGTGTCGCAACCCCAGTGAGTCCCGGTGAGCCGCAGCTGATCACGCAGAAAATGCACGAGCAGCATCCGGGGTTCGACGTCGGCGGTCACCTGTTCGCCGTTGACGGTCATCTTCACCTGCATCGCTAGATCCCTTCGGCCGTGGTGCGCACACGTTCGGCCGCGGAACGCAATGTGCGGATGGTCAGTTCGGAGGCCAGGTGCCGCTTGTATTCGGCGGTGCCGCGGATATCGGTCACCGGATCGCAGGCTTGCGGCGGCACGCCGGCCTGCCTCGGCGAAGGTCTCGTCGGTGGCCGGCTGGCCGACCAGAGCCGCCGAGAGCTCGGCCAGCGCAGCCGGAATCGGGGTTGACGGCCGTCAGGTCGACGCGGGCTGCGGCGATCGTGGTCGCCGTCGAGTGTGATGGCCGCTCCGGCGGCCGTGACCGCCCAGTCGCCAACTCGGCGTTCCACCTTCGCGTATGCGCTGGATGCTGTTGTGCCGCAACGGGATTCGGACTTCGACGAGCATCTCGTTGGAGGCGAGTGTGGTCTCGTACGGGCCGGCCAGGAAGTCGTCGATCGCGATCTCGCGTTCACCCGACGGCCCCCGGGCCAGGCACACCGCATCCAGCACCGTACACACCGTCGACAGATCCTCGGCCGGATCCGCCTGGCACAGCGAACCCCCGAGCGTGCCGCGATTGCGGACCACAGGGTCGGCGATGACGCGCTCGGCGTCACGGAAGATCGGGCACACGGCGGCCAGGGTGTCCGACTCCAGAATCTCGCGGTGACGGGTCATCGCGCCGATGCGAACCAGGGTCGGATCGGTGATCACGTATCCGAGCTCGAGCGCCAGGTCGTTGATGTCGACGAGGTACTCGGGGTTGGCGATGCGCAGCTTCATCATCGGCAGCAGGCTGTGCCCGCCGGCGACGATTCGCGCCCCCTCCCCCAACCGATCCAGTAGTCCGATGGCATGGTCGACGCTGGTCGCGCGTTCGTATTCGAAAGGCCCGGGTACTTGCATGCGCCACAGTGTCAGCCCCCCTGACACGGGCGTCAATAGCGAGTTAAGGAATCCCTGAACTAGCCCTGAACTCGCCCTCCACCTGCGCGTCGTGGTGGATTCGCCCGACCAGCTTGGCCAGCGGGCGACCCCCGCCGCCCCAGCGCTTGGCGATGATGTCGGCGGCGATCGAAACCGCGGTCTCCTCCGGAGTGCGCGCGCCGAGGTCCAGCCCGATGGGGCTGGACAGCCGGCTCAGCTCGGCGTCGGTCAGCCCCGCGGCTTTGAGCCGGTTCATCCGGTCGTCGTGGGTGCGGCGCGATCCCATCGCCCCGACGTAACCGACGTGGGGCAGGCGCAGTGCGACCTCGAGCACCGGGACGTCGAACTTCGGATCGTGGGTGAGCACGCAGATCACCGTGTGTCGATCGATGGCGCCCGCCTCCGCCTGGGCGGCGAGATAGCGGTGCGGCCAGTCGACGACGACGTCGTCGGCCGTCGGGAAGCGCGAACGCGTGGCGAACACCGGGCGGGCGTCGCACACGGTGACTCGGTAGCCGAGGAACGACCCTTGCCGCGCCAGAGCGGCGGCGAAGTCGATCGCGCCGAACACCAGCATCCGCGGCGGCGGCGCATAGCTGGACACGAAGACCTCCATGCCGTCGCCGAGACGCTGCCCGTCGGGTCCGTACTTGAGGACCTCGCTGCGGCCCACCGCCAGCAGACCGCGCGCATCGTCGGTGACCGCGGCGTCGGCACGCGCCGAACCCAGCGATCCCGCTACGGGTCCATCCGGGTCCGGCCGGACGACGAGCCTGCGGCCGACCCGCTGTGCGTCCGGGTGGGCGATGACGGTCGCGATCGCTACCGCACGATGCGCACCGATGTCGTCGGCCACCGCGCCGAGTTCGGGAAACGTCGCGCTGCGACATCGACTCGACGAACACGTCGATGATGCCGCCGCACGTCAGGCCGACCGCGAAGGCGTCGCCGTCACTTACCCCGTAGCGTTCCAGCCGTGGTGCCCCGGTCTTCGCCACCTCGGTGGCGAGCTCGTACACCGCGCCCTCCACACAGCCACCCGACACCGACCCGGTCACCGAACCGTCCGGCGCCACCACCATCGAGGCTCCCGGCGGCCGCGGTGCGGACCGGAAAGTTCGCACCACCGTCCCCAGCCCCGCGGTCTCGCCGGCACGCCAGATCGACATCAGCTCGGCAAGCACGTCACGCACGCTTCCCAACGTAAGCTCAAATCTCGTGACCCCGGCTCAACTTCGGGCCTATTCGGCGGTGGTTCGTTTCGGCTCGGTGCGAGCGGCCGCCGCCGAGCTGGGTCTTTCCGACGCCGGAGTCTCCATGCACATCGACGGCATTACGCAAGGAACTCGACGACGCGTTGTTCACCAGGACGGGTGCCGGTCTGGCGTTCACGCCCGGCGGACTGCGGCTGGCCAGCCGCGCTGTCGAAATCCTGGGTCTGCAGCAACAAACCGCGATCGAGGTCACCGAGGCCGCCCACGGGCGCCGGTTGCTGCGGATCGCCGCGTCCACCACGTTCGCCGAACACGCCGCGCCCGGCCTGATCGAGCTCTTCTCGTCGCGGGCCGACGACCTGTCGGTGGAGTTGAGCGTGCATCCGACGAGCCGGTTCCGCGACCTGATCTGCTCGCGCGCAGTCGACATCGCGATCGGCCCGGCCAGTGAACATTCGATCGGTTCCGACGGCTCGATCTTCGTGCGGCCCTTCCTGAAGTATCAGATCATCACCGTTGAGCGCCGAATAGCCCGCTGGCCGTGGGCATTCCGACGCCCGCGTTGCTGCGTCAGCAACAGTGGATGCTGGGCCCGTCGGCGGGCGGCGTGGACGGCGAGATCGCAACCATGTTGCGCGGCTTGGCGATTCCGGAGTCGCAGCAGCGAATCTTCCAGAGCGACGCGGCCGCACTCGAGGAGGTTCAGCGGGTTGGCGGTATCACATTGACCATCGGCTTCGCGGTCGCCAAGGACCTGGCCGCCGGGCGGTTGACCCATGTGCAGCGGTCCGGGGCTGGACCGGTCGGGCGAGTGGTGCGCGGCGACATTGGCACCGTCGGCCCGTCAACCCGCCGTGTCGGAGCTCGTCCGCTTCATCACCACTCCGCGATGCACGCAGGCGATGATCCGCGGATCCGGCGTGGGCGTGACCCGGTTCCGCCCGAAGGTCCACGTGACGCTGTGGAGCTGAACGGGTTTGAGCTCATCTGTCACAGCGGCACCAGATTCCGGACCGGCATTCACGAGTGTGAATCCTCGGCTTCGAGGCGCTACCAGGCCTGGGTCATGTCCGCGTGCTGCCGAATCCAGGCATGCATCGCGATGCCGGCGGCAACGCCGGCGTTGATGCTGCGGGTAGAGCCGAACTGGGCGATCGACACCGTCATCGCCGCGCCCGCCCGGATGTCGTCGGTGATGCCCGGACCCTCCTGACCGAACACCAGAAGACACTCGCGCGGCAGCGCGGTCTCCTCGAGACGGGCCGCACCGGGGACGTTGTCCACCGCGACCACCGTCAGACCGGCGCCGCCCGCGAAACCCAGCAGTTCGGCGGTGTTGTCGTGATGGCGCAGCCGCTGATAGCGGTCAGTCACCATGGCACCGCGGCGATTCCAGCGCCGCCGGCCCACGATGTGCACGGTGTGCACCGCGAAGGCGTTAGCGGTGCGCACCACCGAGCCGATGTTGGCGTCGTGCCCGAAATTCTCGATCGCCACATGCAGGGGATGACGGCGCCGATCGATGTCGGCGATGATCGCCTCCCGCGTCCAGTACCGGTAGGCGTCGACGACATTGCGAGTGTCGCCCTCGCGCAACAGGACTGGGTCATACCGCGGATCATCGGGCAGCTCGCCCGTCCAGGGCCCGACCCCACCTGCCGGTGTCACCCATTCGGTCGGCCCGGGTTCGCTCATCGCGGCGTCCACACCCCGGCGTGCGTGCCGTCGATCGCCACCGTCGCGTAGAGCAACGCCTCGTTGATTTCGCCCTGAGTGCACAACGACGCGCTGACGTGCACCGCGTCCAGCGACGGCGTCGGGCAGGATCAGCACCGACGACCCGTACGCCGCGCAGGCCGGGTTCAGTCCGCGGCCGGGCACGGTCGGTGATGCGAGCAGCATCAGCGGGCCGCCGCGTTTGGCCGAGTCGTCGCGATACCGGGCCGCGACGGCGTCGGCTTCCAAGCCCAGCAGCATGTAGCCGTTGCCGTTGAACGCCGCGGGATCACCAAGCTGCGCCTTGGTCATCGGGGCGCCGTCGGCGCGCCAGGCCGACAGGCTGGTGGTCTTGACCACCAGACCGGTGTCGTTGGCGTTCGTGGGCATCAACCCCACCGGAAACGCAGCCGGGTAGGCCGAGGAGGTATTCGGGATCCGGTCGCGTGGCGAGTAGCTGTACACGCCACGGACCTGACTCCGATCCTTCAGCGGCCCAAGGCAAACCGTGCCGGTGAGCCGGTCGCCGGCCGCCGACAGCGGCGAAGGAACATCGCGCACTTTGGCGGTCACGCGGTCGCAGCTGCCCAGCCCGTCGGACTCCATCGGATGCGACAGCGCACCGTAGAGCCCGAACCGGATGTCCTCGGGTTTGGCGTGCGGGCGACTTCGGGTCCGCCGCGCGAGGCGTCGACGTCGATCGAGCACATAGTCGCCGTCCCAGCGCAGATTCGACACCGCCATGTTCCAGCCCAGCAGCGCAAGCGACTCCCCGAGCCGTGCGCCCTGGGCGCCGTAGGGGCGGACCGGCTGGCTGGAGCCCGAGCAGCCCGTCAGACAGACCACCAGGCAGGCTGCCATCGCGAGGAAGGCGCGCATGCTCAGTGGCCCGAAATCTCATCAGAACGCATCCGCCACAACGGTCGCCGCCGGAGGCGACCGACGAAGTGCCCGCCTCTGAGCGACAACTCCGGCGCCCGCACGCAACCGCGTCCTTGTCGCTGTGAGGCGGGCGGGACGAACATCGCCCGCGCCAGGGACCGCTGTGGTCGATGTGACACTTGGTGCATGCAGATCCCGCTGGCCGCCTAGCCCAGGCCCAGATCGGCAAGGCCCAGCACGCTGCGGTACGGCAGTCCCTCGGCCTGGATGGCCTCGGCGGCGCCGGTGGAGCGGTCCACCACCGTGGCCACGCCGACCACCTGCCCGCCCGCCTCTTGGACGGCGTGCACCGCCGTCAGCGCCGACGCGCCCGTGGTGCTGGTGTCCTCGACGACCAACGCCCGCTTACCGGTAACCTCGGATCCCTCGATAAGGCGTTGCAGCCCATGGGTTTTCGCGGACTTGCGTACCACGAACGCGTCGATTGGGCGTCCCGGCGCGTGCATGACGGCCGTGGCCACCGGGTCGGCGCCCAGGGTGAGCCCGCCGACGACTGCGTAATCCCAGTCGCTGGTGAGTTCGCGCATCAGCTTGCCGATCAAGGCCGAGGCCCGGTGATGCAGGGTCGCGCGGCGCAGGTCGACGTAGTAGTCGGCCTCCTTGCCCGACGACAGGGTGACCCGGCCGTGCACCACCGACAGCCGGCGCACCAGCTCGGCAAGCTCCTCGCGCAGGGACGTCAGGTCATGTCCGGCCACGGCCACCGCCGATTCGCTTGGTCACGGCCCGCATCAGGGTCCGCGGAATCATTCGCTCGGCGGCGATAATCGCCTTGTATTGCACGCCCGGGATGCTGATCACCTTGCCGCGGGCGACGTCGGCCAGGCTTTGGTTCACCACGTCGTCGACCTCGAGCCACATGAACGACGGCGACTTGGCCATGTCGATCCCGGCCCGGGCGTGAAATTCGGTGTGCACGTAGCCCGGGCACACGGCGTGCACCCCCACGCCGGTGCCTTGCAGGCCGACGGCCAGCCCCTCGCTGAACGAGATCACCCATGCCTTGGACGCCGAATAGGTCGATCCGCGTCCCGGCACCAGCCCGGCGACGCTGGCGATGTTGATGACGGTGCCGGCACCGGCGTCGAGCATGGCCGGCAGGGCCGCCCGGGTGAGGTGCATGACCGCGGTGACGTTGACGTCGAGCTGGGACTGCAGCAGCGCGGGGTCGGTTGCCCAGAACTCGCCGGAGGTGCCGAAGCCGGCGTTGTTCACCAGGACGCGCACTCCCCGCGCCAGGCGCTCGCAGACCTTTTCGCGGCCGGCGCGCATCGGCAAGGTCGGCGGGCAGCACCTCGATGCTGCCGGCCCGGCCTTCGAGTTCGCCCGCCAGTTCGCGTCAACCGGTCGACGTCGCGGGCGACGAGAACCAGGTCGTAGCCGTCGCTCGCGTAACGTCGCGCGTAGCCGGCGCCGATCCCGGACGTAGGCCCGGTGATCAGGGCTACAGGACGAGGCATGAGCGACATCCTAATGACGGCGGCCGCATCCGCCCACCCGCGCCCGGCTCGGCTATCAGTGCTGATAGTTGGTGGCCTGATGGCCGTTGCGCCCGGTCGGCGGCGGGCGGCGAACGGCGTCCGGCAACCGATCGCTCTGCTCCCGGCGGACCGGCTCGGCCGGCCGGCGACGAGACGCATCACCCAGCAGCCCGGCCACATCCTGCTGCGCGCGCCGGGGCGGCAACTCCGCGCGACCGGCGGGCGCCAGTGGGCGGCTCGGCGACGCGTTGCGCAGCCCCGCGGGCGCGCCCGCCTCCTGCTGGGTCTCCTCCGGCAGCGGCGGCAACACCCGCAGCAGGTCGTTGAACTGCCGCACGGTGCGCAGCCCCTCGTCCCATTGGGCGCGGGTGCTGGTGATGGGCATGCGACCAGCGTCCAGTTCTGCTCGTTCCACATGATCTCGGCGCAGTCCGGTGCGGTGTGCGCGAAGGTGACCATGCGGCGGTCGCAGGCCCGCCGGGCCGCGTCCAGGTTGGTGGAGTACACCATCCGCGGGCCGATCGCACCCAGCAGCCAGATGTCGCTCTCCCGTGGCTCTTTCAGTCCCTTGAGCCGCAGGTCCACCACGAC
Source organism: uncultured Actinomycetota bacterium (assembly GCA_963850895.1). Lineage (GTDB taxonomy): Bacteria > Actinomycetota > Actinomycetes > Mycobacteriales > Mycobacteriaceae > Mycobacterium. Next base: position 22,282 of record CAWKNK010000022.1, on the reverse strand, counting down.
GTTGGTGCCCACCTTGCGGTGCAGCGCGATCACGGTGGCGACTTCCTCGAGGTCGAAGATGTACACCGCCTCGCCGCGGATCTGACCCAGCACGACGTTCTGGGCGGAGATGTCGCCCACCGTCGAGATCACACCGCGCTTCCAGCGCTTCAGGATGTCGGCCGATTCACGCTCGTAGTCGAACCCGTGCGACCGCGCCCACGACTTGCGGCGCCTGCTGCGCCCGCGGCGTCGATCGAGGTCGACGTACAGCAACACTCGCCGCGCCGACGAAGCACAGTGCGGAGAGCGTGAACCAAAGGGGGACCATCCAACACAGGGTATCTGCTATTGGGCTGGAATAAAGAAGCTCGGCAGGTCACAACCGCAATCACAGGACGCAACACCCGTCCCGTGGAATGGTCCCCTCGGTCGGCTCAGCCCAAATGGTGGCGACCCGCTTCGCCCGGCTGCGCCGCGCTCGCGATCACCACTAGCCCAGGATCAGCGAATCGCCGTCCGGGCTGAGGTTCACCGGAACGGTGTCGCCGTCGTGCACGTCGCCGGCCAGCAGCAGCTTGGCCAACTGGTCGCCGATGGCCTGCTGCACCAGCCGGCGCAGCGGCCGCGCGCCGTAGACCGGGTCGAATCCGCGCTGCGCCAGCCACTGCTTGGCCGGCAACGACACCTCCAGGGCGAGGCGACGCTGGGACAGCCGCTTTTGCAGCTGGGCCAACTGGATGTCGACAATCTGCACCAGCTCTCCGGGCTCGAGGCCGTGGAAGACGATGACGTCGTCGAGCCGGTTGATGAATTCCGGCTTGAACGCGGCGCGCACGGCGGCCATCACCTGCTCCTCGCTGCCACCGGACCCCAGGTTGGACGTCAGGATCAGGATGGCGTTGCGGAAGTCGACCGTGCGGCCCTGCCCGTCGGTGAGCCGGCCCTCGTCGAGCACCTGCAACAGCACGTCGAACACGTCCGGGTGGGCCTTTTCGATCTCGTCGAACAGGATCACCGTGTACGGACGCCGCCGCACCGCCTCGGTCAACTGGCCGCCGGCCTCGTAGCCGACGTATCCGGGCGGGGCGCCGATCAACCGAGCCACCGAGTGCTTCTCGCCGTACTCGCTCATGTCGATGCGGACCATCGCGTGTTCGTCATCGAACAGGAACTCCGCCAAAGCCTTGGCCAGCTCCGTCTTACCGACACCGGTCGGCCCGAGGAACATGAACGCGCCCGTCGGCCGGTTGGGGTCGGCGACCCCGGCCCGGCTGCGACGCACCGCATCCGAGACCGCCTGCACCGCCTTTTTCTGCCCGATGACCCGCTTGCCGAGCTCGTCTTCCATGCGCAGCAGCTTCGCGGTCTCGCCTTCGAGCATCCGCCCGGCGGGGATACCGGTCCACGCCGACACCACGTCGGCGATGTCGTCGGGTCCGACCTCCTCCTTGAGCATCACGTTGTCGCGCGCCTCGGCGTGGGGCAGCGCGGCGTCGAGTTTCTTCTCGACCTCGGGGATGCGTCCGTACCGCAGCTCGGCGGCCTTGGCCAGGTCACCGTCGCGTTCGGCGCGGTCGGACTCGCCGCGCAGCGTGTCCAGCTGCTCCTTGAGGTCGCGGACGACGTCGATCGCGCTCTTCTCGTTCTGCCACCTGGTGGTCAGCTCGGCCAGCTTCTCCTTCTGGTCGGCCAGCTCGGAGCGCAGCTTCTCCAGCCGCTCCTTGGATGCCTCGTCCTCTTCCTTGGCCAGCGCCATCTCCTCGATCTCGAGGCGGCGCACCAGGCGCTCGACCTCGTCGATCTCGACGGGCCGGGAGTCGATCTCCATCTTCAGCCGGCTGGCGGCCTCGTCGACCAGGTCGATGGCCTTGTCCGGCAGGAAGCGGGCGCTGATGTAGCGGTCGGACAGCGTGGCCGCGGCCACCAGCGCGGAGTCGGTGATGCGCACGCCGTGGTGCACCTCGTAGCGGTCCTTCAGCCCGCGCAGGATGCCGACGGTGTCCTCCACCGACGGCTCGCCGACGAACACCTGCTGGAAGCGCCGCTCCAGCGCGGCGTCCTTCTCGATGTACTTGCGGTACTCGTCGAGCGTGGTGGCGCCGACCAGCCGCAGCTCGCCTCGGGCCAGCATCGGCTTGATCATGTTGCCGGCGTCCATCGCGCCCTCGCCGGTCGCACCGGCGCCGACGATGGTGTGCAGCTCGTCGATGAAGGTGATGATCTGCCCGGCGGAGTTCTTGATGTCGTCAAGCACCGCCTTGAGCCGCTCCTCGAACTCGCCGCGGTACTTGGCGCCGGCCACCATCGAGCCCATGTCCAGGCTGACGACGGTCTTGTCGCGCAGGCTCTCCGGCACGTCGCCGGCCACGATGCGCTGGGCCAGGCCCTCGACGATCGCGGTCTTGCCGACGCCGGGCTCACCGATCAGCACCGGGTTGTTCTTGGTGCGACGCGACAGCACCTGCACGACGCGGCGGATCTCGTTGTCACGTCCGATGACCGGGTCGAGCTTGCCTTCCCGGGCACGGGCGGTCAGGTCGGTCGAGTACTTCTCCAGCGCCTGGTAGGTGGCCTCCGGCTCGGGGCTGGTGACCCGGGCGCTCCCGCGCACCTTGACGAAGCCGTCGCGCAGGGCCTGCGGCGAGGCGCCGTGGCCGGTCAACAGCTTGGCGACGTCCGAATCGCCGGTGGCGAGACCAACCAGCAAGTGCTCGGTCGAGACGTACTCGTCGTCCATCTCGGTGGCCAGTTGCTGGGCGGTGGTGATGGCGGCCAGCGATTCGCGAGACAGCTGGGGCTGCGAGTTGGCGCCGCTGGCCTGGGGCAGGCGGTCGATCAGGTGCTCCGCCTCGGTGCGAATGGTCGCGGGCTGGACGCCGACAGCCTCCAGCAGCGGTCCCGCGATCCCGTCGGCCTGTGTCAACAGGGCCATCAGCAGGTGCGCGGGCCGGATCTCGGGGTTACCGGCGGCCGAGGCCGCCTGGAGCGCCGAGGTCAGCGCCGCTTGCGTCTTGGTTGTCGGGTTGAAAGAGTCCACGACGCCTCCGTTCGGGTAGGACCAGAATGCTTGTCGCGATGTTCAACGTCGTCAAGGTTGAGTGTGTTCCGCTCAACTCTAACGAGTTTTGGGCAATATGGCGCACGGGGTACCCCTCGTAACGATGACGCAGACGGAGCAACACCGGGATCGGGCCGACGCCGCGCGCGCCGCGACGCCGCGCCGGGTCCCCGCCACCGTCAGGCTGGCCATCGTGGCCGGGGGGCTGGTGCTGGCGGGACTGGCCGCGGCCGGATTTCGCAAAGATCTCGCCGGCGGCGGCCCGTCGGCGACCGTCCCGGAGTCGGGCACGTTGCAGGTCAACGGAACCGGCACGACGAAGACCATCCGCTGCCACGGCGGCTACCTATCGGTCAGCGGCCAGACGAACACGGTCACCGTCACCGGCCACTGCACCAGCGTCAGCGTCTCCGGCCACGGCAACCGCGTCGCGGTCGACAGCACCGACGCGTTGAGCACGTCCGGAACCGGCAACGCGGCCACCTACCACTGGGGCTCACCCAACGTCGTCAACGCCGGAACGGCCAACACCGTCCGGCAGGGCTGAGTCCGTCACGCCCGATACTCCAGCGGCAAGCCGAGTTCGGCCGCGTCCGCGGTCAGATAGCGCTGCACGCTGGGCGCGATCAGCCCGACCACCTCGTCGGTGCCGAGGTCGGCCAGCGGACCCACCCGCATCACGTAGTGCAGCATGGCCACCGCCAGCCTCGTACTGTGCTGCTGGGTGGCCGCCGCGGCGGTGCTGATCGGGATCGCCGGCGCGCGGCGAGCCTAGAATCGGGGCCCGTGGGGCTCGAGGACCGGGATGCGTTGCGGGTGCTGCGCGATGCCTTCGCGCAGGACGGGTCGGGACCCGGCAATGAGGTCGTCCGCCGCTTCTACACCCACTGGTTCGGCCTCGACGTCTCGGTACGCGACCTGTTCCCGCCCGAAATGGGCGGGCAGCGGGCCGCTTTCGCCTACGCCCTGCACTGGGTGTACGGCGAACTCTTCGCCCAGCGCGCCCAGGAACCGGTGGCCTTCCTGGCTCAGCTCGGCCGGGATCACCGCAAATACGGTGTGCTGCCACACCATTACGACACGTTGCGGCGCGCGTTGTTGTCGACGTTGCGGACGCACCTGGGCGATGCCTGGACCGACGCCGTCGACGACGCGGCCAACCAGTCGCTCAACCTGATCACCGGGGTGATGAGGGGCGCCGCGGACGCCGATGAGGGGCCCGCCTGGTGGGACGGCACGGTCATCGAACACATGAGGGTCTCCCGCGATCTCGCGGTCGTCCGGCTGCAGCTCGACCGCACCATGGACTATCACCCCGGCCAGTACGTCAACGTCCATGTTCCGCAATGCCCGCGCCGTTGGCGATACCTGTCCCCCGCCATTCCGGCGGATCCGGGCGGCGGCATCGAGTTTCACGTCCGCGTGGTCCCCGGCGGCCTGGTCAGCACCGCCATCGTCAACGAGACCCGGCCCGGCGACCGGTGGCGGCTGTCCAGCCCGCACGGCGGGCTGCGGGTCGACCGGGAGGGCGGGGACGTGCTGATGGTCGCCGGTAGCACCGGCCTGGCGCCCCTGCGGGCGCTGATCATGGACCTCAGCCGGTACGCGGTGAACCCACGGGTGCACCTGTTCTTCGGCGCCCGCTATCGCTGCGAGCTCTACGACCTGCCGACCCTGTGGCAGGTGGCGTCACACAATCCGTGGCTGTCGGTCTCGCCGGTCTCGGAGTACAGCGCCGACCCGTCGTGGGCCGCCGACTATCCCGACGTCACGCCCCCGCGCGGCCTGCACGTGCGGCAAACCGGCCGGCTCCCCGACGTGGTGACCAAATACGGCGGGTGGGGCGACCGGCAGATCCTGATCTGCGGCGGACCGGCGATGGTGCGGGCCACCGAGGCCGCCCTGATCGCCAAAGGCACTCCGCCGGAACGTATTCAGCACGACCCGCTGTCGAGGTGAGTGGAGGTAAGCATGCGTGTCGTCACCCTGCGCGACCCGGCGTCATCCGTCACCGCGGAGTTCGTTCCCGAGGCCGGCATGATCGGCACCTCGCTGCGCGATGCCGGCGTCGAGCTGCTCGGGCAACGGCGCGGGCTGGACGCCTATGTGACGGCGGGCAAGACGATGGGGATCCCGATCCTGTACCCCTGGGCAAATCGGTTGGGCGCGAACACCTATACCGCCGAAGGCGTGACGGCGACCCTCACGCCGGGCGGAAACGGTGTCCGCGCCGACCCCAACGGGTTGCCGATCCACGGCGTGCTGGCCGGCTACCCGGGCTGGCGGGTGACCGCCGAGTCGGCCGACGAGTTAACCGCCGAGATGGATTTCGCCGCCGACCCACAGTTGCTGGCCAGCTTCCCGTATCCGCACGTGTTGACGGTGGCGGTCCGGCTGGCCGAGCGGACGCTGACGGTGCGCACCACGGTCAGCGCGACCGCCGAGACGGCAGTCCCGCTGTGCTTCGGCTTCCACCCCTACCTGCGCCTGCCGGACGTCGCCCGCGCCGAGTGGGTCATCCACACACCACCGCTGCGGCATTTGTTGCTCGACGAACGAGGGCTGCCGACCGGTGCGTCCGAACCTGCGGCGGCGCGCGAGGAGGCGTTGGGCGACAAGGCTTTCGACGATGCCTACGACCAGGTGCCCGACGACGCGGTGTTCGCTGTCTCCGGCGGCGGGCGCCGGCTCGAGGTGCGCTTCCAGCAGGGGTATCCGGCGACGCAGATCTTCGCCCCCAAGGCCGAAGGCCCCGAAAAAGCCATCGTGTGCTTCGAGCCGATGACCGCACCGACCGACGCCCTGCGCCGCGGCGGCTACCGATGCGCGCGGCCGGGCGAACCGGCGACCGCGCAGTTTGCCATCCGCGTCTGATCAGCCGCGCGTTCTGCGCGGCTGCCACACCACCAGGGCGGTGCTCTTGGGCACCACCGCCAGATCGCGGCGCTGGCCGGCGCGCACCCGCGCCAGCTCCTCGGTGAGCTCCTTGACCCGCGATTGCAGGGCCTCGACCTGATTGGTCAGTTCGATGATCCGTTTGATGCCGGCGAGGTTGACGCCCTCGTCCTGGGATAGTCGCTGCACCTCGCGCAGCAGGTCGACGTCGCGCTCCGAATAACGCCGTCCCCCACCGGAAGTGCGGCGCGGGCTGACCAGGCCGATGCGATCGTAGGTACGCAGGGTCTGGGCGTGCATGCCGGCCAGCTCGGCGGCCACCGAGATCAGGAACGTCCGGGATTCTTCGCGTGAATTCTTAGCCATCAGCGATTACCTGCCCATCCCGCTCGCGGGTCGAACCCGCTGGCCCGCTCGGCGGCCGCGTACGCCTCCAGCGCTTCCTGCGCGGCGCCCTCGACGTTCGGCGGCACGGCGACCTTGACGGTGACGAGCAGGTCCCCGTTGCCACCGCTGCGCTTGGGTACGCCCCGCCCGCGCACCCGCAGGATGCGGCCGTCGGAGGTCCCCTTGGGCACCCGGACGCCGACCTTGCCGTCCAGCGTGGGCACCGAAATCGTTGAGCCCAAGGCCAATTCGGTGAAGCTGACCGGGACGGTCACGGTGAGGTCGTCGCCGTCGCGACCAAACACCTTGTCGGGCCGCACATGCACCGTGACGTACAAGTCGCCCGACGGGGCCCCGCGCAACCCGGCCTCGCCCTGCCCGGGCAGCCGGATGCGCTGCCCGTCCTCGACGCCGGGCGGGATCCGCACGTTGATGGTGCGGGTGCGGGTGGTGACCCCGGTGCCCTTGCACTCCTCGCAGGGGTGCTCGATGATCGAGCCGCTGCCCCGGCAATCGGTGCAGGGCTCGGAGAAGCCGAACGCGCCCTGGTTGCGGCTGATCACGCCGGAACCGTTGCAGGTGGGGCACACCTTCGGGCTGGTGCCGGGACGCGCGCCGCTGCCATGGCAGTTGGTGCACGGCGCCGGGCTGGTCAGCCGCAACGGCATGGCCACACCCTTGGCGGCCTCGACGAAATCCAGCTGCGTCTCGGTCTCCAGGTCGTTGCCGCGTCGCGGCCGGCTGGGACGGGCGCCGGCGCCGCGCCCGAACAAGCCGCCGAACAGGTCACCGATGTTGGCGCCGCCGCTTCGGCCCGCGGCATCGAACAAATCGTTGAGGTTGAACTCGGCGCCGTCGCCGCCGACACCGAAACCACCGGTGTCGAACCGGCGGCCGCCGAAACCGCCGCCCGCGAACAGGCGGCGGGTTTCGTCGTACTCCTTGCGCTTCGCCGGATCCGACAACACGTTGTGCGCTTCCGACACCGCTTTGAATCGCTCGCCGGCGGCGGGATTGTCGGGATTGGCGTCCGGATGCAGGTCGCGCGCTAGCTTCCGGTATGCGCGTTTGATCTCTTCGGGACTGGCGTCAGAGGAGACGCCCAGCTCCTTGTAGAAGTCCTTTTCGACCCATTCTCGCTGGGCCATGTCGCGTCACCCCCTCTCACCTTTCTGTTCTTTTGTTGTGCTGATTGTGTGGTCTATTCACCGGATGCGCCGGGATTATCGTCCGATTCGACCGGCTCGGCTGCCGCGGCACCCTCGTCTGCCACCGTGTCGATGACGCCGACCAAAGCGTGCCGCAGGACCTGGTCGCCCAGTTTGTAACCCTGCCGCATGACCGTGCCGATCACCGGCTTTGAGCCGTCGCCGCCGTCGCCCTCGTGCTGCACGGCCTCGTGCAACACCGGGTCGAAGTCCTCGCCTTCCTCGCCGAACGCCACCAGACCGAGTCCGGTCAGGGCGCCGTCCAGCTTGTCGGCCACCGACTTCAGCGGGCCGGACTCCAGGTCGCCGTGCTTGCGCGCCCGCTCGAGATCGTCGAGCACGCCCAGCAATTGGCTGACGACGGCCGCCTTGGCCCGATCCGCCGCGGCCTGCTGATCACGCAGCGCGCGCTTGCGGTAGTTGGCGAAGTCGGCCTGCACCCGTTGCAGGTCACCGAGCAATTCGGCGGCGTTACCGGCCTCCTCGGGAGTTTCACCCGAAAACGCCCCGGACGCACCCCCGCCCGGCTCAGCGCCGGGAGGGGCATGCCGCACTTCACCCGTTTCGGGGTCGATCCGCCGTTTGTCGGTGACCGTTACCGGTTCCTGGTTGCCATCCGTTTTTTGAAAGCCTTCCGTCACTTGGACTCCCGGTCATCGTCGACCACCTCCGCGTCCACGACGTCGTCGGCGGAGCCAGACGGGCCGCCGGGCTCGCCGCCGGCCTGCGGACCTGCGGCCTGGGTGGCCTCGTAGATCGCCTGCCCGAGCGCCTGGGACTCCTGGCCCAGCTTCTCCATCGCCGTCTTGATCGCGGTGATGTCGGTGCCGCCCAGCGCCGTCTTGGCCTCGGCGATCGCGCCGTCGACCTTGGACAGCGTGTCCTCGGGAACCTTCGACCCGCCCTCGGCCTCGCGCTGTTCGGCGACGAACTTCTCCGTCTGGTAGACCAGCGATTCGGCCTGGTTGCGAACGTCGGCCTCTTCGCGGCGCTGACGGTCCTCCTCGGCGTGCGCCTCGGCGTCCTTGATCATCCGGTCGATCTCCTCCTTGGACAGGCCGGAGCCCTCCTGGATTTTGATCGTGTTCTCCTTGCCGGTGCCCTTGTCCTTGGCCGTGACGTGCACGATGCCGTTGGCGTCGATGTCGAAAGTGACCTCGATCTGCGGGACGCCGCGGGGAGCCGGCGGGATGCCGGTCAGCTCGAAGGAGCCGAGCAGCTTGTTGTGCGAAGCGATTTCGCGCTCACCCTGGTAGACCTGGATCTGCACCGACGGCTGGTTGTCGTCGGCCGTGGTGAAGGTCTCCGACCGCTTGGTGGGGATCGTGGTGTTGCGCTCGATGAGCTTGGTCATCACGCCACCCTTGGTCTCGATACCCAGGCTCAGCGGCGTGACGTCAAGCAGCAGAACGTCTTTCACCTCACCCTTCAACACACCAGCCTGAAGAGCCGCTCCCACCGCTACAACTTCATCGGGGTTGACGCCCTTGTTGGGCTCCTTGCCACCGGTCATCTCCTTGACCAGATCCGACACCGCGGGCATCCGGGTGGAACCACCCACCAGGACCACGTGGTCGATCTCGGAGACCGAGATGCCGGCGTCCTTGATCACGGACTGGAAGGGCTGACGCGTGCGGTCGAGCAGATCCTGCGTGATCTTCTGGAACTCGGCGCGGGTCAGCTGCTCGTCGAGGAACAGCGGATTCTTGTCCGCGTCGACGGTGATGTAAGGCAGGTTGATCGAGGTGCCCTGCGAACTCGAGAGCTCGATCTTGGCCTTCTCGGCGGCCTCACGCAGCCGCTGCATCGCCATCTTGTCCTTGGTCAGGTCGATGCCACTGGTGCCCTTGAACTTGTCGACGAGCCATTCGACGACGCGGTCGTCCCAGTCGTCGCCACCCAGGTGGTTGTCACCGCTGGTGGCGCGGACCTCGACCACGCCCTCACCGATCTCGAGCAGCGAGACGTCGAACGTGCCGCCACCGAGGTCGAAGACCAGGATGGTCTGTTCCTTCTCACCCTTGTCCAGGCCGTAGGCCAGCGCCGCGGCGGTGGGCTCGTTGACGATGCGCAGCACGTTCAGGCCGGCGATCTGGCCGGCCTCCTTGGTCGCCTGACGCTGGGCGTCGTTGAAGTAGGCGGGCACGGTGATGACCGCGTCGGTGATGTCCTCACCGAGGTAGGCCTCGGCGTCGCGCTTCAGCTTCATCAGCACGCGGGCGCTGATCTCCTGCGCGGTGTATTTCTTGTCGTCGATCTCGACGGACCAATCGGTGCCCATGTGCCGCTTCACCGAACGGATGGTGCGGTCGACGTTGGTGACCGCCTGGTTCTTGGCGGGCTGGCCGACGAGCACCTCGCCGTTGCGCGCGAAGGCGACGACGGACGGAGTGGTGCGTGAGCCCTCGGAGTTTGCGACGACGACGGGGTCGCCACCCTCAAGAACTGCGACGACGGAGTTGGTGGTCCCGAGGTCGATACCGACCGCACGAGCCATAGTGATTCCTCCTGAGTAGTAGAGCTTCTTTGGTGCCACTATGCTGAGTGAACCCCGCTCAAGACTGCTCTTGGCGGCACCGTGGTGTCAACCCAGGCTTGAGTCTGGTTCGCTCAACTTGTCGATCATGCTAACGGCGGGCGTCGCCGTCTTGTTCCCGGGGGTCGGCGGACGAGGGTGCGCGTCGGCTACTTACCGAGCGCGTCGGCGCATCGGTGGGTTAGCCTGAGCTTTCCCCGGAGCCAACACGGCAGGACTCGATGCCACCGCAAGACAGCGCCGCCGCGCGGCTCGCACGCGAAGACTCGGGCTATCACAAGGGCCTCAACAACCGGCAGATACAGATGATCGGTCTCGGCGGCGCCATCGGAACCGGTCTATTCCTCGGCGCCGGGGGAAGGCTCGCGTCGGCGGGACCGGGGTTGTTTCTGGTGTATGGGATCTGCGGCATCTTTGTCTTCCTGATCCTGCGCGCCCTCGGCGAGCTCGTGCTGTACCGCCCGTCTTCGGGATCCTTCGTGTCCTATGCCCGCGAATTCTTCGGCGAGAAGGCCGCTTTCGCTGCGGGCTGGTTGTATTTCCTCAACTGGGCGATGACCGGGATTGTGGATACCACCGCGATCGCGCACTACTGCCACTACTGGACGGCGTTCCACACCGTCCCGCAGTGGACACTGGCGTTGATCGCGTTGGTCATCGTGCTGGCGATGAACCTGATCTCGGTCAAGCTCTTCGGCGAGCTGGAGTTCTGGGCCTCGTTGATCAAGGTGCTCGCGCTGGTGACGTTCCTAGTCGTCGGTACGGTCTTTCTGGTCGGGCGCTTCAAGGTCGACGGTCATGACCCCGGCGTGGCGCTATGGGACAGCCATGGGGGACTCCTGCCGGCCGGCTTGCTGCCCCTGGTGCTCGTTACCTCGGGGGTGGTCTTCGCCTACGCCGCGGTCGAACTGGTCGGCATCGCAGCCGGGGAGACGGCGAACCCGCACAAGATCATGCCGCGCGCGATCAACTCGGTGGTGTTTCGCATCGCGATTTTCTATATCGGGTCGACGGTCCTGCTGGCGCTGCTGCTGCCACATACCGCCTATCGGGACCACGTGAGCCCGTTCGTGACGTTCTTCTCCAAGGTCGGTTTCGGCGGGGCGGGCAGCGTGATGAACCTCGTGGTGCTCACCGCCGCGCTCTCGAGCCTGAATGCCGGGCTGTACTCCACGGGCCGCATCCTGCGGTCCATGGCGATCAACGGCAGCGGCCCCAAGTTCACCGCGCCCATGACGAAGAACGGCGTGCCGTATGGCGGGATCCTGCTCACCGCCGTTGTCAGCCTCTCGGGGATCGCGCTCAACGCCGTCAAACCGAGCCAGGCGTTCGAAATCGTCCTCCACATCGCCGCCGTGGGCGTTGTGGTGGCCTGGGGGACGATCGTGGCAAGCCAGCTGCGGTTCTACCGGCTGTCACGCGCCGGGACGTTGCAACGGCCGCATTTCCGGATGCCGCTGGCGCCCTACAGCGGCTACCTCACGCTGGTTTTCCTGGCCGGCGTCCTGGTCCTGATGTTGTTGGACAAGGTCCAAGGCCCTTGGCTGCTAGGCGCAATGGCCGTCGGGATCCCCGCGCTGATCGGCGGTTGGTATCTGGTCCGTCACCGGGTGAAGGCCGCCGCCCAAGACACCGCGCTGCCGGCCGCTGATCCAACCGTGGCGGTTTAAGGCTCGTCGACGTCCTGACCGCCGGCCAGGTCGGCGCAGTCGACGATCTCGACGTCGCTCCGGGTCCGCAGGTACGCCCCCGCGCCCCGGTCTCCGGACAGCCGCGCCAGCACCTCGGGCCAGTGCCGGCGCGCGATCACCACCGGATGTCCCGGCCGGTCACCGAAAGCGGCGCGCGCCAGGCCACTGGGGGACGCGATCGCGCGGCTCAGGACCCGCGCCACCACGGCGGGACCGGCATCGGGAGTGTCGATGACGTGCAGCACCGCGTAATCCGCGCGCATGAGGTCGGCCTGTTCCAGTCCGGTGCGCACCGAGGCGCTCAACCCGTCGCGCCACCGCGGAGCCGTGACCGCGGTGGCCCCGGGCGGGGCCGCGACGTGGGCGGCGCCCAGCACGACGACGACGTCGGCGCACCCCCCGGCGTGCAGGGCGTCGACCGCAATGTCCAGCCAGTCGTCGACCAGCACCTTCGGCTTGCCATAGCGGCGCCCGGCGCCCGCGGCCAGCAGGATCCCGACGCTGTATGGCGGAGATGTCGACTCCGGTAACCCCACTCTCCTATGATGACATTGCACTTCTCCCAAAGCGATAACTTCGCTACGCGTTGGCATCGGATGGAGCGTCATGACCCAGGACGTGCAAGGGACCGCCAGCACCCCGGCGCCCCGGTACGCCGGCACCCGCGTCCAGCGGGTGGAGGACGCCCGGCTGCTGACCGGCCGCGGCAGCTTCGTCGACGACATCTCGCGGCCCGGCATGCTGCACGCCTGCTTCGTGCGCAGCCCGTTCGCGCGGGCGCGCATCAACGGCATCGACGCCTCGGCCGCGCTGGCGCTGCCCGGCGTGCGCGCGGTGTTCACCGCCGCCGACCTCAACCCGGACGTCCACGAGGCGTGGCACGCCGTCGCCGGCAAGGACGTCGCGGACACCCCGCGACCGCCGCTGGCCGAGGGCGAGGCCAAGTTCGTCGGCGACCCGGTCGCACTCATCGTCGCCGAGAGCCGCTACATCGCCGAGGACGCGCTGGAACTCATCGACGTGGACTACGAGCCGCTGCCCGCGGTCACCGACTTCACCCGGGCGCAGGCCTCCGATGTCCTGGTCCACGACGCCTACCCGAACAACGTCGCGGGCGGGATGGGTGGAGCCCCGCCGGACGAAGAGCTGTTCGCCAACGCGCCATACGTCGTGCGCGAGAACATCTATCAGCAGATCTATGCGCCGGTGCCGATCGAGACTCGCGGCCTGGTCGTCGAATGGACGGCCGCCACCGGTGAACTCACGATGTGGGCGTCCACCCAAACCCCGCACGAATTGCGGGCGTTCTGTGCCCGCCTGTTAGGCATTGCGGCGCAACGCGTTCGGGTCATCATGCGCGACACCGGCGGCGGTTTCGGCCAGAAGGTCGTCCCGATGCGTGAAGACATGTGCATCATGCTGGCCGCCCGCAAGGTGCCGGCGGCGCTGAAGTGGATCGAGGACCGGCGCGAGAACCTGATGTCCGCCGGGCAGGCCCGGCACGTCGACGGCACCGCGCGAATGGCTTTCGACGACGACGGCAACATCGCTGGCGGCGGACATCGAGTTCGTCCAGGACATCGGCGCGTACCCCACGCCGTATCCGGTGCTGACCACGGCCGCCATCGGCATGTTCTTCCCGGGGCCGTACCGGGTGCCCAAGGCCAGCTTCAAATACCAGACGGTCTTCTCCAACACCAGCGGCCTGGCCGCTTATCGCGGTCCGTGGCAGTACGAGACACTGGCCCGCGAGGTCCTGCTCGACATCGCCGCGCGCAAGATGAACGTCGACCCGGTCGAGCTGCGCCGACGTAACCTGTTGCGCCGCGACGAGATGCCGTACGTCAACCCCAACGGCATGCCGTACGACCACGTCGCCCCGATCGACACGTTCGAGCAGGCGGTGAAAATCCTTGACCACGAAGGGTTTCGCAAAGAGCAGGCCGAGGCCCTGGCGCAGGGCCGCTACCTGGGCCTCGGATTCTCGGCCTACATCGAGCCGACCGGCGCGGCGACCGGCCACCTGGCCACCGAAGGCGCCACCATCCGCATGGAGCCGACCGGCAAGATCAACGTGTACGTCAACGGCGGCTCGAGCGGAAACAGCATCGAGACCACGGTCGTCCAGTTGACCGCCGACGCGCTGGGCGCCGACATCGACGACGTGGCCACCATCCAGGGCGACACCGCGGTCACCCCATACGGGGCCGGGACGCAGGGCAGCCGCAGCGCACCGATGACCGCCGGGGCCGTCGACGAGGCGGGGACCATCCTGCGCGAGAAGATCGTGGCGCTGGCCGCGCATCACCTCAAAGTCGCCGAAGCGCAAGTGGAACTGGCATTTTCGGTGGCCAGCGTGCGCGATGACCCGTCGAGGTCGGTGTCGTTCGGCGAGCTGGCCTATCTGGCGTACTACTCGCCGCAACAATTACCGCCGGGGATGTCGGCCAACCTGGAGGCGACCGCCCGGTTCAATTCGACCAATCCCATCCACTGGTCCAACGCGACGCACGCCTGCACCTGCGAGGTGGACGTGGCGACCGGCAAGGTGACGCTGCTGCGCTACATCGTCAGCGAGGACGTCGGGCCCATGATCAACCCGTCGGTGGTGGAGGGCCAGATCGCGGGCGGAACGGTGCAGGGCATCGGCGGTGCCCTGATGGAGGACATGGTCTACGACGACGATGGCAACCCGCTGGCAACGACTTTCGTCGACTACCTGCTGCCCACGGCCACCGAGGTGCCGCCGATCGAATTCGGGCATGTCGAGATACCCGGACCCGGGCCCGGCGGCTACAAGGGTGCGGGCGAGGGCGGGGCCATCGGCTCGGTGCCGGCGGTGATCAACGCCATCAACGACGCGCTCGCACCGCTGGGCGTGACGATCACCCGGCTACCGGCCAGCCCGGCGTCGATCGCCGCCCTGCTGGAACAGGGGGAACGGTGAAGCCGGCCGCGTTCGATTACCACCGCCCCGACACCATCGAGGACGCCGTGAGCCTGCTGGCCGAACTGGGCGACGACGCGAAGATACTGGCGGGCGGCCAGAGCCTGGTGCCGATGCTGGCGATGCGGCTGGCCTACTTCGACCACCTCATCGACATCTCCCGGCTGCCCGAGTTGCAGGGCATCGACCGCAGGGGCGCCGAGTTGTGGATCGGCGCGGGCACCACCGAGGCCACCGTCGGCGCCAATGCGCAAGTGAGCCAAGCGGTTCCGCTGCTGACCCGGGTGACCCCGTTCGTCGGGCATTTCCAGATCCGCAACCGGGGCACCCTCGGCGGGTCGATCGCCCACGCCGACGCCGCCGGTGAATACCCGGCGGTCGCCCTGACCCTGGATGCGGTGATGGAGGTTCAGTCGCCACGCGGACGGCGCGAGATCGCGGCCGCCGACTTCTTCGCCGGGGTATGGGAAACCACCATGGAATCCGATGAGGTGCTGACCGGGGTGCGGTTCCCCGTGTGGAATGGCAGATGCGGGTTCGCCGTCGAGGAATTCTCCCGCCGGCACGGCGATTTCGCGATCGCGGGCGCCCTGGTCGCGGTCCAGCTCGACGACAGTTCTGGCCAGGACCGGGTCGCTCGCTGCGCGATCGGGCTGCTGGGAATGGGGTCCACGGTCCGGCGTGCGACGGCGGCGGAGGTCGCGGCCATCGGCAGGCCGGTCGGCGAGCTGGTGCCCGAGGAGATCGGTCAGGCCGCGATGGCCGGGCTCGACGACATTCCCAACGACCTGCAGGGGTCGGCGTCGTACCGGTTGAGGGTGGGCGCCACCATGGCCACGCGGGCCTGGACACAGGCGATAGCCGAAGCAGCCACGGGGGCAAGCAATGCGTGAACACCCAATCGAACTGTCCGTCAACGGAACTCCAATCACGGCCGGCGTCGAACCGCGGATGACGCTGGCGGACTTCCTACGCGACAAGTGCGGGCTGACCGGCACCCATCTGGGCTGCGAGCACGGGGCGTGCGGGGCGTGCACGGTGCTGCTGGACGGCGAGGCCGTGCGCTCGTGCCTGATGTTCGCGGTGCAGGCCGACGGGACCGAGGTGACGACGGTCGAAGGCGTCGCGGCCCCGGACGGCACCCTGTCGCCCGTGCAGGCGGCGTTGCGGGAGTGCCACGGACTGCAGTGCGGCTTCTGCACGCCGGGATTCGTCATGTCGCTGACCGCGCTGCTGCGCGACAATCCCGACCCCGGCGACCACGAGATCCGGGAGGGCCTGTCCGGCAACTTCTGCCGGTGCACCGGCTACCAGGGCATCGTCGCCGCCGCTCGCCGGGCCGCCGAGACCCAGTCGGTCACGCAGCGATAAAGCTTCACCATCGGCGTCGCATCGATAGGTGCGTCGTTGCAGTGACTTTCGCGCTTCCTGCGTACCCTGACTCCCGACATCTGCAAATTCTCAGGAGCAGCGCGTGCGGTTTTCGCAAAGGGCACGGTGGAGTCTTGCCGGTGGATCCCTGCTGCTCTCGCCCGTGCTGGTCAGTCCCGTGCTGATCGACGCCTGTTCCTCCACCGTCGCGGGGCGGCCGGTCGCCGCGCCGGGGGCAGGGCCGGTCGAACCGACGTACCCCACACCCAGGCCGACCCCGTCGACGCCGGGCCCCACCGCCAGCCCGGCCCCCGGCCTACCGACGACGCCGGCCAACCCGACCGCGCCGGCCGGCGCCATCCCGCTCCCGCCCGACCAGAACGGCTACGTCTTCATCGAGACCCAGTCGGGCACCACGCGCTGCCAGATCAACAAGGACACCGTCGGCTGCGAGGCGCCATTCACCAACTCCCCCATGCAAGACGGCGAGCACGCCAACGGCGTCAGCGTCGACTCGGGCGGCAAGGTGCAGTGGGTGCTGGGCAACCTGGGGGCCATCCCGACCGTCAAGATCGACTACAAGACCTACAACGCCGCGGGCTGGACAATCAACGCCACCGCCGACGGCACCCGCTTCACCAACGACCACACCGGCCACGGCATGTTCGTCAGCATCGACAAGGTCAACACGTTCTGAGCGCCTAAAAGCGCACGTCAAAGGGCCAGTTAACCACTTTGGTCCGCAGTGAGTCCGCAGCAGATTTGATCGCCGCGTCCAAGCGGTCCGCGACGTTGTCCAGGTCGTCATCGAAAAGGTCCGCGTACACGTCCAGAGTCATCGACGCCTTACTGTGCCCGAGCATCCGCTGCACCGCCTTCACGTTGGCCCCGGCGCTCATCGCCAGGCTGGCGGCCGTGTGGCGTAGGTCGTGAGGAGTGACCGCCGGGAATGACTTGTCGGCAGCCTGGCAAGTCTCGACCGCCGACGTGAAGAACCGCTTACGGTAATTGGAGACCCGCAGCACCCCGCCGCGCGGGGTGACGAAAACCAGATCCTCGCGGCCCTTGCCGACCATCAATGCCGACAGCTCAGCGGCCAGCGCAGCCGGGAACGGCACCGAGCGGCGCTCCCAAGACTTCGGCGTCGACCACACTAGCCCGTTGAATTCGGTCACCGAGCGCGACACGTTCACCCGACGGCGCAGCATGTCGAAGTCACCGACCCGCAGCGCGGCCATTCGGCACACACGAGTCGGACGGCGCTCCTGACGAAAAGGAGCGCCGTCCGAAGCACCGACCACCTGGTTACCAAGCGTGCATGATGCGCGGTGAAATGTGGCCTCGGCATCAGGAGACATTTCCCTGCCTGACGCAAGCCCACCGCGCTGTGCCCAGTTGATGGGCCTTGCTTTGCGTGGGTGCCTAGCGCTCGTGCTCGGCGCCACAGCCGAGAGGAGGAATCTTCTCTTCCGGTCCGACCTTGGTCTGCCGTGGATCCGTACCTTAGGTCTACCCCGTTTACCCAGGTAAAGCAACAAAATGAGTTGGGCCGAGCGTTCAACGGGCACCTCGCCGACCATCACCAATTCCTGTCCGCGCACATGTTCGGCCGGATCGACAGCATCGACGCCGATATCGTCCGACATCGACGAGCCGATCGAGGCGCGTCTGGCCCCTTTCATGTGGAAGACGATCCTGGACACCAGGGTCCTCATCGCCGAAGACCTTGGCGCAGCGCCGACACCCCTGGTGCTCGCGCAGGTGGAGTGCTACACCAGCACGAACCAACCCCGAAAATGGGTTGGTCCACCACCGAAAGAGAAAACCCATCACCGACATGCCCGACGACCTGCCGTCGCCCGACGAGTTCCAGAGGAAGATGGCCCACGTCGACCGCGAGTTCGCCGATGCCCGCCGGTACCTGTCGGCGTTGTGCGCCGAAGACAATCAGGCGCTCGGTGCGCTGATGGTGGAGATCCACCGCAGCGGACGCGCCATGAACGTCTTGGCAGCGACGGCGGTACTGGCCCTCGACTTCGCCCACCTGTCTGCGGACCGCCTCGGCGGCAATGTCCAGACGTGGCTCGACGAGTCGGCGATGGCCCAGGACACCGCCGAGACCGAGCGGGACCAGACCGAGCTCGGCGGCGAGGGATAACCTTCGGGGCCCTGCGGCTCAGGCCGGGATGCTGGCTGGGGCCGGCGCGCTTAGCGGGTGCAGTGGCCGAGGCCGACGGATCTGCCAGGGGTTAGGCGTGTCGGGAGTGGTCATCGACAGCACCCCCGGCAGCGGTGTTGAACCGCAATGGGATGCCACGATCGGTACTGCCCCGGGGGAGTGGGCGGTTGTTCGACACGCTTAAGTTGTGGGAGTGGCAGCTCGCGCCGTCCTGGTTACCCCACTGTCGGGGCCGCTGGCCAGATTCGGGAAAGCAGGGGCGAGCGCCCTCGCTCTCTGGGCCGAGCGTTCCGGAGTAAGTCTGGAGGTGATCGACGCTTACCCCTCCGCGGCGTTCGCGATACGGGCCGCCGAGGCTAGCCGGCCCGACGTGGTGTTCGGGCCCTACGGTTCCGGGCCGGCGCTGGCGGCCGCGGCCGCCAGCAAAGGGGTCGTCTGGAACCACGGTGGCGCCACCGCCCGGCTGGCGCGGCCGGCGTATCCGGGTGTCGTCAACGTGGAGTCTCCCGCTTACCGCTATCTCGCCGCGGTGCTCGAAACCCTTGCCGCCGAAGGTCTTGGTGAGGGGTCGGAGGTGGTAATAGTCCACGTCGACACCGGGTTCGGCCGCGAGGTGGCCGAAGGGGCGGCGGTGGCGGCCCGGCGACTCGGTCTCCTGCGGCGGTCGGTCACTTTTCGGCCAGGCCGGGCGAGAGACGTGCTGGCGCAGGTCCCGGCGGGCGATGTGCTGTTATCGGCCGGTTCCTTCGACGATGACGTCGCCATCGCGCAGTGGGCCAGCGAACGCCGTTGGCGCGCAGTTGGATTGGTCGCCGCCGGAGTCGATGAGCTCCGGCACGCCATCGGTGATCGCGTTGAGGGGCTTTGCGGACCGTGCCAGTGGTTCGACGACGGGACAGATGATCCCGC
The DNA here is from genome assembly GCA_963850895.1 of uncultured Actinomycetota bacterium. Lineage (GTDB taxonomy): Bacteria > Actinomycetota > Actinomycetes > Mycobacteriales > Mycobacteriaceae > Mycobacterium. The sequence goes on along the minus strand of CAWKNK010000022.1, from coordinate 3,119 downwards.
GGACGGACCCAACAGCGAGTGGTTCAGCCACTGTTACCGGGACGCGAACGGTACTGAGCCGCCCTATCCAGCTGCTGCGGCCTTCGCCGCGGGTGTCCTTTGGCAGCGCTGCGTGAAGGAGGCCGGAACTGTTGAATCGTTGCCGGTGCGGGCCGCGTCACAACGACTCGACACCACCACCTTGTTCGGTCGGTTTCGTGTCGACCCGGTCACCGGCGTGCAAACCGGCCATCAGATTCGCGTCGTTCGGTGGCGAGGCGGACAGCGGGTGCTGGTTGATCGGCCGCTTCGTCGGAGGTGAGCGTATCGAGCGACGGTGACATCCACGCACGCCATGATGGGCCGAGCAGAAAGATCACTGGCACATGACTGCGACACCGCGGCGAAGAAATTAGGTACGCGGGCAGATCCACCCGCAGCGCCAGGTGCTCATCGAGTATCCGGCGCAGCGCGGCGTCCATCGGATGCGCGGATGCGAGGTCGCGGCCGAACCGGCTGTCCACCACGACGACCGCGCCTTCACGCAGTTCGGCGGTGTCGACCTGATCGACGAACGGTCGAACAATGCGGGCGGCGTGGCGAGGTAATACAGCGCCCGGCGCGACTCGTTCAACCCGGCGGCATACATCAGTCCGTGTTGGGTGATGACGAAGAGTTCCGAGGTGATCCTGGCGTTCGAGGTCTCGGCTTTGGGCCATGCCATTGCGGCGCACCGGGTCTGTGCCAATCGATCGGGGACGTCGTCAGTCAGCGTGAGTATCCTTTCGACGAGTGCTCCACCCATTCGCGGATATGTTGCTCGAGTGGGAGGTCGACCTCGGCGATGCTCACCTGTCGCCGACCTCGGCGGTGCGGGCTGGGAGGCAATGCCGGCGTTCGTGTCATGAATCTGGTTGTATGAAGAGAGAATTGAGGTAATTATGACCGGGCGAGTCGAAGGCAAGGTTGCGTTCATCACCGGCGCGGCGCGCGGTCAGGGCCGCGCGCATGCGGTGCGATTGGCGCAAGAGGGTGCGGACATCATTGCCATCGACATCTGCAAGCCGATCGCAGGCTTCTTGATGCCGCCGTCTACGCCGGAGGATCTGGCCAAGACCGCGGATCTGGTCAAGGGCCACAACCGCCGCATTGTCACCGCCGAAATCGACGTGCGTGACTACCAGGCCCTGAAAGCCGCAGTGGACAGCGCGGTGCAGCAGCTGGGCCGGCTGGACGTCATCGTGGCCAATGCAGGCATCAGCCACGCCGGCGACACGCTGGATAAAACCAGCGAACCAGACTGGCAGGACATGATCGATGTGAACCTGTCGGGCGTGTGGAAGACCGTGAAGGCCGGTGTGCCCCATATATTGGCGGGCGGCCGCGGGGGTTCGATCGTGCTGACGAGCTCGGTCAGCGGGTTGAAAGCCAATATCTTTCCCCATCTCGGTCATTACGTGGCCGCCAAACACGGTGTCGTGGGTCTCATGCGGACGTTCGCGGTCGAACTGGGTCAGCACATGATCCGTGTCAACTCGGTGCACCCCACGCACGTGAACACTCCGATGGTGATGAACGAGGGATCCTACAAGATGGTCCGGCCCGACCTGGAGAATCCCGGCCCCGACGACGTCGCCCCGTTTTTCCAGATGTCCCACACGCTGCCGATTCCGTGGGTGGAGCCCGAAGACATCAGCAATGCGGTGCTGTTCTTCGCGTCCGACGAATCCCGCTACATCACTGGTGTCACACTGCCGATCGATGCGGGCAGCTGCCTCAAGTAAGTGCGTTTCGGCTAGCCAGGGCCAAACTGGGGTTTCCCGGTCTGTGGATGCTGGTACCAGCCGCCCGCGGCCTGCGTTCCGCCGTCGACGTGGATCGTCTGCCCGGTGATGTAGCTCGACATGTCGGAGGCGAGGAATACTGCGGCACTGGCGATCTCGTCGACATGCCCGGGACGCCCCATCGGGACAACATTGCCGATGTCGGAGCATAACCCCTCGGGGGTTAGCCGTATCAATCCTTGGCCTGCTGCTTGATGTGGGAAGTTTCTGCCATTACTGGCACCCACAAAAGTCGCCGCCAAGTTGATGTCGTTGCCAGCCAACGGGTTTCACCCCTCGACAACTTGTCGAAAGGAGGGCCGACGTCACACGACCTGGTCGGACCCATCAAGGCGGCTGTCGCCTACTGCGAGGCTGGGCTGATGGTTCTCGGCAGTGGCCGCGGCGAGGTGCCCTTCAGCTTCGAGGGCTCACAGGATTTCACAAGCAACGCAGTCGCACCTCGAACATCGGCGGATCGGGCCCGGCCACTGGACACGTATTTTGAGACAAACTTCCGCGAGTCGCACATGTCATCTATTCCGAGAAGGACCTTCAGTTCTGCTCGGGCCTGCTCGATTTGGTCGTGTGCATACGTGACGATCTCGGCGGTGGTCTTGGTTTTGCCCGTGCGGACAAGCGATTCGTAGGTTTGGTCGCCGAGGACGTCGCGGAGGTGGGAGATGGCGGTGTTCAACTCCGGGTTGGCCGCGCCCGTCCAAATCACCCCCCGCCCTACTTGGGCGTCTTTAGGTCACTGTCTGGGTCCCAGATCACCCTGCCCCTACAGTGTGCGGGGTATAGCCCCACAACCCCCTTTTGCCGCAGGAGTTGCGGCGTATTGTTGTGGCTTGTGGCAAGCCAGTTCCGAACCGCCTCTACGGGGTTGGTGCTCGGCTGGACTGCCAGTGCCCGGCCCATCAGGTCGACGTCTCGACCGACAAATCCAGCACGCCTGGTCGGATGGCAGCCGAACTCAGACTCGCCGAAATCCGCCACGACGTGGCGCCGGTAGGGCCAGGGAACCTCGGGGTCCTCGGAGTAGAACGTATAGACGTCGAGGTCCTTAACGCCGTTTGTGCGCTTCTTGCCCTTCAGGCAGTCCAAGTAGTGCAGCGCCCCGCCCTGGCACAGGGCGACGAGCAGCAGCCGCGGTCCGTAAACGGCCAAGTGCGGTTTGCGCTCGAAGAGCACCCGCTGATCAGCTCGCGCTCTGGCCGCCAGCCGTTGGAGGTGCTCGTCGGTGAATCTTGCGTGGCTACGCTCACAGCATCTGCCCCGTCCTACCATGCCTGGGAGGGTAAGCGTTTGGGCCGC
>CAWKNK010000021.1:0-98309 GCA_963850895.1 uncultured Actinomycetota bacterium | reverse complement strand
TTGGGTGGGGACAGCATTTTGTCGATGCAGGTGGTGGCCCGCGCCCGTGCGGCCGGGGTGATGGTTCGGCCGCGCGAGATTTTCGTCGAGCAGACCGTGGCCCGGTTGGCCCGAGTGGCCGGGGTGGCCGGGGGTGCCGGCGGCCCGATCGATGAGGGTGTCGGGCCGGTGGTCGCGACCCCGATCATGCGCTGGCTGCAGGATGTCGATGGCCTGATCGATCAGTTCAACCAGACCATGGTGGTGCAGGCTCCCGCGGGGGTGAGCGAGACCGATGTGGTGGTGGTGTTGCAGGCCTTGCTGGATCGGCACGCGATGTTGCGGCTGCGCGCCGATGACGACGGTGCTGGTGGGTGGTCGCTGTGGGTGCCCGAGGTGTGGTCGGTGGATGCGCGCGGGTGCCTGCAAGCAGTGGACGTGCTGTCCGAAGAGGCGCTGGTTAAGGCGCGGTCGAGGTTGAACCCGGCCGCCGGGGCGATCGTGAGTGCGCTGTGGGCTGGGTCCACCCGCCAGTTGGCGTTGATCATTCACCATCTGGCCATCGACGGGGTGTCGTGGCGGGTGTTGTTGGAGGACTTGAACATCGCCTGGGCTCAGTGTCGCAGCGGGCTGCAGGTGGCTTTGCCGGCAGCTGGGACCTCGTTTGCCCGGTGGGCGTCGCTGTTGGCTGAGCATGCACATGCTGCGGCGGTGGTGGATCAGGCTCAGGTGTGGCGGCAGGTGGCGGCGACCCCGCCAGCGTTGCCGGGGGTGCAACCTGGGGTGGATACGTTTGCCACGGCCGGGCACCTGTCGGTGTCGCTGGATACGGAGACCACGCGCATGCTGCTCGGTGCGGTGCCGGCGGCGTTTCATGCCGGGGTGCAGGACATTTTGTTGATCGCGTTCGGGTTGGCGTTTGCGGAGTTTCTGGGTGTCGGTGGCGCGCCGATCGGCATCGACGTGGAGGGCCATGGTCGCCACGAGGAGCTAGCGCCCGATATTGACCTGTCCCGCACGGTGGGGTGGTTCACCACCAAATACCCGGTGTCGTTGACGGTGGGTGCGTTGTCCTGGGCGCAGGTGGTGGCCGGTGAGGCGTCGTTGGGCGCGGTGATCAAGGACGCCAAAGAGCAGCTTCGCGCCCTTCCGGACCCGCTGAGCTATGGTTTGCTGCGCTATTTGAACGCCGGGGTCGAGCTGGCCGGCTCTGACCCGGTGATCGGGTTTAACTATCTGGGGCGGCTGGGCGCGGGAGCCGACCTTTCCGATGATCTGTGGCGGTTGTGCCACGACGGGTTGTCGCTGACCGGCGCGGCCACGGCGATACCCATGGCCCTGCCGCACACTGTGGACCTCAACGCCGGTACCGTCGACACCGACATCGGCCCGCACCTGCATGCCAACTGGACCTGGGCGCAATCGGCCGTGGATCACACCCAGGTCAGTCGGCTGAGCCGGTTGTGGTTTGACGCCCTGGCCGGTATCTGCGCGTATGTGCGCCGCGGTGGGGGCGGGTTGACGCCGTCGGATATCGTCCCGGCCCGGTTGAGCCAGCAGCAGATCGACGAGCTGTGCCAGCAAGACCGCATCGCCGATGTGTTGCCGTTGACCCCGTTGCAGCAGGGGCTGCTGTTTCACATAAGCAGCACGCAGGGTAGCGGCGATGTGTATGCAGTGCAGCTGGACATCACGTTAAGCGGTGCCCTCGACCCCCACCGGCTGCGCGAAGCCGTGCACACGGTCGTGGCTCGGCATCCGAATCTGGTGGCCAGATTCTGCGCACAGTTCGACGAGCCGGTGCAGGTTATCCCGGCTGATCCCGTGGTGCCCTGGCGGTACGTCGACCTGAGCGGGAGTGACCTGGACTTCGATGAGCAGGTCCAGGAGGTGTCCGCGGCGGAACGCGTCGCAGTCTGCGACCTGGACGACCCGCCGGCGTTTCGGGCGGTGTTGATCCGCATCGCAGCAGACCGGCATCGGTTTGTGCTCACCAATCACCACATCGTGCTCGATGGCTGGTCGCTGCCGATCCTGCTGGGGGAAATCTTCGCCGGCTATTACGGGCAGCGGCTGCCGGCGGCCGCGTCGTATCGCAGCTTTGTTACCTGGCTGGCCGATCAAGATCGAGCTGGCGCCCGCGCGGCCTGGCGTGAGGCGTTGGCCGGTTTTGACACCCCGACCTTGGTGGCTCGGCCGGATCGTTTGGAGCTGGGGCGGCGAGGCGTTGCAGCGTTTCGGATGCCTGAGCAGACCACGCGGGCGCTTGGCGAGTTGGCGCGCGCGCATCACACGACGGTCAACATCGTGTTGCAGGGCGCCTGGGCGCAGCTGCTGATGTGGCTGACCGGCCAGCATGATGTGGCCTTCGGCACCGCGGTCTCAGGGCGACCGACCGAGGTAGTCGGCGCGGAGTCGATGGTGGGGCTGCTGATCAACACGGTGCCGGTGCGGGCGCGCATCACCGCGGCTACCACCACCGCGCACCTACTGGACCAGCTGCAAAGCGCCCACAACCACACACTTGAGCACCAGCATCTGGCGCTACCCGAGATCCACCGCGTCACCGGACACGACCAATTGTTCGACACCCTGTTCGTGTACGAAAACTATCCAGTCGACACCACCGCGCTGACCAGCGACCAGGAGTTGTCGATCCCAGAGTTCGCCATCCACGAATCCACTCATTACCCGTTGACACTGCAAGCCGGGCCGGGGGCTGAACTTGGGATTCGCGTCGAATACGACACCGACGTGTTCGACGCGGCCAGCATCGAGGCGCTGTTCAGGCGGTTGCAGAAGGTGCTGATCGCCATGACCGCCGACCCGACACGGCGGCTGTCGTCGATCGATCTGCTCGATGCCGGTGAGCACGCGGGGCTGGATGAGGTCGGTAACCGGGCGGTATTGACCCAGCCCGTGACGGCGTCCGTGTCGATTCCGCAGTTGTTCGCCGCACAGGTGGCCCGCACGCCAGCAGGCGGCGGCGATGAGTTTCGAGGGCCGCTCACTTTACCTACCAGGAGCTCGACGAGGCCGCTAACCGGTTGGCGCACCTGTTGGCCGACCAGGGTGTGGGTGCCGGTGATGTGGTGGCGCTGCTGTTGGCGCGTTCGGCCGAGGCGGTCGTGGCGATCCTTGCGGTGCTCAAAACCGGAGCGGCCTATCTGCCGATCGACCCGGCGCACCCCGACGCGCGGATCGGGTTCATGGTGGCCGATGCCGCGCCGGTCGCCGCGGTCAGCACCGCGGATCTGCGGGCGCGGCTGGACGGGCACGACCTGCTGGTCACCGATATCGATGATCCCCGCATTCCGAGCTATCCGTGCACGGGCTTGCCGGCGCCGGCCCCCGAGGACATCGCCTACCTCATCTACACCTCGGGCACCACCGGTATCCCCAAAGGGGTGGCGGTTACCCACCGCAACGTCACCCAGTTGCTCGAGACACTCGATGCATATCTGCCGGCGTCGGGGGTGTGGACGCAGTGCCATACCTACGGGTTCGACACGTCGGTCTGGGAGATCTGGGGTCCGCTGTCACACGGTGGGCGAACAGTGGTGGTGCCCGACTCGGTGACAGCCTCGGCGGAAGACTTCCACGCCTTGCTGGTCACAGAACGCGTCAGCGTGCTCACCCAGACCCCCTCGGCGGTGGCCGTGCTATCACCCAAGGGCTTGGAGTCGGTGGCCTTGGTGGTGGCCGGTGAGGCCTGCCCGGCCGAACTGGTGGACCGGTGGGCGCCCGGGCGGGTGATGATCAACGCCTACGGCCCGACCGAGACCACGATGGTTGTGATGCTGAGTGCGCCTTTAACGGCGGGGTCACCGGGCTCGGGGGTGGTCCCGATCGGCTCGCCGGTGCCGGGGGCGGCGTTGTTTGTGCTGGACGGGTGGTTGCGCCCGGTGCCGGCCGGTGTGGTCGGGGAGTTGTATGTCGCCGGTCGCGGGCTGACGTGTGGGTATGTGCGCCGCGCGGGCTTGACCGCGTCGCGGTTTGTGGCGTGTCCGTTCGGCGGCGCGGGAGCGCCTGGAACACGCATGTATCGCACCGGGGATCTGGTGTGTTGGGGCGCCGATGGGCAGCTGCAATATCTGGGGCGCGCCGATGAGCAGGTCAAGATCCGCGGATATCGCATCGAGCTCGGTGAGGTCCAGGCAGCGTTGGCCGGACTGGACGGGGTGGCGCAGGCGGCGGTGATCGCCCGCGAGGACCGCCCCGGCGATAAGCGTCTAGTAGGTTATGTGACCGGGACTGCGGACTCGCCCGAGATGCGCGCTGCCTTGGCTGAGCGGCTGCCGGCCTATATGGTCCCGGCCGCGGTGGTGGTGCTTGACGCGCTGCCGCTAACCCCCAACGGCAAACTCGACACCCGTGCCCTACCCGCACCCGAATACATCGATGCCGACCGTTACCGCGCCCCGGCCAACGCGGTCGAGGAGATCGTGGCTGGCATTTACGCCCAAGTCCTCGGGGTGGAACGAGTCGGGGTCGATGACTCGTTCTTCGACCTGGGCGGAGATTCGCTGTTGGCAATGCGACTGATCGCTGCGGTCAATAAGACTCTGGATGCCCATCTTGCGGTGCGCACCTTGTTACAGGCGCCGTCCGTGAGAAGCTTGAGTCAGCAGTTGGGTAGAGAAGACGGCGCAGTGGAACTAGTCCCTGTTGAGGTCCTTAAGGAGGGGACGGGTGTTCCGCTGTGCTGTGTTCATGCAGGTCTCGGACTTAGCTATGCATATCGGGCGTTGGGCGATTATTTGGATTGCCCGATTATCGGAATCAACCAAATCACGCGAGATGGTTTAGCTGGGCCCGGTGCAGTTCGTAGCATGGCGGCAAGCTATGCAGATAAACTCCAGGCCGTTTATCGTGCCGGGCCCTACAAGCTGCTCGGCTGGTCTTTTGGGGGCCCCGTAGCACACGAGCTCGCCATTGAGCTTCGCCGACGCGGATGTGTAGTTCAACATCTTATACTGCTGGACCCGGTGCTCAGTGCTAACGGCACCATGAGAAATCAACCTCCGAACGAAAGAAGCGAGAGTCGTATTCTGAACCTCATGTTGCGATCTAGCGGTATAGATATTCCAGAACACTTGGGGCCTCTTACTTACCGGAAGGCAGAGGAGTTGATTCGCCAACAACGAGAAGTAGCGGAGTTTATACTTCCGCCCAGACAGGTCTTTGAGTTCGTAGTCAAAAATTCTGATGCTAATCAGTCGTACCTCCGGGAACACGTGCCTGATGTGTTTGATGGCGATATGATCATATTCTCCGCACGAAGTGAAAATGAAAACGATTCATCCCATTTACAAATTTGGCGACCATACGTTGCCGGTGACATTGAAATTTATTCGGCGGACTGCGAACATGACGACATGATGACCGCCGAATCGCTCAATAAATATGGTAAGCAACTCAAACTAGCATTAGAGGCTTGAGCAGCGACCGCGGCACAAGATGGTCCTGCCTTCAGCCACGAGCTCAAATCCTGCCCGCGCGCCCGCTGCGGCCGGACGGTCGCGGGCGTTGTCGCCCTCAGACTGCCGCACCGAAACGATTCGTTAGCCGATCTCGCCAGTCAGGTCGAACTCAGCCAGCGTGCGCGCAGCCAGTTCACGCAAAGCGGGTTTTGTGTTCTCAGCGCCCGGCTGGTAGGCACCGACAGAGATGACAATTCTGCTGGGGAGCCGCCAAGACTGAACAGTCATTAGGCCGCCTATTCGCTCAAGCCACTGTCGCGTTACCTGTTGCGAAGCCAGTCGTCCAGTGACGTACTCGGCGTCGCTGCCATCCAGGCGACACACCACCGAGCCGAAGTCGCCAAGATTAGAACAAAACACTGGGAGATCGTCGCCGACTACTGTTTCGGCCTGCTCGGCTAGCCGTTTCAATATCCGTTTCGGTATGAACGGGGTCAGCGGAGCGAGTTTCAACGACTCGTCGGGCGTTTCCCGCAGAGTCCCCAGCGCCTGGTTGATGGCGGCGCGGACGTCACGCAGATCAGTTGTAACCCGCGTCGGATCGAGGCTGACGCGCGCAAACGACACTGCGTTCGCACGCGTATCATTCTCGGCGCGGTTGCTTATAGGGAGTTGCATGACGACAAGTCCGTCACCGGCATGTCGGCGCCCGATATGCTCCCCGAGTTTCGCAATCAACCCGACGACCAGCGTCTTACTCGTTCCACCCAGTGCCTGCGCGCGAGCATCCCATTCATTCAGATCGATGAGGATGGTTACGTTCGGCGCGACGATAACGTTATCGCCGTCGCCTCCCTCCAGGGCGACGGGTCGCGCTGCCCCTGATGGGGCTTTATCGTGCCGGCGACCGCGGGACAGTTTTACCGACGCGACAAGCGCGCGGGCGACCTCAGGCGTGTCTTGCGCTGTCTGGCGGGCATCCTGTACCACCGCGCGCAGCGGAGTGCGCGAACGCGGCGGTGGGTAGCCAAGATCGCGCGTGTTGCCCAGAATCGCATCAACTATCGACACGACAAGCCCTAGGCCGTCGAGCACGTAGTGGGAAATCACCAGGCTGACCGCGGTCGAGCCGTCCGTAAGGGGAAGGACGCCCAGATGCCAGCCGGGTCCCCACTCCGGATCAACAGGCAGTTGTGAGCGTTCATCAGCCCAGTCGCTGAGTTCAGCGCGTGGACGCGGGCATTCAGCGATATCGATCTCTGAGGGCCCCCGATCTAAGACCCACCGATACCGGGCGAACGGTAGCGGCGAACGCTCGATGCGCCGTCCCAATAACCCATAACCAAGATTGTGGTGAAACCGCCTCAGCCCATCGAAGTCGATAGGGTGCTCATAAACCCAAACGACCTGCATGACTTGATTCCGCCCGGTGGCGCGCTGCCCAGTGAATAAGGTTTGGTCCAGGGACGCGAGCCGATTGTCCAGCCGCGCATCGCCGTTGGATGCGCGTATGTCAGAAGATGCCCGTGCAGGACGTATTCGGACTGGCACTAACAGCCTCCCCCGAGACGGATCGATTTGCCTGCCAGGGAGAGCTGCGCGAGCGCATCGCGCCCATAGGCTAACGTCAGCATGTAGCGATCATCTCATTCTGTTCGGTCAAATTGATCACCGACCATGCGAACCCGTGGCACTTTCCTCGAAATTGGGCCAAAAACGACATCCACACTCGTATTGTCCTGTTCCAGTGGGCATTCCGGCGTTCACGCGACGATCAGTTCACCGGCCCATCCACGGATTCGGGCAAAGCCGACACGTCGATCTCAGGTGGCTTGCGCGGCGTCAACTTTTCGCACACCAGCCCTGCCAAACCGCGGATGGTGCCAATGTTGGCGAGGTCGGCGGGAGTGATGCGTATTCCTGTTTCGGTCTCGATGCGGGTACGTAGTTCCAGGGCCCCCAGTGAGTCCATGCCGTACTCGGAGAGCGGCCGGTCGGGATCGATGTTGCGGCGCAGGAGCAGGCTGGCCTGATCGGAGATCAGCCGCCGCAGCCGGGTGGGCCACTCGTCTGGGGGCAGCTCGTCGAGCTCGGCGCGTAGATTGGTTGTGCCCGTTGGGTTTTGCCCGGCGGAGCGGACCGCTTCGGCGAAGGGGCTGCGCCGGGCGAAGGCAGTCAACCACGGGGAGCCCATGATCGGCGCGTAGCCCGTGTAGGCGCGGTCGTGGCGCAGCAGCGCTTCGAACGCGTAAGCACCCTCGTCGGGAGCGATGGCTACGCCGGCGCCCTCCGCCACAGCGGTGGCGCGCCCGATCTGGCCCCAGGCGCCCCAGGCGATCGCGGTCGCCGGCAGTCCCTGAGCCCGCCGCCACAGGGTGAAGGCGTCCAGCCAGCTATTGGCCGCGGCGTAGGCGCCCTGCCCGGGCGAGCCCACCAGCGCGGCCGCCGAGGAGAACGAGCAGAACCAGTCCAGTGGCTGATCGGTGACGGCGACGTGCAGATTCCACGCACCGTAAACCTTTGGCGCCCAGTCACGCTCGATGAGCTCATCGGTGATATTGGTCAGTGTGGCGTCCTCGACCACCGCCGCCAGGTGCAGCACACCGCGCACCGCAAGCCCGGTCGCGGTCGCCGTCGCGACCAATCGCTGAGCCGTACCTGCCTCAGCGATATCGCCGCACTCCACCACGACGTCGGCACCGGTCGCGCGGATGCGCTCGATCTTCTTCAACGCCTCGGGAGTCGGCTGCGAGCGCGAGGACAGCACGATACGCCCACAGCCGCCCCCGGAACCTGGAGAAGCCATCCTCTCGGCCAAAAACAGCCCCAGGCCCCCCAGTCCGCCGGTGATGATGTAGGCGCCGTCGCGGCGGAAGACCCGGGCCCGCTCCGGGGGCACCACCACACGGCTGCGCCCCGTGTGCGGGACATCGAGCACGAGTTTGCCGGTGTGCTGGGCGTTGCTCATCACCCGGATTGCGGTGGCAGCGTCGGCCAGCGGGTAATGCGTGCTCTTCGGCATCGGCAGCACGCCATCCGCGGTGAGCTGGTACACCGTGTTCAACAACGTGCGCAGCCGGTCTGGATGGCTGTAGGACAGCAACCCAAGGTCGAGGGCGTAGAACGTGAGGTTGCGCCGGAATGGGAGGAGCCCCAGCCGGGTGTCGCCGTAGATATCACGTTTGCCGATCTCTATGAATCGTCCACCGTGCGCTAGCAATTCGAACCCCGCGCTCTGGGCGGCGCCGGTGACCGAGTTGAGCACGATGTCGACGCCATACCCTTCGGTATCACGACGTATCAGGTCGGCGAACTCGATGCTTCGCGAGTCGTAAACGTGCTCAATACCCATGTCGTGCAGTAGTTCTCGACGCTGCTCGCTGCCGGCGGTGGCGAAGATCTCGGCTCCCGCGGCGCGGGCGATGGCGATTGCCGCCTGCCCCACACCCCCGGTCGCGGAATGGATCAATACCTTGTCGCCATTCTCGATGCGGGCCAGATCCTGTAGGCCGTACCAGGCTGTGCCGGTCGCGGTGGTCACCGCGGCCGCCTGGTCGTCGGCCAGGCCGGCCGGCACCGTGACGGCCAGGCGCGCATCGCAAGTGAGGAACGTGCCCCAGGAGCCGGTGTGGCACAGGCCGCCGACATGATCGCCCACCTTGTGGTCGGTCACGTCTGGTCCGACCGAGGTCACCACCCCGGCAAAGTCGGTTCCCAGCTGGGGTGGCTGCCCCTCGAATTCGGGGTAGTAGAAGCGGCCGAAGGAGAAGAGGACGTCGGCGAAGTTGATGCTGGACGCGCTGACCGCGACCTCGATCTGCCCCGGCCCTGGCGGAACCCGTTCGCACGCAACAAGTTCTAGAGTCTCCAGATCCCCAGGTGTTCGGATCTGCAGGCGCATCCCTTCGCGCTCAGAGTCCACTACATTGGTTCGCCGCTCTTCGGGGCGGAGCGGAGTTGGGCATAACCGCGCCGTATACCACGCGCCGTTGCGCCAGGCAGTCTCGTCTTCCTCTGACCCGCCGAGCAGTTGCCGCGCCAGCTGCTCGGCGTCGGTGGCTTCGTCCACATCGATCTGACTGATGTGAAGGTCCAGATGTTCGATGCCGATCACCCGCATCAAACCGCGCAGCCCGGCCTGCTCCAGATTGGCAACGTCACCGGCCAGCACGGTCTGGGCGTTGTGGGTCACAACATAGATGCCAGGCGACTCGCCAGGGATCTCTGGCAATTCGCGGGTGATACGCACCAGATGCTCCACATACTCGCGGCCCAGCAGCGGGGACTGGTCCTGGGCGCCGCTGTTTTTCGTTCCCGTGAGGATCACCACACCGCTGAATTCACCGGCACGCAGATGATTTCTGAGCTGTTCAGTGTTCGAGGTGTGGTCGGCGTGCGGCGGCCAACACATGGTCGTGCATAGCGCGCCATGGTTTTTCAGGGCATCGGTCAACTTCGCGGCCAGCAGGTCCGCGGTGGCGCTAGTACTGATCAGCAGCCAGCTGCCGGGGTCGGCGTGCTCCAGCTCGGGCAGTTCTCGGTGCCGCCATTCGATGGTCAGCAGTCGCTCGGCCAACGCGCGATCGTAGTGGCCGCTTTCGGAGACACTGGTGCCCAAACGCAGCCCCTCAACGCTCAGTAGGACGGCCCCGTGCTCGTCGAGCAGCTCGAGGTCGGCCTCGATCCCAGAAGTATCGGCTTTCGTTACCCGTGTGTAGCAGTAGCGCGCGTTGCGGGCAGCACCGTAGGAGCGGAGTCGACGGATACCCAACGGCAACCCCAGCACACCCTCACCCAGGGCCTGGACATCCGGATGAGCCGCAACGGACTGAAAACACGCATCCAGCAGCGCCGGGTGCACGCCGTAAGCGGCCTGTTGCGAGCGGATTTCGCCGGGTAGCGCGACCTCGGCCAGCACGGTGCCGGTTTCCCCCTCGCCGGTGTGCACCACGCCGAGACCGGCGAACGCCGGACCATACTGAACACCACGCTGGTCCAGGCGCTGGCGCACCTCGGCGCCGTCCTCGCGGCGCGGGTGCGCGGCAAGTAGCGCCGACGTGTCGTGCGCCGGTGGCTGCTCATCGTCTGCGGCGTGTAGGACTGCGCTAGCTTGCCGCGCTTGTTCGCCGCCCTGATTGGTCTCCACAGTGAACTCGACCACGCCCGGCGATGACAACGACGCCGAGGCGCCGACCGTGGTCTGCTCATCGAGCAGCAGCGCCTGCTCGAAGCGGATGTCGCAGACCTCAGAAGCCTCGCCCAGCACAGCGCGCGCGGCCGCCAGCGCCATCTCGCAGTAAGCCGCCCCCGGAAGCACAGCCACATTGCTGATCTGGTGATCGCCGAGCCAGGGCTGCGCGGCGGTGCCGACCTCGGCCTGCCACACGTGGCGCTCCGGTTCCTCCTGCAGGCGCACATGCTGGCCCAGCAGCGGATGTACTGAAACGGTGCAACCACCATGTGCCGGGGATTCCTGACCGTCGCGGCTCAACCACAGCCGACGGTGCGTCCAGGTCGGCAGCGGCGCGTCCACTAACCGCCCATTCGGGTAGAGCACGGAGAAGTCCACCGCGGCGCCCGCACTGTGCAGATCCGCCACAAAGCCACGCAGCCCGTATGGCAGCGCTTGTTCGCGGCGCATACCGGCCAGGGTGGCCACCGGCATGTCGAGACTGCGGGCGTTCTGCTCAACCGCATGCGTGAGCAGCGGGTGGGGTGCCAGCTCCGCGAACAGCCGGTAGCCGTCCTCCAAAGCGGCCCGCACCGCTGCGGCGAACCGCACCGTGTTGCGCAGGTTGTCCGCCCAGTACCAGGCGTCGCACACCGGCTGCTCGCGCGGGTCAAACCCGGTCGCCGAGTAGTAGGGAACTTCCGGTGTCATCGGGCGGATCTCGGCGAGTACGTCGGTCAGCTCGTCAAGGATCGGATCGACCTGCGGAGAGTGCGAGGCGACATCGACGGCGATCTCGCGGGCCATGACCTCGCGCTGCTCCCAGGCCGCGACCAGATCGCGCACCGTCTGGGTGGCACCGCCGATCACCGTGGACTGCGGCGAGGCCACCACCGCCACCACGACGTCGTTGACACGGCGGCCCACCAGCTCCGAAAGCACTTGCTGGGCAGGCAATTCCACCGATGCCATCGCACCGGAACCGGCGATGCGGGACATCAGCCGCGAGCGCCGGCAAATGACACGGACCCCGTCTTCCAGCGACAGGGCTCCGGCGACGACAGCTGCCGCGGCCTCACCGAGGGAGTGCCCGATGACCGCGCCCGGCCGCACCCCGTAGGAGCGCATGGTGGCGGCCAGCGCGACCTGCATGGTGAACAGCGTCGGCTGGATCCGGTCGATACCGGTCACGATCTGCGGCGCCGTCATCGCCTCGGTCACCGAGAACCCGGACTCGCGGACGATCAGTGGCTCGGCCGCCGCGACGGTGGCGGCGAACACCGGTTCGGTCGCCAGCAGCTCAGCACCCATCTGAGCCCACTGCGAACCCTGCCCGGAGAACACCCACACCGGACCCCGATCGTCTTGGCCGGCCGCGGCCTGATACGGAGCATCGCCGTCGGCGATCTCCCGCAACGCCTTGGTGAGCTCCTGGCCGGCTGCTCGCGATGACCACCGTGCGCACCGGCCGGTGCGCGCGCCGGCGCGCCAGGGTGTAGGCCAGATCCGGTAACGCCACGTCCTCATGTGCTGCCACCCAGTCGGCCAGGCGGCCGGCGGTGCGGCGCAGTTCGTCGGCCGAGGTGGACGACAGCGCAAACAGCAGTGGTGCTGTCGTCGACGATTCAGCTGAGACGTCCGCGGGTGCGGCAGATTCGGGAGCCTGTTCTGGTGCTTGTTCCACGATGGCATGGACGTTGGTTCCCGAGAGCCCGTACGACGACACCGCCGCCCGCCGGGGATGATGACCGTTGGCGGGCCACGGGGTGATCTCTTGCGGCACAAAAAGTTTAGTGTCGATGCGGGCCATCTCATCGGGCAGCCGGGTAAAGTGCAGATTCTGGGGAACCACGCCGTGCTGCAGGGCCAGGATCGTCTTCATCAGCCCCAGTGCTCCGGAGGCCGACTGGGCATGCCCGAAATTGGTTTTCACCGCGGCTAGCGCGCACGGGCCGTCGATGCCATAGACGGCGGCCAGGCTGGCGTATTCGATCGGGTCACCGACCGGGGTGCCGGGGCCGTGCGCCTCGACCATGCCGATGCTGGGGGCGTCAACGCCCGCAGCGGCCAACGCCGCCCTATACACCGCGGTCTGCGCTGTCACCGAGGGTGTGGCGATGTTCACGGTGTGGCCGTCTTGGTTGGCGGCAGTGCCGCGGATCACGGCCAGAATCCGATCACCGTCACGCAGCGCATCCGGTAAGCGCTTGAGCAGCACCACTGCACAAGCCTCGCCAGACACGTATCCATCGGCCGCGACGTCGAAGGCGTGGCAGCGGCCGGTCGGAGACAGCATGCCCTGCGCAGACCCCGCGACGAACTTCCGCGGTTCCAGCATCACGAACGCGCCGCCAGCGAGGGCCAGGTCGGTTTCGCCGTCGTTCAGGCTGCGACAGGCCATGTGTACGGCGAGCAGGCTGGAAGAGCATGCGGAGTCAACTGTGACCGCGGGACCGTGGATCCCCAGGGCATAGGCGATCCGCCCGGAGGCCATGCTGAAAGTGTTGCCTTGGAACCCGTACGGCCCCTCCATCTCCTGGGACTCGGCGCCAAGCAGTTGGTAGTCGAAATGAGTCA
The DNA here is from genome assembly GCA_963850895.1 of uncultured Actinomycetota bacterium. GTDB lineage: Bacteria > Actinomycetota > Actinomycetes > Mycobacteriales > Mycobacteriaceae > Mycobacterium. The sequence continues at coordinate 85,160 of CAWKNK010000021.1, read as the reverse complement.
GTCCCACAAACACGCCGGTCAGTGAATCGGCCATCGCCTCCGGCGTGAGACCGGCATGCTCCATGGCCTCCCAGGAGGTTTCCAGCAGCAACCGGTGCTGCGGGTCGATCGCGGTGGCCTCGCGCTCGTTGATCCCGAAGAACTCAGAATCGAAGCCGGCGACGTCATCGAGGAACCCGCCCCACTTCGACACCGACCGACCCGGCACCCCCGGCTGGGCGTCGTAGTACTCGTCGGCGTCCCACCGGTCGGGCGGAATCTCGGTGACCAGGTCATCGCCCCGCAGCAACGCTTCCCATAACCGTTCGGGTGAGTCGATGCCCCCGGGTAGTCGGCACGCCATGCCCACAACGGCAACCGGGGTCACAGGTGTGGTGCCTGCAGTGGGCGACGCATTGGCCGAAGCCGAGCCGTGCGCAACATCAGAAATCATTTCGACTCCTCATGGGAACGACCAGATAGCCATCTCCGCTGCCTTGAGCAAGGCGTGGCACCTCCCCGGCTACCAACGGGCCCGCCGTCTGCTGACTTGCTGGCCTCATATCGTGTTTCGTAATGTAGGCGGTCAGTACTGTTCGGGTGTTCGGTTTCAGCCGAAGAGTTAGAGTGGTCCAGCTAAGGAGTTACAGAGGCTGCCTGGGGTCGGCGACGATCAACCTGACCCACCACCGTTGCGTGGCGGGCGGCCGAAGGATGGGCGGCCACTTAACCTTCTTATTTCGAACATGCGGCGGCGACTGCCACGCTAATCTGATCCCGTGGTTGAGGCTTCCGTTCCGTCTGTGCTGCGCGAACGCGCCAGCTTACAGCCCGATGACACGGCGTTCACGTTCATTGATTACGAGAATGACTTGAACGGGGAGGCGGAGAGCCTGACGTGGTCGCAGCTGTACCGGCGGGCACTGAATGTTGCACGGGAGCTCAAAGATTGCGGGTCGGTGGGTGACCGCGCGGTCATATTGGCACCGCAGGGGCTCGACTATATTGTCGCGTTTCTCGGCGCATTGGAGGCGGGACTGATCGCGGTTCCGCTTTCGGTTCCGCTAGGTGGTGTCAGCGATGAGCGGGTCAGCTCGGTGCAGTGCGACGCGTCGCCGACCGTCGTTCTCACAACGTCCTCTGTCGCAGGCATCGTGGCCGATTATGTGAAATCGCCGTCCGGCGAATCCGGTGCATCGGTCCTTGAGGTTGACCTGCTGGATCTTGATGCCCCGGCAGGGTCCGGCGCCCGGCGCGGCAAGCTGCCCGACACGGCGTACTTGCAATACACGTCTGGGTCGACCCGTCTGCCGGCCGGAGTCATGATCTCGCATCGGAACTTGGTGGCCAATTTCGAGCAGATCATGTCCGACTTTTTTGTGGAGTTCGGAAGCGTTGCCCCGCCAGACACGACCATCGTTTCGTGGCTGCCGCTCTATCACGACATGGGTTTGATGCTGGGGGTTTGCGCACCGATTCTGGCCGGAGTTCGCACTGTGCTGACGAGTCCGGTGTCGTTCTTGCAACGACCGGCCCGATGGGTGCAGTTGCTTGCGAAGAATAGTCACGCATTTTCGGCAGCGCCGAACTTTGCTTTCGAACTGGCGGCACGGAAAACATCAGACGAGGACATGGCCGGACTGGACCTCGGGGAAGTGCTGGTCATCCTCAGTGGTAGCGAACGGGTGCACCCACCGACACTGCAGCGTTTCAACAAGCGGTTCGCGCGATTTAACTTGCCCGACACGGCGATACGGCCGTCATATGGGCTCGCAGAAGCCACGGTGTATGCGGCGACCCGCAACCCGGCTCAACCACCCCATGTCGTCCACTTCAAATCCGAGGAGCTGTCCGTTGGCCACGCCGAGCGCTGCGAAAGCGGAACCGGTACAGCGCTGGTCAGCTACGGGGTGCCGCGTTCACCGATGATCCGCATCGTCGATCCCGACACTCGCATCGAGTGCCCGCAGGGGAGCGCCGGTGAAATATGGGTGCACGGCGGAAATGTCGCTATGGGCTACTGGCAAAAGCCTCAAGAGACTCAGCGCACGTTCGGTGAAAGGCTTGTGGCTCCGTCGGCAGGTACACCCGAAGGGCCTTGGCTGAGAACTGGAGACCGGGGATTTCTCTCTGAAGGCGAGCTGTTCATCATCGGTCGCATCAAGGATCTTTTGATCGTCTACGGGCGTAACCACTCACCCGATGACATCGAAGCGACGATCCAGGAGATCACGCGGGGTCGGTGCGCCGCGATCGCGGTCTCGGATGATCACACGGAGCAGCTCGTCGCCATCATTGAAGTTAAGCACCGTGGCGACTCCCACGAGGAGGCAGCGGACAAGTTCGTCGCCGTCAAACGTGACGTCACCTCGGCGATATCCAACTCGCACGGGCTGGGCGTCGCGGATCTGGTTGTGGTGCCGCCCGGTGCAATTCCCATCACCACCAGCGGCAAGGTCAGGCGAGCGGCGTGTGTCGAGCACTACCGGCACGGTCGGTTTGCCCGGCTGGACGCTTAGACACATCTCGCACGCGAGACCGCGGCTGCCGGTACACCTCGGCGCATTCGCGCGGTTCGCGCGGTTCGCGCGCGAGCACAACGTGGCGCGCTCAGTGGCCGCGGGACGGTGTGTTGAGACCATGCTAAGACCGAATCATTCTGGTCCACAATGAAAGTCGAGTTACGACAGATATCTCCGGCCCCAAGGGGCGCCAATATAGTTCTCGGCGACTGGATCGAACGGGTCTACAACCGCCAGACGTGCCACTGGCTGACCGTATGATCAACCCGGTCGACTTCGAACACCGACTCACTCAAAAGGCACAAGCTGACCCTGTGTCCACCAAAAGGCGTTAAGCGCCAGGAATTTACAGAACCTTGGCTGCGCAACGGACGTTTGCTGTAGCGTAGCCCGCTATGGCGGCTGGCTCTCATCAACCCAGTCCAGGCACTATTTCACCGGGCGACATAACGCGCAGAATGAGCGACCCCGGTGCCCGTCGTACCGACCACGCTGTACGTAAGAAAAGGTACTTGCCCACTGGGCTGCCGCCTCGCCGGTTCATCGCCGCGATTATCGCGCTCGGCAGCATGGAGCTGATGGCGGCGATGGAGCTCACCGTCGGAGTCGTGGCGCTTCCTAAGGTCCAGAACGAGCTGAACCTGTCGAGCGCTGGGCGGAGCTGGGTGATATTCGCCACCCTGCTGACCTGCAACGGGCTGCTGCTGGTGGGCGGTCGTCTGGGTGATGCCATCGGGCGCAAGCGCACCTTCATCATCGGGATCGCGCTGTCCACCATCGCCTCGGTGATGTCCGCGATCGCCTGGGACGAGGGCAGCCTCGTTTCGGCCCGGCTGCTGAAGGGCGTAGCTATCGCGATCCTCGCACCGACCTGTTTGGCATTGGTGGCGACCACGTTCCCGAAGGGTCGGGTACGCAACGCCGCGCTGGCGGTGTTGACCGCGATGGGGAGTGTCGGCTCAGTGCTGGGCCTGGTGGTGGGCGGGATACTCACCGAGGTGTCGTGGCGGCTGGCGGTTTTTGTGAGCGCGCCGATCGGGCTGCTGGCGCTCTACCTGGCCCGCACGGCGCTTCGGGAAACCCAGAAGGAGCGGATGAAGCTCGATGCCACCGGGGCTGTGCTGGCCACGTTGGGCTTTACCGCGGTGGTTTTCGGCTTCTCGGCGGGGTCGGGGACGGGCTGGCTGTCGGCCACCACGATCGGGTCAGGTGTGGTGGCTTTGGTAGCTTTCGTTGCGTTTGCCGTGGTAGAGCGCAGGGCGGACAACCCCGTCTTGCCATTCAACTTGTTCTTCGACCGCAACCGGCTGGCCACGTTCGCGGCCCTGTTTCTAAACGGTGGGGTGATGACAACCCTGATGGTGGTGGTCACCGTGTATGTGCAGGACATCATGGGCTATAGCACGCTGCAAGCGGGCGTCGGCTTCATCCCATTCGTCATAGCGGGGGCCATCGGGCTGGGTGCGGCCTCGCGGCTGGTGACGTGGTTCCCGCCGCGGGTGGTGGTGATCGCCGGCAGCATCCTGGTGCTCGGCGGCGTGCTGTACGGCTCGATGCTCAACCGCGGCATGCCGTACCTCCCGAATCTGGTGCTGCCGATCGTCGTCGGCGGTCTCGGTATCGGCATGGTCAGCCTCCCGCTTGCGCTATCTGTGATCGCCAGCGTCGGCTTCGACCGCATCGGGCCCACCTCGGCGATCGCAGTGATGCTGCAGGGTCTCGGCGGGGCGGTGGTGCTGGCCGTCATCCAGGCCGCCATCACATCGCGCACGCTGTACCTGGGCGGCAACACCGGGCCGGCGAAGTTCATGAACGCCGCCCAGTTGCATGCGCTGGACCGCGGCTACACCTACGGCCTGGTGTGGCTGGCCGGGGTGGTCATGCTGCTCGGCGGGGTGGCGCTGTTCATCGGCTACACCGCGCAGGAGGTGGCGCGGGCGCAGGAAGCCAAAAACGCCGGGGAGCTGTAGCTCGTCGCCAAAGTCCCCGACAGCAAACCCATGATCGCCGTCCTCGTCCCGCCAACGTCGAAGACCAGCATGTTGTCTGGGACGGCGGCTAAAGGATGGGCGGCTCTCAACTTCTCTTTTCGAACATCCAGCGGCGATCGCTACGATAACCTCAGGCAGGTGTTTGAGACGTCCATTCCGGATGTGCTGGGCGAGCGTGCCAGTTTGGACCCAGCGTTCACGTTTATCGATTACGACCAGGATTGGGCGTACGCGCTCACCGGTTACTCCGCAGCCAGTCCGCAGCAGAATTTGCGGAAACTTGAGCCAACCGTCATACCCAACGCTGTGAACAGGCCTTTTTTGCGCGATCAACACAGCTTTGAGATTCAAACGCCGAGGTAACAGTTCGCCGTCGATCCGTTCAAGCCGGATTAGCACCTTAGGTCGGTGTTTTGCCAGATAAGGTGGGGTTTCAGCTCACAGCTGCTACATAAGTAGCGCATAGCCGCAACTATTGTTAACGCCTTCATCATTTGTCTCATGAGTGAAACATCTGAAACCCCCACTGTGCGGACTTCCACCGCAACCTCACCGGCGCCGGCCGCGGTAGCGGCCGCCCCATACCGGACCTCGCGGGTCTTCCAGCTCGCCGCGTGGGTCGCCATCGTCGCCGGGATCGTGTTTATCGTCGCGGTCATCTTCTTCACCGGCTTCATCCTCGGCCACCGCGGCGGCCACCACGGCGGTCATCACCACCACAAGCACCACGCGGCCTGGATGCACCAGCACCGCATGGGCGGTCCGGGTGGCCCGGGCGCCGGTGGACCCGACGGCGTCCAGCAGGGCGGACCCGCGTCGGCGACCCCCGGCGCGCCCGGCCCCAGCCAGATCCCGTCGTCGGTGGCCCCATCCCGGACGCCGTAGTCCAACCCCCTCGCTGAACAACCAGCAGCCCGGTGCTCACCAGAGCACCGGGCTGCACGTCGTTTCATCACCGGCAACTCACCGCCGGATTTCGATTCACAGCAAGTTTGTGGGCCGAACCTGTTATGCCCGTCGCGACCCCGGGCATCATTCAAGACATGAGCGAGACACCCGAACCGTCGACCCCGCCGACTTCCGCCGCAGCTGCACCCCCGCCGCCGCCGCCCCCGGAGCGGGTGAGGCCGCCGAGGCTCTACACGGCCGCGGCATGGGTGATCATCGTCGCGGGGATCGTCTTCATCATCTCCACCGTGTTCTTCGCCGGTGCCGTCGTCGTCGGGTATTACCACCACTGCCACTATCACCACGGCCAGATCTTCAGACCGGGGGGCGGCCCCGGCGGTCCCGGACCGGGCAACGGGCCGTGGGGCCCCGGACCCGGCCCCGGCGGGCCGTGGGGCGACGACGGACCCGGGTTGATTGTGCCCATGCCCCCCGGCGGTCCCGGCGGACCCGGCGGGCCGACCGGCGGCCCCGGTCTGAGCGGCCCCGGCCAGCCACCGACCAGCGCCGGCGTCACCCCGGCCCCCGGCACGCCGGCACCGCGTCCATAATTATTGGCGCGCAGGAATTTTCGTCGCCAAGGCCTGGATTCAGCCCGCAAACGAGGAGATAGCGACATGACGGAGCGTTTCACCACCACCGACGCCGGCATCGCTGCGCCCAGCGACGACCAGTCGTTGACGATCGGTCCCGACGGCCCGATTCTGCTGCAGGACCATTACCTGATCGAGCAGATGGCCCAATTTAACCGGGAGCGCATCCCGGAGCGTCAGCCGCACGCGAAGGGCGGCGGTGCGTTCGGGACCTTCGAGGTCACCAACGACGTCAGCAAATACACGAGGGCCGCGGTCTTTCAGCCCGGCACCAAGACGGACATGCTGGCCAGGTTCTCAACCGTCGCCGGCGAGCGCGGCAGCCCAGACACCTGGCGGGACCCGCGCGGCTTCGCGCTGAAGTTCTACACCAGCGAAGGCAACTTCGACCTGGTCGGCAACAACACGCCGGTCTTCTTCATGCGGGACCCGCTGAAGTTCCAGCACTTCATCCGGTCCCAAAAACGCATGCAGGCAACGAACTTGCGCGACCACAACATGCAGTGGGACTTCTGGACCCTCTCGCCGGAGTCCGCACACCAGGTGACCTGGCTGATGGGCGATCGCGGAATTCCCAAGACGTGGCGGCACATGAACGGCTACAGCAGCCACACCTACAGCTGGATCAACGCCGCCGGCGAAATCTTCTGGGTGAAATACCACTTCATCACCGACCAGGGCAGCGAATTTTTGACTCAGGAGGACGCCGACCGGCTGGCCGGCGAGGACGGCGACTACCACCAGCGTGACCTCTACCAGGCGATCGAGGGCGGCGAACACGCCAGCTGGACGCTCAAGATGCAGATCATGCCGTACGAGGAGGCCAGGAACTACCGGTTCAACCCGTTCGACCTGACCAAGGTGTGGCCGCACGGCGACTACCCGTTGATCGACGTCGGCAAGATGACGCTGAATCGCAACGTCACCGACTACCACACCGAGATCGAGCAGGCCGCCTTCGAGCCGAACAACACGGTGCCCGGTACCGGGCTGAGCCCCGACAAGATGCTGCAGGCCCGCGGGTTCTCCTACTCCGACGCGCACCGCGCCAGACTGGGAACCAACTACCGGCAGATCCCCGTCAACACGCCGAAGGTCGAGGTGAACAGCTACTCGAAGGACGGCGCGATGCGGGTGACGAACGTCTCCGACCCCGTGTATGCGCCCAACTCCTACGGCGGCCCGCACGCCGACCCGGCGCGCGCCGCCGAGGTGCGCTGGCACGCCGACGGCGACATGGTCCGCGCCGCGTACACGCTGCACGCCGAGGATGACGACTGGGGACAGGCCGGCACCATGGTCCGCGACGTCCTCGACGACGCGGCTCGGGACCGGTTGGCGCACAACATCATTGGCCACGTCTCGAAGGGTGTCAAGGAGCCGGTGCTGTCGCGGGTGTTCGAGTACTGGCGCAACGTCGACCCCGACCTCGCCAAGTTGGTCGAAGAGGGCGTGCGGGGCAACGGGGGCTGACCACCCGCCGACGTGCCTGGCATGATCGCTTGAATGACCATGCGGGTTATCGCGGCCGCGCTCACTATCGGCCTGGCCATCGAGGGCGCGGTCGCGCTTCCTGTTGCGGCGGCGCACCCGTCGGACCCGGGGGTGGTGAGCTACGCGGTCCTGGGTAAAGGGTCGGTCGGCAACATCGTCGGCGGACCCATGGGCTGGGAGTCGGTGTTCACCCAACCGGTCCAGGGCGACTGGGTGGACGTTCCGGTGTGCAACAACTGGGCCGACATCGGGTTGCCCGAGGTGTACGACGACCCCGACCTGGCGTCGTTCAACGGTGCCGTCACGCAAACGTCGGCCAACGACCAAACCCACTTCGTCAAGCAGGTGGTCGGGGTGTTTGCCACCAATGACGCCGCCGGCCGCGCTTTCCATCGAGTGGTGGATCGAACGGTGGGCTGCTCGGGCCAGACCACCGCGATGCATCTGGACAACGGCGCCACGCAGGTGTGGTCGTTCGACGGCGGGCCGCCCGGCCCTGCCGATGCGAACTGGACCAAGCAAGAGGCCGGCACCGATCGGCGGTGCTTCAATCAAACCAGGCTGCGCGAAAATGTGTTGCTGCAGGCCAAGGTCTGCCAATCTGGCAACGCCGGGCCCGCGGTCAACGTGCTGGCCGGGGCGATGCAGAATGCGCTGGGTCAGTGAGCCGGCTTCGGGGGCCGGGTCGGGCACGCTTGAAATTGGGCGCGAACGGGAATATGTCGGGGCCATCTGTTAGATGAAGTAGTGGCGGTTAGCGTTCCCTTAGCTGGGTGGGAAGGTGGTCCGCCGGCTGGTGTTCAGGCTTGCTCAGGCCCGAAGGGATAGTGATATGACGTTCGCCGCTATCACTACCGCCGGCTCCGAGCTGGGCAGCCCCGAGATGGTCGATTCCCAAGCCGCCGCGCGCTACATCGCCGACGGCTGCTTGGTGGACGGCCCCCTGGGGCGCGTGGGTCTCGAGATGGAAGCCCATTGCCACGACCCGGCCGACCCGCACCGCAGGCCCGCCTGGGAGGAGATCGCCGAGGTTCTGGGGCTACTGCCGGAGCTGCCGGGGGGCAGCCGGATCACGGTGGAACCCGGCGGTGCGGTGGAGCTGTCCGGTCCGCCGGCCGACGGGGTGGTGGCCGCCATCGACGCGATGCGGCACGACCAAGCCGTGCTGCGGTCGGCGTTCGTCGACGCCGGGCTGGGCCTGACTTTTCTCGGGGCGGATCCGCTGCGGGCGCCCAAGCGCATCAACCCGGGCGCGCGTTACCGCGCCATGGAGCAGTTCTTCGCGTCCAGCCGCTCGGGTGAGGCGGGCGCGGCGATGATGACGTCCACCGCGTCCATTCAGGTCAACCTGGACGCCGGGCCGCGTGCCGGCTGGGCGGCCCGGGTGCGGCTGGCACACGCGCTCGGACCGACCATGATCGCGATGGCCGCGAACTCCCCGATGCTGCGCGGCGAGTTCACCGGCTGGGCGTCCACCCGGCAGTGGGTGTGGGGCCAGATGGACTCGGCGCGGTGCGGGCCGATTCTGGGCGCCAGCGGCGAGGACCCGGGCACCGACTGGGCGCGCTACGCGCTCAAGGCACCGGTGATGCTGGTGAACACCCCGGACGCCGTGGCGGTCACGCATTGGGTGCCCTTCGCCGACTGGGTGGACGGCCGGGTGTTGCTCGGCGATCGCCGTCCCACCGTCGCCGACCTGGAATACCACCTGACCACGCTGTTTCCGCCGGTGCGCCCGAGGCGGTGGCTGGAAATCCGCTATCTCGACAGCGTGCCGGACGAATTCTGGCCGGCCATGGTGTTCACCCTGGTGGCCCTGCTCGACGACCCGGTCGCGGGCGACATCGCGGCCGAGGCGGTCGAGCCGGTGGCCACCGCCTGGGACACCGCGGCGCGGGTGGGTCTGCGTGACCGGCGGCTGTACGCCGCGGCCAACAAGTGCGTGGCCGCCGCCGCCGAGCTGGCACCGCCCGAGCTCGGCGATTCGATGCGGCGGTTGGTCGACACCGTCGAGCGGGGCCGATGTCCCGGCGACGACTTCTCCGACCAGGTGATTCAGCAGGGCATTGCGCCCACGGTGGCGCGACTGGCGCAAGGGGGGCTGTGACTTTCCGAGCAAGTCTTGCCGACGATTTGGCGCGGACGCGGACGCGGACGTTGCGGCTGGTCGAGTTCGACGACGCCGAACTGTACCGGCAGTACGACCCCCTGATGAGCCCGCTGGTTTGGGACCTGGCGCACATCGGTCAGCAAGAGGAGCTGTGGCTGCTGCGTGGCGGTGACCCGGGCCGGCCCGGCATGTTGCCGCCGGCCATCGAGGGGCTCTACGACGCCTTCGTGCACTCCCGCGCGAGCCGGGTCGAATTGCCGCTGCTCTCCCCGGAGCGGGCGCGGGCGTATTGCCAGACCGTGCGGTCCGCCGCGCTCGATGCTCTCGACGCCCTGCCCGACGACCCCGCGGGCGACGCGGCGGCGTTCGTGTACGCGATGGTGATCAGCCACGAAAACCAGCACGACGAGACCATGTTGCAGGCATTGAACCTGCGCAGCGGCGCTCCGCTGCTGCGCGACAAGGCGGCTCTGCCCGCCGGCCGGCCCGGGCTGGCCGGCACTTCGGTGCTGGTGCCCGCCGGCCCGTTCGTGCTGGGCGTGGACGCCGTGAGCGAACCGTACTCGTTGGACAACGAGCGTCCCGCCCACGTCGTCGAGCTGCCGGCGTTCCGGATGGGGCGGGTGCCGGTCACCAATGGCGAATGGCGGCAATTCAGCGAAGACGGCGGGTACCTGCAGCCGCGCTGGTGGTCCGAGCGCGGTTGGGAGCATCGCCAGCGCGCGGGCCTGACCGCGCCACAGTTCTGGAGCCCGGACGGGCGAACGCGCACCCGGTTCGGCCACGTCGAAGACATCCCCGCCGACGAGCCGGTGCAGCATGTCACCTACTTCGAGGCCGAGGCCTATGCGGCCTGGGCCGGCGCCCGGCTGCCCACCGAGATGGAATGGGAGAAGGCCTGCGCGTGGGATCCGGCCGCCGACAGCCGGCGCCGCTACCCGTGGGGAGCACAGCCGCCGTCCGATGCCCTCGCCAACCTCGGCGGCACCGCGTTGCGTCCGGCGCCCGTCGGGGCGTACCCGGCCGGCGCCTCGGCGTACGGCGCGGAGCAGATGCTCGGCGACGTGTGGGAGTGGACCACCTCGCCGCTGCGGCCCTGGCCGGGATTCGCCCCGATGATCTACGAGCGGTACTCGCAGCCGTTCTTCGACGGCGACTACCGGGTGCTGCGCGGCGGCTCGTGGGCCGTGGAGGCCGCCATCCTGCGGCCGAGCTTCCGCAACTGGGACCATCCGATCCGGCGCCAGATCTTCTCCGGCGTCCGGTTGGCCTGGGACGTCGAGGATTTCGCCTGATGTGCCGGCACCTCGGCTGGCTCGGGGCCGACGTCACCGTCTCCTCGCTGATGTTGGACCCGCCGTACGGCCTGCGGGTGCAGTCATATGCCCCGCGCAGGCAGAAGCACGGCCTGCTCAACGCCGACGGTTGGGGCGTCGGGTTTTTCGATCGCTCTAACGAAGGCGACACCCCCCGCCGCTGGCGTAGCCAGGCGCCGCTCTGGGGTGACGCCTCGTTCGACTCCATCGCGCCGGCGCTGCGCAGCCACTGCGTGGTGGCCGCGGTGCGTTCGGCGACGGTCGGCATGCCGATCGACGTCAGCGCGACGGCGCCGTTCACCGACGGCCAGTGGTTGTTGTCGCACAACGGGGTGGTCGACCGCGCCGTGTTGCCCTCGCCGTCGCAGGCCGAATCCGTCTGTGACAGTGCGCTACTCGCGGCCGCCATTTTCGAACGCGGCCTCGACGCGCTAGGCGAGACCATCGCCGAGATTGCGGCGGCCGACCCGAACGCCCGGCTGAACATCCTGGCCGCCGACGGCTCTCGCCTACTGGCGACGGCCTGGGGCGATACGTTGTCCATCCTGCGCCGCGCGGACGGTGTCGTCCTGGCCAGCGAGCCCTACGACAACGACTCCGACTGGGAGGACGTGCCGGACCGCCACCTCGTCGAAGTCACGGCGACGGGAGTCGCGCTGACCCCGCTGGATCACTCGGAAGGTTATCGATGACGCTGACACTGTCCAACCACTTGGCCGCCGACTCCGCCTACCGGGCGTTGCGCCGGGATGTGTTCGACGGCCTGCAGCAAACGCCGAAGTCGTTGCCGCCCAAATGGTTCTACGATTCGCTTGGCAGCCATCTGTTCGATCAGATCACCCGGTTGCCCGAGTACTATCCGACCCGCGCCGAGGCCGAGATCCTGCGCGCGCGGGCGGCCGAAGTCGCGGCGGCCAGCGAGGCCGACACCCTGGTGGAGCTGGGCAGCGGAACATCGGAGAAGACCCGGCTGCTGCTCGACGCGCTGCGCGAACGCGGATCGCTGCGCAGGTTCGTCCCGTTCGACGTCGATGCCGGCATACTGTCGACGGCTGCGGGGGCCATCCAGCGGGAATACGTCGGCGTGGAAATCAACGCCGTTTGCGGCGATTTCGAGGAACACCTGACCGAGATCCCGACCGGGGGGCGGCGCCTGTTCGTGTTCCTGGGGTCGACGATCGGCAACCTGACGCCCGGCCCGCGCGCGCAGTTCCTCTCGAGCCTGTCCGCCCAGATGCGGCCGGGGGACAGCCTGCTGCTGGGCACGGACCTGATCAAGGACACCGGCCGACTGGTGCGCGCCTATGACGACTCGGCCGGGGTGACGGCGGCGTTCAATCGCAATGTGCTGGCGGTGATCAACCGCCGACTCGACGCCGATTTCGACGTCGAGGCCTACCAGCACGTGGCCCGGTGGAACGCCGAAGAGGAACGCATCGAAATGTGGCTGCGCGCCAGCCGCCGCCAGCGGGTCCGCGTCGACGCGCTCGACCTGACCGTCGATTTCTCCGCCGGAGAGGAGATGCTGACCGAGGTGTCGTGCAAGTTCCGCCTGGACGGGGTGAGCGCCGAACTGGCCGGCGTGGGACTGCGTCGCACCCGGTGGTGGACGGACGCCGCGGGTGATTTCGGGTTGTCGTTGGCCGTGAAGTGACGGCCGGCGGTTCGCTGGCGGACCGATGGCGGGCGGCCCGCCCGCCGGTGGCCGGGCTGCACCTGGACAGCGCGGCCTGTTCGCGGCAGAGCCTGGCGGCGATCGAGGCCGCCGCCCAACATGCGCGCAACGAGTCCGAAGTCGGTGGGTACGTCGCGGCCGAGGCGGCCGCGCCCGCGCTCGACGCCGGACGCGTCGCGTTCGCCGCGCTGGCCGGCATGCCCGACGCCGAGGTGGTGTTCACCACCGGCTCGCTGAACGCGCTGGATCTGCTGCTCGGCGGCTGGCCGGCGGACCGCCGTAGGGTGGCGTGCCTGCCGGGCGAATACGGTCCGAACCTGGCGCTGCTGGCCGCCCACGGGTTCGACCGTCAGCTGCTGCCGACGCTCGAGGACGGCCGGCTCGCGCTCGACGACGCGGCGCTGGCGCTGGATGCCGACCCGCCCGATCTGGTCCACCTGACCGCGGTCGGCAGCCACAGCGGTGTGGTGCAGCCGCTGTCGATGATCGCGCGGCTGTGCCGCGAGTTGGGGCTGCCGCTCGTCGTCGACGCCGCCCAGGCGCTGGGCCAGGTGGACTGCGCGGTCGGCGCCGACGTGACCTATGCGTCGTCGCGCAAGTGGATCGCCGGGCCGCGCGGTGTCGGGGCGCTCGCGGTGCGCTGCGAGCTGATGGAGGGCTTGCACCCGAGGCTGGCGGCGCCGGATTGGCTCGCGGGCTCCTTCACGGTCGCCCGGCAACTCGAGTTCGGCGAAGCCAATATCGCCGCGCGCGTTGGCTTTTCGATGGCCTTGGGGGAGCACCTGGCGTACGGGCCACAGGCCGTGCGCGCGCGGCTGGCCGAGCTGGGCGGCGCCAGCCGCCGGGTGCTGGCCGATGTGGCCGGCTGGGCGGTGGTCGAAGAGGTCGACGAGCCCAGCGCCATCACCACCCTGGCCCCGGTCGACGGCGCCGATCCGCAAGCGGTGCGGTCGTGGCTGCTTGCCGAGCGGCGGATCCTGACCACCTTCGTCGGCGTGCAGCGGGCGCCCCTGGCGCTGGCCGGGCCGGTGCTGCGGATCTCGCCGCACGTCGACACTACGGCCGACGATGTGGAGACCTTCGCCGAGGCGCTGATCGCCGCGACGGCGGCGACATCTGCTTAGGGACTAACCCGCTTTGTGCGCCGTCAGCAGGTAGGCCGGCATCTTCATCCGGCCCTTCTCGTCGCGATCATGCGGCGGAAATTCGAAGGGCGCGTTGGGAATCTCGACGACGTTGGAAAGGATGAAAGACGGGCGAATCTCGTCGATCTCCCAGTACTTGCTCACCGCCGCGCGAAGTTCGTCTTCGTCCACCTCGTTGGGCTTCGGCTCCATCTCGGCGGGAAAGGCGCCCTTGGCGAACACCAGCACGAACAAGCTGGCCCCCGGAGCCGCCGCGCGGTGGATGGAGCTCAGGTAGCCGTCGCGGCCCTCGACCGGCAGCGAGTGAAACAGCGTGCTGTCGACGACGGTGGAGAACCGTCCGTCGTGGCCACCGAACGACGTGATGTCGGCCTGCACGAAGCTGGCCGTGGTCAAGCCGCGCTCCCGGGCGGCCTTGGTGGCCGCCGCGACGGCGGTCGGCGTGAGGTCGACTCCGACCACGGTGTAGCCCTGGGCGGCCAGCGCCAACGACAGTTCGGCGAACCCGCACCCGGCGTCGAGCACGTCGCTGCGGAATTTTCCGGCCGCGACCAGTGCGGCCAGTTCCGGTTGCGGCTCACCGATGTTCCACGGCGGCGGACCCTCGAAGTGGGCCTGCTCACGGTATGCGCTGTCCCAGTCCATAACTTGATCGCCCGTCATGGCTTTCAACGTACCCCGCGGTCAGGCCTCCCAGGTGTGCACCGGTTCGTTGGCGTGCATGTGCTCGCAGTACCGGCGCAGCATCTCGGCCAGCGCCGCGGGCCGGGTCAGGCCACCGTCTTCCAGCGCGCGCACGGTGGACACCTGCCAGCTGGCGCCGTTGCGGCGCGTCCTGGCGCGGCCCTCGATGACGCCGAGGAACCGGTCCCGCACCTCGGCATCCACGCCCCAGCGGCGCAGCCCCTCGTCGGCGATCGGCAGCAACGTGTCCAGCACCAGTGCGGTCGCTGTGACGTCACCCAGACCCGGCCAATGCAGCCGGGCGTCGATGCCGTCGCGCGCCGCCTCGAGGAAATTCGCTTGTGCCGCAGCGAAGTCCATGCCGGCCCACAGGGGATTGTCGTCCTCGGAGAGGCTGCGCAGCATGCCGTAGAAGAAGGCCGAATTGGCCAGCATGTCAACGACGGTCGGGCCGGCCGGCAACACCCGGTTCTCCAGCCGCAGGTGCGGGCGCCCGTCGACCACGTCGTAGACCGGCCGGTTCCACCGGTACACGGTGCCGCTGTGCAGCCGCAATTCGGGGAGGTGCGGTGCCCGCCCGGCGGCCAGCTCGGCGACCGGATCCTCGTCGGACACCTCGGGCAGCAGGGAGGGGAAGTAGCGGATGTTCTCTTGGTACAAGTCGAGGACCGAGGTGATCCACCCTTCGCCGAACCACACCCGCGGGCGCACGCCCTGGGACTTGAGCTCCTCGGGCCGGGTGTCGGTGGACTGCGTGAACACCTCGATGCGGGTCTCGGCCCAGAGCTGGTGGCCGAAGAAGTACGGCGAGTTGGCGCCCAGCGCCAGCTGCGGGCCGGCCACCACCTGGGCAGCGTTCCAGTTGGCGGCGAACGTTTCCGGGGCCAGCTGCAGGTGCAATTGGATGCTGGTGCAAGCGGATTCGGGCGCTATCGACACGGCCCGCCAGCTCAGCGGTTCGGGGCCGGAGATGTTGATCGGGATGTCTTCGCCGCGGGCGGTGAAGATCGAGTCGTTGAGCGCCGTGTACCGCCTCGAGTCGCTCATCCAGCCGGAGGCCAGATGTTCGGGCATCAGGGTGGGCAGGATCCCGATCATCACGATGTGCGCCCCGCCCGCGCCGGCCTTGATCTCTGCGTCGTTCAGGCTGGCCCGCACCTCCCCCTCCAGATCCAGGGCGGTGTGTCCGGGCAGCGCGTGGGGCGGCACGTTGAATTCGATGTTGTAGGCGCCCAATTCCGGCTGGAACGCCGGATCCGCGATGGCGTCCAGCACGTCGCGATTCGACATCGCCGGCTGATAGTCGGCGTCGACGAGGTTGCACTCGATCTCCATGCCGGTGAGCGGCTTATCCGAGTCGAAGTGCGACCGCGCCAGCATCGTCTCCAAGACGTCCAGGCATAGCTGGACCTTGCGCCGGTATGCCCGCCGATGTGCGCTGTTGTACGTGGTGCGCCTGACCTCTTCGCCCACACCGCCGATGGAACAGGGTTACCGGCGGTAACGCAAGCTACGCGGCCGACCTGCGCTGTCGCTTGTCGGGTCCGGCAGGCCATGATGGACTCCGGAAGTGTCCCCGCACGGGTGGAGGAGAGCAGTTGGCCGAGTCCGCTGAGTTCGTAGCCGCCATCGACCAGGGAACCACCAGCACTCGCTGCATGATCTTCGATCACGACGGTGCTGAAGTGGCTCGCCATCAACTCGAGCACGAACAAATCCTGCCCCGCGCGGGCTGGGTCGAACACGACCCGGTCGAAATCTGGGAGCGCACCTCGTCGGTGCTGGTGTCGGTGTTGAACCGGGCCAACCTGGCTGCCAAAGACATTGCCGCGCTTGGCATCACGAATCAGCGGGAAACCACGCTGGTGTGGAATCGGCGCACCGGGCGGCCCTATTACAACGCGATCGTCTGGCAGGACACCCGCACCGACCGTATTGCGTCGGCGCTGGAACGAGACGGTCGCGGCGAGGTGATCCGCCGCAAGGCGGGCCTGCCGCCGGCGACGTACTTCTCCGGCGGCAAATTGCAGTGGATCCTGGAGAACGTCGACGGGGTGCGGGAGGCCGCCGAGAGCGGTGACGCCCTGTTCGGCACCCCCGACACGTGGGTGCTGTGGAATCTGACCGGAGGCCCGCGCGGCGGCGTGCACGTCACCGATGTGACCAATGCCAGCCGGACGATGCTGATGGACTTGGAAACCCTGGACTGGGACGACGAGTTGTTGTCGTTCTTCTCCATCCCGCGTGCGATGCTGCCGGCCATCGCCCCGTCGTCGTCGCCGCAGCCGTACGGCGTCTCCGCGCATGCCGGGCCGGTCGGCGGCGAGGTGCCGGTCACCGGGGTTCTCGGCGACCAGCACGCGGCGATGGTGGGTCAGGTGTGCCTGTCGGAGGGCGAGGCGAAGAACACCTACGGCACCGGAAACTTCTTGCTGCTCAACACCGGGGAGACGATCGTGCGATCGAACAACGGGCTGCTGACCACCGTCTGCTACCAATTCGGGGACGCCAAACCCGTTTACGCGCTTGAGGGTTCGATCGCGGTCACCGGTGCTGCGGTGCAGTGGCTGCGTGATCAGCTGGGCATCATCAGCGGCGCCGCGCAGAGCGAGTCGCTGGCGCGTCAGGTCGCCGACAACGGCGGAGTCTATTTCGTCCCGGCGTTTTCCGGGCTGTTCGCCCCCTACTGGCGATCCGATGCCCGCGGCGCGATCGTAGGGCTGTCCCGGTTCAACACCAACGCGCACCTGGCCCGCGCGACGCTGGAGGCGATCTGCTACCAGAGCCGCGACGTGGTGGACGCGATGGCGGCGGATTCCGGTGTGCGCCTTGAGGTGTTGAAGGTCGACGGCGGCGTCACCGGCAACGACCTGTGCATGCAGATTCAGGCCGACGTGCTCGGCGTCGACGTGGTGCGTCCGGTGGTCGCCGAGACGACCGCGCTGGGCGCGGCCTACGCGGCGGGTTTGGCGGTGGGGTTCTGGGCCGATCCGTCCGACCTGCGGGCCAACTGGCATGAGGACAAGCGCTGGACGCCGGCCTGGAACGACGAACAGCGCGCAGCCGGATACGCGGGTTGGCTTAAGGCGGTGCAGCGGACCCTGGATTGGGTCGACGTAACCTGATCCAGGGTCCGTTCGTCGGGGCTCAGTCTTCGCCGAGGATGCCGTAGACCTCGCGCCGCGCATTGTTGAGGATTTCGACAATGCGCTGCTGCTGCTCAGCGGTGGCGGTGTGCGCGGACTGCGCGACCGCGCCGAACAACTGACCGACGGCCGCCCGCAGGTTCATATGACCCGGGTCGGCGCCTTCGGCGATCTCGTCCCACGGCGGGGTCTCGACCTTCTCGGCCGCGGCGCGGCCCTGCTCGGTCAGCTCAAAGAGCTTCTTGCTGCCCTCGCTTTCGCTGGCGGTGATCAGGCCCTCGTCGGTCAACAACTGCAGCGTCGGATAGACCGAGCCGGGGCTGGGCTTCCAGATCCCGTTGCTGCGTTCGGCGATCTGCTGGATCATCTCGTAGCCGTGCATCGGCCGCTCGACCAGCAGCGCCAGGATGGCCGCACGGACGTCACCGCGCTTGCCGCGGCCGGGGCCGCCACGGCGCCATCCGGCACGCCGGCCGCCCGGCCCGAAGCCGAACCCCGGACCGAAACCCGGGCCGAACCCGGGCCCGAATCCAGGACCGAAGCCCAGGGGACCGTCGTGGTCGGGGGCGTGCTCGCGGAGGTGTTCGAAGAACTCCTGGCGGGCGCGCCGCTTGGCGCCGTGCAGGGCGCGCCGTTGTGTGTCGGGTCCGAGGCCGAAACCGGGGCGGCCGGCGAACGGGCCGCCTGCGGGGGTGAATGGGTTGTTCATGTCTGTTCCTTACGTCTTGAGGGGAAGCGCACCGTGCGCTTCGAAGTATCACGATATATCGGAAACTATCGCGATGCAACGGTGGAGAGCGCGGCGGCGCCTAGCGGCCCGATGACCTGCGGTGTTCGCATGCCGGCGCGCTCACCAGGCCGGACGGCGCGGCCCGGTTTGCGCTCCACAGGCGGCGGGTAGGAACTCTGGGATGAACGCTGATAACCCCAATGTGGGGGTGGGCAGCGGGACCTCCACCGCGACCGGCCCCGCGCAGGGTGGCAGCGATCGCGGGCGCAACGTTTGGCCATGGGTCAACTGGGGCCTGGCGCTGGCGACGGTGCCCGCCGCCGCCATCGTGATGCTTTTCGCCCTTGGCGCGGTGATGAGTACCGACGGCTGCAGCGACCGCAGTTGCCCCAACCTGGGCCACGGCGGGATCAATTTCGGGGTCGCGTTCTACGGTGCGCCCGCGGTCGCCGTGGTCGTCATCGTCATTTCGCTTTTCACCGCGAAGCGCCGCGGCGGCATCGCCGTTCCGTTGTGCGGGTGGGCGCTGTTGGTCGCCGATGTCGCCCTCATGGCGGCGAGCGTCTCCGGTTAGCGCGGCCGTCAGCCGGGCGGCGAGAAACCGCCCGGCGCGGAATTGGGTGGCGCCGCCGGCGGCCAGGGAGCGGGCTGCGGCGCTCCCTGGTCCGGCCATGGGACCGCCTGCTGTGGCGGCGCGCCCGGCCAGGATGGCCACGGCGCGGGACCTGCGGGCGGCATAGCGGGACGAAGCCGGGCCAGTTCGCGGCGGTGTCGTTCGGCGAGCACGGCGGCGAGCACCAGTTCCGGCGGGGCGCCGGGCGGGGGCGGCGGGGCGATGCGGGACACCACGTCACCGGCGATGCGGTATGCCATCTGCTGACGTAACTGGCGATCGAGTTGTGTTGCCCGCGAAAGGAATTGGCGCGCGACCTCGGCTTGGCCGGCGGACAGGCCGGAAAGCTGCAGTGACGATGCCCACCAGGCCAGCGAAGGCGGCATCACCGGAGGGGGACCCAGGCGGGGTCCGCGTTCGTTCACGACGACCGTGCCGGCGAAGATGTCGCCGATCCGCTTGGCCTTCGGCGACAGGATGCTGCAGATCACGGCGGGGCTCCCGAACAGCATCCAGATCTCCACCACCGACGCCAGGGCCCGAAACACGGCCTGCCGGAAGCGTTCTGGGCCGCCGTCGTCGGACACCACGCGCAGGCCCATCGCGATCTTGCCCACCGAGCGCCCGCGCGTCGCCGTTTCGAGCACCACGGGATAGCCGACGATCGCCACCACCGTGAAGATGAGCAGGACGGCGGCGCTCAGCGCGGAGTCGTACTGGGTCAGCGTGGCGGCCCACAACATCAGGCCGAGCAGATAGCAGACGACGATCACGGCGATATCGATCAGTGCGCTCACGGCCCGCACCGGCAACTGGGCGATCTGCACATCGAGCACGACGGCGTCGCCGGTCACCACCTCCGACATAACACCGAACGGTACAGGGCGATTAGGCTGCGCAGGGTGGACGTCGACGCATTCGTGCTGGCCCATCGCGGTACGTGGGACCGCCTCGACCGGCTGGTCGGGAGGCGTCGCTCGCTGACCGGCGCCGAGGTCGACGAGCTCGTCGAGCTGTACCAGCGGGTGTCCACCCACCTGTCGATGCTGCGATCGGCCTCGTCGGATTCGGTGTTGATCGGTCGGCTCTCGAGCCTGGTCGCGCGCGCCCGTTCCGTGGTGACCGGCGCCCACGCGCCGTTGAGCAGTACGTTCGCCCGGTTTTGGACGGTGTCTTTCCCGGTGGTCGCGTACCGGTCGCGGCGGTGGTGGCTAGGCACGGCGGCGGCGTTTTTCGCCGTGGTCGTGGTCATCGCGTTCTGGGTGACCGGCAATCCGGAGGTGCAGTCGGCCGCCGGAACACCAAGCGACATCGAACAATTGGTCAACCACGACATCGCCTCCTACTACAGCGAACATCCCGCCGCAGCGTTCGCGCTGCAGATCTGGGTGAACAACTCCTGGGTTTCCGCGCAGTGCATCGCGTTGTCCGTCCTGCTGGGGCTGCCGATTCCGATCGTGCTGTTCCAAAACGCTGCCAACCTGGGACTGATCTCCGGGCTGATGTTCCAGGCCGGCAAGGGCGGCGTCCTGCTCGGGCTGCTGGTTCCGCACGGGCTGCTGGAGCTCACGGCGGTGTTCCTTGCGGGGGCGGCGGGGATGCGGCTGGGGTGGTCGGTGATCTCGCCCGGCGACCGGCCCCGCGGACAAGTGCTTGCCGAACAGGGCCGCGCCGTCGTGTCGGTCGCGATCGGACTGGTGGGCGTGCTGTTGGTCTCCGGGCTGATCGAAGCCTTGGTGACGCCCTCGCCGCTGCCGACGTTCGTTCGGGTCGGCATCGGGATCATCGCAGAGGCGGCGTTCCTGGCCTACATCGTGTATTTCGGTCGTCGCGCGGCGAAGGCCGGAGAGACCGGCGACATCGAAGACGCGCCCGACGTGATCCCCACGGGCTGAGGCGGTTTAAAGCCTACCGGTGGCTTTCATCGCCAGGTACCGGTCGGCCAGGGCGGGGGCCAGTTCGGTGGGCGGGGCGTCGACGACTTCCACCCCGCTGCGGCGCAGCCGCGTGGCGATCGCGCGGCGGTCGTTGCGGGATCGTTCGGCGGCCGCCGCGTCGTAGACGGCGGCCGGATCCGAACGCCCGGCAGCCATTTGGTCGACGCGAGGGTCGGCGACCGCGGCCAGCATCAGATGGTGTTTCGCCGACAACTGCGCCAGCACCGGCAGCAAGCCCTCGTCGAGCGCGGTCGCGTTGAGGTCGGTCAGCAGCACCACCAGTGACCGGCGGCGCACCCGCCGCGCGATGGCGGAAACCATTGCGGTCCAATCGGTTTCGAGTAGCGCCGGTTGCAAGGGGACCATCGCCTCGACCAGCTGGGCGAGCAGTTCGGTGCGCGAGGCGCCGAACACGCCGGCCCGGCTGACCCGGTCGTGGGCGAGGAAGTCGACGTGGTCGCCGGCCCGCGACGCGAGCGCCGCCAGCAGCAGCGCGGCATCCATCGACCAGTCGAGCCGGGGCCAGCCCGCGGGATCGGCGGCGGTCGGATCGACGCCGACCCGGCCGGCCGCGGTGCGCCCCGTGTCGAGCACGATCATCACCCGCCGGTCACGTTCGGGCCGCCAGGTGCGGACGACGACGTCGGCGCGGCGCGCGGTTGCGCGCCAGTCGATCGACCGCACGTCGTCACCGACGACATACTCGCGCAGTGAATCGAATTCGGTTCCCTGTCCACGGATCAGCGTCGGCAGCAGCCCGTCGATCTCGCGCAGTTTGGCCAGCCGCGCCGGCAGGTGCTTGCGGGACAGGAAGGGCGGCAACACCCGAAGCAGGCCCGGCACCCCCTGCGACCCCTGCCGTCCCGCCAGCCCCAGCGGGCCGATGGATCGGGCGGTGACCACCGCCGCGCGCTGCTCGCCGCGGCGGACCGGCCGCAGCTGGGACTGGACGTGCTGATGCTGCCCCGCGGGGATGTTCACGGGATGGATGCGGGGCCGCGCGCCGGCGCTGGGCGGCCAGGCGTCGCGGACCTGACCGCGGAACCGCCGCCGACCGTCGTTGTGGATCAGCAGCCCGACGTCCACTTGCTGAGCGAGCCGGGCGGAGCGATCCGGGGAACGGACGTAGCGCAATTTGCGGGTGCTGGCCGCCAGCCCGATGTCCACGATCACCACGATCACCAGCGTGACCAGCAGAACGAGGAAAGTCCTTGCCGGCCAAGGCGACAGTGCGATGGGCAGGACGCAAATCAGTGCGACCAGCCCGGTGCGTCCGGTCAGGACCACTAGCGGGGCACCGGAACCGACGCCAAAATTCCGTCGAGCACGCCGTCGGGCGTGGCCCCTTCGAGCTCGGCCTCGGGGCGCAGCATCACCCGGTGCCGCATTGTCGGGCGGGCCATGGCCTTCACGTCGTCGGGGGTGACGTAGTTGCGGCCGGACAACCAGGCCCAGGAACGGGCCGTGGCCAGCAGCGCGGTCGCCCCGCGCGGCGAGACGCCCAGCTGCAGCGCAGGGGAGGAGCGGGTGGCCCCGACGATGTCGACGATGTAGCCGAGTACCTCGCCGGCGACCAGCACGTGCCGCACGGCGTCGCGGCCGGCCGCCAGCTCGGCGGGCCCGGCCACCGGGTTGATCGCCGACAGGTCGCGGGGGTCGAAGCCCTGGGCGTGCCGGCTGAGGATGGCGATCTCCGAATCCCGCTGAGGCAGCGTCACATTCAGCTTGAGCAGGAAGCGGTCCAGCTGCGCTTCGGGCAGCTGGTAGGTGCCCTCGTATTCGATGGGGTTCTGGGTCGCGGCGACGATGAACGGGTCGGGCAGCGGCTGGGCGTGGCCTTCCACGCTGACCTGGCGCTCTTCCATCGCCTCGAGCAGCGCGGCCTGGGTTTTCGGCGGGGTCCGGTTGATCTCGTCGGCCAACAGCAAATTGGTGAACACCGGGCCGGGCCGGAACGCGAACGCGGCGGTGCGCGCGTCGTACACCAGCGAACCCGTCACGTCGCCGGGCATCAGGTCCGGGGTGAACTGCACCCGCTTGAACTCCAACCGCAGCGCGGCGGCCAACGCCCGCACCAGCAGCGTCTTCGCCACGCCCGGAACGCCTTCCAACAGCACATGACCGCGGCACAGCAGCGCGATCACCAGGCCGCTGACCACGCCCTCCTGCCCGACGACGGCCTTGGCGAGTTCGGCGCGCAACGCCAGCAGCGCATCTCGCGCCGCTTCAGCGGTGGGGGTCTGGGCAAGAGAGGCTTGCGGGCTGGAAGGGGACTGTGTCACGTCCGTGTGACCTGCCTTTCGATGTCGTCGAGCGCACGGGCAAGTTGTAGCAGGTCGTGGTCGGTCGCCGGGGGTGGGCCGAACAGCTGGTAGGAAACGAATGCCGGATCGGCCCCGCTGCGGCCGGCCACCGCGGCCGCCACCGCCGGCGCCGACGCCCCGGTGTTCAGACCGAGCCGGGGCAGCAGCCGCTGCAATGTGGCGGTGCGCAGCGCCGCGGCGGCGCGGTCGCGCGCCCGGCGGGAACGGTAAAGCCGGCCGCGGCCCTCGACGGTCTCCGACGCGCGCACCACGACGGGTAGCTCCTCGGCGACCAGCGGGCCGGGCCGGCGGCCCCGCCACAGGGCGACCAGCAGCACGACCAGGCACAGCTGCCAGACGATCCACGGCACGTTCTGCGGGATGAGGTCGTAAATCGAGCCGGGCGGCGGTGATTCACCCTCGACGCGGTGGGGCGCATACCAGACGAGCCGGGGCCGGGCGCCCGCGAGGTTCATCGCCAGGGCGGCGTTGCCCGCCTGCAACAGCGCGCCGTTGGTCAGGAAGTCGGTGCTGCCGACCGCGGTGATGGTCCGCCCGCCCTCCCGGAAGCGGATCAGCGCGCCGTCGTAGCAACGGGTCATCGCCTGTCCGTCGGTCGCGCGGTAGGTGTCGCTGGGCCCGAATCGCACCGGCCCGGCCCGAGTGGCCTCGCGCAGAGTGCAATTGGGGTCCGTGTCGAAGGTGCCGGCCGCCGAGACGCGCAGGCCGGGCATCAGGGCCTCGCGGGTCCGGGCGGTAGGTTCCACCAGCAGCAGGTCGCCGGGCGACTTCGCCAGCCGGTCCAGCAGCGGGCCGGTCAGGTATTGGCTCTGCGCCACCAGGATCAGCGCGTCGGGCCGCGCCGCCCGTTCGACGTCGGCGATGCCGTCGGCGACCACGACGTCGACGCCGCCGCCGCGCAGCAGCGCCACCAGCGCATGGGCGCCGTCGGGATCCGTTGACGCCGGATCCATGCGAGCGCCGGGCCGGGGCGCGGTCAGGTAGGCGTCGACGCCGGCGATGACGGCGAGCACGACCAGGGTGAGGATCACCCAGCGCCAGGATCGCCAGCGCTGTACCGCGGTCGGACCGGCGGTTTCGGAACGCCGGATGGTCGCCATCACCGCACCTGCGCCCACGAGTCGGGCGCGGCGGGTTGCCCCGGCCCCGCGGGGACGGCGGCCGAGCGGGACCGCAGGTGGTCGTCGAGCTCGGCGATCATCTGGTATGCGCTCTGCGTTCCGGGTTGCTCACCGTAGGTGACGTCGTTGAAAGCCGTTGCCGCCTGCGATAATTCGTCGGCAAGGTGGGGCAAGGCGGCGCCGGCGTCGGAGGCCAGTTCGTTGGCGGTGCGGCCGGGGGCCGGGTTCAGTATGCCGGTCTCCTCGAGCTGGCGGGCGACCGCCCGTAGTCGGTGACGAATCGCCGCGGCCCACTCACCTTGCGCCGCATAGCTTTCGGCGGTCGCACGATGCTGGGCCGCGGTGAGTTGCGCGGCTTCGAACAACCGGTAGTCGCCGCCGCGGTCGGTGCGCATGGTTCGCCGCGCGATGTGAATGGCGGCCGCCAGTGCGATGCCCAGCATGATGAAAAGCACCGTCGCCGTGAGCCATCCGCCCGGTAGTGAGGCGGTCTTCTGCAGCAGGCGGTAAATCGTCTCGTTGAGCCATTCGGCTATTTGTTCCCCGGCCGAGCCCTTGGGGTAGATCGGTTTGTTGAGCTCGTCCTGGGCGGCCTGGTGTGCGGCATCGCGGTCGATGTCGATGGAAGGCACTGTCTGCTCGTCCTCAGACCGGCCGCGTCAGCCAGAGGTTATCGGTGGAAGCGGCCGCGTACGGCCCGCCGGCGGCGCCGGTCTGCAGCACCAGGTCGAATGCCTCGGCCCGCATGCGGCGGTCGGTGTAGAGCAGCGCGATGACTCCGGCGTTGAAAGGCGCGGTGATGATCTCGCCGATCGCGCCGCCCACCGACGCGACCGCGGTGCCGACCAGGAAGGCCGCGGCGGACGAGGTGATCAGAAAGAACTGGCTGACGATGTTGAACGGCACCGCGACCGCCCCCCCGACAACCGATGTCACCAGGAACGTCAGCAGCCGGATGCCCAGCACCCGCCAGAAGCCGTTGCGGATCAGCGCGAACGATCGGGTGATGGCATCCAGGACGGGCAGCCGCTCCAGCACGATCAGCACGGGGGCGAACGACACCACGGTGTACAGGTACACCAGCAATGCGATCACGGCCAGCGCCAGCGGCAGGCCCAGGACGACCACCGCCGCGGCACTGCCGATGGCCGCCAGCACCGCGACGATCACCGCAACGAGGCCCGCGATGACGGCCAGCGCGGCGCCCTCCAGGGCTGCGAGGCCCAGCAACGGCAGCAGCCGGCCGCGGATCTTGGTCCACGTTTCCCCGATGGTGATCGGCGTGCCGAACACCGCCCGCCCGACGATGACGGTAAGCATCCCGGACAGCAACATGCCGCCCAGCCAGGCCACCAGAGCGCCGGCGCCCACCGACGTCAACCACGCGCCAATGACCCCGGTGGTCAGCTCGTCGGCCCGATCGGTGGTCAACCTGCCGTAGGCCGCCAACGGCCCGAAGAAGGCGACCTTAGTGATGATTTGAATGGCCACCACCACGATGGCGGTCAGCCCCAGCGCCGCCTTCGGATTGGCCCGGACGTAGCCGACCGCGCCGTTGAAGATGTCCCCCAGGGTCAGCGGTCGCAGCGGGATGATTCCGGGTTTGATCGCTCCCGGGACCAGCTGCGGCGGAGCGTATTGCCAAGCCGGTGGCGGCCCGTATCCCGCTGGAGGTCCGTAGCCGGGCGGCGGCCCGTATCCCGCTGGAGGCCCGTAGGCGGGTGGGGGGCCGTAGCCGGGTGGGGGGCCGTAACCCGGTGGCGGGCCAACCGGATAGCCAGGTGGCGGCGCGCTCACCATGTTCCGCGGTGTTTGCGGGCGGGCCCGTCGTTCGTCATGGGTTCCATCCTGTCGGTGGTTCGGGCATTTCTCAATCATGGCCAGGCTGCCGGCGCGTAGCGTCTCTGGCATGGCCGAACTCAAATCCCGGCTGCGGGCCGACCTGACCGATGCGATGAAGAGCAAGGACAAGCTGCGCACGGCGACCCTGCGCCTTCTGCTCGCCGCGATCCAGACCGAGGAAGTCTCCGGCAAAGTGGCCAGAGACCTCTCCGACGACGAAGTGATCAAGGTGCTGGCCAGGGAATCCCGCAAGCGTGCCGAGTCAGCGGAGATCTACACCCAGAACGGCCGCGGGGAGCTCGCCGCCAACGAGCACGCCGAGGCGCGGGTCATCGACGAATATTTGCCGACTCCACTGACCGAGGCCGAACTGGCCGACGTCGCCGACACCGCCATCGCCCAGGTCGCCGAGGAGATCGGCGAGCGCCCGAGCATGAAGCAGATGGGGATGGTGATGAAGGCGGCCACCGCGATCGCGGCCGGCAAGGCCGACGGGGCCCGATTGTCGACGGCGGTCAAGGAGCGGCTGTAGCTAGCCGGGTGAGACCACCACCCGCGTGCCGTCCGGGGCCCGCCTGGTGACGCGTCGGGCGTCGAGCTGCTCCAGCAACGGCACGGCGACGCGCCGAGTGGTGCCGAGCGCGCGGCGCGCGTCGCTGACGGTGAACGGCTGCGGCAGCGTCGCGAGGACGCCGGCCGCCCGGTCCAGCGCGCCGGATCCCAGCACGACGCCGTCGGCGATCCGGGTCAGCCGCCCGGCGCGCACCGCCGCGGCCAGCTCCCGGGACCCGAGCTTGAGCTCGGCCAGTTCGTCGGCCTCCGGTGCCCGAAAGGGCTCGGCGGCCAGCCACTCCTCGATGGTGTGCACCGCCTTGTCGACGCGGGCCGGCAGGCCCAGAAATGCACCCTCTGCTACGACCGCCTGGTCGAAGACCAGATCCCGGCGTGCGCCCAGACCTGCCCGACGACGTCGATCAAGTTCGGCGACCACGACGACCTGGTAATCACGGCCCGGGAACGGGTCGCCGCGTTGCATGCCCAGGGCCTGACCGAGGCGCGCCTCTACGGCGCCAACGAGCACGACGGCGTGGGCGGCACCGGGTCGATCTTCCTGCTGCTCGACGAGCCGGAGGTCTACGGCCTGCCGCCCGACCCGCGGGTGTGCACGGCTGACCTGGTGACCATGTTCAAGCGCGCCGGCGTAGCCGCGGCCGGCATGGTCGGCGCGGCCGCATGGGCTTTCTGGAGGAGTCGGTGAGTACTTCCGAATTCGACAGCTTCCGCCCGCCGGAGCCCGAGGGCGGCAAGCGCCGGAAAGGCAAGCGCGCGGGCCGTCGGGGCAGCGGAGATGGTTCACGCGAGATGCCGATGGTCCCCGAAGCCGAGTTCACCTCGTATTACGGACGCCCGGTGGTCAAGCCCGCGCCATGGGGACACGAAGTTGCGGCGTACCTTTTTCTGGGCGGCGTCGCCGGTGGGTCCGGTCTGCTGGCGGCCGGGGCCCAGCTCACCGGGCGAAACACATTGCGCCGCAACACAAGGCTGTCCGCTCTGATCGCGGTGATGGTGGGCGCGGTCGCGCTGGTGAAGGACCTGGGCCGGCCCGAGCGGTTCGTCAACATGCTGCGGACTGTCAAACTGACCTCGCCGATGAGCATTGGCTCGTGGATTCTCAGCTTCTTCAGCGCCGGCATCGGTATTGCCGCTGTCTCCGAGGTCGACCGCATGACCGGCGAGCGAATCCCGTTGGGCCCATTGCGGCCCGTTCTGCGCGCCGTGGAGGGACCGGCCGGATTGGAAGCCGCCGTGTTCGCGGCGCCGCTGGCGGTCTACACCTCGGTGCTGCTCACCGACACCGCGACCCCAACGTGGAACGCTGCGTATAAAGACCTGCCCTTCGTGTTCGTCAGCTCGGCGAGCCTGGCCGCATCGGGGCTGGCGATGATCACGACCCCGGTCTCCGAGGCAGGGCCCGCCCGCAGCCTGGCCGTCATCGGCGCGATCGGTGACCTGATCTCCGCCAGGTTCACGGAGTACCGGATGGACCCGGTGACCAGAGAACCGCTGCATCGGGGCAGGCCCGGGCGGCTGCTGGCATGGAGCGAACGGCTCGCCGCCGCGGGCGGTTTGGGCGCGTTGCTCGGCGGGCGACACCGTGGTGTCGCCGCCGTGTCCGGCGTCACGTTGCTGACGGCGTCGGCAATGCTGAGGCTCGGTTTCTTCGAGGCGGGCCTGGAGTCGGCCCGCCACCCCCGCTACACGATCGAGCCGCAGAAGCGCAGGCTCGCCGCCCGCCGGGCGGCCGGTGTCACCGGGGACTCCATCACCACCGCGGACTGACGCGGTTTGCGCCCCGCGGACCGGGGTAAGTATAGGAACATGACGAATTTTGGCTACACTCTGATGACCGAGCAGAGTGGACCCAAAGACCTTGTTCGGCACGCTGTTTCGGCCGAAGAGCGCGGGTTCGACTTCGAGGTGTGCAGCGACCACTTCTCCCCCTGGCTGACATCGCAAGGGCATGCACCCAACGCCTGGGCGGTGCTGGGCGCGGTGGCGCACGCCACCGAACGCGTGGATCTCTACACCTACGTGACGTGCCCCACCATGCGGTATCACCCGGCCGTCGTCGCGCAGCAGGCCGCCACCGTGCAGATCCTGTCCGACGGCCGGTTCACCCTGGGCCTGGGCAGCGGCGAGAACCTCAACGAGCACATCGTCGGCAAGGGCTGGCCGACCGTCGATCGCCGGCAGGACATGCTGCGCGAAGCCATCAAGATCATCCGCGAGCTGTTCGGCGGCCAGCTGGTGAACTTCCGTGGCGACTACTTCCAGGTGGACTCCGCCCGCCTGTGGGACGTGCCCGAGGTCCCCGTTGGCATCGCGGTGGCGGTGGGCGGCACCAAGGCCATCGACCGATTCGCCCGCCTCGCCGACCACTTCGTCGCGGTGGAGCCCGACGGGGAGCTCGTCGACGCCTGGCACGCCGCGCGTCAGGCCGCCAACCTCGCCGGCGGTGGCCGCGTGGTCGGCCAGATACCGGTGTGCTGGGACCCCGATCGCGACACCGCCGTCAAACGCGCCCACGAGCAGTTCCGTTGGTTCGCCGGCGGCTGGAAGGTCAACGCCGACCTGCCGACGCCCGCCGGTTTCGCCGGCGCGACCCAATTCGTCCGGCCTGAAGACGTTGCCGATGCCATCCCCTGCGGTCCCGACCTCGATGCGATCGTGGAGGCCGTCCGGCCCTATTGGGAGGCGGGGTTCACCGACGTGGCGCTGGTCCAGGTCGGCGGGGAATCGCAGGACCTCTTCCTGAAGGAAGCCGCCGAACCTTTGCTTGCCGCGCTGCGTAACGCAGCGAACTAATCCCACGTTTGGGCGGTAGCTGCCCGGGTATCCGGCTCCCATCGTGCGCTCCGGTCGTACGGGCCGTGTGCCGCGCGAACACCGGCTAGCAGTGCCGACTACCTGTTGACCTGCAAAGCGGCTGTCTTGCAGCAGCTTTGCCCGATGTGTGTTCGCCGCAAGGCAAGGAGAGTCGACGATGATCGAATACCTAAAACAAAGAGGGACCGCTGCACCAAAGTCATCCTCAATCCGACGTAATCGAAAGGGCGGGTGAAGGGGAATAGCTATGGCCAATGAATTGCAGGGCAAGATAGTCGCGATTCTCGCCGCCGATGGCGTAGAAAAGGTAGAACTCGAACAGCCACGCGCGGCGCTGCAAGAGGCGGGCGCCCAAGTCGAGTTGCTTTCGCTGAAGACCGGAGAAATCCAGGCTCGCAACCACGATCTCGAGCCGGCCGGAACCTTCAAAGTCGACCGGGCGGTGTCGGAAGCGTCGGTATCCGAATTCGACGGCCTGGTACTTCCGGGCGGCACCGTGAATCCGGACAAGCTGCGGATGGACAGCTCCGCCGTCTCCTTCGTGCGTGACTTCGTCGGTTCCGGAAAGCCGGTCGCCGCGATCTGTCATGGCCCCTTGACTTTGCTGGAAGCCGGTGTGGCAGAGGGCCGGACGCTCACGTCGTATCCGTCCATCCGCACCGACCTGCGCAACGCGGGCGCAAACGTGGTGGACGAGGAGGTCGTCGTCGACGGCAATTTGATCTCCAGTCGCTCACCGTCGGACCTTCCGGCGTTTTGCGCGGCCATTGTCGAGCAATTCGCCCATACGCCTGCGGGTTAGCGGAAAAATGTGTTCAACCACTCCGTTTGAACCCACCGGTTTGCGGGCATTACACAGGCCATGCAGTGATCGCCGCGGCGATCTGTCGAAAGGCCAAAGTTGACCACAACGTATCCAGAACCCGCTGTCTCGGCTGCGTCGAACGTTTATCAGCCGCAGGAGGATTCCCGATTGCTGGTGGATGTGATGCATCAAAGTGCGCTCATTCCGGGGCGGCGCGTTCTCGACCTATGCACGGGTAGCGGATTCGCCGCGATCGCCGCCGCCGAAATGGGCGGCGCCGGCGTCACGGCCTTCGACATCTGCCCGCACGCCGTGGGCAGTTCTCGCGGCAACGCGGCCACCGCCGGCGTGGACGTCGATGTCCGTAAGGGCACATGGAACGACGCACTCGACTGCGCGCCGTTCGACGTTGTCGTGTCGAATCCGCCGTATGTGCCGACACCGCCGGACGGCAACACGGAAGCGATCAGTCCCGGTGCGGGGCCGTCGTGGGCCTGGAACGCCGGTCCGGATGGGCGGATGGTGTTGGATCCGCTCTGCGAAGCGGCGCCAAAGTTGCTGTGCGACGGCGGAACCCTGCTTCTCGTGCACTCGGCGCTCGCCGGTGTCCAAAAATCATTGGATTCCCTGAAGTGGGCCGGCATGGACGCCAAAGTCGTTGCTTCGAAATGGATACCGTTTGGCCCCGTGATGACGGCGCGGGCGAACTGGCTGGAGAGACGTCGGCTTGATACCCCGCGGACGTTGGGAAGAGGAGCTGATCGTGATCCGGGCGGACAAACGGTGACCGCCACGCGGGTACAGGTGGTCGCGGGCGGGCCGGTACTGGTGTCCGGCCCGGTGCGCATCGAGATGCCTAACGGGGAGGTCGTCGAGTCCGACCGGTTCATGGTGGCGATCTGCACCTGCCGGCGCAGCGAAAAGTATCCCTTGTGCGACACCAGCCATCGCAGATGCCGGGACCTGGGGCGCGGGACGGCTAGTCCAGCGCCCTCCGCAACGACGTCCGACCCTGCTCCCACGACGCCATAACCGGTCGGCCAAGCGGTTTTCGACCGCGGCGTGCGCGCGGATCCCGAACACGATATCGCGCTCGAGCTGCGGCTCCCTGGCGATGAGGTCCCCGACGACGTCGATGCGCACGACGTGCTCGTGCACCGCGTCGGCCTCGACATGCTCGGCGTAGAACTCGACGCAGGCTGACGGTGCCCCCATCCGTTGCAGGCCCTGCACCATCCGGCGCGATCCCGGCGGGGAGGTGATCTCGGTCGACGCGAAGTGCCCGATCGCGGCGCCACGCAGCTCGCGGTGCAGTCCGAACAGGGACATCAGGTTCACCGCCGCCAACGCTTCGGCGCGGACCGCGTCCACATACGCCAGATACGTCGCGTCCAGACCCGCGGCCGCCATCAGATCGGCGAACAGCTGCTGGTGCAGCCGGGCGCCCTGCCCGGCGCCGTACTCGTCGAATTCGATTGCCACGAAAGCCGCTTTCGCGACACCCATCAGTCGCGGGATGGCCCACGCGTGCGGATCGCCCTCTTTGAGGTGATACACCGACCGGTGCACGAAGTATTCGCGCATCTGCTGCCACGTTCCGGTGTCGCGCAAGTAATAAGACGGGCCGGTGCCGTCGACCGGTTCGACCGAGATGGCGTCCATTTCGGCGGCCGCCGTCTGATCCGATGCGATGGGCCCGACGTCGCGGCGCACGCCCGCCAGGAAAACGCGTTCCAGTTCGGCGCGTAGCGCGAGCAGCGCCGGATTCCATTCCCAGCCGGGGTCCACGCCCGCGAAGCCCCGGTAGTGCAGTTCGTAGCACATGCACAGCGCCAGCTGCAGATCCAGGCCGTAGGGATCCGAGTCGCGGACGGACGCGCCGATGCGGGTCAGCTGGTCGTGTGACGGCGGTCCCGTCAGGGCGCGACAAACGGCGGTCGACAGCGGCCCGTGTGCCGCCGGCAGGGCGGGTTCGGTGGTGATTGATGCGCGGGTCACGCCCGTGACTACCCGCAATCCGGGGCCCACAAACGGTGTGGCGTCACCCCTACCCGGCCGAAGTCGGCAGACGAAAGGCGATGTCGACGATCGTGCCGGTGGGGGTGCAGTCGAGTTCCATCGTATTGCTGAGCGCCCTCATCAGCACCAAGCCCCGACCACCGTTGCCCGGGTTGGCGGCCGGTGTCTTCCACGACCCTTGGTCGGTGATCCGGGCGCGGATCTCGCCGTCTGCGAGTTCGACGTCGAGCAGCATCGTGCCCAAGGGATGTCCGGAGTATGCGTGCTCGACGCAGTTCGTACAGGCTTCGTTGATGACCAACACGACATCGCCGGTCAATTCGTCCGGCAGGCCGGCGGTGTGCAGCCAATCGGCCAACCGATGCCGGATGCCGACCAATCGCTCTGCGCTGGCCTCACTTTCGATCCGAAGCGGGGACTGCTGGTGCCGGTAGATCACCATCGCCACATCGTCGTCATACCCCGCCGCGGGGGCCAGCTCGCGCAGGACCGCATCGGCGACGGAGTCCAACGGCAGCGCCGTTGTCTGCACCAGAACTGCTGCGGCACGGTCGATTCCGTCGTCGATGGACTCGTGCTTGCGCTCGACCAGCCCGTCGGTGAACAGCATCAAAGTGGAGTCGGGCGGCAACACCCGGCTCGTTTGCGGGCGAGGCTCCGGACGGCGGACCGCGAGAGGCACCGATGCGGCGTCGGTCAACATCGTCGTCGTGCCGGGCTCGGATCCGACGAGCACGGCGGGCATGTGGCCCGCGTTGCTGTACTGCAAGACCCCGGATTCGGTATCGAGGATCGCCAGGAAGACGGTGGAGCAGTACGCATTCGGAATGAGCGATGCCGCCGAGTCGAGTTGCTCGAGCAACAGCGCGGGCTCGGCCCCGTTGATCAACAGCGCGCGCGCCGAGCTGCGTAGCTGTCCCATGACCGCGGCCGCCGGCAGGCCACGACCCACGCAGTCGCCGACGACGATGCCGATGCGATGATCGCCGATCGGCAGCACGTCATACCAGTCGCCGCCGATTTCCAGCGGCGGGACCGCGGGCTCGTAGCGCACGGCGAAGCCCGGCGGCGGCTGCATCGTCGGTAGCAGGGCGCGCTGCAACGTCAGCGAAGTCTCGCGGGCGCTCTCGAACTGCCGGACATGCTGCATGGCCAGGCTGAGGTGACCGATGAGGACCGTGACCAGCAGCCGGTCTTCGGCGCTGACCCAGCGCGGCGAGCGCAGCTCCAACCACAATGCCAGGTCGCCCGCGCCGGACAGCACCGCCACCAATCCCTGTGCCTTACCGGGATTTTCGGGCCGCTCAACCGTCTTGGCCGTCAGCGGCAGCTGATGACGGGCGTGCTGAAAGGTATCACGCAACCACGGATCCAGCCTGCGCCAGGATGTTCCGGACCGCTCGCCCGCCACCCGGACGGTCGGTTCGCCCTCGCCGGTCGGCCAGGAGATCGCGACCACCCGCTGAACGTCGATCGCCGTGCTGCACTCGTCGAGGGTGATGGAAAGCAGCTCGTCCACGCTCTTGGCCACCGCCACCGCCGTCGCCAAGCGCAGGACCGCACTCTCCCTCGCGGCGAAGGCCCGTTCGGCGGTGATGTCCCGCATCGTCCCCACGAAGACGTCTTGGTCGCTGCCGCTGCCCTGGACCGCGTTGATGCTCACCGTCACCCAGACCAGATGCCCGTCGCGATGGCGGATCGGTGTCTCGTAGGCGGTGCTGCCGATGCTCTGCACCAGCGCTTGCTGTTGGCTCGCACCCTTTTGGTCGACCAACCACGGGTGCGGCCACCGGTAGGGCAAACCCTCGGTGGGATAGCCCAGGATTTCGATCAGCGCGTTGTTCATTTCGATCACGGAGCCCTCGTGGTCGGCGACGAAGAACCCCTCCTGCAACGAATTGACCAGCGCGGTGCGGAATTTGTCGCGGTCGGCCAGCCCCTCGGCCCGGGCCCGCTCGCGTGCGAAGCGCCTGGTGCCGTCCAGGAAGCCGCGAGTGGCGATGTCGAGCGGGACCAGCATCTGCAACAGGAATTCCAGCGCGATCGGTGCATCGATCCGCGCGTCTTGCGATATCGCGAGGACCAGCCGGACGTGCCGCTCGATGATGGCGAGCAGGCTGACTTCCTCTTGCAGTGCCCGGCGCCCGAGCTCATACGCGACGGCCAGGCTGTCCTCGTCACGCGCGTCCAGATAGGTGCGCAACGCCGCGGCGTACTGGGCATGGAAGTCGTCGTCGCTCATGTCGAGGCTCCCCGATGACGGGCGGTCAGCACCATCGCATCATCGGTTTCCTTGGCATCCTTGCCGAGGAGTTCTTCAGCGATAGCAACAGCGGTGGCCGAGAAGTCGATGTGGTCCAGGTAATTTTCGGCGATTCCGTCGGTGCTCATCACGAGCAGGTCGCCGGGGCGGATCGAAATAACCTGCGCCGGCCTGATTTCCGGTATGCGGTAGCCGACGATTCCCGCGGTGAGCCGCGCACTGGATCGTATTTGGGCGCCGGTCGGGGACTTGGCCACCAGGTCGGCGGTGACGTTGCCGACGCCCGTCCAAGTCAGCGTGTTGGCCGCAAAGTCCACCCGCGCCAAAGTCATCGCGACTCCTCTGGTGCCGGCCAGCACGCGGTGGCAGAGCTGGATCAGAACTTCGAGCCGCTCAGAGCTGGAGCGTTTGACCCCATCGACGGCGCGCAGTGCAGCGGCTGCGGCATGCTGGACCGTGGCCGAGGCCATCCACCACGCCGAACAGAGCAGCTTCGCCGTCGATGTCGACCGCGATACCCCGGTCGCCGGAGATGTACTCGCTGGGCAGGGGGCGACCCGCCCTTGCCCACTCGATGGGACCGAAGCGACCGTTGTCATGCACGGGGTGGGACCCATTTCCACATCTCGACGACCGTTCCCCGGCCGAGTGCGGACTCCACGAACAACCGGTCCATCAGGCGGCGGGCGCCGGGCAGGCCCATCCCCAACCCGCGGCCGGTCGAATATCCGTCCTCCATCGCCCGCTCGATGTCGGCGATGCCCGGTCCCTGGTCCTCGGCGCGCACCACCAGGGCCTTGCGACCCTCCCGGTCGGCCACGTAGACCCGAACGGCGCCGCGGCGAGCGTAGCTGGTGATGTTTCGCGCGATCTCGGAGATCGCCGTGGCGATCATCGTGACGTCGGTGAGCGAGAATCCCAGATCGAGTGCGAGTTGGTGTCCGGCTTTGCGAGCTTCGACGATGTCATCGGAATTGTCGATGTCGACGACGATATCAGCCGCCACCGTCGCGCCCGATCGTCGGTTTCCGCTGCGCCAGTTGGCGATTCAGCAGGGCCAGGCCCTCTTCGAGGTCCAGTGCCGTATTCATGTCGTCGAACGCCAAGCCCAGCTGAACCATCGCGAACGCCACCTCCGGCTGCAAGCCGACGATCACCGTGTCCGCGCCACGCAGCCGGGTCATGTGCGCAATCGTGCGCAGCGACCGGGCGGCGAAGGAGTCCATCACGTCGATGGCGGTGACATCGACGATGATGCCCTGCGCCCGGAACCGGCTGACCCGCTCCATGAGGTCGTAGCGGAGCCGCTCGGCGTCGGAGTCGCTGAGCGCCGCCTGCACCGAGGCGATGAGGATCGCACCCTGTTTCAGGATGGGTACCGGCATGGGGCGCTCGCGTTCCTAAATATCTACCCGGGCTGCTCGCCGGTGCGAGTGACCTCGTAGCCCAGCAGGCGCTCGGCCTCCTCGATGCCGCCCTGCAGGTCGCCGACGGCGTTCATCTTCGACAGGTCCACGCCGATCGTCACCAGCGTCAGGGCGATTTCGGAGGACAGGCCGGTGATGATCACGCTGGCGCCCATCAACCGGGACGCGTCGACCGTCTGCACCAGGTGGTTGGCCACCGTGGAGTCGATGGTCGGCACACCGGTGATGTCGATGACCACCACTTTCGCGCGGTTCGCGCGGATGGCTCTCAGCAGCTGCTCGGTGACCTGGCGGGCTCGCTGACTGTCCAGCACGCCGATGATCGGCAGAATCAGCAGCTGCTCGCGCACCTGCAGCACCGGCGTCGACAGCTCGCGAATCGCCTCCTGCTGCTGGCGGATGATGCGCTCGCGTTCCTGCACGAAGCTGACCGCCACGGTGTTGGCGATGCGGTTGGCCGCCGGTTCGTAGGCGTCCAGAACCCGGTTGAGCATCTCGAATTCGGTTTGGTACTTCTCGAACAAGGAGCGCGCCAGCACGTCACGCAGCAGCAGCACGATGCCGACGACCTCGTCGGTTTCCACGCCCCGCGGAATGATGCGCTCCGACAGGTCGCGCGCGTAGGCCTGCAGCGCCTCGACGCTACCGGTCTCGAGCACCTCGACGTAGTTGTCGTAGACGGCGGTCGCCTCGGAGAACATCTCCTCCGGCGTCATCGCGGTCAGCAGTTCGGCCTCGGTAATCCTGCGCGCCCATTCCTCGCGCAGAACGGTTCGATTCTGCCGCAAATGCTGGACGAGCTGTGGGAGCAGGCCCTCGCTGGAGATGCCGACCGCCTGCGCGATGGCACCCGCGCTGCCGAACTCCGACGGCGAATCTGACATGTGGCCTCCCAGTGCCGGTCCGCGCCCCGCCGTGTGCAGGCTCGATTTGCGAGACTAGCGTGGGTTGTCGCGGGGCAGGTGTTGAGGGCATATTCTTCTCGCAGTTCGCAACGCAGGCTAGGCTTGCACCACACTTAAAGCCCAGGACAAAGGATTGCCATTGTCAGCTCCTGATTCGATTACCACGTTGGTTGAGGACCACGATGGGGTGTCCGTGGTCAGTGTCAGCGGCGAAATCGATTTGGTCACCGCGCCGGCCCTGGAACAGGCCATCGGCGCGGTAGTTGGGGAGAACCCAACGGCACTGGTCATCGATCTTTCCGCGGTGGAATTTCTCGGTTCGGTGGGGCTGAAGATCCTGGCGGCGACGTACGAGAAGCTGGGCAGCGCGACGGGGTTCGGGGTGGTGGCACGCGGTCCGGCGACCAGGAGGCCGATTCACCTGACCGGGCTGGACAAGACCTTCCCGCTGTACCCGACGCTGGACGACGCGCTGACCGGGGTGCGGGACGACAACATCAACCGCTAGTCGCCGTTGCGCGGCAACGGGTTTGGTGAAACTGCCGGCGTTCCATTGCCGTATATGGGCTCCGAATTGGCGGACGCCGGAATCAATTCAAATTGCAGGAGCGGGTAACGATTCTCGCGGCCCTTCCTGGCGCATGCGACAGGTGCGATGATCACGGCTATGGACGTCGATCATCCGCAAGACGACCAGCGATGGGATAGCCGTGAGCGTGGCGAAACCGAAATCCAACGGCTGGACCGTAATTGGAACAGCCTGCTGCAGGAGTTGCGCGTGGTGCAGACCGGTGTGCAGCTACTCACCGGTTTCCTGTTGACGCTGCCTTTCCAGCAGCGTTTCGACGTTCTCGACCCGCCGATGCGTAACCTCTATCTCGCGACGGTGGGGTGCTCGGTGGGCTCAACGGTGCTGCTGATCGCCCCGGTCGGCATGCATAGGCTGCTTTTCCGGCGCCATCGTCTGCAGATGCTGGTGTCCGCCGCGCACCGCTGTGCGTACGCCGGGCTGGCGCTGCTCGGCATGGCGCTGACCGGGATGACGGTCATCGTCTTCACCGCGGTGGGCGGGCCCAGTCCGGGCCTGATCGCGGGAGTATGTGCGCTGACGCTTTTTACGTTCTTTTGGTGGCTGCTACCGCTGCTCATGCGCACTCGCGGCATGTAGCGCGAGTTCGGCGATACGGGTCGAGTCCAGATGCTCGAGCATGTCTTGCGGATCGGCGAAGATCGGTGACGAACCCGCCGCCTGCAGCTCCTCGCGGGCGATGCCGCCGCTGAGCAGCCCGATGCACGGCAATCCGGCGCCCGCCGCGGCATGCGCGTCCCACACGGCGTCCCCGACGAACACGGCATGGTCGGCATCAACCCCGGCCCGGTCCAGCGCGACTCGCACGATGCCGGGTTCGGGTTTGGCGGTGTCGACGTCGCGCGACGAGGTCGTTTCGGAGATGACGTCGTCACAGTCGAGGACCTTGCGCAATATCTCCAGTTCGTCGTCGGGTGCCGAGGTGGCCAGCACGACCTGCAGGCCGAGGTCGGCGACGCGGCGCAGCAGCGCGCGGGCACCGGGCAGCGGCGCGAGCAGGCGGGTGCTCTCCCGGTAGTAGCGGCTGTGGCCGTCGCTCAGCCGCTCCGAACCTCGTCCGGGGCGTCATCGGAGAGCGTCCGCACCAGCGTGGAGCCGTCCATCCCGATGCAGCGGTGGATCTGCCAGGCGGCCACGGGTAGGCGTTCGGCGTCGAAGGCGCGTTGCCACGCGTAGACGTGCAAATAGTTGGAGTCGACCAGGCTTCCGTCGACGTCGAACAGGACGGCGGGTTTCATGTTCGCGGCATACCCAGGCCGGGGCCGGCTGACACTGGCGCGCGATGTCGTTCGGGTTCGGGGGCCGCGGGCAACCGCCGTGCGTGCCCGCCGCACGAATCACCCTGATACACAAACTTTCTCACCAGGAGTGAGTTGAATTACCGCACTGGCGACCCCGTCGATCACCAACGGACCGCCCGTCAGCGCGCCGGCGGAACACGCCGCGAATTCCGATGAGCCCGCCCCGCCGCCGAGCAGTTGACCCCGGTGAGCTAACGAACACCGGTGAACCGGCGGCCGCCCGCCGGCACGATTAATTGCGGTGATGACCGGGTAAAAGCGGATCATGTTCGACGCGCCCGTTTCGTTGCGAGCAGCTAACTACCCGGCCGAGCGCGACCGTGATTTTCCCCTGCTCGGCCTCGCGGCCGTGGCGGTCTGGGCGGTCAGCCTGGCGACCGGTCTGTTCGAGCTGCTGGTCGGGCACGAAGGGGTGGCCATCGGGGCGCTGATCGTGTCCGTCGTCGCGCCGTGGTTGGGCCTGGCGCTGGCGCATTACCCCGCGGTTGCTCGGCATCTGAGGAGGCTCAATTTGCGGCGGCGCAATTTTTTCGAACCGGTCGGTGTAACGCGCATCTGATTGGGGTACTGCCTGCGCCACGGGTGAGTACAGGAAAGTGCGTCAGCCCGGCTCATTAGCAGGAAGGAACTGCCATGCCGACCGCAAGCGACTATGACGCACGCCGGGTCTCCGACATGGAAACCCAGGACAAGTCCGCGATACGCGAGCTAGCACCGACCTTGCAGGGATCCGCCACAGCGGTGGTCGATGAGGATCCCAACGATGTGCACTTCTTCGAGCTGCCCGGCGCCGACCTGTCCGGTGAAGAGCTGTCGGTGACGGTGATTCCCCAGCGGTCCGACGAGTTCACTTGCTCCAGCTGTTTTTTGGTGCAGCACCGCAGCCGGTTGCGCAGCTCGAACGCGGGCCTGTCCATCTGCGCCGACTGCGCGTAACACCGCCACCCTGGCCAGGGTCACGCGGTTCGCGATAACCGCACCTTGACCAAAGCAGAAACGCCGTGTTTGTGTCGTCAGCGTGGCAGCAGCGGCGATTGGCCGGCAGCATAGGCCGGACGCCCTGAGGCGTCCGCCCGGCCTGCCCGCACCGCGTCCGCTCCGTTCGGCCTGCGCCGCGGCGTACGCCATCGCCTATCTTGTCGGCGGCGAGCGTCGGATGCTGCGGTTGATACGCCGATACGGGCCCATCATGACGATGCCCATCCTCAGCCTGGGCGACGTGGCGATCGTGTCCGACCCGGAACTGGCCAAACAAGTTTTCAGCGCCGCACCGGACGTCCTGCTCGGCGGAGAGGGAGTGGGCCCGGCGGCGGCGATCTACGGGTCCGGCTCGATGTTCGTTCAGGAGGAGCCGGAACATCTTCGGCGACGCAAGCTGTTGACGCCCCACTGCACGGCGCGGCGCTGAGCAGCTACGTTCCGATCATGCGGGACGCCGCCCGCGCGGCGATGCACGGCTGGCCCGTCGACCGCCCGTTCGAGGTGCTGACGGCGGCGCGGGCCCTGATGCTGGACGTGATCGTCAAGGTCATGTTCGGGGTGGATCATCCCGACGAGGTCCGCCGCTTGGGCGGGCCCTTCGAACGTCTGCTGAATCTCGGTGTCTCCGAAGAATTGACGGTGCGCTATGCGCTGCGCGGCGTCGGCGCCTTGCGGATCTGGCCGCGCCGTGCCCAGGCCAACAAGGAGATCGACGACGTCGTCCTGCCACTCATCGCCGAACGGCGAAACGATCCCAGCCTGAACGAACGGTCCGACATCTTGGCATTACTGATGTGCGCGCGGGGAGATGACGGAGAAGGCTTGTCGGACAGTGAGATTCGCGACGACGTGATC
Organism: uncultured Actinomycetota bacterium; assembly: GCA_963850895.1. Lineage (GTDB taxonomy): Bacteria > Actinomycetota > Actinomycetes > Mycobacteriales > Mycobacteriaceae > Mycobacterium. Next base: position 44,458 of record CAWKNK010000021.1, on the reverse strand, counting down.
ACCCTGATGCTGGCCGGACACGAAACCACCGCGACCACATTGGCCTGGGTCTTCGACCTGCTGCTGCACCATCCGGATGCGTTGCGGCGCGTCCGGTCCGAATCCTCCAATGGTGCGGAGGACTTCACGACTGCGGTGATCAACGAGACGTTGCGGATGCGCCCCCCGGCGCCCTTCACGGCCCGCGTTGCCGCGCAACCGTTTCCCATCGGGGGCTACCAGATCGACGCCGGCACGCGCATCGTCGTCCACATCGTCGCGATCAACCGCAACCCCCGCACGTATGACAATCCGAACGACTTCTGCCCGGAGCGTTTCCTGGGCGCCCGGCCGCCGACATACGCATGGGTTCCGTTCGGGGGTGGCGCGAAACGCTGTCTGGGCGCGAGCTTTTCCCTGCGGGAGCTGATCACCGTGCTGCACACGCTGCTGCGCGAAGGCGAGTTCAGCGCCGTCGACGAAAGGCCCGAACGGATCGTGCGGCGCTCCATCATGCTGGCCCCTCGGTGCGGAACCAGGGTGCGGTTCAGGCCCATCCCGTCGTCGTTGTAGCGCTGTGGCCTTGGCGCGTAATCGATTTAGGCCTGCGCCCATTCGCGTTCACACACGGCGCAACGCCGGGTGACCATCGCCCAGTCCGCTTCGTCCCTGACGGGCTCGCGGATCAGGTGGGCGGATGCGTCGCCGCAGCCGGGGCAGGCGCAGATGGCGCGGTAGGGCTCGACGGGCTGGTCTTGCATCAGGCGCAGGTTTTCCGCCCGGGAGAACGGCACGATCACCAACGCCTCGGGGCGCGGGACCCGGTGCGGGTTGTCGAACCACAACAGGCCACAGGTCACCGTGGCCACCGCCGTGAAGACGGCCAGGATCATCGTCGGGATGTCCCACGGCCAGTTCGGCGGGATGGGCGTCACCGCGAGAAGCACCAGGACGGCGGAGACCAGCGAGCCGATGATGGTGCCGGGTTTGGCGAACCGGTATCCGCCGACGTTCAGCGCTTCCCACGCCTGGATCTCCTGCTGCCGCTGTGCGATCTCCGCCAGGGTGGGGTGGCCCGGGCTGTGGATCGTCGCTGCGGAGGCAGCAGATTTCGTGCCCCGTCGGCCAACTCCGCGCCGCCGCCCCGGTTCGGGCGACCGGCTTACCAGCGCCATGCGGGCCGAGCTTAATAGGGAAGCCGCATTGCCGCAGTGTCAAACGTCGCGGCTGGCCTGGATGCCAGCTAAGACAACTGAGTCGGGGTGGCGGGATTCGAACCCACGGCCTCTTCGTCCCGAACGAAGCGCGCTACCAAGCTGCGCCACACCCCGCTTGAAGCTCCGACAGCCTATCGCACGCGCCCATCGGCTGGCCAAATCGCGGTGTGGCGGGTCAATTCCACAGGCAGGAGCGCTCGAACTCCAACAGCGCCTCGGCGGGGCCGCTCGGATCGAGTCCCTGCGCGCTGACCCACTCGTCGCTGAAGTAGGTGTCGCGGTAGCGGTCGCCGCTGTCGGCGAGCAGCGTGACCACCGACCCGCTGCGGCCCTCCGCGACCATCTCGGCGAGCAGGCCGAAGGCGCCCCACAGGTTGGTGCCCGTCGAGGGCCCCACCCGGCGTCCCAGGACGGCGCTGACGTGGCGCGCGGCGGCGATGGACGCCGCGTCGGGCACCGCCACCATGCGGTCGACCACGCCGGGCAGAAACGACGGCTCGACGCGTGGGCGGCCGATGCCCTCGATACGAGACGAGGTGGGCATCACGACGTCGTAGCGGTCCTCGGCGTAGGCGGGGAAGAACGCGGAGTTCTCCGGGTCGACGACGCACAACTCGGTCGCGTGCCGCCGGTAGCGGATGTAGCGGCCGATCGTCGCACTGGTGCCGCCGGTGCCCGCGCCGACCACGATCCACGCCGGAATCGGATGCGTCTCCTCGCACATCTGCTCGAAGATCGACTCGGCGATGTTGTTGTTGCCCCGCCAATCGGTGGCGCGTTCGGCGTTGGTGAACTGGTCCAGGTAATGCCCGCCGGTGTCGCGGGCGACGCGCTCGGCCTCGGCGTACACCTCACTCGAGTTCTGCACGAAATGGCAACGGCCGCCTCGGGCTTCGATCAATGCCACCTTGGACGAGCTGGTGGACGCCGGCATCACGGCGACGAACGGCAGACCCAGCAGGGCCGCGAAGTAGGCCTCCGACACCGCCGTCGAACCCGACGAGGCCTCGACCACCGTGGTGCCCTCGTTGATCCACCCATTGCAGAGCGCATACAGAAACAACGAGCGCGCGAGCCGGTGCTTGAGGCTGCCCGTGATGTGCGTGGTCTCGTCCTTGAGGTACAGCGCCACGTCGACATCGCTGCCGTCCGCGCCCCACGCCGAGGGCAGCGGGTAGCGCAGCAAGTGCGTGTCCGCGCTGCGGCGGGCGTCGGCCTGGATCAGCCGGACCGCGTTGTCCGTCCAGCACCGCGAGCGGCCGCGGACCGCGATCCGGGTCTGCTCGGTCAACGCACCGAAACTGTTGGCTGCGAACGGCTCAGGTCGCTGGCCGAATCGCGGCCGCCCATCGGGGTGGCGATCAACGTCAGCAGGGTGGCCTCGGGCCTGCAGCAGAACCGCACCGGCGCGAACGGTGAGGTGCCGATCCCGGCGGAGACATGCAACTGCATGTTCGCGCCCCACCGGGACGGTCCCTTCGCGCGCGACCGGTCCAGGCCGCAGTTGGTCACCAGGGCGCCGTAGAGCGGCAGGCAGACCTGCCCGCCGTGGGTGTGCCCGGCCATCACCAGTTGGTAGCCGTCGGCGGCGAAGCGGTCCAGCACCCGCGGCTCGGGCGAATGGGTCAGTCCGAGTCGCAGGTTCGCGGTCGGGCTGGCCGGGCCCGCGATCGTCTCGTAGCGGTCCCGGTCGATGTGCGGGTCGTCGACGCCGGCGCCGGCGATGTGCAGGCCGGCCACCTCGAACTCGCGCCGCGTGTGGGTGAGGTCGAGCCAGCCGCGCTCGGTGAAGGCGGCCCGCAAATCCTGCCAGGGCAGCGGTTCACCGCGGACCCGGTGCGACGGGTTGGTCACATACTTCAGCGGGTTCTTCAGGCGCGGCCCGAAGTAGTCGTTACTGCCGAACACGAACACACCCGGCCGCGACAGCAGATCCCCCAGGGCCTGCACCACCGCGGGCACCGCCTTGGGGTGCGCCAGGTTGTCGCCGGTGTTGACCACCAGGTCGGGTTCCCAGTTGCTCAGCTCGCGCAGCCAGGCCTGTTTGCGGCGCTGGTTGGGCAGCATATGGAGATCGCTGATATGCAGTACCCGCAGCGGTGTCGAGCCGGGCGTCAAGACGGGCATGGTTATCTCGCGCAGGACGAAGGCGTTGCGTTCGACGACGGCGGCATAACCGATGCCGGCGACGGCCGAGCCGAGCGCTGCGGCACCGGCGCGTATCAGCGTGGGCAAAACATCAGCCATGCTGGCAGCCTACTGCCGGTTGCGCTTTGGCAACGTATAGCTCACGCCACAGCGTCGAAGGTGGCGGCTCGCGCCGCCTGCCTACGGAGGCGGCTGCCCCGGCGGCGGAGGCGGCGGCGCCAGCAGCGGAATGGTGATCGGGGGCAGACCCGGGATCTCCACCACCTGCGACCCGACCGGCGGCGGCGCGCCCTCCTGTGGCGGCGGAGCCGGCGGGATGCCGTTGCTGACCTGGATGGTGATGATCGAACCCGGGATCGTTGCGCCGCTGGGCGTGGTTCCGACCACCTCGCCCTGCTTCGCAGAGCTGTTGACGAAGTTGTTCTGATCGGCGACCTGGAAGCCCGCCTCCTTGAGGCGCGAGCGTGCCGCGTCGATATCCAGGCCGGCGACGCTGGGCACCCGGGACCCGGGAGACCCGTCGACATATCGGGGATCGGTGGGCGGCAATTGCACCGGCCCGAAATTGGTGGCGATCGGCTTCATCGCCGTGAACCAGGTGCGGGCCGGCTCGTTACCGCCGTACAAGTCGCCCTCACCGCAATGGCGCAGCGGCGACGAGCACAGGTCCGTCGGCGTCGTCGAGTCGTCGTAGATGTAGTTGGCCGCCGCGTAGTGGTTGGTGAAGCCCACGAAGCCAGAGGAACGGTGCGCCTCGGTGGTGCCCGTCTTACCGGACATCGGCAGGTTCCAGCCCGCGGCGCCGGCCGAGCCGGAGGCCGTGCCGCCGCCCACCGCGTCCTTGCTCATCGCGTTGGCCAGCGTGTTCGCCAAGCCTTCGGGTACCACCTGATCGCAGGTCTCGGTGGTGACGGCGACCTCGTTGCCGTGCCGGTCGATCAGCTTGTCGATCGGGTTCGGCGGGCACCACGTGCCGCCGGAGGCCAGCGTGGCCGCGACATTGGACAGCTCCAGCGCGTTGACCTCGATGGGCCCCAGGGTGAACGAGCCGATGTTCTGCCGTTTGACGAAGTCGGCCAGACTTTCGTTGCTGTCGGGGTTGTAGTCGCGGGCGGTCCCGGGATCGGCGTAGGACCGCAGGCCCAGCTTGATCGCCATGTCCACCGTGCGCGTCACGCCGACCTGCTGGATCAGCTTGGCGAACGCGGTGTTGGGCGAGGTGGCCAGCGCGTCGGTCACGTTCATCGACCCGCGGTAGTTGCCGGCGTTGACCACACACCAGGTGTCCTTGGGACAGCCCTTGGCCCCGCCGCTACCCATGCCCTTGGCCTGGAATCGGCCCGGCACCTCGAGCGTGGCGTTGGTGCCCATGCCCATGTCCAGGGCGGCGGCCGTGGTGAAGATCTTGAAGACCGACCCCGCGCCGTCGCCGACCAGGGAGAACGGCTGCGGCCGCATGGTTTCGCCGGCGTCGAGGTTCAGGCCGTAGGTGCGGTTGCTGGCCATCGCCATCACCTTGTGCGACGTCTTGCCGGGCTGGATCACGCTCATCACGCTGGAGATACCCGGCAGCGCCGGGCTGGCGAACTGGTCGATGGCCGCCTTCACCGGGACCTGCACGTCCGGGTCCAGCGTGGTGCGGATCAGGTAGCCGCCGCGGGCGACCTGTTCCTTGCTGATCCCGGCGCGGGACAGGTACTCCTGCACGTAGTCGCAGAAGAACGCGCGATCGCCGGCCGCGATGCAGCCGCGCGGCAGCTCGTGGGGCTGCGGCAGCACGCCCAGTGGGGTGGCCTTGGCGGCGCTCAGCGCGTCGGCCTCCTGCGGGATGTTCTCGATCATGGTGTCCAGCACCAAGTTTCGCCGCGCCAACGCACCGTCGGGGTTGGTGTAGGGGTTGAGCGCGCTGGTCGATTGCACCATGCCCGCCAGCAGCGCCGCCTGCTGCCAGTTCAGGTCCGAGGCGTTGATGCCGAAGTAGGTCTGCGCCGCGTCCTGCACACCGAACGAACCGTTGCCGAACGACACCAGATTCAGGTAGCGGGTGAGGATCTCGGGCTTGGTGAAGGTCTTGTCCAGCGTGAGCGCCATCCGGATCTCGCGCAGCTTGCGCGCGGGGGTGGTTTCCACGGCGGCGCGCTTCTCGGCGTCGGTCTTAGCCGTCACCAGCAACTGGTAGTTCTTGATGTACTGCTGCTCGATGGTCGAACCGCCGCGGGTGTCGACGTCGCCGCGCGCGTAGCCGGCCAGCCCGGTCAGCGTGCCCTTCCAGTCCACCCCGTTGTGGTCGGCGAACCGCTTGTCCTCGATGGAGACGATCGCCAGCTTCATCGTGTTGGCGATCTTGTCGCCGGGCACCTCGAAGCGACGCTGCGAGTACAGCCAGGCGATGGTGTTGCCCTTCGCGTCGACCATCGTCGACACCGCGGGCACCTCACCCTCGAGGAGCTGCGCCGAGCCGTTGGCGACGACTTCGGAGGCCCGATTGGACACCAGCCCCAATCCGCCCGCGAACGGGAACATCAGCGCCGTGGCGACGACGCCGGCCAGCAAGCAGTACCCCGCAAGCTTGAGAATCGTGAGTGCGGCCCGGGGGCGGTCTGACATGGCTACTACAGTAGCGGCCCGTAGTCACGCCGCCACGCTGCGAGTTCACCCACATTTTGGCCTGGCATTGACCAGCGCTTTACCCCCGCGGCCGCGATAAAATTTGCGCCTGCGTCACTTCGCGGGCGCCTGACGCACGTGTGTAAGATCACTTCTTCGCCTATCGTTCTGAGGCGAGACGGCACGCTCGTCCCAAAAAAAGCGTTATCGGATTGTTGCGCAATTGGCAGCTGACCACCTAACTTAGACACACGGTGAGATTCAGGTAACACCGATGTACACAGTGTGGCGTAGATCGCAGCTGGGGATCTGCACCCGAGGAGGGCGGTCGTGAGAGCGGCCGGTAGGGAAGGGACAGTTCGTGTCAGGAACACGGCCTGCGGCGCGTAGGACAAACATTGCGGCCGCACAAGGGGTACTCCGCAGCGTTGACGCCGAGGAACGGATCGCCTGGGTTTCCAGAGCACTGTGTCGGACCACGGACCCGGACGAGCTTTTCGTCCGGGGGGCCGCCCAACGCAAGGCCGCCGTCATCTGCCGGCACTGCCCGGTCATGCAGGAGTGCGGGGCGGACGCCCTGGACAACAAGGTCGAGTTCGGTGTGTGGGGCGGCATGACCGAGCGTCAGCGCAGGGCCCTGCTCAAGCAGCACCCCGAGGTGGTGTCCTGGGCGGACTTCTTCGACAAGAGGAGAACGCGCAACGTCGGCTGATCCTGCGGTTCGACCCGACGGGGCCGCGGCTCCTAGCGCAGGGGCCCTTGGGCCGTGGCGCGGGACGCATCGTCGCCGGCCGAAGTGATCTGATCGGCGAGCGCGCGCAACGCTTCCAGATCAGAGACGTCGAACGGCAGTGAGGGGACCCCGATCACCGGCACGTGCGGGTTCGCCCCGGTGAATCGCGACAGCAACCTGATTTCCCGTTTGGCGGTCTGCGCGCGCTCGGCATGGATCGTCAGCACGGCCGCGGCCAACGACGCAGCCTCGGAATCCCGCTCCGCCTCCAACGTTTCGGTTGCGTCGATCGCCCGTTCGGCGGGCAGCGAACACAACGTCGGGTGGGTGCGATTCAAGACCAGCCCGGCGAGCGGCATGTCTTCCTGAGACAGCCGGTCGACGAAGAAGGAGGCCTCGCGCAGTGCGTCGGGTTCGGCCGCCGACACCACGACGAATTGCGTGCCGCGCCTTTTCAGCAGCGCGTAAGTGCGATCCGCCTTCTCCCGGAAACCGCCGAAGGTGGCGTCCAGCGATTGCACGAAAGCCGCCGCATCGCCCAACATCTGTGAGCCGAGTACAGTAGATATCGCCTTCATCGCCAAACCCATTGCGCCGGTGACCAATCGGCCGATGCCCCGGCCCGGCGCGAGCAGCAGCCGCCACAACCGGCTATCCATGAAGCTGCCCAGTCGTTTGGGTGCGTCCAGGAAATCGAGGGCGTTGCGCGACGGCGGGGTGTCCACGACCACCAGGTCCCAACGATCCTCGGCCAGAAGCTGTCCCAGCTTCTCCATGGCCATGTACTCCTGCGTGCCGGCCAGCGAGGTGGCGACGGTCTGATAGAACTGGTTGTCCAGAATCGCTTGCGCCCGGCCGGTTCCCGAGTATTGGACCACCATCTCGTCGAAGGTGCGACGCATGTCGAGCATCATCGCGTGCAGCTCGCCGGGAACCTCGGGCGGCAGGGGCACCCGTTGCGGGGTGTTGCCGAGGTCGTTGACTCCCAGCGCTTGTGCCAGCCGTTTGGCCGGGTCGATCGTCAAAACGCAGACGTTGCGGCCGTAGTCGGCCGCACGCAACGCCATCGCGGCCGCGGTGGTGGTCTTACCCACCCCGCCGGCGCCGCAGCACACCACCACCCGGTTGCTGGTGTCGGCCAAGATCGCGGCCATATCGAGCCGTGTCGGCGTGATGCTCATCGAACCCCCTGCTGTGCAAGCGATTCCGAAAGCTCATAGAGGCTTCCGAGGTCGACGCCGTCGGAGATCGCCGGCAGTTCGAGCCGCGGCACCTTCAACGCGTCCAGTTGCTGTGCGATCTCGGCGCGCGCGGCGATGACCGTCGCATGCTCGATGGTTTCGGTCAGCAGTCCGGCGAACTCGGCGTCGTTCAGCTTGATGCCCGCCATCTCTAACCCGGCCCGCACCGAGTCCGCGTCGACGTCTCCCTCGGCGGCCTTCGCCAGGTCGGCGGGCTGCAAGTGGGACGTGATGTTGCGGTTCACGATCACGCTGCCGATCGGCAGCTCCATCTCGGCGAGCTCCTCGATGGCTTCCATGGTTTCCTGTACCGGCAACGCCTCCAGCAGAGTGACCAGGTGGATGGCGGTCTGCTCGGAGTGCAGCAGCTTCACCACGCCCTCGCTCTGCGAGTGCACCGGCCCGCCCTTGGCCAGATCCGACACGGCCTTGGTGACGTCCAGGAAGCGGGCGATCCGCCCCGTTGGTGGTGCGTCGACGACAACCGCGTCGTAAACCGGGTTCCTGGCCCCCTTGTTCAGGCGCACCACCGACTCCTTGATCTTCCCGGTGAGCAGCACGTCGCGCAGGCCGGGCGCGATCGTCGTCGCGAACTCGATGGCGCCGATGCGGCGCATCGCCCGCCCGGCGATACCGAGGTTGTAGAACATGTCCAGGTATTCCAGGAACGCCGCCTCGATGTCGATCGCCAGGGCGTTGACCTGACCGCCGCCTTCGGCGGTCGCGATCTTGACCTCCTGGTAGGGCAGCGGCGGGACGTCGAAGAGTTGCGCAATGCCTTGGCGCCCTTCGACTTCCACGAGGAGAACCTTGCGGCCTCCGGATGCCAGGGTCAGTGCCAGTGCGGCCGCTATCGTCGACTTGCCCGTACCGCCTTTGCCGGTGATGAAATGCAGGCGGGCCTTCGACAGCCGCGCCGGCCATCCGACGGCACTACTGCTGCTCGATGTGTTTGCCACCTTCGCATGCTAGCCCGACCGGCGCCCGGCCCCCGGGCAGGCCAGAGCCGTTCACATCCGACCGATAAGCTCGCGCCATGAGCCAACCGACCGCGTGGGAATACGTCACCGTCCCGCTACTGACGCACGCCACCAAACAGATTCTCGACCAATGGGGTGCCGACGGCTGGGAACTGGTGTCCGTACTGCCCGGGCCCACCGGCGAGCAACACGTCGCGTATCTGAAGCGCCCCAAGTAGATGACTGCGTCGGCCCGGCTCGCGCAACTTGGTGTCGCGCTTCCCGAGGTGGTGGCGCCGCTGGCCGCCTACGTGCCCGCGGTGCGGACCGGCGACCTGGTCTACACCGCGGGTCAGCTGCCGATGCGGGCGGGACAGCTGGCCGGGACCGGCAAGGTCGGGGCACTGGTCAGCCCCGACGAGGGCAAGGCGATGGCGCGGATCTGTGCGCTCAACGCCCTGGCGGCCATCGATGCGCTGGTGGGCATCGACGCGGTGACTCGAGTGGTCAAGGTCGTCGGGTTCGTCGCATCCGCTCCGGGTTTCAACGGCCAGCCCGGCGTCGTCAACGGGGCTTCCGAGCTGCTCGCCGAGGTGTTCGGCGATCAGGGCGCGCACGCGCGCTCGGCGGTCGGCGTATCCGAGCTGCCGCTGGACGCGCCGGTCGAAGTGGAGCTGATCGTGGAGGTCGGCTCACGACCGTGACCGACGCCCTCGAGTCGCCGAGCCATCCCGCATACGGCAGGCTGCGGGCGGTCACCGACACTGCCTCGGTTCTGTTGGCCGACAACCCCGGATTGCTGACGCTGGAGGGCACCAACACCTGGGTGCTGCGCGGCAGGGGCAGCGACGAGTTGGTCGTCGTGGATCCCGGGCCGGACGACGACGAGCACATCGCCCGGCTCGCCGAGCTGGGCCGCATCGTTCTGGTCCTGATCAGTCACCGGCACGGCGATCACACCGACGGCATCGACAAGCTGGTCGAGCGGACCGGCGCGACGGTGCGATCGGCGGGCAGCGGGTTTTTGCGTGGGCTGGGCGGCCATCTCACCGATGGTGAGGTGATCGACGCGGCCGGGCTGAAGATCAAGGTGATGGCCACCCCCGGGCATACCGCCGACTCGTTGTCGTTCCTGCTCGACGACGCCGTGCTCACCGCGGACAGCGTGCTGGGCCGCGGCACCACCGTCATTGATAAGGAAGACGGCAGCCTGGCCGACTACCTGGAATCGTTGCGGCGGCTGCGCGGCCTGGGCCCGCGTACGGTGCTGCCCGGTCACGGGCCGGACCTGGCCGACCTGGAGGCCGTCGCGTCGGGCTACCTGATGCACCGGCACGAACGCCTGGAGCAGGTGCGCGCGGCGTTGCGGGAGATCGGCGATGACGCCACCCCACGGCAGGTCGTCGAACACGTCTACGTCGACGTCGACGAGAAACTCTGGGACGCGGCCGAATGGTCCGTTCAGGCGCAGCTGGACTATTTGCAGCGCTGAACTCTCGCCGAAATCGACACTATTGCGGAAAAGCTCGAGAGAACGTATCGATAACGGCGATCTCGACGCAATTCTCGCTCGGTTGCGCCCGCGCTGCGCGCACGCTTACCTCGCTCGCGTTTGATTCTCGCTCGGTTGCGCCCGCGCTGCGCGCGCGCTTACCTCGCTCGCGTTTGATTCTCGCTCGGTTGCGCCCGCGCTGCGCGCGCGCTTACCTCGCTCGGCGGGCGAGCCTTTCGGAGTCCGAAATCAGCACACTCTTGCCCTCCAGCCGGATCCAGCCGCGGTGCGCGAAATCGGCCAGCGCCTTGTTCACCGTCTCCCGGGAGGCGCCGACCAGCTGGGCGATTTCCTCCTGGGTCAGGTCGTGGGTGACCCGCATCGCGCCACCCTCCTGGGTTCCGAAACGCTGGGCTAGTTGCAGCAGCTGCTTGGCCACCCGGCCGGGCACGTCGGTGAAGATGAGGTCGGCCAGATTGTTGTTGGTGCGGCGCAATCGCCGGGCCAGCACCCGCAACAGCTGCTCGGCGATCTCGGGACGGTCGGCGATCCACGCCCGTAGCGCGTCGCGGTCCATCGACACCGCGCGCACCTCGGTGATGGTGGTCGCGCTGGAAGTCCGTGGGCCCGGGTCGAAGATAGACAATTCGCCGAACATGTCCGATGGGCCCATGATCGTCAGCAGGTTCTCCCGGCCGTCGGGTGAGCGACGGCCAATCTTCACCTTCCCCGAGATGATGATGTAGAGCCGATCGCCCGGCTCGCCTTCGGCGAAGACCGTATGCCCACGGGGAAAGTCGACGGGTTGCAGTTGCTTGGTCAGCGCGGCGGCGGCGCTGGGCTCAACCCCTTGGAAGATTCCTGCCCTTGCCAGGATCTCGTCCACATTGCCTCTTCAGATTTCCAATGATGGTGTACGGGCAGGTTAATCCCGTGCTCGCGTGATTGAGTCTAGCGGTAGGTCATTTTGTCCAACGTGCAACGCTACACACGATTGACGTGTCGAGTGGCCTTAAACTGTGGATTGATGCGCGAATGCGCGTGTATTCGCGTCGGCAATGTCAGCTCGGCATGGTCAATGAAGCTGGCGGCAAATGACGGCGCCGCGTGCCGCGGCCCGGCGGTCAGCCCGGCCAGCGCCGCCTCCGAAAGTTCCCGAGCCTCGCACCGATGCAGGTACTCCAGCGCCTCCGGCATGCCTTCCCGGGCCAGCGTGTGCACGTCGACGAGCTCGGCGCGCTCGAAAAACTCGGTGACCGCGATCCTCGCGACGTCATCGCGGGCGAGCCCCCGTTCGAGCCGCCCCAAGCCGAGCGCCGCCAGCATCAGCAGCGCCGGAACGCAGGCCACCAGCAACCACGACACAAGGAGAGTAAACATGGCCTTCAATCAACACGAGGTCTCGGCGAGATCACGAAATCAGTACTCTGTCGTAGGTGACAGCGGCAAAGTCGTCGGGGCGCTCGAAGTCCACGTCAGCCCCTCCGGGCGGCGACGCCACGCGGCGCTGGTCTGAGGAGACCCGAGTCGGCCTGGTGCGACGGGCCCGCCGGATGAATCGCGCGCTGGCGCAGGCGTTTCCGGACGCGCACTGCGAGCTGGACTTCACGACGCCGCTAGAGCTGACGGTCGCCACCATTCTTTCCGCGCAGAGCACCGACAAACGGGTGAACCTGACGACGCCGGCGCTGTTCAAGCGGTATCCCTCGGCGCTGGACTACGCGCAAGCGGACCGCGACGAACTGGAAACCCTGATCCGTCCGACGGGGTTCTTCCGGAACAAGGCGACCGCCCTCATCGGCCTCGGGCAGGCCCTGGTCGAACGGTTCGACGGCGAGGTGCCTTCCACCATGGAAGAACTGGTCACGCTGCCCGGGGTGGGCCGCAAGACCGCCAACGTCATCCTGGGCAACGCGTTTGGGGTCCCCGGCATCACGGTCGACACCCATTTCGCGCGGTTGCTGCACAGGTGGCGCTGGACCGCCGACAAGGACCCGGTCAAGATCGAGCGCGCGGCCGGCGAACTGATCGAACGCAGCGAGTGGACCATGTTGAGCCACCGCGTGATCTTCCACGGCCGCCGGGTGTGCCACGCGCGCAAGCCGGCCTGCGGTGTGTGCGTGGTGGCCAAGGACTGCCCGTCCTTCGGCCTCGGTCCCACCGAGCCGCTGCTGGCCGCGCCCCTGGTCCGGGGCCCGGAAACCGAGCACTTGCTGGCCCTGGCCGGCCTGTAGAGCACGACCTTGACGCGGACCACGCGCTGGACGATCGCGATTCTCGCGGTGGTGGCCGCGCTGACCGCGGCCCTGGTGGCCCAATTGCGCGACGATTCCGCGACGACGTCGAAGCCCGGCACCGCTGCGACCGCGCCCGACCGCGAACACCGCGACGCTGACACCGCGGCCGCGCTGGCGGGTCCGCGGCAGCGGGCCAACCTGGCGCCCTGTCCCGCCGCCGGCGACGGTCCCGGCCCCGAGGCGCTGCGCGGTGTCACGGCCGATTGCGCCGCGGACGGTTCGGTTGTCGATGTCGCGCGCACGTTGGCCGGGCGCCGGGTGGTCCTCAACCTATGGGCGTATTGGTGCGTGCCATGTGCGGCCGAACTGCCCGCGATGGCCGAGTATCAACGGCGAGCCGGGTCTGATGTCATGGTGGTGACCGTGCATCAAGACGAGAACGAGACGGCCGCGTTGCTGCGGCTGGCCGAACTGGGCGTTCGGCTGCCGACCCTGCAGGACGGCCGCCGTCGAGTCGCGGCGGCCCTGGGCGTTGTCAACGTGATGCCCGCGACGGTGGTTCTGCGCCCGGACGGTAGCGTTGCGCAGATGCTGCCGCGGGCTTTCGACAGCGCCGACGAGATCGCCGCCGCGGTCGGAAATGACAAGGGATAAGCCGAAAATTGGACCGACTGGAGCGCCCGGTGAGTGTTGGGGGCACGCCCCCGCCCGCGGGAGGTCGTGCCCCCACCCGTGCGCGCGGGACGGTTCCGCTGAGTCCCGACGCCTCCCCGGGGTGGCTGCGTCCCCTGGTCGACAACGTCGAGCGGATGCCGGACGCGTACCGGCGCCGGCTACCGGCCGACGTGCTGGCGATGATCACCGGCAAGGCCGCGTCGTCTTTGTCGGCGATGCGCGGCAGCGGCCGCGAAGCCGCCGTCTTGGTGCTGTTCTCGGGACCCCCGTCCGCGCCGGCCGACGGCGGCGTCCCCGACGACGCCGACCTGCTTGTCACCGTGCGGGCCTCGACGCTGCGCCACCACGCCGGCCAGGCGGCGTTTCCCGGCGGCGCCGCCGACCCCACCGATGACGGTCCGGTGGCCACCGCCTTGCGCGAAGCCCAGGAGGAAACCGGGATCGACGTGTCCCGGTTGCGTCCCTTGGTCACGATGGAACGCACGTTCATTGCGCCGTCACGGTTTCACGTCGTCCCGGTGCTGGCCTATTCGCAGGATCCCGGTCCGGTGGCCGTCGTCAACGACGCCGAAACCGCGATCGTGGCGCGGGTTCCGCTGCGCGCCTTCATCAATCCGGCCAACCGGCTGATGGTGTACCGCGGTGACCTCGGCCGCCGGTGGGCCGGACCGGCGTTTCTGCTGAACGAAATGCTGGTCTGGGGATTCACTGGCCAGGTGATCTGTGCGATGCTCGACGTCGCCGGCTGGGCCCAGCCCTGGGACACCACCGACGTCCGCGAGTTGGACGCGGCGATGGCGCTGGTCAGCGATGAGGGTGGGCCGCCCCGATGAACATGAATTCGATGACCCCGTCGCAGTGGCTTGACGTGGCCGTGCTAGCGGTCGCCTTCATCGCGGCCGTCTCGGGTTGGCGTTCCGGTGCGTTGGGCTCGTTGCTGTCGTTCGTCGGTGTGTTGCTGGGCGCGATCGCGGGCGTGCTGCTGGCGCCCCACCTCGTCAGCCACATCGCCGCACCCCGGGCCAAGCTGTTCGCCGCCCTGTTCCTGATCCTCGCGCTGGTCGTCATCGGCGAGGTCGCCGGAGTGGTGTTGGGACGGGCCGTTCGCGGCGCGATCCGCAGCCGCACCATCCGGACTGTCGACTCGTTCATCGGGGTGGGGGTCCAGCTTGTGGTGGTGTTGACCGCGGCCTGGTTGCTGGCGACGCCGCTGACCCAGTCGACGGACCAGCCGGAGCTGGCCGCCGCGGTCCGCGGCTCGCGGGTGCTGGCCCGGGTCAACGAGGTCGCCCCGCCGTGGCTGAAGACGGTGCCCAAGCGGCTGTCGGCCCTGCTGAACACCTCCGGCCTGCCGGCGGTGCTGGAGCCGTTCAGCCGCACTCCGGTGATTCCCGTCGCCTCACCCGACCCCGCCCTGGCCAACAATCCGGTGGTGCAGGCCACCGCGCCGAGCGTCGTCAAGGTGCGCAGCCTGGCACCGAGCTGCCAGAAAGTGTTGGAGGGCAGTGGATTTGTGATCGCCCCCGACCGGGTGATGACCAACGCGCACGTGGTGGCCGGTTCGAACAGCGTGCAAATCTACGCCAGCGGCAGCCCCCTCGATGCCACCGTCGTGTCCTACGACCCGTCGGTCGACATCGCGATCCTCGCCGTCCCCAACCTGCCGCCACAGCCCCTGGTCTTCGCCCAGACCGAGGCGAAAACGGGTACCAGCGTTGTGGTGCTGGGTTATCCGGGCGGCGGTAACTTCACCGCGACCCCGGCCCGCATTCGCGAGGTCATCAAACTCAGCGGCCCTGACATCTACCGGGACCCCGCGCCGGTCACCCGCGACGTCTACACCATCAGAGCCAATGTGGAGCAAGGCAATTCGGGTGGGCCGTTGATCGACCTGGACGGTCGGGTGCTCGGCGTGGTGTTCGGGGCGGCCGTCGACGACCCCGACACCGGTTTCGTGTTGACGGCCGACGAGGTGGCCAGTCAGCTCGCCAAACTTGGTGACACCCAACAGGTGACCACCGGAGCCTGCGTCAGCTGACCACGTAGTCGAGGAACCTCATCAAATGCCTGTTGATTTCCTCGGGCGCCTCTTCGTGGCTGAAGTGCCCTGCCCCGGCAATGGATACGTAGCGTCCCTGCGGCGCATAACGCCGCGTCCGGTCGACCGGGTCGGCCAGCACGTAGGGATCGGCGTCGCCGCGCAGGTGTAGCAGCGGCACGCTGAGCTGCTGGCACATCGATTTCATGAACCGCCGGCCTTCGTCGCGCAGCTGGCTGCGCACCGCCCACCGCTGGTATTCCAGTGCGCAATGCGCCGCCGACGGAATCTGGATGGCCGTCCGCAGGTAACCGATGGCTTCGGAAAAGTCCTCGGAGGCAAGCCATTTGGCGCAGCTGCGGCTGCGGACAAGGCGCTCGATCTCGGCCGCGTTGTCGCGGGTGAGCAGGCGCTCGGGCCAGATCGGCACCTGGTAGCGCAGCAACGTGGGTAACAGTGCGTAACCCTGGTCGCGGCGGGTGAGCGTGGACCGGCGCAGCGCCGCCGGGTGCGGCGAGCTGACCAGCGCGATCGCCGACACCAACCGTGCGTGCAGCAGCGCGGTGGCCCAGCAGGCCAGCCCGCCGTCGGCGTGGCCGATCAGCGTCGCCGAGGAGTGTCCCAGCGCGCGAATGAGCCCCGCCGTGTCGCCGGCGAGTGTCCAGCCGTCGTAGCCGCGGGGCGGCTTATCGCTGCCGCCGTAACCGCGCAGGTCGACCGCGACCACCCGCGCCCCGGTCAGGCCCCGCAACTGATGACGCCACGACCACCAAAACGAACCGAAACCATGCAGCAGCATCACCAGCGGGCGGGCCGTGGGCGGTGCGGTGGTGTCCGCGCCGCGGGGCAGGGCCTCGACCAGATGGAACCGGATGCCGTTGGCGTGCACGTCCAAATGGCGCCATGGCCCGTCGATGCGGGTTACCGACGGATCCGGCGGGGCCATTCACCAACCCGATGGATCGGTTTCGGGCTTTTCGTGCTTGCCGCGCTCGGCGAGCCGCTTGGCCGCGCCGGGCGCCTTGTCGTGGCCGGGAGTGAGTGCGGTGCGTGTCTCCTTGACCGATTCGATGGTCTGCCGCGGTCCCCGGATCCGGCGCACCTTGAGGAAGCCCATGAGGGCCAGCAGGGCCCCGACCACCACCTGGAACCCGAACACGATCAGGAACGCCACCCAGCGCCACAGCCAGGTGTCGAGCAGCTCGGCGACGAAGAAGAAGAAAAAGAACGTGGAGTAGAACAGCACCACCAGCGCGGCGATGAAGTACACGCTCCCGGTCAAGCCCTTTTTGACGTCCCGGGTGATCTCCGCGCGAGCCAGTTCGACCTCGGCGCGCACCAGCGTCGAGACCTGCGTGGTCGCGTCCTTGATCAGGTCGCCGATCGACGGCTCGGCGGGCCGGGCGTGCGGGTCGGTCAACGGGATCGTGGTCAGGGTGCTGGGCACACCGTTCTTGCCATCGGCTTTGCTCACAGACGGTCCCCTCTTTGGTCATTGCCCCGGCTCGCGGTCGTCGCGGTTCATGTTGCCATGCGGCGTCATGCCAGACGAGGCCAGCCGAGGACGGCGACGGGCCCGATGGCGGTCGGAGGTGGCCGGCGGCGAAGTCCCCGCCCTGGTCAACCAGGCCATCCTGATAGGCGGACGTCGTGTGCGCGGCGAATTCCAGCCCGTCGGAGCAGATGGGCGGCTGGCCGGGGAGCCGGATGATGCGCGCGCCAACGGATGCCCAATTGGAACGTTTCCAAATTCCGTCGTGTCAATGGGTGTCCACTGTGCCGGACCAGGCCGACGGGTCGACGTGCGTGGGGCACCCGGGAATTTTCACTTCGCTCGTAATGCCCGACGCCATAAGGGAATCGGTCGAAGCGGTCCGGCGGCCCCGCTCAGCACGGCGAGCGAGACGTCGGGCCGACTAGACTGGTCAAGCCGGTCCGGATGTCCGGCCTGTCGATGGGAGTGGGTGCTGTGCAGACGGCGCACCGGAGCTTCGTGGTGGCAATGGTGGCAGTGCTCTTGGTCCTGGTGGGCTGCCCCGCACGCGCCGCGGCCGCCGATGTCAGGATCCCGATCGGCGGCGGCGCCGGCATCGTCATCAATGGGGACACGATGTGCACCCTGACGACCATCGGGGGCGATGCCGCCGGTGAGCTGATCGGTTTCACCTCCGCGCACTGCGGCGGTCCCGGCGCGCAGGTGGCCGCCGAGGGCGCCGAAAACGCCGGCATCCTGGGCACCATGGTGGCCGGCAACGACAACCTCGACTACGCGGTCATCAAGTTCGATCCCGCCAAGGTGACACCGACGGCCAACTACAACGGCTTCGCGATCAACGGCCTCGGCCCGGATCCGGCCTTTGGCGAGATCGCCTGCAAACAGGGCCGCACCACCGGAAACTCGTGCGGCGTCACCTGGGGGCCGGGCCAGGACCCGGGCACCATTGTCATGCAGGTCTGCGGCCAGCCGGGGGACTCCGGCGCGCCGGTGACCGTCAACAGCCTGCTGGTCGGCATGATCCACGGGGCATTCAGCGACAACCTGCCCACCTGCATCATCAAGTACATCCCGCTGCACACGCCGGCCGTGGTCCAATCGTTCAGCGCGGTCCTGGCCGACGTCAACGCCAAGCACCGGCCCGGCGCGGGGTTCACGCCACTACCGGCCTGAGCCGGCCTGATACGGCTACTTCGAGGTTTGGATCGCGTCGAACACGCTGGGGTCCAGCAGCGTCGATGTGTCACCCAGCTCGCGGTCCTCGGCGACGTCACGCAGCAGCCTGCGCATGATCTTGCCGCTGCGCGTCTTGGGGAGTTCGGGCACCACATGGACTTCCCGGGGCTTCGCGATCGGCGAGATCTCCCGGGCCACCTCGATGCGCAACTCGTCGACGATCCCGTCGTGCACTTCGAACTCGGCGCACAAGACGACGAACGCGCAGATCGCCTGGCCGGTGGTTTGATCGGTCACCCCGACAACGGCCGCCTCGGCCACCGCGAAGTGGCCGACCAGCGCCGACTCCACCTCCGCGGTCGAGAGCCGATGCCCCGACACGTTCATCACGTCGTCGATGCGGCCCACCACCCAGATGGCGCCGTCGGCGTCGTAATACGCGCTGTCGCCGGCGAAGTACCAGCCCTGCTCGGCGAACCGGGACCAGTAGGTCTCGACGTACCGTTCGGGGTCACCCCAGATGCCGCGCAGCATGGACGGCCACGGCTGGTCCAGGATCAGGTAGCCGCTGACGTGCTCACCCTTGTCGTTGCCCGGCGGGATCTGATCGCCGTGGTCGTCGACGATGTTGGCCGAGATGCCGGGCAACGGCCGCATCGCCGAACCGGGTTTGGCCGCGGCCACCCCGGGCAGCGGGGTGATCATCGCGGAGCCCGTTTCGGTCTGCCACCAGGTGTCGACGAT
Organism: uncultured Actinomycetota bacterium; assembly: GCA_963850895.1. Taxonomy (GTDB): domain Bacteria; phylum Actinomycetota; class Actinomycetes; order Mycobacteriales; family Mycobacteriaceae; genus Mycobacterium. The sequence goes on along the minus strand of CAWKNK010000021.1, from coordinate 25,717 downwards.
GGGGAGGCTGTCCGCGCCGATCACCTTGCGGTACCAGCGCCACGCCTCCGGATTGATCGGTTCGCCGACCGAACCCAGCAGCCGCAGACTGGACAGGTCGTGCGCGTCGGGGATCTCGCGGCCCCACTTCATGAACGTCCGGATGAGCGTGGGCGCCGTGTAATAGATTGTCACGCCGTACTTTTCGATGATCTCGAAGTGCCGGTGCTGGGTCGGCGTGTCGGGCGTGCCCTCGTAGAGAACCTCGGTGGCCCCGTTGGACAGCGGGCCGTAGACACCGTAGGTGTGCCCGGTGACCCAGCCGATGTCGGCGGTGCACCAGAACACGTCCGTCTCGGGCTTGAGATCGAAGACGTAGTAGTGCGTGTATGAGGTCTGGGTCAGGTAGCCACCGCTGGTGTGCACGATGCCCTTGGGTTTGCCGGTGGTACCGGAGGTGTAGAGCAGGAACAGCGGCTGCTCGGCGTCGAAGGGCTCCGGCGTGTGTTCGGGGGCCGCGGCGTCGACGACGTCGTGCCACCACAGGTCGCGGTCGTCGTTCCACGACACGTCAATTCCGGTGCGCCGCACCACCAGGACGCGCTCGACGGGGCTGTCGCCGTCCGGACCCGACGCAACCGCCTCGTCAGCAGCGTCCTTCAGCGGTGCCGGCTTGCCCCGGCGGAATTGCCCGTCGCTGGTGATCAGCAGTTTGGCCTGGGCGTCGGCGATCCGGGCCCGCAGTGCCTTTGCGGTGAAGCCGGCGAAAACGACGCTGTGCATGATGCCGAGCCGGGCGCAGGCCAGCATCGCGATCACCGCCTCGGGGATCAACGGCATGTAGATCGCGACGCGGTCGCCGGCGACCAGGCCGAGGTCGGTCAGTGCGTTGGCCGCCTTGCACACCTCGGTCTGCAAGTCGGAGTAGGTCAGGCTGCGGCTGTCGCCCGGCTCGCCTTCCCAGTGGATGGCGACCCGGTCGCCGAGTCCGGCCTCCACGTGGCGGTCGACGCAGTTGTAGGCCACGTTGAGCTTGCCGTCGGCGAACCACTTGGCGAACGGTGCCTGCGACCAGTCCAGCACCTCGGTGAACGGGGTCGACCAGGACAACCGATTGGCCTGCTTGGCCCAGAAGGCCAGCCGGTCCTCGTCGGCCTCGCGGTACAGCTCCTCGCCCGCATTGGCCTGCTCGGCGAACGACGCCGGCGGCGGATACGACGACGGGCCTACGGCGTCGGTGGTGGTCACTGGCTTCCTCCTAGTGTCGAGGCTCGTCAACCGTCAGAGAGCCTAACCCTGCAAGGTGAAATGCGACGCGTGAAATAGAAGTCAAAGCGCTCCCCGAGGGCGGATAATCACCGGTGTGCCGGGTCATGGGCGGCGGGTCCGCCGAATAGTTCCCAGCTTCGCCGCGGCCGCAACGGGTTACGTGGCCGCCGCCATGCTGGGGTCACCGGCGTGGGCCATGCCGACCGACACCGCCGACGCGCCGACCCCATGCTGGTCGGACCAGATCGCCGTGACCGCCTCGCCGACCCAGGCCGCCGTGGGCCACCGCGCGGCGACCCTGGTGTTCAGCCTCGCCGGCGGCGCGGAGCCCTGCACGTTGACCGGATACCCCGGGGTCGACTCGGGTGCCGGCGGGCCGCTCATTCATGCCCAGCCCACGCTGCGCGGCTACCTGGGTGGTCTGCCGGCCGGCGCTGAGGTGCCGCCCACCGCCGTCCTGTCCCTGTCCACGCAGGCGCAGGCCGTCGTGGAGGGCATGGCCATCGACGCCAACGGCGACCCGTGCCCCAGCTATACCGAGCTGCTGGTCAACCCGCCGGACACGACCGTGGTGCTGACCGTGCCGGCCACCATCGACGCCTGCGCACTGCAGGTACACCCCATCACGCCCGTCTGAGCGACGTCACGAGTCGGCCTTCGCGCTGCAGTCGACGCGCGGCGGTCGACGCAGTCGCAGGCCCTAGGGTCACAGTCATGCGTTGGATGCGGGGCTGGCCGGCTTTCGCTGCCGTCGTCATGCTGGTGGCCGCGTCGCTGGCGGGGTGCGGTGGCGGCGTACTGAGCCCTGAGTTGGTGGTGGTGAACGGCGGAGAACCGCCCAACCCGCTGATTCCGACCGGCACCAACGACAGCCTCGGAGGGCGGATCCTGGATCGGCTGTTCGCCGGCCTGGTGTCCTATGACGCCGCCGGCAAACCGTCGCCGGAAGTGGCGCAGTCGGTCGAGACAACCGACAACATCAACTACCGAATCATTCTCAAGCCCGGCTGGAAGTTCACCGACGGCTCGCCGGTGACGGCCCATTCGTTCATCGACGCGTGGAATTACGGAGCGCTGAGCACCAATGCCCAACTGCAACAAAGCTTTTTCAGCCCGATCGCCGGGTACGACGAGGTCGCCGGCCTGACCGGAGACGGAAAGCCGACCCGGACCACCATGTCCGGGCTGCAAGTGGTCAATGATCTCGAGTTCGATGTGCGGCTCAAGGCACCGACCGTCGACTTCACGTTGCGGCTGGGCCACAATGCGTTCTACCCGTTACCGGACATGGCCTTTCGGGACATGGCCGCATTCGGCCGCAACCCGGTCGGCAACGGCCCATATGAGTTGGCGGACGGTCCCGACGGGCCGGCCTGGGAACACAACGTCAAGATCGACTTGAAACCCAACCCCGACTACCACGGCAACCGCAAACCCCACAACAAGGGTTTGAGGTTCGAGTTCTACGCCAACTTGGACACCGCCTACGCTGACCTGTTGTCGGGCAACCTCGATGTCCTGGACACGATTCCGTCCAGCGCGCTGACGATTTACCCGCGTGACCTGGGCGGCAACGCCGCCAGCGGACCCGTCGCGGTCAGCCAATCGCTCGACACGCCGTTGCGGCTACCGCATTTCGGGGGTGAGGAAGGCCGACTGCGCCGCTTGGCGTTGTCGGCGGCCATCAACCGGCCGCAGATCTGTCAGCAGATCTTCAACGGCACCCGCAGCCCGGCCCGCGATTTCACCGCCAGCTCGTTGCCGGGATTCGACCGGAACATCCCGGGCAACGACGCATTGGACTTCAACCCCGAACGGGCACGCCAACTCTGGGCGCAAGCCAACGCGATCTCGCCTTGGAGCGGGCGGTACTCCATCGCCTACAACGCCGACAGCGGCCATCAAGAGTGGGTGGACGCGGTGGCCAACAGCATCAAGAACGTGCTGGGCATCGATGCCTTCGGCGCGCCGCAGCCCACGTTCGCGGGTTTCCGCACCCAGATCACCAACCGCACCATCGACTCCGCGTTCCGCGCGGGCTGGATCGGCGACTACCCGTCGATGATCGAGTTCCTGGCCCCGCTGTACGCCACCGGTGCGGGATCCAATGACGTCGGATACTCGAGCCGGGAGTTCGACGCTGGGCTGGCCGCCGCCGAGGCGGCACCCAACCTGCAGCGGGCGGATGTGCTGGTCAACGTCGCCCAACGAATCCTGTTGCGCGACATGCCCGCTGTGCCGCTCTGGTACTACATCGCCGTAGTCGGCTGGTCGCCAGCGGTCAGCGACGTCAAGCTCACCTGGAACGGTCTGCCCGACTACGAGAATATCGTCAAGGGCTAAGACATGGGTTGGTATATCGCGCGAAGGATCGCCGTCATGGTGCCCGTCTTCCTGGGCGCCACGTTGCTGATCTACGGCATGGTCTTCCTGCTGCCCGGAGACCCCCTGGCCGCCATCGCCGGGGACCGGCCGCTGACTCCGGCCGTGGCCGCGCAGCTGCGGGCGCGCTACCACCTCGACGATCCGTTCATCCTGCAGTACCTACGCTATCTGGGCGGCGTTCTGCACGGCGACCTGGGCCGCTCCTATTCCGGGTTGCCGGTCAGTGCCGTTCTGGCACATGCCTTTCCGGTCACGATCCGGCTCGCGCTAATCGCACTGGTCGTGGAGGCGGTGCTCGGGATCGGGTTCGGCGTGATCTCCGGTCTGCGCACGCGTGGACTATTTGATGCCACGGTGCTGATCACCGGACTGATCATCGTCGCGACCCCGATCTTCGTGTTGGGCTTTCTGGCGCAGTTCCTGTTCGGGGTCAGGCTGGGCATCGCGCCGGTCACGGTCGGCGAAAGGGCGACGTTCGCGCGTCTGCTGCTACCTGGAATCGTGCTGGGCTCAGTGTCATTCGCCTACGTCGTACGGTTGACCCGATCGGCGGTAGCCGCCAACGCGCACGCCGATTATGTCCGCACCGCCACCGCCAAAGGGTTGTCGCGGCCGCGAGTCGTGACCGTGCACATCCTGCGCAACTCGCTGATCCCGGTGGTGACCTTCCTGGGGGCCGACCTGGGGGCCCTGATGGGCGGAGCCATTGTGACCGAAGGCATCTTCAACATCCATGGCGTCGGCGGTGTGCTCTATCAGGCGGTCACCCGGCAGGAGGCGCCGACCGTGGTGTCGATCGTGACGGTGCTGGTGCTGATCTATCTGATCACCAACCTGCTGGTGGACCTGCTCTACGCGGCGCTGGACCCGAGGATCCGCTATGGCTGAGCACTCCGGCTTTTGGGGCGAGACCTGGCGCAAGTTGCACCGGCGCCCGAAGTTCATCGCCGCCGCCGTGCTGATTCTGCTGATTCTTCTCGTCGCCGTATTTCCCGCATTGTTCACCCACGCCGACCCCAGCTACGCCGACCCCAGCCAAAGCCTGCGAAGTCCCTCGGCAGCGCACTGGTTCGGCACGGACCTACAGGGCCACGACATTTACGCGCGCACCATCTACGGGGCGCGGGCCTCGGTTACGGTCGGGTTGGGCGCCACGTTGCTGGTATTCGTCGTCGGCGGGGCGGTGGGTGCGCTGGCCGGCTTCTACGGGGGCTGGATCGACGCCGTCGTCTCACGTATCACCGACATCTTTTTCGGCCTGCCGCTGCTGCTGGCCGCGATTGTGCTGATGCAGGTGCTGCACCATCGCACGGTGTGGACGGTGATCGCCATCCTGGCCTTGTTCGGCTGGCCGCAGATAGCCAGGATCGCTCGCGGCGCGGTGCTGGAGGTGCGAGCCAGCGACTATGTGCTTGCGGCTAAGGCATTGGGGTTGAGCAGGTTTCAAACCCTGCTGCGCCATGCACTGCCCAACGCCGTGGGTCCGGTGATCGCGATGTCAACAATTGCGCTGGGGGCCTTCATCGTCACCGAGGCCACGCTGTCCTACCTGGGTGTCGGACTGCCGACGACGGTGGTGTCCTGGGGCGGCGACATCAATCTCGCCCAGACCCGGCTGCGGGCGGGCTCGCCCATCCTGTTCTATCCCGCCGGCGCACTCGCGATCACGGTGCTGGCCTTCATGATGATGGGCGACGCGTTGCGTGACGCCCTGGATCCGGCGTCGCGGGCGTGGCGGGCATGACCGCCTCAGAATCGCCACTGTTGACGGTCGAGGGCCTGGAAGTCAGGTTCGGCGACCAACCCCCCGCGGTGAGCGGAGTGGATCTGAGCGTCATGCGCGGGCAGACCGTCGCCGTGGTCGGCGAATCGGGGTCGGGAAAATCCACCACGGCCGCCGCGATTCTCGGCCTGCTGCCCCCCGGCGGGCGAATCACGGCCGGCCGCATCACTTTTGACGGGCTCGACATCACTTCAGCCGGTGGTCGGCTACTGCGGTCGATCAGAGGTCGTCGCATCGGCTACGTGCCCCAAGACCCGATGACCAACCTCAACCCGGTCTGGAAGGTCGGCTTCCAGATCCGGGAAACATTGCGGGCCAACACCGATGGCCGCCGGGCGCGCAGGCGGGCAGTGGAACTCCTCGCCCAGGCCGGCATGCCGGACCCGGCGAAACAAGCAGGCAAATACCCGCACCAGCTGTCCGGCGGCATGTGCCAACGCGCGCTGATCGCCATCGGACTGGCGGGCCACCCGCAGCTGCTCATCGCCGACGAGCCGACATCCGCGCTGGACGTCACGGTGCAACGGCAAGTGCTCGACCATCTACAGCACCTCACCGACGAACTGGGAACCGCGCTGTTGCTGATCACTCACAATCTGGCGCTGGCCGCCGAACGGGCGGAGCGAGTCGTCGTCGTCCACCGCGGAATCGTGGTGGAATCCGGTGCCGCACAGTTCATTCTGCGGGACCCGCAGCACGAGTACACCCAGCGGTTGGTGGCCGCGGCTCCGTCGCTGACGCGCAGGAGTCCGGCGCGGCCGCCGGCGTCCACCCGGACCGAGGACATCCTCGTCGCCTCGGAGCTGACCAAGGTCTACCGGGACTCGCACGGCGCACCCTGGCGGCGGGCCGAGTTTCGCGCAGTCGACGCGGTGTCGTTCCGGCTGCGGCGGGCCCACACCCTGGCCATCGTCGGGGAATCGGGCTCGGGGAAATCGACGGTGGCCCGCATGGCGCTGGGTCTGCTCCAACCCACCTCGGGCACAGTCGTTTTCGACGGCACGAAAATCTCCGACGCGGTCGACCGGGAGACGATGATGGCCTTTCGCGGGCGCGTGCAGCCGGTGTTCCAGAACCCATACGGCAGCCTGGACCCCATGTACACGGTGTTTCGCGCCATCGAGGAACCGCTGCGCATTCACCGCGTCGGCGACCGCGGGCAGCGCGAGCGTGCGGTGCACGAGCTCGTCGACCAGGTGGCGCTGCCGTCGTCGGTGTTGGGGCGGCTGCCCCGCGAGCTGTCGGGTGGCCAACGGCAGCGGGTGGCGATCGCTCGGGCGCTGGCGCTGCGGCCCGAGGTGCTGGTCTGCGACGAGGCGGTCTCCGCGCTCGACGTGCTGGTGCAGGCGCAGATATTGGATTTGCTGGCCGACCTGCAGGCCGAGTTGGGCCTCACCTATCTGTTCATCAGCCATGACCTGGCGGTGATCCGGCAGATAGCCGACGACGTCTTGGTGATGAGCGCCGGTCGCGTGGTGGAGCAGGCCCCCACCGAGGAGCTGTTCACCCGGCCCCGGCACGAATACACCCGCCAGCTGCTGGAGGCCATACCGCGGGCGCCGGCGCCACCGGGATAGGTTGGCAATTTGTGACGGCTGATCCACTGGCTCCGCTGATGGAGTTGCCGGGCGTCGCCGAGGCCAGTGACCGGGCCCGCGACGCACTGGGTCGCGCACATCGGCACCGGGCCAACCTGCGCGGCTGGCCGGTGACCGCCGCCGAAGCGGCGTTGCGGGCGGCCCGCGCCTCGTCGGTGCTGGACGGCGGTCCAATCCGGCTGGAAGACCTCGCGGACGCGGCGGCCGTCGGCGATCCGGTGTTCGGCGGCGCGCTGCGGGTGGCCCAGGCGCTGGAAGGCGGCGAGGGTCCCCTGGTCGGGATTTGGCGGCGGGCACCGCTACAGGCGCTGGCCCGCCTGCACATGCTGGCGGCGGCCGACCAGGTCGACGAGGACCGGCTGGGCCGACCCCGCGCCGACGCCGGCGTCGGACCGCGGCTGGAGTTGCTGGCGGAGTTGGTGAGCGGCGGCACCCAGGCGCCGGCCCCGGTGGTCGCCGCCGTCGCGCACGGCGAGCTGCTGACGCTGCGGCCGTTCGGCAGCGCGGACGGCGTGGTGGCCCGCGCGGTGTCACGGTTGGTGACGATCGCAAGCGGGCTCGATCCACACGGATTGGGTGTGCCCGAGGTGAGTTGGATGCGCCAGCCCGCTGACTATCGCGACGGCGCCCAGGGCTTCGCCGACGGCACGCCGGACGGGGTGGGAGCCTGGCTGGTGCTCTGTTGCCGAGCGATGCGAGCCGGTGCGCAGGAGGCTTTGACGATCGCCGAGTCGCTGTCGAGCCGATAGGTGAGTCGGTAGCCGGGGGTGCGAGAAAACGCCACCGGAGAATGCGTCGGACAATGCGAAGCGGGCGACGTCCCGAAGTATTCGGTCCGCCGCCCGCTAACACGGAACTCGGTTACCATGCGTGCATTTCGGGTTGCGTGGGTTGGCCTCGGCGATCTTGCGATGCTTCCGGTTGCCACCCCACCCAAAGGGTCGTCGACACCGTCCACATTTCGCAATTACGCAGGCCCGCAACACTTCTGCCATTATCGCGGCTATGACTCCGCGTGGGTGCCGAGCACCGTGCTGGGCGCCCGGGTCGGGAGATCGAACCTTCTCTTCCGGATCGACCTAGGCCTCACCGGGCTTCCGTGGTTCCTTTGTACTACTAGACCCTTAGCGCAGCAAGGCCCAATTTTGCGAAAGTTGCGAAGCGATGCCGGAATGCGCCCGCAACTTGTTTGCTGTGGACCGCCCCGGCCGGGGGCTAGAACGCGAAGCGACGCAACAGCGAATAGGTGACCGCGCCGGCGGCCAGCGCACTGACGCTCACCGCGGCGGTCGTCGCGATCGCGGCACCCGACGGAGCCGGGATGCGGTCGCGCAGCGACACCGGCCGGGAGAACGACAACACGGGCCAACCCCGCTCGACGGCTTCCCTGCGCAATCCGCGGTCGGGATTCACCACGCTGGGGTGGCCGACGGATTCGAGCATCGGCAGGTCGGTGATCGAATCGGAGTAGGCGTAGCAGTGCTCCAGCGGGTAGCCCTCGCGGGCGGCCAGCTCGCGGATCGCTTGCACCTTGCCCTCGCCGTAGCAGTAGAACGCTATCTCTCCGGTGTACCGGCCCTCCTCGACGACCATGCGGGTCGCCATCGCATGGGTGGCGCCAAGCGCCCGGGCGATCGGCGCCACGATTTCCTCGCCGGAGGCGGAGACCACGACCACGTCGCGGCCGCACAACTTGTGGGCGGCGATCAGGTCCGCGGCTTCGGCGAACACCAGCGGGGTCACGATGTCGTGCAGCGTTTCGTTGACGATCGACTTGACCTGCTCCACGTCCCAACCGGTGCACATGTTGGTCATGTGGGCACGCATCCGGTTCATCTGGTCATGATCGGCCCCGGAGAGCAGGTAGATGAACTGGGCGTAGCTCGACTTGAGCACGGCGCGGCGGTTCAGCAGTCCCTGGTTGAAGAACGGTTTGCTGAACGCCAGCGTGCTGGACTTGGCGATGATCGTCTTGTCCAGGTCGAAGAAGGCCGCGGTGCGGGCCCGGGGAGCGGCGGTTGCCACCGTGTGCTCCTCTGCGGCCGGGTCGAAGACGGTCACCGACCCAGCATAGGTCGGTCGTTCGGCGGCGCTACGATCTTGGGCCCGAATGGCCGCTCAGCAAAGTGGGACCCGCGGTAACGGCAGTGTTCTTGCGGCTCAACGTGTTCTTTCATAGAAAGAGCTATTGCGTTACCGCGGCTTGTCATGTGTATAGTAAGCATTACTCGGCCTGAGCCGAGGGTGTATCAGCCCGACCCCCCGGGGCTGATGCACGACGACCCTCGCCTCCTCCCCCCCTGGCGGGGGTCGTCCCTTTTCTAGGGCTTTCCTGGGGCTTCCCAGGGTCAGTTCCGCTCATACCGGACCGCGTAGCGCGGCCGCCCAGTGGTTGCGGACATTCCCTCTTCCGTGCGCCGGCCGAGTGCCGGCCGACGTGTTTGTGCACACTCGCGTCTCTATCCCCAAATCCGCGTTTGGGACTGGTGTCCAATATCGCGGGCCCGCAGAGTGGGCGGGTGACTAGCACCTCCCAGGCCGAAGTGCCGGCTTCCGCGGGCGTGTTGGCGGTGATGGCGGACCCGGAACTGCGCCGGGAATTGGATCGCGTCGCGGCGGCCGTCGGTGTCCGGGTGGTCCATGCCGGCGGCGCCTTGAGTCGCAAGACCTGGTCGGCGGCCGCGGCCGTGGTGCTGGACGAGGCGGCGGCCTACCGGTGCGGGCGGGCGGCGCTGCCGCGCCGCGCGCACGTGATCGTGCTGACGTTGGCCGACCCGGCGACCGCGACGTGGGCGGCGGCCGTCGCGGTCGGTGCCGAGCATGTGCTGCGGCTGCCGGAGCAGGAGCGTGACTTGGTCCGCGCGCTCGCCGAGGCCGCCGAATCGTCGCGCGACGACGGGTCGCGCGGCGACGTCGTCGCTGTCATCGGAGGGTGCGGCGGGGCCGGCGCGTCGTCGCTGGCGGTCGCCCTGGCGCAGGCGGTCGCCGACGCGCTGTTGGTGGACCTCGACCCGTGGGGCGGCGGAATCGATCTACTGCTGGGCGCCGAGAGTGCGCCGGGCTTGCGCTGGCCGGACCTGGCGCTTCAGGGCGGCCGGCTCAACTGGTCGGCCGTGCGTGAGGCGTTGCCGCGACACCGCGGAGTCAGCGTGTTGTCCGGCACCCGGCGCGCACACGAGTTGGCGGCCGGGCCGGTGCACGCCATCGTCGATGCGGGTCGCCGCGGCGCGGTCACGGTGGTCTGCGACCTTCCGCGTCGTCTCACCGATGCTGCGCAAGCCGCGCTCGATGCCGCCGACCTGGTCGTTGTGGTCAGCCGCTGCGATGTGCCCGCGTGCGCCGCGACGGGTGCGCTGGCTCCGGTGCTGGCCGCCGTCAACCCCAACGTGGGATTGGTGGTGCGCGGTCCGTCGCCGGGCGGGTTGCGGGCAGCCGAGATCGCCGACATCACCGGGCTGCCGTTGCTGGCGTCCATGAAGGCGCAGCCGCAACTCGCCGAGCAGCTGGAGCGCGGCGGCCTACGGGTCGGACGCCGATCCGCGCTCGCCGCGGCGGCCCGCCACGTGCTCGCCGTGTTGCCCCGCGCGTCGTCGGGGTCGGCACGAAATGGCAGGGCTGCGTGAGCGGTTCGCTGATCGACCGGGTGCGCGAGCGGCTGGCCGCCGAATCCGCCCCGCTGGGGTCTGCGTTGGGTCCGAGTGTCGTGGCCGCCGCGATCCGGGCCGAGTCCGGCGGGATGCTCGGTGACACCGAGGTGTTGGCCAATCTCCGGGTGCTGCAGACGGAGCTGACCGGCGCCGGCATCCTCGAGCCGTTGTTGTGCGCCGACGGCACTACCGACGTCTTGGTCACCGCTCCCGACGCGGTCTGGGTCGACGACGGGAATGGCTTGCGGCGCACGGAGGTTCGGTTCGCCGACGAGGCGGCGGTGCGGCGCCTGGCGCAGCGGCTGGCGCTGGCCGCCGGTCGGCGCCTGGACGACGCCCAGCCGTGGGTGGACGGCCAGCTCACCGGCATCGGCGCCGGGTTCGCGGTGCGATTACACGCGGTGCTGCCGCCGGTGGCGGCCGCGGGCACCTGCCTGTCGCTGCGGGTGCTGCGGCCGGCCAGTCAGGACCTGGCGGCCCTGACCGCCTCGGGCGCGTTGGCCCCCGAGGCCGCCACCCTGGTCGCCGACATCATCGCCGCCCGGCTGGCCTTCCTGGTGTGCGGCGGAACAGGAGCCGGCAAGACGACCTTGCTCGCGGCGATGCTCGGTGCCGTGGCGCCCACCGAACGGATCGTGTGCGTCGAGGATGCCGCCGAGCTGGCGCCCCGGCATCCACACCTGGTGAACCTGGTCGCGCGGTGCGCCAACGTCGAAGGCGTCGGCGAAGTTCCGGTGCGCCAACTCGTCCGCCAGGCGTTGCGGATGCGGCCCGACCGCATCGTGGTCGGCGAGGTGCGGGGCGCCGAGGTGGTGGATCTGCTGGCAGCGCTGAACACGGGCCACGACGGGGGAGCGGGCACGGTGCACGCGAACAACCCGGCCGAAGTTCCCGCCCGGCTGGAGGCGCTGGGCGCGCTGGGCGGCCTCGATCGCGCGGCGCTGCATAGTCAACTCGCCGCGGCCGTGCAGGTGCTGTTGCACGTCGCGCGGGATCGCACCGGGCGGCGTCGGCTCGCTGAAATCTCCGTGCTACGCCAGATCGCGGGGCGGGTGCGGGCGGTCACGGTGTGGCATGCCGACGGGGGCACGACCGACGACGCCGAGCTCCTGCAGCGGTTGCTGCAAAGCCGGAGGCCGGCATGAACGGCCCCATGGCCGGCGCGCTGCTGTTGGCGCTCGCGCTCATCATCCGTCCGCCGTCACCGCGGTGCCGCCTCGCGCCGGTGGCCTCAAGCCGTCGGAGGCGCCCGCTCGCCGGGCCGCGTGGGGCGGGCTGCCTCGCCGCGGGGGCCGTCGGTGCCGCCGCCGTGCTGCTGCCACTGACAACGGTGCTGGCCGCCGCGGTCGTGGGCGCGACCGCGAGCCTGCGCTATCGCCGCCGCCATCGCATCCGGTGCGCCGTGCGCGAGGGGCAGGCGCTGGAAGGCGCACTCGACGTGCTCGTCGGCGAACTGCGGGTCGGCGCCCATCCGGTGCGCGCGTTCGGCGTGGCCGCCGGCGAAACCGCCGGTGGGGTTGCGGAGTCGTTGCGGGCGGTCGCGGCCCGGGCCAGATTGGGGGCCGACGTCGCGGCCGGCCTGCGCGCGGCGGCGAAAACGTCGACCCAGCCCACGCATTGGGATCGCCTCGCGCTGTGCTGGCAACTGGCCAGCGACCACGGCCTGGCGATAGCCACGCTGATGCGCGCCGCGCAACGCGATATCGCGGAGCGGCAACGGTTCTCGGCGCGGGTGACATCGAACATGGCCGGTGCGCGCGCAACCGCGGCGATCCTGGCGGGCCTGCCCGCACTGGGCGTGCTGCTGGGCCAACTGATCGGAGCCCGGCCGCTGGCCTTCCTGCTCAACGGGCACGCGGGCGGATGGCTCTTGGTCGTCGGTTCGACGCTGGCGTGCGGCGGCCTGTTGTGGGCCGACCGCATCACCGATCGGATCGAGGCGTGACTACGGCGGCGGTGTTGCTGGCGGTGGCCGCGTGGATCGGCCCCGGCCCATCGCTGGTGCGGGCGCGGGCGCGGATACCGGTCCGCGAGCATCGGACTCCCACGGGGCGCGGGCCGGCGCACGGCCCCGATCCGCTGGCGGTCGCATCCTGTCTCGACGTGCTGGCCGTGTGTCTGGGAGCGGGCATGGCGGTGGCCACCGCCGCGGCCGCCGCCGCAACGGCCGCGCCGCCGACGTTGGCCCGCGTGCTGCGGCGCGCGGCCGACCTGCTGGCGCTGGGCGCCGATCCCGTTGTCGCCTGGACCCTTACGCCGGATCCGCGGGCCGACTCGGCCGACGCGCAGGTCGAGGCGTTGCTGCGGCTGGCTCGGCGCTCGGCGGCCTCGGGTGCGGCGCTGGCCGGGGGCGTCGCCGAATTGGCCGACCAGTCGCGTCACGACGCCGCGCACGCGGCCACGGCCGCCGCCGAGCGTGCCGGCGTGCTGATCGCCGGACCGCTCGGGTTGTGCTTCTTGCCGGCGTTCGTGTGCCTGGGGATCATTCCCGTGGTGGCCGGGCTCGCCGGTGATGTCTTGCAGTCGGGGTTATGGTGAGAAGAAAGGGAAGCATTGCTGCACAACATATTTCGGGTCTTTGTGGCCCGCTTGACGGTTCTGGCGTCCGACGAGTCGGGCATGTCCACGGTCGAGTACGCCATCGGCACCGTCGCGGCGGCCGCCTTCGGTGCGATCCTGTACACCGTCGTGACCGGCGACTCCGTGGTGTCGGCGCTGACCAACATCATCGGTCGCGCGCTCAACACCAAGGTCTAGCCGGTAGTGCGGGTGCCAGCACCGTTGAGGCGGCACTGGGCATCGCCACCCTGGTCGTCGTGCTGGTGCTGTGTCTGGCCGGCGTCACCGCGGTGTCGATGCAGATACGCTGCGTGGACGCCGCCCGCGAGGCCGCCCGGCTGGCCGCCCGCGGCGACGAACGTTCGGCGCTCGGCGCGGCTCGCCGCATCGCCCCCGGCGGGGCGCGAGTCGAGGTGCACCGCGACGGCGAGTTCCTGGTGGCCACCGTCGTCGCGCACTCGAAGTTGTTGCCGGCGCTCGACATTGCGGCCAAAGCGGTCTCGGTGGCCGAGCAGTCGGGATGATCGAGGCTCGGCCACCCTGGTCGCGGCCTGGATGGTGGCGGTGTTGCTGTGCGTCACGGGGGCCGGGGCGTACCTCGGCTCGGTGGTGGTGGCGCGTCATCGCGCGCAGGCGGCGGCCGATCTGGCCGCGTTGGCCGCGGCGGCCCGGCTACCGTCGGGAGCCGAAGCGGCCTGCGCCCGCGCGACGGCGGTGGCCCGCGCGATGCGGACCAACGACGCCAGTTGCGCGGTGGACGATCTCGACGTCGTCGTCACGGTTCGGGTGGCGGTCTTCGCCGGCGCGGCGAGCGCCGCCGCGCGGGCGGGGCCGGTCGTGGGTTAGGCCGTGGGGTCGGGGCCGCCCGACAGCCCCGCGGCCGCGAGTTCCTCATCGGAGGGCAACCGCAACGAGACCAGCCCGGCGTAGGCATCGGGTTCGAGTTCCACCCTGTTGACCGTGACGTGCACCGGCACCCAATCATCGTCGTGGCCGGGCATTCGCAGCACTCGGCTGGTGGCACCGTCGGAGAATTCCTTTGTCATCGACGACACCAGGTGTTGGTCGTCGGGGTGAACCTTCGGCTTGCCGGTCTCGCTGCCCCGCCAGTCGTAGAACGTGCAGGGCTCGTCCAGCCATTTCAGCAAGGCCCAGTTCTTCAGGTCGATCAGCGCGCGGTGGACGCCGGCCTGGGCGAGTCCGCTCAGGATCCGTTGCGCCAGATCGTCTGTCGACACCTCCGGGCCCTTGAGTTCGGCGCGCCAGTTGATCGCCCGCGCGACCAGATGGTCCCGGCCGTCGGAGCCAGCCTCCAACAAGGTGCGTGCAACAAAACCGATCCGAATGGGATTGCCCTGCCAATCGGTGAGATCCCATGTGCTGCACAGTGTTTGGTCGGGCTCGGCCTTGACGGCCATGGCAAGCACCTTGGTCTCGTTGGGATTGAGCTCGCGCGAGGGAAGGTCCTCCGCGAAGGCCCTGCCGAAGGTGACCTCGGCGTCGGGATTCTTTCCGCTGTTGGCCAACGACTCCCGGGTGTCGGTGGCGACACCCAGGGTCAGGTCCCACTTCAGCGGCCCGGGGGTCGGCCGCTCGGGCGGTTCGACGTCGGCGGGGCCGGTCCACACGTGCACCCCATGGATATGGCCATCGGACATCACCACCGGTTCGGTGCGAATGACGCGGTCACGCTTGGGAGTGATGCTGGTCAAGCTCTGCCCGGTCTGTACCGACTCGGCGATCGCCGTCCGAACCGCGGAGAGATAGGGACTGCGGCGCATGAACGTGGTGATGGGGACGAGGTTTTTCAGGTGGCGCCCCTGCGCCACTACGGTGGGTTCACCCCCCAGCGTTTCCACGAGCAACCAGTCGTGGCCCATGCGGCCGATCTTACGGCGACGGGCCGAATCGTTGGGACCTCGGGCCTATCGGCCATGTCGGCACCAGCCGCGGAAAACGTTGGTGTTCTCTGCGGCAATGCCTTCGGGAGGTGGCCTTGGGAGTTTGCTCCTGCGCCCGCGAAGCCGGGGCTGCCGACCGCTCACCGATGAGCGTTCGTTGGCCGGTGCGACGGCACACCGCCAGTTGTCGAGCAGCAGGAAATGCGCTCACGCACGAGCGTCACAGGGCGTGTCCGTGGGGTCGACCATCGAGGGGCCGGTCGTCATCCGCCGGATTGCTCGGCGTGAGCCAACTCCGCGAGAACCAGTTGCAGCACGCGCACCGCGCCCGCCTTGTCGAGCGGGTCGTTGCCGTTGCCGCACTTGGGGGACTGCACGCAGGACGGACATCCCCGGGGGCACTCACATGCCTCGATGGCGGCGGCTGTCGCACCCAGCCAGGTACTCACCTGGCGAAAACCGCGTTCGGCGAACCCGGCGCCGCCCGGATAGCCGTCGTAGACGAAGACGCTGGGCAGACCAGCCGGGTCCGGTCCCACCGCGGTGGACAAGCCGCCGATGTCGCCCCGATCGCAGCTGGCCACCAAAGGCAGCAGCCCGATCGCCGCGTGCTCGGCGGCATGCAACGACCCGGGAATCCGCGGCGCATCAATACCCTTGCGCAGCAACGCATCTTCGGTGATGGTGTACATCACCGCCGTGGTCGCCAACGTGTGTTCCGGCATGTCCAGCTCGATGAAATCGATCACCTCCCCGGAAAGCCGGCGGCGCAGGTATCCCACCACCCGGTGGGTGACGCTGACCGGCACCAAACCCAGGGTGACGGGCCCGAACCGGGAGCGTTCCCCGGTGCCGGTGACGGCGATGTCGGTGATTTCCCGCGCAAACGTCGCGTAACCGGGGTCCTCGGCGTGCACGAAGGCGATCGCGTCCTCGAGGTCCAACGAGTCGACGACGTAGCTTTCGCCCTGATGCAGGTAGACGGCGCCCGGGTGGACCGACGCCGGGGCCTGACCGACGCCGGTGCTGCCCAGCAACCGCCCGGTGTCGGCCTCCACGATGACGATCTGGCCGCCCGCCGAGCCCCGGATGTCCACCGCCCCATGCGGTTCAAGGCCGGCCGCGGGAAAGTACTTACCGTTGCGGCGCCGCAGCAGCCCGTCATCGATCAGACCCTCGGCCACCTCCGCGGCGCCGAAGTCGCGGACCTCGGTCTCGTCGAGCGGCATTTCGGTTGCGGCGCACAGAAGTTGGGGCCCCAAAATGTAGGGGTTGGCGGGATCGATCACCACGCGCTCGACCGGCTTGCCCAGCAGCGCGGCGGGGTTGTGGACCAGATACGTGTCCAGCGGATCGTCGCGGGCGATCAGCACCACCAGCGCGCCCTGCCCGCGCCGGCCCGACCGGCCGGCCTGCTGCCAGAACGAGGCGACGGTGCCGGGGAATCCGGCCAGCACCACCGCGTCCAGCCCCGCGATGTCGACACCCAGCTCGAGGGCGTTCGTGGTGGCCAGGCCGCGCAGCCGGCCCTCCGCCAGGGCGCGCTCCAGCGCGGTGCGGTCCTCGGCGAGATAGCCGGCCCGGTACGACGCCACCGCGCGGGAGAGGTCCGGGGCGATGTCGTCCAACCGCGCTTGGGCGCCCAGCGCGGTCAACTCGGCGGCGCGGCGTGACCGAACGAACGTCAGCGTCTGTGCCCCCTCGGCGATCAGGTCGGCCATCACCCGCGCCGCCTCCGCACCGGCCGAGCGGCGCACCGGCGCTCCGTTCTCGCCGAGCAGGTCGGCCCGCAGCGCCGGCTCCCACAGCGCGACCGTCCGTGCGCCCTGGGGCGAACCGTCCTCGGTGACCTCCTCGACCGGAAGCCCGATGAGCTCGGCGGCCGTCGCGCCCGGCGCATCCGTCGTCGCGCTGGCGAAGATCACGGTGGGCGCGGAAGAGTATCGCGCACACAGCCGCATCAACCGGCGCAGCACCATCGCCACGTTGGAGCCGAAAACGCCGCGGTAGTAATGGCATTCGTCGACGATGACGAACCGAAGACCCCGTAGCAGCACGGCCCAGCGGGCATGATTGCGCAAAATCGACAAATGGATCATGTCGGGATTGGAAAACAGCCACCGGGAACGTTCGCGCGCAAAGCGGCGGACTTCCGGGGGGCTGTCGCCGTCGTAGGCGGTGGGAGCGACGTCATGCAGCCGCGGGATGGCCGCGGTCAGCGCGTGCGCGGCGCGCAACTGGTCGTGCCCCAGCGCCTTCGTCGGCGACAGGTACAGCACCCGGGCGCGCGGATCGGTCGCCAGCGCGTTGAGGACGGGAAGCTGATAGGCCAATGACTTGCCCGACGCGGTCCCGGTGCTCACCACCACATGGCGGCCGGCGTGCGCCAATTCGGCGGCCGCCGCCTGGTGTGACCAGGGGGAACTGACCCCGCGGTCGGTGAACGCGCGGACCACGTCGGGCTCGGCCCACGCCGGCCAACCGTGCCGGCGGCCGCTTCGCGGCGGCAGCTCGGCGACGTGGCGCAGCGGGTGTTCGTCCGCGGCGGTACCGGCGAGCGCGGCGGCGAGCAGGTCGCTGCCGAAACTCGCCATTCGCACCCTCCTGGGACCCGTCTCAGAATGCGTCCAAGGCGCAAGTCTGTCGCCGAAGCGATGAACATGGTTGACTATTTGCGGTCGCAGCTTCTGTGTTCGTGTCAAACTTTCGCAGGATCGACGTTGCGGCCGCGGTTCCTGCGAGGTTAATCGGTCGGGTGAAGTTCCGGCGACTGAGCGAGGTATGGCGGTCGTACCAGGCCCGGGGCATCGAAAGGCGATGCCCCGCACCCAGAAGAAAAGGAAAGATCGAGAGATGCCACAGGGAACTGTGAAGTGGTTCAACGCGGAGAAGGGCTTCGGGTTCATTGCCCCCGAAGACGGTTCCGCAGACGTGTTTGTCCACTACACGGAGATCCAGGGTTCGGGATTCCGCACCCTTGAAGAAAACCAGAAGGTCGAGTTCGAAATCGGCCACAGCCCTAAGGGCCCCCAGGCCACCGGAGTCCGCTCCGTCTAAGGACGAGCCGATTCTCCACGGACCCCCCGTGCAGTCCCGCCTGGCGGGCCCGCCGGGGGGTTTTCGTATTCCGGCCGGCTCGGGAACCGCCGCGCCGGTTGCTTCAAGACGCGGATGGTCGACCTGGCCTACTGTCGGGGGCGTGAGCCAGCTTTCCTTCTTCACAGCGGAGTCGGTGCCGCCCGCGGTCGCCGATCTCTCCGGGGTGCTGGCGGCTTCCGGTCAGATCGTCATGGTCGGCGGCCCGGAGGCGCAAGGCGCGCGGCTCTCCGTGGTGGTGGACCAACCCTGGCGCGCCGCAGCGCTGGCCGAGATGATCCGCGAGGCTGGGCTGGTGCCCGAGATCGGCCGCACCGACGAGGACACCCCGTTGGTGCGGACGGCGGTCACCGCTTCTTTGGTGAGTTTGGCCACCGAATGGACGCGCGGCGCGGTCAAGACGGTGCCGCCGCGGTGGCTGCCGGGGCCGCGTGAATTGCGGGCGTGGACGCTGGCGGCCGGTCACCCGGAGGGTGACCACTACCTGTTGGGCCTGGATCCCCACGCGCCCGATACCCATTCCCCGCTGGCGTCGGCTTTGATGCGGGTCGGAATCGCCCCCACATTGATCGGCACCCGCGGCGGCCGCCCGGCGCTGCGGATCAGCGGGCGTCGCCGGCTATCGCGGCTGGTAGAGAACGTGGGCGACGCCCCCGACGGCGTTGACGCGTCATCGGCGTGGCCGCGGGTATAACCGCGGAAAAAGATTTGCGTTTCCGGCGGCCGGTTTGCGCAGGCGCGCCCAAGGGTGCGAAATTGTCAGGTGCCCGAGGGCGAAGGAACGCCGGCGTATCTGAATTTCCGCGGAATTTTCGACGCCGGCCTGTCATTCTTCTGCGGGGCGGCCTCGCAGGGGGCCGGGATCAAGGATGGAGCGTAAGCGTAGTTGGCCGACCCGAATCTCAAGGACCGCGAAAGCGGCCGGACTGGGAGCCTTAGGCGACTCGTCATCGTCGAGTCGCCGACTAAGGCGCGCAAATTGGCCGGCTACCTGGGCTCCAACTACATCGTCGAATCCTCTCGCGGCCACATCCGCGACCTGCCCCGCGCCGCGGCCGACGTGCCGGCGAAATACAAGTCGGAGCCGTGGGCCAGGCTCGGTGTCAACGTCGACGCGGATTTCGAACCGCTGTACATCATCAGCCCGGAGAAGAAGAGCACCGTCACCGAACTGAAGGGCTTGCTGAAAGGCGTCGACGAGCTTTATCTGGCCACGGATGGTGACCGCGAGGGCGAAGCCATCGCCTGGCACCTGCTGGAAACCCTGAAGCCGAACATCCCGGTCAAGCGGATGGTGTTCCACGAGATCACCAAACCGGCCATCCTCGAGGCCGCCGAAAATCCCCGTGACCTGGACATCGACCTGGTCGACGCGCAGGAAACCCGCCGCATCCTGGACCGGTTGTACGGCTACGAGGTCAGCCCGGTGCTGTGGAAGAAGGTCGCGCCGAAGCTGTCGGCGGGCCGGGTTCAGTCGGTGGCCACGCGCATCATCGTGCAGCGGGAACGCGACCGCATGGCGTTCCGCAGCGCCTCCTACTGGGACATCGTGGCCCAGCTGGACGCCGGCGTGTCCGACCCGAACGCCCAGCCGCCCACTTTCACCGCCCGGCTGACAGGCGTCGACGGCCTGCGCGTTGCCACCGGTCGCGACTTCGACTCGCTGGGCCAGCTGCGCAAGGCCGACGAAGTGACCGTCCTCGACGAGGCCCGGGCCACCGAGCTGGCCACCGGGCTGCGCGGCGCCCAGCTGTCCGTAGCCTCGGTGGAGGAAAAGCCCTACACCCGGCGGCCCTACGCGCCGTTCATGACGTCGACGCTGCAGCAGGAGGCCGGCCGCAAGCTGCGGTTCTCGTCGGAGCGCACCATGAGCATCGCCCAGCGGCTCTACGAGAACGGCTACATCACCTATATGCGTACCGACTCGACGACGCTGTCGCAGTCGGCCATCAACGCCGCGCGCACGCAGGCGCGTCAGCTCTACGGCGAGGAGTACGTCTCGCCGTCGCCGCGGCAGTACACCCGCAAGGTGAAGAACGCCCAGGAGGCGCACGAGGCCATCCGGCCCGCCGGCGAGACGTTCGCGACGCCGGACGCGGTGCGCCGCGAGCTCGACGGCGACGAATTCCGGCTCTACGAGCTGATCTGGCAGCGCACCGTGGCCTCGCAGATGGCCGACGCGCGCGGCACCACGCTGAGCCTGCGGATCGCCGGTACGGCGGGGGCACCTGGCCCAGAACGGGACGTCGTGTTCTCCGCGAGCGGGCGAACCATCACGTTCGCCGGCTTCCTGAAGGCCTACGTGGAGACCGTCGACGAATTGGCCGGCGGCGAGGCCGATGACGCCGAGAGCCGGCTGCCGCAGTTGACGCAGGGCCAGCGGCTGGACGCCATCGAGCTCACTCCCGACGGCCATGCCACCAACCCGCCGGCGCGCTACACCGAGGCGTCGTTGGTCAAGGCGCTCGAGGAGCTGGGCATCGGCCGCCCGTCGACGTACTCGTCGATCATCAAGACCATTCAGGACCGTGGCTACGTGCACAAGAAGGGCAGCGCCCTGGTGCCCTCGTGGGTCGCGTTCGCCGTAACCGGTTTGCTGGAGCAGCATTTCGGCCGGCTCGTCGACTACGACTTCACCGCCGCGATGGAAGACGAGCTCGACGCGATCGCCTCGGGGCAGGAGCGACGCACCGACTGGCTCAACAACTTCTACTTCGGCGGCGACCACGGGGTGGCCGACTCGGTGGCCCGCTCCGGTGGGCTGAAGAAGCTCGTCGGCGTCAACCTCGAAGGCATCGACGCCCGAGAGGTCAACTCCATCAAGCTGTTTGACGACGCGCAGGGCCGCCCCGTCTACGTCCGGGTGGGCAAGAACGGGCCTTACCTGGAACGCATGGTGACCAACGATGAGGGTGAGCTCGGGCCGCAGCGCGCCAACCTCAACGGCTCGCTGACGCCCGACGAGCTGACGCTGGAGGTGGCCGAGCAGCTGTTCGCCACCCCGCAAGAGGGACGCGCGCTGGGTGTCGACCCGGAGACGGGTCGCGAGATCGTCGCCAAGGACGGCCGGTACGGCCCCTACGTGACCGAGATCCTGCCCGAGCCCCCCGGTGAGGAGGACGGCGGCGCCCCGGCCAAGAAGGGCAAGAAGCCCACCGGCCCCAAGCCCCGCACCGGCTCGCTGCTGCGCAGCATGGACCTGCAGACCGTCACCCTCGAGGACGCGCTGAAGCTACTGTCGCTGCCCCGGGTGGTTGGCGTGGACCCGCAGACCGGTGAGGAGATCACCGCGCAGAACGGCCGCTACGGCCCATATCTGAAGCGCGGCACCGATTCTCGCTCGCTGGCGACCGAGGACCAGATCTTCGAGATCACGCTCGACGAGGCGCTGCAGATCTACGCCGAGCCGAAACGCCGCGGCAGGCAAAGCGCCGCCGCGCCGCCGTTGCGGGAGCTGGGCGCCGACCCGGCGACCGGCAAGCCGATGGTGATCAAGGATGGCCGATTCGGGCCCTACGTCACCGACGGCGAGACGAACGCGAGCCTGCGCAAGGGCGACGACGTCATGTCGATCACCGACGAGCGCGCCGCCGAACTGCTGGCCGATCGGCGGGCGCGGGGTCCGGTGAAGCGCCCCGCGAAGAAGGCCGCCCGCAAGAAGGCCCCGGCCAAGAAGGCCGCCAAGCGCAGCTAGTCCCGGTCTAGAAACCGGGGCCGATCGCCTCGCTGTGCACCTCTTCGGGAGCCCGTACGGGTTGGGAGTCCGTGGATCCGGCCAGGTTCACCGGCCGCGCCAGCTGAGTGGGGGCGGTGCGGCCCCGCAGCTCGACCACCTCGCCCACATCCCAGCACAATGCCTCGGCGTCCAGCGCGCCGCTGACCGCGATCGCCGACGCCAGGACATGGCCGGCCTCGAGCTTGGCCAGCTCGGTCAGCCGGGCGGCCTCGTTGACCGGGTCACCGATCACCGTGTACTCGAAGCGGGCCTGCGCGCCGATGTGCCCGGCGATCGCCCTGCCCGCCGACACCCCGATCCCGAATTCCGCCGACCCGATCACCGGGAGGAGCTCGTCGTGCAGCTCGCGGGCCGCGGCGAGCGCGCCGCCCGAAGCGTCGGGGTGTTCGATCGGCGCACCGAAGATGGCCAGGGCGGCGTCGCCCTGGAATTTGTTGACGAATCCGCCGTGCCGGCCGACGGTTTCGACCACCACCCGGAAGAACTCGTTGAGCAGGTGGACCACCTCGGCGGGTGGTCGGGTCGCGGCGAGCTTGGTGGAGCCGACCAGGTCGACGAACAGGACCGCGACGTGGCGCTCCTGACCGCCCAACTCGGTGCCGCGCTCCAGGCCCGGCGGGCCACGTCTTCGCCGACGTAGCGACCGAACAGGTCGCGCAGTCGCTGCCGCTCGGACAGGTCACGCACCATGTCGTTGAAGCCGGCCTGCAGCAGGCCCAGCTCGCTCGCGTCGTAGATCTGCATGTGCGCGTTGTAGTTTCCGCGCTGCACCTCGGACAGCGCCCAGCGCAGCTGACGCAGCGGGTCGGCGATCGACATGGCCACCAGCAGGGTGCTGACAAAGCCGATGCCCAACGCCGCCAGCGCGAGCAACAGGATGGGGGTGAACAGCTTCTCCGGCGTGGCGTGCAGCAGGGACGCCTTGTCCGCCACCACCGCCAGCACGATGGCCAGCACCGGGACGGCGGTGGACAGCATCCAGGTCAGGATCTGCCGCAGGATGACGCCGGGCGCCTTCACGTTCTCGGGCACGCCGCTGCGCAGGGCCGCCACGGCCACCGGCCGCAGCACCCGCTCGGACTGCAGGTAGCCGATGATCGCGGTCGCCGCGGCGCCGAGCCCGGTCGCGACGGCCACGACGGGCGCGGCGAAGCGGGCCACCGACCAGCTAGCGACGATGAACACCACGCCGCCGATGCACCAGGCCGCCATGCTGATCAGCGTCCGGTAGAAGGGCATTCGCAACGCGCGGCTGCGGGCCAGCTCGGTGTCGGCCGGATCGGCCTCGGCGAGCAGGTTGTCGCGGCGCTGCCACCGGAACACCGGCATCAGCAGCTTCAGGTTCACCATCCAGCCGGCCAGGAACAAGACGACCAACGCGATTCCGAAGATCGACAGGTTCAGGACCGGGAGATCCTGCAGCTGGATGCGATCCTCGGGGGGCAGGGCGTAGCGCAGGAAGCCGAGCACGAACAGGGCACCGATGATGTCGGCCTGCAGCATGCTCAGCGAGAACAGTGGCCACGGGGTACGCACCACCCACCGGACGAATCCGCTGATCCGCCCGGGCAGTGCTGCCGGTGTTGCCACGATCCCACCGTATCGGTCAGCAGGGACTTGTCGGAAACTTACAACGATCTCGACGCGCCCCCATTCGGGCCGAAACGTGGGGAAATGTAACGGGATTGTCGCGATACGGTGGCCGCTCGGTATATGTCGGCGTTGGTGGCTACTGTTACCGGTGATGTCCGGGGTGTTTACGCGGCTGGTAGGCCAGGACGTGGTGACGGCCGAGCTGCTCGCCGCCGCCAAAGCCGCCCGCGGTGATCTGGTTCACAGCGATGCGGGCGACGGGACTATGACACATGCGTGGCTCATCACCGGCCCCCCCGGATCGGGGCGGTCGGTCGCGGCGCTGTGCTTCGCGGCCGCGCTGCAGTGCACCTCCGACGGGGAACCGGGGTGCGGGCAATGCCGGGCGTGCACGACGACGATGGCCGGTACCCACGCCGACGTGCGCCGGGTGGTTCCCGAAGGGCTGTCCATCGGGGTGGACGAGATGCGCGCCATCGTGCAGATCGCGTCGCGGCGTCCGGCCACCGGGCACCGGCAGATCGTGGTGATCGAGGACGCCGATCGGCTGACCGAGGGCGCCGCGAACGCGCTACTCAAGATCGTCGAGGAGCCGCCACCGTCGACGGTGTTCCTGTTGTGCGCGCCGTCGGTGGATCCCGAGGACATCGCCATCACGTTGCGTTCCCGCTGCCGGCACGTCGCGCTGGTCACCCCGCCGACCGAGGCGATCGCACGCGTGCTGATCGACAGCGACGGCCTGACATCTGAGACCGCGAACTGGGCGGCGTCGGTCAGCGGCGGCCACGTGGGCCGGGCGCGGCGGCTGGCCACTGATCCCGAGGCCCGGGAGCGCCGCGAGCGGGCGCTGGCGCTGGTGCGCGACGCCGCGACGCCGTCGCGGGCCTATGCCGCCGCCGAGGAGCTGGTGGCCGCGGCCGAAGCCGAGGCCGTGGTGCTCACGGCGGACCGCGCCGAGGCCGAGACCGAAGAGCTGCGGACGGCCCTGGGCGCCGGCGGCACCGGCAAGGGCACCGCCGGGGCGCTGCGGGGCGCCACGGGCGCGATGAAGGACCTCGAACGGCGGCAGAAGTCGCGTCAGACCCGCGCCTCGCGCGACGCTCTGGACCGGGCGCTGATCGACTTGGCGACCTATTTCCGCGATGCACTCATGGTCTCGGCGGGCGCGGGGTCGGTGCGGCCGAACCATCCGGATATGGCCGACCGGGTGGCGGCGCTGGCCGCCCATGCCCCACCCCGGCGGCTGCTGCGCTGCATCGAGGCGGTCCTGGAATGCCGCGAGGCGTTGGCGATCAACGTCAAGCCCAAGTTCGCCGTCGACGCCATGGTGGCCACGTTCGGTCAGGAACTGCGCGATTGATTTCGTCGTGCCCGTCCCGCTGCCGTAGACTCGTGCCGCCCGGCGTGAGGGTGTGCCGCCTTAGCTCAGTCGGTAGAGCGATTCACTCGTAATGAATAGGTCGGGGGTTCGATTCCCCCAGGCGGCTCCATAATCGCTGCTGGTCACAGGCATAAATCTACGCCGTCTTTTGACCGCGTCAAATCTCCCGTCAAGTAGACTGGTCATGTGGCCTCCATTCGGGTCCGTGAACGCAAGGACGGCAGCAGCTACACCGCCGTGCTCTATGCGTTCGGTGGCAAGCAGAGCAGCTCGTCGTTCAACGACCACAAGGAGGCCGTCGCCTTCCAGGAGCTGGCCAACCGCGTGGGCCCGGCCAAGGCCCTTGAGGTCTGGCGCACCCGGCAGGGCGCCGACGAGGGCCACACCGTCGCCAGCTGGTGCGCCTATCACATCGACCACCTGACCGGGATCAATGACGCCACCCGCACCAAGTACCGCCGCTACGTCGCCAACGACATCGCCCCGTCGCGGCTCGGCCCGCTGCCGCTGAGCGCCCTGACCAACCACGACGTGGCCGCCTGGCTCAACGGCCTGCCGGGCTCGGCCAAGACGCAGACCAACAAGCATGGCTTCTTGTCGGGTGCGCTCAACGCGGCGGTGCGCGCCGGGCAGATCTCGTCCAACCCCTGTGACGGCAACCGGATGCGCCGGGACGCGCCATCGGAGATGGTGTTTTTGACCGACGAAGAGTTTGCTCTCGTGCACTCCTGCGTCGGAGAGTACTGGCAGCCTATGGTCGAATTTCTGGTGGCCTCCGGCTGCCGCATCG
>CAWKNK010000020.1:0-339229 GCA_963850895.1 uncultured Actinomycetota bacterium | reverse complement strand
GATCAGCGTGGCCGACATGGCGCAGATCTCCAGCAGTCGGTGCCAGTCGGCGTTGTTGCGGGCCAGCCGCGACACCTCCAGGCCCAACACGATCCCGGCTCGGCCCATGCCGACCTCAGCGACCAGGCGCTGGAATCCTTCCCGGTCGGCTGCCGAGGCGCCGGACTGGCCCTGGTCGGTGTCGATGGTGACGATCCGCTCGGCGTCCCAGCCCAGCGCGATCGCCTTCTGCCGCAACGCATACTGGCGGGCGGCGGATTCGGTGTTGGTCAGCACCTGACGCAGCGTGGACTGGCGCACATACAGGTAGGCGGTGCGGGCCAGGTGCGCACCGGTCACCTTCGCCGCGGTCTGCTGGCTCACCGCCGGTTATCCCCGCGTCGCGACGGCCAGTGCCATCGACGCCAGCAGCCCGACCAGTTCGGCGTCGGCGTTTCCGGCGATGGGCGACCCAGCCCGGGCCGGCGTGGGCGGCGAGACCGTCGCGACGCTGGCCTGCCGCACCCGCACCCATGCGGCGACCCCGCGCTGCTGCAGCACCGCCAGCCCCAGCCGCCATCCGTCGGTGTCGCCGGTAAGCGCTCGGCGGCGCAGCTGCTCATACCCGTCCACGACGTCGGATCCATCACCGCCGGTATCGTCGATGTCATTGCCCGTCTCCACTTTTGGAACTCTCAGCGCGGGCCAGCGCTGGCTCCACCGATCGCGGGTGCACCCTGATCGCAAACTTCGCGGCGATCGCGGCGGCCAGCTGCGCCGAAACCATGCCGGATCCTGCTCGCGTAGCTGCTGCACATACGCGATGACCTCGTCGGTGAGCTTGTGCGCGCGCCGCGGGCCGGGCTTGGCCGGCACCAGCCCCCCCAGCCCCTCGCGGTCCACCGCCGCGGCGGCCTCGTAGTACGACGGCCGAGAGAACCCGAACGCAGCCGCCGCGGCCGTGACCGGCGCGCCGTCGACCCGCACCCGCCGCACCATCTCGTATTTGACCTGCACCACATCGCGGGCATCGAAGAACTCCGAGGACCCGAACTGTTCATCATCCACCGCCTCCGGGCGAGGATTCAACGTCCGCGTCTCGGCCAGCGCCGCCACCTTCGCATCCGGCTCCCGCTTCCGCGCCACAACCACCTCCCTAACTTTGATGTAAGACTGATTATGCCGTCTCACCCGGATGACTCGTTGCTCGACACGCCCGATGTATTGCGAAATCGCTGTTATACAACCTGCAGTGACGGTTAGTACAGCAAGACTGAGCGGAGAGCCGATAACTCCAGCGGCATAATCGTGCTAACAATGATGGCATAATCCTCTTTACAGACATTCAGTCGGA
Organism: uncultured Actinomycetota bacterium; assembly: GCA_963850895.1. GTDB lineage: Bacteria > Actinomycetota > Actinomycetes > Mycobacteriales > Mycobacteriaceae > Mycobacterium. The sequence goes on along the minus strand of CAWKNK010000020.1, from coordinate 337,896 downwards.
CAGGCCGTCGATCAACCGCCGCAGTTCGACCAGATCGACGAACCGAAACGGGCACCGACCAGTCGCCATCGTGACGAACGCGTCCGGCTCGGCCGCATCCGTCCAGCCCACTGGCAGCGAGAATTGCCGGCCTCCTTGACAAGGAAAAACACCCATCTCCGACCATGTATGCCGAACCGCAAGGAACACGAACTCGCGGCCAAACCACGGATGAAACGGGTGTGTCACCCGAACAATTCGCTGATCACCTACCGGATCAAGCGCAGTTGACGACGCGGGATAATGCGCTGGCCGAGACCATCAACGGCCTGTACAAGACCGAACTCATCAAACCGGCTCTTCGATTTTGACCGGGCAATCAGCTTGAAGTCTGGGTTGCGGCCCGCTGTTTGCGGGTGCAGTGGAATCGTATCCGGCGTGCCGAGTTGTCTCGATTCCGGAATCCGCATCCGACCCGCTTGACCTGTTTGAGCAGCCGGTTGTAGCCCTCGGTGCGGGCGTTGGTGATTCCGGTGGTCACGAAGGCGTTGATCTCGGGCCACCAGTGGTCGACGGTAGCGGCAAGGGTGAGCAGTTCGGGGATCTGTGAGTCGATGCACCAGGTGAGGAACTGGTGCAGGCGATGGCGGGTCAGGTGCGCGTCGCCGCCGACCCGCACGGTGGATAGCAGTGTGCGCAGTTCCTCTTTCGCGATCCAGGCCGACAGGATCTGGGCGCTGGGGTCCTCGTCCTGGATTCGGTTCCACATCTTGACGAAAGTGTTGGGCGACAAGCGTTCCCGCGCGCGCAGCAGTCGGCGCCGGTTGGCCCATTCCGGGTCGATCCGCCGGCCGCGACGATCCCGCAGGTCCCAGGTGACGCGGCGGCGCACCTTGGTGAGCGCGTCGTTGGCTAACTTCACCAGGTGGAAGTGGTCGACCACGATCGTCGCGTTGGGCAATAGCCCTGGGGTGCGGATCGCCGAGGCGTAGACCGCGGCGGGGTCGATCGCCACGAACTGCACCCCGGCCCGGAACTCGTCGCTGCGCTTAGACAGCCAGTCGATCACCGCGGCACTGGTGCGGCCCTCGCGTTGCCCGAGTAGCCCCTGCTCGCCGGCCAGGTCGACGAACCCGGTGTCCCATGGGTCGACCCGCACCCACCGCCCGGTTTCGGTGCAGCGCTGCCACCGGGGTTTTCCACGGCGGGTCTCATCGATGCCGAGCAGCGGGGTGGGTTGCGGCTCGGCCAACAGCGCCTCGGCGTGGGCGACGAAGGCGCGGTGCGCGGTCGGCCACGACACCCCGTGGCTGTCAGCGACCTCACTGACCGAGCGGGCCGCATCCCCGATCGCGGCTCCAATAGCCGTACGCAACCGCACTGTCGTGCGCGACCGGGCCGGGACCTGCGCGATCGCCTCGGCAAACGAACCGCGGTCGCAGTAGTCCTCCCGGCATCGCCACCGGGTCTTATGCCAGCGCACCAGGATCCGGCCCAGCCCGTAGGGGATGTCCTTGGGCGAGGTGATCACCCGGGCCTTCACCGACGTAGACAGCACCCCGCACGACGGGCACGCCGCCGCCGTCTCCTCGGCCGTCACCACATGCACCACCCGCGTTCCATCGGCACAGCGCTCGACACGCTCGACCCGTACTCCTGGCAGCCCAAACAACAATGTCGTACCGTCAGACACAGCCCTTGGTTCCTTCCTTCGCCTGAATGCTTCGCAACACTCAGACTTCAGAAGGCCAAGGGCCTCCTACTTCAACGACACGCCCATGAGAGCGAAATCACGACTGCCCGTTTAAATTTCAAGAGCCATTAAACCACGCAAGCCCTGGCGCAGCGTGAGATCGAGTACGCCACCGCCGAATGGGTCGACTCAAGTTCGACCACCACCGCCTCTACGAATACTGCGGCGACATCCCACCCGTCAAATGGAGACCGCCCACTACGCTCAAACCCAGAGACCAGCAGCCGGCTGAATTCTCAAAACGAAAGTCTCCGGACTCACCGGGGCGGTTCAGATTCTTCTGCGGGTTCTGGTTGGGGCAAATCTTCTGTGGGTTCTGGCTCAACGCGCGGGCCAGAATAGATATCGTCAAAGACCTCCATATAGCCCATAGTTGGCCCTATCTCTACTTGGGTAGGTTTAGTAATGCCGATCCTGTTTAATGCGTCCTTTACCGCATCTAGTTGTACCGCTGGTGGTTTGGTGTCATCGAACGCAATCTCTGCAAGTTTCTTAGCGAACGGAACAGCACTCATGGTCAGGTTGTATTGAGCTTTTGCAATGACTTGCCTTGCTTTGGCCCCATGGCTATCGCACGTGTTTGCGCCAGCCCTGGCAAATCTGCGGCAACGCTGACCCTTGGAATTATGCCGATCGCGAGCCGGACGGTCAGCATATCTGCACACGGAATCACGACAGCGGCGGATCCGGCAACGGTCTGATCCAGGTCTGATCCATGGTTGTCGTAAGCCGTTTCGAACGCTACCCGTTCAGCCGGGATACGACCCGCGATGCGTGTCGACTTTCAGACCGCTGGCGTCGTCGGGGATCTGTGGCGGGTCCAGCTTCGACATCTCGCTCTTCGAAGCCGCGGCCGGGGCGGAAGGCATAGCGGCGTCGTCGTCCCGGCTCCCGGATGCTTGCGGTGCTGCTCGTTCCAAAAACCGGAGCAGTTCGACGGGGAAGGGAAGCACCAGGGTGGAGTTCTTCTCCGCGGCGACCTCGACCACGGTTTCCAAGAGCCGCAACTGAAGCGCAGCCGGGTGCACGGTCATCGTCTGGGCCGCTTGGGCCAGTTTTTCAGACGCCTGCAGTTCACCGTCGGCGGTGATAACCCGAGCCCGCCGCTCACGCTCAGCCTCGGCTTGGCGCGCGATCGACCGCTTCATCGAATCCGGCAGTACTACATCCTTAATTTCCACGCGGTCGATGTGAACACCCCAGCCCACCGCGGGGCTGTCGATCATCAACTCCAGGCCCTGATTGAGACCCTCGCGGTTGCAAAGTAGGTCGTCCAGGTCGCTTTTGCCGATGATCGAACGCAGCGACGTCTGCGCTACCTGGCCAATAGCGGACACATAGTCCTGGACGCCGACAACCACACGCACCGGATCCGCAACATTGAAATAGATGACGGCATCCACACGCACGGTCACGTTGTCGCGGGTGATGCCATCCTGGGCGGGCACCGGCATCGTGATGATCTGCATGTTCACCTTCTTGAGGCGATCGGCGATTGGAATCAGCATCGTGAGCCCCGGTGCACGGACACCGGTTTGCACACGTCCGAAACGAAAGACGACGCCTCGTTCGAATTGCTTGACGACCCGAACGTTTGTGCCCAGCAAGAGCACACCAAGGCCGAACGCTGCGGCCAGTGCGTAAAGAATGATCATTATGTCCTCCACCTCCACCCGGGCAAGACCTGTCGGTACGTCTCGGCGAGGGCGGGCTACTTACAGCCGACGAAACGTCGACACCCATCCAGTATCGACCGATCACTCGAGACGTGCGGATCCCCGATCGAGGTCACGGCTGTGGCCTCGTTTTGCGCGCGGGCATCGCATTACATGCTCGCCGCGCGTGCGTCACCCTTGGTGGTGACGGTGCGCCAGCCTTCAGGCTTGGTTTCCCGCTGAAGGGCGAGGCCGTCATATGCGTCGCGTGTTGCGCGGTCCAGATCCTTGAGTATGAGCAGGTCGGCGACGCCAGCCTTTATGACCGCGGCCGCTACCGCACGGCCACGCAGCTTGTCGGTCTGGCGGCCACTCATGACATGCTCAGTGTCAGCGTCGTGACATCAGGTCGCGGACGATCAGCGTGGCGGCCGCGGGTGAGCCCTTGATGAAACCGAAGAACGGCCCGAAGTCCTTTGTCGCTGAGAAGCCGGTGATGTACAGGCCGGCGAGCGTGGTCTGGAACGCTTCGTCCAAGACGGGGAACCCGTCGGCGAGCGTGACTGCGTCGAGCACGCCGGTGAGGTAAGGGACGTTCGCGAGGTCGGCCCGGTATCCGGTCGCGAACACCACGCGGTCGACGGCCAGCCGAACGGAATTCGACAAGGCGACTCGTAGCACTTCGGCGTTCGGGTCGAACCTGACTTCAACGACTTCGGTCCCGGGCCATTTCCTGATGCCGTCGCATTCGAGTCGTGGGGTCAGCCAGTGCTCCAGCGTTAGCCGGCCGACCTCCCAAAAGGTTCGCGTGATCGCGTCCTGTTCGGCCGGTGGAAGGTTGCGCCAGTATCCGGGTATTTTCACGGTCTGCTCGACGTGACGGTCGGCGAACCTCCAGCTGACGCGTTGGAAGTTCGGCACTTCATGCCGGTGGACGATGTCTATGCGCGTGGCACCGTGCTCGTGGATGAGCGCGGCCCACTCGTAGGCGCTCTGCCTTCCGCCTACGATCAGGACGCGCGCTCCGGTAAGCTCCTCAAAGCGCACCAGATCGCAGGTATGTGCCGCGCATCCAGGCGCGAGCGACGACGCCCACTCGGGAAGGTTTCTGTAGTGGCGGATTCCTGGTGCCGCCACCACGGCGTCCGCGAGGATTCGCTCTCCGCTTTCGAGCGTGGCCTCGAACCGGCCGTCCGGCTTGGACAGTTCGGCCACGCACTGTTGACGGACGTGGATCGTTTTGTGCTGCATGAACCAGTCGGCGTAGTCCAGAAACACGCCGAGCGGGATCGGGTCGACCTCCTCGGGCTGAATCTGTCGATCCTGCAGATACGCCTCCAGCGTGTGGACTCCCGCCGCATCGAGGTGCCAGTCCGGCCCGGAACGCAAGAACATCCCAGCGGGCATATGCTTGCGCCAAAAGCCCATCGGGCGACCCACGACCAGTGTGTCGATGCCGCGCTCGCGCGCAAGCGCCGCGGCCGAAAGCGCGTACGGCCCGGCCCCGATCACGAGCAGCTCTGTATCAAGCATGCGCTGGCCCCCTCACTCCCGCTGTGGCCGGTTTCGCATCTCTGGGCAAACCGTACATCGATCCCGAGGTAGGACGATCATGTCGCGCTCGGTCATCATCTCCGCGGTCAGAACTCCGGTCGGAAAGTTCGGCTCGGCGCTACGTAGCTGCACCGCGGTCGAGCTCGGCGCGGTCGCCATCGAAGGGGCGGTCACTCAAGCCGCAGTGCCGCCCGCTCAGATCGACTACGTCGTGATGGGTCATGTGCTTCAGGCCGGAGCCGGACAGATCACTTCTCGGCAAGCAGCGATCACCGCCGGGATCCCGAACGAGGTCCCAGCGATCACGCTCAACAACGTGTGCCTGTCGAGCCTGACCGCAATCGCATACGCCGATCAAATGATCCGCGCGGGCGAACTGGAGACCGTCGTGGCGGGCGGGATGGAGTCGATGACCAACGCGCCGTACGTGCTGCCGCACGCGCGGTGGGGCGCCCGCCTCGGCGACCGCGACGTCGTCGACGCGATGATCCACGACGGCCTGTGGTCGACGTTTACCGGACAGCAGATGGGCGAATCCTCCGACCGGGTCAACGCCGCCCTTGACATTTCGCGCGGGGATCAGGACGCCTGGGCAGCACGGTCGCATCAGCGTGCCGCGAGTGCGCGACAGAGCGGTCGCTTTGCCGAAGAGATCGTCGCTGTCGAGGTCACTTCGCGGGGCGGGGCTTTCGCGGCTATCGACCGGGATGAGGGTATCCGTCCGGAGACCACACCAGAATCGCTCGCACGGCTTGCACCCGCGTTCAGCCCCGACGGCACGATCACCGCGGGCAACGCGTCACAACTGTCCGACGGTGCCGCTGCGGTCGTGGTGATGAGCGCCGATCGGGCTGCGGCGCTCGGCATCGAACCGCTCGCTGAGATCGTGGCGTCCGGAATGTGCGCCGGGCGCTTCGAATACCTCCATACGGTTCCGGCGATCGCGCTACACGCCGCCTTGGACAAGGCTGGCAAAGACATCGACGATCTCGGGCTCGTCGAGATCAACGAAGCGTTCGCGTCGGTCGCGGTACATGCCAACCGAATGCTCGGGACGAGCGAGGAGATCGTAAACGTCAACGGCAACTCGGTCGCGCTCGGGCACGCGCTCGGCTCGACGGGAGCACGGATGGTGGTCACGCTTGTGCACGAGATGCGCCGCCGGCGTGTCGAGTACGGCGGAGCGACATTGTGCGGGGGCGGCGGCCAGGGCTATGCCCTAGTGCTTCGCCGGCCCAGCACAGCGTGAATACCCGGACCAGGTATTCCCGGCGTTTCCACTTGCGCGAGCGCCGATCCCGCGCACTCGGGTCAATCAGGCCCGCCCGCACCAACGCCCGATACGCCGCCGACCCCGACGGCACCGGCCTTACCCGGCGTTTAGCCAGCTCAAACACCAGCCGCCGGGATCCCCAACACGGCCGCGACCGGCGCAACTCCCACACGGCGGCCTCCACGCCGCCGGCGTCTGATGCGGACACCACACCGGCCGATGCGACCGATCCACCAGCCCCTCTAGACCGTGCGCCTCATAGCGCGCTAACCAGGCGTGCAGCGTCTGGCGCGACACCCCCACGTTCTCGGCAACCTGCGACACCGAAAAAGCATCGGCGATCACCGCCAACACGGCCTGATACCTCTGCTCGGCCACGCGCAACTCGCTCATCCAGGGAGTGTCAAGGACCAGCCCGAAACCACCGTCAAGCGTCAGCCGAAACAGAAACGTCGAGCATCAGCCGAGGTCATACAGCTCTGAAGTGGGGCGGGCGGGGCTCGAACCCGCGACCAACGGATTATGAGTCCCTACGCTGCGCCCCAGCCACCAGGCGAAACAGTTAGCCGAAGGTGGCCAAATCGCCTGCCTGGAGCTGATTTTGGGCTGTGACCCGTACGCCTACGGTACGGCCTCGGTTCGCTCTAGAAACGTCCCGGACGCCGCGTTCGCGCCGCGACGGAATCAGCGCGGAGCTGTTAACTATCGGGATTGGAGACGCGGCAGGGCCTGGCCCGGTGCACGCTGGATCAACTCGCGCAATAGCGCGTTGGAATGCCGATACCGACCCCGTGCGCCGATCCGGCTGATTGCGGACACCTTGGTACGTAGTATTCGCGAGTGTCGTTGGTGAACGGTGCGACTTTCACTGGTTCCACGGTGGATCCACTGCCGACTGGCCAGTTACGCCTCAGGCGGGGAGGTTACGTGGTGAACCTGCGACGCAAGAGGCGAGCGCCCCCGACCGATGTGGTGATCGAGCTAGACAATGTTGACGAGCTGTTCGCGGCCGATCTCGGCGGCCTGCTCGCCGGCGCGCACCGCATCGATAGCGGTATGGACGAACTGGTGGAGCGGTTACTAGCCCAGAAACAGATCGCCGCTGACCAGCGCGTCGTTCTGGACATCGCCAGCGAGTGCTCCGACGAACTGGCTGCCAAGGTGGTGGCGGCCGTGCGCCGCTACTGCGAGCTGCGAATGCGCCGAGCCAACCGCGAACACGATCTGATCTGGCGCCAGGGCATGCGGTCGCTGGTCAGTGGCTCGCTGCTGTTCGCTATGGGCATCGCGTTGTCGTACACGTTCACGCGACCGGTGATGGGCGAATTTGCAAACGACCTGCTCGGAAACGGCGTGTTCCTCGTCGTGGCGTGGGTTGGCCTGTGGTACCCGCTCGACCTGTTGTTTATCGCCCGGGAGCAGGCAAAGCGAGAGGTCCGCGTGCTCGGCAAGATGCTCACCTTGCCCGTCGTTGTTCGCGCCCACGACCGCACACTGCCCGTTGCAGTGATGCCCGGTTCACCGGTAAGCCAGGGTTTACCGCCAAGCCTGAATTCCCGATTCCGTCGTTTTCGTGGGCCATCCAAATCGGGCCTCTAGGACAGTGGGCGCGGCAACGTCGGCCTGCTCGTCCTAGCCAGCTGGCCCCCCATCCCGCCGACGGTCGACCCAAGGGCCGGGCCCCGGGGACAGCGGTTTGAGCTCACCAAGTGTGGACATGCTCCTTTTTGACGGCACAGGTTCCTGCTGCAGCGTCTAGATCCTCGACGAGGTCGAAGGGGTATCGCGCAGGCGCACGCCGTTCAGCTGCATCAAGTCCCGCCCGCATGGCGAGAGGCTGCATTGGCGATCGGGCTGAACCTGCTGACCGCGGCCGCTAGTCTGACCGCATGATCAAACAGGATGGTCCCGCGCCCGTTCCTTCTGCGGACCTGGCCGCGGCGCTCGCACCGTTCGGCCGATCGCGCATGCTGCCGCGGGAGGCCTACGTCGATCCCGAGGTTTTTGATTGGGAGCAGCGCAACATCTTCTCTGGATGGATCTGTATGGGCCATGCCAGCGATCTCAATTCGGTCGGCGCCCAGCGCGCGGTCGGCTCTGGCGCGAACGCCGTGCTGCTGGTGCGATCCGAGACCGACGTAGTGTGCGCGTTCGCCAACACCTGCCGCCACCGCGGCCACGAACTGCTGGCGTGTGGCGCGGCGACCAACAAGCGCAGCATCGTCTGCCCGTACCACTCGTGGTCCTTTCGGCTGGACGGCGCGCTGCAGAATGCGCCCGGCTTCCGCGATGTCGACGACTTCGACCCGGGCGAGTTCGGGCTCACCAAACTGCGCCTGGTGAACTGGCACGGCTGGCTATTTGTCGACCCGAGCGGGCGCGACGCAGATTTCGCCGAGCACGTCATGGGGCTCGAGGACATAGTCGGCCCCTACCGGCCCGAAGATCTGACGATCGTCGCCCGACACTCTTATGAGCTCGCCACCAACTGGAAGGTGATAGTCGAGAACTACCAGGAGTGCTACCACTGTTCGAGAATCCACCCGGAGCTGTCCCGAGTCAGCCCGCCGACCAGCGGCGACGACCTCAACCTCGAGGGATCGTGGCTCGCCGGCTGGATGTCGATCGTCGATGGCGCAGAGACGATGTCGCTCACCGGCAAGAGCGGCGGCGTCGCCATCGCCGGGCTGTCCGAGCACCAGCTGCGCAGCGTCATGTACATCGTCGGATACCCCAATCTACTGGTGAGCTTGCACCCCGACTACGTAATGACCCACGTCCTGATGCCGCTGGCGGTCGACCGCACGCACGTCGAGTGCGCCTGGGCCTTCCCGAAAGACGTTGCGGCCCGTGAGGATTTCGATCCTTCGTATGCGGTGGACTTCTGGGACCTCACCAACCGGCAGGACTGGGCGGCCTGCGAGTCGGTGCAACGTGGGCTCGCCTCACCACACGCCCGCCCGGGGCCGCTGGCCCCAGACGAGAAGGGGGTCTACGAGTTCGTCACCCGAGTGGCTAGGGCGTACTCCGGCGCCGACGGTTCCGGGGCGGAAAGCCGGTGACGCCTTCAATCAACTTGGCGTAGGTGCCCACCGCTGGTCCCGCTCATGATGTACATCGCCGATGAGGTGATCGAGGGCACGCTTGCGCCAGACCGTTGCCACGTGATCGACGACGACGGCGCTCCTCCTCATAGCGGGGCCAGCCACGGATGCGTCGTCTGCCGCGACACCCGGGCCTTCTTGGCGACCTGCGAGACCGACAACCCATCGCTGATCATCGCCAACACGGCCTGGAGACTGCGTGTCGGATCTGTTGGCTGACGCACCTCTGTTTGCTAGCACGGCCGCCTACGGGCGAGTACGTCCGATCGCCGCGGTGAGCACCTTAACAACGGCTGCCGGGTATGCACGAACTCTCCTGACCAGGCCTTTTACCTCGGAGTGTCGAAGACGAAATGTCCGGCATCAGTCGAGGTCATACAAATCACTCTCGACTCCGCCGCATGCAAAAATCAAGGCTACTTACCCAAGTGGCATGAAAAATCGAGGTCAGGCTATCTGGACAACCGCTTGTTCAAAATACTGATTATAGGCAAGGTAGACAGATTTTTTCCCGGTCCAGTCCAGGAACTCCTGGAATGCCTTGAATTCATGTTCCTCGGCTCCCGGGTAATTGTAAAATTCATCAAATACGATCACAGTGCCTGACACGATGTTATCGACCAACTGGTCGAAGATCTCTTTCGCGGATGCATAAATATCGCAATCGATATGCAAGAAAGCGATGGGAGTAGATTTCAGAACTTGTTTTTTGAATTGTGGAAGGGTCTCATGGAACATGCCCTTTACCAGGGTTACATTGTGAAGAACCGGTGGCATCCACCCCTCGAAGTTAACTCGAAAAGTACCTTGAGGGACAGTAATATCGGTGCGAGCCCATTGTTCAGGAAGCCCGTCAAAGGAATCGAATCCCCAGATATGTTGCTCTGGATTGAGCGCGGCAATAAAATTGATGGTTCTTCCCGTACACACGCCCATCTCCAAAAACGCGCCGCGCAGCGTAACGTAGTCAGAGCCGAATTTGAGCACTGCCGCGTCTGTGTTTAGAGCCTTTGCATTGTCAAAGTAATTCGTCACCACCGCCCGCGCCGCCGGCGAATCTCGATAGTCCTTGTCCATCGGGTAAAAGTTAAGAACCTGGCGCCCTTTGTGCCATTCTTCGCCCGCGATGGGCATCTTTACTAATTGATCCCAGTTGAATCCGGTGCTATACGTATGATCTGATGTCATCGACAGTCTCTCTTCGTGTCAATACTAAAATGGCCACAAGTTCGGCCTATTGTTCATAGCTTTGGTTCGCAACGTGGCCGCAACCGTTCCAGTACATCGGCGATGGCGTCCTTGCTTAGTAGCATCCCGCCCAGCACCAACTGCTCCGCGGCCAGATCCTGCGGCAGGTGCCGAGCCGAACACGCACCCCACCACCATGCCGGTCGACACTACTGACGCCAAGGCGGATCGAAATTCCATGCGCCCAACCTCATTGCTGGATGACGCAGCTTGATTCATCGGCAGTGTAGAGGCTTGGCGGATTATTCACGCGAAATTGTGAAAATTCCGGCACCTTACCAATCCAACGCACTCGAAGGTTTGCCGCGCTGGTTTGTATCAATGGTTGTACCGCCGGATTGCTGCCGAAATGCTGCCCAAGGAGCCGTTTTCGATGATCGAATCAGCTGCCAGCAAATCTCGAAACTACATCTCACCTGCGGTTTTTAGTTGTGGGGCTGTTCAGAGTCGGTTGATGGTTGACGGATCTGTTTCGGTTGATCCTTGACACTCTGGGTTAGTGGTTAGGCCTGTTCGCGGGTGCGAAAGGCCCGTTTGTTTCGTACCTCGCCGCGGCTGGTCCGGGCGGCGGTTTTGACGAGTTCGTCGCCGATGAAAAAGCGCAGCAGGTCGCCATCGATGTGGACGTCGCAGCGGGCGCCGGCCCGGTGGGCTCCTAGGCAGACCTGCTGCCAGGCCACACTGACCACTCCGTTCGTGGTCACGCGGCGGCTGACCCAGTCATCGCCGGTGCGATCGTGGCGGGTTGTCATCGATGCCGGCACGGATGCGCGCACAGCGCCCGCGCCGAATTTCTCAGCAGGGGTGGCCATATCCAGGGCTTGATGCGGACGCGTGTTGTTGTAGTAATCAACCCACTCATCGAGGGCCTGCTGGGCGGTCTTGAGGTTGGTGAAAGGCTTGTGCTCGCTGAGGAATTCAGCACGCAGACTGCGGTGGAACCGCTCGATCTTGCCCGTCGTGGTCGGGCTTCTGGGTTGGGTCAGCAGATGCTCGATGCCGTGCTCGCGACAGATCGCATCAAAGAGCACCTCCACCGGTGGGTGGGAAAATCGGCCGGTGAACACCTTGCCGTTATCGGTCAGGATCTGCTCAGGGGCGCCATAGGCCGCCAGGGCTTGGCGCAGCCCATCGCAGACCGCGCGGGTGCGTTCTCGAGCCATCACCTTCGCCGACACGCACAACCGGGAATGGTCGTCGACACCGGTCAACGCCTTGGCGCAGCTGCCATCTGCAAGCGGGAAACCACCCACCACATCCATCTGCCACAACTCCATCGCAGCGCCACGTTCCCAGCGTTTCCACTTGCGAGAGCGCCGATCCCGCGCGCTCGGGTCGATCATCCCGGCGCGCAGCAACGCCCGATAGACACCCGACGGCGAGGGCAGCGGGCTCACGGCGCGCTTGCCCAGCTCGAACACCAGCCGCCGCGGACCCCAATACGGGCGAGTACGGCGCAGCTCCAGCAGCATCGCCTCCACCTGCGCGTCCATCTGATGCGGACACCGCACCGGCCGATGTGACCGATCCACCAGCCCTTCTAGGCCCTCGGCTTCATACCGCGCCAACCAGGCGTGCAGCGTCTGACGCGACACCCCTACCTTCTCGGCGACCTGCGAAATCGACAGCCCATCACCAATGACCGCCATCACAGCCTGATACCTCTGCTCGGCCACGCTCAACTCCCTCATTCAGGGAGTGTCAAGGATCAACCGAAACCGCTGTAAAGGATCAGCCGAAACACTGTCAGGCATCACCCGGAACCGAAATGTCAAGCATCAACCGAGGTCATACATTTTTAGTTGTGGGGCGGGCGGGGCTCGAACCCGCGACCAACGGATTATGAGTCCGCGGCTCTAACCAACTGAGCTACCGCCCCTGACGGGGTTGTTCCGTTGGAAACGGTAGCCGAAGACGGAAAGTCATCGTCCGCCGGGCAACGCCGCTGGGGCGCGCCGGCGGCATCAGCGGTGGCGTACTCGGTGGGCGCCCGTTCGTCGGCGCCCACCGGCCCACACTCGTGACGTCACGCCGCCGCGGGCGGCGCCTTCGCGGCTTGATCCTTGAGCTTGGGGATCAAGTCTGGCGCATAGACATAGACCGCCGACTCGACCTCCCACTCGGCCTGGGCTTGGCTCATCGGCGTGGTGTTGGTGATCATGTTCACCAGCTCCTGGGCCTCTCCGAACGAATTGGGGTTGGCCCGGACCTGACTGGCGAACCAACGGCCCTCGGCGGCCTCGCTGCAATCATTGAAATCGGCGTTGTGAACCATCTTGTTCTGAGCCAGCAGCTTGATGTACTGATCGTCGGCTGGGCTCATATTGCAGGACGCCGATGCGTGCGGCGCCGACAACACGGCGCCCCCGAACATCGCGGCTCCCAGCACAGACGCCGGCGGCCCCCACCGCCAGGACTTGCGCGCGCGATTGTGTCATCGTCATTTCTCCAGACCCCCTCAATCGTGAGAATTTGCTACTTTTCCTTTCGCGCTATACAGTCGGGTACCACCGACGACAAGCGCGGCAAACGACGCGCTCTTCAAACAATGAATGAACAGCGGTTAGCCGAAATATCTTGTGCAAGTTGGATATTCGGATCCATGCGGCAAACAGGCGATCATCGCCCGCCGCGAACAGACCTTCAGGCGCTTCGCGTTGATCGCCGATAACCAGTGGTGCCGGTGTCTTAATTTGTGAGTTAGCTGTTACAACCGACCGAAACGGCCGACCTCGCTATTCGGCCGGCCAGGATGCCTTCGCGGCTTGGTCCTTGATCTTGGGGATCATGTCTGGCGCGTAAACATAGACCGCCGACTCGACCTCCCACTCGGCCTGGGCTTGGGTCATCGACGTGGTGTTGGTGATCATGTTCACCAGCTCCTGGGCCTCTCCAAAGGGATTGGGGTTGGCCCGGACCTGGTCGGCGAACCAACGCCCCTCGGCGGCCTCGGTGCAATCGCTGAAATCGGCGTTGTGAACCATCTTGTTCTGCGCGAGCAGGTTGATGTACTGGTCGTCCTTCGGACTCAGATTGCAGTTCGCCGAAGCGTGCGGCGCTGACAGCACCGCGCCGCCGAGCATCGAGGCCCCCAGCGCGACGCCGGCAGCCCACACCGATGACACTCGCGTGCGCGAGCGTGAACGGGTGGTTGTCATCTCCGGACCTCCCTCTGCGTGGGAGCGGTGTTGCTCTCCGACGCAATCCAAGCTGTGGTGTGGCGACAACGAGCCGAGACAGCGATTCGTGCCACGGCTAACCGTCGCGCGGTCGATGGTCTGAATTCAGGCGGCGCTGCCATCTGAGATCACCGTCACGTCTCAGTTTCGGTGTCGGGAGATAAATTTAGCCAGTACCGGCGACCTGAGCGACGAACTTTGGTTTGCGTGACCGTGTACGGATGGTTAACATTTCCTACTTCGCGCGGGCCCGCGAGCCGGTGGCCGACCCCTGCCAGCCGAGGCAGCCATGGCCAGAATCGGCTTGCACGAGCGTTTGCCCTGAGCAGTAGCTATGCGCCCGCACCCTGTGCGGTCAGCGGCCACTCTGGCCGCGCACGCAATCAGTCAGCTGAATACGGTCTGTCCGTCGGCGCCAAGCAGATATCGCTCGGTACCCTGCTCAACCCGGGGGGCGTCGGCGCCCAACGCGACGGCAACCTTGTTGCTTGCATTCCGCATGATGTCAAAGGTGAGCTCGACGGCCTCGGCATCGGCGAACCGGGAGCGCACCTCGGCGACATCGTCGGCGGCGAGGTGCGCAGGGGTCCAAATTAACGCATCGGCGTAGCGCAGCGCTGCTTTAACGCGGTCGTCGAGCAAACTCGACGACTCGAAGCGATCGATCTCGCCATACAGCGTCTCCGAACCGCCGGCATCGAGCGCGGTGCCCTCGCGCAGCGACTTGCACAACCGGCAGTTGTGCTGAGCCGCTCCGCGCAGCCGGACCAGCTCGGAGGTGACCGGGTCGAGCGCGCGCATCCGGGCCACCGCGGGCAAGAAGTCGTTGAATACCGGATCCGACGGCTCGGTGGTGTTATCCCACGCGATGGTGCCGTTCACCCAGCCCAAGTACTCCGAGCCGACGCCGAGGGCTTCCAGTCCGGCCCGCACCCGGGGAACGAAGTCGGCGATATACATCAGGACCACCACGCCAAAGGCCCTGTCGCCCAGGTGCTTAATCAGCCGGGACCGCTGCTCGCCGGTGATCGCCGAGACGTCGGCGCTGAACTGTTCGGCGAACTCGACGACGGCGGCCTCGGCCTCCGATTCGGGCGCGCCGACCGCGACGGGACTGGGCAATGGCGGCAGCGACAGGGTCTGGGCGCACACCCGCCGGACCAAGGCCGCAATGCGCTCCTCCGCCGGAGAGCCCGGAGACAGTGCCACCAACCGAGTCAGCTGATCTTCTCGAACCGAAACCGGAGCCGCCATTCGTCACACGCTAGAACGCGGTTAGCCCTGCGGCAATCGCCTATTGCGCCTGGCTCACCGACGACATGTAGAAGTCCGGTATCCGCAGCGACGGCATCGCCGCGCGGGTGGCCCAGTCCGCCCACTCCCGGGGCAGGGTCTTCTCGCTCACCCCGGCCTCGGTGACCCGCCGCAGCAGGTCCAGCGGACTCTCGTTGAAGCGGAAGTTGTTGACCGCGGCGGTCACCTCGCCGTCTTCGATGAGGTAGACGCCGTCGCGGGTGAGCCCGGTGAGCAACAGTGTGGTGGGGTCGACCTCGCGGATGTACCACAACGTGGTCAGCAGCAGGCCGCGTTCGGTGGCCGCGATCATGTCGGCGAGCTCGGCCGACCCGCCGGTCATCACCAGGTTGTCGGCGGCGACTGCGACGTCGGCATTGAATTTGGCGGCCGTCGCGCGCGGATAGGCCAGCGCGCTGATCACCCCGTTGCGGATCCAGTCCACCTGGCCGATCTCCATGCCGTTGTCGAACACCGACACCGTCTCCGACGAGCTGCTCACCGCGACGAACGGTGTGCACGCCAGACCCGGCGCCATCGGATCGGAGAACAGCGTCAGCGGCAAGTCGGTGAGCCGCTCCCCCACCCGCGTCCCGCCGCCCGGAGCCGAAAAGGCGGTGCGGCCCTCCTGCGCGCCGCGGCCGGCCATCGACCAGGCCAGGTAAAGCATCATGTCGGCCACCGTGGACGGCGGCATGATCGTCTCGTAACGTCCCGCGGGCAGCTCCACGCTGCGCTCGGCCCAGCCGAGCCGCATCGACAGCTCCTCGAGCAGCGAATCCATTGGCACATCGACGAAGTCGGGCGTGCCGATACCCGCCCAGGCGCTTGCGTCGCCGCGTTTGCCGTTGATCTCCACCGCCCCGGCGGGCTGCGTGTAGCGTCGGCGCACTCCCGTCGACGAGGCCAGGAACGTCGTCGAAACGCTATGGTGCGCGAAGCCGTACAGCCGGTCCGTGCCGCGGAAGCCCCGGCTCAGGGATTCGGCGACATCGGCGAACACCAAGGGCCCGGTGCCGGGCACCGGGGCGTTCCAGTCGGCGGGTACCCCGGTGTCGGCCAGCAGCGGCGCGGCATCACCGGCTTCGGGCGCCGAGCGGGCCGCCTCCTGGGACGCCGCCACCAACTCGGGGATCACCCGCGGATCCACCTCGGCGGAGACCATGGTGCCGATGCGCGCGCTGGCCCCTTGGCGGACGACGGAGATCACCGTGATGCTGCGGTTGACCGAAACCCCGTTGGTGGTCATCGAATTGCCTGCCCACCGCAACGTCGCCTCGACCTTGTCGGTGACGAGCACCATGGTCTCGCTGGCGCCGCCGAGCTTGGCGGCCTCCTCCAGAACGAGGTTGACGACATGCTGCGCGGTGATCATCGGCGCCGCTCCTCAGCATCGCTTCGCTCTGCATCGTCGCCGGCGCGGATCATCGGCCGCCCTCGGTCCGGGTGTTGAGCACGTTGACGCCGCGGAACAACGCCGACGGACAGCCGTGGCTGACCGGGGCGACCTGGCCGGGCTGGGCCTTGCCGCAGTTGAACGCGCCACCCAATCGCCATGTCGACGGGCCGCCCACGGCCTCCATGGAGTTCCAGAAATCGGTGGTGGTGGCCTGGTAGGCGACGTCGCGCAGTTGGCCGTCCAGGCGACCGTCGCGGATGCGGAAGAAGCGTTGACCGGTGAACTGAAAGTTGTAACGCTGCATGTCGATTGACCACGACTTGTCGCCGATGATGTAGATGCCGTCCTCGACGCGGCCGATCAGGTCCGCGGTGCTGACGTCCTCGCGAGCGGGTTGCAGCGACACGTTGGCCATCCGTTGAATCGGCACGTGATGCGGCGAGTCGGCATACGAGCACCCGTTGGACCGCGGCTGCCCGAGGCGGGGAGCGAACACCCGGTCAAGCTGATAGCCGACGAATATCCCGTCGCGCACCAGATCCCAGCTTTGCGCGGCGACTCCCTCGTCGTCGTAGCCGATGGTGGCCAACCCGTGCTCGACGGTGCGGTCGGCGGTCACGTTCATCACCGGGGAGCCGTACCGCATGGTGCCGAGTTTGTCAGGTGTGGCGAACGACGTTCCGGCGTAGGCGGCCTCGTAGCCGATGGCACGGTCGTATTCGGTTGCGTGCCCGATGGATTCGTGAATCGTCAGCCACAGGTTGGTGGGGTCGATCACCAGGTCTGTGCGCCCCGCAGTCACGCTGGGCGCCTTGACCTTTTCGGCCAGCAGCGACGGCAGCTGCGCCAGCTCGTCCGTCCAGTTCCACACCTCGTCGCCGGCCAGCACCTCCCAGCCGCGACCGGTCGGCGGGGCCAGCGTGCGCATCGAGTCGAAGCTGCCCGCCTCGGCGTCGACGGTCACCGCCTCCAGCGACGGCTGCACCCGCACCCGCTGCTGGGTGATCGAGGACCCGAAGGTGTCGGCGTAGAACGTCTGCTCCTTGACGGCCGTGAGGACGGCCGACACGTGGTCGACGCCGTCGGCGCTGAGCAGCCGGCCGGAGTACTCCTCCAGCACGCCGATCTTGTCGCTCGCCGGGATGGTGAACGGGTCGATCCGGTAATCCGAAACCCAGGTGGCGTCGGCGTACACCGGCTCGGGCGCCAACTCGACGCGCTCGCTGTTCAGCGTCGCCAGGGTGGTGGCCACCTGCACGGCGCGGCGCGCGGTCTCGGCCGCGACCGACGGCGCCAGCTCCGCGTGCGAGGCGAATCCCCACGTGCCATCGACGATCACCCGCACCGCCAGGCCGACCTCGCGATTGACGACCGCCGTCTCCAGCTCACCGTCGCGCAACTGGATGATCTCGGTCATGATGCGGTGAACCCGCAGGTCGGCGTAGCTGGCGCCGGCCGTGGTGGCCGATGACAGCGCGGCTTCGGCCAGCTCGTGGCGCGGCAGGTTCAGGAAGTCGGCATCGATCCCCCGGTTCGGTGTCACGGAACCACCGTAACGGCCGCTCACCCCAAACCCCGGCGGCGCCCGCTTTAATTACCTCCATGGCCAGCGGCGTCCTGAGGACACAGCCTCGCTCCACCGTGCTGGGCTACGCCCTGCTGGCGCCCAGCCTGTTCGGCGTCGTCGCCTTCCTGCTGCTGCCCATCCTCGTGGTGATCTGGCTGAGCCTCTACCGATGGGACCTGCTGGGCCCGCTGCGCTATGTGGGCCTGTCCAACTGGCGGTCGGTGCTGACCGATCGCAACTTCGCCAACTCGCTGATTGTCACGGCCCTCTTCGTGGCGATCGTGGTCCCGGCGCAGACGATGCTGGGCCTGCTGGCCGCGTCCATGCTGGCCCGCCAGCTTCCCGGCACCGGCCTGTTCCGCACCCTGTACGTGCTGCCGTGGATTTGCGCGCCGCTGGCGATCGCGGTGCTGTGGCGCTGGATTCTGGCCCCCACCGACGGAGCCGTGAGCACCCTGCTGGGACACAGCATCGACTGGCTGTCGGACCCCAGCTTCGCGCTACCGCTCGTCTCGGCCGTCGTCGTATGGACCAACGTCGGATATGTCTCGCTGTCGTTCCTTGCGGGCCTGCTGGCGATCCCCGACGACATTCACGCCGCCGCGCGCACCGATGGCGCCAATGCGTGGCAACGGTTCTGGCGCATCACCCTGCCCATGCTGCGTCCGACCATGTTCTTCGTCCTCGTGACCGGGATCGTCAGCACGGCACAGGTATTCGACATGGTCTACGCGCTGACGGGCGGCGGGCCGGGCGGCAGCACCGACCTGGTCGCGCACCGCATCTACGCCGAGGCCTTCGGCTCGGCGGCCATCGGGCGCGCGTCGGTGATGGCGGTGGTGCTGTTCGTCATCTTGATCGGCGTCACCATGGTGCAGCACCTGTATTTCCGGCGGCGGATCAGCTATGACCTCACCTAGCCGGCTCGTCATTTACGCCGGGCTTGCCCTTGGTGCGCTGATCACGTTGGTGCCGTTCGCTCTTGGCCTGCTGACGTCGTTCACCTCGGCGCACCAGTTCGCCACGGGTACGCCGCTGCAGCTGCCGCGGCCCTTCACCCTGGCCAATTACGCCGACCTCGGCGGCGCCGGATTCGGCCGCGCCGCGGCCGTCACCGCCCTGATGACCGCCGTGATCCTGGTGGGCCAGTTGACGTTTTCGGTGCTGGCCGGGTACGCGTTCGCGCGGTTGGATTTCCCCGGACGCGACGCGCTGTTCTGGGTCTACATCGCGACGTTGATGGTGCCGGGGACGGTCACGGTGGTGCCCCTGTATCTCATGATGGCCCAGCTCGGCCTGCGCAACACGTTCTGGGCGTTGGTGCTGCCATTCATGTTCGGCTCGCCGTACGCGATCTTCTTGCTGCGCGAGCACTTTCGCATCATCCCGAACGACTTGATCAACGCCGCCCACCTGGACGGGGCCAACACCTTGGACGTGATCGTCCATGTGGTGATCCCCTCCAGCCGGCCGGTGCTGGCCGCCCTGACGCTGATTACTGTGGTCTCACAGTGGAATAACTTCATGTGGCCGTTGGTGATCACCAGCGGGCACAAGTGGCGCGTGCTCACCGTGGCGACGGCCGATCTGCAGTCGCGGTTCAACTCCCAGTGGACGTTGGTCATGGCGGCGACGACCGTCGCGATCGTCCCGCTGATCGCGCTCTTCGTGGTCTTCCAGCGTCACATCGTCGCGTCGATCGTCGTCTCGGGGCTCAAGTGAGCCGCGATCACGCCGCCGCGATCGAGCCGGACGCACACCATGACCCGGCCCCGCTCTTCGACGGTGGTCGCCGGGGCGCTCGCGCTGGTCGCGGTGCTGTTGGGTGCGACCGCGATGCTGCTGGACTATTCCGGCCAGCCCCCGGGCGGCAAGGTCGTGGTGACGGTGCGGGTGTGGGCCGAACAGATCGCCGCGGCCTATCGTCAGTCGTTCGAGGCGTTCAACCGCGCGCATCCCGATATCGCGGTGCACACCAGTGTGGTCGCGTATTCGAACTACTTCGACACGCTGCGTACCGACGTCGCCGGTGGTAGCGCCGACGACATCTTCTGGCTCTCCAACGCATTCCTGGCCGCATACGCCGACAGCGGCCGGCTGATGGACATCGGCGCGGCCCTCAAACCTGGCTCCGCGTCGGCGTGGGATTCGGCGGTCGTCGACCAGTTCACCCGCGGGGGCGCGCTGTGGGGGGTGCCGCAGCTGACCGATGGCGGGATCGCGCTGTATTACAACGCGGACCTGCTCGCCGCGGCCGGCGTCGACCCCGCCCAGCTGAACGGGTTGCGCTGGGGCCTCGACGGCGGCGACACGCTGCGCCCCATGCTCGCCCGGCTCACCGTTGACGCCGACGGACGTCGGGGAAACGCAGCGGGTTTCGACGGCGGACGGGTCCGGCAGTGGGGCTACAACGCCGCCAACGACCCACAGGGAATCTACCTCAACTACATCGGCTCGGCCGGCGGCGTTTTCCAGCGCGACGACAAGTTCGCGTTCGACAATCCCGGGGCGGTGCAAGCCTTCCGCTATCTGGTCGGCCTGATCAACGACGACCACGTCGCGCCGCCCGCCTCGGACACCAACGACAACGGCGACTTCTCCCGCAACCAGTTCCTGGCCGGCAGGATGGCGCTCTTCCAGTCCGGCACCTACAACCTGGCGCCGGTGGCCCGCGACGCCCGCTTCCACTGGGGCGTGACGATGATGCCGGCGGGCCCGGTCGGCCGGGTGAGCGTCACCAATGGCATTGCGGCGGCGGGCAATGCCGCGACGAAGCATCCCGATGCGGTGCGTCAGGTCCTGGCCTGGATGGGCAGCAAAGAGGGCAACGAGTTTCTGGGTCGCGAGGGTGCGGCCATCCCGGCGGTCCTGTCGGCTCAGCCGGTTTACTTCAATTACTGGTCCGCCAGGGGCGTCGACGTCACACCCTTCATCTCCGTGCTCAACGGCCCGCGCATCGCGGCTCCGGGCGGCGCCGGCTTCGCCGGCCGGCAACGACGCCCTGCGGCCATACTTCGATGAAATGTTCTTGGGCCGTGGCGATGTCGCGGTGACCCTGAAACGGGCGCAAGCGGCCGCCAACGCAGCGGCGCAGCGTTAGCCCGGCAGCACCAGCACCGGCACCGGGCTCTCCCGGATGATCTTGGTGCTGCGGGAACCGAGGAATACCCGGCGGATGTCGCCGCGCGGCCGGGTGCCCAATGCCAGGATCTCGCCCTCCTGCCAATCCGCCTTCCCGAGCACCTCTTTCCAACTGCGGCCGGTAACCACCTGCAGCGCAACGTCTTCGCTCACTATCCCGTCCGTCTTCAGTTCTTCGAGGATGTCTCGCGCTTGCGACGCCCAGGCTTGAAGGACCTGATCCTCGACCTCGAGCCCGACCTCCGGCGGATACATCGTCCTGCCGCGGACCGCGAAGGTGATCACCCGCACCGGCACGCCGAATCGCTGACCGAATTCGAAGCAGCGTCTCACCACGTCGATCGCGTCCGGGGTGGCCGAGTAGGCACAGGTGAGCCGGGTCAACTTGCCGTTGTGCGAACGGTATTTCCCCGGGCTGATCGCCACCGGCACGGGCGAGGCGTGCAGCAGCCAGTCGGCGGTGGAGCCGATCAGCACTTGCCCGTGCCCGCCGCTGGGCAACGAGCCCAGCACCAGCACATCGGCGTCAACCTCGTGGACGACTTCGAGGAGTCCCCCCGACACCGATCCGTGCGCGCGGTGCAGGTAAGCCACCTCGATCCCGTCGGCCACACCGTCCAGAAAGCGGGCGGCCTCCTTCGCCGACTCCGCGGCCAGGGTGTCGGACCACAGCTCGTACTCGGCGTCGACGCGGGCGAACGACGGTGTCAGCCACGGCTTGGGCACGATGGTCGCCACGGTGAGCGAGGTGCCGCGGGTCCGCGCGATGCGCACGCCCAGGTGCAACCCCGAGAGCCCCACCTTGCCGGCCCGGTAACCGACGACGACGGTCACAGCGCGTCCCGCTGGAGCATTTCGTCGTTGAGCGCGCTGTGATGGCGGCCCCACGCGAAGTAGAAGACTAACGCGAGCGCGACCCAGCCGCTGAACGCAATCCAGGTGTACCAGTGCAAGCTGGCGAGGATGTATCCGCACGCCAACACCGAAAGGACAGGCGTGACGGGATAACCGGGGACCTTGAAGCCCCGTGGCAAGTCGGGCTCGCGCACGCGCAAGATGATCACTCCGACCGATACGACGACGAACGCGGTGAGTGTCCCGATCGACACCATGTCCGCCAGCTTTTCCAGCGGTATGAAGGCGGCCAGTGCCGAGGCCGCGATGGCCACGATCACCGTGTTGCCCACCGGCGTCATCGTGCGCGTGTTCACCCGCGCGAACCGCGATGGCAGCAGCCCGTCGCGGCCCATCGCGAAGAGGATCCGCGTCTGCCCGTACATGCTGACCAGGGTGACGGAGAAGATCGAGATGACGGCGCCCGCAGCCAGAATCGTGCTGGCCCAGCTGCCGCGCGTGACGTTGTCGAGGATGGTGGCCAGCCCGGCCTCCTGTTGCCCGGCGAAGTCCTGCCACGGCTGGGTGCCCAGCGCGGCCAGCGCGACGAACACGTACACGCTGGTCACGGTCACCAGCGCCGCAATCAGCGCGCGCGGCATGGTCTTCTGCGGATTCTTCACTTCGTCGCCCGCGGTCGACACCGCATCAAGGCCGATGTAGGAGAAGAAGATGGTGCCGGCCGCCGAGCCGATGCCCGCAACGCCGAACGGCGCAAAGTCGTGAAAATGGTTCGTGTCGAAGGCGGTGAACGCGACGATCACGAAGATGATCAGCACGCCCAGCTTGATCAGCACCATGATCGTGTTGACCCTGGCCGATTCGCTGGCGCCGCGGATGAGCAGCAGCGCACACATCCCGATCAAGATGATCGCCGGCAGGTTCACCCAGCCGGGCCGCGCATCCCATGGAGCGGCCGACAAGGCATGCGGCAACTGGAAACCGAAGACATTGCTGAGCAGCTTGTTCAGGTAACCGCTCCAGTTGACCGCGACCGCGGCGGTCGACACCCCGTATTCCAGCAGCAGGCAGGCCGCCACCCCCATCGCGACGACCTCACCCAGGGTGGTGTACGCGTAGGAGTACGACGATCCGGAAACCGGTACCGCGGAAGCTAATTCGGCGTAGCAGATGGCAGCGAGCCCGGCCGCGAGCCCGGCGATGAGAAACGAGACGATCACTCCAGGGCCGGCTTCCGGCACGGCCTGAGACATGACGAAGAAGATGCCCGTCCCGACCGTCGAGCCAACCCCGAACATGGTCAGCTGGAAAGTGCCGATGCTCCGCTCCAAGTGGTCCGCGGCCCCGTACGCGACGGCCGTGCCAACAACCGGGCGGCGCCGCAGCATCTGCTCTCTCAGGCTGATCGACGTTGGTGGCAATTGCCCCTCCTTGCTCGATCAGCTGATTATGGGCCAGCCTCCCGCAACGCCATAGCGAACTGCTCAACCGCCCAGTCGATCTCCTGCTCGCTGATCACCAGCGGTGGCGCGAACCGCAGCGTCGACCCGTGGGTGTCCTTCACCAACACACCGCGATCCGCCAGCCGAAGGCTCATCTGCTTGCCCGTCCCGAGCGCCGGGTCGATGTCCACGCCGGCCCACAGTCCCAGGCCGCGCACCGCTAGCACGCCGCGGCCCACCAGTCCACGCAGGCGCGCGTGCAGGTACGCGCCCAACTCCGCCGAGCGCGCTTGAAACTCTCCGCGGCCCAGCATGGAAACCACGGTGGTGCCGATGGCGGCCGCCAACGGGTTACCGCCGAAGGTGGAGCCGTGCTCGCCGGGATGCAGGACGCCCAGGATCTCGTAGTCGGCGACAACCGCCGACAAGGCGACGACGCCGCCGCCCAGCGCCTTGCCGAGCAGGTAGACATCCGGCACCACGCCCCAGTGGTCGCAGGCGAAGGTGTGCCCCGTGCGCGCCAGTCCGGACTGGATCTCGTCGGCGATCATCAGCACGTTGTGCTCGCTGCACAGCGCGCGGACGGTCGGCAGATAGTCGTCGGGAGGAACGACGATGCCCGCCTCGCCCTGGATCGGCTCGAGCAGCACCGCGACGGTGTCGTCGTCGATCGTGCGGGCGAGCGCGGCGGCATCGCCGAACGGCACCGAGCGAAACCCCGGGGTGAACGGTCCGAATCCGTCCCGCGCCGTGGGATCCGAGGAGAAGCTGACGATGCTGATCGTACGGCCGTGAAAGTTGTTGTCGGCCACGATGATGTTTGCCCGCCCGGCGGGGACGCCCTTGACGTCGGTACCCCACTTGCGGGCGACTTTGAGACCGCTCTCCACGGCTTCGGCGCCTGAGTTCATCGGCAGCACCAGGTCTTTGCCGCACAGGCGCGCAAGCGCGGCGCAGAACGGACCGAGCGTGTCGGAGTGGAACGCGCGGCTCACCAGCGTGACGGTGTCGAGTTGGGCGTGGGCCGCCGCGGTGATCTCGGGGTTGCGGTGGCCGAAGTTGACCGCCGAGTAGGCGGCCAGACAATCCAGGTAGCGCCGGCCCTCCACATCGGTGATCCAGGCACCGTCGGCGCTGGCCGCCACCACGGGCAACGGCGAATAGTTGTGCGCCGCATGGCGTTCGACCATCTGGATCGCGGCCTCGGTGCTGGCCGAAGTCCGAGCGTCGAGGATCGTCATGGAAACACCTCCAAGGTGCAGCACTTGACCGAACCGCCGCCCTTGAGGAGCTCGGAGAGGTCGACACCGACCGGCTCGAAACCGGCGTCATGCAGCTGTGCGGCGAAACCTGCTGCGGCAGAGGGGAGGACGACGTGCAGGCCATCGGAGACGACGTTGAGGCCGAGCACGAACGCGTCGGCGCTCCCCACCACGATCGCATCGGGAAACAGCGCCTGCAGTTGGTCCTGTGCGGCAGCGCTGAACGCCGGCGGGTAGAACGCGATCGTGCGGTCGTCGAGAACGGCCAGCGCGGTGTCGAGGTGGTAGAAACGCGGATCCACCAACTCGAGCGAGACGACCGGCAGCCGCAGGGCCGCGGAGATTTCCGCGTGCGCACGCCGGTCGGTGCGAAAGCCGTAGCCCGCCAACACCGTTTCCCCGATCATCAGCAAGTCGCCCTGCCCTTCGTTGATATGACGGGTGGACACCGGCCGGTACCCGACCGAGGACATCCATTCGGCGTAGGCCCGCGATTCGCCGGACCGCTCGGCGAATCGAAACCTCGCGACGATCGCGACGTCGCCGGCGATGAATCCGCCGTTGGCGGCGTACACCATGTCCGGCAGGCCGGGCACGGGCTCGATCACCTCCACCGGGTGCCCCAGCCGTAGGTAGGTCGTGCGCAGAGCCTCCCACTGAGCCTGGGCGAGGCCGACGTCGACGGGCGTGGCGAGGTCCATCCAGGGGTTGATCGCGTACTCGACCGCGAAGAATGCCGGCGACGTCATCGCGTACCGGCGAGCGCGGGGCGTGCGGATGTGCCCGGCAGGTACCGAGGCGGACCCGGGCGCTGCGACGTACTGTTCCGTCATAAATCAACGATATTTGCGGTCCGCAGGACAATCAAACGCTAGATATTGCGTGTCTATGGGCTATTTGTTGCGCTAGACTGCATTCAGCATCGATTTGTTGCGCACGATCGAAAGGAGGGCGATGGAGCGCCTCGATGAGACCGACGCGCGCATCCTCGCAGAACTGACCGAGCATGCGCGGGCCACGTTCGCCGAAATCGGCGAAAAGGTGAATCTGTCTGCGCCCGCGGTCAAGCGCCGCGTCGACCGGATGCTCGACACCGGCGTCATCAAAGGCTTCACCACGGTCGTCGACCCCAATGCCCTCGGCTGGAACACGGAGGCCTACGTGCAGGTGTTCTGCCACGGCACTATCGCGCCCGATCGGCTGCGGGCCGCCTGGGTCGACATGCCGGAGGTGGTCAGCGCCGCGACGGTGACCGGCACGTCGGACGCAATCCTGCACGTGCTGGCGCGGGACATGCGTCATCTGGAAGCGGCCCTCGAGCGCATCCGGTCGAGCGCGGACATCGAGCGCAGCGAAAGCATCGTGGTGTTGTCGAACCTCATCGACCGGATGCGAACCTGAGCCGGGCGTGGCGTCGCGTCATGGCCACCGGACGACACTCAGGTGGCGCACGTGATTCAGCGACCGAATGCGGTCCTAACGAGGCGCTTCAGCGTCGACGGCCGCGCGGTCGGCGGCCGTCGAGATGCGTAGGGCCATGGCCGGTTTCGCTCGGGAACGGAGTCGGCCCGCGCGTGTTTGAGCTGCGTCCGCAGGTGCCGGCGCAGGGTGTGCAGGTCCGGGTCGGCCCAACGGTTGATCGCTTCGATCGGGTCCGCGGTGAGGTCGTAGAGCTCCCACTGGTCGTCGAGCGGGGACGTCCGGTAGGCCTCTCCCCCAAGCCCATTGGCCGCCAAGTGCCGCACTCCGGGTTCTGTCCAGGTGCTCGGGTCGTCGAAGGTGCGTACCAGCTTCCATAGGTGGCCGGCGCCGCCGGTCGCCGTCACCTCGTCGACGCGGACAACGAGCCCCTCGAAGTTGGAGGCGGTATAGGCCGGAACCCGGATGCGCAGTGGCGCAGGCGGATTGACCGTTCGCTTCAGGCGGCGCGCCAATCCCGAGGCGCCGCTGTCCCCTTCGAGCATGTTGTCGCGGGTCATCAGGTAGACGGCGCGGGTCTCGTCGGCCGGGGCGCCGTCCACGATGGGCATGAGGTTCCGGCCGGGCAGCTGGTGCACTTCCGAGAACGACTCGGCCAGCGTGGCGGCCACCGCCGCGACATCGACGCCCGCCGCCGCCAGCAGCGTCGGGACCAGGTCGACGTGTGAGGTCGGCGCCGTGATGCGCTGTGGCCGCGTGGATCGCTCGCCGATGCGCGCGACGACGAAGGGAACGCGCGTGGCCTCGTCGTACAGGTTGAACCATTTCTGGTGCAGGCCCCCGTGGGCACCCAGCAGATCGCCGTGGTCGGCCGTGCGCACCAATACCGCGTTGGCCGAACCGCCTTCGGTGACGGCCCGCCTGACGCGGTCGATCGGTCCGTCCACCTCGGCGTGCAGCCGGTAGTACAGGTCGCGGTAGCGCTGCGCGTTGCGCTGGTAGGTTCGGTCGATCGCGGCCGCGGGGCCGTAGCCGGAGTAGTAGGCCTCGCGAAAGGCGATCTGCGCCGCCGGTTTCGTGGACAGGTCTTCGTCCGCGGTGGGCGCGGCGGGCACCGCGGGCGGATCAAGGGGCGACGGCTTGACCGGGCTCCGCCGCGACCACGTCGGGAACAGCACGATGTCGTGGGGATTGACGAAGCTGGCGACCAGGAGGAACGGACGCGACGCGGCCGGATCGCCGTCGCGGCGACGGGCGTAGCGGTCGGCGAGCCACGCGACCACCCGGTCGGCGATCAGCGGGTCGCGGCGGACTCCGGCGTCGGCCAGCGCCGCCCCGTGCGGCTCCGGGCCAACCCACCCCGAGAAACCGAACGGCCCCAGCGGGTCCGCCTCCAGGTAGCGCCGCACCGCGGCGGCGTCGACGACACCATCCGCGTCGTTGGTGGCCAGTGGCCGACCGGTCGTCGGGTCGGTGAGATCGGCGTGCGAGATGTGCCACTTGCCGTCGTAGTGGGTGTCGTACCCGGCCGCGCGGAACCAATTGCCCAGTGTGGGTACCTCGCCCTGCCGGAGCCAGCGCATGCGCGAATCGTCGGCGGTCTTTCCGATGCCATCGGTTTGGGTGACGCCGTGCAGGTCGGGGTAGTGCCCGGTGAAAATCGTTGGGCGGCTTGGCACGCAGGCCAGCGAGCCGGTGTAGTGCCGAGTGAAACGGACGCCGTGATCGTGAAACCACTTGCGACCGGTCAGCGTCCGGTCGCGCCACGCGAGCACGTCTGGAGCCTCGTACGGCGGTACCGCGCGTTCCTCGTCCGTCATGATGACGATGACATCGGGGCGGAGGTCGGGGCGATCAGACACCAGCATGCTCCAATCGATTCGCAAGCCCGGCGAGCATCGCCTCGGACTGTCGCGCGAGGAAGCGACACAGGACCTGTTCGGCCAGCTTTTGCGTTGCGTGCGGCCCGATTTCGACGGTGCTGGTGAGGGTCACCAGGGTCGTGGAGGCCGACTCGCCGGCGGCGGGTTCTAGCGTCCAGCGGTTGGACACCCTGCGCAGGCGGCTGGGCAGGCCATCGATGTCGTAGCCGAGGGCGCGGGGCGGGTCGAACTCGGTGATGCGCTCGACGAGGGCGTTGTGCCCGACCTGCACTCGCCTGGCGGTGCCGACCGGGCCCCCGTCGGGTTCGGAGAACAAGATGCACGAGTGGTCGACGTTGCCGGCCCACGAACTGATCGACCCGAAGTCCGCGAGTGTTTCCCAGATGTCGCCGACGCGAGCCGCGATGGTGCGAGTCCGGTGAGTGTCGGCCACCCGCTCACGCTACGCGAGGGACTAACGAGTCAGGTGGAATATCGTCTCGATCGCCACCGCAGCACCGCTGACCGCTATGGTGACCGCGAGCGTCGCCCAGTCCCCCAATTTCGGCCGCGCCGGATCGGCAGAGAGTTGACCGATGCCGCCACGAGCAGTGATCGCGTCGCCCATCTCATCGGCACGCCGCAGCGTCACCACGATGGCGGCGGCGACCAAGTCGATCGAGTTGCCCGTCGTCTGCCGAACCCGAGCCTTACGACTCGTTGGCATATGGTTGGGCCGCAATCGACGAGCGGCGTAGAGCACCTGGAATTCCTCGATCAACAACGGGAAGGCGCGCAGCGCCAGAGCTAAGGCCACCGCCCACTCGTCAACCGGAATCCGCAGCCATTTGAACGGGCGGCCCAAAATTGCCAACGCCGGCGCGATTTCGGCGACATTGGTGGTCCAGGACACCATCGCCCCCAGCCCAAGCAAAACGACCGACAGCGCGGTGATGCGCAGGAAGTTCAACGTTCCGCCGAGCCAGATGTTAACCCCGTCGATCGACACCACCGGACCACCACCGGCCAACGCCGCGGTCACAAAACCCAATGCCAGGATGACCCACAGCCACCGCGGAATCGACGGCACCGCACCGCGGGGGATGTGTGCGATCCAGACCGCCGCCAGCACCAGCGCCGCCACCGACCCGATCGTCACCCAACCTGGATATAAGGTCAGCAACACCGAAACACCGAATACCACCAGGAGTTTGGTGCCGGCCCATAAGTTGTGGATGGCCGACCTTCCGGGCACCGGAACCAACAGCACAACCGGACGAGAAGTGCGCCGGTTCCTACCGGGTGCGGAGGCCGAGGTTGCGGTCACGGCACACCCCCGGCCGCGGCGGTGGCCGACACCGCTTCCAGCGCGCCATTCTGCAGATGCAGGGCCCGCGGGCACACGTCCTCCAAACCGACGAAGTCGTGCGAGATAACAACTACGGTCAGACCTCTGTGACGACGCAGATCCGCCAGAATGCGCAGCAGGCCCCGCTGGCTGCCGATATCCAACCCTGCCAGCGGCTCGTCGAGGATCAACACGCGTGGCGAACACGCCAGCAGTCCGGCCAGCACCACCCGTCGCATTTGGCCACCGCTGAGCTGGTCGATGCGCCGCTTGGCCATCGTGGGTTCCAGTCCGACCGCGCCCAGAGCTGCTGCCACGCGGTCTTCGTCATGGTGCGAAAAGCCCGCCACGGAAGCAACTTCCAACCCGACGTGGCTGCGCATCAATTGCAGCCTCGCCGTCTGAAACGACAACGCCACCGCACCGACGTGCTCACGGATGGGCTCACCGTCAATCAAGCAGTCGCCGAAGGTGGGAACGGTCAGCCCGGCCATGATCCACGCCAGCGTCGACTTGCCCGAGCCGTTGCCGCCGTGAATCAAAATCCCGTCGCCTTGTTCCACTACGAAGCTGACATCGCGCAGCGCGGTCTTCTCCCACGGTGTCCCACTGTTGTATTCGTGTCCGACGCCGACAATTTCGAGTACCGGCTTGTTTGAGTCGCGGTTGACCGCGATGACCGGCGACCGGGGAGCTGATTCGACCACGCCGGTGTTATCGGGCGAATCGCTGAGGCTGATCGTCCGGTCCGCGGACGCGGCCTCGTTGTCGAAATGCGTGATGTGCACCAAGGCGGTCCGATGCCGTTTAGGAAGGCCTGACAGCACGGTCAACAGGACGTTACGGCCCTCTTGGTCGACCATGCTGGTGAACTCGTCAGCGATCAGTAGCGCTGGTTCCCGAGCGAGCGCCGCGGCCAGAGCGAGGCGCTGCAGTTCCCCGCCGGACAGGCTGCCGGTATCACGTTCCGCAAAACCCCCCAGGCCTACTTCGCGCAGCAAACGGTCGACATCGACCTCGGTACCCGGCGGCAACCCCCAGACCACATCATCGGCGACCCTAGTTCCTAAGACCTGGCTCTTCGGGTGCTGCAGAACAAGCGCCGTGCCGCCCAACATGCCCAACCCCACCGCGCCCGGGCGCTGTACGGTACCCGACGTCGGTTGCCGGCCTGCCAAGATCAGCGTCAACGTGGTCTTCCCGGACCCGTTGTCGCCGATGACGGCAACGTGTTCTCCGACCTGGAGTTCCAGGCTGACCTCGCGCAGCGCGTCTTGCTTGGCGTGGGGATAGCGGAACCGCACCTTGTCCAACCGCACCGGCACGGGCCCGATCGCGGCGTCGGGAGCCTCGTCCGGAGCGTCGAGTTTGTGCACATCCGGAACGTTGCCCATCCGTTCCAGCAAGCGAGAAAGTGCCCACCAACCGATCACCGACGAGAACATGACCCCGTAGGTGACATAGCCGAGCATCAGCCACGGCCAATAATGCAGCCCGAATTCGAAGCACCGCTTTACGTCGACGCCGAGCCACCGCAGGTCCACCCGGTTCAGGAATGCAACAACACCATCCACGTTGGCCGCCATCACCTGGAAAATCAGATGCCGCAGCCGATTCAGCACCGCCAACGAACCGACCGTCGCGGTGGCGACGGCGACCCCGACAATCAACGACGAGGCGATCACAGTTGGTGTGCCCCTGCCCCTGCGTTTGACGGATCCGGTCAACCCGCCGATGTATGCACAGTTGACGACGGCCAAGAAACTGCCCAGTCCAGAGATGAGGAAGGCGATCATTCCGGCAGCAAACGTCGCGGCGAGCAGCACTCGAGGCCGGTAGCGGTAGGCCAGTAGCCCCATGGGCACCGTGCCCAACAGCGCCATTCCTTGCGCGAACGGGACCACCCCGGCGATGATCGCGATCACCGCGCAGAGCGCCCCCATGACCGAGGCCTGTGCCAATTCGGCCGGTTGTAAAGGTCCACCCCGATGGCGAGAACGGACGGGGCGACGGGCATTCACTTCACTGATTGTGCCAGGCCGCAGCGCCAAGTCGCTTGATCACGCTTCGTAGCTTCCGACTCGGTTCGGGCCGGCGCCACTCGCCTCACATAGCAAAGCTATGGAACTATGGGTACATGGACAGAGTTGTCGAGACCGCAAACATCGAGGCTCAGCAGCTGGGCGCGGATCTGCTGGCCGTGGTGGCGCGGCTCAACCGGCTGGCCAGCCAGCGGATCCAGATGCCGTTGCCTGCGGCCCAGGCCAGATTGCTGGCCACGATCGAAGCCCATGGAGAAGCCCGAATCGGCGACCTCGCCGCCGTCGATCACTGCTCGCAACCGACCATGACCACGCAGGTGCGCCGGCTCGAGGACGCCGGCCTGGTCACCCGAACCATCGACCCCGGGGATGCCCGCGCCGTCCGGATCCGCATCACGCCCCAAGGGAAGCGCACGCTCAACGCGGTCCGCGCCGACCGTGCCGCCGCAATCGAACCGCAACTGGCGTTGCTCGGGCCGGTCGACCGCCAGGTGCTGACGGACGCGGTCGAAGTTTTGCGCCGGCTTCTCGACAATGCGTCGCTGGCGGGTCGGCGTAACACGCTGTAATGGGCACGACCCCCGTGGATAGACGGCGACCAGGGGGTAGACACTGAGTCGAGCTGCGGTGTGACGAAAGGTGGGGGCCATGCGGACCGAGGCTTCCGCGTTCAGAGCCTCCCCGTTGACCGTATGGGTCGGGTCGATGAGGTTCGACTTCGCCCCGGGCCGCGACGTGATCGTCGGCTACGGCCCGGGCTGCGACATCGCCCTCGAGCGTCTCGGGAATCCGACCTCGCCACCGCCGGCGCCCCGCCCGGAGGTGGTGTTGCGGTTCGCCGGCACCCAGTGGGTTGCCATCGACCTGAGCCACAACGGCATCTTCGTCGACGGTGCGCGGGCGTCGACGGTGAATATTCGTAACGGTCAGGCGATCAGCATCGGTGATCCGCAGCGCGGTCCGCGGCTGACTTTCCAAACCGGTCACCCTGCCGGTCCGCCCGGGCAAGCTCCGCGCCCGGCTCCCCGACTCCCCACGTACCCGCCGCCGCAATCCCCGCCGCCTCCTCCTGCCGCGCCGCAACCCGCCCGGCCGAACGATCCGAACCTGCGGGCTCCGACCCAGCGCGACACCCAGCGCATGCGCGTTCTGCCGCAGCAACCGCCGGCGGCCGAGCCTCCCCCACACCCCCACCCGGCACCGCCCGCTCAGCCGACCGCCGCGGCGGATGAACAAGCGAAGGGTCCGGGCCTGATCGAGCGGATGATCACCTCGAAACTGCGCGTCGCGCGTCCTTCCTCCCCCACCGCGGAGGCGAATGCCACCTCCCGCTTGCCGCTGAACGCCGGCGCGCGCACCGTCGGGGTGGCCGCATACCAGCTGGGATTCACCGTCGACGGGCGCGAGATGCTGTCGGGCATCTCGTTCGCGGCGCGTCCGGGCATATTCACCGCGGTCGTCGGGCCGTCGGCCGCGCGCAACTCCGCGCTGCTCGGGATGCTCGCCGGCACCAGGCAGCTCAGCTCTGGGCGCGTCACCGTCGATGGCCGCGACGTGCACGCCGAGCCGGAGTCCATGCGCACCCGTATCGGCATCGTGTCGCCCGACGACCGCTTGCACCGGCAGCTCACCGTCGAAAAGGCCCTGGGGTACGCCGCCGAATTGCGCCTGCCGCAGGACATCTCGCCCGAGCAACGCGGCCGCGTGGTCGGCCAAGTTCTCGAGGAACTCGACCTGACACCGCACCGGGCCACCCGGATCGGCAAACTTTCGCCCGAGGTGCGCCGGTGCGCCGCGCTGGCGGTCGAGCTCATCACCCGGCCGATTCTGCTCGTGGTTGACGAGCCGAGCGCCGGTCTGGATGCGGAGCAACAGCGTCACGTGATGGCAATGCTGCGGCGCCAGGCCGACATCGGTTGCGTGGTCGTGGCGGCCATGTCATCGCAAACGTCGTTGCCAAACCTCGACCTGTGCGACCAGGTCCTGGTTCTCACCTCAGCCGGCACGACGGCATTCCTTGGCCCACCCCTGCAGATCGAGTCCGCGATGGGCACCGCCGACTGGTCGAGGGTGCTCGAGGCGGTGAGCGCCGACCCCGACGGAACCCACCGCGCGTTTCGCGCCCGGCCAGCGGCATCGACGTTGACGGCGCCGCCGGAGGTCGCCGCACCGTCGCCGCCCCCCGCCAAGCCCCCAATGACGCGGCAAATCCGGCTGCTGGCCCGCCGCGACGTCCGGCTGATTTTCGCCGACCGCCTCTACTTCGTGTTCTTGGCGATTCTGCCGTTCGTGCTGGCGGGCCTGACCCTGCTGATTCCGGGCGGTTCGGGCCTTGGCCGGCCCCACGCTGGCAGTACCCACCCGCATGAAGCCATCGAAGTCCTGGCAGCGCTCAACGTCACCGCGGTGATCATCGGCACCGCACTGACCATCCGGGCCGTGGTGCGCGAGCATCGTATCTTCCGGCGCGAGCAGGCTCTCGGTCTGTCAACCGCGGCCTACCTGGCCGCCAAGATCCTCGTGTTCAGCCTGGCCGCGGCAATCCTGACGGCCATCGTGTTCGCCATCGTCGTCGCCGACAAGGGCGGGCCCGTGCGCGGCGCCGTCTTGCTGCACAACGCCACGATGGAGCTGTATGTAAGCGTGGCGTTGACGGCCATCGTGTCCGCGGTGGTCGGGCTCGCGTTGTCGACGCTGGGCAAGTCGCTACGCGAAGTCCTGCCGCTGCTGGTGCCGGTGATCCTGGCGTCCGCGTTGTTCAACGGGAGCCTCGTTCAGCTGGTGAGCAAGTGGGGCTTCCAACAGATCTCCTGGTTCGTCCCCGCCCAATGGGGCTTCGCCGCGTCGGCATCCACAGTCGACCTGCGCAGGGTCGACGCGTTGGCCGCCGACTCCGAGGTGTGGACCCACTACAGCGGTTGGTGGGTGTTCGACATGACGATGCTGGTGCTCTTCGGCGTGGCGGCTGCGGGCCTCGCCCTCTACCGGCTCAGGCCCGGGCTCCGCGAGGTACCCAAGTCATCACATCGCGAACAACAGGAACTGAGTGACCTGACTGGCTGAGAAATTGTTGTCGCTGACCAACACCACCGATTGACGACCGTCGGGCAGCTTCGGTCCCAGCGTGATGCCCTCGACATTGTCGAGCGGTGAGAGTCCCGGTGTGGCGGACAAATCGACCGCGAGGGTCTTGCTCATCGGCGTCACGGCCGCGTTCTGCATCGACGGGGTGGCCAAAACGTCAGTCGCCGCGCCGATCTCGGCCCGGTAGATCCGCACGGTCGGCGGGATGGCGAAGGATCGCTCGATCACCAGAAACGTCGTGCCCGAGAGCGCGACCAGGTCGGAGACACCGTTGAGGTCGGCGGGCGGTACGGGCGGCTCCATCGGGTAGGCGAACTGGGCGGTGGGCGCCCCGGAGGCGACGTCGAATTTGGTGATCCGGGTGAGCACGCGGTGGCCGTCGCCGCTGAGCGGGCCATCGTTGTAACCGGGCACCTCCATCGCGGCGAACAGGGATTGGCCGTCGGGTGTCAGCGCCAAGCCCTCCAGCGCTTTATCCCGGCGCGGACCCGTCTGCTGCGCGGACATCGCCAGATTGGCCGGAAGGGTGAACTGGCCGAGGTAGGCGCCGTCGAGCGCGGCGGTCCGGACCCATGGGTCGAGCAACACCGGCCCCGCGGTGAGCCGCTCGCCTTCGGAGGACCAATACAGCCGCTGCCGGCCGGGGTCGAACGCGATGCCCTCGGGGTCAGGGGGAACGATAGGCGGCGTGGCATCCAGGGTGAGCGGCCTGAACGGCTGACCGGAGCGGTCCAGCAGCGGATGGGTACCGGTGAAAGTGACCTGGTCAATTCCCCTGTCCGACAAGGACAACTGCACGGTATAGAACCGGGCCGGATTCTTCTTGGAGCGATCGTCGCTGATGACGTAATACAGCTGACGGCCCACGTCATAGCTGAGCGCCGACAACCCGCCGATGACGGTGCCGTCGAAGGCGGCATCGAACGGGATCTGCGACTGACCGAGATAAGTCAACATCGGCCGCGGCGTGGTCGCCGGAGCGGGCGCATGCGCCGGCGCGCATCCCACTAGCGACAGGGCGAGGCACAAGCACGCCGCCGCGGAGACGACCCATATACCGAAGGTATGCGCCGAAAGCGTGCGACTCGCCCCACCGCCCGGTCGACGGTGAGCGGGGCGTCGGTCGCACCTCAGCAGCCGAATGCACGCTGGCTCCGTGCCAATGACACCCCAGTTGGTAAGGGACGAGGTCGCCCTGGCCCTGGGGTTGTTATTCCCGCGACGCGAATCGCAAGATACGGTCGGGTTATGGCGCCAGACACCACAACCATTGCCGAGCAGCTGCGCAACGCCCTCGACGGGCGCTGGCGCGACGTGAGGAACCAGCTGCGGTCCACCATGAGCGAGGACCTCTTCCGGCCGCACTACACCCCGAACACGGTGATCGCGCGCACCAAGGTGGCCGAGCAGATTGAGGATCATGGCCGCGTTCGGTGCCGCCGCCGACAACTTCCGCAAAGAGCATGGCGGCACCGGCGACATCGGCGCGGCGATCACGATGATCGAGATGCTTGCGATGTCGGACTTGTCGTTGATGGTGAAGGCCGGGGTTCAGTGGGGGCTGTTTGGCGGCGCCGTGGAAAACCTGGGCACCGAGCGCCACCACGAGGCGTACGTGAAGAAGATCATCAGCCTCGAAATGCGCGGCTGCTTCGCGATGACCGAGACCGGACACGGCAGCGACGTTCAGTCGCTGGAGACCACCGCGACCTACGACCCCGCGACGGAGGAGTTCGTCATCGACTCCCCGACGCCGACGGCCCGCAAGGACTACATCGGTGGGGCGGCCGAAACGGCCACCATGGCAGCGGTATTCGCCCAACTGATCACGACTCGGAGGACGGCAAGCCGGTGCACCACGGCGTGCACTGCCTGATGGTGCCGATCCGCGACGCCGACGGCAACGACCTCCCCGGCGTGACGACGTCGGACTGTGAATACAAGGGCGGTTTGCCCGGTGTCGACAACGGCCGCATCATGTTCGACCACGTGCGCGTCCCGCGAGTGAACCTGCTGAACAAGTACGGCGATGTGGCGCCGGACGGCACCTACAGCTCGCCGATCGAGAACCCGAACCGGCGGTTCTTCACCATGCTGGGCACCTTGGTCCGCGGGCGGATCACGGTGGGCGGCAGCGCGGGCGCCGCCGGTCGCGTCGCGCTGGACATCGCCACGCGATACGCGTTGCAGCGCAAGCAATTCAGCGCGCCGGATGATGAGTCCGAGGTGCTGATCATGGACTACCTGGTGCATCAGCGGCGGCTGTTCCCGTTGATCGCAAAGTCATACGCGCTGCAGTTCGCCCAGAACGAGCTGGTCAGTAAATGCCACGACATCCAAACCGCGGACGCGGTCGACGCCGACGAGCAGCGGGAATTGGAGGCACGCGCCGCCGGATTGAAGGCGGCCAACACGTGGCACGCGTCCCGGGCGATTCAGGAGGCGCGGGAGGCTTGCGGCGGCGCGGGTTACATGGCCGAGAACCGGCTGGTCGCGCTGCGCGGCGACACCGACGTGTTCACCACGTTCGAGGGCGACAACCACGTGCTGACACAGTTGGTGGCCAAGGAGCTGCTGACGGCTTACGCCGATGATATCCGCAGCATGAGCCCCGTCGAATGGGTGCGCTTCGCCGCCAACACCGTGGGCGAGCGCGTCGTCAAACGCACTGCGGCAGAGACGATTATCCAAACGATCGTGGACGCCCGACAGGACAGTGAGGAAGAGGGCAGCCTCTTCAACCGCGGCACGCAGATCAAGATGTTCGAGGACCGGGAAGAGTATCTGCTGGCGTCGGTCGCGCGTCGACTGCAGGCCAAATCCAAGGAAATGAAGGAATTCGACGCGTTCAACGCGGTCCAAGATCACGTGCTGCACGCCGCGGCCGCGCACATCGACCGGGTGGTGCTCGAAGCGTTCGTCGCCGGCATCGACGCCTGCCCACACGAGGAGACCCGCGAACTGCTGGGCATTCTGTGCGATCTCTACGCGCTGTCGGTGATCGAGGACGACAAGGCCTGGTACATCGAGCATCGGTACCTGTCCACCGAGCGGGCCAAGGCGGTCACCCGGGGTATCAACGATCGGTGCCGCACGCTGCGGCCGCACGCGGAGACGCTCGTCGACGGTTTCGGGATTCCCGAGCAGCTGCGCTACGCCGAGATGCTGCACCCGGAGAACTTGTCGGACGCGGTCACGAGCTGACGGACTGTTCGGCAAGCACCTTCCAGCTCGGGCCGCGTCGCTTCCTGTTGCGGCCGCACGTATCTGACCCAGGTCAAGATCGCGGCGCCGACGTAACAGATCAGGAAGACCCAGAACGCAGGCACTGGTCGTCAAGGATGACAGGGTTCATCATTATTGATTCGGGATTTTGCCGAGCGCCTTCAGCTTGCCGTCCGGGCCGATCTCAAACTTCACCGTGCCGTTACCGGTGGGGCAGCACGGCTGATCGTTGCCCTTCAACCATTGGTACTGAACCGCAATGGCGTCGTCGGAGGGCGGCAGTACGGTTATGTAGGGCTTTGGATTTGGGGTTGGTGTCCCCAGCGGCGTGTTGTGATCGAAGAACAGCAGCTGCTGGGCGGTTGATTCGCTGGCGATGGTCGGGATGATCTGCACCCAGTACAAACGGCACTTCTTGGCATGTCCGCGACCGATTTCCACCCAACTCGTGCCGGGGATGGTGATGGGGACCGACGCGATGGCCCGCTGCACCGTGTCGGCCGTCGGCCCGTCGGAGTCCTTGCACCTCTCGGGTGACGCCGCCGGCGAACCGGCTTGCTTCGAACCGCAACCGGAGGCCAGCAGGATCACCAGGATCACAATCAGCTGACGCACTCGGTGAGCTTAGCGAAGGCTGTGAATGTCCCGTTTGTTTGGTCGGAGACCCCGTTCTGACAGGTAACGCGCTCGGCTGCCCCGGTAGCCTTGAGCGCGTTGGCGGGTCGACGATGACCCATGCTGACCTGAGGGTTTGCGGCTTTTCCAAGACTTCACGGACGCGCTTTGGCCGGTGAGAGGAAGCCGTAAAACGGGGGAAACTCCGGATACCCGGTGCCGAAACATCCTCGTCGCACCATTCACGTAAGCGCATTGCGCTCAAAGGAGGGAAGTGCGTGGCCAGGGAGTCCATGGCGTCACACAACGATGCCGTGAACACCATGTGCGCTTACTGCGGCGTCGGCTGCGGAATGGTGCTGCAGGTCACAACCGATCCCGAAAGCGGTCGGCGCCACATCGCGAAGTCAATTGGGAAAAAAGAACATCCGGCCAACTTCGGCCGGTTGTGCACCAAGGGTGCCACCACCTCGGACTTACTCAATGCGCCGGGCCGGATGGAATCGGCTCACGTGCGCGCCGACCGTGGCGAGCCCATTGAGGCCGTCGATATGGACCGGGCGATCGCTCAGTGCGCAAACCGGTTACGGGCAATCATCGATGCGCATGGCCCGGATTCCTTTGCCATGTATGTGTCGGGCCAGATGTCCATCGAGGCGCAGTACCTGGCGAACAAGCTGACCAAGGGCTTCATCGGCACCAATCAGATCGAGTCGAACTCGCGGCTGTGCATGGCCAGTGCTGGTTCGGGCTACAAGCTCTCCCTGGGCGCCGACGGACCCCCCGGCTCGTACCAGGATTTCGAACACGCCGACGTTTTCTTCGTCATCGGCGCCAACATGGCCGACTGCCATCCCATCCTGTTCTTGCGGATGATGGACCGCGTCAAGGCCGGCGCAAAACTGATCGTCGTCGACCCGCGCCGCACCGCGACCGCGGAGAAGGCTGACCTGTTCCTTCAGATCGCCCCGGGTTCTGATCTCGCGCTACTGAACGGGTTGCTGCACCTGATCGTCGAGAGCGGGCACACCGATCCCGATTTCATCGCCGAGTTCACCGAGGGCTGGGACGTGATGCCCGAGTTCCTGGCGCAGTACACCCCGGACACGGTCAGCGAAATCACCGGGATTCCCGAAGAAGACATCCGCGCGGCGGCCCGCATGATCGGTGAAGCCGACAATTTCATGAGCTGCTGGACCATGGGCCTCAACCAGAGCACGCACGGCACCTGGAACACCAACGCCATCTGCAATCTGCACCTGGCCACCGGCGCGATCTGCAAACCCGGCAGCGGCCCCTTTTCGCTCACCGGACAGCCCAACGCGATGGGCGGCCGCGAAATGGGTTACATGGGACCGGGATTGCCCGGCCAGCGGTCCGTCGCATCCGCGGACGACCGCGCCTTCGCCGAAGACCAGTGGGGCATTCCCCGGGGGACCCTCCGCACGGAGGTCGGCACCGGCACCATCGACATGTTCTCCCGCATGGCCAATGGCGAAATCAAAGCATGTTGGATCGTCTGCACCAATCCCGTTGCCTCCGTTGCTAATCGGAAGACCGTACTGGCCGGTCTAGAGCGCGCCGAGTTGGTCATCACCCAGGACGCCTTCCTCGAAACGGAGACCAACGAATACGCCGATGTGCTACTGCCGGCGGCGCTGTGGTCGGAGGCCGAGGGCGTGATGGTCAATTCCGAGCGCAACGTGACGCTGTTCCAGCCCGCGGTCACCGCCCCGGGTGACGCGATGCCCGACTGGCAGATCATCGCCCGGATCGCCTGCGAGATGGGCTTTTCTGACTCCTTCAACTACAACTCCGCCGAGGAGATCTTCGAAGAGATCAAACGGTTCTCGAACCCGAAGACCGGCTACGACCTGCGTGGGGTCAGCTACGAGCGGCTGCGTCGGAGCCCGCTGCAATGGCCGTGCGCACCCGAGAGCGCGGGCGACCGCAACCCGATCCGTTACCTCAACGACGGGGTCAGCCAGGCTCAGCTGGTCCGTGAGGACGGCAGCGTTCCCCGGCTGGCCTTCCCCACCGAGAACGGTCGTGCAGTGTTCTTCGCCCGTCCGCACCTGCCGCCCGAGGAAATGCCCGACAACGACTACCCGTGGCTTTTGAACACCGGGCGCCTGCCGCACCAGTGGCACACGATGACCAAGACCGGCAAGGTCGCCAAGCTCAACAAGCTCAATCCCGGGCCGTTCGTCGAAATCCACCCCGAGGATGCCGCGCGGTTGCAGATTGCCGACAGCGACTCCGTCGAAATCGCTTCTCGCCGCGGTCGCGCCGTATTGCCCGCCGTGGTCAGCAACCGGGTGCGTCCCGGTAATTGCTTCGCCCCGTTCCACTGGAACGATGTCTTCGGCGAATACCTGGCGATCAACGCCGTCACCAACGATGCGGTGGACCCGATCTCGAATCAACCGGAATTCAAAGCGTGCGCCGTCGCGTTGACGAAAGTCGCTGCGCCCACGGCGGATCCGGGCACCGAGCCCACGCCGTCGGTTAACACCGACACACCAGAACCCGCGCCCACGGGGGTATCGGAAATCAGCGTGTCACAGGTCGACGCCCTCGCCGACTTGCTCGGTGTGGCAACGAAACCCGTGCCGGATTTCGATGAGCTGGGCCGCTCCTACCTTGCCGGGATGTTGACCGCACTTCGGTCGGAAGCCGGTCGACGCACGGCCGGGGTGCCAACCCTGCCTCGAAGCGCTCCTTTCGATTCCGGCACCCGGCTGTGGGTGGATGGCCTGCTCGCGGGTCTTTTCTCGCGCAACGACGCGCCCCGACCAACGCCGGAGCCGGCACCGGCGGTCAAGGAACCGACGACCGAGCCACCCGAAGCCAAGCCCGCCGAACGGGCACCCGTCGTGGTGTTGTGGGCATCGCAGACCGGGAACGCGGAGGAGCTCGCCGCCGAAATCGCGGCGCGACTGGGCGAGAAAGAGTTGCCCGTCGCCTTGCACAGTATGGACGACTTCCCGGTGGCCGAGCTGGCGACGACTAAGGAACTGCTGCTGGTCACCAGCACCACCGGTGACGGCGAGCCGCCAGACAACGGCGCCGGCCTCTGGCGGGCGCTGACTTTAGACAACGCCCCGCGATTCGCCGGCACCCGCTACGCGGTTCTGGCGCTGGGCGACTCCAACTACGACGACTTCTGCGGTCACGGACGCAAGCTCGACGAGCGTCTGGCCGAGCTCGGAGCGACCCGCATCGTCGACCGGGTCGACTGCGAGCCCGATTATGAAGACGCCGCGGCCAAGTGGGTGGGCGGTGTGATGCAAGCGCTGTCCCGCACGCCCGCTCCGGTGGGCCGCGATGGTGGTGCGCCGGCGGCGGCCACCTCCTCGGTTGCCGCGCCACCGCGGCCGGCCAGCGGGTCCGGAGCGGTCGGGTACACCAAGAAGCATCCGCTGATCACCGGCATGGTCCACAACACCGTGTTGAGTCAGCCGAAATCGACAAAAGACGTGCGGCATTTGGTTTTCAGCCTGCCCGAAGAAACCGTGAGCTACGAGGCCGGCGACGCGCTCGGGGTGTGGCCGCGCAACAGCGACCGGCTGGTCGACGAGTGGCTGTCGGTCACCGGACTGGACGGACAGACCCCGGTCGAGGTGGGCGAGCATGGTCTGATGTCATTGCGCTCCGCGCTCACCGAGCGCATCGAGATTGCCCACATCAGCCGGGACCTGGTGCGGTTCGTGCAGGAGCGCACCGGCGACCCGACACTCGCAGAGCTGCTGAAGCCGGAAAACAAGCGCGCACTGTCGGATTGGTCGTGGGGGCGCCAGTCCATCGACCTGCTGGCGCAGCTGCCGGTCTGGGCGTCGGCCCACGAGTGGCTGAGGGTCCTCAAACGCCTTCAGCCGCGGCTGTACTCGATCTCGTCGAGCCCCAAAGTATGCCCCGGAGAAGTTCACCTGACGGTCTCACCAGTGCGCTACAACTTCCAGGGCGTGCCACGCCGCGGGGTGTGTTCGACCTACCTCGCCGACCGCTCCCCCGGGGATCGAGTCGCCGTCTATCTGCAGCCATCGAGCAATTTCCGGCCCCCGAGTGAGTCAGACACGCCGATGATCATGATCGGCCCCGGGACCGGTATCGCACCCTTCCGCGGTTTTCTGCAGGAACGGCGCGCGCTCGGCCACACCGGACCCAACTGGCTGTTCTTCGGCGAGCAGCATGCCGCCACCGACTACTACTACCGTGACGAGCTCGAGCAGATGCGGGACGACGGGTTCCTGACCGAGTTGGACCTGGCGTTCTCCCGGGATCAGCAGCACAAGGTCTACGTGCAGCATCTGATGCGTCAGCGCGGCGGCCAGCTGTGGCGTTGGTTGCAGGACGGCGCGCAACTCTACGTTTGCGGTACCGCGGATCCCATGGCCAAAGACGTCGACCGCGCGCTGTGTGAGATCGCGGCCGAACACGGCAACCTCGACGCGGAAGCGGCGAAGGAGTACGTCCGCTCGTTGAGCACCGACAAGCGCTATCACCGCGACGTCTATTAGGCCTCCGCGGTTTCGCCTGACTCCGTAATACGGCGGAAACGTTGCACGCCTGCCGCTGAAACATCCTCGCTGCACCATTCCAGTCAATGGTTGCGTCGAGGAGGTACGTACGCGTGGCTCTGGACTTTGACGGGCCCCTCGAGGACACCGTGCACGCTGCCTGCCCGTTGCAGTGCCGGCTGCGGCACGGCGCCGCAGCCGATGATCAGCTCGGTGACCAGGTCGACTGGGCCGGGTTGCCGATCAACCTGGACTTGGCGTTCTCGCCGCAGCAGCGCGACAAGGTCTACGCGCAGCACCTGATGCGCAAGCGCGGCCCAGCTTCGGCGATGGTCGCGCGGCGCCCCCAGCTGTGCGTGTGCGAAGTCGCCGCCGGCGATGGGCAGCTCGATTCGACTCGGCGAAGGAATACGTCTAGCCGTCAAGCGTCGAGCAGCGCTACCACCGGGCGGCGGCGTCTATCACTCAACGACAACCGAAATCGTCTGGATTGCGTTGCCGCCGTATCCGAGACGATTCCATTCGGGTTGCTCGGGCTGCGTGTTCCCAGCCTGGTCGGTCGCCCGTGCCCGCACGGTGCTGAGTCCACGGACGTCGCATTGTGCGAATAGCTCCCACCACTGCCAGCTGTGTCGGCGGCGTTCGCCGACTAGTCGGGCGGGCTGCCACGGACACCCGCCGATGGAGACGTCCACGTGGTCGATTGGTGCCGCGCCCGACCAGGCTACGCCTCGCACTACAATTTCCCCAGCTGTCACCGAGGCGCCATCGGTGGGTTGGGCGATCAAAGCGCGGACGCGCTGCAGCCGGACGGCTCGCGGACGACGGTTTCTTACGCGCCCTTCGTCAGATTCACTTTGATCTGAAATAGGCCTCGACTGATGCCGTTCAGCGCGTCGCGGGTAGCCATTTGACCGACGCCACCGAATACCAGCCAGGGACTATCAGCCGGACGGGACGGCCGTGCTGCAGCGGCAGCTCTTCGCCGTTCATCGCGTACGTGCCGAACGCACTTAGTCACCCTCGTCCATCGACAGGGCACGCTCGATCGCCGGCTGCCGATCCGCCATCGACCGTCCCGCATTGTCACCACGAAACACATGTGGGCACCGGCCGTCAGGCCTCCCGGTCCGAGTTCGAGACCGCATATATTCGCCGGGCTCGCTACAAC
Source organism: uncultured Actinomycetota bacterium (assembly GCA_963850895.1). Taxonomy (GTDB): domain Bacteria; phylum Actinomycetota; class Actinomycetes; order Mycobacteriales; family Mycobacteriaceae; genus Mycobacterium. The sequence goes on along the minus strand of CAWKNK010000020.1, from coordinate 293,906 downwards.
GTGCCGCTTTCGACGCTGCTGGATTGAAATGAGCACGGCCTTGCCGCGCATTCCAGCTTGCGCCAGCGCCTCCGACCGCTAAGTGCGGTGGCCGCCGGCATTGGCGCGGGCTCGACCTACCGTACCGCCATCTCGAACACCTGCGCCAGAACCGGTGCTGTCCAATGTTGCCCTACAATGCGCCGCGGCATCACGACGTCCGCCGACCAGCGCACGGAGCGAGGTCTCACAGTTCAGCGGATCCTCCCGGTGCCAACGAGACCGGGGTCCCCACCATGCCTAACGACCGGCAACCCGGCGGCCGCCCACGCGCAGATGCCGCCCGCCAGGTTGACGGCGTCGAAGCCCGACCGGCGAAGCGACGCAGCCACCGCCGCAGAGCGCCCACCCGACCTGCACATCACCACGATCCGGCGGTCGCGAGGTAATTCATCTTGTTGGGCAAGCACGCGAGCGACCGGCAGCAGTATCGCGGTCGGCGCGTGCTCGATACACCACTCATCGGGCTCACGCACGTCAAGCAGCACTGCCCCGCCGTCAACTAATCGCTTTGCTCGACTTGGGTGCCGGTCAGCGCTGAGCCTCGCCGTTCGGCCTCCGCGCCGCCCGCCACGGGCAGCCCGGCAGCCTGCCAAGCCCCATACCCGCCCAGTACATCCGACACATCGTTAAAGCCCGACGCCCGAAGCACACTCGCCGCCACCATCGAGCGCGCCCCGCTGGCGCAGTAGGCGATGACTGGAACCGCCTTGTCGAGGTCGACAGCGAACCGGTGAGTGTCGGCAACGGAATTTTTATCGCGCCCGGTATGAAGCCGTCGGCCACCTCCCCGGGGCCGCGCACGTCGACGAGTTGCAGAAGAGGCTGTGCGCCACGCAATTCGGCGAGCCGCTCGGTGGTCAATCGCGGCGTCTGCTCGACCACGTGGGGCCGCCGCGCGAAAACCTCTGAGAGATCGCGCAATTGACCGACAACCCGGTCGAGCCCCACGCGTGACAGTCGGATCTTGGATTCCCGCGCGTCACCGGGATCGCCGACCAGCACGATGTCGCGGTCGGGCGACAAGACATTGCCCGCCCATTCGGCGAAGCGCCCTTTGAGGGCCGCGTTGACCGCCCCCCGAAGATGACCGGACGCGTAGTCGGCCGGGTCGCGGCTATCCAGCAGGATGGCGCCCGCGGAGGCGTGTTGGTCGACCTCGTCGAGATCTAGTAAGGCAGGCGGATTTTCGTCGAGCAGGTCGGCGCCGCTGACGATTGCGGTGCGAGGTGAATTCGAAATACGGCGGCCGCGCCGGCTGGTCCTTGGTCACCTCGGCGACGAATTGGTCGACATCCTGGGCCTGCAAGGCGTAATTGGTCCTTCGCTGCTCACCGATCGTCGAACTGGTCTCACTCGATATGTTCTTGCCGCAGCTGGAACCGCCGCCGTGGGCGGGAAACACGCGCGTGGCTATCGGGGAGTGTGAGCAGTTTGTCCTGCAACGAGCGATGCAGGGTGGCGGCCAGATCGTCGGCGGACACGTCTCGGCCGCGAACAGGTCCGGGCGTCCCACGTCGCCGACGAACAGCGTGTCGCCGGTGAGCACACCGTAGGGAATCTCGTCGTCGGCGTGTTCGTACACCACGATGGAGATCGATTCGGGAGTGTGCCCGGGTGTCGCGAGAATCTCTAGGGTCACCTCTCCCAGCGAGAGGCGTTGGCCTTCGGTCAAGGGCTCGAAGGGGAATTCGACTTCCGCGCCTTCTCCGAAGGAGATCGGCGCACCGGTCGCCGCGGCCAACTCCAGGTGGCCGCTCAGGAAGTCGGCGTGGATGTGGGTCTCGATGACCCGTTCGATGTCAGTCCCTGCTCAACCGCTTCGCCGAGGTATTCATCGATGTCGCGGCGAGGATCGACCACCACGGCGCGCCCGGTGGTCTCATCGCCGATCAAATAAGAAGCCTGCGACAAGCAATCCAGATAGTGCTGGGTGAAGATCATCGGGTCTTTCCCTTCGCGCCGTGTCACCGGTTACGCGGGGCGGGCTGGCCGTACACGGCGACAACGACGCTGCGGTCCAAGCTGTTGTCCGACCACACCCCGATCGCAGTGTTGGCGCAGTCGCGGATGATCGCCATGTCGTCGGGGTTGTAGTACCACTGGTTGACCAGTTCCAGACTGCTGATAGCGATGGCCGGGTTGATCGCGACGGTCTCGGCGGCTTTGCCGCGGAACCCGGCGGCGTTGGCCCGGTCCTGCGGACTTGACCCGTCAGACCCGGTGTCGTCGTTGATGTTTCGGTTGTTCATCATGTCTTCGGCGTGCCATTCGGCGGCCAGCGTCAGCGCGTTGTTCCTGATGACGTCGTTCGTGCAGCCGGCCTGGTGCTGCAGCGTGTAGACAGCGGAGACGACAGCGCTATTGAGCCGCTTGTTGTCGGCCTGTGCGGCGGGAGCCGCGAATATCCCTGCGGCCCGAGGGTCATGGCAACGGGCAGCACCGCGCGCCGGCCGTATCCGTGCGGTACATGTCGACCCCTTCGAATCACACGGGGTCGAAATGCGAAATCAGCCATCGCCCATTGACCTTGTCCAGCGTCACCCGAATCACGGGCTGGGTATCCGTGGGAGCCCCGTCGCCGATGGTCACCGTCTGGTTGACGTACAGCAGGACCACGGCGTGGTTGGCGGTTGCCGAAACCGAGGCCGCGGCACTCACTTTGGCTATCGACGAGACATGCTTTTCTTTGGCACCAGGAATCACCACCTCACGGATCAGCTCGGTGTACGCGTCCTTGAATTCACCGGTCAGCCGGTCGCGCGCCGCGTCGAGGTCCTTGTCCGCCGAATCCGCCTTGTACGACAACAATGCGACCGCGTCTTCGCTGGCCACCCGCACCGATTCGGTGCGGGCCGCTGCGAGATTGTCCGCCGAGCCGATGCACCCACTTGAAGTAGCCCGCCGCCAGCGCCAGCAGCAACGCGATCCGGGCAGTACTCGCGTAGGCGAATACCCGCGACCACGCGATCCGTCGCTTTTCCTGCGTGGTGTCGGGCTCGCATCGGAGCCTCATCGACCTCGGTGGCTTCCGATTCTTCCTGTGCCGTCGTGTCTTCGGCGGTCGGCTCTATATCTTCCGACATCGCCTCGACCGAATCTTCTGCGTCATCGTTGACTCCTCTCCTTTCGCCGTGGCGGTCTCGTTTTCTCGAGTGTCGTCATGGCACGAACACCACGTTCGACACCTTGGCGTCATCGCCGACCGACTGGACCTCGATCCGCATGCGCCATTCCCGCGGCGCCTCTTCGCCGCCCGCGGTCCGCGACTTCACTGAAACCGCCACCAGCACCTGAGCCGAGTCACCCCGCTGAGATTCCAGCCCGGCATCGGAGACGGTCCCTTCCGATTTCGACTGCGCCGCCTTGACGACCTCGATGAACGGCTTGGACCGCTGCTGGAAGTCGTCACGGAAAGCTCCGGTGGACACATCGATGATCCGCGGCACGTCGGCATCGACTTCGGTGTAGTTGATGGTTGTGAGGTTGATCGCGGCCTGACGGGCAATCTGAATGAATAGATTGCGCTGGGCTTGGGCCTCGTGCTTTTCATAGGCGCGGTACCCCAGCCAACCGGCCAATCCGGCCAGCGTTGCCACGACGACGGCGCTGGCCACCAATGCCGTCCCGACATGCGAAAGCCGCCGTGGCTCGGCGCCGCCGGTGTGCGACCCGGCCTCGTCGGCCTCGGCTTGCGCCTCGTCGACCTCATCCGCGGCGTCGGATCGGCGTCGGCGTCGGCAACCTCTTCGACATCGGATGCCGTTGTGTCGCTGACCTTTTCCTCGGTATCAGGGGTATCGGGCTCTTTGCCCCTTCAGCCATGTTGCTCCTTCGAACTCTTACGACGGTGGGACCAGTAGTGACTGCCAGTCCTTGGCACGCGGGTGCGCCAGGTCGGCCTCGGTGTAGCGGCGGCCATCGGGCCCGATGTAGTCGCCGGTGGCCGGGTCGTAGGTCGACACCGCGAGCTGCGGCTGCGCCGCGGCGGGGCGGGCGCGGTGCCTCGCGGCGGTGGCAGTCGCGGATCTTGCCCCGGCGGATACAGCGGAACGCCCTGGCCGCTGGTAGGTGGCGTTGGGGTCGCCCTTCCAGTTGTAGCCGTCGTTGAGCGGCACGTACTCCTCATCGCTTTCGCACAGCTCGACGGTGGGCGCACGCTTCCACGGCTTGGCCTCACACGGGATATTGCGCACCCCACGGACATTGAACTCCGAGTCCTGCGGCACCCGGCAGTACAGGTCCGCGGCCGGCCGGTCCGGCGCGTCGACGCTGGCCGGTGAGCGGCGCTGCGTGGGCGGCAGGTACCCGGTCGTGCACGGCGGCGGCAGGTTGATGTTGAGGTTGAAGTCCAGCTGGGCGCCCCTGTACTCCTGCTTGGTGTTGGAGTTCGGCACGACGATTGCCGCCATGCCCGCGATGCCTTGCGGGAACAGCACCAACAGCTGTTCGATGTCGTGGCGGTAGACGACGGCGATGTCCCCGAGGCTCACGAGATTGGCGAACAGCACCGGCAACGCGGGCGCCACCCGGTCGAACAGCGCGCGACCTTCCTCCAGCCCGGAACTGCCCTGCGTCAGCAGATCTCGCAGCGCCGCATCCTGCGCCTTGAACTGTGCCGTGATGGCGCGGTCCGATTAGCCCACGTGGCAATGGCATCCGATGTCTGCACCTGGGAGTTGAGCACCGCGGGCGACTGGTCGATCAGGGCGGCAAGCGGGTCGACGGTCCGGCCTCCCGCAATGGCCAGTGCGGTCGACCCGTCGACGATCCGAGACAACTCGGGCCCGAGGCCGCCGACCGCCCGGTTGGTCTCGTCGATCACCGTGCGCAGGTTGTCACGCGGAATCGCCTGCAGCGCAAGGTTGGTCAGGTCGAGCAGGTGTCCGATGTCGACGGGCACGTCGACGCGGCCGGCGGGAATGACGTCGCCGGCACGCAGCGGCCGGGAATGTTCTCCGTCCTTGCCCGGCTGCGGGGTCAGTTCGATGTATTGTTCGCCGATCGCCGAGCGGCTGTGCACCGACGCCTGGACGTCGGAGGGCACCTTGACCCCGGATCTCAGGGCGAGCACCGCACGCACCCCGGTGGCGGTGACATCGACCGACTTGACCTGGCCCACGTCGGTGCCGCGATAGGTGACGACCGAGGTCTGGTAGAGCCCGCCCGATTCGGGCAGGTCGACCGTGACGTTGTACTCGCCGATCCCGAACAGCGTCGCGGGCAGCTTCATGAAGTTGAACGCCATTGCGCCACAGGAAACCACGGTCACCAGAGTCAGGATCGACAACTGGATCCACGTCCGGCGGTTCAGGCGCAGCATTCAGTATCCCCCGAAGTGGTACGGAAAGGTCAGTGGGTTGCCCGCCGTGACCGGGCTCGGCTGCATGCCGATCGTGCGTCCCCACTGCAGTTCGAGCTGGGTGAGATTGCCCTCCCACCGCGAGCCGGTGAAAAGCCCTTTGTCGATGCGGCTCAACGTCAAATCGACGACCAGGGTGAGGTTGGCGTAGTCGCCGCGGAACCAGTTGCGCACGGTGGATGCCGGCCACGGGATAGGTCACCAAGCCGTCCAGGCCCTTGGTGAGCGCCGGGCCGGCGTCGGCAAGCGACCGCAGCACCGGCGCGATGTTGCGCAGGTTGTTCACCAGAGATTCCTTGCTCTGGTGGATGGTGTCGGCCGCGATCGCGCTGAACTTGCCGAGCTGATCGATCGCGTCGGCGATCTTGGTGCGCTCCTCGGCCAGCACCGCCAGCGCTTTGGGCACGGTGGTCAACGCCTTGTCGACGACCGGATCCTTGGCGGCGACCTGGCCTGCCAGCGAGTTGAGATTCTCGGCGGCCGCGATGATGTCGTCGGTCTGGGCGTTGGTGCCGGCGATGAACTCGTCGAGCTGGCTGAGCAGGCTGCGCATGTCGTTTTCGCGGCCGGCGAATGCCTTGGCGATCGCCTGGGTGATCTCCTGCAGCTGACCGAGTCCGCCGCCGTTGAGCAGGATCGACACCGACGCCAGGGTCTGCTCGGTGGTCGGATACATGCTCGCGCGCGACAACGGGATGACCGACCCGTTCTTCAGTTGGCCGACCGGCGGCTCGTCCTTGGGCGGCGCGAGTTCGATGTGCATCGAGCCGAGCAGGCTGGTCTGTCCGAGCTTGGCGGTCGAATTGGCCGGCAGATGGACATCGCCGTTGATGCGCATGGTGACCAGCGCATGCCAGTCTTGGAGCTCGATCTTGGTGACGTTGCCGATGTTGACGTCGTCGACCCGAACCCGGGTGTTTTCCTGAATGGTCACGACGTCGGGCATTTGCGCCTGGATCGTGTAGGAGCCCGGCCCCCCACCGGCGGTGCCGGGCAGGGTAAACGAATTCAGGCCCCGCCATCCACAGCCGGAACAGCGCGGCGATGCACACGACGGCACAGCGCCGCGGCCATCGCGCGCCTCATGATGTCCCCGTCGGAAGCATCAGGTCCCGCAGCACCTGCGTCGAGTTGACCGTGCCGTTCGGCGGCGGCAGGCGGTCGGTGCTCGGCGGGCGGCTGCTCTCGGCAGGCGCCAGGCGGCGCCGGCTGCGGCGCCGGTGGCCGGGCCGCGCGGGCGGCGGGCCGGTTGCGGCGGCGTGTAGCCGGGCCGCAGCCAGTCCTCGCTGTAGGTGATTTCGTTGGGCCGGGCCTGACGTCCCGACGAACGGGTTGATCCCCGCCGGAATGTAGTTGTAGATGCGGTTTTTGATGATCGGGTTGATGTACTGCAGGCACAGCTTCGAAACCCGGTCCAGGCCGCGCCCGGGAGGCCGCCTCGATCGAGCTGCAGATCCATTGCGGGATGTCGGCGAAGTTGTTCAACGCGATGATGCCGGTCATCGCGCTCTGCGCCGGCTGGTAGATGTTCATGAAGTTCTGGAACACCGTCGGGGCGATGTGCAGAATCTGTTTGATATCCCCACGGCTGTCATTCAGCGCGGTCGTGATGGAGCCCAGCCGGTCGAACGTGACGCCGATCGCTTCCCGGTTTTCGGCGAGAAAGTCGCGCAGATCCGTTGAGCGCCCCGTCGAGCCCCTTCACCGCATTGGCCACCTCGTTGGGTGTGTTCGACAGCACCGTCGTCACGCTGGCCAGGTTCTGGTTGAACGAGGCCAGCAGATCGCTGCTGGAGTACAGCGCCGACACCAGCAGCTGCAGATTGCGCACGGTGCTGAAGATGTCGTCGGCGTGATCACCGAGTGCCGAAATCGCTTCGGACAGCTTGATTACGGTGTCGCGAGCGGTGTCTCCCTCGCCGCGCAGGTTGTCCGCGGCCGAGTTGATGAATTCGCCGACCGAGTTCACGCCGCCCGGAGTGGTGGGCTGCAGCGCGTCGGTCAGCTTCTCCAGCTGCCTGCGGAAGTCGTCCCATTCGACGGGCACCGCGGTGCGGCTCAGCGGAATCGATCGCGCCGGGGCTCAATTTGGGGCCGCCGGAGTAGGCGGGGACGAGTTGGATCGCCCGAGAGGTCACCAGCGACGGCGACAGGATCGCGGCGCGCGCGTCGGCCGGGACCGAATACTGCTTGTCGACGGAGAATGTCACCTTGGAGCTGGTGGGCTGCGGCTCGATCTTGTCCACCACGCCGACAGCGACGCCGAGGATCCGGATCTCGTCGCCGATGAACAGGCCGTTGGCCTCCGCGAAATACGCTGAGTAGGTGTTCTTTTCGACGTTCTTCCATAGCTTGCGTGCCGACGAGGAACGAAGCGACGACGAGCGTGCGCGACCAGGCTGATGGCGGTCAGCTGCTCCGGAGGGTGCGTCGACTCATGTTCACTGTCCCCCCGCTCTCGGCGGGTGCGGGGGCGGGTCCGGGCTCGAGGCGGTGGGCCCGGCGCGGGCCCCGGTGAGGGCGGCTGGGACCAGATCGGGTGCGGCGCGTGCTCCGGCGGCACGGGCGGGGTGCCGGTTGGCGGGTCCACCGACTCCGACGGCAACCTCTGGTTGGGGTCCAGAGGCCGGTCATACATTCGCGCGTCGATCGTCGGCCCGCTGATCTGGCCGGGAATCAGGTTGGCCACGTAGGCCTTGAAAAATGGCCCGGAGCCCAAGCATTCGCCGAACGACATCGCGTATCGCTTGAACTTGGGCAGGGTCCTCTGCAGATCTTCCTTGCGGTTGTCGAGGATCTCGAGCACCCCGTTGAGCTTGTCGAGGGCCGGCTTGAGTTGAGTCCGGTTGTCGTTGACCAGCCCCGAGATCTGGTGTGAAACCGCGGTGAGGTTGTTCATCAGCGCGTCGAGTGAATCCCGTTCGTCCAGCAGCGCCGCCAGCAGCGCGTTGGAGTCCGCCACCAGGCCGGCGATCTGTTGGCTGCGCCGGCCGAGCACCCCCGAGACCTTGTTGGCATTTCCCAACAGGCTGCGCAGCTGCGCGTCGCGATTGTTGAGGGTCTCCGAGAACCGGGCCACGCCCTGCAGCGCGGGTTTGAGATCCGGCGGTGTCTCCTTGAAGGTGTTGGCCAAGGTCGTTAGTGCCGAGGACAATTGGGCGGTATCCAGCCCACTGATCGTCGTGGTCAGGTCGCCCAGCGCGTCGGGAAGGTCATAGGGCGAGTGGGTGCGTTCCAGCGGAATGGTGCCGCTCAGCTTTCCTTCGCCACGCGAGGTGAGCTCGAGCATCTTGCTGCCCAGAATTGTCTCGGTCTTGATCGCCGCTTCGGTGCGGTCGCCCAGCTCGACGGCTTTGCGGACGGTGAAGCCGACCCGGACCTTGGTGCCCTCCAGGCGGATGTCTGAGACCCTGCCGACACCCATGCCGGAAACCCGCACCGAATTACCGGGTTTGATGCCGCCGGCTTCGGAGAAGTAGGCCGAATAGTCGTTGGTGTTCTTGATGAATGGCAACTTGTCGTACTGGAAGGCGGCGACGGTCACGCAGGTCACGATCGCGATGCCCATCACGTCCGACCATGACAGGGCTCCGCCGGCCGAGCGGCTTGATCTTGGGTAGCTTCATTGCGGCGTGCACCGCCCGGTGGGCTGACCCAGCAGTTTGACGTAGATCGGGTTGCCCCCTTTGCCGTTGAGCTTGAGCAACACCTCGCAGAAATAGAAGCCGAAGTAGTCGCCATTCAGGCCCTGCCGGGACAGCACCTGATAGACGTCGGGGAGCTTCTTGAGCAGGTTGTCGACATAGTCGCGGTCCGACAGCACCTGCCCGGACATGCGGTCGGTCTCGTGCACCACGTCCTTGATCGGCTGGCGGGCCTGGACAAGCAGATCGGCGACCGACCCGGCCGCGGCGTTGATGTAGGCCAGCCCGGTGGAGATGTCATTCTTGCGCTGCGCCAAGCCGTTCACGAGTTGGGACAGCTTGTCCAAGCCGTCGGAGAACTCGTGGTCGCGCGTGGCGAAGGTGTGCAGCACGGTGTTCAAGTTGGTGATCAGCTCACCGATCAGCTCGCTGCGCCCGGCCAGGGTCGAGGTCAGCATCGAGGTCTGCGCCAGCACCGAGGCGAGGGTGCCGCCCTGGCCCTGGAAAATCCGCAGCAATTCACCGGACAGGGCGTTGACCTGATCGGGATCCAGCGCGCGGAACAGCGGCCGGAAGCCTCCGATCAGCGCATCGATGTCCAGGGCGGGCGACGTCCGCGCCAGCGGAATCGTCGCGCCCGGCGGCAGCCGGCGCGGGGACCCGGGGCCCTCTTCGAGCGCGAGATAGCGGTCACCGATCAAGTTTTCGTAGCGCACGACGGCTTTGGTGCCCTCGGTGAGCCGCACCCCTTTGTCCACCGCGAAGCCGACGGTGACCGTGCCGTCGCGATGCAGGGTGAGGTCGCCGACCTTGCCGACCTCGACCCCGGCGATGCGGACGAAGTTGCCGGACTTCAGACCGGATATGTTCGTGAAAACCGCTTGATAGCCGGTGCGGTCCTCGAAGCGCAACTGTCCGAACACCGCGATCAGCGAGAACGTGAATACCAGGCAGACCGCCGTGAACAGCGCGACACGCGCCGATTTTCCGATGGCCGGGACAGCTTCCATCTCGTCTCATGGCGGCGGCTGCCTCCCCCGCGGTAGAAGTAGCGGCGGCGGCTTCGGGCGGATTCTTGGTGGTCGGGAAGTAGTTGGCCCACCACGGATTGCCGGCGGCCACATTGGTGCGGATCTCGTCGGGAGCGGCGCCCCAACCGGTGTCGGTGACCAGTGCGCGCACCGGGAAGTTGGCGCTCGGGTCGGGCAGCGAACCACAGCTGGGCTTGCCCCCCGGACCGCCTGTGGCGTTCACCTTCGGAAGGTGTCTGGGTACCGGTACGGGTCGTCGCCGAAAAGCAGCGCGGCGTCCATGATCAACGAGTAGCCGTTGCCGCCCAACGCGTCCCGGCCGCCGTGGTCGATGTACCATTGCGCGCCCTGGAACAAGCAGGTGAAGGTCGGCGAGTATTTGTGCAGCAGCGCCGTGGTCGGATCGAGCAGGTTGAAGGACCACACGATGTTGGATTCGTTGCTGCCGATGACGTTGATGCCGGTCTGGCTGAAGCCCGACCGCCGACAACAGCAGCGAGTCGAGCGACCGCTGGTTTTCGGTGAGGGTCTTGCTGGTGGTCGCCGCCGAGTCGAGGATCGACAGGATGTCTTGCGCCGCATCGGAATAGGCGGCAGTGGTCTTGCCGAACAGCCGCCAGTCCTTGTCGATCGTCTCCATCCGGGGGTTGACGGTCAGCAGCACGTTGTTCGCGTCGGTGATCGCCTGCACCGAGCCGTTCACCCTTGCCGCGCAACGATTGTGCGAAGGCCGACAGGATCGCGTTCAGCTTCGCCGGGTCCAGGGCCTGGACCACCGACTGCAGATTCTCGAAAACCGTGTTGACTTCGACGGTGACATTGCGGGAGTGCAGCACCGCGCCGGGCTTCAGCGGTATGGGGCTGGGATGGTCGGGCACGATCAGGTCGACGTACTTGGACCCGAACGCGGTGGTCGACTTGATCTCGGCCTCGAGGTTGCTCGGCAGATACTTGAATGGGCCCGGGTCCATCTTCAGCTGCAGCTGAGCGGCTTTCACGTCGGTGCCGATCGAAGCGACCTGGCCGACCTGCACACCGCGCAACTTCACCTTGGCGCCATCCTCCATCACCAATCCTGCCCGGTCCGACACCAGCGTGAGCGGGACGAATTGCTGGAATTTGCCGGAGAACGCCCCCGCGGTCAGTGCGATCAGACCGGCGATCAGGATGAACAACGTCGGCGCCCACCAGATCGGGTCGATCTTGCTCGTGCGGACTCTGTTTCGCCTGCCGGGTCCGCTGCTGCTGTGGTTGCTCATCCGGTTATCCCGACAGGTTGAAGTTGCCGGACTGCCCGTAGACGGACAGCGAAATCATCAGGCACGACAAACGCCGTGATGATCATCGATGTCCGAACGGAACGGCCGACAGCCTCCCCCACGCCGGCGGGACCACCTGTCGCAGTGAACCCGTAGTAGGTGTGCACGACCATCACACCCGTCGCCATAGCCAGCGCCGCGAGGAACGACCAGAGCAAGTCGGTGGGACGCAAGAACGTGGAGAAGTAGTGCTCGTAGACCCCACGGGACTGGCCGTAGATATAAAATCGTGCCGAACTTGGACGCGAAGAACGACATCAGCACGGCGACGGCGTAGAGCGGGATGACGACCAGGACGCCGGCGATGATCCGCGTCGACGCCAGATAGGTGATCGAGCGAATCCCCATCACCTCGAGCGCGTCGATCTCCTCGTTGATCCGCATCGCGCCGAGCTGGGCGGTCGCACCGGCACCGATCGTGGCCGCCAATGCCAAACCGGCCGTGCACGGCGCGATCATGCGAACGTTGAAGAACGCCGACAGAAAGCCTGTCAGCGCCTCGACACCGATGTTGGACAAGGTGTCGTAGCCCTGTACCGCGACGAGGGCGCCGGTGGTCAAGGTGAGGAAGCCGATGATGCCCACGGTGCCCCCGATCACCGCCAGCGCACCTGTGCCCATGCCCATCTCGGCGATCAGCCGCAGCAGTTCGCCCGGGTAGCGCCGCACCGCATCAACCGGTGGACGCCAACGATTTCCCATAGAACTCGGTCTGTTCGCCGAGCTTGCGGGCGGATCGACTCAGCCTGGGGCCAAAAAGTGACAAACCACGACGGCTCGCGAACTGCATCACTCATTTGGCAGTCACCTTCACTCCGAGCGCAGTGATCAAGATGTTGATGAAGAACAAGGCCATGAACGAGAACACCACGGTCTCGTTAACCGCGTTACCGACGCCGGTGGGACCGCCGCCCACCGAAAGGCCCTTGTAGCAGGCGATCAGGCCCGCGGACAACCCGAACAGGGTTGCCTTGATGAGCGAGATCACGACCTGCGGCAGCCCCGTGAGCAGCGTCATCCCCGCAATGAACGCACCTGGCGTGACGTGCTGAACGAAGACGACGAAGATGTAGCTGCCGACCAATCCGGTGACAGCGACCACCGAGTACAGCAGCACCGCGACGAAGATGGCGGCGATGATGCGCGGAACCACCAGCGCCTGAATCGGATTGACGCCGATCACCTTCATCGCGTCGATTTCCTCGCGGATGGTGCGCGCGCCCAGGTCGGCGCACATCGCGGTCGACCCGGCGCCCGAAACGACCATCGCCGTGACGACCGGCCCGACCTGGGTCACCGACGCCAGCGCCGCGCCGGCACCTGAGAGATCGCCTGCGCCGATCTCGACGAGCAGGATGTTGAGGACGAACACGATGAGCACCGTGTACGGAATCGACAACATGATGCGTCGGGAAGATCGACACCCGGGCGACGAACCAGATCTGCTCGAGCAACTCGCGCCACGCCCATGTGCCTCGCACCACGGCCACCAATGTTTCGGCGCTGAACACGAAGAACTCGCCCAGCGCGTTCATGGGCTTTGCGATAGTCGTGCCGTTCATAGGGCTCGCTCAGCCCGACCGCCGTCCATATGACGCAACCCAGTTTTCCATTCTCGTAATGCACTTAATCCGCTTGTAATTAGCCGGCTTGAAGACAACGCTTTTTACACGCCGACCGCGATGTCAGTTTGCGCGCATAGACCACGCACAGAATTTACGGGCAAGACTAGGACCGCTCAGGGTTGCAATCAACCACGAAGAAATCTGGCCAGCGGCGAGTAGGACTCGGCGCGGGGTTCATGCCGTCTGCGGCATCCGGCACGCGAGAACGAAGATAAAATCCCAGGATACGGCGCTGATCCTTCCGTCGCGCAGAGACCGAATCCAGACCGCTGGGTGCCCAATCGGTGGCGCTCGAAGACGGCCGGGCCAGCATGCGGCGAACGTCACAGACATCGCGGAGCGCTTCGGCAGCGGGGAGGCGGAATGGCCACTCGTCGCTTGCCGAGTTTCCCGTTGCCAACAACCTAGTTGAGCGCTCACGGCCACCGTCCGTTCGGCTATCGCCGTCTAACGACGACGGTTCGGATTTTCGGTTTCCAAAGCAAGGGTTAGGTTCAGGGTGAGCCTAAAAACACCACCTGCAAGAGAATTTCCGCCCGGATACGCTTGGCAGGTGACCGATACCCCGTCGTCGTATCTTAGTGCTGGCGTCCCAGCGGAGCGGCAGCACACTGCTGGTCGAGTCGCTCCGCGCGACCGGCGTCGCCGGCGAGCCGCAGGAGTTCTTCCAATACCTGCCGGCCACCAGCCAGGCCCCGCAGCCCCGCGAGTGGTTCGCCGGGGTGCAGGACGAGTCGATCCTGAGCCTGCTCGATCCGCTCGATCCCGGGACCCCGGACCTCGCGCCGTCCGAGATCTGGCGCGACTACATCCGCACGGTCGGGAGGACGCCGAACGGGATATGGGGCGGCAAGCTGATGTGGAACCAGACTCCGCTGTTGCTCAACCGCGCCAAGAACCTGCCGGATCGCAGTGGTGACGGGCTGCGGGCCGCGATCCGCGACGTGGTCGGTGAGGAGCCACTTTTCATCTATGTCCACCGGCCCGACGTGGTGTCCCAGGCTGTGTCGTTCTGGCGGGCGGTGCAGACACGGGTGTGGCGGGGCAGGCCCGACCCGGTTCGCGATGCGCGCGCCACCTATCACGCCGGAGCCATCGCCCACGTCGTCACCATGCTGCGCGCCCAGGACGAAGGCTGGCGGAATTGGTTCGCCGAAGAAGACGTCACCCCGATGGTGATTCCGTATCCGGTGTTGTGGCGCAACCTGACTCAGGTGGTCACCGACATCCTGGAGGCGTTGGGGCTCGACCGACAACTGGCGCCCGAGCCGGTGCTGGAACGCCAAGCCGACCAGCGCTCCGATGACTGGGTGGGCCGCGTACCGAGCGGATGCCGAGAAGCACGGCCTGCCAACCTGACCGCGCCATCTAACCACAATCTCAGCACGAGCCAATCACTTGGTCGTCGCGGGCCAGGACGCCACCATTCCGTCAGCGGAGTGTGGCGTCGAAGGCCGCCGTGGGCGAATGAGGAGCAGCGATCGTGAGTGAAGGCGTGCCCGACTGACGACGGCGAGCAAGAGACGGCGCGACCGCCGGGCTGGGCCGCGCGACTCGGCTCGATATCGGTGGACTGGTGGGCGACCGCGGTGGCCGGCGTGATCGTCGCACTGGCGGTGGCCAACGTGCTCCCGAAGATCCCGTGGTGATCGCGTGAGCACGGTTCGCGTCGAGCCCGACGAAACGTCGGCTGAAGCCACTTTCACCAGCACCCGCCCGCTCGACTACGTGCCGGGCATCCTGCTCCTGATCGGGGTCGGGGTGCTGGGTAAGTACGCGCAGATCTGGTGGAACGCGCTTGCCAAACACCAGCACTGGACCGTGCCCGACATCGAATACGTGTTATGGGCCATCGTGATTGGGCTGCTCATCACCAACACGATCGGCCTGCACCCGATATTCCGGCCCGGTGTGCAGACCTATGAATTCTGGCTCAAGGTCGGGATCGTGGCGCTGGGTTCGCGATTTGTGCTGGGCGACATCGCCAAGCTGGGCGCCATCAGCCTGGTGCAGATTCTGGTGGACATGACGATTGCCGGCACGATCATCATCGTGGTGGCGCGCGCGTTCGGGTTATCGGGCAAGCTCGGCTCGCTGTTGGCGATCGGAACATCCATCTGCGGGGTGTCGGCGATCGTGGCGGCCAAGGGCGCGATCCGGGCCCGCAACTCCGACGTCAGCTACGCGATCGCCGCGATTCTGGCCCTGGGCGCGGTGTCGCTGTTCGTGTTGCCGCCGCTGGGGCACGCGATCGGGCTCACCGACCATGAATTCGGGCTGTGGGCGGGACTATCCGTGGACAACACCGCCGAGACCACCGCGACCGGATACCTCTACTCCGACCACGCCGGCAAGATCGCGGTGCTGGTGAAATCGACCCGTAACGCGCTGATCGGGTTCGTGGTCCTGGGATTCGCACTGTACTGGGCCGCGCGTGGGCAGGCCGACGAGATCGCACCCGGCGCGAAGGCCAAGGCCGCGTTCATCTGGAACAAGTTCCCGAAGTTCGTGCTCGGCTTCCTGGTGGTCTCCGCGATCGCGACCGCGGGCTGGTTGACCAAAGGCCAGAGCGCCAACCTCGCCAACGTGTCGAAATGGGCGTTCCTGCTTACCTTCGCGGGCGTGGGGCTCAACACCGACATCCGTCAGATCGCGCGCACAGGATGGCGCCCACTGGTGGTCGCGGTCATCGGCCTCACCGTCGTGGCAACGATCTCGCTGGGCATAGTGCTACTCACGTCGCGCGTCTTCGGTTGGGGCGCAGGCACTTAGGTCCACGTCGACCGTTGCCTGCCGGTGTTCAGCCGGCGTTGATGCCGCCCTCGGCGATCCGGCGCACCGCGTTGAGGAAAACGTCGATCTCCTCGAACGTGTTGTAGAACGCGAACGACGGGCGAACGGTGGCCTCCAGCCCAGCCGCCGCAGAACCGGCTGCGCGCAGTGATGGCCGGCGCGCACCGCGATCCCTTCGGCGTTGAGCGCCTTGCCCACCTCGAGCGGATCGTGTCCGGCCAGCACGAACGACAGCACGCTGGCCTTCTCGGTTGCGGTGCCCACCAGACGCACACCGGGGATGTCGGCCAGCCGCGGCGTCGCGTACTCCAGCAGCGCGTGCTCGTAGGCCGCGATGCGCTCGATGCCCAATCGCTCGACGTAGCGCAGCGCCTCGCCCAGCCCGACGGCGTCGGCGATGTTGCCGGTGCCGGCCTCGAACTTGGTCGGCGGCCCCTGATACAGCGACCGTTCCAGGGTGACGTCGGCGATCATGTTGCCGCCGCCCTGCCATGGCGGCGTCTCGGTCAGCGCCTCCTCGGTGCCCGTACAGCGCGCCGATCCCGGTGGGGCCGTAGATCTTGTGCCCGGAGAAGACGAAGAAATCGGCGCCGAGTTCGGCGACATTGACCGGCATATGCTGAATCGACTGGGCGCCGTCGATCAGCACCCGGGCGCCGTAGCGGTGACCCAACTCGACGATCTTCTCGACCGGCACCACCGTGCCCAGCGCGTTGGACACCTGGGCTGGCGGCCACCAGTTTTGTCCTGGGACCCAGCAGTTCCTCGAATTCCGACAGCAGCAAGTTGCCCGCGTCGTCGACCGGCGCGACCTTCAGGATCGCTCCGGTCTTCTGCGAAATCAGTTGCCAGGGAACGATATTGGCGTGGTGCTCCAGGTGGGTGATGACGATCTCGTCGCCGGGCTGCAGATGCTTTCCGCCCCAGGCGTAGCGCCACCAGGTTGATCGCCTCGGTGGTGCCGCGCACGAAGATGATCTCTTCGGCCTTGGCGCGCCGATGAATCGGCGCACGGTGTCGCGGGCCTCTTCGTAGGCATCGGTGGCCCGGGCCGCCAATTCGTGCGCGGCGCGGTGGATGTTGGAGTTCTCGTGGGCGTAGAAGTACGACAGCCGGTCGATCACCACCTGCGGCTTCTGGGTGGTCGCCGCGTTGTCGAACCAGATCAGCGGCTTTCCGTTGACGGTCTCCTTCAGGATCGGGAAGTCCGCCCGCACCGCGTTGACGTCGAACACCTCGTGCTCGTCGGGCAACTGCGGCACCGGCTCGGCGTCGGTCAGGAAGTGGTAGTTGTGCTCGTCGCCGGCCGGCGCGACGGCGCGCGGGGGCGCGTCGGACCAACCCAGGTCGGCAACCGACGGCGCCTCGGGCAGCCACGACGGCGCCGAACCGCGCGGGCGCCCGACGCGCGGCCAGCACGTCGGCACGTCGGCCAGCCCCGGCCAGCACACCGGGCACGGTCGGCGACGATGCCCTGGCTGGGCACCGCGAACGCGCTGAGGTCGAGCGATACCGGGCGGCAGGTACGGGATCGGCGACGCCGCCGCAGCCGTCCTCGGCGGCCGAGCGGCCGCGCCGTCGTGTCGGGCACGCCGCCGCGCGGGGCGACGGGCACCGTCTGCGGCGGGGCCTCGGGTCCGGGAGACGTCGGAGCCGGGACGTAGATGTCGGTGACGCCGAGCAGCGGAACCGGCGCCGGGTACAGATCGGCGGCGCCCGCGGCCGCCTGCCCGGCCGACGTGGCGGCCGTGGTGTCCGGCACGCTGCCGCGCGGGGCGACCGGCGCGGTCTGCGGCGGGCTGTCGGGACCCGGCCGGATGCTGGCCGCGTACAGCTGGCTGGCCAGCGCGGCGAGTTCCGCGGCGCTGATCGGCAGGTCGCTTTCGGCGTCTACCGCTCGGTACTCACTTGTACTCATGGAACTGGTCCACGGCGACGTCGTCGAGCACGGCGAGCGCGTCGTCGGTGAGGACGGCCAGGGACGTGTAGAGGGTGACCAGGTAGGTCGCGATCGCCGACTGGTTGATGCCGGTGAACCGCACCGACAGCCCCGGCGCCTGCTCGCCGACCAGGCCCGGCTGGAACAGGCCCACCACGCCCTGGCGCTCCTCACCGGTGCGCACCAGGATGAACTTGGTCTTGCCGTCCTCCACCGGCACCTTGTCCGACGGAATCAGCGGAATGCCGCGCCAGGTGATGAACTGCGCGCCGAACAGGCTCACGACCACCGGCGGCACGCCGCGGTAGGTGGCCTCGCGGCCGAACGCGGCGATGCCCAGCGGGTGGGTCAGGAAGAAGCTGGGCGTCTTCCAGACCTTGGTGATCAGCGCATCCAGGTCGTCGGGCGTCGGGGCGCCGGCCAGCGTCTGGATTGTCTGCTCCGGGGTCGCCTGCGCGAGCAACCCGTACTCGGGGCTGTTGACCAGCTCGAATTCCTGGCGCTCCTTGATCGTCTCGATGGTCAGCCGCAGCTGCTGGGCGATCTGATCGTGCGGGCTGGAGTACAGGTCGGAAACCCGGGTGTGGATGTCGACCAGCGTCGAAATCGTCCGCAGCGTGTATTCGCGCGGACTGGTCTCGTAGTCGACATAGGTCTCGCGGCAGCGGTTCTTCGGTGCCGGCGCCTTCTTCGGCCTTGATCGCGACCTGCTCCGGGTTGACCACGCGGTTCACCCGGTACATGCCCGCTTCCACCGGCACCCAGCTGAGCAAATGCAGCAACCAGCGCGGCGTGATGGTCGAGAGCTGCGGAACGGTCTTCGTCGCGTTGGCAAGCTGCCTGGCAGCGAGATCGCCGAGTGCCTGAGACTCGTTTTGAGCCGACGTCATCGTGGTCCTTCCGTGCTCGTCGAATGCTGCGGCGGGTGGCGGCAGCTCCATGATCGCCCACCATGAGCGGTCGCGCGCGCCGAGCCTAGGCAAGTGTAAAACCGGCCGAAAGTTTAATAAGCGCGGCGTGAGTCAAATCGACGAAATGAGCCCAGTCCGACATGCCCTATAGTGGGGCGTATGCAACAGGCCGCACAGCTGCGCTTTGTCCCTTCGCGCTGCACCGCCGTGGACTGTTGTTGTTGTCGTTGTTGTTGATTTCCTGACGCCTTCTGACGCTGTAGAAATCCTCGCGCTCTTTCCCGCATAGCGGGTGGACACCGGCCACGCCGGCGCGGCAGACGCGCGCCAGTCAAAGTCTTTCAGGAAGATCAACCACCCATGACCGTGTTGTCCATACCCAGCCGCGCCCTGGCGCCGGTGGCGACCCGCCAGCGCGTACTGGTCCGGCCGGCCACCGAACTCACCCGCATGACCCGCTACCGGGGCGGCACCTACTCGCACACCGTCGACAAGATCGTGTTCGCCGACGGCAGCAGCGCGCGCACCGATCTGATCCGGCTCAACCCCAACGTGCGGGCCTACTCGCTGGACTTCACCGGCATCGCGCCCCACCACCCGTCGCGCTACCGCCTGGGACCTGGTCCGCGCTGCCGCACCTGCGCGCCCGCGGCTGCGAGGCCGAGGTGGACTGGATCCTGCGCCACTCCTTCCCGATGCGTCCCACCGCCGAACTGAGCCGACGATTGCGCGAGGCCGGCTACCCGCTGGGACGGGCCAACATCAGCGAACACGAGGCCATCGCGGCGACCCAGGCCGCGATCTGGCATCTCACCAACGGCCTGGCCCTGGACACCCGGCCGCTGAACGTGCCCGTCGCGGTACACCGTGGACCCGGGCCGGTGATCACCTTCGAATTCGACGGCGAACCACAGCTGGGCGGCTACTCGGTGTGGGCGGCCGTCCGACACCGCCGTCGGCCTGAAGCTGCAGAAGTCGGCCAATGGCGTTGTCTGGCAAGATGTTTCGGGATCCCAACTGACCATCGACGCCGGCAAGGGCCGCCATCAACGCACGCTCGGCGTTGGCAGCACGCTGTCGGCCAGCAGCCACGGCGGCGGCGGGCGCGGTTACCGCTACTACCGGCTGGTCGCGACGACGGAGGCCGCCAGCCCGACAGATCGACCATGTCCGCTTCTGGCTGACCGGTGCCCGCCACTACCGCAATGCCGACCGAGTCGTGCACCTCTACAATTACCTGCTCACCGGGGCACGCAAAGCCTTGCGCGACACCGACGAGCCGCAACTAGTCGATACCCAAGCAACCGCCGAATCCGAACTCATAGGACCGTTCCAAGTGCGAATCCCGTTGACGCTCAACGTCACTGAAGGACACACACTCGTCGACGCCGACGGTTTAGACCATCGACGGACATCGTCCAACCGGGCACGGACTTTTACCTGCGTCCCGCACCGGGTACGTCCGCAACGACAATGACCGCAACAACACCGCACAACCTCACCGGGCGGGTACTGACCGGCGTGGCGTTGGAGCGGGGCGTCAGCACCGATTCACACCCGTTGCGCTGACCATGCCCACAGACGTGGCCATCGAGTTCGACATCACCTGGCAGGCCGACGAGTCCTGTGCCGACATCGCTGGAGGAAGACAGATGAGCATCGCCGAGGACGTCACACAACTGATCGGAAACACGCCGCTGGTCCGGCTGCGCCGGGTCACCGAAGGCGCCGTCGCCGACGTCGTCGCCAAGCTGGAATTCTTCAACCCGGCGAACAGCGTGAAGGACCGCATCGGGGTCGCCATGATCGACGCGGCCGAGCAGGCGGGCCTGATCAAGCCCGACACCATCATCCTCGAGCCGACGAGCGGGAACACCGGCATCGCGCTGGCGATGGTGGCCGCGGCACGCGGCTACCAGCTGCGTCCTGACCATGCCCGAGACGATGAGCATCGAGCGGCGGATGCTGCTGCGCGCGTTGGGCGCCGAGCTCGTCCTGACGCCGGGCGCCGACGGCATGCCGGGCGCCATCGCCAAGGCCGAGGAGCTGGCCAAGAGCGACCAGCGGTACTTCGTGCCCCAGCAGTTCGAGAACCCGGCCAACCCGGCGATCCACCGCAAGACCACCGCGGAGGAGGTGTGGCGCGACACCGACGGGAAGATCGACATCTTCGTCTCCGGCGTCGGCACCGGCGGCACCATCACCGGTGTCGCCGAGGTCATCAAGGAACGCAAACCATCGGCGCAGTTCGTCGCCGTGGAGCCGGCCGCGTCGCCGGTGCTGTCCGGCGGCCAGAAGGGCCCGCACCCGATCCAGGGCATCGGCGCCGGTTTCGTCCCGCCGGTGCTCGACCTGGATCTGGTCGACGAGATCATCACCGTCGGCAACGAGGACGCGCTCAACTTGGCCCGGCGGCTGGCCCGAGAAGAGGGCCTGCTGGTCGGCATCTCCTCGGGCGCGGCGGTGGTGGCCGCCCTGCAGGTCGCCCGCCGCCCGGAGAACGCCGGCAAGCTCGTCGTCGTCGTCCTGCCCGACTTCGGCGAGCGGTATCTGAGCACGCCGCTGTTCGCCGACCTGGCGGATTAGCCATGCTCGCGGCCATACGCAGCGACATCCGGGCGGCCAAGGAGCGCGATCCGGCCGCCCCGACCACGCTGCAGGTCATCTTCGCCTACCCGGGCGTGCACGCCATCTGGGGCCACCGGATCAGCCACTGGCTGTGGAACCGCGGCGCCAGGCTGGCCGCACGGACGCTCGGGGAACTCACCCGCATCCTGACCGGGGTCGACATCCACCCCGGCGCCGTCCTCGGCTCCGGCCTGTTCATCGACCACGCGACCGGCGTGGTGATCGGCGAGACGGCCGAGGTGGGCGACGACGTCACGATCTACCACGGCGTCACCCTCGGCGGCAGCGGCGCGGATACCGGGAAACGCCACCCGACCGTCGGTGACCGGGTGATCATCGGCGCCGGAGCCAAGGTCCTCGGCGCGATCAAAATCGGCGACGACAGCCGGATCGGCGCCAACGCTGTCGTGGTCAAGGAGGTTCCGTCGAGCGCCGTGGTCATCGGGGTTCCCGGGCAGGTCATCAGTCGCCACGGCCGAAGCAGCCCAGACGACTCGATGATGCCCGACCTCGTGGGTGTCAGCCTCCAGTCCCTGCTCACCAGGGTGGCCAAGCTGGAGGCTTCTGACGACGGACAACAGACCGGCCGTGTCATCCGGCCGCCGGAAGCCGGCGTGTGGCACGGCGAGGACTTCTCTATCTGAGGACCACGTGAGCACTCTTGTCATCGCGGGAACGGCGCTGGTCGCGGCGCTGGGCGCCGCCACCGCGGCAGGCGCGATGGTCAATCGACGGTCCGGGGTGCTGCGCGAAACAAGTCCCGGATTCCAGGAGGGCGCGGCGGACCTCGGCTTGTCCGAAATGGGTCCGACGGTCGTCCACTTCAGCGCCGCGTGGTGTGGCCCATGCGCGTCGGTGCGCCGCGTGGTCGACCAAGTGTGCGCCGACCTTCCCGATGTGTCGCACGTGGAGGTCGATATCGATGCCAATCCCGCGGCCGCCAAGCGGCTCTCGGTGATGTCCCTGCCGACGACGTTGATCTTCGACGCCGAGGGCCGCCAGCGGTACCGGAGCGCCGGCGTGCCCAAGGTCGGCGACCTGCGCGCGGCGTTGCAGCCTCTGTTGGCCTAGCCGTCCAATCACCAAGCGATCGAACGACTTTCCGCCTGCGCCCGGGGCGTGAACTCGGCGAAGTATTACTCACCGTGAACTTAATCCGGCCGTGGAATGCATTGTCGCGCTGAGCGTTGCACAGTGGGTTAGCAACGAATTGGAAGGTGTGCCGATGACCGAGCTACATCTGGCTGTGGGGCTGGACGGTTACGGCTGGGCATCCGCACGCGTGGCGATACGCCTTCGCGCACAACGCGACCTGTGGCGGACAACGCAGCGGCCGGTACTGGGGGGCCCTGGCCGGCGTTGCCGAGCGGGGCTTACTCGATTTCCTGACGATCGACGACAGCCTGGACGTGCAGCCGGGCCGGCGGCCCGAAGACATCCTCCACGACGGCTGGCGGGCCGCGCGGACGCCGTGCTGGTCGCCGCGCGCGTCGCGCCGTTCACGACACACATCGGCCTCGTGCCGGTCGCGACGGTTACCCACACCGAGCCCTTCCACGTGTCGAAAGCGATTGCGACGCTGGACCATATCTCGTACGGGCGGGCGGGCTGGCAGGTGCGGGTGAGCGCGACGGCGCACGAGGCCGCGCTCATCGGGCGGCGGCCGGGCATAGCGGCTGACCAACTGTTCGACGAGGCGGCCGACGCCGTGGAGGTGGTGCGGCGGCTCTGGGACAGCTGGGAGGACGACGCCGTCATCCGTGACGTGGCCACCGGGCGCTATATCGACCGCGACAAGCTGCATTACATCGACTTCGCCGGCAAATACTTCTCGGTCAAGGGCCCGTCCATCACCCCGCGGCCACCGCAGGGCCAGCCGGTCGTGCTGGCGCTGGCGCACGCGTCGCGGGTCTACGAGTTCGCCGCCACCGGCGCCGACATCGTCCTGGTCACCCCGCGCGACGACGACTCCCTCCGCGCGATCCTGGACGACGTCGCCGAAGCGCAGCGCGCCTCGGGTCGTGCGCTCAAGGTCTACGCCGACCTCGTCGTCTCGCTGGTCGAGGACCCACTGGCACCCAGGGCCGCCATCTCCTCGGACGCGCACGTGTTCGCGGGCAGCACAGGCGATTTGGCCGAGCTGTTGCTCGCCTGGCACGACGCGGGGGTCGACGGGGTCCGGCTGCGGCCCGCGGTCAACGCGCTCGACTTGCCAGCGATCGTCGACGAGCTGGTGCCGCTGCTGCAGCGCATGGGCAGGTTCCGCACCGGCTACCGCGACGGCGAAACACTGCGCGAACGTCTCGAATTGGCGCCCGCGCCCAATCGTTACGCGGCGGTGTCGCCGTGACCGTCACCCCGCTGTCGGTCCTCGACCTCGCCCCCTTCAGCGCGGGCAGCGACGCCGCGACGGCACTGCGCAACACCCATCGACCTCGCCCAGCACGCCGAGCAATGGGGCTACAAGCGCTACTGGCTGGCCGAGCACCACTTCGTCGCGGCGGCCAGCTCGTCGCCGGCGGTGCTGATCGGTCAGATAGCCGCGGCCACCGACCACATCCGCGTCGGGTCGGCCGCGGTGCAGATCGGCCACACCACGCCGATCGCGGTGGTGGAAAGCTTCGGCATGCATCGACGCGCTCCACCCCGGCCGCGTCGACATGGGCCTGGGCCGATCCGGGCAGCGGCGAAAAGAGGCCGCCGCGTCGCCACCGCCGACGAGTTCGTCCGCGCCCCGGCCGTGGGGCGACGTCGGCGGCATTGTCATCCCCACGCCGTTCGACCCCACGACGCTGATGAAAAGCGCGCGGATGCGGGCGCAGGCCCGCGTGCTCGCCCAGCCGGGCGCGCAACCCGCCGACTTCGCCGAGCAGATGGCCGCCATCGAAGCGCATGCTCGACGGCACGTACACCGTCGACGGCCACGAATTGCACGCCGTTCCAGGCGAACACGGCCAGCTGACGCCGTGGATCTTCGGCAGCACCCGGGGGCAGAGCGCGGAAGTCGCCGGCGCTCGGGGGCTGCCGTTCGTGTCGAGCTACCACATCACCCCGGGCACCGCACTCGACGCGATCGCCGCCTACCGCGAAGCGTTCCGGCCGTCCGCCCGGCTGGCCAGAGCCCTACGTGGTGGTCTCCGCCGATGTCGTGGTCGCCGGCGACAGCGCCACCGCGCGACACCTCGCGTCCAGTTACGGCCGCTGGGTGTATTCCATCCGCAGCGGACAGGGCGCGATCCCCTACCCGGACCCCGACCTCTGGCGAGCCCCTCACCGACGACCAAATCGGGCTGGTAGCCGACCGCACCGCAACGCAATTCGTCGGGAATCCCGACGAAGTCGCCGATCGGCTGGAACTGCTGCGCCGGGTGACCGATGCCGACGAACTCGTGATCACCTCCGTGACGCATCGGCACGCCGACCGGCTGCGCTCGCACGAGCTGATCGCCAAGCGCTGGGGGCTGACCGGATGAGCGTTCGAACGGCTAGGCGCCGCAAGCAGATCCATCTGGGCGCGCACTTTCCCGGGGTGAACAACACCACCGTGTGGTCCGATCCGGATGCCGGCAGCCAGATCGCGTTCGAATCGTTCGTGCACCTTGCCCAAACCGCCGAGCGGGGGCTGTTCGACTTCTTCTTCCTCGCCGAGGGCCTGCGGCTGCGCGAACATCGCGGCAAGATTCACGACCTCGACGTGGTGGGCAGGCCCGACACCTTCACCGTGCTGGCCGCGCTCGCCGCCGTCACCGAACACCTCGGACTGGCCGGAACCATCAACACCACCTTCAACGAACCCTACGAGGTGGCAAGGCAATTCGCGACGTTGGATCACCTCTCCGACGGGCGGGCAGCGTGGAACATGGTCACCTCCTCCGAACGCGTTCACCAGGAGAAAACTTCCGTCGCGGCGGATTCCTGGACCACGCCGATCGGTACAAGAGGGCCGAGGAATTCATCACCGCCGCCCGGCGGTTCTGGGACGGCTGGGAACCCGATGCCGTGGTCGCCGACGTCGACGCCGGAATCTACGCCGACCCCGCTCGGATCCACACCGTCGAACACCACGGTGCGCAATTCGACATCCGTGGCGTGGCGTCGCTGCCCGCCGGCCCGCAAGGTCATCCCGTGCTGCTGCAGGCGGGCGACTCCAGCGATGGCCGGGACTTCGGCGCCCGGCACGCCGACGCCCTGTTCACGCTGCACGGATCGCTGGAGGCGGGTCAGCGCTACTACGCCGATGTGAAGAACCGTGCCGCCGCCCACGGACGCGACCCCGACCAACTAAAGGTCCTGCCCGGCGCGACGTTCGCGCTCGGTGACACCCCGAAGGAGGCGCAGGACAACGCCCGCCACATCCGCGAGCAACAGGTCAGCGGTCCGACGGCGATCGCGTTTTTGGAGCAGGTGTGGGGAATCGATCTCGTCGGCCTACGATCCCGACGGCCCGCTGCCCGACGTCGACCCCGTCGAGAATCCCAATATCACCCGGGGGCGCGTCCGCCACGGCGACCCGAAGACCGTCGCCGCAACGTGGCGGGCCCGCGCGCAGGCCGAGAACCTGTCGATTCGCCAGCTGATCATCGAAGTGACCGAGCCGTCAGCAGTTCGTCGGGACCCCGGCGCAAGTTGCCGACGAGATCGATCGCCACGTGCAGTCGGATGCCTGCGACGGTTTCATCCTGGTACCGCACCTGACCCCGCGCGGCCTCGATGAGTTCGTCGCCAAGGTGGTGCCGCTGTTGCAGGAGCGCGGCAGCTTCCGCACCGAATATCGCGGCGCGACGCTGCGTGAACACCTGGGCTTGTCGCCGGTGTCGGGCTGGTCGGACGGCCGCGCGGGTGTCGCGGTCGGCGGCTGACGACCCGGCGCTTCAAACGCTCTTCAAGATGCGTTCACCGCGATCGACGTTACGGTTGGCGTAAGGGGCCACGTCACGGACGGAGATTGCGATGAGCGACGCGCACGCGCCGCGGATCCCGCCGGCACTGTCCGCGCCGAGCCTGAACCGAGGAGTCGGTTTCACGCACGAGCAGCGGCGGCGGCTGGGGCTGACCGGGCGGCTTCCACCGGCGGTGCTCACACTCGACGAACAAGCCGACCGGGTATGGCATCAATTGCAAAGCATGGCAACGGATCTGGGCCGTAACCTACTGTTGGAGCAGCTGCATTACCGTCACGAACTGCTCTACTACAAGGTGCTCGAAGACCATCTGCCCGAACTGATGCCGGTGGTCTACACGCCCACCGTCGGTGAGGCCATTCAACGGTTCTCCGACGAATACCGCGGACAGCGCGGGCTTTTCCTGAGCATCGACGAGCCCGACGAAATCGAACCGAGCCTTCGAAACTTTCGGGCTCCAACCGGACGACGTCGACCTGATCGTGTGCACCGACGCCGAAGCGATCCTGGGTATCGGCGACTGGGGCGTGGGCGGCATCCAGATCGCGGTGGGCAAGTTGGCGCTGTACACCGCCGGCGGCGGCATCGATCCCCGCCGCTGCCTCGCGGTCTCCCTGGACGTCGGCACCAATAACGAACAACTGCTGCAGGATCCGTTCTACTTGGGCAATCGTCACGCCAGGCGCCGCGGCGAGGAATACGACGAATTCGTCAATCGCTACATCGAGACCGCCCACCGGCTGTTTCCGAAGGCGATCCTGCATTTCGAGGACTTCGGGCCCCTGAACGCCCGGCAGATCCTGCACGACTACGGCGAGAAGTACTGCGTGTTCAACGACGACGTCCAGGGAACCGGCGCGGTGGTCGTCGCGGCCGTGTACGGCGGATGCCACGTCACCGGTGTGCCGATGCGCGACCAGAAGGCGGTCGTCTTCGGGGCCGGGACCGCCGGGATCGGGGTGGCCGATCAGATCCGCGACGCGATGGTCGCCGACGGCGCCACCATCGAGCAGGCCACGGCGCAGATCTGGCCGATCGACAAGCAGGGCCTGCTTTTCGACGACATGGAGGACCTGCGCGATTTCCAGGTGCCCTACGCCAAGAACCGCGCCAACGGGCTTGGGAGCGGGAAAGCCGCCGGGGATCGGGTGGGATTGGTGGACGCCATCAAGCTGGCCTCCCCCACCATCCTGCTGGGCTCCTCGGCCGTGTTCGGCGCCTTCACCCAAAAGGTCGTGCAGGCCATGACCGCGTCGTGCGAGCGCCCGATGATCTTCCCGCTGTCCAACCCGACGTCGCGCATGGAAGCCATGCCGGCCGACGTGCTGGAGTGGTCCGACGGCAAGGCGCTGATCACCACCGGCACCCCCGTCGCCCCGATCGAATACGACGGCATCACCTATAGCATCGGGCAGGCCAACAACGTGCTGGTGTTCCCCGGAATCGGGCTGGGAATCATCGTCGCCGGGGCCAGGCTGCTGACCAAGGGAATGCTGCAGGCCGCCGCGAAAGCCGTTGTGCGACAGGCTAGCCCGAGCAATTCCGGCGATTCGCTGCTACCCGATGTCAAGAACTTGCGCGCCATCTCGACGGCGGTTGCCGAGGCCGTCTATCACGCCGCCGTCGCCGACGAGGTGGCCACCCGGACGCATGCCGACCCCCGGCAAGCCGTCCTCGACACCGTCTGGACCCCGGCGTACGACTAGCGCCTTTCCGATGAGACGGCCGCCGGGTCGTTCGGGTGCGGCGCCAGCGGGGTCACCTCATCGGTACGCCAGACGCGCAGCGGCATCGACGCCAGCACCTCCTCGAGTCGGTCCTCGTCCGCAGCGGCGAACAGGCCGAGCGTGCGCCATTCGCCCGGCTGCAGCGGCGGCCGCCACAAGCGCAGCAGGTGCCCCTGCTGGGCGAGCTCGCGGGAATGGGCGGCCTCCCGGGCCCGGACGTCGTCGACCGCCTCCGGCGGGGTGCCGTCCGGGACGCGCGTCGTCATCGTGACCAGGAACTCCATCAGTCCTCCTATTGGGTTGTGCTCACAGTAAATTCACGATGGAAGGCGCGCCAGCGGACTGGCGCGACGAACCGGCAACCAGACCACGCAAGGAGACCTCTCTTGACCGCCGACCGCGCGAACCAGAAAGTCGCGATCATCACCGGCGCCTCGCAGGGCATGGGGGCCGCCCTGGTGGAGGCCTACCGCGGACTCGGCTACGCCGTGGTAGCCAATTCGCGCTCGATCGCCGCCGGCGATGACCCCGGGGTGGCCGCCGTCGCCGGTGACATCGCCGATCCCGCGACCGCCGACCGCATCGTTGCGACGGCGGTGGAGCGGTTCGGTCGGGTGGACACGCTGATCAACAACGCGGGCGTCTTCGTCCCCAAGCCGTTCACCGAGTACACGGTGGCGGACTACGAGTTCGTCACCGGGGTGAACCTGACCGGCTTCTTCCACATCACGCAGCGCGCCATCGCCCGAATGCTGACGCAGGGCGAGGGCGGCCACGTGGTCAACGTGACCACCTCGCTGCTCGAACAGGCGAACTCTGAAGTCCCCGCGGGATTGACCGCCCTCACCAAGGGGGGCCTGGCCGCGGTGACCAAATCGCTGGCCATCGAGTACGCACGCAGCGGGATCCGCGTCAACGCCATCTCCCCCGGCAATATCGCCACGCCGATGCACGCCGACGACGACACGGCCGCGCTGGCCGCCATGCATCCGCTGGGCCGGATGGGCGCCATCACCGACATCATCGAGGGGGTTCGATACCTGGAGGCCGCTACCTTTGTGACCGGCGAGACCCTCCACATCGACGGCGGCCAGAGCGCCGGACACTGAGTCTTGATACCTGCTCCCCCGCCTGGACTCGAACCAGGAACCTATCGGTTAACAGCCGAACGCTCTGCCAATTGAGCTACAGGGGATCAACACGATCGCGGGACGACTCTAGCGTACTGGCATAACCGCACCCAACTGCATGGGGACCGCCCTCGCCTCGCCCCTGGCCCGTGCGCCGGAGCGGATCGGGCGCGCACGCACCCGGCCGCGTGAGGCAGGATGGAACGGTCGATAGTCGGGAGGAACGCTTTGATCCGGTATGTCGTGGTGCTTGGACTGGGTTACGTGCTGGGCTCGAAGGCCGGGCGGCGCCGATACGAGCAGATCGTCGGCACCTATCGCGCGCTGACCGGCAGCCCCGTGGCCAAGTCGATGATCGAAGGAGGGCGCCGCAAGATCGCGAACCGGATCTCCCCGGACGCCGGATTCGTGACCGTCGCCGAGATCGACGACCAAACGGCCATCATGGAGCGCGGTGCCGAGCGACCCGCCGACGAGGCCCTCACATCGTCAGATCGTCGCCGCTAGCCTGCTCCAGCAGGCTGCGCCGGTATGCCTCCATCGCGACCAGGTCACCGAACAACGCGTGGTACTCGTCGCCCTGTTCGATCGGCGACATGCGCTGGAGCTTGGACTTCACCTCGGCGATCTGCCGGCCCATCCACACCTCCTGCAGCCGGGCCAGCACACCGGCGATGTAGCGCGGCAATCTTTCCTCGTCGACCTGGACGGCCTCCACACCGAGCTCGCTGATCAGCCCCGCGGTCAGGTCCGAGGCGGCCCGCTGACGCACCGCGTCGATCCACTGCGCCCCGGTGACGCCGCTCGACGTCCCGCCCGCGGCCTCGATGGCCCCACGCACGGCGGCGTAACCGGGATGGGTGAAGCTTTCGACGGTCAACGTGTCGAATACCGGCCCGGCCAGCGCCGGGTACTGCAATGCCGACTTGAGCGCCTCGCGCTGCGGCCACAGGGTCGGGTCACGCGGGTCGGGGCGCGCGGCGGCGGGGTGGGCCGGGGCCGCGGCACGGGGCTGTTGGGCGGGCCGGCGCGGGGCGTTCGGACCGGAGCCCCCCCGCGCCGGGGTGGGCGACTTCTTGGCCTGACTGCGCACCCGGTCGATGATCTGCGCCACGTCGTCCCAGCCGACCCAGCCGGCGAGCTGGCGGGCATACTCGTCGCGCAGCGTGGGGTCTTTGATCTGGCCCACCATCGGCACGCAGCGGCGCAACGCCGCGACCCTGCCCTCCGCGCTGTCCAGGTCCATCTCGGCGATCGCGGTGCGGATCGCGAACTCGAACAAGGGGGTGCGCCGCGCCACCAGGTCGCGCAGCGCGCCGTCGCCGGACCTCAACCGCAAGTCGCAGGGGTCCATGCCGTCCGGGGCGACCGCGACGAAGGACTGCCCCGCCAGATTCTGCTCTCCGCCGAAGGCCTTGAGCGCGGCCGCACGCCCGGCCGCATCACCGTCGAAAACATAGATCAGCTCGCCGCGGAAGAAACTGTCGTCCATCATCAGCCGGCGCAGCATCGCCAGGTGCTCGTCGCCGAACGCGGTGCCGCACGACGCCACGGCCGTCGTGACCCCGGCCAGATGCATCGCCATCACGTCGGTGTAGCCCTCCACGACGACCGCCTGATGGCCCTTGGCGATGTCACGTTTGGCCAGATCGACGCCGAACATCACCGACGACTTCTTGTACAGCAGCGTCTCGGGGGTATTGATGTACTTGGCTTCCATCGGATCGTCGTCGAACAGCCGGCGGGCGCCGAACCCGATCACCTCGCCGGCCGCGGTGCGGATGGGCCACAGCAGCCGCCGGTGGAAGCGGTCGATCGGGCCGCGACGCCCTTGCCGCGACAGTCCGGCCGCTTCCAGCTCCTTGAACTCGAAACCCTTGCGCACCAAGTGTTTTGTCAGTGAGTCCCACCCGGACGGGGCGAATCCGCAGCCGAAGCGATGCGCCGCCTCGGCATCGAAATTCCGTTCCGTCAGGTATTGACGGGCCGGTGCGGCCTCCTCGGATTCCAGCGTCGCCGCGTAGAACTCCGCCGCGGCGGCGTTGGCCGCGACGAGCCGACTGCGACTACCGCGGTCGCGCTGCACACTGGTCGCGGGGCCGGTGTAGCTGATGGTGTGGCCGATCCGGTCGGCGAGCAGCTCAACGGCCTCGACGAAGGTGACGTGTTCGATCTTCTGGATGAACGCGTAGACGTCGCCGCCCTCCCCACACCCGAAGCAGTGGAAGTGGCCGTGGTTGGGGCGAACATGAAACGACGGCGACTTCTCGTCGTGAAACGGACACAGGCCCTTGAGGGAATCGGCGCCGGCGCGCCGCAATTGGACGTAGTCGCCGACGACTTCCTCGATGCGGACCCGCTCGCGGATGGCGGCGATATCGCGATCGGGGATCCGACCCCGGCCCCTGGGACGGACGTCGTCGTCCCCGGCGCGGGGGTGGTGCCCCCACGAACCTGCCGGGCTGGACATCGGCTCAGTCTAGAGCGCCGAGCCGGCCGGCTATCCGGTTCCGACGACGCCGCATGCCACCCGTTCCATCGCGTTGTCGCTATTTTCGGCGCCGTGCAGCATCAAGGCAGTCTTGTTGCCGCCCAGCAGCTCGTCCCGGTTGAACGCGTCGGTGGTGGTGACCAGGTAGGCCGAGCCGTCCGAACGCACCTCCAGCGACGTCAGGTCGCCGCTTTCCGGTTTACCGGTGTGCCCGGGCGCCTGGTAGTGACCGCCGGCGGACAGGAAGTTGCCGGGCGGACCGCCGGCCGGGGCGACCGAGTTGGGCTCGCATTTGCCGATCTCGTGGACGTGCAGGCCGTGGAAGCCCGGTGACAGGATGCCGCCGGCCACCGTCTTGACGGTGACGGTCACGTACCCGCCGGTGAACTCGAAAGTCGCCGTGGCGACGGACCGCCCGTCCGGCGTCTTCAGTTGCGCGCTGAGCGATTCGCCACTGGGCGCCGGCGTCGTCGTCTCACCCGACGACGCCGGTGCGGCGCTCCTCACCGGAGGGGTGGTGCCGGTCTGGGTGCTCGCATGCTGAGGTGAGCTGCAGGCGGTGATGGCGACGACGGGAAGCCCCACCGCGAGGGTGGCGATACCGCTGAATTTGGTCATGTCGGGCAGCCTATCCCGCGACAGGGACGGCACCGGCGTGGGATGACCTGCGGCCGGTAGCCGCTAAACGTTGGCCTGGCGCGTGTCGATACGTTCCAGCCGACCCTCGGTATATGAGGCGATCTGATCGACGATGACCCGTAACCGGGCGCGGTCGTCGGCCGCGGTGATGAACGCCGCGGCGAAGACCGGGTCGAGCGTCTGGGGTGCCCCGGAATACAGCCACTGCGCGACCCGGTGGATTCGTTCGCGTTGCAGGGCCTGGGTTTCGAGATGCCGCGGATCGGACATGATGAACTGCAGCGCCAGGATTTTCAGCAAGGCGACCTCGGCACGCACCAGATCGGGCACCAGCAAGTTGGCGCGGTAGCGCACCAGCGGCCCGGGACCGGCCGCGGCGCGCGTGGTGGCAATGGCGGCCGAGGCGAATCTGCCGACCAATTCACTGGTCAATCGCTTGAGCGCGACCGACGCCGCCAGCGTGGCGTCGTACTTGCCGACCGCGGCGACCACCGGCAGCCCCGACAGCCGGCGTGCGGCCGCCATGAAGTCGTCGGCACTGACCCGGAAGAATTCGCTCTCGCCCAGTTTGGCCAGCGCGGCCGCTTCGTCGTCGTCGGCGAGCACGCGCAAGTCGATGCGCTGGGAGACGACGCCGTCCTCGACGTCGTGTACCGAATATGCGATATCGTCGGCCCAGTCCATCACCTGCGCTTCCAGGCACGTCCGGCTCTCCGGCGCGCGGGCGCGAACCCAGGCCGCCGGCTCGCGGTCCTCGTCGTAGAAGCCGAACTTGCGCTTTCCGTTACCGCGCGGCCACGGATACTTAGTGACCGCGTCCAGGGATGCGCGGGTCAAGTTTAGGCCCGCGCTATTGCCTTGCTCGTCAAGCACTTTGGGTTCCAGGCTGGTCAGGATTCGGAAGTTCTGGGCATTCCCCTCGAAACCGCCATAGCTGGCGGCAACCTCATCCAGCGCGTACTCGCCGTTGTGCCCGTAGGGCGGGTGGCCGATGTCGTGGGCCAGACCGGCCAACTCGACCAAGTCGAGGTCGCAGCCCAAGCCGACCGCCATCCCCCGCCCGATCTGGGCGACCTCCAGCGAGTGCGTCAGCCGGGTGCGCGGTGTGTCACCTTCGCGGGGTCCGACGACCTGGGTCTTGTCGGCCAGCCGGCGTAGTGCGGCGCTATGCAATACCCGGGCCCGGTCCCGGGCGAAGTCGCTACGATGCTGGCCCTCCGTACCCGGCAAACCCGCAGTCTTCGGCGCTTCGCGTACCCGCCGTTGACGGTCGAAGTCGTCGTAAGGGTCTTGCTGATTCGTGGTCACCGACGCACAGTCTGCCAGGGAATGCCGGACGAGGGACCGGTCCGCCGCACCGCTATTTGCCCGCACCGGCGCGGGGCTAAATTGGCGTCATGCGCACTGCTCGCCTGCTAAGCGTGATCGGGACGATCCTTGCCATCGTTTCAGCGCGGGCTGTTCCTGGCGCCCGCGGCCGGCGCGCAACCACCGTTCCGGCTGGCGGATTACGTCACCGACAACGCGGGAGTATTTTCGGACTCCGGTCGCGCTGCGGTCACCTCGGCCGTCGACAAGCTGTACGCGGATCGCCACATCCGGCTGTGGGTGGTTTACGTCGACGACTTCTCTGGGCAAAACGCGGTGAACTGGGCACAGCGCACGGTGCGCTCAAGCGATCTGGGCGATTACGACGCCCTGCTGGCCGTCGCCACCAACAGCCGTGCATATGCCTTCCTGGTCCCATCCACCGTCAAGAGCGTCAACGCAAGCCAGGTCGATGAGCTGCGGCACAACAAAATCGAACCCGCCTTGCACAACGGCGACTGGAGCGGCGCCGCGGTTGCGGCCGCCAACGGACTCAACACGTCGCCGGGTTCGTCAGGTCGGGTGATCCTGCTGGTCGCGCTGGCCATCATTCTCATCGCGGTGATAATCCTGCTGTTGGTCATGCACTATCGCGGCCGGCGCCGGCGCGCGGCCGAATTGGCCGCGGCACGGCGAGTCGACCCCACCGACGTCAATGCGCTGGCCGCCGTGCCGCTGCAAGCCCTCGATGACCTATCGCGCTCGATGGTGGTGGATGTCGACAACGCGTTGCGAACCAGCTCCAACGAACTCGACCTGGCGATCGCCGAGTTCGGCGAAGAGCAGACCCAGCCGTTCACCCAGGCCGTGAACAACGCCAAAGCGGCTCTGTCCCAAGCGTTCACCGTGCGCCAACAACTGGACGACAACACGCCCGAGACGCCCGCACAGCGCCGCGAACTGCTCACCCGGGTAATCGTGTCGGCGGCGCGCGCCGACGGCGAATTGGAGTCGCAGACCGAGGCGTTCGAGAAACTGCGTGATTTGGTGATCAACGCTCCGTCGCGGCTCGACGCGCTGACCCAGCAGTACGTGGAACTCACCACCCGCATAGCCCCGGCAGAACGGCGGATGGCTGAGCTGCACAACGAATTCGATGCTGCCGCACTGACTTCGGTGTCTGGCAATGTCGCCGCCGCCAAGGAGCGGCTGGCGTTCGCCGACCGCAACATCAGCACCGCCCGTGATCTGGCCACCCAGGCCGTCAGTGGACGCAGGCCGGTTTGGTGGATGCCGTCCGTGCCGCCGAGTCCGCGCTCGGGCAAGCGCGTGCGCTGCTCGACCCGTGGACAATGCGGCCACCGACATCCAGCACGCCATTGACGGGCTCCCGTCGGTCATGGCCGACATCCAGACGGGCATCAAGCGCGCAGACGAGCTACTGCAGAAAGCACGGAACAACAAATCTGTCCACACCGGCGAACTCATCGCAGCGCGCGATGCGGCCGCCAGGGCCGTCGAGAGCGCGCGCGGCGGTGCCTCCACCGATCCCTTGGGCGCCTTTGGCCAACTGGCCAAGGCCGATGCCGATCTCAACGGCCTGCTGGTCACACTGGCCCAGGAACAGGCCACCGCCGAGCAGCTCGCCCGGTCATTCGAGCAGGCACTGTTTACGGCCGAGTCCCGGGTGCGGGCCGTCTCCGACTACATCGACACGCGGCGAGGCAGTATCGGCCCGGAGGCACGCACCCGGCTCGCCGAAGCCAAACGGCACCTGCAAGCCGCACAGGACAAGAGAGCGACCGACCCGACCGAAGCGATTTCCCACGCGAATGCGGCGTCGACGCTGGCCGCCAACGCGCAGTCGTTGGCTAATGACGATGTGCAATCGGCTCAGCGCGCCTATACCCGTGGCGGAGGCAGTGACATGGGCGCGATGCTCGGCGGAATCATCATCGGCAACTTGCTCAGTGGGGGCATGCGGGGCGGATTTGGCGGCTGGAGTCCGACATCGTTCGGCGGCTCGTCGGGGGGCCCCTCCGGCGGCGGCTTCATGGGTGGCGGCGGCCGATTCTGAGCCGCTCGCCCTAGAACGCGGCGGTCAACCGGCCGCCGGAGAATGCGGTATCACGCCTCACGCTGCGCGGCATGTCGAAGTGGGGTTCGACTTCGCCTTCCCACCGCTTCCACTCGTTCCACTCGCCGATTGACGCCGTCCGCGGCCGCGGCGGGGTCCGGCACGTCGGCCGCCTTGTCACCGGTACCGGCGCCCACTTCGGGCTTCGGTGCCCAATGGTCATAGTCATCCGGCGGCACAGCCACGCCCCATTTGAGCGGAACCGACAAGCCACCGAGCATTCCCGACTCACCCCGAACCACCGACACCGCGTCATCTGGTAACGGCGGACCAAGAGGCAATAGCATGTTGCCCCCTTCCACAGCCGATCTTCGGACGCTGTGGCCGAACCTAATAACACCAAGCACGCACATCGTAAGCCAAACCTGAGGACAATACCCGGAATACCTGAATTTTCTTTCCACAGCGTATGCCCGAGTCACGGGCCGAAGTCGTGACTGGACGATCAACAGGATTGGCGCTGCGCTGGTGGAAATAGAACCCATTGCCATATGTCGGATTCGCACGACAGCGCTGGCTCAAGATTGGCGGGACCGCCCAACTCTCGAGCCGAAGAGCGGTTAGGCGTGGCGGTGCTTTCGCCTTATCCGCCCCGGGTTCGCGGCACCACCTCTGGGCCGCGACTGCACCACGTGTGGATTCTCCCCGCCGCGGCGCGTCTTCCTGTCGGGCTTGTCGCCCTGGGCGCCCCGGCCGTCCATCGCCATAGGCATCGCCTGCATGCTACCGCCGGGTCCAGCCGTTCCCGCCGTCGCGACCGGGGTCGGCAGTTCGCTACCCAACGCCGGCATCGCGAGACTCGCCAGGTAACGCCGGCATCGGCATCGACCCTTGCCAGGTCGGCGGCACCGAAATCGCCCCCACGAACCGCGCCATGCCCAAACCCGCCGTCGCCATGCCCAGCGCGCCGAGCGACTGCAGCCCATAGGGCGCCGCCGGCGACGTGCGGAATCTCCGCAGACAGGTTGTGACGCCGGCCGCCGCGGGAGCCGCATGCCCGAGTACCTTGGGCCAGCACCATCATGGGCGACATCAGCGCGCTCGCGGGATACATCCCGATCTGCGCCACGGGCATCATGTCGACACCGGCATCGACGAAACCAACGACGTCACCGACGACAGCGCAGGAGCAATTGCCCCAGCAACGACTGCACTCGGCGAAGCCAATGCAGCCCCGACCGACGACACCGCCCCGACAGCCTGCGACGCCGGGCCATAAGCGGCCCTCGCCAACCCCACCAAGCCCGCCAACTCGCCGGCGGAGCGCTGAACGACGGCAACGTCGACGCCACCGACTTCGCCCCGGCGTGATAGCCCACCATCGCGGCCACATCCTGGACCCACATCTCCAGGTACTCGAGCTCGGTCATCGCGATCGCCGGCGTGTTCTGACCCAAGAAGTTCGTCGCGATTAACGAGATCAACCGGACACGATTCGCATACACCGCCGGGGTAGGCACGGTCGCCACGAACGCAGACTCGTACGCCGTCGCCGCCGCGCGAGCCTGAGCGGCCGCAGCCTCGGCTTGCCCCGCCGCCCCGATCAACCATCGCACATACGGCGTCGCCGCCGTTACCATCGACACCGACGCCGGACCCGACCACGCACCAGCTGGCCACCCCCGAAATCACCGAGTGAAACGACGCCGCCGCACCCGCCAAATCCGCCGCCAACCCGTCCCAGGCCGATGCCGCCGTTAACAATGGGCCGGACCCTGCGCCACCAAACATCAACGCCGAGTTGATCTCGGGGGGGAAGAACAATAAAAGCAGGAATCATCACATCCCCAACCAACCGACCGAGTCAACGGCTCCTACAACCACACAACCGACCACCCACCCCGGCGACTAGCTACGTGAGCAACTTCGCTTGGGTCTAAGGCAATCGCCACTCAAAAGCCGGTTTTTAAACCTTATCCCTTAATGCGGCAGAGGGCGCGCGGTTTTCCACGCCGATTAGCCAGACACCTGTCCGGGCAATCGCACAGCGGGCGCTGCCGGTACCGATTAGCAGCCCTTGAGCCGCGCAGCCAGATAGTCGGCGACGGCATTCATCGCGACTCGTTCCTGCGTCATGTCATCGCGCTGGCGCACAGTCACGGCGTTGTCCTCGAGTGAGTCGAAATCCACCGTCACGCAGAAAGGCGTCCCCACCTCGTCCTGGCGTCGATAGCGTCGCCCGATGGCGCCGGCGTCGTCGAAATTCGATGTTCCACCATTTGCGCAACTCAGCGGCCACGTCACGAGCCTTCGGACTCAAGTCGGCGTGCCGGGACAGCGGCAGCACCGCGGCCTTGACCGGCGCCAGCCGTGGGTCCAACCGAAGCACCGTGCGCTTTTCCATCGCGCCCTTGGCGTTGGGGGCTTGGTCCTCGGTGTAGGCATCGATCAAGAACGCCATGAATGACCGAGTCAAACCTGCTGCCGGTTCTATGGCATACGGGATGTAACGGGTATCGGTGACCTGGTCGAAGAACGACAGGTCGACACCGGAATGTTTTGAGTGCGTGGACAAGTCGAAATCGGTTCGGTTGGCGACGCCTTCCAGTTCGCCCCACGGGTTGCCGGCGAAGCCGAACTTGTACTCGATGTCGACGGTGCGGTCGGAGTAGTGCGAGAGCTTGTCGGGGGGGTGCTCAAACAACCGCAGATTCTCCGGATTGATACCCAGCTCGACATACCATTGCAGGCGGGTGTCGATCCAATACTGATGCCATTCCTTGGCGGTCGACGGCTCGACAAAGAACTCCATTTCCATTTGCTCAAACTCGCGGGTTCGGAAAATGAAGTTGCCCGGGGTGATCTCGTTGCGAAAACTTTTGCCGATCTGCCCGATACCGAACGGCGGCTTCTTGCGAGCGGTCGTCACCACGTTGGCAAAGTTGATGAAGATGCCCTGCGCGGTCTCCGGACGTAGATAGTGCAGGCCCTCCTCGGTCTCGATGGGTCCGAGGTACGTCTTGAGCATCATGTTGAACTCGCGCGGCTCGGTCCACTGTCCCGGGTTCGCCGGTATCCGGGTCGCGAATATCGGCCAGTCCATTGGGCGGCGGCTGCCCGTGTTTGGCTTCGTAGGCCTCGATGAGATGGTCGGCGCGGTAGCGCTTATGGGTGATCAACGACTCGACCAGCGGGTCGTGGAAGACCTCGACGTGGCCGGAGGCCACCCACACCTGCCGCGGCAGGATGATCGACGAATCGATTCCCACGACGTCGTCGCGCCCGTTGACTACCGAGTGCCACCACTGCCGTTTGATGTTCTCTTTGAGTTCCACGCCCAGCGGGCCGTAATCCCACGCCGATCGTGTGCCGCCGTAGATCTCACCCGAGGGAAAGACGAAGCCGCGCCGTTTGGCCAGGTTGACTACGGTGTCGATGACGGACGCCACGGGGCGCTGCACTCCCTTTCCGGGTCGGAGCGGGCACGTGCGGCGGTCAACCGCTGTGCGCAAAGCAATCAGTCATGGTAGCGATCGGCGCCGCGGTCTTTGACATGCGTCATCATGCATGTGACAGTGGAGGTCGGCCGCTCGCGATACCTAACCGCGGCCATCTTCCCCACTACCTGGCACTTCACGAGGTGATGACTCTCTCCCATGGTGATGTCCCCCCCTCCGCCTTCCTCAACGCCGACTACTGCCGATGGCGACATGGGATCGGACCTGAGCGTCGTGGCCCACGAGCACAGCCGAGCTGGGGCCGGTGGGCACGCGTCCCCGAATACCCTGTCCCGCCGCGGCGGGAAATTCTCGACGCCGACCGGCGAGCTGCTGCGTGCGCTGGCCGCGCCCGTGCGGATCGCCATCGTGCTGCAATTACGTGAGTCGCACCGCTGCGTGCATGAGCTGGTCGACGCGCTCGGCGTGCCGCAGCCGCTGGTCAGCCAGCATCTGAAAATCCTGAAGGCGGCCGGCGTCGTCGCCGGGGAGCGCTCCGGCCGCGAAGTGCTCTACCGGCTTGCTGACCACCACCTTGCGCACATCGTCGTCGACGCCGTCGCCCACGCCAGCGAGGACGCACCGTGACCCGCGCCGCGAGAGCAGTGAATCCGGTCCACCCGTCAACGGGCGGCGATTTCCACGCTGATGGAGACACTTGACGAGTTCCGCTCGGCGCAAGAGTTGCACGACGAGCTACGCCGCCGCGGCGAGAACATCGGGCTGACCACCGTCTACCGAACGCTGCAGTCAATGGCAGCGGCGGGAATGGTCGACACGCTGCGCACCGACACCGGCGAGTCGGTCTACCGCAGGTGCTCCGATCACCATCACCACCATCTGGTGTGCCGCAGCTGTGGTTCCACCATCGAAGTCGGCGACCATGAGGTCGAGGAGTGGGCGGCGGAAGTGGCCGCCAAACATGGCTTTTCCGACGTCAGCCACACCATCGAGATCTTCGGCACGTGCAAAGAATGTAGGTCCTAGCGAGCCCCGCAACGCGAAATCGACGGTACCGCCACATATTTTCGAACTTTCCCGCGCTGCCGTCGATTTCGGCATCGGGCGGTTCAGGACGTCAGCTTGCGACGTATCCCGGCGCCTGTATCCAGCACCAGCAGGATCAGGATGCGCAGGGCGTCGTCGGTCAGGCCGCCGCCGGGAAAGTTGTAGCGCAGCATCACGTCGGCGGTTTTGGACGCAGCTCTTGCCCGAGTTGCGCTGCACGGCCTTCTCATTGATCTTCTCCACCAGCGTCACGCTGCCGAAGTTGCTGTCGCGGGCCTGCTTGGCTACCTGGTCGCTGATCTTCTTGGTCAGCGGCAGGTCCCAGGCCACTATCTGGGTGAGCGACACCAGGTCGAGGTCCTCGGCGATGTTCACCACCCGCAACGACGCAATCGTGCCATCGTGGCGCACCGTTAACGCCCCGTCGGGTTCCTCCTCGACCGGAAGGACGTCGCCGAGTAGCGATGCCAAGCGCTCCTGCAGTGATGGCACTAGGCGCTCCCGAACCTTCGATTTCGAGAAGCGTATTCCGCGCAGGCTGCCCACAGATCGCGGCGGTCGTAGTCGGGCCACAGCTTGTCCGAGAAGATGTACTCCGCATACGCCGCCTGCCACAACATGAAATTGCTGGACCGCTGTTCCCCCGAGGTCCGCAGCAAAAGGTCTACATCGGGGATGTCAGGCCGCTGCAGGTGACGGGCGATTGTCGACTCAGTGATCCGCTCCGGGTCCAGCTTGCCCGCCGCAGCCAAGCGAGCGATTTCTCTTGTGGCTTCCGCGATTTCGGTGCGACCACCGTAGTTCACGCAGTAATTGATCGTGATGACGTCATTGCCCGCCGTCATGGCCTCCGCGATCGCCAATTCATTGATGACACTGCGCCACAGGCGTGGTCGTGAACCCACCCACCGGATCCGGACGCCCATCGCCTTGAGGTTCTCGCGGCGCCGTCGCACGACATCGCGGTTGAAACCCATCAGGAAGCGCACTTCTTCAGGAGAACGCTTCCAGTTCTCCGTGGAAAAGGCGTAGAGGCTCAGCCATTTGATTCCGAGTTCGATTGCACCGCAAACGATGTCAATGACTACCGCCTCACCCATCTTGTGGCCCTCCACCCGCGGCAGTCCGCGTTGGGTGGCCCAGCGACCATTGCCGTCCATCACGATAGCGACGTGAACAGGCAGTCGGTCGGCCGCAATCCGGGGTGCAGCTGCTTTCGAAATGTGCTGCGGTGGCCGGCATGGGCTACCGTCGGCGGACGGCGGCAGCTCCGGAAAGACGACTGGCCACGTCGACTTGTCGGGAAAGACCGGGTAGTCGTCGGGTGCGGGGGGCAGCTGCGGGAAGCCGGTTGACTCCGGCGTGCGTTCGGCCTTGCGACCGGAGCTGCCGACCCGGACTCTAGCCACAACCCATATCCTGCCCGATCAGCGCTGCGCGCCGTTCGGCGATTGTGCGGTCGACGTGATACGTCCGTTCTACCAGTGGCAACGTTTTGAGCTGCCGTTCCAGATGCCATTGCAGGTGCGCAGCCACCAATCCGCTGGCGTAGCTGCGGTGCGATTGCTGCGTCTTTTCGGCGAACTCCCAATCGCCGTCGTGCAGCGCGGACATCAGATCCAGCACACCCGGCGGCGGTGTGGTCGAACCGGCCGGGCGGCAGTGTGTGCAGACGCTGCCCCCGGCGCCGACATGAAACGCCCGATGGGGACCAGGTGTAGCGCAACGGGCGCACTCGTTCAGCGCCGGTGCCCATCCGGCAATGCCCATGGCACGCAGCAGATAGGCGTCCAGCAGCAAGTCACGGGACCGGCGGCCTTCGGCCACCGCCCGCAGCGCGCTCACCGTGAGCCGGTGCAGGGCCGGGGCGGGTGCCCGCTCCTCACCGGCGAGGCGTTCGGCGGTTTCCAGCATCGCGCACCCGCAGGTGTAGCGGCCGTAGTCGCTGACGATGTCGGTGGCGAACGCGTCAATCGCGACGACCTGGGTGACGATGTCGAGGTTGCGGCCGGGGTGTAGTTGCGCGTCGATATACGCGAACGGCTCCAGCCGCGCGCCGAATTTGCTGCGGGTGCGACGAACACCCTTGGCCACCGCACGAACCAGCCCGTGATCGCGGGTCAGCAGGGTGACGATCCGGTCGGCCTCGCCGAGCTTGTGCTGGCGCAGCACCACCGCCCGATCCCGATACAGCCGCATTACAACAGTTTCGCACCCCACCGCGACATCGCGGGTATCCGCGCCGATAGTCTCCTAACCCGTGGTTGGCGCTTCTGGGTCCGGTTTTGGGCCCACTTCCGGATCCGGCAGCCAGCGCCTGCCCACGCTGACTGACCTGCTGTATCAGCTGGCCAGTCGCGCCGTGACATCCGACACACTGGTGCGCCGTTCCCTGCGCGCCATCAACGTCAGCCAGTCCACATTGAACGCCTTCCGGGTGGTGCTCACCGAGTCAGCGCTGGCCGATGCGGCCGCGGCCGACCGGCGACGGGCCGCCGGGGACACGGCGCCGTTGCTCGGCATTCCGATCGCGGTCAAAGACGACGTCGACGTTGCTGGAGTGCCCACCGCCTTCGGCACCGAAGGGTATGTCCGGCCCGCTACCCACGATGCCGAGGTGGTTCGCCGTCTGAAGGCGGCCGGCGCGGTGATCGTCGGCAAGACGAACACCTGCGAACTGGGCCAGTGGCCGTTTACTAACGGGCCCGGATTCGGACACACTCGCAATCCCTGGTCACGTAGGCACACCCCAGGCGGATCGTCGGGCGGTAGCGCGGTTGCGGTTGCTGCGGGGCTAGTCACCGCGGCTATCGGCTCCGACGGTGCCGGTGGCATCCGGGTTCCCGCCGCGTGGACGCATTTGGTGGGCATCAAGCCGCAGCGTGGCCGCATCTCCACCTGGCCGTTGCCCGAGGCCTTCAATGGCCTCACGGTCAATGGTGTGCTGGCCCGCACCGTGGCCGACGCGGCGTTAGTGCTCGACGCGGCGTCGGGAAATGTCGAGGGCGACCGGCATAAGCCGCCGCCGATGAAGGTGTCCGATTACGTCGGCATTGCGCCCGGCCCGCTGAACATCGCGCTGTCAACCCGATTCCCTTACACCGGCTTTCGCGCCAAGTTGCACCCCGAGATCTTGGCCGCGACGCGAGCACTGCGCAAGCAACTCGAGCTGCTCGGCCATACCGTGGTGCCCGGCAACCCCGACTACGGCAAGCGGTTAACGTGGGACTTTCTTGCTCGGTCCACCGCGGGCCTGCGGGAGTGGGAGGAGCGACTGGGCGACGGCGTCACGCTGGATCCGCGTACCGTGTCCAACCTGCGTATGGGCCATGTGCTGGGGCAGGCGATTCTGCGCAGCGCACGCCTCCACGAAGCCGCCGACCAGCATCGGGTGGGCTCGATATTCGAC
This sequence comes from uncultured Actinomycetota bacterium, assembly GCA_963850895.1. Lineage (GTDB taxonomy): Bacteria > Actinomycetota > Actinomycetes > Mycobacteriales > Mycobacteriaceae > Mycobacterium. The sequence continues at coordinate 250,428 of CAWKNK010000020.1, read as the reverse complement.
ATCGTCGATGTGGTGCTGGCACCGACCACTGCGCAACCACCGCCGTTAGCACGCTCCTTTGACCGATTGGGCAGCTCCGGCACCGACCGCGCCATGATCGCCGCGTGTCCGGTGACATGGCCGTGGAACGTGCTGGGCTGGCCCTCCATCAACGTGCCGGCGGGGTTCACCTCCGAAGGCTTGCCGATCGGTGTGCAGCTGATGGGTCCGGCGAACAGCGAGGGCATGCTGATTTCGCTGGCCGCCGAACTGGAGGCCGTCTGCGGATGGGCGACTAAGCAGCCCAAGGTGTGGTGGAACCAGAGTTCCGACACTCCTCCGGTGCCCGGCGCACCTCCGCCGAGAAGGTGAAATCCTGAAGCGGCACACTGCCGAAGCTGACTCTGCGGGCGAGCGGCATGGCGTTTGCCACTGGCACTTCAGTCACATGAAATGGCATGCTCTGCTGCCTGCCCCTACCGGCACGCAGAGAACGCCGCCCGCTGAGAATGCGACTTAGAAACCCCAGCCGACCAAGCTGTTTGGGGTCGCTCTGCCAATTTTTGGCGACCTTGACGCGCAAGTCGAGGTAGATCTTGGTGCCCAGCAGCTTCTCGATCTGGCCGCGCGCCGCGGTGCCCACTTCGCGCAGCCGGGCACCACCTTTGCCGATGACGATTCCCTTCTGGCTGTCCCGCTCGACGTAAAGCACGGCGTGCACGTCGATCAGGTCATCGCGCCCTTCCCGCGGGCTGACCTCGTCGATGACCACCGCCAACGAATGCGGCAGCTCGTCGCGAACTCCCTCGAGGGCGGCCTCGCGGATGAGCTCGGCCATCAGCACCTCCTCGGGTTCGTCGGTCAGCTCACCGTCGGGGTAGTACGCCGGGCCGACGGGCAACGCCGCGGCCAGCACGTCGATCAGCACGTCGACCTGTTCCCCGGTTACCGCCGACACCGGCACGATCTCGGCCGAGTTGCCGACCAGCTCACTGACCGCGACCAACTGCGCGGCCACCCGGTCTTTGGGCACTTTGTCGATCTTGGTGACGATGGCGACCAGCTGTCGTCTTCGGCGCGGTGGAACGAATCTGGTCGACGATCCACCTGTCCCCCGGACCGATCGCCTCGTCAGCCGGGATGCACAGCCCGATCACGTCGACTTCGGTGTAGGTGTCGCGCACCAAGTCGTTGAGCCGCTTGCCCAGCAGCGTGCGCGGCCGGTGCAAGCCCGGCGTGTCCACCAGAATGATCTGAAAGTCCTTGCGGTGAACAATCCCGCGAATGGTGTGCCGGGTGGTCTGCGGCCGCATCGAGGTGATCGCAACCTTTGTGCCGACCAGCGCATTGGTCAGCGTCGACTTGCCGGTGTTCGGCCGGCCGACCAAACACACGAAGCCTGAACGGAATTCAGTCATGGCGCCGAGCGTGCACCCACTGCGATTTTGGGCCGACTTCTCGCAGTGGGCACACGCTCGGCGTCATAGCGGGTCCCCTGCGTCGGACCGTCGGAGGAACCGTCGGATTCGGCCGGGCTCAGCAGAACAGTGCCAATCCGTACCCGCCCCCGATGGTCGGTGCCACCCTCGGCGTGTAGCCGCAAGCCATGCGATATCACCTCGGCGCCCGGCAGCGGAACCCGGCCCAATTCCAGGGCAAGCAGGCCGCCTACGGTATCGACGTCGAGATCGTCGTCGAATTCCACGCCGTATAGCTCACCGAGGTCTTCGATCGGCAGTCGCGCCGAAACCCGGAAACGTTTGTCGCCCAAGTCTTCTATCGGAGCCGTCTCCGCCTGGTCATACTCGTCGGCGATCTCGCCGACGATTTCTTCCAGCACGTCTTCGATACTGACCAGGCCGGCTATCGCGCCGTACTCGTCAACGAGAAGAGCCATGTGGTTGCGGTCGCGCTGCATTTCACGCAGCAATGCATCCAACGGCTTGGAGTCCGGCACGAACACCGCCGGGCGCATCACCTGCACCACAGTAGTGGCCCGGCCACCGTCTTCCGACATAAAGCGTCTGCTGGACAAGGTCTTTCAGGTACACGACCCCGACGATGTCGTCGACGTTCTCACCGATCACCGGGATACGGGAATGCCCGCTGCGCACGGCAAGGTTCATCGCTTGACTGGCAAGTTTGTCGCTTTCGATCCAGATCATCTCGGTGCGCGGCACCATCACCTCGCGGGCCGGAGTGTCACCGAGTTCGAAGACCGACTGGATCATCCGGCGTTCGTCGGCGGCAACCACGCCGCGCTGCTGGGCCAGGTCGACAACTTCGCGCAGCTCGATCTCGGATGCGAACGGCCCGTTTCGTCAAGCCCCGGCCCGGTGTGAGCGCGTTACCCAGGACCACTAGCAACCGGCTGAGCGGCATCAACAGCCACGAAATCAACCGCAGCGGAAGGGCCGTCACCAACGAGATGGAATATGCGTTCTGGCGCCCGAGGGTGCGCGGGCCCACTCCCGATGACGACGAAGCTGGTCACCACCATGATGGTCGCGGCGCCGAACAACCCCCACTTCAGGCCGAAGTTGTCGTAGAGGAACACCACCAGCAGTACGGTCGCGGTGATCTCGCACGTAATCCGCAGCAGCACAACCAGGTTGATGTAGCGCGGCCGCTCAGCCATCACCTTGGACAGGGATACGGCGCGCCGGGCCGCTCCTCGCGCACCAGCTCCTGGACCCGCGCCAGCGACACCGTGCTGATGGCGGCGTCGATCGCCGCGAAAAACCCGCCCAGAGCGATCAACGCGATCGCGCCGAGCAGCTCAGACAAGCCGGTCAATTGTCGAAATACCTTGACTTGGCGACGGACTCCCCTATGGCGTCGACGCTCCGATTCCGACGATTGATCACCCAGGCGATAAGGCCCACTGCTATCGCCAACCCCCCGTAGCCCAGCGCCGAGGGCCACCAGGGTTGGGCGGGTTGGGCGGGCTCCTCGTAGAGCCGGCCAGCGCCACTAAGAAGCTGCCATTGTCGGTCGGCCCGACGCCCGGCAGCGACTGAGTCTTGGTCACCCTGATTTGGGCGCTCGCTGCTGGGATCGTTGACCTGACCCCAGGCCAAGGTGGAGTCGTCGAGCAGGAAGAGTGTCCTGGCTGCCCGCGGGTTGGCTATCGTCGTGGCCCACCACCTCCACCTGGCCGACTTCCACGGTCTGGTTATCGGCGGGAACATAGGCCGAGACGTTCTGGTACACCTTCGGGGGCGCCGGCGGCGTGTAGTCCGGCGGCGGTGGGCCGTTCCAGCCGTCCGGCGGTATCGAGGCCCCGCCGTAGAAGCTGCCCGACGCCACATAGCCGTCGCCGACCGCGGTGAACGGGAACAGGCCAACGGTGGCGGCATCGAGCACGATCCGGCCACCGGCCGGCACGTACGCCTCCCGGTAGGCGCCGTTGTAGAAGTAGCGGAAGGTCATCGCCTGATTGAGCGGGTTGTACAGGGCCGGGCGGTGATAGTCGTCGTCGTAGTCGAGGTAGTCCCAGTGGCGGGGACGGACCAGCGCCTGATTGTCAACCTTTACGACGTCAACGTTGTCGCTGTGGGCGCTGACGACGTTCTGCACCTGGTGGTTTAAGTCCACCTGCGTCGGCGGCTTGGGCGGGTGGCGGGGTTAACCCGCGTCGCCGGTGCGGCCTTGGCCGCCGCGATCCGCCTGCGGCGGCGCATCCAGCTCCTTCGGCGGTGCCACCAACGAGGCGTTTCTTGGCGCCCCGGGGGCCGGCGGATTGATCTTCGGGGTCTGCACCGGAATCGTGTTCGCGGGCGGGGGACTTGGCGGAACGACCTGTGGCGTCTGCACCGGCGCACGCTCGGCGGCACGGGTCCGGCGGCGCCTCCGGAGTCTGCACCGGCACCGTGCTCGGGGGCGGCGCGGCCGGGCGGGGCGGCGCGGCTTGGTAGCACACATTCGAAGTGTGATATGCGCCACATAAAACAGGCAGTGCTCGCAGGATAGCGGGGCTCGACCCCGCGCCGGCACATGGAGCCGCCTGCGCGACACCGGGTGTGGTGGCTACCACCGAGAACGGTGCGAAAGCTATGGCGGCTGCCGCCGCAATCCCGAGTGCTTTCATCTCGTGACCTTTTATTCGGGAACCGCACTGGCTGGGGGATCTGCGACCACCGAGAACGGCGGCGACCTCGTCTTCGCACGTCAGCGCACAGCGTATGGTCGGCTCAATTGTCGAAATACCTTGACTTGTCCAGCAACCGGCGATCCCGCTCCTCCTGGCGGTCCTGTTGGTAGGCCTCGACCTGCTCGGCGACCCACTCTTCGAGCAACCGGTCCTGAAGGGCGAACATCTCCTTTTCCTCGTCCGGCTCGCCGTGGTCGTAGCCGAGCAGATGAAGCACGCCGTGAATTGTCAGCAGCGCCAACTCGTGTCCCAGGCTGTGGCCCGGCAGCGGCCGCCTGCTCGGCCGCGAATTCCGGGCACAGCACGATGTCGCCCAGCATCGACGGCCCTGGCTCCGGGGCGTCGGGCCGGCCACCCGGCTCGAGCTCGTCCATCGGGAAGCTCATCACGTCCGTCGGCCCGGGCAGATCCATCCAGCGCATGTGCAGGTCGGCCATCGCCGCGGTGTCCAACAGCACCATCGACAGTTCGGCTGCCGGGTTGACGTCCATCTTGGCGATGACAAACCGCGCGACGCTGATCAATTCGGCTTCGGAGACGTCGATGCCCGACTCGTTGGAGACTTCGATGCTCATGGATGCTCACGGCCCTATCATCGGCGCCCGCGGGATCCCGACGCCCGCCGAGCCGCCCGGTTCATCGTCAAGCCGGGCTCTTCGAATTTCGCATAAGCGTCGACGATTTCCGAGACCAGCCGGTGGCGCACCACGTCCACACTGGTCAGCTCCGCGATGTGGATATCGTCGACGCTGTCGAGAATCTCGATCGCCGAGCGCAAGCCCGATCTGGCGCCGCCGGGAAGATCGACCTGGGTGATGTCCCCGGTGACGACGATCTTGGATCCGAAGCCGAGCCGGGTGAGGAACATCTTCATCTGCTCGGCGGTGGTGTTCTGCGCCTCGTCGAGGACGATGAACGCCGAATTGAGCGTACGGCCACGCATATACGCCAGCGGCGCGACCTCGATGACCCCGGCGGACATCAGCTTCGGGATCAGCTCGGGATCCATCATGTCGTAGAGCGCGTCATACAGCGGCCGCAGATACGGGTCGATCTTCTCGCTCAGCGTGCCCGGCAAAAAGCCAAGGCGCTCACCGGCTTCCACCGCCGGCCGGGTCAAGATGATGCGGGTTACCTGCTTGGTCTGCAGCGCACTGACCGCCTTGGCCATCGCCAGATACGTCTTGCCGGTGCCGGCCGGGCCGACCCCGAAGACGATGGTGTTGGCGTCGATGGCGTCGACGTAGCGCTTCTGGTTGAGCGTCTTGGGACGGATCGTCTTTCCGCGCCGCGACAGGATGTCCAGGGTGAGCACTTCGGCCGGCGACTCGTTGTCGGTGCCGGCCAGCATGGCGACGCTGTGGCGGACCACCTCCGGCGTCAACGGCTGACCATTGGCGACGATCGCGACCAGCTCGGAGATCGCCCGCTCGGCCAGCGCGACGTCGGCCGGCTCACCCGAAGAGGTGACGGCGTTGCCACGCACATGCAGGTCGGCGTTCAGGCTGCGTTCCAGTGCGCGCAGGTTTTCGTCTGCCGAACCCAACAAGCCCACGACGACATCGGGCGGAACATCGATGCTGCTGCGTACTTGAGCGTTGGCCTGGAGGCCTCCAGCTGCGTCAGCAGCGCTGGTCTCGCGGGGCGTCACGTGGTTCTCGATGCCTGCTTTCTGGCTTGTCAGTGGTTTGCTCGGCTGCCTCAGTCTACGCCGGGGCCCTGGTTGGTCAGCCTTGCAGCCGCGCATTCGACGGCAGCGCCTAGCCCGACGCTCGGATTCTGAGGGCTCGCAAGCTGTTCCCACCGCGGGGTGAGCACGCCGAGCGCGCCCAGCGCCACCGCCGCGGCCGTCGACGTGCGCAGCACCTGGGGGCCCAGCCGCACCGCCACCGCGCCCGCCTCGGTCAACGCGGCGATCTCCTCCGGCGCGATACCGCCTTCGGGACCGACCACGAGAAGCAACGAATTCGCGCTTGGGCGACATCGATATCGGCAAGCCGGTCGGTCGCCGACTCGTGCAACGCCAGCACCACCGCGCCGGCGGCCACTTCGTCGCGGATCCGCTGAGTCAGCCCCGCGGTGGACAGCACGCCGTCGACGGGCGGGATGTGCGCTCGGCGGGATTGCCGGGCCGCCGAACGGGCGACGGCACGCCACCGGCGCAGGCCCTTGTCGACCCGGGTGCCCTGCCAGCTGGCCACACACCGGGCCGCCTGCCAGGCCAGGAACGCGTCGGCGCCGGCTTCGGTGGCCAATTCGATCGCCAACTCCGAACGCTCCGACTTGGGCAGCGCCTGCACCACCGTTACCGGCGGCCGCCCGGCGCGCGACGCTCCAGCGCTCCAGCACCCGGGCGCGCAACCCGTCCCGGCCGGCGTGCTCGACCTCGCAGTGGGCCAGGCCGCCGGCACCGTCGCCGAGCACCAGTTGCTCGCCGGGACGGATCCGCCGCACGGTGGCGGCATGGAACCCTTCGTCGCCGTCGAGGACGGCCAGCGAGCCGATATCGGGCAGTGCGTCGACGTAGAACAGCGTCGCGACCATGTGCGCGCCTGTTAAACTCGCGGCTAGCGCCCGGTGAAGGTTTCGCGCAGCCGGCTGAACAGCCCCCCGCCGGCGTGCGTCGAGCGGACCTCGGGCACGTCACGGCTGCGCCGGGTCTTCAGCTCGCGCAGCAGTTCGGTGTCGTGGTGGTCCAACCGGGTGGGCACCACCACCTCGACGTGGACGTGCAGATCGCCCCGGGTGCCCGAGCGCAGGTGCGGCATCCCGTGGCCGCGCAGCGTGATGACCGAATTCGGCTGCGTGCCAGGCGGAATGGTGATCTCGCTGATGCCGTCCAGGATGGCGTCGATGGTGACCGAGGCGCCCAGCGCCGCGTCGATCATGGGCACCGACACGGTGCAGTGCAGGTCGTCACCTTCGCGCACGAAGACGTCGTGGGCCTGTTCGTGAACCTCGACGTACAGGTCACCGGCCGGCCCTCCCCCGGGTCCGACCTCCCCTTGGGCGGCGAGCCGCACCCGCATGCCGTCGCCGACCCCGGCGGGGATCTTGACGCTGATCTCGCGGCGGGCCCGCACCCGGCCGTCGCCCATGCATTGGTGGCAGGGTCGGGGATGACGACGCCGACGCCGCGGCAGGTGGGACACGGCCGGGAGGTCATCACCTGGCCCAGCAGCGACCGCTGCACCGTCTGGACCTCGCCGCGGCCGCCGCACGTGTCGCACGGGATCGGCACGGAATCGCCGTTGGTGCCCTTGCCCTGGCAGCGGTCGCACAACACCGCGGTATCGACGGTGACCTGCTTGGTCACCCCGGTCGCGCACTCTTCGAGGTCGAGCCGCATCCGCAGCAGCGAGTCCGAGCCCGGCCGCACCCGGCCGATGGGACCGCGGGAGGCCGCGCCACCGCTGAAGCCGCCGCCGAAGAAGGCCTCGAACACGTCGCCCAAACCGCCGAAGCCGCCGAAACCGCCGCCCGCCGCGGCGGTGTTTTCCATCGGATCGCCACCCAGGTCGACGATGCGTCGCTTCTCGGGGTCGCTCAGCACCTCGTAGGCGACGCTGATCTCCTTGAATTTCGCCTGCGCGGCCTCATCCGGGTTGACGTCGGGATGCAGTTCGCGCGCCAACTTGCGGTACGCGCGCTTGATCTCCGCGTCGCTGGCGTTTCTGCCCACGCCGGAGCAGCCCGTAATAGTCGCGTGCCACGCCTGACTCTCCTAAACCTGGTCCTTATCCCGCGCCTGCGCATGCTGCGGGTGCGCGTTCATCGAGCACCCAGGACTTCGCCGATATAAAGGGCAACCGCGGCGACGCTGGCGATAGTTCCCGGATAGTCCATCCGGGTGGGCCCCAGCACACCCATTCCGCCGAACACGGTATCGGAGGTGCCGTAGGCGGTGGTCACCATCGAGGTGCCGGCCATTTGCTCGGCGGCCGTCTCATGGCCGATGCGCACCGTCACCTTACCGGCTTCGTGCTGGGCCGCCAGCAACCGCAGCACCACCACCTGCTCCTCGAGCGCTTCCAGGATCGAGCGCAGCGAGCCACCGAAATCGGCGGCGTTGCGCGTCAGGTTGGCGGTCCCGCCCATCAACAAGCGCTCTTCGGTGTGTTCCACCAACGACTCCAGCAACACCGTCGCCGAGCGGCCGACGGCGTCGCCCAGGCCGTCCGGCGCGCGCAGCTGTCCGGCCAGGTCGGCCACCGCGATCGAGGCCGCCGACAGCTTCTTGCCGACCAACGCCTGGCCGAGCATCTCGCGGAGCTGGGAGAGCTGGTGGTCGTCGATGACGTCGCCGAGTTCGACGATGCGCTGATCCACGCGACCGGTGTCGGTGATGACCACCATCAGCAGCCGGGCCGGGGTCAGCGCGATCACTTCCAGGTGGCGCACGGTGGACGACGTCAGCGTCGGGTACTGCACCACGGCCACCTGGCGGGTCAGCTGGGCGAGAAGCCGTACCGCCCGGCGCAGCACGTCGTCCAGGTCGACACCGGACTCGAGGAAGCTCAGGATCGCGCTCCGCTCGGCCGAGGACAGCGGCTTGACGTCGTGGAGCCGGTCGACGAACTCGCGGTAGCCCTTCTCCGTGGGCACCCGCCCGGAGCTGGTGTGCGGCTGAGTGATGTACCCCTCGGCCTCCAGCACCGCCATGTCGTTGCGGACCGTGGCGGACGAGACGCCCAAGTTATGACGCTCCACCAGGCTCTTGGAACCGATGGGTTCCTTGGTGGCAACGAAATCGGCGACGATGGCACGCAGCACCTCGAAGCGACGGTCGTCGGCACTTCCCACTCGTTGTCACCTCCCTGCACCGCCCTGACCGGGTTCATTTTACGGGCCTCAAGCCGTGCTAACCGTTACCAGCAGCCGTTGCCGGGGCCGTCGGCGGCGGGCATCCGACGACGGCCGTCGCGATTGCGGGCGGCATCGACGCTGGCGACGCTTCTTCCGACTAGCCTGTCCAGCATGAACCGGTCGGGTCACAGGGCGTCGGGGAAGATCGGGCGATGATTTTCAAGGGCGTGCGCGACGGCAAGCCGTATCCCGAGCACGGGCTGTCCTACCGGGACTGGTCCCAGATTCCGCCGCAGCAGATCCGGCTCGACGAATTGGTCACCACGACGACGGTGCTCGCGCTGGACCGCCTGCTGTCGGAGGACTCCACCTTCTACGGCGACCTCTTCCCGCACGCGGTGCGGTGGAAGGGCGTCACCTATCTCGAGGACGGCCTGCACCGGGCGGTCCGTGCGGCCCTGCGGAACCGCACCGTGCTGCACGCCCGGGTGTTCGACATGGACATGGCGCCGGGGCCGCCCAGGTAGGTCGGTCACGTTTGCGCGGCGCCGGGTGTCGACTCAGTGAGGACGTTGGTTCACACCGCAACTTGCCAGGAGGATCGCCATGTCCCGGTTGCAAGGGGTCTCCGACCGCGACGCCGGCCTGGGCGCCAAGATCGCGTTCTTCTTCACCAAGCGCAAGCTGGCCCAGATGACCGGTCTGGAAACGGCCGGGATGCTGGAACCGCTGCGGATGTACGCGCACATCCCCCGGCTGCTCAACGCCTACGGCAAGCTCGAGCAGGCCGAGTCGAAGCTGGACATCCTCAGCCCCCGCCACCGCGCGCTCGCGGAGCTCAAGTCGGCGACGACGGTGCGCTGCGAGTACTGCATCGACCTCGGTTCGCAGATCGCCCGCCAGTGGGGCATCACCGACGAGGAACTGCTCGCCCTGGCCGACTATCGAAACGCCTCATGCTTTTCCGACGTCGACAAGCTGATCCTCGAGTACGCCACCGCGATCAGCCGCACCCCCGTCGAGGTCAGCGATGAGCTTTTCGACGCGCTGCGCGCGCATTTCGACACCGCCCAACTCGTCGGGCTCACCCACGTCATCACGCTGGGCAATCTGCGCGCCCGCTTCAACCTCGCGCTCGGGATCGGCTCGTCCGGCTTTTCCGGCAACCAGGTCTGCGCCCTGCCCGAGACGCACGGTGGCACGTGATCGTGGATGCAGTCCGTGACGGCGCGTTTCGAGGCGGCGCGGCCGCAGTTGGGTGCCATCGCCTACCGCATGCTGGGCTCGATCGACGACGCCCAAGACGCCGTGCAGGAAGCGTGGCTGCGGCTGAGCGGCAGCCGCCTGCGACGGTATTGCCAACCTGGACGCCTGGCTGACCACCGTGGTGGCCCGCATCTGTTTGAACATGCTGCGCGACCGCCGGGCCCATGGCCGGGAGGAACCGGTCCGTAGTCCTGCCGGATCCGATCGTGGATGCCGAAGGCGAATTCGACCCCGAACACCGCGCCATGCTGGCCGACGCGGTCGGGCTGGCGTTGTTCGTGGTGCTGGACACGTTGCCGCCGGAGCAGCGCCTGGCGTTCGTGCTGCACGACGTCTTCGCCGTGCCGTTCGACCAGATCGCACCCATCGTCGGCCGGACGCCGGAGGCCACCCGCAAGCTGGCCAGCCGGGCACGCCGACGCATCCAGGAGGCCGATCCGGATCCCGACGGCGACGTGGCCGCCCAGCGGGAGGCCGTCGACGCATTCTTCGCGGCGGGCCGCAGCGGCGACTTCGACCGCCTGGTGGCGGTGCTGCATCCCGACGTGGTGCTGCGCGGCGACCTCGGCCACGGCACCGCCGGTTTCCGCGCCGAGGGCGCTTCCGCCGTGGCGAGGGTGGCCCGCTCCTACGCGGGTCCGGACCGCGAGGTGCGCGCCGCGACCGTCAACGGGGCCGCCGGAGCGGTCATCTTCGTCGCCGGGCAGGCGACGGCGATCATGGGGTTCGTGGTGCGCGACGGCCTGGTCGCCTCGATCGACGTGCTGGCCGACCCCGTCCGCGTCGCCAAATCAGACCTGCGCGCGCTGCGCGCCGATCACTGACCGGCGGCCTGCAGCAACTCCATCGCCGACGCCCGCGACAGCACCCAGCCGCCCTGATTGACGAACGTGACGCTCTGGGTGACCGGCGACGCCAGCTTCGGACCGGAGACCGCGACGTCAGCGGTGGCCGAACCGGCCGCGGCCGGCTGGATGTTCGTGACGTCGAACGACAGGGGCAGGTCGCCATTCTTGGCCGCCTTCTGCAGCTTCTTGTCGGCGACGTGCGCCTCGATCCCGCCGATACCACCTTGCACCAGGTTGCTCTTGCTGGAGAAGGAACACTCGGGTCCGCCAGGCTGTTCAGCACACCGGTCAGCTGGTCGGCGGTCGGGACGTCGGCGGCCGGAGGCGGCGGATCCTGCGGTAATGGCGCGCCGACCGCGGCCAGCTGCACCTGATCCATCGGCGCCGCGACGGAAGCCACGCCGGCGGCGGCGCCCCCGACGACGGCGAATGCTGCCACGCTGGTGGCGAGCAACTTAACGGTTTTCATGGTTCCCCCTTGTGGGCACGAGTCTCGACGGATCCCACACATTTGGCGTGGTGTCAACGCGCCTGTTACTCCTGTTGTTTCGTGCTTCGGCACGGCTACGTTACGACCGCGCCATGTGAAGACAACATGCTCAACCTGTGCGCCGGCTGTGTGGCCGCCCAGAATATGGCCGCCTAGTTCGTCGCCGTCGCTGCCTGTATGAGGGCGATGGCGGCGTCGTGCTGCAGTATCCAGTTCCCGCCTTGATTGACGAACACCAGGTGCTTTTGCACCGGCCCGGCGAACTTCGGGCCCGAGATGGCCACGTCGGCCTGGGCCATGTTCGGGCCGGCCGGCGCAATGTTCGTCACGGCGAACGTCTCCGGAAAGTTCCCGTTCCGGTAGGCCTTTCGCAGATCGTGGTCGGCAACGTGGCCCTCGTCGGGGCTGATGCCGTTTTCGACCAGATTGTTCTTGGTCGTGTACGAGACGCCCGGATCGGTGGCCTGGTTGCACAGGTTCGACAACTGATCCGGGGTCGGCAGGGCTGCCCGGCTCCGGCGGCGGCGGTGGCGGGTCCTGCGGTAACGGCGCGCCGACCGCGGCCAGCTGTACCTGGTCCATCGGTACTGCGACGAGAGCACGCACCGGCGGCTCCCCCTACGACGGCGAACGCCGCCACGCCGGTGGCAACAGTTTTCAAGGACTTCACGGTCTTCATGGTTCCCCCTTCGATACGCATGAACCGTGGCGGGATCTGGTCGATCCTGCGCCCAACACCGTCACGCAGCCCCCACGGTTAGTTCGTGTAAGTGTGCCTTCTGGCACCGGCATTTGTGTCTCGGGCCGGTCACGTTACGGCTACGCTACGCGCGGCGTGCGCTGCCGCGGCGTCAGATCAGCGCCGCTTGACCGATTCCTGCAGACTCTTCGGACGGATGTCGGTCCAGTTTCGGTCGACATAGTCCAGGCACTCCGCGCGGCTTGCTTCGCCGTACACCACGCGCCAGCCCGCCGGGGTGTCGGCGAAGCTCGGCCACAGGCTGTGCTGGTCCTCGTTGTTGACGAGCACCAGAAAGGTGCCATTGTCGTCATCGAAGGGGTTGATGCTCATCGCGTCTCCTTGTCGTGTGGTCTTGGACGGGCCCGCTAAGCCCACGCTGGATCCCAGTACCCGGTCCGACAACAATCCCAGGCAGCTGAGGTTGGGAAATCCGGGCCCCTGCGTCAATCCGGACAGGTTGGGCAGGAACAATTTCGGGGCGACGTCCGTGACGGCCAGGTCGTAGCCGATCGCTTCCTGCAGGCTCTCGGCGGTCAGCGGTCCGCCCAGGCCGAGTTCCAACAGGTCCAGCACGTCCTGGCCGAACAGCGAAGTGAACCACAGTGAGTCGGCGCCGGAACCGTCGATGACCAGATCGAAACCGTGCACCGTCTCGAGGTTTTCGCTGCCCCGGTTGGTGGACAGCGTCAACCGGATCTGCCCGTCCCGGCCCACCGCGTGGGCCACCCGGCCACGCAAGTGGCGGATGCGGTCGTCGGCCAGCAGCGCCTCCTGCACGTTCGCCGAGAACACCCCGCGGTCGGTACGGGCCAGCGCGTCGCGGCGTTCGGCCAGCGTCAGAGCGCTCCAGTCGGTGGGGTCGGAAAACAGCGAGTTCTCGAAGAAGCTCTCCCCGCGAGTGAACAGCGTCACCTGCGGCGAGATGACGGTGATGGTCGAAACCCGGTGCCGGAACAGTTCATTGAGCATCGACGCCGCCGTCTCGCCACCGCCGATCACCGCCACGCGCTCGGCGCTGATCCGGTCGTGGCCCGCGGCGCGGTCCCAGAACTGGGCGATCGACAGCATGCGCGGATTGCCGGGCAGCAGCGACTTTTCGGCCTGGCCGGGCCCGGTGATCATCAAGGCGTCGGCGTGCACGGTGGTCTCGTGGGTGTGCAGCGTCCAGCGCTCGCCGCTGACGGCCAGCCGTTCGACCTCGCCGTGCACCACGTTCAGGCCGATCTGGTCGGCTACCCAGCCCAGGTATTGGCTCCACTTGCGATGAGTCGGCGCGGGTCGGCCGCGGTCGATCCATTCGGCGAACGACGCCGTGGCGATCAGATAGGACTGCCAGCTGTAGCGGGTCATCCGCTCGTCGAGTTCGGCGTTGCGGCGGGGCACCAGCGCGGAGCGGTATGGGAAACCCGACATCCTTTTCCGGGCTGGTGCCCAGCCGGTGCGCGCCGTCGGTCCAGCCGCCGCTGGCCTGCCAGTTGGCCGCGACGCCGATGCGTTCGACGGCGATCACCTCGGGGGCATCGACGCCCATGTCTCGCAGCACGGACGCCTTGGCCGCGACGGCGACCGCCTTGGCTCCCGCGCCCAGAATCGCAAGTGTGCTCATGTCACCGTCTCCCGCAGCGATTCGATCCAAAGATGTTGCAGTTCAGCCATGTCGGTGTCACCGAGAATGTCGGGCAGCGTGCGCCACTGCGCGGCCAGCAACCGCTGTCCGTCGAACGTCAGCATGGCGGCCATGATGGTGAGCTCGTGGCGCACCGCCAGATCCGGTTCCGGCTGCGGCGATACCCCGGCGAGGAGCTCGCGCTCCAGCGTCAGCCCGGTGCCGCCGCCGGCGTGGGCGGCACCGAGATAGTTGAGCAGCAGTTGCGGGCCGGGCAGCGGGGCGAGGCGTTCGGCGGTGTCGGCGCGCAGATAGCGCAGCAGCCCGTAGTCCAGTCCGTCGCCCGGGATGGCCGCCAGCTGCTCCCCCACGTCTCGCGGGTCGGCCGACTCCACCCGCATCGGATAGATGGAACTGAGCAGCCCGACGGTGTCGCCGGTGTCGATGGTGTGCGCGCCGCGCCCGTCGACGAGACCGTCGGCGCGCCCGTGTGTTTCCAGCGCCAGCAGGGGCGGCGGCGTGGCCTGATTGCGCGAGCGCCGCCACCGCGTCACCGTCGCCGCGGTGGCGGCGACCAACAGGTTCGGCAACGGCAGGCCCGAATCCAGCAGCCGGCGGGTGGTGTCCGCGTCGGTGGCGATCATGCGGACGTCCAGATCGCGCGCCCGGTCGCGGCGCGGATCGACCCGTCGGGCGCCGAGGTCGGGATCGTCGCCGTCGGACTGGGCGGCCCAGAATTGCACCGTGTCCAGCCGGTGAGCGCGCTCGATGAGCGCGCCGGCCCAGCGCCGGTAGCTGGTGTGCTCCCGAATCGGTGCGGGCGAGTGGCCGCTGGCCAAAGCCCGTAAGGCGGCGTCGAATTCACCGAGAACCACTCGCCACGACGCCGGATCCATCGCCAGGACGTGGGCGGTCAGCAGCAGGACGCCCTGCCCGGCCGGGGGGCGAAGCCACACCGCGGCCAGCAGCGCTCCCCGCTGCGGGTCGAGACGGTCGACGGCCCGTGCGACGTGTTCGGGAACCACCGCTTGCAGGTCGGCGGCCACCTCCACCTCGGTGAGGAGGTCGGCGACGGCCCCGGTGGGCCCGACCGGGATCAGGGTCATGGTGGCGCGGTCCAGGCGGGCGCGCAGCGCCTCGTGCCCGTCCACGATGCCGGCCAGCGCGGCGTCCAATTGCTCGCGGGTGACGTTGTCGGGCAGCCGGATGGCCTCGGTCTGCGCCAGCCGGCGCGGCTCGCCGTATTCGTAGAGCCAGCGGCCGTTGGGCAGCACCGGCATGGGTCCGGTGTTGTCCTCGACATCGCTTGTGGCGGCGACGGTTTCGGAGTCAATCGCCTCTGCCAGCTCGCGAATGTTTGCGCACTCCAGGATGAGCCTGGCGCGCAACGCGATTCCCCGCGCCCGTGCCGCCTGTACCACCGACAGGGCCATGATGCTGTCCAGGCCCAGCTGCAAGAAATCCGCGGTGACGTCGACTCGTGGCTGATGCAGCAGCTCCGAAAGCAGTTCGGCCAGTGCGGCTTCGGTGGCCGTTTCGGGTTCGGCCTCGGCGGAAGCCGCTTCGGCGGCGTCGAAGGCCCCCAGCGCGGCCTCGTCCAGCTTGCCGTTGACCGTCAGCGGGATTTCGTCGACCGCGACGATGCGCTGCGGAATCATGTAGCGCGGCAACCGGGAGCCGAGCGCACCGCGCAGCTCGGCCGGCGACGGCGGATGCGGCGCCGCTCCGGAAATCACCACGTAGGCGGTCAGCCGCGCGACTCCTTGCCGCCGGCGCACCAGAACACCCGCGTGCCGGACGGCGGGATGGGATTCGAGCGCGGCCGCGATCTCGCCCGGCTCCACGCGGTAGCCGCGGATCTTCACCTGCGCGTCCGCGCGGCCCACATACTGCAGCGAGCCGCCCGAACCCCGACGTACCAAATCGCCTGTGCGGTACATGCGTTCGCCGATCGCGAACGGGTCGGCGACGAACCGCCGGCTGGTCTCCGCCGCGCGGCCGAGATACCCCCGGGCCAGCTGGGCGCCGGCCAGATAGAGCTCGCCGGTCGTCCCGCAGGGCACCGGACGCAGCGCGGAATCCAGCACGTAACCGCGCGTGTGCCGGGTGGGTCGTCCGATCGACGGCTCGTCATGCTCCGCGATGGCGGCCACCACCGCCTCGACCGTGGTTTCCGTGGGGCCGTAGCAGTTGTAGGCCGCCATTCCCGTGCGCGCGCACTCGGCGCCGATGAGGGCCCAGGCGGGTTTGCCGAGCGCTTCCCCGCCCAGCGCCAGCACCGCCAGCGGAACCGTGCTGAGCAAACCGTATGCCGCGAGTTGGGCAAACATCGACGGGGTGGTGTCGATCATGTCGATACCGTGTTCGGCGATGGTGGCGACCAGCGCCTCGGCGTCGGTCTGGGTGGGCTCGTCCACGATGTGCACACCATGGCCGCCGAGCAGCGCGGCCAACGGCTGCCACGCGGCGTCGAACGCGAACGACCACGCGTGTGCGATGCGCAGCGGCCGGCCCAGTCGGGCGGCCGCCGGCCGCAACACGTTGTCCAAATGATCGTCGGCGTAGGCGGCCACCGCCGCGTGAGTCCCGATGACGCCCTTGGGTTCTCCCGTCGTACCCGAGGTGAAGACGACGTACGCGGCCTGCCCGGGCGGCACCTCGACCGGGCGGAAGTCGGTGCCGGGATGTCCGCCGGCCGCCAGCCATTCCGCGTCGACCACGATTGAAGCGCCGGATTGGCGCAGGATCGATTCCACCCGTTCCGGGGGCGTCCCCGGCTCCATCGGCACACACATCCCGCCGGCTTTGAGCACCGCGAGCATCGCGACGACGTACTGGGGCCCCCGGGAAAGCCGGATCGCTACCGGGCTCTCGGGCCGCACCCCGCGGTCCGAGAGCCGGGCGGCCAAGCCGTTGGCGAGGGTGTCCAGTTCGCGGTAGCTCAGTGTGCCGCCCGCCCAGCTGATCGCGAGGTTGTCCGGTGTCGTGCCGACGACTTCGGCGAATCGCGTGTGGATGCCGACCGCCGACGGGGCGAGCGCGGCGCGCGCCGGGACCGTCTCGTCCTCGAAGAGGACGCTGACCTGGCGCAGCGGACGCTCCCAGTCGTGCAACAGCCGCTCGGCGGTGATGAGCACCCGCCGGCCGAAGATGGCGGCGGGGATGGCGCCCAACGCACCGTCGATCACTTCGACCAGCACCACCAGTTCGCCGCCTTCCATGTGGGCGGCGACGGTGATCGGGAAATGCGACAGCGTTTGTAAGGCGGACGGCCGGAATGTCGCACCGGCGGCGGTCAATTCGGTGCCGGCGGTCAGTCCGTCCAGGGGGAAGTTCTCGTAGACCAGCAGGGTGTCGAACATCTCCCCGACCCCGCCGAGCGCCCGCAGTTGGGCGTGCCCGAGATAGCTGTGTTCACGCAGCAGCGCGGCGCTGCGCTGCACCGTGCGGCATTGCTGGCCGACGCTCGCGGCCGGGTCGAGCCGAACCCGCATGGGAACGGTGTTGATGAACAGACCGATCATGGTCTCCACGCCGGTCAGTTCGGGGGGCCTGCCCGACACCGTGACCCCGAAAACCACGTCGTGGGTGTCGGTCAGCCGGGACAACACCAGCGCCCACGCCATTTGCATCAGGGTGTTGACGGTGACGCCGCGGGACCGGGTCTCCTCGACCAGTCGCGCGGTGGCCTCGGCCGGCATCCGCAGTTCGGTGGTGCGGGGCAGCCCGGTCCGCTGGTCCTCGGCCGAGCCCAGCGAGGCCGATAGCAGGGTGGGGCCCGGAAGGCCCGCCAGGTGCCGGCGCCAGACCTGTTGGCCGGCTTCCGGATCGCGACTCGCCAGCCAGCCGATGTAATCCCGGTATGGCCGCGGGGTGCCGGGCAGCGCCGACAGATCACCACCGGCCTGGTACAGGATCATCATCTCGTTGACGAAAACCGGCAACGACCAGCCGTCAATCACGATGTGGTGGGCGGTGAGCACCAAACGCCATTGCGCGCAGGGCAATTCGATGAGCAGGAAGCGGATGGCCGGTCCGTGCTCCAGATCGAACGGTCGTCGACGTTCACCAACCTCCAGCGCCGGCACCTCCTCGGGTGCGGCGGTGACGGTGCGCCACGGCAGGTCGACCCGGGACGGCACGATCTGCACCGGGCGCGCGATGCCCCGGCTGAAGAAGCTGGCCCGCAAATTCGGGTGTCGCCCCAGCATCTTTGTCGCGCAATCACGTAACAGCGCGACGTCGAGCGCGCCGGAGATGTCGGCGGCCATGCCGATCACATACGGATCGTCGGCCTCTCCGTCGGCGAATTCGGCGAGCGTGGTCAGCGAATACAAGCCCTCTTGCAGTGGGCTCAGCGCCATCACGTCCTCGATGTCGGGCGCGACATCGGTTCTGGTGGCCGTCATGGCGTACCGCCGCGCGACGACGACCAAAGCTGCGTCACGGCGGCCAGATCCTCGGCCGACAGCCCGGAGGTGCTCATGGGCTCGAACCGGGCGGCGGCCGGCTCCTCGAGCTGCTCGGTGTCGGTCTGTGCGTCGCCCAACGCATCCACAGCCGCCGCCAGCAGCTGCACCGTCGGGTTCTCGAAGATCATCCGCGGGCTGACCGCCAGGCCGGCGGCCCGAGCCCGCGAGGCCAGCTGCACCGACAGGATGCTGTCGCCCCCAAGGGCGAAGAAGTCGTCGAAGCGGCCCACCTCGGGCGTCGAGAGCAGCTCGGCGAACACCTTGGCCAGCGCCCGTTCGGTGTCGGTGCGTGACGGTTCGATCTGTCCGCTGGTGCTGACCGCCGGCCGCGGCAGCCCGGGCCTGTTCAGCTTGCCCGACTCGGTTTTGGGAAGCGCGTCGAGGACGGTCAACGACGACGGCATCATGTAGCCGGGCAGCGTCGTGCCGATCGCGGCGCGCACTTCCGATGCGAACGCGACCTTTTCGGCGTCATCGATGATCGGGCGATGCGGCACAACGTATCCGGCCAGCGAGGTGCCGCCGTGCACCTCCCAGGTGCGAGCCGCAGCGGCGGCGACGCCGTCGACTCCCGCCAGCGCCGCCTCGAGCTCGGCCAACTCGACCCGGAAACCGCGCACCTGTACCTGGTGGTCGGCGCGTCCGACGAATTCGAGTCGGCCGTCCTCGGTCCAGCGGGCGAGGTCGCCGCTGCGGTACAGACGCGAACCGGGTTCGAGGGCATACGGATTGGCCACGAACCGGGTGGCGGTCAGACCGGGCCGCTTCCAATAGCCCCGGGCCAGCTGGTCGCCGCCGTAATACAGCTCGCCCACCACCCCGGCCGGCACCGGCCGCAGGCCGTCATCGAGCAGGAAGGCGTCGGCTCCCGGAACCGGCTTGCCCACCAGCGGATTCGGCAACTCCAGCCGCCCGCGGGACACCGCACCGGAGGTCTCGGTGGAACCGATGTTGTTCAACAGCTCGGTGTCCGCGCCGGCGCACACCGACGCCAGCCGGTGCAGCAGCGCGGTGCTCACCGGCTCTCCGCCACAGACCAGCCGGGACAGGGACCGCACCGCGTCGGGCCTGCTGTCGGCCAGGGCGGAGACCAGGCTGGGCACCGCGGTCACCTGGGCCACCGAATACCGGTTCATCAACTCCCCGAGGGCTTCCGGGTCGCGGTGCTCGGCATCGTCGGCGAGGATCATGGTGGCACCCGCCGCGAGGCCGGCCAGCATCTCCATCCCGCCCTCGAGGAACGTGATCGAGGCCTGCGCCAGGCGCACGTCGTCCGTCCTCGGTGGGTAGTGCCGCAGCTGCCAGTCCAGCCGGGCCGCCATCGATCGATGGGTGCCCAGCGCTCCTTTCGGCTTGCCCGTGGATCCGGACGTGAAGACCAGATACATCGGGTCGTCGGGGTGCGGCAGGGCTGGTTCTTCCGCCCGTGGATCGATGTCCCCGTTCTGCACCGCGGCACGCACCTGCGGGTCATCCAGCGAAATCACGGTGACACCAGTACCTTCGGGCATGCTGTCCGCCGCTTCGGCCGTGGCCACCACCACCGGCGGTTGCACGTCGTCGAGCATGAATTGCTTGCGCGCCGGCGGGTAGCCGGGGTCGATCGGGAAGTAGCCGCCGCCGGCCTTCATGATCGCCACCAGCGCCACCACCAGGTCGATACTCCGCCGCGTCGACAGCCCGACCAGCGACCCCGGTCCCACGCCGCGCCCGGCGAGCAGCGCCGCCAGGTTGTCCGAATGACGGTGCAGCGCAGGGTAATCGATCTGCTCGTCGCCGCAGCGCACCGCGATCCGATCGGATCCCCAGCTTCGGCTCGGCTGCAGCAATTCCGGAATGGTGCGCGGTCGGTCGTGCGGCGGCTGCTCGCCCCGGCTCCAGCGCTCCAATATCCGGCGCCGCTCTTCAGCGTCGGTCAACTGCACGTCTCGCAAAGTCTGATCGACGTTGTCGGCAAACTCGGTGACCACCCGAGTCAGCCAGCCGGCCAACCGCTCGATGGTGGCCCTGCTGTACAGCTCGGTGCGGAAGATCAGGTTGCAGTTGTACCCGATGCCCCCCGAGCCGTCGGTGCCGAAGAAATTGACACTGAGATCGGCGTGCGCCATGTCGAAGACGGGGTCCAGCGAGGTGCACACCGTGTCCCGTTCGCCGCCCCCCTCGGGGTGCCTGCTCGATCACCCGCGTGGCGGGCAGGTGGTCACGGACGTGCACGACGACCTGGAACAGCGGGTTACGCGACAGCGAGCGCACCGGGCTGACGCTGTCGACCACTCGGTCGAACGGCAGGTCCTGGTGGGCGTAGGCCGCCAGCGCCGTCTCCCGGGCCCGGGTCAACAGCTCACGCAGCGTCGGGTTGCCGGTCAGGTCGTTGCGCAGCACCAGGATGTTGACGAAAAAGCCGATCAGTTGGTCCAATTCGGCCTCGGTGCGCCCGGCAACCGGGGTGCCCAGCGGGATGTCCAGGCCGCCACCCGCCTTGTGCAGCACCACGGCGACAGCCGTTTGCAGCAGCATGAATTCGGTGATGCCCAACTCGCGAGCACAACTCGGCGAGCCTGGCGCGCGTGGCCGCGTCGATGCGGAATTCGACGGATTCACCGTCACCGCTGGGCACCGGCTGCCGCGGGAAGTCGGGCCGCAGCCCGGTGTCCTCCGGCAGCCCGGCCAGCTGCCGGTTCCAGTACTCCCGCTGCTCGACGGCAATCGGGGACTCCTGACCGCTCGCATTGGAATCCAGGCCCAGGAACGCCCCCTGCCACGCCGCGTAATCGGCGTACTGCACACGCAGCGGCGCCCAGGCCGGGGCTTCCCCGGCCCGCCGGGCCCGGTACGCGGTCATCACGTCGGCGAACAGCACCCCCGCCGACCAATGGTCGGAGGCGATGTGGTGGACCACCAGCGACAGCACGTGCTCGGCGGCGTTATCGGCGGTGTGCAGCACCGCGACCCGAACGGGCAACTCGCGGTCCAGCTCGAAGCAGTGCCGGCGCTCGGCGTCCAGTTCCCGCCGCAGCCAGGCATCGTCGGGCCCGGTCGCGCGGCGCACGGAAACCTCTCCGGCAGGCCCGACCACCTGGTAGGGCACGCCGTCCAACTCCACGTAGGACGTGCGCAGGATCTCGTGCCGGGCGACGACGTCGCCGACCGCGGCGACGAGGGCCTCGATGTCCCACGGCCCGGTCAGTTTCGCGGCGAAGGGGATGTTGTTGACCCAGCTGGGCCCGTCGACACGGTAGGCGAACCAGCTGCGCAGCTGCGACGCCGACAACGGCATGGGCTCGTCGTGGGCGGTCGCGATCAGCTTGGGCCGCGATCGCCTGAGCTCGCCGGAACTGAGCTGGTCGACCCGCTCAGCCAACAGGCCCACCGTCGCGAGCTCGAAGACGTCCCGGATGCCAAGCTCCACCCCACAATCCGAGCGAATGGCGGTGACGAGCTTGGTGGCCACCAGCGAGTGGCCGCCCAAGTCGAAGAACGAGTCGTCGACCCCCACCCGGTCGTGGCCGAGCAGCGCCGAAAACAGTGCGGCGATGCGGCGTTCGGTGGAAGTCGTCGGGTCGCGGTATTCGGCGCCCGCCGCTATCTGCGGTTGGGGCAGGGCGGCGCGGTCGATCTTGCCGTGCGCCGTGATGGGGATTTCGTCGAGCGCCACATAGGCCGCCGGCGTCATGTAGTCCGGCAGCG
Source organism: uncultured Actinomycetota bacterium (assembly GCA_963850895.1). GTDB lineage: Bacteria > Actinomycetota > Actinomycetes > Mycobacteriales > Mycobacteriaceae > Mycobacterium. Next base: position 228,379 of record CAWKNK010000020.1, on the reverse strand, counting down.
CGGCGGCCACGCGGGCGCGGATGCGCTCGACCTCAACGGTTTCCGGGCTGCCGCCGTCGGCCGGCGTCACGTACCCCACCAGGCTCTTGCCCAACCGGGGCAGGTCCATGGCCAGCACGACCGCTTGCCCCACGCTGGGGTCCACCGAGATGGCGGCGGCGATCTCGCCCAGCTCGATGCGGAAGCCGCGGATCTTCACCTGCTCGTCGGCGCGGCCGACGAACTCGATATCCCCGTCGGCGTTGCGGCGGGCCAGGTCGCCCGAGCGGTACAACCGGCCGCCCCGGGTGAACGGGTCGGCGACGAAACGTTCGGCCGTCAGCCCGGGCCTGCGGTGGTATCCGTGCGCGACATGCGTTCCACCGATGTAGATCTCGCCGATCACGCCCACGGGGACCGGCTGCAATGCGTTGTCAAGCAGGTGCACCTGCGTGTTGATCTTGGGACGCCCGATGGGCACCACCCGGGTGCCCTGGGCGCCTTCCACGGGGTAGCTGGTGCAGTTGACGACGGTCTCGGTCGGTCCGTAGAAGTTGTACAGCAGGGCATCGAAGGTGGCGTGGAACTTGTCGGCGATCTCGCCCGGCAAGGCTTCCCCGCCGATGGGTACGCGCCGCAGGGTGCGCCACTGGTTGACTCCGGGGAGTGACAGAAACAGCCCGAGCAACGACGGCACGAAATGCATCGAGGTGATGCCTTCGCGGCTCAGCAGATCCGTCAGGTAGCCGATGTCGCGCAGCCCGTCGGGACGCGGAATCACCAGGCGGGCGCCCATGATCAACGTGCCGAAGATCTCGCCCATGGAGACGTCGAAGCTGGGCGACGCGACCTGCAGCAGCCGGTCGGTTTCGTCGACGCGATATTCGTCACCGAACCAGACGAAGTACTCGGCGATCGGCGCGTGGGGTACCGGCACGCCCTTGGGCAGCCCGGTCGAACCCGACGTGTAGATCAGGTAGGCGGTGTTGTGCGGACCCAGCGGGCGGATCAACTCGGCGGGTGCGGTGGCCGGGTATCGCGACAGCCCGGTGATCGGTTCGCGCAGCACCAGTTTGGCGTCGGCATCCCCCAGGATGAACGTCAGCCGATCCTCGGGGTAGGTCGGATCCACCGGCAGGTAGACCGCGCCGGCCTTCAGCACGCCCAGCGCGGTGATGACCAATTCGGGTGACTTGTCCAGCAACACCGCGACGCGGTCCTCGGTGCCGATGCCCTGCTCGATCAGCCAGTGCGCCAAGCGGTTCGACTCTTCGTCGATCTCACGGTAGGTGTACTCGCGGCCCTCGTAAACGACGGCAACGGCATCGGGCGCCAGCGCCGCTCGGCGGCTGACCAGCGCGGGCAAGGTGGCCGCCGGGGTGTCGAACCGCTCACCGGTCGAGGCCCAGCGCAACCACTCGGCGTCGTCGGCGTCCATCAGCGCGCACGCCGACAGCGCCGGGTCGGGGTTCGTCAGCGCGTGGTCCAGCAACACGGCGTAGTGCCGCAGCAGCTGGTCCACCAGCTGCTGATCCAGCACCTCGACCAGGTACTCGGCTTCGACCAACCCGCCGCCCGAGCCATCCGCCGTGCGGTCCAGCTCGATCATGAAACTCAGCGGTAGCTGGTTGAAACGACCGCGCAGCTCCCCACGCTCGCACCGCACCCCGGGCGGGCAGAAGCCGGCGCCGTCGGGCTCTCGCTGCCCGAAGCTCACCCGGGTCATCCGGTCGGCGCCGTGCCGGCGATCGGGATTGGCCTCGCGCACCAGCCAGTCCAGGTCGGCGCGCGAATGGGCGAAGGCACCCACCGCGCCGTCCCGGGTTTGGGCCAGCAGCTCTCGGAACGTCTGGTGCGGCTCCGGCCGTAGCCGGATCACCACGGTGTTGCCGTAGTAACCGATGGCGGATTCGGTCCCGACGCCGCGGTTGAGCACGGGGGCGGCGACCAGGAAGTCCGTTGACTGGGTGTAGCGGTGCACCAGCGCGCCGAAGGCGGCCATCAGCACCATGTACGGGGTGGCTCCGGTTTCCCGCGCCAGCGCCGCCGCCCGATCGACCGTGGCCGCCGACAACCGCGTCGTAGCGCGTTGCGCACGCCAGGTGCTTGGCACCACCGAGCCGTTGGGGCCCGGAAGTTCCAGCGGCTCGGGCAGGTTCGCCATCAGGGGTCGCCAGTATTCGAAGTCCGCGGCAGGATCCGCGGCCTCGTCCGGCGCAGGGGCCGCAAGGGCCGGTTCGCCGCCGAAACCGTGCGGATCGGTATAAGCGCGGGTCAGGTCGGCGAAAAACGGTGTCCACGAGGCATCGTCCCAGGCGACGTGATGGGCGGTGATCAACAGCATCAGCTCGTCGGCGGACAGGCGGGCCACCGTGACACGCAGCGGCGAATCCGTGGTCAGGTCGAAGGGCCGGCGGAAATCCCGCTGCGCCAGCACATCCAGCCGCAACCGCCGCGCCTGATCGGTCAGCCCGGACAGGTCGTGTTCGGCCCACTCGGGCCGTAGCTCCTCGCGGATAACCGGATACGGGTCGCCGTCCGCGCCGGTGTCATACGTCGTGTGCAGTACGGGGTGCCGCGCGGCCACGGCGTCGACCGCGCGTCGCAATCGTTCACTGTCGACTGTGCCGGTGACGCGATAGGAGACACAGACGTTGAGCAGCGCGCTGTCCGGATCCACCGACTGCACGAACCACATCCGGCGCTGGCCCACGGACATGCGCGGCGCCTCGTGGGTCGCCACGGGCGCCTCGACGGCCGGCCTGGCCAGGCCGCGTTCGGCGATCTTGCGGCGCAACAATTCCAGGCGCTCATCGTCGAGACGGGCGCTGGCTCCGGTGGTGTCCGTCACGCTGGGAGTCCAACCTTTCTAGCTTCGCGAGCGTCGAGTGTTGCGTCCGGGCGCGGCCCGCCGGTTGAGCCGGCGCGCAACGCGTCGATCAGTTCGTTGAGGGTGATCCCGCCGAGCATGCGGGCGACCGGGACCGAACTTCCGACCGTCCGGCGCAGCCGCTTACGCAGATCGAGTGCGAGCAAGGAGTCCACCCCTAGGTCGATGAGCGGCGCGCTCGGGTCGATCGAGACCGAGTCACCCAAGTGCAATGTCGCGGCGAGTTCGGCGCGCACCACCTCGGCGAGCGGCTTCGCGGCGGAGTCGTCCAGCCGTCGCGTCGCGGCCTGGTGGCGCGCTGAATGGCATTGGCATGCCCTGGCTTTCGAAGAACACCCCGAGTCGCTCGAAGTCCGCGTCGAAGATCAGCGGATCGCCGTCGTAGCCGTACCAGCCGGCCTCGATCGCCAGTTCCGGAACCATCGCGATCAGCCCCGAGCGTTCGGTGCGGGTGATCTCGTCGGCCGCCACGACGCCGGCGGCCTGCCACAGTCCCCACCGAATCGCCGTGCTGTCACGGCCCCTGCTACGCAGCGAAGCGACCAACACGTCGAGCATCCGGTTCGAGGCGGCGTAAGCCGCGTGGCCGTAGCCGCCCCAAACGCCGAACACCGACGAGCAGGCCAGGATTCGGCAATCCGGCCGCAGCGGCCACACCTCGGCCAGCAGCGCCAGGCCACGCACCTTGGCGGCACACACCCTCGCCACGTCGGCACCGGTCAGATCGGAACGGGAGCGGGCCTCGGCGATGCCCGCGGTATGGATCAGCAATGACGCGCCGGCATGCCGGGCGGCCAGGGCGGTCAGGGCGGCCGGATCGGTGATATCGCAACGCGGGGCGTGCACCTCGGTGTCGTGGTTTCCGGTGAGCCGGCGCAACGCGTCCTGGTCGATACCGTTGCGGCTCAACAGCGTGACCGTCCGCGCCCCGCGCTCGATGCAGTACCGCGCATACTGCAGGCCGATGGCTCCGCTGCCGCCGGTGATCACCACGTTGTCCAGCGCGGCGGCATCCAGCGGACGTTTGGTCGCCCAATCGCGGCACTGCCGGAAGGTTCGGACGTAACGCCGCGGCGATTCGCTGCCCCGCAACGCCACCTCGGCCGCCTCACCGAGCAGCACGTCGACGACGGCGCGCGCCGTCCGGGCATCGACGCCTCGGCCCGAGAGGTCGAGATGCCCGAAGGTCTGGTCGGTGAATTCGAAGCCGACGCTGCGATGCATCGCGGCCAGCGCCGCCTGCGCCGGGAAGGCCGAGTCGTCCGGATCGATGTTTTCGGCGCCGGCGGTGAGCAACCAGACGGCACGGCATCTCGGGCCGATCAGGGCGGCGTAGTCGGGTAGGCCCGCGTCTGGCCGGCCTGCGATCTGCTCGATCGCGGCGGCGGCGTCCGGCTGTCGAGTCGGGGGCGATTACCGCGAGTATTTCCGCGTCGTTCGGCGGCACCGCCCGGCAAGCCGCCGTGCGCCACAACGGCGTCGATCAGCCGCTGTGTCAATCCGCCTCCCGCCGGGGCCGCGGCGAATATGCCGATGTCGGCACCTGCCGCGCTCGCTGAGGGTGGTGATGTCGCATGCTGCCAGTCCTCGACCGCGACGGTGAGCGCCGGGGCCGGCGCTGTCTCGACCAGCGGTTCGGGCGCCGCCCAGAGGTGCACGGCCCGCATCGGCGCGTTCGGGAACCCGCGCAGCGGCTGCCGGACACCACCGGGGATCGTGTTGGCCCATTGGCAGCCGGGATCGGCGGTCGCCACGGTTGCGATGTTCGCCGCGAGCACGTCGGTCACGGCGCCTTCGCGATGCCCTGAGCCGACGACCACGGTCGTCGCGCTCGTCGATCAGGTCCGCGAGCGGATACAGCAGCGAGGGATGCGCGGACAACTCGACGAACGTACTGGCCCCGAGCCTTTGCGCCGCAGCCACCGCATGATCGAAACGCACGGTATTGCAGAGGTTTTCATACCAGTACTGGGAGAAGTCCACGTCGCTGCCGACCTCCGCACCGAAGGTCGATCCGACGAATCGCACCGGACCGTCCTGGAATGCCGAGCGGGGAACCAGCTCGCCCAACTGGGTGCGCAACCGCCGCAGGACGCTGGTGTGCCCCGGGTAGTCCACGGACAGTTGGTGGGTGAACACGCCCCGTTGCCGGGCCAGCCGCACGGCGGCCGCCACGGCGTCGTGGTCTCCGGACACCACGGTCGACGAGGGGCCGTTGACCGCCGAAACTTCCAGCCAGCCCGCCGTTTCGCCGATCAGGGACTCGGCCTCGTCGACGCCCGCGCCCAGCACCGCCATGGCGTAGTGACCCGCCAATTGGTCGACGATCGTGGCGCGGGCTCCGACCAATGCGACCGCGTCGGGCAACGATATCGTTCCGGCCACGTACGCCGCCGCGACCTCGCCGAGGCTGTGCCCGATGGCGATTGCGGGGAGCACCCCGTGAAATCGCCATTCGTGGGCCAGGCTGACCGCGTGGGTGAACTGCGCTCCCTGTATTTCGGTGCGCGACCAGCTCTGGTCGAGTTCTCCGGTCAGGTAGGGCAACGGTGAGGGCAACCCGGCGGTGAGGAACGCCTGCGCGCATCGGTCGGCCTCGGCCCGGTACGCCGGCAGTCGTTGGTGGGCCTCGGCGCCCATCGATTGCCATTGGTTGCCCTGGCCGGGAAACACGAACGCGATGCACGGCCCAACGCCGGCGGAGGAATGGGTGACCAGCGGGTGCTCTTCGCCGCGGGCCAGCGCGGACAGCCCCGAAGCCAGCTCGGTGGCATCGGCCGCCCGGACCACCGCGCGGTGCCGCCGCACCCGCCGCAGCCGCAGCAGGGTGGACGCCACCGCCGCGGTGTCCGTGTCCGCTGCGGCCCGGCCCAGATAGTCCAGGATGGCCCGGGCGTCCTGACCGATCAGCTCTTCGTCGTGCGCCGAGAGCAACACGGGCACGCGTCCGTCGGGCAGTGGGGAGGTCAGCATCACGCGACCTCGGGGAGGGAGACGATCACGTGCGCGTTGGTGCCGGCGATGCCGAATGCCGAAGTCGCCGCGATCCGCTGCCCGCCGACCGCGGGCCACGGGGTCAGGCTCTTCGCCAGGCGCAAACCCTGGCTGTCCCAATCGATTTCCGGACTCGCGTCCGCGGCGTGCAGGGTCGGTGGGATGGCCCCGTGCTCGGCGGCGACCACCACCTTGGCCAGCCCGAGCGCCCCGCTGGCGGCCAAGGCGTGCCCCACGTTGGATTTCACCGAGCCCAGCAGCGCGCCGCCGCCGGGTGCCGCGTCGCCGTACGTTTGTGCCAGCGAACGCAGTTCGGTGCGGTCGCCGAGGCGGGTGCCGGTGCCGTGCCCCTCGACCATCCCGACCTCTTCGGGCCGAATCCCGGCCTGCGTCATGGCACGCCGGAACAGGCGGACCTGCGCGTCGCCGCTGGGGGCGCTGAGCCCGGCGCTGCGGCCGTCCTGGTTGACGGCGGTGGCGCGGACCTCGGCGACGACCTGGCGGCCGGCCCGCAGCGCGGCCGATTTGCGTTGCAGCACAAACATCGCCGCCCCCTCCGCCCATACCGTTCCGCTGGCCTGCGCACTGTAGGGGCGGCAGTGACCGTCGTCGGAGAGGGCGTGTTGCTTGGAGAACTCGACGAAGAACCCGGGTGAGCCCAGCACGTTGACCCCGCCGGCCAGCGCCAGGTCGCAGTCGCCGTTCTGGACCGAGCGCACGGCGACATGGAACGCGGCCAGCGCGGACGCACACGACGAATCCACCGTCAGCGCCGGGCCGGCCAACCCCAGCGTGTAGGCGACCCGGCCGGAGATCACGCTCAGCGCGGTTCCGGCGAGCAGGTGACCGCTGTGCGGGGAGAAGTTGGCCATCTGCGGCCCGTATCCGGTGGCCGATGCGCCGACGAAGCATCCCACGTCATGCCCGGCCAGGTCGTCGGGGTTGATGCCGCTGTTTTCCAGGGCGCGCCAGGACACCCGAAGCACCACGCGTTGCTGCGGGTCCATCGCGACGGCCTCCCGCGGCGAGATGCCGAAGAACTCCGGGTCGAACGTCGTTGCGCCCGAGAGAAATCCACCGCGATCATGGATCTCCTTGAAACCGCTGCGCCGCGACCCGGCGAGCAGCTCGCGGACCTGCCAACCGCGGTCCGTGGGGAACGGGCCCAGCGCCTCACGGCCGTGTGACAACAGTTCCCAGTACTTCTCGGCGGTGTCGATGCCGCCGGGTGCTTCAACGGCCATGCCGACGATCGCAACCGGATCGGATGCGCCGTGGACCGTGTTGTCAGACATCGGCATTCACCCGTTCGGCCACGGCATCGATGTGCTCGTTGAGATAGAAATGTCCGCCGTCGTACAGGAACAACTCGAAGGCGCCCGCGGTGTGCATCTCCCAGAGCCGCAACGCGGCCGGATCGACCCGGTGGTCGTCGCGCGCCCCCAACACGCGGATGCCGGCACGAATGCGGACGCCGGGAGCGCACTCGTAGCGGTTGACCGCCTGGTAGTCGGCCCGCACCGCGGTGGTGAGCAGCTCCGCGAACTCTTCGTCGGCGAGCAGTCCGGGATCGGTGCCGCCGAGATCGGCGATGTCGGCGAGCAATCCGTCGTCGGTGGTGGGGAGTTCCGGCATGGCGGCCACCGCGGACGGCGCCGGACCGGCCGACACCCACAGGCGCTGCACGGCGGCGTCGTGGGATTCGGCGATCCTGGCGAACTCGAAAGCCACGACGGCGCCCATGCTGTGGCCGAACAGCCGCAGCGGCCCGACGCGGCGCCACGGCCCCGCGTCGAACAGGCCCCGGGCAAGGTCATGCACGGTGTCGGCGGCCGGGTGGCTCAGGCGGTCCGCGCGCTGCGGGTACTGCACGATGTAGGCGTCGCCGCCCGCGGCCAGAGCGGTGGCCAGCGTGCGGTAGCCTGCCGCGGCCGCCCCGGCGTGCGGAAACACGACGGTTGCGCCGGCACGCGGGCTCCCGTTCCTACTGGGCACGCGCTTGATCCAGGACGCGAACTCGGTTGGCATACTCAGCACGGGGTCGGATGTCATTGCGCCGTCCCGGATTTCCCGGTTTGGCGAGAAGCCGATAGCACCGTGTCGGCGTCCATGTGGATGACTTCGAGGTACAGCTCGGCCACCTGATCCAGCCGCGCGTCGTCCCGCTCGCGGTTGGCGAGCAAATCGGCAAGTGCGGCAACGGTTCTCGTGGCGAAAATGTCGGCGACCATGATGTGGGGGGTGTCCAGCCAGGTCCGGATACGACCCACGGCCTGGGTGGCCAGCACCGAATCGCCGCCCAGCGCAAAGAAGTCATCGTCACGACCGACCTGGTCCACGCCGACTAGCTCGCCGAGGAGCGCGGCGATGGCGGATTCCAGCGGCGTCGATGGGGGGCGGTAGCCGGGCTGCTCGTTCAGCGAAACCGCGGCCCCCAAATCGCGGGCGACGGCACGGCGGTCGATCTTGCCTGCGTCGGTGAAGGGGACGCGCTCGATCAGTGCGACGTGACGCGGAATCATATGCGCCGGAACGAGTTCGCCCATCAGCTCCCGAATCCGCTCGGCGGTCAGCTCGGCACCGCTGGAGCTCCCCGGGCAGACCGCGGCGGCCAGTACGTCGGCTCCGCCGGATCCGGGGAGCGGGGCGGCGACCGCTATCGCCACCCCCGGCAGCCGCCGCAACGCGGCCTCGATCTCGCCGAGTTCGACGCGATATCCGCTGATCTTGACCCGGTGATCGGCGCGGCCGACGAACTCGCATGTGCCGTCGGGCCAATACCTGGCCAGGTCACCGGTGCGGTACCACCTTCGTCCCGCATGCTCGACGAAGCGCTCCGCGGTGAGATCCGGACGGCCGCGATAACCCCGCGCGATGCCGCGACCGGACACCCACAGCTCGCCGGCGACCCAGTCGGGGCAGTCGTCGCCCGCGTCGTTGACGACGCGGCAGGCGTTGTTCGCAAGCGGCACGCCGTAGGGCAGGGCGGTCCAGTCCGACGGCAGCGCGTAGGGATCGGCAACCTCGAATATGGTGTTGTGGACCGGGGTTTCGGTCGCGCCGCCCAGGCCGGCGAACCGCAGGTTGGGCGCCTCGGCGCGCAGGCGGCGCGCCACCTCGGGTCGCACCCAGTCCCCGCCGGTGGGAATCACCCGCACCGACGACAGCCTTCCGCGTCCGACTTCGATCAGCATCTCCAGCCAGCCCGGCATGAAGTGCAGCACGGTGACTTTGTGGGTGTCGATGAGCCGGGCCCAGGCGTCGGGGTCGCGGCGCTGGGCTTCGTCGACCACCACGATCGACCCGCCCGTGCGCAACGTGACGAAGATGTCCATCACCGAGATGTCGCCTTCTAGCGTGGACAGGGCCAGGCATCGGTCCGCGGGGCCGATCTCGAAGTGGCGGGCGATGAATTCCACGGTGTTCATCGCGGCGTCGTGCGTCACCTCGACGCCCTTGGGCTCGCCGGTCGAGCCGGAGGTGAACAACACGTAGGCGAGCCCGGCGGGATCGATTCTCGAAATGTCGGTGGTGACGGGCGCCTCGCGCAACACATCGGCGAGGGTGAGTTCGGGCACCGGCAGTCCCAGCCGCTGCCCGCCGCACGCCAGGGCCAGGCGCACCGCGCCGGTTTGCAGGATGCGCTCCGCGCGGTCGCGCGGCTGGTCGACGCCGATGGGCAGATAAACCGCACCGATACCCAGGATGCCCAGCAGCGCCGGCACCTGCTCGGCGGTTTTCGGGCCCATCACCGCGACCGTGTCGCGGGCGCCGACGCCTGCCGCGCGCAACGCGGCCGCCACCGCCAGCGCCTGGTCGCGCAGCTGCGCGTAGCTGAGGTCACCGGAGCTGGCGAATACCGCGGGCGCGTCGGGCCGCTGCTCGGCTTGCCGGAAGAACCCGTCGTGCAACGCTTCTCCGCTGGGCTCGGCGGTACGGCCATTGACTGCGTCGCGCACCGCGCGCTGCGTGTCCGGCAGCGGCGACGGCCCGGGCGCATCCCAGCTGTCGTCGGCGGAGGCCAGCCTGAGCAGTTCGTCGATGTGGTAGGCGAACATGGCGTCGACGACACCCGGGGCGAGAATGCCCTCGCGCACATCCCAATTCACCAACACGCCGCCGTCGAACTCGGTGACCTGAGCGTCGAGCAGCACCTGCGGGCCCTGGGAGATGATCCACGCGGGTGTGCCGAATTGGGCGGTGACCTCACGGCTGAACAGTGCGCCCAGTCCCAGCGCACTGGTGAAGACCACCGGCGCCAGCACCTGGGTGCCGCGGTGGCGGCTGAGGTCCCGGAGCACCGACAGCCCGGGATAGGCGGAATGGGCGGCGGCGGTCCGCATCGCCTCCTGCACGGCCTCTGCCCGCCCCGCGGGGGTGCGCGTGCCGGTGAGGTCGACGTCGAGCAGCAGCGAGGAGGTGAAATCGCCGACCAGCGAGTCGACGTCGGGGTGCAGCGGCTGGCGCCCGAAGAGCGGCACGTTCAACAGGAACCGGGAGGTGGTCGACCAGCGCGCCAAGGCATTGGCGAAGGAGGCGGCCAGCGTCATCGCCGGGGTGACCCCGCGGGCCTGGGCGCGCGAAAACAGGGCGTCGCGGGTTTCCGGGTCCAGCCAGTGCCAGAGCCGGGTGCTCTTATGCGAGCGGCGGTCGCCGGTGGTGGGAAGCGTCGGCGGGTCGGGCAGCTGCGGGATGCGCTGCGCCCACCACTCCCGGGCGGCGATGCGGGCCGGTTGCGGCCGCGCCTCCTCCGCCTCGACGGCGTGCCGGTACTGCCGGTAGGTGTAACCCAATGCCGGCAGGTCGTGACCGAGGTACAGGGCGGCCAGGTCGGCCATCAGGGTGCGATAGCTCATCGCGTCGGCGGCCTGCATGTCCAGGTCGACGTGCAGGCGCGAACGTCCGTCGGGCAGCCGCGTCAATGCGAGCTCGAACACCGCACCGTCGAGCTGCTGGTGCGATTTGGCGTCGCGGATGGCCGCCAGCCGCTGATCGACCTCGTTGCCACCCAAGTGGCGCAGATCCTCGACCGCGACCGGGAATGCGTCGGCCACCCCGGTCGCCGCGATGCACTGGGTGCCGTCGGGCAGGAACCGCACCCGCAGCATCGGATGGCGCCGGGCCAGCGCCGCGGCCGCCGCGCGCAGACGCTCGGGATCGAGCGGGCCACCGTCGAATTCGACGTAGAGGTGTCCGGCCACCCCGCCGAGCTGCAGGTTGTCCTGGCGGCCGACCCACATCGCGTGCTGCATCGGGGCCAGCGGGAATGGTTCGCCCGCCGCGTCCTCCGCCTGGGCGGGTGGGGCCTGCTGGTCGGCGACTTCGGCCGGCGAGTCGGCGGTTACCAGCTCGGACCAGGCCTCGATGGTCGGAGTGGCGGCCAGTGTGGCGAAATCGACGGCGATGCCCTGGCGGCGCCAACGCCCCGCCAGGGTCATGATCCGGATGGAGTCCAGGCCCTGGCCGATGAGGTTGGAACTTGGGTGGACGTCTTCGACATCGACGCCGAGCAGTTCGGCTACCTCTGCCCGGACGTCTTCCGAGCGCGCCGAGGCACGCACCACGAACCCTCCCTGAATTAGCACAGGCTGCCCTAAGTTTTTGGTTACCCTATCCTTACTCACGGATCGCCGCTACTACGCCCCCCGCCTGAGGACCTCGATGACCGCGAACACACGGCAGCCCCTCGCCGGGGCCCTCGACGGGTTCGTTCCGTTCCCCGCCGATCGGGCCGCCGCCTATCGTGCGGCCGGCTACTGGGCGGGACGAAGCCTGGACACCATCCTGAGCGACGCGGCGCGGCGCTGGCCCGACCGAACGGCCGTGCTCGACGCCGTGGACGGCGCGGGCGTGAGCTATGCCCAGCTCGACGAGCACGCCGACCGCGCCGCCGCAGGACTGCGGGGTCTGGGCATCGCGCCGGGCGAGCGGGTGTTGTTGCAACTGCCGAACGGTTGCCAGTTCGCGATGGCGCTTTTCGGGCTGCTGCGGGCGGGCGCCATCCCGGTGATGTGTCTGCCCGGCCACCGGGCGGCCGAATTGGGACATTTCGCCGACGTCAGCCAGGCCACCGGGTTGGTGATCGCCGATGCGGCAAACGGTTTCGACTACCGCGCCATGGCGCGCGAACTCGTCGAAAACCACCCGACGCTCGAGCACGTCATCGTCGACGGCGACCCGGGCCCGTTCACGTCGTGGGCGCAGCTGCGCGATGAGGCCACCACCCCGCCCCCGGCACCCCCGCGCGATCCGGGATCGCCCGCGTTGCTTCTGGTTTCGGGTGGCACCACCGGTACCCCCAAACTGATCCCCCGCACCCACGACGATTACGTGTTCAACGCGACCGCCAGCGCGCAGGTGTGCCGGCTCACCGCCGACGACGTCTATCTGGTGGCGCTCTCGGCCGGCCACAACTTCCCGCTGGCCTGCCCCGGGCTGCTCGGCGCGATGACGGTGGGCGCCACCACCGTGTTCGGCACCGACCCCAGCCCCGAGGCCGCCTTCGCCGCCATCGAGCGCCACGGCGTCACGGTCACCGCCCTGGTGCCGGCCCTGGCCAAACTGTGGGCACGAGCCTGCGAGTGGGAGCCGGTGACACCGAAATCATTGCGGCTGTTGCAAGTTGGCGGGGCAAAGCTGGAGCCCGACGACGCCCGCCTGATCCGCGCCGCGTTGACCCCGGGGCTGCAGCAGGTGTTCGGGATGGCGGAGGGGCTACTGAACTACACCCGCCTGGACGATCCGCCCGAGCTCATCGACCACACCCAGGGGCGGCCGTTGTGCGCGGGCGACGAATTGCGCGTCGTCGACGCCGACGGCGAACCCGTGGCACCGGGCGAGGAAGGCGAGCTGCTGGTGCGCGGGCCGTACACGCTCAACGGCTACTACCGCGCCGAGCGCGACAACGAACGCTGCTTCGACCCCGACGGCTTCTTCCGCAGCGGTGACCTGATCCGGCTCCGGCACGACGGCTATCTGACGGTGACCGGGCGGGTCAAGGACGTGATATGCCGTGGCGGTGAAACCATCTCCGCGGCGGACCTCGAGGAGCAGATGCTCAGCCACCCGTCGATCTTCTCGGCGGCCGCGGTGCCGCTGCCCGATCCATATCTGGGCGAAACGATCTGCGCGGCAGTCGTTTTCACCGGTCCGACGGTGACGCTGGCGGAACTGAACGCCTACCTCGACCAGCGTGGCGTGGCCGCCCATGCCCGGCCCGACGTGCTGGTCCCGATGGCAACGCTGCCCACCACACCGATCGGCAAGATCGACAAGAAGGGCATCGCTAGCCAGATTTCGGCCCCACCAGCATCGGCGCGGCCGAGCTGACCAGACCCGTGTTAGCCGATGTTGTTGGCGCGTAACGCATTGAGGAGCCTGTCCATCACCTCGCCGGCGTCCGCGCGTGCTTGGCGATGATTGTCCGCGCGGGCAATGTAGAGCGTCGCCTCACGCAGCGCCCCCATGACCGTCAGGGCCGTTGCCTCGACGGGCTGGCGCGGGATACTGCCGGACTCAATGGCGTCGGTGAGCAGCGCTGTCACGAATCCGATGTTGTATCGGTGCCCGATGTCGCTCCAGCGTTCCCATCCCAGCACCGCTAGCGCCTCCAGCAAGACGATGCGTTGAACCTCAGGATCGGCGCACGCGTCCAACCAAAGGCCCGCGCAAAGCCGCATGATCTCGACCGGATCGGATTTCCCCGCGGCCGCGACGGCCTCCCCCATTCGGGCGGCCATCTCGCCTTCCACTTGCTCGAAGAATGCCGCGAATAGCTCTGTCTTGTCGGCGAAGTGGTGATACAAGGCACCGCGCGTCACTCCCGCGTCGCGCACGATCGTCTCCAGGGATGCCTCGGCGAATCCCAGCGATGCAAACAGGGGCCGGGTGGCGCTGATCAACGGCCACGACTTCTGCGGGGAGGTGCCGCGTTGGGTGACGCACGGAACCCCGGTCGGATAGGGGCTTTGGCTGAACACAGATCGCGGGCACGGACCCGAAGCTGAAAAGCACCGAGATCACCGACTCGAAGCTAGCCGCCGTGGCTGTGCAGCTCGTTGGCCAGTTCGTCTCACGCGTACAGGCGCTCGGAGTTGACCTTCGGCGGCAGTACCGCGAAACACATCTAGCTGCCCCCTGGGACCGTGGAGGTCCGTCGTCCCGCTTCCGGTCACGTTCCCCTTCGTACCTGAAGCCTGGGTTATCAATCAACCGTTGGGGCGCAGAGCCTCGCGCCCTCCATGACTTTTCATCAATCCGCCTGCCGCGCAGGTTTTTCCATGCGAAGTGGAAAGCTGTTGCCATCCGCCCCGGCTACCCACCCGACCAGACTTGTTCATGTTCGCAACAACACCGGGCCGCGAAACATGCCCAGGCCGCGGACTCTGCAAAAGCTGCCATTGACTAATGTCACCATTTCGTATTGACTGCGTTCATGGCGGACGGCGTTCCGGCTCGTGGGTCATTGCGGTCCCGCGGCGCGGCAGCGGTAAGTGCTTACACCCTGCGGCCTGTCACGGGCCTGATACCGCCCGAGCGGGCATGGGGCTTGTGGCTATCGCGCCAGATCATCGCCAGGATCATGGGAACGTTCGGCCCCTCGCTGGCGGGCACACGCGTCGAACACGTCGACACGAAGCTGCCCGACGGCCGCCGCGTCAAAGGCGAATGGGTTTACGGACCGCGAACGCCGACGAGCGAGGCCCCGCGATCGCCCACCACCGCTCACCCGGTGGGCGCCGGCTCTCCTCGCGAGCAAGCTCGCTCGTCGACCGTCGCCGAAGCAATCTACTACGTGCACGGCAGCGGTTACGCCGTGTGTTCGCCAAAGACCCACCGGCGGTTCACATCGTGGCTGTCGTCGTTGACCGGCTTGCCCGTGTTCAGCATCGATTACCGGCTCGCACCCCGCCACCGCTTCCCCACCGCTGCTAACGACGTCCGGGCGGGCTGGGACTGGCTGGTGGAAACGCGCGGTGTATCGCCGAAACAAATTGTGGTAGCCGGGGATTCGGCGGGCGGCCATTTGGCCGTCGACCTGATGCTGCAACCCGACGTCGCCCTCGATCACCCCGCCGCGCTGGCGCTGTTCTCGCCGCTGTACGACATCACCTTCGCGCTCTGCCTCGCCCGTGAACGGATGCGTCGCGATCCCGCGATCCGTGCCGCCGACGCGGCCCGCCTGGTCGGCATGTATCACGCCGGCGTCCACCCGGCCCACGAGCGGCTGACGCTGAATGTGGCAAGTGGCCCGCCGCTTCCGCCGACCCTGATCCAGGTCGGCGGCGCGGAGATGCTCCGAGACGACGCCCGTCAGCTCGCCGCCGACATCCAAACCGCGGGCGGCCGATGCGAACTGCAGATCTGGCCGCACCAGGTGCACGTCTTCCAGGCATTGCCGCGCATGACACCCGAAGCCGCCAAGGCCGTGACCTACGTCGCGCGGTTCATCGCCCACGCGTTGCAGGATGCGCGCACCCTCATCGAGGAGGTCCACTGACCATGTTGGACAGGCTGCTGGGCAGGTCGAAGACCAGCCGCGGTGCGTCGGCGGTGGTGACCGGCGCCGGGAGCGGTATCGGTGCGGCCTTCGCCGTCGAGCTCGGCCGTCGCGGCGGCACGGTCGTCTGCAGCGACATCGACGAAGCCGCCGCACGGCGGACGGCCGACGTGATCACCGAACAGGGCGGCAAAGCGGTGGCCATCCGTTGCGACGTCTCGCGATTCGAGGACGTGCAGGCGCTGGCCGAGCAATCTCAGGCCTGGTTTTCCGGGCCGCCCACGCTGGTGATCAACAACGCCGGTGTCGGTGCCGGCGGCGCGGCCATCGGCGATGCACCCCTCGACGATTGGGTGTGGACCTTGGGCATCAACTTGTGGGGACCCATTCACGGCTGCCACGTGTTCACCCCGATCCTGCGGGAGGCCGGTCGGTCGCACGCCCCCCGGGGCATCATCAACGTGGCCTCGGCGGCGGCGTTCGGCGCGGCCCCGGGCATGGCCGCCTACAACGTCAGCAAGGCTGGTGTGCTGTCACTTTCGGAGACGCTGGCCGCCGAATTGGCCGGCACCTCGGTGCGAGTCACCGTGCTGTGCCCGACCTTCGTGAAGACGAACATCGTCGAGTCCGGCCGCATCAGCCAGGAATCCAGCGAGCTGGCCAATAAGTTGATGCGCTGGACCGGATTCTCGGCGGAGAAAGTCGCGCGGATCTGCCTGGACGCACACGACCGCGGCGAGCTGTACTGCATGCCGCAACTCGACGCCAAGATCGGCTGGAGCATCAAACGCCTGGCCCCGCAAGCCTATACGCGTGCGGCCGGCCTGGTATCCCGAATCAACCTGCCCTGATCACCCAACGCAAAGGAGCTCCCGGTGGCCATCGACATGGAAGCCATGCTCGCAAAGATCAAGGATCGACAGTGGGCGCTCGCTGATATCGATTGGGACGCGCCCGGCGCCGATACCATCCGGCCCGAATTCCGCCCCAAGCTCAAGGCGTTCATGGCCGACCTGTGCTGGATCGAGAACGTGGGCGCCCGCGGATTCGCGGCGCTGGCCAAGAAGGCGCCCAACCCCACGCTGGCGGAGATCTACCGGTACTTCCACGCCGAGGAGCAACGCCACGCCAACGCCGAGATGGCGCTGATGAAACGCTGGGGGATGCTCGACGACGGCGAAGTTCCCAAGCCGAACGTCAACATCAGGCTGGCCATCCAGTGGCTCGACACCTACTCCGACGACATGCCGCTGTCGGTGCTGGGCACGGTCATTCCCATGCTCGAGGTCGCCCTCGACGGCGCGCTGCTGAAGTTTCTGCTCGACACCGTGAAAGACCCGGTCTGCCATCAGGTCTTCGAGAAGATCAACAACGACGAATCACGTCACATCGCGGTCGATTTCGCGGTGCTCGACATGATCGGCCACGCCAAGGCGCGCAAGCTGGCCATCGAGTTCGTCGGCACCGTCGCCTCGCCGGGCGTGATCGTCGGGACCCTCATGTACATCCCCCTGCTCAATCGGGTCCGCAACGAGATGGCCGGCATGGGTATGGAGCCCGAGCGCCTCTACAACGCGGTCAAACGCTTCAAGCAGCTCGGCGAGCGGGGCGAGCGCACCTCGCGGGTGCCCGCCTATCAACTGCTCAAGCGGCACGCCGCGATGGTCGTCAACCCCGCTCACCCGTATCACCTGTTGGCCAACTCCATGGTGTGGCTGTCCGACCGCTATCCCAAACCCTTGCTCAAACCGGTACCCAGCTGGTTCAAAGAACTCACCTACCGGCCGGCGGCTTGACCATGGCAGACGACCGCGCCCATGCGGTGCTCATCATCGGAGCCGGCTTCACCGGACTGGGAGCGGCGATCCGATTGGCCGACGCCGGAGTCGACGACATCGTGATCCTGGAACGCGGCGACCGGGTCGGCGGAACCTGGCGCGACACAACCTATCCCGGCGCGAGCTGTGACGTCCCCTCGCTGCTGTATTCGTACTCGTTCGTCAAGAACCCCACCTGGTCGCGTAGCTACTCCCCTGCCCCGGAGATTTACCGCCATCTCGAAGACGTGGCCACCAGATTCGACATCCGCCGCCACATCCGATTCGGCCATGAGGTCAGCGACCTCGCCTTCGACGAGGATAACGGCGTCTGGACCGCAACCACCAAACGCCGCAAGCGATTCCGCGCACGCACCGTCGTGCTGGCTTCCGGGCCGCTGTCGGACGTCAGCTTCCCCCACATCCGCGGCCTGGACAGCTATCGCGGACACAAGATTCACAGCGCCCGCTGGGACCACGACTACGATTTCGCCGGTAAGCGGGTCGCCGTCATCGGCACCGGTGCCAGCGCTATCCAGATCATCCCCGAGTTGGTGAAGCAGGCCGGGTTCGTCAAGGTGTTTCAGCGCACCCCGTGCTGGGTGCTGCCGCGCCTGGACGTCGCCACCCCGCCGGCCGTGCAGACCCTGTTCGCCAAAGTGCCTGCCGCCCAGCAGTTTGCGCGGCAGGCGTTGTTCTGGGGTCACGAGGCCAGCGCCACGGCTTTGGTATGGGACACGCCCTTGACGTCGCTGGCCGCGCGTCTGGGGCGGGCACACCTGCGCGCTCAGGTGAAGGATCGGTGGCTGCGGCGCCAGCTGACGCCGGACTTCCGGCCGGGGTGCAAGCGCATGCTGGTCTCCAGCGACTACTACCCCGCCCTGCAGCGCGACAACTGCAAGCTCATCGACTGGCCGATCGCCACCCTGAGCCCCGTCGGCATTCGCACCAGCGACGGCATCGAGCACCACCTCGACTGCATCGTATTCGCCACCGGCTACGACGTTCATCTAACCGGACCGCCCTTTGCGGTCACCGGGCTCGGTGGCCGGTCGCTGGCCGACGAATGGGCCGGTGGCGCACAGGCTTACAAGAGCATCAACGTGCACGGCTATCCGAATCTGTTCGTTATGACCGGACCCAACTCCGGGCCGGGCCACAACTCACTGCTGGTCTACATCGAGGGTCAGCTGGAGTACGCGGTGCGCGGTATCACCGCCATCCTCGGCAACGACTTGCGCTATCTCGATGTGCGCGAAGAGGTTCAGCGTCGCCACAACGACAGCCTCCAGCGCCGCCTCGCCAAGACGACGTGGATGTCCGGCTGCCGCAGTTGGTACCTCACCAAGGACGGATACAACGGGTCGATGTACCCGGGTTTCGCGACGCAGTATCTTCGCCAGATGAGGGATTTCCGCTACGAGGACTACCGGGCGGTGGCGCGCCGCACCCAGGCTTACGCCGTCTCGTCGGGCTGACGCATGGCACCGGACCGCCCGCTCGACCGTTCTTCAAGACCCGAACCCGGCACGATCGCCAGCGTGCTGCACAATGTGCGGCGCGCGCCCAAGCGCGTTCGGCGCCAATCGCGGGAATACCGGCAGTTGATCGAGACGGCGGTCTCGCAGCTTTTCGACGCGGCGGTCCGCCACCCCCACGGCGTCCCCGCATCCGGCGAGTATCGGATCGACGACCTGGCCCGGCTGGCGGGCACCACCACCCGCAACATCCGGGTCTACCGCGACCGCGGATTGCTCCCACCGCCGTTGCGCGTCGGCCGCATCGCATTGTTCAACGACACCCACCTGACCCGGCTGCGGCTGATCACCTCGATGCTCGACCGCGGATACACCATCGCGCACGTGCGCGAAATGCTCAGCGCCTGGGAGGAAGGCAAGAACCTTGGTGACGTGCTGGGCCTGGAGACGGCCATCGTGGGCACCTGGACCACCGAGAAACCAGAGACCATGCCGCTGGTCGACGCGCAGCTGCTCGTCGACGACCCGGACGCGTTCGAGCGCCTGGTAGCGCTGCATGTTATCCGGGTCGATGGGGCGCGAGCCACCGTTACCCGTCCCAAACTGATCGAAGCGTTCAACGAAATCCGTGGCTACGGCGTCAAATTGGAGAAGCTCGTCGACCTACACGAGCAGATCGTGCCGGAAATCGACAAGATCAGTGACATGCTGGTGCGCGCCGGAGCCGAGCACGTGCTGGACCGCATCAAGCCGGGCGAGCCCCTGCCGGCAGATGCCGAGATCGCCGAGCTGATCACCATGTTGGTGCGATTCCGGACTCAAGCCGTGGCGACGGTCACCGCCACGCTCGCGTCGTCGATCGAGTCCAACATCGAGTCACTCGTGAGCCGCATCCTCGCCGACTATCTCGAGTCCAGCTCTTCGGCCTGAACGGGTGCGCTCCGTCCTTCGGGACGGCCCTAAGCCCCGGTGCACGGGTAGGGCGTGCAGTCGACCGTCACGGAGGGCCTCGGCTGCGTCGCGGCCGCGTCAGTGCCCGCTAAAGGTCAGCGTCCCTTCCGTTTGAAGCACTTTGCTGGCGGTGATTCTTTCGGTTTTGCGGGCCTCGCGCTCGAGATAGCGCTGCTTGGATTCGTCGAATTTGTCGGAGGCTTGCTCGAGCTCCTTGACCAACACGGCGAGATCGTCGCGCATCCGCGCGGCCTCGCCGGTGAAGTCTTCGCGTTCGAAGATGCGCCACTTCCTGAGCACCGGCATCACCACCTCGTCGAGATGGATGCGCGGGTCGTAGACGCCGCCGACGGCGATGATCACCGCCTTGCGCCTGAATTCCGGCACCGTGAATCCGGGCATCCTGAAGTTGCGCAAGATCCGGTGCACCGACTTCATCGCCTGGTTCGGGGCGATGTCCAGACCTGCCGCGCTGACGTCCCGGTAGAAGATCATGTGCAGGTTCTCGTCGTGGGACACCCTGGCCATCAGCCGCTCCGCGAGCGGGTCCTGAGAGGCCCTACCGGTATTGCGGTGGGAAACCCGGGTGGCCAGCTCCTGGAACGAGACGTACATGACCGAGTCGAACAGGCTCTCGGCAAACATGTCGCCCTGCTGATTCTGCCCCGGGCTGAAACCCCTGGTCATTTGCTCCAGACGTAGCTTCTCCAGCGCCACCGGGTCGACGGCGCGGGTGACCACCAGGTAGTCGCGCAGCGCCGTACTGTGCCTGGCCTCCTCGGCCGTCCACCTGTTGATCCACTGCCCCCAGGGGCCATCCATGCTGAAGTTCATCGCGATCTCGCGGTGATACGACGGCAAATTGTCCTCTGTCAGCAGGTTCTGCACCATCGCCACCTGCGCGACGTCGGGCAGCCGGCTTTGCCCGGGCTCCCAATCCTGACCGTCCAGCGCGTAGAAGTTCTTGCCGTCCGACCACGGGACATAGTCGTGCGGATTCCACTCTTTGAACATCGAAAGGTGCCGGTTAACCAGGTCCTCGACCACAGGCTCGAGTTCGTGGAGTAGCTGCAGGTTAGTCAGGTCCTTGGACACAAAGGCCTCCAGTTATGTGTGCCGTCAAGTAACGCGCAATGTATCTGTGTCATGCGGTTACATAAAGATGACACGCCGGAAACTCGGCCAACTAGGGCCAAAGGTCCCTATGCCCAAAGGGGCGCCCACCACGCCGCGGCGGCCTCAGCCGGCCACCGATCAGTCGAGCGGGCGCTACGGGCGCGCAACCAGATACGGCGCGAGCGTGGACAGCTTTTCACAGGTCTCTTCGAATTCACGCTCGGGCGTGGACTCTTCGATGATGCCCGCCCCGGCCCGCAACCACGTCTTGCCGTCGCGTTCGTAGGCCGCCCGCAGCGTCAGCGCCGCGTCCAGGCCGCCATCGGCCGAAAACATCACGACCGCTCCCGAATACAGTCCGCGCGGGCCCTCGTCGAGGCGCAGGATCGCTTCCACGCCGCTCGCTTTCGGGATGCCCGACGCGGTGACCGCCGGGAAAAGCGCTTCCAGTGCGTCCATCCGGTCGTTCGACGGACCCAACCGCCCGCTGACCGTGGAGCCGAGGTGCTGAACGCTCCCCCGCTCCCGCACCGTCATGAAGTCGGTGACCACCGCGCTGCCTGGTTCGGCGATCTCGGTCATCTCCCGAAGCGAGCTTCGCACCGAAATCGCGTGTTCGACAATCTCTTTGGAATTCGATTCCAGATCGTCCCGCGCCTGCCGGTCGCGCGTCACACCGCGACCCAGCGCGCGGGTACCCGCCAGCGGCTCGGTGACCACGATGCCGTCGTCATGGACGGCCGCGACAAGTTCGGGACTGTAGCCGACAGCGCGAATTCCGCCCAGCCGCAACAAGAATGACCGCACCGGGGTGTTGTGTCGACGACCCAGCCGGTAGGTGGACGGGAAGTCCAGTGGGAAAGGCACTTCCAGGCAACGGGACAGGATCACCTTGTGGTAGCGGCCCGCCGCGATCTCGCCGACGGCCGACGCCACCCGATCGCGATATCCGGAAGGGTCGGCGATGACGTCGACGGCACGAGCCCGGCGCACCTCGGGCACACCGTGGGCCAGCAAGCCGAGGATTGCGTCGCGATGGGCGACGGTCGCGCCCCACAGCCGGACCTCCTCCCGGGTCACCACGATGCGAGTGCGTGGCCAAAACACCCGGGCCAGCGGGGTTCCCGCCGCCAGGCGCTGCTGCAGCCCGTACCGGTAGACGCCGAACTCGAAGGCGATCCACCCGAAGAGTTGGTCGGTCTCCAGCAACAGCCTGTCAACGGCTTCGCCCAGGACTGGCCCGGGCCGCCCCGACCACGGTTGCCGCTGCGTCACGCCGTCCCGGATAACGCGCACTTCGTCGCTGTCCAGCTCGATCATCGCGCGCACACCGCTGGCCAGCACCCATTGACCGCCGCGCTCGTAGAGCAGGTATTCCTCGCCGACTTGTTCGGGCAGCAGCGCGGCCAGCTCGGCGGCCAGGTCGGCCGGGTCGATATGTGCGGAAAGCAGAATCGGCGATGACGTGGAGCCCGCGGAACTCGTCTGAACGCTGACCTCGGTCACGGTTAGTAAATGTAGCCTAACCTATCTAAGGGCGGGCAACCGATCCCCGCGGCGTGCCCGTCAAATCCCGCCGTCCAGCTAATACTCTCTTGGAGTTAAAGCGCCAGCCATCCCGCGGGCGCGGCGACGGTTGAACCGGGTGCGCCCGGCAGAGCCCCGTTTCCCCAGGTAGAGGGTGCGGCAAAGCTGTCGCCGTCGGACCCACGACCCGGTCTGTGAACATCGACACCCCAAACGTTTCCCAACCGTTTACGTCGTCGCCGCGCAGCGACGGGCCACGGTAACGGGACTTCTCCTAAAATCACTGTCTAACCCTGCGACCCGCTGACCGGGGATTTAGTTGGGCGCGGTGGCTCGGCAAGCTCCATCGGCGGGTGTGAAGGAGTCGCGGGTGAACTCCTGTGCGGACGTTCGAGGATGGCTTCACCCCATGCCGGGCGGCGCGAGGCGCAACGCGAATGACCCGCCTGATGGCTACCTACCGCCCAACGATTCGAGAGGAAGACCATGTTCGTAATCCGGCTTGCGAACGGCGAAGAAATCCAGGGCGGCGAGAGTGACGAGCTCGAAATCAACCAAGAGACCGGTGTGCTCAGGGTTACCCGCGTCGACGGTTTCGAGGAAATCACCACGCATTACTCGCCACTGGCCTGGCTGTCGGTGACACACCGCAAGAAGGGCGTCGGGGTCAGACCCTCACTTATTTCGTCGGCGCGTTGATTCCGCGTTGACCCCACAGCAAATACACAGTACTTTCACACCAAATCCACGCCTGCCGCGCCATCGCAGCGCGTTCGAAAGATCACCAGTCACAAGCCTCTGACCAGCGGTTTTGCTGGGCGTCGGTCCGTCCGCAACGCTTCAACACGCCTGTACCCCATGCTTAGCATTCGAGTGGCGGTTTGCCACCGGCGAGGATAAGTTTTCCACGGTCGTCGGGATGTTCGTGGTGGCTCCGCTTGCGGACGGTGCTTTCCCTGATCGCCACGCTTATCGAGGAAGGCATCGAATGCTGCACGAGTTTTGGCAGAACTTCACCCACAACCTGTTCAAGCCGCTCCTGCTGTTCTTCTACTTCGGATTTCTCATTCCGATCCTGAAGGTGCGCTTCGAATTTCCCTATGTGATCTATCAGGGCTTGACCATGTACCTGCTGCTGGCCATCGGCTGGCACGGCGGTGAAGAACTCGCCAAGATCAGCGCCGGCAGCGTCGGGGTGATCGTGGGCTTCATGGTGTTGGGCTTCGTGCTCAACTTCGTCATCGGCGGTATCGCCTACCTGCTGCTGAATTGGCTGACCTCCCTTCGACGAATCGACCGAGCCACGGTCGCGGGGTATTACGGGTCGGACTCGGCGGGAACGTTCGCCACCTGCGTGGCCGTCCTGGGCGCCGTTGGCATCGCCTTCAACGCCTACATGCCCGTGATGCTGGCCGTCATGGAGATCCCCGGCTGCCTGGTGGCGCTGTACCTGGTGGCGCGACTACGCCACCGCGGGATGGACTCGGCGGGGAACATGGCCGACGAGCCCGGCTACACCCCGCCGGTCAAGGTCGGGGTCGGGCCCGGTACGGCCAAGCAGCCCGCGTACGGCGAGAGCCTCGAGGCCCAGCACGAACGGGGGATCGAGCAGGAGCTGGAGTTCTCGATGGAAAAAAGGGAGCATCCCGACTGGGAGCCCGACGAGATCCCCTTGAGTCGCAAGAAGATGTCGATCTTCAACCGTGACCTCCTGCAGGAAGTGTTCCTCAACCCTGGGCTCGTCCTCCTCTTCGGTGGAATCATCATCGGCCTCGTCAGTGGGCTGCAGGGACAGAAGGTCGTTGCAGACGACGACAGGTTCTTCGTGTTGGCATTCCAGGGCGTGCTGTGCCTGTTCCTGCTCGAGATGGGCATGACGGCCTCCCGGAAGCTGCGAGACCTGCGAACGGCGGGCCCCGGTTTCATCGTCTTTGCTGTGCTGGCGCCGAATATCTTTGCGCCGCTGGGGATCATCGTCGCCCATACCTACGCCTACCTCACCCACGCTGAGTTCAAGATGGGAACTTACGTGCTGTTCGCAGTGCTTTGCGGCGCGGCGTCCTACATCGCCGTCCCTGCCGTCCAGCGGCTGGCGATCCCCGAGGCCAGCCCAACCCTGCCTTTGGCCGCATCACTGGGTTTGACGTTTTCCTACAACGTCACGATCGGAATCCCGCTCTACATCGAGATCGCCCGCGCGGTCGGCCACTGGTTCCCGGTTACCTGACAAACGTCAGGATCGGGATCCCGCTCTACATCGAGATCGCCCGCATGGTGGGGCGCTGGTTCGCGATCACCTGAAACGGCGCTACCCGAGCAGCATGCGCACCACGGTGGGTAATCCTCAAAGACGTCTTCGTAGGTAGTCCTGACCGTTCTAGCCGCACAGGCTCTCGCACCGTAAGGCCGGTGACCATGAGCACTAATTCGGCCACTCGTCGCGACGCTTGCCAGCTGGACGTACTACCCACCCCGACACCCGGAAGCTGACTGGCTGTTTCCGTGCTACCACAGTGCGCGGTGTCAATTGTTCGTAAATGTGGTGTCAATTGTTCGTAAAGCCCACTTAACTCAGGTCGCCAAGGGCGCCACGGGGAGGATGCTGCATGAGTCCCGGGAGAATTTCACCCACAACGTATTCGAGCCGCTGTTGAGAGGGGCTCACCGATGCAACAGGCTATAACCGTTCCGGCAGCCGTTCCGACCGAAAAGCCCCGCAATGGCCTAGCCGGTCTCAAACACTGGCGCTACGACCTCCGCTCAGGTTTCACGGTGGCCATGATCTCGCTGCCGTTCTCGATGGGAATCGCGATCACCTCGGGTGCACCGCCGATCTGCGGGATCATGTCGGCGATCATCGCCGGTTTCGTCCTGCCGTTTTTGGGCGGCTCGTATGTGACCATCAGCGGCCCGGCCGCGGGACTGGCGCCGGTCCTGTTCGCCGGCATGATCCACCTGGGACACGCCCGCCTAGGGCGAGGCGCCTCTACATCCGAGTTGCTTGCCGTGGGATACCCTCTGGTCCTGGTCGCCATCGCCATCGCGGGCGTGTTGCAAGTGATCCTTGCCAAGTTGAAGGTGGCCCGCCTGAGCGCCATCTTCCCGGCCGCGGCGATCCAGGGCATGCTGGCGGCGATCGGCCTGATGATCATCGTCAAGCAGATTCCTCTCTTCATGGGAGTGAAGTTCGAGGCACACGAATTCTGGGCGGTCCTGGGCGACGTGCCCCGCCATGTGCCGTCGATGAACTACCGGGACTTCGCCCTGGGGGTTGGTTGCCTGGCGGCGCTGTTCGTGCTGTCGGCCCTGCCCGGGCGGCTGCTGAAGGTCATGCCGCCTCCGGTCTGGGTGTTCCTCGGCGGCACGGTGGTCAGCACATTCATCCTGAAGTTGGACACATCCCACCTGATCAACGTGCCCGATTCGCTCGAGCACGGGGTCATCTTCCCCCAGTTCGGTGAGGCATTCACCGATGCCGCACTGTTGCTGCCCCTGGCCTACCTGGTTGTCACCCTGCTTTTGATCGACGCGACCGAGTCCCTGGCGACGATCGCGGCCGTGGACAACATCGACCCCTATCGCCGCCGGTCCGACCCGGACCGGACCTTGCTGGCCATGGGCGTGTCTAACGGCGCCTCGAGCCTGCTCGGTGGCTTGACCATCATCCCCGGCATGGTCAAGAGCACGGCGAATGTCCTGGCCGGCGGCCGGACCCAGTGGGCCAACTTCTACAACGCCTGCTTCCTGCTGACGTTCGTGCTGTTCGGCCGCTACGTGATCGATATGGTCCCGATGGCGGTCCTGGCCGCCATCCTCGTCTTCATCGGCTACAAGCTGTGTAAGCCCGCGGTTTGGCTCAAGGTCGCGCGGGTCGGGACGGAGCAGTTCGTCGTCTTCTGCACCACATTGTTCGTGACCGTGACGACGGACCTGCTCATCGGCATCGCCGCCGGCATCGCCCTGGAGTTGGTACTGAATCTGTGGTACGTGGGCCTCTGGCACACCCTAAGGAACGGCTCGGAATCCGCCAAGCCGAATTTTGCGGTCCGGTTCCTCAGTCTGTTTCGCAATCCGGTGTCTGAACGGGAATTCGATGAGGGCACGTACCACCTGTACTTGGATGGTCCCCTTGTGTGCTTCAACCTGTTCCACGTGATTCGGGAGCTGGGGCAGCTTTCGCAGGGTACCCAGGCGGTGTATCTCCACTTGAGCTCGCGTGTGCCCCTCGTCGATCACACGACGGGTGAGTCCCTCCGTCATTTCCTGGAGGAGTTCAGCGGCCAAGACCAGAGTCCGAGGCTGGTGATCGAGGGATGGGACCACATGCGGCCCCTGTCCAAACACGAGACGAGCACGCGGATCGCCCTGGCGACCGCCAACGAGTTGGGGGCCGTTCAAGCAACGGACTGACGGCCGACTGACTCTTCTGCTCGGCGGCCGTGAGGTCCCCTGGCGCCCGAGCTTGGCCCCCTTCGACCGCGTCTCGGCGTTGAGCCGAGAGGAGAAGAGAGTTGTTGTCAGTGGAGGACTGGGCTGACGCCTACCTCACCGACACCCACTTTCAGCCTGGCACCTATGTGCTGTTCGCGGTGCTGTGTGGCGCGCCGTCTTACATCACGGTCCCGGCGGTGCAGCGGCTGGGAATCCCCGAGGCAAGCCCGACCTTGCCGCTGGCCGCATCTCTGGGTCTGACGTTCTCCTACACCGTCACCATCGGGATTCCGCTTTATATCGAGACCAACCGCGTAGTCTCGCACTGGTTCCCGGGCATCTGAGAACTACCCCAGGAGCGTCCGCACGACCGCGTCGGCCAGCAGCCGTCCGCGCGGCGTGAGGACGAACCTCTCGGCGTCGGACACCAGTAACCCGTCGGCGACCGCGCCTTCGGCGCGTTCACGCTCGCCGGGGCTCAGCACGTCACGCGGAAGACCCTGACGCAGTCGGGTTTTCAACAGTACGTCTTCGGTGTGCAGGGCATCGGCGTCCAGCCGCTCGAATCCCGCCACCGGCAGCGCGGCCTCGGCCAACATCTCCGCATAAGCGTTGGGGTGCTTGATATTCCACCAACGCGTTGCGCCGACATACCCGTGCGCTCCCGGTCCCGCACCCCACCACTGGCCACCGTCCCAATAGCCGAGGTTGTGCCGGCATTCACCGCCTGGCCGCGCCCAGTTGGACACTTCGTACCAGGTCATTCCGGCCTCGGACAGCCGGGCATCGACCAGCTCATAGCGGTGCGCCAGCACGTCGTCGTCGGGAGCCGCCAACTCGCCGCGCCGAACCCGTCGGGCCAGCGCGGTGCCTTCTTCGACGACCAGCGCGTAGGCGGACACGTGATCGACGCCGGTGTCGATCGCCGTGTCGACCGAGCGCAGCAGATCGTCGTCGGACTCCCCCGGGGTTCCATAGATCAGATCAAGGCTGACGTGTTCGAAGCCCGCGGCCAACGCTTCGCGGGCGGAAGCCGCCGATCGGTTCGGCGTGTGAATGCGGTCCAGGACCCCCAGCACTCTCGGTGACACCGACTGCATGCCGAGCGACACCCGCGTATAGCCGGCCGCGCGGATGGCGTCGAAGAAGTCCGGCCAGGCCGACTCCGGGTTGGCCTCGGTGGTGATCTCGGCATCGGGTGCCAGCGCGAAATGCTCGCGCACCATGTCCAGCACCGACGCCACGCGCGCGCCACCCAACAGCGACGGCGTTCCTCCCCCGACAAACACCGTGTTCACGGTCGGCCCGGATAGCCGCTCGGCCGCCAGCTTCAACTCCGTCCGCAGCGCCGCCAGCCAGGCATCGGGATTGACACCGCCCAACTCGGCCGGGGTGTAGGTGTTGAAATCGCAGTAGCCGCAACGTGTTATGCAGAACGGAACGTGGATGTACATCCCGAACGGCCGTCCGTGGACGGGTTGCAGGCCGGGCAGCTCGACCGCTTCCTCGCGAAGTGCCATGCCAAATCATCCCACGGCGGGCAGGTGGAGCCGGGTTTCTTGGGTTTGTTTACCTGTCCACCCAGGCTTGCGCGGTAGTTTTAATCATCGTGAGCCAAGATTCGACCTGGTGACACGGCCCGTCCGCGCCCGTGGCACAATGGTCGCGTGACCGTCGCTCAGCCCAGCCTTCGCATTGCGCTCGTGGCACGGCGGCACATTGATCTCAAGCGTGTTTGCAGCTGTTGCTGTCTTCCTTGATGTCGTAGACCCGCCCACCTGTACGCCCAGCTGGCATCGGATCTGCGCTGCCGATACCACCGGTGAGCTGCGCTTCTATGCCTGCGATGTCGAAAAGGAGACCTCTTCAATGACCACAGCCCGTCCCGCAAAGGCTCGCAACGAGGGCCAGTGGGCGCTGGGAGATCGGGAGCCACTCAACCCCAACGAAGAGATGAAGCATGCCGGCGCCCCCCTCGAGGTGCGCGAACGCATCGAGAACGTCTACGCCAAGGCCGGGTTCGACAGCATCGACAAGAGTGACCTGCGCGGGCGCTTCCGCTGGTGGGGGCTCTACACCCAGCGCGAACAGGGCTACGACGGCACCTTCACCGGCGACGAGAACGCCGATCTGCTCGAAGCCAAGTACTTCATGATGCGGGTGCGCTGCGACGGCGGCGCGCTATCGGCGGCCGCGCTGCGCACGGTCGGCCAGATCTCGACCGAATTCGGCCGCGACACCGCCGACATTTCCGACCGCCAGAACGTGCAGATGCACTGGATCGAGGTCGAAAACGTTCCCGAAATCTGGCGGCGGCTCGCCGACGTCGGCCTGCAGACGGCCGAGGCGTGCGGCGACTGCCCCCGCGTCATCCTGGGTTCGCCGCTGGCCGGTGAGTCGCTCGATGAGGTGCTCGACCCGACCTGGGCGATCGACGAGATCGTGCGCCGCTACATCGGCAAGCCGGACTTCGCCGACCTGCCGCGCAAGTACAAGACCGCGATCTCGGGCCTGCAGGATGTCGCGCACGAGATCAATGACATCGCGTTCATCGGCGTCAACCATCCCGAGCATGGACCCGGCCTGGACCTGTGGGTCGGCGGCGGCCTGTCCACCAATCCGATGCTGGCCCAGCGGCTCGGCGCCTGGGTGCCACTGGACGAGGTGCCCGAGGTCTGGGAGGCCGTGACGTCGGTATTCCGCGACTACGGCTACCGGCGGCTGCGGTCGAAGGCCCGGCTGAAGTTCTTGATCAAGGACTGGGGCATAGAACGATTCCGTGAGGTCCTCGAAACCGAGTACCTCAAGCGGCCTCTGATCGACGGCCCGGCCCCCGAGCCGCTCAAGCATCCGATCGATCACATCGGGGTGCAGCGGCTCAAGAACGGGCTCAACGCGGTCGGGGCGGCGCCGATCGCCGGACGGGTCTCGGGCACCATCCTCTCGGCGGTGGCCGACCTGATGGACGGGGCCGGCTCGGACCGGATCCGGTTCACCCCGTACCAGAAGCTGGTCATCCTCGACATCGCCGATGACAAACTCGACGATGTGCTCGCCGGTCTAGAGGCGCTCGGACTGCAGACCAAACCGTCCCAGTGGCGCCGAAACCTGATGGCGTGCACGGGGATCGAATACTGCAAGTTGTCGTTCGCCGAGACCCGGGGCAAGGCGCAGGTCTTGGTGCCCGAGCTGGAACGCCGGCTCGAGGACATCAACTCTGCGCTCGACGTGCCGATCACGGTCAACATCAATGGTTGCCCGAACTCGTGTGCGCGAATTCAAGTGGCCGACATCGGCTTCAAGGGCCAAATGGTCGACGACGGCCATGGGGGATCGGTCGAGGGCTTCCAGGTGCACCTGGGCGGCAGCCTCGGGCTGGACAGCGGATTCGGGCGAAAGCTGCGCCAGCACAAGGTCACCAGCGACGAGCTGGGCGACTACATCGACCGGGTGGTGCGCAACTTCATCAAACACCGCAGTGCGGGAGAACGCTTCGCGCAGTGGGCGATTCGGGCGGATGAGGACGATTTACGATGAGTGAGCGAGCAACGAAATGGAGCGAAGCCGAACTGCGGAACCTGGCGGCGCGTGGCGCCGCTGAGCTCGAGGACGCCAGCGCCACCGAGGTGTTGCGTTGGACCGATGACACGTTCGGCGGAGTCAACGGGCCCCGCGGCTGGGCCACCTGCAACTACGTGCTGACCTCCAGCATGCAGGACGCCGTGTTGATCGATCTGGCTTCCAAGGTTCGGCCGGGCGTGCCGGTGGTCTTCCTGGACACCGGCTACCACTTCGCCGAAACCATCGGAACCCGCGACGCGGTCGAGTCCGTCTACGACATACACGTGCTCAACATCACCCCCGACCAGACGGTGGCCGAGCAGGACCGGCTGCGGGCGAAGAACCTCTTCGCCCGTGACCCGGGCGAGTGCTGCCGGTTGCGCAAGGTCGTGCCGCTGCGCAGGGCCCTGAGCGGATACTCCGCCTGGGTGACCGGGTTACGCCGGAGCGAAGCGGCGACGCGTGCCAACGCCCCGGTGATCGGCTTCGACGAGGGCTTCAAGCTGGTCAAGATCAACCCCCTGGCGACGTGGACCGACGAGGATATGCAGAACTACATCGACGAGCACGAGGTGCTGGTCAATCCGCTTGTCTACGACGGATATCCGTCGATCGGGTGCGCTCCGTGCACGGACAAGCCGCTCGCGGGCGCCGACCCGCGCAGTGGGCGTTGGCAGGGGCTGTCGAAGACCGAGTGCGGGCTGCACGCGTAGAGGTCGGTAAGTCAGGCCGACGTCAGCGTGGTCTGATCTTCGCCGGCGCCGGCGGAGCCATCGCCACCATTCGCCTTCGCGTTGACGGAAATCGGCGGAATCCGTGTTGCCCGCACGTAAACGGTGTCGCCCTCGCGTAAGGCCAGCGCCTCGGCGTCGCCGCGGGTGATCTGGGCGATGAAGGAACCTCCGGTGGCGGCGTTGGTCAACTCCACCCGCACCTCGAAGCCCAGCACCACCACGCGGTCAACGGTGGCCCGCACGACCCCGATCGACTCTGCGGTACCGTCCCCGCCCGCGATGGCCATTTCGGGGTTGCGGCCCACCCGGATGTCGTGCGGGCGAACCAGATTGCCGTTCAGGGTGGACACCGCCCCGAGAAACGACATTACGAACGCGGTCGACGGCGCGTCATAGACCTCGGTCGGCGATCCCACCTGCTCGATACGACCGTGATTCAGCACGGCGATCCGGTCGGCGACGTCCAGCGCCTCCGCCTGGTCGTGGGTGACCAGGACCGTGGTGACATGCACCTCGTCATGCAGGCGTCGCAACCACGCGCGCAGATCCTCACGCACCTTGGCGTCCAGCGCACCGAACGGCTCGTCGAGCAGCAACACCTGCGGGTCGACCGCCAACGCGCGCGCCAGCGCCATCCGCTGTCGTTGGCCACCGGACAGCTGATTGGGGTAGCGGTTCTGAAATCCGCTCAGCCCCACCACTTCCAGCAGATTGTCGACCTTGGCCTTGACCTCCGCTTTGGGCCGCTTGCGGATCTTCGGCCCGTAGGCCACGTTGTCGCGCACGGTCAGGTGCTTGAACGCGGCATAGTGCTGGAACACGAACCCGATGCCGCGGCGCTGCGGCGGCACCCGGGTCACGTCACGACCGTCGATGGTGACCGTTCCGCTGTCGGGCTGATCGAGCCCGGCGATGGCGCGCAACAGGGTCGACTTGCCCGAACCGCTGGGCCCCAACAATGCCGTCAGGGAACCGGCGGGCACGACAAAATTCACGTTGTCCAGCGCCACGAAGTCGCCGTAGCGCTTATACGCGTCTCGCACGATGATCGCATCTTCGGTGCGGCCCGTCTCGGAGGCGGTCATGCCCAGATCTCCTTATCAGCCCTCGCCGCTCGTGCCTGGCGGATGTCCAAAATCACCTGAAAGATCAGGACCAACACCGCAACGCCCATCAACAACGTCGACAGAGCGTAGGCGCCGTATTCGGCCCCGCGGTTATACCGATCCGAGACAAGCAACGTCAGTGTTTGGGACTTACCCGGGAGGTTCGACGACACCATGATGACGGCACCGTATTCGCCGAGCGTCCGCGCGATGGTCAGAACGATGCCGTAGGTCAGACCCCACCGGATGGATGGCAGGGTGATCCGCCAGAAGGTCTGCCACCAGCTCGATCCCAACATTGCGGCCGCCTCTTCCTGGTCGATCCCCAATTCGTGCAGAACCGGTTCCACCTCGCGGACGACGAATGGCAAGGTGACGAACACGCTGGCGAGCACGATGCCGGGCAACCCGAAGATGATCTTGAACCCGAGGTCCTTTTCGACGACGCCGAACGCACCGGCCGACCCCCACAACAGGATGAGGGCGACGCCCACGATGACGGGCGACACCGCGAAAGGCAGATCGATGACCGCCTGCAGCACACCCTTACCACGAAAACGGTTGCGTGCCAGTACCAACGCGGTGGGAATGCCGAAGACCACGTTGAGCGGCACGACGATGGCGACGACCAGCAGGGTGAGGTTCAGCGCCGATATCGCCGCGGGCGTGCTCACCCAGTCGAAGAATTGGCCGAGGCCGGGCCGGAATGTCCGCCACAAGATCAGGGCTACCGGAACAACGAGCAACACGAAAATGTATGCAAGCGCAACGAATCGGATCAGGTACCGAACCCGGCGTGATGATGTCACGGGGCCAACTCCTCACGCTTGGCCGCGCGCCCGCCCACGATCCGCAGAATGAACAGCACGACGAACGAGATCACCAGCAACACGATTGAGATCGCCGCGGCGCCGGTGCGGTCGTCGTTCTCGATCAAGGTCCGTATCCACTGCGATGACACTTCGGTCTTTCCCGGTACCGCGCCACCGATCAGCACCACCGAACCGAATTCGCCGATCGCACGCGAAAACGCCAGGCCCGCACCGGATAACAGCGCCGGCGTCAACGACGGCAGCACGACCGAGGTGAAAATCTTCGGCGCGGTGGCACCCAGCGACGCCGCCGCCTCCTCGGTCTCACGATCGATTTCCAGCAACACCGGCTGAACCGCGCGCACCACGAACGGCAGGGTCACGAAGGCCAACGCCACCGCGACGCCCCACGCGGTGTGTTGCAGATGAAGACCGACCGGGCTGTTGTTGCCGTATAGGGCCAGCATCACCAGGCTGGCGACGATGGTGGGCAGCGCGAACGGTAGATCGATGATCGCGTCGACCAGCCGCTTGCCGACGAAGTTGTCCCGCACCAGCACCCAGGCGATCACCAGACCGAAGACCAGGTTGACCAATGTGACCCCGGCGGAAATGGTCAGTGTCACCCGGAACGATTCCAACGCCGCGTTTGAGGTGACCGCCAACCAGAAGGCGTGCCACCCACCGCCGGCGGCCTGCCAGACGATGGCGGCCAGCGGCAGCAGCACGATCACCGAAAGCCACAGCGTTGCGACGCCCACCCGCAGCGACGTGGTGCCCGACCTACGAGAACGCTCCGTCTTTGCCGGGCGGTGCCCGGCGTCACCGGCGGGGTGGCCGAGCTCGAGCCTGATTGCCTGGGGGTCAGGCGTGATCGCGGCAGTCATCCGGTGGCCTGCGTGTAGACCTTGGTGATGCTGCCGGTGCTCTTGTCGAACAGCTGGGGATCCACCGCCGCCCAACCACCGAGGTCGGCGATCGTCCACAGTTTCGCCGGCGCCGGAAACTGGTCACGGAAATCGGCGGCGACGGCCGGATCGACCGGACGGAAACCGGCCTGCGCCCACACCTTCTGCGCAGTGGCCGTGTACTGGAAGTTCTTGAAGGCGACCGCGGCGTCCAAATGCGGGCTGGTGCTCACCACCGCAACCGGATTCTCGATTTTGAACGTCTGCGGCGGGATGATGTGCTCAACCGGTTTGCCTGCGCGCTCGGTGGCGATCGCCTCGTTCTCGTAACTGATCAAAACGTCCCCGCTGCCCTGGACGAAAACATCGGTAGCTTCCCTTCCCGAACCGGGACGCAACTTGATGTGTTCGTGCACCAACTTGCTGATGAACTCGACGCCGGCCTGGGCATTGCTGCCGCCTTCGCTCTTAACGGCGTACGGTGCCAGCAGATTCCACTTGGCCGAGCCCGAACTCAACGGGCTGGGTGTAATCACCTCGACTCCCGGCCGAACCAGGTCATCCCAGTCCCTGATGTTCTTCGGATTGCCCTTGCGCACCACCAGAGTCACCACCGAACCGAAAGGAATTCCCTTGGTGGCGTCGGTATTCCACTCTTTGGAGACCTTGCCCGCCTTCACCAACCGGGTGATGTCGGGTTCGACCGAGAAGTTCACGACGTCGGCCGGTTTGCCGTCGACGACCCCGCGCGACTGGTCACCGGAGGCGCCGTAGGAGGTGATCACCTGCACGCCCTTGCCCTCCTCGGCGGCATTGAACGCCGGGATCACCTTGCTCCAGCCGGGTTCCGGGACCGAATAGGCGACCAGGGTGATGCTGGTGTGTGCGTTGGCCGGCCCGCCCCCGCCCACGACATCGCTGGCACCACCACTACACCCCGCGATGACAGCGACGATCAGGGCGAGCGTGACCACCGGCCGCCAGCGCAACGCGCCGGCGATGTCGTTGAGCATTCGAGCCTTCCAGTACGGGGAGTTGCAGATATTGGTCCCGATGCTGCGGAAAGGCGCCTCAAATGACGGGAGACCTCACGAACCCCATACCAGACCGCACACGGGTTTGGCAGTCAGCGACAACAGTGCACGAAGACATGGCGCTCTACGACACCGGATGTCACATGCATGGCGGGAAGCCTAACAGGAATCGGCAGGCCCGCCACCGCTCGAGTGGCCGAGCAGGCAACCCGCGTGCTCAGTGCGTTAACCACCACGCGACGATCACCAGCACCACGAGCGCGACCAGAATCAACGTCACGTGTGACCGAGGCATGCGCGTTACCCGGGCGCCTCACCGGCGTGGCGGACACGGCGCATCAGCGCGATGCTCTTGCCAAGCAGGCCGTCGAGCAGCCCGGCCGTGACGGCGGCCACCACCAGCACGACCGGCATCACCACCATGGCCTGGAGCACGAAAGCGAGCCCGGAAAGCCACAGCTCGCTGCCGTCCCACCAATTCAGGAACGCGGTCACCGGGCTCACCCTATTCGGCCCTGCAGCGGAAAACCAATGTGCCAAGATCGGCGCATGCCTTCCCCGTCGTCCGCGTCCGAGGCGACGGCCTGCCTGATCGCCGGCGGCGGCCCGGCGGGCATGGTGCTGGGTCTGCTGCTGGCCCGCGCCGGCGTTGAGGTCACGGTGATGGAAAAGCACGCCGACTTCCTCCGTGACTTTCGCGGAGACACAGTGCACGCCAGCACCTTGCGGCTGCTCGACGAACTGGGGTTGGGCTCACGGTTCGCGCAGATTCCGCATCGCCTCATCGACACCGTCCAAATGGAAATACAGAACCAACCGGTGGCGCTCGACCTGACCCGCCTCCCGGGCGCGCACAAGCACATCGCCCTGGTGCCGCAATGGGACTTCCTGGAGCTGGTGGCCACCGCCGCCGAGGCCGAGCCCAGCTTCCGGCTGTTGCGCAGCACCGAGGTGATCGGCGTGGTCCGGGACGCGGACCGCGTCGTCGGCGTCACCTACCGGGACCAGTCCGGCGAGGTCAAGGACATGCGCGCGGAGTTGACAGTGGCCTGCGACGGTCGCGATTCCACGATGCGTTCGGCGGTCGGCCTCAAACCGCACAGCTTCGGCGCGCCCATGGACGTGTGGTGGTTCCGGTTGCCCCGCCACCCCGGCGATCCGCGGGGGCTGGCCGGCGTGCTGCGGGCCGGACACGCGGTCATCGTGATCGATCGCGGCGATTACTACCAGATCGCCTACATCATCCCGAAGGGAACCGACGCCCAGCTGCGGGCCCAGGGCATCGAGGCGCTGCACCGGGCTCTGGTCGGCATGGTGCCCTGGCTGGGTGACCGGGTGAAGACGCTGACGTCGTTCGATGACGTGAAACTGCTTGACGTACAGCTGAATCGGCTTCGACGCTGGTATGCCGACGGCGTCCTGTTCATCGGCGACTCCGCGCACGCGATGTCGCCGGTCGGCGGGATCGGCATCAACCTCGCGGTGGCCGACGCGGTGGCCGCCGCCCGCATCATGGCCGGCGCGCTGCGCGCGGGACGGGTGCCCACTTGGCGGCTGGCTCGAGTGCAGACGCGCCGCTGGGCTCCCACCGTGCTTCTCCAGACCGCACAACGGCTGATCCATGCCAACGTGATCGCCGCGGCGGTGGGCGGAAACGAGCACCGTGCGCCGCTGGGCGTGCGGCTGGTGGGCCGATCCACGGCACTGCGGCGGCTGGCGGGCTACCTCGTCGCAATCGGCCCGCTGCCGGAGCACGCCCCGAGGTTTGCCAGACGCCGCGGCGTGAGCAGAGAGTGACGCCACGTCGGCCAAAGAATGGACGCCGGGCCGCTGAACAGATGATGATGTCGGGATGGTCCTGCACGCCCAGCCCGACGACCAGCCCGCCGACGCCATG
The DNA here is from genome assembly GCA_963850895.1 of uncultured Actinomycetota bacterium. Taxonomy (GTDB): domain Bacteria; phylum Actinomycetota; class Actinomycetes; order Mycobacteriales; family Mycobacteriaceae; genus Mycobacterium. Next base: position 191,645 of record CAWKNK010000020.1, on the reverse strand, counting down.
CCCGACGAAGCGTTCCAAGCGGCCCCGGCGGCCCTGCCTTCGCCCATCGACTTCAGTGCACCGGCGCCCCTTGCTTCCAGCGGGGCACTGCGGAACCCGTTCCCGCCGATCGCCGACTACGCCTTCCTGTCGGACTGCGAGAACACCTGCCTGATCTCCGCCCGCCGGGTCCGTCGAGTGGCTGTGCGTGCCCCGCCCCGACTCCCCGAGCGTGTTCGGCGCGATCCTCGACCGCAGCGCCGGCCATTTCCGGCTCGGCCCCTACGGCGTGTCGGTGCCCGCGGCCCGCCGCTACCTGCCCGGCAGCCTGATCATGGAGACCACGTGGCAGACCCACACCGGCTGGGTGATCGTGCGCGACGCGCTGGTGATGGGCCCCTGGCACGACATCGAGCGCCGGTCCCGGACGCACCGCCGCACCCCGATGGACTGGGACGCCGAGCACATCCTGCTGCGCACCGTGCGCTGCGTCAGCGGCACCGTCGAGCTGGTGATGAGCTGCGAGCCGTCGTTCGACTACCACCGCGTCGGCGCGACCTGGGAATACTCGGCCAACGCCTACGGCGAGGCGATCGCGCGGGCCACCAAGCGATCCCGACGCCCACCCGACGCTGCGGCTGACCACCAACCTGCGCATCGGGCTGGAGGGCCGCGAAGCGCGGGCGCGCACCCGGATGAACGAGGGCGACAACGTCTTCGTCGCGCTGAGCTGGTCCAAGCACCCGGCGCCGCAGACCTACGAAGAGGCCGCCGACAAGATGTGGCAGACCACCGAGTGCTGGCGGCAGTGGATCAACATCGGCGACTTCCCCGACCACCCGTGGCGGGCGCTACCTGCAGCGCAGCGCGCTGACGCTGAAGGGCCTGACGTACTCGCCGACCGGCGCGCTGCTGGCGGCCAGCACCACGTCGCTGCCCGAAACGCCGCAGGGCGAACGCAACTGGGACTACCGCTACGCGTGGGTGCGCGACTCGACGTTCGCGCTGTGGGGCCTCTACACGCTCGGGCTGGACCGCGAGGCCGACGACTTCTTCTCGTTCATCGCCGACGTCTCCGGCGCCAACAACGGCGAGCGTCACCCGCTGCAGGTGATGTACGGCGTCGGCGGCGAACGCAGCCTCGTCGAAGAGGAGCTGCACCACCTGTCCGGCTACGACGGCGCCCGGCCGGTGCGCATCGGCAACGGCGCCTACAACCAGAGCCAGCACGACATCTGGGGCACCATGCTCGACTCGGTGTACCTGCACGCCAAGTCGCGCGAGCAGATCCCCGAGGCGCTGTGGCCGGTGCTCAAGAAGCAGGTCGAGGAGGCCGATCAAGCACTGGCGCGAGCCCGACCGCGGCATCTGGGAGGTGCGCGGCGAACCGCAGCACTTCACCTCGTCGAAGGTCATGTGCTGGGTCGCGCTGGACCGCGGCGCCAAGCTGGCCGAGCTGCAGGGCGAGAAGAGCTACGCCCAGCAGTGGCGCGCGATCGCCGAGGAGATCAAGGCCGACATCCTGGCAACACGGCGTCGACTCCCGCGGGGTGTTCACCCAGCGCTACGGCAGCGACGCGCTGGACGCCTCGCTGCTGCTGGTGGTGCTGACCCGGTTCCTGCCGCCCGACGACCCGCGGGTGCGCAACACGGTGCTGGCCATCGCCGACGAACTCACCGAGGACGGCCTGGTGCTGCGCTACCGCGTCGAGGAGACCGACGACGGGCTGTCCGGCGAGGAGGGCACGTTCACGATCTGCTCGTTCTGGCTGGTGTCGGCGCTGGTGGAGATCGGCGAGGTCAGCCGCGCCAAGCGACTTGTGCGAGCGGCTGCTGTCGTTCGCCAGCCCGCTGCACCTCTACGCCGAGGAGATCGAGCCGCGCACCGGCCGGCACCTGGGCAACTTCCCGCAGGCGTTCACCCACCTGGCGCTGATCAACGCGGTGGTGCACGTGATCCGCGCCGAGGAGGAAGCCGACAGCACCGGGGTGTTCCAGCCCGCCAACGCGCCGATGTAGCAGGTCACGGTCAGCCCGCTGACCTTGTCCATCATCGCGTGCGCGATGTCGATGGCGCTGCGATGCACATCGCCGGACCCCTCGTCCGACAGGCTCGTCGATCCGAAGAACGCGATCTCGACTTCGACCAGGCAGTTCCCCCGAACGCCGATGGCGCGCGCTTCGGGCCTGGGTCCGCTGGACGGTATGCCGGGCAGCTGGGTGTCGATCGACAGGGTCGCCGCCAGAACCGAATCGGCGGCACGCACGTCGGAAATCGTGTCCGAGAAGACGATCGCGGGGCGGTCGGTGATGATGCTGGGGCGCCCGATGGTCACGGTCGTGCCGTCGCAGTCGCGCCACTGCCGCGAGAACTCCTGGAACAGCGCGGTGGCCCCGGCGGTGCTGGACAAGGCGACCACGCCCTCGCCCACACTGATCACCTTCGCGGGTCCGCGCATGTTCCACGCACGTCTCCCGCGCCGCATTCTTGACGTCGCCGGATCGATAGGCGTTCTTCACCATCATCGAGGTGACGCCCATGCAGTCGACCGGCGAGACCGCCCCGAAGGCCGGCGGCAACACCTCGGGACCGCCGAACCGCGCCGGAAGTTCGGTTTTGGATTGGAACGTCTGATCGAGCAGCTTCGACAGCTCAGCGTCGTCGAGGAGCACCTTTTTGACGGGTTGCCCGGTGACCGGGTGAGGCTTCAGACCCGGCGCGGGTCGCGCAGTGCCGGCGACGGTGCAGCCGGTGACCAGCGCCGACCACCGCCAGGCAGACCGACAGGAACCGGCGGAGTCTCATGCGTCTCATGCGTCCTGGGCTACTTCTTGCCCTTGTCCCCCGCGGCGTCGGTGGACAGCGCGGCGACGAAGGCCTCCTGCGGCACGTCGACCCGCCCGATGGTCTTCATCCGCTTCTTGCCCTCCTTCTGCTTCTCCAGCAGTTTGCGCTTGCGGGTGATGTCCCCGCCGTAGCACTTGGAGAGCACGTCCTTGCGGATCGCCCGGATATTCTCGCGGGCAATGATTTTCGATCCGATGGCCGCCTGCACCGGCACCTCGAACTGCTGGCGCGGAATCAGCTCCTTGAGCTTGGTGGTCATCTTGTTGCCGTACGCCGAGGCCGCGTCCTTGTGGACGATCGCGCTGAACGCGTCGACGGCCTCGCCCTGCAACAGGATGTCGACCTTGACCAGTCGGGCCTCCTGCTCGCCGGCCTCCTCGTAGTCGAGGCTGGCGTAGCCGCGGGTCCGCGACTTCAGCGAATCGAAGAAGTCGAAGATGATCTCGCCGAGCGGCATGGTGTAGCGCAGTTCGACCCGCTCCGGTGACAGGTAGTCCATGCCGCCCAACTCGCCGCGGCGCGACTGACACAGCTCCATGATCGTGCCGATGAACTCGCTGGGCGCGATGATGGTGGTCTTGACGACCGGCTCATAGACGGTGCGGATCTTGCCCTCGGGCCAGTCCGACGGGTTGGTCACGACGATCTCGGTGTCGTCCTCTTTCACGACGCCGGTAGACCACGTTCGGCGACGTGGAGATCAGGTCCAGGTCGAACTCGCGCTCCAGGCGCTCGCGGGTGATCTCCATGTGCAGCAGGCCAAGGAAGCCGCAGCGGAAGCCGAAGCCCAGCGCCACCGACGTTTCCGGCTCGTAGGTCAGGGCCGCGTCGTTGAGCTGCAGTTTGTCCAGGGCGTCGCGCAGGTTCGGGTAATCGGAGCCGTCCACGGGATACAGGCCCGAATAGACCATCGGCTTGGGTTCGCGGTAACCCGTCAGCGCCTCGGTGGCGCCGTGGCGGGCCGTCGTCACCGTGTCGCCGACCTTGGACTGGCGGACGTCCTTCACCCCGGTGATCAGGTAGCCCACTTCGCCCACCCCCAGGCCCTCGCTGGGCTTGGGTTCGGGCGAGACGATGCCCACCTCGAGCAGCTCGTGGGTGGCGCCGGTGGACATCATCAAAATGCGCTCACGCGGGACGATCTTGCCGTCCATCACCCGGACGTAGGTCACCACACCGCGGTAGATGTCGTAGACGGAATCGAAGATCATCGCGCGGGTGGGTGCGTCGGCGTCGCCTTGCGGATGCGGCACCAGCCGGACCACCTCGTCGAGCAGGTGGGCCACGCCCTCGCCGGTTTTGCCGGACACCCGCAGCACCTCGTCCGGCTCGCAGCCGATGATGTGGGCAATTTCGCCCGCGTAGCGGTCCGGGTCGGCCGCGGGCAGGTCGATCTTGTTGAGCACCGGGATGATGGTCAGGTCGCGATCCAGCGCCAGGTACAGGTTGGCCAGCGTCTGCGCCTCGATGCCCTGGGCGGCGTCGACCAGCAGGACCGCGCCCTCACACGCCTCCAGCGCCCGCGACACCTCGTAGGTGAAGTCGACGTGGCCGGGGGTGTCGATCAGGTGCAGGACATAGTCTGTGGTCACCGACCTTCCAGGGCAGCCGCACGTTCTGCGCCTTGATGGTGATCCCGCGCTCCCGCTCGATGTCCATCCGGTCCAGGTATTGGGCACGCATCGACCGCTCGTCGACCACGCCGGTGAGCTGCAGCATCCGGTCGGCCAGCGTGGACTTGCCGTGATCGATGTGGGCGATGATGCAGAAGTTCCGAATCTGCGCCGGCGCGGTGAAGGTCTGGTCGGCGAAACTGCTGATGGGAATCTCCTGGTCTGGACATGCTTGCGGCCGCGTGAACGCCGGCGCATTGGTATGTCCAGGGTATCTAGGCGGGGTGCCCGAGACCTACTCGGACACAATCGCACCCACACGTCCGCGTCTATGCTGCGAATATGGCGTCTGCCCGCAAATCCCAGTGGAAGACGTTCCAGCGGTTCGCGGAAAACCTCGTGTTCGATCGGGCCCCGCGACTGGCCCGGCACGTGCAGAACTCGCAGACCGTGCTGCGGGAACTGCAGCAGGCCGTGAAGATCACCGCGAACGTCATCGCCGCCGCCGCGCCGCAACCGCCGCGCGGTCACCGCGGGCCGCCCGGTGACCAGCACGAGCTTTCCCACCGCGCAGCGGGCGCGCAAGCTGGTCTACGCCCCCGACCTCGATGGCCGAGCCGATCCCGGCGAGATCGTCTGGACCTGGGTGGTCTACGAGGACGACCCCACCCGCGGCAAGGACCGCCCCGTGCTCGTGGTCGGTCGTGATCGGCGCGTCTTGCTGGGGTTGATGGTGTCCAGCCGGGAGCGCCACGCCGACGACCGCGATTGGATCGGGATCGGTTCTGGCGCTTGGGATTACGAGGGCAGGCAGAGCTGGGTTCGGTTGGACCGGGTGCTCGACGTGCCCGAAGAGAGCATTCGCCGCGAGGGCGCGATCCTGGATCGCGAGATCTTCGACCTGGTGGCCGAGCGGTTGCGCGCGGACTACTCCTGGAGCTGACCCGCGGCTATCAGCCCTGCGTGATGTAGGACTGCAGCTGCTGCTGCTCGGCCTCGAGTTCTTCCATGCGGGTCTTCACCACGTCGCCGATGCTGACGATGCCGATCAGCTTTCTGCCGTCGAGCACCGGCACGTGGCGCACCCGGTTCTTGGTCATCAGCACGCTCACGCGAGTCGACCGTGTCGGCTTTCGTGCAGGTGGCGACGGTGGTGGTCATGATCTTCGAGATCGGGCGCGACAGCACGCTGGCGCCATGGGTGTGCAGTTCGCGCACGACGTCGCGCTCGGAGACGATGCCGACGACACCCTCGTCGCCGACCACCACCATGGCCCCGATGTTCTGATCCGCGAGGCCGGCGAGCAGCTCTTTCACCGTCGCCTCGGGGTTGATGGTCACCACCGCCGCACCCTTGTTCCGCAAGACGTCCGCAATCCGCATCAGGGCCTCCAGCCGGTTGTGATCCGCTTCGCACCAGGCTACGACTAACTCGCGCGGCGCAAAAGCCACGACGAGAACCGGTAGCGATCCGTGTCCATACCCTGACGTCGCCGTTCGAAACCAGCATCCGGCGCTCCGCCCGGTCGGATCGTCCGATTGCGCCACTGCGAAGTGCCGCGGCTTGCAAGATAGGGGCCATGATCGAGATCACGCTGCTAGGGACCGGAAGCCCGATCCCCGACCCGAACCGCGCCGGGCCGTCGACTCTGGTCCGGGCAGGCGGGCAGGTGTTTCTGGTGGATTGCGGGCGAGGCGTGTTGCAGCGCGCGGCGGCGGTGGGCGTGGGCGCCGCCGGATTGTCGGCATTGCTGATAACCCATTTGCACAGCGACCACATCGGAGACCTCGGCGATCTCCTCATCACCCGTTGGATCAGCACCTTCGCGCCGGACCCCGCGCCCCTGCCGATCATCGGGCCGCCCGGTATCGCGGAGACGGTGGAGGCGACGCTGCAGGCGTTCCGCCACGACATCGACTACCGGATCGCTCATCACGCCGACCTGAACGCCCCACCGGCGGTCGAGGTCCACGAATGCACCGAGGGGGCGGTGTGGGACCGCGACGGCGTGTCGATCCGCGTGGCGCCGACCGATCACCGGCCGGTAGCGCCGACCATCGGGTTCCGAATCGACTACGGGACGGCGTCGGTGGTGCTCGCCGGGGACACCGTGCCCTGCGCCGGCCTCGACGAACTGGCCTCCGGCGCCGGGGCGTTGGTGCACACCGTGATCCGCAAGGACATCGTCGGCAACATCCCGCAACAGCGGCTCCAGGACATCTGTGACTACCACTCGTCGGTCGAAGAAGCGGCGGCGACCGCGGCCCGCGCGGGAGTGGGCACCCTCGTCATGACGCACTACGTGCCCGCGCTGGTGCCGGGCCAAGAAGAACAATGGCGGGCGCTGGCGGCCTCGGAGTTCGGCGGACGGATCGAGCTCGGCGACGACCTGCATCACGTCGAAGTCGACGGGCCGTAACGGTCACTCCCGAATGTCGTTGCGCAACGGCAGCAGCGCCCCGGCCAGCACCAGCCAACACAGCGCCAGCACCCGCGCGATCGGCAGGATCATGCCCAGATCGGGCCAGATCAACACCCCCGTCGCCGATTCGGCGAGGGCGACGATTCCCAGGCCGGCCCAGGCGACCGGTCTCGGCAGCAAACCCAGGTTCAGGCCCGGAGCCGCCATCCCGGCGACCAGCAGACCCAGGGCCACGATGTGCCCCGGGCCGCCGACCAGAAACACCAGCAAGTACAACGCGCGGACCAACGCCGTGTCCGCAGTGACTTCGGGCCGCGAGAGCGTCCAGGCCACCAGCCCGCACAGCGCCAGCGCGCCGGCCGCCAAGGTGCCTCCCGTGAGCGCGATCGCGGCTCCCGGCGCGGTGGCGCCGAGCCGCCGCAGCCGGGTGCTCACCGTCGCCGCGTAGATCGCCAACGGGACCGATGACGCAAACGTCGCGACGGCGATGACGCGCACCGCCGCCGGCTGAGCACGGACGTATGCCACCACCGCGGCCACCGGACCGTACGGCAACGGCATCACACCGCCCAGGCCGACCCCCACGGCGATTCCACCGGAGAGCAGCGCCACGCACAGCACGGAAAGCAGCGGCAACGAGTAGCCCGCGCGGCGGCGCGCAGTGTCGTTCATGACGTGAACGCTATGCCCGCGCGAGCGCTGCCGTTAAGCCAGCCGGGTGACCTCCACGACGACGTCGAGATCGGTCGCCCCCTGACCGGAGTAGATGCCCTTCAGCGGCGGAACGTCGGTGTAGTCGCGGCCGGCGCCCACGCTGACGTATTGCTCGCAGATCTCGGTTTCGTTGGTGGGGTCATAGCTCCACCAACCTCCGGTCCACGCCTGAATCCAGGCGTGGCTGCGGCCATCCACCGTGTCCCCGACGACGGCGTTGTGTTCGGGATGCAGGTAACCCGACACGTAGTGCGCGGGAATTCCCATGGCTCGCACCAACATCAGCGACAGGTGCACGAAGTCCTGGCAGACACCCTTACCCTCGTTCAACGCGTCCAGCCCCGACGAGTGCACGCTGGTGGTTCCCGGGAGATATTCCAGCTCGCCGCGCACCCAGTGGCCCGCGGCGACGACGGCCTCGGCGGGCTGGTGCGACTTGGCGATCTTCTTGGCCACGGACACGACCTTCTTGCTCGCCGGGGTGTGCCCGGTGGGGCGAAGCAATTCGTCGAACCGATCGATCACCTCCTCCGACTGCAGGTCGCTCCAGCCGACGCCGGTCACCGGCGGTTCCGGCCGCTCGGTTTCGACCACCGAGGACGACGTCACCGTGAGGTCGGTGTGCGGGGCGTGCAGATCGAATGCCGTTACGGCGGTGCCCCAATAGTCGATGTAGCGATAGGACCGGGTCGCGGGAATCGTTTCGACGCGGTTGAGGATGACGTTCTGCCTGGTGTCCGACCGCGGGGTCAACCGCGCTTCGTTGTAGGACGCGGTCACCGCCGACTGGTAGGCGTACCCGGTGGTGTGCACCACCCGCAGCCGCCACATCAGGCGTCCCCCGGCCTGCCGGCCAGCCGCGCGCGACCGCCGGCGTCCGACCACGCCACCCAAGGAATGACGTGAAAGTACTGCACCGACAACGCTTCTCCGACATCGTGACATGTTCGCTGCAGCCCCGCCAGGCAGATCTCCAAGGACTCCAGCAGGACACCGGGATGCACGAATTCCAGTTCGCTGCGGGCCTGCCCAAGCAACCGCTGCGCCTCCGCGGTGGCCCCAATCCGGCTCTGCCGGTTGTGCAACAGTTCGTCGAGGTTGTGCTCGGCCAGCCGCAGCGAATAGAACACCGACCGCGGAAACAGCCGGTCGAGCATCATGAACTCGACGACCCGGCCGGCGTCGAGCACGCCGCGGTAGGTGCGCAGATACGTGTCGTGCGCGCCCGCGGAGCGCAGCAGCGTCACCCAGGCCGGGGACGACGCGCTGTCCCCTACCCGTGAAAGCAACAGCCGCACCGTCATATCCACCCGCTCGATCGCGCGGCCAAGCACCATGAAGCGGTACCCGTCGTCGCGTGACAGTGTCGAGTCGGCAAGACCGGCGAACATCGCCGCCCGGCCCTCGATGTACGACAGGAATTCATGGGGCCCAAGGCGTTTGGCGGCACGCTCGCGTTCGGCCAGTGCATGGTAGGTGGTGTTGAGACACTCCCAGATCTCGCTGGACGTCACTTCCCGCGCGGACTTGGCGTTCTCCCGCGCCGCCGTGATGGCGTCGACGATCGAACAACCGCCCGAAGCGTTGGTGCTGAAGGCCACCAGGTCGGTCAACGACCAGACGTCGAGGTCGTGGTTCGGGGGATCGATCCCGAGCACCCGCAGCAGCAGCCGAGACGCCTGGTCCGGGTCGACACTGGAGTCCTCGAGCAGTTGGTGCAGTGCCACATCGAGAATGCGCGCGGTGTCGTCGGCGCGCTCGACATAGCGACCGATCCAAAACAGCGCCTCGGCGTTGCGGGCCAGCATCAGCGCTTCGCCCGCCGCTGCTGCTGTTGGAGGTGTTGTTCCTGGGGTGGTTCCGCGGGGTGCGGCTGTGTTTGCGCCAGCCGTGGCGCGCCGTCCGGCACCGGGTCGGGGATGGACTCCGGCAGCGAGCGCACGACTTCCGCCGCGCCGAGCTCCCGGTCGCCTCCCGACGCGCGCAGTGCCAGCACCCAGGTGTCCTTCGAGCCACCGCCCTGACTGGAGTTGACCACCCGCGAGCCCTCGACCAGGGCCACCCGGGTCAGCCCGCCGGGCAGCACCCACACGTCGTTGCCGTCGTTGACCGCGAACGGCCGCAGGTCGACATACCGGGGCGCCAGTGTGTTCCCGATCTGCGTCGGCACGGTCGACAGTTCCATCATCGGCTGGGCGATCCAGCTGCGCGGATCGTCGCGAACCTTCTTGGCGACGGTGGCCAACTCTTTGTCGGATGCTTCCGGCCCGAACACGATGCCGTAACCGCCGGAGCCCTCGACCGGCTTGAGGACCAACTCGTCGATCCGGTCCAGCACCTCTTCGCGCTCGTCATCCAGCCAGCACCGGTACGTCTCGACGTTCGCCAGTAGCGGCTTCTCCCCCAGGTAGTACTCGATAATGGTCGGCACATAGGTGTAGACGAGCTTGTCGTCGCCCACGCCGTTGCCGATTGCGCTGGAAATGACGACGTTCCCGGCCCGCGCGGCGTTCACCAGGCCGGCCACGCCCAGCACCGAGTCGGCGCGGAACTGCAGCGGGTCCAGGAAGGCGTCGTCGATGCGCCGGTAAATGACGTCGACCTGCACCTCCCCATCCGTGGTGCGCATGTATACCTGGTTGTCCCGGCAGAATAGGTCGCGACCCTCGACCAGCTCGGCGCCCATCTGGCGGGCCAGCAGCGAGTGCTCGAAGTACGCCGAGTTGTAGACCCCGGGGGTCAGGACCACCACCGTCGGGTCGGCTTCGTTGGTGGCCGCGGAATTGCGCAAGGCACGCAGCAGATGCGACGCGTAGTCGTCGACCGCACGCACCCGGTGGGTGGCGAACAGGTTCGGGAAGACCCGCGCCATGGTCCGCCGGTTCTCCATGACATACGACACGCCCGAGGGCGAGCGCAGGTTGTCCTCGAGCACCCGGAAGGTGCCGCGCTCGTCGCGAATCAGGTCGATGCCGGCGACGTGGATGCGGACGCCGTTGGGCGGGACGATGCCCATCGCCTGGCGGTGGAAATGCTCGCAGGAAGTGACCAGGCGGCGCGGGATGATGTCGTCGTTGAGGATTTCCTGATCGCCGTAGATGTCGTCGAGATACATCTCGAGGGCCTTGACGCGCTGGATGATGCCACGCTCCAGCCGGCTCCACAGGGCGGCCGAGATCACCCGCGGAACCAGGTCGAGCGGAAATGGCCGCTCCTGACCCGACAGCGAAAACGTGATGCCCTGGTCGATGAACGCGCGGCCCAGCGCTTCCGCGCGGGCCTTGAGCTCCGAGGCGTCCGACGGCGCGAGCTCGGCGTAGATGCCCTTGTAGGGTCCACGAACCGTGCCCTGGGCATCGAACATCTCGTCGAAGGCAATCGAATAGGTGTCCGACGACGCGTTGTACCCGCCGAAAATGCGCTCGGCACGCGCAGCGCGTAACCCCCGCCGGGTTTCCTCGAGCTGGCTCGGAAGACTCACTTTTCAGATGCTGCCTCACATCGGCGTTATGGCAGGCCACGGGTTCCCGTTTTGGGAGAAAACGTAACCGACTGATAACCTGGGCAGTCGCTGTGGTGATATCCGGCGCCCCAAACAAACGTCGAATCGGAGAAGGAACTCAAGCGTGGCCAACATCAAGTCGCAGCAGAAGCGCAATCGCACCAACGAGCGCGCTCGACTGCGCAACAAGTCGGTGAAGTCTTCGCTTCGCACCGCCGTGCGCGCGTTCCGTGAGGCCGCCCACGCCGGCGACAAAGAGAAGGCCACGGAGTTGCTGGCGGCGACCACCCGCAAGCTGGACAAAGCGGCCAGCAAGGGCGTGATCCACAAGAATCAGGCGGCCAACAAGAAGTCGGCCCTGGCGCGAGCGCTCAACAGGCTCTGAGCCGCGCCTGCCGGCTCATCGGTTCCGATGGGCGGCCAGCTCGGCCACCTTCCTGACCGCCGATTCCAGCGCGTAATCGGCGTCCGCGACCGCTCCTTTGACGTTGGCGTTGAGCGCCGCCACCACTTTCATCGCGGCCGCCACACTGTCGCGGGACCAATACCGCGCCTGCTTCTGGGCCTTCTGCACCCGCCAGGGCGGCATTCCCAACTGCGCCGCCAGCCGGTAGGGATCGCCTGACAGCGGCCCGACCCGGCCGATCGTGTGGACCGCTTCGGCCAGCGCGTCGGCGAGCACCACCAGCGGCTCACCGCGCATCATCGCCCACCGCAGCGCCTCGGCGGCTCCCGCGACGTCGCCGGCCACCGCCTTGTCCGCGATATCGAACCCCTTCACTTCGGCTTTGCCGCTGTGGTAGCGGCGGACCGCGGCGGCGTCGACGACCCCGCCGGTGTCGGCAACCAACTGCGAACAGGCGGCCGCCAGCTCCCGCACGTCGGAGCCGACGGCGTCCAGCATGGCGGTCACCGTCTCGTCATCGACCTTGAGCCGCAGCGCACGAAACTCCCTGCGGACGAAGTCGACCCGCTCGCTGGCCTTGGTGATCCGCGCGCACGGATGCACGACGGCGCCGAGTGACTGCAACTCGGTGGCCAGCGCCTTGGCCCGCCCGCCGCCCGAATGCACCACCACCAGCATCGTGCCCAGCGGAACGTCGGCCGCGGCCGAGGAGATCACCGCGGCCGCCTCCTTGCCCGCTTCGCCGGCGGCCTCCAGCACGACGATGCGCTCGTCACCGAACAGTGACGGGCTCAGCATTTCGGCGAGCTCGTAGGTACTGACGTCACCCGCCCGCATTCGGCTGATCGGAACGTCATCGATGCCGGCCCGCTGGCGCGCCGACCGCAACACGTCGGCCACCGCCCGCTCGACCAGCAGCTCCTCGTCTCCGAGGACCAGGTGCAACGGCGAAACCTCGCTCACCCCATGATGGTGTCACGAGGGACCGACTACGCCGCTTTGGGATCCAACAGCTTCGACAACCACCAAGCCAGCCCGCAGAGGACAGCCGTCAGCGCGCCCAGACCGACCGCGGCGCCGAACCGGCGCCGGCCGCGTAGCCGCGTGGCCCCTATGGCGATCAACGCGGTCACCCCGGCGACCAACAGCACTCCGGGCACCCCGGACGGAACGGGCACCGTCGCCGCGGGGGCGCCGGCCGACCAGTGCGCCACCCGCACCACCCACCACAGTTCGGGGCCGGTGAAACGGATCAACAACTGTGCACCGGATGGCCACGCCACGCTCAACACGGCCGCCGCGCTGCCGAGCACGGTGATCGGCGCTATCACCGGCGCCGCCGCGAGGTTGGCGATCACGGCCACCAGGCTGACTCGCCCGGAGATGCCGGCCACCAGCGGAGCGGTCACCAGATGTGCTGAGGCGGCGATCGCCAGCGCGTCGGCCAGCGGCTTGGGGCAGCCTCTCCTCGCCAGGCGCCGCGACCAGGCCGGCGCGACGACGACCAACGCGGCCGTCGCGACCGCCGACAGCGCGAAGCCCACGTCGACGGCGAGCTGTGGGGCGATGGCCAGCAATCCCAGCACCGTGGCGCAGAGCGCCGGGATGGCTTGCCGCCGCCGCGAAGACAGCATCCCCGCCAGCCCGATGGCGCCCATCAGCGCCGCCCGCAACACACTCGCCGTCGGTTGCACGACGACGACGAACGCGACGAGTGTCAGCGCGGCGAGGACGACGGCCGCCCGCGGGCCGATCAAGCGCGCCGAGAACAGCACGGCGGCACACACGATGGTCACGTTGGCGCCCGATACGGCCATCAAGTGCGTCATGCCCGCCGCGCGAAAGTCGCGGTCGGTCTCGGCGGTAACCGCTGAGGTGTCACCCAGGACCAGGGCGGGCAGCATCGCCGCCTGTTCGGCGGGCAACGTGCCGCGAACGGCGGCGGCGAATCGGCCGCGGACCGTGTGGGCGGCCCGCTGCACGGCGCCGGCGGTGCCCGCGGTCGGCCGGCCCGACGCGTTGAGCACTGCGACGGTGAGGTCGCGGCGGGTGGGACGGCCGATCCGGGCGGTAAACCGCACCGGCCGGCCCACCATCAGTCCATCGGTTTCCGATTCGAAGTCCGAGGCGCGCGCGAAAACGACCACCCGGCCGGAGATCTGGGCGCCGCGCAGGCGCTGCAGCGTGGCGCGGAACATGAGCCGCCCGCGACCCAACGACACCGGGCTCTCGGTCGGGGTGACCGTCACCGGAGCGGCAGTTCCGAACGCCGCGGTGATCGGGTGACGATCGACCGCTTCGGCGCGCAGCGCGACCGCGAACCCGAACCCCGCGCCGGTGACACCGACCGCGACCAGGCCGGCGCTGACGGCCCGCAGCCGCCCGGTTTCCCCCCGCCGGCGCCGGGCGCGCCACGCCAGCGCGCCGGAGGCGGCGACCAACACGACACAGCACGCCGCCACGGCCCGGCCGATCGGCCACCAGATCCCGGCGGCGGTCACCGCCCAGCAAGTGAGCGCGGCCGGCACCAGGCGCGCATCGACACGCTCCGCGGGCGATTCGACGAGGCGGGAACCGTGCACCGGTGTCAGACACGGACCAGGGCACGCAATTTGTCCAACCGCGCCGGGCCGATGCCGTCGACATCGGCGAGTTGGTCGACGCTGGTGAATTTGCCGTTGGCCTGCCGCCAGGCGACGATCGCGGCGGCCGTGACCGGCCCGACGCCGGGCAGCGCGTCCAAGTCCTCCACGGTCGCGGTGTTGAGGTCGAGCACGTCGCCCGCCTTCGGCTTGACCGAACCCGTTCCGGGCCGCGGTGGAGGTGGCTTCGACGTCGGTGTCGAGCCGGAAGCCACCGAGCTTCCCAACGCCGTCGGCTGACCGGGGACGGGAGCGAGCCCGACGACGATCTGTTCACCGTCACCTAGCGGGCGCGCCATGTTCAGGCCGGTGGTGTCCGCCCCGTTCACCGCACCGCCCGCGGCCTGCAGCGCGTCGGCGACGCGCGCGCCCGGCGCCAGGGTGACCAACCCGGGGCTGTGTACCAGGCCCACCACGCTCACCACCACGGGCCGGTCGGGGCTGGCACCCGGGCTCGCCGACGACCTTGGGCTCGCCGTCGACGCCTTCTCCACCGGTGGCAGTTTGGCCGACATCACCGGCGCCGGGCGGTCGCGCAGCAGCGTGAACACCGTGACCAGCACCGCCAGCGCGGCCACGATCGCTAACCCGATCGCACCGGCACGCCCCGGGTCGGCGCGCAGCCTGGCCACCCAACCCCGATCCGGGGACGCATCGGGCAGCCATCGCGGCAGCAGCGAATTCTGGTCCTCGTCTGCCGCCTCCCCGGGTGACGCCGGCCCCGCACCGTCGGACTCGGTGTCCGGTTCGGCAGCGAGTCGCCGCTGCAGGCGCTCGGCGGGAAATTCTGTTCGCATGCGCCGACCGTAGGCACGCCGACCCCCAGATCGGCCCCGCCCGGCGGAGCCGCGACCCCGACTGTGGACTAAACCGAGGCTGTGCACAACCGCTGTACGGGATGGGTCAATATGGAACCAAGAACGCATCGCCAGAACCGGGCACCGATCCGACGCTGGTAGCCACGTTCACCCCCAGACGACAGGAGGCCGCCGTGCAACTGGCGCTCACACCGGAGGAAGCCGCGTTCCGCGACGAACTCCGCACCATCTACACCACCAAGATTCCCGAAGAGCTGCGCGAGCGGGTGCGCCGGGGCTCGGCGGAAGTGAACCGCGACGACATCGTCACCAGCCACAAGATCCTGCACGAGAACGGTCTGGCGGTGCCGAACTGGCCGGTCGAGTGGGGCGGCAAGGACTGGACGCCTACCCAGCACCAGATCTGGGCCGACGAGATGCAGTTGGCGTGCGTCCCGGAGCCGCTGAACTTCAATACCAAGATGGTCGGCCCGGTGATCGCCGAATTCGGTTCGGAGGAGGTCAAACAACGCTTCCTGCCGCCGACGGCCAGCCTCGACATCTGGTGGTGCCAGGGGTTCTCCGAGCCCGAGGCCGGTTCGGACCTTGCGTCGTTGCGCACCACCGCGGTGCGCGACGGCGACAGCTACGTCGTCAACGGCCAGAAGACCTGGACCACGCTCGGCCAGTACGCGGACTGGATCTTCTGCCTGGTGCGCACCGACCCGCAGGCGCCCAAGCGTCAGGCCGGTATCTCGTTTCTGCTCTTCGACATGAAGACCCCGGGCATCACCCTGCGGCCCATCAAGACGATCGATGGCGGCCACGAGGTCAACGAGTTGTTCTTTTCCGACGTTCGCGTGCCCGCCAACCAGCTTGTGGGAGAAGAGAATCAGGGCTGGACGTACGCGAAATTCCTGCTGGGCAACGAACGCACCGGCATCGCCGGCGTCGGGCGGACCAAAGTGCGCCTCGCCGAGGTGAAGAAACACGCCGCAGCGACCGGGGTGCTTGACGATCCCCTGTTCGCGGCCCGGCTGGCCGAGGCCGAAAATGAGCTGCTGGCATTGGAACTCACGCAGTCGCGGGTGGTGACGGACTCCGCGAATGGGCAGCCCAATCCGGCGTCGTCGGTGCTCAAACTCCGGGGCAGCCAGCTGCAGCAGGCGGCTACCGAACTCCTCGTCGAGGTGGCCGGCCCGGACGCGTTGCCCGCCGACGGGGAAGGCATTGCGTCTCCGGACTGGGCGCAACACAGTGCGCCGCACTACCTCAACTACCGCAAGACTTCGATCTACGGCGGCAGCAGCGAGGTGCAGCGCAACATCATCGCGTCCACCATTCTGGGATTGTGAGGCAGCCATGGACTTTCAGTTGACCGACGAGCAGACCCTGCTGCGCGACACGACCCGCGACCTGCTGTCGCGCAGCTATGACCCGGAGAGCCGCAACAAGGTCATCGGCTCCGATCTGGGCTGGAGCCGTGAGGTGTGGAGTCAGCTCGCCGACACCGGGATTCTCGGACTCGGCTTCGATCCGGAGGAGGCGGGCCAGATCGAGATCATGGTCGTGCTCGCCGAGGCCGGGCGCCGGTTGGCCCCCGAACCGATCCTGCACGCCGCGCTGGCGCCGGGTGCGCTGATCGCCGAGCTGGGCACCGACGCCCAGAAAGAACAGCTCGACGACGTCGCGGCCGGCCAGCGGCTACTGGCGTTCGCCCATGTGGAACCGGGCCACCGCAAGCCGACCGCAACCGTCACGACTCAGGCTGTGCGGCAAGATGATTCATGGACACTGAGCGGGCGCAAGAACCCGGTGCTCGCCGGCGACTGCGCCGACGCGTTGGTGGTCAGCGCCGCATTGCCGGACGGCGGCACCGGCCTGTTCCTGGTCGACGCGAACACTGTGACTCGTCATCCGTACCGGACCTTCGACGGACAACGCGGCGCGCAGGTCGAGTTGGACGCCACACCGGCCGAACCCTTGGGTGAGGCGGTCGACGCATCGCAGGCCATCCGCGACGCCATCATCCGCATCCAGTCGGCACTGTGCGCCGAAGCGGTCGGGGCGATGGAAGAGGCGCTGCGGCTGACCACCGATTACCTGAAGACCCGCAAGCAGTTCGGCGTCACGCTCAACAAATTCCAGGCGCTCACCCAGCGGGCCGCCGACATGTACGTGTCGCTGGAGCTGGCCCGCAGCATGAGCCTGTACGCGTCGATGTCGATCGCCGACGGCAACCTCGACCCGCTGATCGCCTCCCGCGCCAAGCTGCAGATCGGCCGCTCGGGCCGGCACATCGCGCAGGAATCGATCCAGATGCACGGCGGAATCGGTGTGACCGCGGAATATCCGGTCGCCCACTATGCGGCCCGGCTCACCGCGATCGAGCACACCCTGGGCACCTCCGGCGACCACCTGCACAATTTGATCGACCACATCGGCGACTACGACTTGGCCCGTCTCTAGCGCATGGCCGAGCCCGCCAAGCTGACCGAGAGGGTCGTCGAGTTCCTGTCAACGGGCACTCGTACCGGCATGCTCGGTTACCTTGCCGCCGACGGCCGGCCGCTGGTCGCGCCGGTGTGGTTCGTGGTCGACGGGGACCACCTGGTGTTCACCACGGGCCGTGACACGTCGAAAGGCCGTGCCCTGCACCGTGATTCACGGGTGGTGATGTGCGTCGACGATCCCCATCCGCCGTATTCGTTCGTTCAGGTGCAGGGCGTGGCCGTGGCGAGCGAGGACCCCGCCGACGTGCTGGACATCGCCACCCGGACCGGCGCGCGCTACATGGGCGCCGGCCGCGCCGAGGAGTTCGGCCGCCGCAACGCCGTTCCCGGCGAACTGGTGGTGCGGGTGCGCCCGACCAAGGTCATTGCCGGTTTCGATATCAGCGACTGATTTCTCAAATTCGTCCACGTCAAAGGAGACGCGATGAGCAAGCCCCCCACAGACCGTCCGCTGCGGGTGATCCAGTGGACTACCGGGAACATCGGGCGACGGTCGCTGCACGCCATCATCGGCAGACCGGACATGGAGCTGGTCGGGGTGTATGCGCACGGGGCCGACAAGGTCGGGGTCGACGCCGCCGAACTGGCCGGTTGGCCGGAGCCGACCGGCGTGCAAGCGACCAATGACATCGACGCGCTGCTCGCCCTGCGCCCCGACGCGTGTTGCTATAACCCGTTGTGGCCCAACATCGAAGAGTTGGTGCGGTTGCTGGAAGCGGGCGTCAACGTGTGCTCCAGCGCGGCCTGGATTACCGGGGGAAAGCAAACACCTGAGGACCGCGAACGCATCGCGGACGCCTGCAAACGAGGCGGATCGACGATCTTCGGCAGCGGGGCGCACCCCGGCATGACGAACATGGTCGGCATGGTGCTCAGCGGCGCCTGCGAACGAGTCGACGAGATCCGCATCACCGAGTCGGTGGATTGCTCGACCTACGAATCAGCGGAAACGCAAACGGCGATGGGCTTCTCGCAGGATCCCGATACGCCGGGGCTGGCCGAAAGCGTGCGGCGCGAGAGCGAGGTCTTCGCCGAATCGGCCGCCATGATGGCCGACGCTATCGGGGCGAAGCTGGACCGGATGACGTTCGACGTCACCTTCACCGCGGCCACCGGCGATTCCGATCTGGGCTTCATGCAGATCCCCGCGGGAACGGTCGGCGGTGTCTATGGCTACCACCGCGGCTGGGAGGGCGACCGCAACGTGGTCAGCGTCGGGTTCAACTGGACCATGGGCAATCACGTGTCCCCGCCCAAACCGCTCGAGCACGGCCACGTCATCCAAGTGTTCGGGCTGCCCAACATGCGCACCGTCCTGCATTGCCTGCCGCCCAAGGATTGGACGGAGCCCGGGTTCATGGGGTTGGGAATGATCTACACGGCGATGCCGGTTACCAATGCGGTCCCGGCCGTGGTGGCCGCCGAGCCCGGGATCGTGACGCTTGCCGATTTGCCGCCGGTCACCGGCCGGGTGGCGCGGTAGGCGCCCGGAACGATATGCCGTTCGCCACATCGGAGGCCCCCGGAGGAACGCTTGCGTGCACTAAGGTTTAGAGTGCTTAGCTGAGCAAATCGTCGACAGACATCGGTATCGTCGGCGACGTAGTTGAGCTTTGCGGCAGCGCCGGGGTGGCGGTTAAGCGGAAGGCGGTCAGGTGGTGGCTAATCCAGACTCAGGTCCACGCACCGGCGCCGTAACCCGTGTGCTCAAGCGGGCATGGATACCGCTGGTTTTGGTGGTGGTCCTGGCCTTTTCGGCATTGATCGTGTCGCGGCTCCACAAGATTTTCGGCTCGCAGGATCTCAACGCGAACGCCGGCAAGGGGATCGAAATCGTGCAGTTCAACCCGAAGGTCGTGGTCTATGACATCACCGGGCCGCCCGGGGCCACCGCCAACATCAACTACTGGGACGAGAACGCCAACACCCATCAGGTCAACGCGGCGCCGCTGCCATGGTCGACCACCATCTCGACGACCTTGCCCTCGGTGAGCGCCAACATCATGGCGCAGAGCGACAGCGGTGAGATCAGCTGCAAGATCACCGTCGACGGCGTCGTCCGCGAACAGCGGAACTCCGACGGCCACAATGCGCAGACCTTCTGCCTGGTGAAGTCCGCATGAGCGACGCGAACAGCAGGGGCCCCGTGGGCACCGCGGACACCGAGGACACGGGTCCGATCCGGACACCGGGTCAAGCCAAGACCGAGCGCGGCCACCGGCCCTACCTGCCCCATGCGATCCGCATCTTCGCGGTGCCGATCATTCTGGGCTGGGTATTCGTCACGGTCCTGGTGAACGTCATCGTCCCCACCCTGGAAGTCGTCGGCGAGCAGCATTCGGCGCCGATGACACCGCTGGACGCGCCGTCGATGAAGGCGATGATGCGCCTGGGCCACAACTTCCACGAATTCGATTCCAACAGCACGGTCATGATCGTGCTGGAGGGCCAGCAACCCCTCGGCCCGGACGCGCACCAGTACTACGACAAACTGATTCGGGACCTCCGCAAGGATCCCCAGCACATCCAGCACATCCAGGACTTCTGGGGCGACCGGCTCACCGCCGCGGGCGCGCAGAGCGCCGACGCCAAGGGCGCCTACGTCATGATCAACCTGGCCGGAAACCAGGGCACCACGCAGGCCAACGAGTCCGTGAACGCCGTGCGCAAGGTGATCGACGAGAACAAGGCACCACCGGGCGTGAAGGCCTACGTCACCGGTCCCGCGGCGCTGTCCGACGACATGCACATCATCGGTAACGCCAGCCTGGCCAAGATCACGCTGTTCACCTTGGGTGCCATCGCGATCATGTTGCTGCTGGTCTACCGGTCCATCGTCACCACGCTGGTCCAGCTGTTCATGACCTTCGTCGCCTTGCTCTGTGCGCGGGGCGTCGTCGCGGTTCTCGCGTACCACAACGCATTCGGGCTCACCACCTTCGCCGCCAACATCCTCACCATGCTGGCGATCGCGGCCGGCACCGACTACGGCATCTTCCTCGTCGGCCGCTATCAAGAAGCGTTGCGCGCAGGCGAGGATCGAGAAACCGCGTACTACACCACCTTCAAAGGGGTGGCCCCCGTCGTGCTGGGGTCCGGGCTGACCATCGCCGGGGCGACGTACTGCCTGAGCTTCACGCGGTTGCCCTGGTTCAACACCATGGGGGCACCGGTGGCGATCGGCATGCTGGTGGTGGTGCTGGCCGGACTCACGCTGGGGCCGGCGGTTGTCTTCGTGGGCAGTCGCTTTCACTTCTTCGAGTCCAAGCGGGCGGCCAAGGGTGGGCGGCTCTGGCGGCGGGTGGGCACCGCGGTCGTGCGCTGGCCCGCACCGGTTTTGGCCGTGAGCGCCGCCGTCGTGTTGGTCGGCATGGTCGCGCTGCCGAGCTACAAGACGAGCTACAACGACCGCTACTACCTTCCGACCTCGGCCCCGTCCAATCTCGGGCAGGCGGCCGCCGACCGCCATTTCTCGCAGGCCCGGATGAACCCCGACATGTTGATGGTCGAGTCCGACCACGACATGCGAAACCCGGCCGACATGCTGGTTTTGGACCGGGTGGCCAAGAACGAGATGCGCACGCTCGGCATCGCCATGGTTCAGGACATCACCAGGCCGCTGGGCATTCCGATTCAGCACAGCTCGATACCGTTCCAGAACAGCATCCAAAGTCAGACGACGATGCAGAACATGGCCTTCCTCAAGGAGCGCATCGCCGACATCCTGAGGATGGCCGACGACTTGCAGACCCAGATCGACACCACGCAGCGCCAGTACGAGGTGACGAAGGATCTCTCGAAAGCCGCCGACGACAGCGCACGGACCACGGCGGAGACCTCGGAGATCACCGACACCTTGCGAAATCACATCGCGGATTTCGACGACACCTTCCGGCCGGTACGCAGCATCTTCTATTGGGAAAGGCACTGCTACGACATTCCGTTGTGCTTCGGGTTCCGGTCCCTGTTCGATTCGTTGGATGGATTCGACCAGCTTGCCGAGCAGTTCCACAAACTGACCTTCGACATCCAGCACACGGCCGATGCCACGCACGAGTTGATGACGCTGTTTCCCACGCTGATCACGACGCTGAAGACCACCAGGGGCATCACGCTTACCCTGTACCAGACGTTCAAGGCGATGATCGACCAGATGGAGGCGATGAGCAACACCGCGATCGTGATGGGGCAAAGCTTCGATGCGTCGAAGAACGACGACTTCTTCTACCTGCCGCCGGAAGCCTTCGATAACCCGGATTTCCAGACGGGCCTTCGCATGTTCTTGTCACCGGACGGTAAGTCGGCGCGGTTCTTCATCACCCACCAGAGCGATCCGATGACGCCGGAAGGCATTTCGCGAGTCGACGCCGAGCGCACCGCCGCGCAGGAGGGACTCAAGCAGTCGTCCCTGTCGGATGCCAGGGTCTATCTCGGCGGGACGGCCCCGACCTTCAGGGACATGGCCGACGGCGAGAAATACGACCTGATGATCGCGGTGGTGTCGGCCCTGACGCTGATCTTCATGATCATGCTGCTGCTCACGAGGAGTGTGGTGGCCGCGCTGGTGATCGTCGGCACCGCGGCCAGCTCGATCGCGGCGTCGTTCGGGCTGTCCGTGCTCATTTGGCAGGACCTGTTCGGCATCAAGATCCACTGGATCGTGATGGCGCTGTCCGTCATCATCCTGCTGGCCGTCGGATCCGACTACAACCTGCTGCTGGTCTCTCGATTCAAAGAAGAGATCCATGCCGGGCTCAAGACGGGGATCATCCGGTCGATGGCCGGCACCGGTGGGGTGGTAACGGCCGCGGGTCTGGTGTTCGCCTTCACCATGGCGTCCATGCTCGGCAGCGACCTGCGGGTGCTGGGCCAGTTCGGGTCGACGGTCTGCATCGGTCTGCTGCTCGACACCTTGATCGTGCGCACGCTCCTGATGCCATCGATCGCGACCCTGCTGGGACGCTGGTTCTGGTGGCCGCAGGTGGTGCATCCGCGCGGCGACAACGCCCGGCGCCCGGTGCCGGCTCCGGCACAGTCGGCTTAGGTCGCCGGCAGCTGCACGCAGACCGCGACGGCCCCGGCGCCGACGTGCAATGCCAGCACCGGCCCCAACGGGGTGATGATCGCCGGCTCGCACGCCGGCAACCGCCGCGCCAGCGTCGCCGCCACCTCCTTGGCGCCGTCCGGGTTGGCGACGTGATGCACCGCCAGGGCGGCGGGGCTGTCGCCGGCGATCTCGCAGACCCGGTCGATCATCACCTCCGTCGCTGCGCTGACGGTGCGCACCCGTTGGGCCAGAACGAGTTTGCCGTCGTCGATGCGCAGCAGCGGCCTGAGCGCGAGCGCCGTGCCCAGCCATGCCTTGGCCCCGCCGATCCGTCCACTGCGGCGCAGGTTGTCCAGCCTGTGCACCACCATGAACGCATGGCTGTGCCGCGCAGCCTGATTCGCCGCGTCCGCGACGGCGTCGAGGTCGCCGCCGGCGGCCGCGGCCCGGGCGGCGGCCAACGCCACAAAACCCGTGCCCATCGCGGCCGACTTCGAGTCGACGACCCGCACGTGGGGGTCCAGGTCGGCCGCCGTCCGCCCGGCGGCGCCGCAAGTGCCCGACAGCCCCGACGAAATGTGCACCGCCACCACGCCGTCCCCGCCGCTGTCGGCCAACGCCTGCTGGTAGGCGTCGGCCAGCTCGGCCGGCGTGGCCGCCGCGGTGGTGGCATGGCGCTTGTAGACGTCGTCGGGGATCTCGTCTACACCGTCGCGCAGGTCGACACCGTCGAGCAGAATGTGCAGCGGGACCACGCGGATCGCCCACTTGTCCAGCAGGTCTGCCGGCAAGCGCGCCGACGCGTCCGTCACCACCACGACAGGCACGGCGCTACCCGCGTGACTTGTCGGTCGGCACCCCGGCCTCGGCCAGCGCCTTGAGCATCAGCTCGGCAACCGCCTGGTGGGCTTCGAAGTTCCAGTGAATGCCGTCGGGATTTCCCCGCCCACTCATAATCTGTTCGGCGACAGCGGTTTTGAGATCCACCAGGGGAACGTCGTGGTCTTGCGCCCACTCGGTGATCGCCGCGGCGGTGGCCGGCCGGCCATGGTGGGCCCTCCCGTAGGTGTCGGCGATATGCACCGACGGCAATGACGCCACGATCGGGATGCCGGGACGGTTGAAATCGATTGCGCCGCGGGTCTGTTCGAGGTATTCGGCACTCAGGTGCGCAGGCAGCGCGGACCTGGCCACCGGCGAGAGCCTGGGCTGAAGCCAGCCGTAGCCGTCGCGGACCCAGCGCCGCAACCGTGGCGGCCGCACATAGCGGATCAGTTCGCGCAGCGCCGTCGGCAGCACCGACGGCAGCGAATCCATGCCGCCGGTCGCGAAGATGACGGCGCCCGCCCTGGGCAGCGCCGCCCAGGCGCGCGGGTCCTGGGTCGCCGCCCACCAGATGTCCCGGCAGGTCCAGCCGATGCGGCCGATGAGTTCGACATCCCAACCCAACTGTGCGGCAACGATATTGGGCCAGATGCGTGGATCGTCGGCGGGTAGGCCACCGGTGGGTCCGTAGTAGGCCAGTGAGTCGGCGAATATCAGCAAGGTGGGCCGTGCCTCAGAGGACATCGTTGGACACCTGTGCCGAAGCGTTCCACACGTCGAGGCGCCAGCGGATGCCGTCGAAACCCGCGCCTCGATCGTCGGAGTCGCCGGAATGGCCCGAAAGCTGCACCCAGCTGGCGTTGCCCATGCCGCCCAGGATCGGCCAGTTGGCGACGGGAAGCTTCAACAGCGCGGCCGACAGCGCGGCGATCAGGCCGCCGTGGGCCACCAGCACCACCGGGCGATCGGCATGCTGAGGGTCGCCCCATTCCGGCTCGCCGGACACCAGTTCGGCAACCAACGGCACGCCGCGGGCTGCGACGTCGACCCGGCTTTCGCCGCCATGCGGTGCCCAGGTGGCGTCTTCGCGCCAGGCCAGCCGGGCCCCGGGGGCCTGCGCGTCGACCTGGGTGTGCGTCAATCCCTGCCAGTCGCCGAGATGGGTTTCCCGCAATCGCGGGTCCACCCGGATCGCCAGGCCGGTCCGCTCCCCCAGCCTGATCGCCATGTCGTAGGCGCGATGCAGATCCGACGACACGATCAGCAGCGGCTGCAGCTTGCCGAGCACCTCGGCGGCAGCGATCGCTTGTGCCCGGCCGAGTTCGCTGAGCTGGGAATCCAACTGGCCCTGCATCCGGCTACCGGCGTTGAACTCGGTTTGCCCGTGCCGCAACATGATTAGGCGACGGATCGTCATTGCGCGCCCGCTGAGCTTTCGGGAACCTCGGTCAGATCCACCGGCACCACCGGACAGTCACCCCACAACCGGTCCAGGGCATAGAAGTCGCGGTCGTCCTGGTGCTGAATGTGCACGACGATGTCGCGATAGTCCAGCAGCGTCCAGCGGCCCTCCCGGGTGCCCTCCCGGCGCGCCGGTTTGTAGCCAGCCCTGCGCATCTTCTCCTCGACCTCGTCGACGATGGCGTTGACCTGCCGCTCGTTGGACGCCGAGGCGATGACGAAGCAGTCCGTGATGACCAGCTGGCCCGAAACGTCGATCACGACGACATCGTCGGCCAGCTTCGCGGCGGCAGCACCGGCGGCCACGGTCGCCATGTCGATGGCTTCCTGGGTGGCGGTCATGTGTTGTTCCCGGCGGGCAGGGTTGATCGGCTCACGGTGTCCTTCGATTTTTCGCCGGCGCGATACAGCCGGCGCTTGGAGACGTACTGCACGACGCCATCGGGCATCAGGTACCACAGGGGCCGATGTTGTTCGGCGCGCAGCCGGCAATCGGTCGACGAGATCGCCAGCGCCGGGATCTCAACGAGCGTCAGCACATCCTCGGCCAGCTCGCCCAGCACGCCGGTGATGTGTTCGCGCCGCAGCTCGTATCCGGGCCGGCTGACGCCGACGAACCGCGCCAACTGAAACAGTTCCTCCCAGCCCTGCCAGGACAGGATGGAAGCCAGCGCGTCGGCGCCGGTGATGAAGTGCAGCTGCGAATCGGGGTTGAGGGCGTGCAGATCCCGCAGGGTGTCCTTGGTGTAGGTGGGCCCGGCGCGGTCGATGTCGACGCGGCTCACCGAGAAGCGGGGGTTGGACGCGGTGGCGATGACCGTCATCAGGTACCGGTCCTCGGCGGCGGAAACGTGCCGATCCTTCTGCCAGGGCTGACCGCTGGGCACGAACACCACTTCGTCGAGGTCGAACAGGTCGGCGACCTCGCTGGCGGCAACCAGGTGCCCGTAATGGATGGGATCGAACGTCCCACCCATCACCCCCAGCCTGCGAAGCTGCTTTTGCACGATTTGCCAGCTTACTTGAGGTGGCGATGTAGCCCGATTTGTCAGCCCGGGCCGCGGCATCCCGCCTTTCACAGGCGCCCCACTGTTCTCCGCGCCGGGCGGAACCCGATGTGCCCGCCTCAGAGCGACAACACGCGAGGCCGCCGGGCTGTCGCTGTGAGGCGGGCACAACGAACACGCTTTTAAACGGGGACTCCTGGGGCTGACGCGACAGCTCGCCGGGCGACCCCCCTCACACCGGGAGCAGCTGGTCGATCACCGCGGCCAGCTGCTTGGCCGACCGGCATTCGTGCATCGCGATGATCTCTTGGTAGCGCGGCACCGCCGAGTCGCCGCTGCCCCACAGGTGCTTGGGCTCGGGATTCAGCCAGTGCGCGTGCCGGCTGGCGGTCACCATGTGGGCCAGCAGCTCGGTCTCCGGATTGCGGTAGTTGGTGCGCCCGTCCCCGAGCACCAGCAGCGAGCTGCGCGGCGACAGCACGTTGGGGAACGCCTGCACGAACGACGCGAACGCGTTGCCGTAGTCGGAATGCCCGTCGCGGCTGTACACGCCGGCCTCCCGGGTGATCCGCTGAATCGCCACGGCCAGATCGGCTTCCGGCCCGAACATGTGGGTCACCTCGTCGGTGGTGTCGATGAAGGCGAACACCCGGACCCGCGAGAACTGTTGGCGCAGGGCATGTACCAGCAGCAGGGTGAAGTGGCTGAACCCGGCGACGGAGCCGGACACGTCGCACAGCACCACCAATTCCGGTCGCGCCGGGCGGGGTTTGGCCAGCACCACGTCGATCGGCACGCCGCCGGTGGACATCGACTTGCGCAGCGTCTTGCGCAGGTCGATCACCCCGGCGCGGCTGCGTCGCCGCCGGGCCGCCAGCCGGGTGGCCAGGGTCCGGGCCAGCGGGGCCACGACCCGTTGCATCTGACGCAGCTGCTCGCCGGAGGCGCGCAGGAACTCGACGTTTTCGGAAAGCTGTGGGATGCCGTACATCTGGACGTGGTCGCGGCCGAGCTGTTCGGCGGTGCGCCGTTTGGTCTCGGCGTCGACCATCTTGCGCAACTGGGTGATCCGTTGCGCGGCGAGCGCTTTGGCGATCTGCTCCTGGGTGGGTGTGGGTTCGTCGCCGTACGGGGCAAGCAGCCCCGCCAGCAGCTTGCCCTCCAATTCGTCCAGAGCCATCGCCTTGAGCGCCTGGTACGAGGAGAACGACGGGCCGCGGCTGGAGCTGTATTTGCCGTAGGCCTCCACGATGCGCGCGATCATCGCGACCAGCCGCTCGTCCATGTCGGCGAGGTCGGGGTTCTCGGTGAGCAGATCCAGCAGCATCTGGCGCATCGCCTCGACGTCGTCGGGCGGCAACGAGCCATCGTCTTGCGCCCCGTCGGCCCCTTCGTCGGTGACCGCCGCGCGTGCACCCAGCGCCGCGGGGAACCACAGGTCGAACATGGCGTCGTAGGTCTCGCGGTGATCTGGACGGCGCAGCACGGCGCAGGCGATGCCCTCGCGTAACACCTCACGATCGCTCAGCCCGAGGGTGGCCATCACCCGGCCGGCGTCCACGGTCTCGGACGGCCCCACCGAAATGCCAACTCCCCGAAGCGCTTCCACGAATCCCACCAGGTGGCCTGGCAGTCCGTGCGGGGCGAGCGGCCGGGTGGGTCGGATGCGGCGGGGGGGCATCGGTGCGTTCCTAGTTCAACCGGAGCTCGCCGCTTGCGCGCTGCTGGTCGGATTGATGTTTGAGGATCACGCCGAGGGTGGCGGCAACGACCGAGTCGTCGATGGTGTCCAGGCCCAGCGCGAGCAGCGTGCGGCCCCAGTCGATGGTCTCGGCGATGGACGGCACCTTCTTGAGTTGCATGCCGCGCAGCACGCCGATGATGCGCACCAGTTCCTCGGCGAGATGCTGGGGCAACTCGGGCACCCGCGACAGCAGGATGCGGCGTTCCAATTCGGGACTGGGGAAATCGATGTGCAGGAACAGGCAGCGACGCTTGAGGGCCTCGGACAGTTCGCGGGTGGCGTTGGAGGTCAGCACCACGAACGGGGCGCGCTCCGCGGTCAGCGTGCCCAGTTCGGGGACGGTCACCGCGAAGTCGGACAGCACCTCGAGCAGCAAGCCCTCTATTTCGATGTCGGCCTTGTCCGTTTCGTCGATCAGCAGCACCGTGGGCTCGGTGCGCCGGATCGCGGTCAGCAGCGGCCGCTGCAGCAGGAACTCCTCGCTGAACACGTCGTCCTTGGTCTGATCCCAGTCCCCGGAGCCGGCCTGGATGCGCAGGATCTGCTTGGCGTGGTTCCACTCGTAGAGGGCGCGAGCCTCGTCCACCCCCTCGTAGCACTGCAGGCGGACCAGTCCCGAGCCGGTCGCCTCGGCGACGGCGCGGGCCAGCTCGGTCTTGCCGACGCCGGCGGGGCCTTCCACCAGCAACGGCTTGCCCAGCCGGTCGGCCAGGAACACCGCGGTCGCGGTGGCGGTGTCGGGCAGGTAACCGGTCTCGGCCAACCGTCGCGAGACGTCGTCGATGTCGGCGAACAACGGCTTGGGCCGGGCGGGCACGCTCACTATCTCAATTCTCCTAAAGCACTTTTCGTCGCGGTGTCAGGCGGGACGGACTTGCCCGTCGCCCCAGGCAATCCACTTGGTCGAGGTCAACTCCGGCAGCCCCATCGGACCGCGCGCATGCAATTTCTGGGTGGAGATGCCGATTTCGGCGCCGAAACCGAACTGCTCACCGTCGGTGAACGCCGTCGACGCGTTGATCATCACCGCGGCGGCATCGACACCGTCGCTAAACCGTTGCGCCGCAGCCATATTGGTGGTCACGATGGCCTCGGTGTGTCCGGTGCCGTACTCGTTGATGTGAGCGATCGCGGCGTCGATGCCGTCGACCACGGCGACCGCGATGTCCATCGACAGGTACTCGCGGCGCAGGTCGTCCTCCCCCGCGTCCGCCGACAAACCACCGTGCACGGTCACGCCGGCATCCTGCAGGGCGGCCACCAACCGGGGCAGGGCCTTCTCGGCGATCGCGGCATCGACCAACAGCGTCTCGGCGGCGTTGCAGACACTGGGCCGGCGGGTCTTGGAGTTCAGCAGGATCCGTTCCGCGACGTCCAGGTCGGCCCCTTCGTGCACGTACACGTGACAGTTGCCGACACCGGTCTCGATGGTGGGCACCTGCGCGTCGCGAACCACCGCGTCGATCAGGCTCGCTCCCCCACGCGGAATCACCACGTCGACCAGGCCGCGGGCCTGGATCAGGTGCGTCACCGTGGAGCGATCGGCGGCCGAAAGCAGTTGCACCGCATCGGCCGGCAGGTCCTCACTGACCAGCGAAGCGCGCAGCACCTGTACCAGCGCCTGGTTGGACCGCGCCGCCGAGGAGCTCCCCCGCAACAACACGGCATTGCCGGACTTGAGCGCCAGACCGAAGGCATCGACGGTGACGTTGGGCCGGCCCTCGTAGATCATGCCGACGACGCCGAGCGGCACGCGCTGCTGGCGCAAATGCAAACCGTTGGGCAGGGTGTAGCCGCGCAGCACCTCCCCGACCGGGTCGGGCAGACCGGCGACCTGGCGCAGGCCGGCGGCGATCCCCTCGACACGTTTGGGGTCCAGCGCCAACCGGTCGAGCATCGCTGTCGGTGTGCCGCCGGCTTCGGCAGCGCTGAGATCTTCGGCGTTTGCCGAGAGGATCAACTCGGTGTGGGCCGCTACCGCGTCGGCCGCGGACCGCAGCGCCTGGTCCTTGGCGACCGTCGGCAACAATGCCAGGACGCGGGAGGCGACCCGGGCGCGGCGAGCGGCGTTGTGGACCTCCCGGCGCAAGTCAGGAAGCGATGGTGCTTGCAGACTCATTGAACCAGGGTATCGGGCCTTAGCTGGCCAGGTGAGGCGGCCCGGGTATTACGGGATCCGCTCCCCGCGTAACGTGCCGACGACCAAGATTTTCGGTCGCGTGGCGTGCCGCTAGCCGGACTTGGCGCCCCACCACTTGTACAGGGTGGTCATGTCCATGCCACCGATGAGGGCCGTCTCCATTCTGGCGTTGTCCGTCCAGACAACCATGGCCACCGTGGTGCCCTCGTTGTTGATGGTTCCGCACTCCACCTGACCGGCGGGCTGATCGGGCGTGCTGGTGTAATGCCAAGTGCCAGGGGATGCTTGGCCGCCCGGGCATGACGATGCCACCGTCATGCCGGTGCCGGCGCCCTGGAAGGCCGCCGCCAAGACATCCTTGTTGGGAACCAGCCAGAAGGTGCCCGTCGCGGGTCCGCTCGGGTCGGCGTTCTGGCCGCAGGTCACTTTTTCGAGGAATCCTTCCGGCGCCGTTACCTGTTGGCAGTTGGCCGAGGAATAGCCCTGCGGCAGCATTCCCATCAACCTGTCCGAGGGCGCCGCGGCGCCATAGGCCACCGACCCGAGAACAGCGGCGCCGCTACTCGCGGCAACCATGATCAATCTGGCGGCACCAGCGCAAACAGACATTTCAACCCGGCTCCCGAAGTTTGCTGAGGGAAAGCCACACACTATCGCCGCGAGTGGGTCAGCGGAGCCGTTTCACCGGCTCTTGTGCCTCGACGCCGGCCGGGGCGACCCGCTCGGGGCGAGCCGCCTGTCGCACCTTGGTTTGCCGCTCGTCGATCAGTCGGCCTAAATCTTGGAGCAGCAATGGCTTACGCATCACCAGATGCTCGAGGTGCTCACGATCTATCTGCAGCGCAGTCACCTCCTCCAGCGCGTACGCGCCGGCGAGGTTGGGTTGACGGGTCAGCGTTGTCAGGCCGAGGAACGACCCCTCATCGAGGATGCTGACCGGTACCACCGACCCGTCGTCGGTGGTCGCGGTCAACCGCACCCGGCCGGCAACCAAGAAGGTCATCCCGGGAGACACCTGACCGGGGGACTCGACGATTTCGTCGGCACCGTAGCGGACGATATTCGCGTACGGCACCAGCGATTGCTGATCGGTGTGACTCAGCCGCAACGCCGGCGCGACCACGGTGCGCAACGCTTTCTCCACGCGTTGCTTGGTGGAGTAGTTGTCGTCGGCACCGTCGAGGCGCAGGCGTGCCCGCCGCGCGGCGTACCAGACCCAGCGCAGGAAGGTCGCTTCGGTGGTTTCGGCGTCGGCGGGCGACATCAGCCTGATGGTCGTGCGGTACTGGGCGCCGCCGAGGGCGACCGTGGTGGGCAGGGTCTCGGGTTTGCGGGCCGGTAGCGCGCCGGCGACCCGCGTCAACATCGCGCACACCTTGTCCGGCGAATCGCCGGCCAAGAATTTGGTGGTGATCGCACAGTCGTATGCGCGGGAAGGGCGACTGAGATTAGTGAACGAGGTGCTGGCCAGCATCGAGTTGGGCATGATGCGGATTCCGCTGCCGGTGTCGATGTGTACGGAGCGCCAGTTCACTTCGACGACGCGCCCGCGCGCTGTCCCCGTGTCCAGCCAATCATCGATCCGGAACGGCTGCTCGAACAGCATGAACAAGCCGGACACGACCTGGCCGACGGAGTTCTGCAGCATCAGGCCGATGACCACCGAGGTGACGCCCAGCGCGGTGAACAAGCCGCCGACCCGGACGCCCCAGATATAGGACAGCATCACCGCCAGGCCGACGCCGATGACTCCGAAGCGGGCGACGTCGATGAAGATGGTCGGCAGTCGTTTGCGCCAGCTCTCGTCGGGCGCGCCCTCGAACACGGTGGCGTTCAGGGCAGACATCACCAGCACCAGCACCAGCAGGCCGAACATCGTCGTGAGGATCCGCACCGAGCCCTGTCCGGCCGACACCTGCGACGCCTTGACGAGCAGCAGCAACAGCGCACCCAGCGGCAGCAGGTAGTTGCGCAGCAGGCTGGCCTGCCTGGCCAGGTGGCTATTTCGGCGGACCAGCGTGCGGTGCAGCTCGGTGAGCAGGATCAAAACGACCGGGAATCCGAACGCGACGCCGATGGCCCAGTAGAACCACGATGATTGGAACAAGTTCATGATCGCTCCGACAACCGGTAGATCGCCTTTTCGGTTCCGCCGACAGAGATGGTGCCGGCCGGCGTGAACTGCCGCACGTCACGCATCACCTCGTAAACCTGCGAGGTGACATAAATGCCCGATTGGTTTGCGCCACTTTGCATTTGGTAGGCGAGGCTCACCGCGGCGCCCCACATGTCGTAGACGAGCCCCGAGCGGCCGACCAGCCCGCTGATGACGTTACCGGTGTTGATGCCCACCCGAAGGCGCAGCTCGTGACCGGTTTGGCTGTTGAATCGCTCGATGACGTGCCGTATTTCGATTGCAAAGTCGACGCTGCGGTGAATGCTGTCCAGCCGCGGCGTGATCACCCCACAGCTGGCGAGATAGCCGTTGTGGAAGGTGCGGATCCGCTCGATGCCGAGTGATTCGGCCGCCGAATCGAACTGCCGGAACAGTTCGTCGATGATCCCGACCAACTCGTCACCGGAGACATCCACGGAAACCTCGTCGAGTCCGACGATTTCGGCGAAGATGATGGCCACGTCTTGGTGTTCCTGCGCGATGGTCTCCTGACCCTCGCGATATCGCTGTACGACCGACTCGGGCATCAGCGCCAGCAACAGGCGGTCGTTCTCGCGGCGCTGTTCGTTGAGCAACTCCTCTTTGATCGCCAGATTGCGGCTCATCTCGTTGAAAGCCGAAGTCAGGTCGCCGATTTCGTCGCGCGTAGTGACCGGGATGTTGACCTCGTAGTCGCCGGAGCTGATCTTTTGCGTGCCGGCCTGCAGCCGACGGATCGGCCGCAACATCAACTGGGCCAACACCATCGACGCCACGCAGATGGCGAAGATCATGATCGACACTGCCAGCACGAGCGTCCTGCTGAACCTGCCCAGCCGCGCGAAGGCATCGGAGTTGTCCCGCGTCGCCAGGATCGACCAGTGCAGATCGGAGTTCGGCACCGTCAGCGGGGCGTAGGCCTCCAACTCCCTGTTGCCCAGATAGTCGGTGGCGCTGACGACTCCGGTCTGTCCTCGTTGGGCCGCACGAAGACCCGCGGTCGGGACCGGCTGCACCAGCGTCGTACCACCGAGCCGGATCGCTTCTTCCACCACGTCGGGCGGAGTGCCCGATGCCACGGCCTCGCGCCGGTATTCAGCCGGGTCCTGCAGGAAAAGCCTTGAGTCGGAACGCATCAGGCTATCGGGGCCGGCCAGGTACGTCTCGGTTGCCGGCCCCATACCGGCGGCCTCCCAGTGTTTGTCGGCGGTCATGATCCGGTTGATCTTCGAAATCGGCAGCGGCAGCGCCATGACGCCGTTGATTTTGCCGTTCATTCCGACCGGCGATACCACCCACGCCGTGGGGGCGTCGAGTTGCGGCTGGTACGGCTGGAAGTCGGTGATCCAGACGAAGTCGACGTCGTTGGAGCGCAAGGCTTTTTGGTATGCGTCCCGCAGATTGGACTCCCGGTATGGGCCGGTGAGAACATTGGTGCCGAGGTCTGGGCCCTTGTTCGCCGAAAAGACGACATTGCCCTGCATGTCCAGCAACAGCGCATCCGGGTATTCGAAACGGGTGACGATGTCGCGCATGTAGAAGCCATAGCGGGCGCTGGCCGCCGACCACGCGCTGCCGTCGCCGGCGTCCTCCACCTTCCTCGCCTCGGAGATCGAGGGATACGGCGCGGTGTAGTACGCCTGAAGGTACTTCTGCGCGTTGGAACTCGGGAAGATCGCGTTGCGATCGAGTTCCTCACCGGTCATCCGCTTGATCGGTTTGATCATGTTGTCGTCGTAGTAGTTGACGAGCGCCTGCTGCTGGGCCGGCGTGATCGTCGCGTTCGACAACTGCGCGAAACCGTCGCTGAACGCCGTCGTCGCCTCGACGATGCTGAAGCCGCCGCTGTGGACGATCATGGAATTCGTCACCTCTTTGAAAAGCGCCTGCACCTGCCGCGCCTGTGACTCGCGCAGCTCGATGAGCCGCTCGGATTCGACTTCGCGCAGCGCGTTGCGGCCCGACGACGCCCCGATGAAGGCGATCACCCCGATCGACAGGATGCTGCACACCAGCAGCGTCAGCAGAAGCTTGGATTGGAGACCGATCCGGAAAAGCCGACGACGGCGAAACTTATGGCTCTTGCGACCCTCGCCTTCCCGCGTCACAGCCGTTTCGGCCGGGGCGGGTGCCGGTGCGGTTTGGGAAGCCGGCTCAGCGTCTTGTAGCTCGCTCGATGTCACTCGACTTTCGCCCTTCCTCGGACACGCAGCATCGCTCACGCAGCACACTAGCGCGCGCGTCTCCAGATATGGGCGATTGCGGCAAAGCGTTCGACGCAAAGAACACTTGCGCCTTAATTCAGATAAGGGACTGCAGTTATCCTTGGCGCTGTGGGTGATAAGTGCGCGGAGGGTTGCGGCTGCGGGCCCACCGACGTGGCAACCGCCCCACGTCCGGAGCGCGATGCCAAATGGGTAAAGGCTGCGCGCTGGGCGCGTTGGCTCGCGTGGGCCAGCCTTATTTGGATGTGTGCAGAGGGCGCGCTCGGCCTCTGGCAAGGCTTCACCGTCGGATCCATCTCCCTGATCGGCTGGGCGCTTGGTAGCGCGGTCGAGGGCTTGGCGAGTGTGATCGTCGTATGGCGGTTTACGGGTTCACGCACGGTGTCAGAGACTTCGGAGCGCCGGGCGCAACGCGGCGTGGCCATCTCGTTCTGGCTCATCGCGCCCTACATCGCTTTCGAATCGGTGCGGAATCTGCTCACCGGGATGCACCCCGCGACGACGTTGATCGGGATCGTCCTGACCGCCGTGGCAGTCGTCCTGATGCCGCTCTTGGGATGGGCCAAGCAGCGGCTCGGCACGCGCTTGGACTCGCGAGCCACCGCGGGGGAGGGCACACAAAACTACTTGTGCGCCGCGCAGTCCGCGGCGGTGTTGCTCACGCTGGCCGTCATCGCCGTGTGGCCGGGCGGCTGGTGGCTGGACCCGGCCGTCGGACTCGTGATCGCCGGCTTTGCGGTCCGGGAGGGTTTCCAGGCGTGGCGTGGTGAGGAATGCGGGTGCTGATGCAAGCGCCAAAACCACGGCGCCGCAGATGGTTTGACCCTTCCTGACATCCCCGCACGCGGGGAATTGCAACCCGACTAACGTCAACGTCATGGCACGAGTCTGTGTGGTCGGCAGCGTGAACATGGACCTGTCGCTGCGCGTCGACGCCCTGCCCCGCCCCGGTGAGACGGTGCTGGCGGCGTCGTTGACCCACGCACCCGGCGGCAAGGGCGGCAATCAGGCGGTGGCGGCGGCGCGCGCGGGGGCACGGGTGCAATTCGTCGGAGCGGTCGGCGACGACCCGGCCGCGGAACGGTTGCGCGCCCACCTGCGCGACAACGGCGTCGGGCTGGACGCCACCACCCAAATGCCCGGACCGAGTGGCACGGCGATCGTCGTCGTCGATGCCGACGCCGAGAACACCATCGTGGTCACGCCCGGCGCCAATGGGCGGCTGACGTTGGACACCGCGGCCGCGCGAAGCGTCATCGCCGGCTGCGACGTGTTATTGACGCAGTTGGAAATTCCGGTGGCCGCGGCGATCGAGGCGGCACAGCAGGCCCGTTCGGCAGGTGCGGTCGTCATCGTCAATGCCTCGCCGGCCGGCCAGAACCAGAGTTCGTTGTCCGACCTGGCGGCCGCGGCCGACGTCGTGATTGCCAACGAAGCCGAGGCCCGCGAATGGCCATGGCGCCCAACTCACCTGGTGACCACCCTGGGTGCGCGCGGCGCGCGGTATGTGGGCGCCGACGGCGACTTCGCGGTGCCCGCTCCCGCGGTAGCCGCGGTGGACACCACCGGGGCCGGGGACGTGTTCGCCGGGGTGCTGGCCGGCAGTTGGCCAGCCAATCCGGGTTCGCCCGCCGAGCGGCTGCGCGCAGTGCAGCGTGCCTGCGTGGCGGGCGCGCTGGCAACGCTGGTGCCCGGCGCCGGTAACTGTGCACCGGATGCCGCCGCGATCGACGCGGCGCTCGAATCACCCGCCTGACCTGCGGTTGGCAGTGGCTGGCAGCGGCTGGCGTCGATCTGGCAGTGGTTTGCGGGCAGCGTCGGTGGCGATCGCTGTCAGCCATCGAGAAAGGAACATCATGTCCGCCACCACGATTGACCGCACGGGCGCCCGGGACGGTCTACTGCGCCTTGCCATGCGTGCCGACGCCGCCATCAGCGGACTGGTCGGCCTGGCCGGTATCCCGCTGGCGGGCCGGCTCGCGGAGCTCTCGGGGACCACGAAACCGTTCGAGTACGCCATGGCCGCGTTCTTGATCGGCTACGGCGTGGCCGTGTTCGCGCTCGCCACCCTGCGGTCGGTCCGCCGCGCCGGTATGGGTGTCATCATCGCCAACCTGCTGTACACGGTTGCCGCCGTGGCCCTGGTGCTCGCGGATGTCTTCCCGTTGACCTCGGCCGGCGTCGCGTTGAACCTGGCCGCCGGCGCGTACACGCTGGTGTTCGCTGAGCTGCAATACCAGGGCTGGCGCCGCGCGAGGGCGTGAGCCGGACGCTCGGGGCCTGCGTGCTACTCCTCGGGAATCTGCCGCTCGATCTCGTCGAGCCAGATGCGCGCGGACATGTCCGAGGGGGCGCGCCAATCACCGCGCGGTGACAGCGCACCGCCGTGCGACACCTTGGGGCCGTTGGGCAACGCCGAGCGCTTGAACTGGCTGAACGAGTAGAACCGCTGCACGAAGACCCCCAACCAGTGCCGAATCTCCTTGAGTGAGTAGACGGGTCGCTTGTCCTCGGGGAATCCGGGGGGCCAGTTGCCCCGGTCGGGGTCACTCCACGCGTGCCAGGCGAGAAAGGCGATCTTCGACGGCCGGAATCCATAGCGCAGCACATGGAACAACGAGAAATCCTGCAGCGCATACGGACCCACCTTCGCCTCGCTGCTCTGCAGCTCTTCCTCCTCGCCGGCGGGAACGAGCTCCGGGGTGATCTCGGTGTCGACCACCGACTGCAGCACGTCGGTGACGTCGGATTCGAACTGTCCGGACGAGATGACCCAGCGGATCAGGTGCTGGATCAGCGTCTTGGGGACGCCGCCATTGACGTTGTAGTGCGACATCTGGTCGCCCACCCCGTATGTCGACCAGCCCAGCGCGAGTTCGGACAGGTCACCGGTGCCCAGCACGATCCCGCCGCGCTGGTTGGCCAGCCGAAAGAGATAGTCGGTGCGCAGACCGGCTTGGACGTTTTCGAAAGTGACGTCGTAGACCTTCTCCCCGCGCGCGAACGGGTGGCCGATCTCCTTGAACATCAGTTGCGCGGTCTCGGTGATGTCGATTTCGGAGAAGGTGACGCCGAGTGCCCGGCACAGCTCGATTGCGTTGCGCTTGGTGCGATCGCCGGTGGCAAAGCCGGGCAGCGTGAACGCCAAAATGTCGCTGCGGGGCCGTTCTTCACGGTCCATCGCGCGTGCCGCGACGATCAGCGCGTGCGTCGAGTCCAGGCCACCGGAGATCCCGATGACGATCTTCGGGTAGTTCAGCGCACGCAACCGCTGCTCGAGCCCGGATACCTGGATGTTGTAGGCCTCGTAGCAATCCTGTTCCAGTCGTTCGCGGTTCGCGGGGACGAACGGGAAACGCTCGATGTCGCGGCGCAATCCGATATCACCGCCCGGCGGGTCCAGCCGAAAGTCGATACGCCGGAACGACTCGGCCGACCCACGGTGGTGGCGCCGGTTATCGTCGAACGTCCCCATTCGCAACCGCTCCGAGCGCAGCAGATCGATATCAACGTCGGCGACGCTGCGTCGCTCCCCTTTCGGAAAGCGCTCGGATGAGGCCAGCAGCTCGCCGTTCTCCCACACCATGGTCTGACCGTCCCAGGCCAGGTCGGTGGTCGATTCGCCCTCACCCGCGGCAGCGTAGACGTAGGCGGCCAGGCAGCGCGCCGACGCCGAGCGGGCCAACAGGCAGCGGTGTTCGGCGCGGCCGATCGTGATGGGGCTGCCGGACAGATTGGCCAGCACCGTCGCGCCGGCCAACGCCGCTTCCGCACTGGGCGGGATCGGCACGAACATGTCCTCGCAGATTTCGACGTGCAGCACGAAGTCGGGGATATCCGACGCGGCGAACAGCAGGTCGGGGCCGAACGGGGCGTCGGCGTCACAGATCCGGATGGCGCCGCGCTCGTCGTCTCCGGCCGCGAGCTGGCGACGCTCGTAGAACTCCCGGTAGGTGGGCAGGTACGACTTCGGCACCACCCCGAGCACCGTGCCGCGGTGGATGACCACGGCGGTGTTGTAGATGCGATGCCGATAGCGCAGCGGAGCACCGACAACCAGGACCGGCAGCAGATCGGTCGAGGACGCGACGATGTCCTCTACGGCGGCTCTGACGTCGTCGAGCAACAGGTCTTGCATCACGATGTCCTCGATGGAGTACCCGGACAGCGTCAGCTCCGGGAACACTGCCACCGCGACGCCGTCGTCGTGACACTCGCGCGCCAACCGTAAGACCGACTCCACGTTGGCCGCCGGATCGCCGATCGTGGTGTGATGCGTGCACGCGGCGACCCTGACAAAGCCCTGGCTGTAAGCGTTGTAAAAGTCCATCGCCCTTCCATTGTCGCCTGACCGGTGTCAGCCCGTGGCCGCCGGGTACCACCTACATCATGAGCGATACTGCCGTGGTTGTGGTCGACATGATGAACACCTATCAGCATCCCGATGCTGCAGAACTAATACCCAATGTCGGCAAGATCATCGACCCGCTGACCGATTTGGTCCGGCGCGCACGCGAATCCGACAACGTCGACCTGGTGTACGTCAACGACAACTACGGCGACTTCGCCGCCCAATTCTCCGACATCGTCGGGTCCGCGCTCGACGCCTACGTGCGCCATTTCCCCGTCGTCATCGCGACCGACGCCGTCGCCGGCATCGACGCCGGGCTGGGCGCGGCGGCCCTGAAAATGATGGAGAAGAACATGTCCGCGGAGCTCACCACGGCCGCGGAGTGCCTCGGCCCGGCTTGATTGACCTCCTCCTCAGCGGCCCGCCTGGCGGGCCGCATCGTCGCAGGACGGCCCGTACGCTGGACGGGGTGACCACCCGCTGCGCAGAATCGCCGGAACTGGTCGCGCTGCTGGCCGGTTGCCGGGTCGCGGTACTGACGGGCGCGGGCCTGTCCACCGACTCCGACATTCCCGACTACCGCGGGCCTGCTTCACCACCCAGCAATCCCATGACGATCCGCCAGTTTACCTCGGATCCGGTGTTCCGGCAGCGCTACTGGGCGCGCAACCACGTCGGCTGGCGACACATGGACGACACCCTGCCCAACGCCGGGCACCGGGCGTTGGCCGCGCTCGAGCGCGATTCGGTGGTAACCGGGGTGATCACCCAGAACGTCGACCTGCTGCACACCAAGGCCGGCAGCGGAAACGTCGTCAATCTGCACGGCACCTACGCGCAGGTGGTCTGCCTGGGCTGCGGGTACACGGTGAGCCGCGCCGCGCTGGCCGAACAGCTGGAAGCGCTCAACCCGGGATTCATCGAGCGCGCCGAAGCGGTCGGCGGTCTCGCGGTGGCCCCCGACGCCGATGCCTCCATCTCCCCAGCCGCCGATATCACGTCGTTCCGCTATCTCGACTGCCCGCGCTGCGCCGGCATGCTCAAGCCGGACATTGTCTACTTCGGCGAAAACGTCGCCAAAGAGGTTGTCGACCAAGCGTATTCACTCGTCGATGAGGCCGACGCGCTGCTGGTCGCCGGCTCGTCGCTGACGGTGTTCTCCGGCTACCGGTTCGTGCGTCACGCCGCCGCGCTGCGCATGCCGATCGCCATCGTCAACCGGGGCCGGACCCGCGGGGATGACCTGGCCACCGTCAAGGTCGACGGCGGCTGCTCCGAGCTGCTGGCCCTGCTGGCTGACGAGTTATCGCCGATAGCAACGCGTTAGAACGTGCACGGCATGCTACGGACGGCGTGGATGAAGTTGCCCGCCACGTACGTCGGCTCACCCGCCTGAATCTCCGGCAGCTGCCGCAACAACTCGCCGAAGATGGCCCGCAGTTGCGCCCGGGCCACATGGGCGCCGAGGCAGAAATGCAGCCCGCCCCCGCCGAAGCCGATGTGTGGGTTGGGGTTCCGGCTCAGGTCGAAGCGCTCGGGATGGTCGAACACGTCGGTGTCCCAGTTCCCGGACGGGTAGAACATCACCACCTTCTCACCCGCCCGGATCGTCTGGCCGCCGAGTTCGAAATCCGTTGCGGCCGTGCGGCGGAAGGTCATGACCGGGCTGGCCCAGCGAACGAACTCCTCGACGGCAGTACCGATCCGGTTGTCGAAATCCTCCAGCAGCCACGCCCTCTGGTCTCCGAAGTCGGTGAGCGCCTTCATGGCATGGCTGGTCGTCTGGCGGGTGGTGTCGTTGGCCGCCACGGAAAGCAGCACGAAGAAGGCGGCCACCTCCGCGTCGGTCAACCGGTCACCGTCCACCTCGGCGTTCACCAGGCCGCTGATCAGGTCGTCGCCGGGATGCTCGCGGCGCTGGGCGGCGAGCGCACCGGCCACCTGGTGCACGTACGTCTGGTTTTCGACCAGGACCTCCATCGGGTGGCGGCCATCGAGGTAGGCGGGGTCGGCCCACGACACCATGGCGTCGGTGGCGTACGCCATGTGCTCACGCTCGGATTCCGGGATTCCCACCATGTCCGACAAGGTGCGGATGGGTAGCTCTTTGGCGCAGTGGTCGACAAAGTCCGCCCCGCTGCCGACGGCGCGGAGCTCTTCGACGATGGTCCTGGCGTTCGCCTTGATCGAGTCCTCGATGCGGCGGACCTGCCTCGGGGTGAAGGCGGCGCTGACGAGCTTGCGCAGCTTGGTGTGTCGCGGCGGGTCCATCGCCAGGAACGACTGGGACGCTTCGAGCAGCTCCACCGGGATGTTCTCGAACATCACGCCCTTGCCGGACACGAACACCTCGTTGTTGCGGCTGACGGTGACGATGTCGGCGCGCCGGGTGACCGCCCAATAGCCGGGATCGTCGGGATCGGGCATCAGGGCGTCCTCGACCGGCGGGTGCCAGCTCACCGGCCGCTCGGCTCGCAGCACCGCGAACGAACGTTCCCGCTCGGCCGCGGTCGTCGACCAAAACGCACGCGAGGACAGGTCAATGGGGTCGTAGGCGCGGCCAGGCTTCTCGGTGCCCGACTTCCCGGTCATCACGGTCATGGTGATCCTCCGTTGGGTATGACCTCGGTCACAAACTGCCAGCGACATTATTCCTAGACATCATGTCTAGTCAAGTTGTCAAACGGCGTTCTATGCTGGGTGGATGCCATCGGTCACCCGGAAGCCGCAGGCCAACCGCGAACAGGAACGTCAGCAGCGGCGAGAGCAGATCGAGCGCCAGTTGCTGGACGCCACCGAGCGGCTGATGCGCGACGGGGCCAGCTTCACCGAGCTCAGCGTGGACCGGCTGTCGAGCGCGGCCGGCATTTCCCGCGCGAGCTTTTACATCTACTTCGAGGACAAGGGCCACCTGCTGCGCCGCCTGGCCAACCAGGTGTTCGCCGATCTCGCCGGCAGCGCGGAGCGCTGGTGGGGGGTGGCCGGGCGGCACGATCCGGCTGACGTCCGCGCCGCGATGGATGGCATCATCGCCAGCTATCGGCGTCACCAACCGGTGCTGGTCGCGCTCAACGAGATGGCCGGCTATGACGCGCTGGTCGCGGCCACCTACCGCAACCTGTTGACCGCGGTCACCGGGCGGATGACCCGCGTCATCGAGGAGGGCCAGACCGACGGATCCATCCGCCCCGAACTGGCGGCGGCCACCACCGCCAGCGCGCTGACGTGGATGGTCGAGCGCGCGTGCCAGCAGAACCTTCCGGTAAAGCCGCGCCACTACGACGCGGAACTGGCCGCGACGCTGGCCGAGATCGTCTGGGGTGCACTGTATCTCAAGGCCACCTTGGCGGGCTGATGCGCCGGGAAGATCGGCGGCCATCACGCGATCTGTGACGAGGCCAACATAATTAATACGCTAACTATTAGGATAACATGCAAATATGGCGTCGCTGAGCCCACCGGAGATCGACCCGCTTTCCCTCGAACAGCAGGTCTGTTTCGCGCTGAGCGTGACCAACCGCGCTGTGTTGGCGGTCTAC
Organism: uncultured Actinomycetota bacterium; assembly: GCA_963850895.1. Taxonomy (GTDB): domain Bacteria; phylum Actinomycetota; class Actinomycetes; order Mycobacteriales; family Mycobacteriaceae; genus Mycobacterium. The sequence continues at coordinate 149,714 of CAWKNK010000020.1, read as the reverse complement.
CGGCCGCTATTGGAGCCGTTGGGGCTGACCCACCCCCAGTATCTGGTGATGCTGACACTCTGGGATCACCAGAAGGCAGCCACGGGACAGCAGAAACCGCTGTCGGTCAAGGAGATTGCGGCAACGTTGCAGATGGATTCGGCCACCCTGTCGCCGATGCTCAAGCGCTTGGAGGCGCTCGGCCTGATCACCCGTACGCGAAGCGCCGTCGATGAGCGCTCCACCGACGTCAAACTCACCGACAACGGCACAGCCTTACGCCGACGTGCGCTGAAGATTCCGCCCGCCGTGGTCACGCGTCTGGGCGTCGACATGGGCGAACTTCGGCACCTGCACCAGGTGCTTACCCGCATCAACACGGCCGCTTTGGCAGCGGGCGCATTACAGTCCTGAACCGCTAGCCCATAGGAGCCACTGTGACCAAATCCAAGACCAGCACTAAACCCAACATTTGGCAATACATCGCCTACTCGTACGGTCGATGCCTACCGACCTCGATGCGGGACTGGGTCGCCAACGATCTGGCGGGCAAAGGAGCCGTGCGCCGGCACATGATCCGGTGGGCCATCCCGCCGCTGTTCGTTCTTGCGCCCTTCTGGCTGCTGCCCGCTTCGCTGTATGTGCACACAGAGATGACGGCGCCGCTCTACATCTGGGCCCTGCTGATCTCGCTTGCGTTGAACAAGGTCTGGCGTCGACACCGGCTGGCGCAGCATGGCCTCGACCCGAACCTGGTCGATGTGATCAAAAACAAGAAGCAAGCGCAGATGCACGAGGACTACGCCCGCCGTTACGGGCCGCGTCCCGAATCGGCGGCATGGCAGGACAACAGCAACCCCTTCAGCTAGCCGACTTACACCGCGACCAGGTCGTCGGCGTGCACCGCGGGCCGGCGCAGGTCACCGGGCAGCTCGGAGGTCGACCGGCCGATCATGGTCGCCAGTTCGGTGGCGTCGTAGGCCACCACGCCCCGGGCCACCATGGCCGCGTCCGGGCCGCGCAATTCGACGACGTCTCCGGCATAGAACCGGCCCGTCACCGCGGTGACACCGGCGGCCAGCAGCGAGCGCCGCTGGGCCACCACCGCGCGCACGGCGCCCTCGTCCAGGGCCAGCGCGCCAGCCACCTCGGCGGCATACCGCACCCAGAAGCGGCGGGCCGACATCCGTTGGGGCCGTGCGGCAAAAACCGTGCCGACCGAGGCGTCGGCGAGCGCGGTCGCGGCATCGTCCGCGGCGGCCAACAGGACCGGCACCCCGGCGTCGGCGGCCAGCAGCGCCGACGACATCTTCGACACCATTCCGCCGGTACCCAAATCGCTGCTCGGGCCGGCGACCACACCGGACAGATCCGCCGCGCCGGAGACTTCCGCAACGAATCGCGCGCCCTTGGTTTTTCGGGGATCGGAGTCGTACAGACCGTCGATATCGGAGAGCAGCACCAGGGCTTCGGCGCCGACCAGGTGAGCCACCAGCGCCGAAAGCCGGTCGTTGTCGCCGAACCGGATCTCGTTGGTGGCCACCGTGTCGTTCTCGTTGACGATCGCCACCGCGTGCAGGGCCCGCAGGCGGTCCAGGGTGCGCTGGGCGTTCGTATGCTGGGCCCGCATGGAGATATCGTGCGCGGTCAGCAACACCTGACCGACCGTCCGGCCATACCGCGCGAACGCCGCACTCCACGAGTTCACCAGCGCGACCTGCCCGACGCTGGCCGCGGCCTGCTTGGTCGCCAAATCCTTGGGGCGACGGGTTAATCCGAGCGGTTCGATGCCGGCGGCGATGGCGCCCGAAGACACGATGACGACATCGGTGCCCGCCTTCATGCGCGACTCTATGGCGTCGGCCAGTCCGGCCAGCCGGCCGGCGTCGAACACCCCCGACGCCGTGGTCAGCGCGTTGGTCCCGACCTTGACCACCAGGCTGCGCGCCGTCCGGACGGCTTCACGGTGAGCGCTCACGACTCGTCACCGCGTTCGCGCCGCTGACGGCGGGCCGCCTTCCGCTCGGCGGCGCCGATGCGCTCGCTGCGTTCCAGCCGCGTGTCGGTTCCGCGGCCCGACATCGCAACATGTTGTCCCGCAGGCGTTTGCGGCTCCCAGTCGAAGGTCATGTCCCCGATGGTCACGGCGCACCCGGGTTGCGCGCCCAGGCGCAGCAGTTCCTCCTCGACGCCCAACCGGGCGAGGCGGTCGGCGAGATAGCCCACCGCTTCGTCGTTGTCGAAGTTGGTCTGCCGGACCCAACGCCGCGGCCGGGCACCGGTGACCACGAAGCCGCCCTCACCGTCCGGCTCGACCGTGAAGCCGCTGTCGTCGACGGGAACCGGACGGATGACCGGCCGCCGCGGCACGGCCTGTGGCCGGGTGGCGTTGTATTCCGAGATCATCCGCCAAAGCCCGAAGACCAACGGCTGCAGACCAACACGGCTGACCGTCGACACGAGGAACACCGGCCAGCCGCGCTCGGCGATCTCGTCGCGGACGAATTCGGCGAGCTCACGCGCCTCGGGCACGTCGATCTTGTTGAGCACCACCGCCCGTGGCCGCTCGGCAAGGTCACCCAGCGTCGAATCTCCTTGCAAGGTGGGCGTATACGCGGCGAGTTCGGCTTCCAGCGCCTCGATGTCGGAGATCGGGTCGCGGCCCGGCTCCGAGGTGGCGCAATCGACGACGTGCACCAGCACGGCGCAGCGCTCGATGTGCCGAAGGAAATCCAGGCCCAGGCCGCGGCCCTGCGATGCGCCAGGAATCAGGCCCGGCACATCGGCGACGGTGAAGGTGTGCTCGCCCGCCGACACCACACCGAGGTTGGGCACCAGGGTGGTGAACGGGTAGTCCGCGATTTTCGGTTTGGCCGCCGAGATCGCCGACACCAGTGACGATTTCCCGGCCGAGGGAAACCCGATGAGACCGGCGTCGGCGACGGTCTTGAGCTCCAGCGTCAGGTCCCGCGCTTCGCCCTGCTCACCGAGCAGCGCGAAGCCGGGGGCCTTGCGGGCGCGCGACGCGAGTGCCGCGTTGCCCAGGCCGCCACGGCCACCGGCCGCGGCTTCGAAGCGGGTGCCCGCACCCACCAGATCGGCCAGCAGCCGGCCGTTTTCGTCCAATACGACGGTGCCGTCGGGGACTTTGACTTCCAAATCCGCGCCGGCCGCGCCGTCGCGGTTGTTGCCCATCCCCTGCTTGCCGGACGGCGCGGTGACGTGCGGATGGAAGTGGAAGTCCAGCAAGGTGTGCACCTGCGGGTCGACGACGAACACGATGCTGCCGCCGCGTCCACCGTTGCCGCCGTCGGGACCGCCCAGCGGCTTGAATTTCTCGCGATGGACCGACGCGCAGCCGTTACCGCCGGAACCCGCGCGCGCGTGGATGACGACCCGATCGACAAATCGAGGCATCGAATACCAGCCCTTCGAATGTCACGCCAGGGCGAAAATACCTCGCGAAGCCGCCGCAGCGTTTCCTCGCACGGGGGCGGTGCCCCCAGCTCGCGAGGCCTAGACCTGGGGTGTGATGCTGACGGTTTTGCGTCCGCGCTTGATGCCGAACTCGACGGCTCCGGCCGCCTTGGCGAACAACGTGTCGTCGTCGCCACGCCCGACGTTCAGACCGGGGTGGAACTTGGTGCCGCGCTGGCGAACGATGATTTCGCCCGCCTTGACGACCTGGCCGCCGAACCGCTTCACGCCCAGCCGCTGAGCGGCGGAATCGCGACCGTTGCGCGAGCTGGAAGCGCCCTTCTTGTGTGCCATATTTGTGGTCCTTTGCTCAGTTCCTGCGGTTCTTCGCCCGACGGCTCATCACTTGATCCCGGTGACTTTCAGGACCGTCAGCTGCTGACGGTGTCCCTGACGCTTGTGGTAGCCGGTCTTGTTCCTGAACTTGTGGATACGGATCTTGGGGCCCTTGGTGTGCTCGAGCACCTCGCCGGTCACCGCCACCTTGGCCAGCGCGGCGGCGTCGGTGGTCACCTTCGCGCCGTCCACGACCAAGGTGACGGGCAGCGACACGTTTGCGCCCGGGTCGGAGTCGAGCTTCTCGACCTTGACCACGTCCCCGACGGCGACCTTGTACTGCTTGCCGCCCGTCTTGACGATTGCGTAGGTCGCCATCGTTGTCCTGCCTTCTTTCCTCTGCTCAGCCGCTTCTTCGGCTCTTGGCGCGCGAGCCACCGGCGGTGCGCGTGGTGGGTCTGGGTTGCGGATCCTCGCCGACTGGCCGGGAGTCCCACTGTCGCCCGCCCGAAGTCCAAACGGCCTGGCGACAACTGTCCTAGGGTACTTGACCAGCGGCTACAGGGTCAAACCGGGTTAGGTCAGTCCGCGTGGATCGGCGGACCGGCCGGCCGGCCGGCCGCTCGGCGCCGCCGCGGGCGGCCGAACGACGTTCCCGATGCTTCGGAGCCCTCTTCGGCGTCATCGTCGGAATCCTCGACTTCCAGGTCGTCGTCGTCCATCTCGAGGTCGTCGTCATCGTCGCCGAGGTCTTCCTCGTCGTCGAGGTCCTCGTCATCGTCGTCGAGTCTTCGTCGGTGTCTTCGTCGGTGTCTTCGTCAGACTCCTCGAAGCCCTCTTGGTCGGTGTCCTCCAAGTCGGCCACGTTCGGTTGCTTCTGCTCGTCGAGCTCGTTGGTCGCTTCCTCGGCGGACTCGTCGGATTCCTCGTCGTCGCGGGTGCCCTGCGCGGACCCGCCGGCGGCCATCGCCTTGAACATCGGGTGCTCGCCGGGAGCGTGCGCGGGGACCTTGGCCACCACCGGCTCTTCGGCTCGGCTCTTCTTGGATCGCTTGCCGCGGCGACCACCGGACTCGGACTTGCGCCCGTTCGCCGGGGCCGAGTCCACCGGGTCGGAGAGCAGCAGGATCCCGCGGCCTCCGCAGTGCGTGCAGGAGGTCGAGAAAGCCTCGATCAGCCCGGTCCCCAACCGCTTGCGGGTCAGCTGAACCAATCCCAGCGACGTCACCTCCGACACCTGATGGCGGGTGCGGTCGCGGGCCAGCGCCTCGGTCAGCCGTCGCAACACCAAGTCGCGGTTGGACTCGAGGACCATGTCGATGAAGTCGATGACCACGATGCCGCCGATGTCGCGCAGCCGCAGTTGGCGGACGATCTCCTCGGCCGCCTCGAGGTTGTTCTTGGTGACGGTCTGTTCGAGGTTGCCCCCGGACCCGGTGAACTTGCCGGTGTTCACGTCCACCACCGTCATGGCCTCGGTGCGGTCGATCACCAGCGTGCCACCCGACGGCAGCCACACCTTGCGCTCCATCGCCTTGGCGAGTTGCTCGTCGATGCGATGCACCGCGAAGACGTCGGGGCCCGCCTGACCGTCCGGCCCGCTGGGCGGCTCGTATTTGCTCAGTTTCGAAACCAGATCGGGCGCAACGGAATTCACGTAGTCAGTGATCGTCGTCCACGCTTCGTCGCCGGAGACAATCAGGCCGGCGAAGTCCTCGTTGAACAGGTCACGGATGACCTTGACCAGCACGTCGGGCTCTTCGTAGAGCGCGACGGCGGCGCCGGCGGCCTTCTTCGAGATCTCGGTCGCCCTGGCCTCGATTTGCTTCCAGCGCTCCTGCAGGCGGGTGACGTCGCCGCGGATGTCGTCCTCTTTGACGCCCTCGGACGCGGTGCGGATGATGACCCCGGCATCGGACGGCACCACCTCGCGCAGGATTTCCTTGAGCCGCTGCCGTTCGGTGTCGGGCAACTTGCGGCTGATCCCGGTCGACGACGCGCCCGGCACGTAGACCAGGTACCGACCAGCCAGCGACACCTGGGTGGTCAGCCGGGCGCCCTTGTGCCCGACGGGGTCCTTGCTGACCTGGACCACGACATAGTCGCCCGGTTTGAGCGCCTGTTCGATCTTGCGGTCGGAGCCGCCCAGCCCCGCGGCTTCCCAATTGACTTCGCCGGCATAGAGCACGCCGTTGCGGCCGCGGCCGATGTCGACGAACGCCGCCTCCATCGAGGGCAGAACGTTCTGCACGATCCCGAGGTAGATGTTGCCCACCAACGAGGCGGAAGCGGCCGACGTCACGAAGTGCTCGACGACGATGCCGTCTTCGAGCACCGCGATCTGGGTGTACCGCGCCCCTTGATGCGGCGGCTCGGCGCGGACCCTGTCGCGCACGACCATGACCCGTTCGACGGCCTCGCGGCGCGCCAGGAACTCCGCCTCGGTCAGGACCGGTGGGCGGCGCCGTCCGGCGTCGCGTCCGTCTCGGCGCCGTTGCCGCTTGGCCTCCAGCCGAGTGGAGCCGTCGATGCCCTTGATCTCGGCGTTCGACGAGCCGTTTCCGCCATCGCCGCCGCTCTTGCCGTTGCGTGGCGCCCGCTCGTGCACCACCGTGTTGGGCGGGTCGTCGGCCGATGTGGCCTCGTCGCCGTCGTCACCCGAGCCCGACTTGCGGCGCCGGCGCCTGCGGCGGCGGCGACTGCCGCCCTCCGCCGAACCGTCGTCGCCGGAGTCGGCGTCATCGGAGTCGTCGCCCTCTTCGCCGTCGTCTTCGTCCTCGGCGTCGGAGGAGTCGCCCTGGCCCGCCTTCTGGCCCCGCTGTTGCGGCTCGTCGTCGTCGCCGGCGTCGTTTTGGTTGTCGGATCCGCCCTGCTCGCCGCGCCCGCGGCCACGACCGCGACGGCCTCGACGTCGCCGCCGGTTGGCCGGTCGATCGGCCTGATCGTCGTCTTCGTCGTCGGTGTCGGAATCGTCGGAGTCGGTGTCGTCGTCGGCGTTCCCGTCGTCTTCGTCCGCTTTCACCGGCTGCGGCGCGACGAACAGCGGCATGTAGTGCGGCCGCTCGATCGTGGTCTCCAGCATCAGCCGGGACTCGGGTTCCTCGGCCGCGGCTTCGACGTTCTCGCTGGTCGCGACGGCGGCGCCGCCGTCCGAGTTATCGGCGCCTCCATCAGGCTGGGCGGCCAGCAGATCGCGTACCCGGACCGCGTCGTCGCGGTCCACGGTGGAGTGCGCGCTGCGAACCCGCCCGTCGAGTGCGCTCAGCGCGTCCAGCACCCGCTTGCTGGTGGTTCCCAGCGTCCGTGCCAGCGAATGAACTCTCAGGCGGTCCGGCAGTTCGTCGTGCCGGGTCGGCTCTTCGGATGACTCTGCAGATGGTGCACCGTCTACCACGTATTCTCCTCAAGCCCCCGGGCGCGTCCTTGCGACGCGGCCACGCGAGGGCTTCGCTATGGGCCCGGGTAACTTTCCCCGGGCTTGTGATGGTCTCGCCCCGAGCGGTCCGCGGGGAACGCACTCGGCGCCGTACTGAATGACGGCCTGACATGCCGCGCACCAACGCGTGTGGGCGATGATCGCGCTTGTCTAAGTCTTCATTCGGGTGTCCGACGCCGGTCCGGCGACGTTCACCCTCCATCAGTATCCCACATCACTCGGCGAGCCCAACCGCCCCTGAGCGAACTCGCCGTCAGCGGCGCGGCCCGGCCCGTTAGCTGGGGCGCTACGCGTCGGGAAACCAGAGCGCGATTTCGCGCTTCGCGGAGTCCGTCGAGTCGGACCCGTGCACCAGGTTGAACTGCGTCTCCAGCCCGAAATCACCCCGGATCGTGCCGGGTGTCGCGTTCTCCACCGGGTCGGTGCCGCCCGCGAGCTGCCGGAACGCGGCGATCGCCCGCGGTCCCTCGACGATCGCCGCCACGACCGGCCCCGAGGTGATGAACTCCAGCAGCGATCCGAAGAAGGGCTTGCCTTCGTGCTCGGCGTAATGCTCGGCGGCCAGGTCCTCGCTGACGCGCCGGAGCTCCAGCGCAGCGATGGTCAGGCCCTTCCGCTCGATGCGGCTGATGATTTCCCCTACCAGCTGCCGCTCGACGCCGTCCGGCTTGATCAGTACCAGGGTCCGTTCGGTCACGGCGGACAGCGTACAGAACCGGGCGGCGATCGGTCGGGCGGCCGCGGCGGGGGCCCCCTAACGCTGACGCCGCCGTACCTCGGCCCGGAAGTAGGCGATCAAGGCCCACAATCCGGTGAAGACCACCCCGATGAACCCCACACCCGGATACACGGCGAAGCCGGCGAGCAGGAGGACCTGGACACCCAGGTTCACCCAGATCGCCCAGGGTTTGCGCTGCACCCCGCCAAGCAGGATCAGCAGCGCGGCCAGGCCGATCAGATAGCCCAGCGACACCGGCGTCAGCCCACCGCCGACCGCGCCCACCACCGGGATCGCCAGCAACACCACAATCGCTTCCAGAAGCAGTGTCGCGGCCATCACCGCACCGAAGCTCCGCCACGGGTCGGCCGGCGGGGCGGGGTTTTCGTCGGTCATTCCGGATCACGACCAAACAGGGTCCGTGCCGCCCCGGCAGTGACGACCGAGCCGGTGACGACGATCCCGGTGCCGGAGAAGGCTTCGGCTTCCCCGTCCAACGTCGCGTCGTCGACCAGCGCGGTCGCAGCGTCGATGGCGTCGCGCAGGTTCTCGGCGGAAAACACCCGGTCGGGTCCGAATCGCTCCCCCGCCGCCAGCGCCAGCGACTCCACGTCCAGCGCCCTCGGGGACCCGTTGTGGGTCACGACGACGGCGTCCAACACCGGCTCGAGCGCGGCGAGAATGCCGTTCACGTCCTTGTCGGCCAGCACGCTGAGCACACCGACCAGGTATCGGAAGTCGAATTCTTCGGTCAGGGTCTGCGCCAGCGCGGCCGCACCGGCCGGATTGTGCGCGGCGTCGATGAACACGGTGGGCGCACTGCGCATGCGCTCCAGCCGCCCGGGGCTGGTGACGGCGGCGAAGCCGGCCCGCACCGCCTCGACGTCGAGTTGCCGCTGCGCGCCGGCGCCGAAGAAGGCTTCCACCGCCGCGAGCGCCACCGCCGCGTTGTGCGCCTGGTGCTCCCCGTGCAGCGGCAGGTAGATGTCGGAATACACCCCGCCAAGGCCCTGTAGCTGCAGCACCTGCCCGCCGATCGCGACCTGACGGCCCAGAACCGCGAACTCCGAATCCTCGCGGGCCACCGCGGCGTCGGCACGCACGGTTTGGGCCAGCAGCACTTCCATCGCTTCGGGCGCCTGGCGCGCGATGACGGCGACGGTGTCGGGTGCGCCCTCGGGCGCCTTGGTGATGATGCCGGCCTTCTCGCCGGCGATGCCCGCGATGTCGTCACCAAGGTATTCGACGTGGTCGATGCCGACCGGGGTGATGACGGCCACCGGCGCGTCGATGACGTTGGTGGCATCCCACCGCCCGCCCATGCCGACCTCGACGACCGCGACGTCTACGGGCGCGTCGGCGAACGCGGCGAACGCCATCGCGGTCAGCACCTCGAACTTGCTCAGGCGCGGGCCCGCCCCAGAAGGTGAGGCCTGCGACTCCGCGTCGATCATGTGCACGAACGGCTCGATCTCCCGGTACGTCGCCACGTACTGCGCCGGGGTGATCGGCCGTCCGTCGATCGCGATGCGCTCGACCGCCGATTGCAGGTGCGGGCTGGTGGTGCGCCCGGTGCGCCGGTGCAGCGCGGTCACCAGCGCGTCGACCATGCGCGCCACCGAGGTCTTGCCGTTGGTGCCGGTGATGTGGATCGAGGGATAGGCCAGTTGCGGTGAGCCCAGCAAGTCCATCAGCGCGCTGATCCGGGTCAAGCTCGGCTCGATTTTCGTCTCGGGCCAGCGTTGGTCCAGCAGATGTTCGACCTGTAGCAGGGAGGCGATCTCGTCCGGGGTGGGAGCCAGGCTGGTGGCCTCCCCGCGCTCGGGCCACTCGGGGGGCTCGGTCATCGAATACTCATCGCAGCCCGGCCAGCCGCGCGTTGATCCGGTCGGTCTCGTCCTGGGCCACGCGCTGACGGTCCCGGATCTTGCCGACGACGTTAGGCGGGGCCTTGGCCAGAAAGTCCTCGTTGGCCAATTTGGCGGTGGTCGACGCCAATTCCTTTTGCGCCGCGGCGAGGTCTTTCTCCAGGCGGCGGCGTTCGGCGGCGACATCGATGGTGCCCGAGGTGTCGAGTTCGACGACGTCGGTGTCGGCACCGAGCCGCACCTCCAGTGACGCCGAGGGACTGAAGTCGGGACCCGGTGTGGTCAACGAGGCCAGCGACGTCACCCTCACCTGTGCGCTCAATCTGCCCAGCACCCGACCAAGCGGGCCGGCACCTTCTGCCGATCGGCCAGACCCTGATCGCTGCGGAACCGGCGGACCTCGGTGACCAGCTTCTGCATCTCGCTGATCCGTTGCGCGGCAACCGGATCCGACGCGATGTCCGACGGCTCGGGCCAGTCGGCGATCACCAGCGACTCTCCGGCCGGTCAGTGCTTGCCACAGCGCCTCGGTGACGAACGGGATCACCGGGTGCAGCAACCGCAGCAGTGTATCGAGCACCGCGGCCAGCACGGCGGTGGTGTGCGTGGTCCCCTCGGCGAGCTGCGTCTTGGCCAATTCGACGTACCAGTCGCAGAATTCGTCCCATGTGAAGTGATAAAGCGCCTCGCAGCCCCGGCTGAACTCGTAGCCGTCGAACGCCGAATCGACTTCGGCGCGAACCTCTTCCAGCCGCCCGAGAATCCAGCGATCGGCGTCGGTCAGCTCCGCGAGCGCGGGTAACGGTGCGGGCGCTGCGCCGTTCAGCAGCGCGAACCGGGTGGCATTGAACAGCTTGGTAACGAAACTGCGCGAGGCCCGGACGGCATCCTCGCCGACGGCCAGGTCACCACCGGGGTTAGCGCCGCGGGCCAGCGTGAACCGCAGGGCGTCCGCCCCGAACGCCTCCATCCAGTCCAGCGGGTCGATGACGTTGCCCCTGGACTTGCTCATCTTGCGGCCGAACTCGTCGCGGATCAGCCCGTGCAGGAAGACATCGGTGAACGGCACCTGCGGGCCGCGACGGCCGCCCAGCGTGATGGCGTCGTCGCCGCCGACGAAGGTGCCGAACATCATCATCCGCGCAACCCAGAAGAACAAGATGTCGTAACCGGTGACGAGAACGCTTGTCGGATAAAACTTTTCCAGCTCCGGAGTCTGTTCCGGCCAGCCCAACGTGGAGAACGGCCAGAGCCCGGACGAGAACCAAGTATCCAGCACGTCGGGGTCCTGCTCCCAGCCCTCCGGGGGCGTATCGTCCGGACCGACGCACACCTGTTCGCCGTTGGGCCCGTACCAGATCGGGATGCGGTGGCCCCACCACAGCTGCCGCGAGATGCACCAGTCGCGCATGTCGTCGACCCAGGCGAACCAGCGGGGTTCCATGCTGGCGGGGTGAATCACGGTGTCCCCGTTACGCACCGCGTCGCCGGCGGCCTTGGCCAGCGATTCGACCCTGACCCACCACTGCAGCGACAGGCGCGGCTCGATGACTTCGCCGCTGCGCTCCGAATGCCCCACGCTGTGCAGGTAGGGTCGTTTCTCCTCGACGATGCGGCCCTGGGCCGCCAGCGCTTCGCGCACCGCGACGCGGGCCTCGAACCGGTCCATCCCGTCGAATTGCGTTCCGGTGTCGGTGATCCGGCCCTTGGTGTCCATGATCGAGATCATCGGCAGCTCGTGCCGCAATCCGATTTCGAAGTCGTTGGGGTCATGGGCGGGCGTGACTTTGACCGCGCCCGTGCCGAATTCGGGGTCGACGTGCTCGTCGGCGACGATGGCGAGGTCGCGGTCGATGAACGGGTGCGGCAGCGTCGTCCCGACAAGATGCCGGTAGCGCTTGTCGTCGGGATGCACGGCGATCGCGGTGTCGCCGAGCATGGTCTCGACCCGAGTGGTGGCGACCACGATGTGTGGCTCGTCGTCGTCGAGTGACCCGTACCGGAACGAGACCAGCTCGCCCTCGATCTCGTCGTAGATGACCTCGATGTCGGAGATGGCCGTCTGGAGTACCGGCGACCAGTTGACCAGCCGTTCGGCCCGATAGATCAGCCCGGCGTCGTAGAGCCGCTTGAAAATGGTGCGCACCGCGCGCGACAGGCCCTCGTCCATGGTGAAGCGGTCCCGGCTCCAATCGACACCGTCGCCGAGCCGGCGCATCTGGCCGCCGATGGCGCCGCCGGACTCCCGCTTCCAGTCCCACACCTTGTCGACGAACAGCTCCCGGCCGAAGTCCTCCTTGGTCTTGCCGTCGACCGCGAGCTGCTTTTCCACCACGCTCTGCGTCGCGATGCCCGCGTGGTCCATGCCCGGCTGCCACAGCACCTCATAGCCCTGCATCCGCTTGCGGCGGGTCAGGGCGTCCATCATGGTGTGTTCCAGCGCGTGGCCCATGTGCAGGCTGCCGGTCACGTTCGGCGGCGGCAGCACGATCGAGTACCCGGGCTTGGTGCTGGTCGGGTCCGCCTTGAAGTAGCCCGCGTCCAGCCACTTCTGGTAGATCGCGCTTTCGGCCGCAGCGGGATCCCACGACTTGGGCAGGTCGGTGGCGGGGCTGCGGCTGGCGGTCACCCGTCAATTCTAGGGAGCGCCGTTCACCCCGATGTAAGTGCCCAAATCGCAGGTGAGCCGGGTCACTCCCCCAGCCGGTCGACCTGCAACGTCACACCCGCGCCGGGGAACCTGGCCAGCAGGGCGTCACCCATCGCGGCCGCCGGGGTGAGGACGCCGCGCAGGTCGGAGAGCTTGTCGCGGTCTAACGCGAGCGCAAGGCCGCACTCCCCCAACAACACCGAGGTCGCCTTATAACCGGGGTCGCCCCGCTGCTCCATGCGCGCCACGTAACGGGCGCCGGTGGTCGTGGTGGTGAAGGTCTCGATCCGGTAGTAGCCGCGCTCCCGTGCCGCGGCACTGGGGCCGGTCCCGGGTTTGGGGACGACGCGCTCCAGCAGTCGACGCGGCAGCAGCCGGAAATAGCGGCTGCCCAATCCGAAGGTCGCGTTGGCGACGCCGCCCACCGCGGCGGACGCCAGTGGTGCCAGGGGCGACGACCCCAGGCTCATGCTTTCGCTGTAGCGAAAATTGCGGCCGTAGGCCCACTCCAGTAATGCGTTGCTGCGCCGCACAATACGGGTGTTGTACGGCGCCATCATGAATCCCGACGTCCACAGGCCGGTCAGTTCCGGCGCGATCTGATTACCACGCCGCCACGGCAGGTCGGGCTGGGGGCCAATTTCCGGCTCGGCGCTGCGGTCGGTGGTCAACGTGTACGGGTCGGCGAGCTGGCGACGCGCGTCGGCATCCCTGGACGCCGTGTCCAGCACTTCCATCATCGACGCGATGGTTCCGCCGGATAGCCCGCCCGAGAAGGACCGCACCACGAGGTCGGTGTCGGCGAGTTCGCCGGCGCCGTCGTCCCGCGCGGCCCGGTAGAGTGCGTACACACTGAGATCCGAAGGGACCGAATCAAATCCGCACGCGTGCACGATGCGGGCACCGGTATCGGCGGCTTGCTTGTGGTACAGGTCGATGCTGTCGCGGACGAACATCGCCTCGCCGGTCAGGTCGGCATAGTCGGTGCCCGCCGCCGCGCATGCGGCCACCAGCGGCAGACCATAGCGGGTATAGGGCCCAACCGTCGTGATGACGACCTGGGTGCGGGCGGCCATCTCATTCAGCGTCGACGGCGACGAGGCGTCGGCGGCGACAAGCGGCCAGGACTGCGCGGCCTCGCCCAGCGTGTCGCGGACGGCCCGCAAGCGCTCCGTCGATCTGCCGGCCAGCGCCACCCGCGTGTCCGGCCCGGACCGTGCCAGGTATTGGGCGGTCAACTTCCCGACGAAGCCGGTCGCCCCGTACAACACGATGTCGAATTCGCGCGGCGTTGCGGTCACGCGCCCGACGCTACCCGACCCGCAGATAGGTAGTGCCGGGCCCATGGCCCGGCACTACCTATTACTACGGTTACTACGTTCTGGTGGTCAGCCGCGGCGGCCGCAGACCGGCCACGCGCCGATGCCCTGCGAGTGCAGCACGTTCTCGGCCACCCGGATCTGCTCCTCACGGCTCGCGCCGGCCGGGGAACCACTGCCGCCATTGGCGTGCCAGGTGCTCGACGTGAACTGCAGGCCACCGGCGAAGCCGTTACCGGTGCTGATGCCCCAGTTACCACCGGACTCGCACTGCGCGATGGCGTCCCAGTTCACGCTGTACGCCCTGACCGGCGGAGGCGGCGGAACGTCCGGGCCAGGAGGCGGCGGCACGTTGGGGTCAAAGCCCGCGGGTGCCGGCGGCGGGGCGTCTGGAGCCGGCGGCGGGGCGTCCGGAGCCGGGGCCGGGGGCGCATCCGGGGCCGGGGGCGCGTCCGGGGCCGGGGGCGGCGGGAGCGCGTCCGGCGCCCAGGCGGGCGCCATGTTGGGGTCAAAGCCCATCGGTTCCGCGCTGGCGGTGGCCGACGGGATGGTCACGAGGGTGCCCGTGACCGCGGCAAGAACGAGCGTCTTACGGACGTTCTTCAATATCTTTCCTTTCGCGGTGCGCGCGCGCCAAAGCAAGCCCACGGCGTGGGCTGACGGTGTTTGGTTGATGCGGAAAAACCTGCTTTGGGACGTGCCAGCTTGTTCTGGCACGACAGCGGTGGGCTCGAGTCGCCCGGCGGGCTGCTACCCGCCGGCCACGGACCGGCTTTCGCCGTCCGCAGCCCCGCTCACACGCGGGTCCGTGGATTCAATTTTCAGTTACTCTTCCGGAACCCGTTGCGGGCTAACACGGACCGTACGAGACCCGGCCGCATTCGTCATCTTCAGAAATTGGACATCTCGGTCCGATAACGGGGTGATTACAGCGCGATCGCGTCGACATTCTGGCAGGTCAGCCACGCAATTCCGGCGGGTACCCAACAATCGCGAATGCCTTCAAATCGTGAGCCTAATCACGCCCATTTTGTGAACTGGCGCACGTATTTGCGCGGCACGTTGAGGCCGTTGCAGCCCTTACGGACCCGGGTCCGCCGTCGCGAAGCGGGGTAGCTTACAACAAGTTACAGGGGTTCGTCACACGCCAAGCCCGACGGTGTCGGCGAATTACGTTGTGCTGCTGGCTAACTTGCGCCGTTCAAATAGCGCACACGACGCCTGGTACTCATCGGCGCATCGCCCGTGTATCGACGGCGGCCTTTATCGAAATACCGCTCTGTACAATGTGTTTCATCGCTGACCGCCCGTGCGGCGACCGGCCATGACTACAGCCGGAGCGTCACCGACGAACGCACCGAGCGTGTTCCGATTCAGCCAAGCCGATTTGCCCGTGGCATCTGGCATTCCGGCTGAAGTCAAGAGCAACGGCGCCACGGCCTCCGACCAAGCGGCGATCATTCGAGCCGAAATCCCGGGTACGCCAACAGATCACGATCCGCGGCCAATATCGCCTACTCCACTAACGGCGCGTCGCCTAGCCATTACCGTGAGCGGAAAGAAGAACTTGTCTTATGTCGAATAGACTTGCGGATTCTCACGCATGGTCGTCGGCGCCCGATGATTACCCAGAATTTATCCGACGCGGTTTCTTGCGACCGGCTTGCGGGGATGGCCGTCAGCTGCGGGGCTGGGCGAGGGCGCGTAGCTCGGCGTCGGTGTTGACATTGGTCAGCGACCGCGAATCCGACGTCACGATGCGCTGGGCATCCGATGCATCCACCAACGCGCGCATCTTGCGCTCGCCGGCGGCCACCAACGTGTCGACACGGTCGGCCAGGTCGGTTCGGTACACCGCGGCAAGGTAGTGATCCTGGCCATCCCACGGCAGCACCACGTCCGCGCCGGTCTCCAACGCCCTGCGAGCGAGCTCGTCGATGAGTTCGACTGCCAGGAACGGCATGTCGACGGCGCAGACGAAGGCGAGCCGGGCTCCGGCATCGGCGGCCGCGCGCAACGCCCGCCCCGTCGCCGACAACGGCCCTAGCCCGCGCAGTTCGTCGCGCATGACCCGAGCCTGCAGTTCGGGCAACGGCTGGCCCTGGGCGGCCATGACAAGGACGGGGTCGCAGCGCTGTTGGAGGATGC
Organism: uncultured Actinomycetota bacterium; assembly: GCA_963850895.1. Lineage (GTDB taxonomy): Bacteria > Actinomycetota > Actinomycetes > Mycobacteriales > Mycobacteriaceae > Mycobacterium. Next base: position 133,843 of record CAWKNK010000020.1, on the reverse strand, counting down.
CGACCATGTGCTCGACCATTGTGGTCGCGCTGGACCCCCCGGCAGAGCCGGGGACCGGGAGGCTGGCCTTGTCGCGGCCCATCCGTTGCGATGCGCCGCCAGCAAGAACTACCCCGGCCAATGAACCGGTTTCGGGCACGGCCTCGCCCACGTCAGTCGACGGTCCAGGTGTCGCGCCCACGCAGCAGCGATTGCAGGGCGGCGTCGTCAAACGGCTTCGAGGCCCGTGCGGCCTGCACTTGGGAGCGCGCCGCGTCGTCGTAGGTGGGCCTATTGACGTCGCGGAAGATGCCCAGCACGGTGTGCTCGAGGTTCTGATCGCTGAGCCGGGACAGCGCGAAGGCGTAGGCCGAGTCGTCGGCGTGTGCGTCGTGGACCACGATCTCGTCCACGGACACGTCGGCGGTCTTGGCCACGTCGAGGCCGAAGCCGGATCGCACCACGCAGTACTCGCCGTCGGCACCGAAGATGATCGGCTCACCGTTGCTGATGTTGATCAACCGCTCCTCGGCGCCCTCCTTGCGCAGCACGTCGAACGAGCCGTCGTTGAAAATCGGGCAGTCCTGCAGGATTTCGACCACCGCGGCGCCGCGATGCTCGGCGGCGGCGCGCAACACCTCGGACAGTCCGTTGCGGTCGGAGTCGAGGGCGCGGCCGACGAACGTCGCCTCGGCGCCCAGCGCCAATGACACCGGATTGAATGGATGATCCAGCGAACCCATGGGCGTCGACTTGGTGACCTTCCCGACCTCCGACGTCGGCGAGTACTGGCCCTTGGTCAGCCCGTAGATCCGGTTGTTGAACAACAGGATCGTGATGTTGACGTTGCGGCGCAGCGCGTGAATCAGATGGTTCCCACCGATCGACAACGCGTCGCCGTCGCCCGTGACCACCCACACCGACAGATCCTCGCGGGCCAGCGCCAGACCCGTCGCGATCGCCGGCGCGCGGCCGTGAATCGAGTGAAACCCGTAGGTCTCCAAGTAATACGGGAACCGGCTCGAGCAACCGATGCCACTGACGAACACGATGTTCTCACGACGCAACCCGAGCTCGGGCAGGAAGTTGCGGATGGTGTTGAGGATGACGTAGTCACCACAGCCCGGGCACCAACGCACCTCTTGGTCACTGGTGAAGTCCTTGGCCTTCTGCGGCTGATCCGTCGTGGGCACCCCGTCGTTCTTATGCAACCTCGGGGTCAGCCCGAGGTCCGTGCCCGCCAGATTTCCCATCAGGTCGGTCATTCGCTAGCTCCCGCTCCAACCGTTGCTGCCGCCATTCTGGCGACCATGGTCTTGTCTTGCTCGATTTCGGCCAGCGTGCCGCCCAGTGCGGCACGGATGACGCGCCCGATCTCGTCCGCGAGGAACGCGACACCCTGGACCTTGGTGACCGATTGCACGTCGACCAGGTACTTGCCGCGAAGTAACAGCGCCAGCTGGCCGAGGTTCATCTCCGGGCACACCACCATCGGGTAGCGCCGCAATACGTCGCCCAGGTTCGCCGGGAACGGGTTCAGGTGGCGCAGGTGTGCATGCGCTACCTTGACGCCCTTGCGCCGCGCGCGCCGGCAGGCTTCGCCGATCGGGCCGTACGAGCTGCCCCAGCCGATCAGCAGCAACTCGGCGTCTCCGGTCGGGTCGTCAACCTGAAGGTCGGGAACCGAGATGCCGTCAATCTTGGCCTGGCGCAACCGAACCATGAGGTCGTGGTTGACCGGCTCGTAGGAGATGGCGCCCGAACCGTTCGCCGCTTCCAGACCACCGATGCGATGCTCCAGGCCGGGGGTGCCCGGAACGGCGAATTGGCGCGCAAGGGTTTCCGGGTCGCGGTTGTACGGCTGGAACGGTTCGTCCGGCTTGGCGAAGGTGTGTTTGATCGGCTGCATCGAGCCGACGTCCGGGATTTGCCACGGCTCCGAGCCGTTGGCGATCGCGCCGTCGGACAACACGATCACCGGCGTGTGGTACGACACCGCGATGCGCACCGCCTCGATCGCGGTTTCGAAACAGTCGGACGGCGAGCGTGGCGCCAGCACCGCAACCGGCGACTCCCCATTGCGGCCGTACAGCGCCTGCAGCAGGTCGGCCTGCTCGGTCTTGGTCGGCAGGCCGGTCGAGGGCCCGCCGCGCTGAACGTCGATGACCAGCAACGGCAATTCGGTCATCACCGCGAGGCCCAACGCTTCGGACTTCAGCGAAATCCCCGGACCCGAAGTGCTCGTGACGCCGAGGGCACCGCCGTACGAGGCACCGATTGCGGCACAGATGCCGCCGATCTCGTCCTCGGCCTGGAAGGTGATCACGTTGAAGTTCTTGTGCTTGGACAGCTCGTGCAGGATGTCCGACGCCGGCGTGATCGGGTAGCTGCCGAGCACCACCGGAATTGCGGCCAGCTGACCCGCCGCGACGATGCCGTAGGCCATCGCGGTGTTGCCGGAGATCTGGCGGTATTCGCCGGAGGGCAACGTCGCCCGCGAGACCTCGTAGGTGGTGCCGAACGCCTCGGTCGTTTCGCCGTAGTTCCAGCCCGCCTTGAGGGCCAAGACGTTGGCCTCCGCGATGTCGGGCTTGCGGGCGAACTTCTCCCGGATGAAGTTCTCGCTGGTCTCGACCGGGCGGCCGTACATCCATGACAGAAGGCCCAGCGCGAACATGTTTTTGGCGCGCTGGCCGTCCTTCTTCGACGCACCGATCGCCTCGACGGCACCTAGCGTCAGCGTGGTCATCGCCACGGAATGCACGACGTAGTCGGACAACTCGTCCGACTCGAGCGGGTTGGTTACGTAGCCCACCTTGGTCAGGTTGCGTTTGGTGAACTCGTCGGAGTTCGCGATCACCATGCCGCCGCGCGGCAAGTCGTCGAGGTTGGCCTTGAGCGCCGCCGGGTTCATCGCGACGAGCACGTCGGGGCGATCCCCGGCGGTCAGGATGTCGTAGTCGGCGATTTGGATCTGGAAGGACGAGACCCCGGGCAGGGTTCCTGCGGGAGCCCGGATCTCGGCGGGATAGTTCGGCTGGGTCGCCAGGTCGTTACCGAAAAGCGCTGCCTCCGACGTGAATCGGTCGCCGGTGAGCTGCATGCCGTCGCCGGAGTCCCCGGCGAAGCGAATGACGACTTGTTCCAGGCGCTGACGGTCGGAGCCGCCACCGGAAGGGGACCCATTCGAGCCGTTATGAGAATCAGACCCGGCTCCGCTGCCGTTCGGATCCACGTATCCGCCTTCCATTCGTCATCGGATAGGCACTTCGCTGGAGCTTTAGGTTACGCGCCATTGAGACGACTCCCGCGCCCTCGAGCTTGTGTGTCACTGGTAGTACCAAGTATGGCACCACTTTTAGGCGAGAATGGGCGTCTCTAAACCATTACATGCAGCGGTTTTACCCCTAAAGCCGATGTCAGCGAGGGGACGGTGGTGCGGACCATTCAAAACTGTGGTATTGGTCACTTTTGCGCGGCGGCGTTCAGTTCTCTCGGCGCCGTTTCCGGCATCGCGATCAGGTAGAGGAAGAAGCCCGCGCCGGCGAGCGCTCCCAGGAAGGCGAAGGCGGCGTTGTAGCCGGCGGCCACCACGATCCAGCCCGCAACGAGGTTCGACACCGAGGCGCCTATCCCCGTCGCGGCCGACGGGCCGCCGGGTTGTTAGGCGCTCTTGTCGCGGCGCTCTGTGCGCGACGGCTTGCGCGGCACGATCGTCGGCAGCACGTTGTCCTGCACGGTCTCCTTGGTCACTACGACCTTGGCGACGTCGTCGCGGCTCGGGATGTCATACATCACCGGCAGCAGGACCTCTTCCATGATGGCCCGCAGACCACGGGCGCCCGTGCCGCGGTGGATGGCTTGATCGGCGATCGCCTCGAGCGCGTCGTCGGAGAACTCCAGCTCGACGCCGTCCATTTCGAACAGCCGGGTGTACTGCTTGACTAGTGCGTTCTTCGGCTCGGACAGGATCTTGACCAACGACTCCCGGTCCAAGTTGGTCACCGAGGCGATCACGGGCAGCCGACCGATGAACTCGGGGATCAGGCCGAACTTGATCAGGTCCTCGGGCATGATGTCGGAGAAGTGATCGGTGGTGTCGATCTCGGCCTTGGAGCGCACCTCGGCGCCGAAGCCCAGGCCCCGCTTGCCGACGCGCTCGTAGATGATCTTCTCCAAACCGGCGAACGCCCCCGCGACGATGAACAACACGTTGGTGGTGTCGATCTGAATGAACTCCTGGTGCGGGTGCTTGCGGCCGCCCTGCGGGGGAACCGACGCCTGCGTGCCCTCCAGGATCTTCAGCAGGGCCTGCTGAACGCCTTCACCGGAGACGTCGCGGGTGATCGACGGGTTTTCGCTCTTGCGGGCGATCTTGTCGACCTCGTCGATGTAGATGATGCCGGTCTCGGCACGCTTGACGTCGTAGTCGGCGGCCTGAATGAGTTTGAGCAGAATGTTTTCGACGTCCTCACCGACGTATCCGGCTTCGGTCAGCGCGGTCGCGTCGGCGATGGCGAAGGGCACGTTGAGCATCTTGGCGAGCGTCTGGGCCAGGTAGGTCTTGCCGCAGCCGGTGGGCCCGAGCATCAGGATGTTGGACTTGGTCAGCTCGACCGGCTCGTGCCGGGAGTCACGGCCCTTCTCCCCGGCCTGGATCCGCTTGTAGTGGTTGTAGACCGCGACAGCCAGCGTCCGCTTGGCGGTGTCTTGCCCGATGACGTATCCCTCCAAGAACTCCCGGATCTCTACGGGCTTGGGGAGTTCGTCGAGTTTGACGTCGTCGGCGTCGGCGAGTTCCTCTTCGATGATCTCGTTGCAGAGATCGATGCATTCATCGCAGATGTATACACCGGGGCCAGCAATGAGCTTCTTGACTTGCTTCTGACTCTTCCCGCAGAACGAGCACTTCAGCAGGTCACCGCCGTCTCCGATGCGCGCCATGGTGCTTAAGTGCCTACTTCCTTTTCGCCGTCGTCTTGCTGTGCCGCATGTATGCCCCGACGCTACCCGCTAGATCGGGCCCGACGCGACCGTTAAGGCCGAATCGCGTCGGTGGTATTCATGCTTGTCCGTCTTGATGAAACATATAGCCACACGACGCCCGTGACTCGCGAAAGACGCGCTTTACGTGTCTTTGGCGTGTCGCGGTCGTTACCCGATCGAGGCTGGTGCGCCGACCGACCCTCACTTCCGCTGGAGACGCCGACCCCGGCCGAGCCTGGGCAGATCCCCAAGAAATCACCCTACAGTGGCCGGGTGGGATTGGCTCCGATCAGCGAATCGGTCCTGATCAGCGTTGGGCTGCCGGGTGGGGCCAGCCGACATCGCCGAGGCTCGCCCGCACTGAGCGCGAAAAATCAGGCGAAGATTCGCAGTGCGTGCACGTTCGGCGAAGGTCCGGTATCGCTAGGCGGTTTGCGCGGAGAGCTTCCGGTATTCCAGGACGGTGTCGATGATCCCGTAGTCCTTGGCCTCTTCCGCGGTCAGGATCTTGTCCCGGTCGGTGTCCTTGCGGATCGTCGCGGCGTCCTTGCCGGTGTGGTGGGCGAGCGTGGTCTCCATCAGCCTGCGCATCCGCTCGATCTCGGCGGCCTGGATCTCCAGATCGGAGAACTGGCCCTGGATCACACCCTGAAGCGAAGGCTGGTGGATCAGCACGCGCGCGTTGGGCAGCGCCATGCGCTTCCCGGGAGTCCCCGCGGCCAGCAGCACCGCCGCGGCGGAGGCGGCCTGGCCCAGGCACACCGTCTGAATGTCGGCGCGCACGTATTGCATGGTGTCGTAAATCGCCATTAGCGAGGTGAATCCGCCGCCGGGCGAGTTGATGTACATGGTGATGTCGCGGTCGGGGTCCAGCGACTCCAACACCAGCAGCTGCGCCATGATGTCGTTCGCCGACGCGTCGTCGACCTGGACGCCGAGGAAGATGATGCGTTCCTCGAACAGCTTGTTGTAGGGGTTGGACTCCTTGATGCCGAAGCTGGAGTGCTCGATGAACGACGGCAGGATGTAGCGCGCCTGCGGCTGGATATGAGGGTGCTGAGTACTCACTGGGCTTCTCCGTTGGTGATGTGGGCGGCGCGCGTGATGATGTGGTCGACGAACCCGTATTCCAGGGCTTCCGGGGCGGTGAACCAGCGGTCGCGATCGGAATCCGCCTCGATGCGTTCGATCGACTGGCCGGTGAATTCGGCGTTGAGCCTGAACATCTCCTTCTTGATGACCGTGAACTGCTCGGCCTGGATGGCAATGTCGGCCGCGCTACCGGTCACCCCGCCCAGCGGCTGGTGCATCAGGATGCGCGCGTGCGGCAGCGCGTAGCGCTTGCCCTTGGTGCCCGCCGCCAACAGGAATTCACCCATCGAGGCGGCCATGCCCATCGCGTAGGTGGCGATGTTGCAGGGGGCCAGCACCATGGTGTCGTAGATGGCCATCCCGGCGCTGATGGAACCGCCCGGCGAGTTGATGTAGAGGTTGATGTCCTTTTCGGCGTCCTCGGCGGCGAGCAGCAGGATCTGCGCGCACAGCCGATTGGCGACTTCGTCGTTCACCTCCGAGCCCAGGAAGATGATGCGCTCGGAGAGCAAGCGCTCATAGACCGAGTCCGTGAGGTTAAGACCCTGCGAATTCGAACGCATGTCAGACACGACTGGGTTACCTGCTTTCTCGAGTTCTTCTATGCACCGACACTAACCAACCGCGCCCACTGTTTGGCGGCCACGCTCCCCCTCAATCGAGCGCTTTCGCTCACAGCGTCAAGTCCGGTCACTTCGTTGCGTCGTCGGAGGCGTCGACCGCCTCGGCTTCGTCGGCCTCGCCCGCCGGTTCGGCTGCGTCAGCCTCCGAGCGCTTGCCGAAGAACTCACCGGTGTCGATGGTGTTCCCGGCGGTATCGGTGACCGTCGCCGCTCGCACCACCTCGGCGATGGCCAGCCCGCGCCGCACGTCGGCGAACATGCCCGGCAGCTGGTTGTTCTCCTGCAGGTAGCCCAGCAGCTGCTGCGGCTCGATGCCGTATTGCCGCGACGTCGCCACCAGTCGTTCGGTCAGGTCGTCCTGGCCGACCTGGACCTGCAGCTCGTCGGCCAGCGCATCCAGCAGCAGCTGCCTCCTGACGTCCGTCTCCGCGGCGGTGCGCGTCTCGGTCTCGAACTGCTCGCGCGTCTTGCCCTGCCCGGCGAGCACCTCTTCGAGCTTGGCTTCGTCGTGGTTGAGGCTGTGCAGCGCGTCGTGCACGGTGCTGTCGTACTGCGCCTGGACGATCGCTTCCGGCAGCGGCACGTCGACCTGCTCGAGGAGTGCGTCCAGCGCGGCGTTACGGATCTGGTCGGCCTGCTGAGCGCGCTTGAGCTGCCCCACCTGGTCCCGCAGGTTGGACCGCAGCTCCTCAATGGTGTCGAACTCGCTGGCCAATTGGGCGAACTCATCGTCGGGCTCGGGGAGCTCGCGTTGCTTGATCGACTTGACCGTGACGGTCACCTGCGCGTCTTGACCGGCGTGTTCGCCGGCCGCCAACTGCGCGGTGAACTCCCGGGACTCATCGACGGACAAGCCGACCAGGGCGTCGTCGAGGCCCGCGATGAGCCGGCCCGTCCCGACCTCGTGGGACAGCCCCTGCGCGGCGGCCCCCGGCACCTCTTCGCCGTTGATGGTGGCCGACAAGTCGATCGAGACGAAGTCGCCGGTGGCGGCGGGCCGGTCGACCCCGGTCAGAGTGCCGAACCGGGCGCGCAGTGACTGCAATTCGGCGTCGACGTCTTCGTCGTTGACCTCGATGGGATCCACCGAAATCGTCAACGCGCCCAGGTCCGGAAGCTCGATCTTGGGGCGGACGTCGACCTCGGCGGTGAACGCCAGCTCCTGGCCATACTCCTTGTTGGTGACCTCGATGTCGGGCTGACCAAGGGGCTGCACTTCCGAGTCAACGACCGCCTGCCCATACCGCGCCGGCAGCGCCTCGTTGACGACCTGGTCGAGCAGCGCCTCCCGGCCGAACCGGGCCTCCAGCAACTTCGCCGGCGCCTTGCCTGGCCGGAAGCCGGGCAACCGCACCTGCTTGGCCAGCTCCCGGTAGGCACGCTGGAAATCGGGCTCCAGTTCGGCGAACGGCACCTCCACGTTGATGCGGACCCGGGTGGGGCTCAACTGCTCGACAGTGCTCTTCACGGGGGCGCTCCTCGGTGGTCGTTCCTGGCGTTCGGTGGGCCGCGTGCATGCGGCACGGGTCGTGCTGGTCGGGGTGACAGGATTTGAACCTGCGGCCTTCCGCTCCCAAAGCGGATGCGCTACCAAGCTGCGCTACACCCCGCGCTGACCTCGATGATCCTAAGGCCCCTCGAGGCCGGGGTGGCCACAGGCTTCGCGGCGACCTCGCAGACCCTCACGGAGCGATCACAAGACCGCGTCGATTAGATTTGATCTTTGTCGACTACTACAGTCACGCTCGACTAACACATGCGGGCGTAGCTCAATGGTAGAGCCCTAGTCTTCCAAACTAGCTACGCGGGTTCGATTCCCGTCGCCCGCTCGGGGTAAGGATCTGCTCCACTGAAAGGCGCCATGGGGGGAAGCGACATCAAAGGCTCATGCGCGTCGGAGTTCGTCGGTGTCCGCGACGCGTTCGAACGCAACTTTGCGCTGGGCAAAGAGGTTGGCGCGGCCGTGGCGGTGTGGGTCGAGGGTGACCTCGTCGTCAATCTCTGGGGCGGCTGGGCCGACGCCGCCGGCACCCGGTCCTGGCAACAGAACACCCTGACCACGGTGTTGTCCGGCACCAAGGGCCTGTCGGCCACCTGTGTTCACCAACTGGCCGACCGCGGCGAGCTGGACCTTCAGGCCCCGGTGGCCCACTACTGGCCCGAGTTCGCGCAGGCGGGCAAACAAGACATCACGCTGGCGATGGTGATGAGCCACCGATCCGGCGTGATCGGCCCCCGCACCCGGATGCGCTGGGAAGACATCGCCGACTGGGACTTCGTCTGCGAACAACTAGCCGCCGCGGAGCCCTGGTGGGAGCCGGGCACCGCGCAGGGCTACCACATGACGACCTTCGGCTTCATCGTCGGCGAGGTGTTCCGCCGGGTCACCGGCCGCACCGTCGGCCAATACCTGCGCACCGAGATCGCCGAACCGTTCGGCGCCGACGTCCACATCGGGTTGTCGCTGGCCGAACAACGCCGCTGCGCCGATCGGGTCAACAAGCCGCACGCTCGCGACCTGCTGGCCGACGCGGAAGCCCCCGGCTTCCCGACCAGCCTGGCCGAGCACCCAAAGGCGGGGCTGTCGATCTCGATGGGTTTCGCCCCCGACGACGAGCTCGGCTCGCACGACCTGCGGCTGTGGCGCGAACTTGAGTTCCCCGGCACGAACGGGCAGGTGTCGGCGCTGGGATTGGCCGCGTTCTACAACGCGCTCGCCCAGGAGAAGGTGCTCAGCCGCGAGCACATGGACCTGGTGCGAGAGTGCCAGGGCGGGCTGGAGACCGACTTGGTGCTGGGACCCCGAGTCGCCGACCACGGGTGGGGCTTGGGTTACATGCTCAACCAACGGTGCGTCAACGGACCCAACCCGCGGAGCTTCGGCCACGGCGGCCTGGGCGGCTCTTTCGGGTTCGTCGATCTGGAGCACCGGATCGGCTACGCGTACGTGATGAACCGCTTCGACGCCACGAAGGCCAATGCGGACCCGCGCAGCCTCGCCCTCAGCAACGAGGTGTACGCCGCGCTGGGCGTCAGCTAGGTTCCATAAGAGCGCGCCCCGCCGGGTCTCGGCAGGGCGCGTCTTGGTTGCGTGGACGGTTGAAGATCAGGGCTGCCGGCCGGGCGGTGGCGGCCCCGGATGCGAACCCGAGGGCGGCATCATTTCTGGCACGTAGGACACCAGAACACGTTTCGGCCTTCCAGCACGGCCGTGCGGATCGGTTCCCCGCAAACCCGGCAGGGCTCGCCGGCGCGCCGGTACACATACGTCCGGGGCCGGCCGGCCCGGTACGACGGCGCCCCGTGGTCGTGTTCCGGCCGCACCACGATGATGTTGCCGCGGCGCAAGCCGACCTTCATCAACGCCACCAGGTCGGTCCAGGCCGCATCGAATTCCGCCTGGCCGATGTCCCGGCCCGGACGAAACGGGTCGATGCGGTGACGGAACAGCAACTCGTTGCGGTACACGTTGCCCACGCCCGCGACGATGGTCTGATCCATCAACAATGCACCGATAGGCCTGCGGGACTTCGCAATTCGGTTCCATGCCCAGGACGGTTCGGCGTCGTTGCGCAACGGGTCGGGGCCGAGCTTGGCCAGCACGTCGGAGACCTGCCCCTCGTCGATCACCTCGCACACCGTCGGTCCGCGCAAGTCGGTGCCGTAGTCGGCGCCGACCATCCGCATCCGCACCTGACCGACCGGTTCCGGAAGGACCGCGTCCGCGCGTGGCCATTCGGTGAAAGCGCCGTAGAGACCCAGGTGCACGTGCACGATCGGGCCGCCGTCGTAGTGGTGGAACAGGTGTTTGCCCCAGACGCTGGTGCGGCGCAGCACACGGCCGTCCACCACGGCCGAATCGACGAAGCGACCCTGCGGGCTCGACACGGCAACGGGGCCCCCAGCGAACCGGCGCTGATGCAGCCGGGCCAGCCGGTGCAGAGTATGCCCTTCGGGCACCGCCTGATCCTTTCGCGCCTCAGCCTGCGCTGCCGGGAACGGGCGGCGCCTGGTGAGTGCGTTCGTATTCGGCGAGGATGTCGATACGCCGTTGGTGGCGTTCGGCTTTCGACCATTGCGCACTCAGGAAGGCGTCCACGATGGCCAACGCCTCCGGGACGGTGTGCATGCGACCGCCGATCCCGATCAACTGCGCGTTGTTGTGTTCGCGGGCCAGCGTCGCCGTCTCCACGCTCCACGCCAGCGCGCAGCGGGCTCCCGGCACCTTGTTGGCCGCGATCTGCTCGCCGTTGCCGGACCCTCCCAGCACGATGCCCAAGCTGTCGGGGTCGGCCACCGTGCGCGTCGCGGCGGCGATGCAGAACGCCGGGTAGTCGTCCTCGGCGTCATAGGTGAAGGCGCCGCAATCGATCGGCTCGTACCCGGACGCTTTGAGGTGCTCGATGATGTGCTGCTTGAGCTCGAATCCGGCGTGGTCAGAGCCGAGGTAGACGCGCATGCCCGCAATCCTTACACAGCGGCGCGCCGCCGGAGCGGGGCGCTCGTCAGTCGAATTCGGGCTTCTCGGTGCGGGTCCGCTTGAGTTCGAAGAAGTGCGGGTAGGACGCGAAGGTCACCGACGCGTCCCACAGCTTGCCGGCCTCCTCGCCGCGCGGGATCTTGGAGAGCACCGGGCCGAAGAACGCCACACCGTTGACGTGGATGGTCGGCGTGCCGACGTCGTCGCCGACGGCGTCCATGCCGGCGTGGTGGCTCTTGCGCAGGGCGTCGTCGTAGGCCTCGCTGTGCGCGGCCTCGGCGAGCTCCGCGGGCAGGCCCGCATCGGCCAGCGACAGCTTGATGACCTCTTCGAGATTCTTGTTGTCCTCGTTGTGAATCCGGGTGCCCATCGCGGTGTACAGCGGGTCCAGCACTCCGGCGCCGTGGGCCTGCTCGGCGGCGATCGCCACCCGCACCGGCCCCCAGGCGTGCTTCATCATTTCCCGATACTTGTCGGACAGGCCTTCGCGGTTCTCGTTGAGGATCGCGAGGCTCATGACGTGGAAGTGCACGTCGATGTCGCGGACCTTCTCCACCTCGAGGATCCAGCGCGACGTGATCCAGCACCACGGGCACAGCGGATCGAACCAGAAATCGGCTTGGTCTTTCTCGGCAGCCTTGTCGGGCATATGCGCAGTCCTCTCGTCGGTCAACACACCGTTCAGCACAACCGTAGGCGCCTCGCCCCTGTTCCCACAGTGCCCGAGATGCGAGCGGGGCACGTAAGTTGGACGCGTGGCCCTTCCTAATCTCACCCGGGATCAGGCCGTCGAACGCGCCGCCCTGATCACCGTCGACAGCTACCAGATCCAGCTCGATGTCACCGATGGCAACGGCGCGCCCAGGCGGACGCACGTTCCGGTCCACGACCACGGTGGTGTTCGACGCGCTTCCCGGCGCCGACACGTACATCGACCTCGCCGCCGAGACGGTGCGCGCCGCCACCCTCAACGGCCACGACCTGGACGTGTCCGGATACGACGAATCGACCGGCATCCCGTTGCGCGGGCTGCAAAAGCACAACGTCCTCGTCGTCGACGCGGACTGCCGCTACTCCAACACCGGTGAGGGCCTGCATCACTTCGTCGACCCGGTCGACAACGAAATCTACCTGTACTCGCAATTCGAAACCGCCGACGCCAAGCGCATGTTCGCCTGCTTCGACCAACCCGACCTCAAGGCGACGTTCGACCTGCGCGTGACCGCGCCCACGCACTGGAAGGTGATCTCCAACGGCGCCACGGTGTCGATCGAGAACGGCGGTGCACACCTTCGCCACCACCCCGCGGATGAGCACCTACCTGGTGGCCCTGATCGCCGGCCCGTATGCCGAGTGGAAAGACACCTACACCGACGAACACGGCGAGATCCCGCTGGGCATCTTCTGCCGGGCATCGCTGGCGCGCCACATGGACGCCGAGCGGCTGTTCACCCAGACCAAACAGGGATTCGGCTTCTACCACAACAACTTTGGGTTGCCGTACGCGTTCGGCAAATACGACCAGCTGTTCGTCCCCGAGTTCAACGCCGGCGCAATGGAAAACGCGGGCGCGGTGACGTTCCTGGAGGACTACGTCTTCCGCAGCAAGGTCACCCGGGCCTCCTACGAGCGGCGCGCCGAAACCGTGCTGCACGAGATGGCACACATGTGGTTCGGCGACCTGGTCACCATGACCTGGTGGGACGACCTGTGGCTCAACGAGTCGTTCGCGACCTTCGCATCGGTGCTGTGCCAGGCGGAGGCCACCGAATTCACCGAGGCCTGGACGACATTCGCGAAGGTCGAGAAGTCGTGGGCGTATCGCCAGGACCAACTGCCGTCGACGCACCCGATCGCCGCCGACATCCCCGACCTGGCCGCGGTCGAGGTCAACTTCGACGGCATCACCTACGCCAAGGGCGCCTCCGTCCTCAAGCAGCTCGTCGCCTACGTCGGCCTGGACCATTTCCTGGCCGGGCTGCGCGACTACTTCCGCGGCCACGCGTTCGGCAACGCGACCTTCGACGACCTGCTCGCCGCGCTGGAGAAGGCGTCGGGCCGCGATCTGTCCGACTGGGGTCAGCAGTGGCTGAAGACCACCGGGTCTGAACACGCTGCGGCCGGATTTCGACGTCGACGCCGACGGCAGGTTCACCCGGTTCGCGGTGACACAGAGTGGCGCCGCCCCGGGCGCCGGTGAAACCCGGGTGCACCGGCTGGCGATCGGAATCTATGACGACGACAGTGCTTCCAGTGGGGCCGGCAAGCTGGTGCGGGTGCGGCGGGAAGAACTCGACGTCGAGGGTCCTGTCACGGAAGTGCCTGCACTGGTTGGTGTTTCGCGCGGCAAGCTGGTTCTGGTCAACGATGACGACCTGACGTATTGCTCACTGCGGCTGGACGGCGAGTCGCTGCAGACCGCGCTGCAACGGATCGCCGACATCGCCGAGCCGTTGCCCCGCTCGCTGGTGTGGTCGGCGGCGTGGGAGATGACACGTGAGGCCGAACTGCGGGCCCGCGACTTCGTGGCCCTGGTCTCGGGCGGGGTGCACGCCGAAACCGAGGTCGGGGTGGCGCAGCGACTGCTGCTGCAGGCGCAGACGGCCGCTGGGCTCCTATGCCGAGCCGGCCTGGGCGCACGAGCATGGGTGGCCGCAGTTCGCCGACCGGCTGCTGGAGCTGGCGCGCGCCGCGCAGCCCGGGTCGGATCACCAGCTCGCCTTCGTCAACACCCTGTGCTCGTCGGTGCTGTCGCCCCGGCACGTGGTGACGCTGGCGGACCTGCTCGACCACGACCCGGCCGACTTGGGGTTGGCCGGCCTCGAGATCGATACCGACCTGCGGTGGCGCATCGTGACCGCGCTCGCCAGCGCCGGCGAGATCGACGCCGACGGGTCCGCGACACCCTTCATCGACGCGGAGGTGCAGCGCGACCCCACCGCCGCCGGCAAGCGGCACGGCGCCCAGGCGGCGGCGGCGCGGCCGCAGCCGCAGTCAAGGAGAAAGCCTGGACCACGGTGATCGAGGACGACACGCTGGCCAACATCACGGCCCGCGCCATCATCGCGGGCTTCGCCCCACCCGGGCAGCACGACTTGCTGAAACCGTTCACCGACCGCTATTTCGAGGCGATACCGGGCGTCTGGGCGCGGCGGTCCAGCGAAGTCGCGCAAACGGTGGTGGTCGGCCTGTACCCCCACTGGAACATCAGCGAGGCGGGCATCGCGGCCGCCGACAGATTCCTGTCCGCCCCGGAGGTGCCACCGGCGTTGCGCCGCTTGGTGCTGGAGGGCCAGGCCGGCGTGAAGCGGGCCTTGCGGGCCCGCAAGTTCGACGCGGCTGACTAGGCCGGGGAGATCCCCGCGCTCAGCACGCGGATCGCGCTGACCAGTCCGTCCACCAGTTCGCCCCGCTCGAACGCCGACGAGGCGGCGGCGACGCCCAGCGGCGCGGACGACTCGGCGCCGCGGCCGCGGACCTGGGAGCCGTAGACCACCTCGATGACCTTCTGGTCGGGCGAGACCGCCAGGAGCACGGCGTTGTCCGGCGTCGGCACCTTGGCCAGAATCTCGCGGGCGCGGGCGGCGGTGTCGTTGCCCAGGTCGCCGAGGTAGATGGCGAACCGCGCCTTCGATGCCCGGGAGCCGAACTTCAGCGCGTCGTCGATGGCGACGAGGTCCTTGGTCGGGAACGGGAAATGAACGGAGAGCTCACCGGGCTCGGTCACCCCGGAGATCCGTCCGCTGGTGGTGATCACCCACCCGTTGGGCAGCTCGGTGGGCTCGATCGTTGCCACATCACCACGTGCCACTGGCGCCACCTCCAATTGAGAATTCCGGTGTGTCGTGCCCACCGTGCCCGCCGTGCGCGTGGCCGACGTCTTCGTCCGTGGCCGCCCACAGGATCGGCGGGTGCGTCCACTTCTCCGCCAACTTGTAGGCCGCCGGGTGCGGTCCCTTGTGGGACCAGATCAGCACCGCCAGCACGGCCACCAGCAGCAACGGTATCCCGATGAAGTACAGGTGAATCTGCAAAAGGCTCACGACGAAAACCGTATCCCACGCGACGATCCATCGGCACACTCGGACACAAGATGTCGAGCGATCCGGACGCTACGCCGCGCCTTCTCCGAGGTAGCGCGCCCAGGCCGGATCGAGCTCCTTGACCGTCGACAACAGTCGCCAGTGCTGTCCCGTCGGTGGCAACGGCATCCGGCGCAGCGCCCAGCCGAGCTCGGTGAGCAGCTTGTCGCCCTTGCGGTGGTTGCACGTCGAGCAGCACGCGACGCAGTTCTCCCAGGAGTGGTCACCGCCGCGGCTGCGGGGCACCACGTGGTCGACGGTGTCGGCCTTCGCCCCGCAATAGGCACAGGAGAACCGGTCCCGGTGCATCAGCGCGGCCCGGGTCATCGGGACCCGGGCCCGGTAGGGAACGCGCACATAGGACCGCAGCTGAATCACCGAGGGCACCACGATCGAGCTGGTGGCCGAGTGGATCACCGGTCCCGACGGGTCGTGGTGGACCACGTCGGCCTTCCCACAGATCACCATCACGATGGCCCGCCGCATCGGCAGCGCGGTCAGCGGCTCGTAGGTCGAATTCAGCAGCAGCACCCGCCGGCGACTCCACAGGGATGCGCCGTCATGGCGGGTAGGGGGATGGGTATCAACGCTATGCAGGCATGACGCGGTCGGGGGCCCGGTTAACCCTGCCGCGGCCCCGGAACTGCGGTGGCTGCGGCGTCTCTTGCCCTGCGCCATAGATCCTCCGCGGAATAGTCCACCATGATTCGCCGCCAATCGCACCCCTATTGCAGCTGACCGGCATGTCGTCCCGGTGAACAGCGGGAGGACCGTCGGCCCGCCTTGGCCCGATGCCACGGCGATGGACCACAATGGAGGCGATGGATTCCGAGCCACAGTCCTTCTATGACGCCGTCGGCGGTGCCGACACCTTCCACGCGATCGTGTCCCGCTTCTACGCCCAGGTCGCCGAGGACGAAATCCTGCGCCAGCTCTACCCCGAAGACGACCTGGCGAGCGCCGAGGAACGGCTGCGCATGTTCCTCGAGCAGTACTGGGGCGGCCCGCGCACCTACTCCGACAGGCGCGGTCATCCCCGGCTGCGGATGCGTCACGTCCCATTCCGGATCACCCCCATCGAGCGCGACGCCTGGCTGCGCTGCATGCACACCGCCGTCGCCTCGATCGACTCCAAGACCCTCGACGAACAGCACCGAAGACAGTTGCTCGATTACCTTGAGATGGCTGCCCACTCGCTGGTCAACGCGGCGTTGTGATGTCGGCCCACGAAACTGAGCAGGGTGGAATGGACTCCTCCAAGCCGTGGTGGTCAAGCGCGGTCTTCTATCAGGTCTATCCGCGGTCGTTCGCCGACAGCGATGGCGACGGCATCGGCGACCTGGACGGGTTGACGGCCCGGCTAGGGCACGTGGCACGGCTCGGCGTCGACGCGATCTGGCTCAACCCGGTCACCGTCTCGCCGATGGCCGACCACGGCTACGACGTCGCGGATCCGCGTGACATCGACCCGCTGTTCGGCGGGATGGCGGCGTTCGAGCGGCTGGTGGCGGCGGCACACGACCGGGGCATCAAGATCACCATGGACGTGGTACCCAACCACAGCAGTTCGGCGCACCCATGGTTCCAGGCCGCGCTGGCGGCCGGTCCGGGCACCGACGCACGGGAGCGCTATTTCTTTCGCGACGGGCGCGGCTCGCACGGCGAGCTGCCGCCGAACAACTGGAAATCGGTGTTCGGCGGGCCCGCCTGGACCCGGGTGGTCGAACCGGACGGCAATCCCGGCCAGTGGTACCTGCACCTCTTCGACGCCGAACAGCCGGATCTGAACTGGGAGCACCCCGAGATCTCCGACGACTTCGAGAAGACGCTGCGCTTCTGGCTGGAACGCGGCGTCGACGGCTTCCGCATCGACGTGGCGCACGGCATGGCCAAACCCGCGGGCCTGCCGGACGCGAGGGGCGACAGCAGGGTATTGCACCACGACGACGACGACCCGCGCTTCAACCACCCGAGTGTGCACGAGATCCATCGGGGCATTCGGTCGGTCGTCGACGACTATCCCGGGGCGGTGACCGTCGGCGAGGTTTGGGTCACCGACAACATCCGTTGGGCGGAGTATCTGCGGCCCGACGAACTCCATCTCGGCTTCAACTTCCGGTTGGCGCAGATCGATTTCGACGCGGCCGAGATTCACGACGCGATCCAGAATTCGCTGGCGGCGACTGCGATTGAAAACGCCACACCGACGTGGACGCTGTCCAACCACGACGTGGGCCGTGAGGCCACCCGTTACGGCGACGGCGAGATCGGGCTGCGCCGGGCGCGCGCCATGGCGATGGTGATGCTGGCGCTGCCGGGTGCGGTGTTCGTCTACAACGGCGAGGAGCTGGGCCTGCCCGACGTCGAGCTGCCGGACGAGGTGCTACAGGACCCGACGTGGGAACGCTCCGGGCACACCGAGCGCGGCCGCGACAAGTGCCGGGTTCCGATCCCCTGGTCGGGCGACGCTCCCCCGTTCGGGTTCTCCTCGTCGTCCGACACGTGGTTACCGATGCCGCAGGAATGGGCGAAGCTGACCGTCGAGAAGCAGATCGCGGACCCCGAATCGACCTTCTCGTTCTTCCAGCACCTCATCAAATTGCGTAAGGAGCGCGCCGAATTCGATGGTGAGGAGATCGATTGGGTGGACGCGCCGCGCGATGCGCTGATCTTCCGGCGCCGCGGCGGCGGGGCGGTCTGCGCAGTAAACGCCGGCCGCCGACCGATCCCGCTGCCGCCGGGAGAGCTCATCGTGGCCAGCGCCCCGCTGGTCGACGGCAGACTCGCGCCGGACGCCGCGGCCTGGTTGGCGTGAGCCGCAGACCCCAAAGGCGTGGCAGAGTAGCCGGTTTCGCTTTGCGGTTGGCCGATTGCTCGGGGTGTCGCTGCCGAGCAGATACCCTATGGGGGTACTGTCGTGCCATGGCCGAGATCGAAACCCCGAGTGCGGGTCCCAAGCTGATGCCGTGTGAGCCCACCGGCGAAAGGCGGGTTGGTGGATAACACGTTGCGATGGGTGGTGACGGCGCTGTTCGCCGTCAGCTTCGCAGCCTACGCGTATTTCCTTGTCGCCCAACGCCGTTACTGGACAAGCGTCATCAGCCAGCTGCTACACCTGGCGATGTCGGCCGTCATGATCTTGATGGCCTGGGGCGTGGGAATGCCCCTTCCGACCATCGCGGCGACGATGTGCTTTCTACTCGGCGGCGCCTGGTTTGTCAGCATCGCCGGCCACGCGCCGTGGGCCTTCGATGGCCGGCTGACGAATTACTACTACGCGGTGATGATGGTGGCGATGGCGTGGATGTACGGGGCGATGAACGGCAGCTTGCCGGCCCGGTCCGATCACCAGGGCGCCGATGCGATGAACATGCCCTCGCACGACGCCGCGTCGGGGCTGCAGCACGCGGCACACCACCTGCCCCAAGTCGCGCCGGACTGGGTCAACTCAGTGAACTGGACCGCGGCCCTGGGGTTCACCGCGGTGGCGATCTATTGGGCGTACCGCTGGATGGCCCAGCGCTGGACGAACCTGATGCCGCGCTCCGGTCGACTCACGTACGCGCAAATCGTGACTCAAACGGTCACCGCCGCCGGCACGGCGCTGATGTTCGCCGACATTGTGTGAGCCGATTCCCCAACCTTCCGACTCGGCGGTTGGCTTGTCGCTCCTCTATACCTAGTACATGGCGACCTACGCGTGGACAGTGATCGGAGCCGGACCCGCCGGAATTGCGGCGGTGGGACGGCTGCTCGATCAGGGCATACCGCCCGACAAGATCGCCTGGATCGATCCCGCCTTCGCCGCAGGAGACCTGGGCGGTAAGTGGCGGTCGGTGTCCAGCAACACCATTGCGGGGACATTCATGAGTTTCTTGAATGGCTCTGCGGCCTTTCGGTTCTCACAGGCCCCGCCTTCGCCACTGGCCGAAGTGGACCCGGAGGAGACCTGCGCCCTTGCCCTCGTCGCCGACCCATTGGTGTGGGTCACCGAGCACCTGCGCGAGCGGGTTCACGCCTTCGAGACGACGGCCACCACGCTGTCCCTGCAGCGACGACACTGGCGGATCCAAACGCGGGACCCGGAACTGACTTCGGCCAACGTCGTCCTCGCCGTCGGCGCGGTACCCAAGAGACTCGACTATCCCATCGATGAGATTCCGGTCGAGGTCGCCCTCGATGCCGAGAAACTCGCCGACGTGCCGCTCGAAGGCGCGACGGTTGCCGTCTTGGGCTCATCGCACTCGTCGATGATCGCGTTGCCGCATCTGCTGCGGCTCCCGGTCGCAAGGGTGATCAATTTCTACCGCAGCCCGCTCAAATACGCTGTCTACCTCGATGACTGGATCCTGTTCGACGACACCGGCCTCAAGGGGCGAGCCGCCGTGTGGGCCCGCGAGAACATCGACGGGGTGTATCCGGAACGGTTGGAGCGGTGCTGGGTTTCCAGCCCGGAATTCGACGCGAAGATCGCCGAGTGCGACCACGTCGTCTACACCGTCGGATTTGAGCAGCGGAAGTTGCCCGAGACGCCCCAGTGGGGGCCGCTGCGGTACAACCGGATGAACGGCATCCTTGCCCCTGGCCTGTTCGGGCTGGGCATCGCGTTCCCGGAGTACGCGAAAGACCCGTATGGCTACGGGCAATACCGAGTGGGCCTCAAGAAGTTCATGGATTACCTCGACTCGGTTCTTCCGTTGTGGATGGTCTACGGCACGTGACGAGTCACCCTGCACGCCCGACGTTTAACTCACTGAGATTCAGAACGCGTTCGCGGTGTGTCCATGCGTCAGCGCAGCAGTAGCGCCGGGCCGCCGCGGCGTCGGTACACGGAGCCGAACCGGGCGTCGATACGCAGCCAGGTCGGCAGGATCCGGACCCGGATCATTTCGTCGGCGCCGACGGCATCCGGTGACTGCGGCAGGAAACCCATTGCGGTCAAGGCGAACACACATCGCATGGGCAGCCCCACGCTGGCGTCGGGTGCGCTCACCTGAATGACCTCCTGGTTGAGCAGAGACATGGGCGGCCCGTGAGAACTGCCGTGTTCCTTGGCAAGTTGCGCGCCACGCTGCGCCAGGTCGAGCATCACCCGGGCAGGTATGTCCTCGAGATGGGTGAAGCCGGAGTCCGGGGGGAGCGCACTCCGCCACGCGGAGTCCATCGCGAAGCCGGGATTGACGTAGCCCGAGTCGTCCATCGCGGACAGCCCGCGCGCCAGGGCGTCCGCGCCCACGGACAGATCCTCGGGCCGCACTTCACCACGCACCACCCGGCTGGCCAGCACGTCGAAACCCGTTGCCACCCAAGCCGTCAGCAGCCCGGCCGATCGAGTGCGGAGGCGAATGACCGCACCGTCGTCGAGACGCAGCGCGTGATCGACGAACGCGGCCAGATCCCTGCGCTGGGCGGCCGGGTCCTGTGGCCCCAGCCAAAGTCCTCGGTCAACTACCGAATCCACCGTTGTAAATACTCCCGATGGTGTGGGGAGAGCCGCACCAGCCGCTGCTCCTCGATGTGGACCGCCGCCAGTTGCGATTCGGCGATGACGGCCGGTTTGGACTCCGGATCGGCGTTGACCGAGCGCACTTCGTACCCCAGCGTGAAGTCGACCGCTCGCAACCGCTTGGTCCAGATCGTCACCTGCAGCGGTGAATCGACTAGCCGCAGCTGGTCCTTGTAGGTGACCCGGACGTCGGCGATCAGCAAGCCAATGGCGGTGATGTCGGCGCCGAACGGATCCTTGAGGAACGGGACCCGCGCCTCCTCCAGAATCGTGACCATCGTGGCGTGGTTGATGTGCTGATACATGTCGATGTCCGACCAGCGCACCGGTACGGGGGCTACGAAGCCGACGCTCAACTCGACGATCCTCTTCCGCTGGTGCGGGTCATGCGCCGGATCTGACGCGCGGCCACGGACAGCGTTGCGAGATCCTTCTCCCCGCTTTCTTGGATTTCGATGAGGGTGCGGCGGGCCCGCTCCACCCTTGATGCGGACAGGTGTTCCCACTCGGCGATCTTCTCCTCGCCGCTTTCGTCGGGCTCCCCCACGGCGAGCACGTCAAAGCACAACGACCGCAGCGAGGCGTAGATGTCGTCACGAATTGCCAAGCGCGCCAGGGAATGCCAGCGGTCGTTCCGGGGCAGTTCGGATACCGCCGTCAGCAGGCTGTCGGTGCCCAGCCGGTCCATCAGGGCGAAATAGGTGTCCGCGACCTCGGCGGCGTCGATGTCGTTGATGTCGCCGATGTCGGCGATGTCCAGCAGGCTGAAGCGGTACAGACCGGCGGCGATCATGTACGCCAGGTCTTCGGGTGCACCCTGCGAGGAGAACTCGGCGGCTTCCTTCTCGACGATCGCCTTGTCGTCGCCGCGCAGCCACTCCGACATCCGGGGGGTCAGGTCTTTGACCTTCGCGGCGAACCGGTTGATCTCGGCGCCGACGGCCAGCGGCTGTGGACGGTAGTTGAGCAGCCAGCGCCCGGCGCGGTCGATGAGCCGTCGGGTGTCCAGCGTGAGCCGGTCCGAAAGGGCGACGGGCAGATTCGCCGCGCGGATCCGCCGCCAGATCTCCCCCACGCCGAAGACGGCGTCGGTGGCGACGTAGGTTCGCACCGCGTCGACCGGCCCGACGCCGACGTCCTCGCTGACCCGGAACGCGTAGCTGATGCCGGCAGTGTCGACCAGGTCGTTGATCAGCATGGTGGTGACGATCTCGCGGCGCAGCTGGTGGGTGCGGATCTCCGGGGTGAACCGTTCCCGCAACGGCGTCGGGAAGTATTGGGGCAACCGGGATGCGAACACATCCTGCTCGGTCAGCTCGGTGTTCAGCATCTCCTCTTTGAGCCCGAGTTTGACGTGCGCCATCAGGGTGCACAGCTCGGGCGACGTGAGACCGATGCCGGCCTCACACCTCCGGTCGATTTCCTTTTCCGATGGCAGCGCTTCCAATTCGCGGTTGAGCCCTCGCTCGTCGACCAGGTACTGAATCTGCCTGCCGTGCACCGGCAGCAGGCTGGCGGCGTTGGCGCGGCTGGTGCCGATCAGGTCGTTCTGATCCTCGTTGTCGGTGAGCACCAGTTGCGCGACCTCGTCGGTCATCGACTCCAGCAACTCTTTGCGCTCGTCGGGGTTGACCCTGCCCGCGGTGACCAGCGAGTCGATCAGGATCTTGATGTTGACCTCGTGGTCCGAACAGTCCACGCCGGCGGAGTTGTCCATCGCGTCGGTGTTGATGCGCCCGCCCGACAGGTCGAACTCGACCCGGCCCAGGGCCGTCACCCCCAGGTTCCCGCCTTCGCCGATCACCTTGGCGCGCACCTGACTTGCGTTGACCCGCACCGGATCGTTGGCGCGATCGCCGACGTCGGCGTCGGACTCGGATTCGGCCTTGATGTAGGTGCCGATGCCGCCGTTGAACAGCAGATCGACCGGCGCCTGCAAGATCGCCTTGATGAGATTGGGCGGGGTCATTTCGGTGACCTCGCCGTCGATGCCCAACGCGGCGCGCACCTGGGGGCTGACGGGGATGGATTTGTGCTCGCGGCTGTACACCCCGCCGCCCTCGCTGATCGACGACTTGTCGTAGTCGTCCCAGCTGGACCGCGGCAGGTCGAACATCCGCCGGCGTTCCTCCCACGAGGCCGCGGTGTCGGGGTCCGGGTCCAGGAAGACGTGGCGGTGATCGAAGGCGGCGATCAACCTGATGTGTTTGGACAGCAGCATGCCGTTGCCGAACACGTCGCCGCTCATATCGCCGATGCCCACCACCGTGAAGTCCTCGGCCTGGGTGTCGACGCCCATCTCCCGGAAGTGTCGCTTGACGGCCTCCCAGGCGCCCCTGGCGGTGATTCCCATGGACTTGTGGTCGTAGCCCACCGATCCGCCGGACGCGAACGCGTCACCCAACCAGAATTTATAGGACTTCGCGACATCGTTGGCGATGTCGGAGAAGGTGGCGGTGCCCTTGTCCGCGGCCACCACCAGGTACGCGTCGTCGCCGTCCCGCCGTATCACCTCGGGCGGCGGGCTGACCTTTTTCGTTGCGTGGTCGACGTTGTCGGTGACATCGAGCAACCCCGAGATGAACAGCTGATAGCAGGCGACGCCTTCGGCGCGGGTGGCATCACGGTCGTCGGCCTGATTGCCGGTCGCCAGCGGCGGCCGCTTGACGACGAAGCCGCCCTTCGCCCCGACCGGCACGATGACGGCGTTCTTCACCGCCTGCGCCTTGACCAGGCCGAGGATTTCGGTGCGGAAATCGTCGCGGCGGTCCGACCAGCGCAGCCCGCCCCGCGCCACCGGGCCGAACCGCAGGTGCACGCCCTCGACGCGGGGCGAATAGACGAAGATCTCGTACTTGGGACGCGGCAGCGGCAACTCGTCGACGAGCTGGGCATCGAGCTTGAGGGCCAACACATTTCGGGCGCGGGCCGAGCCCTCGCGCGTCACAAAGTAATTGGTGCGCAACGTCGCCTGAACCAGCGACGCGAACGCCCGCAGGATGCGATCGGTATCCAGGCTCATCAGCGCGTCGATGTCGGCGGCGACCGCGGCCGCCGCCGCTTGCGCATCGCGGTTCGTTGACGCACCCGACGGCCGGGGATCGAAAAGGGCCTCGAACAGGGCGACCAGCGATCGCGCCGTGGAGGGGTGCTCGTTGAGCACCGACTCGATGTAGGACTGGCTGTAGGGAAAGCCCGCCTGCCGTAGGTATTTCGCGTAGGCGCGCAGCAGCACGACTTGCTGCCAGGTCAGCCGCGCGCGCATGACCAGCTCGTTGAACCGGTCGATCTCGACGCGACCTTGCCAGATCGCGGTGACCGCGTCGGCGAATCGCTGCGCGGTCGCGTCACGCTCGGCCGTCGTCGGCGCCGGCGCGATGGTGGGGTGCGTCGAAATCTTGAACTGGTAGATCCACACCGGCAGCCCGTCCGGGCGGGTCACGGTGAAGGGTCGCTCCTCGAGCACCACCACGCCCATGCTCTGCAGCATGGGCAGCAGCTGGCTCAGCGAGGCGGTGCGCCCACCCAGAAACCAGGTCAGCTGGGCGGCCCCATCCTCGCCGCGTTCGGAGAACACCAGCTTGACCGAATTGTCCTGCAGCTCTTCGATGATGGCGATGTGCTCGATGGCATCGGCCGGGGTCACGGCTTGCTTGTAGACCTCAGAGAAGGCCGTCGCGTAGTGCTCGGTGCCCGCCGGCTCAACGGAGCCTTCCGCGGCGGCGCCGATCAACCGGTCGGTCCAGGTCCGCGCGGCCTCGCTCAGCAACCCCTGGATGCGGACCCGGTTGTCCTCCGAGACGTCGACCGGTGCCGCGGCCTCTTCTTTTTGGGGCAGCCTAACCATGAAATGCATGAGGGCCCACGGTGATTCGCTGACACGAGCGGTGAATTCCAGTCGCGTGCCACCGAACTCGCGGACCAGGATGTCCTCGATCTGGAGCCGCACCTGCGTGGTGTAGCGGTCGCGGGGCAGATAGACCAGGCAGGAGACGAAGTATTGGAGCCGGTCGGCACGTAGGAACAACAACGCCCGCCGTTGGGATCCCAGATCAACCACCGCTTTGGCCATCGTCAGCAGCCGTTCGGCGCTCAGTGTGAACAGTTCCGAGCGGGGGACGGTTTGAATGACGTCGAGCAACAGTTGGCCGGGGTGGATCGGGTCGCTGTCGGCCAGGGCGAGCGCGTCGCGCACCCGGGTCGAGACCATCGGGATCTCCAGGACGTCCGCGTTCATGGCCGCGACGGTGAAGAGCCCGACGAAGCGGTGCTCGACAGTGCCGTCGCCGCCACCGACGTTTTCCCGAACCGCGATGGCGTACGGGTAGGCGCCGTAGCGCAGGTAGCTGCCGACGACCGATTGCGCCAACACCAGCAATTTGTCGTCGTCGGTCAACCGGGGGCGGGAACCGGTGCGGGTGCGCAGGACGCCCAGGCCGGGTGACCCGTCGCCGGAGACCAGGCCCTCGTGCACGCGGCAACGCTGGTAGCCGAGCAGCAGGAAGTTACCGTTGCCCAGCCAGCGCAGGAGTGCCCCGACATCGTCGCGGTCGGGGGCCGAGAAGTGGCCTTGCGCGTTGGTTTCGACTTCCGCGGCCAGGCCGCTCAGGGTGGCGATCAACGCGGACGCGTCGCTGGCGACCTGTTGGACGTCGGACAGGACCTTGGGCAACAGCCGTTCGACTTCGGCAAGGCCCTTGCTGTCGACGGACGGCAGGAGCTGCACGTGTATCCACGCTTCACCCCCGTATTGCGGGGCGCCGGGCGGTTTAAGTTCGACGCTGACCAGGTCGCCGGTCGGGTTGCGGTGCACCTCGAACACCGGCGTCATGATCGCCGCGTAGGGCACACCGAGCCGGTGCAGCAACACCGTCACGGAGTCCATCAGCATGCCGCCGTGGTCGGCGACGACTTGCAGCGCGGGCCCGAATCCGGCCGGGTCGTCCGGGGAGTAGACCGCGACCCGGCTCTGACCGGCGGGGCGGTGCTCGCCGAGCCGATAGTGTGCGCGCAGCAAGGCGGGAGTCACGATGGCGGTTGGGACGGTCAGGTCGATAGGACCGGATTCCGCCACCCCGGGTTCGTCGCCGTGCGGACCGCGGTAGCTCTCGATATAGGCATTCGCGATCCAGTCCGGGATGTCCTGCGGCTGGGTGAAGGTGGTCCACGGCTTGAGGGCGTGCTTGGCCCCGGGATCGATCGTCATGCCGATGGCTCCCAACTCGGGACCGATGCCACTGTGCTCAACCGCCCACTCCTCAGCTGCCGTCCCCGCCGCCTCGTCGCGGGGCCGCTCACTTGCCCCACTGCTCAGCGGCCGTTCCGGCCGCATCGTCGCGGGGCGGCGCAGCTGACACTAGTCGCGCGTGAGCTTCCGGTGGGTCACTCTGTGCGGCCGGGCCGCGTCAACACCGAGCCGTTCGACCTTGTTCTCCTCGTATGCACCGAAGTTGCCCTCGAACCAGAACCACTTGGCCTCGTTGTCCTCGTCGCCCTCCCAGGCCAGGATGTGCGTGCACGTCCGGTCCAGGAACCAGCGATCGTGGGAAATCACCACCGCGCAGCCCGGGAACTTCTCCAGGGCGTTCTCCAGCGAACCCAGCGTCTCGACGTCGAGGTCGTTGGTCGGCTCGTCGAGCAGAATCAAGTTGCCGCCTTCTTTCAGCGTGAGCGCCAGGTTCAGCCGGTTGCGCTCGCCACCGGACAGCACGCCGGCCGGCTTCTGCTGGTCGGGACCCTTGAACCCGAACGCCGAGACATAGGCGCGCGACGGGATCTCGTTCTGGCCGACCTGGATGTAGTCCAGCCCGTCGGACACGACTTCCCACACGGTTTTCTTCGGATCGATACCGGCACGGGACTGATCCACATAGCTGAGCTTGACGGTTTCTCCGACCTTGACCGTCCCGCTGTCTGGCTGTTCGAGCCCGACGATGGTCTTGAACAGCGTGGTCTTGCCGACACCGTTGGGTCCGATGACGCCCACGATGCCGTTGCGGGGGAGGATGAAGGACAGGTCCTTGATCAGGGTGCGTCCGTCGTAGCCCTTGTCGAGGTGTTCGACCTCGACGACCACGTTGCCCAGTCGCGGCCCGACGGGGATCTGGATCTCCTCGAAGTCGAGCTTGCGCGTCTTCTCCGCCTCGGCGGCCATTTCTTCGTAGCGCTGCAGGCGCGCCTTGCTTTTGGCTTGGCGCGCTTTAGCCCCAGACCGCACCCAGGCGAGCTCCTCGGTCAGCCGCTTGTGCAGCTTGGCGTCCTTGCGGCCCTGCACCGACAGCCGCTCGGCCTTCTTCTCCAGATACGTCGAGTAGTTGCCCTCGTAGGGATACGCGCGGCCGCGGTCGAGCTCGAGGATCCACTGGGCGACGTTGTCCAGGAAGTACCGGTCGTGGGTCACCGCCAGCACCGCGCCCGGGTAGGCGGCCAGGTGCTGTTCGAGCCACTGCACGCTTTCGGCGTCCAGGTGGTTGGTCGGCTCGTCGAGCAGCAACAGGTCGGGCTTGGACAACAGCAGCTTGCACAGCGCCACGCGGCGCCGCTCACCACCGGACAGATTCGTCACCGGCTCGTCCGGCGGCGGGCAGCGCAGGGCGTCCATGGCCTGCTCCAGCTGCGAGTCGAGGTCCCAGGCGTCGGCGTGGTCGAGGTCCTCCTGGAGCCGGCCCATCTCGTCCATCAACTCGTCGGAGTAGTCGGTGGCCATCAATTCGGCGACCTCGTTGAAGCGGTCCAGCTTGACCTTGATGTCGCCCAGGCCCTCCTCGACGTTGCCGCGCACCGTCTTCTCTTCGTTCAGCGGCGGCTCCTGCTGCAGGATGCCGACGCTGGCGTCGGCGGCCAGGAAAGCTTCACCGTTGTTCGGCTTGTCCAGGCCAGCCATGATCCGCAAGACGCTCGACTTGCCGGCGCCATTGGGGCCAACGACACCGATCTTGGCGCCCGGGTAAAAGCTCAACGTGACGTCGTCCAGGATCACTTTGTCGCCGTGCGCCTTGCGGACCTTTTTCATCGTGTAGATGAACTCAGCCATGCCGCGGTTATGCCTTTCTGCAGAGTGATCTCGCGGACCATCCTAGGCATCGCGCGACAGCCATCGGTCTGCGCCTAAGCCGACCGTCAAGCTGGAACGGAAAGCTGGGCGCGGTCAGCCGCGGTCTCACCGGAGCCGGCCGGGTCGTCGCCGGCGTTCAGGTCCTCGTCACCACCAACGTCGACGGCTGCCGCCGAAGTTCCAGCAGCCGCCGCCTGCTCCGCATTGGGACCGGTGTAACCCGGCTTCTCGATCCGCACGAAGACCCGCGACAGGTCCGGTCCGACCGCCGTCGCGCGCATCTCCAGCGACGAACGGCGATTGCCGTCGCGGTCCTCGTACTCGCTCGTGTACACATGGCCCACCGCGATGACCGGGGCGCCCTTGCCCAACGCGGCACCCACACCGGTGACCAACTTGCCCCAGCAGTTGACGGTGATGAACAGCGAGTTCCCGTGCTCCCAGCCGCCGTCACCGGTACGGCGACGCGAGTTGCTGGCCACCCGGAATTTGATGACCTCCTGATCGCCGACCTTGCGGCGCTGAGGGTCGTTGACGATGTGCCCGACGACGGTAAGCGGGGTTTCGAACATTGGCCTGATCCCTTCTCGGTTGCTATTGGGCGGTGAAAGCGTCACCGCCCGTCCTGGCTGCCATTGAGCTCGGCGCCACCGACGGGCCGGCGCGCGAAACGGCCCGAATCCGGCAGTGCCCGCTGCCGGTGTGGAAAGAATCGCGACTGTGGATTAATCCGCGGGTTGGTGAGAACTCTTCGGCGTGTCGCGCCGCGCCAGTTCGGCGAGCATCGCGTTGTAGGCGACCAGCTCGGCGTCGTCGTCGCGTTCGGCGGCGCGGTCCAACCGCCGGGCGGTGCGGTCGTCGCTGCGCGCCCACTGCACCAGCAGCGCCAGCATCACGATCACCAGGGGCAGCTCGCCGGCCGCCCAGGCGATGCCGCCACCCAAGCGCTGGTCGCCCAGCAGGTCGGTGTGCCAGCTCAAACCGAGCGAGCGGTAGTAATCGGCGCCGAGCACCTTGCGGGTGCCCATCAGCACCACCCCGAAGAACGCGTGCAGCGGCAACGACGCGAACACCACGCCCACCTTGGCCAGCGGCGGGATCGGCCGCGGGGTGGGGTCGACCCCGATGACGATCCAGTAGAAGAGGTAGCCGCTGAGCAGGAAGTGCACGTTCATCGCCAGATGTCCCGCGTGACTGCCCACGGCGATGTCGAACAGGTTCGACAGGTACAGCCCATAGAAACCGGCGACGAAGAGCACCGTGGCGACCACCGGGTTGGTGAGGAACCGCGACAGCCGGCTGTGCAGGGCGGCCAGCAGCCATTCCCGCATGCCGGGCGGGTCTTGCCGGCCGGCGGCGGGCAACGCCCGCAGGGCCAGGCTCACCGGGGCGCCGAGCACCAGCAGGATCGGGACCAGCATCGACAGGCCCATGTGGGCGATCATGTGGACGCTGAACATCGCAGGCATGTAGCGACCGACCCCCGACGAGGTGACGAACAGCAAAGCCAGGCAGCCGAGCAGCCACGCCACGGTCCGGCCCGGCGGCCACGCGTCGCCGCGGCGGCGCAGGCGCAGCACCGCGGCCACGTAGACGGCGGCGAAGACGATGGCGGCGCGTGCCGAAGATCAAGTCGAAGCGCCAGTCGAACAGGATGCGCGCCGGCGTGGGCGGCCCGGTGAAGTCGTAACCGATCTCGGCCTCGGGAATCGAGGGCAGCCGGCTCGGCGGTGGCGGCGGCGGGGTGCGGCCCAGCCCGACTGCGACACCGAAGGTCAGGCCGAAGACCGCGGCCTCGACAAGCGCCAGGCGGAGCAGGGCACGGCGCGCCCCGGGATGAGTCGGCTCTGAGTGCAACCGGGCGACCGTTGAGCTCCGCTGGCGCCAGCCGATGACCCCCAGCACGCACAGGGCGACGAACTTGGTGACCACCAAGCGCCCGTAATCGGTGGTCAACAGGTCAGCGAGCGGCACGCGCACCACGGCGTTCATCACGCCGCTGAGCGCCATCGCGACCCAGCACCACAGCGCTATCGCGGAGAACCGCCGCGCCGCCAGGGCGACGTGCCCGCCGCCGCGCAGCCCGTAAGCGGCCACCGCGAGCAGCCCACCGGCCCACAGGCCGGCGGCCACGAGGTGGATCAGCAGGCTGTTGGTGGCCAGGTCGTGCGACCCGCCCGCCGAAGAATGTCCGGTCAGTGCCAGCGGAATGAGCGTCAGCAACGAGCCGGCGCACAGCAGCGGCGTCCACGACCAGCGCAGCACCGACAAGCTGGCCAGCATCACCAGCGCGGCCAGCGCCGCGGTCCAGCGCCACGCGGAGGCGGTGGTGACCAGGCCCGCCACGGACCATATCCGCACCGGGTTGAGCAGCGCGCCCAACGGTCGACCCGACACATCGGAAATGGTCAGCGGTACCAGCAGCGCGGCGCACACCGCCCAGACCCCCGACGCCACCGTCCCCAGCCGAAGCGCCCGGTACCCGTCGGCGTCCAGGACGCCGCTGCGTTGCGGCGGCACCAGAAACGCCGCGAACAGGAACGACCCGACGGCCAGCACCGCGGCGATCTCCCCCGCGGCCCGCACGAACGGCAGCCCCAGCGTGGTTGCCGGCCCAGGATCCGGCAAACCCGTGGCGGTCAGCGCGTCGGCCAGCGACAACGCACCGATACCGGCCGCGGTGCAGCCCGCCAGCAGCGCTACGCCGATCAGCAGCGGCCACACCAGCGCGCGGGGTGTGGCTACAGACCGATCGACCGTCATACAGCCAGGGTATGGGCGCGGACCGGGGGCTACCGAGCCAGGCGCTCCTGACGCGCCTTGGCCTCCCGCGCGACGAACTGGTTACGCGCGATCCGCCCGACGTGATTGGAATCGCGGAGGATGTCGCGCAGCTCCCCCCGGAAAGCGCTCCGCCGCTCGGCGAGGTCGGGGGCGGGCGCTATCAGATCCTGATCGACGACGACCTGATACGCGGTGGCGAACAGCAGCGTCGACACCGATTCGCTGCTGCGGACGCGGGTCTGCGCCACGTATTGGCGGCCGACGCCGAGCGCCGACTTCGTCAATTCCTTCTGCGCGACGTCGGCCGGCGCGTCGCGCAGCACGTCCGCGACGATCTCGTAGGCCTCGAAGAACACCCGCAACATCGCGTCCGCCATCAGCGGACGCTTGGCGAACAGCAGCGCGTCGATCTCGTCGCCCCCGGCGGCGACGTGGGCTTCCCAATCGTCGTGCCACGCCATCTCTTCGGCGATGTTGTCCCGAAACGCCGCCGAGTCCGCGAAGTAGAATTCGAACTTCAGCAGGTCGCGCAGCCGCATCGCCTGATCCCAGAAGGCCTGCATCCGGTCGCCCTCGACGTGTCTGGCGTGCGCCAGCGCGAGTTCGACGATCGAGGTCTCCAGGAAGGCATGGATCAGCGAGTTGCGGTAGAACGCGGCCGCGTGCTGTGCGTCGGGGGCGATGCGCCACACCGGTTCCCGGCCACCGTCGATCCGGGTGATCGGGTGCTCGTTGGACAACGCGTCGACCGCCGCCCGCACCCCGTCGCGCGAGCGCAGCCGCAACGCGCTCGTGGACATCGGGGTTTGTTTGCGTTCCAGATAGTCGAGCGAGTCCTGCAGGGTGTGGTGCAGCTGATCGAGGGTCAACGCCGCACCGCGAGTGGTCAGCAGCAACGCGCACACCAGACCCGTCGCCGTCACCGGTGTCGCCTGCAATATCCGCCACGCGACCTCGAACGACATCTTCTGCAGCGCAAGCCGTTTGGCGTCCTGGTCGTGGGCCAGCGTGCCGTGCGCCGGGCCCAGGTACTGGCGCATCGAAACGGCTTCCGGGAAGCGGACGTAGATCTTGCCGTAGTTGCGTTCGCCCTGCGCCCTGATGAAGTTGTACAGCCACCCCACGCCTTCGGGCGTCTTCTCGCCGCCGCGGGCGTAGGCCGCGTACTCGGCGGTCTCGTGCAACTGATCGAAGCTGATGGACACCGGCTGCAGCAGGATGTCTTCGCTGCGGCCGTCCAGGTACGCGTCGGCGACATAGGCCAGCAGGCCGAGCTTTGGTGGCAGCATCTTGCCGGTGCGTGAGCGCGTGCCCTCGATGGACCAACTCAGGTTGAACCGCTTTTCGACGATGTAGCCGACGTATTCGCGCAGGACGTATTTGTAGAGCGGATTTGCGCCGATGTTGCGCCGGATGAAGATGACACCGGACCGGCGCAACAGCGGACCCATCGCGCCGAACGACAGGTTGATACCGGCGAACACGTGCACGGGCGGGAGACGATTTTCCTGCATCGCCACCGGCACCACCGCGCCGTCGATGTAGGACCGGTGCGAGAACAACAGCACCGCGGGGTGGACTTCCAGGGCGGCGCGCATCGCCGCGACCTGATATCCGTCGTAGTCGATCTCCGGATCGAATCCGCGGCTGATCATCCTGCCGAGGACGGAAACGAGGTCGACGGACACCCTGCTCCAGCCGGTGGAGAGTTCGTCGAGCATCTCGCCCGCTTCTTCGACGCTTGCGCCGGGGATCTTCTTCAGCCCGGCGCGAAACCGGCTGGACTCCAATATCTCCGGCTTCACCAGGCGCGGAGACTTGTACTGCGGCCCCAGGATTCGGTACTCGACGCGTTCCAGCGCCAAGAGCGCGCGGCGGATGACGAACCGGGCGAAGTCGCTCTCGTTCTCGCCGACGGTGATGTCGCGCCACTGCTGGCGCAGTTCGGAAACTTTCGCCGGTTCCCCGGCCACCACCCGCGCCCGCTGGGGAGCGTTACGCATGATCCGCAGTTGCTGACGTTCGTTGGGCTGGTAGGGATCCCGCCCCGGGAGCAGGCCGGCCAGCTTGGCGATCCTGCCGCGATCCGGTGGCGGCAGCCAGAACACCCGCACGGGCACGATCGACCGGTCGTCAGCGGCGTCGTCGCCGGCCCCGAGCCGCTCGATCAACGCGGTCAGCGCCTCCGGCGGCGCGGCCGGCGGTGGCAGTTCCAGGACGTCGAATCTCGCCTCCGGCCTGTCGGCGCGTTGCTGAGCCGTCCAGGCGGTCACCAGTTCCCTCTCGACCGGCGAGGCCATGGACGCCAATACCAGCGAGTCTTGGCCGGTGAGGACCGCGGTGGTATCCGCGGCCGGTTCGGTCACGGCTGCCCTTCGGTGGGCGGCTCTGGCGGTTCGGCGCTGACGGCCGTCTCGGCGGGCCGTTGTGCCTCACCGTCTTTGACGGCCTGGGACTCGTGGGGATTCGCCTTGGCCGGCCTTGGTTTCGTCGCGGCCTTCTTCGCCGGCGCCCTCTTTGTCGGTGCCTTCGAAACGGCCTTGGCCGCCGTCTTTTTCGCCGGGGCTTTGGCCTTCGCCGTCGCCTTCTTCTCCGCATTCAGGTCGACCGGGGGCAGCTCGCCCATCTCTTTAGTGGGCCAGTTGGCCAGCGTGTCCAGATAGAGCTGCCGGACCTCGGCGATGCGCTCCGGCAGGTTCTCGACGGTCCAGTCCTGCACCGAAATCGGCGGAAACACCGCGACGTCAACGGTGCCGGGATTGATGACGGTGGAGTTTCGGGCGGCGACGAGCTCCGCGTTGCGGATCACGATCGGGACGATCGGGATTCCGGCCGCCATGGCGAGGCGGAATGGGCCCTTCTTGAACGGCCCGACTTCGGTGGTGTCAACCCGGGTACCTTCCGGGGCGATCACGATCGACAGACCCTTCCTGGTCCGGTCTTCGACCGCGCGCATCGTCTCCAGCGCGGCGGCGGGATCGTCCCGGTCGATGAACACGCCGTCGAGTAGCTTGCCGAGCGTGCCCATGATCGGGTCTTTCTCCAGCTCCTTCTTGCCCACGCCGATCCAGTTGTCGCGCACCAGCGCGCCGGCGATGACCGGGTCAACCTGGTTGCGGTGATTGAAGATAAACACCGCCGGACGCTGCGCGGTCAGGTTCTCCTGACCGATGACGTTGAGCTGCACTCCGGCGATCGCCAGCGACAGCTGGGAGAAGGTCGAGGTGAAGAAGTTGACCCCACGCCGCCGGTTGCGGGTCAGCACGCCGATGCCCACGGCGCCGGCGGCGACCGGAAACATCGAGCCGAAGCCGGCGAGGGTGCGCAGCTGCCGCCGCAGGCCCACGGGACCGCGGCTGCTGAATCGCAGGATCGGCCAGCCGCGGCGCTTGGCCACGGCGGCCATCTTGCCCTCGGGATTGGTCGGGCGCGGGTTGCCGACCAGGTACATCAGCGCGACGTCCTCGTCCCCGTCGGCGTAGAAGTAGCTGTCCTTCAGGTCGATGTCGTTCTCGGCCGCAAACCGTTGCACCGCAGTGGCTTTGCCGGGCCCCCAGAGGATCGGCTTCTGCACACCGCCGGTGAGTATCCCGTCTTCGTGGTCTCGAACTTGTTGGTGAGCATGTTCTAGATGCCCAGGAAACGAGCCACCGGATTGACTTGGATGGTCAGCGCCGACGAGCTGAGCACCACGGTGTGCCCGCGAGCCATGTGCGCCCGGACCAGCTCGCGCATCTCCGGGTAGATCCGCTACTCGATCCGCTGCACGAACAGCCGCTCGCCGATCTCCTCCAGGTCGTCCAACAAGCGGCCGGCCAACGCGGCGGCGGCCTTGCCGATGAGGTCCTCGAACTCGATGCGCCCGAGCGTGTGGCTCAGGCCGGCCTGCACCATGCCGAGCAACTCACCCATGCCCATGTCGCGGCGCAGCAGCCGCTCCTGGGTGAGGATCACGGCCGTGAAGCCGGCCACCAGCGTGCCGTCCAGGTCGAAGAACGCCCCGATCTTCGGGCCCGGCGGGCTGGCCATCATTTCGGCGACCGAGCCCGGCAGTCGCATGTCCGCCCCGGGTGTTCCGCGGTCGTCGCCCTGGTCTTTCTTCTCGCTCATGAGCCCGACACCGTCCGCCTGCCGACGTCGCCGGTTCGGTGAACGACGCCGGCACCGCGTGGGGTGCCCTTCCCCGGCCAGCGCCAGGATTTCGTCGAAGCCCTCCAGCAGGCATTGGGCGAAGAGTGGCTCGTTGCGCACCGACGCCCTGTCGTAGCGCACGGTGATGGTGCACCACCCGCCCCGCGAGATCAGCACCACCATCATCGCCACCCCGGGCAGTGGGCCGATACCGTACTGCCGCAACACCTTTGCACCGGCGATGTAGGTGTCTCCGGGGTACACCGGGACATTGCTGGCCTGCACGTCGGAGCCGATCACCGAGCCGGTAATCCCCTCCAGCACCGCGGTCGGCAGGACGCTGAGCACTGGTGCGACGGAACCGATGATGTTCATTGCGGGCTCGTCGCGGCGCTGCGTCATCTGCGCACGGATCTTCTTCATCCGCGAAACCGGATCGACGGTACCCACGGGCGCCGCCAGGTTGACACCGGTGAATCGGTTGCCGCCGGCCGTATCGGCTTCGGCCCGCAGGTTCACCGGCACCGCCATCGGCAGCGTGCTGATCGGCACGCCGAGCGCCTCGTGGTAGCGCCGCAATGCGCCACACAGGCCGGCGAGGTAGGCGTCGTTGATCGATCCCCCGCCGGCTTTGGCGGCCCGGTGCAGGTCGGAGAGCGGGATGTCGATCGCTTCGGTGCGGGTGGCCAGGCTGCGCCGACGCAGCAGCGGGGACGGCTCGGCCGCCCGGTTGAGCACCCGCATCCCCGACAGGGCGTAACCCACGATCCCGGACACGGTGGACCCCGGTTCCAGGACCGCCCGGCCGGCCGCGGATACCGCCCCGGACACCGCACTCAGGACGCCGCCGACCACGGCCGTGGGCAGGTGGTTGATGCCTTGTCGCATCAGGTCATTGGACGTGAGGTCCTCCGGGATGGGCAGCGGGGGCGTCGGCTTGGCCGGCGGGTCGCGCTCGAGGTCGTAGATCTCCGCGAACATCTGCACGCCGCCGACGCCGTCGGTGACGGCGTGGCTGACGTGCAGCAGCGTCGCGGCCTTTCCGTCGGCCAGACCCTCGACCAGGGTCGCCGTCCACAGCGGCCGGGAGATGTCCATCGGCGACTGCAGGATCACCTCGGCGAGGTTGAAGACGTCGCGCAGCGTGCCGGGTTCGGCGACCCGCATCCGGCGCACATGGAATTCGAGGTTGAAATCGGGGTCCACCACCCAGCGCGGCGACGCCGTCGGCAGGGTCGGCACGACCACCTTCTGCCGCAGCCGCAACACCCGTCGGGAGGCGTTTTCGAATCGGGTCAGGAACTTATCCCAGTCCGGCGTGGTGTCGAGGAGTTCCAGCGCCATGATCCCCGACCGAGTCCGGGGATTCGCTTCGCCTCGATGCATCAGATAGTCGACCGGTCCGAGCTGGTCGGACAACTTCACGACCTCGACGGACTCAGTCATGGTCCTCCGCCCGACGCACCAACCGTGTCACGAAAGATCAAGCCTCCTGCCTCGGACCCGCCAACCCAATAGCCAACACAACGCTAGTCGGGTTGCCGCGCTGGTGAAAGGAGCGGTCGGGCCCTGGCGCCGGTTACCGGGGCCCGGGGCTCAGCTGGCCGACGTGACCGCCAGCGGGGCCGAGTCCAGCAGCGAGCTGACGCGCCGGCCGTAGATGACACCCAAGAAATCGGCTACGGCGTCGGCGGCCAGCCGCGATCGAACCGTCGAGAGGATGTCGAACGCGTGGTGGGCGTTGGCGAGCTCGGCGTGGGCCACCGTCGAAGCGCCGGCCGCGCGCAGCGCCGCGCAGAAGGCCCGGGCCTGGCCGCTGGGAACCAATTCGTCCTTCTCGCCGTGCAGCACGAAGAAGGGCGGCGCTGCACTGTGCACGTAGGAAACGGGCGACGCCGCCGCGAACCGCGCGGGCTCGTCGGCGTAACGGGCCTTGACCACGAACTGCTCCAGGAACGGCAGCATCAAGTCGTGCATGTTCTCGAAGTCGGTGAAGTCGTACACGCCGTAATAGGGCGCGACGGCTTGGACCGTCGTGTCGGCACCTTCGAATCCGGGCTGGAACGTCGGGTCATTGGGGGTGAGCGCGGCCAGGGAGGCCAGGTGTCCGCCCGCCGACCCGCCGGTGATCGCGATGAAGTCGGGATCGCCGCCGTAGTCGGCGATGTTTTGGCGGACCCAGGCGATCGCCCTCTTCACGTCGATGAGGTGCGCGGGAAGGGTGGAACGCGGACTCTTGGAATAGTTGATCGAGACGCAGATCCAGCCGAGTTCGGCCATGCGACTCATCAGCGTGTAGGCCTGCACTCGTTTGTCGCCGACGATCCACGCCCCGCCGGGGACCTGGATCAGCACCGGCGCCCGCCGCCCCGGTGCAAGGTCATGGCGCCGCCAGATGTCGAGCAGGTTGTCGCGTCCACCCGGACCGTACGAGATGTCGGACGTCTGCGCCGCGTAGCGGCGGTGCGGCCCGGGCCTACTCAACATGCCGCCGCGCGGGGCACAGAAGGGCTCGATGCTGCCCGGGTGGCACACCTGCTCGCGAAAGTCCGGTCCGAAGGACTCCTCGAGCGCGGCGGTGAGGGCGCGATCCGCACGCTGCGCCGCCCAGGTTGTGCCGACGCGGCCGATGGACGGGTGCGAAACCCGCGACAACGCGTGCCCGGTTACTACGTGCGGGGGAAACTCCGTGGAAAGCCAGCCGGCGAGGCAGCCCAGCGCGAACGGCGAGCCGCGCAGCAACAGCGTGCCGGCCCGATAGGCATCCATCGCGTCGCCCGCCAGGCGTAATGCCTGGGTGCCAGCCCACGAGCACGGTGAAGTCAGGTGCATGGTCACGCTCATGGCAACGCCACCCCTCGACGGTATGCACACGCCTCGTTGCGGTAAACGGCCGATTACCGGCCGATGTTGTACGTGTGTCGAGGGTCACAACCATAGCCGATAACCGCGGGGCCGAAACGCTTTTCGCGGGTGCCGCGGCGGCGAGTCGTATCGCGACACGCCGTTGGAATAGACTGACCTGCACATTGCCTCCGTAGCTCAGGTGGATAGAGCAAGGGCCTTCTAATCCCTAGGTCGCACGTTCGAGTCGTGCCGGGGGCACCAGAAAACCGGTGGTCGATACCCGTATGGGGGTGGCCGGCTTGCCTCTCGGGCGTGTTCGTCGCGGCGTTCGGCTGGCTGGTGGCGGCGGGGTAGGCGCGCTAGCTAACTTGGGGACGTGGGCCTGAGCGGGGGTCAACTTGGTTCTGGTGAGAGGCGGACGACGCCGCGACAGCCGACTGGCGCCTGTAATGGAATGCTAGCCAACGGTCGGAAATCCTTACCCACTCGAGCAATCAGCTCACCGACGACAACCACCCTGGCGCCGACACAGACTCATAATCCGTGATTCTGGGCGTCGCGTCGCTGGCCCTGAATTGCCCGATCTGACGATCCCCGAATCACCTACCGGTATGGTGCTTGTCGCGGTGGGTGAGACGGGGCATAGCTGAGTTCACTGTGGTATTTCCTGCGTTGTACAGCGCTCGGTTCGAGTTTCCCATTGCTGCACTCGCGATGGTATCCGCCACTTACTCACACACCGCTGTCGTCGCACGAGTCGCCCGTATCAAAGCCTTCGATAGGGACGTAATCCTCGTCACCGGCGAGATCGGAGTCAGATACCTCGTTTTCGGTGAGAATCGCTTCGAGCTCATCATCGACTTCGCTCACGGTCATTGGCACCAGCTCGCGAGTCACGTTCAGCACGCTGAATGTAGTGGGCAGGGACTCGAACGTCACCGGTGCAATCAGCACTTCCTTGAGGAGTGGCTCGTCTCCACCGACGGCGAGCACGGCCTTGCACACGATCTTCATGTCGCTCGCCCCGTGTGTGTGCGCAGTGGGAACGAGAACATGGAATGCGTCAGTCTCAAGGCGGTCAAGGACGGCTCGGCCGAGCTGAAGGTCGTCACAGTCGAGTACCTGGTTCAGCCCAAGAAGGAAAGCCGTGGTGACGACACGGTCTTCAGCGATGTCCATTATTTCGCACCGCCGGCGTCGATGGCCTTCTGCGATTTCACGGGTCCTCCTGAGCCTTGTGGGTTTGCTGGTGGTGCCGGGCGTACTCGATATCTCATGCCGCGCCTGTGGTTACGACACCGCGGCCGGCGGACGTGCGAATGAATTCCTCGATCTTGGCCTGCACGTTTTCGAAGCCGTGGGCGCCGATAGTGAGGGCTCTGTCGGTCAGCTGCTTTTTGGCCTCGGCCAGACCGCGGTCGGCGACGTAGTGCAGGATCCTTCCGATGGTGTCCTCCGCATAGGCCTCGATGAGCGCGTTGCGGATGTCCTCGGCGCTGCACCAAACAATCC
This sequence comes from uncultured Actinomycetota bacterium, assembly GCA_963850895.1. GTDB lineage: Bacteria > Actinomycetota > Actinomycetes > Mycobacteriales > Mycobacteriaceae > Mycobacterium. The sequence goes on along the minus strand of CAWKNK010000020.1, from coordinate 94,767 downwards.
AGAGCGGCTACCCATAGATCTTCTTGAGGGCTTCGCCGACCCGGCCTGGTCATCCCCCGCAGGTGCGATCATGCTGAACGTCGATGAGGTTGTCGCCAAAGCCGGACGGCGAGTGGGGTATTTCGGACCGGGAGCTGACGGTCCGGAGCAATCTCGAGCATCTCGTCTCCGCGCTCAACTCCGACAACAAGCTCACCGCACTCGGTGCCGAAGTGCCCGCAAATCCATCGTCGATCGCACAGCCGACCGGCTCGCCGCGTTCGGGACAACGTATATCCAGCACTCTTCGACCACGATCCGCGTTCCGACTGATTCGGACCTGGGAGAGCATCGCGCCCTTGCCGCCGCCGGGCTCGAAGTTCCATGCGCTGCGGCATACTTAAGCCAGCCTCTGCGTCGCGGCGGGCGATTCCGGCGCTGCAACTCAGCCGGTTGGGGGACGCCAACAATGACGACTACGCTGGCGATCTACACCGAATCTCTTGGATGACGATCACGCCGAGACGATGGCCGCGCTTCCGGCGACGAGTTTGGTGCCGTACCAATGCCGTAGCCGGTGCATCCGGGCTTGATCGCAGCTCACAGATGCGCGCCCTGCTGTCCGTCAGTAAACGCTATTGATAATCCCGGGAACAAGCACACGAAGACAAGAACATGAAGTACAAAGGATGCGAAACGGGTCAACGAACCTGCCCGGGCAATCGTGGCTGGATAGGTGTTGGCCGGATTCGACTGATCAGCGGAGGCCGGAGTGGAGCAACTGAGTGGCCTGGATGCCGCATTCGTGTACGCCGAGACCGCTGGCGCTGCGCACGTGACCTTCTTCGCGATCTACGATCCGTCGACAGCGCCGGGGGGTACCGTCACCTTCGACGATGTCGCCGCGCATATCGGCTCCCGACTCGGCGCGGACCGCATCTTCCGCTTGGTGCTTGCTCGCGTCCCGTTCGATCTGGATCACCCGTACTGGGTGCGCGACGAGAACTTCAAGCTGAGCCAGCACCTGCACCATCTGACATTGCCGAGCCCCGGTGGCTGGCGGCAGCTATGCGAACAGATATCGCAGTTGCATGCCCAGCGGATGGATCTGCGCCGGCCCCCATGGGAGGGCTACTTCATCGACGGGCTGCGCAAGATCCACGGAGTGCCGGACGGCGCCTTCGCCGCGTGCTTCAAGATGCATCATTCTGCGGTCGACGGGGTGACGGGCTTGGGCCTTCTCAACGCGCTTCACAACATGACCCCCGACACCGCGCCGGCGCCCGAGGACGACTGGACGCCAGAACCACATCCGTCGTCGCTGAACCTGCTCGCCCGAACCGCGGTGACCTACGCCCGTCGGCCGGCACAACTGGCCTCCGCGGCGCGACACAGCATTCCCTTGCTGACCCGGCTTCCCGCAGCGATGACCCGGCGGCTGTCGATCGGTCGCCGCGCCGAGCATGGGCCTTCCATCGATACGCCGCCGCACACCCCGTTCAACGCGCACACGGACAGCAGCCGCAACTTCGATGCACGCTCCTACGACCTCGCCGCAGTCTCGAAAGCACGCACGCGCGTACCGGAAGCGACGTTCAACGACGTCGTTCTCACGGGCATCGGAGGCGCTATGCGCCAGTACCTCCTGAACAAGGGCGAGCTGCCCGAAACTCCGCTCGTGACGGCCATGGCGATCGCAGCGCACACCGACGCCCACCGCCAGCGCGGGGTGAATCAGATCGGGCTGGTTCGCGTACCGCTCGGCACGCACATCGCCGACCCGGTCGCCCGCCTACGGGCCGTGCACGAGTCGAGCACCCAGTCGAAGGCCTACAACGATGCGGTGGGCCCACGCGTGCGCGAGTATGCCGAGTTCCTTCCGGGCGGGCTCCTCGTCACAGCGCTCCGTCTCGGGATGGCGGTAAACCTCGGGAGGCTCTACGACAGCTCGCGGGTGTGTAACACCCTCGTGTCCACCATGCGCGGCCCCGAGTTCCCGATCTACCTCGTCGGCACTCGGATGATCGCCGGCTACGCCTTGTCGCCGTTCACACAAGGGTGCGGGTTGATCCACAACGTGATCAGCTACTGCGGACGCGTGGTCGTGAGCATCAACGGTTGTCCGACCGTGCTGCCGGATATCGAGCATTACGGGGATTGCATGGACGCTTCCTTCGCTGAGCTGACGTCCGGCGCGAAAACCTCGGCTCAGCGTCGGGCCCGGGGCACTCGACGTGCGCGCACGATCGAGTCCCGCACCGGAGAGGAACCTCAAATCCCCTAGCGGAGCTTGATAGCAGAAAATCCGACTTGTATGAGTGTCACGGGACGGTGAGAGGGATTGCAGCCCATAGCGTGCCGTAGCAGGCCGGAGGGGATGACTCGCGAAACTCCTGTCACCCCGCAGTTGGGGTTGACCCTTGTGAGGTGTGTCAGGCCCCTCCGGTCTGCGTTCGCGGCGTGACTGAAGAGAGGCGTGACCGCAAGCTGCTGTGAGAGGTACTTGAAGTCGGATTGTCCGCCGGCGGTGTCAGATGGTTTGTGTAAGGAGTGTGGCGTCCTGACAGGAAGTCGACACTATGACTGTGACCGATAGTGAGTCGCGTGAGCAACGCCGCCGTGAGATGACGGCGGCCACCGAGAAGTTGAAGGCTTCAGGTGCTCTTGATGAGCTTTTTGCCCGCATTGATGCCGGTGAGATCGAACTCGGCGGCCACGATGGACTGATCCTGGGCTTCCCCTCGAATCGTGAAGGCTTCCTTATGCTGCGGCCGGTTGGTCTGCAGCGAGTCTCTCGTATTGGACCGGCGACATCAATGCGGCCGAGCTGTGTCGGCGTCGGCTGTTGTAGAAGTCCTGGCACCAGGCCACGACAACCTGGCGTGCGTGGGCTTTCGTGGTGAATTGGTGCCGGGACAGGACCTCGTGTTCGAGGGTGGAGAAGAACGCCTCCGCGGCAGCGTTATCGAAACATGAACCGACCCGTCCCATCGATTGCGACACCCCGAGCTTTCGGCACAGCGTGGTGAAAACTCGTTGCCGTGTAGGTAGATCCGCGATCGGTGTGGAAGATCACCCCGTCGATGGCCGCGCGCCCGCCGCGCACCGCCGCGGCCATCTTGATCGCGTCGCAGGCCAGCCCGGCGTCGGGGTGCTCCGAGGTCGCGCTGGCCAGCAGCCGGCGCGAATGCAGGTCCAGCACCGAGGCCAAGATAGAGCTTGCCTTCGTCGGTAGGGATCTCGGTGATGTCGCCGCACCACTTCACGTTCGGCGCCGGGGCGGTGAAGTCCCGGTGCAGCAGGTCGGGGAACTTCGGCGCGGTCCGGTCCTGGCGGGTCAACCCCCGGCGCCGCTTCGGCTTGCGGCCCTGCAAGCCCTGACGGCGCATCGAGTCCGCGACGGTGTTCACACTCACCTTCTCACCGGCCTCGACCAGGTCGGCGTGGATGCGGGGCGAGCCGTAGGTGGCCTTGGAGGCCTCGAACAGCTCGCGCACCCTCGCGTCCAGAGCGGCGCGGCGACGAGCCCGCTCGGTCGGCCCGCGACCGACCCACTTGTAGAACCAGGAAATGCTGATCCCCAGGATCGCGCAGCTCACGGTGTGCGGCACCCGGTGCATGGTCCTCTGGTCGGCGACGAAGCGGGCCACGCTCACTTCGTCGCCTCGTTGACCCACAGGACCACCGATCGTTTTAAAACATCGCGCTCCATCCGCAGCCGGGCGTTCTCGGCGCGCAACCGCTTCAGCTCCGCGACATCCCCGGTCGAAAGCCCTTGTATGCCTTCGTGTTCAGCACGGTCCTTGGCAACCCAGTTACCCAGGGTGCCCGGGTGGACACCCAGGTCGCGGGCTATCTGGGCGATCGGCTTACCCGTCTCACGGACGATGCGAACCGCACCCTCCCGAAACTCCGGGTCGAACTTCCTTCGCGAATCTGGCATGACTACTCCTCATAGTCCATGCCTCCACGGTTTGGGGGGATGTCCAACGCGCGCTGCCTCTTGGGTGGCGGGATGGAGGTAGGCAAGGGGTCGAAGGCGGCGGGATCAGCCACGTACGCGCGGAAGACGCGGGCCATCGTCGCGGCCTGGTAGCCGTCGATGAACCGGTGATCCAGACCGATCGTCAGCGGCAGCACCGGACAAACGACGGGCTGGTGCTGCGGTCACGGCGTCTGCGCCCACAACCTCGTCAAAATCGGCGCCCTCACAGCATGAAACCGACACCAGACCCCCAAGCCGCACCCAACCACCCACGCCCACGTAACAGGCCACCGTCGCTCACCGCCATCACTTCGACGAAGACTTCTTCAGGTCGAAGTAGCTAGGGGACTGGACGGCGCGGGCTGTGGCCTGGCTGAGGCGAAGGATCCGCAGATCGCCGAACGGTGTGCCCTGGCCACGGTTGCACACCATCGCCAGGGCGAGGTCGTGCTCGGGGTCGGCAAAGCCGCCGGAGCCAGCGAACCCGAAATGGCCATAGCCCCGGGGTAGCTGTTTGTGAACCAGGGGCAGCCGATGGTAGCCAAGCCGCCACTGCATGGTCATCACAATGACTCGGTCCCGTTGGTCGTTCTGGATCTCGGAGGCCTTGCGCACCGTCTCCTCGGACAGGATGCGCACCCCGCCCAGCTGCCCGCCGCCGGCGAGCATCGCGTACATGGCGCCGAGCGACACGGCATCGAAATGCCCATTCATCGCGGGGACGGCGGCATCGAGTAGTCGAGGGTCCGCTACGACGTCCTCGATCCCGCGGGAGAGGGCTGCGTTGAGCAGCCGATGCGGGTTGACCGGCGACCGCAGGACACCCAGGCCCCGCGTCATCTGGTTGAACACGAAGTTGCCGAGGGGGGCCATCAAACGCGTGAAAGCGGGCGACATCGGTTCCAGTGGCGCCACGCGGTGCCGCTGCTCGGGCGGGCAGCCGATATAGAGGCCGTCGAGCCCGAGCGGTTCGGCGATTTCGTTCTGCAAGAACTGGTCGAGCGGTATGCCGGAGATCCGCCGCACCAGCTCGCCAACGAGCCAGCCGAACGTCAGCGCGTGATAGCCCACCGAGGTTCCGGGCTGATATGCCGGCTTCGCCCGAGCCAGCGCGTCGGTCATGTGCTCCCAGTCGAGGATCCTCGACCCGTGGTCGATGAGCGTGCCGAGGCGGTGCAGGCCCGCGGAGTGGCTCAACACCTGCCGGACGGTGATGTCACCCTTACCGTTTTGGGCGAACTCCGGCCAGTACGTGGCGACCCGTTCGTCGTAGTCGAGGTCCCCGCGGTCGGCGAGTACATGGGCGCAGGTGGCGGTGACGCCCTTGGTCGTGCTCCAGCACATGGGAAGCGTGTCGCGTGTCCAGGGAGCCCCATCCGGGCTGCGGACTCCGCCCCACAGATCGACGACAAGCCTGCCGCGGTGGTAGACGGCCACCGACGCGCCGCCGTCGGTGCGGGCGATCTGGTTCCTGAAGACGTCCGCCACTTCACCGAATTCGTCGTCGTAACAACCTTCGATCAGATCTGTTCCTGATGTGGGAGCGCTCAGTGCCGGATCTCCCTTCTAGCTGACGTCGCCGAGTGCGATGACGGCGTCGAATCCTTCACGGATGCACCCGGCGAGCATGTCCAGATCCGGCACTGCTGCCGCATCGACGTTGATCCCGACGAATGCCTTGTGGTTGTAACCCACAAGCGTGCAGTTGGCCGCGGCGCCGACGAGGGGACCGAAGGGGTAGAGCCCGACGACCTTCCCGCCGGCGAGGTAGGAGGTCTCGTCGCCGGCGGGGGCCCACATCGCCTCTTCGGAATCGCCCGCGTGTATGGGTTTGTGCGACTCCTGTTGGTGATTGTCGATTCTTGCCATCGTTCTTGGGTTGCCATTCGTGAGTTCTGTGGCGAAGCCATCCTTCCAGGAGTGTCCGTCACACGCATGTCCCGCATAGGCACTTTCGAGAGACTCGGCCACGGCCAGTCGCCTTCGGCGACATTCCCGGGCCGAACTGGCATCTCGTGCTGTGGTCAGACCGAATCGAGATCCCGAATCAGATCGAGCTGGCCCTTAGCGCGCAGCAACGCGTTGCCCAAGGTTCACGGCGATCAGGCGAACGGAAGTCGAGACCTCGCCCGGCGGGACGGAATGATCGCGCGGACCTGATGGTCACGCCGACCCCGTGCCGGGCGAGTTCGAGCCGCAGCCTGCGGCCCAGCATTTCCACGCCGGGCCTTGCTCGCCGTGTAGGCGACCCCGGCGGGGGCGGGCAACAACGCCATGTGTTGGTGCAGAGGCTCCTTGGATTCGCGCTCGACGGCGATGCACCAGATGCGGTAGCACTAGCGGCAATTCGCGATGCGCGCGACCGCGCTGGCTTGAACACCAAGACCGCCGTTGAGGTCGAAGCCGTACGAAGAGGTGCTCCAGGGCCTCAAACGCGGATACGACTGGGACCGCACCCGCATCGACGGTACCGAAGGTGCCCGGATCTGGACCGGACACGGAGTCCTCGCCCACAACCTGGTCAAGATCAGCACACTGGCAGTTGATACCGCCGCACTGCCGCAAACCGACACACCCTACAAACAGCGCCGACCACCGACACCACCAAACGATCATCCCGCCGGTCACTTTTCAGGTCGAAGTAGCTAACACGGCGCGCCGCATCTCGTCGCGGCGTCATCGCGGCGTCCGGGGGCGATTCTCGGCCGTATCGCGGGCGTACCGGAACCGTACCGGCAACGGCCAAAAGCGGCTCCACGCAGGCGTTTCGGTCTGGTTTAGCTAGCCGTTTCGCCTGGTCACCGAAGCGCCGGTAAGTAACTTCTAATCCCTAGGTCGCACGTTCGAGTCGTGCCGGGGGCACAGGGAACCTCGGGCTAACCAGTGAGTTCCAGCCAGTTCGTGTGCCACCGCATCGAATGCGCGCAGCGTGTCCAACATGTGCGGCTCATGAGAGTGCGGCAGGGCGGACACCTTGGCAGCGACCATTTCTGCGGCGCGGTTGACGTAGATCATCTGACCGCACATGCCCAGGCACAACAGAACGTGGCTGCCCGGGTAGGGGAACCACATCTGGTTTCGGTACATCCCGCCGGGCAATTCGGTGTCGTCGGGGCTGTCGGCGAAAGCCTGACGCGAGTCCGGGCCGCCGTCGAGGGTGTCGGCGATCCACGCCGCCGGCAGCACTTGCCGGCCGGTCAGCGAGACACCGTCGCGCAAGAACAGCGACCCGAACCGGATCATGTCGGCAAGGCATGCGCTGATGCCGCCGTCGAAAAATCCGGTGCCGACGGGATCGACACCGATGGTGGCGTCGCATTGGGCGCCGATGCGGCTCCACAGCAATTCGGACATCAGTTCGGGCATCCGCTGGCCGGCAGCGACCTCGCAGATCCAGCCGAGTACGTCCGTTTCACACGAGCGATATTCGAACGGGCCACCGTGAGCCGACCTCTGCCGCAGGCTCAGCAGGAAGTCGCGCACCGTGGAGGGCCCGTCCGGATTCCTCCTGGGCGCCCACCCCATCGCCTGGTCGAGGAGGTGTATCTCCGCGGCCGGGTCGTCGTAATTTTCCGAGAAGGCGATACCCGACCTCATGTCCAGCAGGTGGCGCACCGTCGCACCCGCGTAGCCGCAGTTCGCCAGGGCGGGAACGTATCTCGTGACCGGCGCGTCAAGCTCTATCGCACCGGCCCCATGCAGTGCGCCGACGATGGCCGCCACCAGTGACTTGCTCACCGAGAACAGCAGGTGCCGGGTCCGGGCCGCCATACCATTGAGGTACTCCTCGGCCACCATCGAACCGCGGTGGGCGACGGCCCACGCGTCGGTAGCGGTGGTGGCCATCACCGCACCCACGGTGGTGGCCATCCCAACGGTGCCGGTCAACCGGATCTCGGCGATCGGAGCGCTGGCTGCGGGCAACGCCGCCGCCGGCCCGGTCCCGCGTGGGATCACCGCGGTCGGCACGAAGTCTTCGACGTGCTGGAACGACCATTGCGCATAGGGCGCCGACAGCCAGTTGTCCAGTGAGATACCGGCCGGGGCGCCTTTCACGCTCGTGCGACGAGCCGCGAGACGATCGGCGCGGCCGGCGCCAGGGGCGTTGAGGCGAACTTCGCCTTCATGCCCTTGACCCAGCGCTGGCAGCGTTCGGTGAGCTGGTAATCGTCGCTCTGCAGGTGTCCGCGGGTGACAAGCACGCCGAGTTGGGCGCCCTCGGAGCGTAAATCGCCGGGCGCCGCGACGCGCATGTAGAAGGCCTCGGACCCGTCGAGCAGCGTGGCCCAGTCATTGGCGGACCGCGCAAAAGAGACGCGACCGTCGTCGTCGATGCGCCATACACCGGTGCGGGGCGTCGCGGTGAAGAGCTCGATATCCGGCGAGGTCTCCGTGATGATCACTTGGCCCCAGACCTCGTCCTCGCCGTAGCCCCGCTCCCAGCGCGAGTTGATCTCCTCGATGTCGAGCTCGTACTCCACATCCATGTACTCGAGCAGATGAAAGAGGAACAGCGGCATGTCGGCGTAGGCCTCGGTGGTCAGGTTCGTCATCGGGCTGGCGCCGCTCAGACGGGGGTTCACCTCGCCGAGGTAGAGCTCCCCGGAGTCCAGGTCGTGCAGAAGGTCCACTTCGAAGTAGCCGCGATAACCCTCGCGGCTCAGGACGCCACCCAGCTTTCGCACCATTTCTCGCGCGGAGTGCGTCTGGTCCGGCGGCAGCACCTCGCGCCAGATGTCATTGCCGCACCAGCTGCCCCGGTGCGGAGTGAGCTCCGAATAACCGACCAGGCTCGTCATCGCGGGGCCGATCACGGTGCCGTGGCGGGTCACGGCGCCCTCGATGCACACCTCGACATTGCGGATGCGCTTCATCACTTTGACTTCTTGCTGCCCGGTCAAGTCAGCCGCGTGCTGGTCCCAGTCGCGCTGACCGTGCACAAAGAACGTCCCGCTGCCGGCGTTGCCATAAGGGACGGAGATGACGAGGTCATCTCCCAATTCGGCATTCTGCGCGAGCGTCAGCAGTTCGTCGTAGGAGCCGGCCCGCCCGATCGTGTGCGGCACACTTGGTACGCCGGCCTCGTCGGCCAGGCGCGTCATGACGGTCTTGGAGCCCAGGCGATTGCGTAGCTCCACCGGGGGGTGCATGACCTCGAGACCCGCCTGCCGCGCGAGGCCCTGCGTCTCTTCGTCCATCATCACGAAGCAGGCCTTGCCGCCGGGCCCTCGGCCCGCGATGAACTCGAGTGTCTCGGGATCGCGCAGGAGGTGGTTGCACACATCGCCCATGGACTCGAAATCAATGCGGTCGCGCCGCCGGGGCACGAACACGCGCGAATGTATGCCCTCGAAAGCGTCAAAGTAGGTCAGGTAGAAGAAGTTTCGTACCCAGCGGTCGATGCCTAGCAGGTTGAACGGGGTCGGCGAGATGAAGTACAGCGGGACGGCGTTGGTGTGAAAGAACGCGCGTACGTCCGAGAGGCCGTTCAACGGGCGCGGCTGCGGCTCAGGCCCACCGGCGGGCACGATCACGCCACCCGCGCTGACGTCGATGCTCGGGCACGGCGCGGGCGCCGCGGCGGCGGGGGCGCTGCGATCAGCACGTCGGCGGTGAAATCACATATCTTCATTGCACAAGTGTGGACCCGCCCCTGGCCGCGCGGAAGTCTAGCGCCCCGCCGGTGCGAGCTGCCACACGAGGTCATGCGCACGGGCCGTCGTCGGGTGGCACGACACCGTGTGACCGGTCGCGTCGTGTGTGGTCGCATTCCGGATCGAACACGGATGCCCCGCGGTGGGTTTGTTCGCGGCGATGAGACCCAAACCGAGCGCAACCAGGGTGGCGATTACCGCAGAGACCACCGCGAGGCGGAAGTAACCAATCTTCTTGTCGTCCGTCTTTTGCTCCGCCACGGTTCGCATTAAGTGCTCCTGCCGTCGGTGCCGAATGGCGGGCGCTCTCTTGGGCCCGGCATCAGCATCAGCGCCAGGCCTTGGCGGATTCTCAAAAGACCTTTGTCTTCGGGGCCGGACCGGCCGGCGCAGCCCGAGCACACGCGGTGCAAATGGCGCTTAGAACTTCTGCAGTGTCGCCCATCGCCCAGCGTTTGCCAATTGGACGGTTAGGGAACCACAATTGGCGTGTCGTGCGAGCAGATGACGCCAGCAGGGGGATATGACTTAGGGCGTCTCTTTTCAAGGGGTGGTCGATGTGACGTCGGACGACTGGCAACCGGTGGTGCGAGTTGGAGAACCAAAGTTCGTAGCCGGCCTTGGGAACAGGATCAAAGTTGAGGTCAAGACACGGGGCTGGCTAAGCCGAGACTGGCGCGGCTACTTCGGCGTGCAGGTATCGCAGCAAAGGCTCGATGCCAGGTATTCATCTTATCCCTGTTGGGATGAGGTCCAGCGCATCGAGGGAACGTGTGCCCTCGATGAGGCGGAGCGCTACATCGAAATGATTGATGCCGCAATTCACTACGCGAACACCAGGTTGCGGCACGATGCGTTGGCAAACACCCGGATTCAGGGGGCGCTGCGGGACCAACGAGCGTGTGCGGTGCGACAGCGCCAAGCGACGCTCGATGGGCTGGCTAAGAAGTTGGCAAGACCCGAAGCTGGGTAATAGCAAACCGGTAAATAACGCGACTCAATGCGGGACGCTTCCTGTCGGCGTCGCGGTTTCACATTATGTCAATTAATACATCCTTGTAATTAAGGACCCGCGATGGAACGCTCGACTGCCAAGCGGAGACGCATTCGCGTTGCACAACCATTCTTTGGAAGTACTCGATGCGCGCTTCCAATGGCTTTCGCGTCGTTGGAGTTCAGCAGATCCTCGGCCTCGCAATACAGAGTCAAGTAAAAGGCGGCCCCGGAGCGGGTGTCACGGTCCCCACCCGGCCGTGCTTTCCTCGACAGCTCTCGCCACACAAGTCTTTAGTCGTCGACGAAAGGTTGCTGGTGCCCACTGGGCGCGCCTACACCGGCCACCCTCGGTGAGCTAGCCGCGCAGTACCCTTACCCTGCCCCGGAGTCGCAGCCGACGGCACGGCATTCGTGCGTCGCCCGGACCCGCCAAACTCCAAGCCGCGGAGGTGCCCGATGGCCCGATCCGACCTTGTTTTGTTCACCGTCGACAACCGCGTCGCGCTCATCACCGTCAACGACCCCGACCGGCGCAACGCGGTGACGGCCGAGATGTCGGCGCTTCTGCGCGCCGCCGTCGAGCGGGCCGAGGCCGATCCCGACGTGCACGCCGTCGTGGTCACCGGTGCCGGCAAGGCCTTCTGCGCCGGCGCGGATCTGAGCGCGCTCGGCGCCGCGGGCAGCGACAAAGCCGAGACGGGTCTGCAGCAGCTCTACGACGGCTTCATGGCCGTCGGCAGTTGCCGGCTGCCCACCATCGCCGCGGTCAACGGCGCGGCTGTCGGCGCGGGTCTCAATCTCGCATTGGCGGCCGACGTGCGCATCGCCGGGCCGGCGGCGTTGTTCGACGCCCGGTTCCAGAAGCTGGGGCTACATCCCGGCGGGGGTGCGACCTGGATGCTGCAGCGGGCGGTGGGCCCCCAGGTCGCCCGCGCGGCCCTGCTGTTCGGTATGCGCTTCGACGCCGAATCCGCCGTGCACCACGGCTTGGCGCTCTGCGTCGCCGACGATCCGGTCGCCGCGGCGCTCGAGCTGGCCGCGGGGCCCGCGACCGCCCCACGCGAGGTAGTGCTGGCGACGAAGGCCACCATGCGCGCCACCGCCAGTCCGGGATCGCTGGATCACGAGCAACACGTCTTTGCCATGCGCACAGAGCTCGGGCCGCAGGCCTACTCCATCCAGTCATCGGAATTCGCGAAGCGACTGGCCGCGGCGCAACGACGGTAGCCGGGCCTTGCGCCGCAGGTGTATTGGTGCCCCAACCAGCCGTGGAACCCGGCATGGGGTGAGAACAAGTACTGGAACCAGTGTTGGGACACCGACAACCCGCCGCCGTACCCGCCCCCGCCGCCATTTCACCAGCCCAATTTCAACTGCGGCCTGTTCTGGTGCCCCGTACCGCCGCACCCCTGAGCCCGACCCGTTACAGGTCGAGCAACGCGGTCGCGGGTGATTCGACCAAATCCCTCAGCTCAGTGACGAACTGGGCCGCCTGGGCGCCGTCGGCGACGCGATGGTCGAACACACAGGTCAACGTCATCGTCGGGCGCACCACGACCTGATCACCGACGGCCACCGGGCGCGGCTTGATGGACCCCATGCCGAGGATGGCCGCTTCGGGGTGGTTGATCACCGGCACACCGTCGTCGGCGCCCAGCGCCCCGAAGTTCGACACGGTGAAGGTGGAGCCGCGCAGCTCCGCCAGGCGTGAGCGTGCCCTCGCGCGCACCACTGATCAATTCGGCTGCCCGACTTGCCAGTTCGCGGGTGGTCTTATTGTGTGCGTCAGTGATCACCGGGACCAGCAGCCCGCGTGTGGTGGCCACTCCGAATCCCAGGTGCACCCGATGATCGACGCGAACCCGTGGGCCATCGGGCGAGTCAACCCATGTCGAGTTCAGAATCTCATTGTGGCACAACGCAATTATCAGCAGGCGCATTGTCAGGACGAACGGGGTGATCTTCTGATCCGCCGAAGCGATGCCGGATAGCCGCAACAATTCGGTACAGTCAACCGCGACGCTGACTTTGGCGGCCGGAATCTCCCTGTGCGACAACGTCATTTTCTCGGCCATTCGGGCCTGCACGCCGCGGACCGGTCGAACGTCGGCACCGTTTTGGTCGGCCGCCGCCAGCACGTCCGCGCGGGTGACGATGCTGTCGGGGTCGCGCTGCACCGAGCGCAGGTCGACCATCAGCTCCTTGGCCAATTTGCGCACTGGAGGGGTGGCGAGCGGGCGGCCGGTCCGTCGGCTGGCATCGATGCCGGCGTCCGCGCCATAGCCGACGAGCGTGGGCACCGCCCCGGCAGTCGCGGGATTGTCGCCGTTCACCGGTGCCGTATCGATGCGGACCAGCACCGCCCCCACCGCGAGCACATCGCCTTCGCGGCCGTGCGTTTCGACGATCCGCCCCGCGTACGGGCTGGGAAGCTCCACCTCCGCCTTGGCGGTCTCCACCGAGCACAACACCTGGTTGAGCTCGACGTCGTCGCCCGCAGCGACGTTCCAGCGCGTCACGGTCACTTCCTGTAATCCCTCACCGAGGTCGGGAACCCGGAATGCCTTGACCCGCTCGTCGGCGCTCATGGCTGACCCAACGCACGCTCGACGCAGTCCAGCAGCCGGTCGGGGCCCGGTAGCCACAGTCGCTCCAGCCGGGCCGGCGGGTACGGAGTGTCAAACCCGCAGGCGCGCAACACCGGAGCCTCCAGCTCGTAAAACATTTCCTCTTGAATCCGGGCGGCCAAACCGGCGCCATATCCCAGGCTGCGCGGCCCCTCGTGCATCACTACGCAACGTCCGGTCCGATGGATCGACGCCGCCACGGTATCGAAGTCCAACGGGACCAGTGACCGCAGGTCGATGACCTCCAGGCTCCAACCACGTTGCTGATGCGCCTCTTCCGCGGCGCCGACCGCGGTGCTGACCAGGCTGCCGTAGGTCACGACGGTCACATCAGAGCCGGGCCGGCGCACCATCGCCTGCCCGATCGGCGGTTCGGGCCGCTCGGTGTCGACCGTCCCGCGGACCTGATAGCGCCGCTTTGGCTCGAGATACATCACCGGGTCCGGGCAGGCGATCGCGTGACGAAGCAGCCAGTACGCGTCAGCGGGGCTGGCTGGAACCACCACCTTCAAGCCGGCGGTATGAGCCCAATACGATTCGGTCGAGTCCGAATGATGTTCGGCCGCGCCGATTCCGCCGAACGACGGGATACGTACCGTCACCGGCATGTTGATCTCGCCCCGGGTGCGGGTGCGGTACTTCGCCAGATGACTGACCACCTGATCGAAAGCCGGATAGGAAAATCCGTCGAACTGAATCTCCGGCACAGGCACGAATCCGCGTAGCGCCAGCCCCACCGCGATCCCGATGATGGCGGATTCCGCCAAGGGCGTGTCGAAACAGCGTTTCTCGCCGAACGTTTTGGCCAGCCCCTCAGTTACCCGGAACACCCCTCCCTCGACCGAGACGTCCTCGCCGAACACCAGCACCCGGTCGTCGGCGGACATCGCGTCGTGCAGGGCGCGGTTGAGCGCCTGCACCATGGTCAGCGACTGCGCGCTGAGCGCGACGTTCTCCGTTGCGGTGGTAAGGGTTTCGTCGGTGCTGGCCGGACGATCAGCGAGCTGAGTCATTCACGCCTCCGCATCGCTTCGGTCGAGTTCGGCTCGCAGCGCTTGGCGCTGCGCCTGCAACCCGGGCGTCATCTCGGCGTACACCGCGGTGAACACCTCGTCGATGTCGAAATCGGGTGCGCCGAACACCGCGTCGCGCAATTCGGCGCGCATCCGCTTCGAGCGGGCAGCGACCCGGTCCTCCAAGCGGTTCGACCACAGGCCCTGCCCCTGGAGGTAGGTGCGGTAGCGCGGGATCGGGTCGAGCGCCGTCCAGCGGTCGACTTCCTCCTGGGTCCGGTAGCGGCTGGGGTCATCGGACGTGGTGTGCGGCCCAAGCCGGTAGGTGACCGCCTCGATCAGGGTGGGGCCACCGCCGGCGCGGGCGCGGGCGGCGGCCTCGGCCATCACCGCGTAGCAGGCCAGCACATCGTTGCCGTCCACCCGAATCCCGGGCATGCCGTAGCCGATTGCCTTGTGCGCGATGGACGGTGCCGCGGTCTGTTTGTGGAGCGGCACCGAGATCGCCCACTGATTGTTCTGCACGAAGAACACGCACGGCGTGGTGAACACGGCCGCGAAGTTCAGCGCCTCATGCACATCCCCCACGCTGGTGGCGCCGTCGCCGAGGAAGGCCACCGTCACCGAATCCTCGCCGAGACGCTGCGCGGCCATTGCCGCGCCGACGGCGTGCAGGGTCTGGGTGCCGATCGGAATCGCGGTCGGCGCGCAGCGTTTCTTGGTGAATTCCAGTCCGCCATGCCAGGTTCCGCGCCACACCGCACCGACATGCCCGGGCGGGATGCCGCGCACCAGATACGCACCGAGCTCCCGGTATTGGGGAAACAGCCAGTCCGTCTTGCGCAAACAGGCCGCCGCGCCCACCTGAGCGGCTTCCTGACCGCGGCAGGACGCGTACAACGCCAACTCTCCCTGGCGCTTCAGGTTGATGAACTCGGTGTCCAGCTCTCGGGTGACCACCATCATTTCGTAGAGCCAGCACAGTGTCTCCGCGGGAAGGTCGCGGCCATAGCGGAGTTCGGGCGTCGGCGTGCCATCCGCGGCGATGAGTTGCACCGGCTCGAGGTCGACGGTCATCGGCAGTTGAGGCACCTTCGCCATACCGTCTCCCTACTTCGGTGCCGCAGGGGTTCACAGCAAGAGCTCAGCCGGGACCTACCGCGAGCCGAAGTCGATCGCCAGCTACCCGAAAGGCTCCGCTCGCCGCGACACTGGCGTACTCACCATTATGCGCTCGAATGAGAGGAGACCGCGGTGATCGCGAACGTGTCGCGCCTGCCGGCAACGCGGTTCGGGGCGAGGTTTCGACCGTCACCCGGCGGCGGACTGCCCCGCCCTGCGCACCAGCATTTCCGCGTGCTTGAGCACCGGCGAGTCCACCATCTGTCCCTCGAACGCGAAAACGCCGCGCTCGGTCCGCGCCGCGGCCAATACCCTTCGCGCCCACTCGAGTTTCTCCTCGCTGGGGCGATAGGCGTCGCGCACGACCGAAATTTGGGTCGGGTGGATGCAGACGGTTGCGTGGAAACCCACCGCGACGGCGTCGTTGGCTTCCGCCCGCAAGCCCTCGAGGTCGCGGATGTCCAAATGCACCGCGTCGAGCGCGATCCGGCCGAAGGTGGACGCCGCCAGCAGGACCGTCGACCGCACATGGCGCGCAACGTCGCGATAGGTGCCGTCGGCCAGGCGGCTCGAGCTGCCACCAAGGGCGGCGACCAGGTCCTCGGCGCCCCACATCATGGCGACAGTCCCCGCGGCGGCGGCGATCTCGGTGGTGAAGACCGCACCGCGGGGCGTCTCGATCAACGCGACGACGTCGCGCGGCGCCAGCGCGGACACCTGCGCGGCCGATTCGGTCTTCGACAGCATCACCGTCGTGTAGGGAGTCTCGGCCAGGGCGTCCAGGTCGCGGCCGTGCTCCTCGGTGCCGGCCGCGTTGACGCGCACCACGGTGCGCTCGGGATCCAGCGGGGTCTCCCGCAGGGCCTTGCGGGCGGCGGGCTTGTCCGCCTCGGCCACGCCGTCCTCGAGGTCGAGGATCACCACGTCGGCCGCGGCGGCGGCCTTCGCGAACCGCTCGGGACGGTCGGCCGGGCAGAACAGCCAGCCCGGACCGGCGGCTTGCAAATTCACTTGCCCTCCTGGTCAGGCGGGCGCTTCTGGACCAGAGTGGTCCGCACGGCCCGTGCAACTATGTCGCCGTGCTGGTTGCGCCCGGTGTGCTCGAGGGTGACGATCCCTTCGCCGGGCCGGCTCTTCGACTCGCGCTTGCCGGTGCACACGGTCTCCGCGTACAGGGTGTCGCCGTGGAAGACCGGCTTGGGGAACGACACCTCGGAGAAGCCCAGGTTGGCGACGATGGTGCCCAGCGTCAGCTGCGAGACCGACAACCCGACCAGCGTCGACAGGGTGAACATCGAGTTCACCAACCGCTCGCCCCGAAAGCCCGGCTGCTCGGCGGCCCACGCCGCATCCAGGTGCAACGACTGGGTGTTCATCGTCAGCGTGGTGAACAGGACGTTGTCGGCCTCGGTGATGGTGCGGCCCGGCCGGTGCAGATACGTCGTGCCGATCTCGAACTCCTCGAACCACAGGCCCCGCTGGATGATTGACTTGCCGTCCGTCATGAGCGCCGCTCTCCCCCGCAAGCGGGAGGTGCCCCCACGCCCCCGCAAGCGGGAGGTACCCCCACATCGCTTCGTCCCCCGCAAGCGGGCGGTACCCCCACTGCATCGTCGCCGGCGTCCGTCACGACAGCCCCAGCGACCGCGCGATGAGCATCAACTGGACCTCGGTGGTCCCCTCACCGATCTCGAGGATCTTGCTGTCCCGGTAGTGACGCGCCACCGGGTACTCGTTCATGAAGCCGTACCCGCCGTGGATCTGGGTGGCGTCGCGCGCGTTGTCCATGGCCGCTTCCGACGCGATCATCTTCGCGATGGCTGCCTCCTTCTTGAATGGCTTGCCGGCCAACATCTTTGCGGCAGCGTCATAGTACGCGGTGCGCGCGACATGCGCGCGTGCTTCCATCCGCGCGATCTTGAAGCTGATCGCCTGGTAGGAGCCTATCGGCTGGCCGAACGACTGGCGTTCCTTGGCGTACTTGACGCTCTCGTCGACGCAGCCCTGCGCGGCGCCGGTCGCCAGCGCGGCGATCGCGATGCGGCCCTCGTCCAGGATCGACAAGAAGTTCGCATAGCCAGTGCCGCGGGGGCCCAGCAGGTTCTCCTCCGGGACGCGGGCATCGGCGAAGCTCAACGGGTGGGTGTCCGAGGCGTTCCAGCCGACCTTGCTGTAGACCGGTTCGACGGTGAATCCCGGTGTGCCGTTGGGCACGACGATCGTCGAGATCTCCTTTTTCCCGTCGGCTGCGTCTCCAATGGTGCCGGTGACCGCGGTGACGGTGACCAGTTTCGTGATGTCGGTGCCGGAGTTGGTGATGAATTGCTTGCTGCCGTTGATCACCCACTCGCCATCGTCGAGCCGGGCCGTGGTCCGGGTGGCGCCCGCGTCGGAACCGGCGCCCGGCTCGGTGAGCCCGAAGCCGGCCAGCGCCCGGCCGGCCGTCAGGTCGGGCAGCCACTTGGTTTTCTGTTCCTCGGAACCGAAGCGGTAGATCGGCATCGCGCCGAGGCTGACGCCGGCCTCCAGCGTGATCGCCACCGACTGGTCGACCTTGCCGAGTTCCTCGAGCGCCAGCGACAGGGCGAAGTAGTCACCGCCCATGCCGCCGTACTCCTCCGGGAACGGCAGGCCGAACAGCCCCATCTCGCCCATCTTAGCGACGACTTCGTACGGGAAGCTGTGCTCTTCATCGTGTTTGGCCGATACCGGTGCGACCACGGTGCGCGCGAACTCGGCCACCGTGTCGCGAAGATCCTCGTATTCCTTGGGCAGGGTTCCTGCGGTGATGGATGTCGTCATGTCTCGTCCTTACTCGAATCGGCTGCTGTGTCGGGCTCTTCGGGCACCAGCCGGGCCAGCACCTGGTCGACCGTGACCTGATCGCCGACGGACACCAAGAGCTCCACTCGTCCCGAAGCCGGTGCGGCGAGCGAGTGTTCCATCTTCATCGCCTCCACGACCACCACGACGTCGCCCGCGGATACCTCGGTGCCGGAGGCGGCCTGGACCGCGATCACACTGCCGGGCATGGGGCTGAGGATTTCGGCCTGCTGCGCACCGGCCGCGCGGTGGATCTTGTGCTCCTCGGCCTCACGCAGGTGCCAGGCTCCCCGCTCGTCGGCGATCCACAGGTGACGGTCGGCCTCCGCCCAGCGGTATTCGCGGCGCACCCCGTCCAGCGTGACGTCCATCCGGGCGCCGTCGACTTGCACGCTCGCCGAATGGATCTCACCCGCACCCACCTGCACCCGGGCGCCGTCCGGTGGCCCCCATACCGACACGGTGTCGCTGCGCAGCGGGGTCTGCATCTCGGTGCGGACGGGCGCAGGCGCACCCCCGACGCGCCATCCGGTCGGCACGGCCCATGGGTTGCCCGCGGCGCGATAAGCCAGGGCCCACTGGCGGTAGAGGCCGCCGGCGGCGAGCACGTCGTCGGGTGCCGGCAGCGGCGCGAAGTCCGCCACCCGCTCGTCCAGCAGCGCCGTGTCCAGGTCACCGGCGCGCACGCGCTCGTCGGCCAGCAGGAACCGGAGGAATTCGATGTTGCTCTGCACACCCAGGATTGCGGTCTGCGCCAGCGCCCCATCAAGTCTCGCAAGCGCCTCGTCGCGGTCCTTTCCGTAGGCGATCACCTTGCTCAGCATGGGGTCGTAATCGCTGCCGACCAGCGTTCCCGCCAGCAGCGACGAGTCGACCCGCACGCCGGCGCCGGAGGGTTCGGCGACCTGCAGCACTCGCCCGCCGGTGGGCAGGAAGCCCCGCGCGGGATCCTCGGCGTACACCCGGGCCTCGATCGCGTGCCCGTGTAATTCGATGTCGTCCTGCGCGAACCCCAGCTTCTCGCCGGCGGCCACCCGTAGCTGCCACTCCACCAGGTCCAGGCCGGTAATCGCTTCGGTGACCGGATGTTCCACCTGCAGGCGGGTGTTCATCTCCATGAAGAAGAACTCGTCAGGGCTGTCGGCGGAGACGATGAACTCCACGGTGCCCGCGCCGACGTAATCAACGCTGCGGGCGGTGTTGCAGGCCGCCGCCCCGATGCGGGCGCGTGTCCGCGGGTCGAGCAACGGCGAGGGCGCCTCCTCGATCACCTTCTGGTGGCGCCGCTGCAGGCTGCACTCACGCTCCCCGAGGTGCACCACGTTGCCTTGGGTGTCGGCGAGCACCTGCACTTCGATGTGCCTGGGGCGCAACACGAATCGCTCCAGGAAGAGGGTGTCGTCGCCGAACGACGAGGCGGCCTCCCGTCGCGCACCCTGCAGGGCGTCGCGCAGCCGGCTCGGGTCATCCACCAGGCGCATGCCCTTGCCGCCGCCGCCCGCCGATGGCTTGATCAACACCGGATATCCGACTTCTTCGGCGGCCGCGATCAGCTCGTCGTCGCTGAGTCCCGGCTTGGCCACACCGGGCACCACCGGCACGTCGAAGGCGGCGACCGCGTTCTTGGCGGTGATCTTGTCGCCCATCACCTGGATCGCTTGTGCCGGCGGGCCCAGGAACACCACCCCGGCGCGCTCGCAGGCGGCGGCGAATTCGGCGTTCTCGGACAGGAATCCGTAGCCCGGATGGATCGCCTGAGCTCCCGTGCGTGCCGCCGCATCGAGCACCTTGCCGATGTCGAGGTAGCTCTCGCGCGCCGCGGCGGGTCCCAGGCGAACGGCCGTGTCGGCCTCCAGGACATGACGGGCGTTGGCGTCGGGGTCGCTGTACACCGCGACCGACCGGATACCCAGCCGGCGCAGGGTCCGCATCACCCGCACCGCGATCTCGCCGCGGTTGGCCACCAATACTGTCTCGAACATGGTCATCACATCCGGAAGACGCCGTAGGAGACCGGCTCCAACGGGGCCTGTGCACATACCGAAAGGGCCAGCCCGACAACCGTTCTGGTGTCAGCCGGATCGATGATGCCGTCGTCCCACAGCCGGGCCGTCGAATAGTACGGGTTGCCCTGGTCCTCGTACTGCTCGCGGATGGGAGCCTTGAACGCCTCCTCCTCGTCAGGCGACCACGGCTTGCCCGACGCGGTGAGCTGCTCGCCGCGCACCGTCGCCAGCACCGACGCGGCCTGCTCGCCGCCCATGACCGAGATCCGCGCGTTCGGCCACATCCACAGGAAGCGCGGCGAATACGCCCGGCCGCACATCGAATAGTTGCCCGCGCCATAGGATCCACCGATCACGACGGTCAGCTTGGGCACCCGGGCACAGGCCACGGCGGTGACCATCTTGGCTCCGTGTTTGGCGATGCCGCCGGCCTCGTAATCGCGACCGACCATGAACCCGGCGATGTTCTGCAGGAACAGCAGCGGGATCTTGCGTTTGTCACAGAGCTCGATGAAATGCGCGCCCTTCAGCGCGGATTCGCTGAACAGGACGCCGTTGTTCGCGACGATCCCGACCGGGTGGCCGTGGATGCGGGCGAAGGCGGTCATCAGCGTCTTACCGTAATTGGCCTTGAACTCGCTGAATTCACCGCCGTCAACGAGGCGCACGACGACCTCGTGCACGTCGTAGGGCACCCGAGGGTCCGGTGGCACCACGTCGTAGAGCTCGCTCTGCGCATGTTTGGGCTCGACCGCGGGCTGGACGTCCCATTGGCTGGGCTCGCGCGGGCCGAACGTGGCCGCGATGGCGCGCACGATCCGCAGCGCGTGCTCGTCGTCGTCGGCGAGGTGATCGGTGACACCGGAGACCCGCGAGTGCAGGTCGCCGCCGCCGAGGTCCTCGGCCGAGACGATCTCGCCGGTGGCCGCCTTTACCAGGGGCGGACCGCCGAGAAAGATCGTGCCCTGCTCGCGGACGATGACGGCCTCGTCGCTCATGGCCGGCACATAGGCGCCGCCCGCCGTGCACGAACCGAGAACGGCGGCCACCTGCGGGATTTCCTTGGCGCTCATGGTCGCCTGGTTGTAGAAGATCCGGCCGAAGTGCTCACGGTCGGGAAACACCTCGTCTTGGCGCGGCAGGAAGGCGCCCCCGGAGTCCACCAGGTAAATACAGGGCAAGCGGTTCTGCAGCGCGACTTCCTGCGCGCGCAGATGCTTTTTGACCGTCATCGGGTAGTAGGTGCCACCCTTGACCGTGGCGTCGTTGGCGACGATCACACACTCGCGCCCCGACACCCGGCCGATCCCGGTGATGATTCCGGCCCCCGGGGACTCGTCGTCGTACATGCCGTTGGCGGCCAGAGGGGCCAGCTCCAAGAACGGGCTGCCCGGGTCGAGCAGGCGATCCACCCGCTCGCGCGGCAGCAGCTTGCCGCGGCTGACGTGGCGTTCGCGCGCGCGTTCGTTGCCGCCCAATGCGGCGGCCGCCAGCCTGGCGTTCAACTCGGCGACCAGCCGGCGGTGTTCGTCGGCGAACGATGGCGCGGTCATCACAGAGGAACTCACGAATGCCTCCCGGTTGTCGCCAGCACAAGCGGCGGTTCGGTCTTGTCGAGCACCTCGTCGGCCGAAACGCCGGGGGCGGTCTCGACCAAGTGCAAACCGTCGTCGCGGACATCGATCACGGCCAGGTCGGTGATGATCCGGTCGACACAGCGGGCGCCGGTCAGCGGAAGGGTGCACCGCGCAACGATTTTCGGGCTGCCGTCGCGGGCGGTGTGCTCCATCATCGCGATCACCTTGCGGGCGCCGTGGACCAGGTCCATCGCACCGCCCATGCCCTTCACCATCTTTCCGGGAATCATCCAGTTGGCGAGGTCGCCGGTGGCCGAGACCTGCATCGCCCCAAGCACGGCGACGTCGAGGTGTCCGCCACGGATGATCCCGAACGAGGCGGAGGAACCGAAGAAGGCCGCACCCGGCATCGTGGTGACCGTCTCCTTGCCCGCATTGATCAGATCCGCGTCGACGTTCTCGGGTCGGGGATACGGTCCCACGCCGAGGATTCCGTTTTCGGAATGCACGACGACGGTAACGCCGGCCGGGATGTGGTTGGGGACGAGGGTGGGCATTCCGATGCCGAGGTTGACGTATTGACCGTCCTCGAATTCGGCGGCCACCCGCTCGGCCAAACCCTCCCTGCTCCAAGCCATCAGGCGCCACTTTCCCCCGCAAGCGGGTGGGGGTACGCCCCCGGAGGGAGGTGCCCCCACCCACTTGTGGGGGCGTGCCCCCACCTCATCGCTCCTGCTGTGCATCGTCGTGGCGCGCTCATCGGACCGTCAGCTTCTCGATCCGCTTGACGGGATCGGGCGCGTGCACGACCCGTTGCACATAGACGCCCGGGGTGTGCACGGCGCCGGGGTCGATCTCTCCCGGCTCGACGAGGTGTTCCACCTCGGCGATGGTGATCCTGCCGGCCCGGGCGCAATCCGGGTTGAAGTTGGCGGCGGCCCCGCGGTAGACGAGGTTGCCGTGCCGGTCGCCCTTCCAGGCGTGCACCAGCGCGAAATCCGTGCGGATCGCCCGCTCCAGAACGTAGGTGACACCGTCGAACTCGCGGGTCTCCTTCGGCGGCGACATCACCGCCACCGCACCGGAGGGGTCGTAGCGCCACGGCAACCCACCGTCGGCGACCGCGGTCCCCACCCCCGCCGCCGTGTAGAAGGCCGGGATTCCCATCCCGCCGGCGCGTAGCCGCTCCGCGAGGGTGCCCTGCGGGTTGAGCTCCACCTCGAGTTCGCCGGCGAGGAACTGACGGGCGAACTCCTTGTTGTCGCCCACATAGGAGGCAATGGTCCGACGAATTCGCTTGTGCGCCAACAACGGACCCAGCCCGACTCCGTCGCCGCCGCAGTTGTTGGACACCGTCTCCAAGTCACGCACCCCGGTGGCCACCAGCGCGGCGATCAAAGCCTCGGGGATGCCGCAGAACCCGAAGCCCCCGACCGCCAGGGACGACCCGTCGGTTATGTCGGCAACCGCCTCGGCTGCCGTCGCCACGACCTTGTCCATCGCCGCAGCAGCCTCCTTGCCGTCGGGCGGGGCGTTTTGAGTTAATGCTCATTAACTCAGGCCGAGAATACCATCGTCGATCCCGCTGGTCCAGGGACGACAACACGGGCCCGTCGCCGTCCATTGCAGCAAGTTAATGGCGAATAACTCGTGCTAAGTTAGTGGCGATTAACCAACTGGACGGGGGTTCGTCATGACAACGTCCACCTCCGACGGCCAGCCCGGCCACCCCGATGCCCCAAATCGTCGCAGCCAGTTGAAATCCGACCGGCGCCTGCAGCTGCTGTCGGCCGCCGAGCGGCTGTTCGCCGAGCGCGGCTTCCTGGCCGTGCGGCTGGAAGACATCGGCGCCGCCGCCGGTGTCAGCGGTCCGGCGATCTACCGGCACTTCCCCAACAAGGAGTCACTGCTGGTCGAGTTGCTGGTGGGCATCAGCGCGCGATTGCTCGCCGGCGCCCGGGACGTGCGGGCCCGTAACTCCGACGCGGCCGCGGCTCTGGACGGCCTGATCGACTTTCATCTCGACTTCGCGCTGGGCGAACCGGACCTGATCCGCATCCAGGACCGCGACCTCGCGCACCTACCCGAGGCGGCCGAGAAGCAAGTACGCAAAGCGCAACGCCAATACGTTGAGGTGTGGGTCGGGGTGCTGCGCGAGCTGAACCCCGAGCTGCCCGAGGCCGATGCCCGGTTGACCGCCCACGCGGTGTTCGGCCTACTGAATTCGACGCCGCACAGCATGAAGTCCCCCGACACGTCGCGCAGCAGGTCCGCCAACGCCGCACGGTCCCACGCCGTCATGCGGGCAATGACGGTCGCCGCGCTCGCAGCCGGGAACGAGTGCCCCTGAGTCGCGCTGGTGAGGTGATTCGCCGTTCGGACGCCCAGCGCAGGTACTCTGCAATCCATGAGGTGGACATGAACGATTCACGTCCTACCGAGCGGTTCAGTCCCTCTCTGCCCGGACCGGGCCCGCAGGGCCCGTGGTACCCGCCGCCCGTTGACCCGGCATACGCCGATCAGGCGCCCTACGCGCCTGCCTATGGCGGGCAGGCCCCGACGTGGGCACCCAACACGAACGAGACCAACACGACCCAACAGCTGCCGGCGTACTGGCAGCACGAGCTTCCTCCGTCGGGCCAACTGCATCCCCAGGGATCGGCTCCCCCGCCGCCGGGAGGTCCGAAACCTCCACCGCGATGGCTATGGATCGTCGCCGGCGCGGCCGTGCTGCTGGTGGTTGCCTTGGTCATTGCTCTGGTGCTGGTGAACAACGCGATCAAGACTCAGACCGCCGTCCCGCCGCTGCCAGCCATGCCGGAGACGACTCCAACGATGCCGAGCCCGTCGACACGCACGTCACCGCCGCGCATCCCGGCGCCGGTGCCGCCGACGGGCGGCTCGCCGACGCCCACCGAGTCGACCGGCCCGGCCGCGATGCAGGACATCGTCTACAGCGTGGCCGGCGAAGGCCGCGCGATCAGCATCATGTACATCGACGACGGGGGCCTGGTCCAAACCGAATTCAACGTCGCGCTGCCCTGGAGCAAAGAGGTCAGCCTGTCCAAGACGGCCGTGCATCCGGCCAATGTCACCATCGTCAACATCGGTCACAACGTCACCTGCTCGGTCACCATCAACGGCGTCCAGGTCAGCAGGCGCGTCGGCGTGGGCCTGACGATCTGCGACGCCAGGGGCTAAGCGCTCTACGACGGTTCGGCTGCGAGGGCACCGCGCGCCGGAACCCGCACCGCCAGCATGGCGAGCAGCCCGGCGAGCAGCACCAGCGAGATGCCGCCCAGGCCGGCGCGCACGGCGCCGAATACGTCCACGAATACGGAGAACAGCCACGGCGCGACGAACGCCACCGCCCGCCCGGTCATCGTGTACAGGCCGAACGCGACACCTTCCCTGCCGCGCTTCGCCATCTGCAGCAGCAGCGCCCGCGACGATGACTGCGACGGCCCGATGAACATGCACAGCAGTAGTCCGCATATCCAGAAGGCCACCGAACCCGACAGCAGCATCAGGGTGAGCCCCAGGGCGACGATCGCGACCAGCGACCCCACGATGACGGGTTTCGACCCGATCCGGTGATCGACGAACCCACCCAGCACCGCTCCCACGGCCGCCACCACGCTCGCCACCACCCCGAAGATCAGCACGTCGCCCTGCGAGATGCCGTACACGTTGACGCCGAGCACGGCGCCGAATGCGAAGATCGCCGCCAGCCCATCCCGGAAAAGCGCGCTGGCGAATAGGAAATAGACCAGATTGCGATCGCGGCGCCATTCGGCGGCGACCTCCGTCAACAGCTTGCGGTAGCCGCCGAGCATGCTTGTCGGCTCGTGCGCCTCGGTCGAGTCGGGGAGCCGATGTGCGACGAACAGCAGTGGCAGAGCGAGAATCGCCAGCCAGGCCGCCGCGACCAGCATTGCCTCCCGGACGTAGAGGCCGTCGTGCACAGGCACCCGCAATAGCCCACGCGTCGCATCCGGCCCGGAGCCGGACCCGGAAATGAATCCGCTGTAGACCACGAGCAGGAGCAGGACGCTGCCGACGTAGCCGGCCGCCCAGCCCAACCCGGAAATCCGGCCGGCGGTCTGCGGCGTCGAAAGTTGGCGCAGCATGGCGTTATACGGGACGCTGGCCAGATCGCCGCAGGCCGCCGTTGCTCCCATCAGCGCCAGCCCGGCCCACAGGTAGCCGGGGCGATCGTGGATGAAGAACATCGCGCATGTCAGCGCAACGGCCAGAGCGGTCAACACGCTCAGGGCCACCCGCCTGCGATGCGGGGACTCCACCCAGACGCCGACGGCCGGCGCCAGCAGCGCGACGGTCAACCCGGCGATAGCCGCCGCACGCCCCAACCAACTCGCCGGCGTGGTGCCGCCGGATATGCCCACCCCCACGCTGCTGGTCAGATACACGGCGAAGACGAAGGTCACCACGATCGCGTTCAGGCCGGTGGAGCCGCAGTCCCAGAGCGCCCACGCCACCACCCGGGAGGGCACGGGCGTGGGTGAACGTGACGACGGCTGGCCCATGCCCGGCACTCTATTTGTTTCGCAGCCGACCCGCGCGCCCGGCTTCGCCGCGCTTGCGATCGCTGCGGATGTGTTTCTTTCGCAGCCGACCCGCCGCGCCCGGCTTCGCCGTGCTCGCTGTCTACGATTGGCTCATGCCGATCCCCGCGCCCAGCCCAGATGCGCGTGCCGTTGTGACCGGAGCTTCGCAGAATATCGGCGAAGCGCTGGCCACCGAACTGGCCGCACGCGGACACAGCCTGATCGTCACCGCGCGACGCGAAGACCTGCTCAACGAGCTGGCCGCCCGCCTGACCGACAAGTACCGCGTCACCGTCGACGTGCGACCCGCCGACCTGGCCGATCCGGGGGAACGGGCGAAACTGTGCGACGAACTCGCCGCCCGGCCCATCTCGATCCTGTGCGCCAACGCGGGCACCGCGACCTTCGGTCCGGTGGCGACGCTGGACCCGGCGGGGGAAAAAGCCCAGCTGCAGCTGAACGTGCTGGGCGTGCACGACCTTACGTTGGCGGTGTTGCCGGGCATGGTCGAGCGCAAGTCCGGAGGCATCCTGATTTCCGGCTCTGCGGCGGGCAATTCGCCGATTCCCTACAACGCAACCTATGCGGCCACCAAGGCGTTCGTGAACACCTTCAGCGAATCGCTGCGCGGTGAACTGCGCGGCTCGGGTGTGCACGTCACCTTGCTGGCGCCGGGCCCGGTGCGCACCGACCTCCCCGATGACGCCGAACGGTCGCTGGTGGAACGGCTGGTGCCGGACTTCCTGTGGATTTCGACCGAGCACACCGCCCAGCTCTCCCTGGATGCGTTGGACCGCAACAAGATGCGCGTCGTCCCTGGGCTGACGTCGAAGGCCATGTCGGTGGCGAGTGGGTACGCCCCACGCGCCATCGTCGCGCCCATCGTCGGAAGCTTCTATAGAAAGCTTGGCGGCGGGTAGCCCTTACTTCCGGCGACCGGTGCCGAAGATGTTCTTCGTGATTTCGCGTATCGCCGTATTGATGCCGCTTTTCACGGTCGGGTTACTCAGCACTTCCTCCCACCTGGCGGGGCCTTTTGGCTCCGCCGGCTGCGGCATCGGCGGCACCGGGCCATTCGACGGGACTGGCGGATAGTCGGACTGGGCTTGCGGCGGCCGCGGCCCGGGTCGGGCTTGCCCGTCCTGCGGGCCGGCCTGGGGCTGCGCCGGTTGTTGGACCGTTTGGCCGTATTTCGCCTGCAGCGGGCTGTCTTTCGCCGCTTTCGAGATCGCGTCGGTGCCGATCGAGGCCATCAACGAGCGTGGCACCCGCATGCGCGTCCACGCGACGGGTGTGGGTGCGCCCTTCTCCGACAGCACGGTGACGACGGCCTCACCAATTCCCAGCGACGTCAACGCCGATTCCAGGTCGTACACATCGGTTTTCGGATACGTCCGCACGGTCTTGCTCAGCGCCTGCTGATCGTCCGGGGTGAACGCCCGCAGCGCGTGCTGGATCCGGGCGCCCAGCTGGGAGAGCACGTCGTTGGGCACGTCGGTGGGTAGCTGGGTGCAGAAGAACACCCCGACGCCCTTGGAGCGGATCAACTTGACGGTCTGCTCGACTTGCTCGAGGAACGCTTTGGACGCATCGGCGAATAGCAGGTGCGCCTCGTCGAAGAAGAAGACCAGCTTGGGCTTGTCGACGTCACCGACCTCTGGCAGCGCCGTGAACAGATCGGCCAGCAGCCACATCAGGAAGGTGGAGAAGATGACGGGACGCAACGACTGACCGCTGAACTCCAGCAACGAAATGATGCCGTGGTCCTGGTTGTCGACGCGCAGCAGATCGTTCGGGTCAAGCTTCGGCTCGCCGAAGAACGTGTCCCCGCCCTCGCCCCCCAGGTTCACCAGCGCCCGCAGGATGACACCCGCCGTCGTCGACGACACCCCGCCCAGGTCTTTCAGGTCGGCCTTACCCTCCTCGCTGGTCAGGTGGCTGATGACGCCGCGCAGATCGTCCAGCGTTACCAGCGGACGATTGGCCTCCTTGGCCCAGTGGAAGATCAGTCCCAGCGTCGACTCTTGAGTAGCGTTGAGGCCCAACACTTTCGACAGCAAAACCGGTCCGAAGCTGGCAATGGTCGCGCGTACCGGCACGCCCACTCCCCCGGTGCCCAACGACAAGAACTCGACCGGGAATCCGGTTGCCGCCCAGTCGTCGCCCGTGTCTTTGGCACGCGCGGCGGTCTTGTCGTTGGCCTCCCCGGGCCGGGCCAGACCCGACAGGTCGCCCTTGACGTCGGCCATCATCACCGGAACGCCCGCCGCGCTGAGTTGTTCGGCGATCAGCTGCAGCGTCTTGGTCTTGCCGGTTCCGGTGGCACCGGCCACCAGACCGTGCCGGTTGATCGTGGACAGCGGAATACGAATCTGTGCCGTCGCGTCGGCCGCCCCATCGACGACGACCGTGCCCAATTCGAGTGCCTGTCCGGCGACGGCGTAGCCGTTGGCGATCCGGCGTGCGGGTGTCTCCGCTGATTCGGTGCTCATCGTGCTGCGACCCCGTTCTCCAGTGGTTCGGCATGCAGTCCGGCAACGCTCACACTACTTCTCGGGCGCAGCTGGGGGCGACGGGCGGCGTGAGCGCCACGTGGGCCTAGTCTGAGCGCTGTGCGAGACGAGTTGGTGTGGATCGACTGCGAGATGACCGGGCTGGACCTCGGCTCGGACAAGTTGATCGAGATCGCGGCCCTGGTCACCGACGCCGATTTGAACATTCTGGGCGACGGCGTCGACGTGGTGATCCACGCCGACGACGCGGCGCTGTCGTCGATGATCGACGTGGTCACCGAGATGCACTCGCGTTCGGGGTTGATCGACGAGGTGAGGGCGTCCACTGTCGACCTGGCGACCGCCGAGGCCATGGTGCTCGATTACGTCGGCCAGCACGTCAAGCAACCCAAGACGGCGCCGCTGGCGGGCAATTCGATCGCCACCGATCGTGCGTTCATCGCCCGCGACATGCCCGCGCTGGACTCGTTTCTGCATTACCGGATGATCGATGTGAGCTCGATCAAGGAGCTCTGCCGGCGCTGGTATCCGCGGGTTTATTTCGGCCAGCCGGTCAAGGGACTCGCCCACCGGGCGCTGGCGGACATTCACGAATCCATCCGCGAGCTCAGGTTTTACCGCCGGACCGCGTTCGTCTCCCCGCCGGGGCCGTCTACCAGCGAGATCGAGGCCGTGGTCGCCGATCTGGACGGCGAAAAGGGCACGCCGGGACCAAACGATTCGGCGCCCGAGCCACGGAGCGGTTAGTATCGACGTCGCCGCTCGTTGGCCCACATTCCGGGGCCGGCTCGCGGCCTTGGTGGGTGTAGTTCAGTTGGTAGAGCGTCAGGTTGTGATCCTGAATGTCGCGGGTTCGAGTCCCGTCACTCACCCCAATCGGCTGGAAGCCATTGCTGCTTCCTGACCGCCTGGGTCGTACCGGCCCACGCAACGCGATGGCATTCGTAAACGGAAGGTACAGCGGGCCGTGCCGCCGAACCATCGCCGGATCCGTCACCCCCTTGCCGGACGAGGAAAGAAAACGGCCATCGAGGCGAATGGCACGTTCATCGTCGGCAGCGACATCGCACCGGGCACCTACGGCAGGGCCGGCAAATACGGATGCTATTGGGCGAGGCTGCGGAGCCTGGACACCGGCGACGTCATCGACAACAACGTCAACGACGGTCCCCAGGCGGTGCAGATCCTGCCGACCGATCACGCGTTCCTGACCAGAAACTGCGCGGACTGGCAGAAGGTCGGCTGACACCGCGTCAGGTGTTGGCGTTGCCCGCTTTCCACTGCGCCCAGGGGACGTTCCAGTCGCCCAGCCCCTCGGTGCCCGGCAGCGTCGGCCCCACGGTGTTGATGACCTCGAGGATGTCGCCGCTCTTGCTGTGGTCGTAGAACCACTCGGCGTTGCTGGGGCTCACGTTCAGGCACCCGTGGCTGGTGTTGGTGTGTCCCTGGGCACCGACCGACCAGGGCGCAGAATGCACGAAGACGCCGCTATAGGACATCTGGGTGGCCCAGTCCACTTCGGTGCGGTATCCGTTGGGCGAGTTGACCGGAACACCGTAGGTCGACGAATCCATGATGATGTGCCTGAACCGGCCGCCGACGATGTAGAAGCCGTTGTCAGTCGGCGTGCTGTCCTTACCCATCGACGTCGGCATCGTCTTGACCACTTCGCCGTTGACCCGCACGGTCACCGTCTTGGTGGTGTCGTCGGCGGTCGAAATGACCTCGTCGCCAATGGTGAAGTGCGTCTTGACGTTGTCCTCGCCGAACATCCCGTTACCCAGGTCGACGCCGTAGGTGTTGACCGCCACATCGATGGCTGTTCCCGCTTTCCAGAAATGCTCTGGGCGCCAACGTACTTCGCGATTATTGAGCCAGTAGAACGCGCCCTCGACGGGTGGGTTGGTGGTGATCTTGATGGCTTTCTGCGCCGCGGCGCGGTCCGCGATGTTCTCGTCGAACCGGATCGCCACCGGCTCGCCGATGCCCACGACCTCGCCGTCGCCCGGAGCGACATAGGGCATCGTCAGGTGCGCGGGCGAACTGGTCTGGAAGGTCATCTGCCGATTCGCCGCGCCACCCATGCCCAGCGCCTTGGCGCTCAAGGTGTAGCGCCTGTTGTAGCCGAGTTGCTCGGTGGTGGACCAGCGCAATCCGTCGGGGCTGAGTTGGCCGCTGATGGACTTGCCGTTCTCGTTGACCATGGTGACCGACGCGAGAACGCCGTCGGCGACGCTCACCGTCACCGGTGAATCCACGGTGACGCCGACGGCGCCGTCGGTCACCGAGGCGGTGAGCTTCGGGACGAGCAGATCGGCAAATGGAGTGCCCTTGTCGAAGATGACCTTCGCCGGTGCCGCGGTCTGGTTGCCACCGCAGGCAACGCCGAACACAGCAACCGAAGCGATCGCGGCAGCCAGCCACGATCGTCGTCTGCGCAAAGGCGTCATCGAGTGACCTTCCATGAAATTCGATGTAGTTGGTCACCGCTGACCAGAACAGTGCATGAATTGTAATGGGTTTTGTGGCGCTGGCATGCCGACCTCGGCAGGTCCGCAATGGGGTGTCGCGCATTTCCGCCCTCAGGCGACGTGGACGGCGTCGCCGCGGTGCATTCAGGCCGGTTGACCGATCGGATCGTGACGGCCTGACACGGGCGAGCTTGACGATAGCCGCCGTCATCACCAGGACGGCCGCCGCCCAGGCGATCATCCCGGCGCGAACCGCGTCCAGCGTCTCGTCGAGCACAACGACCCCCCGACCGGCTGAGACACCTCGAGCGTGGACAGGGGCCCGCCCGGAACGCCGACTGGCTCCACGCCACGCCCACAGGACAACCAGGATCGCGGCGTAGAGCTCCGGGCTTCGGATCACCGCCCACCCGCGATCGCCGAGCCGGGCGCGCTACACGACTGGGACGCCGCCTTCGCCGCCGACCGGTGCGGTACTGCGGGACGCTGTTCTGAGTCCCCTTGCACTGGTGGCCATGCGCCACAGGCCATTCCGTCGAGCAGCGGCACCGGAGCGCCCGGATCCGGGATAAGCCCGTCCGCGCAGCGGCTACCCTGGAGGGGATCCGGGATTTCGCTCCGCGGCAGCACGCCTGTTATTGTCGCGTACGCGGTCTCGGCCGTCGAAAGCGCCGTTAGCTCAGTTGGTAGAGCAGCTGACTCTTAATCAGCGGGTCCGGGGTTCGAAACCCTGACGGCGCACAAATCAAAACCTGAGGTCAGGCATGGTTTTGCCTGGCCTTTGGTGTTTGCTGACATACCCTGCCGGACACTGGTTCGGCGAGAATCCTCCACTCTGGGGCGAGCGATCGGCTGCAGCAAACGGCACGTCGGGGTGACTTGTCTCCACCTCGAACTAGAATTCGCCCCCATGCCGGTCGTACACACCGCAGACGCTTACGCCGCCGAACAGGTGCCCATCGAACGGATCGAATTGGGCGACCTGGACCGTGACTGCGCAGCCAAACGGCGTACCCCGTTACTGGCAGGTGCAGGCCAAGCGGTTCAACTACGTCGCAGGCGAAAGCACCGAGGATCAGGCTCAAAGGTCAACCCGAGTCGGTAACGACGCACGCAGCGGGAGGCTACCGTGGGAGCGCTTGTTTACCGGATCATCCCGGCACCAAGGCAACAGCAGGACGCGGCCAAAGCACCCGCGGATGCCACCGACAAAACCAACGCATCGAAGACGTCGCCGCAAGAATCGACAAGCTGACATGACGGCCGCGCAGTCATGCTCCTGCTCAGCGCAATTCACATGAATTCGGCCCCTGAGAGTCCGAGTCCTTCACGGTTCGGTTACGCCCCAGTCGAGTTATCTCCCGTACCAATTGAAGCCGGGATCGTTATTGCCCATGGCTAGGCGCGGTTGGGATTGGGGTAGGGGTTGGGGCTGGAGTGACGCGGAGCGTGGCGGTGATGGGTGGCTCTGGGGCTTGAGTGTTTGTTGGATCAGCCGATGCACTCGGAAGCG
Source organism: uncultured Actinomycetota bacterium (assembly GCA_963850895.1). Classification (GTDB taxonomy): domain Bacteria; phylum Actinomycetota; class Actinomycetes; order Mycobacteriales; family Mycobacteriaceae; genus Mycobacterium. Next base: position 61,920 of record CAWKNK010000020.1, on the reverse strand, counting down.
CGATGCCCGCTGCCAAAAGCGGAGCGCCACACACGACAACGAATTTGATGGACTTCTTCACTGAAGATTCTCTTTTCTGTCCGTCTGCGAACGCAACCGAACCCTCGCGGTCATCTCTTGACCGGTAGGCAATTGACGCTACACCGAACAAATGCAGTTCCATGACCGCATGGTCCAGGCCCTACGATCACAGCAGCGGTGGGGGCGAGGAGTCTTCGTCGACACCAAGGAAGATGGTCCCGCCCTCTAGCCCGAATGAGGCAATGTATTTCGCGAGCTTCCCCGCGGAGACGCATTCACTCGACATAAAGCGCGGACTCAAGTCTGGGAATGTTGCAAACAGAGAGCCGGCGCCGCTGCTGATCCCGGCGTTGGCGTGCAATGTCGTTTCGTGCGCTCGGTGCTGCCAACACGGATGGGCCAGAAGTTCAGTCGATTTGCACTCCGACTGTGAACCGCGTCGGCGTATTTCGCGCGCGTCACGTCCATAGCCGCCTTCTTCCTTCGAAATCGGGATGAGCGCAGCGCCAAGCAAATTCAGTCGGAATGCATTCCCATGCATCGTCTCCACTCGGGGTTTTGGGGGTCCCCGTTATACAGGGCCGCGCAGTTTCGTGGGGCGGTGGTTGTGGTGGTCGGGTCCGGGCTGGCTTTGGATTCGCTATGGCACCCGCTGGCCACCGTCGCCACGACCGCTAGAGCGACCAGCGCGAACGCGGCGCGCTGGGTCGACCGCAGAACAAACATGCATACCTCCCGAGGGCGATGTCGACATCCGGTGGAAGCGGTGACGGGCCGACCTGGAGAGAACCCGACTAGAACGGGCTAGCCCTTGCCGTGCTTCTTGCCGATGACGAGATTTGGGCGCGTGAAAATAATCAGAACACCAATAACTTCCAGCATCCCACAGCGGAGAAAGCCTGTGGCGGTAACTGCATCAGCCCGTCACCCAAGCGGATGACTGGATAGGACCGGCGCGTCGCCGGGCGTGCTGCACATCCATGGCGGCGCGACGGTATCCCTCTCGGCGACCGGGCCTGTGTTCTTGAGGTTGCGGGACACGATCGCCCAGACCGGCGTCGCGGTAATCGGGGTCGAATTCCGAAACGGCGGTGGCGCGCTGGGGCCTTATCCGTACCCTGCGGGCCTCAATGACTGCACTGCCGTATTGCGCTGGGCACATAACAACCGCAACGCACTCGGCATGTCGACCATCGTCCCCATACATGCATGGCGACTATGCCGGGGGTGCCGACAGGACCTGGATAACCGCGTCCAGCGGCTCCGGCGACGTCGCAGTGTCGCCGATATACGGGTGGGCGAGTTCCAAGACGAGGAACAGGTCGGTGGCGAGCAGCACGCCCACGGTCGCGACCAACGCATAGTGAATGGTGGGTTTCTCGACGCTGTAAACGATGACGCAGGCAAGAACCAGCCCGCTGAGCAGGAAGAAGACTATCCACATCGACCAGGGCAGGCCGTTTGCGGTGCGGGCCCGGATTATCCGGTCTGTGCGTGCCTGACTGATCTTGTTAAGGGAATCGAAAGAGGTGGCGAGGAAAGTCTTTTGGGTATCGGTGCGCGGCTGAACTTCTTCGTATGCGGTGTGGAGGCGCTGCAGCGCTTGGCCGGCCGCAGAGTAGGCGTGGCCGTTGGCGGCCAGCGGCCACTCTGTTACGGCCGCGCGTTCATAGTCCAGCAGCGCCTGGCGGATTCGGTCGCTGTCGACCTTGTCGAACACGGTGAGGTCGTTGGCCATCTGTACCCCCGTCGTGCCCTCCGCCCGCATCGCGTCGTCCGCAGTATTGGTCTGACCCCACATCGCGCTAACGATGAAACCTGTGAAGAACGCGTACACGAATCCGACCAACAAGAAGGCGAACTGTGTCACCTCGCTGCGCTCGTCCCCCCTGAGCCCGGGAAACCGATGCCGGACATATATCAGGGCGAGCACCGCTCCGCCTGCGATGAGGACGTTGAGTCCGAGTAATAGCAGCCACGACGGGACGTTGCTCACGATCCAACCACTCACAAGCCACACTCCTCGAGAGCATCACGCCGGAAACCCCGGGCGAGGGATGCAAAATTGGGCCGGCCGTGAATACGCGGCCGGCCGTTCGACTCTAGGCGCATGTCCCCGGCGCGACGCCCACTTCGGCCACATTCTTCACGGCTTCAGGACTCGGTTCGCGAACGACAAGCGCCGATTAGCGGTTGGGAAATAGATAGTTTGCTGAAAACAATCCGTCTCGGCGTCTAGGGTCCGTAGTGCCCCTCAGTGGAAGGTGAGGCGGCGAACGTGGCGAAAGCTTTGACGGTGCCCGGAGAGGCGCGCGTCCCCGGACCTGATCGTCGCCGGCTTGATCGTCGCGGGCGGAATGTACTTCCTAGGAATGCTGATCTTCAACCGCGGCGTGCTGGAGACCGAGCCCGAAGACGCCGATCTCTTCGCAGTGAGTTCAGGAGTGACCGAATGACTAGCAAGCTGACGGGTGAGGTGGTGCGTGCGGGCGATCCCGGCTACGAGGCGGCGCGCATCGGCTGGAATCGCCTGTATTCGCGCTATCCCGAGGCAATCGTGTTCTGCGGCAACACGCAGGACGTGGTCAACGCGGTCGAGTGGGCGCGCGAGGAGGGCATCGCCCTGCGTGCCCGCAGCGGACGCCACAGCCTTGATGGCTGGTCCTCGATCGACGGCGGCCTGGTTGTCGACGTCAGTCGGATGAAGAGCGTCACGATCGACGAGACGGCGCGCACGGCGACGGTCGGGACCGGGCTTACGCAGAAGGAGACCGTCCCGGCGCTCGGGCAGCGCGGCTTTGTCATTCCGACCGGCTCGGAGGGGGGCGTCGGGCTCGGCGGTGTGGTTCTCGGCGGAGGCTTCGGATTACTCACCCGCAGTTTGGGATTGGCTTCCGACAACCTGCTCGCGGCCGAGGTCGTGGTGGCCGACGGCTCGCGCTCGGCGAAGGTTGTCGAGGCCACCGAGCACAGCAACGCCGACCTGCTGTGGGCGTGTCGCGGCGGAGGAGGCGGCAACTTCGGGATCGCCACGTCCTACACGCTGAAGCTGCACGAGCTCTCCCACGTCGAGTTCGCAATTGTCAGGTGGACCGGCCACGATGATCTGGGCGCGATACTTCGCACGTGGCAGCGTGACGCGCCGGTTGCCGACGAGCGCCTGACCAGTGCGCTCGAGGCGGACTCCACCGGGGTCAAGCTCTCGGCGGTGCTGCACGGCGGGTCACGCGACGAGCTGGACGCCGAGTTGCGTTCGCTGCTGGCAATTGGCAAGCCCGAGGTGACCTATATGAACGATGCGTGGCCGACCATCTACGAAAACCTCGACGGGGCGCCGGATCTCCCGTTCTGGAAGTTCTACTCTCAGTTCGTCACTCGCCCATTCCCCGACGAAGCGATTGATCTGGTCGTTGGCTTCATGGCGAACACACCCAGCGCGCCGAGCAACTTCTTCTGCTCGAGCTTCGGCGGGGCGGTGCGCCACGCTCCGCCCGGTGGGTCGGCGTTCCCACACCGTGATGCGCTGTTCTACTGCGAGCCGGGCGCGGCCTGGGACGACCCCGCGCTGAACTCGAAGGCTCTGGGCTGGGCGGCCGACTTCTGGCGCGCACTGCGCCCCTTTGGCGACGGGGCCTACGTCAACGTGCCCAATGCTCCCGCATCCGACTGGGAGCGTGAGTATTACGGCTCCAACCGCGAACGGCTACGCGCGGTTAAGGCCAAATACGACCCGGCGAACGTTTTCTGCTTCGAGCAAAGCGTGCCTCCCGCCGCCGGGTGATCCGGTTGTCGCGTCGGAGGGGGTTTGAGCAGCAGCCACACGGCCACCGCCGACGCGAGCAGCAGCGCCGAGCCGACCCCCGCGGCGATGGACAACCCGTCGGTAAATGCGGTCTTGGCGGCCGTCAGCACGCCTTGTGCCTGGTCGGCGGGCAGGCTTCTTGTCGCCACGGTCGCAGCGGCGAGCGAGTCCCGCGCATGCGACGCCACGGCATCCGGGGTGCCGGGCGGAATCGCCAGCCCGCGGTACACGGCGGTGACGATGGAGCCAAGTATCGCGATGCCAAGCGCCGTGCCGAGCTCGTAGGCGGTCTCCGAGACCGCCGCTGCCGCGCCAGCTCGCTCCGGCATGACGCTGGCGATGATGACGTCACTCGCCGCGGTGAAGGCCAGCCCGAGGCCGACGCCGACGACAAACAGGGCGACGCCGAGCTGCGGGTAGCCGGTGGATGGGCTGATCTGTGTCAGCGACGCCATCGCGACACCGACCAGCGCCAGCCCGGTCGCGAGGACCGCGCGCTGCGACCAGTAGCGCACGGCGACACCGGCCAACAGGCCGAACACGGTCGCGGCGACCGCGGCGGGCAGTTCGGCCATCCCGGCCCTCAGCGGGTTGTATCCCTGAACCAGTTGGAAGAACTGGGACAGGAAGAACACCAGGCCCGAAAGGCCAAGCACTGAAAGCAAGTTAGCGGCGACCACACCTGAGAACGCGCGATTGCCGAAAAGCCGTACGTCGATCAACGGTGCGCGCAGCCTGAGCTGCCGCCGGACGAACAGCGTCAGCGCCGCGGCGCCGACGACGCCTACCGTTGCCACCTCGACCCGAAGCCCGTTGGCGGCACCTTCCTTGACGGCGTAGACGAGGCCGAGCATGCCGACGAGCGCCAGCGCGACGCTGGGCAGGTCCCACGGCCCCGGCGTAGGGTCGCGCTGTTCCGGCAACAAGACGATGCCGCCGACGAGCAGCACGACCATCACCGGGATGTTGATCAAAAACACTGAGCCCCACCAGAAGTGCTCCAGGAGCAGCCCACCGACCACGGGACCCAGCGCGGTACCCGCCGAGAACATGGCGGCCCAGACGCCCACGGCCACGCTGCGTTGCCGTGGCTGGGGAAACAGGCCGCGGATCAACGCCAGCGTCGACGGCGCCAACGCTGCCCCGGCCACGCCCAGAAGCGCCCGCGCGCCGATCAGCAGCCCGGCGGTTGGCGTGTATGCCGTTGCCACCGACATGCAGGCGAAAGCCGTTGCGCTGCAGAGCAACAGCTTCTTGTGGCCGATCCGGTCGCCGAGGCTACCCATCGTGACGAGCAGACCCGCCAGCACGAACGAGTAAATGTCGCCGATCCACAAGACCTGCGTCGCCGTCGCCCCGAGATCCTTGGTAATCAGTGGGGTGGCGACGGCCAGTACTGTGCCGTCGACGCCGATCACCAGCACTCCGAGGCTGAGCACACCGAGCGCCAACCAACTCCGCGTCATGACCGGCTCACCCCGTGTAGCAGCAGGTCGGTGATCATCTGGGTGAAGTCGCGGCGCGCGGCCCGTCCGGCCTGGATGACCCACGCCGCGCCGGCGACAAGGTCGTAGAACGCCTCGGTCAACCAGACGGCACTGAGATCGGGGCGGAATTCGCCTTCCCGCTGACCGCGCTCGAACAGTTCCCTGATCTCGGCGTCGATCTCCTCCCAGCCTTCCTGCGCCTGATCGGCGTCGGAACCCTGACTCTGGGTGCAAAGAAAGGTGAGGTATCCGGACACCGGTTCACACGCGGTCACCAAGCGCTGCAACGCTTCTGTGGCGGATCCGTCCTGCCAGCGGGCGGTTTTCAGGGCCTCACGCATCTGGGCCACCGCGAGCTGGTCCAGTGCCTCGAGGAGCGCAGCCCGCCCGGCGAAGTAACGATGCAGGGTCGCGCGGCTGACGCCGACGGCCGCGGCGATCTCGTCCTGGGTTGCGTTGGGACGCCGGCCGAGGAAATCCGCGGCGGCCCGCAACATCCGTTCGCGATTCGGCGTCATGAGACAACTATATCTCATATGAGACGATTATGTCTCACTCGATCGAGACGTTAACCCAATCCCCCCGCGCTGCGCGCGGCCGAGAAGGCCAAGGCGGTCAGTGTCGCCGAGTACGCGTACACCTGGATCGAGCAGCGCAACGCCAAACCCCGCACCAGATCCGCTACCACGACCTACTGCGACTACACATCGACGAAACAGCCCAAAATAAAGGACGACAAGGACGACAAACCCTCGTGTACTACGGTCCAGTCAGGCAGACTGAGCCACGTGGAAATGAGCACGTCCGGGTGCACACCCGGAGAAGCGCATCAGCGCAAGCGCCGGGAAGACTGGCAGTAGTGCCATGAGTTGGGAGACCTTGCTCACGACCACTCTTGTGCCGGTCGCGTCCGTTTTGTCAACTGCGACGGTAGCGATCTGGACGAAGCGCATCGACGCCAGAACCAAGCGAGAGGACCGAGACCAAGCGCTAGTCCTCGACTACGAGAAGCGGGCTGGGGACGACAAGAAGGCTGTGCTGAAGCGTCTCATCTCCGCAACCCTTTACCTCAAGCGCGGGGCAGAACCACTCGCGGGCACCGAAGTCACGGAAGAGACCACCAGCCAAAGGCGGGCTGGGGCCATCAGAGAGTTGTACGAATTCCGCGCACGGCTGGGTCTCGACGACGGAGTCGCAGAGCTGATGATTTATGCCGCAGAGCCGGTCCGCGACCTCACCGAATTGATCCTTGATCAATGGGATCGCCAATTCCGCGAGCACGGCTATTCGTTGACGCAGCTGGATGCGTGCAAGGGGCAACTCCAGACAGTCGTCGACGTCCCACAAAATAGCGATGAGGCGATGATCGAACGGAAGCGAAAGTGGACTGCGCTGAAGGACGAAGAAGCATCGTTTCTCAAGGAGCTCGGCGATGAGTCGGACCTTGACGTCGATGCGCTGGTGGCGCTGTGCAACCGCTTGTTGAAAGCCGCCCACACGGACCTCCGCGGTGGCTACGGCATAGAGAAGTGACGGACGGCGCGCCCGCTAGTAGGGAACCGATATCGTCTGGGGAGCGAGGCCGCAGGTCAGCGGTTAACTGGGCTGCGTTCTCTTAATCAGGGGTCCGGGGTTCGAAACCCTGACGACGCACCATCGAAAAGCCCTCGGGACGCCTGTTGGCTGTCCCAGTTCGGCCAGATGCGCCTGGAATTGGCGCCCACCCGACTTTTCGACGTAATTTGCCTGCCGCACGAATGATCCTGCAGGTAGCTTCTCCTTCACAGCGAGTGCCCCTTGAAACGAGCTGCGTCGAAGGAACTGCAATGGGGTTCATCCAGCCGAATCTGCCCGTCGTCGACGTGGCCGAATGGAGCAAGCAGAGCCGCGCCGAGCGGATCGTGCCGATGGTGCGTCACATCGCCGAGAACGGGTTCGGCACCCCGCTGGTGATGCACGTGATGTACGGCGTAAAGATCGCGCTGTACATCCTCGGCGGCTGGGTGTTCGGGTGGTGCACGACGGGCATCGGCAGCTTCACGGGCGTCGCCGCGTGGTGGTCGGAACCGATCGTGTTCGAAAAGGCCGTGCTGTACACGATGCTGTTCGAAGTCATCGGCCTGGGTTGCTGCTTCGGGCCGCTCGCCGGCCGTTACTTCCCACCGATGGGCTCGATCCTGTACTGGCTGCGGCCCGGCACCATCCGGTTGCCACCGTGGCCCGATCGGGTGCCGCTGACCAAGGGCAGCGTCCGCAGCCCGATCGATGCGGCGCTCTACGCCGCGCTGCTGGTGTTGCTCGCAACCGCGCTGGTGTCCGACGGCACCGGGCCAATTCCGGCCCTGCACACGGAGATTGGCGTACTCGCGCCCTGGCATACCGTCGCGATCCTGGCGGCCCTGGCCGCCATCGGCCTGCGCGACAAGGTGATCTTCCTGGCCGCTCGCGGCGAGGTCTACGCGCCGCTGGCGCTGGTCTTTCTGTTCTCCGGGGCAGACTCCATCATCGGGGCCAAGTTGGTCTTCATGGTGATCTGGCTGGGGGCGGCCACCTCAAAACTGAACAGGCACTTCCCCTTCGTGATCTCGACGATGCTGGCGAACAACCCGTTCATCCCATCCGGGGCGCTCAAACGGTCGATGTTCAAGCGCTATCCGGACGACCTGCGGCCCAGCGGGTTGGCGGGTTTCATCGCGCACTTCTCCACCGCCGTGGAAGGCCTGGTGCCGCTGGCGCTGCTCTTCTCACACGGCGGCTGGCCGACGGCCATCGCCGCGTTCGTGATGATCGTCTTCCACCTGAACATTCTGCTGGCCTTCCCGATGGGTGTGCCATTGGAGTGGAACGTGTTCATGATCTTCGGGGTGCTGTCGCTGTTCGTCGCGCATGCCCGCCTCGGCTTGTCCGATCTGGCCAACCCGTTGCCGGTGGCGATCCTGTTCGTTGTCATCGCCGGAATCGTCGTCGTCGGAAACCTCTACCCGCGCAAGGTGTCCTTCCTGCCGGGCATGAGGTATTACGCGGGCAACTGGGACACCACGGTGTGGTGCGTCAAGCCGTCGGTCGACGAGAAGTTCCGCACCGGCTCCCGCGCGCTCGGGCCGATGCAACACCTGCAGCTCGAGCGCCTCTACGGCTCCAAAGAGGCGACCCTGGTCCCGCTTCACCTCGCGATGGCGTTCCGCGGGATGAACACCCACGGCCGCGCGCTGTTCACCCTGGTGCACCGCGCGCTGGCCGGCTATGACGAGGATGACTACAACGTCTGTGAGGGCGAGGTGCTGTGCTCGATGGTGCTCGGGTGGAACTTCGGCGACGGGCACATGCACAACGAATGCCTCATCGAGGCGCTACAGCAGCGTTGCGATTTCCAGCCCGGCGACGTGCGGGTGGTGATTCTCGACGCGCAGCCCATCCACATCCAGCGGCAGGAATACCGGCTCGTCGACGCGGCGACCGGCGAATTCGAGCGCGGCTATGTCGACGTCGAGGACATGGTCTCGGCGCAGCCCTGGGCCGACGACATTCCGGTGCACGTTCAGAGCGGCACCGGTGCCGGCATGACCTGACGGGTCAGCGGTTCCGCACCCGGTGCACCACAACCACGACGACGAGGACACCGACGCCGGCCAGTGACACCATCACCGCGGGTTTCTTGACGAAGTCGACCACCTTCGCCTTCAGGTCGTCGGCGAGGCGGCGCGGGTTGGCCCGCACAGCGAGTGTGTCGACGGTGGCCGCCAGCTGGTCGCGGGCGACGTCGATGTCCCGCATGATGGCCTCAGGGTCCCGGTCCGCCACGTGTCTGTCCTCCCAATCGGCCTGATGCACCTGAGGCACTACCCTAGATCAGCTGGTGATAACCCCAACGCTCCGGTGAACAGAAAGGGGCCCAAAATTGGCCGAGACCACGCGGCTTGCGCCCGGCGATAAAGCGCCCTCCTTCAGCCTGCCCGACGCCGACGGCAATAAGGTGTCGCTGGCCGACTACAAGGGGCGTCGCGTCGTCGTGTACTTCTACCCTGCGGCCTCAACGCCGGGCTGCACCAAGCAGGCCTGCGCCTTCCGCGACAACCTGCACGAACTCGGCGACGCCGGCCTCGACGTCGTCGGCATCTCCCCCGACCCGCCGGCGAAGCTGGCCAAGTTCCGCGACGCCGAGAAGCTGACGTTCCCACTGCTGTCGGATCCCGACCGCAAGGTGTTGACGGCCTGGGGCGCTTACGGCGAGAAGCAGATGTACGGCAAGACCGTGCAGGGCGTGATCCGCTCGACCTTCGTGGTCGACGAACAGGGCAAGATCGCCGACGCGCGGTACAACGTCAAGGCTGCACATACGACAACCTTTATCCAGAAGGCCCTTGCTTCGTCGCAGTGAGAGGCCCTAGCGCACTTGCGCTTGCGGCGACTCGTCAACGCCGATTAGAGGCCGCCGCACTGTGCCGGGCCGCTGAAGATCGTGGCCCAGGGAGGGCAACTGGGGTCACGCGGCGCCGGACCAGTCTCCGCCTGCATGTGTGGCCCAGGTGGGTAGTTCTCATCGGAAAAGTGGTAGTCGTGGCAGCCGGTCGTGTCCCAATCGCCCACTACATGGCCCCCAGCGGGCATAGGTTGCCCTGGGCACCAACAGGCCGAATATTGACTGCAACCCGGGGGGTTGGCCTGAGCGGCACCTGCGGCCAGTCCCAGACCGGCCAGCCCTAAGCCGCCGGACACCAACACCGTCGCTGCCCACCATGCGGTGAGTCGCTTCATAAACCTGGGATTATCCGCCGTTCCATCCGGCACGTACAGGGCTGGTTACGACAACAAAGATTCTCGACCAGGTGGCAACGACTGGGTGAAGCCGTCACTCGTTTCGGGGGTCAGGCCCAAGACGCCCGACGTCCGTCAAACTTCATCAAAAACTGCTCAGTGCCTCGTGATGGCGGGAACCGTTGTGACGGATTGATTCTCGGTCGTCACGTGTCGGCTGTCGAGGTTTACCACACGACACGACACGACACGACACGACACGACACGACACTCACTTGCTGACCGGGACGTAATCAGCGTGGGCCGTGCGACGGAAGCCGGTTGCACTGCGTCGGCTCCCCCGATGTCATATCAGTTGCCTGCACCCACTTGTCAGTGAGCGCCGAGCAAGCCGACAAACCCAAGCCCCGGGTCTGATTTGCCAACCAACCACCCCAAAAGCGTTCAGCTCGCTCCTACGGACCGGCTTCCGCGACAGGATCGAGGGTCGCTTCCCAGAGATAGTTTTCACAGCAGGCGGAAAAGGACCATCGACCCTATAGAACCCCGAGATCTGAGCGCATTCTTGATGCCGAGTCATTCGAGACTGATTTCTTTGCAGCCATTCCATAGGGAGCGATCATGGCAGAAGGCACCGAGCAGAAGTCGGCGGCGGAACGAGCGTCAGACCTGACAGAACGAGTGGCAAGCCTGTCCGACGAAGTGCTCAAGTCGGTCGAATCCGGACAACAGACCGCCATCGATGCCGTGCGCAAGTTCGTCGGCGCTGTCGATGAGTCGTTGCCCGGGCACGGCGACGACCATCCGTCGAAACGCAATACCATCGTCGACGCCGCCCTCGATATGGCGGACAAGCTCGTCAAGACGCAGTACGAGTTCATACGAAGCGTCGTCAGCAGCGCGAGCGAGACGCTGAAGAAGCAGGGCGACGAGAAGCCAGGTGCTGAGTAAGTCGTGCTGCTTGCTCCCTAGGGTCCCTCGGTGGGTGTTTGACGCCGGGCTCTGCGGAGAGCTCCGGATCGGTTCAACGAGGTGGATACACGGCGCCCTGACCGCGCGGTAGCCCACTGCACCGAAGGAGAAGCCACGATGGGTGAACAGTCCGCTGTCACCTCCGTCGGCTCTCTCGACCTCAACCGCTACAGCGGCCTGTGGTATGAGGTCGGCAGGCTCCCGCTCAAATGGGAGGACGCCGACGCCTCGGACATCACCGCCGAATACACGCCCGAGGACGACGGAAGCGTGCGTGTCGACAACCGGTGCATCGACAAGGACGGCGCACCGTCGCAGTCGATCGGTCGCGCAACCCCTGTGAACGGCCAGGCGGGACGGTTGCAGGTGTCGTTCGTTCCGAAGTTCCTGGGTGGATCCCGTTCACCAAAGGTGACTACTGGGTTCTGAAGATCGATGACGCCTACTCGGTTGCCCTTGTCGGTACACCCGACCAGAAAAACCTGTGGCTTCTGGCCCGCGAACCTCGCATCGACAACGCCACGGAAGCGGCCTACCTCGCCGAAGCGACCCGGCAGGGGTTCGATCTCGGAAAGTGGATCACACCGAGGCAGTCGGGTCGGCGCGTCACCGACGATCTGCTCGACGACTGACCGTCCGTCGCCCAGTACAACGTCAAGGCCACCGGCCACGTCGCCAAACTGCGCCGCGATCTATCCGTGTAGTCAGGCCAGGTTGGCCAGCAGCAGCGCCTCGGCGGTCGCGGCCCGCTCCAGCACACCGAGGTGCAGGCTCTCGTTGATGCTGTGCGCCTGGGTCGCCGGGTCCTCCACGCCGGTGACCAGGATCGTGGCTTCGGGGAACGCGGCGGCGAACTCGGCGATGAACGGGATCGAGCCGCCCATGCCCATGTCGATCGGCTCGGTGCCCCAGGCCTGCCGGAACGCCGCCCGGGCGGCGTCGTAGACCGGGCCGCTGGCGTCGATGGCGTAGGGCTGACCGATGTCGCCGCGGCGTGACGGTCACCTGCGCGCCCCACGGCGCGTGCTGTTCGCAGGTGGCGCGCAGCGCGTCCAGGTGCGCGTCGGCGTCACCGCCGGGGGCCACCCGCATGCTGACCTTCGCCCGGGCGCGCGGGATCAGCGTGTTCGACGCCGCGGCAATCGATGTGGTGTCGATGCCGATCACCGTGATCGCCGGTTTGGCCCACAGTCGCTGCGGCACCGAGCCGCGAACCGATTTCGGTGACGCCGTCCAGCAGGCCGGACTCGGCGCGCACCCGCTCGGGCGGGTAATCGACTGTCGGCGGCGCGTGTCGGTTTCGTGCAGGCCGGCCACCGCGACGTTGCCGTCGTCGTCGTGCAGGCTGGCCAGCAGCCGCACCAGCACGCTCAGCGCGTCGGGAACCACCCCGCCCCACAGGCCGGAGTGCAGGCCGTGGTCGAGCGTGGCGACCTCGACCACGCAGTCGGCCAGCCCGCGCAGCGACACCGTCAGCGCCGGAACCTCGGTGCTCCAGTTGTCCGAGTCGGCGATGACGATCACGTCGGCGGCGAGCGCGTCGCGGTGGGCGGCCAGCAGCCGGCCCAGCGACGGCGAGCCGGACTCCTCCTCACCTTCGACGAACACCGTCACCCCGACCGGCGGCTGGCCGCCGTGCGCCCGGAATGCCGCCAGATGCGTTGCGATACCGGCCTTGTCGTCGGCGCTGCCGCGGCCGTACAGCCGGCCGTCGCGTTCGGTCGGCTCGAAGGGCGGCGACGCCCACTGCGCCGGTCGCCTTCGGGCTGCACGTCGTGGTGGGCGTACAGCAGCACCGTCGGCGCGCCCGGCGGGCGCGGGATGGCGGGCGATGACCGCGGGCGCACCGCCCTCGCTGACGATCTCGCACGTCGCCGAACCCGGCCTGCGACAACAGGTCCGCCGACGGCCTGAGCGCTGCGCTGCACCTCGTCGCGGCGGGCCGGGTCGGCCCACACCGACTCGATGCGCACCAGGTCCTCGAGATCGCGCGCGCACCGACGGCAGCACCTCGCGCACGCGTTCGACGAGATCGCTCATGGCCGAGGCTAGCCCGTTCCCGTCGCGAGCAGACGCAAAGTCGCATGACATGCCCGAGCCAGTGCGATTCTGCGTCTGCTCGCGGTCACGGCAGGTTTCGAGGATGGCCACCGCGGCCGCGGTGTCGCCCTCGTGGGTCAGCGACACGTGGATCGTGACGTCGGCCAGGTGCTCGGCGATCGTCCCCGGTCAGCCGCACCCTGGGCCGGCCCCACATGTCGGTGATCACCTCGATGTCGCGGTGGATGCCCTCCGGCAGCACCGGCCGCTGGGCGAACCGCGACCCCGACCAGGCCTTGATCACCGCCTCCTTGGCGGCCCAGCGCGCCGCCAGGTGGCGCGCCGCCGACGAACTCTTGTCGGCGGCGTCGCGGCGCTCACCCGGCGTGAACGTCTCGGCGAACACCGTTCCGGGCTGGTCGACCTGCTCGGCGAAATCGGGGATGGAGACCAGGTCGATCCCCACACCGACTATCGCCATGTCGCCAGGCTCACGCACCGGTCGCGTCATCCGGCCGCGACCTCGTAGCAGCGTCGTCATCGCCCAGCCGCGACGCCGGGTCGAGCAGCATCGCCGCCTCCTGGCGCTTCTCCGGCGCCTCGTGGTCGAACCGACGGTCGGCGGGCCGCTCGTACATCGGCGCGCCACCGGCGATCGCCGAGGCCAGCCGGCGCTGACCGGCCAGCACCCGCGCGTCGGCCCGCTCGCTGGTAGTCCGCGCGCTGCTCGGCGTCCAGCGCGGCCAGGAACGCCTGCGGGTGCACCAGCGCGACCAGACCCGACACGTGGCCGAAGCCCGAGGCTGGTCACCAGGCCCGCCTTGAGCGGGAACTTGTCGCCCAGCCGCAGGGTCTCGCGCACCCAGACGAAGTGCGCCGAGCTGGCCAGTTCGTCGTCGACGCAGTCCAGGCTGCGGTTGGGCGGGATCACGCCGTCGCGCAGGATCTGGCACAGCCCCATCATCTGGAACACCGCCGCGCCGCCCTTGGCGTGGCCGGTCAGGCTCTTCTGCGACACGATGAACAGCGGCGCGCCGTCCGAGCGGCCCATCGAGTCGGCCAGCCGCTCGTGCAGCTCGGTCTCGTTGGGGTCGTTGGCCAGCGTCGAGGTGTCGTGCTTGGAGATCACCGCGATGTCGTCGGCGCCGACGCCCAGCTTGGCCAGCGAGCGGGCCAGCACCGAATCCTTGCCGCCGCGGCCGGCGCCCAGCGCGCCGAGCCCCGGGGCCGGGATCGAGGTGTGCACACCGTCGGCGAAGCTACTGCGCGTAGCCGACCACCGCCAGCACCGGCAGACCCATCTTCAGCGCCAGGTCGCCGCGGGCCAGCAGGATGGTGCCGCCGCCCTGGGCCTCCAGGAAGCCCAGCCGGCGCCGGTCGTTGGCGCGGGAGAACTTCGAGTCGCTGATGCCCTTGGCCGCGCATCATCTCGGTGTCGGCGGTGGCCGCCATGTCACCGAAGCCGATGATGGCCTCCAGCGTCAGGTCGTCGAAGCCGCCGGCGACCACCAGTTCGGCCTTGCCGAGGCGGATCTTGTCGACGCCCTCCTCGACCGACACCGCCGCGGTGGCGCACGCGCCGACCGGGTGGATCATCGCGCCGTAGCTGCCGATATAGGACTGAACCACATGCGCGGCAACGACGTTCGGCAGCACTTCCTGCAGGATGTCGTTCGGCTTGTTCCGGCCGAGCAGGTTGCCGTGGTACATCGTCTGCATCGACGTCATGCCGCCCATGCCGGTGCCCTGGGTGCTGGCCACCAGGCTCGGGTGCACCCAGCGCATCAGCTCGGTCGGGGTGAAGCCCGACGGACAGGAACGCGTCGACGGTGGCGACGATGTTCCACAGCGCCACCCGGTCGATCGAGCTGGCCATGTCCTGGCTGATGCCCCACACCGTCGGGTCGAACCCGGTCGGGATCTGCGCGCCGACGGTCCGCGACAGCTTGGTCTTGCGCGGCACGCGAATCTCGGTGCCCGCCTTGCGGGTAACCTGCCAGTCGCTGCGAGTCGGGAACCGGCCGCGACGACCGTGTGCTCGGGATCGAACTCGACGAACGCCCGCGGGCGTCGGCCTCCGACGACACGACGAAGCGTGAAGTCCTTGTCCAGGAACACGCTACACCAGCAGCGGCGATGCGTGATCGGGGTCGATCGCGCCGTCGTCGACGAACTCGCGGATGCCGCACGCGCTCGACCACGGCGTCGTGGTAGCGCTCGACCAGCTCGGCCTCGTCGACCAGCTCACCGGATGCGGTGTCGTACCAGCCCGGCTTGCGGATCGTCCTCCCACTTGATCAGCCCTGTGGTCCAGGCCAGCTCGAGCACACCGGCGGCCGACAGTTCGTTGTCGACCTCCATCTCGAAGCGGGTGCGCGACGAGCCGTACGGGCCGAGTTCGGCGCCGCCGACGATGACCACCAGGTCGGCCGGGTCGACGTCGAGGTCGGCCCACGCCGGCGGCGGTGGCCGGCGTGAAGCCGCGCGGCGGCGACGGCAGCGCGGCGATGGTGCCCGCGGCCGTCGGCGTCGTCGGATGGCCGGCCTCGCCGCGTGGCCTCCTCGCGGGCCTTGGCGGCCAGTTCGGCCATGTCGAGCTCGACGTCGCCGAGCCCGCCGGTCAGGTCGACCTTGCAGCGGCGCGCGCGGCCGCGGCCACCTTGGACTCGACGTCGCACAGGCCGAGCAGCATCGCCGCCATCTCCTCCGTGGAGTAGGTGGTCACGCCGGCCTCTTCGACCGCGCTCGACGATCGCGTCGTTGTGGCCCATCAGCCCGGTGCCCCGGGTCCAGCCGATCAGCGCGTGGGCCAAGGCTGACCCGCTGCGCCCAGGACGACTCGGCCTTCCACCGCGTTGACCACCGCGTCCAGCGCCGACTTGGCCTCGCCGTAGGCGCCGTCGCCGCCGAACATGCCGCGGTTCGGGCGAGCCGGGCAGCACCACGTGCAGCCGCGAGGCGATGTCGCGCTCGGCGCCGATCGCCGACAGCCCGCCGATCAGCCGCTGCACGGCCCACAGCAGCACCTTCATCTCCATCTCCGAGCGCGAGCCGGCCTCCGACAGGTCGCCGGCCACCCGCGGCGCCGCGAACGGGAACAGCAGCGTCGGGGTCTGCGCGTCCTTGATGTGAATCGACTGCGGCCCAAGGCTTTCGGTCTGCTCAGTGCCGACCCACTCGACCAGTGCGTCGATGTCGGAGTAGGACGCCATGTTGGCCGGAACCACCCACAGCGCCGCGCCGAAGCGGGCGTGGTCGCGGTACAGCGTCGCGGTAGAACGCCAGCCGGTCGTCGTCGAGCTTGGACGTCGTGGCGATGACGGTCGCGCCGCCGTCGAGCAGCTGGGCCGACCACCGACGCGGCGATCGAACCCTTCGACGCACCGGTCACCACCGCGACCTCGTCGCTGTAGCGGCCCTTGTCCGGGTTCTCCGCACCCGCGGCGATCCGGCCGAACAGCGAGGCGTGGATGTTGCGCCCGGCGGCCAGTGCCTTGCCCTGCCACCAGCTGGCCTGGGTGGCGACGACGTGGCCGGCGCCCTCGAACCGCTCCGACAGCCGCGCCCAGTCGGCGTCGATGTCGTCTTCGTCGGCCAGCCACAGCTTGACCAGGTCCTCGCGGGCGCTGGCCCAGCGGTCGTCGAACACGACGGCCTTCCTGGCGTCGAACGACCGGCGCCACCAGCCGCGGCCAGTCCGAGCCGAGTTCGGCGGTGACCAGGTCGATCAGCTCGGCGTCGGTGGCCGCCGGCGGCGCGCTGACCGGCGTCGTCCAGACCCGAGCTGGCCCAGCACCAGGCGGGCGGCCGAGGCCAGCACACCGTCGCGGCCGGTGATCTGCTCGGCGAACTCGCCCAGCGCGGCCGCGTCGACGGTCGCACCGCCGCCACCGCCGGCCGACGGCAGCGCCACCGCGATTCCCCGGCGCGCGGCCACCGCGGCCACCGCGGCGTCGATGACCTTGTCGACCGGCGGCGGCGTCGGCCAGCGCACCCTCGTGCAGGCCGCCGATGGCGCCGCCGCGAACGCTGCTGCCCTCGCGGGTGCCCAGCGCGACCTCGACGGTGACGTGCTTGGCCCAGCCGTCGCCGAGCTCCCAGGTCTTCTTGACCCGCTCGGCGATGGCCGCGGGCCGCTTGCCCGACGGGCCGAGCACCGTGCGCAGCTGGTCGTTGATCGCGTCGGACAAGCACCGGGCCGAACGGCTTGTAGGTGCGGGCCAGCTTGGTCGACCTGCGACTTCAGCGCGGCCAGGTCGGCCTCGGCGGCGCCGTCGATCGCGCCGAGGTTCAGCTCGGAACCCAGGTCGACCAGCAGCTGGTTGCGCCGCGACGACGCACCGTCGGTGATCGACTCGATGGAGTCCAGCGGCTCGATCTGGTCGATGCGCATCTTGGCCGACAGCGCGATCAACGCCAGCGTGGCGTCGGCGGCGTCGAACGCGATGTCGTCGGGTCGCGGAGCGCCCGAGGAGCGCGGCGGCGGGCGCAGCGCGGCCGGCGCGGCGTTGCGGGTTCGGCGCGCCGTCCGGCGGCCTCGGACCTCGGCCGGCATCGTCCGACTCGGGCTCGGGCTCCGGATCGGTGTCGGTGGCGAACAGCACCGCGGCGTCGCGCTCGGAGTTGAGCACTTCCACTGTGCTGTGGGCGTATTCGGGCAGCTTCAGGGTGTTGGTGGCCAGGCCCGGCGACGGTCGGCGCGGACTTCACGCCGATCTCGACGAACCGCTCCACACCCAGGCCGCCCGCGGCCTCCTCGATGAACAGCAGGTCCTGGGTTTCGATCCAGCGCACCGGGCTGGCGAACTGCCAGGCCAGCAGCTCGATGACGACCTTGCGGCACAGCTCGCGCGGCTTCTCGTCACGCCAGGTGTCGTAGTCGGCGAGGATCTCGTCGAGCGGCTCGGCGGGCACCAGATCCCGGATCTCCTGGATGAAGTCGCGGTCCAGGGTGAACGGCCGCGGCACCAGGTTCGGGATGTAGCGCCCGATGATCAGCGTCGGGATCCTTGTCGCGGGGCATGACGCGCTCCAGCGAGCGGCGGAAGTCGGCGACCCCGACCCGCAGCACACGCGAGTGGAACGGCACGTCGATGCCCGGGCACGAGGATGAACGAGCGCTTGCCGCCGGTGATCTCGCGACGCCGCTCCACCTCGGCCTCCAGCGCCTCCAGACCGCGGACCGTGCCGGCGATCGCGTACTGCGAGCCGCGCAGGTTGAAGTTCACGATCTGCAGGAATTCACCGTGTGCGCCGGCGATCTCGGCGACGAACGCCGGTAACGTCGGCGTCGGCCAGGTCGATCTGCGACGGCCGGATCGCGGCCAGCCGGTAGTTGGAGCGGCCCAGCTCGTCGCGCGGCACGATGTCGTGCATCTTCGAGCCGCGGTGGAACACCACCTCCAGCAATGCTTCCAGCTCGTAGACGCCGGTCACGCAGGCCAGCGCGGTGTACTCGCCGACGGAGTGACCGCAGGCGATCGCGCCCTCGACGAACGCGCCCTGCTCGCGCATCTCGGCGACCTGGGCGGCCGCGACGGTGGCCATCGCGACCTGGGTGAACTGCGTCAGGTACAGCACGCCCTCGGGGTGCTGGTAGTGCACGCCGGACGGCGATCAGGCTGGTCGGGTTGTCGCGGACCACGTGCAGCACCGAGAAGCCCAGCGTGTCGCGGGTGAACTTGTCCGCGTTGTCCCACACCTTGCGGGCGGCCTTGGACCGGGCACGGACCTCCATGCCCATGCCCTTGTGCTGAATGCCCTGGCCCGGGAACGCGTACACCGTCTTGGGCGCGGCCAGCCGCGCCGTCGCCGACATCACCAGCTCGGACCCGATCGCGGGCGGCGACCTCCAAAACCTCTGCGCCCTGGTCGATTCCGACGCGGTCGACCCGGAAGTCGACCTCGTCGCCCGGCTCGCACCATGCCCAGGAAACGGGCGGTCCAGCCGATCAGCCGGGCCGGCGGGCCGGGCCTCGCCGTCGGTGGCGGTGACGACGTGCTGGGCCGCGGCCGACAGCCACATGCCGTGCACGATGGGCGATTCCAGGCCGGCCAGCAGCGCGGCGGCCCGGTCGGTGTGGATCGGGTTGTGGTCACCGGAGACCACGGCGAACGGCCGCATGTCGACCGGCGCGGTGAGCGTGACGTCGCGGCGGCGGCGGCGCGGGGTGTCGGTGGCGTTCTCCGACACCGCTCCCCCGGCCCGCACCGGATCGGTCAGCTCGGCCGCACCGGTGCGTCCGCGGATCGCGAACCGCTCCTCGAGACGTGGCGAGCATCGTACCGTCGGCGTCGGCGACCGTCACCGAGACCGGGACGACGCGGCCGACTTCGGTATCGGTGGCCGCCGAAGCCGTTGCGGTGACGGCCAATTCGGCCGGTCTGTTGGGCAGCAGCGCCGACCACGCGGGCGGCGTGGTCGAGGTGCACCAGGCTCAGCAGGCCCTCGACGACCGGGAAGCCGGTGTCGGTGACCGCCGCGCCGATCGCGGCGAACACCGCCGGCCAGCAGCGGCCGACCAGCGCGTCGGGCACGACGGACAGGCCGGGCGCCAGCGGCGCCCCGAACGTGGCCGTGACCCCGGTGTGGTCGGCGACCCGCTTCGGGGTCCCATTCCGACCTTCACGGTGGCCGTCCCGTCGACGACCGGCGGGCAGGAATCCGGCCCGTCGACGCCGGCGGCGATCGCCAGCACCGCGCGCATCGCGGTGGCGGCGTCTTCGGTGGACACCACCGGGCGCGCCGCCGTCGACTGATCGTGGCGGGCAGCGTGAACGGGATGTCGATCCAGGTGCCCGACAGCGGCACGCTCAGCACGACGCTCGGTCGCCGGCGACCTCGAGCCGCGCACCGGTGGACGAGTGCGTGGCGCGGCGACTCCCCGGGCCCGTCGTGCACCTGCCACTCGCCGGGGTCGGCGATCCGGTGGACCGGGTTGGTCGCGGTGCGGCCGGCCCACAGCACGTCGGGCGCGTCGAGCACCACGGCCAGCGGACCGGTCACGTCGGTGCGGCCCCGCCGACGCGACGCGACGGGCCGTGGCTGCGCCGCCGGCGGCCAGCACCTCGTCGACGGCGGCCTGCTCGAAGCGGTCCAGCAATTCGCCGACCGGCTCGTCGACCCGGGTGATGCCGGCGACGGCCGCAGTACCCGGGATGATGCACACCTGGTCGGCGTCGTAGCGGGCATCGTGCGCCTGCCACAGCGAGTCGCTGCGCCACCAGCGGCGCACGTCCTTGTCGATCACCGGCACGAAGTTGACCGGCTTGCCCAGCGTCTTGCACAGCTGGACGAAGAACGGCACGTCGGCCGGGTGCAGCTGCACGGTCTTCGGCGTCGGGGTAGCGGGCCAGCAGCGCGGCGATGGCCTGTCGGCGGGCCTCTCCAGCAGCGCCTCGTCCGTCGAACAGCGTCTCGATCGGGCCGGAGTCCATTGCGTGCAGCCGGGCCTCGGCGCGCTGCAGCATCTGCTGCGAATCGGTCGCGCCACGTGTCGGCCAGCCACGGGCTGCCCGGTGCGGCGGTGTCGGCGGTGGAGTTGCCCTCACCGATGGTCAGCTCGACGTAGCGCTGCAGCCACTGCAGGTAGGTCATGTCGGCGACGTCGCCGAAGTACGGCTTGGCGGTGTCGGCCATCGCGGCGATGATCTCGTCGCGGCGCTGCGGCGACCGCCTCCGCGTCACCGGCAACCTCGTCGAGGAGCCGGCCGCAGCGCGAAGCGCGTGTTGTCGATCTCGTGAATGTCGGCACCGAGCTGGCTGCGGCTGGAAGCCATGCCGCCCAGGGCTTTTCCGGCGCCGACCCACTGGTCGGTGCCCTGCGTCTCGACCAGCATCCGCTTGACCGACGGCGAGGTGGTGGCCTCCTTGGTGGCCATCGCCGCGGTGCCCGACCAGGATGCCGTCGACCGGCATCAGCGGGTAAGCCGTACAGCCTGCGCCCAGCGGCCGGACAGGTACTCGGCCGCCCGCTCGGGCGTGCCGATGCCGCCGCCCACGCAGACGGTGATGTTGGGGCGCGACCGCAACTCGGAGTACGTGGCCAGCAGCAGGTCGTCGAGGTCCTCCCAGGAGTGGTGGCCACCGGCGCGGCCGCCCTCGATGTGCACGATCACCGGCTTGGTGGGCACCTCGGCGGCGATGCGGATGACCGAGCGGATCTGCTCGACCGTGCCGGGCTTGAACACGACGTGGCTGATGCCGACGTCGTTCAGCTCCTCGATCAGCTCGACGGCCTCCTCGAGGTCGGGGATGCCGGCGCTGACCACCACGCCGTCGATCGGCGCGCCGGACTGACGCGCCTTCTGCACCAGCCGCTTGCCGCCGACCTGCAGCTTCCACAGATACGGGTCGAGGAACAGCGCGTTGAACTGGATAGGTGCGGCCCGGCTCGAGCAGGGTGGAGAGCTCGTCGATGCGGCCGTCGAAGACTTGCCTCGGTGACCTGGCCGCCGCCGGCCAGCTCGGCCCAGTGCCCGGCGTTGGCCGCGGCGGCGACGATCTTGGCGTCGACCGTGGTCGGCGTCATGCCCGCCAGCAGGATCGGCGAGCGGCCGGTCAGCCGGGTGAACTTCGTCGACAGCTTGACCGAGCCGTCGGGCAGGCTGAACGACGGTCGGGGCGTAGGTCGACCACGGCCCGGCCACCTCGGGCACGGCGCCGACGGTGAACAGGTTGCGCTGGCCGCCGCGGGTGGCGGCGGGCACGATGCCGATGCCCAGGCCGCGGATCACCGGCGCGGTGAGCCGGGTCAGGATGTCGCCGGGTCCCAGGTCGAGAATCCAGCGCGCTCCGGCGTCGTGCAGCACGGTGATCTCGTCGACCCAGTCGACCTGGCGCACCAGGATGGCTTCGGTCAGCTCGCGGGCCAGCGCGACGTCGAGGCCAACCTTCTCGGCCCAGCGCGCCAACGATGTCGATGCCGTCGGCCAACCGAGGGCTGTGGAAGCCGACCTCGACCTGCACCGGATCGAACACCGGCGAGAAGACCGCCCCACCGCGCACCTTGTTCTTGCGGTCGGCGGCCTCCGTTTCCGCGATCTGCTGGCAGTACAGCTCGAACCGCGACAGCTGCTCGGGCGTGCCGGTGATGACGACCGAGCGCCGGCCGTTGCGGATCGACAGCACCGGCGGCAGCACGGTGCGGACATCCTGCGCGAACTCGTCGAGCAGCTCGGCTGATCCGCTCGGGGTCGGCGTTGGTCACCGACACCATCGGCGGGCGGTCGCCGAGCACGGAGATCCCGCGCCGGCGGGCCACCAGCGTCGCCGGCGGCACCGATCAGCTGGGCCAACGCCAGCAGCTCGACGTCCTTGGCACCCGCGGCCTTGAGCGCCTCGACGGCCAGCACGCCCTGGGAATGCCCGGCGACGGCCACCGGCGGGGTGGCTGACAGGTCCATGCCCTGGCGCGCCAGCGCGCGGACGGCGGCGATCTGGGTCAGCAGCACGCCGGGTACCGACACCGCCGCCGAGGTCAGCTGCTTGTCCGACGGGACCGGCTCCTCGGCGGCCAGCGCGCGCACCCAGCGTCAGCGGCTCGAAGCCGATCGGACGGACGACGACCAGCTCTTTGGCCACCGGCTCGAGCAGCAGCTCCGCCTCACCGGCCAGCGTTGCCAGCTCGGACTCGATGCCGGCCGAGGACACCAGCTCTTCGAGGGTTTCCAGCCAGGCGCTGCCCTGGCCGCCGAACGCCACGGCGTACGGCTCGCCGGCATTCAGACGGTCGACCAGAGCGTGGGTCTCCCCGGCTGCCGCGTGCGGGGCCGTTTCCATCGCGATCAGCGGACACCCTGTCGTGCTCGTGGATCGTCACCTTCTCTGTCTCCCTGCATGCGTCTTTACGTATCGCGTTCGTGTCGGCCGGTCACCACCGCTGCGGGCGGTGTTCGGCGATTCCCCGTCGAATCAACCGGGCATGGCTGACCGGTGCGTTGTCGCGGACCGCCCGGGTGGGTCGGGCGGCGCGGCGGACTGCATCGGCTGTACTAAGAGTGTCATAAGGATCGACCCCCGTTTTGCGCGGTGATCGGTTACTGGTGAGTTCTACGCACGGGTAACCGTGTCGTGGGTAACACCGGGTCTAATCGGCCGCGCCGGGCGCCGGGACAAACGTCCTGCATGCAGGTGGTTACGGTCGAGTAGCTACAACTGCGCAGATCAAAGCAGTTATTGTTATCGTAATCGTTATGTAAAAATTTTCGGTCGTCCGGTCGCGCGTCGAGCCCGCTCGACGCACCTGCTCGGTCGGCAGTCCACGCCCGTCCACCGAAAAACGAGCGATACGAGTGTTTGCTGGAATTTTCTGAAGTGGCCGGGCGCCGGTAACGGTTCAGACGCTCGGGAGTCTAGTCCCACTGCCCGAATTGGGGCTTGAGGATTTCGTTGATGTCCACCCCGACCCCGCCGACGCTGCGCTTGTCGATCTCGACCTGATGCAGATGGGCGGCGGGGTGGGTGTAGCCCTGGGCGAGCCCCAGTTGTGCTGCCAGAAGTACGAGCCCATGCCGTCGTGCAGCGCCCAGTCGATGGTCTTGGAGTTGGCGTACACGCCTACCCGCTGATGACCGATCACCGACTCCCAGGCCCGCAGGTAGGGCGCAACCAGCTGTTTGTACTGGTCATAGGACGGATCGTCGTCGATCGAGGCGTAGATCGGGCGCGGTGGCGGGCCCGCCCGCGGCGGCGTGCAGTTGCCAGCCACGCTGCGCGTGCTGGAGTCCGGCGTTGGCGCCGCCGAGCCAGTCGGCGGTGCCTGCCTTGCCGTACTGGTAACACGAGACGATCTTCAGCCCGTTGCTGTTAGAGATCACGTGCCTCGGCGACTTGGATCGGCTTGCCAAGCATCCAGTCGCCGCCGGGGCGCCGGTCCGAGACGTACCGGATCGAGCCCACCGCGCCGGCGGCCCTGATCTGGCTGGCGGTGATCACCCCGGCCGCATAGTCCAACAGGGTGCCGAGCGACGCCGACGCCGGTGCGGGGCGCAGCGACGCACCCGCGACACCCAGACCGAGGAAGGCTGGGGTCGCGGCCGCGAATTTGAGCAGGTCGCGCCGCGAAACCGATGACACAAGCGACAGAGTACGACAGGAACACCATCTGACACATTGGCCACACTGGTCACATCTGTATCACAGTGCCGCATCGTTGGTTTGGGTCCGCATCGCAGCGGGCAGCACGATGACGCGCACGGCCTCCAGGCCGCGGCGAGCGGTCTGAACGGCGATCTCGTCCAGGAAGTGGGCGGCCGCCGGGTTGATCGATCCCGCCCAGGCCCGGAATCCCTGCACGATCACGGGGTCACGTTCCAACGACGGCTGCACGCCCCGAAGCACGCCCACCACGTCGTCGGGCAGCGGGTCGGCCAGTTGTTTGTCGATCCAGCTGCGTGCGAGTTCCGTTGCCGCCTCCCGATCGTCGCCCAACCCGATCACGTCGCCGGCGAGGTTGCGCAACCGGTCGAACAGCACCTGACGTCCCGGTGTCTCGGCCAACTGCGCCAGCAGGGTGCTGGCCGCCGGCGGCAGAACCATCTGCCCGAACAAGGCCGGAACCGGCAAGTCCCACTCGTCGAACAGGTCGGCGTACATGGTGGCGACGGGCGCAGACAGCGGCGCGCTGAGCCGCCCGATGACCCCGATGCTGTCGCGGTGCGTGGTCGCCAGCCTGCGCAGGATGTCCTCGTTGACGTCGGCGTCGGGGCAATCGGTGGCGGCGCGGGACTCGACGCGGGATCGGTCGATGACCGCGATCAACTGATCCAGCCGGTCCCGCTGCCGCATCAACAAGGTCCGGTGCTCGTCGAGGACCCCCGCCAGCGTGGTGCGCCCGCCTTCGATCAAGCGCTGAATGTCATTGATGCTGACGCCGAGACTTCTCATCAGATCGATGCGCAGCAGGTCGAGCACCTGCTCGACGTCGAAGACCCGATAGCCGTTGGATAGATGCTCGGCGCGCAGTAAACCGATTTTCTCGTAGTGGCGGATGCGGCCGGACGCGATCCCGGTCAGGGCCGTGACGTCGCCGATCAGCAACTGCTCAGCCACCCCTTGACCTTACAACTGTGGCAAGGTCTGTACTGGGTGGATGGAACGCGACCAGCTGATCGACCTCACCCGCCGCGCCTTGAAGTTGGCGCGCGACAAGACCACCGATCTCGCCCCGGCCGAGCACCGGGTCGAGGCACGGGCCTACACGTCGACCGAGCGCCACGACCGGGACCGGGCCATGGTGATGGCCAGCCCACAGCTGGTCGGCTACGTCTCGGAGCTGCCCGGCCCCGGCGCGTACTGCACCAAGACGGTGATGGGGCGGTCGATTCTGCTGACCAGGACGGCCGATGGTTCGGTCAAAGCATTCGACAACGTCTGCCTGCACCGCCAGTCGCAGGTGGCGACGGGTTGCGGCAGCGCGAAGCGGTTCACGTGCCCGTACCACGCGTGGACGTACGACAACACCGGGCGATTGGTGGGCCTACCCGGCCGTGAGGGCTTCCCCGGCGCGGCGATCGCAAGCGCGGCGAAGCCGGGCGCTGCGGGTCGCCGCCAAAGCAATGTAACCGTCAAGGCCGACGGTCTGACCGAACTTCCGGCCGCCGAGTTCGCCGGATTCCTTTGGATCGCATTGGATCCTGGGGCCAGCTTGGACGTCGCCGCACACCTCGGTCCCCTGGCCGACGAGCTCGATTCCTGGGGCATCGGGCGGTGGTCGCCGCTGGGCGAGAAGGTGCTCGACCGTCCGATCAATTGGAAGCTCGCGGTCGACACCTTTTCGGAGAACTACCATTTCGCCACCGTGCACCAGCAGACCTTCGCCACCCTCGCCCGCAGCAACTGCACGGTTTTCGACGCGTTCGGACCGCACCACAGGTTGATCTTCCCGCTCAACACGATCCTGGCGTTGGACGAAGTCCCCGAAGAGCAGTGGGATCCGTTCCACAACATGGTCGTGATCTACGCGCTGTTCCCCAACATCGTGCTGTCGGTGACCATCGCCAACGGTGAGCTGTTCCGGATCTACCCCGGTGACCGGCCGGGGAGATCGATTACCGTGCACCAGAACTCGACCCCGCTGGACCTTTCTGACGAATCGGTGGCCGCCGGGGCGCAAGCCGTCTTCGAGTACGCCCACGCCACGGTGCGCGACGAGGACTACCGCCTGGTCGAAGGCTTGCAGGCCAACCTCGAGTCGGGCGCCAGCGACCATCTGCTGTTCGGCCGCAACGAGCCGGGGCTACAGCACCGCCACATCGCGTGGGCCCGGGCGCTTGCCGGGTCAGCTCCCGTCGGCTGACTGCCCTTCGGACAGCACGGCGATCAGATCGTCGAGAAGGGTTGCGAGCATGTCGTTTTGCACGGGCAGCGCCCCGTTCAGCAGTTCGACCGCTGCGCCGCGACGGCCCGCGGCCACCAACGGCACCAGCTGATCGACCACCGACTGCAGGTCGGGGTTGACGTCGGCAACGGTGGTAGCCAGCACCTCAACCAGTTCCCAGTCCCGATACAGCGCCAACGATCGTTCGTTGAACGCGAAGCCGCTCACCGGTTTACCCCAGAGCGTTCCCTGGTAGCGGTACGGTCCTTCCATGTACTCGATTGGCAGGCCGTGCGCCGGGGCCGGCACCAGCGGCTCGCCGACGAGGTCCAGTTGCAGTGTGGCGCAGGTAATCCGGTGCCGGTCGGCCATGTATCGAGCTGGAGCCACCGGACGTACCAGGGGCCGGACGGCAGTCGGCCATTTCACGTAGCTGCTGACGGTGACCTCCACGTCTTCGGCGCACTCGGGCGCGATGGCGGGGTCGGGATGACTCGTCGTCAAACCGGTAAAGGGTTGCAGCGCATTGCCGTTCGTGCGGTCGAACTGCCGCCAGATGCTCAGGTCGACACCGTTGTCGAAATTGATCGTGCGCCATTCGTGTGACCTGGCCCGCGGGTCTCCCCCGCTTCCGCCGCCGCCGGGATACTTCGGGAACCACTGCCGGTCCACATGTCCGCTGCTTCCGGAAACCTCCTCGACCGTCTCGCCCCAGCGCAACGTTCCGGTCATCGACAGACCGGTCTGGAAATACGAGTACGTGTCGCTTTGGCCGAAGCAGACGATCTTCCCGTTGTACGTCGATGCCCCCACCGGTGTCGGTGCGCGTGTTGGCGTGATGACCAAGTCCAACCGCATGGACCGACCCTGGTGATCCTGGCCCACCAGGCTGACTCGATAGGTGTAAGGCAGCAACTGGCCATCGGCATCTCGGCACGTGGCCCACGACGCGGTGCCGGCACTGCTCTGGTAGCTGATGTCGAGATAGCCTGCGGCCATGGCCAATTTGCGTTGCGCCCCCGGTTCCATGTTGACCGGCGGCATGTCGTAGTCGGTGTAGGTGCCGTAATCACCGGTGTCGAGGTCGAATAGCGCCATCGTGTAGAAATCGGCGACGACCGTTCCCCCGGGTTGGTTCTTGTTGAAGATGGTCAAGAACGCAAACGACCGGTCGGTCTCGGCGGCATCGAGCTGCCCTGCGATGAACCAGGTGTCCGACTCCTGATCCGGGTGTTCGCCCTCGGCGGCGGGGAAATCCAGTTGGCTGTCGCCGGGCACCAACTGGAAGGGGTAACTGCGCCAATCGCTATTCATGTCGGCTTCCTTGCCACGGCGCCATCCTTCTTTTTTGCTATGTTAGCGTCAATAGCGAAGTTACGGTCACGGCCTCATCCCCGCGCAAGGAAGTGCCCCCGATGACAGAAAAATCCGACCATCGGACCTACGACGAACTCTTCATAGGGGGGCAGTGGCGCAAGCCCGCCAACCCCCAGCAGCTCGCCGTCATCTCCCCGCACTCCGAAGAACCGATCGGCCACGTCCAGTTGGCCGGGCCCGAGGACGTCGACGCCGCCGTCGCCGCTGCGCGACACGCCTTCGACCACGGCCCGTGGCCCCGGATGACCCCTGCCGAGCGCATGGCCAAGGTCGAACAGCTCGCCGCGATCTACGCCGGCCACATCGAGGAGATGGCCGACCTCATCACCGACGAAATGGGCTCCCCGCGCAGTTTCAGCCGGCTGGGCCAAGCGGCGGCCGCGGCGTCGCTGATGCATCTCGCGTTGGCCGCCGCGCGCGACTTCCCGTGGGAGGAACGGCGCCAGGGCGTGCTCGGCGAAGTGCACCTGCGCAGGGCCCCGGTCGGCGTGGTCGGCGCGATCGTGCCGTGGAACGTTCCGCAGTTCTTGATCATGCCCAAACTGATCCCGGCGTTGATCGCGGGGTGCACGGTCATCATCAAACCCGCACCCGAAACACCCTTGGACGCTTTGTGGTTGGCGGAAATGATCGAGCAGCTGGACCTGCCCGAAGGGGTGGTCTCGGTGCTGCCCGGCGGACCCGACATCGGCGAGGCGTTGGTGCGCC
Organism: uncultured Actinomycetota bacterium; assembly: GCA_963850895.1. Classification (GTDB taxonomy): domain Bacteria; phylum Actinomycetota; class Actinomycetes; order Mycobacteriales; family Mycobacteriaceae; genus Mycobacterium. Next base: position 33,439 of record CAWKNK010000020.1, on the reverse strand, counting down.
ACCCCGGTGTGGACAAGATCGCGTTCACCGGCTCCAGTGCCGTCGGGCGCCGCATCGCCGCCCTGTGCGGCGAACAGCTCAAGCGCGTGAGCCTGGAACTCGGCGGCAAGTCCGCGGCGATTATTCTCGACGACGCCGACGTCGGCAAGACGGTGGCCGGGTTGAAAACCGCCGGCCTGATGAACAACGGGCAGGCCTGCGTCGCCCAGACCCGCATCCTGGTCAGCGACCGGCGGCACGACGAGGTCGTCGACGCGCTGGCCGACATGATGTCGGCCCTCAACGTCGGCGACCCGGCCGACGACGCCACCGACATCGGACCCCTTGTCGCGCAACGGCAACAACGACGGGTCCAGGACTACATCAAGTCCGGCCAGGCCGAAGGCGCCCGCGTCGTCCTCGGCGGCCAGGACAGCCCGTCAACGCGCGGCTGGTATGTGCGGCCAACGCTGTTCGCCGACGCCACCAACGACATGCGCATCGCCAGGGAGGAGATCTTCGGTCCGGTCTTGACCGTGCTGCGCTACCGCGATGAGGACGACGCAATCCGAATCGCCAACGAGAGCGACTACGGGTTGGCCGGTTCGGTGTGGACCTCCGACATCGCACACGGCTTGGAGATCGCCGCCGGTGTGCGCACCGGCACGTACGGCATCAACATGTACACGCTTGACATCGGCGCCCCGTTCGGTGGGTTCAAGCAATCGGGCATCGGGCGCGAGTTCGGCCCGGAGGGCCTCCACGAATACATCGAGCTTCAGACGCTGGTATGCAAAGGGCAGCTGCCGCCGCTATGAAACGTCCGGTCGCCATGAAGGATCGCGACCGAGCCGCGCAAGAAGCTTGGCCTGCGAATCGCTTTCGCCGGGCGCCGCAACCGGGGCCTTGAACATCCCCGAGGAACTCAAGGCCTGCAGATCCGCGGGTAGGCCGGCGTAGAACAACTGGCACCACGCGGTATCAAGCCGGTCGTCTGCCCCTACCGCGCGGGCGAGGTCCCAGGTGTGCACCAAGACATCGCGCGTCAGGTTCGGTAGCAGCTTGAACGCATCGAGTTGTGTTGCCCTGCCTGGTTCGAAGGCCTCCGTCAGCGCGCTGTAGGTCAATTGCCATCGCACCCGCGGATCTTCGCGTGGCCGGTCGGGCTTCAATCCCAACGGGCGCAACACGAGTACGTCGTGAAAACCGATCACGTGCTCTAGCACCCCCCGTGCATCCCACTCGTCGCATGGGGAGCGCCGATCCCATCTGCCGTGCGCCGACCGAACGGCCTCGCCGAACCGCCGGCAGGCCGCGAGATGCAGGGCTGCTACCTCCTCATCGGTCGGCATTCGGCATCTGCAGGGTGAGCTCGACCGGGCAGCACAGCGCGCCGTGTTGATTGGTCACTTGGATCTGGATGTCGACAAGGCAGCGCGGCGGGTCCACCGAGGTGTCCCGCCGCTTGGCCACCGCGCGTCCGCGGCCGATCATGGTGTCACCGGCGTACACCGAGCCCATCAGCCGCAAGGAGCGCCGCACCACGCGGCTGCTCGGGCCCGCCCAATCGGTAGCGACGCGGTCGGCGAAGCCCGCGAGGTGCATCGTGTTGACGTAGATCGTCGGGTTGCCTTGGCGTCGCGCGTATTCGGGGTCGAAATGGCCCGGGAAGTAGTCCCACGTCGCTCCCGCGTTTTCCACCACGCGCTGGTAGCTGATGTGGTCGACCACCTCGGGCAGGTCGACCGGAACGGTGATCTCGTCGAATATCAGCCCGCCTCCGGTCATGGGGATGCTCCCGGCGTGAAGCGGAACAGGGTGTTCCGGCACTTGGCGACCACCGTCTCGTCCTGCCGGCGATAGGTCTCCAGCGTCTCGACGAAATGACCGACGCCCAGCCGCGTCCCCTTCTCCGGTGACACCGACACCAGTTCCTCGACGACGGTGAGCACGTCGCCTTCAACGATGGGCGCCGCGAACTCGACATCGTTGGCCGCGTTGATGAATGTGGTGCCCGGCAGCGGGACTCGCAGCACCAGCGATGCCACCGGCGGCCTGCCCTGCGGCTCCCACGGCGGAGGGATCAGCCACCCCATCAGCAAGGCCGGGGGCGCCAGCAGACCTCCCCATTTCCCACGGGCGAACTCGGCATCCCAGTAGGAACGATTGCCGTCGTGGACCATCGCCGCGAACAACTGAATGCGCGCCCCGCTCACCGCGGTGGCGGCGGTGCGCGGCTCGCTCGTCGCGCCGACCATTCGCAACGCGTCTTCGTACGTGCCGAAGGCCAGCTGGTAACTGAGGTCCGGGTCCACGCCGCTCACATAACGAGCGGGTGCCGACTCGGCACCGAATCCCATTGTAGCGCACGGGAAGTGAAGTACCAACCGCCGCGCTCGTAGATCAGGGTGTCGCGGAATATCCCGGTGGCCCGCAGCGTGGTGTCGCCATACATGGCGGCGAAAAGCACGGCGACGCAACGCTGTGTCGCGTTGACCCCGTCGACGCGGATCTCGTGGTCGACCGTGACGAGCCGTTGTCCGTCACCGCCGTCGAAGGCCGCGCGCAAATCGTCGAACGTGTCGCCATCACGGTGGTAGGTGGCGCCGGCGTGACGGAACGTGGCGATCCAGCGCTCGCGATCGCCCTCGGAGTAGGCCCGGTTGTGCCGGGCGTTCAGGTTGAGGATGGCGGCACGACCCGTGGCGGCCTGCAGCATTTGCTGTTCCTGATAGGACATGGTCATGTTGGTCTCCAGCCTCTCCCGGAAAACGACTGCCAACGAGCGGACGAATGTAACAGTAAGGTAACTAGCCGACGTTTACGTAACATTAACGTAACTTAACGGCTAACGATATAGCCCTGAGCTTCACGATCCCACGCCTCCCGAGTCACCCCCCGCTCGCGCAATAAGTCTTTACGTATCCGCCCGATGACATTCTTCGGGAGTTCGCTGACAGTCTCCACGAATCTCGGAACGCAGAAGTACGGCATCCGGGTTGCGCAGAAATCGAGCAGCTCGGTGTAATCCAGTGTGGCCCCGGGCCGCAACGTCACGACCACCAGGATGTCGTCTTCGCCCAACGCGCTGGGCACCCCGACCGCGGCGGCCTCGGCCACGGCGGGATGGCGCATGACAACGGTCTCCACTTCGACCGAGGAAACGTTTTCACCGCGCCGGCGCAGCGAATCTTTCCTGCGGTCGACGTATGTCAGGTTTCCCTCGGTGTCGAGCCGGCCGAGGTCGCCGGTGCGAAACCATTCCTGGTGTGGAACCACCCGCAAGCCTTGGCCGACATAGCCTTCGCTCATCACGTGCGGGTAGTTGGGCCGGCAGGCGATCTCCCCGACTGCGCCGGCGGGCAACGGATCGCCGCTTTCGTCGACGATGCGCACATCGAAATTGGGATTCGGTCGACCCGACGTTCCGGGAACCCCGTCGTCGGCCAGGGCCTTGACGGCAATCGGAAACGCCTCGGTCATCCCGTACATCGTGACGATCCGGCAGCGGTAACGCTTTTCGATGTCGCGATAGGCCTTGGCGTCGATCGGGGCCGCGGAGATGAACCGCAACGGCAGCTGGGCGTCGCGCGGATCCGCGGGCAGGTTCTGCAGCATCGAAACCATCGCGCCGGCGCCCACGAAGCCGATGGCACCGCGGGAGCGGATGTCGTCCCACACCTCGCTGGGGTGAAACGCCTGCGCCAACACGGTCGTCGCGCCGAGCAGCATCGGGGCCAGCACGCTGGGTGCGGCGCTCAGGTGAAACAGCGGCATCGCCGTCCACAGCACCTCCCCGGCGCGCAATTCCCAGGCCGACGCCACGGTCGCGGCCACCGAAAACAGGTAATGCCACGTCGTCGCAACCGCTTTCGATGGGCCGGTGGTGCCCGACGTATAGAACAGGCAGCCCACCTCCCCCGCCGCCGCGCCAACGTCTGCGACCGGCTCGCGGGCGTCTCGGCTCAGCGCCGCCTCGAGTGAATCGCCTTGCAGCACAACGCTCGGTACGGTGTCCAACGCGCCGGCAACCTCGTCCACGCCGGGGCCGGCGCTCGGCATCGGTCAGGATCACCCTGGCCTGCGACAGCCGCAGGGTGTGCAGCAGGAAGTCCCCTTTGTTCGCGGCATTGACCGCCGCGCTCACCGCGCCGATGCGCGCCGCACCCAGCCAGAAGTAGACCCATTCCGGGCAGGTGCCGGTGAACAAGGCCACGCAATCGCCGCGGCCGACGCCCAAGTCCGCGAGCATGTTCGCGGCGGCGCAGGACCGCTGGCGCATCTGCTCGAAGGTCACCTCGACACCGGCGATCGACATCATCACCCGGTCGGGATACTGTGCGGCGCGCCGGTCGAGCACGGCCGGGACCGTGAAACTCTCGACGCCGAAATCGGAGGGCCCGAGAGGTCCGCTCCGGTCGGGGCACATGAGGCTTCCAGGGGCTTCCGACTAGGCTTTCGCGGCCGTCGGGTCGGGCTCACCGTCGACGGTGTAGCCGAAGTCGGACGGCGAGGGCTGCGTGCCCGGGTAGAAGCGGTGCGCCCAGCGGCGAAGGGCGGCGTAGTCGTGTGCCTCTTCGGGCGCCAGGTTCGGCTTCTCCAGGTACTTCATGTTCTCCCACGTGAAGAAGTCCTGTTTGATGACCTCTTGTTGCAGCGCAAGGAATTTGGCCGCGCGGCCGGTCGGCACGTCGCCCGTGTCGCCCGGCTCGCGGACGGATGCCTGCGTGTAGAAGTAATCGGTGTAGTCCTCGTCCACCGGCGTCTGCCCCGTGACCTGGACCGTGGCCACCAGCTCGCTGGGGAAGCGGACGACCCCCAGCCCCAGCGAGTAGTTGTCGTAAATGATCTTGGCGTCGACCGGCCCGTTGGGGGTCAGCCAGGTCGACGCGCGGCCGCCGCCGAAATGGGCGTTGACGGTCGCGTGCAAGTGGTAGCCGGACACCTCGAACGACGCGGTGGTGGCGGGATTGGCGGCCTTGTGCACGTATTGCACGTGGTACGGGTCGGCGGCGTTCTCGATGATCATCTGCGGGTGCACCTTTACCCGGTTGAGCATCTGGGTGTGCGGGTGCAGCGGGTAGTACTCGTTGGTTTCCAGTTCGGGCAGCACCGGGGGCTGCCAGTACGGCGCCCGGCCGTGACGCTCGTGCCACGCGAGGACGAAGCCGTGCCACTCCATGCTCGGGTAGGTGCGGATGCGGACGTTGTTCTTGCAACCGATCTTGCTGTAAGGGATCAGCGCATTGGTGCCGTCACCCCGCCAGCGCCAGCCGTGCCAGGGGCAGACGACGTTCTCGCCTTCCACGGTGCCGCCGACGCCCAGGTTGGCGCCAAGGTGCTGGCAATAGGCGTCCATCACATGCACCTGGCCGGACTCGGTGCGAAAGATGACGAGTTCCTCACCGAAGTAATGGGCGCGCTTGACCTGACCGGCGGCCAGGTCGGAGCCGAAGCAAACGATGAACCAGCCCGTCGGGAACCGGTAGGTCGACAGCGCAATGCCGACCTGTCCGAACTCGCGTTCGGAGGGATCTCCGGCCGAATCAGACGCCGGGTCCGAAATTGTATGCGTCACGCGCTCTCCATATCCCGCCCTGACCAAGGCGAGCCGAGCGCAACTGGGCCGCCCTTCACTCACCGCGGTTCGACGACAAGGTCTATTTTTACTATTTTAAGCATTGAACGTCAACGCGGCGCCAGGCGCGTCCGGGCAGAGCGGGGTTTGAAGATGACGGCTGCGGCAGTGGACCTTTCCGACTTCGCCCTGTGGCGCAACGGATTTCCCGACGAATTGTTCGCGGAGTTGCGGCGCAGCCGGCCGATTTTCCGCCACGACCTGACCCCGGGTGTCGCCGCGCTTTTTCCTGGGGGTGTCCAGCGCGAGTTCTGGGTGACCACCAAGCACCGGCACACGGTCCGGCTGCATCGTGATGTCGACTCTTTCACCGCGGTCGACGGCCCACTCATCCAGCCGGTCGGGATGTTCGCGTCGTATCCGACCATCATCAACATGGACCCGCCCGAGCTGAACAAGCGCCGCAAGCTCATCTCGAACGCGTTCAATCCGCGGGCGATCGCCAAACTCGAGGAGGGCATCCGGGCGCGGGCCGCGCGCATGATCGACCGTCTGCTGGCCGAGGGGGGCGGCGACTGGATCGAGGACGTCGCCGACGCCCTGCCGATGACGGTCATCGGCGACATCATCGGCATACCGGAGGACGACCGGCCGCGCATCTTCGACTGCCTGGACCGCATATTGAAGGCCAACTCGCCGGAGGCGCGACTGAGCCGGCAGGACGAAACCGATCTCTACGCCAACATCTTCGGGTACGCGATGGAGCTCACCGCCGACAAGCGGCGCAATCCCGCCGACGACATCTGGAGCACGCTGGCGACCGCGGTGATCACCGGCGAAGACGGTGAGCAATTCAGCCTGCCAGCCAACGAACTCGAATTCTTCTTCTTTGTGTTGGCGTTCGCCGGCAGCGACACCACCAAGAACGCGATGGCCACCGGGCTGCAGGCGTTCGTGGAGAACCCGGAGCAGATCGAGCGCTATCGCGAGCAGGAAGCGGTGCGGCCCAGCGCGGTCGAGGAGGTGTTGCGCTGGGCGTCCCCGGTGGCGTACTGGACGCGCACCGCGAAGGTGGATGTGGAGATGGATGGCCAGCGCATCGCGCGGGGCGAGCGGGTGGTGTCGATGCTGCGTTCGGCGAACCGCGACGAGGAGGTCTTCGAATCACCGTTCACCTTCGACATCGGCCGTCAGCCCAACCCCCAGGTGGCCTTCGGGGGCGGCGGACCGCATCACTGCCTGGGCGCCATGCTGGCCCGCGCGGAGCTCCGCGCGGTGTTCGACGAACTGCTCCTGCGCTGCGATGACATCGAAATCGGACCGGCCAAGGTGGCTTATCCGAACCTGACCACGAACATGTCGATCTACGACGAGATGTCGATATCGCTGGCCGAACGGCGATAGGCCACTCACGGCGCCGGCGAGTTGCCGAACGCGGCGAACACCGCCAAGGGGTCCAGATAGTCGCGCCAGTGCACGATCTTGCGGTCCTTGACCGTGATCACCGAGACGAACCGGTTGAGGTACGGCGCACCAGTGTTCACCACGGTGCCGTGCATGGTGTACTCGAGAATCACCACGGACTTCTCAGGGTCGTAGTAGCGGTACACGTCGCTGCTGTGGCTTTGAACGATGGAATCGCCGTAGTCGGAGTAGAGCTCGGCCAGCGCTTCGCGGCCGACGATGCGGCGCGGGTAGTCCGGGACGGTGATGACGAACTCGACCACCACATCCTCGGCGTGCATGTCGAAGAAATCGGTCCCGTCGACCAAACCCTTCAGGGCCTCGGCGACAACCTCGAAGTAGGGCCGCATCGCGGCGTACTTCGCCATGTCTCGCATGCGCGCACTCTTAGGAGTCAGTCGGTCAGCCGCAGCGCAGCCTTGGGGCACTGGTCCACCGCGGCGCGCACGTCGATCTCCAGCCGCGGCGGCACGGGGCCGTCCGCGATCTGCACCACGTCTTCGTCGCCCAGTTCGAATACCTCCGGGGCGAGCGATTCGCAGAAGCCGTTGGCCTCGCACAGGTTCTCGTCGACCGTCACGCGCATCGAACGCCCTCCTTAACGCTCATTTTTCAGGCCCTTCGGACGGGTCCCGATCACTCCGCTGCTTACCAGCCTGGCCAGTTCTTCGTCGGTCAGCCCGCACCGATCGCGCAGTACCTCCCCATTGTGCTCGCCCAGCCTCGGCGGCGGGCGAAGCAGCCACCTGTCCATGCCGGCGAGCTTGGCGAATGGCGGGCAGGGATAAAGGCCCGCGCCGGTGCTCGGGTGGTTCAGGGCCTCGAGGAATCCCCGGTCGCGCAGTTGGGGTTCTCGGTCACCGACGACGGGGACACCACGGGCCCGGCCGGAACGCCCGCGCCGGCCAGACGCTCCACCGCCGATTCGAGCGGCTGCCCGGCGAACCAATCCCGCAGCCGGTGATCTACGTCGTCGGCCCTCGCCCGCCGCCCCGCGACGGTCGCCAGGCCCTCGTCACACCAGGCGGGCCGATCCATCAGCTCGATCAGGGCACGCCACTGCCGGTCGTCACGCACGGTGACCGCGATCCAGTCGTCGTCGCCGGCACACCGGTAGAGGTTCTGGATCGAGTCGCCGTGACCGCGGTTGCCCCGCCGGCTCAGCGTTGTCCCGAAAACCTCGGATTCGATCGCCTGTATCGCGGTGGCGTTGAGTACCGTCTCGAGCATCGGCAGCTCGACCAACTGGCCCGATCCCGTCCTTTCGGCGAAATTCAGCGCGGCCAGCACGACGAACGCGGCGTGCACGCCGGCCAGCGGATCGCAAGCCCCGCGCGGCGTGACCGGCGCAGTATCGGGCAGCCCGGTCACCCAGGCCAGCCCGGCGATCTGCTCCATGGTGGGCGCGAACCCGACTCGATCCCGCCACGGCCCGTCCAGCCCGAACGCGGGCATCCGGGCAACGACGAGCTTGGGGTTGACGTTCAGCAGCACGTCGGCGGTCAGGCCGAACTGGTCCATCACCCGCGGTGAGAAGTTCTCGATCACCACGTCGGCGTCGGCGGCCAGCTGGGCGAACAGGCGACGCCCTTCCGGCGAGCCCAAATCCAGTGTGACGGAACGCTTGTTGGTGTTCATGGCGTGGAACACCCAGCCGTACTCCCACCAATCGTCGACGTCGGTGCGCATGCCGCCCGAGTATCGGATGCCATCGGGTCGCTGTATCGACTCCACCTTGACGACGTCGGCGCCGAACGCGGCCAGCAGGTGGGTCGCCGCGGGGCCGGCCCAGAACGCGGTCAGGTCGACGATGCGCACACCGGCCAGGGGCAATCCGTGCGGCGCCGGTCCTGCCGCGGGTTCGATTCTGGTCCAAGGGGATTCGTCGTTGGCCTCACCGAGTGTGGGGGTGGCCCGCGGCGGTGCGGGCGCGCACGCCGACATCAGCCATGGCGGGCGGGGCTGGTGAAATCCGGCGGGATTGCGGATGAATGCCCCGCGCTGGCTCACGTACTCCATATCCCGGATCGTTGAGCCGTTGCCCAGCGCCGCGATGGGTAGTCGGAACAGTTGGCCGAGCTCGACGATTTCCTGGACGGTCCGTTCGGCCAGCCATGGGCCGATCTGCTCGCGGATCAGGTCACGGTAGGCCCACCGGCCGATCTGGAACCGCAGCTGTTCGATCTCCTCGAGCTTCGGACACTCGACCATCGCGACGAAGTCGAGCCATTGCTGGCCGGTGACCATGGTGATCCCGACGTAGCCGTCCTTGGCGGGTTCGATCGACGGCACTTCGAGGGTGCGGCGGATCGGCGGCACCCGCAGCAGCTGGGAGTGCAGCCATTCGCTGCTCTGCATCGCGGTCAAGGCCTCGAGCATGGACAGATCGAGGTGCTCACCGGGACCGCCGCGCTCGACGCGGCGGCGCACGGCCAGTGCGCCGAACGCGGCGTACACGCCGCCCATGTACTCGCCCAGGTCGCCGCCGATGGAGATGGGAGGCCCGGCGGGATCGCCGCGGAAGCCGGGCGAGCCCGCCCACGCTTGCAGGGTGAACTCGCTGGCGGCCCGGTCGGCGTACGGTCCGGTCCAGCCGAAGTCGGAGATCGTGACGATGATTGCGCGCGGCGATGCCGCCAGCAGCCGCTGCGGGTCGACGCCCAGCGCCGCGGCCTGCGCCCGGCCGGCCGTGACAACCACCACGTCCGCGGCGGCCAGTTCGGCGGAAAAGCGCTCGGAGGCCGGCGGGTAAGTCATGCTGCGCTTGCCGGCATTGAGGTAGGCGAAAAACGGCGAGCTCTCCCCGTCCGGCACCGGTGACCGGGTCGCGGAGTACCGGCGGAGCCAATCCCCTTGCGGCGGTTCGATTTTGCGCACCTGCGCCCCGGCGTCGGCCAGCAGCTTGCCGCAGTAGCTGCCGGCTATCCGGTCGCTGATCTCGACGACGCGCAGGTCATGCAGCGGTGTGGGCCGGCTGTCGGACCGCTCGCTCACTTACACCCGCCCTCCCGATCGACACGCGATCGAAGAAGCTATTTATACCATTACTGCTAAAATAGCTAAGCCAGCGAGTTGGTTTGTAACGAGGATCGGATGACCGCCTTGGGAATTGGGAGCGACGCCCGTCGCCGATTGTCGGCGCCGCGGATCGCAGAAATCGTAGCCGACGAGTTGCGCCGCCAGATCATCAACGGCGAGCTGGCCGACGGCGATCTCCTGCCGCGCCAAGAGGTGCTCGTCGAACAGTTCAACGTGAGTCTGGTTTCCCTGCGGGAAGCGCTGCGGATCCTGGAAACCGAGGGGCTGGTTTCGGTTCGGCGCGGAAATCGCGGTGGCGCCGTCGTGCACGCCCCGGCGAAGACCAGCGCCGCGTACATGCTCGGATTACTACTGCAGAGCGAGTCCGTGGAGGTCGCCGACCTCGGCATGGCGTTGCAGGAACTCGAGCCCGCGTGCGCCGCGCTGGCCGCCCGGCGGCCAGACCGGGCGGACACCTTGGTTCCAGAGCTCAACCGGGTCAACGAGTCCATGGCCGAGAACATCGAGGACGGCGGGCTGTTCACCGAAATCGGCCGTGAATTCCACGATCTCGTGGTCCGCGGCTGCGGAAATCACACCATCATCGCGGTGGTCGGCAGCCTGGAGACGCTGTGGACCAGCCACGAACAGCAGTGGGCGGACGAGAGCGCGGCGCGTGGCACCTACCCCTCGTTGGCTCAACGCCGTGCGGTGCTCAGCACGCACGTCAAGCTGACCGAGACCATCGCGGAGGGCGACGTCGACCGGGCGCGCCGCATCGCGGGTCGCCATCTCGCCGACACGCAGACCTACGTGCTGTCCGGTCGGCACGATCAACGAATCCACGCGCAGTCGCCGCAAGCATTGTCGCGGACGCGGGATTTCCGGCAACCCTGAGAGGCAGCCCTTGAGAACCGCATTGGTCACCGGCGGCAGCGGCGGGATCGGAAAAGGGTGCGGTCGAAAGTTGGTCGAGCTGGGTTACGACGTGGTGCTGGCGGCGCGTCGCGAGGCCCCGTTGCGCGCGGCCGCCGAGGAGATCGGTGCGCGCCATATCGTGGCCGATGCGTCGGATCCGGACGGATTCTTCGCTGCGACAAGCGCATTGGAGACGATTGACCTCGTGGTACACGCGGCCGGCACGTTGGGCGGGACGTACGCGCGCAAGCAGACGTTCGAGCAGTGGCGGACCATCATCTCGGCCAACCTGGATTCGTGCTTCGTGGTGACCGCCGCCGCGCTGCCAAGGATGCGCGCGGGTTCGCGGTTCGTGTTCATCTCGTCGTCGGCGGCGCACGAGCCGATGATGGCCCGGACCGCCTATTCGGCGTCGAAGGCCGGCATGAACGCGTTCGCACGCGCCTTGGCGCTGGAAGTCGACCGTGACGGCATCAGCGTCCACATCGTCACTCCGGGCCCGGTGGAAACCGACATGCTTTCCGACGTTCCCTTCGAGATGTACGCGATTCGGGTCTCCGATGTCGCGGATGCGGTCGCCTGGCTGGACACCGTCGACCCGTCGGTCGACCTGCCGGAGATCCGGCTCAGCGCGGTGCAGCGCGGCCCCTACGCCCGACCGCCGGTCGTTCCCACCGAGGCGCGGCGGCGCGCGAAGCGACGGGGCTGACGGTCACGGTGCCGGGAACGTTTTGATCACCGATTCGCCGAATTCGTGCAGAGAATCGGGGACGGCGAAATCGGCGAACCACACGTAGAACCGCTCGACGCGCTGGGCGGCCAGCCCGGTGAAGTGGCCGATGAGCTCGTCGGCATCGCCGCAGACCAGCCCCGAGCCCAGGTTGCCGAATCGCCGCGTGCTCACCTCGCGCACGATCTCGGGGTCGGTGCCCGTTCGCACAAACCCCACCATCTGCTGGACCGAGAGCCGGGCCGTTCCCGCCGCCGGGGCCAGCTTGGGCAACTTGTCGAGGTGGTTCGCCGGCAGGTTCCACCAATCCGCGTGTTTGCGAACGAGTTCCATCATCCGGCGCCCGGTGCCACCCAGGACCAGCGGTATCGGATGAGACCTTCGCGGGGCTTGCGGAGCCGAGCCGGCCTGCGGATCGTCACCCCAGTACTGCCGCAGCAGCGCCAGGTGCCGATCCAGCTGTTCGACCCTGGCCACCGGATCCTGCTGGCCGACATCGAATCTGGTGAACTCTGCGGGCCAGGACCCCGCACCCAGACCTAGATCGAATCTGCCCTCCGATGCGTCCGACAAGGTGACGGCCTGCTTGGCCAGCACGGCGGGGTGGCGAAACGCGTCGCACAGCACCAGGTGGCCGATCCGCAGCCGCTCCGTCTTGGCCGCCACCCAGCTGGCAATGCCCATTGCCTCCCAGATGCTTTCGTCGGGCAGACCCGGCGCCTCGAGGTGATCGATGAACGCCATGCCGTCGAAGCCACTGGCCTCGGCGTGGCGTGCCCGCTCCGCGATGTCGGCCGCCGACAGCCGCACCTGCGGCAGGAACAGATACCACTCGACCATGCACCCACCTATGCGTATGTTCCGTGCGATTGCGAACCGGGCCGCTAGTTTACTATCTTTATTATGTTAGGGGTCTTATGGATGTCGGACTGAATTCGGAGCAGCTGTCGCTGCGCGACACCGTGCGCGACATCCTACGTACGGAATGCCCACCCGACGCGGCCCGGCAAGCGATGACCGATCCGGACCGCTGGCGCGCGCTGTGGAAGACGGTCGTCGATCTCGGTTGGACGGAACTCGCCGCCCCCGCGGCCGGCGATTACGGACCCGTCGAGCTGGCCTTGGTTCTCGAGGAATGCGGTGCCGCCATCGCGCCGATCCCGCTGCTGAGCAGTGTCGGTCTGGCCGCGGGCGCGTTGCGGGGCACGGCCCTCGACGCGGTTCTCGACGACATCGCGGGAGGTGTCGTCGCCACCCTGGCCGTGCACGCCAAAGGCTCTCGGCTGCCCGGGGCGCCGATGACGCTGCGCGGGGGACGCCTGCGCGGACGGGCGGTCGCGGTCCCCAACCTGTCCCGCTCCGAGCTGCTCGTCACCCTGGCGCACTCCGATGACGGCACAGTGGTGGCGGTCGCGCGCTGCGGCGACGGGGTGACCGTGATCGCGGGCGAGTCGACCGATCCCGCGCACCCGCTGGCAGACGTCGAGGTCGACGCCGAGCCGGTGGCCGCCGCGCCCATCGATGTCGAAACGGCGTTGACCGCACCGTTGGTGGCCGCCTCCGCCGATTTGGTCGGTGTGGCGAGCGCCGCGCTGCACCGTTCCGTCGAGCACGCGAAGACGCGTCGCCAGTTCGGCACGCCGATCGGCGCGTTCCAGGGGATCAAGCACGCGCTGGCCGACAACTACGTCAGCGTGGAGCGCGCCCGCAGCCTCACCTACGCCGCGGCCGCCCGGCTGGGCGATCCGGCCGTAGCGCCCGCGGAGGCCTGGACCACCGCCGCGCTGGCAAAGGCGGCGGCCGGTGACGCGGCAGCCGCCTGCGCGCGGACCGCGGTTCAGGTACACGGCGCGCTCGGGCAGACCTGGGAGCATGACGCCCACCTGTACGTCCGGCACGCGTGGCAGGCCGCCGCGATGCTGGGAGACAGCCGCGCGCTCTACCACGAGGTCGGCCGCCGCTTCGCGGGAGGTGCGAAATGACGCCAGTGGTAGAGGAATTCGGCGCCTGGCTGGCGGACTTCTTGCCGAAGGACTACTACGCGAACTATCGGCATTACCGCTGGGATCTGACGTTGCGGCGTGACTACCAGCGGGCCGCCTTCGAGGCCGGATGGATACAGCCGACCTGGCCCCGCGAGCACGGCGGTCGATCGCTGGGTTTGCGGGACGCGATGGAGGTCCGAATCGAGGCAGCGCTGCGGTCGGCGCCGAAGCTACCCAACATCGCGGGCCCCAACGTCGCCGCACCCGGCATCCGTCAGTTCGGCACCCCGGCCCAGATCGACCGGCTCCTGGTTCCGCTGCTGCGCGGTGACGAATGGTGGGCGCTGGGCATGTCCGAGCCGGAAGCCGGATCGGATTTCGCCGGCCTGCGCACGCGCGCCGAGCGCGACGGGGACGTATTCCGGGTGAACGGTCACAAGATCTGGACCACCCAAGCCCACGAGTCGCGGTGGTGCACCCTGTATGCCCGTACCGACCCGGCGGCGCCGAAGCACCGCGGGATCTCCTGCCTCATTCTCGACCTGCACTCGCCGGGGGTGCGGATCGAGCCCATCCGCATGGCGTCGATCTCCGACGAGACATTCTGCGAGGTTTTCCTCGACGACGTCGAGGTGCCCGCGGACAACCTGCTGGGACCGCTGCACGGCGGGTGGAGCGTCGCCTTGTCGTCGCTGCACCATGAACGCCAGATGATCTGGATCATGAACTGGGTCGAGATCAAGCGTGGACTTGACTCGGTACGTAGGGCGCAGCCAACGGCGGACATCTGCACCGAGCTCGGTTGCCTGCTTGCCGACGCCGAAGCGTTGCGGGCCACCGGATACCGCGCCCTGGGCAACGAACTGGCGGGTCGGCCCAGCCCGGAGGCGGACACCATGAAACTGCTCGGATCGGTTACCTTGCAACGTGTTTGGGAACTCGCCGCCGTCGCCGAAGGAACGCAGTCGCTTAGCGACCCGGATCTGCTCTTCGAACGCCAGGACGCGCTGGCCGCGACCATCTATGGCGGAACATCGGAGGTCCAGCGCAACATCATCGCCGAGCGCCTGCTCGGGCTGCCGAAGGGATGACGACGATGGATTACGACCTCGGCGACGACGCCGCACAACTGCGAAACCACCTGCGCGAGCTGGTGTCCAACCACATCCCCGCCGACTTCCTCGGCGCCTGCACCGAGAACCCGCAGGACCTGGCCACCACCGAGACGTTCTGCAAACTGCTGGCCGCCGAGGGCCTGCTGGCGCTGGCCTGGCCGAAAGAGCATGGCGGCGGCGGTGGTTCGGTGTGGCAGCAGACGGTCCTGCGCGAGGAGATGTGGGCCCAGCACGAGCCCCGCGGTCCCCAGTACATGGGTATCAACTGGGTGGGTCCCGCACTGATGCGTTACGGAACGGCCGAACAGAAGGCCAAGCACCTGGCGGCCATCGCCGCCGGCGACGTGATTTGGTGCCAGGGCTTCTCCGAGCCGGAGGCCGGAACCGACCTCGCCTCGTTGCGCACCCGCGCGGTGCCGGACGGGGACGGTTGGCGCATCACCGGCCAGAAGGTGTGGACGTCGTATGCGCTCATGGCATCCTGGTGTGTGCTGGCGGCATGCACCGATCCCGACGCTCCAAAGCCCAAGCGGCTCACGCTCTTTCTGGTTCCGATGGACCGGTCCGGCTTCACCGTCCGGCCCATCGGGTCGATGCTGGGACCGCATCACCTCAATGAGATGTTCTTGGACGACGTGCAGGCGGTTCCCGGCGATGTCCTCGGCGAGGTCGGCGACGGCTGGCGGGTGATGCGCGAAGCGCTGGCATTCGAGCGGGTGGGCATCGCCCGTTACGCGCGGTGTGAGTCGCTGCTCGAGCGGATGCGCGCCCAGCTCGGCGACGGCTGGGACACGCTGCCCGAATCGCTTCGCTCGCGGTGGGTGCGGGCGCTCGTCGATCTGCGGGTGGCCCGGCTGCTGGCCTATCGGGCCGTGTCGCTGCAGGATGACCCGGCGGCGGGCGCGGCGGCCAGCGCGGCCCGCATCGCCACCACGACGTGCGACCAGCAGGTCGCCGAATTGCTTTTCGACGTGCTGGGCCCGGTCGCGCTGGACAGCGGCGCCGGTGCGGCGCTGCACGGGGCGATCGAGGACCATTGGCGTTACGCACAGGCGGCCACCGTGGCATCGGGCACCATCGAAGTGCAGAAGATGTTGGTGGCCCGGGACGTGTTGGGAGAGCACCGGTGAAAACCGACTTGCCACAAGACATCAGCGACTTCGCCGCGGTCGCGGCCAAGCGGTTCGCCCGGCTGGGCGGGCCCCAGGCGGCGTTGCGCGCCGAGACCGACGACGGTGTCCGGGACGCCGCGCGCGCGGCCCTGAGCGAGGTCGGCGCGTTCGAGCTCGATGTCCGCTCGGCGCCCGACGACCTGCTCGCCGCCGCCGTGCTGTGCCGTGCCGCCGGCGCAACAGTGTTGCCCTATCCCCTCGTCGAAGAGTTGCTGGCAATCGACGGCGCCCGCCTTGCGCTGGTCAACCCCGAGGCGCCGCGCATCGACCATGGCGACCTGCCCGGTGACTGGATCGCCGCCGACCTGGACGGCACCCGATACCGCCCGCGGCCGGCGTCGCGGACCAGCGCCAAGCTCGGGCCGTTCCTGGTGCCCGCTTCACTCGGCGCACCCGATGGAACTATCCCGGCTGACGACGTTAACCTTCATCTCGTGCTGGGATCATGGCGGATTCTGGGATCGGTGCAGCAGGCGCTGCGGATCGTCACCGATCATGTGCGCGCCCGCATTCAGTTCGGTAAGCCACTGGCGGATTTCCAGGCCGTCAGGTTCGCCGTCGCGGAGGCCGCCGTCGCCGTGCGCGGACTTCAAGAATTGGCGAAATACACCGTCTGCCGGCCGGAATCGCTCCCGATACAGATTCGCTCCGCGGACGCACTCGTTCTTCGGCTCAAGGCATCCGACACCGCGCGGCAGGTGCTACGCACCTCGCATCAGTTGCTCGGCGCCCTGGGCTTCTGCGATGAGTCCGACGTGAGCGTGCTCGACCGGCACACCCAACCGCTGATCCGCTTACCCCTGGGTGCCGAGGCGCTCGCGTTGCGCCTGATCCCCGGCGTCCCGGACGGCTCCCTGGAGACGCTGTTCAGCGGGCCGGTATCGGCGTGACCGAAACCAAGCCCGCCGCGGCCGAAGCGACGGCCAACCCGTTAGCCGACGGAATCCCGTTCGGAACCAAGCTTCAAGAGCTCGCCGAGCAGCGTCGGGACGACGTCGGTGTGACCATCGTCGCCCTCGACGGCAGTGCGGAGTCGCTGACATTCGGTGAACTCGACGCCCGCGCCAACCAGTGGGGCCGGGCGCTGGCCGCCGAGGGCGCCGAGACCGGTTCCCTTGTCGCGCTGGCGATCCCGAACTCAATACATCTCGTGCTGGCCACGCTGGGCTGCTGGAAGATCGGCGCCGTTCCCGTGCCCATGCACTGGGACCTGCCCGAGTGGGAGCGAGACAGGGTGCGCGAGGTGATCAACCCCGCGGTGGTCGTCGACGAGGCGAGTCGATGGCGCCTCGAGGCGCGAGCGGCCGCCGAGTCCGCCGACGCCTTGCCCGAGGCCGTCTCCCCCAACGTCAACGGCATCTGCAGCAGCGGTTCGACCGGCGTACCGAAAGTGATCCTCAGCCTGGCGCCGTCACTCTGGACCCCTCAGCACGGCGAGCCGTTCCTGTCGAACTGGACGCCGGTGGCTCAGCCGCAGACCATCATGGTGCCCGCGCCGATGTATCACACCAACGGCTTCGCCACCTTCTTCTTCCTGCTGGCCGGCGACCACCTGGTGATGCTCGAAAAGTTTGATGCCGCAATGGCTTTGGATGTAATCGAACGCTTTCGGATCACCAATTTCACGGCCACGCCCACGATGCTGGCGCGCATCGCGGCCCGGCCGGACGTCCGCCAGCGGGACCTGTCCAGCATCGTCTTCATCCTGCAGGGCGCCGCCGTGATGCCGCCATCGCTCATGCACACCTGGTTCGAACTGTTGAGCCCGCAGCAGATCGTGTCGGCGTACGGCATGACCGAGAACCTCGGGCTCACCGCCTTGCGCGGCGACGAGTGGCTCGCTCATCCCGGCAGCGTCGGCAGTGGTTTCCGGGACACCGAGATCCGGATTCTCGACGCCGGAACGAAGCCGCTTGGCCCCGGTGAACACGGCGAGATCTACTTACGCGCACCGATGAGCGCGGGATCCCGCTATGTGGGCGGCGCGCAGCCGCTACCGTCGACCGAGGATGGCTTCCGCTCCGCCGGCGATATCGGCTACCTGGACGAGGACGGCTACCTCTACATCGTCGACCGCCGAGTCGACATGATCATCACCGGCGGCGCGAATGTGTTTCCGGCGGAAGTGGAGTCGGCTTTGGCGGGTCATCCCGGCATCGCCGACGTCGTCGTCATCGGCCTCGCCGACCCGCAATGGGGGCGCCGGGTGCACGCGGTGGTGCAGCTCGCCGACGGCGCGGTGCTGACCGAAGAGCTAGTGATCGAGTACGCGAAGAGCCGGCTCGCCCACTACAAGGCCCCGAAAACCGTCGAGTTCGTCGACGCGATTCCCCGCACCGCGGCGACCAAGGTCAATCGCTCGGCCATGATCGAGGCCCGGGGCGGCTGAGGGCTCCGACGCCGAAATGGTCAGCCCACCGGGGTGATTCCCGAGCTCGATATGGTGAAGCCGCGACCCGACACGACGGTGCACGTCACCCCACCGGTCTCCGACCGACACGTGAACGGGCCGGCTCCCATCGTCTGCCCGTAGCCGAGGATCGGGGTGCCCTCCGCCGGGTTGGCCAGGCAGCTTTCGCCCGTGCAGCGCGAGAGGACCCCGCCGGTGTCCATCCGTACCGACGCCGGCGGTGAGCCGGTGAAGCAGAACGTTTCGTCGGGTATGCCGCGGCGCTGGTAGTCGATCTCGCAGCTGATGTTGCGTGACGGGGACAGGAAAGCCACGTACTCATCCTGATCCGCCGCGGCCGGGGGAGTGAACGCCTGCGCCGCAAGGATGGCCCCGGCGCCGCCCAGCACAGTCGCTGCGGCAATCAGCGCTTTTCTCGACACCCGCCGACCGTGCCATAGCGGGGCAACCCGCGGACTGGTTTGGTGCCTCTCGTCACGGCTGTTCGTCTTGGACGCCGAAGGTATTGACTTCGTCGTAGTCGTCCGCCGCAGCATCCGAAGTTTGGGATCGGTAACCGGCAGCGACCGCAAGAATTTCGCAAGTCACAACAGCGAAAGGAACGCGTCGTGGACACCATCCGCACCCTGAAGAAGATCGTTGCCGGTGCAGTGCTCTCGGGTGGCCTGGCGGTCGCCGGTGCCGGGCTCGCGGCAGGCACCGCCCAGACCGACACCCGACTGGGGCCCGGCGCACCAGTGGTGCCCGGGGCAACCCCTGCCGGCGACCGGCAATCACGTCACCGACCCATTTCGCGGCTGGGACATGAACGTGTGCCACACCTACTACTACCTCTGGCCCGGGATGGGCAACGTCTCCAACATGATCTGGGACGGGGACAACCCGCCACCGAAGCCGCCGCCACCGCCGGCCCTCATCACCAAAGACAACTGCCAGCAGATACTGGGAATCTTCTGCCCGAAGGCATGAGCGCCACACCGGCCCGGACGCGCGGTAACCTCATTCTCATAGCGCGAGCACCGCGCCAGGGAAGGGGACGAAGCGCTCATGGCCGACCTTGGCGACGACGTCGAAGTGACGCGCGGCGACCGCTTCATCAAGACGGCCGTCGAGATCTTGGGCGAAACCGGACGCACCGACTTCACCGTGCAGGAAGTGGTGGCGCGCTCCAAGACGTCGCTGCGTGCCTTCTACCAGCATTTCAGCAGCAAGGACGAATTGCTGCTGGCACTGTTCGACCGGACCATCGCCCAATCGGTGGAAACCTGGCGCGAAGAAACCGAGGGGCTGGACAGCACCGCGGCACTGAAGCTGGTGATCGACCGCATCAGCCAGCAGCCGGAATCGAGCATCCAAGACAGCCTCAATCGTGCACTGACTCTCTACAACCAACACTTGGCCGAGACCCGTCCCCGCGACTACGCGCGGGTGCTCTCACCGTTGCACCGATTGATTCGCGACATCGTGGGGCAGGGCATCACCGAGGGTGTCTTCAACCCGGGGCTGGACGTTGGGGCGGCGGCCGCCATCGTCATGCAGGCGGTGATGGGCGCGCAGCGGTTGCATTGGCTGGGAACGGAATTGAACGGAGCACCGGTCGACGTCGGGCAACTGTATGACTTCTGCAGTCGCGCCCTGGGCATCCGGGACAATGACGAAGAGCCGAGCGCGCCGTCGCTGGGCGAGCTGTTCGCCCAGATCGGCATGCGGCCGGGAACCCGCGACGGCGAATTCGCCATGACGATGCCGGTCAGCCCGGCCGTCGTCAACACTTCCGGCGCGCTGCAGGGCGGCCTGATCGCGACCCTCGTCGACGTGGCGGGTGGACAGTTCGGGCTGGACTACCTGCAGTCGGGCACCACGATGACGACGGCGGACCTCTTCATTCGTTACCTGCGTCCGATCCGGCAGGGCTCGGCGTTCGCGGTGCCCCGGATGCTGCGGTCCGGGCGGCGGGCGATGGTGATGCAGGTGGACATCTACGGCGACGCCGACGACGAGCTCATCGCGACGGCGACCGTGAATTTCGCCGTCATCAACGGAAAGACACCGACGATCGGCCTACGCGCGGGCACCTAAGGCCCCTGTACACCTGGTTAGACAAAAGTGGTAACGTCATTACCACCTACCGAGAACCCAAGACTTCCGCAAGGAGATCGCCATGCCGTCTCGCGAACTTTCCTTCCCCGTGTTCGACGCGGACAACCACATGTACGAGCCGCAGGAGGCGCTGACCAAGTTCCTCCCCGACAAGCGCAAGAACGTCATCGACTACGTGCAGGTGCGCGGCCGCACCAAGATCGTGGTGCGCGGCCACATCAGCGAGTACATCCCCAACCCGACGTTCGAGAAAGTTGCCAAGCCGGGCGCCCAGGAGGACTACTTCCGCAACGGCGCGCAAGGCAAGACCTACCGCGAGATCCTGGGCGAGCCGATGAAGGCCATCCCCGCCTTCCGCGAACCGGGGCCACGGCTGGAGGTCATGGACGAGCTCGGCATCGACTACGCCCTGATGTTCCCGACCCTGGCCAGCCTGGTCGAGGAGCGCATGAAGGACGACCCGGAGATGACCCACGACGTCATCCACGCGCTCAACGAGTGGATGCACGAGCAGTGGTCGTTCAACTACAAGGACCGAATCTTCGCCACCCCGGTGATCACGCTTCCCATCGTCGAGCGCGCGCTCGAAGAACTCGAATGGTGCTTGGAGCGCGGTGCCCGCACCGTGCTGGTCCGCCCGGCACCGGTGCCCGGCTACCGCGGCAGCCGGTCGTTCGGACTCGAGGAATTCGACCCGTTCTGGCAGGCCTGCATCAAAGCCGAGCTGCCGGTCTCGATGCACGCCTCGGACAGTGGTTACTCGGAGTTCGCGAACGTGTGGGAGCCCGGCGACGAGTTCCTGCCGTTCAAGCCGACCGCCTTCCGCAGCTTCGCGATGGGCCATCGGCCGATCCTGGACGCAATGGGTGCGCTGGTGTGCCACGGCGCGCTGTCGCGCAACCCGGAGCTGCGGATCCTGTCGATCGAAAACGGCGCCGACTGGGTGCCAGACCTGTTCAAGGGCCTCAAGGGCGTGTACAAGAAGATGCCGCAATCGTTCAGCGAAGATCCGATCGAGGCGTTCAAGCGCTGCGTCTACATCACCCCGTTCTGGGAGGACCGGTTCACCGAGATCGTCAAGATGGTGGGTACCGACCGGGTGCTCTTCGGCTCCGACTGGCCGCATCCCGAAGGCCTGAAGGACCCCATCTCCTTCGTTGACGAGCTCACCGACTTCGACGAGGCGGACGTCGCCAAGATCATGGGCGGCAACCTGATGAAGCTGATGAAGGTTTCCGCGCCGGCGAAGAAACCCGTCTCAGCCTGACCGGTTCGTCGATGCCGGCTTGCGAATAAGCCTGCAACGCCGAAACTTTCCTCCACCGAGCCGGGGCATCACGGCGGCCCCGGCGGGCTGAGCCGGCATGGCGCAGCCGCACGCCACGCTAGGAAATCTCTTGCATTGAGCACCAGGCCGCCGTTGATATTCTTGTTGTCTGTGCCTGGCGAGTGCTCAACGCTTTGCGACCAGCTTGCGAGACTCGGTCCGAGAAAGGGTCCGTAGGAGGGACGGCCAATGGCGGCCGAGAGAAACTGGGACAAGACCGTGGGTGGGGCCGACGACGTGCGCCGCATTTTCGACAACGTCCCCGCGCTGTTGGTTGGCCTCGAGGGGCCCGACCACCGGTTCGTCGCGGTCAACGCCGCTTACCGCGCACTCAGTCCGCCGATAGACCCCATCGGCTTGCTTGCGCGAGAGGTCTACCCCGAGCTGGACAGCCAGCAGATCTTCCAGATGTTCGACCGCGTGTACCAAACGGGTGAGCCACAGTCGGGAACCGAGTGGCGGGTGCAGGCTGACTTCGAGGGCTCGGGCACAGCACAAGAACATTTCTTCGACTTCATCGTCACGGCGCGGCGCCGGGACGACGGCTCGATCGAGGGCGTGCAGCTGGCCTTTGTGGATGTGACCGACCGGGTGCGGGCACGGCTGGCCGCCGAGTCCCGCATGCAGGAGTTGTCCGAGCGGTACCGCAACGTCCGCGACTCGGCCATCGTCATGCAGCAGGCGTTGCTGGCGCCGTCGGTGCCCGTCGTTCCCGGTGCCGACGTCGCCGCCGAGTACCTCGTCGCCGCGCAGGACACGGCCGCCGGTGGCGACTGGTTTGATGCGATCCCCCTCGGGGATCGCCTGGTTCTCGTCGTCGGCGACGTCGTCGGCCATGGCGTCGGGGCGGCCGCGGTGATGTCGCAATTGCGCACCGCACTGCGGATGCAGATCTTGGCGGGGTACCCGATCGCCGAGGCCCTAGCGGCGGTCGACCGCTTTCACCAACACGTGCCCGGATCGAGGTCGGCCACCGTATGCGTGGGATCGCTCGACTTCGCCACGGGCGAATTCCAGTACTGCACCGCCGGGCACCCACCGCCGCTGCTCGTCGGCCGCGAGGCTGACTCGCGCTACGTCGAGCCGTCCGGCGCCGGCCCGCTGGGCAGCGGCACGGGTTTCCCGGTGCGCACCGAATTCCTTGACGTGGGCGACGCGGTCATGCTCTACACCGACGGCCTGATCGAACGCCCCGGCAGGCCGGTAGTGGCCAGCACCGCCGAATTCGCCGACCTGGCCGCGAACATCGCCGGCGGCCAAAGCGGGTTCGTCATCGAGTCCTCCGGACGGCTCATCGACCGTATCTGTTCGGAGACTCTCGAGTTGCTGCTGCGGTCGACCGGCTACAACGACGACATCACATTGCTTGCGGCGCAACGGCGCACGCCGCCACCACCGCTCCAGCTGACACTGGATGCCACGATTCAGGCCGCACGCACGGTACGTGCGCGCCTGCGTCAATGGCTCTCCGACATCGGCGCCGCCTCCGACGACATCTCCGACATCGTGCACGCGATCTCGGAATTCGTCGAAAACGCGGTCGAACACGGTTATGCCACAGAGGTTCCCGACGGCATCGTCGTCGAGGCGTCGCTGGCCGGAGACGGCAACTTGTACGCGTCGGTCATCGACCACGGACAGTGGAAGGATCATCGCGAAGGCGAGCAGGGCCGCGGCCGCGGCCTCGCCATGGCCGAAGCCCTGGTGTCCAGCGCGCACGTCACCCATGGGTCCGGTGGCACCACCGCCAGCTTGACGCACCGCCTGTCACGACCGGCCAATTTCGTCACCGACGCGCTCGTCAGCCGGGCAGATCAGCAGCGGTCGATGAACTCCGAATTCGCCTCCGTGGTCACCGAACCCGGTCGCATCGTCGTCACCGGCGACGTCGACTCCAACACCGCATCCACACTGGATCGCCAGATCGCAGTCGAAAGCCGTTCCGGCGTCGCGCCGTTGACGATCGATCTCAGCGGCGTGACCCAGCTCGGTTCTGCCGGTGTCAGCGCGCTGACCGCCGCCCGCGACCGAGCACAACGACAGGGCAGTGTGTATGTGCTGGTGGCACCGCCGGGGAGCCCGGCGCACCATGTCTTGTCGCTGGTGCAACTCCCGGTCGCCGGGGGCCTGGCCGAGAATCTGGTCGCCGAGGGCTAGGTAGGGTCCGACCGCTGGCCGTGCCGCACCTGTTTGAACGGCACGCCCCGGTCGGCTGCGTATTCCCGTGGGAAGCCCAGCACCCGCTCGCCGATGACGTTGCGCGCCATCTCCGTAGTGCCGCCGCCCATCGCGACAGTCTGGCGGGCCAGGTAGCGCAGCCCGGCTTCCAGGCCTTCCCCGGGCTCCCCGACGACGCCGGCACTTCCCGCGATCGCCATGGCGGTGTCGACATCCAGGGTCACGGTCTCGGAGTGGAAAAGCCTGATGAGCGTGCCGGCGGCCGGCGGCAGCGCGCCGTCTCTGACGCTGCGGTACACGTGACCGATCAGCTGCTCGGCCACCGCGCGCTGTACCAGTACGCGGCCGGCCATCTGCTGCACGCGTTCGTTCCCGGCCTGGCCCGTCTTCTCGATAAGGCCCACGTAATCAACGGGATTCGCGTTGCCACCCTCGCTGCCGCTGCCGCTGGCGAACTCGGACCCCTGCCCCACCGCCCGACGCTCGTGGTACAGCTGCCGCGAAGCCACCGCCCAGCCGCCGTTGACCTCCCCGACGACGGCGTCGTCGCCGACGTCCACCCCGTCGAGGAACTCCTCGCAGAACTCGGTGGAACCGCTCAGCATGGTGATGCGCCGCAACGTGATTCCCGGATGGGCGATGGGCACCAGGAACATGGTCAAGCCCTCGTGCTTGGGCACATCCCAATTGGTGCGGGCCAGACACAGGCCGTAGTCGGCGGCGAACGCGCTGGTGCTCCACGTCTTGGCCCCGTTCAGCACCCAGCGATCGGCGTGGCGCTCGGCCCGCGTGATGACGCCGGCCAGGTCGGATCCCCCGCTGGGCTCGGACAACAACTGCACCAGTACCTCGTCGCCGCGCAGCGCCGCGGCGATGTGTCGCTTCTTTTGATCTTCACTGCCGGTGTCGAGCAGCGTGGCGCAGCAGATGGTGAACGTGGGGGTGTTGAGTATCAGCGGCATCTCGTAGGTGAGGGATTCCGCGTCGAACGCCTTTTGATACTCGTAGTCCAGGCCGAGGCCGCCGTACTCGCGGGGGAAGCAGATCCCGGCGAATCCGCCTTCGTGCAGCCGCTTTTGCAGTTCCCGGGCGCGCACCCAGGATTGTTCGTCGTCGCGCGGAGCGGGCGGCGGGGACTCGGGGTCGATGGGGGGCATGTTGTCCGCCAGCCACGCCCTGGCCCGGGCCGCGAACTCGGCAACGGATTCGGTCGGCGTCATCTGTTCGAACGACCCGCCTTCTCGCATTCATACACGCGCAGGTTGTGTTCCTCCGGTGTCCCAAACATGGAGCGGTACAACGTGATCCGGCGCAGGTAGAGGTGCAGGTCGTGTTCCCAGGTGACGCCGATGCCCCCGTGCATTTGCACGCAGGCCTGGACGATCTGGCCGGCCATCTCGCCCACGTAGGACTTGGCGATGCTGGCCGACAGGCCCGCCCCGGGTGCGTGGGCGGCGACGTCGGCGACCGCCGCGGCCGTGGTGGCGCGGCAGGCTTCCAGCCACAGCTTCATGTCGGCGAACTTGTGTTTGAGGGCCTGGTAGGACGCCAGCGGGCGCCCGAAGGTGTGCCGGTCCAGCGCCCACTGCACGGTCAGGTCGAACACCGTCTGCAGGATGCCGACCACCTCGGCGCACTGCAGGGTCTGGGCGATTTGGCTCTGCCGGTCGACCAGCGCGGCGGTCTCGGCGGGTGTGCCGACGGCCGCCGATCGGCTCCACCACGACACCGTCGAAACGGACCCGGGCGTATTGCTTGACCAGGTCGACCGACTGCTGGGGCTCGATCGTGACGCCCGGCGCATCCGTGGGGACGAGAAACTGGCGGAGCTCGTCACCGCAGCGCGCCACCACCAGCAGCACCGCGCTCTGCGCGCCGGCCTCGACCCGGTCCTTCGTGCCGTCGATGCGGTAGCCCGAATCGGTTGGGGTGGCCGTCACCGACGGATTCAGCGGCGCCCAGCCCCGGCCCGGCTCCGAAACCGCCCACGACGCCACGGTTTCACCGGACATCAGCGCCTCGATGGTGGTGGTGTGCGGTTGCCAGTCCGCGCATTCGACGAGTGCGGCCAGCACGACGCTGACCGGATACAACGGCCCGGGCGCCACCGTCTTGCCGAGCTGTTCGGCGACCATGGCCAGATCCGCCAAACCGCTCTCCGAGACGCTGCCGCCGCCCAGTTCCTCCGGCACCAGCAGGCCCGTCCAGCCGAGGGCCGCGGCGCGCCGCCACCATGCCGGATCAAACGACACCCCCGCGGCGTGCAGCTCCCGCACGCGCCGCAGCGGCGCTTCCTTTTCCAGAAAGGCTTGGGTGGTCGAGGTGAACAGCGTCTTTTCGGGAGAGTCGAGTGTGGTCATGCTGCCTCTCGTCCGCGTTCGCCTGCGGTTTCGATGGTAGCAACGAGCACTACGGTAAGAGATACCGGAGTTCCGTCGATAATGATGCTCACCGCTACATGGCGAACACACGGCGCAGCGAACGCGCGTGCAGGGCCCGGTTCTCCTGCGAAACAACCCAATCGGGAACCAACGAGTCGAACCCGTTGAATGCCGCTGCGATGACGTGCAATTCGGTGTGCACGTAGGCGTGCAACAGCCTGTTCGCGTAGTCGATGGCTTCGTCGCGGCACGGATCGATCTCCGCGCAGCTGATGAACGTGGGCGGCAGGCCCTCGAGGTTCGCCCGGTGTGCGGGGACGTGTTGACCGCTGGCGCTCGCGTGCCCGAGGTAATGACCCCACGCCCGGCTCACCGCCGGCCCGTTGAGACCCGGCGTGCGCTGGAACTCACGCCTCGACTGGGTGGCGTCGGAGTCCAGCATCGGCTGATGCAGGATCTGCACCAGGATTTGCGGGCCTTCGTCGTCGAACATGCGCTGACTCAGGCCCGCGACCAGCGCCGCACCCGCGTCGCGGCCCATCACCGCGATGCGGTTGACGTCCACGTTCAGCTCGGCGCCATTCCGGATGGCGTAATAGAAGCCCGCCTCGACGTCGTCCAACGCCGCCGGGCACGGATGTTCCGGCGCGAGCCGGTAGTCGACCGATATCAGCAGGCAACCGCCTGCTCTGGCCAGCTCTACGCATTGCGCGTGATCGGTGTCCAGGTTCCCGGTCACGAAGCCACCGCCGTGGGCATACAGGACGAGGGGCGAACCTGACTCCGCTCGATCAAGGTCGGGACCCCGGTACAAACGGAGGTTCAGTTGGTGGCCGCCCGGGCCGGCGATGGTGCGCGTTTCGATGCCCACGTCGGCGGTGTCGACTGCCGCGGCGCGCTCGGCGGCGAGCCGGTTGGCGTGTTCCCGTTCGGCGGGCAGTGTCTCGGCGCGGAATTCGACGACGCCCAGTGCGGTGGCAGCCTCCCGGAGCACCGGGTCGATCCGGGTAAGGCCCTGCGGCCGCATCAGATTCGTTTGTGTCATACCCTCTCATCTTCCGGGCTCATCATGCGGGCTCGTCCGGTCCCGGCGCGGGGCCGTGCCGGAAACCCTCTTCAAGGTAGACCCGCGATTCCGCCCGGCAAAAGATGAGGTGCTTGTCGCTTCAGCTTGGCGGCCGGATCGGCCACCGGCTCACCGTTCTCCGGGGAGCGCCTTGACCGTCGCCGGTAGCCCGTAAAGGGCGGTCGCGTTGCCGCGCATGATCCGCTCCCGCTGGTCGGCGGGGAATCGGTTGATCGCGTAGTCCGGCGAGTCGTAGCTCCAATGCGGGTAGTCCGTCGAGAACATCAGGTTGTCGCCCAGGTCCATCATCTCCAGGTACTCCCGGAACTGCACGGTGTCAGCGTCTTCCAGCGGCTGGGTGGTGAACCGAACATGTTCGCGCACATACTCCGACGGACGGCGCCGCACCTGCGGCAGGTCGCCGCGGCGGGCTTCCCAGATGCGGTCCATCCGCGACATCACCGGCATCGCCCACGTAAAGCCACCTTCGACGAATACCACCCGGAGGTCGGGGTGGCGGTCGAAAGCGCCGTCGAACACCAGGCTCATCAGGTGCGAGACGTACAGCAGTGGCCAGGAGGCGAAGAAGTCGTGCCAGTGCGCGGGATTGCCGACCGGGTACAACGGAATCAGCTCGAACGGCGTCTGCCCCATCAGGTGAGTGGCCACCGGGAAACCGTTGCGCGCCGCGGCTTCATAGAGCGGGTCGAAATGTGGGTTACCGAAGGGGATCCCACGAGTCTGCGGTGTCATCAGCACTTGGGCCATGTACGGATGTCCCGCCCACCGTTCCACCTCGCGTGCCGCCTGCTCGGGCGTCTGCGCGCTGACGCTGATCGATCCGCGCCAGCGACCGTGCGCGTTGTTCCTGTCGAGCCAGACGTCGGCAAGCCAGTCGTTATAGGCGGACTTGAGAACGTGTTCGGCCTGTGGCAGCTGGGCGTCACACATCGGCTCCAGCGTCGCGATGCTGACGCCGGCATCGAGCAGCAACTGCTTGGCGGCGAACTCCGGGTCGCTGCCCGCGAACCCGCCACCCGGCGGGGCGGCGTCCAGGCGTAGCGACATGGTCTTGTACGAATCCGGTGTGTCGTAGAAATGCGGCACCGGGGTCACCGCGTTGCCGGTCGGCCATATCTTGTCCACCCATTCGGGCGCCGCGTACGACTTCAGCACGTCGGTCGAGACGGGCAACGGATGCACGTCGGTGTCGACGATGGTGACCGCTACTTCGTCGTCGTGGCCCGTGGGCGAATCGACCCGTTCGATCGTGGTCATCGGACACGCTCCTTCAGTCCGTACAGCTCGCTGGCGTTTCGCCACAACACCTTGTCGCGTTGCGCGGCATCGAGGCCCTCGGCGATGATCTCGGGCGGCGAGGTGGACCAATGGGGGTACGCCGACCCGTACATCAGCAGGTCGGACTTGCCGGTGAACTCCATCCAGCGCTGCGTGTCGCCGGCGTCGGTCGGTCCGTCGAACGCCGACGAGCAGAACCTGACGTGGCCGGGCAGGTATTCGCTCGGGTAGCGATCGACCCACGGCGTCTGGTCGCGCATCGACACCCAGAAGGTGTCCAGCCGCCAGATCAGCGGGGTGAGGATGTCGTAGCCGCCGTCGGCGAAGACGAACTTGAGGCCGGGGTGCCTGCCGAACACGCCCTCGACGATGAGGGCGGCCAGGTGCACGAAGTAGTTCAGCGGCATGAACGCCGCGTATCCCGGATAGGTGTGGGCGTGCCCGGCGAACGTGGGCGGATAGTCGACGCCGTTGCCACCGTTGATATGCACCGCCACCGGCAGTCCGTGGGCGGCGGCGGCCTCCCAGATCGGCTCGAACATCGGTTTGCCGTAGGGCTCGCGGGACTGCATCGGGACGCCGACCTGCACCAGCTTCGGGTGATCGGCCAGGCGCTCGATCTCCGCGACGGCTCCCTTGGGGTCTTCGGGATTGACGCGGATGGTGCCCCGGAATCGATCGGTGCCGTCGGGCTCGAGCCAGCGGTCGAGCAGCCAGTCGTTGACCGCGGCGCAGATCCTGCTGTTGAGCAGGTAGTCGGCGATGTTGCCGCGGGTCAGCGGGTTCAGGATGGCGTAGTCGACACCCTGTGAGAACAGATGCCGGCTGACGGTCTCCGGATCGGACCCCGGGTAGTGCTCCCCGTAGAGGTCTTGCCGGTAGTCACCGCCGGGTGCGGAGTACCACTGCTGTTCGACGTCGGGAATCGATCGCAACTTGTGGGCGGCGGGCAGGTAGCGCCGTATCTCCGCGTTGGAGCGGAAATGCGGCTGGACGTTGGCATCAATGATCGATGGACTCATGCGGTCAGATACACCTCCCCGTCGGTGACGTCGACCTGGTAGGTGCGGATACGCCGCGTCGGATCGGCGACATTTTGCCCGGTGGTGATGTCGAATTCCCAATTGTGCCAGGGGCATCGGACGATTTGGCCGTCGCGGACACGCCGCAGCCGGTCGGGTTCGTCCGGGGCGAACTCGTTGGTGCCGCCGATTAAGCCGAGGCACAGCGGGGCGCCCTCGTGCGAGCAATAGTTGACGATCGCGTAGAGCTCGCCGCGCACGTTGTACACGCCGACGCCGAACTTCCCGACGTCGACGAGCTTCATCCCGCCGGGCGGCAGATCGTCCAGAGAGCACACAAATCGCCGCCGGGCCACTTGCCTCACCACCTCTGACGCCACGCAGCATCAATACTGTGCCCGTTACGGTAACCACGACAAGCCCGTTGGGCTTAGTTGCTATCTATACTATGATAGCGATATTCCCCGCGTACCAATCCGCTTACCGGCTGCTCAGGAGGAGCGCTGATGACGCTCAGCACCGACCCCGCCAACCAGCCCGTCACGCTCGACCTCACCGGTGAAACCAGCCCCTACCCGTTCTTCGAATACATGAGGCGCACGGACCCGGTTTGGCACGGCGCACTGGCGGACCACTCACAGATGCCGGAAGAGCTGCGGCCGAACGACGAGTGGGTGCTGTTCGGTTACGACCCCCTGTTCCAGGCCTTCCGTGACGACCGCATCTTCAGCTCCCACAAGTACGACGAGACCATCGGTTTGGTGATGGGCCACACCATCCTGGCGATGGGCGGCAGGGAGCACCACGATCACCGCAACCTGGTGGCCAAGGCCTTCCGCGCCACCGCGCTGGAACGCTGGGAGCCGTCGGTCATCGGGCCGGTGTGCGATCGACTGGTCGACGAAATCAAGAACGACGGCCACGCGGACCTGGTCAAGGCGGTGACGTTCGAGTTCCCCACCCGGATCATCTCCACGCTCCTGGGTCTGCCCCCCGAGGATCTCGACTTCTTCCGGCGGTTGTCCCTCGACCTCATCTCCATCCCGACCGACATCGTCGCCGGGCTGAACGCGGCGGCGGAATTGCACGGCTACTTCCTCGAACAGGTCGAGCAGCGCCGGCGCAGACACACCGACGACATCATCGGCGACCTGGTGGCCGCCGAGATCGACGGCGAGAAACTCTCCGATGAGGCCATCATCGCGTTCCTGCGCCTGCTGCTGCCCGCCGGGCTCGAGACCACCTACCGGTCGTCGGGCAACCTGCTGTACCTGCTGCTGACCCACCCCGAGCAGCTGGCGCTCGTCTACCAGGACCGGTCGCTGATACCGATGGCGATCGAAGAGGGCTTGCGCTTCGAGACCCCGCTGACGATGGTCATGCGGACCACCACCGAGGAGGTCGAAATAGGCGGCAAGACAATCCCGTCCGACACGCAGATCGACATGTGCATGGGCTCGGCCAACCGCGATGAGAGCCGGTGGACCGACCCCAACACCTTCGACATTCGCCGGCCGCGGCAAGCGCACATCGCGTTCGCCGGCGGTATCCACATGTGTCTCGGCATGCATCTGGCGCGGCTCGAAACGCGGGTCATGCTGAACAGCCTGTTCGACCGCGTCAAGGATTTGGCCTTCGTGGCCGACGACGGAACCGGCCAGGAGTCCAAGATCGTCGGGCTTACCTTCCGTTCCCCCAACAAGCTTCCGGTCACCTTCGCCCCGGTCGCATGAGAAGTCGCGCGGCGCTCCTGCACGACGTCGGCGGGCCCTGGTCCGTCGAGGAATTCGAGCTCGACCCGCCCCGCGCCGGCGAAGTCCTGGTCGAGATGGCAGCGGCCGGGCTGTGCCACTCCGACGACCACATCCTCAAAGGCGACATGTCGGCACCCAACGAGGTGATGAGGTCGCTCGGCCTGCCGACCATGTTCCCGACGATCGGAGGTCACGAGGGCTCCGGGATCGTGCGGCAAGTCGGCGATGGCGTAACGGATTTCGCCCCCGGCGACCACGTCGTGATGTCGTTCGTCGCGGTGTGTGGACAGTGCCGCTGGTGCGCGACCGGCATGGAATACATCTGTGACGTCGGCGCTTTCACCCTCACCCCGGGGATGCCCACCGACGGCACCTTTCGTCATCACACCGCGGACGGGCGGCCGCTGGGACATTTGGCGAAGGTCGGGGCGTTCGCCGAACACACTGTGGTGTCGACGAATTCGCTGGTGAAGATCGAGGCGAACCTGCCGTTGGCGCCGAGCGCGTTGCTGTCGTGCGCCATTCCGACCGGCTACGGTTCGGCCGCCAATCGTGCCGGCGTGCGCGGCGGTGACACCGTCGTCGTCATCGGCGCGGGCGGAATCGGTACGGGCGCGATCCAGGGCGCGCGGATCAGCGGCGCCGCACAGATCGTCGCGGTGGACCCGGTGGACTTCAAGCAGAAGTCGGCGCTGCAGTTCGGCGCCACCCACAGCGCCGCCACGATCGCCGAGGCGCAGGACATGGTGCGGGACTTGACATACGGCGTCATGGCCGACGCCGTGGTGGTCTCGCCTTCGCTGATCACCGCCGACGACGTTCGCGACGCGCTGACGCTGACCCGCAAGGGCGGGACGTGTGTGCTCACCGGCATGACCTCGCAACTGACCCGATCGGTGAAGATCGACCTGCAGGACTTCATCCTGATGAACAAGACGCTGGCCGGAACGATATTCGGCTCGTGCAACCCGAAGGCGGACATCTCCCGGTTGGCCAGGCTTTATCAAACCGGGCAGCTGCAGCTCGACGAGATGATCACCCGGCGTTATCGTCTCGACGAGATCAACGAAGCCTACGACGACCTCCGCAACGGCAAAATCATCCGGGGCATCATCGATTTCGGGATCAGCTGAGGCCCTTTCGACCCATCACCCGCTGCAGTTGGCCGTACGCGTCGATGGGGCTGTGCAGCGCCAGGCCGCCGTCGGCGTGCACGACTTGGCCCGTCACCCAAGGCAATTCGAGAACCCCCACGATTGCCCCGGCCACGTCGACGGCGTCCCCCAGACCGCCCAGCGCCGTCCGTTCGGACAAGGCTTCCACCCAGCCGGGGAGCTGTTCCGGTTTCGCCAGCATGGGCGTGCGCGTCACGCCCGGCCCGACGGCGTTCACCCGGATACCGTGCACGCCCCACTCCGCCGCGGCGACCTTCACCAACATGTCCACCCCCGCCTTCGACACGCAGTAAGCACCCATGTCCCGGTCGGCGACGGTGCCGCTGATGCTGGAGACCGCAACGATCGAGCCGCCCGCCCCGGCGTCGACCATGGCCTGCGCCCCGGCCCGGATGGTCAGCCAGGTACCCGTGAGGTTGACCGCCAACACCCGTTCCCACTCGGCGGGTGACTGTTCGAGCAGCATGCCCGACGCACCGATTCCGGCGCAGGTGACGATCCGGGTAGGCACGCCGTGGTCGCGCACGGTTTGCTCCATCGCGGCCGACACCGCGTCGGGATCGCTGATGTCGCAGGCGATGTCGCCACCGGACAGGTCCCACACCACGACGTCGTGCCCCGCGTCGCGCAGCCGTGCGGCGACTTCACGCCCGATGCCGGACGCGGCTCCGGTCACCAGGGCCGGGTGGTGATCACCTTGCATGAGATGCGAGTTTAGTCCGGCTCCACCGCGTCGCCCTCAGCTCGCCGGCACGCTCGGGTGCTGCT
>CAWKNK010000019.1:0-96132 GCA_963850895.1 uncultured Actinomycetota bacterium | reverse complement strand
GGTCGATATGGCCGCCCGAATGCAGGTGCAGCAGCGAATGAGGCAGCAAGGCGTGCATGATGCGCGCGTTGACTACCGGGATGATCGGGTCGTCGGTGCCCGCCACGATCAAGCGTCTCCTGCCGCACCGCGGGCAGCGCGAACAGGCTGGTCCAAACCGAACCCGCGAGCAGTTGGTGCAGGTAGCCGACCTTCGATCCGGCGCGGACTTGTGCACGAACAGTTGCGCCACGTCCTCGCCGTGAGCCCGGACGGTGCCACCGTACAGCTCACCCGCAATGGATGCTGCATAGTCGGGATCCGAAAACCTCCGGGGAGTAAGCATTTTCGCCAGCACCCTGGGTGGGCCGGCACCATCAGCGCGCCGGTGCCGGTCGCCACCAACACCAGGCGCCGGCAGCGGCGCGGATTCTGGAAGGCGAACTGCTGCGCGAGGGCGCCACCCCAAGACAGCCCGAGCACATCCACGACGCCGATGTCCAGCTTGGACAGCACCCGGCCCAGGACCCAGGCAAGGTAGGGAAACCCGTAGGGCAGCGGCGATGTGGGCGATCCTCCGGTCCCCGGGACGTCGAATCTGACGACGGTGGAGTCCAACTGCTCCACCAGCGGATCGAGCACCTCCATGCTGGCTCCGATGCCGTTGCACAGCACCAGCGGCACGCCCGTTCGCTGGCGCACGTTGACCCGGACTCCGCTGCCCGCCGGCGCTGATGTAGCGCTCCTCGCCGATCACGCTTGCCGATATCACTCGAAGGCGCCTCTGGTGTGCGCTACGCATCGCTCACTTCTCCATCACGTAGCTGCCCGGGGCCGGGCCCAGCGGCGGCAGGCCTTCGCCGCCAAGGCGTTTTCGGCGCGTCGACCTCCGGACCGCTGCGCTCGCCCAGCCAGCTCACGTAGTCCGGCCACCAGGAGTCACTGAACTTCTGCGCGGAGTCGAGCCACTGCTGCGGATCGTCGGCGTCGACTGGGCCGGTCCGGTACGACGCCTTGGGGTTGCCGGGCGGGTTGACCAGCGCCGCGATGTGACCGCTGGTGGACAGCACGTAGCGGTTGTCCTTGCTGCCGAGCAGTCGCGCGCTGCGATAGGTGGCCTGCCATGGGGAGATGTGGTCGGCGATGCCGCCGACGACGTAGGCGTCGGCGGTGATCTTGGACAGGTCGACCGGGCTGCCCAGCATGCTGACCCCGCCTGGAGTGACCAGCGCGTTGCGCAGCCCCATCAGCACCAGGTCGCGGTGCAGCGCGGCGGCCATCCGGGTGGTGTCGGCGTTCCAGAACAACACGTCGAAGGGCGCCGGCGTGCGGCCCTGCACGTAGTTGTTCACCACGTACCGCCACACCAGGTCGGTGGGCCGCAGCCAGGCGAACATCTCCGCCATGTCGCGCCCGTCGAGGAAACCCTTCCGGGCCGAAACGCGGATCGCCGCCTGCGCCGCGCGGTCGCTCATCGCCGCCGCCGCGAACCCGGCGCGGGTCTCATCCAACACGGTGACCGCCAGGTTGAGTCCCGCGATCCGGTCGCCCTCGCCGATCTCGGCGAGGTGGGCCGCGGTCATCGCCGCGAGGATGCCGCCCGAGCAGGTGGCGAGCAGGTGGGTGCTGTCGGTCCCGGTGATCTGCTGTACCGCGTCCATCGCCTCCACGATCGCCGCGCCGTAGGTGTCGAAGCCCCAATCCCTGTGGCGCGCCTGCGGGTTGCGCCATGAAATTGTCAAGACCTGTTGGCCCTGCTGGACGAAGTACTCGATCATGCTGCGGCCGGGGGCGATGTCCATCACGTAGAACTTGTTGATCACCGGCGGCACCATGAGCAGTGGGATCGTGCGCACCTTGGGCGTCTGCGGGGCGTATTGAATCAGCTCGAACACTGAGGTTTGCAGCACGACCGCCCCCTTGGTGACGGCCAGATTCTCGCCCACCGCAAAGGCGTCGGGCTCGACCATCGCCGGCACGCGAGGCTTCGAAAGCATGTCTCTTGCAAAGGCTCTCGCGCCCCGGATCGCGCTCAGCCCGCCGGTGTCGATCAGCGCCTTCCAGCCGAGCGGACTGAGCAGCGGGTTGTTGCTGGGCGCCAGGCCCTCCACGAAGTTGTCGACGACGAACTGCATCCTCTCGTTGTCGCGCCAATCCAGCTCGGCGTCGGCAAGCAACCCCTCGGCGGTCTCGGAACCCGCGAGGTAGGCCTGCATGATTCTGTGCAGCAACGGATTCTCTTGCCACGCGGGATCGCTGAAGCGTTTGTCGGCGCGCGCCGGGGCGCGGTGCGACTTGCCGGTGGCGATGCTGCCGAGTTCACGGGCGAGCGCGCCGACCCGGTCGGCGACGGCGCCCGGGTGCTGGGCGAGGTTGCCCGCGAAGTGGGCCCAGGTGGCGTTCGGCATCATTCGGCTGGCGAATGGCTTGGTGGCGCTGGTCAGGAGCAGGTCGAGTGGCGCAGCCAGCTCGTCGACTCTGGTCGTGGGGTCCTTGGGATTCGGCGTTTTCGCCATGATTATCGCGTGCTTTCGCTTGTGGGAACGGTGATGTCGCGCTTTTGGACCTTGCCGGTGGGCCCCTTTGGCAGGGCGTCGACGAGCCAGACTTGGCGCGGGTACTTATAAGCGGCAACCCGGGCCTTGACATAGTCGCGCAGCTCTTCCGGGGTCGCCTCGGCGTCTTTCTTGAGGGCGACCGCGGCGCCGACCTCCTCGCCGAGGGAGTCGTGCGGGATGCCGATGACCGCAGCTTCGGCCACCGCCGGGTGCTCGTAGAACACCTCCTCGATCTCGCGGGGATAGACGTTGTAACCGCCGCGAATGATCATGTCCTTGGTCCGGTCGACGATGTAGAAGTAGCCGTCTTCGTCGACACGTCCGACGTCGCCGGTGTTGAGCCAGCCGTCGGCGGTGATCGTGGCCTTGGTGGCGTCAGGAAGGTTCCAGTAACCCTTCATCACGTTGTGGCCGCGGATCTGGATTTCGCCGGTCTCCCCCTGCGGAACCTCGACTCCGTCCAGGTCGACCACCCGCATCTCGACACCGTGGATCGGGGTGCCGATCGAGCCCGCCTTGCGGGGCCGGTTCGGATGGTTGAACGCGGCGGCCGGGGAACTCTCCGATAGCCCGTAGCCCTCGAGAACCGTGCAGCCGAAGGCCTTTTCGAAGTCAGCGAGAACCTGGACGGGCAGCGCCGCGCCGCCGGAGACGCAGGTCCGCAGACTCCGGGTGGCCTCCGGTGCGGCCTCGGCTGCCACGCTGAGCAGCGCCGAGTACATCGTCGGCACCCCCTCGAATACCGTCACCCCGTCACGCTCGATCACCTCGAGGGCCTTCCGCGGGTCGAACCGGGGGATGAGGGTCAACATCGCGCCGGCGAGGACGGCACCGTTGAGCCCGCAGGTCAGCCCGAAGACGTGAAACAGCGGCAGGCAGCCCATCACCACATCGTCCGGCCCGGTTTCGACGAGGGTGCGGACGCTGACCTCGGCATTGCGCCCCAGGTTGCCGTGGGTGAGCATGGCGCCCTTGGGTTTACCGGTGGTCCCGGAGGTGTGCAGGATGACCGCCACGTCGTCGTCGCCGCGTTCCACCGGGGAGTCCTGCTCTGGCAGGTCGGCGATCAACTTCATCAGCCCGGCGTCGTCGACGAGCCAGCACTGCGCGCCGACCTCGGCGGCGCCGGCGGTGGCCTCCTCGGCGAAGGTCGGTGTCGCGAACAACGCCTTGGCGCCGCTGTTGGACAGGTAGTAGGACACCTCGCGGGCCTTGAGCAAGGGGTTCATCGGGACCGCGACGGCGCCGCCGTACATGATGCCGTAGAACGCGATGGCGAACGCGGGCGTGTTGGGCAGCATCAGGCCCACCCGGTCGCCGGCTCGACTCCGGCCTGCTGCAGCAGCGTCGCGACGCGGGCCGCCGCGGCGTGGAATTCGGCGAAGGTGAATCGCAGGTCGTCGCAGTGCAGCGCTGCGCGGTTGGGGTCGCGGTCCTTCGATGCAATGAGATTTGCGCTGAGGGCGGTCATGGGGTGCCTCCGGGAAGTGCTCATCGTGCCTACTTCCAGGGTCGGCTCGGCGACTTCGCGTCACAATGTTTGCCGAAACAACAGCGGGACCGGTTCGCTGTGACCGGTCACATCAGGCGGTGCCCGGGCATAAGGTTTGCGGCTATGAGCGCGCCGCCTCGCCCCGCCGGCACCCGGCGTGGCGCAACACCGGATTCGCACGTCGTCGAACTCGGCAAACTCATGCTGGCGCGCGCCCCGAGACTGGGAAAAGCGATGGCGGACTTGCTGTGCCGCGAGATCGACGCGTACCGCGACGGCAGCGTCGTCACCAAGGATCAGGTCGCCGAAAGTTGTGTGGCCAACGTAACCTTCATCTTCGACTCGCTCACCGGGAACGACGACGCAGATGTCTCGCCCGCGGAGCAGACCGGTACCGCACGTGCGCTCGCCGGTGTGCCGCTGCCGGCGGTGATGACCGCCTACCGGATCGGTTTCCGATTCATGTGGGAAGAGACCCTCGCCGCCGCGCGCGCGGCAGCAACACCCACCGACTCGATCCTGGATGCCACCGCACGGGTCTTCCTCGCGCAGGACACCTTCACGCAGGCGATGAGCACTGCCTATCGCCAACAACTGACAGCGCAGATCCTTGAGCGGGAGGAAGAGCGGTCGGCGTTGGTGGAAGCGCTGCTTTCCCAGCGGATCACCGACAGGCACAGCCTGTGGGAGGCGGCAGACCTGCTGCGGCTACCCACGTCGGGACCTTACGCCGTCGTGGCAGCGGAGCTGCCCGCGATCGGAAAGCTGGGATTACCGACAATCGAAAACAAGCTGTCCGTTCGTGACATCCGGTCTGCGTGGCGGCTGCTGCCCGACCTGCAGGTCGGCGTTGTCCATCTGAGGGGTCCCGCCACGGCGGACACCCTCGGTACGCTTGTCGAGGTACTTCGGCTGGCCGCGACCGCACGAGTCGGCATCAGTCCGCCGTTCCAGGAACTGTCCGAAACCAACGACGCGCTGCGATTCGCCAGGCTGGCGCTCACCGGAAAGTCATCTGCCGACTCGCTCGTTGCGGTATTCGACGACACCCCCCTCGCTGTGGCGGCGGTCAGCGCCCCGGAGGTCATGACGAAGATTAAATCGTCTGTGCTGGGGCGACTGGACGCGCTGCCGGCCGAGGAACGCGCGATCCTGCTCGATACCTTCCGGGCATGGCTGGACGCGGGCGGTTCTGCGAATGACACCGCGGCGAAGATCTTTTGCCACCCCAACACCGTGCGGCACCGTCTGCACCGTATCGAGGAGCTGACCGACCGATCGCTCTCACGGCCGATGGATCTCGCCGAGCTGTGTCTGGCGTTCGAGGTCGAGCGGCGATTGCCGTGAGGGAGGAGTCAGGCCGTGATCGCGGCTAGCGTGCGATCCCACAATTCGCGAGCGAGAACTGGATCATAGGCCGCGCGGTTGGCCTTGGAGATCTTGCGCTTCAAGTAGTACTCGCCGGAAGACCAGTCGACGCCGGGCGTGCTGGATGCCAACCAGACCAACTGGTCGGCACCCTGATCCGGGGTTTTGATGAGGCGGCTCACCGGGGTGCGCTGCATGGTCGTCAGGAACCGTGATCCCGACGAGTGACCGATGTTGGTGTTGACAAACCCCGGGTGCACCACGGCGGCCGAAAGCCCGTCGGCGTGGTAGCGCCGATGTAATTCCCTGGTGAACAAGATGTTTGCCAGTTTCGCCAGGGCGTAGGCGGTGCTGGGCCGGCGCCGGCCGGTCGTTTCGAAATCGGCGAGGGTGACGTTGCGAAGCAGCCGCTGCGACGAGCTCGACGTGTTGACGATCGTGGCGCGCGAAGCCACGAGCACGTCGAGCAACAGCGTGGTGAGCAGAAACGGCGCCAGGTAGTTGACCTGAAGGGTTATCTCATGGCCGTCCGCCGTTTCGTAAAGCTTGCTGAAGACGCCGCCGGCGTTGTTGCCCAACACGTCGATGCGCGGGCACTCCGAGCGGATCTTGTCCGCCAGGGCCCGCACTTGGCACAGATCGGCGAAGTCGGCCACGAAATAGTCGGCGTCCAGCTCCGCGGCCATGGCGGCGGTCTTGCTTTGCGTCCGTCCGACCAGTACGACGTTTGCGCCGGTGCGGCGTATCCGGCGGGCCGCCGCGGCGCCAATGCCGTCGCTGGCGCCGGTGATGACAATCGTCCTGCGCGTCACTGCCTAGACCTCCACGGGGAGCGTAACGGTGGCGATCGTCGCACACGCTCAATAAGCGGGTCGCTCAACCCGGGCCGCCCTACGCCAATGAGTAGCGAACCGGGAGGTGTTTGAGGCCGCCGACGAAGGTGGTGGCCACCAGTTCCGGCTCACCGGTCAGTTCAATGGATTTGAGCCTGGGCAGTAGCTCGGTGAAGAAGCTGTTGACCTCCATGCGGGCCAACGCCGCGCCCATGCAGAAGTGCACCCCGTAGCCGAAGGCGAGGTGTTTGTTGGGATCCCGCCCGACGTCGAAGCGGAACGGGTCGGCGAAGACGTCCTCGTCACGGTTGGCCGACACGTAGGACAGCAGCACCGAGTCTCCCGCCGCGATGGGCACCCCGCGCACGGTGGTGTCTTCGGCGGCGGTGCGCATGA
The DNA here is from genome assembly GCA_963850895.1 of uncultured Actinomycetota bacterium. GTDB lineage: Bacteria > Actinomycetota > Actinomycetes > Mycobacteriales > Mycobacteriaceae > Mycobacterium. The sequence goes on along the minus strand of CAWKNK010000019.1, from coordinate 89,506 downwards.
ATTCCTTGACCGGGGTGACCCAGCGGATCATTTCCTCGGTGGCCAGTGGCATCAAGTCGAGGTTGTCGCGCAGGCGCTCGAGCTGGTCGGGGTTTTCGATGAGCGCTTGGAGGCCACCCGAGATGGTCGCGCTGGTGGTGTCGTGGCCGGCGGTGGCGACGATGAGGTAGTACGACACGGTGTCGATGTCCGACAGCGGCTCGCCGTCGACGCGGGCGTTGGCGATGGCGGACGCCAGATCCTCGGTTGGGTGCTCGCGGCGCGACTCGGTTACCCCGTTGAAGTACTGGAACATGTCGAACAACGCGGGCAGCTGATCCTCGTTGGTGGTGCCCCGTTTGAATTCGGAGTCGTCGCTGCCAAACAATTCCTGCGTCAACGTGAGCATCCTCGGGAAGTCGGCCTCCGGCAGGCCCAGCAGCGACATGATCACGTAGAGGGGGTAATTGACCGCCACTTCCTGAACGAAGTCGCACTCCGGACTTGCGGCCATCATCTTGTCGACGTAGATCTTGGCGAGTTCGTCGACGCGAACCTTCAACGCCCGCATCGCCTTCGGGCGGAACCAGTCGGAGCCGATCGCGCGCACCACCCGATGCTGCGGATCGTCCAGATGGATCAGGGTGCGCACGCCCGCGGCCGCCTGCATCTCGTCGCCCTCGGCGGTCGTCAGGACGGGGCGGGGCCAGTTGGTGAACAGCATGTTTTCGCGTTCGATGTCCATGATGTCGGCGTGCTTGGTGATCGCCCAGAAGGGCCGGTACTTCGGCACCTCGACCCACGACACCGGCGCGCTGGCGCGCAGGTGAGTCAGCGCCGCATGCAAGCGCTTCTCGTCGGTGTACGCCAAGGGATCTGCCAGCAGCTTGGCGGAATCGTCCACCGTGGTCGTGCTCACTCGCGAAACTCCTTCAGTGCGGCCGTGATACAGGGCTGGGAGGCGTTCAAGAAGATCGGCAGGACCCGGTCGACCGCGCCTTGGCAGCGATCCCGCAGGGCGGCGGCGACGGTGTCCACCGGGCCGACAACCGCGAAGGCCGCGAGCACCTCGTCGTCGATGAGCGCGCCCATGGCCTCCCACTCACCCGCCAGCGACAGGCGGTGCAGTTCGGTCTGCAGGTCTCCCCAACCATGCAGCTCCAACACCTTGCGGTAAGCGGGCGTCGACCCGTAGAAGGCGATCTGCTTGCGCACAGCGGCCGTGGCGGCCGTCAGTTCATCCTCGTTCTCGCCGGTCGCGATCAGCACCTCGCTCGACACCTCGAAGTCGCTGCGGCACCTGCCGGCCCGCTCCATCCCGCGCAGCAGCGCCGGCACCGTAACCTCGTCGAGGTAGCGCTTGGAAACCATCGGGTGGCCCAGGTGACCGTCGGCGACCTCGCCGCACATCTCGGTCATCGCTTCGCCCACCGCCGCGATGAAGACCTTGGGCGCGGAATAGGGCTGCGGCTCCGGGGTGAACATCGGGGTCATGATCTTGTGTGTGTAGAAATCTCCCTCGAAACGCAGTTTGCCGCCGTCCTCCCACGCGGACCAGATCGCGTGCAGGGCGGAGACGAACTCGCGCATCCGGCGCGCGGGGTGGCTCCACGGCATGCTGAACCGTTTCTCGATGTGGGGCTGAATCTGGGTGCCCAGGCCGAGGATGAACCGGCCCTTCGAGTACGCCTGTAAGTCCCAACCGATGTTGGCGACGATCATCGGATTGCGGGCGAACGCCACCGCGATGTTGGTGCCGAGTTCGAGCCGCGACGTGTGCTCGGCGGCCAGCAGCAGCGGCAGGAAGGGGTCATGACTGGTCTCCGCGGTCCAGCCGCCGTCGTACCCATCTCGTTCCAGGGCGGCCGCCGCCTCGGTCACCCGTGCCAGTTGATTGGGGATGCCCCCGTCGACCTTGAGGCGGGCGGCGTCGGCCATGCGGGTAACTTTACAGTAAGCAATCCAGTATGTGACCCTGCACATCTAGTCGCGCGACGAAACTCCCATGAGGTAGGACATAGGCATGCCGAAAGCCCAGGACTGGGGAGAAACGCTCGACGATCTCGGGCGGCGCCGTCAGCACGCATTGGAAATGGGAGGGCCGGAGCGGCTCGACAAGCACCGCGGAAAGGGCAAGCTCGACGCCCGGGCGCGCATCGACCGGCTGCTCGACCCGGGGACGTTCCGTGAACTCGGCACGCTGGTCGGAGGCCAGGTCGCGGCCGACGGGATCGTCGTGGGCTCCGGTTTGATCAACGGCTCACCGGTGATGCTCGGCGCCGAGGATTTCACCACGATGGCCGGCAGCATCGGGCCCGGCGGCAACTCGAAGCGTTATCGCATCGCGGAACTCGCGCTGCGCGACAAGATTCCGTTGGTGATGCTGCTCGAGGGCGCCGGCTTTCGTCCCACCGGCGGTCACTACGGGCGCACCCCCACCGACCTGCTGGCCCAGGCGCAGTGCTCGGGCCGGGTTCCGACCGTCGCCGCCGTGCTCGGCCCGTCGGCCGGACATGGCGCGCTCGTCGCGCCGGTGTGCGATTTCCGCATCATGAGCGCCCACGGCGCCATCTTCACCGCGGGGCCGCCCGTGGTCAAAGAGTCGACGGGCGAAGACATTTCGAAAGAGGACCTCGGCGGGCCGGACGTCGCGTTGCCCAGCGGGGTGATCCACAACGTCGCCGAAGACGACGAAGATGTTCTCGACGACATCCGGCGCTACCTGTCCTACTTCCCGCCCAGCGCCTGGTCCTACCCGTCGCCGCTGCCCGCCGACCAGGCCAGCGAGCCGCGGCAGACACCGGAGCTGCTCGACATCGTCTCCCGCGACAACCGCCGCGTGTATGACATGCGCGCCGTGCTCGACGTGATCTTCGACCGGCCGGACTGGTTCGAGGTGCAGCCGCAGTTCGGCAAGGCGATCATCTGCGGGCTGGCCCACCTCGGGGGGCATCCGGTCGCGGTGGTGGCCAACCAGCCCCAGGTGATCGCCGGCTCGATCGACGCGGACGCCGCGGACAAGGCGGCGCACTTCATCATGGTGGCCGACTCGTTCCACTTGCCGATCGTCTTCCTGGCCGACAACCCCGGCATGCTGCCCGGCAGCCGCTCCGAACGCAGCGGGGTGCTGCGCGCCGGTGGGCGGATGTTCGCCGCCCAGACCGCGGCCACCACGTTGAAGCTGCACGTCACGCTGCGCAAGGCGTACGGGTTCGGCTCGATGGTCATGTCGTTGCTGGGTTTCGACCACCAGGTTGCGACGTTCGCGTATCCGGGAGCGACGATGGGCGCGATGAGCGCGGCGGCGCTGAGTCGGGCGTCGCACGCCGGTGAGGACCTCACGGCGAAGCTGCGCGACGCGGAACTGCAAGCGTCCTACCGCTCCGCCGAACACATGGGTTTCGACGAACTCATCGATCCCCGCGAGACGCGGGACGCCCTGCTCGCCGCCTTGCGGCGCGGCCTGTCCAGCAGGCAGGCGGCCGCCGAACCGGTCACCCGAACCGTCATCATGCCCTGACTGGCGGCTGATCCCCGGCCCGATACGCCCCGATCACGGGCTCCAGTTCGTCCGGTGTCGCGCCGTGCATGATCACCGCGTCGGCACCATAGTCGAATTCCTTGCGGACGCGATCCGCGCACTGTCGGGCCGATCCGGTGGCCGACGGCTCCAGCCACTCGTCGGGGATTAACGTCGCGATGTGTTCGATCTGCTCGGCGGTGGCCTTGTGGTCGATCCCGCCCGCGATCGACGTCACCACCGGGTCTTCCCGGAAGCGTTGCAGCACAGCCGGATCCCAGTTGTTCGTTCGCACCATCAGGTCGCCGTAGCCCTGCAGATAGGTGGCGAGGCGGGCGACCGTCTTCTTAAGCCGCAACTCCTCGGGAAGGTGGTCACCAACGGTCGCGAAGCACGACCACACCCGCACGCTGTCCGGGTCGCGGCCGGCTTTTTCGGCCGCGGACTTCACGGTCCTGGCGCAGCGCTGCAACGTCTCCGGGGTGAAGTAGGTGTGCAGGATGACGTCGTCGAAAACCCGGCCCCCGAGTTCGAGGGTCTTGGGGCCGAAAGCCACCAGCGCCAACCGGATGTCCTCGTTGAAGTCCGGGTCGAGAAACAGGATTGGGTATTTGCCCATGGGTCCGTCGTGGTTGAAGATCAGCTCGCCGTGCCAGAGGCGGCGCATGACCTGAGCCCAGTCCTCCATCTGCGCGGTCGTGACCGCGGGTATGCCGAACGCACCGTAGATCGCCGCAATGCCGCGTCCGATACCGAGCGTGAAGCGCCCGCCGGAGAGCCGGTGCATGGTGGTGGCCCACGATCCGGTGATCAACGGGTGGCGGGTGTTGTGATTGGTTGCGGCGGTGGCGATTTGCATCCTGGTCGTCACGGCGCATGCGGCCCCGACGAGGGACGCCGCCTCTTTGACGTTCCAGCGCTCGGAGATGAACGCGGTGCCGAAGCCCAACTCCTCGCCGCGGCGAGCCTCGTCCAGCAGTGTTGCCGGCCCCTCCCCTCCGGCGCCGGCCAGCAGGTAGTAGCCCAATTCATCAAGCGTGCGGTCGCTCAACTCCAAACTCCTTGCTGGTAGCCGCAATTCCAGACTTCGGTGATCTTCCCGTCGACGACGCGGAACACCTCGATGCTGGCGACGTTGGTTTCGGTCCCGTCCTTGGTGGTCATCGAAGAGTCGTAGACGATCGCGACGTGCTCGCCGTCCTCGCCGGCGGCGACGATGTTCAGATCGAAGCGCATCTTGTCGAACATGTTCCAGACATCCTTGACCCGGCCGACCGCCTGTTCGCGGGTGAGGGTGTGCGCCTCCCCCACCTCGTGCCGGATCACGGTGTCGGCGAACAGCTCCTCGGCCAGGGTCAGGTTGTGCTCGTTCCAGACGACCAGGTTGTAGAGCTCGACCACCTCGCGGGCCGTGCGCGTGGCCGCCATCAGCCCGCGACCTCGCGCAGGAATCGGTCGGTCACCCGCTGCACCCGCCGGGAGAATATGTGTCCGACGTGGCTGCCGTCATACCAGTACAGCTCGCCACCCCAGCGCTCCTGCAACGCAACGGCCGGCTCGCGCATCGCCATCCGGTCGTGCCAGGCGCCGACGATGAGCCGGCGATCCGGCGGCGGTGCCGGATCCACCCGCAGCGGATCGATTACCGAGGTCAGCTTCGCCACCTCCGGGGACGCCAACAGGTCCCGGAATGCGTCCCGGGACGATCCCCAGCGCCCCAGGTGCCGGGCGATCATCGCGTTGAGTCCCAGGATCGGCGTATACAGCGCGACCCCATCGATCTGCCTCTCCAGGTGCGAGACGAGCGCGGCGACCGGGCTTCCCATCGAAATCCCCGCTACTACAACGGCCGTGGCCTGCGGTCGCGCCCATCGCACCAGCGCGCGGATCTCCGAGACCGCGCGCATCATGCCGGCAACGTTGCCCAAGGGGTCCATGTCGGGGTAGGCGGGCCATTCGCGGCGCCGGCAGCCGTGACCGGGCTGCACCGGCAGCGCGACGTTGAATCCCAGCTGGTGATGTATCCGGCCGATGCGGGTCAACAACAGGTCCTCGGTGCCGCCCTGACCGGCGCCGTGCACCCAGATGAGCCAGGGCCTCGGGCCGTCGCGATGCCGGCAGAGGTGCACCACCGCCCTCGCCGGTCCACCCAGGCCCTCGGCTTCCAGCGTTTTCGGCAACGCCGGATCGTGCTCGAACGCCATCCGCTCATACGCGACATTGCCGACGCGGCGCCGCCGCACCGACGTCGCGCGCAGCGGCGCCGGGTCGCCGTGCGCACGGTCAATGCCCAGGGCGGACAACTCCTCCGCCGCGGCCGTGCAGCCGGCCAGGGGCCGCATCGCCGCGGGGCTCCCGCCGAGCAGCGAAAAGCCGCTCAGCACAAGCTCGTCCAGCATGACCTCCCCGAACTGCCGCACGCCACGCGGCGACGCCGGAGCCCAGCCGGTCGATTCGTTCAGCCCGGCGACCGTGCGGGGCAGCAACATGCCGAGCTCGCGGGTCGCCTCCCCGGCCAGACCCAGGCCGCGCGTCACCTTCGACATGCCGCTCACCTATGCCAACTTGAAACCGGTGTATCCGCCGGCCGCGACTTCCTCACAGCGACGCCGGTATTCGGGGATTCCGCCCGTGTAGCCCATGTACATTCGTTTCTTCCCGGGCACGTTGCCGCCGTTGTACCACGAGTTGCAGGACGGGTGGACCAGCACCGTCGGCGCAACCAGTGCGGTGGCGTGGTCGATCCACTCCTGCTGTGCGGTGGCCAACGCCTCGATCGTGCGGATTCCGCTGGCCCGCAGGTGTGCGATGCAATCACCGATCCACTCCACATGCTGTTCTAGCGCGGCGACGAAGTTCGTGGCGGCGCTGGGACTGCCCGGGCCCTGAATGGTGAAGAGGTTCGGGAAGCCGGCGACCGCCAACCCAAGATAGGACAGCGGGCCCTCACTCGCCCAGAACTCGCCGAGCGAGATCCCGTCGCGACCGCGAATGTCGATGCGGCTGAGCGCCCCGGTCATGGCGTCGAATCCGGTCGCGTAGACGATGACATCCAGTTCGTAGGAGGCGTCCTCGGTCCGGATGCCGCTCGGGGTCACCTCACGGATCGGCGACTTGCGCAGGTCGACGAGTTTGACGTTGTCCCGGTTGAACGTCTCGTAGTAGCCCTGGTCGATGATCGGCCGTTTGCATGCGAACGGATGGACGGGCACCAGCGACGCCGCCGTTTCCGGGTCCTTGACGATGCGGGCCACCGCCTCGCCGTACAGCGTGGCGGCCATTCGATTGGCTTCGATGTCGAAGAAGATGTCGCCCCAGTTGAGCGCGCCCATCACGCCGTGCTCCTCGATGGCGCGCAATTGCTCTTCGCGCGTCGATGCCTTCAGCGGCGGCCTGCCCAGCATCTCCAGCAGCACCGAGAAGGCGCTCAGCCGCGCCGCCCCGATCGGATGCGCCCGTTGGGCGGCGCGGATTTCGTCGTAGCGGGCCTTCATCTCGTCCAGTTCGCCGTCCTCGAACCGGCGCACGCGCCAGGGCAAGGTGTACGCGGGTGAACGCTGGAACACGCAAAGCTGCAGCGCTTCCCGGGCGACGACGGGGATGAGCTGGACGCCCGTGGAACCAGTCCCGATGACGCCAACCCGCTTGCCGGCCAGGTCGAAGCCCCCCTTTGGCCAGTGGCTGGTGTACAGCGAGGTCCCGGCGAAGGTGTCCATGCCGGGGATGTCGGGTTTCAGCGGCACCGACAGGATGCCGGAGGCGGCGACCACGAACGGGGCCCGGAATGTTTCGCCGCCCTCGGTCCGCACCACCCACTCGCCCGCGTCCTCGTCGAAGGCCATCGCGACGACCTTGGTGTCGAATCGGATGTCGCGGCGAAGATCGAGCCGGTCGGCGACGAAGTTGAGGTAGGCCTCGATCTCCGGCTGTGCCGGCATCGATTCGGTCCAAACCCATTCCTGCTGAATCTCTTCGGAGAAGCTGTACGAGTATTCGATGCTCTCGATGTCGCACCGGGCGCCCGGATATCGGTTGAACAACCAGGTGCCGCCGACGTTCTCGGCCATCTCCAGGACGCGGGTCCGGATGCCCAGTTGCCGCAGCCGATGCAGCATGTACAGCCCGGAGAAACCCGCACCGATGACGATCACGTCGAAGCGAGTGTCAGCGTCCACCGTCGCCACCACTCATCTTCAGGATGGTTCGGGTCAGATGCAGGGTCTTGATCCGCCACGAGCCATCGCGCTTCTCGTAGGTTTCGTGGTAATGACCGGCGCCGTGCAACTCGCGGCCATCCCCGAACATCAGCAGATCTTCCATCGCCCAGATCCCGGTCGCGGTTTTGGGCGAGGTCAGCGTGATCTCCGGGGTGTGGCAGTGATGCATCGTCGCGACGGTCTCGAGCCCGCCCATCACCATCGGCACGAAGTTGTCGACCCCCTGCAGGGGCGGCGCCGTCTGCGGGTCGGTGCCTCCAGTGGACACCGCCATGTCCAGGGTGACCACCACATCCGCGGCGAACACACCGCGCCAGGACTCGACGTCCTTGGTGTCCAGGAATCGGCAGTAGCGAGCCTTGAGCTGCCGGATCGCTTCCAGCTCGTCAGCCGCCTCAGTCATTTCGCTCCTTGCCGTGCACAGGCCGGACTGCTGAAATCTATACTGTAACGGACTTAGTATCAGGCAATCGGAGGCTTCGGCGTGAAAGTCCCCTTCACCTGGAAGGTAACCGGGTGGTTCATGGTCGGGTGGTCTCCGGAATTTCCCGTCGGCGAGGTGCGGCCGCTGAAATACTTCGGCGAGGATCTGGTGGCCTACCGCGACGAGTCCGGTGAGCTGCATGTCCTGGAGGCGCACTGCAGACACCTCGGCGCCCACATCGGCCACGGCGGCAAGGTGCTGGGAGATTGCGTCGAGTGCCCGTTCCATGGCTGGCGCTGGGGCCCGGACGGGACCAATCGATACATCCCCTACCAACCCGACCGACCCAACCGCGCGCTGCGGCTGCGCGTGTTTCCCGTGCGCGAGCAGTACGACTGCGTGTTCGTCTGGCATCACCCGGAGGGCAAGGAGCCACAGTGGGAGATGCCGGACATCTTCAGGAAGTTTCCGCAATTCGAGACCGACCCGGCGGCCTACTACCGCGCGTATCCGGAGTTCTCCCGACGTGCCGAGCGCGAACCGGTGCATCCGCAGATCGTCGCGGAGAACGCCCCCGACAGCGCCCATTTCGAATACGTGCACCACGCCACGGTGACGCCGCGGGTCCTGGACTGGAAGATCGTCGACCACGAGTGGCACTTCGTCGCCGGGTGGCCTGACGCGCGCAGCGACAACCCCGAGGATCTCGCGTTGCGGTTCCACAGCCACTTGTTCGGCCTAGGCGGGGCGATCAGCGTCTTCGAGGGGGCACAGAATCACCGGCTGATCTTCACCTGCACGCCGGTCGACGACGAGTGTTCGGACCTGTTCTACTCGATCTGGTGGCCGCGGGTCCCCGGCGATGACTCCGACGTACCGCGGGGCAAGCTGCGCGACCTGATCGAAAAGCAGTTCCTGTCCACCGTCTTCGACGATCTGCAGATCTGGCGCTACCAGAAATATGTGGAACATCCGGCACTCTCCAAGGTCGACGCGAAAGGGTATATGGCACTGCGGAAGTGGGCGACGCAGTTCTATGACGTCGTTCCGGAAGTGGCGAAGGTTTCCGGGTCGACATGACACCGCAACTGGCCGAAATCGCGGCGCCCGAGCACACCGCGATCGTCACGCAGGAATGCCAGGGAGCGGTCGTCGGCCCGAACGCCGGGCTGGCGCTGCTGGCCGAGGAAGCACGTCGGGTTGCGCTGCCCAATATCGTGCGGCTGTTGCCGGCGGCCCGGGCGGCCGGGGTACGCGTGGTGCACTGCTTGGTGCGGCGACGGCCCGACGGGCTCGGCGCCAACCACAACGCCAAGATCTTCGCCATGGGACACGGTCAAGTCGACATCGCCCCGGGCACGCCCGGCGCGGCCGTGCTGCCCGAATTGGGGCCCGAGCCAAGCGATCTCGTGCTCAGCCGGTGGCACGGCGTCGGACCGATGGGCGGCACGGACCTGGACGCGATACTGCGCAACCTCGGGGTCTCCACCATCGTCGTCGTCGGCGTGTCCCTGAACATCGCCATCCCCAACGTCGTCATGGACGCCGTCAACGCCGCCTACCGCGTCATCGTGCCCCGCGATGCCGTGGCCGGCATACCCACCGAATACGGAGAAGCCATTATCACCAACACGCTGTCGCTGCTCGCGACCATCACCACCACCGACGAGCTGCTCGGGGTGTGGACGCGGCGATGACCGACACCGCACCCGGAGTTCGCGGCGGATTTCCCGAGATCAGGCCGGCCGAGCACGCCCCGCCCGGGCTGGGCCGATTCGTCACCGCGATGCGGCGCCTGCACGACCTGACCGTCGCGAGCAATCCGGACAGCTCGGCGTGGACTGCCGCGGCCCGGCACGTCGAAAACGCCTGCGCCCTGCTGGACGGTCATCAGGTGCCCGAAGGCATGGCGCCGGCCGGCCGAGTCATTGAATTGCCGGGCCTGGGTCATCCCCTGCTGCCGCCGTGGACCCTCACCGAATCCGGTCCGAACGGCGTCACCATGAAAGGCCACTTCACCCGATCCCATGTGGGCGGAAACAACGCCGTGCACGGCGGCATGATCCCCCTGTTCTACGACTGGCTGTTCGGGATGGTGGTCTCCACAGCCGGCACGCCGCCCACCCGCACCGCGTACCTGCATGTCGACTACCGAAACATCACCCCGATCGACGAGCCGTTGACCGCCCGCGGTCGCATCGCCGATATCGACGGCAGGAAGATCTTCATCTCGGCTACGATGACGGCCACTGATGGCACGCTGCTCACCGAAGCCAACGGCCTGATGGTCCGACTGCTCCCCCACCAGCCGTGAAAGCAACTCCCGTTGCGCGAGCAGACGCAGAATCGCATCGCGCGGTTCCCGCGGATGCGATTCTGCGTCTGCTCGGCATTACTACTTGAGAGGCCTAATGCCCGACACAGCAACACAATTCACGGTGCCCGCCGTCGCGGCAGCCGTCGCGGCCGCGATCCCCGATCGGGAGCTGCTGATCCAGGGCGGACGGCGTTACAGCTATGAACAGGTGGTCGAACGGTCGCACCGCCTCGCCGCGTACCTGCATTCCCGCGGACTGGGCTGCCACACCGAACGCTCCGCGCTGCCCGGCCATGAGGTCGGTCAGGACCTGCTCGGCATCTACGCTTACAACGGGAACGAATTCGTCGAGGGATTACTGGGCGCGTTCCAGGCTCGAGTCGCGCCGTTCAACGTCAACTTCCGCTACGTCAAAAGCGAGCTGCAGTACCTGTTGGCGGATTCGGGGGCAACCGCGCTGATCTACCACGCCGCGTTCGCGCCGCGGGTGGCCGAAATCCTTCCGGACCTTCCCCAGCTGCGGGTGCTGATTCAGATCGCCGATGACTCGGGCAACGAGTTGATCTACGGCGCAGTGGATTACGAGAGCGCCATCGCGTCCTGCGCGCCGGAGCCCCCACCGGTGCAGCATTCCCCCGACGACCTGTACGTCCTGTACACGGGCGGCACGACTGGAATGCCCAAAGGCGTGCTGTGGCGCCAGCACGACATCTTCATGACGTCCTTCGGCGGGCGCAACCTGATGACCGGTGAGCCGTTCGGATCCGTCGAGGCGATCGCGGCCGGGGTGGCCGCGGGTCCCGGCACCAAGTTGATGATCCTGCCGCCCCTGATGCATGGCGCTGCCCAGTGGAGTGTGATGACGGCGATCACGACCGGCCAATCCGTCGTCTTCCCGTCGGTCGTCGATCGTTTGGACGCCGACGAGGTCGTCCGAACCATCGAGCGCGAGCGCGTGACCGTGGTGACGGTGGTCGGTGATGCGATGGCCCGTCCGTTAGTCGCCGCCATCGAGAAAGGGATCGCGGACGTGTCGTCGTTGGCCGTGGTCGCCAACGGGGGCGCGTTGCTCACCCCGTTCGTCAAGCAGCGTTTGATCGAAGTCCTGCCCAACGCCGTCGTCGTCGACGGTGTCGGATCCTCGGAGACCGGCGCGCAGATGCACCACATGTCGACGGCGGGGGCGGTGTCGACCGGCACCTTCAACGCGGGACCGGACACGTTCGTGGCGGCCGAGGATCTGGCCAGCATCCTGGAACCGGGTCACGACGGAATGGGCTGGCTGGCGCAGCGCGGTTACGTTCCGCTCGGTTACAAGGGCGATGCGGCCAAGACCGCCAAGACATTTCCCGTCATCGATGGGGTGCGGTACGCGATTCCCGGCGACCGGGCACGCCACCACACCGATGGCAGCATCGAATTGCTGGGCCGCGATTCGGTGACGATCAACTCGGGCGGCGAGAAGATCTTTGTCGAGGAGGTCGAAACCGCGATCGCGTCGCACCCGGCGGTGGCCGACGTGGTGGTCGCCGGCCGGCCCAGCGAGCGGTGGGGCCAGGAGGTCGTGGCCGTCGTCGCGCTGGCCCAGGGCGCCCGCGCCGACGCCGAGGAATTGGTCGCACACGCCGGCCAATCGTTGGCTCGCTACAAGCTTCCCAAAGCGATCGTGTTCCGCGCGGCAATCGAGCGCAGCCCGTCGGGCAAGGCCGACTACCGCTGGGCGCGCGAGCAGGCGGTGAACGGCTGACCGGCAACGAGTCCATGAAGTACCGGGACCGCATCGCCGTGGTCACCGGCGCCGGCTCGGGCATCGGTCGCGCGCTGACCCGCGCGCTCACCCGCGGCGGGGCGCAGGTGGTGGCGTCCGACATCGACCCGAACGGTCTGGCGGAAACCCAGGCGGCTTGCCCTCCCGGCCAGGTCACGACGTATCGCGTCGACGTGGCCGACCGCGAGGCGGTGTTGGCCTTCGCCGAAGACGTACGCCGCGAACACGGGCCCGCGTCAATGGTGTTCAACAACGCCGGCGTCGACCTCTTCGCCGGCGTGGCGGACATGTCCTGGGACGACTACGACTGGCTGATCGGCATCAACGTCGGCGGCGTAGTCAACGGCACCAAAGCCTTTCTGCCGCAACTCCTCCAATCGGGTTCCGCCGGGCGCCCCGCGCGGTTGGTCAATCTGTCCAGCGCCTTCGGCCTCATCGCGATTCCCTACCAAGGGGCGTACAGCACTTCGAAGTTCGCGGTGCGCGGCTTCACGGAAGCGCTGCGCCAGGAGATGATCATCGAACGCCGCCCGGTGACGGTGCACTGTGTGCACCCGGGTGTCGTGCGGACCAACTTCGGGACCAACATGCGCACCGCGGGCGCCGAGGACCCCGACCTTGCGGCCAAGCTGTTCGACCGTGCGGCGCTCACGTCTGCCGCGAAGGCCGCCCGCCTGATTCTCCGCGGCGCCGAGCGCGACCGCGCCAGAATCCTGATCGGTCCCGATGGGCGCGCGATGGCAGCGCTGCCCCGCCTCCTCGGCGCGGGATACGCCGGCCTGTTGGCCCGCGCCGCGAGATTGACCAACTCCGGCTCAGCGCACGCCGATCGCTAGAGCGAACTTCTCGCCGGCTCGCCCATATTGTCTACTGTAAGAATTACAGTAGGATCTTACGCAAGGCCATGCCGTTCACGCTGAAGATGCTGGAGATCCAAGGTGACGACCAACGTTCACGCCGCCGCCGGTGCCGACGGCCAGACCGTCAGCCTGCGTGATCCCTACCCGTTCTTCGCCCGGAAGCGCCGCGAATCGGGGGTGTTCCACGGGACGGTCATGGACTATTCCAGGACGCCTGCGTCGCTGATGCCCAAGCGCGAGTACTCCGCGGTGTCCTTCGATGCGGTGAACAAGGTGTTCCGGGACGGCCGGGTGTTCAGCTCCGCACCGTATGACAAGACGATCGGCCTCTTCATGGGCCCGACCATGCTGGCGATGGAGGGAAAGAAGCATCGCGACCATCGCAACCTGGTGTCCGCGGCATTCAAGTCCAAGGCGCTGGCCCGCTGGGAGAACACCATTGTGCGACCGATCTGCAACGCGCTGATCGACGAGTTCATCGACACCGGCGAGGCCGACCTGGTCCGGAATTTCACCTTCGAATTCCCCACCCGCGTCATCGCCCAACTGCTGGGGCTGCCCGCCGACGACCTGCCGACGTTTCGCAAGCGCGCCGTGCAATTGATCAGCTACCACGTCGACTACGAGCGCGCCTTCGAGGCATCGGCGGCCCTCAAGGACTACTTCGTCGAGCAGATCGAACAGCGCAAGTCCAAGCCCACCGAGGACATCATCGGCGATCTGGTCACCGCGGAGATCGACGGCGAAAAACTAAGCGACGAGGCCATTTACTCCTTCCTGCGGCTGCTGCTGCCGGCCGGGCTGGAGACCACGTACCGCTCGTCGGGCAACCTGCTGTACCTGCTGCTCACCCATCCCGATCAGTTCGCCGCGGTGCAGGCCGACCGCGAGCTCTTGCCGCAGGCCATCGAGGAAGGGCTGCGCTTCGAGACGCCGCTGACCACCGTGCAGCGCTTCACCACCGAGGACACCGAGCTGGAAGGTGTCGAGATTCCGGCGCGTTCGGTGGTCGGCGTGTGCATCGGGTCGGCGAACCGCGACGAGCGGCGCTGGGATCGTTCGGAAGAGTTCGACATTTTCCGCGAGCACGTGCCGCACATCTCCTTCGCCGCCGGCGAGCACACGTGTCTGGGTCTGCACCTGGCCCGGCTGGAAACCCGCGTCGCAGTCGAATGCCTGCTGGATCGGGTGACCAACGTCAGGTTGCTGACCGCCGACGACCCGCACATCCACGGCCAGCCCTTCCGTTCGCCGACGGCGCTTCCCGTGACGTTCGACGCAAAGTAGGGTCCCGAAAATGGTCAAAGTCATGTCGGGCTTCCGGGTCCTGGAACTTGCGCAATTCACCTTCGTCCCGGCGGCGGGCGCCATCCTGGCCGATTGGGGCGCGGACGTCATCAAGGTCGAGCACCCGCTGCGCGGCGATACTCAACGCGGGTTCGTCAACATGGGCGGTATCCAAGTGGACCCGGAGCGGCATCCGCTGATGGAGCATCCCAACCGGGGCAAGCGCAGCGTCGGGATCGACGTCTCCACGCCGGGCGGTCAGGAAGTGATCTACGAACTGGCCAAGACCGCCGATGTGTTCCTTACCAACTACATGCCGGCGCAGCGGCAGAAGCACAAGTTCGACGTGGAGCACATCCGCGCGGTGAACCCGAACATCGTCTACGCGCGCGGTTCGGCATACGGCGACAAGGGCGCCGAGCGTGACGTGGGCGGCTATGACGGGACGGCATTCTGGACGCGCAGCGGCATCGGATACGCGCTGACGCCGGAGGAGCTGGGCGGCGCACTGGGGCAAGGCATTCCCGCGTTCGGGGACTCCATCGGCGGCATGTTCATCGCCGGCGGTATCTCGGCCGCGTTGCTGCATCGCGAGCGCACCGGCGAAGCCCTCGAGCTCGACGTGTCGTTGTTGAGCACGGCCTGGTGGGCGGCGGGGGCGAGCGTGACGCAGGGCATGGAGACCGGCGAGGTCATGCGCACGCCTATGCCGGGTTCCGCGACCGCGATGTCGGTAAACCCATTCATGGGCAACTACGAAACCTCCGACGGCGGCACGATCAACCTGTGCATCATCAGCCCGACCGGCTTGATCCGCGACACGTTCGAGCATCTCGGCATCCCGGAGGCCGCCGACGATCCCCGCTTCTCCGAGGTGCTCCCGCTGATACAGAACGCCGGCGCGGCCGCCGAGCTGATCGCAAAGGCCTTCGCCGCCAAGCCCTTCGACTACTGGCGGCAGCACCTGAAAACGATGAAGGGTCAGTGGGCGCCGTTCCAGAGCCTGCTCGACCTGGTCGACGACGAGCAGGCCCTTGCCAACGACATGATCAGCGAGGTCGAGCTCGCCAGTGGCGGAAAGCCTTTCCGCGTCGTGCGCGGCCCCGTGCAGTTCAACCACGAGCCGCTGGTGACCACGCGGGCGCCGCAGGCCTCCGAGCACACCGAGATCGTGCTGATGGAACTGGGCATGGATTGGGACCGCATCGAGGAACTGAAGGACGCGGGAGCCATTGCATGAATTGCGCCGGCGACGATGCAGAGCGTAGCGATGGGGAGGAGTGGCGCCATGAATGACGTGGCCATCATCGGTGTCGGCCTGCACCCGTTCGGCCGCTTCGAGGGCAAGTCCGCGATGGAGATGGCCGCGGACGCCATTCAATTCGCGGTCGCCGACGCGGGCATCGCGTGGAAGGACATCCAAGCCGCCACGGGAGGCAGCTGGACGGTGGCCAATCCCGACGCGATCGTCGCCATGGTGGGTTTGTCGGGCATCCCGTTCACCAACGTGTTCAACGCGTGCGCGACCGCGGCCAGCGCCGCCAAGGCGTGCGCCGACGGCATCCGGCTCGGCGACTACGACATCGGGATCGCCATCGGTCTGGACAAGCATCCGCGCGGCGCCTTCACCGAGGACCCGGCCCTGGTGGGAATGCCGCGCTGGTACGCCGAGAACGGGCAGTACCTCACCACCAAGTTCTTCGGGATGAAGGCCAACCGCTACCTGCACGACCACGGCATCTCGCAGCAGACACTGGCCAAGGTGGCCGCGAAGAACTTTCGCAATGGGGCTTTGAATCCCAACGCCTTTCGCCGCAAGCCGATATCCGAAGACGACATCCTGAATTCGGCGATGCTGAACTACCCGCTCACCCAGTACATGTTCTGTGCGCCCGACGAGGGCGCGGCCGCAGTGGTGATGTGCCGCGCGGACATCGCTCATCGCTACACCGCCACGCCGATCTTCTTGCGGGCGGTCGAAGTGCGCACCCGTCGGTATGGCGCCTACGAGGTCAATACCACCTTCGCCCCGGTCGACGAGGACGTGTCGCCGACCGTGTACGCGTCGCGCGCCGCGTTCGAGAGGGCGGGCACGGCGCCGGAGGACGTCGACGTCATCCAGCTGCAGGACACCGACGCCGGCGCGGAAATCATCCACATGGCCGAGTGCGGGTTCTGCGCCGACGGAGAGCAGGAGAAGCTACTGGCCGACGGTGCCACCGAAATCACGGGCTCGATGCCGGTCAACACCGACGGCGGCCTCATCGCGAACGGCGAGCCGATCGGGGCGTCGGGTCTGCGCCAGATCCATGAACTGGTCCGCCAACTTCGCGGCCAGGCAGCCGACCGTCAGGTACCGGGTGAGCCGCGCGTCGGCTTCGCCCAGCTCTACGGGGCGCCCGGCACCGCCGCGGCGACGATCCTGACGACCTGACCAGGGGTGCGTTATCTGGCGATGCTATGGCTGCAGGTGCATCGTTGGTCGGCGGGCACGCGTTTCATCACGCTCTCGGCGTGCTGGCCACAGCCCGCCCAGGTGATTTTGCCGCAGCGGCGGCAGCGTACGGGGTAGCACATGGTTGCTCACTACTATTCAGGGCGACGGCTGGACCACTACGCCTTCACGGCAGCTTTGCGCTCGGCGATCTGGGCGCGGACCCGCTCCATGTCAAGACCCTTGATCTTGTCGATCAAGTTGTCCAGCACCGCCGGTGACATCGCTCCCGGCTGGCTGTAAACGAGGATGCCCTCCCGGAACGCCATGATGGTCGGAACGGAGCGGATGCCTACGGTCGCGGCCAATTCGCGCTCGGTATCGGTGTCCACCTTGGCGTGGACGACGTCCGGGTGGTTTTCCGCGGACCGTTCGAAGACCGGGGCGAATGCCCGGCATGGTCCGCACCAAGGGGCCCAGAAGTCAACGAGCACAACGGGGCTCGCAAGTATCGTCGACTCGAAATCGGCGCCGGTCAGTGTTTTGACGGTCATGGTTGTTCCTTTCGGGCTTTGAGGGTTACGACCGGATCTGGGCCGAAGAGGCCCAGCGACCCGGACACATCGGGCCGACTAACTGCCCCACGTGACAGGGCGTAATCATTGGGGCGATCCTGGGGCGGTATCCGAGGTCTTGTCGACGAATTCGCAGAAAGCGGTGTAGGCACGAGCACCGTAAATCGTGGCCGGCCCACCATGCATGAGAATGCTGACGCCGATCGCCTCGGCGGCCTCCTCCTTGGATGCGCCGGCACGAGCCGCCCCCTGGGCGTGGGAGGCAATACAGCCATCACACCCGGCTACGACGCCGATCGCCATCGCGATCAGCTCCTTGAACTTTTTGTCCAAGGCGCCCGAGGTCAGTGCGCCATTGCTCATCTCGGCAAAACCCCGATACACATCCGGGATCATCTTGCGCAGGGCACGGTGCTGTGGGTTGAGGTCGTCCAGCACCTGCTGGTGGTGGTTGTGTTCCGTCATGCTTAATATAATACCTATACGGGTAGGGGTATTCCTGCTGTTGCATCTGAATCGTCCTTTGGTGCACATATACCTCCGCCAATAGAGTCCATCGGCCCTAGAGATGCGTCGTCGCGGGAGCGCAATCTGACCTCGGTGTGCCTGGTGTTCCCTTGCGGAGCAGCTACACCGCAGGGGGTCTATGCCGGCACGTGGAGTGGAGGAATATCAATGGCACGAGTCGTGATCCTCGGCGCTGGTATCGCCGGGCATACCGCCGCGCTGCACCTGCGCCGATGGCTAGGTCGCAGTCACGAGGTCGTCGTGATTTCTCCCAACGCCGACTGGAACTGGATCCCGTCGAACATCTGGGTCGGCGTGGGCCGGATGGATCCAGCCAAGGTACTCATTCCACTCAGGCCGATCTACCGGCGCAAGGGCATTGCGTTTCATCAAGCGCTTGCCACGGCAATCCATCCGGAGGGCACTGAAGACCAGCCGGCACCATCGGTGGACTTCACCTACACCGATGAGGAGAACGACGGCCAGACCGGCACCATTACTTATGACTACCTCATCAATGCGACCGGACCGCGACTGAACTTCGCGGCCACTCCGGGGCTCGGGCCGGCCGGCCACTCATACTCGGTGTGCACCGCGGCCCACGCCGTCGAGGCGGCCGAGGCGCTCGACCGGGTCATCGCCAGACTGAAGGCCGGCGAGAAGCAGCGCCTCGTCATCGGCGTCGGACACGGCACCTGCACATGCGAGGGTGCGGCGTTCGAGTACGCCTTCAACGTTGAGCACACGCTGCGAGCGGCCGGCGTGCGAGACCTCGCCGAAATCGTCTACCTCACGAACGAGTACGAACTGGGCGACTTCGGCGTCGGTGGCATGAGTTTCGTCGAGAAGGGCTTCGTGCAGTCCAGCCGGCTGTGGACCGAGTCGCTGTTCCGTGAGCGCGGCGTCAGGGCCATCACGCAAGCGGCCGTCCATGAGGTGATGGACGGCAAGCTGCGCTACGAGCAACTCGACGGCAAAGAGCACGAATTGGACTTCGACTTCGCGATGCTGCTACCCCCTTTCAGGGGAGCCGACCTCGCGGCATACGACAAGCGCGGCAACGACATTTCCTCCGTTCTGTTCGCACCGTCAGGTTTTCTGAAGGTCGACGCAGACTACTCGGGCAAGCCCTATGACGAGTGGTCTGCCGAGGATTGGCCGCACACCTATGAGTCCCCTGCCTACCCGAACATTTTCGCGCCGGGCATCGCGTTCGCGCCCCCGCATCCCATTTCCCGGCCGCGCACGAGTCCTAACGGGACGGTCATCACGCCCAGCCCGCCGCGCACCGGCATGCCGTCGGGCATTATGGCCAAGACGGTTGCCGAGACCATTCGCGATCGAATCACCAAGGGGACGGCCAGTGTTGCGCACCGCGCCTCGATGGCGAGCATGGGCGCCGCGTGCGTTGCGTCGGCAGGCACCGGTTTGCGTGAGGGCTCGGCCGCCGCGATGACAATGTTCCCAGTTGTCCCTGACCCGGTGAAATACCCGCAAACCGGTCGTGACATCGCGGGCACCTCCGGTGAGCTCGGCTTGGCAGGCCACTGGATCAAGCTGCTGTTGCATTACCTCTTCATCTACAAGGCGAAAGCCCGCCCATTCTGGTGGCTGATCCCTGAGTGAAAGGCACTCCGATGGACGACGAAACCAATTATTCAGACGTGAATGCGCTGACAGCCGAGCGCATTGCCGACGCCCCGCTGCCCACCCCTGCGACGCTGCGGATGCGTCAGAACATCTTCGTCCAGTTCGGGCGTTTCATCCGCATCAACCTCAAGATGATGCGGATCATCTACGGGCACGGCTGACGGGCTGCTCGGGTTTGGCGCGCACGAACCAGTGGCGATGGCAGGATCAGGAAACCTTCTTGACCGGTGGCACGTAAGCCGGCTTGCCAAGGCCAAGCATGTACTGCGCGATCATATTACGGAATACCTCAAGGGTGCCGCCGTAGATCCCGACCAGCGGTGCGAATCGGTATACGTACTCCGCGGCGCCGTCGTCGGCCGCGCCGTCGGTGCCGAGCGGCAACGCGGAGGCCGTGCCGAGGAGGTCCATCAGGTCCGGGGAGATGTCGCGCATCGTCTGTGCGAGGGCGACCCGGCCGTAGATGCCGGGCGCGCTCAGCGCCGCTTCCATCCGCGCGGCGCTGCGCCCCAATCGGTATGCCACCGCCGAGTCGTCAATGAGCTTGCGTCCGTTCGGATCCCGCTCCGCCACTTTACCGGCGGCCTTATCCAGGGCGTCGGCCATAAAGCCGGCCTGGTGCATCATGATCGACACGTCCTGCAGTCCGTCGGGGGCGGCCGCCACCGCTCCGTGTTCGACGTTGAGCGGCTCGCGCAGCACCGTCCACCCGGCGTTCACGTCGCCCAGGCGGTACTTGTCGTCAACACGCACGTCGCTGTAGTAGACGATGTTGGTGCGGTCGCCGTCGACGGTACGGATGCCCTGGATCTCGATGCCCGGGGAATCAAGGGGAACCAAGAACATGGTCAGGCTCTTGTGCTTCGGGGCATCCGGGTCGGTGTTGGTGATCAGGAAAACGTATCGGCAGTTGTGCGCGCCAGTGGTAAACATCTTGGAGCCATTGATCACCCAGCCCGATCCATCCGCCTCGCGTACGGCGCGGGTCTTGCAGGTGGCCACATCGGATCCACCCTCGGGCTCGGTATAGCCCAAGCACAACCGGACGTGCCCGCTGAAGACGCCCGGCAGCACCTCATCCTGTAGCTCGGCGGAGCCGAACCTCGCGACCGAACGGGCCACCATGGCGGTGGTACCCCAGGTCACCCAGGGCACGTGCGCACGCCGCTTCTCCAGCTCCCAGATGCGGCGACGCACCCGGCTGAAGCCACCATCGGCTTCCGGCTTCCATTCGCGTTCGAGATACCCGGCCGCACCGAGTGCCAGGTGTACCCCTTCGTCGAAGTTGTCGCCCGTTTCGCGGTCCCGGCGCTTGACGTCTTCCGTCACATGCGTGCGCAGGAACTCGCGAGCCTCATCGAGGAAATGTTGATCGTCCGCGGACAGCGCGACTCGTGAGAAATCCACTTATGCGCCCTTTCCACTTTCGCGTGCGGCGACGAGCTCACCGATGTACTTGGCGCTGGCTCCGGGATCCCCACCGGCCAGCGCCCAGCCACGGGCACGCACCAGATACGCCGTCGCCGCCGCCTCCGCCGAAACACCAAGACCACCTTGCACATGCACCGCCATGGTCGCCGCCTTCGCCGCCTCCTCCGCCATGAACACGAACGCCGAGGGCGCCAGTTCCGGGCGCTCGTGGGGCTCGTTATCCAGGAACCAGGCCGCGCGCCGCGCCAGATTGCGGCCGCCCTGCACGGTGATCGCGATGTTGGCCAGCGGATGAGAGATACCCTGCAGCGTCGAGATCGGCACGCCCAGCGTGTAACGGGTCTTGGCGAACTCGGCCGCGATGGTCATGGTCTCCTCCACCAGGCCTACCAACGCCGCGGCGGTCAGCACCCGCCACTCATCCAACGCCCGTTGGTATTCCGCTAGTGCATCGGATCCGCTGGCCAACGCGGTGCGGGTGTCGGCGGTCGCCGGATCCACCCAGGCCATCGGCAGCCGGCCGATGTTGTCCACCTTCGTCGGGCGCGTGCCGAACGTCAGCGCAACGACGTCCGTGCCGTCCCGCACGATGATCTGGTCGGCAATCGACCCGGTGGGGATGAGCCGAGCTCCAGCGGCGCTGTCGTGCTGCGGATCGAATGCGGCGAGCCGCTTGCCGTGCACGACATCGGGTTCCGCCGCGCCGAGTCGAGCCAGCAGCCGGGCGGTGCAGACTTGGTCGATCCAGGGTACCGGCGCCAGCGACCGGCCGATCTCCTCGGCCACCAGCGTCAGATCGACGATCGTGGCACCGTCTCCGCCTGCGGATTCCGGGAGCGCCATGGTCGTTGCGCCCATGGCGCACAACCGCTCCCACAAGTTTTTGTCGAAGCCGGTTTCCTCCGCGGCGCGAACTGTTTCGATCGAACAATGCGTCTTGAAGAAATCGCGGTACGCGGCCTGCAACGCCTCGTGATCTGGCGTCAGGCTGTAGTCGAGCCTGCGTAGCTCATGACGGTCCATACTCAGCGTTCCTCCTGGCCACCGAAGAAGAATTCTTGCGCATTGTTGTAGAGATAGTTTTCGAGCACGTCGGCGGGCAGGTCCAGCCCAGCCGCTTCGGGAACGACGCGGTGCATTTTCAGTACCGGCCAGTCGGACGCGAAGATCACCTTGTCAGGCCCCCGGGTCCGCATGTAGTGCAGCAGGCTCTCGGGCAACCGCTTTGGCGACCACGCCGACGTCATCAGGCGTAGGTTCGCGTACTTGATCAACAACCTGATCGCTATGTCCCACCAGGGATCCGCCCCGTGAATCATGCACAGCTTCAGTTCCGGGAATCGCACGCAGACCCGGTCGAGGTGGATCGGATTCTGTACCTCCCCGGGGATGGGGGGCCCGGGAATACCGGTGTTGATGCACAGGGGCAGCTCGAGCTCGGCGCACTTGGTGTACAGCGGGTAATAGACGGCGTCGCTGGGCGGGTACTGGCCGTCGCCCCAAAAGCTGGGCCCCACAGCGGCATACGCAACGGGCAGATCATTGACGATGGCGGAAAGTTCCCGCAGGGACGGCATCGGCCGCAACAGGTTCACCCCGCCCATCGCCAGGGCGAACCGCTCGGGCTTCTCCTCGACGAATTTGCGCGCGGTCACCGATGGCTTGGCGACGTTGTCCATCAGGATGGCTTTACGCACACCCTGAGCGTCCATTTCGTCGAGCAGCTCCGACAACTCGACCGGCGCGAACATGGACTGGGGACCCTTGAAGTAGTCGTCACGCACCTTGAGCATCCATGTCGGCTGCTTCTCGGTCTCGCCGAAGTGAACGTTGACCAGGCAATCGATTGCTTTCATGTCGACATCGGCGCCTTTGCTGTCGCGTGACGTTTCGCCCAACGGTAATCGGCCTTACCGTTGCCCAAGCGTTGGACGTGCTCGACGAAGAGGAACTCCTTGGGCGCCTTGAACCGCGCCAGGCTAGACGTACAGAGCGTATGCAACTCCTCAGCTGCCGCAGTCGCTTCATCACGGAATTCGACGAGGGCGACGAGCTCTTCACCCCAGCGGTCGCTGGGGCGCCCAACCACCAGCGCGTCGGCGATCGCCGGGTGGGCCCGCAGTACCTCTTCGACTTCCTCGACGAAGACTTTCTCGCCGCCGGTATTGACCACCAGCGAGTCACGGCCGAACAGCCGCAACGTTCCATCGGGTTCAAGTCCGGCGCGGTCACCGGATATCACTACTCGCCTGCCGTCGATCTCGGGGAAGGTCTTGCGGGTGGCGTCGGGATCATTGAAGTATCCCAACGGTATTCGCCCTTCCCTGGCGACCCATCCCACCTCGGACTCGCCGGGGGAAAGAAAGCGGCTGTAGTCCTCGGAAAGAACCAATCCGCCCTCGCGCAGCGTGAAGGTGTCGGTTCGCGTTCCGCACCGGCTGTGGCCGAATCCCATGTTCCCGGTCTCCGATGAGCCGTAACCGTTGATCAGGGTGAGCTGGGGTAACAATTCCAGTAGGGCTTGCTGATACTTCGGATTCGTTGCGGCACCGCCGGTGCCGATCGCGTACAGCGACGCCAGGTCGTAGGAGCCCCGCTGCAGCTGCGCTACCAGTGGTGCGGCGTAGGCGTCCCCGACCATGGTCATCATGCCGACCTTCTCACGCTCAGCGGTCTCCCACACCAAGTGCGGGTCAAGCTTTTTGGAGGTGTCGTAGAGCACCACGGGCGTACCGGCCATGACCGCCGCGAACGCCGTCCACATGCCGGCCGCGTGCATCAACGGCGAGACGGCGAACCACGGGGCGCCGGCGCTACCGCGCACCTTGTCGTGGATCTCCTGGGCGCAGGCATGGTCTGCTCCCACCATCGACGACACGTAGATGTCGGACTGTCGCCACAGCACACCCTTGGGGCGACCGGTCGTGCCGCCGGTGCAGATCATCAGCAGATCGTCCGGGGAAGCCGTCACGTCGTGGTCGGTGTCCCCTTGCGCCAGTGCGTCATCCAAGGACACCGCGCCGGGCAGTCCCGGTGCGCCGCTTCCGTCGTCGACCGACAGCAACAGGTCGACGCCGCGACGTGTCAGCACGTCGGCAAATTTTGCGCCCAGCCCACGGTGGTAAATGACCGCTCGGGGCTTCACGTAATCGAGGAGCTCACCAACCTCGCGGGGCGTGTAGTAGTAGTTGATGTTCACCGGGACGGTCCGGGCCTTGAGGCAGCCGATGACCATGTCCGGGTAGAGATCGTTGTGCATGATCAGCGCAACGCGGTCCTGCCCGCATTCCCAGTTCTGTAGGGTCGCGCGCTCCCGGTGCGCTCCTAACCCGTGGCCTGCCAGGAAGTTTGCGAGTCGCCGGGTGCGGTCCGCCGACTCGCGAAAGGTGCTGCGGCGACTGCCGCACACCGTCATCGTCCGGTCGGGGATGACATCGGCGATTTCGTCAAGAACGGCGCCTATGGTCCATTCGCTCATAGCGGGAACGGCTAGACGCCGGACGCGACCGGGACGCCGAGCAGGTCGAGGGCGTTGTCGCGCATCACTTTTCGGATATCTGCTTCGCCGAAGCCGTTGAGTTCCTCAACGAACGACACCGGCGACTCGAGGCCTTCGCCGTGCGGCCAGTCGGAACCGAACAGGATCTTGTCGATGCCGATGACATCGGCCAGCTCGGACAGATCGTCCTCGTAGTAGGGAGCGATCCACACGTTGTTGCGCAACTGCTCCACCGGATCCTCGCGGAAGTGCCGCGGGTAAGTGTTGGCCGCCTTCTTCAGCCGCTTGACGAGCCGATGTACGAAGTAGGAACCGTTTTCGATGCTGACCGCCCTGAGCTTGGGATGGCGGGTAAACACGCCGTGCACGATCATCGAGGCCATCGTGTCGTGGATGGCACGGTCGTCGAGGAGAACCGTGATCCAGCGGATCCTTTTCGCCGAAACCCTCGAAGGTCGCCTTGCCGCCCCACTGAGCCGCAATGTGCAGATAGCCGCTGTCGCTGAGGTGGAAGCCCACCGGCACCCCCGCCTCGGCCAGCCGGGCCCACACCGGGTCGTGACTCGGATCGCCCAGCGACCTCGGCTTCACGACACCGGGCACCGGCGCCGGCCGCACCAGCACCAGCTTGGCGCCTCGTGCCAACACGAACTCGACCTCTTCGACCGCCTTGGCCGGATCGGCCAGCGAGATGATCGGTGCGGCAATGATTCGGTGATCGGGCCGGTCGAAGCCCCAGTCCTCGTCGAGCCACAGGTTGAATGCGTGCACCGACGCCATCGTCGCCTCGATGTCGTGCTTGAGCGCCTCCTCGACGCCGCACGCGAAAGTCGGCAGCATGAACGCTGTCTCGATGTCCTGGGTCTCCATCACCGCGACCCGCGCATCGCGGTTCTGGTACTCGGGGTGGCTCGCCAGCCGCTCGACTTTCATCAGCGAGGCCGGGTCGACGCCTTCGGGGATCTCGCCACGGAACAACAAGTCGAGGCAGCCCGGCACGATGATCGGGTCGAACGTGGGGTTCGGGATGAAGTGGTTGACCCGGTCCCCGATCACGGCCCAGGTGCGCTTGCCGTCGCTGACCATCTGCACGCCGCGGCGCTTGAACTTCTTGTCCAGGTGGCGGGTGAAGGCGTCCAGCGGCTCGTAGTAGTGGTTGTCGACGTCAATCGCCTTGTAACCCAAATTGGCCATGATCATCCTTTCCGGCATCACCGGCGAACACTACTAAGCGTCGGTCGATTGAGCGAGGGAAATTGCGGGGGCCGCTTCTCGAGGAAGCTGGTGATGCCTTCGATGACGTCCGGCCGCGGCATCGCCTCGTGCAGCAGGATCTCGGCACGCGACGTGGTGTCCACGACATCGCGAGTGGCGTCGCCGTACACCTGCCTCTTGATCACTTCCATGGAGGCCGGCGAACAATTGCGAGCGATGTCCTCCGCGTAGTCCAGCGCACGCTTCATCAGATCCTCGGGCGCGACCACTTCCTTGACGAGGCCGAGCGTGGCCGCCTCCTCGGCGAGGAAGGTGCGGCCACTCAGCAGCAGATCCAGGGCGACGCCCCATGTGGTGAGGCGCGGCAATATCCAGGAGATGCCGAACTCGGCGATCAGTCCGCGGCGGGCGAAGACCGCGGCGAACTTGGCGCCGGCGGCGGCGAACCGGACGTCGCACATGAGCGCCTGGGTCAGGCCGATACCCACACAGGCGCCGTTGATGGCCGCAATGACGGGCTTGCGCAGCGTGGTCACGAAATGCGGCGGGCGTTCCCCGACCAAGTCGGCGAGGTTCGTCTGACTCGCCTGCTCCATCGTGTCGCCGAAGGTGGGTGCGGAACTCGGCGTGCCCAGATACGCGCCGGCGCAGAAACCCTTGCCCCGGCCGGTCAGGACGATCACTCGGATGGCCGGGTCCCGTTCGGCGCGGTCGATCGCGCAGTAGAACCCCGCGGCGATGTCCGGCCCCCAGGCGTTGAGGCGGTCCGGCCGGTTGAAGGTCAGAATCGCGACGCCGCTGCCGGTGGCCTCGTAGAGCACCGCGTCCTCGGAGGCGCCGTCGCTGCCGGACATCTCCCCCGGTACCTCCTCACGATTGCCTGCGGATTCCGCGATATTTTATATGCATACTGTATACCTATCGGTACTGGTTTCCACAACCGCCGCCACGCGCCCGCGAACCCTCGCCGAACAGCGAATTTCGGCTTCCTGAACGGCACCTTTGACCACGGCGAGACCGCGGATCGTCCGGCCGGCGTCGCGGCATCCGGAGTGTGGCGAGCGCCACGTCCCGATCACGTTTTCTCCGACCGCCAAACAGGGAAAGCGAACACAGATACCACTACCAAGGAGGGGAAACGCATGGTTGACGAAAAGAGCGGCCCGATCGAGTTGATCCAGGGCATCGTCGAGGCTGTCTTCGGCAAGGCCAAGGAAATCGTCGGTACGATCATCGGCCGCAACGATCTGGTCAACGAGGGCCAGGCTCAGCAGGACAAGGCCGACGCGCAGCGCAGCGCGGCGAAGAAGGAAGCCGCGGCCGAGAAGGCCCGGGGCAAGGCCAAGGCGGCGGAGGCGCGCGAGAAGGCCGAACAGTAAACGGTCAGTCAGAGGCCCGGTCACCGTCGGTGGCCGGGCCTCTCACTATGTGTATTGGCTTGTGACGCAGGCGCGTTGGCGGACGTTACGTTCCGATGAGCCCGAGACGGCGGTAGGCCTCCTCGATCTGCGACTTGGCCTCCGGCGGCAATTCCGCTTGCGGAGGGCGGGAATGCGGGTACGCGCCGATCGGCAGCCCCAACAGCGAGGCGGCGTACTTGAACGCGCCACCCCAATGGGTGAAGTAATCCGGGCGCCCGGGGTAACAGGTCCACCAGGATCCGACGTCGAGGTCGAACTGGTCCAGGCCCGACTCGCGGCCGAAGTCCATGGCCTCGAGCAGTTTGTCGCTTTGCACCAAATCCCAATACTGCGAAAACAATCGGCGCTGGGGAGTCTCGAACAGATAGCCCGCGGTGCCCAGTTGTGCCGGGCAGACGATCCCGTCGCGCAACCATCCCGCGCGATACACCGTCTTGTCGCATTCCCAGAGCACCAGGCCGGGCGCCAGCTGGTGCAGCAACCGGCTGCTCGCCGGCCGGAACGCGCCCTCCTTGGTGGCGCACACCGCGGGCACCTCGTCGTAGATCCGTGCGCTTTCCGCCGCGGTCAGCACGTAGCCGGACGACGGCGAGTTGAACATGCCCAGGGCGATGTCGGTGCGGGCGGCGATGTAGTTGAAGAATCGCAGCACGCCCTCGCCGCCGTGCACCTCCATCATCGGCGTCTGGATGTAGACGATGTCGGCGCCGGCCTCCTGGGCGTGCAGCGTCAAGTCAAGACAGTCCTTAGCCGAAATGGCGGCCGTGCAGGCTTGCACGACAACGTCAGGGTTGGCGGCACGCCCTTCTTCGATCGCCACCTCCAGCAAGCGTTTTCGCTCGTCGAGGGTCAACGACCAGAATTCGGAGAGGCCGCTCGTGCACCACAACATCGGGTGTCCGAGGTCTCCGACGCAGTAGCGGACCAGCGTCCGGTATGCCTCCCAGTCGATGTCGTCGCCGTCCGGGCCGCAGAACGGGGTGTAGAGGGAATCACCGATTCCCCGCAAAGCCCCGCGCGCCCAGGCGCGCGCCTCACTTGCCGTCGCCACAGTCGACTCCTTCTCCTCAACCGAACTTTCTTCGATCCGGGCGGTTAGGTGAAATCCGAACCACCGTCGACGTTGATGTTGGCCCCCGTCATGTAGGAGTTGCGCCGCGACGCGAGGAAGGCGACCACCGGCCCGATCTCCTCGGGCAGGCCCGCCCGGGGCATGTGCGCCGGATGGCCAAAGTGCTTGGCAATGGCGTCCATTAGCGCGTAGGGGTCGTCACCGTCGACACCCACCGACTTCGCCCAACCGACCAGCGACTCGGACGCGATGCTGCCGGGCGACACCACGTTGACCAAGATCTCATCCTTGGCCAACAGCAGGGACAGGTTCTTGGAGACGCTCGTCAACATCGATTTGGCCGCCGTGTAGGCGGGCAGCATGACGCTCTGCCGCTGTGTCGAGTGCGCCGAGAAGTTGACTATCCGCCCCCACGGCGCCTTGCGTAGCAGCGGAAGTGCCGCGCGCACACAGCGCACCATCCCCATCACGCCGTCTTCGACGGCTTGGCGCCACTGCTCGTCGGTCAAATCATCGAAGGTGCCCGCCGCGCCCGGCCCGACCGTATTGACAAGCACATTGAGTTCGCCGCCCCATCGCCTGCCGAGGTCGGCGAATGCTTCGTCAACCTGCGCTGGGTCGGCGATGTCCGCGACGAGCCCGAGGGCGTCCGCGCTACCGCGGCCCGTCAGATCCGCGACCGCGGAGTCCAGCGCGTCACGACTGCGGCCGATCACCGCCACTCGGGCGCCCTCGTCGGCGAGGCAACGGGCCGCCGCCAAACCCATCCCGCGGCTACCACCGACTACCACCGTTGCGGCATTCGCCAGGCCTAAATCCATGGCAATTCCCGTGGCTCAGCGGGTGACTCGTTCAATGGCTTTTGCCCGGTCATCTTCGCCCGTCCAGCCTTCGTTACCAAAAAGCCTACGATAGGTATTACAGTAGCAGATGGAAAAGCGCACAGAAGCCCGGTTGACGGTCATCGTCGAGCGGCGACACGCCTACGTATGCGCAGGTGAGCCGGCACGGCTCTCGGACCGCATGCACAGGATACATCGTGATGGAGGTGCCGGGAGTGGCAAAGCAGGCTACCGCCGATAAGCGTCAACGACGCGAACGCGGATCCATCAATCCCGATGACATTATCAGTGGCGCATTCGAACTCGCGGAGCAAGTATCGATAGACAACTTGAGCATGCCGCTGCTTGGCAAACACCTCGGCGTCGGCGTCACCAGCATTTACTGGTACTTCCGCAAGAAGGACGACCTGCTCAACGCGATGACTGACCGCGCATTGAGCAAGTATGTGTTCGCCACCCCGTACGTCGAAGCCAGTGACTGGCGCGAAACGTTGCGCAATCATGCGCGCCTGATGCGTAAGACGTTCATGGGCAACCCAATTCTGTGCGACCTGATTCTGATTCGTGCCGCGCTCAGCCCGAAAGCGGCGCGGCTGGGCGCCCAGGAGATGGAGAGGGCGATCGCCAATCTGGTCGAGGCCGGCCTGTCACCGGAGGATGCGTTCGACACGTACTCGGCGGTTTCGGTGCACGTCCGCGGATCGGTGGTGCTGCAGCGGCTGTACGAAAAGAACCAATCCTCCGACGTGGGTCCGCGCGCCATCGAGGACGCCGTCGCCATCGATCCCGAGAAGACCCCTCTCCTCGCCCAAGTAAGCCGGATCGGTCACCGGATCGGGGCCCCCGATGAAACCAACTTCGAGTACGGCCTCGGCTGCATCCTCGATCACGCCAGCCGGTTGATCGATGAGGGCAAGGGCTCGAAAGGCGGCACGGCGGCACCGCCACGGCCACGCAAGGCGGCCAAGTCGCCTGGGTCGCGGGCGCGCACCAAGGCCCCGGCCGCGCGCTAGCCCGGCGTCGAATCGGCTTATTACGCTTCGGGTTCCGGCACGTCGAAGTATTCATCGCGAAGCCGGAACGCTTCCTTGGTTCCGTGCTGGGCGCGGGTTTTGACGAAGTTGAACTCGCCCGGACCGAATTGCAGGTTGGTGCCGAAGGCGTGGAAGAGATAACTGGCGACTTCCTCACCCTGGTATGCCTGACTCTGTTCGACGAGCCGGAACGCCTCCTTGGCGATGACCACTCCGTCGGCGGGCATCTTCGCCGCCTTCTCGGCCCAGTATTGCGCCCGCGCCGTCACGGAGGCGGGATCGCAGGTGTCGGTGAAGATTCCGAGATGCTCGAGCTCGCCGGCCTCGATGACGTCGCCGGTCAGCAGCAGGCGCCGGGCCAGCACCGGCCCCAGCCGGTGGAAGAACATGTGCAGGCTGCCGAGCGCGGGGCCAAGGAAGCGGGTCGCCGGCATGCCGATCTTCGTGTCGCGCGCTATCACGGAGATGTCGGTCATCAGCGCCATCTCGAAGCCGCCGCCGAGCGCATAGCCGGCGATCTCACCCACCGTGACCTTGGGGAAGCCCATGAAGTTGTGATAGAAGCCAAAAGACTTGCGGTCCACCGTGAGCCGTCGGCGCTGACTGGGGCGGCGCTTGGCCGACGCGTCGTCGGACGCCTTGGTCTTGTCGCCGTACCAGCCATACGCGTTGTTCATGTCCGCGCCGGTGCTGAAGACTCCCTCGGCTCCGCGCAGCAGCACCACCGTCAGGTCGTCGTCTTGCGCCACCCGATCCAGACAGCGGGCGACGGCCTCGCGCATCGCGGCGTCGTAGGAGTTGCGTTGCGCCGGATTGTTCAGCGTGATCGTGGCGATGCGGCGGTCGTGGTCGACCTCGAACAGCACGCGATCGTCCGAGGTGCTCGGGGCAGTCATGTGTCGGACTCCTTTCGCCGCCTGCCGAATCGAAACCCGGCCAGCTTTTCCGGCGGTGACGCCAACGTGTTCACCTCGCCGGTGCAGAGCACTTCGTCGTGGAGCAGCAGCCGCGCCGTCGATGCGATGCCGCGGTCGATCTGCGAGCGAGCGATGTCGAACCGCAGCTCGGTCAACACGGGGGTCGGTCGGCGGAACGTCACGACCAGCGACCGCGTCTTGCCCGAAAGGCCGGTGACGCAATTGTGGTGCTGGATCACGCAGTCGAAGAAGACGCCCAGAAAGCCGCCGTGCACCAACCCTGGCGGCCCCTCGTAGACCAGGGGGAAGTTGACTCGTCCCGTTGCCTTGTCGGCATCGAGGTCATCGAACCGATACTCCGGAAAGCACGGATTGTAGGCGCCGATGTCGGTCGCGTGGTTGAGATAGACGCGCCGGGGATCGTCGGGGACTTCGCCGATTCGCGGCGCGTTGTCCACCGGGGCCGCGGTGGACAGCTCGCGCTCCCACTCCGCGAACTTCTCCACCATGGTGTCGACCGTCGAATGCGGATGTTCAAGTGACAGCAGCAGTGAGCTCAGGCGCCGCATGGCTCCGGCGGCGGCCATGGTCTGGGCAAGGGGCCGCTCGCCGAATCGGGTGTCGCCCGGGCGCGTCGACTCGGGTGCGGCCCGCCCCTCCGCTCCCCCCTCCTGCAAGGCCATGCTTCTCTCTTTTCGCTTGGGTTCCGGCCCGGCTATTTCCGGCGGCGGCGTACCCTGCTAACTTATACAGCGTATCAATCGTATTGCCTACTGTATGGGTAACCGTATCGGCAGAAAGGCCGGATTCGACGGTGAGTCAGGAGGCCGACGCGGCCGGTGCCGACGGTTCGGTGACAGTGCGCCGGGACGGCGCGGTGTTGCGAATACTGCTCGATCGCCCAGACCGGCGTAACTCGTTGAGCCAGAATATGATCGGGACGTTAGGCGCGGCATTGACCGATGCCGCCATCGACGATTCCTTGCGCGCCGTTCACCTCCGGGGCGGCGACGACTTCTGCGCCGGAGTGGACTGGGTCGCCGCCAACGACCGGCAGCGCCCCCGCACCGGCGACCTGGTACGGCGGATCCCCCATGCCGCTCACCGGGTGATCGAGCTCGTCGCGAGCATCCAGCTGCCCGTGCTCTGCAGCGTGCGGGGATGGGCGGCGGGGTTCGGCTGCAACCTCGCGCTGGCAGCCGACTTCACCATCGCCGCCACCGACGCGGTGTTCTGGGAGCCCTTCGTCGACCGGGGCTTCAGCCCCGATTCGGGCGCCACCTGGCTGCTGCCCCGGTTGGTCGGCCTGGCAAGGGCCAGGCGAATGCTGCTGCTGGGCGAGAAGGTCAGCGCGGTGGATGCGGCCGACTGGGGATTGATCCACCAAGCCGTGAGCCCCACCGAGCTCGACGACGCCGCCGAGGAGCTGCTCGAGCGGCTGGCCTCCGGGCCGACGGCGGCGATCGGGCTGACCAAGCAGGCCCTGAGCTTCGGCCAGCACGCGACGCTGGGCCAATCGATGACCCAGGAGCTGTTCAACCTGGAACTGTCTTGCCGGACAGCCGATTTCAAGGAAGGCCTGGAAGCCTTCAGGCAGCGACGCGCACCGAAATTCCAGGGCCGATGAGGGAGCAGGATGCCTACTGACTCGTTCGACACCATCAACTACGACGTCGACGGGCATACCGCCACTATCACGCTGAACCGTCCCGACGCCCTCAACGCGCTCAGCCCGCACATGATCACCGAACTGCGGGCCGCCTACGACGAGGCCGAAAACGACGACAAGATATGGCTGCTCGTCGTCACCGGCACCGGTCGCGCCTTTTGCACGGGGGCCGACGTCAAGGCCATCCCCGGTGACGGCAAGGTCATCTACGAGCGACCGTACCTGTCGACGTACGAACAGTGGGAGGCCCCCCAGGAAGGCACACCCCCGTTCCGCCAGATGGCCAAGCCGGTGCTGACCGCGGTCAACGGCTTGTGCTGCGGCGCGGGCCTCGACTGGGTGACCACGTCGGACATCGTGATCGCATCCGACCGCGCGACGTTCTTCGATCCCCATGTCAGTATCGGCCTGGTGGCCGGACGCGAACTGGTGCGGTTGGCCCGGGTGCTCCCCCGATCGGTCGCCCTGCGGATGGCGTTGATGGGCAAGCACGAGCGGATGAGCGTGGAGCGGGCCTTCGAGCTGGGATTGATCAGCGAAATCGTCGGGCACGAACGGCTTCTCGAACGCGCCCACGAGATCGCCGGCATCGTCAACTCCAACGCGCCGCTGGCCGTGCGGGGAACCCGACTGGCGATCCTGAAGGGTCTCGATCTGCCGCTGCACGAAGCCGAGATGCTCGCCGAAACGTTCCGCGAGCGCGTACTGCGGACCGAGGACGCACTGGAGGGTCCCAAGGCCTTCGTCGAGAAGCGGGCACCGGATTGGCAATGTCGATGACGTTCGAGACCATCCTGCTCGAGGTCGACGAGACCGACCGGGTCGCGACCATCACGCTGAACCGGCCCGCGCAGCTGAACGCGTTCAACCGCACCATGTGTGAGGAGATGGCCCGCGCCTGGCGCATGGTCAAACTCGACGACTCGGTGAACGCGGTGGTGCTGCGGGCGGCCGGTGACCGCGCGTTCAGCACCGGGCTGGACATCAAAACGCCCTACGGACAACCCGAAAACATCTGGAACCACGAGGATCCCGGCGAGGCGCTCAGCCCCAAGTGGCAAAAGATGTGGAAGCCGGTCGTGTGCGCCGTCCGGGGCATATGCACCGCGGGCGCGTTCTACTTCATCAACGAATCCGACGTGGTCATCTGCTCGGAGGACGCGACGTTTTTCGACTCGCACGTTTCGGCCGGCCTGGTCTGCGCGTTGGAGCCGATCGGCTTGATGAGGCGCATCGGCCTTGGCGAGACGTTGCGCATCGCCCTGATGGGCAACGACGAGCGGGTCAGCGCCGACACCGCGCTGCGGATCGGATTGGTGTCGGAGGTGGTCCCCGCCGAGCGGCTCTGGGACCGCGCGCACGAGATTGCCGCGACGATCGCCGCGAAGCCACCGACCGCCACTCAGGGCACGGTGAAGGCGATCTGGGAGTCGCTCGACAAGCCTTATCGCGCGGCCATGGAGCAGGGGCTGATCTATACCCGGCTGGGCAATCCGCTCGGCGCGGCGGAACTCGCCGCCCAGAAAAAGAATTCCGGCGGCGAAAGTGCCGCACGCACTCCCAAGACCCGCTGATGCCGCCGCACCCGCTCAGTCAACGCATCGCCGATGTCCTCGACCTGCGGCCGGACGCGCACGCCATCGAGTATGACGGCCAATGGATCTCCTGGGCCCGGGTCAGCGCCATGGCGCATCGCATCGCTGGTCTTGTCGCCGAGCACGGACCCGAAGTCGGGATAATGCTGCGCAACCGGCCCGGTCAGGTGGCGGCCTTCCTCGGGGTGCTGCTGGGCGGCGGAACCGTCGTCGTCATCAACCCGTCTCGCGGTGACGAGCGCACCAGGGCCGACATCGCCGGGCTGCGGCTACCGCTGATCATCGGTGAACACGACGATCTGACGACACTGCTGCCCCCGACGACTGACGCCACCACAGTGGCGATCTCGGGCCGATTGGACGATCTTCCGGCTGGCTGCTCGACGATTCATCCGGTGCCGGAGGCCGACCCGCGGACCGGCGTCGCGGTACGCATGCTGACCAGCGGTACGACGGGTCCGCCCAAACGAATCGACCTCGGCTACGACATGCTGGCGCGCAGCGTGATGGGTTCCGAAGCCGACCGCGCCCCGGCGCCCACCGAGCTACGGCGCGGCGTCGCGATCGTCAATTCGCCGCTGGTGCACATCGGCGGCGTGTTCCGCGTGTTGCAATGCATCGCCGAGGCGAGACCATTCGCGCTCCTCGAGCGTTTCGAGCTGAATGCATGGGCCGACGCCGTGCGCAGGCACCGGCCGCGCACGGTATCGCTGGTGCCCGCGGCCTTGCGGACGGTGTTGCACTCCGACGTGCCGAGGGCCGATCTGGAGAGCATCCGCGCCGTCACCTGCGGCACGGCTCCACTGACCGCCGACGACGCCGATGCCTTCACCGACAAGTACGGCATCCCCGTCCTAACCTCTTACGCTGCAACGGAGTTCGGCGGTGGCGTGGCGGGCTGGACGCTTCCCGGTTACCGGCGATATTGGCCAGCCAAACGGGGCAGCGTCGGCCGCGCCAACCCCGGTACGCAGCTGAGGGTGGTCGCCGACGACGGCACTCCGCTCGGACCCGACCAGGTCGGTCTGCTCGAAGTCAAGCCGGGTCAGCTGGGGCCGTCGGCTCAGTGGATGCGGACCACGGATATGGCGCGCATCGACGCGGACGGTTTCGTCTGGATCGTCGGGCGGGCCGACCAGGCGATCATCCGCGGTGGGTTCAAGGTCATGCCCGACGACGTGCGCACCGCCCTGGAGAGCCACCCCGCGGTGGCCGGTGCGGCCGTGGCCGGCCGGCCCGACCAGCGCCTCGGGGCGACACCGGTGGCCATGGTCGAACTGCGCGAACCCGCCTCCATCGAATCCGACGCGCTGGTGGAATACCTGCGAACGAGGCTGGCGCGCTACGAGATTCCCACCGAGATCGCGATCGTCGACGCGATCCCGCGGACCCCGTCGGGCAAAGCCGATCTGGGCGCGGTCCAGCGCTTCTTCAGCGCACCCGCCGCCCACAGCGACCATGCGCGGTGACACCCCGACGGTCCTCGAGGTCTTGACACACCAGGCCCGCTCGCGCGAAGACCATCCGCTACTCGTCTGCGACGGCGACCGCATCAGTTACGGCGAAGCCGAGGTCCGCTCGGCCGAGCTCGCCCGCGGGCTGATCGCGGTCGGCGCCGGCAAGGGCACCCATGTGGGCCTGCTCTATCCCAACGGGCCCGAGTTCGTGGTCGCAATGCTGGCGGCGGCGCGGATCGGCGCCGTGGTGGTTCCCTTCTCCACGTTCGTCACCGCCCGCGAGATGCGCGAGCAGCTGCTCGACAGCGACGTCGAAATACTCTTGAGCACCGCATCTTTCCGCGCCCACGACTATGTGCACCGACTGGAGCAGCTGCTGTCGGACCCGGACTTCGAATCCGACCGCCGCTTGTTCTCCCCGGCCGCACCGCAACTGCGGCAGGTCGGCATCGACTACCGCACCGATGCAGTTCGGCGCGTCCGCGACATCGAACGGCTCTACCGGCTGGCCGGCACCGTCGCCCCCGAGCTGCTGGCGGCGACGCAAGACGATGTCCGCGGCTGCGATCCCCTTGCCATCGTGTACACGTCGGGCTCCAGCGGCGCTCCCAAGGGCGTCGTGCACACGCACGCCGCGCTGCTCGAACATCAGCAGAACCTCAACAAGATCCGCGGTTTGACGGCCGACGACAAGCTGTTCTGCAATTCGCCCTTCTTCTGGATCGGCGGCTTCGCGTTCGGACTGCTCGCCACTCTGGTCGCCGGGTCGACGCTGGTGTGCTCCAATGCCGGCGATCCCGGTGAGATGCTCGACTTGCTGGAAGCCGAAAGGCCCACCGTGACCAATGGTTTCAGCGCCGGGATCGCTCACCTGGCCGATCATCCGAGCTTCCCGCACCGGGATCTGTCATCGATGCGGCGGGGCAACCTGTACCCGATCATGGCGCCCGACGTTCGACCGGCCGACCCGGAACTGCGGCACAACATGCTGGGCATGACCGAAGCCGGCAGCGTCGTGTTGATCAGCGACGACGAAACCGATCAACCCGAGAACCGGCGCGGATCGTTCGGCAAGCCGGCACCCGGCTTCCACACCAGGATCATCGACACC
This sequence comes from uncultured Actinomycetota bacterium, assembly GCA_963850895.1. GTDB lineage: Bacteria > Actinomycetota > Actinomycetes > Mycobacteriales > Mycobacteriaceae > Mycobacterium. The sequence goes on along the minus strand of CAWKNK010000019.1, from coordinate 52,705 downwards.
GAAACCGGACTACCGGTTGGCGTCGGCGAAACCGGGGAACTGTGCATCCGCGGACCGTACGTGATGCAGCGCTACTACCGACGCAGTCGCGAGGAGTGCTTCGACGCCGACGGCTGGTTCCACACCGGCGATCTGGTGCGCACCGACGCCGACGGACTCTTCTATTACGTCGGCCGGCTCAGCACGATGATCAAAAGCGCGGGCGCCAACGTCTCAGCGGACGAGGTCGAAAGGGCCATCGCCAAGGTCACCGATGGACTGATTGCCCATGTCGTGGGGGTCCCCGATGTCCAACGCGGACAGCTGGTCGCGGCGGTCGTGGTGGTGCCGGACGGCGCCGCCTTCGACGAGACGGCGCTGCGCGACCGGCTGAGGGCGGAACTGTCGGCATACAAGATTCCCAGGCGGTTTCTCGCCGTGTCACGCTCCCAACTGCCGTTGCTTTCCAGCGGCAAAGTCGACAGGGCGCACCTGAGGAAGCTGCTCGATGACTGACTCGACAGCCCCGCGCACCATCGACGAGCTAGTGCGTTCCCGCGCCGCGATTTATGGCGACAAGCCGATGGTGATCGACCCGACGTCGCGAACCAGCTATCGCCAACTCGACGCGGTGACAAGGGATCTCGCCGCGGTGTTCGTCGAAGCCGGCGTCGGCAAGGGCACCCGGGTCGGGCTGATCATGCCCAACGGCGCGCGCTGGGTAGAGGTGGCCCTCGCCTTGACCCGCGTCGGTGCCGTGCTGGTGCCGCTGAGCACCCTGCTGGTGGCGGGCGAACTGGCCGCGCAACTGCGCGCCGCAGCGGTGCAATTCCTGGTCAGCGTCGAGGAATTCCGCGGGCACCGCTACGTCGACGACCTGGTGCCGCGGACCGAGCTTCCCGCCTTGCGTCAGGTCTGGACAGCCGACCGGCTCGCCGACGCCGCCGCCGGCGATCGGGCCCGCCGCCTCGTCGACGCCATGACGGACACGGTGACAGCCGCCGACCTGATGGTCATCATGTTCACCTCCGGCAGTAGCGGGACGCCCAAGGGGGTCATGCATTCTCACGGCAGCGCGCTGGGTGCCGTGCGGTCGGGCCTGGCGGCGCGCTGCATCAACGCCGATACCCGGCTGTACCTACCGATGCCGTTCTTTTGGGTGGGCGGCTTCGGCAGCGGAATCCTGTCCACGCTGTTGGCCGGCGCCACCCTGGTCACCGAGGAGATACCGCGGCCGGAGACCACGCTGCGGCTGCTGGAAGCCGAGCGGGTGACGCTGTTTCGCGGCTGGCCGGACCAAGCCGAGACGCTGGCGCGGCACGCCGCCACGGTCGGCGCCGATCTGTCGAACCTGCGGCCGGGGAGCCTGCAGGCCCTGCTCCCGCCCGGGCAGCGGGCACAGCCCGGCGCCCGGGCCACGTTGTTCGGCATGACCGAGGCGTTCGGTCCATACTGCGGCTATCCCGCCGACACCGACATGCCCGAGACGGCGTGGGGTAGTTGCGGAAAGCCCTTCCCCGGCATGGAAGTTCGCATCGTCGATCCCGACAGTGCCGAGCCCCTCCCGACGGGCGCCGTGGGCATGATCCAGATTCGGGGGCCCCACACCCTGCGTGGCATCTGCGGTCGCAGCCGCGAAGACCTGTTCACCCTCGACGGCTTCTACCCCACCGGCGACCTGGGCCGCCTCGACCAGGACGGGTTCCTGTTCTACCACGGACGCTCCGACGACATGTTCAAGGTCAGCGGCGCCACCGTCTATCCCGGCGAGGTCGAACGGGCGCTGCGCGCCATCGACGGCGTCCATAGCGCCTTCGTCACGAACGTGCCCGCGACGGCGGGCCAGCGGGTGGGGGCGGCCGTGGTGTGCGACGGCGCAGTGTCCGCCGACCAGCTGAGTCGGGGCGCGCGAAAGCTGCTGAGCGCCTTCAAAGTACCGACGGTGTGGTTGCTGCTCGAATCCGACGACGACGTCCCGCGCGGCGGCACCGGCAAGGTCGACGTTCCCCGGCTGCGCGAGATGTTGGTCGACGGGCCTTAGGGGACCCGCGTCCAGGGTTGGCAGTTCTGTGACTCGAAGGCCTTGACCGACGAGTTGATATTCGCGTACATCGGGCCGATCGAGGTATTCGTCTGGAGTACGTGATCCTTGTTCGCATCGGGCGTGCTGTAGGTGAACCACGAGCACATTGAATCCTGGGTTGGCACGTTGTTTATCCAAACACCAAAGGCCGACCCCGACCCCCCCGTGTGGTAGAGGCCCGGTGCGATGTCAGGCCCCACGACAAAAACACCGTTGCCGGGGATCGGATCGAGCGGGTCGGCAACGGCCGGCGGCGCGAGAGCAATCACTAACGCGGTTGCGGCGAAAGCGGCCGATGTGCGAAAGGTTCGGGACACTTTTCCTCGCTTGTTGTTGCCCCCTCCCGGGCAGCCTATGCCGAGGCAGGCGCGGGAAACAACAGCTAACCCGGAGACGCCGGGCGGCTCCCGTCGACGACGACGCCACGTGCGGTGAGGTGATCGATCAATGGGACGGCGCCCGCGGCGAGATGTTGCGACATCGCGGCGCGCGCGAGCTCCCCGTCGCGTTTCTTCAACGCGGACAAGATCCGGCGATGGTCCCTCATCGATTGTTCCGGCCAACCTTGGATGACGGGAAACACCGATTCCGGTGCGTAGCGGGTGATCTGCGACATCAGCTGCGCGAGTTTCGGCGAGTCCGCGGCAACGTTGATGGCCCGGTGGAATTGGTGGTTGAGACGCACCGTCCGCTCGTCGTCATCACCGGCATAGGCGTTTTCGAGTTCCGCCTGGATCTGTTTGAGTTCGCGCAGTTGGTCGTCGGTGATGTTGATCGCGGCGCGCGCCGCGAGTTCGCCACCGACGTGAGCCTGCACGTTCGCGACGTCGGTGACGTCGCGCCCGGTCACCGGCAACACCATGAAACCCCGTCGCGGCTGTTGGGCGATCAAGCCTTCCGCGCGCAGTGCGAAGAGCGCCTCCCGCACCGGTGTGACGCTGATTCCCAACTCGGCGGCCAATTGGTCCAGGCGGACGTAGGACCCCGCGACGTAGGTGCCATCGAAGATCCGCTGGCGGATAAAGCGCGCGACATCGTCGGAAAGTTGCGGTCGCGCGGCGAAATCCGGAACCGTCATCGCTACACCTGATACTCGGCGAGCAGCCGCTTGCTGATGATGGACTTCTGAATTTCGCTGGTTCCCTCACCGATGAGCAGGAACGGCGCATCGCGCATCAGCCGCTCGATCTCGTATTCCTTGGAATAGCCGTATCCGCCATGGATCCGGAAGCTCTGCTGGGTGACTTCGGTGCAGTATTCGCTCGCGAGATACTTCGCCATCCCGGCGGCAACATCGTTGCGCTCCCCCGAATCCTTCAGCCGGGCCGCGTTGACCATCATCAGATGTGCCGCTTCGATTTTGGTGGCCATCTCGGCCAGCTGGAACGCGATGGCCTGGTGCTCGGCGATGGGCTTGCCGAAGGTGTGGCGCTGCTGGGCGTAGCGGACCGCGAGCTCGAAGGCGCGGATACCGACACCGCACGCGCGGGCCGACACGTTGACCCTGCCGACTTCGATGCCGTCCATCATCTGGAAGAAGCCCTGCCCGGGTGTGCCGCCCAGAACGTCGTCGGCGCTTGCCTGGTAACCGTCGAAGATGAGTTCGGTGGTGTCGATCCCCTTGTAACCCAGCTTGTCGATCTTGCCGGGTATGACCACGCCGGGCACGACTTCACCGAATCCCGTTGGCTTCTCGACCAAGAATGCGGTCAGATTCCGGTGCGGCTTGTCGGCGCCCTCGTCGGTGCGGACCAGCACCGCGATGAGCGTCGAGCTCCCGCCGTTGGTCAGCCACATCTTTTGGCCGTTGATGGTGTAGTTGCCGTCCGGATTGCGCCCCGCCCGAGTCCGGATCGCGGCGACGTCGGAGCCCAGTTCCGGCTCCGACATCGAGAAGGAGCCCCGCGTCTCGCCGGTCGCCATCCGCGGCAGGAACCGCTGCTTCTGCGCTTCGGTGCCGTGCTGGCGCAGCATGTAGGCCACGATGAAGTGGGTGTTGAGCACCCCGGATACGCTCATCCAACCGCGCGCCAGCTCTTCGACGCACAGCGCGTAGGTCAGCAGCGACTCCCCCAGGCCGCCGTACTCCTGCGGGATCATCAGCCCGAACAGGCCCATGTCGCGCATCCGATCGACGATGTCCTGCGGGTAGGTGTCGCCGCGTTCGAGTTCCGCGGCGTTGGGGATGACTTCCTTCTCGACGAATTGTCTTACGGCGGCGATGATTTCGGTCTGGAATTCGGTCAACCCGAGGGTCTGCGCGAGTTTGGTCATGGGCGGTCTTTCCGTTTTGGCTTGCTCAGCAAGCGATTGTCTTCGCCTTCGTCAGGCGTTCGATGTCGGCGGTCGTCAATCCCAGGCGCCGCTCGAGGACGTCGGCGGTGTCTTGCCCCAAGGCGGGCGCGGCTGCGCCGGCGGGGTGGAAGCCGTCGAACGCGACCGGCAGGCCGGGGGCGAAGTAGTCGCCCAGGCCCGGTTGGTGCAACCGGGAAAACAGTGGGTTGGCGGTCACCTTCGGTCCCGCCGCGACCTCCGCGAACGTGCGGTACCGCTCGAACAGCACCGTGGTGCCAGCAAGCGCGGCGGTAATCTCCTCGGCGGTGTGGTCGGCGAACCAGGTGGCGAACAGGCCCGACAGCACGTCGCGGTACCGGTAGCGGTCACCCTCGGAACCGAAGTCGACACCCAGCGCATCGGCGAGCGCCGCTACCGCGGTACCGGAGCCCGTCACGTCGACCAGGTCGCGAAAGTGCCGGCGGGTCAAGGTGACAACCATGAACCTGGCACCGTCACGACTGGTGAAGTCCTGCCCGTACTGACCATAGATGGCGTTGCCCAGTCGCTGGCGTTGCGTACCGGTGACTTGCGGCTCGGTCAACAGTCCCAGGTTCCCGGCAGTGGCCAGCGCGACATCCTCCAGCGCCAGGCTGATCCGTGCGCCCGCACCGGATTCGTCACGGCTGCGGACGGCGGTGACGACGGCCAGCGCGGCGTACAGGCCGCAGCACACGTCCCAGGCCGGCAACACGTGATTGATGGGGCCGGCATGATCGGCGGGGCCGGTGACGAGCGGGAATCCGATGCCGGCGTTGACCGTGTAATCCACGCCGGTGGAACCGTCGCCACGCCCGAGCAGCTGCACGTGGATGACGTCGGGACGCCTGTTCGTCAATACTTCGTGGCTGAGCCAGGACAGGCCGGCGGCGTTGGTCACCACCACGCCGTCCCCCTCGATGATGAGCCGCTGGACCAGCTCCTGCCCTTCGGGGGAGCGCAAATCGATGGTGGCCGAACGCTTCCCCTTGTTCAGTCCGGTCCAGTAGATCGATGTGCCGTCCGCCGCCAGCGGCCAGCGCTGGACGTCGGACGCGCCGCCGATCGGATCGATCCGAATCACCTCCGCGCCAAGCTGACCGAGCGTCATGCCACACAGCGGGGCGGCGACGAAGCTGGAAACCTCGACGACGGTGAGGCCGCTCAGGGGCCCGGTCACGTCGAGGCAACCCGCTCGAACACCGCGGCCAGGCCCTGGCCGCCGCCGATGCACATCGTCTCCAACCCGTAGCGGGCCTCGCGGCGAGTGAGCTCGCGCGCCAGGGTGGCCAGCATCCGCCCACCCGTCGCACCGACCGGGTGGCCCAGGGAGATGCCCGAACCGTGCACGTTGGTCCGCTCGTGATCGGCGGCGCCGAAATTCCATTCCCGCATCACCGCAAGCGCTTGCGCAGCAAAGGCTTCGTTGAGTTCGATGAGGTCGATGTCGGACAGCCGCAGGCCCGCCTTGGCGAGCGCCACCTCGGTCGCCGGTACCGGCCCGATGCCCATGACGTGGGGCGACACCCCCGCCAGCCCCCACGACACCAGGCGGACCAACGGGGTCAGACCGTACTCGGCGGCCTTCTCCGGTGTGGTCACCACGCACATCGACGCCGCGTCATTCTGCCCGCTGGAATTGCCGGCGGTGACCGTCGCCTCTGAATCCTCGCTCGCCAGCACGGGTTTGAGCTTGCTCAACGACTCTAGCGACGTGTCGGCGCGCGGATGTTCGTCGGTGTCGTTCGGCTCCTCGCCGTGGCGGGTGCGCGCTCGATCAGTCACCAAGACCGGGATGATCTCCTCGGCCAAGATGCCGTCCTTCTGCGCCGCCACCGCGCGCTGGTGTGACCGCACGGCGAGCTCGTCTTGCTCCAGGCGCGGAATGCCGTACTGGCGGCGCAGATTCTCGGCCGTCTCCAGCATTCCGCCGGGCACCGGGTGGTGTCGACCACCGGCGGTGGTGCGTCCCCGCGCCAGCCCGTCGTGCACCCGGACGCCGCCGCGCGCGCCGCCCCAACGCATATCGGTGGAGTAGAAGGCGACGTTGCTCATGCTCTCGCAGCCGCCGGCGACGACGAGATCGTGATCGCCGTTGCCCACCTGCAGACACGCCTGGATCACCGCCTGCAGGCCCGACCCGCAGCGGCGGTCGACCTGCATCCCGGGCACCGTTACCGGCAGGCCGGCATCCAGCGCCACCACCCGCCCGATCGCCGGCGCCTCGCTGCTGGGATAGCAGTGGCCGAGGATGACGTCTTGCACCGCCTCGGGCGCGATTCCGGTTCGTTCGAGCAGGCCCTTCAGGGCGGCGACGCCCAGGTCGACGGCGGTCAGCGACTTGAACATCCCGCCGTAGCGGCCGATCGGTGTCCGTACGGGTTCACAAATGACCGTCTCGCGCATCATCCCTCGCTCAGATGTGCCGGCCGCCCGTGACTTCCATCACGGTGCCGGTCATGTACGAGGACAGGTCGGAGGCCAGGAACAACGCCACGCTGGCGACTTCGCTGGGTTCGCCGGCCCGGCCCATCGGCACCTCGGCCACCTTCTGAATCCCAAATGCGCTGCGGCATAGCCTCCGTCATGGCGGAGCGGATCAATCCGGGAGCGATCGCGTTCACCCGGACTCCCAGGTAAGCAAGCTCTTTGGCCGCGGCTTTGGTCATCCCGACGATCCCGGCCTTGGCCGCCGAGTAATTGGTCTGGCCGATCATGCCGACCTTGCCCGACACGGACGACATGTTCACGATGGCGCCACGCTTGTTCTCCCGCATGATGGCCGCCGCCAGGCGGGTGCCGTTCCAGGTGCCCTTCAGATGCACGTCGATGACCTGATCGAACTGCTCTTCGGTCATCTTGCGCATGGTCGCGTCGCGGGTGATCCCGGCATTGTTGACCATGATGTCCAGGGCGCCGAAACGCTCGACCGCGGTCGAGATGAGGGACTCGACCTCTGCGGCCCGGGTGACATCACACCGCTCCGCCAACGCGACGTCGCTGCCGCCCAACCCTGTGGCCGCGGCTTGGGTTGCCTCCAGATTCAGGTCGCCGAGCACGACGCGTGCGCCCTCAGCGACGAATCGCTGTGCAATGGCCAAACCCAGGCCTTGTGCACCGCCCGTGATGACTGCGGTCTGACCGTCCAGCAACGACACCTGATTCCCGCCTCCCTCTGCTTTTGGTTCCGGGGACGCCCCGGCAGTCGAATATCATATTTCATATAGGATCTGCTCCGGTGCCGGGTTCCCACCCCGGACCTTTGAGCTGGCCGGCCGCCCGCGGCTGAGCGACTCGCTACCAACGAGGTGCCAAAGATGGAGCGTCTGCGAATGACCACCGCCGAACAACCCGAGGTCCCCGACGACGACTTTCAGGAGATCCTCGCCCAGACCCGTCACTTCGTTCGCACCGCCGTGGTTCCGCGCGAGCAGGAGATCCTGACCGAGGATCGGGTACCGGATGACCTGCGTGACCAGGCCAAGAAGATGGGGCTGTTCGGGTACGCGCTCCCACAGCAGTGGGGCGGCCTCGGTCTGAACCTGATGCAAGATGTCGAGCTGGCAATGGAATTGGGTTACACCTCGCTTGCGCTGCGATCGATGTTCGGCACCAACAACGGCATCGCCGGACAGGTTCTGGTCGGCTTCGGCACCGACGAGCAGAAGGCCCGCTGGCTGGAGTCGATGGCGTCCGGCGACGTCGTCGCCTCCTTCGCACTGACCGAGCCCGGTGCCGGATCGAACCCGGCCGGCCTGCGAACCAAAGCCGTTCGCGACGAAGCGGATTGGGTGATCTCCGGGCAGAAGCGCTTCATCACCAACGCGCCCGTCGCCGATCTGTTCGTCGTGTTCGCGCGCACCCGGCCGGCGGACGACCAGGGGCCCGGGATCGCCGTATTCCTGGTTCCCGCGGACGCGCCGGGCGTCGAAGTGGGCGCCAAGGACGCCAAGATGGGTCAGGAGGGCGCGTGGACCGCCGATGTCAGCTTCAACGACGTCCGCGTCGAGGGCGGCGCGCTGATCGGCGGCAGCGAAGACATCGGCTATCGAGCGGCGATGACCTCGTTGGCCCGCGGCCGGGTCCACATCGCCGCCCTCGCGGTGGGCGCCGCCCAACGCGCGCTTGACGAATCGGTGTCCTACGCCGCCACCGCGACCCAGGGCGGCACGCCGATCGGTAACTTCCAGTTGGTCCAGGCGATGATCGCCGACCAGCAGACCGGGGTGCTGGCCGGCCGCGCGCTGGTCCGCGACGCCGCACGGCTCTGGGTCACAGGCGAAGACCGTAGGGTCGCGCCGTCCGCGGCCAAGCTGTTCTGCACCGAAATGGCCGGCAACGTCGCCGATCTCGCGGTGCAGATTCACGGCGGCAGCGGCTACATGCGTGGCGTCCCGGTCGAGCGCATCTACCGCGATGTGCGACTGCTGCGGCTCTACGAGGGCACCAGCGAGATTCAGCGATTGATCATCGGGTCCAACCTCGTCAAAGCGGCGCAGCGATGACGGGCACTGCGCCGTGGCCAACCCCAGCAGAGGAGCAACTTTGAGCGGCAAGCTTGCAGGCAGAGTGGCATTCATCACCGGAGCGGCGCGCGGCCAGGGCCGGGCGCACGCGGTTCGTCTGGCGCGGGAGGGCGCCGACATCATCGCCGTCGACATCGCCGGCAAGCTTCCGTCCTGCGTCCCCTACGACCCGGCGACTCCCGACGACCTGAGCGAGACCGTTCGCCTGGTCGAAGAGACGAACCGCCGGATCGTCGCCTCGGTCGTGGACACCCGCGACTTCGAGGGGCTTCGCAAGGCCGTCGACGACGGTGTCGCCGCGCTCGGGCGGTTGGACATCATCGTCGCCAACGCCGGCGTCGCGGCTCCGCAGGCCTGGAACGACATCACCCCGGAAAACTTCCGCGACGTCATGGACATCAACGTGACCGGCACCTGGAACACCGTGATGGCCGGCGCGGACAAGATCATCGAAGGGGGTCGCGGCGGCTCCATCATCCTGATCAGTTCCGCGGCCGGCATGAAGATGCAGCCGTTCATGATTCACTACACCGCCAGCAAGCACGCCGTCACCGGAATGGCGCGGGCTTTCGCCGCCGAGCTGGGCAAGCATTCGATCCGGGTCAACAGCGTTCATCCCGGGCCGGTGAACACGCCGATGGGATCGGGCGACATGGTCGCGGCGGTGGGCAAGGCCATGGAGACCAACCCGCAGCTGTCCAACGTGCTCACTCCATTCCTGCCCGACTGGGTCGCCGAACCGGAGGAGATCGCCGATACCGTGTGCTGGCTGGCCAGCGACGAGTCGCGGAAGGTCACCGCCGCCCGGATCCCGGTCGATCAGGGCTCGACGCAGTACTGATCGGGCTCCCCGATTCCGGGAATAGATTCCGGGAATCGGCGCTTGCAGGCCACATGAAAGCCTTCACGGAGAGCGAACGTCAGGAGTTCCTGGCCGCCAAGCACATCGCCGTGCTGTCCGTCGCGGCCACCGACGGCCGACCGCCGGCCAGTGTCCCGATCTGGTACGACTACACCCCCGGCGGTGACATCCGGATCAACACCGGGGCATCGAGCCGCAAAGCCCGGCTCATCGAGCGGGCCGGCGCGGTGACGCTGGTGGTCCAGCGCGAGGAGCCGCCGTACCAGTATGTGGTGGTCGAGGGCACGGTCGTCGACACCATCCGGCCCGCCCCGGCGGACGTGCAGGAGGCGATCGCCATCCGTTACCTCGGCGAGGAAGGCGGACGCGCATTCATCCGCAGCATGGAGGGTGTGGAAGAGGTGTTGTTCATCATCCGCCCCGACCGGTGGCTCAGCGCCGACTTCACCGGCGACCTCTGAGCTCAGCCGATCAGTTCCAGCGTCCCGAGCTCGCGGATCGCTTGGCAGCCACGGCCGAGCATGGTCAGCACCATGTCGTCGCCGCGCTCGGTGGCGGCGGCGAATGCAAACCCCAGCGCCGAGATCAGTGGTGCCTGCAGCACCCCGAGCCGGTAATCACGCCAACAAGTTTCGCGGTCATAGCCGGTGACCCCGAAAGCCGACAACGCGCGATGATAGTCGGCGACGAGCTCTTGTTCGATGCCGGCGCGCAGTTGCGAATCGAGGCTGGTCGCGGTGAAGTAGGCGAGATCCCTGGCCGGCAGACCCACGCCGAGCGTCTGCCAGTCGACCACGCTGACCCGGGTTCGGCCCGGATCGAACAGCAGGTTGTCCAGGCGATAGTCGCCGTGCAGCAGGGCGAACCGGTCATACTCGGAGAGCAGCCACGGGGTAATCAAACCCATTGCCGCACTGAAGGTATCACGGTCTTCGGCGCTCATCCGGTCGCCCAGCTTGTCCAGCGTGATGTCGGCACTCATCTTGGCCACCTCGCCCATGCCGCTGGCACCCGCTTCATCGGGCCTGCCGAACGCGATGCCCGGGAAATCGAGCCAGAATGGATCGCACCAACTGGGCGCGTGCAGGCCGGCCAAAGCGGTAACCGCAAGGCGCGCCTCGACTTCGCCGCAGCCGGCGAGCTGATCGCCCTGCACCGCCGGCGCCTGATCGGCGAGCAGCAGCGCAAAATCCATTGCATCCTCAGTGATCTCGGAGTAGAAGCACCGCGGCGTCGGCACCTGCACCCGGTCGGCCACGGATGAGTAGAACGCGCATTCGCTGCGATATCCGATCACGACCCGGTCGCGCACCGTGTCGTCCTGGGCCGGCAATTTGATGACGAACGTCTGCGGGAGGTCGCCGGGATCGGTCGCGTATCGGGCGGTCACCCGGTAGGTTGCACCGGTCTGCCCGGTGCCGATCGCGACCACGTCCACGTCGGTGACCTCGACGGGTGTGCCGCGCCCGCTGAGCGCAGTCGACAACCACTGCGGGGTCACGTCGCCGGGATACCGCGGAATCGACACCACAGCACTCATGAACAGCACGCCTCCTGTACCCGGACAGCTCTGTCCGACTGACAAACTGTAAGGCATACCGCAAGAGCCGCGGTCAGCGACGGTGACCTAGTCGGCGAGAATCCGCCATTCGGCGGCCTCGTGCTGCTGCCGCCAGAACTCGTCGAAACGCCCACCCGCTGCAAGCAATTCGCCGACCGTTCCGTCCTCGATGACTCGGCCGTCGTCGAGGAACAGCACGCGGTCGGCGTGACTGATGCTGGCCAACCGGTGCGCGACGATCACCTGGGTGCGCGACCGCGGGTCGAGCGTCAGCGCGTCGACCACCGCGGCCTCGTTTTCGGTGTCCAGAGCGCTGGTCGCCTCGTCAACCAACAGTATCGACGCCGGTTTGAGCAGCGCCCGCGCGATACTGACCCGTTGGCGTTCGCCGCCGGACAGCGCCGAGCCGGCTTCGCCGACGATGGTCTCGGCGCCGTCGGGCAGCCGGCCGATGAGTTCGTCGACGCGGGCGAGGGCCACGGCCCGGGTGAACCGCTCATCGCCGGCGCCGGGATCCCCGGCGAACACGTTGTCGCGGATCGACCCATGGAACAGGTACGGATGTTGGAACACCACGCTGCTCGCCGCCCGGCGGGCTTCGGCGTCCAGCGTCGCCGCGTCGACGCCGTCGATCAGCACCCGGCCGCGGGTGGGTTCGTGCAGCCCGGCGATCAGCGCCAGGATGGTGCTCTTGCCCGATCCGGACGGTCCGACGATCGCCGTGGTGCTGCCCGGCGCCAAGGTGAAGCTCACCCCGTCAAGCACCGGTACGGTCGCGCCGTCGTAGCGGAAGGCGACGCCGTCGAACTCGATGCGGGGCGCCGCGGCGGCGTCGGGCAACGTGGTGGCCCCGGCGTTCGTCAGCGGCGCGGTGAGGACGGAGCGAATGCGGTCGAGCGTGGCGCGGGTCCTCTCCAACGCCGGTGCCAGCTCGCTGATCGTGGTGAACGGCTCCAGGTAGCGCACGATCACGACGATCAAGGCGATCGCTTCGGGGACGGTGACCGTTTTATTCACCGTCAGCGCCGCGGTCGCCCCCGCCAGCAGGATCAGGGACAGCTGGCTGGCAAGGCTGAACAGCAGCTGGCCCGGAACCTGCATGGACAGCAACCGCATGGTCGCCCCGTGTTGCGCGGCAAGCGCATCGCCGACCAGACTGCGCGCCGGTTCGACCCGCCGCGCGGCCCGCAACGCCTGCTGGGTACGGGCGAATTCGATGATCCGCTCGGTGAGCGCGCTATTGGCTTCGTCGGCCGCGGCATCGGCGCGCCGCGCCAGTCGCGCCGACGCCCACAGCGCACCCAGAACCAGCGGCACACCGCCCAGTGCGGCCACCCCGAGCTGCCACGAGATCGGGAGTAACGCCACCGCGATGGCCGCGGGCAACAGAATGGCGGAGATCAGCGGCGTCAACAGGTTGACGACGAGACCGACCAGTTCCGGCCCGGTGGCGGCGATTGCCTGGCGCGCCGTCGCGGTGTGCTCGGCGGTGAACCAGTCCAGCCGCACCGCGGGCAACCGGTCCGCCACGTCGTGCTGGCTGTGGTCGAGCACGGCAAAACCGAGCCCGAAGCCGATGCGCGCCGTCGCGGTGTCAATCACCCATCCGATCACGGTGGCGGCGGTGAGCCAGCCCAGCCACACCAGCGCGCGGTGCGGGGTGTCGCTGAACAGGGCGCCCACCAGTGGCACAAGCAGGACGGTGGCCACCGCCCGCACCACCACGGAGAGCAACGCGAGCACGGTGTAGGCAATGACCTCGGCGCGGCGATCCGCCGGCACCAGGCCCAACCATGTGCGAATCATCGAGCCCCCTCCTGAACCGTTATGGCCGCGACCGGGTCCCGACGGCCGCCCTCCCACAGCCGTCGGTACCGGCCGTCGGCGGCCAGCAGCTCGTCGTGCGTGCCGCGTTCGGCGATCCGGCCGTGGTCGAGCACAACGATCTGGTCGGCTCCGGTGATGGTGTGCAATCGATGCGCGATCACCAGCACGGTGCGATCCTGGGTCAACCGGTTAAGCGCCTGCTGCACAAGGTATTCCGATTCGGGGTCCGCGAACGCGGTGGCCTCGTCGAGGATCAGCACCGGGGTGTCCGCCAGGATCGCGCGGGCGATCGTCAGCCGTTGCCGTTCCCCGCCCGAAAGGCCGGTTCCCGCGCCCAGCACGGTGTTGTAGCCGTCCGGCAACCTCATGATGCGGTCGTGGATCTGCGCCCGGCGCGCCGCCTCCTCGATCTGCGCCGCGGTGGCATCGGGGACGGCCAGCGCGATGTTGTCCGCGACGCTGCCGTGCACCAGCTGCGTCTCCTGCAGGACAAACCCGACCTTCGCGTAGAGCTCGTCGGCAGCCATCGACCGGATGTCTTGTCCGCCAATCCGTATCGCGCCCTGTTCGACATCGTGGAACCGGGCCAACAGGGCGGCCAGTGTCGACTTGCCGGACCCGGACGGGCCGACGAGGGCGGTGACCGTGCCCGGTCGGAGCGTCAGCGACACGTCGCGGATCACCGGAACACCCGGTCGATAGCCGAAGCTGACGTCGTCGAACACCACCGTCGCCGACGAATCTCCCGACCGGTCTTGCTCTCGCACGGCCAGTTCGGGCTCGTCGAGGGTGTTCTGCAGGCGCCGGGCGGCCAACACGCCGGCGCTGATACCGCCCACCCCGTAGGCAATCCCGAGCAGTCGCGCGCCGAATGTGGTGCCCAGCAACAGGAACGGTAAGAGGTTCACCGGATCCATCCGTCCGGTAACCGTCAGCAGGGTGCCCGTGAGCGCGATGAGCCACAGGAAGGTCGAGGGCCGGGTGACCAGGTCCATGAGCGTCTTCTTGCCGGCCAGTGGGCGCTGCCACGCCACGAGGAATTCGACGTACTCGTCCAGGCGGCGCCGGAAGCTGGATGCGGCCGCACCGCCGAAGACGCGGATCACCGGCTGGCCCTCCAGGTAGGCGCCGGCCTCGCCGCTCATCTTCTCGGCCCATCGCTGTGATTGCGGGATGCGTGGGCCCGACTGAATGGTGAGCGACGACGTCAGCGCCAGATACACCAGGACAGGCAGGAACAGCACGAGCGCAACCCGCCAGTCGACGGCGAACAGATATACCAGCACCGCCACCGGCGCGATGATCGCCGCGACCGCGTCGGGGATGGCGTGGGTGACCAGATAGTGGAGCGACAACGTGTCGTCCTGCAGCAGTTGCTTGATCGAGCCCGATCCGCGCGCGGTGAACCAGCCCAGCGGCAATCGAGACAGCTTGCGCAACAGTCGCGAACGGAGGTCGGCGGCGAACCGCGCGTCGACGACGTGCAGCCACAGCGTGAGGGCCGCGCCGAGCACGGTGCCCGTTCCGAGCAGCGCAACGGCGGCGATCCCGACGTCCCAGAGTCGTGATGCGGGCGCCCCGGCCACCAGCAACCGGGCCAGCTCGACCAGCAACACGAACGGCGCCAGCTGCACCACCGTGATGACGGCCTGCAACACACCGGAAAGAATCAGCGCCGAGCGCAGCGGCGCGAGCAACCGGCCGGCGGCCCGGGCACGCCAACTGCCGCGCGCCGCCGGGCCGGGCGTCTTGTCGGACGGTTGCGGCGTCGAAACTTGCTCGCCTGCAACGTTATTCGTGGGCGCGGGCTCGTCGCCGCGGTGGGTACCCATCGCACGCCCGGCACTCCAGTAGGCCTGGGCGTGTATTTCGGACTTCGGGAACCCGAATTCGTCGCGCAGCCGCGTCCGCACGTGTTTGAGCACCGTGGCCTCGGGGGTCGCCCACGCGTACCAGTTGGACCAATCGCGGTTATCAATCGCCGCAGCAAGGGATTTCTCGTCGCGGCGGGTGACCCAGTGCACTTGCAGCCGGGGATGCTGCGCGATCGGGATCAGGACGTCGTTGTCGTCGTGCTGCTCCAAATACATCTCGATCGGCACATCGTCGGGCACGGCCCCGATGATGCCGTTCATGCCCGGGATCGACGCCGAATCACCGATGAGCAGGTAACCGGCCGGCTGCTCGTCGGGCACGTCGAAACGCGAGGAGCCCATCAGCGCCATGACGGCGATCGTGGCGCCGGGCTGCACAGTGCGCGCCCACTTCGACGCCGGGCCGGCGGGCTCGTGCAGCACGATGTCGACGGCGAAGCGGCCAGTCGGAACATCCGCCTCGGAGATCGTGTAGGCGCGCTGGAATTCGGTGCTGGATCCGTCCGGGTCCGGGAACCAGAACCGCAACCACGCCGCGGGTTCGGCATCCACGTCTTCCAACAACGTCGTTGACACCATGCGTACCCGCACGAAATGCGGTGCGATCTGGACGGTTTCGATCACCGTTGCGGTGTGGTCGCGCGCGCCGAAGCTTCGCAACATCACACCGGAGAACCCGCGTGCCATCAGCGGTCCTTTCCTGCGGCACTCAACTCCGCGACGACTTCAGCGAACGGACGGCCCGGCGGAATCAGCGCCACCAGCCCCCGGATCGAGGCGGCCAGCAACAGCCGCACGAACTCCGAACTCGACGCCTGCGGCAACCCGGCCCAGGCCGCACCGAGTCGCGGATCATCGGACAACCCGTCGGCGACCGCGTCCCGTTCCTCCGCGAACCCGCCGGCCTGATCCCCGCCGGTCGCGTTCGCGTTGTTCTCCTCGCGAGCGGCCAGGCTGATCGCCAGCGTGGCGACCGCGCTACTCACCACCATGGCCGCGTCCGTGGAGTACCCGCGCCGGCTCAGCGCCTCGACCTCCGCGGCCAATAGCCGCCGACCGGCATCGCCGCGCGGAAACAACACTTGAAGGTACGACGCCAGTCCGGGGTGCTCAGCGGTGAAGTCCTGCAGCTGCAGGGCGAACGACAGCAGATGGCGTTCGGTGTCCGCGCTGGGGTCATCGCGAAGATCGAGTTCGGCGAGCAGGCTCTCGCCGACCAGCCGCTCGAGCTCCCACCTGCCGTCGATGTGCCGGTAGAGTGCGGTCGCCGAAACCCCGAGCCGCGCCGCGACCGCGTTGATGCTCAGCCGCCGCATACCGAGGTCGCGGCCGATCGCGATGACGTCGTCCAGCGTGATCAGCGGCGGTCGCCCGCCCTGGCGAGGCGCAACGGTTCGCATCCGGCACCACCCTCCGCTCGGTAAGTTACCCCCACAAACTAAGGGTTGCCTTACCGAAGGTCAACCCGGCTGGTCGGGGACTGGCCAGTAGCCTGGCGGCGTGACCGGTGAATCGGTGCCGCCCGTGTTGCTCTACGACGGGGTCTGCGGCGTCTGCAACTCGGCGGTGCGGACGATACTTCGGTTCGATCCCAACGGCACCCTGCGCTTCGCGGCGCTAGACAGCGACTTCGCGCGGGCGGTCTTCGATCGGCATCCGGCGATCGCGGGCGTGGATTCCGTGGTGTTCGTGGACGAACCCGGCCAGCCCGCCGAGCGCGTCGCCGTCCGATCCGCCGCCGCGTTGCGGGTGGTGGACTACCTCGGCGGCCCGTGGAAGCTGCTCCAGGTGGCCCGCATCATCCCCGCTCCCCTGCGCGACTGGCTCTACGACAGGGTCGCCGACGTCCGCTATCGCATCTTCGGGAAGTACGACACGTGTCCGCTGCCGCCGCCGGAGGTTCGCGCGCGCTTCTTGGACAACTAACTGTCGGCGTCGACGGCTAGATCGGCCTCGGACTCTTTTCGCTTGAGCTCGGCCAGCTTGCGGTTCGACCGCTGCTTCGCGATGCTTGGCCGCCCGTGAGCGCTGGCGGGCGCGAGTCCGCTTAGCTGCGGTATCCCGTGCTGGTCATCCCCGGAGTGACCAGTGGCCTGGGCAATCACTAAGGGCAAATACCCACCGCATCATCGGGAACCGTCGGCGTCGCCCCAGGGATGGAACCAGCGCCACCGCGCGCGTCTGAATAGTTGATCGGGCCGCCCCTGCTCTCCTCGGGGGCGGCCCGAGTCTCGATCGGTGGGCCTTACTCGTAATGGAAAATCGCAGGTTCGGCAACCCGGACTGTTAAAACCGGATCACAGTCACCGTCGCCGCTCCGGCGCTAGGACGCTAGGGCGCTCCGCTAAGAGATGGTGCTGCGGGGCACTGCTAGGGCACTACTCGGGGCACTACTCGGGGCGCTACTCGGGGCGCTACTCGGGGCACTACTCGGGGCACTACTCGGGGCACTACTCGGGGCACTACTCGGGGCACTGCTAGGGGCACTGTCGGTCGAAAGCGCTTGGGGGCAGTACGCGTTGGCTGCGATTGCCGTGAACTTGGCCGCTTTGTCGTCGCTCAGTGCGGAGTCCTTGGATTGGATTGCCTTAGCGATATCCGCCATCGCCGTGCCACCACCGGCGGCTTGGCACACGTAATGGGCTGCCGTTATTGCCTGTCCTGCGTCCGAAAAGGTGAAGCCGGCCGCTTGCAGTGAGGCGATGAATGCGTCATCGCTGCTATCGGCGTGCGCGGGCATGGCCATGCCGATGGTGGCGGCAAGGCTTGTCAGGGTCACGAGTAGTCGCTTCATAGCTCACTTGATCGTAATCGTCGCAGAGTGGCGATCAGCCCGCATCTCGTGCAGACAACTTCGCCCGCATGGCCGCATTACGGCGCACAGACTTCTGCACCGAACCCAACGACATGCCCAGCCGCGCCGCGATCACCCGAAACGGCACACCCGCGGCACGCAGCGGGCCGGCGTACCGAAGTCTGGCGATTAGAGTTTCGGAGTGCTATCGCGGCCCAACTTGTCGATGTTGCTAATTAACGGGCAGCGCGGCTCGGTCGATCGCCAATACTTGTGGATCAAGATCGATCTCGGGTCCGGTCAAACTCTAGGGGTGAGGGCTGTTGGTGGGTGGGGCGGGCGGGGCGGTGAACAAGGCTGGATCGGCCACGGTGACACTGCGCGGCACATCGCCTGTCCGGGTCGCGACGACGGGGGTTTGGTACACCGTTCCTTGATTGCCGCATTCATTGGTTAGAACGGTTTCGGTCTGAACGCCTCGGAGCGTGCCGTCAGGCTGTGGCGCCAATGACCAACTGAGTGTTGAGGTGTCGGTGACTGTTCCGCTTGTTCCGCGGCACTGTTCTGGTGGATGAAGATAAGGCGTGTCCTGCCAGTGACCGTCGGCGAAGCGGAGAACGCGTGCACCACCTTTGGCCTCGTTGTGGTTGGTGTCGGCCAGCCGGGATCCTGTGGCGACGCATCCCGTGGCTGTGCACAATGAACGAAACGCCCACCAATTAGTGGTCTGGGTGGTGGTGGGGTCGCCGGTTGTTGGGTCGCCGTTGGCCGTTTGCTTTGCCCAGTCGTAGTCCACGCGATAGCTGCCGTCGAGTACCGGACCCGGAGCGGCTGGGGCAGGGGTGCTGGTGGCCGGGGCCCCGGTTATGGTCGCTGGGTCGGCCACGGTGACACCGCGCGGCACATCGCCTTTCCGTGTCAACACAAAGGGGGTTTGGTACACCGTTCCTTGATTGCCGCATTCATTGGTTAGAACGGTTTCGGTCTGAACGCCTCGGAGCGTGCCGTCAGGCTGTGGCTCCAATGACCACGTAAACGCTTCGGTCTCTGCACCTGCTATGACTTTTCCGTTTGTTGCGAGGCACCGCTGTTGCTGGATTTTGCCCTGAACAGGCGCGGCCTGCCAGTGACCGTCGACGAAATGCAACTCGTCTGTATCGGCTGGCGTGCGCGCCACTTGAGGGTTGTGGTCGTCTAGCTTGGTTCCGGTGGCAATGCACCCCGTAGGTCTGCACCATGAACGAAACGCCCACCAAGCGTTGGAGGTGTCGGTAGAGGAGTCGAGGGTGCCGTTCTTAGTCCGCTTTGCCCAGTCATAGTCCATGCGATAGGTGCCGAGGAGTACGGGACCCGCAGCAATAGTGGCTGGGGTGCTGGTCGGCGGGGCAAAGATCTGATGGTCGATCATGTAGCCGATCATCCAGCCGATGACGGTGAGCACGACCACCGCTGTCGCCCCCGTGAGCAGCATCTTGCGCCGCCGGCGTCCCAGAGCTCTCCACCCCGACTGCGCGGGCGTCGACTCCGCTGTCGCGCTGTGTCGTCGCTCCGGCGCCGATCTGCTGGGCGGTCTGGCGTCGTCTTGCCCTGGGGCAGGGCGCACCGCGCCGAGGAACTCCCGCGGGGCGGCGGCCCGCTCACTGAGGGCTGTGGCGAACTGGCTGCACTGGTCGAACCGGTCGGCGGGGTCCTTGGCCAGGGCAGTCGATAGCACTTGATCGAGGTGCGCCAAATCGGGGCGCCGATCGGTGAGCTTCGGTGGTGCTGCGTTGAGGTGTTGGCTGATGACGGCGACCGGGTTGGAATGCTGATACGGCGGCGCACCCGTGAAAAGGTGAAACGCGGTGGCGGCCAGCGCGTACTGGTCGGCGCGCCCGTCAATGTCCGAGCCCAGTAATTGTTCGGGTGCGCAGTAGGCGACCCGTTCCACGGTGAAATTTGCGGCGGTGAGTCCGCTGATATCGCCCCGTTGCCGGGCTATTCCGCAGTCGGCCAACAGGATCCGTCGTTCACCGTCTTCTGGATTTGTGAGCAAGATGTTGGCCGGTCTGACGTCGCGATGCAATAGGCCCCGCTGGTTGGCGTAGTCGAGCGCGCCGGCCACCGCGGTGACGATCTCGCACACGTCGTGTGCTGGCATCCCGTCCGGGTAATGGGCTTTCATCGCCTGCGCAGCGTCGGCGCCCTCCACATAGTCCATCGCGATCCACAGTTGGCCATCGAACTCGCCTCGGTCGTGTACGCCGACAATGTGCGGATGATAGAAGGTGGCGGCCAGGTCGGCTTCGCGGTAGAACCGGTCTCGAAACTCAGTATCCGCTGACACGTGCACCGGCAGAATCTTGAGCGCGCGTTGGCGAGGCAACCTTGGGTGTTCGACCAGATAGACCTCGCCCATCCCCCCGGATCCCAGCAGCCGCAGGATGGTGTATCCAGCGAAGGTTGCACCGTTTCTCAACGTCATGTTCGGACCGTACCAAGCGACGACTCGCGGTTCAGCGCAACTTCCTCGGAGTCCACGTGCGCATACCTACTGCGCTGGAACGCTCTGTCAAGAATTCACCTACGCGTCGAACGCGCCCCATACCCGTGGTGGCTGGCGCTCGGAGCGCGCGACATTGCGGACCTTCGGGAAAATGTGGGCAAAACGTGGGCATGAAGCGGGCAAAAGCCCCGATCTGACCGACCGATAGATTTGCTGACTTCAGCAAGCATGACGGCAATTAGGGCGATGACCAGCAGATTCAGAAGTCCCAGTCCTCGTCCTCGGTGACGACGGCCTTGCCGATCACGTAGGACAACCCCGAGGCGGAGAAGAAGTCGTGGAACTCCGGCGCGAATGGTTGGGGATTCTGAACAACGGGGTTTGGAACCTGATCTAGAACACCGCGTCCGATAAACATCCGATCTGAAAGCAGGCCCTGCAGCGGCATGAAGCCGCTGTCAGCAGCGGCTGCTTTTGGTCAGCCGGGTTATGGTCCTAGAGCCGCTCAACATACTTGGCGGGTGCGCAAAAGCGGTTGATGGGATCGACCTGGGGTGCCGACACCTAATGGCCTGCCCAAAGGTGAAGTGACGTCCCCACCCCTCACGGCCTTGGGGCCGCACGGCGAACAGCCCCGGCTCCCGGAGCTGCCTCGTCAATCCCTTAAATGGGAAATAACCACCGGATCATCAGGAACCGTCGGCGTCGCCCCAGGGATAAAACCAGCGCGCCGGCGCGCGCTCTCCTCGGGGGTGGCCCTGTCAGCAAATGGCGGTTACACAAACGCATGCGGCAAATTTTTATTGACTTAGACGAAAGTTTAATAACAAAATGACTTAGACGAAAGTTTAATAAAAAAACTATTTGTAAAAAACCAGGTTTCATATTTAAAATTGCGGGTGCCGGATTGCCGCGGCACGTGATCGGGGGACAGTACATGAACAGGTATCTCGCTGCGGCGGTCGGCATGGCCATCGCTGTCCTATTCATCGTCTCGGTTGTGCTGACGAGGGCGTCGTCTGCTCGCGCTGACACTGGCATGATGAGCGGCTACCTTCGTTGCATAGACAGCGCGGGGGTCCCGCCGAGGCAACATGCAGAAGATTGGTCGCCCACTATTAACGTTATTGAGTTTAATCTCAATAACGCTGAATCCCCTGCCGAAGTAGCTCAGAAATTAGCAGCTATGCCGAGTATGGGAGTCAAACCGAACGATGCCCTTGCGGAAGTGCAGTGCGTTATGGCCAACCTTTGGTGACCGGGCGCTGCCATGCTGGGAAGTAGCCCCAGTTAGCCTCGATTTTGCATGCGGCCTGATGGAGGGCGTGTGAACCGGATTCAGCCGTTGATGATGCCGATTGTGGCATGGGGGTGTGCAGTCGTCCGGTGTCGCGCCGGCGGGGCGGGCTTTCCCAAGGCCGGTGGGGTCTTTCATCTCGTCGGGACAGTGCCATGACCTCGGTGTTAGGTGAACGCGGCGCGGATGCGGGTCCAGGCGGTGGCGATCGCCGTCCCAGCGCCAGGGGCATCGATGCGCAGCCGGGTCTGGCGGGCGCCGCGGGTGATGCGGGCGGCCACGTGCAGGACCCGGTAGCGGAACGTCTCAATCTCGCAGCGGGCCAGCTGGGGGTGGTCGGTGAAGCCGATGAGTTTGGTCCAGGCGACCAGATCGGTTGCGGCCAGGATGATTTCGAGCCAGGCCGCGTTGGCGTCAAACGCGTTGAAGGGTAGGTTGGCTAGCCCGGTGGCTTTGGCCTGGCGGATCCGGTCTTCCACGGGGGCGTGTTGGCGGTGCCGCAGTTCCAGCCCGGCGAGTTGACCCGGGATCACCCCGTCGCCGGTGTCGGTGAAAAACCCGGTGATGCGGTGCCCGTCGGTGTCGGTGAACGTCCATTGCGCGCCGGGATGCGGGCGTTCCTTGCGCAGGATCAGCCTGGTGCCGGCCGGCCAGGCCGACAGGCCCACCAGGTCGGTGGCCTCAGCCACCCAGGCCCCGTCGCGGATGCCGCCGTCGGCGGTGATCGCCGGATACCAAGCATCGGTCTTGTTGAGCATTTCGGCGGCCCGCCGCACCTTCGCACGATGACCTCAGCCAGGGAGAACCCCACCCCCGATTTCCGGCAGGCCGCCGCGAACCCTTAGGTGGCGCCGGCGGAATCGGAGCGGATCAACACCTGTGGGGCGTCGGGGTTATCGGGGCGGGCCGGTAGGTCGGCGGCAGCGACGCCAATGCCTGATCCAGCCGCTGATGTGGTCGGCGGCGGTGTTAGTGCCGGCGTTTCCCGTCGCAGCACCCGGCCAGCGCTTCCCCGGCGGCGATCTCGGGGCGGTCCAAAAACACCAGCAGCGGTTGGAAGCCGAGTCGTCTTCCAGGTCGACGGCCCGTTTTCCTTGTTGTCGGAATGGGGGGGGGGGAGTCGATGGTGATGGTTGGGTCAGCATCCAGTCAGCCACCCCGTGATCGGGTGCCGCCCGGCTGCTCACGCCCGCGCCCGGGCAGGGGATCCGGCGGCCCGAACCGCGGCAGGTGGGCGGCTTCGATGCGCTCATCGACCACCGCCACAGCGTGGCGGTCGAGGCGACAGCACCGGTGGCGGGCTCGGATGCCCCCGAAGGCGCCCACCCCGTCAACCCGGTCCGCACCGTCGAGCAACCGGGAGGGGGGAGGTAGGGGGGAGGGGGGGCGGCCACCAGATCAGCGAACACACCCTCGGGCGCATCAATACCCAGCCCCCGATAGGTGTGGCCAACGCGTCGGTGCCTGCGACACGACAGATCCCCAGGCGGCCACCTCCCGCGACATGCCCGCCCCGGCATGCGACCGACGCCAGGCCGTCCGCGGACGCTTTCACTCGAGATGGGCTCGTTGCGCTACCCTTCACCTAGAAAGTGCCCTTCCGCGAGGACCACACGATCTCGCACCCCTGTTGCTCCCGAAGCGGTCTTCACGGTGCGCACATACGCCACCACCGCACACTAAAGACCCACAATTAGTGCATACATTCCGGCCCGCCACCACCAGAAACACCAGCTCAGCAGCCCGAAGGCACTCAGATCAACGAGAAGTGGCCCAAGTCAGGGAAGTAGCCCCAGTTAGTGATTACCTTTAGGCATATGCTCCGCGCCTGGCGGGACATCGAGACCATCCACTCCGACTGCGATTGAGAGCGGCTCTCCGTCGTGCGGCTCGAGAGTGAGGTGGACCGCCGCCGTCGATAGCGTTGACGGAGCACGGCGTGGGCAAGAGGGTCCACAGCAAACCCCAAACCTCATCTACCTGGACAAACGGCGTCGGAGCATGAGTGCGGGCGGAGGGACTCGAACCCTATTCAGCTACCTGGTCACCGGGCTAAAAGTGGCTCTACCTGCACAAATACCTCAGCGGACATCAGTTGAGTTAAGTGTAACTGTGCTCAAATTGTGTTCACGATGTGCTCACGCCACGGCCGCCCGGGTACCGGCCGATGCGCACGGGCGACGTCAAGCGGAGATCCCGGCGCCGCGCTCTTACTGACCAGCTTGCGGCGGGGTGGGCGCTAGAGTCGGCGTCGTGATCGAGCTCAGCCCGGGCAAGCCAAACTCCCGCGCAGCAGCAGAATCGGGGTCGCCGTTCAAGATGGTGATCTCTTTCCCGAAACCAGCCCGAACCGACTTGCCGCCCGGGGCGGAATAGCACAGGTGAAGTATCTCTTTGACGTCCATAAGCTTGATCCTGGGATCAACGACAGCCGCGTCGGCCTCAAGCTTCTCGATCAGCGCCGCGCGCAGACCAGGGACCGTTCCAACGTAACTTTCGTCACTGAGCAGCGGCATTGCGTGCTCGTTCCCGTGCCCAGCGGGTATTAGAGGCGTTGGCCGCCTTGATACTGGTCAGCGTTTTCGCCGCTGGCGCGTCGGTCTTGATCGCCTCCAGCAGCCGCTTCACATCCTTGCCAATCTGGCGGATCTCGACGGAGCACTTGACCGCGATCTTGGCGTCGTCGGCTTCCTCGGCCTTCGCCCACAGCCGCTGCAGCACCTGGCGCCGATCGATGAGGTTCGCCAGTTGATCGCGCAGTTCATTCTCGGCAGCCGACCAGGAAAGCACCTGACCGCGACGCTTACCGTTGGCTGCCAGCTCGGCATCGAGGCCCGCCAGCAACTCGGTCGCCTGGGAGCAATGTCCTGATTTCATAACCACCAGGATAAACCCCT
Organism: uncultured Actinomycetota bacterium; assembly: GCA_963850895.1. Taxonomy (GTDB): domain Bacteria; phylum Actinomycetota; class Actinomycetes; order Mycobacteriales; family Mycobacteriaceae; genus Mycobacterium. Next base: position 28,207 of record CAWKNK010000019.1, on the reverse strand, counting down.
AAATGTGCAGCTCAAGGCGGCTGGAAACCGGCTGCTGCCCAGGGCTGAACTTTTCGCCAACCGTGCGGCCGGGGAACCGCGCTGTGTTGGCCGAAGCGGTGCTAGGGCGCTGGGGGCCTGCCCCCACCGGGGTGGGATGCGTTGCGGCGCAAGGGGATTGGCGGGCCGGGCGCTGCACTGAGGCCGTCTCGCGTGGCGCCGGGAAGCGTTGCGCCTGAACGGATTCCGTTAGCATGGGCATCGCTTGTGCTACAGCATGTTTCGCGGTGGATCAAGGTCAGTGGACGGCTAACCCTCTAACCAGCATGTCGGCGACGGTCACCCTCCCGGGCAGCCATGTCCGACGGTCACCCTCCCGGGCAGCCATGTCCGACGGTCACCCTCCCAGTCAGGGCATCTAGTTCGGCGGCGATGCCGGCAACCGCGTGGCAAACACTCGGTAACGGCAACTTCACAAAGTTGCGACACTCTGTCGGTGGCGACAACAAACGCGGCCATTAGGGGGTCAGAAAAGGATGAAGAGGGCAATAATGGGCGTGTCGGCGGCGGCACCCATAGCACTCGCAGCCCTCTGCATTCCACCAGCACAAGCACACGCCGACGATCCCTGTGTCAGCATCACCGATCCCGCTGGCCACCAAGCTTGCATCGACGAATTCCTGTCCGCTGCCCCCCTGCACAGATATCAAGACCGAGGCGGTTGCGCGGCCAGCCCCCTTTACGGACAGGTGGGCCAATTTTGTCGGGACTTCTGGGTCCGAAAGTCGAAGCCATTGCAGCCGCGTGGAGCCCTCGCCCGATTAGGCCTCTCCACCGTGGTGTGAGCAGGTTCCCGGACCTGATGAAGGGCTGGGCCAGCCGTCGCGACAGAGAGTGGGGGGTTGCTCCTGGGGGCTGGTGTGTGGGTGCCACCGCCTCCGCCGGGGCCGTGGCCTCCCTTTGCGTTGGCCAGTGATGCCGGGCTGATGGCGGTAGCGAGGATTGCTATGGCGATTACGGCGACCTTTTGGAACTTACGGTAATGCACCAGTCTTACGACGGGCGGAAAGATCCACAGACCTTTTTTGCGGCGGTACGAACCGGGGGTAGTCATGAGAGACGCTTCCTCCCCTCGCCAACGATGACGAGAGAGTTTGTCCACAGTGTCAGGGAGCCTGGAAGCTGGTGATCTCGCCGTAGATCCTGGCCCGACCGCGTGAGTTGCCTTGCCACCGTGGGCCTTTCACCGCAGCAATTGGGGCAGTGCGCCGACATCGGCGCAACTACAAGTCATCGAGCGGGGTGGTTACACCGTTAAGGAGTGAGCGCCCACGTGGTTCAGATACCCGGCAGAGACATCGGGCAGCCATGTCCGACGGTCACCCTCCCGGGCAGCCAATGTCGGACACCGTCGACATCCGAGACCCATCAGACCATTCCTAGCCTGGGGAGGGTCAGACCAAGGGCCTCATGACGATCAGCCTGAAAATGTGTTCAAAATGTGTTCACGGCGTGCTCACGGTCCCTCGCAGCAAACACCAAAATAGCCCTTTAACTGCATAAACACTGGTGCAGCATCGGTGCGGGCGGAGGGACTCGAACCCTCAAGCTCTCACGAGCACCGGCACCTAAAGCCGGCATGTTTGCCAGTTTCATCACGCCCGCAGCGTGCCGATCGTACCGCTCAGTTGACGGACGGACCTGTCGGTGGCACGCCTCGACGAATTCGTCGGACCCAAATCGTGAGCGGTACCTTCATGGGGTGTCCACTACACGCCGTCGCAGGCCCGCGCTGATCGCCTTGGTGATCGTCGCGGCCTGCGGGTGCCTGGCGCTGGGCTGGTGGCAGTGGACCAGATTCCAGTCGGTCTCGGGCACTTTTCAGAACCTCGGCTATGCGCTGCAGTGGCCGCTGTTCGCCTGGTTTTGCGTGTACGCGTACCGCAAATACGTGCGCTATGAAGAGATGCCGCCCGAGCCTCGGCAGGACGGCGCCGTCACCGAGATACCCGCCGGCTTGCTGCCCGAGCGCCCCAAGCCGACGCAGCAGGCGTCCGACGATCCGGCTCTGGCGGAGTACAACGCCTACCTGGCCGAGCTTGCCAAACACGACACCGAAAAGCAGAACAGGACAACCGCATGACCACACCGGAGCCACCCGGAGCACCAGCGTCCGCCTTCCCCGTCGAGAAGATACGCACCGCGTTGCTCGGCTACCGGATCATGGCGTGGACGACGGGTCTGTGGCTGATCGCGCTGTGCTACGAGATCGTCTCGCACCTCGCCTTCCACCACGAGATCCGCTGGATCGAGGTGGTCCACGGCTGGGTGTACTTCATCTATGTCCTGACCGCATTCAATCTGGCGGTGAAGGTGCGGTGGCCCATTCCCAAGACGATCGGTGTGCTGCTCGCCGGGACCATCCCGCTGCTGGGCATCATCGTCGAGCACTTCCAGACCAGGGACGTCAAGGCCCGCTTCGGCCTGTAGGGCTCGGGTGTGCGGCTGGCCTCACAGTCGAGGCCGAACGTGCGGCCAGCTTCACATTCGTGCCGCCGTCAAGTCGCGCAGCGCCGGCACCAACAGCGCGAGAGCCCGACCACGATGGGAGACCGCGTCCTTCTCCTCGGGGCTGAGCTCCGCCGCGGTGCGGTCGGAACCGTCCGGAACGAAGACCGGGTCATAACCAAAGCCGCCGTCGCCCCGCGGTTCCCGGGCGATGCTGCCGGGCCACTCGCCGCGGACGACGACCTCCCCGGTCGGCCCGGCCAGGGCACAGGCAGACACGAACGCCGCGCCGCGCCGTTCATCGGGAAGGTCACGCAGCTGCGCCAACAGCAAGGCGGTGTTGGCGGTGTCGTCGCCGTGGTTACCCGACCAGCGCGCCGACAGCACGCCGGGCATGCCGTTGAGTGCGGCGACCTCCAGACCGGAGTCGTCGGCCACCGAGGCCAGGCCCGTCGCGGCGAAGGCATCCCGCGCCTTGGCCAACGCGTTGTCCTCGAAGGTCGCGCCCGTTTCGGGCGCTTCGTCGAAGGGGGGCACGTCGAGCAAAGAGACCAACGTCAGCCCCGTCAAGCCGGCCGCGTCGAGCACCCGGCGCAATTCGGCCAGCTTCTTGGGATTGCGGCTGGCGACCAGGAGCCGGGTCACCAATTACTCCCAAACATTATCGCCACTCACTGTGGCTACAGGTTACCGGGTGATTTCTGGCTCTGAGCTGCGGCAATTGAAGACAGACTTACTAAGTGCGACTGATCTATACCCGCCGGTCCCACGTGGCGAGCCGTCTCGGACGTGTCGGAGACGGTCCTCAGGCCACCGTCTACAAAATTATCGGACGACATGGGCGTTGACTAGCTGACAACATCCGGTCGCAGCCCTCGATGCGACCGCGCGTATTCGCGTATCTTGCTTGCCGCGATACCAGCCGGATCGAAGAGCATGGCTGCAGACCACGCCTTCCTGGCCCATATTCAACAAGTTGGGGGGGTAACGTTCTCGTCGCAACTTACTGTTGGGATTCAACAATCCATCCGCGCGCTTTGTCGGCTTCAGCGGTGGGGAACGTACGCACGTCTCCGGGCATCAGGAGCGCGAAGAATTTCGTCGCCCGGCTCATCCATTCCACGTCGGTGACGAGCGCGCCGCGTTCCCAGTCGAAGAAGTGACTAATGCCGAGCTTCGTATCTTCCCAGAGGGCTCCGGGATCGATCCCGGCGAAATCGGACGCGATCTCGGTGTAGGCCCGCAGTTTTTTATGTCGAGTCAGCTTGTCGTTGATGTCTGGTATCAGCGCCTTTTCGTAGTCCTCCTTGGTCAGATGCCCGTGGAGAGCAAATGCCACCACGTTGTCGGGGAAGTCCTTCAGCGCCTCGATCACGATGTCTGTCCTCCTGAACTGACACGAGGTCTGTTCTCGTGTCGTCATCGTCTCCTCGCCGGGCCTGCTGCGTAAGAGGCCAAAGTCATCCCAACCACACAAACGACCCGGAGTCGCGGACTGTAAATCCGTCGGTACGCCTACACAGGTTCGAATCCCGAACCTGTGGCGACTGAACCTGCGGCGACTGAACCTATGGCGAGCTTCGCCCTTCCCAGTCCCCGCCCCACCCGGGGGGACCTACCCCGGTACCCCGGGGGGAGGGGGAAGGGGGGCACCCCTGTGCCCCTGCCCCCCGAGGGGCTAGCCCCTGCCTACCTATTTGGGTCGGAACCCCTTGCGGCGCTCCACTCGGTAAGTTAATTTAGGCTTACCTAATCAGATGGAGAATGGTGTTACCGCTAAGCTTCCCCGCCCCGACGACCGTTGAACGCGTCGAACGGCGGCTTCTCGGCGCGATTCAGGCCCCACCGCCCAACAAGGTCACGCGCCGGGTTGACAAGCAGCCTTTCGCCGGGGGCGACCCCCTGCTGGACGGCGCCGTTCGCTTGTTCAGCATTGTGCTGCGCCACGCGTACGCGGCGCTGTGGCGGGTTGGTGTGCTCGAAGTCCAGGCTTAGTCCGATGGATGGTGAGCCGTGCGAGCCGAGGTAGTCGAGCGGATCGGCGTCAAGCCTGACACCCTGGTCGGTAAAGCTGCCCGAGCCGGATGCTTGGATTGCCGACGTTCGGGGATGGTTGCCCGAGACTATCGACAGCCGGGTCAGCTGCCGAACGCCTTCGGGGGTGGGCCGCCCTCGGGCAGCTCACCCGGGTACGGCAGGGCCAGCGCCTCGCGCTGGGCGGCGAACAACTTGTCGCAGGCGGCCAGCGCCACGTCGAGCAGTTTGTCCAGCGTCGAACGCGGGAACGTCGCCCCCTCGCCGGTCCCCTGAACCTCCACGAGGGTCCCGGTGTCGGTGGCGACAACGTTCATGTCGACCTCGGCCCGAGCGTCTTCCTCGTAGGGCAGGTCCACGCGGACCCTGCCGTCGACCACCCCGACGCTGACCGCCGCGATGGCACACGACAACGGTCGGGGATCGGACAGCTTGCCCGCCGCGGCCAGGTAGGTCACGGCGTCGGACAGCGCCACGAAGGCACCCGTGACGGCGGCGGTGCGGGTGCCACCGTCGGCCTGCAGCACGTCGCAGTCGACTGCGATGGTGTTCTCCCCCAACGCCGCCAAATCAATGCAGGCCCGCAGCGACCGGCCGACCAGCCGGCTGATCTCCTGGGTGCGCCCGGACAGACGTCCCTTCACCGATTCGCGGTCGGAGCGGCTGTGGGTGGCCGACGGCAGCATCGCGTACTCCGCGGTCAGCCATCCCAGACCCGATCCCTTGCGCCAGCGCGGCACCCCCTCGGTGACGCTGGCGGTGCACATGACCTTGGTGTGGCCGAATTCGATCAGCACCGACCCCGCCGGGTGGTCGGTGAATCCGCGGGTAATGACTACGGGGCGAAGCTCGTCGTCAAGGCGGCCGTCTTCTCGTCTCGTCACGACGCCAACACTAGCCCGCCCACGATGCGCGCCCCGCGCTGAGGAGGCGGGCAGATTCAGCACAGCCGCGGGATGCTCAGACCCTTTCAGAGCGGCGGATATCGAACGATTCGCCGCACACCACCGCGTGCACGGGACCATCGAACTCGGCCTTGGCCTCGCTGATCACGTCCTCACGCGAGGTCCACGGCGGGATGTGGGTCAGCAACAGCTCGCGAACGCCGGCCTGCGCCGCGGTCCTGCCGGCCTCGGTGCCCGACAGATGCAGAGCGGGCGGGCGGTCCGGCGAATGTGTCCAGGAGGCTTCGCAGAGGAAGACGTCGGCGTCCCGGGCCAGCTCGACCAGCTGGTCACAGACGCCGGTGTCACCGCTGTAGACGAACGAGGCACCGGTGGAATCGGTGATCCTCATGCCGTAGGACTCAGTCGGGTGGGCCACCACCCGGGGCGTCACCGTGAGCGACCCGAACGTGACCGGTTCGCCGTCAACCCAGTGCCGAAGATCGAAAATGTCTGAGCAGTCGTCGATTTCGCCGCCGTACGGTGACGACGCCGCCCCCAACCGAGACCACGTGTCACCGGGCCCGTACAACAACGCCTTGCCGTCGGGGCGCGACGGGTGGTAGCGCCGCCACACGAACAAGCCGGGCAAATCCAGGCAGTGGTCGGCGTGCAGATGGGACAAGAGCACGTGCACGGAAGCGGGGTCGGCGTAGCGCTGAAGGGCGCCCAGCACACCGCCGCCGAAGTCGATGACCAAGGGCTGAGTGTCCGGTGCTCGGAGCAGATATCCCGACGCAGGCGAATCCGGCCCCACCACGCTGCCCGAGCAGCCGAGCACGGTTATTCGCACGGACACTACTGTGCCATGCCCGATACGACCGTGACGAAAACATCGCCGCATTCGTGTGATGAGAATCTCGTCGGCACGCTAGTCGATCCGCACGTGTTGAACGGGTTGGACACCGGTGACCGCGGGACCCAGGAATCGCGCGGCCAACTTGGTGAATGCGTCGGGATCGCCGGTGGCTTCGAAGACCCGGGTCGCGGGTGGCGCGTCGTGCGGACGCAGCAGGTCGCGCTCGGTGAGCACCCGGAGCACCTCCTTGGCGGTTTCCTCGGCGCTCGACACCAGGGTCACGTTCTCGCCCATCGCCAGCTGGATCAGCCCGGACAGCAGTGGATAGTGCGTGCATCCGAGCACCAACGTGTCGACCTGGGCGCGCTGCAGCGGCTCCAGATAACCCTCGGCCAGTCCGAGCACCTGTCGGCCACTGGTCACGCCACGCTCCACGAAGTCGACGAAGCGCGGACAGGCCACCGCGGTGATCTCGGTGTCGCGGGCCGCGGCAAACGCGTCCTGGTACGCGTGGGAGTTGATGGTCGCCTTCGTGCCGATGACACCGATGCGACCGGTGCGCGTCGTCGCGACCGCGCGACGCACCGCCGGCAGGATCACCTCGACGACCGGCACGTCGTAACGCTCGCGGGCGTCGCGCAGGCAAGCCGCGGACGCCGTATTGCACGCGATCACCAACGCCTTCACTCCGCGCCCGACAAGGTCGTCCCCGATGGCCAGCGCGTGGGCTCGGACCTCGGGGATGGTGAGCGGACCGTACGGTCCGTGGCCGGTGTCGCCCACGTAGATGATGTCCTCGTCGGGCAGTTGGTCGATGATTGCCCGCGCGACGGTCAGTCCCCCGACGCCGGAGTCGAAGATCCCGACGGGCGCCAATGGCGAGCTCATGTCTTGGGGCGCGGCGTGGCGGTGCCGGCTTTTCTCTTCGCGCGTGCCTTGCGTTCCGGCGCGGACAACCAATACGCGGCGACGACGCCGGCGATCGCACCGCACAGATGACCCTGCCACGACACGCCACCGCATCGGCCGAGCACCGGCATGGCGCCCAGCAGCACGCCGCCGTAGGCGAGCAACACCACCAGCCCGATCACGATGTCGGCGAACCTGCGCACGAAGATCCCGAACACGAGGAGGAAGGCCAGCCAGCCGAAGATCAGGCCGGAGGCCCCGATGTGATCGGTCGGCCCGCAGGAGCTGCCCATGTCGCCGATGAGCCAAGTGCCGAAGCCGCCCAGGATCCACACGATCGCCGTGGCCCAGACGAACCGGCTCAGCCCGGCGAGCGCCATCAGGAAACCCAGCACCAAGAGCGGGATCGTATTGGCCATCAGATGCTGCCAATTGGCATGCAAGACCGGGGCGAAGACGATCCCCCACAGGCCGTCGGCTTCGAGCGGTCTGATGCCGTTTTCGTCCAGGGAATGCCGCGTCAGCTGGTCGATCAGCTCGATGAGGTAGAGCAGCGCAACGAAGGTGAGGATCGTGGCCCCGCCCACCATCCACGCGGGCCGCTTTGCCTGAGTCGCCGGTGTGCCGGGGCGTCCCTTGGGGGTGGTCTTACCCATAGCTGCCCTTCCAGAACGTCCTCGCAATCGTCCAGGCTACCGGCGCGGACGGCGGTGAACTTCTCATTGGGCAAACACCCCGGGCAACAGGTCGCGGTAGGTCGGTATCCCCGCCACCGAATTCGCGGCGAACACGCCGACCAGCACCGCACGCGCCAGGCAGTCGGCCGCGGCGGCGCCCACCTCCGCGGCCAGCCGCATCTCCGGGGAAAACGAGGCGGGTGAGTCGGATGCGGGTGGCACCTCTACCGCCCCGGTCGCCAGTGCGAACACCGTGTCGCCGTCGTATGGGGTGTGCGCCGGGCGGATGGCACGGGCCAGGCCGTCGTGGGCGGCGACGGCGATGCGCCGGCACGCGGCCGGGCTCAGCGCCGCGTCGGTGGCCACCACCCCGATGACGGTGTTGAGCGGGTTCTCCAGCGGGCTCGACGCGGTCGGCAACTGCGCGAAGGCTTCGACCTGCTCCGCCGGCGGTGGCCGCAGCGCGAACTCCTGGATCAGGTCCGCCATCCATGGCAGGCCGGTGGCCCGGTCGGCGACCTCGCCGGCGGAGTTCACCACGACCACCGCGCCAACGGTCACCCCGCACGGCAGCGCCGTCGAGGCGGTCCCGACACCGCCCTTGAGCACCCCGGCGCGCGCCCCCACGCCTGCGCCAACGCTCCCGACGGCCATCGCACCCTCGCCGCCCGCGGTTTCGCAGGCCTGGTAGCCGAACTCGGCCGTCGGGCGGCAGTCCCAGCCACCGACCGGCAGATCGAAGATCACCGCGCCGGGCACGATGGGCACCACCCCCCCATCCATCGCCACGCCGCGTTCTCGTTCTTCCAGCCAGCGCATGACGCCGTCGGCGGCGGCCAGACCGTAGGCGCTGCCGCCGGCGAGCAACACCGCGTCGACGTACCGGACGGTGTTGGCGGGGTCCAGCAGGTCGGTCTCCCGGGTGCCGGGCGCGCCGCCGCGGCAATCGACCGCGCCCACGGTCCCGGGCGGGGTCAGCACGACGGTGACGCCGGAGGCCCACCCGGCGCCCATGGTCGCGTCGGGGTCGAGCCGTTGATGGTGACCGACGCGGATGCCCCCGACATCGGTGATGGCGTTCATCCGGCGGCCAACGGGGTCATCGGGGCCCCATGAGCACCAGGACCAGGTACTCCTGCAAGACGGTCAACCACTGGTAAACGTCGAAGTGCACGGCCAGCGGGTGGTCGGCGGGCAGGCGCTCCGGCCCCTCCGGGCCGACCTCGAGCATGACTCCCAGCGTCAGCCGGATGTCGTTGACCGAGGCGACCCAGGCGTTCGCGTCCTCCTCGGTCAGGTCGAACCGGCCGCCGCCCTCCGGAACGGTGTCCAACAACCGCTGTGCGGCAAAGCGTTTGGCGTCGATGATCTCGGGCTCGTGCAGGCTGCGCAGCGCGGCGTTGAGGCTATCGGCGACGTCGGGGGCCGACGGGTCATTGTCGTCGTGATGGAAGAAATCGGGCAGCAGCCGGCGCAGGGTCGGATCCTTCGGCGGATCGCTGTTTCCGGTCTTTATGCCGGTGATCTCCTCGAGTTCGTCTGCGGGCGAGGAAGATTCACGCTCATCGAGCAACCCGACCATGGCGGTTGCGAGGTTCTTCAGCAGGGCGGCCTCATGAGACGCCAAGGCGGACCGAAAACGGGGACCGTCCGCGGTCTCGACGCGCTTCCACTTGCGCACAGGTAATCGCCGAAGCCCTCGAATATCACCGGTCCTGCTGCAAGGTCGCCCACAAACCGGCGGCATGCAGCTTGGACACGTCGACTTCCATGGACTCCCGGCTGCCGGCCGACACCACCGCCCTGCCTTCGTTGTGCACCTGCAACATCAGCTTGGTGGCGTGCGGCTCGCTGTAGCCGAACAACTTCTGGAACACATACGTCACGTAGGTCATCAAGTTGACCGGGTCATCCCACACGATCGTGACCCACGGACTCGCCGTGACGTCTACCGGAGCGGACTCGCGTTGTCCTGTAGTGCCCGGCTTGGTGGGCGCTGACATAACAACCATGGACTACACGATACCGAGGGATAGGTGAGGTTTCCGAGCCCCCGATGGCAGCCGATACCGTTATGGAATGAACGACCCGGTCGTAACTGGGCTGCTTACCGACAAGTACGAGTTGACGATGCTGGCGGCGGCGCTGCGAGACGGCACCGCCAATCGCCTGACGACCTTCGAATTGTTCGCGCGCCGACTCCCGGAGGGCCGCCGTTACGGCGTGGTCTGTGGGACCGGCCGGCTGCTCGAAGCCTTGCCGCAGTTCGCCTTCGGCGACGAGGCATGCCAGTTGCTGGCGCAATTCCTCGATCCAGATACGTTGCGTTACTTGCGCGATTTCCGGTTCGGCGGCGATATCGACGGTTACGCCGAAGGCGAACTGTACTTTCCCGGCTCCCCCGTGCTGTCGGTGACCGGCACTTTCGCCGAATGTGTCGTGCTCGAGACGCTGGCGTTGTCGATCTTCAACCACGACACGGCGATCGCGTCCGCGGCGGCGCGAATGGTGAGCGCCGCCAGGGACCGCCCGCTGATCGAGATGGGATCACGGAGAACCCACGAACTCGCCGCGGTCGCCGCGGCGCGCGCAGCCTATATCGCCGGCTTCGCCGCGTCCTCCAACCTCGAGGCCCAGCGCCGATACGGCATCCCCGCGGAGGGCACCTCCGCACACGCGTTCACCATGCTGCACACCAGTGCGGGCGGGCCGGATGAACTGGCCGCGTTCCGCGCCCAGGTCGACGCGCTGGGCGTCGACACCACGCTGCTGGTGGACACCTATGACGTGACAACCGGGGTGGCCAATGCCATGGCCGCCGCCGGGGAGTCGCTCGGTGCGGTCCGCATCGACTCCGGCGAGCTCGGCGTGCTGACCCGCCAGGTCCGCGAGCAGCTCGACCGGTTGGGCGCCACCAGCACCCGGATCGTGGTCTCCGGTGACCTCGACGAGTTCTCCATCGCCGCCCTGGGTGCCGAACCGGTGGACAGTTACGGCGTCGGCACGTCGCTCGTGACGGGGTCGGGCGCACCGACGGCGAACATGGTCTACAAGCTGGTCGAAGTGGACGGGATGCCGGTGCAAAAGCGCAGCAGCCACAAGGAGACCCGCGGCGGCCGCAAAGAGGCGCTGCGCCTCACGCGTACTTCCGGCACCGTCACCGAGGAGGTGGTGTATCCGGCTGGCCGCCGGCCCATCGTCAGCGAACCGTCTCGGGCGTTGACCGTCCCGCTGGTCCGCGGCGGCGACGTGGTGTCCAAACCGAATGTGCCCGCGGCGCGCGAGCTGGTAGCTTCCGGGCTGCGCAGCCTGCCGTGGGAAGGTTTGAACCTGTCGCACGGCGAGCCCGCGATCCCGACGACGCAGATCCCCGCCGGCCGCCAGTAGCACCGCAGAGCAAAAGAGGGTAACCACGTCCGAAGTGTCCGTGCCCGAGTTGCTGGCTATCGCCGTGGCTGCGCTCGGCGGCAGTGAGCGCGGCGGCCAACTCGAGATGGCCAACGCCGTCGCGCGGGCGTTCGCAACCGGCGAGCATCTCGTCGTGCAAGCCGGTACCGGCACCGGAAAGTCACTGGCCTACCTGGTGCCCGCGATCGTCCGCGCCATCGGTGACGACTCGCCCGTCGTCGTGTCCACGGCCACCATTGCGCTGCAGCGGCAGCTCGTCGATCGCGATCTGCCCAGGCTGATCGATTCCATCGCCGATGCACTCCCGCGCCGCCCGCAGTTCGCGCTGCTCAAAGGCCGTCGAAACTATCTGTGCCTGAACAAGATTCACAACGGTGGCGCCGAGGCCGAGGAGGACGCCGGCGAAAGGCCGCAGGAGGAACTCTTCGATCCCATGGCGGCCACCGCCTTGGGCCGCGACGTCCAACGGCTCACCGCCTGGGCATCGACGACCGAGTCCGGCGACCGCGACGACCTGAAACCCGGTGTGCCAGATCGATCCTGGTCTCAGGTCAGCGTTTCGGCGCGGGAATGCCTCGGCGTGGCCCGCTGCCCGTTTGGCTCCGAGTGCTTCTCCGAACGCGCGCGCGGCCGGGCCGGTGGTGCCGACATCGTGGTCACCAACCACGCCCTGCTCGCCATCGACGCCGTCGCCGAATCGGCGGTACTGCCCGAACACGCGCTGCTGGTGGTGGACGAGGCCCACGAGTTGGTCGACCGGGTGACGTCGGTGGCCACCGCGGAGCTGACGCCGGCCGCCCTCGGCGTCGCGGCGCGGCGGATCGCCCGATTGGTGAATCCCGAACTGACCCAGCGGCTGGAGGCGGCGACGGCCAACTTCGCCGCGGCGATCCATGACGCCACACCGGGCCGCATCGACCGCCTCGACGAGGAGCTGGCGGCATACCTGACCGCCCTGCGCGACGCGGCCAGCGCGGCACGGTCGGCGATCGACGCCACGAGCGACGCAAAAGCGGCCGCGGCACGCGCCGAAGCGGTTGCGGCGCTTAGCGAGATATCCGATACCGCCTCGCGGGTCCTCACGTCGTTCAACCCGCCGATTCCCGAGCGCACCGACGTGGCGTGGCTGGATCACGAGGACAACAGGGGCTCGATGCGCCCGGTGTTACGGGTGGCGCCGCTTTCGGTTGCGGGCCTGCTGCGCGACCGGGTGTTCTCCCGTTCCACCACGGTGTTGACCTCGGCGACCCTGACGATCGGCGGATCCTTTGACGCGATGGCCGCGGCGTGGGGTCTGACCGCTCCGGACGCCGGGCAAGAGCCGAAGGATGCACGCTGGCGGGGCGTCGACGTCGGCTCGCCGTTCCACCACGCCAAGGCCGGAATCCTCTACGTCGCCGCCCACCTGCCACCACCGGGCCGGGACGGCGCCGGGTCGGTCGAGCAGCTGACCGAAATCGCCGAGCTCATCACCGCGGCGGGCGGGCGGACCCTGGGGTTGTTCTCGTCGATGCGGGCCGCGCGGGCCGCCGCGGAAGCCATGCGCGGGCGGCTGTCGACGCCGGTGCTGTGCCAGGGCGACGACAGCACCTCCGCGCTGGTCGAGCAGTTCAGCGCCGACGCGCAGACCTCGCTGTTCGGCACCCTGTCGCTGTGGCAGGGCGTGGATGTGCCGGGGCCGTCGCTGTCCCTGGTGCTCATCGATCGCATCCCGTTTCCGCGGCCGGACGACCCGCTGCTGGGCGCGCGGCAACGCGCGGTGGCCGCGCGCGGCGGCAATGGCTTCATGGCCGTGGCGGCCAGCCACGCCGCGTTGCTGTTGGCGCAGGGCTCGGGTCGGCTGTTGCGTCGCGTCACCGACCGCGGGGTGGTTGCGGTGCTGGACTCGCGGATGGTCACCGCCGGCTACGGCGGCTATCTGCGTGCCTCGCTCCCGCCGTTCTGGCAGACCACCAACGCGGCGCAGGTCCGCGCGGCACTGGAGCGGCTGCGCACCCCGTCGGAAGGCCTGCCCGCCTGAGTCAGCGGGCCAGGGTGACCAGACCCAGCTCGTTGCCCGCGGCAAGCATCGGGTGGTGGGGCAGCACCCGCACCGTGTACCCGACCGCCCCCGCCAGCGGCAACGACAGCGTCGTCGAGAACACCTGGTTGCCGCCTTCGGCGGTCCCCGTATACGACATCTCGACGGTCAGCGGGTCCAGCAGCGCGTCGCTGGCGTCCACCCTGCCCACCATCGCTTGGACCGTGACCTCGTCAGGCGCGAGCCCGGCCAGCGCCACTGTGGCGGTCAGGGTCAGCTTGGAGCCAAGCACCGGCGTGTCCGGCAGGCCGGTGCTGTCCACGTCGGTGATGGTGATCTTGGGCCATGCCTCTTCCGCGCGCCGACGATAGGCGGCCACCTCGCGCGCCGCGCCGAACTCGCCGCCGTCCTCACCGTCCCCGGCGGGCCCGACGGTCTGGCGCAGCGACTGCGCCGCGTGCGTGTAGTACTGCTCCACGTAGTCGCGCACCATGCGCGAAGCCAGCACCTTCGGCCCGAGCGTCTGCAATGTGTGCCGGACCATTTCGATCCATCGTGGCGGCACCCCCTGTTCGTCGCGCTCGTAGAACTTGGGGGCCACGGCCTGTTCCAGCAGGTCGTATAGCGCGCTGGCCTCCAGGTCGTCCCGACGGGCCTCGTCGGCCATGCCGTCGGCAGACGGTATCGCCCAACCGTTTTCGCCGTCGTACCATTCGTCCCACCAGCCGTCGCGGATTGACAGGTTCAGCCCGCCGTTGAGCGCGCTCTTCATTCCGGAGGTGCCGCAGGCCTCCAGCGGCCGCAGCGGGTTGTTCAGCCAGACGTCGCAACCCCAGTACAAGTGCCGGGCCATGGACATGTCGTAGTCGGGCAGGAACGCGATGCGGTGGCGCACCTCCGGCCGGTCGGCGAAGCGCACGACCTGCTGGATCAACGCTTTACCGCCGTCGTCGGCCGGGTGCGACTTCCCGGCGACGATCAGCTGAATCGGCCTGTCCTCATCGACCAGCAGGCGTTCGAGCCGCTCCGGGTCGCGCAGCATCAGCGTCAACCGCTTGTACGTGGGTACCCGCCGGGCAAACCCGATGGTGAGCACGTTCGGATCGAATGCCGTTGCTATCCAACCCAATTCGGCGTCCGACGCGCCGCGTTCCAGCCAGGAGTTGCGCAGCCGTCGCCGGACGTCCTCGACCAGCAGCGACCGCAGTTGCGAACGGATCCACCAGAGATGGCCCGCATCAACCTGGTTCAGTCGCAACCAGACGCCGGGATCACCGAACGAGTCCGACCCGGCCAGCTCACGCCCCAACTGCAGCCATTGTGGCGCCGCCCAGGTGCGCGCGTGGACACCGTTGGTGATCGACCCGATCGGCACCTCGTCCGCGTCGAATCCGGACCACAGCTCGTTGAACATGGCCCGACTCACCTCGCCGTGCAGCAACGAGACTCCGTTGGCCCGCTGCGCCAGCCGCAGCCCCATGTGCGCCATGTTGAATTTGGTCGGATCGTCCTCGGCGCCGAGCGCGAGAATCCGGGCGGTCGGCACGCCCGGCAACAACACGGGCGCACTCTTGCCACCGGCTTTCTCGCTCTTCTTACCGGGATGGTCCTCGACATGCCCGTCGAAGTACAGCCGCACCATGTCGATCGGGAAGCGGTCGATACCGGCCGGCACCGGAGTGTGGGTGGTGAACACGGTGCTGGATCGCACGACGGCCAGCGCAGTGTCGAAGTCCAACGCCGCATCGGTCATCAACTCGCGGATGCGTTCCGCTCCGAGGAACCCGGCGTGGCCCTCGTTCATGTGGAACACCTCGGGCGCGGGTAGCCCTTCGATGGCGGTGAACGCGCGGATCGCCCGCACCCCGCCGATGCCGGCCAGCAGCTCCTGCCTCATCCGGTGTTCCTGGTCGCCGCCGTACAGCCGGTCCGTGATGCTGCGCAGCTCGTGCTCGTTTTCCGGGACGTCGGAGTCGAGCAGGAGCAGCGGAACCCGGCCCACCTGCGCGACCCAGACCCGCGCGTGCAGCCGGGCGGAGTCGGGAAGCGTCAGCTCCACCAGGACGGGGTCGCCGGCGTCATCGGTGAGTAGCCGCAACGGCAATCCCTGCGGGTCCAGCGACGGGTACGTCTCGTTTTGCCAGCCGTCCGCGGTCAAGGACTGGCGGAAATACCCCGACCGGTAGTACAGGCCCACCGCCACCAGCGGTACCCCCAGATCGGAGGCCGACTTCAGGTGGTCCCCGGCGAGGATGCCCAAACCACCCGAGTAATTGGGCAGCACCTCGGCGACGCCGAACTCCATCGAGAAATAGGCGACAGCCGTCGGCATCGCCATACCTTCGGCTTGCTGCTGCTGGTACCACAGCGGGCGGCTCAGGTAGTCGTTCAGGTCGGCGGCCAACTGATCGAGCCGGCCGAGGAACGCCTCGTCGAGCGCCAACTCATCGAGCCGTGCCGGATTCACCGCGCCCAGCAACGCCACCGGATCAAAGCCGCAGCGCTCCCACAGGCCCGAGTCGACCGTCGCGAACAAGTCCTGAGTCGGCTTGTCCCATGACCATCGCAAGTTGGTCGACAGCTGGTCCAGGGCGGCCAGGCGTTCGGGAAGATGAGCACGGACGGTAAAGCGGCGAAGGGCTTTCACGTGTCCTTACCTTACTGAGGATTTCGCCCCGCGCACGGCGGCGGTGGAGACCGCTTTTCCCCCCGAGGGTGTGACCGGACACTAGGGTGGGTATCGGTTAGGTATTGGGGCCGCAACGGCGCTTCCCCGCAGAGGAAGTTCCCCACGACAGGAAGTTTCGCCAGACGATAGGCATTCCGCGACGGAGCGCACCGCGGTTTGGCCGCACACAATCGGAACACTGCCGGCGACGATGCGGTCCGAGAAGCGGGCCGAGGAGGAGCTGGCAAATCGGAACGGAGTGTTGTGCCTGGTCGTGTCGAGATCGATAACGTCCAACCCGTCGTTTCCTGCGGCGCATATCCTGCCAAGGCTGTGGTCGGCGAGACCATTCCCGTCAGCGCGGCGGTTTGGCGGGAAGGCCACGAGGCTGTCGCGGCGACCCTGGTCGTCCGCTACCTCGGGCCGCGTTATCCGCAAGCAACGGAAGCCCGCCGGATCAAAGCGGTTCAGGCTCCCGTAAAGGCCGCAACCGAAGTCGACGGCGCTGTGGACCAGCAACGGATCAAGCCGCTGCTGCTGCCCATGACGATGGGCCTCGAGCCCTACGTCTTTCACGGGCAATTCACGCCCGACCGCGTGGGTCTGTGGACCTTCAGGGTCGACGGCTGGGGTGACCCCATCCACTCCTGGCAGCATGGCCTGGTTGCCAAGCTCGAGGCCGGCCAGGGCGAGACGGAACTGTCCAACGACCTCCTGGTCGGGGCCGCGCTGTTCGAGCGCGCCGCCACGGGGGTGCCCCGCGCGCGGCGCGACCCGCTGCTGGCGGCCGCAGCGGCGCTGCGGAGCCCCGGGGATCCGGTCACCCGCACCGCGTTGGCCCTCGCGCCGGAAATCGACGAAATTCTGGCCGAGTATCCGTTGCGCGATCTGGTCACCCGCGGCGATCAGTACGGCGTCTGGGTGGATCGGCCGCTGGCCCGCTTCGGCTCCTGGTATGAGATGTTTCCCCGCTCGACCGGCGGGCGGGACGCCGAGGGCAAACCCGTGCATGGCACGTTCGCCACGGCGGCCGCCCAGCTTCCGCGTATCGCGGCAATGGGATTCGACGTCGTGTACCTGCCGCCGATCCATCCGATCGGCAAGGTACATCGCAAGGGCCGCAACAACTCTCCCACCGCCGCCCCCGGCGACGTGGGTTCGCCGTGGGCAATCGGCAGTGACGAGGGCGGCCATGACGCCGTCCACCCGGACCTGGGCACCATCGAGGACTTCGACGCCTTCGTCGCCGCGGCGCGCGAGCTGGGCATGGAGGTATCGCTGGACCTGGCGTTGCAGTGCGCGCCGGACCACCCGTGGGCGCGCGACCATCGCGAGTGGTTCACCGAGCTGCCCGACGGCACCATCGCCTACGCGGAAAACCCGCCCAAGAAATACCAGGACATCTACCCGCTCAACTTCGACAACGATCCGGCGGGCCTCTACGACGAAGTGCTGCGCGTCGTGCGGCACTGGATGGACCACGGCATCAAGTTCTTTCGGGTCGACAATCCGCACACCAAGCCGCCGAACTTCTGGGCGTGGCTGATCGCCCAGGCGAAGAGCATCGACCCCGATGTGCTTTTCCTTTCGGAGGCCTTCACGCCGCCGGCCCGGCAGTACGGCCTGGCCAAGCTCGGGTTCACCCAGTCCTACAGCTATTTCACGTGGCGCACGGCGAAGTGGGAACTCACCGAGTTCGGAAACGACATCGCCGCGCTCGCCGACTTCCGCCGGCCGAACCTGTTCGTGAACACGCCCGACATCCTGCACGCCGTCCTGCAGCACAACGGCCCCGGGATGTTCGCCATCCGCGCGGTGCTGGCGGCGACCATGGGCCCGGCCTGGGGCATGTACTCGGGCTATGAGCTGTTCGAGCACCGCGCGGTGCGGGAGGGCAGCGAGGAATATCTGCACTCCGAAAAGTACGAACTGCGGCCTCGTGATTTCGCGGGCGCTCTGGCCGAAGGACGGTCGCTCGAACCGTTCATCACGCAGCTCAACTCGATTCGCCGGCTACATCCCGCGCTGCAGCAGTTGCGCACCATCCATTTCCACGGCGTGGACAACGATGGCCTGCTTGCCTATAGCAAGTTCGATCCGGCGACCGGCGACTGCGTGTTGGTGGTGGTGACGTTCAACGCGTTCGGCGCCGAAGAAGGCACGCTGTTTTTAGATATGGCGGCTTTGGGTATGGAGCCCTACGAGCGCTTCTGGGTGCGCGACGAGATTACCGGCCAGGAATTCCAGTGGGGGCAAGCAAATTACGTTCGCATCGACCCTGCGCGAGCGGTCGCGCATATCATCAACATGCCACTCATACCACATGAGTCCCGAATGATGTTGCTGCGCAGGCGATGAAACGGACCGGAGGTGAAAAGGACATGAGCCAAGCCGACCAACTCGCCAGGACGCGCCTGGCGCCCGACCCGGGCGACCTATCGCGCCTGCTGGCCGGCACGCATTACAATCCGCACGGCATTTTGGGTGCCCACGAGTACGCCGACCACACCGTCATCCGAGCGTTCCGCCCGCATGCCGTCGAGGTTGTCGCGCTCGTCGGCGCGGACCGGTTCCCGCTGCAGCACATCGAATCCTGCCTGTTTGCCACGGCGCTGCCGTTCGCCAACCTGATCGACTACCGGCTGCAGGTGAAATACGAGGGTTCCGACCCGTACACCGTCGCCGACGCCTACCGCTTCCTGCCCACCCTGGGTGAAGTGGACCTCTTCCTGTTCGGCGAGGGTCGCCATGAGCGACTCTGGGAAGTCCTGGGCGCGCACCCGCGCTCGTTCACCACGGCCGACGGTGTCGTTAATGGGGTGTCGTTCGCGGTGTGGGCGCCCAACGCCAAGGGTGTCAGCCTGCTCGGCGAGTTCAACGGCTGGACGGGCGACGATGCGCCGATGCGGTCGCTGGGCTCCTCCGGTGTGTGGGAGCTGTTCTGGCCCGACTTCCCCGCCGACGGCCTGTACAAGTTCCGCGTGCACGGCGCCGACGGCGTCGTGACGGAGCGGGCCGATCCGATGGCCTTCGCCACCGAAGTGCCGCCGCACACCGCATCCAGGGTGACGCGCAGCAAATACACCTGGCAGGACGCCGATTGGATGGAACAGCGCGCCCGGCGCAACCCGGTGTTCGAGCCGATGAGCACCTACGAGGTTCACCTCGGCTCGTGGCGCTCCGGACTCGGCTACCGGCAGCTTGCCGAGGAGCTGACGAATTACGTGGTGGAGCATGGGTTCACCCACGTCGAGCTGCTTCCCGTGGCCGAGCATCCGTTCGCCGGATCGTGGGGCTACCAGGTGACGTCGTACTACGCGCCGACATCGCGATTCGGCACGCCCGACGAATTCCGGGCGCTGGTCGACGCGCTGCATCACGCCGGCATCGGCGTCATCGTGGACTGGGTGCCGGCGCACTTCCCAAAGGACGCGTGGGCGCTGGGACGGTTCGACGGCACCCCGCTCTACGAGCACTCCGACCCTAAGCGCGGAGAGCAACTCGACTGGGGCACTTACGTATTCGACTTCGGCCGGAACGAGGTGCGTAACTTCCTGGTGGCCAACGCGTTGTATTGGCTCCAGGAGTACCACATCGACGGGCTACGGGTGGACGCCGTTGCTTCCATGCTCTATCTGGACTATTCGCGCCCCGAGGGCGGCTGGACGCCGAACATCTACGGCGGGCGGGAGAATCTGGAGGCCGTTCAGTTCCTGCAGGAGATGAATGCCACCGTGCACAAGTCGGCGCCGGGCATCGTCACCATCGCCGAGGAGTCGACGTCGTGGCCCGGCGTCACCCGTCCGACAAATCTTGGCGGCCTGGGCTTTTCGATGAAGTGGAACATGGGCTGGATGCACGACACGCTCGACTACATCAGCCGCGACCCGATCTACCGTAGTTACCACCACGGCGAGATGACATTCTCGATGCTCTACGCGTTCAGCGAGAACTATGTGCTGCCGATCAGCCACGACGAGGTGGTGCACGGCAAGGGCACGCTGTGGGGCCGGATGCCGGGCAACAACCACGTCAAGGCCGCCGGGCTGCGCAGCCTGCTGGCCTATCAGTGGGCGCATCCAGGCAAGCAATTGCTGTTCATGGGGCAGGAATTCGGCCAGCGCGCCGAGTGGTCCGAGGAACACGGCCTGGATTGGTGGCAGCTCGACGAGCAAGGCTTCTCGAACGGCGTCTCGCGCCTGGTGCGCGACATCAACGGCATCTACCGCAGCCATCCGGCGCTGTGGAGCCAGGACACCATTCCCGACGGTTACTCCTGGATCGACGCCAACGACTCGGCCAACAACGTGTTGAGCTTCCTGCGGTACGGCAGCGACGGGTCGGTCATGGCCTGCGTGTTCAACTTCGCCGGCAGCGAGCACAGCGGCTACCGGCTCGGCCTGCCGTCCGCCGGCCGCTGGCGCGAAGTGCTCAACACCGATGCGACCATCTACAACGGCGCCGGAATCGGCAACATGGGTGGCGTCGACGCGACCGAAGACCCGTGGCACGGCCGACCCGCGTCGGCGGTGCTGGTGTTGCCGCCCACGTCGGCCCTGTGGCTGGAGCCCGAGTAGGGCTTCAGTAGAGCGCGTTGGCGAGGTTGCGCCGTCCGGCGACGACCTCGGGGTCGGCGGGATCGAAGAGCTCGAAGAGCTCGATCAACCGGGTGCGTACCCGGGTGCGTTCGTCCCCGGATGTGCTGCGCACCAAGGCAATTAGGCGCTCGAACGCCGCGCTCACGTCCTGGTTGAGGATTTGCACGTCGGCGGCCGCGAAGGCCGCATCGATGTTGTCCGGTGCCGCGTCGGCCGCGGCCAGGGCGTCCGGCGGGTGCGCGGTTGCGCGCATGAGAAAGTCGATCTGCCGGATCGCGCCCTTCGCTTCGACACTGCCCGGATTGGCGTCCAATATCGCTTGATACGACCCTCTGGCGCCCTCGAAGTTGCCGGCCTCGAGCTGTTCGCGGGCCGCGGCCAGCTCTGGGTCGACCTCGTCGGAATCCGCGGAATTGCCTGAGCCCCTGAGTTTCCCGGCTGTCGCCGACAGAAGCGAGTCCACCCAGCCCCGCAACTGGTCGGGCGGCTGCATGCCTTGGAAGCTGGACAGCGGCTGCCCGGCGGCCAGAGCCACCACGGTCGGCACCGCATCGACACCGAAGATCTGGGCCACCCTGGGCGCCACGTCGACGTTGACCGTCGCCAGGGACCACTTGCCGTTGTCCTCGGCGGCCAGCCCGGACAGCATGTCGACGAGCTGGACACACGCGTCGCTGCGCGGTGACCACAGCAGTACGACAACGGGCACTTCCTCGGACCGGAGCAGGACTTCGGTCTCGAAATTGGCCTCGGTGATTGCGGAAACTCCGGGGCCGCCTTCGGCGGCCGACGTTGCGCCGCCGCCGGTCCCGCCGGCCGGCGGCGGCTGGGCCCGCTGCTTGAGGCCGGACAAGTCGACCGCGCCAGCCATCGCGGGGCCAATCGAGGGTCGCGGACGCGTCACGTCGTCAAGTTTGTCATGCGCGTCAGCGACCTATCCACCCGGTGGGGCGGACGCCCGGCGCCGCTTTGCCGGGCCGGAAATCGCACCAACCGGGCCCGCGACCGGGCCATATGACGAAGATCACAAAAGTCCCCGCGCGTGTCACACCAGCAACGTCGACGAAGGCGTCAGTACGCCCGTCCGAGCCCGGCTACTTTGCCCGCAGAATCAACGCGTCGCCCTGCCCACCGGCCCCGCACAGGGCCGCAACTCCGTAGCCGGAACCACGGCGGGCCAGCTCCAGGGCGACGTGCAGTGTGATTCGTGCGCCCGACATCCCGATGGGATGTCCGACCGCGATCGCACCGCCGTTGACGTTGACGATCTCGGGATCCACGCCGAGTTCGCGGGTCGAGGCCAGCGCGACCGCAGAGAACGCCTCGTTGATTTCCACGACGTCGAGCTGGTCGACGGAGATGCCCTCGCGGCTGAGCGCTTTCTTGATCGCGTTGGCGGGCTGCGACTGCAGGGTGGAGTCCGGTCCGGCCACGACACCGTGCGCGCCGATTTCGACCAGCCAGGTCAGCCCCAGCTCCTGCGCCTTGGCCTTGTTCATCACCACCACGGCCGCCGCCCCGTCGGAGATCTGCGACGCCGAACCGGCGGTGATGGTGCCGTCGCGGCGGAAGGCCGGTTTGAGGCCGGCCAGGGACTCGGCGGTGGTGTTAGCGCGAATCCCCTCGTCCTCGGTGAACTGCAGCGGATCACCCTTGCGCTGCGGGATGTTGACCGGCACGACTTCGTCGGCGAAGACGCCGTCCTTCCACGCCGCGGCCGCCTTCTGATGCGACCGGGCAGCGAACTCGTCCTGCTCCTGGCGGGTGAATTTGTCCACATCGTTGCGCTGCTCGGTGAGCGCGCCCATCGGCTGGTCGGTGAACACGTCGTACAGGCCGTCGTAGGCCATGTGGTCCAGGACCTTGACGTCGCCGTACTTGTAGCCCGCCCGGCTGTCCATCAGCAAATGAGGCGCCTTTGTCATGGACTCCTGCCCACCGGCCACCACCACGTCGAACTCCCCGGCGCGAATGAGCTGGTCAGCGAGCGCAATGGCGTCGATGCCGGACAAGCACATCTTGTTGATGGTCAGCGCCGGAACATCCCAGCCGATGCCCGCCGCAACGGCCGCCTGGCGCGCGGGCATCTGGCCGGCACCGGCCGTCAACACCTGGCCCATGATCACGTACTCGACCGCCGAGGCGGGTACGTTGGCCTTCTCCAGCGCGCCGGCGATCGCGATGGCACCCAGATCGCTGGCCGAAAAATCCTTCAGCGAACCCATCAACTTGCCGATCGGCGTCCGCGCTCCAGCAACGATCACCGACGTCGTCATGACTATCTCCTAAGGCCTACTGAGGCGCACCCTGGACGGCCGATTCGGCCTCCCGGAGAAGCGCAATCTTTGCCGCCAGGTTACCTTTATGTGATGACGACCGATCAAGTTGACGCCCGTCAGGTCCTGGCCACCGCGCTGGTGACGGCGATCGATCACGTCGGCATCGCAGTCGCCGACCTGGACGCGGCGATCGCCTGGTATCACGACCACCTCGGCATGGTCCTGGTGCACGAGGAGGTCAACGAGGACCAGGGAATCCGCGAGGCCATGCTGGCCGTGCGCGGCGCCCCAACCGGTACCGCGCAGATCCAGCTGATGGCCCCGATCGACGACTCCTCGACCATCGCCAAGTTCCTCGACAAGCGCGGTCCCGGCATCCAGCAGATGGCGGTTCGGGTGAGCGACCTCGACAGCGTGATCGAGCACCTGCGCTCCCAGGGCATCCGGCTCATCTACGAGGCGCCGCGCCGCGGCACGGCAAACTCGCGGATCAACTTCATCCACCCCAAGGACGCCGGCGGAGTCCTCATCGAGCTGGTCGAACCGGCCGCCGCCTGAGCCCCAGGGAATCACGACCACTTCCGGGTCGGGCCGCGCGTAGCGCGATGGCTCCAGCACGGCGCGTGCCAATGCCGCCGATCGTCGACCAGTCCTGGGCCTCCCCCTAGCATCGAATCGGTCGGCCACACCACCAGATGTGCGGTACCGGCCTGTATTTCGTGATCACAGCCGGGGCAACGGTAGGTCTTGACCGCGCGGGCCGCCGCGACGGGACGGACTTCGTACTCGCGGCCGTCGGGTCCGATCTCCACCCGGCGAAGCACCGGTGGCGGCGATGAGTGTCGCTGCCGACGTGGCGGTGTGCGGCGCCGAGCCATACCGCCAGCCTAGCCGCGACGATCAGAACAGCCGGTATTCGTCGCTGTCCATCCCGCGCATCTTGTCGTAATCCAATGTCAGGCAACGGATGCCGCGGTCGGTGGCCAGCGTGCGCGCTTGCGGCTTGATCTGCTGGGCCGCGAACACCCCCTTCACCGGCGCCAGGACGCTGTCGCGATTGAGCAACTCGAGGTAGCGGGTGAGTTGCTCGACGCCGTCGATCTCGCCGCGCCGCTTGATTTCCACCGCGACGGAACCGCCATGCTCGTCACGGCAGAGCAGGTCGACGGGCCCGATGGCGGTCATGTATTCGCGGCGAACCAGCGTGTAGCCATCGCCGAGCAGTTGCACGTGCTCGGCGAGCAACGCCTGCAGGTGGGCTTCGACGCCGTCCTTGACCAGCCCTGGGTCAACGCCCAGATCGTGGTTGGAGTCGTGCTCGACCTCCTCGACGGTGATGCGCAGCTGTTCGCCGGCCTTGTTCTGGACGACCCACACGGGCGATTCAGCACCGGGCTCCTCCGTGAGCCAGCAGGGCGGACTCATCCAATTCAGCGGCTTGTAAGCGCGGTCGTCGGCGTGCACGCTGATCGATCCGTCGGCCTTGAACAGCAGCAGCCTGCGTGCCGACGGAAGATGCGCGGTGAGCCGGCCAACGTAGTCGACAGTGCACTGGGCGATCACTAGACGCACCCGACTCACCTTAGAGCGTGGCCGACAAATTAGGCTGACGCCACCATGTCGGCCAACCAGAGCTTGGCAAAACGCATCGGCCGGGTGCTCGAGACGGTCACCCGGCAGAGCGGCCGGCTACCAGAGACCCCGGCGTACGGCTCCCTGTTGCTGGGACGGGTCTCCGAAAGCCAGCGACGTCGCCGCATCCGTATCCAGATCATCCTGACCGTGCTGGTCTTGGGCGTCAACCTGATCGGCATCGCCGTCACGCTGCTCCTTGTGACCGTCGCCATTCCGCAACCGAGCGTGTTCGACGACGCGCCGTGGTGGATCACCTTCGGGGTATCACCGGCCTACATCGCGCTGGCGCTGGCGGTGGGCACCTACTGGATCACCCGCAGGACCGTGATCACGCTGCGCTGGGCGATCGAAGAGCGCACGCCGACCCGGGAAGACGAGCGCAACACCTTCCTGGCCCCGTGGCGGATCGCGGCCTTCGACCTCATCCTGTGGGGCATCGGGGCGGTCGTGCTGACGACGCTTTACGGGCTGGCCAACACGCAGTTCATCCCGCGTTTCCTCATCGCGGTGAGCATCTGCGGCATCCTGGTGGCCACCGGCAGTTATCTGCTCGCCGAGTTCGCGCTGCGCCCGGCGGCGGCTCAGGCGCTCGAGGCGGGGCCACCGCCACGGCGATTCGCCTCCGGCATCATGGGCCGGACCATGGTGGTCTGGTTCCTCGGCTCGGGCCTGCCCGTCCTCGGCATCGCCTTGCTGGCGAGCTTCCAGATCCTGATGCGAAATCTGACCGAAACCCAGTTCGCGGTCGGCGTACTGATCGTGTCGATGGCCACGGTGATCTTCGGTTGCCTCTTGATGTGGATCCTGGCCTGGCTCACGGCGACTCCGGTGCGCGTGGTCCGTGCGGCGCTGCGCCGCGTCGAGCGGGGTGATCTGCGGGGCGACCTCGTCGTTTTCGACGGCACCGAACTCGGTGAGCTGCAACGCGGTTTCAACGCGATGGTCGACGGGCTGCGCGAGCGCGAACGCGTTCGCGACCTTTTCGGCCGGCACGTCGGACGCGAGGTCGCCCTCGCCGCCGAACGCGAGCGACCAAAGCTGGGCGGCGAAGAACGCCATGTCGCAGTCGTATTCATCGACATCATCGGGTCCACCAAGCTGGTGACGAGCCGACCCGCGGCTGAGATCGTTCAGTTGCTCAACCGATTCTTCGGGATCGTGGTCGAAGAGGTGGACCGACACTGCGGGCTGCTCAACAAGTTTGAAGGTGATGCGACGTTGGCCGTGTTCGGGGCTCCGAATCATCTGGACCGTCCGGAAGAAGAGGCGCTGGCCGCCGCACGCAGTATCGCCGAGCGGCTGAACAACGAAATGTCGGAGTGTCAGGCCGGTATTGGCGTGGCGGCGGGGCAAGTGGTCGCCGGGAACGTCGGTGCCAGGGAGCGCTTCGAGTACACCGTGATCGGCGGCCCGGTCAACGAGGCAGCCCGCCTGTGCGAGCTCGCCAAGTCGCACCCGGGCCGATTGCTTGCGACGGCCGATGCGCTGGAAGGTGCGAGCGAGAACGAACGCGCCCGTTGGTCTTTGGGCAAGTCCGTGACACTTCGCGGACACGAACGTCCCACCCGGCTGGCTTCGCCCGCCGAGACCGCCGACCCGCCAACCTGATGCGATTGATTTCGCACCCGAGCGGGTAAGGGCACTAAGGACATCGCCGCTCAAGAGATTGGTGTTGACATGAACTGGTAGTGGAACCGCCCGCCGTGTTTCCATCGCCGCTGGGATCGCCGCGGCCATCGCCTTGAGTTCGTTGACCGCGGGATGCGGCTCAGGCAACAACAACAAGAACCCGACGACTTCGACCGTCACCACCACCGTTACGACGCCGGCGGCAACCACTCCGGCCGGACCGGGCGGCGGCGGTCCCGAGACCGGACCTGGTGGTGCCACGACCGCCGGACCGGGTGGTTCCGGCGCCGGCGCCGGGCCCGGTGGACCCGGCGGTGCGGGAGCCTGCGCCGGCGGCATTTGCGCCGGAACCCCTCCCGGCCCGTAGCCAGCGAGCTGTGACGCCGGGATCGCCGGCGTCACAGCGTCTGCCTGAACCCGCCGCACTACGATGTCGTTTTTCCGCCAGTTTTGTCGGTGGGCGGGTGTAAGTCTTGAAGCGTGCACGACGACTTCGAACGCTGCTACCGCGCCGTCCAGTCCAAGGACGCCCGGTTCGACGGCTGGTTCGTCACGGCGGTGCTGACCACCCGTATCTATTGCAGGCCCAGCTGCCCGGTGCGGCCGCCGTTCGCTCGCAACGTTCGGTTCTATCCGACCGCCGCCGCCGCCCAGCGGGCGGGATTCCGGGCCTGCAAGCGGTGCCGTCCCGACGCGTCCCCGGGGTCGCCGGAATGGAACGTGCGCGGTGACGTCGTCGCGCGGACGATGCGGCTGATCGCCGACGGCACGGTGGACCGCGACGGCGTCGGCGGCCTGGCGGCCCACCTCGGTTACACCACCCGCCAGCTGGAGCGGCTGTTGCAGGCCGAGGTCGGGGCCGGCCCACTCGCGCTGGCCCGCGCGCAACGAGCGCAGACCGCCCGCCTGCTCATCGAGACCACGGACCTGCCGTTCGGCGACATCGCGTTCGCGTCGGGGTTTTCCAGCATCCGCCAGTTCAACGACACCGTGCGCTTGGTCTTCGAGATCACACCGACGGAGCTGCGCCGGCGCGCGGCAGTCCGGTCCGGGTCCGGCGCCGCGTCGGCGGGCACGGTTTGCCTTCGGTTGCCGGTACGCACTCCATTCGCGTATGAGGGCGTATTCGGTCATTTGGCCGCGGGCGCCGTGCCCGGTTGCGAGGAGGTCCGCGATGGTGCGTACCGACGCAGTCTGCGCCTCCCGTTCGGCAGCGCCGTCGTCACGCTGACACCGGCCGTCGACCACGTCCGCTGCGTGCTGATGCTCGACGACTTTCGTGACCTGACCACGGCGATCGCCCGCTGCCGACGGCTGCTGGACCTCGATGCTGACCCCGAAGCGGTGGACGACGCGCTGGCCACCGACCCGCACCTGGGTCCCGTGGTGGCGAAGGCGCCCGGACAACGCATTCCGCGCACCGTCGACGAGGCCGAGCTCGCCGTGCGCGCGGTACTGGGCCAACAGGTCTCCACCAAGGCGGCCAGAACCCACGCCGGTCGCCTGGTCGCGGCCTACGGGCAGCCGGTCGCAGACCCCGACGGCGGGTTGACCCACACCTTCCCGTCAGTGGAGCAGCTCGCGGAGATCGACCCTATCCACTTGGCGGTTCCCAAATCCCGACAACGGACTCTGAGCGCATTGGTCGCCGGCCTCGCCGACGCCAGTATCGTCCTGGACAGCGGGAGCGACTGGGAAGCCGCCCGCAGGCAATTGCTGGACGTGCCCGGAGTCGGCCCCTGGACCGCAGAGGTGATTGCGATGCGCGGTCTCGGTGACCCGGACGCTTTCCCCGCCACCGACCTTGGTCTTCGCCTGGCCGCCAGGCAGCTCGGCTTGCCGACTGACGAGGGGACGCTGGTCACGCATGGCGTCGGGTGGCGCCCCTGGCGCTCCTACGCCACCCAATACCTATGGACCACCCTCGAGCATCCGGTTAACCATTGGCCACCACAGGAGGTCGCATGATCGAGTACCGCACCATCGACAGCCCGATCGGGCCGCTGACCCTGGCCGGCCAGGACTCGGTTCTGACTATGCTTCGGATGGTCGACCAGACCTACGAACCGAGCCGCACCGGCTGGGCACCGAATCCCGCGGCATTCAATGATGCCACTGAG
>CAWKNK010000018.1:0-351069 GCA_963850895.1 uncultured Actinomycetota bacterium | reverse complement strand
CAACGCCTATTTCGCGGGCGAACTGACCGAATTCGATTTCGAGTTCGATCTGCGCGGCTCCGAATTTCAGCGGCGAGTGTGGAAGGCGCTCCAGACAATTCCTTACGGCGAAACCAGATCGTACGGAATAATCGCGGAACAGATCGGTGCGCCCGGTTCCGCACGCGCCGTGGGATTGGCCAACGGCCACAACCCCATCGCGATTGTCGTTCCCTGCCACCGCGTCATCGGCGCCAACGGTAGCCTTACCGGTTACGGCGGTGGCCTCGATCGAAAACGAACGCTGCTGGCATTGGAAAAGAAACGCGCATCGGCGAATGCGGCTTTGACATTATTCGACCAGTAATGAGCCGGCGATAGTAAATGCAAAAACACCCCCGTTGCCGGGGGTGTTTTTGTGTATGTTCGGCGGTGTCCTACTTTTCCACCCGGATGGGCAGTATCATCGGCGCTGACAGGCTTAGCTTCCGGGTTCGGAATGGGACCGGGCGTTTCCCTGTCGCTGTGGCCGCCGTAACTCTATTTAAATTTGGTATCGGTGGGGGGTGTGGTGTCCAAGATCCCTTGCGACAATTGTCGCTGGATCTGGAAAGTGGTTGCGATTGTGTGTTGGTAAGTTTTCGGCCGGTTAGTGCCAGTTCCCTGCACTCATTACTGAGCTTCCAGGTCTGGCCTATCGATCCCGTGGTCTGCGGGGGGCCTTATCCCTCTAAAAGGGTGAGAAACCTGATCTTGGAGAAGGTTTCCCGCTTAGATGCTTTCAGCGGTTATCCTGTCCGAACGTGGCTATCCAGCGGTGCCCCTGGTGGGACAACTGGTATACCAGAGGTTCGTCCGTCCCGGTCCTCTCGTACTAGGGACAGGTTTCCTCAAGTTTCTGACGCGCGCGGCGGATAGAGACCGAACTGTCTCACGACGTTCTAAACCCAGCTCGCGTGCCGCTTTAATGGGCGAACAGCCCAACCCTTGGGACCTGCTCCAGCCCCAGGATGCGACGAGCCGACATCGAGGTGCCAAACCATCCCGTCGATATGGACTCTTGGGGAAGATCAGCCTGTTATCCCCGGGGTACCTTTTATCCGTTGAGCGACACCCCTTCCACTCGGGGGTGCCGGATCACTAGTCCCGACTTTCGTCCCTGCTTGACTTGTAGGTCTCGCAGTCAAGCTCCCTTGTGCACTTACACTCGTCACCTGATTGCCGTCCAGGTTGAGGGAACCTTTGGGCGCCTCCGTTACATTTTAGGAGGCAACCGCCCCAGTTAAACTACCCGCCAGGCACTGTCCGTGAACCCGATAAGGGTTCGACGTTAGGTATCCAATACGATCAGAGTGGTATTTCAACAACGACTCCATACAAACTGGCGTCTGTATTTCACAGTCTCCCACCTATCCTACACAAACCGTACCGAACACCAATACCAAGTTGTAGTGAAGGTCCCGGGGTCTTTTCGTCCTGCCGCGCGTAACGAGCATCTTTACTCGTAGTGCAATTTCGCCGAGTCTATGGTTGAGACAGTTGGGAAGTCGTTACGCCATTCGTGCAGGTCGGAACTTACCCGACAAGGAATTTCGCTACCTTAGGATGGTTATAGTTACCACCGCCGTTTACTGGGGCTTAAATTCTCCGCTTCACCTTACGGTTAACGGGTCCTCTTAACCTTCCAGCACCGGGCAGGCGTCAGTCCGTATACATCGTCTTGCGACTTCGCACGGACCTGTGTTTTTAGTAAACAGTCGCTACCCACTGGTTTCTGCGGCCGAATCCCGCTCCCACCGCAAGGGTGTTCACGGTATTCCGGCCCCCCTTCTCCCGAAGTTACGGGGGCATTTTGCCGAGTTCCTTAACCATAGTTATCTCGTACGCCTTGGTATGCTCTACCTGACCACCTGTGTCGGTTTGGGGTACGGGCCGTGTGTGTGCTCGCTAGAGGCTTTTCTTGGCAGCAGAGGATCACCGAATTCACCTCAATCGGCTATGCATCACCTCTCAGGATTAATGAGCGACGGATTTGCCTATCGCTCTCCCTACAGGCTTGCCCCAGTATTACCACTGACTGGTACGGCTACCTTCCTGCGTCACCCCATCGCTTGACTACTACCAACGAAGGTCCCACGCAGCCCCGAAACTCCATGCCCCCGAAGGGGAATGGTCGATCCGGTTTTGGGTGGTTAGTACCGCTGATTCGTCAGGGACGCCCACACACGGGTACGGGAATATCAACCCGTTGTCCATCGACTACGCCTGTCGGCCTCGCCTTAGGTCCCGACTCACCCTGGGCGGACTGGCCTGGCCCAGGAACCCTTGGTCTTACGGCGGGCAAGGTTCTCACTTGCCTTATCGCTACTCATGCCTGCATTCTCACTCCCCCAAACTCCACCACCGGTTACCCGATAGCTTCTCTGCATGGGGGACGCTCCCCTACCCAACCTTGCGGTTGCCGCGGCTTCGGCGGTGTGCTTGAGCCCCGCTACATTATCGGCGCACAATCACTTGACCAGTGAGCTATTACGCACTCTTTCAAGGGTGGCTGCTTCTAAGCCAACCTCCTGGTTGTCTCTGCGACTGCACATCCTTTTCCACTTAGCACACGCTTAGGGGCCTTAGCCGGCGATCTGGGCTGTTTCCCTCTCGACGTACGGAGCTTATCCCCCGCCGTCTCACTGCCACGCTATACACCACGGCATTCGGAGTTTGGCTGACGTCAGTAACCTAGTAGGGCCCATCGGCCATCCAGTAGCTCTACCTCCGTGGTGAAACACGTAACGCTGCACCTAAATGCATTTCGGGGAGAACCAGCTATCACGGAGTTTGATTGGCCTTTCACCCCTACCCACAGCTCATCCCCTCAGTCTTCAACCTAAGTGGGTTCGGGCCTCCACGCGGTCTTACCCGCGCTTCACCCTGGCCATGGGTAGATCACTCCGCTTCGGGTCCAGAACACGCCACTACACCCCAAAGGGGATGCGCCCTATTCAGACTCGCTTTCGCTGCGGCTACCCCGCACGGGTTAACCTCGCGACGTGTCCCTGACTCGCAGGCTCATTCTTCAAAAGGCACGCCATCACCCCACAAGGAGGCTCTGACGGATTGTAGGCACACGGTTTCAGGTACTCTTTCACTCCCCTCCCGGGGTACTTTTCACCATTCCCTCACGGTACTAATCCGCTATCGGTCATCGAGAAGTATTTAGGCTTACCGGGTGGTCCCGGCAGATTCACAGCAGATTCCACGGGCCCGCTGCTACTCGGGAGTTGATACAAGGTAGGTGCCGGGTTTTCGCGTACCGGGCTTTCACCGTCTACGGCGGGCCGTCCCAGGCCACTTCCGCTAACCACGACACTTTCTGACTACCCCTCAGCCAGGTAGAGCTGAGACATATCAATCCCACAACCCCGCACACACAACCCCTACCCGGTTACCCATGCGTGCGGTTTAGCCTGTTCCGCGTTCGCTCGCCACTACTAACGGAATCACAATTGTTTTCTTCTCCTACGGGTACTGAGATGTTTCACTTCCCCGCGTTACCTCCCGCACCCTATATATTCAGATACGGGTAACACGACATAACTCGTGCTGGGTTTCCCCATTCGGAAATCCTCGGATCAAAGCTCGGTTGACAGCTCCCCGAGGCATATCGCAGCCTCCCACGTCCTTCATCGGCTCTCGATGCCAAGGCATCCACCATGCGCCCTTAGACACTTACTTACACACAAAAACCAAAAAAGAAATTACACATTTCAACGAACACGCGACCGTTGCCGGCAACGCATCCGTTTAGATGCTCGCAACCACTATCCAATACTCAAACACCACACCCCACCACCAAGATGGAGGGACACCACACGGACTGGCCGAGTGTTGTCTCAGGGCCCAATAGTGTGTCTGGCAATCATTTGCTGTTGCGCACCCGGCCCTCGCCCACTACAGGCGAGAACCCCTCACGGCTCACACCCCACCAATTGGGGTGTTTTTCGTGGTGCTCCTTAGAAAGGAGGTGATCCAGCCGCACCTTCCGGTACGGCTACCTTGTTACGACTTCGTCCCAATCGCCGATCCCACCTTCGACAGCTCCCTCCCAAGGGTTAGGCCACTGGCTTCGGGTGTTACCGACTTTCATGACGTGACGGGCGGTGTGTACAAGGCCCGGGAACGTATTCACCGCAGCGTTGCTGATCTGCGATTACTAGCGACTCCGACTTCACGGGGTCGAGTTGCAGACCCCGATCCGAACTGAGACCGGCTTTAAAAGGATTCGCTTAACCTTGCGGCATCGCAGCCCTTTGTACCGGCCATTGTAGCATGTGTGAAGCCCTGGACATAAGGGGCATGATGACTTGACGTCATCCCCACCTTCCTCCGAGTTGACCCCGGCAGTCTCTCACGAGTCCCCGGCATTACCCGCTGGCAACATGAGACAAGGGTTGCGCTCGTTGCGGGACTTAACCCAACATCTCACGACACGAGCTGACGACAGCCATGCACCACCTGCACACAGGCCACAAGGGAACGCCTATCTCTAGACGCGTCCTGTGCATGTCAAACCCAGGTAAGGTTCTTCGCGTTGCATCGAATTAATCCACATGCTCCGCCGCTTGTGCGGGCCCCCGTCAATTCCTTTGAGTTTTAGCCTTGCGGCCGTACTCCCCAGGCGGGGTACTTAATGCGTTAGCTACGGCACGGATCCCAAGGAAGGAAACCCACACCTAGTACCCACCGTTTACGGCGTGGACTACCAGGGTATCTAATCCTGTTCGCTCCCCACGCTTTCGCTCCTCAGCGTCAGTTACTGCCCAGAGACCCGCCTTCGCCACCGGTGTTCCTCCTGATATCTGCGCATTCCACCGCTACACCAGGAATTCCAGTCTCCCCTGCAGTACTCTAGTCTGCCCGTATCGCCCGCACGCTCACAGTTAAGCCGTGAGATTTCACGAACAACGCGACAAACCACCTACGAGCTCTTTACGCCCAGTAATTCCGGACAACGCTCGCACCCTACGTATTACCGCGGCTGCTGGCACGTAGTTGGCCGGTGCTTCTTCTCCACCTACCGTCAATCCGAGAAAACCCGGACCTTCGTCGATGGTGAAAGAGGTTTACAACCCGAAGGCCGTCATCCCCCACGCGGCGTCGCTGCATCAGGCTTGCGCCCATTGTGCAATATTCCCCACTGCTGCCTCCCGTAGGAGTCTGGGCCGTATCTCAGTCCCAGTGTGGCCGGACACCCTCTCAGGCCGGCTACCCGTCGTCGCCTTGGTAGGCCATCACCCCACCAACTAGCTGATAGGCCGCGGGCCCATCCCACACCGCAAAAGCTTTCCACCAAAAGGCATGCGCCAAGTGGTCCTATTCGGTATTAGACCCAGTTTCCCAGGCTTATCCCGAAGTGCAGGGCAGATTGCCCACGTGTTACTCACCCGTTCGCCACTCGAGTATCTCCGAAGAGACCTTTCCGTTCGACTTGCATGTGTTAAGCACGCCGCCAGCGTTCGTCCTGAGCCAGGATCAAACTCTCCAAACAAAAACTCCTCGCAGAACGAGGTGAATTCAAATCAGAGATAATCTGACCTAACAAAAAGACACCAAATAACTGGCATCAAAAATTGCCATACCCACACACGGGGAGTGCTAGGTATGGCCAAAAAAACAACAACAAATAAAAAGACCAAACACACTATTGAGTTCTCAAACAACACTTGTTTCGCCCGCTTTGGGGCAACCCTGCCAGCTTAATACAAGTGAGGCAGTGGAGTCAACTCCCAGTCTTGGTCTTCCAGAGACCGTTTCGGGAGCAGCCGTGCCAGGCTAGTACCAATCCAGCGAGGGAGTCAAGCGCCCGGGTTGTCGGTCACCTGGTGTGGCGACCGCCCCTGCGGGACACTGACTTTGGTTACTCTACCCGCTCGATCTCCGCTCCCAAAATCGCCAGGTTCTCCACGAACAACGGGTAGCCGCGATCGATGTGGAAGACGTCGTGAACCTCGGTGTCACCGTCAGCGACCAGCCCCGCCAAGACCAGGCCGGCACCGGCCCGAATGTCCGAACACCACACCGGGGCGCTCGACAATTGCGGCAGACCTCGCACGACGGCATGGTGGCCGTCCGTGCGGGCGTCGGCGCCCAACCGGATCATTTCTTCGACGAAGCGGAAGCGCGCCTCGAAGACGTTTTCCGTGATCATCGACGTGCCGTCGGCGATCGACGCCAGGGCGATCGCCATCGGCTGCAAGTCTGTGGGGAACCCCGGAAACGGCAACGTCGCGACGTTGACGGCCTTGGGGCGCTCGTACTGGGTGATCCGGAAGCTGTTGTCCGTTTGGGTGACGGTCGCGCCGGCGTCGTGCAACTTGTGCAGCACCACCTGAAGGTGAGCCGGGTCGACACCCGTCACCGAAATGTCGCCCCGGGTCATCGCGGCGGCGATGCCCCAGGTGGCGGCAACGATGCGGTCCCCGATCACGCGGTGCTCGGTGGGGTACAGCCGCGGGACGCCGGTGATCGTCATGGTCGGCGAACCGGCACCTTCGACCTGCGCGCCCATCTGATTCAACATGGTGCACAGGTCCACGACATCGGGTTCGCGCGCCGCATTGTGGATGGTGGTGACGCCCTCGGCCACGACGGCGGCCATCAGGATGTTTTCGGTGGCTCCCACCGACGGAAACTCGAGCTGGATTTCCGCGCCGCGCAACGTGTCGGCCTGGGCGACGACGCAGCCGTGCTCGATGTTGCATTGTGCGCCCAGCTGGCGCAAGCCCGCCTGATGCATGTCCAGCGGACGAGACCCGATCGCGTCACCGCCCGGGAGCGCGACCCTGGCCCGCTTGCACCGGCCGACCAGTGGCCCAAGCACACAGACCGACGCCCGGAACTGTCGAACCGCCGCGAAGTCGGCGTCGTATTTCGGCTCGTCGGGCGAGGTGATGCGGGCGACGTCGCCGTCGAGCTCGACGGTGGCACCCAGGCCACGCAACACCTCCGCCATCAACGGCACATCGAGGATGTCGGGGCAGTTGGTGATCGTGCTGGTGCCTTCGGCCAGCAGCGTCGCGGCCATCAGTTTGAGCACGCTGTTCTTGGCGCCCCCCACAGCGACTTCGCCGGACAACCGGTTGCCGCCGGTCACCACGAATCGCTCAGTCACCCGCATCAGTCTAGTGATGCGGTATCGGCTTGTCAGTCAGCCGAGTCTCGGTCCTTCCACGAGCCGCAGTACCGTTTTGCTCATGGCGATACACCTGACCCGCATCTATACGCGAACTGGTGACGACGGCACGACGGGATTGAGTGACTTCTCGCGGGTCTCCAAAAACGACCCCCGCCTGGTCGCCTACGCGGATTGCGACGAGGCCAACTCGGCGATCGGCGTCGCGATCGCCCTGGGCCGGCCCGACGAGGAAATCGCCGATGTGCTGCGCCAGATCCAGAACGACCTGTTCGACGCCGGCGCGGACCTATCTACCCCGGTGGTGGAAAATCCCGAATATCCCCCGCTGCGAGTCACCCAGCCCTACATCGATCGGCTCGAGGGCTGGTGTGACAAATATAACGAGAACCTGCCTGCGCTGAATTCCTTTGTGCTGCCGGGCGGTTCGCCGTTGTCGGCACTGTTGCACGTCACCCGCACGATCGTCCGTCGAGCGGAACGCTCGGCGTGGGCCGCCATCGATGCCGCTCCGCAGCAGGTCAACGTGCTTGCGGCGAAATACTTGAACCGCCTCTCGGATCTGCTCTTCATCCTGGCGCGCGCGGCCAACCCCGACGGCGACGTGCTCTGGAAACCCGGCGGCGGCGCGCCGGGCGTGAGTTAACCTGTGGCGCAAGGCCTAAATGCTACGACGACGAGCCCGCGGTGACGGGCGGGACTCCAGCCAGGACAGGAACGCCGTCAAAGCGCCCTTGTCCAGCGCGATCTCGTAACCGGTCCTGCGGTCCTGCGTCGTGTCGCGCAGCTCCACGACGACGATCTCGTCGGTCATGATGTCGAATTCGTCGCCGCGGGGCGCACGCCGGGCCACGATCTCCACTCCCCTGCGGCTGAGTCGACGGTCCGGCCACAAACGCAGGCTGGAGAGCCGGTAGAACGCGGCCTCACCGCCGCGGTAACGAATCACGCCGTGACGCCAGCCGTGACCTCCGACCGCGGGAATGTCTCGCATGATCCCCGCCGTGCCGCCCTGGCGCAGCTTCCATAGCCGATAACTCAGCGCGACGACCGCGCCCGCAAGGACGGCGACGAGCACGACCATGCCGACCATGGGCGCGCTCATCGGCGGCTAGTCGATCGCGCCGACGGCGCGCAACCTTGCGCGCCCTCTGGCGGCGATACGAGGATCGTCCGACTCAGCAGCCTCCCTGGCGGCGCTCTCGTCGATCTCCGACTCGAATTCGGCGGACTCGGCGAGGATGGTCACGGTTTCCTCGGTGACCGACAGAAAACCGCCGTCCACCGCGATCCGCAGATCGTCTTCGCCTTCTCGTTCGACGCGCACCATTGCGTCGTCGACCAACTGCGCTACCAGCGGGATGTGCCGCGGCAGGATGCCGATCTCGCCGACGGTGGTGCGGGTGAACAGAAACGTTGCCTCACCCGACCAGATCTTTCGGTCGACGGCGACTATCTCAACGTTCAAATCCGCCATGCCACAATGCCTTTCACAGCCTCTTAACTCGGTCCTCAGGCATCCAGTTTGGCGCCGAAGCTTTCGGCTTTCTTGGCTAGGTCGTCGAGGCCGCCGATCAAGAAGAACGCCTGTTCCGGTACATGGTCGAAGTCGCCCTTTGTCAGGCGGCCGAACGCCTCGACGGTCTCCTTGAGCGGCACCGTCGAACCCGGCTGGCCGGTGAACTGTTCGGCCGCCATCATGTTCTGCGAGAGGAACCGCTCAATGCGTCGTGCGCGCTGAACGAGCTGCTTGTCCTCTTCGGACAACTCGTCGATACCCAGAATGGCGATGATGTCCTGAAGATCCTTGTACCGCTGCAGGATTCGGATGACTTCCTGGGCGACGCGGTAGTGCTCGTCACCAACGATACTCGGGTCCAGGATGGTCGAGCTCGAGGCCAACGGGTCCACCGCGGGGAAAATGCCCTTGGAGAACACCGAGCGCGACAGCTCGGTGGTGGCGTCCAGGTGCGCGAACGTCGTCGCCGGCGCTGGGTCGGTGTAGTCGTCGGCGGGCACGTAGACCGCCTGCATGGACGTAATCGAGCGGCCGCGGGTTGAAGTGATGCGCTCCTGTAACTGGCCCATCTCGTCGGCCAGCGTGGGCTGGTACCCCACCGCGGACGGCATACGACCGAGCAGCGTCGAGACCTCCGAGCCCGCCTGGGTGAATCGGAAGATGTTGTCGATGAACAACAGCACGTCCTGGCCCGCCTCGTCGCGGAACCACTCGGCCATCGTCAGGGCGGACAGCCCGACGCGCATACGGGTGCCGGGCGGTTCGTCCATCTGACCGAACACCAGCGCGGTGTCCTTGAGCACGTCGGCTTCCTTGAGCTCGACCCAGAGGTCGTTGCCCTCACGGGTGCGCTCCCCCACGCCGGCGAAAACCGAAGTACCACCGAAGTTTCGGGCAATACGGTTGATCATCTCCTGGATCAGCACCGTCTTGCCCACCCCGGCGCCGCCGAAGAGCGCGATCTTGCCGCCACGCACGTACGGAGTAAGAAGGTCAACGACCTTCAAACCTGTCTCGAGCATCTCGGTGCGAGGCTCGAGCTCTTCGAACGCCGGCGGCTTGCGGTGAATCGACCAGTGCTCGAAGTCCTCTCCGTATCCCGGCTTGTCCAGGCAGTCCCCCAGGGCGTTGAAGACGTGGCCCTTGACCTCCTGGCCGACCGGGACCGAGATCGGCTTACCGGTGTCGATGACCTCGACCCCGCGGACCAGTCCGTCGGTGGGCTGAAGCGAAATCGTGCGAACGAGACTGTCGCCGAGGTGCAGCGCGACCTCCAGCGTCAGGGTCTTCCTGAGCTCCTCGAACGTGATCTCCGTGTTGAGCGCGTTGAACAGCTCCGGCACGGAACCGCGCGGGAACTCGACGTCAACGACGGGGCCGGTGACCCGCACCACGCGGCCACTGGTGTCGCTCTTGGTCGACTTTTCGGTCTTTTCGGTTGTTTCAGTAGTAGCAGCCATAATTTCTTCGCTTCCTCGTGTGCTACTTAGCGTCGGCGAGTGCGTTTGCACCGCCGACGATTTCGCTGATCTCCTGGGTGATCTGAGCCTGCCGCTCGCGGTTCGCCATCAGCGTCAGCTCTTTGATCAGGTCGTCCGCGTTGTCGGTTGCGGACTTCATCGCTCGTTGGCGGGACGCCAGCTCCGATGCGGCCGATTCAAGTAACGCCGCGTAGACGCGGGTCGTCACATACCGCGGCAGCAGCGACTCGAAAAGCGTCGTCGCGTCCGGCTCAAACGAATACAGCGTATGGAGTTCCTTGGTGTCCTCGACATATTCCACGACCAGCGGAGCGATGCGGTGGGCCGCCGCCGCTTGCGACATCATCGATTTGAACTCCGAGTAGACGATGTGCAGTTCGTCGACGCCCTGGTCGTCTTGCGCCTGCTCGTCGTCGCCGGCCCCCTTCATGAAAGCCTCGACCAAGGTCTCCGCTATTTCCGCGGCCTTCTCGTACTTGGGCTGCTCCGAGAAACCCGCCCACGACTCGGTGATGTCCCAGTTGCGGAACTTGAAGTAGTTCTGCGCCTTACGGCCCACCGTGTAGACGACCGGCGTCTTGCCTTCCTCCCGCAGCAAGGAGAACAGCTCCTCGGAGCGACGGAAGATGCTGGAGTTGTACGCGCCGCACAAACCGCGGTCGGAGGACACCACCAGGACGCCGGCCCGCTTGGGTTCTTCTCGCTCCACCAGCAACGGGTGGTCCAGAGCGGCTTCGGAAGACAGGGTGGTGAGCAT
Source organism: uncultured Actinomycetota bacterium (assembly GCA_963850895.1). Classification (GTDB taxonomy): domain Bacteria; phylum Actinomycetota; class Actinomycetes; order Mycobacteriales; family Mycobacteriaceae; genus Mycobacterium. The sequence goes on along the minus strand of CAWKNK010000018.1, from coordinate 340,147 downwards.
CGCGGTGATCTGGAACGCGTAAGGCCGCGCTGATTCCAGCCGAGCCTGCGCCTTTCCGATGCGCGATGTCGCGATCATCTCCTGGGCCTTGGTGATCTTTTTGATCGACCCTGCCGAGCGGATCCTGCCGCGTAATTCGCGAAGTGTGGCCGCCATCGTTAGCTACTTCTTGTCCTTCTTGGAGTCCTTGGACTCCTTCTTGTCCTTCGGCTTCTCCTTTTTGACCTGCACCGACTCCTTTTTCACGTCCTCCTCGTCGAGCGCCTCGACGTGCTCGTCGGGGACGACCGATCCGCCGCCCGTGGCCGCGAAGCCCTTCTTGAAGTGATTGATGATCTCGGTGAGCTGGTTCTCGCCCTCCTCCGAGAGCTTCTGGGTATCGCGGATGCCGGCCAGGAACTTCTCCTCGGAAGCCCGCATGTGGTCCAGCAACTCGGTTTCGAAGCGCCTGACGTCCTCGACGGGCACCGAGTCCAGATGACCGCCGGTGCCCAGGAAGATCGAAACCACCTGCTCCTCAACCGGCATGGGCTGATACTGCGGTTGCTTGAGCAGTTCGACCAGCCGTTCACCCCGCTCCAGCTGCGCCTTGGACGTCGCGTCGAGGTCCGAGGCGAAGGCCGCAAACGATTCCAATTCGCGATACTGCGACAGGTCCAGACGCAGCGAGCCGGCCACCTCTTTCATGGCCTTGATCTGCGCCGCACCACCCACGCGGGACACCGACACACCGACGTTGATAGCCGGCCGCACACCCTGGTTGAACAGGTCGGACTCCAGGAAGCACTGCCCGTCGGTGATCGAGATGACGTTGGTCGGGATGTAGGCCGAGATGTCGTTGGCCTTGGTCTCGATGATCGGCAGCCCCGTCAGCGAGCCGCCACCGAGCTCGTCGGACAGCTTCGCGCAGCGCTCCAACAGCCGCGAGTGCAGGTAGAACACGTCACCCGGGTAGGCCTCGCGGCCCGGCGGGCGGCGCAGCAGCAGCGAGATGGCGCGGTACGCCTCGGCCTGTTTGCTCAGGTCGTCGAAGACGATCAGCACATGCTTGCCCTCGTACATCCAGTGCTGGGCGATCGCCGAACCGGTGTAGGGGGCAAGCCATTTGAAGCCGGCGGAGTCGGATGCCGGGGCCGCGACGATGGTGGTGTAATCCATCGCGCCGCCTTCGTCGAGCGCTCGCCGGACCGAAGCGATCGTGGTGCCCTTCTGCCCGATCGCCACATACACGCAGCGCACCTGCTTGCGTTCGTCGCCGCTCTCCCAGTTTTCCCGCTGGTTGAGGATGGTGTCGACACAGACTGCCGTCTTGCCGGTCTTGCGGTCGCCGATGATCAGCTGCCGCTGGCCGCGGCCGATCGGCGTCATCGCGTCGATGGCCTTGATCCCGGTCTGCAGCGGCTCCTTCACGCTTTGCCGCTGCACCACCGACGGCGCCTGGATCTCCAGTGCGCGCCGGGTGTCGGTGTCGATGTCTCCCCGGCCGTCGATGGGTACCCCGAGTGGATTGACGACGCGCCCCAGGAATCCGTCGCCGACGGGGACGGACAGGACTTCGCCGGTGCGCTTGACCTGTTGGCCCTCTTCGATCTTCTCGAAGTCACCCAGGATCACCGTCCCGATGCTGTGCTCGTCGAGGTTGAGGGCGACGCCGAGGACTCCGCCCGGGAACTCGAGCAGTTCCTGGGTCATGACGGAGGGCAGCCCTTCGACGTGCGCGATGCCGTCCCCGGCGTCGATGACGGTACCGACCTCTTCGCGGGAGGTGTCGGAGGTGAAAGAGCCTACATACTCCTCGATGGCGCTCTGGATGTCATCAGCGGAGATTGTCAACTCGGCCATGGCTTTTCGTCTTCCTACTTGATCTTGGTTCGCGTGTGGTTGTGCTGATTGGTTGGTGTCAGTCGGGCAATTGAGCCTCGGCCGCGGCAAGGCGAGAAGCGAGTGTCCCGTCAATCACTTCGTCGGCCACGGAGATGAGCAGGCCGCCCAGGAGTTCGGCATCGATCTGCAGCTGCACCGTCACCGGATGACCGTAAATACGGGTGAGCACGTCGGTGAGGCGGGTGCGCTGGTCGTCGCTGAGTTCGGCCGCCGCGCTGACCTGCGCGACGATTTCACCGCGGCGTGCCACCGCAACCTCGGCCAAGAACTGAACGGCCTCCTCGGCGGACTGACCTCGGAGCAGTTGGACAGTCTGGGTCAGCAGTGACACCACAATTGGGTTGACCTTGCCGCTTGCGGCGTCAAGTACGTTGCGCAGCAGCTCAACTCGGCCTTCCACTGGCACGCCGTAGTCGCCCAACAGGATGGCAAGTCGCGGCTGCGCGTCCAGGATGCGGGAGAACCGGAACAACTGGTCTTCGACGTCGTCGACCTTGTTCTCACGTTCGGCAATTTCAAGCAGCGCCTGCCGCGAGACGTGCTCGATTGCATCGACCAAATCGGAGTTGGCCGACCAGCGCTCCGAGACAGCCAGCCGCAGCACCTCGAATGTGGCGTCGCTGACTTTGCCGGAGACCAGCCGCTCGATCAACTGCACCCGGGGTGCCGCGTCCTCGGCCGGCACGGTGAGATACCGGGTGACAACGATCTCGCGTTCCAGCATTTCGGCTACCGAAACCAGCTCGCTGGACAGCGAGGAAAGGCCTTTGTTGTCAAGGTCTTTCGCTAGGTCGCCGAACCGCTCGACCAGGCTGACCACCGCCTGCCGACTGGCCGAGCGCATCTTCGTCAAGAGCGGATACTGAACCTCGGCGGGTGCCGGGGCCATCTCGTCGAGATCGTGCAGGAAGCGATCGACGGTGGCCGACTGCTGTGCGGAGTCGGCGACGTAGCTACGGACCAACTCGCCCGCCTGGCGCACCGCCTCGTGACCGAGCTCCATGCGGAGCTGTCGGCTCAGTTGTGTCCGCAGCAGGTCGACCTGGCGGCCGCCCTGTACGGTGATGCGTTCGGAGTCGACATCGGCCTGGGCCCGTAACTGTTCGACGATGCGGCCTGCGTCCGTCTGGGCCTCTTCGACGACCCGTTCGGCCTCCGACTTGGCGGCTTCCACGGCCTTGCTGTGGGCCGTGGTGGACTCGGTCAACCGATCGGCCGCCGTCGCAGCATCTTTCAGCTGTTGGCGCACGGTGTCCTGCCGAGCGGCCATCAGACGACGTACCGGCGGCACCACGAAACGCACGACCAGGAATACGATGGCCGCGAATCCCACCAACTGCCCAATGAATGTCGACATTCGCGATTACCGTCCGGACTTCCCTGATGCGGATGTGGCCGCGGCGGGGGCGACCTCGACACCGAGGATCCGGCTGGCCAGCGTCGCCGACATGGTGGCCACGTTGGCGCGCAGATCCAGTTCCACGGCGTCCCTCTCCCGCTTCAATTGCTCGGATGCCATTTGCAACGTCGACATCACCTGTTGTTCGGCGCGGGCGCGCGCGTCTTCCACCACCTTACGACCTTCAGCGCGGGCATTGTCGCGCAAAGACGATGCCTCCACCCGGGCCTCCGTCAGGGCTTCTTCGTAGTCGGCCTTGGCCGCGTCGAACTGCTCGGCCGCCTTCTTGTTGTCGGCAACGGTCTTGGCGACCATGGCATCACGCTCGCGCAGCACCCGCATCACGGGCGGCACGACGAACGTGCCGATGACGGCCAGCACGATCAGGAAGATCGCCAGCACGAAGAAGAAAGTGCCGTTCGGAACGAGGAAGTTGTTGCCTCCCGCAGCCATCACCTGGCTGGACGCCAGAACGCTCAGGCTCGCGTCACCCATCACAGCGAGTTAGGTGCCGACGGGTGTGGCGAAGACGAACAGCGCCATGAACGCCAGGTTGATGAAGTACGCCGCCTCGACCAGACCGACGGTGATGAAGAACGGCGTGAACAGCCGGCCTTGCGCCTCGGGTTGCCGGGCGATACCGGAGACCAACGCGTTACCGGCAATACCGTCGCCGATACCGGCGCCGATCGCGCCGCCGCCCATGATGAGTCCACCGCCGATGAGTGCAGCGGCAGCGACTTGGGGGTCCAGAGCCATTCTTATCCTCCTTGATATCTGGTAGCGGTCTACCAGGCCTCTGTAATGGTGCGTGGGACAAAACAATTCATCGTGGTCTCAGTCATGATGTTCCTCCATCTCCATGGCTTGGCTGAAGTAGAGGATGGTCAAGATGGAGAAGATGAACGCCTGGATCGCCCCGACGAACAGGTCGAAGGCCTTCCAGATGGCGTTGGGCGCCCACATGATGTACGGCGGGAAGAGCGCGATCAACGCGACCAGGATGCCGCCGGCGAAGATGTTGCCGAAAAGTCGGAGCGACAACGAGATCGGCTTGGCCAGCTCCTCGACGAGGTTGATCGGCGCCAGGAACGCCACGTGACCTTTCAGCACGGCCAGCGGGTGTCCGACGATGCCACGGCGCCAGATGCCCGCGACGTGATAGCAGACGAAAACGAAGAGAGCCAGCGCCAGAACGTAATTGATGTCCGCGGCCGCCGACTTCAGTAACTCGGTGGTGTGCCCGGACTTGTCGGTGTATTGCAGCGGAAGCACCGACAGCCAGTTGGAGACCAGGATGAACACGAAGATGGTGACGGCCAGCGGCAGCACGAACGGCGCTATCCGCATCCCGATCGCGGCTTCGATCTGATCGCGCATCTGGACCGTGATGGCCTCCCAGAACAACTGAACGCCGCTGGGCACACCGGTGGAGGTGACCTTCGCGCGCAGGAAGAAGGCCAGCGCGAGCACGATCACCGCGGCGATTCCGGTAGACAGGATGGTGTCCGTGTTAACGGTCAGTCCGAGCCACGTGGCGTGGTTGTGCTCGCCGACCTCGATCGCGGATTCGGCCAGGAACGTCGTCTCAGTCATCGCCGCTGTTTCTTCCTTCCGTTCCTTCCGATCCCGCGATCACGCCGCCTCCGGAGCCGTCCGAGGGATTGGCCTCCGCCCAGTCACCAGCACGCAGCTTCCTCCACACCGGGAGCGCCGTCGATGCCACCAACAGGATCTGGAAAAGCGCCAATCCGAACACGACGCCCAGCCCGGCGGGCCGGAAGATGTAGGCGATGATCAGCCCGATGACCGTGATGACGGCCAGCCGGGTGGCTGAGTTAAGCGCCATCGTGCTTTTCAGCGGATGATCTTTCGCGGTGATCGACGCGACCGAACGACGCACCAGAAGGGCGTTGAGCAAACCGAGCAGCAACCCGACGCCGAAGAACACTCCGACCATCGGGTGACCGGCCAAGCCGGCGGCGATGACTGCCACCGCGGTTACGGCAATGCTGAGGACGAACAGGCGGACCGGGCGGAACGCAACAGAGGGAAACACCAACGGCGCGTCCTGCGCTGGTGTCGTCACTGCAGCACCTCAATCCCAAGTTGTGGAGCGGGAATCCCCCGACCGACTGATCGGTGGCCCGCCGAGCGTATCGCACGTCACAGTGGAATCACCCAAGGGGTATCTCCCGACACGAGTCCTCAGCCGACCCAACCGGATCTGCGTCCGATGGACCGGGAATCTGTACGGCTTTTTGGGGTTCTACCTGCACCGTACCACATGGTGAACACCACTACTACTAGCTGTCGTAGTCCTCGTCTTCGTACTCGTCTCGCCGGCGCATGAGCGGGATCGCGGTTGCGACGCCGGCGACCACGATGGCGCCCAGCATCACCGCGGCGGTGTCGCGGGGATTGAAGAAAATCGTGCTCGCGGCACCGAACGCGACAATGCCCACCCATAGGTAGATCAGCAACACCACCCGGCGGTGGGAATGACCGATCTGCAGCAACCGGTGGTGCAGGTGCATCTTGTCGGGGCTGAACGCGCTGCGGCCCGCGCGGGTGCGGCGCACGATCGCCAGCAGCAAATCGAGCATCGGCACGAACATGACCGCCACCACCAGCAGGAACGGCGACAGCAGGGCGAACACGTCGCGCGCACCATAGGCGTTTTGCGAGACGGGGCCGGCGGCGGTGGTGGAGGCCGCGGCGAGCATCAATCCGATCAGCATCGAGCCGGAATCACCCATGAAGATCTTGGCGCGGTGGAAGTTGTGCGGCAGGAAGCCCAGACAGGCCCCCGCCAACACCACGGAAATCACCGCGGGCGGATAGAAGAGGACATCGCCGCCGTGGTCGCGCAGCAGGCCGACCGAGAACATGCAGATCGCCAGCGCCGTGATCAGCCCGAGCCCGGCGGCCAGTCCGTCGAGCCCGTCGACGAAGTTCATCGCGTTCACGATGGACACCGTCAGCGCCAGGGTGAGCAGGATCGACGAGGCCTGGTCCAGCACGATGGTGCCGACACCGCCGATCGGGATGTAGAGGACGCTCCAGGCCACGCCCATGGTGACCAGCACGCTGGCCGCGGTGATCTGACCGGCGAACTTTGTCAGTGCGTCGAGCCCCCAACGATCGTCGATGAGGCCGATGCCCATGATCACCGCGCCGGCCACCAGCACCGCGGGCATACCCGACGAATAGACGAACCCGCGGGTGAGCGCCGGAAGCTGGGACGCCAGGAAGACCGCCGAGACGACGCCGAGAAACATCGCCAGCCCGCCCATGCGCGGGGTCGGGGTCACGTGCACGTCGCGTTCCCGCGGATAGGCGACCGCGCCCAGCCGGGTGGCGAGCACCCGCACGGGCCCGGTCGCGAAGTACGTGATGATCGCCGCGGTCAGTCCCACCAGCGCAAGTTCGCGCAGCGGGACACCGGCGGCGCCGCGGTCAGACAGGCCGAGCAAACCACTGGCAACGTTGGCTAGATCGCCGGCCGGGTCGCTGGACACGTCGAGACCGTACTGCACCAACCTGGGACCCGAAGAACCGCTCCGGTTAGGCCTGGGCGGTCAGGCTTTCGGGATCCACCCCGAGCACTTCCGCGATCCGTTCGGCGCTCACCGGACCGGGCCGCAGGATGCGCGGGGCGGGGCCGGTCAGGTCGACGATCGTGGAGGCGGCCTGCTGCTCGGCCGCCCCCGCGTCGAGATAGACGTCGACGAGATCGCCGAGTTGATTTCGCGCCTCGTTGGGGTCCACCGCGGGCGGACGGCCGGAGACGTTCGCGCTGGATACCGCCATGGGCCCCACTTCACGCAGCAGCTCGATGGCCACCGGGTGCAGCGGCATCCGCAGCATCACGGTGCCGCGGGAGTCGCCGAGGTCCCATTGCAGCGACGGCGCCTGCGTCACCACCAGGCTCAGCGCGCCCGGCCAGAATGCGCGGATCAGGTCGCGGGCCCCGCCCGGCATGGTGTAGACGAGGCCCTCGATGGTGTGCCAGGAGCCGACCAGCACGCCGACCGGCATGTCCCGGCCCCGTCCCTTCGCCGATAGCAGGGCGGCCACCGCGGCGCTGTTGAAGGCGTCGGCGCCGATGCCGTAGACGGTGTCCGTCGGCATGACGACCAGCCGGCCGCCCTTGAGCGCCCCTGCTGCCGAGGCGATTCCGCGCGAACGCTGACCGGGGTCGGCGCAGTCAAAGACCTCAGTCACGCGCGCCGTCCCCCGCCCGCGGGTGGTACCCCCACCTGCGCGCGGTGACGAATCTCGGCCGGCCGGCCAGGTCGCGGCGAGCCCGGATGCCTTCGAAAAGTCCTGTCTTGCGGACCAATTCGACGGTCTGTGACGACGTGGTGTCGTCATGTTCGACGGCGAAGATGCCGCCCGGGCGAAGCCAGCGTCCGGCCAGGCGGACGATGGGGGCGATCACCGCCATTCCGTCCGGCCCGCCGAACACCGCGTGGTGTGGATCATGTTGAGCGACTTCGGGTTCCACGGCCGTGGCGTCGGGGACATAAGGCGGATTGGCCACCACCAAGTCGACACCGCCGTCCAGTCCGGAAAGCAGGCTGGGCCTGGACGCGAGCTCAGTGACGTCGGCCTTCATGAGCTCGACCGCGGTGCCCGCCGCGTTGCGGCGCGCGTACTCGAGGGCCGCCTCGGAGTCATCGATGCCGATGATCCGGGCCTGAAGTCCGAGGTTGGCTCGGTGGTGCGCCAGCGCCACCGCCAACGCGCCGGAGCCGGTGCACAGATCGACGATGACGGGCCGGGCACCAAGGCGCTGTTCGCTGACCCACGCCAAGAGGGCCTCGGTTTCCGGGCGCGGTATGAAGACGCCGGGGCCGACGTGCAGCATCTGCGGTCCGAACGCGGCCGTGCCGGTGAGATGCTGCAACGGCACCCGCCGGGAACGCGTGGCCACGACGTCGCGGTAACGACCGAAAAAGTCGTCGCCGGGCGGTTCGAGCAGGGCCAGTCGACCGCGCTCGGTGCCCGTCAGGTGCGCGGCCAGCTCCTCGGCATCCCAACGCGCGGAGTCGATCCCCGCTTCGGCGAGCGTCGCCGCAGCGGAGTCGATCGCGCGGCGCAACGCACTCATGCCTGTTGCAGCCGGGACTGTTTGTCCGCGGCGCCCAACGCATCGAACATCGCGTCCAGGTCGCCGTCGAGCACTTGATCGAGATTGTGTGCCTTGAAACCGATCCGGTGGTCGGTGATTCGGTTCTCCGGGAAGTTGTAGGTGCGAATCCGTTCGCTGCGGTCCACGGTCCGGATCTGGCTGGCTCGATCGGCCGACGCGTCGGCCAGCGCCTGCTCTTCGGCCATCGCTTGCAGACGGGCCGCCAGCACCTGCAGCGCACGCGTCTTGTTCTGCAGCTGCGAGCGTTCGTTCTGACAGGTGACCACGATCCCGGTGGGCAGATGCGTGATCCGCACCGCGGAGTCGGTGGTGTTCACCCCCTGCCCGCCCTTGCCGGACGAGCGGTACACGTCGATGCGCAGATCCGACTCGTCAATCTGCACCTCGCCCACTTCCTCGGGTTCGGGATAGACCAGCACACCCGCCGCCGAAGTGTGCACCCGGCCTTGGGATTCCGTCACCGGGACGCGCTGCACCCGGTGCACCCCGCCCTCGAACTTCATTCGGGACCATACTCCGTCGACCGAGTCGCCCTTGCTGGCGATACTGAGCGTCGCGTCCTTGTAGCCACCGAGGTCCGACGTGGTTTCGTCCAGTACCGTCACCGTCCAGCCGTGCCGCTCGGCATAGCGGATGTACATCCTGGCCAGATCCGCCGCAAACAATGCCGATTCCTCGCCACCCTCACCCGATTTGACTTCGAGCACGATGTCGTCGGCGTCGTGCGGGTCGCGCGGGGCCAGCATGTCGGTCAGTTGGGTGTCTAATTCGGCGACCCGTGATTCCAGTTCGGTCACCTCTTCGGCGAACGATTCGTCGTCGGCGGCCAGCTCCCGCGCGGTCTCCAGGTCGCCGCGCGCCGACTCCAACTTGCGATACGTGGCAACGATCGGGGCCAATCGGGCGAACCGGCGGCCGGCTTTGCGCGCCTCGGTGGGGTTGCTGTGCAAGTCGGGATCCGCCAGCCGTTGCTCGAGCTCGGCGTGTTCGGCCAGCAGCACATCAATCGTCTGCACCGGCTGCGTCACGTGTCACCTCCTGCCCGTTCAGCCCCCGCGTTCCCAATTGCCGCAAACGCAAACCGACGCCCGGCCTGTGCTCTCTCGCACAGTTCGGGCGTCGGCATTGCAGCTATTTGTCGGTGTTGTCCGTCGCGGCACCTTTGCGCTTGCCGTAACGCTTCTCGAAGCGGGCCACCCGGCCGCCGCTGTCAAGAATCTTCTGCTTGCCGGTGTAGAACGGGTGGCACTGCGAGCACACCTCTACGACGATGCGGCCACCGTCCTTGGTGCTGCGCGTCTGGAAGGTGTTACCGCATCCGCAGAGCACCGTGGTCTCCGCGTAAGCGGGATGAATGTCAGCTTTCATAACGTCCTCTTCGATCACTGTGTCGCCCGGCCTACCCCGGTTAGGATCCGACGGTCGGGCGTGAACTTCGAACCTGAGGCGGTTCTGGAGTAGTCGAGCCTCGATTATGCCAGGTCAACCGCCATCATCCCAAACAACGAGCTGCGCCCGGACATTCCCGGCCACGTCCAGGCGTCGGCTAGTCGTGGTCCATGGAACCCGGCGTGGTCTTGGACACCTGCACCAGGAACTCGTAATTGGTCTTCGTCTTGCGCAACTGCGACATCAGCAGGTCGATGGCCTGGTGGGAATCCAGACCCGACAGCACGCGGCGCAGCTTGTGCACGATGCCGAACTCGTCCGGCGAGAGCAACAACTCGTCCTTGCGGGTACCGGACGGGTTCACGTCGACCGCCGGGAAGACCCGCCGCTCGGAGATCTTGCGGTCCAGCTTCAGCTCGGCGTTACCGGTGCCCTTGAACTCTTCGAAGATGACGGTGTCACCGGTGGATCCGGTCTCGACCATCGCGGTGGCGATGATGGTCAACGACCCGCCTCCCTCGATATTGCGCGCGGCGCCCAGGAACCGCTTGGGCGGGTACAGCGCGGTCGAGTCGACACCACCGGACAGGATCCGGCCCGACGCCGGCGACGCGTTGTTATAGGCACGGCCCAGACGGGTGATCGAGTCGAGCAGCACCACGACGTCCTTGCCCTGCTCAACGAGCCGCTTGGCCCGCTCAATCGCCAGCTCGGCGACTGCCGTGTGGTCCGTAGGCGGCCGGTCGAACGTCGAGGCGATCACCTCGCCCTTGACCGAGCGCGTCATGTCGGTGACCTCCTCTGGGCGCTCGTCGACGAGCACGACCATGAGGTGGCATTCCGGGTTGTTCTTGGTGATCGCGTTGGCGATGTCCTGCAGGATCGTGGTCTTACCGGCCTTGGGTGGTGACACGATCAGGGCGCGCTGGCCCTTACCGATCGGCATGATCAGGTCGATAACCCGCGTGGTCAGCCGGTCGGGAGTGGTTTCCAGGCGAAGCCGCTCGTTGGGGTAAAGCGGGGTCAGCTTGCTGAAATCGGGCCGCTTTTTGGCGTCTTCGACCGGACCGCCATTGACACTGTCCAGCCGAACCAGCGGGTTGAACTTCTGGCGCTGGTTGGGCTGTTCGCCATCCTTCGGCACGCGAACCGCGCCGGTCACCGCGTCACCGCGGCGCAGGCCGTTCTTGCGCACCATGTTCATGGACACGTAGACGTCGTGCGGACCGGCCAGGTAACCGGAGGTGCGGACGAACGCGTAATTGTCGAGAACGTCAAGGATGCCGGCGACCGGCTGCACGACGTCGTCTTCACGCAGTTCGGTGTCGCCGCCGCCTTCGCCCGAGCGTTCACCGCGGCGCCTGCGATCGCGATCGCGGAAGCGGCGGCCACGCCTGCCCTGACGGCCCTCGCCGTCGTCGTCGCCACGAGATTGCTGGCCGCCCGAGCCTTGCTGATCACCGCTTTGGTCGCCACCGGTGTCTCGACCGCGCTCGTCGCCCTGGGTGTCCCGCTTGCCGCCCTGGCGGGTGTCGTCCTCGCCAGTCGTCGAGTTTTCGCGGTTGCGTGGGCGCTCGCCACGCGCCTCGTCGCCGGTGCGGGCTGATTGGGGCTCGCGCGAGGCGCTGCGCCGTTCGCGGGGTGCCGCCTCGGTTGTTGAACCGTTCTGGTGGTCCTCGGCGGCCGGTGCGTCAGCACTGGCGGCGTCGGACTTGCCACTGTCCTCGCGGGCGGCAGGCGCGGAGGTCCCGTTCGACTGTCCCCTGATTTCCTTTATGGCGGCGATGAGTTCGTTCTTGCGCATGCCCGACGTCCCCTTGACGCCGACTTGGTTAGCCAGCGCGCGCAGTTCGGGAAGCACCATGGTCGACAGAGAGCCAACCGGGGCTTTGGTTTCGACGTCGGATGTGTCTGGGGTCACAGCGTTCGGCACCTCATTGCTGTCGGTGCTCGCGTCAGCCGTGAATAGGTCCGTATCGGTCACGGAGTTCCTTTCTTCCCCCGCTGATCAGGTCATCCGGGGGGTTCGTTGCATTCAGCCAAATTTGCCGAGTGCGCCCAATCATCGACTCTGCAACGGTGATCGCCTTAATCGGCGGAGTAAGCGGCGAACCTCGTTCACGAGAAGAATTGGTGTTGTCCTAGCGGCAAGGCAGTATGGATGCAGATGCAGATGCTGCGATTGCTGGACGGGTCCGAGGATAGCCCGCATCCTCCCTGGAAGCAAGCAAACCCTCCGGCCACGCTGTGGATCAACCGGGGACTGTGACTCCCGGGCTCCAGCGAACTCCTCCGCCGGCGGTCATCTCAGTCAGGGCAAATCCGTTCGCGGCCCCGTACTCCACCACTTCCGTAGGCAACTCCGGCTCTGTGCTCAGGGCAATCAGTGCCGGACCAGCCCCCGAAAGCGTCGCTGCCAGGTTATGACGCCGCAGCAGTCGCAAATATTCCGCGGAGGCGGGCATCGCCGGAGCGCGCTGCGGTTGGTGGAGCACATCCTCGGTGGCCGCCATCAGCAGGTCCGGGCGTTCGGTCAGCGCTACGACCAGCAAGGCGGCGCGGCTGACGTTGAACCGGGCATCGTCGTGGCTCACCTGGGCGGGCAGCAGCACCCGGGTCTCCGCGGTCAGGGAACGCTCTTGCGGTATCGCGCAGTACAGCCGGATGTCGGGATGAAGCCGCACCGACACCGCCGAGTACTGGGGCCGATCACCGGAGCGGTCGATCCAGGAAACCACCGCGCCACCCAGCACGGCCGCCGCGGCGTTGTCGGGATGACCCTCGAATTCCGAGGACAGCTGGATCAGCTGAGCATCGCTCAGCCGTTCCGAATCCGTTTGTGCCACAAGGCCGTTCACCGCTGCCAGGCCACCGACAACCGCCGCCGCGGACGATCCGAGGCCGCGCGAGTGCGGGATGGCGTTGCGGCAGCGGACCACCAGACCCGCGGCGCGGACGCCCAGAGCCCCCAGCCCGCATTCGACGGCGCGCACCACCAGGTGTTCGGGGCCCCGCGGCACCTGCTCGGAGCCCTCCCCCTCGACCAGCACCACCAGACCGGAATCCGTTGTCTCCACAACGATCTCGTCGCTAAGACTCAATGCCAGGCCGATGCTGTCGAAACCGGGACCGAGGTTAGCGCTGGACGCCGACACCACGGCGCTGGCCACCAGCCCGGCAGGAAGCGTCTGGGTCACCGACAGACCGCCACTAGGCCAGCCCCAACCGTTCGACGACCAGCACCGGATCAACGGGCAGCGGGGACACTGTCGGCATATTCATCAGCGCCGTATCAGGGTCTTTGAGGCCATTGCCGGTCACCGTACACACCACCGTCGAGCCGCGCGCCACCCAACCGTCGTCAACGGCCTTGAGCAGACCCGCGATGCTGGCCGCCGACGCGGGCTCGACGAAGACGCCTTCGCTCTCGGCCACCAAGTGGTACGCGGCCAGGATCTCCTCGTCGGTCGCGGCCAAGAAGCGCCCGTTGGACCGCTGCTGCGCATTTACCGCGGCCGCCCACGACGCGGGAGCACCGATGCGTATCGCGGTCGCGATCGTCTCGGGGTGGCTGACCGGGGCGCCGTGCACCAGCGGTGCCGCGCCGGCCGCTTGGGTGCCCAGCATGCGGGGCAGCTTGTCGATCACGCCGTCGTGGTGATATTCGGTGTAGCCCTTCCAGTACGCGGTGATGTTGCCCGCGTTGCCCACCGGGAGGGCGTGCACGTCCGGCGCGGCGCCCAGCGCGTCGACGATCTCGAACGCCGCCGTCTTCTGGCCCTCGATGCGTACCGGATTGACCGAGTTGACCAATGCGATCGTCGGGAAGTCGGCGGCCATCTTGCGGGCCAGTTCCAGGCAGTCGTCGAAGTTGCCGTCAATCTGGATGATCTTGGCGCCGTGCATGACGGCCTGCGCCAGCTTGCCCATCGCGATCTTGCCCTGCGGGATGAGCACCGCGCAGGTGATGCCGGCGCGGGCGGCGTAGGCTGCCGCCGACGCCGAGGTATTGCCGGTGGATGCGCACAGCACGGCCTGCTGGCCCCGCGCCAGTGCGTCGGTGACCGCCATGGTCATGCCGCGGTCCTTGAACGAACCGGTCGGGTTGAGGCCCTCGACCTTGAGATGCACCGTGCAACCGGTCTTTTCCGAGAGGCGTGGCGCCGGGATCAGTGGCGTGCCGCCCTCGAACAGGGTGACCGGTGTCCAGTCGTCGCCAATCGGCAGCCGGTCGCGGTATGCCGCGATCAATCCCGGCCACGGTTGGTGGACGGCGGTACGCGGGACGCTCATCGGCCGGTCTCTTCCAGTCGCAGCACACTTGTGACGCCCTGCACGACATCCAAATCTGCCAGTGCATCAACGGTTTCGGAGAGTGCGGCGTCGGTGGCGCTGTGGGTGACCACCACGACACGGGCCCCCACCCGTCGGCCACCTTCGTCGGACACGCCCTCCTGGCGGACCTCGGCGATGCTCACCTCGCGCTTGGCGAATTCGGCCGCCACCGTGGACAACACGCCCGGCTCGTCGGCGACGTTCATGCTGACGTAGTAGCGGGTGGAGATCAAACCCATTGGGGCGACGGGAAGCTGGGCGTACTTGGATTCTTTCGGCCCGCGGCTGCCCAGTACCCGGTTGCGGGCGGCCATCACCAGGTCACCGGTGACCGCGGATGCGGTGGGCGCGCCGCCGGCGCCCTGGCCGTAGAACATGAGCCGGCCGGCGGCCTTGGCCTCGACCACGACCGCGTTGAACGCCCCGTTGACCGTGGCCAACGGATGCGAAAGCGGCACCAGCGCCGGATAGACGCGGGCCGACACCCGTTCCTGTCCGTCATCGCCAGTGATGCGCTCGCAGATAGACAGCAGTTTGATGGTGCAACCCAGGGACCGCGCGGAGGCGAAGTCGGCCGGCGTGACCTTGGTGATGCCCTCGCGATAGACGTCGTCGGCGGTCACCCGGGTGTGAAAAGCGATCGATGCCAGGATGGCCGCCTTGGCCGCGGCGTCGTAGCCTTCGACGTCGGCGGTGGGATCGGCCTCGGCGTAGCCCAGCGCGCTCGCCTCGGCCAGGGCGGTGTCGTAGTCGGCGCCGGTGCTGTCCATCGCGGACAGGATGTAGTTGGTGGTGCCGTTGACGATGCCGGCGACCCGCAGCACCGTGTCGCCCGCGAGCGATTGAGTAAGCGGGCGGATGACCGGGATAGCACCCGCGACCGCCGCCTCGAAATACAGGTCGACGTGGGCGTTTTCGGCCGCCTGCGCCAGTTCCCCGGTGGAGGTGGCCAATAACGCCTTGTTAGCCGTGACGACGGATTTACCGTGCTCGAGCGCGCGCAGGATGGCCTTCCGCGCCGGTTCGACCGGCCCCATCAACTCCAAGACGATGTCGACGTCTTCGCGGGAGACGAGTTCCTCGATGTTGTTGGTGAGCAACTCGATCGGAACGCCGCGGTCGGCGGCGACCCGCCGCACTCCGACGCCGCGCAACACCAAGGGCGCACCGATGCGAGCCGCGAGGTCGTCGGCGCTGTCCTCGATGATTCGGACAACTTCGCTTCCGACGTTGCCGAGCCCGAGTACCGCTACGCCGACAGGCTTTTCGTCATGGGGCACAGTTCACCTCACTTCCAGACTCAGTAGATCGTCAACCGTCTCGCGGCGCAGGATCAGGCGGGACCGCCCCGCACGCACCGCCACCACCGCCGACCGGCAGATCATGTTGTAGCGGCTCGACAGCGAATAGCAGTACGCGCCGGTCGCGGCTATCCCGAGCAGGTCACCGGGTCGCAGGTCGTCGGGCACCCACGCGTCGCGCACAACGATGTCGCCGCTTTCGCAGTGCTTTCCGACGATCCGGGCCAGCGTTGCCGGTGCGTCGCTGGCCCGCGAGACGAGCCGGGCATCGTACTGCGCGTCGTAGAGCGCGGTGCGGATGTTGTCGCTCATGCCGCCGTCGACGCTCACATAGCGGCGCTGGGCCGTGCTGCTCACGTCGACGTCCTTGACGGTGCCCACCTCGTACAGCGTGATGGTCCCCGGCCCGGCGATGGCACGCCCGGGCTCCACCACCAGTCTTGGGGTGGGCAGCCCCACGGCTGCCGACTCGTTGCCGACGATGGCCGTCAGCTTGGCCGCCAGTTCGGCCACCGGGGGCGGGTCGTCGGTTCCCAGATATGAAATCCCCAGTCCGCCACCGAGATCCACGGTCGAGATCTGACCCGTCTTGTCGACGCCGAATTCGTCGACAATGTGGTGGAGCAATCCGATGACGCGGTGCGCGGCAACCTCGAAGCCGTCGACGTCAAAGATTTGTGAGCCGATGTGGCTGTGCAGCCCCACCAGTCGCAGGTGATCGGAGGCGAATACCCGGCGCACCGCGGCCATCGCCGCGCCGCTGGCCACCGACAGCCCGAACTTCTGGTCTTCGTGTGCGGTGGAGATGAACTCGTGCGTGTGCGCCTCGACCCCGACAGTGAGACGAACGTAGACGTCTTGGACGACGCCGGCCTCGCCCGCGATGGCATCGAGGCGCTCGATTTCGGTGATCGAGTCCAAGACGATGTGCCCGACACCGACTTTGACCGCCGCGGTCAGTTCCGTGACGGATTTGTTGTTGCCGTGGAAGGTAATCCGCTCCGGCGGGAAGCCAGCGTGCAGCGCGACGGCGAGCTCGCCGCCGGTGGACACATCGAGCGAGAGCCCTTCCTCGTCGACCCAGCGGGCAATCTCGCTGCACAGGAAGGCCTTGGCCGCGTAGCACACGTTGTGGCCGCCGCCAAAGGCGGTCGCGAGCTCGCGGCACCGGGAACGGAAGTCGTCCTCGTCGATGACGAACAGCGGGGTGCCGTACTCCTGAGCGAGCTGGGTCAGCGGGATTCCGGCGAGGCTGGCGACACCGGTTTCGTCGCGAACGATGTTGTGCGGCCACACATTCGGCGCAAGCCGCAGCAGCTCGTCGGAAGATTGCGGTCGCGGCGGGCTATTGGGGTGCCGGGTCTCTTCGGCGTGCCGAGGGCCGGCCGGGTGTACGTTCACATTCGCTCCGGAGCGGTCACGCCGAGTATCGCCAGCCCGTTGGCGATCACCTGGCGGGTGGCCTGACACAGCGCCAAACGCGCGGTGTGCAGGTCGGTGGGCTGTTCGTCGCCCTGGGGCAATACCCGGCACGAGTCGTAGAACCGGTGGTAATCACCGGCCATATCTTCCAGATAACGGCATACCCGGTGTGGTTCCCGCAGGGAGGCAGCCGTTTCCAGCACCCGGGGGAACTCCCCGATGGTGCGCAGCAGCGTCCCCTCCTTGTCGTGGCTGAGCAGCTCGAGGTGCCCGGTGTCGGGGATCAAACCCAGTTCGGCGGCGTTGCGGGCCAGTGCCGACAGCCGGGCATGCGCGTATTGCACGTAATAGACCGGATTTTCATTCGACGCCGACGACCACAGCGCCAGGTCGATGTCGATCGGGGTGTCGACCGAGGAGCGAATCAGGCTGTAGCGTGCCGCGTCGACGCCGATCGCCTCGACCAGGTCGTCGAGCGAGATGACGGTTCCGGCCCGCTTGCTCATCCGGACCGGCGCGCCGTCGCGGACCAGGTTGACCATCTGCCCGATGAGCACCTCGACGGTCGCGGGGTCATCGCCGAACGCGGCGGCCACGGCCTTGAGCCGGGCGATGTATCCGTGGTGGTCGGCGCCGAGCATGTAGATGCACAGGTCGAAGCCGCGCTCCCGCTTGTCCAGGTAGTAGGCGATGTCACCGGCGATGTATGCCGGCTTTCCGTCGCTCTTGATCACGACGCGGTCCTTGTCGTCACCAAAAGCGCTGGTGCGCAACCAGGTTGCGCCGTCCTTCTCGTAGATGTTGCCGGTCTGGCGCAGCCGGGCGATGGCTTGGTCGACCCGGCCGCTGGTGTGCATCGAGTCTTCGTGGGTGTACACGTCGAAGTCGGTGCCGAACTCGTGCAACGACTCTTTGATGTGGGTGAACATCAGGTCGACGCCGATTTCGCGGAACGTCTCGCGCATTTCGGCGTCGGACAGGCTCAGCGCGTCGGGCGCCTTCTGCAGCACCTGCGCGGCGATGTCGTTGATGTAGGCGCCGGCGTAGCCGTCGACGGGGATCGGTTCGCCCTTGGCGGCGGCGATCAGCGAGCTGGCGAACCGGTCGATCTGGGCGCCGTGGTCGTTGAAGTAGTACTCACGCAGAACGTCGGCGCCCTGGGTGGTCAGCAGCCGGCCCAGCGCGTCACCGACGGCGGCCCAGCGGGTGCCGCCGATGTGGATCGGCCCGGTGGGGTTGGCCGAGACGAATTCCAGGTTGATCTTGTGGCCGCCCAGCGCGTCGGAGTGGCCGAAGCCGGCGCCGGCGCCGATGACGGCGTTGACGATCTTGGCCTGCGCCGACGCCTCGAGGCGAATGTTGATGAAGCCGGGTCCAGCCACCTCCGCCGAGGCGACACCGTCGGCCTGTGACAGCGCATCGGCCAGCCAGCCGGCCAGTTCACGGGGGTTGACGCCGACCTTCTTGCCGAGCTGAAGCGCCAGGTTGCTGGCGTAGTCGCCGTGCTCGGGAATGCGGGGCCGCTCCACGGTGACCGTCGCCGGCAACGCGGCAGCCTCCAGCCCACGCTCGGCCAACACCGCGGAGGCGGTGGTTTTGAGCAGCTCGGCGAGGTCAGCGGGGGTCACGAGCGTCCATCCTATTGGCTGAGGTGCCCGCGCCCCGAATCCATTGCGGTGGCCGCGCGGTCACTGCGATGCGCTAGTCTGGCGGGGCCCAATGGCGCAACACCAAAGTCGTAGCGCCCCCGTAGCTCAGGGGATAGAGCGTCTGCCTCCGGAGCAGAAGGCCGCAGGTTCGAATCCTGCCGGGGGCACCAGCCAAAACACCGCTTGACCTGCGCTGATCCGAATCCCGTTGTCGCCCTAACATTCGAAACAGGGCTGAGTGTCACGAGGATGTCACAACTGCGCCCAAACTCTTCCCGGCATCACGCAACGCCTCGTCCTGGGAGGGGGCATAGATCCGCGCCGTCGTGGCAGCGTCAGCGTGTCCCAGCCACTTGGCGATGACCGCCAGCGGAACCCCACGCAGATGCAGCGCCGTGCCGCAGGAATGGCGGGCATCATGCAGCCGGATCGGTCGCACCCCGGCGGCTTTGGTCAATTTGTGCCACATCCGGGTCAGCGTGTCGGGCGTGTACGGCTCACCGATCTCGTTGACCGCGACATAGCCGGAATCCCGGTGCGCCGCACCGAGTGACAGCCGCTCCTCCGCGTAACGCGCTGAGGCCCGTTTGAGGACGCTAACGAGGCCCTCATCGAGCGGCAGGGTGCGGCATGACGAAAGCGTCTTGGGTGCGTTCTCGACGACGTTGCCGGCGCCCGCCTGGACCCGGCTGCGGGCGATGGTGATGGTGCCTGCTGCCACGTCGATGTCCGACCACCGCAGCCCGGCGATCTCACCGCGGCGAAGGCCGGACAGCGCCAGGTACCACAGATGGCCATTCCGGTCCTTATCCGCCGTCTTGAGGACGCGGCGAATCTCCTCGGGCGTGTAAGTCTGCATCTCCACGGCCAGCCGCGGGACCTTCTTCATCGGCGCTGCCGCGTTGTGCGACAGGTCGCGACGTTCAATGCCATAGGCCAGGACAGCCCGCCACGCGTCGATGGCCTTATTGAGCCATCGCGGCGACCATGCCCGGCGCGTGCGACCCTTGGTCGTCTTAGTGCCGCCTGCGCGAAGGTCGCTTAGTAGCCGGTCCAGATCCTGCCGTGTGAGTTTCTGCACGGGTAGGTCGCCGTGACGTTGCCGAAGCGGCGCGACGCTGTATCGGTAGGCGTTGAGTGTTGTTGCGCGGGCGTTGTGCAGCGACGCCAACCAGTCCTCGCATAGCTGCTCTACGGTGACGGCTTTGCGTGGAACGAAGGTGTCGGTGGACGCCTGGTTGGTGATCTTCCCGAGTTCGTTGCGCGCTTCCCGCTCGGTGGTGAACCGGCGCCGCACTTGCCGACGCTGGCCGGTAATCGGATCGGTCCCGGCGTCGACCGTATCGCCACATCAGAGCACGCGTTCTTCGGCAGCGACGGCGTAGGACTAAGAGCCACATGGAGATTCGGGCACGTCGTCGTGCGCCCGGAGCGGATCGGCAAGTTCACCATCCTCGGACCTGGAAGCTGACCGCCACGTCGAGAACATCCGACCGTCATTACCAGCGCAAACGAGCACGGCTGAAACACTCACCCGAAGGCGACATCTGCTGGCAGTGCCGTTTGCCTATCGACATGGAACTGAAGTGGCCCGACCTCGGCGCCTGGTCAGCCGATCATGTTGAGCCGGTAGGCAAGGGAGGCAGCAACCGCGGGCTGATCCTGCCTTGCCATTGGGGCTGCAACCTCGCCCGGAACCGCAAGCGGCAACCGCCGGTACACCACTCGCGGCACTGGTGACCAAGGTCCGGTCGTCGGGGGACTGATTGTGGCGAGTGGCCCGCCCGAGGGGTTGCGGGCGGGCCACCCTTCGCGGCGTAGCCCCAACAGGGTTCGGTTCCACTCGCCTGCGTGCCTACGCCAGATTGTTGACGATAGGGCGCCTGGCGTCGGCTGCTACAGGGCCTTTAGTCCCTAGGTGGGGCCGGTAACCCGAACGCCGTTGCGCGCGGCAGGGTTAGTAGTCAGCCGGGGAGCGCAGTGCCTTCAAGACACGATCGGCGGTGGCCTGATCGAAATGCCCGCTATCGTTCACCGCGACCAAGCGGAGGCCATCGCGGTCCACGAGCACAAGGTTGTCGACGTCGCATGCGGTGATCTGTCCTGCGGCCTTCGCATGTCGGCAGATCGCGTCGGCGGTGACCTCGGTGTCGCCCCTTCTAAGCTCGCTCCAGGAAGCCTTGACCCGCCTGACTTCTTTACGTGCCATGTCGGTTGCCCTCTCTGAAGTGGGTGCGCCCAGACTCAGCCAGAGAGCTAACTGCGCCAACGATCCGCGCCGCTAGTGGCGAAAGTCCCAACAAGCTGAGCCAATAGTCGGCGTTCGGCGGCGCTCACGCGGCGAACGTCGCACCCCAGGGTGGCGGGGTGACCCGACGGCATTCGGCAGCGCGGCATCCCATGCATTGCCGGTTTGCACACGAGGCCGAAATATCCCAGGCCGGGTTTGCGGCGCGCGCCCTCGACCCTAGGCCATCTGGGAAGACGCCACCGGCATCGCCGCCAAGACGCAACCGACCATCGACCGGGTCCACCGCCAACCCGATGTCCTACTTACAGACCTCGACGAAGCCGAGCGGGCCGCTGACACAGCCGGGCGGGCCGAACAGCAACCTGCCGGGGTACCAGGGGCCGGGGTGGTCGTAGTCCCCGCCACCACCACCGTTGCCACAGTAGCCGCCACCGTCGCAGGGGTCGGGACCCCAGCCGGGATCGGCCGAAGCCACTGGCGCGCTCAGCAGCGCCGCGCTCACGATCATCACAACAGCCCGAAGTCTTTTCATCACGCCACCACCTCCCTGGCGATCTCGGTAAGGGTTCGGCTCACCCCCGTTCGGAGCATTCTGCTGTAGACCCGCGAGCGTGCGAGCCGCTGCTCTTAGAGCGGCTGATTGCGTTGCACGCAGGCCACGATCGTCTGACACTCGCTCAGGGTGAAACCCGTTGCCCCGTTGCTATACAGCCTGTTCGCGATGGCCTCGGGTGGTTGGTTGGCCGCCAGCAGCTGACTCACCGTCCGGCCGACGCTAAGCGCGTCGTTATTCGGGACGTATCCACCCAAGCCGCCTTTTACGCAGCGCAGGTAACCGTCCGCGTCGGCATGGGCCGTAGGACACCCGGACACCGCGATCACCGCCGCCGCGATGGCGCACAGTGGGAAGCGCCGCCGGCGCGGCCGGCCCGCAGCCATCGCTCCCAGTGCCGTTTTCGTGGTCATTTGATTCGCCGCCTTAGCACTGACACCTGATTGGGAAAGCTAATCCCGTGAGCCGTGCGCGTAGCTACTGGCGAAAGTCCACTGGTTGCAGAACCGAAAGTCCTGCGGGCCCGTCCGCTAGACCCGAAGTAGGGCCACCCACCGCCAACAGGGTCAGGAACACCGGCTGCACCCCGCCACCGAAGCGACGGGGCACCAGCTTCGACTGGGCGTTCGCCGAGGACAGTCGGGCGACGTGGCGGTTCGGGGCGAAGATCGCCGACACCGGCCGCGTGGTGAAACTCACCGTCGCAGGACCCGGCAGCTAGTCGCCGGCGACGTGTTTAAGGATGGCCCGGTGTCACGACGTTGTCACAACTCGTCAGAAACTCCCCCACGGACGGCCGCGGACCGCTATAGCCCGGCGTGGCTTAGAAGTGCAGCTCAGGCGGCAAATCCGACCCACCGACCCGGACGCATACAACCGGCGATAGACCGCTATGACCTGGTCTGGGCTGCCTCCAGAGCAGAAGGCCGCAGGTTCGAATCCTGCCGGGGCACCGCTCTGACCAGCGCAAATGTGCCTCCGCGCAAGATTTGCAGAACTTTAGGACAGATTCCGGCGCGGCTCCGAACCGACTGGAGTCGCCATGACCAGCACCGCCTATACACCGTCCCGGACAACCCCGCCGACCCCGAGGCTGCGGCGCTCGAGCTGATCGTCCGTGTACCGACCGACCTACTCGGCCACGACTCACCCCCGCGGGATGCGTTGCAGGACTAACGTCGCCGCTGCACGCCGAAAGCTGCTTCGCCGGCATGAGCTGGCACGACGCAGTGATCGCCGACGCGCTGTCCGAGCTAGCGGAGCAGACAGGACTCGGTGGGAGGACTGGTGTCGGTGCCAGCTGGCAAAATTTGTGCCAGCGATGCTCGTCAAATGCGCCGACTGCGACACAATGTTTGACCCTCGCCCGTCTGGTCGAGGGCCGAGTCGACGACGCTGCGATCTGCACCGCGCGCGTCGCAAGAAGGAGCTAGTGCGCGCCCGCACCGCCGTTCGTCGAGCCGAGCAATCGGGCGTTGAAGTCGGCATGGTGATCGCGAGTGCAGTCTTCGAGCGCGACGACTGGACATGCCACATATGCGGGCAGGAGATACCAGAGCGTCTGCGCAACGTTCGTGCGCCGGGCAGCGAATACGAGCCACTCGCTCCGGTCATTGACCACGAAATTGCGCTGTCCAAGGGTGGATCGCACACATTAGAGAACTGCCGCGCGGCCCACTGGAGATGCAATGCCGCAAGCACAACGCACCGATTACCGCTGCGGACCGTGGCGAGGTTGCCGATGTTGTTCCACCCGACGCGGCGGGGGCGGTCGCGATGGTCGAATGGGAGAGCGGTGAAGGAACTGGCGAGCAGCCAGCTAAGCGTGGGCGACCACGGGTCAACGTGGGTCCGTGCCGCTTGCCCGGCTGCGGTCGCCCGGCCCTGGTGAACCAGCTGTGCGGCCTGGTACGAATCAGAGAGATCAGACGCTAATCCTTGTGTATCGCAAACGAATTTCGATGATTCCCGCAGGGTCGGAAAGCGTTGCGCTGCTTGCCTTTTGGTTTTTACAAATTTTCACTGTGTGTAAATCAGTGGAACTGTCCAAGAGTCGGGAACGAGTCTCGGAAAAAACGCGGCTCTGTGTGTGCAAGCGCCCTGACTCGCAAGAGTCGGGTGATCTTGATCTAAAAACTGCGAATCAACTTGGGGCACAGTCCCCGCGCGTCGTCATTCGCCTGCCTTATGGGCTTGGTGGCTTGATCCAGCGGGTCCTCCGTCGTCCTGACAGAACCAGGTTTCGGCCCAACCTCTAGAGTGCAACAGCGCCATGTTCTTGGCTTCCTCGACTGTCGCACCATAGCCACCGGAGTAATTCTTGGTCGACTCTGGACCTATCGCCAGCGCAAAGCAGTGAGCCCTACCGGAGGTTGCCACCTTGCAGTCGCTGGCGGGTTCAGGTTGGTATGCAGGGGGCGGCTGGCGCACTCTTGCATGGCCCTGTCTTCAGCGCCCTCTTTCGTCGGATAGTTCCACGCGCCGCCTGCAATTCCCGCGCTCTGCGAGTAGGCCACAGCCGCCCACGTGTCGTCGGCGTTGGCCGGGGGCGCCAGCACGGTTGCGTTGACAGCTCCGAACGCGGCAATACCGCTGATGGTGGCAATACCCTTCACACTGATCATTTCTGCATTAACGCTCTGCTTCCCAGCGCCCGCAAAGGGGCCATAGGCCCTAACGCGTGGGTCAAAAGTTCGTTTTGGCCGCTGTGGTTACGATGCCGGATGGGCACCGCCGTTGCGGCGAAGTTATTGGTCTGCAAAGGGTCTCGGGGTGGTCTTGAAGATCTCCAAAGCCTTTGCTGGGGGCCGGTTCCGGCGCAGGGCTCTGCGTCGCTCGGCTGCACCGCGGTTGCACGCCGCGTGCTCGGGACCCATGTATCGCGACCTGTCCAGGTCGTGATGTCCGAGGTCCCATGGTTCGCCCGGCTGGATGAGTCGCCGGCAACGCCAACAGATCGCCCGTCCTGCTGCGACAAGCGGGGCGACCTTGGCGCGTTCCTGCTGATGCTCCCAGCCGTATCTCTGCGGCTGGTCCGGCCATTGGCGGTCACCGGCTTACCACCCTCGTCGGGTGCGGCGGTGCGCTCACTGCACGACCGGGTCGCAGTACCATTCGGCCCACGCGGAGACCGGGTCGCGGTGGTACTGGTCGAGGCGGGGTGTGGCGCGCACGCCGATCACCTCGGCGCCGTTATATGCCGGTGACATGGTCAGTGCGAGGTGATCGAGCTCGGCATCCACGACGGTGCGGGTGCGGGTGACGTGGTCGAGCTGCACACCGCTTCCCCGGCGATGAACCCGATCGAGGCGGACAGCATGTCTTCGCTCGCCAGCTGCAAGGTTTCGTCGCCGCGAGGTGTGCCCGCGATCTTGATCTCGGCGACCAAGCCGACCGCGCTGCGAGTGTCGAAGCGGGTGACTTTGCCCGGTGGGAAGCCGCACAGAACCTCACCGACACCCTGATCGACGTACCCATCCTTGCCGGCGCGCAGCACGTCGAACGCTGGGGAGAAGAAGCTTCTGGTCTGAGCGCAAGGCGACTCGCGATTTTTTGCCAGAAGCGCCGCGACCGCTAGCGAGTCGCGCCCGTCGCGGTCTGTACAACCCTGAGACTCGCACCGGGTCTGGGGGCCAAGTTTTTCCACCACACTCGGCTCCGACTGCTACGCGGTCGGGATTTTTGCCAAGCCGATTTTGCTCTGGCCAAGACACAGCGTTCGAGCCGGCGTGGTCAGGATTTAGGGCGAATGTCCCTGATTGGGAGCCTGTGCTGGGGGCCCCTGTCTCGGCGGTGGTGGTGGGATGCTTTGCTGCACAGAGGCAGGCGCCACGCACTTACGATAGTCGCTCGAGGGAACTCCACCGCTTTGTGCGCAGCAGTCACCCCAGAATCTGCCGATCGCGATGCATTGGTCGTATGCCTGTATGTCCCATTCGGCGCGTGCAACTGGGGCTGCTCCAAGAGCTGGGACGGCTATGAACGCGGTTGCCGCCAGGCATAGACCGCTACGGGTGAGGATTGTGGTGCGGTTGATCGGTCTCATGATGAGTCCTTAAGGGAGTCGAGGTCATTCTGGTGCCCGGCCGTAGGTGTCCGGCATGAAAAGCGTGTCGCAGAATCGACTCCCCGCGTCGTTGACCGTAACACGCCGATACAACGCCGGGGCAGTTTGCTCGAATCCCGTCGTGCCCGCACTGCAATCAGGGTTCATCAAAAGGCTCCCAAAGATTCGGGGTGCCGTCGACCGGGACACGATCGCACCCCGGCGCGGGCCAGCGTAAGGAGGAAACTCCGGCCCGCGAAACCCTTATGCGATTTTCCAATGCGATCGCCGCGACTCTTGCGGCGGGTCACAAGGACGACCATTCCTTCACATTAAATGCGCTACTCGTGGCGTCCGCGTGCCGTGTTATTGGCTTGGTCCACCAGCCAGACGGCGAGGTCGTGGATTTTGATGTTGGCCTTTTGCGACGTGGAGAGGAGCAAAGTGAAGGCTTGCTCGTCGGTGAGGCGTTCGCGATGCATCAGGATTCCTTTGGCCATCCCGATGGTGTCGCGGGAATTGAGCGCGGTCAGCCATTCGGCGTGCTGGGTGGACCCGATCAGCGCGATTGCGGCGTGTGCGGCGAACAACTCCCCAATGATTTCGGCCTCGGCATCGAAAGCGTTCGGCTGTGTGGAGTATAGGTCCAACGTTCCCAGCGTTCTGCCGCTGGTAAAGAGTCGATAGCCGAGCATCGACTGGATGCCGTGAGCTCGGGCGGTCGCGGCAAATTTCGGCCACCGCGGCTCGTGCGACATGTCGTCGATCCGGTAGGTGCGCCTCATGTGCAGGGCATCGAGGCAGGGACCTTCGTTGAGGCTGTGCTCGAGGTTGTTGACTTTTTCGACCAGGTCGCTGGTCGCCGCGACGGTCCGCAGGGACTTGCCTTCCCATAGCGACACCCCGGCATTCTCCGCGCCGGGAACCGTATCGGTGACCGCGGCAACGATGCCCTCGACAGTGTGGTGCAGATCCGGCTCAGCCTCCAGCGACCGAGCGACATCGCGCAGCGCCAGCGCCACGTCTACCAGCGGATTCTGTGCCGGGTCCGAGGTGTTCTGCGGATTCTCCGGCATGTGAACTCCCCTGGAATTGGGCATGGATGTGCGCGAAATGCCGAAATCGGACCAGCGCGCTGACTGCTTAACGGCGCCGCCGTGCAATTCCCTACCACAAACACAACGCCCGAACGGCCGTTAGGAAATACCCGTCGGATTTCAGCGCAAACTCGGCCAGCGGGTCATGGTCTGGCCCTACCGCCCGGCCAGGGAGGCTCATGATCGGCCCCAGCGCGGTGGCCGAACCTCCATCTCGGTGGCCCAATTCAGTTTGGCGCCCCGATCTACGGGGATCCGGACCAGTAGCGGAAGGACAGGGATCGGTCGCATCTACGCCCTCCGTCAGACAATAGGTGCGGGTGACTACATCGTTAAGAAGCAGCGGTGCCCCCTATTGCCGTTCACGTCTGACCGTCCTGCCGGGCACAACAGTCCCGCAGCAGCGGGCTGGTCTCAAATCTCCACAGAACGCGACGGGTCCATCGCCGCCGCCACCGTCACGGTTGGTATTCGGCGCGCAGCCGCCTCAACCTCGCGCAAGCACGAACGCCTCGATGTGGCGTTTTCCGGCCCGCACTTCGTACTTCCGCCAGCCGGGATACAGCTCGAGGCCCTTCGCCCAGATCTCGTCGCGCTCGCTTGGCGTGGCGAGCCTTGCGTTCGCGTGCCAGGTGTCACGGCCGATAGTTACCGTCGCTTCCGGGTGCGCCTTGAGGTTGAAGTACCAGGCCGGATGCTTGACGCCGCCGAAGTTGGACGCGATGAGGGCCAAGCCGTCCGGGTGCGGGATTCCGTACACGGCGACGGTGCGGGGCTCACCGGATTTGGCGCCGGTGGTGGTGAGCATGACAACCGGGATGCCGGTTGCGACCCCGGCGAAGCTGCTCCTACCCCCGGTGACCGTGGTGATGAGTCGGTCGAGGTGGTGTGCCGTGGGGCGAAGGAGCGCCACACCCACCTTCGTGGACGCGAAGCGACGCATCATCCGGTGGAAAGCGTTGGCATCGTCGAAGGACTGGCCGGGCATGGTGTCATTGTGGACCCGACCTGGGGCCGCTGAGGGCCTTTTCGCCCGAGCTGGAAATCCCAATGAAAACGGGCCACAGGTGCCCCACCCGGCACTAAGCTGCAGCTCGTGGGCAAGAAGGTGTTTGCCAACGGCCGGGGGCGCTGGCTGGCGATCGTGGGCTCGCTCGCGCTTGCGGCCGGCATGGTCTACGCCCAAGACACAAAGCCGCGATGCTGCGCGCCAAACGCGCTGGCGGCGGCCCCCACTAGCGCAGCCGCCGCACCGACAACCGCGCCGCGCACTGCCAGTCCCGCGGAAGCGGCAGTGCTGGTAGCCAGCGCGCCCGCCGCGGCCCAGCAGTTCCAGGTCGCGTTGCCTCGTGGCATCGGGTCGGAGGACAGGCTGCAGGTCAAGACGATTTGGGCGGAGCGCGCCATCAGCGTGCTGTTTCCGCAGATCACGACCATCTTCGGGTACCGGGAAGATCCCGCTGCCGTGGCATCCCAACGGCTTGGCGATCGACGTGATGATCCCGAACCACGCCAGCCCGGAGGGGATCGAGCTCGGCAACCAGATCGCCGGCTACGCCCTGGCGAACGCGAAGCGATGGGGAATCAACCACGTGATCTGGCGGCAGAAGATCTACCCGGGCGTCGGCGGGGGCAGCTGGACTGCAGACCTCGGCTCGGAAACCCTCAATCACTACGACCACGTTCATATCGCCACCAATGGCGGCGGGTACCCGACCGGGCACGAGATCTATTACATCGCCTCGATGACGCCCGCGCCGCAACAGTGACTGAAGTTGGGTGACAACAGGATTCACGCGTCATCCGGGCCCGGCGGGAAACGCCGCCACGGGCATTTCGACGGTTCCCTTGCAGGGGCCGCTGTTGATGTCGGTGTGCCAGGTGCCGCGCAACGATCCGTCCGCCTGCGGCGCGTAGAACGCCCACGACCTGGCGGGCGCCCACACCTTCGGCACGGCTTCGCCCATGTAGCAATCCCATTGGAAGTCGAAGTGCTCAACCCACCGCGTCCCGTCCCAGGTGTAATGCGACGGCTGGGGCAGCGTGCGGTTCTTGGGAGTGGGGCCATTGGTGGCGGTGGCCACACACTTGCCTGACGAGCACGCGCTGACGAAGACGTAGTCGGCGCTGAATGTGGGTTCGGATTGACCGGCCGCCATGCTGCTGCCGGACTTGCTGACGGCGTACCTCACCAGCGAGTATTTCCCGTTCCATGACGGCAGCGCCGCGTGCATCGCGACCGCGGGCATCGCGGGGACCGCGATCACGATGGCGCCCAGCGCCGCGCCGCGGAACCGCAACCGCAACCCAACCCCTAAACATCAGGTCCATGGTGGGGGTTCGACGACGCTCCCCTGATAGCCCGCCAAGAATTCGTTGAGAAGCCGTTAAGGCCCCGTGCTGATTCTGTGATCAACGCACCCAGCGTCCACCAGAAAACACACATCAGCACACAAGGAGACCCCGATGTTCCCTCGCCGTTTCACCGCCTCCGTCGTCGGCACCGCCGCTCTGGGCCTGGCCGCGCTCGGCCTCGCCGCCACCGCGGGCGCGAGCTCGGTCGATGACGCGTTCCTCGCCCAGCTGGCGTCGGATGGCATCACCCCGCCGAGCGCTTCGGTCGCCATCAAGGACGCACACGCCGTCTGCAATGCCCTCGACCAGGGTCACTCGAGCAAGGAGGTCATCAGCGCCGTGGCCCAGTCGACCGGTCTAAGCGCCAAGGGCTCCAAGACGTTCGCCGTCGACGCCGCTTCGGCTTACTGCCCGCAGTACGTCACCTCGACCTGACAGCGGCCACCACAGTGCGGGGACCCGGCGGGTCCCCGCACTGTTCATGGTCGTCGCAGCAGGAACAGGCTGTAGGCGGCGACGGACTGTGCGTCGGCGATCACTCCCGAACGGATCATCTGCTCGACGTCCTCGCGGTCGAACCAGGCACTGCGCAGGTCCTGTTCCTCGTGCTCGAGATCCGCCTCCCCCTCACCGATTCCGGTGGCCAGGAACACCCACCCGCGCTGGCTGGTCATGCCCGGAGCGACATCGAGCTGGCCGAGCACCTCGAATGACGTCGCGCTCAATCCCGTTTCCTCGCGCAGCTCACGCTCGGCCAACTCAGAGGGGTCGGTGTCCGCCAAGCCGGGCGCGGTGCCTTGCGGAAATTCCCACCGCCGCTCCCCGAGCGGGTACCGGAACTGCTCGACCAGCCGGAAGCGATACCCGTCAAACGGCATCACCAGCGCATAGTCCGGTTTGTCCACCACGCCGTAGATGCCGGGGCTGCCGTCCGGGCGACGGATGTCGTCTTCGCGGAGCACCATCCATTGGCTCCGGTAGATCTCGCGGGACGCGACGCATTCGATGAAGGGCACCAACCCAGTATCACTACCGGCCCGCGGTGCGTGCTCTTACCGGGATGCCGTGAAGCGGTCGTACGTGCGGCGCAGGCCGCCGCGGTCGACGGAGTGCAGCACGCCGGTGAGCACCTCGTACACATCGACGTGCCCGACGGTGGGATCCGCCGAATCGCCATGGGCGTATTGCCACGGTAGGGACCGTCCGCGGCGCAGAACTTCCCCGAGATACCACACGGCGCCATCGACGAACGGCGCACTATGCTCCTCGTCCAGGAGCTGCTCGGGCGTCGAGGCCTTCTGAATGACGAGCTCCTCCAACGCGTCAAGGGACTCCGGGGAGTAGCCCCACACGGCGTCGCCGCCGTAATGGCCTGCCCAGAACGGGAATTGGGCCCCGCGCTCGGCAAGCCAGCACCGCAGGTATTCGCCATCCGAAAACCGCTGGGTCGCTGAGCGTTTGGCGCGCAGCCGCCGCTTGGTGGCTTCTTCGACGCGGTCGCGCATCTCGGCCACCCACCGGTACTCCTCGACACGGTCACGCCATTTCGTCAGTTCCTCCCGGGCCGCGACGGTGACGGGATTGTCGTCGCCGAAGACCCGGGCTTCGTCGTCGACCAGGGCCTGCCAGGTGGCGACCTTGTCGCGGTAGTCCTCCGGTTCTGACTCCCACAGCGCGACGGTGTGCCGCGCGATCAGGGTGTGGCGGTGGTCGGGACCCAGCTTCTCGCGCATCACCTCGACCAGAGACTCGAGTTCGGCCACGGCGCCGGCGGCATCGACCGACTCGCCGCGCCATTGCGCCAGTGACATCCGCATACCCAGGGTGTCCTCGTGGCGGTCGCCGAGCACCCGGCACCGGGCGGCAAGGACTCGCTCGCCCTCGGCGATGGCGCCCGCGTAGTCCCCGAGCTCCTTGCGTTTGTGCGCCACCCGGTCCCTGGACGTCAGCGCGGTGGGGTGCTCGGCGCCCAACACCCGTTCTTCATCGGCGAGCAGCTGCGACCATTCGGCCAGCGCGACCTGCCCGTTTGGCTGCAGCCGGTCCGCGAACATGTGGCGCGCCGTCAACGTGGTGATGTGATCCCGACCGAGCACCTCCTCCAGTTCGGTACCAGCTGCTCGAGAACGGCGTAGGCCCCGGCCTGGTCTCCCATCTGGAGCTGCAGGGGTGCACCAGCGCAAGCTTCATGTCCAAGACGTTGGGGTGCCGCTCCCCCAAGATCGGGCGGCAGACCGCGACCAGCTCGTTCATGAGTGGCAACGCCCCGGCGAAATCGGCCGCGGCGATGCGCTCCGAGATGAGCCGGGTCAAGGCGGCGAGCGGCTCAGGCAGTTCCGGCTGCGTCATACCGCTATCGAATCTCGCGCGCGGTCCGGCTGCAATTCACTTCGTCTCGCTCGCGTCCGGTGTCGCGCTGGCATGAATCGGTACGGTGACCGATAGTCATAGGAACAAAACTCCAACGTCAGCAGAGGTGGGGGTCATGCCGGACGACCCGAAGCGCGCGTAACCATGCGCGGCCACATCATCGTCAGCGGTGACGACGCGCTGGCGACCACGATCGTCGAGGAGCTCAACAACGCCGGTGTGCACATCGTCAAGCTCAGAGCCGCCGGCGAGCTCGACACCGCCGGAGTCGCCCGTGCTCGCGCCGTAATTTGCGTCGGAGATGACGACGCAACAAACCTCGAAATCGCGCTGCTGGCAAGGAAAGCCAACCCCCGGGTGCGCGTGGTGGCACGGCTGGCCAATGACGTGCTACGGACGGCGATGGCCGCCGACAAACGCCCCGGCGCGATTCTGGACGTCGCCGACCTTGCGGCGCCCTCGGTCGTCGAGGCATGTCTGGCGCACACCGTGCACCCGTTCGAGGCGGCGGGCATCGAATTCGTCGTCTCCGGATCCGAGGCGCCGCGTAACGCGACGTTGCGCGAGATCTACGGCGGTCTGGCACCGGTGGCGGTGATTCATGGCGAGAACTGCGCCACTCCGGGAGAGGTGGTGTCGTGTCCGGGCCGCGACCTGTCGGTACACGCCGGTGACTGGACCGCGATGATCGGCACCGCCAACGAATTGGCCGCCCGCGGCATCAAGGTCCCGCGGCCGACAGTGACGCGCGCCCGCCTGACCCGGCTGCGGCGAGCGGTCGACGGCGCGCGCGCCCTGCGCGACGACGTCAACCCCATGTTCGCGCGCGCCCTGCTGGCCGCGGCGTGCCTGCTGGTCGGGTCGACGGTGGTCCTGCGCTTCAGCTATCAGCCGCATCCGAAGATGACGTGGCTGGACGCCCTGTATTTCAGCACCGAGACGATCGCCACGGTGGGTTACGGCGACTTCAGCTTCCTGCAACAGCCCACCTGGCTGCGGCTGTTCAGCATCATGTTGATGTTCGCCGGCGTGACAACCACTGCGCTCCTCGTCGCTTTCATCGCCGACCTGCTGTTATCGCGCCGTTTCGCCCACTCGGTCGGACGCCGCCGCGCGCGCCATCTGCGCAATCACGTCATCGTCGTCGGGCTCGGTTCGTTCGGCAGCCGCGTCGTCGCCGACCTCAGGTCAGCCGGATACGACGTCGCCGTGATCGAGCGGGACGAAAACAACCGCTATCTGTCGGCGGCGGCCGAGCTCGACGTGCCGGTGATCTTCGGAGACGCGACGCTGCGCCAGACGTTGGAGGCCGCCCGCGTCGAGCACTCCCGCGCGGTGGCGGTGCTGACCCAGGACGACATGGTGAATATCGAAACCGGGATAGTGCTGCGCGAGATGCTGGGCCCCCGAGTGATGCCCCACGTCATCCGGACCGACGTTCCCCTGGTACTGCGCGTCTACGACCGCACGCTGGGGGCCGCGGTGGCGCAGCGGTTCGGATTCGAAAACGTCCGGTCCACCGTCGAACTGGCCGCACCGTGGTTCATCGGCGCCGCAATGGGGCTGCAGGTGCTGGGCACATTTTCCGTCGGGCAGCGCTCCTTTATGGTCGGCGGGATGCATGTGGCGCCCGGCAGCGAACTCGATGGGCTGAAGATGTTCGAACTGTCCACCCAAACCCGCGTCATCGCGATCACCCGACAGGACGCGCCCGTCGAGCTCCACCCGCGGCGCGACGCCTGGCTCCGCGGCGGCGACACCGTCTACCTCGTCGGCCCGTACCGCGAGTTGTTGGCGACGCTGCGCAAGGGTCAGCCTCCCCAGCAGCCGGCCGCCGGCGACGAGCGCGCTTCGGCCTAGTGGCGATCGCAAGCGCGGCGTAGCCGGGCGCGGCGGGTCGCCACCATCGGCCTAGTGGCGATCGCAAGCGCGGCGTAGCCGGGCGCGGCGGGTCACCACCATCGGGCTAGTGGCGATCGCAAGCGCGGCGTAGCCGGGCGCGGCGGGTCGCCACCATCGGGCTAGTGGCGATCGCAAGCGCGGCGTAGCCGGGCGCGGCGGGTCGCCACCATCGGGTTAGAGCCGGCCCGCCACGTCCGCCGCGCGGTGCAGTTGGTCGACATCCGCGCTCGTCGGGATGAGCTGTACCTCGTCGGCACCAATGGCCTCGAACTTGCGCAGCATCGCCAGCAGATCGTCCTCGGTGCCGGCCCACCCGGTCGTCGGCGCGATGGCGTCGACGTATTCCGCCGGTATCCAGTTCATGTAGCGCCGCAGATGACGGTGCACCTGGGCTCGGGACTGTTCTTGTGACCCGAACGCGAACCAGAACGACGTCACCAGGTGGGGTTTGCCCCTGCCGGCCTGCGCCCACGCGTCGCGCGCGACGTCGAACAACTCGTTCTGCTTGGCGACGTCCAGATCCAGGGTGGTCCCTGCCAGTCCGGTGGCCCAGGCCGCGGCGCTGCGGATGGTCTTCGGGCCGATGCTGCCCACCAACAGCGGCGGGCCGCCGGGCTGCACCGGCGCCGGCCCCACCGGCAGGACCGAGTCGGTGAGCTTTTCGCCGGCCCACACCCTCTTCATCACGGCCACGCGTTCGGCCATGTCGCGCATGGTCTGCGTCGCCGGGTCGGCGCCGACGGCGTGGTAGTCCTCGTGCCTGCCGCCCACGCCGATGCCCACGCTCAGCCGCCCGCCACAGAGCATGTCCCCCGTCGCCAGCGCCTTGGCCAGCATCACCGGGTCGTGCAGCTGCGGCACGATCACGGTCGTCAGCAGGCGCACCCGCGTGGTCCAGGCCGCCAGCGCGCCCAGCAGGGTCAGGTTGTCCGGGTTCTCGAACGCGATGCGCTCGCCCCAGCACAGCGACGAGAACGGGCCGTCGTCAATCGCGCGCGCCCAGTTTTCCAGAACTCCCGCATCCAAGTCCGGCTCCATCACCGGCAGCGTCATCGCAATCCGCACGACGGCGATTCTGGCATGGGAGTCAACATCCGGGCGCGCAAGTGGCAGCATGGAGCAGATGGGTTTCACCAGCACGTCCATCGCGCACGTCCGCCTCACCGTCACCGATATCGAGCGATCCCGACAGTTCTACGAGAGCGTGTTCGGTTGGCCGGTTCTGCTGGAGGTGCCCGACAACGCCGACCAAGCCACCCGCAAGCAGTTGAGCTTCCTGTTCGGCGGCGTCATCTACGACCTCGGCGGCACGCTGCTCGGACTGCGGCCGGTTGCCACCGACCGCTTTCACGAGGATCGCGCCGGGCTCGACCACATCGCGTTCCGTGTCACCAGCAAGGACGAATTAGACTCCGCAGCAGCGCATCTCGACGAGCTCAGCGTCGCCCACGAGCCGGTGAAAGACATCGGACCGTCCTACATCCTTCAGTTCCGCGACCCCGACAACATCGCCCTAGAGCTCACGGCGCCGAAGTAGGAGAAGGCCATGGCCATCAGTTTCAACCACACCATCGTCGCCTCCCGGGACAAACGCGAGTCAGCCGAGTTCCTCGCCGAGTTGTTCGGCCTGCCCAGCCCAAAGCCGTTCGGCCACTTCATGGTTGTCCAACTCGAGCACGGCGCCAATCTGGATTACGCGGACGCTGCCGAGGGCGCGGAGATCCCGCGACAGCACTATGCCTTCCTGGTGTCCGAAGAGGATTTCGACACCATCTACGGCAAGATCCAGTCACGCAGCCTGGAGCACTGGGCGGACCCGGGCGCCAAACGGCCCGGCGAGATCAACCACAACGACGGCGGGCGCGGGGTGTACTTCCGCGATCCCTCGGGACATGCCATGGAGATCCTCACCCGCCCCTACGGGTCGGGGGGCTGAATCGGGCGCGGGCGGTACCGCCTACGCGCCGGTGCGCGGCGTGCCGTGGCGCACGCTCTCCTGTGTCCGGTAGTCATCGGCGAACTGCGCGACATGCCTGGGCAGGGCGTTGGCGGCGACGTCGGCCAGGGTTGTTTCCTCCAGCACCGACCGCATGCTGGCTCGCAGCGCCCGCCAGACGTCCGTGAGCGCCGCGGTGGGCCCCGAGTAGGGCAGGTCCCCCAGGCCGATGTCGCGCACACTGGCCAGCGGTCCGTCGATACAGCGCAGCA
Organism: uncultured Actinomycetota bacterium; assembly: GCA_963850895.1. Classification (GTDB taxonomy): domain Bacteria; phylum Actinomycetota; class Actinomycetes; order Mycobacteriales; family Mycobacteriaceae; genus Mycobacterium. The sequence continues at coordinate 304,829 of CAWKNK010000018.1, read as the reverse complement.
CGTCCGCGATGCTGATCTCGTGTCCGGGACGGGCCAGTTCGTAGCCGCCTTCGCGGCCCCGATGGCTTTTCACCAGACGGTCGGTGCGCAGGTTGGTCAGGATGTCGACGAGGAACTGCGGCGGTATGCCCTGCGCTTGGGCCAGGTCGTCGGTTTTCACCAACGTCCCATTGGGGACCGTGGCGAGTTGGACCATGGCCCGCACCGCGTACTCCGCCTTCGCCGACATGCGCACTCTCAGGATTGTGCCACTCGGTGCGCGAATTTCGGCGCAGCCGGGCTGGGTCGGTGCGCTAAGCCCGCGATTCGAGCAGATCGACGATGCTCTGCGCCTGCTCCTCAACGGTACGGTCCCGCGTCAGCCGCAGGTCGGGGTTGGCCGGCGGTTGATACGGGCTGTCGATGCCGGTGAACTGTGCGATCTCGCCAGCGCGGGCCTTGGCGTACAGCCCCTTCGGATCACGCTGCTCGCATTCTTCGATCGGGGTATCGCAGAACACCTCGACGAAGTCGAACCCCGCTGCGGCGTGCACTTTACGAGCCATCTCGCGTTGCTCGGTCAGCGGGCTGATCGCCGGTACCAGTACGACATTGCCGCAGTCGGCGAGCAGTGCCGCCACATGCGCCAGCCGGCGCAGATTCTCCGCGCGGTCGGCCATGCTGAAGCCCAAGTCGGCGTTCAAACCGTGCCGCAGGTTGTCACCGTCGAGAACGTAAGCGGCGGTGCCTCTTTCGAGCAGCATCTGCTCGACCAGCATGGCCACCGACGACTTGCCGGAACCGGATAGGCCGGTGAACCACACCGTCTTGCCTCGCGGCCGGGCTTCCGCAACAGCCGAGGACTTGTGCCGCACGGTGTTGGGGCTTGCCGTCTGCACCGAGACGTCACGCAGCACCATGCCCGCCGCCACGGTGCCGTTGGTGTGCGGGTCGATGAGGATGAACGAGCCGGTGCTGGCGTTGCGGGTGTACTCGTCGAGCAGCAGCGGCACTTGGGTGCGCAGTGAGATGCGGCCAAGTTCGTTGAGCTGCAACGCCGTTGCGGTCTTGTCGCGATGCAGGGTATTCACGTCGAGCCGGTAGTCCAGTCCGGTCACCCTCGCGCGCGTGGTACGGGTGGTGTGCTTGATGAGGTAGTCGCGGCCGGGCTCCAGCGCCGCGTCGTCGGCCATCCAGCACACGGTCGCGTCGAATTCCTGTGTGACCCGGGGCTGGTTGTTGGTACGGGCGATGAGATCGCCCCGCGAGATATCGATCTCGTCGGCAAGGCTGACCGACACGGCCATCGGCGGAAACGCTTCTTCCACTGGACCGTTCGGCCCGTCGATCGCGGTGATCCGGGTGGTCTTGCCGATCGGCAAAACGACGACTTCGTCCCCCGGACGCATGACCCCGCTGGCCACGGTGCCGGCGTAGCTGCGGTGGTCTTGGTGCTCGCGGGTGTGCGGCCGGATGACGTACTGGACCGGGAACCGCACGTCCACCAGGTTGCGGTCGCCGGCGATGTAGACCTCCTCCAGGTGCGACAGCAGCGCCGGGCCCTCGTACCAGGGCGTCTGGTCCGACTTGGTCACCACGTTGTCGCCGTGCAGCGCGGAAATCGGGATGGTGGCCACGTCGTGCACATCCAAGCGCGCGGCGAAGGCGTGGAATTCGTCCCGGATGGCCTCGAATTTGTCTCTGTCCCAACCGATCAGGTCCATCTTGTTGACGGCGAGCACGATGTGCCGGATGCCCAGCAGCGAGGCCAGGAAGGCGTGCCGGCGGGACTGCTCCAGCAGGCCGTACCTGGCATCGACGAGCACGATCACCAGCTGGGCGGTCGACGCGCCGGTCACCATGTTGCGGGTGTACTGGATGTGGCCCGGGGTGTCGGCGATGATGAATTTCCGCTTGGGAGTGGCGAAATAGCGGTACGCGACGTCGATCGTGATGCCCTGCTCGCGTTCGGCACGCAAGCCGTCGGTCACCAGCGCCAGGTCGGTGTAGTCGTGCCCGCGCTCCTTGGACGTCTGCTCCACCGCCGCCCACTGGTCCTCCATGACGGCCTTGGAGTCGTAGAGCAGGCGCCCGATCAGCGTGGACTTGCCGTCGTCGACGGAACCCGCGGTCGCGAGCCGAAGCAGCGTGGTGGGTGTGGCCATCAGAAATACCCCTGCCGTTTGCGGTCTTCCATCCCTGCTTCCGAGATTCGGTCGTCGGCCCTGGTCGCCCCCCGTTCGGTCAGCCGGGACACCGCGGTCTCGGCGATGACATCCTCCACCGTCAAGGCCTCCGATTCCACGCATCCGGTGCAGGTGACGTCCCCAACCGTGCGGAAACGCACCGTCGCCTCGAACACCGGCTCGTCGTCGCGCGGCTGCATGTGCCGATCGACCGCCAAGAGCATGCCGTCGCGGCGAAACACCTTGCGCCGATGGGCGTAATAGATCGAGGGCAGCGCGATGTTCTCCGCACCGATGTAGGACCAGATGTCGAACTCGGTCCAGTTGGACAGCGGGAAGGCCCGGATGTGCTCGCCCTTGTGGTGCCGGCCGTTGTACAGGTTCCACAGCTCCGGCCGCTGCGCCTTCGGGTCCCACTGGCCGAACTCGTCGCGGAAGCTGAACACCCGCTCCTTGGCGCGCGCCTTCTCCTCGTCGCGGCGCGCTCCACCGAACGCCGCGTCGAACTTGTTCTCCCGGATGGCGCGAAGCAGCGTCACGGTCTGGATCGAGTTGCGCCCCTGCCGCGGCTCGACGACGCGGCCGGCGTCGATGTCCTCCTGGACCGAGGCGACCACCAGGCGCACCCCGTGCTCGGCGACCAGCTCATCGCGGGTGGCGATGACCTCGTCGAAGTTGTGGCCGGTGTCGACGTGCATCACCGGGAAGGGCAACCGACCGGGACGGAACGCCCGCAGTGCCAGGTGCAGCATGACGATGGAGTCCTTGCCACCCGAGAACAACAGCACGGGCCGCTCGAACTCGGCGGCCACCTCCCGGATGATGTGGATAGCTTCGGCCTCCAGCGAGCGCAGGTGGCTCAGCTCGTACTGGCCGGCGGCGGGGCCCGCCTTCAGATCGCTGGTCATAGCTTCCTCGGGTAAACCTGGTAGAGTCGGTCATATTTGGCAGCTTTGCCATCCATAGCATCAGGTCGCGCCGGCGGTGTCAAGTGGGGGCGCTCCCCGATGGCGCGAAGGCCGGCGATCGTGATCGGCGTCGGGTCGGGTGCCGTGGCGCGGCCGGTCGCTGGTCAACTGCGAGGCCGAGATCGTCGACCCGGAGGGCAGGCTGGTCGCGAAGGCGCTCGCCACCTACGAGGTCGGCTGAAGGTTTACGGCTCGATTTCCTCGAGCTTTCCCGTGGCGACGTCGAAGACGAATCCGCGCGCCGATACGTGCTTGGTCACGAACGGGCTGGCCTCGATGCGGCGCAACGATTGCCGGACGTCCTCGGCCACGTCGGGGAAGGCTTCGGTCGCCCACGCCGGCTTGACGCCGGCCTCCTCTTGAATGGCGCGCTTGAAGTCGTCCTCGGTGAAGGTGAGCATCCCGCAGTCGGTGTGGTGGATCAGGATGATCTCCCGGGTCCCCAGCAACCGCTGACTGATGGCCAGCGAGCGGATGACGTCGTCGGTGACGACTCCGCCGGCGTTGCGGATGACGTGTGCGTCGCCCTCGTTGAGACCGAGGATGCGGTAGACGTCGAGCCGGGCGTCCATGCACGCGACGACGGCGACGTGTTTGCCCGGCGGCATCGGCAGTGGCCCCTGGAAGGTGCTCGCATATTGGGCGTTGTTGGCCAGGTAATCCTCGGTAACCGTCACGCAAGCCTCCTCGGGAGTGTCGCAGCACGGAATTTGCTGCCTGCATCGGTGCCGCGGTGGATGTTAACAACGGGCCATCGATTATTGACGCATGAAAATCAGCCGGATCACAAGGATCCGGCCGCCGAAGCGGGCCGGTACGGGCTGGGCTCGTTAACCTGTCCCAATGCGAGACGGGCGGTGCGGTCGGGGATGATTCGCTTCTTGGCGCGCCGGTTGCTCAACTACGTCGTGCTGCTGGCGCTGGCATCGTTTCTGACGTTCTGCCTGACGTCGGTGGCCTTCCGGCCACTGGACAGCCTGTTGCAGCGCAGCCCGCGGCCGCCGCAGTCCGTGATCGACGCCAAGGCCCACGCGCTCAATTTGGACAAGCCGATACCGATCCGCTACGCGCAGTGGGCCGCGCACGCCGTTCGCGGCGACTTCGGAAAGACCATCACCGGCCAGCCGGTCGGTGCCACACTCTGGCGCCGCGTCGGAGTCACCCTGCGGCTCCTGGTCATTGGGTCGCTGGTGGGCACGGTCCTGGGCATCGCGGCCGGTGCGTGGGGCGCCATCCGGCAATATCGACTCAGTGACCGCCTCGTCACCATGGTGGCGCTGCTGGTCCTCAGCACCCCGACGTTCGTCATCGCCAGCCTCCTGATCCTCGGCGCGCTGCGGGTGAACTGGGCTTTAGGCGTGCACCTTTTCGACTACACCGGGGAAACCTCGCCGGGCGTGGGCGGCGGTGCGTGGCACCATTTGGTGGACCGGTTGCGGCATCTGATTCTGCCCACGCTCACCCTGGCATTGGCCGCCGCCGCCGGATACAGCCGCTATCAGCGCAACGCGATGCTCGACGTCCTGGGCCAGGATTTCATTCGCACCGCGCGCGCCAAAGGCCTCACCCGCCGGCGCGCGCTGGTAAAACACGGGCTGCGCACGGCGCTGATACCGTTGGCCACCCTGTTCGCCTACGGGGTGGCCGGGTTGGTCACCGGCGCGGTGTTCGTGGAGAAGATCTTCGGCTGGCATGGCATGGGCGAATGGCTGGTGCAGGGCATCGCGACGCAGGACACCTACATCATCGCCGCGATCACGCTGTTCTCCGGCACGGTGGTGCTGCTGGCCGGCCTACTCTCGGATGTCTTCTACGCAGCTCTTGATCCGAGAGTGCGGGTGTCATGACGTCCGAACCCAAAGTGGATGGCGCTCAGGGGCTTTCGGCCCCGAAAGCATCGGACTTCACCTCCCGCCGCACCCTGGTGTTGCGCAGGTTCGTGCGCAACCGAATGGCGGTCGCGTCGCTGGCGTTGCTGGTGCTGCTGTTCGTCGGCTGCTACACGCTGCCGGCCGTGCTGCCGTATTCCTATGACGATCTCGATTTCGACGCGCTGTTGCAGCCGCCGAACGCCCGGCACTGGTTGGGCACCAACGCGCTGGGGCAGGACTTGTTCGCACAGATCTTGCGGGGCATGCAGAAGTCGATGCTGATCGGTGTCTGCGTGGCGGTCATCTCCACCGGCATCGCCGCCACCGTCGGCTCGATCGCGGGCTATTTCGGTGGCTGGCGGGATCGGGCGCTGATGTGGTTGGTCGACCTGCTGCTGGTGGTGCCCAGCTTCATCCTCATCGCCATCGTCACGCCGCGAACCAAGAGCTCGGCCAACATCCTGATGCTCGTTTTGCTGCTCGCCGGATTCGGCTGGATGATCAGCTCGCGCATGGTGCGCGGCATGACCATGAGTCTGCGTGAACGCGAATTCATCAGGGCCGCAAGGTATATGGGTGTATCCAGCCGCCGGATCATTCTTGGACATGTGGTGCCCAATGTGGCTTCCATCTTGATCATCGACGCCGCCCTCAACGTCGCCTCGGCCATCCTGGCCGAAACCGGGCTGAGCTTTCTCGGTTTCGGCATTCAGCCGCCGGACGTGTCGCTGGGCACGTTGATCGCCAATGGCACCCAGTCCGCGACCACCTTCCCGTGGGTGTTCTTGTTTCCGGCGGGAGTGCTGGTGCTGATTCTGGTGTGCGCCAACGTCACCGGCGATGGTCTGCGCGACGCGCTCGACCCCGGCAGCGGCATGTTGCGAGGTGGCGCCCGATGAGCGCGCTGCTGGAAGTGACCGACCTGGCCGTCACCTTCCCGACGGACGGCCAACCGGTGACCGCGGTGCGCGGCATCAGCTACAGCATCGCCCCGGGCGAAGTCGTGGCGATGGTCGGCGAATCGGGCTCGGGCAAGTCGGTTTCGGCGATGGCGGTGGTGGGCCTGTTGCCGGAGTACGCGCGGGTGCGCGGCTCGGTGCGGTTGCACGACACCGAGTTGCTGGGCCTCGGCGACGACGCGATGTCGCGGTTCCGCGGCAAGGCGGTCGGCATGGTTTTCCAGGATCCGATGTCGGCGCTGACGCCCGTCTACACCGTCGGTGACCAGATCGCCGAGGCGATCGAAATCCACCAGCCGCGCGTGGGCAAGAAAGCCGCCCGTCGACGCGCGGTGGAACTGCTCGAGCTGGTCGGCATCGCGCAGCCGGAACGGCGCGCCCGCGCCTTTCCGCACGAGCTGTCCGGCGGCGAACGCCAGCGGGTGGTCATCGCGATCGCGATCGCCAATGACCCGGATCTGCTGATCTGCGACGAACCCACCACCGCCCTCGATGTCACCGTGCAGGCGCAGATCCTCGAGGTGCTCAAGACGGCGCGCGACATCACCGGCGCCGGCGTGCTGATCATCACCCACGACCTGGGCGTGGTCGCCGAGTTCGCCGACCGGGCGCTGGTGATGTACGCCGGACGGGTCGTCGAATCCGCCGGAGTGTACGACCTTTACCGCGATCGGCAGATGCCCTACACCGTCGGGCTGTTGGGCTCGGTTCCGCGGCTGGACGCCGCGCAGGGCACCCGGCTGGTGCCCATACCCGGCGCGCCGCCCTCGCTGGTGGGATTGGGGCCGGGCTGCCCGTTCGCGCCGCGCTGCCCCCTGGCCATCGACGAATGCCGCGCAGACGAACCGGAGTTGCTCCCGGTCGGCGTCGACCACCGGGCGGCCTGCATCCGCACCGACCAGGTCGACGGACGCCCCGCCGCCGACATCTACCAAGTCAACACCGAAGCGCATACGGCGGCATCCGGCGACTCACCGCCCGTCGTACGCGTGCGCGATCTGGTCAAGACCTTTTCGTTGACAAAAGGCGTTCTGTTGCGCCGCAAGGTCGGTGAGGTCCGCGCGGTCGACGGCGTCAGTTTCGAGTTGCGGCAGGGCCGCACCTTGGGCATCGTCGGCGAGTCCGGTTCGGGCAAGTCGACCACCCTCCACGAAATCCTGGAACTCGTTGCGCCGCAATCGGGCTCGATTGAAGTGCTCGGCACCGATGTCGCGACCCTGAGCGCGTCCCGCCGGCGATCGTTGCGGCGCGACATCCAGGTGGTGTTCCAAGACCCGGTGGCCTCACTGGACCCCCGGCTGCCCGTGTCCGACCTAATCGCCGAACCGTTGCTGGCCAACGGTTTCGGTAAGAGCGAGACCAACGCGCGCGTCGCCGAGCTGCTCGACATCGTCGGGTTGCGCCGGGCCGATGCCACCCGCTACCCCGCCGAATTCTCCGGCGGGCAGAAGCAGCGCATCGGCATCGCGCGGGCGCTGGCATTGCAGCCGAAGATCCTGGCGCTCGACGAACCGGTCTCCGCCCTGGACGTTTCCATCCAGGCCGGCATCATCAACCTGCTGCTCGACCTTCAGGAGCGGTTCGGCCTGTCGTATCTCTTCGTGTCCCATGACCTTTCGGTGGTCAAGCACCTCGCTCACCACGTGGTGGTCATGTATGCCGGCGCGATCGTTGAGCAGGGCGACAGCCAGCAGGTGTTCGACAACCCGCAGCACGATTACACCCGGCGGCTACTGGGCGCCGTGCCACAACCGGATCCGGGCAAACGTGTCTAGGCGGGTCGCGGCGGCGCTTCTCGTCATGGCGCTTGTGGTGTCCGGATGCGCACCGGCCATCAACCTGATGCCGGAAACCGGCCATAGCGCCGAGATCGGCACGACCAGCGATATCAACCCGCAGGACCCCGCCACGCTGCAAGACGGCGGCAGCCTGCGGCTAGCGCTCAGCGACTTCCCACCCAACTTCAATATCCTGCACATCGACGGCAATTCGGCCGAAGTCGCCGCAATGATGAAAGCCACGTTGCCGCGGGCATTCATCATCGGTGCGGACGGCTCGACCACGGTCGACACCGACTACTTCACCAGCGTCGAACTCACCGGGACGGCACCGCAGGTGGTGACCTACACGATCAACCCCCAGGCAGTGTGGTCCGACGGCTCACCGATCACGTGGGAAGACATCGCCAGCCAAATCCACGCTTTGAGCGGCGCCGACAAGACGTTCGAGATCGCCGGCCCCAGCGGCGCCGACCGCGTCGCGTCGGTCACCCGAGGTGTCGACGACCGGCAGGCCATCGTGACCTTCGCCAAGCCGTACGCCGAGTGGCGCGGCATGTTCGCCGGCAACGGCATGCTGCTGCCCAGGAGCATGACGGCCACGCCGGAGGCGTTCAACAAGGGCCAACTCGACGGGCCCGGCCCGTCGGCCGGCCCCTTCATCGTCACGTCGCTGGACCGGACAACGCAGCGGATCGTGTTGTCCCGCAACCCGAAATGGTGGGGTACCCGACCGCGCCTGGACAACATCACCTACCTGGTGCTGGATGACGCCGCGCGGCTGCCGGCGCTGCAGAACAACACCATCGACGCGTCCGGCGTCGGTACGGTCGACCAACTGACCATCGCGCAGCGCACAAAGGGAATCTCGATCCGGCGCGCGCCGGCCCCCTCGTGGTCCCACTTCACGTTCAACGGTGCGCCCGGCTCGATCCTGGCCGATAAGGCGCTGCGGCTGGCGGTATCCAAGGGCATCGACCGGCGCACCATCGCCAAGGTCGTCCAATACGGTCTCACCAGTGATCCGGTGGCGTTGGGCAACCACATCTATGTCGCGGGGCAGAAGGGGTATGAGGACAACAACGCGGTCGTCCCCTATGACCCGGACCAGGCCAAACGAGAGCTCGACGCCTTGGGCTGGAAGCTGAACGGCCAGTTCCGCGAGAAGGACGGTCGCCAGCTGGTCGTCCGCGATCTGTTCTATGACGCCCAGGGCAGCCGGCAGTTCGCCCAGATCGCGCAGCACAGTCTCGCGCAGATCGGCGTCAAGCTCGAACTCGTGGCCAGGGCGGGCAGTGGCTTCTTCACCAACTACATCAACGTCGGGGATTTCGACATTGCCCAATTCGGTTGGCTCGGCGACGCGTTCCCGCTGTCGGCATTGACCCAGATCTACCTATCGGGCGGGGAGAGCAATTTCGGCAAGATCGGCAGCCCGCAGATTGACGCGGCGATCGAGCGGACCCTGGAAGAACTCGATCCCGGCCGGGCGCGGGCGTTGGCCAACGATCTCGACAAACTCATCTGGGCCGAGGGCTTCAGCCTGCCGCTGACGCAATCTCCGGGCGACGTCGCGGTCCGCAGCACGCTGGCCAATTTCGGCGCGGCCGGTCTCGGTGACCTGCGCTACACCGCCATCGGGTTCATGCGCGGCTGATCCGGCGCAATCGCGCCGGAATCGGCAGGGCGCCCTCCACGGCGGCGGCGAACCCGATCGCTTTCCACAGCAGGCGCAGCTCAAGGCGCGCCGGAAGCGCGTCGAGCGCAGGTGCTTTCGCGGCGAGACCGTCGAGCTCGCCGCGCCATACCGCTCGCGCGATGGCGATCGCGGCGGGCTCGCGAAAGTCCAGCGCGCTGTGCGCCATGGTGGGCAGCTTCAAGAGCACCGCGTTGGGCAGCAGCGAGGCGACGCGCTCGGCGACCGCCGGCGGAGTGATGAGGTCGCGACCGCCGGAAACCACCGCGGTAGGCCAGCCGAAATGCGGCATCTCGGCCGCCAGGTCGTAGGGCTCGTCCTCGAAAGTTGTCGTCTGCGTGCGCACCTCACGTTCCGCCATGGCGGGGTCGAGCGGTAGGCCGTCGGGTTCGGCGGCGTAGTCGAGTTCGCGGAACGCGATGCGGCTCACCAGGTCTTCCTCGTAGCGATACGGCAGGTTGCTCAGGGTGGTGAACCGGCACATCGCCCACCACAGCAGCTTTCGGCCATCCAGCAGCAGGTCGAGTTGGCGCTCGAGCAGGCCGGCGCCGCCGTATCCGTAGACCGTCGCCACGACCTGGGTGGCCGCCGCGGTCATCACTCCCGCGCCGACGAGTTTGCGCATTTTGGGTGCCAGCGCGGCGGTTTCGGGGCTATCGCCCCGGAGCAACAGCCGACGGATCGCGCGGCGCACGATCACAATGTCATGCCGCGACAGCAGCGGCGAATCGAGGACCATCGCCCACACCCGGCCGGGATGGCGCACACCGACTCCGGAGGCGATGTAGGTGCCGTACGACGCGCCATAGATGACGGCCGAGTCGACGTGGGCGTCGTCGAGCACGGCGGCGATGTCGTCGACGACTTGGTTCACGGTGATCGCCTCGGGAGGCAGATCCGCGCCGGAGTCGTCGTGGCGCGACATGCCCACTCCGCGGTGTTCGATCATGATGACGTCCAGGCCGGCCGCGGCCGCGCGGCGCCGCAGCCCCTTGTACATCTGCACCGACGCCACTCCGGGACCTCCCGGGATGATGACCAGCGGGTGGGCGGACTTTCGGCCGGTGCGCACGTAGTACAGATCGAACTCTTCGCGGCTTCCCGGCGAGATCGGCCGGCGCACAGGCCGCACACCGGGTAATGCCGCCAGCTTCTCCTGCACCCGGCGCCGCTTCGCGTTCATCGTCATCGCTGTCGGCCCGCCATGATCCCATTCTGCCGGGACCGCCGACGGGCACCGCTGCGCCGGTCCACAGGCGGCGTTTGACGCAGCTCAGGGCGGTGGTGCTAGGCGCTGAGGTCGATGCGGTGCGCGCCCTTGACGCCGTCGTACCGGTCGGGACTGCAGGTGAGCACGATCACCTGCCCATGAGTGCCGACGGTGTCGAAGACCTCCCCCATCTTCGCCAGCCGGTCGGGATCGGTGAACCCCAGCGCGTCGTCGACCACCACCGGAACGGCGTCCTCCTTGGCGACCAGGGCGGCGCCGGCCAGCCGCGCCAGGATGCCGAGCTGCTCCTTGGCCCCGCCCGACAGGGATTCGTAGGGCACCGTGACGCCGTTGAGCGTGCGGCTGCGGATGCATAGGTCGCTGTCGATGTCGACCTCGAACGTGGGCCCGAACACCGGGCGGCCGAGCCGTTGCAGTTCCGCGCGGTAGGGCTCGACGTACCGCTGACGGGTGGTGTCACGGTGGCGCGTCATGACCGAGCGGAGCAGCCGCGCGGCTCGGGCCCGGCTGCCGACCCGGATGTGCTCGCTGGCGGCGTGCTCGCGTTCGGTCTCCGCGGCGTCGAGCTTGCCCTGGCGCCCCTCGCGGCCGAACACCGAGAGTTCGATGGTGATCTCGCGCAACGCTCGGGCGGCCTCTTCGTAGCGTTCGCGCAGTTCCTCTATTGCTTTTGTGGCATCTTCCAATTCGGCGTGCACCGCGTCCGGCCTCGCCGCTGCCAGCCCGTCGGCCAGTTCGGCGCGACGACGTTCAGCGGTCCGCGCCGCTTGCAGCGCTGTGTCCGCCGACGACGCGAGATCGTCATCGGCAGCCGACGCACGCTCTTGGGCCAACCGGTCGGTGGCCGCGTTGAGCTCGCCGCGTTGAGTCTCCAAAGCGTTCTGGAGAACCGTTGCGCGGATAGATAACTCGGTGAGCCGGGTGGCGGCGGCGGTGGCGTTCCGACGACGGTCGTCGCATTCGGCCGTCGCGGCCAGGCGAGTCGCCTCGAGCGCATCGAGTTCGGCGCGCGCGGCACCAGTGTCCGCCACGGGGAGGTCGACCTCGGCCGGCTGCCCGGCCCGCAACTGCGCGAGCCGCGAGCGCAGTTCGTCGATCCCTTCGTCACCGCACAGGCCGGCCAGGGTGGCGCTCAGCTGGTCGCGGCTGCCCTGCAGTTCGCGGCGATGCTGATCGGCGGACCGAGCGACAGCGAGGTCAGCCACCCGACCGGCGGCTAACGCCGCGGCCAGCTCCTCTTGTGCCGCAGCGTGTTTCGCTTGGACATCGAGGGTCGTCGCGCCAGGGGTGATCCGCGCGGTCAGGACGCCAGGCACCTGGACCTCGGTGGGTCCGGTGGTAGTCATGGACCAGGTTTGGCCCTCGGACAACGAGATTCGTTGGTCGCCGATGGAGAGTCCGATGTCTGCGGCGGCGGTGAACTCGACCGCCGCGGACGACAACGCCAATTGGTCGCCGATGCGATCGACCGCGGCGGCGGCGGTCTCGATTCGTCGCAGCAGCTGCTCGGTGATGGCGATCTCGCTGAGTGCTGCACACACGTGCTCGCGGTCCCGCTGGATGGCATCGATCTTGGCCAATCGGGCGCTCAACCGGTCGACCTCTTCGCGGTCGGCGAGCTGAGCGACGGTGCGCCGGGCCGATTCGGCACGGCGTTGCAGGTCCGCAAGGGCTTCGGCGGCTTCCTGCGCCGCGACGTCGGCGGCCTCGGCTTCGACGTGCGCGGCCGAACGCGCGTCGGCGGCTTGTTGCGCCTGGACCTCGGCGGCCGCGACAGCGGCTGTGCGGACGTCGATTTCGGCGAGTAGTTGCAGGCGCGAATTGTGGGCGGTTGCCGCCGCGGCGCTCGTCGCCGCCGCGGCGGCCGCGATCAACCCGGCCTCGCGTGCCTGGCGGGTCAGTTCGTCGATCTTTTCCGCGGCCTCCTGCGCGGCGGCGAACCGGGGGCCGGCGGCGATGTGCTGCTGGGACAGCTCGGCCACCTGTTCCGTTAGGACGGCGTGCCGACACACCCGCTCGTCGACCTCGGCAACCGCCGCCGCGCACTCCGCGACCGCGGCCTCGGCGTAGGCCAGCCGGGTGATTGCCGCGGCCCATTCGCCCGTGGGGCGCCCGGTGGGGGTGAAGTAGCGTCCATATTCCGCGTCGATGCGTTCGATGAGCAACGGCTCGTTGCCGGACAGCGCCCCGGTGTCGCCGGCCGCCACATCGAGCGCGCGCGACAGTGCGTCGCAGCCTGAGAGATCCACCGCGGCGGTCGACGCGGACTGCAGCACCCGCTGGGCATGCCACAGGTCGCTGTCCACCGTCTCGGCCAGCATCGCCTTGACCCGTTCGTGGGCCTCGTCACCGGTGAGCTGTTCGCGGTGCGGCGCCTGGATCGTCAGCTCAGTCTCGCATTTCTTGTGAAACCGTTTGCGGTAGATGAAACGATAAGGCCCACAGCTTAGTTCGGCGCTCACCTCGGAGCCGACGTCGCTGTTGGTGGGCTTGGCCTGCTTGACTTCCTTCTTCGTCGAGCGGTCCCTGGACTCGAGCAGCAAGTCCAAGGCCTCGATCATCGACGACTTGCCGATCTCGTTGGCGCCGCACACCACGACGACGCCGTGGTCGGGGAAGTCGATTTCCCGGTGCGCGATGCCCCGGTAGTTGGTCAGGACCAGTCGGTGTAACTTCATGCGGCGCCCCGATCCGTGAGGCGCAGCAAGAGCGCCAGCGCCGCCTGCGCGTCGACGGCGGTCTCGGAGTCCCCCTCGCGCGCGGTCGCCACCAGCTCATCGACCGCCGCGGCGGCGAATCCCCCGATACCGAGATCGTTGAATTCGCCGTCGGCCGGGATGACCGCCAGATCGGTGCGGCGTTCCCACAGGCCGAGCCAGGCGTACAACCGCGCGTACTTGTCCAGACAGGCATCCAGCGCGGCGCGGTCGGTGACCGTCAGTGATCCGGTAAGCGCCAACCGCACCACGGTGCGGTCCTTTTCGGTCATCAGGTCCAGGTTGAGGTCGAGGTCGGCGATGTCGCGGCGGGTGTCGACCTGTCGGTGGATGGTGACGAACCGCCAGGTGCCGACATGCCGCGAGTCCACCGTGGCGGCGCGGCGCGGGTCGGTTTCGTCGATGTCGACGATCAGGACATGACCTGGGTCCGATTCGACGTCGTCGAAGTTGGTGACCTCCGGCGCCCCGGAGTACCAGACGCGGCCGCTGTTGCCAACACGGGTCCGCGAGTGCTTATCCCCCAGTGCCACATAGTGCACCGTGCCGATCGCCAGCGCGTCGTCGAGCGCGGCGAGCCGGATCAGCGAGGGTTTGTCGCGATCGGGGTCCAGGACGTCTACCCCGCCGTGGCCGACGAGGATCCGGGTGACCGGTTCCGGCGTCAGGCCTTCGAGGACCTCGGCGACCAGGTCGGTGGTAGGGGCCTTGGAACGCCACGGCGCGGCGACGATCTCCAGCCCGGGCCTTACGTGGTGGACGCCGGCCCGGTCGAGCACCACCACGTTGTCCGGACGTTCGGCGGTGAACAGGGCGCTGGTGTACACCGAGGAGGCATCCAGCGGATCGTGGTTGCCCGGCAGCAGGTAGACCGGAATCCCGATGGCGCGCATGGCTTCCAAGGACTGCCCGACAACGTGCGGGGGAAGCTGATTGTGTTCGAACACATCACCGGACACCACGACGAACTCGGCGCCCACCTCCGCCGCCAACGCTCCCAGACCGGCCACTGCGTCGCGCCGGGCCGCGGAGTACCGCGGCTGGGCGTCACCGGCGAGGAAGTGCCGGGTCATGCCGAGCTGCCAGTCGGCGGTGTGCAGGAATCGCATGGCGGCGGCCCCCTTTCGGACTGCGTGGTTACCAGGGCATCGCGAGCTTAAGTCCGCGCACCGACAAGACGCGGGACCTCGACCGGCAGGTCTCCGAGCGGCTATTTTGCGGCCGTTTTTGGCGGCTCCGCCGACCGCGGGCGCGACCACGATCACGAGTCCCACTAGCGCGTATGGAATCTTTTGCGCGAGTGTGCATCTATGGCGATTTTTGAGGCTTTTCTGTCGGTGGGCGTGGCTAGTTTGGCGGTGTGAGTCCAAGTAGTCACGCCGACGCCCTCGCGGTGTTCGACGCGCTTGATGCCGACTTGGACCGGGCCTGCGCGCTGTCGTTTGACGCGTCGAACACCCAGCAATGCCTGGAGCTGTTGGAGCGCTGCGAGCGCTTCCGCCGGCGGATCGCGGCGGTGGAGCATCCGCTGATCAACAAGCTGGCCCACCAGGCCACCGCCGAGGAGTTGGGCGGCACGCTGCCGCAGGCGATCGCCGAGGCGGCGTTGATCAGCCGCGCCGAAGCCTCCCGGCGCGTCAAAGAGGCTGATGATTTGGGGCCACGGCACGGGTTGACCGGCGAACTCCTGGATCCGCTCCTGCCCGCGACCGCCGCCGCCCAGCGCGAGGGCGCACTCGGCGCCGGGCAGGTGGCGGTGATCCGCAGGTTCTTCCACCGCCTGCCCGGCTGGGTGGACGCTGCGACCCGCGCGGCTGTCGAGGCCGACCTGGCCACTTCGGGCACGCACTTTCGCCCTGAACAGCTCGCCGAACTGGCCGATCACCTCGCCGATTGTCTCAACCCTGATGGCACCTACACCGATGACGACCGCGCCCGCCGCCGCGGCCTCACCCTGGGCAAGCAGGGCCTCGACGGCATGTCGGAACTGCGCGGCATGTTGACCCCCGAGTTGCGCGCCACCGTGGAGGCGGTTTTGGCCAAGCTGGCCGCCCCCGGCATGTGCAACCCGCTGGACGACACTCCGTGTGTGGATGGCGCCCCTACGCAAGAAGCGATCGACCGCGACGCCCGCTCGACGGCCCAGCGCAACCACGACGCGCTGCTCGCGGCAGCACGTGCGTTGCTGGCCTCGGGAAAACTGGGCCAGCACAACGGGTTACCGGCCTCCATCGTCATCACCACGACACTGCAGGAGCTGCAGGCTGCCGCCGGGCGCGGCCTGACCGGTGGGGGCACCGTGTTGCCGATCAGCGATGTGATCCGCCTGGCCCGCCACGCGCATCACTACTTGGCGGTCTTCGACAAGGGCAAGGCGCTGGCCCTGTATCACACCAAACGACTGGCCTCCCCCGGCCAACGCATCGTGCTGTACGCCAAGGACCGCGGCTGCTCGGCCCCTGGCTGCACCGTGCCCGGCTACCTCTCCGAAGTCCACCACGTCACCGACTACGCCCAATGCCGGCGCACCGACGTCGACAACCTCACCTTCGCCTGCGGACCCCACCACCGCCTGCTCAAACCCGGCGGCTGGACCACCCGCAAAAACACCAAGCGCGACACCGAATGGATCCCACCACCCCACCTCGACCGCGGCCAACCCCGCACCAACACCTTCCACCACCCCGAAAAACTGCTACGGGACGGTGACGATGACGACGACGCGGCATAGGGTCCCGGTTTCGGATTGGTTAGCGTGACTCCCGTGAAAGATCAGCGCACGTTGCTGTTGATGCGTCATGCGAAATCCGACTACCCGCCCGGGGTCGCCGACCACGACCGGCCGCTGGCACCCCGCGGCATCAAGCAAGCCGGACTCGCCGGTGATTGGCTGCGCGCCAACGTGCTCGCCATCGACGCCGTCTTGTGCTCCACCGCGACCCGTGCGCGGCAGACGTTGGCCAACACGCGTATCGACGCCCCAGTGCGCTATAGCGAGCGGCTCTACGGCGCCACACCCGGCACCATGATCGAGGAGATCAACGCGGTCGGCGACGAAGTCGAAACCCTGCTCGTCGTCGGTCACGAGCCGACGATGTCTGCCCTTGCGCTCGGTCTGGCCGGCACCGGCACCGATGCCGTTGCGGCCGAACGAATCTCGGCCAAGTTCCCGACGTCGGCGATCGTGGTGCTGACCGTGCCGACCGAATGGAAGGGCCTCGAACTCGGCCGTGCCGCCCTGATCGCCTTCGAGGTGCCGCGCTGACTTACGAGTTGGTGGCCAGCGTCAGCTCCATCAGCTTGAGTGCCTGACCGCAGGCGTCGATGCCGGGCGCCTGGGGGTTGACCCACCATCCGACCACTCCGGCCGCGTCGCTGGCCACTCCGCATGCGCCGTTCGGGTCGTCCGGGCGCATCACGATCGAATCGATCCCGGCGATGTTGCGTGTCTCGACCTTGTACTTCAGGAATTCGGCAACCTTGCGTTCGTTGCTGAGGCTGCCCTGCTCGAACCAGAACCGGGTGATGTCGATGAGCCCGGCCGGGTTGGCCGCCTGCCACCGGCAGATGGCGCCGACGAACGTGCTCTGAATGTCGAGCGGGTCGGCACCCACGGTCTTGGCCAGGATGTCGCTGGTGAGCACCTCACATTCCTTCAGCAGGTTTGGATACTGCTGCTGGGAATTGTTGTTGCGCGTCGGGCCCCCCGCCTTGACGGCGGTACCCCCGACCGACCTCGAACAACCCGTCATCACCACCAGCGCGGTGATCAAGACGGCTACAACGGCGCGGCACGCTTCTTCTGCTCATTTCGAGTTCGCAATCGACTGACGCGCCAGTTCTTTGGCTATGTCGCATGGCGGCGGGAACGGCTTTTGACTGAAGCTGATCGACCATTCGATGAAGTCGTCCTGGAATTGGATGCCCACCTCGCACAGCGAGTCACCCAGGTTGGGCTCGTTTCCGATGGCGATGAATCCGCCGTGGCCGTTGATGTTGAGGTCGTCGACGCTGGCCCGTGACAGCTCCTCGGTCTTGCGTTCACGTCCGATCGGGCTGCCGCGATACCAGGAAAAGGAAAAGTGCGGACCGAGGATGCCGCCGCCCGCCAGCCATTGGCAGCCGACGGAGTTGCGGGCGGTGTTGATCAGGCCGGTTACCTTGGTCAGCTCCGCCACCGCCTGATCGCTGACGCCGCCGCACTGGGGGAACATCGGCCCGTGGCGGCCCTCCGAGTTTCCCGGCGTCGACGAGGACGTCGCTCCCGGTTTGTTGCTCCCGGAATCGGAGCACGCCGCAAGCGCGGGGGCCAGGATCATCAAGGCTGACGCCGCAACGGCCAGCGCCCTCGAGTTACGCCGCACCGCTACCCTGCTTTTGCTCAGCCCGCTGCCGGTCCACACGATGCACTGTAGCGGCAGCTCAGCGGGTCAACCACCGACGCGCCTGAGCAGGCGTTTCATTACCGCCGGACGCGCCGTATGCGACAGTTACGAAATGCTCCTGGCACTGCTGCGCCAGTACATCCAGCCGTACCGGCGGCTGGTCGCGGTGTTGATGGTGCTCCAGCTGATCAGCACGCTGGCGTCGCTGTACCTGCCGACGGTCAACGCCGCGATCATCGACGAAGGCGTCGCCAAGGGCGACGCGACCACCATCGTGAGGCTCGGCATGGTGATGCTCTCGGTCACCGGGTTGCAGGTGTTGTGCGCGGTCGCGGCGGTCTACTTCGGCTCGCGGACCGGGATGGGCTTCGGTCGCGACCTGCGCGCGGCGATGTTCGAACACATCACCACCTTCTCCGAGCATGAGACCGCCCGCTTCGGCGCGCCCACGCTGTTGACGCGCAGCACCAACGACGTCCGCCAGATCCAGTACCTGGTTCAGATATCGAGCACCGTGCTGGTCACCGCGCCCATCATGTGCATCGGCGGAATCTTCATGGCCATCCACCAGGAGGCCGCGCTGACGTGGCTGCTACTGGTCAGCGTTCCCATCATGGCCGTGACCAATTACTGGGTGATGTCGCACATGCTGCCCCTGTTCCGCAGGATGCAGGGCCTGATCGACGGCATCAATCGGGTGATGCGCGACCAGCTCTCCGGCGTCCGGGTCGTCCGGGCGTTCGCCCGCGAAGGCTACGAGCGCGACCGATTCGCCCGCGCCAACGCCGCGCTGTCGAACACCGCGCTCACCGCCGGCAACTGGCAAGCGGTGATGCTGCCGGTGACCACCCTGACCGTCAACGTGTCCAGCGTCGCGCTGATCTGGTTCGGTGGGCTGCGCATCGACCGCGGCCAAATGCAGGTCGGCTCGCTGACCGCGTTCTTGGCCTACTTCACCCAGATCCTCATGGCGGTGTTGATGGCGACCATGACGCTGGTGGTGCTGCCGCGAGCGTCCGTGTGCGCCGAACGGATCACCGAGGTGCTCGCCACCCAAGCCGCGGTCACCAACCCGCAGACGCCGGTTTTCCCGCGCGGCGGGATCACCGGGATGGTGCGGTTGGGCGGCGCGACATTCACCTATCCGGGCGCCGACCGCCCGGTGCTGCAAGACATTTCGTTGACGGCACGGCCCGGCACCACCACGGCCATCGTCGGCAGCACCGGTTCGGGCAAGTCGACGCTGGTGTCGCTGATCTGCCGGCTCTACGACGTGACCGGCGGCGCCGTCCTCATCGACGACGTCGATGTCCGCGACTACCACACCGAGCGGCTCTGGTCCGCGATCGGGCTGGTTCCCCAGCGCGGCTACCTGTTCTCCGGGACCGTGGCCGACAACCTGCGCTACGGCAAGGCGGACGCGACCGACGACGAGATGTGGGAAGCGTTGCGAGTGGCCGACGCCGACGGATTCGTGCGCGCACACGATGACGGACTGCGAATGCGGGTGGCCCAGGGCGGAATCAACTTCTCCGGCGGTCAGCGGCAACGACTGGCGATCGCGCGGGCGGTCATCCGCCGCCCGACCATCTATCTCTTCGACGACTCGTTTGGCGCGCTCGACGTGCACACCGACGCGCGGGTGCGTGCGTCGCTGCGACAGGTATCCGGCGAGGCCACCGTCATCGTTGTCACCCAACGGGTTTCGACCGCGGCACAGGCCGACCAGGTGATCGTCGTCGACGACGGGAAATTGGTGGGTACCGGCACGCACGAAACGCTGCTCACCGAATGCGCCACCTACGCGGAGTTCGCCGACTCGCAGTCGGTGAGCGCCGTGCGATCAGGCCAAGTCGGGGGCACGCCATGACCGTCGCGGCCACTCGCGGCCTGACCCCGGCCCCGGCGGGGCGGTCCCACGACTTCTGGAGTTCGGCCGCCCGGCTGGTGAAACGGCTTGCGCCACAACGCCGGCTCAGCATCGCGGTGATCAGCCTCGGCGTCACCGGCACGGTGATCGGGGTCATCGTCCCGCGAATCCTCGGCCACGCCACGGATCTGCTGTTCAACGGCGTCATCGGGCGACAGCTACCCGCGGGCATCACCAAGGCGCAGGCCGTCGCCGCGGCCCGGGCCCGGGGTGACCGCACCTTCGCCGACCTCCTGTCGGGGATGAGCGTGGTGCCGGGGAAAGGCGTGGACTTCGGCGCGGTGGCACGAACCCTGGCGCTGGCGTTGGGCTTGTATCTGGTTTCGGCGCTGCTGATTTGGGCGCAAGCGCGGCTGCTCAACGTCACCGTGCAGCGCACCATGGTCGCGCTGCGTTCCGATGTCGAGGACAAGATCCACCGGCTGCCGCTGTCCTACTTCGACGGGCGCCAACGCGGTGAGCTGCTGAGCCGGGTGACCAACGACATCGACAACGTGCAGTCGTCGCTGTCGATGACCATCAGCCAGCTGGTGACGTCGATGCTGACCGTGGTCGCGGTGCTGGCGATGATGGTGTCCATCTCGCCGCTGTTGGTCCTGATCACCGTGGCGACGGTGCCGCTGTCGCTGGTGGCGACGCGCGCGATCGCGCGACGCGCGCAGCGCCTGTTCGTGGCGCAGTGGACGAGCATCGGTCGCCTCAACGCCCACATCGAGGAGACCTACAGCGGCTTCACGGTGGTCAAGACCTTCGGCCACCAGGCCGCGGCGCGCGCACAGTTCCGCGATTGCAACGACGACGTTTACCAGGCCAGTTTCGGCGCCCAGTTCTTCTCCGGCCTCGTGGCACCGGCGACGGCGTTCATCGGCAACCTCGGCTATGTGGCCGTCGCCGTGGTGGGCGGCCTGCAGGTGGCCACGGGCCATATCACCCTCGGAAATATCCAGGCTTTCATCCAATACGTCCGGCAGTTCAACGCCCCGCTGAGCCAGGTGGCCGGGATGTACAACACCCTGCAGTCCGGGTTGGCCAGTGCAGAGCGGGTGTTCGATCTGCTCGACGAGCCCGAGGAATCGCCGGACCTCCAGCCCACCCCGCCGCGGCCCAACGGCGGCGCTCCGCAGCCGGCCGGACGCGTCGAATTCCGGCACGTGAGCTTCGGTTACCGCCCGGATACCCCGGTGATCCACGACCTGTCGATGGTGGCGGAGCCGGGTAGCACGGTGGCGATCGTCGGGCCAACCGGGGCCGGCAAGACCACGTTGGTGAACCTGCTCATGCGGTTCTATGACGTTGACTCCGGCCGGATCCTGGTTGATGGGGTCGATATCACCACGGTGAGCAGGCAGTCGCTGCGGTCCCGAATCGGCATGGTCCTGCAAGACACCTGGCTCTTCGACGGCACGATCGCGGAGAACATCGCCTACGGGCGGCCCGAGGCCAGTGCGGACGAGGTGGTCCAGGCCGCCAAGGCGGCTTACGTCGACCGGTTTGTGCACACCCTGCCGGCCGGCTACGAGACGCGAGTCATCGGCGGCGGCAACATCAGCGCCGGCGAGAAGCAACTCATCACCATCGCGCGCGCATTCCTTGCCAGGCCGCGGCTGTTGATCCTGGACGAGGCGACCAGCTCGGTCGACACCCGCACCGAGGCACTCATTGCCCGCGCCATGTCCGAGCTTCGCCGGGATCGCACGAGTTTCATTATCGCGCATCGTCTTTCGACGATCAGGGACGCGGACCGTATCGTCGTGGTCGAGGCCGGCCGGATTGTTGAACAAGGCAATCACGCCGAGCTGCTGGCCCGGCGGGGCGCCTACTACGCCATGACTCGGGCGTAGCTGCGGCGCGGTACGGGTCCAACGGCGGCACCAAGAGACCACGCCAGGCACGCCGACGCCGGGTCAAAAATCCTGAAGAAATCACCCACCCGCCGCGAACCGCCCGCGCATCGCTTCGGCCGACGTCTAGCTCGCTGAAACATACAGACGGCAATTCGATCAGCTATTTGTGCAATACGGCTGCCGCGCGACCTGGATTCTGCTACCTTGACAAATTTCTGGCCTTGCATTCGGAGGTGGGCCCGTGATGTTTCGCAACCAAATCAAATCAACGTGTGCCGTGCTTTCCGTGTTGGGTGTTGCGGTCGTCAACACCCCGCCGGCCTGGGCCGATGGTGGGTCAGGGCGACCACAGGCCACCGCAGTGCAAAAGGCCGAAAATCTGATCCATCCGGCAGTGGTCTACCTGCAACAGGACCTCAGCGCCTATGTGGGGAACAAGAACGGATGGTTCAACGACCTGGAACAACCGGTCAAAATGAGCTTCCGGTGCACCGGTTTCGTGGTCAACCCAACAGGGTATGTGGCCACGGCCGGCCACTGTGTGGATCCCGGCCCTGAGGGCATGCGGAGCGAGCTCATCAACGCCATTGTGCAGAAGGCCGCCGCGCAGGATCCGTCGGTCGACCCCGGCAAGCTCTTTGATTACGCGATGGCCAATTGGAAGATCGAGGGCCAGGTTGGCGGGTCCCAGATGGATCAGACCTTCACCGTGCTGCGTGGGGGCGCCAATGGGGACAAGCCGCAGTCCCTTCCCGGCAGGGTGGTCGACTTTCGGCCGGTGTCGCAGGGCGACGTCGCGCTGGTGAAGGTGGAGGCTACCGACATGGCCTCCAGCGAGTTGGCCTCCGACACCGATGTGCAGGTCGGTCAGCAGATCATCTCTGTCGGCTATCCCGGTAGCACCGACAAGATCACCGACGCGTCGATGGATCCCGACAACAAGGACGGCACGGTCAGCGCCAAGAAGACCGCCGGATCGGTGCCGGTGTACGAGACAAACGCGGCGTTGTCGGGCGGCATGAGCGGCGGGCCCACCGTTGGGCTCGACGGCAAGGTGGTGGGCATCAACAGTCGCGGGCCCAGAGGAGAAAGCCAACCGTTCAACTTCATCGCCCCCGCATCAGCGCTCTCCGAGTTGCTCAACCGCAACGGCGTGAAGGCCCAACTGGGCCCCCTCGACGCGCAGTTCCGCAACGGCCTCAACGACTACTACGCCGGCCACTACACGTCGGCGATCGCTACCTTCGACAAGATCCTCGCGCTGGCCCCCAACTACCGACAGGCCGCGGTATTCAAAACGAACGCGGCTAAGGCCCGCGACCAATACGGGGACGTGTCGACCTCATCGGGCATGAACACGATTATCTACATCGTCGGCGGCGTCGTCCTGGTGGCCGCAGTCGTTGCGATAATGCTCGTGCTGCTCCGGCGCCGCAGTAACCGCCAACGCCCCGGCTTCGCCGGCGCACCACCAGGTTTCGCCGGCCCGAACGGGGGCCCTCCACACACCTCCGGCCCGATGCCGGTTGTCAACCCGGCAGGGCCACCGAACTATTGGCAGGGTTCCTCGCCGCCGGCCCCATCGGGGGAGCAGACGGGGCCGTTGCAGGTCGGGGCGACTGATAACCCGCCGACGACCGCTCCGACCGCTACCGCTCCGGTCACCTTCGATACGAGCACCGAGCGTGTCGGCGGCGGCGTAACGACACCCACCGACGAGGGCGCCAAGATCGATCAGCTCAAATCAATTGCAGCGCTGCGAGATTCTGGTGCACTGACCGAAGCGGAGTTCGAGGCCGAGAAGCACAAAATCCTCGACGGAGACTAATACGGATAGCGGGCGTTGGTTAGTACACACGCGATTGTGGCTGCCACCGACAGCCTGGCGGCCCTCGGACCAGTGATGCCATGCCGCGCATCTTCATGAGTCATTCGAGCTTGGACAACCGGCAAGCAATTGCATTGCGGCAGTGGCTGGTCGAGCAGGATCCGCCATTGGCCGAAGAAATCTTCCTGGACTTGCATCGAGAAGTCGGGATTCGGCCGGGTGAGCGGTGGAAGGATGCGCTACGGCAAGCGAGCGCCAGCTGCGAGGCGGTCATCTGCCTGCTGTCGCCGCACTGGGAGGCCTCCGCCGAGTGCAAGACGGAATACCGTTTCGCGGAGTATTTGAACAAGCGGGTTTTCAGCGCCCGCATCGGCCCGCTGAACGGTGAGGACCCGACCCGAGAGTGGCAACAGATCGAGCTGGTGGGCGAGGGCCCCACCACCGCAGTCGATATCGGCGACGGCGACAAGCCAGTCGAATTCCTCTCGGAGGGTCTTTACCGGTTACGGCAGGGCATCGTCGGTGCGGGGATCGGCGCGGAGTCATTCGTATGGCCGCCACCCAAAGATCCGGATCGCGCGCCTTATCGGGGATGGGAGGCCCTCGAAGAGGTTGACGCGGCGGTGTTCTTCGGTCGCGACGCCCAGATTCTCCGTGGCCTCGATGCCGTGCGCGGAATGCGGACATCCGGCGTGGAAACGATGTTTGTGGTGCTGGGCCCGTCCGGAACCGGCAAGTCGTCATTTCTGCGGGCCGGGCTGCTTCCGCGGCTGCGGCGCGATAACAACGACTTTCTGATTCTCGACATCGTGCGGCCGAAACGTGACGTATTGACCGGCGACACCGGTTTCGCCCGTGCGGTTCACGCCATCCGCGGCCGCGTCGGGCTGCGCACCCCGAACTTGGGCACGGTCAAACGAGCCTGCCTCAAAGCTGATGTGGCCCGGGTGCGCGGCTGGCTTCTCGAGGCGCAACGGGCGGCGAGCGCACAACTGTTGAGTAAACCCAACCAGTTGCCCCTGCCGACGCTGGTGTTGCCCGTCGATCAGGCCGAGGAACTATTCGGTGCCGATGCCGGTACCGAGGCGCCGTTGTTTCTAAAGTTGCTCGGTGGCCTGGCGGCGGACCCCGCGGACAAGGCCGGCGACAACGACCACCAGGGCAGGCTGGGATTGATCGTGGCGGTCACCATTCGCACGGACCGCTTCCAGGCGCTGCAGGAGGCCCCACAGCTGGCCGGGGTCGGCTCCGAGGTCTTCGACGAACTCAAACCCATGCCGCGCACCCAATTCAAGGAGGTCATCACCGGACCGGCCAAGCGCGCAACGCAGGGTGGTCGCCCGCTGCAGATAGAACCGGGCCTCGTCAACAAACTGTTGGACGACTGCACCGAGGGTGCCGACACTCTGCCGTTGCTGGCGCTGACCCTGGCCCGCCTGTACGAGGACTACCGGGGTAACGGCATCGTCGACGAGGAGAGCCAGAACCTCACCCTGGCCGACTATGAAGCGATGGGCGGCATGCGTCACGTGGTGCAGACCGAAATCGACGGTTTGCTTGCCACCGACGCTGAGCAGCGGGCAGGCCAGCTCGAGTTACTGCGCGCCGCATTCATTCCGTGGCTGGCCACCATCAACCCCGACAGCGATCAGGCCATGCGGCGCGTCGCCCGGTGGAACGATCTGCCGGCCGAAAGCCAGCCGCTGCTGGAGAAATTGGTCGCGAAACGGTTGATGGTCGAGGACAACCGCCACGGTGAGGTGGTCGTCGAAGTTGCCTTGGAAAGCCTGCTACGGCAATGGGATGAACTGGCCGCCTGGCTCGCTGACGAACGTGAAGATCTCAAAGCCGCCGACAACCTGGAACGCGCCGCAGCCGCCTGGGACAACAACGAGCGTGACGAGGCTTGGCTGCTGCAAGGCACCAGGCTGCTCGACGCCGAAGCGCTGGCCGCCAAACCGGGGTTCCACGACCGCCTAGAACCCACCCTCGGGTTTTTGCAGGCTTCCCGACAACGAGAAAACGAGCGCATCGAGACCGAAAGACAGCACCGAGAAGCCGAGCTGCAGGCAGCCAAAGACCGCCAAGAGGCCGCCGAAAAGTTGGCTGCCGCGGAAACCGCCGCCAAGGAGGAAGCACAGGCGCATGCGCTGGTGCTCCGCAAACGGTCTCGGGTACTGCGGGCGGTCCTGGCGGCGACCACCATCGTGGCGGTCATCGCGGTCGTCGGCTTCGTTCTGGCGACCTATTCCTGGCGTCAGGCGCAGCAGCGCACTCGCGAAGCCACCGCCCAGCGCATCGCATCGGAAGGGTTGGCCATCCTCAACGGTGACCTTCCCGGCGGTGAGGCCCGTGCGGTTGAGGAGATGCTGGCCGCCTCGTCCCTCTCGCCCGGGACCACCGGTGACGTCACTGTCACCGCCGCCATGAAGCTGTCGTGGGCTTCCAAAGTGATTTCGCCTCCCGGGCGCACTGAAACCGCGGCATACAGCCCCGATGGGCGGCGAATCGCGTCCGGCGGCGTGGACCACAAGGTTCGGATATGGGACGCCGACACCGGCTCGGAGATCGGAGCACCGCTGTCCGGGCATACGGGCACTGTCACCAGCTTGGCGTTCAGTCCGGACGGACGGCGTGTGGTGTCCGCCAGCCAAGACGGCAGTGTCCGGCTATGGGACGTGGCCAGCGGTAAACAGATCGGCGCACCGAATGCCGCAAGTGATCAATCACCCGACGGCCCCGCCACGGTATGGGCCGTTGCGTTCAGTCCGGACGGGAAACGCATCGCTTCGGCAGGTGCCGACAAAATGGTCCGGTTGTGGGACGCAAATACCGGGCAACCCAGCGGTCCTCCGCTGTCGGGTCATACCGAAGCAGTGTTGAGCGTTGTGTTCAGCCCCGTCGGTGACATGATCGCGTCCGCCGGTAAAGACCAGACAATCCGGTTGTGGAAAGCCGACACCGGAGCACCGATCGGCGAGCCTCTGACGGGTCAAAATGGGAACATCCTTTCCGTCGCTTTCAGTCCGGACGGGCAGCAGATAGCCTCGGCCAGCAACGACAAGACGATTTGGATATGGGACCAGGTGCAGTCGGGACGCCCGGTCGGTCACGCGCTGGTCGGCCATTACGCCTCCGGCCGGCCCGTCGTCGGCCACACCGCAGCCGTAACGACTGTCGGGTTCAGCAACACCGGCAACAGCCTTGTGTCGGGGAGTGTCGACGGCACCATCCGCTGGTGGTTTGTGAAAACCGGGTACTCGATACAGCTGCCGGGGACGCGACGGGGAGACAGCGTGCAGGCCGTCGGTTTCCGCCCGGGAAAGCTGAACCTTATGTCGTGCAGCGCCGCTGGCGGGATCCAGCTTTGGAGCGATATTCAGCTGGCGTTCCCGCTCGAGGATCACTCCGACAACGTGACCGGTGTTGCGTTCAGTCCCGACGGGCAAGTCATCGCCTCCAGCAGCAGGGATAAAACCGTGCGGCTGTGGCGGCTTGCGGACAGCAAAACTTCCATACCAAAGGGACAAGCGTTGCCCGGAAACGACAAAGGCGTTGGCTGGCTTGCATTCAGCCCCGACGGGCGACGGATCGTGTCCGCCGGTTGGGACGGCACCATCCGGTTATGGGACACCGCCACTGGCGTACCTGTCCAAGTAATCGATACTCATACCAAATCCGTTGCGTCCGTAGCATTTAGCCCGGATGGGCGTCGCATCGTCTCGGCGGATGGCGACAACAGTTTGCAGATCTGGAACCCCGACACTGGTCAACCCATCGGCCGTCCATTGACCGGTCATACCGCGATGGCGGAAATCGTGGTGTTCAGCCCCGACGGGCACCTCATCGCGTCCGGCTCCGACGACAAAACGATTCGGTTGTGGAATGCCGACACCGGCGAAGAAGTGGCTCAGCTGACCGGCCACACCGATGACGTCTATAGTGTCGCGTTCAGCCCCGACGGGCGTCGGCTGGTCTCCGGCAGCTGGGACGGCACCATGCGGATATGGGATGTCGGCAGCCGCGCACAGCTCGCCGAACCGTTGAATGGGCAGGCGGGCAGGGTATACGTGGTCGCGTACTCGCCGAATGGGCGCTACATCGCCTCCGGCGGACAAGATGGAACCGTCCGCATCTGGAACGCCGAAAGCGGACATCCCGCGGGCGCGCCGCTGACTGTGGACAGCTACCCGACAGTCGACGCGTTGGCCTTCAGCCCGGATGGTAGCCGACTGGTTTCCGCGGGCGATGATGCGAACATACATGTCTGGCCATTTCCAGTCGATGCGCGAGAAACCCTGTGCAGCAAGATCGCTGCGAACATGAGCGACAAGCAGTGGGACGAATGGGTGTCACCTCATATCGGTTACGTCAAGCAGTGTCCACAGCTGCCAATCGCGCCCGACGACTAGGCAGAACGGCCACCGATATGGGTTCACTCGACGCCGCCTGCCCATGCGTTCGCCGCACCGAAGCAGCTGCGTTCAGTGTGGCTCCGAAAAGGTCAATTGCCCAAGAACATCGGCGTATCTGCGGACAGCAGCGGCATCCCGGCGCTCGAATTCGAGCTTCCGGGCGTCTGCGGTAGCAGGTCACTCAACACCAGGAGGATTCGATGAGGTTGCACGGTAAGAAGATCGCGATCCTTCTGGAGAGCGATTTTTACGAGCCCGAGATCTATTACTACCAGCATCGTTTTGCCGAGGAGGGTGCTGAGGCCCATTTCCTCAGCCGGCTATGGGGTCAACCTTCGATCGAGTTCAAGGGACACGAGTTGCGGGCGCCGTTCGTCTGCGACGAAAGTTTCGAGGGGATCAGCGACGACGACCTCGGGCAGTTCGCCGCGGTCATCGTTCCCTCCGGGATGGTGTCGGATCGGCTCCGCTACACCGAGGACATCGCGAAGTTGCCACCGGCGACCGAGTTTCTGCAACGCGTCTTCGCTCGGCCGGACATTCTGAAGGGCATCATCTGCCACGGTATGTGGCTTGTGGCCCCCGCACCCGAGTTAGTCCGCAATCGACGCGTCGTCGCCCACAACAACCTGCTTGGCGACGTAAAGAACATGGGTGCGGTCTACGTCGACCAAGACGTCGTCGTCGACGGGGATCTCATCACGGGACGCGCCGGCCCCGTGTTCCACCTTTTCGCTCGGCGGATCATCGACATACTGGCGGGAGACGCCGCCGCGTAACGCGCCGCCTGGTGCTCACGCACTGTCATAGTGGCTCTTCGATTTTGACCGGGCAATCAGCTTGAAGTCTGGGTTGCGGCCCGCTGTTTGCGGGTGCAGTGGAATCGTATCCGGCGTGCCGAGTTGTCTCGATTCCGGAATCCGCATCCGACCCGCTTGACCTGTTTGAGCAGCCGGTTGTAGCCCTCGGTGCGGGCGTTGGTGATTCCGGTGGTCACGAAGGCGTTGATCTCGGGCCACCAGTGGTCGACGGTAGCGGCAAGGGTGAGCAGTTCGGGGATCTGTGAGTCGATGCACCAGGTGAGGAACTGGTGCAGGCGATGGCGGGTCAGGTGCGCGTCGCCGCCGACCCGCACGGTGGATAGCAGTGTGCGCAGTTCCTCTTTCGCGATCCAGGCCGACAGGATCTGGGCGCTGGGGTCCTCGTCCTGGATTCGGTTCCACATCTTGACGAAAGTGTTGGGCGACAAGCGTTCCCGCGCGCGCAGCAGTCGGCGCCGGTTGGCCCATTCCGGGTCGATCCGCCGGCCGCGACGATCCCGCAGGTCCCAGGTGACGCGGCGGCGCACCTTGGTGAGCGCGTCGTTGGCTAACTTCACCAGGTGGAAGTGGTCGACCACGATCGTCGCGTTGGGCAATAGCCCTGGGGTGCGGATCGCCGAGGCGTAGACCGCGGCGGGGTCGATCGCCACGAACTGCACCCCGGCCCGGAACTCGTCGCTGCGCTTAGACAGCCAGTCGATCACCGCGGCACTGGTGCGGCCCTCGCGTTGCCCGAGTAGCCCCTGCTCGCCGGCCAGGTCGACGAACCCGGTGTCCCATGGGTCGACCCGCACCCACCGCCCGGTTTCGGTGCAGCGCTGCCACCGGGGTTTTCCACGGCGGGTCTCATCGATGCCGAGCAGCGGGGTGGGTTGCGGCTCGGCCAACAGCGCCTCGGCGTGGGCGACGAAGGCGCGGTGCGCGGTCGGCCACGACACCCCGTGGCTGTCAGCGACCTCACTGACCGAGCGGGCCGCATCCCCGATCGCGGCTCCAATAGCCGTACGCAACCGCACTGTCGTGCGCGACCGGGCCGGGACCTGCGCGATCGCCTCGGCAAACGAACCGCGGTCGCAGTAGTCCTCCCGGCATCGCCACCGGGTCTTATGCCAGCGCACCAGGATCCGGCCCAGCCCGTAGGGGATGTCCTTGGGCGAGGTGATCACCCGGGCCTTCACCGACGTAGACAGCACCCCGCACGACGGGCACGCCGCCGCCGTCTCCTCGGCCGTCACCACATGCACCACCCGCGTTCCATCGGCACAGCGCTCGACACGCTCGACCCGTACTCCTGGCAGCCCAAACAACAATGTCGTACCGTCAGACACAGCCCTTGGTTCCTTCCTTCGCCTGAATGCTTCGCAACACTCAGACTTCAGAAGGCCAAGGGCCTCCTACTTCAACGACACGCCCATGAGAGCGAAATCACGACTGCCCGTTTAAATTTCAAGAGCCGTCATCGTGGATGAACCTGCTCATGATCGACGGGGCAAGCAGGCCTCAACAACTCTGCTCGGCGCGCCACCTTTCCGGAATGAATTCGCTCACGATCAAGGTCGCAATCTTGCAGCCTTTAAAGGCTTTTCGAGCCTGGCGGCAGAGCGGTGAGAAAGCCTCAGACTTCGTAGTCGACGACGGCCGCGTCCTTCCCAACCGAACCAAGGATCTCGGCAATCTTCTTGTGCGCGCGGTGATCGATATAGTCCAGAAGATCTTGCCAGGAGTCGAAGGTGAACACGCCAACGAAATCGAAGGCGAAATCTACGTCCGCGAGGTTAACCCCGACCTCGAGATCCCTGATGAGCTCAACCTCGCCTTTCAGGTCCTCGGTCATCTTCACGAGGTTGGCGAGAGTCCGCTCCTTCTCAGCCGGGTCCGGAGTTGGCTTGAGCCTGTGCATAACAACGTGCCTGATCATATTCTGAGCCTGTCTTGTAGAGCCTGGCTTCCTGGGACAGCCCTTTCTCCTGCGAAGGTCCTAGATTAGGAATTCATTTCCTCGCGCATCTTCTGCATGCCGTCCTTCGCCATGGTGAAGATGGAGTCAACGTCGATTCCAAGCCCCACCATGAGAAACCCTTGGCGGACCCGCTGGACGGCTTGCTCGGGAGACATGGCCAGAATCCCGGCGGGCTTGCCAGCTTTGCGGCAGGCCTCAAGCACTTTCATTTGCGCCGCTTCGACGCGGGGATCGTCGGTGTGGCCCAATTGAGCCACGCTGCCAGACAGATCCAAAGTACCGAGGAAGACGGCGTCGACCCCGTCGACAGCGAGGATTTCGTCGATGTTATTGACCGACTCGGCGGACTCGATTTGTGCGATGAACATCGTCTGCTCGTTGGCTTCACCGAAGTAGCCGCCCCAATCGGCCTCGCCGTAACCCTGTGCCCGGCCGAGGCCTACGCCGCGGACTCCGAGCGGTGGGTACTTCATCGCCTTGACTCCCTCACGCGCTTGCGCGGGAGTGTCGATGAGGGGGGCGATGATCGCATGGACTCCCAAATCGAGGATCCGCTTGATAGTTACCTCGTCGGCGATCGGTACGCGCACCACTGGCGTTGCGGGGAAAGCGCTCGATGCTTGAAGCATCATGTTGAGCGTCTCCAAGCTCATCGGGGTGTGTTCGAGGTCGTACCAGATCCATTCGTAGCCGCACATGGCGAAGATTTCCGCCAATGCCGGGCAGCTCAAAGTTATGACGGTGCCAAGAGAATGCCTCCCGGCCTTCAAATCGCGCTTGAGTGTGTTAAGCATCGTTCCCTCATGGAGGTTGCAGGCGCGGTGGCCCGCGCGGGTCAATGACCTTCGAAATCAGGAAAATGTCGGGTGGAAGATGTCGATCGAATCTGCTTCACACGTGCGGGTCGGTTGCGACCGGCTCCATCCCCTCCGTTTCGTAGTCGACCACGGCCCACGACTCCCGCATAACATTGACCGCGTGTCCCAGAGCTATGTGATCTGGATGGTTGACGAATGTTTCAAAATCCTTCTTGTCAGCAAACTGCAGGACGAGTGCCAGGTCGAAGGCGATCGGCAGGTCGGCGAAGTTTACGCCGAACTCAATGGTGCGGATTTCCGGAATGGATTGCGGCAGAGCAAGCACCTTTTGGCGAAGGATGTCGATATTCTCCGCTTTGGACCGCCCCTCGGCCTGGTCCTTCAATTTCCAGAAGAGGATGTGCTTAATCACTTCTGAATTCGTTCGGTTTCATGGATTGTCCTCGTTGAACTTACCGATAATGCCCTGTGGCGGCGATGCGAGAAAAAGTTCGCCTCCCTTGGCGGCAGAGTCGAGCGGGTAGCCGGCAAAGAAAACGTAGATACGGTCCATGGGCACCTGGGTTACCTTTGAGAAAGCGCTGGTGAATGCCATCGCAAGCTCGGATTTCTGGTCGTTTGTAAGTTCGAGACTATTGACAATGATTGCGGGCATGGATAATTCTCCAGAGGATTCATCAAAGCGATCGGTGGTACGGCGGGTCTATACCGGGACTGATTGCAACGTCAAGTAAGGCAGCGCGTTTGCTGGCCACCGCTTCCGCGAATGCCGGCGCGAAGTCCTCCAGTTTCTGGATGCGATAGCCGAGTGCGCCGCACGCGTGAGCGTAGGTCACCAGGTCGGGACTGGGCACTTCGGTAAACGCCGTGTCGTGATGCAGAATTCGTTGGAAGTACTTCACGATGCCGAACTCACCGTCGTTGAAGACGATCCAGATGACCGGCAGATCGTTATGGACAGCCGTAATCAGCTCAAAGCCTCCCATGAGGTAGCCGCCGTCGCCGCATCCGCACACCACGATGCGATCCGGATTGGCCGCCTTGACCCCGATAGCAGCGTTCACGCCGCTGGCCATGGGTCCGAAACTGCCGGGATTCTGGTAAATCTGCCCGCTGCTCAATTCTAGGTAGGCACTTAGCCAGAGCATATGCGCGCCTGCATCACCCAGAACAATTGCGCGCTCGGGGAGTACATTCGACAGAGCCTGGACCAGCAGACCCGGATGAATACCGCCAGTTGTGGGCTGAATTGTTTCGAGGTGATATCGATTGCGGACGGGCGGTCTCGGGGGCAGCGCGGGCGGCCGCAATTCGCGCAGCGCCGCCGCCAGTGCTTCCACCCCCAGCCGCGCATCAGAAACGATCGCGCAATCGGCTCGGTAAACTTTGTCGATTTCATGCGGGTCGATATTGACGTGAATGAGCCGCTTGCCGTTGAAGAGAGCGGCCGAGAATCCGAACGTCGCGTTCTGCGCGAAAGAGTTGCCGACCGCCAGCACAACAGACGACTCCCGAAACGCGGCGTTTGCGGACGCGTCTCCGGAGGTCCCGAATACACCTTCCGACAGTGGGTGGTTCTCCGGCAGCACCCCCTTGGCGTCCATGGTCGTGACAAAGGGAATGCCGAACGCTTCAAGAAGCTCCAGTACGGCCGCCTCCGCATGGCTGCGAATCACTCCATAGCCAAGCAGGGCGAGCACTCTCTCGCCGCTCTCGATGGCCGCGGCAACCAGTCGCGCCGCCGCCGCAGTTTTAGCAGGTTCCGGGAAGACAGGCTGGATGTGAAGCTGAATGTCCCGATAGTTGGTCAGCGGGCGGTCGGCAACGTCCGCTGGAACGTGAACATGGACCGGGCCAGGGCGCCCTTCCAACGCGAGGTTGATCGCGTCTTCGAGCACGTCGCACGTCTCTCCAGGATCGCCGACCATAAAGTTGCCCTTCGTTGTTGCGGCGAAGATGGCCGGCGAATTGGGCGTTCGGTGCAGGCCGGAGGCTTCGTTGAGGGCTCCCTTGCCTATACCCGCGGCGCCTACGAAACCGGAAAGTGCCAACACAGGAAGCGAATCGGAAAGCGCGAGGGCCAGCCCGGATAGCAAGTTGAACTCGCCGGGCCCTGCTGTTGAGAAGCACACCCCGAGCCGGTCGCTGAACATGGCGTACCCACAGGCCATGAATGAGGCGGCCTGCTCGTTCCGCACGGTAACCGTCTTGATCGCGGGCGTGCCCTTCAGGGCGATCAGGAGGACTGCATCGGCCTCTCCGGAGCCGCCGAAAACGGTATCTACGCCGATGCTCTCGAGGATTCGTACCGCCGCCTCATAGGGCAGCAGGGACGTTTTCGGAAGTGCGGCTTCTATCGCCGACATTTTCCCTCCGTTCTTTGACGCCCGCTCGCCCTATACGGAGGCCTTCGCCGCCGCCGTTTTTGCCAAAACCTCCACAATCATGTTTCCGTAAGCGATAGAGGATTCGACCGAACAGGCGGTGATGAGCGGCCAATCGAAAACGACGCTCGGTTTAGTGCGCGAAGTGGCCGGGTCAGAGCTGCATCGGCCCTCCGGTCCGACTGCGTCCGTGGCCAGGTCCTGCAACGGCAGGACGAAGCCGGGAGTAATGAGGTCCGTACCGTTGTTGTCCGAGCTGGCGTCGAAAAGCTCGTAAGAAACGTCGTCCGTGAAATCCCAATCCCGTGGGTGGGCCGTGATTTTCTTTCCGTACACGACGCTTCGGTGCGTCGCCGGGTCGCGTGTGAATACCAGCGCGGCCACCGCAAAACACATCGCGCACACCAATTTGTCGGCCGCCACAGCATCCAGAATCAGCCTATGGAGAGCCGGATTGTTGGCCAGATCCAGATCGGCGCCCAACCCCCCGGCCATGACAAGCGCGTCGAAATTCTGCATAGATGTGTCACGCAGCGGCACCGGATTGTCCCACTCCGCACCCGCAACCAACTGCTTTGCGCGCTCGCACACTTCCGGCGGATTGACGTGATACGCCTGCACCGGGTCTACGAAATCCGGGTCGACACTGACAGCCAGAGGAAGCGGCTTTTTACCCATGGGCGTTGCCAGCGTCAACCGGTGGCCCGCTTGCCGGAGCGCGTCCCACGGTGCCTGCAGCTCTTCGGCCCAGACGCCATAATTGGAAGCAACGACAAGGACTTCCTTATTTTCCATGTCAATAACTCCTTGATCTGAGCAATTACTGCTCGCAGGGGTGACGATCGAACTCTTTTTTCGGGCTGAATACATCGATCGCTTCGGTACGTCCGATCGCCACAAATCGGTGCGGAATGTCAGACGGTATGAAATACGAATCGCCGGCTTTCAGCGTGCCGGTCTCATCACCGATTGTGGCTTCCAAGGCACCTGAGATCACGTACCCGAACTGTTCTTGGGGATGGCTTTGCGTATCGATCACCGCTTTGTCATCCATGTTCCAGTGGACAACATTAAGGTTCTCGCTCGCTCCCAGCACCTTAAGCAG
Source organism: uncultured Actinomycetota bacterium (assembly GCA_963850895.1). Classification (GTDB taxonomy): domain Bacteria; phylum Actinomycetota; class Actinomycetes; order Mycobacteriales; family Mycobacteriaceae; genus Mycobacterium. Next base: position 269,954 of record CAWKNK010000018.1, on the reverse strand, counting down.
GACGCCGTGGCCCAAGTCTTGCGCATTGACCTTGTCGACAAAACAAAACATAGGTACCCTTTCGCCTTTTCCTACAGGACTTTTCAGTACTCGAATTGCTTTCCCAGCTCTTCGCTCGACCGATCATCTACATGCTGGACGCAGAGCCCGCTGCACAGCGCGGTGCTCACATTTCTATCGGATCGACGGGATCGAGCTCAGTGAAGATGTTCTCTGTCTGAGAGCGCTCGTTGTCGTTGGTACCGATCTCGGACGCCGCACTGTCGAGGTGGATGAACCTGTCTTTGAGCATCGAGTCGATGCGCATGAACGCTTGCTTCACTGCGTCGTTGGCGCCGACGATGTGGATTTCCTGGTTCAGCCGCACCTTGCCGAGAAAATAGATGAACTCGTTGACGGCCTCCTCGGAGAGGGACTCCAACTCGGCGAACACGAGGACAAGCCGGTCGGCATCGGCGCGCACCACCCGGTCGAGTTCGGCTCGGAGTTGGTGGACTCGTCTCGGTGGGATCGTGCCGATCAGCGTCAGGCGGTGCTCGCCGTCACGCTGCTCATGCTGCCAGTCGAGCTCCGACATGGCAGACACCAGCCGAACCCGCACCCGCACCTCTTTGCCCTCTGGCAACCGCACGCTCAGCTTCTGTTCGTCGAAGTCCGAATACGGCTGGCCATCGACCCAGACGTTCGACAGCTTCACCCGTCCGGGCGGCAGCAGGTCGGGCGCGACCCGCAGGATGCCATCGGGAAAAGACGACGCCTTGGGCTTGAAGTGCAGCTCCATCGGCTGCTCACGGATGAGCAGGTTCGTGTACACCGCCGCCAGGTAGCACAATTCGGTCGAGTGGTAGCCCGACATCGAGTGGCTGCCCTTGAGCCGCTCGTTGCCGACCAGGTAGGGCAACCCGTTGGCGAGGACATTGAAGTAGACGCCGCCGTCGTCGTGGTCGAGGAACATCGCGTTGTAGAACGACGCCGCTTCGCGGCCCAGACGCAGGTGTTCGTCTTCGCCGAGCGTGCCGGCCAGGATGAGGTAGGCGAGGATGGCTTGCTCCTGTTGCCACCACGCCTTCCGGTCGTGCCACACGAAGCGGTGCCACTCCTGCCCTGGCTTGAGCGTGCGGTCCACGACGTCGTACCAGCCGCCTCGCTGCTGATCGCTGCCGACGGTCGGCATGATCTCGGCGATCTTCTTCGCCAGCTCAACGTAGGCGTCGTTGGGACGCACGTTGTTGATGCGCATCAGATTCCAGGCGATCTTCAGGTTGTGGCCGACCACCGCGTTGTCCTGTTGCCATTTGTAGTGGCGGTCGTGACTCCAGTCCTCGTGGAACCGCTCCTGGACAAATGGGCTGCTGCCATAGTCCGGGAAGCGCGCGACGATCGTGTCGCCGGTGGCGGCCAGGAAGTCCTCGAGATCCTTCCGGCCCGAGGCCAGCAGCGCGTTGATCAGATAAGCGGGAGCGTGGTCGCCGACTGAGTTCCAGTTCTTTCTGGCGCGGTTATGGCCCAGCATGTCCGAGCGCGGGTCGAGCGACACGGGATCGAGATGGGAGAAGTAGCCACCCTGTTCAGGGTCACGGAAGAACCGGTCGAACAGGGCGACGGTCTTGTCAATGTCGTCGAGGATGCGTGGGTCGCCCGTCACCCGGTACGTCTGAGTCGGACCGGCGAGCGCATAGATCTGCTCGTACATCGGGATGGCGTCAAGATCATCGCCGAACTCCGATCCGAGGACCTGGCGTTGACCTGTAGGCGAGATGTCGACGCCGTGGAACCAGAACACAACCCCCTCGTCCTCCCGCACCCCACGCAAGTTCTCGCGGAGGTACTCGGTTCCCGACTCCGCCGCTTCGAGGAAGCGATCTTCCCCGGTGAGCATGTAGGCGGTGGCCAGCCCGTACACCAGCCGTGAGATGGTGTCGGTCTCCTGCCGGAAATCCGGTGCGATGTAATCGGGGGTGTGGGTGCCGGCAAGGCTCAGCTTGGTCCGGTAGTTGCGCCAATCGTAGTTGCCGTCGGGAAACTGGCCGCGCAGGTAGAAGTCGGCCACCGCCCGGACCTGATTGATCCACCAGTCGGCCTCTTCGAACAGATACTCCCTACCGGGCATACCGGGGAACACGATTGACTTCACCTCGAAGCGCTGGCCTCCGCGCTCCGGGTAGTAGATGCCGTAGGCGTAGAGATACCGCCCCGGATAGAGCATTTCGGCGAGCTGCCCGGTGACGTCGCGGTAGTCCTCTCCGAAGTTGCGAATGGTGCTCGCAAACGTGTTGGAGGTCAGGTAGACGGGGCACTCGCGACCATCGGTCGTGCGCAGGATGAAGCAGTTCTCATCTTCGTCATGGGAGACCACATAACCGGCAATGGTGTCCGACATCGTGAACCGCATTATGTCTGTCATGCCGGAACCTCTTGGGAAATAAGGACGACGACACTACGTTCGCCGGCGTGATAGATGCTGGACTCAACGGGAAGTTCGTCGCCCTTATCGAGGATGTCATCAGGCGACGGGAGCATTGTGTCAACGGCGCGGACCCACCGTCTCCCCGGAATGCTCGGAAGCTCGAAGTCGACGCTCTCCCAAAACATGTTCAGGATCACGTGGAGGTCGTCGGTGCCCTCGAGGCCGGCGAGGGTGAAGGAGAGCGTCCGGGCGAAGGGGTCGTTCCATCCGGGCTCACCCAGCTTGCAGCCGTGCCACGACACGTGGGGCAGCCCGCGCTCGTTGACCTGATCGGCGGGGAAGAAGTTGGGCTGGCGGAACGTGGCGAACCGCTTGCGCAGGGCGATCATCTTCTTCCAGAAGCGCACCAGGTCGGCGTGGCGCTCGGCCAGGTCCCAGTTGACCCAGCTCAGCTCGTTGTCCTGGCAGTAGGCGTTGTTGTTGCCCGACTGCGTCCGTCGAAATTCATCGCCTGCCACCAACATCGGCACGCCGCGGCTGAGCAACAGGATCGCGGCGAAGTTCCGTATCTGCCGTTCCCGTAGCCGCTCGACTTCCGGGTCGTCGGTGGGCCCCTCAAAGCCGCAGTTCCAGCTGTGGTTGTCGTTGGAGCCGTCGCGGTTGCCTTCGCCGTTGGCCTCGTTGTGCTTGTGGTCATAGCTCACAAGGTCATTCAGCGTGAACCCGTCGTGGCAGGTGACGAAGTTGATGCTGTTGGTGGGCATCTCGCTGGACGGGCCGAACAGGTCGCTGCTGCCCGCGATGCGGGTGGCGAGGGTCCCGACTAGCCCGGGCTCGGCCTTGAGGAACTTGCGCACGCAGTCACGAAAGGGTCCGTTCCACTGCGGCCAACGCTCGCCGGGGAACCGGCCGACCTCGTACAGGCCACCAGCGTCCCACGCCTCGGCGATCATCTTCGTGTCCCACAGGACGCGGGACAGCTCGATGTTCCAGAGCACCGGCGGCGCCGACATCTCGGCGCCGTCGGGTCCACGGGACAGAACCGCGCCCAGGTCGAACCGGAAACCATCGACATGGTGCTCGGTCACCCAATACTCCAGGCATTCGACGATGTACTTGGTGACCACCGGGTGGTTGGCGTTGAAGCTATTACCGCACCCGGAGAAGTCCAGGTAGTACTGGGGGTCGGCGGACGAGAGCATGTAGTAGGCCTCGTTGGCCTGACCCCGGAAGCTGATGGTGGGCCCGTTCTGGTTGCCCTCGGTGGTGTGATTGAACACGACGTCGAGGATCACCTCGATGCCGGCGCGGTGCAGCGCCTTGACCATGTCCCGGAATTCGTTCAGATGGGCGCCGAGGTGCGGGCAAACGCAAAAGGCCGACTGCGGTGCCCAGTGGCCGTAGGGGTCGTACCCCCAGTAGTTGGTGAGCAGCTGACCGCTCGGCCCGACGCGAAGAATCTGCGTCTCGTCGAAGTCGAAGATCGGCAGCAGCTCGACCGCGGTGACACCCAGAGACTTGAGATGCGGGATCTTCTCGATGACGCCGCTAACCGTGCCCGGGTGCCTGACGTTCGACGAGGGTGACCTGGTGAAGCCCCGGACGTGCATCTCGTAGATGACCGTCTCGGACAGCGGGATGTTAAGTGGGCGGTCACCTTCCCAGTCGTAGGCTGTCGGGTCGATCACCACACTCCGCATCGAGGTGGCGACATTGTCCTCCGGCACGACCGCGCTGTAACGGTCCCACAAGCTGTTTGTGTTGCCGAGGGCGTAGGGGTCGATCAGCACCTTGTTGCGGTTGAAGCGGAGCCCGGTGCCGCGGGGATCGAAGGGCCCGTCCATGCGGTATGCGTAGACTTGGCCGGGACCTACGCCGGCCACGTGGCAGTGCCAGAAATGAAAGCTCTTGTTGTCCCGCGCATTGAGCACGATCTCGTGGTCGGGCGTCTTCGCCCGGTGGGAATCGAAGAGCAGCAGTGTGACGCTCGTCGCGTGCTCCGAGTAGATGGAGAAGTTGACGCCGTTCGGGGTGCAGGTGGCACCCAGCGGCTGGGCGACGCCGACGGACACCTCGATCTCCGTGGGGGTGTGCCGCCCGCGTCGTGTGAGCGTTGCGGTTCCGGTCCTGTGGTGGCCACGCCGCGTCGACGTCACGACTGCGCCGCCGTCGCACTTGCCTCGACAAACTGGCCGGCGCTCCTCGGTCGACCAGGCGGAAGTATTGATGTCTCGGAAGTGCGGAGCATTTTCACTCCAAACTGTCTGCGCCGCACTATAGCGCCGGCCGCGGGCAAAAGCATCGGATTCGGCGGTTATTTTCCAGCCGTTCACCGGTCGGCGTTCGGCGTAAGCGGACGTCCACCCCAACCCCAGCTTGAGCCGGCCGACGCGAGGATGTGATTGGCGCGTGGGCATCGCAGCGTCGTGCATTGGGCAACCGATTCGGTCCCACAAGGGCGCGGGGTGCTGCGCCCCAACGATGGCGGTGCAGACGGTCGATCTCGCGCGCGTGGTGGGGCGATGGATGTTCAAAGAGGTTCAGTACGCCATGACTGCGCGAAGCAGGTGACGAAGTCACACGTCCCGAAATCTTGCTCGTGATCGTTTAGGTCCAGCGCCACCCTCCGCGCTACTGCTTGGTTCGCCCATTCGAACTTACGTGAAAGTGTTGATCGACAACTGGTTTGCTATCTCTCACGGGCATCCGCCGAAGCTGGCGACGCCAAACACGGCGACGCGTTGATGCCTGGCTGCACACTCATAATCACCACCGCCGCACCACAGTCGGCGGCCAACCAACCGCCAGCCGCGTAGCTACCCACTTAGGTCAATGCAATCAGCGCGCTTCCCCCGGTGGTGAACGGGCGAAAAGCCCGCGGGACCGTGAGGAGGGTTATAGGGTGTCAGCAACGCCGCCTTAAGGGAGATCAACCATGATCAGCCCCGGTGCACACCGACTTCGACACCACGGTGTGTTCGCGCTCGGCCGGTCGGCACTTGGTGGTCTGTGATGGCCTTTCGGCAGTCACTCACACGCGTCGGCGCTGACTACCGCTGGTACGTACTCGGTGCGGGGGGCATTGCCGCGTTCGTGCTGGGTTGCATCGGCTCCTGGCAATTCCTGCACCACCCTGCGCCGAGCGACGTCGTCTACCTCAGCTTAAGGCTGTTCTTCATGGAGACGTCGGCGGGAGACCATACCCACGTGCCGGTTTCGCTAGATATCGCTCGCTTCCTTGCCCCGATCGTGGCGGGGTATGCCGGACTCGTCGCCCTGGCATCCATCTTTCGTGATCGGGTGCAACAGATGCGGATCCCGCTCATGCGCGGCCACGTCGTGGTTTGCGGGTTGGGTGATGTCGGAAGCGTTTTCCTGCGCCACCTTCGGGAGGCGAACGATCGAGTTGTTGTTATCGATTCGGACGCGGCGAATCCGAATGTCGAGCTGTGCCGCAGCTGGGGCGTGCCGATCATTGTGGGTGATGCGCAGCGCGGCCAAACGCTACAGGCGGCCGGGCTCCAACGCGCCGGCCGACTCCTCGCCGTGTGCCCCCATGACGCCGTGAACACCGAGATTGTCGCAGTCGCGGATCAACTTGTGAGCGGCCGCTCCAGCGGTGCGCTCTCTTGTCTGGCCCGTATCGGTGACCCGGAGTTGTGTGCGTTGTTGCGGATCCGGGAAGCCGAGCGTTCGGTGGCCGTGTCGACGCTCGATTTCTTCAACACGGACGAGATCAGCGCGCGGTTGCTGCTCGACGAATTTCCCATCGACACCAAGCTCGACCGGCCGCACATCCTGGTCGGTGACCTGGATGTCCAAGGCGCCTGGGTGGTGTACCACGCGGCGCGTGATTGGTTTGAGCGCCGCACGGATACCACCACCCGGCTAGTGGTCACGGTCGTCGACAATATTGCCGACCAGCGGGTGCAGTCGCTGCTCGACCATTACCCGGCCCTCGAACAGGTGTGTAGCTTCATTGCCCTTCCCGCGTCCGTCAGCAAAATTCACCGGCTGCGGGCGCATCACGCCGACGTGGGAGCGCCACCGCTGACCCGTGGCTATGTGACCGCCTACCGTGACGAGCAAGCAGTTGAGCTGGCGCTGCAGTTGCGGCATGAGTTTGATGCTGAAGTCCCGCTGGTCGTCGGACTGGCGCGCGCCCAAGGGGTCTCCCGACTTTTCGAGGGACGGGGCAGCGCCGGGGGCCTCAACATCGACGTGTTCCCGACGCTGGAACGAACGTGCACAACCGAACTAATCCGGGGCGGATCCTACGAAGCCATAGCCCATGCCATCCACCGTCGATGGCGCATCGAGCAACTCGCCTCCGGCAACGACGCGCCGTCGTGGTCGGAGCTGGACGAATCACGCAAAGAGTCCAGCCGCTCGCAGGCGCGCCATATCGCGGTCAAGCTGCGGAACATCGGTTGTGACATCGCACCCCTACGTGACTGGGACGCATCAGAATTCACGTTCACCGGCCATGAGATCGAAACGCTTGCGATCGCCGAACACGACCGCTGGATGGCCGAGCGCCGCGCCGACGGCTGGTCTTTGGGCGCGAAGGACGTAGAGCGAAGAAAGACACCTTTCCTGGTGCCGTTCGCGGAGCTGCCTGACGACATCGCCGAATACGACCGCATGTTCGTGCGGGATATCCCGACCCTTCTCGCTGCGGCCGGTGTGCAGGTGATCCGCACGCAGAAGAAGTGAGAAGCAAACGCTAGGCGGTACCCAGATTGCAGCGGGAGTTCACGCCGACATGGGTGGCATCAGCCGCCGAGGACGTCGGTGATCGCGATACCCGCAGGGCGCGTTTTCGATCGTGCCGCCGGCGCGGCCAGTAAGTCGCGCGGAGCGATCACCGTAGCTGGTCGCACTCCCGCATTGAAAACCATTGCAATCATGGCTGTTTCGCACGCTGACACAGGCACGAAACAGTATATCCGCCACCGGGCGTGGACGCCGCTACTCTGATCTCGGTCACCGCTTTCGCCTACCTGAGCGCTGAAATATCGGTGAGCTGCTTGGCCGAGAACGCAACTGGTCGGCTGCTGAATCAAGTTATACATTGGCATCGACTCGATGCTGTATGCATGCAGCACCGCCGGTTAGCACCATGTGTTGCCGTTGGCGCTTAACAGAATCCGGCGGTGGCAGAGCTTCCCCAGCTCACTCACTCGGCCGCTGACTCCCCGAGAACCTCGGCAAGCAATTCAGCCAGAACACCCGGCTCATCCATCGGCACCGAACGTATCAACCCCGACTTGACCAGGGCCACCGCCCGCTCGTCCGCCGGCGCGCCGGTTAGCGCACCGACGAACTCATCGGCCGTGCGCCCAGAACCGGCAATGACGAAGACTGGACGGCTCGTTTCAACACTGCGCTGAACGTCCGCGTACGCGATCTGCCCACCGTTGGCAAGCAGCGTGATGGAGGGTGCGGTCCCTGCGACGACCGTCGCCGTCCGGGCAATCCACGGCGCCTCCGCGCCCCACGCGTCACCAGGCACGATGACAAAGTGCGTGTGATTGGGTTCGAGCACCGTCTCGACGTGCAGCAAGGGCTGCGGCTGTCGCAGCTTCACCGACCCGGATGCCACGACCCCTACGAGCGGGAATGTAGCGTGCCTCGCCAGACGGGCTTCGCCGAACAAACGCATGACACCGCTCCGGGTCCCACCGTCTATACCGACCGCCCCGTACGTCTCCATCACGGGCACAATGGCCGCCGCGAAAACTCCACGGAGGCAATCCATGAGGGGGGCCTCGAGCCCCGCGGCTCCGCCCACAACCACCACAGTCGGCCTCTGCAGGCGCAGTCCTAGCGCGCCGACCGCAGCCGCCAATTCACTCGCATCGGCGACCTGCACCGCGGGCGCGGTGCCCGCATCGGCTAACTCAACCCGGAACGCTGGTGTCACCGGCCTATCCAAGGAATCCGGCGAAGTGTTCCAGGGTCACATCGCATGCCGCCGCCTGCCCCACCCGCCTCAGATCGTCGATGTGCTGCACCGAGTCCAAGCTCTGCACTTCCTCGGCGACCACGTCATCGAGGCCCAAGGCGTCGAGGCCTCGGCGCGACAGTTCGGCGTTGTAGCGGACATAGCTGAAAAGCCGGTTCTCTAGCAACCCCTGCCCGTGTATCAAGTCACCCACCTCCAGGTCGATGGGCGCACCGTGTCGACAGCGGCCAAACACCCGACACAATAGGTCTTGCTCGTTGAGCGCGGCGTACATCAACGCCGCTGGAACAGAATTCGCATTGAACAGAAGATTCATGTTGCCCGGCCGCAAGTGGTCATCAACCTTGGGAGCCGTCCCCGTTCCCACCGAAACGAGGAGGAGATCAGATTCGGTGGCGGGCCAGCCCAACCGGTAGACATCGAGTGTTGCCATCAAGAACAGTTGGAAGGCGGGATTGTTGTACATCGTCACCGCGCCATCGACGAACACGAAGTCGCGCCCGCCCAGCGTGACGACCTCCGGTGGAAAATAAGTCGGCGCAGCGGTACTGGCTCGCACCAGCTGCCACAGCGGGATGGCCAGGTTATTGGCCGCGCTACTCGTGTCGTTGAACAGCGCGTTAGGGTTGTTGCTCAGGGGCCAGGGCGAATCCGTGCTCGCATTCCGCACGACGATCAGCAGCAGAGTTTTCAGGTCTTCGCTGCCCAGCGTGGTCTCCTTACCGAGAACACTCTGCAACAGTTCCTTGAGCCGTAGGCTGCCGTAGCGGTAGTGGTAGCGACGCCGCAGCGAAGCATGATCAAACATCTCCTCGCACCTTGCTACGTAAAGATCCAGAACCTGTGTAACGCGCAGCCCTTTGGCAAGCCCCGCCGCGATCACCGCCCCGGTGCTGGTGCCGCCGATGTAGTCGAAATAGTCCCCCAGCACGAAGTCGTCTCCCGCGCCGAGCTCCTCTGCGAGCATGGATTCAAGCCGCAGCAGCACCTCCAAAGTGATCACGCCCCGAATACCACCGCCGTCGAGAGCGAGCAGCTTCTTCGGACCCGGCGAGCCCATGCGGTCCTTGTAGGACATGTGACCTCCCGACGTCTCTGCGACTGATCCTGTGTAGTAAGGATGCGCGCAAGCCGGCGTGCTCGACGATCGAATCGCACAACGCGCTGAGCAGCGCAATGGCCGCTCGGCTCATTACCGTCGCGGTTCCACGGTCCCGACCATGCCCATCGGTGTCCGCCACATGACAGCTACGGCAAATGGGAAGTACTCAAATGTCCATACGCATCGGCGCCCAGTTGGCATGGCGGTGGCCGCCCGCGCCGCGGTAATGGGGCGCAGGCGCTCGGGCCGGCGGCATAGTAACGCCAACGCAGACTTAGAGCATTTGTCGTCGTTCGGGTTGACTTCCGGTCTTTTGAATGAGGGCCCGTTCGCCGTCTTTGGTTCCGATACGACAACCCCCGGGCCGCGAAAAAGTGACTCCCATTGCTGTCACAGATCCGGGCCCTGCGCGCGCAGATCGTCGACCTGTTCCATCGCTTCCCGTAGTTTGGCCAGCCAGTCCTCGGCATGTTCACCGACCAGCTTGACCGACCACGCGAGTGCGTCGGCGCGAGACCGGGCGACGCCGGCGTCGACCAACGTGTCGAGCACCTGCCGCTCCGGTTGCTTCAAGCGCGTCATCACCGGCACTGCGATGTGAGTGAACAGGATTCGCTCCGGGCCGGACTTGGAGCCAACCTCGACGCCCCAGGAAACCTTGCGCCCGTAGCGATCCTGCGCTTCATCGGCGATACGCATCCGCTCCGAACGGGTTTCCTCGCGGAACCGCGAGGCGCGTCCTTCCGCGCGGGCCTCGCTCTCCTCTTGCTCGGCGCCCTGGAGCTCGGGCAGCCGTCCGATGACCGTGATTTCTTCGCGGTCGACGATGACCGTCGGGTCGCCGTCGAACCAGCTTTCGGGCAGGCGCCCGGCGAACCATTCCGCGGCGTCGCTGGCGTCGGGCTGCTGGGCCTGCTGCCAACCGCCGGGGCGGCCGTAGCGCCGGCCGTGCGTGTGGTGAGATTTCATAATTACATGATTACATCGTTACAGCGGTAATGGAATGGCGTTTCACCGGCAGCGAACGCCGCTTTGGCGCCATCCAGGTGCGTCGTGGGCGCCGAAGGCCGACTGGGCGCACCAAAATGTGCGTCCAAGTGCGGATAACCCGTTGATATGGGCTGTTCGAAGTTGTATTTTTGGTAGCGAAGCAGGCCCGGAAACGACCAATTCCAAGCGCCGGAAGTCAGGGTAGAAAACCGGCCGCGTAGGACCCGCGCATGACGGAGTCAAACGCCCCCTCGAGTCGTCCGGGCCTGCCCATGTCTGCCGGATTCCGAGTCAATCGCCGCCGTTGAACCCGTCGCCCCGGCGAATCCGGAAAAGCTTCACCTCGTTCTTGATGCCCTTGAGGCGGCGCGCACCGACGAACGACCCGTTGAACGCGCCGGTGTCGCCGATCGCCTCCCAGACCGAATCCGCCGCCAGCACCGTGCCCGGACGCGCCACACCGGTGACCCGGCTCGCGACGTTGACCGGGCTGCCGAACCAGTCGCCCGCCCGGCTCACCGCCATGCCGGAGGCCACGCCCGCGCGCAGCCGCGGGAAGTCGTTGTCGGTGTCGACGGCGTCCACGAGCTTCACCACTACGTCGAGCATGGGCAGCGGCTCGGCGCAGACGAACATCACCGCGTCGCCGATCGTCTTGATGAACCGAACCGGCGGGACGGTGATGTCTCGGGCCAGGACCGCCAGCCGGTTGGCCAGATGCCCCAGCTCCTCTGCCGACACCGCTTCGCCGATCCGGGTGAAGCCGACAAGGTCGGCGAAGGCGACTGTGATCTGGCGCGCACCCGGCAGGGGTTTGCCGGCGGCTCGCTCCGCGGCATTGACCGCTTCGGTCTCCATCATGTGGCGCAGCTGCATGAACAGCATCTGCTGGATCATCGGGCCGAGCTCGGGCGCGATTTCGCCCACCAACGCCTTTGAGGCCTTGGCGATTTCCAGCTCGGTGGCCCCGGGCCGCATGATCGCCGAAAGCGCCGAGTGGCGCATGACCTCGGCGGCGCGTGACAGGCCTTCGGCGAGCACCCGGACCACCAGCACCACTTGCTCGGGATCCAGGCCCAGCTCGACGAAATGCTGGGCGTAGGCGGCGGCTTCACCGTCGGCGCGCATGTGGATGACGGCATCGGGGTCGTCGACCCTAGCCAGACCGATGGCGCGCTGCATCCGTTGCAACAGGGCCAGGTCGATGCCGTGGGTCTCGCTGATCTCTCGGGCGGATACGTAGGTGCCGTCGTCACCGATGAGGTGACGGGTGGCGAGCAACAGTGGCGGATTGGTCGTCCTGATCTCTTCGGGGGTGATGCCCTGCTCGAGCAGCCACTCCACCAATTCCGCCCGCTCGGTGCGTGCGCTGCCCTCGAGTCCGTCGAGCAGATCCTCGATGTGCGGGTCGGCGCCGTTATGACCGTCGTCCTCCACTTCGCCAACGTACAACGGCGGCGAGCCATGATGTGAAGTGATGAGCGCACCACTGCTACGGGGATTCCCGCCGGTCGTCGATGAGAACGCCAGAATGCTGATCCTGGGTTCGTTTCCGAGTGCGCAGTCCCTGGCGGTGCGTCAGTACTACGGCAATCCACGAAATGCGTTCTGGCCGATCACCGGCGAGCTGTTCGGGTTCGACGCGGCGGCGCCCTACGAAACACGGCTGGCCGCGCTCCAGTCGGCCGGTGTGGCCCTGTGGGACGTGTTGCGCGCATGCCGCCGCGCCGGCAGCGCCGACGCGGCGATCGAGCCGAAAAGCTTGGCGGTCAACGACTTCGGTGGACTGTTCGCGCGGTACCCCACCATCGCGCGGGTGTACTTCAACGGCGCCAAGGCCGCCGAGCTGTACCGCAGGCTAGCCGAGGCCGACGAGCGGGTCGAGTGCCGGCGACTGCCGTCGACGAGCCCGGCTCACGTCATGCGGCCGGGCGCCAAGCTGGCCGCCTGGCGGGACCACATGTGCCGGCCGGCTCCGTCATGATACCGGCGGTCGCCGGTGGGCCCACGGCCTCGCGGATTCGATCTGCGCGGACAGCGACAACAGCGTCGCTTCCGCGTACGGCCGGCCCACCAGCTGCACGGCGATCGGCAGCCCGTCACCGTCGAAGTCCCACGGCACGGCCGCGGCGGGCTGTCCGGTCAGGTTCCAGACCTGCTGATAGGGAACGCGCTGCGCCACGGCCAGCAGCGTCCACACCGCGCCGCGGCGTTGGTAGGCGCCGATGCGGGAGGGGCCCGTCGCGTTGCCCGGCGTGACGACGACGTCGACGTCGTCGAAGATCGACTGGATCCGGGCGGTCACCGCCGGCTCCGCGTCGCGAAGGGCGGCCATGCGGTGGTCCGAGAACAACGAACCGGCGCGGGCCAGGTTGCGGGTGCGCGCTTCGAGGCGTTCGGGGTGAGCCTGTGCGTCGGCGTCGTCGCTAATCCCGCGCAGATAGCGGGGCAGGTAATTAGTCATGATGGCCGACGGCGGATAGTCGGGGTCGGCGGTGATCACCTCATGGCCCAGCTCGCGCAGCAACGCGCCCGCCTCGTCAACCGCCGCCAGCTGCGCTTTGCCGACCCGGACGGGCAGCGGTGTCGGGCCCTTGGTGCTCAACGCAATTCGCAGCCGACCGGGGTCACGCGTCGCCGCGGCCACGAACTCACCCTCGGGCCCGGGCACCGTCGACGTCGCATCGAGGAACAGCGCGGCATCCAGCACCGACCGGGCCAGCGGCCCGTTGACGCTCAGCCCATGCCACGCATCGTCATGTGGCTCCAACGACACCCGGTCCCGTTGCGGCTTGACGCCGAACAGGCCGCACCAAATCGCCGGGATGCGAATCGAGCCGCCACCGTCGGATCCCAGCGCCAGCGGAGCCAGGCCGGCGGCCACCGCAGCGGCGCTTCCGCCACTGCTGCCGCCCGGAGTGCGCCTGAGGTTCCAGGGGTTGCGGGTCGCACCGAAGGTCAGCGATTCGGTGTAGGGAAACATCATCAGCTCGGGCACATTGGTTTTGCCGATGATGACGGCACCCGCGGCGCGGAGCCGGCGGACCACCTCCGCGTCGGAGGTCGCGGCGGGCCGGTGTGCGCCGCTGCCGTACGTCGTCACCTCGCCGGCGACGTCGACATCGTCTTTGATGGCGATCGGCACCCCGAGCAGCGGGAGCCGCTCGCCGGCGTCGAGGCGGTCCTGCGCGACGGCGGCCTCGTAGCGCGCCCTGTCGGAGAGCACCACGCGGTAGCAGCGCAGCTGGCTGTCCAGCCGTGCGATCCGTTCCAGGTAGATCTCGAGCAGCTCGGGCGCGGTCAGTTCGCCGTCGGCCAGCATCCGGGCCTGAGCGGCCGCGCCGGCAAAGGCCACGTCGCGAGCGTCCACTGCGGCAGCGTATCCCCCACATCCGGCCGGCCAGTACCGTGGGCGACATGTCCTGCGTGTTCTGTGCGATCGTCGCCGGGGAGGCCCCGGCCATCCGCATCTATGAAGACGACGACTACCTGGCCATCCTCGACATCCGCCCGTTCACCCGCGGCCACACCCTGGTGATCCCCAAACGGCACAGCGTGGATCTCACCGATACGCCGGCGGAGACGCTGGCCGGGATGGTCACCATCGGCCAACGGATCGCCCGGGCCGCCCGCGCGACCGAATTGGCCGACGCGACCAACATCGCCATCAACGACGGCAGCGCCGCCTTCCAGACGGTGTTCCACGTCCACCTGCACGTGCTGCCCCGGCGCAACGGCGACAAGCTCGCGGTCGCCAAGGGGATGCTGCTGCGGCGGGACCGCGACCGGGACGCCACCGCGCAAATCCTGCGTTTGGCACTGGCCCGCACCGACGCCGGCCAGTAATACTGGGCGGATGGCAATTCCGTCCTGGGTCGAGCAGCGTTTGCTGCCCCAGATTCTGCGCGCACACGACACCGTTTATCGCAAGACGAACGGCTGGATCGGTCATCGCACACTGCTGATACCGAGCCTGCTGCTACACACCGTGGGCGCGAAGACGGGCCAGGCCCGAACCGCGGCGCTCACCTACGCGCGCGACGGCGACGACTACCTGATCGTCGCCTCCAAGGGGGGCGACCCGCGCGCACCCGGCTGGTATCACAATCTTCGCAAGCATCCGGACGTGGAAATCAACGTCGGGCCAAAGCGTTTCGCGGTAACGGCCCGGCCGGTGCTACCGGATGATGCCGATTACCCGCGGCTATGGCAGATCGTCAACAAGAACAACGGCGACCGATACACGGCCTACCAGAAGAAGACGTCGCGCCCGATTCCGGTCGTGGTACTCACGCGGCGTTGACCCTGAACCCGGTGCGGGAGGTTTGTTCTCCACTAGCGCGGTGAACAGTCGATAGCTCACCGCAGGGCGCGGATCGGCTGGAGCGGGTATGAATCCCTGGGCGGGAAACCCTTGGCGGCGCAACACCGTCGCCGCCCTGCAGCTTCTCGGCGTTCGCATCTCGCTGGACGACTACGGCACCGGATGGTCGTCGCTGGCCCGCCTGCAGGATGTGTCGGTCGACGAGCTGAAACTCGACAGGCGATTCGTGGCGCGGCTGGCCCAGGACCCACGATCGGTTGCGATCGTGCAGTCCACCGTTGACCTGGCGCAGAACCTGGGTGCCGACCTCGTCGCCGAGGGGGTCGAAGACGAGGCCACCCTGAGCGCGCTGCGGCGTTATGGCTGCACCATCCCCCAGGGGTTCGTGCACAGCCCACCGTTACCGCCGGACGAACTGCGGCGCTGGATCACGGCCAAGAGCGCAATCGCGGGGCCGTCGATTCCGAGCGATCGGGTGTGACGGACTGACCGGTCAGAACAACTCCTTGGCCAGCAATTCCAGGGTCGACACCCGCGCCGGCGCGGTCGCCGGATCGGTGCCGCGGCGAGCCGAGGCGACCGGGTGGACCATCACCTCGTCGACGTCAAACCGTTGCGCAAGCGCCCGCAGCTGTTCGGCGGCCTCGGCGGGCGTGCCGAGGACCGCTCGTCGCAGCCCGCCCTCCACGATGCGCTGCTGCTGCGGCGTTAGCTCGGCACCTTCGGCTTCCTCGACGAGCGGCACCGGCCCGAGGGGCTGTCCGGTGCGCAGCTTCGCCATCATCTGCAGGTTGGGCAGCATCAACGCCGTTGCCTCGTCGCGGGTTTCGGCCACCGCGGCGTTGACCGTCAAGAACGTCACCGGTTCGGCGGCCACCGCGCTGGGCTTGAATTGGGAGCGATAGAGCTCGAGCGCCTCCTCGGTTCCGTTGCCGGAGAAGTGATGTGCGAACACGTATGGCAGCCCCTTGGCGGCGGCCAAGTGCGCCGAGTACATCGACGAGCCCAACAGCCACAGGCGCGGCTCGCCGGCGGCGGCCGGGGTGGCCTTGAGCCGATAGTCCCCCGAGCGCAGCGGCACCACCACGCCACGCGGGCTCATGAGCGCCGCCACGTCGTCGAGGTATTCCGGGAAGTTTTCGATGTCGCGATCGTCCCGGGCGCCCCGCAGCGCATACGAGGTCACCGGGTCGGACCCCGGCGCTCGGCCGATGCCCAGGTCGATGCGGCCCGGGGCGGCGGCTTCCAGCAGCGCGAACTGCTCGGCCACCGCGAGCGGCGCGTGGTTGGGCAGCATCACGCCGCCGGACCCGAGGCGTAGCTGCGAGGTCTGTGCGGCCAGATAGGCGATCAAGACCGGCGGACTGGTGGCGCCGACGGACGGCATGTTGTGGTGCTCGGCGACCCAGTAGCGCGTGAAACCCAGCCGGTCCGCGGTCTGCGCCAGCTGCACGGTCGCCGCGAGCGCATCGCGGGTCGTCTGGTCGGTGCGCACCGGGACGAGATCAAGGACGGAGAGTCGCACGATCGCGTCAACGCCTTTTGATGTGCGAACGTTCCCGGCCGCTCAGTAGTCCTTCAGCGTGATCGAACTGACGATGCGGTCGAAGACCTCCTGCGGTATCGGCGCACCACCCGGAATGTTGTCGACGACCAGCCATTGGTTGCGCCTGACATAATCGTTGAACTCTTTGTGGTAGTTGGCGAAGCCGAGTTCATAGTCGACGGTCCCGTCTTGGGAGGCCGTCGCGAGCTCGCCGGCCAGGATGTAGGCGCCCAGCAGGGCGACACTGGTTCCCTGGCCCGACAACGGCGAGCAGCAATATCCGGCGTCACCGACCAGCGCCACCCTGCCCTTCGACCAGCGATCCATTTTGATCTGCGCCATCTCGTCGAAGTAGAAATCCGGTGCGCTGCGCATGTATTCCAGCAACTGCGGGCGTACCCACCCGTCGTCGCCCATCCGCCGTTCCAGCTCGGCGAACTGCGCCTCGGTGTCGAGGTAGTCGATCCGCAGGTCGGTGTCCATGAAACCCAGCATGGCCCGAGCCTCGGAGTTGTTGCGGGCGCTGTAGACCCCGGCCATGGTGGAGTCCCCGTAATGCCAGGTCTGCCAATAGTCCAAGTCCAGGAAATTGGGCACGGTGAAGATCGCCGCGTGGGTGCCCAGCCTCTCGATGAATTGCTCCTCGGGGCCGAATACCAACCGGCGCACGTTGGAGTGCAATCCGTCGGCGCCGATGACCAAGTCGAAGCTGCGCGCGGGGGCGCGTTCGAAAGTCACGTTGACGGTCGCGCCGTCGTCGTCCAAGCCGGTGATGGTGTCATCGAAGATGTATTCGGCCGACCATTGGCTTGCGCCGTAGAGCAATTCGACCAGGTCGTCACGCAAGAGCTCGATGTCGGGGCTGTCGATGGGCCCGCCGGTGGGCGTCGACTCGGTATCCCGGGACAGTTCGTTGCCGTCGCGGTCGACGACCGACGCGCCGCGAATTTGCGTCTTCCGTTTCTGGGCCGCGGCCAGCAGCCCCATACGTTCCAGCACTCCCAGCGCCGGCCCGCGCACGTCGATCGCCTGACCGCCCGGCCGCGGCCCGGGGTGGCGTTCCACCACGGTCACCGAATAGCCATGCCGTCCAAGCCAATAAGCCGCCGTTGCACCGGCCACGCTGGCGCCGGAAATCAGAACGTCAGTCACTTAATCCCTGCCAGCCTTTTTGCGTCGCGGAAAACGTCGTCGAGCATTGCTGGTGTCAACCTACCGGTAAACATGTTTTGCTGGCTCGGGTGGTAGCAGCCGAGTAGTCGCACACCAGGCGCGAATTGGGCCACGACCCCGTGGCCGAACCGCGGCTTGCGCGTCGCTGACGCGCCCGGCAAGCGCAGCGCGATCTGCCAGGCGAACCCGCCCAGGGCCACGATCGTGCGCACATGGTCGGACACCAGCCGCCATTCGGCCTCCAGCCAGGGCCAGCAGGTGTCCCGCTCCACCGGTGTCGGGGCGTTGGCAGGAGGCGCGCACCGCACCGGTGCCACGATACGAATACCGTTGGCCCGCAACCCATCCGCGGCATCGACGCTCGTCGGTTGGTTCACCAGTCCGGCCCGGTGCAGCGCCGCGTAAAGCTGATCGCCGGAGCGGTCACCGGTGAACATGCGTCCGGTCCGGTTGGCGCCGTGCGCGGCGGGCGCCAACCCGACGATCAACAGCCGGGGCCGCTCCGACCCCCAGCCCGGCACCGGCCGCCCCCAATACGGCTGGTCGGCGAAGGCGCGGCGTTTGAGGACGGCAACGTCCTCGCGCCAGTCGACCAGCCGCGGGCAGGCCCGACAGACGCTGATCATGGCGTCGAGTTCGGGGATCGAGCCGGCGTGGGGCGCCAGCGCTGCGACCTGTGCGGCGTCGGCGGCCACCGTGGTCTGCGGGGTCGCCGGATCGTCCGGCCATCCGGTGCCGGGAACCACCGGAGAATCGAACGCCTGGCCGGTACGAGGGTGGACTAGCACATGAACATCCTGCAGTCAGCCGGCAGGCGACGGCTGAACGCCCCGAATATTCAGTGGTCGCGCTCCGGATCAGCGGCTAAATTCTCCCCGGGATATTCATGAGCCAGACGAGCCGCGGCCCGGCGCTTCTCATCCTGTCCGCCACGCTGCTGGCGACGACGGGAACCGGCATCTCGATAATCGCGTTCCCCTGGCTGGCGTTGCAGCACCATGACCGCGCGCGGGACGCGTCGATTGTGGCCGCCGCCATGACGCTGCCCCTGGTGCTCTCCACGCTGGTCGCCGGTACGGCGGTCGACTTCGTCGGGCGTCGCCGGGTGTCGCTGGTGTCCGACTCGCTGTCCTGCGCGGCGGTGGCCGCCGTCCCGCTGACCGCCCGGCTGTTCGGTGTGGACGCGATCAACGTCGTCGAGCTGGCCGTGTTGGCCTTTTGCGCGGCCGCTTTCGACCCGGCCGGGACGACGGCGCGTCAGTCGATGCTGCCGGAGGCCGCCGCCCGCGCGGGCTGGTCGCTGGACCGCACCAACAGCAGCTACGAGGCCGTGCTCAACCTGGGGTTCATGGTGGGCCCGGGCATCGGCGGCTTGATGATCGCCACGGTCGGCGGGGTCAACACCATGTGGGTCACGGCGGGTTGTTTCGGGTTGTCCCTGTTGGCGATTGGTGCGCTGCGGCTCGAGGGCGCCGGCAAGCCCGACCACGCGACCCGCCCCGACGGGTTGGTGTCCGGCATCGGCGAAGGGTTGCGATTCGTCTGGAATCTTCGGGTGCTCCGGACGCTCGGCATGATCGACCTGGCCGTGACGGCGTTGTACCTGCCGATGGAAAGCGTGCTGTTCCCAAAGTATTTCGCCGACCAGCACCAGCCCGCTCAGTTGGGTTGGGCATTGATGGCGCTCGCGGTCGGCGGCGTGGCGGGCGCGCTGGGCTATGCGGTGCTGTCGAGATACACCCGGCGGCGTACGGCCGTGCTGACGGCGACCCTCACCTTCGGTGCCGCGACGGTGGGCATCGCGTTCCTGCCGCCGCTGCCGGTGATCCTGGTGCTCTGCGCGGTGACCGGCCTGGTCTACGGGCCGATCCAGCCCATCTACAACTACGTCATGCAGACCCGGGCGCCGCATCATCTGCGCGGTCGAGTGGTCGGGGTGATGGCGGGGCTGACCTACGCCGCGGGGCCGTTGGGCTTGCTGGTGGCCGGTCCGCTCGCCGATGCCGCGGGATTGAAGGTCACGTTCCTGGCGTTGGCGGTGCCGATCCTGTTGATCGGGCTGGTGGCCACCAGGCTGCCGTCGCTGCGGGAATTGGACCGCGCGCCGGAGTTCGCCGGGGATTCCGGGCCCTAGGATCGGGGCTGTGAGCCCTGATGTCCTGGCGAGCCTCAGCGCCGACCTTCCCGAGGGGATGGTCGTCACCGACCCCACCGTGACCGAGGGCTACCGGCAGGACCGAGCGTTCGACCCGTCGGCGGGCAAACCGCTGGCCGTGGTGCGGCCGCGGCGCACCGAAGAGGTGCAGACCGTGTTGCGCTGGGCCACCGCCCACCGGGTGCCCGTGGTGACCCGGGGTGCCGGTAGCGGCCTGTCCGGCGGGGCGACGGCGCTGGACAACGGGATCGTCCTGTCGACGGAGAAGATGCGCGACATCGCCGTCGACCCCGTGACCCGCACCGCGGTGTGTCAGCCCGGGCTGTTCAACGCCGAGGTGAAGAAGGCCGCCGCCGAGCACGGCCTGTGGTATCCCCCCGACCCGTCGTCGTTCGAGATCTGCAGCATCGGCGGCAACATCGCCACCAATGCCGGCGGGCTGTGTTGCGTGAAGTACGGCGTCACCACCGACTATGTGCTGGGCATGCAGGTGGTGCTGGCCGACGGTACGGCGGTCCGGCTCGGCGGCCCCCGGCTCAAGGACGTCGCGGGACTTTCGCTGACAAAGCTTTTCGTCGGCAGCGAAGGCACCCTGGGCGTCGTCACCGAGGTCACGCTGCGACTGGTGCCCAAGCAGAACACGTCCAGCATCGTGGTGGCCGGCTTCGCCACGGTCGAGGCGGCGGTCGAGGCGGTGCTCGGCGTCACCGCGCGGCTGCGCCCGTCGATGCTTGAGTTCATGGATTCGGTGGCGATCAACGCCGTCGAGGACACCTTGCGCATGGACCTGGATCGTGGCGCGGCCGCCATGCTGGTGGCCGGGTCCGACGAGCGCGGGCGGGCCGGCAGCGAGGACGCCGCAATCATGGCCGCGGTGTTCGCGGAAAGCGGTGCGACGGAGGTGTTTTCGACCGACGACCCCGACGAGGGCGAGGCGTTCGTCGCCGCCCGCCGGTTCTGCATCCCGGCGGTCGAAGCGAAGGGGTCGCTACTGCTCGAGGACGTCGGGGTCCCGCTCCCGGCGCTGGGCAGGCTGGTCACCGGCATCGCGCGCATCGCCGCCGAGCGTGACCTGACGATCTCGGTGATCGCCCACGCCGGCGACGGCAACACGCACCCGTTGATCGTGTACGACCCCGCGGATGCTGCGATGACCGAGCGGGCCCATCTCGCCTTCGGCGAAATCATGGACCTGGCCGTCGGGCTGGGCGGCACGATCACCGGGGAGCACGGCGTCGGCCGGCTGAAGCGGCCGTGGCTGGAAGGCTACCTCGGGCCCGAGGTGATGGAGCTCAATCGGCGCATCAAGCAGGCCCTGGACCCGCAGGGCATCCTGAACCCCGGCGCGGGCATCTAGGCCACGGCGCACCCCGCGTTGACATTCCGGTCGGATTGTCGTACGAATGAGACATGGCTGTGGTTATGTCTCACAACGCGCCGGTCTTGTTCGAGCTGGCCACCGCCGACACCTGGCCGGCCCCCTGGCCGATGTACCGCGCGCTTCGCGACCACGATCCGGTGCACCACGTCGTCCCGGCCAAACGGCCCGGGCACGACTACTACGTGCTGTCCCGGCACGCCGACGTGTGGGCCGCGGCGCGCGACCCCGAGACGTTTTCCTCCGCGCAGGGGCTGACAGTCAACTACGGTGACCTGGAAATGATTGGGCTGCAGGATAATCCACCGTTTGTGATGCAGGATCCGCCGGTGCACACCGAGTTTCGCAAACTGGTGTCGCGCGGCTTCACGCCCCGACAGGTGGAAGCGGTCGAGCCCAAGGTACGCCAGTTCGTCGTCGAGCGCATCGAGCGGCTGCGCGCCGACGGCGGCGGCGACATCGTCGCCGAGCTGTTCAAACCGCTGCCGTCAATGGTGGTGGCGCATTATCTCGGTGTGCCCGAGGAAGATCGGGCGCAGTTCGACGGGTGGACTGAGGCCATCGTCGCGGGAAATACGGCGGACGGAGGGATCGGCGCGGCGCTGGAGACGGTCGGCGGGGCCGTCGGGTCGATGATGGCCTACTTCACCGGCTTGATCGAGCGCCGCCGAACCGAACCTGGGGACGACACCATCTCGCACCTGGTGGCCGCCGGGGTCGGCGCCGACGGCGACATCGTGGGCACGCTGTCCGTGCTGGCGTTCACCTTCACGATGGTCACCGGCGGCAACGACACCGTCACCGGAATGCTCGGCGGCTCAATGCCTTTGCTGCAGCAACGTCCCGACCAGCGGCGGCTTCTAGTCGACGACTTGGGGCTGATCCCCGACGCCGTCGAGGAGCTGCTGCGGCTGACCTCGCCGGTGCAGGGACTGGCCCGCACGACCACCCGCGACGTGACGATCGGCGACACCACCATCCCCGCCGGTCGCAAAGTGTTGCTGCTGTACGGGTCGGCCAACCGAGACGAGCGCCAATATGGCCCGGATGCCGGCGAACTCGACGTCACCCGCTGCCCGCGCAACATCCTGACCTTCAGCCACGGCGCGCACCATTGCCTGGGCGCGGCGGCGGCACGGATGCAATCCCGGGTCGCCCTGACCGAACTGCTCAGCCCGCTGCCCGGATTTCGAGGTCGACGAGTCCGCGATCGTCTGGTCGGGCGGCAGTTACGTGCGGCGCCCGCTGTCCGTGCCGGTTCGGATGAGGTCCTGATGCCGAACGACTGGCTGGGGGCGCACCGTACCGAGGCGGCCGCGGACCGGATACTCGACGCGGCCGAGCAGCTCTACACCGAGCGCGACCAGGCTTCGATCGGCATGAACGAAATTGCTAGGGCCGCAGGCTGTTCCCGGGCGACGCTGTACCGGTACTTCGAGAACCGCGAGGCGTTGCGAACCGCCTACGTGAATCGCGAGACCCGCCGGCTCAGCCGCGCGATCAAGGAGCAGATCGGCGGCATCGACGATCCCCGGGAACGGCTGGTCGCGAGCATCACCGCCACGCTGCGGATGGTTCGTGGCAGCCGCGCGTTGGCGGCGTGGTTCGCCATCACCCGGCCGCCGATCGGCGCCGAGGTGGCCGGGCAGTCCGAGGTGATCACCGCCTTGGCCGCCGCGTTCGTCGGCTCGCTCGGGCCCGAAGACCGCGCCGTCGTGGAGCGCCGGGCGCGCTGGATGGTACGAGTGATCACTTCGCTGTTGCAGTTTCCCGGTCGAGACGACGCCGACGAGCGGGCGATGATCGAAGAGTTCGTCGTCCCGATCGTGGCGCCGGTTTCCGCCCGCAGCTAGGTGCCGCCGCCCGTTCCTCACTCCCGCCACATTGGTCCCCGGCCGGAACCAATGCTCGGACTGCCCGCCTCTCAGCGACAAATCTCGCGTTGTCGGGCGACGCATCGCGACTGTCGCTGAGAGGCGGACAAACCGCGGCGTACTCCCGCGCGCCGCTACGCCTGGGGCGGATGGGCCTCCCGAGGCTGGTGGCTCAGGTCCGCACACGGGTGAAGCGGTGCAGGAGCCAGGCCAACGGAATGGTCAGCACCATCGTCGCGACGAACAGGTTCAGCATCGAGCCGGTGTAGACGTGGGCGCGAACGACGTAGACCATGGCGAATTCCATGGTGATCAGATGGATCAGGAAGATCTCGTAGGAGATCTCTCCCAGCCACACCATCGGCCGCGTCGCCAGCAGCCGCCAATACCAGCCCTGATCCCCCAGGGCCAGTGGCGCCACCGCGAGCGCGGCGATCACCGCGTAGAAGCAGGTCTTGAACAAGGCCTCGCTCAGCGTCGCCGGCGACGTGGTGGGCGCGCCCGCGATCGGAGTCGAGACGATGAAATAGCAGACGACGGCCAGCGGTATGGCCACAAACGCGTACCCGCGCACGCCCATCGCCTGCAGCACGGCCAGCAGCATTCCGGCCAGGAACCAGGCCAGGTAGGTGGGCAGCCACAGCCGCGCGCCGTCGGGAAACCAGTGGCCGGTGTGCACGAGGATCAGCCAGGCCGGGCTGATCAGCGTCATCGCCACCAGCACACCCAGCAGCAATCTCGGCTGCCACCGCCGGCGGCAGACGAGCACCAACAGTACGTATGCCAGCAGCGGTAGCAGCACGTAGAAGGACACTTCCACGGCCAGGCTCCACATCTGGGTCAGGCCTTGATGCAGATACTTCCCCAGGTAGCCGTTGCAGTAGATCTGCGTCAGCGTCAGGTTGCGCACCAGTCCGAGCCACGTGTGCCCGGGGTTGGGTCCCGCCTCGCGGAAGTGATACAGCACGTAGGCGAACAGCACGGTGATGACGTAGGCCGGCATGATGCGCCGAACCCGGTGCCACGCATAGCGACTCAGCGACGGTGCCGGCCCGCCGGTGGCGGCTGATTTCAACCACGGACGGAACAGCAGGAAGCCGCTCAGCACGAAGAAGATCGGCACGCCGATCTCCAGCCGAGAGCCGACCAGGCCCCAATAGCCGTGGGTGTACTTGCCGGTGGTGTAGGCCGCATGAGTGCCGACGACGAGGAGGGCGGCGACAGCACGGATTCCGGTCAGCGACGCGACCCAGTCGACGTGGGCGGTCTGTTCGAGTCCGCCCTGGGCATCTTGTTCTTCGGACAGGGTCATCCGGTGTGTTTCCTGCGCGGCTTTCCGCCGTCACGGCTGCGGGGCTTGCTGGCTGACCGGTCGGGCTGAAGGTTGATCAGCACGCCCGAAATACGGGTGCGCTCAAGCTTTTTCAGTGTCGACGCGGGCAGCTTGGCCGGCAACTCCACCAGCGAGAAGTCCGGGCCGATCGCGATGTGGCCGAAATCGCTGCGATGCAGGCCGCCCTCGTTGGCGATGGCGCCGACGATCGCGCCCGGGCCGATTTTGTGCCGCTTGCCCACCGCGATGCGGTACGTGCTGAATGGCCGTGTGTGGCCTAGCTTTTCGGGACGCTCGCGACGTTCGATGTTCCGCTCGCGCCGTTCGCGCGGCGGCTCGGGCGACATCAGGAACTCTTCGCCGTCGCGGGACTGCAGCGCCAGCGCCGCGGCTATGTCGGCCAACGGGACATCGTGCTCGCGTTCGTAGTCCTCGACCAACTTACGGAACAACTCGATGCCCGGACTGCCCAGCGCGGCGGTGATGGAATCGGCGAACCTCGCCACCCGCTGGGCGTTGACGTCCTCGACGGTGGGCAGCTCACCCTCGGTGAGCGTTTGCCGCGTTGCCTTTTCGATCGCCTTGAGCAGGTGGCGCTCCCGCGGAGAAACAAACAGCAGCGCGGTCCCCGACCGCCCGGCCCGGCCGGTGCGTCCAATGCGATGCACGTAGGACTCGGTGTCGTGCGGGATGTCGTAGTTGAGCACGTGCGATATCCGCTCCACGTCCAGCCCGCGCGCGGCCACATCGGTGGCGACCAGGATGTCGATGCCGCCGTCGCGCAGCGCGGCGATCGTCCGCTCGCGCTGCGCCTGCGGGATGTCGCCGTTGATCGCCGCCGCGGAAAACCCTCGGGCACGCAGCTTTTCGGCGACCTCCTCGGTGGCCTGCTTGGTGCGTACAAAGACGATCATCGCCTCGAACTGCTCCACTTCGAGGACCCGGGTCAGCGCGTCCATCTTGCGTGGACCGGCGACCTGGATATAGCGCTGCGAAATGTTCTCTGCCGTGGCGGTTTTGGCTTTGGAGGTGACCTCGAACGGATCGTGCAAATACTTGGTGGTGAGCTTGCGGATCGCCGGCGGCATGGTGGCCGAGAAGAGGGCGACCTGTTTGTACTCGGGGGTGTCGGCCAAGATGCGTTCGACATCTTCGGCGAAGCCCATGGTGAGCATCTCGTCGGCTTCGTCGAGCACCAGGTAGTCCACCCGCGACAGGTCCAACGTCCCGCGTTCGAGATGGTCGATGACCCGGCCCGGCGTCCCGACCACCACGTGGGCGCCGCGTCTCAGCCCGGCCAGTTGCACGCTGTACGAGGAGCCGCCGTAGATCGGCAGCACGTTGAGCTTCGGGAGATGAGCCCCGTAGCGGCTGAACGCTTCGGCCACTTGCAGGGCCAGCTCCCGGGTCGGGGCCAACACCAGCGCCTGGGTCGCGGTGCTGGTGACGTCGATCTTGGACAGGATCGGGATCGCGAACGCCGCCGTCTTGCCGGTGCCGGTCTGCGCCAGCCCGACGACGTCCGAGCCCGCCATCAGCGCCGGGATCGTCGCGGCCTGGATGCCCGTGGGTGACTCGTAGCCGACGTCGGCGATCGCCCGCAGGACCGAGGGATGGATCTGCAGGTCGGCAAACGTCGGAGAGGCAGCCTCAGGCGGGCTGTCCGGAGTGGTCATCGCCCATGGAGTCTAGTGGTGATCGCGAGCTCAGCGGAGCTGAGCGCTGCGGGTCACCACCATCGGGCCCCGTGGTGATCGCGAGCTCAGCGGAGCTGAGCGCTGCGGGTCACCACCATCGGGCCCCGTGGTGATCGCGAGCCCAGCGGAGCTGAGCGCTGCGGGTCACCACCATCGGGCCCCGTGGTGATCGCGAGCCCAGCGGAGCTGAGCGCTGCGCCGACCGTGATCATGAGCACAACTGCGCCGGCTCCGGCCATGCCTGCCACACCTGCCTGCGCGATGACGGTACGGTGCGCGATGTGTGGTCGCTACCCTGCCGTACCGAGCCACTGACCGGCTCGGCCGCTGTCGCGTTGATCGCGGTGACGTTGACCGGCTGTGGTTCGGGAGACTCCACGGTCGCGAAGACGCCGCACGCTACGACGACTACCGAGACCCCGTCCATCACCGCCCCCGCCCAGCCTTCCGGCGCCGCCGCGCCGCCCGGCAGCAACGCCGCGCCGGCCGACCCGTGCGCGGTCAACCTCGCGTCGCCCACCATCGCAAAGGTGGTCTCCGAGCTGCCGCGCGATCCGCGCAGCCAGCAGCCCTGGAACCCGGAGCCGCTGGCCGGCAACTACAACCAGTGCGCCCAGCTGTCGGCGGTGATCATCAAGGCCAACACCAACGCCGTCAACCCCACCACCCGGGCGGTGCTGTTCCATCTCGGGCAGTTCATCCCGCAAGGCGTGCCCGACACCTACGGATTCAATGGCGTCGACGCCGCGCAGACCACCGGCGACACGGTGGCGCTGACCTACCCCAGCGGCATCAACGGGTTGAACACCGATGTGCGGTTTCACTGGAACGGCAACGGCGTGGAGCTGATCGGTAACGCCCCGGGCCACTAGGCCCGCCGGCGAGACCGCCGTTCCGTCAGTCCCCTCACCTACAGTTGCTGCTGTGTTCGTCACCGGCGACAGCATCGTGTACAGCGCGTCGGATCTCGCCGCCGCCGCCCGCTGCGAGTACGCACTGCTGCGGGATTTCGACGCGAAGCTTGGCTGGGGGCCCGCTGCCCCGGCCGAGGACGACCTTCTCGCACGGACCGTCGTCCTCGGGAACGAACACGAGCGACGCGAACTGGACCGGCTGCGCGACGAGTTCGGTGATGGCGTCGCGGTCATCGGCCGCCCGGCCTACACGCTTGCCGGCCTCGCGGCGGCGGCCGAGGCGACCCGGCGCGCCATCGCCGGCGGCGCGCCCGCGGTGTACCAGGCCGCCATGTTCGACGGCCGCCTCGTCGGCTTCGCCGACTTTGTGGTGCGAGACGACGAGCAGTACCGCGTCATCGACACCAAGCTTGCCCGTTCGGCCAACGTGACCGCGCTGTTGCAGCTGGCCGCCTACGCCGACGCGCTGGCAGCCTCGGGTGTCGCGGTGGCGCCCGAGGCCGAACTGCACCTGGGCGACGGGTCGGCTGCCCGCTATCGCGTCCGTGACCTGGTTCCGGTTTACCGCTCCCAGCGCGCGCGGCTGCAGCGGCTCCTCGATGAGCACCACGCCGGGGGCGTCGCGGTCCGCTGGGACGACGAGGGTGTGGGTGCCTGCTTGCGTTGTCCGTTGTGCGCCGAGCAATTGCATGCCACCGACGACCTGCTGCTGGTCGCGGGCATGCGAGTGGGCCAGCGCGACAAGCTGATTGACGCCGGAATCACCACGGTGTCCGAGCTGGCCCAACATGCCGGTCCCGTGCCGGACCTGGCGCCCGGCGCAGTCGGCAAACTGACCGCCCAGGCGAGACTCCAAGTCCGCCAACGCGAAACAGGCACGCCGCGGTTCGAGATCGTCGACCCCCAGCCACTGACACTGCTACCCGAGCCGGACGCTGGCGACCTGTTCTTCGACTTCGAAGGCGACCCGCTGTGGACCGTCGACGGCCAGGAGTGGGGTCTGGAGTACCTGTTCGGCGTCCTGGAAGCCGGGCCGGCCGGCACGTTCCGCCCGTTGTGGGCACACAACCGGGTGGACGAACGCAAGGCCCTGACCGATTTCTTGGCGATGGTGGCCAAGCGACGCAAGCGCCGGCCGAACATGCACATCTACCATTACGCGCCGTATGAGAAGACGGCGTTGCTGCGGCTCGCCGGCCGCTACGGGGTCGGCGAGGACCAGGTTGACGAACTGCTGCGCAGCGGAACGCTGGTTGACCTTTACCCCCTGGTGCGCAAGAGCATTCGCGTGGGGGCGGAGTCGTTCAGCCTGAAGGCGCTGGAACCGCTCTACATGGGAGCACAGCTGCGGGCCGGCGACGTCACCACGGCCACCGGTTCGATCACCTCCTACGCCCGGTACTGCGAACTGCAGGCCGACGGCCGCTGCGACGAGGCCGCCTCCGTGCTCAAGGAGATCGAGGACTACAACCACTACGACTGCCGCTCGACCCAAGAACTGCGCAACTGGTTGATGTTGCGCGCCTACGAATCCGGCGTCGTGCCGGTTGGCGCCCAGCCCGTCCGGGACGGCAACACCGTCGAGGACCGTGACCGGCTGGCGGTGACCTTATCGACGTTCACCGGCGATGCCGCCGTCGGTGTACGCACGCCCGAACAGACGGCGGTGGCGCTGCTGGCCGCGGCGCGCGGCTACCACCGCCGTGAGGACAAACCGTTCTGGTGGGCGCACTTTGACCGGCTGAACTTCCCCGTCGAGGAGTGGGCGGATAACACCGACGTCTTCGTCGCCGAACACGTGTCGGTCAGCGTCGACTGGAACACGCCGCCCCGCGCACGCAAGCCGCAGCGCCGGGTGCGACTACGGGGCGAGCTGGCACGCGGCGAGCTGATGGCGGATGTCTTCGCGCTGTACGACCCGCCGGCTCCACCGGGCATGGTCGACGATCCCGACCGACGGGCGGCCGGACGCGCCACGGTGATAGAGGCCGACGACCCGGCGCTGCCCACCGAAGTGACCATCGTTGAACGAGTGGGCAACGACGGCAAGATATTTCACCAACTCCCGTTCGCCCTCACCCCCGGCCCGCCGATTCCGACGACCGCACTGCGGCAGTCGATCGACGCCACGGCCGCCGCCGTGGCGGCCGGCTTGCCACAGCTACCCCGCAGCGCCGTCGTCGACATCCTGCTGCGCCGCGCGCCACGCACGCGTAGCGGCTCCGCACTGCCGCGTGGCGCCGACACCGTCGCCGGCATCACCGCCGCGGTGCAGGGCCTGGATTCGTCGTACCTGGCGGTGCATGGGCCGCCGGGCACCGGCAAGACGCACACCGCCGCCCGCGTGATCCAGCGGCTGGTGACCGACCATGGCTGGCGCATCGGTGTTGTCGCGCAATCACATGCCACGGTGGAGAACCTGCTGGACTGCGTGATCGACGCCGGGCTGGACCCGGCGCGGGTGGCGAAGAAGCGCAACGAGCACGGCGCCCCGCGCTGGCGGGAGATCGACGGCAGCGCTTACGCCGCATTCATCGCCGACACGGCGGGCTGCGTGGTGGGCGGTACGGCATGGGATTTCGCCAACGCCAACCGGGTGCCGCCGGGCGGCCTGGACCTGTTGGTGATCGACGAGGCGGGTCAGTTTTGTTTGGCCAACACCATCGCCGTGGCGCCGGCGGCCGCCAACCTGTTGCTGCTCGGTGACCCCCAACAGCTGCCGCAGGTCAGCCAGGGAACCCATCCCGACCCGGTTGACACGTCCGCGCTCGACTGGCTGGTGGACGGTCAGCGCACCCTGCCCGACGAACGCGGCTATTTCCTGGACCGCTCGTACCGGATGCATCCGGCGGTCTGCGCCGCGGTCTCCGCGCTGTCCTACGAGGGCAGGCTGCACTCCCACGAGTGCACCGCCGCCCGACGCCTTGCGGGGTACCGGCCCGGCGTGCGGACGCTCACCGTTGGGCACCACGGCAACTCGACGGAGAGCCCGGAGGAGGCCGAGACGATCGTCGCCGAGATCGATCAACTGCTCGGCACGCCGTGGACCGACGAGCACGGCACCCGGGCCCTGACCGCCTCCGACGTGTTGGTGTTGGCGCCCTACAACGCCCAGGTGGCGCTGCTGCGCCAGCGGTTGACGGCCGCCGGGCTCGGCGGGGTCCGGGTTGGCACGGTCGACAAGTTCCAGGGCGGGCAGGCGCCCGTGGTGTTCGTCTCGATGACCGCCTCCTCCGCGGACGTGGTGCCGCGCGGAATCTCGTTCCTGCTCAACAGGAACCGGCTCAACGTCGCCATCAGCCGGGCCCAGTACGCGGCGGTCATCGTGCGCTCGGGGTCGCTGACCGAGTACCTGCCCGGCACGCCCGCCGGCTTGATCGACTTGGGCGCGTTTCTGGCGCTGACGGAGCCGACGTGACGACCGGCCCGGGGCGCACCTAGTTCCCGGACGAGTGGCGGCCGTAGCCGGTCGGGTCCTCGTCGGGATCGCGACGAGGACGCTGACCCCGCGCCGAGCCGTTCTGCTGCCGTTCCGCTGGCGGCGCGAGCCGATCGCGTGGGGCACCCCCGTAGGCGCGTGCCGAAAGCTCGGTGACCGGACGGAAGCGCTGGCGGGTATCGACATGGGAGCCGTTGTGCGCGAAGCCGATTGGGCCACGTCGCGGAATCGGGTCCTCCCGCAGACTGTGCGACACGTCAGCGGGCGCCGGGCGCGGACGGGCGACCCGATCGTCCGCCGGCGAGGCGCCGCTTTCGTGCCCGTGCGCCGCGCGCGCTGCGGGGGCGGGCTCAGGTTCACGAAGAAGGATGAATTCGACGTACTCATCGTCGTCGTAGTCGTCGTCGACCACGTCGCCCACCTGGGGCGGGCCACCAGCCATGGCCAAAGGCGCAAACCCGACCAAGAACAGCGCGGCGATGATGCCGAACAGCGCGACGAACGCCGGCAACAGCACCGACTGCGACAGCGCGGCCGCGAACGGCTCGTGCAGGAACGCGGGCAGCTTGAGAACCGCGCCTCGCTCGCGGCACCGCCGGCCGGCCGCAGCAGGCATCTCGTCGCCGATCCGCGACGCCATGAATGCGGCCATGCCGGCGCTGCCGAGCACCGCACCGAGCTGCCGGATGGCGTTGTACACGCCAGAGCCCGCGCCGGCCAGGTGCGGCGGCAGGTTGCGGGTCGCGGTGGCGGCCAGCGGCGCCCAGATGAACGCCATGCCCAACGCCCATCGCCGCCATCGGCAACACCAGCCGCCAGATCGGCGTCGTCGGCGTCATCTCGATCGACAGCCAGGTCAGCGCGATCGCCAGCACCGAGAAGCCGAACCCGACGATCGGGCGCGGATGGTACTTGTCGACGATCCGGCCCACGAACGGCGCGAGCACGCCGCTGGCACCGCCATCGGCGCGACCAGCAGCGCCGAGCGCGTCGGCGACAGCCCGCACACCACCTGGGCGTAGAACATCACCGGCAGCACCATCGCCGTGACGACGAAACCGATCACGGCGACCCCGAGGTTGGACAGGCCGAAGTCGCGGTCGGCGAAGATCACCAGCGGGATCAGCGGCTCGTCGCGGTTGATCGACTGCCAGTAGACGAACGCCGCAAGAACCCGATGCCGGCGACGATCATCGCCCAGATCCACGCTTCCCAGTGATGGCCTGGCCCTCCTGCAGCCCGAACACCACCAGGAACATGCCGATCCCCGGACAGCACGACGCCGAGGAGGTCGAATCGATGCGTCTGGGTGGGCAGCATCGGCACCAGCCACACGGCCAGCGCCAGCCCGATCACGCCGATCGGCACGTTGACGAAGAAGATCCACTGCCACCCCAGCCCGTCGACCAGCACGCCGCCGGCCAGCGGTCCCACCAGCGTCGCCACCCCGGCGGTCGCGCCCCACAGGCTCATCGCCACGCCGCGCCGCTCCGGCCGGGAAGATGCGGGTGATCGTCGACAAGGTCTGCGGGGTGAGCACCCCGGCACCCAGTCCTTGGACGACTCGGGCGGCGATCAGCATGGCGGCGCTGCCCGACAGCCCGCACCACACCGAGGCGACGGTGAACAGCACCAGACCGATCAGGTAGAGGTTCTTGGGGCCGAACCGGTCACCGAGCCGCCCGGCCACCAGCAACACTACCGCATAACCCAGCAGGTACGCGCTGGTCACCCAGACCACGGTGTCGTAGTCGATGTGCAGGCGGGTCATGATGGTCGGGTTCGCGATGGCGACGATGGTCGAGTCGACCATGATCATGAAGAAGCCGACCATCATCGCCCAGAGCGCGTTCCAGGGATTCTGCGAGTGCGGCGAGTTCTCGGTGAGGTAGTTCCAGCGCTTGGTGACGTGGGCGGGGTTCGGCGCCGCGCGCCGGGTTCCCCCGGACGACGGAGGCGTCGCCGCGGTCATCTACCCACCTCGTTTCCGCTCCCGACGATGCGTGCCGGCACGGGGCCTTCTCGTCGACCGGCCGGACCGTCACGGACATCCAGCCTGCATTATTGCCGCTGAGGCAATTGCGGGCAGCCGTGGATCCGATCCGGGGTACACCACGCGAAGGTTTCGCGTTCACTCGGTGTTCCGCGGCGGGCACGTTAGCCTGGTAGGACGCCATTTGCAGGAGAGGCACGATGCGGGCCCGACGGAAGCGGTCTTCGAACCGATTTTTTAACATGTCGCACGCGGAGCAGGCGCCGGCGCCCACCACCGGCCGGCCCAAGGCTTCCGCGCGGGCATTGGCCCAGGTCATCGAGCGAAGCTCGCGGATCCAAGGCCCGGCGGCCGAGGCCTATGTGTCCCGGCTGCGCAACGCGCACCCGAACAGCGGCCCGGCCGACATCCTCACCAAGCTGCAGAAGCGCTACGTGGCAATGGTGACGGCCAGCGGCATGGCGGTCGGCGCCGCGGCGACCATCCCCGGAATCGGCACGTTGAGCGCGCTGTCTGCCGCCGCGGCGGAAACGGTGACGTTCCTGGAAGCCACCGCGTTCTTCGTGTTGGCCGTCGCGGTGGTGTACGACGTTCCCGCCGACCACCGGGAACGACGCCGGGCCCTGGTGCTCTCGGTGCTGGTCGGCGACAACAGCAAGGAGGCGGTCGCCCAATTGTTCGGCCCCTCCCGCACCAACGGCGGCTGGATTTCCGAGACCGTGGCCGCCTTGCCGCTGTCGTCGATGTCGCGACTGAACTCGCAGCTGCTCAAGTCGTGGGTCAAGCGGTACACGCTGCGACGTGGCGCCCTGATGTTCGGCAAGCTGCTGCCGGTCGGCATCGGGATCGTCGTCGGGGCCGTCGGCAACTATTTCGCCGGCAAGAAGATCGTCCGCAACGCCGACCGGGCATTCGGCGGCCCGCCGGTGCGTTGGCCACGTGCCCTACACCTGGTGGCGCCGTTCCACGAAGCCGGCTAGCGCACGGCCATCCCCTCCTACCCCCGTCTCCCTGGCGAATTGCTGGCGAAAGGTTAGCCTTTATAGGGCGGAAACGTTGAGCATCGCCACCGGTGTGACATGCTCCACAATCCGGGGCCGACAAACGTACAGGCGAGCCGCGCAACAGCGCTTAAGCGCTTGCAGGACAGAGGAATTGAGGCAACAGCGGTCGTGAGCAACATAAGTTCACCATTCGGGCAAAACGAATGGCTGGTCGAGGAGATGTACCGCAAGTTCCGCGATGACCCCTCGTCGGTCGATCCGAGCTGGCACGAGTTCCTGGTCGACTACAACCCCGAGCCGACCGGCGAATCCGCCTCGAGCGCCCCGACCATGGGTGACGGCCAGTCCGCCGCGGGCGCCCCGCAGGCAAAGCCCGCGGCGGCCGCACAGCCATCCACCCAGACCGCTGCGCCCGCCCAGCCGGACAGCGGCGCCGGCAACGGCGCCGCTGTCCCGTCCGCGGCAGCGCCGGCCAAACCCAAAGCACCGACTCCCCCGCCGGCCGAAGGCGACGAGCTGCAGACGCTGCGCGGCGCCGCGGCCGCCGTCGTCAAGAACATGTCCGCGTCGCTGGACGTGCCGACCGCCACCAGCGTCCGCGCCGTTCCGGCCAAGCTGCTCATCGACAACCGGATCGTCATCAACAACCAGCTCAAGCGCACCCGCGGCGGCAAGATCTCCTTCACCCACCTGCTGGGTTACGCGCTGGTGCAGGCCATCAAGAAGTTCCCGAACATGAATCGGCACTACGCCGAGGTTGATGGCAAACCCACCGCGGTCACCCCGGCGCACACCAACCTGGGCCTGGCCATTGACCTGCAGGGCAAAGACGGCAAGCGCTCCCTGGTGGTGGCCGGCATCAAGGGCTGCGAAACCATGCGGTTCGCGCAGTTCGTCACCGCCTACGAGGACATCGTGCGGCGGGCCCGCGACGGTAAGCTGACCGCCGAAGACTTTGCGGGCGTGACGATTTCGCTGACCAACCCCGGCACCATCGGCACCGTGCACTCGGTGCCGCGACTCATGAGCGGCCAGGGCGCCATCATCGGCGTCGGCGCCATGGAATACCCCGCCGAGTTCCAGGGTGCCAGCGAGGAACGCATCGCCGAGCTGGGGATCGGCAAGCTGATCACGCTGACCTCCACGTACGACCACCGCATCATCCAGGGCGCGGAATCCGGTGACTTCCTGCGCACCATCCACGAGATGCTGCTGTCGGACGCGTTCTGGGACGACATCTTCCGCGAACTGGGCAACCCGTACCTGCCGGTGCGGTGGAGCACCGACAACCCGGACTCGATCGTCGACAAGACCGCCCGGGTGATGGAGTTGATCGCGGCCTACCGCAACCGCGGCCACCTGATGGCCGACATCGACCCGCTGCGGTTGGACGGAAGCCGGTTCCGCAGCCACCCCGACCTCGAAATTCTCAACCACGGCCTGACGCTGTGGGATCTCGATCGGGTGTTCAAGGTCAACGGCTTTGCCGGTTGCGAGTACAAGAAGCTGCGCGACGTGCTGGGCCTGCTGCGCGACGCCTACTGCCGCCACATCGGCGTTGAATACACCCACATCCTCGAGCCCTCACAACAAGAGTGGCTGCAGCAGCGCGTCGAGACCAAACACGTCAAACCGACGGTGGCCGAGCAGAAATTCATCCTGAGCAAGCTGAACGCCGCCGAGGCATTCGAGACATTCCTGCAGACCAAATACGTTGGGCAGAAACGTTTTTCGCTAGAAGGTGCGGAAAGCGTGATCCCGATGATGGATGCGGCGATCGACCAGTGCGCCGAGCATGGGCTCGACGAAGTGGTCATCGGGATGCCGCACCGCGGCCGGCTCAACGTGCTGGCCAACATCGTCGGCAAGCCGTACTCGCAGATCTTCAGCGAGTTCGAGGGCAACCTCAACCCGTCGCAGGCCCACGGCTCCGGCGACGTCAAGTACCACCTCGGCGCCACCGGCGTATACCTACAGATGTTCGGCGACAACGACATCCAGGTCTCGCTGACCGCCAACCCGTCGCACCTCGAAGCCGTGGACCCGGTGCTCGAGGGCCTGGTCCGGGCCAAGCAGGACCTACTGAACCGGGGCGCCCACGACGACGGTGACGAGAAGGCCTTCTCCGTGGTGCCGATGATGATGCACGGCGACGCCGCCTTCGCCGGCCAGGGCATCGTCGCCGAGACGCTGAACATGGCGAACCTGCCCGGTTACCGGGTCGGCGGCACCATCCACATCATCGTCAACAACCAGATCGGCTTCACCACGGCGCCGGAGTATTCGCGATCCAGCGAGTACTGCACCGACGTCGCCAAGATGATCGGGGCGCCGATCTTCCACGTCAACGGCGACGACCCGGAAGCCTGCGTGTGGGTGGCACAGTTGGCCGTGGACTTCCGGCAGAAGTTCAAGAAGGACGTCATCATCGACATGCTGTGCTACCGCAAGCGCGGCCACAACGAAGGCGACGACCCGTCGATGACCAACCCCGCCATGTACGACGTCGTCGACATCAAGCGTGGTGTCCGCAAGAGCTACACCGAAGCCCTGATCGGCCGCGGCGACATCTCGCTGAAGGAGGCCGAGGACGCGCTGCGCGACTACCAGGGCCAGCTGGAGCGCGTGTTCAACGAGGTCCGGGATCTCGAGAAACACGGCGTTTCGCCCAGCGAATCAGTCGAGGCCGACCAGATGCTTCCCGCGGGCCTGTCCACGGCGGTGGACAAGGCGCTGCTGTCCCGCATCGGGGACGCGTTCCTCGCCCTGCCGGAGGGCTTCAGCGTGCACCCGCGGGTGCAGCCGGTGCTGGAAAAGCGCCGGGAGATGGCCTACGAAGGCAAGATCGACTGGGCCTTCGGCGAGCTGCTGGCGCTGGGTTCGCTGGTGGCCGAGGGCAAGCTGGTCCGGCTGTCGGGCCAGGACACCCGGCGCGGCACCTTCTCCCAGCGGCATTCGGTCATCATCGACCGCAACACCGGCGAGGAGTTCACCCCGCTGCAACTCCTGGCGACGAACACCGACGGGACTCCCACCGGCGGCAAGTTCCTGGTCTACGACTCACCGCTGTCGGAGTACGCCGCCGTCGGCTTCGAATACGGCTACACCGTGGGCAACCCGGACGCCTTGGTGCTGTGGGAGGCGCAGTTCGGCGACTTCGTCAACGGCGCGCAGTCGATCATCGACGAGTTCATCAGCTCCGGTGAAGCCAAGTGGGGCCAGCTGTCCAACGTGGTGCTGCTGCTGCCGCACGGCCACGAAGGCCAGGGCCCCGACCACACCTCCGGCCGCATCGAACGTTTCCTGCAGCTGTGGGCGGAGGGTTCGATGACGATCGCTGTGCCGTCGACGCCGTCCAACTATTTCCACCTGTTGCGCCGGCACGCCCTCGACGGCGTTCAGCGGCCGCTGATCGTGTTCACGCCGAAGTCGATGCTGCGCAACAAGGCCGCCGTCAGCGACGTCAGGGATTTCACCGAGATCAAGTTCCGCTCGGTGCTCGAAGAGCCGACCTACGAGGACGGCATCGGTGACCGCAGCAAGGTCACCAGAATCCTGCTGACCAGCGGGAAGGTCTACTACGAGCTGGTGGCGCGCAAGGCCAAGGACAACCGGGACGACGTCGCGATCGTGCGGATCGAGCAGCTCGCCCCGCTGCCGAAGCGCCGGCTCGACGAAACGCTGGACCGCTACCCCGGGGCCAAGGAGTTCTTCTGGGTGCAGGAGGAGCCGGCCAATCAGGGCGCGTGGCCGCGGTTCGGCCTGGAACTGCCGGAGCTGCTGCCCGACAAGCTGACCGGGCTCAAGCGCATCTCGCGGCGGGCCATGTCGGCCCCGTCGTCGGGGTCGTCGAAGGTGCATGCGGTTGAGCAGCAGGAGATCCTCGACACGGCCTTCCGCTGAGCAACGCCGGATTCGGCGACCCACCCACCGGTATAAGGGACCGCCGGTACCGGCTAGCCTCGACGCAAACGAGCCGACAAGGAAGGGTGCTCATGCAAGGTTTCGCCGGCAAGGTCGCCGTAGTGACGGGCGCGGGTTCGGGTATCGGGCGAGCGCTGGCCGTTGAATTGGCTCGCTCGGGCGCCAAGGTCGCGATCAGCGACGTCGACGTCGAGGGCCTGGCGGAGACCGAGGCGCAGTTGAAGGCGATCGGAGCCGAGGTCAAATCCGACCGGCTCGACGTGACCGAGCGCGAGGCGTTCCTGGCCTACGCCGACGCGGTCCGCGAGCACTTCGGCAAGGTGAACCAGATCTACAACAACGCCGGCATCGCTTTCGCCGGCGACGTCGAAGTCAGCCAGTTCAAGGACATCGAACGCGTTATGGACGTCGACTTCTGGGGCGTGGTCAACGGCACCAAGGCGTTCCTCCCCCACCTGATCGCCTCGGGCGACGGGCACGTCATCAACGTCTCCAGCGTGTTCGGGCTCTTCTCGGTGCCCGGGCAGGCGGCCTACAACTCGGCCAAGTTCGCGGTCCGGGGCTTCACCGAGGCGCTGCGACAGGAAATGGTGGCGGCCGGCCGCCCGGTAGCGGTGACCACGGTGCACCCCGGCGGCATCAGAACCGCGATCGCCCGCAACGCCACCGTCGCCGAGGGGCTCGACCAGGCGCAGCTGGCCAGCCTGTTCGACAAACGGCTCGCCAAGACCAGCCCACAACGAGCCGCCCAGATCATCCTGGAGGCGGTGCGAAAGAAGAAGGCCCGGGTGCTGGTCGGCACGGATGCCAAGGTGTTGGACGCGTTGGTGCGGCTGACGGGTCCCGGATATCAGCGGCTGTTCGGACCCGTCATGGGCCGGTTGATGCCCAAGCAGTAATCCCGCCGCGGCGGTGATTGTGGGTAACGGATAACCTGACGCAGCACGCCGCCACGAGGGACTACCGCATGCATGGGTTCGCCGGCAAGGTTGCCGTGGCGACGGGCACGGGTTCGGGTATCGGTCAGGCGTTGGCCCTGGAACTGGGCCCGGGTGCTGGTCGGCCCGGACGTCAAGGCCATGGATCTGGTGG
Organism: uncultured Actinomycetota bacterium; assembly: GCA_963850895.1. GTDB lineage: Bacteria > Actinomycetota > Actinomycetes > Mycobacteriales > Mycobacteriaceae > Mycobacterium. Next base: position 231,641 of record CAWKNK010000018.1, on the reverse strand, counting down.
TGCGGCTGACGGGTTTGAGACCTGAGCGGCTGCTGGGCGGGCCCGTCATGGGCCGAGTGCAGCGGGTCGTGACCCGGTTGCTGCCGAAACGCTGACGCTAACGGCTCATCGCCCCAGCGGGTGTTCCGCCAACCACCCGCCGGCCACCGCCTGCGGGTCGGCTCCGCCGGCCACTTGGCGGCGCATGTCGACCAGGGCCGCTGTGTCCAGCACGCCCGCGACTTCGTTGATCGCCAACAGTTGCCGATCGCTCAGCGCGTTGCGGCGATACAGCGGCACCACGTTCTGGGCCCGTATCAGCGCGGGCTTGCCGTCGGCGAGCGTGACCAGGTCGGTGGGCAGGCCGGGGTCGGCGGTGGTCGTCCACCCCGCAGTCAGCTGCCCAGCCCGCACCGCAGCGAACATCGTTGTCTCGTCCGGGAATTCGCGCGGAACAGGAAGCCGGCAGGTGCCCACGGCCGAAGGGGCCTGGCGCCCGGTGACGGTTCCGACGACCAAGCCGGCGCAGCGTTTTGGCAGCAAGCTCAAGTCCGCGCTGACATCACTGCCACCCCACGCCTTGGCAGTGGCCCCCGTCACCAGCAGCACGGGTTTGTCTTCCGCGGCCGTCGTGTAGTCGCCCGCGGCGACACCCTCGGGTAGCGCGGCCACCATCGCGCGGTACACCTCGGCGTCGGACATCGCCACCGCGCCGGGCTGCAGGCTCTGTAGCTTGCGGCCGGTCAGGGCGGGGACGACAATGAACGCGCCCGAGTCCAGGCGCGCCATCGGATCGTCGGCGGTCTTGGCGCGCGCCGCGAAACCGTATGACTGCAGGGCGGCCACGTAAACGCCGGCCAGCAGCGTCGACTCGGGATCTGTCGCGGAGCCGACCACCAGTTCCGGACGGGCGCGGTGGCCGCCGTCGGTCCCGCAGCCGGCCACAACGAGTATGGCGGCGAGCAGCGGCACCGCCAGCCAGCCGGTTCTCACCCCGCGATGTCTGCAGGGTCTGCGGCCAGGGCCACCGCCGTGGCGACCGCATCCGCGACGCGCAGATCCAGCGGGCTGGGGACGATCCGGTCGGGAGCCAGGTCATCACTGGCGACCGAGAAGATCGCCTCGGCCGCGGCAACCATCATCTTTTCGGTGATCCGGCGGGCCCCGGCATCCAGCGCCCCCCGAAACACGCCGGGGAAGGCCAGCACGTTGTTGATCTGGTTGGGGAAGTCGCTGCGGCCGGTGGCCACCACCGTCGCGTACTTGGCCGCGACCTGGGGATGGATCTCCGGATCGGGGTTGGACAGCGCGAACACGATCCCGTTGGGTGCCATGGTGGCGATCATCTCCTCGGGCACCACGCCCCCCGACACCCCGAGGAACATGTCGGCCCCATCGAGCGCTTCCGCCATGCTGCCCGTGAGACGGTCAGGGTTCGTGTGCTGCGCCAGAACGCTCTTCACGCTGTTCATGTCGTCGCGCCCGGTGTGCAGAATTCCGCGCGAGTCGAGCACGGTGATGTCGGAAACACCCATCGCCAGAAGGAGATTCGTGCACGCGACGCCCGCGGCCCCGGCGCCGGAGACCACCACCCGCAGCGACGTCATGTCGCGGCCGAGCAACTTGGAGGCACCCATGAGTGCGGCCAATACGACGATCGCCGTGCCGTGCTGATCGTCGTGCATCACCGGGCAGTCCAGCGCTTCGATCACTCGCCGTTCGATCTCGAAGCAGCGCGGCGCGGAGATGTCCTCGAGGTTGACGGCGCCGAACGTCGGGCGCAGTCGCACCAGGGTTTCGACGATCTCGTCGGGGTCCTTCGTGTCCAGCACGATCGGGATCGCGTTCAGCCCGCCGTATGCCTGAAACAGGGCGCACTTGCCCTCCATCACCGGCAGCGACGCCGCGGGTCCGATGTCACCCAGGCCCAGCACCGCGCTGCCGTCGCTGACGACGGCGACCAGTCGGTTCGCCCACGTGTAACGGGCGGCCTGGGTGTGATCGGCGGCTATCGCACGACTGACCTGCGCCACACCCGGGGTGTAGGCGATCGACAAGGCGCGCTGGGTGTCCAGCGGAGCCGTCAGGCCTACGGAAAGCTTGCCGCTTACGTGTGCCTCGAAGATCTCCGCGTCGGTGATCGCGCCCTGTTCGGCGCGCGTCTGTATCGATTCAAGCAACTCGGACACGCGCCCCAGGGTACTGACTACCGATTAGTAGGCCTAATCTGCGAGGGATCCAATTCAGTGGCGATCGCCACGTCAGATCAGGCCGAGCTCGGTGACCGCCTTGCGCTCGTCGGCCAGCTCGGCGGTCGTCTTGTCGATCCGGCTGCGGGAGAAGTCGTCGATCTCCAGGCCGGTGACGATCTTCCAGTTGCCGTCCTTGGTGGTCACCGGGAACGACGAGATCAGGCCCTTCGGCACGCCGTAGGAGCCGTCGGAGAAAACGGCCATGGAGACCCAGTTGTCCGCGGGGCTGCCGAGCAGCCAGTCGCGCGCGGCGTCAATGGTCGCCGACGCGGCCGAAGCGGCCGACGAGGCCCCGCGCGCATCGATGATCGCCGCGCCGCGCTTGGCAACGGTCGGGATGAAGTCGTTTTCGATCCATGCCTGGTCGTCGACGACCTCGGCGGCGTTCTTGCCGCCGACCTCGGCGTGGAACACGTCGGGGTACTGGGTGGCGGAGTGGTTGCCCCAGATCGTCATCTTCTTGATGTCGGTGACCGCGGCGCCGGTCTTCTTGGCCAGCTGCGTGATCGCCCGGTTGTGGTCGAGACGGGTGAGGGCGGAAAAACGTTCGCGGGGGATGTCGGGCGCGTTGCTCATCGCGATCAGCGCGTTGGTGTTGGCCGGGTTGCCGGTCACGCCGATGCGGATGTCGTCTGCGGCAACGTCGTTGAGGGCTTTGCCCTGCGCGGTGAAAATCGCGCCGTTGGCCTCGAGCAGGTCGCCGCGCTCCATGCCCTTGGTGCGCGGGCGGGCGCCGACGAGCAGGGCCAGGTTCGCGCCGTCGAAGATCTTGTTCGGGTCGGATCCGATTTCAACGCCTGCCAGCAGCGGGAAGGCGCAGTCGTCGAGTTCCATCACGACGCCCTCGAGCGCCTTGAGCGCGGGTTCGATCTCGAGTAGACGCAACTCGATCGGGCGGTCGGCGCCCAGCAGCTCACCACTCGCCAAGCGGAACAACAGGCTGTAGCCGATCTGACCGGCGGCGCCGGTGACGGCGACCTTGAGAGGACTTGCGCTCACGTCGGTTTACTCCTTGTGGAGAAGTTCGTGCAGATTTGGGTTTCGGCTCGAAACTAGCGCACGCCTGCTGGGCTGAAACGTCCGGTCCACCGCTGCCGCGGACTTTTCGCGCCCTGTTTCGCCAGGACGCGTAGCATTGAGCACCGCTCGCCGGACCTGCGCTGCGATCGGAGGTGAAGGTGTTTCCGGGGCCTGATGCATTACCCGAAGTGCTGCGACCGCTCGTGCACGAGCCGCACGTAGAACCCGTTCCCGACCCGCCCAACGAGACCCTGGTCGACTGCGCCGTCTACGCCGAAGGCCACCGGCTGCCGGGGAAGTTCACCTACGCCGCCGCGCTCGGCAAAGTGCACGAGATCGAATTCCTCGGACACGAGGCATTCGTCTGGGTGGGCCTGCGCGAGCCAGACGAGAGCCAAATGCAAGATGTGGCCGACGTTTTCGGGCTGCACCCGTTGGCCGTCGAAGACGCCGTATGCGCACATCAGCGGCCCAAGCTGGAGCGCTACGACGACACGGTGTTCCTTGTTCTGAAGACCGTCAATTACGTCCCGCACGAATCGGTGTCAGTGGCCCGCCAGATCGTGGAAACCGGCGAGATCATGGTCTTCGTCGGTAAGGATTTCGTAGTCACCGTCCGCCATGGTGAACACGGCGGACTGTCCGAGGTGCGCAAGCGCATGGACGCCGACCCGCAGCAGATGCGCCTTGGACCGTACGCGGTAATGCACGCCATCGCCGACAACGTGGTCGACCATTACCTCGAGGTGAGCGGTCTGGTCGAATCCGATATCGACAGCATCGAGGAAGTGGCGTTTGCCCCTGGCCGCAAGCTCGACGTCGAACCGGTTTATCTGCTCAAACGCGAGGTCGTCGAACTCCGCCGGTGCGTCACCCCGCTGTCCGTCGCATTCCATCGGATCCAGGTGGAAAACAAAGACCTGATCTCCAAGGAGGTACGGCGCTACCTGCGCGATGTCGCCGACCACCATTCCGAAGCCGCAGACCAGATCGCCAGTTACGACGACATGCTCAACTCGCTGATACAGGCGGCATTGGCCCGCGTCGGGATGCAGCAGAACAACGATATGCGCAAGATGGCCGCCATCGCCGCCATCTTGGCGGTGCCCACCATGGTCGCCGCCATCTACGGTATGAACTTCCATTTCATGCCCGAGCTGAACTGGACCTGGGGTTATCCAGGGGTGATGGCCGGGATGGCCCTCGTCTGCCTGGTCCTGTACTTCCAGTTCCGACGCAGAAACTGGCTCTAGCTCGGCCCGTTGGTCGAATGCGCGTCTAGGGCGGGAATTCCGCGATTCGCCCGCCACAGACGCGCAGTCAACGCCCTCAATGCACAGTTGATTGAGCCCGGTATCAATTCGGTTGCGCGGCCGGGCGTTTCGGATCCAGCACGTCGACGCCGTCGTTCTGCCACGCCTGTCGCATAGCCTCGGCGCCTTTCAGCCGCACCCAGGCCGCCTCGGTCGCGGTGATGGGAGTCGCCGAGAGGAATTCGACCGGGTCGCGGGGCGCCTCCAGCGGCAGATCCGGGATGTCGCTGCGGTCCAGCAACACCGCGGTGAACGGCACCCGCTTCGACGGCCGTGCCCACAGTGGCGAGCCGAGGTCGATCAGTACGTCGGGGGCCAGCACCAGACCGTCAACAGCCGGCGTTGCCGCCAATATCGCGAGGGTGCGGGCAATACCGGTGGCCGGTCCGGGATCGCGCAGGCGCAGCACGATTTCGGCACGGGGACCGCGTAGCGGGTCAGCGACGATCTGCGTCGGGTCGGTCATCGGATGGCGCGAGCACCCCAGCGAAACGTAATGCACCAATCTGTCGGTGCCGCGGAATCGCAGCACCTCAATAGGCTCGGTACCCAGTAATGTCACGCTCGCCGAATCAGGCTCACTGTCGGCGAAGTGGTCGCGCAGGTGTGCGCGCACCTGGTCTAAAGTCTGTGTCACTCGGAAGACGGCGCGATGGTCAGGTTCGCCCCGGAGTCGGCGTCGAAGACCGTGAGTTTCGTGGTGTCGAACGCTAACTCGATCGACTGGCCGATGGCCGCCTTCGACTCAGCAGAAACCCTTGCCACGAACTGGTTTTCGTGCGCGTCGGCCTCCGCGGCCAACTCGTCCAACTGAGCCGAGTGCGCGGCCCAGCCCGCAGTGGAACAGTACACGTACTTGTCGGCGCCCAATGATTCGACCAAGTCGACCTTCACTTCGAAGGTCAGCGCCCTGATGCGCTGGTATCCGTCGATCAATGCGGCGTCGGCCAGGTGCTCGGGGCGCACCCCAACGATGGTGTTGTCCGGTGTCGGGTGTTGCGCGATCACTTGTTGGACTTCCGGTGTCAGCATCACCTCACCAAAGGGCAGCGTCAGCCCGATCGGTGTCAACGTGGCGGGGAAGAAGTTCATCGCCGGTGAGCCGATGAACCCCGCGACGAAGAGATTGGCCGGACGTTCGTAAAGCTCGTCGGGCGTGCCGATTTGCTGTGCCACCCCGCCGTGCATCACCACCACGCGATCTCCCAGCGTCATGGCCTCAGTCTGGTCGTGCGTGACGTAGACGGTCGTGGTGCCCAGCCTCTTCTGCAGCCGCGCGATCTCGCCGCGCATCTGTACCCGTAGTTTGGCGTCCAGGTTGGACAGCGGCTCGTCCATCAAAAATGCCTTGGGATGGCGCACGATTGCCCGACCCATCGCGACCCGCTGTCGTTGCCCACCCGACAACTGGGATGGCTTACGGTCCAGAAGTTCGGTCAGGTCAAGGATTTTGGCCGTCTCCTCGACCTTCTGCGCGATCTCGGCTTTCTTCATCTTCGCCAGGGTCAGCGGAAATGCGATGTTCTGCCGCACCGTCATGTGCGGGTAAAGCGCATAGGATTGGAACACCATCGCGATATCGCGGTCCTTGGGCGCCTTCTCGTTCACCCGCTCGCCGCCGATGCGCAGCTCGCCAGACGAGATGTCTTCAAGCCCGGCAATCATATTCAACGTCGTGGTCTTGCCACAGCCAGAAGGCCCGACCAGGATCAGGAATTCGCCATCGGCAATGGTGACGCTCAGGTCGTGTACTGCCATCGCGCCGTCGGGGTAGCTTTTGCTGACGTGGTCCAATACAATCTCGGCCATCGAGCTATCCCTTCACAGCGCCAGAGGTCAACCCGGCGACGATTCGTCGTTGGAAGATTAGAACAAAAACGATGATCGGGACCGTAATCACAATGGCGCCGGCCGCAATTGATCCGGTGGGTTCCTCGAATTGCGAACTGCCACCGAAGTTCACGATCGCCACCGGCGCAGTGATCGCCGCCTTGGTAGCGGTCAGCGACAGCGCCAGCAGCAGGTCGTTCCAGGCGAAGATGAACACCAGGATCGCGGCGGTCACCACTCCCGGCGCCGCCAGCGGGACGATCACCCTGCGGAAGGCCTGGGCCGGTGTGGCGCCGTCCATTTTGGCCGCCTTCTCCAGGTCCCACGGAATCTCCCGGAAAAACGCCGACAACGTATAGATGGCAAGCGGCAGAGCGAACGTGATGTAGGGCAGGATCAGGCCCGGCCAGGTGTCGAACAGACCGACGAAGCGTTCGATGTTGAACAGCGGGGTGACCAGCGAGATCGCGGGGAACATGGTGACCAGCAGGGTGGCGCCTATCAGTACCCGCTTGCCGGGAAAGCTCAGCCGGGCGATCGCATAGGCCGCCATCGCGCCGAGCACCACCGCGATCGCGGTGGTGATCAATCCGATCCCGATCGAGTTGACCAGCGCCGCGCTGAACAAGTCACCCCGGAAGATGCCACGGTAGTTCTCGAAGGACACCGACGACGGAATCAGCTTGCCGTCCTTGACGGTTGACGTCGGCTTGAGCGAGAGGCTGAGGATCCACAACACCGGAAGTAGCGCATACACCACCACCACGGTGTCGATGACGGCCCAGACCGCGGCGCGCCGGGAGCCTCCCCTGTTAGCGGCCATCGACGTCACCACCGGGCGCCGCCGCGCCGAACACCTTGATGTAGACAAGCGCGATGATGCCCACACAGACGAAGATCAGCACGCTGATCGCCGAGCCCAACCCGACGTTGAACCCCTTGAACAGGTTGTCGTAACCCAGGATTGACACCGAGTCGGTGTTGTTGGCGCCGTCGGTCAGCACGTAGATGTTGTCGAAGATGCGAAAGGCGTCCAGCGTCCGGAACAGCAACGCGACCACGACCGCCGGCTTGATGATCGGCAAGGTGATGCGCATCAACCGCCGCCACGGGCCGGCGCCGTCGACTTGGGCGGCCTTCAGCAGGTCCTCGGGTACCAACGCAAGCCCGGCCAGCAGCAGCAGCGACATGAACGGCGTGGTCTTCCAGACCTCGGCCAAGACGACGATGCCCAGCGACGGAAGCTGTGCGGTCAGCGGCGCGCTGCCGTGCGGCAAAAGGTTGGCCAGATAGCCGGTCCCCGGCGTCCACGCGTAGTACCAGCTGTAGGACGCGACCACGGTGACGATGCCGTACGGGATGAGCACCGCGGTGCGCACCAGGCCCTTGCCGACCAGGGTGCGGTGCATCACCAACGCCAGCGCCAGACCCAACACGAACTCGAGCGACACCGAAACCGCTGCGATGCCCAGTGTTACGGCCAGCGCGGTCCACCAGTACCGGTCGGTCAGGATCGTTTGGTAGTTGCTCAACCCGACGAACGCGGTGTCGTTGGGGGTGGCGAGGTTGTTGCGCTGCAGGCTCAGCCACACCGCGTAGCCGATCGGGTAGGCGGTCACCGCCAGCATAAGAATCGCCGCCGGCGCGACGAGCACAAAGGCAAGCCCCCGTTCCGACAGCCGGTTTCGGGTACGAGTAGGCGGCGCGACGGCGGCCTTTTCGGGCCCAACGGCAGTGGCAATCAAGGCAACAGCCCCTTGCCGTCGATCGCCTTCTGCGCCTGCGCGGTGAGCTCGTCGGCCGTCCGCTCCGGGTCGATCCCGGTGATGGGGCTCAGCGCCGCCGACAGCCGCAGCGACAACGCCTGATACACCGGCGTCGCCGGCCGCACGGCGGCGTCGGTGAGTTGCCGGCGAATGACGGTGTACATCGGATACTTGGTCTGGAACTGGGGGTCGGAGTACAACGACGTCCGCACCGCGGGCAGGCCGCCTTCCATCGAAACGTACTTTTGGCTTTGCAGGCTGCGAAGGCAGCGCACGGCTTCGAAAGCCTCCGCGCGGTGGCGGGTGGTGCTGGCCACGGCCAGGTTCAGGCCGCCGATCGTCACCTTGGCCGGCCGGGCCGGCGCCACACCGGGATACGGCGCGAAACCGAAGACCTTCTGGCTGGCGCCGTAGGCGATGCGGAATTGCTCGTCGCTGGGTACGAAGGTGCCGACGTCGTTGATGCTGCCGGCCAGGGCCGGGTCCCGGTTCAGTGGCAGAAAGGGGACACCGCCCTTCACCGCGTTCTCCAGCATGGAGGCCAGCACATACGGCCAGTTGACTTCCAGTGCGGCCTTGCCCTGTTCGACCGCCAGGCGCGCCGTGCCTTCGTCGGTCCGGGTGATCGACGGGTCGGCCCCGGGGGCGGTGGCCACCGACTTGAGGATGCGCAGCGCGTTGACGGTCGCGGCCCGGTGCGCGGGCGTGTCGGTCAAGGTGACCCGGCGGCCGTCCTCGGAGAGCACCTGACCGCCCCCGCTCACCAGCAGCGTGTTGAACCACACCACCAGGCCCTCACCCTCGTTGGCCTGCACGGCGATCCAGGCGGGCTGGCCCGCGGCGTGCAGCCGGGCGGCCTCGGCCACCATCGCGTCCCAGTCCCGCGGCGGTTGCCCCACCAAATCCGCCCGGTACCAGAGCAATTCCGTATTGGTGGTGACGGGTGCGGCATAGAGCTTCCGGTTCCAACGGGCCGTCGCCAACGGGCCGGGCAGGGTGTCAACGGTGGCGTCGGCGTCGGCCCGCCCTTCGGGGTCGTCGGATAGCGGCAGCGCCCAGCCCGCCTCGGCGAACTCCGCGGTCCACACCACGTCCAGCGCCATCACGTCCAGCCCGCGGTCGTGAGCGCTCAGCCGCCGCGCCAGCTGCACTCGCTGCTCCCCGGGACCCCTTGGCAGGCTCACGTGCTGGACGGCGAACCGGCCTCCCATCTGTTTGGTGCACTCTTGAGCCACCGCGTTGAACGCAGCCGAATCGGTGGCCGGCGTGAAGAACGTGATCACCAGCCCGTTGCCGGCTGACCCGCAGGCCGACACCGCCGCTGCGAGGGTCACCGCCGCCAAGGCCATGACGCCCATCCGGCGCAGGCGCCTACGACGATTCACCACTGAGTTCACACCTCTCGCGCGCGCCCTCAAATCGCTAAGCGCGCCAACAGATCCCGTGCCTTCTCCGCGTTCTGCGGATCGCAGAGCACGTCGTAGCGGCCGGCCACCAGTTGCATGGTCGAGCTGAAATCCCTTGTGCCGCGGGCCATCGCGTACGGGACGGCGGAGGTGATCAAACCGAAGAAGACACCGGCGACCAGGCCGGTGGCCAGCGCGGCCCACGGATTCGGGCTGAAGAAGCCCAGCACCAACCCGATGAACAAGCCGAGCCAGGCCCCGCTGAGCACACCACCGCCGAGCACCTTGGCCCAGGTCAGCCGGCCGGTGACTCGTTCGACCTGCATCAGGTCGACGCCGACGATGATCACCTGCTGAACCGGGAATTCCTGCTCGGAGAGGTAGTCGACGGCGCGCTGCGCCTCGGCGTAGGTGGGATAGGACCCAACCGGCCAACCCTTGGGTGGCGTCGGCAACCCGGGGACGCCATGCCGGCGGGCCGCCGCGCCCGGGGGCGTGGCGCCGGGAACCTGACCGGGCTGGAAAGGACTAGTCATTGGTGCTCATTCTCCTCCGCCCTGGCCAACCTCACACCTCGGGCCCTCTCAGCCTATCGAGCGGCCGCGCGCCAACCTGCGAAGACAAGGCGCCGGGGTCCGACGTCGCCCGTCGGCTAGGTTGAACAGCATGACAGCGCCCGGCGATGGCTTCGGCGAACGCGCCAACGACGACCAGGCCAAACCGCCCCCGGCCGGCAGCGGGTCCCCGGAACAGCCAGAGGCTCCGTGGGAACCGCCGGCATCGGCGCCGACACCCGAATATCCGCCCCCGGCGTATCCGCCGCCGGGCTATCCCGCCGAGTACCACCCCGGCTATGCGGCCCAATACCCGCCGCCCCCACCCGGATACGGGCCACCACCCGGGTATGACCAGCCGCCGGGTTATGGCGCGCCGCCGTACCAGCCGGGGCCGCCACAATTCGGTGGGCCAGCCGCCGGCTATGGGCCGCCGCCCAATCCGGGCGGCTACTACCCCGCACCGGACTACCGGGGCGGCTACGGACCCCCCAGCGGAGTGGAGCCGGGGACAAATAAGCTCGCTATCGCGTCGCTCATCTCGTCGTTCACCGGCGTGTTCTGCTGCTGCATCGGCTCGATTTTGGCCATTGTGCTGGGCGCTATCGCGATCAATCAGATCAAGCGCACCCAGCAGGACGGCTACGGCCTCGCGGTCGCCGGCATCGTCATCGGCGTCGCCACCCTGGTGGTGAGCCTGATCGTCGCGGTCTTCGCGCTGCACTCGCGTTAGCAGCATCGGAGTAACCGGGCCAACGCCGCCGCCATCTGCCGTGCCGCCCGCGGCTGCCTAGGCTTCCCCCATGGCATCGGTCAACAGGGTGTACATCGCCCGGCTCTCGCGAATGTTGGTGCTGGGTCCTCTCGGAGAGTCCTTCGGCCGGATCCGTGACGTCGTGATCAGCATCAGCATCGTGCGTCAGCAACCGCGCGTCCTGGGACTGGTCGTTGATCTGGCGACGCGGCGCAGCATCTTCATCCCGATGCTCCGGGTCGCCGCGATCGAGCCGGGGGCCGTCACACTCAACACCGGCAGCGTGTCCCTGCGCCACTTCGAACAGCGCCCGGGCGAGGTGCTGGCGATCGGTCAGGTGCTCGACACCCAGGTCAAGGTCAACGATCCCGCGCTGCCCGAGCTGGCCGGCCTCGACGTCGTCGTCACCGATCTGGGCATCGAACAAACCCGCACCCGCGACTGGATGGTGAGCCGGGTCGCCGTCCGCAGCCAGCGGCGGCTGGGCCGGCGCGGCCCCGTGCACGTCGTGGATTGGCACAACGTGCAGGGCCTGACCCCGTCGGCGCTGGCGCTGCCGGGCCAGGGGGTGGCGCAGCTGCTGGACCAGTTCGAGGGCTGGAAGGCGGTCGATGTGGCCGACGTCATCCGCGGCCTGCCACCCAAGCGGCGGTACGAGGTGCTCAAAGCGCTCGACGACGACCGGCTGGCCGACGTCCTGCAGGAACTGCCCGAGCTGGACCAGGCCGACGTGCTATCCGAGCTCGGCGCCGAACGCTCGGCCGACGTGCTCGAGGAGATGGATCCCGACGACGCCGCCGACCTGCTCGGCGTGCTGAATCCGACAGACGCCGAGATGCTGCTGACCCGAATGGACCCCGGTGATTCGGCCCCGGTGCGTCGGCTGCTGGCACATTCACCCGACACCGCGGGTGGCCTGATGACCTCGGATCCGGTGGTGCTGACGCCCGACACGTCGGTCGCCGAGGCGCTGGCCCGGGTCCGCGACCCCGACCTCACCCCCGCGCTCTCATCGATGGTGTTCGTGGTGCGCCCGCCCACGGCCACACCCACGGGTCGGTACCTGGGCTGTGTGCAGCTGCAGCGGCTGCTTCGCGAAGCACCGGCGGAACTGGTCGGTGGGATCGTCGACACCGACCTGCTCACCCTGACGCCGGAAACACCGCTGGCGGCGGTGACCCGCTACCTGGCCGCGTACAACCTGGTGTGCGGACCGGTGCTCGATGATCAGAACCACCTATTGGGCGCGGTGACGGTGGACGATCTCCTCGATCATTTGTTGCCGCACGACTGGCGAGTGGATATGCAGGCGCTCGACGTCACCGGCCGCCTCGAAGAACTGGGAGGATCCGCGTGAGCAAGCCCTCGGCACCGCGCCGGCTCTACACCCCGAGAACATCGCGCAGGTACTCGCCGCGCCTGGACCCCGAGGCCGTCGGCCAGATCACCGAGTCCATCGCGCGTTTCTTCGGCACCGGCCGCTACCTGCTGGTGCAGACGATCCTCGTGGTGGTGTGGATCGCGGTGAACCTGTTCGCGGTGCGCCTGCGCTGGGACCCCTACCCCTTCATCCTGCTCAACCTGGCCTTCTCCACGCAGGCCGCCTACGCGGCGCCGCTGATTCTGCTCGCCCAGAATCGTCAGGAAAACCGGGACCGGGTCGCGCTCGAGCAGGATCGCCATCGCGCGACGCAGACCAAGGCCGACACCGAGTTCCTGGCCCGCGAACTGGCCGCGGTGCGGCTGGCGGTCGGCGAGGTCGTGACCCGCGAATATCTGCGTCACGAGCTGGAAGACCTGCGCTCCCTGCTGGCCGATTTGGACCCGGAATCCGAGGGCTCGGAGGTGGTGCAGGGCGGTGACGACTTGGACCGTTCCGCGAAGAAATCCGGGTGAGAACGAGTTCAGACCATTGCGCCACTCTGGTCACAAGAGTTATGTATGGTGATCTAGTTCACGGTTGAGAAGCAGTTGACCAGCTCACATACCTAGGACGGTCGAGTGCGCATAGGGGGACGCCGGGGTGCCCGCCCGGCCGCCGCAGCGGAGCGGCAACGAGCACTTCAGGTAACACGCACGCGCGCGTTTGGCGTAGCCACCATCACTCCGTTGGTTTTCGCGGGAGCAGTGAGCGGAGCGGCGCCTTCGCTCCCCGAAAAGCTCCCTCCGGTGCATGCCAACGTCGCTCCGGTGGCCGCGGTCTCCCCTACCGTTCCCGACCTCTCGGGGCCGGCCGTCGTCCCCATCGACCGTTCCCCGACCGCCTTCCACGTCGCCGAACCCGCCTTGTCGGCACCGCCGCTCCCGATGATCGTGAATGCGCCTGGGGCGCTTGGTATTCCGAGCATCGCGCTGGCGGCCTATCGTAGTGCCGAACAAAAGATGGCCGCGGCCGCCCCGGGCTGCGGCGTCAGCTGGAACTTGCTGGCCGGAATCGGGCGCATCGAGTCGGGTCATGCGGGTGGCGGCGCGGTTGACGCGCGCGGCACCGCGGTCGTCCCGATCTACGGCCCCACGTTGGACGGCACGCTGCCGGGCAATGAGGTCATCCTCCAGAGCAGCGCCGGCAATCGCCCCACCTACGCCCGCGCGATGGGGCCGATGCAGTTCTTACCCGGCACCTGGGCGCGATACGCCTCCGACGGCAAAGGCGACGGCGTCGCCGATCCGCAAAACCTGTTCGACTCCACGCTGGCCGCGGCCCGGTACCTGTGCAGCGGCGGCCTCAACCTCCGCGACCCGTCGCAAGTGATGGCCGCGATCCTTCGCTACAACAACTCCATGGCATACGCGCAGAACGTGCTGGGCTGGGCGTCGGCGTACGCCACCGGCGTGGTTCCGGTCGATCTGCCCCCGATGATGGGTCCGCCGCCTCCGCTCGGCGACGCACACTTCGAGCACCCCGAGGGACTCGGCCCCAACCTGCCGATGAACATCAACGGGTTGCCGTTGGACGACCCCCTGGCGCGCATGCCGCTGATCGATCTCACCCAACCGCAGAGCGCCGGTCCACAGCCGATGTTCCCGTGGATGGCCCCGACGCCACAGCAGGCGCCGACCCGACTGCCCGGCTGCACGGTGATCTGCGTCGGCCCCCAGAACCCGCCGCCCAACGCCGTCCCGCCGTGGGCGCCGCCGGTGGTCGCGCCGCCCGCCCCGCCGCTGGGCCCACCGCCGCCCCCGGACCCGCAGGCGGCCCCGCCCGCCGTTCCGCCCCCGGCCGCAGCTCCGGCCCCGGCGTCGCCGGCGCCCAAGCCGGCCGGCCCGCCGCACGCGGCGGCGCCGAAGCAGCCGGTGCCCGTTACGGGCGGCTGACCAGCCGAGCGGCGATCGCAAGCGCGGCGAAGCCGGGCGCAGCGGGTCGCCGCCAAACGGCCGAGCGGCGATCGCAAGCGCGGCGAAGCCGGCGCTGGGGGTCGCCGCCAAACGGCCCACGTTCGCGCACGCCTACACTCGGCGGTGATGTCCCCTCATGACACTGCCGACTTGAGCGCAGCAATCCGCACCGCACTGGGGAAGGTGATCGACCCCGAACTACGGCGCCCGATCACCGAACTCGGGATGGTCAAGAGCATTGACACCGAGCCCGACGGCGGCGTGCACGTGGCGATCTACCTGACCACCGCCGCCTGCCCGAAGAAGACCGAAATCAGCGAGCGGGTCACCGCGGCGGTCTCCGACGTTCCGGGCACGGGGACCGTCAAAGTCACCCTGGACGTGATGAGCGACGAGCAGCGCACCGAACTGCGCAAGCAGTTGCGCGGCGATGCCCGCGAGCCCGTCATCCCCTTCGCCCAGCCGAACTCGCTGACGCGGGTCTACGCGGTCGCCTCCGGGAAGGGCGGGGTGGGAAAGTCCACCGTCACGGTCAACCTGGCCGCGGCGATGGCCGCCCGCGGCCTGTCGGTCGGCGTGCTCGACGCCGACATTCACGGCCATTCCATCCCCCGGATGATGGGCACCACCGACCGGCCCACCCAGGTCGAGTCGATGATCCTGCCGCCCATCGCTCACGAGGTGAAGGTCATCTCGATCGCCCAATTCACCGAGGGCAACACCCCGGTGGTGTGGCGCGGGCCGATGCTGCACCGGGCGTTGCAGCAGTTCTTGGCCGACGTCTATTGGGGCGATCTGGACGTCCTGTTGCTTGATCTGCCGCCGGGCACCGGCGACATCGCCATCTCGGTGGCTCAGCTGATCCCCAGCGCCGAGATCTTGGTCGTGACGACGCCGCAGCTGGCCGCGGCCGAGGTCGCCGAGCGGGCGGGCAGCATCGCGATGCAAACCCGGCAGCGCATCGTCGGCGTGGTGGAGAACATGTCGGGCCTCACCCTGCCGGACGGCTCGACGATGCAGGTGTTCGGCGAGGGCGGTGGCCGCCAAGTGGCCGAGCGGTTGTCCCGCGCGGTCGGCGCCGATGTGCCGCTGCTCGGCCAGATCCCGTTGGACCCCGCGCTGGTGACCGCCGGCGATTCCGGCACCCCGATCGTGCTGAGCGCCCCCGACTCCCCGGCGGGCAAGGAACTGCGCAGCGTGGCCGACAACCTGTCATCGCGGCGGCGTGGATTGGCGGGCGTGTCGCTCGGGCTCGATCCGACGCGGCGCTGACGGTTCAGGTCGCGTCGGCGTCGAAGGGCGTCTGCCCGGGGGCGCCCAGCTGCGGCGGTGTCGACGGCGCCGACGGACTGGCCGCGGTTCCGTTCACCGGTGGCCTGTCGAAGTTCCCGGTCAAGAAGGAATCATCGCCGTCCAGCAGGTGCTTGGTCAGCGCCGCGCGGGGCGTCATCCCCCGCAGTCTCTGCAGTTCGCTCAGCGGAACGCGCAGATCGTCGAACTCGGGCCCGAGGTCTTCACGCAGCTGAGTGGTCACGCCGCTGAGATAGTCGCGCGCCTGCCGCAGCGCGGTCGACGTCCAGCGGATAGCACCGGGAAGCCGCTCGGGGCCAAGGACCACCAGCCCGACCACGACGAGGACCAGGATGTGCTCCCAGCTCAGGCTCCCGAACATCTAGCTGCCGTCGGGGTCGGGCTTGACGGTCAAGGTGACGTGCCGACCGTCGCGGACCACCTCGATCGGGGAGTCCTGGCCGATGGTCAGCTGGCGGACGGCGACGACGAACTCGTCGGCGTCGGCGACCTTGCGGTTGCCGACCTTGACGATGACGTCGTTCTCCAGGATGCCGCCCTTTTGCGCCGGGCTCCCCGCCTTCACGTTGGCGACCTGGGCGCCGGAGGCGATCGCGTTGCTCACCGACCGGGTGCTGATCCCGAGGGTCGGGTGCACGATCTTGCCATCCTTGATCAGCGTTTGCGCCACTATCTTCGCCTCGTTGATCGGGATTGCGAAGCCCAGCCCACTTGCGCTGTCGGACAAGGACTTACCCGCGGTGTTGATGCCGATCACTTGCGAATCCATGTCGATGAGCGGGCCACCGGAGTTGCCGTGGTTGATCGACGCGTCGGTCTGGATCGCGTCGATGACGGTGTCGGTGTCGGAGCCCTCCCCCGACAGCGGGACGGGCCGGTGCAGCGCACTGACGATGCCGTGAGTCACGGTGCTGCGCAGTCCTAGCGGCGCACCCGCCGCAAGGACCTCGTCGCCGACGCGCACCTTGTCCGAGTCGCCGAGCCGGGCCACGCTCAGGTTGTCGACGTTGTCGACCTTGAGCACGGCCAGGTCGGTCTTGGGGTCGCGGCCGACCAGGTTGGCGGGCACTTCCTTGCCATCGTTGAACACCACGGTCGTCTTGAACTGGCTGGGGTTGTTGGCGGCCTCGGAGATCACGTGGTTGTTGGTCACGATGTACCCGCGGCCGTCGACGACGACGCCGGAGCCCTGCATGCCCTCCTGGTCGCTCTTCGACTCGATGGTCACCACCGCGTTTTCGGTCGCCGCCGCCACCTTGGCGAATCGGCCCGCCGGTGACTCGCCGTTGCCGTTCGTCGACAGCGTCACCTTCGAGGTGGTGAACGCCTCGGCGACCTCGGCCGTCTTGCGGCCGACCACCCCGCCGATCACGCCGACGAGCAGCGCGATCAGCAGCAAGACGAGCAACGCCAGGTAGGACACCTTGCCGCCGAACAGCACGTCGCGCACGCCGAGCTTGCCGCCATAGCCCTGCGGCCCCCGCGGTCCCGACGGGGCAACCGCCGGAGTGCCCAACGCCGCCGCCGCTGACGGGTCTCGCCAGGGATCGTCGGGCTCCGGCTCGGCACCGTCTTTCTCGGCCGCCAGCGCGCCGGCGTCGACGGGGTGACGTTGCAGCGAGTCGGGACTCCCAACCGGCCGGCTGAACGCCTCCTGGAGGACCGGATCGGCCGATTCCTCGTGCGGCGAGAACTCGGTCTGGTCCCGATACTTCTGCGGGCGGACACGTTCGGCCAGAAAGGACCCGCGCAGCCCGTTGGGACGGCTGAACAGTTGACGCGATGCGGGGTCGACCGGCGGCCGGGAGATCGGGCGCGGCGCTAAGCGGTTGCCGCTGTTCTTGCCGCTGTCTTGGTCGAAGCCTTGATCGGAGGTCACGTTACCCCTTTGGATCCTCTTCTTGAGCGCTCGAGACAGGCCCTTCACCGGGCGATATACCCGACACCGGCGTGGTCGTGTCCACCCTAGTATCCATGGTTCGGCGCTGGCCGCCCATGAGCGCACGGGCGGCGTGCGCAGAATTCGGCCGGATCAACCACGTGGACTTCGGCGAGAAGGTGTCGTGCTACCGGCGCTTGCGCTGCTCACGGGCATCGCGGTCAGCAAAACGGTCAGACGCCCGGGTGGTCGCGTCGTCGGGCGAATCGTATGGAATCTCAGCGAGCATCCCGAGCAGTGTGCTCGGGATACGGATCGGATGCGAGTCGCGCAGCGCCGCACGGGCCCGGCTCTGATCATCGACCTCGGCCGCGCACTGCGGGCACAGCGACAGATGATGCGCCGCCCGCAGGTGCGCATTCATCCGCAGCTCACCGTCGACGAACGCCGCGATGGCCTCGACGGAAAGGTGTTCGGTGGAACCGAACTGGCGCGGCGCGCCCACGGGCGCATCGCTCTGAGAGGCGAACTGTGCGGGAAGCCAGGAGAACGCGCGGCGGAAGACATGTCCTCGATCGAGCATCGCCGGGTCCTTTCGTTGCGCCTACCCCTCGAATGTAGCGCGAGGTGGTGCGCAATACCGCGTCTCAATACCGCAAAGCCGCTGGCTCATCGCGCAAGAGGCGAACCCGACTTTGGTGATTCGGGCGATCGCCGGTCTACGCCGGCTCGGCGTGCACCGCGTCCCGGCCGGCACCCTGTCCGGGATGCGCGGCCAGGTAGTCGCGCAACGCCTGACGTCCGCGGTGGATGCGGCTGCGCACGGTGCCGAGCTTTATGCCCAGCGTCGCGCCGATCTCCTCATAGGACAGGCCCTCGATGTCGCACAGCACGACCGCGGCGCGGAACTCCGGCGGCAGCGAATCCAGGGCCGCCTGCAGGTCGGGGCCGAGCCGCGAATCGTGGTAGATCTGCTCCGGGTTGCGCTCGTCTGCGGGCACCCGCTCGTAATCCTCGGGCAGCGCCTCCATCCGGATGCGGGCGCGCCGGCGCACCATGTCGAGAAAGAGGTTGGTGGTGATGCGGTGCAACCAGCCTTCGAACGTTCCCGGCTGGTAGTTCTGCACCGAGCGGAAGACCCGGATGAACGTCTCCTGGGTGAGGTCCTCCGCGTCGTGCTGATTGCCGGAGAGCCGGTAGGCCAGCCGGTACACGCGGTCGGCGTGCTGGCGCACCAGCTGGTCCCACGAGGGCATCGTGGACTTGTCCCCGGTCGCGTCGAATACCGCGGTGCCTAGCAGCCCGTCGGACGGCTCCACCCATTCGTCTGCGGGGCAGTCTTGCGCGTGAGACATGCTAGTCGGGCCCAAAAGCGTCGTGATGATCGAATCCTCCGAATCCGTTCTGCCAACAAGCGACAAGTCGTCACCGGCGGCAACGCGTAGCCGCCAGTCCGTATTCCCGTGCCACCGCGCTCCGCGATCCATAGGGACACCGTCGCGTATCGGCGTATGTGCGATATATGAACAGTCTGAGCTCAGCCTGAGAAACCGTATCGTTACATCGGCTGTGCAGGACATATCCGCCGCGGGGTGATGTTAAACGCAGCGGCTCAACCGGGCGTGTCGGGACGGTGCAGCTAGGCGCGCCATGCCGGAGTGCGCCCCGAAGTGGAATACGCTGCGGGCATGGACGGCATCGACGCAGAAACCCCCGGCCAGCCGGCGCCCAGTCGAGCCGAATCCCTCTTCGCGCACGCCGAGGGTTCGATTTCAGAAGACGCGCTGCTGGCGGCCGCGCGTGAGCGTGCCGTGGACATCGGCGCGGGAGCGGTGACACCGGCGGTGGGTGCGCTGTTGAGCCTGTTGACCAAGCTCAGCGGCGGCAAGGCCGTCGCGGAGGTGGGTACCGGCGCGGGCGTCAGCGGGCTCTGGTTGTTGTCCGGCATGAGCGACGACGGCGTCTTGACGACGATCGACATCGAGCCGGAGTATGTGCGGCTCGCCAAGCAGGCCTTCTCCGAAGCCGGTATCGGGCCGTCGCGCACCCGGCTGATCAGCGGCCGCGCCCAAGAGGTCCTCACCCGCCTCGCCGACGAATCCTATGACTTGGTGTTCATCGACGCCGACCCGATCGACCAACCGGATTACGTCGTCGAGGGCGTGCGCCTGCTGCGACCCGGCGGCGTCATCGTGGTGCACCGGGCCGCCCTTGGCGGGCGAGCCGGCGATCCCGCCGCCCGCGACGCCGAGGTGGTCGCGGTGCGGGAAGCCGCGCGACTCATTGCCGAGGACGAGCGGCTCACCCCGGCCTTGGTGCCACTCGGCGACGGCATCCTGGCCGCGGTGCGCGACTAGATCCGATGGTGGCGACCCGCAGCGCCCGGCTTCACCGCGCTTGCGATCGCCACTAGAACCGATGGTGGCGACCCGCAGCGCCCGGCTTCACCGCGCTTGCGATCGCCACTAGAACCGACCTTTATGAATTCTTGACGCGGTATCCCCTTGACTCTCGACTGAACATCCGTTTAGCGTACTGAACATGCGTTCAGCCGACCTGACCGCCGCCGCCCGGATCCGGGATGCGGCCATCGAGCAGTTCGGCGAGCGCGGATTCGGCGTGGGGCTGCGCGCGATCGCCGAAGCGGCGGGGGTGAGCGCAGCGCTGGTCATCCACCACTTCGGCTCCAAGGAGGGCCTGCGCAAGGCGTGTGACGACTACATCGCCGAAGAGATCCGCAACAGCAAGTCCGAGGCGCTCAAGTCGAAAGATCCCGCCACCTGGTTCGCGCAGATGGCCGAGATCGAGTCGTACGCACCGATGATGGCCTACCTCGTTCGCAGCATGCAGTCCGGCGGTGAGCTAGCAAACATGTTGTGGCGCAGGATGATCGATAACGCCGAAGAGTACCTGGACGAGGGCGTGCGGGCCGGCACCCTAAAACCCAGTCGGGACCCGCGCGCCCGGGCCCGGTATCTGGGCATCACCGGCGGTGGCGGCTTTTTGCTCTATCTGCAGATGCACGAAACGCCAACGGATATCCGGGCGGTCCTCCGCGACTACGCCCGCGAGATGGTGCTGCCCGCGCTGGAGATCTACACCGAAGGACTGATGGTCGACCGCACCATGTACGACGCATTCCTGGCCGCAGATGATCAAGGAGAAACCCATGCCAGTTGACAATGTCGCACCCATCGAAATCCGCAATCTGACAAAGAACTTCGGAGCGGTCCGCGCGCTGGACGGCCTCGACCTCACGGTGCGCGAAGGCGAAGTGCACGGCTTTCTCGGCCCCAACGGCGCCGGGAAGTCGACGACCATCCGCGTCCTGTTGGGTCTGGTCAAGGCGGACGGCGGCAGCGTGCGGTTACTGGGCGGCGACCCGTGGACCGACGCGGTCGCGCTTCACCGCCAGATCGCCTATGTGCCAGGCGATGTCACGCTATGGCCGACGCTGACCGGTGGCGAGACCATCGACATGCTGGCCCGCATGCGCGGCGGCATCGACCGCAGGCGCCGCGCCGAGCTGATCGAGCGCTTCGACCTTGACCCACACAAGAAGGCACGCACCTACTCGAAGGGCAACCGGCAAAAAGTCTCCCTGATCTCCGCCTTCTCGTCGCGAGCTCGCCTGCTGCTCTTGGACGAGCCCAGCAGCGGCCTGGACCCGTTGATGGAGAACGTCTTTCAGCAGTGCGTTGCCGAGGCGCGCGACGGTGGCGCGACGGTCTTGTTGTCCAGTCACATCCTGGCCGAGACCGAAGCGCTGTGCGAAAGGGTGACCATCATCCGGGCCGGCAGGACCGTCGAGAGCGGTTCGCTGGACTCGATGCGGCATCTCAGCCGCACCTCGATCAAGGCCGAAATGACCGGCGACCCCGGCGACCTCACTCGGATCAGGGGGGTCGAGGACGTCACCGTCGAGGGCAACACGGTGCGCGCCCAGGTCGACGGCGAAAGCCTCGGGGAACTGATCCGGGCGCTTGGCGACGCCGGCGTGCGCAGCCTCGTCAGCCAGCCGCCGACGCTCGAGGAGCTCTTCCTGCGCCACTACGACACGGCGGAGAAGGTTTCCGCATCATGAGCACCGCAACCCTGGATCGGTCACACCATCGGGCACACCCCGTGACGCAACGCCGGCCGAACTTCTCGGGAACGCTTGGGATGCTGCGGCTCTACTTGCGCCGCGACCGAATCTCGCTGCCGCTGTGGGTGTTGCTGCTGTCGGTACCGCTGGCGACCGTGTATGTCGGCAGCATCGAGAAGGTCTACCCCACCCAGGCCGCCCGCGCCGGGTTCGCCGCTTCCATCATGGCCAGCCCCGCGCAGCGCGCGCTCTACGGGCAGGTCTACAACGACAGCCTTGGGGCCGTTGGCATTTGGAAGGCCGGGGCATTCCACCTCTTGATAGCGGTCGCCGTCATCCTGACCGTCATCCGGCATACCCGCGCCGACGAGGAGGCCGGCCGAACCGAGCTCGTCGACTCGACCGCGGTCGGCCGCTACGCCAGCCTCAGCGCCGCGCTGCTGTTGTCGTTCGGGGCCAGCATCGCCACCGGCGTGATCGGCGCGGCGGGACTGCTCACCACCGACGTCCCACCCGGTGGGTCGCTCGCCTTCGGCGCGGCGCTGGCCTGCTCGGGCCTGGTGTTCACCGCCGTCGCCGCGGTGACCGCGCAACTGTCCCCGAGCGCGCGGGTCGCCCGCGGAGCCGCGTTCGCGGTCCTGGCGGCCGCCTTCACGTTGCGCGCCGTCGGCGACGCAGGTTCCGGCGCGCTGTCGTGGCTCTCACCGCTGGGCTGGTCGCTGCAAGTCCGGCCCTACGCGGGCGATCACTGGTCGGTGCTGGCGCTGCACCTGGCGACGATCGTCGTCCTCACCGCGCTGGCATATCGGCTGCTCGCCGGCCGTGATGTGGGCGCCGGACTCTTCGCCGAACGCCCCGGTCCCGGCTCCGCCACACCCGCGTTGAGCAACGTGTTCGGGCTGGCGTGGCGGCTGGACCGCGGAGCGCTCCTGCTGTGGACCGTGGGTCTTTGCCTCTACGGCGTGTTGATGGGCAGTGTGGTGCACGGCATCGGCGACGAGCTCGGCGGCAGCAACGCCGCACGTGACATCATCGTCCGGATGGGCGGCACCAGCGCTTTGGAGGAAGCCTTCATCGCCGTCGCGTTCACCATGATGGGCATGGCGGCCGCCGCATTCGCCGTCTCGCTGACGCTGCGGTTGCACCAGGAGGAAACGGGCCAGCGAGCCGAAACCACGCTGGCCGGTGCGGTGTCCAAAACCCGTTGGCTGGCAAGCCATCTGCTGGCGGCGTTGGCCGGATCCTCGGTGGCGATGCTGATCAGCGGATTGGCCGGCGGCCTGGTCTACGGCGTCGCCGCCGGCGACGTCGGCGGGAAGGTGGCTGTCGTGGTGGCAAGCGCGGCGGTACAACTGCCCGCCGTCTGGCTACTGTCCGCGGTGACGGTCGGCTTGTTCGGTCTCGCACCGCGATTCACGCCCGTGGCCTGGGGCGTTCTGGTCGGGTTCATCGCGTTGTACCTGATCGGTTCGTTGGCCGGGTTCCCGCAGTGGCTGCTCGACCTGGAACCGTTCGCCCACATTCCCCGGGTCGGCGCGAATTTCACCGGCATGCCACTGCTGTGGCTGTTGGCCATTGACGCTGGACTCATCACCCTCGGTGTCATGGCTTTCCGACGCCGGGATCTGCGTTGTTAGGAGCGTTGTGAAAACCGGTATTCGCCTGGCGGCCACATCTATCTTGGGAATCCTCTCTTTCGGGTTGATCCTCTTCTTACCCGCCGGCACGCTCCGTTATTGGCAGGCATGGGTTTTCATCGCCGTGTTCACGGCGGCAACGATAGTCCCCGTCATCTACCTGGCGCGGAATAACCCCGCGGCCCTGCAGCGACGCATGAAAGCGGGTCCCCGGGCAGAACCCCGGACGGCTCAGAAGTTCATTATCACCGGCTCGTTTCTGAGCCTGTTCGCGACGATGGTACTGAGCGCGTTCGATCACCGGTTCGGCTGGTCGCTGGTGCCGGCGTGGCTGTGCGTGGTCGGCGACGTCCTGGTGGCGACGGGACTGGGGATCGCCATGTTGGTGATCGTCCAAAACGGTTATGCCGCCTCCACCATCACAGTGGAACCGGGCCAGACGCTGGTGTCCAACGGTCTCTATCGATTCGTGCGCCACCCCATGTATGTGGGAGACGTGATCATGATGATCGGCATGCCCTTGGCACTCGGCTCCTACTGGGGACTCCTCTTCGTCATTCCGGGTGGGGTGATGCTCGCGCTGCGCATCCTCGACGAGGAGGAGCTCCTCACCCAGGAGTTGACTGGATACCGTGAATACCGGCAGCGGGTGCGCTATCGGTTGGTGCCGTACATCTGGTAACGGCCAAGCCGACCCGCCTAGGGTATTCGCGTGGCCCGAAATCCCGCGCCCACCCTGGATCGGCCGTGGCGACGTTCCGGCGCGCTCCGGTATGCGTTGAGCCGGATACGCGGCGTCGCCAAGCCCCCCGTCACGGTGACCGATCCACCGGCCGACCTTCACGTCGAACGCGACGTCGGCGTGAAGACCCGCGACGGAACGGTCCTGCGGCTCAACGTTTTCCGGCAAGTCGATGCCGGGGCCCGGCCGGTCATTCTGAGCATCCACCCCTACGGCAAGGACAATCTGCCGAAGCGCCGGGGCAATAGGTGGACGTTCTCCGTGCAGTACCGGATACTGCGCCAGCCGCGACCGGTGACCTTCTCGGCGCTGACCGCCTGGGAGGCGCCCGATCCCGCGTGGTGGACCGCGCAGGGCTTCACCGTGGTGAACGCCGACTCGCGCGGCTGCGGCCACTCCGACGGCACCGGAAAGCTGTTGTCGCGTCAGGAGGCCGAGGACACCTACGACCTGGTGGAGTGGATCGCCGGCCAGCCGTGGAGCGACGGACGGGTCGTCATGCTCGGGGTGTCGTACCTGGCGATCAGCCAGTACGCCGCCGCGGCGCTGCGGCCCCCGGCGCTGCGGGCGATCTGCCCGTGGGAAGGCTTCACCGACGCCTACCGCGACCTGACATTTCCGGGCGGCGTCCGGGAGTGGGGCTTTACCCGGATGTGGTCGCGAAACGTGCGACGCGACACGCGGCAGGCCTACGACCTGGAACGGATGCAGGACATCCACCCGCTGCGTGACGAGTTCTGGCGCTCGCTGGCACCGGACCTCTCCGCCATCGAGGTGCCCATGCTGGTGTGCGGCAGCTTCTCCGACAACAACCTGCACAGCCGCGGCTCCATCCGCGCGTTCACCCACGCCGGCTCCGGCCACGCCCGCCTCTACACCCACCGCGCCGGCAAATGGGCGACCTTCTACTCCGAGCCCGCGCTGGCCGAGCAGCTGAGGTTTTTCCGCGGCGTGCTGGACGGGTCGCCCGGTTCCCGCAGCGTCCGCCTCGAGGTCCGCGAAGATCGCGACACCGTCGCCGCGGTGCGCGAGGAGGCCGAATGGCCGCTGGCCCGCACCCGTTGGCGGCCTTTGTATCTCGCATCAGCCGGGGTTTTGGCAACTGAGGCACCGACGGCGGCGGACAGTATCACGTTCGAAACCCATTCTCGTGCCACGGCATTCAGCTGGACCGTCCCCGAGGACGTCGAGCTGACCGGCCCGATGGCGGCGCGGCTGTGGGTCGAGCTGGACGGTTGTGACGACGCGAACCTGTTCGTCGGCGTGGAGAAGTGGCGCGACGGACGGTTCGTCGGATTCGAGGGGTCGTACGGCTACGGGCGTGACCGGGTGAGCACCGGTTGGCAGCGGGTCTCGCTGCGCGCGCTGGATCCCGAGCTCTCGCGGCCGTGGGAACCCGTCGCGGCGTGCACCGACCCGCAACCCGTCCCCGCGCAGGATGTGGTCGAGGTCAATGTGGCGCTGGGCCCGTCGGCGACGCTGTTCCGCGCCGGTGAGCGGCTGCGGCTGGTGGTTGCAGGGCGCTGGCTGTGCCCGAGAAACCCGCTCACCGGCCAGCTCCCGGCGGCCTACGCCGGCTCGCCGCGCGGTCGCGTCATCCTGCACTGGGGCCCGCGCTACGACGCGCACCTGCTCATCCCGGAGATCCCGTAGCCCGGGAGTGCCCCCACCCGCTGGCGAGCAGACGCAAAATCGCATACTTCCACCGGCCGCCGTGCGATTTTGTGACTGCTCCCGGTACTACGGCTAGATCCAGACGCCCTTGCCCACCGCGACCACACCGCCGGCGCTGATCGCGAAGCGCTCCCGGTCCTTCTCCAGATCCACGCCGACCATCTCGCCGGGTCCGACGACGACGTTCTTGTCCAGGATGGCGTGGCGTACCACCGCGCCCCGGCCGACCCGGGCGCCCGGCATGATCACGCTGCCCTCCACGATCGCGCCGTCGTCGACCACGACGTTGGACGACAGCACCGAGTTGCGCACCGAGGCGGCCGAAATGATGCTGCCGGCACCGACGACCGACTCCTGCGCCGAGCCGCCGTTGACGAACTTGGCCGGAGCCAGGTTCTCCGACTCGCCGCGGATCGGCCAGCGCTTGTTGTACAGGTTGAACACCGGATGCACCGACACCAGGTCCATGTGCGCGTCGTAGAAAGCGTCCAGCGTCCCCACGTCACGCCAATAGGCGCGGTCGCGATCGGTGGCACCGGGCACCTCGTTGTCGTTGAAGTCGTACACCGCGGCCATCCCGTCGTCCACCAGTCGCGGGATGATGTCACCGCCCATGTCGTGATCCGAGTGATCGTCTTCGGCGTCGGCGCGGATGGTGTCGATGAGGACCTTGGTGGTGAAGATGTAGTTCCCCATCGACACGAATGTCGACTCGGGGTCATCCGGGACGCTCGGCGGATCCAGGGGCTTCTCCACGAAATCGCGGATGCGGCCGGACTCGTCGGCGTCGATGCACCCGAATGCGCTGGCCTCGGCGCGCGGAACCCGGATGCCGGCCACGGTGGCGCCGGCCCCGGTGTCGATGTGGAACTGAACCATCTGCTCGGGGTCCATCCGATACACGTGGTCGGCGCCGAAAACGACTATGTAGTCGGGGTCTTCGTCGTAGATCAGATTGAGCGACTGGTAGATCGCGTCGGCGGAGCCGGTGTACCAGCGCGGGCCCAGGCGCTGCTGCGCGGGCACCGGGGTGATGTATTCACCGGCCAGACCGGACAACCGCCAGTTCTGCGAAATGTGACGGTCCAGTGAATGCGACTTGTACTGAGTGAGAACGCAGATCCTCAAATAGCGCGCATTGACGAGGTTGGACAACACGAAGTCGATCAGTCGATAGGCGCCGCCGAAGGGAACTGCGGGCTTGGCCCGATCCGCCGTCAGCGGATACAGCCGCTTGCCCTCACCCCCGGCCAGGACAATGCCCAGCACGTGTGGCGCTTCCCTCATGGTTCAAACCTATCGGCCGCCGCGAAGCGCTGCCAGAGGAACGGCGCTATTGGCGATGTTCTGTGCGGCTGTCCGTCAAGGTATTTGGTTCGGCGAGCCGGTCACCAATTCCTCGGCCCGACTCGCGGGCCTCGTTGTCGCCACGCAAGCTCGATGGTCGGCTCCACCTCGGCCCGACTCGCGGGCCTCGTTGTCGCCACGCAAGCTCGATGGTCGGCTCCACCTCGGCCCGACTCGCGGGCCTCGTTGTCGCCACGCAAGCTCGATGGTCGGCTCCACCTCGGCCCGACTCGCGGGCCTCGTTGTCGCCGAACTACCGTGCGGGTATGCGGGTGGCGATGATGACTCGGGAGTACCCACCAGAGGTCTACGGGGGAGCCGGTGTACATGTCACCGAACTGGTCGCCCAACTGCGCCGATTGTGCGCGGTCGATGTGCACTGCATGGGCGCCCCGCGGCCGAACGCCTTCGTGCACCAGCCCGATCCGCGCTTGCAGGGCGCCAACGCGGCCCTGTCGACGCTGTCCTCGGACCTGATGATGGCCAACGCCGCGTCGGCCGCCACCGTCGTGCATTCGCACACCTGGTACACCGGCATGGCCGGTAATCTGGCCGCGCTGCTCTACGACATCCCCCACGTTCTGACCGCGCATTCGCTCGAGCCGATGCGGCCGTGGAAGGCCGAACAGCTCGGCGGCGGCTACCGCGTGTCGACGTGGGTGGAGCACACCGCGGTGCAGGCCGCGGACGCCATCATCGCGGTCAGCTCCGCGATGCGTGAAGACATCCTGCGGGTCTACCCCGCCCTGGATCCCAGCCTGGTGCACGTCATCCGCAACGGGATCGACCCCGACGTCTGGCATCCGGCCGGGCCGATGCAAACCGGGTCTGTGCTGGCCGAACTCGGCGTTGACCCGCACCGGCCCACCGTGGCGTTCGTCGGCCGCATCACGCGGCAGAAGGGCGTCGCCCACTTGGTGGCGGCGGCGCACCAGTTCGACCCCGAGGTGCAGGTGGTGTTGTGTGCGGGCGCCCCCGACACCCCGGAGATAGCCGACGAGATTCGGTCCGCGGTGGCACGGCTGGCCCACAATCGGCAGGGCGTGTTCTGGATCCGAGAGATGCTGCCCATCGGGGAGCTACGCGAAATATTATCGGCGGCAACGGTTTTCGTGTGCCCCTCGGTCTACGAGCCGCTGGGCATCGTGAACCTGGAGGCGATGGCGTGCGCGACCGCGGTGGTGGCGTCCGACGTCGGCGGGATACCCGAGGTGGTCGCCGACGGGGTGACCGGTTTGCTGGTGCATTACGACGCCAACGACCCGACCGGTTACCAGACTGGGCTGGCCGAAGCCGTCAATGAGCTCATCGCCGACCCCGAAAAGGCGAAGCGCTACGGCGAGGCGGGACGCAAGCGCTGCGTCGAGGAATTCTCCTGGGCCCGCGTCGCCGAGCAGACCCTGGACATCTACCGAAAGGTGTGTGCGTAGCGCCGCCGGCAGCCGTCTGCCCACGGGCCTCAGCTGGGGCTCGTGACACCCTTGAGTTCGTCACCGAGGGCGGCGGCTTCGTCGGGCGTCAGCTCAACGACCAGTCGACCGCCTCCCTCAAGTGGTACCCGCATCACGATGCCGCGCCCCTCCTTGGTTGCTTCCAGAGGACCGTCGCCGGTCCGGGGCTTCATCGCCGCCATCGAGTGCTCCCTCCAGGTTCGAGCCTGCCCGCCTTTGCGGACCTGGTCGGCGCCGAGCATGCCCCGCCAGCGATTTTCCAGCCATACCCGACATCGAACTGCCAAATCACCCCTCCATTGTTCCCTATCCAGGTCACGAGTTGTACAAAGACCCGGTTCTCCGGGCGTAGCGGGCAACTGAGCGTCGATTGCCCGGCCGCTTCGTCACCGGGCGGAAGGCACCCAACAACCCCGGATATGGTCGTCGACCATCCCGGTCGCCTGCATCAGCGCATAGGCGGTGGTCGGCCCGACGAACCGGAAACCGCGCCGCTTGAGCTCACGCGCCATGGCCTTCGATTCCGCAGTGGCCGAAGGGATTTCGGAGCCGTCAGCCGGCCGGGGGCGCGGTGCCGGCGCGAACGACCAGAGCAGCTCGGACAGGTCCGCCGAACTTCCCAGCTCGGCGGCGGCGCGCGCGTTCGCGATCGTCGCGTCGATCTTGGCCCGGTTGCGCACGATTCCCGTATCCGCCATCAGCCGCTGCACGTCGGCATCGGTGTAGCCCGCGACCTGCTCGAAGTCGAACCCGGCGAAGGCGCGCCGGAAGTTGTCCCGTTTGCGCAGGATGATCAGCCACGACAGCCCGCTCTGGAAAGCCTCGAGGCTCATCCGCTCGAACAGGGCCACCCCGTCGTGCACCGGGCGACCCCATTCCTGGTCGTGGTAGTCGCGGTACATCTCGAAATCGGGTCCGGGCCGAATGGCCGCCCAGCTACACCGAACCAGCCCGTCATCGCTCACATCTAGTCCTGACGATCCTCGCCGTCCTCGGGTTCCACGGCTCGGGCATCGTCTTCGGCCGCCGCGGGGGCGTGCACCGCGGCCAGCTGGCCGCGCAGCGCCTCGAGCTCGCGGGCGAGCCGGTCCAGCACCCAGTCCACCTCGCTGGTTTTGTATCCGCGCAGCACCTGGGTGAACTTGACGGCGTCGACGTCCGCGCCGGTCACACCGTAGGCGGGCAACACCGTCGCGGTCGTCCCCCGCGGCAGCGGCGGCAGCTGCTCGCCGCGACCGAACAGCAGACTGGCCGCGCCGAACAGCACGATCGCCACCAGCACCAGCACGACCAGGTAAAGCAACACCAACGCCACGTCGTCGATACTGCCCTATGCCGCCGACACCGCGACGAAGCAGCGCGGCCTTAGCGCGGCCTCAGGATCTTCATGGGCGGGCGGTCCGCCAGCGACACCGGCGACGTCTGCTGGGTATAGCTCTGGCCATCGGCCCCGTCGGGCCCAACGGCGAAGAACTGCGTCAACCCGACACCGGAGTCGGGAATCCCGCAGCGCGAGAGCAGGGTCGCGATGACCTGACGGCTCATCGCGCCCAGCTCGCCCAGCGGCCGGTTGCGGTGCGCGCGCACACCCAAGTTGACCTGGGCGATCGCCTCGAGACCCAGCCGGTCGAAGGTGTCCAGCAGCAAGCCGATCTCCACGCCGTAGCCCGGCGCGAACGGCACCGACGTGAGCAGCTCGCGGGTGGCCGCGTACTCCCCGCCGAGTGGCTGCAGGATGCAGCCCAGCTCCGGCCGCAGCGCCGCGAGCAGCGGCCGGGCCACCAGCTCGGTGACCCGCCCGCCACCGGTGGCGCCCGCGCTGCCCCCCACGTCACCGACCTGAAGCGGCCGCCGGTAGAAGCTCTTGACCAGGTGAATGCCGCCGCCCATGAGCAGCGGGCCCACCAGCCACGGCACGAACATCGGGTGCGGGTTGATCAGGTCGGAGTCGACGAACACGACGATGTCGCCGCTGGTGGCGGCCAGCGAGCGCCACAGCGCCTCCCCTTTGCCCGGCCGTATCGGTACCTCGGGCAGTGCCTGCTCACGGCTGACGACGCGGGCGCCTGCGGCGACGGCGCGGATCTCGGTGTCGTCCGTCGAGCCGGAGTCCAGCACGATCAGCTCGTCGACCAGCCCGTCGACCAGCGGTGAGATGCTGCCTACCACCGATTCGATGGTCTCCTCTTCGTCGAGGGCCGGCAGCACCACCGAGATGGTTCGCCCCGCCTTCGCGGCCTCGAGTTCGCCGACGGTCCAGCTCGGACGGTTCCAGGTGCGATTGGACAGCCACGTGTCACCGGGCCGGGCGGCCAGCACCGCCTCGTCGGTGAGCTCGCCGGCGACCAGGTCAGATGCCGTCATGCCAGTCCCCTCACCGTGCGCGTCGGCGGGCGCATTCCCTGGATGGAGGCCACCATTTCCAGCACCCGTCGGGTCGCGGCGACCTCGTGCACGCGAAACATTCGCGCGCCGGCGGCCGCCGCCAGCGCGGTGGCCGCCAACGTTCCCTCGAGCCTCTCGGTCAATTCCACACCCAAAGTCTCCCCGACGAAGTCCTTGTTACTCAAAGCCATGAGCACAGGCCATCCGGTATTAACAAGATCGCTCAGGTGACGCAACAACAGCAGCCCGTGGAAGGTGTTCTTGCCGAAGTCGTGGGCCGGGTCGATCAGCACCCGGTCGCGGGCCACCCCGCAGGCGACCGCGCGCTCGGCGGCGGCGGTGACCTGGCGAATGACGTCGTCGACCACGCCCCGCGTGGTGGTTCCGTAGCTCACCCGGAACGGACGCGTGCGGGGCAGCGCGCCGCCGGTGTGCGAGCACACCAGGCCCGCGCCGAACTCCGCGGCGACCTCGGCCAGGGCCGGGTCGATGCCGCCCCAGGTGTCGTTGACCAGGTCCGCCCCGGCCGCGCAGGCCACCTTGGCCACCTCGGAGCGCCAGGTGTCGACGCTGATCAGCTGGTCCGGATAGGCGCCGCGCAGCCATTCGATGAACGGGATCAGCCGGGCGATCTCGGTCTGCGCGTCGATCTCCTGACCGGGGCCGGCTTTGACCCCGCCGACGTCGATGACGTCGGCGCCCTCGGCGACGGCCCGGTGCGCGGCGGCCCGGGCGGCCTCGTCGCTGAAGGCCGCACCCTTGTCGTAAAACGAGTCGGGGGTGCGGTTGACGATCGCCATGATCAGCGGGCGATCGCCGGCGACCGGACGGCCGCACCAGGTTGACTGCACACGTCTATGGTGCCCGGTCACCGCGCCGGGTGTGCCCCGGGGATCGATGACGAGTGCGTAGCCAGGGCGCGGTGTTGCGGCGTCTCGTCGCCGTCAGCGCACACCGAAGGCCGTCAGCGCACACTCAGCCTTGCGGCCGCTTACCGTCGGCCACTTCGCCGGGGTATTCGTCGTAGTACGGCACGTAGCCCTCGTCGCGGCCGGCCAGTACGTACACCGGGTCCTGCACGTCGCCCCCGTAGGCCTGCTCGCGCAGCTCCACCTTGCGGCTCTTGAACGTCGTGGTGTGCTCGAGCGACTCGACGACCCGCACGAACAGCGGCAACGCGTAGGCGGGCAGCTGGCCGTATGCCGCTCGGGCCAGCGACTTGCCGTCGAACTCCGCGCCGTCGCGCAGCTTGACCGCGGCCATCCCGGCACGGCCGCCGGTGCGTGGAATCTCGACACCGAAAACCGTGCATTCCTCCACGGACTCGTCGGACGCCAACGCCGCCTCCACCTGCGTGGTGGCGACGTTCTCGCCCTTCCACCGGAACGTGTCGCCGAGCCGGTCGACGAACGCGGCGTGCCCCATGCCTTGCGGGCTCATCACGTCACCGGAGTTGAACCAGCAGTCGCCCTCCCGGAACGCGTTGCGCACCAACTTCTTTTCGCTCGACTCCTTGTCGGTGTAGCCGTCGAACGGCTGCAGCCGATTGACCCGGCTGAGCAGCAGGCCGGGCTCACCGGCGGGCACCCGGCGTACCCGCCCGTTCTCGTCGCGCCGCGGGGCTCCGGTGTCGGGGTCGTACTCCACATAGGCCAGCGGCATCGGGAAGACGCCGGTCGTCCTGGGCACGTTGAAGACGTTGATGAACGCGGTGTTGCCCTCGCTGGAGGCGTAGAACTCGCAGACGCGGGCGATGTCGAATCGGTTCGTGAAGTCGTCCCAGATCTCCGGTCGCAGCCCGTTGCCGGCGATCACCCGGACCTGATGTGCGCGGTCGGTGGCCTTGCGCGGCTGGTTCAGCAGGTACCGGCAGATCTCGCCGATGTAGATGAACGCCGTGGCTTCGGAGGCGATGACCTCATCCCAGAACTTCGACGCCGAGAACGACTTGCCCAGCGCCAGCGTGGCCCCGGAGTTGATCACCGACGACAACGCGACGGTCAGCGCGTTGTTGTGGTACAGCGGCAGGCAGCTGTACAGCGTGTCGGAGCTCCTCAGCCGCAGCCCGATGCCACCGAACGCCGCGAGCGCCTTCAGCCACCGCAGGTGGGTCATCACGCTGGCCTTGGGGAATCCCGTCGTGCCCGAGGTGAAGATGTAGAACGCGGTGTCTTTGGCCTGCACGGCCGATACCGACGCCGGGTTGTTGGCCGGGGCGCTGACGGCGAATCGCTCCAGGTCTTCCACGGTCATCGTCTCCGTGCTGCCCGAGCCGCCGCACTCGGCCACCGCGCTGACCAGGTCCGTCTCCGCGATCAACACCTTGGCCTTCAGCAGGCCCAGGCTGTGCGCCAGCACCTCGCCGCGCTGGTGGTAGTTCAGCATTCCGGCGACCGCGCCGCACTTGACCGCGGCCAGCATCGCCAGCACCGCGTTGGGCGAGTTGCGCAGCATGATGGCGACGACGTCGCCGTGGCCGACGCCATGCGCGGCCAGCACCGCGGCGTACCTGTTGGCGGCCGCGTTGGCTTCGCGGTAGGTCAGTTGCTGGTCGCCGAACCGCAGGAAGATCCGGTCGCCGTAGCGGGCGGCCCGTTCCTGGAACACCGTTCCGATCGATTTCCTCGAACCCGGCTGCGCCAGCAACCCGGTCATCGCCCCGCGCACGATCACCGGCATATCGGCCAGCAGGCCCGGCGCCCGAGATGCGATATCGGTCAGTTTGACCGCCGTGCGCGCTCCCCCGTCGTGATCGGACACGTCATCCCTCGATTCTGCGTAAACAACTCGGCGGCCAGCCTAGTAGGGGTGATCAGATTGCCGGCGCCCTCATTCGGGCGCGCACGCCTCCACGGCGGCGCTCACCTTGTCGACCAGCACCAACCGGTCCATCGCCGGCTGGGAGATGTAGCCGCTGTCGACCAATCCGCACAACCACAGCCACAGGCCTTCGT
This sequence comes from uncultured Actinomycetota bacterium, assembly GCA_963850895.1. Taxonomy (GTDB): domain Bacteria; phylum Actinomycetota; class Actinomycetes; order Mycobacteriales; family Mycobacteriaceae; genus Mycobacterium. Next base: position 197,964 of record CAWKNK010000018.1, on the reverse strand, counting down.
AATGCCCGAAGGGGTCCAGCATCACGATGGGTTTGCCGTGCACGCCGAGATAACCCGTGGTCCAGGCGTCGAACAGCTCGTCGAGGGTGCCGACACCGCCGGGCAGCACGATGAACGCGTCGGCGCGCCGCTCCATGACCTGCTTGCGTTCATGCATGGTGTCGCTGACGATCAGCTCGTCGGCGTGGGCGTCGGCGACCTCGCGGCGCATCAGGTTCTGCGGGATGACGCCGACGGTGCGGCCACCGCGGGCGCGCGCCGCGCTGGCCACCGCACCCATCGCCGAGACCCGGCCGCCGCCCCACACCAGGGTCCAGCCGCGCCCGGCGATCGCCTCGCCGAGTTCCGAAGCGAGCTCGAGCAATTCGGGGTGCTCGGGGCCCGACGCGCAGTACACGCACACCGCCCAGGCGGCTGACGGATCGCGTTCCGGGCGCATACAACGAAACGTAGACCAAGCCCGATGCGGCACGCATACCGCGCGCAATAAAATTCGGCGGGTGCCGATTCGATGGAACGTCCCCCAGCACGCGTCGGCTTCGGAGCGGCTGGACGCGGCGCTGGCGGCCGGGCGGGCCGGATTGCCCGCCTCCTCCTCGGGCCGCGAGCGGCCCGCATCGTCGCCGGGCGGGGCCGTCGTGCTCGGACCGGACGGCTGCGGTAAGTCCACGTTGGCCCGGTTGGCCGCCGAAGACTTCGGCCGCCGGCATCCCGGCGCGCGCATCCGCTGGGTCACCGGCACCCCGACCGAACGCGCGGTTCCGTTCGGCGCCTTCAGCCACTTGGTGCAGATCGCCGACATCGGCAAGCCGGCCGCGCTGTTGCGCGCCGCCCGGGCATCGCTGGACGGTGACGACCTGCTGCTCGTCGTCGACGACGCCCACGACCTGGACGTCCTGTCGGCCACGCTGGTGTACCAGCTGGCGCTGGCCGGCGCGGCCAGGATGATCGTGACCGGCCGCGCCGATTCGTCTCCCGAGGCCATCGCGGCGCTGTGGGCCGACGGCCTGCTCCCCCGAATCGATGTCGAGCCGCCCGGCGGGGCGACCACGCCGGCCGAGGTCGACGCGTTCCTCGCCGAAGTGCCCGCCGCGGCCCGGTCGGTGCTGGACTATCTCGCCGTGGCGGAGCCGCTGTCGCTTGCCGACCTGGGCGTCCTCACCGGCGCGGACGCGGTTCGCGAGGCGGCGGATTGCGGGGCCGTGGAAACGCGGGCGCGCGGCGGAGCCTCGGACGACCCGGTGGTCTACACGGCCCACCCGCTGTTCGCCGAGCGAGCGCGCGCCGCCCTCGGTGGCGACGGCGCGCGGCAACGGCGCACCGAGTTGGTGCGGCTGCTGTCGCAGCATCCGTCGGATCACCTCAGCGACCGGCTGCGGTTGGCGTCGCTGGCCCTGGACAGCGACGCCCCCCAGCCGACGGCCGAGGTGGTCGCCGCCGCGCAGCAGGCGCTGCGGCTGGGCGACCTCGCCCTGGGCGAACGACTGGCCTCCTCGGCGCTGGAGCGGTCCGGCGGGTTGGCGGCACGGCTGGCGTTAGCCCACGCCCTGGCGTGGCAGGGCCGCGGCCGTGAGGCCGACGCGGTGCTGGCCGGCCTGGACCCCACCGCATTGACCGAAGCCGCCCTGATGGACTGGACGTTGCTGCGCGCGGCCAACCAGTTCTGGATGCTCAGCGAGCCCGAGCGGGCCACCGCGTTCCTGCGCACCATCCGCAACCGGGTCACGGATGCGGGCGCGCGCACCACGCTCGACGCGCTGAGCGCCACGTTCGCGATGAACGCCGGCAACGTCGGGCACGCCGTGAAGGTCGCGGGCGAGGTGCTGGCCGCGCCGGACGCCGACGACCAGGCGGTGGCCTGGGCGGCCAGCGCGGCGGCGCTGTGCGCGGCGCGGCAGGGGCGTTTCGACGAGGTCGAGCCGTTGGCCCAGCGCGCCCTGGGCGCCGAACATCCCGGGTTGCTGCGCTTCACGATCGGGCTGGGGCAGACCACCGCGTTGTTGATGGCGGGCCGACTCGACGAGGCCCGCGAACTCGCACAGCAGTTCACCGATTTCGCCGAGTTACAGCAGCCGGGTCGCGCGATCGGTGAGGTGCTGCTGGCCCATGTGCTGCTCGCCGACGGTGAATTCGCCCGAGCGGCAGCGCTACTCGGCCCGGCGGCCGCTACGTTGGAACGCACCGGCTATTCGTGGGGGCCGCTGTCGTTGACGCTGCTGGCCACCGCGCTGGCGCAGCAGGGAGACATCGCCGCCGCGGGAAAGACGTTGGGCAGGGCCGAGTCCCGGCACGGAACCAAGTCGGCGCTGTTCGCGCCGGAGCTCGGCGTCGCGCGGGCATGGCGGCTGGCGTCGATGCGTGACGCGCACGGCGCGGTGGCCGCCGCCCGCGACGCCGCCCGGATGGCCGAGCGCGGCGGCCAGCGGGCCGTGGCGGTACGCGCCTGGCACGAGGCCGTGCGACTCGGCGACACCCGTGCGGCCGATCCGCTGGCCCGGCTCTGCAACGAGATCGATTGTGCCACGGGGGAACTCGCGCTCGCCCATGCGCGGGCGCTGGCGGCCGGCGACGACGCCGCGCTGCTGGCGGTGTCGGACGAGCTCGCGGCGGTGGGGATGCGCGCGGCAGCCGCCGACGCAGCCGCGCAGGCGCAGCGGTGCGGGGCTCGCTAGCCGCCCAGGTAGCCGCGCAGCATGGCCACCACGGCGGTGATGTTGGCAACCGGAACGCTCTCGTCGCGGCGGTGCGCCAGGTTGGGATCGCCCGGGCCGAAATTGACCGCGGGTATGCCCAACGCGGCGAAACGCGCGACGTCGGTCCACCCGTACTTCGCCCGGACCTGTCCCCCGGCGGCCTGCACCAGGGCCTTGGCCGCGGGCTGGGACAGCCCGGGCATCGCGCCCGCGGCGGCGTCGGTCTGCTCGATGCGCACGTCGAGCCCGTCGAACACCTCGTGCACGTGCTCGAGCGCCGCGGCCGGCGACCGGTCGGGGGCAAAGCGGAAGTTGACCGTGACGGCGGCCGCGTCGGGGATCACGTTTCCCGCCACGCCGCCGTCGATGCGCACCGCCGACAGGCCCTCGCGGTACTCGCACCCGTCGATGTCGACGGTGCGCGCGGAGTATGCGGCCAGCCGATCCAGGACGGCGCCCAGCTTGTGAATGGCGTTGTCGCCCAACCACGACCGCGCCGAGTGGGCACGGGTTCCGGTGGCTGAGACCACGACGCGCAGCGTGCCCTGGCACCCGGCCTCGATGTAGCCCCCGGTGGGTTCACCCAGGATGGCCACGTCGGCGGATAGCCAGTCCGGCAACTCACGCTCGATGCGGCCCAAACCGTTTGCCGCCGCATCGATTTCCTCGCAGTCGTACATCACCAGCGTCAGATCGTGGAGCGGTTCGGCCACGGTGGCGGCCAGATGAAGAAAGACCGCGTCACCGGATTTCATGTCCGCGGCGCCGCATCCGTACAGGTCGCCGTTCTCGCGGCGGCTGGGCAGGTTGCCGGCGACCGGGACCGTGTCCAGGTGTCCGGCCAGCAACACCCGCGACGGCCGCTGGCGACGGGTGCGCGCCAGCACGGCGTTGCCGTTGCGAACGATCTCGAAACCGGACGTCTGGGCGCGCAGCGCGGCCTCCACCTCGTCGGCCAGGCGCGCCTCGTCTCTCGATTCGCTGGGGATGTCGACCAACGCCGCGGTCAGCTCGATCGGGTCCCCGCGCAAGTCCAGCACGGGTCCCAGGTTATCCGCTGCCGCGCAGCAAGTAACCTGACCGCCGTGACTGGAGCTGTAGGCATCGGGCTGGCGACGCTGGCCGCCGACGGATCGATTCTCGACACGTGGTTTCCCGCACCGGAACTGACCGAGTCGGGCACCGGCGGCACGTCGCGCCTCGCCCTGTCGGATGTCCCCCCGGAGCTGGCCGCACTCGTCGGCCGGGACGACGACCGTCACACCGAGAGCATCGCCGTGCGGACCGTCATCGGCTCGCTCGACGACGTGGCCGCCGACGCCTACGACGCCTACCTGCGGCTGCATCTGCTGTCGCATCGGTTGGTGGCGCCGCATGGGCTGAACGCCGACGGCTTGTTCGGGGTATTGACCAATGTCGTGTGGACTAACCGCGGGCCGTGCGCGATCGAAGGGTTCGAGGCCGTCCGGGCGCGGCTGCGCCGGCACGGGCCGGTGACCGTTTACGGCGTCGACAAATTTCCGCGGATGGTCGACTACGTCGTGCCCACCGGGGTCCGCATCGCCGACGCCGACCGGGTGCGGCTGGGCGCCCACCTGGCTCCGGGCACGACGGTGATGCACGAGGGCTTCGTCAACTACAACGCCGGCACCCTGGGCGCGTCGATGGTCGAGGGCCGCATCTCTGCCGGCGTGGTCGTCGGCGACGGATCGGATATCGGTGGCGGCGCATCCATCATGGGCACGCTGTCCGGCGGCGGCACGGAAGTCATCTCGATCGGCAAACGGTGCCTGCTCGGCGCCAACGCGGGCCTGGGCATCTCGCTGGGCGACGACTGCGTCGTCGAAGCCGGCCTGTACGTGACCGCGGGCACCAAGGTCGCCACGCCCGACGGCCAAGTGCTGAAGGCTTCGGAGCTGTCCGGCGGCAACAATCTGCTGTTCCGCCGCAATTCGGTCAGCGGGGCCGTCGAGGTGGTGGCCCGCGGCGGTCAGGGCATCGCCCTCAACGAGGACCTGCACGCCAACTGAGGACGCCTACCGGTCGGCGGGAACTTCTTCGGCCGCCGGGGCGCTCCGAAGCGCAGTGCCTTTGGTTTCGGGCAGCAGATAGACGGACGCAAAGCTGGACACGACCAGGGTGGCCATCATGAGCCCGATCGCCCAGCTGCCGTAGGTCGCCAGCAACGTGCCCGCGATCAACGGCGGCACGGCGGCGCCGACAATGCCGGCGAGGTTCATCGCCACGGCCGCGCCGCTGTAGCGGTAGCGGGTGGCGAACAGTTCGGGAACGAAGGCCCCCGTGGGCCCGTTGGCGACCGCCGCGGCGGCGAACATGCCGAGGACGGCGACCGCGTACAACACGGGCTTGCGGGTGTCCATCAGCGGGATGACCACAAACGCCCACGGCAGGCACGCCGCCAGCCCCAGCAACATCATTCGGCGACGCCCGACTCGATCGGACATCCAGGCCGAGAACGCGACGAACGCGATACTCGTCAGGCCGCCCAGTGCGCCGACGCCCCAGATGAAGCTCCGCGAATAACCGAGATGGGAGTGGGCGTACATGACGAGAAAGGTGTTGCCCAGGTAAACGAAGCCCATGCCGCCCAGGAAGCTGCCCGCGACAAGCACGATCTCACGTCGCTGCAACCGCAGCAGCTCCGCGAGCGGCGCTTTGGGCACCAGGTCGCGGGCCTGCTCCTCCACGAAGACCGGGGTCTCATCGATGTTCAGCCGCACATACAGGGCGATACCGATCAGCCCGCCGCTGATCAGGAAGGGCACCCGCCATCCCCATTCCATGAACGCGGGGCTTTTCTCGCCCATGGTGACGTTGACGGCGAGGAAGGTCAGGCTGGCGAGCACCCCCGCGGTGCCACCGCCGAGCAGGGTGAACATGCCATACCGGCCGCGTTTGCCGACGGGGGCGTACTCGGCGCTGAGCAGAACGGACCCGGCCCATTCGCCGCCGACCGCGAACCCTTGCGACAACCGCAGGACGATGAGAAGCAAGGGTGCTGCGACACCGATCGACGCCGTGCTGGGGACCAGGCCCACGCTCACGGTCGACGCGCCCATGATCAGCAGCGTGGCGACCAGCGTCTTTTTTCGGCCCAGCCGGTCCCCGAAGTATCCGAAGACCGCCGCGCCGAGCGGCCGGGACAGGAAGGCCGTCGCGAACGTCGCCATGGAGGCGACGGTGGCCAGCGTCGGTCCGAGGCGTGGGAAGAACACCGCGGGGAACACCAGCGCCGCCGCGGTGCCGTAGATGAGGAAGTCGTAGAACTCGATGGCCGAGCCGACGAGGCAGGCGGCGGCCACCCGCCTCATCGGGGTGGTGGATCGGGTGCCGGCCGCGATCGTGACGGTGCCCACGGATCCGTTCGGCTCACCCATGGTGGCCGCTCCTTGTCCGGTTGCGTCGATACACGGTTACGACGGTAGGTGAAGCTCCGTGGCCGCGCCCGGCGGTAAAGCTGGCAAATTGCTGCGTGTCTGCGCGCCCGGCTGACGGGGTCAGCCGTCGGACAGCAGCTGCTTCTTGAGGACCTTGCCCATCGCGTTGCGGGGCAGCGCAGCGACGAGACGCACCTCGCGCGGCCGTTTGTGCACCGAAAGCTCTTGGGCGACGTGGTTGATCAGGTCGTCGGCTTTCAGGTCAGCCGCGCCCACGATGAACGCGACGATGCGCTGGCCCAGGTCCTGGTCGGGCATGCCGACGACCGCGGCCTCCCGCACCCCGGGATGCCCGAGCAGCGCCGTTTCGATTTCGCCGGCGCCGATCCGGTAGCCGCCGGACTTGATCAGGTCGACCGACTCGCGGCCCACGATCCGGTGCATCCCGCCGCCGTCGATGACGGCGACATCGCCGGTGCGGTACCAGCCGTCGGCGTCGAACGCCTCGGCGGTGGCCTCGGGACGGTTCAGGTAGCCGTCGAACATCATCGGGCCCCGAACCTCAAGCTTCCCAACGGTTTCCCCGTCGTGCGGCACCTCCCCGCCGGTGTCGTCGAGCAGCCTGGTTTGCACGCCGGTGAGCGGTAGGCCCACCCACCCGGCGCGTCGCTCGCCGTCCGCGCGGGTCGACAGGGTGATCAGCGATTCGGAGGCGCCGTACCGTTCGATGGGCTGATGCCCGGTGAGCCGGGCCAGCCGGTCGAACACCGGCACCGGCAGCGGCGCGCTCCCGGAGACCAGCAGCCGCGCCGGGCGCAGCGCCCGGGCCGCGGCCTCGTCGGCCGCCACCCGCGACCACACCGTGGGCACGCCGAAGAACAGCGTGCCCCCGGCGTCGGCGCTGGCCTGGGCGTAGCCCGCCGGCGTCGGTTTTCCGGTGTGTACGAAGCGATTCCCCACCCGCAGCGAACCGAGCAGGCCCAGCACCAGCCCGTGCACGTGGAACAGCGGCAGGCCGTGCACCAACACGTCGTCGGCCGTCCACTGCCAGGCCTGCGCCAGGGCGTCGAGGTCGGCCGCGATCGCGCGCCGGCTCAGCACCACACCCTTGGGCAGTCCGGTGGTGCCCGAGGTGTAGATGATCATCGCCGTGGCGTCGGGCGACGGCTCGGGGTAGCGGTGCCAGGACCGGGCGTGCAGTCGCACCGGGATGTGCGGCAGCCCCTCCAACTCGTCCGGAACGGGGCCGAGCCAGGCCCGCACCCCCGAATCGGTGAGCATGTGCCGGCGTTCGGCCACACCGACATCGGCGGGCACCGGGACGAACGGCACGCCGGCGATCAGGCATCCGGTCACCGCGAGCACCGTCGCCGCGGTGGGCGTGGCCAGGATCGCGACCCGGTCCGCGCCGGCGACCCGCTCGGCCACCGATGTGGCGGCGCCGACCAGGTCGCTGCGACTTAACACGGCTCCGTCGATGCGCACCGCGTCGGCGATATCGGTGGCGGTGACCGCCGCGGGATTCAGGGACGCCAGCAGCACGTCAGCAGGCTACCCGGCGGCCGGAGGGTCAGTCCTGTTCGTCCCAGATCTTCGTCAGGGTGGACAGGATCTCCTCGCCGCGGCCCAGCCCGGCGAGGTGGCTTTCGCCCGGCAGCACCAACAGCTCGGCGTCGGGCAGCATGGACACGACGTGCTCACCGTGGGCGAACGGGACGATGTGGTCGCTGTCGCCGTGCCACCAGCGGACCGGGACTTTGACCTCGTCGAGCCGGAATCCCCAGTCCCGGGTGAACAGGATGACGTCGTTGAACGGGGCCGCGAGTTGCTTGCGGCTGCCGTTGAGCAGGTCGTCGAGGAACATGGCCTTGAACTCCGGCCGGGTGAGCAGGCGCCGGTCGGCTTCGGGTGAAATCAGGGCGTAGAGCTCGAGCGCGGAAGTCGCGACCGGACGGATCATCCTGATGACCAGGCTCGCGCCGATCCGCAGCGGGTCACCTCCCAGCTGCAGCAGGGGCGCCGCCCGCTTGCCCAGGTTCATCAGACCGCTGGTGATCCCCTCGTCGCCGAAAAATGGCGCGACGCCACCGAGCACACCGGCCGCCACGACCCGATCGGGCAGCACCGCCGCGGAGGCGAGCGCGTACGGACCGCCGCCGGACAAGCCGATGACGGCCATCTTGTCGATGCCCAGCGTGTCCGCAATCGTCCGCAAGTCGTCGCCGAACGCCCGGATGTTCTCGTACCGGTGGGGCGTCGACGAGCCGATCCCGGGGCGGTCCAAGCCGATCAGCCGGATCTTGTGGTTTTCGGCGTAGAGGCGGGCCTCGGTGGGAATCTGGCGGCGGGCGCCGGGCGTGCCGTGCAGCCAGAAGAACGCCCGGCCCCGCGGGTCACCGAATTCGGCGAAACCGATCTGGCGGTCCTCGCCGACCGCGACGTTTCCTTCGAGCTTGGGGCGGGCGATCTCGATGGCCATGTCCAGCAGCCTCGCATGTTACAGGCCGTTTACAAAACCCAGCTCCGTGCCCGGCTAAGAACCCGGATGCCGCACGAAGGACTTCAGGGCTTCGGCCACCAAGTCCGGGTCGTCGCACATCGGAAAGTGGTTGCCGCGGTGAACCTTCAGCTGGTGCGCCGCGGGAAACAACTCTTTCCACCGCGGCTGAAACCGCAGCGGATCGTTGAACTGGCCGAAGATGGTCAGCAGCGGCAGGTTGGCCAGGGTTCCGCGCAACGCGGCATCGACTTCGGCGTAGAGGGCCCGCGCACCCCGCGCATCCCGGAAGTAGGAGTGCCAGGCCCGCCGCGCCGGCGCGTCGATCCCCGCCCGGAAGACCGCGCGGTCGGCGCGGCTCAAGTGCCGGCCGACCCCGAAGCTCGTCGAGGTTATCCGCCCCAGGATGTTGGTCGCCGCGTCCACTTCGCGGACTGGGGCGCCACCCATCAGGGCGAGCATGCCCCGAAACGCGGAGCCCGTGGGCGTCCACGCGAAGCAGTTGACGGCGGCCAGCGCCGCGACTCGGTCGGCGCGCCGCGCCGCGGCCAGGAATCCGGCCGGTCCGCCCAGGTCGTGGGCAACCAGCGTGATGTCGCGTAATTGCAGCGCATCGATGACGGCGGCGACCGCGTCGCCCGCTTGGGCAAGCGTTGGGGAAGGCAGCCGGTCGCTGAGCCCGCAACCGGGTGCATCAACAGCGACGCAGCGAAAATCGTTTTGCAGGCGCAGCAATACATCACGCCAAACGAAGCTCCAGCTTCCGACGTGGACGAACAATAAGGTCGGGCCGCTGCCGACGTCGGTGACCGCAATGCGGCCTCGGTCATGACTCAGCGCGTACGTCTCCCACGGCCACGCCGACGACGGCAGCCAGCTCGGGCGATCAAGTATGGCAAGCGTTTTCATGAGTAAACCTCTTTCATAGGGTGGTTTGAATGCGCAGTAGCAAGAACTGCCTGACGCCCAGCAGCTTGAATCCGAATCGTTCGATGGCGTTGAAGGCCTGGCGCACCGGCTGCTTTGCGTCCACCGTGTCGACGAACCGGGGTTGCACTGCGTGATAGCGCCTGCCGCGTAGCTGCACAACGCAGTGCCCGGCGGCCCGTACATTGCGCGCCCAATCCGATCGATTGCCGAACGACAACGGAACCACGATCGTGTCGCCCGCGACGGCGGCGCTCGTCGGCGTGACGTAGAGCCTGCGGGACCGACGCCCGACGTGCTGGACCCGGGCCATCATCGGCAGGAAGCGCCGTCCCGCGACCGTGCCGACGATCGGGTTGAGAACCTTGGTCAATGGTTTGATGACCAGCCGGACAGTCCGCGAAGGTCCTACGGCGACGAATTCTTCGTTGATTGTATCCGAATGTGGTTGTCGTGCTGGCGTACTCATGTATCTAAGGACGAAAAGACCGGGAATTATGTGACGCTAGCGCGCCCCGCCGAGTTCGGCGCGCAACGGGTCGAGCGCCGAAGGGCGCACAAGGACATGGATTTTCGTTATCCTCCGATCGTCGATCGTCAGCGCCAGCAGACCGGCAAGCCGGCGGTTGACGAACGCCAGGATCGCGGGCTGACCGCATACCGGTTGCGCCACCAGGACGGTATCGGCCCGGCCCCAGTAACGCAGAATGTTGAGGCCGACTTGGTGGGCGCCGACGACGATGACACCACCGCGGGCATCGATTTCACCGGAGACATCGCGATCCAACAGAGCCATCAGCGCGTCGAGGTCACCCGTCGAACATGCTTCGATGAATGCCCTGGCGACAAGGCGATGCTGGGCCGGTTCCACCAGACCGGAGCCCGCCGAGCTTTCCGATTGAGACCCGCCGATCTTGCGCCGGGCCCGATGCGCCAATTGCCGGCATGCGGGCGCGTGGCTTCCGACCGTGGCGGCGATGGTGTCGAAGGGCACTTGAAAGACGTCGTGCAATACGAACACCACTCGCTCTGCGGGACTGAGGCGTTCGAGCATGATGAGCAGGGCCAGCCGAACCTCCTCGTCGAGGGTCACTCGATCGGCGGGATCGATGGCTGACAAATCGCGGTCGTGTTGTTGTTCGGCGATGTCTTGCGGGCGTTCACGACGCGACGACGCCGCCTTCATGTGGTCAAGGCAGAGCCGGCTGGTCACCACGATCAGCCAGCCACGCTCGTCGTTGATGCCGCCGACGGGCGCCTTCAGCAACCGAAAGAATGCCTCCTGCACCACATCTTCGGCCGTCCCGACATCGCCCAGCATCCGGAAAGCGAGATCCACCAGATATGCGCGATTCGCCTTCCACGCACCGCTGACCCGGTCGTCCTGAGCATCCATGAAGTCAAGGACGGGGTTGACCGGCCGAATGTGACATCGCGGCCCCGGCAGTCACATTTCGGCGCGCTGCGCCGTCCTTCCACTCACCCATCCAAACCGATCAGACGAGGTTACAAAGATGAGCCGGATACCAACACACACCGTTGACGACGCCCCGCACGCCTGCCGCGGGTTGCTGGAACACGTGATCCAGTTTTCGCCGACTGGGCGCCCGCTGAATCTGCATGCTCAGATGGCGCACTCACCGGCGGTGTTCGTCGCCTACACATCGCTTCGCGCGGCGACCGCCGAGCACGGCACGGTCGGCCCGCAGTTGTCCGCCGCCCTGATGCTCGCGGCGGGCGGCGCCGTCGGCAACGACTACGTCGCCGCAATCACCAGTCGGCTGGCACAGCTGGCGGGATGGACGGATGAGCAGGTCGCGGCATTGCGCGTCGGAAGCGCCACCGGCGACGACAAGATCGACGCGATCGCCGGACTGGTCAGGGAGGCGGCTGCCAACCGTGGGAAGGTCGCCGACACCACGTGGAGCCAGGCACTCGATGCCGGCTGGAACGACGAACAGCTGGCGGAGGCCTTCGCGTATCTGGGTCTGGCCGTATTCACTGCCTATTTCCTGAACTATGCGGAAACCGATCTCGACGTTCCGGTTGCGGTATGACGCCAGAGCCGCGGCTCGAACTCGCGCAGGTGCGGTTCGTCTCGGCAGCGATCGAACCGATCGCGGCGTTCTATGCGGCGCTGTTGGGCGTCTCGGTGCCGTTCAATGACCATTACCTCGAGATGCCGGCGGGTCCGGCGTCGGTCGGATTCTCCCGGGTCGGATTCACCGAGGACCGTGCGTCGCGTGCCGCAGGCGAGACGGGCCTGGCGGCACACGAAGGCGAGATGATTCTCGACTTCATGGCCGCCGACGTCGACGCCGAATATTCGCGCATCTACACCCTGGGCGCGACCTGGTTAATGGAGCCCACGACGCAACCCTGGGGCAGAAGGTCGATGCTATTGCGCGACCCCTACGGCCACCTCATCAACGTTTCGACCGCCACCACAGAAGATTTCAGGCGTTGAGCAGCCGCTCACCGATGACCCGGTCGGCGCGCAGGCCGGCGAGCTCGTCCGCGGACAGGCCCAGCCCAAGGAGGATTTCGTCGTTGTGCTGGCCCAGCGTCGGCGGGGCGGCGCGGTGGTGACGGGCCGGTCCGGGGGTGATGCGAAACGGCCAGCCGGGATAGCGGTGCGCTCCGGTGATCGGATGGACGAGCTCCTCGTAGTAGCCGCGCGCGTCGAGCTGGGCGCCGATCAGGTCGCCGTCGTACATCTGGTCCCCGGTGATCACGCGCTCCGCCGGGATGCCCTGTGCGCGTAGGGTTTCCACGACCGCCGCGGCGGTCCGTGTGCGGGTCCACGCGGCGACCATCTCGTCGAACACGTCGTGGTCGAGCCGCCCGTCGTCGGGCAGCGACAGCGCCACCCACGCTCCGTCGGCGCTGGTCGGGTAGACACCCTGCAGGTAGCCGCGCCGCCGGTTGCCCTCCCGCGGATGCACGACGCCGGTCATCGAGTACTCGATGACCGGTTCGGCGGTCACGCAGGCGGCCACCTCGATCTGCGCGACCTCGATCAGCTGACCCACCCCGGTGCGGCGTCCGGTGCTCGAGGGCGGCCAGCAGCGCGACTCCCGCGTGCACGCCGACGATCGGATCGGCGGGCCCCTGCGGGTTGCACGGCGGACCGTCGGGGTAGCCGGTGACCGCCGACATACCCGAGGTCTGCTCGAAGTTCAGCGCCCAGCCGACGTAGTCGCGCCACGGACCCTGCAGCCCGTATCCCGGCATCCGCACGGCGATCACGTCGGGGTTCAGCGCAACCAACGCGTCGTAGTCCAAACCGAACTGCTCGACCACCCGGGGCGAGAAGTTCTCCACGACCACGTCGGCCTCCGCGGCCAGCCGTCGCGCGATGTCGAGGCCCCGGGCCGAGGTCAGGTCCAGGGTGAGGTCGCGCTTGTTGAGGTTGGTGCCCTGCCAAATGGGGCTGCGCTCGTACCAGTCGTCGCCCTCGTAGGCGAAGGCGCCCGAGTAGCGGTGCCCGTCCGGCCGCTGGATCGACTCGACCTTGACGATGTCGGCACCGAACGCGCCCAGATAGCACGTCAGGTAGGCCCCGGCCCAAAACGTGGTCAGGTCGAGGACGCGCAGCCCGGAGAAGGGCAGCGGCCCGTCGGTCGCGGAAAGCGATCGGGCATCGGTGGCCCACGGCTCGGGGCGCGTCCCCAGTCGGGGCGCCGGACGAGGTTGTGCCACAGGAGTTTTCGAGAAGCGGAACGCCGGCCCGGGACGCTGGAACGACCAGTCTCGTCCTTCGGCTGTGACGAAGAACCCGCGCTCGGCGTACTGCGGACAGTCAAACACCGTGGCCCCGTCGTTGACCGGCGCGGCCGGAATGCGCAGCGCCTGCCCGAGTTCCACGATCTCGGCGACGGTCTGCTGTGCCAGCAGTGGCTCCGCCTTGCGAAAGAACTCGTCGCGCTCCGGCCCGCCCATCATGATCGCGATCTGATGCTCGCCGTACTCGGGCAGGCCGAGCATCGCGCACACGTCCAGCCAGTGCTGGCCCGTCAGGCAGTTGATGCCCACCCATCCGTCGGCGGCCCGCACGACGCCCAGCATGGGGGCCGACCGCAGGTTGGCGGGCAGGCCGAGGTGTTGCATCCGGCGCGCCATCAGCATCGGATAGGGCAGCGTCGACAGCAGCGCCTCCAACTGGGAGACGTCGACCTCCCTGACCCGGCCGGCGGGCGGCAGCCGCAGCGCGGTCAGCGCGCCGAGCGCGCCGTAGACGCCCGCGACGTACTCGGAGATGCGGGCGCCGACCTGTACCGGTGGGCGGTCCGGATCCCGGGTGCTGATCCAGCCCGATGCCGCCTGCACGGTCAGGGGCGTGGCCCGCCGCCGGCGCCAGGGTCCGCACTGACCAAAATGAGAGATGCGCAACAGCACCAGGTTTGGGTTCAGCCGGCTCAACGCGTCCGGGCCCAGCCCCAGACCTTCCAGCGTCCCCGGCACGAAATCCTCGATGAGCACATGCGCCCGCGCGATGAGTTCGCGGGCGGCCGCCAGGTCGTCCGGCTGGGCCAAATCGAGGGTGGCGCCGCGCTTGCCGGCGTTGAGGTAGTGGAACAAGCCGGAACGCTCGGGATCGGCAACTCCCCCGGGAAACGGCCCCCATCGGCGCAACGCATCCCCGGCGGGTGGCTCGATCTTGGTGACCTCGGCGCCGAGGTCAACGAAAAGCTTTGCGGCGTAAGGACCTGAGATCTCGTTGGCGAATTCGACGACGTGGAGCCCGGCGAGGGGTCCCGTCATGCCGGGATCCCGATGGCCTTCACCTCCATGTACTGGTGCAGTCCGCTGATTCCACCGCTCTCGCGACCGAACCCGCTGAGCTTGAAGCCGCCGAACGGCGCGTCGCCCGGCCCGATGCCGTTGACGGCGACCTGGCCCGTGCGCATGCGCCGGGCGACCGCGACGGCCCGGTCCACATCGGCGCCCCACACCGCACCCGAGAGCCCGTAGCACGAGTTGTTCGCGATCGCGACGGCGTCCTCGTCGTCGCGGTAGCGGAGCACCGACAGCACGGGCCCGAACACCTCCTCCTGCGCGATCGTCGAATCCGGTTGCACGCCGGTAAGAATCGTCGGTTCGAAGTAGAAGCCGACATCCAAACCGGCCGGGCGGCCGCCGCCGGTCGCCAGCTTCGCTCCGTCGTTGACCGCCCCGTCGACGTGCGCCTGCACGCGCTCGCGTTGCGCCGCGCTGATCAGCGGTCCCATTTGCACCGTCGGATCCTTGGGGTCGCCGACCTTGACCTCGCGGGCCAGCGCGACGAGCCGGTCGACGACGTCGTCGTGCAACGAATCGGGAAGCAGCAGCCGGCTGTGCAGGATGCAGGCCTGCCCGGCGTGCAGCGAGCAGCAGTCGAACAGCATCTGCCGCAGCATCTCGTCGGTCACGTGCGTGTCGTCGAGGACGATGCTTGCCGACTTCCCGCCGCACTCCAGCAAGAGCCGCTTCATGGCGTCGCCCGCGGCCCGCATGACCTCACAACCGACGGCGGAGCTGCCGGTGAAGCTGATCATGTCGATGCGCGGATCCGTCGTGAGCAGCTTGGCGGCCTCAAGCCCCGAGGGCGTGACGACATTGACCACACCGGGCGGGATGTCGGTCTCCTCGTCGATGATGCGCGCGAGCGCAAGCCCGGCGAGCGGGGTCAGCGGTGAGGGCTTGAGCACGACGGTGTTGCCCGCGGCCAGCGCGTTGTTCACCTTCATGACGTTGAGACAGTGCGGAAAGTTCCACGGCGTCAGGATGGATACGACCCCGAGCGGCTCGCGGCGCAGCAACGTGGTTCCGGCGCCGACACCGGTGACCGGCTCGTCGGTCAACTTGGTGGCGAGCTGGGCCGCATGCATGGACATGTATCCGGCGCCGTCGATCTGCATCATCCGCTCGTTCGAAACGCAGCCCCACTCCGCCTGCGACAGCGCGAAGAACTCGTCGGCGTGCTTGAGCAGGGCCTCACCGAGCTGATTGAGGCAGCCGGCCCGATCCTCGGGACCCATGCGGCCCCACGGCCCGCCGTCGAACGCCCGGCGGGCGGCGCCGATCGCCTCGCCGACCTGGGCGACACTCGCGTCGGGCGCGGTGCCGATGGACTGTTCGGTGGCCGGGTCGATGTCGTCGTAACGACCGTCCTGCGGCTCGACCCATCTCCCGTCGATGTAGAGCTGATAGGTGTCGACAAGAAGTCCTTGAGTTTGTAGCTCGGTCATGCGCTTCCTCACCGGAACGTCGGTCATCTAACCACTTGGTGTACACCCATGCCCCCGTGCCGTCAATCACTAGCTAAGCGAATTGCACGCTGTTTTAGCGTTTCGCGGAGGCATTGACAGGGATGGGCGACGCGGGGTAGACACAAGACCGCAAGACACATTGCACCAATGTGTCGGATCGCCTGTTCAGGGAGGCCGCCGTGCGGACCACTTTTCCACTGCACTCCCCCGACTTCTATGCGGGCGATCCGTACCCGGCGTACCGCGAGCTGCGCGCGACGGCGCCGGTGTGCTGGAACGACGTCACCAACTTCTGGGCGCTGTTGAAATACGAGGACATCCGCTTCGTGTCGACCAACCCGGCCACGTTCACCTCGACCCGGGGCATCACCATCCCCGACCCACAGATGGGGGACGCGGTGCAGGAGGGCAATCTCATCTTCACCGACCCGCCGCGGCACCGGCAGTTGCGCAAGCTGATCAACTCGGGCTTCACCCGGCGGCGGGTGGCCGTCCTCGAGCCGAAGATCCGCGAGATCGTGCGGGGAATCCTCGATGGCATCGAACCGGATTCCGTGCACGAATTCGCCGATGAAATCGCCGCTCCGCTGCCCACCCGGATGATCGCCGAGCTCATCGGTGCCCCGGCCGATGACTGGGAACAGTTCCGGGCGTGGTCGGACGCGGCCACCGGAAGCGCCGACCCGGAGATCGAACTCGACCCATTGGTCGCCATGGGGCAGCTCTACGAGTACTTTCAGAAGTTGATCGCCGCCAGGCGCGTCGATGCGCGCGACGACCTGTTGTCGGTGCTTGCGGGCGCGGAGATCGACGGTGTCCGGCTGACCGATGAAGACCTGCTCAATTTCGCCTACCTGCTGTTGGTGGCCGGGAACGAAACCACCCGCAACCTGATCGCGCTGGGCACGCTGGCGCTGATCGCCCACCCCGACCAATGCCGCCTGCTGGTCGACGATCCCGCGCTGATCCCGGGCGCCGTCGAGGAAATGCTGCGCTGGACCAGCCCCGTGGTCCACATGGCGCGCACTGCGACGACCGACGTCGAGATCCGCGGTCAGCGGATCGCCGAGGGAGACGTGGTGGTGATGCTCTACGGGTCCGCCAACCGGGACGAGGACATCTTCGGTGCCGACTCCGAGGAGTTCAAGGTCACCCGGCACCCGAACCCGCACATCGCGTTCGGATGTGGTGAACATTCCTGCGTCGGTGCGCAATTGGCACGGCTTGAGGCATGCGTGATGTTCGACGAGCTGCTGCGCCGCTTCCCCAAGCTCGAGCTGGTGGGTGCGGTGGACCGGATGCGGGCCACCATGGTGCCCGGGGTCAAGCGCATGCCGGTGCGGCTGGGGGTCTGAACCGATGGATCTGGAGTACTCGCCCGAGCAGGAGCAGCTGCGCGCCGAGATCCGCGCCACCCTGCAACGGGTGATGACGCCCGAACGTACCCTCGCGCTCAACGCACGCATGGAGGGCGGCCCCGAAGTGCGCGAGTGCGTGCGCGCGCTGGCCGCGGCCGACCTGCTGGGCGTCGGTTGGCCCAAAGAGTATGGGGGACGCGGGTTCTCGGCGATCGAGCAGTTCATCTTCTCCGAAGAGGCACAGCGGGTCAACGCACCGATCCCGCTGGTGACGCTCAACACGGTCGGGCCAACCCTGATGCAGTGCGGCACCGAGGAGCAGAAGCAGAAGTTCCTGCCCGCGATCCTGGACGGCAGTGTCGAGTTCGCGATCGGCTACTCCGAACCGGGAGCGGGAAGCGACCTGGCGTCCCTGCGCACCACCGCGGTCCGCGACGGCGATGATTACGTGATCAACGGGCAGAAGATGTTCACCAGTGGCGCCGCATACGCCGACTACATCTGGCTGGCCGCACGCACCGATCCGAACGCCAAGAAACACAAGGGCATTTCCATTCTGATCGTGCCCACCTCGTCGCCCGGGTTCTCGTGGCAGCCGCTGCACACCATGCCCGGCATCTCCACCTTCTACACGTTCTACGACGACGTGCGGGTCCCGGCCAGTGCGCTGGTGGGTGGCGAGAACCAAGGATGGCAGCTGATCACCACACAGCTGAACTTCGAACGCGCCGCCCTGGGTAATCTCGGCGCGCTCGAGCCGCTTTTCGAGAAGACCCTGGAGTGGGCCACCACCACCGAGCTCGACGGCAAGCGCGTCATCGACCAGCCGTGGGTGCAGCTCGCGCTGGCAAGGGTCGAGGCACAGGTCGCCGCGTACAAGCTCGTCAATATGCGGGTCAACGCGGCGATGACGAAGGGCGTGCTCAACATGGGGGAAGCCTCCGCCGCGAAGGTGTTCGGCACCGAGCTGACCCAGCAGGTCGCCCGCCAGCTGCTCGAGGTGCTCGACCGCAACGGCGCGCGCCGCGGGGCCGACGCGCCCCTGGGCGGCGCCCTGGAATCCGCCTACCGATGGGCGGTCATCAACACCTTCGGCGGCGGCGCTAACGAAATTCAGCGTGACATCATCGCCATGGCCGGATTGGGCATGCCACGAGCTCCCCGTGATCTTCGCGCCACCGCACAATAGGAGGACAGCCGTAAGTGACCGACTCAGAAACCGTCAGCGCCAAGGTGCGGGCCCTCGTCGGCCAGCCGACCGGCGGCACCGGAAAGCCCTCGCTGGCCCCGGATCCGGTCAACCAGCCGATGATCCGGCACTGGGCGTACGCGATGGCCGACATGAACCCCGTCTACCTCGACCCGGAGTTCGCCGAGAAGTCGCGGTTCGGCGGGATCGTGTCGCCGCCGGTGATGCTGCAGAGCTGGACGATGCCGTCGCCGATCCTGGAGGGCATCGGCGAACGTGGTGGCGCGCCCGTCGAAATCAATAGCAACCCAACGGCGTTCCTCGACGAGGCCGGCTACACCAGCACGGTGGCGACCAACTCGGAGTTCGAAATCGAACGCTACCCGCGACTGGGCGACGTCATCAGCGCGACGACGGTGTATGAATCGGTTTCCGAGGAGAAGAAAACGGCGCTGGGCACCGGCTTCTTCCTGACCTGGCTGACCACCTACACCGACCAGAACGGTGAAGTCTTGGGAAGGCAGCGATTCCGGGTGCTGCGATTCAGGCCGGAGCGCTGATGGCGACCCGACTGGCGCCGACCATCACACCGGACACCGAGTTCTTCTGGAATGGATTGCGGGAGAACAAGCTCCTGATCCAGCGCTGCGGCGGATGCGGACAGCTGCGCCACCCGCCGCGCCCGATGTGCCCCCACTGCCGGTCCCTGGACTGGGACACCGTCGAGTCGTCGGGCCGCGGCACCGTCTACAGCTACGTGATGCCGCACGAGCCGAGGTTTCCGTTCTTCGAGTATCCCTACGTCGTCGTGCTGGTGGAACTCGAGGAGGGTGTGCGGGTGGTATCCAATCTGACCGGCATCGACCCGGCCGACGTGACAACCGGAATGCCGGTCGAGGTGTACTTCCAGAGTTTCGATAACGACCTGGTGTTGCATCAGTTCCGGCCGGCCGCCTAGGTGAGGGCTCATGGACTTTACCTTCACTGAAGAGCAGGAGACCGTCTCCAAGCTCGCCCGCGACCTCTTCGAGCGCCGGGCCACGCAGGAGCGCCTGACCGAGTTGGAAGCCGGCGCCATTCGCTTCGACGACGCACTTTGGAAAGAGCTTGCGGCCGCCGACCTGTTGGGCACCGCGCTGCCGGAGTCGGTGGGCGGTAACGGTGGTGGCTTCGTCGAGCTCGGGGTGCTGCTGGCCGAGGTGGGCTGGGCGGTCGCGCCGGTGCCGGCCTACGCGACGCTGGCACTGGGGGCCGACCCCATCGCGCGGCACGGCAATCCCGAACAGCAGCAACGTTTCCTGCCGGGTATCGTCGCCGGAAAACGCATTCTGACCGCGGGGTTGGCCGAGCCGGGCCGCTCCGATGCGACGGTGCCGGCCACCACCGCGGGCCGCGACGGCGGCAATTGGCGGCTCGACGGCGTCAAGGAGCTGGTCCCGGCCGCCCAGTTCGCCGACACCGTTTTGATCCCGGCCTCGATGGAGGACGGTGAGGCCGGCCTGTTCCTGTTGGCCACCGACGCCCACGGCGTCGAGATCCGGCCGGCGACTACCACGAACCGCGAACCACACGCCGACATATACCTCGACGGCGCAACGGTTTCGGACGCCGACAGGCTCGTCGGGGCAGACCTGATCGAGTCGCTGCGCACCCGTGCGCTGGTCGCGCTGTGCGCGGTTCAGCTCGGCGTTGCGGAGCGGGCGCTGCGGATCGCGGCCGAATACACCACGGGCCGCGAGCAATTCGGCCGGCCCATCGGCAGCTTCCAGGCCGTGCAGCAGCGCATGGCCGACGCGTTCATCGATGTCGAGGCGATCCGGTGGACCACGTGGCACGCGGCGTGGCTGATCGCGCACGGGCGGCCCGCCGACCGCGCCGCCCGCATCGCGAAGTTCTGGGCCGCCGAGGCCGGCGCCCGCGTCGCGGCCACCGCCCAGCACGTCCACGGCGGCATCGGGATCGACATCACCTATCCCCTGCACCGCTATTTCTTGTGGGCCAAGCACAACGAGCTCACGCTCGGCCCGGCTGCCGCACAGCTGGCCCACCTTGGCGCAACGTATTCGGAAGGACATGCATGACGACCGCCGCGAGCCGTACCACCACCCTGCGCTGGGCCGACATCTCGGTCGGCGACGAGGTCACCCCGCTCGAAGATCCCCATCACCACAACGATGATCGTCGCCGGGGCGATCGCCACCCGTGACTTCATGCCCGTGCACCACGACCGGGACTACGCCAACAAGCAGGGCTCGCCCAACCTGTTCATGAACATCCTCACCACCAACGGCTACTGCGTGCGGTTCCTCACCGACTGGGCCGGCCCGGAGGCGATGGTCAAGAACCTGTCGATCCGCCTTGGCGTGCCGTGCTTTCCGGACGACCCGCTGCGCTTCACCGGCAGCGTCACCGGGAAAACCGAAGGCAGCGGAGGCGAGAACTTCGTCGAGGTGACCTTCAAGGGCTCCAACAGCCTGGGCGACCACGTCTCGGGCACCGCGGTCCTCAGCCTGCTCGACGGGGCGGGCGCGTGAGCAGCTCGCTGCCCGGCGCCGCCGCCATCGTCGGGATAGGCCAGACGGAGTTCTCCAAGGAATCCGGCCGCAGCGAACTGCAATTGGCGTGCGAGGCGGTGAGCGCCGCGCTCGACGATGCCGGTCTGGCGCCCAGTGACGTCGACGGCATGGTCACCTTCACCATGGATTCCAGCGACGAGATCGAGATCGCCCGCAACGTGGGCATCGGCGATCTGAGCTTCTTCTCCCGCGTGCACCACGGCGGCGGTGCCGCCGCCGGCACCGTCGTGCACGCCGCGATGGCCGTCGCGACGGGCGTCGCCGAGGTGGTGGTTTGCTGGCGCGCCTTCAACGAACGCTCCGGTTACCGGTTCGGCGGCAGCGGACGCACCAGCGCCGAGACTCCGCCGTTCATGGCGCATTACGCCCCGTTCGGATTGCTCACCCCGGCGGCCTGGGTCGCGGTGCACGCCCAGCGCTATATGTCGACGTACGGGGTCACCAACGAACACTTCGGCAGGATCGCCGTCGTCGACCGCGCGCATGCGGCCCGCAATCCCGATGCCTGGTTCTACCAGCGCCCGATCACGCTGGAAGACCACCAGAATTCGCGCTGGATCGTCGAACCCGTACTGCGCCTGCTGGATTGCTGCCAGGAGAGCGACGGTGGGGTCGCGCTGGTGGTCACCAGCGCGGAACGCGCACGCGACCTGCGGCAGCCGCCGGCGATCATCACCGCGGCCGCCCAGGGCGCGGCCCACAACGGCGAGATGATGACCAGCTACTACCGCGACGACATCACCGGCCTGCCCGAGATGGGCGTGGTCGCCAAAAGGCTGTGGCGCGACTCGGGCCTCAAGCCGCAAGACATCCAAACCGCCTTCATCTACGACCATTTCACGCCGTTCGTGTTCACCCAGCTCGAGGAGCTCGGATTCTGCGGCCGCGGTGAGGCGAAGGATTTCGCCACCGTTGAGCGGCTCTCGCTGGGTGGCGATTTCCCGATCAACACCAACGGCGGGCTGCTCGGCGAGGCCTACATCCACGGCATGAACGGCATCACCGAGGGGGTGCGCCAGGTGCGCGGCACGTCGTACAACCAGGTCGACAACGTCGAACACGTGCTGGTCACCTCGGGCACCGGGGTGCCCACCAGCGGACTGATTCTGGCGCCCGCCAACTAAAGGGGGTTGCTCATGCCGAAGCTCGCGCTACTGACCGCCCACGGCGGCCCCATCGAGCTGGCCGAATTTCCGTTGTCCACCCCGGCGCCCGGGACCGCGGCGCTCAAGCTGCGGATGGCCGGCATCTGCGGGTCCGACCTGCACATCTTCCGCGGCGAACTGCCGTTGCCGTGCCCGTTTGCCATGGGCCACGAAATGGTCGGCGAGATCGCCGAACTCGGCGCGGGCCTGACGACCGACGCGACCGGCAAGCCGCTGGCCGCCGGCGATCGCGTTGTGACGCCATATTTTTGGTTCTGCGGTCAATGCCACGCGTGCGCCCGAGGCCGGTCCTACGCGTGCCAGAACCTGATGGCCGGCGAGTACCGGACGCACGATCAGGAGCCGCACTTCGTCGCCGCCTACGGCGAGTACTACTACACCAGCCGGCGACAGCCGCTGTACAAGGTGCCCGAGGACCTGCCCGACGCGGCCGTCGCGCCGCTGAACTGCGCGCTGGCCCAGGTGCTGTTCGCGCTGCGCGATGTGCGGCTGGGCGACACGGTCGTCATCCAGGGCGCGGGCGGGCTGGGCATCAACGCCGCGGCCGTGGCCCGCACCGCGGGGGCCGCGGAGGTCATCGTCATCGACAGGATCGCCGAACGGCTCGACGTCGCGGCCGATTTCGGCGCCACCCATTGCATCGACGCGAGTGGGATCTCGACCGCAGAGGTCACCGAGCAGGTCCGCAGGCGCACCGACGGCATCGGCGCCGACTGGGTGCTCGAGGTCGTCGGCGTGCCGGGTGTCATTCCCGACGGGATCGGGTTCCTCAACAACGGCGGCACGCTGCTCGAGGTCGGCAACGTCGGCGTGGGGCGGACGTTCGAGCTGGATCCGAGCGCGCTGGTCTACGGCAACAAGTCCGTGCGCGGCGTCATGTTCTACGATCCCGTCACGCTGGCGATCGGCTTGACTTTCCTGCAGCACACCAGCTTTCCGTTCGACCGCCTGATGCCGGAACCGTTCCACCTGGCCGACGTCAACGCCGCCTTCGCGTCGGCCGATGCCGGGCTGGTGCCCCGGGGTGCGTTGGTTCCGTGATGACTCACGCTTCCGCATTGACGCAGGCGGCCGATACGCGCGAGCTGATCGTGGAATCCGCGTACGCCTGCTTCGGCAAACAGGGGCTGCAGAAGGCGACGATCGTCGACATCGCCCGGACGGCCGGGGTGTCCCGCAGCACCATCTACGAGTACTTCAGCGACAAGGCCGCCATCATCGAGGCGTGCGCCGAACACGCTTCCGAGCGCTTCTATCGCGAGATGTCCAAAGCCATGGACCGGGGCGGCTCGCTCGAGGAAAAGCTGAGCCAGGCCGCCGTTTTCGTGACCCAGGCGCGGCGGTCCATCGCGTCGGAGAAGTACTTCGACGAGGATGCGGTCAGCCTGCTGCTGACCAAGGATGCCGCCGTGCTGCTGCGCGAGTGCGTCGACTTCTTCGCGCCCTACCTGTCCGCCGCCCGGCTGACCGGCGAGGTGCGCAAGGACCTCGACGTCGAGGCCGCCGCGGAATGGTTTGCACGCATCCTGTTCTCGCTCTTCAGCACGCCGTCCTCGATCCGGGAAATGGACGATCCCGAAGTGGCGGCCGAGTTCGTGCGCGCGCACGTGGTGCGTGGATTCGCGGGCGACCGCCCGCGGCCCCGTCGCGCGCAGTGACTGAGGCATTGAGTGTGCATCGTGGGCTTTTGAGTGTGCGGTCAAGGCGGGTTTTGCCCGTTCTTCCGCCCTGGCGCACGCTCAGTGCCCGCGCTGCGCCAGCGCACGCAGGAAGAACGTCAGGTTGGCGGGCCGCTCGGCCAGCCGGCGCATGAAGTAGCCGTACCACTGGGTGCCGAACGGCACGTAGACGCGGACCCGGTTGCCGGATTCGGCCAGCCGTCGCTGCTCGCCGTCGCGGATGCCGTACAGCATCTGATACTCGAAATCGGTTGCGGACCGGCCCGCTTCGCGCGCCAGCGCGGGCACCGCCTCGATGATCGCCGGGTCGTGGGAGGCCACCATCGGATACCCCGAGCCGGCCATCAACACCCGCAGGCAGCGCAGGTACGCCTCCGTGACGGCGGCGGGGTCGCGGTAGGCCACCGCCGCCGGTTCGTCGTAGGCGCCCTTGCACAGCCGGATCCGCGCCCCGGCCGACGCCAATTCCTCGCAATCGCCGAGCGTGCGCCGCAGGTAGGCCTGCAAAGCCACGCCCAGCCATCCGAATTCGGGCCGCAGGTCGCGCACGATCCGCAACGTCGAATCCGTCGTCGCGTGGTCTTCGGCGTCCACCGTCACCCACACGCCGGCCCGCCGCGCCGCCGCGCAGATCTCCCAGGCGTTTTCCCGAGCGATCTTCTCGCCGTCGCGACCCAGCGACTGCCCCAAGGCCGACAACTTCAGCGATACCTCGAGCGGCCGGATGGCGGCCTGATCGCCGAACCGGGACAGCTGGTCGATCAGGTCCAGGTACACCCGCACGGCCGCGCCGGCGTCGTCGGCGGCGGTGACGTCTTCACCCAGATAGTCGATGCTGACGTAGCGACCCGAGGAGCGAAGCGCCGCAACGCTGTCCAGCGCGCTGTCGATCGTCTCGCCCGGCACGAACCGCTGCACCACCTTGCGGGTGACCGGCAGGCGTTCGGCGGCGTGCCGCAGCCCGTTGCCCCGGCCGGCCGCCAGGATCACCGGACGCAGCGTGCTGGCGAACAACCCGGCCATCAGTCGGCCGCCATGTGCGGGTACGTGTGGTGGGTCGCCGGGACGAACGTCTCTTTCAGGGTGCGGGCCGACGTCCAGCGCAACAGATTCAGCACCGATCCGGCCTTGTCGTTGGTGCCCGAGCCACGCGAACCCCCGAACGGCTGGCGCCCGACGACCGCGCCGGTGGGCTTGTCGTTGACGTAGAAGTTCCCGGCCGCGAAGCGCAGGCGGTCCTGCGCGGCCAGCACGGCCTCGCGGTCGTCGGCGATGACCGCGCCGGTCAGCGCGTACCGCGACCCGGTGTCGATCACGCCGAGGATTCGTTCGTAGTCGTCGTCGGGGTATACATGCACCGACAGCAGTGGACCGAAGTATTCGGTGGCGAACGCTTCGTCGGTCGGGTCATCGGAGAGCAGCACCGTGGGACGTACGAAATAGCCGACGCTGTCGTCGTATTCGCCACCCACGGCGATGGTGACGTGGGCCGCGCTTTTCGCGCGCTCGAGGGCCTTGACGTTTTTGGCGAACGCGCGCCGGTCGATCAGCGCGCCGCCATAGTTGGTGAGGTCGGTGACGTCGCCGTAGTGCAGCGCCGCGGTCTCGCCCAGGAAGTCGTCGCCCATCCGCCGCCACACCGAATGCGGGATGAACGCCCGCGACGCCGCCGAGCATTTCTGCCCCTGGTAGTCGAACGCGCCACGAATCAGGGCGGTGCGCAGCACGTCTGGCCGCGCCGAGGGGTGCGCGACCACGAAGTCTTTGCCACCGGTCTCGCCGACCAGCCGCGGATAGCTGTGGTAGCGGCCGATATTGGCACCCACCTGCTGCCACAGGTGCTGGAAGGTGGCCGTCGACCCGGTGAAGTGGATGCCGGCCAACCGCGGGTCTGCCAGGGCCACGTCGGAGACCGCGAAGCCGTCGCCGGTGAGCAGGTTGATCACCCCGGGCGGCAACCCCGCGGCCTCGAGCAGCTGCATCGTCAGGTAGGCCGATAGGGTCTGCGTGATCGACGGCTTCCACACGACGGTGTTGCCCATCAGCGCCGGCGCGGTCGGCAGGTTGCCGGCGATCGAGGTGAAGTTGAACGGCGTGATCGCATAGACGAATCCATCCAGCGGGCGGTAGTCGCTGCGATTCCATTCCCCGGGCCCACTGATCGGCTGCTGCGCCAGGATCTGACGCGCGAACGCCACGTTGAAGCGCCAGAAGTCGATCTGTTCGCAGGGCGAGTCGATCTCGGCCTGGTAGGCGGACTTGGATTGGCCGAGCATCGTCGCGGCGGCGATCTTCTCCCGCCACGGCCCGGCCAGCAGATCCGCGGCCCGCAAGAATATCGCCGCGCGCTCGTCGAAAGGCATTGCCGCCCAGGCGTTCTTCGCGGTCATTGCGGCGTCGATCGCCGCCGCCGCATCGGCGTGGACGGCGTTGGTCAGGGTGCCCAGCTTGGCGGCGTGCCGGTGCGGCTGGACGACGTCGATGCGGTCACCGTCACCCATCCGGTGTCTACCGCCGATGACGTGCGGGAGGTCGATCGGGTGGTCGGCCAGCGCGACCAATTCGGCGCGCAGCCGGCTGCGTTCCCGGGATTGCGGCGCATAGTCATGGACCGGCTCGTTGGTCGGCAGCGGCACCTGGGTTATCGCGTCCATGCTGCCAGGATCCTCGCCGTCGCCACTTCCCGAGTTAGCCAATCGGACAGGACTGTGACCATTTGATAGTACGATCGAACAATGGCCGGTGTGGGGCTGGGTCAGCTGTTGCTCGCGCTGGACGCGACCCTGGTCAGCCTGGTGGAAGCGCCGCGGGGCCTGGACCTTCCGGTGGGCTCGGCGGCGCTGATCGACAGCGACGACGTGCGGCTGGGGCTGGCGGCGGCCGCGGGCTCGGCCGACGTGTTCTTCCTGCTGGGAGTGGCCGACGACGAGGCGCTGCGGTGGATGGACAAGCAGGCCCGCGAGCGCGTTCCGGTGGCGATCTTCGCCAAGGAGCCTTCGAGCGCGTTGGCGAGCGCGGCGGTCGGGGCCGGCTCGGCGGTGGTGGCCGTCGAACCGCGGGCCCGTTGGGAGCGGCTCTACCAGTTGGTCAATCACGTCCTGGAACACCACGGGGACCGCGCCGATGCGACGGAGGACTCGGGCACCGACCTGTTCGGCTTGGCGCAGTCGCTCGCCGACCGCATCCACGGCATGGTCAGCATCGAAAACGCGCAATCGCACGTGCTGGCCTATTCGGCCTCCAACGACGAAGCCGACGAGCTGCGCCGCCTCTCCATCCTGGGCAGGGCGGGGCCGCCCGAGCACCTCGAATGGATCGGCCAGTGGGGCATTTTCGATGCGCTGCGGGCGAGCGACGGGGTGGTGCGCGTGGCCGAGCGTCCGGAGTTGGGCCTGCGTCCGCGGCTGGCCGTCGGGATTTACCAGCCCGCGGTGGACGCGCGGCGACCGCCGGAGTTCGCCGGCACCATCTGGGTGCAGCAGGGCGCACAACCGCTCGCCGACGACGCCGAGGAGATGTTGCGCGGCGCGGCGGTGCTGGCCGCGCGCATCATGGCGCGGTTGGCGGCCCGGCCCTCCACGCAGGTGCTGCGGGTGCAGCAGCTGTTAGGCCTGGCCGACGGCGAACCCGACGTGGCCGCCGTCGCCCGCGAACTCGGCCTCGCCGCCGACGGCGACGCCGCGCTGATCGGCTGGGACCTAGCGGACGGTGCGGCCCGTCACGCACGGTTGCCCGACGTAATGGCGCTGAGCGCCAGCGCTTTTCGGCGGGACGCCCAGCTCGCCTCGCGTGGATCCCGAGTCTATGTGCTGCTGCCCCAGACGCAGGCCCGCCCGGTCACCTCGTGGGTCCGCGGCACGATCGCGGCGATGCGCACCGAGCTCGGGGTGCAGCTGCGGGCCGCCATCGCCGCTCCCGTCGCCGGCCTCGCCGGGATCGCCGCGGCGCGCGCCGAGGTGGACCGCGTGCTGGACAGCGCTGCGCGCCATCCCATTTCGATCGGGCAGGTGACTACGCTGGCCGAGGCGCGCACCACGGTGTTGCTCGATGAGATCCTCACCCTGGTCGGCCGCCAAGACCGATTGGTCGATCCGCGCATCGTTGACCTGCGCTCCCGGGAGCCGGTGCTGGCCGAGACCCTGCGGGTGTATTTGGACAGCTTCGGCGACATCGCCTCCGCCGCGCAGTCGCTGCACGTGCATCCGAACACGGTTCGCTACCGCGTGCGGCGCATCGAGAAGTTGTTGTCGACCTCGCTGGCCGATCCCGAGGTGCGGCTGCTGTTTTCGCTGGGCTTGCGACTCCCGGGTGGACCCTAGGGGAAGACGGTAATGCCGAAATGCTCTCGTTCCCAGCGTGATTTGGTGCCCAACCGGAATTCTTCCGGCGGGACGTTACGTTTTGCCGGTTTCTCCGGATTCGCCCGAGTCGACGGCCTCTGCTGGGTCCTCGATCACGTGATACATCGGATCGACCATCGATATGGGCCGGTTGCCGGTCTGGCGGGCCTTACCGGTAATCCGCAACAGCTGGCCGGGCTGAATGTCGGCGCCCCCATGGCCCGGACGGAAGGTCACCGTCATTTCCCCGCTGTTGTCCCCGACGACGACCTGTCGAAGAGTGCGCCCGCGGTCGGTGACGTCCTCGACCTGGTTGACCCGTCCTTCGATGGTGGCTCGTTGCCCCGAGATCAGGCCCGCCACCAGGATCACCGAGGCCGGCCGCTCGGGGTGCTCGTAGGCGTCCACCTTCTCGTCCTCGCCCTTGGACACCCACGCTTCGAGTTTGTCGATCTCCTGCGCGATCCGCTGCTCGAAGGTGTCGGGGTAGGCCTCGTTGATGCGCGATTCCACGTCGTAGGGCACGATCGTCGCCGCCGCGTCGGGAATCAGGCTCACCGCGCGGGAGATCTTGTCCGCGGTGCGGTCATGCAGCAGCCGGCCCAGCAGCCGCGCGAACGTTCGGCGCGGCAGCAGCACCGTCACGTTGGTGTCGCGGTTGTTCGTCGCGCGCCTTTGCGACAAGTAGCTGCGCGGCCCGGATCATCCGCCGGTCCGGGCAGTCCACCACCCGCAGCGGAGTGTCGAGACCGAAGTGATCCCAACGCTTTCGCAGTTGCGCGGCGTGAGCCGGGTCGACCATGAAGTGCACGGCGATCAGCTCGTCGGCCCGCAATCCCCTGCCGTAGCGCAACGCTTCGATCACCGCCAGGTCGACCGAGTCGACGAACACGAACACCCGGTGCCGCGCATACTTCACCAACTCCGGGCGGTCGGTGCGGAACATCTCGAGAATGGCTGCCTCGGCACGGTATTCGCGGTTGAGCCGCATCAGCATGAACACCAGCGAGCGGGAAGACGACGACCACCAGCCACGCGCCCTCGGTGAATTTCGCCACCGCGAAAATGCCCACCACGATCGTCGACAGGATCGCCGCGGACAGGTTGATCGCCAGCCGGCGTCGCCATCCCGGTTCGCGGTGCGTCAGGTGGTGTTTGGTCATCCCGTAGCCGGCCATCGAGAACCCCGTGAACACGCCGATCGCGAAGAACGGGACCAGCGCGTTGACCGAGCCGCCGGTCACCACCAGCAATAGCACCGACAGTGCCGCCAGGGTGATGATGCCGTTCGAAAAGACCAGGCGGTGACCGCGTTTGGTGAGTTGGCGCGGCAGGAAGCGGTCCTCGGCGACGAAACTGGCCAGCGCCGGGAATCCGTTGAAACTGGTATTCGCACCGGTGAACAAGATGGCGGCGGTCGCGGCCTGGACCAGAATGTAGAAGACGTTGCCGATCACGCCGTTGCCGAAGACGGCGCGGCCGATTTGCGAAAGAACCGACGGGTATTCGGTGAGAAACGGCGTGGCGTGGGTGACGTGCGCCAGATAGGCGACGCCGGCCAGCAGGATGCCGAGGATGGTGGCCATGGCGGTGAGCACGCGCCGCGCGTTGCGGCCCTGGGGCTTTCGGAAGTAGTCGACCGTGTTGGAGATGGCCTCGACCCCCGTCAGCGACGAGCCTCCGTTGGCGAACGCGCGCAGCAACACCAAGATCGTGGCGCCCATCACCAACCCGTTGCCCTGGTGAACCGGCACGGTTCCCGCCATGTGCGCGGGATCATAGATCGGTAAGTTCCCCTCGATTGCGCGAATCACGCCGACGACGATGGTCAGGCCGACCATGACGACGAAGGAATAGGTCGCCACCGCGAACGGCAGGCCCGCTTCCTTCAAGCCCGCGCAGGTTCGCGTAGCAGATGGCAAGCACCACACCAACCGTAAGCTCGAGGCTGTACGGGCCCAGCGCGGGGATCGCCGACACCACCGCAACCGTGCCGGCCGCCGATTGCACCGCAACGGTGACCACGTAGTCGATCAGCAGCGCCGCGGCGGCGATTTGCGCCACCCGGGGTCCGAAATTGTCGCGCGCGACGATGTAGGAGCCACCCGCTCGGGTGTAGGCCATGACCACCTGCCGATACGAGGCGGCCACTAGCACCAGGATGAACAGGATGACACCGGTGATGGGAAGCAACAACAGGAAGGCGGCCAGCCCGGCATGCGGCAGCAGTTCGATCAGGATCTGCTCAGGACCGTAGGCGACGGATGAGACGGCGTCCGGCGAAAGCGCGCCGAGGGCAACCGGATTCGACAACTTTTCGGAGGCGATGTCCTCGGTGATCAGGGGCTTTCCCAGGAACACACGCTTGACGATGTCCCCGACCGAAAGGGGGATGCGCAGCTTGCCGGCCGAAGTTGTCACGACCACCGTCCTTACCCGAGGTTGAGCGGGCGAAACACCTTCGATGCATTGTGCACGTTCGCCGCCGCCACGGTGGGAGCCGGTGGGTGTCGGCTAGGCGAGCCGCTGCACCGCGGCGGCGATCCGCTCGTCGGTGGCCGTCAGCGCGACGCGCACGTGCCGCGCGCCGCCCGGGCCGTAGAAGTGGCCGGGGGCCACCAGGATGCCGCGTTCGGCCAGCCACGTGACGCTGTCCCCGCATGGCTCGCCGCGGGTGGCCCACAGATACAGGCCGGCTTCGGAATGGTCGACGGCGAATCCGGCCGAGCGCAGCGCCGGCAGCAACGCGGCCCGCCGCCGTTCGTACCGTCCCCGCTGCGCTTGCTCGTGGGCGTCGTCGTCCAGGGCGGCGACCATGGCCGCCTGCACCGGCGTCGGCACCATCATCCCGGCGTGTTTGCGCACCGCCAGCAGCTCGGCCACCAGATCGGCGGTCTCCGGCGACGAATCCGGCCCGATAGCCGGCCAACGACGAGCTCTTCGACAGCGAGTGGATCGCGAGCAGCCCGCTGTGGTCGCCGTCGCAGACCGACGGATGCAGGATCGACAGCGGTCGGGCCTGCCAACCCAAACCCAGGTAGCACTCGTCGGATGCGACCATCGCTGCCCCGCTCGCGCGCCCAGCCGACCACCTTGCGCAGGTGGTCGACGCCCAGCACCCGTCCGGTCGGGTTGCTCGGGGAGTTGAGATAGAACAGCGCCGGCGATTGCGGGCCCACCTGGGTCAGCGAATCCGCGCGCAGCACCTGGGCTCCGGCCAGCCGGGCGCCGACGTCATAGGTCGGATACGCCAGCTCGGGCACCACGATCACGTCGGCGGGACCCAGCCCCAGCAGCGTCGGCAGCCAGGCGATGAGCTCCTTGCTGCCGATCACCGGCAGCACGGCGGCCTCGGTCAGCCCGGTGATGCCGAAGCGGCGGGCCAGCGCGGTGACCGCCGATTCACGCAATCGCGGGGTGCCGGCGGTGGCGGGATACCCGGACGCGGAACCGGCAGCGGCAAGCGCCTCCTGGATCACCGGCGCGACCGGGTCGACCGGGGTGCCGACGGACAGGTCGACGATTCCGTCGGGATGGGAGCCGGCGAGCGCTTTAGCGTCGGCCAGGGTGTCCCAGGGGAACTCCGGCAGGGACGCCGATACTCGCCCGCGTGGCCTCACGCCGGGCCTATGCAGCACCGGCCCGCTCAGTCGCCCTCGCCCTGCGGCGGCAGGTCCTTGACCACCTGCGGGTCGTTCTCGGTCATGCCGACCTTGGCGGCGCCGCCCGGCGATCCCAGCTCAGTGAAGAAGTCGGCGTTGATCTGCGTGTACTGGGTCCACTGCTCGGGCACATCGTCTTCGTAGTAGATCGCTTCGACGGGGCAGACGGGCTCGCAGGCCCCGCAGTCGACGCACTCGTCGGGGTGGATGTACAGCATCCGCGCGCCCTCGTAGATGCAGTCGACCGGGCACTCCTCGATACATGCCTTGTCTTTGATGTCGACACACGGTTCGGCGATCGTGTAGGTCACAGACGTCTCCTCCATGTACTGCTTCGGTGTGGGCTGCTCTTCGGCTCGCATCCGGTGCATCCGGCCGCTCCAGACAAAGCTCTCGGTTACTGATACTAGACGTTGCACATACACGTCAACCACTTGGCACGCCCGTTAAACTGACGATTTAAGACTGCCAGTCTCGGGCCCCGCGACCGGGACCGGTTTCGCCGAGGGCGAACAGTCCCCACAACCTACTGACCTGCGGAGAGTCGCACTCCAGCGGTGTTTGGCGATATCCATTGCGATGGAAGCACGCTCGCGGGGCCTGGTAACCTCGACCGGAAGACGGCAACCGCGGGCCAGATGTCGTCGTCTTTATAGCGGTGCATTAATCGGGGAAGGTGTCCACACATGAGGCTGTCGTTGACCAAATTGACCGTTGCGGTGGGTAGTGCGGCGGTGGCGTTGACCGCCGCGGCGCGGGAATCGCTTCCGCGATCCGACGGACCGATCATCAACACGACGTGTAACTACGGGCAGGTGATGGCAGCGCTCAACGCGACGCGATCCGGCGGCCGCCGCGCAATTGAACAGATCGCCGGTGGCGCAGTCACTACTTGCGCCACTTCCTGGCCGCGCCGCCGCCGAAGCGCCAGCAGATGGCCGCGCAGATCCAGGCCATGCCGCACGGCTGCAGCAGTTCTACGACGCATCGACCAGGTCGCCGTCACCTGTAACAATTTCTGAGCCGATCGCACGCGGAACCAATTCAGTAACCGCTGAGCAGGCCGCGCACGCGGCCTAGGGTTTCCGGTCCGACGCGGCTACAGATTCGCGATGGGTCTGCGGGCTTGCGCCCCCAGAGCAGCAGGACGCGCGCGGCCTGATCGGTTTCCAGCGTGGCGGCGCCTTCGCGTTCGGTGAGTCCGATGGTGGTGCGGTCGGCACCCGGGCGAGTTCCTCGGCGTTTCAGGCCTGGTGGACGACGATGTCGCGCACCGTCCAGGCCTCGCACCAGGTGCCCGCGTCGGGTCGTCGCCGCTGCACCGCGTCCACGAACGGCCGCCACTGAAGGGAACCGGTCCTCGTCGATCTGTCGGTTCACGGCGGCGGGTATACCCGCCGCCTCCGACTGCTAAGCCGCCCGCGGGGCGTACGTGGTGGTGCGTTGACGCGCCGGGCGCCCGATCCCTTCGGCGATCGCGGTCAGCTCCTCGGCGGTCTTCGCCGACCCGTGCTCCGAACCGGCCATCCGCGAGATGGTCTCCTCCATCAGCGTGCCGCCCAGATCGTTGGCACCGCCGTTGAGCATCACCTGTGTGCGCTCGACACCCAGCTTGACCCAGCTGGTCTGAATCTGGGATATGCGGCCGTGCAACATGATTCGCGCCAAAGCGTGCACGGCACGGTTGTCGCGATGGGTGGGCCCGGGACGGGCCGCGCCGGCCAGATACAGCGGTGAGCTCTGGTGCACGAACGGCAGCGGGACGAACTCGGTGAACCCGCCGGTGCGGTCCTGGATCCCGCGCAACACGTTGAGGTGGGCGACCCAGTGCCGCGGGCTGTCGACGTGCCCGTACATCATCGTCGACGACGACCGCAGTCCCACCTCGTGTGCGGTGGTCACGATGTCGATCCACTCCGACGCCGGCAGCTTGCCCTTGGTCAGCACCCAGCGCACTTCGTCGTCCAGGATCTCGGCGGCCGTGCCCGGAATCGTGTCCAGCCCGGCCTCGCGCAAGCTGATCAGCCACTCGCGAACGCTCAGCCCGCTCTTGGTCACGCCGTTGGCGATTTCCATCGGCGAGAAGGCATGCACGTGCATCGACGGCACCCGCGCCTTGACGGCGCGGACCAGGTCGGCGTAGCCGGTGACCGGCAACTCCGGGTCGATCCCGCCCTGCATGCACACCTCGGTGGCGCCTTCGACGTGCGCCTCCCACGCGCGCTCGGCCACCTCGTCGGTGGACAACGAATACGCGTCGGCGTCGCCCTTGCGCTGCGCGAACGCGCAGAACCGGCAGCCGGTGTAGCAGATGTTGGTGAAGTTGATGTTGCGGTTCACCACGAACGTCACGTCGTCACCGACCGTGTCGCGGCGCAGCGAATCCGCCAGCGCGGCAACGGCTTCCAGTGCGGGTCCGTCGGCCGTGGCCAGCGCCAGGTACTCGCTGTCGGTGCAGGCGGCGGGATCGCGCTCGGCCGCCCGCAGCGCGGCAAGCACATCGGTGTCGATGCGCTCGGGGGCCCGTGCGGCCAGCTCGTGCACCTGCGCGCGGATCGATTCCCAGTCGCCGAAGGCGCTGTCCAGATCGCTGCGGGCTTCGGTGGCGCGGCCCTCGGTGTCGATCGCCGCGTTGAGGTCGACCCGGCCGGCGGACGCGACGTCGTCGGGCTCCTGCCAGGGCAGCCCCGCCGGATTGACGTCGCGGGCCAGGCCGGTCGCCGGATCGGCCAGCGCCATCACGTGTCCGCGCACCCGCGGGTCGATCCACGCCGCCCCCGCTTGCACATACCTGGGCTGGGCGGTCAGCCGCTGGACCAGTTCGTATCCGGCCTGGGCCGTGATGTCGGCCAGCTCGTCGAGCGCCGGCCACGGCCGCTCGGGGTTGACATGATCGGGCGTCAGCGGTGACACCCCGCCCCAGTCGTCGACCCCGGCGCCGACCAGCGCCAGGCACTCGTCGCGGGACACCAGATTGGGCGGCGCCTGGATGCGCATGCCGGGACCGAGCACCAACCGCGCAACCGCCACCGTGGCCAGGTAGTCGTCGATCCCCGCGTCGGGAACGGCGGCCATCGCGGTGTGTTCCTTGGCCCGGAAGTTCTGCACGATCACTTCTTGGACATGCCCGAACTCCTTGTGCGACTTGCGAATCGCGTGCAAGGTCTCGGCACGTTCGGTCAGCGTCTCGCCGATCCCGACCAGCAGACCGGTGGTGAACGGAATCGACAACCGGCCCGCGTCGGTGAGTGTGCGCAGCCGGACCGCCGGGTCTTTGTCCGGGCTGCCGTAGTGCGCAAGCCCTTTGGTTTCGAACAGCCGTCGCGACGTCGTCTCGAGCATCATGCCCATCGACGGCGCCACCGGCTTCAGCCGGGCCATCTCCGACCAACTCATCACACCGGGGTTCAGGTGCGGCAGCAGCCCGGTTTCTTCGAGCACCCGGATGGCCATGGCCCGTACGTAGGACAGCGTGGAGTCATAGCCCCGTTCGCCGAGCCACTGTCCCGCCTCCGGCCACCGACCCTCGGGTCGGTCGCCAAGGGTGAAAAGTGCTTCCTTGCAACCGAGTTCAGCTCCGCGGCGGGCAATGTCGAGGATCTCGTCGGGCTCGAGATACATGCCGACCCCTTGCGCGCGCAACTTGCCCGGCACGGTGACGAAGGTGCAGTAATGACACGAGTCGCGGCACAGGTGGGTGACCGGGATGAACACCTTGCGCGAATAGGTGATGGGCAACCGGCCGCCGGGGCCGCGCCGGCCGGCCGACGCCAGACCCGCGTCGCGTACCCGCGCCGCGCTGCCGCACAGATCCGCGAGGTTCTCGCCCCGGGCGGTCATCGCAACGGCCGCCTCATCGACGTTGAGCGCGACGCCGTCTCGAGCGCGGCGCAACACCCGCCGCAAAGCCGACGCATCGGTCTTCGGAAAAACCGCGGTCGGAACCACAGGATCAGGAAGAGCGGTAGGCTCCTCGCCCGGAGTCAGCGGCACCTTCGTGTAACTTCCCCACGATCGAATTTCATCCGCGTGTCCCAACATGTGAAATTTTCTCGGACCCGTGCGGGCCCCGTCCCGTCTGCGCAACAGTCAACAGTAGCGTCAGGGCTATACCGGCAAGCGGGGACATCCCGGCCCGCGTGACCGCTGGAACGTCAGGCCCGGTGGCTGCGTCGCCACAGCACCCAGAACGGCGGCGCCACACCCAGCACGATCAGCAGCAGAGCCCCGTAGGCCATCAGGCCGCGACCCCCCAGGATGACGTCGTCGGCCGGGCCGCCCATGCTGATCACCGCCACCGTGAGGAGCCACGTCCACAACGGCAGCGCGGCCAGCCGCGACGACGTGGTCCACCGCCCCGCGGCCCACACCAGTGCGGCGTTGACCAATCCAGAAATCAATCCGCTGATCGGAAACGGGATCGCCCCGATATAGGAAGGCAGCAGCAGGGCCCCGGCCAGTGCGGAGAGGACCCCGTCGACCGCCAGCAGCGCCAAGACAACGAAACGTATCGCGGGGTCTGTCGCGCCGCTGTCTTCGAGGGATGCGGCGCGCGGCTTGGTTTCGATCAGGTCGGAACGCTGTCGATGTTGGAGAGTATCGAGCCGATAACCCACTGCAGGCTGTCGAGCCGGTCCTGCCAGTGCTGCTGATTAGGGTCCAGGTCGGGGTCCATGCGAAATCCTTCCGTGGCTGCCTGATTGGCAAGCCTACCGCGTAACGACCGCGGTGAAATCAAGCCCCGCAAGCAGATCTGTTTCCCAGCCGCGCTCATCGCGCTCCCCCGCCGCGCCGGCGGCCAGCACGTAGTGTTCCTCCGCCAGGATCGGCAGCGCCATGTTGTTCGACAGGGCGCAGGCCCGGCCGGTCGGCCCGACCACGACTTGGGTGGCGTGCGCGGCGAGCGCCGCCCTTTTTGCCGCCCACGCCTCCGGGGCGGCCTCGACGACGGCGTCGATCTTGTCGTCCGGGTATCCGAAGTCGAACTCTTCTCGTGGCGGGATCGCCCACTCGGGCAGCAGATCGTCGCGGTGCAGCGCGCGCCAGCCCGCCTCGAAAGCGCTGTCGGCCAGGACGGTCCAGTAGAACTTGGGCACCTGCCACGGCTCGCCCGGATAGCCGTCGCCACCTGCAGCGGCCACGGCGAGCGTCGTGACGGTGTGGGTGTGGACGTGATCGGGGTGGCCGTAACCGCCGCCCGGATCGTAGGTCACGACGACGTGCGGGCGTTGCTCACGAATGATCGCAACCAGCGCGCCGACGGCCTCACGCTCGTCGGCGTCGATGAACCGCCGGCTCCCCCGCCCGGGTGTGCCCTGCATGCCCGAGTCGCGCCAGCGCCCCGCGCCGCCCAGGTAGTGGGGGCCGCCGACGCCCAGCGCATCCAGCGCCGCGGTGAGCTCGCCGATGCGGTAGCCCCCCAACTGATCCGCGCGATCGACGGCCAGCGCGGCCCAGCGATCACCGATGACCTCGCCCTCCTCGCCGAGCGTGCAGGTGACGACGCGCACGTCTGCCCCGCGGGCGGTGTAGTGCGCGATGGTGGCGCCGTTGCTGAGGCTCTCGTCGTCGGGATGCGCGTGGACGAACAGCAGCCGTGGACTCTCAGGCATGGACGCACCCTACCCGCAGCGCCTGCGGGTGGGCGGCTCGTCGCAGCCGATAGGAACGGCTACGGCTACTATCGAGGAATGTCGCAGCTCACCCAGACCGCCCCGACCGGCGGCCGGAGCCGCCGACGAGGCGAGGTCCTCGAACGGGCGCTCTACGAGGCCACCCTGGCCGAACTGGCCGAAGTCGGCTACGGCGGGCTGACGATGGAGGGGATCGCGGCGCGCGCCCACACCGGCAAGGCGGCCCTGTACCGGCGCTGGGCCACCAAGTGCGAGCTGGTGCACGCCGCGCTGGTGCACACGTTGCCGCCGTTACCCGAGGCGCGCTCCGGCCGGTCGGCCCGGGAGAACCTGCTGACGGTGTTCACCGCCCACCGCGACATCTGCGCGGGGAAGACCGCCTTCCCCGGCATGGCCACCGTTTACCAGCTCCTGCATGAGCCCGAGATGCGCGCCATCTTCGCCGACGCCGTGGTGGCCCCCCGCCTGCAGATCGTCGAATCGATCCTGCAGGCCGCCGTCGCGGAGGGTGACCTCGATCCGGAGATCATCACCCCGCTGACCGCGCGCATCGGCCCGGCTCTGATCAACCAGCACTTCCTGCTGACCGGATCGCCGCCGAACCGCCGGGAGCTGGCGCTCATCGTCGATGCCGTGATCCCGCCGCGGGCGGCGCGGGCGGCCCTGGACTAGCGGAACTGACGAGGTCCGTCAGGGCCCGGTCTTGATCCACTGGCCGGCGTCGCCGACGATGCCGACCGGCACCGCACCCGACAGGCTGACGTTCTGCACGCTCGGGCCGGCCGCGACGATCGTGGTGTCCTGCAGGATCGGCAGCACGGTGGACATGTTCCACAGTCGCGGCTCGACCGCGGTGATCACGTCGTTGATGCTCTTGGTGCCATTGAGCGCGGCATCGATGTTCGACTGGACGCTTCGATCGCAGATCCCGGTGAGGTTCGACGGCGCCTGCACCAGCGCGTTGGGGTCCGCCGGGCGGCTGGGCGGGGTCGACGTCGGCGTGGTGGCGGGTGTGCCCGGCCCGGTGGTCACCGGCCCGCCCGACGCGGGAGGGTTGGTGGTGGCCCCGGTGGACGTCGGTACCTGCGTCGACTGCAGCGCCGGGCAGCCGTACCGCGACGCCAGCCGCGTCGCCAGGTTGCCGCCCGCCTGGTGCCAGCCGACGATCGCGTCCACCTGGTTGTTGTTCAGCGCGTCGCGATAGAGCGTCACCGGGTCCAGCGCCAGCACGCTGGCGGCGATGCCGACGTTGCGCAACTGGTCGGCCGCGGTGTTGGCCACCGCGACGGCCGTCGGGTCGTTGGCCGCCACGCCGATGACCAGCGACAGCTGTTGACCGTCCTTGCTGATCCGGCCGCGGATGACTTCGGGCGGCCCGGTGTTCGGCGGCGCCGGCGCCGGCGACGCCGACGAGTTGCCTTCGACCTTGTAGCCGGAGCCCTCCAGCAACGCCAGCGCCGCAGGCGTCGTCATCGCGGGGGGCGCGGTCGGCTCGTAGCCCGGGTCGCTGGGTGCCCGGATCTGGGCCTGGTCCAGCGTGACGGTGTTGTCGCTGCCCGCGCCCACCGCCGCCAGCAGGTCGACGTCCAGCAGCCCGAGGATCGCCTTGCGCACCTGCGCGTCGGACAGCTTGGGCTCGTTGGCGCGCAGCGTCAGCTGCATGACCCGGGGCGTCACGATCCGGGCGGTGCGCACATCGGGGATGGCGGACAGCTGCGCGAAGGCCGCCGATCCGCCGTGCACCTGGGCCACCTGCGTGTCGCCGTTGCGCACCGAATCGGCCAGCGCGGCCGGCGCTCCGGCACGCCGGAAGAGAATGAGCGCGGGCTTGGCCGGCGATCCCCAATAGCGGTCGTTGCGGGCCACCAGGATTTCGTCGCGCTGCGGATCGATGCTCTCCACCCGGAACTGGCCCGCGGTGACCGGGAGCGCCCGGGCCAGCCCGGCCGCGAAACCGCCCGGCACGTCCTTGACGATGTGCGCCGGAAGGATGTTGCTGAACAGTTCTTTCCACGAGGGATACGGCTGGGCGAACGTGACCACCGCCTGCTTGCCGCCCTCGAGCGACTGCACGCCTGTGATGAGGTCGTACCCGGCGGGGTCGACCACGCCGGGCTGGCTGACCATCTGTCGCCACAGGTACCAGAAGTCGTCGGCGGCGATGGGGGCGTTGTCGGTCCACTGCGCCTCCGGCCGGATCTTGTAGATCACCGTGAACGGGTTCTGGTTGGTGACTTCGGCGGACTCCAGCAGGGTGGGGTCCATCTCCCAGCGCGAACCCGTCGGCGTGCCGGGGTCGGGCACCGGCCGGAACGCGCTGGGCAGCACCAGCGCGCTGATCGCCGCGTTCACCGGGGACAGATCGGACAGCAGGTGCGGGTTGAAGCCGGCGCCGATCGAGTCGATCCCCATGATGATCTGCGTCGGCCGCGGCGGCGGCGGTGGTGAATTGTGCGGCGTGTCGGTGCTCTGCGGCGCCGGCGGGGGGTTGACCGTGCACGCCGCGAGCGCCAATCCGGCCAGCGAGACGACCACGCCGACCGTCACAAAGAAACGGCGGACTCGTCTCGGCATGCCGATCAGGGTATCGGGCAGCTGCCCAGCAGCCCGCCCAAGCACGTGCGATTAACCCCGGGCCTTGGCCCGCGCCCGGCCGCGGGCCCGGGTCGTGGCGTCCAGCTCGACCTTGCGTACCCGGATGATCTCCGGAGTCACCTCGACGCATTCGTCTTGCGCGCAGAACTCCATGGCCTGTTCCAGGTCGAGGTCGAGCGGCTTGGCCAGGGTCTCGATGACGTCCGCGGTCGACGACCGCATGTTGGTGAGCTTCTTCTCCCGGGTGACGTTGATATCGAGATCCTCGGCGCGCGGGTTGATTCCGACGACCATGCCCTCGTAGGTGTCCTGGCCGGGTTCGACGAAGAACTGGCCCCGGTCGGCGAGCTGGATCAGCGCGAACGGCGTGATGGTGCCGGCCCGGTCGGAGACCAGCGATCCGGTGTGGCGGGCCCGGATCTCCCCCGCCCAGGGCCGGTAGCCGTCGAACACGGCGTTGGCGATCCCGGTGCCGCGCGTGAGGGTGAGGAAGTCGGTGCGGAAGCCGATCAGGCCGCGGCTGGGCACGATGAAGTCCATCCGGACCCAGCCGGCCGCGTGGTTGGTCATCTCCTCCATGCGCCCCTTGCGGGCGGCCATCAATTGGGTGATCGCGCCGACGAACTCATCGGGGCAGTCGATCGTCATCGCCTCGAACGGCTCGTGCAGCTTGCCGTCGATTGTCCTGGTCACCACCTGCGGCTTGCCGACCGTGAGCTCGAAGCCCTCCCGGCGCATCTGCTCGACCAGCACGGCCAGGGCCAGCTCGCCGCGGCCCTGCACCTCCCAGGCGTCGGGCCGGCCGATGTCCACCACCCGGATCGACACGTTGCCGACCAACTCGGTGTCCAGCCGGTTGCGGACCATGCGCGCGGTCAGCTTGTGCCCCGACACCTTGCCCGCCAGCGGCGAGGTGTTGGTGCCGACCGTCACCGAGATCGCCGGTTCGTCGACGTGGATACGCGGCAGCGCATGGGCGTGGTCGGGATCGGCCAGCGTGTCGCCGATCATGATCTCGGGCAGCCCGGCCACCGCCACGATGTCGCCGGCGACCGCCTCGTCGGTGGCAGTGCGCTCGACGCCCTCGGTCGCGAGCAACTCGGTGATCTTGGCGTTGGTGATCACGGGCAACCCGTCCACCTCGCGCATCCACGCCACCTGGTGGCCCTTGCGCAGCTTTCCCTTGTAGATGCGGACCAGGGCGAGCCGGCCGAGGAAGGCCGACGCGTCGAGGTTGGTCAC
Source organism: uncultured Actinomycetota bacterium (assembly GCA_963850895.1). Taxonomy (GTDB): domain Bacteria; phylum Actinomycetota; class Actinomycetes; order Mycobacteriales; family Mycobacteriaceae; genus Mycobacterium. Next base: position 156,758 of record CAWKNK010000018.1, on the reverse strand, counting down.
CAACGCCTGCAGCGGCGACTCCGGGTCCCCGACCGGCGGCGGGATGTGCTCCATCAGCACGTCGAACAACGGGTCCAGGTTGTCGCCGGCGGGCACCTCGCCGTCGGCCGGCTGGGTGGTGCTGGCCACGCCGGCCCGACCGGACGCGTACAGCGTCGGTAGGCCCAGCGCGTGCTCGGCGGCCTTGGCGGCTTCGTCGTCGAGATCCGACGCGACGTCCAAGAGCAGGTCGTGGCTGGCCTCCACCACCTCGGCGATGCGCGCGTCGGGCCGGTCGGTCTTGTTGACGACGAGAATCACCGGAAGGTGCGCGGCCAGGGCCTTGCGCAGCACGAACCGCGTCTGCGGCAACGGCCCCTCGGACGCGTCGACCAGCAGCAGCACCCCGTCCACCATGGACAGACCGCGCTCCACCTCACCGCCGAAGTCGGCGTGGCCGGGGGTGTCGATCACGTTGATGACGGTGACGGTCCCGTCCGGGTTATGGCGATGCACGGCGGTGTTCTTGGCCAGGATGGTGATGCCCTTTTCTTTCTCGAGGTCACCGCTGTCCATAATGCGTTCCTGGGTGTCGTCACCGCGGTGGTGCAGCGCCCCGGACTGCCGCAGCATCGCGTCCACCAGGGTGGTCTTGCCGTGGTCTACGTGGGCGACGATGGCGACGTTACGGAATGGCACGTCGGTGATTGTGGCAGCGGGGGGCCGTCAAAGGCGAACTGGCGGGAGGCGCGGTGCCCCCTACCAGCCCCTGCGGCGCGGCGCCGTACCGACCAATTCGCCCGTGGTCGCCTCGTCGCGGCTGCGGTAGACGATGTATGGCCGGAACAGGTACGCGACCGGCGCGCTGAAGATGTGCACCAGCCGGGTGAACGGCAACAGCGTGAACAGCACCATGCCGATCAGGGCGTGCAACTGGTAGTCCAGCGGCGCGTTGACCATCACCTCGCCGTGCGGCTGCAGGATCCAGATCCGGCGGAACCACAGGCCGACCGTGTAGCGGTAGTGGAACTCCCCGCCGTGCGGCCCGGTGCCGATCAGGTCGCAGTACAGGCCCACCACGATGGCCAGCACCAGCACCACATACATCACCTTGTCGCTGCGGGTAGTGGCCATGGAAACCGCGGGGCGGGTGAACCGCCGGTAGATGAGCAACCCGATTCCGGCCAGGGTCGCAAAGCCCGCGGCCGACCCGGCGATGACGGCCTGCAGGTGGTAGAGGTGGTCGCTCAGTTTCAACATGTGCGTCACCCGCGGCGGGATGAACAAACCCATCACGTGCCCGGCGAAAACCGCCAGGATGCCGAAGTGAAACATCGGGCTGGCCACCCGCAGCAGCCGCGACTCGTAGATCTGCGAGGAACGGGAGGTCCAGCCGAACTTGTCGTAGCGGTAGCGCCACCAGGTGCCGACGATCAAGACCGTCAGCGTGATGTACGGCGCGATGTCCCAGAACAGTACGTTGCTAAACACCTGGCGCTCCTCCTTCACGTCGGGGCGGTACTGTCAAGTTAAAGGGTTGCAGCCCAACGGCTTCCGCGGGCGGTCCGGCTTTCGCCAGGCGCTCCGCGCGGCGAACGTCCTGGTCGGTCGCGACGGGCAGCGTCGCGCAGACCGCCGCCACGGTGGGCTCGTAGGGCGACTTGGCGTCGGCGAGGGCGCCCCGCAACACGTCGATGGGGACGCGGTGCACGGTCAGCAGCCGCCGCCCGGCCTCGGGATCGACGGTGGCCGCGAATTCGAGGACGACGGGCAGGTGATCGGGCGCCTCGGCGCGCGGCGGCTGCACGCCCGCTTCCCGGTAGGCGGTGGCGAACACCAGCATCTCCCGGCCACGGTTGCGGGTGTCCCCGGCGGTCCAGTACGTCAGGTACATCGTGCAGTGACGCCGCATGTCGAAGGTCGCCACGTACTCCATCGCGGCGGCCATCGGCTCGCGGGTGCGCAGCGCGGCGACCGTCTGTCCGAGCCGCGCCGCCTCGGGCCCGCTGAGGTGGCTGCGCAGCTCGTCGACGGTGTCCAGCCGCGCCGACAGGTCGTCGTCCGGGTAGGCCAGCAGCAGCGATGCCGCCTGCCACACCAGGCGGTCCTGCAGGGTGTCGGTGCGCCCCCGTAGCCCAGCCAGCAGTCTCATTGCTTCTGCTCTTCGGGAAACATTCCGGCGGGCACCTGGCGCCCGTCCCAGTTGAGCAGGTTCACCCGCGCGGACCGCTGGCCGTTGGCGGCCTCCTCGCCGCCGGGGCGTTTGAGGGCGTGGAAGGTCTCCACGGCGACGGGCACCGGTTCACCGGACTCGTACATGCCCGGCCCGCCGTCGCCCGTCAACGAGCAACCCATCTGCTCGAGGTCGCGGGCCTGGGGGCTGAACGCGGTCGGAATGACGTACCGGTCTTCGTATTTCGCGATCGCGAGCAGCCGGTACATCTCGTAGATCTGTTCTTCGGTCATCCCGACGGAATGCGGTATGTGCGGCTGGGTTTCGCGCCCGAGATTGATGTCGCGCATGTACGAGCGCATCGCCGCCAGCCGCCGCAACACGCCCTCGACCACGGCGGTGTCACCGGCGGTGAACAGTTCGGCCAGGTACTGCATGGGAATGCGCAGCGCGTCCAGCGCGCCGAACAGGTTGCCCAGGTCTTCCCCGTCGTGACCGTCGCGGCTGACCGCGTCCACCACCGGTGACAGGGGCGGGATGTACCAGACCATCGGCATGGTGCGGTATTCCGGGTGCAGGGGCAGCGCGACCTTGTAGTCGTTGATCAGCGCGTACACCGGCGAGCGCTGCGCGGCCTCGATCCACTCGTCGGAGATGCCCTCCGCGCGTGCGGCGGTGATCACCTCGGGGTCGCATGCGTCCAACAGGATTCGGCACTGCGCCTCGTAAAGGTCGGTCTCTTTCTCCACCGACGCCGCCTCCAGCACCCGATCGACGTCGTAGAGGACCAGGCCCAGATACCGCAGCCGTCCCACGCAGGTCTCCGAGCAGATGGTCGGCAACCCGACCTCCATCCGCGGATAGCACAGCGTGCACTTCTCGGCTTTCCCGGTCTTGTGGTTGAAATAGACCTTCTTGTAAGGACATCCGGAGACGCACATCCGCCAGCCGCGGCAGCGGTCCTGGTCGACCAGCACGATGCCGTCCTCGCTGCGCTTGTACATCGCGCCCGACGGGCACGACGCCACGCAGGAGGGGTTGAGGCAGTGTTCGCAGATCCTGGGCAGGTAGAACATGAAGGTGTCTTCGAGCGCGAGCTTGACCTCCTCGCTGATCTTCTTCAGGATCGGGTCGCCGGCCAGGATCTCCGGCGACCCGGCCAGGTTGTCGTCCCAGTTCGGCCCCCAGGACACCTTCATCCGTTCGCCGCTGAGCAGGCTCTTGGGTGCGGCCGTGGGGAACGTGTCACCCGCGGGTGCCGTGGTCAGGTTCTCGTAGTCATAGGTCCAGGGCTCGTAGTAGTCGTCGATGATCGGGAGCCTGGGGTTGGCGAAGATGCGCAACAACTTCTGGATTCGGCCGCCGTCACGCAACCGCAGCCGTCCCTTCTTGTCGCGTATCCAGCCGCCGCGCCACCGCTCCTGGTCCTCGTAGGTGCGCGGATAGCCTTGGCCCGGGCGGGTTTCGACGTTGTTGAACCACACGTACTCGGTGCCGGGACGGTTGGTCCACGCCTGCTTGCACGTGACCGAGCACGTGTGGCAACCGATGCACTTGTCGAGGTTCATCACCATCGCCAGCTGCGCCATGACTTTCATGAGGGCCTCGCTTCGCAGGCTTCGTTCGAGGGCATCAGTAAGTCACATCCTGACTGCGACGGCGCACCACGGTGACCTCGTCGCGCTGGTTGCCGGTCGGTCCCATGTAGTTGAAGGCGAACGCATGCTGGCCGTAGCCCCCGGCGAGGTGGCTCGGCTTGATGCGAACGCGGGTCAGCGCGTTGTGGTTGCCGCCGCGCTTGTTGTTGGTTTCGGTGCGCGGCGTGTCCACCGTGCGTTCCTGCACGTGGTAGACGAACACCACACCGTCGGGCATGCGGTGCGAGACGATGGCCCGGCATACATAGATGCCGTTGGCGTTGACCGCCTCGACCCAATCGTTGTCGCGCACTTTGAGTTTGGCCGCGTCGCCGGGGCTCATCCACATCGTCGGCCCGCCCCGGGACAACGTGAGCATGTAGAGGTTGTCCTGGTAGGTGGAGTGAAACGACCACTTCGAGTGCGGCGTCAGATACCGCACGGTGAGGCCGATTCCGTCGTATCCGAGCTCGGGCTGGCCGAAGAGTCGTGTCATGTCCAGCGGCGGACGGAACACCGGCAGGTGCTCGCCGAGTTCCTCGACCCAGTCGTGGGCCAGGTAGAAGTGCATCCGCCCGGTCAGCGTGTGGAACGGCTTCAGGTTTTCGATGTTGATGGTGAACGGCGCGTAGCGGCGCCCACCGGTTTCGCTGCCCGACCATTCCGGGCTGGTGATCACCGGGACCGGGCGCGCCTGGGTGTCGGCGTAGCTGATGCGCCGCTCTTCGCTGCCCTCGGCCAGATGCGCCAGCCGCTGACCCGTTCGTTTCTCCAGCTCGCGGAAGCCCTCGACGGCGAGCCGGCCGTTGGTTGTCCCGGACAGCAGCAGCAGCACGTCGGCCATCCGCGCGCCGGTGGTGATGGCCGGACGGCCAGCTGCCGCACCGGAATTCATCACGCCGAACTTGGCCGCCAGTTCCTCGACCTCCCGGAACGGATGCACCGTGATGCCCTTGGTGGTCAGCCCGAATGTTTCGACGAGTGGCCCCAGGGCCTGCCACTTGTCGTAGATGGCGCCGTAATCGCGTTCCACCACCGTGAGTTTGGGCATCGTCCGCCCGGGTACGGGCGTCGCGCCGGTGTGCAGCCAGTCTTCTTCGGTGCCGTCGGGATAGGCCATCGCGTCGGGCGTGTCGTGCTGCAGCGCGGTGAGGACCACGTCGCTGCGGGTGCCCAGGTGCCGCTTGGCCAGTGCGCTGAAAGCGCGCGCGATCGCACCGAAAGCCTCGAAGTCCGAACGGGTTTCCCAGGGCGGATCGGTCGCGGCACTGAACGCGTGCACGTACGGGTGCATGTCCGTGCTGGAGATGTCGGCCTTTTCGTACCAGGTCGCCGCCGGCAGCACGACATCGGAGACCAGTGTCGTCGAGGTCATCCGGAAGTCGATCGACATCATCAGGTCGAGCTTGCCCTCGGGGATGTCCCCCTCGCACACCACATCGGCGGGCGGTATCCCGTCGGTCGGCGGCTCGGCCTGCACGTTGGAATCGGTGCCCAGCAGGTGGCGCAGGAAGTATTCGCCGCCCTTGCCCGACGATCCGATCAGGTTGGCCCGCCAGACCGTGAGCACCCGTGGCCAGTTGACCGGATTGTCGGGATCGGTGACGGAAAGCTTCAGCTTGCGGTCGCGGAGCTGCTCGGCGACGTAGTCGGCGGCGTCGCGACCGGCGGCGCGTGCCTCGTCGGCGACGTCCAAGCTGGACCGGTCGAACTGGGGATAGAAGGGGCTCCAGCCCATCGCCGTCGCCGAGGCCAGCAGATCCATCGTGTGCTTGCCCGCGAATCGGCCGCGGCCCAAGGGGCTGGCCAGCTTGTCGGCCCCGTAGCCGTCGTAGCGCCACTGGTCGGTGTGCGCATACCAGTAGGAGGCACCCGGCACCTGCCGCGGCGGACGCACCCAGTCCGTGGCCATCGCCATCGTCTGAAACCCGGTGAGCGGACGCACCTTTTCCTGGCCGACGTAATGGGCCCAGCCACCGCCGTTGCGTCCCATCGAGCCGGTCAACATCAGCAGCGCGAGCACCGCCCGGTAAATGGCGTCACCGTGGAACCACTGACAGATCCCGCTGCCCATGATGATCATGGACCGGCCACCGGATTCCTCTGCGCTGCGGGCGAATTCCTTGGCGACGCGGATGGCCTGTGCGGCCGAGACGCCGGTGATCGCCTCCTGCCACGCGGGGGTGTTCTGCTGCGTCGGGTCGTCATAGCCGGTGGGCCATTCGCCGGGCAATCCTGGCCGGCCCACTCCGTACTGGGCGAGCATGAGGTCGAAAACGGTGCACACCAGGTGCTTACCGACCCGGCGGACCGGCACACCGCGCGCCACGGTGGCGCCTTCGCCGTTGACCGTGTCGAAGCTGGCCAGGTGCACCAGCGCGGTGTCGCCATCGCCGTCGGCGCCGTGCGCGTTTCGCACGCTGAGCGCCGGCATCAGGCCACCGAGATCGAGGTTCCACTTTCCGACGCCGTCCTCGCCGTAGCGGAACCCCAGTGAGCCATGGGGCACCACCACCGAGTCGGTGGTCTGGTCCAACACCGCCGGTTTGAGCGCCGCGTTCTCGGAGTTCGCAGTGGCCTCGCCCAGGTCCGCCGCCGTGAGGTTCTTCCCCGGCACCAGCATGTCGCCGCGCTCTTCCAGCTTGATCAGGAACGGGAGGTCGGTGTAGCGGCGCGAGAAGTCGGCGAAGAACGGAACCTCCTTCCGCACATAGCATTCCGAGAGGATGACGTGGCCCATGGCCATGGCCAGCGCCCCGTCGGTGCCGGCCGCGCACGGCATCCACTCATCGGCGAACTTGGTGTTGTCGGCGTAGTCGGGGCTCACGGTCACGACCTTGGTGCCGCGGTAGCGCGCCTCGGCCATCCAGTGCGCGTCGGGGGTCCGCGTGATAGGCACGTTGGAGCCCCACATCATCAAATACGCTGCGTCCCACCAGTCCCCGGATTCGGGCACATCGGTCTGATCGCCGAACACCTGCGGCGAGGCCACCGGCAGGTCGGCGTACCAGTCGTAGAACGACGTCATGGGAGCGCCGATCAGCTCGAAGAACCGCGAGCCTGCGGCGTAGGACACCATGGACATCGCCGGGATGGGCGAGAATCCCGCGACCCGGTCGGGACCGTACCTCTTGATGGTGTGCACGTGGGCGGCTGCGATCAGTTCGGTGGCCTCGGCCCAGGTGACGCGAACCAATCCGCCCTTGCCGCGGGCCTTTTGGTAGCGACGGCGACGCTCGGGGTCGGCCTGGATGTCGGCCCACGCCAGCACGGGATCGCCGAGCCGCGCCTTGGCTTCCCGGTACATCTCGACCAGCACACCCCGGGCGTAGGGATAACGCACCCGGGTGGGCGAGTAGCTGTACCAGGAGAACGACGCCCCGCGGGGGCACCCGCGCGGCTCGTATTCCGGCCGGTCCGGACCCACCGAGGGATAGTCGGTTTGCTGGGTCTCCCAGGTGATGATCCCGTCCTTGACGTAGATCTTCCAGGAGCAGGAACCGGTGCAGTTGACCCCGTGAGTCGAGCGGACCACCTTGTCGTGGCTCCACCTGTCGCGGTAGAACACGTCGGCCTCGCGGCCGCCCCGACGCGTAACCGTGCGCAGGTCGGCCGAGAACTCGCCGGGCGTGAAAAACCGCCCGCTGCGCTCCAACAACTCCTCGAGCGCTCCACCAACGTGTGGTGTGACAGTCAACAGGTACCCCTTCTACTCCGTAGCGCCACGCGTCGTAGCCGGGCCGTCGCTTCGACCCCAGGTGCGTTGTGTTGGGCTGTGTTGGACATTGGCCCATCGATTCATCCGCCCGCGCCAACCCGGATCGGCAGCGCCATCGATATCGGCGGCCCGCGCGCCGGGGAGCGATCGCGCACCAGCACAGGGCGCGGGGGACTGGCCGATCACCTCCGCCGCGCGCGGTCTGTTAACGAAGAATCGAGTCGTCAGCATGGGATTTTGTACACCTAGAGGCGCCCGGCGCGGACGCCGTGACCACGACGTCCAGACGAAGGTTCGCTTCCGGCAGGCACTGCTAGGTCAAGTCGTTATTACAAGTTCCGTTGTTATATCCCAAGTTCACCTTGGGGACCTTCTACGGCGCTGGACGAATGCTGCGGAAAGGCTGTGGACTTGTTATGAGGCCGACTCGGCCAGCGTCCGCGCCAGGTCAGCGACCCAACCGCGGTCGGCGGGCACCCAGTCGACGTCGGGCAGCTCGGCCGCCGTCACCCAGCGCACCGCCCGGTGGTCACGTGCATGCGGTTCACCACTGATCAGTTCCACGCGGTACGCCCGCAGCGTCATGCCGTCCAGCGCGATGTCATCCCCCAGGCGGTCGCCCACCGCGACGTCGCCGACCGTCAGTCCCAGCTCTTCGGCCAACTCGCGGGCCAGCGCGTCCCGCTCGGTCTCACCCGGCGCGACCTTGCCCCCGGGCAGCTCCCAGCGGCCGGCCAGCTCGGGCGGCCGGACGCGCTGCGCCACCAGGACCGCGGCGCGGCGGATGAGCGCGCCGGCGACGACGATCTGGGTCGGCATGGCCAGACGGTATACGGTCGGGACATGGCTGTAGTTGTCTCCATACCGAACCTGAGAGCTGACCAGCGTAGACGCCGGTTGATCGTCAGGTGTCAAAGCGTCCTCTTAACACAGTAAGGGTTCGACCTTCTCGAGATTGCCTGAGCTTGAAATGGCTTGGCCGGAATGTCGATCAATGGCGGATAACTACGCGACCCACGTGCCCAGTCCACCGGATACCGGATTTCTGGCGAATGTTGCTGCCGAATTCAGTTTCACGACAACGAGTCTATTACACGTCTAAGCGCTTGCCGAGGGTTCAGCCGACCCAGAGCGGTATCACGCCTATGCAGGTGCTTCAGATCGGGTGTTAGGGGAATGATCACGCGAGCACGCAATGACGTGTCCCGTCGATGTCCGGGGCTACGACCCGCGCGCGCCATTGCTTATGGCTCATATTGGCGGTGAGTTTGTCGCACACCAGCTGCGGCATGGGCTGGGCTGGCCAGAACCTGATGGTGTCGTCCTCGCTGCCGGAGGCGAGGCGGTCCCCATCGGGGCTAAACGCCACGGTAGACACCATGCCGGTGTGCCCGGTGAGCGGCGGTGCGAGGGCGCGACCGGTGTCCGCATTCCACAACCGCACCGTGCGGTCGTTGCTGGCGCTGGCAATCCGGTGACCGTCGGGGCTAAACGCCACACTGTTCACCGCGCCGCCGTGACCGGTCAGCGGCACGCCCATCGGCTGGCCGGTTTCCGCATCCCAAAGCCGCACGGCCTGGTCGGTGTCACCGCTGACAAGGCGGCGCCCATCTGGGCTGAATGCCACGCTGTCCACCATGCTGTTGGAGCCGGTAAGGGGTGCCCCGATCGGCCGACCGGTGTCGGCGTTCCACAACCGCACGGTGTTGTCGCTGCCGCCGGAGGCGAGGCGGTGCCCGTCAGGGCTAAACGCCACCGTTGTGACAAAACTGGTGTGGCCGGTCAGCGGCGCGCCGATCTGCTGTCCGGTATCAGCGTTCCACAACCGCACGGTGTTGTCGTCGCCGCCGGAGGCGAGGCGGTGCCCATCGGGGCTAAACGCCACGCTATACACAAAACTGGTGTGGCCGGTCAGCGGCAGGCCGATCTGCTGTCCGGTGTCGGCGTCCCACAACCGCACGGTGTCGTCCTGGCCACATGAGGCGATGCGGTGCCCATCGGGGCTGAACGCGACACCGAACACCATATCGGTGTGGCCGGTCAGCGGCGGGCCAATCGACCGGCCGGTGTCGGCGTCCCACAACCGCACCGTTTTATCCCAACTGGCGCTGGCCAGGCGGTGCCCATCGGGGCTGAACGCCACACCGCGCACTGGCGCGGTGTGACCGGTGAGTGGCTGGTCGGCATCCCATATTCGAACGGTGCTGTCGGCGCCAGCGGAGGCGATGCGGTGCCCGTCGGGGCTAATCGCCACGCTGAACACGGCGCCGGCGTGGCCGGTCAGCGGTGGCATGATGGGTTGCCCGGTGTCGGGGTTCCACACCCGCACCGTGGCGTCGTAGCTGCCGGAGAGAATGCGGTGCCCGTCAGGACTGAACGCGACGCCGAACACCGTGTCGGTGTGGCCTTTGAGTGGTCCTCCGATCGGCTGGCCGGTGTCCGCGTCCCACAGCCGCACGGTGTTGTCCTGGCTGCCGGACGCGAGGCGGTGCCCATCGGGACTGAACGCGATACCGAACACCGTGTCGGTGTGGCCTTTGAGTGGGCCTCCGATCGGCTGGCCGGTGTCGGCGTCCCACAACCGCACGGTGTTGTCCTCGCTGCTGGAGGCGAGGCGGTGCCCGTCGGGGCTGAACACCACGCTCTGCATGTTCTCGGTGTGGCCGGTCAGCGGCGCACCGATCGCTTGGCCGGTGTCGGCGTCCCATAACCGGATGGTGGTGTCGCCGGCGGTGGCCAGGCGGTGGCCATCGGGGCTGAACGCCACCGCGATCATGAAGCCCTGGGGATTGGTCAGTGGCGGGCCGATCGGTTGGCCGGTATCGGCGTTCCACAACCGCACCGTGCCATCGTTTCCGCCGGCGCTGGCAAGCCGGTGCCCGTCAGGGCTGAAGGTGACACCAAATACCATATCGGTGTGGCCTTTGAGGGGTGCCCCGATCGGCTGGCCGGTGTCGGCGTCCCATAACCGCACCGTCTTGTCCTCGTTCCGCGGTGGCGATGCGATGTCTGTCGGGGCTAAACGCGACCTGGTTCACCTCGGCGCCTGCGGCGACGATCTTCACGGTGTTGGTGCGCATGGCCAGCGCATGAATCAGTGCGCCGTCGTCGGGTGCGGCGACCAGTGTTCGCGCGGCGAGCAATTCCTCGAAGGCCCGCGCATCACCGCCCTCGCTCGCAAATGCCAGCATGGACTGGGCATCGGAGTTCATCCGCTGTGCGATGGCCGCGTTTCGTTGCCGGATGGCTTCCTGCCGCTGCCGGATGGCTTCCCCCCGTTGCACTACCGCGATGACCGCCGCTACGAGTGCGGCTACGGTCAACACCACCAGGCCGGTGATCGCCGCCGCACGCAACCGGCGGAACCGCCGCTGCTCACGCAGATCATCGCTGGCCAACTGATCCTTGGGTTTGCCCTGAATCGGGGCGGCCAGCGCGGTGACCTTCTCCCGGAACACCGGGTCGCGATAATCCCAGGGCGCATCGTCGCTGACATCGATGTACAGCGGCTCGGCCGGCAGCGATCCCGGCACGGTCAGCACTGGTACAGCGGCATCAGAGACCTGTGGATCAAAACAGGCGTTGGCTTTGTCCCAGTGCAGCGTTCCGGCGGCCTGCACCAGCATCAGTTGGTCTAGGCCCCGGTGCTCCAGCCAGTAGCTGACCTCCTGATTGACCCAATACGACGCGGCCGCCCGCGGCGACAGCGTCACGATGAAAAACCGGGACCGGTCCAGCGCGTCGGTGATGCGGCCCCACAGATCCGGGCTGGCCGTCAAATCGGTGTCATCGCGAAACACCCGCAACGCCCGCAACTGACCCAAGTGCCGCCCGATATGGTGCAAGCCCTTCTGAATCCCCGACACCACCGGCCGATCCCGGTGGGTATACGACAGGAACGCGTCATAGTCCAACGGCTTGTCCCTCTTCGGGAGCCGGGGACTCCAAGGCCCGTCTTGCTTCGGCCATATTCCGCCTACAGACGCTCCGGCGGGTTTGACGACCCTGCCGCGCATACGCGACGTCTTTGCAGCAAGTTTTTCCACCTTAGACCCGGCCTGGCGTCGCTTTGCAGCAAAGAACATCGATATCACGCTCATGCCCGAGTGCGGGAGGTCCGGAACCCAACGACCACTCCTCGGCACAAGGTTCGTCGGGACAAAACTAAGTTGAAGACAGATGCCGCAGGTCTATATTCGGTAGGAGAGGATGAGTCCGGTATGGCTGTGTTAACGGATGAGCAGGTGGACGCCGCACTGCCCGATCTCAACGGATGGAAGCGTGTCGACGGTGCGCTGCGCCGGTCGATCAAGTTTCCGAGTTTTCTCGCCGGCATCGACGCGGTGCGCCGGGTGGCCGAGCACGCGGAGAGCAAGGACCATCACCCGGATATCGATATTCGTTGGCGGACAGTGACTTTCGCTCTGGTTACGCATTCCGAGGGTGGTATCACCAAGAATGACGTGACGATGGCGCACGACATCAACGAGATCGTCGGGAGTTAGTCCGTCGATCGGCCGGCGGCGGCGATCCACGACCAGGGTCGCCACGGCCGCCACGATGTAGATCAGGCCGGCCCAGGCCAGATACCAGGGCCGGCTGATCTGCCAGATGGTCGGCTGAGCGAAGAGCAGCAGCCACGGCACGCCGACGATGGTGAGCGCCAGCCAGCCCCAGCCGACAATCCGCGCGCCGCGCCGCTCGCGCAGCGACCCGTGAATCGCCCAGATCATCAGCGGCACCAGCCACACCCAGTGGTGGGTCCACGAAATGGGTGACAACAGCAGCCCGAACAACTCGACCACCAGCAACTTGCCCAGCCGATCGGACGGGTCCAGCGCCCGCCAGGCCAGGACGGCCACCACCGCGGTGGCGCCGATGGCGATCAGGACCGGCGGGCCGAAGCCGGCGTCGTGGCCCAGGATCCGGGAGATGCCGCCGCGCCAGGATTGATTGATCGACGTGGCGATGGGCCCCACCCGGTGCGCGTCGCCCAGCAGCTTCGTGAAGTAGTAGCGGGTCTGATCGCCGACTACCAGGGCCGACACGCCGATGGTGGCAAGGAAGACCACGACGGAGAATGCCGCCGCGGCCCATCGCCGGACGCCGACCAGATAGACACCGGAGATCGCGGGCGTCAGCTTGATTCCGGCCGCCACGCCGACCAACAGCCCCGACAGCCACCACCGCGTCGTCAAGACCGCCCACAGCACCCCGAGCATCAGCAACACGTTGACCTGCCCATAGTCGAATGTGCTGCGCAGCGGCTCGATCCAGATGGTGACCGCCGTCCACAACATGGCCAGGCGGCGCCCGTCGGCGCCGGGCGCAACGCCGATCAGGCGCTGGCTGATCCGGATCGCGCCGTACAGCGCGGCGATCGTCGCGATCTGCCACGCGAAGGCGACCAGGCCGAACGGCAGCAAGGTCAGCGGGTAGAAGACGACCGCCGCAAAGGGCGGATAGGTGAACGGCAGCGGGAAGTCCGGCGTCTGATCGGCGTAGACGTAGCTGTACAGCGTGCCGGGATGGTCGATCGCGGCGGCCCCGCCGAGGTAGACGTGCAGGTCGACGAAGTTCGCGCCGTGGGGCGCCAGATAGGTCCAGGCGAGCCGCGCGGCGACGCTGGCGACTAGCAGCGCGGGTGCGGCCGCCCGAAGCAGCCTCGCGAATCGCCGGCGCGGGGGTGCCGCCGGGGCGGCCGAGGTGGTGTCTATCAGCACGACTTTAGCGATCCAGGGAGGCCAAGCGGCGCGGGCGGACCTCATCGTCTCTTGCGGGCCTGGTCGCCGGGCGTTGGGTCACCGCCGTCACTCGTATCAATAACGATCAAATAAATGCCACACGTGTCACTTGAGTCCCATCAGTATCAACGTAACTTCGGCGGCGGACCCGTTTTCCACAACCAGGGAGAGTCATGCCAACCATCTGGACTTACATGCGTGCAGCGGCCGTCGTAGTCGGTTCGTCCGCAGCACTACTCACGGGCGGTATCGCCCACGCCGACCCCGTGCCGGCTCCGCCCATTCCGAACATCCCGCAGCAGCTGATCGCTTCGGCGGCCAACGCGCCACAAATCCTGCAGAACCTCGCTACCGCCCTCGGCGCGACCCCGCCGGCCGCGCCGGCCGCTCCCGGCATCACCTTCCCGGGAGTTCCGTCGGCCGCCGCAACGTCACCGGCGACTTCCGCGGCAACCGTCCCCTCGATTCCCGGACTGGCGCAGGCGGCGACACCCTCCGCACCCTCCGCCCCGGCGACCACGCAGGGCCTGCAGGGGTTGATCCCGGGCCTGACGCAGCCGGCACCCGCGGCGCCCGCCGCACCGGCCACGTCGTCCATCCCCGGACTGCCGGCCATCCCGGGGCTGTCGACGCCGACCGCCCCCGCCACACCGCCGACCCCGCAGATTCCGCAGGCGAAGCGTCGACATGCCGGCGTTCCTGCCCAACCTGCCGGTCAACATGCCCGCGCAGATGACCCTTCCGCAGGACCTGCCGGCACTGGCTGGGCCGCTCCGGCCGCACCGGCCGCACCGGCCGCACCGGCAACCGGGGCCAACCCGGTCGCGCCGCTGCTCGCCGCCCTGCCCTGATTAGTCAGCCAGACAGCAAAGCCACCACCTAATGACCGGAGGACACACCGTGGCAACCACTTGGAACCTGTCCAAAGGATTGGCCGCTGTCGTGACGGCATCGGCTGCCGCGTTCGGGTTCTGCCCGAGCGCGGCAGCCGATCCGGCGACACCGCAACCCAACTCGACTCAACAGCTTCCGGGCCTGCCGGCGTTGTCGCAGCTGAGCCCGATCATTCAGCAGGCGGCCAGCAATCCCGGGCAGGCGACACAGCTGCTGATGGCCGCAGCGCAGGCATTCAGCCACAACCAGGGCGCGCCCACCGAGTCCCGGAACGTGGCCCAGTCGGTGAATCAATTCCTGGCCCAGCCGGGCTCGCCGATCCCGGGCGCGCCCGCGCCCGAACCTGGCACAGCCCTCCCGGACGGTTCGCCGGTACCGCACGTGCCCGCGGCGGGCGTCGAACCGGGCGCCCAGTCGCACCTGCCGACCGGCATCGACCCGGCACACGCCGCAGGGCCGGGACCGGTTGCAGCTCCACCGGCTGCGGGCGTCGAATCGGGCGGCGAGTCGCACCTGTCCCTCGGCATGGACCCGGCGCGCGCCGTCGGGCCGGGGCCGGTCGCAGCTCCGCCGGCTGCGGCACCGTCGGTGGCCGCGCCGCCGGCTTCCGCGCCCGGCCCGGGCACCGCCGCACCCGTCGCGGCGCCCGCACCGGTGCCGCCCGCGCCGGCCGTAGCTCCACCGGCCGCCGCTCCCGCACCCGGAGCGGCACCGGCGGCGGCCCCGGGCTTTGGCCCTGACGCTCCGCCCACGCAGGACTTCATGTATCCCTCGATCGGCACCAATTGCCTTGCGGAAGGCACCACCGCGATCGCCACCGCGCTGTCGGTGGCGGGGCCGGCGAAGATCCCGACTCCCGGGCCGGGCCCCGGGCAGACCGCCTACGTGTTCACCGCGGTCGGCACCCCCGGACCAGCCGAGGTGCAGAAGCTGCCGTTGAACGTCACGTGGGTGAACCTGACCACGGGCAAGTCGGGGACGGTCACGCTCAAGCCGCGCACCGACATCAATGCCGACGGGCCGACGACGCTGACCGCGATCGCCGACACCGGTTCGGGCAGCATCATGTCGACCATTTTCGGGCAGGTCACCACCAAGGAAAAGCAGTGCCAGTTCATGCCCACGATCGGCTCCACGGTAGTGCCGTAGGCCAGCACTGTTCCCTGCCCTGGGCGCGCGTGTCCCCCACTGGGAGGCACGCGCGCTCGCGTTAACGCCTCGGCTAGTACGCCATGAACAGGATCGCGTCGCGGTCGTACTCGAGGCCCGGATGAACGCTGGCGAGATGAGCCTGGGTCAGCTCAACCAGCTCGTCCTCATCCTTGCCGACGATGGCTTCCCCGCACGGACACGTCAGGTGTGTCTTCACGTTGTCGCCCTTCCCTTCTGGTGACCTACTACTTTGCCGCCTTGGCTGCTGCTTTCATCTGCTTTTTGTACGCTCGCACTTTCCCCATCGATGGGGCGTCGACGATATCGGCGACAGAGATGTGCGCACCGGCCTGGCCGAAGTCCCCGGCCGCCGCGCGCCAGCCTTTCGGCGTCACCCCGTACTGCTTGCCCAGCAGGGCCAAAAAGATCTGCGCCTTCACCTCGCCGAAGCCGGGTAATCCCTTGATCCGCCGCAGCAGCTCGTTTCCATCGGGGTCACCGGCGGTCCACAATCCGGCCGCGTCGCCGTCATAGCGGTCCACGATGATCTGCGCGAGCGTTTGGATGCGCTTGGCCATCGATCCCGGAAAGCGGTGTATCGCAGGCCTTTCCGAGCACAATGCGGCGAACTTGTCCGGGTCGTAGTCGGCGATTTCGGCGGCGATCGAAGCCGCCCATCCGGTCCGCGATCTTCTTCGGTCCCGCGAACGCGGTCTCGAATGGGACCTGCTGATCAAGAACCATCCCGATGAGTCAGGGCCAACGGATTCTCGGCCAGCAGCTTGTCGGCCTCAGGATCTTGAGCGAGGCAAAGTTTCACCGTCAACGACCTTCCTTCCGCTGAACACCCTAAGACCGATGACTCATTTGCTCAGACACTACCCACCAGAACGCCGCCTACGACCAGCACCACACCACGCAGTTATCGTGGCGTGGTGGTGGATGAAGCCAAATTGGCACTGATGCTGGCCCGAGACGAACTGCATCAGCTCGTCACTACCTATTGCCGGGCCGTCGACCGCGCTGATTATGAAGCGCTTCGCGACCTGTACCACCCCGACGCGACCGACTCGCACGGCTCGTTCTCGACGGGCGGCGTCGAACAGTTCATCGCACAACTACAGGCTGCGGAACCGTATGTGCGTGTCTCCCAACACAACATCACCACAACGAACTTCGTGATCGAGGGCGACACGGCCCGCGGTGAGGTCTACTGCCTGGTGTTTCACACCTTCGCCGGTCCCGAACACGACATAGACGTCATCATCGGCGGCCGGTACCTGGACAAGTACACCAAACACGACGGCCGTTGGAAGTTCAGTCAACGCACCATCGTGGCGGACTGGGCATACCAGAACGACCCATCCCAAGTGAACTTCGGACACCCCAGCACCCGAGGAAGCCTGCGCGGCAAACCAGGCCAAGCCGACCCTTCAGTCAGCCTATTCGCACCGCCCGAGGGGTCCTTCTTCTGATCGCCCCCGCTAGACGTCGTTGGCGCGCAACGACTGACGGCCGACGGTCAGCCGCTCTTGCGGCGGAATTCGCGGCGGTTCTCTAACGGGCCGTGCGCCCGAGACTGCTTGCCGCCGGCGGTCTTGTGGTCGGACCCGCCCGACGACTTGGCCATCTTGCGGTCGAGGGCTTCACGGAACTTGCGCTTGTTGTCGTCGTCCGATTCCGGCGCCTCGGAAGACTTCGGTTCAGCCATACCGGCAGCCTAGCCGGGATTGCCGGAATTGGGCGGCTACCGCACTCCGGGCGGCATGCCGTACACATGCGAGATCGGCAGGGTCAGGAGCACCCGCCGATCGGTGACCATCGCCTCGCGGTATTCGTCCCAATCCGGGTGTTCGCCGGCAATGTTGCGGTACAACGCAATCAACGCCTCGACGGTGTCGTCGCCAGGGGCGGCCGCGGGCGGCGTCAGAATCGCCGTGCCCTCGGCCACCGCATACGACCACCCGTCGTCGGCGTCGACCAGGATGGACGCCCGCGGATCGCGGCGCAAGTTGCGAGTCTTCGCCCGCGGCTCGGTGATGGACACCCGCACGGCCAAGTCGCGCGGGTCGAAGTGGTAGCTCACGTTCGACAGCTGCGGGCGCCCGTCGCGTTTGATGGTGGCCAGCACTCCGAGAGAGTTTCCACTGATCACGGCCAGCAGCTTGTCGTCGAAGACTTGGCGTCCCATGTCGAAAGCCTACGTCGCGCGTCCAGCGACGGGTCCCGGGTGGCGTCAGCACGGGCCGCCCTGGTGAAATCGGATCATGACCAAGTACGCGGCGTTCCTGCGCGGCGTCAACGTCGGCGGCGTCAACCTCAAGATGGCCGAGGTGGCGCGCGCATTGACCGGCGCGGGATTCACCAACGTGCGCACCATTCTGGCCAGCGGCAACGTCCTGCTGGAGTCGTCCGGCAGAGGCGGAGCGGCCGCGGTGCGCAAGAAGGCCGAAGCCACGCTGCGCGAGGGGTTCGGCTACGACGCGTGGGTGCTGGTTTATGACCTCGAGACGGTGCGGGCCATTGTCGACGCCTACCCGTTCGATCCCGAGGTCGACGGCTACCAGTCCTACGTCACCTTCGTCGCCGACAAAGCCGCGCTCGACGAACTCGCCGCACTCAGCGAGGATGCCGGCGCGGACGAGCGGATCAGCCCCGGCGCGGGCGTCATTTATTGGCAGGTGCCCAAGGGGGGCACGTTGGACAGCACGATCGGCAAGACGATGGGCAAGCCGCGCTACAAGTCTTCGACGACGACGCGCAACCTGCGCACGCTATCCAAGGTGTTGCGTTAAAACCCAGCGCGCCAAGCGCGCTCAGTCGTCCGGCACGTTGGTCAGGTAGCGCATCGCGTCGGACTTGGTCAGCCCCAGCGCACGGGCCACCTCGACGTACTCCTTGGCGGCGGCGGCCATCGCCGCGTCCGTCGGATCGAAGCGGGAGATGAAAGTGCCGAAGCGCCCACGGGTTTCGACGATCGCCGCGGATTCCAGTTCCCGATAGGCGCGGGCCACGGTGTTCGCCGCGACCCCCAGCTGGCCGGCCAGGTCACGCACCGTCGGGAGCCGGGACCCAGGCGGCAGCGCGCCGGCCCGAACCCCGTCGATGACTTGGTTCCTGAGCTGGTCGAACAGCGGCTTGCCCGCCTTCACGTCGACCTTCAGCCAATCCCGCAGCTCCACGTCCTCAGTATGTCCCAAGCACGGCTATCTTTGTGGGATGCGAGTAACGGTGCTGAGCGGCGCGGGGATCTCCGCGGAGAGCGGCGTGCCGACATTCCGCGACGACAAGAACGGACTGTGGGCCCGCTTCGACCCTTACGAGCTGTCCAGCACACAAGGGTGGCGCGACAATCCCGAGCGGGTCTGGGGATGGTACCTGTGGCGGCACTATCTGGTGGCCGACGTCCAGCCCAACGCGGGGCACCGCGCCATCGCCTCCTGGCAAGACGGCGCCGAAGTCAGCGTCATCACTCAGAACGTCGACGACTTGCACGAGCGCGCCGGGAGCATGCCGGTTCATCACCTGCACGGCAGCCTTTTCGAATTCCGTTGCGACCGTTGCGATACGCCTTACACCGGGACGCTGCCCGAGATGCCCGAACCGATGCTCGAGGTGGAGCCGCCGGTCTGTCACTGCGGCGGCCTGATCCGGCCGGACATCGTGTGGTTCGGGGAGCAGTTGCCCGACGGGCCGTGGCGGAGCGCCGTCGAGGCGACCGAGGCCGCCGACGTGATGGTGGTCGTCGGAACCTCGGCCATCGTCTATCCGGCGGCCGGGCTGGCCGAGCTGGCCCTGTCGCGCGGCGCGGCCGTCATCGAGGTCAACCCCGAGGTCACGCCGCTGTCCAGAAACGCAACGATCAGCATCCGCGAGACGGCCGGCCAGGCGTTGCCCGGGTTGCTGCAGCGGCTGCCGGCCCTGTTGAGGTAGCCCGCGGAATTACGGCCTGCGGGCGCGGCCCAGCAGGAGTTCCGACACCGGCATCGGCGCCCATGCCGGCAACGTGAACTCGCGCCGGGATGCGTCCACTTCGAATCCTGCGTCGATGATCGCGCGCTCGGTATCGCGGTGGGTGTGGCAGTTGCCGAACAACCTGGGCCACAGCGTCGCGTCGGCGAACCGTTGCAAGCGGCCCCGCGCGCCGGCGCTCGCCACATGCTCGAGGTACCGCAGCTCCCCACCCGGGCGAAGCAAGGAATGCAGGCGTCGCAGCACGCCGTCGGGGTCGCGCACGGAGCACAAGACCAGCGAGCACACCACCGCGTCGAACGGCTCGTCGCCGCTGAACCCTTCCGCCGTCTCGTCCGTCACGACGACGCGGACCGGCACCACATCCGCCGCGGCGCGGGCATGGGCCGCCAGCCGCGGCTCGGGCTCCACCGCGACCACCTCGTGGACCGACTGCGGGTAGTGGGGAAAGTTCGTCCCGATGCCCGCGCCGACTTCCAGCACCCGCCCCGACAACCCGGCCAGATTCTCCCGGCGAAGGGCCCGTATCGCCTCGGTTTCGTGGGTGGCGACCACGGGCCAGATGCGCGCGAAGAACGGGTTGTCCACCGCCGTTGTCATATAGGTCAACCTTCCGATAGGGATTGAGTATCGTCAATAGGGTCTTGCCGACCGATCGATCTTGCGTTAACCGATGTGGGCCACGGCGTCCACCAGGGGGCCACCGTCGAGCGGGACCGGTGCGACGTATGCACTCTCGTGTTCCCCTCCCTCGCTGATGCCGAACCGGTCGTGCAGCCAGGCCAGGGGCTTGGGCGCCCACCAATTCCATCGGCCCATCACATGCATGAACGCCGGCACGACAACCATCCGCACCAAGGTGGCGTCGGCGAACACGGCGAGCGTCAGGCCGAGGCCGAACATCCGCATGAACGATACGTGGGCGGCGATCAGCGCGGCGAACGACATCGACATCACCAACGCGGCCGCGGTGATCACCCGGCCGGTGCGGGCGACGCCGAGCGCGACGCTCTCGTCGTTGGCGGCGTGCGCCTGCTTCGGGCTCGGCCTTGCCGGTCGAGCGGCCCCGGTCGCGAGCCAGTACTCGCGGATCCGCGAGAGCAAGAACACTTCGTAGTCCATCGACAACCCGAAGGCGATGCAGAACAGGAGCACCGGCATGTTGGCCACCAGCGTCCCGCTCGGCGTGGTTCCGAGCGCGCCGAGGTGGCCCTCCTGGAAGATCCACACCAGCGCACCGAACGCCGCGGTCAGCGACAGGACGTTGCAGGCCAGCGCCTTCGCCGGCAGCACCACGCTGCCGGTGAGCAGGAACAGCAACGCGAAGGTGATGGCGGCCATCAACCCGAGCACCAGCGGAAGCCGGTCGGTGACCGCGTCGACGCTGTCCCGGTTCACCTGGGCGACCCCGCCCATCGCAACGGATCGGCCCGCCGGCCCGGGCACCCCGTGCAACCGCTCGAGTTGGCTGTCGCTTGCCTGGGAGAACAGCGGCGCCGTGCTGCTGACGGTCAGGAAGGCGCTGCCGTCGGCCAGCCCGGTGGCCCCGGCCGGTGGTCCCGTTCGGTTGCCGCCGACGAACGTCCCGCCGGGAGCCGACACCGCCGACACGTCGGGAACCCGCGACAAGTCGGCGGCGTACCTTTCGAGGTCCGCCGGATTCAGGCCACGCGCGTCGGGGACGACGACCGGCACGGACGTCGCAAAATCGTGCGCGAAATCGTTGCGCAATTGGTCACCGACCTGGTGCGACGACGCCGAACGCGGCAGCACCCGGTCGTCCGGGAAACCCCATTTCACGCCGAGGAATGGAAGGCCGAGCAGTAGCAGCAGCGCGACGACGGTCAGACCGATCGGCGCCCAGCGGCGCATCACCAACTTGCTCGATCGGTACCAGAAGAGCTGCTCGACGGGCTTGTGGACCGGCTCGGGACGCCTGACGAGCCGGCGCATCAGCCGGCGCGCGTCCAGTGCATCCAGCCGGGGCCCCAGCAGCACGATGGCGGCCGGGGTTATCACGATCGAGGCGGTCGCGACGAAGGCCACGGTGGCCACGCCGGCGTAGGCGAACGATTTCAGGAAGTACATGGGGAAAGCCACCGTCGCCGACATGGACAACGCCACGGTGACCGCGGAGAACAGCACCGTGCGCCCCGAGGTGGCCATGGTCCGGATCAGCGCCTCCTCTCGGTCGCTGCCCTCGGCCAACTCGTCGCGGTAGCGGCTGACGATCAACAGTGTGTAGTCGATGGCCAGCGCCAGACCCAACGCGGTGCCCAGGTTGAGCGCGAAGATCGACACTTCGGTGGTGAACGTGATCAGCCGCAACACCGTCATCGAACCGACGACGGCCAGGGCGCCAAGCGCCATCGGCAACGCCGCCGCCAGCAGCCCGCCGAACACCCAGATCAGGATCAGGAAGGTCAGCGGCAGCGCGATCATCTCCATCAACAGCAGATCGGCCTGGTTCTGCGTGTTGATCTGGGCATACTGCATCGCCGCACCGCCGGCGCGAACGGTGACGCCGTCACGGTCGTGGATGAACTGGTCCGAGACGATTTGGGCGTTGCTCTGCGCGTAGTTTTCGCCGCCCTTGAGGTTGACCACGATCAGACCCGACTTGCCGTCGCGGCTGACCAGATCGGCGGCCGCAAGCGGGGGGACCGTCCACGGCGACGACACGTTGTATACCAACGGTGACTTCTGCAACCGGTTGACGAGGTCGGTGCCCACGTTGCGGGCCTGGTCGCTGTTGCTGCCCCCGGGAGCTGTCACCAGGATCAGCATCTGCTGACCGCTCTGCCCGAACTTGTCGCTCAACACCTGGATCGCGTGGGCGGACTCCGAGTGCGGATCCTGGAAGCCCCCGGGAGACAGGCTCTTGGCGACGGGGATGCCGAAGATCGCGGCGGCGATGAAGACCAGGACACCTACTGCAATGATGCGGCGCGGCGCCGCGATAGCCAGTCGAGCGATCCCCTGCAGCATTTCGAGCCCTTCCGCCGCCGGTGCTGATCGCGCTGGCCGCTGGCGTACCCGCGACAACCTAACAAACGCTAGTCGTCACGCGTCAAACAGATTCCTTCCTTGAACACGGACGGCGACGGCAGCACGTTCAACGCGGCGTATTCAAACCGCGGCGACAGTAAGAGTCTGGCCAGGAAATTGTGTGGCAACTAAGCAGGTCACGGAGTTAAGTGCCGCGCTCGACGGTCTACAACCTACCCGCCGGTAAATTGCCACCATTTTCCGAATCGTGACTCAAAGATTCCTTAATGGTGGCCCATACGCTCAGTGTCATGTGGATCGACGACACAAGTGCCGACGCCATCAAGGTTGACTTCGAAGCCCTCTACCACGGCGACGTGCTGGTGGAAGGCGAGACCTCGGAGCAGTTCGAAGAACTGCAAGCGGCGAGCTGAGCTACGCCATGAGTATGCTCGCACGGCTGTTAATGGCCGAACCCGCTGTCAGTCGATGGTTCCGTCGATAAGGTCTTTTTCCGTTACGAAAGCCCCCCGCCGTCGCGGGGGGCTTTCGTGTTTGGGGGCCTCAGCGAGGCGCCATGCGGATGGCGCCGTCCAGGCGGATGACTTCGCCGTTGAGCATCGGGTTCTCGATGATGTGCACCGCGAGCGCCCCGTACTCGTCGGGGTCACCCAGCCGGGCCGGGTGCGGAACCTGCTTGCCCAGCGACTTCTGCGCCTCCTCGGGCAGCGAACCCAGCAGCGGGGTCTTGAACAGCCCCGGCGCGATGGTCACCACGCGAATGAGCTCGCGTGACAGGTCGCGCGCGATCGGCAGCGTCATGCCGACCACGCCGCCCTTGGATGCCGAGTAGGCGGCCTGGCCGATCTGGCCCTCGAACGCGGCGACCGAGGCGGTGTTGATGATCACGCCACGCTCCTCGCCGACCGGTTCGGTCTTGGCGATGCGCTCGGCGGCCAGCCGCAGCACGTTGAACGTGCCGATCAGGTTGACCCCGATTACCTTCTTGAACGCGTCCAGCGGAAAGGGGCCGTCCTTGGACAGCGTCTTGATGGCGTTGCCGATGCCCGCACAGTTGACGTTGATGCGCAGCGGACCCATCGACTCGGCGGTGTCCAGCGCCTTGCCGACGGCGGCCTCGTCGGTGACGTCGGCCTGCACGAAACGAGCGCGCTCGCCCAGCTCTTGGACCGCCTCCTCGCCCCGCAGGTCCAGCACCACCACCTGCGCCCCGGCGTCCAGCAGCCGTTTGGTGGTGGCCAGGCCCAGGCCAGAGGCGCCCCCGGTGACGACGGCTACGGCGTCTTTGATCTTCATGCGAGTCCTTTCTTGCGAGTCCAGCCAACCAGTTGGTTGGCGACTATACCCAGTCCTTCAGCACGGCTTCGACGTCAGCCAGCGGGGCCGCCGGCGGGCGAGGCACGTCGGGCGTGGTGCGGGAGAACCGCGGGGCGGGCAACGGCTGCAGACCACCGTCGGTTTCGTAGAAGGTGTTCCGCTCGGTGATGTGCGGCTCGGTATCCACCTCGCCGAACGCCAGCACCGGTGTCACGCAGGCGTCGGAATCGGCGAACACCTTCGCCCAGTGGTCGCGGTCGTGGCCGGCGAACGCCGCCGTCAGCACCCCGCGCAGCTCGGGCCAGCTGCTGGCGTCGTTCTGCGCCGGCAGATTGGCGGCGTCCAGGCCCAGCCCGGCCAGCATGGCCGCGTAGAACTGCGGCTCGATGGCGCCGACGGCGACGTAGCGTCCATCGGCGCATTCGTAGGTGTCGTAGTAGGGCGCGCCGCCGTCGAGCATGTTGGTGCCGCGCACGTCCGACCACATGCCCAGGCCCCGCATCGCCCACATCATCTGGATCAGCACGCTCGAGCCGTCGACCATGGCGGCGTCGATGACCTGACCCTTGCCGGAGTTCTGCCGCTCCCACAGCGCGGACAGGATTCCGACCAGCAAGAACATCGAGCCGCCGCCGAAGTCGCCGACCAGGTTCAGCGGCGGC
Source organism: uncultured Actinomycetota bacterium (assembly GCA_963850895.1). Classification (GTDB taxonomy): domain Bacteria; phylum Actinomycetota; class Actinomycetes; order Mycobacteriales; family Mycobacteriaceae; genus Mycobacterium. The sequence goes on along the minus strand of CAWKNK010000018.1, from coordinate 132,501 downwards.
ACCGGCCGCTCGTTCGCCCGGCCGATGGCGTGCAGGATCCCGTTGAGCGAGATGTAGTTGATGTCGTGGCCCGCTTGCTGACTGCGCGGGCCGGTCTGTCCCCAGCCGGTCATCCGGGCGTAGATCAGCCGCTCGTTGACCTCGGCGCACTGCTCGGGGCCGAGGCCGAGCCGCTCGGTGACCCCGGGACGGAAGCCCTCGATCAACACGTCGGCTTTGGCGACGAGCTTGAGCACGACGGCACGTCCCTCGTCGGACTTGAGGTCGACGGTCACCACGCGCCGGTTGCGCAGCATGGCGTCCCTGGCGACGCCGCCCGGACCGGTTGACGGCCGGTCGATGCGCACCACGTCGGCTCCCAGATCCCCCAGGATCATCGCCGCATGCGGGCCCGGCCCGATGCCGGCCAACTCGACGACCCGAAGTCCCTTCAGCGGTCCAGCCACGATCTACCGACCTTTCGTCTGCTCTGACGCCCGTTGTTGTTGGCATCTTCGCAGCCGCCCACGACGGGCTCGCAGCCCGGTCACTTAGGGTGAGCCCATGCCGCAATCCGCGATCGACACCCTGGCTCCCGTCGCAGGCCTTTCCGTCACGTTGTCCGACGGCGTGCTGTCGGTGACCATCGACCGCCCCGACAGCCTCAATTCGCTGACCCTGCCGGTGATTACCGGGATCGCCGACGCGATGGAACGCGCGGCCACCGACCCCGAGGTGAAGGTGGTGCGCCTCGGGGGTGCGGGCCGCGGCTTCTGTTCCGGGGCGGGAATCAGCGCCGACGACGTGTCCGACACCGGGGTTTCGCCCGACGAAATCGTCGTGGAGATCAACCGGCTGATCCGGGCGATCGCCGCGGCGCCGCACCCGGTGGTCGCCGTGGTTCAGGGACCGGCGGCGGGCGTCGGTGTTTCCCTGGCGCTGGCTTGCGACATCGTATTGGCTTCGGAGAGCGCCTTTTTCATGCTTGCCTTCACCAAGATCGGCCTGATGCCCGACGGGGGTGCGTCCGCGCTGATCGCCGCCGCGGTCGGCCGCATCCGGGCGATGCACATGGCGCTGCTGCCCGAACGCCTGCCGGCCGCCGAGGCGCTGTCCTGGGGTCTGGTCAGCGCGGTCTACCCGGCCGACGAATTCGAGGCCGAGGTGGACAAGGTGATCGCGAGGCTGTTGGCGGGCCCCGCGGTGGCGTTCGGCAAGACCAAGCTCGCCATCAACGCGGCCACGCTCCCCCAGTTGGACCCGGCCTTGCAGCGTGAATACGACGGACAGGCCGTCCTGCTGCGATCACACGACTTCATCGAGGGCGCAACCGCTTTCCAGCAGCGCCGCGCGCCCGACTTCACCGATCGCTGAATCTATGGCGCTTACGGGTGGCCCAAGCCGGTAATCCTCCCCGCGTCGGGTCCGAATAATTGGAAGACGACGAACGGAAGAATCGATGGTTGGACAGGTTCGCTGTCTGGTGACCGGGGCGACCGGCTACATCGGCGCCCGGCTGGTGCCGCGACTGCTGGACGAGGGTCACCACGTCCGCACCTTGGCGCGCGACCCGGCCAAGTTGGCGGACGTGCCGTGGCGGCAACAGGCGGAGGTCGCGCGCGGCGACCTGGGTGATGTCGATTCACTGATCGCGGCGTTCGAGGGCATCGACGTCGTCTACTACCTGGTCCATTCGATGGGCACGTCGAAGAATTTCGCCGACGAGGAAGGCCGTGCGGTCGGCAACGTGGTGACGGCAGCGCGGCGCACCGGGGTGCGGCGCATCGTGTATCTGAGCGGGCTGCATCCCGAGGGCCGCAAGCTCTCACCACACCTCGAGTCGCGGACGGCCGTCGGCGACGCGCTCATCGCCTCGGGCATCGAAACCATAGTGCTGCAGGCGGGCGTCGTCGTCGGTTCGGGATCGGCGTCTTTCGAGATGATCCGGCACCTCACCGACCGGTTGCCGGTGATGACCACGCCGAAATGGGTGCACAACAAGATTCAGCCGATCGCGGTGCGCGACGTGCTGTACTACCTGGTCGCTGCGGCCACGGCAGCTGTGCCGTCGTCGCGCACCTGGGACATCGGCGGACCCGACGTGTTGGAGTACGGCGACATGATGCGCGTCTACGCCGACGTCGCGGGCCTGGGCAAGCGCTATCTGGTTGTGCTGCCGTTCTTGACACCGACGATCGCCAGCCTCTGGGTCGGAACCGTCACGCCGATCCCGCCCGGTCTCGCGCGCCCACTGATCGAATCGCTGGAGTGCGACGCGGTGATGCGAAACCGCGACGTCGACAGTGTCATCGAACCCCCGCCGGTCGGTCTGACGGGCTACCGCCGGGCTGTCGAGTTGGCGCTCGACCGCGCGGCGCATGGCGTCCCCGAACCCACGTGGTCGTCGTTGCGGTCCGAACCGGCCGAGGCGCTGCCCACGGACCCGGACTGGGCGGGCGAGATCGTCTACACCGATGTGCGCACCGCCGCAACCACCGCCGCACCAGGGAAAGTCTGGAAGGCGGCGGAGGACGCCGCGAACTCACGGGCAGCCGGCTGGAAGGTCGAGGAGCGCGCAGCGGGAACCCTGTTGCGGCTGCGCTCCACCAAGCGAGCGCCGGGACGGGAGTGGCTCGAGATCGCGGTCACGCCGCAAGACGGTCGCGGCAGTCGCTATACCCAGCGGTCCATCTTTCTGCCGAGGGGCATTCCGGGGCGGGTGTACTGGTTCTTCGTGCGGCCAGTCCACACCGCCGCGATGCGCGCGTTGGCCAGCGAGGTCGTCGGTTCGGCCCGATAGCCGGCGTCAGACGCCGAACATCGGGGGCAGCATAAGAACCATGATCAGTCCCCACACAAAGTGGGTGAGCACCGGCGCCAGCACACCGCCGGTCGCCCGGCGCTCGAACGCGCACACCGTCCCCAGGATGATCGCGGCGAAACCGAGCATGGGGTTGCCGCTGGCCAGCGTCGCGCACGCGTAGAGGACGGTCGAAATCACGACGGGGTGATAGCGGCCCAGCGCGGTGTAGAGCGCGCCACGAAAGAACACTTCCTCGGCGACGGCGTTGACCAGCGTGATCGCCACGATCACCGGATACCACCCGTGGTGGGCGTATAGCAGCACCCGGGTTATCAACTCCGCTACCGGCGCGATCTCCCGGGCGATCAGCCCGCCGAGCACGAAAACCCCGCCGAGCAGCAGGCCGATCGTCGTCCCGGTGACGACCGGTCGTTGATTGCGGCCGCGCCAGCAGATGCCGCCCAGATGCAGCGGGCCGGAGACGAACCCGCCGACGAGCCACACCCCCGCCAGCGCCAGGGTCAGCCAGTAAAAGCTCGAATCCCCCGGATGGCGCCGTAACGAAAACCCGAGCACCCCGGCGCCGACCACCACCGTGATGGCGACGATGACCCGCCGGCGTCGCACGACGGCGGGCGACTCATGGTGGGGCACAGCGACTTTGGTGAGCGCGCGCCACCATTCGGACAGCGTGCCGGTGCTGGACGGGGCGGTTGACTGGCTCATGCGGGACGCACCTTCGGGGTCAGGGCGATCAGGACGTCAAGGCCGGTGCGAAGCGCTCCGGCGAGCGGACCGGGGACCATGCTCACCAGCCCCAAAACGGGCCGCACGACCGGTGGGGTGAGCCGCCGCGCGACGTGGCGGATGCGCCGCGCGTCACCGCCGGCCCACGCCGGATCGGTGTTGGCCAGGTGATGGGGATCGGCCAGGGCGTTGACCGGGGACGGGCGATTGAACTGATCGGCCAAGGCTAGGGCAATGGCGGCGTCGACGCCGAGCAACCCACCGGGCGGGTCGGGCACGCGTTCGCGTAGGTCGCTCTCAGACGCCACCATCGGATGGTCCAGCGATTCGACCAGATCCCCGGCCAGCCCCGGAGGCACCGGCAGCGCGACGCCGGTGATCACCGACGCCAGCACGGTGTCGACCCTGCCCACCGGCAACCCCGCGTGCCACCTGCCGGAGATGCGCGCATACGTCCTGAGCAGCTCCCGGTAGGACGTGGTGTCCGGGCCGGAAATGTCATACGCACCCGCCGGGACCACGTCGGAGTCGGCGGCGGCGACGAGGTAGTGCAGGACATCGCGGATGGAGATCGGGTCGATCGGGTTGTCCATCCAGCTCGGTATGGGGATGAGCGGGAAACGGTCTCCGACATAGCGCATCATCTCGAACGAGGTCGAGCCAGCGCCGATGATCATCGCCGCGCCCAGCCACACCAGCTCCGGGCCGTCCGGGACCGTCAGGGCCTCGGCCACCTCGGCCCGGCTGGTCAGATGTTCGGACAGGACCTCGTCGACGGGCACGAATCCGCCCAGGTAGACGACGCGTCGCACACCGGCGTCCCTGGCCGCGGCGGCCAGGTTCGCGGCCGCGGCCTTGTCGGCGTCGCGGAAGCCCGGCTGACCGATCGCGTGCACCAGGTAATACACCACGTCAACGGGGCCGGCGTCGGCGAAGGCCGCCCGGGTCGACGCGGGATCGGCGGCGTCGAGGGTCACCGCTGTGACGTCGTCGAACCATCCGAACCGCATGAGGCGGGCCGGGTTTCGGGTAGCGGCCACGACGTGGTGCCGGTCCGCCAGCAGCGCCGTGACCAGCCGCGATCCGACATAGCCAGTGGCACCGGTGACCAGAATCCGCATACAGTCGACCCTAGCCCGGCGACGATGCGCGCCGCGTGGCGCACCTGGGGTCGCGTACGTAACGCCACGGCGACTTTCGTCCCGGAATTTCGCCGTGGGGTTACGCTCGCGGCGGGTGAACCGGCGCGGCGGCAGCAGCGTGACCCGGTATAACGAGTCCTCGTCAAGAGATAGTGGAGCCATGTATTACCTGCTGGTCCTGGCGGTCGGCATCGAACGCGTCGTGGAGCTGGTGGTGTCCAAGCGGAACGCGCAATGGTCGTTTGCCCAGGGCGCCAAGGAGTTTGGCCGGCCGCATTATCCGGTGATGGTGGTCCTTCACACCGCCCTGCTGGTCGGCTGCGTTCTCGAGCCGTGGGCGCTGCACCGGCCGTTCATCGGATGGCTGGGCTGGCCGATGCTGGCGGTGGTGGCGCTCAGTCAGGGCCTGCGCTGGTGGTGCATCGCCACGCTGGGCCGACGGTGGAACACCCGGGTGATCGTGCTGCCGCATGCCCCGCTGGTGCGACAGGGTCCCTACCGGTGGCTGCACCATCCGAACTATGTTGCAGTGGTGGCTGAGGGGTTGGCGCTGCCGTTGGTGCACACGGCGTGGCTGACCGCGTCCATTTTCACGCTCGCCAACGCGGCGTTGCTGAGGGTGCGGCTGCGGGTCGAAAACTCCGCTCTGGGCTACACGTGACCGGTTACGACACCGACCTGTTGATCGTCGGCGGCGGCCCGGGGGGTCTGGCCACGGCGTTACACGCTCGCCGGCAAGGACTTTCGGTGATCGTCGCCGACCCGCGAGAGGGTCCCATCGACAAGGCGTGCGGCGAGGGACTGATGCCCGGCGGGCTGGCCGAGTTGACGTCCCTCGGGGTCGACCCGGCCGGCATGCCCTTTCACGGAATCGCCTACGTGAGCGAACACCGTCGGGCGCAGGCGCGGTTTCGCAGCGGGCCCGGCCGGGGCGTGCGACGCACCACGCTGCACGCGGCGCTGGCCGCGCGCGCCAAAGAGCAAGACACCGAATGGCTTCGGGCACGGGTGACCACCGTCCAACAGGACGCTCATGGGGTGACGGCCGCCGGTGTGCGCGCGAAATGGTTGGTGGCGGCCGACGGGCTGCACTCACAGGTCAGGCGGGCCGCCGGAATCACGGCGCACGCCGGAACACCGCGGCGCTACGGCGTGCGCTGGCATTACCGGGTGCCGGCGTGGTCGGAGTTCGTCGAGGTGCACTGGTCGCGTTGGGGCGAGGCGTACGTGACGCCGGTGGAACCGGATCTGGTGGGCGTGGCGATCTTGTCGCGTGGACGGCCCGACTTGGCCTGGTTCCCCTGGCTGGCCCGGCAGTTGCAGGGCGCCGGCCGGGGCGAGGCGCGCGGGTGCGGGCCGTTGCGGCAGGTGGTCTCCCGCCGGGTCGCGGGGCGGGTGCTGCTGGTGGGCGACGCGGCGGGGTACGAGGACGCGCTGACCGGCGAGGGCATCAGCCTCGCGGTCAAGCAAGCGGCCGCGGCCGTCGCCGCCATCGTCGACGAGGTGCCATCGTCGTATGAGCTTGCGTGGCAACGGATTACCCGCAACTACCGGCTACTCACCCGCGCACTGGTGCTGGCCAGTACCCCGCCGGTGACGCGCCGGGCCATCGTGCCCGCATGCACGCTGCTGCCCGCCGCGTTCCAGCGCGGGGTGAACGTCCTGGCGACCTAGCTTGATTGCCCGCCTCGCCCCCTCGCCGCTTCGCGGCTGGGTGTACCCCCACAGCACGCCGTTCCGGCGCGCATCGTCACCGGGCTAGCGCGCCTTCCAGACCGGCTCGCGCTTCTCGGCGAACGCCAGCGGCCCCTCCTTGGCGTCTTCGGACCTGATCAGGACGCCCATCTCGTTCATGGTGCGCGCCCAACCCGCTTCTTCGTCGGTGATGACGCCGTCGTCGACCCCGGAGGCAATGCGCTTGCTGGCCTGCACCGACAGCGGCGCGTTGACGGTCACCCGCGCGGCCAGGGCCAGCGCGGCTTCCAGCACCGAGCCCTCCTTGACGACCTGGTTGATCAGGCCCCATTCGAAGGCGTCGGAGGCGGTGATCGGCTCGCCGGTCAGCAGCAGCTCCATCCCCACCTTGCGCGGCAGCTGCTGCACGATCCGGAAGACGCCACCGGCGGCCGCGATCAGTCCGCGTTTGACCTCCGGCAGCCCGAACTTGGCCCGCTCGTCGGCCACCACCAGGTCACTGGCCAGGGCCAGCTCGGTGCCGCCGCCCAGCGCGGTGCCGTTGACCGCAGCGATGGTGGGCTTGTCGATGAAGTGGTGCACGTAACCGGCGAAACCCCACTCGCCGTGGTCGGGGTGGTACAGGTTCTCCCGGCGCGAGATCGCCTTGAGGTCGGCGCCGGCGCAGAACGACTTGTCGCCCGCGCCGGTGATCACCACGGCCCGCACCTCAGGGTCGTGTTGCGCCTCGTCGAGCGCGTCCCCGACGCCGATGCTGACGGCACCGTTGACCGCGTTGCGGGCTTCGGGCCGGTTGATGGTGATCACCATGACGTTGCCGCGGCGCTCGACCAGCACCGCCGGCTGGTCGCTGGCAACGTCCGTCACAGCAACTCCACGATGGTCGCGTTGGCCTGGCCGCCGCCCTCGCACATGGTCTGCAGGCCGTAGCGAATTCCCTTGTCCCGCATGTGGTACAGCAGCGTCGTCATCAACCGCGCACCCGAGCCGCCGAGCGGGTGGCCCAGCGCGATCGCGCCGCCGTTGGGATTGAGCTTCTTCTCGTCGGCGCCAATGTCCTTCAGCCACGCGAGCGGGACGGGCGCGAACGCCTCGTTGACCTCGTAGGCCCCGATGTCACCGATGGAGAGCCCGGAGCGCTTCAGCACCTTCTGGGTGGCCGGGATGGGCGCGGTCAGCATGATCACCGGGTCGGCGCCGGCCAGCGTCGCGGTGTGCACCTTCGCGATTGGCTTGAGGCCCAGCGACTTCGCCTTCTCGGCCGACATGAACAGCAGCGCGGCCGAACCGTCGGAGATCTGCGAGGAGTTGCCGGCGTGGATCACGCCGTCTTCCTTGAACGCCGGCTTCAGCGACGCCATCTTCTCCATCGGGGTGCCGCGACGGATGCCTTCGTCCTTGAGGACCACGTTGCCGTCCTGGTCCCTGATGCCCACGATCTGGTCGTCATAGGCGCCGGAATCCTGTGCGGCCGCAGCCTTTTCGTGTGAGCCCAGGGAGAACTCGTCGAGCGCGGTGCGGTCCAGGCCCCACTGCTCGGCGATCATCTCCGCGCCGAGGCCCTGGTTGGGGATCTTTCCTTCGTAGCGGTCCAGGAAGGTCTTCGGGTAGGGCCGCCCGCCGTTTGCCAGCGACGAGCCCATCGGGGTCCGCGACATCGACTCCACGCCGCCGGCCACGACGACGTCGTAGTGCCCGGCCACCACGCCGGCGGCCGCGAAGTGGATGGACTGCTGGCTCGAGCCGCACTGGCGGTCGACCGTCACGCCCGGAACGGTCTCCGGCCAGCCGGCGGCCAGCAGGGCGGTCCGGCCGATGTCGAGGGCCTGTTCACCGGCCTGCATCACGCAGCCCCAGATGACGTCGTCGACGATCTCGGGGTCGACGCCGGCCTTCTCCACCAACCCGTTGAGCACCTGCGCGGACAGGTCCGCCGGGTGTACGCCGGACAACCCGCCGTTACGCTTCCCGATCGGTGAGCGCACTGCCTCGACGATGACGGCTTCAGCCATGGTTGTGTCTCCTTTGACGCTAGGACCTCAGGTGTTGGTAGAGGTGAGTCTTGCGTCGATTGTCAACCAACGCGTTGGGAGGGCGCGGGGCGGGGTGGTTTTGGGCGCCTCCCGGACTCTTCGGACCAGAAATTTGTTCACAACCCCCGCCGCATGCCGATAATGGTCGAATACCGCGTCGGTCGAATCCCGGAGCACGCGGAATGAACGGGCGGGGCGAAGCGGTGAAACGGCTCAACGGCATGGATGCGATGCTGCTGTACAGCGAGACGCCGAACCTGCACACGCACACGTTGAAGGTGGCGATCGTCGATGCCGCGGACTACCCGGGCGACTTCGATTTCGAGCTCTTCCGCCACACCTTGCTTCGGCGACTGCACCGCCTGGATCCGTTGCGCTACAAGCTCGTCGCCATCCCGTGGCGACTGCATCATCCGATGTGGCTGCAGAATTGCGACGTCGATCTCGACTATCACCTGCGACGCATCCGGGTGCCCAGCCCCGGTGGGCGCCGAGAGCTCGACGGAGTCATCGGGAACATCGCCACTACCCCACTGGACCGCAGCCGCCCGCTCTGGGAGTTCTATTTCGCCGAAGGCATGGCCGGCCACAGATTCGCCATCATCGGAAAGCTGCACCACGCCCTGGCCGACGGCGTGGCATCGTCGAATCTTCTAGCCCGGATCATGGATCTGTCGGGCGCGGTGCAGGACGAATGCGACGACGAGACGACGTGTGTGCCGCCGTCCAAAGGCGAGATGCTACGCACGGCGGGCCGCGACCATGCCCAACAGTTGGCTGCGCTCCCCCGGGTGATGACAGACGCGCTTTCTGGAGTACGGCGGCTGCGCCGACGCGCCCGCGAGCGTGGCACGCAGCCTGACCTCGCCCGAATGCTGCACGCGCCGCCGACATTCATCAACCACGTGGTGTCACCGGTGCGGACTTTTGCGACCGCGACGCTGTCGCTGGCACAAGTGAAGGAGACCGGTAAAACCCTGCAGATCACGGTCAACGACGTGGTGATGGCGAGCGCCGCGGGTGCCTTGCGGCAGTTGCTGTTGCGCTACGACGGGAGCGCGGACCGGCCCCTCGTTGCATCCGTCCCGGCCAGTACGGACAGGTCGCCACACCGGATCAGCGGCAACGAGCTCGGCGGCATGGCGGTGTCGCTGCCCACGCACGTCGGCGACCCGTTGGAGCGCGTGCGGCTGACGGCTACGAGCACCGCGATCGCCAAAGAAAACAATGAGCTGTTCGGTCCCGAGCTGTATGGCAAGTTGATCACCTACCTGCCGCCCTTCGCGGCGCCCCCGGCCTTCAAATGGTTGGCCCGACGGAATGCGCAGACCAGGCTGTTCAACCTTCCCGTGTCTAACGTCGCGGGACCGCGCGAGCGGGGTCATTTCGCCGGCGCTCCGGTCGGTGAGATCTATTCGGCCGGTCCGCTGATCGCCGGATGCGGCATCAACATCACCGTGTGGAGCTATGTCGACCAGCTCAACATCTCGGTCATCGCCGATGACCGCACGTTTGGCGACACCCATGAGATGACCGACGCCATGGTTTGCGCATTCCGTGAAATCCGCTCGGCGGCGGGCTTTTTTGACACGCCAGCGTAGGGCCGTCGGCTCAGCCCAGAATGGGGAACCGCCGCTGGCGGGCCAGCCGGTCGAGGGCCGTCTGCATTTGCGACCGGATTTCCGCGTCGACGTCGGAAACGTCCGGGTCACAGCCGAATCGGGCTACCACGTCGATCGGTCGCAGGACCTGGGCGACGATCTTGGTCGGCAGCGGGAGGTTGAACGGCACGATGACGCTGAGCCCAAACGGAATACCCAGGGTTAGCGGCAAAATGTCCGACCGGAACCGGGACAGGCCGAGCCGCCTCGCCAGCCACCCGCCGCGGGTCAAGAACAGCTGGCTTTCCTGCCCGCCAATGGACACGGCTGGGACGATCGGCGCCCCGGCGTCGATGGCGGACCTGACATATCCGGTACGCCCGTTGAAGTCGATCACGTTTTCGGCCAGCGTCGGCCGGTAGGCATCGTAGATACCGCCGGGGAAGACCAGCACGACGCCACCCGACCGCAGCGCGTCGGTGGCGTTTCCCGTGCTGGCGTGAATCACGCCCAAGCGGGCCAGCCAATCGGCCATCGGCCCCGGGAAAAGCCCGTCGTGACCGAGCGTGTACAGCGGGCGGTCGTAGCCGAACGCGCCGTAAAAGGCTGCGGCGAAAATCAGCACATCAGGCGTGAGCATGCCGCCCGAATGGTTAGCCACCACCAGGACGCCACCCCTTGCCGGGAACGACTCCAGTCCCCGCACCTCGTACCGAAACCAGCGCCGGGCAACGGGTTCGACCGCGCCGACCAGCCGCTCGGTGAAGTCGGGGTCCCACCTGGCGATCTCGGTTGTGCTCACGCGACCGGTGTGAATTCGAGGTGCAGCTCGGTGAGACCCCGCATCTGCCAGGTCGGTTCGTAGGTATAGCGGCGCCCATCCGCCGGACCGTGCTCCGCCTCGACAATCCTGATGTCCGACATCCGGTCGAGCACGCGGTTGAGCGAAATCCGTCCCTCCGCCCGCGCCAGCGGCGCACCGGGGCAGGAATGGTTGCCGCGCCCAAAAGCCACGTGTTCGCGGACGTTCGGCCGATCGATGTGGAACTCGTTGGGTTGGTCGAACTTACGCGCGTCTCGATTACTCGCGCCGGGCAGGAGCATCACCGTGCTGCCGGCCGGAATTGCGATGTCGCCGATTGACGTCGAGGTGCGGGCCATGCGGAAGTGACACTTGACCGGGCTTTCCATGCGCAGCGTCTCTTCGACGAAAGTTGCAATCTTGCTGCGGTCTTCGCGGAGCAACGTCTGTAACTCAGGGTTCTCGGCGATCATTCGGATGCCGAAGCTGAGCAACTTCGTCGTGGTCTCTTGGCCGGCCGCGAAAAGGAAGGTTGCGAGCCGTACGACGTCGATGACTTGGGGAGTCGAACCGTCGGGATACTTGGCCTGTGCGAGCTCGGTCAGCACATCCTCCCGGGGTTGGCGTCGGCGTTCGGTGATATGGGTGGTGAACTTTTCGTCGAGGTATTCCAGCGGGTTGTGCGCGCGCGTCATCGAGTCGTCCTCGATTCCGCCTGAGACCTTGCCGGAGAAGGCCACACGGAACTCCTCGTGGTCTTCGGGCGGAACTCCCAGGAGGTCGGCGATCACCAGCCCCGAGAACGGTCGCGCGTAGTCATCGAGAAACTCACACGATCCGCGGGACACGAATTCGTCGAGCTGCTCATCCGCGAGCCGCCACATGAATTCTTCATTTTCCTTGAGCCGCTTGGGTGTCAGCAGACGGCTGAGCAGTCCCCGCGTACGGGTGTGGTCCGGAGGGTCTTGGGTGACGATGTGCTCGCTCATCGGAATCTGCGAACGATGCTGTTCGATCAGCGCACCGATGTCGTCGCCCTCGGGCTCGAAGGGCAACCCGGAGAACGGGCCAGCGACCGACACACATGACGAGAACGCCGGGTCTTTATAGACGGCGAGCGCTTCGGAGTGCCCCGTTATCGCCACCACCCCCGCCCCGGGTTGCGGCAGCACGGGGCAACGCTGCCGCAAGTGATCGAAATAGGGGTACGGGTCCGGGACCAGGGCCGGGTCAGTGAAGAAATCGACCGACTCGAAATCGCTCAACGGAACTCCTCGGCATCCAAGCAATCACCCACAGCGCAGGCCAACCGGGGCGTAATGAACGTAGACTCCAATGTACGAGCTGAACAAATATTAGGTCAAGACAGGTACAGCCGCCGCGGCGGGGCAAAGCGTTCCCCTACGGTCGACACCAGCTCTTCGGCGGTGCGTAGTGCGTCGGTCATGTTCGCTTCATATTTCCTGAAGCCTCAGCGACGTAGGGTGCCCCGATGTGAACACCGTGAGCACCCCTTCACCGGGCCCCGGTTGGTGGCTGGCATCGGACGGCAACTGGTACCCGCAGAAATGGGAGAGCACCTTCGTCTCGTACACGAACGAATCCCTACAGACGGTGTTGGACGAGGCGAACCGTCTCACGCAGGCCTACGGAGAACAGGGCTGGGAGATCGTGGGGTCGTCGGTGCAACGCACCCAGGTTGCCCACCGCTTCAAGGACTATGACAGAGGCGGCGACCACTACTTCGAATGGAGCATCGTCTGTACCTTGAAGCGGCCCGTCGCGCCCGGCTGACCGAGCTGACGCCGAGATTGCCGCCATAGTCGTGATCGAGCCAAACCCACAGCCATGACGGCAATCTCGACGAAAGCCTGATCCGTTAGCCGGCGGGATATCCGACCGACTTGATCTCGGTGTACTGGTCGAACCCGGCGACGCCGTTCTGGCGTCCCACCCCGCTGTACTTGTATCCGCCGAACGGTGTGTCGGCGCCATAGGGTGCGCCGCCGTTGACGCCCATGAAGCCGGCCCGGATCCGGCGCGCCACCGCCAGTGAACGTTCCAGCGAGCCCGACATCACGTTGCCCGCCAGCCCGTACTTGCTGTCGTTGGCGATCCGGATCGCGTCCTCCTCGTCGTCGAACGGGATGACCGCCAGCACCGGGCCGAAGATCTCCTCCTGGGCGATCGTCATGGAGTTGTCCACGTTAGTGAAAAGCGTTGGTCTGACGAAATATCCCTTGTCGAAGCCGGTGGGCGCATCCGGACCGCCGACCAGCGCCGTGGCACCCTCCTCGACGCCCTTCCTGATGTAGCCCATCACGCGATTGCGCTGTACCTCCGAAATTACCGGTCCGCACAGGGTTCCGGGGTCCTGCGGGTCGCCGCACGTGACGTTCTCGTAGATGCTCTTGAGAATCTCCACACCCTCGTCGTAGCGAGACCGCGGCAACAGCATCCGGGTGGGATTCGCACAGCCCTGCCCGGCGTGCATGCACGGCGCGATGCCGATCGCGCACGCCATCCCGAAATCGGCGTCCTCCAACACAATGGTGGCCGACTTGCCGCCGAGCTCCAGGAACAGCCGCTTCATGGTCGCGGCGCCCTTTTCCATGATCCGCTGGCCAACCACCGTCGACCCGGTGAACGAGATCAGGTCAACCTTGGGCGACAGCGTAAGCTCTTCGCCCACAAAGTGATCCGACGCGGTGACGACGTTGACGACGCCGGCCGGAATGTCGGTCTTTTCGGCGATCAGCCGGCCCAGGCGGGTCGCGTTGAACGGGGTGTTCGGCGCCGGCTTGAGCACCACGGTGTTGCCGGTGCCCAGCGCCTGGCCCAGCTTGTTGATCGTGACCTCGAACGGGAAGTTCCATGGCACGATCGCGCCGACCACGCCCACCGGCTCGCGCCAGACTTTGCGGGTGGTCAGCGTGCCGGTCAGGCTGATCACCTTGTCACCGAGATCGGTTTCCCACGCGTACTCATCGATCAACCTGGCGGGGTAGCGCAGCCCGTCTTCCAGCGGGGCGTCCAGCTGCGGGCCGAACGTGATGGCCCGAGGCGAACCCACCTCCAAGATGAGCTCCTCGCGCAGCTCTTCCTTCTCCGATTCGATCGCCTCGTGCAGCTGCAACAGGCAGCGCTTACGCAGCTCCCGGTTGGTCGACCAGTCGCTCTCGTCGAAGGCGCGGCGGGCGGCGTCGATCGCCCGGTGCATGTCCTCCTTGGACGCGTCGGCGACCTCCCCGAGCGACTCCTCGGTCGCCGGGTTGATGTTCGTGAAGGTGCCGGCCTGCCCGTCGACGAGCTTGCCGTCGATCATCATCTTCGGCTCGAAGCGGACCTTTACAGCCTCAGTCATATCTGTCACTCTCTTCTCACTCGTGGCGGGGCGTCTCGCAGAGCGCTGGTTACCCTACGGAGAGCCTTACCGGAAACTAGCCGATTGGCAAGCTGCAACCTTTGCGGGGCTGGCTATTGGGGGTCGAACAGCACCGGAACCGACGTCGGCGAGCGGAAAACCTGCCCGCGGATGTGCGGGTCGTCCGCGTCGGGGTCCAACCGCAGGTTTGGCAGCCGGTCGAGCAAAAGGTTGATGGCGGTGCGCATTTCCAGCCGCGCCAGGTGCATGCCGAGGCAGACGTGCACGCCGTGTCCCCAGCCCAGATTTGCCTTGGCTTGTCGGTGAATGTTGAACGTGTCGGGGTCCGGGTAGCGATCTTCTTGCCGGTTCGCCGAACCCAGCATCGGCATCACCGTCGCCCCGGCCGGGATCGTCACGCCGCCGAGTTCGGTGTCGCGAGTCGCCACCCGGGTGATGGTCAACAGGGGCGGTTCCCACCGCACACCCTCCTCGATGGCCTGCGGCAGCAGCGACCTGTCCGCGCGGATGGCATCCAACTGCGCGGGGTCGGAGAGCAGCGCGAGCAGCAGGCTGCCCAGCGACCGGTAGGTCGTCTCGACGCCGGCGGGGAGCAGCAGCCGAAGGAACGAGAAGATCTCCTCGTCCGCGAGCTTCTCCCCGTCGATCTCCGCCTCAGCCAGTGCGCTGATCAGGTCGTCCTTCGGCTCGGCCCGGCGGGCTTCGAGTATCGGGGCGAAGTAGTCGCACAGGGCGGCCGAGGCCGCAAGCCCGCGTTCCGGATTCATCAGCCAACTCAGCAGCGATATCGACCACCGCTGGAACTGTGGGTAGTCCTTTTCCGGCAAACCCAACAGGCCCGCGATGATCTGGCTCGGATAGTCGAAGGTGAACTCCTTGACCAGATCTGCCTTGCCCTTAGGGGCAAAGTTGTCGATCAGGCCATTTGCCACGCGGCTGACCAACTCGTCCTGCCAGCGCGCCAATGACTTCTGCGAGAACGCTTTCGACACCAATGAGCGCAGCCGGCCGTGGATTGGCTCGTCCATGCCGAGCATCACGCCTTCCCCCAGCACGGGGCCGAACGCGGCGATGACCGCCGACGAGGAAAACGTCTCGTTGTCGCGCAGCATCTGCTGGATATCCTCGTGGCGATACACGATGAACATCGGCAGCGATTCCTCGTGCGGAAGTGCGCCCGAAGTCTCCAGTCGCTGCACTGGTTCCTCTCGGCGCAGCCGCGCCAGTTCGGTGTACGGGTCGCGCACGTCACCGGAGATCGCGTCGTCGAAGGCGCCGAAATCCTCCAGGTCGTCGAAAAGCTGTTCCATACTTACCCCTCGTCTCCTTCGATCCCTTGCCGTCCCTTGCGGCGCTTCGCCGCCAGCGAGGCCAAACGCTGCAGCACCGGCTGCGGAAGAACGCGTGCGGCGAGCACCATCGCCTTTTGACCAACTGTCAATGGCCATGCCCCGCCCCGCATCGACCCCTGTTTGGGTATGCCCAACACCGTCCGCGACAGGTGGTGCATCCCCGACGCCGGGAGAATCCTGTTGAACACCAGCAACATTGAGGCATCGGGACCTACGCCACGGCGGCGGAACGGCTTCTGGTCGGCGAGCGCCTCGAGCAGTCCGTCGGTGAACCGTTCAGGTGGCCTGGCGAGTTTCATCGCGAACCTCCCCCGGGTGTTCATGGTGTTGTGCAGCCGGGCGTAGGGGCCGTCGAAGTTCCGGTCGTCGATGGTGCCCGCGTCGGTGATGATGTCGGTGTCGTACGTGCCGGTTACCAAAACGGTGACACCGAGACCGAAGGGCGCGATCTCGCACGCCATGGACTCGCCCCACCGCTCCATGGCGCCTTTGGACGCCGAGTACGGCGCGGTGGCCGGCTGACCGCGCACTCCCGCTGTGCTGGCGACCAGCACGATGCGCCCCTCCCCCGCCGCCCGCATCGACGGCAACAGGGCCTGAGTGAGCGCGACGGGGCCCATGACGTGGGTGCCGAACATCTTCTGCCACAACGCCATATCCGTCTCCTCCACCATCCCGGCGGCGGAGATCCCCGCGTTGTGCACGATGGCATACGGCGTGCCCACGGCTTCTTCGATTGCCTTTGCCGCCGCGGATATCGACCCGGCGTCCAAGAGGTCGAGCTGGACGCCGATCAGCCGATCGTCATCTGCACCGGCCCCAGTCGCTTCCCGGAGGAGCGGCATCCCGCGGTCGGGGGTGCGCATGGCCGCGACCACGCGCCACCCCTCGCGGTACAGGCGGACGACCGATGCGAAACCCAGTCCGCGGGACGCACCGGTGACGACGACCGTGCGCGGATCAGCCATTCTTGCTCGCACAGGGGCCTTGACCCGGCGGCGGCGGGTCGACATGGGGCCGTCCGTTTGGCTCCCCGCTCGCCCAGGTCGACCAGATGCCGACCGAGTACGGGCCTTGGGCGCCTGCCTGTTCGTAAAACCCTTGTGGATCATAGACTTTGGCCTCCGGATAAGGCCACGGGCAGGCAACGGAGGTCGTCGCATGGCTGACCTTGATGGCCCAGAACCACGCCCCGTAAGCAAAGTACGACACGTTGATGATGGCGAACATCACCAGGAAGGTGCCGAGCACCGGACGGGTGGGGAAGATCTTCGCTTTCGCGGCCAGCTTCTCCGCCACCGACTTCCCGGTGTCGTCGCGATAGCAGAGGATCGCCGCGGGCACCATCACGAACGTCACCGAGAACGACTCCCAGATCAGCGGGAATTGGAATGGCGTCCCGGTGAATACCGAGCCCCACGGAATCACCTGGGAGTAGATGTACATGCCCCAGTGGATGAGGGTGTTCTCCAGAAACGCATCCATGACGAAGCCGATCGCCATCGTCACCAGGCCCAGGCAGACCAACGGGTGGCGCGACACGAAAGCCTCGGGTCCGTATTTGGCCTGCAGTTTGCGCACGATCCAGACCGCCGGGAAGTAGGGGCCGAAATAGAACATCACGTAGCCGAACACCACGAACGGTTCGACCGTCGGCGACAACGACACCAGCGGCCAAGACTCCGGCCAGTGGACGAGGTCGGGGTTGTAGACCGCGAACGGCGACCAGTTCATGATCGGGTCCTGCCACACGATCAACGAGGTGCAGAGGAACATCAACATCACCGGACTGCCCGGATTCCGTCGCCAGCCTCTGATGAAGACCAGCAGCAACACAATGAGCGCCACCACAGTGGCACCATCCAGGAACCCGATGTAGTCCAGCCCAAAGGCGAACCTGACCGGGCGCGGCCGGCCCCGCACGTTCGGGTTGGCGACGCGCGGGTCGAGGGCGACGCGGGCATTCGCAATGAAGAAGAGCGTGAACGCCGCCAGGGCGGCCCCGGCTATCCAGCCGCCCCAGCCGCGCTTAGTGCTGCGCTGCGTGGGTTCCGGCTTCTCGTCCGCGACAAGCGGTGCGGATTGGTCAGGACTCATTTGTCTTCAGCCTCACTCTCCGAAACGGTCCACCAGGTGCGAGTTGACGCCGTCGGCGTCGAGGGTTCGCGCCACCAGATAGCCCGCGCCCATCCAGGCCCGCCGCGTCCACTTGCCGAAGGACACCCGGGTGCCGGGTGCGCCGGACGCGGCGGGCATCATCTTCACCCGCTCCAGCGCCTCCTTGACGCCGCGCGGGCTGAGCGGGTGGGAGTCGCTGAACGCCCGCACCAACGTCGCGGCGACGTCACGGTTGACCACGGGCACGCAATACTCCGGGCGCCTGCCGTCGTACTTCTGCGCATACCGGTCGAGGAACTCCTGGCCGAGCCGATTCTTCTCGTCGTACTGGTCGACCCCGATCCAGCCCATGAACGCGTTCCACATGATCGGGTTCACCCAGGCGTTCTGGAACGCCGTGGTGGTGAATCGCGGTGGATCCCAATTGACGGCTTCCAACGCCGGGTTGATGAAGACAATGCCGAAGCCGAAGCCCAGATGCACGATCGCCTCGGCCTTGGCTTCGTGCAGCGTGCGGACGGCGCCATTGATATCTTGCGCGGTCTGGGCGATCGCCGCTTCCGCGACGATGCGAATCCCTTTGCGGCGGCATGCGCTTCGCAGATTCTTCAGGTAGCTCTCGCCGATCAGGTTCTGCTCCACGAGGACTCCGACTTCGGAGAGTCCGCGTTTGGCGACGAGGTCCGCGATGAAGATCGGCTCGTCGGTCATCGAGCCCTGCGGGAAGGAGAATGTCCATTCGCCCAACCAGTCGTCGGTGCCGGTGACGCTGATCGCCGGTACCTTGAACCGTTCTTCGATCGCCTCGCGGGTCGGCACGCAGTTGTCGGTGATGTGCGGCCCGAACACCACCAGGCAGCCTTCGTCCACGAGCTCACCGAACGCGTCGATCACAGCCTTGACCGATCCCTTGGGCAGGCCCTCCACTTCGCGGTACACCATCTGGACGGGCCGGTCCATCGACCCGAGTGCCACGGCCTCCTCGAATATCAGGTCGAAGCACCGCGTGAAGTCGGCCTTCATCTCCTCGGGAAATCCCGGTGGCAGCGTGAAGTCCATCAGGTAGCCGACCTTGATCGGCTCAGCGCTGCTTTCGTAGGACATCTGACCTCCCGGGTGACAAACTCGCGCACGCTGATCCGAACAAACCTAATATTTGTTCAGACCCTAGCGGCGGCGGTATACAGCGTCAATCATTCGCCCACCCCGCCCAGATAGATCTCGATCATCTCACCCAGGGCCCTGCCCACCGCCACGTCGTCGGTGAGCGGCCCGGCGATCGCGGCCCGAGCCGCCTCCCGCATGGTCAGCCCTTCTGCGACAAGCATGCCCGCCGCGATCAGCAGGCGGGTCGACGCAACCTCGCGCAACCCGCCGGTTTCCAGCCGGCGGATGGCTTGGCCGAAACGCACCAGCTCCGCGGCGGTGGCGGCGTCCACACCGGCCTCGTGTGCGACGATCCCCTCTTCGACATCGGCTGCGGGAAAATCGAATTCGATGGCGACCATCCGCTGCCGGGTCGAATCCTTGAGGTCCTTCAGCACGCTTTGATAACCGGGGTTGTAGGACACCACAAGGCCGAATCCGGGCGCGGCGTCCAGGGTGACACCGAGACGCTCGATCGGCAGCTGCCGCCGATGATCTGCGAGTGGATGCAGCACCACGGTGGTGTCCTGCCGCGCTTCCACCACCTCGTCGAGATAGCAGATCGCCCCCTCGCGCACCGCCCGCGTCAGCGGGCCATCCACCCACACGGTCTCGTCGCCCTGCAGCAGATACCGGCCGACGAGGTCCGCGGTGGTGAGGTCGTCATGGCAGGCGACGGTGATCAGCGGCCGGCCGAGATCGTAAGCCATCGCCTCGACGAAACGGGTCTTGCCGCAACCCGTCGGCCCCTTCAGGACGAGTGCCAGACCCTGGCGGTACGCCGCCTGGAAAATGGCTTCCTCGCCGCCGATCGCCTTGTAGTAGGGCCG
Organism: uncultured Actinomycetota bacterium; assembly: GCA_963850895.1. Taxonomy (GTDB): domain Bacteria; phylum Actinomycetota; class Actinomycetes; order Mycobacteriales; family Mycobacteriaceae; genus Mycobacterium. Next base: position 112,868 of record CAWKNK010000018.1, on the reverse strand, counting down.
CGCCCCCGCAGCCTCGGGGATCGTGCCGTTCCGGTACGCAAGCCCGGACTCGTTGGCCATAGCTTCCCTTCTGCTACCCACGGTGAATGGAGCCTATCTTGGAACAGATGTTTGTTTCAAGGGCTCTGACGAGCTGGTTTAGGCTCCGCATCTGAACCAATCGCATTCCTTGGCACGTCACGACACCCTGCGGCGGACCTCGGCCGAACGCAGCGCGGACCGGAACAGCGGCCCGATCACACCGGCCAGTTGGTCCGGGTGCGCGATCGTGGCGTGCGCGGCGCCACCGAAGACCCGGCGCAGCGACGGCACGTCGGTCCCCGCGCCGATGGTCAGGCATACGCAGCCGGTGCCGCGGCGGCGGGCCTCGGCCAAGGCACGGCGCGCGTCGGCGGCGCCATAGGCCCGCTCGTACCCGTGGTCGTACGCGAGCCCGTCGGAAAGCACCACCAACAGCCGCCGCGACGTGCCTCCGCGCGCCTCCAACACCGCCGAGCCGTGCCGGATGGCCGCGCCGAGGCGCGAAAACGCGCCGGGTTCAAGGCTGTTGAGCCGCTTCATGACTCGCGTATTGAGATGATCATCGAATCGCTTGACCGGCACCACGCTCACCGCACGCCGGCCCTGCGAGTAGTAGGCGTAGAGCGCGACGCGGTCACCCAGGTCGTGGAGCGCGACGGTGAGGTTGGCGACGGCCGTGCGCTGTTGCTCGTGCACCGTCCGCCCGACGGTGCCGGGCTCCGCGGCCGACCCCGACACGTCGAGCAGGAGCAGCACCGACAGATCCCGCCGGCGTCGCAGGCTGTCGAGGTAGACCGCCTCGTCGGGCACCGACCCGGCCAACACCTCGACGCGGGCCTCGACCGCCGCGTCGATGTCGATGTCGTCGCCCTGCGGCTGCCGGTGGCGCCGGTGCAGGCCCATCCCGAGCCGGGACAGCGGGCGGCGCAGGCTGATGGCGTTGTCGATCGCATGCGTCGCCGATGCCTTGATCTCCGGCTCGACCTCGCGCACGGTGCACCACGCAGGCCGGTACTTCTTGCGCGTGACGTCCCATTCCGGATACGTGACGCCGTCCGTGGTCGTCAGGGCTCGCTGGTCTTCGCCGTCCTCGGTCGTCGTGGTAGCCAGCGATGTCACCGCATGCAACCCGCGCTTGGCGAAGTTTGTCCGATGCGTCGGGCTGTCGGCGCCGGGCGGTCCGCCGCCGCTGCCGGTCTTACGCGCGGAAGACAGCATTTTCTTCAGCCACTTGCCGATGAATCCGCCGCCGCCCACCGGGCTGGTGAACATATCGGGATCGTCGGAATCGTCGATCTCGTCGTCGCCGAGTTCCTCCAGTTCGTTGGCGCGCTCCTGATTTCGCCGGTTCCTCGGGACATGCCCCGGGTTTTCCCCGTCGCGTTGTTCGGCCGCCCGGGAGGACGCGGCCAGTACCTTCGCCGCCCGGATGACGCCGAATTCCGGCGGCGGGTCGTCGATCGGCGGTTGTTGGTCGGCGATCCGCAGCGAAGCGGCGGGCGAATCGCTGCGACTCGCGGTGTCGCGGTCGCCCAGGGATGCCAGAACGCCCGGCAGCAGGTGGCCATTGGCGAGCAGTGCGCGGTGCCCCTCCACCGCCAGGTAGCGCCTGGCCAGCCTAGGGTGGCGGAGCAGGCGGCGCATCACGTCCGGATCCAGGCTGCCGGCCGCGATCATCGAGGCTTGCACGGCAACAGCTCCGAGCTGCCCGCGGGCGCTCGCGCCGGCATCGACGTGAATCGTCTGCCCGTCGGTCCACGACGGTTCCCCCGGTCGCAGCGCGGCCACCGCCACGGGTCGTCCCGCGAGCGCGGAGGCGAGCATGCCGAGGCCCGGCAACCGGTCACCACGAACGTCGGTGGACAACTCAATCTCCCGAACCGTTTGGACTTCGTTGACCAAATATCTGTTCCACCGTAGAGTCCGGTGCCACTGCAGTCAATCGGATCGGGCTGTCGCGGACAGCGACGCACTCAGGCAAGGAGCGCATGGTGATTGACTTCACCGGACAGGTCGCCGTGGTGACGGGCGCCGGCCGCGGACTCGGTCGGCTGTACGCATTGGACCTGGCGCGCCGGGGCGCCGCGGTGGTAGTCAACGACGTCGGCGGCTCGATGCGCGGCGAGGGTGCGGACTCCGGCGTCGCCGATGACGTGGTCGACGAAATCAAGAACGACGGTGGCGCCGCCGTCGCCTCCTACGACTCGGTGGACAACCCCGCAGGCGGCCAAGCGATTATCGACGCGGCCGTAAGCGCGTTCGGGCGGCTGGACGCCGTGATCAGCAACGCCGGCATTTTCGGCAGTGTGCCCTTCGAGGACCTCTCGCTTGACGACTGGACTCGAATGCTGCGCGTACATCTCGACGGCGGCTTTCATCTCTCTCAGCCCGCGTACCGCGTGATGAAGAAAAACGGGGGCGGGCGGTTCGTGTTCATCTCGTCGTCCGCCGGGATCTTCGGTCAGCCGATGGAGGCCCACTACGCCGCGGCGAAGGCCGGCCTGGTGGGGTTGACGAACGTGATCGCGATCGAAGGCGAGGCGCACGGTATCGTCGCCAACTCCGTTATGCCGACCGGTTTCTCGCGGATGGTCACCGAGACCGTCGGCGACGAGAAGTTCCTCGCCGAATCCGGCTTCATGCGGGCCATCAGGCCCGAGCTCGTCGTCCCGCTGGTGACTTTTCTCGCCAGCAGCGCCTGCACGTTCACCCACCGCAACTATTCGGCCGCCGCCGGCCGCTACGCGCGAGTGTTCGTCGGCCTGAGCGAAGGGTGGCTCGCGGACGCCGACAGCCAACCGACGGCCGAAGACATCCAGGCGCATCTCGAGGAGATCTCGTCGACAGAAAAGTTCCTCGTGCCCGCGTCGATCGTGGACGAGGTGCTGGACGTGTGTGAGCGACGCGGCGTCAGCGCGATGCCGGGCAACACCGAGGTCGCATTCCCTGAACCCCAACGCAACGGGAGCTGATCGTGGCTGCCGACGTTGTTGACCAACTATCTGCTCAACCGTAAAGTCCGGCTTGGTCGCAAGGGCTAAAGACGCTAACGACAGAGGAACGTGGACTTCTCCTACCCCGCGGAAGTGGAACAGTTCCGCACAGAGCTGCGCGACTGGCTGTCGGAGAACCTGACCGACGAGCTGGTGGCCGCCCGTCGTCCCGCTGGACGTGACGACGCCGCAATCGAGATGCTGCGCGCGTGGAGCGCGACGATGGCCGACGCGGGCTGGGCCGCGGTCTCGTGGCCCCGCGAGTACGGCGGCCGCGGAGCGACCGTTCTCGAGCAACTCGTCTACACCGAAGAGACCACGCGCGCTCGAGCCCCGATGCCGCTCAACGTCATTGGGCTGAACAACATCGCTCCCGCAATCATGCAGTACGGCACCGAAGACCAGAAGCTCACGCTGCTCCCCCGCATGATGCGCGCCGACGACATCTGGTGCCAAGGGATGTCGGAACCCGAAGCGGGATCCGATCTCGCGGCACTGCGCACCCGCGCGGTGCGTGATGGTGATGACTTCGTCGTCAACGGGCAAAAGATCTGGACCTCGCTCGGGCATCGGGCGGACTGGTGCCAGCTGTACGTGCGCACCGATCCGGACGCACCGAAGCACAAGGGCATCTCCTGCCTGATTGTCGACATGACGCTGCCCGGCATCGAAGTCCGTCCGCTGGTGACGCTCAACGGCGACGCCGATTTCGCCGAGGTGTTCTTCCACGATGTGCGGGTCCCGGCGGACGCGTTACTCGGTCCGCTGAATGCGGGCTGGCAGGTGGCCACCACCACGCTCAGCCACGAGCGCGCCGGGGCCGCACGGCTGTACGCCGAAATGCAGGTGCGCCTGGAAGAACTGGTCGACGACATCGCCGCGCACACCGACGCGCTCGAGGATCCCGTGACGCTGCGGCGCCTCGGCGAAATCGCGCTCCGCATCAAGTATCTCGAAGTCCTGTGCCAGCGGTCGATCTCGGCGACTCTGCATGGCGGTGATGCCTTTGCCTCGGCCAGCCTCGCCAAGACCGTGTGGGGTGAGATCGGGCAGGATATGGCCGCCCTGGCCTTTGACGTGCTCGGCACCCGCGGCACCGGTGCGCCGTGGGCGAACTACCGCCTGACGTCGCGCTCGCTCACCATCGCGGGCGGCACGAGTCAGATCAACAAGAACATCACCGCGCAGCGGGTGCTCGGGTTGCCGCGCAAATGAACCTCGAACTGACCGACGAGCAGGTAGCGCTGCGCGACACCACCCGGCGCTTTCTGGCCGAAAAGGCGTCGATCTCGGATCATGTGCGCCCACTGCTCGACGACCCGACCGGCACCGATGACGCGGTGTGGCGTGGCCTTGCCGGTCTCGGCGCGACCGGTCTGCTGGTACCGGAGGAGTGCGGCGGCGCCGGCATGACGATGGTCGAGGCCGGCATCGTGGCCGAAGAGCTAGGCGCTGCCCTGCATCCGGGGCCGTGGTTGTCGACCGCGGTCGCCGCCGCCCGGGCGTTGACGCGGATCGGCGCTACCGATACCGCGGCCGGGCTGTTGAGCGGGATCGCCGATGGCACCACGGTCGCCACCATCGGCTTCCTGGAGGGCGAAAACGCTTTGGTCGCCGCGAGCCAGGGCGGCGACGTCGTGTTGCGGGGCGAGATCGCCGAGGTGCCCGACGCCGCCGCCGCGGACGTCCTGTTGGCGCTCGCCGAGGATGACCGCGGCCCAGAGCTTTTCGCGGTGCGGACCGACTCGTCGGGCGTTTCGGTAGCGCCCGAGCGTGGTATCGACCAGACCCGCAAGCAGTTCCGTATCACGTTCGAATCGGCGCCCGCGCAGCGACTGGCCGCGGCGTCTCCGCAAGACGTCGCGGCGGTGATGGACGACGCGCTGATCGCTACTGCCGCCGACGCTCTCGGTGCCGCGCGCGCGGTCATGGATATCGCCGTTGAATACGCCAAAACCAGAACGCAATTCGGTCAGCCGATCGGCTCCTTCCAGGCGGTCCAGCATCTGTGCGTTGACATGTTCGAGACCGTCGAGCTGGCCCGCAGTGGTGTGATCCACGCGCTGTGGGCGGCCGATAATGCCGGCCACGAGGAAAGGCACCTTGCCGCGCTGCGGGCGAAGGCGTTCGCCGGGCGACTGGCCACCGTGGGCGACACGGCCATCCAGGTGTTCGGCGGGATCGGCTACACCTGGGAGCACGACGCGCACCTGTACCTCAAGCGCCTGCTGAGCTGGAGTGCGTTCCTCGGTGGTCCCGACCGGTACCTCATCGAACTCGGTGCGCGCCTTGCGAAGCGGGGTCAACCGTGATGGATATCGAGTACCTCCTCACCGCCACCCGCTCGGCGCGCAAGACGCTCGACCTGGATGCGCCGGTCGACATGGAAGACATTCGGGAGTGCCTGCGCATCGGTTTGCAGGCGGCCAACGGCTCCAATCAGCAGTCCTGGCGGTGGCTGGTGGTGACCGATCCGGCATTGCGCAACGAGATCGCCGAGCTGTACCGCGCGGCCTACCTGCTGCGGGTCGGTGGCCAGATGATCGCAAACCTCGTGCCGGCCGGAACGCCGGAAGGCCGGATCATGTCTTCGACGGAGTGGTTGGATCGAGGAACATGGGCCCAAAAAGACGGGTGCCGCTGCTGGTGATCCCTTGCTATCAGCCCTACCTGCCGCGCATCGAGGGCGATGAATCGTTTTATCAGGCCACGCTATACGGCTCGGTCTTCCCGGCGGTCTGGAACTTCCAGCTGGCGCTGCACACCAGGGGATACGGGACCTGCATCACCACCCTGCATCTGCATCGCGAGGAGGAGGTGCGGCGGCTGCTCGGGATTCCCGAAACCTACGTCCAGGGTTGTCTACTCCCGGTAGGCCGGCTTCGTGCCGGGCACACGTTCCGGCCCGCCCGTCGACGGCCCGTCAGCGAGGTGGTCGCACGCGACGGTTGGGACGGGCCCGCGCTCTAGAATGGGTTCCGTCACCGCTGTTATGCAGCGCATTCGTTGCGCCCGGTCTGATAGCCTCTAACAAAGATTTGGTTCGGCGAGAGGGACGAACGCGTATGCTTGCCAGTCCGCAGTCGTCCGGATGTGCGCGCCGCTGATCATGCCGAGAGCGGAGTCATTGCGCGCCAGCGCCCCAGCTGATTTGGGTACGCGCCGAACCGAGATCCTCACCACCGCCGCCTCGTTGATCGCACAGTCGGGATTGCGGACATCGTTGCAGGAGATCGCCGACGCGGCAGGCATCCTTCCCGGCAGCCTCTACCACCATTTCGAGTCCAAAGAGGCGATCCTCATCGAATTGATCCGCCGCTATCAGGACGATTTGGAGCGGATCGGGCAAGCCGCGCAAGCGAAGTTGGACAAACCCGACCCCCGCCCGGTTCCCGAGCAGATCGTCGAACTGGGCTCGGCGATCGCCAACTGCGCCGTGCAACATCGGGCCGCGCTGCAGATGTCGTTCTACGAGGGGCCGAGCACGGATCCGGAGTTGATGAAGCTGACGCAGCAGCGGCCCCTGGCGATTCAGGAGGCGATGCTGCAAACGCTGCGCGCGGGCAGGTGGAGCGGCTACATCAAACCCGACATCGATCTGCCCACGTTGGCCGACCGGATTTGCCAGACCATGCTGCAGGTTGGCCTTGACGTCATGCGCCATAGATCTCCCGCCGACCAGGTAGCCGCGCTGCTTTGCCGAATCATGTTGCAGGGGTTGGCAACCCGGCCGCCCGCCGACTCGGCGCTCGACCGGTCCCATGCCTTCACCGCCGCCAAAGACGTCATAGGGACCTGGTCGGACGACAGCGACGCCGACCCCAGCGACAAAGCGGCACACGTCCGTGCAGTGGCGCGAACGGAATTCGGCCGCAAGGGCTACGAGGCCACCACCATCAGGGACATCGCATCCGCGGCCGGCCTCGGCACGGGAACCGTCTATCGGGTGATCGGGTCAAAGGACGAACTCCTCGCGTCGATCATGGAGTCTTTCGGCAGAAAGGTTGAGGCTGGCTGGGTCAGCGTGCTGCGCTCGGATGCCACGCCCATCGAGAAGCTGGACGCACTGAGCTGGGTCAACGTCAATGCGCTCGATCGTTTTTCCGACGAGTTCCGGATTCAGCTCGCCTGGATGCGCCAATCACCCCCGGACACTCCCAACCCGGGGTGGTTATATGCGACACGACTTCGACAGATGAAAACGCTTCTTTCCGAGGGCATCCGGTCGGGGGAGATCAGTGCCGACGCCGCGTCCACCGCGATGCTGGCACGGTGCGTCATCGGCTTGCAGTGGATACCGGAGAACATCCTTGCCGAGGTCGGCAAACGCGCGGCGCTGGTGCACGTCCGTGACACGGTTTTGCGTGGTGTGGCGGTTCGCGCCAGGTAGGTATTGAACCAAATAACTGTTACCCATACAGTTGGGCAATTAGAACCGCGTTGGCAGTGAACGAGAAGGGGATTTCCATGAGTGTTGTCGATCGGTTGCGCTACGACGGCAAGCGGGCTCTCGTCGTTGGCGGCGCCACCGGCATGGGCGCAGCGGCGGCCAAGTCCGCAGCCGAGCTCGGCGCCGAAGTGATCGTGATGGACTACGCGCCGGTGAACTACGACGTCGCCAAGTCCATCCAGGTGGACCTGCGCGACCCCGCGTCGATCGACTCCGCACTCGAGCAGCTGGACGGTCCGATCCACGCCCTATTCTCGGCCGCCGGAATCGCCGACGGGACAACCGACCTGATGGCGATCAACTTCATCGGCCACCGCCACCTCATCGACCGGCTGCTCGAAAAGAACCAGCTTCCCTCGGGCTCGGCGATCTGCTTCATCTCCTCGGTCGCCGGCATGGGCTGGGAGAACGACCTGGAGCTGCTGACGGAGTTCCTCGCCACGCCGGACTTCGCGTCGGCGCAAGAGTGGGTCAAAGCGCACGAATCGGAAGGCATCATCCATTACGGCTTTTCCAAGAAGGTCGTCAACGCCTACGTCGCGACCCAGGGCTACCCGTTGTTGAAGAAGGGCATCCGGATCAACGCGATCTGCCCGGGTCCCACCGACACCCCGCTGGCCCAGGCCAACGCCGACCTCTGGCTGACCTTCGCGCAGGATTACCGCGACGAAACCGGGTCGAAGGTCCACACCCCGGAGCAGATGGGTGACGTCATGGCGTTCCTGAACAGCGCCGCCGCCTTCGGCATCAGCGGGATCACGCTGCTGGTGGACTACGGGCACACCATGGCATCGCTCACCGGCGCGTACCCGCCCGGCAAGCCGATCATCGATCTGATCATGGGCCGGGTAAAACTCTGACGCCGTAACGTCGGGGGCATGGCACGAATCGTCGTCATCGGCGGCCACGGCAAGGTCGCGCTGCAACTGGCCCGCATCCTGACTGAACGCGGCGACGAGGTCAGTTCGGTCTTCCGCAACCCTGAGCACTCCGACGACGTCGCCGTCAGCGGCGCCAAGCCGCTGGTAGCCGACATCGAACAGCTCGACACCGATGCCCTGGCCGGCCTGCTGGCCGGGCACGATGCGGTGGTCTTCTCAGCGGGAGCGGGGGGCGGCAATCCGGTGCGCACCTACGCCGTCGACCGCGACGCCGCGATTCGGGTGATCGACGCCGCCGCGCGGGCGGGCGTCAAGCGATTCGTGATGGTCTCCTACTTCGGCGCGGGACTGGATCATGGTGTACCGCAGGATAATTCGTTCTCTGCCTACGCGGAGGCCAAGGCGGCCGCCGACGCCCACCTGCGCGCCAGCGGTCTGGATTGGACGGTGCTGGGACCGGGCCGGCTCACCCTCGAGCCGGCCACCGGCCACATCGCGCTTGGGTCGGGCACGGGGGAAGTGTCCCGGGCCGACGTCGCGCTCGTCGTGGCCGCTGCGCTGGCGGACGACTCGACGGTCGGCCGAACGATCGACTTCAACAACGGCGAGACCCCCATCGCCGAAGCGCTGGCAAACTAACCAGGAAGCCCAGGGTAAACTCCACTACGCAGCTGGTCTGCCGTCGCCGCACCACACGGCGCCGGCGTCGAGCGAGGCATGTTAGTAACGCTTCGCGAGAGGGAACCCGGTGAGAGCCCGGGACTGTCCCGCAGCGGTATGCAGGAACGACCGCCGTCAACCAAGCACTGGTCTTGGCAAGAACCGAGACTGGGAAGCGACGGCCACTAGGAGCACCACCGGAGTGCGCGCCTGCGAGTCCGAAGACCTGCCAGCTGTGCCGGGCGCGCCGCGTCCGGCGGCTCATCGCCTCGTGGAATGGGCGTTTGGCTGAAGGCGTTGCGGTGTGCGCAAGGTGCATACCGCGGCGGATCGGCTGCGCGTCCTCCGGTGGTGACCACCCCGCTGATTGATAGGACAGACCGTGACCGCTCAGCCATTCACCGCCACCGTTACCGGCTCCCCCCGCATCGGGCCGAGACGCGAACTCAAACGCGCCACCGAGGGTTACTGGGCCGGACGCACCAGCCGGTCCGAGCTGGAATCCGTCGCCGCCACATTGCGCCGCGACATGTGGGGCGGCCTCGCCGCTGCCGGCCTGGACTCGGTCCCGGTGAACACCTTCTCCTACTACGACCAGATGCTGGACACCGCGGTGATGCTCGGCGCCCTGCCGGGCCGGGCCGCACAAGTCTCCGACGATCTGGACCGCTACTTCGCCGCCGCACGTGGCAACTCCGACGTCGCGCCGCTGGAGATGACCAAGTGGTTCGACACGAACTATCACTACCTGGTCCCCGAGATCGAACCCGCGACCACGTTCTCGCTCCACCCCGACAAGGTGCTTTCCGAGCTGAAAGAGGCACTGGGGCAAGGGATTCCCGCCCGCCCGGTCGTCGTCGGACCGATCACCTTCCTGCTGTTGAGCAAGGCGGTCAACGGCGGTGGTGCGCCGATCGAGCGGCTCCAAGAGCTGGTGCCGATCTACTCGGAGCTGTTGTCCTTGCTCGCCGACAACGGCGCGCAGTGGGTGCAGTTCGACGAGCCGGCGCTGGTCACCGACATCTCCCCCGATGCCCCGGCGCTGGCCGAGGCCGCGTACAACGCGCTGGGTAAGGTGAGCCACCGCCCCGCCATCTACGTCGCCACCTACTTCGGTGACCCCGGCGCCTCCCTGGCGGGGCTGGCCCGCACCCCCGTCGAGGCGATCGGCGTCGACCTGGTTTACGGCGCCGACACCGCGGTCGCGGGCATACCGGAGTTGTCCGGCAAGACCCTGGTAGCCGGCGTCGTCGACGGACGCAACATCTGGCGCACTGACCTGGAGGCGGCCCTCGGCAAACTGGCCACCCTGCTAGGTTCGGCTGCCACGGTGGCGGTCTCGACCTCGTGCTCGACGATGCACGTGCCGTACTCGTTGGAACCCGAAACCGACCTGGACGACGCGCTGCGCAGCTGGCTGGCGTTCGGGCAGGAGAAGGTCGCCGAGGTGGTGACGCTCGCGCGCGCACTGCGCGAGGGACGCGACGCCGTCGCCGATGAGATCGCGGCCTCCAATGCCGCGGTGGCCTCGCGTAAGAGCGACCCGCGGCTGCACAACGATCGGTTGCGCGCCCGCATCGACTCGATCGTCGCGTCGGGCACCCACCGTGGTGACGCGGCGCAACGCCGCGCCAGCCAGGACGAGCGCCTGCACCTGCCGCCGCTGCCGACCACGACCATCGGCTCCTACCCGCAGACCTCCGCGATCCGCAAGGCACGCGCCGCGCTGCGGGCCGGCGAGATCGACCAGGCGGAGTACGAGAAGCGGATGAAGAAGGAGATCGCCGACGTCATCAAGCTGCAGGAGGAGCTGGGGCTCGACGTGCTGGTGCACGGCGAGCCGGAGCGCAACGACATGGTGCAGTACTTCGCCGAGCAGCTGGAGGGCTTCTTCGCGACGCACAACGGATGGGTGCAGTCCTACGGCACCCGCTGCGTGCGTCCGCCGATCCTCTACGGCGACGTGATTCGCACCCAGCCGATGACCGTCGAGTGGATCACGTACGCGCAGTCGTTGACCGACAAGCCGGTGAAGGGCATGCTGACCGGTCCGGTCACGATCCTGGCGTGGTCGTTCGTCCGCGACGATCAGCCGCTGGCCGACACCGCCGACCAGGTGGCGCTGGCCATCCGTGACGAGACCGTGGACCTGCAATCGGCCGGTATCGCCGTGATCCAGGTCGACGAGCCCGCGCTGCGGGAGCTGCTGCCGCTGCGTCGCGCCGATCAGGACGACTACTTGCGTTGGGCCGTAGGGTCTTTCCGGTTGGCCACCTCCGGCGTCGCGGACTCCACGCAGATCCACACCCATCTGTGCTATTCGGAATTCGGCGAGGTGATCGGGGCCATCGCCGACCTGGACGCCGACGTGACGTCCATCGAGGCGGCGCGCTCACACATGGAGGTGCTGGACGACCTGAACTCGGTCGGCTTCTCCAACAGCGTCGGCCCGGGCGTCTACGACATCCACTCGCCGCGGGTGCCCAGCACGGGAGAGATGGCCGAGTCGTTGCGCGCGGCGCTGAGAGCCGTTCCGGCGGAACGGCTCTGGGTCAACCCCGACTGTGGGCTGAAGACCCGCAACTCCGACGAGGTCACCGCGTCGCTGAAGAACATGGTTGCCGCGGCGCAGGAGGTCCGCGCCGGGGCTTAGCAATCGCGCGAGCTAGGGGCACTCCCCCGCAAGCGGGAGGTTCCCCCACCCGCTTGCGAGCGTAACGCCGCTGCGATATTCGGCTCCTCAAAGTCAAGCGGCTACTGCAATTTTGTCAGGCGGCGTGGTCGAGTAGGGCGGCGAGGCGGTCGGCGGGGGTATCGAGATCCAGGGTGGGTCGGGGGCGCTGGTTAAGGGTGTCTTGGATGCGTTTGAGGTCAGCTCTGGTGTGCACGCGCAGGTCGGTGCCCTTCTCGAACCAGAACCGCAGGAGCCGGTTGGTGTTCTCATTGCTGCCACGCTGCCAGGGCGAGTGGGGGTCGCAGAAGTAGACCGGTGCCTGCAGTTGCACGTGGATGTCGCGCCAGTTGGCCATCTCGGCGCCCCGGTCCCAGGTGATGGTGCGCCGCAGATGGGCCGGCAGCTCGCTCATGGCCTCGACCATGGCTGTGGCCACCGACTCGGCGGTGTGATCGTTGGGCAGGTGCAACAAGATGGTGAAGCGGGTGCTGCGCTCCACGAGTGTGCCGATCGCACTGGTGCATCCGGCGCCCAGGATCAGATCGCCTTCCCAGTGCCCAGGCACGGCGCGGTCGGCGGCCTCGGCGGGACGCTCACTGATGGTGAAGACATCGTCGAACTTCCCCCGGCGTTCGGTCTGTCCTTGGGGTTTACGGGTTGTCCGCTTGGTCGACAAACGCTTGTTGAGGTCGGCGCGCAGTTGACCACGCCCCTGGACGTAGAGGCACTTGTAGATGGTTTCGTGGCTCACCCGTGCCAGCCTGTCATCGGGGTGATCACGGGCCAAGACCTCGGCTATCAGCTTCGGACTCCACCCGTCATCCATCCATGCCGCGATTTGGGCGCACAACCCGGTTTCGTTGAGCTTGAACTGCTTGGGCCGCTTGGCATTCTGGGCGGCGCGGGAATGGGCAATCCCGGCGTGGTAATCCCCGTCGGGATTGCGGTTGCGAGTGAGCTCGCGGGAGATGATGCTGGGGTCGCGGTCGAGCTGACGGGCGATCTCGACCTGTTTGAGGCCCTGGTCCAGACCCCGCATGATGGCTAGGCGTTCATCGAAGCCGAGCCGATGCCCGAGCCCGCCCGGTCGGTCACGATCACCCGGTTCGGACAGGCCGGCATCTGAGCCATTGCCACTTCCTAACTGCATCGACCCAGCGTCATGCCACCATTTCCAGCCGGTCTGGATCGACACGCCGACCTGACGGCCGGCTTCACGTAGCGACTCTCCCGAACACACCCGATCGAAAAAATCTCGCCGCATCGAACGCGGATATGCCACAGCCACCTGCAACCCCCCTAACCATGGAAATTGCATTGACCGTATGAATCTGCCGCTCGATTCTTCGCAGTGGCGTTACGCTCGGCCAACCTCTTCGGAGAGCACCTCGACGGGGACGTCGTCGGCCCACGGTTGCCGGGTCACCATGTCCGCGACCCGGACGATGCCGCGTTCGAACTCGCCCGTCGCCGCGTCCACCAGCCGATAGGCCTGGATTTGCTTGTGGATTGGCTGCGCGTCGAGCAGGACCACTCGCACCTCCCCCGGCTCGAAGTGGCAGCGCTCCTGCAGGGCGGCGATCAGCTGCTCGTTGTGCATGTGGCCGTCGCCGAAATTCCAGCCGATGGCGGTGCTGCAAATGCGCTCGCCGTCGGTGAGGACATAGTCGTCCTCGTTCTGGCCCGTCATCGCGCGATGCGCGAGGGTGAACAGCGCGCGGCCGTGAGTGTTGAACCCGCGGAACGCATATCCCATGTAGAGCGGGATCTGCGCGGCCTCCGGGCTGCCGTAGAACCGCTCCAGCTGGGCCTGCGGCATGCTCGCGATCGCCACGATGCCCCTGGTGATCTTGTCGGTGGCCGAGGGCTTGATGCACCACAGCGTGGTGTCCCAGTTTCCGGCGTAGTACCGCATCCCAGGCAGGAACGAAATCTTGCGCGGAAACATGTTGCCCAGCAAGACGATTCCCGCGATCACGACGAACAATATCGCCACCACCACCGGGTGTTTCAGGTCGCGTATGCCCAGGCGGGCGTGCGCGACGAACAACGAGAGCACACCGAAGATCATGAAGACGTTCCACTCCAGCGGCACGCCCATGGGGATCGACACGAGGATCCCCAAGTGGAAGCAGACCATGACGACGGCGGCCACCGTGATGGGCCAGCCGCTGTGGCAGAAGAACAACGGCAGGGGCACCAGCATCTCGATGGCGGTACTGAGATGCGCCAGCCACCGCGATAGCCGGCCGGGCCGCAGATCCTCCGGGAACTTCTCGAAGAACCGCCGTTTCAGCCACCGGGGCCGCACCAACGGGTTGTTGGACATCATCGTGGAGATCACGAATGGGAAGTGCTTGTTGAGCTTTGACGTCGCGGCGCCCATCCAGATGACCAGGAACACCACCTTGGACCCGACGATCATGTCCACCCCGCCGAAGAGGAAGGTCACCGCCATGGTCGCGTAGACCTCGCCGCGGGCGGCCAGGAAGATCACCTTGTCGCGTAGCCCGAGCACGCCGAGCAGCAGCAGGATGAGCACGATCTTCCAGGTGGGCAGCAATCCGATCGTCGTACCCAGCTCGGGCATCGGTCCGGTGCCGTCGGAGAACAGCGCGCTCAACGTCACCAGCAGGAACAGCGCGTACAGGGCGACGTCGATCGGCTTGCGCTTGGTGCCCTTGGTCAGCGGCACCCGGTCCGGCCACGGTGGCAGCCGGATGGTGCCGAACCGCATCCAGTACAGGATCGAGCCCATGGGCGGAAAGAACCGGTTGTTCAGCGGTCCGAAGCCGCAACCCAGCCCGATCACCTCGAACAGCATCGTGTAGAGCACGACCTTCTCGAACACGATCGGCTCCGACCACCACGACGCGACGCCTGCGAACCCGCCGAGTCCCTTGGTGGCCGAGGCGAACAGCCACGCGCCAAGGATGTAGAGCAGGATTTTGGCGACGTAGAACAAGTGCAGCACGACCGGCGTGCCGAAGCCCACCTCGGCCCAGTGCTTGGCCATCGGGCGGATCTTTTCGCTACGGGTGCCCTTGTTCCACTCGGCCATGTCGAGCTGCGGCAGCTCGGGCTTGAGAAATCCCATGGTGGTCAGATTAGAACGTGTTCTAGGCGCGCGTGACCCAAGCCCGGCAAGAAAACTTTGCCTGGGACTCCGCTGCCGGATAGCGTGAAGCCGGGTCGGCACGGGCCTTAGGAGACGTCAACCATGAGCAGACTTCGAATCCTCAGCTCGTTCGCCGTGCTGGTCACCGTCGCCGCGCCAATCGCCCGGGCCGACGCACCCGCGCCGGGCGATGCCTGCACGGTTTTGCACGCGACCACCCAAGACGCCAACAACAGGACGATGTGGTGCAACCCCACGATGACCGGCGCCCACGACCTGGTATGGCAATACGGCGGGCCCGCCACCAATCCCTAGCCGGTGAGTCGTTGTCGGCCAGCCGGTTTCGGTCACCAGATTCCCCGCGCAATCACCGGCGCCCGCTCCAACGCCCGCGGATCAACGGTCACATTGAGCGCGTCGAGGTCGCCTGCCCGCAGATCGGCCAGCGCGTCCACGGTGGATAGAAACCTTTCCCGCTCAGCAGGTTCCACGACGGCGCCGGCGAGTTCGGTGAACTTCTGCACGTACTGCGGGCGCCGGAACGGCCGCGCGCCCAACGGATGGGCGTCCGCCATGGCCAGCTCGTCGACGATTACCTCCCCGCTTTTCAGCGTGATTTCGGCGCGCGCCCCGAATGCCTTCTCCGCCGGATCCGTCGAGTGGTAGCGGCGGGTCCACTCCGGGTCCTCGACCGTCGAGATCTTGCGCCACAGTTCGACGGTGTCGGGGCGGTGGGCCCGCTCGGGAGCGTAGGAGCGTTCGTGGTGCCAGCTCCCGTCCTGCAGCGCGACGGCGAAAATGTAGGGCAGCGAGTGGTCGAGCGTTTCCCGCGACGCGTCGGGGTCGAACTTCTGCGGATCCGCGGAGCCCGTTCCGATCACGACGTGGGTGTGGCGGCTGGTGTGCAGCACGACGGTCGCGATCTCACCGAGGTCGTCACGTTCGCGGAGCCGCCGGGCCAGGTCGATCGGCGCCAGGGCCGGCGCGAACGGGGGCAGAAATCTGCGTGAACCCGCTCCTGCTGATGTCGCGATCGGTGTAGTTTGCTGCTGGGGCGGAACATAGGTCGAGGAGCTAGCCGTGTCAGAGGTCGATTATTGCGTGGTCGGAGCGGGATTCGCGGGTTTGACGGCCGCCCTGCGGTTGAAACGAGCGGGTCATTCGGTGGCCTTGCTGGAGGCGCGTGACCGGGTCGGCGGCCGCACCTTCACCGAGTACCGTCCCGACGGAACGTGGATCGATCGTGGCGGCGCGTGGATCGGACCGGGCCAGGACCGGATTTACGCGATGATGGACGAGTTCGGCGTGCCCGAATACAAGCAGCACCACGACGGCGACGCCATCATGATCGTCGACGGCAAGAAGCATCGCTACGGCGGCACGATTCCCTGGACGATGAGTCCGTGGGCGGTCGCCAACCTCGGTGTCGGTTTGCTGTCGATAGAGAAAATGGCCAAATCGCTTCCGCGCGAAGCGCCGTGGGATGCAAAACACGCCGACGAGTGGGACCGCATCAGCGTGGGGGAATGGATCGAGCAAAACACCATGTCCAAGCAGGCCAGCGAAATGCTCGACATGGCGCTGGCCGGCACCTACACCTCGGCGGGATCGGAGACGTCGCTGCTGTGGTGTCTGCTGCAGATGGGGTCCGGCGGGGGCCCCACCTTCGTCATCTCCGGCAAGGGCGGGGCACAGGACGCCCGTCCCGTCGGCGGGATGGGCGCCATCTACGGTCCCATCACGGCCGAACTGGGCGACGCGTTGCACCTTTCGCAACCGGTCCGGCAGATCGCCCAGGACGCCGACGGTGTGACGGTCACCGCGGCCGACCTGACGGTGCGCGCCCGGCGAGTCATTGTGGCGATCCCGCTCGCGATCGCCTCCTCGATTGTCTACGAGCCGATGCTGCCGGTGGATCGCGCGCTTCTGCACCAGCGCATGCCAAGCGGCGCGGTCATCAAGGCGTCGATCATCTACGACGAGCCGTTCTGGCGCGCCGACGGATTCTCCGGGCAGTCGTCCTCACCGGGATCCCCGGCCACCCTGACCATCGACGCCTGCACGGACACCGGTACCCCCGGGATCATGTGCGTCATCACCGAGGGGCCCGCGGCGCGTCGGCTGACGAAGCTCGTCGAGGCCGAGCGCAAAGCGGCGCTCATCGGCGAACTGGTCGACCGATTCGGCGACAAGGCGCGAACGCCGCAGGAGTACCACGAGCAGAACTGGACTATCGAGCGCTACTCCGGCGGCGGGATGATCAGCCACGCCCCGACCGGTGTGCTGACCGAATTCGGCTACACCCTGCGCGAGCCCTGCGGCCGCATCCACTGGGCCGGAACCGAGAGCTCGGCGATCATGTGCGGGTGGATCGACGGCGCGATCCGCTCCGGCGAGCGCGCCGCGGCCGAAGTCCGGGAAGCCGAGACCGCCGCGGTCGCCTAGCCCGGCCAAATCACTTGCGCCACTTTTGTTTCAGTGGTTTCCGAGCGGGCGTTCTTGTCGGTGCGTGTTGCCTCATGTCAAGATGCGCGCGAGGGTGGATTCGTTGCCTCATGTGATTGTGCGCGCTTAGGGACTCGGGCTCTGGTGGTGGCCCCGGACTTACTGGTGGTCATTTTGAGGAGTCGGGCGGTCAGGGCCTGGATCTGACGCTGGGTGGCGGCGGGGTTGATCAGGGCGTGGGTTCTGGCTAGAGCGGCTATGCGGTCAGCGGTGGTGTCGGGGTGATCGATTGCGCGGCGGAACGGGGTGGCCGCTTTGTCGTATTTCTTGGTCACCTGGGCGCCGTCACGGACCTTGGATATGAGTTTTTGCTGCGGGTAGAAGTAGTTGGTCAGCTGGGACTGCAGCTGCCAAATCTCGTTGAGTAACAACAACTCTGGGGCAGTATCGTAGCGGTGGTAGCCGACCACGGTTCGGACGACCGCCCAGTTTTTCTGCTCGACGTGACAGCCGTCGTTCTTGTTCGTCGGCCGCGCCCGAGTGAAGGTGATCTCGCGGTTTCTACACCAAACAAACAGATAGACGTTGATGAATTCAGCTCCGTTGTCGGAGTCCACCCCCAGGATCGGGAACGGCATCTTGTTCGCGATGCCTTCGAAGGCGGCCAGGACGCATTTGGCCTCCTTGCTGGGCACTGAGCGGTTCTCCGTCCATCCAGTGGCGATGTCGGTGACCGTCAGTGTGAACGCGTAGGGCCCGATGGGGTTGCCGCCGTCATGGGAGACGAGGTCGATCTCCACGAATCCGGGTTGGGCATCGTCCCAGTCTGCCCAGGTGCGTACCGGGATTTGGCTTCGCAGCAGCGACCCCGGTTTGGTGGCGCGACGCCCCTTGAGCTGGTGTTTGGCTCGTTCACCCGCTAGGCGACGATCGATAGTGGCCGCCGACATCGACACCAGCAGTTCTGCGGTCTCCTCATCGATGATCAGCTCGCCGAACTGCCGTAAGACCGCCACCAGTTCGTTCAACACCGGCGCCAGCCTCTTGCCGGCTGGCATCCCTAGCACGGCCCAGCACACCGTAAGCGCAGCAATGACATTCGGCCCATATTTGGGTGGACGCGGACTTCGCCTGGGTGTCACCACCTTGGGCTGCAACGCCGCCCCGAGGGCCTTGCGGGCATGGTTACGGTGCCAACCCGTGTTGGCGCACAACTCGTCCAGAATCCTGCTCTTGACTTGCCGATCCGCCACCACGTAGCGGATCGCGGTCATCTCGGTCACTGCCCGTCGCTCGGCCAAGGTCAACCCCATCATCTGGGCCTACCGAGACCATCGCTGATCCCTCAGGCAGGCACGCCGCACGCGCGCATTCTGATTTGAGGCAACGAATAGCCACTTCGCGCGCATAAAAGGCGATTCAACGCGGGTGAGCGGCGATAGTATTCGAACATGCGTTCGACTTCGCGGGAGGAGATCGCGGCGGACTACGCCGCGCTGCGCGACGTCGTCGCCCGCATCTCCGGGCATTCTTACGATGCGCTGACCACCCCGGAGCGTTTCACTTACCTCGAAGCTCTCGAACGCGAGGCGCGCCGGCTGCCCGTCGCCGGCCACGAGCTGATCAACCAGATCGACTGCCAAGCCACCCCGGCAGAGCTCGGCGGCAAGTTCCCTCACGTGTTGGCCGACCGCCTGCGCATCACCCGCGGCGAAGCCACTCGCCGGATCACCGACGCCCGCGCGTTGGGAACGCGGCAGACGCTGACCGGGGAGCCGCTGGCGCCACGGTATGCGGCCACCGCGGGCGCCCAGCGCGCCGGACACATCGGCGCCTCCCACATCGCGGTCATCCACCGCTTCTTCGACGAGCTGCCCTGCTGGGTCGATGCCCCCACCCGCGAAGCCGCCGAGGCCGACCTGGCCCGCTGGGCCAGCGAACAACGCCCAGAAGGTCTGCGCAAGACCGCCGACCGACTCACCTGCTACCTGAACCCCGACGGACAGTTCAACGACCAAGACCGCGCTCGGCGCCGCGGCCTGACGCTGGGCACCCAAGACAGCGACGGCATGTCACCGGTGCGCGGCTGGCTGACACCCGAAGCCCGAGCCACCTGGGAAGCGGTACTGGCCAAACTGGCCGCACCCGGCATGTGTAACCCCGACGACGACACGCCAGTGGTCGACGGCGCACCGCCCGAAGAGGCGGTGCAGCGCGACACCCGCACAGCGCCTCAGCGCAACCACGACGGCCTCAACGCAGCCATGCGCGCGATGCTGGCCAGCGGAAACCTCGGCCAGCACAACGGGTTACCGGCGGCCATCGTCGTGACTACCACGCTCGACGACCTCGAAGCCGCCGCAGGTAAGGGGTTGACCGGCGGGGGCACCCTCCTGCCCATGTCCGAGGTCATCCGCCTCGCCCGCCACGCCCATCATTACTTGGCGATCTTCGACAAGGGCAAAGCACTCGCGTTGTATCACACCAAACGGCTGGCCTCACCGGGACAACGAATTGTCCTGTACGCCAGAGACCGCGGGTGCTCGGCGCCGGGCTGCGACGTCGCCGGCTACTGCTGCGAAGTCCACCACGTCCAAGACTGGGCTGACACCCACCGGACCGACATCAACCAGCTCACCCTGGCCTGCGGACCCCACCACCGACTCCTCGACAAAGGCTGGACCACCCGAAGACGGGCCAATGGCGATCTCGAATGGATCCCACCACCCCACCACGACCACGGCCAACCACGCACCAACACGTTCCACCACCCCGAGAAGCTGATGTCAGACAGGGACGAGGACGACCCCTAGCTAACCGGCTTGCTTAGCAGGCGGCCGGTAGAAGATCACCAGCTGGCCGATCGCCCCGGCGAGGCCGAGCACGATCGCGATCAGCAGGCCGCGCCAGCCGTCCATCCAGTTGTGCCCGAACACCACATAATCCAGGCTGAGCTTTCCGGCGCCCAGGGTGGCCACGGCGACGGCGCTGACCGCCAGGACCAGGTTGTATTCCCAGCCCTCCTTGACGATGAAGAAACCGTTGGCGCGGTGCACGGTCCAGGCCGCGACCAGCATCAACGACACGAAACCCGCCGCGGGGATCGGTGTGAGCAGCCCGGCGGCCAGGCCCAGCCCGGCGGCCATCTCCGTCGTGGCCGCCACGGTGGCGTGGAACTTGCCCGGCTTCATGCCGATGCTTTCGAACCACCGCGCGGTGCCCGGGATGCGGCCACCACCGAAGAACTTGTTGTAGCCGTGCGCGGCCAACGTCACGCCCAACACCAGCCGCAGGATCAGTAACCCGACGTCGTAGGGAGTCATACCTGCAAACCTAGATCATGGGGCGGACCGGATAACAGGAGCGCCGAGCAGCTAACTCCGGTGATCCGTGTGGGAACATTGCGGGCGTTCCGACGTTGGCCCATCGGCAGCTGACCAGAAGGGGGTGCACCACGGCGCGTATCGCACGAAGCAGCGGCGCCCGCCGTGACGCGTCTGGGGTCGCTTCTGCCGAGCATTCCGTGGTGTTGCTGGACGGCACAGCGAGTCACCCCCGCGAGCTGCTGGGCAACAAGGGCCACGGCATCCAGGTCGATGCGCCGGCATGGCCTGCCGGTGCCGCCCGCGTTCTGCATCACCACCGAGGTGGGCCTGCGGTACCTCGCCGACCCGCGGGCAGGGATCGACGTGATCTGGGACGACGTGCTGCACCGGATGAGCTGGCTGGAGGCACAGACTTCGCGCACGTTCGGGCGGGGTCCGCGTCCCCTGCTGGTCAGCGTGCGCTCGGGGGCCACCCAGTCGATGCCGGGCATGATGGACACGATCTTGGACCTCGGCATGAACGATGATGTCGAGCACGCGCTGGCCGCGGCCGGCGCCGCGGCGTTCGCCCGCGACACCCGCCGGCGGTTCGACCGCATGTACCGGCGCATCGTCGGCGTAGGCGAACAACAGGCCATGCCCGCCGACCCCTATGCGCAGCTACGCGCCGGCATCGAGGCGGTGTTCGCCTCGTGGAACTCGCCCCGCGCGGTCGCCTACCGCGCCCACTACGGCGTCGACGATCAGAGCGGCACCGCCGTCGTCGTCCAGGCGATGGTGTTCGGCAACCACGGCCCCGATTCCGGTGCGGGGGCCTTCGTTTCGCGCAACCCCATCACCGGCGACAACGAACCGTTCGGCGAATGGCTACCCGGCGGGCAGGGCGACGATGTGGTGTCCGGATCGGTCAACGTCGAACCCATCGCGGCACTGCGCGACGAACAGCCGACCGTCTACGACGAGTTGATGGACGCCGCCCGCAGATTGGAACGACTCGGGTCCGACGTTCAAGAGATCGAGTTCACCGTCGAACGCGCCAAGCTGTGGCTGCTGCAGACACGGAGCGCGGAGAGGTCGGCGCAGGCCGCGGTGCGCCTGGCGCTACAGCTACGGCACGAGGGCCTCATCGACGACGCCGAGACGCTGCGGCGGGTGACCCCGGCGCACGTGCAAACACTAGTGTTGCCCGCCCTACAGCCCGAAATACGCTTGGCAGCAAAGCTTTTGGCCAAAGGATTGCCGGCCTGCCCGGGCGTGGCGTCCGGTAAGGCGTACACCGACGTCGACGAGGCCCTCGACGCCGTCGAGCGCGGCGAGTCGGTGATCCTGGTCCGCGACCACACCAGGCCGGAAGACGTCTCCGGCATGCTCGCCGCCCAAGGCATCGTCACCGAGGTCGGCGGTGCCACCAGCCATGCGGCAGTGGTCAGCCGCGAACTCGGCCGGGTGGCCGTGGTGGGCTGTGGCCACGGAGTCGCCGCGTCGCTGGCCGGGAAGTTGATCACCGTCGACGGCGCCGAAGGCGAAGTGCGCGAGGGCAATCTGAGCCTGTCCGCGTGGTCGGAAAGCGACACGCCCGAATTGCGGGAGCTGGCCGACATCGCGCGACGGATCAGTCCTTTGCGCGCCCATACCTCCGGCGACCACATACGGCTGGATGACACCACGAAGGCCGCGGTGGCGGCGGCGATGAACCGCGGGCATACCGACGTCGTCTCGGCCACCCCACTGATCGTCATGCTGACCGCGCTGCGTCTGGCTGGTGAGACTACGACATGACCGAATTGGCGGTGCTGCAAGCGGTTCGGCTAAAGGGACGGGTGCGTCCCGCTGACCTGGCCGCGACATTGAACGAGGACCTCGCCGACGTCACGACAATCGTCGAGCGGCTGACCGCGGGGGGCCTACTGGTCGACGGTACGACGTTGCGGATCACCCCAGGCGGGCGCGAAAGGCTCGCCTCGCTGCTCGACGAGGAACGCAGCGGCGCCCACCGTGCCGCGCTGGCTGCCGCCTACGACGACTTCCGCCCCGTCAACGCCGACTTCAAATCCCTGGTCACCGATTGGCAGCTCAAGGGCGGCCCCGGCGGCACTCCCAACACCCACGACGACGCGGAATACGATGCCGCGGTACTGGCCCGGCTCGCCGATGTGCACGCGCGTGTGCTGCCGATCATCGAGGCGGCCGCGGCACAGCTGCCCCGGTTGACCACCTACTCGGCGAAATTCGTTGTGGCACTGGGTAAAGTGCGGAACGGCGACACCGCCTGGCTCACCAGGCCGCTCATCGACTCCTACCACACCGTGTGGTTCGAGCTGCACGAGGAGCTAATCTGCGCCATTGGCCTGACGCGCGAAGAAGCGGCCAGGTCCGGCGACGCACAGTAGCTACAGCGCCGCGTCGAGTAGCCGCACGTAGGCATCGATGTCAGGAACGGCCGACTCCGCCGCGTGCACGCTGACCGCGATGGTGTCCCCGATGCCGTGCACACCGTGCGTCAGGCCCATCACCGGCGACAGCGCCGGGTAGCCGGCCGTCAGCACCACCCGGGCGCCCCCGAAGCTCAGGTCGGCCGCCCCGCGGTGAACACTGGACACCACGGTGTTGCCGGACACCTGCGACGGCCGGACATCGAGGTCGAATTGAGCTATGCCCCAACGCAATAGGGTCGCGGGCACCGCGGCCAAAGACCGGTCGGCGTAGCGCGTCGCCGGGTGCGCGAAGCGCCGCCGCCCATTGGCCAGCTCCGCCGCGATCCGCTCGGCGCGGTCTTCCAGTCCCAGCTTGGGATACAAACCGACCGTGACGTTCCCGAAGTGGTTATGCGCATGCGGCGCACCGGGTTTGGCCATCGGGACTTCGGCGCCCAGCGTATCGGCGGCGTCGCCCAGCAGATTGGAGAGCGCCGTCGACACCGCGGTCAGCGCGCCCACGGTGACCGTGGGACCGCGCAGCTGATTGCGGTGTCGCACCAGCGTGCGCACCGAGCGGGCCGCGCCGGGGCGCGCATTCGTCGCCAGCAGCGGCCGCGGCCCGGCCCCGGGGGCCAGCAACCCCGCGCGGGTGTCGCGCGTCAGCCGGCGGTGGGCGCGAGCCGCCTGGGCGGCTCGCCATGGCAGCAAACCCGCCCGCAACCGTCGCACCTCGGGCACGGGATTCGGCCGGCCGAACAGCCAGGCCGCCATCGCCGATGCGCGCGCCCCGTCGGCCAGCGCGTGCGCGACCTGCATGACCGCCACGCTCCCCGGTCCGGCGACGCCCGGGACGCCCAGCACCGGGGTGAAGACATGCAGCCGCCAAGGCATCCGCCGAACGTCGAGTTGGTCATCGGCGAGGGCGACGACGGCCGCCAGGCAGCCGGCCCAGCTCGGGTCGTCGAGGTCGTGACGGATCACCCGCTCGGGCGTGACGGCCGCCGCTACCCACTGTGGATAGGTCAGCGGGATTCCGTCTCGCACTCGCGTCGTCAGTGCCGGGTCGGCGTTGGCCCGCCGGCGGAGTTGCTCGATGGCGTGGGCGTAGTCGGCGGGCTCACCGTCGAACGCGTACAGCAAGAACTCGTCGTTGGGAATCTTGGCCGACATCCAGTAGAACTGCGCGTCGACGGCCGCCATCCTCTGCGCGGTCATTCAGCCGGGTGAGCCGATGAACCCGAGCACCAGGTCGGCGACCTTGTCGGGTCGTTCGAGCTGCAAGAAGTGTCCCGCGTGGTCGACGATGGCCACCTCGCTGCCCGGCGGCAACACCTTCTCCGCCCAGCGGGTGAAAGCCGGTGTCATGCAGCCATCGTCACGGCCATGCAGGTACAGGCACGGCCACACGGGCTCTTCGGTCCACAGCTCGTTCAGTTCGGCATACTGCGCCGGCGGCCGGGTGTTGCGGATCGTGGCGCGATACGGTCCCAGCGCCGCGCGCCAGCTCTCGGGAGTCCCGATCGCCGCGTCGACGTGGCGCAGGTCCTCGTCGGCGCGATATCCCGGCGACCACCGCCGCCACAACATCGGCAGCACCCAGGACGCGGAATGTTCTGGCAGCCGAGGCAATTGGAAGTACATGATGTACCAGCTGCGCAGCAGTTGACGCGCCAAGTGTGCGGCCAGCCGCGCGCGCTCGGCGGCGCCGGCCTTGCGGCGGAAGGCCGCCGAGGGTGGGACCGACATGATCACCGCCTTGGTGAATGGGCTGTCGGGCATGGCGGCCAGACCGGTTGTGGCGATCGCACCCCAGTCGTGGCCGATCACCACGTCAGCATCGGTGCCGCCCGCTGCCGAGCGCGCCCGCAAGGCGTCGTCCATCATCGCGCCTACGTGATAGCTGCCGTCGGCCGGAATCGACGACGGCGCGTATCCCCGCATGAAGGGCGCCACCACCCGCCACCCGGCCCCGACGAGCCGGGGAGCTATCTTGCGAAACCCGTAAGGAGTGTCGGGGAAGCCGTGCAGGCACAACGCGACGGGGGCACCGCGTGGCCCCCAGGTGAGTGCCTTCAGGTCCCCAGCGGGGCTGGGCACGTCGATCCAGCCAGGTTCACCCATATTGACTCCCTGCTCGGCGCGTCCGCACGGACCAACCTAACGCGTGCGGTCCCCCGACGCACCGACCGCATGCCGTAGGCGATCAAACCGCAGCTGCGACAGGGAGTTTCGCTATACCTGCGCGGCGGCTCTGTCCAACTCGGCGATGATGATCTTGCGCATGCCGTACATCGCCTGGGTGGCCGCCGCCGCGCGGGTCCGATCGGGATCGCTGATCAACTCGTAGAGCCGGTCCGGGATGATCTGCCAGCTCAGGCCGAAGCGGTCTTTGCACCAGCCGCATTGCGATTCCTCGCCACCGTCGGTCAACCGCTCCCAGTAGTAGTCGACCTCGTCCTGGTCCTTGCAGTGGATCGTGAAGGACACCGCCTCGCTGAAGTGGAAGTGCGGGCCACCGTTGATCCCGATGAACCGGGTGCCGTCCAGCACAAAGCTGCCGGACAGGACCGTGCCCGGTTCGCCGGGTCCGGCCTCCGTGGTTCGGTTGAGGCCCTCGATGTGCGAGTTCGGGAATATCGAGGTGTAAAACCTGGCCGCCTCCTCCAAGTCGTGGTCGAACCATAACGACGGGGTGATCGATGGCATTGGCGGCGCCTCCTTGTTGGCTCGTTGGTGTTGTCACTAATAGACCCCGGCGAGGGCGAAAACTCATCGCGTCGTCGCCCCGGCGAACGGTGCTTATACGCGCTATGTAACGTCAGATCGCATGAGTGCCGTCAGCAGCGTCCCCCGGACGGTCGAGTTTTCCGGGGTCGGCGGGATCACCCTGATCGCCGACGAGTGGAACGGCGGGACCGACGGCGCGGGACGGCCGAGCGTCCTGATGCTGCACGGTGGCGGCCAGAACCGGCATTCCTGGAAGAACACCGGCCAAACCCTCGCCGACCAGGGCCTGCACGTCGTCGCGCTCGACAGCCGCGGGCACGGGGACAGTGACCGCGCGCCCAATGCCGACTACGACGTCGAGACCTTGACCGCCGACGTCCTGCAGGTGATCGCCGCGATCGGCCGGCCGGTGATGATCATCGGGGCGAGCATGGGCGGCCTTACCGGCATCCTCGCTGCCCACCGGGCCGGGCCCGCGAACGTGACCCGATTGGTTCTCGTCGACGTGGTACCCCGATTCGAGAAGGGCGGCAGCGCCCGGATTCGCGATTTCATGATCAGCGGCCTCGACGGTTTCGATTCGCTTGAGCAGGCCGCCGACGCCGTCGCCGCCTATCTCCCGTACCGAGAGAAGCCGCGCAGCCCCGAGGGGTTGAAGAAGAATCTGCGCCTGCGCGACGGCCGCTGGTACTGGCACTGGGACCCCGCGTTCATGACCAAGCCCGGCGACGATCCCGAACTGCGCACCGAGCACTTCGAGCAGGCCGCCAAGGGCCTGTCGATTCCCGTCTTGCTGATCCGCGGGAAGCTGTCCGACGTCGTGAGCCCCGAAGGGGTTCGGCATTTCCTGGCCAGCGTGCCCCGCGCGGAGTTCGTCGAGCTGTCCAACGCGGGGCACACCGCGGCCGGTGACGACAACGACGCGTTCAGCGAGGCCGTGGTGAAGTTCGTCAACCGCCGCTAACCCGATGGTGGCGACCCGCTTCGCCCGGCAACGCCGCGCTCGCGATCGCCACTAACCCCATGGTGGCGACCCGCTTCGCCCGGCAACGCCGCGCTCGCGATCGCCACTAACCCCATGGTGGCGACCCGCTTCGCCCGGCAACGCCGCGCTCGCGATCGCCACTAATTGGCCGGCTTCTCGGCGTGCCCGCCGAACTGCTTGCGCATCGCCGACAGCGCCTTGTTGGCGAAGTCATCGAGTGAACGCGAGGCGAAGCGGGACTGCAGCGCGGTCGTCAGCACCGGCGAAGGGACTCCCTCGTCGATCGCCGCGATGGCGGTCCAGCGGCCCTCCCCGGAGTCGGAGACCCGCCCGGAGAACTCCTTGAGGTCCGGTGAGTCGTGCAGTGCGATCGCGGTCAGGTCCAGCAACCAGGAGCCGATGACGCTCCCGCGGCGCCACACCTCGGCGACCTCGGGGATGTCGAAGTCGTATTGGTAGAACTCCGGATTCGACAGCGGCGCCGTTTCGGCGTCACCCTGCTGCACGTGCTTGCCGACGCCGGCGTTGCGCAAGATGTTGAGCCCCTCGGCGAGCGAGGCCATCATTCCGTACTCGATGCCGTTGTGCACCATCTTGACGAAGTGCCCGGCGCCGGACGACCCGCAGTGCAGGTAACCCTGTTCGGACGGCGCGACCTCACCGTCGCGGCCCGGAGTGCGCGGCGCCGCGTCCACCCCGGGCGCGACGCTGGCGAAAATCGGCTCCGCGTGTGCGAACGCCTCCTCGTCGCCGCCGATCATCAGGCAGTAACCGCGTTCCCGGCCCCACACGCCGCCGCTAGTGCCGCAGTCGAGTAACCGAATACCCTTCTCCGACAGTGCCTTTGAGTGGCGAATGTCGTCACGGTAGTACGAGTTACCGCCGTCGATGACGATGTCGCCGGACTCCAGCGTCTTGGCCAGCTCCTCGATGACCCCCGTCGTGATGGTCCCGGCCGGCACCATCACCCAGACCACCCGCGGAGCGGCCAGCTTCTCGGCGAGCTCCTGTAGGGACGACACTCCGGTGATCCTCTCCTCCCCCGCCATCGCCTTGACCGCGTCGGGGTTGTGGTCGTAGACCACGCATTCGTGTCCGTCCTTGGCGACGCGGCGGACGATGTTCGCGCCCATCCGGCCGAGGCCGATCATCCCGAGCTGCATCTCTTCCTGTTCTCCTTACTGTGACGACGTGTGTTTAGGCAGCCACGGGTCTTGCCAGCTGCGATGACCATGCAGCAGCGATTGCGCGGCCTCGGGTCCCCAGGAGCCCTGGTCGTAGTGATGGATCCGGCTCGGCTTGTCCAGCACGGGCTGCACGATCCGCCACGTCTCTTCGATAGCGTCTTCCCGGGCGAAAAGCTGGCGGTCCCCGGTGAGCGCGGCGTAAAGGAGTCGTTCATAGGGCCGCACGGCTTCCCCGAGATCCTCGGCGAACGACGAGTCCAGGTGGACGTCGTGCCATCCGTCGCCGACTTGGGCGGACAACTGCAGCCGCATCCCGGGATCTGGATCGATGCGCAGCACGATCTGGTTGGGCTCGGGCGGCCGACGGTTGGGCAGGAACGAAAATCCCGGAACGTGGTGGAGGAACATCCGCACCTCGGTGACCTTGTCCGGCAGCGCCTTTCCGGCGCGCAGGAAAATCGGCACACCGGCCCAGCGCCAGTTGTCGATCTCGGTCCGCAGCGCGATGTAGGTCTCGGTTTGCGAACCCTTCGCCACCCCGTCGACGTCGGTGTAGCCGCGGTACTGGCCACGCACGCAACGCCCGGGATCCAGCGCCGGCATCGCCCGGAACACCTCGGCCTTCTTGTCGTTCAGGTCATCGGCGCTCGGACCGACCGGGGGCTCCATCGCGACCAGCGCGAGGACTTGGAGCAGATGGTTTTGCACGACGTCACGCAGGGCGCCCACCGCGTCGTAGAACTTGCCGCGGTCCTCGATGCCGAAATCCTCGGCCATGGTGATGTGGATTTCGGAAATGCTGTCGCGGTCCCACAGCTTGGCGAGGCCGTTGTTGGCGAATCGCAGGTACTGCAGTTCTTCGACGGGTTGCTTGCCCAGGAAGTGGTCCACCCGCAGGATCTGGTCCTCGTCGAGCACAGCGCGCAACCGGGCGTTCAGGTCGCGCGCCGAGGCGAGGTCGTGGCCGAACGGCTTCTCCACCGCGACGCGGGCGCACTCCAACAGGTCTGCCTTCGCGAGGTTTTCGACGATCGGCGCGAACAAGACGGCGGCATTTCCAGGTAGTACAGCGGCCGACAATCCGGGCCGATCTTCTTGGCGAGCTGGCCGTAGAACTTTTCGTCGGTGACGTCGCCGTGCAGATAGGACAGCCGCCCCGCGAGCCGGTCGAACACCGCGTCGTCGAACTTCTCACCGGACGCCTTGATCGCCTCGCGTGCCCGCTCGACCAGCTTCTCTTTCGTCATGTCGTCACTGGCCACCCCCACGATCGGGCAGTCCAACAACTTGCGCGCCTCGAGCCGGTACAAGGCGCGGTACGTCATCTTGCGCGCCAGATCACCGGTGATGCCGAAAATCACCAGCTTGTTCGAAGAGTTGTCACCGCCGTCAGCCAAGCCCGCACCTCCGAAAGTCATCCGATCGGCTCTAGAGACTCACTACCCGCGGCGGACGGACCTAACACTAGACACCGCACACAGGCCCGACAACCTCAAGCCATCGCGGTCTTGGCAGGATGCTTGCGTGGGTGATGTGCTGCATGTCGCGGTCTACGTCCTGGCCGGCGTTGCCGTGATCGAGGCCGGCGCCCTCGCCGTGTTGTCGCGGCTGCTGGTGCGCAGCCGCCAGGAGATCCATGAGTTACAGCACCGGACCGACACCCGCAATTGGTTGCTGTCGGGCGGCCGCGAGGCCGTGAAGACCGTGTGGCAAACCGCAAACCTGGTGCGCAAAGAAGGCTTCGGCGCGGCCGTGCGCAGCTCGATAGAAGACCTCGCTGACTGGGCGGAGGTGGAGCGGCCCGACCTGGCGCGCGTCACGCCGGACGGCCGGGTGGTGATCCTGTTCTCTGACATCGAGGAATCCACCGCCCTCAACGAGCGCATCGGTGACCGGGCCTGGGTCAAGCTCATTGCCGCACACGACAAGCTGGTGTCGGACCTCGTGCAGCGGCGATCCGGTCACGTGGTGAAGAGCCAGGGTGATGGCTTCATGATCGCCTTCGCCCGCGCCGACCAAGCGGTGCGGTGCGGCATCGACCTGCAGCGTGCGTTACGCAGGGACGCAAAACGCAAGCGGCACGAGGAGATTCGGGTTCGGATCGGTATCCACATGGGTCGCTCGGTGCGTCGCGGCGATGACCTGTTCGGCCGCAACGTCGCGATGGCGGCGCGGGTGGCGGCGCAGGCCGTCGGCGGCCAGATCTTGGTGAGTCAACCGGTGCGAGATGCCCTTTCCGACTGCGACGACATCAGCTTCGACGAGGGCCGCGACGTCGAGCTCAAGGGTTTTTCGGGCACCTATTCCTTGTTCGCCGTCGAGGCCCCGGCCGATCCCGATTCGGACTGAAAGCTCTCCCCATCATATTCGGCCAGCCGCTCGTGCAGGCGCGACCGGACCTCGTCGGCCGTGTAGGCGCGTCGTTTGCGTTGGTCGCGAACCACCAGCGCGCCCCCGGCGACGACACCGGCGACGCTGGCCAGCCCAAGCCACTTCCACACGTTACGCATGAACACAGAGTATTCGCGCTGTGATTAACTTGTGTGCTCTGGCAACTCCGAAACAGGCATCGAAGCGCCATGGAGATCCTTCGCGACAAGGTCGCCGTCATCACCGGGGCGGCCAGCGGCATCGGCCGTCCGATCGCGTGCGCCCTTGCCGAGCTGACCAACCGAGGTGGCGCCGCCTTGTCGCAACGGGCCGACGTCTCGGAATCTGGCCTGCCCGAAGACATTCCGGCCACCGAGTGGCAACGCGATTGAAAGGCATACCGAATGGCTGACCCCCACATCCAAGGGCTGCACGTGTTCGAGGCCGCCACCGCGCGCAACGTCGCACGCGAAGTGCTTGCCGGCTCACAATGCTGACCCTCGATGAAGCGCTGAACGAGACTCGCACTGGCGATCTCTGGCTGTTTCGCGGCCGCTCGCGGCCCGACCGCGCGATTCAGGCGTTGACGAACGCACCGGTGAATCACGTCGGCATGACGGTGGCCATCGACGACCTGCCGCCATTGATTTGGCACGCCGAACTGGGCGACAAGCTCGTCGACATGTGGACCGGGACCAATCACCGCGGCGTGCAGCTCAACGATCTGCATCAGGCCGTCTTGCAATGGACGCAGCGCTACGACCAGCGGTGCTGGCTGCGTCAGCTGACGCCCCACCCCACCCGCGAACAGGAGAACAAGCTCTTGCGGGTGATCGCGCGGATGGACGGCACCGCGTTTCCCACCACCGCTCGCCTGACCGGTCGCTGGTTCCGTGGCCGGCTCCCGACCATCAACGACTGGGTGCGGGGGATCCCGGTGGTGGACAGCAAAGTTCGCGAGCAGACCCGGCGCCGTCGGGAAGAACGCAAGATGAGCCTTTCCACGGCCTATTGCGCGGAGACGGTGGCGATCACTTACGACGAAATGGGATTGCTCAACACGGACAAGGACACAAACTGGTTCGACCCGGGCAAGTTCTGGAGCGGTGACACGCTTCCGCTGGCCCCTGGCTATCAGCTGGGCGGCGAAATCACCGTCACGGTAAGCGAAGCCGGCTAGCCGACCGACATCTCCCCCATCTCCGACCATCCCGTCGCGTCGATCGTCTGGTTGACGATCTTCGGGGTGGACGTCAGTGCCTGCGGGAGTTCTTGCATCGCCCGCCTGAAGTGATCGCTGTTGACGTGGACGCCGCCCGCCTCCCCGTCACGAAAGGCCTCCACCAAGACGTACTCGGCCGGGTTGTCCAGGCTGCGCGACCACTCGAACCACAGGTTGCCTTCCTCGGCTCGGGTGGCGGCCGTGAACGAGGCGACGAGTTCTGGCCAGCGGTCCGCCCACTCGGGCTTGGTTTCGAACTTGACGACGATGAAGATCATTGCCGGCCCCGCCTACGCTCGCTGGTGGAACTGCGCTCGCCCGATCCCGGCGAGCAGGCGCCAGCATAGCGGCCCACCGGCGCCCCCGCCCGGCATCAGCGCCAGCAAAGTGTGCCCCGGGCGTCTTGATCGACACCCGGGGCACACCCTCACATCGGTTCGCACAAATCGCGGACGCCTGCGACGGCAGAGCAGAGTGGCGCAGCTCACAAAGTCCGCAAACCTCGCGCTATTTCACTTCTTGAAAGCCCAGGACTGCTTTAGAGATCCACCCAGCAGAAATTATCGGCGCCATAAACCGAAGCCTCCGCGATTTCAATTCGTTAGGGATTCGCAATTCCCGGGTCGCCGGGCGGCAGCAATTCGGGGCCCGGCGGGGCCGGGGGTGCGGGCGGCGCGGGGGCAGCCGCATCGACCAGGACGGGCTGCGCCTCCGGTGGTGGCGGCGGAGCGTCCGGCGGTGGAGGCGGCGCGTCGGGCGGCGGGGGAAGAGCGCCCTCGCCATCCGGCGGCATCGGCAGGAACATGTGGTGCGTGAACCCGGCCTGGTAGGCGCCGGCGCCACCGATGTGCACGCCACCGTGCTCACCACTGGCTACCGGGGTCCCATCCGGCAGGGTCGCGGCCGTGTGGCCGCCGTTCCACCCGACCACGAGGGCGTTGGGGGCGGTTCCGTATTGAAAGCCGCGGGCCAACAAAGCCGCCTCTTCATTTCCGGTGTTGAACCGGTTTCCGAAGACTGGCCTGTCGGACGCCGCATTGGCAACCCAGGAAACGAGCCCCGAGCAATCCGTCCCGGAGGGAGAATCTCCACCCGCAATATAGGGCGTCCCGGATACCTGATTGATCAATGTCATCAATGTTGCAAGTACTACCATGGGCGGCGACGCTAGCAATAGCAGTTATTGTTCGCCAAAATTTGTGGCGCACGTCATTCGCAAACCGGATAATGGTCTTCACCGCAATTCCAGCAAACCTGCCAGGACCATGTATCGCGCAGCTAGCAAACCCCCGGACGGGGATCAGTCGTAGTCATGACGGCGTTCGGACTCCGCCACCTCGCTGTCGATGTTGGCTTGATCTCGCTTGGCGCGGGCTTCCCCGCGTGTCGTCCGTCGGCGCGTCGCAGTCGCTCGCGCTCGGCGGCCGTGTCAGGGCAGTCATCAGCGACCAGAATCAAATTTGTAACGCTGCGACGGCCCACCGCGCGGGTGCCTGCGTGTTGTTCCTCGGCGCTGATGCGTCCCCCCACCTCGCCGAGTTTGTCGTCGCCCAGCCGAGACTTTTGCGCTTAACCATCGAATTTCCTTGCGCGACAGTCACATTCCGAACTTGGCGCGAGCCTGGTCCGTGACTGGAGTAAACAGGTTGACGAGGTTGCCGTCCGGATCCCGGAGTAACAGTGCGCGATTGCCCCACGGCATGGTGGTCGGCGTTGTAACGATTTCCCCGACGCGCTCGTGAAGCCGCTCATATTCTGCGTCCACGTCGTCGACCATGAACTCCACGATCACGCTGCGGTTGGCCGCCGGCTCGGCGGATCCAGCTGCAAATAGCGGCACGGTCTTGTCGCTGCCGATGGCCAGCGTGCCAACCGGCGTCGGAATCTCGGCGAAAAGCTCGTTGCCCCATACCGCGGAAACCTCGGTGACCGCCTCATAGAAATCGACGAGCCGCTCGACGTCCGCGGTGACGATGCGGGTGGAAACGAATTGCATGGAGTCCTCCTGACTGCCGTGACGGTGCAAGCTCGTGCGACGAGGACATGCTATGGAACACCCCCGACAAGAAGGCGGCATGGAGCGGAACTAAAGCACGTCGTGTTCGACTAGGCCGGAGTCCAGATTCCGTTGTTCCAGAATCCCCAAGTGCCTCGGGTGGGGTTCCACATCAGCTGAGCGCCGGGCGCCCACGACGGTGGAGGTGGTGGTGGCATCGGCGCCCACGCCGGCGTTGGCCCCCAGGGTCCCGAACCCGCCGGGAAACTCTGGCCCGCCGGACCTTGCCAGTCGTGGCACTGATTCCAATCCCAGTTGTAGACGTTGCCCCAGCTCGGGTCCCATGGATTGCCCGGGCACCAATGAGAGGTCGGCGCGGGGGCCGGGGCCGCCTGAGCCATGCCGCCGGCCAGCCCGAAGGCGGATAACGCCAACCCACAACCAATCAAAATGCCCGTAGAACGCCGGACCCACGGTCCCGTCTGCTTGACAGTCGCCATCTGTCCAGCATGGTCGGGCCGCGACTCGGCCGCTAGACGTTGAAGCGGAACTCCACCACGTCCCCGTCGTCCTCGGCCTAACGATGCAGGCCACCGGCGACTACTTTTCCAGCGATTCACCTTGGGACGGCACAGAGTAGTAATCGGCTTCAGCTACGACGGGGGTGGCGACGGGCACCTCATCACGGCCGGCACGAGCCCTCGAAGAAAATCTCGCACCTCGAGCAGCCCTCACCGGGGCGAAGCGCGACATACCCATCTTGGGCACGTCGTCATAAATCGCCTCCATGCCGCCGCTCATCAGGTATGCCTCGTGCCAGAAACCTGTTCCGCCGGAATCCTTCAAGAACTGCTGCCACCACCGCCGGTGCGGCTCCGAGCGAGTCCACCGCTCCAAGCTGCCCAGGTCCCGCCAGTATTGCCGCATACCTAGGTGGGGAGGAAACAACGACCAGACCAGATCCTCGTGGAGCAAGAGGCCATCTGGCTGTTGCTGCCAAGAGTGTCGAATCTGCGGGCCGAGGCCCAGCATCCTCAACAGTCCGCGAGGACGTCGTACCCGCATTCCGAGATACACCACCACCAAATCGGGGTACTCGCTGAGATCCACCGTCTGCCGATCGACTGACATGCCGACACCCGCTCCCGGGACGTGCTGAAGATTTGCTACAGCGTAGCCGTGCTGCGGCCGCAACTCATGCGGCTTGACGGCAATCACCTAACTACGGCTGCTCCGGCGACCTACTTCTTCGGCTGCCCAGACGTTGCTTGGAACCGGAACTCCACAAAGTCGCCGTCGGCCGCTTCCGCTACCGCATGCGTTGATCGGTTTGCATGCGGCCGAATTGTGGAGCGGTGGTGGTGTTGCCGAGGATCAACGTCCCGTCGGGAAGTGGGTCAACCGTCCCGGCACCGGACTCTTCGCACGGCTGATCACCGACGTCGATCAGAGTGCCCACCGACAAGTCGTCTCCAACACGTGCGTTAGAGATGGCTCGCCACGAAAGTCGCGGCCTGACTGGGCATCCCGGACTGCAAATAGGATTGGTGCGCCGCGGAAAACAGCTCCTCATGCGAAGGCAGCGCCAAGGGCCCGCCTGGAGAGCAAACGGGATCTCCGGGCGCACACAAGTCGATGGCCTTCGCCCCATACCACGGGCTGACCACGCTTATTGGCGCCCCCAGATATCTGTCCGACGGATTGCCGAAGGTGGCCACCGCAGCAACGTGATCAGCCACGTCCGCCGGTAGCGACGCGGGGATTAAGCCCGCCACCGGTGCCTGCGCGATGGTGATCAGATCGATCACCATCGCGCCCAGGGAATATCCACCGAGCACCAGCTTGGTGTTGGGACAGTTCGCAGCCATGGACTGAACGTGAGCGCTCGCATCGCTGGCGCCCGCGGAGGCGGACGGGGCGAAATCTTCGGAAGCGGAGTAGTTGACCGGATACACTCCGACAGACCGACCCCCAACCTGTGAGCGCAGCGAATCGATAAATTCCTGTCCGACCCCACCAACGCCGGGTGGCTCATTGGTGGCGCGGGCGAACGTCACCTCGACGTCGGGGCAGGGAGCAGCGGACGCGGAGGGAACGAGGATCGGCGCGCTCAGCAGCGCCACCCAGCTTGTCACCACCGCGATACCCAGGAAACGCAATTGGCGTGCGTTCACGTCCCAATACTGACATATGGAAGCGCGCCGGCGAGTGGCGCGAGCAACCAATCTGGGATCGTCGAGCATAGGCACGTGCGCTACATCGGGCAGGACGGTGAACGCGGCGAAGGCAAGCGGTCGCGGGCAATCGGCTCGCAAAGTTCGATGGGGAGCACAGGGTCCCTCTCCGCCCACGCGATGGTGATGGGGCAAGGGAGGGGCTTCATTTGTGCGACGTGAGTACAAGCGGCGGCAATTCCAAAGCCACCGCAGAAGTCTGACACAGTTCCTGGCAGCGATGCGATCTCTTGACTGATCGTCGGAGATGAACGCCGGCGCGAGCTGCTAGTGCTTACTCGTAGACGTTGATCCGAACCGGAACTCCACCACGTCGCCGTCGGCCATGACGTAGTCCTTGCCTTCCATCCGGACCTTGCCGGCCGCCTTGGCCGCCGCCATCGAACCGGCGGCGATCAGGTCGTCATAGGACACGATCTCGGCTTTGATGAAGCCCTTTTCGAAATCGGTGTGGATCACCCCGGCGGCCTTCGGCGCGGTGTCGCCTTGGTGAATCACCCACGCCCGCGCTTCCTTTGGGCCCGCCGTCAGGAACGTCTGCAGCTTGAGGGTGTGGAAACCCGCGCGGGCCAGCGCGTCGAGCCCGCGTTCGCTCTGTCCGATCGACACCAGCAGTTCGGCGGCCGACTCGTCGTCGAGTTCGTTCAGCTCGGCTTCGATGGCCGCGTCCAGGAACACCGCGTCGGCGGGCGCCACCAGCTGGCGCAGCTCGGCGATCCGCGTCGCGTCGGTCAGCACCGCCTCGTCGGCGTTGAAGACATACAGAAACGGCTTGGTGGTCAACAGGTTCAGCTCCCGCAGCAGGGACGCGTCCACCCCCGCACCGAACAGGGTCTTGCCGCCATTCAACGTCTCCTCGGCGGCCACCGCCGCGTCGTACACCGGCCGTCGCTCCTTGCTGGTGCGGGCTTCCTTCTCCAGCCTCGGCAGTGCGCGCTCCAGGGTCTGCAGGTCGGCCAGGATCAGCTCGGTCTCGACGACCTCGATATCGGATCTGGGATCCACCTCCCCGGCCACGTGGGTCACGTCGTCGTCGGAGAACACCCGGACCACCTGGCAGATGGCGTCGCATTCGCGGATGTGGGCCAGGAACTTGTTGCCGAGCCCCGCCCCCTCGGACGCGCCCTTGACGAGGCCGGCGATGTCGACGAACGTCACCGGCGCCGGCACGATGCGCTCGGATGCGAAAAGCTCGGCCAGCTTGTCCAGGCGCGGATCGGGTAGCGGAACGACACCCTCGTTCGGTTCGATCGTCGCGAACGGATAGTTGGCCGCCACCACATTGTTGCGGGTCAGCGCGTTGAACAGAGTCGACTTGCCGACGTTGGGCAGACCCACGATTCCCAGGCTCAGGCTCACAGGGACCCAAGTCTAGGGGTCGGCGGCGGCGCCGGCTGCCGTGGACCGCCTCCGCGCCTCTCCGTCTCCGGGGCGTGGCACGCGCAGGATCGCTACGAGGTATTTACGGGCCTTTCGGCCCATTGCCGGTACGGTCTACATGTGTCAGGACAGCGGGCAACGTCGGCGGTGGAAGCCTCCCACCGCTCGATCCACCCAAATATCCCAGGTGTGCCGTGGTACGCCGCGCTGCTTCTCGCCGTTACCGCCACCGCCATCGGTTACGGTATCGACGCCGGCCACAAAGAGCTGACCCACGTCTTCGCCGGCTTCTATATAGCCGGCTGTGTGGCGGCGGTGCTGGCGGTGCGCCAGGACGGGCTGTTCACCGCGATCATCCAGCCCCCGCTGATACTTTTCTGCGCGGTGCCCGGCGCCTACTGGTTGTTCCACGACGGCAAGGTCGGGCATCTCAAAGATCTGCTGATCAACTGCGGCTATCCACTCATCGAGCGCTTCCCGCTGATGCTGGGAACCGCCGGCGTCGTGCTGCTGATCGGGTTGGTCAGGTGGTATTTCGGAATGTCGCACCGGGCGACCGCGGTGCCGAACACCGCCGCCGACGCGGAGACCAGCGACGTCAAGTCCGTCGCCGGCGGCATCGTCGCCAAACTGCAGGCGCTTCTGCGCCCGGAATCTGGCGAGGACGACGCCGACGAGGCAGCCCCCGCCGAAGGGCGGCGCAGCCGCGGGGCCGGCTCCTCGTCGCGGGCCCGCCGGACGGCGCGCAGCGAGCGGTCCGCCACCCGTGCCGCCCGAGCCCGTTCCCGGCATTCCCGGGAACCGGTGGACGACGCCGCGGGTGAACCGGTCGCGCGGCGCTCGAATCGGAGAGGCTCGGCGACCGCCCGGGACTACGACGCCGCGGAACCGCCCCGCCGGCCGCGGCGCCGCCCCAGGCCGGAGGCCGATCCGGACCCGCGCGGCCAATCGCCTCGGGAAGGCCGCCGGGAGCCGCGGACCCGCCGCAGCCCCTACGAGCGCCCTTACGAGCCGCCTTACGACCAACACAGGTCGCGGAGCAGCCGATTCGATGGCGGGGACAGGAACCGGGATTCCTACGACCCGCCCGGGGCCCCGGAGCATTTCGGCCGCTATGACAGCTACGAGCGCTATGAGCCGGCCTACGAGCCGAGGCGCCGCCGCCCCACCCAGAACGGGACCAACGGGACGCATCACCCCATCTCGCAGGTCCGTTACCGGGGGGCCGGCGCCCCCGACGAGCCCGCGGCCGAGCGACGCCCGGAGCGCCGGAACCGATCACGGACGTATGGCCGGCCTCAGCGACCCCCGACGGAATCCTGGGAATACGACGTCTGAGCGCCATCCGGCGCCCGACGTGTCAGAGAAGTGACCGGATCTCACGCGGCAGCGCGAACACCAGGGTTTCCTGTGCCGTGGTGACGGGTTGCACCACGTCGTAGCCGTAATCGGCGAGCCGCTCCAGCACACCGCGCACCAATACCTCGGGGACGGACGCACCGGAGGTCACGCCCACGGTGGTCACCCCTTCCAACCATCCGGGGTCGATATCGTCGGCCCAGTCGACCAGGTGGGCGGCCGCGGCGCCGCCGCCCAGCGCCACCTCGACCAGCCGCACCGAGTTCGACGAATTCCGGGACCCGACGACGATCACCAGCTGGCACTCCGGGGCCATCGCCTTGACGGCGACCTGCCGGTTCTGGGTCGCATAACAAATGTCGTCGCTGGGCGGATCCTGCAGCTTCGGGAACCGTTGCCGCAGCCGGTCAACGATTTCCATGGTCTCGTCGACCGACAGCGTGGTCTGCGACAGCCAGACCACCTTGTTCTCGTCCCGGACCGTCACGTTGTCCACGGCGGCGACACCGTCGACCAGCTGCACGTGTTCGGGCGCTTCGCCGGAGGTCCCGATGACCTCCTCGTGCCCCTCATGGCCGATCAGCAAGATGTCGTAGTCGTTGCGCGCGAATCGCCTCGCCTCGTTGTGCACCTTGGTCACCAGCGGACAGGTGGCGTCGATGGTGTGCAGGTTGCGTTCGG
Organism: uncultured Actinomycetota bacterium; assembly: GCA_963850895.1. Lineage (GTDB taxonomy): Bacteria > Actinomycetota > Actinomycetes > Mycobacteriales > Mycobacteriaceae > Mycobacterium. The sequence goes on along the minus strand of CAWKNK010000018.1, from coordinate 73,742 downwards.
CGGCCGCGGCGTACACCGTCGGTGCCACCCCGTGCGCGGAGAACACCACGATGGACCCCTCGGGGACCTCGTCGGTTTCCTCGACGAACACCGCACCGGCTTTTTCCAGCGTGTCCACCACGTGCCGGTTGTGCACGATCTCGTGGCGCACATACACCGGCGCGCCGTGCTTTTCCAGCGCGCGTTCGACCGTCTCGACGGCCCTATCCACGCCCGCGCAGTAACCACGCGGCTCGGCCAGCAGCACTCGCTTACCGGCCGGATCGCTGGCTACCGAGCTGGACGCGCCGGGAATCCCCATATCGACAGTCGGCGGCATGACACCCAGGGTACGTTCTGCCGACACGGGCTTGCCAGCTCACGCCGGCGGGCTTGGAGTTAGCCGTCGCTTAAGGCAATCTTGGACCCATGGCTTCTGCACCGTATGGAGTTCGGCTATTGGTCGGCGCGGCGACGGTCGCCGTCGAGGAGACCATGAAGCTGCCGAAAACCATCTTGATGTACCCCATGACGTTAGCCAGTCAGGCGGCGCACCTTGTGATGCGATTTCAGCAGAACCTCGCCGAGCTGGCGATCAAGGGCGACAGCACCCTGGAGACCATTTTTCCGCCGAAGGACGAGCAGCCGGAATGGGCAACGTTCGACGAGGACCTGCCCGCAGCGGTCGAAGCGCCCGGCCCCGCCGAGAACGGCGTCGGCGACGGCGATCGCCGAACCGAGGGACGGTTCGCGTTGTACTCGCTCGCCGACGCCGCGTCCGATGCGGCCCCCTTGAAACAGGGCAGGAAATCCTCGGACGCCGCGGCGGTTCCGCAGCCGTCGGTGGTGACCGAGCTGGACTATGCGACGCTGACGCTGGCGCAGCTGCGGGCCCGTCTGCAATCGCTGAGCGTCGACGAACTCCAAGCCCTGCTGGCCTACGAACAGGCCACCAAGGCCCGCGCGCCGTTTCAGACGCTGCTCGCCAACAGGATCACCCGCGCGAACGCGAAGTGACCCCGGCCGCACATTCCGAACCCAACTCCGCCGAGAACCCATTTCCGGTGCGCGCGGTGGCCATTCGGGTCGCGGGCTGGATCGACAAGCTCGGCACGGTATGGGTCGAGGGCCAGCTGGCCCAGATCAGCGCGCGGCCCGACTCCAAGACGGTGTTCATGGTGTTGCGCGACCCGGCCGCCGACATGTCCGTGACCGTGACCTGTTCGCGTGACCTGGTTGCCGACGCGCCCGTGAAATTGGCCGAGGGCACTCAGGTGGTGGTCTGCGGCAAGCCCTCGTTCTACACCGGTCGGGGCACATTTTCGTTGCGGCTCAGCGAGATTCGCGCCGTCGGTGTCGGCGAGCTGCTGGCACGCATCGATCGGCTGCGCCGGCTGCTGGACGCCGAAGGACTCTTCGACCCGCGACTCAAGCGACCAATCCCCTTTCTGCCCAACATGATCGGCCTGATCACGGGCCGGGCCAGCGCCGCCGAACACGACGTGACGACGGTGGCCACCGGACGCTGGCCCGGGGTGCGTTTCGCCGTGCGCAACACCGCGGTCCAGGGGCCCAACGCGGTGGCGCAGATCGTCGAAGCGTTGTACGAACTCGACCGCCACGTCGAGGTCGACGTCATCGTGGTGGCCCGCGGCGGCGGCAGCGTCGAGGACCTGTTGCCGTTCTCCGACGAGACGCTGTGCCGCGCCATCGCGGCATGCCGCACCCCGGTGATCAGCGCGGTCGGTCACGAACCCGACAATCCGCTGTGCGACCTGGTTGCCGACCTGCGTGCCGCCACTCCTACCGACGCGGCGAAGAAGGTGGTGCCCGACACGGCCGCCGAGCAGCGCCTGATCGACGACTTGCGTCGGCGAAGCGCGCAGGCGCTGCGCAATTGGGTGTCTCGCGAACAACGCGCGCTGGCCCAGGTCCGCAGCCGACCGGTGCTCGCCGAGCCGCTGACGGCACTGACGGCGCGCGCCAACGACATTCATCGCGCCCGGTCGGCGATTCGCCGCGACATCACCCGCTTGGCCGCCGCCGAGACGGAGCGCGTCGGTCACCTCGCCGCGCGGCTGGCGACGCTGGGCCCGGCGGCGACGTTGGCCCGCGGCTATGCCGTGGTGCAGGCGGTGCCGGACACCGGGGCCCCGGTGGTGCTACGGTCGGTCGCCGACGCGCCCGCGGGCAGCCGGCTGCGGGTACGGGTCGCCGACGGTGCGATCGCCGCGGTGAGCGAAGGGCAGACCGATGGCGCCTAGCGGAGACGACGGGGACGCTGTGGATCCCCAAGACGAGAGCGGATCTATTACACCTATTAGTAATCTCGGCTATGAAGCGTGCCGGGACGAACTGATCGAAGTCGTCCGCCTGCTGGAGCAGGGCGGCCTGGACCTGGATGCGTCGCTGAAATTGTGGGAAAGGGGGGAAGAACTCGCAAAAAGGTGCGAGCAGCACTTAGCTGGAGCCCGCAAGCGAATCGAGGATGCGCTCGCGGCCGGCCAGGCGGACGACGCCTGATTTCGGCCATTTTGCGAAACCCGAATTATGACTATTTTCGAAATTGGAACACGTTTCAGTTATGCTTCGCCCCATGGCTGATGCATCACTGACCACCGAACTAGGCCGCGTCCTGGTCACCGGGGGCTCCGGGTTCGTCGGCGCCAACCTGGTAACCACCCTGCTGGACCGCGGGTACCGGGTGCGTTCGTTCGACCGCGCGCCGTCGCCGCTCGCGCAGCACCCGCAACTCGAGGTGCTCGAGGGTGACATCACCGACACAGCCGTCTGCGCCCGGGCCGTGGACGGCATCGACACCATCTTCCACACTGCGGCGATCATCGACCTGATGGGCGGCGCGTCGGTGACCGACGCATACCGGCAGCGCAGCTTTGCGGTCAACGTCGGCGGCACCGAGAACCTGGTGCACGCCGGGCAGGCGGCCGGGGTGAAGCGATTCGTCTACACCTCGTCCAACAGCGTCGTGATGGGCGGACAGAACATCCCCGGCGGGGACGAGACGCTGCCCTACACCAACCGGTTCAACGACCTCTATACCGAGACGAAGGTCGTCGCCGAGCGGTTCGTCTTGTCGCAGAACGGTATTGGCGGCATCCTGACGTGCACCATTCGGCCCAGCGGGATCTGGGGCCGCGGCGACCAGACGATGTTCCGCAAGCTGTTCGAAAGCGTGATCGCCGGCCATGTCAAGGTGCTGATCGGCCGCAAATCTGCCCGGCTGGATAACTCCTACGTGCACAACCTGATTCACGGTTTCATCCTGGCCGCCCAGCACCTCGTCCCCGGGGGCACCGCGCCCGGTCAGGCGTACTTCATCAACGACGACGAACCGATCAACATGTTCGAGTTCGCCCGGCCGGTGGTCGAGGCCTGCGGCGTGAACTGGCCCCGGGTGCGGGTCAACGGCCCCATCGTCCGTGCGGCGATGACCGGTTGGCAGCGGCTGCATTTCCGCTTCGGCATACCCGCGCCGCTGCTCGAGCCGCTGGCCGTCGAGCGGCTTTATCTGGACAACTACTTTTCGATCGCCAAGGCGCGCCGCGACCTCGGCTATGAGCCCCTGTTCACCACCGAGCAGGCGATGTCGGAATGCCTGCCATACTACGTCGACATGTTCCAGCGGATGAAGACTCAAGCGCTGCAAGGGAATACCGACGTCAAGCCGACGGTCAGCGGACCACGGTAGACCCGACCGGCGACCATCGTAGAGCGGCTGGCTGCCGGATCCCAGGACGTAGGCGCCGCCGTGCAGCCACACCATCACCGGCTTTCCGTTTCCGGGTTCGGTGTCCGACGACGCCCAAACGTTCAACCGCAGGCAGTCATCGCCCTGCGGTGCGCCCAGATCGAGGGGCATGTTGCGGAAAACCGGCTGCAGGCACGCCGGGCCGAAGGAGGTGGCGTCGGCGACCTCGGTCCACCGCTCCGGCGGCTGGGGCACCCGGAAGCGCAGGTCGCCGACGGGCGCAGCGGCGTACCGGACGCCCCTTCACGTCGTGATGTGGCCGTCATCGGCACCGCGGACGGGGCCGAAGGTGGTTTCGACCACCCCCGTCATTGGTCGTAGCTGTCATGGGTGTCGGGCTTTCCTAACCAAGACGCTGGGTAAGGAACTCAACCACCCGCTTGCGGGCCTCATAAGCCGGCTGGCCGTCAACCTCGCGAACCTCGTCGGTCAGCACGGAGTGCGCCCGCTTGCCGAAACCGCCGACATTGCCCGGCCCGGAGTCGATCTCGATGACCTCGAACGCGTCGCCGAGCCGCTCCTTGAGCGCCGCGAACCGTTCGCGGGGCACGACGCTGTCCTCGCTGAACCGCAAACCCATCGCGCACAGGCCGTCGTTGGCGCATCGATCGGCCACGGTGGTCAGTTCGGATTCGCTCAGCCCGGGATCGTGACGCCGCGTTCGGCCCAAGGGCAGCGGTACCGACGGCTGCGAAAGCACCGGAGCCAGCACACTGTCGTCGACAGCGGCGGCCAGCGCGAAGCCGCCGGTGAAGCACTGGCCGATCACGCCGACACCCTTGCCCGGCGTCGACGCGTTGAGATCACGGGCCAGGGCGCGCAGGAACAGCGACACGGGCCGCTGCTTGTTCGTCGCGAACGACGCGAATTCCCTTGCCACACAAGCCCGCGTGATGGTGGCCAGCGTATAGCCGACCGTCGCCGGCTTGCCCGGCTCACCGAACAGCGACGGCATGGCGACCGTGAAGCCGTTGTCCACCAGGTGATTGCCCAGGGCCAGAACTCCGGGATGGATCCCGGGGATCTCCGGGATCAGCACCACGCCCGGGCCGCTGCCCTTGCGGTACACGTCATGGGTGTAGCCGCCACCGGTGAACGGCGCCACCGACCATCCGGACAGATCCGCTTCGGGTGCAGTCACACGCTCGGCCTTCCTTCAGCGCGCGGGTAACGGCGGCTGCGATTGCGTCGCCGAGGCCAGCGTACGGAACTGATCGGTGTCGCCGGCACCGGTTATCGCAATTTGGGTAGCCCCGGACGGGCCGGCAAGCCGGGTGGTCCACACGGGCTCGGCGTCCGCACCGCTTTGGCCGGCGCCGTTGTAGACGACCCAGTTGGTCCCGGCGACGTCGACCGTTCCGGCCGGATACGCCGACGAATGGATCGAGCCCACCAGTTTGTCCTCGTCGGCATTGCTCTGGGTCAGGCTCAGATACATCCCGGTCGGGCTGACGTAGCCGACGACCGAGGTGGCCGCGTTGAGCCGTTGACCGGTCGAGGGGTCGGTGCGGCCGCCCTGGATACCGCCGCGGCTGCCGGAGTTGGCCTGCCAGCCGGCGGGCAGCTTGGGCAGCCGAAGCGGGAAGCCAAGGGTCGCGGCATCGGCCCGCAGGGCCGCCGCCGCGTCGTAGGACGGGACCGCACCCTGGTGACTGCGGGGCTGGAACGAGCACATGCCCACCAGGCCGGCCAGCAAGATGCAACCGAGCACCAACGGCATCAGCGACCAGAACATGTCGCGGCCGTCCTGCAGCAACCGCGGTTTGGCCGGCCTGGCAACCGGCCCGGCCGCCGGGGCCGGCTCGCCGGCCACATAGGCGTCCGAGCTGGCATTCAGCGGCGGCTCTTCGGTCATCCCCCGAGTATCCCAGTTCCAGCAGACCGATCCGCTTCTGGGACAATCACCAACCATGACAGTTGAGGGCAACCGCCCGGCCGCTGCCGCCGGCCGAGGCCCAGCGCAGGCGCGGCCGCGCGGTGAAGCTCCAGATCGCAACCTGGCCTTGGAACTGGTGCGTGTCACCGAGGCAGGCGCCATGGCCGCCGGCCGCTGGGTGGGCCGCGGCGACAAGGAGGGCGGCGACGGCGCGGCCGTAGACGCGATGCGCGAACTGGTCAACACGGTGTCGATGCGCGGCGTGGTGGTCATCGGCGAGGGCGAGAAGGACCACGCGCCGATGCTCTACAACGGCGAGGAGGTCGGCAACGGCGACGGCCCGGAGTGCGACTTCGCCGTGGACCCGATCGACGGCACCACGCTGATGAGCAAGGGCATGCCCAACGCCATCTCGGTGCTGGCGGTGGCCGACCGCGGGACGATGTTCGACCCCTCGGCGGTGTTTTACATGAACAAGATCGCCGTGGGCCCCGAGGCCGCCAACGTGCTGGACATCACCGCGCCGATCGCCGAGAACATCCGGGCCGTCGCCAAGGTCAAGGCGTTGTCGGTGCCGGACATGACCGTGTGCATCCTGGACCGGCCCCGGCACGCGCAGCTCATCGAGGACGTCCGGGCGACCGGGGCCCGCATCCAGCTGATCACCGACGGCGACGTCGCCGGAGCGATCTCGGCGTGCCGGTACCTGTCGGGCACCGACATGCTGGCCGGCATCGGCGGCACCCCGGAGGGCATCATCGCCGCCGCCGCCATCCGCTGCATGGGCGGCGCCATCCAGGCGCAGCTCGCCCCCAAGGACGACGAGGAACGCCAGAAGGCCATCGACGCCGGCTACGACCTGGACCAGGTGCTGACCACCGAGGACCTGGTGTCCGGGGAGAACGTCTTCTTCTGCGCCACCGGGGTCACCAACGGCGACCTGCTCAAGGGCGTGCAGTACTCCCCCGGTGGCTGCACCACCCAGTCGATCGTGATGCGGTCGAAGTCGGGCACCGTCCGCATGATCGAGGCCTACCACCGGCTCTCGAAGCTCAACGAGTACTCCGCCATCGACTTCACCGGCGACAGCACCGCCGCCTATCCCCTGCCCTAACCAACACCAGCGAGGACTGTTACCTATGGCCTCTTATGCCGCCGATACCGAATACCGCATCGAGCACGACACCATGGGCGAGGTCCGGGTGCCCGCAAAGGCGTTGTGGCGCGCGCAAACCCAGCGCGCGGTGGAGAACTTTCCCATTTCGGGCCGGGGCCTGGAGCGCACCCAGATCCGCGCGCTGGGCCTGCTGAAGGGCGCCTGCGCGCAGGTCAACAAGGACCTCGGGCTGCTGGCACCGGAGAAGGCGGACGCGATCATCGCGGCGGCGGCCGAGATCGCCGACGGCCAACACGACGACCAATTCCCCATCGACGTCTTCCAAACCGGGTCGGGCACCAGCTCCAACATGAACACCAACGAGGTGATCGCGAGCATCGCGGCCGGGGCGGTGTCACGGTGCATCCCAACGACGACGTGAACATGTCGCAGTCGTCCAACGACACCTTCCCGACCGCCACCCACATCGCGGCGACCGAGGCCGCGGTGCGTCACCTGATCCCGGCGCTCGAGGTGCTGCACGACGCGCTGGCGAGCAAGGCCCGCGAGTGGCACACGGTGGTCAAGTCGGGCCGTACCCACCTGATGGACGCCGTTCCGGTGACGCTCGGCCAGGAATTCAGCGGCTACGCCCGCCAGATCGAGGCGGGGATCGAGCGGGTGCGCGCCACGCTGCCGCGGCTGGGCGAGCTGGCGATCGGCGGGACCGCGGTGGGCACCGGCCTCAACGCTCCCGACGGCTTCGGTGCCAAGGTGGTCGAGACGTTGATCGCCTCCACCGGTCTGAGCGAATTGCGCACGGCCGCCAACTCTTTCGAGGCTCAGGCGGCGCGCGACGGCCTGGTCGAGGCTTCGGGCGCGCTGCGCACCATCGCGGTGTCACTGACCAAGATCGCCAACGACATCCGCTGGATGGGGTCGGGCCCGCTGACCGGACTGGCCGAGATCCAGCTGCCGGACCTGCAGCCGGGTAGCTCGATCATGCCGGGCAAGGTGAATCCCGTTCTTCCGGAGGCGGTTACGCAGGTGGCCGCGCAGGTGATCGGCAACGACGCCGCGGTTGCCTGGGGCGGTGCGAGCGGCGCCTTCGAGCTCAACGTCTACATCCCGATGATGGCCCGCAACATCCTCGAGTCGTTCAAGCTGCTGACCAACGTGTCGAAGTTGTTCGCGGAGCGGTGCATTACCGGACTGGTCGCCAATGTCGAGCACCTGCGGGAGCTGGCCGAATCGTCGCCGTCGATCGTGACGCCGTTGAACTCGGCGATCGGCTACGAGGAGGCCGCCGCGGTGGCCAAGCAAGCCCTCAAGGAGCGCAAGACGATTCGCCAGACCGTGATCGACCGTGGCCTGATCGGCGACAAACTGTCGGAAGAAGAACTGGACCGCCGCCTGGACGTCTTGGCCATGGCCAAGGTCGAGCCGGCGAAGTAACGGGGTGGTTCAGCGATGACGGCTCCTCCCGGCGGCCCCTACGGTCAGGGCCCTTACGGAAATCCGTATGGGCAGGATCCCCATTGGGGAGGCGAGCCCCAGGGCGGTCCCTATCCGTACCAGCCGACCGGCCCCTACCAGTACCCGCCCCAGCCGTATCCGCAAGCGGGACAGCAATTCCCGCCCGGGCAATTCCCGCCCGGGCCTTATCCGCCGGGGCCGCCACCGGGCGGGCCCGGCTCGAAGCTGCCCTGGCTGATCATCGGTGGCCTCGTCGTCCTGGCCGTCATCGCGCTGGTGGCGACCCTGATGGTGATGCGCGGCGGCAACCACGGCAAGCCGTCGACCGCCGCACCCTCGTCGACGAGCACCACGGTCAGCCAGCCGAAGGGCTCCGCGCAGACCGCCACCGATTGCACGCCGAACGTGTCCGGCGGTGAGATGCCCCGGACCGACGCGATCACCGCCGGCAAGCTCGCGTTCCCGGCCGCCGCGGTGCCCCCCAACTGGACGGTGTTCTCCGACGACCAGGGCCCGAACCTGATCGGCGCGGTGGGCGTCGCCCAGGACGTGCCCGGGGCCAATCAGTGGATGATGACGGCCGAGGTCGGCGTCACGAACTTCGTCGCCGGCATGGACGTCACCGCGCAGGCATCGAAGTTGCTGCAGTGCATCGTCAACGGGCCCGGCTATGCGAATGCGTCGCCCACGCTCGGTCCTACGAAGTCGTCGTCGATCACCGTCGACGGAACCAAGGCCGCCCGCGTCGACGCCGACGTCACGATCGCCGACCGCACCCGCAACGTCAAGGGCGACTCCGTCACCGTCATCGCCGTCGATACCAAGCCGGTCACCGTCTTCATCGGCAGCGCCCCCATCGGCGACGCCGCGTCGGCGGACATCATCGGCCGGATCATCGCCGCGCTGAAGGTCACCAAGTCCTGACGCGGCGTTCGTGGCCCTAACGGGCCGGGGACGCCGGCGCCGAGACGTGGGTGGCTTCGGATCGTCCGCGCAGGACGGTGGAATAGCATTCGGCCCAATGCATTCCCTCGGATTCGTCGGCCCGCTCGATCGCCGCCGCGGCACAGAGGATCCGCCGGTCGGCGGTCTTGGCGAGATCGGCCAGCCGCGCGGCCTCGTTGACCGCGTCGCCGATCACCGTGTACTCGTACCGGTTTTCGGAGCCGATGTTGCCGGCGAAGACGCGGCCCGCCGAGACGCCGATGCCGAAATCGACCGGCAGTCGGCGCAGTTGGGTGCCCAGGGCGCGGGCGGTTGCCAGGGCCGCCGACGCGGGCTCGCCGGTCGACAACGGCGCTCCGAAGACGGCCAGCGCGGCATCCCCGGCGAATTTGTTGATCAGCCCGTGGTGTTCATCGACGGCGTTGACGACGATGCGAAAGAAATCGTTGAGGACTTCGGCAACCTCCTGCGGGGGGCGGCTTTCCGCCAGCTGCGTCGAGCCCACCAGGTCGATGTAGAGGACCGCCGCCTCGACCACATCTCCCGACAGCGATGCGCCCTCCTTGATGGCGCGCTGGGCGACGTCCGTTCCGACGTGGCGTCCGAATAGGTCGCGCAACCGGTCACGCTCGGCCAGCCCAGCCACCATGCGATTGAAACCCGTTTGCAGACGTCCGATTTGGGAGCGCTCGTACGCCCCGACGTAGGTTCCGATGCGGCCGTGTTCGACCTCCCCCATCGCGTCGACGACCTCGCCGAGCGGATCCGAGATGGATCGCGACGTCAAGATCATGGTCGGCAGCCCGAGCACCAGCGCCGCCAGCGACACCACCAATATCGGCACATCCAGCGACGTCGACTTCTCGATCAGCCAGCCATATGAGCGCAGAACGACCAGCGTCGCGATCACCCCGATGGGGAAGGCGCTGCACAAGAACCACAGCAAGACCAGACGCGCGTACACGCCGGGCACGGCCATCCGCGGCTCGCAACCCAGCGTGGCGGCGCGCATGATCGGGCGCAGGACGCGCTGCGCCAGCAGCATCGCCGTGCCGGCGGCGGCCGGTCCGCCGAGCAGCACACCGAGCGCGATGGGCAGCAGCAGCAGCGCCCCGCCGCCGAGATTCAGCAACATGAAGATGCCGCCGCTGACGCCCCAGGCCCCGAACAGGATCGCCGACTGGCGGCCGGGCAGCTTCATCGCGGCTTCCCGCTGCTCGTGGTCGGGTTCAGCGCCGGCGACGTACCAACGCAGCGTCGGGGCCACGCTCAGGATCCCGGCCGCCGCGACGCCGATGATGCCCAACAAAACGAGCACCACCACCGGCGCCGTGTTGGTCTGCGCGAAGTCGGCGTTGGCCCCGACGGACGTGTGGCCCCGCAGCGGCACCAAGATGGCGGCCGCTTCGACGACGGCCAGAGCGTAAGACAGGGCGAGGTCGACCCCGTATTGAATCGCCAACCTGCGGGCGGATTTTCGTTGCCCCGCCCCGACTCGCGGGCGCGGGTTCCGAAGCCAGGTGGCCGCGCGCTCTCCCAAGCTTGGGCTAGGCACCGTTGTTCGGCCCGCCCGAGTTCTGCCCCGGGATGTCGGTGATCGGGAAGTTGGGCATCGGCTTGGGCGAAGACGTGTTCGGCAGCGTGGGGATGTCGCCGGCCGGGATGTCGTGCAGTTCGTTCACGGGCGGCCCGTTCTCGCGGCTCCCGTAGCTGCTACCGGGCGCCCGTGGACCCAGCAGTTCGCTGACCGTCACCATCCGGTAGCCGTTGGCCTTGAGCACCGGGATGAACTGGTAGACCAGGTCGACGGTGCTCGAGTAGGTGTTGTGGAACAACACCACCGAACCCGGCTTGATGTAGGTCATCAGCATGTACCGCGTCGCCGCCGTGTTCGAGTCGTTCGCCCAGTCGAAAGGGATGACGTCCCAAAGTATTTCGGCCAGGCCGAACTTGGCCGCGGTCTGCCGGACCGCGTCGTTGGACAGTCCGCCCGCGGGGCGATACAAAGTCGGCGTCCGCCCGGTCGCGGCGGTGATCGCGTCGTTGGCCTTGGAGAACTGGGCGGCGATGTCTTCCGGTGGGATCGTCGCCATGTTCGGGTGTTCCCACGTGTGGTTGCCGATCTCCATCCCCGCATCGGCAATCCGCTTGGCGCCCGCCGGGTTGGCCGCGACCTTGTTGCCGATCAGGAAGAAGGTCGCCTTCGCGTCGTCGTCCTTCAGGATCTGCAGCAGTCGCTCGTCAAACGGGCCGGGTCCGTCGTCGAACGTCAGCGCGACACACTTGACCACCGAGCAGCTGAGGTTGTCGGCGCGCGTCACGTGACCGGTCAGACCACCGATCACCAGCACCGCAACGGCCGCGACGACACCGACAACCGTGCGCCAATAGCGCCAGGCCTGGCTGTCGGGTCTTTTCGGCACCGTCGAAGTTTATCGAACGGTTGGCCTGGCGAAACGCGCGGTCACTGCGGTCCGGCGATCTCCTCGAGCATCTCGGTGACCAGCGCGGCAATCGGCGACCGCTCGCTGCGCAACAGGGTGATGTGGGCGAACAGCGGGTGGCCTTTGAGCTTCTCGATCACCGCGGCGACCCCGTCGTGGCGGCCGACCCGCAAGTTATCGCGCTGGGCGATGTCGTGCGTCAGCACAACCCGCGACCCGGCGCCCAGCCTGGACAGCACCGTCAGCAAGACGTTGCGTTCCAGGGACTGGGCCTCGTCGACGATGACGAACGAGTCATGCAGCGACCGGCCCCGGATGTGGGTCAGCGGCAGCACCTCGAGCATGCCCCGGGAGAGCACTTCCTCCAGCACGGCCGGGCTGGCCAGGCCCTCGAGCGTGTCGAAGACCGCCTGCGCCCAGGGGCCCATCTTTTCGCTCTCGCTGCCGGGTAGGTAGCCCAGCTCCTGGCCGCCCACGGCGTACAGCGGGCGGAAGACCACCACCTTGCGCTGGGTCCGCCGTTCCAGCACGGCCTCCAGACCCGCGCACAACGCCAGCGCCGACTTGCCGGTGCCGGCTTTGCCGCCCAGCGACACGATGCCCACCGACTCGTCCAGCAGCAGGTCGAGCGCCACCCGCTGCTCGGCGGAACGGCCCCGCAGGGCGAACGCCTCGCGGTCGCCGCGAACCAGCTGGACGCGCTTATCCGCGTTGACCCGGCCCAGCGCATGTGAGCTGCCGCCGAGCAGCCGAATGCCGGTGTGGCAGGGCAGGTCTCGCGCTTCGGCCAGATCGATCTCGCCCTCGGCGAACAGCGCGTCGATGTCCTCGGTGGCGGTCTCGATCTCGCGCATCCCCGACCACCCGGAGGCCACCACGTCTTGCGCGTGATACTCGTCGGCGGCCAGCCCTACCGCGGCGGCCTTGACGCGAAGCGGAATGTCCTTGCTCACCAACGTAACTCGCTTGCCTTCGGCGGCGAGGTTGGCGGCGCAACTCAGAATCCGGCAGTCGTTGTTGTCGCTGCGAAAACCGGCGGGCAGCACCGCGGGATCCGTGTGGTTGAGCTCAACGTGAAGCGTACCGCCCTGTGCCCCAACGAGAATGGGCTGATCGAGCCGTCCGTGCACGAGCCGGAGATCGTCGAACAGACGCAACGCCTGACGGGCGAACCACCCCAGCTCGTGGTGATGCCGTTTGGCCTCCAGTTCGCTGATCACCACCAGCGGAACCACCACCTCGTGCTCGGCGAACCGGCTGCACGCCCAGGGGTCGGACAGCAGCACGGAGGTGTCGATCACGTAGGTCCGGATTTCGGTCACGTAGCGCTCCTCGAGCGGGATAAGCCCGCGCGGACCCGCACAGGCATGTCGGCGGGAACTGCGACACCAGGACCGGGGCCGGTCCTTCCGTTGTGGTGACGGGAGGTGCCGGCCTGGCAGCAGAGCATGACGCTGACCATCGAGATCGACGCTACTCTCGTCGCCGCTTTGCAGCAGCGCAGGCGCGCCGACGACGAGCGCCGCGCGCGAAGATCGGCCTAGCCGATGACGAACTGCTTGCAAGCAGGCTCGTCGGCCACACCCCATGCGGTGATGCGATCCGAGATCGCCTGCCGCAGCTGCTCTTGGTCGAAGATGCCCGCGTCGGCAACGTTGCGCAGCTTGTCTCGATAGGAGTCGATGTCGGCGCCGGGCACTTGCAGATCAGCCGCGCGGGCCGCAATCGCCGCGATCGTCTCGTCGCGGGCGTATTCGAGGCAGTGCTCGACAAGGTTGGAGAAGAAGAGTTCGTGCCGCCGCTCGTCGCGCGCAATCCGGTCGATGAGCCCGGCCAGGATGGGCTCCTCGAGCTTGGCCGCCAGGTTCTCGCAGAAGACGGCGTGCGTGCGCTCGGTGAACGCCATGTACACCAGGGTTTCCACCTGCGAGTACATGTCTGCGCGGTAGCCCTTCATGACGTACTGGACGCGGGCTTCCTCGTTGGCGGTGGGATCGACCTCGCGGGTCACCACCAGGTACTCGCGCAGCGCGATCGCGTGCAGGTGCTCCTCCGCGGTCCACCGGCCGAGCCAGCGGCCCCAGTAGTCCTCGAGGATGAAGTGCTCGACGAGTTCGCGGTGGTGGCCGGCCAGGTTGTCCTTGAGGAGGAGCAGGATTTCGCAGGCGTCGGTGTACTGCCGGGGCAGCGTCGCCTGCGACGGGTCCCAGTCGCGCCCGCCGAGGAACGCGAAGTTCTCGCCTCGGTCGAACGGGACGTAGTCGTGGGCGAACCAGATTTCCTCGGTGTTGAGGTGGCGGTCGATGTTTGCTTCGCACACCGGCTCGAGTTCCAGGGTCAGCGCATTAGCGACAGGTTTCTGTGCCATGCGGTTACTGTAACTCGGGTACACAGGTTCGTGAAATCGCCTCGGCCCGTGTCGCCGCAACTGGTGACTTTGGTCCCTTCAGCGGCCTGGGCCGCGGTCAGCGGTCGACCAGCGTCCATTCCTCGAGACCGTCGTACAGCGGGAAGTCGCGGGCCAGCCGCGTCACCCGCTGCCGCAGCGCGGACAGGTCTGCCGCGGCGCCGGCCGCCAGGGCGGTGGCGATGACGTCCGCGACCTCGGTGAACTCCGCATCCCCGAAGCCGCGGGTCGCCAACGCCGGCGTCCCCACCCGCAGGCCCGACGTCACCATCGGGGGCCGCGGGTCATTGGGGACGGCGTTGCGGTTGACCGTGATGCCGATTTCGTGGAGCAGGTCCTCGGCGGCCTTGCCGTCCAGCGGGGAGTTGCGCAGGTCCACCAGCACCAGGTGGACGTCGGTCCCGCCGCTGACCAACGAAACACCGGCCTTGGTGACGTCGGGGGCGGTCAACCGGTCGGCGATGATGCGGGCGCCGGACAGGGTGCGCTGCTGCCGGTCGGCGAACTCGGGGGTGCCGGCGATCTTGAGCGCGACGGCCTTGCCCGCGATGACGTGCATCAGCGGCCCGCCCTGCTGGCCGGGGAACACCGCGGAGTTGATGGACTTGGCGTACTCCTGCTTGCCCACGATCAGGCCGGAACGCGGGCCGCCCAGCGTCTTGTGCACGGTCGTGGAGACCACGTCGGCGTGCGGCACCGGCGAGGGGTGTAGCCCCGCGGCGACCAGGCCCGCGAAGTGCGCCATGTCCACCCACAGCTTGGCGTCGACCTCGTCGGCGATCGAGCGGAACGCCGCGAAGTCCAGAATCCGCGGGTAGGCCGACCACCCGGCGATGATGACCTTGGGGCGGAACTCAAGCGCCTTGGCCCGCACCGCGTCCATGTCCACCAGATGCGTCGTGGGATCCACCCCGTAGAAGCCGGTTTCGTAGAGCTTTCCGGAGAAGTTCAGCTTCATCCCGTGGGTCAGGTGGCCGCCGTTGGCGAGGTCGAGCCCCAGCAGCCGCTCCCCCGGCGTCATCAACGCGTGCAGCACGGCGGCGTTGGCTTGCGCGCCCGAATGCGGCTGGACGTTGGCGAAGTCGGCACCGAAGAGCGCCTTTGCCCGGTCACGGGCGATGTTCTCCACGACGTCGACGTACTCACAGCCGCCGTAGTAGCGCCGGCCGGGCAGCCCCTCCGCGTACTTGTTCGTCAGCACGCTGCCCTGGGCCTGCAGCACCGAGCGCGGCACGAAGTTCTCCGAGGCGATCATCTCCAGGGTGTCGCGCTGGCGGCCCAGCTCTTTGCCGAGCAGCTCGGCGATGTCGGGGTCGACCTCGGCGAGCGCGGCGGACATCACGGACGTGGAGGGGCGGGCGTCGGGTGCAGCAGTCACGGGCGCCAGTCTATCCAGCGACGGTTTGGCCAGCCCAGCCGTCGGGCGCGCGTCCGCCCCTGCAACACTTGCACTATGCCGCGGCTTAGCGAGCCGAGCCCCTATGTGGAGTTCGACCGAAAGCAATGGCGCGCGCTTCGCATGTCGACGCCGCTGGCACTCACCGAAGAGGAATTGGTTGGCCTGCGTGGTCTTGGCGAGCAGATCGACCTGCTCGAAGTGGAAGAGGTCTACCTGCCGCTGGCCCGGCTGATCCACCTTCAGGTCGCCGCCCGACAACGGTTGTTTGCCGCCACCGCGGAGTTCCTCGGCGAGCCGCAACAAAACCCGGACCGGCCGGTGCCGTTCGTGATCGGCGTCGCCGGCAGCGTCGCCGTCGGCAAATCAACCACCGCCCGCGTACTGCAGGCGTTGCTGGCCCGCTGGGATCACCACCCCAGGGTGGACCTGGTGACCACCGACGGCTTCCTCTACCCGAACGCGGAACTCGATCGGCGAAACCTGATGCACCGCAAGGGTTTTCCGGAGAGCTATAACCGCCGTTCCCTGATGCGGTTCGTGACCTTGGTCAAATCCGGCTCGGACTACGCGTGCGCGCCGGTCTACTCGCACCTGAAATACGACGTCATCCCGGGGGCAAAGCACGTCGTCCGCCATCCCGACATCTTGATCCTGGAGGGCCTCAACGTCCTGCAGACCGGTCCGACGCTGATGGTGTCGGACCTGTTCGACTTCTCGCTGTATGTGGACGCCCGGATCGAAGACATCGAACAGTGGTACGTGTCGCGGTTTCTGTCGCTGCGCGGCACGGCCTTCGCCGACCCGGAATCACATTTCCACCACTACTCGGCCCTCAACGACACCAAGGCCGTCGCCGCCGCACGGGAGATCTGGCGGTCCATCAACCGGCCCAATCTGGTCGAGAACATCCTGCCGACCCGGCCCCGGGCCACCCTGGTGCTGCGCAAGGACGCCGACCATTCCATCAACCGGCTCCGGCTGCGCAAGCTCTAGCGGCGAACGCGGCGGTCACGCCGTCTCGAGACGACGCACCCCCAGGTACTGCAGTCCGGCGAACGCCGCCGTGTAGACGCCGCCGGCCAGCGTGGCGGCAATCCCGGTCGCGGACAAGGGCAGCGCTTCCGCGGCCACGATCGCTGCCAGCGTGAACACGACGTTGGCCACGATGACGCCGATTCCGACGCGGCGCAGGTTCGGCGCCGCCGCGAGGAGGAACACAGCCAAGCCACCGAGCACGAAAAAGGCGCCGAGGCTGTACTCCTGCAGCGACGTCAGGCCCGTCAGCGACGAAAGCGGGTCGGCGAGAAAGGCGATGGCCAAACCGCACAGTCCCGTCAGCGTGGCGTCGGCGCGCATGGCGAAACGCAGCAGCGAGTCGGTCGCGTCGTACAGCGGTCGGGTTGCCAGACCGGGTGCGCCAGATGCATACATCATGTGATTACTCCTCGCGATGGCGATTTGGGTCGAACATCAGCGTGCCGTCGGCCCACTGCCATATCGACTCGTGGCACTGCCAACTACTGCCACGGATACAAAGACGAGCGGATTCGCTCGGCTATTCCCGTCAGACACCAAAAAGGAGAAATTATTCGACAGGCGCCAGTCTGGCGTACAGCCGCCCCAGCAGTCACAGCGATCTCGGGGCAGGACGACGTGCCCGCCTCCGAGCATAATCCTGCGCCTCAGCGGGGCGCGACCGCTTTGTCGCTGAGAGGCGGGCACAACGCCGCCCGCCTCCGCCGGTGACGGATCGGAAGGGCCGAACGTATTTGTGGGCTAGTCGCTGGACACCGGGACCCGCCCCCGCAGGTCGGCGGCGATCAGCCGGGCGGCGGCGTTCTGCCAGTTGTGCAGCGAGCGCTGCGGGACCTCGGTGACCAACCACTGCCAGGCCTGGCGGGCGGTCGGATCCAATCCGGCGGCGGTGGCGTTCTGCGCATACGCGCGCACTCCGACGACGTAGGGGAAATACAGCGAGTTGTAGTGGCGCCACTGCTCGGTGGTCCCGAAATCACCGGCGTCGCGCGGTTTGAGCCGCCCGATCGCGTCCGCGAGAACCGCCTTGAGTTCGTTGGCCCGCTCTACCGGATGGTTGGGTGCGCCCCGGGCGGCGAGCCGCTCATCGATGACGGGCAGTGCGGTCAACGGGCTGGCGACCAGTTTGGTCAAGTCGGCGTAGTGGCCGAGGGCCCGGCGGGTGAGCCTGGCGAAGGTTTCGTCGTCGATGTCGACCAGGGGATCGACCGAGCGCAGCGGCAACGCCGCCCCGGTGTGCCGCAGCGCGGCCCGGTCGGCGCGCAGCGCGGGCGATTTCGAGAACGCCAGCCGGTCGAGCACGCCGGCGAGCGGGTCGGCCAGCACCTGCACCGCGATGGCGATCGCGAGGCTGCTGAACAGCAGCACACCCAGCACCGTCCGCCCGGCGGGCTCGTCTCGCGTCACCGCCAGGCCGATCAGCGCCTGGCCACCGAACAGCACCGCCACCGCCATCGAGCCGGCGAACGAGCGCAGCATGTCGGCGCGCAGGGCCTGGCCCTCGTCGAAGGCGTCCCACACGGCGACCGCCACGCCCAGCAACAGCACGTCGAAGCCGGTGGACGCCAGCGCCAGCCAACTGGGCACCAGACCCAGCGGGATGATCAGGATGGCGTTGCCCAGCGCGAAGAACAGCGTCGCCACGACGGCGACTCCCAGACCACTCCGGCCGACCGGCACCGGCCGAGCGGGCCGCCTCAGCGCGGCCACCATCGCGCCCAGCGTGGAAATCGAGATCACCCCGAACATCAGCACGTGGCCCGGCCGCAGCGGCCCGTCGACGCTGCCGGCCATCGCCGCGCCGAACACGGTCAGCGCGCCGACGCCGGACACCAGCAGCACGTCCCGGGTGCGCGGCCGCCAGTGGTCGCCCGGCCGAGTCAGCTCGAGCAGCACCGCGAACCACGCCACGCTGGGAACGACGACCAGATAGACCTCGACCTGGCTGAGCAGCCCGCCGTGCGCGGCCCGCAGCGTGCGCACCGCGTCCAGCGCCACCACCAGTGCGAAACCGCACAGCCCGATCGCCGCCAACACGAGCACCGGCTTACGTGGATCGCGAGCCAGCAGGTACAAGCCGAGCCACCCGCTCAGCGTGAACACCACCGCCGACAGCGCAGCCATGCATCTAGTCTGGCACGGGGTCTGATTCGTCTCTTGCTACTTGCCGTACCTGCGGTGCCGCTGGCTGTAGTCACGCAGCGCGCGCAGGAAATCGACCCGGCGGAACGCGGGCCAGTGCGCTTCGGTGAACCACATCTCCGAATACGCGCTCTGCCACAGCAGAAACCCGGAAAGGCGTTGCTCCCCCGACGTGCGGATCACCAGGTCGGGATCGGGTTGCCCCGAGGTGTAGAGGTTTTCGGAGATGCCGTCGACGCTCACCGCGTCGATGAGCTCCTCGGCGGACGCCCCGTTGGCGAGTTCCTTGCTCAACAACGCCCGCACCGCATCGACGATCTCGCGGCGCCCGCCGTAACCGACCGCGACGTTGACGTGAAACGGCGCCACGACGGGCGTCGACTCCACCGCGTCGCGGACCCGCCGGGCCGGTTCCTCGCCGAGCAGCTCGAGGTCGCCGACGGTGCGCACGCTCCAGCGATTGGCGGGTGCGCAGATCTCCTCGACGACATCGGTGATGATCTCGATGAGTCCCGCCAGCTCGTCGGGGTCGCGTTGCAGGTTTTCCGTGGACAGCAGGTAGACCGTGGTCATTTCGATGCCGGCTTCCTGACACCAGCGCAGCATCTCGGCGATCTTCGCCGCACCCATCCGGTAGCCGTAGCTGACGTCGGTGTAGCCGGCGTCGCGCGCCCACCGCCGGTTGCCGTCGCACAGGACAGCGATGTGGCGGGGCAGGTCGGATTTCGAGGAGGCCAGACCCTGCCGCAGCCGCAGCTCGTAGACGCGATACAGCGGCTCTTTGAGACGCGGCGGGATAATTTCCACGGAGATTCAGCCTACTGTGAGCCGCACCAAATTCCCCCTGCGAATCCGGCCCGGTTTCAAGTCGGCCACCCGCGGGCAGAGACCATGCCGTAACCGTTGCCCATTACTGTTGACGGTGAGCAGCCACTGGCAATTCCCCGACCTGCAAGATGAGGGCACAGGATATGAGCAGCCAGACGAGCACGTCTGCCAATTCGGACGGTTCGGATCACGAATCCGAGGCCATCACCCCCGGCAATACCGTCGAACAGCTTGTCGAGGGTGCCGCCCACGTTCTGACCAAGCCCCGCATGCGTGGCTGGATTCACTTCTTCTCCGCGTGGCTGGCGATCATCGCCGGCGCCACCCTGGTGTCGGTGTCGTGGGCCGCCTCCTCGCCGCGCGCCGGTCATTCGACGTTGGTCTACGCGGCGGCGACGGTGGCGATGTTCGCCGTCAGCGCCACCTATCACCGGGTGCATTGGAAATCCGCGGCGGCCCGCAACCTCATGAAGCGGCTCGACCATTCGATGATCTTCGTGTTCATCGCCGGCAGCTACACGCCGTTCGCGCGCCTGGCCATGCCGCAGCAGACCGGGGTGGAGGTGCTGTGGATCGTGTGGGGCGGCGCGCTGGCGGGGATTCTGCTGAAGGTGTGCTGGCCGTCGGCGCCGCGCTGGCTGGGTGTGCCGCTATACCTGCTGCTCGGGTGGGTGGCCGTGTGGTACTGCCCGACGATCCTGCACAAGGCCGGGGTGGCCGCGATGGTGCTGCTGGCCGTCGGCGGCGTGTTCTACAGCGTCGGTGGGATCTTTTACGGGCTCCGTTGGCCCGACCCGTGGCCCAGGACGTTCGGCTATCACGAGTTTTTCCACGCCTTCACCGCGATCGCGGCGCTCCTGCACTACATCGCCATGTGGTTCGCGGTGTTCTACGTCGGCGACCACGCGTGGCTGGTGCGCTGAGCGGCTACAGCTGTGTGACGTCGGCAGCCGACCAGTAGGCCTTCATGTGCGCGACCTTGCCGTCCTCGTTGAACGCCATCACGTCGATCGGCTCGATCACCATCCGGTGCTCCCCCGCGACGACCGTGAGGCGGAAATGGAAGGCCGCCTCGTTGCCGGCGACCCGCAGCGTCACCAGCTCGCATTCGCGCTGCACATCGTTGACCGCGGAGTAGAAGCGATGGATCGCCTGGCGGCCGATGTGCACCTCGCCGCCGACGGGGTCCTCGACGGTGGCGTCGTCGGCGTACAGCTCGACCAACTCGTCGGCGCCGCCCTTGGCGACCAGTTCGATGTAGCGGTTGACCGTGTCGGTGATGTGTTCGGCGCTCGGCATGAAACGTCACGCTACCGTGGCGCGGCCAGCGCCCCCGCGAGGTCTTCGGCGGTGGCGACCGGCAAATCGCACACCCGGCCGCGGCACACGTAGGCGGCGTCGGCGCCGGCCACCCGGTCGCGGCCGGCCAGCAGTGCCGACGAGTCCTTTTCCCCGCCCACGACGATCGCCCCGCCGGGCGCCAACCGCCGCGCCTCTGCCAGCAGCGGCGACCCCGACGGATCACAGGCGACCGCGATCTGCAGCGGTCCGCGAACCGCGGCCTCCGCGACGGCCAGCCAGTGTCCCGCCGAGCGCGGCGCGCGCTCCAGCAGCACCGAGTGCGCGTTGAGTCCCTCGGCCGCCGCCCGCAGGTACCGCTCGGCGCGGTCACCGTCGACCAGGTGCGCCGCGGTCAGCAGCGCCTCGGTGATCGACGACGCCCCCGACGGCGTCGCCCCGTCCAGCGGGTCGGCCGGCCGCAGCATCAACCGCTCGGCGTCGTCGGCGGTGTCGAACCAGCGGCCGGGCCGCTGCGGGTCGGCGTAGTGCCGCAGGGCGGTGTCGAGCAGGTCGGTCGCCGCGGTCAGCCAGTCCGCTCCGGCGTCCAGCTGGTAGAGCGCGAGCAGCCCGGTGGCCAGCATCGCGTGGTCCTCGAGGATCGCGGCGCTGGCGCCGACCACCCCGCCCAGGCTGGCGCGCCGCAGCCGCCCGTCGACGAGGTGCAAGCCCAGCAGCGCGGTCGCGCAGTCCCGCGCGGCGCGGGCCAGCCCGGACGCGTCCAGGGCCACACTGGCCTCGGCCAGCGCGGTGATCGCCAGCCCGTTCCAGGACGTGACGACCTTGCCGTCGCGCCCGGGCTGGGTCCGGGTCAGCCGGGCGGCCAGCAGGGCGGCCCGGACCCGTTCCAGCCGTTGCGGATCGTCGGGGTCGGCGGGCAATTGCAGCACCGAAGTGCCGTGTTCGAAGGTGCCGGACGCGGCGACCGCGAAAACGGTTGCGGCCCAAGCGCCGTCGTCGGGGCCGAGCACCTCGGTCAGCTGCTCGGGCGTCCAGACGTAGGTCGAGCCCTCCCGGCCGTCGGCGTCGGCGTCCAGCGACGACGTGAACATCGCGCGGTCGGCCAGATCGTCGAGCAGGAAGCGCGCGGTCTGGGCGGTGACCCGGCGCGCCAACGGATCCCCGGTCCGCCGGGCCCAGTGCGCGTAGGCGCGCAGCAGCAACGCGTTGTCGTACAGCATCTTCTCGAAATGCGGTACCACCCAAGCGTTGTCGACGCTGTAGCGGGCGAACCCGCCCGCGAGCTGGTCGTAGATGCCGCCGCGGGCCATCGCGTCGCCGGTGCGCGCGACCGCCTCCAGCGCCGCCTTCGACCCGGTGCGTTCGTAGTTGCGCAGCAGCGCCTCGAGAATCGCCGACGGCGGGAATTTGGGTGCGCCGCCGAAGCCGCCGTGCACCGTGTCCTGGTCATCGAGCACTGCGGCGACCGCGTGGTCACAGAGCGTCGGCGCGACGTCCGGCCCCCCGGAGGGTAGTCCGGACGCCATCGCGCGCAGCTCGCCGGCGATGGCCTCGGACGCCTCCTCCACCTCGCCGCGGCGCTGGTGCCAAGTGGCGGACACCGCCGAAAGGAGCTGCAGGAAGCCCTCTTTCGGGTAGTAGGTGCCGCAAAAGAAGGGCCTGCCGTCTGGCGTCAGGAAACACGTCATCGGCCAACCGCCGTGTCCGGTGAGCGCGACGGTGGCGTTCATGTAGACGGCGTCGAGGTCCGGGCGTTCCTCCCGGTCGACCTTGATGCAGACGAATCCGGCGTTCATGGCGGCGGCCACCTCGTCGTCCTCGAACGACTCGTGCGCCATGACGTGACACCAGTGGCAGGCCGCGTAGCCGATGGAGAGCAGGATCGGCACGTCCCGCTCGGCCGCGGCCGCGAGCGCCTGTGGGGTCCACTGCTGCCAATGCACCGGATTGTCGGCGTGCTGGCGCAGATACGGGCTGGTGGCCAGCCCGAGGGTGTTCGTCGCGGCAGCGTCAGCCGGGCTCATCGCCGGGTCCGGGGGCCCGCTCCGATCCGTTCGCCTGGCCCGGGGGCCGACCGCCGGCCTCGTCGACCGCGTCGGTGCCCTCGTCGGCGGCCTGGTCCGGCTCGGGGTGCTTGGGGTCGAACGAGTCGGGCACCTTCTTCAGTTGCCGGTTCATCGAACGCAGCAGCAGCAGCGTGGCGATCACCAGGACCACGACGATCAGCAACCCGATCGGGCTGGCCTTGCCGAAGTCCGGCCCGGTGTGCCGTGGCGCGCCGTCCGCCCGCCAGCCGACTGCCCCACTCGCGACAAGATAAAGGTGGTTCACCCGTCACTCTCGATTCCGACGAACAGGTCATCCTCGGGCAGCCGGACGGGGACACGCGATCGCGCCAACTCGAACTCCTCCGTCGGCCACAACCGCTGCTGCCATTCGATGGGCGCGGCGAAGAAGTCGTGGTCCGGGTCGATTTGGGTGGTGTGCGCGCGCAGCGCGTCGTCGCGCTGGCTGAAATACTCCGAGCACTCGACGCGCGTCGTGACCCGGGACTCGAACGGGTCGTGCGTGGCATCCCAGTGCTCGAGCCACTTCTTGAACGGGGGTTCGTGACCGTGTTTGACGGCCTCGTCGTGCAGCAACTGCATCCGGGCCCGCAGGAACCCGTGGATGTAGTAGAGCTTGGACACCGTCCACGGCTCGCCCGCATCCGGAAACCGCCGATAGTCTCCGGCCGCCTCGAACGCGCCGACCGAAACCTGGTGGCAGCGAATGTGATCGGGATGCGGGTAGCCGCCGTTCTCGTCGTAGGTGGCGATCACGTGCGGGCGGAACTCGCGGACCACGCGCACCAGCGACCCGACCGACTCCTCCAGCGGCACCAGCGCGAAGCATCCTTCGGGCAGCGGCGGCGGCGGGTCCCCTTGGGGCAAGCCGGAGTCGACGAAGCCGAGCCAGGTGTGCTCGACACCGAGGATCTCGGCGGCCTTCGCCATCTCGTCGCGGCGGATCTCGGCAATGTGGCCGTGCACGTCGGGCAGGTCCATTGCGGGGTTGAGAATGTCGCCGCGCTCACCGCCGGTCAGCGTCACCACCAGCACCCGGTGGCCCTCGTCGGCGTAGCGGGCGAGGGTGGCCGCGCCCTTGCTGGACTCGTCGTCGGGGTGGGCGTGCACCGCCATCAACCGCAGTTCGCTCACGTGCCCCCTTGTCGGTCTGCTGATCGCCGGTCTGTACCTATAATTCCAGTTCTTCAGATCGTTGCATGCTGCCGGCCGGTGTCCGGCAGCCGACCGTTCAGGCATACCCAGGCATGACCGAAACTTCGCCGTCGCGTCCGGAGGCCCGCTACGGGCGCACCGGGCGTCCGCCCGTGCCCCGGCGTTGGGTGATCATCGCGCTCGGCGCGCTGGTGATCGCGGCCGGCCTGGTGATTGCCGTCATCGGCTATCACCGGCTGGGCACCAGTGCCGTGACGGGATCGCTGGCCGGCTACCGGGTGATCGACGACGAGACGGCGTCGGTAACGATCAGCGTGACGCGATCCGATCCGTCGCGGCCGGTGGACTGCATTGTGCGGGTCCGGGCCAAGGACGGCAGCGAGACGGGCAGGCGGGAAGTGCTGGTCCCACCGTCCGAGGCGGCCACGGTGCAGCTGACCACCACGGTCAAGTCCAGCAAACCGCCGGTGATGGCCGACATCTACGGCTGCGGCACCGACGTGCCCGCTTATCTGCGGCCGGCGTGACCCCGAACAACAGCCGAACTGCGAATTTGGAGTCATCAATTGTTTGCGCGGTGGTAACATGGGTGAATGCACGGTTCCTGATGGGGCCGTGTATTGCTGCATTATGGCCGTGAGCACAACGGATCGGCAGCACACGGGGAGAAAGACCCGGATACTCCCGGCGGCGGGGTTAACAGGCTTACGCGTTTACGCGCGGAACGACAATACGAGGAGCACGACGAGATGACGGACACTTCGGTGACCTGGCTGACCCAGGAGTCACATGACCGGCTCAAGGCGGAGCTCGATCAGTTGATCGCGAATCGTCCGGTCATCGCCGCGGAGATCAACGACCGCCGTGAAGAAGGGGACCTGCGCGAGAACGGCG
The DNA here is from genome assembly GCA_963850895.1 of uncultured Actinomycetota bacterium. GTDB lineage: Bacteria > Actinomycetota > Actinomycetes > Mycobacteriales > Mycobacteriaceae > Mycobacterium. The sequence continues at coordinate 48,932 of CAWKNK010000018.1, read as the reverse complement.
GATACCACGCCGCCCGCGAAGAGCAGGGCCAACAGGAGGCCCGCATTCGTCAGCTGCAGGACCTGCTCAACAATGCCAAGGTCGGCGAGGCGCCCAAGCAGTCCGGCGTCGCGCTGCCGGGTTCGGTGGTGAAGGTCTACTACAACGGCGACAAATCGGACAGCGAGACGTTCCTGATCGCCACCCGCCAGGAGGGCGTCAACGACGGCAAGCTCGAGGTCTATTCGCCCAACTCACCGCTGGGCGGCGCCCTGATCGACGCCAAGGTGGGCGAGACCCGCAGCTACGTCGTGCCCAACGGCAACACCGTCGAGGTCACGCTGGTCAGCGCGGAGCCCTACCACTCCTAACCTGCTCTCGCGAGCAGACGCAAAATCGCACCCGCAGCGCTTCGCGCGTGCGATTTTGCGTCTGCTCGCGAGTGGGCGTGCCCCCAGCTCGCGGTCGTTAACCCAGCGCCTGGTCGAGGTCGGCCAGCAGGTCGGCGACGTCTTCGATGCCGACCGACAGCCGCACCAGGTCGTCGGGCACTTCCAATTGCGAACCGGCCGTCGACGCGTGCGTCATGGCGCTGGGGTGCTCGATCAGTGACTCAACGCCGCCGAGCGATTCGGCCAGGATGAACACTTCGGTGCGGGCGCACAGAGCCCGGGCGGCTTGCCGGCCACCTCGCATGCGCACCGACACCATGCCGCCGAAACCGTGCATCTGCCGAGCGGCGATCTCATGCCCGGGATGGCTGGGCAGGCCGGGGTACAGCACGGTGCTCACCGCCGGATGCCCGGCGAGGAATTCCGCCACGGCCGAAGCGTTTTCGCTGTGTCGCTGCATCCGCAGCACCAGGGTCTTCAGGCCGCGCATGGTCAGATAGGCGTCGAACGGGCCGGGCACCGCGCCGGCACCGTTCTGCAGGAACGCGAAAGCCTCGTCCAGCTCCGCGTCGTTGGTGATCAGCGCGCCGCCCACCACGTCGGAGTGGCCACCGATGTACTTGGTGGTCGAATGCAGCACCACGTCGGCGCCCAGCGTCAACGGCTGCTGCAGCGCGGGTGAGGCAAACGTGTTGTCCACCAACACCTTTACCGAGGATTGCCTGCCTACTTCGGCGAGGGCCGTGATGTCGGCGATGGACAGCAACGGGTTGGTCGGTGTTTCCACCCAGATCAGGCGGGTCTGCGGCGTGATCGCGGCACGGACGGCGTCCACGTCGGACAGCGCCACCGGCGTGTAGTGGACGTCCCACAGCGTGAACACCTTGTCGATCAGCCGGAAGGTGCCGCCGTAGGCATCGGTGGGGATGATCACGTGCTCGCCGGGCCGCAGCATCGCCCGCAGCGCGCAGTCGGTGGCGGCCATGCCGGAACCGAACGCCCGCCCGTGGCCGCCTTCTTCGACGGCCGCAAGCGAGGCCTCCAGCGCGGCACGCGTCGGGTTGCCGGTGCGCGCGTATTCGAACCCGCCGCGCAGAACACCGACGCCATCTTGCGCGAACGTGCTGCTGGCGTAGATCGGGGCGTTGACCGCCCCGGTCGCCGGGTCCGGCCGGTAGCCGGCGTGAATCGCCTTGGTGGCGAGTCCGGTGAAGTGTCCGGTGCGGTCGGCGCTCATCGACCACCAGCCTAGGTGACGGCCGCCTCGGCTACCGCGCCCGCACGACTAGCTCGGCTGCTCCTCGGTCCCGTCGAGCGGCAAGCAAACCGTCGTCATGATCTTGTCCGCCAACGTTTGCCGCTTCGAATCCCACAGCGGGAAAAGGAAACCGATGAAGCAGATGATCGCGTCGACGAAGTGTGCGAGGGACCGCACGACCGACATTCCGAAACCGATGGGCTGGCCGGTCACCTCGCTGACCACCTTGAACTTCATCACCGACTTGCCGACGCTCGACCCGGTGGTGCCCTGGCGGTAGCCGTAGTTCCAAATCAAGTAGAACAACCCCACCAGCGAGGCCAACCACTGCGCGGCCATGCCGATGGTCGAGTTCTGCGTCGCACAGTATTGGTTGATGGCGTACTGCGTGACATCGGTGACGCACGACGTCTGCTGCGTGGCAACCAGGATCCCGGTCCCGATGCCGTGCACGACGGCGTACGGGAGGATGTCGATGATGAACGCCACGAGCCGGGTGAGCCACGGCGTGTAGGACTCCGTCGGCAACGTACGGATGGCCGGTCCGGGAGGTGGTGGCGCGTACCCACCGGAGGGCGGCGGGGGCGGCGGGTAGGAACCGCCGGGCGGTGGCGGAGGCGGGGGGTAGGAACCGCCGGCGGGTGCCGAGGGAGCGGGCGGGATCTCCTGCCCACCCGGTGCCCCAGGCGACGGGGGAGGTGGCGGGTAAGCGCCGCCGGGCGGCGGTTGATCGGTCATGGGCACCCCTTCCACTGCGGACCAGCTAACCAGGCCGCATTACAGTACCTGAGCGCACAGCGGCCGGGCGAGACCTGCGTCACACGCCGAACGGCCGCCCGCTAGCGTCGCCGCGGCCCGTCCGAGAGGAAGCCCAGCAGGTCATATCGGGTGATCACCCCGACCGGCTTGCCCTCCTCGACCACCATCAACGCATCCCAGTCACGCAGCGCCTTGCCGGCCGCGCTGACCAACTCTCCCGCGCCGATCATCGGCAGCGGCGGGCTCATGTGCATCGCGACGGCGTCGGCCAATTTGGCCCGGCCCTCGAACACGGCCGACAGTAGTTCGCGCTCGGAGACGCTGCCGGCCACCTCGCCGGCCATCACCGGCGGCTCGGCGCCGACCACGGGCATCTGGGACACCCCGTACTCACGCAGGATGCCGATGGCGTCGCGCACGGTCTCGGACGGATGGGTGTGCACGAGGTCGGGCAGCTCGCCCGATTTGCGACGCAGCACGTCACCCACCGTGGCTTGTTCGGTCGACCCGTCGAGACGGCTGCGCAGGAACCCGTACGAAGACATCCAGGCGTCGTTGAAGATCTTCGACATGTAGCCGCGCCCTCCGTCGGGCAACAGCACCACGACCAGCGCGTCGGGTCCGGCCTCCTCGGCGACCTTCAGCGCGGCGACCACCGCCATGCCGCATGACCCCCCGACCAGCATCGCCTCCTCGCGCGCCAGCCGCCTGGTCATGTCGAACGAGTCGGAGTCGGACACCGCGATGATCTCGTCGGGCACCGTGCGGTCGTACGCCGCCGGCCAGAAATCCTCGCCGACACCCTCGACCAGATAGGGCCGGCCGGTGCCGCCGGAATACACCGAACCCTCGGGGTCCGCGCCGATGATGCGCACCGCACCGCCCGACACCTCTTTGAGGTAGCGGCCCGCGCCGGTGATCGTGCCGCCGGTGCCGATGCCGGCGACGAAATGGGTCACCTTGCCGTCGGTGTCGGCCCAGATCTCCGGGCCGGTGGTGGCGTAGTGACTGGCCGGGCCTTCCGGGTTGGCGTACTGGTCGGGCTTCCAGGCGCCGTCGATCTCTTGGGTCAGCCGGTCGGAGACGCTGTAATAACTGTCCGGGTGGTCGGGCGGCACCGCCGTCGGGCAGACGACCACCTCCGCGCCGTAGGCGAGCAGCACGTTGCGCTTGTCCTCGCCGACCTTGTCGGGACAGACGAACACGCACTTGTACCCGCGCTGCTGAGCCACCAGCGCCAGGCCGACGCCGGTGTTGCCCGAGGTGGGTTCGACGATGGTGCCGCCGGGCTTCAGGAGCCCGCTCGCTTCGGCGGCGTCGATCATCCTCACCGCGATCCGGTCTTTCGAGCTACCCCCGGGGTTGAGGTACTCGACCTTGGCCGCCACAGTGCCGGCGCCGTCTGGAACGACGGAATTCAGGCGAACCAGCGGCGTGCCGCCGATGAGCTCACTGATGTGCTGGGCGATCCGCATGCGTTCATCGTCTCAGGCCGGCTGCGGGGGTGCACGGTGTGCGTCCCCTTGGCGGGCAACGGCGGTTGCGCTAACCGGTGGCCTCGCGGATATAGTCGCCGATCTGGCGCAGCGAGCGAACGGCCTCCGGCACCATCGGCGCGGCCAGCTGAAAGTCGTGAATCTGGCCGGGCCACACCCGCAATTCGGCCGGCACACCGACCGCGGCCAACCGGCTCGCCGCCAGCCGCGCGTCGTGCAGCAACACCTCGGATCCCGAGACGTGGATCAGCGTCCGCGGCAGGGCCGGTTTGATGTGCTCCAACGGCTCGTAAATCTCCTCGGGCCGCCCCCGACTTTGTGCTTTTCGGCCGCGCTGGCAACGAGCTCGGCCAGCGCGTCGAACGCCCGGGGGGAGAACATCGCGTCGGTGTTGATGTTGGGATGCGCCTGCTTGTACTCCTTTGCCAGCTGCAGCAGCGGCGAGATCATTACGAGGGCCGCCGGCACGTCCTCTTCGCTGTGCCCTTCCTCTTGGAGGCGTTGCGCCAGCGCGAGCGCCAGGTAGCCGCCGGCGGAGTCGCCGGCCAGCACGATCTGATCCGGCTGGTATCCCCGCAGCCGCAGCCATTGGTAGCCGTCGTGGCAGTCATCGAGGGCCATCCCGATCGAGTGCTTGGGCAGCAGCCGGTAATTCACTACCAGGATCGGCGAGTCGGCAAACTTGGACAGCGCTTCGACCAGCCGGCCGTGCGAGTTTGCCCCGCACGTCAGAAACGCGCCGCCGTGGAAGTAGACGACCACCCGGCGGGTGCCGTCGGCGGGCAGCACGCCGGGCGCGCGCACCAGCTGCGCCGAGGCGTTGGGCAACTTCACGGTCTCGCGGACGGTGGCCGACACTGGGAGCACCACCCGCGCCGCCAGGTCGATGAGGCCCCAGGGCCAGGGGAAGTTGGGGACATGGCTGCCGGCGGACAGGACCGGCCGGATGGTCACCCGCGAGGTCAGGTTGGCCACCCGCGCAGCAACGCTGGGCCCGGATTCGAGAACCTCGACCGGCGCGCCATCGCTCATCGCGAACTTACGCGCCTCGGCTCTACGGGCCTTGAGAACTTCGTATGGACGAACGGCGTGCCGGGGCGAGCCGGATACCTTGCCGGGTGCGCTCATGCTCAACACTTCCTACGCCTTTGTAGTGCGATACAGCATGTGACGAGGCAGCTAAGCGTCTGGTTCAGCCGTTTGCTCAAGGCGCTCAGCCAACCCCCGGGAATTAGCTTGACAGGCATTTCTTAGGGCAACGTTTGAAGAGTCTGATTTGATACCAATTTGATTTACGCCGTGATCAGATTGTTGGTCAGCCGACCCCGCAAACATCGAAGCCGATCTAAACTGGTTCCGTGACCATGCGGGTGCCACGTCGTTCGGCGATCGCCCTGGCCACTGCGGGCGCGCTCGCCTCGACAGGGACCGCCTATCTGGGCGCGCGAAACCTGCTAGTCGGCCAGGCGACGCACGCGCGCACCGTCATCCCCAAGGCGTGGGAGATCCCGCCACGCGCCGACGGCGTGTACACCCGCGGCGGGGGCCCGGTGGAGCGGTGGCACCGCGGCATGCCCGTCGACCTGCATCTGATGATCTTCGGTGATTCCACCGCCGCGGGATACGGGTGCATGAGCGCCGAGGAAGTCCCGGGGGTGCGGATCGCGCGGGGCCTCGCCGAGCAGACCGGCAAGCGAATCCGGCTGAGCACCAAGGCCATCGTGGGCGCCACGTCGAAAGGCGTTTGCGGCCAAGTGGATGCGATGTTCGTGGCAGGGGCGCCGCCGGATGCGGCGGTGATCATGGTCGGCGCCAACGACGTGACGGCGCTCAACGGCGTCAGCCAGTCGGCGCACCGGCTCGGGCTGAGCGTTCGCAAACTGCGCGCCCGCGGTGCGGTGGTGATCGCCGGCACCTGCCCGGATCTGGGGGTCATCACCGCAATACCCCAACCGCTTCGCTCGCTGGCACACGAGCGTTGTTCGCAACTTGCGCGCGCCCAAGCGGCGTCGGTTCGGGCCGCCGGCGGTATGCCGGTACCGCTGGCGCAGCTGCTGACCCCGCAATTCCGTTCCACGCCCCACGTGATGTTCTCCCCGGACGGCTTCCACCCGTCCGCCCCGGCATATGCGATCGCGGCCGACGCGCTGCTGCGCGCGCTGTGCGAGGCGCTGGGTGAGGAGGTCGATCTCCCGCCGCTGGACTTGGCGGCGCCGGCGACCGCGCCGGTGCTCGGTCAGCGCCACACCCGGACCAGCGTGATGTCGCGCCTGTGGCGGCGCCCGGTGCCGGGACCCGCCCCGTCTTCGTGCCCACCGATTGGCAACGACTAGATTCGTGCTAGCCCGTCGGCGTGGAGTCACCACCCGGTCTGAAGCGAGCTCGTCCCATCCGGAAGGGATTTGAAGGGAACCGTCATGCCTGAAGCCGTCATTGTCTCAACCGCTCGCTCGCCGATCGGCCGCGCGATGAAGGGGTCGCTGGTCTCCATGCGGCCCGACGATCTGGCTGCCCAGATGGTGCGTGCCGCGCTCGACAAGGTGCCCGCGCTCAACCCGCACCAGATCGACGACCTCATCCTGGGCTGCGGCCTGCCGGGCGGCGAGTCCGGCTTCAACATGGCGCGCGTGGTCGCCGTCGAACTCGGTTACGACTTCCTGCCGGGCACCACCGTGAACCGGTATTGCTCGTCGTCGCTGCAGACCACCCGGATGGCGTTCCACGCCATCAAGGCCGGCGAGGGTGACGCGTTCATCTCCGCGGGCGTGGAGACCGTGTCCCGGTTCGGCAAGGGCAACTCCGACTCGTGGCCCGACACCAAGAACCCGCTGTTCGACGACGCCCAGGAGCGTTCGGGGGCGGCGGCCGCGGGCGCCGACGAGTGGCACGACCCCCGCGCCGACGGCAACCTGCCGGATGTCTACATCGCGATGGGGCAGACCGCCGAGAACGTGGCCATCCTGACCGGCGTCAGCCGCGAAGAGCAGGACCGCTGGGGGGTGCGCAGCCAGAACCGGGCCGAGGAGGCGATCAAGAGCGGGTTCTTCGAGCGCGAGATCTCGCCGGTGACCCTGCCGGACGGCACGACCGCGAGCACCGACGACGGCCCCCGACCCGGCACCACCTACGAGAAGGTCTCCGAGCTCAAGCCGGTGTTCCGGCCCAACGGCACCATTACCGCGGGCAACGCCTGCCCGCTGAACGACGGCGCCGCCGCGTTGGTGATCACCAGCGACACCAAGGCCAAGGAACTCGGCCTGACGCCGCTGGCGCGCATCGTGTCCACCGGCGTCAGCGGCCTCTCGCCGGAGATCATGGGCCTTGGCCCGATCGAGGCGTGCAAGAAGGCGCTGGCGCGGGCGGGGATGTCGATCAACGACATCGACCTCTACGAGATCAACGAGGCCTTCGCGGTTCAGGTGCTGGGCTCGGCGCGCGAGCTGGGCATGGACGAGGACAAGCTGAACGTGTCCGGCGGGGCGATCGCGCTGGGCCACCCGTTCGGCATGACCGGCGCGCGGATCGCGACCACGTTGATCAACAACCTGCAGACGCACGACAAGACGTTCGGTCTGGAGACCATGTGTGTCGGCGGTGGGCAGGGTATGGCGATGATCATCGAGCGGCTGAGCTGACCGCCGTTCACCGCAGCTAGCGATAGACGACAAAGACCGGCACGCCAATCGGCGTGCCGGTCTTTTCGTTGGGAGAGCTAGTCGTTCTGCAGGTAGCTGAGCAGACGCAGGATCTCGATGTAGAGCCAGACCAGGGTCACGGTCAGGCCCAGGGCGATACCCCAGGCCGCCTTGTCCGGCGCACCGGCGCGCACCATCTGGTCGGCCGCGTCGAAGTCGATCAGGAAGCTGAACGCCGCGATGCCGATGCACACCAGCGAGAAGATGATCGCGACCGGTCCGCCGCTGCGCAGGCCCAGGCCCGTACCGCCGCCGACGTGGAACATCGCGAGCACGAAATTGCCGAGCATCAAGAACAGCACGCCGAACAACGCGGCGACCACCATCCGGGTGAACTTGGGGGTGACCCGGATAGCGCCCGTCTTGTACACCACCAACATGCCGAAGAAGACACCGAAGGTGCCCAGGACGGCCTCTCCGATCAGCACGCCGGCGTTGGCGTGCGAGACCGAGAGATTGGCGAAGACGAACGAGATGGCGCCCAGGAAGAGGCCCTCGAGAACGGCGTAGCTGAGCACGATGGCCGGGCTGTCCTGCTTGCGGCCGAAGGTCGCGACCAGCACCAGCCCCAGGCCGCCGAAGGCGCCGACCAGGGTCAGCGGCATGGCCAGCGCGAGGTTGGATGCCACCAAGAAGTAGGAGACCACGGCGGACACCGCCAACACGGCCAGCGTGATGCCGGTCTTGGTGACGACGTCGTCGATGGTCAGCGGACGCGAAGCCCTGGTCTCCTGGTAGGGAGCTTGGTAGGGGGCCGCATAAGGGTCGGCTCCATAGCCCTGCATCGGGGCTGCGCCCGTGCCGAATTGCGCGTACCCGCCCTGCTGCTTGGGCAGCGAACGAAATACCGGGTTGCTTGTCTCCCGCACCGTCGGATCCTCTCTATTGGCTTCGAGCTGTGCGAACACATCCTCAACGATCAGCGTCCCGTCCTGGTTCCCGGCCGACCTGGGCATTTTCCGGTGCCCGGAGCCTTTGCTGCTGTCGTCGCGTCAAAGATAACCCTTACCCGCGGGTATCGTGTCGGTCGTCACGATCTAGATTTTTCGTCGAGGGTGGACCGGCGATGGGAGGCTAGGGCGTGACCGACGGATCCGATGAGGTGCTAACCCGCGTCGACGGCAACATCGGTCTGATCACGCTCAACCGCCCCAAGGCGATCAACTCGCTGAATCAGCAGATGGTGGACGCGCTGAGCGCCATACTCACCGGCTGGGCCGACGACGACGCGGTGCGCGCGGTGGTGCTCTCCGGCGCCGGCGAGCGCGGGTTGTGCGCCGGCGGCGACGTGGTCTCCATTTATCACAGTGCGCGCAAGGACGGCGTCGAGGCGCGGCGGTTCTGGCGCGACGAGTATCTGCTCAACGCCCAGATCGCCGATTTCTCCAAGCCGTACGTGGCGTTGATGGATGGCATCGTGATGGGCGGCGGCGTCGGCGTCAGTGCGCACGCGAACACCCGCGTGGTAACCGATACCTCCAAGATCGCGATGCCCGAGGTCGGCATCGGCTTCATTCCCGACGTCGGCGGGGTGTTCCTGCTGTCCCGAGCGCCCGGCGGGCTGGGGCTGCATGCCGCGCTGACCGGTGCGCCGTTTTCCGGAGCCGACGCCATCGCCATGGGATTCGCCGACCACTACGTGCCGCACGACGATCTCGAGGCGTTCACCCGGGCGATCATCGCCGATGGCGTCCAGAGCGCGCTTGCCGATCATGCCGTTGAGCCGCCGCCGAGTCGGCTTGCCGCACAACGCCGTTGGATCGATGGATGCTACGCAGGTGACACGGTCGAAGACATCGTTGCCAGTTTGCGCGGGCATGACGCCGGCCCAGCCAATGACGCCGCCAACCTGATCGCCACCCGCTCGCCGATCTCGTTGTCGGTGACCTTGGAAGCCATCCGCCGCGCCGCCAAATTGGAGACAGTGAAAGACGTTCTCATTCAGGACTATCGGGTGTCGTCGGCGTCGCTGCGGTCACATGACCTGGTGGAGGGCATCCGAGCACAGCTGATCGACAAAGATCGCAATCCGAAGTGGTCGCCGGCGACGCTGCACGAGGTGACCGGGGCCGACGTCGAGGCGTATTTCGCCCCGGTCGATGACGACCTGAGTTTCTAGAAAGGCGATTTGGATGACAGACACGACCTCCAAAAACTACGAAACCATCCTGGTCGAGCGCGACAAGCGCGTCGGCATCATCACCCTGAACCGGCCGCAAGCGCTCAACGCGCTGAATACCCAGGTGATGAACGAAGTCACCAGCGCGGCAACGGAGTTCGATAACGATTCCGGCATCGGGGCGATCATCATCACCGGCTCGGCCAAGGCATTCGCCGCCGGGGCCGACATCAAGGAGATGGCCGACCTGACGTTCGCCGACGCGTTCGACGCCGACTTCTTCGCCACTTGGGCCAAACTGGCCGCCGTCCGCACTCCGACCATCGCGGCGGTGGCCGGGCACGCGCTCGGCGGCGGCTGCGAACTCGCCATGATGTGCGATGTGCTGATCGCCGCCGACACAGCGAAGTTCGGCCAGCCGGAGATCAAACTCGGTGTGCTGCCGGGCATGGGCGGCTCGCAGCGCCTGACCCGCGCCATCGGCAAGGCCAAGGCCATGGACCTCATCCTGACCGGGCGCACCATCGACGCCGCCGAAGCCGAACGCAGCGGCCTGGTTTCGCGCGTGGTGCCGGCCGACGACTTGCTGGCGGAGGCCAAGGCCGTCGCCACCACCATCTCCCAAATGTCACGCTCGGCGGCCCGGATGGCCAAGGAGGCCGTCAACCGCGCGTTCGAATCGACCCTGTCCGAAGGACTTCTCTACGAACGTCGGCTCTTCCACTCGACCTTCGCGACCGAGGACCAGTCCGAAGGCATGACGGCGTTCATCGAGAAGCGCGCTCCCAACTTCACCCACAGGTAGGACCTGCGATGAGCGAGCCGGGTTCAGCGACAAACACCGACGCCGGCGGCAACCCGACGGCCGTCACCGAGGAAGCCTCGCGTCCGGAAGCCGGACCCGAAGCCGTCCCGGAAACTCGCCAGCCGCAGTCGACCCAAAAGCCCTGGTGGGTGCGCCATTACACGTTCACCGGCACCACGGTTGGTCTCATCTTCATCTGGTTCTCGCTGACCCCGTCGCTGCTGCCGCGCGGCGCGTTGTTCCAGGGGCTGGTCAGCGGGATCTCCGGCGCCATCGGCTACGGGCTGGGCGTCTTCGCCGTGTGGCTGGTCCGCTACATGCGCGAGAAGGATCACAGTCCCCCACCGCCGCGCTGGGCGTGGATGGTGCTGATCCCGGTCGGTGCGCTCGGCATGGTGTTGATGGCCATCTGGTTCCACGTCTGGCAGGACAACGTGCGCGACCTGATGGGCGTTCAGCACCTGAAGTGGTACGACTACCCGGTGGCCGCGGGCCTGTCGCTGGTGGTGCTGTTCACCCTGGTCGAAATCGGCCAGTTCATCCGGTGGCTGGTCAGGATCCTGGTCGGTCAGGTCGACCGCATCGCGCCGTTCCGGCTGTCGGCGACCATCGTGGTGGCACTGCTCGTGGTGCTCACCATCACCGTGCTCAACGGTGTCGTGCTCAAGTTCGCCATGCGCACCATGAACAACACCTTCGCCTCGGCCAACAACGAGATGAATCCCGACACCGCGCCGCCGAAGACCCCGCTGCGATCCGGCGGTCCCGAATCGCTGGTGTCGTGGGAATCCCTTGGCCACCAAGGCCGCATCTTTGTGGAAGCCGGCCCGAAAGTTGACCAACTCACCGCCTTCAACGGCACTCCGGCAACCGAACCGATCCGGGCCTACGCCGGGCTGAACTCCGCGGACGGCCTCACGGCAACCGCCGAACTCGCGGCGCGCGAGCTGCAGCGCACCGGCGGACTGCAACGCGCCGTCGTCGCCGTCGCGACAACCACCGGCACCGGCTGGATCAACGAGGCGGAAGCCGACGCGCTCGAGTACATGTACAACGGCAACACCGCGATCGTCAGCATGCAGTACTCGTTCCTGCCGAGCTGGCTGTCCTTCCTGGTGGACAAGGAGAACGCTCGCCACGCCGGGCAGGCGCTGTTCGAGGCCGTCGACCGACTGATCCGCCAGATGCCCGAAGCGCAACGCCCCAAGCTCGTCGTCTTCGGCGAAAGTTTGGGATCGTTCGGCGGCGAGGCACCGTTCATGAGCCTCAACAACGTCCTGGCCCGCACCGACGGCGCCTTGTTCAGCGGACCGACGTTCCAAAACACCATCTGGACCGATCTGACGGCAACGCGCGACGCCGGTTCCCCGGAGTGGCTGCCGATCTACAACGACGGCAAGAACGTCCGGTTCGCCGCTCGCCCAAGCAATTTGGGGCGCCCGAACTCCGCGTGGGACCGCCCGCGGGTGGTCTATCTGCAACACGCCTCGGATCCGATCGCCTGGTGGTCCCCCGACCTGCTGTTCAGCAAACCGGACTGGCTGCGCGAGCGGCGGGGCTACGACGTGCTGCCCGACACCCGCTGGATCCCGGTGGTGACGTTCCTGCAGGTTTCGGCGGACATGGCGGTGGCGGTCGACGTTCCCGAGGGGCACGGCCACCACTACGTGGCCGACGCAGCCGACGGCTGGGCCGCCGTGCTGTCACCGCCCGGCTGGACGCAGGAAAAGACCAACAAGCTGCGGCCAATGCTCCATTCGGATGCCACCTCCACCGGGTAGCTAGAGCCAGCGGCGACCGGGGATGCCGGAGCCGGCGAGCGCTCCCGGGCCGGCGTCGACCGAGCCGGCACCGGAAAGCTGTTCCAGCACACCGGCGCCCGCGAGCGCCTGGTACCCGCCGATGACGTCGGTGGCGCGGTGCAGGCCGATGTCCAGCAGCGCGGCGGCCGCGAGGCTGGAGGTGTAGCCCTCCGAGCACACGATCACCCATTCGACATCGTCGCCGACGGCCTCGGGCAGCTTGGCCTCGCTGGTCGGGTCGCAGCGCCACTCCAGGACGTTGCGTTCGATCACCAGCGCGCCGGGGATCTCGCCCTCGCGGAAGCGCTGGGCGTGCGGCCGGATGTCGACGAGCACCGCCCCGCGCCGCAGCGCGTCGGGCACTTCGGCGGCGGGAAGGCGGCGGTAGCGGCGGCGGGCGGATCTCAACACGACGTCGATGCGGCTCATCACGGTCCTTCCGGTTGGTCGGTCAGCTCGGTGCGCTGGCGGCGCAACCGATTTCGGCCGGTGATCTCGTAGTAGGACATCGCGGTCAGCGGCGGCGAATAGGCGTGCACGCTGAGCGAAGGCCGCGCCGGTCCCCGGCTGGAGCCCGCCAGCCCCGAGACGGGCACGGTCACGGGCCAGGGCGCCCACACCACGTCGTGCACCCAGCCCAGCGGGAACCCGGCCTGATCGCCGGCGTCCAGCCGGCGATGCCGCAGGGCGCGGCCGTCCCAACGGAATTCGTTGAGCGACCCGGACAGGACCGTCAGCGCGCCGAGGGATCCGCCGTGGTCGTGCAGTTCGGTGTGATGATCCGGAACCCAGCTGATCAGCCAGACGTCCAGCTCCTCGTCACCGCGGATGCGGGTGAACCAGCGGCGCGACTCGGGCATCCCGCCCGGCGGCAGCAGGTGGTCGCACCGTCCGCTCAGCACGTCGTCGGCGGCCTGGTCGGTGGCGTGCAGCAGGTCGGGAACCCGCAGGCGGGTCGGTCCCGACGATGGGGACGAGATGGTGCGCGGGCGCAACGCAGCCGGAGCGGCGAGGGGCACAGACATTGGGGAGCTCCAGGGAAAACAGGATCGGACAGGCGGCGGCGTGTTACGGCCGACAACACTCGCAAAGTCCGAAGCGCTCCATCACGGCAGCCAGTGTTGCATAGATTGGCAGGGTGCGCTGGTGCGGTCATCGGTGGGGCACGCTCGTCGTGGCGGCCGGTTTGTTGGCGGTCACGGGGTGCTCGCAAGGCGCCCCCAGCGGCAAGCCGGCATCCTCGTCGGCGCGGCCGGCGGGCATACCCGCCGGCCCGAGTGCGGCGCCGCCGGGCGCCATCGGGCGGTCCCCGGCCGGCGTGACGACCAGGGTGGACGTCCCCGCGGATTCGACCGAGGAAGAGTATTACCAGGCCTGTCACGCCGCAAAAGTGTGGATGGATGCCCAGACCAGGACCGGTCAATCGCTGTTTGAGCCCTATCTGGCGATGCTCCAGGCCGCGTCGTCGGGCACCGCGGGCAGCTGGAATGCCCGATGGGCGGATCTGACGGCGGCCCGGCAGGCCGCCGTGATCACCGCCGCGCACGCCGCCGCCAACGACGAATGCGGCTAGCGCCTTCGAACTCGTGCGCGATTGAATTCACGCGTACCTAAAGTGCCCACCCGGCCGGTGCAAGCCGGTTCCGCCGCGCAGAATGAAGAGATGCCGGACGGACCTGGCGGAGTTGTCGCGCGCCGATCGTCACCGACCCGCGTGGCGGTCGCGTTGGGCAGTGGCGGGGCCCGCGGCTACGCCCACATCGGGGTGATCGACGCGCTGCGCGCCCGTGAGTACCAGATCGTGGGGATCTCGGGCTCGTCGATGGGCGCGCTGGTCGGCGGTTTGGAGGCGGCCGGGCACCTCGACGAGTTCGCCGAGTGGGCGAAGTCCCTGACGCAGCGCACCATCCTGCGGCTGCTGGACTTCTCGATCAGCGCGGCCGGAGTGATGCGGGCCGAAAAGATCTTGGACGCGGTGCGCGACATCCTCGGCCCGGTCGCCATCGAGCAGCTGCCCATCCCCTTCACCGCGGTGGCCACCGACCTGTTGGCCGGTAAGTCGGTGTGGTTTCAGCGCGGCCCAGTCGACGAGGCGATTCGGGCCTCGATCGCCATACCGGGCGTGATCGCCCCCCACGAAGTGGACGGGCGCCTGCTGGCCGACGGCGGGATTCTGGACCCCCTGCCGATGGCCCCCCTTTCGGCGGTCAACGCCGACGTGACCATCGCGGTGAACCTCAGCGGCAGCGAGGCAATCGCCACCCGCGACGCGGAGTCCGGCGTCACCGCCGAGTGGCTGAACCGGATGGCGCGCAGCACCTCCGCGCTGCTGGACACCGCCGCGGCCCGGTCGCTGCTCGACCGGCCGACCGCGCGAGCCGTCCTGGGCAGATTCGGCGGGTCCGCCGCGGAAGCGGACACCTGGTCGGACGATTCGGACGTCGAGGAGTCCGCGGCCGAGGATGACGCCGCCGGTGAACTGGCCGATTCCGCACCCGAAGTCCCGAAGTTGGGCAGCTTCGAGGTGATGAATCGGACGATCGACATCGCCCAAGCCGCGCTGGCGCGCCATACGCTGGCGGTCTACCCGCCCGACCTGTTGATCGAGATTCCGCGCTCGACGTGCCGCGGCCTGGAATTTCACCGGGCGGCGGAGGTGATCGCGGTCGGCCGTGCGCTGGCGGACGAGGCCCTGGACGCCTTCGAGAACGACCGTACCGCGCCGCCCGCGATCGAAGCCTGAAAACGGCACTGCCGCAGCGGGTTAGCGCCGCGGCTCGGTCAGACGCCCAGGAACCGCGCGACGGCCCCGGCTTCGCGTCGGCCTTGCTCGCGTCCGGCCAGTGCCGACGCGACCCGGCACCCGGGATCCAACGGATTGGGCCCGAAGGCCGCCAGCGAGTCGGCGTCGGCGAACACCGCGAAGGTCGCGCCGGTGAAGGAGGAAATCTCCGCAGCCGGGCCGGCGCCGAACGGCGAAGGCGCGTCCGCACCCGACGGCACCAGCACCACCGCCGCGTCGCAATCGCCGGCCACGGCGAGGTTGACCGAGCTGGCGACCCCGCCGTCCATGTAGCGTCGGCCCGCGATCGCCACCGGCGGCCACGCCCCGGGTACCGCGCAGCTTGCCGCCACCGCGTCGACGAGGTCGACACCGGACTCGCGATCGAAAACGACCAATTCGCCGGTGGCCACGTCGATTGCGGTGACCCGCAGCGCCCGGTCAGGCCAGTCGTGCGACGGCAAGCGCTGCGCGATCACCCGGCGGCGCACCGGCGGCGGAACGGTTTCGGTCGCCAACGCCACGGCACCGATCCGTTGCATCTGCTCCCGGGTCTTGTCCGACGGGCCCGCAGAGGGCCCCGCCAAAGCCGCCAGAAACATCTCGGTGATGGCCTCGACGTCGACCCCGGAATCGATCTCGGCCGAGGATTCGGCCACCTGCCGGTCGAACAGCACGTCAAGTGTGCTGCCGCTGCCGATCTGCGCGGCAACCGCCGAGCCCGCCGAGGTCCCCACCAGCACGTCCGAATCCAGTAACAGCCCGGCCGCCGCCGGCGACTCGTCGGCGATACCGCGCAAAACACCTGTCTCCCAGGCTATTCCCGCTATTCCGCCACCGGCCAGCACAAGCGCTCGTCTGGTTGTCACGCCCACCCACTCTGCCAGGCCGGCATCGGGCTAGCGCCGCGCGCTCGGCAGCGCGTGTTGCGCGGCCTGGACCGACGCGCTCAGCTCCGCCCGGCGCAGCAGGTGCGCGGGCGGGTCGGGCAGGATGACGCTGCGGTCGATACGCAGCGTCGCGTCGACGTGGACCAGCTCGCCCGGCTCGAGCAGACGCCAGCGGGGGTCGTCGTCCATGCGTTCGGTGGCGAACACCACCGAGGCGCGCGTGCATAGATGCTCCGATCGCGCGTGAATTCGCTTGGTGCGCATGTCGAATTCCGGGGCTTGGGTGGGGGCGCCGTCGGATCGGTCCAAGACGTAGAGTTCATGGGTTTCGGGGTACCGCAGCGCCCACATGTCGGTCGCCGTGCTCAGTAGCACGTTGACCGCATAGATCGGCACATTGGCCGCCAGCCATTTCATGGCATCGGCCAGACCCGCGGTTACGTCACCGTCGAGCGCTCGGATCGAGGCGGTGACCAACGCGAACACCCGCTCGGAGTCGGTGTCGCCCAGGACCAAACCATCGGTGCCGACCTCGCGCAGCCGTTCGTCGAGGACGTCCAGCCCCTCGAGCACGCCGTTGTGCGCGAAGATCCGGCCGTCCTGCAGGAATGGGTGGGTGTTGCGGACGTCGAGCGAACCGGTCGTCGCGTAACGCACATGGGCGATGAAGGTGGTGCCGGTCATCTCGTGGGCTTCGGTGGCGAAGGCGGCGTCATGCCAGGCCTCCATCGGCTGCTTGTGCAGCTGCGGCCGGCCGTGCTCGTCGAAGACGCCCAGGCCCGTGCCGTCCGGGTTCCTCCTGCTCTGTTCGGCGAGGCTGTCGGGGGCGTCCAACAACCAAAACGTCGCGGTGCAAACGTCCGTCCCGGCGTGCAGCCCGAATAGTCGACACATGGTCTCGACGGTACCCAGCTTCAGCGGGTCAACACCCCGGAGAGGTCCCGCAGCGCTCGCCGCGCGTAGCGCTTCCACACCATCCCGAAGAGCGGCAGGCCCGGTGCGGACAGGGGTGACTTCGGGTAAATGGTCCAGCGCCAGGTGATCTCGGTGCCACCGCTGGCCGGGGTGAAGGTCCACTCGCCGGTGACCGAGCCGACCAGCAGCGCCATCGGGCCCTGGATCCGGGTGAGCCGATAGCCGAACGACCGCGGCGGGTCGACACTGGTCAGGTCCTCGCGCGCACTGCCGCCGGCCAGGATGATCGTGCGGCTCTGGCCCGCGGCGTCCCAGTCGCCGGTCTGGTCGCGCACCTCCCTGATCGGCGGAATCGGCCCGTACCAGCGGCCGAAGATCTCCGGGAGCGATATGGGCAGCGTGCCGCCAAACGCCTTGTCGGGCGCGACGGGCACCACATGCGATTGCTCGACGACGAGGGGCTGCGTCATGAGGCTCCGTTCTCAGCGCGCCAGGCCGGGGGCGGCCCGGCCGGTGATGGGCGGTAGATCGAAGAAGCTCTGGATGCCCGCCGGTGCGGCACAGGTGGCGGGAATCGCATTCACGCAATGCGCGGCGGTCGCGACGATCCCGGGATTGCTCTTCAGCCCCGCTTCGACGCTTTCGGGTTGCCATCCCTTGACCGTCACAAAGGTGTCCGGGTGGCCGCGCACCTCGATTTCGTAGCGTTCCCCCGCGGGACCGAACAACCAAGGGGGATCGAGGTTTTCGGAACCCATCAGCCAGTTCACGGTGATGCGGACGACCACCGTGTCGCCGACCAGCGCCTCCCAGTGGAAGCGACGCCCGGCCACCTGCCCGGGCTCGATCACCCCGATCGGCGAATCGATCGGCGCGGTCGCGACGGCCACCTCCTGCGACGAGCGGACGTTTCGATCGGCGGCGAAGCCCAACCGGTCGACACACAGCCGCACGGACTGGATGAACCCGCCGTCGAGCAGCTTTTGCATCGGCCCGGTCAACGCGCTGTCCGGCGTCCCGCCGAAGCCCATCACGTAGCGCAGCACGTCCGGTGCGCCGTAGGTGCGCAGGTCCGAAAACTCTTCGGCGCGAACGAAAGTGATGCCGGTGGACATCACCGACAACAGCAAGGGGAACAGCTCGGTGGCGGCCCCGGGGCCGATGCCGGCGCCGTGCAGCGTCGCATTGCCGGCCTGCGCGGCGACCTCCAGCGGGGCGGCCTCCTTTTCGCCAGGGTAGAACCAGCCCAGCGGGGTGACGACGTTCTTGCCCGAGCTCAGCAGCGCGGCGACTTCCTGCACGCTGGGCAGCAGCGGAGCGTAGATCACCGCGTCGGCGTCCAGCGCCAGCACCTCGTCGATGCTGGTGGTCGCGGTCACGCCGAGCGGCGAGGTGCCGATGATGTCGCCGACATCCTTGCCGCTCTTGGAATCCGAATGCACCCAGCAGCCAACGAGTTCGAGGTCGGGATGTTCCAGCACACCGTTGATCGCCGCCACGCCGACCGACCCGGTCGCCCACTGAATGACCCGCAGGCTCATGCCCTCACCTTATTCGCGAGCAGACGCAGAATCGCACGTTTCGGGGCGAAACGATGCGATTCTGTGTTCCCCCGCTTAGCGGGAGGTACCCCCAGCTCGCCGCAATAGCCGCGCTCAGTCGCGGGCCTCGACCACCCAGTAACCATGCTCGGCGTAGCGCGCCCGGATGGCCTTCTTGTCGTACTTGCCCACACTGGTGCGCGGAATCTCCTCGACGAACGCCCACCGCTCGGGCAGCCACCAGCGAACCACCTTCTCCGCGAGGAACTTTCGCAGGTCCTCGGCGCTGACGGTTGTGCCTTCCTTGGCCACCACGACGGCGAGGGGCCGTTCCTGCCACCGCTCGTCGGGGACGCCGACCACCGCGGCCTCGACCACATGCGGGTGCCCGATCAAGCTGTTCTCCAACTCGACCGAGGAGATCCACTCCCCACCGGACTTGATGACGTCCTTGGCCCGGTCGGTCAGGGTGACGAAACTCCGCTCGTCGAGCCGTCCGACGTCACCGGTGCGCAACCAGCCGGAGTCGAACTTCGAGTCGTCGGGCGTCAGGTAGTACGAGCCGGCAATCCATGGGCCGCGGACTTCCACCTCGCCCACGGCGTCGCCGTCGCTGGGCAGCACCTGGCCGTCGTCGTCGACGATCCGCATTTCCACGCCGCAGACCGGTTGGCCCTGGGTGGCGCGAAGCGCCCAGTGCTGGTCCGCAGGCGTTCCCGGCGGCGGCCACGCCATGGTGGCCATCGGGGAGGTTTCCGTCATGCCCCACAGCTGCCGGATCTGAACGCCGTGCTTCTCCTCGAAGGTGCGCATCAGCGACACCGGAACCGCCGAGCCCCCGCAGACCACCAGCCGCAACGACGACATGTCGTGGTCGGGGTCTTCCTCCAGGCGATGCAAAACGTCGTTCCAGATGGTGGGCACCGCGCCCGCCACGGTCGGTCGTAGGTCTTCCACCATGCGGATCAGCGACCGCGCGTCGAGATGGCAGTCGGGCAACACCAGGTCGGCGCCGGCCATCAGCGCCGCGTAGGGCAGGCCCCACGCATTGGCGTGGAACATCGGCACGATCGGCAGCACACTGTCGACGGCACCCACGCCGATGCCGTTGGTGGTGCAGGCCGCCATGGTGTGTAGGTAGCTCGAACGGTGGCTGTAGACCACGCCTTTGGGGTTGCCGGTGGTGCCGCTCGTGTAGCACATCGCGGCCGCGGACTTCTCCTCGATCGCCGGCCAGTCGAATTCGGGCGACTCGCCGGCGAGCACGTCGGCATACCGGAGCACGGTCTTGCCCGACCCCTCGAACGGGGCCGTGTCACCCTCCCCGGCCACTATCACGGTGTGCACGGTCTTGAGGTCGCCCAGCACCGGGGCGAGCAGCTTGGCCAGCGACACGTCGACCAGCACCACTTGGTCTTCGGCCTCGTTCGCGACATAGACGATCTGCTCGGCGAAGAGGCGGATGTTGAGGGTGTGCAGCACGGCGCCCATCGACGGCACCGCGAGGTAGGCCGCCAGGTGTTCGGCGTTGTTCCACATGAACGTCGCTACCCGCTGGTCCCCGCTCACGCCGAGTCGGCGCAGTCCGTTCGCCAGCCGAGCGGCGTCTTGACCCAGTTCGCGGTAGCTGGTTCGCCGGTAGCCGTCACCGGCGGCGGTGGTGACCGTGCGCGCGCCGTGCACACCGCAGCCGTGCCGCATGATCGCGCTGATCGTCAACGGAAAGTCCTGCATCGTGCTGTCCATTGAGGTACCGCCTTTGCGCATCCCGGGCCGGTAGCGATGAGCCGTCGTCAGCCTCCACCCTAAGCCCGAGCTCGGAGCCGGCGTCAGCAATCACCCTAGGCGAGTACGGGTTCCCGCTCCGGCAGCTCGGGCAGCCGGGTGGTCGACGCCTCGGCAGGTCCCCCGCCCGCAGCGATCGGCGCCGCGGCGACCACACCGGAGTGGTCGGCGATGTAGAGGTATCTGCCGTCGGGGCTTTCGACCACGCAGGACGGGTGCTTCGCCACCGTAACGTCGCCGACGACGTCAAGCGTTCGCGTGCACAGCACCGTGATGCGGTCGTCGCTGACCAAGTAGGCGTGACGGCCGTCGCCGCTGAGCGTCAACCGGGTGAGCGGGCCGACGACCTCGTCGATCTTGCGCGTGCTGGTGATTTTCTTGGCTCGGGTGTCGATAACGTCCAGCACTGCACCCACGACGGGGCCGCAGCTGGCCACATAGGCGGTGCCGCCGTCGTTGCTGAGCGCGACATCGCGGAGGGGCAATCCGAGCTCGATGGTGTCGGCGATGCGCAAGCGGCCATCGTTGGACTGCGCTCGGGTCTCGATGACCACAAGGTGGCCGCCGGACGGCCCATTGGTGCCGACATACAGGCGACTTCCGTCGGAGCTGATGCGCACGCATTCCGTCGTGGTGCCCGGTGCGGTCGCAAGTTCGATCACGTCGAGTTCGTCGGTGGTGGTGTCCACGACCGCGACATCAGCACCGTGGGCGCCATTTCGGCTGGCGTAAATGTACTTACCGTCGGCGCTCACCGTCAGGTCGCTCACACTGTGCGCCAGCTGATGCGTCGTAATACGAGTGTGCGTGGCGACGTCGATGACTTCGATGGAGTCATAGGCCATAGACCCCTGAGACACGGTGCTGACATATGCGCGGCTGGCGTCTCCACCGCTGACGGCGATCGCGAATGGTTCGTTGAGGTCGTCAACGGTGTTCACGACCCGACACGTGTCGGTATCGATGACCGAGACCGTGTTGCGGCCATAGTTGGTCACGAACAGCCGGCTGCCATCAGGGCTGATACCAATGTCGCTGATCGGGCCGTTCTTCACCGGAATCTGGACCATCGACGTGATGTCGAGCTCGAAGCTTCGGCCATTTCGATCATCATGGGTTCCGTTACGGCCGTTCATATCGCTCACGCTGGCACCGCCTTTACTGTGTTTGTCGGCGCGGAGGCAAACGTCGCTGACCCGTGGCGCGACAGTTGCGGCCCCCGGGATTTACCGGATTCAGCACCGAAAGGCGCTGATGCGACTGCTTTTTGCGAGTCTACCGGTCCAATTTCCTGCGAAAAGAATTTCTATTGTCCGACGTTACCTACATCACTCCATGCACTCAGGCTGTACTTAGACTTCAATTACGATGTTCCCAGCGGTTTACCCGTAGCGAAGACTAATCACTCGTACTTCCGGCGATTTTCACCGCTGCCGCTAACAACTGACACCAGTGGCGTAAAACCGGTTATGTAAGAAAATCTTAGAATTGGAAATTAAAAAGCGGCATATATCACATCGCGCCGCATTGTCTATTGTGACTGAATCATGTGGCTCGGTGCGCCGCGGGGATGCCGTCGACGTCAGAGCGCATCGTGGTCGCGCTCCCCGGTCCGGATACGGATCAGTGTGGTTATTGGCGAGACCCACACCTTGCCGTCGCCGATCTTCCCGGTGCGAGCCGCACTGATGATGGCCTCGACAACGCGCTCGGCGAACTCCTCATCGACCAGCACCTCGACGCGGACCTTCGGGACGAACTCGACCTTGTACTCGGCTCCGCGGTAAACCTCGGTGTGCCCGCGCTGCCTGCCATACCCCTGAACCTCGGTGACGATCAGACCCAGCACACCGACGGCCTCCACGGCATGCCTGACGTCATCGAGCGTGAAGGGCTGGACGATCGCAGTGACCAGCTTCATGGTGTCTCACAGCCTCAATCGTCCACCGGCTCGGCGGGCTTTGAGCCCACCGACTCGGCCCGGGATGCCCCGATCGGCTCGACCCGCCGGCCTGTGACGAGCCCCTCGTCGGGGTAAGCCTCTTCGTCGTGCACGCCGACGTCGCCGGCTTCCAGGACCTCGTCCGGCATCCGCAACTTCATAAACAGGCCAAGGACTTTCAGGATGACAAACGTGACGAGCGCATCCCAGACGATGACGGTGGCCGCGGCGCCGGCCTGGATCAGGATCTGTTTGGGATGGTGGCCATAGAGCCAACCCGAGGTGGTCACGTCCTGCCCGGTGCTGCCGCCCAGGTATTCGACGATGTGCGGGTCGGCGAGCACCCCGACGAGCAACCCGCCGGCCAACCCCGCCACGCCGTGGGTGTGGAACACGCCCAGGGTGTCGTCGACCTTCTTGAACGGCCTCGTCCTGCCGAGCCAGTTCCAGGACATCCAGACCAGGGACGAGGCGACGAAGCCGATGATCATCGCGCCGAAGCTGTTGACGAAGCCGGCCGCCGGTGTGATTGCGACGAGGCCGGTGATCATGCCGTTGACGCCGCCGAGGAACGTCGGCTTGCGCTGTTTGCTGGCGAAGATGTCCCAGATCACCCAGGTGAGCAACGCGACGGCGGTGGCGAGGTTGGTGTTGAGCACCGCCAACGACGCGTCGGCACCCGAGAAGTACGGGTCACCGCCGTTGAACCCGTTCCAGCCCAGCCATAGGACGCCGGCGCCGACCGCGGCCAGGGGAAGGTTGTTGGGCACGGCGCGCTCTCGGTCACGCGCCAGCCTCGGGCCGATCACCGCGGCGGCGACGAATCCGCTTGTGCCGGCGGCGAGGTGGATCACGTACCCACCGCTGTAGTCGAGGGCGCCCGCGTGGGCCCACCAGCCCCCGCCCCACAACAGGAAGGCGTTGACCGAGTAGGCAAACGTCGACCACAGCGGGACAAAGATCAGCCACACCTTGAAGTTCATCCGGCCGATCACGCTGCCGAGAAACAGCAGCGGAGTGATCGCGGCGAACACGAACTGGAAATACGCCAGGGTGGTCTCGGAGAACCGGAAGGACGGCATGGTGCCGTCCAGCAGCGGGATGTAGGCGATTTGCTGGTTATTGCTACTCAGGATGGTCCTGGGCTTGCCGACTGCTGACTGCAGAATGCCGGGGCCGAGCTTGAGCGGCTCGCCGAAGCCCATCTTGAAGCCCCACAGCACCCACACGACCAGCACCAGCGAAAACCCGGTGAAGGCCATCAGCATGGTGTTGACGGCCCATTTCTTCTGGACGATGCTGGCGTAGAGGACGGCGATGCCCGGGATACTCATCAGGCCGACCAGGGTCGCCGCCACCAACTGCCAGGCGTTGTCTCCGGGGTTCAGCCAATCGGGATAGGGCAACATGGTTCAGATACACCCCAATTCACGCCAACGGACTTATGGAGTCAGCTCCGGTGCATATTCACGCCGTAGACGGGTGAAGCGTCGAACGGCAATGTTTCGATCGTGTGTGGGCCTGTTTAAATATTGATTTCGGTCAGGTGCACACTTGAGCAGCGGGTGTCCTGGTCGCAGACAATTCCGCTTGTACCCGGTCCGCACTTGGGACTGAGCGAAAGCCCTTAGCTTGCAGACGATCCGGTGGGCACACTAACTGAACTGCGTTCGCGGCCGCGGCAAGGCGGCACCGTCGACGAAGATGTCCAGCTTCTCGTTGTAAAACGCCACCAGACCGGCGATCTGGCCGACCGCGGGCAACGGGTAGTGGTAGGTCCACGCGAGGTCCGGATGCAGCACACCACCGGACCGCACCGACCAGTATCCCGACGTCACCCCTTTGTACGGGCACAGCGTCTGTGTCGCGCTGGGTTCCAGATGCTCGAAGGCGATATCGGTCGGGTCGATGTAATACCTTGTGGGCAAACCAGTTTCGAATAGCAGAACCGGAGACCTGGTGTCGGCCAGCACATTTCCGTCCAGTTCGACCCGAACATGCCGGTGTGAGCGCAGCGCGTCAACCCGCGAATAGGGATTGCGTGGGTGGCCGTAGATCGGCTCGTCTTCCTCGAACCACCGCAACGGATCCCATTCGAATCGCACCGTCCCGGCTACCGGGCCGTCACCGTCGGCGTCGAACACCCGCGCGGCGGACGGGTGGGTCTCACCGGCGCCCTCCAGGGAATGCAGCCGCGACGGACCGAACTGCACTTTCTGCGGGTGGTTTTCGTCGCGCAGGAACTCCGCACGGACATCGGTCAATGGGATGTAGTACTGCGGGTAGTACGCGACCTCCCACACGTAAAGGGCGGCGGTGGTGTCGAAGACCAACGCGTCCCCGAGATAGCCACGCACCCGGCGCGGCGCGTGCTCGACCCTGCCACGCGTGGCGGCCATTTGGGGGTAGTCACGGTCGGCGGTCACGGGCCACCTCCTGATCCTTGGCGGCCAGCCCGGCCGGCGCATGGGAGATCGCCTTCCGGATGGCGTCGGCCAACGCCAGCGCGCTCTCCTCGGTGAGCTCCAGCGCCACCCGCGCCGACGGCCCGAGCTCGGGGTTGATCACGTCGATGTTGACCGTGTGGCCGTAGGGCGCATGAACCGGGTGGTCGACGTAGACCGTCGCACGGCTGGCGCCGAACCACCCCGTGGCGCCCTTGCCGCTGCCGTCGATCCCGACGTGTTCGGTGAGATAAGTGCACATGACCGGCGAAACCTAACCTTTCAGGTGGGTGGCGAAGAATTCGTCGATGCGCCGCCAGCCGTCCACCGCCGCCTCCGGCCGGTAGGCGGGCCGATCGACGGAGAAGAACGAGTGACCCGCGCCCTCGTAGGAGTGGAACTCGTGCGGCTTGTCCAGCTTGTTCAGCTCCTCGTCCAGTGCGGCCACCGCGGCAGGCGCCGGGAATCGGTCGTCGCGACCGAACAGGCCCAGCAGCGGGCAGCTCAGGTTCGGCGCCAGCTGCAGGATCGGCTTCATGGCCTTGGGCATGCCCTCCGGCGGATCCTCGACGATGAATGCGCCGTAGCAGTCCACCACGGCGTCGAACGGCAGCGAACACGCCGCCAGGTACGCGTGGCGCCCGCCCGAGCAGTGTCCGATGACGCCGAACTTGCCGTTCGCGCCCGGCAAGGAACGCAGGTGCTCGACCGCGCCCGCGACATCGCCGACCAGCCGCTCGTCGGGCACCCCGCCGGCGGCCCGCGCGGCCGCCGCGGCGTCGTCGGGCGCCGCGCCCGGGGCCTCGCGCGAATAGAGGTTCGGGGCCACGGCGTGGTAGCCGCTGACGGCCAGCCGCCGGACGAACTCCTTGGTCTCGCGGTCATAGCCGGGCATGTGATGGATCCACACGACTCCGCCGCGCGCTCCTTCGGCTAGTGGGATAGCCCGGTAGGCCTCGATCATGTCGCCGCCGCGGCCGGTGATGGTGATCGTTTCCGCGCGGATGGCGTCTGGGCTGAGCGCGTTCATCGCGACTCCTCTTGGCGCTCCCTCGTTGGCCGCAACCGGACGCGGAGCGCATGCGGCTGGTCCCGGGGCCGCCCCGCCGGAAACCAACGTATCGGAACACCCGGGCGCGGTCAGCTCCGCTTGTCGCGCACCTTGTAGGTCGAGGGCCACGACTTGCGCGACTCATCCCCGGTCAACGGGGTGCCCATGCCCCCGACCTTCACGCTGTAGGCCTCCTTGCCGGGGCCGACCTCCCGATTCGCGTGTTCCTGAGCGAGGAAGTACAGCTCGTCGATGGTGGCCTCGTCGTACGCAACGAACGAGGTTTCCCGCGCGATGTCGTCGATGCCGGCCAGCATCCGCTCGGGCAGCAACCGCGACGCCAGCGCCGCCAGGCCCAACAGCGTGAACGGGATGATCCAGTAACACACGTACGACAACGGGGTCTTGGTGTCCATGATCGTGGCGTCACCCCGCACGATCGGCGGGATCGCCGACGACACCGTCATCCCGGCCGCCGTCGCCACCCAGATCCAGCTCAGGACGCTGACGACCCGGCGGAATAGCTCGGTCTTGACGACGTCGGCGGGTTGTTCCGCGGCGGCGAACGCATGCACGAACGGCTTACCGGTCAGCGTGCCGACCAGCGCCACCACGAGGAACCCGGCGGCGCTGAGCGGCAGTATCCACCGCGCGGCGAACGACTCACCGAGCGCAAAAGTCAGCCCCGTCAGCACCACAAACACTGCGGCAGAACCGATTTCAAGCGATCGATCCGGCTTGCCGCTCAAGCTCCCGATCGCCAGCGCGATGGCCGCGACCGCCAGCGCGACCAGCGCGGCGGCGCCGAACGGGACGTTACCGACGAGCACCCAATAAACGATCCACGGCGCAAGACCAAACAGCATGCCCACGATGGGTCAGTGTATGAGTGGCGGTTCGCCGTGCCGTCGGCGGCAGGCCGAAAATTTGGTCCGCGCCTCATGACCTGCACCGTGAAGCCGCTCCGATCGCCGTGTCGCGGAGCCACCAGAGCTTTCGACGACCAGTAATCAGACCCGAAACGTCGTAAGCCGCTAACCGGACGGGTTCGTGTTCAGCGCCATCGCCAGGAAGTCGAGGCGCCACAGCGACTCGAACAGCTTGCGCCCGAATTCCTTTGCCAAATCGACGTTTTCCGCGCCGACATCGCCGCGCTGTGCCACGTGCTCGAGGATCTCCCGAATCGTGCGTCGGCCATCGATTTGCTGAACGAAGGGCAGCTGAGCAGGGTTGAGCTTCAGCTTCGTGCCGGGCAAGTGAATATCGTCCCCGGACAGCAGGCAGGCCGTCCGCAGCAGCGGGACATAGTCGAGCGCTGCAGCCGTCGAGAAGTCGATTGCGTAATGCTCTTTCGGACGTTCGGGGCGGCAGGCGATGAAGAAGTGGGTCGCATTCGCCGGCTGCAGGCGTTCCATCACGGACCAGAGTTTGACGTCGGGCAGTTGGTTCAGCATCGCCTGGAACTGGCTCGCCGGAGCGACGAAGTCGTGCGGATAGTACGGCGTTTTATGAAACCATCCCTGGAATGCCAGTCCGGCAGAGCTGACGAGGTCCAGGCATTCCTCGACGGTGTAGCTTCGCTGACGACTGTGCAGGAAGGTGTCGACCAGGGCGCCGTCGGACACCAGATCGCGCGCGCCCTTCAGGTAGGGCCGCACGGGGTGATCCGCCGGCAGCACCGCAATCGCCTCTTTGACCAATTGGACCGATGCGTCATCCTGCGCCAGTCCGAGGTCGCGGAACGCCGATTCGAGCATGTCCACCCCGATCCGGCCGTACCTCGCGTAGAGCATGACGCCCAGCACCCCGTCTGTGCGCAGGCAGCCACCAAGCGCCTTGAGCCCGGCCAGTGGATCCGCCATGTGGTGCAAGACGCCGGTGGAGACGATGAGGTCGAAGTCGCGGGACAGCGTCGACACCTCTTCGATCGGAAGCAGATGCAGTTCCAAGTTGTCCAGGCCGTGCTTGTCTTTCAGATCCTGCTGGTGCTTCAGCGCCGACCGGCTGACGTCGATCGCGACCACGTTGGCGGCGCGGTTCATGAACGCAAAAAGGGCCGCCTGGAAGGTGCCGCAACCCGCAATGAGAATGTCAAGATCCGGCTTGTACTCCCGGTCCGGCCACAAGACCCGGTGGGCCCAGAAGGGATCGAACCAGTCCCAGTGGTTCTTGGTCCACGCCGCGAGATCGGTTACCGGAGGCGGATACTCCCACCGATCGTATTGGCGGGAGACACCGTCGCCCCGCGGATCGTCGGTCACTTCGGCGCAGCTCCTTCGCGGTGGCGGTCGCGACCAACTTACTGTGCCCGGCACATTTCGGCTTGCCGACGTTGTGCCTCCGCACGCGGCCCGTTGGCGCCGCAACGGGATTCTCACATGAGCGGGGGCCCCGGGATCAGCCAGATCAGCGACCTGTCGATAAGCCCCCGGTACTGCGGGCAGTAGGCGGCCACGGACAGGCCGACGAAGTAGCTGGATTCTTTCATCGAGAGATCGGTGTCGTGCTTCACCTTCATCGCCAGAACGCTTGCGTTTGCGTTGTTATCGAATCCCGTGCACACCCGGTGGGCCATCGCAATCGCGGTGTCGCTGTCTCGGACGTCGATCCCGTAGTTCGCAAGCGACGCGAGGAACGCGTCATCGACTGGATCTGCTGACGCTGGCGCTGACGCTGCGACAAGCGGCACGGCGGCGGAGAGCAGGACCGCACAGACTGCCGACCACTTCCCCGGGCGGACGTTCATCCGGCCGCGGCCTCCTTTCTGTGCGGACCGGGCCTCGTTCAATGGGCGGTGCGATGCGAGAACAACGGCGTGCCTGCGTTCATCAGGTCGGTGACCCGATCAATTCGGCGTAGACAGAGGTACCTCCGCCGCGCTCACACCTTGCTTGCTCTGCCCGTTTGTCTCCGGCGCGCTCACCACTTGCAGCTTGACGGGTTGCGGACGCCAGCCGGCGTACCCAAGGGCCGCGCTGATCGCGGTGTAGACAACGGCCTCCGTCCACATGAATCCGACGCCCCACTTCCTGCCGAGGAAGATTGGCTCGTCGATGATGCCGCTGGATGCGGCAATGGCGTAGCCTGCGTGCGCGTAGGCGATTCCGGCGAACGCTCCGCAGAAGAATTTGCTCGCTTCGCGATTCATTTCTTTTTCCTCTCTCAGTTGCACGAGTCGTGTGATCTCACTGTCGGCGCGCCCTCCAACGGGAGGTAGGGGCCAAGGTCCTCCCCCATCGGACCCTTGGTCGTTTTCCGGCGCCGTCGGCCAATCGCTGAGAGCTCTTGAGGCGCGTCGGCGCGCCCGACGTGCCAGCTCTACATATGACTTATGTGGCTCCGTTGACAATGCGATCGCGGATGGCGGTGGCGGTCGTGAGATGCCCCTCGGCAGTATCCATGAATTCGCCCGCGTGGCGGGCCTCATTCGCATCGCTGTCCTCGATCGCAGCGACGCAGAAGTGCGACGCGGCGTCGAAGTCGTCGAGGCTGGCTTGCAGCGCGTCGGTGAGTTCTTTGTCAGGGGAAGGCATGTGGCTCTGGAGGAAGCGTGCCGCGTCATGGCCATCGTGGCAGGCCGCCCCGAGAGCGGCGTAGTCGTGGCTACCGATGGCAAATGTGGCCTTGCCCATGGCGATCCCCAGGTCTTGCATGTGGCCTTTAGTCAGTTCGACCCATCCGCGCACGGCCTGAGCGTGCGACGTTGTGGTGGTGGTGCCGCTACCGCTGGTATGTGTCTGAGGTGAGCAGCCAGCGACGACGAGGAATCGTCAAGACTTGTGGATCGGGCGCGTTCGGGCCGGCCGGTTTATGGCAGTAGTCGATACGCGAGTTGTTCGGCGTTGAGTTCGTGGATGGCGGTGTCGACGGCGCGCCGGTCGGTGAGATCGATGCCGCGGTCGGCGAGGGCTGCGGCGATTTCTTTGGCGGGGCCCCAACGGCTCTCGTCGTCGAAGGCTTCGTGGAAGACGGGTAGGTAGGTGTCGACCGCGTCGACGACTGGGGCGATCCAGCGGGGTTCAATGCCGCGCTGAGTGAGAGCGAAGGTTATCCACTGGCGCAGCACATCGGGTAGGGCAGTGCGTTGGTGGGCGTCGAGTATGGCTTTGCGGGGTAGCCAGTCGGTAAGCAGCACCATCACCTCGCCGGGGCTCCAGCACAGTGGTCCCGAGCCGATGTAGCCGGCACCGTAGTCCAAGAACAGCTCGGTCAGCGAGCGACTCACGTCATCGTCGAGTCCACTGTTGGTGACGAAGTCCTGAATCAGGCGGTCGCGCTGCTGTTGGGGCAGATCGGTGATGTCGAGCCAGTCGGGAAGATGGTCGCGGCAGCGAGACCACGCCAGTGCCCGGTTGTCGAGGAAGTCCTCGTCGTCATTGCGGGGCCAGGTCATGTCGGTTATCCGTAAAGCACCGGCCAGGTCGGCGAGCACCTCGGCGAGCGGGGCCTGGCGTATCGGCATCGGTACCTCATTGATGTCGCGGTCGGCCTCGCGCAAATTGTCCCACTGGGTCGCTGCACCGGGTTCGAGGACCGCGAGCTTTTGGACCATCAGACCGCCGACCTCACACAGTTGGGCCATCACGGTGTGCGGGTGAGGTCCGGCGAAGTCGATGAACAGGACACGTTCGCTGTCCCACACATCGATCGCCTGCCACGCCGTCACCGGAATCCATGCCTGCGGTGGGTACCACGACGGCAGTGGCTGGGTCTCGGCCAGGATAGCGACGGTCTCGGTGAGCATCGGGATCTCGGCAGCGGGTGCGACCCGTGCCAGTGCAGCAACAGCGGCCAAGCCGTGCGGTGAGGGCGTGGTGCACGCCCGTCCGGTCACTGCCATGCACAGCTGATGCTCGGGCTCACGCTCGGCCAGGCCTGCGGTCAACCAGGCCTGGCCGAGCCAGCTGCTGGCCCATGTCTCGACGCTGAGCACATCGTCGAGCTCGATAATGTCGCGGGCTTCACGGAGCAATAGATCCGCGGGGTGCGACGGCCGAGGTGAACGGCGGACCGGTCGGCTCTTGGCGCCCTTGCGGCGGCCACGGCTCTTGGGCATGGTCGCAGTCCATCACATGCACTGACCGAGGCGCACCCTTCCACCCGGCGCGCCACCGGGATTCAGGCGACTTCGGTTTCGCCGGATGCGGCTGGTGTGGTCGCGGTGATGTCGACGGGGCGTTCGAGCAGTTTGCCCTTGTGGAAGACCGCGCCGTTGCGCACCAGCGCCACCAGGTGCGGCGCATTCACCATGCGCCAGCGGGCTTGCGCGGCCTCGATCAGCTTGTAGGCCATGGCCAGGCCGGCGGCGCGGGAACCGGGGCCCTTGGTGACCCTGGTCCGCAAGCGCACGGTGGCGAAGGTCGACTCTATGGGGTTCGTCGTCCTCAGATGTATCCAGTGCTCGGCCGGATACCGGTAGAACTCCAACAACACGTCAGCGTCGCCGACGATCTTGGCGACCGCTTTCGGATACTTCGCGGCGTAGTCGATCTCGAATGCCTTGATCGCGACCTGCGCCCGGTCGATGTCTTCGGCGTTGAAGATTTCCCGCATCGCCGCGATCGCGCCCGGATGCGCCGACTTCGGCAGCGCGGCAAGCACATTGGCCTGTTTATGGAACCAGCAGCGCTGTTCACGGGTGTCCGGGAACAGCTCGCGAAGCGCCTTCCAAAATCCCAGCGCACCGTCTCCCACGGCCAGCACCGGGGCCCGCATGCCACGGCGTCGGCAGCCGCGCAACAAGTCGGCCCACGATTCGGTCGACTCGCGATACCCGTCGCTCAGCGCGACCAGTTCCTTACGGCCGTCAGCACGCACCCCGATCATCACCAACAGGCACAGTTTCTCCTGCTCAAGCCGCACCTTCAGGTGGATGCCATCGACCCACAGATACACGTAGTCGGCACCGGACAGATCCCGCTCGCCGAACGCACGGGCCTCGTCCTGCCACTGGCACGTCAACCGGGTGATCGCCGAGGCCGACAACCCAGCCCCGGTACCCAGGAACTGCTCAAGCGCCGGCGCAAAGTCACCGCTGGACAGCCCATGCAGATACAACAGCGGCAACACCTCGGCCATCTGCGGAGACTTGCGCGCCCACGCCGGCAGGATCGCCGAGGAAAACCGCCGCCGCTCACCAGTATCGGGGTCGACACGGCGGTCGTTGACCCGCGGCGCCCGAACCCTCACCGCACCCGCGGCAGTCAGCACCGCACGTTCGTCATGGTAGCCATTGCGCACCACCAGCCGGCGACCCTTCTCGTCGACCCGATCGACGAACTGCTCCACATACGCCGCGACCTCGGCCTGCAACACCGCGGCAAGCATCTCCCGTGCACCGTCACGCACGATCTCGTCGAGCAGCGACCCGCCCGCCGCGCTGTTCTCGTTGGACCCATCCGCGTCGTGGACTACCTTGAGCATGGGCGTACCTTCCCGAACCAGCGCGCCAACGCCGGCTCTTGATCAGACCTACTAGGACTTTCAGATCATCCTCGGGAAGGTGCGCCCCTCCACGTCACCAGGCCGAGGGCCATCCACAAGTTCTGATCATTGCCCAGCGACGACAAGAACCACCGCCGCGCCCACAATGGCTCGCTTCATCACCGCTGGCCTCCTAAATCCTGTGAACGGTGATCCTTCGCTCCGACGACGGCCGCCAGACAGGGCATAAAGGCTCTACCTCTAATAGCCAGACCGACCCAGCTTCGATCGCCGGATCAGCAGCATGATCGGCACGAACTGCTGCGACCTCGCGGCAGCCCCAACGGCGGCCGGGCACCCCATACGGCGCCTGACCAGCGCGGACGCTGGTGCCCCCAGTCGGACTCGAACCGACACTGGACGGATTATGAACCGGTCATCGTGTTTGGCCAGCTCGCTGACCAGGTCGTGGCTTGGCGGGTTTCAACGTCGCACCAGTTGGAGGGCTGTTATTAGGTCGATATTGGATCGGCTTACCTTGCGGCCGTACTTCTCCTGTGCTTCGTCGGAGATGCGCATCCGTTCGGAACGAGTGTCCTCCCGGAACCGCGACACCCGCCCAGATGCCCGCGCCTCGCTCTCAGGTTGGCCGGTGGGCTTCGGTAGCCGTCCGATGACGGTGATCTCTTCGCGGTCGACGATGACCGTCGGATCACCGTCGAACCATGATTGCATCGTTACTTCGTTACGCATCGGTTTCATCGACGGCGAACGAGATTCAAGTTCTTGACTGTTCACAGTCAACAGGGCGTTAGGGTGACGCCCATGATCCGGCGCCATAGCGGTCGGTGGGTTGCACTGCTGGCCGTGTTAGCTCTGGCAGCATGCAATTCGGCGAGCAGGACGAACCCGACCACCGCGCAACCGGCACCGACAGCGACGCCCGCGACAACTGCCCCGCTGGTCATGCGACCGGCTGCGCTCTTCTACAGCAAGGCGGGTTCGTTATACGTCAGCGAACCCGCCGGCACCCCCGGCCGCAAACTGACAGACGGACCTGCGGACACGCAGCCATCGCCGGCCCCCGACCTTTCGCACGTGGCGTTTGTCCGCAAGACGACAGCCTCCGACTATGGCGGTGAGCTATGGGTACTCGATCTCTCGCCGCAACTCGCACCCCTCGGGCCGCCCAGGCGACTGGTGGACCCGGCCGCCCTTCCGTCGGGTTCCGGCCGCTCACCCGCAATGGTCGTAGGTCCCCGATGGTCGCCGACAGGACAACATGTGGCATTCGTCGACAACAGGAACGATGGGATGGTGGATGGAGGCGTCCTGCTCGTTGTGGCCGCCGACACAGGTACGATCGTGCCGGCACAACATCCGCTGTTCGCCAATTCCGCCTTTGCGTGGGCGCCCGACGGCAGCCACATTGCCTGGACGCAAGCACGCAGCGACGTAAGTCCGGTGGCCGTCAACGCCCTCGCGGTCGGCGGCGCCTCCGCGCCTGTCGCGACGGACACGAACGCCTTCTCGGTGACCTATGGCAAGGACGGACAGACAATACTGTTCGCCAACGGTGACGCATCCGGTCCGGACTTCGCCGCAATCCCGTTCGCCGTCCGCACCGGCGGCATCTACTCCGTCGCAACCCCGGGCGGAGCCGGCGCGAAGCCTCCAGCCCGCCCCACTCCGCTGTTCGCGAGGCAGGGTTCGTACTACAGCGACATCACCGCCTTGGACTCCGGCGCTGTGGCCTTCACCTCACAAGGCGCCGACGGTTCGTCGAAGACGATCCAGGTTCTCGACCAGGGTTCGTCGTTGCCGCGCACGATGGTCACCGACGTCGCGGCCGCTACTCAGGGACCGGCGTGGGGTCCCGGCGACTTCGTCGCCTACCTCGACACTTCCCCCGAAAGCTCGCTGGTGGTAACGGATCTCGACAACCGCAGTCCTAGAAAGGTCGACACGGGCGTGGACACCTTTGCATGGGCGCCGCCGTCACGATAAGGCTTCTAGGTCTGCTGCGCCCGCACCCACTCGAATAGGCTGGCCGGATACGCCTGGCCCCGATATCCCACATACGCCACGCCGAGAAACTTGTCGGCGTCTCTCGTCCAGGCGATAGCGCCATCTCGGTCGGGCAGGTCGGCGGCTGGCGCGCGCCCGCAGACGACAGACCCGTATCTCGTGCCGTCGGATTTCGTCACCGGAATGGGATCAGACGACCGCATGCCGGGACACGCCGCAGTCGTCCAACCCGGACCACGCAAGGCGGCCGCGAATGCCGCGTACATCGCTTCGTCGTCGCCGAACAGCCAGTAGGTTGCGGATGTCGGCCCGCCGGGCAGCGAGTTGGCCCGACAGCTCACAGCGGCAAGCGCCGTCGCGCGATCAGTCGCTTCGCACGCACCGCTGCTGTAGCCCGCCGGCAGCATGCCCATCAAGTCGCTCAGCGGGTCGGCGCTGGCTGGTGTAGCCGTACCCACGGCGGTCGCAACAACAGCGGCAACGATGCAGGCGAGGCGGATCATCAAGTCACGCTGGTCCTTTGAGGTGCTCCTCGAACAGGGACTTTGGGCCTCAGTTCGCAGGCAGACATCGCGATGGTGCTATTCGTGGCGTCCCCGCGATCATCGCGGTGGCATTGGCTCGGCGGCGGACCCGAAACAGCTTGACCTCGCCTTTGATGTTCTTCAGCCGACGCCCACCGGCCAAGGACCAGACGAAGCGCTCCTCCTCGCCGATCTGCTCGCGCGCCGACTCCGGTGCCAACCCGGGCCGGCGCGCCGCCAACGTCACCGGGCCGGCCAGATTGACCGAGGCTGCCGAACCAGTCACCGGCGCGGGACCGCGCCGAACGTGCTGTTCGAAGAACGCTCACAGAGAGTTAGATAGCCCGGGCCTAATGTCGCCCGCCGCGTACATGAGTGGCCTCCCCGCGATCGCCGGCCAGGGCGTTACCCCGCTTCTACAGCGCTTTTAGCGTGCCCCCAGTCGGACTCGAACCGACACTGGACGGATTTCAAGTCCGTCCCTCTCGGCGTTTATAACTTGAAGCTGTGTTGACTGTTGGATAAACCAAATGGTCAGAGCGTTGGTTGTGTTGGCTAATGAAAGCTGTCGTCACCTGTACTGCGGACGGTCTGCGGACGGTCGGCGCACGCCCCGCGCAATTACATGTCGTCCAATAGCGTTGGCTGCCATACCTGCTCGGGCAGCGTGACCCGCACGCCTTCTACTGTCTGACCGAGCGGGAAACCAGTGTCCTGGGCCATGAGGTAGCCGCTGGCCCAGACGGATGGCAGCCGCCAGGTGGAGGGCATCGGCCCGCCCAGCTTCTTGCCTTGGGCGGAGAAGGTATGCCGGGTGCGAGCCAGACCCTTGGTCACCTCCGCGTATGTCGGTGACGACAAGTCATTCCGGATTGAGAAGCTCAGGGACGGCCCCGCGACGCCGGTCATCGTTGCGAGCGGCTTCCTCACGGAGTCAATATCGGTGAACAGAAACGTCACCACACCCGATGGCGCATCCGCCGCGCACATTCGCACAGGATTTCACAAGGAACGCGGTCGCACCCCGAACATCGTCGGATCCGGCGCGGTCACCGGATAAACGTGGTGAAATGAACTTCCGCGAGACGAACTATGAGTGCGCGGAGGTGACAAGCGATGGGCCATTACCGGTCGAACGTGCGAGACCTGGAGTTCAACCTGTTCGAGGTTCTCGGCCTCGACGCCGTGCTTGATTCGGGCGCCTACGGTGATCTGGACACGGCGACGGTGCGTGAGATTCTCCGCGAGGTGGCGCGGCTGTCCGAGGGGCCGATCGCAGACTCGTTCGTCGAGGCCGACCGCAACCCACCGCGGTTCGTCCCGGGCAAGCACACGATCACAGTGCCGGATTCGGTGCGGCCGGCCGTGGCCGCGTTCAAGGATGCCGGGTGGTGGCGGATCGGGATGTCCGAGGTGGTCGGTGGGATGCCGGCACCGGCCCCGGTGGCCTGGGCGGTCAACGAGATGATGGTCTGCGCGAACCCGGCCATTCAGTGGTACAGCACTCCGGTCATGTCGCAAGTGCTCGGGCTCGTCGGCACCGAACAGCAGAAGCAGTGGGCGCGAATCGGTTTGGAACGAGGCTGGACGGGCACCATGGCGCTGACCGAACCCGACGCGGGTTCCGACGTCGGCGCGGGGCGCACCAAGGCGATTGCGCAACCGGACGGCACCTGGCACATCGAGGGTGTGAAGCGGTTCATCTCCGGCGGCGACGTTGGTGACACCGCGGAGAACCTGTTCCACCTCGTGCTGGCGCGTCCGGAGGGTGCCGGACCCGGTACGAAGGGCCTGAGCCTGTTCTACGTCCCGAAATACCTGTTCGACCCGGACACGCTGGACCTGCGGGAGCGCAACGGGGTGTTCGCGACGGCGCTGGAAGAAAAGATGGGCATAAAAGCGTCCCCGACCTGCGAGTTGACCTTCGGCGCGACCGACATCCCCGCCGTCGGGTATCTGGTCGGCGACATGCACGACGGCATCGCCCAAATGTTCAAGGCCATCCAGTACGCGCGGATGATGGTCGGTATCAAGTCCATCGGGACGCTGTCGACCGCGTATCTACACGCGCTCGACTACGCGCAGCAGCGTGTGCAGGGCCCCGACCTGACCCGCTTCACGGACAAGAACGCGCCCCGGGTGCCGATCACGCGCCACCCGGACGTGCGACGAAGTCTCATATTGCAGAAGGCGTACGCCGAGGGGCTGCGCGCACTGTACATGTACGCTGCCGCGCACTCCTACGAATTCGGGGTCGCGCTGGTGGCGGGCGTGGATGCCGACTTGGCGGCGCGTGTGCACGATCTGCTGCTGCCGATCGTCAAGGGCGTCGGATCCGAGAAGTCCTACCAGTGGATCAACGAAAGCCTGCAAACCCTAGGCGGATCCGGGTATTTGAAGGACTATCCCATCGAGCAATACATCCGAGACACCAGAATCGACTCGCTCTACGAAGGCACGACCGCGATCCAGTCGCTGGACTTCGTGTTCCGCAAGATCGCGCGTGACCGCGGCGTCGCCCTTGCGCACGTCGCCGGCCAGATCGCCGCGTTCATCGACAACATCACCGGCGACCGGCTCAAGGCCGAGCGTGCACTCCTGCAGGCCGCCCTGTCGGACGTGCAGGCAATGACCGGCACGCTTACGACATATCTGCTTGCCGCAGAACATAATCCCACGGAGCTGTACAAGATCGGGCTGGTGTCCGTGGCTTTTCTACACGCCGTCGGCGACCTGCTCATTGCGTGGCGACTGCTCGTGCAGGCCGACATCGCTGCTGCCGCACTCGATGCCGGTGCCGACGATTCCTTCTACCGCGGCAAGCTCGCCGCCGCCTCGTTCTTCGCCAAGACCATCCTGCCGGCAATCTCGGCGACCCGCGCCGTCGTCGAGAACGTCGACACCGACCTGATGGACCTTGCCGACGACGCCTTCTGACGCGTGGTGATAACCCGAGGCTCGATGGGACTAGATCGTCCTGAGACAACCGGCGGCCGGGCGACCTTGTCCCTGGCAGCCCGACGTTTCAACCCGATCCCCTGAACCCGGCACGCCCGCTGTTCGTAGGATGCGGCTCATGCCGCTGAGCACCGGCGAAACTTTTGCTGGCTTTAGGATCGTGCGCCTACTGGGGTCTGGCGGAATGGGCGAGGTCTACCTCGCTGAACATCCTCGGCTGCCGCGCCGTGACGCCCTGAAGGTGCTCCCAGCCGACATATACCCCGCTAGGCGTCATGCCGGCGGTCTTCCCCTCAATCGGGGACGCTCCCGCGCGGTTTGCGTCGTTTCGACGTGTACATTGGCGCGGGTCCGGCCGTCGACGTGCACTTCGTTAGGCGTTTGGTTGACCTCATGGATACCCCTTAAGCACTGGGCCGACGAGGACTCGCGGAGAAACCATTTCCAGAAGATCAAATCAACCGTATGAGTGAGCTAGACGAGGGCTCGGCGCCGGCAAAAACCGAGGCTGAATTCGTCCGCGAAGAACGGGATACGTTTGATCCAGAGCTCGTTCGTCTGGTCAGTCTCATCAACCTTGTGGACGGTACGGAAATCGGCCTAACGCTGCATGTGGACGGTTACGTCATATCGGGAATGCTAATTTCCGCGGCCCGATTCTATCGACTGCTCATTAAAGACTTCACTGACCCAAACAGGCTGTCGGAGCAGTCGAACCCGGAGGTTGCAGCGAGTTTCGCAGAGTTTTACCGTCCATCTTTGGAAGGCACCGAGAAACTACTTGATGATTACCGGACATCGGAGAAACTCCCCACGTGGGCTCGTCACATTCACTTGCGGTATGCACAGACACTCATCGCCGGCCAAGAACCGTTCACCCAGTCGCTATGGCGGGGTCGCCTCACTGAGATCGATGGATGGTCGATCGGCAACTTTGGCGTGATCCGCCCGCTAGACGCAAGCTAAGTACGCCTACCGCGGGCCAGGGACTCTAAATCGGTAGTTAAGAACCATCACGGTTTTTTTCGTGCGACCTCCTGACCGCTAGCGGTCGAGCCTGTAGCAGTTTGTACGGACTCTGGGACTTTTGGCACGAGTCAACGGGCACGGTCGCCTTTTGTGCGATCGGATTCCCCTGATCGTCGGTTACGAAAAACCCATGAGTAGCAGTTGAGGAAAAAGCCCGGCTGGCTCAAATAGCTTATAATCCTGCAGCAGCATACGCTGCGGTTCGGCGTCGGCGGCCGGCGTCAAAGTTGGGGTGGAACCCGTCAACAGCAGCGCCGCTAGCGAGCCGAGAACGATCCGTCGGAGTGGTCGCATGATGACAGATCCTTTCCTTCTGAACTTCGAATTCGGCGAGTACGATTCCGGCCAACCCCGTGGCCCGGTGAATGATGTGGCAGAAATCAACTGTTGTGGCAGAAGTAACTATCCGGGCTGCTGATGTGCAAGTCCACAAAGTTTCACGATTCGGGACCATGTCGTCACCCTGTCGTCATCTCGAGCCCGAGAAGCCGAAAGGAATCCCGGTCAGCGAAGCAGCCAAAAGGACAGACCAATTCCGGCGACCAGACGCCGAGCGAAGCACGGCGGACACACACCTATTAGCGGGGCGTATCCGCGTGCTTTTGAGCGAGACTTACGCGTGTGAAAGTGACTGCGCGGTCGGAAATGTTGGCGGCGATTTTTGACTTGGCATGTTTATGGTCTGGCGGCCTGGCGTAAGGGCACCCGCACTAGATCGAGGACTCGTCCCAGCCAGTGTCCGCCTCGTCATCGTCCCGGCCGTCGGCGTTCACGATGGCTGTATATACGCACTCCCAAGATGATGCGCTGAAGGCTGCCGGGACGAGTTTTGCGCGAGTTGTGACATCCGGTCACAGCGACACCGGATCAGAAGGCTAGCGCCCAACTCATATGAAACCCATACGTAGAGGTAAACCCGCCAAAAGCCTGGTGCCCCCAGTCGGACTCGAACCGACACTGGGCGGATTTTAAGTCCGCTGCCTCTGCCAATTGGGCTATGGGGGCTCGGCGGCGAGAGTAGCCGACCGGGGCGAGCTAACCGGTCGGTTCAGCGTTCAGCGCCATCGCCACAAAGTCGAGACGCCACAGCGACTCGAACAGTTTGCGCGCAAACTGCAGCAGGTCAACCCTGTTTTCCTCACTGACGTTGGCGTGCTGAGCCACACCCTCCACGATCCCGCGAATCGTGCGGCAGCCGTCGATGTGCTGGACAAAAGGAAGCTGAACAGGATTGAGCTTCAAGTTCATTCCGGAAGGCCAGAAGATCTCGTCGCCGGACAACCGGCACGCCGTACGTGTTAGCGGAACGTAATCGAGTGCTCCCGGCGCCGAGAAATCGATGGTGTAGTGCTCCTTGGGACGCTCGGGACGGCAGGCAATAAAGTAATGGGTGGCATTAGTCGTTTGCAGGCGTTCCATCACGGACCAGAGTTTTGTGTCAGGCAGTTGGTTCAACACCGATGGAAGTCCGCTCGCCGGCGCGAGAAGGCTGCCCGCATAATACGGCGCTTTGTTGAACCAGCCCTGGAACGCGAGCCCGGCCGCGCTGACCAAATCCAGGCACTCGCCGACGGTGTAGCTTCGTTGGCGGGCATGCAAAAACGTGTCGACCACGGCCCCGTCGGACACCAGGTCGCTCGCCAACCTCAGATAGCTGCGGACGGGGTGGTCCACCGGCAGCACCGTGATCACGTCTTTGACTAGTTGGACCGATGCTTCGTCCTGGGACAGCCCGAGGTCGCGGAATACCGATTCGAGGATCTCCACTCCAATTCGGCCGTACTTTGCATACAGCATGACGGCCAACGCCCCGTCCCTGCGCAGACACTCGCCAAGCGCTTTCAGTCCGGTCAGCGGATCCGCCATGTGGTGCAGGACGCCGCTGGCGACAATGAGGTCGAAGTCGCGTGACAGCGTCGACACCTCCTCTATCGGCAGCAGATGCAGCTGGAGGTTCTCCAACCCGTACTTGTCCTTCAGATATTTCTCGTGATTCAGCGCGGACCGGCTGACGTCGATAGCCATTACTCTCGCGCCGCGATTCATGAAGGCACAAGCTGCCCCCTGGGAAGTGCCGCAACCGGCGATCAGAATGTCGAGGTCCGGTGTGTATTCCCGGTTCGGCCAGAAGACCCGATGGGTCCAGATGGGATCGAAGTAATCCCAATGGCCTTTGGCCCACGCCTCGAGGTCTGTGACCGGAGGTGGGTACTCCCAACGATCGTATTGGCGCGAGACGCCGTCAGCCCAGGGGTCCTCGGTCACTTCGGCGCTGCCTCCCTCGCGGCGGCTGTAACGGTCGCGATCAACTTACTGCGCCAGTCGCGTTTCCGACCTTCGAGTGATCGTTCGATTGAACCGGAGCCGTCCGGGCGGATTTGCCGATTTACGGCAATTTTGAGCGAGCCCCAGTCGGACTCGAACCGACACTGGACGGATTTTAAGTCCGCTGCCTCTGCCAATTGGGCTATGGGGGCTCGGCGGCGAATCTAGCGCGCGGGCCCTGAATCCGGGACATCGCATCCCGCTCGAAATAAGCGAAATCTGCAAGATGCGTTGCGACCGGGCATCGGCTAGGATCCGCGCCCACGTGTCCTAACCACGGTATTCCGTCCGATGACAGATCACACCACTATGTCGCGCGACAGGACCGTGTTAAAACTACCGCCCTCTTCGTTAAGAAGCCGTAAACGGCTGTCACCCCGGCCCTTTCGGCCGGGAACGTGGACTCGTGGGTCGTTAGTGTTACGCCAACGCACAGGGGCCGTTACGCGAACACACAGGTCGACCAACACATGGGGGTCGACTCGTTCCAAAACTAGGAGCAATAGATGTCTTTTCTGACAACACAAACTGAAGAGATGCTAGCTGCGGAGCAGCTGCTGTCGGGTATCAACACCAACCTGGCGGCGCAGAACGCGGGCGCCGCAGCGGCGACTACGGTGATCGCTCCCGCGGCCGCCGACCCGGTGTCGGCCCAGCAGGCGGCGATCTTCTCGACGTACGGCACCCAGTATCAGGCCATCGCCACCGAAGCGCAGGCGCAGCTGGAAAATTACGCGCAAACCCTGGGCATCAGCTCCGGCAGCTACGGCAACACCGAGGCCATCAACGCAGCCCAGGGCGTTCTCTCCGGTGCGAACAGTGCGTCTCCCCTCGCCGCTGCCACGCCGTCGAATACTCCCCTCGACTTCCTCGCATATCTGCTCGGTAGCACCGGCAATGGCACCAACTCGAGCATGCTCGGTGGGATTTTCGGCCTCTCCAGTAACAGTGCCAACATCTTGAACATCGGTACTGGCAACTGGGCCTCCGCCGGTTCCGACCTGCTCGGCATGGCCGGTGGCGGCCTGCTCGACACCTCCGCCGCCGACGCCGCGGGTTCCGCCGCCGACGCCGCGGGTCTCGCCGACACGACGGCGCCGATGGCCGGTGGCGGTATGGCCGGAATGGGCGCGATGCCGATGGCCGCGGCGGGCCAGGCCACCATGGTCGGCAAGCTGTCGGTCCCGCCGGCTTGGGCCGGCTCGGCCACCCCGGTGGTGGGCACCAGCGCCGCACCGCTCGAGACCGTGGGCTGGACCGCCGCCGCACCGCAGGCCGGCACCGGCGGGATCATCCCAGGGATGCCGGGAATGGGCGCGGCCGCGCGCAACAGCGCCGGCTTTGGTGCACCACGCTACGGCGTCAAGCCGATCGTCATGCCGAAACCGGCGACCGTTTAGGCAGCGAGCACGGTCAAAGCGAAGCGAAATTCAAACAGATAAAGGGAGCGAGTAACAGAAATGGTTTTTGATTTTGCCGCTATGCCGCCGGAGATGACCTCGTCGCTCGTGTACGCGGGTGCGGGCGCGGCGCCGCTCATGGCCGCCGCGGCGGCGTACGCCAACCTGGCCGCCGAGGTGAGCTCCACGGCGACCCAGTGGGAGTCGATTGTCTCGTTGCTGACCACAGAGAACTGGACCGGCGGTGGGTCGGCGGCGGCGGCGGCCGCTGCCCAGCCCATCATCACCTACCTGACCGAGACGGCGGCGACGCTCGAGCAGGCGAGCGCACAGGCCACGGCGTCGGCGGCGGCCTTCGAGGCGGCGTATATGGGCGTGGTGAACCCGGCGCTGGTCTATGCCAATAGGGCTGCGTTTCTTGCTGCACTCGCGGGGCTGCCCTTCACTCTTCCGCATGTGGCCGCGTTGGAAGCCCAGTACGAAGCAATGTGGGTCCAAGACGCCACCACGATGACCGCGTACCAGGCCGCCTCGGCGGCGGCCGGGGTCCTTACGCCCGTAACGCCGCTGACGTCGACCACCAACCCGGCAACTGCCGCGGCCGCCGGCAGCGCCGCCCTCGGCGCTGACTCGACGGCCGGCACGACCCAGGCGTTGCTTGGCCCGATCACCTCGGCGCCCTTGGCCCTTCCCCCCCCTCCCCGACGACCACGTCCCCGGGCATTCTGGGCTCGATCGACAACTTCCTCGGCACCCCGTCCGTCCTGAATGGCATCAACGGCGTAGTCAACACCGGGGCCTGGTTCACCATGAACGCCATCCCGACGGCGGTCTCGCTGGGCCACACGCTCGGCACGGTGCCGTCGATCCCGTTCGCCCTCACCGACTCCGTTACACCGCTCGCCGGTGGGATGGTGCCGGGCACCATGGTGGGCTCGGTGTCGGGCGCGGGCGCGTCGGCGGCCCTGGGCGAGGCCTCCGCCGTCGGCGGCCTGTCCGTGCCGGCCGGCTGGAATGCGGCCGCCCCGGCGTCGCTGGCGTCCTCCACCGCTCCGCTCGCGGGCTCCGGGTGGACGGCCGCGGCCGAGGCGGAGCCGGTCGCGGCGATGCCTGGCATGCCGGGAATGGCGGCGGCCGCCAAGGGCGCCGGCGGCTACGGCGCGGGGCCGCGGTACGGCTTCAAGCCGATCGTCATGCCCAAGCAGGTTGTCGTCTGATGTCGGGATTACCGCTACGGGAAATAAGGGGGTACATGTCACCCGTTTGAGGCGATCAGTTAACCGGTAGGCCGTAATCTGTCCACAACGCGGCCACCACCGCATCAATTACAACTGTTAAGACTTCGTCACTGAAGGCTTGAAGGATAAGGAGAAAGGCAACATGGCAACACGTTTTATGACCGACCCGCACGAAATGCGGGCGATGGCGGGTCGCTTTGAGGTGCACGCCCAAACGGTTGAGGACGAGGCCCGCAAGATGTGGTCGTCGTCGATGAACATCGCCGGCTCTGGCTGGAGCGGTCAGGCGCAGGCGACCTCGTACGACACCATGGGCCAGGTCAACCAGGCCTTCCGCAACATCGTCAACATGCTCCACGGAGTGCGCGACGGACTGATCCGCGACGCCAACAACTACGAGCAGCAAGAGCAGGCCTCGCAGCAGATCCTCGGCAGCTAGCAGCCGAAAACCACTGCTTCCAACACTTTTAAGGAGCTAAGCAATGACCATTAACTACCAGTTCGGCGATGTCGACGCCCATGGCGCCTTGATCCGCGCCCAGGCCGCGTCTCTGGAGGCTGAGCACCAGGCCATCGTTCGTGATGTGCTGGCTGCGGGTGACTTCTGGGGCGGTGCCGGTTCGATGGCCTGCCAGCAGTTCATCACTGACTTGGGTCGCAACTTCCAGGTGATCTACGAGCAGGCCAACGCCCACGGGCAGAAGGTGCAGAGCGCCGGCAGCAACATGGCCAGCACCGACAGCGCCGTTGGGTCCAGCTGGGCCTGACACCGCGTCTTCACTCAAAGGGCCCGCACACCACGGTGTGCGGGCCCTTTGAGCTTCGAAACCCTTGCCACCCTGGCCTATCCGGCCACCGGCGAACGCGGGATGAGTGAGGGGCGGAACCCGATCCGGTGAACCGCGCCCTCGGACTCGCGTCCGACCA
Source organism: uncultured Actinomycetota bacterium (assembly GCA_963850895.1). GTDB lineage: Bacteria > Actinomycetota > Actinomycetes > Mycobacteriales > Mycobacteriaceae > Mycobacterium. Next base: position 4,425 of record CAWKNK010000018.1, on the reverse strand, counting down.
TGGCGCCGAGCGGCAGTTTGGAGACGCCGGTCGCCGCCGACGGCGTCGGTGCGGCACCCCACCCACCCGGCATGACGTTGGCGTCGAGGGCGGCGGGCAGCGGCGTCACCGACGACACGGTGTCAGCCCAACTCGGCGGCACCGACAAGGTCCCGAGTGAGGCCGCCTGGCCCACGCCCGCCGAAGCGCCTTCGCCCAGACCACCGATGGGCCCCAGGGTTCCCAGACCACCCATGCCTCCGACGCTCGGCGCACCGGCGGCGCCCTCGGCCCCGAGAATCGAATCCGCACCCTGGAAGTCGATCGACAGGCCGTAGAGGTCCATGCCGATTCCACCTCCGTCGGCGCCCAAGCCCGCGCCATCGCCGCCCAGGCCCGCCAGATCGGAGCCCACGCCGATCGCGTCGGACGCCAGCCCGGCGGCTTCGCCGTTCGAGCCACCGCCCAGGGCAGTGGCCAGGCCGGACACGGTCCCCACGCCAGTGCTCGCGGTCTTCGTGGCACCCTTGGACGTGCCGGTCAGGCTCGATAGTGCACCGAGGGGGCTGGAAGCCCCCGACGTTCCCAGTCACGCCCCGGCGCCCACCGCCGCCTGCGACAGACCGGTGCCGGACGTCGATCCGGGCGTCGACATACTCTGCAGGGCTTGCGGCACCGAGGACATCGCCTGCGAGGACGCGGTCTGGACGCTGCTGCCGGCCTGGGTGGCGGTCGCGTGGGTCACGGCGCCCGCTTGGCCCGCGACCCCGCTCGGATTGGTCGTCTGGGGCGGCGGCGCGAACGTGCTGAAGGTCGAGGCGGACGCCGAGCTGGCGGCGTAGGTGTACATCGCGGTGGCGTCCCGGGCCCACATCTCGCTGTACTCGGCCTCGGTGGCCATGATCGCCGGCGTGTTCTGCCCCAGGAAGTTGGTCGCGATCAACGCCATGAGCTGAGCGCGGTTCGCCGCGATGAGCGGCGGCGGCACCGTCATCGCGTACGCCGCTTCGTAGGCCGCCGCGGCGGCGGTGGCCTGCATCGCCGACTGGTCGCATAGCTCGGCGATGGCCCGCAGCCACGCCACGTAGGGCGCGACCGCGGCGGCCATCGACATCGACGTCGGGCCCAGCCACTCCTCCGTCAGGGTGGTGATCACCGATTCGTAGCCGCTGGCGGCCGAGTTCAGCCTCGAGGGCCAGCGCGTCCCATCCCGCCGAGGCGGCCAGCAGCGTCGCGGGTCCGGGCCCCAGATACATCCGACCGGAGTTGACTTCCGGAGGCAACGCGCCAAAATCCATTGCATTCCTTTGCTAGTTGAGGTTGCCAGGCTGCCGGAGCGGGCGTTTGCGCGGAGGCGAGCTACGAAAAATCCTTCAACCAAACAACTTTGGTAATACGACGTAACGTTGAATTAACGCGAGTCGGGACTCCGTTGTCCCTTGCCATCGTGCGAACCCATCGGCCGCGACGGCGTTCGATGCAATACAGCGTCCTACAATCACCCAAATCCATTCTGGCGCGACTATTTTGGCGAAGATCAGGCGGAGTCGATCAGCGCGGTCAAACCAACGACTATGCATACCAGTATTTTTGGGGAATCAGCTCATCTCAAGTTGGCTGATGCGACACATATCAAACACATATGTGAGCGCGCTTTGAGGTGACGTGCCCGCCCCGCCCACATTTGAGAACTCTATGAACTTCGTGACAGTTGGGTGTGTGGCTTGCCAGAATGTAGGAACATGACCGCGATGTCGGGATACGCGGGCGGCCAGCGCCCTCGCCAGGCCATCCTCGGGCAGCTGCCCAGGATTTACCGCGCCGATGGATCACCGATCAGGGTGCTGCTGGTCGATGACGAGCCGGCGCTGACCAACCTGGTGAAGATGGCGCTGCACTATGAGGGTTGGGTTGTCGACATCGCCCACAACGGGCGCGAGGCCATGGCCAAGTTCGACAAGGTCAGCCCAGGACGTGCTCGTGCTCGACATCATGCTTCCCGACGTGGACGGCTTGCGAATCTTAGGAGCGCGTCCGCCAATCCGATGCCTACACCCCGACGCTCTTTCTGACCGCGCGGGACTCGGTCATGGACCGCGTCACCGGCCTGACCGCCGGCGCTGACGACTACATGACCAAGCCGTTCAGCCTCGAAGAGCTCGTCGCCCGGCTGCGCGGGTTGTTGCGCCGTTCCGGTCAGCAGACGCCGCCCGCCGGCCGCCGAGACCCTCAAAGTCGGCGACCTCCGAGTCGACACCGCCAGCCGCGAAGTGACCCGCGACGGCACATCGATCTCGCTTTCCTCAACCGAGTTCGAGCTGCTGCGCTTCCTCATGCGCCATCCACCAGCCCCGCGCTCAGCCGCGGCGCCGCGAGATCCTCGACCGCGTCTGGAACTACGACTTCGCGGGGCGCACCAGCATCGTCGACCTGTACATCTCGTATTTGAGGAAGAAGATCGACTCCGGCCGGGAACCGATGATTCACACCGTGCGCGGTGTTGGATACATGCTGCGGCCGCCGGAATGAGCCCGTGACCGGGCGCCTGGACCGGAGACCTGCCGCGATGGCTGCCCCACTCCTTGCGCCGCCAGTTGCTACTGGGCGTGCTGGCTGTGGTCAGCGTGGTGCTGGTGACGGTCGGAATTGTCTCGGTGCTGAGCCTGCGCGGCTACGTCACCGCGATGAGCGACGCCGACGTCGCCGAGTCCCTTGGACGCATTGGGCCACTCGTACACCAAATACCGCAAGGGCGAACACAATCCCCGCTGGCAGCACTAGAGCCGCTAGCCTCAGGCGATGCTGCAGTTCACCGATCAAACGCCGGGAAACCTCATCGTGGTGCTGCACAACGGCGCCGTGATCGGGTCGGCGGTTTTCTCGGAGGCCGAAGCACGACCGGCGCCCGCCGACGTGGTCCGCGCCATCGAAGCCCAGTCATGGGCTGACGGCCCGCCACGGACCGAAAAGCTGGGCAGCCTCGGGTTCTACCGGCTCAACAGCCACGCCGACGGATCCGACGTGCTGATTGCCGGGGTGTCGCTGAACCTCGCCGACCGCATCATCGCCCGCAAGCAGGTCACCACCACCCCTGCTCATCGCGGCGGCTTTGGCGGTCACCGCCGGGCTCACCGTTTGGGTCGTCGGCTACACCCTTCGACCGTTGCGCCGGCTGGCCGGTATCGCGGCGGAAGTCGCCGCCATGCCGCTTACCGACGACGACCACCGGATCAGCGTCCGGGTGCGGCCTAGGGCACCAACCAGCAGAATGAGGTCGGCATCGTCGGCCACACCCTGAACCAGTTGGTGCCGGACAACGTCGATAGTGCGCTGGCGCAGCGCGCCGAAATCCGATCTGCGGATGCGGCAATTCATCACCGACGCCAGCCACGAGCTGCGGACTCCGCTGGCGGCGATTCAGGGATACGCCGAACTCACCCGGCAGGACAGTTCGGAGTTGCCGCCGACCACCGAATACGCGCTGGCCCGCATCGAGTCCGAAGCGCGGCGCATGACGCTGCTCGTGGAGGAACTACTGCTGCTGTCCCGGCTGGGCGAAGGCGAAGACCTGCAGAGCGACGAGGTCGACCTGCCGAGCTCGTCATCAACGCCGTGAACGACGCGGCAATCGCGGCGCCGACGCACCATTGGGTCAAGGATCTGCCCGACGAACCGGTGTTGGTGCTCGGCGATCATGCCCGACTCACCAGCTGGTCAGCAACCTGCTCAACAACGCCCGATTGCACACGCCCCCCGGGGTCACCGTGACCACGGGATCACCTGCCACCCCTTCGCCCGGAGGCGCCCTTCGTGGAATTGACCGTTGCCGACGACGGACCGGGCATCGACGGGGACCTACTCCCCCGGCTTTTCCAACGGTTCGCGCGGGCGGACACTCGAGGATCAACGGCTCGGGCACCGGGCTGGGCCTGGCCATTGTGAGTTCGATCGTCAAGGCCCACCACGGCTTGGTCACCGCCGAATCCACCCCCGGCCGAACGGTTTTCCGCGTGCAGCTCCGATGATCGAAAGTACGGGCGCCGCTAGCTCCTGATCTTTATGCGCGCTTGCCCGAGGCCGGCCGCTTTCCGTGGTTGGCTTTTTTCTTCCGCCGGGCGCGCTTCTTGTCGGCTCGCTTGGACATCGCGTCGCCTCCTTTTCCTTCCAGCGCAGCGCAGACTCGACGAGGTGAGCGCTGAGCTTCGCCAGTCGCTCGCGAGCGCGCGGGTTATCAACCAGCGCTGCCGTCTTTGTCAAGGCTCAGGCCCTCGTAAAAGCCGCCGTTCGCCACGCCATAGGTAGGTGATCCAAGCGTGGTCAAGATCCGGAGCGGCCTCCTCGGCCGGTCGGCCGACGCGGCCGTCCATAGGGCAGCAGCCGAGTGTCAAATACACCGGGATCTAGACTCAGCGCGGTGACCGAACCCCGGCTGGACTCGACCAGCGA
>CAWKNK010000017.1:0-12783 GCA_963850895.1 uncultured Actinomycetota bacterium | reverse complement strand
TGCCCCCAGTCGGACTCGAACCGACACTGGGCGGATTTTAAGTCCGCTGCCTCTGCCAATTGGGCTATGGGGGCTCGGCGGCGAGAGTAGCCGACCGGGGCGAGCTAACCGGTCGGTTCAGCGTTCAGCGCCATCGCCACAAAGTCGAGACGCCACAGCGACTCGAACAGTTGCGCCAAACTGCAGCAGGTCAACCCTGTTTTCCTCACTGACGTTGGCGTGCTGAGCCACACCCTCCACGATCCCGCGAATCGTGCGGCAGCCGTCGATGTGCTGGACAAAAGGAAGCCGAACAGGATTGAGCTTCAAGTTCATTCCGGAAGGCCAGAAGATCTCGTCGCCGGACAACCGGCACGCCGTACGTGTTAGCGGAACGTAATCGAGTGCTCCCGGCGCCGAGAAATCGATGGTGTAGTGCTCCTTGGGACGCTCGGGACGGCAGGCAATAAAGTAATGGGTGGCATTAGTCGTTTGCAGGCGTTCCATCACGGACCAGAGTTTTGTGTCAGGCAGTTGGTTCAACACCGATGGAAGTCCGCTCGCCGGCGCGAGAAGGCTGCCCGCATAATACGGCGCTTTGTTGAACCAGCCCTGGAACGCGAGCCCGGCCGCGCTGACCAAATCCAGGCACTCGCCGACGGTGTAGCTTCGTTGGCGGGCATGCAAAAACGTGTCGACCACGGCCCCGTCGGACACCAGGTCGCTCGCCGACCTCAGATAGCTGCGGACGGGGTGGTCCACCGGCAGCACCGTGATCACGTCTTTGACTAGTTGGACCGATGCTTCGTCCTGGGACAGCCCGAGGTCGCGGAATACCGATTCGAGGATCTCCACTCCAATTCGGCCGTACTTTGCATACAGCATGACGGCCAACGCCCCGTCCCTGCGCAGACACTCGCCAAGCGCTTTCAGTCCGGTCAGCGGATCCGCCATGTGGTGCAGGACGCCGCTGGCGACAATGAGGTCGAAGTCGCGTGACAGCGTCGACACCTCCTCTATCGGCAGCAGATGCAGCTGGAGGTTCTCCAACCCGTACTTGTCCTTCAGATATTTCTCGTGATTCAGCGCGGACCGGCTGACGTCGATAGCCATTACTCTCGCGCCGCGATTCATGAAGGCAGAAGCTGCCCCCTGGGAAGTGCCGCAACCGGCGATCAGAATGTCGAGGTCCGGTGTGTATTCCCGGTTCGGCCAGAAGACCCGATGGGTCCAGATGGGATCGAAGTAATCCCAATGGCCTTTGGCCCACGCCTCGAGGTCTGTGACCGGAGGTGGGTACTCCCAACGATCGTATTGGCGCGAGACGCCGTCAGCCCAGGGGTCCTCGGTCACTTCGGCGCTGCCTCCCTCGCGGCGGCTGTAACGGTCGCGATCAACTTACTGCGCCAGTCGCGTTTCCGACCTTCGAGTGATCGTTCGATTGAACCGGAGCCGTCCGGGCGGATTTGCCGATTTACGGCAATTTTGAGCGAGCCCCAGTCGGACTCGAACCGACACTGGACGGATTTTAAGTCCGCTGCCTCTGCCAATTGGGCTATGGGGGCTCGGCGGCGAATCTAGCGCGCGGGCCCTGAATCCGGGACATCGCATCCCGCTCGAAATAAGCGAAATCTGCAAGATGCGTTGCGACCGGGCATCGGCTAGGATCCGCGCCCACGTGTCCTAACCACGGTATTCCGTCCGATGACAGATCACACCACTATGTCGCGCGACAGGACCGTGTTAAAACTACCGCCCTCTTCGTTAAGAAGCCGTAAACGGCTGTCACCCCGGCCCTTTCGGCCGGGAACGTGGACTCGTGGGTCGTTAGTGTTACGCCAACGCACAGGGGCCGTTACGCGAACACACAGGTCGACCAACACATGGGGGTCGACTCGTTCCAAAACTAGGAGCAATAGATGTCTTTTCTGACAACACAAACTGAAGAGATGCTAGCTGCGGAGCAGCTGCTGTCGGGTATCAACACCAACCTGGCGGCGCAGAACGCGGGCGCCGCAGCGGCGACTACGGTGATCGCTCCCGCGGCCGCCGACCCGGTGTCGGCCCAGCAGGCGGCGATCTTCTCGACGTACGGCACCCAGTATCAGGCCATCGCCACCGAAGCGCAGGCGCAGCTGGAAAATTACGCGCAAACCCTGGGCATCAGCTCCGGCAGCTACGGCAACACCGAGGCCATCAACGCAGCCCAGGGCGTTCTCTCCGGTGCGAACAGTGCGTCTCCCCTCGCCGCTGCCACGCCGTCGAACACTCCCCTCGACTTCCTGCATATCTCCTCGGTAGCACCGGCAACGGCACCAACTCGAGCATGCTCGGTGGGCTTTCGGCCTCTCAAGTAACGGTGCCAACATCTTGAACATCGGTGCTGGCAACTGGGCCTCCGCCGGTTCCGACCTGCTCGGCATGGCCGGTGGCGGTCTGCTCGACACCTCCGCCGCCGACGCCGCGGGTTCCGCCGCCGACGCCGCGGGTCTCGCCGACACGACGGCGCCGATGGCCGGTGGCGGTATGGCCGGAATGGGCGCGATGCCGATGGCCGCGGCGGGCCAGGCCACCATGGTCGGCAAGCTGTCGGTGCCGCCGGCTTGGGCCGGCTCGGCCACCCCGGTGGTGGGCACCAGCGCCGCACCGCTCGAGACCGTGGGCTGGACCGCCGCCGCGCCGCAGGCCGGCACCGGCGGGATCATCCCAGGGATGCCGGGAATGGGCGCGGCCGCGCGCAACAGCGCCGGCTTTGGTGCGCCACGCTACGGCGTCAAGCCGATCGTCATGCCGAAACCGGCGACCGTTTAGGCAGCGAGCACGGTCAAAGCAGAAGCGAAATTCAAACAGATAAAGGGAGCGAGTAACAGAAATGGTTTTTGATTTTGCCGCTATGCCGCCGGAGATGACCTCGTCGCTCGTGTACGCGGGTGCGGGCGCGGCGCCGCTCATGGCCGCCGCGGCGGCGTACGCCAACCTGGCCGCCGAGGTGAGCTCCACGGCGACCCAGTGGGAGTCGATTGTCTCGTTGCTGACCACAGAGAACTGGACCGGCGGTGGGTCGGCGGCGGCGGCGGCCGCTGCCCAGCCCATCATCACCTACCTGACCGAGACGGCGGCGACGCTCGAGCAGGCGAGCGCACAGGCCACGGCGTCGGCGGCGGCCTTCGAGGCGGCGTATATGGGCGTGGTGAACCCGGCGCTGGTCTATGCCAATAGGGCTGCGTTTCTTGCTGCACTCGTCGCGGCGCTGCCCTTCACTCTTCCGCATGTGGCCGCGTTGGAAGCCCAGTACGAAGCAATGTGGGTCCAAGACGCCACCACGATGACCGCGTACCAGGCCGCCTCGGCGGTGGCCGGGGTCCTTACGCCCGTAACGCCGCTGACGTCGACCACCAACCCGGCTGCGTGCCGCGGCCGCCGGCAGCGCCGCCCTCGGCGCTGACTCGACGGCCGGCACGACCCAGGCGTTGCTTGGCCCGATCACCTCGGCGCCCTTGGCCGCCTCCCCCACCCTCCCCGCACGCCCACGTCCCCGGGCATTCTGGGCTCGATTGACAACTTCCTCGGCACCCCGTCCGTCTTGAATGGCATCAACGGCGTAGTCAACACCGGGGCCTGGTTCACCATGAACGCCATCCCGACGGCCGTATCGCTGGGCCACACGCTCGGCACGGTGCCGTCGATCCCGTTCGCCCTCACCGACTCCGTCACACCGCTCGCCGGTGGGATGGTGCCGGGCACCATGGTGGGCTCGGTGTCGGGCGCGGGCGCGTCGGCGGCCCTGGGCGAGGCCTCCGCCGTCGGCGGCCTGTCCGTGCCGGCCGGCTGGAATGCGGCCGCCCCGGCGTCGCTGGCGTCCTCCACCGCTCCGCTCGCGGGCTCCGGGTGGACGGCCGCGGCCGAGGCGGAGCCGGTCGCGGCGATGCCTGGCATGCCGGGAATGGCGGCGGCCGCCAAGGGCGCCGGCGGCTACGGCGCGGGACCGCGGTACGGCTTCAAGCCGATCGTCATGCCCAAGCAGGTTGTCGTCTGATGTCGGGATTACCGCTACGGGAAATAAGGGGGTACATGTCACCCGTTTGAGGCGATCAGTTAACCGGTAGGCCGTAATCTGTCCACAACGCGGCCACCACCGCATCAATTACAACTGTTAAGACTTCGACACTGAAGGCTTGAAGGATAAGGAGAAAGGCAACATGGCAACACGTTTTATGACTGACCCGCACGAAATGCGGGCGATGGCGGGTCGCTTTGAGGTGCACGCCCAAACGGTTGAGGACGAGGCCCGCAAGATGTGGTCGTCGTCGATGAACATCGCCGGCTCTGGCTGGAGCGGTCAGGCGCAGGCGACCTCGTACGACACCATGGGCCAGGTCAACCAGGCCTTCCGCAACATCGTCAACATGCTCCACGGAGTGCGCGACGGGCTGATCCGCGACGCCAACAACTACGAGCAGCAAGAGCAGGCCTCGCAGCAGATCCTCGGCAGCTAGCAGCCGAAAACCACTGCTTCCAACACTTTTAAGGAGCTAAGCAATGACCATTAACTACCAGTTCGGCGATGTCGACGCCCATGGCGCCTTGATCCGCGCCCAGGCCGCGTCTCTGGAGGCTGAGCACCAGGCCATCGTTCGTGATGTGCTGGCTGCGGGTGACTTCTGGGGCGGTGCCGGTTCGATGGCCTGCCAGCAGTTCATCACTGACTTGGGTCGCAACTTCCAGGTGATCTACGAGCAGGCCAACGCCCACGGGCAGAAGGTGCAGAGCGCCGGCAGCAACATGGCCAGCACCGACAGCGCCGTTGGGTCCAGCTGGGCCTGACACCGCGTCTTCACTCAAAGGGCCCGCACACCACGGTGTGCGGGCCCTTTTGGCTTCGAAACCCTTGCCACCCTGGCCTATCCGGCCACCGGCGAACGCGGGATGAGTGAGGGGCGGAACCCGATCCGGTGAACCGCGCCGTCGGACTCGCGCCCGACCATGGCGCCGAGCGGCAGTTTGGAGACGCCGGTTGCCGGCGACGGCGTCGGTGCGGCACCCCACCCACCCGGCATGACGTTGGCGTCGAGGGCGGCGGGCAGCGGCGTCACCGACGACACGGTGTCAGCCCAACTCGGCGGCACCGACAAGGTGCCGAGTGAGGCCGCCTGGCCCACGCCCGCCGAAGCGCCTTCGCCCAGACCACCGATGGGCCCCAGGGTTCCCAGACCACCCATGCCTCCGACGCTTGGCGCACCGGCGGCGCCCTCGGCCCCGAGAATCGAATCCGCGCCCTGGAAGTCGATCGACAAGCCGTAGAGGTCCATGCCGATTCCACCTCCGTCAGCGCCCAAGCCCGCGCCATCGCCGCCGAAGCCGGCCAAGTCGGAGCCCACGCCCAATGCGTCGGAGGCCAGCCCGGCCGTACCGCCGTTGGCTCCACCGCCGAGTGCGGAAGTCAGGCTCGACGCCGTGCTCACGCCAGTGCTCGCGGTTTTCGTCGCACCCTTGGACGTCCCGGTCAGGCTCGATAGTGCACCGAGGGGGGTGGAGGCCCCCGAAGTTCCCAGTGCCGCCCCGCTGCCCACCGCCGACTGCGACAGACCCGCACTCGACGTCGACCCGGGCGTCGACATACTCTGCAGGGCTTGCGGCACGGAGGACATCACCTGCGAGGACGCCGTCTGGGCGCTGCTGCCGGCCTGGGTGGCGGTCGCCTGGGTCACCGCGCCGGCTTGGCCGGCGACCCCACCCGGATTGGTCGTCTGGGGCGGCGGCGCGAAGGCGCTGAAGGTCGACGCGGACGCCGAGCTGGCGGCGTAGGTGTACATGGCGGTGGCGTCCTGGGCCCACATCTCGCTGTACTCGGCTTCGGTGGCCATGATCGACGGCGTGTTCTGCCCCAGGAAGTTGGTCGCGACCAACGCCATGAGCTGAGCGCGGTTGGCCGCGATGAGCGGCGGCGGCACCGTCATCGCGTACGCCGCTTCGTAGGCCGCCGCGGCGGCGGTGGCCTGCATCGCCGACTGCTCGCACAGCCCGGCGATGGCCCGCAGCCACACCACGTAGGGCGCGACCGCGGCGGCCATCGACATCGACGTCGGGCCCTGCCACTCCTCCGTCAGGGTCGTGACCACCGATTCGTAGCCGCTGGCCGCCGAGTTCGCCTCGAGGGCCAGCGAGTCCCATCCCGCCGAGGCGGCCAGCAGCGTCGCGGGTCCGGGCCCCAGATACATCCGACCGGAGTTGACTTCCGGAGGCAACGCACCAAAATCCATTACTTTCCTTTTGCTAGCTGCGGGTTGCCCAGGCTGCCGGAGCCGGCGATTCCGCAGAGAGGAGCTACGAAAAACGTTTCAACCAACTACTTTTGGTAACACGACGTAACGTTGAATTAACGCGGGTCGGGACTCCGTCGTCCCTTGCCATCGTGCGGTACCCCATTGGGCCGCGATGGCGTTAGCTGCAATACAGCGCCCTACAATCACCCACATCCATTCTGGCGCCGCCGGTTTGGCGACGATGAGCCGGAATCGATCAACGCGGCCAAACCAACGGCTATGCATACCAGTATTTTTGACGACTCGGCTCATCTCAAGCTGGCTGATGCGACACATATCAAACACATATTTGAGCGCGCTTTGAGGTGACGCGCCTGACCCGCCCACATTTGAGAACTCTATGAACTTCGTGACAGTTGGGTGTGTGGCTTGCCAGAATGGAGGAACATGACCGCAATGTCGGGATACGCGGGCGGCCAGCGCCCTCGCCAGGCCATCCTCGGGCAGCTGCCCAGGATTTACCGCGCCGATGGATCACCGATCAGGGTGCTGCTGGTCGATGACGAGCCGGCGCTGACCAACCTGGTGAAGATGGCGCTGCACTATGAGGGTTGGGTTGTCGACATCGCCCACAACGGGCGCGAGGCCATAGCCAAGTTCGACAAGGTCAGCCCCGACGTGCTCGTGCTCGACATCATGCTTCCCGACGTGGACGGGTTGCGAATCTTAGAGCGCGTCCGCCAATCCGATGCCTACACCCCGACGCTCTTTCTGACCGCGCGGGACTCGGTCATGGACCGCGTCACCGGCCTGACCGCCGGCGCTGACGACTACATGACCAAGCCGTTCAGCCTCGAAGAGCTCGTCGCCCGGCTGCGCGGGTTGTTGCGCCGTTCCGGTCAGCAGACGCCGCCGGCCGCCGAGACCCTCAAAGTCGGCGACCTCCGAGTCGACACCGCCAGCCGCGAAGTGACCCGCGACGGCACATCGATATCGCTTTCCTCAACCGAGTTCGAACTACTGCGCTTCCTCATGCGCAATCCCCGCCGCGCGCTGAGCCGCAGCGAGATCCTCGACCGCGTCTGGAACTATGACTTCGCGGGGCGCACCAGCATCGTCGACCTGTACATCTCGTATTTGAGGAAGAAGATCGACTCCGGCCGGGAACCGATGATTCACACCGTGCGCGGTGTTGGATACATGCTGCGGCCCCCGGAATGAGCCCGGACCGGGACGCCTTGACCGGGGATCTTCCGCGATGGCTGCCCCACTCCTTGCGCCGCCAGTTGCTACTGGGCGTGCTGGCTGTGGTCAGCGTGGTGCTGGTGACGGTCGGAATTGTCTCGGTGCTGAGCCTGCGCGGCTACGTCACCGCGATGAGCGACGCCGACGTCGCCGAGTCCTTGGACGCATTGGGCCACTCGTACACCAAATACCGCAAGGGCGAACACAATCCCGCTGACAGCACTAAGCCGCTGCCTCAGGCGATGCTGCAGTTCACCGATCAAACGCCGGGAAACCTCATCGTGGTGCTGCACAACGGCGCCGTGATCGGGTCGGCGGTTTTCTCGGAGGCCGAAGCACGACCGGCGCCCGCCGACGTGGTCCGCGCCATCGAAGCCCAGTCATGGGCTGACGGCCCGCCACGGACCGAAAAGCTGGGCAGCCTCGGGTTCTACCGGCTCGACAGCCACGCCGACGGATCCGACGTGCTGATTGCCGGGGTGTCGCTGAACCTCGCCGACCGCATCATCGCCCGCAAGCAGGTCACCACCACCCTGCTCATCGCGGCGGCTTTGGCGGTCACCGCCGGGCTCACCGTTTGGGTCGTCGGCTACACCCTTCGACCGTTGCGCCGGCTGGCCGGTATCGCGGCGGAAGTCGCCGCCATGCCGCTTACCGACGACGACCACCGGATCAGCGTCCGGGTGCGGCCGCGGGACACCAACCAGCAGAATGAGGTCGGCATCGTCGGCCACACCCTGAACCGGTTGCTGGACAACGTCGATAGTGCGCTGGCGCAGCGCGCCGAATCCGATCTGCGGATGCGGCAATTCATCACCGACGCCAGCCACGAGCTGCGGACTCCGCTGGCGGCGATTCAGGGATACGCCGAACTCACCCGGCAGGACAGTTCGGAGTTGCCGCCGACCACCGAATACGCGCTGGCCCGCATCGAGTCCGAAGCGCGGCGCATGACGCTGCTGGTCGACGAGCTGCTGCTGCTCTCCCGCCTGGGCGAAGGACAAGACCTGCAAAGCGAGGACGTCGACCTCGCCGAGCTCGTCATCAACGCCGTGAACGACGCGGCGGTCGCGGCGCCGACGCACCATTGGGTGAAGGACCTACCCGAGGAACCGGTGTGGGTCCTCGGGGATCATGCGCGGCTACACCAGCTGGTCAGCAACCTGCTCAACAACGCCCGGGTGCACACCCCGCCCGGGGTCACCGTCACAACGGGGATCACCTGCCACCGCGACGGGCCCGAGGCGCCGTGCGTGGAATTGACCGTCGCCGACGACGGGCCGGGCATCGACCCGGAGCTTCTCCCCCGCTTGTTCGAACGGTTCGCCCGGGCGGACAACTCGAGGGTCAACGGCTCGGGCACTGGGCTGGGCCTGGCCATCGTCAGTTCGATCGTCAAGGCCCACCACGGCTTCGTCACCGCCGAATCCACCGAGGGCAGAACGGTTTTCCGGGTCCGGATCCCGATGATCGATGGTCCGGGCGCCGCTAGCTCCTGATCTTTATGCGCGCTTGCCCGAGGCCGGCCGCTTTCCGTGGTTGGCTTTTTTCTTCCGCCGGGCGCGCTTCTTGTCGGCTCGCTTGGACATCGCGTCGCCTCCTTTTCCTTTCAGCGCAGCGCAGACTCGACGAGGTGAGCGCTGAGCTTCGCCAGTCGCTCGCGAGCGCGCGGGTTATCAACCAGCGCTGCCGTCTTTCCAAGGCTCAGGCCCTCGTAAAAGCCGCCGTTCGCCACGCCATAGGTAGGTGATCCAAGCGTGGTCAAGATCGGAGCGGCCTCCTCGGCCGGTCGGCCGACGCGGCCGTAGATGGGCAGCAGCCGAGTGTCAAATACACCGGGATCTAGGCTCAGCGCGGTGACCGAACCCCGGCTGGACTCGACCAGCGATTTGGTGTACATCGTCAGTGCCAGCTTGGATTGCGCGTAAGCCGCCAGCGGCCAGTAGCGTTCGCCGGCCAAGTTGTTCCACTTGATGCTTCCGCCCCGGTGCATCACCGAAGACATGTTAAGGACTCGTCCGCCACCTCTGGCGAGCCGGGGCATCAACTTGGTGGTCAGCAGGTACGGCGCGAGGTAGTTGACTTGAAAGGTCAGCTCCATACCGTCCGCCGTGTAGGTGCGCCGCTCCGGTGCGGCGACCGCGGCGTTGTTGATCAGCACGTCCAGCGCCGGCAGTGTATTGGCGAGCGTGTCGGCAAGGCCCGCAACCTCTTCCAGGCGAGTGAAGTCGGCGACGACTAAGAACAGGCGCAGCGGTTCCGCGCCGTCCTTCACCAAACGCGTCATCGCTTTTTCACCACTGTCGTGGTCCGGGGCGTGCAAATACACGGTCGCGCCTTCATCGACGAACCGGCGGGCAGTTGCATACCCGATGCCGTCGGTGGCGCCAGTGACAAGAACTGTGGAAGGTGTGGAAATAATTTTGGACATAACCATTTTCGCTAACTGAACATGGACTGAGCCGTCGGGCGAATCGCCGCAACAGCGAGTGCAACGGATAAGCAACGGATTGAGAAAAGTTCTGAACCGTCGAACGTGAAAGAGCCCGGTTCAGAGGCTGGTTCGGCTACGATACGGCGGTTCGTCATCCCAGCCCGCGCCGTACCGCTCCAACACTGAAGGCACTGCGATGGCGACAGCAGTGGTGCGGGTCATGGATCCATCACAGCTTGCGCGTCGCATGTGCGCAACGTAGCAACGATTTCTTGATGCGGCAGCGGCATTCCTTGATGGTTTGTTAACGCCGCGACGTGTGTGGTGGAGCCGGATGACGGGAACTTTTGTGGCCGAACGGATAGCGGCCTTGATCAGTTTCGTTTGACCCACGGGCTTGGCGACGACCGGGCCAAGAGTCGGAGTGGGATCGTCCATGTCCTTGCCGCCCGACGTAGTAGACGGTCAGCAGGGTCCCCGCCGCGGCAAGGGCACCCGGAATTTGCATCAGGGCATCAGACATGCGCGATCGCCTCCACTCGGTCGTAGGCTTCCCACCACGTGGCCTCATGCTCGACCGGTGAGATCGCACGAGTCGTCAACATGCGGTCGGCATTGGTCAGCATGTCCACCAACGTTCGCCATTGCGTGTACCTGCGCTGCTCCTGCACGTCGGCGGTATTGGGCATGAGGATGATCGACATGGACCTGGCTCGAACGCGGAGGGGTCCGGCACGCAGGAAGAGCAGCGCGCCGATACTCACGTAGGCGACCACGGCGACTGTCAGGACGGTATCGGGTGAGGCCGCCGCGTTGCCGAACATCATGACGCCCAGCAGCATGAGCGCGGCGCCACTTATCGGCCAACCCCGCCACAGCCGTGCCAGCCGCCGATCAGTGGTACTGGCTTCGGGTGGGTAGATGATCAGGCGATAGCGGCGAACACCGTAACGGCCGACCATGGCCTCAAACGATCCCCACGGGTGGGCGCCGTCGAGCAGGCGCGACAACCAGCCCGGCCCAGCAATTGGCTCCTGGTTGGGTTGGGCAACGACGCGTTCAACGGTTCGGTGTTGGCGGTCACGCATGAAATCGGTCTACGCCGAGCTCACGGCGCCCGCTTCGATCCAAACAGCATCCATACGCCCGAGGCGGCAATGTTTACGGAACCTTATCGGGCCGGTAAGCATGATCCGGCGGGACCGCGTCGATTCACCGGTCAGCGCCACAACTTGCGATTATCGGGGCGGGTCAGTTATATATCCGCCGTGGTAGTGAACGCTACGTGTTCATCCGGCGGGCGGCTGCACTGATGTGATGCCACGCCTTGGTGTGGTGTGGCCACAGTTGCGGCGAGAAGAGCTGCGCACCAATTTGTGGCTGGTTCCGACGATCGTAATTCTCGGAGCCCTCGGCCTTTTCGGCCTCACCTTGCGGCTGGACCGAGCCGCTTACTACGGTCGGTTTCGACCTCCGGCGTTCGTGATCAGCGGTACCGCCGACGCGGCACGCCAGATCCTGACCTCGATTGCAGCGTCGGTGATCACCGTCGTCGGGATCGTCTTTTCCATCACGATCGTGACACTGACGCTGGCGTCGACGCAGTTTGGTCCGCGGATGCTGCGCAATTTCATCCGCGACCGCGGCACCCAGCTCACGCTGGGAGCCTTCGTGGCGACGTTCGTGTACTGCATTGTGGTGCTGGTATCGATCGGACCCGGCGATCGGGGCGAGTTCGTCCCCCACATCTCGATCACGACTGCCTTCGGTTTGGTGCTGATCGATCTCGCAGTGCTGATCTATTTCATTCACCACATCGCCACGCAGATTCAGCTCCCACAGGTGATCGCCGGCATCGCCAAAGACCTGGCCCAAGCGGTCGCGGCGCAGAGCGAGGATCAGCCGCGATTCGCGACACGAAGGCCCGCGCAAGGCCCCTCGCTCGACGAGCTGCTTGCCAGGATCGAATCCTCCGGCGGTGTCATTCGCACGCCCAAAAGCGGCTACCTGCAATTCATTCGTCACCACGCGCTGGTCCGCATCGCGACAGAAGCGGACGCGGTGATCCGGTTGCCCTATCGCCCCGGCCACTTCCTTGTCGAAGGACGGGAACTGGCCAGCGTGTGGCCCCCCACCGCCGCCGAGCGGGTGGCCGACTACCTCGCCCGGGCTCAGGCGACCGGACCGCACCGCACCCTGACGCAGGATGTCGCCTTCGGCGTCGATCAGCTCGTCGAGATCGCCATCCGCGCGCTGTCCCCCGCCGTCAACGACACTTTCACCGCGTTGACGTGCATCGACTGGCTCGGCGACTGCCTGTGCAAGATCGCACCGGTATGGTCTCCCACCCAAGTTCATCGCGACCAGCACGGATTCATCCGCGTCATCTCTGACCAGGTCAGCTACGAGCGGCTGGTGCAGCGGGCGTTCGAAAAGATACGCCAAGCCGGCCGCGGAATGCCGGCGGTGATGATCCGCCAGCTCGACGCGTTGACAACGATCATGGAACAGACCGTCGACCCGCAACGCGCGCAAGTCCTGATGGATCAAGCGGACATGATCGAGCGCGCGAATCTCGAATCGGTTCCGGATGAATCCGACCGCGCCGACGTCGATCGTCGATACGGCACGTTACGAGCTGTTTACGAACGGCTCTCGCAATGAGCCGGTCGCCCGGTTTTTCTCAAAGCCCTTGTTGCGGTTGGTTATTGGCAACTAGCCCGGTGAGCAGGTGATTGAGGCAGCAGTCCGCTGGACGGGCGGCAGCAAGTTCGAACGGGCGTGCGTAAACAAACCGTAAAGGTGCACCGCGAGCCCGTTAGGAAAGTGTCAACCAAAGGCCCTATCCGATCGGTGCCAGCT
>CAWKNK010000016.1:0-13553 GCA_963850895.1 uncultured Actinomycetota bacterium | reverse complement strand
GAACGGCGGCTATCTCCAACCCGAGCCGGTGTAGGAGGATCGACGGATGAAGACCGTGACCTGCACCAATGCCAAGCTCGAGGTGGTCGACCAGCCCACCCCGACACCGGCCAAGGGTCAGTTGCTGATCGATGTGCTGAAGTGTGGCATCTGCGGATCGGACCTGCATGCGCGCCACCACTGCGACGAACTCGCCGACGTGATGGCCGAATCGGGCTATGACGACTTCATGCGATCGAATCAGCATGTCGTGTTCGGACACGAATTCTGCGGTGAGGTGGTCGATTACGGCCCGGGCACCCGCAAGGCCCCGCGGCCCGGCACACCGGTCGTTGCCCTGCCGCTGCTGCGGCGCGGCAAAGAGGTGCACGGGATCGGGCTGTCGACAATGGCGCCCGGCGCCTATGCCGAGCAACTTCTCGTCGAGCAGTCGCTGACGTTTCCCGTCCCCAACGGGTTGGCCCCCCAGATAGCCGCGCTGACCGAGCCGATGGCCGTCGGGTGGCACGCCGTCCGGCGCGGCGAGGTGGGCAAGCGCGACGTCGCGATCGTGATCGGCTGCGGGCCGATCGGCCTGGCGGTGATCTGCATGCTCAAGGCGCACGGGGTGCGCACCGTGATTGCGAGCGACTTTTCACCCGGCCGGCGTGCGCTCGCGACCGCCTGCGGCGCTGACATCGTCGTCGATCCTGCGCAGGACTCGCCGTATACGACGGCCGCGCCGCAAGGGACACCTGCAGAGCATCCTCGACGCGTTCGACCTCGCGGTCGGCACGATCGAAAAGCTGCACCGGCTGCGGCTGCCCTGGTGGCACGTCTGGCGCGCCGCAGAAGCGGCGGGCACCGCAACCCCCAAGCACCCGTCATCTTCGAATGCGTCGGCGTCCCAGGCATTATCGACGGCATCATCGCGAGCGCACCGCTGTTCTCACGCGTCGTCGTGGTCGGCGTCTGCATGGGCGCAGACCACATCCGGCCGGCGATGGCGATCAACAAAGAGATCGACCTGCGGTTCGTGCTCGGCTACACGCCGCTCGAATTCCGCGACACGCTGCACATGCTCGCCGACGGCAAGGTCAACGCCACGCCGCTGATCACCGGAACGGTCGGATTGCCCGGCGTCGAGGCCGCGTTCGACGTGCTCGGCGATCCCGAAGCGCACGCGAAGATCTTGATCGACCCCAAGAGCAACGCCGAGAGCCCCCTGCCTGTCGGCTGAAGCCGCGTCCCGGCTAGGCGCGAAGCCTGCGATCCGCTCCAGGACATCGGACGGACGACGCCCACGCGCCGGTTGTGTCAGCGTTTGCGACGTATCCGTGACGGGTCGACGAGCCCCGACTGCACCAGTGCGTCGTCGATGAATCGCTGTACCGGCCGGGAGCGGAAGCACCCGGTGTGGCCGCCGCGGTACCAGTGGATCTGGGGTCTGCCCCAGTGCTGCCAGAGTCGGGTGACCTGGTCGCGTGGGTGCACCAACCTGTCGGCGATGCCGGCGTAGATGAAGCGGCCCTGCGTCGGCACGCGGGGAGTCAGTGCAAATGGGGAGATCATCCGGCCGATGGGCTTGGCCAACCTCATCGTCTGACCGAGGGCATCGTGACCGCTCAGGCCGGCGTGGCGGTCGACCAGCTCGACCAGATCGACGGCTGGGACGCCCAGAATCGCACAGATGAGGCCGTCGTCGAGACTGGCGACCAGCGACGTGAGGTAACCGCCGAGGGAGATACCGTTCAGCCCGATCATCGAGTCGGGCTGCTGTGAGCGGATCCAGGACAGCAGGCGCCTGATATCCCACACCGCTTGAGCCGCACCGTGGACTTGGTTGAGCACGTCCTCACTGGGGAACGCGACGCCCTTCGGCAGGCCCCGCGCGCGGGGCCCGTGCATGGGAAGCACGGGAAGCACCACGTTCAGGCCGAGATCGGAGTGCAGATGCCAGGCACGAAACAGTATGGGGTCCAGCGCAGCCCGTCCCATCTCCGCGCCGTGCACGCACACCAGCCAGGGTCGCGGCTGGCGGTGTCGCAACATCAGCCCGTACTCGCGGTTGTTGCCGGTGTAGCTCAGCCATCGCTCCCTGCCCGGTTCACCTGCATGGGGCTCATAGCCACTGTCGAAGAACATGCGCTCGTAGGTGCGCCCCATGTTGTCCACAGTCCTGACCGTGACATCGGTCAGCGCCGGCGGTGCCGCGAAGAACCCCTCGGACTTGTCGAGCCAGCCCTGCTGGCCGTAGAACTCTAGTGCCGCGATCACCTCGCGAGTGATCCATTCGAGTCTCGTCGCGTCGGGGGCCGACCGAAGCAGGCGAAACCCGGTCAGCACGATTTCGTCGAAGAACGCCTGCGTCGCCAGCGCGAGGGTGGGCCGTGCCACCGGAAGCTCACCGGGCTCACGATCCAGATAGGCACCCCAGGACCGGGCGTAGAAGCCGCCGGTCCGGGTGAATAGCCCCAGCACCTGCGACAGGGGACTGGCACCAGCGCGGCGCCGGTCCCGTCCTAAGTCGGCATCGTCTGCTGCTGCAGCCGATGAACCTGTGTGCTCGATGTCCTGCATCTAACCTCTGTTTCACCGGATACGGTTGGACACGAGATCGAGTCTCCGTCAGCCTAATGCCTCTGGACCGGCGCGGCCGCCACGGTCGAGGATCTCACGGCAGGTGACCCTTTCGACGTTTTGCACGGCGAGGCGTGGGGCGGTGCGGTTGATCATGACCCAGTTCGTTTCGCAGCACCTTGCCGGTGGGATTACGCGGTATCGCGGCGACGACGGTGATGTCCCGCGGTTGTTCAAAGCGAGACACCTTGTCCTTCAAATACTCCCGCAGTTTGGCTTCGTCGATGTCGGCACCCGGACGGGCGACGACGAAGGCAGCGAGCCGCTGGCCGAAGTCCTCATCCGGAACACCGATCACCGCGTTGTCGGCCAGGTCGGGATGTTCGCCAAGGACGTTCTCAACCGCGCGGGGGTAGACGTTCTCTCCGCCGGAGACGATCATGTCGTCTTCGCGGCCGACGATGAACAGCCGCCCCGCCTCGTCGAAGTAGCCCATGTCCCCGGTGTCCGTCATCTTGGCGACCACATCCTTGCCACCGCCGCCGGTGTAGCCGTCGAACGTCAGGCCACCACCCACGAACACCCGCCCGGTGACGTGCGGCCCGACGGGACTGTCGTTCTCGTCGAGAATTTCGACCGGACAGCCGGCAACCGGCCTGCCAACCGTTTCCGGCGCCTCCCGTAGATCGGCGGGCGTCGCAAACGACCCGACGCCGACCTCCGAGGAGCCATAGCCGTTGTAGAGGATCTCGCCGTAGGCGTCCATGAACCGCTGCGCCAGGCTCGGATCCAGGCGTGCCGCGGCGGAGATCACCACGCGCAGCGACGGAACCGGGTTTCGCGCCCGCACCTCGTCCGGAAGGTCGAGAATCCGGGCGAGCATGACCGGGACCGCGGCGAGCGCGTGCGCACGATGCAACGAGGCCTGCGCGAGCGTTGCTTCGGCGTCGAACCGGCGTCTTGTCAGCAGTGTGCCGCCGAGTATAACCGTGAGCAACACCATCCCGAACCCGAACGCGCGTGAAACATGGGCACCGGCACGGCAATTCGACTTCCAGCGCGCAGCCCGATGCGGTCGAGGAACACGAGTCCAACACCCAGTACCGGGGTGATACTGGGTGTGCGCGGCACACCCTTGGGCGTGCCCGTCGTGCCGGACGTCAGGAGCACGAACCGACCGCGCGGCCCAGCCTTTGGCCGTGGCTCGCGCTCGTCGATCTCAAGCGCCGCGAGATCGACGACGGCGACCGCCTCGTCTGCCGCACGCACCCGGTCGGCGAATTCGTCGTCACAAATCACGGTTTGGATCCGGTGCGCGCCCAACGCGGTCGCCAGCGCGTCGGTGCGGAACTCGGTGTTGAGCAACACCACGTCGGCACCGACCGACGCCGCCGCGAACATCGCCTGCATGAAGGCGCGCCCGTTGCGGCACAGGATGCCGACCGGGACCCCGGGTCCGATGCCGTGGCGGTAGAACAGCGCGGCCGCCAGGGATTCGGTGCGGGACTGCAGCTGGCCGTAGCTCAGCGCACCGTCATCGTCGATCACCGCGGTCCGGTCCGGCCAGCGAGCCGCCGCGATCGCCATCACAGTAGCCAGGTTCGCACCGCCTCGAACCGCCTCGCGCACGATGCGGAACATCGTCAGCGGCCCAGCGGGCGCAAACAATCCCGATCGCAGTACCACCCGGGCCGCGGCGGTCACGATGGTCGCGGCCGTCATCGGTGAATCCCCTGAGCGCTTGGGGAATCGGTGGAGAACCGATACATCAGGCCCATCCCGACCTCCAGCGGCCTGGGCAGCAGCATCGAGCTGATTTCGATCGGCCACACCCACAACGGCTGCACCCTGCCGGGCCGGTCGATGATCGCCTTCGCGACGATGTCGGCGGCCTGCTCCGCAGACAGGCCCGGCATTCTGCGCAGGATCGGCGTGGGATCGCTCATGGGGGTGTGCACCAACGTCATATACACCGAGGTGACATGCACGCCGTCGGCGCGCAGTTCCGGCGCCACGCTGCGCAACCACACATCGAACGCGCTCTTGGACGCCAGGTAGGCGCCCCAGCGCGGGCCTGGTGCGGTGCGCACACCGATCGTCGAAATGCTCACGATGTGCCCGCTGCCGCGGCGCCTCATCGCGGGAAGCAGCCCGAGCAGCAACCGGACCGGGCCGAGGTAGTTGACGCCGATCGTGCACTCGAAATCCTGCGGCCGGTCGTACTGCAGATGCAGCGACCGCCGGATGGACTTGCCGGCGTTGCTGACGACGACGTCCATCGGGCCGTGGTTTTCGGAGAGCCTCTTCACCAGTGCGGCGACCGCTGTCTCGTCGGTCAGATCGGCCGGGTACGCGGCTGCGTGGCCGCCGCCCGCGTTGATCGACGCCGCGAGGGCTGCCAGCCTGTCCGCAGAACGGGCGACCAGCAGCACGGTTGCCCCGGCCGCCCCGAGCTTGCGCGCGGTGGCCTCGCCGAGTCCGTAGGACGCGCCGGTCACCAGCACGGTCTTGCCGGACACCGCGGCGCGCAGCCGGTCCGGATCCGACACCCGCGGTGGATTGGCGATCTTGTCGACAGCCTTGGCTACCAGGTTCATTGGACTGCCTTACTACCCGGACGAGTCGCAGCATAGTCCGATTTGAGTATCGCACGAAGGGTGCCTCCTCGAGACGGCCCCGCAGCTGTCGACTGGGCCGTTGTCAAAATCGCTGCTTCCGCCGTGGGCTCGCAGAAGCCTCGACGAATCGGGCCGAATCCCGGCTCTCGTGTGGCGGTGTCGAAGAGGGGCCCGGCGCCGTCTGCCATGGAGTAGTGTCGCCACCAGCTGACCCGCGCAGCCGAGGCCGAGTTTGGGCTCACCTCTGAGGTCGGACAGCAGATCGACACACGTGCGAGGTGATGCATAAGGGGACGGACGAGCTCCAATCACATTCGGCCCCGCGGGTGCGAGATCCTCTCCCTTGGCGACGGCGGCGGGTCAGCGGTACTAGGCCAACTGAGACCCGATCTCGTGCCCGACCGTATCCGGCGAAGCAGGGCTAGATGCAGGACGTCGAGCAGACAGGCGCCTCGTGCCCAGCAGACGATGCCGACAAAGGGGGACCGGCGTCCCGCCGGCGGCGCGCTGGCCGGGCCACTGCGGAACGTTTGAGGCCGTTCACGCGGACCGGAGGCTTCTACGCTCGTCCTTGGGCAGCTATCTGGATCGTCAGCCCGGTGTGCTTCCGGTGGCACGACCCACCATCGCGCTCGCGGCGCAAGCGTTCCGCGACGAAATCGTGCTGCTGGGGTTTCGGTTGCTGGGGTCGGCCGCCCGGACCCGACGCTGTCGCGCGGGTCAAGGCGAGGTGATCGCGGCTCTCGACTTGTACGGGCAGGAGGGCTGGCTCGAGAAGCCTGAAGGGTTCTTCGCGGCGCCCCCGCCTCTGACCGACGTCACGATCAAGACGGTGACGATCCTGGGACGTACCCACGAACGCATCTCCTTCGACAGCGACTATGAGCCGCTGCTGGCGAACCGGGCCGGGAAAGGTGGCTGAGCTACACCGCCGATAACCGGGAGTACGGCTTGATGTTGCGACACCACGAGCCAAGACCATGGCTTGTGTGTGTGCACGGCGCGGAGATGGGCCGGGCCGCCCTCGACCTCACGCTGTTCCGGGCCTGGCATCTGCACGAAGATCTCGGCCTGAATGTCGTGCTTCCCGTCCTTCCGATGCACGGCCCCCGGGCGCGCGGGCTCCCGAAGGGCGCGGCGTTTCCGGTGAGAACCTGCTCGACGCGTGCACGCTGCAGCTCAGGCGGTGTGGGATATTCGGCGCCTGCTGTCCTGGATCCGGTCGCAGGAGCCTGACTCGATGATCGGGTTGAACGGCATCTCCCTCGGGGGTTACATCACGTCGCTGGTCGCCAGCCTCGACGATGGCCTCACATGTGCGATTCTGGGCGTCCCGGTCGTCGATCTGGTCGAACTGCTCGGCCGCCACGCCGGCCTTAGCCACAACGACCCGCGTCGTCGCGTGCTGACGTTGGCGAAGCCGCTCGGTGGGATGATTTCGCCGTTGGCACTCACTCCCCGCGTGCCGATGCAGGGCCGCTTCATCTACGCCGGGATCGCCGACCGGCTCGTGCACCCACGCGACCAGGTCACCCGCCTCTGGGAGCACTGGGGTAGACCCGAGATCGTCTGGTACCGGGGTGGGCATACCGGATTCTTTCTCTCGCGGCCGGTGCAGCGGTTCGTCCAAGACGCGCTCGTGCAGTCGGGCCTCATCGACGCGTCGCGGGTACTCCGCAAACGGTGACCGAGCCCGTCCCCGAGCGTGAATCCTTCTCGTCCCAAACGGGTGGAATGGTCCCTGGCGATGACTGTGCCGCGGACCCGTGGTGGATCGTCGCCGCGTTTCGGGCTCGGCCCACCCGAAGGGCCGAAAGTCGCTGCTGTGGCCCCTGGTCCGTGCGAAAATCGAAGCTGCTATGCAGGTCCTAGGCGCTGTCTGTTCGTAAGGGGGCGTGGTGCAGGCGCGAGAGATCAAGTCGGTCGCCGAGCTGGGCGGCGAGGCCGCGGGCGTGGTGACGACGCTGGTACGAGACATGCACGCGGGTATCGCAAGCCGCGTCTTCGGCGCGATAGGACCGGCGGCGAAGCCCACCCAAATCATCCACGACGCAGTGGCCCGCGCTATCTATGGCGGTGTGGACGGCGGGATTCGGGGGGCAACCCGTGCGGCCGGCGCGCTGGCCTCGAAGGTGTGGGGCCGCGACGGCGACGAGTCGCTCGAATCCCAACCCACCGTCGCCGCAGCCATCGCCGCAATCAACGGGCTGTACGGGGATCAGCTGACGGCACACCGCAACGGATTCGCGCTGACCATGCAGATCCGGCACCACGGGACGGCCGTCCCGCTCACCGCCGACGGGGTGGCGGCGGCGTTCCCGACAGCCACCGGTCGCCTTGCCGTATTCGTTCACGGGTTGTTTCTCACCGAACGCTCGTGGTGGCGCACGCCGCGCACCGGCGAGGATCTGCGGAGCTACGGGCAGCGGCTGCATCACGAGCACGGGTTCACCCCCGTCTATCTGCGCTACAACACCGGGCTGCACATCTCTCACAACGGACAAACGCTGGCCGACATGCTGCACCGGCTCGAGGCGCTCTGGCCGGTTCCCATCGATGAGATCGTGCTGGTGGGCCACTCGATGGGCGGGCTGGTGACGCGCAGTGCCTGCTACTACGGCGAGCAGCAGCAGCACCGCTGGACCGAAGCGGTGCGCCATGTGGTCTGCCTCGGCTCCCCACACCTGGGAACAGACCTGGAAAAAGGGGTGCACATCGCGTCCTGGGCGCTGGCCCGGCTGCCGGAAACGCGGGCCGTGGCCGGCTTCCTCAACACGCGCAGCGCCGGAATCAAGGACCTGCGCTTCGGCGCCTGCATCGAGGACGACTGGCGAGACTGCGATCCCGACGAATTCTTGCGGGATCGCTGCCAGGAGGTGCCGTTCCTTCCCTGGGCCGGCTACCACTTCGTCGCCACCACCGCCGCACCTCCGGCGGTCGGCCTCCTCGTCGGTGACCACCTCGTGCGCTCACACAGCGCGCGCGGCTGGGGCAACACGCGACGACTCCCGTTCCAACCTGAACACGGACTGACGCTGACGGGGCTACACCACTTCGACCTGCTCAACCACCCGACGATCTATACGAAACTGCGCGAATGGGTAACCCATCACCGGTACAGTCCGGCCCCCACTAGAGATCAGGGTTTAGGACAGAGCAGCTGAAACGATCTCGCCGACCCGTTTCGATCAGATCATCGCTGAGCTTATGTCTCCGTCCCACGGGACCGCGACGCACCGTGGAGTTGCGGGCGGGTGACAACCAGCCCCGTTCGACGGCCACGCGGCAAGACGCTGGCTGAGAGGCGCCACTAGACCTTCTGCGACCGGGTCGATTGTCCGATGCCCGGGCCCGCCGACGAGGTACTCACGGCGCCACTCCTACCGCGGTCTCCAGTTCGGCGAGACACCGCTCCGTCAGCGGTACCAAGGTTTCGATATCGGGCAGCACTTCTCGGGCTTCTCGCCGTGGCGGATCAGGAAAATGACCTGGGGCGGCGGTCCCTGCATAGGCGTCGTATCCGTCATGTGCCGCCTCACCGATGTCGTCGACGGCCGACGTCCCGTTCCCAGCCGCTGGCCGCCGTTGTCGAACGGCGACTCGGACTAGGACAGTATTCGGCGGCCTTGCGAGCGTCAACGCCTGCAGCGCGCCGACAGGACCGGCGTATTCGGGCTGCATGGCTACCGTCAGGTTCGCGGGTAGGCCGCGACGGGCGACGGGATAAGTGTGTCGGGTTGTCGCCCTGGCCTGAGGCCCATGGCACGGCGATCGATTTCGATGCGCTGATCAACGCGAAACAAGGGAACGCGAAACAAGGGAACGCGAAACAAGTCAACGCGAAACAAGGGAACGCGAAACAAGGGAACGCGAAACAAGGGAACGCGAAACATAGGGAAGTTGTCGCCGTGTGCGGCTCGGCCCGGGTAGCTTTGCGTCCGGGGGACGCTGCGAAAGCAGATTGAGAGGCTCCCGTGAGCACGCTGTCCGATGATCTGCCGACGCTCAGTCGCGAGCGGCCCTGTTCCTTTACCCGCTGGTGATCATGGACGTCACCCGCCTGCAAGCGATCAACACCCCCGCCGGCGCCAAGCCGGGTCATGGCCCGCCGAACCGGTTCCACCACACACTGCGCGCGTTCCCGCCCGCCGAGTTCCGGGCCGTGGTCCGGCCCAACTTCGACACCCTGTACTCGTCGGCGTGGCTCGACCTCACCGCCGGGCCGGTGCGTTCGACGCCCCGACACCGCGGACCGCTACTACATGCTGCCGATGCTCGACATGTGGACCGACGTCTTCGCCAACCCGGGGAAACGCACCACCGGTACCGCGGCCCAGGACCTCGTCGTGGTCCCGCCGGGCTACGCGGTGAGTTGCCCGACGGCATGCCGATCGATCGCCGCGCCCACGCCCGATGTGTGGATCATCGGGCGCACGCAGACCAACGGCCCGGCCGACTACGACGCGGTCCACACGGTCCAGGACGGGCTACCGCATCACCGTGCTCGGACGGGCGCCCGGGCACGTCATCGACCCCGACGTATGACATGAAGACCGAGCCGCTGCGGGTCGGTCAACGGCATGAGCGCCGCTGGACTTCTTCACCTGCGCGCGCCGAACTGATCGCAAGTCACCCGCCGCACCCCAGCGACTTCTCGGTGCTGGCCGCATCGCCGACCTCGGCATTGTGGCGGGAAAGCCCTTCGACGCCGCCCAATTCGGCGCCAGGCAGCGGGCAGACATCGAGGCGGGATGGACAGCGGCCCTGCACGACATGATGACAACGCGGCCCCGGGATGGGCACCACGGTGAACGGCTGGTCGACCTCCGACACCATCGGCGTCTACGGCAACTACTTGCCTCGGCGCGACTGTGGCGATGGTCGGCCTGGGGGCCAACCCGGCCGAAGACGCCATCTACCCGCTGCTGCCAGCTGACGCCGACGGCGACCAGATCACCGGTGAGCAGGACTACGTGCTTCACTTCGAGGCCGACCAGCTGCCACCAGCGCGGCGTTCTGGTCGGTCACCGTCTACGACGCCGAGGGTTTCCAGGTGGCCAACGACATCAACCGCTTCGCCATCGGCGACCGCGACCCCTTGACCTTCAACGCCGACGGCTCCCTCGACCTCTACCTCCAGCACGCCAACCCCGGCCCGGGCACGAGTCCGAACTGGCTACCAGCGCCACGGTCCGGTCAGCTCACGATGCGGCTCTACGCGCCGAAACGCGAGGTCCTCGACGGCCTGTGGCATCCACCGCCCGCGCAGAAGGCGTTGTTATCGCACGCCACGTCGGCGGTCCGCTGAGTCGTAGGCGTACCTGTCGCCGGTGACCGGCCGGCGGCGCGCCAGCGATCGCACCGACCTAACACAGCGACGTATAACGGGGAAACGCCCGCAAAGCACTACACCCTCAAGATCACCCCGATGAGTGCGATCACACCCAGACCGGCGATGAAGCCGGCGATGATCGCGGCTATCGAGTACGGCATGGGACCAAAGCCCGCCCGTAGCGCCTTCATCTCGTTGTGATGCTGAATCCAGGCCAGCACCAGGGCCGTCAGCCCCACGAGGATCATCAGCACCCCGAAGACCTCGGGACTGATCAGCGGCTCGCGACGAATCCGCTCGTTAGTGGATTGATACAGGAAGAACTGATAGATCGTGAAACCGAAGGCGATCAAGGACGTGCAAGTGCGAATCCACGCCATCAGCGTTCGTTCGAGAGCCAACCGTGTCCGATCCGCGGCGAGTCGAGTGGATGCGTCCGGTGGTTGATCTGCCATGGTCCCTCTCTTCAACCTCGCTGCGTTCAGGCGGGCGTGAGTCTTCTCCGGGCTTCGCCGGCCAAACCACCAAACCACGGACCGTCAGATCCGGGATAGGCCACCACGATAACCACTGGCCTGTACCACCCACGTTTCAGGTAGTGGTCCGTTTTTGATCGCGGCGTCTTGCCGTCGCCCGAAATTCTCCACGCGCGCCAACCCGGTTCTGCGACGATGTCTGGGTGTCCTCACCCATCGGGCCCCACCCTCGGCGTGCCCGCGCCTGCACTAGCTGAGGACACCGCGGGCGGCGGCGTTGGCCGGTGTGTTGTTCGCCCTGCTCATGGGCGTCACGCTGACCCTGATCCGCGTCAGAATGCCGGAGGGAGTGGGCAACTCGACGGCATGGCTCGACTCCGAAGGGCGCGGCATTTTCACCGCAACGACGTTGATGCCGTTCGCCGGAATCGCGTTCCTATGGTTCATCGGAGTCGTGCGGGACGGCTTCGGACGCTATGAGGATCGGTTCTTCGCATCGTGTTCTTGGGCAGCGGTCTGTTGTTCCTGGCGATGATGTTCGTCTCGACCGCCGTCGCTGCCGCGCTCGTCGCCAGCAACAAAGACGTCACCGATCCCGTCGCGCACGCCGAGGTGGTCACCTTCGGCAAGATGATCGTGCTGGCCGCCAGCAAAACCTACGCCATCCGGATGGCGGCGGTGTTCATGATTTCGCTGGCCACCATCTGGCTCAAGACAGGGCTGATGCCGCGCTGGCTCGTCGTCGTCAGCTATCTGGTGGCGGTGGCATTGCTGATCGCCGGCGACGTCAGCATGTGGCTGACCCTGGCATTTCCAGTCTGGGTGCTGGTGGTCAGCGGACTGATTTTGCTGCGCGCAGGATTCATCGACGAGCAGCGCGCCGATCACGACTGACCGCGGCCCTTCGAAGTCGCCCCAGGGGCTCAGCGTTTTTCGCGCCTTCCTTCAGCTTGTCCATGACCTGATCGATGGTGAAGCTCGCGGCTTCTGCCGGGGCGGGAACTCGAAGGTCTTCAGGATCTTGCGCCACGTACTCCTGGGCCGGGACGAACAGGAAGATGTGGTCGAGCATCCAGTCGTAGTAGGTGTTGGACGTGATGTCGGCCCGCTCGTACGGGTCGGTGCGCAGGTTGAAGATCTTCGGCACGCGCAGAGCGGTGAACGGCTCGGCCCAGATCCGCAAGGTGCCCGGCGCACGCTGCTCCAGGAACACGATCTTCCAGTTGTCGTAGCGCAGCGCCACCAGGTCGCCGTCGTCGTTGAAGTAGAAGAAGTCCTTGCGCGGGCTCTTCGTCGTCCTCGCCGGTGAGGTAGGGCAGCAGGTTGTAGCCGTCGAGGTGGACCTTGAAGGTCTTGTCGCCGGCCGTGTACGCCCTTGAGCAGCTTCTCCTTGATGTCGGGCTCGCCCGCCGCGGCGAGCAGCGTCGGCATCCAGTCGTGATGCGACTGACGATCTCGTTGAGCACCGTGCCGGCCGGGATATTGCCCGGGCCAGCGCACCAACGCCGGCACGCGGAACGCGCCTTCCCAGTTCGTGTTCTTCTCGCTGCGGAACGGCGTCATGCCCGCGTCGGGCCAGGAGTTCATGTGCGGGCCGTTGTCGGTGCGAGTACATGACGATCGTGTTGTCGGCGATGCCCAGCTCGTCGAGCAGCTTGAGCATCTCGCCGACGTGCTGTCGTGGTCGATCATCGTGTCGTGGTACTCGCGACTGCCAGCGCCCCGCCTGGCCCGTGCTCTCCGGCTTCGACATGCGTGCGGAAGTGCATGTGCGTGGTGTTGAACCACAGAAGAACGGGCTTGTCGGCCTCGTGCTGCTCGTTCGATGAACGTCGACGGCGGCGGCGCGGAACTCGTCGTCGCACGTCTCCATCCGCTTCCTCGTCAGCGGCCCGGTGTCCTCGATCTTCTGGGTGCCGTCCGGCTTGGCCCAGCAGTGCAGCACGCCGCGCGGGCCGAACTTCTTGCGGAACTCCGGGAACTCCTCTGGCTTCGGGTAGTCGCGCAGTCTCCGGCTCCTCCTCGGCGTTGAGGTGGTAGAGGTTGCCGAAGAACTCGTCGAAGCCGTGCATCGTCGGCAGGTACTCGTCGCGGTCGCCCAGGTGGTTCTTGCCGAACTGGCCGGTCGCGTAGCCCTGCGGCTTGAGCAGCTCGCGCGATCGTCGGGTCCTCGGCTTGCAGGCCCGAGCGTCGCGCCCGGCATGCCGACCTTCGTCAGCCCGGTGCGGAGGACGCGTTCTGGCCGGTGATGAACGCCGCCCGGCCGGCGGTGCAGCTCTGCTCGCCGTAGTAGTCGGTGAACCGCATCCCTTCGTTGGCGATGCGGTCGATGTTGGGCGTGCGGTAGCCCATCAGCCCCTCGTGTAGGAGCTGAGGTTGCGATTGGCCGATGTCGTCGCCCCAGATGACCAGGATGTTCGGCTTTGTCGCCCACCAGTGTGCCCTCCGCCCGTTGACGCCCGGGAGCGCTGCGCGGCCGGGCACGGCCGCCGCTCGTGCCCAGTCTCGACGCCCGCACGGTCGACGCTAGACCTCATCACCGTCTGCCACCTGAACTTTTCGTGTGCA
>CAWKNK010000015.1:0-233712 GCA_963850895.1 uncultured Actinomycetota bacterium | reverse complement strand
GGAGCTGCCGGGAATCGAACCCGTTTCGCGGTCCTGGTCTCTGAGCCGGACCGGCGCTGAGCTGCGAAATGACATTTAGTGTGATTCACCAGAATTGACCTCTATGGACACCGAGTGTGCCCAAAATGTGCCCAGCCAGTCCGCCGCGATCGACCGCGCAATCGGGCGCATCCCGCCGCATCGAGCGGCCCCGACTACACGTGGCATGCAATGTGGTCGCAAAGTGCTATTCATAAGCGACATCGCCTGTAGTTCAACAACTTTGGCTCCAAGAGACGCTACAATCAATCGAAGGATGGCCAGGTAGATGGGAGGTATTCGGGATGACTCCAGCTCGGACTGAGCGCGGGAGCCGCTCGAGCCGGCTCCCGGTTTGGATGTGCGCGGTGGGGTTCTGATGGCTGTTAAGAGGCGCGTCTACAAGCGCGACAAGCGGGGTCGGTTTGCGCCTACAGGCAGCACCCGGGTCAGACGGATCGCCCGAAAGGTCAACCACCGTCGCCCACACTATGTGCGCGGGAGTCTAGGAAAGACCGTCCGGTTCGGCCGCGTCGGCCCTGGGGGCGAATACGCGGGCGTGCACGTCGGCACGAAGTTGCGCACCAAGCGTCGGGGTGAGTACTACGTCGGCGTTTCAGCCGGCCGGAAAATCGCAACCCCCTTCTCGCCGTACTAGCGCTGTCATCTTCCCGCTCTCAGGACTTCGACAGGATGATGTGGCACTGGCGGAGGGATTTGAACCCTATTCAGCTACCTGGTCAGTGTGCCAAAATAGGCCGTAGCTGCGGAACAGCATCTCGGTAGTTCACCGGAGTTAACTGTAACTGTGGCCAAATTGTGGCCAAAGTGTGGCCACGGCAGGTCACAGGTACCAAGAAACCGTCTTCCCGGCGGGAGCCGTCGAATCCTCTGACCGACTGGACTGTCAGCAAATCCGCTCTGGGTTAGTATCCGACATGGTCAGCACAACAACGGGTTACGACGTCATCGTGGTGGGATTGGGCGGTATGGGAAGTGCCGCCGCCTATCATCTGGCCGCCCGAGGACGCCGGGTGCTCGGCCTGGAGCGGCATGAGCCCGCCCACGACAAGGGCTCCAGCCACGGCGGGTCTCGGATCATCCGCCAGGCTTATTTCGAGGACCCCGGTTATGTTCCGCTGTTGCTGCGCGCCTACGAGCTGTGGGAGAAGCTGGCTGCCGACTCTCAACGCGACGTTTACCGACTCACCGGGGGCCTTTTCATCGGGCCACCGGACTGCCTGATCGTGTCCGGTAGCCTGCGTGCCAGCCGCCAATGGGATCTGCCGCATGAGTTGCTCGACGCCGCCGAGATCACCGCCCGGTTCCCGAACTTCACGCCCCACCCCGAAGATATCGCGCTCTACGACGCCAAAGCCGGGTTCGCGCGACCGGAGCTGACGGTGCGCGCACATCTCGAAATTGCCGAAAAAGCGGGGGCCACACTGCAATTTGGTGAACCCGTGCTGGATTGGAACCAGACCGCCGCGGGGATGCGGGTCATTACGGGTCGTGGCTCTTACACCGCTGGGCAGTTGGTGATCTGCCCGGGCGCCTGGGCCCCGCAGGTGCTGGGTCAGTTCGGTGTCCCCATCACGGTGGAGCGTCAGGTGATGTACTGGCTGGACCCGATCGGCGGTGTTTCCAGGTTCGAGGATCACCCCATCTTCATCCACGAGAACGCCTCAGGCATATACATATACGGCCTACCGGCGATCGACGGACCGCGGGGCGGTGTGAAAGTCGGCTTCGCCCGCAATGGGATCGCCTGTACGCCGGACACCATCGACCGGGTGGTGAACGAGCGGGAAATCAGCGAGATTAGGGCGCGGGTCGCTGAGTTGTTGCCGGCGCTGGCGGGCAAGTGCCTGCACGCGGCGACCTGCATGTACTCCAATACGCCCGACCGGCACTTCGTGATCGGGCGCCACCCGCAATGCGCCGACGTCATCATGGCATGCGGATTCTCCGGACACGGCTTCAAATTCGTTCCCGTGGTCGGCGAGATCCTTGCCGACCTGGCCATCGATCGGGCCACCAACCACCCCATCGCGTTGTTCGACCCGCAGAGATTGCCGACCGCATGACCGCTACCGGGCAGCCGTCGGCGTTGGCGGCGATCCTGGGCGGTGCCGGCACACGAGCCCTTATTCCCGGCCCTCCACCACATCTCAGGCAAAGAGGCTAACCGAAATAGCTCAGCACGTAACCCGCGGTCGCATGCGCTTGCAAGTACCTGGATCGCGGTCCAATATTCCGATACTGAGATGGCCTCGCAGAAATCGACCGGAAAACGGGGGGCGGGGTTTGTCTGTGCTGGACCCCTGTTGGCAGCATTGCCTAGCGCTTTCAACCGTATTCGGCTGCGGCGGGTCGCGTTATGAATATTGTTACCGCGGGTTATCGTGTCGCCGTGCCTGATTGGTGCGGGTGCCCAGCGTCACCGTCTGTTTCGCGCCGTGATGTCCTCAAATACGCTGCGGCCACACCAATTATGCTGGGTTTGGGCACCGCCGCATCAGGGCTCGTCCAACCCCCGAGCGCGGGGGCGGATCCGGTCTTGGTTGCGGCGGTCGAAGCGCCCAGGCAGGAGCCCAATGTCATCAGTCGCGCCCGGTGGGGCGCCGACGAGTCGATTCGCAGCCGAGCACCGATGTACGACAACGGAATCAAGGCAGGCATCGTGCACCATAGCGCCGGCGTCAATGATTACGCGCGGCAGGATTCGGCGGCAATTGTGCGGTCGATCTACGACTACCACACCCGCACCCTGGGCTGGTCGGACATCGCCTACAACGCCCTGGTCGACAAGTACGGTCAGGTATTCGAGGGCCGATACGGCGGGATGACCAGATCGGTTCGGGGCACCCACACTGGCGGGTTCAACCGCGACACGTGGGCGGTGTGCATGATCGGCGAGTTCGACGCGGTGGGCCCCACGCCGGTTCAGGTGGGCACCGTCGGGCGCCTGCTCGGGTGGCGGCTGGCGATGGATGGCATCGACCCGCACGGCAGCGTCGCGCTGACCTCGGACGGGGGCCCCTACACCCGTTTCCCCCAAGGCGCCGCCGTGAGCCTGCCGTGCATTTTTGCCCACCGCGACGTCGGCGACACTGATTGCCCCGGCAACCTCGGATACGCCTTGATGAACCAGATTCGCGACATTGCCGCGCGGTCCAACAAACGCCCCAGCGCCCAGGATCTAGCGCAGTCGCTGCAAGGGAGTGCTATCTATGACCGGTGGCAGGCGATGGGCGGCATGAACAGCGCACTGGGCGCACCCACCTCGCCGGAATCGCAAGGGGCGGGAGCCACGCGCTACGTCATCTTCGAGAAGGGAGCGCTGTACTGGTCACCGGCCAGCGGGGCCCAGCCCGTCGCCGGCGCCATCTACGCCGCGTGGGGCACCCTAGGCTACGAACACAGCGCGCTGGGGCTGCCGACCAGCGGCGAAATCCAGGAGCCCGAGTGGGTCGTCCAGAATTTTCAACACGGCACCCTGAACATTGATCGTGGGAGCCGGGCAGTCGTCAGCGTGATCGACGGTGTCGCTGATCTGGTGCCGCCGCCGTCAGCGGACGGGCCACCCGTGCAGCTTGAGCGGTTTTCACCGGCGCGCAACCGAGTTTGACCGGGCGCGCAGTCTCGAGAAAATCAGCTCAGAGTATGCCGAGAGTCGGTACTGACCGCGGTAAACCTGCTGCGCACCCCAGTAGATCCGTGGACGCCGGGGTGAGCGGGGGCCGGGCGCTGTTCACTAATCACCCACCGCGACACGCCGGTGAGCTGCAGCTTTACCAGTGGAGCTAAGGGTGTCTGAGTTCACCACATCGTTCACAGCTGTCTCGGGACATCGTTTACACCCGAGGGCAAGGGTTGAGCGATGGGAATGCCGCAGTTGGTGGTCACGGCCGTCCTGGTCGAAGGGCGCAGTAAGAGTGGGGTCGCACGCGACTACGGGGTCTCACGAAGGTGGGTGGTCACGCTCGTTCAGCGTTACCTGGCCGAAGGCGAGGCGGGACTTGCGCCACGCGCGCGAAGACCTCTGCACAGCCCGGGTCGCACCGCCAAAGACATCGAGGACGAGATCGTCGCGCTGCGCAAGGACCTCGAACGCGACGGGCATGAGGCCGGCGCGGCCACGATCGCGGCTCACCTCCAGCAACGCCGCGGTGAAAGCCCCGCGGTGTCCACGATCTGGCGGATCCTTTCCGCGCGAGGCTTCGTCACCCCCCAACCGCACAAACGTCCCAAAAGCAGCTATATCCGCTTCCAGGCCGAACAGCCCAACGAACGCTGGCAACCCGACATCACCCATTGGCAACTCGCCGACAACACCGACGTCGAGATCCTCAACATCCTGGACGACCACTCCCGGCTGTGCGTAGGCAGCGACACCCTCCCGGTGTTCAAGGCCAGCGACGTCAACAACAGCTTCACCAAAGCCGCTGCCGCCTATGGCGATCCAGCCAGCCTGCTCAGCGACAACGGGGCAGTGTTCACCGGCCGCTACCGCGGCACCGGCCGGGTGGCCCTCGAAGTCACCCTGCACAGCCGCGGTATCAGCTTCCGCCACGCCCGCCCATACCATCCCCAAACCTGCGGCAAGGTCGAACGCTTCCACCAAACCCTCAAAAAATGGCTCAGCCACCAGCCCCGAGCGCACACTGTCAGCGAACTACAAGCCCAGCTCGACACCTTCGGTGCCTACTACAACACCGTGCGCCCACACCGCGCACTCGGCCGGCGCACCCCACAACAGGCCTACCTCGCCCGCCCCAAAGCAACCCCGACCGGCACCCCGTTACACGCCGGCGCCTACCGCATCCGCCATGACCGCGTCGACAGCAACGGCAAGCTCACCGTGCGCCACAACAGCCGCCTCCACCACATCGGGATGGGCCGCAGACACGCCGGCACAAACGTCTTGATCCTGATTCACGACCTACACATCCGCATCGTGACCACCGACGGCCACCTACTGCGAGAACTCCAACTCGACCCGACGAAAAACTACCAACCACAAGCAAAACCGTGAACGATGTCCCAAGACACATATGCACGATGTCCCGAGACATCGCACCAGTGGAGCTAAGGGGAATCGAACCCCTGCCTTGACCAGGCAAAATGCCGGTTTACCTGCAGTTTCGCTCCGTCTCGTTCCGATTCAGTCCCGCTCGTTACCTGCGGTTTTGTTTTCGCGTCTTGACGGCGTCAAGAGTCATCGCTCCTTTCCCGATCAGGAGTGTGCAGCATGCGTGAGCATCAAATCGGCATAGCGCTATATTGCGCCTTGGGAACTGGCCCGATCAGGGGCCGAATTTCGCCGCTGTCTGCGGGTGGCCACAATTCCCAGTTTTCTCATGAGGACCACCCTCGACCACCTATGGTCTCTGGCGTGACGTACTGCACGAAGGCCCAGCAGCAGATGTGTGGTGCAACGACTCAACCGTGAAGACGCGCTGTTTCGTTGTGCGGCGAAACCGGAGGCTGGCCCGTTACACGCTGTCGGCGTCGCTGGCGGATCCGCGGGCACCCGAGCCGCGCAGGCTTGCCGTGCGGAGATGAACAGCAACTACTAGTGGCAGATCGTCGCGTTTTCGGGATAGTGGGTGCGGGTCGCTCTACCCTGTCTTCATGAGGCGGCTATCGAGCGTCGATGCGGCGTTCTGGTTCGCTGAGACGCACGCCTGGCACATGCACGGCGCGGGACTGACGATCTGCGACCCTTCCGATGCGCCGGGTTTCTGCTTCCGTGCAGTCAAAGACCTTCTCGCCTCTCGCCTTCCGGAGATGCCGGCGCTGCGCTATCGAGTGGCAGGCGCGCCGCTGGGGCTCGACAGGCCATGGTTCGTCGAGGACGCCAAGCTCGACATCGACTATCACATCCGGCAGATCGCGGTGCCCGAGCCCGGAGGACATCGCGAGCTCGAGGACCTGGTCGGCCGTCTCATGTCCTACCCACTCGACCGGGACAGGCCGCTCTGGGAGATGTGGTTCATCGAGGGTCTGGAACATGGACGTGTCGCGACCCTGACGAAGATGCATCACGCCCTTGTCGACGGTGTGTCTGGCACCAGTTTGAGCGAGCTCATGCTCGACATCAGTCCCCAACCGCGTCCACCCGCGGTCGAGGGCAGCCCATCATCGACGCGAGGCCGAATTCCCCGGTTCGAGTTGCGGGCGCTGGGCGGGCTCTTCAACGTGGCGGTCAGGACGCCATACCGCCTGTTGCGAATCGCTCAGCAAACGCTGTCTCAGCAGCTGGCCGTGCGCGGGCTGGCCAACAAACCGCCCCGATTCTTCGAGGCACCGACAACGCGTTTCAATGCCGAGATCTCGACGCAGCGGCGAATCAGCAGCAGCAGAGTGCCACTGAATCGGGTGAAAGCGGTCAAGTGCGCCTTCGGCGTGAAGCTCAACGACGTGGTGCTCGCGCTCGTTTCCGGGGCGATGCGCCGTTACCTGCTAGACCGGGGGGAGCTCCCCGACCGGCCGCTGGTGGCCCAGGTTCCGATCTCCACCCATGGCGAGAGCAGAGAGATCGCTAACCAGATCAGCTCGATGACCGTCAGCCTCGCTACCAATATCGCCGACCCCGCCGAGCGGATGAAAACCATCTATGGCAATTCCCAGGGCGCCAAGGAGATGGCCAAAGCGCTTACCGCACATCAGATCATGGGTCTGACGGAGACCACGCCGCCTGGCTTGCTGGCGCTGGCAGCCAGGGCCTACACGGCCAGCCACATTGGTGGCCACGTCGCTCCTATCAACATGGTGATCTCCAACGTTCCCGGACCCGACTTCCCCATTTATCTGGCTGGCGCAGTCGTGGAGCAGCTCGTGCCCCTCGGACCGGTGATGCTGGAGGTGGCATTGAACATCACCTGTTTGAGCTACCACGGATTCGTGGATTTCGGCTTCGTCACCACACCGGAGATCGCCAATGACATCAATGAACTGGCGGACGCGATTGAGCCCGCACTGAAGGACCTGGAGGAAGCTGCTGGTCTCCTTTCGGCGTCCTGACCGACAAGGTTGGGGCTGCAGTCTTTGCGGGACCGTTGTTTGATGCAGGCCACGGCGGCCCAGCCTGCCGTCCGAAGTGTTGGTAATTGTGACCCTGAGATTTTCGATGCCTCTGCGTATTTGGTGGAGCTAACGGGACTCGAACCCGTGACTTGACCTGCAGAAATGCGGTTTGACCTGCGTAGAGTTACGTGAAAGCACGGCTGATTACGCAAAAGCACCTGGGATTCCGCCAAAGTTGTTGGCGGCGCCAATCGGAGGCACTGGAAACAAATTGGGGCCCCTGAGCGGCGCATCCCCATAACGGCCTTACGTGAAGTTCTAACCAACGGCGAGGGCCCTTGCAGCGCTGCTTCTCGCTGGAGTTACTGGACTACTACGCAAGACATGACAACCTTTCGACCGCATGCTGTTTCGTTTGTCTAGATTCGAGACACCAGCCGGCCAGGGAGTCGCAACCAGGTGCCAAGGCGGATGCTGCTAGTCAATCGAGCCTTGGCTCAACTCCTTCGGACGCCATCGCTCAGTCATTGCTGGCCTTCCCCTTGGATCGCGTGCCGCCGTCGGCGTGTCCTGGCGTCCGTGGTTTGGGGGGCAATGGCTCCAACAGCGTTGGATCCATAGGAGTTTCGATCCCAACCAGGTACCCAGACTCCGGTTCACCGGTGTCGCCATCCGGTATAGCATCCAGGTCAGCCAACCAGCGCGCCGGAACCGTGTAGCCGTGGTTCTCCCGCATCGCCCGTTCGATGAACTGCCTGGTGGTCTCGGTCGGTCGCCGGCGTATGGGCGGTTTGCAGGGCCCCACCTTGTTCAGCCTGGCGGGGTTGAACGAGCCGCTCGAGATCACGTACAGCACGTGATACTTCGGCATCCATTCGGCGCGGCCACCGAAGCAGAGCGCCGAACGGAGGTGGTCAGGATCGTGATACCACAGCGTCAGTTTCAGGTCGTCACGTTCGATTTCGACGCGTCCGTCGTCACGAACGGCAACGACCTTCACTTTGATGATCGGCTGCCCGTCCTCGTGTGATTTCTTCGCCTGGATCCAGTGCATGAGGTGGCCGGGGCCATACGACCCGCAGGAACGATTCCGAGGCATTGCAGTACTCCCGAAACATCAAGCCTCCACTGCGGGAGGCGCTCTTGCCGTCACCGGTTGGTGCGTGCCCCTCGAGGCTCTTGTCTCGGAGTTACTCGTGAGTAACACTGACCGGTAACCGCGCCGTCGGGGCGCCGTCGCGCGATCCGCGCAACCAGGTCAAAAAGGAGAACCGTCATGGCGCACGACACCACCCGCCAGGCCGAGCTCGAGGCCCGCAAGATCGCCGAGTCCGGTCGCCAGACTGAGTGGAGCCTCCCGTCGTTCGGCAAGGAGCTGTACCTCGGTCGGCTCCGCTTGGACCTGATCTCGCCCTTCCCCGAGGAGCCCGCCGAGATCCGGGCCGAGGGCGACGGCTTCGTTGAGAAGGTCCGCACCTTGTGCGAGACCGAGTGGCGTGAAGTCGGCTTCGAGATCGAGCGGACCTCCGTCATCCCTGACCGAGTGCTCAAGGGGCTCGCCGACCTCGGGGCCTTCGGGATGAAGATCCCCAAGGAGTACGGCGGCCTCGGTCTGTCCCAGTGCACCTACAATCGTGCCCTCATGCTGTTCACGCAGGTGCACGGCTCTCTCGGCGCGCTGCTGTCGGCCCACCAGTCGATCGGGGTCCCGCAGCCGGTGAAGCACTACGGCACCGAGGAGCAGAAGAAGAGGTACCTGCCGCGCTGCGCCAGGGGCGCCATCACGGCCTTCCTGCTCACTGAGCCGGGGTTCGGCTCCGACGCCGCCCGGATGAAGAGCACTGCGGTGCCGACCGCGGACGGGACCGGCTACGTCCTGAACGGCCTGAAGCTGTGGACGACCAACGGAGTCATCGCCGAGCTGGTGGTCGTCATGGCGCGGGTGCCGGCGAGCGAGGGGCACAAGGGCGGCATCTCCGCCTTCGTCGTCGAGATGGACTCCCCCGGTATCACTGTGGAGAACCGCAATGCGTTCATGGGGCTGCGCGGCATCGAGAACGGCGTGACCCGGTTCTTCGACGTCGTGGTCCCCAAGGAGAACCTTCTCGGGAAGGAGGGAGACGGCCTTCGGATCTCGCTCAGCACCCTCAACACCGGGCGCCTCGCAATCCCCGCGATATCTGCGGCCGGTGCGAAGTGGTCCACCAAGATCGCGCGCGAGTGGGCGGCTGAGCGCACGTCGTTCGGGCGCCAGATCAGCAAGCACGGCGCCATAGCCAAGAAGCTGGCCTTCATGGCGGCCACCGCGTTCGCGCTCGACGCCCTGCAGGAGATCACCGCGATCATGGCCGACCAGGGTCGCAACGACATCCGCATCGAATCGGCGATCGCCAAGCTGTACGCCACCGAGATGGCCTACCAGGTCGCCGACGAGCTCGTCCAGGTGCGCGGGGGTCGCGGCTATGAGACCGCCGCGTCGCTGCGGGCGCGCGGCGAGCGCGCCGTCCCCGCCGAGCAGCAGCTGCGCGACACCCGCATCAACCGGATCTTCGAGGGTTCCACGGAGATCATGCGTCTGCTGCTGGCCCGCGAGGCCACCGATGCTCACCTGCAGGCCGCCGGCGACATCATCGACCCCGAGGTCGAGCTCAAGGACAAGGTCAAGGCGGGTCTGCAGGCCGCGGGGTTCTACGCGAAGTGGCTGCCCCAGCTCGCCGTGGGCAAGGGCCTCGTCCCCACTAGCTACTCTGAGTTCGGCGACCTTGCCACCCACTTGCGCTACGTGGACCGGAGCGCCCGCAAGCTGGCCCGCTCCACGTTCTATGGGATGTCACGGTGGCAGGCCAAGCTGGAGTACGAGCAGGCGTTCCTCGGACGGATCGTGGACATCGGTGCAGAGCTCTTCGCCATGTCGGCCGCGATCGTGAAGGCCGAGCAGATCCGCAAGCAGCAGGGAGGCGCGCGCGGCACCGAGGGCCACGAGCTGGCCGACTACTTCTGCCAGCAGGCACGTGTCCGGGTCGACGCGCTGTTCCACGCTCTGTGGGACAACACGGACGCCGCCGATAAGAAGCTCTCGGCAGCACTGGTCGAGGGCAAGTACGCCTGGCTGGACGACGGGATCATCGACCTCACCGAGGGCACCGGCCCGTGGACAGCCGACGAGTCGTTCCGTCCCTCGGACGTCGAGACCGTGCGCCGGCGTGTGCTGGAGGGGTGATCGGTCGGCGGCATGAGCATCAGGGCCCACAGAGACACGACAGTCGCTGTACTTGCCCGCACCGGTTGGTGCCGTGCCGCTTCGTCATCCGAGCCACCCACGAGCATGGGGTTGGCGTGCCGTCCAGTCGGAGCTTGGCGACGACATCTCGTGAAGCCGATCCGCATGACGCTACGCCCAGCCATACTCGCCCACGTGGGCTTTCGAGAATGTTGTTAGACATTTGTGTAACGGAACTGGCGGAACGGCGCGAGGAACTTGGCACGGCCCGGCGCTGGATGGGCACCCGGGTGCATGTACAAAGGGTCTTGAAAGTCGCGCTGGCCATGTAGGCCCGGCACCTCCCACGGCGCCACTTTTCGGGGTGGTTGGTGAGACACGGCCGGGCTTTTTGACATTGGCTAATTTCGGGTAAGTTCAGCCCATGAAAAAGGGCGCAGCCTTTGCCGTCGCGGCACTTACCGCGACCATCGCGCCTTTAGGTGCATGCACAAACACCAACCAGCGCGGTAGCCAGCCCAACACGTCACCGCTTACCAGTGCGGCGCCCGGCGCCGAGAGTATGACCACGCAGTTGAAGAGCACCGACGGGACTGTGGTCGCCAACGCCACCATTGATTTCACGAACGGCTACGCGACGGTGACCGTGGAAGCCGGCCCCAACCAGATCCTGACCCCCGGGTTTCACGGGCTCCATATCCACTCGGTGGGCAAATGCGAGGCCAATTCGGTGGCGCCCACGGGAGGCGCGGCCGGGGACTTCAACTCCGCTGGTGGCCATTACCAGGCGCCGGGTCACACCGGTCATCCCTCCAGCGGCGACCTGACTTCATTGCAAGTGCGCCCCGACGGCTCGGCGAAACTCGTCACTACCACGAACTCGTTCACCGCCGCGGATCTGAGAAATAGCTCGGGTACCGCACTGATCATTCACCAGGACCCGGATAACTTCGCCAATATCCCCACCGCCCGCTACACCCAAAAAAACGGCG
The DNA here is from genome assembly GCA_963850895.1 of uncultured Actinomycetota bacterium. Taxonomy (GTDB): domain Bacteria; phylum Actinomycetota; class Actinomycetes; order Mycobacteriales; family Mycobacteriaceae; genus Mycobacterium. The sequence goes on along the minus strand of CAWKNK010000015.1, from coordinate 222,450 downwards.
CGCCGGGCCCGGATGAACAGACGCTAGCCACAGGTGATGCGGGCAAACGGGTGGCCTGCGGTGTGATTGTCGCGGCGACAGCGACGACAACCTCGTCCAAAACGGAGACAACCACCGTCACCACCATCACCACCACGACTGCCGTGCCACCGCCGTCTCCGAGAACGAGCACGAGAACAAGCACGAGCACCGTCACGGTCACCAGCACCCCGACCGTCACGACCACGCCGACCACGACCGTACCGACTTTAACTTTCAGCCCTCCTCCTGGCCACTGACGGGTTCGTCAACACCTGAGATCGGTCGGCGCCGCCTTCAGGTTCAGGCGGCGCGTCAGCAGGTGGCGTCCTCGGATAGTGCGCCTGTAGCTGGGTGCTCGCGAATTCGTCTGGTGCTGTCCATGTTTCACCGTCAGCGATCCAGCCTTGCCATGCGATCTGCGGAGGATCAGTCCACGTGAACAAGATACGGCCGGCGCCACCACCACCGCCGACACCGCTAAAGACCCGTTTCTTCGGCACCGTCAAACTCAACCCGGACTTCTCCGCGCGTGACTTTGGCCGCATCACCACCGAGGTCATCCGGCACCTCGCAGCAGTCGATGGGGTCGACCTAGAGTCCGCCTAGAAATCACCGCTGTCGCCAACAACGGGTTCGACGAAGCCAAGGTCCGCACCGTCAGCGAAAACGCCCACACACTCAGATTCGAACAGTCCGGCTTCGAAGCCGAGTAAGTCATCGGGCTGCGTGAGATTCAGGCGGCGCCCTCAGCGTTGAGATACCGGTACAGCGTCGCCCGGCTCACCCCGAGATACTTGGCGATCGCCTTGCCCGTGTGGCCGTCGAATTTCATACGCCTAGCAGTGGTGATGTGTTCCGAATCGGCGACCTTTCGAGGCCGCCCAAACTTGGTCCCGTTAGCGCGGGACGAGGTCCTCTGGCTGGCGGTTCGCTCCTGACACATGCTCGCCCTCGGCAAGCAGGTGTCATTTCTAGAGACTCGGGGTCGATCAGATTATGTCTCGCAGGGGGCGAAGGTCGGTGGTGTCGACGAAGACCAGAGTCCCGTCATCGAGGTTGATCGCCCAGCGTCGGCTGGGGTCGGCGATGTGGGTGTGTCCGACGGTGACGGCGTATCCGGCCGAATCGCCGAAGTCTTCGACGATGACCCCATAGCGTTCTTCACTGCTGCCGGGGTACACCCGCACACGTTGGCCCACCGCGAAGTCAGGACTGTGCATCACCGGTCAAACCTACTGCTCGGCAGAGGTTTGGGAACCGAACTCTGCTCTGGCCCTGACCTCGTGTCTCACATCTAAACATCTGGGACCGCCACGGGCCGGGCAGCAGCTCAAGGCAACAGCCCAGGTTGAACAGTCCGATTTCCGAGTGTCACCAGCGAGTCCAAGTTTCCGTCGATCTGACACCGGATGAGTTGCGTAACCCCGTCGGCCCTATGCGAGCACGCTTACGCGGCAGATTCCACGGCGAGGTACCGGTACACGGTGGCGCGGGAGACTCCTAACATCGTCGCGATGTCGGTGGCCGTGATGCCCTTCTCCCGAAGCTGACGAGCTTTGGCGGCATCGGCGTCGTCAATCTTGCGGGGGCGTCCGCCCTTGCGTCCGTTGGCTGCGGCAGCGATCAGCCCGGCGCGGGTCCGCTCGATCATGGTGTCGCGTTCCAGCTGAGCGAACGCAGCCATGATGGTCAGCATGGCTGTGCCCATCGGGCCGTCGGTGTGCAGACCTTCGGTGAGGCTGCGGAATCCGATCCCTCGGGACGTCAATTGGCCCACCACGGCGAGGACGTGTTGGGTGTTGCGTCCGAGCCGGTCGAGTTTCCAGACGGTGAGCACGTCGCCTGCGCGGAGATGGTCGAGGCAGGCATCGAGCTGGGGTCGGCAGGCTGTCGAGCCGCTGACACCGTGGTCGGTGTAGACGCGTGTTGCCCCGGCGTCGTGGAGCGCATCGAGCTGAAGCTGCGGATTCTGGTCGGTGGTGCTGGCCCTTGCATACCCGATAATCGCCAACGACCGCACCCTTCTGTCTCGTTATCCCGTCGGGGGTCCCAGTTTTGATACTACTTGGTTATGAGACGGTTTTCAAGACAGGTGATCGACCCGTTGGGCCTGGAAGAGCGCATGATGCCGCTGGGATGTCGCAGTCGCATCAACCCATCGTTTTCGAGACGGTCATCCTGAGCCACCTGTGACCCACCATGAGCAGGTGAAGATGGTCTTTCGGCAACATCCGGCAACTTCCGTCCGGCCGCTACCAGGTCCGCTACACCGCCCCAGACGGCAGCTATGTGACCGCGCCGAAGACGTTCGCCGCCCGCATCGACGCCGAAGCGCATCTCACCGACCGGCGCCGCGAGATCGACGCCAAACTGTGGAACGCGAACACGGCCGCCAAGCCCGAGCGCATCACCTTCGGCGCCTACGCCGCCGGCTGGCTGGCGAACCGGCAGGTCGCGGGCAGACCCATCAAGGCCCGCACTCGCGAGCACTACCAGTCCATTCTCGACGACCACCTGTTGCAGCCGTTCGGCAGCCGTCAGGTCACCGCGATCACGCCGAAAGATGTCCGCGCATGGTACGCAGCCACACTGACAGACCGGCCGACCATGCGCAGCCACGCCTACAGCCTGTTACGCACGATCATGGCCAGCGCCGTGGTTGACGAAGTGATCGACGCCAACCCCTGTCGTATCGTCGGTGCCGGCAGAACCAAACGGGTACACAAAATCAGGCCGGCGTCCGTCGAGGAGCTGGGTGCGCTGACTGCGGAGATGCCCGAGCGCCTACGGCTCATGGTCACGTTGGCATCATGGTGTGCGTTGCGGTTCGGCGAAACCGTCGAACTGCGCCGCGGCGACATCGACCTGTCTGCTGAAGTGATCCGCATCCGCCGGGCAGCCGTCAGGACTAAGGGCGCCTACACGGTCACCACCCCCAAGAGCGATGCCAGTGTGCGTGACGTCGACATCCCTCCGCACATCATCCCCGCTATCGAGGCGCATCTGGCGAAATATGTTGGCAAGGGCCGTGATTCGTTTCTTTTCCCGGCCCAGGGTGGTGGGCATTTGCAGCCGTCGACGCTGATGCGGCACTGGTACAAAGCGCGCGCCGCTGCCGGCCGCAATGACCTGCGCTGGCATGACCTGCGCCATTCCGGTGCTGTGCTCGCCGCCGCGACCGGCGCCACGCTGGCGGAACTGATGCAGCGGTTAGGGCATTCGACCCCGCAGGCCGCGATGCGTTACCAGCACGCCGCGCAGGGGCGTGGCCGCGAAATCGCGGCACTGCTGTCCAAGCTCGCTGAGAACGGGGGAGCGTGATGGCTGAGGCGATCGAGTACGTCGTCGTTTGCGCCTGTGACGGCAAGATCGAAGCTGTCGCCTACATCGACGACAACCGCGCCGGTGGCCCGGCGAAGTTTCACGGCGAGAGTGTTCACGACGTTTGTCACAACTTGTGCGCAGGGGTCCCAGGGCTTTAGCGGCTTCACCCCGTTGACTGCCCGGAAAACCCCTCAAAGTTCGCGTTGATCTCCGCCTGCAATTGCCTTGTGAAGTTCTCCACGCACTCATTGATCAGCGAATGAAACGAGTGGGGGTCGCCATAGACGCTCGGATCGAAGGTCACTGAGCCCGTCCAGTGAGCGTGTACCTTCCCCTCCTCATCGCGCCTCACGGTCACGGTGGTCGAACTCATTTTGTTGTCCCTTCCATTGTGCTAGTGACCATTGCGTGCTCAATAGGGGGAACGATCCCCTGCCGCCTTCTTCTTCTCCGCTGCGTCAGCTAATGCCGAGAAGTACGAGGTGTAGGACTCGGCTGCTTCTGCAGCTTTCTCCTTCTTGGCCACCCTGGCTTCCTCGGCCATGATGGCTTCGATTGCCTCCGCCATCGCTACCGCCGCACGCTGGATTGCCGCATCACGATCTCGGCCTGTCTCACGCATAGCTGCGCGATACTGCTCCAAGCTACTGCGTAGGTCGGTCATGACGTCTCCTTGCCCTTTCATTCGGTCCTAATAGATTTGGCGCATTTTCGGATTTCTACGTCACCTACGACGTGTCTGTTAGCGATATTGCAGAACTCCTCGAAATCACACCTCCCCGGTCAGCCGGTCCAGTTCGTCGGCGGCCTCGAGGATCATCGCCGCGAACCGGCGCGCCTGGACGCCAGTGAACGGTTTACGGTCGTCGGCCAGAACGAACAGAGCCGCACGTAGTGGCGATCTATGACTTTGGCGAAATCGACGGACGGCTGTATGTGCCGCAGGATCGTGCCCATCGTCATGTCAGTAGCGATCGAGCTCGATCAACCGCTCGTCACTGATCCCGAAGTGATGCGCGATCTCGTGGAGCACGACGTCTCTGACCTCGCGGCGCAGACGATCGGCGTCGCCGGCAGCGAGTCGCGTGATCGGCCCGCGGAAGATGCTGATCTTGTCGGGAAGCACTCCGCTGTACGTGCTGCTCCTTCGCGGCAGCGGTACACCGCGGTACAGGCCGAGCAGCGTCCGCCCGTCGGGAGGCTCGTCCTCGACGACGATCTCAACGTTGCTCATCGCCGCACGGAGATCGGCCGGCAAGGAGCTCAGCGCGCCGTCAATCGCCTCTTCGAACGGATCGTTGAGACCCGGCTCCGAACGCGCATCCATCTCCGCAACGATGCCAGAATCGGTGCTGGGATAGAGACGGCTTTTTCTTGTACGACCTTAGGCCGCCAGCATTGCTCGCGCGGGCACCGGCTCGCGCCTGGCCGGGGTGCTTAGCGCCATAGACTTATCTCTTCCCAGCGCCCGTAGCCGAACGGATTCAGCGGCGACCGGTGGCCGGGGCGAGGCGGGCCATGCCGCGGTTGGTGACGCGGGATGAGATGAATGAGCGGCTGGCACCGCAACCCGAGCCGCCCCACGAGTCGTGGGGTGCCACGCTGGCGATAACCATTATCATCGTGGCCGCGGCGGTGCTGGCGGTGCTGGTGCTGCTGATCATTCTGGGAATCACCTACATGCACGTGCACCCCGCGCCGAACACGCCCCCTCCGCCAGTGGCCACCGCGCCAGCAGTGCCAGCACCGACAGCACCAGTGTTGGTTCCTCCACCAGCCGCCGACGAAATGATCCGGGTCCGAATAACACCGACATGGTTGCGTGTCGACGCCCGGTTCGGCTCGGTGTGCCGGCGTCGCGGCGATCCGGCGCTGGTGCTGCGTTGATGCTTTTCTCGGTCAACTCGGCCTGGACGGCGACGGCTGCGGTTTAGGCTCCGTACGCATTAACCGGCTCGTCGCGACGGGCGTCCCTGAGGCGAAGGTTGCTGTGATGGCAGAAACAGCCGCGGTTCTGGCGGCATCCACGGATGCGCTGCGCACCGAGTACGACGTCTTGATCCTCGGTTCCGGTTACGGCGGCGCTATCACCGCCGCCCGGCTGGGGGTCGCGAACGCGGCCGCGGGCGGCAAACTGGCCATCGCGGTGTTGGAGCGTGGCGCCGAGCACCCCACCGGCACCTTTCCGGAGAGCGACACAGCCGCGGTGGCCGAAGTCCGATCGGCGTCGAATCCGCTGGGCCTCATCGAGATCGAACGGTTCAAGACCGTCGACGTGATCCGCGGGAACGGTCTCGGGGGCACCTCGCTGATCAACTTCAACGTGGCGATCGTGCCTGATCGGGAAGTGTTCCTGGCGTCGTGGCCACGGGAGTTCCGTGCGCTGGTCGAGCAACGGCGCGAGGGCGTCGGCGGCCTGGGGGAATATTTTGCGCGAGCGCGGCGCATGCTCGGCGCCGTGCCCTATGCGCAGGACGTGCAGCTGCGGCGGGTCGAGGCGTTCGCGCAGATCGCCAAAAATGCGGGCGCCCAGTTGCAGATCCTCGACATCACGGTCAGCACCGAGGACCGGGTCACCAAGTACGGGGTGCAGCGGCGACGCTGCCCCAACCACGGCGGCGACGGCACCGGCGACAACACGGGTTCGAAGAACACGTTGATGACCAACTACCTGCCGATGGCCGCGCACTTCGGTGTCGGGATGTTCTGCGGTATCGAGGCTCAACGTATTGAGCCGACGGCCGATGGCCGGTGGCGGGTGATCGCCCGCCGCACCGGCGGACAAGACCAGGACGACGAGGTCGTAGTCACCGCGCGCCGCGTCGTGGTATCCGCGGGCACGCTCGGCACCAATGCGATCCTGATGCGCTCGCGTCAGGGCCGTCTGAAGCTGTCGATACGGCTGGGGAAGAACTTCAGCGGCAATGGCGACAACTTCGGCATCGCTTACAACACCGACATCCAGACCGACGCGCAGAGCTGGGCGACGACCGACGGGCCACCGCGCTCCGAACTCTTATGTGGGCCGAGCATCAACGCCGTCATGCGGTTCGGCGCCGACCAATCCGACTTGCGTAAACGGTTCGCTGTGGAGGATGTGTCGCTGCCCCGCGCACTTGTAGACAGCTTCCGCTTCGGTTTAATGGGGCTTGCCGCTGCCAGCTACCGCGACCTAAGGCTGGCGAAGCTCGATCGATGGCGCCGCGACATCGTATTCAATACCGACGGAGCGATGAACCATTCACTTGGATTTTTGATCATGGTGCACGACAACTCGGACGGCGAGTTAGTTCTGCGCAAGAACGGCACGGTCAAGATCGACTGGCCGGGGGCGCCGACGGAGCGGATGTACCAGGACGCCAACGCGATCCTGCAGCCGGCGGTCGAGGCGATTGGCGGCACGTACATCAAAAACCCGCGGTGGGACAAGCGCTTCCTCGGCAAGCACTTGATCACCGCACACCCGATGGGCGGGTGCGCCACCGCGGACAATGTCGACGCTGGCGTTGTCGACCACGCCGGACGAGTGTTCCGGCCCGACGGCGGCACCTATGACGGGCTCTATGTCTGCGACGCGTCTGTGATCCCGCGTGCGCTCGGGGTAAACCCGTTTCTGACCATCTCCATGTTCGCCGAACGCGCCGCCGAGCTGCTGCGCAGTGAGCTGGGTCTACCTGGCTACGACCCCGCTGCCGAGGCCGACGATCGGGCTTGAGCGAATGCGCTCAAACCAGCCATGCCGCACTGTCCGGCGGCAATCGGCCATCGGCCATCGGCGCGCTGGCCAGGATGAGCTCTCCCGGTGGCAACGCCATCGGCCGGTCGCCGGCGTTGAGCGCACACTCCCAGGTCGAGCTGCCGTTCACCGGCCTCATCGGCCCCGACGGTGTGGCGGTGGACACCGCCGGCGACGTCGACATCGCCGACGGTATGCGCAGACGGGTCCTCAAGCTACCGGCCGGGTCGAACACCCAGGTCGAGCTGCCGTTTACCGGCCTCGACCAGCCCCGCGGGTGTGGCGGTGGACACCGCCGGCAACCTCTACGTCACCGACAGCGACAACAACAGGGTGCTCAAGCTACCGGCCGGGTCCAACACCCCGAGCGTGCTGCCGTTCACCGGCCTCCACCTCCCCTGCGGGGTGGCGGTGGATGCCGCCGGCAACGTCTACGTCACCGACATGTCTCGAGAACCGGGTGGTGAAGCTGCCGGCGGGGTGATGCGCCGCACCGCGGGCGCGCGAGGCTGCGGGGCCAGTCCGACCGAGGCAACGTGAAAGACCTTTCACCGCACAAGCTTCGGAACACGGTGGACAGAAGACGGCCGAGGCTTACCACGCCGACTCCGCGCTCGACGAGAACGGACTTCACCCATTTTGGCACGTATCTGGCACGCACCCAAATCCGATGCTCTAAAACCGCGTCTGAACTGTATAAACGCTGGTGCGCGATACTGGGATTGAATCAGTTGTGCCGATGTGACACAGGACCGGTTAGTCCCGGTCATCAGTCTGCTCGGCCAGCACGCGGTACACGGTGGCTCGGCTCACCCCAAGCGTGTTCGCGATGGTGCTCGCGGACTCACCATTCGCGTGCATCCGCTCCGCTAGAGCCGGCTTTCTTCGCGTCGAGCGCCTTGGGCCGACCGATGTGCTGCCCCCGTGCCCGACGTGCCTCGCGTGCCGCCGCTCGGCGCTCCCGGCCCAACTCAAGCTCAAGCTCGGCGAGGCTGGCGAGTACGCCGGCGACCATGCGGCCGGTCGCGTTGGAAGTGTCAATCCCCTCCCGCAACGAGCGCAACACGATTTCCCGGTCGCGCAGCTCACGGATCGTCGTAGCACCTTCCGCACGGGTTCTGGCCGATCGGCAACGGCGGTGAACTCGCGGTCATGTACTGCTGGGCGTTCTTTCTGCTGGTGTTCACCGGGCCGGGTGCCTACGCACTCGACACCGGGTTCGGGCCACGCGGCCCGGGGTACGTAAGAAGCTATCTGCGTAGGTCGCCGCGGACGCCGCGGCGCTGGCGTCGATAGCAACATAGACAAGCCACAATCCGCGGTCATCGGGTCATCCTGCGGCGAAGGAAACCTGCACCCCGGTTTCGCTCTCTCGCAACAGCTTCCCCGGCTTTGGTGGTGCTGGCACCGAAAGCACTTTGCGGCAGACCTCCTCGCCGGCCACCGACCCAGCGACCGCCGGGGGCGGGCGCGGTGGACGGCACCACGCGCTCGTCGTCGCGCCACCACGAGTCGTATTCGTATAGGTCATCATGCGGCCCGGAAACACCGTCCGCCCAAGCTGCTTGCACCAATCCGAGCGCGTCTCCCAGTCTGGTAGGTGTAGCGCGGCAGGCCCACGACGGTTTCCACGCCGAACACGTCGACGAGCGATTCGGCGATGCTCTGAGGGTCGGGGCAGTAGCGGCAGGTGAATCGGTGACCGGCCCAGAAGTGCGGGCACGCGTCGGCGTCGACGAACAGCGGCCCGCGTTCCTCCGGTTTCCCTGAAGGGCGGCGCCGCCTGTAGAGTCGTGGGAACATGGAGTGGCGGCCGTCCGCCAGGCCTTCGATGGTGGCGTGAAGTTCAGCGAATTCGTCTTGTACACATCGGTTTCAACGACGATCCTGGTGGCTGTTGTCTTCTAGTCGACCGAGGACGGTTGGGGTTGCACCGACCAGCGCACGCATCTCAGCCGGTGCCGACCACCGATCAACGACCCCCAAATAAGGGCCGGGCCGACCGGCCTCACGGGCACCTACCGGGTGATAGGCCCCCCAGTATCCGCAACACCGCACTGTCGTCCTGACGCTGCCCAACACCCCCATAGGAGGCTGTGTGGACCAGACCGTCGCCAGAGCCGGAATGTTTCACGGGGTCGACAGCGCCGTGGCTGCGATAACCAAACAACTGCAGCCCGTCGACTTCGCTCGCCGGCAGACCGTGTTCGCTCAAGAAGAACCCGCAGACCGGCTGTACATCATCGTTTCCGGGAAGGTCAAGATCAGTTACCGTTCACCGGAGGGCCGCAAGCACCTGCTGGCGGTCATGGGTCCGCCGGGTGTTCGGTGAGCTCTCAATCTTTTACGACGGCCCGCGCACGCCAGCGCGGCCGCCCTCACCGACTGCGCCGGTGTCTTTGGTCCGCGGCGCTGCGCGGATGGATGGCCGTTCGCCCCGAGCGCCGAACAGCTGCACTGGTTCTGGCCCGCAGGTGCGGCGCACCAACAACAAACTGACAGATCAGATCTTCACGACGTCCCCGGACGACTCGCCCAATGCTGCTGCTGGCACAACAATTCGGCCCTCGAAGATGACGCCTGCGGGCGGCCCACGACCTGACACAAGTGGAGTCGCTCAGCTAGTCGGCGCGTCCCGGGAGTCAACAAACCAGGCGCTCAGCACTTTCGCCGACCGTGGCTGGATCCAATCGGAAAGCCACAACACGCTGATCCTCGACGCCGAAAGCCTTGCGCGCCGAGCACGCTAGCAGGACCCGGCAAGCCACCATCGAACACCGGCCGCAGATCCTTAAGACCAGTGCTATTGCCCGTTTTGCGGCGTTCGGCGGCCAGGCTGATGCGACAGGCCCGGAGCCGCCAGGGGCGAGGCTCTATGCCGCGCCGCTTTCGTCCAGGTATCGATACGGCGTCGCCCTGCTCACCCCGATGTACCTGGATGTCGTGGCCGGTGTGGCCGGGCTTACTGTGCGTCACCATCATCTCGCCCGGCGCGACTGCGACGGGCCTGCGACGGGCTCACGCCGACGGTGATCCAAAGAAAAAGCGCCGCTTATCTGCGGCCCTTCTGGTGGAGCTGCCGGCAATCGAACCCGCCTTATCTACCAGGCAATTTGGCTTCTGAGCAGCAGTTTCGTTCCGTCTCGTTCCCGTTCGGTCCCGCTCGTTACCTGCGGTTTCGTTCTCGGGTCTTGACGGCGTCAAGAGTGAATCCGAGCGGAGGCTCAGCCACGCCTATCTGTTGATACGTTCCTGAAGAGACCGTAAACCGACTGTCCCCTGGCGGCGAAATCGAAATTTCGGCCGTCGATCTGCACGCGATACGTTGCCTCAACTCCGAGCGCCCGGCGCCAGGAGCCCGGCCAGGTGGCCAAACCGCAGGGTGGCGATGACCTGATCGAGCTTGCGCTCGAAGTGCATCGGCAACTTATCCAAGGTCATCGACCAAAGATGAGTGAGGATCTTCTTTCAAACGACTGTACCGCGCCAATGAACTTGGCCTCCCCGATCGAACGACGAAAGGATTCCGACCTATCAGCTCGGGTGATTGGCGTACGTTCTAGGCTTACGTGGCCCACTTACATCCCTAAACCCCGCACAATAGACGGAAGGGTATCAATGGACCTTCGCGCTGCAATCGTGGGGACCGGAGAGCAAGGCGGGTACCACGCGCGCGCATATCAGGACGTGCCGGGAGTTAATCTCGTCGCGGTTTGCGATGTTGTCCCCGAGCGCGCCGAGGCGTTCGCACGCAGATACGGGCTATCAGAAGGCGCCGCGTTTGGGTCAGTTTCAAAACTGCTTGCGCACCATGAGATCGACCTGTGGAGCATTTGTACACCGACTGCAGCGCACGCGCCGAACTCGCTGGAAATCCTGCGCGAACAGCGGCCGCCACTCGGAATCCTATGTGAGAAGCCTCCGTGCATGAACATGATGGAATTCCACTCAATGACAACCAAGGCGGCGCGGTTGGGCGTGGTGCTTACCTTTGGCTTTCATCTGAGGTATACGGCGGCTGACTGGCTGGCCCGTGTCATCCGCGCGGGCCACCTCGGTGAGGTGTACCACGTTGACGGGATGTGGCATCGCCGCGCCGGGACGCCGTTGCGTGGGGTGTTCACCCAACAACGGTATGCGGGTGGCGGTCCTGGCATGGACCTGCTCCCGCATGTACTCGACCTGGCGTATCTTCTGGTGGGACGGGAGGTGGTCCCAGCAGCGGTGACAGCTTCGGCGCATACCCGCCTTGCCGAACAGGGCGGGACCGGGCGAAATTTCGATCCGTCCCTTAGTGACGTTGAAGACACGATTATCGGTCACGTCAAGATGGCGTCACCGGACGGGGTCACGGTGACGTTCGCAGCGTCGTGGGAAGGTCACATTGATCAGGATCGGCTCACCGTGGAAGTCCGGGGAACCGAAGGGGGCGCGCGGCTCGATCTAATGCGCACCAACGGCGCCGAATTTTTCGTCCCGAGAATCTACACGCAGCTTGAGGGCGAGGCCGTCGAGGCCTCTATCAGCCACCCGGAACGTTTCCGAACCGTCGAGCAGTGCTATGCGGCTGAGATTGCAGACCTTATGAATGCGGTTCGCTGCCGGAATATGTCAAATGACCCCGGACCGACCCCGCAAATAACAAAACAGCAGGTTGCGGTGGTAATGAATACGATTTTCGCGGCCTACAAGTCGGTGGCCAGCGGGGAGACAGTCGCCCTGCTACCGGACGCAGGGCTAGCCGGGGCGCAGGCGAGTGCATGATCAAGACACGGCAAGCCGTGCTCGCCGGGCCGGGCGATGTCACGATCGTGCGCACGGAGCTCAGCGAGCCGGCGCACGGGCAGGTTCTCATTCGTGTGACGCAGTGCGGCCTCTGCGCCGGGGAGGTCGATCAGTGGCGCGGCGCCGTAGAGCCTTATCTCGGAGGGATTGGGCACGAGGTTGCAGGCACTGTCGAGCGGGTTGGCAGCGGGGTGGACACGCTCAACGCAGGCGATCATGTTGTCGCTTGGGTGCCAGGCGGCGGATTTGCTGAGTGGATGGTGATCTGGGCGGCGGACGCGCTAGTCATCCGGCCGAACATTTCCTTCCCCGCGGTGGCAGAGCCGTTGTCATGTTGTGTCAACAGCGTTGAGTTGACACAACCCGCGCTGGGCGACGATGTCGTGATCGTGGGCACGGGTTATATGTCCCATCTGATCCTGGCGCTTAGCATCCTTCGGGGAGCACGCTCGATCGCAGTGATAGGACGACGCGCCGAACCACTGCGACGAGCATTGGACCTCGGCGCCACTCGGGTAGTGGATGTTAGCTCGGATTCAGCGGTCGTGGCGGTCGAACACGCCACCGACGGCCGGCTAGCCGATGTCGTCTATGAGGTCACGGGAGCTGCTGAACCGCTCGGGCTCGCTGAGATGCTTGTCAGGCAAGGCGGCAAACTGGCGATTGTTGGCTACCATCAGGGCGAACCGCGTGCGATGCGCCTCGGTCACCTCAACTTCAACGGAATCACTCTCGTGAACTGTCATTTTCGTGACAAGCGACAAATCATGTGTGGGGAATGGCGCGAGGGATGCGGCTCGTGGAATCGGGGAGACTCGACCTCACGCCGTTAATGACCCACATCTACCCCCTCGAAGACATCGGACAGGCCTTTATTGATGCGGCCGAGCGGCCCAAAGGGTTTGTTAAAGCGGTGGTCGCCCCTATCGTCGACGGATGAGGCGCGGTTATGCGGCTCACATTCCACCGTCGACCAGTGGGATGGTCTCGGTGTGGCTGGCCATCGCGGCGTTGTCTGCATCAAATGGAAGTTTGGAGCCGACATTTGGCAGCCGCGTTGGCGATTTAGAGAACGCCACCGGAGTAGATCTGCCGACCATGTCGCTGACGTTGGCCGCATTTCCTTTCGGTCTTATCGCTGGCGGTCTTCTGGCGTCAGCTGTGATGGCCCGCTACGACACACGGCCCTGCCTGTTCGCCGGTGTAGTCGGCGCCTTTACGCCGTTGGTGACGATAGCGGCGTTGGTCATGCTCGACACCCCCCACTCCGGGCTTCGTCTGGCACTTCCGCTTGCGTGGGGAACGGCGGGAATCGGTTGCGGTTTGTTAGATACATCTCACGGTGTGCAAGCGGCTACATTCGGCGGAAAGCGGGTCCATGCGCTAGGGTTTCTCGCCGTCAAGGGCGCGGGGGCTGTCGGTGCGGCGGGTGTGGGCGATTGGGCTATCGCTGGAAAGGTCGGAGTCGGCCCCCATCTAGTGGCAATTGGGTTGGCCTCCCTGTGCATCGGCGTTCCTGCTGCTCTCGTCCTACCGCGTATTGGACATAGCCACCGTCCAACAGTCGAGTCTCCCCAGGGCCCAGATGTGGGCCGGGCGGGACTGTTCGCGCTTGGCGGGCTGGCAGCCGCGGCAGTGATCCCGGTTGGCGCAATATTTATGTGGGGTACGTCTGCCCTGTTAGCGCTGGGAGCATCCGGGTGGCTGGTGGGCAGCGGTCTCGTGGTCCTGTCGGTCACCCAGGTGGTGAGCCTGTGCGCGTGCTGGCGTTGGTCGGTTCCGGGTACAGAAGCCCAATTGGTGAAGGTCTGTGGCGTGATCGCCGGGTTTGGCACAGTAGTACTGGCGGGGGTCGCGGTCTTGAGCAGCGGCGGGCACGGGAGCGCACCTGCACGTGACGTCGGCATTGCCGTGGCGGGGATCGCGTTAATCGGTGTGGGGGTTGCTCCAGTTCCCGTTCTGGTCCAGCGGGCGGCCTCGATGGTTCGGACAGGCCGGCTCGGCTTGACCACACGGGTCTCCGTAGTAGTGACAGTGCAGTACACGTGCCAAGGCGCGGCTTTACTCGCCGTCGGCCTGCTTGGACAAATCACCGGTGTGGTGATTTCGCTCACCGTGGTGTGCGGCCTGTGCATCGCTGCGCTGCCGCTGGGTGTCCAGATAATGCGCCGCGCCTGCTCAATTCCTTTACCTGCCGAAGTGACTGGATGAGTGCGCGCTTCGGGCTCCTAGCGGGTGGCGGGCGGCTACTTGTTGCAGGTCAGGACATTGCAGACCTCGTCACCGCTATCTGCAACGTCAACTCCACCGGGCGTGCCATTCCATTTGCGTGAGCCCGCGGTGGTCAGTGATCAGGTCCGTTGACGTGGCCTGTTTGGCGGGAAGAAAACACCCTCTGAAATTTACTTCTTGGTGGAGCTGCCGGGAATCGAACCCGGGTCCTACGGCATTCCCTCAAGACTTCTCCGTGCGCAGTTCGCTATGCCTCTGCTCGGATCTCCCGGTCACGCGAACCAGCCAGGATGACGATCCCAGTCGCTGTTGGTGTCCCGATGAGTCCCGCGACCGGACTCATCGGTGGATCCCTCTAGCTGACGCCAGGGTCCGGGTCGAGGGCTTTCCCGGTCTGACGGACTAGCTGTCGCTTAGGCAGCGAGAGCGTAGTCGCGCTGATGTGAATCGGCGCTTATATGGTTGCAACGACGCTTACGGTGGTCTCTTGCCTGCACCGGCACGCTTCCCTTGATTCGATGCGCGAAGTCGAAACCGTTCAGCCCCTCGCATCCCCGCCGATTTTCGGCAGGACAATTCATGGTACGCCGCTATCAACGCGCGGCAACGGGCTTATGTTCCGGGCCTGCGCTGCGATCAGATCACGAAATTCAGATGCTCGACGACCTGGGCGGCAACGCCCTCGTCGCCGCCGAGGTCGATGTCCTGCGAGCGCGAGGCGCACATGGGTCGCCCGCCGGCGAGCCTGGTGAACTGCAGGCCGTCCAGCCGGATCGTCACGGTCGGCTCTCGGCCGCCGAAGTCGTCGACCAGTTGGGCCCGGCCATCGACGCTGACACGAATGCTGCGGCTCAGCGGGCCGGTCAGCTCGAACAAGACCCGCGAACCCTCGGGCGCTTTGGCCCGCTTGCCCACCACGTAACCCATGGTGGCGGCGATCTCGTCGAGGGAGAGTTCCGACGCCGGCCCGCCAAGCTGATCATCGGACGACGGCCAGCGCAGCGCCTCGCGGATGTCCTGCTCGTGCATCCAGCAGTCGAACACGCGGACCCGCATGAACCGCCCGTAGCTCTCCGGACCCACCGGCGTCAGCGTCACCGCGTCCCACTCCTCGTCGGACATGCCCGTCAGCGCCTTGCGTCGATCGGCGGTGATGTCGCTGAACCGGGCGAGCACGTCCCCGCCGGTTTCCCCGCGGAGATAGCGCACCCAGCATTCGTTCATCACGCCGATGTCGTTGCGCACATGCTCGAGCGTCGAGACGTCGATATCGGGCTGGGGGGCGGGGACGCCGGCGAGGAAGGACTCGGTGCCGATCATGTGCGCTACCAGCGCCTTGACGTCCCAACCGGGCAGCGGACTGGCCGCCTGCCATTCCGCTTCCGGCAACCCGTCCAGCAGTGCGGTGATGTCGTCCCACACTGTGAACAGACCAGCGAGCACGTCGGACTTATCAAGCTTCGTGACGGGGCGATCGGCCATGGTCGGATAGTAGGCCGAGCAGCTACCTAGTCGACAGGCGCCGCCGTCAGCTGGCGGCAATCATCGCCACGGATCCCATGGCCATCACCATGCCGAACCCCTGCCAGCGGGTCAGCCGCTCGCGCAGCACGACCATGGCCAGCACGACCGTGGCCGCCGGGTACAGCGAGATCAGGATGCTGGCCAGCGAGAGCAACCACGTGTGCAGCGCCAGCAGCATGGTCACGTTGGCGCAGATGTCCAGCACCGCCACGGCCCAGGCCAGCTTCATCGGCTTCCCGCGCGGCGCCCGCAAGTTCTTGCTGGCCGCGGCCATCACGAAGATCACCACGGTGGCCGAGAGCCGGGCGAAGACCAGCGGCCACAGTTTGCACGCGTGCGGCGCCTGATGGAGAAACACCAGGTTCAGCCCCATCGCCGAGCCGGCCAGGAGCGTGAGCCCCGCCACCTTCGGGGTGAATCGATACGGAGTGACCCCGTCGGCAGTGGCCTCTCGGCTCACCAGCATGACCGCGATGAGAGCCAGTACGACGCCCACCGACGCCGCTTGCCCCGGCCGCTCCCCCCACGCCACTCCGACCGCGACCGGCACGGCCGCGTTGAGGACTGCCGCCAACGGTGAGACTACTGAGATCGGCCCGGCACCCAGCGCCGCGAAGAACGCCCACATGCCGACCGCCATTCCGACGCCGTAGAGGCAGCCCCAGAAGATGGCACCGCGCGAAATCGGCCCACCCACGGCGAGGGCCATCGCGCCCAGCAACAGTGTCTCGATCGGGTAGACCACCAGCATCACGCGCAGCGCGGCTACCCGTCGGGCGGCTACACCGCCCACGAAGTCGCTGACGCCGTACGTAACGGCCGACAGCTGGGCGTAAGCGGCCCCGATCAGTTCATGCCCTTGGCTCGGCGGCCCAATTCACGGACCACTTCGCGCTGGGCGTCGCGGCGGGCCATGTCCTGGCGTTTGTCGTGCGCTCGCTTGCCGCGCGCTAACGCGAGCTCGACCTTGACCTTTCCTTCGGAGAAATACAGAGACATTGGCACGAGGGCGAGGTTACCATCTCGTATCTTTCCGACCAGACGGTCAATTTGTTGCCTATGTAACAACAACTTTCGATTGCGACGGGGCTCATGGTTGGTCCAGCTACCGTGCTGATACTCCGGAATGTGCAAGTTGCGCAACCATACTTCGCCGTCGTCGACGGTTGCGAACGCGTCGGCGAGCGATGCATGGCCCTGGCGCAGGCTTTTCACCTCTGTGCCTTGCAAAGCCACTCCAGCCTCGAACTCCTCGAGGATCGAATAGTTGTGCCGCGCTTTGCGATTGGTGGCCACAATCTGTTTGCTGCCACGCTTGTCGCCCGCTCCCTTGGCCCGGCCGGAATCTTTGACCACAGCTACCGCCGTATGTAGAGGCGCAACGTCGCGTAGGCGGTCAGGCCGGCCATCGACACGCCGAGCAGGAACAACCACGGCGCGATGTAGAGGATGTCGGCATAGTCGACCTTCGCGATCAAATGGGCTTGGTAGAACTGGCTTAACGCGTTGTCCAGGAACCACGCCCGCACCAGAACCAAGCCGGCGACCGCGATGGCCACACCGATGGCCGCGGCCAGCATCGCCTCCACCAGGAAGGGCAGCTGGGTGTACCAGCGGCTGGCGCCGACCGACCGCATGATCCCGATTTCGGTGCGTCGCGTGTACGCAGCGACCTGGACCATGTTGGCAATCAGCAAGATCGCCCCGACGGCCTGCACCAGGGCGACGGCGAACGCGGCGTCCCGCAAACCGTCCAGGACGGCGAACAGCCGGTCGATCAAATCCTTTTCGTTGAGGATGCTGCGCACCCCGGGCTGCCCCTGCATCGCGGCGTCGAACTCCGCGTGCTGTTCGGGGTTGTTCAGCTTGACGATGAAGGACGCGGGAAACGATTCCTTGCCCGCCACGTCCTTGAACTCCGGGAACTTCTTGATCGCGTCGTTGTAGGCGTCCTGCCGGTTGACGAAGCGCACCGATTTGACGTCTTGCCGTGCATCGATCTTGTCCCGCAGCGCTTTACACGGGCCGGACGCGCACGTCGCGTCGTTGGCGGAGATGTCGTCGGTGAGGAACACCTGCGTCTCGACGCGGTCGAGATAGATCTCCCGCGAGTTGTCGGCCAGCCGGACCACCAGCAGACCGCCACCGAACAGGCCGATGGAAATGGCCGTTGTGAGGACCATCGCGGCCGTCATCGTGACGTTGCGACGGAGCCCGGTCAGGACCTCGTTGAACAGGAAGCCAAAGCGCACTTAGCGGTCCATCCCATAGATGCCGCGCTGCTCGTCGCGAACCAGCCGCCCCAGAGACAGCTCCACGACGCGCTGACGCATCGAGTCGACGATGTGGTGATCGTGCGTCGCCATCAGCACCGTCGTCCCCGTGCGGTTGATCCGCTCCAACAAATCCATGATGTCCTTACTGGTGTCCGGGTCGAGATTGCCAGTCGGCTCGTCGGCCAGCAGAACCAGGGGCCGGTTGACGAACGCGCGCGCGATCGCCACGCGTTGCTGCTCGCCACCGGACAACTCGTGTGGCAGCCGGTTCGCCTTGCCGGACAGGCCGACGGTTTCCAGCACCTCGGGCACCACCCGGTTGATCGCGTCGGTCCGTCGGCCGATCACCTCCAGCGCGAAGGCGACGTTCTCGTACACGGTCTTTTGTTGCAGCAGGCGAAAGTCCTGAAAGACGGTTCCGATCACCTGACGCAGCTTCGGTATGTGACGGCCGCGCAGCTTGTTGACGTGGAACTTCGACACCCGGATGTCGCCGGCGGTCGGATTCTCCTCGCCGAACAGCAGCCGCATGAACGTCGACTTACCGGAACCCGACGGGCCGATCAGGAAGACGAATTCACCCTTGTCGATTTTGACGTTGACGTCCTCCAACGCCGGCCGGGCCGACGCTTTGTACTTCTTGCTGACATGGTCCAGGGTGATCATCACGGCACGCCAGTGTAGCCGTGACTTTCGCTGGCAGGCCAAGTCAACTGGCTGGCGGCGGCGAACTAGGCGCCGGACCGGGCCCCGGCTGCGGTAGCTGAGGCGGCGGTGCGGTCGGGCTCGGACTGGGCGGGCAGAACGGCGCCGGCAGCAGGCACGGCAGCTGCGGCAGCTGGAACGGCGGCGTTGTCGTGGTCGTCGTCACTGGTGGTGGTGGCGGCGTGCTCGTCGGGGTCGGCGTGTACGTGTCGGTGGAAGGCGGCTGCTGGACGCGACTGCGCGGCACCCAGGTGTAGTTCGGGTCGGGCACGAAACCCGGCGGCACCACTTGCTGCGCCGGTGGCTTGGGCGCCGGTTCCGGGCGGTAGGTGTCGTAGACCCACCACACGAGGAAAAAAGCGATGATCAACACGAAGGTCGACGTGCGGACTCGCCCGCCGAAGATGTAGTGCGGCCAGCGGCGTTCCGCATCCGAGTCTTCGCCGCGCTTCTCGAGGATGCTCAGGGTGAACTTCAACGCTTCTGCACCGCACCTTGCACGTCATCGTCGATTCGGTCTTCGGCGGCCTCGGCGGCCGGGACGGCCGGGTCTTCCACCAGGCCCACCGTCGCGTCCGCCGCGGTCACGATGCCGACGCGGGCCAGTGCACGAATGACCATGACACGCAACTGCCGGCCGACCTCGAACTGCTTGCCGGGCAGGGTCCGGGCCACCAGACGCAGGGTGACGGTGTCGACTTCGATGCTCTCCACACCCATCACGGTGGGCGCATCCAACAGCAATGCTCCCAGCACCGGGTTGTCCATTGCGCGGTCGCATTCCTGGTGCAAGACCTCGTTGACCCGGTTCAGGTCGGCGTTCGTGGACACCGGGATGTCCACCACCGCGCGCGCCCAATCCTTGGACAGGTTGACCACCTTGACGATCTGCCCATTGGGAATCGTCAACACCTCGCCATCCGGCGAGCGCAGTCGGGTCACCCGTAACGTCACGTTCTCGACCGTGCCGCTGGCTTCCGTCGCGGAAACGACGGTCAGGGTGACCAGATCCCCGAAGCCGTACTGCCTCTCCACCAGGATGAAGAAGCCGGACAGCAGGTCTCTCACCAACTGCTGCGCGCCGAAACCCAGCGCAGCGCCGACCACGGTGGCCGGCGCGATCAGTCCCCCCACCGAAAACCGCAGCACGCTGGCGATCTGCATCATGACCCAGATGCCGATGATGACGACCGACACCCAAGAGATCACCGACGCCACGGCCTGGCGGTGCTTGGACGCTTCCGAGCGCACCAGCGCGTCGCTTTCGGCGAAGCCCACGTTGAGCTGACGGGTCACGTGCTGCGCCACCCAGTTCACGAACCGGGCCGCCAGCACCGCCACGATCAGCACCATGACGATCCGCAGACCGCGGGTGATGATCCATTGCCCGACGTCACCGCGCCAAAAATCGTGCCAGCCCAGCGCCTTTGTCAGGGCGGTCGAGGCGAAAAGAGTTGTGTTAGTCGTCATGTTTTCGGTTGCGCCACCGGATTCCCGCTTCCAGGAACCCGTCGATGTCTCCGTCCAGGACGGCCGCCGGATTACCGACCTCGTACTCGGTCCGCAGATCCTTCACCATCTGATACGGATGCAGTACATAGGAGCGCATCTGGTTGCCCCACGAACTGCCGCCTTCGCCTTTCAACGCGTCCAGCTCCGCGCGTTCTTCGGAACGCTTGCGCTCCAACAATTTTGCTTGAAGCACACGCATCGCCGAAACCTTGTTCTGCAGTTGCGATTTTTCGTTCTGGCAAGTCACGACGATACCCGTTGGGATGTGGGTTAAACGAACCGCCGAGTCGGTGGTGTTCACGGATTGGCCGCCGGGCCCGCTGGAGCGGTAAACATCAACGCGCACATCGCCTTCCGGGATGTCGATGTGATCGGTGGTGTCCACCACCGGAAGAACCTCGACTTCGGCGAACGACGTCTGACGTCTGCTTTGGTTGTCAAACGGGCTGATCCGCACCAGGCGATGGGTGCCCTGCTCGACGGACAACGTCCCGTAGGCGAACGGAGCGTGCACCGCGAACGTCGCGCTCTTGATGCCCGCCTCCTCGGCATAGGAGGTATCGAACACTTCGACGGGGTATTTGTGCTGCTCGGCCCACCGGATATACATCCGCATCAGCATCTCGGCCCAGTCGGCGGCGTCCACCCCGCCGGCGCCGGAACGGATGGTGACCAGCGCCTCGCGCTCGTCGTACTCACCCGAAAGCAGGGTGCGCACCTCGGTGGCTTCTATATCGGCGCGCAGCGCCTTCAGCTCGGCGTCCGCCTCGGCGAGCGCTTCTATTTTGCTGGCCGCGCCTTCGGTTTCTTCGGCCGCCATCTCGTAGAGCACCGGCAGGTCGTCGAGGCGCCCGCGCAACTCCTCGATCCGGCGCAGCTCCCCTTGAGCGTGCGATAACTCACTGGTCACCCGCTGCGCCCGGGCCTGGTCATCCCACAATTGGGGATCGGACGCCTCATGCTCGAGCTTCTCGATGCGGCCGCGCAGACCGTCCACATCCAGCACCCGCTCCACCGTGGTCAGGGTGGAGTCAAGGGCGGCGATGTCGGCTTGACGGTCGGGTTCCACACCGAACAACGTTACCGGGGTCCCCCAAGCACCTCGGCCCCCGGCGAGTGCTCGGGCCACGACCAGCGGTCATGCGTTTAGCATCGAGTCACGATCATGTGCACCCCGCGCCGCGCGCCGACACAGCCCCCCGCGCGCTAACCGGGCACGAATAGAAGGTCGAGTATGCGCCCATACCACGTTGCAATCGTCGGCTCCGGACCGTCGGGGTTCTTCGCCGCGTCATCCTTGCTGAAGGCGGCCGACGCGTCCGAGGACATGGATATAGCGGTCGACATGCTGGAAATGCTGCCGACCCCGTGGGGGCTGGTGCGCTCCGGCGTCGCGCCCGACCACCCGAAGATCAAGTCGATCAGCAAGCAGTTCGAAAAGACCGCCGAAGATCCCCGCTTCCGATTCTTCGGCAACGTGGTGGTCGGTGAACACGTCCAGTCCAGCGAGCTGGCCGAACGCTACGACGCCGTCGTCTACGCCGTCGGGGCGCAGTCCGACCGCGCGCTCAACATCCCCGGTGAGGACCTGCCGGGCAGTGTCGCCGCCGTCGACTTCGTCGGTTGGTACAACGCGCATCCCAATTTCGAGGAGGCGACACCCGACCTCTCGGGCGCCCGCGCCGTGGTCGTCGGCAACGGCAACGTGGCACTCGACGTGGCGCGCATCCTGGTCACCGATCCCGACGTGCTGGGGGTCACCGACATCGCCGATCACGCGCTGGATTCGCTGCGGCCATGCGGCGTCGAGGAAGTGGTGGTCCTCGGCCGGCGGGGGCCCCTGCAGACCGCCTTCACCACGCTCGAGCTGCGTGAGCTGGGAGACCTCGAGGGGGTCGACGTGATCGTCGATCCCGCCCAACTGGAGGGCGTCACCGACGAAGACGCGGCCGCGGCAGGCAAAACGGCCAAGCAGAACATCAACGTGCTGCGGGACTACGCACAGCGCGACGCGCGTCCCGGTCACCGTCGAATCGTGCTGCGATTCATGACCTCTCCGATCGAGATCAAGGGCGAGGACAGGGTGGAGCGGATTGTGCTGGGCCGCAACGAACTCGTCACCGACGAGAACGGGCGGGTGTCCGCCAAGGACACCGGCGAGCGCGAGGAGTTGCCGGTTCAGCTGGTGGTGCGGTCGGTCGGCTATCGCGGAGTGCCCACTCCGGGGCTGCCGTTCGACGACAAGACCGCGACGATCCCCAACACCGCAGGCCGGGTGGACGGCAGCCGCAACGAATACGTCGTCGGTTGGATCAAGCGCGGACCGACCGGTGTGATCGGCACCAACAAAAAGGACTCCCAGGAGACCGTCGATACCCTGCTCGCCGAGCTGGACCGCGCGAAAGAAGGCGGTCTGGCGGATTTACCCGACGACCACGCCGACAAGCTGGCCGACTGGCTCGCCTCACGGCAGCCGAAACTGGTCACCTCCGCACACTGGGAGATCATCGACCGTCATGAGCGTGCCGCCGGTGAGCCGCACGGACGCCCCCGCGTCAAGCTGCCCAACCTGACTAAGCTACTGCGGATCAGTCACGGCTGATCACGGCGCGACTGTGGCTAGCAGCTCGGGCGCATCGAGTCCGGTCAGCCGGCGGTGCATAGCCCAGGCGATCCTGGCGGCCTGAACCTTTGCCCGGTCAGCGGCCGGTCCGCGATACATCTCGTCGACGGTGTCGTGCCAGATGGTGAGCCATCGCAGGAAGTGGCGGTTGGACAATGGAGTCCGCCGGTGGATCTCGCGGTGCGCCTGCAGCGCGCTCCCACGGTAGCGTCCCACGCGAAAGAGGACGGTCTCCCAAAAATCGCACATCGTCGGAACGTGTGCGTCCAAACCGACGGCCCGCAATTCGGCGAACGGTTCGGCCAGCACCTCGTCGTCCAACGCGCGCCCATAGAAGCGGCGCAGTAGCGCCTCCACGTCGGCGCGGTCGATCAGATCCACTATCGCCGTCACAAGTTGCTGCACCGTATCGCCAGCACGGAATGCCCGGCGTTGCAGACCTGCTCAGCGGTGTGAGAATCGGTGACCAGCAACTGGCCCGCTTCGGGGTTGGCGCGCAGGTACTGCTCCACACTGCCGCGCACCATTGCGGACTCCGCTCGCACGTCGGGATACAACCGCGTCCACCGCGCGAGCCGTCGACTCAATTGCGCTTGCGCCGAGCGCATTCCGTCGCCGACATCGTGAGCGTCCTCACCCCGGCACACCCAGAGCGCGCGCACCGCGGCTCCGCGCAGCCTCGCCTCCTCGAACGCGTGCCGCAGCACCATGCCGTTGTCGACTTCGGCCAAGACGCTGCTGACCTTCGGGGTTGCCGACCGTCTGGCCGGCTGATGGATCACGGCCACCGGGCACCGGGCGGAGCGGGCCAAGGAGGTTGCGACGGAGGTGCCGCCATGACAGGCGTGGTTGAGTCCGATCGAACCGACACAGATCAAGGCCGCCGACCTCGACTCCTCCATCAGCTTGGTCAGCGGCCTCCCGCAGAGAATGTCGGTCTCGATCTTGACCGGGACGCCGGTGGCATCCACGGACCGATGGGCGTCGGCCAGCGCCGTCCTTGCGGCGGCAAGACGCGCTTCGCAGGCACGCGCGGTGGAAGCGTCCCGCGGATCGATGACGTAGACCAGTCGCATCGGGATGTCTCGGCTGACCGCCTCATCGATCGCCCACAGAGCCGCCTGCGTCGCCGCCCTCGATCCGTCCACACCCACGACGACTGCCGGCGCTGGATGGCTATTGCTCATCGCGGTTTCCTCTGTTGAGCTGTAGCGGACAACTTTCACCTCGCTCAGCTTTGACGTTATGACCGGGAACACCTCTCCCCCAGAGGCATTGGTCCCCAAATGGATGCCATTGGGCCCCTAGGGACTTGCGACGGCGATTGGCGTTTTGAAGACGGGAGACTCGCATATGGCCGCTCAACAGACCGCTCAACACGCATCCTCGCAGCCCCTGATAGGCAAAGGCTGGATTCAGGGCGTCGCCCTGGTGATGATCTTCGGCTTCCTGGTCATGGGCATCCTGGCCTACCGCACGTACTCGGCATCGATGCCAATGCCGGACAAGGTCGTCAACGAATCGGGCCAACTGCTGTTCACCGGCGACGACATCACCCGAGGGCAGGAGCTCTACCAGGCTCGGGGCCTGATGGAATACGGCTCGGTGCTGGGCCATGGCGCATACCTGGGACCTGACTACACCGCCGAGTACCTGCGGATGGCGACGCAGGACGTCACCGATCAGCTGCGGGCGCAGGGCGTGGCCGATCCGCGCGACCGAGTGGTCACCGAATTCCGCACCAACCGCTACAACCCCGCCACCAACACGTTGGTGTTCACCGACCGGCAGGCCGCGGCGTTCGACCGTATCCAGGATCATTACGCGGCCTACTTCGGTGAGAACTCGACCAAATATGGGTTGCTGCCCCGGATGATCACCGACAAGGCGCAGATCCGCGACCTGACGGCGTTCTTCGCGTGGACGGCCTGGGCAGGCGCGGCCGAACGCCCCGGCCACAAGTACAGCTACACCAATAACTGGCCGGCCGAGCCGCGGGTCGACAACGGCCCGACCGCTCCGGTGATCGTGTGGTCGGCGCTGTCGCTGATCGCGTTGCTCGGTGGCATCGGAATCATGTTCGCGGTCTACGGGCGGTGGAGCCAGAAGGTCGGCTGGCACAGCGCCGAGACATCCACGCTGTCGTTCCGCCAACCGGGCGAAGTAAGCCTGACGCCCGCGCAGCGCGCCTGTGTGTGGTTCTTCGCCATCGTGTCGGTGCTGTTCCTGGCGCAGACGCTGCTGGGCGCGGCGGCCGAGCATTACCGGGCCGACTTGTCGAACTTCTTCGGGCTGGATCTGGCCCGTGTGCTGCCGTACAACCTGGCCCGCACCTGGCATGTCCAACTGGCGCTGTTCTGGACCGCGGCGGCCTTCCTGGCCGGTGGCATCTTCCTGGTGCCGTTCATCGCCCGCCGCGAGCCGCGCCGTCAGGGCTTGCTGGCCTACGTGTTGCTGGGCGCGGTCGCGGTGGTGGTGTTCGGCTCGCTGATTTGCGAGGCGCTCTCGATCTACGGAGTGATTCCCCCGGGCGGGCTGTTCTCCCAGCAGTGGGAGTATCTCGACCTGCCGCGGCTGTTTCAGATCCTGCTGATCATCGGCATGTTCGTGTGGATTGCGATCATCTGGCGCGGCATCCGCCCCAGACTCAAGGTTGAGTCGAAGATGAACATGCCGTGGCTCTTCTTCTTCTCCGGGCTGGCCATCCCGGCGTTCTACACCGTCGGGCTGCTGGCCAGCAGCGGCACGCATTACACCGTCGCCGAATTCTGGCGGTTCTGGGTAGTGCACCTGTGGGTCGAGGACTTCCTCGAGCTGTTCACCACGGTGATGGTGGCCTACATGTTCGTGTTGCTGGGCGTGGTGCGCGAACGGATCGCGCTGGGCGTGATCTTCCTTGATGTCATCCTGTACTCCGCGGGCGGCGTCATCGGCACCATGCACCACCTGTACTTCTCGGGCACCCCGGTGGAACACATGGCGCTGGGCGCGTTCTTCTCGGCGGCCGAAGTCATTCCGCTGACCTTCCTCACCGTCGAGGCGTGGGCGTTCCTGCAGCTGGGGGCGCGACAGCAGTCGGGCGACGCCAACCCCTTCCCGCATCGCTGGGCGGTCATGTTCCTGGTCGCGGTGGGCTTCTGGAACTTCCTGGGCGCAGGCATCTTCGGATTCCTGATCAACCTGCCGATCGTGTCCTACTACCAGATCGGCACCGCGCTGACCGCCAACCATGCACACGGCGCGATGATGGGCGTCTACGGCATGCTCGCCGTCGGCCTGGCGATGTTCGCGTTCCGCTACGTGATCCCGGCCGACAAGTGGCCCGAGAAGCTGGCGCGAGTCTCGTTCTGGTGCATGAACATCGGCCTGGCGTGGATGGTGTTCGTCACCCTGTTGCCGCTGGGCATTCTGCAGCTCTACCACTCGGTCAACGACGGCTACTTCGAGGCTCGTTCGTTGGGCTACATCACCAGACCCGGCAATGCGGTGATCGAATGGCTGCGGATGCCGGGCGACGTCATCCTGATCGTCGGCGGTGTGCTGCCGTTCGTTTGGATCGCCTGGACCGCGTTGCGGCATTTCCGCACGGGTTCGACGGTTCAAGAGTTGCCCGAACATCCGCTGTACGTCGAAGCCCCAACCGAGCCGGAGACCGGTGCCACGGTGTCGGCGAAGGATTGACCGGTGACTCAACCGGCTGCCTCCGTCTGGCTGATCGCCGGGTATTCCCTGGCCCTGCTGGCCATCGGCTGGAGTTTCGACTCGATGGCCCGACGGGCGTCGGCGCGCGCCGCCCGTTGGCGCACAGGCCAATTCAGCTACCGGCCCGATCATGACGCCTGGGTGTGCCCACAGGATCATTGGCTATGGCCGACTTCGTTTGATCCGCGGCACCGGGTCATGCGATATCGCGCCCAACCGGTGGTGTGCAACAGTTGTCCCGTCAAATCCAGCTGCACGACGTCCGATCATGGCCGGGAGATCAGCCGCGAGGTGGACCCGTGGCCGCATTCGGACGCCGGACGGTTCCACCGCGGGATCGCGTGTTGCGTGGCGGCTTTCGGAATCGTGCTGCCCCTGGCCACGTTGGTCGCCAACCACTCGGGCAGTGACGTGTTGGTCTTGACCGGCACCATCCTGGTGGTCGCGCTGCTCGGCCTGCCGCTGGGCCGCCACCTGTGGAACACCCCGTCCAACGCGCCGGAGCACCTCCCGCACCGCACCGCGCTCGAGGACCAGGCGGCCGCGGCGATAGACAGGTATTCCACTCGCTGGGGCAGCTGGGAAAGCAAGGAGGGCAAGACAACATGACTACCGTTGTGATCGTCGTCGTCATCGCCGGGATTGTCGCGCTTGCCGTGCTCGCGGTGTGGTCGCTGGCCGTGCTGCGTGAGTACGAACGCGGCGTCGTCTTCCGGATGGGGCATGTGCGCCCCCTGTACGGTCCCGGGCTTCGTTTCCTTATCCCCTTTCTGGACAAGATGATCCGCGTTGACCAGCGGCTGGTGACGCTGACCATCCCGCCGCAGGAGGTGATCACCCGCGACAACGTGCCGGCCCGCGTCAACGCCGTCGTCATGTTCCAGGTGATGGAACCGCTGAAAGCGATTCTGGCGGTGGAAAACTACGCGGTGGCCACCTCGCAGATCGCCCAGACGACGCTGCGTTCGCTGCTGGGCCGGGCCGACCTGGACACGCTGCTGGCGCACCGCGAGGACCTCAACAGCGATCTGCGCACGATCATCGAAAAGCAGACCGAACCGTGGGGCGTGCAGGTCCGCGTCGTGGAGATCAAAGACGTCGAGATTCCCGAGTCGATGCAGCGGGCGATGGCCCGCGAAGCCGAAGCCGAACGCGAACGCCGCGCCAAAATCATCAACGCCCGCGGGGAATTGCAGGCTTCCGAAGAGCTGCGTGAAGCGGCGGAAACCCTCTCGAAGAGCCCCGCCTCCCTGCAATTGCGTTATCTGCAAACGCTGTTGGAATTGGGCGCGGACCAGAATTCGACCGTCGTCTTCCCGTTGCCGGTGGACATCATCACGCCGTTCTTGCGGCATCCGGAGGTACTACAGGGCGTCGTCGATAACTTGAACAATCGCCGATGATTACCGCCGCCCCGGGATTCACTGAACGGCGCCTATCGGCCCGTTCGCGGGCCGCGGGTGTCATCCCGCGTTACGGCGTCCGCATCACGGTGAGGGCGCGGCCGCCCGCGGCCGGATGACGGGCGCTACACCGGGGGCGGCTCGGGCGGTGCCAGCCTCCAGTTGTCCGGATTCTTCGGTGAGTACACCACCGGAAACAACTGGCCCATGGTCGGCCAGTGGTCGACATCGACCGCCATGCGCTGATACACCGCGTGCTCGCTGACGGTCGGCCCGTTGATCACACCGGCGATGGTGACGAACTGTTCACCGGTGGCCTCCGGTCGCGGGCTCACCCCGGTCACCAGCAGCGTGCCGTTCAGCAGCTCGCCGCGGGGGCCGCGAGGGAGGAACCGCTGGGCGAGAGCGACCGCCAGGACGGCAACCAGCAGGAGCAGCACACCGAATTCCCACACGCCGCCATGGTAGGGGCCGTGATAGGACTGCGTCATGAGTCAGGACGATCTGGCGTTGGCGCTGACGCTGGCCGACCGCGCGGATGCGCTGACCTCCGCCCGATTCGGGGCGCTCGACCTGCGCGTTGACACCAAACCGGACCTGACACCGGTCACCGACGCCGATCGCGCGGTGGAAACCGACCTGCGCGAGGTGCTCGGGCGCGAACGGCCGCGCGACAGCATCGTCGGCGAGGAGTTCGGCGGAACCACCACGTTCACCGGACGACAGTGGGTCATCGACCCCATCGACGGCACCAAGAACTTCGTGCGCGGCGTGCCGGTGTGGGCCAGTTTGATCGCGTTGCTCGAAGACGGTGTGCCCGCGGTCGGCGTCGTCAGCGCGCCCCCGTTGCAGCGTCGGTGGTGGGCGGCGCGCGGCCGGGGCGCCTTCGTCGCGGTCGACGGCGCACCGCCCCGCCAGCTGTCGGTTTCCTCTGTGGCGCAACTGGATTCGGCCAGTCTCTCGTTCTCCAGCCTGTCCGGCTGGGCGCAGCGCGGGCTGCGGGAACGCTTCATCGCGCTGACCGACGCCGTATGGCGGGTGCGCGCCTTCGGCGACTTCCTCTCGTATTGCCTGGTGGCCGAGGGGGCCGTCGACATCGCCGCCGAACCCGACGTGTCGGTATGGGACCTCGCGGCCCTCGACATCCTGGTGCGCGAGGCGGGCGGGAGCCTGACCGGCCTGGACGGCGTCGCGGGACCGCACCGCGGCAGCGCGGTGGCGACGAACGGGCCCCTGCACGACCACGTCCTGCGCAGCCTCGATGCGGCCGGGGCTGTGAATTAGTTAACAAGTGTTCTCTGTGATCTTACTCCGGAGTAAGATAGGCTCATCCGCATTGCCCCAACTACTACAGGCTGCCGACATGACCGACACTCGTTCCGGTTCAACGAAGTCTTCAGAATCCGCCCGCCCCCGCCGCAAACGGAAAGACCACCAGAGCGGGGTCGGGCTGCAACCGCACAAACGCACGAGCGTCGACATCGCCATCGCACTGCTCACCCCGCTCATGGGCCAGGATTTCCTGGACAAATACCATCTGCGCGATCCGCTCAACCGCGGGCTGCAGTACGGCACGAAGACAGTCTTCTCCACTTCCGCCGCTGCCTCCCGGCAGTTCAAACGCCTCCAGAATCTGCGCAGCGGGCCGACCCGGCTCAAGTCGAGCGGCAAGGACTACTTCGACCTGACGCCCGACGACGACCAGAAGATGATCGTCGAGACCCTCAACGAATTCGCCGAGGAGGTGCTGCGGCCCGCGGCTCACGACGCCGACGAGGCCGCGACCTACCCGCCCGACCTCATCGCCAAGGCCGCCGAGTTGGGCATCACCGCGATCAACATCCCCGAGGACTTCGACGGCATCGCCGCACACCGCTCCAGCGTGACCAACGTGCTGGTGGCCGAGGCGCTGGCCTACGGCGACATGGGTCTGGCGTTGCCGATCCTGGCCCCCGGGGGCGTGGCCGCCGCGCTCACCCACTGGGGCAGCGCGGACCAGCAGGCCACCTATCTTCACGAGTTCGCCGGCGAGAACGTTCCCCAGGCCTGCGTCGCCATCGCCGAGCCGCAACCGCTGTTCGACCCGACCCGCCTGGCAACCACTGCGGTGCGCACCCCGGGCGGCTACCGCCTCGACGGCGTGAAGTCGTTGGTCCCGGCGGCGGCCGACGCCGAGCTGTTCATCGTCGGCGCGCAACTGGACGGCAAGCCGGCCCTGTTCATCGTCGAGTCGTCGACGAAAGGCCTTACCGTCAAGGCGGATCCGAGCATGGGCATCCGCGCGGCGGCCCTGGGCCACGTGGAGCTCTCCGGGGTCTCGGTCCCGCTGAGCGCACGGCTCGGCGAGGACGAAGCAACGGAAGAGGACTACTCCGAGGCGATCGCGCTGGCCCGGCTGGGCTGGGCGGCGCTGGCGGTGGGCACCTCGCACGCGGTGCTCGACTACGTCGTGCCCTACGTGAAGGAGCGCGAGGCCTTCGGCGAGCCGATCGCCCATCGTCAGGCCGTCGCGTTCATGTGCGCCAACATCGCCATCGAGCTGGACGGGCTGCGGTTGATCACCTGGCGCGGCGCGGCCCGCGCCGAACAGGGCCTGCCCTTCATTCGCGAAGCGGCGCTGGCCAAGCGGCTGGGCACCGACAAGGGCATGCAGATCGGCCTGGACGGCGTGCAGCTGCTCGGCGGCCACGGCTTTACGAAAGAACACCCGGTCGAGCGTTGGTATCGCGACCTGCGGGCCATCGGCGTGGCCGAGGGCGTTGTCGTCATCTAGGTCGTTATTCACACTCGAGCTGAAAGTTTAATCATGGCAATCAATTTGGAGCTGCCCCGCAAGCTGCAAGCGGTCGTCGTCAAGACCCATCAGGGCGCCGCGGAGCTGATGCGCCCCATCGCCCGCAAGTACGACCTGAAGGAACACGCCTACCCGGTCGAACTCGACACGCTGTACAACCTGTTCGCGGGCGCCTCGGAGTCGATCGAATTCGCCGGTGCCGACAATCTGGGCGACGAAAACCAAGACAGAGACCAAAACCACAACGGCGCCAACATGGCGGCGCTGCTGCAGACCTTGGAGGCCTGCTGGGGCGACGTCGCGATGATGTTGTCGATCCCGTACCAGGGGTTGGGCAACGCGGCCATCTCCGCCGTCGCCACCGACGAACAGCTGGAACGCCTGGGCAAGGTGTGGGCGGCGATGGCCATCACCGAACCCGGCTTCGGCTCCGACTCGGCGGCGGTGTCGACTACCGCCAAGCTGGACGGCGACGAGTACGTGATCAACGGCGAAAAGATCTATGTCACCGCCGGCTCGCGCGCCACCCACATCGTGGTGTGGGCCACGCTGGACAAGTCGCAGGGGCGCGCGGCGATCAAGTCTTTCATCGTTCCGCGCGAGCACCCCGGCGTCACGGTCGAACGGCTCGAGCGCAAGCTCGGCATCAAAGGCTCCGACACCGCGGCGATCCGGTTCGACAACGTCCGCATTCCTAAGGAAAACCTGCTCGGCAACCCGGAAATCGAAGTCGGCAAAGGCTTTTCCGGTGTGATGGAGACCTTCGACAACACCCGGCCCATAGTGGCCGCCATGGCCATCGGGGTCGGCCGCGCCGCCCTGGAGGAAATCCGCAAGATACTCACCGAGGCCGGGGTGGAGATCTCCTACGACAAACCGTCGCACGCCCAGAGCGCAGCGGCGGCCGAGTTCCTGCGGATGGAGGCCGACTGGGAGGCCGCCTACCTCCTGTCGCTGCGCGCGGCGTGGCAGGCCGACAACAAGATCCCCAACTCCAAAGAGGCGTCGATGAGCAAGGCCAAGGCCGGCCGCATGGCCAGCGACGTCACCCTCAAGACCGTCGAATTGGCAGGCACCGCAGGCTATTCCGAGCAATCAATGCTGGAAAAGTGGGCGCGCGATTCCAAGATCCTGGACATCTTCGAGGGCACCCAGCAGATCCAGCAGTTGGTGGTCGCCCGCCGATTGCTGGGCCTGTCGTCGGCCGAGCTCAAATAGGCTCAGGCAGCGACGGCGTTCAGCTGCTCGCGGACCTCGTCGTCGAGCTCGATGGTTGCGACGTCCAAGTTCTCCTCCAGGTGCCGCACCGACGACGTGCCGGGGATCAGCAGCACGTTGGGCGCCAGGCTCAGCGTCCACGCCAACGCGACCTGCGCCGGCGTACGCCCGAGCCGCTCGGCGGCATCGACCACCAGTTGGTGGGTGAGCACCGGGTTGGGCCGTATGAAGGCGGCCCCCAGCGGGAAGAACGGAACGAACGCGATCCCGCGCGCCGTGCACTCCTCAAGCACGGGTGTCGACTCGCGGTGAATAAGGTTGAATGCGTTTTGGACACAGGCGATTTCGGTGCGCTCCAAGGCATGCACCAGGTGTGACCGGTTGACGTTGCTGAGCCCGATACCGCCGATCAGTCCCTCGTCGCGGGCTTCGATCATGACCGAAAGCTGGTCGTCGAAGAGCTGATCCGGACCGTCGCTCTCGAACACGCGCAGGTTGACCGCGGCCAGTTGGTCGACGCCGAGGGTGCGCAGGTTGGTCTCGATGTCGCGGCGCAAGTCGGCCGGCCCGTCGACCGGCACCCAGCCGCCGCTGTCGTCGCGGCGCCCGCCGACCTTGCTCACCAGCGCCAGGTTGTCCGGGTAGGGGTGCAGCGACTCGCGGATGAGCTCGTTGGCGACGTCGGGACCGTAGAACTGGGCGGTGTCGATGTGGTCGACGCCGCGTTCGACCGCCCGACGCAGCACGGCCAGCGCCTCGTCGCGGTCCCGGGGCGGGCCGAACGCGTTCGGGCCCGGTAACTGCATGGCGCCGAAGCCGACCCGGGAGACCGAAAAGCGACCGAGTGGAAAGGAATCCATACGGTGAGGTTAGCGTCGAGGCATGGATACGTTTCAAGCGCTCGTCGCTCGCGAAGATGGTGACCGGATAACCGCGTCGGTCGAGACGTTGAGCCACTCCGACCTGCCGCCCGGTGAGGTGACGATCCGGGTGCTCTATTCGAGCGTCAACTACAAGGACGCGCTGGCGCTGACCCCGGGCGGCGGCGTGGTGCGCAGCTACCCGGTGGTGCCGGGCATCGACCTGACCGGCGAGGTCGTCGAGTCTGGGTCACCCGACTTCACCGTCGGCGAGAAGGTGCTGGCCCACGGGTACCAGATCGGCACCGGCCACCACGGCGGCTACGCCGAATACGCGCGGCTGCCGGCCGACCAGGTCGTGGCGCTCGGCGCGTTGAGCCCGCACGAGGGCGCCGCGATCGGGACCGCCGGCTTCACCGCCGCGATGAGCGTGCAAGCGCTGATCGACTGGGGCGTAAGACCTGGGGAACCCGGCGCTGGGTCGGTGGTCGTCACCGGCGCCTCCGGCGGTGTCGGCTCGGTCAGCGTGGACCTGTTGGCCGCCGCGGGCTATCGGGTGGTCGCCTCAACCGGCAAGGAGGCGGCCGCCGGGTTGCTGAAAGAGCTTGGCGCCGCAGAGGTTATCGGCCGGCTGCCGCAAGATCCCGATGCCAAACCGCGGCCGCTGGTCAAGGCGCGCTGGGCGGCCGCGGTGGATTGCGTCGGCGGCGCGACGCTGGCCGACGTGCTCAGCGCCATCGACTACGGCGGGGCGGTGGCCGCCAGCGGGCTGACCGGTGGTCCGGCGTTGCACACCACGGTGCTGCCGTTCATCCTGCGCGGCATCGCGCTGCTGGGAATGGATTCGGTGCAGATGCCGATCGGCCCGCGCCGCAAACTGTGGGCGCTGCTGGGCGATTCGTTGCGGCCGCGTCACCTCGACTCACTCACCAGCGACGTCGACGTCAAGGACGTGGTCGATGTGCTGGATGAAGTGCGCGCCGGCAAGTTCACCGGGCGGGCGGTGGTGCGGGTCGCCGACGGATTTTGACTCGGCAGTAGGCTGTCCGACCATGCGGGCTGCACGGGTGATTCGGCTGGACGGTCCGGACGCGATCGAGGTGGCGGAGGTCGACGAACCGTCGGGTGACGGCGTGGTCGTCGAGGTGCACGCCGCCGGTGCCGCCTTCCCCGACGCCCTACTGACCCGGGGCCTCTATCAGTACCGCCCCGAGCCGCCGTTCGTGCTGGGAGCCGAAATCGCCGGCGTGGTCCGCTCGGCGCCGGACAACGCACACGTGAAAGCCGGCGACCGGGTCGTCGGACTGACGATGCTGTCCGGCGGCATGGCCGAGGTCGCGATCCTGCAGCCCGACCGGGTGTTCAGGCTTCCCGACAACGTGAGTTTCGAGGCGGGCGCCGGCCTGCTGTTCAACGACCTGACCGTGTACTTCGCCCTGACGGTGCGCGGCCGGCTGGCCCACGGCGAGACGGTGCTGGTGCATGGCGCCGCCGGCGGCATCGGGACATCGACGCTGCGGCTGGCATCGCTGCTCGGCGCGTCCCGCACCATCGCGGTCGTCAGCACCGAAGAGAAGGCGGACGTCGCGACGGCCGCCGGGGCCACCGACGTGGTGTTGGCCGACGGGTTCAAGGACGCCGTCAAGGAGCTCACCGGCGGTCGCGGCGTCGACGTCGTAATGGACCCGGTCGGCGGCGACCGGTTCACCGATTCGCTACGCTCGCTCGCCCCGGGTGGGCGGCTGCTGGTCGTTGGCTTCACCGGTGGTGAGATCCCGACCGTGAGGGTGAACCGGTTGCTGCTCAATAACATTGACGTGGTCGGCGTGGGCTGGGGCGCCTGGACAGCGACGCATCCAAACGCGTTGGCCGAGCAGTGGGCCGGGCTCGAAAAGCTGCTCAGCTCGGGCCAACTGGCCGCCCCCAACCCGGAGGTCTACCCCCTGGAGGAGGCCGCCGCCGCGGTCGCATCCCTGGAGAACCGCACCGCCAAAGGCAAGGTCGTGGTGCGCGTCCGCGACTGACGGACGGAGCGGACGGAACACCCGCCACAGCAGCCTCGGCGGAGAAGCGATCGGCTGCTTGCCAGACAATGCCCCTTCCTGACCCCTTCCTGGCCCCTTCCTGCCCGGAGGCGTGCGTGGCGCATGTGACTCCCGCCGAACATGCACCGGTCCTTGTGTGATCCAGAAACAAAAAGTAATGTCACTTTCAGTTTTGTTCGTCGCCCGAGCCGGGGGTCATCATGGAATCCTTCGTCCACTTGCGAAAAGGCAAGACACCGCAACGCCTGCACGCCGACCTCGACGGGCTCAAGGACGACGAGCTGGGCCGGGGCGGATTCACCGGCCGCACGGCGAACCTCTACCGTCGCCACGACCCCACCGCCTACCGGTCGGTCGGCCCGCTGCGTCCCATCGACGTGCTGGCCAGCGAGCTCAAGCCGGGTGACGCCACCGACGCCAACGGCGGCCCCCTGCTGATGTTCAGCAACGCCGACTGCCGAATCCTGTTGAGCCGCCGCCACGAGCCGATGCCGTTCTACACCCGCCATGTCGACGGCGACCTGCTGTGTTTCGTCCACCGGGGCGCCGGTCTGGTCGAAACCGAATTCGGGCCGCTGCGCTACCGGGAAGGCGACTGGGTTTACCTGCCGAAGGCGTGCACCTGGCGCCAGGTGCCCGATAGCGAGACGACGCTGCTCATGATCGAGGCGACCGACGAGTTCCGGGTGCCGCCGCCCGGGCCGCTGGGCCGCCACTTCCCCTTCGACCCGTCGCAGGCCACCATCCCCGACCCGGCGCCCATCGACGACGCTCCTGGCTTGGGGGCCCGGGACGAGTACGAGGTCCGGCTCGTCCACCGGCCTATTCAGGATGGCGGGCCGACAACGCTGTTCTACCAACACAATCCGATCGACGTCGAAGGCTGGCGCGGTGACAACTTCGCGTTCACCTTCAACATCGCCGACTACAACGTCGTCACCTCCGACAGCGTCCACCTGCCGCCGACGGTGCACCTGTTCATGCAGGCCACC
This sequence comes from uncultured Actinomycetota bacterium, assembly GCA_963850895.1. GTDB lineage: Bacteria > Actinomycetota > Actinomycetes > Mycobacteriales > Mycobacteriaceae > Mycobacterium. The sequence continues at coordinate 186,698 of CAWKNK010000015.1, read as the reverse complement.
GGCGTCTACGTGATGAATTTTTTGCCGAAGCCGGCCGAAGGTGTTGCCGGCACCGAGCGCACACCGTGGTATCACCGCAATGTCGACTATGACGAGATCGCCTTCTTCCACGGCGGCTCGCTCTACGGCATCCCGATGCCGCCCGGTCTGATCTCCCATGCGCCGCAAGGCGTCCACCACGGCGCACCGGAGAAGGCGCGGGAACGGGCACGCCGCAAGTTCGACGAGTACTCCCGCGTCGATTGGCAAGTGATCGCCGTCGACACCCGCCGGCGCCTGACCCCGTCGGCCGAGGTGCTGGCGCACGACCTAGGACAACACTGACCATGACGACCCGCCACGAATACGAACGAATCCCCTATCTCGTTGCGTTTCAGAACAATTCCAGCGTCCGCGACGTCTACGGCGGCCTGGCCGAGATCACCGTGCTGGAGAGCTACCTGCTCAAGCCGAAAGACAAGCCGTCGGACACCGTGCTGGTGTTCATGCACCCGATCGGGGGCGGCGCCTACCTGCCGATGACGGGCGCGCTGGCCCGGGCCGGCCATCACGTCATCTACTGCAACAGCCGGTTCCGCGGCACCGACTCGGCGCTGCTGATGGAGAAGGTGGTCGAGGATCTCGGCGAATGCATCAAGGACGCCAAGAAGCGGCTGGGCTACTCCAAGGTGGTGCTGGCCGGGTGGAGTGGCGGCGGCTCGCTGTCGATGTTCTACCAGCAGCAGGCCCAGCACCCGACCATCACGTCCAGCCCGTCCGGCGACGGCCCCGACCTGACCGCCCTGGACCTACCGGCCGCCGACGGCATCATGCTGCTGGCGGCGCACATCAGCCGGCACGGCACGCTGACCGAATGGCTCGACGCGTCGATCCTCGACGAATCGGACCCCACCAAGCGCGATCCCGAGCTGGACCTGTACAACCCGGACAACCCGAACCAGCCGCCCTACAGCCAAGAATTCCTGGCCCGGTACCGCAACGCACAGGTCGAACGCAACCGGCGCATCACGGCGTGGGTCAAGGACAAGTTAGCCGAGCTCTCCGCTCGAGGCCGCCCCGACGACGAGTTCGGATTCGTCGTACACGGCACCATGGCCGACCCGCGTTGGCTGGACCCGACCGTCGATCCCAACGAACGCACCCCGGGAACCTGCTATCTGGGGGATCCTCAAGTGGTGAACATGAGCCCGGTCGGGTTGGCCCGATTCTCCACGCTGCGCGGCTGGCTCTCGCAGTGGAGCTACGACGACGCCCGCGGCGACGGGGTGATCTGCGGGGCCGATATCGCGATCCCGGCGCTGGTGATCGGTAACCTGGCCGACGACGCCTGCACGCCCAGCCACACCCGACGGCTCTTCGAGGCGATCGGGCACCAGGACAAGGAGATGCACGAAATCCCCGGCGCCACCCACTATTACGCGGGCCCTGACCAGCGCGACAAGTTGCGCGCGGCCGTCGACGTCGTCACCGACTGGCTGGTCCGCCACGACTTCGCGGGCAGATAATGACTGCTCCCGGTGTAGCGGGACCGCTGGACGGCATCCGGGTGCTCGAACTGGGCACGTTGATCGCGGGCCCGTTCGCCGGGCGACTGCTGGGCGACATGGGCGCCGACGTCATCAAGGTGGAGCCCCCCGGCGCCCCGGACCCGTTGCGCACCTGGGGCCAGGCCGAGGTCGACGGGCAGCACGTCTTCTGGACGGTGCACGCGCGCAACAAAAGGGCGATCACCCTCGACCTGCGCCGCCCGCGCGGCCGCGAACTGTTCTGTGACCTCGTCGAGAAGTCCGACATCGTCGTGGAGAACTTCCGCCCGGGGACGCTGGAGAAATGGGACCTGGGTTACGACGTGCTCAGCGCCCGCAACCCGGGCATCATCCTGGTCCGGGTGTCCGGCTACGGGCAGACCGGGCCCGACGCCCGCAAGGCCGGCTATGCCTCGGTGGCCGAGGCGGTCAGCGGCCTGCGGTACCTCAACGGTTTCCCGGGCGGCCCGCCGCCCCGGCTCGCGCTCTCGCTGGGCGACTCTTTGGCCGGCATGTTCGGCGCCCAGGGCGCGCTGGCGGCGCTGTACCGCCGCGGCATCACCGGGCGTGGCCAGGTGGTGGACGTCGCGCTGACCGAATCCTGTTTGGCCGTGCAGGAATCCACCATTCCCGATTACGACGCCGGCGGCGTGGTGCGCGGACCGTCGGGCACCCGGCTGGAGGGCATCGCGCCGTCCAACATCTACCGTAGCGCCGACGGCTCGTGGGTGGTGATCGCCGCCAACCAGGACACCGTCTTCGCCCGGCTGTGCAAGGCGATGGGCCGCCCGGAGCTGGCCACCGACGACCGGTTCGCCACGCACGTCGCCCGTGGCCGCAACCAGGACGAACTCGACGAGATCATCGGCGCGTGGGCGGCGGAACACCAACCCGGTGACATCATCGAAACCCTCAGTGCCGCAGGGGTGATCGCCGGACCCATCAACACGGTCGCGGAGGTGGTCAACGACCCGCAGCTGCGGGCCCGCGGCATGCTGGTCGAGCACTACGACGAGCGGGTGCAGCGCAACGTGCTGGGCCCGGGCATCGTGCCGGTGCTTTCGGAATCTCCGGGCCGCCTGCGCAGCGCCGGGCCCGCGCGTCCGGGCCAGCACAACGCCGACGTCTACATCGGACTGCTGGGCAAGACCGCCGAGGAGCTCGAGGAGCTGCGCGCCGAGGAGGTGCTATGACGCACGTACAAATCCGTGAGGTGGCGCTGCGCGACGGCCTGCAGATCGAAAAGCCAATCCCGTTGTCTGCCAAGCTCAAACTGCTGGCCGCGGTCGCCGCGACCGGGGTCCGCGAGGTGGAGGCCACGGCGTTCGTCTCGCCGTCGAAGGTGCCGTCGATGGCCGACGCCGCCGAACTCGCCGCCCACCTGCACGACTACCCCGATATCGAGTTCTCCGCCCTGGTGGCCAGCGCAGGAGGGGCCAAGCGGGCCGTCGCCGCGGGGCTGCGCTCGATCGAGTACGTGGTGGCCGCCGACGACGCGTTCAGCAAGGCGAACGTCGGGCGCACCAGCGCGGAGGCCACCAGCCAGATCGACGAGATCGTCGCCATCGCACACGACGACAACGTCACCGTCGAGGTGGTCATCGCCACCGCGTGGGACTCACCGTTCGAAGGCCCCACCCCGCCCGGGCGGGTGCTCGACATCGCCGGGGTCGCCCGCGACCGCGGCGCCGACCGCCTGTCGATCGCCGACACGATCGGCACCACCACCCCGGGGCGCGTGAGTTCGCTGATCGCACAACTGCGTCCGGTGATCGGCGACCTGCCGCTGGGCGGACATTTCCACAACACCCGCGGCTCCGGGCTGGCCAGCGCCTACGCCGCGGTCAGTGCCGGGGTGACCAGGCTGGACTCCTCGGTCGGCGGGTTGGGCGGCTGCCCGTTCGCGCCGGGAGCCACCGGCAACATCGCCACCGAGGACCTGGTGTACCTGCTGCGCGACAGCGACATCCACGTCGACGTCGACCTGCAGGCCGCCATCGCAGCGGCCGACGTCGCCAAATCCGTTGTCGGCCATGACCTGCCGAGCTCGCTGCTGCGTGCCGGCGACCGGATCCGGACCTGATGCCCGCCCCCGAAGCGCTCACCGCCAAGGGGCGCCAGACCAGGCAGGCCATCGAGCAGGCCGCCCGAAAGCTGTTTGCGGAACGCGGCTTTCACGGCACCACGCTGGCCGACATCACGTCGGCGGCGGGCAAGTCGCCCGCGGTGTTCTACCGGTATTTCGCCGACAAGGAAGACCTGCTCGCGGCCCTGGCCGAATCGTTCCTGCACGATGTCGTGACACCGTCCGGGCTGAGCGTCGAACTACCGAATTCTCCGGACGACGACGCCTTCTTCACCTCGGTGGTCACCGGCTACTGGAACATGTTCAAGCAGAACATCGGCATCATGATCGCCGTGGCCCAGCTGGCCGCCACCCAGCGACGCTTCGCGGCCGTGCAGAACGAATTCCGCCGCTTCGGCATGGACATCGTCGCCGCCTCGGTCCGCCGCGCCCAGGAGCAGGGCTACGGAACCGAGCTCGACGCGCAACACACCGCGGCGGCCATCGCCCTGCTGTTCGAGAACTTCACCACCGTCTTCGTCGGCCCCTCCAACCTGGGCCTGAAGATCAGCGACAAGGACGCCATCGCCACCCTGTCGACCATCTGGAAGAAAACCCTCTACGGCGCGTAAGGAGACAACTGTGGATTTCACACTCCCCGAACACCTGCCGGGCCTGCTGGCCGAGATGGACGAGTTCATCGAGGCCGAGATCAAACCGCTGGAACGCGAACACATCCAGTATTTCGACAAGCGCCGCGAACATGCCCGCACCGACTGGGACAACGACGGCATCCCGACGCGCGAGTGGGAGGACCTGCTCGCCGAGATGCGCAGGCGAGCCGACAAGGCGGGCTGGCTGCGGTACGGGCTACCGGCCGCCCTGGGCGGCCGTGACGGCACCAACGTCGACATGGCCGTCATCCGGGAACACCTGGCGCACAAGGGCCTCGGCCTGCACAACGACCTGCAGAACGAGTCCTCGATCGTCGGGAACTTCCCCCAGGTGATCATGATGGAGCGCTTCGGCACCGAGGAGCAACGGCGACTCTGGTCCGAAGCGCTGATCACCGGGGAACGTTCCATGGCGTTCGGACTGACCGAGCCGCAGCACGGCTCGGACGCCACGTGGCTGGAGACGCGCGCGCAGGCCGACGGCGACGGCTGGGTCATCAACGGCTCCAAGCGGTTCAACACCGGCGTCCACCGCGCGACCCATGACCTGGTCTTCGCCCGCACCTCCGGCGAGCCCGGCCAGGCGCGGGGGATCACGGCATTTCTGGTACCGACGGACGCGCCCGGGTTCGAAGTCCCCTATTACTGGTGGACGTTCAACATGCCGACCGATCACGGCGAAGTTCAGTTGACCGACGTCCGGGTATCCGCCGATGCGGTGCTGGGTGAGGTGGACCGCGGCCTGGAGGTCGCGCAAACGTTCCTGCACGAGAACAGGATTCGGCAGGCGGCGAGTAGCCTGGGCGCGGCGCAATACTGCATCGACCGCGCCGCCGAATACGCCGGCAAGCGGACCGTCTTCGGCAAGCCGCTGTCGGTCAACCAGGCCGTGCAATGGCCGCTGGCCGAACTGCAGACCGAAGCCCAGATGGTGCGGCTGCTGGTGGCCTACGCCGCCTGGCATCTGGACCGCGACCACCACATGGAGGTCTCGGACAAGGTGTCGATGGCCAACTATCGGGCCAACCGACTCGTCTGCGACGCCGCCGATCGGGCCATGCAGATCTTCGGTGGCCTCGGCTACAGCCGGCACGAGCCGTTCGAGCACATCTATCGCCACCACCGTCGCTACCGGATCACCGAGGGAGCCGAGGAGATCCAGATTCGCCGGGTGGCGCAGCGGCTGTTTAAGTTTGGCAAGTGACGCCGACCGGGGAGCTGGCCTCTCAACTCGCCGCCAAACTGGCGCCGGTCCTCGGCGCCGATGTCGCGGTTGAAAACCTGCGCGCGTTGACCGGGGGCGCCAGCCGCTCCACGTGGGCGTTCGACGCCGTCACCGGCGACCGACGCCACGCGCTGATCCTGCGCACCGGCGCACCCGACGACGTGCACGCCGGCATGGAGCTGGAGGCACGCGCCCAGGCCGCCGCCGCTGCCGCCGGCGCACCGGTCCCCCACGTCCTCATCGCCGACGATTCGCCTGCCGCACTGGGCAATCCGTTCCTGATCTGCGACGAGATCGCGGGCGAGACCATCGTCCGGCGCATCCAGCGCCAACTCGACGCCGCGGGCGGGCAAGGGGCCCGCGCGGGGCTGCTCCGGCAATGCGCTCAGGCCCTTGCGGCCATCCACCGCGCCGACCCGCGCATCCCCGGTCTGGCCCGCGAGGATCCGCTCGCGCAGTGGCGCGAGCGGCTCGACGCCATGGGTGACACCACGGCCACCTTCGAGTGGGCCTTTCGCTGGCTCGAGGCCCGCCGGCCCGAACCGTCGGCGGACGTGCTGGTGCACGGCGACTACCGGATGGGCAACCTCATCGTCGACGGATCCCGCCTCGCCGCCGTCCTCGACTGGGAGCTGGTACACCGCGGCGACCCATACGACGACCTGGCCTGGTTCTGCATCCGGGCCTGGCGCTTCGGCGCTCCGGCCAGCCTCGGCGCCGGCGGCCTCGGCAGCATCGAGAGCTTCCTGCGCGACTACGAGCAGGCCGGCGGGACTAGCGTCGACCGGGTGGCGTTTCACTGGTGGCTGGTGCTGGCCACGCTGCGCTGGGGCGTCATCTGCCGCTACCAGGCCGAGCGGCATTTGACCGGCCAGCTCCGCTCGGTGGAGCTGGCCACGATCGGTCGCCGCGTGTGCGAGACCGAGTGGGACCTGCTCGACCTGCTCGAGGGGGCCGCGTGATGATCGGCGCGTACGGCCGCCCGCTCGCGGCCGAGCTGGTGGCCGCGGTGGCCGAATTCCTGGAGACCGACGTGCGTGCGGCGACCAGCGGGCAGGTCAACTTCCACGCGAGGGTGGCCGCCAACGCGTTGCGCATCGTCGAGCGCGAACTGCTCGACGAGAGCGAGGCCGATTCCCGCGCCGCGCTGGCCGACCTGGGGTTCGCCGATGAGGAAGAGCTGGCCACCGCGATACGGGCCGGCGAGATGGACGGGCGTGCCCGGGAAGTCACCGCCTGCCTGCGCACGTTGGTGCGGCGCCGGGTGGCGGTCGCCCACCCCGGATACGACAGCGAATAGGAGCGAGAGCATGCCCGCTGCGAGTGCGGAAACCGTTGCCGACGCGGCAGACCGCCTGTTCACGGCGATCGAAAAGGGCGACTTCGCGGCGGTTGACCGGATGTGGAGCGACGACATCGCGGTCTGGCGCGTCGGCGCTCGCCGCGATGACGGCAAGGCCCGCGCGCTGCGGGTCATCGACTGGTTCATCACCGCGACCACCGAGCGGCACTACGAAATCCTGGACCGGCGATTCTTCGAGGGCGGCTTCGTCCAGCAGCACGTCCTGCACGCCACCGGCCATGCCGGCCAGTCGATCTCGATGCGGGTCTGCATCGTGATCAGGGTGGGCAGCGACGGCCGGCTCGACCGGATCGACGAGTACTTCGACCCCGCCGAGATCGCGCCGTTGATGGACCAGAGGTTAGATTCGCCAAAGATTCACCACGAAAGATGGGGGTGACGATGACGACTCTGGAAACACTTCTGAACGATCCCGACCTGGCCGGCGTGTGGAACCTCGTCCCGGACCGCTCGGCCGTCACGTTCAAGATCAGAAACATGTGGGGCCTGCTGAACGTCAAGGGCCGCTTCACCGAGTTCAGCGGCGACGGCCAACTGACGGGCAAGGGAGCGGTATTCGGCCGCCTCGACATCCGCGCCGCCTCCCTTCACACCGGCATCGCCCGCCGCGACAAGCACCTGCGCTCGGCCGACTTCTTCGACGTCGAGCGCTTCGGTGAGATCAGCGTCGTCGTCACCGCGGTGCACCCGACGAAAGGCAAGGCCGCCGACCTCCGCGCCGCCTTCACCATCAAAGGCATCACCGCGCCGCTGCCCCTGTCCGCCACGATCACCGAGCTCGACGACGGCTCGATCCGAATCGCCGGGGCCACCAAGGTGGATCGCACCCAGTTCGACCTGGGCTGGAACCGGCTCGGCATGATCGGCTCGACGGCGACGGCGGCGGCCGAAGCCGTCTTCGCGCGGGCTGCCCAGTAAAGCCGGTGCGGCACCAGTAGCATCTGCACCGTGTCCGACTCCAGCCCCGAATCCAGCGTTGCCCTGCGGATCCTGGTCTACAGCGATAACGCCAAAACCCGCGAACAGGTGATGCGGGCACTGGGCAAGCATCTGCATCCGGACCTGCCCGAGCTGACCTACCTGGAGGTGGCGACCGCCCCGATGGTGGTGCGGCAGATGGACCAGGGCGGCATCGACTTGGCCATCCTCGACGGGGAAGCCACGCCCACCGGCGGCATGGGAATCGCCAAACAACTCAAAGACGAACTCGCGACGTGCCCGCCGATCGTGGTGCTCACCGGCCGCTCGGACGACGCCTGGCTGGCCAACTGGTCACGGGCCGAGGCCGCGGTCCCGCATCCCCTCGATCCCATCGTGCTCGGCCGCACGGTGCTCGGACTGCTGCGCACCCCCACTCGCTAGCCCTGGCCACCGCGCTCACCTGCGCTGATAGCACCCCGGCGGGCCGTGACACCAACGGCAGCCGCGTGGGCCGGCGAGCCCCCCGGTTGCGGCGACACAAAAACGAAACGAATACCCCCACCCCGACAAAACACACTCGTCTTCACGACGCTATGTTGTGGAGGTCACTGTGACCGCCCGCAGCCCGGTGTGTCACAGCAGCCCGGCCCCCGCCCGGCCGCCGCACCGGCGACCCGTACGAGGAGATCTTGGAGCGAGTTGAACGTCTACATACCCATCCTGGTGCTCGGAGCGATAGCCGCGGCCTTCGCCGTGGGATCGGTGGTGATCGCGAGCCTCGTCGGACCCTCGCGGTACAACCGCTCGAAGCAGGCAGCCTACGAGTGTGGGATCGAACCGACCGACAGTCCGGTCAGCGGTCCGCACGCGGCGAGCGGCCAGCGGTTCCCGGTGAAGTATTACCTGACCGCAATGCTTTTTATCGTCTTCGACATCGAAATCGTGTTCTTGTATCCCTGGGCGGTCAGTTACGACGCGCTGGGAACGTTCGCGTTGGTCGAGATGGTGGTGTTCATGCTCACGGTTCTCGTGGCGTACGCCTATGTGTGGCGCCGCGGCGGCCTGACGTGGGATTGAGGTAGACGTGGGTCTCGAGGAACAGCTGCCCGGTGGGATTCTGCTGTCAACGGTCGAGAAGGTGGCCGGCTATGTCCGCAAGAACTCGTTGTGGCCGGCGACGTTCGGGTTGGCCTGCTGCGCCATCGAGATGATGGCAACAGCCGGGCCAAGATTCGACATCGCACGGTTCGGCATGGAGCGGTTCTCCGCGACGCCCCGGCAGGCCGATCTGATGATCGTGGCCGGGCGGGTCAGCCAGAAGATGGCGCCGGTGCTGCGTCAGATCTACGACCAGATGGGCGAGCCGAAGTGGGTGCTGGCCATGGGCGTGTGCGCGTCGTCCGGCGGGATGTTCAACAACTACGCGATCGTGCAAGGCGTGGACCACGTGGTTCCGGTGGACATCTACCTGCCGGGCTGCCCGCCGCGTCCGGAGATGCTGCTGCACGCAATCCTGAAGCTGCACGAGAAGATTCAGGAGATGCCGCTGGGCGTCAACCGGGAAGAAGCCATCGCCGAAGCCGAGCAGGCGGCGCTGGGCGCCCGGCCCACGATCGAGATGCGCGGGCTGCTGCGATGAGCTCGCCGGATCAAGACCCCCAAGAGGCGACCAGCCGGGCCGACGAAGAGGTGATCGACGTGCGCCGCGGCATGTTCGGCGCCGAGGGCTCTGGTGACACCTCCGGCTACGGGCGCCTGGTGCGGGAGGTCATGCTCCCCGGCAGCAGCCCCCGCCCCTACGGCCGCTACTTCGATGACGTGGTCGACAAACTTTCCCAGGCCCTGAAAAGCGCCGACGTCGAATTCTCCGACGCGATAGAAAAAGTCGTGGTCTACCGCGACGAGCTGACCCTGCACGTACGCCGTGAGGCGTTGCCCCAAGTGGCCCAGCGTCTTCGCGACGAGCCGGAGCTGCGTTTCGAGATGTGCCTGGGCGTCAGCGGGGTGCACTACCCCCACGAGGCGGGCCGCGAACTGCACGCGGTGTACCCGTTGCAGTCGATCACACACAATCGCCGCATCCGCCTGGAAGTGGCTGCGCCGGACGATGATCCGCACATCCCCTCGCTGTACGGGGTCTATCCGACCAGCGACTGGCACGAGCGCGAAACCTACGACTTCTTCGGCATCATCTTCGACGGACACCCGTCGCTGACCCGCATCGAGATGCCCGACGACTGGCATGGCCATCCGCAACGCAAGGACTATCCCCTCGGCGGCATCCCGGTGGAATACAAGGGAGCGCAGATACCCCCGCCCGACGAGCGGAGAGCGTACAACTGATGAGCACAACCACTGACTCGACGCACGATGGTGGCGCCGGTGAGACCGTCTTGGTCGCCGGGGGCCAGGACTGGGAGCAGATCGTCGACGCCGCCCGCAAGGCGGATCCCGGCGAACGGATCGTCGTCAACATGGGCCCCCAGCACCCCTCCACCCACGGGGTGCTGCGGCTGATCCTCGAGATCGAGGGCGAGACGGTCACCGACGTCCGCTGCGGAATCGGCTACCTGCACACCGGGATCGAGAAGAACCTCGAATACCGCTACTGGACCCAGGGCGTCACCTTCGTGACCCGAATGGATTACCTGGCACCGTTTTTCAACGAGACCGCGTACTGCCTGGGCGTGGAGAAACTGCTCGGCATCACCGACCAGATACCGGAGCGGGTCAACGTCATCCGGGTGATGATGATGGAGCTCAACCGGATCTCCTCGCATCTGGTCGCGCTGGCCACCGGCGGCATGGAATTGGGCGCCATGACCCCGATGTTCGTCGGATTCCGCGGCCGCGAGATCGTCCTGACCCTGTTCGAGAAGATCTCCGGGTTGCGGATGAACAGCGCCTACATCCGGCCGGGGGGTGTGGCGCAGGACCTGCCGCCCAACGCTCAGACCGACATCGCCGAGGCCCTCAAGCCGCTGCGCCAGGTGCTGCGCGAAATGGGCGATCTGCTCAACGAAAACGCCATCTGGAAGGCCCGCACCTGCGACGTCGGCTACCTGGATCTGACCGGCTGCATGGCACTGGGCATCACCGGGCCGATCCTGCGTGCCACCGGGTTGCCCCACGACCTGCGCAAGAGCGAACCCTACTGCGGTTACGAAAACTACGAATTCGACGTGATGACCGCTGACACGTGTGATGCTTACGGGCGCTACATGATTCGCGTCAACGAAATGTGGGAGTCGATCAAGATCGTCGAGCAGTGTCTGGACAAGTTGAAGCCGGGTCCGACCATGATCGAGGACCGCAAGATCGCCTGGCCGGCCGACTTGACGGTGGGCCCGGACGGCATGGGTAACTCACCGGAGCACATCGCCAAGATCATGGGTAGCTCGATGGAGGCGTTGATCCACCACTTCAAACTGGTCACCGAGGGCATCAGGGTTCCGCCGGGCCAGGTCTACACCGCGGTGGAATCGCCGCGCGGGGAGCTGGGCGTGCACATGGTGAGCGACGGCGGTACCCGCCCCTATCGGGTGCACTACCGGGACCCGTCGTTCACCAACCTGCAGTCGGTCGCCGCGATGGGCGAGGGCGGGATGGTGGCCGACCTGATCACCGCGGTCGCCAGCATCGACCCGGTGATGGGCGGGGTGGATCGGTGACCGGCCCACAAGGACAGCCGGTCTTCATCCGACTCGGACCACCGCCCGAAGAGCCCAACGCGTTCGTCACCGAGGGTGCGCCGCAATCGTATTCACCGGAAGTGCGCGCCCGGCTGGAAGTCGACGCCAAGGAGATCATCGGCCGCTACCCCAACCAGCGCTCGGCGCTGCTGCCGCTGCTGCACCTGGTGCAGGCCGAGGACTCCTACCTGACCCCGGCCGGTTTGGAGTTCTGCGGTGAGCAGCTGGGACTGACCGGCGCCGAGGTCTCGGCGGTGGCGAGCTTCTACACGATGTATCGCCGCGGACCCACCGGCGACTATCTGGTCGGGGTCTGCACCAACACGCTGTGCGCCATCATGGGCGGCGACGCCGTATTCGACGCCCTGAAAGAGCATTTGGGCATCGGCAACGACGAGACCACCTCCGACGGCTCCGTCACCCTGCAACACATCGAATGCAACGCCGCCTGCGATTACGCGCCGGTGGTGATGGTCAACTGGGAGTTCTTCGACAACCAGACGCCGGAGTCGGCGCGCGAACTCGTCGACTCGTTGCGCTCCGGTGCGCCCCAGCCGCCCACGCGCGGCGCCCCGCTGTGCGCCTTTCGCGAGACGTCGCGCATTCTGGCCGGCCTGCCCGACCAGCGCCCCGACCAAGGCCAGGGCGGAGCGGGTGCGGCCACCTTGGCGGGCCTGAGGGTGGCGCAGGAGCACGGCATGCAGGCGCCCACCCCTCCCGAGGCCCCGGCGGGAGGCCAGTCATGACGAGTTCTCAGGCCACGCCGCTCACCCCGGTCATCAGCCGGTTCTGGGACGACCCCGAGTCGTGGACCTTGGAGACCTACCGGCGTCACGACGGCTATGAGGCGATGAAGAAGGCGCTGACCATGGCGCCCGACGACGTGATCGCCACCGTCAAGGACTCCGGATTGCGCGGGCGCGGGGGCGCCGGCTTCTCGACCGGCACGAAGTGGTCGTTCATCCCGCAGGGCGGCACCGGTGCGGCCGCCAAGCCGCACTACCTGGTGGTCAATGCCGACGAGTCGGAACCCGGTACGTGCAAAGACATTCCGTTGATGTTGGCGACGCCGCACGTGCTCGTCGAGGGCGTCATCATCGCCGCCTACGCGATCCGGGCCAGTCACGCGTTCATCTACGTGCGCGGGGAAGTGCTGCCGGTGTTGCGCCGGCTGCAGAACGCGGTGGCCGAAGCGTATGCCGCCGGATACCTGGGCCGAGACATCAACGGCTCGGGTTTCGACCTTGAGCTGGTGGTGCACGCCGGCGCGGGCGCCTACATCTGCGGTGAGGAAACCGCACTGCTCGACTCGCTCGAGGGCCGGCGCGGCCAGCCGCGGCTGCGGCCGCCGTTTCCAGCCGTCGCCGGGCTCTACGGCTGCCCCACGGTGATCAACAACGTCGAGACGATCGCCAGTGTGCCGTCGATCATTCTCAACGGCGTCGACTGGTTCCGGTCGATGGGTAGCGAGAAATCGCCTGGCTTCACGCTGTATTCGCTGTCCGGACACGTCACCCGCCCGGGCCAGTACGAGGCGCCACTGGGTATCACGTTGCGTGAGCTGCTCGACTACGCCGGCGGTGTGCGCGCGGGCCACCGGCTCAAGTTCTGGACACCGGGCGGTTCCTCGACACCGCTGCTCACCGAGGAGCACCTCGACGTGCCGCTGGACTACGAGGGTGTGGGCGCGGTCGGCTCGATGCTGGGCACCAAGGCGCTGGAGATCTTCGACGAGACCACCTGTGTGGTCCGCGCCGTACGCCGCTGGACCGAGTTCTACAAGCACGAATCCTGCGGCAAATGCACGCCGTGCCGCGAAGGCACGTTCTGGCTGGACAAGATCTACGAGCGGCTGGAAACCGGCAGAGGTACCCACGAGGATCTGGACAAGCTTCTGGACATCTCCGATGCCATCTTGGGAAAGGCGTTCTGCGCGTTGGGTGATGGCGCTGCCAGCCCGGTGATGTCGTCGATCAACTACTTCCGGGATGAATACGTGGCTCACGTCGAAGGCGGTGGATGCCCGTTCGACCCCCGAGACTCCATGCTGACGCCGAACGGAAAGGCATGACGCGCTCATGACCCGCGCCGATGACGATGCAGTGGGGGCACCTCCCGCTTGCGGGGGACGAAGCGATGTGGGGGTACCGCCCGCTTGCGGGGGAGAGGAGCGGCGCTCATGACTCAGGCGGCCAAAACCGAGACCGGCGACGAGGTGCGTCCGCCGGACATGGTGACGCTGACCATCGACGGCAACGAAATCAGTGTGCCCAAGGGCACATTGGTGATCCGCGCGGCCGAGTTGATGGGCATCCAGATCCCGCGCTTCTGCGACCACCCGCTGCTCGAGCCGGTCGGCGCATGCCGGCAGTGCCTGGTTGAGGTGGAAGGGCAACGCAAACCGATGGCGTCGTGCACCACCGTCGCCACCGACGACATGGTCGTGCGCACGCAGCTCACATCGGAAGCCGCCGACAAAGCCCAGCACGGTGTGATGGAGTTGCTGCTCATCAACCATCCGCTGGATTGCCCGATGTGCGACAAGGGTGGCGAGTGCCCGCTGCAGAACCAGGCGATGTCCAACGGCCGCACCGATTCTCGCTTCACCGACGTCAAGCGCACCTTCGCCAAGCCGATCAACATCTCCGCCCAGGTGCTGCTGGATCGTGAGCGCTGCATCCTGTGCGCACGCTGCACCCGGTTCTCCGAGCAGATCGCCGGCGATCCCTTCATCGACATGCAGGAGCGGGGCGCCCTGCAGCAGGTCGGCATTTACGCCAATGAGCCGTTCGACTCGTACTTCTCGGGCAACACGGTGCAGATCTGCCCGGTGGGCGCGCTGACCGGATCCGCCTACCGGTTCCGGGCCCGCCCCTTCGACCTGGTGTCCAGCCCCAGCGTCTGCGAGCACTGCGCGTCCGGGTGCGCCCAGCGCACCGACCACCGCCGCGGAAAGGTGCTGCGCCGGCTGGCCGGCGACGACCCGGAGGTCAACGAGGAGTGGAACTGCGACAAGGGCCGGTGGGCGTTCACCTACGCGACGCAGCCGGACCTGATCACCACTCCCCTGATCCGTGACGCGGACGGCTCGCTGGTGCCCGCGTCGTGGTCGCACGCGATGGCTACCGCGGTCAAGGGACTCGATGCGGCCCGCGGGCGCACTGGTGTGTTGGTCGGCGGGCGGGCCACCCTGGAAGACGCCTACGCGTACTCCAAGTTCACCCGAATCGTCCTGGACGGCAATGACATCGACTTCCGTGCCCGCCCGAACTCGGCCGAGGAGGCCGACTTCCTGGCCTCGCGGATCGCCGGCCGGCGCAACGTCAGCTATTCCGATCTGGAATCGGCGCCGGTGGTGGTGCTGGTCGGGTTCGAGCCGGAAGACGAGTCGCCGATCGTGTTCCTGCGACTGCGCAAGGCCGCTCGCAAGCACCGGCTACCGGTGTATGCGGTCGCGCCGTTCGCCACCCGGGCGCTGGTGAAGATGTCCGGACGGCTCATCAAAACCATTCCCGGGGCTGAAGCGGCGGCGCTGGACGGGCTGACCACCGGTGAGGTGGGCGACCTGCTGTCCACCCCCGGCGCGGTCATCATGGTCGGGGAACGCCTGGCCACGGCGGCCGGGGGATTGTCCGCCGCCGCCCGGCTCGCCGACGCCACCGGGGCCCGGCTGGCGTGGGTGCCGCGCCGAGCCGGCGAGCGGGGCGCGCTGGAGGCCGGCGCGCTGCCCGCCCTGTTGCCGGGCGGCCGCCCACTTGACGACGAGTCCGCCCGCGCGCAGATCGCCGCGGCGTGGCATGTCTCCGAATTGCCCTCCGCCGGTGGACGTGACGTGGACGGCATCCTGTCCGCCGCCGCGGACGGGACGCTGGGCGCCTTGCTGGTCGGCGGTGTCGAACCCGACGACTTCGCCGACCCCGAAGCGGTGCTGGCCGCGCTGGACTCCGCCGGGTTCGTGGTCAGCCTGGAGCTGCGGCACAGCGCCGTCACCGAGCGCGCCGACGTGGTGTTTCCGGTCGCGCCGACGACGCAGAAAGCCGGCGCCTTCGTCAACTGGGAGGGCCGCTATCGCCCGTTCGAACCGGCGCTGCGCGGCAGCACACAGCAAGCGGCCCAGTCCGACCACCAGGTGCTCGACGCGCTGGCCGACGAGATGGGCGTCTACCTGGGGCTGTCGACCGCCGAAGCGGCCCGCGCGGAACTGGCCGCGCTGGGCACCTGGGACGGCGACCGGGCCGCCGGGCCCGCCGTCGCGACCCCGCAGCCGGCCCAGGCCCGGCCAGGGCCTGAAAAAGGACAAGCCGTGTTGACCGGCTGGCGGATGCTGCTGGACAACGGCCGAATGCAAGACGGCGAACCGCATCTGGCCGGGACCGCGCGCACACCCGCGGTGCGGCTGTCGGCCGACACGGCGGCCGAAATCGGCGCCGCCCACGGTGACGCGGTCACCGTCAGCACGCCGCGCGGATCGATCAGCCTGCCGCTGACCGTCACCGACATGCCCGACCGGGTGGTGTGGGTTCCGCTGAACTCGCCGGGTTCGGCGGTGCACCGGCAGCTGGGCGTAACCCTGGGCAGCACAGTGAAAATCGGAGTGGGCTGATGACGTCCTTGACCGCCTTCGGACACGACACCTGGTGGCTGGTGCTGGGCAAGGCGCTGGCCATCTTCGTGTTCCTGATGCTCAACGTGCTGGTCGCGATCCTGCTCGAGCGCAAAATTCTCGGCTGGATGCAGCTGCGGCCCGGACCCAACCGGGCGGGGCCGTGGGGCGCCCTGCAGAGCCTGGCCGACGGAATCAAGTTGGCGCTCAAGGAAACCATCACCCCCGGCGGCGTCGACAAGTTCGTCTATTTCGCGGCGCCGATCATCTCCACCATCCCCGCGTTCACCGCCTTCGCGTTCATCCCGTTCGGCCCGGTGGTGTCGGTGTTCGGCCACCGCACACCGCTCCAGCTGACCGACCTCCCGGTGGCGGTGCTCTTCATTCTGGGGCTGTCGGCGATCGGGGTGTACGGAATCGTGCTGGGTGGCTGGGCGTCCGGATCCACCTACCCCCTGCTCGGCGGGGTGCGCTCCACCGCCCAGGTCATCTCCTACGAGGTGGCGATGGGGCTGTCGTTCGCGGCGGTGTTCCTCTACGCCGGCACCATGTCGACATCGCAGATCGTCGCCGCGCAGGACCGGGTCTGGTACGTGTTCCTGCTGCTGCCGTCGTTCGTGATCTACCTGATCTCCATGGTCGGTGAAACCAACCGTGCGCCATTCGATTTGCCCGAGGCCGAGGGTGAGCTGGTCGCGGGATTCCACACCGAGTACTCGTCGCTGAAGTTCGCCATGTTCATGCTGGCCGAGTACGTCAACATGATGACGGTTTCGTCGCTGGCCACCGTGTTGTTCTTCGGTGGCTGGCATGCGCCATGGCCGATCGACATGTGGGCGGGCGCCAACACCGGGTGGTGGCCGGTGCTCTGGTTCACCGCCAAGATGTGGACCTTCCTGTTCATCTACTTCTGGCTGCGGGCCTCACTGCCCCGGCTGCGCTACGACCAGTTCATGGGGCTGGGCTGGAAGCTGCTGATCCCGGCCTCGCTGGTCTGGGTGTTGATCGCGGCGGTGATTCGCACGCTGCAGAACCAGGGGTATGCGCATTGGACCCCGTTGCTGGTGGTCAGCAGCATCGTGTTCGCCACGGCGCTGGTGCTGTTGCTGCGAAAGCCGTTCAGCACGCCCGGCATTCGCGCGCTGGAGCGAGAGCTCCGCCGCGAGGCCAAACAACTCCCGGCCGGGCCAAGCCCCACACCGGTATTCCCGACACCGCCGCTGCCGATGAAGTCCCTGGCGGCTGCGAGCAAGGAGAAAGCACGTGGCTAGATTCTTGGACGCCGTGGCCGGATTCGGCGTGACGTTCGGATCGATGTTCAAAAAGAACGTCACCGAGGAGTATCCGGAAAAGCCGGGCCCCGTCGCGCCGCGCTATCACGGCCGTCACCAGCTCAACCGTTACCCGGACGGCCTGGAGAAATGCATCGGCTGCGAGCTGTGCGCGTGGGCGTGCCCGGCCGACGCGATCTACGTCGAGGGCGCGGACAACACCGAGGAGCTGAGGTACTCGCCGGGGGAACGCTACGGCCGGGTCTATCAGATCAACTATCTGCGTTGCATCGGTTGCGGCCTGTGCATCGAGGCCTGCCCGACGCGGGCGCTGACCATGACCAACGACTACGAGATGGCCGACGACAACCGCGCCGACCTGATCTACGAGAAGGACCGGTTGCTGGCCCCGCTGCTGCCCGACATGACGGCACCGCCGCATCCCCGGGCGCCCGGCGCCACCGACAAGGACTACTACCAGGGCAATGTCACGGCGGACGGCCTGCGCGAGATCGAGAAGGCCGGAGAGTCGCGGTGACTGCGTTAACGGGCCAGCTCCTGGCGTCCGACACGATCGTCCGCACCTCCACCGGTGAAGCGGTGGCGTTCTGGGTGCTGGGCGCGCTGGCGCTGATCGGCGCGATCGGGGTGGTGTTGGCGGTCAACGCCGTGTACTCGGCGATGTTCCTGGCGATGACGATGATCATCCTCGCCGTGTTCTACATGATCCAGGACGCGCTGTTTCTGGGTGTCGTCCAAGTCGTGGTCTACACCGGCGCGGTGATGATGCTGTTCTTGTTCGTGCTGATGCTGATCGGCGTGGACACCGCGGAATCCCTGAAGGAGACGCTGCACGGACAGCGCGTCGCCGCGGTGCTGGCCGGTGTCGGGTTCGGCGTCCTGCTGATAGCCGCGATCGGCACCGGCGTGACCGGAGGCTTCGCGGGGCTGACCACCGCGAACGCCAACGGCAACGTGGAAGGGCTTGCCGCGCTGATCTTCTTCCGGTATGTCTGGGCATTCGAACTCACCAGCGCGCTGCTGATCACCGCGGCCATCGGGGCGATGGTGCTGGCACACCGGGAGCGTTTCGAGCGCCGCAAGACGCAACGGGAGCTCTCGCAGGAGCGGTTCCGCGCCGGCGGGCACCCTACCCCGATGCCCAGCCCCGGCGTCTACGCGCGCCACAACGCCGTAGACGTGGCCGCGCTGCTGCCGGACGGGTCGTACTCGGAGCTGTCGGTGTCCCCGATCCTGCGCAGCCGCGGCGCCGACGGCAAGGAAACTCCCTCCCGTGAGGCGAGCCCGAGTTTGCCGCAAGGCGGTACATCATGAATCCGGCCAATTACCTGTACCTTTCGGCCCTCCTGTTCACCATCGGGGCCTCGGGTGTGCTGTTGCGACGCAACGCCATCGTCATGTTCATGTGCGTCGAACTGATGCTGAATGCGGTCAATCTGGCGTTCGTCACCTTCGCGCGGATGCACGGCCACCTGGACGGGCAGATGATCGCGTTCTTCACCATGGTGGTGGCCGCCTGCGAGGTCGTCGTCGGCCTGGCCATCATCATGACGATTTTCCGTGCCCGTAAATCGGCGTCGGTCGACGACGCGAACCTACTCAAAGGCTGACAACGCCAACATGACTCACTACACCTGGCTGCTGGTGGCACTGCCGCTCGCCGGTGCGGCCATCCTGCTGTTCGGGGGGCGGCGCACCGACCCGTGGGGGCACTGGCTGGGCTGCGCCACCGCCCTCGCGGCGTTCGGCGTGGGCCTGAGCCTGTTGAACGAGCTGCTCGGCCGCGGCGCGGACGACCGGGTCATCCACCAGACGGTGTTCGCCTGGATCCCGGTCGGCCAACTGCGGGTGGACCTCGGCCTGCAGATCGACCAGCTGTCGGTGTGTTTCGTGTTGCTGATCTCCGGGGTCGGATCGCTGATCCACATCTATTCGGTCGCCTACATGGCCGAAGACCCGGACCGCCGAAGGTTTTTCGGCTACCTCAACCTGTTCCTGGCCTCGATGCTGCTGCTCGTGGTCGCCGACAACTACGTGGTGCTCTATGTCGGCTGGGAAGGCGTGGGCCTGGCCTCCTACCTGCTGATCGGTTTCTGGTACCACAAGCCGACGGCGGCCACCGCGGCCAAGAAGGCATTCGTGATGAACCGCGTCGGGGACGCCGGGCTCGCCCTGGGAATGTTCTTGATGTTCAGCACCTTCGGCACGCTGTCCTACGCCGGGGTGTTCGCCGGTGCACCCGCCGCCGGCCGCGGCGCACTGACGGCCATGGGGTTGCTGCTCCTGCTGGGCGCCTGCGCCAAGTCCGCGCAGGTCCCGCTGCAGGCCTGGTTGGGTGACGCGATGGAGGGCCCCACCCCGGTGTCCGCGCTGATCCACGCCGCCACCATGGTGACCGCCGGCGTGTACCTGATCGTGCGATCCAACCCGCTCTACAACCTGGCGCCCGATGCTCAAACCGCCGTGGTTATCGTCGGCGCCGTCACGCTGCTCCTCGGGGCGTTCATCGGCTGCGCCAAGGACGACATCAAGCGCGCGTTGGCGGCGTCGACGATAAGCCAGATCGGCTACATGGTGCTGGCCGCCGGTCTCGGCCCGGCCGGCTACGCGTTCGCGATCATGCATCTGCTCACCCACGGCTTCTTCAAGGCCGGGTTGTTCCTGGGCTCCGGCGCGGTGATTCACGCGATGCACGAGGAACAGGACATGCGCCGCTACGGCGGCCTGCGCGCCGCCCTGCCGATCACCTTCGCCACGTTCGGGCTGGGATATCTGGCGATCATCGGCGTGCCGCCGTTCGCGGGCTTCTTCTCCAAGGACGCCATCATCGAGGCGGCGCTGGGCGCCGGCGACGCCCGCGGTTACGTGTTGGGCGGGGCCGCGCTGCTGGGCGCGGGCGTCACCGCGTTCTACATGACGCGCGTGATGTTGATGACCTTCTTCGGTCAAAAGCGTTGGGCGCCGGGCACGCATCCCCACGAGGCGCCCGGCCTGATGACATGGCCGATGATCCTGCTCGCCGTCGGCTCGGTGTTCTCGGGTGGGCTGCTGGCGTGGCGGGGCACCCTGCAGCGCTGGCTCGAGCCGGTCGTCGGGAAACACGAAGAAGTGACCCCCGCGTTCCCGGCCTGGGTCAGCACCGCCCTGGCGCTGGGCGTCGTCGCCATCGGCATCGCGGTGGCCTACCGGTTGTACGCCACCGCGGAAATCCCTCGGGTGGCCCCGCTTTCGGTGTCGCCGGTGACGACGGCGGCACGCAGGGACTTCTACGGCGACGCCTTCAACGAGGAGGTGTTCATGCGCCCCGGAGCGGAACTGACTCAGGCGCTTGTCGAGGTCGACAACGCGGCGGTGGACGGTTCGGTCAACGCGCTGGCCGCGCTGGTAGGCCGGACTTCGAATCGCCTGCGGGGGCTGCAAACCGGCTTCGCCCGCAACTACGCATTGTCGATGCTGACGGGCGCGGTCCTGGTGGTCGCGCTGATCCTGGCGGTGAAACTGTGGTGAACGCGGATTCTTTAAATACGGTTCCCTGGCTGAGCGTGCTCTGGCTGGTCCCGCTGGCCGGCTCGGTGCTCGTCATCCTGCTGCCACCGGGGTTGCGCCGGCTCGCCAAGTGGACCGGCCTGGTCGTCGGCGTCCTGACGCTAGCGGTCGCCATCGTCATCACCGTCGGCTTCAAGTCCGGTGGCGGCCCGTACCAATTCGTCGAAAGCCATTCCTGGATACCGGCGTTCGGCGCCACCTACTCCCTCGGCGTGGACGGCATCGCCGTGGTGCTGGTGCTGCTGACCGCGGTGCTGATCCCGGTGCTGCAGGTGGCCGGCTGGAACGACGGCGGCGAACGCAGCCCTCGCGGCGTGCACGCCTACATCGCCCTGACGCTGGCCATCGAGTCGATGGTGCTGATCTCGGTGGTCGCGCTGGACGTGTTGCTGTTCTACGTGTTCTTCGAGGCCATGCTCATCCCGATGTACTTCCTGATCGGGGGCTTCGGCGGTGGTGCCGGCAGGTCACGCGCGGCGGTGAAGTTCTTGCTGTACAACCTGTTCGGCGGGCTGATCATGCTGGCCGCGGTGATCGGGCTGTACGTGGTGACCGCGCAGCACGGTTTGGGCACCTTCGACT
Source organism: uncultured Actinomycetota bacterium (assembly GCA_963850895.1). Classification (GTDB taxonomy): domain Bacteria; phylum Actinomycetota; class Actinomycetes; order Mycobacteriales; family Mycobacteriaceae; genus Mycobacterium. The sequence goes on along the minus strand of CAWKNK010000015.1, from coordinate 165,209 downwards.
TCCGCGAGATCGTGGCCGGCGTCGCCTCCGGCCGCTACGGCGCCGACTCCGCGGTGTTCAAGGCGCTGTTCTTGGGCTTCATGTTCGCGTTCGCCATCAAAGCGCCGCTATGGCCGTTCCACCGCTGGCTGCCCGGCGCCGCGGTGGAGGCCACCCCGGCGACCGCGGTGCTGATGATGGCGGTGATGGACAAGGTCGGCACCTTCGGCATGCTGCGCTACTGCCTGCAGCTGTTCCCCGGCGCCTCAACGTATTTCCGCCCCCTGATCGTCGTGCTGGCCGTCATCGGGGTCATCTACGGCGCGGTCGTGGCCATCGGGCAGACCGACATCATGCGCCTGATCGCCTACACCTCCATCTCCCACTTCGGGTTCATCATCCTGGGCATCTTCGTGATGACGAGCCAGGGGCAGAGCGGGTCGACGCTGTACATGCTCAACCACGGCCTGTCGACGGCGGCGGTGTTCCTGATCGCGGGATTCCTGATATCGCGGCACGGCAGCCGGGCGATCGCCGACTACGGCGGGGTGCAGAAGGTGGCGCCAATCCTGGCGGGCACGTTCCTCGTCTCGGCCATGGCCACCCTTTCGCTACCCGGCCTGGCGCCGTTCATCAGCGAATTCCTAGTCCTGCTGGGCACTTTCAACCGGTACTGGCTGGCCGCCGCGTTCGGTGTCACCGCGTTGGTGCTGTCCGCCATCTACATGCTGTGGCTCTACCAGCGCATGATGACCGGCCCGGTGGCCACCGGCAACGAGAAGATCGGTGACCTGCGGGCGCGCGAATTGATCGTCGTCGCGCCGCTGATCGCGCTGTTGCTCGTTCTCGGGGTCTACCCCAAGCCGGTGCTGGACATCATCAACCCCGCCGTCGCGAACACCATGACCACCATCGGTCAGCACGATCCCGCGCCGAGCGTGCCGGCAGGTACCACCAGACCGGCCGAAGCACCCCGGACAGCCGAAGGACCGCGATAATGACCCTCCCCACCCCCAGCATCGAGTACTTCCTGCTGTGCCCGACGCTCATCGTGTTCGGCGTCGCCGTGGTCGGCGTCCTCGCGGAAGCGTTCCTGCCCAGGCGGGTTCGCTACGGCGCCCAGGTGACGCTCGCCCTGGCCGGTTTGGTCGCGGCATTCGTCGCGGTGATCGCGGTAAGCCGCTCCGTTCCGGCCTCCGGCCGCGCGGCAGTGCTGGGCGCGATGGCCATTGACCGGCCGACCCTGTACCTGCAGGGCACGGTGTTGCTGGTCGCGGTGCTGGCGGTCATCTTCATGGCCGAACGCACGCAAGCCAAGGCGGACAGCAAGGTCCCCGCGGGGGTGGGAGCCGCCGGATCGACGGGCCTGGATTCCTTCACCCCGCAGGCGTCCGCGGTTCCCGGCAGCGACGCCGAGCGAGACGCGGAGCGGGCCGGGGCCGCGCAGACGGAACTGTTCCCGCTGGCGATGCTGTCCGTCGGCGGCATGATGGTTTTTCCCGCATCCAACGACCTGTTGACGATGTTCGTTGCACTCGAAGTTCTTTCGCTGCCCCTGTACCTGATGTGCGGACTGGCCCGGCATCGGCGCCTGCTCTCGCAGGAGGCGGCGATGAAGTACTTCCTGCTGGGTGCGTTCTCGTCGGCGTTCTTCCTGTACGGCGTGGCGCTGCTGTACGGCGCGACCGGCACGCTGCTGCTGACCGGCATCCGGGATGCGCTGGCGGCGCACGGAGACACCTCGATGGCGCTGGTGGGCGTCGCGCTGCTGTCGGTCGGCCTGCTGTTCAAAGTGGGTGCGGTCCCGTTCCATTCGTGGATTCCCGACGTCTACCAGGGCGCGCCCACCCCCATCACCGGGTTCATGGCGGCGGCCACCAAGGTCGCGGCCTTCGGCGCGCTGCTGCGGGTGGTTTACGTCGCGCTGCCGCCACTGCACGATGAATGGCGGCCGGTGCTGTGGACCATCTCGATTCTCACCATGGCGGTGGGCACCATCACCGCGGTGAACCAGACCGACGTCAAGCGCATGCTCGCGTATTCGTCGGTCGCCCATGTCGGATTCATCCTCACCGGCGTGATCGCCGACAACCCGGCGGGTCTTTCCGCCACGCTGTTCTACCTGGTCGCCTACAGCTTCAGCACGGTCGGTGCGTTCGCCATCGTCGGCCTGATCCGCGATGCCGACGGCGTCGAAGACGCCACCCTGTCGCACTGGGCCGGGCTCGGGCAGCGCTCACCCATTGTGGGCGTGATGTTTTCGATGTTCCTGCTGGCCTTCGCCGGCATCCCGCTGACGAGCGGGTTCGTCAGCAAGCTCGCCGTGTTCAAGGCCGCGGCCCAGGGCGGCGCGGCGCCGCTGGTGATCATCGGTGTGGTCGCCAGCGGAATCGCCGCTTACTTCTACGTGCGGGTGATCGTGTCGATGTTCTTCACCGAGGCAACCGACGACACCCCCCACGTGGTGGCGCCGGGAATTTTGAGCAAGGCCGCGATTGCGGTGTGCGCCGCGATCACCGTGGCGTTGGGCATCTTCCCGCAGCCGCTGCTCGACCTGGCCGACCGGGCCGCCCAACTGCTGCACTGAACTCAGCTCAGGAACGGACGCACGGCCAGCACGTAAACGGCCAGCGCCGCGAGCGGCGCTGCCAACGGCAACCACGGCAGCTGCAGCGGGAACGACGTCGCGACCAACCCGGCGAACGTAAAGCCAACGGCACCAACGGCTGTCGGCCAGCTCCCCATCACCACACCGGCCGACGCGCCGACCGCGTGGCGGCAGACCAGGTACGCGGCAGCGCATAGCCCGGACAGTGCCACGAACACGAGCGGCGGGTCGGACAGCGCGATGGTGGCCACCGACAGCAACACGGCAAGCGTTGCGGCGAGCACGAAATACCATTCCCGCCACCACCGCGACCAGAGCCGCTACCCAGGCGGCCACCGCGAGTCCGTGCGAGCCGTCGGCGGCCAAGCCCACCGTCAGCAGGCCGAACGCGAGAGAGAACACCGGGGCCCACAGCCGCGGCAGTGCCGCGGTGTCGTCGCTAGCCACGAAGCCGCCCCCGCACCCGCCGACGGCGATCCGGCAACACACCCATGGACTGCTCCAACCCGCTGTCTGGATGCCACGACACGATGTCGACACCGACGGTGGCCATGTCGCGATACATGGCGGAGCGCTGCAGCGCCCACATCCGGTCCACCAGGGGATCCTGTTCACCCTCGAACGGAGAGCTGTCGAGGACGTCGACGGCGATGACGACATGGCCGCGCTTGCGCAGATCGATCAGCGCGAGCGCGAACTCGGTATCGAGCAGCGTGGAGAACGCGACGACGATCCCACCCGCGGGCACGGCAGCGCGCGGCGCCAAAGTGCCCGTTGTGTTTTCGAATCGATCGCCGGCCCCGAGCACCGTGTCGAGCACCCGATAGAACTGGCGCTGCCCGATGTCGGCGCCCAGCCAGCGCGGACGGTTGCCGCCCAGGGCGACGATCCCAGCGCGATCGCCGTGCCGCAACGCGGTCTGTACGACTTGCGCGGCGCCGCGTACGACGCGCTCGGTGGCGTCCGTCGCCGGGCCCGCCGGTTGCCGATAAGTGTCGATCAGCACCACCACGTCGGCGGCACGGTCGGTCAGGCGCTGCGTGACGTGTAACTGGCCGCGGCGCGCGCTCACCGGCCAATTCACCGCGCGCAGTTGGTCGCCGGGCACGTAGGCGCGGATGTCGGCGTATTCGACACCCGGGCCGATATGCCGGGTGAGGTGGGCGCCCAGGCGGTCGAGCAACTCGGTCGACGGGATGGGCGTCGGCTGTGGAGGAGTCAGGGGAAACACGATGACTTCGGCGGCGTCAACGGTGGCCGTACCCGTCAGCAGCCCACCGCGCGCGGCCGTCTCGACCCGGGCCCGGATGAAGTACCGGCCCCAGCGCTGCGCAGTCGCCGCAACCGTTTTGGCGTGGCGGGAAGCCGAATCGAGGACTTCGAGCTCCATCCCCTCGACGGCCGGAACCGTGACCTCGACCGCCGAAAACCCCGTCGCTTCACCATTTTCCGTCGCCCAGATGCGCACCCGCGCCCGGTCGTTCTCGAAGCACCGCTGCGAATCGGGATCGCCGTGCACGTGAACCTTCGGCACGGGTCGTTGCCAGCTGATCGAGCACAGCACCCCGAGCAGCGGCGCCGCGAAGGCGATCAGCTGCCACCGCGCGCAGATCACCGCGACCGCCAGCGCCAACCCCGCGCAGGTCGCGATGGCCCGCGTCAAGGGCGATGCGCGCCAGCGGAACTCGACCTCGCGCAGGGTCACGCCGCACTCATCCGGCGCCCCCGTGGCCCCCGCCGGTGCGGGGTACCGGTAAGCGGCGCAGCAACTCCCCGACCACGTCGGCTCCCTGAATCTTTCGCACCCACATCTCCGGGCGCAAGGTGATTCGGTGCGCGACCGCCGGGACCGCTAGCGCCTTGACGTCTTCGGGGATCACATAATCACGGCCGAGCAGCAGCGCACGGGCGCGGGCGAGTTGAACCAGGTCGAGTTCGGCGCGCGGGCTGGCGCCCACCGCCACCTGCGGATGGTGCCGCGTGGCGTTCGCCAGCGACACCACGTAGTGCAAAACGTCTTCGTGCACGGTCACCTGCTCGACCGATTCACGCATCGCGAGCAGGTCCTGCGCATCCACCACTTGATTGACGGTCGGCTCCACCGACCCGCGTTCCAGGCGCCGGCGCAGCATCGCGGTCTCGTCGCGCTCCGAGAGGTAACGCAGCTCCAGGCGGATGGCGAACCGATCGAGCTGCGCTTCCGGCAGCGGATAGGTACCCTCGTACTCGATCGGATTGTCGGTTGCGAGAACGATGAAAGGCTTTGGCAGCTGGTGTGTTTCACCATCGATGCTGACCTGGCCTTCGGCCATCGCCTCGAGCAGCGCCGCCTGCGTCTTGGGTGGCGTGCGGTTGATCTCGTCGGCGAGCAACAGGTTGGTGAAGATGGGACCTGCCCGAAAGGCGAAACGACCCGACTGCATGTCGTAGATCGTCGAGCCGAGCAGGTCCGCGGGCAACAGGTCCGGGGTGAACTGCACGCGGGTGAATTGCAGCCCCAGCGCGGCGGCGAACGATCTGGCGATCAGCGTCTTGCCCAGGCCGGGCAGGTCCTCGATCAGGACGTGGCCACGCGCGAGCACCGCGATGAGGATGAGCGTGAGTGCGGAACGCTTACCCACCACCACACGCTCGATCTCGTCGAGCACCGCCTCGCAGCGTGCTGTGGTTGTTGCCGCCGGCAGCGTCATACCTGTTCCAACTTTCGCAGAATCTCTTCCAGCGCCGCACGGCCGGGACCGGGCTGTCGGTCGCCGGTCCGCGTGACGTTGTTCGGATTAACCCATTCCCACAGTTCGGTCCCGAAGAGCATTTGACCGGTCGCGCGATACGCCACGGGGTCCTTGGCTTGTCTTTGGCCGGTCGTCATCTCGTAGCGGCGCGCGAGCATCGGGCGCAGGTGCCGGTCCCAGTCCGCCCGGGTGGACTCCGACCACCGGATCGTCGTCTCGGTGTTGGAAAGCCAGCGGCGCAGCGAATCCCCGAGATCGTCGGGGTCCGTTTCGGTCTCGGACTGCATTCCGCGCCCCAGGACGCGACGGACGGTGAGCAGCACCAGAGCCAGGGCACCACCCGAGGCGGCCAACACGAACCGGCGATCGTGCTGTATCAGCGCCAGCAGTTCGATCCCGACGATGAGGCAGATGCCAAGGGCCAACATTCTTTTCATACGGGACTCCGTGAGCCCAGTTCGTCGAGGACCAGCCGCAGGACACGCATCGCCACGTCGCGATGGCCCTCGTTCATCACATGCGGGCTGAATCGCGCCTCGGCGAACAGGTTCACCAACTGCACGGCGTTATCGGCGTGCAGCGCATGATGATCGACCGCCCGGGCCAACACCTCGGTCGGGGTGTCGAAGTCCTGCGGGACGGCGCCGGGCACATTGGCGAGTTCGCGTTCCATCGCCGCATAACAGGCGATGATCGCCTCGCGAGGTTCCCGGCTGAGGTCGGTCATCTCGGCCAGTCCGCGTTCGGCCGCCCGCGCCAGTGATTCCGAACGTGTCGGCGGAGCCGGGGATTCGACCTGATCGTCGGCGACGGTGCCCGACGTCGCTGCGCGCCACCGCCGCCGCGACATGACGATCGTGCCCGCGACGATGATCAACATCATTGGGACGGTGGCGGCGAGCAGGATGCCGAACATGTCCCCGTTCTGCGGATGCGGCCGCGGCGGCGCCGGGGCGTTGACATGCTCCGGGGGCGAAGCGCCGGTCGCCGGCGGGGGCGGCGCCTGACCGAGACCGTGGCCGGCCAGCAGGCGGTTCACCAGCATCACGATCAGCAGCCACGCCACGATGACCGCCAGCCCGATCAGCAACACTCGCCAGCTCGGCCGGCCCCTGCCGGTGCCGAGCATCTCGGACAGCTGGCCGGCTTGCGGTGCCGCCGCGCGCGGGTCGCGCAACCGCGCGACAACCGCGATCGCGACCAGCGCGAGAGTCACTCCAAGGGTCGCCACCACGAATATCCGCGCCGCCTGGCTGCTGGCCTCCTCGCCACGCGCCGCGTGGTCGGAGGCCGGCAGATAACCGCGCAGGGCGGCGGAGACGACGAGCAGCAGCACGAGCAGGGCGACGACCCGCCCCGTGGGCTTGTCCATACCAGGCATTGGCACACCACTCGACCGGTTGTTGCGGCACTGGCCTTGCCTCATCCTGGCACGTCGGTCCACGGGTTATCCACAGTCGACGGTTCATCCACAAATCCGGGGTCAGCGGCTCCGCATCGAATGTGTGTTCGATAGCGTGTGGTGGTGGGTTCCCGGATGAGCGCCGAACAGGCACGAGAGCGGATCAGCGCCGCTCTCGAGGCGATCGACACCGCCCATCTCGTGCTCCGCGAGACCTCGTCAGATGTGGTCGGCAACGACTTCCGAATCGATGTCGCCGAGCGGCTGGAGGCCCAGGACCGCACCAACCGGGGGCTGATGTACCGGTTCTTCGGGGAGATCGCCGACCCGCCCGACGGAAGCGGGTCCGTGCCGTCAGTGCGCGACAAGCTGTGGGCGCGGCTGCGCATCACGCCCAACGAGATCACCCGCCGCTTCCGGCTCGCGGCCCGGATCCGGCCGCGGCGCTCGCTGACCGGCCCGCCGGTGCCACCGGAGCTACCGGCACTGGCGGCCGCCGTGGCCGACGGTGCGGTCGGCGAGGACCATATCCGGGCGGTATGCGCGGCGGTGGATGTTCTGCCCTCCTGCGTATCACCCTCGGACGCGGCAGACGCCGAGCGCGTGCTGGTGCAGCACGCGACCAAGCTCGACGCCGGCGTCGTCGTGAAGCTCGGCCGGCGGATTGCCGACCACCTCAATCCCGACGGCCTCTTCAACGACGACGATCGAGCCCGCCGCCGCCGACTGCGCCTGGGCCCGCAGGAGCCCGACGGCATGTCGCGGCTGTCCGGACTGCTTGACCCTGAGGCCCGCGCTTACTTTGAAGCCGTCGAGGCGGCCGTGCGGCCTGGGAGCCACCACCCGGATGAGGCGGGCAAAGACCCCGAAACGCGCGATCAGCGCACGCCGGCCCAGCGCTGCCACGACGCGTTAAAACTGGGGCTCGAAACCGCCGTCGCCTCCGGCCGGCTCGGGGCGCACCGCGGTCACCCCGTCACCGTAATCGTCACCACCACGTTGGGCGAACTCGACCGGGCCGCACACGCGGTCACCGACCCGTCGGTGCCCATGCCGGCGGCCGCCGCAACCGGCGGCGGTTCCAGGCTGCCGATGACGGACCTGATTCGCATGGCGGCCAAGAGGATTCACTACTTGGCGGTGTTCGACGACCACACCGGCCGACCCCTGTATCTGGGCCGTCAGAAACGCATCGCCACCGCCGACCAGAGACTCATCTGCTATGCCCGCGACCGCGGTTGCACCCGGCCCAACTGCCTCGAACCGGGCTACCACTGCGAGGTTCACCATTCCCCGGACTGGGCGGAGGGCGGCCAAACCGATACGGACAAACTGTTTTTCGCCTGCGGATGCGACCACGCGGCCGCGAGCCGGGGCGAATGGCGCACGGAGGTGACCGAAAGCGGGCGACTCGGCTGGACGGATGGCAGTGGCCCGCCGGAGATCAACCACGCTCACCACCCCGACGAACTCCTGCGCGGCGATCCCGATCCGCCCGAAGGGCCAGGGGATTGATTGGATTACGGTGCTGAGGCGACGACGACCGCCTAGTCCGGGCCGAAGGGCCGGAAGCTGCCGTCGAGCACCTGCAGATGGCCGATCGTGCGTCCGGTGACCCTCCCGGGGTCAACCAACGTCAATTCCACTGCCGCTTGAGCGAATTCGTCCGCCGCGGCGGTCTCGTCGATCCCGCGGGCGTAGTAGGCAAGCCCCGGAGTGAGGATCGGTTTCGACGGTGACAAGGCATTCACCGCGATGTGGTGATCGGCGAGATCGAATGCCGCGCATTGGGTCAGATGCTCGAGCGCCGCCTTGGATCCGCCATACCCGGGCAGCACCCCGCCGCTGCGGTCCGGGTACGGCCCGTTGCCGGGGATTCTCGACGCGACCGAGGAGACGTTGATGATCGACCCGCCACCCGCTTCGATCATGTCGGGACACACCAGCTGCATCAGCTCGTAGGCGGCAAAGACCGCGATGTCGAAATGCCGGCGGTACGCGGCCAGCGGGATGCTGATGAATCCCGGCCATCCGGGTTTGGCCCCGCCCGACGCGGACCTGGCGGACTTGGCACGCGGTTCGGAACCGGGTACCGGAGGGCGCCCGGGAGCGGTGAATGCCGCATTGTTGACCAGGATCGTGATGGGCCCCAGCGCATCTCGCGCCGCGCCCACCAACCGGGCGATGTCATCACGATCGGTCAGGTCGGCCCGCACCGCCACCGCACGTCCACCCGCCGCCTCGATGTCGGCCACCGTCTCGCCGATGGTTCCCGGCAACCGCTCGTCCCATACCTGCTCGGTGCGCCCGGCCACCGCCACCGCGGCGCCCTCCGCCGCGAGGGCCAGCGCGATCGCCCGGCCCAGCCCGCGGCTGCCGCCGGTGACAATCGCGGCCCGCCCCGCCAGCCGCCCCGTCATCGCGTCACCCCGTGCACGACTATGGCAGTGGTCTGCTCCACCCACGCATCGTCGAGTTCGACCTCCGGGCGCAGCAGCATGCGCAGCATGGTGGCTCCCCCAATCAACTCGATCAACCGGTCCGGGTCCACATCGGGATGCGCTTCACCCCGGTCGACGGCGTCACTCAACCGCACCCGCACCGTCGCGAACAGGTCCGCGAACCGGGACATCACCCGGGCGTTCAAAGCAGGATCGGCCGTCATGTCGGCCACCAGGCCCGGCAGGGCGGCGCGAACGACCGGGGTGGTGAAGACGTTGCGAGTGGCCTCGATCATCATGCGGATGTCGGCGGCGATGTCCCCGGCCGGCGCCTCCAGCGCGGTTGGCGCCACCGGGAAGGCCGCCTCGTGCACCAATTCGGCCTTGCTCGACCACCGGCGATACAGCGCCGACTTGGTGGTTCCGGCGCGCTCGGCGACCGCAGCCAGACTCAGGTTTGAATAGCCGATTTGGACAAGCAGTTCCGCGGTGGCCGATAGGATCGCCGAGTCGATACGCGGGTCCCGCGGGCGGCCGGCGCCGGGGGCCTTGTCAATGGCGGACGGGTCTGCTTTCATAACGCTACCTACCGTATCGTAATTGCCGCGAAGAAGTCTCAAAGAATGGAGGCACCCGTGGCCAACGAACCCGTGCTCGACAAGGTCGACCGACTTCAGCGCTCCAGCCGAGACGTGACGACGCTGCCCGCGGTGCTGTCGAAATGGCTGTCAACCGTGCTGCCCGGCGGGGCGAACCCGGAGGTGACCGTCGAGAGCGGCGTCGACTCGACGGGCATGTCGTCGGAAACGATCATCCTGTCCGCCCGCTGGCAGCAGGACGGGAAGCCTACCGAGCAGAAGCTCGTGACCAGGGTGGCGCCCGCCGCCGAGGACGTGCAGGTCTTCCCCACCTATCGGCTTGACCACCAATTCGAAGTGATCCGAAAGGTCGGCGAACTCACCGACGTCCCCGTCCCGCCGGTCCGCTGGCTCGAGCCCACCGGCGACGTGCTCGGCACCCCCTTCTTCGTGATGGACTACGTCGACGGTGTGGTACCGCCCGACGTCATGCCCTATACGTTCGGCAACAATTGGTTCGCCGACGCTCCGGCCGAACGTCAGCGCGAACTGCAGGATGCAACCGTCGGAGTGCTGGCCAAGTTGCATTCAATCCCGAACGCCGAGAATACGTTTGGCTTCCTGTCCGACGGGCAAGGGGCACCTCCCGCCAGCGGGGGGGACGGCGACACCGCGCTGCGCCGGCACTTCAACTGGGTGCGGGGTTGGTACGACTTCTCGGTGCCCGACATCGGCCGCTCGCCGCTGCTGGAGCGAACCTTCACCTGGCTGGAGGACAACTGGCCGGCCGAACCGGCCGCGCGCGAGCCCGTGCTGCTCTGGGGTGACGCCCGGGTGGGCAACGTGTTGTACCGCGACTTCCAGCCGGTGGCGGTGCTGGACTGGGAGATGGTCACGCTTGGACCACGCGAGCTCGACGTGGCGTGGATGATATACGCCCACATGGTGTTTCAGGAACTGACCGGCCTGGCCGGGCTGCCCGGCCTGCCCGAGGTGATGCGCGAAGACGACGTCCGCGCCACCTATCAGCGACTGACCGGCGTGGAAGTGGGCGACCTGCGCTGGTTCTACGTCTATTCGGGCGTCATGTGGGCCTGCGTGTTCATGCGCACCGGCGCGCGCCGGGTGCACTTCGGTGAAACCGAGAAACCCGACGATGTCGAGTCGCTGTTCTACCACGCCGGGTTGATGCGAAGGTTAATCGGCGAGGGCCTTATCGGAGAGGACCAATAATGCTCGGACCGCTCGACGAGTTCCCGGTACATCAGATTCCGCAGCCGATCGCGTGGCCCGGTTCCTCGGACCGCAACTTCTACGATCGCTCCTACTTCAACGCGCACGACCGCACCGGAAGCATCTTCGTCATCAGCGGTATCGGCTACTACCCCAACCTCGGCGTCAAGGACGCGTTCTTCCTCGTCAGGCGCGGGGACACCCAGACCGCGGTGCACCTTTGTGACGCCATCGACCAGGATCGCCTCAACCAGAACGTCAACGGCTACCGGGTCAAGGTCATCGAGCCGCTGCACAAACTGCGGGTGGTCCTCGACGAAACCGAGGGCATTGCAGCCGATCTCACTTGGGAAGGCCTGTTCGACGTCGTGCAGGAACAGCCGCATGTCCTGCGCTCCGGCAACCGGGTGACGCTGGACGCGCAGCGGTTCGCCCAACTCGGCAGCTGGAGCGGCCGCATCGCCATCGACGGGGAGGAGATCGCCGTCGACCCCGCGACCTGGCTCGGCAGCCGCGACCGGTCCTGGGGCATAAGGCCGATCGGCGAACCTGAGCCGGCGGGGCGGCCCGCCGACCCGCCGTTCGAGGGCATGTGGTGGCTGTACGTGCCCATGGCGTTCGACGACTTCGCCATTGTGCTGATCATCCAGGAAGAACCCAACGGCTTTCGCTCGCTCAACGACTGCACCCGGGTCTGGCGCGACGGCCGCGTCGAGCAACTGGGCTGGCCGCGGGTCAAGATCCACTACCGCTCCGGCACCCGCATCCCCACCGGGGCGACGATCGACGCCACCGCCCCCGACGGCACCGGAGTCCACTTCGATGTGGAGTCCAAGCTGCCCGTGCCCATCCACGTCGGCGGCGGCTACGGCGGCGACTCGGACTGGCTGCACGGCATGTGGAAGGGCGAGAAGTTCGTCGAACGCCTGACCTACGACATGACCGACCCGGCGATCGTCGCTCGCTCCGGCTTCGGCGTCATCGACCATGTCGGCCGCGCCATGTGCCGCGACGGCGACCGCGAGCCGGTGGAGGGCTGGGGTCTCTACGAGCACGGCGCGCTGGGCCGCCACGACCCGTCCGGATTCTCCGACTGGCTGACCGTCGCCCCCTAGGCAGCCCGCGAACGATCAAATCTGCGGCGGCATTTGCCCTACGCGACCTCAGGAATTGGGGTTGACTGGTGCGCGTGCCAAATCCGCCGTGGATTGTCGACGTTGTCGTGGTCGGCGCAGGCTTTGCGGGGCTTGCCGCGGCGCGCGAGCTGGCCCGCCAGGGCCATGACGTGGTGGTCTTCGAGGGCCGCGACCGCGTCGGCGGTCGGTCGTTCACCGGCAGCGTGGCGGGGTTGCCCGCCGATCTGGGGGGCACCTTCGTCGGCCCGACCCAGGACGCGGTCTTGGCGCTGGCGGCCGAACTCGGCGTCCCGACCATCCCGACCCACCACGACGGCAAGAACGTGATCCACTGGCGCGGCTGGACGCATTCCTACCGCGGCACCATCCCCAAGCTCTCGCTGACCGGCCTGCTCGACATCGGCCGGCTGCGTTGGCAATTCGACCGGATTGCCCGCAGCATCCCGCTGTCGGCCCCGTGGGACGCGCGCCGGGCGCGCGAGCTCGATGATGTGTCGCTCGGCGGCTGGCTGCGCTCGGTGCGCGCCACCGCCTCCTCGCGCGACCTGCTGGCGATCGTGGCCCGGGTGACCTGGGGGTGCGAACCCGACGACGTGTCGATGCTGCACGCGGCCCGTTACACGCACGCCGCCGGCGGCCTGGACCGGCTGCTCGACGTCGAAAACGGTGCCCAGCAGGACCGTTTTCCGGGCGGTACGCAACAGATCGCCGAGGCCGCGGCCGCCGAACTGGGCACGCGCGTTGTGCTCAACGCGCCGGTCCGCCGCATCGACCGGCACGGCGCGGGGGTGACGGTCACCACCGATGTCGGCCAGGCCGAGGCCGGATTCGTCGTCGTCGCGGTCCCGCCCGCGCACCGCGCATCGATCGAGTTCGCTCCCCCGCTGCCCGCCGAGTACCACCAACTCGCCCAGCATTGGCCCCAGGGTCGGCTCAGCAAGGCCTATGCGGCGTACTCGACGCCGTTTTGGCGGACCAACGGCTTCTCCGGCCAGGCGCTGTCCGACACGGGACCGGTCTTCATCACCTTCGACGTCAGCCCGAACGCCGACGGGCCGGGCATCCTGATGGGCTTCGTCGACGCGCGCGCGTTCGACTCGCTCTCCCCCGAGCAGCGTCGCAGTGACACGTTGCGGTGCTTTGCGACGCTGTTCGGCGACGATGCGCTCAAACCGCTCGACTATGTCGATCATCGTTGGGGCGCAGAGCCATTCGCGCCCGGAGGCCCGACCGCCGCGGTCCCACCGGGATCGTGGACACGATTCGGACGGTGGCTGCGCGAGCCGGTCGGCCCCATTCACTGGGCCGGCACTGAGACCGCGGACGAGTGGACCGGGTTTCTCGACGGCGCCGTCAGGTCCGGCCAGCGGGCGGCCGCCGAGATCACCGCCTTGCTATGAACTGATCCGCACGTCCTGGGTCACCGATTCGGCGAGTGCTCGCAGGTGGCGGTTCACCTCGCGCGGCTGTTCCAGCATCGAGCAGTGGCCGCCGGGCAGCTCGACCAGGCCGACGACGTTGGGCGCGGTGCCTGCGATCCTGCGGGCCTGGCTGATCGGGGTCAGCCGGTCGCGTTCGCCACCGATGACCAGCGTCGGCACCGTCAAACCGTCCAGCTCCAGGTATCGCGACCCCAACGCGCCGACCAGCATCCTGGCGCAACCGGCGCGCCCCGCGGGCGATGTCTGTTCGAAGAACTGGTGGACGATCCTGGCGACGCTCGGGTCGGCTTCCTTGCCCACCGCCAGCATCGTGACCAGGTAGCGGCTCGGGATGCGGGCGGCGCTCGGGATCGGGAACCCGCCGAACGCATTGATCAGAGCGCGGGCGGCGACAACTCGGGCCGGCGACAGCCCGTGCGGCACCGAAAGCAGTTGCACCTTGCGGACCAGATCCCCGGTCGTCGTGTTGATCAACGCGACGGCGTCGGCGCGCCGGCGAACCATGTGCCGGTATCGCGCCGACCACGCGGCGATGGTGATGCCGCCCATCGAGTGCCCGGCCAGCACGGCACGCTCGTGCGGTGCCAACGTCGCATCCAGCACCGAATTCAGGTCGGATGCAAGGCTTTTCAGGCTATACCCGTTACGCCGGGGCAGACCGCTGCGCCCATGGCCGCGATGGTCGAAGGCGATCACCCGGTAGTCATTGGCCAGGTCGGCGATCTGGTAGGCCCAGGCCCGGATGGCGCAGGTGATGCCGTGCGTCAGCACAATCGGATAGCCATCGGGCGGCCCGAACACCTCGGCATGCAACCGGGTGCCGTCGGTCGCCCGGACGGTCAGGGTCTGGCTGGGCGGCAACACTTCGGGGTACGGGTCGACTGCGCGAGCCGATCGTCGAGGACTCATCGCCGCTCCCCCCTCGAACACGGCCCCGTCGCCGCAGTTAAGGACTGTCGCAAGTTTATCCCTGAGGTCCGTTCGGATTCGGTAAATCCGGCAAACGGTTGTGTATGAGACGCTAACACCCGTGTACCCGATGTCCCGTCGGGAATTCATCGCGGCAACCACGGGAGTGGTCGGCGGCGGGCTGCTGGGCGCCTGCGCGCCGCAGCACCCGCCGTCAGAGCAACCGCCGCGGCCGGACACCCGGTCGGTCCTCATCGTCGGCGCCGGGATGGCCGGCCTGTCCGCCGCCCGCATCCTCGCCGACGCGGGATGGCCGGTACGGGTGATCGAAGCCCGCGACCGCATCGGCGGCCGAGTCCACACCGACCGCGACTGGGGCGCACCGCTGGAGATGGGCGCGTCGTGGATCCACGGCACGGCGGACAACCCGCTGATGGAGCTGGCGCGGCAAGCGCAAGCGCAGCTGGTCACGACCGACTATTACGGCTGGGCCAAGCTCGTGGTCGATCCCAAACTTCAGCCCCTCGACTACGACCCGACACCATGGCGCGCGTTCGTGGAGCGGGCGCGTTACCAGGTCGGCGGCGGCACCCTGGCCGCCGCCGTCGACGCCGCGGCCGCCGGCGAAGGACTTTCCACCTCCGACCGCGCCCAGTTGGCCTTCTACCTCACCACCGAGATCGAGGACGAATTCGCCGCCGACGCGGATCAGCTGTCCGCCATCACGTTTGACGAGGGCGACTACACCGGCGGCGACCAGGATGTCATCACGAGCGGTTATGACGCCCTGCCGAGGCTCCTCGCCAGCGGGCTTGAGATCGAGCTGAACACGCCGGTGACCGCGATCGCGCAGCGCGACGAGTCCGTCATCGTGCGGGCAAGAGATCGGTCGTTTCAGGGACCCGCCGCCATCGTCACCGTTCCCCTAGGCGTGCTGAAAGCCGGTGCTATCACTTTCGATCCGCCCCTCCCCGACCACCACAGCCACGCTGTCGACGCCCTGGGCTTCGGGGTGTTGTCCAAGAGTTTCTTCCGGTTCAACCGGCGCGGCTGGACGGTGGACGACGCCTTCTACCAATACCTCGCCGCCGACGCCGGCTGGTGGGCGCAGTGGTTCACCATGCCGGCGGCGGCGGGCCCAATCGCGTTGGCATTCAACGCCGGTGATCGCGGCCGCGCCGTGGAGTCCTCCTCGCCGCGGGAGCTGATGGCCACCGCGCTGCCCATCGCTCGCCGGCTGTTCGGCGACATCTCGCCGGTGGAGGTCAAGACATCGAACTGGAGCGCCGACCCATATGCGCGCGGCGCCTACTCTTTTCACGCTCCCGGCTCGGGTCTCGACGACCGGCGGCGGCTGCAGGAACCGATCAGCGACCGGCTCTACCTGGCGGGCGAAGCGGTCGGCGTCAACAATCCGGCCACGGTGCACGGCGCCGTGTCCAGTGGCCGGTACGCCGCCGACCAGTTGATGCGCCGGTTGCGTCGTTAGGAAGCAAGCCCGCGAAGTCGCGTCGATACATCGCGCTGCGGTTCGTGCTGCCGGGCCGGGCCCGAAATCAACCGACGGCGGGCCGTTGTGGCGCCTTCGATGTGCGCAAGGGCAGCAGTGACCGAGTCGGCGATAGGCAGGCCGTGGTCGGGCACGACCCGGGTGAGCCGGCGCAGCGCCGCGCCGCTGACCATGCTGCACCGCAGCTGGGCTTGCCGATGCTCCTCGTTGAGGACCAGCAGCGCCCGAAGGCCCGAGCCGGCAAGGAAATCCAGGCCACCGAGGTCGAGGATCAACGGGGCCTTCAGCCGCGAAAAGCGGCGAATGGCCTCGGTGATCAGGTCGGCGTTGGCTGCGTCGACCTCGCCGTCGATGCGCAAAACGGTGGCCACGCTGCGTGCGTGAACATGGATTTGCGCTCCGGCGCAATCGATTTGGTAGCGGCTGCGCGGTTGCCCGAGCAGCTCGGGTCTATGTGGATCGGGTCTATGTGGATCGGGTCTATGTGGATCGGGTGTATGTGGATCGGGTGTATGTGGATCGGGTGTATGCAGATCGGGTAATGCAGTCATGTGGGTGTGCGCCCTTCAGGCTTGGCAGTGAGCAGGGCGAGCGACGACGGTGTCCGAGTGGCGCCCGTTGAGAAACGGCAGCTGGGGACTCAACCTGACCAAAGCCTACCGGCTAGGGCGGCCACCGGTGCACACAAGCGACGCCGCCCAGTCCACCGCTTGACCCGGAATAAGCGCTCAACCAGGCGGTTTCGCCTATAACTCGGGGTGCGCTAAATACGCTCCGGCGTGTTCGTTCTGTCACACGGCGCGAAGGCGACGTCCGGTGCGATGCGCGGTGAACGCGGCGGGTCTGACCTGCGGCTTAGCGGCGTGTCGTCGTCACGACCGCCGGGGTCATGTGCCGGAGGGTGGTGTGCGGGCTCTGGCCGTACGTCTGCCGGTACGCACCGCGAAACGGCCGGTGTGCGCGAAACCCCAACGCCGGGTGATTTCGGTGACGGTGGCGCCCGTTGGCGTTCCGGCGCACGCATGGGTTTTCCCTGCGGTCCGGGCGGGCACTCTCACGAGGACGTCTGGGGTGTCTGATCGTAGACAGGAGGATGGATCATGCCGAATTCGTCGATCAAGAACGAGAAGTTGTACAAGGATTTGCGCAAACAGGGTGACTCCAAGGAAAAGGCGGCCCGGATTTCCAATGCGGCCGCCGCGCGCGGTAAATCCTCCGTCGGGCGTAAGGGCGGCAAGTCCGGGTCTTATCAGGACTGGACCGTTCCGCAGTTGAGGAAGCGCGCGAAAGAGCTTGGCATGTCCGGGTACTCGAGCCTGACGAAAGACAAGTTGGTAGCCAAGCTGCGGAATCACTGAGTCCCGTAGGCATCGGCGAGCCCGAGCCGCTCGACCAACACCAAGAAGGCGACGACGTAATCGTTGTCGGGTGTAATCTTTGTCGGCGGTGAGTGCCCTGACCCGCGCCCAGTCCAGCTGTTCACGCACGGCGCGCACGGCCGAAAGCAGCTTCGCGAAGTCGCAGTAATGCTCGCCGAGGGAGCGTAGTTGCTGGACGAGAACCATCGTGGGCGGCAGCACGGGCATTCTGATGGCCAACACCTCGTGCTGCTCGGCGCAATCCAGTTGACGATTCCACCCGCACGCCGTTGAGGCGGTGCAGCACATCCACGACCGTGTCGCCGCTGCGGGCCTTGAACAGCCAATCCTCCGGCGGACGTTCGACGGCGAAACCGGCATTGGTGAGGGTGGCCACGGCGTCGTCCACATCGGACTCGGCCAGCGCGAAACGCGGCCCATTCTCCTTGTGCGCCCAGGCCGCGCCGCGCAGCGCATCCCGCAATTGCGGGCTCGACCCCGGCACGTCGGCGTGAGTCTTGATGGGTGCCATGGGTGCCTACGACATACCCCGCTGACGACCGGGGCAACCTGGCCGGATGGCCGGGATGTCAAGTTCGTTTAACGTGCTTTCAATTGGGCAAACCTTACGGTTATGTCAGCCGCTTGGCTCCGCGCCTATGACGCCGCCGCCATCGTGATTCCCGCCCGCAACGAGCGAGCGAAGCTGCCGGCCTGCGTGCGCGCGGTGCTCACCGCGGCCCTGTGCGCCCCGATCCCGGTCACCATCGTTGTGGTTCTTGACGACTGCGATGACGGCAGTGACGAGCTGGCCGGCGAGTACGGGCCCGACGTGCATTTCATCAGCGTCGACGCGCACAACGTCGGCGCCGCGCGGGCGGTCGGTTTCGGTTATGCGCGTTCGCTGTTCGGCCACGACACCCGGTGCTGGTATGCCACCACCGACGCCGATAGCCGGGTCGACCCGGGCTGGCTGGTGCATCAGCTGGGAGTCGGCGCGGACATGGTGCTGGGCGTGGTGCGGGTTGCCGATTGGCGCCGCCACGGGCCCGACGTCGTCGACCGCTATCTGCGGTCCTACCAAGCGGACCCGGCCGATAACAAAGGCGACCACGAACACATTCACGGCGCCAACATGGGTTTCAGCGCGCGCGCCTATTGGCGGGTCGGCGGCTTTCGCGCGCTGGCCTCCGGCGAGGATGTCGACCTGGTCGAGCGATTCGAGGCCGCCGGCTACCGCATCCACCGCGACACCGACTTGTCCGTCATCACGTCGGCGCGGACCCAGGCCCGGGCGCCAAAGGGGTTCGCTCATCACCTCAGGCAACTGGGGAGATCGGTGGCGGGTGATTGCGCGTGACGGCGGGGTTGGTCAGGCACTGGCTGGAGTCGGGACGACTCGAGCTGCCGCTGCCTGCCTCCGGGCGCACCGCCGAACGCTGGCAACGCCTGGCGTCACTGGCCGAAGAGAACATCGTCGCGGCCCGGGTCGCCGAGGCCCATGTCGACGCCGTCGCAATACTTCACGAACTGGGCGGTAAACCCCCGGAATCGGGCCAGCTGTGGGGCGTTTGGGCGGCCGAATCCCCCGACGCGGTGCTAACGGCCACCGACACCAACGGCGCGTTCACGCTGACGGGCACGAAGGTATGGTGCTCTGGCGCCGGGTTTTGCACCCACGCCCTGGTGACCGCCCGGCTCGAAAACGGGGCCCGGGGCCTGTTCGCCGTGCCGCTGACGGACCCGGCGGTCAAACCGTTGCCCAGCACGTGGTGGAACGCCGGGATGGCCGGCAGCGACACCCGACCGGTGCAGTTCACCAATGCCCAAGCCGTCGCCGTGGGCGATCCCGGTGACTATCTCGACCGCCCCGGATTCTGGCATGGCGCAATCGGTGTCGCCGCCTGTTGGCTCGGAGGTGCACGCAGGGTCGCCGATCCCCTATACCGTTGCGCAGCAAGCGAATCCGCCGATGCTTACTCGCTGGCGCACCTGGGCGCGGTGGACGCCGCGCTGGCGGCCAGCGACGCCATCCTGGGCGCGGCGGCAACACAGGTCGACTCCGATCCGTTCGACCGCGCCGGCACCGCTCAACTGCTGGCCCGGCGCGTCCGCACGGTCGTGGAACACGCGGTCGACGAAGCCATCACCCGCACCGGCCGCGCGCTGGGGCCGGGCCCGCTCTGCCAGGACGGACGGCATGCCCAGCGGGTCGCCGACCTGAGCATCTACATCCGGCAAAGCCACGCCGAGCGGGATCTCGCCGAGCTCGGGCGCCTCGCGGGCCACCAGCGGTGAGGACGCCGTGAGAACCGCGTCGAACAGCAACTGCGCCCGGTTCGCGGCCAAGCCATTGACTCACGGCGGCACCCCGGCGCCCTGGTGGCTGGCCGCTTTCGAGTGCGGTCCCCTGCCACCACTGGACTTGACCGAGTGCCGACGCCTGATCGTCGTGGCGCCCCACCCGGACGACGAGACCCTCGGCCTGGGCGCGATGACCGCACAACTGGTCGCGTCGGGCGCCGACGTCCGGGTGGTGTCGGTCAGCGACGGGGGTGCCGCTCAGCCCGGAGTGACGCTGTCCGGCCGGATTCGCTTGTCGACCACTCGCCGATACGAATTGCGCAGGGCCACCGGTGCTTTGGGGCTCGCTCCCCCGATGCGGCTGGGCCTGCCCGACGGTGAGCTGGCCAACCACGAGGATCGGCTCACCGAGTCGCTCGTGAAAATCCTGCGGACCGCGGGTCCCGACACCTGGTGCGCCGCCACCTGGCGGGGCGACGGGCATCCCGACCACGAAGCCGTGGGACGGGCGGCCGCGGCAGCATGCACGCGCACCGGCGTCGTGCTGCTGGAATATCCGGTCTGGATGTGGCACTGGGCCACCCCGGCCGACCCCGTGGTGCCGTGGGACCGCGCCCGCTCGGTTCCCGCGCCCGGTTGGGCCGTGAATCGCAAACGCCAAGCGGCGCAATGCTATCGGAGCCAATTGCGGCCCGGTCGCGGTGAATCGCCGCCCGTATTGCCGCCGTTCGTCCTGCAGCGACTGCTCGCCGTGGGAGAGGTGGTCTTTCGGTGACCACACGGCTGCCCGACGCCTACTTCGACCAAATGTATGAGGGCTCCGACGATCCCTGGCAGCTCTCGACGCGGTGGTACGAGCAGCGCAAGTACGCCATCACGCTCGCTATGTTGCCCGCCGGCCGGTACCGGCACGCCTTCGAACCGGGATGCTCGATCGGCACGCTGACCGCGGAACTGGCGCGGCGCTGTGACTATGTGACGGCGGTCGATGTGGCCGACGCGGCGGTGCGCGGCGCGGACGCGCGGCTGCGGGAGGCCGGCTGCCGCGACCGGGTGACGCTGAGCCGGTCGTCGCTGGACGCGACGTGGCCGCCCGGGCCCTTCGACCTGCTGGTGCTCAGCGAGGTCGCCTACTACCTGCAGGCCGAGACACTGGCCGCGGTGCTGACTCGGGAATGCCCCCGGCTGCAGCCGGGGGCGACGATCGTTGCCGCGCACTGGCGCCACGACGTGGCCGAATACCCGCTCACCGGTGACGCGGCCCACGACATCATCGCCCGCACGCCCGGGCTGACGTCGCTGGGCCGTTATCGGGACACCGACGTCGTCATCGAGGTGTTCGACACCGGCGACGGACGGTCGGTGGCGGCCCGCGAAGGGGTGCCCGGGGCGCGCTGATCGCGACGCCGCCACACGACTGCGCGAGCGGGAAAGTGGGTAGGAGAAATCCTATGCGGGTGGCGACCTTCAACATCCTGCACGGCCGTACCGTCGGCGACGGGGTGAAAGTCCAGCGGCTGCGGGACTGCGTGCGCCGCCTCGATCCCGACGTGTGGCCGCCATCTCCGGTACCCCCGGGCCGACGTGGATGGCTGCCACGGGTCACGAGCAACCCGGGACCGCGGCCTACGGAATTGCGCTGCTGTCGCGATACCCGGTGGCAGTGGCCAGCTGGGCCTGACCCTCCTTGACCAGGTCGTCGCGACCGACAACGGCCCCGCCGGCCGACCCGTCAAACGCACCCGGCGGTGTGCGCGCGCTCACGGGATAGCGTTCGCCGTCGAATCGGACCGTTTGAACCCCGCTCGCTCGGGTAGTAATGGGCGACCAACGAAAGCGGGGTGAGGCTTCTGACCACCATCGCCGTGATTGGCGCGACAGGCCGGCCGGATCCGCGTCGTCGCCAGGCTCAAGGCCCGGGACGTCGCGGTCGTCGAGGTTTCCCGCGCGCGTGGCGTCGACTTGCTCGGCGGGGAGGCTTGTACCGGGCGTTCAAGGGAGTTGACATCGCGATCGACGTATCCAACCCTGTGCCGGACGACGGGCAGCCCACCATCACCCGGGCTTTGGCCACCGCCTCCCGCAACGTCATGGGTGTGTGCGCCGCGCGGGAGGTCCAGCGCCTGGTGGTGTCGACGATGCGGCATCGACGATCCGGTGTTCGACGGGCTTCCCCATTTCGAGGCCGAACGGGCAGCGAAAGATCCTGCTCGACGGCCCCGTCCCGACCACGGTCGTGAAGTCCACTCCGTGGTACGAATCCGCCACCGGCCCCGCGGGGCCGGTGGATTGTGACGGGGACGAGGTGATCGTCGAGAACTGGTTGATTGAACCCATCGCCGCCGACACCGTCGCCGACGTACTCGTCGAGACGGCCCTGGGACAGACGCGTACACCGCGCACCATCACCCGGTCCGGACGCCATCGGCTACCCGAACTGACCCTCGAAAGTGCTTGCCCGGCAGGGTGACAGCCGTCGCGTGCGCTCCGTGCAGCCCGCCGTTCCCGCGCTTCGCCGCGGGCGCGTTGTTGGCCCCGGATCATGGATAGTCCTCGGTCCCGACGTTGAGACCTGGCTGCGTACCCTGGCGCCGGCGGCGCTGCGCAGGCCGGATCTTTCGCCGATCTGAGCGAGCGTCGCGAAGCCACGATGCGTCCAACGCCGGCGAATCCAGGTCACGAGTTCGTCACGATCTTGGCCAAGATTCCTTGAGAACCACGCAGTTTTCCTTAAGGGTTCTCAGCATTCCCGAACGGATTTGATCGTTCGCTTAGTGAACGACGTCGTTCCGTGCCCATTTCGGTCGATTCACGGTCCGCCCGTTCGTCGTGAGCGAACACCGCACTTTCCACTTCCGCTACTTTGGATTTCGAGGATCGGGAACCTCTGTCGAAGATCAATTCGCAATTCGAAGGACACACTGATCATGAAAATCAGCAGTATTGTCGCGCGTCGGCGACTGGCCGGCGTCGGTGCCGGCTGCCTGTTCGGGGGAATCGCCATGGGTGTCGTGGCGCGCCGTCGGCGGCCGCAGCACCCGACTGCAGCCCCGGCGGTGTCGACGCCGCCGTTTCTTCCGTGCAGGGCTCGGCTGAGCAGTATCTGGCCGCGCACCCGGGCGCCAACCAGGTGGTGACGGCCGCCTCGGCCAGCCGCGTCGGAGGCCGAGTCGAACCTGCGGGGCTACTTCACGGCCGCACCCGCAGGAGTACTACGAGCTGCGGGGCATCCTGGCACCGATCGGCGACACCGAACGGCAGTGATCGTCAAGGCCCTGCCGCCGACCCTGGAATCGGCCTACCAGCAGTTCATGGCCGGCTGATTCTGCCGAGGAAGCGACCCGCCACACCGCCGTGGCGGGTCGTTCTTTGCGTGTGAACGGGTCTTCCGGCGGGTAATTGTCCAGTCAGCCAACGGAAGCGAAGGTACAAAATGCGGCTGCGTCGCAGCGTTCTCAGCAAGCCGGGGATCGCGCGCAAGCGCCGCGGTAAAGGCTTCGCCTACTACGGCCCGGACGGCAATCTGCTATCCGACCCGCAAACCCTGCAGCGCATCAAGGAATTGGTCCATTCCGCCACCGCGGTGCTTTCCGGCGACGAGGACCGCACCGGCTTCGTCAAGGTCGGCCTCAATACCAAGGCGCAGGAATTTTTGCCGCACAAGAACGGATGAGCGCCAGACCCGTCAGCCAGTAGCAACGACTCCGGAACGCGCGCAGCGCAGGTCGTCCACGAAAAGCCGGTAGGCCTCGTCGTGTCGATCGCTGCGATCGCGCAACACCGCCGACGGATGAGGGCAGCCGCACCTCTTGGCCCCGCCGGTGGACACCCGAAAGACCGCTCCCAGAAGGGATTGCGGGGCGGTCGCGCCGATGCACACGATGAATTTGAAGTGCTTGACCGCGTTCGTCTTGTACGTCAACCCCGGATCGATCCCGGCCTCCTCGAGGGCCCGGGCCAGCAGCCGCCCGGCCGGCCCGACGAACTGCTCCCCCGCGGGGTCCTCCCGGTCCCCGGTTGCTCGCCGTTGGCGCCGGCGGGCGTATCCGCCTCGGTCGACGCGCCCTATGTGGTCAGCGTCGCCAAACCGCGCCTGTGACGCCCCGCCCCTTCGTCGGCTACATTTCGGGCAGGTTCGGCCGGTAAGGAGGCGCTGGCGTGACCAACCCGCAGGACCCGTATTGGCAGAACCCGTACACGTACGACCCGCTTGGCCGGGTCCCACCAGCCCCGCCCCCGGTGGAACCGCCGGTCTTCACGCCGCCGCCCGCACCGCCCAACCGGCCGCCCGTCAACGTTTTGGCGACGCTGTCGCTTGTCTTCGCGTTCGTGTTCGCGCCCGTCGGGGCGATCCTGGGACACGCCGGGCTGGCGCAGATCCGCCGCACCGGCGAGCTCGGCCGGGACCGCGCCCGGGCGGGGGTGGCGCTGTCGTATGCGTTCATCGCCGTCGCCGTGGTCGCCCTGGTCGCGTGGGCCACATTGGGCGCCGCCCCGTCCACCCAGACCGCGGCGCCCGACAACACCACGAGCGCGGCGCCCCCGGCGCCGCCCGGCCCGGTCGCGCCCGGCGCCTTGGCGACGCTGCTGCCCGGCGTCGACGCCCTGAAGAACATCACCGCCGACCAGAGCCTCGAGACGGGCCAGACGTGGGACAGCCCGGGCCGCTCCAACGCAGAAGGGGCCATCGACCGGCCGGAATGCTGGGGCAGCATCGCCCCCGGGACGCCGGACGCCTACACCGGCGACGGCGTCGCCGGCTATCACGCGGCGGAGTTCCGCGACTCGCACAGCTTCCTCAAGTCGACCCAGATCATCCAGGCGGTCGTGGCCTTCCGCGACCCGGCGGCGGCCCAGGCGCAGCTGGCGGCGTTGCTCTCGGGATGGCGCCAATGCGGCGGCGCGACCGTGACCCTGACACCACCCAACGGCGAGGCGCTCCGATTTTCGGTGAGCGCGCCCGCCGATGCCGGCAACGGCATCACCACGCTGGACCTGACGCCCAGGGGACTCCAGATCCGCTCGGCCCGGGCGATCGCGGCCAAGGCCAACGTCATCGTCGACCTGATGGTCTCCTGCAGCGGCACGACGGACAGCGGCCAACCCCGGCTGGCCGGGCTGGGCATCGCCAACTACGTGCTGGGCAAGATCCCTGGCTAGGGTGGGCGCATGGCTAGGGTGGGCGCATGAAGTATCTCGACGTCGACGGCGTGGGACGGGTCAGCCGGATCGGCCTGGGCACCTGGCAGTTCGGGTCACGCGAATGGGGCTACGGGGAGGGCTACGCTTCGGGCGCCGCGCGTGACATCGTGCGCCGCGCCCGCGCCCTGGGGGTGACGCTGTTCGACACCGCCGAGGTGTACGGGCTGGGCAAGAGCGAGCGGATCCTCGGCGAGGCCCTCGGCGACGAGCGCGCCCACGTCGCCGTGGCCAGCAAGATCATGCCGGTCGCCCCGTTCCCCGCCGTGATCAAGCAGCGCGAGCGCGCCAGCGCGCGGCGGCTGGGCCTGGACCGCATCCCGCTCTACCAGATCCACCAGTCCAACCCGGTGGTCCCCGACTCCGTGATCATGCCGGGCATGCGCGACCTGCTCGACAGCGGCAAGATCGGCGCGGTCGGCGTCTCCAACTACTCGCTCGCGCGGTGGCAGAAGGCCGACGCCGCGCTCGGGCGGCCGGTCGTCAGCAATCAGGTCCATTTCTCGCTGGCCCACGCCGGGCCGCTGGAGGACCTGGTGCCCTTCGCCGAGCGGGAAAACCGCATCGTGATCGCCTACAGCCCGCTCGAGCAGGGGCTGCTGGGTGGCAAGTACGGACTGGACAATCGTCCCGGTGGCGTTCGGGCGCTGAACTCGCTGTTCGGCACCGAGAACCTGCGCCGCGTCGAGCCGCTGTTGCAGACGCTGCGCGACGTCGCGACCACCGTCGGCGCCAAGCCTGCTCAGGTGGCGCTGGCTTGGCTGATCAGCTACCCGGGCGTCGTGGCGATCCCCGGCGCGTCCAGCGTCGAGCAGCTCGAGTTCAACGTCGGCGCCGCCGACATCGAACTGCCCCCGGACGCCCGCGAGGCGCTCACCGGGGCGGCCCGCGCCTTCCGGCCAACCTCGGCCAGGCGTTTTCTGACCGACCTGGTCCGCGAGAAGCTGGGCCGCGCTTAAGACTGCGGCGGAATCCGCGAACGCGGCGGGGCTGGCGGGCGCACCTCGGGCCACCACCACCGGCATCGAGGTCGCGGCGTTCGTGCGCAGGATGGTGTGCACCACGTCGACGAGGTCCTCGACCGGCATCAACTTGCCGGGC
Organism: uncultured Actinomycetota bacterium; assembly: GCA_963850895.1. Taxonomy (GTDB): domain Bacteria; phylum Actinomycetota; class Actinomycetes; order Mycobacteriales; family Mycobacteriaceae; genus Mycobacterium. The sequence goes on along the minus strand of CAWKNK010000015.1, from coordinate 139,277 downwards.
ATGCAGCCGCGGGAGGCCCACAGTGGCACGGCCTTCATGGCGAGGTCCATGTCCCAGCCGATGTTCATTCCCGTCGCCGCGTCGCCCTCGCCGCCCGGACATTCGCCGACGATGAAGGTGGTGAAGCCGATGTCCGGGTGTTCGGCCCGCCACGCGTCGACCATCCTCTCGAGCGCCGCCTTGCTGACGCCGTACGCGCCCAGGCCCGGCCACGGCGGCCCGAACGTGCCCGCGTCGGAGGACAGGTAGACCGCCTTGCCCGCGGAGACCGTCAGGTGGGGCACCGCCGCGGCGGTCACCAGCGCCGCGCCGATGACGTTGGTGTCGAAGATGCGCCGCCAGGTGGCGGCATCGGTGTCGACCATGCGGACCAGTGGCCCGACGGCGGGGGTGTAGACGATGTTGTCGATGCCGCCCAGGGCGTCGGCGGCGGCGGCGATCGCCGACCGGCAGGACGCCTCGTCGGTGACGTCGCATTCGATGGCGATCGCGCCCGGGCCGGCGTCCTTGGCCGCCGCCTCGATGCGTTCGCGGCGCCGGGCCAACAGCGCGACCTGGTCACCGCGCTGGGCGAGACCGACCCCGATGCAGCGACCGAGTCCGCTCGAGGCGCCCACCACCACTGTCCTTGACATATTTGCCCTCTCTTGTAACGAGCTGCCGTCGGCAAAAACCTACCGGATATCACCCGGCGCATGGCGATAGCTCGGCTGCTTAATTCCGGACGACGGTGTTCCGGTCCCCCAGCTTGGCGCGGTACATGGCCGCGTCCGCCCGGGCCGCGATCGTGTCAACGGACTCGCCGGGAAGGGCAAGCGTGGCGCCGATGCTCAGGGTCGCGGAGAACGTCTTGCCGGCTACCTGGATGGGTTCTCGATCAGCAGTTTCTGCTCGCGCTGGATGAACAAGAAGGTGATCGCCCCGACGATGGCGGTGCCCAGCAGTATCGAGAAGGTCCATTCCGCGTGCTCGCCCAGGCCGAGCCCCAGGAAGATCGGCCGCGCCAGCGCTACGACGATCGGAAAGCCGGCGAGGATGCCGGCCAAGCGAAGCAGTGACCTCCGGTCGGGTCGCGCGAGCAGCCAGGCGAGCGGAAACCGGTCAGGGCGCGCCAGCGACGTCGCGGCGACGAACAGCAGCAGGGCCACCGCCGTCATGAGCGCCTGGCCGGTCGAAGGCGAGAAGCCCACCAGCGCCAAAGCGCCGAACAAGTAGGCCCCGACCGTGACGAACGGGATGGCCCCGCCGGCCGCCATGCAGCCGGGCCAGACCACGCGGGTCCACCGATCCACTCGGATCAGAGCGGCGGCGGCCGCCAGGAGCAGGACCGACGACGCCGTCTGCGGGCTCGGACGCCCCGGCCAGGTCTGTTGCGACGTGCGCACCGCGTCGCCGAACCACACCAGGTCCAGGCCGGACGACCAACCGGTCGCGTACTCCACAAGGGTGATGCCGGCGAGGGCACCCACCACCAGGGCCGAGCCACGCCCGGCCCACACCCACCGCCGCGATGGATGACCCGACTGCGCCAGGATCGCCGCACCCAGCGCTGCCAGCCACAACGCGGTCCAGGGCATCATCTGCGGCCAGGTCGGATCGATCCGGGTCAGCCGGTCGATACGAGCCCGCGGCGGCGCAACCGACATTGTGCGCGGATAGGTAGCCGATGTCTGGGGGCAAAAGGTAACCGATCTCTGGGCGAAAGCTCATTTTTGAATGCGACATGACGCATTCGATCGGGCCGCAGGAAAGGGTTGATCAACCGGGCTGGCGCCGCCCGACGATGACCCGGCTCGTCAGCCCCCGTCGGGGGCGTGCAACACCACGGCGGTGTACGCGTCCACGGTGAGCGTGCCTCCCCCGGGCACCTCCTCCGCGGGCGTCTCCTCCTCGGGGCCGGTGAAGACCACGAGTTGCCAGGCTGCACCGAATTCCTTTGGCGGCAAGGTGAATTCGATCGGCTCGTAGTGGGCGTTGAAGCACAGCAGGAACGAGTCGTCGAGCACCCGCTGCCCTCGCGCATCCCGGTCGGGGATGCCGTGCCCGTTCAGGAACACTGCGACAGATTTCGCGAACCCCGCCCCCCAGTCCTCCTCGGTCATCTCGGCTCCCTCGGGGGTGAACCAGGCGATGTCGGGCAGCCCATCCTGGCCGCGGCGGCCCAGCGGCTCGCCGGAAAAGAATCGGCGCCTGCGGAACACCGGATGGTTGGCGCGCAGCGCCGACACGACACGGGTGAACTCCAGCAGGCCGCTATCCGCTTTTGACCAGTCGATCCAGGTGAGCTCGTTGTCCTGGCAGTAGCCGTTGTTGTTGCCGTTCTGCGTGCGGCCCAGCTCGTCGCCATGGCAGATCATCGGCACGCCCTGCGACAGCAGCAGCGTGGTGAGGAAGTTGCGTTGCTGGCGGGCACGCAGCGCGTTGACGTTCGCGTCCTCCGTCGCCCCCTCCACACCGCAGTTCCACGACCGGTTGTGGCTCTCGCCGTCGTTGTTGTCCTCGCCGTTGGCCTCGTTGTGTTTCTCGTTGTAGGACACCAGGTCACGCAGCGTGAAACCGTCGTGCGCGATGACGAAGTTGATCGAGGCCACCGGCCTGCGCGCGGTGTGCTCGTATAGGTCGGCAGACCCCGACAGGCGGTAGGCGAACTCGTCGAGTGTGGCCGGCTCGCCGCGCCAGAAGTCGCGGACGGTGTCGCGGTACTTGCCGTTCCATTCCGTCCATTGCGGGGGGAAGTTGCCGACCTGGTAGCCGCCCGGCCCGACGTCCCACGGTTCGGCGATGAGCTTGACCTGGCTTACCGTCGGATCCTGTTGCACGAGTTCGAAAAACGCCGCCAGGCGGTCCACGTCGTAGAACTCGCGGGCCAGCGTCGCGGCTAAATCGAACCGGAAGCCGTCGACGTGCATCTCGGTCACCCAGTAGCGCAGCGAGTCCATGACCAGCTGCAGCGAGTGCGGGTGTCCGACGTTGAGGCTGTTGCCGGTGCCGGTGTAGTCCATGTAGTAGCGCTTGTCGTCGTCGACCAGCCGATAGTAGGCGGCGTTGTCGATACCCCGCATCGACAACGTCGGGCCCATGTGGTTGCCCTCGGCCGTGTGGTTGTAGACGACGTCGAGGATGACCTCGATGCCGGCCTCGTGCAACGCCCGCACCATCGCTTTGAACTCCTGCACCTGCCCGCCGGGGGACGTGGCGCTGGAGTACTTGAAGTCGGGTGCGAAGAACCCGATCGTGTTGTAGCCCCAGTAATTCGAGAGGCCCTTGTCCACCAGGGTGGAGTCGTTGGCGAAGTGGTGCACCGGCATCAGCTCGATGGCGGTGACGCCGATGCTCTTGAGGTGCTCGATGATCACCGGGTGCGCCACGGCCGCATACGTGCCGCGCAGCTGCTCGGGGATGTCCGGGTGGGTTTGCGTCAGGCCCTTGACGTGCGCCTCGTAGATGACCGTGTCGGCGTACTGGTGGTCCGGCGGCCGGTCGTTGCCCCAGTCGAAGTAGGGGTTGATGACCACCGACTTGGGCATGAAGGCGGCGGAGTCGTCGTCGTTGCGGCTGTCCGGGTCGCCGAAGTTGTAGCTGAATAGGGCCTGGTCCCACTCGAAGGAGCCGTCGATGGCCTTCGAATAGGGGTCCACCAGCAGCTTGTTCGGGTTGCACCGCAAACCGTTCTGCGGGTCGTACGGGCCGTGGACGCGGTAGCCGTAACGCTGGCCGGGTTCGATGTTGGGTATGTAGGCGTGCCAGACGAATCCGTCGACCTCGGGCAGCGTGACGCGGCTCTCGGTGCCGTCGGCGTCGAACAGGCACAGTTCCACCCGCTCGGCCACCTCGCTGAACACGGCGAAGTTGGTGCCCGCACCGTCGTAGGTCGCGCCAAGGGGATAGGCCCGGCCGGGCCACACCTCTCCGGTGGGCGTGGGGGCTAAGGCTTCTGCGGATGTCATGGCGCAATCAATACCCTACCGGCGCCGCCCCCAAACGGCGGTTCGGAAGGCCTTGCGGCATAGCGGTTTTCAAGGCCTCAATATGACCTTTACCGCTCCATCCTGCTTTTTCTGGAAGATCTCGTAGGCGTGCGGGGCCTGGTCGAGGGGCAGCACGTGTGAGGCGAAGGTGTCCACCCCGAGGGGGGCCGGCTCGCCACGTGGCCTCCCAGCGGCCGGGGCTGGTCGCCGCGGTAGGCGTCCGCTTCGCGCCGTGCGCCGTCGACCACCTGGGTCTTGGCTTCCGCCACCTCTCCCATTGCATCTCCTTCCAACTCAAAGGCACAGCAGGTACCCGATGTCGATGAGCGCAATCCGGGACCGCGGTCAGGCGTCCTGGTCGACGGGTTCGGTGGCCGCGCCGGTGAACTTCGCGGTCTTGGCGGCCTTCCGCAACGTCCGGTTGGTCGACCGCAGGTCGGTGTTGGCCGCCGAGAGCGTCGCGTTGTGGTCCTCGAGGTCGAGGATGCGGGCTACGCCGGCCAGGTTGATGCCTGCGTCGACCAGCTCGCTGATCCGCTTGAGCCGGGCCAGGTCATGGGCGCTATAACGCCGGGTTCCGCCGTCGCTGCGCGCCGGCGTGAGCAGTCCGTAACGTTCGTACAGGCGCAGCGATTGCACCGCGATGCCCGTAAGTTCGGCGGCCACCGAGATGCCGTACACGCCGTGATCGGGCGCCGGGGCGCCGGAATCGCCGCGTTCGTCCGTCATCACGCGTCTCCTCGAAGCTAGCTGGCTTCAGAAAATCTGTTTAGCACACTTGCGTCATTGTGTCGACAGTGCTATATCAAATCTATTTAATTAGACATAGGAAATAGCCAACCTACGACCATAGATCGGAGTGAGAGGTGACCGCCATGCTGATGCGTTCCGACCCGTTCCGTGACCTCGACCGCTTTGCCCACCAGGTGTTCGGTACGGCCGCCCGGCCGGCAGTGATGCCGATGGATGCCTGGCGCCAGGGCGAGGAATTCGTCGTTGAGTTCGACCTGCCCGGCATCGATGTCGACTCGCTCGACATCGACATCGAGCGCAACGTGGTGACCGTGCGCGCCGAGCGGCCCGCCGTCGACCCCAACCGCGAGATGCTGGCCACCGAGCGGCCGCGCGGCGTGTTCAGCCGGCAGCTGGTTCTCGGCGACAACCTCGACACCGACAAGATCGAGGCGTCCTACCGCGAAGGCGTTCTGCGCCTGCGCATTCCGGTGGCCGAGCGGGCCAAGCCGCGCAAGATCACCGTCGGGCGCGGCGACGCGCACACGGCCATCAACGAAAACGCCTCGCAGCACGAAGTGATCAACGCCTGATCGCCCGGCGGGTAGGGCGGCGACCCGGGTTCGTGCCACGCACACGGACCGCCGCCCCCCGCCGGGTCCAGGACACCAGGAGACCAGGTGCGAGATGAAGTGGGAACTCGACGGTCAAACGGCTAACGTCGAACAGGCCTTAGCCGGCGGCACCGCGCAACCGGCCGGCTGGTTTCGCTTCTACTTCACCGACCAGCGCTGGGAGTGGTCGGAACAGGTGCAACGGATGCACGGATACGAGCCCGGCGGTGTCACGCCCACCACCGACCTGGTGCTCTCGCATAAGCATCCGGACGACCGCGGGCAGGTAGCGGCCACCATCGATCAGATCGTGAACACCCGACAGGCGTTCAGCACCCGCCATCGGATCATCGACACCGGTGGCAACGTGCACCACGTCGTCGTTGTGGGCGACCGGTTCTTCGATGACGACGGCGAGGTGGTCGGAACGCACGGGTTCTACATCGACGTCTCCCTGGCGGGACAGGCGAACGAGGACCTCGTCAGCGCGAAGCTGGCCGAGATCAGCGAGAACCGGGCCGGCATCGAACAGGCCAAGGGCATGTTGATGCTCGTCTACGGCATCAGCGACAGCGCGGCCTTCGAGTTGCTCAAATGGCTTTCGCAGGAAGCGAATATCAAGCTGCGACCGCTCGCCGAGCAGATCGCCGAAGACTTCCGCGGCGCCGGCTTGCGTCTCAACGCCCAATCGGAGTTCGACCACCTGCTGCTGACCGCGCATTGGCGCGTCGCCCACGCCGACGGGTCATGACGACTTGCGGCGCCGGGTACGGGCGGCCGCGACCAGTCGCGCCATGCCCTTCTCGATGCCGGCGGCGAGCGCGTCGATGTCGGGCGCGGTGTCGTAGTCGGCGGTGATGCCGAAGACGAAAGCGTCGGCGTAGCTGAGCATCGCGACGCCGGTGCGCACCTGCAGGGCGATCGGTGGGACCGGCAGCAGCTCCAGCACCCGGCGGCCCATCAGCCGCTGCCGGCTCCGCGGCCCGGGGACGTTGGTCGCCAACGCGACCACCGCTCGTTGGGGCAACCGCGAGAGCAAGCGAATCGCCCACGCGGACAGAGCGAACGGGGTGCGTTTGGCCGCTACGACCATGGCGCTGCCACCCTCGCTCTGGCCGCTGGCTTTGGCGTGGGTGAGCCGGTTGTGCACCAGCTTCAGTTGCTGCACCGGGTCCGCCTCATCAACCGGCAGCAGCGGCAGTATCGCCGAGACCCGGTTGCCGGCGACATTGAAATGGTCCACCGCGCGGACCGAGACGGGAACGAGCGTGCGCAGCGAATCTGGGCCGGGTTGTTCCCCGCGCGCCAGCAAGACGCCGCGATAGCTGTTGGTAATTGCGGCCAGCGCAACGTCATTCAGCGTCACTCCGAAGGCCCGGGCAACCTTGTGCATGTCTGCCAGCCGGGCGCGGGCCACGCTGTACCGCCGCATGGTGGTAACCGGCCCGTTCAGCGATGATTCCGGGGCGGGGCGCAGCAGGCCGGCCGCCAGCTCGGCCACACCGATCGCCGCATGCTCGGCCGCGGTCACCGCACCAAACACGCTTCGACCGATTCCGCTCGCCCAGCTCAACGGGTTGAGGCTGACCTTGGACAGCTTCGCCCCCGGCCGAACCGGCTTCTTCCCGGCGCCGACATCGGCGGCAAAGGTGTCGCCGTCAACGTCGTCGCTGAACTTCGCCAACAGCTGCGCCGTCGCGATGCCGTCTGCGATGCAGTGGTGAATCTTCGTCAGCACCGCCCACCGGCCCTCGCTGAGCCCCTCGATGATCCAGCACTCCCAGAGCGGGCGCTCCCGATCGAGCCGGCGCTCCATCAGCGTGGCGACCATCTCGAACAGCTCCGCGTCGCCGCCGGGGTGCGGCAGCGCGATGCGGTGCAGGTGGCGCGCGAGGTCGAAGTGCGGGTCGTCCACCCATTCCGGCGGCCGCAGGTCGAGCGGATGGGTCCGCAGGAGCTGCCTGCAGCGCGGGATGGTCTCAACCCGTCCGGCGAACGCGGCGGCGAACTCCTCGTACGCGGGGGCCGGCCCCTCCACGATCGACACCCCACCGACCGCCAGGCTCACATGTGGATCCGAGTCCTCGACCTCCAGGAAACCGGCGTCCAGAGTGGTCAATTGCTCCATGGTCGACCCCCTTCCAGGGCGGCGGGTGGCTGACGGTACAGCGCGGCGCCCGCCGTGACGCCGGCACCGGCGGCCACGAGTAGAACCCGCGCACCCGCGGGAAGTTGCCCCACATGCCGTTCGAAGGCGGCCGCCAGCGCGGCGGTGTGCATCCGATCGTCGTCAGCGATAATGACTTGCTCCGCAGGCACTTTGAGGCGATCGCCCAGCACTGCCCGGAATCCGGGCCGGGCGGGGGCGGCGATGATCACGTCGACGGCCGAGAGCGCCACACCGTGCGCGTCCAGGCACGCCCGCGCCGCCTCAGCGGCCGCCGCGGCCATTCGCTCGTCGAGATCGGCCGACTCAGTGATGCGCAGGACATTGCGCGCGTCGGCGAAACCCACTGTCGCCGTGAGTGCTTCGTTGTCTTGTCCGTCGGTATTCACCCACGACACGCGGCTCAGACCCCAGTCGTCATCGGACCATCCGCACAACACGGCCGCGCCGGCCGCGGCGAACGGGAAGTGCTCGCTCAGCCCATGGCCCGGATCGGCGTCGCTGGCCACGATGAGCGCGCGGCGAATGCTGTGTGCCCGCAGGAAACCGTCGACGATCTGCAGCGCGGTCAGCACGCCGCAGGTGCCGTTGGCGATGTCGAAGGAGAAGGTGCCGTGAGCGCCGGGGTGCGGATCCTCGGGATTGGCGTCGATGTCATCCTGGATCAACGCCGCCAGCGCCGGCTCTCCCATATTGCGGTCACGGTAGATCCCCGCATTGACAATGAGATCCAACTCGGCCGCGTCGCACCCGGCGCGCTGCAGGCAGGTCTTGGCCGCGTTGACGGCGAGGTGTAACGCGCTGTGCTTGTGACGCCACCGCGGCGCCGCGATGTCCACTCCATCAATCACGGTGCCCATAGCGCCCCACCAAATCCTCGTCCAGGGTCAGTAAGACCACGCCGATTTCCAACCCCGATGCCAGCGCGATCAAGGCGACGGTTTCTCCCGGCGCGATGTGGCCGGCCTCCAGCTCCTCGACAAGCGCCACCGTGTGGGTCGTCGACGCCGTGTTGCCGTACCGGTCCACGGTGATCACCGCGTCGTGGCGGGGCACGTCGCCGAAGGACTCCGACATGCGGGCCATTCCCTTGCGGATGGCGCGGGCGGAAGTCTGATGGGTGATCACGTGATCGATGTCGTGGATCGAAATCCCCGCGGCCTCAAGGACTTCGTGCAGCAGCAGCGGGGTGTCGGCGATCGCGGCCCGTTGGATGCCGCGGGAGTCGGTGAACATCCGCGCCCCCGGATCGTGGCCCTGCGGATAGGCCAGGCAAAGCCTGCTGTAGTCGGCCACCGTGGTGAAGCCGGCGATGCTGATGCCCGCGGACCCGGCCGGGGCCCGCTCCAGCAGAAGCGCGGCGCCAGCGTCGCCGAGGGTCAGCGAGGCCAGTTCCTTGCTCATGATGCTGCGAATGTGGCGGGCGGCGTTGTGGCCGAGCTGCGATATGTATTCACCGCTGACGACCAGCCCACGCTCGATGGCGCCTTGACGGATCCAGTTGTTCACGATGGTCACTCCGGTGAGCATCCCGGCGCACGCGTTGGACACGTCGAAGGTCATCGCGTTGTGGGCCCCGATGGCCCGGGCCACGGCGCCGCTCATCGTCGGTTCGAGCCATTGCGTGAGGCCGCCGCGGAATTTCGTGATGCTGCAGCTGACCACCACGTCGAGCGAGGCCGCGTCCTGCCGCGCGGTGGCCAGCGCATTCAGCGCGGCCGACGTGGCGAGGGAGTAGGAATCCTCGTCGCCCACCGAGACGCGGCGCTCGCGGATCCCGGTCAGCCGTTCCAGATCGATGTGAGTGCGGTGGCGCGTTGTCGCCATCAATTCGCCCGTGGTGAGATGGGTTTCGGGCAGATGTCGCCCGGCGCCCGCCACCCGCGCGATGAACGGGGCCGGGGCGCCGTCCCCGGCGGTCTCCATCACCAGCCAATGCCGAACCATCGCTGCTACCTCCTCTCGCTCATTCGCGAAACTCGAGGATTTCGGCGACCAGGCGCCGAGACGTGGATTCGGCGTGTTGGCCATCGGCCGGTGAACTACCGACTCGGATCAAGAGCTGCGGCGCCCCGGACGTTCCGACGATGCGCGTGATGATGCGGCGGCTCTCGGCAATCTCGGTCATGTGGGTCAACGTGCAGGTGGCCACGCCGGCCATGGTGCACTCGAGTAGCACCGCCGACAGCGCCTCGCCGCAGCCCAACACTTCTAGCGGGCCATCATCATGCCGGGTGGACAGCACCAGGAGCTTGGAGCGGTCATGGTCGATGGTCGTGCGCCGGTGGCCGCCGCCCGTCGGGGGAAATTGGCGGGCGATGTCAACACGGGCGGCTTCCGAGGAGGACACCAGGGAGGTTTCCGGGACGTGGGTCTGGTCCGACTCGAACGGCGATGTCCACCAGCGCAGCTCGGACAGATAGGAGGTGTCGTAACGGCGCAGCGACTCGACGAGCGCAGACTCTTCCGCCAAGCGTGGGCGGTCGTCGTCGGGCACCACATCCAGCAGCGCGTCGAAAGGCTGCACCGCGTGGCACAGCGCCGAGTGCAACGCCGTCCAGCCGGCCGGTGGGCCGAATGGCAGCCGGTCGGTGCGGCGGCGGCGGATCGCGGCCGCACGCCGCCGATGCTGCTCCGACACGGCGTCCATGGCTTGGAACCGAAGTGTTGCCAAGTGATACGGCTGGCATGGATCGGGCAGGCGCTCGGTGGTGCACTCCCATCCGGCGGCCGCCATAGCGACCCGAAGGTGGTCAAGAACCGCCCCGCAGCTCAACGTCAGCTCCCGGCCGGCGTGATCGGTAGCGGGCATCAACCGGCAAGGATCCGCCCACAGCTGCAGGCTCGCGCCTTCGACGATCCAGCGCCAGGGCTGGCTGTTGTGCAGTGAGGGCGCGCGACTCGCCAACATCACCGCGTCACGGATGACTTCGGAACGCGGTGCCGGCCCAGGCATGTCACTCACCTCGCTCAGCGCTCGGAACCATGCAACGCGCGTGCGCCGATTCGAGCAACAGCCGGCGCTCGGCGGAGGCGATCACCCGCCGGGCGGCCGCCGCCGCGTCCGGGTTGACCGACACGGAGGTGATGCCCATCCGGACCAGATGCTCGGCGAAGTTCGGATTGGTCGAAGGGGCCTGACCACAGAGCGAGGAGGTGATGCCGTGTTTGCGCGCAGTCGCCACGACGCGGCCGATGGCATCCAGCACCGCGGCGTCGGATTCGTTGAACAACTCGGCGCAGATGTCCGAGTCGCGGTCGACGCCGAGCACGAGTTGCGTCAGGTCGTTGCTGCCGATGGAAACCCCGTCGACGCCCATGCCGATGTACTCGGGCAGCCAATACGTCACCGACGGCACCTCGGCCATCACCCAGCGATGCAGGCCGCGCTGAGCGCCGAGCGGACTGGCGTCGACCAACGACAGGCACGCTTCGAGTTCCCACCGCGTTCGCACGAAGGGGATCATCAGGTGCACGTTGGGGTTACGCTCCCGCACCCGGGCCAACGCCTCGAGTTCGAGGGCGAACAGATCGGGGTCCTTGACGTATCGGTAGCAGCCGCGGTAGCCGATCATCGGGTTGTGTTCGACCGGTTCGTAGGCTTCGCCGCCGCGTAAGCCGCGGAATTCGTTGCTGCGGAAATCGGTGGCACGGTAGATGACCGGCCGGGTCCCGAAGGCCGACGCGATGCGGCCGATGGACGCCACCATGGCGTCGACCAGGCCGGCCTGTTCGCCGCGGGCGATGAGGTCGCGTGGGTGCCGTCCCGAAAGAGCCTGGGTCAACAGGAATTCGGCACGCAGCAGACCCACGCCGTCGACGCCCGAAGCGGCGACCGTTTCGGCCGTGTCGGGGATGGCCAGGTTGACATAGATCTTGGTGCCGGTCGTTTCCCCGCCGCCGACCGCCGTCGGGGGTTGCTCGACGGTCGCCACCCGCGGGGCACGATCGCCGGCGGTGACGGTGCCGCGCGCACCGTCCACGGTCACGGTCTGCCCGTCGTGCAGGACTGTCGTCGCGTCCCGGGCGCCCACCACGCAGGGCACGCTCAGCTCGCGCGCCACGATGGCCGCGTGGCAGGTCATGCCACCGCTCTCGGTCACCAGCGCCGCCGCGCGGCGGATGGCCGGCAGCCAGTCCGGATTGGTCATCGGAGCGACCAGAATCTCGTTGTCGAGCAACCGGTTACCCTCTTGCGGGCTGTGCAGGACGCGCACCCGTCCGGAGGCGGAGCCGGGCGCTGCGGGCAGCCCGCGAACAAGCACTCCGGTCGGCTCGTCGGATGCTTCCGCGTGCAGCGTCGTGATGGGCCTGGCCTGCACCAGCCAGGCCTTGCCCGCGGCGATCGCCCATTCGACGTCTTGCGGCCAGCCGTGGTGATTTTCCACCGCGATCGCCAGTTCGGCGATCCGGCGGAGCGCGGCGTCGTCCAGCACGCGCGCCTGCGCCAGTTCGGGTTCCAATTCCACAATGGCGTCGCGGCCGTCGGGACCGCGCACGATCTTGAACGCCTGATAGCCGACCTTGACGTCAACCACGTCGAGGGTCTGCTTGTCGACGACATAGGTGTCCGGCTGGACTTTGCCGGACACCACGACCTCACCCAGCCCGAGGGCGGCTTCGATGACGATATGCCCGCGCTCCCCCGTGCTGGGGTCGCTGGTGAACGCTACCCCGGACTGCTCGGAAGCGATCATCTGCTGGACGACCACCGCCATGGCCGGGTCGGTGGTGAACCCGCGGCTGGCCCGATAGGTGACGACGCGGGGGCTGAAGAGCGAGGCCCAGCACCGCGTGACGGCGTCGACGAGGGCGTCCTCGCCCGTGACGTTCGTCACCGTCTCGTTCATTCCCGCGAACGACGCGTCGCGACCGTCCTCACCCGTTGCCGAGGAGCGCACGGCTACAACGCAATTCGATCCAAGCCCGCGGTAGGAGGCGAGCAGCTGGTCGCGCACGCCCTCGCTCACGCCGGTCTTGGTCACCAAACGCCGCATGCGCTGACAGAGTTCAGAGAGCCGTGCGTTGTCGTCGACCTTCGTCAATGCCTCGCTGTGCAGCGCGGCGAGTTCCGTATCGACCCCACCCGCCCGCATCGCGGCCAGGTAGCTGCTGCGCAGCAACACAAACGCCGGCGGAACGGGAAGGCCGGCGGCGACCAGCTCCCCCATGTTGGCGCCCTTGCCGCCGGCTTCCTCGGAATCGCTCAGGCGCAACGCCGATATGTCGCTGACATACGCGTTGACCATGGTTTCCGTTGACACGTCTTACTCCTTCTCACCCAGCGTTGAGTGCTGCCAGACGTCGTGGGCCTCTCGCACCGCGTTCCCGGGCCTTGCCGAGGTGTCGAGGACGTGCGCGCCGTCCCAGCCGGCACGCCGCGCCGCTAACGCGGCGGCGATCTCGGGGGTCACCTCCGAGTTGCCCGGAGGCCTGGTCGTGATTCGGCCGGCGGCCAAATCGGTCGTCGCCGAGCACATGAGTTCGACCATCGCCGAATGGGTTTCCGCGGCGAGGCGGCGGGCCTGCGCCCGCGCGTCCGGGTCCCGCCAGGTGCCGTCCAAAATCACCGATTGCCCGCCGCTCAACAACGGGCGCGCCCGGTGCAGGACCGACTCGTAAACCGCCGCCACGTTGTCGGCGCTGTACAGCCCGGCATCGAGGACGCCCGGATCCCCGCCGATGGCGCCCGCGTCCCGCAGCTCCCGGCGCACGTCGTCGGTCGAGATGACCTGTGCACCAACGCGTTCGGCGAGACCGCGCGCGACGGTCGACTTGCCGGTGCCCGGGTTTCCACCGACGAGCGCCAGGCGGACCGCGCCGCTTTCCAGGTGCCCGGTCGCGATGGCGAGGTGGCGGGCCGCGTCCTGGGCAGCCGCGTGCTTGCCCTGCGACAGGCGAACGCAGTCCACCTTCGCCCTGACCACGGCGCGATAGGCGATGTAGAACTCGCGCAGCGACGACGGGGCGGAGTCTCCCGAGTGTTCAGCGTAACGCTCGAGGAAGTGGTCGGCGAGGTCTTTGCGTCCGAGGAACTCGAGATCCATTGCGAGGAAGGCCGCGTCGTCGATGCAATCCACGTAGCGAAGTTCGTCGTCGAACTCCAGGCAGTCGAGCAGCGCCGGTTTCCCGTCCACCCAGAAGATGTCGTCGGCGAGCAGGTCGCCATGGCCGTCGACGATGCGTCCTTCCGCGATGCGGCTCTCGAGCAGGGGCGCACGTCCCGTGATGAATTCGGCGGCCAGGCGCTCGATCCGCGACACGATTTCGGGAGCAACTCCCGGCGTCGATGCGTCCGCGTAGCGCCGGAGTTCCGACAAATTGTCGTGCCAGCGGCGCGCGACCGCTGCGGACTCGCCCTGGGCGCTGATGACCCCGCTCCGCTGGGCGTGGCGGTGAAAGTGCGCCAGCACGCCGGCGATGGCATCCAATGCGCCGCGAACGGACTCATCGGGACCGCGGAACGCCATGGACGCCAACCGGTCTTCGTCGCGGTAGCGCCGCATGACGATGACCGGTTCGGGCGTCCCGCCGGTCGGATCGCTGAGATGCGCGACCCCGAGGTAACTGTCGGGCGACAGCCGGCTGTTCAGCTCGACTTCCCGATGACACGCGCGTTCCCGCTGCTCCGGCGCGCGAAAGTCGAGGAAGTCGGTCCGCACGGCCTTTTTTGCCTTGTATGCCCGGTCTCCGGCCAATACGACTACACCGGTGTGGGTTTCGTGCATGTCGAGGTAGGACACGGCGGTCTTCGTCGTTGGTGCGGTGGCTGTCGCTGCGGGCATGGCGCGGCGCGGCTCTACGACGGCCGGGCCACGATGACGGGCATGCGGACCGAGTGGACGACGGCGTTGCTGACCGAACCCAGCAGCACGCCGGACAGGCCGCCCCGGCCGTGGCTGCCCACGACGACGAGTTGGGCGGATTCCGACTGTTCGATCAGCTGCCGGGCCGGCCGGTCGGCGACGACGTGCCGGTGCACGGTGACGTCTGGGTAGCGTTCCTGCCAGCCCGCCAGTTGTTCGGCCAGACTCCGCTCGGCTTCCGACCTCACCGCCGACCAATCCACCCCGGGGAGTTCGAAAACGTCGACGTCGCTCCATGCGTGCAGCGCCGTCAGCTCGACCCCGCGACGCGAGGCCTCGTCGAACGCAACGGCCACTGCGGCCTCCGAGGCGGGTGAGCCGTCGACGCCCACGAGCACCGGGGCTTGCTGGGGATGCTCCATGAGCGGATCTTGGTCGCGGATGACCGCGACCGGGCAGCGCGCGCTGCGAACCACCGCGCTGCTCACCGAACCCAGCACCAGCCTGCCCAGCGCCCCGCGGCCGTTGCTGCCGACGACGACCATCTCGGCCTCTTTGGACATCTCGACCAGGGTGGGCACCGGGGGGGCACACCTCAGCTCGCTTCGGACGTCGATCTTGCGGTCCGTGGTGACGGCGTCTTCGGCGATCTTGACCGCCTGCTCGAGGACCTCCCGGCCTTGCTCCTCCTGCCATACCGCCACACCGGTCGACAGTGGCAGGGCCGGATACATCGGCACCATCGCGTTCACCATGTGGACCACGGTCAGCGGAACGTGCCGCATGGCCGCGTCACGGGCCGCCCAACAGACGGCGGCGTTCGAGGCCGGCGATCCGTCGATTCCGACGACGATGCCATGGCGGTTTGCCGGTGCGGACATGATCTTCTCCCTCCGTCGCCCAAAACGCTATGGCGCGAACGACCGTCGATCATGAGGCTTTAGTCACCAACCGCATGGTCATGAGGCCCCCCCTGCGCCCGTGGGCCTTGACGAGCGCAGGCGCTGTGGCATCGTCACAAAGGTGACCGAATGGCCCGTCGCTGTCGACAGGCGCTACCACGACGCGGTGATTTTCGGGCTCGACTGTGTGATCGCACAGACGGCACCGGGCGTGGCCAGGCCCGCGATTCAACCGCCGCGTTCCTGCGGCGGCTCCGCGACGTCGGCGTCGCCACCGCCGTCTATTCGTCTACCCGCGATTGCGCACCCCTGTTGCGCGCCGCGGGAATTGAGGAACTCGTCGGCGTCGCCGTCGGCGCAGCCGATACCGCCGGGCAGGGCGATGCGGCCCTGACCATGACGGTGGCGCGCCTGGGGTACGCCCGGTCCGTTGCGTCCTCTTCGACTGCGGCGGCGCCGGGGTAACGGCCGGCCGGGACGCTGGTTTCGGCCTCGTCATCGGTCTCGAGGGCAACGGTGGGGCCGACGACCTGCTGGCCTGCGGGGCGGACACCATCGTCGCCGACCTTGCGGAGATCTCGGTACGACGCGGGGGCACCTCGGTATCGACCATCGCCGACGCGATGGGTGTCTACAGCCAGTTGAAGGAACTGGTGGCGAGCCGGCGACCGGCGGTGTTCCTCGACTTTGACGGCACGCTGTCCGAGATCGTCGCGCAGCCGGAGTCCGCCACGGTGGTCGAGGGCGCTCTTGAAGCGCTGCGCGCGCTGGCCGCAGAGTGCCCGGTCGCGGTGATAAGCGGCCGCGATCTGGCCGATCTTCGCGAACGCGTGCAGGTCGACGGAATCTGGTACGCGGGCAGCCACGGCCTCGAACTCGTCGCACCGGACGGAACCGACCACGAGAACGCCACCGCCGCCGGTGCCACCGACGCCCTGACGAGTGCGGCCGACCGACTGGCGAAGCTGCTCAACGATGTCTCCGGAGTCCGTTTGGAGCGCAAGCGGTTTGCGGTCGCGGTTCACTACCGCAACGCCGACCCGCAACTGGTCGACCGGGTGATCGCGACGACACGCCAAATCGGGCGATCTCAATGCCTGCAAGTCACGATGGGCCGCAAAGTCATCGAGCTTCGCCCCAACCTCGATTGGGACAAGGGCAGAACGCTCAACTGGATCCTCGAACACATCGAGGGAGCGGGCAGCGGCGCCGTGTTGCCGATCTACGTCGGCGACGATATCACCGACGAAGACGCCTTCGACGCGGTCCAATTCGCCGGTGTGGGAATTGCGGTGCGGCACAACGAGGACGGGGATCGCCCATCCGCCGCGCTGTTCAGCTTGGCTGATCCGTCCGCGGTGTGCGGTTTCGTCCGTCGGCTGGCGGACGATCTGCACGCAGCGGCGGCCGCGCCGAGCGATCCGTGGGAACTGGTTTATGAGGGTTATGACCCCAACTACGAGCGGCTGCGCGAAACGCTGTGCACCGTCGGTAACGGCTATGTCGCCACGCGTGGCTGCGCTCCGGAGGTAACAGCATCGGAGGCGCATTACCCGGGGACGTACGCGGCCGGCGTCTACAACACGCTGGCCGATCGCGTCGCCGGCCGGATCGTCGAGAACGAAAGCCTGGTCAACCTGCCCAATTGGTTGTCGCTGTCTTTTCGGATCAACGGCGGGCCGTGGTTTCACATCGACGACACCGAGTTGTTGTTCTACCGACAGACATTCGACCTGCGGCATGCGACGTTGACCCGCGCTCTGCGATTTCGCGACGGTGCGGGCCAAACCACGACTCTGACCCACCAGCGATTCGCGTCCATGCACCAGCCGCACGTACTCGCCATGCAAACCACGATCGTTGCGGAGAATTGGTCGGGCAGCGTCGCTGATGCTGTTCTACTTGCTGTCCTCGGACGAGTTGCTGGCCGTGTTCGGCCGGCTCGGTTACCGCTTCGCACCCGAGCGAATCCCGGAGACCGTGGACTATTACCTCGCGCGCACCTCGGAGGGATCGACGCTCAGCGCGCTCGTCCATTCGTGGGTGCTCACCCGCGCCAACCGGCATCACGCCATGAAGTATTTTGTGCAGGTTCTCGCTTCCGACATCGTCGACATCCAAGGCGGCACCACGTCGGAAGGGATACACCTGGCCGCGATGGCCGGCAGCATCGATCTGCTGCAACGCTGTTTCACCGGACTGGAAACCCGCGACGACCGACTGATCCTGAGGCCGCAATGGCCGAAAGCACTGGACCCCATCGAGTTCCCGTTCGTATATCGCGGCCAACGGCTGCACCTTCGGGTCAGCGGACGGGCGGCCGAGCTGACCTCCGAGGCGGGGAACAATGCATCGATCGCGGTGGAATGCCGCGGCCGAATGCAGCACTGCTACCCGGGCACACGGTCCAGGTCGCCTGCAGCCCGGTGACCAAAGCCTGGGAACGGGGGTCGAAGGGCCCTGCTGAACCCAGCCGTGTCCCCATAACGTGGCGAGTGCCGGGTCCTGGGTGTCCCGGTAGCCGGTCATAACAGGAGGACTCGATGAACAATCCGCAGTCGTCGCAGCGGATCGTGGTAGGTATCGACGGCTCGGACGCCGCGATCAATGCGGCCAAATGGGCCGCCGCCGAGGCCGTCAGCCGCAACATTCCGCTACGGCTGATCCATGCCATCCCCCAGCGGCCTGGGGACGCAGAGGGTGACGACGGCTTGGATATCGAGTACGCCCAAACGTCGTTGCGCGCGGCCGATGCGGCGCTTCAGGCCATGGGTAAGCCGGTCAAAGTCGAATGCGACATCGTGCGCGGTTCCTCGGAGAGCGCGTTGGTCGACGAATCACGGCACGCCGCAATGGTTTGCGTGGGTTCGGTGGGGATGGGCTGGGTGGCCCGCAAGGTCCTCGGCTCGACCGCGGACACCGTGGCGCAGAAGGCGCACTGCCCGGTGGCCATCATTCGCAGCAGTGGCGACCCCGCCACGTCGGATGGCGGGTACGTTGCCGTGGCCGTCGAGGAATCGCCCACCAACGACGCGGTGCTCGAGCATGGCTTCCGCGAGGCGCGCCTTCGGGAAGCACCGATCTTGGCGATGGGGGTCTGGCGGTGGGGCCTCGGCGAGATTCCCTACCGCCAGCTGGACCATCGGCTCGGCCCCTGGGTTTCGCAGCATCGCGAGGTGCACGTACAACCCGCCGCGGCGAGGCGCGGGGCCGCCGAATTCCTCACGCACACACAGGAACCCGTTCAACTCGCGGTGGTGGGCAGCGGGGATGCCGACAAGGTCGCCCGCATGGTCGGGCCGATCACCGCGCATCCGGGCGGCCACACGGGATGTTCGGTGCTCGTCGTACGCGGCTAACGGCGAACTATCCGGCCGCCCACTCCTTGGCGCGGTCAAGCTCGTCAAGCCCGAACACGGCGATCTCACCGGGGACCATCCACGCCAGGGCGTGCAGGACAGGGGCGACCCAGTCCTTGTCGGAGACCACCGCGATCCGCTTGAACGCCGAATGGTGCGGCAGGACCGTGCCGAAGCCCAGCTTGAGGTCCTCGACGAATCCGCCGGGCCCGAAGCCCTCGTAATCGGATGCGATGACCTCGACGATCCTGACCTCGCCGGTCTGTAGCACCTGGTCGATTTCGGGCTTGAAGTCGCGCAGCTCGTCACCGCCCAGCCGGCCCGACACGCGGATGCCGATCACTTTCTCCGGCATGTCCGGCAGCAGTTCGATCATCGGAAGCCTCCTTCGCAGGCATGGGTTCTATTGTCAGCGGACAACCAGCACGGGTACTCGCGCCGACTGCGCCACCGCGGAACTCACCGAGCCGAGCAACATCCCGGGGAATCCGCCACGGCCGCGGCTGCCGACCACCACCAGTTGAGCGCGCTCGGACTCCTTCAGCAGCCACTCGGACGGCTTGTCGCAGAACAGTTTCCGTTCGACGTGCACGTCGGGATAGCGTTCCTGCCAGCCGGCCAGGCGTTCGGCGAGGATCTCTTGCGCTTCCTTCTCGCGGTCATGCCAGTCCATGCCGAGGATCGGGAACACGCCCACGTCGCTCCATACGTGCAGCGCCACCAGCCCAACCCCGCGGCGCGAGGCCTCGTCGAAGGCCAGGGCGGTCGCCGCTTCCGACGCGGGGGATCCGTCGATGCCCAGCACCACCGGCGCGCCGGGGTCCGGGGTCGCCCCTTCGTCGGAGTGAATGACCGCGACCGGGCAGTGGGCGTAGTGCACGAGTCCCGTGGTCACCGAGCCCAGCAGCAGGCGGCCCACCGCACCGAGCCCCTGGCTTCCGGCGACGATCATCCAGGCGTTCTTGGTGGCCTCGATCAACGCCGGGACGATGGCCGAATACACCGTCTCGGTGTGGATTTCGGGTGGTTTGGAGTCACCCAGGCTGGCGTTGAGCGTCTTGCGGGCCTGGTCGATGACATGCTGAGCGCTGTCGTGCTGCCACTCGGGCATGTCCGCATACAGTTGGCCCACCGGCCAGCCGACCACGACGGGCGGAACGGCGTGCACCAGGGTGATGGGCAAATCGCGCATGATGGCCTCACGCGTTCCCCAGGCGACTGCGGCGTCGGACGCGGCCGACCCGTCGACACACACCAGTACGCCGTATTTTTTCGCGTTTCCTGTCATTTTCCGCTCCTCTACGCCGGCGTATCGCCGAATTGGGGTAGCTCAATCTCGAGGTGACGAATCGATCCGTAATCGATTGGCCTGCAGGGCCAGCCGAGATCGAAGAAGACCGTGAGCATGAGGTGGTTCTCGCCGAGGACGTCCGCGACGAACCGTCCGATTCCGTGAGCTCGAGCGATGGGAGCCAGATGCTTGAGCAGGGCCGTGCCCACGCCCACCGAATGGTCTTCGTGCGCAACCACGATCGCGATCTCGGCGACCTCCGGGTCATCGACGACGATGCAGTGCGCCACCCCGATCAGCCGACCGGCGTCGAAGGCGCCGAGAGCGTACAACCCGTCTGCCGGCTCGGTGAGCTTGGCGACGAGCTCGCGCAGCGGTGACAGCTGCAGCGTGAAGAAACGAAAGTATCGGTCATGGTCGGACAGGTGTTGATGAAGCGCCAAAACGCCCTCGGCGTCGGCGACGGTCAGGGGCCGCAACGACACAAGGCGGCCGTCGAGCAGCCGAGCCGTGGCCGCGACGTCCACCGATCGATCACCCACGTGCCTGACGTTATTCCGAGGCGACCGGGTGGGGCAGGGCCGTTAGACCCCAGGGTCGCCCCCATTGGTCCCGTTGCGGGCGAGCGCTACTGATCGATGAGCGGAGCGACCCAGTGGACCTGGGTCCCGCCCTCCGGTGGGCTGGAGATCTCACAGGCACCGCCCAGTTGTTCGGCGCGGCGCTTCATGTTGGTCAGGCCGCTGCGACGCGAATTACCGGCGGGTATGCCGGAGCCGTTGTCCATGATGTCGAGGACGAACATGTCGGCGACGCTGATCTCGACGGTCAGCCGTGAGCCACCGGAATGACGCAGGGCATTGCTGACGGCTTCGGCGGCCACCGCTTCGGCGTGGTCGGCGAGCTCACCGCCTACGGCGGTCATCGGTCCGTGCATGCGCACGGTGGTCACGATCTCACGCTCCTCGGTCAGGTCGGCGACCACTTGTTGGATCCGATGCCGGAAGTCGCCGTTCCCCAACGGGGATTTCAGCTGGAAGATCGTCGTGCGAATCTCCTCGATGATGGTTTGCAGATCGTCGAGCGTGCGGTTGAGCCGCTCGACCACCTCCGGCGAGCGCGCCCGCGCCAGCGTCCCCTGCAAGTTCATGCCGGCGGCGAAAAGCCGCTGGATGACGTGGTCGTGCAAGTCGTGCGCGATGCGTTCGCGCTCGGCCAGGATGGTCAGCTGGCGCGCGTCGTCGCGAGCGGACGCGAGCACAAGCGCTATCGCGGCGTGCGTGGCGAAATCGCTGACCAAATCGAGGTAGCTCTCGTCGAAGGGCGGCTGGTCGGAGCCACGGGCGATGGCGATCACGCCGACGACTTCGTCGCGGGCGCGTAGCGGCATGAGGATGGCCGGGCGCTGCCCGACATCGGTGAATGCCTGAATGGGGTACCGCAAGGTCTCGGTGATCAGCGGTTCGCCGGAGCGAAAAACGGCGCCACTGGTGGAAACGTCCACCGGGACTCGTTGCCCGACCACCTCGGCGGCGTGCACCCCCACCGCCGCCGAGACCACCAGCGTCTCGACCTCGTCATCGGGCAGGTCGGGATCGGCCGGTACCAGGACGATCGCCTGCTCGGCATCCGTCAGGATACGGGCGCTCTCGGCGATCAGCTGCAGCGGGCGCCGGTGCGGCGCGGCGCTGGACAGCAGCGCGGTCGTGATTTCGCGGCTGGCCTCCATCCACTTCACGGAGGTCCGCTCGCGTTCGAATAGCCGTGCGTTGTCGATGGCGACCGCGGCGGCGAACGCCAGCGCGCGAGCCGCAACCTCGTCGGACTCGGAGAACACCCGCTTCGGATCGACGTGGGTGAGATAGAGGTTGCCGAACACGGTGCCCCGGATGGTGATCGGCACCGCGAGAAAGGCGCGCATCGGGGGGTGGTGCTCGGGAAAGCCGACAGCGGCCGGATGGGCGGTCAAATCCTCCATGCGGAGGGCCGGCGTGTCCAGCAGCGATAAGCTCAGCAGCCCTTTGCCGACCGGCAGGTGCCCGATGCGCCGAGCAGTGTCGGCATCGATACCCTCGTTCACGAAGGCTATTAGGTCGCCTTCGCGATCTCGGATGGCCAGCGCACCGTAGGGGGCGGAGGTCAACTGCCTGGCCGCGGCGATGATCCGATGCAGTGTTGCGTCGAGGTCGAGGCCGGCGCCGATCTCGACGATGACCCGCAGCAATTGCTCCATCTGGTCACGGGCCGCCAGCAACTCATCGAGCTGCTCGTGCATCCTGCCTACCAGCCCACGCTGGCCTAGTCCGGCGAATGCCGAGCCGCTTTCGTCGCTCGTCATTCCGACCGACCTCCCGAGACTTCAGACGCGACGCAATGCCAGACGCCAAGATCAGCTTAGGCGCAAGTTGTCAAGCGCCCAAGCGAAGAGTTGTCGTCGATGGCGTGACGTCCCGCGGCTGCCCGCTAGTCGGGCGGCGAATCCGTTGGCGTCTGCGAATGGCCGGACCGTTGGTCCAACTTCGACGCGAACACGGCCGCCTGGGTGCGGCGCTCCATACCGAGTTTGGCCAGCAACCGCGACACGTAATTCTTCACCGTCTTCTCGGCCAGGAACATCCGGGCGGCGATCTGCCTGTTGGTCAGGCCCTCACTGAGTAGCCCCAGGAGCGTTCGCTCCTGTTCGGTGAGCCCGGACAGTGGGTCTTCGCGCTCCGCCGCACCGCGGAGCTTTGCCATCAGCGCGGCTGCCGCCCGGTTGTCCAGCAGGGATTTTCCGGCGCCCACCTCCTTGATGGCGTGGGCCAGCTCCATTCCCTTGATGTCCTTGACGACGTAGCCGCTGGCGCCGGCCAGAATCGCCTCGAGCATCGCCTCGTCGGAGGTGAACGACGTCAGCATCAGGCAGCGCAAGTCGGGATGATCGGACACCAGGTCGCGGCAGAGCTCGATCCCGTTGCCGTCCGGAAGCCGCACGTCAAGCACGGCGACGTCGGGTCGCAGCGCCGGGATCCGCGCTTTGGCTTCGGAGACGGAGCCCGCCTCTCCGACGATTTCCAGCTCGGGATCCGATGCCAGGAGGTCGGCGAGACCGCGCCGGACGACTTCATGGTCATCGACCAGGAAAACCTTGACCATTACCAACCCTTCCTGCCGGTCGCGCCCCGGCCCAATATCCCACATCTCGCAATCGTCCGAGTTCACAAATGCTGCCGATTCACGATCAAAAGCGAACAGTTGGCGTCCTGCATCACCGCACTGCCGACCGGTCCGACGAGTTCGGCCACGTGCTGACGATTGTGCGCACCGACGATCACCAAACCTACCGGCCCGCGCGGGCCGGCCAGGTATTCGAGCAGGCCGACGTGTACCGCGACCGATTCGACCCGCAGCTGCGGGTGACGTCGCTTCCACCGGGCCAGCCGGCGATCGAGGTCGGCGAGCGCCCGGCGATCGGCCTCGCTACCCCACACGCCGTGTTCGGCCGGCCCGGTTCGCCGCGAGATGACCGCCTGCAGGGCGGCGCCGCGCAGCAGGGCCTCCTCGATGGCGGCGCCCAGCAGTACTGGGTCCGGGGACCCGTCTATCTCGACGACCGTTTTTTCTCCGGGTTGCCGGCGGTGATCGTCGCGCCCTCGGACGATCGCCACCGGGCAGCGCGCGGATATGGCCAGGGCCGCGGCGGTGGAGCCGACCCGGCCCGGTTGAAAGTGGCGTAGTCCGACAGCTCCCACGCAGACCATGGCCGCCGACGCCGACGAGCGAATCAGCGACCCGACCGCGGGCCCGTGGACAATCCCGGTCTCGATTTTCACTGGCTTGCCCGCGGCTTGGATCGCCGTAACCGCCTGGCGAACCGCCATCTCCGCGGTTACTTGGCTGTCCCCGCGCTCGGTCGCGTAGAGGAGACGTAGCGGGACGTCACGACTCACCGCCTCGTCGACCGCCCACAGTGCCGCGCGGATCGCCGCCTTGGAACCATCGATACCGGCGACGATCGACTTGGTTCTGGCTGGCTCTGTCATCGTTCTCAGTTGCGGACCACAAGCACCGAGCAATCGGGGTAGCCGACGATCGGATGGCAATTCGGGGTGGCCAGCCCGGCCATCTCGTCGGCGTCGGCACTGCCCACCACCGCCAGTTCTATTGCGCTACCGGGCTTTTCGCTGGGTCTCGCGCCCGTCCCCGCGGCGACGGTCTGGACGTGGACATCCGGATAACGGCGGACCCAGCTGTTGAGTCGCCGGTCGATCTGCCGCACGGCGGCGTGGCGGCGCCGCCCTTCCTCCATGGCTTGGCGCACCACCTCGTCGTTGTCGGGCTCATCGTTGAGCACGACGGCGATCACACCAAGCTCGGTCGGCGATCCGTCGGGATTGGTACGAATGATCGCGACCGGACAGTGCGCGCGCGCCACCAAGCCGGCCGCGGTCGGCCCCAACAGCCCGTCGGAGGCCCATCCCCGCCTGGCGGTGCCGACGCAAACCAGGGCCGCGTCCTCGGATTGGTCGACGAGCACCTGCGCCGGATCTCCAGAAAGGATTGCCGTCTCGACCTCGACCGGCTTCTCCGCCCTCTGCAGGGCGCACTCCGCCTGGTACAGCGCCATTTCCGCGCGCTCCAACTCCCACTCGGAGCTGGGCCACGACCGGTCCGGCGCCCCTCGGGCGGCGATGACATAGACGAGCCGAAGGGGTAGCTGCCGACTCACCGCCTCGTCGACCGCCCATTTGGCGGCGTTCACCGCGGCTTGTGAGCCGTTGACGCCCACGACCACCGACTTCGAGTCCAGATCCGTCATGTCGGCTCCTGACTGATTTCCATCGCTACCCGTCAGGTTATTGCGCCCACGCCCGTTACGGAGGGGCCGTTAGGCCTCAGCCGGAATGCCGTTCGACCCAACGTCAACCGACGTCCGAGGGTTCGGCGACGAGATCGAACAACCTTTCCACATCCGCGCGCTCGCAGACCGCCGTGCCGGGTGTCATCAGCTTCGCCGCGCCGGCGGCGATTCCCAAACGCACGGACTTCGCCAGCGGCCATCCGCGGCTGAGAGCCACCGTGATTGCGGCAACCATCGCGTCGCCCGCCCCGACGCCGCTCCCGCTTCGCATCGGTACCGCCGAGAACCGCTGGCTGGTATGGCGTGTCGCCAGCAGCGCACCGTAAGGACCCAAGGACGCCACCAC
The DNA here is from genome assembly GCA_963850895.1 of uncultured Actinomycetota bacterium. Lineage (GTDB taxonomy): Bacteria > Actinomycetota > Actinomycetes > Mycobacteriales > Mycobacteriaceae > Mycobacterium. The sequence goes on along the minus strand of CAWKNK010000015.1, from coordinate 114,252 downwards.
AACTTGTGCGCGACCACGGTCGATCAGCTCATGGGCAGCGGCGAATTGCTCGGGCTCGGTAGCGAGCCGGCGGCCGACGCATTCTCTTAGTTCCCGCACGCTCGCCTTGAGGAGAAAGACACCCGAGGAGATGTGCTGCAAGCCGCCGCCGGACGTATCCAGAATGAGCGGCACGCCCAGCTGTTGGCAGATGTCGGCAACCCGCTGGTAGTAGTCGGCCGGGACACCCGGTGGCAGGCTGCCGCTCGCCACAACGAATCCGGCCGATTCGGCCGCGACCCGCAGTTGGTCGAGGCATTGCTCCTGCTCCGGGATGGTCAGCTGCGGGCCCGGCAGAACGAACCGGTATTGCTGGCCGGTACTGGTCTCGTTGACGGTGAAGCTCTCACGCGTTTGCGCATCGATCGGAATCCGCCGGAACGGCACTTCCGCGTCGCTGAGCAGGCTCGTCACCAGACCGCCGTGCGAGCCGCCCGCAGGAAACACCGCCAGCACCGAGGCGCCCAGTACCCGCGCGATCCGGGCGACGTTGATGCCTCCTCCGCCCGGGTCGTAACGAGTCGCGGAGCAGCGCAATTTATCGGTTGGGCGCACGACGCCGACACTTGTCGTGATGTCGAGCGCCGGATTCATGGTCAGCGTCACGATCTGCGCGCGGCCCGTGCCCCACTCGGCTGGCGTCTCCATTTTCTTCGTTGACTCCTGAAGGTTAGAGGCCGCTCGGGTACGTTTCCGGCGTTTCGCCCGCGATCCACAGGCTGGTGACCTCGAGGGGTTCCAGCGCCCGGGTCCTATCGATGTGAATCATCGCGTCGAACTGGTCGGCCGGCCGGACATGGAAGTAGTGGCTCTGCCGTTCGGTCTCGGGTCGGTAGATCACGCCGATGGCACGCCCCAACCGAACCGCGCTCAGCGGCTCCGTGGCCCCCGAACTGATGAGCGCCGACACCAAGAACTCGCTCCTGCCCGTCTCGTGCAGGAGTTCTTCGATGCTTCCGTTGAGCGCCGGGCGGACGACCTTTCGTTCGGCGATGCCACCCCAGTCGCTGGCGGCGGTGACAGTGCCCGCGTACGTGCTGAAGCCGATGAGACGTGATTCGTCCCCGTGCCGCTGCCGGACCAGTTGACCGAGCGTCAGTTGTCCATCGGCCCACACTTCGGTGGCGCGCGCGTCCCCGACATGGGAGTTATGGGCCCACACGACAATTCGCGCGGATGGCACATCGTGGTGGCGGTCCAGATGCTTCAGCAGCGCATCGAGCGTCTGCGCCATGTGTTTGTCCCGCAGGTTCCACGAGGTGACCCGCCCGCTGAACATCGCCCGGTAGTACACCTCCGCGTTGTGCACCGTCTGGGCGTTCTGGTGGGCGTAGAACAGTTCGTCCTCGGCGAGCAGACCGTCCCTGCGCGCATAGGCCAACGCATTGCGCTGGACGTCGACGAGTTGATCGATCGCTTCCTTTTCACACGATGGGCCGGCGCCGAAGGCCGCCGAGAAGCCGTACGCCTGACCGTCGTCCGCCGAGGCGTGGTCGAAGCAGCCATAGCGTTCCCGCGCCCGTGCGGCCGCCTTGGGGTCGATTTTGTCGAGGTAGGCGATCACTTCGTGCATCGACCGGTGCAGGCTGTAGAGGTCCAGGCCGTAGAAGCCGGCCTGCCGCTGGCCGTTGTTCTCGTGCAGCCGGTTTCGGGTGCGCAGCCACTCGACGAAGTCACGAACGACGGTGTTGCGCCACATCCAGGCGGGAAAGCGCTCGAATCCACTCAACGCCTCGTCGGCGCTCGTGTCGTTCCCGATGCCGCGAACGTAGCGGTTCACCCGGTAAGCATCGGGCCAGTCCGCCTCCGCCGCAACGGCACAGAAACCCTTCTCCTCGATAAGCCACTTTGTGATTTCGGCCCGGGCCTCGTAGAACTCGTGTGTGCCATGCGAGCTTTCGCCGATCAGCACGATGCGCGCATCACCGATCAGTTCCTCGAGCGTCTCACGCGGCGGGACACCCGCCGGCGCGTCGATGGCCACCCGGCTGATCAGCTCGGCCGGCGTCCGCGCAGCGGCCCTCGTCGGGGCCTCGGTCGTCGGCGTGGCGAGCAGCCGACGAACCTCTTCATCGGTGACTTGGCGGAAATCCCAGAACGACTCCCCGACCGCGAGAAACGGAGTGGGCATGCTCGCGCATACGACATCGTCGACCAGCCCGGCCAATTCCCGGCACGTGGATTCGGGGGCCGCCGGCACGGCGATGACGATGTGCGCGGGCTCGGCTTCGCGTAGCGCCTGCACCGCCGCGAACATGCTCGCGCCGGTGGCTAATCCGTCGTCGACAAGGATGACTGTCTTGCCGGCCACATCCACGGGCGGACGCCCGTCGCGATAGGCGGCCTCGCGCCGAACCAGTTCCCGGCCTTCGCGCTCGGCGACGGCGCGCAATTCCTGCGGGGTGATACGCAAACCCCGCACGACGTCGTCGTTGACCACGACGCGGCCCCCGCTCGCCAACGCGCCTACGGCGAACTCCTCATGGCCGGGGGCGCCGAGCTTGCGCACGACGAAGGCATCCAACGGCGCACGCAGCGCCGCCGCCACCTCCCACGCGACGGGTATGCCGCCCCGCGCCAAGCCCAGCACGATCACGTCGTGCCTATCGCGGTAGGCACCGAGGAGGTTCGCCAGCACGCGGCCGGCCTCGCCGCGGTCGCGGAACACGCGCCGCGGCGAGCGCCGGGTAGCGTCAGCTGCTCTGGTCATCACGCACCACGGTCACTGTCCGGTGGACTGTACCTGGACGCGCCGCTCGGCCGGCTTCGCCTCCGAAACCGCCACCGACACGGTGAGGATGCCTTTGTCGTAGTTGGCTTCGACGTTGTCTTCGTCGGCGCCCGCCGGCAACGACACGGTCCGAACGAACGAGCCGTAGGAGAATTCGGAGCGACCGTCGAAGTCTTTCTTCTCGCTACGCTCGGCCTTGATGGTGAGCTGTCCGTCGCGCACGGTGACGTCGAGGTCCTTTGCGGGGTCGACGCCGGGGATTTCCGCGCGCACCACGTAGCGGCCCTCTTTCATCTCGTCCTCGAGCCGCATCACGCGGGAGTCGAAAACGGGACGAAGTCCGGTCAGGGCGGGGAAGCCGGCGAACAGCTCCGAGAACTCGGGAAAGAGCGACCTCGGACGCCGGACGGGAAGGGTAGTCATGGAAATCTCCCTCGATCTTCTTGGCCATTGATGAGTCCATCCGACCAGTTCGCCGTAACCGGCGATAGGGACCGAAGTCCCGGGCTCGCGGGTCGTTCGTCGGCTCAGCTTCTTCGGCGCAGCTCGCCGATATAGGCCATGACCCGGTTGAGGATGAGGCCGTAGGCGTCGCCGTCTTCCACCAGACGGACTAATCCGCGGTGGCGGAGAAAGCCATCGAGGCGCTGGTCCAAGCGCCAGTCGACATAGGTGTCGCCGGCATAGGGCGAGTGCAGGAACGCGAACGCGAGCTCATCGACGTCGGAGTCGGTCAATGACGGGCATCCGTCTGTGGTAGAAGGCATTTGGTTCTTATCCGCCTCGGACGTGCTGCCGTATGGCGGCTTGCACCGCGGTGAACCGCGACCGCGCCCGCTCATCGGCGGCCTTCTGCTCCGCGGCCGTGACGACTATCGCGTCGGGGCCGGGGAACACGGTCGCCTCCTCCCCGGTGGCCAGCCACCGGACCCGGAAGGGCGGTTCACCATCCGGCGAACGCACCGAGGTGATCAACCCGCGCAGATCCGGGCGGCCGATCGTGCCACTCTTGATGACGAGCCAGTCCCCTGCATGGCCGTTCATTATCGTCTCCCTTCGAAGAAATTGAGGCGCAACGGGACTCGTTCTATTGGTGCATCTCCAAGACGTCGCGTATCCCCCGCCGCGGTGTCGGTTCCGGAGTGCCCTTGCCCGCGGGTGCGGTGCCGACCCGGATCAACACTTGGGGTACCGCTTCGGCATCGGGTATGAGCTCCCGAATCATGTCGCGACTGGCTCGCAGCTCCGTCACATGCGTCACGGTGCAGGTCGCCAGGCCGGCCATGGTGCACTCCAGCAGAATCGCCGAAAGCGCCTGGCCGCATCGGAACGCATCCGCACGGGCGTCCCCCGGCGTGGACAGGACAAGGACTTCCGCTTGATCGTGGAGACCCGCCGAACCCGCCCGGGCGTGCTCGTCAGCGGGAAATCGGCGGTTCACGTCGACGCTGCGCGGCTGCGTCTCGTTCACCAGCGCGGCTTCGGGTATGCCGTCGTCGTGCCTGCCCGGCGCTGTCCACCAACGTAATTCGTGCTGGTAGGGGTCGTCGTAGCGGCGCAACGCCTCATTGAGGCGAGCAGCCTCCACCAGCCGCGGCCGTGCGTCGTCGGCCAGTACGTCGAGGCGGGCCAGGTCACCGTCGAAGGCGCTGCGCAGCACCGGCTCGAAGGACGCCCAGCCCCTGGGTGCACCGAACGGGCGCCGGTCGGTCCTGCGACGCAGGATCGCCGCGGCGCGGTCTCGTCGAGCGACGGCGACGTAGTCGGCGGGAACGAAGTCGATCGAGGCCAGGTGGTCGAGGTTGTTGGGGTTGGGAAACTCGTCGACGTTGCTCTCCCACCCGTCGGCGGCCATCGCGACCCGGAAGTGATCGAGCACCGCGCCGCAGCTGATGATCGACTCGCGGCCCGAGCTGTCGGCCGAGGGCACCATGCGGCGTGGGTCGGCGAAGAGATCGACGGTCGGGCCGCCGGCAACCCATCGCCATGGCTGGCTGTTGTGCAGCGAGGGTGCCCGGCAAGCGAGCTCCACCGCCCTGGTGAGCACTTTGGTGTCGACCATCGTCGGGGTCATTGCGCGTCGCCTCTCCTGTCTTATTTGGACCCTCAGGCATGCGGGCATCGCGCGCCAGGGTCCTTGGTCCCCAGGGTCGGGTCATTGGACCCGCCGCGGCGGCGGCGCGACTGATGACCTTTGTCTCTATTGCGGCGTTGCCGCGCGGCAAACGATGAAGACGACCACGCAACCCGAGGACCCTTTTTATGGACGTCATCCGCAAGACAGCCGCTGACTACCGTGTTCGGCCCAACCTCACGGACTACGAGCACGAGCGCGCCCAGTTCCACTGGTCCGATGTACCGGATCTGTGCGAGGGCATGGGTCCCGGCATGTGCAACATCGCCTACGCCGCCCTGGACAGGCACGCGGTGGGCCCGGCCGCGAGCCGCACGGCGTTGCGGTTTGTCACCGATAGCGCCCGGGACGGCGTGATCGCCACCCGCGACGTCAGTTACGCCGAGCTCGGCCGGCTCTCCAGGCGATTCTCCAGCGTGCTGCGCTCGTTGGGCATCAACAAAGGCGATCGCGTGTTCACCCTCATGGGCCGCACCCCTGAGCTCTACATCGCGATGCTGGGCGCGCTGCGCAACGGCAGCGTGGTCTCGCCGTTGTTCTCGGCCTTCGGGCCCGAACCGATTGCCACCCGGGTCAACATCGGGCGCGCCGACGTCCTGGTGACAACGAGGGCGATCTATCAGCGCAAGATCGCCAAGATCCGTGATCGGCTGCCGTCGGTGCGGTACGTCTTCGTCGTCGATGACGGCCAGGCCGGCGGCGCGCCGCCGGGCACGCTGGACTTCTGGCAATCGGTGGACGCGGCCGATGAGAACCCGCCGATCGAGCCCACCACCGCCGATGACCCGGCTTTGCTGCACTTCACCAGCGGGACCACGGGTACGCCCAAAGGGGCCATCCACGTGCACGGCGCCGTCATGATGCACTACGTCACCGGCTTGTACGCGCTTGACCTTCACCCCGACGACACCTATTGGTGCACAGCCGATCCCGGCTGGGTGACGGGCACGTCCTACGGCATCATCAGCCCGCTGCTGCACGGGGTTACCTCCATCGTCGACGAAGCGGACTTCGACGCCGAACGGTGGTACCGCATCCTGCAGGACCAGGGCGTATCGGTGTGGTACACCGCTCCGACCGCCATCCGGATGCTCATCAAGGCGGGGCCGGAACTGCCCGCGCGATACCACTTTCCGCGGCTGCGCTTCATCGCGAGCGTGGGTGAACCGCTCAACCCGGAAGCGGTTTGGTGGGGGAAACGGGTGCTGGGCCTACCGATTCACGACAATTGGTGGCAGACCGAGACGGGCGGCATCATGATCGCCAACACGCCCGCGTTCGACATCAAGCCCGGCTCGATGGGCCGCCCGCTACCCGGGGTGGACGCGTTCATCGTGCACCGCAATGACGACCGGAACCATCGAGGTGATCGACGAACCCGGCGTCGAGGGCGAGCTCGCGCTCAAGCCCGGCTGGCCGTCGATGTTCCGCGGCTATCTGAACGCCGAGGAGCGATACCGAAACTCCTTCGCGGACGGCCTATACCTGACCGGCGATCTCGCGAAGAAAGACGCCGACGGCTACTTCTGGTTCGTCGGGCGCAAGGACGACGTGATCAAGTCCGCGGGGCATCTGATCGGTCCGTTCGAAGTGGAAAGCGCGCTGACCGACCACCCGGCGGTCGCCGAGGCGGCCGTCATCGGCATACCCGACCCAACGGTCGGCGAAATGGTCAAAGCCTTTGTCACCCTGAAAAACGGTGTCGTGGCCGACGAAGACCTGCGCCTGCAACTGCTGGGCCACGCGCGCAAACGGCTCGGGGCCACGGTGGCGCCCAAGGAGATCGAGTTCGTCGACGCGTTGCCGCACACGAGCAGCGGCAAAATCATGCGCCGCCTACTGAAAGCCCGTCAGCTCGGGCTGCCCGAGGGTGATACCTCCACCATCGAGCAACAGCCCGCCCAGCACGCCCAGGGGGTGCCGTCATGACCGATACGAAACTGGCCCATGAGCTGTTGTCGGACATGGTCCGCGTCCGCCGCATGGAGGAGAAATGCGCGGAACTCTACAGCGCGGCCAAGATCCGCGGATTCCTCCACCTCTACGTCGGTGAGGAAGCTGTGGCCGCCGGGTCGCTGCGCGCGCTGGCGGACGACGACGCGGTGGTGGCGACCTATCGCGAGCACGCGCACGCGCTGCTGCGCGGCATCCCGATGACCTCGATCATGGCCGAGATGTTCGGCAAGCAGGAGGGCTGCTCACGCGGCCGCGGCGGTTCGATGCACCTGTTCGACGCGGCCAAGCGCTTCTACGGGGGTAATGCGATCGTGGCCGGCGGCCTGCCGCTCGCGGTGGGCATCGCACTGGCCGACGCCATGCTGCAGCAGAAGCGGGTGACCGCCTGCTATTTCGGCGACGGCGCGGTGGCCGAGGGCGCGTTTCACGAGTCGTTGAACATGGCGGCGCTGTGGAACCTGCCGGTGCTGTTCTGTTGCGAGAACAACCTTTACGCGATGGGCACCGCATTGGAGCGGGCGCAGTCGCAGACCGATCTCACCGTCAAGGCGGCGGCCTACCGCGTTCCCACGCTGGCCGTCGACGGGATGGATGTCGAGGCGTGCCACACCGCCGCGCAGCAGGGCTGTCGATCACGTCCGCGACACCGGCGGCCCATTCTTCATCGAATTCCGCACCTACCGGTTCCGGGCGCATTCGATGTTCGACCCGGAACTGTATCGGGACAAGGCCGAAGTCGAGCGGTGGCGCGAGCGCGACCCGATCCGGGCGTTCACCGAGAAGTGCTTGGGCGACGGTGCCCTGTCCGAGGCCGACGTGCGTCAGATCCAAGACGCGGCCGCCGCCGAGATCGAGGACGCGGTGGCGTTCGCCGAGGCCGGAACGTGGGAGGACGTGGCGGATCTCGAACGTGACGTGCTGACTCCGGAGTCGGCGCGATGAAGACCAGCTACCGGACCGCCGTTCACGACGCGCTGCGTGACGCCCTGCGCGACGACCCGCGCGTTGTGCTGATGGGCGAGGATGTCGGACGGTATGGCGGGACGTACGCGGCCTCCAAGGGGCTGCTGGAAGAATTCGGCCCCGACCGCGTGCGGGACACGCCGCTTTCCGAATTGGGCTTCGTCGGAATCGGGATCGGCGCGGCGCTGAACGGGTTGCGCCCGATTGTCGAAGTCATGACGGTCAACTTCAGCCTGTTGGCGCTTGACCAGATCGTCAATACCGCTGCGGCCCTTCGTCATATGTCCGGTGGGCAGTTCTCGGTGCCGGTCGTGGTCCGAATGGCCACGGGTGCCGGGCGCCAGCTCGCCGCCCAGCATTCGCACAGCCTGGAGCCGTGGTACGCCCACATCCCGGGCATCAAGGTGCTCGCTCCGGCCACCGTCGAGGACGCGTACGGCATGCTCGGTCCTGCCCTGGCCGACCCGGACCCGGTGGTGATCTTCGAGCACGTCCAGCTCTACAACTCCTCAACGGATGTCGATGCTCTCGCCCCGACGGACATCTCCCGGGCGGCGGTCCGCCGTAGCGGCGGCGACGTCACCCTGATTGCCTACGGCGGTAGTCTGCCGAAGACGCTCGACGCCGCCAACGAGCTGTCGCTGGCCGGAATCAACTGCGAGGTAGTCGATTTGCGCGTGTTGCGGCCACTTGACGACGAGACCATCCTGGAATCCGTGCGCAAGACACACCGCGCCGTCGTGGTAGACGAGGCCTGGCGCACCGGCAGCCTGGCGGCGGAAGTCATGGCGCGGGTGATGGAGGGGGCGTTCTATGACCTCGACGCCCCGGTGGTCCGCGTGTGCAGCCACGAAGTTCCCATTCCCTACGCCAAGCATCTGGAACAGGCGGCCCTACCCCAGACCCCCGAGATCGTCGCCGCCGTACAGAGTCTGTTCGGTGCGCAGTCATGATCGAATTCAAGATGCCCTCGCTCGGCTCCGACATGGATGAAGGCACCCTGAACGAATGGCTGGTCAAGCCCGGAGACAAGGTAACTCGCGGCCAGGTGGTGGCGATCGTCGAAACCACCAAGGCCGCGGTCGAAGTCGAATGCTGGCAGGAGGGCACGATCAACGAGCTCGTCGTCCCCGTCGGTGAAACCGTCCAAGTGGGAACGACATTGGCCACCCTGGCGGCACCCGGCGAGCAGGCGGAGAAGCCACCCCGGCCGCGACCGGCGGCGAAGGCAGCCGCCACGGCGGCCACCACGCCGTCGACCGCGCCCCCGACGGCGCCGTCCGCGCCCAAGACTCCGTCGACCGCCCCTGGGCGGCGTCGCTGGGTGTCACCGGCCGCGCGGCGGTTGGCCCAGTCGCTGGGCGTTGATATCGACGCGGTGAGCGGCACCGGACCGCAGGGTGCGGTCACCATCAACGACGTCGAGCATGCCGCCGCCGCTAAGCCGGTCGCGCCACCGGTGGCCAAGCCGGCGGCGGCCGACCGCGCGACACAGATGCGAAAGTCGATCGCCGCGGCGATGAGCCGGTCGAAGCGGGAGATCCCACACTATTACCTCTCCGAAGAGGTCATGTTGGAAAAGTCGCTGTCCTGGCTGACGACGAGAAATGCGCAGCGGTCCATCGACGAACGGGTACTGCCGGCCGTCTTGTTGTTGAAGGCCGTCGGCGTCGCCGCGCAGCGGTTCGGCGAGTTCAACGGATTCTGGCGGGAAGACGGGTTCGAGCCCGCGGCGGGGGTTCATGTCGGTGTCGGGATATCGCTGCGCGGCGGCGGTCTTGTCGCGCCGGCGATCCATGACGTTCCGGAGAAGAAGCTGGACGAATTGATGAACGACCTCACCGATCTGGTGGCGCGGGCGCGGTCCTTCTCGCTGCGGAGTTCGGAGATGTCGGACCCGACCATCACGGTTACCAACCTCGGTGACCAGGGCGTCGATGCGGTGTTCGGCGTCATCTACCCGCCGCAGGTCGCGATCGTCGGTTTCGGCCAGCCGGCCGAGCGGGTCTGCGTCATCGAAGGCGGGATCCGGGTTGTCACCACCGTGCAGGCCACGCTCGCCGCCGACCACCGCGCCAGCGACGGGCACCGGGGCGCGCTCTTCCTCGCCGCGATCAACGAGCTGCTCCAGCAGCCCGACCTCCTAGAAAAGTGATGCGCAATGACCAATGAAGACACTCGTGCCGTGGTGCTGTCGGTGCTGACGACCATCGCCCCCGAAATCGACCCCGAAGACATTAGCGACGACGTCCTGCTGCGCGACCAAGTCGACCTGGATTCCATGGACTGGCTGAGCTTTCTGCGTGGCATCCACAAGCGACTGCACGTCGACATCCCGGAGTCGGATTACGCATCGCTGCGGACACTGGCCGACGTGGTCGGCTACGTGGAAGCGAACGCTTCTAAAGTCTGAGCCGCGAAGTGCAACGGGCGCAGCAACTTTCGGAGGGTACTTAACAGGGGGTTGGCACCATGGCTGGCAGGATGGGCAAGACGCCGGACATCGCCGTGCTCGAAAGGGCGGTGCTGCTCGCCTGCCGCGCCCCTTCGGTGCACAACAGTCAGCCCTGGCGCTGGGTGGCCGAGGACGGTGCCCTGCGCCTGTTCGTCGACCGTAACCGGGCGATACCCGCCACCGACTATTCCGGCCGAGAAGTGATCCTGAGCTGTGGCGCCGTCCTGGACCACCTTTGCGTCGCCATGACCGCCGCGGGCTGGGAACCGAAGGTCGAGCGTTTTCCCGTTTCGGATGACTCCGACCAGCTGGCCTCGGTCACATTCAGCCCGCTGGAGCACGTCACCGAAGCCCAGCACCGCCGCGCCGAGGCGATCCTGCAGCGCCGCACCGACCGGCTTCCGTTGGGACGCCCCACGTATTGGGACCTCTTCGAATCCACACTGCGTGGCACCTTCGACGACACCCTGGTCACCCTGGACGTGCTCACCGATGACGTGCGACCGCTCCTGGTGGATGCGTCGCAACTGACCGAGGAGCTTCGCCGCGACGACTCGTACTATCACGCCGAACTCGACTGGTGGACTTCGTCGTTCGTATTGGCCGAGGGGATGCCACCAACCGCGCTGGCCTCCGACAAGGAGACCTGGCGGGTCGACGTGGCCCGCAGCTTCCCGATCAGGAGCCATGCGGACCGGCGCGGCGAGGTCAAAGTTGATTGGGCGAAAATCCTTGTGCTGTCGACGCCCGAGGACGCCCGGTCGGACGTGCTGCGGTGCGGCGAAGTGTTGTCTACGGTGTTGCTCGAATGCACGGTGGCCGGGATGGCGACCTGTCCGCTCACCCACCTGATCGAACTGGAGGAGAGCCGTGACATCGTGCGCGAACTCATCGGCCGGCGCGGCGAGCCGCAAGTGTTGGTCCGCGTGGGGATCGCGCCGCCGATGGAGCAACTTCCGCCGGCAACTCCGCGGCGTCGGTTGGACGATGTGCTGCAGATCCGTTAGGCAAGCCGGGCACGACGGGACAGGTGGTAAACCACTTTGGTCCCCGCCCTGCGGGACTTTCGGCCGACGCTCCCGGTCGGCCGCCGCAATACCATCGACTGTGTAGTGCTGTCGACGAAGGGGATGACTGATGTCGCTGATCGATGATGGGGCTTCCATCCTGCCGGTGACCCAGTGCTGGGATCTGCTGGCGGGCGTGACGCTGGGGCGCCTGGTCACCAGCGTCGATGGTCAGCCGGAGATTTTCCCGGTCAATTACGTCGTCCAGCGCCACACTGTGCTGTTTCGCACCGCGGAGGGCACCAAGTTGGTCAGCACCGCGATAAACAACCGGGTGCTGTTCGAGGTGGACGACCACAATGTCGCCGAGGGATGGAGCGTGATCATCAAGGGCACCGCGCGCTCTCTTCGCACCAACGAGGAAATCGAGGAGGCCGAGCGCGCGCAGGTACTGCCCTGGACGGCCTCGGAGAAGTCGCACTACGTGCGGATCATTCCGGACGTTGTCACGGGCCGCCGGTTCCGTTTCGGTGTGCCGGTGGAGTGACTCCGCGGCTAGCGCTAGCCCGACCTCATGTGGCGCGGGCGCGGCACGAATTCCAGCGACAGCAAGACCATCAGCGCAGCCGGAATATGGTGAGCGCACAACACCACATAGCGCCGCTCGGACAGCGCATGGAACTTGCGGAGGTAGCGGTACAGGGACTCCAGCCGGATCAGTGGGTCCAGCAGGTGGATCAGCCAAAGCGCGATCCGCTGCAGCGCGCCCGGTTGGACGGCTTCGAAGATTTCCGGAAACGCCGCGAAGGCGAGCGAAAGACGCTGCCCGCCAGTATTTTCCGCGTGAGCGATCATGTCGACGCTGAGCCGCTCGTCGACGCCGTTGGGGGCATCCGGGCGGCGGAACGGCACGTCGAGGCTGACTTCCGATCCCCCGCCTGCGGTTAAGTACCGGTGAAAGGCCACCACCCGCCCGCACCCGTCCCGCGCGATGGCCAACGTGACACCGGGGAAGCGGCCCTGCAGCGCACCGTCGAGGTTCATGCAAAACCCGCGGTCGGTGCGCGCCGCGCGGTGGGCGGCGTACAAAACCTCGGTCAGCTCGGCCCGCGTTGCGCCGCTGAGTTTTTGTTCGTCGACGATCTCGGTCGTGACACCGCAGTTGTGCGTGCGCTGCACCGCCTGGCGTAGGTTGCGAAAGCGGCGCCCCCGCAGGGTGAAGTGGCGGATATCGACGACGACATCGCGGCCGATCGGCACCGAAAGCATCGGCTGGCCAACCGTGTCCCTGCGCCACCACCGAAGGTGGCGTTCGCCGGCGGCCAATACGATGATCTGCCACCCCCGGCCGCGGCACATGCGGACGAAATCGGCTACCAGATCGTCGAATTGCGTCGCATCGCCAATCGGGTCGCCGCTGACCACGGCGAACCCAAGCCGCGTGCGGTAAGCGATCGCCGCGGTGCCGTCGGCGTTGAAGTGATAGCTCTTGCTCGAGTGCATGGCGAACGGCGCCAGGGGATCCCGCCTCGTGGCGTTGACCAGCGCCCACACCTGGCCCAGCAGCTCCGGCTGCGGTTGGGCCGTGGTGGGTAGCATCAGCACGAGCCCACTGCCGGCAACCAGAACGTTGCCCAGCACCGCCCAGGACAGGAAGTGCGCGCCCAAGCCGGCACCCACCGCGGCGACCGCGTACATCGCATGCGCCGTGGTCACCGGACGGCCGAGAAAGATGCCGCGCGCGACCAAGGCGGTTGCGCCCAGTAGCGCCACCGACCAGCCGAACCGGCCCGGGGCAACATGTTCGTACCCGAGGTATTCGCGTGCGACCAGCACCAACAACCAAACCAGGACGGACAGCAGCATCGCCGCGCTGACGAGGCGCGCCGCCGGGACATCGGCACCGACCAAGACCCGTTTCCTGCCCCGGGCCGTGTTGGCCCCGCGGCTTCTGGGACTGATCTTCACGGCGCCGTCTAGCGCACGACGAGCACGGAGCATTCGGGGTGGCGGAACAGCGGATGCCCTTGGGGACCGACCAACTGCGCCAGCTGCCCGGCCTCGTCGCCACCGATCACGGCGAGCTGAACTCTCTCGTCGTTGGCGCTCAGGTAGCCGGCGATGGCATGCTTCGTGGTGATCGGGTAGACACGCACCTCGGGATAGTGCTGCCGCCATTCTGCTACCCGGCGTTCGAATTCGCCGTCGGCGTGCTCGGTGAGTTCCTCGGGCCGGCCACCGAGGACAAGCATGGGGGCCCTGCGCAACTTTGCCTCCGCTGCAGCATAATTCACGACGGCGTCGTTGCCGGGCGTGTCCGCCATCCGGACCACGATCCAATTGATGTCCGGTGGCGGCCGGTCGGATTCGGTCCGCAAGACCGCGACCGGGCAATGCGCCTTCTCGGCGAGCTCGGTGGCCGTCGAGCCCACGATAGAGCGCGCGAAGCGTCCGATGCCGACGCAGCCGACGCAGATCATCTCGGCATCCGAGGATGCCTCCAACAGCACCGAGCCGGCGGGGCCCCTCGGCATGTCCGTTTCGACCGCGACCAGCTTGCCGGTGGCCTCAACCGCTAACCGTGCTTCGCGGAGCGACTTCTCGGCGTGCGCGACGTCGCGCTCGTAATCTTCCGGGGATCCATGCGTCGGCTTGACAACGGAGATGAGCCGCAGCGGCACGCCGCGGGTGATCGCCTCGTCGATACCCCACAGCGCGGCAGTGATCGCCGCCGACGAACCGTCGATTCCTACGAGGATTGGCTTCATCGTCCGACCCGCCCAACGCGACTAGCAGGTGATGGCCGCCGGCGTCACACCGGCATTCATGTTGTCTCGCGCGGTGGTCATCGTGTCCTCCTGCAGTTGCGGATTACGTCTGTTGTCGAAGGTAGGCAGTCGCCCCCCTAGGTACTAGGGTCGTTCGGCCTGGAATCGTCAACTCGTTTCGACAGACCGAATCGGCTCCGTCAGGGTACGGCGCTCCGCCCGGCGCTTGACCGCGAGCAACAGCGCACGCGTTCCGAGCGCTATCGCCGGCCTGGCCAGTTCCATGACGAACACTTCGCCCGGGTAGCGCAAGGCGATTCGGGCGCGTGCGAGGAGTCGGACGCGGTCCTCCCAGTGTGGCTGGAGGTGAAATGACAAAACCACATTCCAGCGTGGCTCGGATCGCATGGCATTGAGCACGACGTACTTTTCGGGCACGATCTCTGCGACGCGTAACGTCACCCCGTCGGGTAGCCCCATCCAGCCTTCGGGAGCCAGGCGGACCGTATCCCCCACCCGCAGCCCCTCGCTATCATCCTGCTCCACAGGGCTTCTCAGCCCATCGACGTCGTAGCGTTCGCCCCTATCCTGGCCGATCTGCAGTAGCCAGGACCAGGCCACGGACGCGGTCGCGTCGATATCGACCGCCTCGGTCGTTTGGACCGCAGGATCGCTCACCAAGGTGTCGCCCGGAAAGCGCATCTGCGACTCGGCCTTGGTTGCGCCCCAGTTGCGGTAGTACCTGCGCGTGCAGTAAAGAACGGTCAGCAGCGCGGTGGTCTGGGCGATCCGCTTTGTCATGTTGGCCATGGCGCCAGTCTGCGCGGAGCGCCGCTATGCCTGCGAGGGTCCTTGGTCCCTGGTGAGCGCGCCGATGTGCCCTGCGCACCGCTGAATGGTGTCTAGCCGGCCGGGGTGATCAAGCCGTAATGCCCGTCGTAGCGGTGGTATAACACGCTGGCGCAGCCGTAGGCGGCGTGGATGAAGAACAGGAACGGCAGGCCGAGCATGGCCAGCCGGTTGGCGGCTCCCTCTTCGGTGAGGCACGGCAGCGGTTGTTGGCTGATGGTCACGGGTAGCGCGTGCTGACTCACCTGGTCGGCTAGAGCCGGCGCTGCCAGCGCAAGGCGGTAGCCCGTTGGCCCCGCGCGGTACAGCACACTGGCAGTGCCCGTGCCTTTCTCCGTGAACAAGTGAAAGTCGTAGTCGAGCAGGTCCATTTCTTGGGCAGCATCGTCGAGGGTGCAGGGCGCCATCGTGAACGACTTACGGCGGATGACGCGGCGCTGGCCTGCCGGACGAGGGAAGTAGTCGGGCCGGTGCGCCGGCTGGGACTCATGCCGCCATTCGTCGGGACCCGCCGGTAGCTCGCCGCGGCGCGCCTGCCAGTGTTCGGCGGCGCGTTCCAGGCGGCGACGCAACCGTGCCGCGACAAGATCGACCGCTTCCCGCGCCGTGTCGGCCTGGACCTGAACGCGGACGGGCCGGCCATCGACATCGAGGTTGGCCTGCGCGACGACGGGCCGCTGCACCGCCGGATCGCGATGCCTGGTCAGTCTCACACGGGCGTGCAGCACCGGTCGGCTTGCGTACCGCGTGAGCTCACCGATCTTGCTGCGCGCGTATTCGGCCGCCGCAGGAAGCTCGTCACGCGGGGTGACCTGGACGTCGATATCCTGTGGCGATGTTGTCCTGTGGCGCATAGCTAAAAGTGCTACGCCACAGAACCGGCAGCGGGACAGAGTCAAAGGTCATTGGACTGCACACCAGCGTTCATTGCAGTGCTGCTGCCCGAACCAGCTTCTCCTCGGGTTGGCCGGTGCTCTTGGACGCGTCGGTCTCACGTGCCAAGAAGGCGGTGAGTTCTCCGATCGCGGTCATCAGCGGGGCGGGGAAAACGATGGTGGTGTTCTTCTCCACCCCGAGTTCGAGCAACGTCTGCAGGTTGCGCAGCTGCAACGCGAGCGGGTGTCTCATCATGGTGTCGGACGCGTCGCCGAGCGCAGCGGCGGCGCGGGCCTCCCCCTCGGCTGCAATGATTTTCGCCCGCTTCTCCCGCTCCGCCTCGGCCTCGCGCGCCATGGCGCGTTTCATGCTGTCCGGGAGCTGAATGTCCTTGAGCTCCACCAAGGTGACCTCCACGCCCCATTCCACCGTGGTGGCGTCAAGGATCTGGCGAATGCTGCCGTTGATCTTCTCGGTCTGGGCCAGCACTTCGTCGAGGGAATGTTGTCCAACGACATTGCGCAGGGTGGTCTGTGCGATTTGGTCGATCGCAGCGTGGACGTTTTCGATGACGACCACGGCCTTGCGGGCATCGATGACCCGGAAGTAGGCAACCGCGGCGATGTCGACACTCACGTTGTCGCGGGTGATGATGCCCTGGGACTGGATGGGCATGGTCACGATGCGCATCGAAATCCGCCAGAGGCGGTCGATGATCGGAATGATGATCCGCAACCCGGGTTCGCGAACGCCGATCACGCGGCCGAGGCGGAAATGCACACCACGTTGGTACTGCTGCACCACCCTGATCGATGCCAGGGCCAGCAACACCGCGACGACAACCCCTGAGACCACCAGAGTTGCGGCAATTTGGTTCATGACGACCACCTCGAATCCACCTCGTCGGCAGCGCTGCTAAAGACAGCGCGGCTGCTCCTGACGCTAGAGCCGCGATGGTGCGACAGTCAGCGGCCGAAAGTCCCGACCCACCCGACCGAAGGACCCTTGTTCGCGTCCGCGACTAGATCGGCCGCCTCGTTATGAAGCCGCCCCGGCCCGTTTGCGAAGGCGAGCGGCGAAGGCCGCGGCCCGATCGAGGTCGTGATCGTTGGGCCGCCCCCTGTTGATTCCGCCGATGAATCCGAATGGCCCAACCGTGTCGAATCCTCGGCACGAGAACGATCCGACCACCTTGAAGCCCTTTTGCTCGAGCTTCTCCCGAACCGGTCGGTGGTAACCCAACAGCGGAATCTCACGTGCGCCACTGGTGAAGAAGGTGAACGCCGCGATGTGGTGGTCAGCAGCCGGGAGTCGACGGATCAACTTCCGCAGCCTCGCATCCACCATCATGTAGTAGATGCCGGAACCAAAACCGACGAGATCGTACTGGCGGACGATTTCGGGGTCGACCGACTCGGGTGTGACGACCTCGGCATCAAGTACCTCGGCCATCCGATCGGCTACCAGACGGGTGTTGCCGTGTGATCTCGAAGCACACACGATAAGCGACCTCATGGCCAACTCCTTTGCGAATCTGGCTCGGACGGCTCCATGCTGCCGCAGGGACTCGCGACCCGGTAAGGGCGCAATGACACGGTGGCTCGGGGCCTTCGTCACTTCGGGAGTCACCCGGATGACGACAGACAAACGGAGGTCCTTCGCGGTCGGGACTTCGGTCCCTATCGAGTTGCCCGGCGAACCGTTCAAATAAGGGTTGTGACTGCGACAGTTCCCGCAACGGGACGAAACACCGCGGCATCCGTTGTCGGCGCGGAAGTAATCATCCTCGAGTTGCATCCGGCTTGGATTTCGGCCCAACGACATGCAGCTGAGCTCGTTGAGGCGATGCGCCGTCATCCGTCATCGATGGCCCGCCCCTCCCATCGGGCTCAAGCCCAGATCCGGCGGTCCCGCCCGTGACTGGAATAGCGGCCCGTAAGCCAGCCCGCGTGCTGATCGCATTGTCGGCGGCCGCCCTCATGTTGGCGGCCGGCCCGCCGGGCATGGCAGCCGCCGATAGCGGGCGTCCGCAAGTCAAGCCCGAGGAACGGGCGGCGGCTCTGATCCGGCCGTCCATCATGTATCTCGCCGGCGAAGGGTACGGCCTTGTCCGGCTGCCCAGTGGTGAGATCCTGTCCCAATTCGGGCGAGGTTCCAGCATGCCTTTCCTCGCCACCTGGCACTGCACGGCTTTCGTCGTCAACCCCGACGGGTGGGTGGCGACGGCGGGTCACTGCGTCGACCCGGCGAGTGCCACGCTACTGATACTCAAGCGGGCCGCCGACGAATACCGAAATGAGTATCCCGATGCACCCGAGTCGAGCGATCCTGCAGCCACTTTGGAGTGGCTGCAGAAGAACGCGAGGGTGGAAGGGGGTACGGCCGGCCCAGGTCCCCAGGTGAGCGTCGCGCTGATGTCCGGCACGGGGGCGAAACTCCTCGACAAGGTGGTCGCCAACGTCGTCGATTTCCGGCCTACGGGGAAGGGCGACTCCGCGCTCCTCAAGATTGCCAAGCACAACCTTCCGTCATCCGAACTCGATAGCGATGCCGACGTCACCATAGGCACGCCGATCCTCGCGGTGGGTTTCCCCGAAAGCACTCAAAACATCACCGGCCCTTCGCTAGATCCCACCTACAAGAGCGGCAAGGTCAGCAAGAAGTCCGTCGCGGGATCGAATCCCGCATACGAGATCGACGCTGCAATGACGGACGGCATGAGCGGTGGCCCGACAATTGGGTTGAACGGCAAGGTGATCGGCGTCAACAGCTTCGCCCCCGTCGGCGAAACACAGCCGTTCAATTTCATCACGCCCGCCGATGGCATAGCCGCGATATTGGCCGGCAAGGGCGTCAAGCCGATGCTCGGACCCGCTGACCGGTTCTATCGCAAAGGGCTGACCGACTTCTACGCGGGTCACTACACCGACGCGATCAACGAGTTCGACCAGACTCTGGCCATGTCGCCCGGCTATCCCGGCCTGGACGATCTCAAGACCAACGCGGTCAATCTGCGCCAACAGTACGGGGATGCCTCGTCGCTGAGCGGCATAAGTCTGTTGTGGTACATCGTCATCAGCGTTGTATCGGTGATCGGGGTCGGGGCTGGCCTGACCTTCGTCGGGCTCAAGAGGCATCGTCCCCTGCGTGCGGCACCCGACGTACAACCACTTCGACTGATGCCCAGGAATGAGTCGGCGGCCGGCGAACCGCACTTCTGCGCGCATTGCGGAGCTGAGCATCACCCGACCGAACAGTTCTGCCCGAACTGTGGCAAGCACATCGATCTTCCTGCAGCGGCGCGGGGAACCGGGCTGATATCTTGACGGATGGCGCATCGCGATGAGCGCGGCATTGTCGGCCAATTTGGCAAGCCGGTTCGATGACGCGGTGGCCCGCACTCGAGAAGCCTTAACACAGCATGGGTTTGGTGTACTGACCGAAATCGACGTTAGATCGAGGCTGCAGGCCCAGCTCGGCGTGGATATGGAAAACTACCTGATCCTCGGTGCATGCAATCCGGCTCTGGCGTATCGAGCTATCAGTGTGGATCGAGAGATCGGGCTACTGCTGCCCTGCAACGTATTGGTACGCGCCGACCCGGGTGACCCGGGCACTGTAATCGTTGAGGCGATGGATCCCGGCATCCTGGTCGAGGTGACCGGCGAGCCGGCGCTCATCACCATCGCCGCCGAGGTCACCGAGAACCTGTGTGCTGCGATCGCTTCGCTGACCGAAAGCGATTGATCTCGGCGGCCACCATGCCGACCAGCACCGGCACGGCTCGCGCGACCCGAGCGGTCAGCCCGGCGCCGGGGCCGGTATCCGCCGCCTCGATGGCGAAGACCACAACCGCTTCGGGTACCCGCCCAAGCGCTCGAGCCAGCTCATGGGTGCGGCCGATATCGACGCTGTGCGAACCCAATCCCTCGGGTTGGGTGGGCACTTCATCTAAGCGATAGCGATGGATGCGACCCGGGTTCGCCGGGGCGACAACCGCCGCGTCGATGATCACGGCCAGCCCGGCACCCGTCCACGCCTCAAGAAGGCCTATCGGCTCCGCAATGCCGGTTTTCACAACGACATTCGGCCACGCGAGATCGTCCATTGCGATCGCAGCGACGACGCCGACGCCGTCGTCGCGCCGGTAGCAGTTGCCGAGCCCTATAACCGCAACACGGCCGGCAACCGTGCCGGCACCTGGCCCGTCATCCTCGGTCATCGTCGCTGCACTGTCAGCGTCAGGAAGTGCGCCGAGCATGAGATGCACGGGTCGTAGCTGCGGATCAGCTGTTCGCACAGCTCGGTCAACGCGCCGTCGTCGAGTGAAAGGTTGTCGGAAACCAGTCGGGCCAAGTCGGATTCGATCGCGCCCTGATTCTGCGAGGTCGGTGGAATGATCGTCGCGGCGGACACCAGCCCCTCCTCGTCGATCCGGTATCGGTGATATAACAGGCCGCGGGGCGCCTCGCTGACCCCGTGACCAACACCGGCACGAGCCGGAACGTCAACGAACGGGCGCGACGGACGCTGGTAGTCGCCGATGATGCGCAGTGCCTCTTCGATCGCATAGACCACTTCAACGGCACGGACGACGATGCTGCGGAACGGGTTTCGGCATTCGCCCGACAACCCGGCCCGGGCGGCCACTTGAGCGGCGATCGGTGACAGCGCTGGCGCGTTCAGCGAGTATCGGGCCAGCGGCCCGGCCAGGTGGCGACCGCCATCGAGCGTCGCGTGCAGGGCGGTGGAGTAGGGCAGCTGCGATTCGGCGACGTGGTCGGTGAACTCGGCCACCGGAAAGACCGGGCCGGCGCTGCGCGCGATGGAGCCGTTCTCGATCGGGTACTCACCCGACGCCGTGAGCGCCAAGAACTCGTGCTCGAGCTCGAGGTCGGGAAACTCGAATCCGGACACCCACTCGACCGTCGCCACCGCGTCGTCCAGCGCGCGACGCAACTGTTCTTCGATCGGCCCGAAGTCCGACCGTGTTGGAACGGAATAGAATCCGCCCAGCCGCACATTGACGGGGTGGATGGCCCGACCGCCGACGAATTCCATCAGCCGGTTGCCCGCCTTCTTCAGCGACAGCCCCCGCTCGACGATCTCTCGATGGTCGCGCGCCATGCCGATGATGTCGGGGTAGCCGAGGAAGTCCGGCGCATGCAACAAGTAGATGTGCAGCGCGTGACTGTTGATCCATTCGCCGCAGTACAACAACCGTCGCAACGCGACGAGCTCCTCATCCACCCGGACCCCGCAGGCGTCTTCGATCGCATTGCAGGCGCTGACCTGATAGGCGACGGGGCAGATGCCGCAGACGCGTGCCGTCAGGTCGGGCGGCTCGGTGTGGGCGCGTCCGCGCAGGAACGCTTCGAAGAACCGCGGCGGCTCATAGATATTGAGCTGCACGCTGTGCAGCGCCCCGTCCTGCAGAGTGACGTGGAGCGCACCTTCACCTTCCACCCGGGTCAACGTGCCGACGCTCAACGTGCGATCGGACGGATTCACGGCTCGCTCCGTTCGGCGGCGAACGTGGCGACGTTGAACGTCGAAAACACCCGGTCGACGTCACCGTCGGACATTCCGTCGCGGTGCAGCAACGGGATCAGCGTCGCGGTTCGCGGCGCCGCGGACGGGCCGAAACAACCGTAGCAACCACGATGATGGCTGGGGCACAACGCCCCGCAGCCGGCGTGGGTGACCGGCCCCAGACACGGAATCCCTTCGGCAACAACAACACACGTCACCCCGCGGAGTTTGCACTCGGTGCACACCGTCTTGGCCGGCAGCCGCGGCTTGCGTCCGATCAGCAGGGCCGCCAGGGTGTCGAGCAGCTGGCCGCGGTCGATCGGGCAGCCCTGCAACTGGTAATCAACCTTGACGTGCGCCGATGCGGGCGTGGACGTCGCCAGCGTGTCGATGTATTCCGGCTTGGCATAGACGACGGAGGCGAACTCGGCGATGTCGGCGAAGTTGCGCAGCGCCTGCACTCCCCCGGCCGTAGCGCATGCTCCGATGGTGACCAGCACCTTTGATTGCTGCCGGATCTCCTGAATGCGTTGCTCATCGTGACGAGTGGTGATGGAGCCCTCGACCAGCGACACGTCGTAGGGGCCGGCGACCATGGCGCTGGAGGCCTCGGCGAAGTTGGCGATCTCCACTTGGTCGGCCAGAGTGAGCAGCTCGTCTTCACAATCCAGCAGGGTCAGTTGACATCCGTCGCACGAGGCGAACTTCCACACGGCCAGGGTGGGTCGGGTCATCAAAGCTCCTTCACCTGTAGCAGCGGGCCGGCGACGTCGTAGCCAACCACGGGGCCGTCGCGGCACAGCAGCAGTGGTCCCAGCTGACAGTGTCCGCACAAACCGATTCCGCACTGCATGTTCCGCTCCAGCGAGACCCGGATTTGCTTGGCAGCAACGCCTTTCGAAAGCAGGGTCTCGGCGCCGAACCGCAGCATCGGCTCGGGGCCGCACAGGAATGCGCTAGTGCGATCGGGATCCAAATCGAGCCGCCCCAGCGGCCCGGTGACCAGGCCGACTTCGCCGCGCCACCCCGGTGTCTTGGCGTCGACGATCGAATGCAATTCGATCTGCGGTTCGTGCGACCACTTTTCGAGCTGAGCGGCGAAGACGAAGTCGGCCCGCGACCGGGCGCCCACGATGAGCGTCACCTTGCCGTAGCGTGACCGATCTGCCAGCGCACCGAGTACCGCAGGTCGCAATGGGCACAAGCCCACGCCCCCGGCGACCATGACCAGATCCCGCCCTATGGCTTCGGTCAACCCCCACGTGGTGCCGAAGGGGCCCCGCACACCGATGATGGCGCCCGGCTGCGCGTCGTGCAGGGCACGGCTCACCGCGCCGACCGCGCGGATCGTATGCGTGATCGAGCCGTCGGTGACGGTGGGATCGCCGCTGATGGAAATCGCGGCCTCGCCTACGCCGAACGCGTAGAGCATCATGAACTCTCCGGGTTGCGGTGCGCGCAGCACTTCGGCGACCGGTTCCAGGCACAGGGTTGCCGAGTCGGGGCTTTCGACGACGCGGCTGCGCACCCGGTACGGCCTCGGCGCCATCACCGGCGGGGTTGTGACGGCGGCCGCCGCGTCAGTCATCGCGGGCCATCTTGTTCATTTCCTCGGTGATGTCGATGCCGGTGGGACACCACGCGATACACCGCCCGCAGCCGACGCACCCGGACATGTCGAACTGGTCGTGCCAGGTGCCGAGTTTGTGGGTCAGCCAATGCCGGTACCGCGATGCGCCGGACTGGCGGACGCTGCCGCCGCCGTGGATGTAGGTGAAATCGGGCTCGAAGCACGACGCCCATTGCTGCCAGCGCTCCGCATGGTCACCGGTCAGATCGCTGACGTCTTCGGTGCTGGTACAGAAGCACGTTGGGCACACCATCGTGCAGTTGCCACACGTCAGGCAGCGGCTGGCGACTTCGTCCCACTGCGGCGACTCGCGAGAACGAGCCAGCAAGTCGCGCAAATCCATGTCGGGCATCTGGCGGCCCATCCGATGCGACGCCGCCTGCACCGCGGCACGCGCGGAACCGATCTCCGCGTCGTCGGCAGCCCAATGCGGAACGGCCGCAAGCACGTCGGCACCCTCCTGGGTGCCCACGTCGACCACGTAGGTCACGCCGTCACCGTCGAGTCGCTCGGTCAGGGACAAGTCGTAACCTGGTCCGACCGCGGGGCCGGTGCCCATCGACGCGCAAAAGCACAGCCCGCCCGGCTCCGTGCAATTGACCGCGACCACGAAGATCTGCCGATGCCGGCGGACGAACGAGTTGTCGGGCGCTCCTCCACGGCCGAGGACCCGGTCGAGCGTCGCGATCGCGGCCAAGTCACAGCCTCGCACTCCCAGGAATGCGTACCGCGGAACCTGCTCGTCGGATTCGGCATCGCTGAAGCCGTCCCGGGTGCCCGACCACAGCCGACGCCGTGGTGGGTGCAAGAACTGCTTCCATGATTGCGGCCCGGCCGAGTGCCCGAACGCCGCGTCGTCGTCGCGCTGGCGCACCCGGTAGTGCCCGGGAGCCACTTCGACGCCCCAGCCCCGCGGGAGGTCCGCCGCGGACTGCAGTTGATCGAGCACGATCGCGTTGTCCCGCAACGTCGGACCGATGACGCGGTATCCGCGCTCGATCAGGACCTCGACAAGGCGGTGCAGCCCGACAATGTCGAACGACGCGGCACCGGAATTCTCGCCGTTTCCGCTCATCGACACATCATCCGCCAGTTCGACTGTGCTGTATAGGGGTTTGGCAATCGGGTCACCGGCTACGAGGCCTCGGCGAGGAACTCGATGTCGCGCTCCCACAGGGCGTCACGGGCCCGATCCAGCCGCGAGCGGACGACGGCTACAAGTGCCGCCATCGCCATGGTCACCCCCAGCGCCATGACCACCGCCACGCCGACCGCCTCGCCCGCGGCGAGCCAGGTCGGGGTAGGGGCAACCACCGGATTGCCGTCCCCGTCCACCCAGATTTCGACGGTTCCGCCCGCCGTGGCGTGTTCGGTGAGTTCCAGCGTTCCGCCACGCTCCCCATTCGGTCCCGGCCACTTCGCCTGCACGACAGTAACACCCAAATCCTCGGCTCGGGCTTCGGCGACCGTTGCCACAACGCGGTGCCGTTCGTGGGCCTCGTGTGCGTACACCCGATCTCGCGCACCATAGGTCATCGCGCCGACCACGCCGGCGATGGGAACGGCGATCAGGGACACGACAAGCGCGACCAGGATGACGAATGCTTCGACGCGGTCCGCACGACGGAGCAACGGGTTACGGCCGAAAGCGCGGGCGACCCGCCAGCAGCGTGGGTCCAATGTGAACGTCTCCATGTTGTGTCCTCTGCGCCGCAACCGTTTCGGTGGATTCGCCGTTTCAGCGGGCGACCTGGTGCTCGTGATCGGCGATCCACTCGACGAAGTCCGAGAGCTCGCGCCGCGGTGTCGCCGGCAATGGGTCCGCGTTGATCGGCGCCCAGCCCACCCGGAGCAGCATCTGGGGATAGCTGCTGTCTCCGAAGATGTCGGATTGGACCGCCGCGCGCGTTTCGGGCGTCTCCAACGGTTCGGTGACCGGGCAACTGGCCAGCCCCAGTGACGTCGCGGTGAGGAGGACGATGCTGGTTGCCTCACCGGCGCGCAGCTGGGCCAGGCGGTCGTCGTTGCGGGTGCCCAGTGCAAGGACGACGGCGTTGTCGTCGGCCGATGACGAGTCCGGCGCCATAGGCAGCGCCGGGCCGGCGAAGAACCGACCCGGGATCTTCGCCGCCGGATCCGGTACTGGCGTGTTGCGCGCGGGAACGCCGGCCACCGACGCGTAGCGGCCACTCCACGCCGTGAGCTCGGCGAGATAATCCTGGTTCAAGTGATCCTGGACGGATTGAGCGACGATCTTCCGCAGATTGTCGAGGTCTTCGACTTGGCACAGCATTACGCCGCTTCGAGCTGCCCGCGCCGCCATCAGGGCAACATCGCCCACGGGCACCGGCCACGAACTGTAGTACCGCCGGTCGGTTCGCCGCCGCGGTATCGCCGCGGCCAACGCGATGTCGACGGAGTCCGCGCGGTGCCGCGACAGTTCGATTGCCGCCAGGTGGCTGGGGTCGGCGGGATTCGGGAGCCGGGTCACCTTGGAAAGCCACCCGACCGCCGCGAGCGCGACCACGCAGTGATGCAGGGCCGCGCCGCAACTCAACATGAGGTCCCGACCATCCGGGTCGATGTTGGGCAGTTGCCGGCTCGCGTCGGAGTAGAGGTGCAGGCTCGCCCCGTCCACCCGCCAGCGCCAGGGTTGGGTGTTGTGCACCGAAGGCGCCCGAGATGCCAAACTCAGGACCGTCCGGACCGTGCCGGCGTCCGGAAAACGGATGTTCATGGCGGTCGTTCCCTTCGGTATTGCGACGTCATGTCTACGATTGCGGATTGCTGCCGGTCCCACGAGAGCCTGACGGCTCTAGCCCGAAGGACTTTGGGCCAATCGCGGGACTAAGCGGCCGCCGCGATGCTCACATCGACGGATAGCCGATCGCCGATGGCACAGGCGGCCGACCAGTCGCCGACGCGTGCTGCCCGCGCCAGCTCGTCGACCAGGGGGCTGTGGGCGCCCAGCTCCGCCAGCCAGGCCGAGACGATGGGCGCGATCTCATGACCGGGTACCCGGACGGTGCGTCCGCCGTGCAGGCGATCGGTGACGCGGTACAGCGTCACGGTCGGTACCGCTCGCAGGTGTTGCCGTAGAAACATCACAGCCTCCTCGATCGGGCTTGGAATTCATCCGACCACTCCCCCGCTCCGGACCACAGGGTCAAACGGAACCGGGCGGCAGTGCTTCAGTCGTGCTTTCGAGGATGCGGAGGTCCCGGGGCGGAAGGGCCGTTGGTCACTTGGTTCCGCGACGCGAACGCGCCCGCGATCGAGGTGGCGGCGATGGTCAGCAAGGCGCCGAACATCAATGCGGACGCTTCGCCCGCGACCAAGAGGTGCTCCTCGGTGCCGATGGTGGCCGCGGCCACCGGCACACCAAGCTGCGCGGCCGAGAGCACCGCCAGGGTGAGCGGTTGGCCGAGCAGCCTGCCGGCGCAGTGCGCCAGCACGGCCCCGAGTCCCAGTCCCACGCCGAGCAGGATGAGTTTCGGGTGCGAAACCAGCTCGCGCACCTGTAGTGAAGCACCCAGCCAGACGAAGAACAGCGGGCTGAAGAACCCCTCGGTGATCCCGAATAGCTGACGCGCCAGCCGTCGCGGTTCACCGACCATGCCCACTACCAGGCCCACCGCGAAACCCGCGAGCATGACCGACGCGTGAGTGCTGACGGCGAGCGCGGCCAGGGCGAACAGCACGATGAGGTTGGTCCGCAATTCCAGTGCGAACCGGCGGTTCTCGGAGTAGACGTGCATGCGGCGGCGCCAGCCCTTGGCGTCGGATTGGCGCAGCAGCACGAACAGCACCACCGCGCATGCCGCCACCGCCAGCGCGCCCAGTGCGGCGGTGGGCGCATGTCGGAGGTCAATCACCAACGGCAGCAGGACAATACAGGCGGCATCCGCGATAGCGATCTGCGCGGTAACGGCAATCACCTGCGGCCCCTGCAATCGCAGGGAATCGATCACCGGCAGCGCCAGCGCCGCCGACGACGAGGCCATGAGGACCGCGTACATCGCCGCGTGGCCGGTTCCGAAGCCCGCCGCCAGCCCGGCACCGAGCCCCGCCGCGACCGCGCCGCCCAGCGCCGCCCGTGCCAGCGCCTGCGGTAGCGACGAACGCAGTGCGCCGGCGCGGACCGGGACATGGGTGCCCACGACGAACATGACCAACGCGAAGCCGATGTTGGCGAGCAGCTGGAACGTCGGGTTGGTGACATCGACGATGCCCAAACCGGTCCGGCCGACGACGAGGCCCGCGATCAGCTCGCCGATGATCACCGGCATCCGAAGGCGCGGCAGTGCGGCCAGCAGCGGACCGGCCAACCCGATGGCGGTCAGCAGCGCCAGGGTGTGGAAGCCAAACCCCGGCACGTCAGCGGTCCCTCGGCGCCAGCACGAAGTCATTCTGCATGCTTCGCGGCGCAGTTCTAGGGATTGATCGTGTTGTCCCCGACCTGGCGACCCCAGACATACTCGATCGCATACGGCGAACCGGTGTCGAGGTGGTTGTATGGCGCGATGCTGTTCCCGGTGTCCATCACCAATTCGGGTGCGGGCCAGAGGTGACGGGTGATGGGCTGCCCAGCAACCCGGGGCACCGCCCGGCCCGCTGAGTCTCGGTGGTTCTGGCCACATTGCGTTAGCGTCGTCGGCGTGACCCTCAAAGACATCGCCCTGACGACCCTCGACGGCCAGCCGACCACGCTGGCCGAACTGTCTGACGGCGCAACGCTGGTCGTCAACGTGGCCTCCAAATGCGGTCTGACTCCGCAGTACACGGCGCTGGAAAAGCTGGCCGAGGACTATGGTGACCGCGGCCTGACGGTCGTGGGTGTCCCCTGCAACCAGTTCATGGGCCAGGAACCGGGCACGGCCGACGAGATCCAGGAGTTCTGCGCGACGACCTACGGAGTGACGTTCCCGCTGCTGGCGAAGACCGACGTCAACGGCGATGACCGCCACCCGCTGTACGCCGAGTTGACGAAAGCCCCCGATTCCGCCGGCGAGGCGGGAGACATCCAGTGGAACTTCGAGAAGTTCCTCATCGCACCCGGCGGTGAGGTGGTGCACCGATTTCGGCCCCGCACCGAGCCGGACGCCCCCGAGGTCATCAGCGCCATCGAGGCCGTGCTGCCCCGATAGGCACGACCTGCCAATGGCACGAAAAAGGCCCCCGGAAGGTTCTCCGGTATTCAGCGCGACCTTTTTGCTGGAATCCCGGTGGCGCACAGATTCGTGGTTTACCACCCGTGCGGATACAAGAACAATTATGACCGGGCGCATAGCTCGTCACCGGTCTTAGGGAGCCAGCCGATGGGTAGGTCAGGGTCAAAATCATCGCCGCGACATGAGACCCCGCGGACGGCAAGGACACGACGGTGAACGCCCCGCAGTCCGGAGGAGCCGACGATCGACCGCAGCCTGCGGCGGAGCTACGGCTGGCGGTTGCCTTCACCGGAGGCGTGAGCCTGGCGGTCTGGATGGGCGGGATGGCGCGAGAGATGAACCTTCTGCTGGCGGCCAGCCGGATACGGCGTGGGGAGTCAGTCGCAGACACCACCGAGCAGGGCAGCAAGGTTCGCGAGCTGTATGCGGAGCTGCTGGATCTGCTCAACCTGGATTGCAGTATGGATGTCCTTTCCGGCACGAGCGCCGGCGGTATCAACGCCGTCATCCTGGGGCTGGCGAATGTTCAGCGCTTCGACCTGGATGGGCTGCGCGAACTATGGTTCGACGAAGGGTCCCTCGGCAACCTGCTGCGTGATCCGGCGGACAAACAGCCCGCCTCGCTGCTGTACGGCGACAAGGTTCTGCTTCAGGGCCTTCGCAGTGGTCTGGCCAAACTGGCGGGTCCGCCGCCGGGCAACCCCGGCGCGGGCGAGGACCCGACGCAGGTGTTCATCACCACCACGCTGCTGACGGGCGAGGCCAGCAGGTTTACCGACGAATACGGCACGCTGGTTCGCGACACCGACCACCATGGGCTGTTCAGGTTCACCAGCGAGAGGCTGACCCCAGATAACGTGCCGGCGCTCGCGCTCGCAGCCCGTTGTAGCGCGTCCTTTCCGCTGGCATTCGAGCCCGGGTTCATCCCGATCGGCAGCGATGGTGGAGACGCCCATCCCGACATGACCCCATTCGCGAACATCGAACGGACGCAATTCGCGGCCGACGGCGGCCTGCTTGCCAACCGGCCGCTTGGCCCTGCGCTGCAGGCGGTATTCGACCGGCCGGCCGACCGTGACGTGCGGCGGGTGCTCGCCTTCGTCGTACCGATGGTCGGCGGCGGCGAGCCGCCCGCGGCGCAAGTCGGCCTGGCTGACACGCCGGGCCTGGCGGCGGCTTTGGCGGCGGACGTGGGAGCGGTGCTGGCGCAGACTATCTCCGCCGACCTGACCGCTATCACGGCACACAACCAGCAGGTGCGCGCGAGAAACGATGCCAGGCAGCAGCTCGCCGTCCTGGGCGCGCAGATGGAGCGTCTCGGCGCGCCGTTTTACGGCCGTTACCGGGCGCGGCGCGCCGACAGCATCGCGCGGGCTGCGTCTGACCAGGTCATGAAGCGGATGACGGTTGGTCGCCGGGCACCCGATGGCCGCCCGGTCGGGTTCGGCGCCAACTCCCGCGACGCCTGGGGTGTCGCTAACAGGGCAGCAGAGGACGCTTTGGCCGCTGTCCTGCCGGGGGTAGGCAAATACGACAAGATGAACGCGGCGGGCCGGGAGGCGCTCGATGAAGGAAGAGCCACTGTTCTTGCCCTTGTGAGCCGTGCTTACCAGCTGATCTTCACCGCGCCGAGTAAGCGGTCTCTTGGCGAACTCAGGGCACGGGCGAGCGACGCTATGCCGGACCGCACGGAGCGCAGTCAGGCCGACACGCTCAACCGAGCGCTCGGGGTTGCACCGCAGGCCCCTGCCACCGTGTCCGAAGTCACGACGCCCGCTCCTCCCGGAGTCACGACGCCCATGGCCCAGGCGGGCACGGCCGCGCACGCGCTGCTGGACGCCAATATGGCGGCCGGACCCGCACGCCAGCCGTGGCGCGATCTCGCCACGGTGGTGATCGACTTGCGCGGCCTGCTGGCTATGCCCGGTGCGCCTGCGCCAGCTTCCGCCCGCGGCGCCGAGAACGCGCCAGGCTCGGCTGGCGAGTTCGTCTGGGACCTGCTCGACTACCTGACCGGC
The DNA here is from genome assembly GCA_963850895.1 of uncultured Actinomycetota bacterium. GTDB lineage: Bacteria > Actinomycetota > Actinomycetes > Mycobacteriales > Mycobacteriaceae > Mycobacterium. The sequence goes on along the minus strand of CAWKNK010000015.1, from coordinate 84,123 downwards.
CTTAACGGAGGCAACTCAGCGGACGTCGTGGCCGCCAGGCTGTTCGACCTGTATGTGGCGCGATATGCCATGCAACCCGACGGTGTCCTGGCCGACCAGGCACTCGAGCTGGTCCAGATGAGCTCAGACACGCGAACCTGCCTGGACCGGAGGACCCTGGCTCAGGAGAAGCTCACCGGCCTGGGGCTGCGCCATTTCGGCGCGTTCTACAAGTCGTCATGGCGGGCGAACGACTGGATGTGGGGCCGAATCGATGGCGCTGGGTGGCTCGTGCACTTGCTGCTCGACCCCCGGCGGCTCCGCGAGCGTGCCTCCGAGTTCGAGAATCCCGCATCCTTCCGCGAGCACCTGCAGACAAAGCTCGAGCAGATCGCGGGCCGTACCGCACCCCCCGGTGTCTGGGAGCCGTTCCCCCCGGCAGGGGGAAACCCAGGGGAGGAGGCCGAAATGGATTTCCTCACCGCCGCCAACACCCCGCCGCCGACGAGTCTCCCTGTGACGGCGATGTGGGTCGCCGCCGGCCTCCAGCGGCTCATCGCAGGCGAAGAGCTCAAGCACGTCGCCGAACAGGTCGGGGCGGACAAGGCCGACGGCGCCGAAGAAGCCGCGACCAGCAGGTTCCTGAGCGCCTACAACAACGCCATCGGCAACGACGCTCGCGCGGCAACGAAGGGCATATACAGCGTCGTACCGGAGGACAAGGCCGCCAAGGTCCTGAACGCCTGCCAGATCCCAGCGGAGAAGATCGCCAGCGAGATAGGCAGCCCCCTGTTCAGCCGGACCGTCACCCGCGCAGCCGCGGTGGCCGTCAATGTGGTCGACCTCGGCAAGGCCACGCCCGTCATCGTTCGCCCCGTGCTCGCAACGGCGCGCACAGTAACCTCGCTCGCCTACCGGGTGACCTGCGTCGGCCCAGCGGCGCGCTACCCGCTGTGGACGGGGCTTGTCCTCATCGCGTTCGGCGTGCTCGCCAGCACAAGCACCATCAAATGGCTCGACGCCGCCGGGCTGCTGGCGGTGCTGGTCGGGCTGCTGGTTGTCGCGGTGGGCGCTGCCCACCGGATCCTGCTGGCGTTTGCCGCCGTCACCGTCGCTGCGGGCTTGGCGCTCGCGGCTGCCGCCTACATCCCCTGGTTGCGCGATCGCCTGTTCCCGTGGCTGGAGAAGACTGCCATCCCCAGCCTCGCCAGCCACCCCGGCCAGTGGGCAATTCTCGTGATATTCGTGCTGATGCCACCGATATGGACCGTCGTCGCGATGCTCCAGACGGCGGCCCGGAGGCGGAAAAATAGCAAGGCCGCGGCCGCAGCAGCAGACTCGGCGGGTCTTCCGCAAACCGCTCTCGAAAAGCCCATCGCGTGAGTAGTCCGCCGGCGGTCTGAGAAATTGCCGCTCAACAAGATTCGGCCAAGACCTTGAACGCATGTACCTGGGACGTTTAGAGATTCGTTCACAACGCGACTGAAACGGCCCCCGGGGAAATCCTCCGGGGGCCGTTTCGCTAGTAGCGGGGACAGGATTCGAACCTGCGACCTCTGGGTTATGAGCGGTGACAGCGTCATGTCGATCCCGGTGTCTCAGACGTGCAGGCCACCGCTAGTCGGGCGTCCACGCCATCACGCCCCGTCCCGCGCCATACGGGCAGTTATGCCGCGTTTCGTTCACAAGACCGTTCACAAGCGGCGCACATCCGCGCTCACGGTTCGGATGATTAGCGGTGGCCAATCGGATGGCCGTATGCCGAGAGCCTTCGAGCCCACATGCGCGACCTCTTCGTCCCGAACGACACCATCAGCGGGTTTGGCGATGATGGCGGCGTTCGAGGGGTTTGAAATTCCTGGTGAGACCGTTGATTCCGTTGGAGAACCAAGACCGCGAGCCACGCCACTGCGGACTCGCTGCGGACCAAATCCTGACGGCCAAGAAGGCCCCTGTGCACTCCTGGCCCTCTCAGAGTGAGGGTGGGCGCAACGGCACTCCGCCGGCCCACATGTCGATCACGGGCACCGACCCGTCCCGAGTGACCACGTTGACCACTGGTGAATCGCAGATTCGAGTGCTACGTACATAACATTGCCACCCAGGGAGCCGGCGATGAAACACCTGGTTTTGACACAGTTCGGGACACCCTCGGAGTCGGTGGCGCTGCACGACGACCGCGACCCCGTTCCCGGGCCCGGCGATGTGCTCGTGCACATGGAGGCCGCGGCGGTGAACCCGTCGGACCCACGTTCACATGTGAGCGAGGCCCCAGCCCCCCCATACCGTCTAACCGGTCGCGGTCTTCCCCAACACGCTCGGTCTCATAGCTGCACGTCAGCCACGTTCAGCCGTCCAAGCAGTCTCGCCGCGTCGCGCTTGTTCGCATCATTCCACCGTGTTCCGTGTCCAAATCCGTGGCCACCATACTGAGCGGTAAGTCCAACCGCCTCGGCGTCTTACGGTGTAAACCAGGAGCCGCGTCGTCCGGATCGACGCGCGGGTCAAGCTCACCAGGCGTTCATCGGGTGTTGTTTTGGGATTCTTTGGCTTAGGAAGTCTGTCGACGGAGGGCTGGCTTTAATAAGGTCCACTAGTGGCGGTGGTTGTTGGGGTCGGTGTTGACGCCGGCGACGAGTGTGTGGCCGTCTCGGATGGCGGTGCGGGTAGTGGGCATCGGGTGACCCGCCGCGCAGAACTCGAGGATGTGGCCCGCCGCGTCTTCGGCTGGAAAGCGCTGCGCGCCGAGCAGCTCGACGCGATGGAGGCGCTCGTCGCGCGCCGCGACGTGCTCGCGCTGATGCCGACGGGGGCCGGCAAATCCGCGATCTATCAGGTGGCGGCGGTCCTGATCGACGGCGCAACGCTCGTGATCTCGCCGTTGATAGCTTTGCAGCGCGACCAGATCGATCACATCGTTGCTGCTCACGGCCCCGCCGCCGTCGCCATCAACTCCCGCCAACGCCAGACACTAACGTCACGCAGTTGGGAGGCCGTGCGCCGCCACGAAGTCGAGTACATCTTTCTCTCCCCGGAACAGCTTTCGAAGGACGACGTCGTCTCGCGTCTTGCCGAATCGAACGTGTCGCTGATCGTGGTGGACGAAGCGCACTGCGTGTCTACGTGGGGGCACGATTTCCGGCCGGATTATCTGCGGCTCGCCGACGCGTTCGACCGGCTCGGCCGCCCACCCGTGGCGGCGTTGACGGCGACCGCGTCCCCGCTGGTGCGCCGCGAAATCATCGAGCGGCTCGGGTTGCGCGATCTCGTTGTGATCGCCAGCGGCTTCGACCGGCCGAACTTGCGCTTCGAGGTCGAGCATCACGTGTCAGACGCCGAAAAGCGCGACGCCGTGATGTCGACGGTCGCCGAGATGGTGGGGCCGGTCCTGGTGTACACCGCGACCCGCAAAGACGCCGAGAGCTACACCGACGCACTAGCCCGGCGGGGCAGGAGTGCCGCTGCCTACCACGGCGGCATGAGGGCGGCGCAGCGCGACGAGATTCATCGCAGGTTTCGCGACGACGAGTACGAGATGATCACCGCCACATCGGCTTTCGGCATGGGTATCGACAAGCCCAACATTCGGGCCGTCGTGCATGCCTCGGTTCCCGACTCGCTGGACAGCTACTATCAGCAGGTCGGCCGCGCCGGTCGCGACGGGGAGGCAGCGCTGGCCCTGCTGTTCTATCGACCCGAAGACTTATCGCTGGCACGGTTTTTCACCGCGCATCACCCCGACGAAGAGCTGCTGCATCGGGTCTACTCGGCGCTGTCGGCTGACACACCCAAGCGGCTCAAAGACCTGCGAACCGAACTCGGTGTCCGGGGCCGCCGGCTCACCACCGCAGTGAACCTCCTCGACCAGGCCGGTGCCATCACGTCGGGCCGTAAGGGATTCGCCGCCTCCGGAGAACCAGAGGCGACCGCAGTGGGCCGTGCGGTCGAAGTCGTCGAGACCAGCGAACGTGTCAATCGCACGCGAGTGGAAATGCTGCGAGGTTACGCCGAAACGCGAGAATGCCGTCGGCAGATTCTGCTCGCGTATTTCGGCGAGACGCTGCCCGAACCGTGCGGCAACTGCGATCGCTGCCGCGACAACCAGATTGGTGAAACGTCCGCCCATGAACAACGGCCGGCAATACCCGTCAACACCACCGTCGAGCACCGCGAGTGGGGACCGGGAGTCGTTATCGGCGGCACTGCCGACACCGTCACGGTGCTTTTCGAGAAATACGGCTACCGGACGCTGTCGATGAAGGTGATCCGAGAAACCGCCGTCCTGCAGCAGACGCGCGGTGAGAACGTCAGCAATGCCTAGCAACGAGTGGCCCCGATTCAGACGAGATTGGCTCACGCGGAAGAAAACCCTTATCCCCGCACCTCGCAACGCTGTTGTCCAATCGCGGGTGACTTTTGGCACTGGCTGTGTGCAGCATTTCGCGGCTTAGCTTGCCGCAACGCAATGGCGCTTCTACTCAATAGGACGTGCAGAAATGACAACCACTCATGTCCACTCGCCCAGTCGAGTGCCATCACTTCTGGCTGCCTGCGTTGTACTAGTGGTCGCGCTGCTGGGCCCTCCAGGAGCGCCAGCTTCAACCGCTCATGCCGACCCTGCCGATGCCGATGCCAAGTTCCTGGCCGCACTGAGCTCTCAGGGCATCACGTACGAGTCACCGGAAGTGATGATCGCCGCCGGTCATGTGGCCTGCACAGAACTTGATCAGGGCGAGACGCCGGGCCAGGTCGCCCAGGACGTGATGAACAACAAGGACGTGCTGACCAGCAGCAACCTGGACGCCTTTCATGCCGGGTTCTTTGTCGGCGCCAGCATAGGTGCGTACTGCCCGAAGTATCTCGGGCGGATCTGACGGCATACGTCAGGCTCGCAGCCCATCCGCGACCGCAGTCGTATAGCCGAGGTCCAACTATCGTGGGAGAACGAACAAGTGGTCACGGAAATCCTGGTTAGCGCCCCTATCACCGTCGTTGCTGCCGTTGGGGTAGCAGCACCGGCCATGCGACAACCCGTAAATGTCTGCCCGCCTCGCGGGGCCGAGTGGAATTACGCCAATTAAGAATTGATGCGGGCGGAAGAGAGCCGAAAATGGTTGGGGCGCTTGGATATTTGGAAGTCCACTGTTTTCGTCCCAGCCCATTCTTCTTCGGGTGGGTCAAGGGCTGCGGGGCCCTATCATCCCGCCGCAGCCCATTTCCGCCCATCATCCCGTCTGGGCCCATCATCTGTTGCAGCATCATGGCGGGCATCCCCTCCTGCACGAACCCGTTGACCTCCCGCGCGTGTGCGCGGATGGCGTCGGTGAGGCCGGGATCGTCGGCGGTCTCCTCGGCGATGTGATTCACGCTGGACCGCTGGCTAGGGGTTGCCTGCTTACATGCCGTCGTGAGATTCGTACTGATTGAACGATCAATCAGGATGGTTGGATGACTGCTTCATCGACGATGTCGCGTCGGGACCAGCTGGTGGATGCCGCGTTGACGGTGTTCGCCCGGGAAGGGGTGGACGCGGCCAGTATCAAGAAGATTGGGCGGGCCGCGGGGGTGGCCCCGGCGCTGATCTATCACTACTTCGAAAGCAAAGAAGCGCTGCTGGCCGCGGTGGTGGCGCGGCACGGGTTCCTGCCACAGCTGCGCCGAATGTTGGCGGTACCGCCGGCGGAACCCGCGGCCGAGGTGCTGCCGCAGATCGCGCGGCAAATGTATGACCTGCTCACCGAACGGGCCGATCTGGTGCGGGTGGTGATGGCGACCTCGCAGACCCATCCGGACATGCGGAAACGGATGGACACGCTCACCGACGAGGCGCAGACGCTACTGGCCCGCTATCTGCAAGCCCGCATCGAAGCCGGTGAGGTGCGTGTGCACAGCGTGGCGGCGGCCGCGCGAACGCTGCTGTTCACGGTGGTGATGTGGCGGCTGGCCGACGCGCCGGCCGCCGAACTCGACGACGCGATCGCCCTATTGGTGGCCGGGCTGACTACCGCCGCGCCCGACCCCGCGGCCGTCGGGCCCGAGCCCAAGACCACCGCCCCGGCGAGAAGAACCGCAAGGACAAGCACCGTATGAAAACACAATCGCTGCCCCGCATCTCGCTCACCGGGAGGCTGATCATCGCGGCCACCGTGGTCAGCGGCTTGTTTGGTTCGATCCTGGATCGGGCCCTTGTTGCCACTCCCGCGTGGCGTGACCTCGGCGTGCAGGCATGGGCCGACTTCAGTCGCCACGCCGATCTGCAGACCGGCCTTTTTGTCTATCCGATCGGCGCGATCCTGTGCTGGGCACTGGTTTTCGCCGCAGTATTGGCCTACCGCCTCGATCGGTCTGCGCCACGGCAGGCCGGTCTTCCGATCTATCTGGCGGCCTTGGGTGCGCTTGGCGCCATTGTCACCACTATCGTCGCGGCGCCGGTGATGATGCACGTGGGCCAGCTCAGCGACACCAATACCACCGCCCTGCACGATGCCTTCGAAACCTTCACCGTTTGGGGCGTTTACGTGCGCGGCATCTGTTTCGCCGCGATATTCGTGTGTTCGGTGTGGGCGCTGGTCAACTATTTCCGATACCAGCCAGCGCTGCTGACGCCGCGCAGCAACGCCGATCTTTTAACGGTCACGACTGCTGGTCTGGATGCCACCACCCCAACACAGCCTTGATGCGCGAATTTCTCACCGCCACAAACCAACCCGGGGAGTTCCGATGATGATGCTCTTGCGTCGGCGCACAAGCGAAGGTCTGCGCTGGTATCAGTTGGTCTACCGGCTGGCCTATCGCCTAGGCCTGACTGTCTGGCAGCGGGGCAGTCCGCCGGCCGATCTCGTCGCACTGATCGAAGGCCCCGCAAAGCTCGAACCGGGGCGTGCACTCGACATCGGCTGCGGCACCGGCACCGACACCATCTATCTGGCCACGCACGGCTGGCAGGTCACGGCCGTCGACATGGTGCGCAAGGCCCTGACCACCGCGCGGCGCAAGGCCACAGCCGCGGGAGTCGCGCCGCGCTTTGTCGAGGGCGATGTGACCCGACTGCACGACCTGGGAATAGGCGACGGCTACACCCTGCTGCTGGACTTCGGCTGCTTTCACACCCTGCCCGAAGACCGTCGGCCCGCCTACGTCACCAGCGTCTCCCGTGTCGCCGCACCGGGCGCCACCCTGCTGCTGTGCGGCTTCAAGCGGCCGCCGACAACGGCCCCCATGCACGCCGGGATGACCCTCGACGAGGTTCGCCAACGCTTCAGCGAGGCCGGCTGGCGAGTGCTTCGCGCCGAACCGACCTCGGCCGACTCCCAGACGGCAGTTGCTCGTCGGGCCGCCGCGCATTTCGAACTCTGGTGCTATCAACTCACCCGCGACTCGACCTTATAACCCCGGGTCCAGAGGATCCGTAGGGCTTCCATGCCGCCGTCGCCGTTGAGCTGGCGTTGCTGCAGGAGTTCACGCGCGCGTGGGGGCACACACCCCGGTGGTGTTCAGCCCAAGTGGCCGCTTGTGGGCGCGAGCAGTTCGGCACTGCGTTGAAAACCGATCAGTTCGGAACATTGCCGACTAATGCCAGCGATCTTCGTCGTGTGTGAGCACTCGTCGGCCCAGCTCGGCGATCGCAAGCTCGTGCGCAAGCACACAGTGGAAGGACGCGGCCCGGGACCGTCGGCGAAGTACTGGTCGAGTTTCTGGAAATGCGGGATGAACGGCTTCGTGGCGACGACGAGCGACCGCATCTGCAACTGATGAGGCAACACCGTCACAGCAGCACCGTTCGCGGTGCCGACGGTCTTCGCAACCCGTTCTGAAGCCGTGAATCGCACGGCGGCATGCCCAGCTGCTCAAAAACCGCGTCGCGGGTCTGCAGCTCAAGTTCGTGCAATGCCGCCCAGATGGCGCGTTCCGCCGCGTTTCGTGCGTGTCGTTTCGCGAACGCCGCTGCCTGAACGCCCCCAACCTCGGACCCCACCAAAACCCGAACGCTGCGGATCACCGCGGGAGCCAACAAGTCGTCCGGCATGTCACGATCGGCCACAGCGCGCAGTTTATATAGAGCCTATAGAGATCGCGCTTTGTCGGGCGTGTTCAGCTGCGGCGGTTTGTTTTTGGCAGCGATGATGGCGACGCGGTGCACGAGGTAAGCGTCTAGGGAGTAGGTGCCGGCGCCGACAACAAGCAGAAACAGGCTGCCGCACAGCTGGGCCAGGTCGACTCGCGCTTCGTGGATGAAGTCCCACCAGCCGTGCTCCCCGCGGAACAGCGGGGCATGTCCCCAGCAGATGGGCAGCTTGGTGATCAGCAGTGCGCCAAGCATGTCGATGATCATCGGCACCGCCGCCAGCCGGGTCAGCAACCCAGTCAGGATGAGTAGGCCGCAGCCGATTTCGAAGATTCCGTCGAGGGTGCTGAAGAAGCCAGGTGCGGGGATACCGGCCTTATCGAAGCGACCGGTGCCCAGCGAGGCGACCCGCTGAAACTTCAAGACCCCTTCGCACGCAAACACGAGCCCCACATACAGGCGGATCAAAACCACCGCCGCGGGTGCACGTGTGGAGAGCAGCGCGACCAGCCAGGACGCGCATTTGGCGTGGAGCATGGGTCGGTTTCCTTTCTGCGCTAGACAAATCCATAGTCAATTCACACCTTTCTTCGCTGTGCCCATTATTGGATCGGTAGATCGCCAACACAGCGAAAGTCCCGGCTTCACTCATGAAAGAACTCTGTTTTCATGGGAGGTCGCGCCCCGTGGAGTGGTGTAAATGAGGCGGCGATTTGCCTGAGTCTCTGTGGGTTTCCACTATGCCGTGATGGCGGTCGGGACGGCAATGGATTGGTCGTCGGAATCTGGCGTGGGCGCGTCGTTGTGGTATGCGTGCAGCGCGTCGAGGTTACGTCGGTCGAACGCGCACCACCAGACGTGGCGTGCCGATCCTGAACGTCATACGGGAATGCAGAATACGAGGCAGAATCGAGCGATGAAGCCAGCCGGTGTACACCATGTCGCCATCTGCGTCGCCAACGCGCAGAAGGGTCTCGCCTTCTATCGCGACGTGCTCGGCATGACGCAGCTGCCGCGCCCCGATCTCGGCCAGGGGTACTGGCTCGACGCCGGCGGCCAGCAGGTGCACCTGATGGAGTCCGACACCCAGCCGCTCGGTGCGAACCACTTCGCGATCCGAGTCGACGACATCGATGCCGCCGTCACCGACCTGCAGGAGCACGGCGTCGAGGTGCACCGGATCCCGTTCATCCCCGGCGCCGGGCACCAGGCCTTCCTGCACGATCCGTTCGGCAACTTGCTCGAGCTGAACCAGCCGGAATAGCTTGCGCACGCCGGCGGAGCGCTCCGCCGACAGCTTCATGACTTTTGGGCCCAACGCCGCGACGACATAGCGATCCCTAGGCGCGCCGTATTCGTCGAGCTGGTCGGGTATTCGACAACCCCATCGACGAGCAGCCTCGTCAACTTCTTCGAACAAGGCTGCCCAGACAACGCAGGGTCAATCAGTCGGACCACGATTTGATTCCCGCCCTGAAGGCTCGCGAAGTCACTCGGCGCAGGCTCCCGGCGTCGTGCTCGCTCACCCCTTGGTAGGCAATCAGCTCCTGGGCCTGCGCGAGGTGTTGGGCGGCGAGCGTAAAAGCGTTCTCCGCGCCGCAGACGAGTTCCCGGTCCGCGTCTGGATCGGCGAGAACCCTCACCAGGTAGTAGGCGCTGCGGGTCTTCGCACGTAGGCGGTAGGGACGTGCCAGTATCAGGGCAGCTCGTCCAGATGCTCTGCGAGGTAGTCCTCCAAGACTTGGCGTGCCAAGGTCGATCGCTTGACGCCCCTACGCCGGGCCAGTTGATCGAACGCGTCGAACTCAGCTTGCGGCATCCGCAGATTCAGGGCAGGTGAGTGTGTGCTGCCGCCAGACAACGACTTGCGGCCAGGCACTAGGTTTCGTAGACGAGTTGCGCGAGACAAAGCCGCATGGTGCAGCGACTCCTCGGCTAGAAGCGCTGCGCGCGCCTCGGTAAGACGCTCACCTTGGTAGTGAACTACCTCCTCGTCGAGGTCGATGTCCTCGATGGTGGCGTCCGGCCCGACGACGTAGTCCTGTGGGTTTATCTTCTTATGCTTCATCACCACTCCAGGGACATTGCGTGGAACACGATCAACAGCTGGTCGTCCTCGGCCGCTACGAAGGCGAGAACCTCGGTCAGTCTTCCCTTCGTGTCGCGCCCGACGTAGAGCAAGCTGCCATCGGGTTGGATTGTTGGCACCCCGCTGTGCCGCATGGCCGCCAGGATTCGGTGCTTGCTTACTCGGTGTTTCCGGGCAGATCTAGCAATCTTGACCCGTTGCACCACAGCTCTAATGTGTCACACACTATCGACAAATTCTAGAGGACGTATCGAGGATCAGCAAAGACTTGTGTGTCCAAACACGTGGCCATCGGCATGAAAACGGCCCCCGGAGAGTTCTCCGGGGGCCATTTCCGCTGGTAGCGGGGACAGGATTCGAACCTGCGACCTCTGGGTTATGAGCCCAGCGAGCTACCGAGCTGCTCCACCCCGCGTTGGTGAATGCCAGGTTACCGAACCAGGCTCGCGGCGACCAAATCGCGGGCTCAGCGGGGTGCGGCCGCCCTGGTCAGTGCGACGGCGGGTTCAGCCCATACCGTTGCGCGACATCGTCCATCCAGTCGGCTGACCCGTAGGTCAGCCCGTACTTGTCGGCCAGTTCGCCGAACTCGGGCAACTCGTGCAGCACCTTGCCGACCGGGTCGTCGGCGTGCTCGACGAGCAGCTCGCCGAGTTCGCGGAAATAGTTCTCGAATCCGCCCGGGGTGATGACCTCGACGATGCGGCCCGGCTCGCTGCCGGCGTTCCACATTGCGTGCATCTGCCCGCGCGGCTTGGTGATGTAGCCGCCGGGACCCAGGACCACCTCACTGTCGTCGGAACGAAATCCGATCTCGCCCGCCAGCACGATCGAATGCTCGTCCTCGCGGGTGTGCCGGTGCGCCGCGGTGAGCAAACCGACCTCGAACGGGTGCTCGACGATGGACACCTCGCCCCCGTTGGTCTTGCTGGACAGCTTGAACACCGCCCCGAATCCGGGGAGGGCGACGTACTCGCCCTCCCCCGGCCGCACGACGGTGACCCCGATTTCATTCGGCTCGGTCATTGACCCACCTTCCTCGGAAAACCTTGCGCTGCAAGCTTATGGCCACAGCGGCTGCGGCACTTCGATACCGAACGGCTTGCTCCCAGCCGTTGCGGGAGGAAACCTCGTGCACGGGACGCCGATTGGCCGCGACACCCCATTTGCCCCGGGGGTAGCCGAGGGCCAGCATGGCCGACATCGTCCAGCCCTCCTCGACCGGCACGCCCAGTAACTCGTTCACCTCGTCCTTGAAATTGCGGAGCACCATCGTCATGACGCCGCCGACGCCCTCGGCACGGGCGGCGAGCAACGCGCTCCAGATCGCCGGGTAGATGTTGGCGCCGCCGAGGTCGTCGATGGCGAAGACGAAAAGCAACAGAGGCACTTCTTCGAAATGGTCAGCCAGGTAATCCCCCGAGCCTTTCATTCGGCGCATCGTTTCGGCGTGGACGGCGGGGTCCGCACCGGGCGCCGGCGCGACCATCGGTCCCGTCCCCGTCCTGAATTTCTCGTATTCGAGGGCGCGGGCTTTCCGAAACAGTTGAGCGAACTCCCGTATGAGTTTCGGATCGTCAACGGCCAGAAAGTGCCAGCGCTGGGTGTTACCCCCGTTGGGGGCGCGAACGGCCGCATCGAGGATGCGGGCCTGCGTGTCCAGCGGAATCGGGTCCGGCCGCAACCGCCGCATCATCCTGGTGGTGTACAGCGCCTCGTAGATGTCCATTTGTCGGCTCCTTTCCGCTATTCCGGCCAGCTGTTGTCGAGGATCTTGTCGACGAAGTCGACGCGCACGAACGTGGGATCGAAGTGCGCCAACACGTCGGCGTTCATGGTGCCGGCGGTGGTCTGCGGGCGGTGCTTCATGCCGTCGTTGAACGCCGCCAGGATGCGGTTCTTGAAATCGGGCCGCGGGTGGGCTGCGGTCACCGCGGCAAGCGCGTCGGGGGCCAGATCCTCCCGCCCGACGCCGACCACGTCGACCTCCACACCGGCTTGGAGCAAGGCGACTTCGGGTGCGAGGAACTCGGGCACGCCGGGCGTGGTGTGCAAGGCGATCCCGAGCCACACTTTGTCGGCGTCGGCCTTATCGACGCCACGCGCCGTCAGGAAGTCCCGGGCCGCGTCGGCGCCGTCGACCTCGAAACGGACGGTGGAGGTGCGGTAGCGCTCGGTGAGCCCGATGTCGTGGAACATCGCTCCGACGTAGAGCAGCTCCAAGTCCGGTTGCAGCCCGCGGCGCCGGCCCTGCAGCGCGCCGAAGAGAAACACCCGCCGCGAATGGTTGAACAGCAAGTCGTCTTCGACGTCGCGGATGAAATCGGTGGCCTCGCGCACCAGCGGAGTGTCGGGGATGCGGATGCCGGCAATGGTGTCGATCGAGCTGGTGGTCATGATCTCGTCTCCTTCGGGTGACCGTGATAGCCAGTGTGCGGCCACACGCGCTCCCCGACCGCGGGCATTCGAGCCGTCCTCTCCACAGAAAGCGACACAATGTCTTGCGTGGCTGAAGTCGAAGCGCATCCGCGGGTGGTGGTAATCGTCGTCTTCGACGACGTGACGCTGTTAGACGTCGCGGGAGCGGGTGAAGTCTTCGTCGAAGCCAACCGGTTCGGCGCCGACTACCAGCTCAAAATCGCGTCGGTGGACGGGCGGGACGTGACGACGTCGATCGGGACTCGATTGGGTGTCACCGACCGCCTTTCCTCGATCGATTTCGCCGATACGGTCCTGGTCGCCGGCAGCGACCACCTGCCGAGGCGGGCGATCGACCCCGCGCTTGTCGAGGCCATCAGATCAGTGTCGGCACGCGCCCGGCGGATGGCATCCATCTGCACGGGGTCGTTCATCCTCGCGCAGGCCGGCCTGCTCAACGGCCGGCGCGCCACCACCCACTGGCACGAAGCCCGGTTGTTGGCCCGGGCCTTTCGGGATGTGACCGTTGAGCCGGACGCGATCTTCGTCCGCGACGGCGACGTCTTCACCTCGGCCGGGGTGTCGTCGGGCATCGACCTGGCGCTGGCGTTGGTCGAAACGGATTACGGGACCGAACTGGTCCGCAACGTGGCTCGGTGGCTGGTCGTCTACCTCAAACGCGCCGGCGGCCAATCACAATTCTCGGTCTTGGTTGAGGCCGATCCACCGCCACAGTCGCCGCTGCGCGCGGTCATCGACGCGGTCGCGGCCAACCCGGCCGCGAACCACAGCGTGACATCTCTTGCGGCCCGGGCGTCGCTGAGCACACGTCAGCTGACCCGGCTCTTTCAATCGGAGCTCGGGATGAGTCCGGCACGCTATGTCGAATTGGTTCGAATCGATTTCGCCCGTGGCGCACTCGAATCCGGCCGGTCCGTCACCGAGACCGCGGGCATGGCCGGCTTCGGCAGCATCGAAACGCTGAGACGGGTATTCGTCAACCACCTGGGCATCAGCCCGAAAACGTATCGGGATAGATTCCGAACGGTCTACGCCTGAAAGCTACTTGGTGTTGTTGTACTTGGTGATCGCGTCGTCCAACCGCTGCAAAGCAGCACCGTAACCGGCGAAATCGCTCTTCTTCTGGGCGTCCTTGGCCGCGCCCAGCGCCGCCTGAATCTCTTGCAGGGCCGCGGCTTTGGCCGGGGACAACGTCACCGACCCGTCCGGAACCGGCGGAAGCGCCGCCGACGGTGGTGGCGATCCCGGCGTCCCGGCCGGCGTCGGCGGGCTCGCAGGCGGGTTCGGGGGTGCACCGGCCTCGGTGGGTTGAATCCCCGTGGCAGCCGCACCCGCGCCGGGACCGAACAGGCCCGTGAGAGCATCACGCACCGTGGGTCCGTATCCGATCTTGTCCTTGTACATCATCGCCACCCGGATCAACCGCGGGTACGACGAAGCGGCGTCGCTGGCTGCCGGGGAGGCATAGACGGGTTCGACATACAGCAAGCCACCCTGGCCCACCGGCAGCGTTAGCAAGTTGCCCCACCGGATCCGGTTTTGGTTGTCGCGCCCGATCACGCCAAGGTCCTGGGACACCGCCGGGTCGGTAGTGATCGCGTTATTGGCCAGCTTCGGCCCGTTGACCTGGCCCGGGATGGTCAGCACAGTGATCTTGCCGTACGTCGCCGGGTCGGAGCTGGCGCTGATGTAGGCGGCCAGAAAGTCGCGCTTGAACCTGTTCATCGCGCTGGTCAACTGATACGACGACGAATTGTCGTTCTTCGCAATGTTTTTCGCGACGATGTAATACGGCGGCTGATAGCTGCTGGCTGTCGGGTTCGGATCCAGCGGCACGTCCCAGAAATCAGAAGTGGAGAAGAACGTGATGGGATCGTTGACATGGTACTTGGCCAGCAGCATCCGCTGCACCTTGAACAGGTCTTCGGGATACCGCAGATGCTCGGCAAGCTCGGGCGTGATATCGCTCTTGGGCTTGACGGTGCCGGGGAAGACCTGCATCCAAGCTTTCAGCACCGGATCCTGTTCGTCCTGCTGATACAGCGTCACAGTGCCGTCATAGGCGTCCACCGTGGCCTTCACCGAGTTACGGATATAAGAGACCTGCTTCTCGGGCGCCAGCTTGTTGAACGCCACCTCGGTGGAGTCGGCGGTCGCCGCCGACAGCGAGGTGAGTTCGGAGTACGGATAGTTGTCCAGCGTGGTGTAGCCGTCGATGATCCACACCAGTCGCTTGTTGACGATCGCCGGATACACGGCGCTGTCAGTGGTCAGCCACGGCGCCACCGCCTCCACCCGCCGCGCCGGATCACGGTTGAACAGAATTTTGCTATTGGAGCCAATCACATTGGAAAACAAAAAGTTTCGCTCGGCGAACTTGGCGGCGAACACGCTGCGGGATAACCAGTCGCCGAGCGGAATCCCCCCGAGGCCGGTGTAGGTGTAATTTTTGGTTTCGGCGCTGGTCTCATAGTCGTATTCCCGGTCTGCACCGTTGCGTCCGACGATCGCGTAGTCGGCGGACGTGCTGGAGATGACAGGACCGTAGTAGATGCGTGGCTGGTCCAGCGGTGCCGGACCGTCAGATACCACGTTGCCGTTGGCGCCGACGACGTTGACCAGGAATTCGGGGTAGCCACCGTTTTGGTTGGGATCGTTGGCGATTCCACGCACCGTGTTGGCCGGCGACGCGATGAACCCATTGCCGTGGGTGTAGACCGTGTGCCGGTTGATCCAGTCACGTTGGTTGTCGATCAGCCGGTCGGGGTTGAGTTCACGGGCCGCGACGACATAGTCACGCAAGGCGCCGTTGCGGTCGAGGTACCGGTCAATGGAGAGCTGGTCGTGAAAGTAATAGAAGTTCTTGCCCTGCTGGAACTGGGTGAACGCCGGGCTGATGATCGTAGGGTCGAGCAGCCGGATGTTGGAGGTCGTCGCGCGGTCGTCCGCAACCTGCTGGGCGGCGGCCTGGGTGTCCCCGGTGTAATTGCGATAGGTGACCGCGTCTGACGTCAGGCCGTACGCTTGCCTCGTCGCGGTGATGCTGCGGCTGATGTATTCGCTTTCCTTCTGCGCGGCATTGGGTTTGACGCTGATCTGCTCGACGATCAACGGCCACCCGGCGCCCACGATCAGAGACGACAGCAGCAACAGCACCAAGCCGATGGCGGGAATCCGCAAGTCCCGCAGGATGATCGCGGAGAACACCGCGGCGGCGCAGATCAGCGCGATCGCCATGAGGATCAGCTTGGCCGGCAGCACCGCGTTGATGTCCGTGTAGCCGGCGCCGGTGAAAGGCTTACCCCCGCGGGTGTGCGACAGCAACTCGTAGCGGTCCAGCCAATACGCAAACGCCTTGAGCAGCACCAACAGCCCCACCACGGTGACCAGCTGGATTCGGGCCGAGCGGCTCAGCGCGCCGGTGCGACCGGACAGCCGGATTCCGCCAAAGATGTAGTGCGCCAACACGTTGGCCACGAGGGCCAGGAACACGGCCACGAACACGTAGCTGAGCAGCAGCCGGTAGAACGGCAGGTCGAACGCGTAGAAGCCGAGGTCCTTGCCGAACTGCGGATCCCTGATGCCGAAGTCCCCGCCGTGCATGAACAGTTGGATGCGCACCCAGTAGCTTTGCCCGATGATGCCGGCCAGCAGGCCGATCGCGACCGGGACTCCGATGCCCACCAGCCGCAGCCGGGAGAGGACGACAGCGCGGTACCGGGCGACCGGATCGTTGTCGTTGTTCGGCACGAACACCGGGCGGGTGCGGTAGGCCACCGCCAGGCCGGCGAACACGATGCCGCCCACCAGCAGCCCGGCCACCAGAAAGACCACGAACCGGGTAACCAGCACGGTCGTGAACACGGAGCGGTAGCCGAGCTCGCCGAACCACAGCCAGTCCACGTACGCGTCGATCAGCCGCGGACCGGCGATCAGCAAAGCGATCACACCCAGTGCGACCAGGATCAGCACCCGGCTACGCCGAGTCAGCTTCGGCATCCGTGCGGTGGGCCGCATCCCCACTGGCTACGCTCCCTGCTTGATTGATCGACGGTGACAACTCTACGCATCCCGCGACCCGCGATCCCGGCCCGTTCAGCTTCAGCAGCTCGGCGCCTGACCCCCGGACGTGACCGCATGCAGCGCGTCGACCGCCTGGCTGAGGGTTTCGACCTTCACCAGGCGCAGGCCGGACGGATTGTCCGAGTTCGCCTCGTAGCAGTTTTTGGCCGGCACCAAGAAAACGGTGGCGCCCGCCGCGTGGGCGGCGACCATCTTGTGCGTGATGCCGCCGATCTGGCCCACCTTCCCATCGGCGGAGATGGTGCCGGTCCCCGCGATGAATTTCGACCCGGTCAAATCACCGGTGGTCAGCTTGTCGACCACCGCCAGGCTGAACATCAGGCCGGCGGACGGCCCGCCCACGTTGGCGAGGTTGAAATCCACGACGAACGGCGCCCAGGGCGCAGTGAGCACGGCGACACCCAGGAAGCCGTAGTCGCGATCCTTGTTCGCGCCCAGCGTAATTTGCGCCACGCCGGCCGGCTCGTTCTTGCGTCGGTAATCGATGGTCACCGTCTGGCCGGGTTTGGTGCTCTTCAGCAATCCCGTGAACCGGTCGACGTCGGCCACCGGCGTGCCGTCGACCGCGTCGATGGCGTCGCCGTCCTTCAGCTTGCCCGCCGACGGACCGGGATCGGTGACCTTGGCGACCGTGACCGCGGCCGGGTACTTCAGGTAGCCCAGGGCGGCGTACGCGGCGCTGTCCTCGGACTCCTTGAAATCCGTGTTGTTCGCCTTGTCGACCTCGTCCCGCGACTTGCCCGGCGGGTAGATCAGGTCGCGAGGTACCAGCTGTTCCTGTCCCGAAAGCCACAGCGTCAGCGCTTCGCCCAAGGTCAGCTCGTCCCGCTGGGACACCGTGGTCATGTTGAGGTGTCCCGTGGTCGGATGCGTCGCGGCACCCTCGATCGCCACCACCTGCTTGCCGTCGACCTCGCCGAGCGTGTCGAAGGTGGGGCCGGGGCCCAGCGAGACGAACGGCACCGTCACCACCGCGAGCAGCACGCCGAAGACCAGGATCGGCACCAGCGCGACCATCAAGGTCAGAATCCGCCTGTTCACGCCGATTACATTAGACGGAGCCCGCCGCACCCGGTTCAGCCACAAGCTGACCCGAGACCGCCCGCCCCGTTCCGGCGGTGAGTACCGTTGACGGTATGGCTGACCTGCCTTTCGGGTTCTCCCACGGAGAAGACCCCGACAACCCCGGGAAGAAAGATCCCAATTCGGGCTCTGGCGGCTCCGATCCGTTCGGCGCATTCGGCATGAGCGGCGAGTTCGGCATGGGCGACCTGGGACAGATCTTCACCCAGCTGGGTCAGATGTTCAGCAACGCCGGCACCGGGGTGGCCGGGGGCGAAACATCGGGCCCGGTCAACTACGAGCTGGCGCGCCGGGTGGCCTCGAACTCGATCGGGTTCGTGGCGCCGATCCCGGCCACGACACACTCGGCGATCGCCGACGCGGTTCACCTCGCCGAGACCTGGCTCGACGGCGCCACGGCGCTGCCCGCCGGCACCAGCAAGGCGGTGGGCTGGACCCCCGCCGACTGGGTCGACAACAGCCTGGAGACCTGGAAGCGGTTGTGCGACCCGATGGCACAGCAGATTTCGACGGTGTGGGCGTCGTCGCTGCCCGAGGAGGCCAAGAGCATGGCCGGCCCGCTCATGGCGATGATGTCGCAGATGGGCGGTATGGCCTTCGGCTCCCAGCTGGGGCAGGCGCTGGGCCGGTTGTCCCGCGAGGTGCTGACGTCGACCGACATCGGTCTGCCGTTGGGGCCCAAGGGCGTTGCCGCCATCCTGCCCGACGCCCTGGAGTCGTTCGCCGCCGGACTCGAGCAGCCCCGCAGCGAGATCCTGACGTTCCTGGCCGCCCGCGAGGCCGCCCACCACCGGCTGTTCAGCCACGTGCCCTGGCTGTCGAGCCAACTGCTGGGCGCCGTGGAGGCCTACGCGATGGGCATGCAGATCGACATGAGCGGGATCGAGGAGCTGGCCCGCGACTTCAACCCGGCGACGCTGTCCGACCCGGCCGCCATCGAAAACCTGTTGGGGCAGGGCGTTTTCGAGCCCAAGGCCACCCCGGCGCAGACGCAGGCGCTGGAACGCCTCGAGACGCTGCTTGCGTTGATCGAGGGTTGGGTGCAGGTGGTGGTGAACGCGGCACTGGGCGACCGGATCCCGGGTGCGGCCGCGCTCAGCGAGACGCTGCGCCGCCGGCGGGCCACCGGCGGCCCGGCCGAGCAGACCTTTGCGACGCTGGTGGGCCTGGAGCTGCGGCCCCGCAAGATGCGCGAAGCCGCCGCGCTGTGGGAGCGCCTGACCGAGGCGGCCGGGGCGGACGCCCGCGACGCCATCTGGCAACACCCCGATCTGCTGCCCGACGCCGAGGACCTCGACGAGCCGGCCGGCTTCATCGACCGGGTCATCGGCGGCGACACCAGCGGCATTGACGAGGCGATCGCGAAACTCGAAGAGGACCCCGGCACCAGCGATCCCGGCGCCGGACCTGTGGATAACTGATCGGGGCGGTCACCGTCGGCGTGGCACAGTGCAACCGTGTCGCCGGCCGTGCTTCCCACCTATGCGTTGGACCCGGCCATGCCGGTGCTGCTGCGGCCCGACGGCGCCGTCCAGGTCGGTTGGGATCCCCGGCGCGCCGTGCTGGTGCGTCCACCGGGCGGCCTGGCTGCTGCGGAGTTGGCCGCATTGCTGCGATCCATGCGGTCACCGACGCCGCTATCGGAATTACAGCGGCGGGCCGCCGACCGTGGCTTGCAGGACGCCGGGCGGCTGGCGGACCTGATCGGCCAGCTGGTCGGTGCGGGCGTCGCGACCGAATGCGCGAAGTCCCGCGGTCGGGCGGCGTCCATCCGGATCCACGGCCGCGGCCCGCTGTCGGAGCTGCTGGTCGAGGCGTTGCGCTGCTCGGGCGCCCGGATCGCCCACAGCAGCCAACCGCACGCCACCGTGTCCGCCACCGCCGTCGACCTGGTGGTGCTGTCCGATTACCTGGTCACCGATCCGCGCATGGTCCGCGACCTGCACACCCGGGGTGTCCCCCACCTGCCGGTTCGGGTCCGCGACGGCATCGGGCTGGTCGGCCCGCTGGTCATCCCCGGCACGACCAGCTGCCTGGGCTGTGCCGACCTGCATCGGCGGGACCGCGACGCGGCCTGGCCGGCCATCTCGGCGCAGCTGCGGGAAACCGTCGGAGTCGCCGACCGGGCCACGCTGCTGGCGACCGCGGCGCTGGCGCTCAGCCAGGTGAACCGGGTGATCGCGGCGGTGCGCAAACAAGAGGCGGTGCCCGATCCGGGGCCGCCCCAGACGCTGAACACCACACTGGAATTCGACCTCAACGCCGGCGCCATCGTCGCGCGGCAATGGACGCGACATCCGCTGTGCTCGTGCTGAAGCGGGTAGCTAGCCCGGCCGCCCGTGCTCCGGGACGTCCGTCGACACCGACTGATACGCGGTGGCGAGCTGGTGCAGGATCTCCGCGGTCAAGGTGCGGTCGTTGCGATGTTTGTCCAGCGTTTCGATGATCGCCCTGAATAAGGAGTCAGCAGCGTCGTGCTGCGATTGCTTTGCTGCCATGGCCTGGTCGATACCGCCCTTCCGATGCGCCCGTCGGGGGTCGCCGACTGCAACCCGCAAGGGACAACCTAGGGCTCCGCGCCGCCAGCTGCCCGGGAACCACATGTTGCGAAGATCGAGCGCGAGTCGGGCCGGCCGTCATGGATGATGGATACGTGGCAGACATCAAACGCGGCCGTGCGGCGCGGAACGCGAAGCTGGCCAGCATCCCGGTCGGCTTCGCTGGCCGGGCGGCGCTCGGCTTCGGTAAACGGCTGACGGGCAAATCGAGAGACGAAGTCCAGGCCGAGCTGATGGAGAAAGCCGCCAACCAGCTGTTCACCGTCCTGGGCGAGCTCAAGGGCGGGGCGATGAAGGTGGGCCAGGCGTTGTCGGTGATGGAGGCCGCCATCCCGGACGAGTTCGGCGAGCCCTACCGCGAGGCGCTGACCAAGCTGCAAAAGGACGCCCCGCCGCTGCCCGCCAATAAGGTGCATCGGGTGCTCGACGCCCAGCTGGGCACCAAGTGGCGGGAACGGTTCAGTTCGTTCGACGACACGCCGGTGGCCTCGGCCAGCATCGGCCAGGTGCACCGGGCTGTCTGGGCCGACGGCCGCCCGGTGGCCGTCAAGATCCAATACCCGGGCGCCGACGAGGCGCTGCGCGCCGACCTCAAGACCATGCAGCGGTTGGTCGGCGTGGTCAAACAACTCGCTCCTGGCGCCGACGTCCAAGGCATCGTCGACGAACTGATCGAGCGCACCGAGATGGAACTCGACTACCGGCTCGAGGCCGACAACCAGCGCGCGTTCGCCAAGGCCTACGAGGGCCACCCCCGCTTCGCCGTACCGCACGTCGTAGCCAGCGCGCCCAAGGTGGTGGTCCAGGAGTGGATCGACGGCTTGCCACTGGCGGAGATCATCCGCGACGGCACTCGTGAGCAGCGCGACCTGATCGGCACCCGGCTGCTCGAGCTGACCTTCGACGCGCCGCGCCGGCTGGGGATGCTGCACGGCGACGCCCACCCGGGGAATTTCATGCTGCTGCCCGACGACCGGATGGGCGTCATCGACTTCGGCGCCGTCGCACCGCTGCCCGGCGGCTACCCCATCGAGCTCGGGATGACGATTCGCCTGGCCCGCGACAAGAACTACGACCTGCTGTTGCCGACCATGGAGAAGGTCGGCTTCATCCAGAAGGGCCAGCAGGTGTCGGTGCGCGACATCGACGAAATGCTGCGCCAGTACGTCGAGCCCATCGAGGTCGACGTCTTCCACTACACGCGCAAGTGGCTGCAGCGGATGACCGTGGGCCAGATCGACCGTTCGGTGTCACAGATCAAGACGGCCCGGCAGATGGACCTGCCGCCCAAGCTGGCCATTCCGATGCGCGTCATGGCGTCGGTGGCCGCGATCCTGTGCCAGCTGGACGCGCGCGTGCCGATCAAGGCGCTATCGGAGGAACTGATCCCCGGCTTCGCCGAGCCCGACAGCGCGGTCGTCTAGCGCGCCTCACGCGGCGACCCGGTCTTTGCGGGGGCGCCCGCGCGGTCGTTTGAAGCTCAGGATCGAGCCTCGGTCGAGGATTTCGCCGCCCCACACACCCCAGGGCTCGGCCCGCTCCAGCGCCGACGTCAGGCACTGGCGCCGGATCGGGCAGCTCCCGCAGAGCGCCTTGGCGCGCTCGAGGTCGGCCGGGGTCTCGGCGAACCAGAGGTCGGGATCGCCGGCGTGACACGGCAACACTGGCGACGGCTGTCGGGGAACTGCCGACATGTCTGCTCACCTGCTTCCTGGTCGGGGCTTCGGTTTTCGGTGATCCGGACCAGGTAGCGGGCTTTCAAAACTGAAGCCCTTAAAACTATGGCCACGGATCCTTGACTTCGGGTCCGTGGCCATTTGGTGAAACCGGGCTGGTTACGTAGCCATTCGGTGGACCTCGAGTCGCACGGACGCGTTAGTCGCGGCGGCGGCGCGATGCTTGAGCGCGGTCGCCGGCGACGGCAACATGGGCACCGCGGGCAGCATGGAAGGTCCGCGCGGACAGCGCCGCGGCGGCCACGCCCACACCGAACGCGTCGTTGATCATCGTGGCCACCCTCCTCTCGTAAAGCCAGAACGCGGTTTCGAGGGTAAACGGTCACCGCCGCCCACCACAACCGATTTTCTGACCTGCACCTTTACGGTCAGCGGCCGCGCACCAACTCGAGCACGTCGGGCCCGTACTGTTCCAGCTTGCGCGCGCCGATGCCGGGGATCGCGATCAGCGCGTCCTCGTCGTCGGGCCGCAACTCGGCGATCGCGATCAGCGTGTTGTCGGTGAAGATGACATACGCGGGCACCTTCTGCTCCTTGGCGATGTCCAGCCGCCACGCCTTGAGCCGCAGCAGCAACTGTTCGTCGACGTCGGCGGCGCACGTTTCGCAGCGCCGCAGCATGACCGCCGCCGCGGTGGACAGGTCCTTGTTGCAGATCCGGCAGCGCGCCGCGGCGCCGCGGTTGCGCCGGGTCTTGCCCGGCGCGGCGTCGGCGCGCGCCTGCGGCGCGATGCCGTTGAGGAACCGTGACGGCTTGCGGCCCTGCCGTCCGCCGGGGCTGCGGGCCAGCGCCCAGCTGAGCGCCAAATGTATTCGCGCCCTGGTGATTCCGACGTAGAGCAGCCGACGCTCCTCCTCGACGGCCTCGCTTTCGGGGCCGTGCGCCAACGCGTGCGAGATGGGCAGCGTGCCGTCGGCCAGCCCGACCAAGAACACCGCATCCCACTCCAGTCCCTTGGCCGCGTGCAGCGAGGCCAGCGTGACGCCCTGCACCACCGGCGGATGTCGCGCGTCGGCGCGCAACCGAAGTTCGGCCAGCAGGCCCGCGAGTTCCAGCTGCGGGCGCTGGGCCACCTCGTCGTCGACCAACTCGGCCAGCGCGGTCAGCGCTTCCCAGCGCTCCCGTGCGCGGGTGCCGACCGGCGGCTCGGCCGTCAGCCCCAAAGGTTCCAGGACCGCCCGCACGACGGCGGGCAGCGGCCCCTCTGCGCCGCGCTCGGCCGCCCGCTGCAGCGCCAACAACGCCTGCTTGATCTCCTGACGGGTGAAGAACCCCTCGCCGCCGCGGAGCTGATAGGGGATGCCCGCCTCGGTCAACGCCTCCTCGTAGGCCTCGGACTGCGCGTTGACCCGGTACAGCACGGCGATCTCCGACGGCGGGGTGCCCGATTCGATGAGCCGGGCGATCGACGCGGCGACCGCGGCGGCCTCGGCCGGTTCGTCTGAATGTTCATGGAACGACGGCGCCGGGCCCGGCGGACGCTGCCCGGACAGGTGCAGCTTGCTGCCGGCGACCCGGCCACGGGCCGCAGCGATCACCTGGTTGGCCAATGACACCACCTGCGGGGTCGAGCGGTAGTCGCGCTCCAGGCGAACCACCGTGGCGTCGGGATACCGCCGCGAGAAGTCGAGCAGGAACCGCGGTGAGGCCCCGGTGAATGAATAGATGGTCTGGTTGGCGTCGCCGACGACGGTCAGGTCGTCCCGGTCGCCCAGCCACGCCGTCAGCACCCGCTGCTGCAGGGGGGTGACGTCCTGATACTCGTCGACCACGAAGCAGCGGTAGCGGCCCCGGAATTCGTCGGCCACGGCGGCGTCGTTTTCGATTGCGGCCGCGGTGTGCAGCAGCAGGTCGTCGAAATCGAGCAACGTCACCGCTTCGTCGCGGACCTTGAGCGACTCGTAGGCGGCGTACACGGTGGCGACCCGGGCGGCGTCCAACGGGATGTCCCGCCCCGCCGCGGCCACGGCGGCCGGGTACTCCTCGGGGCCGATCAGCGACGCCTTGGCCCACTCGATCTCGCCCGCCAGGTCGCGGACGTCATCGGTGCTGGCGTTGATCCGGGAGCGGCTGGCCGCCCGCGCCACCACGGCGAACTTCGTGTCCAGCAGCTGCCAACCGGTGTCACCGACCACCCGCGGCCAGAAATACCGCAGCTGCCGGTGCGCCGCCGCGTGAAACGTCAGGGCCTGGACCCCGCCGACGCCGGTGTCCGTGCCCGCGGCGGCATCCAGCGTCCGCAACCGGGAACGCATCTCCCCCGCCGCCCGCTGGGTGAACGTGACCGCCAGCACCTGCCCGGCCGCCACATGACCGCTCGCCACCAGCTGCGCGATCCGGTGCGTGATGGTGCGGGTCTTGCCCGTTCCGGCGCCCGCGAGCACACAGACCGGACCGCGCGGAGCCAGCACCGCCTCGCGCTGCTCGTCGTCCAGCCCGGCGGTCAAGGCGTCCGCGACCATCGGCATGGCGTCCATCTTGGCAGCGATGGCCGACAAACCGTGGCCCCGCCCGGTGCGCGTCGGCGAGTTGTCGCCATTCCCAGCGGATGCCGCCCGGTCAACGGGTGGCGCCCGCAGCGCGGAACACATTGTCGCCGCACTACGTTAACGATCTATGACCTATGCCCCGATCACCGTTTACACGACCTCATGGTGCGGCTACTGCCACCGCCTCATGACCGTGCTGAAGTCCAACGGAATCCCTTACGAGGCGGTCGACATCGAGCACGACCCCGCGGCGGCGCAGTTCGTCGGTTCGGTCAACGGCGGCAACAGGACGGTTCCCACGGTGAAGTTCGCCGACGGGTCGACGCTGACCAACCCGAGCGCGGCCGAGGTCAAGGCCAAACTGGCCGAAGCCGGCGCCTGAGGGCGCCGCCAAGACCGCGCCGCACGCCGCAGGCGCGGAACGGCTCTCGACACCCGGTCGCGGGCGACCGTACCAAATTGACCATGGCGTCGAGTTTTCGGTCGAGCCGCTTGCACCGACGTCTGTCGGTGGTTGGCAAAGCCTCGGCCGTCATCGCCTGCGGCGCCGCGGCCTTTGTGTCGGCGTGCTCGCATTCGCCGGGCAAGACGCCTCCTCCGAATACGCCTACGCCGATTCATTGATCGTCAGCCTCGAAGATGCGCGCCGCATCGCCAATTTCGAAGGCCTGCAACCGTATTCGTACGCCGACCGACAAGAACCGCCGCGGGAGACCGTTGGCAACCCTCCGGGCCCATGCCGCGCGGTGGGAACCACCGACCTCACCTTCGCCGGGGGTGACCGACCGGATCAAGTAGCGGCGCTTGATCAGTCGATCGCGGCCCAGGATTCGATGATCACGCGCGCGATCGAGATCGACCCGGGCAGCAGCAGTTTCGACTCCCCCGCGCTGGACCAGTCGCCGGCCGCCAGTGCCGCGCGCACCTCGTCGCGGGTGAACCACGCCGCCTCGGCGATCTCCCCGTCGTTGAACGAGAAGTCCTCCGCCGGGTCCGCGACGGCGTGGAATCCGACCATGAGCGACCGCGGGAACGGCCACGGCTGGCTGCCCAGGTAACGCACGTCGCGGACGGTCAGGCCGATTTCCTCACGGATCTCGCGGGCGACGCAGACCTCGAACGATTCACCGGCCTCGACGAATCCGGCCAGCAGCGAGAACATCCGCTCCGGCCACACCGCCTGACGGGCCAGCACCGCGCGGTCGCCGCCGTCGTGGACCAGGCAGATCACCGCCGGGTCGATGCGTGGGAACTCCTCGCGACCGGTCACCGGGTTGACCCGTGCCCAGCCCGCCCGGGCCGGCCTGGTCGGTGAGCCGTCCACCGAGCTGAACCGCGCGCTGTCATGCCAATTGAGCAGCGCGACGGCGGACGACACCAGCTGACTGCTGGTGTCGTCGAGGATCGAGCCGAGGCCGCGCAGGTTCACCACCTCGGCGTGCACGTCCGGGTCCTCCGGCGCCTCGAGTGCGCCGCGGATGGCCCACACGTGGCGGCCGTTGTCGATGCGGCCCAGGAACACCGCTTCCGGTGGCGGCTTGTCGGCCAGCTTGGCCGCGGCGCCGAGCACCACCCGTCCGTCGGCGACCAGTACCTGACTGCGCGAATCCACCCGCAGCAGCGCGGCATCCGCCCATCCGGCGGTGGCCGCTTCGACGTCGGTGCGCAGCTGGTCGGCCCGGTCGGCGCCGACGCGCGACAGCAACGGAACATTCCGCAGCTGAAAGTCTGCGATCGCCACTAGGCCCTCACTCCGTGGCGACCCGCCGCGACCGGCTCCGCCGCTCTTGCGATCGCCACTAGTGCCCCGCGTGCCGGATGTAGAGCAGCCGGTCGTTGGCCTCGACGGCGTCCACCTCGGGCGCGCCGATGCGCAGCAAGTGGCCGTCGCGCACCACACCGAGCACGATGTCGCGCAGATGCCGCGGGGAACCGCCGACCTCCGCCGGCTCCACCTCGCGCTCGGCGATCGCCAGCCCGAAGTCCGGGGTGAGCAGGTCCTCGATCATCTCCACGACGCTGGGTGTGGTGGTGGCAAGGCCGAGCAACCGACCGGCAGTCGCCGAGGAGACCACCACCGAGTCCGCGCCCGATTGCTGCAGCAGGTGCTGGTTTTCGGCCTCCCGGATGGACACCACGATCTTGGCGCCGGGCGCAATCTCCCGCGCCGTCAGTGTGACCAGGACCGCGGTGTCGTCGCGGCTGGTGGCGACGATGATCGACGCCGCGTGTTGCGCCCCGGCCAGCCGCAGCACATCGGCCTTGGTGGCGTCGCCGTGCACGGTGACCAGGCCCGCGCTTGCGGCGTGCTCGAGGGTGCTCCGATCGGTGTCGACGACGACGACCTCCCCCTGGGCGGCCTCGTCACCGAGAATGGCGGCGACCGCCGTTTTGCCCTTGGTGCCGTAGCCGATCACGATCGTGTGGTTGCGCACTCTGCTCCTCCAACGCTGAATCTTCCACCCTTGCCGGGACCGCTCGGAGAGGACTTCGAGGGTCGTGCCGACCAACACGGCCAGGAACGCGATCCGCAGCGCGGTGAAAATCAGGGTGTGCACCAAACGGGCGGTTTCGGTGAACGGGGTGATGTCGCCGTAACCGGTCGTCGACAGTGACACCGCGGAGAAGTACACACAGTCCAGAAAGGTCAGCGGCTCGCCCCGCACATCGCGGTACCCGTTGCGGTCCGCGTAAACGATGACGGCCGCGGCGAACAACACCACCAGCGCGATGGCCACGCGGCGAGTGATGACGCGGATGGGGCTGGCGTGATCTTCGGGGATGCGCACCACGCCGACCAATTGGTGGCCTCGCAGGGCGGTCAGCGCTTCTTCCAGGCCGGTCAGTTGTCGGGACCTACCGTTGGGCACGGCGGTCCATCATCGGCTCAACGCCAGCGCTGGAGACACGCACGACTCAATGTAACCACGATCGCAACCCCCGTACTCGGGCAGCGCAGGTCACACGACGGCGCGGTCGGCCAGCAACCCGGCCAGTTCAGCGGGGGCGGGCAGATCATCGGGGGCGACCGTGGTGCGGGCGCGCACGTAATAGAAGGCCGTCCGCACCGACGATTCCGGGACACCGGCCAAGGCGGCCCACGCCAAGCGGTAGACGGCGAGCTGGACGGCGGCCTGGCGCATGGCTTCCGGCCCGTGCGGCGGCTCACCGGTCTTCCAGTCGACGACCGTGGCGCCCCCGCCGGGGTCGGCGAACACCGCATCGATGCGGCCGCGCACCAGGGTGTCACCGATCGGCATCTCGAACGGCACCTCGACGGCGATGGGAGTGCGGGCCGCCCAAGGCGATTCGGCGAATGCCGCCTGCAACGCGGCCAGCTCCCGGGTGTCGCCGACGTCGGAGTCGGCCGCACCCGGCAGGTCCGCGAGATCGAATAGACACTCCGCGCCGTAGAACTGCTGAATCCAGGCATGAAAAGCATTGCCCAGCAACGCATGCGGATCCGGACGGGTCGGCAGCCGATGTCTGAGCCGCTGCGCCGCACCCGCGGGGTCGCGGGCCAGGTCCACCAGGCCGCTGACCGACAACTGACTGGGCAGCGCGCCGGCGGGCGGTTCCACCAACCGCGCGCGCTCGGCCAGTAGCGCGTCGACGTCGGCGCCCCAACCCTCGAGGTCGGCGCTTTCCCCACCCGCGTCGCCCGACATCGCCCGCGTCACCAGCGCCGCGCCGCGCTCGACATCGCCGCGCCGGGCGGCCAGCGGATCAGCGGGCCAGACCGCCTCGCTCACGTTGTCGCGCAACGGGTTCCGGTCACCTTCGGCCGGCGCGGGCGCCCACTGATCCACCACCCCGCAGGGCTCCCCGGCCGCGGCCGAACGGTCGACGACCTCCTTGATCTCGCACAGGAAATCCGAGGGGCCCCGCGGTTTGATCCCGGTGGCACCCCAATGATGACCCGACACCAGCAGGGTGTCCTCGGCCCGGGTGATGGCGACATACAGCAGCCGGCGCTCCTCGTCGACGCGCCGCTGTTCGAGCTGGCGGCGATGCTCGGAGATCTTGTCGGAGAGCTGTTTTCGATTGGTGACGTCCGAGGTATCCAGCAGCGGGATGCCCAGTGCGCCCGCCGAGGCACGGTCGCCCCGCAACAGCGGCGGCAGCTCGGCCGCATCGGTCAGCCAGGTGCTCCTCGACGCGGTCGACGGAAAGACTCCACCCGACAGGTGTGCCACCGCCACCACCTGCCACTCCAACCCTTTCGCGGAGTGCACCGTGAGCACCTGGACGCGGTCGGCCGCGACCGCCAACGGGGCCGGCGGCAAACCGTTCTCGACGGACTCGGCCACGTCCAGGAAGGCCAACAGGCCCGACACCGATGCCGTTGCGGAGCGGTCCGTCACGCCGGCGGCGTCGGCTCGTTCGGCGTAACCGGCGACGACGTCGGCGAACGCGTCAAGGTGTTCGGTGCCGGTCCAGCCCGCGTTCGCTCCCGCCGCGGCGCGGACCTCGCAGTCGACGCCCAGCACGCGGCGCACCTCGGCGACCAGGTCCGGCAGGGAATGACCCAGATGCCCGCGCAGGGCGCGCAGTTCGGCGGCCAGCGCGGTGATGCGCTGATATCCCGCGGTCGAATACGCCTCGGCCGGGCCGGGATCGGCGATCGCGTCGGCCAGGCACGCGGTGTCGGCGTCTGGGCCCGCGGCGATCGCGATCGATTCCGGCGAGGACGCCCCGCCTGCACCGAGCCCTTCGCCGAGTTTTCGCGCGCGCCGCCAGAGCGCGGCGATGTCCCGACCCCCGAGGCGCCACCGCGGACCCGTGAGCACCCGCATCGCCGCCGCGCCCGCGGTCGGGTCGGCGACGAGCCGCAGCATGGCCACCACGTCGGCGACCTCGGAGATGGAAAGGAGGCCCGCCAATCCGACGACCTCGACCGGGATGCCGCGGGCGCGCAGGGCATCGGCGACGGGGGCGGCGTCGGCGTTGCGGCGCACCAGAACCGCGGCGGTCGGCGGGCTCAGGCCGTCACCCCGCCGGTACCGCGCGGCGAGCTCGTCGGCGATCCACTCCCGTTCGGCCTGCACATCGGGAAGCAATGCGCAGCGAACAGTCCCGGGCGGGGCGTCCGGGCGCGGCCGCAGCGCGTGCACCGCAACGGACCTGCGGCGCGCCTCCGCCGATATCGCGTTGGCCAGATGCAGGGCCCGAGGCGGGTTGCGCCAGCTGGTCCGCAGCTCCAGGACCGGCGCGGGAGTGCCGTCGGATAGGGGGAAATCGGTGGTGAAACGCGGCAGATTGGTCGCCGAGGCGCCGCGCCAGCCGTAGATCGACTGAATCGGGTCGCCGACGGCGGTCAGGGCCAACCCGTCGTCGACACCACCGCCGAACAGAGCCGACAGGGCGACCCGCTGAGCATGCCCGGTGTCCTGGTACTCATCGAGCAGCACCACCCGGTAGCGGCCGCGCAGGTCCTCGCCGACCTGTGGGAAGTTCGCCGCCAGCCGTGCCGCGCAGGCCATCTGCACGCCGAAGTCCATGGTCTTCGCGGCACGCATGCGCTCGTTCAGCGCGCCGAGCAGCGGCACCAGCTCGGCGCGCTGGGTCTGGGTGGCCAGCAGCCGCAGCAACCACTGGCTGGGGCCGCGGTCGCGCTGATAGGGACCGGGCGGCAGGGCGTGGATCAGCCGCTCCAGCTCCACATGGGTATCGGCGAGCTGGCGGGTGTCCACCAGGTGTTCGGCCAGCTGACCCCACAACCGCAGCACCATCGACGTGACCGCCGCGGGGGTCTTGTCGGTACGCAGCTCCCCCCGGTAGCCACTCACCACGTCGAACGCCAGCTGCCACAGCTCGGTCTCGCCGAGCAGCCGGGTGTCGGGCTCGATGGGCAACAACAGCCCATAGTCGCGGATCAACGAACCGGCGAAAGCGTGGTAGGTGCTGACCGTCGGGACGCCCACCGGTTCCACCGGGGCCGTGCCGTCGGGACCCAAGCCGACGCCGGCCATCCGGGCCAGCCGGGACCGGACCCGCCGCAGCAGCTGGCCGGCGGCCTTACGGGTGAACGTCAACCCCAGCACCTGGCCGGGTTCGGCGTAGCCGTTGGCGATGAGCCACACCACCCGCGCGGCCATGGTCTCGGTTTTGCCGGCGCCGGCGCCCGCGATGACGACCAGCGGTCCGGGCGGTGCCGCGATGACGGCGGCCTGCTCATCGGTGGGCGGGAAAAGCCCTAGCGCGCAAGCTAATTCGTGGGGGCTGTAGCGCGGGTTCACCGCGCCGTCCCGTCGGCGTGGGCTGGACACGAGGGCCGTATCGGGCAGTGCGAGCAACCGTCGTTGCGCCGGGCGATGAACCGGGGCCCGGCGGTCGCCTCGGCCGCGCGCCGGACCAGCTGGCGCCATTCGTCGCGGGCGGCCGGCGTCAGCGGATCCTGTTCGCGTTCCGTGACGCCCGAGGCCCCGGCCTTGCCGACGTACACCAGCCGCGCGCCGCCGGGCTCTGAATCGTTACGCCCGCCCGACACCATGCCTTCGGCCACCGCCAGCTGATACATCGCCAGCTGGGCGTGTTGTTGTGCATCGTCCTTGCTGACCGGCGTTTTGCCGGTCTTGATGTCGACGATCACCAGCCGGCCGGCGGCGTCGCGCTCTAACCGGTCGACCCGGCCGCGCAGCCGGACTTCGCCGCCGTGATCGCGGGATGCTGCCAGGGTTCCGTCGATCTCGACCTCGACGCCGACCTCGGTCAGCGCACCTCGGGTCTGCGCCCGCCACTCGATGAACGCCTCGACCATCGCGCGGTGCCGCACCAGCTCGTTGGCCGAATGCCACTCGGCCTCGAAGGGCAGATGCTGCCAGGCGCGGTCCAGCTCGGCCAGCAATTCCGGTTCACTCTTGTGCGGTTCGGCGACCAGCGCGTGCAGCACCGAACCGATGGTGGAGCGCAGCTCACGCCGGTTGCTACCACCATGCCGTTCGGCCAGCCAGCGCAGCGGGCAGTCGTTGAGCATCTGCAGGGTCGACGGGGTCAAGGTGACGACATCGTCGTCGCTATGCAGCGGTTCGCTGGTGCTGACCGCGATGAGGCCGTGCCAGCCGGCCGGGTCGGCGCCCGGGACGCCGGCCCGGGCCAACCGCGCCAATTGCGTTGCCGCGCAAAGGCGGGCGGCATCGTCCACCGCGCCGTCGGGCGCACACACGACACCGCGCAGTCGGCCCACCAGCGACGCCGCGGACAACACCCGGGGCGCTGAGATGGGCTGCGCGGCAACGAGATCGCCGCCGTCATCGGTCCACTGCGCGAGTTCGTAGTAGAACGCCGACGGCAGGGCGGCCCCCTCGTCCCCGCCGCCCGTGTCGCTGTCCACGGCGGTCACCAACAATCGGCGGCGGGCGCGGCCCATCGCCGCCACCAGCAGCCGCCGCTCCTCGGCCAGCAGCGGCGCCCGCACCGACGCGTCCTCGGTGACGCCGTCCACCGCGTCCAGCAACCGCTGGGTGCCCAGCACACCGCCGCGCGGAACGGTGTTGGGCCACAACCCCTCTTGCAGCCCGGCGATGACCACCAGGTCCCATTCGTGGCCCAGGGCGGCGTGCGCGCTGAGCACCCTCACCTGCTCCACGGTCGACACCGGCTCGGGGTTCACGCTCGGCAGGTGCAGCGCGGCGACGTGCTCGACGAGCCCACGCAGCGACGCACCCGACGTGCGGGACACGTACTGATCGGTGATGTCGAACAGCGCGGTCACCGCCTCCAGGTTCCGGGTGGCCTGCGCACCGGCGGAGCCGCCGCGCTCGGCGGCCGACAGCCAACGCCGCTGCAGACCGGAACGGTGCCAGGCCGCCCACAAGGTGTAGCGCGGGTCTTGGCCCGCACGATGGCAGCGCGCGGCCGCGTCCAGCACCGCACGCACCCGCTGCACCGGGCGGAACAGTGGCCCCGACTGGGGGTAGCGCCCGCTAGGAGGGGACGCGTCACCGGACAGCGCGCCGGCCAGCAGGTCCGCAAAATCGCCCGGCGCGCGATCGGCGTTGGCGCGCTGCAGTGTTCGGCGCAGCTGCCGCAGCGAAACCGGGTCGACGCGTCCGATGGGACCGGTCAGCAGGGCCAGGGCCCGTTCGCCGTCGAGCCCGTCGGCGGTGGCCGCCAGGACGGTGAGCAGCGCACGGGCCGCAGGCTCGTCGGACAGCGGTCCGCTTGCCGCGGGTGCGGCCACCGGCACCCCGGCGGCGGCCAACGCGCGCGGCAAGCGCGCGCCGGCCCGCGGCACCGACCGGACGATGACCGCCATCTGCGACCACGGCACGCCGTCGAACAGGTGCGCACGCCGCAACGCGTCGGCGATCACCGCCGCCTCAGCGTGCGCCGACGCGGCCAGGCGCACCGTGACCGATCCCTCCTCGGGCCCGGTGCCCTCGATCCGCCTGCCGCCGCTGCCGCCGGGCAGTCGGCGCGCGATGCCGCTGACGGCGCGCGCCACCGCCGGGGCGCAGCGATGCGAGACCGTCAACGTCACCGATGGCGAATCCCCATCGAGAAGCCCTGCGGATTCACCGCCCCGGAAGCCGAACACCGCTTGGTTGGGGTCGCCGGCGATCAACGCCAGCTCGGCACCCGCCGCGAGCACCCGGACCAGGCGGGCCGCCTGCGGGTCGAGCTGCTGGGCGTCATCGACCAACAAGACCCGCACCCGGCCCCGCTCGGCCGCCAGCAGCTCGGGATCGATCGCGAAGGCCTCCAGGGCGGCGCCCACCAGTTCGGCGGCGCCCAGCGCGGGCGTCGTCGCCTGGGGCGCCGCCGTCCCGACCGCCGCCCGCAGCAGCATCACCTGCTCATACTGTCGCGCGAACTGGCCGGCCGCGGTCCATTCCGGACGTCGGCACCGACGGCCCAGTCGCTCCAGTTCCTGCGGGTCCACCCCGCGTTCGGCGCAGCGCGCCAACATGTTTCGCAGTTCGCTGGCGAAGCCCGCGGTGGCCAGCGCGGGCAGTAGATGGGCGGGCCACGCCGTCGCCGCGCGCGGTCCGTCCTCGAGGTCTCCGGCCAGCAGCTCGCGGATGATGGCGTCCTGTTCGGCGCTGGTGACCAGCCGCGGGGGCGCATCACCGGCCCGCTCGGCGGCCCGCCGAAGAACCGCGTACGCGTAGCCGTGCACGGTACGCACCAGCGGTTCGCGGACGGCGGCGCGGCAGGGCCCGGTGGAGCGCGGCCGCAGCAACGCCGCCGTCAAGGTGCTGCGCGCCCGCATCCCGAGGCGACCGGAACCGGTAAGCAGCAGAACCGATTCCGGGTCGAGACCGGCGTCGATGTGGGCGACTGCGGCGTCGACCAGCAGGCTGCTCTTACCGGTGCCCGGGCCGCCCAGCACCCGGACCGGCCCGCGCACGCCGGGTGCCAGCAGCGCCCGCGCATCGGTGTCCCAGGTGTACGACATGGCTGCATGCAATCACCGGGGTCTGACAAGTCGGTCCGACATGCGCCGCCACCGGCCTCTACGCTGGAGGCCGTCAGCAGCCCCGACGAGGAGGGTGGGTAATCGTGACGGACGTCGAACGCGGCTTCCCCAGCGACGAAGCGCCCGAAGGCGACGCCGCGGAACAACTGCAACCCGTTGACTTCGACGACGAGGTCGGCTTGGACACCGACTATCTGGCCGTGGCCGACCGCGAGGCGAACGAGGCCGACGTGATCGAGCAGGCCTACGTCGTCCCCACCGAGGACGAGTGGGACGACGAACGCTGAGCCGCCCGCCCGCGAGCGGCCGTGGCGGCGGCTGGCACGATCGACGAGTGACCGCTGATCTCCATGTGCACCGCTACGGCCCACCGGGTCCGGTGCGAGTGCTGGCGCTGCACGGGTTGACCGGCCACGGGCAGCGGTGGCAGCGGCTGGCCGGGCTGCTGCCCGAAATCACCTTCGCGGCACCGGATCTGATCGGTCACGGCAGGTCGTCGTGGGCGGCGCCGTGGACCATCGACGCCAACGTCGCCGCGATGGCCGCGCTACTCGACGACGAGGCCGAGGCACCGGTGCTGGTGGTCGGACACTCCTTTGGCGGCGGGCTCGCCATGCAGCTGGCCGCGGCTCGACCGGATCGGGTGGCGGCGCTGCTGCTGCTCGACCCGGCGGTCGGATTGGACGGTGGGTGGATGCGCGAGATCGCCGACGCGATGTTGTCCTCGCCCGACTACCCCGACGCCGGGGAAGCGCGCCTGGAAAAGATGCACGGCTCCTGGTCGGATGTCGACCCCGCGCTGCTCGACGCCGAGATCGACGAGCATCTGATCGAGCTGCCGGGTGGTCGATACGGTTGGCGCGTGAGCCTGCCGGCGATGATGTCGTACTGGAGCGAGCTGGCCCGCGACGTCGTGCTCCCGCCGGCCGGGACGGCGACGGTCCTGGTGCGGGCCAAGCGCACCTCGCCGCCATACGTCGGCGACCAACTCATCACCGGACTGCAGGACCGGTTGGGGTCCGACTTCCGGCTGCTGGATTTCGATTGCAACCACATGGTGCCCTACGCCGCGCCGACGGAGGTCGCCGCGCTGACGCGCGAGCTGCTGGAAGCCCACTGATCGTGGCGCCGGTGACCGAGGAGCAGGTCGAGCGGGTGCGCGCGCTGGTCGCGGCGATTCCGTCCGGCAGGGTCGCCACGTACGGCGACATCGCCGACGTCGCAGGCCTTTCCAGCCCGCGCATCGTCGGCTGGATCATGCGGACCGACTCCTCGGACTTGCCGTGGCACCGGGTCATCACCGCCTCGGGGCGCCCGGCGCGCCATCTGACCACCCGGCAGCTGGAGCTGCTGCGCGCCGAAGGCGTCCTGGCGACCGACGGCAAGATTGCGCTGCGCGAGGTCCGTTACGACTTCCCGGGCCGACGCTAGAGGACCAGCCGGACCAGCGCCGCGGTGCGGGCCAGCCCGGGGAAGGCCTCGGCGGTGGACCTCGGGTGCAGCGCATGGACCGCCAGGCGAAACATCAAGGCGCGCAACAACATCTGCGGCCACTCCGGCAGCGCGTTCCAGCGTTCGATGAGTCCGTCGTCGGCGTCGCCCCACGACAGCGCGTCGACGACGACGACGCCGGCCGCCCACGACGCGGGCCGCCAGTAGGGGGTGATATCGGTGATCCCCGGGGCGGCGGTACCGACGAAAAGCACTGTCCCGTAAAGGTCTCCGTGCACCAGCTGGTTCGGGCTCTTGGTCGGTCGGCGCAGGGTGGCCAGCTGGTTGATCAGCTCCACCGACCGCTCGGCGTCGGCCGTCGGCGGGGCGGTCCGGGCGCCCGGCGGCACCGAGGCCAACGGCCGTTCCTCCCACGCGGCGCGGTCGGCGGCGATGAAGATGTCCACTTCGCCCCACGGCGCGGTGGGGCCCTGGGTCAGAAATCGGGGGCGCTCAAGTTTGCCGGTCGCCTCGTGCAGGCGCACCGCCGCCGAGACCACCTCGTCATGCCGCGGTTCGGGCGTGCCGGCGACGAAAGTATCCGCCCGCCACCCGGAAACCACGTATCGCCCGTCCGTCGAGCGGACCGGACGCGCCAGCCGAACACCGTCGACGAACAACGTCTCCCGCACCCGGGCCGACCAAGCCGCCCGGGCGTGGTCGGCCACCAGCGACAAGACGACTTCGCCGCAGCGCCAGCCGCCTTCCCAGCTCGCCCCCAGATAGACGGGCTTCACACCGGTCAAACCAAACGCCGCCAGCACATGCTCCGGCGGTGGCTCGACATTCACACGGGTAGCCTAGACGAGCCCACCTGCGGCGACCGCGAGCGCGGCGTATCGGGTCAGTACATCACCATGTCGGGTTGCATCTGCTGCGCCCACGCCACGATGCCGCCCTGCAGATGCACCGCGTCCGAGAATCCGGCCTTTTTCACCGCCGCCAGCACCTCCGCCGAGCGCACCCCCGTCTTGCAGTACAGCACCGGCATGCGGTCCTGCGGCAGCTTTGCCAGACCCTCACCGGAGTTGATCGACGACTGCGGGATCAGCTGGGCCCCGTCGATGTGCACGATGTCCCATTCCGCGGGTTCACGAACGTCGATCAACGCCAGCTTCTTGCCCGAGTCCAGCAACTCGCGCAATTCCCGCGGGGTGATGGTGGAGCCCGTGACAACCGAACCGGCGTCGTCGGGCGCCACGCCGCAGTACTGCTCGTAGTCGATCAGCTCGGTGATCTTCGGCCGGAAGTCGTCCTGCGGGTCCCTGCGGATCTTGATGGTGCGGTAGGACATGTCCAGTGCGTCGTAGATCATCAACCGGCCCAGCAGCGATTCGCCGATCCCGGTGATGAGTTTGATCGCCTCGGTGCCCATCACCGACGCGATGGAGGCGCAGACGATGCCCAGCACGCCGCCCTCGGCGCAGGAGGGCACCGTGCCGGCCGGCGGGGGCTCCGGGTAGAGGTCGCGGTAGTTGAGGCCCCGCCCGCCCGGCGCGTCCTCCCAGAACACCGAGACCTGGCCCTCGAACCGGTAGATCGACCCCCACACGTACGGCTTGGCGGCCAGCACGGCGGCGTCGTTGACCAGATACCGGGTGGCGAAGTTGTCGGTGCCGTCCACGATCAGGTCGTACTGCTCGAACAGCTCGACGGCGTTGCTCGAGTCCAGCCGGAACTCGTGCAGACGCACCTGGACCAGCGGGTTGATCGCGGCGATCGACTCGCGCGCCGACCGGGCCTTGGACCGTCCGACGTCGGCCACGCCGTGAATGATCTGGCGCTGCAGGTTGGACTCGTCGACGACGTCGAAATCGACGACGCCGATCGTGCCGACGCCGGCCGCCGCCAGGTACAGCAGCGTCGGCGCGCCGAGCCCGCCGGCTCCGATCACCAGCACCTTGGCGTTCTTGAGTCGCTTCTGCCCGTCGACACCCAGGTCGGGAATGATCAGATGGCGGCTGTAGCGGGCCACCTCATCGCGGGTCAGCTGGTCTGCCGGCTCCACGAGAGGCGGCAACGATGTCGACACCCCACTTCTCCTCGGTCTCGCATTGCGGTTCGGTCGTCCACAACCATCACAGCAGCCGCCGAAGTGGACGGCAATGAATTCAACCGCCGGGCTAGGCGATCGGAAACGGCCAGGGATTGAATCGGCAGGTTTTCCCGTCGGCCTTGACGAAATCCGGGTCGAACTGGGCGGCGTCGTTATTCGATGTGGAGAACGTCTGTTGCATCATCACCGGGGCCAACGCGCCCTGCTGTTCACACGGTTCGTGGCGCACGTACCCGATGGCATGGCCGACCTCGTGGTTGATCACGTACTGCCGGTAGGAACCGATGTCGCCCTCGAACGGGACGGCCCCGCGCACCCAGCGCGCCTCGTTGATGAAGACCCGCGACTGCCGGTCCCTGCCGAAGGACGGGTTGTAGCAGGAGGTCTCCAGCCGGAATTCGTAGCCACAACCCTCGCGGACCGTCACCGGAGACACCAGTGAGATCCGGAAGTCGGGTTTTCCGTCGTCGATCCGGATGAACGCGAATTGCGGGTTGTGCGTCCAGCCCTTGGGATTGGCCAGTGTCTGGTCGACCATCTGGGCGAATGCGGTGTCGCCGCCGAACATCGTGGAGTCGATGCCGTCCTCCACCTCGACGGTGTACCGGAACACCTTCGCGGTGCCCTGGCCGATCTGCGGCGTCGTGCCGGGCACGACGTGCCACGTCTTGTCGCCGGCCTCGGTGAACGGGCCGCCGTCCGGCAGCGTCCCGGCCGGCAGGTTGGCGTCGAACGCGGCGAGCCCGCGAGGCGGGGCGTCGATGATCGAGGTGCCCACCGCGCCGATCGCCTGCGGACTCTCGATGGGCTGATTCGCCGTGGGCTTCGTCGCACTGGTGCCGGTCACCGTCTGGTAGACGACCACCGCGGTGAGCACCGCCAAAGCGGGCAGCGCGTAAGCGCGCCAGCCGTAGGTGGATACGAACCGTCCCAGCCACGTCTGTTTGCGCCACTGGCGCGGCCTCTCCCGGTCGGCACGGGTCCGTCCGGCGTCGCGGGCGATCGGGTCACGCAGGGCCCGTAGCGGTTCCCGCCACTCATCCCGCAGCACTGGCACGCGACCGGTGCCGCGCGAAGGCCGCTGGGACGTCATTTCCCCAGGATTACACAGCCGGGAGCGACGCCGCCCTTGGCGCGCCCGAATGCGCCGCCCGACACCACTTTCTGCCAGCGACGACGGCGGCGACGACGATCACCGGAACGACACGGGTAGTAATGTCTGTGCAACGAGCCGCGCGCGGCCGGCCCAATAAGTGCCGGCGGCCGGTTGCCGATACATCAGATGAGGACTCGATGAGCGAACTCGCCAAACCCGCGGCGCGGCGTGCCGTCAAATCGGCTGACCGCAGTCGGCTGGGGGACGGCGTTGCGGCTTCGAGCCGGCGCGGCAACCGGTTGCCCCGAGACGAGCGTCGCGGTCAGCTGCTCTTCGTCGCCAGCGATGTCTTTGTCGATCGCGGCTACCACGCCGCCGGCATGGACGAGATCGCCGACCGGGCCGGGGTTAGCAAACCGGTTCTGTATCAACACTTTTCGAGTAAACTCGAGCTCTATCTGGCCGTCCTTGCTCGGCACGTCGAGAACCTCGTCTCGGGCGTGCAGCAGGCGTTGAGCACCACCACGGACAACCGCCGGCGGTTGCACGCGGCGGTCCAGGCGTTTTTCGACTTCATCGAGCACGACAGCCAGGGTTACCGGCTGATCTTCGAGAACGACTACGTCACCGAACCCGAGGTGGCCGCGCAAGTGCGGGTCGCCACCGAATCGTGCATCGACGCGGTGTTCGCGTTGATCAGCGAGGATTCGGGGCTCGACCCGCACCGCGCCCGGATGATCGCGGTCGGACTGGTCGGCATCAGTGTCGACTGCGCCCGGTACTGGCTTGACTCCGACCGCCCGATTTCCAAGGCGGACGCCGTCGAGGGCACCGTCCAGTTCGCCTGGGGCGGGCTGTCACACGTGCCGCTTACTCGCCTTTAGCGCCCTTGCCGGTGAGCTTGGCGACTTCGGCGCCGATACCGAAGCCGACCCGGCGTGCGTCGGCGGGACCGATCTCGACGTAGGCGATCTTGCTGGTGTGGATGAGGAAGCGACGTCCCCGCTCGTCGTTCAGCCTCAGCAGACCCGGCCCCTCGCCCAGCGCGTCGCTGACGAGCTCTTCGACTTCGGCCGGCGTCTGCGGACTGGCGAGGACCAGCTCCCGCGGACTGTCCGTAATACCGATCTTGACCTCCACGGTCACCCCTTCCGTTGGTATTGAAGTCGACAGGCCTGTCAGCTGCAGGCTAGTGGACGCGGCGGGCCCGCATCCCCGACAGCCCCCCACCGCGCGGTTCGCGCTGGGCGAAACGCCGGTCGCGAGCAGATAACGATTAGCTTGCAGCTGGTCTCAGACCCGGGTTCGAAGCCCGATCTGTGTTTTCACATCGCTAACTTCGGCACCATGGGTACCACACTGGCCGATCTCGACGAGGTGCGGGACTACCCCGACGACGAGACCGATGAGCTTTACGGGGCCGACTCCTACCCCGAGGGCGACTACAACTGGACCGGCTGGCCGGCCGAGCTTCGCTGGCGCCCGGTCACGGCGGTCCTCGGCGCCGTGGTGGCCGTCGGCGCGATCGCGACCGCCGTCATCATCAACAGCGGCGACAGCGCCTCGACCAGGGCCACCGTCGCGCCTGCCCCCCAACCGGTGACGTCCGCGCCGGCGACGACGAGGAGCTCCGTCCCGCCCAGCGCGCAGCCCAGCCCCTCGCAATTGCCACCCGAGACATTCACCACCGTGACCACGCCCAGCGCATCGCCGAGCCTGGCGCCGACGGGCACGCCCACCGCCGCGCCGCCCCTGACGCTGACGCCCCCGCCGTCGGCCTCGCTCAACCCGCGCACCGTCATCTACAGCGTGACCGGCACCAAGCAGCTGCTGGACCTGGTGAACATCGTCTACATCGATGGGAGCGGCTCTTCCCAGACCGAGTTCAACGTGTCGCTGCCGTGGACCAAGGCGGTGATCCTGAATCCCGGCGTCCAGACCCCATCGGTCGTCGCCACCAGCTTCTACGGCCGGCTCAACTGCTCGATCGTCAACGCCGCCGGTCAACTGGTGGCCGCCTCGACCACCAACTCCAGCCTGGCGACCTGCACGCGCTGAGCGTCAGCTCAGACCCAGTTCGCGCATCCGCCGGTCGTGCGTCTGCTGCAGCCGGTCGAAGAACGCGCTGACGTGGCCCAGGCTGGCAGCGCCCGACATGACCAGGTCGACCAGCTCGTCGTGGTCGGCCAGCAGGTACTGGGCCTGCGTGATCGCCTCGCCGAACAGGCGACGCGACCACAGCGCCAGCCGGCTGCGCTGCTTGCCGCTGGCGGTCACGGCGGCGCGCACCTCGGCGACGACGAACTGCGAGTGCACCGTCTCCGACAGCGCCGCCCGCACCACGTCGGCAATCTCGTCGGGCAGCCCGTCGGCGATCTCCAGATACAAGTCCGCGGCCAGGGCGTCGCCGACATAGGTCTTCACCAAGGCTTCCAGCCACGTGCTGGGCATCGTCAGCCGGTGGTAGTTCTCCAGCGCGGAGACGTACTTCGACATCGCCGACACGACGTCGACGCCCCGGCATTCCAAAGCGTCGCGCAGCAGCTCGTAGTGCTGCATCTCCGCGGCGGCCATGCTCGCCATTGAGATCCGTCCGCGCAGGTCGGGGGCCATCCGCGCCTCGTCGGTGAGCCGATAGAACGCGGCGATCTCGCCATACGCCAAGACCGCGAACAACTCGTTGACGCCCGGGTGGTCGGCCGGCAGACGAGGGGCGGGCGAATCGTCCACCTGGTCGGCTTCCAGGTCGGCTTCCGAGGGCTGGCAAGAGGGCCGGGTCATGGCAACACTGTAGTCGTCGGGCCTGGCGCAAAATGGGAGCCAGCTGTCGACCAGCTATCATGTATGTAGATAGCGGCTGTATTTATTTCTTTCCCGAGCCGCTATCGGCGAAATGTGCGTGCACAGCTGGCCCGCCCAGATTGAGCAGGGGCCGGCGACTCGGCGACGTATTCGGAGTCGGAACTCGTGCGCGCGTGACCGCGACAGAGAAACACCGACACAATCCGATATGTCACCGAAAGGCTTCCTACCCACGCATGAGCACACTCACCAGCACAACTGAATTGACCTTTGCCAGTCTCGGCGTTCGCGACGAAATCGTCCGCGCGCTGGCGGAGAAGGGCATCGAGAGCCCCTTCGCGATCCAAGAACTGACCCTGCCGCTGGCGCTTGCCGGCGACGACCTGATCGGCCAGGCACGCACCGGCATGGGTAAGACCTTCGCCTTCGGCGTGCCCCTGCTGCAGCGCATCACGGCCGGCACCGACGCACGGTCGCTCACCGGCGCACCCCGGGCCCTGATCGTGGTGCCGACCCGCGAGCTGTGCATGCAGGTCACCGAGGACCTGGCCACCGCGGCCAAGTACCTGACCGCCGAGGATGGCCGTCGGCTGTCCGTGGTCTCCATCTACGGCGGCCGCGCCTACGAGCCGCAGATCGACGCCCTGCGGGCCGGCGCCGACGTCGTGGTGGGCACGCCGGGCCGGCTGCTCGACCTGTGCCAGCAGGGCCACCTGCAGCTCGGTGGGCTCTCAGTGCTGGTGCTCGACGAGGCCGACGAGATGCTCGACCTGGGCTTCCTGCCCGACATCGAGCGCATCCTGCGCCAAATCCCCGTCGACCGGCAGTCGATGCTGTTCTCGGCGACCATGCCGGACCCGATCATCACGCTGGCCCGCACGTTCATGAACCAGCCCACCCACATTCGCGCCGAGGCGCCGCACTCGGCGGCCACGCACGACACCACCGAGCAATTCGTCTACCGCGCCCACGCGCTGGACAAGGTGGAACTGGTCAGCCGGATACTGCAGGCCGAGAGCCGCGGCGCCACGATGATCTTCACCCGCACCAAGCGCACCGCGCAGAAAGTCGCCGACGAGCTGGCCGTGCGAGGCTTCAAGGTCGGCGCCGTGCACGGCGACCTCGGGCAGATCGCCCGCGAGAAGGCACTCAAGGCGTTTCGGGCCGGCGACGTCGACGTGCTGGTGGCCACCGACGTGGCCGCCCGCGGTATCGACATCGATGACATCACCCACGTCATCAACTACCAGATCCCCGAGGACGAACAGGCCTACGTGCACCGGATCGGCCGTACCGGTCGCGCCGGCAAGACCGGAATCGCCGTCACCCTGGTGGACTGGGACGAGCTGCCCCGCTGGTCGATGATCGACAAGGCGCTGGGCCTGAACTGCCCCGAGCCCGCCGAGACCTACTCGAACTCGCCGCACCTCTACGAAGAGTTGGGCATCCCCGCCGAGGCGGGCGGCGCCATCGGCACGCCGAAGAAGCCGCAGGGCCAACGCCGCAACAGCGAGCGGGACGGCCAGAAGGCGGAACGGTCCGGGGGTGCGCGCTCCGGCGCGCCGCGGCGACGCACCCGCGGCGGCCAACCCATGACCGGACACCCGGGCGGGAATGGCGCGGCCGGCGCCACCAACGGCGAAGCCGCAGAGGCGCCCGCCGCCTCTCCGCCCGGTAACGCCGGCACCAACCGGCGCCGCCGCCGGCGCCGCAAGCCCGCCGAAGCCGGCTCGCACGCCAACTGAGGCGCGCGCCGACGGATGGTCAGACCCGAACGCCGGACCAAGGGCGACATCTTGGCCGCCGCGGCGATCGCGGTCGTCGTTGCCGCCGTCACGTCACTGATCTGGTGGACCAGCGATGCCCGGGCCACCATCAGCCGGCCGGCAGCCGTTCCGGCGCCTAACCCAAACCCGGCCCGGCAGGTGCCGGCCACGCTCCGTGAGCTATGGACCGCGGCCAGTCCGGCCACCACCGCACCCGTGGCGGTCGGCGGGACGGTCATCACCGGCGACGGCCGCCGGGTCGACGGGCGCGACCCCGGGTCGGGCCAGTCGCGCTGGAGCTACGAGCGGGACAGCGACCTGTGCGGGCTCTCCTGGGTCTACCACTTCGGCGTGGCCGTCTATCGCGACGACCGCGGATGCGGGCAGGTGAGCACGCTCGACGGGTCCACGGGTCGCCGTGGGCCCGCCCGCAGCGGCTACGCCGACCCGCACGTGCAGCTGTCCTCCGACGGGACGACGGTGTTGTCGGCCGGCGACACCCGGCTGGAACTTCTGCGTTCGGACATGGTCCGGATGGTGGCCTACGGCGAGACCGACGCCCGGGTGAAGCCCTCGGCACGTGGGCTGCACTCCGGCTGCAAGCTGGTCTCGGCGGCGGCCAGCTCGTCGGCGGTGTCGGTGCTGGAGAGCTGCGTGAACCAGGCCGACCTGCGGCTCGTGCTGCTGCGGCCGGGCAAGGACGACGACGAACCCCAGCAACGCATCGTGGCCGAACCCGGAAACGCGGCGGACTCGGGCGCCCAGGTGCTGGCCGTCTGGGAGAGCAACACCGCGGTGTATCTGCCGTCACCGCGGCCCCGGGTGGACGTGATCGACGAAACCGGCACCACCGTGTCGAGCACCCTGCTGCCCAAACCGCCGTCGAGCCGGGGGGCGGTCTCACACGCGGGCAGCCTGATCACCTGGTGGACCGGCGATTCCGTCATGGTTTTCGAGACGGGCAACCTGACGCCGCGCTACACCATCGCCGCGGGCGACACGACCGCGCCGTTGGGGCCGGGCGCGATGATGGCGGGCCGCCTGCTGGTGCCGGTCACCGGCGCGATCGGGGTCTACGACCCGGTCAGCGGCGCCAACGAGCGCTACATCCCGGTGAACCGGGCGCCGAGCACGCCCGGACGGGCGGTGGTCCCGGCCGTCGCGGGCTCCGGGGTTTTCGAGCAGCGGGGCGACACCGTGGTGGCCCTGGGCTGACGGCCGCGTGCGCTCAAGGCGGCGACACGCCGACCGACCGCACCGCCACGGCAAAACTCAAGGCCGTGACCGCACAGTCGAACCGTTAGACCTCGACGGCGAACGTCGGCAGCGGCTTGCCGGTCTTCCAATGCTTGAGCAACGCCTTCGCCAGCTCGCTGTAGGCCGAGGCGCCCTTGTTCTTGCGCCCGGACATGACGGACGATCCCGAGGCGCTGGCCTCGGCGAAACGCACGGTGCGCGGAATCGGCGGGGCCAGCACCGGCATGTTGTAGCGGTCGGCGACGTCCAGCAACACGTCGCGGGTGTGAGTGGTCCGCGAGTCGTACAGCGTCGGCAACGCGCCCAGGAGCCGCAGATCCGGGTTGGTGATCTGCTGGACATCGGCGACGGTGCGCAAGAACTGGCCGACACCGCGGTGCGCGAGCGTCTCGCACTGCA
The DNA here is from genome assembly GCA_963850895.1 of uncultured Actinomycetota bacterium. Lineage (GTDB taxonomy): Bacteria > Actinomycetota > Actinomycetes > Mycobacteriales > Mycobacteriaceae > Mycobacterium. The sequence goes on along the minus strand of CAWKNK010000015.1, from coordinate 39,314 downwards.
GCGGCACGATCACCTCGTCCGCGGCGGTCAGCCCGTTCAGGGTGAGCACACCCAGCGACGGCGGACAGTCGATGATGACCACGTCGAAGTCGTCGGAAACCTTGGCCAGCGCGCGTTTGAGCGCGTATTCGCGGCCGGCGCGCATCAGCAGCATCGCCTCGGCTCCCGCCAGGTCGATGTTGGCCGGCAGCAGCGTCATTCCCTCCATCGTCGGGACCAGCGCGGCGTTGGGCTCGACGTCACCGAGCAGCACCTCGTGCACCGACACCGGAAGTTTGTCGGGATCCTGGCCGAGCGAGAAGGTCAGGCAGCCCTGCGGATCCAGGTCGACCAGGAGCACCCGTTTACCCTCGTCCGCCATCGCCGCACCCAGCGAGGCAACCGTCGTCGTCTTGGCGACGCCGCCCTTCTGGTTGGCCACCGCCAATACCCGGGTCTTACTCACAAGCGCCCGCTCCCCTCATCGCTTGGCTCCGCATCATTGCCGCCGCGCGGTCACAGTGCCCATCCTGGCATGTGCGGTCGCCGCGCGCTGCGGCCGACGGGCCCGGGGTGTCGTCCGGCAGAATCGGTCGATATGGGCCTGCACAACCACCGACTCATACTGCTCCGCCACGGCGAGACCGAGTGGTCGAAATCCGGCCAGCACACGAGCCGGACCGACCTCGAGCTCACGGACACCGGCCGCGTCCAGGCCGAGCTCGCCGGTCGCGTCCTGCGTGAACTGAACCTGGCTGACCCGTTGGTGATCAGCAGCCCGCGCATACGCGCCCTGACCACAGCCAAGTTGGCCGGGCTCGCCGTCGACGAGGTCTCCGCCCTGCTCGCCGAATGGGATTACGGTTCCTACGAGGGCCTGACGACCCCGCAGATCCAGGAATCGGTTCCCGATTGGCTGGTCTGGACGCACGGGTGCCCCGGTGGCGAGAGCGTGGCGCAGGTCAGCGACCGCGCCGATCGGGCCGTCGCATTCGCGCTAGAGCAGATGAGCTCGCGCGATGTGGTGTTCGTGGGGCACAGCCACTTCTCCCGTTCGGTCATCACGCGCTGGGTGGAGCTGCCGCTCGTCGAGGGCAGCCGCTTCTGGATGCTGGCCGGCTCCGTCGCCGTGTGCGGTTTCGAGCACGGCGTCCGACAACTCGCTGCGCTGGGATTGACCAGCCAGCCACAGGCGATCAAGCCCGGGTGAGCGCCGAAGGCGACGATGCGCGCCGCGCGGCGGCGCGAGAAGGAGTCGAGCATCTGAACACCGAACCGCCGTTCGCGCTGTGCGGACCGGAGCAGACGCTGGTTGCCGACGGGGTGCGGGAGCGCTACGGCGACGTGGCAGCGGCGCAAGACGCGCTGCGTTCGGGATTGGCTCCAATAGTGTTGGGCGCGTTGCCTTTTGATGTGGACCGGCCCGCAGCGCTGCTGACGCCCGACGCCGTGCGCCGCACCGAAGGCCCGCCGGACTGGCCGACCGGACCGCTGCCGCCGGTGCGCGTCGCGGCCGCCGACCCGCCACCGGCCGACTACCGCTGCCGCATCAGCCGGGCCCGCGACCAGCTCACCGCACCCGACAGCCTGCTGAGCAAGGTGGTGCTGTCCCGCGCACTGCGGCTGGTCGCCGACGCCCCCCTGGACGCCCGGGTCATCCTGCGCCGGCTCATCGCCGCGGACCCGGCCGCATACGGCTACCTGGTCGACCTGAGCGCCGCCGGCGATGGCTACGCCGGCGTGGCGCTGGTGGGCGCCAGCCCGGAGCTGCTGGTGGCGCGCTCCGGGGACCGAGTCACGTGCCGGCCGTTCGCCGGTTCAGCGCCCCGTGCCGCCGACCCGGAACTCGACGCCGCCAACGGCGCCGCGCTGGCGGGTTCGGCCAAGGACCGGCACGAGCATCAGTTGGTCGTCGAGACCATCCGGGCCGCCCTGGAGCCGCTGTGCGAAGAATTGACGATCGCCGCCGAGCCCGAGTTGAGTCGCACCGCGGCGGTGTGGCATCTGTGCACACCGATCAGCGGCCGGCTCCGCGATACCTCAACCACCGCAATCGATTTGGCCCTAGCGCTGCATCCCACCCCGGCGGTCGGCGGGGTGCCGACCAAGGCCGCGATCGAGCTCATCGCCGAGCTGGAAGGCGACCGCGGCTTCTACGCGGGGGCGGTGGGCTGGTGCGACGCCCGGGGCGACGGCCGCTGGGTGGTGTCCATCCGCTGTGCGCAGCTGTCGGCGGACCGCCGCACCGCGCTCGCCCGCTCCGGGGGCGGCATCGTCGCCGAATCCGACCCCGATGAGGAAGTCGCGGAAACCACAACGAAATTCGCCACGATCCTCAACGCATTGGACGTCGAGCAATGACCATTCGCCGCGCCACGCCCGAAGACACCGCCGCAATCACCGAAATGATTCACGCCCTGGCGCATTTCGAACACGCCGCCGATCAATGCACGGTCACCGAAAAACAAATCAGCGCAGCGCTTTTCGGTGGCACCCCGACGGTGCACGGCCACGTCGCGGAAGTTGACGGCGAGATCGCCGCGATGGCGCTGTGGTTTCTCAACTTCTCCACGTGGGACGGCGTGTCGGGCGTCTACCTCGAAGACCTGTTCGTGCGGCCGGGGTTTCGCCGCCGCGGCCTGGCCCGCGCGCTGCTGGCGGCGCTGGCGGCCGAATGCCTCGACAAGGGCTACACGCGGTTGTCCTGGGCCGTGCTGAACTGGAACGCCGACGCCATCACGCTGTACGACGGCGTCGGCGGCGAACCGCAGCGCGAGTGGACCACCTATCGGCTGTCCGGCCGGCGGTTGGCCGAGCTGGCGGAGTCGCGCTGATCGCCGCCGGCGGCCCAACGCAAGCCCGCGGGACTGAAGAGCAACCCCAACACGGCCAGCGCCACCACGCCCGCGGGAATCCCGAAGCCGGGCCGGTGCGAGTCCACCGTCAGGTACCACGCCACCGGCAGTAACAGCAGCTCGGTGATCACGGCCAGCCCGCGCCCCCAGCGCTTGCCGACCATGAGCGCGCGTCCGGCGGCAAGCACGACCGCCCCGACCAGAACGAAAAAGACTGCGGTGCCCACGCCGTTGACCACACGCTGGTCGGCCCCCGCGACGCCCCGCACCACCAGCACCGCCGCCAGCACCAGCGCGGCCACCCCCTGCACCACCACGAGGAGTCCGGCGCCGCGGACGGCGGCCGGGGCGGTCCCGGCGTTGCGGCGGAAAACTGTCACCCGCGTCAGCGTAGTCACCCCCGCTCGCGGGGGACTTCCCCCACAGCACGGCCTTAACCGGCCCGCATAAGCTCGTGCATCATGCGCGCCGTGCTGATCGTGAACCCCACAGCCACCTCCACCACCCCGGCCGGTCGCGACCTGCTGGCGCACGCGCTCAAGAGCCGCCTGCAGCTCACCGTCGAACACACCAACCACCGCGGTCACGGCGCCGAACTCGCGGAGAAGGCGGTCGCGGACGGCGTCGACCTGGTCGTGGTGCACGGCGGCGACGGCACGGTGAGCGGGGTGGTCAACGGGTTGCTCGGCCGGCCCGGTGCGGCTTCGGGGCCCACCGGCCCCGTGCCGGCGGTTGCGGTGGTGCCCGGCGGTTCGGCGAATGTGCTGGCACGGTCGCTGGGCATCTCGCGGGACCCGGTGGCCGCCACCAACCAACTCATCCAGCTGCTCGACGACTACCGTCGCCACCACACCTGGCGCCGCATCGGCCTGATCGACTGCGGTGAGCGGTGGGCCGTGTTCAACACCGGCATGGGTGTCGACGCGGAGGTGGTCGCCGCGGTCGAGGCCGAGCGCGACAAGGGCGGCAAGGTCACGGCGTGGCGCTACATTCGCGCGGCGGTGCCCGCCGTGTGGGGCTACACGCGCCGCGAACCGATGCTCCAGCTCGAACTGCCCGGCCGCGAACCCATCGGCGGGGTGAGCTTCGTGTTCGTGTCCAACTCCAGCCCCTGGACGTTCGCCAACGACCGGCCGGTGTGGACCAATCCCGGCTGCACCTTCGAGTCGGGGCTGGGTGTGTTCGCGCCCACCACCATGAAAACGATCCCCACCCTGCGCATCGTGCGGCAGATGTTCGCCAAGCGGCCCAAGTTCGAGTTCGATCACCTCATCACCGAGGACGACGTGCCGTGCCTGCGCGTCACCTCGACCGGGGGCCCCGTCGCCTGCCAGTTCGACGGGGATTACCTCGGCGTGCGCGAAAGCATGACGTTCAGGGCGGTTCCCGACGCGCTGGCGGTGGTCGCGCCGCCCCGGAAAAATCCGTTCTAGCTGCGGTAACGAAGCGCCTACGGGCCGGGCGCCAAAAATTTTCTCCAAGAGTGGCCGCTCAGTGTAGTACAACTGAGTTAGGGCTCGGCTACGGAATGATCAAAGTGAGATAGCCCACGAGCTAACTCGGTGCTATTGACATCTTCTGAGCCTGTGAAACGATCGAAAGGTTGCATGCAGAAATTTAGATAGGGGTACGGACCCTTTTCTTGTGCACGCGTTAACAGCCGAAGAAAATTGGCCGTGCGCCTTGCTGCGCACTCAGTGAGGAGTAACAACTTATGGATTGGCGCCACAAGGCGGTCTGTCGTGACGAGGACCCGGAGCTGTTCTTCCCGGTAGGGAACAGCGGCCCGGCGCTCGCGCAGATCGCTGACGCGAAACTGGTCTGCAATCGGTGCCCGGTGACCACAGAGTGCCTCTCGTGGGCCCTGAATACCGGCCAGGACTCGGGCGTCTGGGGCGGCATGAGCGAAGACGAGCGGCGCGCACTCAAGCGTCGCAATGCCCGGACGAAGGCCCGTAGCGGAGTCTGACTCAGTTAGAGCAAACAGTGCGGCCTCGACGAAAGTCGGGGCCGCACTGTTGTGTTGGGCGCGGCCTCGATAAGAGTCGGGCCGCGCAGGGTGCGTTACGCCTATAACACCAACCGGGTTCGCCGTCCGATCGGCACCCGCAGGACCACATCGGTGCCGCGGGACGGGGCCTGGCGCATGCCCAGCGTGCCGTCGAGTTCCGCCGACACCAACGTCCGCACGATCTGCAGACCGAGGCTGTCGGACGTCTCCAGGCTGAAGCCTTCCGGCAACCCGTGGCCGTCGTCGTGGACGACGACGTCGAGCCACCGCGCCGAACGCTCGGCGCGGATGGTCACCGAGCCCTCTTCGACCGCCGGGTCGAAGGCGTGCTCGATCGCGTTCTGAACCAGTTCGGTGATCACCATGATCAGGGCCGTCGCCCGGTCGGAGTCCAGCACACCCAGGTCCCCGACGCGGTTGATCCGGATCGGCCGGTCGACCGACGCCACGTCGTTCATGATGGGCAGAATCCGGTCGATGACCTCGTCGAGGTTGACCTGCTCGTCCACCGACATCGACAGCGCGTCGTGCACCAGCGCGATCGACGAGACCCGGCGCACCGACTCGATCAGGGCCTCGCGCCCCTCGGCGTTGACCGTCCGGCGGGCCTGCAGGCGCAGCAGCGCCGCCACCGTTTGCAGGTTGTTCTTCACGCGGTGGTGGATTTCGCGGATTGTGGCGTCCTTCGAGATGAGGGCCCGGTCGCGGCGCTTCACCTCCGTGACGTCGCGGATCAGCACCGCGGCGCCCGCGCTGGCGCCATCGACCACCAACGGCAGCGTCCGCAGCAGCACCGTGGCACCGCCGGCGTCGACCTCCATCCGCATGCTTTTCCCGCCGGCCAGCAAGTCGAGCACGTGCTCGGCCAGCTCCTGAGCCTCGAATGGGTCGGAGATCAGCGGCCGTGTCACCTTGACCAGGTTGCGGCCCTCCAGCTCCGTCGTCAGGCCCATCCGGTGGTAGGCCGACACCGCGTTGGGGCTGGCGTAGGCGACGACGCCGTTGACGTCCAACCGGATGAAGCCATCGCCCACCCGGGGCGTGGAGCGGGACATGACCACGTCCCCCACGTCGGGAAAGGTGCCGTCCGCGAGCATGTGAACGAGATCGCCGGCGCAGTCCCGGTATGCCGTCTCCAGCTGGCCGGACGTGCGGTCGGCCGCGACGGCGGTTTGATGCCGGGTGAGCACGGCCACCACCCGGCCGCCATACCGCACCGGGGACGCCTCGACGTGCGGGCCGGGCAGCCATGAATCCGCTTGGCCCGCATCGTAATCGCGCTGGGCGGTGCCGGAGTCGAAGGTCTCGGCGACGAGCGCCAGCCGGTCGGCGGCGACGACACTGCCCACCGAGTCGGTCAGCAACACCGTGGGCGCGGTGTTCGGCCGGCACTGCGCCACGCACACCAACATGCCGTCGTCGCGCCGAACCCACATCAGGTAGTCGGCGAACGACAGGTCCGCCAGCAGCTGCCACTCCCCCACCACGGCGTGCAGGTGGTCCACCGCATTGCCCGGCAGCACGGTGTGTTCGGCAAGCAGATCACCGAGAGTCGACATCACTCACTCCCCGGGCCGTCCCCGGCAGCAGATAGGACGGGTCCAACGGCTAGCTGATCACAGCAATCAGGTCGCCCGCCTGGATGACATCGCCCACCGAGACGCTCACCTTGCTGATGGTGCCGTCGACCTCAGCCAAGACGGGAATCTCCATCTTCATCGACTCCAGCAGCACCACGATGTCGCCCTTGCCGATCTGGTCACCCTCGCTCACTACGACTTCGAGCACGCTGGCCACGATCTCGGCGCGCACATCCTCGGCCATCTTCACCCCACTCGTTTCGGCCATGGCGCAGGCCGGCGGCTGGTCCATCGAGCATCATCAGGCTCACGTACATCGAACCACAGGACCAGTCGGGACCGCGGCGCACGGGCCGTTGTCGCCGCGACGGACTGCCGTGAGAGACTGTGCGGCAGGCTGACGGGCGCGGGGCGCCCGATTCAGAGACATTCAAAGACCAATCAACGGAGGTTCGACCGATGGCCAAACGGGGCCGTAAGAAGCGCGACCGCAAGCACAGCAAAGCCAACCACGGCAAGCGGCCCAACGCCTGAGCACCGCTACTGCGGACCCCGGATGATGGTGGTCCGCCGGATTTCCAGCCGTAGCCGCTCGCGCAGGCCCTCGGGCGCCTTGTCGCCTTGGCACTTGGTAGCGATCAACGCCTTGATCCGCTCCTCCAGGCCGTAATGCTTGAAGCAGCCGGGGCACGCCTCGAGGTGGCGGCGCAGCTGGTCGCGGGACTCCGGTGTGCATTCACCGTCGAGCAGGAGCCAGACTTGGCGGATCACCTCCGCACAGCCGACCGCGCCGTGGGCGTCGTCGTTGGGGCACGTGTCGCTGGGGCTGGAGAACTCGCTCATGACGACACCTCCTCGTGCGCCTGGTGGCCGCGGTTGAAGCCCCGCTCCTTGGCCACGTCAGCCAGCAGCCCACGCAGTTGACGTCTGCCACGGTGCAGCCGTGACATTACCGTCCCGATGGGCGTATCCATGATCTCGGCGATTTCCTTGTAAGGAAATCCCTCGACATCGGCGTAGTAGACGGCCATCCGGAATTCTTCCGGCAACGCCTGCAGCGCTTCCTTGATCTCGTCGTCGGGCAGCGCTTCCAGCGCCTCGACCTCGGCCGAGCGCAGCCCGGTGGACGAGTGCTCGGCGTTGGCCGCCAGCTGCCAGTCGGTGATCTCTTCGGTCGGATACTCGGCCGGTTGGCGCTGCCTCTTGCGGTAGCTGTTGATGTAGGTGTTGGTCAGGATCCGGTACAGCCACGCCTTGAGGTTGGTCCCGGCCCGGAAAGAACGAAACCCCGCATAGGCCTTCACCATCGTCTCTTGCAGCAAGTCTTCCGCGTCGGCGGGATTGCGCGTCATGCGCAGCGCACCGCCGTAGAGCTGGTCCAGCAGGGGAATCGCATCGCGCTCGAAACGCGCCGTCAGCTCCTCGTCCGTCTCCTGCGGGGCGGGTTCGGGAACCTCTTGTGCTGTCGCGCCGTCTGTGTCGGCCATGTCGATTACCCCGGTCCCTTCCGCTGCGGTGTCACCGGACAGCACTGAAAGCGCCACCGGGCTTGCGAGAAAGCAAGCCAACTGCTCGGCACCCATTGGACTGTCCAACAGGCTCGTCGCCGCTGACACCAAACCGCTCCTCCCAATCTAGAGGCTGCCACCGACACGCGCCCGGGTGCGCCCACATAACATCAGAGACCGATTGTTTTAACAGCGGTGGCCGACGTGCTATTTCCCGGCGGAATCCGGAGCGGTCCGTCCCCCGATCCGGCCCGTCGCGGCAGGACGTTAGTGTGACGCCATGTCCCACGCCACATCCCTCCAGGGCAAGACCATGTTCATCTCCGGCGCCAGCCGCGGTATCGGCCTGGCGATCGCGAAACGCGCCGCACAAGACGGCGCGAACATCGCCCTGATCGCCAAGACCGCCGAGCCGCACCCGAAGCTGCCGGGCACGGTGTTCACCGCCGCCAAGGAGCTCGAGGAGGCCGGCGGCCAGGCCCTGCCGATCGTCGGGGACGTCCGCGACCCGGAGTCCGTCGAGTCCGCGGTGGCCAAGACCGTCGAGCAGTTCGGCGGCATCGACATCTGCGTGAACAACGCGTCGGCGATCAACCTGGGGTCCATCACCGAGGTGCCGATGAAGCGGTTCGACCTGATGAACGGGATCCAGGTGCGGGGCACGTACGCGGTGTCCCAAGCCTGCATCCCGCACCTGAAGGCCGCGGAGAACCCGCACATCCTGACGCTTTCGCCGCCCGTGCTGCTCGGCAAGGAGTGGCTGAAGCCGACCGCGTACATGATGGCCAAGTTCGGCATGACGCTGTGCGCGCTGGGAATCGCCGAGGAGATGCGCGACGAGGGCATCGCGTCCAACACGTTGTGGCCGCGCACGCTGGTGGCCACCGCCGCTGTGCAGAACCTGCTCGGCGGTGACGAGGCGATGGGACGCGCCCGCAAGCCCGAGGTCTACTCCGACGCGGCCTACGTCGTCCTCAACAAGCCCGCCCGCGAGTACACCGGCAACACCTTGCTGTGCGAGGACGTGCTGGTGGAGTCCGGCGTCAGCGACCTGTCGGTCTACAACTGCGTGCCGGGTGGGCAGCTCGGTGTCGACTTCTGGGTGGATGGCGTCAACCCGCCGGGGTATTCCGGGCCGTAGCCGGCCATTGACAAAAATGGCCCGTGCCGCGACGCCCGCGCTTGGCGCGCTGGCGAAAGCCGGTGTGCCGCATGAGGTCATCACCTTCGACCACGATCCGCGTGAACGCTCGTTCGGCGTCGAAGCGGTCCACGCGCTGACGAAGGCGCGGGGCCTCGCGCCCGAGCAGATCTACAAGACCCTGGTCATCGCGGTGCCGGGCGGGCTCGCGGTCGCGGTACTGCCGGCGCCGGCCCGGCTCTCGCTGAAGGCGGCCGCCGCGGCGCTGGGGGTGGCCAGGGCCGGCATGGCCGAGCCCGCCGCCGCCGAGCGGACCACCGGGTGTATTGCAGCGCGGGGCACATCCGCGCGTAGCCGCGCGAGCGTAACGGCATGGCGAAATCCGGGCGGCAGATTCATACGGTCAATGCAATTTCCATGGTTAGGGGGGTTGCAGGTGGCTGTGGCATATCCGCGTTCGATGCGGCGAGATTTTTTCGATCGGGTGTGTTCGGGAGAGTCGCTACGTGAAGCCGGCCGTCAGGTCGGCGTGTCGATCCAGACCGGCTGGAAATGGTGGCATGACGCTGGGTCGATGCAGTTAGGAAGTGGCAATGGCTCAGATGCCGGCCTGTCCGAACCGGGTGATCGTGACCGACCGGGCGGGCTCGGGCATCGGCTCGGCTTCGATGAACGCCTAGCCATCATGCGGGGTCTGGACCAGGGCCTCAAACAGGTCGAGATCGCCCGTCAGCTCGACCGCGACCCCAGCATCATCTCCCGCGAGCTCACTCGCAACCGCAATCCCGACGGGGATTACCACGCCGGGATTGCCCATTCCCGCGCCGCCCAGAATGCCAAGCGGCCCAAGCAGTTCAAGCTCAACGAAACCGGGTTGTGCGCCCAAATCGCGGCATGGATGGATGACGGGTGGAGTCCGAAGCTGATAGCCGAGGTCTTGGCCCGTGATCACCCCGATGACAGGCTGGCACGGGTGAGCCACGAAACCATCTACAAGTGCCTCTACGTCCAGGGGCGTGGTCAACTGCGCGCCGACCTCAACAAGCGTTTGTCGACCAAGCGGACAACCCGTAAACCCCAAGGACAGACCGAACGCCGGGGGAAGTTCAACGATGTCTTCACCATCAGTGAGCGTCCCGCCGAGGCCGCCGACCGCGCCGTGCCTGGGCACTGGGAAGGCGATCTGATCCTGGGCGCCGGATGCACCAGTGCGATCGGCACACTCGTGGAGCGCAGCACCCGCTTCACCATCTTGTTGCACCTGCCCAACGATCACACCGCCGAGTCGGTGGCCACAGCCATGGTCGAGGCCATGAGCGAGCTGCCGGCCCATCTGCGGCGCACCATCACCTGGGACCGGGGCGCCGAGATGGCCAACTGGCGCGACATCCACGTGCAACTGCAGGCACCGGTCTACTTCTGCGACCCCCACTCGCCCTGGCAGCGTGGCAGCAATGAGAACACCAACCGGCTCCTGCGGTTCTGGTTCGAGAAGGGCACCGACCTGCGCGTGCACACCAGAGCTGACCTCAAACGCATCCAAGACACCCTTAACCAGCGCCCCCGACCCACCCTGGATCTCGATACCCCCGCCGACCGCCTCGCCGCCCTACTCGACCACGCCGCCTGACAAAATTGCAGTAGCCGCTTGACTTTGAGGGCCGATTTCTCACCGTGGCGTTACGCTCGCGCCATGAAGACGAAGCGGTCCCGCGGCGCGACGATTGTCGCCGCCGGTGTGCTGGCTTTCTCCGGATTGATGACCACCGGTGTGGGCATCGGCAACGCCGACACGATCCAAACCGAGGGCAACTACCCGACTCGGGAGGCGTGTCAGAACGCGGGGCCGGGCGTGAAGGCCACCACGCCGGGGAACTGGAAGAACTTCTGGTGTGTTCCGGATCGTAACGTCAACGGCAACTGGAAGCTGGTTCTGAGCAACTGACGCTAAAGCAGGGTCGCTTGCTCGGGCTCCGGGTCGGCCGGCTCGAGTAGCTCGGGCCCGTTGTTGCGGACGTTATTGACCAGCGTCGAGACCTCGCGCATGCGAATGCCGTGCACGTCGGGCGGTCGGGTGAGCAGCTTTTCATCGATCGGGGCGTCCGGGTCCAGCCAGCGGTCCCACTCCCCCTCGGGCACCACCAGCGGCATCCGGTCATGGATCTCGGCCAGCTCTCCGGGCGCGTCGGTGGTGATGATCGTGCAACTTAGTAGCGGCGGATCGTCTTTGGCCGCTTTCCAAACCGACCACAGCCCCGCCATGAACAGCGGCTCGCCGTCCTCGCGGTACATGAAGAACGGGGTCTTGCGGGACTTCTTGCCCGCGGCGGCGTCGGCGTTGACGCGCCATTCGTAGTAGCCGTCCATCGGAATCAGGCAACGCTTCGACTTGGCGCTCGACCGGAACGCGGGCGAGGTGGTGACCTTGTCGGCGCGGGCATTGATCAGCATCGGGCCCTTGGTCTCGGGCGCTCCGCCGGAACCGGCCTTGGCCCACGGGGGCACCAAACCCCAGCGCATCAGCCGCACCCGGCGCGTGGGCTCATCGTCGGGGTCGGTGTGCCGGCTCACGACGGTCGCGACGGTCGTCGTGGGGGCCACGTTGTAGTTGGGCGCCCCGACATCAGGTGCGGCGCCCGTGGCCTCGTCAATCGCCTTGATCTTCTGGGCCAACTGCGCCGGATCGGTGGTGACCGCAAACCGTCCGCACATGACTCCCATGATGGCAGAGCCACAAAACTCCTATTGGTGGCAGAAGACGGTGACAGGCAATGATGGACCGGTGAGTATGTGGACGGCCCCAAGCGCGCCGAAGCCGGTGCACGCGACCGTGACCGTTCCCGGCTCGAAGTCGCAGACCAATCGGGCGCTGGTGTTGGCCGCCCTGGCGGCCGCGCAGGGCAACGGCACCTCGACCATCAGCGGAGCGCTGCGCAGCCGGGACACCGACCTGATGATCGGCGCGCTGCGGGCGCTGGGACTGCGCGTCGACGGCGCCGGGTCCGAGCTGACGGTCAGTGGTCAGATCGCTCCCGGGCCCACGGCACGGGTGGATTGCGGCCTGGCCGGTACGGTTCTGCGGTTCGTCCCCCCGCTGGCGGCGCTGGCCGAAGCGGTGGTCGAGTTCGACGGCGACGAGCAGGCCCGGGCGCGGCCCATCGCGCCGCTGCTCGACGCCCTGCGCGGTCTGGGCGTGCCGATCGAGGGCGCGGGTCTGCCCTTTCGGGTCCACGGCAGCGGATCGGTCGCGGGGGGCACCGTGGCCGTCGACGCCTCGGCGTCGTCGCAATTCGTGTCGGGGCTGCTCTTGTGCGCGGCGTCGTTCACCGAGGGACTGACCGTGCAACACACCGGTGCGATGTTGCCGTCGGCCCCGCACATCGCCATGACCGTGGTGATGCTGCGGCAGGCCGGGGTCGACGTCGACGACTCGATCCCCAACCGCTGGCGGGTGCGCCCCGGCCCGGTCGCGGCGCGGCACTGGGAGGTCGAACCGGACCTGACGAACGCCGTCCCGTTCCTGGCGGCGGCCGTGGTCAGCGGCGGAACGGTACGCATCACCGGCTGGCCGGCGACCAGCGTGCAACCGGCCGACAACATTCTGACGGTGCTGGGCAAGCTGAATTCCATTGTCACCCAGGCCGATTCGTACCTCGAGGTGCACGGGTCCGCCGCATACGACGGCTTCGACGTCGACCTGCGCGCGGTCGGTGAGCTGACCCCGGCGGTGGCGGCGCTGGCCGCGCTGGCACAGCCCGGATCGGTTTCCCGCCTCTCCGGCATCGGCCACCTGCGGGGCCACGAGACCGACCGGCTCGCCGCGCTGAGCACCGAGATCAATCGCCTCGGCGGCGACTGCACCGAAACGCCCGACGGCCTGGTGATCACCGCGACACCGCTGCACCCCGGCGTCTGGCGCGCCTACGCCGACCACCGGATGGCGATGGCGGGCGCGATCGTCGGACTGCGGGTGGCCGGGGTCGAGGTCGACGACATCGGCTCCACCGCCAAGACGCTGCCGGAGTTTCCGCAGCTGTGGGCGCGAATGCTGGCAGTCCACCGGTTGAAGCCCGGCGATTACGACGAGTCCGACGTCAAGGTCCGCTCCGGCAGGGGCTCGCGACCGCGCACCAAGACTCGTCCCGAGCACGCCGACGCCGAATCCGCGATGGTGGTCAGCGTCGACCGTGGCCGCTGGGGATGCGTGCTGGGCGGAGACCCCGATCGCCGGGTCACGGCCATGCGGGCCCGGGAACTGGGCCGCACCCCGATCGTGGTCGGTGACGACGTCGACGTGGTCGGCGATCTGTCCGGACGCACGGACACGCTGGCCCGCATCGTGCGGCGGAGGCCCCGGCGAACGGTGTTGCGGCGCACGGCCGATGACACCGATCCGACCGAACGAGTGGTGGTCGCCAACGCCGACCAATTGCTGATCGTGGTGGCGCTGGCCGACCCGCCGCCGCGCACCGGGCTGGTGGACCGGGCGCTGATCGCTGCCTATGCCGGCGGGCTGACGCCGATCCTGTGCCTGACCAAGACGGACCTCGCCCCGCCCGAACCGTTCGCCGAGCAGTTCGCCGACCTGGACCTGACGGTGATCGCCGCGGGCGTCGACGATCCCCTACTGGCGGTGGCGGACTTGCTCGACGGCAAGATCACGGTGCTGCTCGGACATTCCGGGGTCGGCAAGTCGACCTTGGTGAATCGCCTTGTGCCCGAGGCGGAACGGGCCGTCGGCGAGGTCACCGACATGGGCAGGGGGCGGCACACCTCGACACAGTCGGTGGCACTGCCTCTGGGCGACGCGCTGCCAGGTTCCGGCTGGGTGATCGACACCCCGGGAATCCGCTCGTTCGGGTTGGCCCACATCCGGCCCGACGACGTGCTGTCGGCTTTCTCCGACTTGGCCGACACGATCCAGGACTGCCCACGCGGCTGCGGGCACATGGGGCCGCCGGCCGACCCCGAATGCGCGCTGGACAAGCTGTCCGGGCCCGCCGCCCGCCGCGTCGCCGCCGCCCGGCGGCTGCTGGCGGCGCTCAACGAGACTTGACCAGCCGCAAACCGAGTTCCGCTGGCGGCACCAGATGCCCTTCGGTGCAACGCATCTGGACCTCCGCGTCGGCGCCGCATCCCAGATGGGTCAGGCGGAGCCGATGGCGGCCCGGCAGGTGGCGCCGGCCCCACTCGAACATCGCCCACACCACCGGCATGAAGTCGATGCCGGCCTCGGTGAGCACATACTCCTCACGACGGCGCTGCCCGGGCTCGTGGTACGGCTGCCGCTTCAGCAGCCCGAGCTCGACCAGTTCGGACAGCCGCGCCGAGGTGGCGGCCTTGGTAATGCCCACCCGGCGGGCGAAGTCATCGAAGCGGGTGGTGCCGTAGTAGGCCTCGCGCATGATGAGCATCGCTGATCTGGTGCCCACCACCGCCATGGTCTTCTCAATCGCGCACTCGCCGACGGCCGACCAGGCATCGCGATCGGCCAGGGGTCCCTGCAGCAGTGTCATAGATCACCTTCCCGGCTGGGTTGCTTTTAGCATACCTAGATGTTTATCTGGGTACAGCGATCTATACCCAGATTTGCGGGACTCGAGGAGGAGCCATGAACCGGGACGCCGTCATCGTCGGAGCCGTCCGCACCCCCATCGGCAAGGGCAAACCCAGCGGCGCGCTGCATGAGGTGTTGCCCGCCGACCTGCTCGCGCACAGCCTGCGCGAAGTGGTGGCGCGCACCGGTGTGGACCCGGCGCGGATCGACGACGTCATTGCCGGTGCCGTCGCCCAGGTCGGCGACCAGGCGGTCAACATCGCCCGCAATGCGTTGCTGGGTGCCGGATTCCCCGAGTCGGTTCCCGGCGTCACGATCGACCGGCAGTGCGGCAGCAGCCAGCAGGCCATCAGCTTCGCCGCCCAGGGCGTGCTTTCCGGCGCCTACGACCTCGTCGTCGCCGCCGGGGTGGAGTCGATGGGCCGCGTCCCCATGGGCACGTCGGTGCTGCCGGGCAGCAACCCCTTTGGCGACGACATGACGCGGCGCTACCCCGACGGCCTGGTGCCGCAGGGCATCAGCGCCGAACTGATCGCGGCGCGGTGGGGCTTCTCGCGCACCCAGCTCGACGAGTTCTCCGCCGGCAGCCACGACAAGGCCGCCCGCGCCACCAAGGACGGGCTGTTCGACAACGAGCTGATCGCAATCGCGGGGCTTTCCACCGACGAATTCATCCGGCCCGGCACCACGGTCGAGACGCTGGCCGGACTGCAGCCCGCGTTCTACAGCGAGGCGATGAAAGCCCGTTTCCCCCAAATCAATTGGGAGATCACCGCCGGCAACTCCTCGCCGCTCTCCGACGGCAGCGCCGCCGTGTTGATCACCACCAGCGATGTCGCCAAGAAGCTCGGCCTGCGCCCGCTGGCCCGCATCCACACCACCACCGTCGTGGGCTCCGACCCGCTCTACATGCTGACCGGAGTCATCCCGGCCACGGAGAAGGTGCTCCGTCGCGCCGGCCTGACGCTGGCCGACATCGACCTGTTCGAGGTGAACGAGGCGTTCGCGCCCGTCGTGCTGGCCTGGGCGCAGGACACCGGCGCCGACTTGGCCAAGACCAACGTCAACGGCGGCGCCATCGCCATCGGCCACCCGCTCGGCGCCAGCGGCGCCCGCATCATGACCACCCTGGTCAACGCGCTGCACCAGCGCGGCGGGCGGTACGGGCTGCAGACGATGTGCGAGGGCGGCGGCATGGCGAACGCCACCATCATTGAGCAGGCTGTAATGTCTTCCGACACCGTCTCGAGAATCTTTGTCATAGGCGGCACCGGAGCCCAAGGCATCCCCATCATCCGTGCGCTGGTCACCGACAAGAAATACTCCGTACGATTTCTTACCCGCGACTCCACCTCTCGGCGAGCCACGGACCTCCTCGCACTCGAGGGCGTCTCCGTCCTGGAAGGCTCATTCGCCGACGAAGCGATCCTGCGGGAAGGATTCCGCGGCTGTGACGGAGCATTCGTCAACATTGACGGGTTCAACACCGGCGAGAAGACGGAGACCTACTGGGCGATCCGCAGTTACGAGATAGCCCTCGAAGAGGGAATCAAATTCTTCGTGTATGGCAACCTGGACTATGGGCTCAAGAAATCGGGATACGACTCAAGGTTCCGCGCCGGCCATTATGACGGCAAAGGCCGTGTGGGCGAGTGGATCTTGTTCCAGAATCAGACGAATGGCGATCGAATGGGCGCGGCGCTTTTCACCTCGGGTCCGTACATCGAGATGGTGATTTCGGCCGGGACGCCCATGACACCTACCGTGGAGGACGGTGTCGTAACGTGGCGAGTCCCGCTTGGCGATGGAGCCGTGCCACACGTGTCTCTTGAGGATTGCGGATATTATGTCCGTTGGCTTTTCGACCATCCCGAGCGCGCGAATGGCATGGATCTCGAAGTGGCCGTTGAGCATGTCGCCTACGCGGATCTTGCGGCGGCGTTTGAGAAGGTCACTGGACATCCAGCACGATACGTCGACACCGATTTAGACACGTACTGGACCAACGGTCCGTTAAATGCGATCGCAGACATGCCTGCCGGGTATAACGCAGACCCAAATGACAAGAGCACCATGAGCATCCGAGATAATTTCACGGGATTCTGGAATCTTTGGAAGCACGGAGTCGTTGACAGAGACTACGCTTTGCTCGACGAGATTCACCCGAATCGGATCAGGAGTGCCGAGGAGTGGCTCCGGCGAGAAGATCGGTTGGGAAGAGAGCTGGGCGATGGCAGCCTTTGGGAGAGGGTTCAACCGGGGAACTGGACTCCGATTCTCAAGGTTGGTGAAGATATGAGGACAGGAAAGCTCTAGCGGCATGGCCAACGCGACCATCATCGAACGGCTGGGTTAGCCCGGTGGCTGAGATCCGGTTCGACGGCGTGCGGGTGCGCTACGACAGCACCAAGAACTACGACGAGCTGCTCGCCGCTTTGCTGGACGACATCGGCGAGCAGCCCGTCCCGATCAACGACATCGCGACGACCACCGACGACTGGCGGTCCTATCAGGAGCGTGTCGAACCCCACGTCGGCCCAAGCGGATTCATGTTGTTCGCACTCATCGACCACGGGGCGTGGATCACCAAGGCCGGCATCGGCCGCAAGGCGATCCGCGTCATCCTCGGCAACCCGTTGATCGCGATCACGATGCTGCGCCACGACGTCACGGCGGGCCTGTTCGCCCCTGTCGAGCTGCTGCTCCTGGACGAGGGCACCGGCAGCAGCCTCACCTACGTCAAGCCGTCGTCGCTGATGGTTGTCGAACCGAATCCCGAATTGCTCAGTGCCGCAGAGGAACTCGACGCCAAGCTGGCGGCACTGGCCGAAAAGGTGACCAGCGGCTCGTGAACTAGAGCCAGCCGGTGCGGGCGGCGGCGACCGGCTCGGCAGGGGGGGGGCCAACGCCCCGTCCCGCACGCCGTCGAGCATCCGTTTCACCGCGGCGACGATCTCCGGGGCCGCGGCGGCGAGTCCGGTCTTGTCGGCCTCGCTGACCTCATCGGGATCGACGCCCGCCCGGGCCAGCACGGCGGCCGGGTCGGCCAGCTGCTCGGCCAGCCAGGACACCGGGTCGGCGGACAGCTCCGGAACGAAATGCCGGCGACCGGGCTCCCAACCATCGAAACGGGGGTGGTGATGGGCCCGGTCCAGCGTCCCGGGCGGGCTCCCGGTGGATCCGAAGAGGTCCACCCGCCACACCGGACGGGTGAAGGATATCGGGATGCCGGCGTAGATCGACCCCTGCGGCTCGGCGCGGTCGACCAGGCGGAGTTCGAGCCTGACTCCCCGTTCGGGGGTTTCCTGACCCTTGAGCGGAGTCGGGTCGACGAAGAACATGTCCCCGACCACCACACCCATGTTTTCGAATCCGAACGCTGCGAGCATCACGTGCCTTTCCTCGTGCCTCCTCGAGCCTAGACCCGGCCGCGGGGCCGATCGGGATCACGGAAGTGATGCGAACGTAGGGCGGTGCGATCAGTCCATCCGTTCGACCCATTGAGCCCGGGATGGCCCAGGCTCGAAGGCATCGCCGAAGTACTGCGTCTCGCGGACGACTTCCCCGTTGTCGAATTCCATCACGCTGACCACATAGAACGGTTGCCCGTCATACGTCAGCACGAGCTCGCTGATCCAGAGATCGCCGCCGCCGAGCACCCGCCGCACGGTGAAGCGTTTCGCGTTCGGCTGGGCGGTGCGCGATGCCTGGATGTGGGCTCGACCGCGGATGCGCTCGCCCGATTGCGGATACTCGAGAACCGCATCGGCTCGGTAGATTTGGTGCTCCGTCGCGAAGTCGTTGGCGTCTGAGGCCGCCCAGTGGCGCCGCAGGGCGACCCGCACGTCCTCATCACCCATGGCTGGCTCCTCCCAGGCGGCCCCCGCATGGGTCACGCTAGACCACCCGCCGTTCGGTGGCGAACGCTAGGCCGCCAGGTCGTCGGCGCCGCCGATCGCCCGCCGCGCGGCACGCTGCGCGCGCTTGGCACGCCGCCAGCCACGCACGGTCGCGATGGCGGTCTTGAGCCCGCGCCGCCGGCCGGTCTGCGGGTCGGTGCCCGCGAAACCGGGCTCCAGCTCGGCGAACATGCGCTCGCTACGGGTTTCCGGCGCGTCGTCGGCGCTGTCGCGCAGATACTTGTTCGGCAGCGACAGTTTGGCGATGGTGCGCCAGGTCCTGCCGTACTGCATCAGGAACGAGCCGGTGGTGTAGGGCAGGTCGTACTTGTCGCAGACCTCGCGCACTCGCACCGAGATCTCGTGCAGCCGGTTGCTCGGCAGGTCCGGGTACAAGTGGTGCTCGATCTGGTGGCACAGGTTGCCGCTCATGAACCGCAGCGCGGGCCCGGCCTCGAAGTTGGCGCTGCCCAGCATCTGACGCAGGTACCACTGGCCCTTGGTTTCGCCGATCATGTCGGTCTTGGTGAATTTCTCCGCGCCGTCGGGGAAATGGCCGCAGAAGATGACGGCGTTGGCCCACACGTTGCGGATCACGTTGGCAACCGCGTTGGCCTTCAACGTGGACGTGTACGTGGCTCCGGGCGACAGCGCGGTCAGCGCCGGGAAGGCGACATAGTCCTTGAGCACCTGCCGACCGGCCTTGGCCAGGAACTCGTCCGTCCTTTGCCGGGCGTCGTCGTGATCCATCCGCTTCTTGACGATCTTGCCGAGCTCGACGTGCTGCAGGCCCACGCCCCACTCGAAGAGGAGCGCGAGCAGGGTGTTGTACACCAGGTTGAAGACGTTGAAGCGCTTCCAGCGCTGGTCGCGGGTGACGCGCAGCAAGCCGTAGCCGACGTCGTCGTCCATCCCGAGGATGTTGGTGTACTTGTGGTGCACGAAGTTGTGGGTGTAGCGCCAGTGCTTGGACGACCCGCTCATGTCCCACTCCCAGGTCGAGGAGTGGATCTCCGGGTCGTTCATCCAGTCCCACTGGCCGTGCATGACGTTGTGGCCGATTTCCATGTTCTCGACGATCTTGGCCACGCCCAGTGTGACGGTTCCCGCCCACCAGGCCGAGCGCCGCGAACTGGCGGTCAGCATCAGCCGGCCGGCCACCTCCAGCGCGCGCTGGGCTGCGATGGTGCGGCGGATGTAGCGGGCGTCGCGCGCCCCACGAGAGTCTTCAATGTCCTGGCGGATGGCGTCGAGCTCAACGGCCAGGCTTTCGATGTCGGCGTCCGTCAGATGGGCGAATACGTCGACGTCGGTGATCGCCATCGTCTTTTTCTCCCTGCGGTCGTTGCGTGTTACTGACCTACGCTATCGTAACCTACGAACCCGTAGGTTACCTGTGAGTAGCCTTTAGATGTCGAGCACGCAATCGCCGGAGGCGGCCGATATGCAGGTCTGAATCCGGGTGCCCGGTTCGTGTTCCGCGCCGGTGCGCAGGTCACGGACGTGACCCTCCACCAGGCCAACCACGCACGACTGACATATACCCATTCGGCAGCCGAAGGGCATCTGCACACCGACACCCTCGCCCGCGTCCATCAGCGACGTCGCGGCATCAGCGGCGACGGCACGCCCGCTGCGGGCGAAGGTGACCGTTCCGCCGGCGCCCGCCGGCGCGGCCTTGGACACGGCGAAACGCTCGAGGTGCAGCCGGTCGCCGATCCCCGCCGCCGACCAGATCTTCTCGGCCTGGGTCAGCATGCCCTCCGGCCCGCAGGCCCAGGTGTGCCGTTCGCGCCAGTCCGGTACCTCGTGGCCGAGCAGGGCGAGGTCGAGCCGACCCTGGGTGCGGGTTTCGCGCAGCAGTAGGCGATAGCCCGGATGGTCGGCGGCCAGCGCGGCCAACTCGGCGCGAAACATCACGTCAGACTCGGTGGGCGCCGAATGCACGTGCGTGATGTCACCAATCTGGTTGCGGCGCACCAGGGTTCGCAGCATGGACATCACCGGCGTGATCCCGGATCCGGCGGTGAGGAACAGAATCGACGACGGCGCCGGGTCGGGCAGCACGAAGTTGCCCTGCGGCGCGGCCAGCCGGATGATGGTCCCCCGCTCGACCCCCGCCACCAGGTGGGTCGAGAGGAACCCTTCGGGCATCGCCTTCACGGTGATGGTCACGGTGCGTGTCGAGCCGGATCCGGACGTCTCGGCGGGGCTGGACGTGAGCGAATACGACCGCCAGCGCCAGCGTCCGTCCATCAGCAGGCCGATCCCGATGTACTGGCCCGGCTGGTAGTCGAAGTTGAAGCCCCAGCCCGGCTTGATCACCACGGTCGCGGAATCCTCCGTCTCGCGGCGCACCGCGAGGATGCGGCCCCGCAGTTCGCGCGCCGACCACAGCGGATTGGCCAGATGCAGGTAGTCGTCGGGCAGCAGCGGTGTCGTGATGCGCGCGGCTATCTTGCGCAGCGCATGCCAACCGGGATGCCGGTCGGCGCCCGCGACGACGGGCCGCTTGGTGTCGACGACGTGGCCCGTAATCGATGGGTTACGTCTGCCCAGAGGAAGCTCCTGCTCACTATGCGGCTTCTGGCTTACGCTCACATTGTGATCGATTCTGTGCGCCTCACGAAACCTACGGTACCGTAACCTACGGTGTCGTAGCTAGGGTCGTGGCCCGGAATGCATCACATTTCCGCCCGTCAGAGCAGCTCAAGCAGAAACGGCAGCTCCTGGTTGGCGTACCACGCCAAATCATGGTCTTGCGCGTCGCCGACGATCAATTCGGCATCCTCGTCGCCCAGATCGGCGGCGTCGATGACCTCGATCGCCTTGGTCACGTCCGGCTCGGCGCCCGCGTTGTCGACGTACGCGGCGATCACGTCCTCCAGCGCGACGGGCGCGCCCAGCCGCACCACGGCGTCGTCGAGATCCGGGCGGTAGCTGACGTCGCCGACCTCGGCGGCCAGCACCGCGCGCCGCGGCGGCAGGGATCCGGCTTTGCCAGCGGCTCCTTCAGCTTCGGAGTCGGCCAGCAGCCGCAGCGACGCCAGCGCCGCCTCGCGCAGCGCGACGTCGGCGAGCTCGTCGTCGTCGCCCTCGGCGTACGCCTCGCGCAACGTCGGCGTCAGCGCGAACGCGGTGCCGTTGACGGGCATCAACGAGCCGTCGGCGACGAGCCGCTGCAACATGGCCAGCGTGGCCGGAATGTAGACGAGCGTCATCGATCCCCGATCAGTGTGGCCGCGTAGTCGTCGACGTACTTGGACAGCTCCCGCGGCGGGCGCTGGTAGTTCCCGCTCACCACCGGATTTTTGGGCAGTTTGACGTGGGGCCGCTCGACGTCGTGGTATTCGATCGTAGACAGAAGATGCGCCATCATGTTCAACCGCGCGTGCTTTTTGATGTCCGATTCCACGACATACCAAGGGCTGACCGGGGTATCGGTGTGCACCATCATCTCGTCCTTGGCGCGTGAATAGTCCTCCCGCTGATACAGCGATTCCGTGTCCATCGGGCTGAGCTTCCATTGCCGCACAGGATCATTCCGCCGCGCCTTGAACCGGCGCAGCTGCTCGGACGCGGAAACCGAAAACCAGTACTTGCGCAGCAGGATCCCGTCATCGATCAGCATCTGCTCGAAAATCGGGGTCTGCCGCAAAAACAGCACATACTCTTGCGGCGTACAAAATCCCATGACCTTTTCCACGCCGGCGCGGTTGTACCACGACCGATCGAACAGCACGATTTCCCCTCTGGCGGGAAGGTGGGCGATGTAACGCTGGTAATACCACTGGCCGCGTTCCCGTTCGGTCGGAGCGGGCAACGCCGCGATGCGGGCGACGCGCGGGTTGAGATATTCGGTGATCCGCTTGATGGTTCCGCCCTTGCCCGCTCCGTCGCGGCCTTCGAAAACGACCACCAGACGTTGGCCCGCATGCCGCACCCACTCTTGCAGCCTCACCAATTCCGTTTGCAGCCGGAATAATTCGGCCCGGTATACGTCGTCGGAAATCGTGGGCGCGTTCGGCGCCGTTGATTTCGCTGCCTTCGCCTTCACGCCCTTTGTCACGGTGCTCACATCAACGAATGATAGAACCGGCCACCGCATTTCACTGCGACTAATTACCGGGAAGCTTCGAGCAATTCCGCGAGCGATTGGCTCAACAGGCCGGGCAGCAGGTCGACGTCGCTCATCGCTTCGCGGTCGGCATTGATGCCGAAATACAGCATGCCGTTATAGGACGTCACGCTGATGGCCAGCGCCTGGTTGTGCAGCAGCGGCGGAACCGCGTAGGTCTCGAGCAACTTGGTGCCGGCGATGTACATCTGCGACTGAGCCCCGGGCGCGTTGGTGATCAGCAGGTTGAACGTCCGCCTGGAAAAGCTGGGGAAACTGGTGGCGACGCGGATACCCATGGCATGCAGCGTGGGCGGCGCAAATCCCGACAGGGTGACGATGGTCCTGGCGTCCACCAGGCGGGCGGCCGTCGGGTTCGACTCGGTGGCGTGCGCGATCTGCGACAACCGCACCACCGCGTTCGGCTCCCCCACCGGCAGGTCAACCAGGTACGGCACCACCTGGCTGATGGACTGGCCGGGGCCGGTCGCGTCGAGCTGGGCGTCGGCGTAGATGGAGAGCGGCGCCATGGCCCGCACCGTCGCGGTCGGCGACACCGCCACCCCGCGCGACATCAGCCAGTTGCCCAAGGCGCCCGCGATCACGGCCAGCACCACATCGTTGACGTCGCAGTCATACCGCGCGCGCACGGTGCGGTAGTCGTCGAGGTTGCCGCACGCGACCGTGAACCGCCGGTGGCGTGAAACGGTGGCATTGAGCGGGCTGCTGGGCGCGGTGCCGCGCGCCACGTTGCGCGCGAAATCGAGGACCCGGCGGCCGGCGGCGAGGAGTTCGCCATGGTTGGTGACCAGCCCGCCGATGGCCGACCCGACGGCCTGCAGCTGGGTGCCCGGCCCCACCAACCAGTCGCCGATGGCACCGAAAATCAGCCGCGCGTCACCCGGGTCGCGTTCCGGTACCCAGATGTCTTCGGGAAACGCCGGCGGGCGCTTGGTGCGGTCGGCGATGACGTGGTTGATCTCCAGCGCCGTCATGCCGTTGATCAGGGCTTGATGCGACTTGGTGTAGAGGGCGACCCGGTTCTTGGACAGGCCCTCGACCAGATACATCTCCCACAGCGGCCGCGACTTGTCCAGCGGCCGGGCGGCGAGCCGGGCGATGAGCTCGTGCAGCTGTTCGTCGCTGCCCGGGGAGGGCAGCGCAGAGCGCCGCACGTGATAGGTGATGTCGAAGTCGGCGTCGTCGACCCACACGGGCCGGGTCGAGCCGACCCTCACCTCCCGGACTTTCTGCCGATACCGCGGGATTTGGGGCAACCGCTGTTCGACGGTGGCCAGCAGCTTCTCGTAGCTCAAGCCCGCGCGCGGACGGCGCAGGATCGACAGCGATCCGACGTACATCGGCGTGGCCGTGTTTTCCAGCCGAAAAAACGACGCGTCCGATGGGGACAACCGCGTCACCATAGGGTGCTGTCCTCCTCATCGAATCGTCGCGTCGAGGGATGTCCCGCACACGGTAATCGTCGGGCCGGACCCCGGCCGAGCGCGGGTACGCGCGAGCCCTAGTTGTGCCATGATGACCACTGCCTGCCACTCTCCAGCGGGCTCCCGGTTCGACCGAAGAGTTGGAGAGTGCGCGTTGAACACTAGTCCTGTCGTGGGTGTGCCCGAGGCCTTCGCCGTCCTGCCCGTCGTCGACTACGAGCCTCCTACACAAGCCATACCGCGAGACGTTCCCGCGTGCCGGCAATCGTCACACGCACCGTTGCGCCGGCGCAGCACCCACGCGCCCCACCGGCCCTACCCGCCCGGCCGGCAACCGGCCGCGGAGCCCCGCGCGGCCATGTCCGCG
Organism: uncultured Actinomycetota bacterium; assembly: GCA_963850895.1. Classification (GTDB taxonomy): domain Bacteria; phylum Actinomycetota; class Actinomycetes; order Mycobacteriales; family Mycobacteriaceae; genus Mycobacterium. The sequence goes on along the minus strand of CAWKNK010000015.1, from coordinate 14,855 downwards.
CAGATGCGCCAGGCGGCGATCTTCGCCGACGGCGCGCTGCGCCGGGTGCTCGAAGTCATCGACCGCCGCCGCCCGGCCGCCCAGCTGCGCCCCTTGCTGACGCCCAGCCTGGTGGATTCCGTCGTGTCGGTGGGCCATGCGGCGGCCGGGCACGCGGGCGCCGCGGTGCTGCGGCGGATGCGGGTGCAGCCGGCCGGTCACCGGGACCCGGAGGCCGCGGCGGAGGTTTCCGGCTCGTACAGCCGCGGGAACCGGATCCACGCCATCGCCTGCCGCGTCGAGCGGGTGCCCACCGGCGCCGGCGCCCGGTGGCTGGTGGTGGCCCTGCACATCGGTTGACCGCCGGGTCAGCGCGAAGGCCCGGCGCTGGGCGCCAGCGGACCGCCCGTGTAGCGGGCCAGCACCGGCCCCGCGATCGCCATGATGAACACGTACGACGTCGCCAGCGCGGCGACCGCGGGGATCGATGTGCCCGCCAATCCGATGATGATCAGCGAGAATTCGCCCCTGGCGACCAGCGCGGTGCCCGCGCGCAATTGCCCGCGCCGCGCCACTCCGTCGCGGCGGGCGGCGAAGATCCCGGTGGCCACCTTGGTCGCCGCGGTCACCGCGGCCAGTATCAGCGCCGCGGGAAGCATCGGGATCAGCGCGTGCGGGTCGACCGAAAAGCCGATCGCCAGGAAGAAAATCGCGGCGAACAGGTCCCGCAACGGGCCCAGCACCTGACGCGCCCGGTCCGCCGTTTCCCCGGTCAGCGTGAGCCCCACCAGGAACGCGCCCACGGCGGCCGATGCGTGCAGGGATTCGGCCAGCGCCGCCACGATCAAGGTGATGCCCAGCACCCTCAGCAGCAGCTGTTCGGAGTCGGGGTGCTCGACCAGCCGGCCGACGTGGTGACCCCAGCGGTAGGACGCGGTGAACGCCGCCAACAGCGCGGCCACCGCCACCACCATGCCGCCGACGGCGCGCAGCCACCCGCCGCCCGATGCCAGAACGGCGAACAGCGGCAGGTAGGCCGCCATCGCGAAGTCTTCGAGGACCAGCACGGAAAGCACCGCCGGCGTCTCCCGGTTACCGAGCCGGCGCAAGTCCTCCAGCAGGCGGGCAATCACACCCGAGGAGGAGATGTAGGTGACGCCGGCCAGGCACAGGATCGCCACGCCGTCCAATCCCAGCAGCCAGCCGGCAACCGCGCCGGGCGCCGCATTGAGGACGATGTCGACCCCGCGGACGGCAGGTGGTGGCGCAGGCTGGCGGCGAATTCGGCCGCGGAGAACTCCAGGCCCAGGGTCAGCAGCAGCAGCACGACACCGATGGGCGCGCCTGTCGTGATGAACTGGCCGCCGGCGTCCAGCGGCAGGATCCCGCCCTTACCCAGCGACAGACCCGCAAGCAGGTACACCGGGATCGGGGACAACGCGAATCGGCGTGCGACGCCGCCCACTATGGCCAGCGTGGCCAGGAGGGCGCCGAGCTGTAGCAGCAGCGCCCACGAAACTTGCACCGACTCAGCCCTTGTCGATGATCTGTTCGACGCCGGCGATGCCGTCCCGGGTTCCGATTACGATCAAAACGTCTCGGGCATATAGCATTTCGGCCGGCCCGGGCGAGGCGAGCACTTCCTCGTTACGCACGATCGCGACGATGGAGGCGCCGGTGCGGGTGCGGGCGTGGGTGTCACCCAAGGGGCGGCCCACGAAGGGGCTATCGGCCAGGATGTGAACTTGCCCCGTCTCGAGTCCGGGTATTTCCCTGGCCAGCTCGGTGAACCGCTCGGCGATCGGGGCGCCCCCAGGATCTGGGCCACCGCCTCGGCCTCTTCGTCACTGAGGTGCAGGAGCGGCCGGGCCTCGTCCGGATCCTCGCGGGCATAGACGACGACCTCGAAGTCGCCGCTTCGCCGCGCGATGATGCCGATGCGGTCGCCCTTGTGATCGGTGAATTCGTAGCGAAGGCCGACGCCCGGCAGCAGCACCTCCTTGACATCCATACCGTCAATCCTGACAGGTCGGACGACGGCGCAGTCACCGGTTCGCCGAGCCGCTGAAGAATCAGCCCTGCCGGGCCATCCCCGTTCCGGTGCGGCGCGGAATCGGCAGCAGCATCGACACCTCGCGGCGGTAATCGCGGTATTGGTTGCCGAGTGACGCGACCAGGTCACGCTCTTCGAGCTGCGTGGCGATCAGGATGTAGATCGTCATACCCGTCGAGAACAGCAGATGCCCGGCCGTCATGACGGGCGCCGCCCAGAACGCGATGACCATCCCGAGCATCAGCGGGTGACGCACCACGCGGTAGAGCAGGCGGACGCGAAATTCAACGCTGGTGTAGGGCTTTTGGCGCGACGCCAGATACACCTGCCGGAGCCCGAACAGGTCGAAATGGTTGATCAGGAAGGTCGCCAGCAGCGCTATCGCCCAGCCGAGCCAGAACAGCACCCACAGCACCGCGCGGGCGGCCGGCACCCGCACATCCCAGATGACCGTCGGCATCGTTCGCCATTGCCAGTACAGCAGGGCCAGCACCACGCTCGACAGCAGCACGTAGGTGCTGCGCTCGATCGACGACGGCACGAACCGCGCCCACCATCGCTTGAACGCGGGCCGGGCCATCACGCTGTGCTGGACACCGAACAAGACGACCAACGCCGCGTTGATCAGCACCGCCTCGGCGATGGGCGCGGCGAGCCCACGATCGACGCTTCGTGGCACCGCGAGGTTGCCCACGAAACCAATGAGATACAAAAAGGCCGCGAGGAAGAGCAGGTACGCCGCGGCGCCGTAACCGAGCGTCATGTATCGCTTCATGGGCTAAGTGTCCGCCGCGTGCGCGCGCTCGCCTATAGGTCGTTTGCCTCATCTTCGCGAAGCGGGCCCTAGGTATTTTTGACCAGTCCGTTTCGCAGCGCGTACCTGCTGGCGCCGATGCGGTTCGATACGCCGATCTTGGCGTAGGTTCGCTCGACGTGGTTGCGGGCGGTCTTCTCGCTGATCACCAACGACGCCGCGATCTCCTTGTTGGAGGCGCCGCGCGCGACCAGGCACAGCACCTCGATCTCCCTGGGGGTCAACCCGTCCGGCCGCACGTTGGGCCGTTGCGCCGGTTGTCCCGCCGCGTGCAGCACCGCTTCGACGGCGACTGATTCGAGTTCGCCGGCCTGCACCCGCCCCCGCAGCCGCCGGGCCGCCGCGTCCGGGGAGAGCTGTTCGCGATACGGCCTCGGCTCGCAGGCGGACTGGTAGCAGACCGCGGCGGCCAGGATGCGGTCCGGCAGGCTGAGCGCGGGCCCGGTGAGGCCACGCGGATATCCCGAGCCGTTCAAGGCACTCATGGTGATTGCCGGCGACCTCCGCGAGCTGCCGGAGCCCCGGAACCTGGTTGAGGATGCGCACCGTCAAATAGGGATGCAGTCGAATCGCGTTCGAACTCCGAGGCCGTCAACGCCCCTTGCCGGGACCAGATCTGATTCGACACCCCGATGCGGCCCAGGTCGTGGACGTGGCCCGCGCGTCGTGTCAACGCCACCGCGGCGGCGTCGACACCCGCGGCCCGCGCGGCTTCCCCGGCGAGCCGGGCCACCGCGCGCGAATGGCCAAGGGTGAACGGACATTTCAGGTCGACGAAGTCGCCGAGGGCGACGAGCAGGGCGTCCAGCGATTGGTCGTCCAGCCGCTGGTGATGATCGGGCGCCGCGGACAGGGCCACCGCCCAGGCGTCGCCGGCCGGCGGGCCCGCCAGGACTTCCTCGGCGTGGCACAGGAAGGCGTCGGCGACCCGGGGATCGAATTGCCCGCCGCGCCGATCGCGCACCATGGCCACGGCCCCCGCCAGCGCCATAGGTGCGGTGGTGCACCTCGACCATGTCGGCCAGCTGAGCGATCCGCATCTGAATCGGGATCTCGTCGCCGTGGGCGCCGGCGGGCAGCCCGCCGCCGTCGTAGCGCTCGAACGCGAACGCAACCGCCGCCTGCACGTTGGGGCCCAGGCCGATTCGGTCGGCCAGCACGGCGGCCGAGGTGCAATGCGAGTGGATCAACCGGGAGATGTTGCCGCGCGCGTCGGCGAACAGCGTTGCCATCACACTCAACCGGTGCGCGAGCGGCTGGCCGCGACCCACGTTGCCGGCCAGGAACCGCAAGTACGGTAACCCCGACCAGTCAACGAGATACGAGTCGTGGCGCACGGCGATGTCGTCGCCGAACCACCGCGCGTATTCATGCGAGTCGGCGTGACAGCCGATCCACATGACCAAGGTCGTGTAGTAGGTGCAGTCTCGTTGTTCGGTGTCGAGCCCGAGTCGGTCGGCAAGTCTGGTCGCCGATGAGGGCCGCCCGGAGCATGTGCTCGGCGGGCTGGCCCAGGCCGAGGTCGATCGCCACCGACAGCGCGGCCAGCAGCTCCGCGCGGGTCGGCAGTTCGGGCTCCGACATGGGCCTCATTGTGCCCAGCTCATCGGCCCGCGGTCAGCCGATTGACGCAGTGGGTCCGACGGCATGATGGTGGCCGGCGTCGAACGTTTCGAAATGTCCCGAGCCCACCACGAACAGGCCGCGCTGCGGCGGCCGGAAGCCCGCCAGCCGCGGCTGACGCGGCAGCGGCCCGACCGGTCCGAGGTCCGCATCGCGCCATACCGCGCGCGAGTGCTCCACCGACCAAACCCGCGCGGGGGCGATCATGAATCGCTGGCCGTTGGGCGCCGTTCCCGAGAGCCGTACCGTGCCGGCGCGCAGGGTCGGGCCGGCGGCTCTGCCCAGGGCGGCCAGCACCGCCCGGTTCGTCCACGCGCGCGCCGGCAACCGTCCGCCGACCGCGCTCATCAGCCGCGTCGACGGGGTGGCGCCGATATCGATCTGCCACGCAAGCAATCCCGGGATCTCGACGAACAGCGACCACGGGGTGACCCAGGCGACGTCGATGTCGCACTGCACCGCATCGTTGGGCGTCGCCGAGCTGAAGAAGCGGGCGCAACTCTGTGGACCCGGGGTGGTCGCGTAGAAGGTCCAGACACCGTCGGGATCGCGGTGCCACACCGACCGGTAGCCGGGCGAGAACGACGTCGCCGGAAAGTGCCGCAGCGCCAGGTAGTGTCCGCTGGCGAACGGAAGGCCCATCACACCGAAGCCGACGAATCGTTCGTCATCGCCGGCGGGCAGGTGGGGATTTTGCAGGACGGCCGTGGCGGCGTCCAACGGGGTGCGCGAAGTGATCATGCGTGAATCGTGCGCGCACGCACGCCCATCAACGCATGGGGCGTGTCGCCTCAAATCTTCGGGCACCGCCGAGTGTGAAGCTAGCCGCACGTTCGTCGCCGAGTGTGAAGCTAGCCGCACGCTCGGTGGGGGGTGGGAGCGGCTAGCGGCGCTTCACCGATTTGGGTGGCTTGGCGCCGCGACCTTGCCGGCGCGCGGCTTCGCGCCGCTCGCGCCGGCTGGCGCCGCCGGGAGCCCCGGCCGGCGTCTTGGCGTCGCCGCCGTTGCGCTGCACCTGCGCCGAGCCGTCCTCCGACGGGCCGGAATACGTAAGCGCGGGCGCCTCACTATCAAGACTGTCGATTCCCTTGGCGCGCAACGTGCTTGGGGCCTCTTCGCGCACGCGCCGTCGTCTTGGCGCCCTGCTGCTCGGCCCCCGCGGCGGCGGTCGCGAACTCCGCCAGGCCCTTCCGGCGCCTCCACCGGTGCGACCTGCGGAGACGGCACCGCCTCGACGGTGACGTTGAACAGGAACCCGACCGACTCCTCTTTCATGCCGTCGAGCATGGCCATGAACATGTCGTAGCCCTCGCGCTGGTACTCCACCAGCGGGTCGCGCTGCGCCATCGCGCGCAGCCCGATGCCCTCCTTGAGGTAGTCCATCTCGTAGAGGTGCTCGCGCCACTTGCGGTCGATGACGTTGAGCAGACACGTTGCGTTCCAGCTGGCGCATCGCGCCCTCGCCCGCGAGCTCCTCGAGCTCGGCTTCCCTTGCGGCGTAAGCGCGTTCGGCGTCCTCGACCAGCGCGTCGAGCAGCTCCTCGCGGGTGAGGTCGTCGCGCTCGGAGTCACCGTCCAGGCGCATCAACGTCTCGTGGTCGATGCCGACCGGGTACAGCGTCTTGAGCGCCGTCCACAACGCCTCCAGGTCCCAATCCTCGGCGTAGCCTTCGGACGTCGCGCCGTCGACGTAGGCGGTGACCACGTCGCGGACCATGCCCAGCGCCTGCTCCTTGACGTTCTCGCCTTCCAGGATGCGGCGACGCTCGGCATAGATCACCTTGCGCTGCTGGTTCATCACCTCGTCGTACTTGAGGACGTTCTTGCGGACCTCGAAGTTCTGCTGCTCGACCTGGGTCTGCGCGCTCTTGATCGCCCGGGTGACCATCTTGGCTTCGATCGGCACGTCGTCGGGCAGGTTCAGCCGGGTCAGCATCGCCTCCAGCGCCGCGCCGTTGAACCGGCGCATCAGCTCGTCGCCCAGCGACAGGTAGAAGCGCGACTCGCCCGGGTCGCCCTGCCGGCCGGAGCGGCCGCGCAGCTGGTTGTCGATGCGTCGCGACTCGTGGCGCTCGGTGCCGAGCACGTACAGGCCGCCGGCCTCGACCACCTCGGCGGCCTCCTTGCCGGCCTCCGCCTTGACCAGGGGCAGCTCCTCGTGCCAGGCGGCCTCGTACTCGTCGGGGGTCTCCACCGGGTCGAGGCCGCGCTCGCGCAGCCGCTGGTCGGTGAGGAAGTCGACGTTGCCGCCCAGCACGATGTCGGTACCGCGGCCGGCCATGTTGGTGGCGACGGTGATGCCGCCGCGGCGGCCCGCCTCGGCGATGATGCCCGCCTCCTGCTCGTGGTACTTGGCGTTGAGCACGTTGTGCGGGATGCGGCGCTTCTGGAACTGCCGCGACAGGTACTCCGAGCGCTCGACGCTGGTGGTGCCGATCAGGACGGGCTGGCCCTTCTCGTAGCGCTCGGCGACGTCGTCGACCACCGCGATGTACTTGGCCTCCTCGGTCTTGTAGATCAGGTCGGACTGGTCGGTGCGGATCATCGGCTTGTTGGTCGGGATGGGGACCACCCCGAGCTTGTAGATCTCGTGCAGCTCGGCCGCCTCGGTCTGGGCGGTACCGGTCATGCCGGCCAGCTTGTCGTAGAGCCGGAAGTAGTTCTGCAGCGTGATGGTGGCCAGCGTCTGGTTCTCGGCCTTGATCTCGACGTGCTCCTTGGCCTCGATGGCCTGGTGCATGCCCTCGTTGTAGCGGCGGCCGATGAGCACGCGGCCGGTGAACTCGTCGACGATGAGCACCTCGCCGTCGCGGACGATGTAGTCCTTGTCGCGGTTGAACAGCTCCTTGGCCTTCAGCGCGTTGTTGAGGTAGCTGACCAGCGGCGAGTTGGCGGCCTCGTAGAGGTTGTCGATGCCGAGCTGGTCCTCGACGAACTCGACGCCGAGTTCGTGCACGCCGACAGTGCGTTTGCGCAGGTCCACCTCGTAGTGGACGTCCTTTTCCATCAGCGGCGCCAACCGGGCGAACTCGAGGTACCAGTTGGAGGCGCCGTCGGCGGGCCCGGAGATGATCAGCGGCGTGCGCGCCTCGTCGATCAGGATGGAGTCGACCTCGTCGACGATGGCGAAGTTGTGCCCGCGCTGCACCAGGTCGTCGAGCGAATGCGCCATGTTGTCGCGCAGGTAGTCGAAGCCGAACTCGTTGTTGGTGCCGTAGGTGATGTCGGCGTGGTAGGCCACGCGACGCTCGTCGGGCGTCATCTGCGCGAGGATCACGCCGACGTCCAGACCGAGGAAGCGGTGCACGCGGCCCATCCACTCGCTGTCGCGTTTGGCCAGGTAGTCGTTGACCGTGACGACGTGCACGCCCTTGCCGCCGATGCCGTTGAGGTAGGCCGGCAGCACCGAGGTCAGGGTCTTGCCCTCACCGGTCTTCATCTCGGCGACGTTGCCGAAGTGCAGCGCCGCCGCGCCCATCACCTGCACGTCGAACGGGCGCTGGTCGAGCACCCGCCAGGCCGCCTCCCGGGCCACCGCGAACGCCTCGGGTAGCAGGTCGTCGAGGCTTTCGCCGTCGGCGTGCCGCTTCTTGAACTCATCGGTCTTGGCCCGCAGCTCGGCGTCGGTCAGCTTCTCGACCTCGTCGGACAAGGTGTTGACGTAGTCAGCCACCCGCTTGAGACGCTTGAGCATGCGACCTTCGCCAAGGCGCAGCAACTTCGACAGCACAGCTATGTCCCCTGTTGGTAGGAGTCTCTTCTATAAGGCGACTCCCATCGTAGGTGACAACCCCGCAGAGGCCGCCGTGGCGGCGATCGCAAGCGCGGCACTGCCGGGCGCTGGGGGTACGCCCCCTCACCGCTGCGCGGCTGGGGGTACCCCCACCCGCTTGCGGGGGACGGGTCGCCGCCTGATGACCCCGTCAGGAGAGCCTGATCAGCCCGTAGTCGTAGGCGTGTCGGCGGTAGACCACGCACGGCCGTTCGGTCTGCTTGTCGTGGAACAAGAAGAAGTCGTGTCCGACGAGCTCCATCTCGTAGAGCGCGTCGTCGACCGTCATCGGCGTGGCAGGGTGCTCCTTGGTCCGCACGATCCGTCCGGGCTCGTGGCCCGTCTCGGCGCCGTCATGCTCGACGGGCGGCTCGGGCATGCGTTCCTGCCGCGGTGGCGGCACGACCGCGGTGGCGGCGGCCAGCGACACCGGCGTCTTGTCGCCGTAGTGGACTTTGCGCCGGTCCTTGACCCGGCGCAGCCGGTTCTCCAGCTTGTCGACCGCGGACTCGAACGCCGCATAGAAGCTGTCGGCGCAGGCCTCCGCCCGGCTTACCGGCCCACGGCCACGGGCGGTGATCTCCACGCGCTGACACGATTTGCGCTGGCGCCGGTTGGGCGCGTGTTTGAGCTCGACATCGAAGAGATAGATGGAGCGATCGAACCGCTCGAGGCGGGCGAGTTTTTGGGAGACGTAGACCCGGTAGTGGTCGGGGATTTCTACGTTGCGGCCCTTGAACACGACTTCGGCATTGGTCGTCGGTTGAACTTCGCCGTCGGATTGCGTCGGCGGTTGGTCAAGAATTTGACCGGGATCCACGGATAGCCTTGACATACGTGACAACTCGTTTCTCTTTCACGTCGCACGCGCCCTGCGTGCCCGGCTTGCTGACGACGCGCCGACGAGGTGGGAGAGCGGTCTTGTGAAGACTGGCCGCCGCAGGCTGTCGACGCAAACTCGGTGCTGCTTGAGCGGGTCATCGATCCGGCCGTCCGCAGGGCGGGCGAAACCTTTCTCGCCAATCTCGATGCGATCACGGTCGAACAGATGTGCGAGACGGCCGAGAAGGCGCATGTGCTCGACGACGAGAAGGTCGCCGGCGATTTCGCTGTCTAATGGCGCGACCTTCGAGAGAGGGACGCGTGCGAAGGCGATCGCATCTGCTTTGGCAAAAAAACCCCGCGCGGGGGGATTTACGCGGGGCGAAAGTACGCGCTTTACGATTTGAATAGCGCGCAATATCGAAACTTGGTGGAGCTATTGCTGTTCCTAAGAAGAGCGCCACCTTCGGACACAATACAACGTGTCGCTCGTGTTCGCCGCCCGCGCGATGGCTCAACCCCTCGATCTGAACCGCGTAGCGAACGCGCCCATAAAGCTCCACGCCCTTCATCCCCCACCCTCTGCCGGCCCAACGCAAAGGGATATCTACTGCCGGACTTTTGCTCCGGCGCTACGGGAAATCCGGCCGCTTCAGTGAGGGAGTATTGCTCCGGCGGCTTACACCGCGGCGCTCGACGGGAGGCGACGAAGCGCAGCGATCGAGTTTAGGACGAGTTTAGGACGGACGGCGAGTTTAGGACGAAAACGCCGTTTTCCTGGCGTTTCCGGCGACTTTAGGAGCGAGTTTAGGAGCGAGTTTAGGACGCTAATCGCCCTGCGACTGGCGAGTCCGCGCGTCCCGCCCGTGCAGTGGTACACCCCCTAGGAAGGACCCGAGACGGGGTACCCTACGTTGCCCATCCGGGGCCACTGACGTCCATCTGCTATGAGATGGCCCTAGCCGAGGCCAGTCCTGGGGATTCCCTGCGCATTGGTGAGGCTATGGCCGTATCGAGCGTGGCGCACGGCAGGCACTGGGCTTGCCGGCGAAAGAAGAGGAGGCGCGCTCATGAACGCCCTCGTTCCCTTGCCGGTCGCGGCGGCGCCTTTGGCAGCGGCTGTGGCTCAGGGGTTAGCTTCGGCGCCGCGTCGAACTTTGCCAGCGCCGCGCGCAGCGGTCGAGGCGCGGGGCGTGGGGAAACCGGTCGTCTTCGATGGCGCGCCGGATCGCCGCCGTTACCGCTACGCACTCGTCGTCGGTAAGATCAACCGTCGGCATGGCTTAGCGGTTCTTAGCCTTCTGTCATCGAAAACGTTCGATCCAGCGCTGCACGGCGGCCTTATCGCCGTCCGTCACGTACATCATCCCGATCATTACTAATCCGTTGAGCGCCGGGTTGTCAGTATCCGGATGCGTCTTGAGATCGGACGCCATGCTGGCGACCGCGTGCGTAAGGTCGCCCGCGTCAACGTATTCGAGCGCGCGTCTTTTGCACCAAGCGAGATGCTCGTCCCGCGTCAAAGCGTCCCCATTGTGTTTCCGACGCCAGGCGACTGCCGACAGTGGCCTCTAATCCGGCCTTAACAGCCCGTTGAGCTGCCCTTCAAGGGCGACCGTACGAACGGGCAGGAAGCGCGAGAAAGCGGTCCTCGGCTGAAGGGGTGGTTGCGCAAAAGAGCGACCGATCCTCAAACGACAATTAGAACAGTGTTGACCTTTTCGGTCCCTAGCAGCCTGTCGGACTTGGGTTTGCGGTTGATCGCGGAGAATGATTTGGCGCTTTAGGTCTGCCCGACATCGGGGGATTGTCGTCGAAAGGGGGGTGGGGCCGGATATGGGCGTTGGCGGGCGGCAATCTGTCGAGCGCCGGCACGCTACGGCCTCATCAGGCGGGGACGCAGGCGAATATCCGCTTGAAGGCTTATCCCTTAGGCTCCGGGCCTACAATGGGTAGTGACAAGGGCGGGCGCTTCGGGTAAGAACATAACATGAACATCCGATTGGCTTGAGAGCCCAGCCATGCCCGATTTTCCCGCCTCGCTGGTCGAGTTCCAGCGCCAATTTCCCGACGACGACACCTGCGCCGCCTGGCTTGTCGCAGCCCGCTGGCCCTCGGGGTTTCGATGTCCGGCATGCGCCGGCGCCAAGGGGTGGCCGCATGGCGGAAAGCCCTTCACCTTCGAATGCGCCGCCTGCGGCAAGCAGACCTCGGCCACGGCCGGCACAATCATGCATGGTTCGAAGCTGCCTTTGATCGCATGGTTCTGGGCCGCCTATCTCATGGCCACCCATTCGAATGGGATTTCGGCGCTGCAATTGCAAAAGCAACTCGGGCTCGGTTCCTACAAGTCCGCGTGGCTGCTGTGCGCCAAGCTGCGCCGCGCCATGGTCGCGCCGGGCCGCGCGCCGCTCGCTGGCCTTGTCGAGGTCGACGAGACCGAGATCCCGTTGCGGACCAAGACCGATCCGGTTTGCGGCGGCGGCGGCCGCTCGCCCCAGGGCAAAATGTTGGTCGGCGGCGCCGTTGAAGTCGAAAACGACGCGCCCGGACGCCTTCGCCTGGCCGCGATCCAAGACTTCTCCGCCGCCTCGCTGCATGGCTTCGTCGCCGCCAACGTCGCCCCGGGCGCGACGATCAAAACCGACGGCTGGCCGTCCTACGCCCGCGCCCCCGACGCGCACGAGCCCCATGTCGTCGGCGCCATGGCCGCCCATGTCGTTCTGCCCTGGGTCCACCGCGCCTTCTCCAACGCCAAGACCTGGGCGCTCGGCGTCTATCACGGACTGCGAAGACAGCATCTCCAAGCTACCTCGACGAATTCGCCTTCCGCTTCAACCGACGCCGAACCCGACACGCAGCGTTTCGCTCACTTCTCGCAATCGCCCTCGTCCGAAAGCCGCTAACCTACAACATGTTGATCATGCCGGAAGCTCAGGGACCAGCCTTTCCGCTTGATGTTCCAGGCCATGGTGACGAGGCTCCATTCGCCGCGCGCGCCCGCGAGGCCGTGCAGCAAAAATTGACGGAATCCCGCGCCGATTTGATGATCCCGAACACCGGCTCCGGCATCTGCTTGCGCAACGCGTAAAGCGCCCGGCCTGCCGGCGTCGTCAGCCGATGCGCCATCGCCTCGACCGGCGTTGGATCTTGCGGCGCTTGCGGCGCCGCTTTGAAGCGCTCGGCGAACGGCGGATGATGCGGCTGACGGCCCATGGCGATCAGCGGTTCGATCCCCGCCTTCTCGCAAGCCGCGACATTCGCCGCGCTGAAATAGCCGGTATCCGCCAGCAGGCATTCGGGCTTGCCCAGTTCGTCGGGAAGAGCCTCGATCTTGTCCAGCATCCGAGTTGCTGCTTGTCGTTGAGCGCCTGACTCACGGCGCTCGCCACCACCAGCAGGCTTCCCGCCGCCACGGCGGCCTGGGCGTTGTAGCATTGGTCGAAGCCGCCGCCGGCCACTGGCATGATGCGCGACTTTTCATCGGTCAGGTTGATCTGGTCGTTCGGGCGCGGCCCCTCGACTGGCGGTTCGGGAGGCTTGCCGCGAGGCTTTTTTGCTCGCCTCCGCCTTCGCCTGACGCGCCGCGAGCTTGGCTTCGTGCTCCGCCTGCTCGCGCGCATGGCGTTCCTTGGCTCGCGCCTCGATCTTGCCCGCACCTCGGCCAGCTTGCGCAACGCTCCTCGCGCCGCGCCAGTTCGTCCGGTATCGACATGCCGTCGGGAATGTCCGCCTCGTCCGCCGCTTCGGCTTTGGCCATCAGATCGGCGACCTCGGCTTTCAATTGCGCCTCGATCTTGCCGGCATGCTCATGCGACAACGCGCTGTGCCGGCTGGCGTTGGCGTGGATCTTCGTACCGTCCAGCGCCACCGTCCCCATTTTCAGAACGCCCATCTCCCGCGCCAGCTGCAGCACTTGAACGAACAGAGCTTCGATCTCCGCGAGAAAGCGCCGCCTGAAGGTCGCGATCGTGTCGTGGTCGGGATGATCGTTGGCCGCGATGAACCGGAATGCCACCGAATTATAGGTTGCACTCCCCAGCTTGCGGCTCGAAAACACGCCCGTCGCATAGCCGTAAACCGGAAGGCCCAGCAGCATTCGCGGATGATACGACGCCGACCCGGAACCGCGATAAGTGCCGCTCATCGCGCGAAGATCGAGCCCCTCGACAACCTCCACGACAAATCGCGCCAGATGTTTTTCGGGAAGCCATTCGTCGACCGAGGGAGGCAGCAAGGACCCTGTCTCGCGATCGATCGTGCGAAAATTGCTCATCAAAAGCGCCCGCCGCCCTGCGCGAATCAATGCCAGTTTCTAGCGCAATCGCAGGCGCGGCGTTAAGTCCGACAGGCTGCTGGAAGTAGCCCAAAAATGGGGCCGACAATTTTTGTGCCAATCTTCCGGTTGCCGGAGGGGCGCGGTGAGCGAGACCCGAAAGCTCACGGCGATTCTGGTTGCGGATGTCGTCGGGTATAGCCGGCTCGCAGGCGCGGACGAAGATCGTACCCTTGCGCGCTTAAGGGCCCTTCGCAGCGATCTCATCGACCCTATCATTTCGGTTCATCACGGGCGCATCGTCAAGCGCACCGGCGATGGCTCGATCATCGAGTTCAGGAGTGTCGTCGATGCGGTGAACTGCGCCATTGAAGTCCAAAGGGCGATGGTCGAGCGCAACGCTGAGGTCGCGCCCGACAAGCGCATCGAATTTCGGATCGGCATCCATCTCGGCGACGTGGTCGAGGAGAGCGACGGCGACCTCATGGGCGACGGCGTCAATATCGCCGCTCGGCTCGAAGGCATCGCCAAGCCCGGCGCGATCTGTCTGTCCGAGGACGCCTATCGTCAGGTCAAGGGACGGCTCGATCTGACGGTCAGCGATCTCGGCCGACGCAACTCAAGAACATCGCCGAGCCGATCCGGGTCTATTCGCTCGACGTCGGCCAGCCCGCCCAAGCGAAGCCCGCGCCGGCCCCAGCGCCCGAAAAATCCGCCCCGCCGCGCCTCTCGATGGTCGTTTTGCCGTTCGCCAATATCGGAGGCGGCCCGGAGCAGGAGCATTTCGTCGACGGGGTCACGGAGAGCCTCACGACCGACCTCTCACGGATACGAGGCGCCCTCGTGATCGCCCGCAATACGGCGTTCACCTACAAAGGCAAGCCGCTCGACGTGAAGACGATCGGGCGCGAATTGAACGTTCGCTATGTCCTCGAGGGCAGCGTTCAGCGCAGCGGAAACCGCATGCGCCTCAACGTGCAGCTCATCGACGCCGAAACCGGCAATCATCTCTGGGCCGAGCGGTTCGATAAGCCTCTGGCCGATCTCTTCGACATGCAGGACGATATCGTCGCGCGGCTCGCCAACGCGCTGAACGCCCAGCTCGCCGCCGCCGAGGCGCGGCGCGCAGAACGGGCCCCAACTCCCGACTCGATGGACCTCTATTTTCAGGGTTTGGCTTGGCTCAATAAGGGTCCGAGCCCCGACAATGTTGCGCAGGCGCGCAGCTTTTTCGATCGCGCGCTCGCTGCCGATCCCGACAACGTCGACGCGCTCATTGGATCGGCGCGCGCGGACGTGAGCGAGGGCGCAAATTTTTTTGTGACCGATCCGATGGCGGCCTTTGCGACGGCGGAAGCCAATTGACCAAAGCATTGTCCTCGATCCCGGACCATGCGCGTGGCCATAGGTTTTGGGTACGTCGACGTATTGACCAAGCGTGCTGTCGAGGGCATCGCCGAATGTGAACATGCGTTGGAGCTGGATCGAAATCTTGCCAGCGCACATGCCTTTATCG
>CAWKNK010000014.1:0-39750 GCA_963850895.1 uncultured Actinomycetota bacterium | reverse complement strand
CGTGACTGCGGCGAACGGCAGTGTCAGATTGGCGAATATCGTTGCCTGCCCGACAAAGTCGGTGATCACCGCGGCCAGTCCGGTGTTGGGGAACAGGTGCGTCTTGACCCTCTGTAGCAGCAAGGCTTGGGCGAGCAAACCGCCCGGGAACACCTGATCTCGCGTCATTCGTGCCCACACGTGCGAGAGCCGGTTCACCGCACCCTTCGGGTCCTCGGCGATGACCGCGCCGTTGAGCGACCCAACCGAGGTTCCGGCGACGAGATCGGGAGTGACTTCGTACCCGCTGAGCGCCTGAAGCATGCCCACTTGGATCGCGCCAAGGCTGGCACCTCCGCCAAGGACGTACCCAACCGGTCGGGGCAGCCCGTCCAGCCTACGCACCTGACGGTTCACCCAATCAGGCTAAGACACCCATTCACAACAACCACTCGTCGTGCCCCGACAGCTGGCGGTCAATGGTGCGTGCCATGGCGACTCACTGGGTTCGGGGTGATCCGTCCGCGCGGGAGAGGGTTGACGCCAGGCTGGGGAGCAGGAGATCGAGGCCGCGGTCGAGTTCGGCGGCGCCGTCGTAGGAGGCCAAGGCCGGTGCCAGGGCACGCACCATGGGAAACTCGGTGATCGCCAGCCGGTGCAGACCGAGCCGCAGTACGTGGTCGGTTTCCTCGGGTCGCTCAACGACCTCTTGCAACTCGGTGAGGACGTGGCCGTACAAGTAGGCGAACAGCACCCGGTAGATGTGCAGCGCATCATCGCCGGTGAACCCGGCGGAGGTGAGCAGCACCAGGACGTCTTCGAGATGCCGCAGGGTTCCGGGCGGGCGCTGGCCGAGCGGGGTGGCCAACGGTCGAGTGACCAACAGCGGCACCACGTTCGGGTGGGCCAGGGTCAACCGTCGGAAGTCGTGTGCGACGACCCGCAGCTGGCCGGCCCAGTCCGGGTCTGCGGTATCCACCGCGAGTTGCGCAAGGACGATCTCCGCGACACCGTCGAGCACTGCGGCCTTGTTCGGCACGTGCCGGTACAGCACCGCAGGATCGCGGCCCACCGCATCGCTGAGGCGGCGCATGGACAAGCCGTCCACACCGTCGCGGTCGATAATTGCCAACGCGGTCTGCAGGATGAGCGGCGGCGTGACCTGGCCGCTATCGGGTCCGGCGGCCGCGACGGAGGGGGTCATCGGCTCCATCGGCTCCGTCGGGCCCGGTCGGCTGGTTCGGCATCGTAGTAGCACTTCCCTTCTGTTCGTCACTGTAGACCACCGGTATGGGTCCACAGTGTTGACAGAGGTTCGAACTCGGCGTTTACTCAAAGATCTGGCAGCAGGAACAGAGGCGCCATCATGCTTGTCATTCTTGGATTAGTTGTCCTGCTCGTCGCCGTGATTGTCGCCATCGTCGGTGTGCTGAGCAATTCGGGGGCCGCCCACCCGTTGACCGAGAACTTCTCGGTATCCGGCTATCACGTCACCGGGTCGACCGGCACGTTGTTCCTTTTCGGGATCGTGATCGGCGCGGTGGCGATGCTGGGACTGAGCGTGCTGCTGGCCGGTGCCCGGCGCACCGCGGGCCGCGGGCGAGACGCCCGACGCGACCTCGCGAGGTCCCAACGCGAAACGGCGTTTCTGAAGCAAGAACGCGACGAACGCCTCGAACACAGCCAGCAGGTCGGCGCAGCCGCGGGCGCACCGGTGAACTCGCAGCCGACCACGACCCGTTGGAACAGGGTTCCCCTGCTCGGTCGCTGGTCGCGGCGTCGGCAACCGACGGTTAGCACCCACGTCGACGAACCCGGTGGGTACCGAAGCACGGTCGATACTGTCAGCCCGCAGTCGCGGTCTGTGCTCACCGAAACCGATGGAAGGAAACCGCAATGAGCATTGGTAAGAAGCTCGCGCACAAGGCCGAAGCCATCAAGGGCGCCACCAAGAAATATTACGGGCGCGCGACCGGCAACACCCGGCTGCGCACCGAGGGCCGCGCCGATCAGGCTAAGGCCAACGCAAAACAGGCAGGGGCCAAAGTCAAAGACGCCTTCAAGCACTGACTAACCGGCCCGGAAACATCCGCCTCGACATCGAAACTAAGGAACACCATGATCATCCTCGGAGTCATCCTTCTCATCGCCGGATTCGTGTTCAAGATATCCATCCTGTGGACCATCGGGATCGTCCTCATCGTCATCGGGGCGGTGCTGTGGATATTGGGGTCGATGGGACACGCGGTCGGCGGCCGCCGCCACTACTACTGACCGGCCACCCGCAAACCACGCGACTGTTCCGATTCGACGGCACATGAATCGCCGCATTGCGAAAACGGCAGAACCACCGCCGCGGCCCGGCGACGGGATATCGAGAACACGCAACGGCAGTCACCAGATGACCCCGTCGCTCTTTTCATGACTCACCGCCCGGGCCTCCCGGCGGTCGACTATCCAAGGAGACAGACATGATGCGTATGGTCGGACTGCTCGTGCTCGTATGGCTCGTCGTTGGCGCCGTCGCGGCCGGCCAACGTGGGTATTTCACCCACGCCGCAGAAAACTGTGCCAATGCCGGGACGATCGCGGTCACCGTGATCGCCGGACCGCTGAATTACTTCGGGGTCAACCCCAAAGTGACGAACTGCACAGTGCCTAAACCCAGCTGACGACGCACACCGTCACGTCGCCATCGAGGAACCCATCGACCATGCTCAACCACCATAAGGAACCGACATGACTACCGGCACTATCGTTTTGATCGTCGTCGTCGCGGTCGCGGCAATTCTGCTCATCGCAGGGCTGGTGTGGCTGGCGCGCACCAAACGCAACCAACACCGCCACGTCGAAGCCGACAAGATCCGCGGCGCCGCCAGGGAGGAAACACTCCACGTGAGGCAGCGGGAGGCACTCGCCGACGAGACTGCCGCCAAGGCTCGCGCCGCCCAGGCCGAAGCCGACGTCAAGGCGGCCCAAGCCTCCGGTCTGCAACAGCAAGCCGCCGCCCACCGCAACGAGGCAGCCACCTCCCGTGACCAACTCAACGAGCAGTGGGACCGCGCGAACGAGTTGGATCCGGACTCGCAGACACCCGAAACCCCGAAGTCCGCCGACCACGGTGAACCCCAGCACCAATGACGGGGTGATCGTCGACGTGTCAACGGGGACTTCGGACAGTGATGGTGTGGCCTTGTCGGTGTCCTGGCACTTTGAGCCGTGAACTTGGCGTCGTCGTCATCGAACGGGGCGAAGGTGAAATATCGGGGCGCCAGGGCATGGCTTATCCTGCTCAGCTCGCGGGCCGCCGAAGTCGGAGTCCCTGATGCCGCTCCCACGCCGGCGTCTTTAGTCCCGGGTCGACGTAACCAAAGCCACCAAGAAACGGACGTGACCACGATGTTGCCGCACTCGAATCTCCGCAGCGTGTTCCTCGGCCCGCGAGTGGGGCGGCAAGCCGCCTCGCCTGAATGTTGGTGAGGCGTCGATGGCAATCACAAACGTCACCGAATACGCGCATCTGAGCGGGGCCGACCTCGATGCGCTTGCGGTGGCGTTGGAGGCGATCCGCCGCGACATCGAGGATTCGCTCGGCGAAAAGGACAGGACATACATCCAGCGCACCATCGCCTTTCAGCGATGCCTCGACGTCGCCGCGCGGCTCGTTATCGCCGGGAGCCGCAGCAAGGTCGGCTGGGCGCTCGGAACCACCGCACTCGCCGTGGCCAAGAGCATCGAAAATATGGAACTCAGCCATAACATCGGCCACGGCCAATGGGATTGGATGAACGACCCGGAAATCCATTCCAGTACCTGGGAATGGGACATGGTGGGTGTCTCGTCGCAATGGCGGTATTCGCACAACTACCGCCACCATGTGTTCACCAACGTCATCGGCGTGGACGACGACCTCGGATACGGTGTCCTGCGGGTCACCCGTGACCAACGATGGCAGCCCAGTAATCTGCTGCAGCCTTTGCGAAACGTGTTGTTGGCCATCACGTTCGAATGGGGCATCGCATTGCACGGCTTGCACTCGGAGCATGAGCGCACGGCGACCGGCGCTGAGAAATCCGCCCACACCAGAGCGCTGATCCGCAAGATTGCCCGGCAGGCCGGCAAGGACTATGTGCTCTTTCCCGCACTCAGCCCGCGACGGTGGCGCCGTACGCTCACGGCAAACGCCGCGGCGAACCTGCTACGCAACGTGTGGGCGTATGTTGTGATCTGTTGCGGACACTTCGCCGACGGCGCGGAGAAGTTCACTCCTGCCGCGCTCGACGGTGAGACGAAGCCCGAATGGTATCTGCGACAAATGCTGGGTACCGCGAACTTTCGCGCCGGGCCGGTGTTGGCGTTCCTCAGTGGAAACCTGTGCTACCAGATTGAACACCACCTCTACCCCGATCTACCGAGTAACCGCTACGCGGAGATCGCCCAACGGGTTGAGGCGGTGTGCGCCACCTACGACCTGCCGTATACCACCGGTCCGTTAGCCCGCCAGTACCTGCTGACCTTGCGCACCATTTCCAAGCTGGCGCTACCGGACCGGTTCCTCACCGCCACCTCCGACGACGCACCGGAGACGGCGTCGGAGAACAGGTTCCGCAATGTCGCGAAACGATCGCCCTTGGCGAGCGTGCGCGGCGACTGCGCCCGGCGACGCGGATTGGATACAGCAATACTGGACCGAACAAATCGGCGTCAGCGGACTGATCAGCGCACCCGCCGCAAAGGCCACCGGGTGGCCGCGTCCACGGTCGACCGGTGAAAGCAGGGTATCGTCACCCCGCACCTACTTCTTTTTGAAGGCGTCCTTAACCTTCTCGCCGGCGTCTTTGAGGTTGGACTTCGCTTTATCGTTACCCCTCACAGTGTCTTCTCCCGTTTTGGGGCCCTCAGGCCAAGTGTGTCTGATCAATCCGAGTTCGCGGGCACGGGCGACCGCATCGGCGCGATTGTGCACACCCAGCTTCTTGTAGGCACGCTCGGCGCGTTCTTTGGCGGCGGAGCGAGAGATCCCAAGCTTGTCGGCCACCAGCGCAAACGTCATCTTGGTCGGCAAGTAGCGCAGGACCTGCAGCTCGACCGCGCTGACTGAGGCGGCCACCGCGGCCTCATCCGCCTTATGCGCAGCCGCCTCGATCGCCGCGGTCGACGCCGCCAGCGCATCGGTTTGCGCGGCGTACGCCTCGTCGATCACCCTGGCGGTTTCCTCCAGGGCCGCGAGTTGCACACCGACGAGCTTCTCGGTCTGTTCTCCGATGAAACCCTCGCTGAACACCACGCCACCCAGGCCCGCGATCGAATCGAACAACGGCCTGGCCCACCGATGCTCCACCAGGATCAGGGCCAGGCCCGAACCCGGGACCAGCGACTGCACCAGAGCCTGGGCTCGCACGCTCTGCAACACCTCGACGCCACGGCCCTCGAACATGGCGAACACATCGAAGGGGTCGAGTTGGGCGCCGGCGATCAGCAGGTCGCCGAAGTCCTCGTCCGCGATCTCCACGCGCGTCAGTGATCCATCATCGTCGATGGTCAGCACAAGCAGGTCGAGCAGGCGAAGCACGCCATGTCCTTCTAGCTTGTCGATCTCATTGATGATGGTGCTGATGAAATCGACCCTGGGTTTGAATCCCACCGCGATCAACTGCGTCGGCCCAATCGTGCTGACGTCTGTTCCGGCGTCCACCGCGTCCTCGTTCCCTGCTGAGCGGTCACGTTGGCATAACCATCGCTAAGCCGCAATCGTCCAACAGCGGTGGACCGAACGATAAGAGCAAAAAGTCACCGGATAGCGCCTGTGATTGAACACTGCACTGGTAGGGCAGAGTGCCAGTGCCCGTGGCATTGGTTGGCGGGTTGCCAACCCACATCGGCCGCCGTCAGGACTGGCGCGCCACAATCACAGGGATCTTGGCCCTATTGACCACCGCCGCCCCGACCGAGCCCAGCAGCGCACCAGCGAACCCGCCGCGGCCATGGCTGCCGACCACGAGCAGTTGCGCCGCTTCGGACGCCCTGAGCAGCCAACGCGCCGGCTCACCAATTTCGATTCTGCGATGGATCGCCACGTTGGGATAGCGTTCCTGCCAACCCGCTAGCCGTTCGGCGAGCGCCTCCTCCTCCTCGGATAGCCGGGCGTCCCATTCGGAGTCTTGGAACAACTTCTTGGAGTTGAACACTCGGGGATCAGCCCAGGCGTGCAAAGCGATTAACCCGACACCTCGTCGTGACGCTTCCTCGAATGCGATCGCAGTCGCTGCTTCCGATGCCGGTGAGCCGTCGATGCCCAACAGCACCGGCGCCCTCGCGACGTTGCCGGCCGGTGCTCGCTCGTCGTGGATCACGGCGACTGGGCAGTGCGCGTGGTAGACCAATCCTGAACTCACCGAGCCAAGGAAGCTGCGGGCCGAGACGCCGCCATGTCCCCGATGGCCCACCACGACCATCTCCACCTCTTTGGAAAGGGCGACGAGCGTCGGGACGGCGGCCGAATGAAGCACTTTGCTATCGACTTGCACTGGACGTTCACCAGTGCTCTCCTCGGCGACCCTGATCGCCGACTTGATGAATTCGCGTGAGCGCTTCTCCTGCCATTGCCCGACGTCGGCCAGCGCGGTGGCCGGGAACCACCCCGGTACCGGGGCGTCGACGACATGGACCAGAGTCAGCGGCACTTTCCGCAGCGCGGCATCAAGAGCGGCCCACCGGACGGCACCCAGTGCCGCTGCTGAGCCGTCAACGCCTACCAAGATCGCGCTACGTGGTGTGGTTGCCACATTTCAGCTCATTTCTGATCGGCTGCGTACCCACCGGCAGGATCGTTCAGCGCGGCCGTGATTGTCAGGGCCTAAGCGATGCAAGCAGAAGGACCAAAGGCCCCGATGAAGCGTGTAACGCACTCTGGCCTGCCTTGACGAGGAACTGGCGAACCGTCGCGCCGTGGTCCAGCCGCGCCGACCGCTGCTGCGCCGCTTACATCACCGTCGCAAGCACAGTGTCTACCCCGGCGATGCCCATGGCCAACAACACCGCGTCATCGCCGAAGTAGAACCCTTCGGCCAATTCGGCATGGACGACGCTCATGTCTTCAGTACCTCTCGTGTGCCGACAAGCTATTGCGCTTCGTGTGATCCGACTGATGCTCTACGGTCATGCGCCTTCGGCAGTACCCGACGACTTCTGGGCAGACGATTCACACCGGAACCGCTCTTGACGCCGTCAAGACTCGAAAAACGAAACCGCAGGTAACGAGCGGGGCTGAATGGGACCCGAAAGGGAATGAACCGGCAGATCAGGCCCCAAAACCCCTGGTAGAGCGTCGGTTTCGATTCCCGGCAGCTCCACCGAGAAAATGGCCGGCTGGAAACATAAAGTCTGGCCAGTTCATATGTGCAGGTGCTTTACAGGCTGAAGCGCAAGCAGTCGATTGCGTGTAAGCGCAGAATTGATACCCTTCAACCCACGGCGATGTCGGCCTCCAAAGGCTCAAACCGTGCCTGGCCCGGCCGCGCAAAATTGCAAGCAGCCCACCGACCGCCCCGGAGGAGTTCATGCGCAGGAGCGCGTCATGACCGATGCCGCCTGGACCCTCTACGCCGAGCAGATGGACAACGTCGACGGCTGGTTCTTCGAGGCCGATGTCGCGCTCTTCAGCAAGCTGCTGGCTTGCCAGACGGCCGAACGCATAACGGGCGACATGTTGGAGATCGGCACATATCAAGGCAAGTCCGCCATCCTGATCGGTTACGGCCTCCGCGACGATGAAGAACTGGTGATCTGCGACTTATTCGGCGCCCTAGCGGAGCACGGCGACATCTCGCCGATCCCACGGCAGCAGTACTCGGGCCTGGACCAGCAGCAGTTCCTGGCCAACTGGGATCGTTTCCACACTCGCCGGCCGACGCTTGAAGTCTGCGAATCCGCAGAGCTCGATCTAGGAGAACGGGCGCTCCGTTTCATCCACATCGACGGGTGTCACAGCTACCAGTGCGTGGCGAAGGACATCAACCTCGCGGTGACTCACACGGTCAAACGGGGCGTAATCGCGATGGACGATTATCGGGGCGTCGAAACCCCGGGTGTGGCTGCAGCCGTCTGGCAGGCTGTCGGCAACGGCGTCTTGTTCCCCTTCGCGGCGACATACATGAAGCTCTATGCCTGCACATCGGCCGCTGATCAGAGTTACTGGTCAGAGCGGGTCCGGGATAGCGCTGACATCTGCGCCTTCCCCGACTTCGAGTTGCCGTCTTACCGCAGCGTCTCGGCCGCGCAGATTCAACAATCGAGCGCCGCGCGCTGACAGGCGCACCGATCATTCCGGGGTCCGCGGCGTTTGCCGATCAGCTAACGGGCCGAGACGGGCCGCCTCCTCCAAGAGATCGGCGGCGGTGGCAGCGCTTTGCGCGGGTGTGGCCATCTGGGCGGCGACCTCACGGGTACGAGTGGCGCAATGCGGCGTGAGGATCGACCGCAGATCCGCGACCAACGAATTTAGGGTGGTATCGATGAAGCGCCGTCCAATGCCCACTTCTAGTTGGTTGACCGCAGCCGCCCACATCGGCTGATCGACCGAGACGGCCAGAGCCAGCGTAGGGATGCCGGCCCGTATGCCCGCGAACGTGGTGCCGGGGCCTCCGTGGTGGACGACCGCGCGGCAAGCGGGAAAGACGGCCGCGTGGTTCACCGAGCTCACAACCTTTACGTGCTCGAAATGCGGGAGGTCGGTGAGGTCGCTCACGCCGCTGCAGATCAACGCCCGCTCGCCTAGCTGCGCGCAAGCCGCAGTCATCGTCATCATGTCGGCGGGAGACGCGACTCGCGCGCTGCTGCCGAAGCCGAAGTAGATCGGCGGCGTTCCCGCGGCAATCCACGACGAGACCTCGTCGTCGACCTCGGTCGGCAACTCCAGTGTCAGCCCGCCAACGAAAGGCCGTCGGACACCGCATTCCGCCCATTCGGCTGCCAGCCAGGGAAAGAAGAGTTCGTCGTAGGCCTGGATCTCCAGCGGGTTTGGCGTCGAAGGTCCCTTTTCCGCTGACAGGCCCAGTGCCCGGCGTAGGGCGTCTTCGGCCTCTTTCGTTATGGGCGAATGCGTTTCATCCGGCGCGATCGGGTAGATGTGCACCGCAGCCTGTGGAATGTGGTAGTACTCCGCAACATTGGCGGCCAGCCCTTGCTCGCCTGCGTCCGTCAACAGCAGGTCGGCCCCGTCGGCCAGTGACGTGAGCGCTGTACCCAGCTCCGGCCAGAGTTGGGTGATGTCCCGGAAAATTTCCCACGCCATGACGACAGGGTTCGGCGTCGTCCCGTATTTGCGGGCGATCTCCGCGTTCTGCCGTACCTGGTCCGGGCCGTGGGCGACTGCGGCAAGCCCGGCCGACTCGATGAAGCCAACATAGTTAGGCGGGACCGCCATGAGGACATCGTGACCTCTACGCTGCAGTTCCCGACCGATGGCGGCGCACGGCTCGATATCGCCCCGAGTGCCCAGGGTTGCCAGCACGAATCTCATCGCCGGAACCTAACCGGCGGTGATGTGCGTGTCAGCCCGAGCCGGCATAGACGCCGAATACCGAGGGTGGCAATGCCGTAACGGCTGCGGTGGTGGGCTTGGTGGCCCATCGCGCGCGACGCGCCGGCATCGGAGACATCAATGGCCACAGTCACAGCGCGCCCCTGAGGACCGGGATCCGGTGATCCCTCTGAAATATTCGATCGTCCGCGCGACCCCCTCTTCGAAAGGGATGTGTGGACGCCAGCCGAGCCTGGACTCGGCGAGGCTGATGTCCGGCTTGCGCCTCCTCGGGTCGTCCGGCGGCAGTGGCTTGAAGACGGTCGCCGAGGTGGATCCGGTCATTTCCTTGATGATGCTTGCGGTTTCGAGGACGGTGAGTTCGGCTGGGCTACCGAGGTTGACGGGTCCAGTGAACCAGGGTTCGCTCGCCGCCATATTCACGAGCCCGTCGACGAGATCGTCGACATAACAAAAGGAACGGGTCTGGCTGCCGTCCCCGAAGACGGTGATCGGATCTCCCCGCAGCGCCTGGACGATGAACGTTGAGATGATTCGGCCGTCCTCGAGGTCCATCCTTGGACCGTAGGTATTGAAGATGCGGACGACTTTGATGCGGACGCCGTAGCGACGCGCGTACTCGAGCATCAGCGTCTCCGCAATCCGCTTGCCTTCTTCGTAGCAGCCCCGCGCGCCGAAGCAGTTGACGTTGCCCCAGTAGCTTTCGACCTGCGGATGGATCGTCGGATCCCCGTAGACCTCGCTGGTGGAGGCCTGCAGAATGGTCGCCCCTGTTTCGCGCGCCAGTTCCAGGAGGTTCCTGGTCCCGACGTAGTTGGTGTCCAGGGTGGACAGGGCATTCCGCTGATAGGCGCGCGGCGATCCGGGGCAGGCCATGTTGAAGATGACATCCAGCGGACCGCCGACGGCGGCGCCGACCGGCCGGGTGATGTCGTGCTCGAAGAAGCTGAAGCCCGGGTCCCGCTCGAGCTGCTTTACGTTCTCGCGCCTGCCTGTGCAGAAGTTGTCCAACCCGACAACCTCGATGCCGTCGCGGCGAAGCCGATCGCAGAGGTGAAACCCCAAGAACCCGGCGGCGCCCGCAACCAGGGCTCTCACGTTTCATTCTCCTTAGTGCCGGCCCATGCCGTAGTACTCGAATCCGTCGGCCCGCAGGCGCTTAGGATCATGGACGTTTCGGCCATCGAACACGTCGTAGCCTCGCATGACCGACTTGGCGCGCTGCAAGACGGTCGCTGGAACTGTTTCTGCCCACATGGCGGTTATAGGCTCATCCAGCTGAAGTTGCACGTTTACTCCTCTCCGGTTCTTGACGCCGTCAAGGCATCCAAGGCCCTACCATTGGTGGGCGGGGGCCATAGCTTGTCGACCCTCCAGGTCATCGAGGCGCTGAATCGAGGAGAAGTATTCGTGCACCAGTCGCTTACACCCCTGCCGGTCACGAGAAGGCTGCTTCTTGTCCTGTCGTTTGTGATCGCCTTCGCCGCTTCGGCGTTGATGCCGGCCACTCTTGCTGCGGCCCACGCTGACCCGGTTGGGTTCCCACCGGACTGGCCTTACTACGAAATGCAGACCGAACAGACCATGTGCAACGCCATGGCACAGGGCTGGTCACGCGCCCAGATAGTCGGCGCGATGCAACAAGCGAACAACCAGGGTGTGACCGGGCTGAATCCGGATCAGGCTGCTAAGCGTGCCAACATGTGGGTCGACCTGGGCCGAATCAAGTATTGCCCGGGCGCCAACGCCAGCTAATCCGCGTCACCCCGCCGCTCGCGCCGCTAGCAGAGGGCGGCAGAAAACCACCCGCCGGCCACCAGGGCGATGAGGAGTGCGGCGGTGGTGTGTCCCGTTGACGCGGCCACGATGACGCCTGTGATCGCAGCGATGAGGGCCATGATCACGACCAAGGCCAGCAGTATCCGATGCGAACTGATCGCTCCGCTGGCGCGCGGTACGACAACGACGGGCTTGCTCGAGCCGTGGGCTGCGGCCATTTAAGCTCCTACCAGTTGTGATCTGGGATACAAGGTCAGCATAAATGTGCGGTGAGTCACAAACCACCCTGGGACGTGCTTGTCGGCCTCGCCGTGGCAGTGACGGTGGTACAGAACTCGGCGTTTCATGCCGGTGCGTTGCAGGCGTCGGTACCGATCATGTTGGTGGGGGAGCCTGTTGTCGCAGTCCTGCTGGGCGTTGCGGTGCTTGGTGAGCAGCTGGCGGTGGGAGGCTCGGGGACGTTGGCCCTGTTCGTCGCGGTGTGGGCGATGGCGGCCGCGGCTATCGCGCTCAGCCGCAGTCAGGCGATCGAGGTGGCAAGTCAGCCGACGCGGGAACCATCCTTGCCATCGACCTCCGGCGCAGCCCGGCTCGCGGGCGTCAGCGGCAAACGGAACTAGAACCTACGAATCCTGCGCGGTTTCCAATAGCCGGAGCGGGTGCAGACCGTCGACCGCGCCGACGAACGGCGGGTGGATGCTGTAGCCGAGCATGCGGCGAATGTCATCGGAGACCGTGCGAGCGATGTCGCGGGATATCGACAACGTGAAGGCTTCCATCGGTCGCAGCCACGGTTGGCAGTACTGGGCGGTGACGGCAAGACGGTCACGACCGGTGTCGTTGGCGCCGCCGCCGTGCCAGAGGGTGCCCACGAAGAAGACGCACGAGCCGGCGGGCATGACGACGGATAGGGCCTGATCGGCCGGGCCCGGTCGGCGCTTGCCCCAGCGGTGGCTGCCGGGGTAGAGGACCGTGGCGCCATTGTCGGCGGTGAAGTCGTCGATGGCCCAGATCGTCGCCGCCGCCAAGGGTTCTCGTGGACGTGGGACCGGGTAGAACCCGTCGTCATGGTGAGCCAGTTGCGCGGCCTCTCCCGGCTGAATGTTGATGGCCTGCAACGCCGACAGTAGGTAGTTGGGCATCAGCAGCCGATCGAGCACCGCAAGGACCCGGGGATTGTCGACAAGCCCGTCGCAGGCGCGCGTCCTGCTCAGCAGGCTGTAGATGCGCTGCGTACGGCGGCCCTCGAAGGAGTTGCGTCCGGTGTGCCCGAGCCAGGGGCGCACGACCTCACGGATCTGCTGACACTGCTCGGGGGTGAGCAGGTCCTGCCAGATGACGTAGCCGTCGCGGTCGAGGGCCGCCATGTCGGCGTCGACGATCGCGCTGTCGACCGAGCTTCCGCCGCTCGGTGTCCGCCTGTATCGCTGCGCGAGATCGCCCCTGAGGTCTTCCAGCGTCGTGACGGACTCGTCGTCGATGTTCATTGGCACTCGTCCTTCGTCCCGCACCCACACTAAGCCGAGTTCGCCGCAACGCACACGGGATTGCGAGCGACACGGATGGACGGGACAACGCCGATGATTTGTACAAGGATGAGGCGGTGCGGATGCTTCTCGTGCTGGCGAGCTTCGCCGCCGTCATCGGCGCGGCCACGCCCGCGCAGGCCGATCCGGCCGGCGACCCTGACGCAAACTTCCTGGCGGCGCTCGCGCGGGCCGGCGTTCCGTATAAGAGCGGCCCCGTCGCCATCCAAGTCGGCAAAAAGGCCTGCCAACTGATGGACCAGGGGCACTCCCAAGCGGCCGTCATCCAGAGCGTGGCGGCGGAAAATGCGGGATTCACTGTGTCGGACGCGACCAACTTCACCACCAGCGCGGTGAGCGTCTACTGCCCCCAACATCTGGGCGAGCCGACCACGGAGCCGCCGCCTCCTCCGTCGAACTGGATCGTCCCCGAGTTTCCGTGGCCGGCGCCACCGGCTGCCTAGTCACACCCCGGCCCCGCCCACCAAGATGGAAACGATGTGGCCTGACTGGTGGACGATTCTGATAGGCATCGTCAGCGCGCTTGCGGTGATCTGGCTGATCCTCGCTGGCACCTTCTGGCTGGTCAGACCGAAGGCCAATCTGCAGGACCTGATACGCCTGCTGCCCGACGTGCTTCGGCTGCTGAAACGCCTCGCCGCCGATCCCGAACTGCCGCGACGAATCCGGATTGCGCTGGTCGCGCTGATCGGGTTTGTCGTGTCGCCCATCGACCTGATACCGGACGCCATCCCGGTCATCGGCTTCGCCGACGACGTGGTCCTCGTCATCCTGGTGCTGCGCTGGATCAGCCGCACGGCGGGACGCGATGCGCTCGCCAGGCACTGGCCCGGCACACCCGACGGGCTTGCCACCTTGTGCTGGCTATGCGGGCTACCCGATCCCGCAGTGGACTGACCCGGCCGTACCGTTGCGCTACGTGACGACCATGTGAGGATGTGCGGTCATGGATATATTTCGGCGCACCCTGCGATACCAAGTCCGGGTCGGCGCGCTGATCGAACTGGCGCTGTGGCTGGCGATTCCATATTTGTGCATCGGTTTCGTGTGGACGCTGTTTCACGGTGAAGAGACTCGACGAATCCAGACCCGGGTGGAAGCCGTGCTGCCCGCGGGAGCCGACGCCGTGGCCTTCGGGCTGACCACCGCCTTGTGGCCGGCCTCGATACAAATCGCCGACGCGTGCCCCGCGCCATGACCGGCACTTGGGGTGAATTCGTGCGCAGACGCGCGGTCTGCTCTTAGGCTGCCGAGCATGTCAATCGACCGAGCGGCACTTCTGGCGGGCAGCATCCGCCTCACCTCCGGCGTCTGGTTCCTCGTCGACCCCTTGAGCGCGAACCGGTTCTGGGGAGACCCGGGCGAGCCGACGCCGACGGCGCGACTGTTGTTGCGGTCCATGGGATATCGCGACGCCTTGATCGGTGGGATGCTCGCGACGGCGGCGCTGCGCGGCAAGAACACCCGCGGGTGGTTCCTGGCGTCCGGCGGTGCCGACGCGGCCGACCTGCTCGGCGGCATCAGCGTCCACCACGAGCTCAAGCCGTCGCAACGGATCATCGGTCTGGGCGGCGCCATCGTCGGCATCGGGGTCGGGCTCTGGGGCGCGGCGCGGCGGACCACCCGGGCGAGCGAAGAACCGGCGCCGTAATCCTTGCGTGCCAGGTGTTCGGCAATGGGCCCGTCGAGATGGTGTTCGCGGGATCCTTCGTCAGCCACGTCGAGATGATTTTGGACGCTGCCGGAGTTCGAAACGTTCATGGCTGTCGGACCCGGTTCACCGATCGCAGCGAAGCAATCGCCGAGACAAATTAAATGCGGTTGACTGAGCACCATGGGTGTGGGCGTGCTGACATTTGTTACCGACGAGGGCATCGGTCCGGCGGAGCTGGGACAGGCGCTCGAACAGCGCGGATTCGAGTCGCTGTTTCTCGCTGAGCACACTCACATTCCGGTCGGCGACATCACCCCCTATCCGGCGGGCGGGCCCATCCCGCCGAAGTATTACCGCACGCTGGATCCGTTTGTGGCGTTGACCGCCGCGGCGGTCGCCACCGAACGGCTCGTGCTGGGCACCGGAATCGCACTGGTTCCCCAGCGCGATCCGATTCACACGGCCAAAGAGGTCGCATCGCTGGATCTGTTGTCGCGGGGACGGTTCCGCTTCGGAGTCGGTGTGGGCTGGCTGCGCGAAGAGATCGCCAACCACGGCGTCGATCCCGGGGTTCGAGGGCGAGTGGTTGACGAGCGACTGGATGCAATGATTCAGATCTGGACGCACGAAAAAGCCGAATTCCATGGCGAGTTCGTGAACTTCGACCCCATCTACAGTTGGCCCAAGCCGGTGCAGACGCCCTATCCGCCGCTGTACTTCGGCGGCGGCCCCGCCGGCTTCAAACGCATCGCCCGGCTGCATGCCGGCTGGCTGTCGATGACACCATCAGCGGAAGTTCTGGCGCCTCAACTGGAGCAACTGCGCGGCGTGGCCGGCCAGGACGTACCGGTGATCGGCTTCCATGGTGGCGCGCCGACGGCCCAAGAGCTTGAGGGCTACCTTGCTCTCGGGTTGGAGCACCTGCTGGTGGAACTGCCCACCGAGCCTCGCGACGAGACCCTCAGACGTCTCGATGAGCTGCAGGCCGAATTCGCGAAGCTAACGTAAGGCTAAGTGCCGCAGAACGTTTGGTATTTGCCGAAGACCTCCGGGGCGGGACTGGCGTAGCGGTCCAGGCCCGGCCGTTCGTCATAGGGCGCGGTCACCGCGGCGAGAAGCTGTTCGAGTGGGCCGAGATCGCCCGCCGTTGCGGCGGTCAGCGCCTCCTCGACCAGGTGGTTGCGCGGAATGTAGATCGGGTTGACCCGGTCCATGACATCCGCGTCGGGGCGCAGGGCTTGCCAGCGCGACAGCCACCCGTCGAAGCCCGCGAGGTCGATGAACAAGCCGCGCGCGGGTTCGGCATCGCCTCGCGCCGCGCGGCCGAGGTGGCGGAAGAACGAGGTGTAGTCGACGTGACTGTTCTTCAGCAGGGCGAGCAACTCGTCGATCAAAGCCGCGGAGCCCTGGGCTTCGACGTGAGAAATACCGAGTTTGGCGCGCATGCCGGACGACCACACCGCGTCGTACCTGCGCTGGAAGACCCCGAACGATTTCTCCGCGAGCGCGACCGCCTCCTCGACATCGTCGGAGAGCAGCGGAAGCAGCGTCTCGGCGAAACGGGCCAGGTTCCAGCCGGCGACGACGGGCTGGTTGCCGTACGCGTAGCGCCCCCAGAAGTCGATGGAACTGAAGACCGTGTCGGGGTCGTAGGCCTCCATGAATGCGCATGGTCCGTAGTCGATCGTTTCGCCGGAGATCGTCATGTTGTCGGTGTTCATCACCCCGTGGACGAACCCGATCAGCATCCATCGCGCGATGAGCGATGCCTGGACGGCCACCACGCCTTCGAACAACGCGAGGAAGGGGCGTTCTGCGTCCGCCGCGCTGGGGTGGTGGCGGGCGATCGCGTGGTCGGCGAGGCGACGCAGCAGGCCGAGGTCGCCGGTGGACGCGGCGTACTGGAAGCTGCCCACCCGCAGGTGGCTGCTGGCCACGCGGGTCAACACGGCACCCGGCAGTTCCGCCTCGCGCAGTACGGGGCGGCCGGTACCCACGACGGCCAAGGATCGCGTCGTCGGCACTCCCAGCGCATGCATCGCCTCGCTGACGATGTACTCACGCAGCATGGGACCCACCGCCGCCAGCCCGTCACCGCCCCGCGCGAACGGCGTCGGCCCGGAGCCTTTCAGGTGGATGTCTCGCAGGCGCCCGTCGTCGTCGACGAGCTCGCCGAGCAGCAGCGCGCGTCCGTCGCCCAGCCGGGGGACGAAGCCGCCGAATTGATGGCCGGCGTAGGCCTGGGCCACCGGGACGGCGGTGCTGGGGACCAAGTTGCCAACCAAGAAGCGCAGTCCGTCGGGACTCCGCAGCCAGGCGGCGTCCAGGCCGAGTTGCGCCGTGAGCCGTTCGTTGAGCACGAGCAATCGCAGGTCGGCGGGGGGTTCCGCTTGCCAGCGGACGGCCATTTCCGGCAGCTCACGGAAGAACCGGTCCAGTAGGGCAACGGTCATGTCCGGGGCAACACTCACCTCGTCGAGCCTACGGAAAGTTCAGCGTTGCCGGTCTAGCCGACGACTTGCTTGATCACATCGCGAGCGCGGTCGAGCATTGACGCGAACGGCCCCAGCGCGAAATTCAGCTTCGCCGATTCCACGCCCGGATGCGGACGAGTCGGTGCAATGGCCTCGGCCGCTCGCACCGCCGCCCCCATCCGCTTGAGGTCGTCTTCGTCGACTTCCCGCTGCAGCACGGGGAACTCTTCGTCCTCCTCATGCCGCGCGTGCTCGAGCACGGCGTCGCGCAGCTCGGTGACCGCCTCGACGAACTGCTGCGAGGTGATATCGAGGTGCTCGATCTGCGACAGCAGCTCCTTGGCTTCGTGCTCTTCTTCGAGCCGGGCGTCGACGATGGCGTCGCCGTCATCGGTCTCGCGACGCACCCGCGGGTGCACCACCATTTCCTCGGCCGTCTCGTGGACGGCCAGCAATTGACGCAGCTCGATGAACGGCTTCTCCCGCGCCTGCGGGTCGGAAGCGTGCAGCACTTCGTCGAACATGTCCTCGATGAGGTTGTGCTGCGCTTTCAGGAATGCGACCACCTCGTCGGGCGATTGGACAATCATGTCGGCCATCGCCGATACCTCCAGTAATCAGGGGAGTTGGAAGCGCACTATGGGCTGAGTGCGGCTTCACTGAGGCATACCCGCTGTACAAGCCCCTAAACGACGCTGTGCGCTGCCGCGATGGGTCGAGGTGATGCCGCTCCGAAGATTTTGGCGGACAACGACTTCCGTGCTGCTGAGCAGGCCGAACGCCGAACGCGCAAGAGCGAGATGCATCACACGGCGGAGGTCGATGTTATGTCGGCCCCCGAATGGGTAGCCGACTGGAAGGCGCTTTCGTGCCGATCCAAACAATCAACGCAGGAGGCGAGTCTTTAATGACTTCATCGGACAAGACGACGGTATTGGCGCAGCTGCGCGCGCTCCATCAGCTGACCAATACCGAGATCCAGGTCGCCGAAACCCGCATCGCACAGGCTCGTACCGAGGCCGTCGAGCGCGAGCTCACGCAGAACGCGTCCAACGCGCGTGAGCGATCCGAGGCCATAGCGAAGGCCATTCGCGAGCTCGGTAGCGTGCCCGACCTCATCGGCCCCTTCCTGGGCCGTGCCGCCGCGGCGGTCAAGGCTCTGACCGAACAGGCGCAACCGTTCGACGAGGCGCTTTTGGGTGACCTTGCGCTGGAGGACCAGCTGCTGGACCGCGCCCGCTACCTCAAGGCGCTGGCCGTGGCCGCCAACCTCACCGACGTCGAGAGCCTGGCGACGCGGCTGATCACCGCTCACTCGGCGACCGTCGACTGGCTGACGACCGTGCTCGCCGAGGATGCCCTGGGCGGCCCGGCCGCGCTGCGTCGCACGCCCCTGCAGGCGGCGGCTGGCACCGCGGTGAAACTGGTGAACCTGCCGGTGGAATGGTCGACGCGCGGATTCGACAGGGCCGCGGATGCGCTGCGCTCCGCCCGGCCGACTTTCAACGAGCTGGTGAGCCGGGGTGCTAACGCCGGTGACGTGGCGGCGAAAGCATTCGCCGCGTCGCGGAACGCCGCGCTTGAGGCGGCCGAGAAGGTAACCCGCAACGAGGGGGCCCGGCAGACCGCCGATGCCCTGCACGCGGCACGCGCCGCTGTGGGAGTCCTCGACGCCGATGAGCTGCCCATCGCCAACTACGACGAGCTCAACGTCAGCGAGGCGGTGGCCGAGGTGAAGGACCTCACCAATCCAAGCGACGTGCGGGCGATCATCGCCTACGAAGAGGCGAACAAGAACCGCCAGCGGGTCGTGTCGGCCGCTCAAACGCGCGTCGCCGCCATCGCGCAGGAGGTCGTCGGCATCAACTAGTCGAACAGCGGACTCAAAGGCCGTCCGGTCGAAGTTTAGGTCCTCGACCGGGCGGCCGAGCCGTATTGGCAGGATGGCCCATCCGTTCCAATTGGCGCGATCGGGGCATGCCCGACCGCCCGTTCTCGGATATCGCTACGGTTATGGAACACGTCCGCCATCGATCACACGAGAAGACGACAGATCAGCTGAAATGTACGAGCAGGTCAACACCAGCGCGACAGAGCCCGAAGACGCCATCGGCTACCGCATCGATCCCGTTCTGGCCCGGAGTTGGCTATTGGTCAACGGTGCGCACGGCGACCGGTTCCAGTCCGCGGCGCACTCCCGGGCCGACATCGTCGTACTCGACATCGAGGACGCCGTCGCGCCCAAAGACAAGCACGCCGCCCGCGACAACGTGGTGAGTTGGCTGGGCGCCGGCAACACCGACTGGGTCCGCGTCAACGGCTTCGGCACTCCGTGGTGGGCGGACGACCTCGCCGCGCTGGCCGGAACACCGGTCGGCGGGGTGATGCTGGCGATGGTCGAATCGGTGGACCACGTCACCGAGACCGCGCAGCGGCTGCCCAACGTGCCGATCGTGGCGCTGGTGGAAACGGCCCGTGGCCTGGAGCGCATCACCGAAATCGCCGCGGCGAAGGGCACCTTCCGGCTCGCCTTCGGCATCGGCGATTTCCGCCGCGACACCGGTTTCGGGGAAGACCCGAGCACGCTGGCCTACGCCCGGTCGCGCTTCACGATCGCCGCCAAGGCGGCCACCCTGCCCAGCGCGATCGACGGGCCCACGATCGGCTCCAACGCTTTGAAACTGATCGAGGCCACAGCCGTCTCCGTGGAATTCGGGATGACGGGCAAAATCTGCCTGACCCCGGACCAATGCGCCGTGGTGAACGAGGGCCTGTCGCCGTCGTACGACGAAATCTCATGGGCCAAGGAGTTTTTCGCCGAATTCGAACGTGACGGGGGCGAGATTCGCAACGGCTCCGACCTACCGCGCATCGCCCGCGCCACCAAGATCCTCGAGCTGGCTCGCGCCTATGGCATCGAATCGTCGGACTTCGACGAAGAAGAGCGGGATCATTCGCCCGCGCCGTCGGACACCTATCACTACTGAGCGGCAGAACGGGTCCGAGATGAGCATTGCAGTGGATTTTCATTTCGACCCGATGTGCCCGTTCGCCTACCAGACCTCGTTGTGGATCCGCGATGTTCGCGAGCAACTCGGCATCGCCATCGACTGGCGATTCTTCAGCCTCGAGGAGGTCAATCGGTCAGGGGGCCAGAAGCACCCGTGGGAGCGAGAGTGGTCCTACGGATGGTCTCTGATGCGGATCGGGGCGCTGCTGCGCCGGACGGACATGTCGCTTCTGGATCGGTGGTACGCCGCCATCGGACATGAACTGCACACGCTGGGCGGCAAACCGCACGACCCCGCGGTTGCGCGACGCTTACTCAGCGACATCGGCGTCGAGGCGTCGGTTTTCGATGCGGCGCTGGAAGACCCGACAACCCACGACGAGATCCGCCAGGATCATCAACGGGTCCTCGATGCCGGCGGCTACGGGGTGCCCACGCTATTTCTGTTGGGGCAGTGCTTGTTTGGGCCGGTACTGGTGGACCCGCCGACCGGCCCGGAGGCCCTGACACTGTGGAATGTCGTCACCGGCATGGCCGCGTTGCCCCACGTTTACGAGCTGCAGCGGCCCAAATCGCCCGCCGATGTCGAGCTCATCGGCCAAAGCCTGCGTCCGTACCTGGACGGGCGCGACTGGGTCAGCATCAATCGCGGTGAAGTCATCGATGTCGAGCGCCTCACCGGCCAGGCGTGATGGTCTCTCCGACTTAGGCCGCATGTCGCGCGAGCGAGACCCCGATCCGGACTTCCACCTCGCTGACCGTGATCGTGGGGGCGCGCGGTGGGGCCATCGACCGGTAGCCCTTGCCCGTCGGCGTCGTGAATAATGCTGTATGGGTGTGGGTTTCGTCGACACCTGTGCTTACCCGCCAGCCCGCGTTTTCCTTGACGTAGTTGCAGCGCTCGCACAATCCGAGACCGTTGTCCGCGGTGGTCGAACCGCCGTCGGCCCACGGCTGTGCGTGGTCGCGGTGCCTGATCGGCGCGTCGCAGTAGGGCGTGCGGCAACGTTGATCGCGTAGTCCGATGAACGCGGCCAGCCCGCGCGGGAAGATGCGTGCCCGTGACTCCATGGCCACCAGCGCCCCGGCCCGGGGATGCGTATAGAGCCTGCGCAGGGTCGCGCGCGAACGTGGGTCGGTGACAGCGCTGCTGACCAGTGCGCGCGCGACCGCCGCGGGGATGGGACCGTAGCCACAGAGATCGGCCGGCTCCTCGACCCCGCCGAGCAGCGTTTCGTCGGAAAGCACCAGGTTGACCGCGATGGGAGTGGGAACCGTCGCGCTGTGGCCGGTGACCCTTTCCACCAACGTGTCTGCCATCACCTGCCCGCGCGAGCGCCCGTCGCCGCGGGTATCCGCTTCGCGCCGCAGCGCCGCGTACACCGAAACTCCCTGGGCCACGGGCAATAACGCGGTCAGATACGTCATCGTGTCGGGCGCCGGCCGAATGGTGACCGTGCGTTCGTTCTCGGCCTTGGCCGCCCGCTCGACGACGGCGTGTGGGTCCAGCCGGTAAGCGACCGCCTTCGCGGCCGCGGCCACTCGCGCATCACCCATGCCGTCCAGGCTCGCCGGGTCGGCGCACAGTTCCGCGTCCAAGGCGCGGCGGTCCTCGACGTCCAGGCAGGCGCTCTCGCGCACGATCAGCGTCGCTCGCCACTCCGACAGCACCCCGCATTCGAGCGCCGCCAGCGTGTGCGGCATCTCGTGTACGAGTGCTTTGGCGAAGCCCAGATGCCGGCCGCCCCGGGCCGGTGCATCGCGTCGCGCCAGCGCGACCTCGCTGGCCACGCCGCGTCCGCGCCGTGCGGCGGGCACCCCGGCGGCCGCTTCGCTGGCTCGGCGCACCGCGTCCAGAGCGGCCGTCGCTCGAGCCTGACCCGCCGCGGCCGCGCATTTGATCGTCTCCAGCTCGGCGATGCGCTCGATCAGTGCCGATTCGTCAGCCGCCGGGTCGACTGCGGCCCATGCTTCGAACATACATTCGATAATAGATGAGACCACCCGCGTTGAATCGCCTTTTATGCGCGCGAAGTGGCTATTCGTTGCCTCAAATCAGAATGCGCGCGTGCGGCGTGCCTGCCTGAGGGATCAGCGATGGTCTCGGTAGGCCCAGATGATGGGGTTGACCTTGGCCGAGCGACGGGCAGTGACCGAGATGACCGCGATCCGCTACGTGGTGGCGGATCGGCAAGTCAAGAGCAGGATTCTGGACGAGTTGTGCGCCAACACGGGTTGGCACCGTAACCATGCCCGCAAGGCCCTCGGGGCGGCGTTGCAGCCCAAGGTGGTGACACCCAGGCGAAGTCCGCGTCCACCCAAATATGGGCCGAATGTCATTGCTGCGCTTACGGTGTGCTGGGCCGTGCTAGGGATGCCAGCCGGCAAGAGGCTGGCGCCGGTGTTGAACGAACTGGTGGCGGTCTTACGGCAGTTCGGCGAGCTGATCATCGATGAGGAGACCGCAGAACTGCTGGTGTCGATGTCGGCGGCCACTATCGATCGTCGCCTAGCGGGTGAACGAGCCAAACACCAGCTCAAGGGGCGTCGCGCCACCAAACCGGGGTCGCTGCTGCGAAGCCAAATCCCGGTACGCACCTGGGCAGACTGGGACGATGCCCAACCCGGATTCGTGGAGATCGACCTCGTCTCCCATGACGGCGGCAACCCCATCGGGCCCTACGCGTTCACACTGACGGTCACCGACATCGCCACTGGATGGACGGAGAACCGCTCAGTGCCCAGCAAGGAGGCCAAATGCGTCCTGGCCGCCTTCGAAGGCATCGCGAACAAGATGCCGTTCCCGATCCTGGGGGTGGACTCCGACAACGGAGCTGAATTCATCAACGTCTATCTGTTTGTTTGGTGTAGAAACCGCGAGATCACCTTCACTCGGGCGCGGCCGACGAACAAGAACGACGGCTGTCACGTCGAGCAGAAAAACTGGGCGGTCGTCCGAACCGTGGTCGGCTACCACCGCTACGATACTGCCCCAGAGTTGTTGTTACTCAACGAGATTTGGCAGCTGCAGTCCCAGCTGACCAACTACTTCTACCCGCAGCAAAAACTCATATCCAAGGTCCGTGACGGCGCCCAGGTGACCAAGAAATACGACAAAGCGGCCACCCCGTTCCGCCGCGCAATCGATCACCCCGACACCACCGCTGACCGCATAGCCGCTCTAGCCAGAACCCACGCCCTGATCAACCCCGCCGCCACCCAGCGTCAGATCCAGGCCCTGACCGCCCGACTCCTCAAAATGACCACCAGTAAGTCCGGGGCCACCACCAGAGCCCGAGTCCCTAAGCGCGCACAATCACATGAGGCAACGAATCCACCCTCGCGCGCATCTTGACATGAGGCAACACGCACCGACAAGCCCCGTCGCTACGCTGGCAAGCGTGAGCGCCAAGAGCCGGATCCGGGTGGCGCGCGTCTACGACGACGTCACTCCCGACGACGGCCAGCGCGTCCTGGTCGACCGCGTCTGGCCCCGAGGCGTGCGCAAGGATGACCCGCGAGTGGGCACCTGGTGCAAGGAGGTCGCGCCGTCGAAGGAGCTCCGGGAGTGGTACCAGCACCGTGCCGAACGGTTCGACGAATTCGCCAAGCGCTATGAGGCCGAGTTGCGCGACAGCCACGCGCTGGACGAGCTACGTCAGTTGAGCAGGCGCAGCGTCGTCACCCTGGTCACCGCGACGCGCGAGCGCGACATCAGCCAGGCGGCCGTCCTCGCCAAGCTGCTGAAAAGCCGCTGAAGGCCGTGAGACGATCGTGCGATGCGGCTGGGATTGCATGCACTGGGGATCGGTGCCGGCGCCGACCGTGCGGTGATTGATGCCGTCGCGTCAACTGCGGACGATTGCGGCTTCGCCACGCTGTGGGTGGGCGAACACGTCGTCATGGTCGACCGGCCCGCTTCGCGCTATCCCTACTCCGACGACGGCATCATTGCCGTTCCGGCACAAGCGGATTGGCTTGACCCGATGATTGCCCTGAGCTTCGCCGCGGCCGCCTCGTCCCGGATCGGGCTAGCGACGGGCGTGCTCCTGCTCCCCGAACACAATCCGGTGGTGGTAGCCAAGCAGGCCGCCAGCTTGGATCGACTCAGCGGCGGGCGGCTGACACTGGGGGTGGGCGTCGGGTGGTCCAGGGAGGAATTCGCTGCCCTTTCAGTGCCCTTCGCCCAGCGCGGTGCGCGCACCGCCGAATACGTGGCCGCGATGCGCACGTTGTGGCGTGACGACGTCGCTTCGTTCGACGGTGACTTCGTCCGCTTCGACTCCATTCGGGTCAACCCCAAGCCGGTGCACGATCGTCGTATCCCGATCGTGGTTGGGGGCAATAGCGATTCGGCGCTGCGGCGGGTGGCGACGTGGGGCGACGGCTGGTACGGGTTCAATATCGATGGCCTGGATGCCGTGCGCGATCGGGTCGCCAAGCTGGAGCAGCTATGTGCCGACTCGGGACGTGATCGGGCGCAGTTGCGGCTGTCGGTGGCGCTGCGCGATCCGAGCGTTGGTGATTTCGGCACCCTCGTCGAGTTGGGCATTGACGAATTGGTTCTCGTCGAGGCGCCCCCCGACGGGCCCGAGGTGGCGGCCGAATGGGTTTCGTCGCTGGCTGATCGTTGGATGATGGCGGCATCCGCGTGAGTAGGCTCGGCCGTGGAGATGAGTGAGGCCGATCCCATCCTGCCGCGGGAGTTGACCGACATCGGCGACGAGGTCCGCGGTGTCCCGCCGCCGCCCGCACCGGGGTTGCCCGAGCCATACGGGTTGCGTCTCGCCGACCAGGTCGGCGACGCCGAGATGATCGCCGAGTGGATGAGCCGGCCGCACCTGGTCGAAGCGTGGGAGTCCTCCTGGCCGGTGGAGCGGTGGCGTCGTTACCTACGCGCGCAACTCGAAGGCGGCTTTTCCCGCCCGTTCATCGCCACACTCGATGCCATACCCCGCGCCTATATCGAATTGTATAGAGCGGCAAAGGATTCCATCGCTAACCGCTATGACCATGATCCCCACGATCTAGGTCTGCACGTCGCGGTCGCCGATTTGGATTACATCAAGCGCGGACACGTCAGCTTCCTGCTGCCACATTTGGTGGGCAGCATCTTCGACCTTGATCCGCGATGTCGGCGCATCATGTTCGATCCCGACCACCGCAACGTCTTGGCGCGCACATTCTGTGAGCGGGGCGGCTGCGTCTTCCTTGGCGAGCACGACATGTCGAACCGGCGGATGGCGCTGTACGTGCTGCCCCGCACGCCCGACGACGTTCCCCGCGATTGACTCAGAGCTGCTCGGCAATCCGCTGCGCGAGGAACGCGGCCGCTTCACCCAGCGCGACACTGACGACGATGTTGGCGACCGCCGCCCGCACCTGGCGCTCCTCGCCGAGCCGCTGCGTTTCCAGCATCCAGGTGGAAAACGTGGTGTAAGAGCCGACGAACGCGGTTCCGGCCAACAGGGTCGCCTCCTTGCTCAGCACCAGGCCCCCGAGGAACCCCAGCAGCGCGGCGCCGCTGATGTTCACGACCAATGTGCCGAACGGGAAGGACTGGGCGGCCCGGCGGGCCACGGCGCGGTCGACGACGAAGCGCAGCACCGACCCGACGCCGCCGATCAACGCGACCCCCGCCCACACCGCAGCCATCGTGACTGCGCCGGCCGTCATCCGCGTATCCGTACCCGGCGCACCAATTTGGTGGCCAGGTGCACCGCCAACAATCCCAACACGATGCTGGTGAGGGTGTAGCCCGCGGCCAGGGCCCAATGGCCGTGCTCGACCATCTTCAACGTCTCGACCTGCATCGTGGAGAACGTGGTGAGCCCGCCGCACAACCCGGTGCCCAGCAAGGGGCGCCGGTAACTCGACAACGGCAACCGCTCCAGCAGTCGAGTGGTGAAGTACCCCACCAGGAAAGCGCCGACGATGTTCACCGTGAACGTCGGCCAGGGCCAGCTCGCCGGGTCGTCGACGGTGAGCGTGACCAAGGCGGCACGGGCGAGGGAGCCCAGCGCTCCGCCGGCGAAAACCGCGGCCAACTCGCGATAGTCGTGTGCCACGCGTGGATCCCTTCCCCTTCGCCCGGACTTACCGGTGGGTGAATCCGGGAAGTACCTGAGACGTCAGAAAAGTACCTGACAAGTCAGCGACGTGTGGCGCGGGCAGAATTGATGACCATGGCCCACCCCCGTGCAGGACAACCGGCCCAGCCCGAAGACCTTGTCGATCTGCCCCACCTGGTGACGTCCTACTACTCGGTGCAGCCCGATCCCGACGACGTCGCCCAGCAGGTGGTGTTCGGCACGTCCGGCCATCGCGGGTCGGCGCTCAACGGGGCCTTCAACGAAGCCCACATCCTGGCGATCACCCAAGCCATCGTCGAATACCGCGCCGCGCACGGCACCACCGGGCCGTTGTTCATCGGCCGTGACACGCACGGCCTTTCCGAGCCGGCGTGGGTTTCGGCGCTGGAGGTGCTGGCCGCCAATAGTGTAGGGGCCGTCGTGGACTCCCGCGACCGCTACACCCCGACACCGGCCGTCAGCCACGCCATCCTCAGCTACAACCGTGGTCGCACCGAAGCGCTGGCCGACGGGATCGTCGTGACGCCGTCGCACAACCCACCTCCGGACGGCGGCTTCAAGTACAACCCGCCCAACGGCGGGCCGGCGGACACCGACGCGACCAACGCAATCGCCAAGCGCGCCAACGAGATTCTGCGCGACGGCAACGGGGTGAAGCGCGTGCCGCTGGCGCGAGCGCTGCAGACCGTCCAGCGCCACGACTACCTGGGCAACTATGTCGACGACCTGCCCAATGTGGTCGACATCGATGCGATCCGCGCGGCCGGGGTGCGGATCGGCGCCGACCCGCTGGGCGGGGCCAGTGTGGACTACTGGGGTGAGATCGCCCAGCGGCACGGTCTCGACCTGACCGTGGTCAACCCGTTGGTCGACGCGACCTGGCGGTTCATGACGCTCGATCACGACGGCAAGATCCGGATGGACTGCAGCTCGCCCGACGCGATGGCTTCGCTGATTGCCAACCGTGACCGCTACCAGATCGCCACCGGCAACGACGCGGACTCCGACCGCCACGGCATCGTCACGCCCGACGGGGGGCTGCTGAACCCCAACCACTATTTGGCGGTGGCCATCGATTACCTCTACACGCACCGCCCGTCCTGGCCGGACGGCATCGCCGTCGGCAAGACGGCGGTCAGTTCGTCGATGATCGACCGGGTGGTCGCCGGCATCGGCCGCAAGCTGGTCGAGGTGCCGGTCGGGTTCAAGTGGTTCGTCGACGGCTTGATCGGCGGCACCATCGGCTTCGGCGGCGAGGAGTCCGCGGGGGCGTCGTTCCTGCGACGCGACGGCTCAGTGTGGACCACCGATAAGGACGGCATCATCCTGGCGCTGCTGGCCTCCGAGATCC
This sequence comes from uncultured Actinomycetota bacterium, assembly GCA_963850895.1. Lineage (GTDB taxonomy): Bacteria > Actinomycetota > Actinomycetes > Mycobacteriales > Mycobacteriaceae > Mycobacterium. The sequence continues at coordinate 12,323 of CAWKNK010000014.1, read as the reverse complement.
TGGCCGTCACCGGGTTGACTCCGTCGCAGCGCTACCAGGAATTGACCGCCGAGTACGGCACGCCGTTCTACGCGCGGGTCGACGCGCCCGCCGACCGTGACCAGAAAGCCCGGCTGGCCAAGCTCTCGCCCGAGCAGGTGACCGCGACCGAGGTGGCCGGCGAGCCGATCACCGCGAAACTCACCGCCGCACCCGGCAACGGCGCCGCGCTGGGCGGATTGAAGGTGACCACCGCGAACGCATGGTTTGCCGCGCGCCCGTCGGGCACCGAGGACGTCTACAAAATCTATGCGGAGTCTTTCAATGGCCCCGAGCATTTGGCGGAGGTGCAAGAAGCCGCGCGCGAGGTGGTTAATAAAGTCATTGGGTGACCCTTTCCCTCCGACTTGCCCGCCCGGGGGGACGCGGGTCCGGTTCTGCGCGGCTCCCGCGCGAAGTGTGGATCCTCAGCTGGGCGAATATCATGATCGCGCTGGGCTACGGTGTCATTTCGCCGGCGATGCCCACCTTCGCCCGTACATTCGGGGTCAGCATCGAAGCGGTGACTTTCTTGGTCACCGTCTTTTCGTTGACCCGGTTGTGTTTCGCACCGGTAAGCGGCCTGCTGGTACAGCGGTTGGGTGAGCGCCGGATCTATATCGGTGGTTTGCTGATCGTGGCATTGTCTACGGCCGCTTGTGCGTTCTCCCAGGCATACTGGCAACTGCTGGTTTTCCGCGCACTCAGCGGCTTGGGGTCGACGCTGTTTTACGTCTCGGCCTTGGGGCTGATGATCCACATCAGCCCGGCCGATGCGCGCGGGCGAATCGCGGGCATTTTTACCAGCTCGTTCATGGTGGGGGCGGTCGGCGGGCCGGCGGTCGGCGCCCTGGCGGCGGGCTGGGGGCTGACGGCTCCGTTCATCGTCTACGGCGCCGCACTGCTGGGTGTGGCCGTGGTGCTGTTCTACGGCTTGCGGAATTCGGCGCTGGCCGCGCCCCTGCCGCCGACACAATCAACGGTGACGATCCGAGAGGCGTTGGGGTTCCGCGCGTATCGGTCGGCGCTACTGTCCAATTTTGCGATGGGTTGGTCGGCGTTTGGGCTCCGAGTCGCGCTGGTGCCGCTGTTCATTTCCGACGTCATGGGCCGGAGCGTCGGCGTCATCGGCGTGGTGCTCGCGGCGTTCGCAGCCGGCAATGCCCTGGCCGTCATCCCCAGCGGCTACTTGTCTGACCGTATGGGACGGCGCACGTTGTTGATCGTCGGCCTGGCGGCGTCCGGTGTGGCCACCGCCGGGCTGGGCGTCGTGTCGTCGCTGCCGGCGTTTATGGCCGTCGGGTTTGTGTCCGGTGCGACGACGGGCATCTTCATGTCACCCATGCAGGCCGCCGTCGCCGACATCCTTGGCAGAGAGGCGCGCGCGGGCACTCCGGTGGCCGCGGTGCAGATGGCGTCCGATCTGGGCGCCATCGTCGGCTCGATGACGGTCGGTTGGGTCGCCGAGCAGCTGAACTTCGGCTGGGGCTTCGGCATCAGCGGGATTGTTTTGCTGATCGCCGCCTTCGGTTGGGTGCTGGCGCCGGAAACTCGGACGCTGATCCATCCGGAGTCCGGTCTGGTGCCGTCCCAGGCGGACGTGGAGCTGGCTTGAGCTGCAACTTTGAAGGAGAGTTGCCAGTGGTGTAGCTTCGATTGGCACGACTTGGGGCTATGGCGCAGCTGGTAGCGCACCACACTGGCAGTGTGGGGGTCAGGGGTTCGAGTCCCCTTAGCTCCACCAGCCGAAATGCGTCGGGTCATGGGTTACACATGAGTCGCGTCATCGGTTACAGATTCCCCGGCCATCGGCCGGGGTTTTTGTGTTTGGTTGCGCCAGTAGTTTTTCGTGGCCTCGATGTGTGTGGCTAGCTCAGGACGTGGTGGCCGGTTTTGCTGATCACGGTGACGGTGGTGGTGGTGACCAGGATCAGTACGGGTGTGTGGGCGTGGGTGGCGCCGATGCCGAGGTGGTGTAGGTGGCTGCCGTGGCGCAGGGTGAGTTTGCCGAATTGGTCGACGGTGTCGTGGCGGACTGCGGAAGTGTTGCCGCTGGTGGTGTTGGGTGGGAGCGGCTTTGGGGCGGGCGTGGTAGGCCTGTGTTGGTGTGGTGCCCGCCGGCAGGGCGCGGTGGCTGCGTTCGGTGTTGTAGACGACGAGTGAAGTGGTCGAGCAGGTTTTGCAGGGCGGCCAGGGTGGTTGGTCGGGGTCGTGGTGTGAGCCAGCCTTTGAGGGTCTGGTGGAAGCGTTCGATTTTGCCTTGGGTTTGAGGGTGTCCGGGAGGCCGTTTTTCTGGGTGATACCCAGGCTAGCCAGTAGGCGTTCGAAGTCGTTGTGACCGTGGGTGAATCGTGAGGTGTAGACCGATCCGTTGTCGGTCAGTGTTGAGGCGGGCAGGCCGTAACGCTGAGTAGTGGTGGTGAAGTCGGCGACGACGTCGGGGCCGGCCACCCGGCGGTATGCGGTGCACGACAGTAGATATCGGGAGTGGTCATCAAGCCAGTTGAGGATTTCCACGCCGCTGCCGTAAGACCGCCACCAGTTCGTTCAACACCGGCGCCAGCCTCTTGCCGGCTGGCATCCCTAGCACGGCCCAGCACACCGTAAGCGCAGCAATGACATTCGGCGCCATATTTGGGTGGACGCGGACTTCGCCTGGGTGTCACCACCTTGGGCTGCAACGCCGGCCCCGAGCGCTTGCGGACATGGTTACGGTGCCAACCCGTGTTCGACAACCGTCCAGATCTGCTCTTGACTTGCCGATCCGCCACCACGTAGCGGATCGCGGTCATCTCGGTCACTGCCCGTCGCTCGGCCAAGGTCAACCCCATCATCTGGGCACTACCGGAGACCATCGCTGATCCCTCAGGCAGGCACGCCGCACGCGCGCATTCTGATTTGAGGCAACGAATAGCCACTTCGCGCGCATAAAAGGCGATTCAACGCGAACCGGCCCGACGATTCGTCGCCAGCTTGTTCGAACAGGGCGCCCATCGAGTCCAAGGCATCACGCTGCACCGCCTCGATCACTTCGACGTAGGTTCCGGTAGTCACCGTGATCGAACTGTGCCGCAGGATCCGCTGCACGGTCGCCGGCGGCACACCCATCGTGAACAGTAGGGTGGCGCACGAGTGGCGAAGGTCATGCACACGCAGCTGCGGAACCTCTGCCCGAGCGCACAGGCTGTGGAACGTGCGGTTGATGTTGCGTGGTTCGAGGAAGCCGCCGCTTGCCGTGGTGAAGACGAGCCCGGTGTTGCGCCACTGAGCGCCAGCCGTGAAGCGCTCTTCAAGCTGTCTACTGCGGTGCCCGCGCAGAATGCTCACCAGCGGGGCCGGGACGGGCAGCACGGCGACCGACCCCTCCGTTTTGACCTGCTCCAGTCGAAGTTCGCCGTCGACCCGGTGTAACGCCTGGCGGATCGTTAGTCGGGCGTTCTCGAGGTCGACATCGGGCCAGGCAAGACCCAGCGCTTCGCCACGACGCAGGCCCATCGCCAGGGCCACCGCCCAGAGCGCGTACAGCCTGTGCTGTTCGGCGGCTTTGAGAAAGCGCAGCGCCTCGGCCCGAGTGAAGCTACGGACTTTTCGGTCATCGGTGACCCGTAGCTGAACCAGCCGGGCGACGTTGCGGCTCAGAAGTTCCTCATCGACGGCGTCTTGCAGCGCAGCCCGCAGGACTCTGAGGACGTGGCGGATCGAGCTCGACGACAGCACGTCCTGACAACACTCCGGTTCCTCCTTCGCGCAGCACCTCGGCGCTTTTCGGTTCGTGTCTTTGCCCTGAGCGCAACACTGGCACCGCGTCCGCAGTTGGTTCAGCCAAAGTCGAATCTCGGAGGCCTGTAAGGTTTTCAGCTTCCGCTTGCCGATACCGGGGATGATGTGCAGACGCACGTCCCCCTCGTAGGTAGCGTACGTCGTCCGCCGGATGCTGGGTTCGGCGATGTGTTCCAGCCAATACGCCACGTAATCGGCCACAGTCAATGTCGTTGTGGCTATAGGGATCCCGCGGCGTTGCTGGTCACGCAGCTTGTTCAGCTCGGTGAGCGCCTCGCGCTCGCTGGTCACGTAAACGCTGATCCGCTTGCGCCGACCGTCCGGCGTGTCGACGAAGAACTTTGTTTCCCAGCGGCCGTCAGGGCGGCGGTAGATACCGCCTTCCCCGTTGGCGTTTTTCTTCGTCTGCTTTCGGGGTGCCATCATGCAGCGCCATCGATGAGGCCGGCGACATAGTCGTCGAATGACTTTGAACCGCGCTCGGCCATCAAGCCCTTTTCAGGTCCAAGTAGCTAACTGCGCTCACGACCAGGACGCGCTTCCGACAGCCGACCCAAGAAGATCTTGGACGTGGCCTAACCCCCAGCTCGGTGTGACCCTAACCCCTACCCCGGGTCAATGGCGCAGGGTGTCCAAATTGGAGAGCGGCGACCTGTCGTATACCGAGCTGGGGACGCTCCAGTCGTACGTTGCCGCGCTCGTCGGGAACGTACGGGTCGTCGCCGACTTCGGGGACAGCACCGTCGAACTGAGTTCCTGACCTCCGGCATGCACTCATGGAGGTCGTCGCGTCGCCGGAATCTGCAACCACTTGACCCCCAACTTGTTGAATGTGGGCCTGGAGGGCGTGGTCTGCAGCCATGCTCGAGGCGGTGATTGGGTGTGGCTCGCTTGACCCCTGTCGCCTTCTGGCTGACTTCTTACTGGCTTGCCAGCCCGGTCATCGGCGTCGCTGCGGCGAGTGGCTGAAGAGAGGCCTGCATTACCGAAAGTTGTTGTGCCCTAATCTCTTTCAAGCTGGATTGAGTGAGGAGCGGTTGGTGTCGGTGGGGATCCAGTCGGGCAAGGATCAGGTAGTAATCGCGGTTGATCCGCACAAGTCATCGTGTCAGCGACCCGAATAGTAGGTACGGGTCGGACTTCGACACCGTCGGGCAGCCTTTCCGCCGCCTTGCGATTCACGGGGGTGCGAAGGTGGCCGCTGGCCACCTCGCGGCGCCGATTGACGGCCAACCGTTTGACGGTCGCAGACCCGACCAAGCCGAAAGCTCCCGTGACAAGAACTGTTTCGGCCATCCTTCTCGCCGAGGATTCCTGGTGTTAACCGTCTCAGCCCTTCGGGGCCTGCCAATGCGCGTCCGCACCCACAGAGGCGCGAAAATCACGACCGCTTCGTCAGCCGAGACACCGGAGATTACGCGCTTGATCTCGGCTGCGGGGCTTTCGCCAGTAATTTGGCTACAGCCCGCCATCGGACGTCGACTTCGCCGGCCGGAACGGCGACGTCGGTGTCGCTATCCGGCTGATCGGACAGGCTCAGAAGACGCATCACGGAAACGTCATTTCCGCACGTAAGAGGTGTTTCCATGAGCGGACTCCGGTGGATTACCGTGGTGGCTGATACTCGAAGATGATAGCGTCATTCTCGTCAGCCAAGAGGCTGAAGAGAGGGGCTGTATGGCGTTCGGAGACACGCGGCGCAGCAGGCCGGGCAGCGGCCGAGGTACGGGCTGCGCCGGTATCTCGGCAGCGTTCGAGGTCGCGGTCATGTTGGTTCCATCCGGCGCCGGATGTTGAGGCCCTGATTGGCTGAGAACAACGATAACGGGACCGCCGAAAGCCCGAATCCGGCGGAGGCGCTTGCCTTGGCGGAACAAGCCGAGGCCGAGGTGGCCGAGGCAGAAGCGCTGGCCGCTGCGGCACGCGCCCGTGCCGAGGCGGCCGAGGCAGAAGCGCTGGCCGTTGCAGCACGCGCCCGTGCAAGGGCGATCCGGCTGCGCGGGCAAGGCCAGTCCCGGGTATCCGAGGCGCCGGGTGAGAGCGCCGAATCGAAACTCGACGGCCGCGGCGACGGTGATACGACGACGGCGGCGGCAACCGCGACCGAGGTCCCGCCCGTGACCACAGATGACGAACAGAAGGCTCCGGACGACGACGGGCGCGACGAGGTCAGCGGCTCCGGTGATGCCGGCGAATGTGCCGACATCGAACCGCCCGCGACTGAAGCGCCGCGGTCGTGGCGCCGCTGGGGCCGTCGCCGGGTGTGGGCCAGGGTCGCGCTGGGCCTTATGTTCGTGCTGATCTGTGCCTTGTTGGCGGCAAGCGGATACATGATCTGGCAAGACCGTAACGCCGCCGCGCAGCGTCACCGCACAGCGCAGTTCGCTGCAGCGGCCAGGCAGGGCGTCGTGAGTTTGATGACGCTGGACTTCAACCACGCCAAAGATGACGTGCAGCGTGTGCTCGACAATTCGACCGGCCAGTTCAGAGACGATTTCCAAAGCCGTGCAGACGATTTCATCAAAGTGGTCCAGGAGTCCAAAGTCGTCACCAAGGGATCGGTGAACGCTACGGCCGTCCAGTCAACGACTGACAACTCGGCGGTCGTACTAGTCGCCGCGAAATCACAGGTCACCAATGCCACTGGCGCGCAGAACGAACCGCGCGCATGGCGTCTCAGCGTGACTGTGACGAGGGATGGTGGGCAGATCAAGATGTCGAAAGTGGAGTTCATGCCGTGACCACGCGGCAGGACGTGGATGACGTCGAAGAGGAGACAGCCGACCAGCCCGAGGGCGAGGTCGCCGAAGAGGCGGACACCCAAAAGCCGGCCGGCCCCGTTCGCCGTGTGTTTCGTTGGTGCAAAGCCAGATGGGTCCCGCTGGTGGCAGCCGCCCTACTCGTCGGTGCGGCAGTGTTGAGCGCCGGATTGTATTTCTACAAGTATCGAGCAGACCAGCAGACGAACTCAGCGGCCGCGCACACCGCGATTCAAGCCGCCTCCGATGGGACGGTGGCGCTCTTGTCTTACTCCCCGGACAGCCTCGACCGCGACTTCTCGGCCGCCAAGGGGCATCTGACCGGTGACTTCTTGTCCTACTACAACCAATTCACCGAACAGATCGTGGCGCCGGCGGCAAAGCAGAAGGGAGTGAAGACAAGGGCTGCCGTGGTTCAGTCAGCGTTGTCCGAGTTGCACCCGGACAGGGCGGTGGTACTGATCTTCATCAACCAGACCACCACGAGCACAGACAGGCCGGACCCGGCACTGACGTCGAGCAGCGTCCTGGTGTCCCTGTCGAAAGTCAACGGGTCCTGGCTCATATCGAAGTTCGACCCGGTGTAGGCGCCATCGCAGCATGAGTATTTCGCTACTACTCGAGATGGCGGTCTCGAGCGATCCGGACCAGCGAGGCACTGGTGTCCACGACATGCGTCTAACTGTCGGCGAGCTGAACGCGTCGGCTGACGGCGGTGCAGCGTGCTCGCCGCGGCGGCTGTTCTTGCTCAACCAAGTTGGTGCACGTAGACCGCTCTGACCCGCGCTGCTACAGGTAGATTGGCCCACGCAGGGATTTCGGTCAAACGATCTGTCGTACAACGGATAATCTCGCACTCGACAGAACTTTGGGCGCCAGGGGAGGGGTGCGCTGACAGCGGAGTGTGATGCCGGTCCCGGCGGGCCTGAACCGCCCTGACATGTCTGGAGCTCAGGCCCAACTCCGAGGTTGTGAACGGATCTGTGAACGAAACGCGGCGCAACTGCCGAGATGGCGCGGAACGCGGCGTGATGGCTTGGATTGGCGATTCATCGTGACCTCGAGGTTTGAGACCCGCGGAGGCGACGCGAACCTGGGACCGGTTAGCTCATAACCCAGAGGTCGCAGGTTCGAATCCTGTTCCCGCTACGAGTGAAAACGGCCCCGGAGAACCCTCGGGGGGCCGCTTTCATGCCCGATGGGAACACTTTTGGGAACATTAGCCTGGCTCATCATCTGACGATCACGGTCCTCCGCTGCAGTCCACGCGTCGCCAATCAGGAAGGCGGCCGCCTGCTCGGCAACCGCATGAACGGGCCAGCGAAAGTTCCGTTCAACACCTAGGTGTTCTCGTCGACGCAGCGGCGGCTCGCCACATTTCTACAGCGCATTCCTGGCGCTGGACACACACTAGGTGGGTGGTGTCGAACGGGCTTTGTGGGGCGGGTGGTAACCGCGCTGCGGTTGTGCTTGCTGTGGCGGCTGGTATCGGCGTGATGATGGTTCCGGCCGGTTAATGTTGACCTGCCCGCTGGCTGGGGTGGTTGTTCCGATTGGTGTGGGGAATCTGTTGTCGGGCAGGGCTTTTCCGGTCATACCGGTGCGGCCTGCCATGCCTGTCCGGCTGCTCGGTGCAGTCCGAGCACGCCGAGGCGGGCCAGATTGACCGCGGCGGCCAGCAGGGAGAAGTCGGCGGCGACTTTGGTGGTGCCGCGCATGCGGGCGCGGCGGCCGCCGTGGCGGCGGCGCATCAGGTGCCCGATCTTGCGTTCCACCTTCGGGCGGGTGGCGGTGTAATCGGCGCGCCAGGCTGGATCGGATTGGGCGACGCGGGCGCGGGCCAGCTGTGGCTCGTAGGCACCGATGGTTACGGTGCGCCCAGCCGGCGAGGTGGTGCATTGGGCGGCCAACGGGCAGTGCGCGCAGGCGGCGCCGAATGCGGCGGTACCGCCCCCGGCCTTGGCCGGCCAGATGGCCACGGTCACGTGTGCGGGGCAGGTGACGGTACCTGCGGTCAGGTCGATATCGAAACGGTCCTTGGCGAAGCGCCCACCGGGTGCCGCAGGTGGCTGCACCTTGGTCATGATCCGCGCGCCCGCATCCTCCAGAGTGGCCAAAAGCTTCCCGGCGCCATAGGCGGCATCACCGTAGATGGCCAATTGTTGGGCGGTACCGCCGGGTTGGGTGCCGGTAGCAGCGGCGGCATCATCCGGTGTGCTCGCCACCGAGGCGACAGCGCCGCGCTGGCCGCCGTCGTGCCCGGCTGCGTCGGTGCCGTCGCCGCCCTGCGATGCCGGTTCGGGCAGGTCAGCGGTCAGCAGCTCCTCGGCCGGGTCGGCGTCCCCGGCGTTGGCGGCGGTGACACCGGTGGCGGTGATGATCTCGCTGTCCGGGTCGGCCGCGAGATGGCCCTTGTAGCCGTCGAACCCGCGTGCGCAGGTTTTGTGCCCGTGTCGCGCGTCAGGGTCCACTGTGGAGATCACTCGATCCGCAGCGACCCGCCGGGCGATGCGAAACACCCCGTCCACCTCGTCGAGGTCCTGGCCGACCACAGTGGCCACCAGCCGCGCCGCCTTGTCCACCTCCGGTTCCAGCTCACACCCATCCAGCGCGGCGACCAGCGCCATCGCGTCGCGAGCCAGCGCATCGACCAACGCCTCCCGCGCGGCGCGGTCCTCGTAGTCGCACATCGGCTTGCCCGCCGCGCTGTAGTCATCCTCACGGCGCAGCAGACCCCGCAGCTGGGCCTCCAATTCCGCGTCGACCACCTTCAGCAGCCCCCGGATCACCGAACGCATCAGCGTGACCGTGTCCATAGTGGCCACCGCGTCATAGATCGGGGTCGAATCCAGCACGCGGCGCCGGCCCACCAGCCCCGCGGACTTGGCCACCTCCAAAGTGGTTTCGAAGATCCGGTCCGGCCGATCCGAGCGGGCCAACCTCGCGCGCGTATCCACCAGCACCGTGTGCACGAACCCCGGATAGTCGAAATCCAAGCCCCCGGCCGCGTACTTCCAACGCGCATCAAACGCGAACCGCTCCACCGCCTCCCGATCCGAAAGCCCCTCCAACCGCTGCAGCACCATCACCACCGCCACGATCATCGGCGGCACCGACCGGCGCCCCACATCGGTGAACAAATCGGCGAACATCTCATCCGGGAACAAGTTGAAGCACTCCCGGTGCAGCACACCATAAATCGAGTCCCGATCCACCCGGCCCTCGCAGAAATTCACCGTCGACCGCAGCAGATCCGCCTGAACAGGCGTCCGTCCCAACGTCACCGATTCATTCAACTCGAGCCGCACCGATCAGCGCAGGACCGCCACGCGAAAAACACCACCCACCTAGGCCGCCAGCTCGACCGGGTAGACGCGGTGGGTGCCGCTGAATCCCTTCAACTCGACTTCGCGAACCGCTCCGAACGCGAAGTCGTCACCGACGGCGTCGTGCACCGACTCGCTCACCAGGATCTCGCCGCCATGGGCCTCGGTCGCCACGCGCGCGGCCATCGCGACGTTGCGCCCCAACAGGTCGTCACCGCGCCGCACGGACTTGCCCATGTGGATGCCAATGCGCACGCGAATGTTCCCGTTGCGCGTGCGGTTCACGCCGCCGCTGAGCGCGCGCTGGACGGCGATGCTGCAGCGCACGGCCTCATCCGGGTGCGCGAAGGCGACCATGAACCCATCACCCTGGCTCTTGACGACGTGACCGGAGTGGTCGTTGACCAGCTTCCGGATCAGTTTGTCGTGTCGCTCGATCAGCTTCACCCACGCGCGGTCACCCATCCGCTCGTTCAGCGCGGTCGACTCCTCGATGTCGGAGAACAGGATCACCACGTTGCCGTCCGGGGTGAGCCGGGCCAGATCGGCGACCTTGGCCCAGTCCCAAGTGAGCCGGGCCAGATCGGGCGCTCGTTGAGCCGGTGCCACCTTGGCCCAGTCCGAGGTGTGCCGGGCCAGATCGGCGACCTTGGCCCAGTCCGAGGTGAGCCGGGCCAGATCCTGCCGCTCGACCTTGGCCCAGTCCGCCAGTTCCTCGATAGAGCTGCGCACCGCGGCGCCGAATCCCTCGTTGCGGACCAGGTTTGCGGTCTGCCACGCCCTTTTGACCGCGGGGGAGGTCGAAAGGGTCTCCCACCCCGCGTGTGCGGTAGGCACGATGTTGTAGAGGGCCGGATGGAAGGTCCAGCGCAGGTCGGCCGCCGCTTCTTGAAAACCCGCGCTCGCGATCGCCTCGTTGAATTCCTCAGCGCTACGCCAGTGCGCGATGTTGACGAACTGGAACTCGGCTGAGTCCGCGATCGCCTGGTGTAGCGCTGTGTCGAGATGGCCCGGGTATTGCTTCAGATAGTCTCGGGTTTTTTCCCACGCCCCGATGAATTCGTCCGCCTCGGGGGCGGGCACCTCAAAAACGTTGATCAACACGACCGGCCCCGCCACAACGCTCCAATCTCGACCGATGTCCACCGTTCGCTACGAAGGTGACAGGATACGCCTCGCGGCGTGTTCCGTTCGCAACCAGCCCAGACGCCCAGCACGCCACGATCAACCCGCCAGCTAATGGGTGCTCGCCCGGCTCTGCCCGCCAGCAGCGCCGAGCCAACATGCCCGACGCAGCCCACCGAAACGCGGACACGTTTTCCGGACGCGATCACTAGCTGATGTCACCGAGTGCGATGACGGCGTCGAATCCTTCCCGGATACACCGGCGAGCATGTCCAGATCCGGCACTGCTGCCGCATCGGCGTTGATCCCGACGAATGCCATGTGGTTGTAACCCACGTGCGTGCAGTTGGCCCCTGTGCCCATGAGGGGGCCAACGGGTAGAGCCCGACGATCTTCGCGCCGGCGAGGTATATCGCCTGGTCGCCGGCGGGAATGTTGCTCATCGCGATGTCGTCGTGTGTCAGCATCGTCCCGAATAGGGGACCCACCGCCGGGCCCAAGACGTTGATCACCCCGTCGAGCGCGGTGGCCGCGGGGAGTTGCGCTTCCTTCCTCAGTTCTTTGAGCAGCCCGTGGAAGGTCGCCATTGCGCCGGCCGGGTCGTCGGTGCTGACCGGGATGGCTATCGATTCGCCTCTCACATGGTTTCCGATAGAGAGGTCGCCCTCCCTGCGGATATTGACGGCGATGGCGACCTGGAGTCGCTCGACGGCTTTCCATGTCGCTGGTGATAGAGGGCGAACCCGTGGGCGACCGCGGTGGCAAACGCGTCGTTGACGGTGCAGCCTCGCGGTTTGGCCGCCTTGCGCAATCTCTCGAGGTCGAACTCGAGCACTGCGAAGCGCATCCAGCCTCGGCGCTCGGCCATCAGCGGGGACAGGCTCTTGCGCGGCGGGGTCATGACCCCCTCATCAGCGCCCGCACGTTCTTGCGGATGGTGTTCGCGGTGTCAACCGGGCGTGACGCCCCGGTAGGAATCGCACGCGCCGCCGTGTTCGCGGACCGGCCGACGAGTCCGACGATCCGACGCCCGGTGTAGGTGACAGCCTCGGCAGCCAGTTCAAATGGAGATTCACTCTCGGGCTTGGGAATTGCGGGCATCCCCTCGAGATCGCGTGGCTTCCGGGTGAGGTCGCCGAGGAGCCCCAAGAACCACGACGCTTCCCACACCGTCGGTCATCTCGTGACTCATCTTGATGATCACGGCCGCTTCGCCCCCCCGGAGGCCCTCGACAACAGTGATGATCCACAGCGGGCGATCACCGCCAGGAATGCCCAAGCTCCAGCGGCAGGTCCAGGGCCAGCGCGGCCCGCC
>CAWKNK010000013.1:0-27820 GCA_963850895.1 uncultured Actinomycetota bacterium | reverse complement strand
TAAACGAACCCGAGTTCGATATCTTGAGTTGTCCGGGGCTTGACCCCGTTTGGTGCACACAGGGTCAGGCGGCTTGTGCCGTCTGAGTGAGCCGATCTTCGAACTCGACGGTCCTGATCATACCGATGTCACGCCAGCTCCCGATCGTCGATGGCGACCTGCTCAGCGACTACCCGGTCAAGCTGCTGCGTGAGGCCGCTCCTATCCGGTCCCGTTGATCATCGGCACCAACAAGCATGAGGCGGCTCTATTCCGGTGGCTGAAGTCGCCGTTGATGCCGATCACTCCGCACGCAATCACGGTGGCGTTCGACCAGATCGCAGCCGAACAGCCCGACCTGCAATTGCCGACCCAGGAGCAGTTCGAGTCGGCGTACTCGGGAATGCGGGTCCAAGGCCAGGGGTCTGAGCATCGCGAGCGACCTTGGATTCCGGATGCCATCGGTGTGGCTGGCCGAGGGCCACAGCAGGGTGGCGCCGGTGTACCTGTACCGGTTCGACTGGTCCACTCCGATGCTGAAGCTGCTGCTAGTCGGTGCCGCCCATGCCATGGAATTACCGTATGTCTGGGGCAATCTCAGCTCACCCAAGGACATCTCGTTAATGCTCGGCGGCCAGCAGACCGCCAAGGCGGTCTCCGCGCGGGTTCAGAGCCGGTGGCGTAACCTCGCGACGCTCGCGAAGCCCACGGGCCGCCCGGGGAACCGGAATGGAGGCCTACCAGCAGGCCGACCGCGCCTGCCTGATCATCGACAAAGCGCGACACCATCGTGCACGACATCGAGGCGCACATCCGAGCCGCGTGGGGCAACGAAGTGCTGAGCTTCCGGTAGCCGCGGTTGGACCCAGGGTGAATCTGACGACGCCTCACCAAGCCACTAAGGGTGCTGTCGAGTCTTCACTTCGGAGTTCAGGGCTTTCGGGTCCAGGCCCAGAAGCCTACCCGCTACTTCAGGTCCTGCATCGGCGATCGGCAAGCCGATCCTCGCCGCCGATCCGGTCCGCGAGTCGCCGTTGCGACGAAATCCTCGAACGTCCCGTGCTGGATGGAGCGTGCCGGCTGTTCGCCTCCGAGGAACGAGCGGATGAAGCCGAGGATCTCTTCGACAGCGGCGAAGCCGCCGAGGTGGCTCTCGCCGGGGCGCAGGATGAGCTCCACATCGGGCAGGTAGGAGGCCGCCACCTTGGCGGCCTCGAAGGACACGACAGGATCGGCGTCGCCGTGCCACCATCGCACCGGCGCCTTCACGTCGGCCAGCCGGAAGCCCCAGTCCCGCCCGAACAGCCGTGCGTCGTCGACGAGGGCTTGGAAGCGGCCCCTGGAGGTCAGGGCGATGTCGTCGATGAACATCGCCTCGATCCCGGCGTCGGCGAAAATCCGCTGGTCGGCCTCGGGCATGGCGCCAGAGACGGCCCTGTAGGCCCAGTGCCCGAGCGGGATGACGACTAGCAACCCCCCGGCCACCAGCGCCGCTAAGGGCCGGCGCAGGCCCGACAGCATCGGGGCGAAGCGGCGGGCAAGGTCGACGGGGCCGGTGGCGGTGGCGTCCGGTCCAACCGACGGCGTAACGCCGCCCACCACGGCCACCGCCGCGACCCGACCAGCGAGCGCGGACGTCCCGGCGCAGGACAGGGCGTAGGGGCCGCCGCCGGAGAGCCCGATGACGCCCAACCGCTCGGCGTCGAGGGTGTCGGCCACCTGGGCGGCGTCGGCGGCCCAGTCGGCCACCGCGTTGTAGGGGTGCGGGTCGGACAGACCCGACCCCGGCCGTTCCACCAGTACGACGCGCAGGCCGAGCTTCTCGGCGGCGCGCCGGCCGAGCAGCGGGAACTGGCGCCGGCCGCCGGGGGTGCCATGGAACCACAGCACCACCGGGCCGGAGGGGTCGCCGTACTCGGCGTAGCCCAGCCGCCGGCCACCTGCGAGATGGAAGCGCCCTTCGGCGCGCGGCTTTTCGATGCGGGGCACGCGGAAGGGGTGCCGCCAAGGGTTGTTCGGGCTCATTGGCACTTAGGGGCTCCTTGTAGCCGGGGGGAGCAACCCCCGCAGCTTCCCCTTTTCTTCCCCCAGGGGAGAAGATACCGGAGAAAACCGGGGCAACCTGAGAATTCAGCGCAATTCCGCGGCAACGCAGCATATATTGGCCGATTGATGGGTCCGTTGGCGAATGGAGGGGCGTGTGAAGACGCTGACACTCAGCGTTGCGCTCACGGTGGCTGCGGTCGCGCTCGCGCCGATTGCCCGAGCCGAGTCGCTTGGCAACTACGCACTCCAGATCGAGGGCAGGTATGACTTCCATACCTGGCTGTGGGCCATGAGTCCATGCGGTGGCTCGCTTAAATCGCCTGAGGGATGTCTCCACGTGCTCGCTATAGCCCAGCCCGTAGCGAAGGCGTTCAACTACCAAGGGGATGCGTGGCTCGCCAATGGCCGGTACACATTGACCGTCGACGTTCCCGATGGTCTGCGCTGCGGTGACGTCTACTATGGCCCCGTCATTCCCACGCACGACGTCTACTCATGGGATGCAACGACGCTGGCTGGTTCTCTGGACTCCTCATTCGCAATGGGCTGCTATGGTGCGCCGGCCGGGACCTACACGTACCCGTTCACGCTGTCGCATATGTAGGTCACAGCGGTGCCGCGCGCGAGATCAGCATCCTTGACGAGTCGCCGCGCAGCAACACGGGCAAAATTCTCCGCAACGAACTGCAGGCACGGGTCGGCGGCGATGGGAATTAAGGTGAGGCTGCGGCAGCCCCGCCCGCTGCCGCGCGCGGCAGTCGAGTTGGTCCACGCGCTCAACGCATTTCGGCCGCTTGGCCGCAAGGGCTACGGCACGTTCCTGGCGTTCTGGTTCGGCTGGCGTACCACCGAGGTGCCCCACCTGTTCATGACCGCCTCGATGATCGACGCCGTCCGCCGGGCACGCCGCGGCGACTTCACCGGTCGGCGGGGCAAGGCCGCGCTGGCCCTGACCGCCGCGAGTTGGGCCATCTTGGCGGTGATCTACCGGCGCGGCGTAACGTCACGCCCGCAGTTGCTGGACCCGCTGCGCGAGGAACTTGGCGTCGATTGCACCGACTCGCTGGCGAGTCTGCCGTCGCCGCCGTCGCAGACGCGGCGGCCCAGCGCAGTGCGTACCACCTTGGTGCGCCGCCGCTACGTCGAGAAGGGCTCCGTTGTGCGCTACGGACCTTACGGGCGGGCCAACCTGGCCGACGTATGGCGCCGCGTTGACCTGCCGCGCGATGGGAAAGCGCCTGTGGTGGTGCAAGTCCCAGGCGGCGGGTGGGTGATCGGTTGGCGCCGCCCCCAGGCCTACCCGTTGATGGGCCACCTGGCCGACCGCGGCTGGATCTGCGTGTCTCTGAACTACCGCGTCAGCCCGCTGCACACGTGGCCTGACCACATGGTCGACGTCAAGCGGGCGCTGGCATGGGTGAAGGAGAACATCGCATCCTTCGGCGGCGACCCGGACTTCGTCGCGATCACCGGTGGATCAGCCGGCGGCCATCTGGCGGCGCTCGCCGCGTTGACCCCGAACGACCCGCAGTTCCAGCCGGGATTCGAAGATTCCGACACGTCGGTGGTGGCGGCGATCCCGATGTACGGCCGCTACGACTGGGTCAGCACCCACGGTGACGGCCGCCGGGAGTTCATCGGGTTCCTGGAGAAATTTGTGGTGAAGCAACCCTTCCGCCAGCACCGGGACATCTACGTCGACGCATCACCGATCCGGCGAGTGAGGCCTGACGCGCCGCCGTTCTTTGTGGCGCACGGCCAAGACGATTCGATCATCCCGGTCGGCGAAGCGCGCGAGTTCGTCGCCGCGATGCGCTCTGTCTCGAAGTCCCCCGTGGTTTACGCGGAGTTGCGAAACGCCCAGCACGGCTTTGACTTTATGGGCTCGGCGCGTGCGCATTACGCCGCCGACGCGGTGGCTCAGTTCCTGTCCTGGGTGTACGCGACGAGACGCTAGCTCGGCGCGGTAGCTTGAGCCATCGCGGTGTTGACGGCGCTCAGCCCACCGGAAAGCCCCACAGCCGAACGAGCTTTACAGAACGAGCGGATCACGGCCTCGTGCGGATCGTCGAGTGTGAGGTCGTCGGTGAACACCGAGATGTTGAGCTGGTCGACGTAGCCCCACACCGTGATGTTCATCGCGGCGCCCGGCGGCCAGCGGACCCACCGAGTTAGATCTCGCTGACCACCGCGCTGGCGATGCGGCCACGTTGCCGCGGTCCGGGCACGTTGGAGACGATCACATTGAGAAGCTGATTGGGCGCCTGCCGCTTCGACGTCCAACACGAGGATCTCCGGGAACGGAGATCCTCGTTTAATCACATGCTCGGCCCATGCGCCGAGCATCCTCGCACGAACGGCGCCTCGCCCGCCGCGTGGCCCTCGCAGCCGCCAGCTGCCCCTCACTGAAGGCCAAGCACATCACCATGCACACGCTGCGGCACACCGCAGCCATGCGTCTCCTGCTGGCAGGCAACGACGTCACCGTGATCGCCCTCTGGCTCGGCCACGAGCAAGTCTCGACCACGAACATCTACCTGCACGCCGACATGACCCACAAGCAGCAAGCAATCGACCGCACCAAGCCGCTGGCCGCCAAGCCGGGACGATACCGACCCCCGACCCCCTCCTGGCCTTCCTCGAGGCGCTGTGATTATGCCGATCCCAACACGGCAATCACCCCGGCCGACAACACCTTTCACCGAACGTCGGCATAACGCAGAGGTCGGCATAATCGCGGTTATGCCGATGTCGGCATAACCACGATCTACGGCACTCCTACGCCACGCCTGCGCTCAAGGCCGACATAAGCCCGAAGGTGCTCAGCGACCGGATCGGGCACGCCGATGTCGGTTTCTTTCTGCAGACCTACGCGCATGTGCTCGGAAACGATGACCGAGACGCCGCGGAGCGGGCAGCCGCCTTCCTGATCGGCGATGGGAAGGATCCCGGCGAGCAAGACGGTCGCTAGCAAACATGTTCCCCTCGGGCATTAAAATGGCCCCCCGGAGAACTCTCCGGGGGCCGTTTTACCTGCTAGCGGGAACAGTGGCAGGTCGCGTCCCCTGAAGTGGTGTAAGCCGGGCGGGCGTTCGCCTGAGGCTCTGCGGTGTTTCACCTTGCCGTGAGAGCGCCTTGGGTCGCAATGTTCTGCTCTGGTTGGTCGGCGGGGTTGAGCAGTGCCAGGGTGGTTTCGGACAGGTAGCGTTTGTCGGCGACTTGCCACTCGTCGTCGTGGGCTTCGACGAGGATTGAGCTGGCAGGTCGCAGCAGCTCCATCATGACCCGCTGCCAGAAACCAGTTACCCGGTGAGCGACTGGCTCGGGGTGTGTTCAGTTAATCAGGCGGCTCGTCCTGAACCGTATTGACGGCTGGCTAGTGCGTGCGCGTTTCCAGGCGGTAGATGGTGAAATCGTCCGGGACTCCGGTGGGTTGGTGCGCGAACATCGCACGGCGCACCCGCTTGGCGCGTACGCCGAGTTCGTCGAGCTGTTCCGGGGTCAGCCGCTGCAGGGTCGCGCCGGAGATCAGCACTTCGCCCTTGTCGGTGCATTCCATCACCCTGGCCGCGATGTTGACGTCGATGCCGAGCCAGTCCGATCCGATGCGGTGCGGCTGACCGGTGTGGATGCCGACCCGCATCGTCGGGGTGTATCCCTCTATCTCAACGTTTTTTAGTGCTCGTTGAGCGGTCTGGACCGCGGTAATGGCGGTGACTGGATCGGGAAGGACCGCCATGATGCCATCACCCATGCGCTTGACGACCTGTCCGCCGGCTTCAAGCAGCGGCGGTTCGACGACCTGGGCGACCCGGCGCAGCAACCTCAGCAAGGCATCGTCGCCCGCCTGCAGCGCCCATTTTGAGAAGCCGACCAAGTCGGTGAACACCAGCGTGATTTCCTCATGGGCGGGCCGCCCGCTGCTGCGCTCCCTTATCGCCTGCCACACCTGCAGGGTGGCCATACTCAACTCCCGCGACGCGGCGTCGTCGTCGCCGAGCAGCTGCTCGGCCGCGCGTGCCGCGGTCTCCGGACCGCCGGATCCCGTCGCGGACAATCGGTCGCCGAAATGCGGATCACCGGGTAATGCTCGCCGGGCAAGACGAAGGAAGGCGATCACCGCGGGGTTGTGGTCGGTGTCCGGCAGCCGCTTCGCGGCTCCGCTGGACCGCTGTGGCGACGGGTCCGGTCGATGGTCCGGTGATCCGTCAACTTCCCCGGCGGCGCGCCAGCGACGCCACCCCAGACGAGATCGCCGCGCAGCCCCCGGATCGGGGCCGGGTGGCGGCGGTGCGGACGATGACACCGGCAGCCAACTAATCAGCAGCTGGCTTTGGGGCGGCCTTAGCAGCTGGCTTTGGGGCGGCCTTAGCAGCTGGCTTTGGGGCGGCCTTAGCAGCTGGCTTCGCGGGGGCCTCGACAGCTGGCTTCGCGGCGCGCTGCTTCAGCGTCCCGCTCGCGCTGCGCACCATCCCGCCCACGAAGTCGTTCGTCGTCGTGGCGAGCTGCTCGGCGAAATCCACGATGGCGTCGAGGACCTTCTTGCGCCGCTCTGGGTCGCCGAGGTCGGGCAGCGCCTCGTCGAGGCGGTCAACGAACTTGCGCATGGCCTCGGTCACGGTCTGCTGTCTGTCTCTGACTGATTCGAGCACCTTTTCGGACAGAGCCTCCGCTCGTTCTGCCACCGTCTTCTTGTCAGTGCTCTCTGCCATGATCGCGCTCCTCAAGGGTTGAATGCAGAAACGAGTCTTGAATGGCTCGGCATCAGAGTGCGCTCCGAACCTCGGCGTTCTGTAGGGCCGATGGTCCCCACTCCGCCTGATGTTGCGGGGCCGGCTGATTTCCGGGCGAGCTGCATAAAGTTGTCGGTGCCGCGGCGGGGCCGGTTGGCGGCGGTGCAGGCGCTGACGCCCGCCGGCCCCGGCCAGACCCTTTAAGAGGATGGTTGGCGGCGGCGCGGTCGAGCAGCTGCCTTTTTCGTGGCGCCTTTAGCAGCTGCCTTTTTTGTGGTGCCCTTAGCAGCTAGCTTTGTGGTGCCCGCTGCCTTTTTTGCGGTGCCCTTAGCAGCTAGCTTTGTGGTGCCCGCTGCCTTTTTTGCAGTGCCCTTACCAGCTGCCTTCTTTCTGATGCCCTTAGCAGCTGGCTTCGCGGCGCGCTGCTTCAGCGTCCCGCTGGTGCTGCGCACCATCCTGGCCACGAACTCGTTCGTCGTCGCGGCGAGTTGCTCGTAGTAGTCCCCGATGGCATCGACGACCTTCTTGCGCACCGACGGGTCGACGAGGCTGGGCATCGCATCGTCGAGGCGGTCAACGAACTTGCGCATGGCCTCGATCATGGACTGCTGTCTGTCTCTGACCGATTCGAGCACCTCTTCGGACAGAGCCTCCGCTCGTTCCACCACGGTCTTTTTCTGCAGTGCTTGTCATGATCGCGCTCCTTTGGGGTTGAATGCAGACGCGAGCCTATTCGTCAACTGGTTCCCGGCGCGCTGAAACTGCTGAAAGCCGGCTGTTAATTCGGGTGTTCCCGAGCGACTTCACAGACTGTCGGTGCCGCAATGGACGTGCCGGGAGTGCGGTGGTGTGTTGTCCGGGCCGCCGGTGACGGCCGGTTGCCAGGCACCGCGATAGTGCGATAGGCGCTCGTCCAATGGCTACGGCGGTAGAACAGTCTGACTCGACTCTTTGACCTAGCCCTGGCGTCTGCCGTGCTGTCGGCCGACCGGAAGGTGCCTTCTGCACGGCTGGAGAAGATGGTGTGCGAGGGCTGGCCTGCCGTCGGGGTGCCCCAGTGAGCAACCAGTGGCAGGTAACAGTGGCAGGTAACAGGATTCGAACCTGCGACCTCTGGGTTATGAGCTAACCGGTCCCAGGTTCGCGTCGCCTCCGCGGGTCTCAAACCTCGAGGTCACGATGAATCGCCGATCCAAGCCATCCAAGCCATCACGCCGCGTTCCGCGCCATCTCGGCAGTTGCGCCGCGTTTCGTTCACAGATCCGTTCACAACCTCGGAGTTGGGCCTGAGCTCCAGACATGTCAGGGGCGGTTCAGGCCCGCCGGGACCGGCATCACCCTCCGCTGTCAGCGCACCCCTCCCCTGGCGCCCAAAGTTCTGTCGAGTGCGAGATTGTCCGTCGTACGACAGATCGTTTGACCGAAATCCCTGCGTGGGCCAATCTACCTATAGCAGCGCGGGTCAGAGCCGTCTACGTGCACCAACTTGGTTGAGCAAGAACAGCCGCCGCGGCGAGCACGCTGCACCGCCGTCAGCCGACGCGTTCAGTTCGCCGACGGTTAGACGCATGTCGTGGACACCAGTGCCTCGCTGGTCCGGATCGCTCGAAACCGCCATCTCGAGTAGTAGCGAAATACTCATGCTGCGATGGCGCCTACACCGGGTCGAACTTCGATATGAGCCAGGACCCGTTGACTTTCGACAGGGACACCAGGACGCTGCTCGACGTCAGTGCCGGTTCCGGCCTCTCTGTGCTCGTGGTGGTCTGGTTGATGAAGATTAGTACCACCGCCCTGTCCGGGTGCAACTCGGACAACGCTGACTGAACCACGGCAGCACTTGTCTTCACTCCCTTCTGCTTTGCCGCCGGCGCCACGATCTGTTCGGTGAATTGGTTGTAGTAGGACAAGAAGTCACCGGTCAGATGCCCCTTGGCGGCCGAGAAGTCGCGGTCGAGGCTGTCCGGGGAGTAAGACAAGAGCGCCACCGTCCCGTCGGAGGCGGCTTGAATCGCGGTGTGCGCGGCCGCTGAGTTCGTCTGCTGGTCTGCTCGATACTTGTAGAAATACAATCCGGCGCTCAACACTGCCGCACCGACGAGTAGGGCGGCTGCCACCAGCGGGACCCATCTGGCTTTGCACCAACGAAACACACGGCGAACGGGGCCGGCCGGCTTTTGGGTGCCCCCCTCTTCGGCGACCTCGCCCTCGGGCTGGTCGGCTGTCTCCTCTTCGACGTCATCAACGTCCTGCCGCGTGGTCACGGCATGAACTCCACTTTCGACATCTTGATCTGCCCACCATCCATCGTCACGGTCACGCTGAGACGCCATGCGCGCGGTTCGTTCTGCGCGCCAGTGGCATTGGTGACCTGTGATTTCGCGGCCACTAGTACGACCGCCGAGTTGTCAGTCGTTGATTGGACGGCCGTAGCGTTCACCGATCCCTTGGTGACTACCTTGGACTCCTGGACCACTTTGATGAAATCGTCTGCGCGGCTTTGGAAATCGTCTCTGAACTGGCCGGTCGAATTGTCGAGCACACGCTGCACATCTTCTTTGGCGTGGTTGAAGTCCAGCGTCATCAAACTCACGACGCCCTGCCTGGCCGCTGCAGCGAACTGTGCCGTACGGTGACGCTGCGCGGCGGCGTTACGGTCTTGCCAGATCATGTATCCGCTTGCCGCCAACAAGGCACAGATCAGCACGAGCGTAAGGCCCAGCGCGACCCTGGCCCACACCCGGCGACGGCCCCAACGGCGCCACGACCGCGGCGCTTCATTCGCGGGCGGTTCGATGTCGGCAAATTCGCCGGCATCACCGGAGCCGCTGACCTCGTCGCGCCCGTCGTCGTCCGGAGCCTTCTGTTCGCCATCTGTGGTCGCGGGCAGGACCTCGGTCGCGGTTGCCGCCGCCGTCGTCGTATCACCGTCGCCGCGGCTGTCGAGTTTCGATTCGGCGCTCTCACCGGGCGCCTCGGATACCCGAGACTGGCCTTGCCTGCGCAGCCGGATCGCCCTTGCACGGGCGCGTGCCGCAACGGCCAGCGCTTGTGCCTCGGCCGCCTCGGCACGGGCGCGTGCCGCAGCGGCCAGCGCTTCTGCCTCGGCCGCCTCGGCCTCGGCTTGTTCCGCCAAGGCAAGCGCCTCCGCCGGATTCGGGCTTTCGGCGGTCCCGTTATCGTTGTTCTCAGCCATCAGGGCCTCAACATCCGGCGCCGGATGGAACCAACATGACCGCGACCTCGAACGCTGCCGAGATACCGGCGCAGCCCGTACCTCGGCCTCTGCCCGGGCTGCTGCGCCGCGTGTCTCCGAACGCCATACAGCCCCTCTCTTCAGCCTCTTGGCTGACGAGAATGACGTTATCATCTTCGAGTATCAGGCCACCAAGGTAATCCCCGGAGTCCGCTCATGGAAACACCTCTTACGTGCGGAAATGACGTTTCCGTGATGCGTCTTCTGAGCCTGTCCGATCAGCCGGATAGCGACACCGACGTCGCCGTTCCGGCCGGCGTCGTCGGCGTCCGATGGCGGGCTGTAGCCAAATTACTGGCGAAAGCCCCGCAGCCGAGATCAAGCGCGTAATCTCCGGTGTCTCGGCTGACGAAGCGGTCGTGATTTTCGCGCCTCTGTGGGTGCGGACGCGCACTGGCAGGCCCCGAAGGGCTGAGGCGGTTAACACCAGGAATCCTCGAGGAGAAGGATGGCCGAAACAGTTCTTGTCACGGGAGCTTTCGGCTTGGTCGGGTCTGCGACCGTCAAACGGTTGGCCGTCAATGGGCGCCGCGTAGTGGCCAGCGGCCACCTTCGCACCCCCGAGCGCACCATCGACCTCAGAACATCGACGACCGCTCCGCACCGAGCCGCCGCCCGGTGACGGTGTGCGACACGATCCGAAGCCACACGTTATGGATGCCGACTGCCCACGGCGTCGGGAAGTGGCCGTCCATCGCTCGCAGCAGCGCAGGAACCCGTTCCAGGTCGACCTCGGCGCCGACGCCTCGCACCAGGACGCTCCATCCGAACTTCCGGTCCTCGTCGATGTGGTCGACCTCGAAGGCGAGCATTGGTTGCTGCATCGCCGCTCGTTTCGCGCCACCCTCGACGCGGAAGACGATTTCGTGTCCGGCCATGGCGTAGTTGACGGGCACGGCGAGCGGTCCGAAGTCATCTTGGTACACGAGTCGCCCGACACGTCCGGTAGCGAGCAGCCGAAAGCATTCGTCGGGCGAGAGGTCTTCGAGCTCACGCTGGGTCATGATGCGATTCTCGTCGGGGCGCACCTGCGGCCGCCACGGCCAAAGGTCCCATCCGGCTGGCGCCGCAGCTATGTGGCCGAGTGCGTCGAGGTCGACGGCTTACGGTCCGCGCAGATCGAAGAGGTTGTCCGCCGCCGTGCGCGAGTTCGAGGGCGACGAGGGCCTGGTCTTCCTCGAGGTGGCCTCGCGCTGTCTGTGACACGAAGGACCTGCCGTCGTACAACGCGTACAATCCAGGTCGGTCGGAGGGAGACCCGCAGTGAAGATGTCGCCATTCGACTACCACCGACCGGACACGGTCGACGAGGCGGTCGCACTGCTCGAAACGTACGGCGGGGACGGCAAGGTGCTTGCCGGTGGGCAAAGCCTTCTTCCGGTGCTCGCCCTCCGGCTGACCCATCTCGGGCATCTCATCGACATCGGCCGGGTACAAGGCTTGCAGTCGATCGAGGTGGATGACGACGGCACTGTCTCGGTCGGAGCGACAGTGACACACGCACGGGTCGAGAGGTCCGATGTCATGGCCGCCGCCGCGCCCGCGGTAGCCGGCGCCATGCCGCATGTCGGTCATCGGGCGATCCGGAGTCGGGGGACGGTGTGCGGGAGCTTGGCCCATGCCGATCCGGCGGCGGAACTGCCGGCAGTTGCCCTGGCGGTCGGCGCGGAGATGATCGTGCAGGGCCCGGCGGGACAGCGGACGATGGGTGCGGGTGACTTCTTCGAGGGATATCTGTCATCCGCGCTGGGGGAGGACGAGTTGCTCGTCGGAGTGCGCTTCCCCCCATGGGCCCCACGCGCGGGATGGTCGGTGCTGGAGGTGAGCAGGCGACACGGGGACTTCGCGTTGGTCGGGCTGGTGACGACGCTCGAGATCGACGAGGCCGGGTTGCTGCGGCGACCGGCGTTGTCGTTCTTCGGTGTAGCCGGCACGCCGGTGCGCGTCGCCGAGGCCGAGCAGTTGCTCGACGGCAACGCTCCCGACCCCGCGCTCTTTGCGGAGGCAGCGAAGGTCGTGTCGGGTGCATTGGAGCCACGCGCTGACGACCACGCATCGTCCGAGTACAGGGCGCATGTTGCGGGGGTCCTCACCCGCCGCGGGCTCGCCGAGGCCTCGGCGCGCGCCACGGAGCGGGCGGGCGTCTGATGCGGGAGATCACCCTCCGGGTCAACGGTCGGGACGAGCGCGCGGTGGTCGAGGGTCGCACGACCCTGGCCGAATTGCTTCGCGACAACCTCGGGCTCACCGGCACGCATCTCGGTTGCGAGCACGGTGTGTGTGGTGCGTGCACGGTGGCGGTCGACGGTCAGCCCGTCCGTTCCTGCCTGATGCTGGCGATGCAGGCGGAGGGAGCGATCGTCGAGACCGTCGAGTCGCTCGGCGATGGTGATGGCCTCGGACTCATCCAGCAGGCGATGTGGGAGCGCCACGCATTCCAGTGCGCGTTCTGCGCACCGGGATTCCTCATGACGGTGCGGTGCCTGCTGGCGGACAACCCGACGCCGACGACGGCGCAGATCAAAGAAGAGCTCTCCGGCAACCTGTGTCGTTGCACGGGATACGCATCGATCCTCGAGGGTGTCGCCGAAGCCGTGGCCAAGTTGGCCGCCACCGCGGAAGGTGCGAACGATGCGTGAACAGATCATGGGGCGATTCGTCGGCTCCCGCGTCCGGAGGGTCGAGGACCGCCGCCTGCTGAGCGGGCGCGGTCGGTACGTCGACGATGTCGTCGTCCCGGACATGGCGCACGCGGCATTCGTCCGGAGCCCATGGCCCCACGCCCTGATCCGCGGTATCGACACCAGCCGCGCCGCCGCCGTTCCCGGGGTGTACGCGATCTTCACCGGTACCGACATCGCAGCGATCACCAACCCGCTGATCGGGATGTTCGCGTTGCCGGACCTTTACGACCCGTGGCACTGGGCCCTGGCCGTCGACCGCGTTCGTCTGGTCGGGGATCCGGTTGCCATCGTGGTAGCGACGTCACGCGCGGTGGCCGAGGATGCGGCAGAGCTGGTCGACGTGCAGTACGAGGAGCTGGAACCGATCGCGACGTTGGCGCACGCCCACGATCCCAGCCGGCCGGCGATCTGGCCGAGGGCCAACGGCAACGTCGTCTACGCGGCGTCGGAGTCGTTCGGCGACGTCGATGCGGCGTTCGCCGAGGCGGATCGAGTGATCAGCGAGACGTTCCGCCAGCACCGGCACGCCAACCAACCGATGGAGACCAGAGGCGCGGTGGGCGAGGTCGACGCCGACGGCAACCTCACGTTGCACGCGGCCCATCAGGCTGCGCACGTCCTCAAGTGGGCCATGGCAATGTGCCTGGCACGCCAGCCGGTGTGGGTGTCGGTGCGCGACATGTTCCGCCAACGCGAACAGACGAAGGCCATCTTCGCCGGGGCGCGCGAGTTCGTTCGCGCACACCCGACGATGATGAAGGACACACAGCGGCTGATGCCGATCATGCTGCGTCAGATCGCCCGGGATCCCATGCGGATGGTTCACCTCAACCGGGCACTCCTCGGATTGATGGCAACGCCCAAGGAACGCCTCCCGCGCGTCGTGACGGGCGACATCGGCGGTGCGTTCGGATCGAAGGGCACGGTGCTGCGTGAGGAGATCGCCCTGTGCGCCGCCACGCTGCGCCTCGGTCGATCGATCAAGTGGATCGAGGACCGCAACGAGCACCTCGTGCTCGGTGGCCAGGCCCGTGACGAACAGGTGGTCGTCGAGGCTGCGGTGATGAACGACGGGACGGTGCGGGGCCTGCGCGCCAAGCTCACGATGGACGCGGGGGCCTATCCGGGATTCCCGTACGCGGCACCGATGTTCTGCCGCATCATCCAGACGATGTTCCCCGGCCCGTACCGGTTCGACGCCATGCAGTTCGACATCGAGATCGTCTCGTCCAACAAACCGACGTACGTCCCCTACCGGGGCCCCTGGGCGGTCGAGACCTGGGTCCGGGAACGGCTATTCGATGTCATTGCACGCGAGCTGGGGATCAGCCGCGCCGAGATCCGGCTGCGTAACATCGTCGGTCCCGACATGCTCCCGACGACGATGATCACCGGTCCGACCCTCGATGTGCGCATGTCGGCCAAGACCACCCTCGAGAGGGCTCTCGATATCGCCGACTTCGAACACTGGGCAGAGCACCAGGCGGCGGCCCGGGAGCAGGGTCGCCGCCTCGGCCTCGGGATCGCGACCTACATCGAAGCGGCTCCGGGGCCGCCCGGGTACATGGACGCGGTCATGCCCGGCTTCTCCGCGTTGGTCGGCGCCGAGCAGATCCACGCCGTCCTCGAAGGCGATGGCAGCGTCACCGTCCACACCAGCCAGGTGCCCCATGGCCAAGGCCACGAGACGACGCTCGCACAGGTGGCCGCCGACGAGCTCGGCGTACCCGTTGAGGCCGTCCGAGTCAGATACGGCGACACGAACTTCGCGCCGTTCGGCATGATGGGCACCGGCGGAAGCCGGTCGGCGGCGATGGCGGGCGGTGCGGTCGGCGTGGCTGCGCACACGCTGCGCGAGCACATTGTCGACATCGCCGCGGACCTGCTGGAGGCATCGCCGGCCGACATCGTCATCGAAGACGGTGAGATTCACGTCGCGGGCGTCCCCACGATGTCGCGGACCTTCCGCGAGGTCGCTGAGGAGGCGGTGCGCCGTGGCGTGGTCGGCAACACCGATCGGCTGGGCCGTGGGGAGGCCATCCGGGTTCACCGGGACTGGAACGGCGGCGAAGGCGGATGGGCGCAGTCCACGCACGTGTGCTGGGTCGAGGTCGATCTCGAAACCGGCCAGGTGAGGATTCCTCGCTACGCGGTCGTGGAGGACTGCGGCGAGATGATCAACCCGGCCATCGTCGAAGGCCAGATCCGCGGTGGCGTCGCGCAGGGCGTGGGCGCCGTGCTCTACGAGAAGACCACGTACGGGGAGGACGGGCAGCCCCGGTCGGGGACGTTCATGGACTACCTGATCCCGACCACGATGGAGATCCCAGAGATCGAGATCCACCACATCGAGACGCCGACGGACATCGCCTACAACTATCGAGGCGTCGGCGAAGGGGGCATGATCGGCGCACCGGCGGCGATCACCAATGCGGTGGAGGATGCCCTCGCCGACCTCGGCGTCCGGATCACCGAACAGCACCTCCCGCCGACCAGGATCCTCGAGCTCGCAGGCGTCATCCCCGAACGCACCGACCGATAGACGGCGAGCGCGGGTGTTGATGAGGGGTTGGGGAGGTCTTGGGGTCGCGGGTCGGCGGCGGTGCGGGTTTGGTTGTCGGCCCCGATGTCCACGACGCGGTAGGCAGCCGGCTAGTGTGAACGAAGTTTTGGATGCCCCAACGTGTTTGGGCTTCGATACAGTGCCGGTAGAGTTCGGCTCTGGTATCCAAGCTAGTTGTTTGTCGGTGGTGGTTGGGGTTGGAAGGGTTCGTACCACCACCAGTCTGCGCGCTCGCCGGTAGGTCCCGGGCAGGGCGCCACCGCGGGCGGGGGTTGAGTTGGTGGACGGGCCAGCGATCCCGGGCTCAGTAATCGACCGGCGTTGTCGGTGACGACGAGTGCGCCTGCGGGGCCGGTGATGGTGATGACGCCACGATGGTGCAACCGGTGATGATAAGGGCATAGCAGCACCAGGTTGGCCAACTCGGTGGGGCCGCCGTCTTCCCAGTGCCGGATGTGATGGGCGTGCAGACCACGGGTGGCGCCACAGCCAGGAACCGCGCACATGCGGTGGCGATGCTCGAGCGCCCGGCGAAGCCGCCGGTTGATCAGGCGGGTCGCCCGGCCGGCACCAATGACCTCGCCGTGACGTTCGAACCAGACTTCACACCTGGCATCACAGGTCAGGTATCGGCGTTCAGCGTCGGTGAGCAGCGGACCCAGATGCAGGGCCGCAGCGCGCTGCTCAACATCGACATGCACCACCACGGTGGTGTGCTGCGCGTGTGGCCGGCGGGCCGCCTCGGCATCCCATCCAGCCTCGACCAGGCGCATAAACGCCTCGACGGTGCCCGGCAACGGCGGCGCGATCTCTGATGCGCTCTGGCCATTGCCGTGATCGTGCTTCCACTCGGCAATCAGCGCATCACGATGAGAGGCCAGCGCCGCGTCGAACTTCGCCGCGTCTAGCTGCGGAAGTTTGATCCGCCAATAGGTGAACTCCTCGCTGGCGGTCTTGGTGATCGAGCGCTGCGGTTCAGGTGAACAATCGGGTTCGGGTCGCGGTTCCAGCTTGACCGCGGTGCGTAGCTGGTTGACCGTGGCGCAGCGCGCCAGCTGCGCGTAGTGCTCGTCGGATCCCTCGGCGGCCCGCGCCGCGATAACGCCGACCTGATCCAGCGACAATCGGCCCTCGCGCATGCCTTGGACGCAGCGTGGGAACTCCTTGAGCCGGCTCGCGATGGTGGTGATCGTGTGGGCGTTTGCCGACGAGCAGCCGGTCTTCCACGCGACCAACGCCGGCACCGACCGCGCCCCGGTGGACCCGCACAATTGATCGCGATCGATCTCGGCCACGATTTCAACGATGCGCCCATCAATCGCGTTGCGCTGACCGGTCAACTCCGCCAACTCCTCGAACAGCACCTCAAGACGCTCGCTAGGGCTCACCGCCACGGCGCCAGCGGATGCGGTCGAAGACATAACGTCATCATTGCAGCCACCTACGACAAGTCCGGGTCGCCCGATCCCCGCTCTGAATTCAGTGCACACATCCCCTGCCCAAGCCGAAAAGCAACAGGTCAACCCGCTGCGACCACCGCGAATCCCGATTCGTGAGCCATGTCAGGAGAAACGAGTCCAGGCAGTGCTTCTCGGTATGACAGAGGCACAACGACACGAATTGCCCTCGGGGCCAACCTTTTCGATGCCCGCGAAACGGTCGGCCGCCTGCTGGGGCGATGGGACGTCGCCTACACCACCACACAGCGCGCAGACATCGGGGTATGGCAGGTCATCTCGAGATGACCTCAATCAGATCGTCCAATGCGTTCAGGTTGTGACCGTCGATGAATTCGTCGATGTACGGCAGCGCTGCGGCCATACCGCGGGCCAGGGGGGCGTAACCAGGCGACGCCTTGAGTGGGTTGACCCACACCACCTTGTAAGCCACGCGCGACAGCCGCGCCATTTGATCGGCGATTACGGTCGGGTCGCCCCGCTCCCAGCCATCAGAGAGGATGACTACCACGGCGCCACGAGACATGCCCTGCATCCCCCACTCATCGTTGTAGTCGCGCAAAGTGTCCCCGAGTCGAGTGCCCCCAGACCAGTCGGGCACCGCCGCGCCCGCGCGACGCAGCGCTTGATCGGGGTCGCGGGACAACAGCTCCCGCGTCAGCCGCGTCAGGCGTGTTCCCATGGCGAAGGCCTCCACGCGGCGGCGGCCAGCCACCGCCGCGTGCATGAACCGCAGTAACGCCCGGGAGTAGGGGTCCATCGAGCCGCTGACATCACATAACAAAACAAGCCTGCGGGGTTGCAGGGTCGGCGCGTACCAGGCTCGGCGGATGGGCTCTCCACCGGTGCGCAACGCACGGCGCAGGGTGGTGCGGATGTCAGGCTGCGGGTGCCGCCGCCGCTTGGCGGGCCGCCGCCGCCTGCTGCGCCGCATCGCCGCTGTCGCACGAAGATCGGCCATCAACCTCTGCGCATCGGCAAAGTCTGCTGCGGTGTATTCGCCAAAGTCCTTGCTGCGCAGAACCTCTACCGGGCTATAGCGAACGACCGTCGTGGGTGCTCGGCTCGGGTGCTCAGCGTCGTCTTCGGTCTCCGGCTCTAGGTAGTCGTCGACGCCGACCCTCTCCTCTGCGGCTATCGCGACGAGACGGGCATCCGGCGGTTGGTGGAGCCAGACCGAACGGAATACGCGATCGAAGGTATCGATGTCCTCCGGCCGCTTGACCAGAACAGCACGCCCCGCCCAGTACAGGCTGTCACGGTCGGCCGGGTCAAGCTCGCTCAGCGCCGACACGAAGAGCGCGACCGAGCCGGTGGGAACGGCCATTTCCTCGGCGCGTAGGCGGCGTGCGAAGATCACCGCAAGCCGGTCCGCGCTGTCAGACATCGTCGTCGGCCACCCGCACCAAGGTGTCGAGCCCTGCCGCCCTTGCCTTTTCGATGTCTTCGCGATACTTCAGCACCCAGCCGAGGGTGTGCTCGATGTCAATGTCGGCCAATTCCGGCTCGCCCAGTTCAGCCAGTGCTCGGGCCCAATCGATCGTTTCGGCCACTCCTGGGGGCTTATAGAGGTCGAGTCCCCGCAACGCCTCGACGGCGGCCGCGACCCGCCGTGCCAGCCGTTCGCTTGCCTCGGGCACGCGCAGCCGCACGATGGCCACTTCTCTGTCGATGCTGGGATGGTCGACCCAGTGATAGAGGCAGCGCCGTTTGAGGGCGTCGTGCAGGTCGCGGGTGCGATTGGAGGTCAGGACCACTAGCGGCGGCACCTCGGCCACGAACGTTCCGAGCTCCGGTACCGTCACCGCGAAATCAGACAAGATCTCTAGAAGGAACGCCTCAAACTCGTCATCGGCACGGTCGATTTCGTCGATGAGGAGCACCGGCGGGGGGCCATCGCGGTTGTCGAGGGCTTGTAGGAGTGGTCGCCGAACGAGGAATCGCTCGGAGAAGAGTTCATCTTCAGCAGCCGCCACAGCCTCTGCGCCACCGGTTTCCGCGGCCTTCAGGTGCAGTAACTGGCGGGCGTAATCCCATTCATAGACCGCCTGCGACACGTCGATGCCTTCGTAGCACTGCAGGCGCAACAGCTTGGCGCCGGACAAGCGCGCCAAGGTTTTGGCAACCTCGGTTTTGCCCGCCCCGGCCTCACCCTCAAGCAGCAACGGGCGCCGTAGCCGCATGGCGAGATGAATGGCAGTGGCCAGACCCTCGTCGGCGAGGTAGCCGAAGCGGGCGAGGTCCGCTTTAAGCTGGTGGACCGCGTCGGTCGTCACGGGTGCACCTCCTGACAGGCTCCGAACGAGCCGCCGTGCGCGACCGCATACCACGCGAGTGCGCGCACATACTGCTGACTCTACGAAGCGACGAGGCCCGTCGCGCTGTCTTATCGAAAACATCGTCTCGAATGCGAGCGCCGCCCGTCCATGTGTCGCAATAGTTGTGACCAACACGATGGGATGGTCGATGTGCTTGAGCAACTCCGGTGCGGTGGCAGGCGGATCAAATTCGCACGGCACGATTAATTCGACACAGTCGCCCCAGTCTGGGTGCGGATACTCGAACGGCTCGCCGCCGGTGGCGACGAGCATGAGCGGTGCACGCTTCAATAGTTGGTCGGCGCTGCGAACGGCCTTGCGCCTATGGCAGCATGAACCAGGCCACGGGCGCACGCCGGCCTCTTCTTGTGGAGCTGCCGGGAATCGAACCCGACGCTCTGCCTGGGCTTTTGCCATCTGAATTGCGGTTTCATTCCGCCTCGGTCCGCTTCGTTCCCGCTCGTTACCTGCGGAAATAGGCTCGGGTCTTGACGCCGTCAAGAGCGCTGCAGGCGTTCCGAAGGTGTCGACGACATCAACACTGGACGACTGCTCTCAATAAGGCTGCAATCCGCTTGCCCCATAGCCGAGACGCCAGCGAGTCGGCGTCGCATAGACCTTTGATGAATCCACACGCGGTCGTCAATCGGGGCACGAGCCCGGAGCACGACTTATTGAATTCTTTACGACAGTTTCGTTGATTGTCGGCGACTCGGCTGGGATCAGGTCTCGCCAGGAGCGCAGGGCCGTACGCTGTGCCGGGTGACGTTCGTCGTTGACCCCCTCAAGCGATTGCTGATCGGTCGGGCGTTGCGCACCGAGGCCCATGGCGCGCAGCTACTGCCGAAGTGGATCGCGTTGCCAGTGTTCTGCTCGGACCCGATCTCCTCGGTCGCATATGCCACCGAACAGATCCTGCTGGTCGCCGGGTTGGGTGGGGCTGCATATCTGTGGCTGGCGACCCCGGTCGCGGCGGCTGTGGTGGTGCTGTTGGCAATCGTGGTGTTTTCCTATCGGCAGACCTGCTACGCCTATCCCAACGGGGGCGGCGCGTTTGTGGTCAGCCAGGACAACTTCGGGGAGAAGGCCGCGCTGACCGCCGCGGCCGCGCTACTGGTCGACTATGTGATGACCGTGGCGGTGTCGGTGGTGGCCGGCGTACTCGCGATCACTTCGAAATTTCCTGTCCTGCAACCGCATGCGTCGCAGTTATCGGTGGCGGTGGTGGCCCTGCTGGCGGCGATCAACCTGCGCGGTCTCAAGGAAAGCGGCAAGGCTTTCGCGCTGCCCACCTATGCGTTCATCGTGCTGGTGTTCCTGCTGTTGGCCACGGCCGGCTATCAGGCGACATTAGGGGGCGGGCTTCCGCTGGCATCGGGTGCCGGTGAGCATCTTCCGGCGACCCAACCGGTCGGCGGGTATCTGACGGTGCTGCTGGCGCTGCGTGCCTTCGCATCCGGCTGTACCGCTCTGACCGGCGTGGAGGCGATCAGTAACGGAGTACCGGCGTTCCAGAAACCCAAGGCGCGCAATGCCGCCATGACCTTGGTGATGATGGGTGGGTTGGCGATCTCCATGTTCACCGGCATTACCGTCCTTGCCGGACGAATGAAGGCCCGCGCCTATCCCGACGGATTCCCTTCGGTGATCAGCCAACTCGGCGCGGGGGTGTGGGGGGCGAATTCGCCGGTTTACCTGGCCTTCCAGCTCGCCACTGCTGCCATTCTGATTCTTGCCGCGAACACCGCGTTCAACGGGTTCCCCATGCTCGCCTCGATTCTCGCGCACAACAGGTACCTGCCCAGGCAGCTGCACAATCGTGGCGACCGGCTCGTGTACAGCAACGGGATCCTGCTGCTGGCCGGATTCGCGATTGCGTTGATCGTCGGGTTCAACGCGAACATTGACAAGTTGATCCAGCTCTACATCATCGGCGTGTTCACCTCGTTCACCCTCAGTCAGGCCGGCATGGTGCGGCACTGGCAGCGCTTGATCACCAACGCTGCCGCCACAGACGAGCGACGCCGATACCGCCGCGCGCAGGTGATCAATGCCACCGGCGCCGTAGTCACCGGCGTCGTCTTGGTCATCGTGGTCCGCTACAAGTTTCTCGGCGGCGCCTACCTGGCGATCCTCGCCATGGTGGTGTTGTACGCGCTGATGAAAGCGATAAGTTCCCACTACCGTCGAGTCAGCGAGAAATTGGTGCTGGCCGAGGACACCGAGCTGATCCAGCCCAGCAACAATCACGCCGTGGTGTTGGTCTCCAGCATGAACCGGGCCACGATGCGGGCACTCGGTTATGCAAAGGCCACTCGTCCGGCCCGGCTCACCGCCCTGACGGTCAACCTCGACCAGCCCGACACGCGTGCGCTGCAAGCCGAATGGGACCGGTACAACGTCGACATCCCACTGACCGTGGTCGATTCGCCCTACCGGGAAATCACCCGCCCCATCCTCGACTACGTCCGGCGCATCCGGAAGCAGTCACCACGGGATGTGGTCACGGTCTTCATCCCCGAATACGTCGTCGTGCACTGGTGGGAACACCTGCTGCACAACCAAAGCGCGCTACGCCTGAAGGGGCGGCTGCTTTTCGAACCCGACGTCATGGTCACCAGCGTCCCTTACCAGCTGCGTTCCAAAGACCAAGTTTCGGCAGCGACCACCACACACTCCAGATAGCCAGACCGGCTTATTCGTGATCGAGTCAGACTTCGGCGACGAGCCCCGGACCGGCATGAGCACGGGGGTGGGCGTTCTCTGCGTGCATCGGGTGCGCGAGCGCTCGTAATCTCGCACTGGCGGCAAATCAATTAATTCGGCGGCGTGTGGCTCACGGGTCGCTGAGATAGGTGTCGATCGCCATGCGGCGGCCTGGCGGGAGTGCTGATGTGTGACCGACGGACGAACAAAAAGGGCCGCCGAGTTGCGGCCCTTCTGGTGGAGCTGCCGGGAATCGAACCCGACGCTCTACCTGGGCTTTTGCCGTCTGATCTGCGGTTTCGTTACGTCTCGTTCCAGTTCAGTCCCGTTCGTTACCTGCGGTTTCGTTTTCGGGTCTTGACGGCGTCAAGAGCTTCCGCTTGGGGACGAGCCTTTCACGAGGCGCGGGATGCCACGACGCCCGTCCGCCGCTTGCACCGGCGCGGCGGCCCCTCAACGAGCGTGGGGGCGGGCTCGGGCGCAGCGTTTGTCTTCTGGCGAAGGTTCGCTCGACTGTTGGATGGATGCGGAAAGAGCTGCGCGTGCCGCGGGTCATACAGACCAACCCCGGCCGCGGCGGCGACCCAGGGACTCCTGGGTCGGCGGGTCTAGTCAAGGAGCAGCATTAGCGGAGGGCGGCTACAAGGGCTTTCGTGCCGGCAACGATCGCCTCGAGTTGGGTCGGCGAGAGCGGGGCGAACAGCGCCGCCATCTGCGCAGTCGTCGCCGCTTCGGCCGCGGCCTTCTGGGCCCCGATCTCGGGGGTGTATTCGACCATGTCTTCCTCGGTGAAACCGTGCCTCTTGAAGTTGTCGAGGTCTCGGTTGAACTGACAGCCCGTGGCAGGCGAGAGCCCCGCGGCCTTCACCGCGTCGGTGTGCACACCGCCGCGCAACTCCCGCAACATGATGGCTGCCCGGTAGGCCCGAGCGGCGGCCGTCGAAGCTGCCGGGGCGGAGCGGTAGCCATCGAAAAACGGCCAAGAGCCCCACGGAACCGTGGCGACGAGGGCACCCACCGCGTCGGTGAACGCGCCGAGGGTGGCCGAATCCACTGCGGCAAAGGTGGCCTCGGCATAGTCGTCGGCAGCGCCGAGGTGGGCTGCCGCGATCGCGTCTTCACTGGCCAGGCTGCGACCCTGGGTCACCACCGCAGCGATCATGCCGGGCTTGAAGAAATAGAAGATGGCGTCGGCGGTCTCCGGGTCGACGCCACCGAGCATGGATGCTCGACCGGCACCGTAGAGGGAGATGACGTCGAGGCCGATGGCTTCGCCGCGGGCGACGGCTTGTTTGGAGAAGTAGAAGTTGGCCGCCAGGTCCCCAAGGGGGCCAGCGATGGTCGAGGCTGCGGTGGTCGCGTCCATCGCTCCAACCTAACCCGGCTCCATCACCTGCTGACAGGAGCCGATCCGCAGGAGAAGAACGACATCATCGAGAAACGGTCGGTCGGGGATCGGTAGGACGCTGCGAGTCGGTGTTTGCGGCGTGCTTGTCATGACGTGCTCCTTGGCGCTGAGTCAGATGGCCCTTCATCGAGCGGTGACGGGCGTAGTGTCGGCGTGATTCGGACACGACGGCTGTCTGTCTTACACGGCGGAGGAACACGTGGCACACGACCGGATCCTCGCTCTGAAGGCGCAGCGGCGCGACGTTCTCGACTACTGCGCTGACCTCACCGATGAGCAGTGGAATACCCCCAGTCGTGCCGCCGGGTGGCGGGTGCGCGACGTCATCGCCCACATGGGCGCGAGCTGCCGAGTGTTGTTCAGTCCCGAGATGATTCACCTGCTGCGGACTGAAGACCTCGAGCGCGACAACGACCATATGGTCGATCGTCGCCGGTCGTGGCCGACCAGTCGGGTGTTGGCCGAGTTTGCGCGGTGGAGCAGCGTAGCGGTGGTGGCCTTCGACGTGTCCGGCCGCGGGAAACTCGGCACCATTCCCGTGCCGCTCGGTGCCACCGGCCGCTACCCGGCCCGGCTCCTGGCGTGCGCGTTGGTGTTCGACTGGCACACCCACCTGCACTACGACATCGCCCCGGCGCTGGGCACACCGGTCCCGCCGGCCGATGAGCGCCGGATGCAGGCGACGTTGGAGTGGATGCTGGCCGGCATGGAGCAGATGAATCAACCCCAGATGGGGTGGGTCGACCGGCCGCTGACCCTGACGTTGACCGGCCTCGCCGGCGGCAGTTGGGACATCAGGCCGGCCGGCCACGGCCGCCTGGCCGTCACGCCGGCGACCGGCGCCGACACCGCCGCCGGCATCGAGGGCGCCTCCGTCGACTTTCCCGGCTGGGCGACCCGGCGCGTCGGTTGGCGCGACAGCGATCTCGCCGTCACCGGGGACCACGACTACGCCGCTCGGTTCCTCGACGCACTCAACATCATCTAGCGGGCCGTCGGGAGTCATCGCAGGGAAAAGCGGAAGTAATTGGCGTAGCCCTGCCGTTTCCAGTCCCGCACCATGCCGGGGCTGGGCAGAAAGAACGGGTCGGGCACGCGGAATCCCAGCACGGTCGGCTTGTCCAGGCCGTAGCGCTTCATGTGCAGCACGGCGTCCAGGATTGGCACCGCGGGTTGATAGTCGTAATCGAGTCGTCCTCTCCCGAACAGCTCGCCGATCAGTCGTGACATCGTCTCGGGGCTGCGGGTGACGCCGTGAACATCCGGATGTGCAGTGGCCCACTGCTGTGCGGCATCTTCGGAGGCGAAGAAGCTGTTGTAGTCGCACCACCCGACGATGCGTGCGGGCAGCGTTCGCAGCGGGTATCCGAGGTGGACACGCAGAGTCGCCGGCGAATAGTCCAGAATCGTGCAGTCGCGTCCCCGTATCTCGACGGGTTCTCTTGTCTGCCGGCAGACCGACCGGACGATCACCTCTTTACCGGGAAACTGCGCCGAGATGGAGCACGCTTCGACGGCGCATTCGGCGAACCACTTCTGCTCGCCGTCCACCCAGACCTGGTAGTGGTTCTTGAACGCGGCGAAGGGGCGGGCGTACATGATCTCGCCCAGCGGCGGCAGTGGTTCGTCGAGGGTCTCGTCCTGAAACCGCATCAGTCCGGCGTGGGCGGAGTCTTGCCGCGCGACACTGGCTGCGGCCTCGAGGTTGAGCAGGTCCGCTGCGAGGTCCTCTGCAGACAGGCCAAGTTCTCGGCACAACTCGGCAGTCGTGGGAACGACACCCTCGCCCCGCGTGCGGTCCATGATGCTTTTGCGAACCCGGCGGGCGCGCTCGGACAACTCGGCCATCAGTGTGCTCCCTCGGTGGACGGTTCGACGGCGGTCAGGTTCGGGCGCCGCGCGATGGTGTCGGCGAGGCGGTCGGCGACGTGATGGGCCCAAGCGGCGATCGCCAACGATGGCGGCGTGCCGACGGCGGCGGGCAGCGCGGCGGCGTCGGCGACGAAAAGGCCCGGGTTGCCGTAGATTTCGCCGCGGTGATCCACCACGCCGTGCTCGGGGTCGGGGCCCAGGCACGCCCCGCCCCAGGCATGGACGGTCAGTGGTTTGCGGCGACGCGACGCGCGGAGGCCGGTGTCGAACTCGAACGCGTCCAAGCCCTCGGCGATCCGATCGAAGATCGGCTCGGTGGCCTTGTCGTAGTCGATCTCGACACGGCCTCGCTCGAAGTGCGCCGACGCCTTACCCGAGTCGGCGCCCATCCCGAAGGCGAACATCAGGCGGAGCAGCCGCCGTCGCACCCACCTGGGCAACGGAAGCGTGTCAAGTCCGCTCGCCGAAGCCAGCCCGTAGAACGGAGATGGAGACTCATCGACCGTGAATCGGCCGAGGACCGGCAGCGCCGGCAGTGTGGGGGGGTCTGCGGGCTTCTTGAAGCAGACCCCGATCTCGTCCCCGTTGCCGCCGAAGGTCGCACCCAACGAGGGCATGGCGGCCAGATCGTCGCGCTGTTGACCTTCGAACAGCAACCGCAGCGTGTTCATCGTCCCCGCGGCCAGGACCACCCGTGGCGCCCGCGCGGTGTGGTTCGTTTTTCCGCGCAGGTCGCGGTAGTGGACGGCGTAACCACCTGCGGCAGCGCCGGATTCGCGCACGATCCGACTGACCTCGGACAACGCGCGGACGGTGACGCCCTTGTCCAGGACCGGGCCGAGATAGGCGACGTCGACCGAGGATTTCGCTCCGTCTCTCGACCCCAGCAGGCTGTCCCCGTCGAAGGCACAGAACCGGCGCGGCGCTCCGGCGCCGTCCTGATGCAGTCGGCCGGCGTCGGTGTCGGATTTCGGGTAGAGGTACGCGGCGTCGGGCTGCGGATCCGCGGGCTGACAGCGCTGGCCGGCCAACCCGGGCAGCTCACGCCATACACTCGTCGGCACAGCGTGCTGACGGGTCAGACGAGTGGCACCCAAATCCGACCGGATCTTCTCGTAGTACCCCGAGATCTGCCCTGCGCGCAGATCGGGGTGACGACTTTCCCAATACGCGGAGTCAGACGGCTCGACCAGCAGGCCCAACCAGCCGTGGCTGCCGCCTCCCACCCCGGAGACGCAGACGACATCGATACCGGGATAGCTGAACACCTCGTACATCCCACGCTTGTTGACCACAACGCCCCGACGGGGAGTCCCGACGAGGCGGCGCACCAGCTCGACACCCCGCTCTCGCAGTCGTCGACCGCGACGACCATGCACAACGCCCGGCTCGCTGCCGCGCCCGACGGTGATGCTGCGCAGCACATGCGTCGCGAACCGCGCCCCGTAGGGAAACGGGGAGCGGTCGGCGATTCCCATGCCCCGCACGGGCAGTGAGTCGCGCCACGGGCCCCGTTCGAGCACAAGCACATTGAGGCCCGCGCCGGCCAGGCGGTTTGCCGCGATGCTCCCACCGAATCCGCTGCCGATGACCACGACGTCGTAGTGCTCGTCCGGCCGTGTCTCGGGCGCTTGGTCGTGTTTGGTCACCCTGGATCGCCTCCTTGGATATTGGTCTCGACCGGGGTTGTTGCGGCCAGGGCCCTCGATGCCTCTATCGACCGGGAGCCTGCTCGATGTGAACCTACAATAGACCAACGTTCGTATGGTTGGCCATCCCCTTGTTGTCGCTCGGCAAGGTAAATACGCGCTTTCAAAGCTATAGTTACGAACTTTGCTTGCCAAAGCCGCGCGCATACTGTCTACTAAGTGAATTAACTCTAGTTTGAAATGACCGAAGGAGTGCGGGTGAGCAGACGCGCCGCCGTGGTGGGCGTGGGGATGATTCCCTTCACCACCCCGAGGAATACCGCGCCGTACGACGTGATGGCCGAGGCGGCTGCCCGGAAAGCCCTCAGCGACGCCGGCATCGACTACGCGCTGGTGCAGCAGGGGTATGTCGGCTACGTCTACGGCGATTCGACGTCAGGACAGGCCGCGTTGTACGGGCTGGGGCAGACCGGGATTCCGATCGTCAATGTCAACAACAATTGTTCGACGGGTTCATCGGCGCTGTTCTTGGCGCGGCAGGCGATCGAGAACGGCGCTGCCGACTGCGTGATCGCGCTCGGGTTCGAGCAGATGATGCGCGGTGCACTCGGTTCGATGTGGAGCGACCGGCCGAGCCCGTTCACCCGTTTCGATGACCGCACGACGGCGCTGCAGGGGTGGGACGAGCAGGCGCCGATGGCTGCCCAATACTTCGGCGGCGCGGAACGGCGTACGCCGAGAAGTACGGCGTTGATCCCAAGGCTTTCGCGCAGATCGCGGTGAAGGCGCGCAGGCATGCCGCCAACAATCCCTATGCGGTGTTTCGCGACCCGGTCAGCCTCGAGGAGGTGTTGGCGTCTCCGAAGATTTTCGGCCCCCTGACCCGGTTGCAGTGCTGCCCGCCGACCTGCGGGGCGGCGGCCGCGATCCTGTGCAGCGAGGATTTCGCCGACGCCCACGGTCTCGACGGGTCGGTGGTGATCAGGGCCCAGGCGATGACGACCGACTTCGCATCGACGTTCAGCGGCGACATGATGACGGTCGTCGGTTATGACATGGCCAAAGCCGCCGCCGACCGGGTGTACGAGGCCGCCGGTGTCGGTCCCGAGGACATCGGTGTCGTCGAACTGCACGACTGCTTCACCACCA
>CAWKNK010000012.1:0-49536 GCA_963850895.1 uncultured Actinomycetota bacterium | reverse complement strand
GTCCGCCGGTGCTGTTGGCGGCCACCCAGTCGGCGCCGGCGCAGAAGTCGTCTCCGGTGCTTCGGATGTGGATCACGCGCAGCGAGTCGTCGGCGGCGGCATCGGTCAATGCGTCGACCAATGCCCCGATCATCAATTGGGTCAACGAGTTACGACGCGATGGGCGATCGAGCGTGACTCGCAAAACCGCGCCGTCCCGGCACGCGTGTCACCGCGCCTTCGGCATTGGCCGCCTCGGCCTCGTGACTCACCGTCGGATCCGGCCTTTCTCCGCCGATACGGTTACCCATACAGTAGGCAATACGATTGCTACGCTGTATAAGTTAGCAAGTAAACGCTGCCGACGGAACAACCGGGTGAAACCCGTGAAAGAGGGTCACATGGTCGAGGGCAGCCGCATCGACGCGCGCCGATGACGCCAGATTCGGCGAGGCGCCGCTTGCCCAGACCGTGATCGCCGCCGGCGCGATCCGGCGTCTCAGCTCACTGCTGCTTTCGCTGGAACACGCTCACCCCACCGTGGACACCATGA
Organism: uncultured Actinomycetota bacterium; assembly: GCA_963850895.1. GTDB lineage: Bacteria > Actinomycetota > Actinomycetes > Mycobacteriales > Mycobacteriaceae > Mycobacterium. The sequence goes on along the minus strand of CAWKNK010000012.1, from coordinate 49,004 downwards.
TCGCGAAGTTCGCCGAGTGGGAGAACGAGCTGGCCGCCGCGGCTCCGACGGACAACGCGCCGCGAATCGGTGTGGTCGCCGACGACCCACGGCGGGTCTACCTCAACCACGCAACCGACATCGGTGCGTACAACCCATGCTTTCCCGAGTACCGGTTCGATCATCTCGACGCCGAGAAGGCCGCCGGCCGGGTCTACTTCCCGCTGGTCTACGAAGGGCCGCCCGGACTGGTGCATGGCGGATTTCTCGGCGTTTTCTTCGACTGCGTCATACAGCATCACAATTGCGTCACGGGCCTATCCGGCAAGACGCGTTCGCTCGTGGTCACCTACCGCCGGCCGACGCCGGTGTTGACCGAGCTGCGGTTCGACATCGTGCGGTCGCAGATCGAACGGGGCATCACGTCGACCGGGCGACTGCTGCTTGACGACGAGGTGCTGTGCACGGGCGAGGTCAATACGTTGGCATCGCCGCCGGACAAGCTTTCCACGTTCCAATTCGGAAGGCGGCGAAAGGAGTCCGATACATGACCCCCTCGGACGCATCTGACGATCGCGTGCTTTTCGACGTGGATCACGACCGGCGAATCGCCACGATCACCCTGAACAACCCTAAGCAACGCAACTCCTATGACGCCGCCATGCGCGAAGCCGTCGCCCGCTGTCTGGATCGGGTTGCCGAGGACGACGATCTCACCGTGGTGCTGCTGCGCGGAGCGGGCGGAGTCTTCAGCACCGGGGCCGACATGAACAACGCGTACGGCTGGTACGGCGAGTCCGGTGCGCAGGGCGAAGCCTCCGACGATACGGCGACCAAGCGCCGGCCCAGTCAGCGCCGGCGGCTTACGGTGGACCGCAAGTCATTTGGCTTCTATCACAACTTCATGGGCTTCCCGAAGGTGACGGTGGGGGAGATCGCCGGCTACGCGCTCGGCGGCGGCTTCGAGATGGCGCTGATGACCGACATCTCTGTCATCGCGCGCGACACGAAAATCGGCATGCCGGCAACACGCTTCCTTGGGCCCGCGCTGGGCAGCCTGCACATGTTCTTCCATCGGTTGGGGCCGGTTCTGGCCCGGCGCCTGCTGCTGACCGGCGACATCATCGAGGCGGGCGAGATCGAGCAACTCGGAATCTTCACCGACACATGCGATCCCGGCTCGGTCACGGCGCGCGCCCGGTACTGGGCCGAGAAGGCGGCGAAGATGCCCGCCGACGGAGTCGTCATCGCCAAGGAGGCGTTCCGGCTCGTCGAGCAGACCCAGGCGTACCACGGTGAGGAAGTCGCGAGCTATCTGTTCCACGCCTTCGGCACCAATCTGCAGTTCGCGCCGGGCGAGTTCAACTTCGTCAAGACGCGCGCGCAGCACGGAGCCAAGGAAGCTTTCCGGCTGCGCGATGAACACTTCCACGTGCCGGAACCCGAAGCGTAACAACGCGATCCGCGCCGTGCCTTAACGGCCTGCCGTCGCCTTGGCTCGCCCTCGCTGAACGAGCAGACTTGGCCGCCTTGCGTTGCCGGGACGGCGCCGACTTGGCGGCTTTCGAGCCCTCTTCGATCAACCGACCGGCATGGTCGAGGATGCAGTCGAGGCCGTACTCGAAGTTCGTTTCATCGGGTGCCCCGATGCGGTGACCTTTCCCGGTCACTTGAGCGATCAAGGGAGTGGTTTGCGGGATCGATGGCCACGGCGTCCTCGATGGCGCGTGGCCCGCTGTTGTCCGCTGACTGGTTCTTTTCGTAGAGCCGCTGCAGTACCACTGATCCGCGGACGTGAAGCGACACCGCGGAGTAGGTGTCGAAGGCGTCCTCGGGCGATAAGCCCGCCTCCACCAGGTTGGCGATCGCCTTCTCCATCTCCTGAGCACCCACTCGCGCCGCTTTGGGACTCAGCGCGGCGCGTATCAATATCAGATCGCACAGTATTGGGTTGCCCATGAACGTCTTACGCATCAGGCGGGCGTGGTTGCGCAACGTCTCGCGCCAGTCGCTGGCTTCGACGTAAGGGGTGGCGAACACGTACTTGCTCAAGCGCCCGGTCGGTCATCGCGTTGAGCAGATCGTCCTTCTTGCGGAAGTACCAGTAGATGCTGGTCACACCGACGCCGAGGTGTTTGCCGAGCAGCGGCATGCTCAGGTTGTCGATCGATACCTGTTCCGCGAGTTCGAATGCGCCGCTGATGATGTCATCGGGATTGATGGATCCGCGTTCGCGTCGCTGACGCTTATCGGCGGTTGCCTGCTTTGCCACTACGGGCACCTCCATCAAGGTCTATCGCCGTGCGCATGCCTTCGTGCGGTTGTCCGTCTGCTACTGTAATACCTATCGTAGGCTTTTTGGTAAATACGGCGGCAATGACGGGACGGCCATGGATCTAGGGCTGGCGAATGCCACGGCGGCGGTGGTCGGCGGCAGCCGCGGCATGGGTTTGGCCACGGCCCGTTGCCTCGCCGACGAAGGTGCCCGGGTGGCGGTGATCGGCCGGACCCCGGCCGCTCTCGACAGCGCGGTCGACGGACTTGACGGATCGCGGCAGCCCGGATGCCCTCGGGCTGGTCGCCGACATCGGTGACGCCGGTCAGGTCGACAGGGTGTTCGCCGAGCTCGGCGAGCGATGGAACGGCGAACTCAACGTGCTCATCAATACGGTCGGGCCGGGAGCGGCGGGCAGCTTCGAAGATTTGACCGACGAGCAGTGGCGGCAATCCGTCGAAGACGGCGTGATGGGAATGGTGCGCTGCGTCCGTTCGGCACTTCCGCTGCTGCGCAAGGCGCAGTGGGCGCGGATAGTCAACTTTTCGGCGCACTCGACGCAACGACAAAGCGTCATGCTGCCCGCCTACACGGCGGCCAAGTCGATGCTGACGAGCGTCTCGAAAAACCTGTCCTTGTTGTTGGCCAAGGACGAGATCCTGGTCAACGTGGTGTCGCCGGGCAGCATCGCGTCCGAGTCGCTGGTCGGCTGGGCCAAGTCGATCGGCGTCGACGGCAACGACCCCTATCGCCTGATGGAGGCCATCGCCAAGCACTTCGGGCATCCGGCGCACATGCCCCGAGCCGGCCTACCCGAGGAGATCGGGCCGGTCGTCGCGTTCCTCGCGTCGCGGCGCAACTCCTACATGACCGGAGCCAACATCAACGTCGACGGTGGCTCGGACTTCACCTGACCTGGTCCGAAAACGTTTGGCCGACAGGAAAGGAGTGGACTATGGCGACGGCGGTCGAGGCGCGTGCCTGGGCACGCGGCGCATTGCGGGGAATCGGCGACTCCCTCTACACGCCGTTCTGCGGCGACGACGGCGACGACATCGACTGGGACGCCTACCGGACACTGGTGCGCTACTGCGTCAGCGATCTCGGGCACCCGATGTTGTGGTGCACCAGCGGCATCGCCGAGTTCTGGTCGCTGACCATGGATGAGCGGAAGCGCTTGCTGGAGGTGGCGATCGAGGAGGCGCGCAGCGCTGAATCCCGACGTCGTCGTGCAGGCCTGCACCGCGGCCACGGCGGCGAAGGACTGTCTGGACCTGACGCTGCACGCCCAGCAGGCGGGCGCCGACATCGCCTACATCCAAACGCCGATGATGGAGGCCCACGGCGGCGAAGGCGTGCTGCGGTTCTTCAAATACATCGCCGAGCGCACGGACATCGCCCTGGGCATGTTCAATTCCCCGTCCTCGGGTTATGTGCTTGACCCCGGCCGAAAGCGCGCGGATCTATGACGAGGTGCCCGCGGTGTGCGCCACCAAGGAGGGCGCCTTCCGGCCCGAGGCCAGCCGGATGCTGCACCAGTTGGCGCCCGGTCTGGCGATCTGGGAATGCGACAGGACGGTGTACCGCGCCGGGTGGCTGCGCGCCGGGATCGTCTGCCCGGCACAGCTGGGCACCGCGGGCTATCTGTACGAGACGCCGCAGCGGCGGCTGTTTTCCGAGTATTGGGATCTGGTGCTGAGCGACAAGCTCCTCGAGGCGATGGACTACGGACGCGATTCCGGTCTGGACCAGTTCGATCTCGACATCGGATCGTGGTGGACCTGCTACCCGGGACGATCGGACTACTTCACCCACTGGGGTGGCGCGTTCAAGTACGCGGCCTCGGTGCTGGGCCTGCCGATCGGTGACTATCCGCATTCCCGGCCGCCGCAAGCGGAGTTGCCGCCGGAGGCCAAGGCTCAGATCGAGACTGCCTACCGCCGCCTCGGGCTCATCGATCGCGCTGAGTGCTCGCGAGCCGAAATTCGCTGTCCATTCGGGTCCGCGAGGGCCTCGGCGGCAGTTGTGGAATGCGGTACCGATAGGTATACAGTATGCGTACAAAGTACCGCTGGGTCGAAGCGGTCAGTGCGTGAGGAGACGTCGATGAGCAGCCGCCGATGCCGACGACGCGGTGCTCTACGAGGCCACGTCCACCGGCGTCGCAATCCTCACGTTCAATCGCCCGGATCGCCTCAACGCCTGGGGCCCCGACATCGCCGCCGGGTTCTATGCCGCCATCGACCGTGCCGAACAGGACCCGGCCATCCGGGTGATCGTGCTGACCGGTCGGGGCAGGGGATTCTGTGCCGGCGCCTATCTGGGCGCGCCGAGCTCGGCGGACACGATGGGCGAGACGATGGAGAAGGCGGGTAAGACGAATCTGGCCGACTTGGTCGGCGAACGCCCACCGCATTTCGTGACCACGCTGCGCAAGCCCGTCATCGCGGCCATCAACGGTTCCTGTGTCGGCATCGGTCTGACCCAGGCGCTGATGTGCGATGTCCGGTTCGCCGCCGCCGGGGCCAAGTTCGCCGCCGTGTTCGCCCGCCGCGGGCTGATCGCCGAGTTCGGCATCTCCTGGATACTTCCGCGCTTGACCACCTGGGGCGTCGCCCTCGACCTGTTGTTGAGCGGCCGCACCTTCCTCGCCGAGGAGGCCGCCGAGCTGGGACTCGTCAAGGAAGTCGTCGCGCCCGAAGATCTGATGAAGCGGGCCCTGGACTACGCGGAGGACATCGCCCAGAACTGCTCGCCGGCTTCGATGGCGGTGATCAAACGGCAGGTATACGGCGACGCCACTCGCGATGTCGTGGAGGCGACTTCGCACGCCGAGGTCCTGCTGCACGAGTCGATGCCGCGGCCGGACGTCATCGAGGGGATCACCAGCTTCCTGCAGAAGCGACCGCCGCAGTTTCCCGTCGCTCACTTCAACCGACGCTGAGGGGTACCGGAAAGGACGATCATGGCGAACCTGGCTTACAAGGCGATCGACGTCGACAACCACTACTACGAACCGCTGGACGCCTTTACCCGGCACCTGGACAAGAAGTTCACGCGCCGTGGCGTGCAGATGGTACAGCGACGGCAAGCACACCCAGGCGATCATCGGCGACCGGGTCAACCGCTTCATTCCCAACCCGACGTTCGACCCGATCATCGTGCCGGGCTGCCTGGACCTGCTGTTCCGCGGCGAGATCCCCGAGGGCGTCGATCCGGCGTCGCTGATGAAGGTCGAGCGGCTAGACCAGCGACCGGAATACCAGAACCGCGACGCCCGCGTCGCGGTGATCGACAGCCAGGGCCTCGAGACGGTGTTCATGCTCCCGACTTTCGGCTGCGGGGTCGAGGAAGCGCTCAAGGACGACGTCGAGGCCACGATGGCGTCGGTGCACGCCTTCAACCTGTGGCTCGACGAGGACTGGGGCTTCGACCGGCCCGATCACCGCATCATGACGGCGCCGATGATTTCCCTGGCCGACCCGGAAAAGGCGGTCGACGAGGTCGAGTTCGTGCTGGGTCGCGGCGCCGAGCTGGTCCATGTGCGGCCCGCGCCGGTGCCCGGCGTGGCCAAGCCGCGGTCGCTGGGCGACCCGTCGCACGACCCGGTCTGGGCCCGGCTCGCCGAGGCGAACGTGCCGGTGGCATTCCACCTCGGCGACAGCGGCTATCTGAAGATCGCCGGCATGTGGGGCGGCAAGGACACCTTCGAAGCCTTCGGCAGCCCCCGACCCGCTCGACCAGATCCTCGTCGACGACCGCGCCATCCACGACACCATGGCTTCGATGATCGTGCACGGGGTCTTCGACTCGCCATCCCAAGCTGCGGGTGGCCAGCATCGAGAACGGCTCGGATTGGGTGCACCGGCTGGTCAAGCGTCTGAAGAAGACGGCGAACCAGCAGCCGCGTTGGTTCCCCGACGATCCGGTCGACACGTTGCGCAACCACGTCTGGGTCGTCGCCGTACTACGAGGAAGATCTGACTGCGCTGGCGGAGACGCATCGGCGTCGACAAGCATCCTGTTCGGCTCCGACTGGCCGCACGGCGAAGGCCTGGAGTCACCGCTGTCGTTCACCGATGAACTCGGCCGGGTTCAGCGAAGCCGACGTCCGGAAGATCATGCGCGACAACGCATTGGACTTCCTCGGCGTAAACGTGTCGCTGGCGGCCTAGGCGGCTTGGGCCGTGAGCGAATGGACCATCGGGGCGGTGCTCGACGCCATCGCCGATGTCGTTCCCGACCGCCTGATGACGGTGTGCGGAGACCGCCGGAGCACCTTCGCTGAGTCGGCCGAGCGAACCAGCCGGCTGGCAAACTTACCTCAGCGCCAAGGGATTCGGCGCCCACCGTGAGCGCGAGACGCTGCAGCGCTGGGAGTGCGGCCAGGACCGCGTCGCGCTCATCATGTACAACGACCTGTACCCCGACATGGTGATCGGGTGCCTGAAGGCGCGCACCGTACCGGTCAACGTCAACCACCACTACTCGCCACGCGAGATCCGCGAGCTGCTCGACTACCTGCAGCCCCGCGGCATCATCTACCACCGCTCGCTCGGCGCCCGGTTCGCTGACGTGCTGCCTGCCGCGGTGCCGGAGCTGCTGGTCTCTATCGACGACGGAAGCGCGGTTCCCGAACTGCCGGGCGCCATCTCGCTGGACGACGCCTTGGCGCAGGGGAGCGCCGACCGCGACGTCGCGGGCTCGCCCGACGACCTGATCATGATGTGCACCGGCGGAACGACGGGGCGGCCCAAGGGCGTCCTGTGGCGGCAGAGCGACATGTACGTGTTGTCGATGGTGGGGGCCGACCACGAGAGCGTCACCGAGATCCACGACAAGGTCCGCAACGGCGGCCCGCCCTGGTTCGCGGTTTCACCGCTGATGCATGCGGCCGGCATGTGGACCGCGTTCGCGGCGCTCTGCGCCGGCCTGCCGGTCGTGCTGTATGACGACCGCAACAAGCTCGACGTACGGTCGGTGTGGGAAACCGCCGAGCGCGAAAAGGTGGGCATGATGACGATGGTCGGCGACGCGTACGCCGGGCCGCTGATCGCCGAACTGCGCGCGCGTCCGCTACGACTTGTCCTCGCTGAACGCGATCGGCACCGGCGGAGCCGCCACCAACGCGAAATACAAACGGGCACTGATGGAATGCCTGCCGCACATCACCATCATCGAAGGCTACGGGTCTTCGGAGACCGGCAACATGGCGTTCGGGCACAGCCAGCGACGGACACGCGCAAGCGACACCTTCGAACCCAGGGACGGCGCGCCGGTCGTCTCCGCCGACCGCAGCCGGTTCCTGCAGCCCGGTGAGCAGGAGATCGGCTGGGCGGCCAGGACGGGCCGGATCCCGCTGGGGTACTTCAACGATGCCGAAGCCACCGCAACGGACCTTCCCGCAGATCGACGGCCAGCGGGTGGTGATCTCCGGCGACCGGGCATCCCTCGAGAAGGACGGCACGATCCGGCTGTTCGGCCGCGACTCGCTGGTGGTCAACACCGGTGGCGAAAAGGTGTTCGTCGAAGAGGTCGAGGAAGTGCTGCGCGCGCATCCGGGCGTTGCCGACGCCCTGGTGGTCGGACGGCCGAGCGAGCGGTGGGGCCAGGAAATCGTCGCGCTCGTCGCGCTGCACCCGCGGCGCCGACGTCGACCGGCGACGAGCCTGTACACGCTCTGCACCTCGCAGCTGGCGCGTTTCAAGGCGCCCAAGGAGTTCATCTTCGTCGAGCAGATCCAGCGCCTCGGCAACGGCAAGCCGAACTACCGGTGGGCCAAAGCAGCAAGCCACGCAGACAGGTGCCGCTCATGACACAACAAAGCGATTGACTGCCTGGTCAACGTGCACTTCGGCGAGACCGAGTCGCAGCCCACCTGGATGCTCAAGGTCCGCGACGACTACTTCAAGGGCCCGGAGTCGATGTTCGCGCCGGTCGATCTGTCCGAGCTGCTCGACGGAGATGGACGAGCAGGGCGTGCAGAAGGCGATCCTGATGGACTCGCTCGCCAAGCCGTCCACCACCGCGCGCAAGTTCGTCGAGGCCAAGCCCGACCGGTTCGCACTGGCCATGGGCGGGGTCAACCTGCTGCGGCCGATGCCGTCGCTGCGCGAATTGAGCGCCATCGTCGAGCGACCTGCCGGTCGCGTATGCCGTTGTGGGACCGAGCTTTTGGGGTGACGGGCAGTATCCGCCCAGCGACGCCGTCTACTACCCGCTCTACACCAAGTGCGCGGAACTCGACCTGCCGCTGTGCATCAACACCGGCATCCCCGGACCGCCGATCCCCGGTGAGGTGCAGCATCCCATCCATCTCGACCGGGTGTGCGTGCGGTTTCCCGAACTGCGGCTGTGCATGATCCACGGCGCCGATCCGTGGTGGGACGTCGCGATCCGGCTGATGCTCAAGTACGCCAACCTGCGCCTGATGACCTCGGCGTGGTCGCCCAAGCGGCTGCCGGAAAGCCTGCTGCACTACATGCGGACGCGCGGCCCGAACAAGGTGATCTACGCCTCGGACTGGCCGGTACTGCGGATGCGCCGAGTGATCCCCGAAGCTCGCGCGCTCGACCTGCCCGCCGACGTGCTCGACAACTATCTCTACAACAACGCACAGGAATTCTTCTTCGGACAGGAGCACTGACGATGGATCGCTACGAATTGCGCAGGCTGGACTACAGCCTGTCCGACGACCACGTGGACCTGCAGACCGCCTACAAGCAGTTCTTCAAGACCCACTGCTCGATCGAAACGGTCCGTGCCGCAGAACCTTCCGGCTTCGACAAGAACCTGTGGGAGCGGTTGTGCGCGATGGGCGCGACGACGATGGCACTGCCGGAGTCCTGTGGCGGCGACGGCGCGACGCTGGTCGACCTCACCCTGGTGGCCGAAGAGATCGGCCGGTCGCTGGCGCCGGTTCCGTGGATCGACCACGTCTGCGCCGCGCGGCTGCTTGGCGCGCCTGGGAGCGCTGGGTGCAGACACCGCCGGCGTCGCCAACGGAGAACAGCTCGCCGCGCTCGATGCGCGGATCGACAGTGCGCCGGGGGTCCGGCTGATTCCCATCGGGTCGATCGCCGACCACATCATCGTCCGCGACGGGGACGAGGTCGTGCGCCTGACCTTCGGCACCCGGCCGGCGAAGGTCGACAACATCGGCCGGCTGCCGATGGCCTGGGTGGATCCGGCCGCCGCCGACACCCGTACGGTCGTGGCTCAGGGACCCGATGCGCTGGCCGAATTACCAACGGGCGCTGGATGAGTGGCGATTGCTGACCGCCGCTGCCCTGGTGGGTCTGGTCGAGGAGACGATGACCATCGCGGCGGAGTTCGCCAAGACCCGCTACACGCTGGGCGTGCCCATCTCGACGCTGCAGGGCATTTCGCATCCGCTGGCCAATATGGCCATCACCGTCCAGGGCGGACGCAACCTCGCCCGGCGCGCCGCCTGGTTCCTGGACAACGAGCCCGACGAGCGACCCGAGTTGGCGCCGTCGGCGTTCGTGTTCATGGCCGAGGAGGCCGCCAAGGCGGCGACGATGGCGGTCCACATCCAAGGCGGCCTTGGGGTTTCGGCGGAAGCCGCCGCGACGGCGTATCTGGTGCGCGCCAGGGGATGGCCGCTGGCGGGCGGCGATCCGGGCGCCAGCGCGCAGCGGGTCGCCGAGATCGTGGCCGCCCGCGAGAGCGCGCTACGGACGCGCGAGTCTAGGACGGGAGCGAAACGATGGATTTCTCCCGAGTCGAGCTCTCCGATGAAGACCAGGCCTTCTTCGACGAGGCGCGCGCCTTTCTGAAGACACACGTGACCGAAGAGGTCAGGCGCCGCGACCGCGAGACGGGCGACAACTTCGACGAAGGTCTGCACCTGGCATTCGGCGCCGCAGGGTATTTGGCAGCGGAGTGGAAGCCGCATTCCGAGGGCGGGTTCACCCGGGTGCGCCGCCGCATCTGGGAGCTGGAGAAGCGGCGGGCGCACGTGCCGTGGGTGACCTGGGGGACCACCGCGATGGTGGCGCGGTCGGTGGCGAAGTTCGGCTCGCCAGAACTGCAGGACGAGGTGATGCCGGGAGTCTTCAGCGGCGCAGGTCCGGCTGTGCCTCGGCTACACCGAGCCCGAAGGCGGCTCCGACGTCGCCACCTGCAAGACCCGCGCGGTGCGCGATGGTGACGGCTGGATCATCAACGGCTCGAAGATGTTCACCACCGGCGCGCACAACTGCCAATACGTCTTCCTGATCACCAACACCGCCCCGGATGCGCCAAAACACAAGAGCCTGACCATGTTCCTGGTTCCGCTGAACTCGCCGGGCATCGAAATCCAGGGCATCCGCACCGTCGACGGCGACCGCACCAACATCGTCTACTACAGCGACGTCCGCGTCGACGACAAGTACCGGCTGGGCGAGGTGAACGCGGGCTGGACCGTGCTGCGCGAGCCGCTCAACGCCGAGCACGGCGCGGTCGCGGCCGCACCCGACGGCCTGCAGGACATGTCGATCATGATGCACCAGGCCGGGTTCATGGCCGACGGCGGTGGACAAGGCCGCGGCCCGGGTGACGCAGCCGGATCCCAACGGACGCCGCCCGCTCGACGACGAGTCGGTCGCCTATCGGCTGGGCCGCAGCGTCGCCCGGATGGAGGCGGCGCTCAGCGCGCCGAACATCTTCGGCCGGGTGGCGATCGCACAAACGATGCGAGACATCTCCCCGGACCTGATGGACATACTCGGGGCCGCGTCGACCCTGCCGTTCGGAACCGACGGGGCCGCCGATGACGGCAGCGCCGAGTACGTCTACCGCTTCGCCCCGTTGGTCGGAATCTACGGCGGCACGCTGGAGGTGTTCCGAAACATGATCGCCCAGTACGTGCTGGGCTGGGCAAGCCGAACTACTCACCGCCGCTGAAGAAAACGTCCTGATTGCCGGTACGCCCGGCTAGTGTGCAACGACGGCCTTCTCGGCGCCGACGCCGGTCAGCGACCGGACCTCCATCTCGGCGTTGAGTTCCGGATCGCCGGGGTCGTTGGACAGCGTGCCGACGATGCCGAGGATGAACGCCAGCGGGATCGACACGATGCCCGGGTTGGCCAGCGGGAACCAGTCGAAGTCCGCGCCGGGGATCATCGCGGTCTTCGTGCCCGACACCGCCGGCGAGAAGACGATCAGCACGATGCAGCTGATCAGGCCGCCGTACATGCTCCACAGCGCGCCGCGGGTGTTGAACCGCTTCCAGTACAGCGAGTACAGGATGGTCGGCAGGTTCGCCGACGCCGCGACCGCGAACGCCAGCGCCACCAGGAATGCGACGTTCTGGCCGTTGGCCAGGATGCCCAGCCCGATCGCCGCGATGCCGAGCACCACCGCGGTGATCCGGGAGACCCGGACCTGTTCGTCCTCGGTGACCTTGTGGCTCTTGATCACGCTGGCGTAGACGTCGTGGGCGAACGACGCCGACGCGGTGATCGTCAGGCCGGCCACCACGGCCAGGATCGTCGCGAAGGCCACCGCCGAGATGATGCCGAGCAGGATCATGCCACCGAGTTCGAACGCCAGCAGCGGCGCGGCCGAGTTCTGCCCGCCGGGAGCCTTGAGGATCTTGTCGGGCCCGACCATGGCAGCAGCGCCATACCCAGGCCAGGGTGAACAGGTAGAACGCACCGATAAGGCCGATCGCCCACACCACCGACCGCCGCGCCTCTTTGGCGGTCGGCACCGTGTAGAAGCGCATCAGCACGTGCGGCAGGCCGGCGGTGCCCAGCACCAGTGCTAGACCCAGCGACAGCAGGTTGATCTTCGAGGTGGTCGATCCGCCGTACTGCGCGCCCGGGGCCAGCACGTCGCGGCTGGAGACACCCTTGGTGGTGGCCTCGTGCACCATGTTCTGCGCCGAGCCCAGGATGTCGGAGAAGTTTATCCCGAACTTGGCCAGCACCAGAGCGTCATCGATGGCCGCACCGATGATCAGCAGCACGGCCTTGATGATCTGCACCCAGGTGGTGCCCTTCATGCCGCCGACCAGGACGTAGACGATCATCAGGACGCCGACGACCGCGATGACCATCGACTGCGCGGCGCGGCCCTGGACATCGAGCAGCAGTGCGACCAGTCCACCCGCGCCGGCCATCTGCGCCAGCAGGTAGAACAGCGACACCGTCAGTGTCGAGGTGGCCGCGGCCAGCCGCACCGGCCGCTGCTTGAGCCGGAAGCTCAGCACGTCGGCCATCGTGAATTTGCCTGTGTTGCGCAGCAATTCGGCCACCAGCAGCAGCGCCACCAGCCAGGCGACCAGGAAGCCGATGGAGTACAGGAAGCCGTCATAGCCGTAGACGGCGATCGCGCCGGCGATGCCGAGGAAGCTCGCTGCCGACAGGTAGTCGCCGGCGATCGCGATGCCGTTCTGCGGACCGGAGAACGCCCGGCCACCGGTGAAGAACTCGGTCGGCGCTGGTGTTGCGCTGGCCGGCGCGGATCACGATGTACAGCGTGATGAGGACGAAGGCGACGAAGATGCCGATGTTGACGACCGGGTTGCCGATCTGGCTGGCCCGGCGAGCAGCGGTCACATGATTCGCTGCTGGCCTTCCATCTCGTCGCGGATCTCTCCGGCGCGCGGGTCGAGCTCCCGGTTGGCGAACCGGACGTAGAGGCCGGTGATGATGAACGTCGTGAGGAACTGGCCCAGGCCGATCAGCAGGCCGACGTTGATGTTGCCCCAGACCTTGATCGCCATGAAGTCGTGGGCGAAGGCGCCCAGCAACACGTAGGTGGCGTACCAGATCAGGAAGAACGCCGTCGTCGGGAAGACGAAACGGCGCAGTGTGCGCCGCAGCTCCTGGAACTCGGGGCTGGCCTGGATGGTAATGAACTGCTGGCCGCTCGGAACTGGGACGTCGCCGTGTGAAGATTCAATTGTGGACACCGTAACTCCTGACCTCGACTGTCAGCCGGCTTTCGGCGATAGCCTACGAGACGTCGATCATGAACCGGGGTGTTTCTTTGCGTCAGAATAGTTTGCACAGCGCAACGGTGTCTGATCGTGTCAATGGGCTGAACGGTGTGTGCCTGGAGATTAACCAACGGTAATGAACCTCAGCATCCTGCAACCCAGTCTGCGCAACGGTCGGCGGCCAACGCAGCTGCGCGAAGGGCCGGGGGATCTGGTGGTCGCTTTGAACTTCGGGTACCCTAACTTCGATCAGTATCAACGAGGTCCCATGGCAACGTTCGTGGACGCACTGCTGCGCAAGAGGCGCGAGGCAAATTCGCCGTTCCGCACCAGGCGACGTTTATTCTTGACAACCCCCTGCGCCGGGCGCTGATGAAGCCGGCCCCGCATCATCGACAGGCTCGGCCTTACCGGCTCTGAGCGTGTGCTCGGAAATCGGGCCAGGTCCAGGCTTCTTTCAGCGTGGAGATCGGCGCGCCGGGTCAGCGACGGCCGACTTGACTTGTTCGACATTCAGCCCGAAATGCTCGAGAAGGCCAAGCGGCAACTCGAGCGGGCCGGCTTCCATGACGTCGGCTTTACCACCGGAGAGGCGAGCGAGGGGTTTCCGTTTCCGGACAACACATTTGACGTCGCCTTCCTGGCCGCGGTGCTCGGGGAAGTCCCGACAAACAAGCATGCACCCGCTCGCTTAGCCGTGTATTGAAGCCGGGCGGCCGGCTTGTCTTCCTTGAGATGTTTCCCGATCCCGACCGGCTCAGCGTACGCGAGCTACGCGACCTCGCTGAACCCGAGAATTTCGAATTCGTCGAGGCCACGGGAAACCGATTGAAGGAAATCGTCTGTTTCCGCGAGTCGACCGGACGCCGCCGCGGTCGGGTTAGGTCGTCAGGATGGTCGCGGCGGCGGTGCCGGGCGCGCCGTAAACCTGAGCGAAGCCGACTCGCGGAGTTCCGGGGACCTGGCGATCACCGGCCTCGCCGCGCAACTGGCGCACCAGCTCGTGCACCTGCCGCAGCCCGGACGCGCCGATCGGTTCGCCGTTGGCGATCAGCCCGCCGTCGGTGTTGACCGGCATCGCGCCGGTGATCTCGGTGGCGCCGTCGGCCAGCAGCTTTTCCTGCTCGCCGTCGGCGCAGAATCCGGCCTCGGCCATGTGGATCACCTCCGCGCCCGCGTCGGTGTCCTGTAGCTGAATGACGTCGACGTCTTCCGGTGCCACACCGGCCTTCTCGAACGCGGCCTTGGCGGCATAGACGGTCGGCGACACGTCCTCGTCGACGGGTGCGTAGGTGGTGTTCACCTCGTAGGCGCCGTAGCGGCGGGTACGAACCTCGACCGCGCGAACGTACACGGGCTTGTCGGTGAAGCGCTGCGCGATGTCGGCGCGGCACATGATGGCCGCGGCGGCCCTTCGTCGGGAGCGCAGAACATGTACTGGGTCAGCGGGTAGTTCAGCATCGGCGAGTTGAGGATGGCTTCCTCGGACATCGGCTTGCGGCGAAAGGCGTTGGGGTTCAACGCTCCGTTGCGGAAGTTCTTGGCCGCGACCTTGGCCAGCGTGCCGATGAGAGATGCCGTGGTCGTGCAGGTAGCGGTTGGCCTTCATGCCGAAGAACTTGGTGGTCAGGTATTGCCCGTTCTCGGCGTACCAGCTCGGCATCCCGACCAGCGCCGGGTCCTCGGTGAAGGCGCCGCGCGGGTGCTTGTCCATGCCCACCGCGATGCCGATGTCGTAGTCGCCCAACCGGATGCCGTCGGCGCACACCTTGGTCGCGCTGGCCGCGGTCGCGCAGGCGTTGAACACGTCGGTGAACGGGATCCCGGTGAGGCCCACCATGCCGACGATCGCGTCCGGGTTGGCCACCGTCCAGCTGCCGCCGACAGCGAACTGGATGTCCTTCCACTCGACGCCGGCGTCGGCGAGCGCGAGCTCGATGGCGTCGGCGGCCATCTCCATCGCGGACTTGCCCTCGAAGCGGCCGAACGGATGCAGACCCACCCCGATGATGGCGACGTCGTTCATGCGTCCTTCCACGCGATGGCTCCCGACTCCTTGAGTTCGTCGATGCGGTCCCAGTCCATGCCGATCTCCATCAGGACGAGTCTCGGTGTGCTCGGAGGCCTGCGGGGCCCGGGTTGTCACCAGCGGCTCGTGGTTGAACTGGACCGGCCCGCGCACGACGCGGAACGGCGCTCCGCCGCGTGGCGAGCTCGACTTCGGCGATCATGTCGTTGGCGATGGCCTGCTCGTCGTCGGCCAGGTCGATGAGGCTCTGGAACGGCGCCCACTGACCCTTCATCGTCTTCAGGTGCTGCCGCCAGTACTCAAACGGCTTGCTGGCGAAGGCCTTCGCGATCAATTCGGCGGCCGCGTCGGCGTTTTGTATCAGCGGGAGCACATCGGCGAAGCGGGGATCGTCGGCGGCCTCGGGGATGCCGAGGTGCTCGAAAGTGTCGCGGATCAAGCCCGGTCGGGCTGATGATGCACAGGTTGATCGTGCCGCCGTCGGAGGTCTGGTAGTTGCCCATGAAGGGATTCACCGACGGCGCGTGGCGGATCCCGGCATCGCGTTGCGCATGACCTCGCCGGTCTCCATGCCCTGCGTCACGCTCGCGCCCGCCGCCCACCAGGCCGTGCTCAGCAACGACACGTCGAGCTCGAGGGCTTCGCCGGTTCGCTCGCGATGCAGCAACGCGGCCGAGATGCCGCCGGCGATGAACATGCCGCCGATGGAGTCGCCGAACGCCGGAATGCCCTGTGCCAGTGCGCCACCCAGCTCCTCGGGTGTCAGCGCGTAGCCCACGCCGCTGCGCGTCCAGAACGCCGTCCCGTCGTAGCCGCCGACGTCGCGCTCGGCTCCCTTGTCGCCGTAGGCCGAACCGCGGGCATAGATGATGTTCGGGTTCACCGCGCGGATGTGCTCCACGTCGAACTTGTTCTTCTGCCGCTGCGCGGGCATGTAGTTGGTCAGGAACACGTCGGAGGTCTTGGCCAGTTCGTAGATGCACTTCCTGGCCGCCCGGCGTGGAAACGTCGATCCCGACGCTGCGCTTGCCCCGGTTGGGATGCTCCATCAGCGGATGCCGGTCCGGGTTGACCTGGATGCCGCCCATGTTGAGGAAGCCGCGTTGGGTGTCGCCGCGCACCGGGTGCTCGACCTTGATGACGTCCGCGCCCCAGTCGGCGAGGATCGCTCCCGCCGCCGGGACGAACGTGAACTGCGCGAGCTCCAGGACCCGAAAGCCCTCCATCACCTTGACCATTTTGGGACCTACTTCGGCGTCGAATGTCACCGGAAGCGCCGTCGGCGAACGGAAGGGCTGACCGTGGATGTGCGGGTCGCCATCGGTCAGCAGGTTGACGTTGGTCAACCGATTCAGCAGGCATTCGAGCGCGACCCGGGTTTCCAGCCGCGCCAGGTGCAGACCCAGGCAGGTGTGCTCGCCGGCGGCGAAGGAGATGTGCGGCACGTGCTTGCGGAAGATGTCGAATTCTTCCGAACGTTCCCAGCGCCGCTCGTCGCGATTCGCCGAACCCATGCACACGCCGATCGCCGAGCGCGCCGGAATCGCGACCCCTTCCAGCTCGGTGTCTTCGGTGGTGAACCGCTGCACCGTGGTCAGCGGCGTCTCGAAGCGCAGCCCTTCCTCGATCGCCTGGCGCGATCAGCTCGTGGTCGGCTTGCACCGCGGCGAACTGGTCCGGGTGAGTGAGCAAGCAGGTACAGCAGGTTTCCCGATGACCGGTACGTGGTTTCCAGCCCGGCGGGCAGCAGCAGCCGCAGGAAGGAGTAAATCGCTTCGTCGCTGAGCTTTTCGCCGTCGATCTCCGCGGTGACCAGATCGCCGATGATGTCCTCGGTGGGCTTGGACTTGCGCTGCTCGATCTGCTCGAGGAAGTAATCCTTCAGCGCCGCCGACGCCTCGAAGGCGCGCTCGTAGTTGACGGGTAGCTGATCAACTGCACGGCGCGCTGGCGGAACATCGGCAGGTCTTCGGCCGGCAATCCCAGCAGCTCGGCGATGACGCGGGTGGGGAACTCGAAGGTGAATTGCCGGACCAGGTCGGCTTCGCCGGCGTCGATGAACTCGTCGATCAACGCGTTGCAGATCGGCCGCACGATGGTGGGTTCCCATCGGGCCAGCGCTTTGGACTTGAATGCCGCGGACACCAGGTTGCGGTGGTCGCGATGCTTCTTGCCCTCCATCGCCAAGATGGTGGGCCCCATGAACAGGCCGATCGTGTTGTCGTAGGAGCTGCGAGCTGAATACCCGGCCGTCGCGAAACACCGTGTTGACCGCGTCGAACGACATCGCGGAGTACTCGTCCTTGGGCCGCAGCGATTCGGGCGTCTTGGAGTAGTCCATGACGGTTCCGTGGAATACGCCGGCACTCCCGGCGCTTCTGGGCGAAGTACGGGTACGGGTCGCGCAGGTCAACGCATTGGTCGCCGGTGCCGGCGGCGGTGTGAACGTGGGTCGTCACCTGATCTCCAACGTTAGACGACGGTGCTCAGACACTCTGCGTAGAGATCGCACTGAGGGGCTCACGCAGTGCGATTCGAGTCTGCGTCGCGCAACAAGCTCTCACGGCTGGTGGGGGAGTAGGCGGACCATCAGGCCGTTGGCTTCGCTGAGCAGCGTGCCATCGGCGGCCGTCATGGTCGCGTCGATGAAAACTTTCCGGCCGTCGATCTCGGTGATGCGGCCGTGGGCGGTCAACGGCTCGTCGATCGGGGTGATTTTGCGGTAGTCGACGTGCAGGTATGCGGTGCGGGTCGGCCGAATGCCCGCGATGGTAACCACCATCCCGAACTGCCAGTCATACAGCAGCGGGATCATGCCGCCGTGTACCGCGTGGTTTCCGCCCACGTGGGATCGGGTGAAGTGCCCTTCCATGGTGACGCCGTCGGTCCGGAGTCGGTCACGGTCCACGGCGGCAGCAGCGGGTGGCCCAACCCGGGCAGTTCGATGACCCGGCCGGCCGCGTCCACGGTTTCGGGAACCTGGTGGCCGTCCAGCAACGCGCAGGCGTTTTCGACGTGCTCGGCCGCGGCAGCCCACATCGCGCTGTCCGGGTTGGTGGAGACGGTCAGGTCCTGCAGCCGGCGCATCGCGGCGGCGAACCGGCCCAGCTCAGGGGGCGCGTCTTCGACCGGTTTGACCTCGGGAAACCCGCCGCGGATTTCGGGTGCTGTTTCGTGTCGGTCATTGCGTCCTGCTCCATACCCGGAGCAGATCGTCGGTCGTGGTGATGGTCGCCAGCAGCGACAGCGTGTTGGCGATGACGGCGTCGCCGTAGTCGGCGGGTATGCCGGCCACGGCATCGCTGGGCACGATGACGCGATAGGCGGCGTTGACCGCGTCCATGACGAGGTTGGGGATCGCGATGTTCAGCGAAACACCGACCACGACGACGGTGGACACCCCGAGATTCCGCAGCACCGCGTCGAGGTCGGTGCCGCCCATCGGTCCGACGCCGTGCCACCTGCTCAGAACCAGATCGGTTGGCTCAGGCCCTAATTCGGGCAGCAGCTGCGGCCCCGGGCGTGCCGGGGGTGATGTCGACGTCGCCGCGTCCGATGGCGAAAATCTTGGCGTTGTGGTTGGAGCCGAGCCCATCGGGCCGTCGCTGCACCAGGCAGTGCACGATGCGCACCCCGGCGGCCCGCGCCGCCGGCAACAGCCGGACGATGTTGGGCAATGCGACGCGGCGGGCTTCCTCGGCGAGCAGCGCCAGCCCCGCGTTCGGGCCGATGACCGCGCCCTGGCACTCCTGGGTGACGATCGCGGTGTGCCCGGGCGCCGCGAGTTCGGCGAGTCGGGCCTCATGCCGATCCGGATCTGCGCCGGCGGCACTTCGTAGAACTGCGTCGCCCATTTCCGCAGTGCCATATACGGCTTTCGCGTCCACCTTGGACAGTGGCGGGATGCTCCACGTACTTCTGGTAGCGCCAGATTTCCAGATCGTCGAACACGGTGGACAGGAACTGCTTTTCGATGACGTCGCGCAGCTTGCCGTCGGCGGCACGTCGGAGGTGTCGCCGGGGATCTCGCGGCCACCAGATCGAGTAGAACAGGTCGGAGCACTCGTCGTCGACCGGCGTGCAGGTGAAGATCAGCCGATGATTCTGCGCGCCCTCGAAGACGCTGATCGCTCCGCCGAGACCGAACAAGTGGCTGTGGATCCGCAGCGCCAGATCGTCGGGATCGTCGCTGCGCGCGTCCGGCCAGCCCGCGATGAATCGCCACTCCTGGTCGACGATCTTCCAGTCCAGCACCCGCGGCGTCACCGTGGCGTGGTGCACGTACTGGAAATGGGCACTGTCCGGGCGCGTTCTCCGCCACGATCTGCGGATGCACCGGTTCGCGCTCCGCGCGCCGGGAGAACTCCGGATACGGCCGGTAATAGGCCGCCGGATCGGTCTCGAACTGCGGGAACTTGCGGAAGATGTCCGGCATCTCCCACTGCGGCTCCTTGCCGTCGGGCTGATGCCAGACGAACACGCAGTCGTACTGCTCGCGCACCGGGAACACCCGCAGCCGTAGTGCGCGGTTGGGCCGGTCCGGCTGATAGGGGATGTATCGATTGGTGCCGTCCGGACCCCAGCGCCACCCGTGGAACGGGCACTGGACGCAGTCGCCGACGACCTTGCCGCCGTGGCCGATGTGCGCGCCGAGGTGTTTGCAGTGCGCCTCCAGAACATGCAGTTCACCGGACTCGTCGCGGTAGGCGACCAGATCCTCGCCGAAGTACTGCAGCGGCCGGACCTCGCCGACGGGAAACTCGGGGGACCAGCCGACCATGAACCAGCCGGTGACCTTCCAGGTGAACGGAACCTTCACGCCGGCGCCTCCCGCTAGTTTCGTATTCCGCTGATACTAAATTCGTTACAGTATAGATTTCAGCAGGTCGACCAGCATGCGGCAAGGGAGCTCGATGGGCAGAGGACGTTCGGGCGGCTGACGAGCTTGAAGCGATTCGGCAGTTGAAGGCGCGCTACTGCCGCTTTCTCGACACCAAAGACGTCGAGGCCTGGCGCAGTGTGTTCGCCACCGACGTGGTGGTCACGCTGGACATGGCGGTTTCGACCGGCGGCGCCGACCCGATGACGGCGCCGCCGAGGCGAAGGGCGTCGACAACTTCGTTCCGATGGTGCTGGGCAGCCTGCGAGAACGCGGCCACGATGCACCATTGCCACACCCCGGAGATCACCCTCACCTCGGCCACCACCGCAACCGGGATCTGGGCGATGGAAGACTGGCTCGTCTTCGGCGACGGCCGCGAATTACACGGCGCCGGTCACTACCACGAGACCTACGAGAAGCAGGACGGCACACTGGCGGATCAAGACGCCTGCATCTGACCCGAACCATCCTGAAGATGAGCGGTGAGCTGATCGGAGACCTGACCGTGATGGCGAGCTCGCGCTTCGACGCGCTCGTCATCGGCGCCGGATTCTCCGGCCTGTACATGCTGCATCGGCTGCGGCAGCTCGGACTGCGGGCCCGGGTGCTGGAGATGGCCGAAAACGTCGGCGGCACCTGGCTGTTCAACCGCTACCCGGGCGCGCGGTGCGACATCGAGAGCATCGAGTACTCCTACAGCTTCTCCGAAGAGATTCAGCAGGAATGGGTTTGGACGGAGTCGATGCCGGCCCAGCCCGAGATCGAGGCCTACCTGAACTTCGTCGCCGACCGGCTGGATCTTCGCCGCGACATCCAGTTCGACACCAAGGTCGTCGCGATGGCCTTCGACGAGGAGGCCGCGCGCGTGGGTGGTGCGAACCGAAGCGCGGCGAGACTTTCGTCGCCCCGTTCGTCGTCGCCGCCTCGGGCATCCTGTCGGTGCCGCTGGAACCCGACATCCCCGGGATGGCCACCTTCGCCGGAACGTCGCTGTTCACCAGCCGCTGGCCCAAGGAGGGCTTCGACCTCACCGGAAAGCGGGTCGGCGTCATCGGCACCGGCTCGACCGGTGTTCAGCTCATCCCGGTCGTGGCCCGGGAAGCCTTGCAGCTCTATGTGTTCCAGCGTTCGCCGGCCTACACGCTGCCGTGGCGGGTGCGCCGATTCGAGCCCGGCGAGCTGGACGAGATGAAGGCCCGCTACGGCGAGATCCGGGCGGCCCAACGGGCACACCCGATCGGCGCGGCGCGGCTGAGCGCCTTCTCGGTGCTGCTCGAGATGCTCGGCAAGCCGCCGTTGAAGTCGGCGTCGCGCGAAGAGCAATTGCGCGCCATCGACGAGAACGGCGTGTTGGGCGCGCTGAATTGGGGCGACATCTTCTTCGACATCGAGGCCAACCGGATGGCCGCCACGCTGTATGGCGAGGCGGTGGCCCGGATCGTCAAGGATCCGGAGACCGCGGCGGCGTTGGTGCCCGAGCATCCCTTCGCGTGCAAGCGGCCGATCATCGACCAGGGCTACTACGAGACGTTCAACCGCGACAACGTCACGCTCGTCGACCTGCGCAAGGCGCCGATCCGCGAGGTGACACCGACCGGCATCCGCACCGAGCAAGGTTGCTACGAACTCGACGTGATCATCTACGCCACCGGATTCGACGCCATGACCGGCGCGCTCAGCCGCATCGACATCCGCGGGCGCGACGGGATGTCGCTCGGCGAGTTCTGGGCCAGCGAAGGGCCGCTGTCCTATCTCGGGCTGGCGGTCGCCGGCTTCCCGAACCTGTTCACGGTCCAGGGCCCGGGCAGCCCGAGCGCGGCCACGAACTTCGTCGCCGCGCTGGAGCAGCATGTGGAGTGGATCGGCGACTGCATCGCGTATCTGCGCGCCAACGGAATTCGCACCATCGAGGCGCTGGCCACCGCGCAGCAGGAGTGGATCGATCACACCACCTCGCTGGTCGCGCCGACGGTGCTGGTCCACCCGACCTGCAACTCCTGGTACAACGGCGGCAATGTGCCCGGCAAGAAACGGATGTACATGGGCTATACCGGCGGAATCCCCGAATACCGGCGCCGCTGCGATGAAATCGCGGCCGGCGGATACACCGGTTTCAAGCTGGCTTAGCTGGCTTGAGGAGAGCAGAGGCATGTCGTTGGCGACACGCGTGGGCTGGATATCACCCGCGAACTGGGCATGGTGGTGCCGCGCGACGGTGGCCGGTCTCAACGAATCGACCGGCTGGGCGCCGGCGTCGCCGCGCGGCGTGCGCCAGTTCGGCGAGGTCATGCTGGACGAGCTTGTCGCTGACCGGCTTTTCGCTGCTGGGCGGGAACCTGACCGAACGGGTGCGGCCGCTGAGCGCGTGCGCCGCGGCGGCCGAGGAGTTGTCGGCGCTGGGCATCGACGGCGCGCATGCCGACCCAAAACCGTTGCGGGCGACCGCGATACAGCGGCGGCGCATCGGCCGGACTGGCGTATGAGCGGATGACGTTCGAGCATGATCCGGCGCTGCCGAAGACGCTGGCGGCCGATGGCCTGGGTGGCCCGGCGCGGGCGGTGGTCCACGTGTGCCGGCACACCGACGGCCCGCAGGCCATGGCTGGTCTGGGTGCACGGCGCCGGTCAGGGCGGCATCGAAGATCTGGTGCTGTCGCGGATCGGCCGGATACATCACCGGCTGGGGTTCAACGTCGCGATGCCGGTGCAGCCCGGCCATGGTTGCCGGCGCCGCGAATGGCCGGCCTACCCGGACATGGATCCGCTGGGCAATGTCGCGGGCATGATGCGCGCGGTGTCAGAGGTGCGCGCCGTGGTGCGATGGGTGCAGCCGCAGGCCACTGCGGTTGTGGTGTCCGGGATTTCGATGGGCAGCCCGGTGGCCGCGCTGGTTTCGCACCTGGAGCGACAGATCGACGCGGTCGCGCTTGTACACCCCGATTCTGGGGCTCAACGCGATGATCGCGCGGCACCTGGGCGCGCTGGGGGTCGGTCGCGGATCGGATTCCGGGAGCTGCTGGCAGTCTCCGGTGGTCTCGCAGCTGACCTCGGTGATCGATCCGCTGGCGGTCGACCCGGCGCCGCCGCCGCAGCGCCGGCTCATCGTCGGGGCGTGGCATGACCGGATGGCCATGCGCGAGCCCACGATTGCGCTGCAGGAGCGCTGGGGCGGCCAGCTGTACTGGTACGACGGCAGCCATGTCGGTCACGTCTTCTCCCGGCGCGTGCAGCGGCGTCACCGAGCGATTCCTGCGCGAGGTTGCCGGCTGATGGCAGCCACGCGGACGGCGCGCGAAGTGGTCGAACTGTACAACCTCGTGGTCTGGAACGAATGCAACTTCGACCTGGCTGAGGAGTTGTTGGCGACACCGTCATCCGGCATGAGGTCGGTGAGGCGCACACGCTGACCCACGCTACAGGCGGTCCAACGGGTATCGACGTGTGGCAATTATTCGACTCGCTGCGCTTCGACCTGAACATCGTCATCGCCGGCGACGACGGCGAGCACGTCGCGATCGTCTACGACTCGACCGATGACCACCAGCGATGGCACGCGAACCAACGTCGCCAGCATCGAGGTGTTCCGCGTCGTCGACGGCAAGATCACCGAAGTCTGGAACTGCGGCTACAAGCAAGGAGTTTGGAATTGAGCGATCGCACGCTTGACGAACTGGGCTACTACCTGCTGGCCGGGGCCGGCGGCGAGGGACCGGCAACCCTGATGGACGAGGCCCGCCGCGGCGAGGAGTTAGGCTTCGGCACCGCGTTCATCTCCGAGCGCTGGAACGTCAAGGAAGCGTCGTCCCTCGTCGGGGCCGCCTGCGCGGTGACCAGCCGGATGCAGATCGCCACCGCCGCAACCAATCACAACACCCGCCATCCGCTGATCACCGGATCGTGGGCGACCACCATGCACCGGCTCTCCGGCGGCCGGTTCACGTTGGGCATCGGCCGCGGCATCGCCGCGATCTACGGGGCGTTCGGCATACCGGCGGTGACGACCGCACAGATGGAGGATTGGGCCCAGGTCATGCGCCGGCTGTGGCACGGCGAGGTGATCTTCAACCACGACGGCCCGATGGGCAAATACCCCATCCTGTTTCTCGACCCGGACTTCAACGAAGACATTCGATTGGCCCTGGTGGCTTTTGGGCCCAACACGCTCGCGCTCGGGGGCCGGGTGTTCGACGACGTGATACTGCACACCTACTTCACCCCGGAAACGTTGCAGCGCTGCGTCAAGACCGTCAAGTCCGCCGCGGAAAAGGCGGGCCGCGACCCGGACAGCGTGCGGGTATGGTCGTGCTTCGCCACGGTCGGCGACCACCTTCCCGAGCAGTTGCGGCTGAAGAAGACCGTCGCGCGTCTGGCCACCTATCTGCAGGGGTATGGCGACCTGATGGTGCAGACCAACAACTGGGATCCCGCTGTGCTGCAACGGTTCCGGGCAGATTCGGTGGTGACTTCGATCGCCGGCGGTATCGATCACAAGGCCACGCCCGAGCAGATCGAGCACATCGCGACACTGATTCCCGACGAATGGCTGGAACCCTCGGCCACCGGGTCAGCGCAGCAGTGTGTGGACCGCATCCGCCGGGAATTCGACTATGGCGCCGACGCGGTGATCATGCATGGCGCCACACCTGACGAGCTCGAACCGGTCGTCGCGGCCTACCGGGCCGGGGATTAGCGCCGTGAGCGTGCGCAGAATGACACCCCGCCACGGCGTGTCGTGTACAAACACGCACATTCGCGCCAACTAGTCACGGCATGATGACGGTCCGGGTCACCGGTTCGGCGGCGGCCTGCCGGCTGGACAAGCCGCGCTGCAGGGAAGCGAGCAGCGCGTCGCGTGTCTCGCGCGGATCGATGAGTTCGTCGAATCCCAAGTGTTCGGCCGACCGGTAAGACGCTTGCAGCTCGGCATTGCGCAGCTTGGCGGACAGGTCCTCGCCGGCGTGCGATGCGCGACTGAGCGCCGCGGCACTCATGGCTCCCATCGTCGCGCCCGGATAGGCGAAGGTGGCCGCCTGTTCGTCGAAACCCAGCAGCGACATGACCATGGAGCCAAAGCCATACGCCTTACGCAGCGTCACGTGCAGCTTGATCGTCGTGGCCGCGGTCTGGGCGGCGAACATGCGTCGCGCCGCCGCGAAGTACGCCGCTGCGTTCGGAGCGGCTGCCGGGCAGCATCCCAGGGTTGTCGGCCAGGAAGACGAGCGGTAAGTGGAAGGAATCGGCCACCATGATGAAGTGCGCCGCCTTGTCGGCGGCGGCGGCGTCGATGGACCCGGCCAGCACCTGCGGCTGGTTGGCGACGACCGCGACGGGATGCCCCCCGAGGTGCGCGAGCGCGCAGATGATCGCCTTGCCGAACCGCGGCTGAACCTCGAACCAGTCCGGACTAGTCGAAGACCACGTCGAGCACCGCGCGCATGTCATAGACGCGGCGGTTGTCGCGCGAGACGATGTCCAGCAACTCCGGCGTCGCCCGCGGCTCGGTCGATCTCGTCAGCCGGCAGCGACGGTGGGTACGACCATGCGCTCGGCGGGAAATATGACAGATAGCGGCGAATTTCGTCGAGCACGGCTTCGTCGTCCTCGGCGACGTTATGGATCACCCCGCTGGGCAGCGCGACGTCCGGCCCGCCCAGATCCTCCTTCGAGATGTCCTCGCCCGTCGACTCTTTGACCACCGGAGGCCCGGCGGTGAAGATGGCGCCCTGGCTGCTCATGATTCGGAAGTCGCACACCGGGGCGACGAGGGCGCCATGTCCGGCCGAGGGTCCGAGCACCGCGGCGACGGTCGGGACCCGCCCTGAACACTGGGTTTGGGCGAGCAGGTCGGTTGGGGTGCGCCCGTAGTGCCCGCCGCTCGGACGAAAGCCGGCGCCATCGAGAAGCATCACCAACGGGATCCTGTTGCGAACCGCCAGCTCGGCGATCCGGTAGCGCTTGGAGTTGCCGCCGGGCCCGATGCTGCCGGCCATCGTGGTGAAGTCCTCGGCGCCCACCATCACCGGTACGCCGTTGATGCTGCCGGAGCCGGTGACGATCGCGTCGGCCGCGACCTCGCCGCCGACGAGCGTGCCGAGTTCGCGGAACGTGCCTGGATCGAGGAGCCGCTCGATACGCGCGCGGGCGTCGAGCTTGCCCTTGCCGCGGTGTTTGTCGAGCCGCTCGGGCCCGCCCATGCCCCGTGCGTGCTGTCGGCGACGGTCGAGATCCTCGAGCGTCTCCTCCCAATCCTGGGCTTTCGTCATGCTTCAGTCCTACCTCGTGCAGATTCGGTCGCGCGACTAGATGAGCAGGGTCACATACTGGATTGCTTACTGTAAAGTTACCCGCATGGGTAGCGCCCCCCGCCTCAAGATCGACGGGGGCATTCCCAATCAATTGGCACAGGTAGCCGAGGCCGCCGGCGCTCTGGAAGAACAGGGGTATGACGGGGGCTGGACGTTCGAAACCAGTCATGATCCGTTTCTGCCGCTGCTGCTGGCCGCCGAGCACACATCGCGACTCGAGCTCGGCACCAACATCGCGGTGGCGTTCGCGCGCAATCCGATGATCGTCGCCAACGTCGGCTGGGACCTGCAGGCCTACTCACAGGGGCGCTTCATCCTGGGTCTGGGCACCCAGATCCAGCCGCATATCGAGAAGCGATTCAGCATGCCCTGGAGCCATCCGGCGCCGGCGGATGCGTGAATTCATTTCTGCGCTTCAGGCCATCTGGTCGGCGTGGAAGGACGGCACCAAGCTGCGTTTCGAGGGCGAGTTCTACACCCACAAGATCATGACCCCGATGTTCACGCCCGAGCCGCAGCCCTATCCGCTGCCGAAGATCTTCCTCGCCGCCGTGGGTGAGGCGATGACCGAGATGTGCGGTGAGGTCGCCGACGGCCACCTTGGTCACCCGATGGTCTCGAAGCGCTATCTCAATGAGGTGACGATGCCGGCGCTGCTGCGCGGCATGCAGCGCTCCGGCCGTGATCGCAACGACTTCGAGGTGTCGTGCGAGGTGATGGTGGCGACCGGCGAGAATGACGCCGAGTTGACCGCCGGCCATGACGGCCACGCGCAAGCAGATCGCCTTCTACGGATCAACGCCGGCGTACCGCAAAGTGCTTGACTTGCACGGCTGGGGCGACTTGCACGCCGAACTGAACCGCCTCTCCAAGCAAGGTGAGTGGGACACCATGGGCTCGCTCATCGACGACGACATGCTGGACGCTTTCGCCGTCGTCGGGCCGGTCGACGACAATCGCCGCCGCCCTCCGAAGTCGCTGCGACGGCGTCGTCGACCGCGTCCTGCCGATATTTCTCGCGGCTTCTCAGGCCTGTGTTACCGCCGCACTCAAGGAGTTTCGCCAGTGAGCGCAACCGACGATGGACGAAGCTGCCAAGTTATTGGCAGATCCGTTGACCTACACCGACGAGCGGCGATTGCACGCGGCGCTGACTCACCTGCGCGCCAGCGCTCCGGTGTCGTGGGTCGATGTGCCGAACTACCGCACCCTTCTGGGCGATCACCAAGCACGCCGACATCATGGACATCGAACGCGACAACATGCTGTTCACCAACTGGCCGCGCCCGGTCCTGGCGACCAGGGAGGGCGACGAGCTGCAGGCCGCCGCGGGCGTACGCACGCTGATCCACATGGACGACCCGCAGCACCGGGTGGTGCGTGCGATCGGCTCGGACTGGTTTCGCCCCAAGGCGATGCGGGCGCTGAAGGTTCGAGTCGACGAGCTGGCAAAGATCTACGTCGACAAGATGATGGCCGCGGGTCCCGAGTGCGACTTCGCTGCGCAGGTCGCGGTCAATTACCCGCTCTACGTGATCATGTCGCTGCTGGGCATCCCGGAGGCCGACTTTCCGCGCATGCTCAAACTGACCCAGGAGTTGTTCGGCAGCGCCGACAGCGAGTTCAAACGCGGTGCCGCAGAAGGGGATCAGCTGCCGGCGCTGCTGGACATGTTCCAATACTTCAACGCCGTGACCGCGTCGCGCCGCGAGCATCCGACCGAGGATCTCTCGTCGGCAATCGCCAACGCCCGCGTCGACGGCGAACCGCTGTCGGATATCGACACGGTGTCCTACTACCTCATCGTCGCCACCGCCGGCCACGACACCACCAGCGCCACCATCTCCGGTGGCCTGCACGCACTGGTCGAGAATCCGGACCAGCTTGAGCGCCTGCGCGACGATCTCGACTTGATGCCGCTGGCCACCGAGGAGATGATCCGCTGGGTCACCCCGGTCAAAGAGTTCATGCGCACCGCCGCCAAGGACACCGACGGTGCGCGGAATCCCCATCGCCGCAGGCGAATCCCTGCTGCTGTCGTATGTGTCGGCCAACCGCGACGAAGACGTCTTCGACGACCCGTTCCGATTCGACGTCGGGCGCGATCCCAACAAACATCTGGCCTTCGGCTATGGCGTGCACTTCTGCATGGGCGCGGCCCTGGCCCGCATGGAGGTCAACAGCTTCTTTACCGAGTTGCTGCCGAGGCTGAAATCCATTGAACTGACCGGTGATCCGGAATTCGTCGCCACGACTTTCGTCGGCGGCCTCAAGCACCTGCCGGTTCGCTACTCGTTCGGGTGAGCCACCCGTGGAGTCCCAGGCCATGACTCGACGATACACTCCTCGCGTGACGCCCAGGACGATCGTCATCACCGGTGCCAGCGACGGCATCGGCGCGGCGGCAGCGCGCCAGCCCAGCCGAAAGGGCGAGAACGTTGTCGTCGTGGGCCGATCGGAAAGCAAGACCACCGCCGTGGCCGCGGAATTGCACGCGGACTATTTCGTCGCCGACTTCGCCGACCTGTCCCAGGTGCGGGCCTTGGCGGAGAAAATTCGTTCCGAGTACCCGCGCATCGACGTACTGCTCAACAACGCCGGCGGCATGGGCACCAAGATCCACCTGACACCCGACGGCTATGAACACACGTATCAGGTCAACTACTTGGCGCCGTTTCTGCTGACCACCCAGTTATTGGATGTGCTTCTCGATTCCCGTGCCACCATCGTCAACACGACCAGCTCATCGCACAGGTTGGTTTTCCGGGCCACCGTCGATGATCTCGAGAACACGGCCAGGCGCCGGCCCAGCACCGCCTACGCTTTATCGAAGCTGGCAATCGTGTTGTTCACCAGGGAATTACACCGGCGCCACCATGCTGGCGGGCTCTCTGTTGCGACAGTTCACCCCGGCTATGTCAGCTCCAACTTTGGACAGGCATCGGGATCGCGGTTCCTTGCCTTCATGCAGCGGTACACGCCGATAGAGCGATTCACCGCGACCTCAGACGAGGGAGCCGACCAGCTGGTGTGGCTGGCGTCAAGCACGCCCGGTGCGGACTGGACGCCCGGCGAATACTACTCGAGGCACAAGATCGCCAAAGCCAGCCGCCTGGCCTATGATCCGCGCCTTGCGGCGAGCTGTGGGATCGCACGCTGGCCAAGATCGCCACCTGACGCAGGGCTGCGCGATCGAGCGGGAGCAGAAGGGAAAATCGTGCTTGGTGTTCATCACTCGGCGATCTGCACCGCCGATGTCGAACGATCGCTTCGATTCTGGCGCGACGGCCTGGGCCTGCGCCGAGCTATTCGACCACACCTTCACCGGCGATTGGCCAGAACTGTTCGGCGCCAAGGGCGATCGGCTGCGGTCGATCTTCCTGGGCGATCCGCAATCACCCGACTGCGGGATCGTCGAACTGGTGGAGTTGCCGGGTGCAGATGAAGCGCTTCCGCACAGCCTCGGGCCCCCGGCACGGGTTCTTCCTGCTCTCCCTGCAGCGCGACGTCGACGAGACGCTGTCCGCCCTGGCCGCATTGGGTTTCACCGACGATGTTCGCCGCATCACCATGCCGGCCCCGGCCGGCAAGACCGTCCCGATGGCAGTCATCACCGCACCCGACGGCGTGCTTGTCGAATTGATCGGGCCCGCGCAATGACCGCCTCGACTGCGCTAGTGACCGGTGGTGCGTCCGGGATCGGGCGTGAAGTCGCCGGGCAGCTGCGCGACGCGGGCCACGACGTCGTGGTGTGGGATCTGTCCGACGCCGATATCGCTTGCGATGTCAGCGATCCCGACGCGGTGTCGGCGGCGATGGAACGGACCGTGCGCGAGCGCGGTGTGCCCACCCGGATCGTGACCTGCGCCGGAATCGGTGCGTCGGGCCTGCTGCTGGAACAGTCAGCCCGCGCAATGGGAACGGGTGTTGGCGGTGAACCTCACCGGCACCTGGCTGACCATGCGGGCCGCAGCGCAAGCCATGATCGACGCCGGTGTGGGCGGTTCGATCGTCGCGGTCTCCAGCATCAGCGGCACGGTCGCCGATCGGGATATGGGCGCCTACTGCGTGTCGAAGGCTGGGGTGGACATGCTGGTGAAGGTCGCCGCCGTGGAATGGGGGAGTTACGGCATCCGGGTGAACGCCGTTGGACCCGGCGTCACCCGAACACCGATGCTGGCGGACGCCGAACGGCTTCCCGGCTGGGTGGAAGGCCTGTCCGAGCGGACGGCGCTGGGCCGCCTGGGTGAAGCCGCCGACGTGGCCGGTGCCATCGTGGGCGTCCTCGAGTTGCCGTGGGTGACCGGGCAGGTCGTGCACGCCGACGGCGGCCTGGCCCTGCACAGCCCGATCGACGCGTACGGGCAACTGCAGCGGGTGATGGGCCGCAAGGAATAGCTTCAGCTGATCCCGAAATCGATGATGCCCCTGATGATTTTCGCCGTTCCAGAGGTCGTCGTAGGCATCGTTGATGTCGTCGAGGCGATAACGCTTGGTGATCATCTCGTCGAGCTGCAGCTGGCCGGTGTGGTAGAGCCTGGCCAGCCGGGAGATGTCCGCCTTCGGGTTGCACGAGCCGAATACGGTGCCCGCCAGGGTCTTGTTCATCAGGATGAAGTCCTGCAGGTCGATCTTGACCGACCGGGTCAGTCTGCGAGGTCATGCCGGTGAGCACGCAGGTCCCGCCCTTGCGGGTGAGCTTCAGCGCATCGCGGACGTCGTCGGGGGTGATCAGCGAAGGCGAGACCACGACGGCGTCGGCCATCACGCCGTAGGTCAGGTCGCGCACCAGCTCCAGCGCGTCGGCGGCCGTTGCGGCGCTGTGGGTGGCGCCGAACTGCAGCGCCGACTTCTGTTTGAACTCCACCGGATCGACGGCGACGATCTGCGCGGCGCCGCCGATGCGGGCGCCCTGGATCGCGCCCGTACCGATTCCGCCGGCGCCGATCACGACGACGGTGTCGCCCGCCGCGCATGCCGGAGCGGTTGGCCGACCGAACCGTAGCCGGTCGGAATGGCGCACGACAGCAGCGCGCTCGGCACCAGCGGCAGGTGCGGCTCGATCTTCACGAGCGAATTCGTCGATACCACAGTGTGTTCGGCGAATGCGCCCACTTTCGCGATGTGGCCCAGCGGCTTGCCGTCGGCGGTGTGATGGCGGAATGTGCCGTCGGTGGGCATGCCCGGAGTCAGGACGGTGCCGCCCCGATGTCGCAGATGTACTCCATGCCGCTCGCACACCAGCGGCATTGGCCGCACACGGCGACGAACGACATCACCACGTGGTCGCCGGGCGCGAAATCGGTGACGCCGTCGCCGACTTCGCGCACGATGCCGGAACCCTCGTGGCCGCCGATCGTCGGGAACATGGTGGGCAGCCCGAGCGACCGCAGCATCTCGTTGGGCGCCGACATGTCGCCTTTGAGGATGTGGTCGTCGGAGTGGCACAACCCGGCGGCGGCCATCTCGACCAGGACCTCGCCGGCGCGGGGCGGGTCCAGCTCGAAGTCCTCGACGGACCACGGCCCGCCGACATCGTGCAGGATCGCCGCGCGGCTTCTCATGCGACCGGGGTGAACGTGACCGGAAGTTTGTTGGGCGAGCGGAAGGTGAGGCCGACGATCTTGGACTCCTCACCGGTGCCGTCGTCGGGAACGAAAGCCAGATCCTTGACGCGGTCGAACAGGCTGTTCAACATGACCCGGGTTTCCAGCCGTGCCAGATGCATGCCGAGGCACATGTGAATACCGCCCGCGAACGCGATGTGGGCGTGCCGCGGCCGGCGGATGTCGAACGTATTGGGGTCGGGCCAACGGCTTTCGTCGCGGTTGGCCGAGCCCATGCACATGTCGACCTGTGCGCCGGCCGGGATTGGCTTGCCGCCTATTTCGACTTCTTGGGTGGTGGTCCGCATGACCATCGTCAGTGGCGTTTCAACCCGCAGGCCCTCTTCGATCGCCGCCGGTATCAGTGACCGGTCCTGCTGGACCATCGCCAGCTGCTCGGGGTGGGTCAGCAGCAGGTACAGCAGGTTGCCCGACGAGCGATAGGTGGTCTCCAGTCCGGCGGGCAGCAGCAGGCGCAGGAACGCGATGATCGCCTCGTCGGTGAGTTTCTCGCCGTCGATCTCGGCGGCGACCAGGTCGCCGATGATGTCGTTGGTGAGTTTGCGGCGCCGCTGCTCGACCTGGTCGAGGAAGTAACCGTGCAACTCAGCCGCCGCGTTCAACCCCGCCATGATGTCGGTCGGAATCGAGATGAGGTCGAGCGACAGCCGCCGGAACAAGTCGAGATCCTCAGGGGGAAGTCCGAGCAGTACGGAGATGATCCGGGTCGGAAACTCGAACGTCAGCGCCTTGACCAGGTCGGCGTGGCCGTCGTTTTTGATCTCGTCGATCAGCTGATCGCAGACCGGCCCGATGACCGACGGCTCCCAGCGTTCCAGCGCGGTGGCCCGGAAGGCCTTGGCCACCAGGCTGCGGTGGTCGTGGTGTTCCTTGCCGCCCATCGCCAGGATGGTGTGGCCCATCACCAATCCGATGGTCTTGTCGTACTCCGCCGAAGTGAAGACCCGGTCGTCGCGGAACGCCTGAAACACGCCGTCGTAGCCGAACAAGACCCACTCGTCGTTGGGCCGCAGTTCCTCCGGCATCTGCGAGTGGTCCGTCAGGGAACCGTGCCAGACCGGATCGGTGCGCCTCATGTATTCGAAGAATGGGTAAGGACTGGTTTCACCGGTGAGGTCGAGTGACCGAGCGGGGGTGCCCCCACCCGCTCGCGGGGGATGCGGGCTGGCCGTCGGGATCGGTGCTGAGCGTCATCAGCGCTCCTCCTGAGCAACCGGTATGGCGGGTTTATACCTAGGGGAATGTCGCTATCATAGTATAAATAGCAACGAAGCCCAACGACTTGTGGTGGTTACCGTAACGGGCACAGTATTAGATGCGGAACTGCCCGAAGCAATCTGAGGAGGCTGATTCCCCGGTGCTCCGCGCCGATTCGTGTGCTCCCTGGACGAGCTGCCGCCCGGCGGTATGAAGCTGGTCGATGTCGGGAAATTCGGGGTGGGCGTGTACAACGTGCGACGGCGCGCTGTACGCGATCGTGAATTACTGCGCGCACGAGGGCGCCCCGCTGTGCCTGGGCTTGATCGGCGGCACCAACGAATCGGCCCCCGGCGAGCCCGGCCGGCTGCGCCGCGTGCGTGACGGGCAGATCGTGCGATGCCCTTGGCATAATTGGGAATTCGACGTCACCACGGGTCAAAACGTCGCCGATCCGCGACGCCGTGTCCGCACCTACCAAGTCGATGTCAGCGACGGGGAGGTGTATCTGACCGCATGAGCGACCCGTCATTGACGCCAACGTGCAACCACATTTCCGCTACAACGCCGAAATCCGGAAGTATCTCCCTGCCGCGCACAAGCTGCGCGCGATCCCCGACGTCGAGCAGCAGTGGTACCAGGCGCCCGGCGGCGACTACCGCCAGGACCTCTACGGCGAGCACTACCCGGGGTCGGATCCCGAGACCGTCAGCCGCCACCTGTTCGAAGACATGGGCAGTCGCACTACGCGATCCTGAACCCGTTGACCCGCGGCAACATCGCCGACTACCTGCTCAACAGCAGAATCTGCGCCGCGGTCAACGACTGGCTGCTGGACCGGTGGCTGGACCCCGACACCACCGACCGATTCCGGGGCACCATCCGCGTCAACCCCGAAGACCCGAAGGGCGCGGTCGCGCGAGATCGAGCGTCTTGCCGACCATCCGAAGCTGGTGCAGGTCGGCGTTCCGATGCAGTCGCGCGAGCCCTACGGCAAACCGATGTTCGAACCCATCTGGGAGGCCGCCGCCGCCCACGGCCTGCCGGTCGCGGTGCACATCAACGGCGGCAACGGCGTCGACTATCCGCCCACGTTCGCCGGGCACGCGCACACCTATCCGGGATATGCGGCGTTCATGCCGCTGAACTACTTCGTCCACCTGGCCACGCTGATCGTCGAGGGCGTGTTCGGCCGGCACCCAGGCCTGAAGTTCGTTTTCGCCGACGGCGGCTACGACATCCTCACCCCGCTGATGTGGCGGCTGGACACCTTCTGGCTGTCGATGCGCGACCAGACGCCGTGGGTCGACCGCTATCCCAGCGAATACCTGCCCGGCCATGTCCGGTTCTGCTCGTCGGCGTTCGACGGGCCGACCGAGGCCAGCACATGTCAGCGCTGGATGGACTTCACCGGCAAGGCCGACCTGCTGATGTACGGATCGAGCTACCCGCACTGGTCCACGTCGCCTGCGGACGTGCTGGCACTGATCTGGAGGGGCTCGATGCATTCGCAACGCGACAAAGTGTTGTGGCGGAACGCCAGTGAGCTCTACGGGCTTGCGAAGGAGCGATGTGTTATGACCACGATCGAACGGGTCGAGGCATCGACGATCAAGAGACCGATCGACAAGACGAAATCGCGGTCACCATCGTCGACACCGACGTGCACCCGCTGCCCGTCTCGGCCGACGTGCTCAAGTCCTACGCGCCCGCCGAGTGGGTGGACAAGATCTGGCCGACCGGAAATGCGGTCGCGCCGATGCCGCATTTCTACGACACGCCGGACTCGTACAAGACGATGTCGCTGCGCGTGGACGCCGCCCCGCCCGGCGGCGGAGTCGCCGGCAGCGACCCGGACTTCGCCGCCAAGCAATTGCTGGTCGACGCCGGGGTCAGCATCGCGTCGCTGGAGCCGATGTGCGACGCGCAGCTACCGCAGGCCGAGCATGTGCTGAAGTCCACCTACAACGACTGGCTCGCCGACGTCTGGCTGGACAAATACAATGCGCACGGCCGCTGGCGCGGGTCGATCAGCGTCAGCGCGCAGACACCTGAACAGGCGGCGCGCGAAATCGAGCGGTGGGCGGGCCATCCCTATATGGCCCAGGTGCTGATGACACCGCAGACCCGCGGAATCCCTTTCGGCAACCCGCATTTCGATCCGCTCTACGAGGCCGCGTCGCGCAACGGGCTGCCGGTCGCCACGCATCTGATGGGGCAGACGCCGTTCGAATTGATCCCGCTCTATCCGGTCGGCAATCCCGCGCACTGGCACGACTTCTTCGCGTCCTGGCCGCTGCTGTACGTATCGCACCTGATGAGCCTGGTGTTCGACGGCGCGTTCGACCGGCATCCCGACCTGCGGGTGGTGTTCATCGAAGGCGGCTTCACCTGGGCGATGCCGGTGATGTCGCGGATGGACCGGATCTGGGAAGCCCGCCGCGGCGACCTGCCGCAGGTGCGCCGCCGTCCGTCGGACTACGTGCGCGAACACGTCCGGTTCACCACCCAGCCGCTCGAAGACGCCGACACCGTGCGGATTCCGCGAGTACCTGGAGATGATGGACCTGGGCGACAACCTCATGTTCTCGACGGACTACCCGCACTGGAGCTACGACTCGCCGACGTATGCGATCAACCGGTTCCCGCCCGACCAGCGCGAGCGCATCATGCGCGGTAACGCGACGGCGCTCTACGGCCTGCCGCCGACCGTCAAGGCCCTCCCCGGAGAACGGCCGCGCCGTCGGTGACGTCCTCGATTAACGCGCTTGTTAGCGAATACGACGAGAAATGGTCGGCGCTGGATGTCGCCGGCGTAGCTGCCCTCTGGGAGCGCGATGCCCCGCAGCCGATCTACATCGGCGACGAGTACGCGATGCCGCTGATCGGCGCCGACCAGCTCGACCGGCACTGGGCCCGGATCGCCGGCCGCCTGAAACATGCGTCGGTGTCATCGCAGCTGTGGTCCGCCGATCCGCTCGGCGGCGACCTGGCTCGTTGTGTCCTGCTGAGCCGGTGGAGCTTCACGGGCACCGAATCCGACACCGCGCACACCGGTGCCAGCTGGATCACCTGGCTGCTCACGGTTCGCGGCGAGCATTACCGCATCTTTCACCACATGGAGTCGCAGGTCTACCTTGAAGATGGTTTCGGAGATGCCGCGGCGCTGAGCCCGCCAAGATATGAGCCTGGAAGTTAAGAGGGTATGACACAAGCGAATCTCACACGGCCGCAAGGCCTTAGCCGCATCGACCCGGCGCTGCGAGACGCCGCGGCCGG
The DNA here is from genome assembly GCA_963850895.1 of uncultured Actinomycetota bacterium. GTDB lineage: Bacteria > Actinomycetota > Actinomycetes > Mycobacteriales > Mycobacteriaceae > Mycobacterium. The sequence goes on along the minus strand of CAWKNK010000012.1, from coordinate 12,480 downwards.
GCTGGGCGTCGTCGAATTCCTTGTCGAATCACTGCCCGCCGAGCGGGAACACGCCAATCGGGTAGCCGCCGAGCGGGCCGCGGCAGTCGACGCCAGTGGCTCAGATGTCATAGCCGTCGAATCGCGATCGATCGCCGGTCCGGATCGGCCAGCAGCTGCGGCTTCGTCTGTATCAAGGCCAAACCGATTCGGCATCACCGCTGGTGGTGTACGCCCACGGCGGTGGCTTCGTGACCGGGAACCTCGACACCGATCATGCGCACTGCGTGGAGCTGGCCCGGGAGGCCGGCTGTTTGGTGGTGTCGGTCGACTACCGGCTTGCGCCCGAGTATCCGTGCCCGGCGGCGCTGGACGATGTCGAAGCGGGATTCCGCTACGCCGTCCAGAACTGCGCTGACCTGAACGCGGATGCCAACCGCGTCGCCGTGATGGGTCGGGATGCGGGCGCCGCTCTGGTCGCGGGCCTGGCCCAGCGCATGTTCGACGAGGAAGGTCCTCAAATCCTGGTGCAGATCCTGCACCAGCCGATGCTCGACTCCGACACCACGCCGTCGCGGCGCGAGTTCCAGCGCACGCCGGGCCTCAACGGTCCTGCCGTCAGCCGGGCGTGGGGCCACTACCTCGGCCACGCCAGTGCGAACGGTCAATGCGTCCCCGCGCACCGGGCGAACCTCGAGGGCCTGCCTCCCACGTTCATCACCTGCTCCGAGATCGACCCGTGCCGCGACGAAGCCATCGACTACGCCAATCGGCTGTTGCACGCCTACGTCCACACTGAATTGCACGTTGTCGCAGCGACATTCAACGGCTTCGACTCAGTGGTGCCGGATTGGGTTGTCTCCCAGGAGAACCGCGCCCTGCACGCTCAGACGCTGCGCCGCGCGTTCGCCATGTAGCAGCGCGGCGGGCCGTTGTGGGTATCTAAACTGGGTCGAACTTGACGATCAGACTGCACCGACCACCGCCCGGGCGCCACGTCGCCGGACCGCCAGAGATCATCGTCGTTATCGACTGAACTCCGGTATCTCTTACTGTATCGGCCATTGCTACCATCAGGCGGATGATAATCCACCCGGGCTTTTTCCCTTACTTCCTCCGCAGCGGCCAACGAATGCCCAGGAAGAACCCCCCGGCACCATGACCGCTGTCGACTCTCCCGAAAAGATCCTCTTCGCCTCAACCACTCAGGCGTTTCTGCAAAAGGAGGCGCCACTGCGCTATGTCCGGGAGTTGCACGCCGCCGGCGCGTCCTTTGACCCGGCATGGTGGCGGCGGGCCGCTGAGCTTGGGTGGACGGGTCTGCTCGTTCCGGAGGAGCTGGGCGGCGGCAGCGTCTCAGGCAGCGGTGTTGCGGATCTGGCCATGGTCGCCGAACAGCTCGGCAAGACAGTGGCACCCGGACCGCTGTACCCGGTCAGCGTCGTGCTCGCGGGACTGGTCGACTGCACCGAGTCGCAAGCGCACACCGCCACCATCGAATCGCTGATGTCCGGTGAAACGGTGGCGTCGTGGGCGGTGTCCGAGCCGGGCCGGGGCTGGGCGCCGCTGGATCCGTCGGTGACTGCCACCCCGACCGACTCCGGCTACCGCATCGACGGCACCAAAGACCGCGTCGAGGCCGGCGCCCAGAGTGGGGTGCTGCTGGTGGTGGCGCGCTGCGACCAAGGTGCCCATGAGGTTCGGCAGTTCCTGGTTCCGACGGACGCGCCGGGCGTCCGGATTGTGGCCCAGCAGTCGATCGATCTGGTCAAGCAATATGCGCGGGTGCACTTCGAGGGTGTGGTCGTGGAGCGGTCCGCGGCGGTCGGCACCGCCGCCGAGACCGCTGCGCTGATCAACCGGCAGAGCCAGATCGCCCAGGTGCTGCAGTGCGCCGAGGTGGTCGGCATCCTGCAAACGGTGTTCGACTTCACTGTGCAGTGGGCGCTGGACCGGTACACATTCGGCCGGCCCCTGGCGTCGTACCAAGCGCTCAAACACCGGTTCGCCGATATGAAGATGTGGCTGGAAGCCTGCCGCGCGACCACGGCCGCGGCGGTCTCCGACGTTGCCGCCCGCTCACCCGGAGCGGGCCTGTCGGCCAGTATCGCCAAGTCCTACGTGGGTGAGATGGCCGGCCAGATCGTTCAGGGTTGCGTGCAGATGCATGGCGGCATCGGCGTCACGTGGGAGCACGACCTGCACCTGTACCTGAGGCGGGTTGCGTTGTACCGCTCCATGTTTGGCACGCCGGAGGAACACAACCTGCTCGTGTATGAAGCGGAGAAAGCGGCCGTCGCGATGACGCTGCCACCGAATCCGTTGCGGAGTTCGCCGCGCGGGCGCGAGTGTGGTTGACGGACAACATGCCTGCCATCGACCCGGAGTCTCCGCCGGCCGCCCCGCGTGACGATGAACGCTCCTGGCAACGCGCCCGGGAACTGCAAAAGCGGCTCTACGAGGGTGGATTCGCGGGCATCTGTTTCCCCCGCGAGTACGGTGGCCTGGGGCTGGACTACGAATACCAGAAGGCATTCGACGAGGAATCCCTCGACTACGAGATGCCGCTGATCCTCAACACCCCGACGTTCACCATCTGCTGTGCAACGCTGCTCGACACCGGCACCGAAGAGCAGAAGAAGCAGCACATCGCCGCCGCCCTGCGTGGCGACGAAATCCTGGTGCAGCTGTTGTCCGAACCCAGCGGCGGATCCGATCTGGCCGGTGTGATCACTCGGGCCGAACGGCAAGGCGACCGGTGGGTGATCAACGGCGCCAAGACATGGAGCACCAGCGCGTTCGCTGCCGACTATGGACTCTGCCTGGCCCGCACCAAATGGGACGTGCCCAAGCACGACGGCCTGACCATGTTCCTGGTGCCCATCGCGCACCCGGGAATCACGTTGCGGCGCATCACCCAGCTGACCGGCTCCACTGAGTTCTGCGAGGAGTTCCTCGACGGCGTCGACGTCGGCGACGACGCCGTCGTCGGCGAGGTAAACGGCGGCTGGGCGGTGGCTTCGCGGCAGCTTTATCACGAGCGCCGGGCGGTCGGGCAGGGCTCGGAGTTCTCCAGCGGCGCCGGCCACGAAGGCGGCCACACGACGCCGGTCGACTACGCCGCCCTCGCCGAGAAGACGGGTCAAGCCGACAACGAACGGGTGCACGAAATGGCCGGCCGGGTATTAGTGCACCGCGCGGTAGCCGACCAGCTGATCGATCACGTGTACCGCAACGTCAGAGACGGCGTGCTGCCCCCGGCGGCCGGAACGCTCATCAGGCTCTTCCACTCCGAGACCGTGACCCTGGATATGGACACCGCGTTGGCGATCGCGGGAGCCGCGGGCGTGGTGGGGGAAATCGGCGAGGGCCTGCAGACCGGACTGCGATACCTGTCTCGCCAGAACGTCGCCATCGGCGGCGGCACAAATGAGATGGCCCGCAACGTCATCGGTGAGCGCGTGCTGGGCTTCCCACGGGAATACGCCGCCGACCGCGGGGTGCCGTTCAATCAGGTGCGGCACGGCCAGACAGGCTGACACGTCGACGCCGTAGCAGCGCAACCCTACTCTTCGGCGAAGATGTCCTCGGCGTCACCGCTGGCCTCGCTGGTGACGAAGGGCAGCTGGACCAGCGACAAGACGTGGTGCGCAGTGCTCCCGGGGGGAGCTACCAGCACACAGTCGCCGCCCTGCCTGCGCGCCCGGTCGCGGGCGGCGGCCAGTGCGCTGACCCCCGCCGACCCGAGGTGGGTCACGGCGCTGAGATCGATCGTCAAAGGTGCTATGCCAGAGCGGCTTTCGACGGCGATCTGGCGGTCCAGGGTGGACGCCGTGCTTGAATCGACGTCACCGCTGACGACAATACGGCCGGCGTCGCCGACCAGAGAGACGAATTCGCAGTCGACTGCCCGTTGATAAGTTGAGCGGCTGACCACTGTGTCGGTCACGAAGTTTGCGGGTCGCGACAGGCGATGCGTCAACGTCGCGGTCGTGCCATCGGGTCCATACGCCACGTGCGCCTGGGACACCAAGGCTTCGGCCATCGCAAGTCCGCGTCCGCGGCCCTGCTCGCCTTCCCGGTAATCCTTCCACTGTGCCGCGGTCTATCACCGAGGCGTGCAGGTTGCCATCGCCGGCCAGCGATGCCTCGACGACGACACCATCGGAAACCTCGGCGCCGTACCCGTGCTCGACCGCGTTCTCGACGAACTCGGAGATCGCGTGCACGACGTCGGAGATGTCGGCCGCGTCGGCGCCGATCTCTGCCAGCCATTCGCGAAGCCGGGCGCGAACCTTGCGTGCGGCGTGGACCGTCGCGTCCAGTGTCATGTGCAGCGCTGGCGGTGGTGTACGCCGTTGTGCCGCAAGCAGAGTGACGTCGTCGTTGTAGCCGGTCGACCGGAGCAGCAGTTCAAGTGTCTCGGAACAGATGCGGTCGATAGGCCGCGCCGGGGAGTCCATGACGAAGCCGCTGGCACCGCTGGCGATATTCGCCGCCAGATCGGCGAATTCCGCGGTGCTGGCACCCAGCGGACGGCCCGGGCGTTCGATCAGGCCGTCGGTGTACAGCAGGATCGAGTCGCCCAGGTTGAGCATTTCGGTGCGCACCGGGAATCCGACGCCGCTTCCGAGCGGACCCGCGCCGGATGGTTCCACATACCGTGAGCTCGCGTCGGCGGTCAGCAGCAACGGCGGTGGGTGTCCGGCGGTGCAGTACTGGAATTCACCCGTCGTGAAGTCGAGCGAGCCGATGCACAACGTGGCTGACTTCGATCCGGGTACGTGTTGGTGGAAGCGGTCCACCGCCTCGAGCGCTTCGACGATTGTGTGACCCGCCGCGATCTGCATCCGCACGGCGGTACGCAATTGCGACATCACCGCCGCGGCTTCGACACCATGGCCGACGACGTCGCCGACGATGAGCACCAGCCGATCCCCGAGCGCTATCGCATCGAACCAGTCGCCGCCGGCCGCGGTGTCCTCCGCGGCCACGAGGTACTCCGCCGCTATGTCGGCGCCGGGAACGACGGGCACAGACGGAGCCAGTAACGCCTGCTGCATAACGATGGCCGAATCGCGGACGTTACGGTACCGCTCGGACAACTCCTCTACGCGTGCTTCGGCGGCCAGCCGTGCCCGCACCCGGTTCGTCACGTCGTCGAAGACGAGCTGCACCCCCTCGATCGACCCGTCCGCACGGCGGCGCGGTGTGACGAGAAAGTCGAAATACCGTTCCTGGATGCCCGAACCGTCGTAGTCGGTCTGCAGCCTCCACTCCGCGCCGGATTGTGGCTCACCGGTTTGATAGACCCGGTCGAACATCTCGTAAACCTGCTGGGCCTCGAGCTCGGGAAAGACCTCACGTGCGGTCAGGCCGACGGTGGGGAACGTCGGGTTGAATGCACGATAAGCGGCGTTGACCGCGATGAAGCGATGGTCGGGCCCCTCCAGACCAACCATCATCGCGGGGACATTCTCGAAGATGCGCCGGACGTCTTCGGCTTTGCCGACGGTTTTGTCCCAGTCCATTTCGGCCGCCATGTGGCCGTCCCTCCTAGGACTTTCTACGGACCGAAGTCACACAAGATAGCTGCGCTGACAAGCTTTGCCACGCGCATCATTCAGATTATCAATGTGCGTCAGGTGCTAGTCGCACCAAATTTTTGGGCGGGTCGCGGGCCTGATGCCTGCGGGTCCCGGGCCTCAAGCCACGGCCGGCGACAGCGCGGACTCCGTAGTTGGGTAGACGGGCAGCACGACGCTGAGGTCACAAGCTGCGATGATCCGGGCGACGCTAGGGTTGCAGCTCACCAGGCGCAGTCCGACGCCTCGACTGCGGCACCGCTCCGCTTCGTCGGCCAGGACGGAGATCGCGCAGCAGCCCATGAAATCGCAGCCACTGACGTCGACGACGAGCGGACCTGGTGGGGCGGCGACTGCGGCCGCCTCGCTGACTAGCCGGCGCCAGGTGTCCTCGTTGGAGGCGTCGATTTCACCGCCCGCGCGGATCATCACCACCGGACCGTTGCGCTGGATGGTTGCCCGCAATGTGCTACGCGGATCGCCCAGCTCGGATATCAGACGCGTGCTTAACATCACCTGGGTCAGACCTGGTTGGGAATGCTCGCCTGGAGCCAGACTCATGGCGCACTCCTAATCGGCCGCGTCTTAGTGGCCGCGATGGATGCCCGTCACGTGTTCGAAGGCAGACCTTCGCATGTTGCGAAGTTCTTTTCTATAGCAAGACGGGCGGATCCGTCTATAGGTCAAACCAGACTTGGTCAGGCTGAGACCGGCTTTGAGACCTTCATCACTTCCATCATGTTGCCGCCCATGATCTTTGCGACGTCCTCTTCGCCGAAGTCGGCAAGTTCGTCGACGAAGGTGATGGGGTCCTTCAGGCCTTCGGGGTGCGGCCAGTCGGATCCGAAGACCACCCGGTCGGTGCCCACCATCTTGACTATTTCGGTGAACCGGTCCTCCCAGAACGGGCTGACGTAGACGCACCGCTTGAACGCCTCGATCGGGTCTTCACTGAACGCGTTCGGCATCTTCTTGTAGACGCCCTTCAAGCCCCTGAACAGGTGGGGCACCCAGTCGGCGCCGTTTTCGATCGACAGGATCCGCAGCTCCGGGTTGCGCGACAGCGCGCCGTGGCAGACCAACGCCCCCATCGCATCTTCGATCGGCCGATGACCCATCGCCAGGCTCCGGAAGGCGGTCGGCTTGAACGGCAGGAATTCGTCGCCTGGCTCCCACACATTGAGCAGCTCGGAGTAACCGCTGTCGGAGGCATGCATCGAGACCGGGATCTCGGCTTTGATGCAGGCCTGCCAGAAGGGGTCGAACTCCTTGAGGCCGAACGACCGGCTGCCGCGGTAGCCGGGCACCGGCGCCGGACGGACCAGCACGGTGCGCGCGCCCCGCTCCAGGCACCATTCGAGTTCTTCGAGCGCTCGGTCGACGATGGGCAGGGTGATCACCGGGGTGGCGAAGATGCGTTCCTTGTAGTTGAACGTCCAGGTCTCGTGCATCCATTCGTTGAGCGCGTGGATGACGTCGTGGGTCATCTCCGGGTCGTCTTTCATGCGCTCTTCGACCAGGCTGGCCAGCGTGGGGAACATCAGGGCGTAGTCGACGCCCAGCTCGTCCATGACCTCCAGCCGCGGGCCGGGCTCACGGAAGGCGGGGATCGCCTTCATCGGCTCACCCAGGACCTCGCGGTAGCTCTTGCCGCCGCTGCCGTGCCGGAAGTACTCCTCCTGTGCGCCGGGCCGGGCCACCACCTCGAAAGTCGGGTTCGGGATGTATTCGCTGATGTGGCCGCGCACCACGATCTTGGTGCGACCGCGCACCTGCACGTAGTCGATCACGTGCTTGCGCTTGTCCGGGAGGAACTTGGTCAGCGCCTCCTGCGGCTCGTACATGTGGTTGTCCGCGTCGAACACGGGGAAGGAAAGTTCGCGAGACGGCATGGCGATCTCCTTGCGGAAGTCTTGGGTTCTCTGTAGGTGGTAATGACGTTACCACTTCTGCGCGGCAAGATGTAACCGGCCTTTTGGCCGCCTATGGCTCCGGCCAGGTGGGAAGCTTTGGTGTCGTTCCGTTGATCACAGCGAAGTTCACGGTCGCCGTCGCGAGGAGCTCGTCATCGCCCTCGCCGTATATGTCGACCTGCATGACCATCGCCCGCCGGCCCGACCGCAGCATCCGGGGCACCGCGAGTGCCGAGCCCTGCCGGATCGGCCGCAGGTAGCGGACGAAGAGGTCGGCGGTCGTCATGGTAGTGCCCGGCGGCAGATAATCCAGCCCGAATTGTCCCCCCGCCACGTCGACGAGCGTGGCGATCAACCCGCCCTGAAGCGCGCCGGAGGTGTTGACCACCTGGGGGCTTACCGGCATCCTCATCGCGAACTCACCCTTGTGGGTGGCCGGGCGCATCCCGATCAGAGCGAACAGCTCGGCCAGCGAGGGCGCGTCGGACACCTCTTCGGTGTCGCGGATGCCAAGCGCACGGCTGCAGAAGTCGTACAGCTGGCCGGCGTCTATCGGCGTGCCGTTCAATTCGCTGCCCAGCCAATGCAATCGCTGCGCGCCCACCATCGTCTGCATGACGATCGCCGCCGCGGCCCCGACGTCAAGTCCCGGGTTGAAGACGCCCTCGGTGATGCCCTGCCCCACGATGTCGCGAATCAGTTGATGCAACGGGGAGAGCACGCGGGCGTATTCGCGGGGACGGGTCTCGGCCAGGTGCTGGTTGTAGAGGCTGAGCGCCCGATTGAGGCTGTCCTGGGTGCTCGATTCCGGTTGTTGGCTGACGCGGTCGATCACCAGCTTCAGCGCGGCGGTGCTGTCCAGTCCGGTGGTCTCGGCGCGCCAGATTTCCACCGATTGCGCGATGGTCTTTTCGAACAGCGCGAGCAGCAGTTCGTCTTTGCCGGAAAAATGCTGGTAGAACGCCCGCAGTGAGGTCTTGGAGCGGGTGACCACTTCCTGCACGGTGAAGTCGGTGCGCCCGGTTTCGCCCAGGATCTCGACTGCCGTCTTGATGAAGCGTTCGGCGCGCGTCACTTCGGCTTCATCGCTGGGGCCGGCCATAGGCGGAATCTCCTCTTCGGGCGCGCTGATATACAACGCTTCGAGAATGAGATTACCGCGTTGGAAACGATATCCGCGAAGTCAGAACGGTGGTGGGTCGTCAGGGGTGCGGTCTCGGGTGGGGCCGGCCCGGCGTCGCTCATGCACTCGGCGCGCCGGGTGGTGCGGGCGTGGTGATTTTGGCGGCGTTCGGTGGCGATGCGGTGGGCCCGGTTTTGGGCGCGGGTGCGGCGGCGTTTGGGCATCATCGCGCTCCGCTCGCCGCAGTACTCGAGCGGCGGGTCGGCTTCCGGTGCCGGCATAGCGCCGGTGGACAGGCACAAACTCGGAAACAGCAGCGCACTGCCCGGTGTGGTGACATAGGTGTGGCCGGAGGGCGAGGTCAGGATCAGCGTTCCGTCGGGCAGCTGTTTGTCCCGCCACCCCCAGAACGTTTTCACCAAATGATGTTGTCGCCTGGCTAGAGACACTTGACAACGGGAACGTAGCCGGGCGGACATCGCGAAACTGGAAAGTCGTCAGCAGAGCGCCGAACGTCAACGGAGACCGGTTCGACCCCAACCGAGTGGTCGCCACCCCGAAATGAGATATGAGCATGCCGCGCAAGGCGCTGACCAACGGATCGCGGCCGCCCTCTCGAAAAGCTGCAACGCATGAATAGCCGCTGGCCCAAAGCAATAGAGGAGGGGTAAACCATGCCAACCGAACCACGACGATCATGGAAACATGCGGGTGCAAGCGCCGCCTGGCAGGAGATTGCGCGAACGATCCAATGGCGTCGCGTCAGTGCCGGACACTACGTCGGCAATCATCTGCTGCGGCCATCCGCTCCGGTCTACCGCATTGCAGTGCTTGACGGGTTTCTCGACGCCGTAAACGATCGCGCCGCCGAGGAGCAGCCCGCTGGTCACGAAGATGACCGCCCACAACGACCAAGGTGGTCCGACGTCCGTGCGTGCCTGCAGTACCCGTTCTGTGCGTGCCTGGCTCATCTTGTCGAGGTTGCCTAAAGAGGTAGCGAGGAACTTTGTTTGAATATCGGTGCGCGGCTGGACTTGCGTGTATGCGGTGTAGAGGCGCTGCAGAGCGTTATCGGCCTCGGGGAAGGAATGACCGCTCGCGGCTACGGGCCACTCGGTTACGGCGGCGCGTTCGTAGTCCAGCAGGCTCTGCCGAATCCGGTCGCTGTCGGCCTTGTCGAACACGGTGAGGTCTAGGTCCGACTACGTCCCGCGGTCCATGACGTCGAACGCCTCAACGGCGTGATGGAACGGTGCGGGCGTGACGCCGATTTCCGTTCCAAATGGATGGTCGAGCCAATAGACGACGAACAGGAGCAAGCCCAGCAGCGCGGCGACCCCGCTCGCCAGGGCCCCATGAGCACGTCGGCTGCTGAGATTGACGAAACCCGCGATCGCAATCAGCAGTACGCCACCGAAGATGAGGCCGGCCCACAACAGCGTCGGAATTCGAGGTTTTTGGTCCAGGACACGCTGATCTCTGTCGGTCGTCAATACGCTCAGCTTATTGAGAAACTCTCCATCGACTGGACTCGACGTGCTGGCGGGCCGATCGCCGAAGAGGCGATACATCTCGGTGATGGCGGCTCTTGCCGTGTCGCTCGTGCCACCGCCGGTTTCTTGAGCGGACCATTCCGGACCCGATACCGCCTCTGCGTACTTGCGAAGCTGCTGGCGCAGCTGTGTCCGCTGGGGATCCGGCATCGCGACGGTCTGTCGGTACATCGTCGTGAGGGTCGACGCCTCATGAGCGACATTGGCCTCGGCCGAGGAAAACTGTTCCCACGCAACGACCACGGTGAACCCGAGCAGAGCTCCGAAGACCAGACCGACGACAGTAAGGAACGGCGACAACGACGGATTGTGCGTCGGGCCGACGTTCTCCCCAAGCGTGCGTTTCGAAAGCCACACGAAACCGAGCGCGACCGCTATCGCCCCGACGAGAGTCAGGACCAGCGTCGCCCATAGACCCAACACTCCGAAGCCGCCCATGAATGACCTCCCTTGCAAGGTGCCGACGGCCCGACCGGCCGCTAAATCATGTAATCACCGCGAAACGACATTCCGTAACGCGATTTGCGACTTGGGCTCAAGGTTCGCTTGCAACAGTGACTTGTGGTGGTTGTGAGAGTAGCCGGTTGAGGACTTGGGCAGGACTGTCGAAGTCGCAGCGTTTTCGGGGCCTGTTGTTGAGCTCGGCAGCAACCTCGGCTAAGTACTCGGCGGAATGCACCGACAGGTCGGTGCCCTGGGGGAAGTACTGGCGTAGCAGCCCGTTGATGTTCTCGTTGGATCCGCGCCGCCACCTCGTCGGGTGCCTCGACCACCTCGCCGGGGCCGTAGACGGTGCCGTTGAGCGCGACCTGGTACGGGTCGGCGACGACGACGGTGGTCATGACATCGGCAGGGCGGTGATGTTAGATCGTGGTATCGAGCGTGTCTTGGGTGACCTTCGGGCTGATCGCACCAGGGGTGCAATTCGGGTCAGGCGGATCTGCCCGTTGGCGGCCGTGCGGTAATGGCAGGCTCCCGGCGCAGGCTGCTGCTGCGCGGTGTAGTCGGTGGGACCTGGTCCGACCGCTATGTCAGCCGCCGCTTCGCCGACATCACCGAACACAACAACCAGGCCGGTCACCGCGAGGGCGCTCAGGACGGTTCTTGCTAACGCAATGGAAGAGCCCAGCACTCTCAGCTCGAGGAGTGGGCCAGATCGATGATCGCGTTGACCATCATGGCCAGGATCACCGCCCCAAATAGATAAGACAGCAGGGCCTGCTGCAACGCCGTCACCCGAATCTTTTGAGTCTGTAAATCGGTGTCGGACACCTGATACGTCATGCCTATGGTGAATGCGAGATAAGCGAAATCGACGTAGGCAGGCGCTTCGGGCTGGTTGAAATCGATTCCACCCGATGCGCCCGAGTAATAGAGCCGAGCGTAGCGCAGGGTGAACACAGTCTGTACGGCGACCCAGCCCACGACGACGCTACCAATGCCGAGGGCCGCAGCGCCGTATGCTTCGCCTCCCTTGGCCGTTCCCGCAATTAGGAGGTAGCCGACGCCAGCTAGGCTCGCCACGCTCGCTGCTACCACGATCGCGTCGGTCATCGACCAGCTCGCACCCTCGTGTGTAGCGTGTAACGCTGTCTGCTCCGGGCTCATTCGGCCAGCTATCATCCACGTCCAAATCAAATAGAGCGCCGCGCCAGCGATCCAGCCGCCGGCCGGCGCATACTTCCACCCCGCAGCGACACCGATCAATGCCGCGACAGCCGCGCCGACAGGCGCAGCAACAGCCACCCGAACAACCGAAGCTTTCACGGATTGTGCCCAAACCTATTCGTGGTCTCATGTTGACGAACAACAGTTACGCATCCACCGTTACCAGTTCCCCGGCGGCAAGGGCCGCGCGACACGCGCTCCGGTCGTTTAAACGGCCTCGCCGACGGCTCTACTATTCGCTCATCCACCGCGTTGGGGCCAAAGCGGAACCCGGTACGGGGAGTCGAGACTCAGACGTGAGGATCGCGCCGAAAGCGTCGGTGGTTAGGTCGACGGGCCGTCTTCAATCCGTTATGCCCAGAAAAACGGGAGCATTGCGATGCCCGGCGAAGTCTCCGAGGGATTTCTCACCAAGCTCACCGACCGGCGCGCCCGCGTGTACGAGGCCGCCGAGCGGCTGCTGATAGAGGCACGCAGCCAGGGTCGCCAGATCCTCAACGAAGGCGAGGACCGGCGCTACCGCCAGGCGCAGTCCGACCTGACCGCCCTCGACGAGCAGATTGCCGAATACCGCGAAGATCTCGAGCGCAGCGGGATACCGGCGCACCTGTCGCGGCTGAGCCCAACGAACCCACAGACCACTTCAAGGAACACCATGA
>CAWKNK010000011.1:0-401596 GCA_963850895.1 uncultured Actinomycetota bacterium | reverse complement strand
GGGAGGCCACCGCCCTCAAGCCCTCCGACATCAACCTGACCGAGGGCACCGTGCGCATCCGGCGGGCGTGGCGCGAGGTGCCCGGCGAGGGCCATCAGCTCGGCCCACCTAAGACCAGGCGGTCCACCAGGACCATCGACGTGGCAGCGGCCACCCTGGCCAAGCTCGACCTGGGCGGGGATTGGGTGTTCACCAACAGCGGTCGGGGGAGCGGCGGCGACGACGACCCGGTACGGAGGGCGAACTTCTATGCCAGCGTCTGGCGCCCGGCGATAGCCCGGGCCAAACAGCAGGGCTTGACCAAGTCACCCCGCGTGCACGATCTGCGGCATACCAACGCCAGCTGGCTGATACACGCTGGTGTCCCGTTAACGGTGATCCAGCGTCACCTCGGCCACGAGAGCATTCAGACGACGGTAGACCGTTACGGTCATTTGGACCGCAAGTCATCTCGGGTGGTGGCCGATGTGGTCGGCAAGGCTCTCAAGCCAAAGAAGGCTAATTCGAAGCAGAAGAATGCGGCCAGTGTCTGAGAAACCCATGAGAATACTCCTGAGAAATTATCAGCTTTCCTCAAAGTGTGAGGGTGGCCTGAGCTGGTGTTTCGGACGAGTAGTCAACGCTACGTCAAATCTTCTCCCACTCGGCTCCAAATAGGTCTCAACGATTGCGGATCGACCCCGATTTCGGCGCATTTCGCTGGCGATTCGGTTCGTGTACTTTCGCTGTCGGATCATTTACACCAGGTCAAAGAGGTCGACGGCGGTGATTCTCAAGAATTTGCAACAGGCGGCTGAAAGCATCCCCTGTAAAGAACGCTGGCTTGCTGATGGACTGCGCTCTGGCCGGTTTCCTGGCAAAAAGGTTGGGCGCAAATGGATGCTCAGCGACGACGACATTGCCGCCATTCTCCAAATCTGCTCGGTAACCCCCTCTGCATTCTCCATCGATACTGCACTTTGTGCTGCACCCTCATCTTCGATGACTAAAACCACACTCCGTCGCCTTCAACAAAGCAGTCACCCCCCGGTAACGCATTTTCTATGCGCACCGGCGGGTGCGATGGCACCCACCCCCCAGACAACCGCGGTGAACGCCCGCGGAGATAGACCAGGAGAATGTCCGTAACAATTAACGATTACGTCGCCGCCGCGCGTGAGTTCATTCGCAACGGAAGTCATGGCTGCGTAGTCAGCATTTGGGAGCTGCTGGACGAGCTAAGCGCGAAGTTTGGCGACCGGTTCAACGTGTCACCGGACTTGCACGAGGTGCTGATCTGATCGAGACGCTGCGGGCCGACCCGCATGTCGACCAGGTCCCCGATACGGGATGGATCCGGTTCGCCTGGAACGAGCAGGGGTTCGATCAGGTCCCCGACACGGGATTGGTCGGCGGAAATCCCCTACCCGTCCGGAGGAACATGGCCAGTGCGTGCCTGAAAGCCTCCCGGCGCCGCCAGCAGGCCGCAGCAACGGGCGGTGACGATGACTCCTAAGTTTTTCCGCCTCGTCCCCTGCTATTTCGGTGAGTTTCTCCCTGAATAGGTGAGTTCAACTCTCAACCAACCGGAAAGGGGCGATCATGCCTAAACCCGACGACGAACTACTCAGCCCGACTGACCTGCATCGCAAGGTGCACAAGTTCGGTCTGGCGTTTCAACGCAACCACCGCAAGGCGGGCGACTTCCCGATCGAGCATGTGCAAATTGGGACCAGATTTTTTACAGGCGATCCAGCGTAGAAAAATTCCTGGCCGAGCAGGAGACCAAGACAATGGCTCCTGGGGCCAAGGCCCCGGAGCCCAAGGCGCCCCTGACGCTGGGCGACGACAGCCTGGCGGCGACGTTGGCCGAGATCATCAAGACGACCCCACTTGGTGACGAGACGCGCCGGAAGATATCCGAGTTGCTGGGCGTCGATGAGCCCGGTGAGCGGCTGTGGACTGGCGGTGCCGCAGATGAGGACTGATAAAAAAGTCGGCCCCCAGAGCGCCAACCCCGGGGAAACCGACCATTACCAAACAACAGCAGCTAGCAGCCAGTCTAACGGTGATGGCCATCAAAGCACGAGCCCGGAAGCCGACGTGCGGCTGTTCTTCGACGTCCTCTACGGCGGCGGCACCGGGTTCTGCCATGTGGTCTACGGCAAAGACCCCTACTGTGATGGGGACAAGCCGCCGCGGTTCCGGTTCTGGTCGGAGAAACACGAGCGCCATGCGTTCGCCTACCCTGACGATGCCGACGCCGCCGTCGCCAAGGCCCTGGAGCTGTCCGCGCGGGGCCTCGACGTATATGTAAGCACCAGCCTCATGCGCACGGGTGTGTCACGTGAGAAGACCCAGACGGCAGGGCTGTGGTGCCTGCACGCCGACATCGACCACACCGGGCTGAACCTCGACGCGGTCGCGGACCTGGGTTGGTGTGCGATCGCCTCGGGAACTGTCGGCCACTACCACCTCTACATCCCGCTGTCTGAGCCGATCACCGAAGCACTGTTTGCGGCGCTGCAGAACCCGCTGGTCGAGTTGGTGGGGGGCGATGCCAAGAAGGCCGGGAACGATGTGCTGCGCCCACCGTGCACCCGCAACTTCAAGCCCACCGTCGACAAGGGCGACCCGCTCGCAGTTCATTGGGCGGTGCGGCCCACCGGCGGGCGGATCAGCCCGCGCACCCTGGCAGCGCAGGCGGGTGTGGACTTTGACCACCCGGGGCCGCCCCCCGGTGGGGGGGCCAAGGCCAATGGCGGGGCCAAGGCTAAGAAGACCGGCGACACAACCGGGGCAAAGGCCGCCACCAACGGCGAGGCGCCCAACGGCGAACCGGTCAACCTGGCCCTATACCCGAAGGTGCTCAAGGCGCTGCGGCTGGTCACCACCAATCCGCCCGACCGCTCGGTGGACGCCTACCGCATCCTGTGCGCCTGCGTCGACGACGGACTCACCAAAGCACAGGGTGGGTGGGCTTTGCGGCGCCGCGACGACCTGGCGGAGTGGCTGGACGGGAACGATGCCGGTGAGCTGGAGCGGACCTGGGAAAAGATCACGCAGCGCCGAGCGGACGACAAAGACGACGGAGCGCAGCCCGATCCGGCGATGACCGGGGCCGCGTTCATCCTCGACGCCCCCACCGAGGTCCCCGCCCTCTGGGGACAGGGCGCCGACGTGTTATGGCCAGAAGGCGAGGGGCTGATGATCGCGGGCGTCATCGGGCTGGGCAAAACCACCCTGGCCGGGCAGCTGGTGCACGCCCAGTTGTTCGGGGGCGACGTTCTCGACCTGCCGGTGCGCACGATCGAGGGACGCATCCTGTACCTGGCGATGGACCGGCCCCGCCAGATCGCTCGCTCGCTGCGCCGCCAGTTCCGCGAGGAGGACCGGGCCGTAGTCTCCAAGCAACTGGTGGTGCGGCCAGGGCCGCCCCCCGAAGACCTCGCCAAAGCGCCCAAGCTGCTCGCGGAGATGGCCGAGCAGTACGGCGCCGACTACGTGTACGTCGACTCGGTCAAGGATGCCGCCATCGGACTGTCCGAGGACGAGGTGGGAGCGGCCTACAACCGGGGGCGGCAGCTGCTCCTGGCCTCCGGCCGCAACATCTGCGAACTGCACCACCCCATCAAGACGAAAGGCAAGACGCCCAGCAGCATCGACGACGTGTACGGCTCGACGTGGCTGACCGCCGGGTGCGGCTCGGTGATCCTGCTCGTCGGCAATCCGGGCGATCAGGTGTTCAAGCTCCTGCATGTCAAGCCGTGCGTCGACAAGGTCGGCCCGTTTTCGCTCCTGCACGACAGGGATGCCGGGCAGATCACCATCTTCGAAAAGGTCGACCTGGTGAAGCTGACGGAGACGAACTTGTTGAAGGGGATCACCGCCAAAGCCGCCGCGATAGTGCTCAACGAGACCGCCAAGCCCACCCCCGCCGAGATCGAGAGCGCCCGCTACAAGCTCGACAAGTTGGTCGGCAAGGGGCTGCGGCGGCAGGAGGGCGAGAAGGGAAGAGGGCATGCAACGACGTGGTTCCGGGCCTGACGATCAAACCAGAACCCAGTCAGAAAAAACGCAAAACCCCAGGTCAGGTAATCAGAACCCGATAAGACCAGAGAAGGGATCAGAGGGATCAGAAGAATCGCAAAACCCCAGGTCAAAAAACCAGAAACCAAACCAGACCTATCAAAACCACCGAATCAGAACTCCAAGGGTCCCTGTAAGGGACCCGGGAGAGTTCGGGAGGGTCAGCAGACAACAACAACAACACACCTGTGGAACAAAGAAACGGGTGCCGCCGCCGATTTACCGGACTTAACCCCAATGACCCCAAGAACCCTAACCGTCCCAACCATCTCAAGTTAAGGAGAACCAACACTGCTGCGGGCAACGGCCAGTGACCGCCACAATGGAAGCTGTCGGCGCCGAGATGGAAGGTGACCATGGCTGAGTTGGATATGGCCAGGTTGCGTGAGTTGGCGGTCGAGTTTGGGTTCTGGCCCGCCACCACCGACCCCGACGACGTTGGGCGCCATCGTCAGCTCAACGAGCGCTTCGACCGGATGAACGCCCACGACCCCCAAGGGCTGAAATGGCAGAAGATGGGGGCACCATGGATTGTAGGAGGGCGAGATGGGCGTTGACATCTACGGCCATCGCATTCACGGTCTTCACAGTCCGTGTCCCGTCTGCGGGTACGCCACCCGCTACAAGCAGTTCGGGCCGATACGCTGCGCGTGCAACCGTTATTGGACAAAGGAAGCCCAGGAAGCGCACAAACGCTACCAAGAGGGCACCTATGACGGGGCGCATCAACATCTATCCGATGGGCGGTCACCATGACGATCAGCGTCAACGGGAGCAGCTGGCACATTCACCATCCGTGTGAACGCTGCGGGTACGGCACTCGCTTCAAGCAATGGCCAATCCGTTGTCTGTGCAACCGCGACTGCTCAAAGGCTGAACTGCAACAATGGCCACGATTTAGACGGCCGGAACTCACTGATCCTGCATGGCAAGAACGAATCCGTCAGGCCAAGCAGCGGGTGGCCGAGTACGAGCGGTCGCAAGAGACGCAATGAGTGCCGAGCTGATTTTACCCAGGTGGCGCCGTACCTTTCCGTCCATTCTCTTTACTCTATTTTAAGAGCAGCGCTCGCAGATTGGAGCTGCCTTTGACACCGAGTCCGTATAACCGCAGGAAAGTGTCCCTCGGCGCCCGATTTCGCGGCTCTTCGGGAAAGAATGGGACTTCGTATCTTCGTTGTATCTGATTCGCGGCTCGGTGATCGAGCCGAAGTGCCCGGAAGGAGCGTCGATCATGCAACCGGAAACCGCGCTGTACCCGGTGCGTGTCCGAGGTGACCTTGACCCCGCGCTGTCACGCTGGCAGTGGCTGGTCAAGTGGATCCTCGCCATCCCGCACTACGTCATCTTGTTCTTCTTACACATCGCCTACGTGGTGGTCACGGTGATCGCGTTGTTCGCGATCTTGTTCACCGGCAAGTACCCACGCGGGCTGTTCGACTTCAATGTCGGTGTCCTGCGCTGGCGCTGGCGGGTCTTGTTCTATGCGTTGTCGGTGCTGGGCACCGACAAGTACCCGCCGTTCAGCCTGCGGCCAGACTCCGAGTATCCGGCCGACCTGGAGGTGGACTACCCGGAGCACCTGCATCGGGGTCTGGTGCTGATCAAGTGGTGGCTGCTGGCCATCCCGCACTACCTCGTGCTAGCGGCCTTCTTCTATGGCGGTATGCGGTTCATGGGCAACGGCGATGACCACTGGGGCGATGGCACCATCTTGGTGCCGCTGATCCGCGTGTTGCTGCTGATCGCGGTGGTGGCCCTATTGTTCACCGCGCGCTACCCGAAGGGCCTGTATGACTTCGTGATCGGTATCAACCGGTGGGCCATCCGGGTACTCGCCTACACCTCGCTGATGCGCGACGAGTATCCACCATTCCGCCTCGACATGGGGCCACGTGAACCCGAACCCCCGGGCATCGCGACGCATGGCACGACCTCAGGCGAATAGTGAGCTGATGACGATGACGTTTTCCGCTGGCGCAGAAGAAGCCGCTGCCGTATTGGCGGCCCGAGTACGCACGAACCGCCGGGATTGGTGCAAAGTTACGCGCCCCCAGCACATCAGAAGCTGATGGTATGAGGTTAATCGGCGGCTTGCTACCCGCCTGCGGGGCGAACATGCCGTCAGAAGTTTGGCCAACGATGGTGACAACGCCTCCCACGCGGAAGTGACTGGTATGCGTATCGAGCTGCTCACCTCGCCGGGATGCCCCAATGCCGAGACCACCAGAAAGATCCTCGCCGACTGCTTGAGCAGCCTCGGCATCGACGAGCCGATCATCGACCGCGTCGGCACCTACCCCTCACCGACGGTGCTCATCGACGGCGTCGATGTGATGCGCCCAGTGGCCAAAGCGCCGACCGGCGATGCGTGTCGACTCGACCTGCCCACTCCGCAACACATTCTCGACGCACTACGCGCCTGTAGGTCCAATTCAACGGAGAGTCAACGGAGTAGTTAATGCCCGACCAGTCGGACGCCCCCCAGTCGGTCGTAGCCTCCGCCGAGCAGCTGCCGCCCGCAATCCGAGAACTCCACCGAGCCGTGTTGCGCGGCTTTCGTGATAGCGGCCAAGTCCATCGCGACGATCTGCGCCCGACCGCTGCCGCGCTCGGCGTCGACCTCGACGATGCCCTGCACCAACTTGGCAGCGCCGACCTCGTGCACAGCGCACCCGACGGACAAATCGAGGTTGCCTACCCTTTCTCACGCCAACCCACCGGCCACACCGTCCACCTCACCGGCCACCCCCCGGTTGCGGCAATGTGCGCGATCGACGCGCTGGGCATCCCGTTGATGACCGGCACCGACGGCGTCATCGACTCAGCCGACCCCGACACCGGGACACCGATCCGCATCCACCGCCACAGCGACGAATGGACATGGCAACCCGCCACCGCCGTCGTCGTCATCGCACAAACCGACTGCTCCGGAACCCTGGCCGATACCCTCTGCGGATCGATCACCTTCCACACTGACCAGCAACACGCGCATTCGCACCTCGACAACCATCCCGAATTGCACGGCCACATCATCGGCCTGGCCGACGCGATCTCCCTGGCCGACTGCGCCTTCCGAGGCTTGCTTGCCAGCTGACCGATTGACCAACACCTGCCCCAACACATGTCAGGGGCCAAGACACTGAGCCTGTGTCCCCGCACCGCAGTCTCGAAATAGACCTTGAGCTCAACCGGTCAGCGCATCACTGGGACGAGGGTAACCGGGTCGTTATCCCCAGAAGATGGGGTCGGCTCGCCCGTCGAGGTAGTCGAGTAGGTCTTGGATTCGGGGGCTGGGGTTGAGTGGTTGGTAGCGGTGGTATTTGAGGTTCCGGTCGCGCCAATACAGAGTCCAAAGGCCGGTAGTCCTGGTGTAGTGCAGGCGGGCGATCGGGAAGCGGGTCCAATCGGGTCCGAAGTCCTCACGCCACGGCGGTCGGCATTCGCAGATCGTCAGATGCCTTGGTGTGACGTCGCATTCGACGCGGATCTCACCGCGCATGTGCTCAGGGACCTGGTTGGCGCACCAGCGTTGGACGCGGGCGACGTCGAGCTGCGGAAGTCCACCGGCGCTCATGTGGTCATGATCGCAGCCCCGAACCGCACCGGCTACGCAGGTGCAAGCAGCATCGGCTGTGGCTGGGCGGCACCGAACGCTTGAGCCGGGGTGGTCCAGCCGAGCACTCGACGCGGGCGGTGGTTTAGTTTCGCGGCCACACAGTCGAGGTGATCCTGGGTGAAGCTGCCCAGGTCAGCGTTTTTGTGCAGATATTGGCGCAGCAGCCGGTTGGTGTTTTCGTTGGTGCCGCGCTGCCAGGGATGGTGCGGGTCGCAGAAGAACACCGGCATCGACAGCGTCGCGGTGATCGTGGCGTGGTGGGCCATCTCGAGGCCGCGGTCCCATGTCAGGGACCGCCGCAGGTGCGCCGGCAGTTGACCCATCCGGTCGATCAAGGCGCGGGCGACAGCTTCGGCTTTGTGCCCGTCGGGCAACGCGACGACTATCGCGTAACGGGTGGCGCGGTCTACCAGGGTTGCCACCGCTGAAGGTCGCGTTCCGTACACGAGATCTCCCTCCCAATGCCCGGCCACTTCCCGGCTGTCGGCCTCGACGGGACGCTCCCGGATGGAGACTGTGTTCCGGAGCTGGCCGCGGCCGTATGAGGACCGCTTGCCGAGCGGTCGCCGTATCGGACGCTCACTGCGCAGACGGTGAAACATGCTGGCATCGAATGCCTTCCGTGACGGCATGTACACATCACGGTAGATGGATTCGTGCGAGACCCGCATGTCCGCGTCACCGGGATGCTCCCGCTGCAGCCACTGGGCGATCTGCTGTGGCGACCAATCGTCATCCAGTTTGGCGGCAACCACACCCGCCAGTTCCGCATTCGCCGCCAGCTTGCTCACTTTCGGGCGCCGCGCCCGGTCGAACGCGGCAGCATCGGCGGCCAGAGCCCGGTAGGCATCGCGGCCACCGTTGCGGCCGATCTCTCGCGATACCGTCGATGACGGTCGATCGATGCGCCCGGCGATCGAGCGTGCCGACAGGCCCGCTGCGATCCCGCGTGAGATCTCCTCGCGCTCGACCAGGGTCAGATGATCGGCCCTCCGCTGTCGCGGAACCGGAGGGATCCCACCGGACTGACGTAGGAACCGCCGTATCCGAGGCAGCGTTTCGCCCAGCGTGCGCTCCATCTCTCGGATCGAATCACCCCGGCGCCACATCACCCACAACAAGTTCTGCTGCTCGACACTGAACCCAATCGGACCCACGCCCATCCCGGCCTCCCCGCATCACATCATCGGTTACCTGGAGTGATGCGCTGACCGGTTGAGCTCGAGACCACATACGAGACATCCACTGAGGACGATCCCGTGCCGGTGTTTCTCGACGTCGGGCTGTCTCAATTGTTCGTCTCAGAAATAGATGTCTCGTAAAAAGCGTTGAAGTAGTTGTGGGACGGGGAAATTCACTGGAAATGGATCTGCGCGTTGGTGGCGCGCGTGTGGGCTACACCAGGGTTAGTACCGTCGCCCAGACCTTGGATCAGCAGAACGCCGCACTGGAGGCGGCCGGGGTCACCAAGATGTTCTCCGACACCATGTCCGGCGCTCGCGATGACCGCCCCGGCCTGGCCGCCCTGCTGGACTACGTCCGCCCCGGCGACACCGTAGTGGTCTGGAAGCTGGATCGGCTCGGACGCAACACGATGCACATCTTGGAAACGGTCAAGGCGCTGACCGAGCGTGGCGTGACGTTGGTATCGACCACTGACGGTATCGATTCCTCGACGCCGGCTGGCCGGATGATGATTGGGGTTTTGGGGTCTCTTGCCGAGTACGAACGAGAGCTGATTAAAGAGCGAAGCGCCCTGAAGCGGGCGGCATCTCGCGCCAACGGCACCAAGTTCGGTCGGCCTCGGAAGGTCTATGACGTCCAGCACATCGACACGGCAAAGCGGATGAAGGCTGACGGCCACACCGCCAAGGACATCGCCAAGTTCCTCGGGGTGGGCCGGGCGACGTTGTACCGGTACCTGACGGACGGCACCGCCTGATTGGCGGGAGCGTCGAGGTTGGACGGCCGCCGCGTGTGCTTGTTCAAGGCCTGCGGCAGCCGAAGGAGCGAAGCCGCACCAACCTTCCCTGCTGCTGAGACGTATGGGCTGGTTTCTTCCCCTGTGGCCGAACCCCGACGTGGACAGATCAACCGCGAGTGAGAGTCGGTTATCCGGTGGGTACAGGCGGCAGCGTAGCTGGTTGGGGTTTCGCCAGCGGGCCATGTTGGCGGTGCCAAGGCCAGATCCACCGTTTTTCAGACGGTCGCCGAAAAGGCTGCTGTCGGGCCGAACGTCGTGGAACTCAACAATTCCGTCCGCCCGCGACGAGCACCGGTGATCCGCGACGACCATTGACGTTAACCTCAGCAAGGATGGCACCCTCGCCTACGTCACCAACGAAAGCGGCAACTCAGTGTCGGTGATCTCCCTCGTCCCCACGACGCCAGTCGTTTGACCCTCACCACGCGCTGAGTTCGCCGTCAGCCAACGGGGAAGAAACGACCGGCGGGTTCCGGGACATCTGCTGTCAAACAGCAGGCTTTTTGGCGCTGGGCGTGGTCTCTCCGTTGGCTAATGGGGCCACGATCGGCGGCTCCAGCATGGTCGACGCAGCGGCGGTCTCGCGGGCGAAGAAGCTTCCGACATCACCGATCGCGCTCATCAACGGCGCCGGGAACACCACCGTGGTGTTCTTGTCCACCCCCAACTCGACCAAAGTCTGCAGATTGCGCAGCTGCAGGGCGAGGGGGTGGGCCATCATGGTGTCCGAGGCATCACCGAGTGCGGCAGCAGCCATCGATTCACCTTCGGCGGCAATGATCTTCGCGCGCTTCTCCCGCTCAGCCTCGGCTTGGCGGGCCATCGCCCGCTTCATGCTGTCGGGCAGCTGGATGTCCTTGAGCTCGACCAGAGTCACCTCGACACCCCACTCCAGGGTGGTCACATCCAGGATCTCCCGGATGTTGGCGTTGATGACCTTGGTCTCCGCCAACGCCTCATCGAGGGTGTGCTGGCCGACGACCTCGCGCAGCGTGGTTTGGGCGATCTGACCGATCGCGGCGTTCACATTCTCGATGACGACCACCGACTTCACCGCATCGACGACCCGGAAATACGCGACAGCGGCAATGTCGACACTGACATTGTCGCGGGTGATGATCCCCTGCGATTGGATCGGCATCGTGACGATGCGCAGCGACACCTTCCTCAGCCGGTCGATGACCGGGATGATGAACCTCAGGCCGGGTTCCCTGACACCAATGACCCGCCCGAGCCTGAACCACACACCCTTCTCATACTGGGTCACCACCCGAATCGACAGCGCCACCACAATCAGCGCCACGATGACCACCGCAATGACGACGGCGACGACGTTCATGTCTTCTCCTCAAAATTGAAATTCGCGGTCAATCCGGTTCTGCACCATTACCGCAGGACAACCGACCCGACTCGACGTGGGGATACCCGCGCAATCTCGGCTACTTGTTTCACCATGCGGCTGCGGGCATCACGCTCACAAGTGCCAAAGGTCCTTGCCATTACCCCGGCTCGTTGATCCAGGTGGAGCAGGTGGAGTAAGAGTCTTGCCGCCCACGATGTGGGCAGGAAGGCTCGATGAGAACGGCCACAGGCGACAGACATACGCCGGAGCCATTCTCACCATCCGCGCATCATGGTCGGGCGTCTACCCTGGCCAGCCGCGTCGGCGTGGCACGTTGGTCGATTCTGCAGCTGGTACTAACCACAGCTGCTAAAGAGCAGCCGATCGGGTGTGTGCTGCACTGTCGCCGAGCACGCCGGTTGGAGCGTATCGGAGCAGGGCGCCGATCCCATCGGCGAGTGCGATGCGCTCGTCGACCCGGACCACCGATGCGCGAATTGTGATCGCGACGAACGGCAGCGCCTCATCGGCCCTCACCACCCGAACCGGCGCTTCCCCCAGTTCGGAGAGCGCATCGGCGTCGGGTGCGACGGTGGTGAGCTCTTCGCCCGTGACGAGCGTGGCGTCGCCGAGCTCACCAACGATCAGCGTGTCGACGTCGCCGGCCCGCAGCGCCGCGCACACCGCTGTCAGCCCTTCGGCCGCCAGCCCGGATCGGCGTCCGATCTCGGATTGGAACCGCTGGGCAATATCGGCGATTTCGGTGCGTCGGCGCCGCTCGAACTCCGCATCGATCAGGTCGCCGATCTCGTCCTCGCCGATGCGCCTGCCCAGTGCTCCGGCGTGCAGTTGGCACACCCGCGCCGCCACGCGTTCGGGCAGCGCCGAAACCACATCGGTGCGCCCGCGGACCTCGCCGCACACGAACACCACTTCAGCGCCCGTTTCATCCACCAGCTCGGTGAGGCGGTCGACGACCACGCGCTCGTTCATGCGGATGGCTTCTTCGGTCGAGTGCTGGAAGTCGCCCCAGCCTTTCCACCCGGCGGTGGCTGGCTTGTTCACGGGATAGCCGCCACCGTCGATGGTCTCCGACCGGACCATGTGGCCCTGGTGCAGGGTGATATCGGCGCCGGCATGGTCGACGGCAGCAAATACGTACGTCGGGCGCCACATGCCGAGCTCCACCAGGGGCACGATGTACGGGTAATCCGACACGCGAAGCACCGTGGCCGACGGTGGGCCGACGAGATGCTCGTTGACCAACACTTGGTCGCCGGTGGCGATCACCCCGCGGCCCTGTCCACCCACGGCCGGTTCGCTGTGCAGGACGGCGCGCTCGAGCGTGACAATGATGTCCTCGTCCACGCCTCGGTCCGCGAGATGTCTTCGAACATCGCGCCACTTCGCATCCAGCTGGGCCTCGGCGTCCGCGGTATTACGCGAGTCGTCGATGTAGATCGACACGAACGGACCACGCACGCTCACCAGTGATTCGAAGCGTTCTGGTTGCATATTTAGGCCTCCTGTTTTTCTTCGACCCGTTGCGAGGCATTCCGACACGAGCCAGACGGCATGACGCGAATATGTTCGCGTTGCGCATTTCTTTTGGCGCGCGCCAACGCTACAAAGCGCCGACGTCCGTCGGCAGAGTCGGAAGCCCCCGCCCGAGGGCATTTGGTCCCCAATCACCGCGGTCAGTGTCGTGTTCACCGGAAAGCAACGAATGGTGCGAAGGCGGACCCAAAGTCAGCGGTTGCGGGATATCGCCTGGCATTCCGGTCAGGCGCAATCTCCGCTACACACCCCTCGGTGGTACGTGTGAGGCGAGATCAGCGGCGTGGCTGCTATGGCGCGAGCCTCAGGCCGGGTTCGTGCCCGTCTCCAGCGATCAGCGTCTTCCACGCACCCGCCGGGAAGTAGTACGTCTTTCCGGTAGAAGACACCCGAACCTTGAGGACGCCATCATTCAGGAATTCGTAAGTGTCTTCGTCGCCGTAGTCGTCGGCGGGACCGTCCGGATGTTTCACTTCGAATGTCATGCCAGGAGTCTGGCATGAAAGCTGGACCGAAGTCTGCGGTTGACGACAGGCGGTTGTCGCTCCGTACCAGCGTTACATTGAGGATCTGAAACCGTTAGTCGACGCCCTCAACAAGAGCCTGGCGGACATGATAGTCACGTCGGAATACCTTTCCGGAGCGTCGGTGGCGACTGTTTGGACAGTCGACGTTCTACCGCGCGGATGGAAGTGGCCTGGTTTGCTGAGTTCAGCGCGCCCCAGTCATTCGGGTTCAACCACTATGTACACACGCTTGAGCAGTCGCAGCTGCTTTATGTTCACGCTCTCGTCCTTTGCGAGGCGCCTGTAAAACCGTCGGGCGTCAGCTTCGTCCGTTGGACCAAACGCGACGCTCTCCCACTGGCCGTCGCCCAGCTGGAATTGATACCGCACGTAGTATTCGCTAGAACCTTCACTCACGTTGCTGCCGCCTTCCTCCCAAACGCATTATGGACCTGTTTGCGACGGCTTCGAGCCACTATAAGCCGCTATCAGCGGGTCTTCCGTTACCACGCCTTACTCTCCAACGTGCCACGCAGGACATGGACGTGAGCGGGCTCGTGCGACAGCTCAGATGAACGGATCCTTTAGGGCCTGGCCAGTCGGCGATCCCGGGACTTGCTGGGCTCCGGGACGACCGGGACATGTTGGGTTTAACTGGCGGTTTGCACTGTGATGTGTTTCGCCGCAGCCGCAGCCGCGGCCGCGCCTGTTCGGGAAGTGCCACATCCACGGTCAGGATGCCCTTGTCGTAGGTTGGCCTCGACTGTCCTCTTCGTTGGCGCCGCCGGCAGGGTGACCGAGCGGGTAAATGAGCCGTAGGAGAACTCCGAGCGGCCCTTGGTGTCGACTTCTTCTCGCTCGCGTTCGGCCTTGATGGTCCAATTGCGTCGCGCACGGTGATGTCGACGTCCTTGGCCGGATCTTTTTCCAGTGCGGCACAGGGAAATCGGCGAATGCCGTGCTGTCGTCGGCGGCTTCATCAGCATCGGTTCCATCGGGCCCATCCCGGCCGACATGTCAGCCATGAAGAAATCCGACCGCGTACAGCGTTGCCCGATCACGCTGCCCGCGCAATCTGCCTCATTGCGCTCTGGACTTACCGTCTCGATTCTTCCCCGACCGGCGTGCCTCGACCGCAAGCCCCTCCGCGGGGTTCAGGGCCGGTAACGCTGCACAGCCTCGATGGTGCTCCGGCCAAGGGCCTCCGCAGGGCCGCTGTCCGTCAATAGCGCTCAACCAACCGACATCGAGGCGCAACCTCATTGTCCACGCGTCGTGACCAGTGGTGTCCCGACCTTGCGAAGTCCCATTCCTGCGGGGTCCCCCCGCGCGGGCCCAGAGTGTCGGCACCTAGCCCCACCCGGCCAACAGGTGACTTACCCGTTCGTTACTCTTCGTCTTCGATGATGTGAACCGCGGCTTCCTCGGCAGATGCTGCGCCGCCGCTGATACCGACGTCCTCAGCGACCAATTCCGCCTCAGTGTCTTCGCCAAATCCCAGGTCCGGCGCGACAAGTCGACCTGCTCGCGCGCGGCCAACCTCACGTCGCTGGGGAAATTCGGTTTCGCGCTCGGACTCGTCGGAGCGTTGCTGCTCGGCTTCATCGAGCGGGACGTTGATTTGCGACGCCGGATCCAGCTCTTCCTCCGCGAGCATCTGGTCCATGCTTTCAGACGGGCCGAATGCGCCACGTCCATAAAGTCGCTCGGGCGGCGAATACCCCTCGTCGAGCATGTCGTCGATGCCGCGGTCGATGAGAGTGTCCTCTGGCTGAAGCTGATTGTCGTCTTCCACGCTGTATTCGCCTGCCGCAGGGCCGGCCTCATAGTGGGTGCTCATGACTTAGTCTCCAAGTTGTCGAGGGATCAGTGGCTGGCGATGGCTCGGGTGGCGCAGATCGCTTTGACGAACTGCGCGATGGCATGTTCGGTCAGACGGCGAGCGATGTCGGCTCCGCTGACGATGCCGACCAGGCGATGACTGTCGGTGATGAGTAGCCGGCGGAATCGGCAGCGCACCCATGCCCAACTCGCCCATGTGTTGGGCCGCTGCGGTCAATGTCTTGTGCTCTCCCACACACGTTGCTCCGGTGTGCGTGATGTCGCGGGCCGTGCTCATTGTGCTCCTGAATCGCGATGGTGCCGCATTATTCGATGCTTGGGCAGTCCAACCATAAAGATGGCGATATTTCCTGCCTAGGGCCATTCGTCCTTTTAGCCGAAGACGTTGGACCGGCAGGTCGGTGTCGACTTCGACCGCGACGTCGGCCGCAGAGGCGTGGGCGTGGCGGACGATGTTGGACAGCGCGAAGCGACATTGATCCGACATACGTCGCCGTGCCGAATACCTTTGTGGCACCTGCCGGTTCCCCTGACACCCGGGGCGGCACATGTGCGCCGGACCGCCGCGCTTACCAATCGCTCCGTATCCGATCAAACCGAGACGTGGCAGTTGCCTGGAAGTCTCGGCTTCGGTGTGACTTTCTGCGGCTGACAGAGGACTTTCGGCCCTCGGCCCGACGCCGAGTCGGTGCGATGGTCGAGGGTGATCGGCCCGAAGTGCCGGAGTGATTAGACACAGCGGCTCTGTAGGCCGGTTTCACCCATCGCCGTAAGACGGGGACCGCCTTCGGGCAGGTCCCTATGTGTTGTCGTGCGTATTGCCAACGATGGACTCTGGGCGGCGACGGAAAGGATGCTCGATGACCGTTCTGCGAATCGTCTCCGGTAGCGCCAATCCGGGCCTGGCCAGTGCCGTCGCCAACTATTTGGGAGTCGAGTCCGATGGTTGCTCCCTACAGCGATTCCCCGATGGGGAGCTTCGTCCCACCGTCGAAAATGTCTGTGGCTCAGATGCTTACATCATTCAACCGACATCACCACCGGTCAACGAGCACATCGTCGAACTATTGTTGCTGCTCGACGCCTGCCGCCGGGCCCGCGCAGCCCGGGTGACCGCGGTGGTGCCGTACTTCGGC
Source organism: uncultured Actinomycetota bacterium (assembly GCA_963850895.1). Classification (GTDB taxonomy): domain Bacteria; phylum Actinomycetota; class Actinomycetes; order Mycobacteriales; family Mycobacteriaceae; genus Mycobacterium. Next base: position 385,542 of record CAWKNK010000011.1, on the reverse strand, counting down.
TACGCCCGCCAGGATCGACGCACCACACCAGGTCAGGCTCTCGGCTCAGCCGTTGTCACGGATGCGATCGCCACCGCGGGTGCCGACCGGCTCGTCGTCGTCGACCCGCACACACCCGCCCTGGAAGCCGTGTGCCGAATCCCGGTGGAAACACTGTCCGCCGTCCCCACCCTGTCCGGTGAGCTCGTCGACGAGCTGCCGGACGGGGTGGTGGTTGTCGCTCCCGACCTGGGCGCGGTCAAGCTGGCCGAACAGTATGCGGCGGTGCTGCACGGCTCGGTTGCGGTGGTGCGCAAACAACGTGAAAGTGGCTCAGCGGTCGCCGCAGTGGACATCGCTGGCGATGTGCGCGGCCGCCCGGCGGTGATCATTGATGACATGATGACCACCGGGGCCACCATTGAAGCCGCGGTCGAACTGCTGCACGTGCGCGGCGCCGCACAGGAAATTGTCGTGGCCGCGACGCATGGGCTTTTGGTTCACGCCGCCGTCAGCCGCCTGCATGAGCTTGAACTGCGCCGCGTGCTCGTCACCGACACCGTTGCGGTCAAGAATGCAGGCACCTTGATCCGGGTGTGCTCGATCGCGCCGACGCTAGCTGACGCGATCGCCTGCCTGCACACCGACAAGCCACTGGATAAACCGGCCATCCGCGCGTGATGAGCGAGACAGCTTGGGGTGCAGCCGATTTTAGGTCCAGTGGCCACCGATCTCGACGGCCAAGCCTCCTCGAGACCACACCATTCGCGACCAATGACCCGCGTTGGACCACCTGTACTCCGCACCGGCCCGGCCAGGGTCGAGACCATCCTCGTCGGCAAGACGCTTCAGGTGTCGCTGGACTGCAGCGGGAACACGTCGTTATGAGCGAGCGTTCGAAACTAAGAATCGAACTTCCGTGCGAGGCAACATCTTACGAAGATGGTCCGTCAAACAAGGCGAAACCTGGACGACTGGTTGGTAATCAAGGCACCACGACTGAGCGGGCCGATCAGCGCGCACTGATCACCAAGGTGCACGGGCAGATGGCTTGCGATTCGTCGTCGGCGTGGTGTGCGAGGTGCGGTATGACTCGACTTGTGCACAAAAGTACGGAAAACCGGTTGTGTCCGATTCAGCACAATCGCGTTGGTGGCCTGAGTGGGTTCAGCTGAGCCGCTCGATCTCGTCGGCGGCGTCGCTCAGCGCTGCTGCCAGTTCGCGGGCCGCCTTCGGGTCCAGCGCGTTCAGGTGGCGGGTATGCACGGCGATCCACCGCCGCGTTGAGCCGTCGGCCTGCTGTCGGCCGCAGATCTGAACGTGGGCCTGCCTGCCGCGGCGCGTGGTTCCCTCGAAGTCGCGGAACCAGTTACCGTCAAGCTGCCAGTCGAACGTGCGCACGGCGCCAGCGGGCTGCGCGACATGATCGAATGGCGCCGCAGCGGTCATGTTCTTGGCCGCCCACTGCCGCGCCATTTCCAGCAGCGTCTGCGGTTCGTCACGTTCGAGGCTCTCGAGCTGGGCGATCTGCGCAGCTGTGAGCTGGTCTGCCACGTCGCGCCAGGTTTGGGCGGTGTCGTCAGGTGTGGTCACGGTGTGCAGTCTGTGCGGCCGGGCCGCTGTTGGCGAGAGCCGAAGGTCACGTCTTGGGTCTGTCGGGGCGCCCTTCCCCACAGCGCCACGGGTCGGTGCGGGTAGACCGTGACTGACTGGTTTTCCGGCGTTTTGGTGTGTCTTTCTGTCGCAGAAGGCAAAGCCGCCGGGATAGGGCGCGGAGTCGGGCCCCGGTTGTCGGGCTCACGCCGACGCACCAGCCCGTCAGCCGATCTCGACGCGAAGCCGTTCGTGCCGCTGCTCCAGCTCGCTGCTCACACCAGTGAAGAGATCATGCGCGTCGACCTTGACGCCGTGGAGCTTGACCTTCAGCGCGCCCGGCTCCCGATCGACGATGATGCTGCCGCCCGGATGCAATCGGTACTCGTTTGCGGTTCCGGAGGCATTGGCCCTGACCTCAGTCAGCAAGTCATATCCGTGATCATCCCTGAGCCTGTCGGCCACGGCCGTGACGATTTCGCGTTCGAGCTCTGTGACGTCGACAGTGTCTGGCACGGTCACGGTCAGGCTGCTCACCTGCACCACGCTACTAGCGCGCGGGATTGCGTGATCCAGACCGCCTCTGGACGCAGCGACGCGATGTTCGGTCAATAGCGGCTCACCGGTCGTGGAAGACGCGGAGAATGATGGCCGTGATAGTGAGGCCGGGGAAGGGAGAAGCAATGGTCGCCGACCCACAATGCGCCCGCTGCAAACAGCCCATCGGACCGGGATGGCTCTACCTGGTTGCGCATCGCCGCGGCCAGGCCGAGACGGCCGACGACGATGCAGTGCTTATTCATGTGCCTGACGAATGCCCACGGCCTGGAGAGCACGTTCCGCGCTCCTAGGCGGGCTGTCGAACTATGGTGGGCTCCCACCGCGGCGCCCTTCAGCTTGTGATGCCACCGGTTTAATCGACCGGCCTGCGAGCAGGTTAGTCAACGAATGATGATGCGGTGCTGCACGTGAATCGACGCGCACAGAGGTGTCGCGTGGCCGCCGGATTTTGTGTTCAGCCTTTCACCACGCCGAGGGGGATGAGGCGGGCGACCTTGCGGGCTAGCCCCGCGAGGTGGCTGGTTTCGATGACAGCGTCGATGTCTTTGTAGGCTTCGGGTTTTTCCTCGGCGAGCCCCCTGCGGGATTTGCCGCGCACGAGGATGCCGGCATCCTCGAGGGTTCTGCTCAATGCCTCGGCGTTGGTGTGGCGGGCGGCTTGGTGGCGGCTTTGCACTCTGCCGGCGCCGTGTGCGGTGGAAAAGAAGGCGGGGTTATCGGGCACACCGGCCAGCACGTAGGAGGCGGTGCCCATGGTGCCGGGGATGAGCACCGGTTGGCCGACCGTGGCCAGTTCGGCCGGCACGTCGGGATGGTGCGGAGGTAGCGAGCGGGTTGCGCCCTTGCGGTGCACGCACAGGGTGCGTGTCTGGCCGTCGACGGGGTGCTCTTCGATCTTGGCGAGGTTGTGCGACACGTCGTAGAGCAGGTCCAGCGATGTCGTGGTTTCCTGCTCGAACACCCGGCGGGTTGCTTCGGTGAGCAGTTGACGGTTGGCGCGTCCGTAGTTGGCCGCCGCGGCCATCGCGGCCAGGTAGGCCTGTCCTTCGGGCGAGCGGACGGGCACGCACGCCAACTGGCGGTCTGGCACTTGAATACCATAGCGGCCCATGGCGTTTCCCATCTGGTGGACGTGATCGGTACAGATCTGGTGGCCCAGGCCGCGCGAGCCGGTGTGGATCATGACACAGACGGCGCCTTCGGAGAGTCCCATCTGTTGGGCAGCGGCGGTGTCGTAGACGCGCTCTACGGCCTGCACTTCCAGGAAGTGGTTGCCCGAGCCCAGGCTGCCGATCTGCCCAAGCCCTCGTTCGATGGCCCGCTCGCTGACCGCCGCCGCGTCGGCCCCCTTGAGCATGCCGCCGTCTTCGCAGCGCTGCAGGTCGCGCGCGACGCCGTGTCCCTGTTGCACCGCGAACCGGGCGCCGCCGGTCAAAACGTCTTCCAGCACACCGCGGTTGGGCAGCCGCCACACGCCCTTGGTGCCCACGCCGCGCGGAATCGCGGCGTCGAGGTGGTCCATCACCGCGCGGATCTTTGGTTGCAGCCGCTGGCGGTCCAGGTCGCTGACCAAAAGCCGTACCCCGCAGGAGATGTCGAAGCCGACCCCGCCGGGGGAGACGACCCCGTCGGCGTCGATGTCGGTTGCGGCCACGCCGCCGATCGGAAACCCGTAGCCCCAGTGCACGTCCGGCATCGCGTAGGACGCCCGCACGATCCCGGGCAGTGTCGCGACATTGGCCACCTGCTGCAGCGCCATATCGGCGTGTTCGTCGGGCAGCAGCGACCTGGACGCGAAGACGATCCCGGGTACGCGCATGGCGCCCTCTTGCTCGATCCGGAACCGGTATGGGGTCTCCTCGATAATCTTCATGCGTCCGCTCCCTCACACATCAAGCGTCACCGCGCACCGCCAGCCATGCTGGCCGTGCGAGAAGCGAAGATCGTTGAGCGAGAACGCCTTCGGCACGGCACCGACCTGAGGCAGCGTTGTTGCATCGACCATCGCAAAGTTGGCGTCGACGGCGCCGTCTGCACCGTTCAGATCGACATCAACCGGCGCCTCGCCCTCGGTATCCAACAAGTAGATGACCTCATCGAGCACGGCGACCAGCAGATCGTCGTCACGGTCGGCCGTCAGCCGGCTCAGGCGGGTGTGGCGCGGCTGAGCCGACGAGGAATCCAGGAAGCTCGCCACAGTGCCGAGCACCGCTTCCCTAATGCAGCCGTCGCGGGTGGGCGCCCACGCCTCGATCCGCAGATCCGCAGTGTGCGGCACACTCCGATGCCCTGATGTCTGCTCTGCCATGGCTTTCCGTACCGCACTACGGATTCGTGATCGCACCCACCCGGCTCAGGTGGTCGATGAACCAGTCGCGGGCCAGCACCGCCACCTGTTCGAGGGCGCCGGGCTCTTCGAAGAGGTGGCTGGCCCGGGGAACCACCACGATTTCGCACGTGCCCGGTATCACCGACCCAGCCCGACGATTCAGGTCGAGGACGACTTCGTCATATCCGCCCACAATCAGCAGCGTGGGCGCGCGCACCTTGGTCAGCGCCTGGCCCGCGAGATCGGGTCGCCCGCCGCGGGAGACCACAGCTGCCACCTTCACGCTGGGATCCGCCGCGGCGACAAGCGCGGCGCCCGCCCCGGTGCTGGCGCCGAAGTAGCCGACCGGCAGTGCCTCGGTGTCGGGTTGACCCGCCAACCAGTGCGTGACCTCAACTAGGCGCCGCGCCAGTAGCTGGATGTTGAAGACGTTGTCGCGGTTCCGTTCCTCGTGGGGAGTGAGCAAGTCGAACAGCAGTGTGGCCAGTCCGGCCCGGTTCAACACCTCGGCGACATAACGGTTTCGGGGGCTGTGGCGGCTGCTGCCGCTGCCATGGGCGAACACGACGATCCCGGTCGGGTGCTCCGGGATCGTGAGGTGCCCGGCTACCGACACCGGGCCGGCGGTCACGCGGACTTCCTCGTCGCGCAACGGCGGATCCAAGGCGCTAACCACAACCTGCCGGTAACCCTTGTAGGCGCGATCCAGCAGCGCGACCACCTCATCGTCGGAGGTCTGTGTGAAGTTGCGATATCCCTGCCCTACGGCATAGAAGAACGCCGGCGTCTGCAAACACACGACCTCATCGGCATACCCGGCAAACCTCTCGACGGTGTCGTCCGCGCCGATCGGCGCCGCCAACACCACCCGGCTCGCGCCGCGGGCGCGGGCGACCTGGCAGGCCACCTTGGCCGTCGCGCCGGTCGCGACGCCGTCGTCGACGATCACAGCGGTGCGGCCCGCTAACGGGAACGGTTCGCGCCCGCCGCGGAAGCGTTCCGAGCGGCGTCGCAGCTCGACCCGCTGCTCGGCTTCGACCGCGGTCATCTCTTCCTCGGACAGATCCGCCTCACGCACCACCGAGTCGTTGATCACCCGCACGCCGCCTTCGCCGATCGCGCCGAAGGCCAGTTCGGGCTGAAACGGCACCCCCAGCTTGCGCACCACAAGAACGTCCAACGGCGCCTGAAGCGCCTTGGCGACCTCGAAGGCCACCGGCACCCCGCCCCGCGGCAGCCCGAGCACGACAATGTCTTGGCCGCGCAAAGATTCCAGTCGCTCAGCCAGCTGGCGCCCGGCATCGACGCGATCGTCGAACATCCTCATAGTGCCGCGCAACGAACCCAACCGCCCAGCCCGTGGACGCCCGCGATCACCGCTATCGTCGGATTTTTCATCCCTCGAGTGTGTCGCGATGTGGCGGCGCGCCGAAGGGCCTTAGGACCACTCCCGGTGGGGACCAACGCCTCCTGACCGGCGATCGCCGACCGTCTAGCGTCGCAGGAATTCACGCAGAGAAGGACGGCGCCATGTCTGCTCGCACCACACATTCGGGTGTCGTGGTCGGAGTCGACGGATCTCCGTCATCGATGATGGCCGTACGGTGGGCCGCACGTGAGGCAACGATGCGCAACATTCCGCTGACCGTCGTGCACGTCTCAGAACCGCCAGCGCTCTGGCCGGCGGACCCCATCCCGGCCGTGATCTACCAACGGCACCAAGAAGGGGTCCGCAAGCTCGTCGCCGATGCGATTCGGGTCGCCGAAGACAGCGTGCTGGAGGGCAATCGACCCGAGATCGACAGCGAACTACTGTCCGCGGCGCCGGTACCTACCCTGATCGACCTGTCCAAAGAGGCGCACATGATGGTAGTCGGCTGCCGCGGACAAGAAGCGCTGCAGCGGGCCCTGCTCGGCTCGGTCAGCACCGGATTGATCCATCATGCCCACTGCCCGGTCGCGGTGATCCACGACGAGGCCCCAATCCTGCTGGAACCCTCGCAATTACCGGTGCTGGTGGGCATTGACGGCTCGCCGGCATCAGAGCTGGCCACCGCGATCGCCTTCGACGAGGCATCTTTCCGTGGCGTGGACCTGTTGGCCGTGTATGCCTGGACCGACTCAGCAGACACCTCGGGTGTGCTCAGCAAGCAATGGTCGACCCTGCAATCCCGGGCAGCCGAAATCCTGGCCGAACGCCTGGCCGGTTGGCAGGAACGCTATCCCGACGTCGCCGTGCACCGCCGGCTGGTGTTGGACCGCCCGGCTCGCCATCTGCTTGACGAATCCGAGTCCGCCCAACTCGTCGTGGTCGGCAGCCACGGCCGGGGCGGATTCGCCGGAATGCTGCTCGGCTCGGTCAGCACCGCCGTCGCACACGCGGCCCGCATCCCGGTGATCGTCGCCCGCCAACACTAATAACGTTGTCCGGCACCATCTTTGGAGGCTATTCGACATGGGCGGCATCCCGATAGGACGGATCGCCGGATTCCCGGTCAGTGTCAACTGGAGCGTACTGGTCATCCTCTGGTTGTTCACCTGGAGCCTGGCCTCCACGTTGCCCGCCGCCGTGCCCGGCTACTCGAAGGGGGCCTACTGGCTGGCTGGGGCGTGCGGTGCGCTGATCTTGCTCGGGTCGCTGCTGGCCCACGAACTAACCCACGCGATCCTTGCCCGCCGCGCCGGCGTCAAGGTGTTCGACGTGACGCTGTGGCTGTTCGGCGGCGTCACACGCCTCGGGGGCGAAGCGAAGACACCTAAAGAGGCGTTCCGGATCGCGGTGTCGGGCCCGTTGATGAGCCTGGCGCTCGCGGCGGTCTTCGCGGGCGGGGCTTATGGACTCGGCGCACTTGGGGTCGCACACATCGTGGTCGGCGTCGCGTGGTGGCTGGCAGGCATCAACCTGCTGCTAGGCCTGTTCAACCTGTTACCAGGCGCCCCGCTCGACGGCGGGCGGGTCCTGAAGGCTTATCTGTGGCGCCGCTACGGCGATCCCGTGCGCGCCGGCGTCCGCGCCGCACGCGCCGGGCGGATCCTGGCGTTCATTCTGATCGCGCTCGGGCTGCTGGAGTTTCTGGCGGGGGCCCTCGTCGGTGGCGTGTGGTTGGCGTTTATCGGATGGTTCATCTTCGCCGCTTCCCGCGAAGAGGAGGCACAGGTAATCACCCGACAAGCCATCGCCGGTGTCCGCGTCGCCGACGTCATGACCGCCGACCCCCACACGGCTCCCGCCGACATCACCATCGAGGATTTCATCCAGCGCTACCTGCTGGGCGACCGCCACTCAGCGTATCCAGTCGCCGACCGCGACGGATCGATCATCGGGCTGATCACCCTGGCACAACTGCGCGGCATCGCACCCAGCCAGCGGGCTATCACCTTAGTGCGCGAGGCCGCGATACCCCTACCCCGGGTGCCCACCGCGGCACCGCACGAACCGCTCACCACACTGCTGCAGCGTCTGGGATCAGCCGCCGGCAACCGCGCTCTTGTCATCGACGCGGGCCGTGTGGCCGGCATCGTCACCGCCACCGATCTGAGCCGATTGATCGACGTGTACCAGCTCGCCTCTGCACCAGCGGGTGCCGCTCACAGGCACCGATCGTCCACCTTGTTCGAGTAACTTACGGATGTTGCGGGACAAGGTCTTTCGGGTCAGGAGCACCGGCAAGGTCACGATGCACCACCCAACTCCGTACGCTCGCGTGCACGTGTCGAACCCTCGAGCGGGCAATGTGACCTTTGGGCGCACCCTTGAAGACGCTTGGCCCCTCGCCCCGGGTGCGACGATGGCGGTGCCGGGGAAACCCAGGGCCTGTCCCGAAATACGGTGTTGGTCTGAGAAGTTCGAGGTGGGCGGCCGTCAGGGCTCGCGAACGACCTCCGTGGCCGCGATCGTTCGGGTCAAGCCTGTCCAAGGCGCCACCCGGAATCTTTCGAAATGACCTGCCTGTCCTGGTTATGAGAGCGGCGCCGACCAGCGTAGCCGGGTGCCTCCTTCGGGAACGGTTTGGATCGTGAAGGTACCGTTTGCCTCTTCGGCACGTTGGCGCAGGTTCGCCAGCCCACTTTCGGTGATCTCGTCGAGGATGCCTTTGCCATTGTCGATGACGTCGATGCTCAGCCCGTCTGCGACATCGACATGGATGGTGAGCTGATCGGCTTCGGCATGCCGGACGGCGTTGCGGACGGCTTCTTCGACGACGGCTTCGGCGTGATCGGCTAGGACGGCGTCGACCACTGACAGCGGACCGCTGTATTGCACGGTGGTGTGTAGCTCCGACTCAACGAATGCGGCGATGACGCGATCGAGGCGCTGGTGCAGCCGGGTGGCACCGGAGAACCCGCCGTGCAGGTCGAAGATCGCGGTGCGGATGTCGTGACTTACTGCTTGCAGGTCATCCACCGCCTGCGACAGCCGCTGCTGCACTTCCGGCGACCGCGCCCGCGGGATGGTGCCTTGCAGCCCCAGTCCGACCGCGAAGAGGCGCCGGATCACGTGGTCGTGCAGGTCGCGGGCGATGCGGTCGCGATCGGTCAGCACGTCAAATTCGCGCACCCGGCGTTGGGTCACCGCGAGCTGCCAGGCCAGTGCGGCCTGGTCGGCGAAGGCGGCCATCATGTCGAGTTTGTTCGTCATTGAGCGGATAGGCCCCTATGCGGCGCAGTATCACGATGACACCGATGGCAGTGTCGGTGGTGCGTAGCGGCAGTACGAGTGCCGGGCCGGCAGCGTTGATCAGCCCGCCGTCAACGTCAAAGGTGTCCAACCGCTGCGGAGTGCGCTGCAGAAACGCCCGCCCGATTGAGGTGCCCGCCACCGGCATCGTCTTTGCGGCCGCCGCGTCGGGCACGCCGGGGCCGGCTAGGTTTCTACATCCCTGATGCTTATACTGCTGCCCTCGGTAGACGATGGCTAGTTTGTCGTATCGGGTGCCAGCTCGCCATTGTTTGGTGTTGTTGAAGCCGCGTTCGATGACGTTGCGGCCCTTGTATTGCGGCGTCGAAGCCGGTGGTCGACCGCCGTGTGACCGCGTCGTTGCGGTGTGCGATCTGTCTGACGGTTCGGGGATGACCGCGGTGATGCCGCGTCTGCGCAGTTCGATGCGGATGCCGACTCGAGTACGCCTTGTCGGCACGGAGACGGCGGGCCGGGTCGCGTGCCCGGCGGCGCCGCGGGGACTCGCAGTGGCGCAGCGGGCTCGAAGAGCGGGGCGTCGTTGGCTGCCGCCGAGAATCGGCCACCGCCAGTTCGCTGACTTCAGAATCCGGCGCCTCCGGGTCGGCGGGCACGACGACCAGGGCGAGGTCCGCGCCGGTGAGCGTGACCGCCTCCTCGGTGATGAGCCGAAACACCGTCGCCGGATCGGCTCCGGCCAGCAGTTGGGTGCCGATATCGCGGGTGGCCGCGATCCAGGATTGGCTGGCCTGGGATCGCTCATACAGGTAGGCGTTGTCGATCGCGATCCCGGCGGCGGCGGCCAACGCCCCCACTAGGACTTCGTCGTCGCCGCTGAACGACTGCCCGTTTTGCTTCTCGGTCAGATACAGGTTGCCGAACACCTCACCGCGGACGCGCACCGGCACCCCCAGGAAGGTGCGCATCGGTGGATGATGGGGCGGGAACCCCACCGAGGCCGGATGCTGGGCGATGTCATCCAACCGGATCGGCTGTGGATCATCGATCAGCACCCCCAGGACTCCGTGGCCCGCCGGCAGCGTCCCGATCATCTCGCGGGTGTGCGCATCGATGCCCTCGTAGACGAATGCGAACAGTTCGTGGTCATCATCACCGCGCACACCCAGCGCCCCATAGCGGGCGTCGACCAACTCGATGGCGGTGTGCACGATGGTGCGCAGCGTCTCATCAAGCCGTAGACCCGATGTGACCGCCAGCATGGCCTCGACCAGCCCGTCGAGCCGGTCGCGGTCCTGCACAATCTGGGCGATGCGATCCTGGATCTCGCTGAGCAGTTCCCGCAGATGCAGCTGCGACAACGTGTCCCGCATCACATGGCCGCCGGAATCCCCCACCGGCGAGACCTCGCTCACCACCGTGGGTACCTTTGCTCCATCGCCCAGACCAGCGGCACCCTTTGACGATTGACATAGGTGCCGTTGAGGCTGCTGATGTCCACGATCTGGAATTCGCCGTTGCGCCTTCGGAACTCGGCGTGCCGGCGGCTGACGGTGCCGTTGAGGAAAATGTCGCTGTCGGGATGCCGGCCAGCGGATGTGACGGGCTGATCCAGGCCGAACCGGGATCCGGCGCTGGGCCCGCGCTTCACAACAAGCAGGGCCGAGCCGCTCGGCAACCCTTCGATTTCCCCCATCCCCGCCTCGGAGGCGCCAGCGGCCGAAGCATCGAGCTCACCGAGAAAGTCGGCGCGGAAACGGGAGGCGGTGTCCTCCGTGCCCTCTTGGGACGTCTGGTCGTTGCCCTTTTGGCTCAACTAACTGTCCCAGTTAGCTATGAAGGTGTCGGGTTGGTGATCATCCTCGGCCGGGTGCAGCCGCACTGCCGACCAAGTGCGGTTGATCGACACGTCCTGGGACGCCTCAACGCTGTATTGGCGAAGGGCTCGAACTAGCCAGTCCCGGCGAAGGTCGATCCCCGGCTGACCGGGTCTGGGGTAGATCACCCAGGCCAGGCCGCCAGCGCGGGCCGCCGCATATACAGACCTGAGCCACGCCAGGTCCGCGGGCCGGACTGCAAAGCCAATGACCACATCAGCCTGATCCGGGTTCGAGCCTGCAGTCCTTAGCAGCCTCAACCTCGATTCGGGTGGCGCATTGACCACCGCCACGCTTTGGCCAGGCTTTATCTGCAGCTGTTGCTCAAGCTCTCGGACGCCGGACACGTCACCTCCAGCGTTCACAAACGACATTCACAGTGAATCTAGCGTTAGTAGTGAACGTAGCATGCGTGAGGCAGATGTTGAATAGGCATCACAGGACACGCGGCCGGCGCTTAACGCTCAGATCGCCACGCTGGGTGCCAGAATTCAGCTAGGACAATTCACAACCGACATTCACCGTGAAGCTATAATTCATGGTGAACGTAGTATGGGTAAGGCGCACCTTGCCACAGACCAGCACACAACGCGACCGGAACGCAGAAGCGACCCGGCAGGTGATCACGCAAGCTGGCCGGGAGCTGTTCGCTACCCAGCCCTACTCTGAGATCACTGGCCTGCAGATCTGTGTGCGGGCCGGAGTTACCCGCGGTGCGCTGCAACACCACTTCGGCAGCAAACTGGGGCTATTCCTGGTGATATTCGACGGTCTGCAAGGCGACGGCGCCAGCCGCGTAGCAGATGCTCTCGCCGATCACGATGATCCATGGGAGCAGGCACGGGCGGTCATCGGGGTCGCTCCTCGATGTCTACACCGATGCGGAATACCAGGCGGTGGTCTTGAAGGAAGCCCCCGCGGCAATCGGCTGGCAGCGATGGCGCGAACGTTACCGGGACAACTTCGCAGACGTCGTCAGCGAACTAATCGGCAGCTTCGTCGCTGCGGGCCTGGTCAAGCATTCACCCGTCATGTTGACCGCCACAATGAACGGAGCGCTCACCGAGTTGTCGTTTGAGATCGCGCGGTCCAACGATCCACCACACACACGCGCACTGGCGCTAGCCCTACTCGATGAAATGATGTCCAAGTTCCGCGAAGTCGTCTCGGATTCACCGCGACAAGAGCCAGGCCCCAATCGTCGCCGTCGCGGCGATCGCTGACTACAGGCTGTGACGCCGCGCGGAACGGTGCACTTCGGCGTTTAAGGAAACCCGGTGTAGGCCACGTGCTCGCGCGCATTCGATAGCGGCCTGACGGGCGTGTGAGATCCAGGGGTTAGCGTGATGCCCGCATGCGCCGCTATGACTCGCGGGCGACGATCACCACCGTCCCCGCCGCATGCGCGACGGCCGTGCTCACCGAACCCAGCAGCATGCCGGCAAATCCGCCGCGACCGTTACTGCCGACGACGACGAGTTGTGCGGACTCCGAGTGCTCGACAAGTTGACAAGCCGGGTGATCGCACACCACCACACGTCGCACCGTGACATCGGGGTAACGCTCCTGCCAACCGGCGAGCCACTGGGCCAGCGCCTCTTGTGCCTGCACCTCCATCATCGCGAAATCCAGACCTGGCACTTCCGACACGCTGACGTCCGACCACGCATGCAGTGCCACCAAGTGCACACCCCGGCGAAAGGCCTCGTCAAAGGCGATCTCCGTCGCCAGTTCCGATGCGGGCGAACCATCAATTCCCACTAGCACCGGTGCCTGCGCGGGCGGCGGGGCCGCATCATGGACGACCGCGACCGGGCAATGCGCGTAGTTCACAAGGCCGGTGCTAACCGAGCCGAACGAGACCCGGCCAAACGCGCCTTCTCCCCGGCATCCCACGACCATCATGTCCGCAATCTTGGACTCATTGACGAGCGTGGAAACGGTCGGGCCATGTACCACCACGCTGTACACGAACGGCGGGACGTGGTCGGCGGTGCTGTTGGCGACCGCCCTGCGCGCGTCTTCGAGAATTCGCCTCGCTTTGTCGTCCTGCCGCTCGAAATAGTCTTGAGGTATCGGAATCTCCGGCCACGGCGCAACCGCCGGCACGACCGGAGCGATGACGTGCATGAGTGTTAGCGGAACGTTGCGCATCGCAGCATCGCGAGCCGCCCAGTTGACCGCCGCGCCATCGACGACGCCGATCGGTCGACGCCTACCAAAATGCCACGATGGGTTTCGGGGGCTGGACGTGGAAGGCATCGTCGTCGACCTAGGCCCCGCGGGCTGGCCGATCGCCCGGCGATTCGAGGGTGGCATCGCAATGCCGAGGCAGTGGCCCGCGGGCCTAGAACGACGCTGGATCGGCCAGTACGGCGCCGGGTGTTGGGGTGCGCACCGACGGATCGGATCGGCGCAGACCGCCAGGCGATGCTGGCGCTTCGCCGACATCGGACGACGCCCAGGACCCTTACGCACCCGACGCGACGACACCACACAAACCTCCACAGACTTAGCTTGTGTTGCATCGACTACTGGAAACCACCCCGTCGAAAAGGGGTCAATTTTCGGCCGCCGTTGACAGGCGCTCAATTAAACCTGGGAGCAAGCGGAGGCGGCGGTTGACATCGCAACCGCCATAGTCGAATCGGCGTATCCCCTTGCTAGCCTCTTACCTACCTAAGGGAAGTCCCGCACCCCGCCGGGCATGGCCTCTACGACGATGACCAGCCTGGCGGCATTGTCACGTCGCGACTTATGGGCGGCTGATGTAGTAGTCGCTCTTGACGCCGTCAAGACCCGAAAACAAAACCGCAGGTAACGAACGGGACTGAATTGGAACGAGACGTAACGAAACCGCAGGTGAGCCGGTATTTCCGCAGGTAGAGACAGGGGTTCGATTCCCCCAGGCGGCTCCATTGTGATGAGTCGGGTCATGGGTTACACATGAGTCGCGTCATCGGTTACAGATTCCCCGGCCATCGGCCGGGGTTTTTGTTTTGGTTGCGCCAGTAGTTTTTGGTGGCGTCGATGTGGTGGCTACTCAGGACGTGGTGGCCGGTTTTGCTGATCACGGTGACGGTGGTGGTGGTGACCAGGATCAGTACGGGTGTGTGGGCGTGGGTGGCGCCGATGCCGAGGTGGTGTAGGTGGCTGCCGTGGCGCAGGGTGAGTTTGCCGAATTGGTCGACGGTGTCGTGGCGGATGCGGAAGTGGCCGTTGGTGGTGTTGGGTGGAGCGGCTTTGGGGCGGGCGTGGTAGGCCTGTGTTGGTGTGGTGCCCGGCGGCAGGGCGCGGTGGCTGCGTTCGGTGTTGTAGACGACGGTGAAGTGGTCGAGCAGGTTTTGCAGGGCGGCCAGGGTGGTTGGTCGGGGTCGTGGTGTGAGCCAGCGTTTGAGGGTTTGGTGGAAGCGTTCGATTTTGCCTTGGGTTTGAGGGTGTCCGGGATGGCCGTTTTTCTGGGTGATACCCAGGCTGGCTAGTAGGCGTTCGAAGTCGTTGTGACCGTGGGTGAATCGTGAGGTGTAGACCGATCCGTTGTCGGTCAGTGTTGAGGCGGGCAGGCCGTAACGCTGAGTAGTGGTGGTGAAGTCGGCGACGACGTCGGGGCCGGCCACCCGGCGGTATGCGGTGCACGACAGTAGATATCGGGAGTGGTCATCAAGCCAGTTGAGGATTTCCACGCCGCTGCCGTCGGCCAATGCCCAGTGGGTGAAGTCTGATTGCCAGCATTCGTTGGGCTGATCGGCTTGGAAGCGTTGATAGGAGCTTTTGGGGCGTTTGCGTGGCTGGGCAGTGATCAGCCCGTGGTGGCCCAGGATGCGTCGGATCGTAGAGGTCGACGGTACCGCCAGGCCGGCTTGAGCCAAGTGCCATTGCAGAGTCAGTGGACCGGCATCGAGTCCGTCAGCGACGAGTTTCTCGCGTAACTCCACGATGGCGGTGATGACGTCATCGGGCACCGAGTTGGGGTTGCTGGCGGGTCTGCGTGAGCGAGGTTCGACGGCGTCGAGACCGCCGAGTTCGTAACGCTTGAGCAGACGATAGATGTGTTGCCGGGATAGTCCGTAAGCCCGCGAAGCCGCGGTGACGGTGAGGTTTCCACTGACGACTTCCAACACAGCCACACGTGCTTTCGACATGAGCCATGACTGTCACCTATGACGCGACTCATCGGGCATCGACACCGGTGTAACCCATGACGCGACTCATGTGTCACCTATGTCGTGAACTCAGACACCCCTAGCTTCACAAGTGTGCGACTGACGTTCATCGGTTACGGCCGGGGTCTGGGTTTTCTGGCGTAGTCGTTCGTAGGGTGTCTGGCCGCCGAGGCCGCCGTGGGGGCGATGGTAGTTGTAGTAGTCCTCCCACTCTCTGAGTTTGTTGTTGAAGATCTTGGCGTCGTCGATGACGACGCCGTCGAGGAGCCGCGTAGAACTCTTCGGCGTCGATGCGGTGGGATCGCTCGACTTTCCCGTTGAGGCGCGGGGTGCGGGGTTTGATGTAGCGGTGGCCGATCCCTTTGTCGAGGACGTGGTAGTGGAAGGCTGATTGGAATTCGGCGCCGTTGTCTGTCTGGATGACCTGCACCGGGAAGGGCAGTCGCTCGAGGACGTAGTCGACGAACTGGATCGCGGTTTTCTGGTCGCAGCGTGGGTAGATGCGCAGTACGCGTAGTCGGGTGCAGTCGTCGATCGCGGTGAACTGGTAGTACTTGGTGCGCCGGCCGACGGCGGGCCGGGCCGCGGTCTTCAGTGGCGCAACGAATTTGACGTCGATCTGGACTTGGTGGCCGGGGAGCTGCTTTTCGTAGCGTTTCCACCGTTTGTCGAGCCGTTTGTAGCGCTGGGAAGCCGGGCAGCCGGTTGAGGTCCAGGCGCTTGAGGATCCGCCAGACGCCGGAGTGGGACGACATCGACGTCGTGGTAGCGCTTGAGGTACATCGAGATCTTGCCGGGCCGAAGTGGTAGTTCTGCCGCAGGTAGAGGATCTTGCCGACCACGTCGACATGGGTGGCATTGGGGCTCTGGTGCGGTCGCCGCGATAGGTCGCGCAGCCCGTCGATGCCTTGCTCCTGGTAGCGCCGCAGCCACCGGTAGTAGACCTGCCGGCTGATCCCGTAGTAGCGGCACGTCATGGCCACGTTGCCGGTCACTTCCTCGGCGTGGTGGATGATCGCCAACCGGCGACGGACCTCTCGTGGCAGCTGCGGTTCGCTCATGCAGGTCTCCTAGTGCTCGGAGACCCGGACTGTCAACGATGTCCGTCAGCCTCACAGCGGCTCCATAGTTTTCCTGCCAAGCGCGTGGCTAGGCCGGCGCCAGGAAGCCCACCGGACCGGACGCGATGCACAACGCCAGCGCGGTGGTGTTGGCCCGCGCGGTGATCGCGTTCCCGGCGCCGGGCAGCCGGGCGAAGACCCGGTTGAGTCCCGGATGCACGGGGACCTTGACGTCGGGCCCCTGCGTCAGCGACAGCGTCATCGTTCCCTCGCTGTTGGCCAGGTAATTAAGTTCGACGCTCCAGTCGGCGGGCAGCAGCGGACCGTCGAGGACCAGGCGCGCCGGCTTGTCCGGCTGCGCGAAATAGCCGCACTGTGGCATGGGCCCCGGCACGATGGTCCGCACCCACGTCACCCGCGCCTTGACCAGTCGGCCCGAACTGTCCAGCATCCGCAATTGCGTTGTCGCCGGGGCGAATTCGGGCCTGTCCCGCAGTAAGGCGAACATGTGGCTGGCCAGGTTCTCCGGCGCCGCCACCCGTTGCAGCACCAGCGGATCGACCTCCTGATCCAGCAGCGGCGCAGTAGAGGCCGCGTCCGCCGCGGCCAGATCGGCCTCGGCGTTCTGCAAATAGCGCTGGGCCGGGTTGTCCCGCCAGCTGGTCAAAAACGTCGCCGTCGAGTACAGGCTGCTGGCCACGAACGACACGCCCAGACCCAGCGCCACCACGTTGCGTCTGGGCGAGGCGTCCAGCCAGCGCGGCGCGGCGGGCCGGTTCGGCGCGCAAAACGCGACGGCGGCCAGCAGCGCGAGCACGAAGACGAGATCCGGGAAATAGCGCAGGGTTTGGGCGAGTTCCAGCGCGGTCTGCTTCGACGAGCGCATCAGATAAACCGGCACCTGGCAGGCGACGGCGTAGCCGGCCGCGGTCAGCCACACCGGCCCGATGCGCTGCTTGCGCAGCAGTGAGGCCGCGACGGTGCCCGCCAGCACCAGCCAGCCGAGCGCCATCACCGACGGCGGGGGCGTGGCCCACGGCGAGGCCGGCGCCCACCGGTCCCAGTGCCACGGACCGCCGGCCAGCCCGGGGACGATGCCGTGCGTGATCGATCGCGCCAGCAGGTCCCCCGTCATCGCCAGGTCGGAACTCCACCGCCGCTGATTCACCACCGCCAGGTAGAGGGCAATCCAGCCGGCGGTGAGCGTCAGCGCCGGGATCCAGAGCCGCAGCCCGGCCCGCCACACCGTCAGCAGCGCCGCCCGGTCACCCTGTGCGTGACGCAACAGGGCGGCCACGGCGAACGCGACGAACGGAATGACCGCGGCTTTCTCGAAGAACAACAGCCCGCCGAAGTAGACCAGCGTCCCGGTCACCGCATAGCGCTGGTTGCCCGTGCGGACCAGCAGGATCGCGTCGCCGCACACCCACGCCAGCGCCGCCAGCATCGGCAGCGAATTCAGCGCCGCCGCCCACCACGCGAACCCCGGCACGGCCAGCGGCGTGAACAGCGCGAACGTCAGCGGGATCAGCAGCACCGGTCGCCAGCCGAGGATGACGTAGAGGGCGCGCAGCAGCGCCAGCGAAGCCAGCAGCTGCAGGACCAGCAGGCTGATCGCCGGGCCCGTCCAGTTCAGTGGCGCCAGCCGGATGATCGAGCCGGCGACCAGGAAAGCGCCGGGCATGACGTGGCCGTCGTGGTCGTCGAACAGGTACGACGGCGACAGCAGGTTGTGGGTGCCGGCCTTCCCGATGAGAATCAGGTCGTCCCAATAGAAGTAGCCCCCGAACGCCAGCACCGCGCGGATCCCCAGCTGCACGGCGATCAGCGCGACGGCCGCCACCCCTATGTATGGTGGGCCGGTGCGCGCACTGGTTACCGGGGCAGCCGGATTCATCGGGTCGACGCTAGTCGACCGTCTGCTGGCCGACGGCCACGCGGTGGTGGGGCTGGACAACTTCGCCAGCGGCCGCGCGACCAACCTCGAGCACCTGGCCGACAACCCGGCCCACGTCTTCGTCGAGGCGGACATCGTCAGCGCCGATCTGCAGGCCATCCTCGATGAGCACCGGCCCGAGGTGGTGTTCCACCTGGCGGCCCAGATCGACGTGCGGCACTCGGTGGCCGACCCGCAATTCGACGCCTCGGTCAACGTCATCGGCACGGTGCGCCTCGCCGAGGCGGCGCGGCTGACGGGGGTGCGCAAGATCGTGCACACCTCGTCGGGCGGATCCATCTACGGGACCCCGCCGCAATACCCGACCCCCGAGACCGTGCCGACCGACCCGGCCTCGCCGTATGCCGCCGGGAAGGTGGCCGGCGAAATCTACCTCAACACCTTCCGCCACCTGTACGGCCTGGACTGTTCGCACATCGCCCCGGCCAACGTCTACGGTCCCCGCCAGGACCCGCACGGTGAGGCCGGCGTGGTGGCGATCTTCGCCCAGGCGCTGCTGTCGGGCAAGCCCACCAAGGTGTTCGGCGACGGCGGCAACACCCGCGACTACGTCTTCGTCGACGACGTGGTGGACGCCTTCGTCAAGGCCTCCGGGGAGGCGGGCGGCGGGCAGCGCTTCAACATCGGCACCGGCATCGAAACCTCGGACCGGCAACTGCATTCGGCGGTGGCGGCGGCCGTCGGGGGGCCCGACGACCCTGAGTTTCATCCGTCGCGACTCGGGGACCTGAGGCGGTCCTGCCTAGACATCGGTTTGGCGGAACGGGTTTTGGGGTGGCGGCCGAAGGTTGAGCTCGATGACGGCGTGCGCCGCACGGTCGAGTACTTCCGCAACGTCCAGACGGTCTAGCGCTGTTCGGGCGCCTGTGCGCCCTCAAGCGGCTCGCCCTGTCGCTAGCGCTGTTCGGGCGCCTGTGCGCCCTCAAGCGCTAGGGCGCGGGCGAGCCGCGCGTAGCGCAACTCCAAGTCCTTGAACCGCATGTAGGTGCTCAGCGTGGTGAAGCAGAACGCCATGACGAGCGCGTAGAGCATCAGGTCGGTGCCGCGGCGCACCCCGAACCAGTTCGCCACCACCGTGGTGTCGTCGGGCCGCAGCACGGCGTAGACACCGGCCAGCACGAAGACGACGTAGCCGACCTTGACCCACGCCCGCGACCGCGCGTTCCTGCGGGACCGCAGCAGGTAGACCAGCAGCGCGATGATCGACCCGATCAACAGCACCTGGATCCAGTTCATCTGGGAATCCTCCCTCGCAGGAAACCGTCGAAGATGATGTTGACGCCGTTGAGAAGCGGCTGCCCCTTCGACTTCGAGTAATCGGTGTACAGCACCTCGACGGGTTGTTCGACGACGCGCCAATGGTTTTCGGCGATCAGCATGATGAACTCGTTGGCGTGACTCATGCCGCTCATGGTGATGTCCAACCCGTCGGCGACCCTCTTGTTGAACACCCGCAGCCCATTGTTGGTGTCGGTCAAGCCAAGTCGGCGACCGCGCCGGCTCAGCCGCGCGGCGGTCCGCAGCACCAGCCGCTTCACGAACGGCGGCCGGGTGCCCCCGTGCGCGCCGAACCGCGTCCCGATCACGACGTCGACGTCCTCCGCGCAGAGCCGGTCGACCATCGCGGCCAGATCCTTGACCCGATGCTGCCCGTCACCGTCGAACGTGGCGAACACCTGCGCCCCAGGCTGTTTGCGGGCGTACTCGACGCCGGTCTGGATGGCCGCACCCTGGCCCAGGTTGATCGGATGGCGCACCAGGTGAGCACCGGCCCGCCTGGCGATCTCACCCGTATCGTCGGTGCTGCCGTCGTCCACGCAGACGACATTGTCGAAGACCGAGCGCACATCGGCGACCACCTCGCCGATGATGGCGGCTTCGTTGAAGGCGGGGATGACGATCCAGGCGCCCGAGTATTTGGATGCAGTGTCCATTCAAGCCCAAAAGGTACACGCGATCAGCTGGCTGGGCGCCCGGCGCGCGAGAGCGCCACCAGATGAACGCCGATTCCGACCAACGGACCGCACAACAAGCCGACCACGGTGCGCGTCTGCAGCGGCAGCGGTAGCAGCAGCAGCAGTCCCGACGCCACCGTCGCGCCCGACCCAGCCCAGCGAGTACGCCCGGTGGAGCGCGGCCGCTACGGCGCCGGCGCCGGTGAGCGTCAGCATGGCGATCGCCACCGCGGCCGCCGTCAGCCAGGCCAGCAGCGCGCCGCTGGCGTGGTACTGCGGCCCGAAGGCGACCCGCAACAGCCACGGGCCCACGACCCCGGCCGCCAGCACGCCGACCGCGCCGATACCGCCGATGATCCCGGCCGGGGCGAGCAGGGCACGAACCCGGTCGCTGCGTGCGTCGACGAAATGCGCGATCAGGTTGCCCTGCATGGCCGTCAGCGGCACCAGCAGCGGCGCCCGCGTCAACGTCACGGCGAGGATGATCACCCCGCCTTCGGCCCCCAGCTCGTTGCTGGTCAGCTTCAACAACACCGGAAATCCCATCACCAGAATCGCGCTCGCGCCTGCGGCGGTGATCGAATGGGCCGTCCCCGCGCAGGAAGGTCTGGGCGCCACCGGGCGTCAGCAGTCGGGCGGCGGCCCGCGCCGAGGGGGAGGCCAACAGCATGATCAGCCAGGCGACCGCGCCCGCGACCGTGGCCCACAGGAAGCCGACCAGGCGCCAGCCGAGCACGACGGTGGCCGCGGCGACCGTCACCCGGATGACCGCGTCGGTGACCATCAGCGCCCCGTACCCGGTCCACCGATCGGTGCCGGCCAGCATGCCCAGCAGGGTGGCGTGCACGCAGAACCCGGCCAGCCCGACGCTGAGCAGCGCCACCGATAGCCAGCGTTCCTCGACGAACACCCGCCCGCTCCACAGCGGCGAGCTGCCGGCGATCACCGCGGCCGCGCCCACGCCGACCAGCATGGCGACCCGCAGCGGGTGGGTTCGCGGTTGGTCCCCGACCGTTAAGGCCGCCGAGAGGTGGCGGGTCGAGCGGACCTCCCGGGTGGTCTCCTGCATCAGCCCGAAAGCGGTGCCGGTGACCAGGCCGAACGCCCCCCAAAACACCCCGAACACCGAAAAGCCGCCCGGCGCCAGGTCACGGGCGGCCAGGTAGATCACCGCGTAACCGCACAGCGCGGTCAGCGCCGTCGCGGTGGCGACCCGGGCCACGCTGCCGCGCGTGATCGGACCGGCCCCGGTGGAGGCTTGGGTACCGCCGACTTCGGGCATCGCCACAATTTGAAAATAGTAAGTGGCCTGGACGCCGGTCTGCGGCGGCGACCGGGGTTCGCTATCGTGAGCGGCTGTCGGAAAGGACCTTGGCCGCCTTGCGCATCTTCGCGATCTCGCTGTTGGTCACCGTGGCGGCCCTCGGGGTCGGATATGCCCACGGCGGCCTGAAGGACCTTTTCCTACTGCTGGTGCTGGCCACCCTCGAGGTGTCGCTGTCGTTCGACAACGCCATCATCAACGCCGCGATCCTGAAGCAAATGAGCCCGTTCTGGCGGCAGATGTTTCTGACCGTCGGGATTCTCGTCGCGGTGTTCGGCATGCGGCTGCTCTTCCCGCTGGTGATCGTGTGGGCGACAGCGGGCCTCGATCCCGTTCGTGCGATGGAGTTGGCGCTGCATCCGCCGCCGCACGGCGCGCTGGAATTCCCCGATGGTTCACCCAGCTACGAAAAGCTGATCGCCGCCGCGCATCCGCAGATCGCGGCGTTCGGCGGGACGTTCTTGTTGATGCTGTTTCTGGATTTCGTGTTCTACGACCGAGACATCAAGTGGCTCAAGTGGATCGAGATCCCGTTCGCCCGCATCGGGCGGCTGGGCCAGGTGCCGGTGACGGTGACCGGCGTCGCGCTGATCCTCGTCGGCACGCGGTTGACACACTCCGGCGACGAGCGCGCGACGGTGCTGACCGCCGGGTTGCTCGGCCTGGTGACGTATCTGTTGGTCAACGGGCTGAGCCGGGCGTTTCGGCCCCCGGACATCGACGCGGTGTCGGCCGGCAAGGCGGTCGGCAAGGCCGGCCTGACCATGTTCCTCTATCTCGAGGTTCTCGATGCCGCCTTCTCGTTCGATGGGGTCACCGGCGCCTTCGCGATCACTTCGGACCCGATCGTCATCGCGTTGGGGCTCGGCCTGGTGGGCTCGATGTTCGTCCGGTCCATCACCATGTTCCTGGTGAAGCAGGACGCGCTGGACCGTTACGTGTACCTGGAGCACGGCGCGCACTGGGCGATCGGGGTGCTGGCGGTGATCATGCTCGTGTCGATCGAACCGCGATTCGAGGTCCCCGACCCGATCACCGCCTCGGTGGGGGTGGTGTTCATCGGGGCGGCGCTGAGCTGGAGCGTGCTACGCAATCGGCGCCACGCCAGGGCCGCTGCGGCGGCCGGTTAAGGCCGGTTAGGCGTCAGTGCCCGATTGACTTGAACCGCTCGACCGAACGCTGCACCTCTGCCTCGGCTTCGGCGCGGCCAACCCAGTCGGCCGTCTTGACGAACTTGCCCGGCTCCAGCGCCTTGTACTGCTCGAAAAAGTGCTTGATCACGTCCAGTTCGAATTCGGGGACGTCGCCTATGTCCTGGATGTGGTCCCAGCGATGGTCGTTGGCCGGCACGCACAGCACCTTGTCGTCGCCCCCGGCCTCGTCGACCATCCGGAACATGCCCACCGCGCGCGCCTCCACGATCACGCCGGGGAACACCGACTGCGGCAGCAGCACCATCGCGTCCAGTGGGTCGCCGTCCTCACCCAGGGTGTCCTCGATGAAGCCGTAGTCGGTGGGATAGGCCAGCGAGGTGTAGAGGTAGCGGTCCAGACGCACCCGGCCCGTCTCGTGATCCACCTCGTATTTGTTGCGCTGGCCCTTCGGAATCTCGATGGTCACGTCGAATTGCACTGTGCGCTCCTTAGATCTGGGCGTTTCGCGGTAGTCCGTTGCGTCGGGGATCACCCTAGTCGAGGCCTTGGCGGCGGATTCGGCAGAATGGGCTCAGACAGTCAGGAGAACGATGGGTCCCACTCGCTGGCAAAAATCCACCCAGGTGTTCGTTGGGTTGGCCGTGCTGGCGTTTGTCGCCGCTGTGGTGGCGGCGGCAACGTTTTTCACCTCGGCGGGGCACGGCGGCAGCAGCTCGCACGCCCCGATACCGGCTCCGCACGCGCCGACGGTCAAGCCGGGAATGGTCCCGGTCAGTGACACCGCCGAGACGCCCAGCCCGGCGGGGGTGGCGGCCGCGCTGGCGGCGGTGGCGGCCGATCCCAACCTGGGCCGCTTGGGTGCCCGGATCACCGACGCCATGACCG
The DNA here is from genome assembly GCA_963850895.1 of uncultured Actinomycetota bacterium. Classification (GTDB taxonomy): domain Bacteria; phylum Actinomycetota; class Actinomycetes; order Mycobacteriales; family Mycobacteriaceae; genus Mycobacterium. The sequence goes on along the minus strand of CAWKNK010000011.1, from coordinate 362,068 downwards.
GAAAAGAGCTCTGGCGGGTGGCAGACGACATGCCGCTGGTGCCGGCGTCGACCAACAAAGTGCTGACGGCGGCCGCGGCCCTGCTGACCCTGGACCGCCAGGCCCGGATCAGCACGCGAGTGGTGGCCGGCAGCCAAAACGCCCAGGGGCCCGTCGTGCTGGTCGGCGCCGGCGACCCGGTGCTGTCGGCGGTGCCGCCCGGCGCGGACACCTGGTACCGCGGGTCGGCCCGGATCAGCGACCTCGTCGAGCAGATCCGCCGCAGCGGCGTGACGCCGACCGCGGTGCAGGTGGACACCTCGGCGTTCAGCGGGCCGACGATGGCGCAGGGCTGGGATCTGGCCGACGTCGACAACGGTGACATCGCGCCGATCGAGTCGGTGATGATCGACGCCGGCCGCATCCAGCCGACCACCGTCAACTCCCGGCGGTCCCGGACCCCGGCGCTGGATGCCGGGCGTGAGCTGGCCAAGGCGCTGGGCCTGGATGCCGCCGCGGTGACGATCGCGATGGCGCCGTCGGGAGCGCGGCAGCTGGCCGTCGTGCAGTCGGCGCCGTTGGTGCAGCGGCTGTCCGAGATGATGGACCACTCCGACAACGTGATGGCCGAATGCATCGCCCGCGAGGTGGCGGCCGCGATCAATCGGCCGCGCAGCTTCGCCGGCGCCGCCGACGCGGTGACCAACCGGCTGGGCACCGCGCACGTCGACACCGGGGGCGTCGCGCTGATGGATTCCAGCGGGCTTTCCGTCGACGACCGGTTGACCGCCAAGACGCTCGACGGTGTGCTGCAGGCCGCCGCCGGACCCGACCAGCCTGCGCTGCGGGCGCTGCTGGATCTGCTCCCCATCGCCGCCGGTAGCGGGACGCTGGCCGACCGCTTCACCGACGCGGCCTCCAATCAGGGGCCGGCCGGCTGGTTGCGCGCCAAGACCGGATCGCTGACCGCCATCAACGCCTTGGCCGGGGTGCTCACCGACCGCAGCGGACGGGTGCTCACGTTCGCCTTCATCTCCAACACCGCCGGCCCGAACGGCCGTAACGCGATGGACGCCCTGGCCACCCGGCTCTGGTCGTGTGGTTGCTCATGACATCGCCCTCGGAGCTGACCCTCGGTACGGTCGTCGACTGGCGCTTCGCCGCCACCGTCGGTCAGCGGCTGGCCCGGCCCGGTCCGCCGTCGAGCGACTACACCCGGCGCCAGGTGATCGACGAGCTCACCAGCTCGGCCGCCAAAGCCGAACCGCCGGTGCGCGAGGTCACGGGCCTGGTCACCGATGGCGTCGTGCCCGCGGCCCGCATTGTCGACCGCCCGCAATGGATCGGCGCGGCGGCCGAGTCGATGCGGGTGATGATGAACGGGGCCGAGAAGCCGCGGGGCTTCTTCACGGGCCGCGTCACCGGCGCACAGACGGGGGCCGTGCTGGCGTTCGTGTCGTCCGGCATCCTCGGTCAGTACGACCCGTTTGCAGCCGCAAAAGCGGGGTGTCTGCTGCTGGTGTATCCGAACGTCATCGCCGTCGAGCGGCAACTGCGGGTCGACCCCTCCGACTTCCGGTTGTGGGTCTGCCTGCACGAGGTGACCCACCGGGTGCAATTCACCGCCAACCCGTGGTTGTCCGAGCACATGTCCCAGGCCCTGGCACTGTTGACGCGCGACGCCGGTGAAGACGTCGCGCAGGTGGCGAGTCGGCTCGCGGATTACGTCCGCACCCGCGGCAACGGGGCGGCGGACGGCAGCCCGTCGGGAATCGTGGGTCTGGTGCGCGCGGTGCAGTCTGAGCCGCAGCGTCGGGCCCTCGATCAGCTGCTGGTGCTCGGCACGCTGCTCGAGGGCCACGCCGACCACGTGATGGATGCCGTCGGGCCGATGGTGGTGCCGTCGGTGACCACCATCCGCCGTCGGTTCGACGAGCGCCGCCACCGCAAGCAACCGCCGCTGCAGCGCCTGCTGCGCGCGCTGCTGGGGCTCGACGCCAAGCTCAGCCAGTACACGCGGGGCAAGGCGTTCGTCGACCACGTGGTGGGGCGGGTCGGCATGGAGCGGTTCAACGCCATCTGGACCGGTCCCGAGACGCTGCCCCTGCCCGCCGAGATCGAGGAACCCCAGCGATGGATCGACAGGGTGCTGTAGGGCAGCTGCGCGCGGCTGTCGAGGCGTTCATTCAGACCCATGTGGCCGCCGTCGAACAATGGTGTGTGGCGCTGTCCGGCGGCCCGGATTCCCTCGCGCTCACGGCGGTGGCGGCCCAGCTACGGCCCACCACCGCCGTGATCGTCGATCACGGCCTGCAACCCGACTCCGCCGCCATCGCCGAAACCGCCCGGGCGCAAGCCGTCACCTTGGGATGCGTTGCGGCACAAGTCGTTCGCGTACACGTGGGTAACGAAGGCGGCCCCGAGGCCGCCGCCCGCGCCGCCCGCTATGCCGCGTTGAGCGCGTACCACGACGGCCCGGTGCTGGTGGGCCACACGCTCGACGATCAGGCGGAGACGGTGCTGCTGGGGCTGGGCCGCGGGTCGGGCGTGCGGTCGATCGCCGGGATGCGCCCATACGACCCGCCGTGGGGCCGCCCGTTGTTGGGCGTGCGGCGCGCCGTGACCCACGCCGCGTGCAGCGAACTGGGCCTGACCGCGTGGCAGGATCCGCACAACACCGACCGCCGATTCACCCGGACCCGGCTGCGCCTGGAGGTGCTGCCGCTGCTGGAGGACGTGCTGGGCGGTGGGGTGGCCGAGGCGCTGGCCCGTACGGCGACGGCGTTGCGTGAGGACACCGAGCTGATCGACACGCTCGCCGCCCAGGCGCTGCCCGAGGCGAAGGCGGGCGCGGGATTGCATACGCAGGCCCTGGCCGCGCTGCCCGCTCCGGTTCGGCGCCGGGTGATCCGCGGCTGGCTCTTGGCGGGCGGCGCAACGGGCCTGACCGACAAGCAGATTCGCGGCGTCGACGCGCTTGTCACCGCCTGGCGCGGGCAGGGCGGGGTGGCGGTCGGGTCCGCACTGCGCGATGAGCGGTTGATCGCGGGGCGGCGCGACGGCGTCCTCGCCCTGTGGCGTGAACCGATTCTCTGATAGGCGCAATACCGGGGTCGCCGTTGGTTATTCGGCCGTTGGCGTGGCACTCTGTGGGCGTGGCCCAGATCTCCTCGGCGATCACCCCCGCCCAGCCCGTGGAGCTGTACCCGGGGGACATCAAGTCGGTCCTGCTTAGCGCCGAGCAGATCCAGGCGCGAATCGCCGAACTCGGCGAGGAGATCGGCGGGCACTACCGCGACGTCATGACCGAGACCGGCCAGGATCTGCTGCTGATCACCGTTCTCAAGGGCGCTGTGATCTTTGTCACCGATCTGGCGCGGGCGATTCCGGTGCCCACCCAGTTCGAGTTCATGGCCGTCAGCTCCTACGGGACATCGACGTCGTCGTCGGGTGTGGTGCGGATCCTCAAGGACTTGGACCGCGACATCCAGGGCCGCGACGTGCTGATCGTCGAGGACGTCGTGGACTCGGGCCTGACGCTGTCGTGGCTGCTGCGCAACCTCACCAGCCGTCATCCACGTTCGCTGCGCGTGTGCACGCTGCTGCGCAAGCCCGACGCGAAGGGCGCCAACGTGGACATCGCCTTCGTGGGCTTCGACATCCCGAACGACTTCGTCGTGGGCTACGGCCTGGACTACGACGAGCGTTACCGCGACCTGTCGTACATCGGCACCCTGGACCCCAGGGTCTACCAGCAGTAGACCCCGGCCCTAGTCCAGCTCCCACACCGCGGTCACCGAAAAGCTCACGGTCTGCTGGCCGGGTTCCAGCGGGACTGCGCTCGGCATGGCCTTCGGCGGCGCCGGCGGTCCCCCGGCCGTTGGTTCCGTCGCCTCCGATATGGACAGCACCCTGCCCAGCCGGAGCCCGGACAGCTGGGCGTATTGCTCGGCGCGGTTCTTGGCGTCGTTGAACGCCCGCGCGCGTGCGTCCTTGACCAGCTGCGAGTCATCGGCGATGGAGTAGCTGACCGACTTGATCCGGGTGGCGTCGCCCCCGGTGCCGACGATGAGGGCCAGCATCCGTGACGCGGCGTCGGGCGGGTGGATCTTGACCGTGATGGCGTTGGTGGCGCGGTATCCGGTGATGGTGGCGGTGCCGTTGGGCTCGGGATTGCTGAATTGCGGTTGCAGCGTGACCTCGGTGGTGCTGATGTCTTTGTGGTCGACGCCGGCGCCGACCAGCGCGTTGATGACCGCTTGCTGACGGTCGTTGGTGTGGTTCATCGCGGAGGTCACGTCGGGCGCCGTGAATTCGATGCCGACGTCGGCGGTCAGGGTGTCCGGGACGCCCTGGACCTGCCCCGACCCGAAGACGGTGACCTGACGGGGATTGACCCCGGGCGCGGGCGCGGAAGGCGGGGAATCGCAGGCCGCCACCGTGGCGGCAGCCAAGCCGGCGACGGCCAAGGCGATCAACTTGCGGGCAAACCTCGGGGCGTTCTTTGCGACCGGCATGCCTGGCACCCTAGCCGCTCGGGACCCACCGATGCTACGGGTTGCCCGGCACCGCCCGGTCCCGTCGGCTTATGGATCCGAATAGTGGTGTTTTGCAGGCGATTCGATCGTGCGGCCGCCGCTGGGCAAAGCCATCCGGCCACCCTAGCAACCTCATATAAGTGCATATATTACTCCAAACATATTGGTTTGCAATCACTTTCATGTCGAATCCAAATGTTGCAGCATTTCCGGCCAGCTAAGTGAACAGTTATCGACTCGGTCATGAATTGGCGTCGCGCGGGCCCCGCGCCGTCGGATTCGGCATCAGCACTCGCTGCTGAATAATCGATGATGTTCAGAAGGTGGATGGTCCGACGAGGTTGCGCTTCGTTGACGGGCGCAGCCCGCCAGCCTTTTTGCAGGACTCCGTACTTCGCGCGTCGCCGCCGCGTCCGCGACCGGCCGGCACTACAGAAGCGGAAGGAGTTTTTCGCCCGGAGGCTCTTCCTTTGCCTGGGCCAGCTCGGATTTCAGTCCCGCAAAGCCCTTCGTCCGCGGCTTCGCCAGCCGGTTTTGGGCATGTTGGGGCAGGCGTTCCCTCCGGTCAGGTGTATTCCACAGCTCGATCGTTTGAACCACCCAGTAAGCGGCGAACTCGAGGATCAGCGTCGTTTCCAGCACAAGGATCCAGAGCTCCCACCCTGGATGCTTGAGATGTGCTGTGATGACCGCGATTAACGTCACCAGCATCACCGCGCCAATCACCCGGTACAACCATGTGTAACGGCGCCGATGCGGTGCCTTCGACTCTTCTTCCCGGCGGGCCAAGTATGCGGTGCAGAACGTAGTGGCGATGAAGGCAGAGAGCATCAGTACCCCGGCCGTGCCGTGTGCATACTCGATGAACTTGTCCGGCCAAAAGATCAGGGCAATCAAACCCAACGCCATAATCAGCCAGAAAATGCAAAGCGAAACTACTCCCCCCAGGCTCTTCTTCCGCCGAGTGCTGGTGCGTAGGTACTGCCCCAGCATCAGCAACCAGCCCAGAGACAGTGCGATCACGACCGCCCAGACGTTGGGCTGGATGGCGGGCTCGTATTGGGACGGCAGATCATCTCGCCCGCACAACTTGTCGGGTCGACCCTGGGGCACCATCGCGATCATCAACGCGGAGACGCCCGCCAGAGTCAACAGGACGTCTTCGGTGTCGCTGCTGCCCCGGTGGACGATGAATAGCGTGCCGAGTGCCAGAAGCGCGGCGATCAGGATGCTGTGTGCGGAGGTGTAATAGTAAGCGCTGAGGGCGATTTGCCAGCAGGTTGCCGACAACTGTTCGATGACAATCGCCGCAGCGAGCATCAGAAGTATCACCACCATGCCGACCCGTAAGTCACGGTATATGGCAAGTGTGATTGGAGTCGGACTCTGGCTGCCGCTTGGCTGGTTCATGCTGCCTACTACTGCCGGATCACGAGCGCTTTTCTTTGGTTCGCTTCAGTCGCGTCCCGTGGTGGACGATATCGAATGATATGGCTTACCGCATAGCATTTGGGAAAGAATTTCGCGCTGTGCAGCGGGACCAGAATTCCCGGCCGGTCAGGGCGTGACGAGAACCTTGCAGTGTCGCTCGGGGTCAGCGAGGTCGTCAAAGGCGGCGCCGACCCCGTCGAGGCCGACCTCTCCGGTGATCAGCGGGGTCACGTCGATGTCGCCCTCGGCCAGCGCACGCAGCGATTCGACGAATTCCTCCGGGGTGTAGGCGAGTACGAACTGCACATTGATCTCTTTGGCGATCGCGAAAAACGGGTGCATCGTGTCGGGCTGCATGCACACGCCGGCTACCACCAGGCGGGTGCCGGGCCGTGCCCGCAGCAGCACGTCGTCGATGATGCCGGGCACTCCAACCGCCTCGAAGACAACGTCGGCTCTCACGGAGTCGAATGGCGAGCCCTGCGCCGCATCCAGTGTCCGATGGGCGCCCATCGCGAAAGCCAGTTCGCGCCGCTTGGGCGAAAAGTCAGCCGCCGCAATGGCTTCGACGCCTCGCGCGTGCAGGGCCGCGATGATCGCGATGCCGATCGGGCCGCAGCCGATTACCAGGGCCTTCTCGCCTGTCGCGATGTTCGACTTGTTGACGGCGTGCAGTCCCACCGCCATAGGTTCGGTCAGGGCGGCGTGTTTGATGTCCAGGCCGTTGGGGATGGGCAGCAGCAGCGGCGCCGAAAGCAGCATTCGTTCGGCGTAGCCGCCGATGGTGCTGTTGCTGTACACGATCGGTTCGACGCCCTTGGCGGACAACAAGACCGGTAGCGACGTGACCAGCGTTCCCGGCGGATGGGTCTCGGTATCGGGACCGGCCTCGAGCACTTCGGCGCTGAATTCGTGGCCCATGAAGATGTCGTGGCCCAGGTCGACGTGCATGCCGCCCGCGCCGCGGGCCACGCGTTCGCTCATTTCCAGCACCTGTGCCCCGTGAGCGGCGAAATGCAGGTCCGAGCCACAGATCCCGCACGCGCGCACGCTGACGAGCACCTGCCCCGCCTCGGGGACGGGTTCCGGCACGTCGTCCCGGTAGACCATTCGGCCGTCGCGCAACACCGCCGCGCGCATCAGGTTCCCGCGCCCTTCTGCTCGTTGACATGCTCGGTAATGGCCTTCACGACGGCCTCACCCGCTCGGCCGATCAACTGGTCGCGATTGCCTTTGGCCCAGTCGTGCGACGAACGTGATGCTTCGAGCTGTCCCTTGAAATGGGGAATCACCTTGCTAGCCATCAGGTCGTAGCAGTGATACGTCGCCTCGGGGGAGGCCCAATCGTGGCCCAGCATCAGCAGCGTGCCGAATCCGCCCGAGCGGTCGAGCAAGTCCTCGACGTGGGCGATCGCGTCTTCCGGCGTCCCTATGCAGCAATTGCCCTTGGCCGCGTAGTCCTCAACGAACTCGTGGGGCGTCTGGGCGCCCTCCACGGTGTTGGCCAACGGGACGAACCCGGCCGCGCCGAAGTAGTTGGCGAAATCCTGTAGCCCGTAGGTGCAGTCGTCGATGGCCTGCTCGCGACTGTCCGCGATGTGCATGATGCTCAGAACACGCCAGTCGGCTCGATTCGGCTCGTCCCGGCCGGATTTGGCGGCCTGCTCGCGCACCACGTCCCAGGTGGTTTCCAGAGCGGCGTAGCCGCCGGGCACGGACATCGACAGCGACAACAACGACGTGCCCAGCGCGCCCGCCAGTCGCGGTCCGGACGGCGAAATCATTGCCGCCGTGGATATTTCGGGGTAGGGCCAGGTGTAGGGCCGGATGTGCAACTGCGCGTCGCGCAGGGTGAACCAGTCGGCGTGGCGGTCTATTCGCTCAGAGGGCGCGGCGCGGAACAGCGCGAGGATCGCCTCCAGCGACTCCTGCATCATGTGCCGCTGATCGACCGGGTCGATACCCATCATGTAGGCGTCCGATGGCAGCGCGCCCGGGCCGGTGCCGAACATCACCCGGCCGCGGGTGAGGTGGTCGAGCAACACCCAGCGATCGGCCACCATCAGCGGATGGTGGTAGGGCAGCGAAACCACTCCGGTGCCCAGCCGGATGTGTTTCGTCCGCTCGGCTGCGGCCGCGATGAACACCTCGGGACAGGCGATCAATTCGTAGCCACCGGAGTGGTGTTCGCCGAACCACGCTTCATCGAATCCGAGTCGATCCAGCGCAACGACGCGTTCCATGTCGTATTCCAAAGCCACCGTTGGCGATTGGCCAATCGGGTGAAACGGTGTGATGAAAACACCGAAGCGCAGCGGGGCGCTCATCGCAGCTCCAATCCGTTGAGGAAGTCCAATAGGGCCGCGTTCACCTCGTCGGGCCGTTCCTGCTGCAGCCAGTGCCCCGCGTCGTCGATCATCACCTGGCGGTAGGGGCCGGTGATCAACTGCGACGCGCGATCGGCGCGGGTGAACGTCAGCACCGGATCGGCGGTCCCGCCGATAAACAGAGTCGGCACATTGATTTTCGCATCGGCCAGCTCCGGGGTGGTCTCCCAATTGCGGTCGAAATTGCGATACCAGTTCAGGCCGCCGGTGAATCCGGTGCGGGCAAACTCGCTGATGTAGTGGTCGAGCTCTTCTTGGCTGAGCCAGCCCGGTAGCCGGTCGGGTTCGGGAAGGCGATCGATGAGCCCCTCGGGACCGGGCGCGACCATCCGCAGCGCCGCGGCCTTATCACCGGACGTTCGCAACCCACCCATCATTCGCCGCATCGTGCGGGCGGGGTCCGCGTCGAGTTCGGCGTCGGCCACTCCGGGCTCCTGGAAGTACAGGATGTAGAAGAAGTTCTCGCCGAACATCTTCCGCCACGCCTTCGTCGGCGCCACCTGTGGGCGGGGCACCGCCGGCACGCTGAGCGCGGCGACGGCCGCGACCCGATCCGGGTGCAGTAACGGGGCATTCCACACCACGGCGGCGCCCCAGTCGTGTCCGATCCAGACGGCACGTTCGGCGCCGACGTCGTCGAGAAGACCGACCAGGTCGGCGGTCAACTGGTGCACGTCGTACGCCTCGATCGCCTCCGGACGAGAAGAGCCGCCGTAGCCGCGCTGATCTGGCGCCAGCACGTGGTAGCCGGCCTGGGCGAGGACCGGTATCTGGTGGCGCCACGAGTAGGCCAGTTCGGGAAAGCCGTGGGCCAAGATCACTACGGGTGCGCCGCGCTCTCCCGCCTCGACCACCCGCAGCTGCACACCGTTGGTTTCTACTAACCGTTCGGTTGATTTGAGCACCATGTCACCAAAGCACAACCCCTCCGGGGCTGAGAAGAATTTGCGCTGATTGCGAATAGCATTCCAACGGCTTTGGTCGCCTGGTAGATATCGCCGTGAAGCCCTCGCATCATGTGAAAGCAGGTGGACTCGGCATGAAGCGGCTCGACCACGTCGTCCTGTGGACGAGAAATCCGCGCGCGTCGATGGATTTCTATACGAGGGTGGTCGGATTGGCGCCGGTCCGGTTTGCCGAGTTCGAGGCCGGCGATGCGCCGTTCCCGAGCGTGCGGGTGTGTGAGGACTCCATCATCGACTTGTTGCCACTTGCCAACGTCGCCGCCACCGAGTCGATGACACGGCTGAAAGGCAGCGCCGGCCACCCGGTCAACCACGTCTGCCTTGCACTGTCGAAAGCCGAGTACGACGCGCTGGATCAGCGCCTGCAGGCGGACGGATTCGACACCAGCGCACGGTTGGGTCCCAACTTCGGGGCCCGGGGTTGGGCGCCGCAGGGCTACTACTTCGCCGATCCGGACGGCAACGTGGTCGAGGCCCGTTATTACGAATGATGGAATCGCCCGACCCGACCGCCCGCAGCCCAGTGTCACGTTGGCGTGTCCCCCGCGAGCGGGCCGTGCCCCAGCTCGCCGCGGCCGGGCCTGCAGCGTGGGAACCCCCGCTCGTTATGTCCACAGAATGGCGGCGACCGGCTGCGCTCCGGCTCTGCCGGAGCTGGCGATCGCCACGACAACAATGGTGGCGACCCGCTGCGCTCCGGCTCTGCCGGAGCTGGCGATCGCCACGAGCGGTAGCCTGGACTTTTCCAGCTGCGTGTATATCGGGGAAGGACCTGGCCAGCAAGGCCGATGATTGATGAACCGGAAAAACGTTATCCGCACCATCACGGCGATTGCCGTCGTGCTGCTGCTCGGTTGGTCGTTCTTCTATTTCAGCGACGACACCCGCGGCTATAAGCCGGTCGACACGTCGGTGGCGGTGGCGCAGATCAACGGCGACAACGTCAAGAGCGCGCAAATCGACGACCGCGAGCAGCAGCTGCGGTTGACCCTGAAAAAGGGCAACAACGACACCGAGAATTCCGACAAGGTCATCACCAAATACCCGAGCGGGTACGCGGTCGACCTGTTCAACGCGCTGAGCGCCAAGAACGCGAAGGTCAGCACGGTGGTCAACCAGGGCAGCATCCTGGGCGAGCTGCTGGTCTACGTGCTGCCGCTGCTGTTGCTGGTGGGTCTGTTCGTGATGTTCTCCCGCATGCAGGGCGGCGCCCGAATGGGCTTCGGGTTCGGCAAATCCCGCGCCAAGCTGCTCAACAAGGACATGCCCAAGACCACGTTTGCCGACGTTGCCGGCGTCGACGAGGCGGTCGAAGAGCTCTATGAGATCAAGGACTTCCTGCAGAACCCCGGCCGCTATCAGGCGTTGGGCGCCAAGATCCCCAAGGGCGTGCTGCTCTACGGCCCGCCCGGAACGGGTAAGACGCTGCTGGCCCGCGCGGTGGCGGGGGAAGCCGGAGTTCCGTTTTTCACGATCTCCGGCTCCGACTTCGTCGAGATGTTCGTCGGCGTCGGCGCGTCGCGGGTGCGCGACCTGTTCGAGCAGGCCAAGCAGAACAACCCGTGCATCATTTTCGTCGACGAGATCGACGCGGTGGGCCGCCAGCGCGGCGCCGGCCTCGGCGGCGGTCACGACGAACGCGAGCAAACGCTGAACCAGTTGCTGGTCGAAATGGACGGGTTCGACCCGCGCGCCGGCGTCATCCTCATCGCGGCCACCAACCGGCCCGACATCCTCGATCCGGCGCTGCTGCGGCCCGGCCGCTTCGACCGCCAGATCCCGGTGTCCAACCCCGACCTGGCGGGCCGCCGTGCGGTGCTGCAGGTGCATTCCAAGGGCAAGCCCATCGCCCCGAACGCGGACCTCGAAGGGCTGGCCAAGCGCACCGTCGGCATGACCGGCGCCGACCTGGCCAACGTCATCAACGAGGCGGCGCTGCTCACCGCCCGCGAAAACGGCACCGTCATCACCAGTGCCGCGCTCGAGGAGGCGGTGGACCGGGTGATCGGCGGACCGCGCCGCAAGGGCCGGATCATCAGCGAGCAGGAGAAGAAGATCACCGCCTACCACGAGGGCGGGCACACCCTGGCCGCCTGGGCGATGCCGGACATCGAGCCGATCTACAAGGTGACGATCCTGGCGCGGGGGCGTACCGGCGGGCACGCGGTGGCGGTGCCGGAGGAAGACAAGGGCCTCCGCACCCGTTCGGAGATGATCGCGCAGCTGGTGTTCGCCATGGGCGGGCGCGCGGCCGAGGAACTGGTCTTCCGCGAGCCGACCACCGGCGCGGTGTCCGACATCGAGCAGGCCACCAAAATCGCGCGCGCGATGGTCACCGAATTCGGCATGAGCTCCAAACTCGGGGCCGTCAAATACGGCACCGAGCACGGCGACCCATTCCTGGGCAGGACCATGGGCACGCAGGCCGACTACTCACACGAGGTCGCCCGCGACATCGACGACGAGGTGCGCAAGCTGATCGAGGCGGCGCACACCGAGGCCTGGGAAATCCTCACCGAATACCGCGACGTGCTCGACACGTTGGCCGGCGAGCTGCTGGAAAAGGAAACCCTGCACCGGCCCGAGCTGGTGGGCATCTTCGCCGACGTCGAAAAGCGTCCCCGGCTCACCATGTTCGACGATTTCGGCGGCCGCATCCCGTCGGACAAACCGCCGATCAAGACGCCCGGCGAGCTGGCCATTGAGCGCGGCGAGCCGTGGCCGCCACCGGTCCCCGAACCGGCATTCAAGGCGGCAATCGCGCAGGCCAGCCAAGCCGCCGCGGCCGCGGGAACGGACGCCGACCGAAACAACAACGGCGGCAACGGCTCTCAAGGAGCCGGTCAGCGTCCGGGCGTGCCGCACAGTCCCACCCAGCCGGACTACGGGGCGCCGGCGGGCTGGCACGCGCCGGGATGGCCGCCGCAGGACCAGCAGCCGAATCACTGGTATCCGCCGCCGCCCGCCCCACAGCAGCCCTACTGGCCGCAGCCGGCGCGGAACTACCCGGGTTATCCGGGCCAGCCCGGCCATCATCCGGGCCAGCAGGGTCAGGCGCAGCCCCCCTACCCGCCGTATCCGCCCTACCCGCCGCCGAGTCTGCCCAACCCGGACGGCGGAAAGTCTCCTGACCAGCAGGACGACGACGTGAGCCGGTCCAACCCACCGGCTCACGGCTGACGAACGGAGGATTCGATGGCGCTGCCGGACACCGCCACCCCCCGAATTCGGGTGTTCGACCAGGCGCGTGTCGAAGCCGCGGTCCGGGAGCTGTTGCACGCCATCGGCGAGGACCCGGACCGGCACGGCCTGCGGGAAACGCCGGCTCGCGTCGCCCGCGCCTATCGCGAAATCTTCGCCGGGCTCTACACCGACCCCGACAGCGTGTTGAACACCATGTTCGACGAAGAACACGACGAACTGGTGCTGATCAAAGAAATCCCGCTGTACTCCACGTGCGAACACCACCTGGTGTCGTTTCACGGTGTGGCCCATGTCGGTTACATCCCCGGTGCCGACGGACGGGTCACCGGGCTGTCGAAAATCGCGCGACTGGTCGACCTTTACGCCAAGCGGCCGCAGGTGCAGGAACGGCTCACCAGCCAGATCGCCGACGCCCTGATGAACAAACTCAATCCGCGGGGGGTGATCGTCGTGATCGAGGCCGAGCACCTGTGCATGGCCATGCGCGGCGTTCGCAAGCCCGGCGCGGTCACCACCACCTCGGCGGTGCGCGGCCAGTTCAAGACCAACGCCGCTTCTCGAGCCGAAGCGCTGGACCTCATCCTGCGTAAGTGAGTCGGCGCCTGTGCAGGTTATGGGAGTCCTGAACGTCACTGACGACTCGTTCTCCGATGGCGGGCGCTATCTCGAAGCCGGCAACGCCGTGGCGCACGGACTGGCGCTGGCCGCAGAAGGCGCGGACATCGTCGACGTCGGGGGGGAGTCGACTCGGCCCGGCGCCACGCGAATCGACTCCCGGGTCGAGACATCTCGCGTGATTCCTGTCGTCAAAGAGCTTGTGGCAGAAGGAATCACGGTGAGCATCGATACGATGCACGCCGACGTCGCGCGGGCGGCGCTGCAGAACGGCGCGCGGATCGTCAACGACGTGTCGGGAGGACGTGCCGATCCCGCGATGGCGCCGCTGCTGGCCGACGCCGGCGTGCCCTGGGTGCTGATGCACTGGCGGTCGGTCTCCGCGGATCGCCCGCATACGGCCCCGCACTACGACGACGTGGTCGCCGAAGTGCGCGACGAGCTGCTTGCCAGCGTCGACGCCGCGGTGGCCGCGGGCGTCGACCCCGCCAAGCTGGTGATCGACCCGGGCCTTGGATTCGCCAAGACGGCTCAACACAATTGGGCGCTGCTGCACGCGTTGCCGCAGCTGGTCGCAACCGGAATCCCGGTGCTCCTGGGCGCGTCGCGTAAACGGTTCCTCGGTACGTTGTTAGCCGGGCCAAATGGCTCGCCGCGACCGCCTGGCGGCCGCGAGACGGCGACCGCGGTGATCTCCGCGCTGGCAGCGCTGTATGGGGCGTGGGGTGTTCGCGTGCACGACGTGCGAGCCACGGTCGACGCCCTCAAGGTGGTTGGGGCTTGGGCGCAGACGGAAACGCAGCAGACTGAGCTGGCTGGAGACGATGGCTGATCGAATTGAATTGCGGGGGTTGACGATTCGTGGGCGACACGGAGTTTTCGATCACGAGCGCGCCGACGGGCAGGACTTTGTCGTCGATATGACGGTGTGGATCGACCTCGCCCGGGCCGCCGCCAGCGACGAGGTGGCGGACACGTACGACTACGCCGCCCTGGCTGGGCTGGCGGCCGACGTCGTGGCCGGGCCGCCGCGCAATTTGATCGAAACGGTCGGGGGTGAGATCGCCGACCGGGTGATGGAAGACGAGCGGGTGCATGCCGTCGAGGTGGTGGTCCACAAGCCGCAGGCTCCGATCCCGCAGCAGTTCGCCGACGTCGCGGTGGTGGTGCGGCGGTCGCGGCGCGGAGGTCGCGGTTCGGTGGTCCCGGCGGGCCGGGCGTTGTGACGCGCGACGACGACGGCGCCGGCATAGCCGCGGTCATGGGGGTACCGCCGGGAAAGTGGCGCCTATGACGTGGGTGGTGCTGTCCATCGGCTCAAACCTGGGGGACCGCCTGGCGCGGTTGCAGTCGGTCGTCGACGGGCTGGGCGAGACGGTGCTCGCGGTGTCCCCGGTGTATGAAACCGACCCGTGGGGCCGGGTCGATCAGGCGCCGTTTCTCAACGCGGTGCTGATCGCCAACGACCCGGCGTGCGACGAGCAGTGCTGGCTGCGCCGAGCCCAGGAATTCGAGCGGGCGGCGGGCCGGGTGCGCGGCGAGCGCTGGGGTCCGCGCACCCTCGACGTCGACCTGATCGCCTGCTACGGCGAGGCGGAGGTGACCTCCCGCGAGAACAACCTGACGCTGCCGCACCCGCTGGCCCATTTGCGGGCCTTCGTCCTGATTCCGTGGCTTGCCATCGACCCCGATGCCCAGCTGACCGTCGGCGAGGGTCCGCGGCCCGTCGCGAGCCTGCTTGCCGAGCTGGAACCGGCCGACCGGGAAAGCGTCCGGCTGACCAGCCTGACGCTCGAGCGGGCGATGAGGTCCCCGGCCGACCGGAAACCGGAAACCTGATGGGACCTACCAGGAAACGTGACCTGACCGCCGCGGTGGTCGGCGCTGCGGTGGTGGGTTATCTGCTGGTGACCGCCCTGTACCGGTGGTTTCCGCCCATCACGGTGTGGACGGGCGTGTCGCTGCTGGCGGTGGCCGTCGCCGAAGCGCTGTGGGCGCGCTACGTGCGGGCCAAGATCAGCGACGGCGAAATCGGCGTCGGGCGCGGCTGGCTGCATCCGCTTGCGGTGGCGCGCGGCCTGATGATCGCCAAGGCGTCGGCCTGGGTCGGCGCGCTGATGCTGGGCTGGTGGGTCGGAGTGCTGGTTTACTTCCTGCCGCGGCGGTCCTGGCTGCGGGCGGCCGCCGAGGACACGAGTGGCGCCGTGGTCGCGGCCGTCAGCGCGCTGGCGCTACTCGTTGCCGCGCTATGGCTGCAGCATTGCTGCAAGTCGCCGCCGGATCCGACCGAGCGCCCCGAGGGCGCCGAAAACTAACCCGTTCGTGCGTCGCCAACAACCCGCGTGAGAATCGCCGTAGTACGGGCGACACGCGGATTGACCTCGCGCAGGTACAGTCAGGCCATGACCGTTCTGTCCCGCGGCGCCCGGGTGCGGCGCGGCGGCCGCAGGCCGGGTTGGGTGCTCTTGACCGCGTTGCTGGTCCTCGCGATGGGGGCCAGTTCCGCATTGGTTTTCACCAATCGGGTGGAACTCCTCAAGCTCGCTGTAATCCTGGCGCTGTGGGCCGCAGTCGCCGGTGCATTCGTCTCGGTGCTGTACCGCCGCCAGAGCGACGCGGATCAATCCCGCGTCCGCGACCTGAAGCTGGTGTACGACCTGCAGTTGGATCGGGAAATCTCGGCCCGCCGCGAGTACGAGCTGACCGTTGAGTCCCAGCTGCGCCGCGAGCTGGCTTCCGAGCTGCGAGCTGAGTCCGCCGACGACCTGGCCGAGCTGCGCGCGGAGTTGAGCGCGTTGCGCACCAGCCTGGAGATTCTGTTCGACACTGATCTCGCGCATCGCCCGGCGCTGGAGACGCCCGAGACCGAGGCGCCGCCCGAACGCGCGTACAGCGAGTGGGACCGCAACGGCGAGACCCCGCGGGACGCGCCCTACGACTGGGTCGCCAGCGATCGGGTCACCTCCGTCCCCCAGGACAATCCGCCGAGCCGTGCCGACGACACGGCGATCATCGACGTGCCCGAGGAACCGCTGTTGCCGCCCCGGCAGCCGTCGCCCCGCCGCGAGCGGGTCCGTCACCAGTACGAATCACCCCATGAGCCGGTGCCGCCGGCCCAACCCGAGCCGTCGTACAGCGCCGCGCCGCCGGGCCGGAGCCGGAAGCCCCAACCGCAAGTGCAGGGGTGGCAGCCGGCGGGTGCGTCCGGACTGTGGCTGCCGCCCGGAACGCCGGGCAGCCACTGGGCCGGCTCCGATCCGTCCGGCCCGCCGGCCGACGATACGTCGGGCCGGCGGCGACGCGCCCGCCACTCCGAACCAGAGGAGGCCTGGGGCGGCCCGCACGTCGAGCCGGTGTCCCCGCCGCCGTACGGCGAGTCGGGCCGCCGGGCGCGGTCGCGCCACTCGGCGGAGTACCGCGACTACGGCGTGCCCAATTACGCGCCCACGAACGAGCGAACGTTCGCTCCGCCGCCCCCCGTTCCCGCCGCGGCCACGCCCCCGCCACCGCCGCCATCACAGTCGCCACCCCCCGTCGCCGAGCAACCCCCGCCGCGGCTGGCCCCGCCGCCACCGCCGGCGCACGCGCCGCGGCACGGCGGCGCGGACCCGCAGGTTGAGGGAGTGGACGGCCTGGGAGACGGTCCCCAGACCGGCGGCCAGTCGGTTGCCGACCTGTTGGCACGGCTGCAGGTCCAGCCGTCCGAGGGCGGCCGCCGTCGTCGCCGCGACGGCTGAGCTGGGAGCTTCCTCACATTGGGCTTGCATTGGGGTGGGCCCGCTAATCGACTACAGTTTTAGTGACCGAACGGTACCCACTTCAGTGGGACCGGAACGAACGAAGAAATCTGTGAGGTCGTCTGCGATGGTGCAGTTCGACGGTTTGCGCCCGGCCCGGCTCAAGGTGGGAGTCATCTCGGCCGGCCGGGTGGGCACCGCGCTCGGTGTCGCGCTGGAGCGCGCCGACCACGTCGTGGTGGCGTGCAGCGCCATCTCCCACGCGTCGCGGCAGCTGGCGCAGCGTCGGTTGCCGGATACCCCGGTGGTGTCGCCGCCGGACGTGGCCGCCGGCGCCGAGCTGCTGCTGCTGGCCGTCCCCGACAGTGAACTCGCCGGCCTGGTGTCCGGGTTGGCCGCGACGTCGTCGGTGCGGCCGGGCACGATCGTCGTCCACACGTCCGGCGCCAACGGGGTCGGCATCCTCGCGCCGCTGACCCAGGACGGTTGCATACCGCTCGCGATTCACCCGGCGATGACGTTCACCGGGTCCGACGAGGACATCAGCAGGCTGCCCGACACCTGCTTCGGCATCACCGCGGCCGACGACGTGGGCTACGCGATCGGGCAGTCACTCGTCCTGGAAATGGGCGGCGAACCGTTCTGCGTGCGTGAGGAAGCCCGTGTGCTGTACCACGCCGCCCTGGCGCATGCGGGCAACCACCTCGTGACGTTGCTCACCGACGCGCTCGATGCGTTGCGGGCCGCGCTCCGCGGCAGCGAACTGCTCGGACAACAATCCGTCGACGACCAGCCCGGCGGCATCGCCGAACGCATCGTCGGGCCGCTGGCCCGCGCGGCGCTGGAAAACACCCTGCAACGCGGGCAGGCCGCGCTCACCGGCCCGGTCGCGCGCGGTGATGCGGCCGCGGTCGCCGGGCATCTCGCCGCGCTGAACCAGGTGGACCCGGAACTGGCGCAGGCGTACCGGGTGAACGCCCTGCGGACCGCCCGGCGCGCACACGCTCCCGCCGACGTCATCGAGGTCCTGGCGGGATGAGACCAGGCAAGCCGCCCGCCTTCAATGCCGGCGAACTCAACGTGTACTCGCGCCCGCGCGACGTCACGGACGTCTGCCGCGTGCTGCGCCACACCGGCCGCCGGGTGATGCTGGTGCCCACCATGGGCGCGCTGCACGAGGGTCACCTCGCCCTGGTGCGCGCCGCCAAGCGGGTGCCCGGCTCGGTGGTGGCGGTGTCGATCTTCGTCAACCCGCTCCAGTTCGGCGCGGGAGAAGACCTCGACGCCTACCCGCGGACCCTGGACCACGACGTGGCGCTGCTGCGCGGCGAAGGCGTCGAAATCGTGTTCGCGCCAACGGCCGCGGCGATGTACCCCGACGGCCTGCGCACCACCGTGCAGCCCAGTCCGTTGGCGGCGGACCTCGAGGGCGGTCCGCGACCGACCCACTTCGCCGGCGTGCTGACCGTGGTGTGCAAGCTCCTGCAGATCGTGCGCCCCGACCGAGTGTTCTTCGGCGAGAAGGACTATCAGCAGCTGGTGCTGATCCGCCAGATGGTCGCCGACCTGAACCTCGACGTCGCGGTGGTCGGCGTGCCCACCATCCGGGAGGCCGACGGGCTCGCCATGTCGTCGCGCAACCGCTACCTCGACCCGGTGCAGCGCGAGGCGGCCGTGGCCGTGTCGGCGGCGTTGACGGCGGCGGCGCACGCCGCGGATGCCGGGGCGCAGGCCGCGCTGGACGCGGCGCGCGCGGTGCTCGAGGCGGTGCCCGAGCTTACGGTCGACTACCTCGAGTTGCTCGACGCGGACCTGGGTCCGCTGCAGGCCGACAGGACCGGCCGGCTGCTGGTTGCCGTCCGGCTGGGCAGGACCAGACTGCTGGACAACATCGCGATCGAGATCGGAACTTCGCCGGCACCCGTGGGGCCGGACGGATATCGGGACACCCGTGAATCATCTTGGAGGAATTGATGCTACGGACAATGCTCAAGTCGAAGATTCACCGCGCCACCGTCACGCAGGCCGACCTGGACTACGTCGGCTCGGTGACCATCGACGCCGACCTGATGGAGGCTGCGGACCTGCTCGAGGGCGAGCAAGTGACGATCGTCGACATCGACAACGGTGCCCGCCTGGTCACCTATGCGATCACCGGGGAGCGCGGCAGTGGGGTAATCGGAATCAACGGCGCCGCAGCCCATCTCGTGCACCCGGGTGATCTGGTGATCCTGATCGCGTACGGGACCATGGAAGAGGCGGAGGCGCGGTCCTACCAGCCGCACATCGTGTTCGTCGACGCCGACAACAAGCCGATCGACCTGGGCCACGACCCGGCCTTCGTGCCCGCAGACGCCGCCGAGTTGCTCGACCCCCGAATCGTTGCGCGGTAGCCGTGCTGCTGGCCATCGACGTCCGTAACACCCACACCGTCGTGGGGCTGATCTCCGGGTCCAGTGAGCACGCAAAAGTCTTGCAGCAGTGGCGAATCCGGACCGAATCCGAGGTCACCGCCGACGAGCTGGCACTGACCATCGACGGCCTGATCGGCGACGACTCCGAGCGGCTCACCGGCGCCGCCGCCCTCTCCACCGTCCCGTCGGTGCTGCACGAGGTGCGGATCATGCTCGACCAGTACTGGCCGTCGGTGCCGCACGTGCTGATCGAGCCGGGCGTGCGCACCGGCATCCCGCTGCTCGTCGACAACCCGAAGGAAGTGGGTGCCGACCGAATCGTCAACTGCCTGGCGGCATTCCACCGGTTTCACAGCGCGGCCATCGTCATCGACTTCGGTTCGTCGATCTGCGTGGACGTCGTGTCGGCCAAGGGTGAATTCCTCGGCGGCGCGATCGCGCCGGGCGTGCAGGTTTCCTCCGATGCCGCCGCGGCCCGCTCGGCCGCGCTGCGCCGGGTGGAACTGTCCCGCCCCCGTTCGGTGGTGGGCAAGAACACCGTCGAATGCATGCAGGCGGGAGCGGTATTCGGCTTCGCCGGGCTGGTCGACGGTCTGGTCGGACGCATCCGCGAGGACGTCGACGGCTTCGCTGGCGACGACGTCGCGGTGGTGGCCACGGGACATACGGCGCCGCTGCTGCTGCCCGAGCTGCACACGGCCAGCCATTACGACCAACATCTGACCCTGCACGGGTTGCGGCTGGTCTTCGAACGCAACCGGGACGCCCAGCGCGGTCGGCTGAAGACCGCGCGCTGACACGGCGTCAACGCACGCCCAGAGCCCGGTCATTTAAGCTGGCACGTCGTGAGTGACGCCAGTGAGGATGCAGCAGCAGACCTGCCCGAGCAGTTCCGGATCCGCCGGGACAAGCGCGCTCGGTTGTTGGCGGAGGGCCGTGAGCCCTACCCGGTCGCCATCGAACGCACCCACACCCTGGCGCAGGTGCGCGCCGACCATCCCGACCTGGCGATCGACACTGCAACCGACGACATCGTCGGCATAGCCGGCCGGGTGATATTCGCGCGCAACTCCGGGAAATTGTGCTTCGCGACGCTCCAGGAGGGCGACGGCACCACCCTGCAGGTGATGATCAGCCTCGACAAGGTGGGCCGGGAATCGCTCGACGCGTGGAAAGCCGACGTCGACCTCGGCGACATCATCTACGTGCACGGCAATGTGATCAGCTCACGCCGCGGCGAATTGTCCGTCCTCGCCGATTCCTGGCAGCTGGCGGCCAAGTCGCTGCGGCCCCTGCCCGTGGCCCACAAGGAGATGAGCGAAGAGGCGCGGGTGCGGCAGCGCTACGTCGACCTGATCGTCCGTCCCCAGGCCCGCACGGTGGCGCGGCAGAGAATCGCCGTGGTCCGCGCGATACGCAACGCACTCGAACGGCGGGGGTTTCTCGAAGTCGAAACGCCTATGTTGCAGACACTGGCGGGTGGCGCGACGGCGCGGCCGTTCGTCACGCATTCCAATGCTCTCGACATCGATCTGTACCTGCGGATCGCGCCGGAACTGTTCCTCAAGCGCTGCGTCGTCGGTGGTTTCGACAGGGTCTTCGAAGTAAATCGAGTGTTCCGAAACGAAGGCGCGGATTCCACCCATTCTCCGGAATTCTCCATGCTGGAGACCTACCAGGCGTACGGAACCTATGACGATTCGGCAGTGGTCACGCGTGAGCTTATTCAAGAGGTCGCCGATGAGGCGATCGGAACCAGACAACTACCGCTGCCCGACGGGAGCGTCTACGACATAGACGGAGAATGGGCGTCGATTCAAATGTACCCGTCGCTGTCGGCGGCACTCGAAGAAGAGATCACACCCGAGACGTCGGTCGAGCGGCTTTGGGCCATCGCGGACCGGCTCGGGGTCGAGATTCCCGACAATCGTGGCTACGGGCATGGAAAGCTCGTCGAGGAGCTCTGGGAGCACACGGTGGGCAACGCGCTGGTGGCGCCCACCTTCGTGCGGGACTTCCCAGTGGAGACAACGCCTTTGACGCGTCAGCACCGCAGCATCCCCGGCGTGACCGAGAAGTGGGACCTCTACTTGCGCGGGATCGAACTGGCCACCGGGTACTCCGAACTGAACGACCCCGTCGTGCAGCGGGAGAGATTCGCCGCGCAAGCCCGCGCCGCGGCGGCCGGCGACGACGAAGCTATGGTGCTCGACGAAGATTTTCTTGCCGCCCTCGAGTATGCGATGCCGCCGTGTACCGGAACGGGAATGGGTATCGATCGGTTGTTGATGTCTTTGACTGGACTGTCAATTCGGGAGACAGTTTTGTTCCCGATTGTTCGGCCGCACTCCACTTGAAAAGTGCAACTGTGCGCCTTGCGGCCGGATTGAGTATGCTTCCTTGTTATGGCAGATTGGTGACCCGGGGAGGCTCACCCAAACTGCTCAGCAACTGCTCAGGACGAAATGCGAGGATAAGCTAATGGCGAAAAAAGTGACCGTCACCTTGGTCGATGATTTCGACGGTGCCGGCGCAGCCGACGAAACGGTCGAATTCGGGCTTGACGGGGTGACCTATGAGATTGACCTTTCGTCCAAGAATGCCGCGAAACTCCGCGGGGACCTGAAGCAATGGGTGGAAGCAGGTCGTCGGGTCGGCGGTCGGCGGCGTGGGCGTTCCGGCTCCGGTCGCGGCCGTGGCGCGATCGACCGTGAGCAGAGCGCGGCGATCCGCGAATGGGCTCGTCGTAACGGCCACAACGTGTCGACGCGCGGCCGCATCCCGGCCGACGTCATCGACGCGTTCCACGCGGCGACCTGACAAACGTCTGACCGGCGCCCGGCTGCACGGCCCGGGCGCCGGTTTGTCATTTCGCTGGCGGCGAAAAGATCGTCGGTGATTAAAGGAAACGAATTGGCACTCGGCCACGTTGCTTCAGTTACGGCGCTGTAATCGCAGGGGAGATCGCCCGAAACGGGCCTGCGGGTCTTGAACAGCAAGGACCGCAAGGTTAGGCCCCCTGGCAGGCCGACCATTACAGTGGATGGCAGGTACGCGTTCCGGCCCCACTGGACCGGTAGTTGTGTTGTACCGATGGTGAGGGAGAGCAGGTAACCACCGATGTTTGAACGATTTACCGACCGTGCCCGCAGGGTCGTCGTCCTGGCGCAAGAAGAGGCCCGGATGCTCAACCACAACTACATCGGCACCGAGCACATCCTGTTGGGTTTGATTCACGAGGGCGAAGGCGTCGCAGCGAAGTCGCTGGAGTCGCTGGGGATCTCGCTCGAGGGCGTTCGCAGCCAGGTCGAGGAGATCATCGGCCAGGGCCAGCAGGCGCCGTCGGGACACATCCCGTTCACGCCGCGCGCCAAGAAGGTTCTCGAGCTGAGCTTGCGCGAGGCGCTGCAGCTCGGCCACAACTACATCGGCACCGAGCACATTCTGCTGGGACTTATCCGCGAGGGTGAGGGCGTGGCCGCCCAGGTGCTGGTGAAGCTCGGCGCCGAACTGACCCGGGTGCGCCAGCAGGTGATCCAGCTGCTGTCGGGCTACCAGGGCAAGGAGGCCGCAGAAGCCGGGACCGGTGGTCGCGGCGGCGAATCGGGCAGCCCGTCCACGTCGCTGGTGCTCGACCAGTTCGGGCGCAACCTGACGGCCGCCGCGATGGAAGGCAAGCTGGACCCGGTCATCGGCCGCGAGAAGGAAATCGAGCGGGTGATGCAGGTGCTGAGCCGGCGCACCAAGAACAACCCGGTGCTGATCGGCGAGCCCGGCGTCGGCAAGACCGCGGTCGTCGAAGGCCTGGCGCAGGCCATCGTGCACGGCGAGGTCCCGGAGACGCTGAAAGACAAGCAGCTCTACACGCTCGACCTGGGATCGCTGGTGGCGGGTAGCCGCTACCGCGGTGACTTCGAGGAACGCCTGAAGAAGGTGCTCAAGGAGATCAACACCCGCGGTGACATCATCCTGTTCATCGACGAGCTGCACACCCTGGTCGGCGCGGGTGCCGCCGAGGGCGCGATCGACGCCGCGTCAATCCTCAAGCCCAAGCTGGCCCGCGGCGAGCTGCAGACCATCGGTGCCACCACGCTCGACGAGTACCGCAAGTACATCGAAAAGGACGCCGCGCTGGAGCGCCGCTTCCAGCCGGTGCAGGTCGGCGAGCCGACGGTGGAGCACACCATCGAGATCCTCAAGGGTCTGCGCGACCGCTACGAGGCGCACCACCGGGTTTCGATCAGCGACGCTGCGATCGTTGCCGCCGCCACGCTGGCCGACCGGTACATCAACGACCGGTTCCTGCCGGACAAGGCGATCGACCTGATCGACGAGGCGGGCGCCCGGATGCGGATCCGCCGGATGACCGCGCCGCCAGACCTGCGTGAGTTCGACGAGAAGATCGCCGACGCCCGCCGGGAGAAGGAATCGGCGATCGACGCCCAGGACTTCGAGAAGGCGGCCAGCCTGCGCGATCGGGAGAAGCAACTGGTTGCCCAGCGCGCCGAACGCGAAAAGCAATGGCGTTCAGGCGATATGGACGTGGTCGCCGAGGTCGACGACGAGCAGATCGCCGAGGTGCTGGGTAACTGGACCGGCATCCCGGTGTTCAAGCTCACCGAGGCCGAGACCACCCGGTTGCTGCGCATGGAAGATGAGATACACAAGCGGATCATCGGCCAGGAGGACGCGGTCAAGGCCGTTTCCAAGGCGATCCGTCGCACCCGCGCCGGGCTGAAGGATCCGCGGCGCCCGTCGGGTTCGTTCATCTTCGCCGGTCCGTCCGGTGTCGGTAAGACCGAGCTGTCCAAGGCGCTGGCGGAGTTCCTGTTCGGCGACCAGGACGCGCTCATCCAGATCGACATGGGCGAGTTCCACGACCGGTTCACCGCGTCGCGGTTGTTCGGTGCCCCACCGGGATATGTCGGCTACGAAGAAGGCGGCCAGCTCACCGAGAAGGTGCGGCGCAAGCCGTTCTCGGTGGTGCTGTTCGACGAGATCGAGAAGGCGCATCAGGAGATCTACAACAGCCTGTTGCAGGTTTTGGAGGACGGCCGTCTCACCGACGGTCAGGGCCGCACGGTGGACTTCAAGAACACCGTGCTGATCTTCACCTCCAACCTCGGCACCTCCGACATCTCCAAGCCGGTCGGCCTGGGCTTCACCCAGGGTGGCGGTGCGAACGACTACGAGCGGATGAAGCAGAAGGTCAACGACGAGCTGAAGAAGCACTTCCGCCCGGAGTTCCTCAACCGCATCGACGAAGTCATCGTCTTCCACCAGCTGACCCGCGACGAGATCATCAAGATGGTCGATCTGATGATCACCCGGGTCGCCACTCAGCTCAAGACCAAGGACATGGCGCTGGAGCTGACCGACAAGGCCAAGTCCTTGCTGGCCAAGCGTGGCTTCGACCCGGTGCTGGGTGCTCGCCCGCTGAGGCGCACCATCCAGCGCGAGATCGAGGACCAGCTCTCGGAGAAGATCCTCTTCGACGAGGTCGGACCCGGACAAGTGGTCACCGTCGATGTGGACAACTGGGACGGCGAAGGTGCCGGCGAGGACGCGGTGTTCACGTTCACCGGAGCGCGCAAGCCGCCGGCCGAGCCGGACCTGGCGAAGGCCGGAGCGCACGCCGCCCCCGAAACGCAGTAGCGATTACCGGAAACGGGCGGTTAGTCTCGACGGGACTAACCGCCCGTTTTCGCTGTGATCAGGGGGTCCGCCTGTGCTGATCGTGACGACCAATGACCTCCCGGGCTGGGAGATCCAGCGTGTCTGCGGCGAAGTGTTCGGGTTGACCGTCCGCTCACGCAACGCGTTCTCCCAGATGGGCGCGGGCTTCAAGGCCATGTTCGGCGGCGAGCTGGCCGGCATGACCAAGAACCTGGCCGAGAGCCGCAATGAGGCGATGGCGCGGCTGATCGACGAGGCGCGTAATCGCGGCGGCAACGCGATCGTCGCAATGCGATTCGACACGACCGAAATCGGCGACGTGTGGACCGAGATCTGCGCCTACGGCACGGCGGTTCAGGCCATACCGGTCACCGAGGCGGCGAAATACACGGCCAGCCAGCTGGGCTACGGCGTCCCCCCGCCACAGCATTGACCTTCGGTTTACACTGACTTTCGTCCTGACGGGCAACGGAATCTGGTGAAAGTCCAGAACGGTCGCGCCACTGTCGATAGTCAGACCCAGAGCCCGTCATCACCAGCGGGGACGCGTATATCCCCGGAAGGAGTCCGATCAATGTCTCATCCTCGGGTAACTGCCACCCGCACCCGATCGGTTGATCTGTCGGCGGCAAGTGCCGCGGTCTGGTTGGCGGCCACCACCTTCCTGGCGCTGTTGGCGCTGTACTTCGTCGGGATCGACCAGGGCGCGGTGTCGCTGTTCGGCAGCGATTCGCACGTGCACGAGTTCGTGCACGACGCGCGGCATCTGCTCGGCTTCCCCTGCCACTGATCGCGTGGAGAAGCGTCTGATCGGACGCGGCCTGCTGGCCGGTGCAATCGGCGCGGTGCTGGCGTTCGCCTTCGCCCGCCTATGCGCCGAGCCGGTGATCGGCCGCGCGATCGCTTTCGAGGACGGACGAATCGACGCCGAGAACGCTCACGGAGTGCACGAGCACGGCGCTGAGTTGTTCGGCCGCGGGGTGCAGTCCAACGCCGGGTTGGGGTTCGGTGTGCTCATCTTCGGCGTCGCGATGGGTGCGCTGTTCGGCGTGCTGTTCTGTGTGATTGCCGCGCGCGCGACAAACGTTGGGGCGCGGGCACTTTCGCTGGCGCTCGCGGCGGCCGCCTTCGTCGCGGTGTACCTGGTGCCGTTCGTGAAGTATCCGCCGAACCCACCGGCCGTCGGCCAGGCGGACACGATCGGGGCGCGCACCGGCTGGTATCTGGTGATGGTGCTGGCGTCGGTGGTGCTGGCCATCGCCGCGGTGTGGCTGGCGCGGGGGCTGACGGCCCGGTACGGCGGGTGGCACGGGCGGTTGCTCGCCGCGGGCGCCTACGTCGCGGCGGTTGCGGTGGTGATGGTGCTGCTGCCGAATGTGGACGAGACACCCGAACCGCTGCGCGACACGTCGGGCGCGATCAGCTATCCGGGCTTTCCCGCCGACGTTCTCTACGAATTCAGGTTGCTGTCTCTGGCCACGCAGCTGGTGCTGTGGGCGACCATCGGCGTGGCATTTGCGACGCTGGCCGGCCGGCTGCTGGGGGACCGCGCCGAGAGCGGACGGGCATCGAGCATCGCGGCGTGACGAAGGTCGTCCGGCTGACCTTGGTATCGCACGCGATGACCGACGCCATGGCGGCCGCGCGCTTCCCGGGCGACGAACCCCTCAACGAGATGGGCCGTCGACAGGCCGAAGCCGTTGGCGCCCAATTGGGCTGCGGCGCGCGACATTTCGCCGGACCCGAGCAACGGGCCCACCAAACGGCGGACTTGCTGGGATTGGACGCCGCAACCGACCCGCTCCTGACCGACCTGAATTGCGGTCGATGGCAAGGGAACAGGCTTCAGGACGTGCCCCCCGGCGACCTGACGGTCTGGCTGACCGATCCCACCCGGGCGCCGCACGGCGGCGAGTCGATCGCCGACCTGATGCAACGTGTGGCCCGGTGGCTGAATTCGTTGACCGAGAACGCATCGGCCACCGTCGCGGTGACACACCCCGCGGTGATCCGGGCGGCGATCCTGCTGGCCCTGGACGTCCCCGCGAAATCGTTCTGGCGCATCGATATCGCGCCGGTCAGTCGAACCACCCTGCATTACCGCGGCGGCTGCTGGACGCTTCGCTGGTAACTCCTCAGCGCGGTGCTATCAGCGCGAAGGCCTGCTTGGCGACCTGCAGCATCCACCCGGTCACGGTCGGCCCGTGGTCGCGTGGCCAGTTGAGCTGGAAGCTGACCACGTACGGCTGCTGCGTTTTGTCGACGGCGTACCAGCTGAATGTCAGATCACCGGGCAGGCCACCGGCTTTCGCGCCGATGTATGGCCAGACGTTGCGGTCCAGCTGGATACCCGACACCGCGGAGAGGATCTGTCTGACCGGTGCGGCCTTGCCGACGGCGTCGGCCTGCAGCGCCGCGTGGACCCGACAGATGTCCTCGGCGTTGCCGTACCACTCCGCGCCGTAGGACGACGCCGGGGCGTGGGCGCGGGTCGGATCTGGCTCGTAGGGAGTCGAATTCGCCTGCGTCAGCAGCTGAGCACGGACTTGCGGTGACCCATGCTGCCATTGGCTGCGCAGGTCCGGCTTACCCCAGCCGATCGAGAACAGCTCGTACATCGTGGGGAAAGGCGTCATGCTGGCCGGGTCGTGGTGGCCCGCCGTCGCGAGCGCTTCCTCGATGGCGTGTGTGCCCATCTTTCCGATCAGCAGGTCGGTCGCCATGTTGTCGCTGGTCGCGATCATCTTCTCGGCGGCCGTCCGAACCGAAACATGGGCTCCGGCAGGCAGTTCCAAACCGGATGAGCCCACCGCCCGGCTCTTGTCGGTGACGGTCAGCTGATCGTCCCAGGAGACCGTTCCGTCCTTGACGGCACCCGCCAGGGCGTGCAGCACATACAACTTGAAAATCGATGCGAGCGGCAAAGATTCACCGGTGTTGGTGCCCGCGACCGGGTCGCAGTGCCCATTGTCGACCTTGGCGACCTGGTAGGAGTAGCGGGCGCCGGTCTTACTCAACACCGCATCGATGTCGTGCCACGAATTGATCTTCGGCGCCTGCGTCTCGAGGTCGAACCGATCGACCCACCCGCCGTCGTCGGTGTGGATGCGGATGTCTTGTCGCGCACCGTAGGAGGACGTCAGGTGCAACGTGGCCACGCTGGCGCCCAGGTCCACGCCGTTGAGGGTGAACGGACGGTCCCACCAGAGCCCCTCCATGGTGGTTTCCACCGATTTGACCATGTCGGGCGCGGCCAGCGTGCCGACGCCGACCGGGCCGATGGGCCAGTCCGAGTTGAGCATGTCCAGCGTCTGCTGGGCCCGGATACCGGGCGGCGTTCGGACGTCGATCTGCCGGCCGGGATTGGCCGCGTTTGCCTGCGGTGAAGGGGACGGGGCGCAACCGGGCGCGAACGTCACTACCAGTGCGGTGGCGGCACTCAACGCCGTCGCGCGGCGCCGGGCCGAGAACCCGCTAGTCAGCCTGCTTGTTGCCGGCAACGTCCATCACAACCTCGAATTCCAGCAGCGAGGCCCCGGTCGCCACCGGGTTGGCCCGCTCACCGGCATGGGCCGAAATGGCAGGCCCCTGCGCCCACGCCTGAAATGCCTCTTCGGACTCCCACTGCGTCACGACGAAGTAGCGGTTCTCGCCCTTGATCGGGCGCAGCAGCTGAAACCCGAGGAAGCCGGGCTGGTTGTCGACCGCGTGCGCCCGGTGTGCGAACCGCTTCTCCAGCTCCGGGCCGGCGTCGGCGGGTACTTCGATTGCGTTGATCTTCACCACTGGCGGCATGGCGCTAGGCTACCCCTTCGCCCGGCCTGTCCAACTTCAGGGCGGGGCACGCAGGATGGTGACATGCCCAGTGATCTGCTGACTTGCCGCGGAGGACAAGGCGAGCCGTTGGTGCTGGTGCACGGCCTGATGGGGCGGGGCACCACGTGGTCGCGTCAGCTGCCGTGGCTGACTCGGCTGCGGGCCGTGTACACCTACGACGCCGTGTGGCATCGGGGCCGCGGCGTCGACGACCCGCACCCGATCAGCACCGAACGGTTCGTGGCCGACCTGGCCGACGCGGTGAGCACGCTGGAGACGCCGGTCACGCTGGTCGGGCATTCGATGGGCGCCCTGCACTCGTGGTGTCTGGCCGCGGAGCGTCCGGAACTGGTTTCCGCGCTGGTGCTCGAGGACATGGCCCCGGACTTCCGTGGCCGCACCACCGGTCCATGGGAACCGTGGCTGCACGCCCTTCCGGTCGAATTCGATTCCGCGGAGCGGGTATTCGACGAGTTCGGGCCCGTTGCCGGGCGGTATTTCCTGGAGGCCTTCGACCGCACCGCCACCGGTTGGCGCCTGCACGGTCACACCGCGCGGTGGATCGAGATCGCCGCCGAATGGGGCACCCGCGACTACTGGGAGCAGTGGCAGGCGGTGCGGGCCCCGGCGCTGCTCATCGAGGCCGGCAACTCGGTCACGCCGCCGGGGCAGATGCGGGAAATGGCCGAAAGAAATTCTGCCGCAACCTATTTGCATGTTGCGGAAGCCGGCCACCTGGTTCACGACGAAGCGCCGCAGGTGTACCGCGAGGCGGTCGAATCTTTCTTGGCGACGTTGCCTGCACGCGACTGAGTATCGCCGACCCGGGTGCTTGACCGCTCGAGGTGAACAGCGCAGCACTATCTGATAGATTCTTCAATCGTTCAAACATAGGAAGTTTGTATTCTTCAGGAGTCTTATCGTGACGGAGCCGCTGCACAAGCTCAAGGCGGAGTTCTTCAAGACGCTGGGGCATCCCGCGCGGATCAGGATTCTGGAGCTTCTGGTGGCGGGCGACAAGTCGGTCGCCGAATTGCTGCCAGAGGTCGGGCTCGAAGCATCGAATCTGTCGCAGCAGCTCGGCGTTCTGCGCCGAGCCGGTGTGGTAGAGGCGCTCAGGGACGGCAACACGATGATCTACTCGATCGCGTCGCCGGACATCGCCGAACTGCTGATGGTGGCACGCAAGGTTCTCACCGGGGTGCTCAGCGACCGCGTGGCGATGTTGGAAGGCCTGCGCGCCGGCGGTGCGGAGTAACGGCCATGGGCTGGGTCAGCAAAGTCTTCAGGGTCGGTCGGATCGCCGAACCCGCACCGCCCGCACCGGAGCCAATGACTAAACCGCCTGCCGGAGTGCGTGGTTCGCTTCAGATCCGGCACGTCGACGCGGGGTCGTGCAATGGGTGCGAGGTGGAAATCGCGGGCGCGTTCGGGCCGGTCTATGACGCCGAGCGGTTCGGTGCCCGCTTGGTGGCCTCCCCGCGCCATGCGGATGCGCTGCTGGTCACCGGCGTCGTGACACACAATATGGCCGGCCCGTTGCGCACCACGATCGAGGCCACGCCGCGACCACGGCGGGTGATCGCCTGTGGCGACTGCGCCATCAACCGGGGGGTCTTCCGGGACGCCTATGGTGTGGCGGGCGCGGTCGGCGAGGTGGTGCACGTGGACGTGGAAATCCCGGGGTGCCCGCCGACACCGAGCCAGATCGTCGCGGCCCTGCGGTCGGTGACCGGCAAGTGACCGCAGCGTTGGCGACCGGTGCGGTGCCCGCACCAAACCTGATGCGCCGCAACGACCGGACATCCATCTGCGCGGGCGTGCTGACCTCGCTGCTGGGTGGGGCCGGGGTATGGGCAGGCGCATTGGGAATGTTCGGTCAGGTGCGCTCGGTCCGCATCGGATGGTTGCTTCCGCTGGCGGGCGTCCAGCTGGGTCTCGATCCGCTGGGCGGATTCTTCATGGCGCTTACGGGGGCGGTCGCGGTCGTGGTCGGGCTGTACGCGATCGGGTATGCCCGCCGCGAACACCTGGGACCGGTGACCCTGGCGGTGTTGCCGGCGTTTGTCGCGGCGATGCTGCTGGTGCCCGCCGCGGGGTCGGTCACCACTTTCCTGCTGGCATGGGAGTTGATGGCGGTCGCGTCGTTGGTGTTGGTGCTGGCCCACCACACCCGCCCGCAGGTTCGCTCTGCCGCGTTGGTGTATGCGGTGATGACCCAGTTGGGTTTCGTCGCGATACTCGTCGGGCTGATGGTGTTGTCGGCAGCTGGTGGCGCAGACCGGTTTGCCGACTTGCACCCAATACCGCCGGGCGCGCGCACCGCGGTGTTTCTGTTGACGCTTGCGGGGTTCGGTTCCAAGGCCGGACTGGTACCGCTGCACGCGTGGTTGCCGCGCGCCCACCCGGAGGCGCCGAGCCCGGTGTCGGCGCTGATGAGCGCGGCGATGGTCAACCTCGGGGTCTACGGCATTTGCCGCGTCGATCTGCAGCTGCTCGGCCCGGGGCCGCGCTGGTGGGGACTCACGTTGATGGTCGTCGGCGGGGTGTCGGCGCTCTACGGCGTGGTGCAGGCCTCCGTGGCCGCGGATCTCAAACGGCTACTCGCCTATTCGACAACCGAGAACCTCGGGTTGATCACGCTGGCATTGGGAGCCGCCACCCTGTTCGCGGCCGCCGGTGCGCACGGCCCGGCGACAATCGCCGCGGCCGCCGCCATGCTGCACCTCGTCGCGCACGCGGCGTTCAAAAGCCTCGGTTTCCTCGCCGCCGGGTCGGTGCTGGCCGCGACCGGGCTGCGTGACCTCGACCGGCTGGGCGGTCTGGCCCGCCGGATGCCGGCGACGACCACCCTGTTCGGGGTGGCCGCGCTCGGGGCGTCCGGGCTGCCGCTGGGCGCCGGGTTCGTCAGCGAGTGGCTGCTGGTGCAGTCGCTGATCCACACGGCTCGAGAGCATGCCGCCGTGTTGGCGTTGACCACGCCGCTGGCAGTGGGCGCGGTCGCGCTCACCGCAGGTTTGGGCGTGGCGGCAATGGTCAAGGCGTTCGGGATCGGATTCTTGGCGCGGCCGCGTTCCGAGCAGGCGGCCGAGGCTCGCGAGGCACCGCGCACCATGCTGGCCGGCATGGCGATCGCGGCGGCCGCCTGCGTGCTGCTGGCCGTGGCACCCGCGGTCGTCGCACCCGCGCTGCGCTCGGCAATCGCCGCGCTACCTGCCGCCCGGACAGTGCAATTCACCGATATGGGCGCCGTAGTGCGACTGCCGGGCCTGCAGGGGTCGATCGCACCCGGCGTGATCGCCGCCGGCGTTGCAGTGGCTGCGCTGACGGCGGCAACGTTGGCGCGCTGGCGACGAAGCCGGCGTCCGGAACCCGCCACTTTGCCGTTATGGGCATGCGGCGCGGACGATCTCACCCCGCGGATGCAGTACACGGCCACGTCTTTTGCCGAGCCGCTGCAACGGGTCTTCGACGACGTCCTGCGCCCCGACACCGACATCGAGGTCACTCACACCGCCGAATCGCGTTATCTGGCCGACAAGATCACCTACCGCACCGCAATCGTCGATGCGATCGAGGAACGCTGCTACGCGCCGGTGATCCAGGCGGTCGCGGCCGCAGCGGGATTGGTGCGGCGCGCCCACACCGGCAGCGTGCACCTGTATCTGGCTTACGGTGCACTCGGCGTGCTGGTCGTGCTGGTGGTCGCCCGATGAACGTCCTGGCCTACGTAGCGGGCGCCGTCCAGATCGGCAGCGTAATGGTGGGGGCGCCGCTGGTGATCGGCCTCACCCGGCAGGTGCGCGCACGCTGGGAAGGCCGGGCCGGCGGCGGCATCTTGCAGCCGTGGCGCGACATCGTCAAACAGCTTGGCAAACAACAGATCACCCCCCGGGGAACGACGGTGGTGTTCGCGGCCGCGCCCGCGATCGTCGCCGGATCGGCGTTGCTGATTGCCGCGATCGCACCGCTGGTCGCCACCGGATCGCCGCTGGATGCCAGCGCCGACCTGTTCGCCGTGGTCGGTCTGCTGTTCGTGGGCACCGTCGCGTTGACCCTGGCCGGCATCGACACCGGCACCTCGTTCGGCGGCATGGGCGCCAGCCGCGAGATCACCATCGCCGCGCTGGTCGAGCCCACCATTTTGCTGGCTGTCTTCGCCCTGTCCATGCCGGCGGGATCGGCCAATCTCGGTGCCCTGGTGGCGCATACGATCACCCATCCCGGGCAGGTGGTGTCGCTGGCCGCGGTGCTGGCGTTCGCCGCGCTGGTGATCGTGATCGTCGCCGAGACCGGGCGGTTGCCGGTGGACAACCCGGCCACCCATCTCGAACTGACGATGGTTCACGAGGCGATGGTCCTCGAATACGCCGGCCCGCGGCTGGCCCTGGTCGAGTGGGCGGCCGGGATGCGACTGACCGTGCTACTGGCGCTGCTGGCAAACCTGTTCGCGCCGTGGGGCATTGCCGGGGGCCGGCCCGGCGCGGTTGACATCGTCATCGGTGTCGCAGCGGTGGCGGTCAAGGTCGCACTGTTGGCGGGACTGCTGGCCACCGTCGAGGTGTTCGTCGCCAAGCTGCGGCTGTTCCGGGTTCCCGAGTTGCTGGCCGGGTCGTTCCTACTGGCGCTGCTCGCCGTCATCGCCGCCAACTTCCTCGCGGTGCCGTCATGACGTCCAACACGTTTTCGGTACTGGTCGACCTTGCCGCCGGCGGGCTGCTGTTGGCGGCGGTGCTGATCGTGTGGCGCCGCGACCTGACCGCCATCATCCGGCTGCTGGCATGGCAGGGCGCCGCTCTGGCGGCCATCCCCGTGCTGCGCGGGGTGTACGACGGCGACGGCGCGCTCATCGGTGTGGGTGTCGCCGTGCTGGTCTTGCGGGTCGCGGTGCTGCCGCGGCTGCTGGCCCGCGCGGTCGGCGTCGAGTCGCAATCACGCCGCGAAGCCACCCCATTAGTGAACACCGCCACGTCGCTGCTCATCACCGCCGCGCTGACGCTGGCCGCCTTCGCCGCCACAGGACCCCTGGTGAATCTGCAGCCCGGCGCCACCACCACCGCGGTGCCGGCCGCTACCGCGGTGGTGCTCATCGCGCTGCTCGTGATGGTCACGCGGCGGCACGCGGTGTCACAGGCCGCGGGATTTCTCATGCTGGACAACGGGATCGCCGCCACCGCGTTCTTGCTCACCGCCGGGGTACCGCTGATCGTCGAACTCGGCGCCTCGCTGGACGTGCTGTTCGCGGTCATCGTCATCGGGGTGCTGATGGGCCGGCTGTCTCGTGCCTTCGGCGGTGCCGACCTGGACGCGTTGCAGGAGCTGCACGACTGATGACCGGTTTACTGCTCGCCGCGATCCTCGCCCCTCTCGGTGCTTCGATTGCCACCCTTATTGTCGGATGGCGTCGGGCGACCGCGACGCTGATCGTGTTCTCGGCGGTGACGGTGCTCGCATGTGGCACGGCGCTCGCGTTCCGTGTCGGATCGGGCACCCGATTCGCGTTGGGCGGACTGCTGCGACTCGACGCGCTCACCGTTACCATGCTGATCGTCATCGGGATCGTCGCCACGCTGGCCACCTGGGCCAGCATCGGCTACCTCGACACCGAACTCGCAGACGGCCACACCGACATGCGCGGCGCTCGGGTGTATGGGGCCCTGACGGCGGGCTTCTTGGCAGCGATGGTTATCGCGGTGTGCGCCAACAACATCGGTGTGATCTGGATCGCGATCGAAGCGACGACGGTGATCACCGCCTTCCTGGTCGGGCACCGCCGTACCCGCAGCGCCCTCGAAGCGACCTGGAAGTACGTGGTGATCTGCTCGGTCGGTATCGCCATTGCCTTCCTTGGCACCGTGCTGCTGTACTACGCCGCCGAGCATGCCGGTGCGCCGGCCGCCGCGGCCCTGAACCTCGACGTGTTGACGGCA
The DNA here is from genome assembly GCA_963850895.1 of uncultured Actinomycetota bacterium. GTDB lineage: Bacteria > Actinomycetota > Actinomycetes > Mycobacteriales > Mycobacteriaceae > Mycobacterium. Next base: position 327,376 of record CAWKNK010000011.1, on the reverse strand, counting down.
CATGCCGGCGGGCTCGATCCCGACATCGCTCGACTGGCGGGCGGGCTGCTGCTCATCGGGTACGGCGCCAAGGTCGGGCTGTTTCCGTTCCACACCTGGCTGGCCGACGCCCACAGCCAGGCCCCGGCGCCGGTTTCGGCGCTGATGAGCGGGGTGCTGCTGTCGGTGGCCTTCTCGGTATTGATTCGCCTCAAGCCGATCATCGACACGGCCACCGGTCCCGTTTTCATGCGGTCGGGCCTGCTGGTGATCGGGCTGGCGACGCTGGTGATCGCGGCCCTGATGCTGACGGTGACGCCGGACATCAAACGCATGCTCGCCTACTCCTCTATGGAGAACATGGGTTTGATCGCGATCGCCGCAGCGGCCGGAACCCCGCTGGCCATCGCCGCGCTGCTGCTGCACGTCCTCGCTCACGGGATCGGCAAGACGGTCCTCTTCCTGGCGAGCGGCCAGCTGCAGGCCGCGCACAACTCGACCGCGATTGCTGACATCAGCGCCGTGCTGCGGCGTTCGCGCCTTATCGGTGTGTCGCTTGCCGTCGGTGTGATCGTGCTGCTGGGCCTGCCGCCGTTCGCGATGTTCGCCAGCGAGTTGGCGATCGTCCGTTCACTGGCCGACGCGCGGCTCACCTGGGCCCTCGCCGCGGGCATGCTGTTCGTCGCGGTTGCCTTCGCCGCGCTGGCGCGCAACTCGGGCCGCATCCTGTTGGGTGGCCCGGCCGGCGCACCGGAAATCGCCGTCCCGCGAACGGTGGCGGCGGCCCTGCTCGTCGGCATTGCCGCATCGATCGCCCTCGGTATCACCGCCGGCCCGCTCACCGACCTGTTCGCGGCCGCGGCCGGCGACGTCGGGGGGCCGCGTTGAGGCATGAATGGCAGCGCCACCGGCTGTCTCAGGGCGACCTGGCAGATATGGCAGAAGAGTTGCTGGGCAAAGGTTTTCGTTTGGGGCTGGTGGCCGCCCACGACGACGAAGCCGCCTTCCGCGTCATCTACCTGTTCCTCGCCGGCCGGCCCGATCGCCGCGTCGAGCTCGAATGCGTTGTGCCAAAGGGTGATCCGGCGGTTCGATCGCTGGCCTATCTGTCGTTCGCGGCCAGCCGGTTCGAGCGCGAAATGGCGGACCTGTATGGGATCCGGTGCGTCGGCCATCCCAAAGCGCGCCGACTGGTGCGGCACGCCCACTGGCCCGAGAAGTGGTATCCCATGCGCGCCAACGCGTCGCCCGCACCCAACTTCGATGGCGTCGGCGGCTTCCCGTTCGTCACCGTCGAGGGACCCGGGGTGTATGAGATCCCGGTGGGTCCCGTGCACGCGGGGTTGATCGAACCCGGCCATTTCCGCTTCTGGGTCGCCGGCGAAACCGTGCTACGACTCAAGGCCCGACTGTGGTTCGTTCACCGGGGCGTGGAGAAGCTCTTCGAGGGTCGGCCGACCGGCGGCGCGGTCGATCTGGCCGAACGCGTCAGCGGCGACACCTCCGCTGCGCACGCGCTCGCCCACTGCCTCGCCATAGAAGACGCGCTCGGGATGGAACTTCCCGACGAGGTGCACCGGTTGCGGGCGCTGCTGGTCGAGCTCGAACGCCTCTACAACCACGCCGCCGATCTGGGCGCGCTGGCCAACGACGTCGGGTTCGGGCTCGCCCACGCGCACGCCCAACGCGTCCGCGAACAGCTGCTGCGGCTCAACGCCGCGGTCACCGGGCATCGGCTGCTGCGCGGCGCCATTCGCCCGGGCGCGGTCTCGTTGCGGGCGTTGCCGGATGTCGGCGCGCTGCGACGTATCGCCACCGACGTCGCCGAGATCGCCGAACTGACCCTGGGCAACAGCGTGGTGTATGACAGGTTCGCCGGGACCGCCGTGCTGCACCAAGACGACGCGCACGCCCTCGGGTGCCTGGGCTATGTCGCGCGCGCCAGCGGCATGCGCACCGACGCCCGACTCGAACACCCCACCACCGCGCTGCCCGTCACCGAGATCGACGCCGCCGCGGGTGACGTGCTGGCCCGCTACACCGTGCGGCGCGACGAATTCGCCGCGTCCACCGAGCTGGCCTGCCACCTGATCGAATCACACAGCGGTCCAACCGAATACGCGGGAAGCCCGCCGGCGCCGCGCACGCCCCGCAGCGGCATCGGCATCGTCGAAGGTTGGCGCGGCACCATCGTTCACCGCGTCGAAGCCGACGCCGCCGGTCGGATCACCCGCGCGAAGATCGTCGACCCGTCGTGGTTCAACTGGCCCGCGCTGCCCGTCGCGATGGCCGACACCATCGTCCCCGACTTCCCACTGGCCAATAAAAGCTTCAACCAGTCCTACGCCGGCAATGACCTCTGAGGACCTTCGACCGGCGCAACTACGCCTCGCCCAGCAATGCGAACCGACCATCGACCGTCCTCGTGACCAGGCCGTCGGCCAGCAACGAATCCAGTGCCCGGTCGCGCTGGACGGTATCGGTGCACCACGCCACGTCAAGCTCCGCCCGGGTGACCGGCGAATCGTTGCCGCGCAACACGTCCAGCAGGCGTCCGCGGACTTGCCGATCGGTTCCGGCGTAGGTCTGCACCCGCCGGGCCGGCCCCTGCGCCGGGGAATAGCCGGCGTCCCGCCACGCGCACCGGGCCAGCGGGCACAACCCGCACCGCGGCGTGCGTGCGGTGCACACCGTCGCACCGAGTTCCATCAGGGCGACCGAAAACTGCGGCGCCGTATCGTCGGTGGGCAGCAGCGCCGAGACGTCGGCCATGTCACGCGCCGGCGCCGCCGAACCGGCATCGGCCAGCCCGCGCACGGCGCGGGCCACCACCCGGCGCACGTTGGTGTCCACCACCGGAACCGGTTGGCGGTAGGCGAAACAGGCGATGGCGCGCGCCGTGTAGCTGCCGATGCCGGGCAGCGTCAGTAGGGTGTCGACGTCGTCGGGAACCACGTCGTCGTGGTCGCGCGCGATGACGTTCGCGCATTCGTGCAAGCGCTTGGCCCGCCTCGGATAACCCAGCTTCCCCCAGGCGCGCAGCACGTCGGCGGCACTGGCCGCGGCGGTGGCCGACGGGGTGGGCCAGCGCCGCACCCAGTCGGACCAGATCGGCAGCACCCGCGACACCGGCGTCTGCTGCAGCATGAATTCGCTGACCAGGACCTGCCACGCGCTGACGCCGGGTTCCCGCCAAGGCAGGTCGCGGCGGGATCGTTCATACCACCCGACCAACTCAGCGGCCGAAATAGTTGGCCGTCCGTTTACCGGCCGATGCGGCATGATGTCAGCCATGCCTAACACCAGTCCGGTGACCGCGTGGAAAGCACTCAAAGAGGGTAACGAGCGATTCGTCGCCGGGAAGCCCCAGCATCCCAGCCAGAGTGTCGAACACCGGACCAGCCTGGCCGCCGGGCAAAAGCCCACCGCGGTCGTGTTCGGCTGCGCGGACAGCCGGGTGGCCGCCGAGCTCATTTTCGACCAGGGTCTGGGCGACATGTTCGTAGTGCGCACCGCCGGACAGGCCATCGACTCGGCGGTGCTGGGCTCCATCGAGTTCGCGGTAACGGTCCTCGATGTGCCGCTCATCGTCGTTTTGGGTCATGACAGCTGCGGTGCCGTCAAGGCCGCCCTGGCCGCCATCAACGACGGTGCGATACCGGGCGGTTTCGTGCGAGACGTGGTGGAGCGCGTCGCGCCCTCGATCCTGATGGGCCGCCGCGACGGCCTGAGTCGCGTCGACGAGTTCGAGGAACGACATGTGCGCGAAACGGTCGCCCAGCTCATGTCGCGTTCGAGCGCGATCGCCGAGCGGGTGGCGGCGGGCACGCTGGCGATAGCGGGCGCCACCTATCACCTCGCCGACGGGCGGGCCGCACTGGTCGACCACGTCGGTGACATAGGCGAATAGGGGCGAATAGGGGCGAATAGCGGGGCCACTGCGGCCTTCGCCCGGCCGTCACTAACACGGCGATCAGCCAGCAAACCCCGCGACACGCCGGGGCGGGTCAGGCAACTCGACGTGACCTGGACCTACGCTGCAAACGTGCTGGATCTGGAACCGCGAGGCCCGCTACCTACCGAGATCTACTGGCGGCGCCGTGGCCTGGCCGTGGGCGTCGCGGTCGTCGTCGTCGGGATCGTGGTCGCCGCGGTCATCACCTTCATGGGACACAACGCGGGCGCCAAGCCCGCGAGTGCCGACAAACCCAATTCCGCCCAAAGCAAGCCCGGCTCGCCCGCGCCGCAGGCGCCACCGCCGGCGGCGCCCGGGGAGCAACCCACCCCGGGCGTGCCGCAACAGGGGCAGAACCCGGAGATGCCCACACCGACCGCCGCGGTGGCGCCGCCGCCGGTGCTGAAAGAGGGCGACGACTGCCCCGATTCGACGCTGGCCGTGAAGGGCCTGACCAACGCGCCCCAATTCTTCATCGGTGATCAGCCGAAGTTCACCATGGTCGTCACCAACATCGGCCTGGTGTCGTGCAAGCGTGACGTCGGGGCCGCGGTGCTGGCGGCCTACGTGTACTCGCTGGACAACAAGCGGCTGTGGTCGAACCTGGACTGCGCGCCGTCCAACGAGACGCTGATCAAGACCTTCACCCCGGGCGAGCAGGTGACGACCGCGGTGACCTGGACGGGCATGGGATCGGCGCCGCACTGCCCGCTGCCGCGGCCGGCGATCGGGCCCGGCACCTACAACCTGGTCGTGCAGCTGGGCAACCTGCGTTCCCAGCCGGTCCCGTTCGTCATGAACCAGCCGCCACCGCCGCCGGGCCCGGTGCCCGGGCCGGGTCAGCCGGCCGTCGCGCCGCCGCCCGAGGCGCCGCCGGGCGCGCCGGTCCCCGCGGGCTAGCCAGCACACCCCGTCAGCTCAGCGGGTCGGAGATAGTCGACTCCGCGAGCTGCGACAGACCCTCCCGTACGTGGCGGGCCCACATCGCGCCGATGCCCTCGACCGACTGCAGGTCGCCGGCGCTGGCCGCCAGCAAGCCCTGCAGCGTCCCGAACGACCGGACCAGTAGGTCGGAGTGGGCGAACTGCAGCCGCGGGATGCTGGCCAGCGCGCGGTAACCGCGCGGGCTGACCGCCGAGTCCTGCGCCTCCGCCGTCGTCGGATAGCCGAAAACCTTTGCCAGCGCGGTCAGTTCGAGCAGTTCGGTGTCCGAGAGGGCGTCCAGCTCGTCGAGGGTCGCGGTCATCTGCGCTTTGGACAGCGGCTCGGGGCTGGCGTGATAGTCGCGCACGGTCAGTTCCCGCACGATGTCGTTGCCGCCCAGCAGCTCGTCGAGCTGCAGCCGCAGCTGGCGCCCGTCGGTGCCCAGCTCGACGACGTCATAGTCGATCACCAGGCCGATCCGCCGGACCAGCTCGAGCCGCTGCACCACCGTCATCACGTCGCGCAGCGTGACGAAGTCCTCGATCTCGGCCAGCGACAGTTGCCTGCTGACCTCGTCGAGCCTGGTCTTGTACCGTTCCAGGGTCGCGATCGCCTGGTTGGCCCTCGACAGGATGGTCGCGGAATCGGCAACCACGTGGCGTTCCCCGCCGACGTAGACGGTCACGATGTTCATCGAGTGGCTCACCGAGATCACCGGGTACCCGGTCTGAATCGCCGCCCGTTCCGCACTGCGGTGGCGCGTTCCCGACTCGTCGGTGGGTATCGACGGATCCGGCACCAACTGCACGTTGGCCCGCACGATGCGGCTGCCGTCTGTGGACAGCACGACGGCGCCGTCCATCTTCGACAGCTCGCGCAGCCGGGTCGGCGCGTACCGGACGTCGAGGGCGAAGCCGCCGTCGCAGATGGCCTCGACGTTTTCGTCGTTACCGAGGACGATCAGCGCGCCGGTGCGGCCACGCAGGATGCGCTCCAGGCCGTCTCGCAGCCCGGTGCCCGGAGCCAGGCGGGCGACGGTCTCACGCAGTGTCGGACGAGTCACAGCGTGTCATTGTGCGGCCCCACCGCGTTATGCGTCCAGCCGCTACGGGGCTCTGCGATGGCTTTCATGTGTTTCAGCGCAGCGACGATGGTCGGTGCCCGCAGCGCCCGCATCCCGCTCGGCACGATCTCGCGTCGAGGGTCGTCCCCGTCCGGGATGAGCGCGATGCTGAATCCCTGCCGCGCGGCCTCGCCCAGCCGCCGTTCCATGCCGCTGACCCGCCGCAGGTCGCCCGCCAGCCCGACCTCGCCGATCATCACCGCCGTCGTCGGCAACGGCAGATCGGAGTAGGCCGAGGCCAGCGCCATCGCGACGGCCAGGTCCGAGGAGGGATTGGTCAACCGCATGCCACCCACGGTGGACAGGTAGATGTCGTTGACGCCGACGGTCAGCCTGCCGTGTTTTTCCAGCACGGCGCTGATCATCGCGGCCCGGGAGTGGTCGATGCCGCTGACGGCGCGGCGCGGCGAGCCGCCCCCCGGTGTCGCCAGCAGCGCCTGGACCTCCCCGATGAGCGGTCGCTTGCCGTCCAGGGTGACGGTTATCGCGGTCCCGGCGACCGGCGCCGGCCGTTGATCCAGGAAGAGGTTCGACGGGTCGGACACGTCCTCGATCCCGCTGTCGTGCAGCATGAAACAGCCGACCTCGTCGGCCGCGCCGAACCGGTTCTTGACCCCCCGAACCATCCGCAGCGGCCCGTTGCGGTCGCCCTCGAAATGCAGCACCACGTCAACGAGGTGTTCCAGCGAGCGCGGCCCGGCGATGGCCCCGTCCTTGGTGACGTGGCCGACCAGTATCAGCGCGACGCCGTTGGCCTTCGCGGCCGCGGTCAGCGCGGCGGTGACCGCGCGCACCTGCGTGACCCCGCCAGCGACGCCGTCGGCCTCCGTCGTGGACATCGTTTGCACCGAGTCCACGATCACCAGCGCGGGCCGCACCGTCGCGATGTGGTCCAGCACCGTGTGCACATCGGATTCCGCGGCCAGGTAGACCTCGTCGGCGCCGCAGCCGATCCGGTCCGCACGCAGCCGGATCTGACCGGCGGACTCCTCACCGGAGATGTACAGCGCGCGCCGACCCGAAAGCGCCCAGCGATGGGCCACCTTGAGCAGCAGCGTCGACTTACCCACGCCGGGATCGCCCGCCAGCAGCGTGACCGAACCGGGCACCACCCCGCCCCCGAGCACGCGGTCGAGCTCTCCGACGCCGGTCGAGCGGTGCTGGCTGGCGTTCGGTTCGACGGAAGTGATCGGGACCGCTCGCGAGGCCGAAGCCGAGGCCAGCGCCGCGCGACGGCCGCCGACGGCGCTCAGCACCGGCACCTCATCAACGGTGCCCCAGGTGCCGCACTCCAAGCAGCGGCCCACCCACTTGGCGGTGACATGCTGGCATTCGGAGCAGCGGTATTGGGAGCGCGCGTTTGCCACGCCATGACGGTATCGAGCCGGTACGACAAATCCCGCTATGACAGGCGGTTACGCCCGTCTAGCTTTGCTCTGGCGGTGCCAGCCCGGCCGAAACCGGCACCAGCACGGTGGCCTGGCCGGCCTTCTCGAAATTGAAGGTGAAGTTGTACAGGAGGCCGTTGCTGATCGGCTTGGCCAGCGTCACGGTCGCCTTGGCCGCATTGCTGGAGCCCATGGGGCCGGGCGCCACCTTCTGGCCCTCCGGCGTGCCGATGAACAGCATGCCGCCGGCGGGCAGTCGACCGTCCCCGCTCAGTGCCACCGAGCCGATGTCGCTGGTGATGCTCACCAATCGGTCGGGCACGTCCGGCGACCGGTTGATGGCCACCAACACCAGGTCCACCGCCCGGCCCGGCTGCACGGAGTCACCGGTCTGCGCGGCCTGCATGCGGATGTTCCGCAGCGCCACGTTGTTGAACGTGACCTTGTTGCCGTTGACGGCGGGCTCCTGGGTGGCCATCTGCGAGACCTGGCCGGCCCCGCAGCCGCTGAGCAGGACGGCGACCACCGCGATGAGGCCGACGAGCGCGGCCCGAATCGTCAGCGCGGGCAGGCGGACGGGGAGGCTCATCTCGAAGCGATTCACTCAACGCCTCCTGCTAGGCCGGTTCGATTGATGCAACTATGCACAGTAGTAGGAAGGTTCCGTGGGCGGTAGCGCGGGGCGTAAGACCAGCCCGGGAGCCCTCTCGCGGGGTCGCTTGGGGCCGCCCTGGGGCCGCCCTGGGGCCGCTCGCGGCGCCGAATGATTGCATTGGTAATGTGCGTCACTGCACGTTCTGCTCCCCCTGTCAACCCCTAATCTGCGCGTGTTGTGCCCCTGACCTGCATCGTTGCTCCGCGCGCGATTGGGCGGCCGTGTTAGAATGAAGTAACGAAAGGGGCTCGAATCAGATGATCTTCAAGGTCGGCGACACCGTTGTTTACCCACATCACGGTGCTGCGTTAGTCGAGGCGATTGAAACCCGCACCATCAAAGGGGAACAAAAGGAATATCTCGTCTTGAAGGTGGCGCAGGGAGACCTCACAGTTCGAGTACCCGCCGATAACGCCGAGTACGTCGGTGTCCGCGACGTCGTCGGGCAGGAAGGCCTCGACAAGGTATTCCAGGTGTTGCGGGCTCCGCACACCGAAGAGCCGACCAACTGGTCGCGCCGCTACAAGGCCAATCTGGAAAAGCTGGCCTCCGGCGATGTCAACAAGGTGGCCGAGGTAGTGCGCGACCTGTGGCGTCGCGACCAGGAGCGCGGCTTGTCCGCCGGCGAGAAGCGCATGCTGGCCAAGGCCCGCCAGATTCTGGTCGGCGAATTGGCGCTGGCCGAGAGCACCGACGACGCCAAAGCGGAAACCATCCTCGACGAGGTTCTGGCCGCCGCTTCCTGAAGGCCCTGACGCTTCGGTGGTCACGGGGACGAGCTCCGCTGGCACGGTCGTCGCAGTGGTCCCGGCCGCGGGGTCGGGGGAGCGACTGGGCGCCGGCATCCCCAAGGCATTCTGCGAGGTCGACGGGCGCACCCTGCTGGACCGCGCCGTCGGCGGATTGCTGAAATCCGGAGTTGTCGACCACGTGGTGGTCGCGGTCCCGGCGGCCCGGGTCGATGAGGCCGAACGGGCCCTGGGCGGGCGAGCGACCGTCGTCGCCGGCGGAGCCGACCGCACCACATCGGTGAGCCTGGCGCTGGCGGCGCTCGCCGGTGAGCCCGAGTTCGTGCTGGTGCACGACGCCGCCCGCGCCCTGACACCCCCCGCGCTGATCGTGCGCGTGGTGGACGCGTTGCGGGCCGGGCACGAGGCCGTCGTGCCCGCGCTGCCGCTGCATGACACCATCAAGGCCGTGGACGCCAACGGTGTGGTCCTGGGCACGCCCGAGCGGGCCGGCTTGCGCGCCGTGCAGACCCCGCAAGGCTTCGCCCGCGACTTGCTGCTGCGGGCGTACCAGCGGGCCGGCACCGCCGATTTCACCGACGATGCATCGCTCGTCGAGCATGTCGGTGGCCAGGTTCAGGTGGTCGACGGCGACCCGCTGGCGTTCAAGATCACCACCCAGCTCGATCTGTTGCTGGCCGAAACGATCGTGCGCCGATGAGCGAGCCGCCGCGGGTCGGCCTGGGCGTCGACGTGCACCCGATCGAATCCGGGCGCCCCTGCTGGCTGGTGGGCCTGCTGTTCCCCGGAGCCGACGGCTGCGCCGGTCACTCCGACGGGGACGTGGGGGCGCACGCGCTGTGCGACGCCCTGCTGTCGGCCGCCGGGCTGGGCGATATCGGCGCGGTCTTCGGGGTCGACGATCCACGCTGGAAAGGCGTCAGCGGCGCCGACATGCTGCGCCACGTCGTCGACTTGGTTTCGCGGGACGGCTTTCGGGTCGGAAACGCCGCGGTGCAGCTGATCGGCAACCAGCCGAGGGTCGGCCCGCGTCGCGACGAGGCGCAACGGCTGCTCTCCGAGGTGCTGGGGGCGCCGGTCTCGGTGGCCGCGACGACGACCGACGGGCTGGGCCTGACCGGTCGCGGCGAGGGCCGCGCCGCCATCGCCACCGCATTGGTCGTCCCCCTCGGGTAAGCCGCGCGCAGCGCGGGGCAACTGGAACCACCCGGTAAGCTGGCACGTCGTGACCGATCGCGCCCGCTTGCGGCTACACGACACGGCAGCCGGTGCCGTGCGTGATTTCGTTCCGCTGCGCGAGGGCCACGTCTCCATCTACCTGTGTGGCGCCACGGTTCAGGGCCTGCCGCACATCGGCCATGTCCGCAGCGGCGTGGCCTTCGACATCCTGCGCCGCTGGCTGATGGCGCGTGGCTGCGACGTCGCGTTCATCCGCAACGTCACCGACATTGACGACAAGATCCTCAACAAGGCCGCCGCGGCCGGCCGGCCGTGGTGGGAGTGGGCGGCCACCTACGAGCGCGCATTCAGCGCCGCCTACGACGCCTTGGACGTCCTGCCGCCGTCGGCAGAGCCACGAGCCACCGGGCACATCACCCAAATAGTCGAGCTGATCGAGCGCTTGATCGAATCCGGTCACGCCTATGCCGCCGGCGGCGACGTCTACTTCGACGTGCTCAGCTACCCGGACTATGGCCAGCTGTCCGGTCACAAGATCGACGACGTCCATCAGGGCGAAGGCGTGGCCACCTGCAAGCGCGATCAGCGCGACTTCACGCTGTGGAAGGGTGCCAAGCCCGGCGAGCCGTCATGGCCCACCCCTTGGGGCCGCGGACGACCCGGCTGGCACTCGGAATGCGTCGCGATGGCGCACGAATACCTGGGCGCGGAGTTCGACATCCATTGCGGCGGAATGGACTTGGTCTTCCCGCACCATGAGAACGAGATCGCGCAGAGTCGCGCCGCCGGCGACGGATTCGCCCGTTACTGGCTGCACAACGGCTGGGTCACCATGGGCGGCGAGAAGATGAGCAAATCGCTGGGCAACGTGTTGGCCATATCGGCGATGTTGCAGCGCGTGCGGCCGGCGGAGTTGCGCTACTACCTGGGCAGCGCCCACTACCGTTCGATGCTCGAATTCTCCGACACCGCCCTGCAGGACGCGGTGAAAGCCTATGTGGGCGTTGAGGAATTCCTGCACCGCGTCCGCGTTCGCGTCGGTGCCGTCGAGCCCGGCGAATGGACTCCGCGGTTCGCCGAGGCACTCGACGACGACTTGGCGGTCCCGGCCGCGCTGGCCGAGGTCCATCACGCCCGGGCCGAGGGCAACCGGGCCCTCGACACCGGCGATCACGATGGCGCGCTGCAGCATGCCCGCGCGATCCGCGCCATGATGGGAATCCTGGGTTGCGACCCGCTCGACGAGCGCTGGGAAACCCGCGACGAGACCTCGGCCGCGCTGGCGGCCGTCGAGGTGTTGGTGCGGGCCGAACTGGAGAGCCGGGAAAAGGCCCGCGAGGAACGCAATTGGGCGCTCGCCGACGAGATCCGGGATCGGCTGAAGATCGCCGGCATCGAGGTCACCGACACCGCCGACGGGCCGCAGTGGGAGCTGGTGGCCCGCGAAGAAAAGCGCACCAAGTAGATGGCCGGAAATTCGCGGCGCCGTGGGGCGGTACGCAAAGCGGGCAGCAAGAAGGGTGCCACCGTGGGCTCGGGCGGCCAGCGTCGCCGCGCGCTGGAGGGACGCGGTCCCACACCGCCGGCGCACCTGCGCCCCAACCATCCCGCCGCCAAGCGCGCCCAGGCCCAGCCGCGGCGGCCCACCAAGCGGACCACCGACGAGACGGAGACGGTGCTCGGCCGCAACCCGGTGCTGGAGTGCCTGCGTGCCGGTGTCCCGGCGACCGCGCTCTACGTGGCCTTGGGCATCGACGCCGACGAGCGGGTCACCGAATCCGTAACCCGCGCGGCGGATTCGGGCATCTCCATCCTCGAGGTGCCGCGCGCCGACCTGGACCGGATGACCAGCAACCACCTGCATCAGGGCATCGCGCTGCAGGTGCCGCCGTACAACTACGCCCACCCCGACGACTTGTTGGCGGTCGCGATCAACTCGCCGCCCGCGCTGCTGGTCGCGTTGGACAACATCTCCGACCCCCGCAACCTGGGCGCGATCGTGCGTTCGGTCGCGGCATTCGGCGGCCACGGCGTGCTGATCCCGCAGCGACGTTCGGCGTCGGTGACGGCGGTGGCCTGGCGCACCAGCGCCGGGGCCGCGGCCCGCATCCCGGTGGCCAGGGCCACCAATCTCACCAGGACGCTGAAGGATTGGGCCGAGCGCGGAATCCGGGTCATCGGCCTGGACGCCGACGGCGACACCGTGGTCGACGACCTGGACGGCGCCGACCCGCTGGTGGTGGTCGTCGGGTCGGAAGGTAAGGGGCTGTCGCGTTTGGTGCGGCAGAACTGCGACGAGGTGGTGTCCATCCCGATGGCCGGGCACGCCGAATCGCTGAACGCCTCGGTGGCCGCCGGGGTGGTGCTTGCCGAAATCGCCCGTCAACGCAGGGTTTAACTCCAGTGCGCCGTCGGCCCGCGCGCCTCGGCGCCGTGCTGGCCTGCGTTGCGCTTGTCCTGTCGGTGCCGACAGCGTCGGCGCAAGCGCCCGGGTTCGACTTGCAGGCCCATCGCGGCGGGCGCGGCGAGACGACCGAGGAATCTTTTCCGGCGTTCGCCAAATCACTCGAACTGGGCGTCAGCACACTCGAACTCGACATCGTCCTCACCAAGGATGGGCAACCCCTGGTGTGGCATGACCCGACGATCGACGCGGAAAAGTGCACCGACACCGCGCCGGCGTTCCCCGGCGACCCGGCGTATCCCTACGTCGGGAAGCTGGTGCACGACCTCACCGTGGCGCAGATCCGAACACTCGACTGCGGACTGCGTCTCGCTGAGTTTCCCGATGCTGAAGTGGTGCGCGGCAACAAGATAGCTACGTTGCCGGACGTCTTTGCGCTCACCGATACGTACCATGCCGGGGTCCGTTTCAACATCGAAACGAAGGTCGAGGCCGATAAGCCGGGCGTCTCGGCGGGACCCCAGGAGTTCGTCGACGTGATACTGGCGGCGGTCAGGTCGGCGGGCAAGGTTGATCGCGTGGAGATCCAGAGTTTCGACTGGCGGACCCTGCCCATCGTGCACCGAGCGGAGCCGTCAATCCCGTTGGTGGCCTTGTACAACGAGGAGACCTGGGTGCCGGATTCGCCATGGCTGGCCGGTGAAAATCCCGCCGCGATCGGCGACCCGATGATCGGGGCGAAGTTGGTGGGCGCCAATGTCGTGTCGCCCAACTACGCGCTGGTCACCGGCACACCCTATGTCGACCGCGCGCATGCGTTGGGGCTCAAGGTCATTCCGTGGACCGTCAACGACGCCGACGCCATGCGGCAGCAGATCGATTACGGCGTCGACGGCCTCATCACCGACTTCCCGACGCTGCTGCGCGGCGTGCTGGCTCAGCTCGGTCTGCCGGTGCCGCCTGCATACCATCGGGCTTAAGAGGGGCGCCGAAGCCGCCGCGTCGGGCCGTCCGGTGCCGTTTTGGCGGCTGCGACGGTTGGCGTGAACGACGCGCCACATCACCTCCGGGCGCAGCAGCCGGGTCGCGGGGTCGACCAGCGATGTCACCCGGAAGAACTGATCGACGATCATGGGATCGGATTCCGCTGCGGCGAGAACGCGATCGATGTATCCATTGAACAGCCGCGCAGTCAGTGGTGGTGTGCCCTCGATTTCGGGCAGGGCAAGATCTGGATTGGTGGACAGCTGCCATGCCTGGCGGATCGGCGCCGCCGCGGCGCCGAAGAACCGTCGCGCCAAATCCTCTGTGCCGCATGCTAAGCAGTCACGCAGCGCCAACGCCTCGAGCGCGGCCACCGTCATGCCCTGGCCATAGATCGGATTGAAGCTGCAAACCGCGTCGCCGGTGACCAGCAGGCGCTCGGGGAAGCGCCGCATCTTGTCGTAGCGGCGCCATCGGCTGCACGGCATTTTGTGCCGCGCCGGCTCGCCAATGGGTTCGGCGTGCCTCACAGCGGCGAGCAGCTGGGCGGGCGCAAAGTCCGCTACGAACTCGCACATGGCAGCAAGGTCGCAGGCCGGCTCCTCTCCCGCCACGCCGATCACGGTGAACAGCCACGTGTCGTCTTCGCAGTGCAGCAGGCCGACCCCTCTCGGCCTTCCCGGCACGATCCCGAGGAGGAAACCGAGTTCGTGCGGCGCATCGGTTGCGATGCGCAGCCGCTGGCTCGCGTAGGTCAACTGCACCACGACACGATCCTCGGGTGGGCGGTCGTACCCCAGGCCCTCCAGCCACGTGGGGGTGCGGGCGGCGCGCCCGGTGGCGTCGACGACCAAATCGGCGTCCAGCGTCGCCCCTTCGCCGGTGCGGCGGCTGATCACCCGTGCGCCTGTGACGCGGTGGTGGTCGGACGTCGAAGTCAGCGTCGCGATGTTGTGCTCGTCGAGCAGGGCGACATTGGGGATGGCACGCACTCGCCTGCGCACGTGACCCTCCAGGAAGGGCCGTGTCGCGACTGTAGGCGGTAACCGAGGTGGCGCTGCCGCTGCGCGTCATCCGGTGCCCGCCCACGTCGTAGTAGCAGCCTCGACAGATCCCGGCCATCGAAGAGCTGCGCGCCGTCGTCGACCAACTCGTCCAGGATGCCCGGGAAAAGCTCCTCGATCACCTGGGCGCCTCGGGCCAGCAGGGCGTGCAGATGCCGGCCCTGCGGAACGCCTCGCCGACCGGCGTCGGTTTCGGGCAGCGGGTCGCGGTCCACCACCGTCACCGTGTCGAAGAAATCGGCGAGCGCCCGCGCAGCCAGTAGTCCGGCCATGCTCGCTCCCAACACGACCGCGTGATTGCCGATTTTGGCATTAATGTTGTCCACAGCCACCGCCTCCGCTGACTCACTAGCTGACGAAAGCCATGCTCGCGGCCCGCTCTGGGCGGCGACAGCGTAGTCGACTACGCCCTTTGCGCGTGCCGACTACTAACGAGTGCACCTGAAGCTCACGGAAACGCCTACAAGTCGGTTCGCTGATGCTGGCGCACCGCTGGCCAATGTGCGTCGAGTGATCGATTCGTTTGTCGCGCAGCAGCGTCAGGCTCGTGTAGTGCTTGGGGTCGATGACGCCCACTTGCTGGACGGGTTGTCCGCCCTCGTCGTTCACCAGCTTGCGCAGTCGGGTGGGGCCCGGCTGGTGGTCACGATGCGAACCGGCGGTGAGGAGCCCGACGCGGTGACGGCGTTGTGGAAAGACGGGCTGCTGGCTCGCCTCGATCTCGAACCGCTTTCGGCCGCGGCAACACGCGAACTGATCGAAGGCACGCTCGGCGGTCCGGTCGATGCGCGCAGCGCGGCTCGGTTCCGAAAGCTGACCGGGGGGAACACCCTGTTCCTGCGGCAGCTGCTGGCCGATCAGATGGCGGCCGGGCGGATGCGGAAATTGGCCGGGGTGTGGATGTGGGACGGTGACGTCGCGGTCTCGGCGAGCCTGTCCGACACGGTCGCGCGCCAGATGGGTCGGCTCAGCCCGGGTGTGGCACTGGTGGTCGACACGCTGTCACAGTGTGAACCGTTGGCCGCTGATGCGCTGTGTGATTTGGTGCGCCGCCGCGACTTGGCGGTCGCCGAGAGCATGGGCCTGGTGAGCGTCGAACGCACCGGCGGCGTCCTGATGGCCAGGCTGGCGCACCCGCTGTTCGGTGAGCTTCGCCGCGCGAGCGCCGGCGAGATGTACCTGTCGGCAATCCGGGGCAGGCTGGCGACGCGGCTGGCAGATGACGGTGACGTCGACATACAGGCCACCGTGCGCCGGGCATTGCTGAGGCTCGAGTCGGACCTCGATCCCGAACCTGAGTTGTACCTGGAGTCGGCGCGACACGCCATGACGCTGTTGGATTTGGATCTGGCCGACCGGTTCGCCACGGCGGCCGCCCAGGCCGGGGCAGCCGGAGCGGCCGGGGTGCGGGCAATGAACCTGGTGCTGCTCGGACGCGGCGAGGAGGCCGAGACGGCGCTGCGGGACTTGGCTGACACCACCTCGCCCGACGGCCATTACTGGGCTACGGTGCGTGCGGCCAACCTGACTTGGATGCTCGGCAAGCCGCAAGTCGCGGCGGCGATCCTGGAAGGTCTTGCTTCCCCAAATTCCAATGTCCCCGAGAGCCCGGCGCAGGTGGCGGAGCGTTCGGCGGTGCAGGCCTGCCTGGACGCGGTGTCGGCGCGCTGTGAGCTTGCGGCCGAAAGAGCCCGCACCGCTTTGGATTTCGAAGCCCTGTCGGGCTTTCATGCGATGATGGCGTCGCTCGCGTTGATCATGGCGATGGGGGCGCTGGGAGAGGTCGATGAGCTCTCGGGCGTGGCCGAGCAGGCGCTGGGGCGCGCGACGACGTCGTTCCAGGCGTCCCACATGCGGTTCTGGTTCGGGGCCGTGTACGGCCGCGCTTGCCGGCTGACCGGGCGCATTGATGAATTCGTCACCACAGCAGAGGAACTGGCCGACTCGGCGCGCGACCTTCCGGGTCTGGCGTATGCCAACTTGGCCCTGCTGTTGGGGAACGCCGACCTGGTTCGCGGCGCTGTAGCCGACGCGGCCCGATTGTTGCACGAGGCGCTTGCCGGGGTGGAAAGGCACGCCGTCACAACGGGTTTGCGCGCTGGCGAGCTACTTCGCCCTGGCCGAGGCGCACGCCAAACTCGGACAGCCCGCCGAGGCGAACGACGCTGTCGCGGGGGCGCGGTCCTGTGTGCCGCCCGACTTCCTGTTCATGCACACCGCGCTCTCGCTGGCCGTCGGGTGGGCGATGGCAGCAAGCGGTCGTCTGAGCGAGGCGGTGACGAGCGCCCAGCAAGCCGCGGAACTTGCCTGCGAGCGCGGCCAGCCCACCCATGAGCTGGCCTGCATACAGGCCGCAGCCCAATGGGGCGACGCCTCGGAGGCGGCGCGGGCACGCGAGCTCGCCGAGGCGTTGTCGTTGCCGCTGGCCGACGCCGTTGCATTGCATGCGGAGAGCCTGCTCGCCGGAGACGGCGAGGGCTTGCTGGCGGCGTCGGCGGCGTACCAGACTTCCCAACACGGTTGCGCCGGGTGCTGGCCGACCTCGGCATGCCGCTGCCGCCGGCGTACCACCGCCCTTAAGCGCCGAGCAGCCGCGCCGACGCCCACAGCGCGAGCACCGCGACCACCAGGGAGGCGGGCACAGTGCACAGCCCGAGGCGGGTGTATTCCCCGACGCCGGCATCGACATCGTGCTGGCGAAGCACCCGCCGCCACAAAAGGTTCGACAGTGAGCCGACGTAGGTCAGGTTGGGCCCGATGTTCACCCCGAGCAGGACGGCCAGGATTGCGACCGGTCCGCTCGGGGCGACCAGTGGCAGCAGCACCAGGGTGGCGGGCAGGTTGTTCACGACGTTGGCCAGCACCGCCGCCACCGCGGCGATGGCGAGCAGCGCGGGCAGTGTCGACCCGGATGGCAGCACCGCCGACATCGCCCTGTCCATGCCGTTGAGCATGACCGCCCGCACCACGACGCCCAGCGCGAGCACGAACACCAGGAAGGACACGTGCGCCGAGTGGGCGATGTCGGCCACCGAGGTGTGCCGACGGCTCAGGCTGCGCGCGGCCAGCACGGCGGCGCCGGCGAGCGCCACCCAGGCCGGGTCCACCCCGATGGACTGGGCGACCGCGAACCCGGCCAGCGTCAGCCCCACGACCACCAACACGAACACCGGCGGCCGCGGCGCCGGCCCGGGTTGCTCCGGGTGCGGCTGCACGCGCAGGTCGCCGGCGAAAAACCAGCGAAATACCGCGTACAGCGTGGCCACCACGCCCACCCACGGCAACGCCATCAACAGGGTGAACCGCGTGAACGAAACGTTGGCGGTGTGAAACGCCAGCAGGTTGGTCAGATTCGACACCGGCAACAGCAGGGAGGCGCCGTTGGCCAGGTGCGCGGTGGCATAGGCGTACGGCCGCACCGGGGTCCGCAGTCGGCGGACGGCGGCCAGCACCACCGGGGTCAGCAACACCACCGCGGTGTCCAGGCTCAGCACGGCGGTGATCACGGCGGCGATGACGAACACCCGCCGCAGCAGGCCACTGGACCCGACGCGCCCGCGCGTGATCGCCGCACCCGCCGCCTCGAACAGGCCCTCGTCGTCGCACAGCTTGGCCAGCACCAGCACCGCGCCCAGGAACGCGACCACTCCCGAGAGCCCGGCCACCTCGTCGGCCGCCTGATGCACCGAGATGGCGCCGACCGCGATCAGGATGAGGGCCGCGGGAACCGCCGCCACCGCCTCCGGCCAGCCCCTCGGGCGCACGACCGCGAAGGCCAGAACGGCAGCGAGCAGCACCAGCGCAAGGGTCAGGGTCAATGTTTCAAAAACCGCTTCACGCCCAGGGGTCCTCGCGCCGCCACACCGTCGGCAGGTGCAGCGCGACACCGTCCTGTGCGGCCAACTCGTCGAGGATGCGGATGGACACGTCCAGGTCGTCGCCCGCATAGGGCAACGCCCGCAGCGGTTTTGACAGCGGCCGGAAGAAGTCGTCCCAGTGAATGAGGATCACCCGGCGCGCCCCCACCGCGCGCACGGTCTCGGTCCAGTAGTCGACCAGGTATGACCTCGGCTGCAGGCCCAGCTGCCCGACGCTGAGATAGACGGCGTCGGCGCGGTGGCCGGCCAGCGCGCCGCTGACGAACCCGGCGCTGCCCTGGATCAGCAGCCGACGGCCCGACGGCCGGTGGTGCACCAGCGTCGACCAGGACTCACCGCAGCGATAGGCGGACGCCTTGACCGGCGGGGTCAGCGGCGCATCGATCGTGCCGGGAAACCGGTCCGGCGGGCAGTGATGGGACTCCACGAGCGTCACGTCGTAGGCGCCCAACGCGATTGGCGTGCCGCTGGCGGCGACCACGAGGCGCTCCTCGGGCAGCCCGTATCCGCGCCCGACGTTGGCCGCCGACCGGCCGCCGACCAGTCGTGCGCCGGTGCGGTCGGCGACGAGCGCGGAATCCAGCACGTGGTCGATGTGGGTGTGCACCGGGACGACGGCCTCCAGCCGGGAAACCTTGGCCCGGGCCAGGCAGCCGTCCACGCGGGCCGGTGACGGCGCCACCTTGCCGGCGGCCACCCGCGCCAGGCCCGGCCGGGAGAAGTAGCCGTCGGTCAGCAGCGCCGACGACCCGTCGTCGATGAGCAGCGTCGCCACGCCCATCCACGTCACCGATGGGGACCCGGGTTCGGCGGCGGGCGCGTCGAACCGGTCCGCGTACCGTCCGATGTCGGGCCGACCGAGTTTCAGCCGCATCAGCCGAACGCCCCGATCTCGACGCCGGCGGCCGTGAGCCGGGCACGGACGGTCGCTATCTGCACCGCCCCGGGCGAATCACCGTGCACGCAAATCGATTCCGCGCTGACCGTGACCTGCGTGCCGTCAATGGCGGTGACCCGGCCGGAGGTCACCATGCTGACCACGCGGTCGGCGATCGCCGCCGGGTCCCGCAGCACCGCGCCCGGTTCACGGCGGGACACCAACTGGCCGTCCGCCCGGTAGGCGCGGTCGGCGAAGGCCTCAGCCACCGTCCGCAGGCCGCGGCGCGAGGCCTCCTCGAAAGGGCCGAGCCCGCCATCCCCAGCACCCGCAGCGCCGGGTCCACCATCCGCACCGCCTCCGCGACTGCGGCCGCTTGGTCGCGGTTGGTCACGATCGTGTTGTACAGCGCGCCATGGGGTTTGACGTAGGACACCGCGGAACCCGATGCGTGCGCGATCGCCTGCAGCGCGCCGATCTGATACACCACTTCGGCGGCGAGGTCGTCGGCGGCGACGTCGATGAAGCGCCTGCCGAAGCCCGCCAGGTCTCGATAGCTCACCTGCGCCCCGATGCGGACGCCGCGCTCGGCGGCCGACCGGCAGACCCGCAACAGGCCGGCGGGATCCCCGGCATGGAATCCGCACGCCACGTTGGCGCTGGTGACGATCTGCAGCATGGCGTCGTCGTCACCAGCGCGCCAGACGCCGAAGCTCTCGCCCAGGTCGGCGTTGAGGTCGATACCCGCCACTCGCACAGCTTATGGGCACGTTAAGTGGCGGCCTCGCGGCGCCGCCCCAGCAGCCAGCAGAACAGATAGATCAGGAACGAAATCCCTGCGACGAAGACCGACACCGGGACGCCCGGCGCCAGCGACAGCACGATGCCGCCGACGGCGGACACCTCGGCGAAGACGACCGAGGCCACCATCGCCGCCGCCGGCGAGGCCACCACTCGGGCCGCCGCGGCCGCCGGCGTGATCAGCAACGACATCACCAGCAGCGCCCCGACGATCTGCACGGCCTGAGCGGCCACCACACCGACCAGGGCGGCGAACACGATGCCCAGCGCGCGAACGGGCACGCCGCGGGCCGCGGCGACGTCGGGATCGACGGTGGCGAACAACAGCGGGCGGTAGCACACCGCGATGACGGCGATGACGAGCAGGCACACCAGCGCCAGCATGCTCAGCCCGGTGTAGCCGACGCCGACGATCTGTCCGGTGAGCAACGCGAAGCTGGTCGCGGTCCGGCCCGGGTAGAGGTAGATGAACAGCACCGCGAGACCCAGCCCGAAGGCCAGCACGACGCCGATAACCGAATCGCGTTCGCGGGCCCGCCGCCCCAGGACGCCGAACAGCGCGGCCGCCAAAGCGCTGCCGACCAGCGCGCCCACCCCCACCTCGACGCCGACCAGCAGCGCGAAAGCGGCTCCGGTCAACGACAATTCGCTGGAACCGTGCACGGCGAACGACATCTGACGCATCACGATGAACGGCCCGATCAGCCCGGCCACCAGTCCCAGCAGCGCGGCCGCGAGCAGCGCTTGCTGGACGAAGTCGTGCCCGAGCAGGTGGGCGGTGACGTCGAAGGAGAACAGGTGGTCCAGCACGTCGGTGAGCCGGCGATTCACTGATGGGCCCAGTCGGTCGGCTCGCCCACCACCACGTAGCGGTCCTTGACCTTCACCACCTGGATGTCGGCCCGATACAGCATGGAGAGTGTCTCCGTGGTCATCACTTCTTCGACGGTGCCGATCCGGAATCGCCCATCGACCAGATAAACCAGCCGGTCCACGTACGGCAGGATGGCGTTGACGTCGTGAGTGACGACGATGACTGTGGTCGCGGCATCCCGGCGGCGGCGGTCGATCAGCCCGGACACCAGCTTCGCGTTCGCCGGGTCCAGGGCCAGCAGCGGCTCATCGCACAGCAGCAGCATCGGATCGCTGACCAGCGCCTGCGCGATGCGCATCCGCTGCAGCTCGCCGCCCGACATCACGCCCACCCGGACGTCTGCCAGGTGTTCGGCGTTGACCTGTCGCAGCGCCTCCAGCACGGCCGCGCGACGGCGGGCCCGGTCGGCGGATCGCAGCGGCATGCCGCCCCAGCGATGTCCGTCGACTCCCAGCCGAACCAGGTCGCGTCCCCGAAGCAGCACGTCGTGGTCCATCGGTCGGTGTTGCGGCACGTAGCCGACGCGGCCGCTGCCCGAGTTCATCGGCTTTCCGTCCACCAGGGCGACGCCGGCGGACAGCGACAGCTGCCCCAGCAGCACCTTGAGCAACGACGTCTTGCCGCTGCCGTTGGGACCGAGCACGGCGATGAACTCGCCGCGCGACACCGACAGGTCGAGGTGGTCCCACAGCACGCGGTCACCGAACGCAAGCCGGGCACCGCGGAGCGAGACGGTGTCCGGGTAGCGGTCGACGGCCGGGACCGCGTCGAGGCTCACGGCTGTACTGACCGGCCCGATTGGAGCGCGGCCAGCAGCTGGTTGACCGTGTTGCGCTGCCAGGTCAGGTAATCCATGCCGTCGGGCAGGGTTTCGGTCGCTTCGATCACCGGCACACCCGCGCGGCGCGCGGCATCCCGCACGCCGTTGATGGCGGCGGTCGAGGTCTGCGGGTTGACCAGCAGCGCCGACACCTGACGGTGGCCGATGAGGTCGAGGACGAACGCCATGTCGGCCGGCGCGGGATCCGTTTCGTTCTCGTTGGCCGCGGTGAACGCGGGCGGTGTCCGATTCACCAGGCCGGACGCCGCCAGCAGGTAGTACCCGACGGGTTCGGTCGCGATGACCCCGGTGCCGGGGTAGGCGCTGGCGATGGCGTGTTCGGAGATGGCGATCGCGTCGGCGCCGCGGCAGAACTCGGCGGCGTTGGCGCGGTAATCCGCGGCGTGGGCCGGGTCCATGGCGGCCACGCGGTCGGCGATGGCGAAGGCGACCGACTTGGCGACGTCGAGGTCGTAGAAGACGTGCTCGTTGGCCGCCTGCTCTCCCGTGGTGGGTTTTTTCAGGAACGAATAGGCGCCGATCGATTTCACGGCGGGATGCCCGGCCAGCACCTGCTCCGCCCAGGGGTCGTAACCGCCGCCGTTGTAGACCACCAGGGTGGCGTCGGTGATGGCGGCGGCGTCCGATGGGCTGGCTTGGTAGGAGTGCGGGTCGGTGTCACTCCCGGCCAGGATGGACTTGACCGCGATGTGGCGGCCGGTGATGGCGCGCGCCACGCTGCCCCATACGTCGGTGGAGGCCACGACGGTGGCCGCGCGCGGATGCGCCGGGCGCTCGCAGCCGGTGGGCGCGGTGCCGGCGGCCAGCAGGACCAGCGCGGCAGGTAGCCAACGCAGCGCATTGGCCACCGCGATTCGTCCCCGTGTCAGGGCCTTGCGCACGTTCGATTTTCCTCTCGCTGGCCGGCCGGCCGACCCATAATACTAATGAAAATCGTTTCCATTACAAAGTGCGGTGCCGGAGCCGCGTAGGCGCGCCTGGGGATTCGCTGTAGCGTCACCGAACGTGAGTCCCGCACCGCGCCGGCGTGCGACTCTGGCGTCGTTGGCGGACGAACTGAAGGTTTCGCGCACCACGATTTCGAACGCCTTCAACCGGCCGGATCAGCTTTCCGCCGACCTACGTGAACGCGTGCTCGCGACGGCCAAGCGGCTGGGTTACCCGGGTCCCGACCCGGTGGCGCGATCGCTGCGCACCCGCAAGGCGGGTGCGGTCGGGCTGGTGATGGCCGAACCGCTGACCTACTTCTTCAACGACCCGGCGACGCGGGATTTCGTCGCCGGAGTCGCACAGTCGTGCGAAGAGTTGGGGCAGGGACTGCTGCTGGTGGCCGTCGGGCCCGGCCGGAGCATGGAGGACGGGACGGGCGCGGTGCTCGGCGCCGGTGTGGACGGCTTCGTGGTGTATTCGGTCTGCGAAGACGACCCGTACCTACAGGTCGTCTTGCAGCGCGGGTTGCCGGTCGTGGTGGTCGACCAGCCGAAGGGGCTCTCCGGTGTGTCCCGGGTGGGCATCGACGACCGGGCGGCGATGCGTGAGCTGGCGGACTACGTGCTCGGGCTGGGGCATCGCGAGATCGGGCTGCTGACCATGCGGCTGGGCCGGGACCGTCGGCAGGGGCTGGTGGACGCCGACCGGTTGCGGTCGCCGGCCTTCGACGTGCAGCGGGAACGCATCATCGGGGTGTGGGAGGCGATGACGGCCGCCGGCCTTGACCTCGATGCACTGACGGTGGTGGAGAGCTACGAGCACTTGCCGGACTCCGGTGGAAGCGCCGCCAAGGCTGCGCTGGAGGCCAACCCGCGGATCACCGCGCTGATGTGCACGGCGGACATCTTGGCCCTGTCCGCCATGGATTACCTTCGCGCACATGGCATTTACGTTCCCGGTCAGATGACCGTCACCGGTTTCGACGGCGTGCCCGACGCGATCGGCCGGGGGTTGACCACGGTGTCGCAGCCGAGCCTGCAGAAGGGCCGGCGGGCGGGTGAGTTGTTGTTGAAACCCCCGCGGTCGGGCCTGCCGGTCGCCGAGCTCTTGGACACCGAGCTGATCCGGGGCCGCACCGCCGGTCCGCCCGGCTAGGTCCCGCTGAAGTCTTGGTCGCCGATCAACAACCGGACGGCCAGGTCCAACCGCTTGCTGACGTCGGTCGCCGACGCTCGTCGGGTGAGCCAGGCGAGCAGGTTGGACAGCCAGACGTCGGAGATCACCCGGGCGATGTGGTACTGATCCTCGGTCGGTTCGCCGTCGGCCATCGCCCGGGCGAACATGGAATCGATCAGCTTCTCGACCTGGTCGACCTCGCTGGCCGCGGAGGCGTCGGCGAAGACGTACGCACGCGTCATGGCCTCGGTGAGCAGGGGATTGCGCTGCATCGCGCGGTTGAGCTTGCCGACCATGAAGTTCAGCCGCTGAAACGGCGTGCCCCCGGCGACTGACGAGCGGTCGGTCTTGGCGTCGATGCGGCTGAATTCCCGGCCCAGAGCCGACACCAGCAGGTGCACCTTCGACGGGAAATACCGATACAGCGTGCCCACCGCCACGTCGGCTCGGTCCGCGACGGCACGCATCTGAACTGCTTCGTAGCCGCCCTTGGACGCGATGGCCATGGTGGCGTCCAGGATCCGCTTACGACGTTCCCGCTGTGCCTCCGAGCCGAGTTCGGACTCTGCCAGTACCGCCACGTTCATCACCTCGCGCGGCTGCGAGTCAGAAGCGCGGCTCGAGTTGGCCCTCGAGTTGGCACTGGCAGGCATGTGACGGTCTGCTCCTGTTTCTGGCGGCTCGTTTGCAAACGATACGCATGTTGAGTGTGAATTTCCCACCTCCGTACCGCCGGGACAGCCGCGTGTGCTGCTGCGATGGCGTTCGACTTGACGGTCGATCGCTGGCACTATTAGAACACGTTCTAGTCTGCGACGAGGCGGGTTGCGCGGCGACCCGAGGCGAGCAGGAGAATCGAGAGCTAGGGGTCGTAGGCCCCACAACACGTCGGATCGAAGGACGCGGAGGTCCCAAGGGTGGTAGCGACCGTCACAGACGAGCAGTTTGCCGCGCGTGCCCTCGTGCGCGACTGGGCCCGTAATTCGACGTCGGGGCCGGGCGGGACGACGGCGATCCGCGAGGTCGAGCAGGGTGACACCGACGCATGGCGCCCCGTGTTCGCCCGCCTGGCCGAGCTGGGCATTTTCGGTGTCGCAATCCCGGAGGACCATGGCGGGGCCGGCGGCAGCGTCGAGGACCTCTGCGCGATGGTCGAGGAAGCGGCCAAGGCGCTGGTACCCGGGCCGGTGGCGACCACCGCGCTGGCGACGCTCGTCGTCACCGACCCCGCGTTGCTGGCGGAACTGGCCGCCGGCGAACGCTTCGCCGGGCTGGCGCTGGAAGGCCTGGAAGGCTTGGAAGGTGAAGGGGCCCAGTTCGACGGCGAGGCTTCGCGGGCGTCGGGCGTCCTGCCGTTGGTGTTGGGCGCCGCCGAGGGCGGCGTCCTATTGCTGCCGGCCGGCGGGAAGTGGCTGCTGGTCGACACCGCCAGCGACGGCGTGCGGATCGAGACGCTGGAGGCCACCGACTTCTCCCGGCCGTTGGCCCGGGTGGTGCTGACGTCCGCGCCGGCCACCGCGATCACGGCGTCGCAACGGCGCGTCGAAGAACTGGCGGCGACCGTGCTGGCGGCCGAGGCGGCCGGCGTGACCCGGTGGGCGCTGGACACCGCCGTCGACTACGCCAAGGTCCGCGAGCAGTTCGGCAAGCCGATCGGCAGCTTCCAGGCCGTCAAGCACCTGTGCGCGGAGATGCTGTGCCGCGCCGAGCAGGCCGAGGTGGCCGCCGCCGACGCCGCCCGCGCCGCAGCGGATTCCGATTCCGACCAGTTCTCCATCGCGGCGGCCCTGGCCGCGAGCATCGGCATCGCCGCCGCGAAGGCCAACCTCAAGGACTGCATCCAGGTGCTCGGTGGCATCGGCTGCACCTGGGAGCACGATGCACACCTGTACCTGCGCCGGGCGCATGCCATCGGCCGGTTCCTCGGCGGCGCCGAACGCTGGTTGCGCCGCGTCACCGAACTGACCCAGGGCGGTGTGCGGCGGCGCCTGGGTATCGACCTCACCGACGTGGAGGGCCAGCGTGCGGAGATCGCCGCGGCCGTCGCCGAGGTCGCCGCGCTGCCCGTGGAGAAGCGGCAGGCGGCGCTCGCCGAGGCCGGGCTGCAGGCGCCGCACTGGCCGACGCCGCACGGGCGCGGCGCGTCACCGGCCGAACAGCTGCTGATCGATCAGGAGATGGCGGCGGCCGGCGTGGCCCGTCCGGACCTGGTGATCGGCTGGTGGGCGGCGCCGACGATCCTCGAACACGGCACGCCGGAGCAGATCGAGCGCTTCGTGCCGGGCACCCTGCGTGGTGAATTCCTGTGGTGCCAGCTGTTTTCCGAGCCCGGAGCCGGCTCCGACCTGGCCTCGCTGCGCACCAAGGCGGTGCGCGGTGACGGCGGCTGGCTGCTCACCGGGCAGAAGGTCTGGACGTCGGCCGCGCACAAGGCGCGGTGGGGCGTGTGCCTGGCGCGTACCGATCCCGACGTGCCGAAGCACAAGGGCATCACGTACTTCCTGGTGGACATGAAGTCGCCTGGCATCGAGATCCGCCCGCTGCGGGAGATCACCGGTGACTCATTGTTCAACGAGGTCTTCCTGGACAACGTGTTCGTCCCCGACGAGATGGTGGTCGGCGAGGTCAACGACGGCTGGCGGCTGGCCCGGACGACGCTGGCCAACGAGCGGATCGCGATGGCCACCGGCACCGCGCTGGGCAACCCGATGGAGGAGCTGCTCAAGGTGCTGGCGGAGCTCGACCTCGATGCCGCGCAACAGGATCGGCTCGGCCGGTTGATTGTCATCGCCCAAACCGGCGCGCTGCTGGACCAGCGGATCGCGCAGCTCGCCGTGGGCGGCCAGGACCCGGGGGCGCAGTCCAGCGTCCGCAAGCTCATCGGGGTGCGCTACCGGCAGGCGCTGGCCGAGTTCATGATGGACGTCTCCGAGGGCGGCGGCCTGGTCCGCAACCACGCGGTGTTCGACTTCCTGAACACCCGCTGCCTCACCATCGCCGGCGGCACCGAGCAGATCCTGCTCACCGTGGCCGCCGAGCGGCTCCTCGGCCTGCCGCGCTAGCGCCGTTTCGCCGAGCCTGTAATTTGGCAGGCCATCACTCGCACTTTGCCTCCAGATTTACAGCCTCGGTGAGTTGTCGGTGCCCTGGGCCACTATTCGGCCCATGGCCGGGGTGTTCATCGGAAGTGAAGCGATCGCAAGCGGCGAGGTGACGCGGCACGAACTGCGACGTTGGTACGAGCCGATCTACCCGGGCGTGTATGCCGGACGGGGCCAACAACTTTCGCTGCGGCACCGAACCGAAGGCGCGTGGTTGTGGTCCCGGCGCGGGGCGACCATAGCGGGTGTCGCGGCTTCGGCGTTGCGCGGCGCCCAGTGGGTTGACGCCGACGTCCCTATCGAGCTGGTCTGGTCGAATACGCGGCCACCGCGGGGAATAGTCGCGCGTGGGCAGCTGCTGGCCCACGACGAAACCGCTCGCGTCGCGGGATTGCCGGTCACCACTGCCGTGAGAACGGCGTACGACTTGGGCCGGTATCTGCCGCGCGAGCAGGCGGTCGCGCGCCTCGACGCATTAATGCGCGCAACACCGTTTTCCAGCGAGGATGTGCTGCTGCTCGCTGAGCGATACCCCGCTGCCCGTGGGTTGCGCCGGCTGCGGTCGGTACTGCCCCTTGTCGACGGCGGCGCCGCCTCTCCGAAGGAGACCTGGCTGCGGCTCCTGCTCAACGACGCGGGTTTGCCCGCCGCGACCACCCAGATACCGGTGGTCGAGGGGTACCGTTCTCTGGCCATGCTCGACATGGGCTGGCCGGAGTTCGGCGTGGCCGTCGAGTATGACGGCGACCACCACCGCAGCGATCGGCGTCAGTACGTGAAGGACCAGTGGCGACTACGAAAGCTCGCGGACTTGGGCTGGGTTGTTATTCGGGTGATCGCCGAGGACAAGCCGCAGGACATTATCGAGCGCGTCAGGCGGGCGCTGACCGCCAGAGGCTGCCGACTCGAGCGGACGGTGCTGCTGGCCGGGTGATTGTGAGCCGACCCGATTCGCCGAGCCTGTAATTCCGAAGGCTCGCAGTCAGATTCCGTCTGCAGATTTGCAATCTCGGCGACCGGGCAGCTCTAGGAGAACGTGGTCTGGGCGCACGTGCTGGGCGAGGTGATGTTGACCCCGGGGTAGACCACCTGGACGTGGGTGCAGGCGATGACGTTGTTGTCGGTCTTGGGCTGGCCCGTCTGCCAATCGGTGGAGTCGATGCGTCCGGTCGTCTGGTACTTGTCCGGGGGGCCCTCGCCGAAGTAGACCGTGGTGATCTCGTCGGACCCCATCGACTTCATCACCCGCTCGTATTGGCCGTTGGCGTGCGCGTCGAGGTAGGCCAGCCGGTTCGAGGACCGGATCTCGGTGGTCTGGCGGGCCCACAAACCGGGCGGGAAGCCGGTCACCCCGTCGGGCGTCAGCATGTCCGCTCCGGCGGTGAAGTCACAGTGGCCGTCGGATTTGAAGCAATTGAGGATCGCGCGCGTCTCCAGCTGGTTGGGTCCGTCCAGCGGGAACAACGTGGTGGCGGTGTTGCTGGCCGCGCCGGCGACCGGGCCGGGCAGGAACGTCAACGCCGATCCGACGACTGCAAACCCGGTTATCAGCCGCTTCATGCTGCTCCCCTTTCGGTTCGCCAACCCTAAGGGTGAACCTAACCCCGCGACTACTCGTCGTAGGTGACTTCTACCGAATCAGATTCCGGGTGAGATTGACAGGCCAAAATGAGGCCGTCGTCGAGGTCCTGCTGCTCGAGCACGTCGTTGACCTCCATGCTCACCTTGCCGGCACGCAGGGTACAGGCGCACGCACCGCAGTGGCCCTCGCGGCAGGAGAACGGCGCATCGAGCCCCTTGGCCAGCAGGACGTCGAGCAGTTTGGCGTTGCGCGGCCACGACACGGTGTGGGTTTCGCCGTCCAACTGCACCACCGCGGTGGCCGGGGGCTGGTCGCCCGGGGCGGTGTCCTCGATCTTCACCGCCGCGAACGGATCGGATTCCAGCGACTTGAACACCTCGATATGCACTTGCGGCGCGGGCACTTTCAGCGATTCCAGCGCTTCGCGGGCCGCGTCCATGAAGGGGCCTGGCCCGCAGATGTACACGGGCCGATCGGTATAGGGGGCGGCGAGCTTGGCCAGCGCGGTCACGCTCGGCATGCCCTGCAGCGATTCCAGCCAGTGCACCACCGTGAGCCGGTCGGGATACTTGGCGGACAGTTCGCGCAGCGCGTCGGAGAAGATCACCGACCGGTCGTCGCGGTTGGCGTACACCAGCGTCACCTGGCCGCTGCCCTCGGCGAGGGCCGACTTGGCGATCGACATGATCGGGGTGATCCCGCTGCCCGCGGCCAGCAGCAGAAAGTCGTCGTCGAGCGTCTTCGGCACGAAGTTGCCCGACGGGGCCAGCACGTGGATCCGCATGCCCGCCTGCGCGTGGTCGCACAGCCAGTTCGACGCGTATCCGTCTGCGGTCCGTTTGACCGTGACGGTCAGCGCGTCGTCGGTGAACGGCGAGCTGCACAGCGAGTAGCAGCGGGCCACCGAGCCGGTGCGCTCGCTGGGAATGCGCAGCGTCAGGAACTGGCCCGGCGCGTAGCGCAGCCGTTCGGGCGGGACGGCGGGGTCGCCCGCGTCGTCGGGCACCGCGAACACCAGCGACCGCGCGTCGTCCGTTTCCGCGACGACCTCGGCGATCTGCAGTTCAAGGACGTGGTCACCGAGTGGCTCGTCGAGATTGGCCTCGGCCAAGACCCGTCCTCCCTCTCGTCCCAACTAGAACATGTTACAGAAAAGTGGATTCGTATCGCTACCAGCCGCAGGAATACCCTGCTCGACACAAATCGGAACGTGTTCTAGTCTCTGGTGTAAGTCCACTGAGTAAGTCTGGCCCAGGAGGCAAACCTAGTGACGTCCATTCAACAGCGTGACGCGCAGTCGGTTTTGGCCGGCATCGATGATCTGCTGCCGCGGATTCGGGAGCGTGCTCAGGCGACGGAGGATTTGCGGCGGCTGCCCGACGAGACCGTTCAGGATCTGCAGGACATCGGCTTCTTCACCCTGTTACAGCCCGAGCAGTGGGGTGGACTGCAATGCGATCCCGCCCTCTTCTACGAGGCCGTGCGGCGGTTGGCCAGCGCGTGCGGCTCCACCGGCTGGGTGAGCTCCATCATCGGCGTGCACAACTGGCATCTGGCGTTGTTCGACCAGCAGGCCCAGGAGGAAGTCTGGGGCGACGACCCGAACGTGCGGGTCTCGTCGTCGTATGCGCCGATGGGCGCGGGCGTGGTGACCGACGGCGGATACCTGGTCAACGGTTCCTGGAACTGGTCGTCGGGATGTGACCACGCCACGTGGGCCTTCCTCGGCGGTCCGGTGATCAAGGACGGCCGTCCGGTCGACTTCGGCAGCTTCTTGATCCCGCGCAGCGAGTACCGCATCGACGACGTGTGGCATGTCGTCGGCTTGCGCGGCACCGGCAGCAACACCGTCGTCGTCAAGGACGTCTTCGTGCCCCGGCACCGGTTCCTGTCCTACAGGGCGATGAACGACGGGACCGCCGGCGGCTACCAGACGAACACCGCCCCCGTCTACAAGATGCCCTGGGGCACAATGCATCCCACCACTATCTCGGCGCCGATAGTCGGCATGGCCTACGGCGCGTACGACGCACACGTGGAGCACCAGGGCAAGCGGGTGCGCGCGGCGTTCGCCGGGGAGAAGGCAAAGGACGACCCGTTCGCCAAGGTGCGCATCGCCGAGGCGGCCAGCGACATCGACGCGGCGTGGCGCCAGTTGAGCGGCAACGTCGCCGACGAGTACGCGTTGTTGTCGGCCGGCAAGGAGATCCCGTTCGAGTTGCGCGCCCGCGCCCGCCGCGACCAGGTGCGCGCCACCGGTCGCGCGATCGCCTCGATCGACCGGCTGTTCGAGGCCTCCGGCGCTACCGCGCTGGGCAACGACCAACCGGTGCAACGGTTCTGGCGCGACGCGCACGCCGGCCGGGTGCACGCGGCCAACGATCCCGAGCGGGCTTACCAGATCTTCGGAAACAACGAGTTCGGGTTGCCGCCAGGCGACACGATGGTCTAGCCCGCGCCGGCGACGATGCAGAGCGTAGCGATGAGGAGGAGCGGCGCCTAGTGACGGCCACAACGGGGGAGTTGACGTTCGAGTCCACCTCGCGCTTCGTTGAAGTCGACGTCGACGGACCGCTGAAACTGCACTACCACGAGGCCGGGGTCGGCAACGACCAGACCGTGGTGCTGCTGCACGGCGGCGGCCCCGGCGCGGCGAGCTGGACGAACTTCTCGCGCAACATCGGAGTGCTGGCGCAGCGGTTTCATGTGCTGGCCGTCGATCAGCCCGGATACGGGCTCTCCGACAAACGCGCCGAGCACGGACAGTTCAACCACTACGCTGCGCGGGCACTCAAGGGGCTTTTCGACCAGCTCGGGCTGGGACGCGTTCCGCTGGTGGGCAATTCGCTTGGCGGGGGCACCGCGGTCCGGTTCGCCCTCGACCACCCCGACCGGGCCGGCCGGCTGGTGTTGATGGGGCCCGGCGGGCTGAGCATCAACCTGTTCGCCCCCGACCCGACCGAGGGCGTCAAGCGGCTGGGGAAGTTCACCGTCGAACCCACCCGGGAAAACCTCGAGGCGTTCCTGCGGGTCATGGTCTACGACCAGAAGCTGATCACGCCCGAGCTGATCGACGAGCGGTTCGCACTGGCCAGCACGCCGGAATCGCTGACGGCGACCCGGGCGATGGGAATGTCGTTCGCGGGGGCCGATTTCGAGCTCGGCATGATGTGGCGCGAGGTGCACCGGCTGCGCCAGCCCGTGCTGTTGATCTGGGGTCGCGAGGACCGGGTCAACCCGCTGGACGGCGCGCTGGTCGCGCTGAAGACCATTCCGCGTGCGCAGCTCCACGTTTTCGGGCAATGTGGGCACTGGGCGCAGGTGGAGAAGTTCGATGAGTTCAACAAATTGACCGTTGATTTCCTTGGAGGTGCCTGATGAGCATCCGTTCGCTGGGCTATCTGCGCATCGAGGCCACCGACATGGCGGCCTGGCGTGAATACGGCCTGAAGGTGCTCGGCATGGTCGAGGGCTCAGGCAGCACGCCGGGCGCGCTGTACCTGCGCATGGACGATTTCCCGGCACGGCTGGTGATCGTGCCCGGCGAGCGCGACCACCTGGCTGAGGCGGGCTGGGAATGCGCCAACGCCGAAGGGCTGCAAGAGATCCGGAACCGGCTCGACGTGCAGGGCGTGCCGTACAAGGAGGCCACCGCCGCCGAGCTGGCGGATCGCCGGGTCGTCGAGATGATCCGGTTCTCCGACCCGTCGGGCAACTGCCTGGAGGTGTTCCACGGGGTCGCGCTGGAGCACCGCCGTGTGGTCAGCCCGTACGGGCACAAGTTCGTCACCGGTGAGCAGGGTCTGGGGCACGTGGTGTTGTCCACCCGCGACGACGACGAGGCCTTGCACTTCTACCGGGACGTGCTCGGCTTCAAGCTGCGCGACTCGATGCGGATGCCGCCGCAGCTGGTCGGCCGGCCGGCCGACGGGGCGCCCGCGTGGCTGCGGTTCTTCGGCTGCAACCCGCGCCATCACAGCCTGGCTTTCCTGCCGCTGCCGACGCCCAGCGGCATCGTGCATCTGATGATCGAGGTCGAAAACGCCGACGACGTGGGGTTGTGCCTGGATCGCGCGTTGCGCCGCAAGGTGCCGATGTCGGCCACCCTGGGCCGGCACGTCAACGACCTGATGCTGTCGTTCTATATGAAGACACCCGGCGGGTTCGATGTCGAATTCGGCTGCGAGGGAAGGCAAGTCGAAGACAACGACTGGGTCGCCCGGGAAAGCACCGCCGTCAGTCTGTGGGGCCACGACTTCACGGTCGGCGCCCGCGGCTGACCATGTCAGCACCGATCGATCCGCGGGCCTTCCGGCAGGTGCTGGGCCAGTTCTGCACCGGCATCACCATCATCACCACGGTGCACGACGAGGTCCCGATCGGCTTCGCCTGCCAGTCTTTCGCGGCACTGTCGCTGGATCCGCCGTTGGTGTTGTTCTGCCCGACCAAGGTGTCGCGGTCCTGGAAGGCCATCGAGGCCAGCGGCCGGTTCTGCGTCAACGTGCTGACCGAGAAGCAGAAGCACGTTTCCGCGCGCTTCGGGTCGAAAGAACCCGACAAGTTCGGCGGGATCGACTGGCACCCTTCGGATCTCGGCTCGCCGGTCATCGACGGGTCGCTGGCCTCCATCGACTGCACGGTGGCATCCGTGCACGACGGCGGCGACCACTTCGTGGTGTTCGGTGCGGTCCAATCGTTGTCGGAGGCACCCAAGATCAAGCCGCGGCCGCTGCTGTTCTATCGCGGGGACTACACCGGGATAGAACCGGACAAGACCACGCCGGCCCAGTGGCGCGACGACCTGGAAGCGTTCCTCACGGCCACCACCCAGGACACCTGGCTCTAAATCGTCCCGCGGTAGGTTTCGTGCCGGCCGGCCTGGACGTCGGTGGTCGGGTCGTGCGACTCCGAGGACAACGCCGCGTTGGGATCATCGACGATCACGCTCGCCCGCCGGCTTCGCGCCGGCCGGGTCCAGGTCCTCGGCGCGCTTGAACTGCTCCTGGAGTTGTTCGCGCGACGAGGCGACCTCGCTCTGATGGTTGGCCGCTCGTTCCTGCAGCCGGGCGGCTTCGGCCGCTTTGGCCTCCGCCTCCGCCTGGGCGGCGCGGGCCTTGGCGGCCGTTTCCTGGGCAAGGGCTTCGCGCCGTTCGACCTTTGCCGTCTCCAGCTTGGCCTGTTCTCGGATCTCCTGCGCCTGCCGTTGCCGCCGCCGGCTTCTTGTTCGGCCAACCGCCAGGAGCAGCGCGGCAATCACCAGGACTGCCGCAATGGCGGCGATCACGATCCAGATGGTGTTGGTGGTCATATCGGGCTCCGGTCTCGAGGTGGGATGGTGCTGCAGCCGGGTCTCAAACGGATCCCCATATTCGACAGAGATAAAACAAGTCCGTCTTCACGGCGCGTAACGCCCCGGGGGCTACATGGAGTCCGGCGCCTCTACCCGTCGCGATCGGGCCCTCGAGGGTAGGCCGGTGGAAGCCGCCGGCGCGATAGCCGGTCGCCCGCGCTCAGGCGTCGATGGTCGGGGGACCCTGATACGGTCGTTGCAGCACGGCGAATTCCGGAACGCCGGCGATGGTGACCAGGGCCTCCAGCAACCGGACACCGTCCCGCGTGTTCGGTGTTCGGGTCAGGACCGGTCCGGAGAACGCGCGGCCATCGACGGCGATAATGGGGCTGCCGGCCTCGTCGCCCAAGGCATGCTGGCTGGCTTGGTGCGCCCGCCTGACCGCTTCGTCGAAGCCACTGTCGTCGAGCGCTTCGGCGAGGCGTTCCTCGACGCCGTTCTCGTCGAGGGCCTCGCGGATCGCGGCTGCGGTGAGTTCGTCCCGGCGCACATGGATGCGGCGACCTATCGCGTCATAGAGGCCCGCGAACGTGTCCGGTTTACCCTCGGCAACGGCCGCGGCGAACAGGCGTCCGAGCCGCGTCGATCGCTCCATCATGTGTTGTTGTTTCGCATCGCCGTCCTGGCCCTCGTTGAGGACAGCCAGGCTCATCTGCCGCGGGGCGACCGGTGTGTGCGTTGATTGCGCGGCGTCGAGCAGCCAGCGCGCGGTCACCCAGGAGAACGGGCAGACCGGGTCGAGGTACAGGACGACATCGGCCATGGGTTCCTCCTTCGCGCCAAGGCTTGGACTAGGACGGCATACCCGCTAAAGGCCGTCGCACGCCCGCCGATGGCGTTGGCAGCAGAATGGCTCTATGACGCTGAACCTGGGCGAGTACTTCGATCGCATCGGCTATGGCGGCGCCGCGGCGCCCAACCTCGAGGTACTGCAGGCTTTGGTCAGCGCGCACACCAAAGCGATTCCCTTCGAGAACCTCGATCCAGTGATGGGGGTGCCGGTCGACGATCTGAGCCCGGGGGCCCTCGCCCGCAAGCTGGTTCACCGGCGCCGCGGCGGCTTTTGCTACGAGCACAACGGCTTGATGGGCTATGCGTTGACCGAGCTCGGGTTTCGGGTGCGGCGCTTGGCCGGCCGGGTGGTGTGGATGCGGCCGCCCGACGCACCGTCACCGCCGCAGACGCACACTGTGTTGGCGGTGACGTTCCCCGGCTCCCACGGTTCGTACCTCGTCGACGTGGGCTTCGGCGGGCAGACACCCACCTCGCCACTGCGCATCGAGACCGGCAGCGTGCAGCAGACAACGCACGAGCCCTACCGGCTGGAGGACCGCGGCGACGGCCTGGTCTTGCAGGCCCAGGTCCGCGGCGAGTGGCAGCCGCTTTACGAATTCAGCACCAGGACCGCGCCGGACATCGACCTGGAAGTGGGCAGCTGGTTCGTCTCGACGCACCCCTCGTCGCACTTCGTGACGGGCCTGACGGCCGCGCGCGTCACCGACGACGCCCGACTGAACCTGGCCGGCCGGAACCTGGCCATCCACCGCGCCGACGCCAGCGAGAAGATCCGCCTCGACGACGCGGCGGCGGTGGTCGACACCCTCGAAGACCGT
The DNA here is from genome assembly GCA_963850895.1 of uncultured Actinomycetota bacterium. Classification (GTDB taxonomy): domain Bacteria; phylum Actinomycetota; class Actinomycetes; order Mycobacteriales; family Mycobacteriaceae; genus Mycobacterium. The sequence goes on along the minus strand of CAWKNK010000011.1, from coordinate 291,949 downwards.
TTCGGCATCAACGTGTCCGACGTCGGCGGTCGCGGCGCGCTCGAGGCTCGCCTCGACAAGATCCTGGACGCTTAGAGCCAGGCGCCGATTCGCCGCAGGGCCTCTTGGATGTCGCCCGTCGGCCCGGCGAACGACAGGCGGACGAATGAATTGCCGTGCGTGGTGTCGAAATCGATACCCGGTGCGATGGCAACGCCGGTGTCGTCCAACAGTTTCGAGCAGAACGCGCGCGAGTCGTTGGTGTGGTCGGAGACGTCGGCGTAAACGTAGAACGCACCGTCGGTGGGGGCCAACCGGTCGATGCCGATTTGGCGCAACCCATTCAGCAGCAGCGCGCGGTTGGTCGCGTAGTGGTGCAGGTTGCCGTCGGCTTCGGCGGTCGCCTCCGGGGTGAAGGCCGCCACCGCCGGCGATCTGCGACAGCACCGGCGGGCAGATGGTGAAGTTGCCGGTCAGGCGATCCACCGCTCGCAGCAGCACGGGCGGCACCAGCATCCAGCCCAGCCGCCAGCCCGTCATCGCGTAATACTTCGAAAAGCTGTTGACGACCACGGCGTCTCGTGATGTCTGCCAGGCGCAGCTGGTCTGCGGCGCCCCCTCGTAGACCAGGCCGTGGTAGACCTCGTCGCTGATCAGTCGCACCCCGGACGTCTCGCACCACGACGCGATGGCGGCCAATTCGGACGGCGCGATGACGGTTCCGGTGGGATTGGCCGGGCTGGCGACGATCACGCCGTGGGCCGGCGGGTCGAGCTCGGCGAGCATCTGCACGGTGGGCTGGAAGCGGGTCTGCGGTCCGCATGGGATCTCGACCACCTCACACCCCAACGCGGACAGGATGTTTCGGTAGCAGGGATAGCCGGGACTGGCCAGCGCCACCCGGTCACCCGCGTCGAAGCATGCCAGAAACGCGAGCAGGAATCCGCCGGAGGAACCCGTGGTGACCACCACATCGTCGGGTTCGACCCGAAGCCCGTGCTGGCGTTGGTAGATCCGCCGCTATCGCCGCGCGCAACTCGGGGAGGCCCAGCGTCACGGTGTAGCCCAGCTCGTTGAGATGCAGAGCGGAGGCCGCGGCCGCGCGCACCGGCTCCGGCGCTCCCACGCTGGGCTGGCCCGCCGACAGGTTCACCAGATCGCCGTGGCTGCGCTGGCGCTCGGCGGCCGCCAGCCACACGTCCATCACATAGAACGGCGGGATGCCGGCACGCAGCGCGACATGGTCGTTCACGACGTTTCGAGCACCTCGGCTTCCAGTCGCGCCAACAGCTTCTTGCGGCGGGCCGAGCAGATGCGCGCTGCCGTGGGCGCGTTTGAAATACAGGTGCATGTCGTGTTCCCAGGTGATCGCGATTCCGCCGTGCAGTTGGATGCCTTCGGCGGCCGCGGTGCACAGCGCCTCGGTGGCGGCGAGACGCGCGGTGGCCGCATTGGTCGGGGTGGGGCTCGTTGCTTGCGTCCGCCACGACGGCCTTCGCCGACGGCGATCATGACGTACAAATCGGCCATCCGGTGTTTGAGCGCCTGGAAGCTGCCGATCGGCCGGCCGAATTGCACCCTGCTCCTTGGTGTATTCGACGGTCAGCTCCAGACAGCGTTCGGCGGCACCGATCTGCTCGGCGGCCAACAGGATGGCTGCGGTGTCGGCGAGTCCGGGGTCGGCGCCGATCGGTTCGGCCTCCTCCGGCTTTACCCGCGCCAGCCGCCGGGTCGGGTCCATGGTGACGACGGGCTGCGCGGTGAAGCGGGTCCACCGGGTCAGCTGGCCGTCGGTGACGGCGACGACGACGTCGGCTGTGTCGCCGTTGACCACGTAGTCGGCGTCGAACACCAGCGCACCGATCGAGGTTCCCTCGGCGAGCCGTCCCAGCGTCTCGGCGTCGGGCTCGGGCGCCGCCAGCAGCGCCAACTCCGTCAGCGTCGTGCCCAGCAGCGGGGAGGGGCACCAGGGCCCGGCCCAGCTCCTGCAAAACCGTTGCGGCATCGGCCAGTTCGCCCCCCGCGCCACCCAACTCCTCGGGGATGACCAGCGCGGCGGCGCCCACCTGCTCGCACAGCAGCTGCCACAGCGACTCGTCGTAGCCGCGGTCGGACTCCATCGCCGCGCGCACCGCCGCCGGGTTCGCGTGCTTGGCCACCAGCGCCGCGACGGTCTCGCGCAGCATCTCCCGTTCGTCAGTCATGAGCGGCGCTCCTCTTCATCGCTTCGTCCCCCGCGAGCGGGCGGTACCCCCACTGCATCGTCGCGGCGCGGGTCATGCTCATAGCGCCTCCAACACTCGTTGCCGATGCGCCTCGGGAGTACCCCAGGCCGAACGCAATGCTTGCACCCGGAGCAACCACAGGGACAGGTCGTGTTCCTGGGTGAACCCGATCGCGCCGTGGGTCTGCAGCGCCGATCGCGCCGCCAGCAGGCGCCGCGTCGGACGCCGCCGCCTTGGCCGCGCTGACGTCCCGAGCGCTCTCGCTTGGGTAATCAGCCAGAGACAAGGCCGCGCCGTACAGCAGCGGCCGGGCCAGCTCGATCGCGATGTGCACGTCGGCGAGCTTGTGCTTGATCGCCTGATAGCGAGCCGATCGACCCGGCCGAACTGCGCCGCGCTGCTTGGCGTAGTCAACGGTGTCGCGCAGCAGCGCCTCGGCCGCGCCGACCAGCTGCGCGGCGGTGGCCAGCGCCCCGAACTCGTAGGCGCGCTGCGAGTCCGCCTGCCAGGCCTGGCCGGTCGCGGTCACGTCGTAGAGGCGGCGGCTGGGATCGACCGACTCGTGCCGGTCACCGGGCGCGGCCTCGGCGACGCCGTCGTCGGTGGCCAACAGCACCAGCCCGGCCGTGTCGGCGTCCACCGCGCGCGGCATCTGAGGCGGCAGCGCGACCGTGGCGATCAGCTCACCGGCGGCCAGGGCGGCGCAGCGCTCGGCCTGCTCGTCTGAGGCGAGCAAAACCGGTGCCACGGCAATGGATTCGGCCACCGGACCGGGCACACACCAGCGCCCCAGGCGTTCGAGCGCGACCACCAGGTCGACGGGATGCGCCTCGATGCCGTCGAACTTCTCGGGTACCGCCAGCGCGGTGACTCCGAGGTCGGCCAGCTGCTCCCACACCTTGCGGCCGGGCGCGGTATCGCCCGCGGACCACGCGCGGATCGCGCCGGGCAGGTCGGCCGCGCCGAGGGCGGCGTCGATGCTGGCCGCGAAGTCGCGCTGCTGTTCGTCCAGTGCAAATTTCAATTCTTGCCCCCGGACTTCTCCCGCGGCAGGCCCAACAGCCGCTCGGCGATGATGTTGCGCTGAATCTCGTTGGTGCCGGCATAGATCGGGCCGCCCAGCGCGAACAGCAGGCCGTCGGTCCAGCTGCCGGCGAGCTCGCCGTCGGCGGCGCGGACGTCGAGCGCGGTCTGGTGCAGCTCCACGTCGAGCTCGGACCAGAACACCTTGGTCACCGACGATTCGGCGCCCAGTTCACCGCCGTCGGCCAGCCGGGTCACCGTGCCGAAGGTCTGCAGCCGGTAGGCCTGTGCCTTGATCCAGCGCATCGGCGACCCGGTCGGCGAACGCCGGGGGCGAGCCGCTGTCTTTCCACAGCCGCACCAGTCGCTCGGCGGTCGCCAGGAAGCGTGCCGGGCTGCGCAGCGACATGCCGCGCTCGTTGCTGGAGGTGCTCATCGCGGCCCGCCAGCCCTCGTTCGCGGTGCCGATGACGTCGTGGTCGGGGACGAAGACGTCGTCGAGGAAGATCTCGCCGAAGCCGGTGTCGCCGCCCAGCTGGACGATGGGCCGCACGGTGACGCCCTTGGCCTTCAGGTCGAACATGAAGTACGTCAAGCCGTTGTGCCGCTCGGCTTCCGGGTCCGACCGGAACAGCCCGAAGCCCATCTCGGCGAACGGTGCGCGCGAACTCCAGATCTTCTGCCCGTTGAGCAGCCAGCCGCCGTCGGTCTTGGTCGCGGTGGACCGCAGCGAGGCCAGGTCGCTGCCGGATTCCGGCTCCGACCAGGCCTGCGCCCAGATCTGTTCGCCGCTGGCCATTTTCGGCAGGATGCGGTCCAGTTGCTCTTCGGTGCCGTGCGCGAACAGCGTCGGTGCCAGCATCGAGATGCCGTTGGCGCTGGCCCGGCCCGGGCGCCCCGGCGCGGAAGTACTCCTCCTCGAAGACCACCCAGTGCAGCAGCGGCGCGTCGCGTCCGCCGTACTTCTTCGGCCAGGTGATCACCGACAGCCCGGCGTCGAACAGCACGCGGTCCCACTGCCGGTGCTGGGCGAAGCCTTCGGCGTTGTCGTAGGATTTCGTCGGGATCGACTCGGCGTTGGCCGACAAGAAGTCCCGCACCTCGGCCTGGAAGGCCAGGGTCCCTTCGTCTAACGCTAAGTCCATTCTGAGTCCATTCAGCCTTGCTCTCGCAGTTGTGGTTTGACCACCTTGCCGCCCGGGTTGCGCGGCAACGCGTCGACGAACCGCACCGACCGCGGTGCCTTGAAGTTCGCCAAATGCTCACGGGTGTAAGCGATCACGGATTGCTCGTCGAGGTCGGCGCCGGGCCGGGTCACCAGGAAGGCCCGGCCGACCTCGCCGAGGCGCTCGTCGGGGACTCCGATCACCGCGGCGTCGGCCACCCCCTCCATCCGGGCCAGCACCTGCTCGACCTCGGCGGGGTAGACGTTGAATCCGCCGCAGATGTACATGTCCTTGAGCCGGTCGGTGATGCGCAGGTTGCCGGCCGGGTCGATGGCGCCGATGTCACCGGTGTGCAGCCATCCGTCTGCGTCGATGGCGGCCGCCGTCGCGGCCGGGTCGTCGAGGTAACCCAGCATCACGTTCGGCCCGCGCAGCAACACCTCGCCCTCCTCGCCGGGAGTGCTTGCATCGACGCGCAATTCGAAGTCGGCGAACGGGCGCCCGCAGGTCGTGGCGACGGTGACCGCGTCGTCGTCGGCGCGGCACATGGTGCCCATCCCGTTGGCCTCGGTCAGCCCGTAGGCGGTCAGCACGATGTCGATGTCGAGCTCGGATTGCATGCGCTCCACCAACACGACGGGCACGGTGGCCGCCCCCGTCACCGCGAACCGCAGCGAGCTCAGGTCGAAGTCCTTGCGCTGCGGATGGTCCAGCAGGGTCTGGTAGATGGTGGGCGGTCCGGGCAACACGGTGATGCGGTGTCGCTCGATCGCCTGCAGCGCGCGCAGCGGGTCGAAGGTCAGGTGCGGGATCAGCGTCGCACCGGTCTGCAGACAGGCCAGGATGCCGGCCTTGTACCCGAAGTTGTGGAAGAACGGGTTGATGCACAGGTAGCGGTCGTCGCTGGTGATCTTGCCGTTGGCGGCCCACGAGGCCGAGGCCGACAACGACTGCCGGTGCGCGCAGAGCACGCCTTTGCTGCGGCCGGTGGTGCCCGAGGTGAACAGGATGTCGCTGACGTCGTCGGGCGTGACGGCGGCGGCGCGGGCGGCGACCGCGTCTATGGCTTCCGGGTGGGAGCCGCGGGCGATGAAGTCTTCCCACGTCCCGACACCAGTCTCCGCGGCCTCGATCGGGATCCGGACGATGTGCCGCAGCGCGGGCAGGGCGTCGCGATCCAGGTCGGCGACGCGATCGTTGCCGAGGAATCGCCCCATCCCGAACAGCACGGGCGCACTCGTGCGCGCCAGGATGTCGCCGGCTTCTTCGGCGGTATAGCGGGTGTTCAGGGGCACCATGGCCGCGCCGGCGTGGTGGATCGCCAGGCAGGCGACCACCCAGTGCCAGGTGTTCGGCGACCAGATGGCCACGCGGTCTCCCGCCGCCACGCCGAGGCTGATCAACGCGGCGGTCGCGCGGTGCACCTCGCCGCGCAGGGCGGCCGCCGTGAATGACCGCTCGTCGGTGATCAACGCGTCGTGAGCGGGGAGTTGCTGCGCCAAACGATCGAGCGCCGCCGGCACGGTGCGCGGATCGTTGGTCATCATCGCCTCCCGTTAGACGGCCCGCTCGCCCCCTCGCCGCTGCGGGGCTGGGGTACCCCCACCTAACGCCGCTGCGCGGCGCGCATCGTCGCCCGGGCCAACAAAGCAAGTGCTTGGTAGGTTAGCCTACAGGGCATGCAGGACGTCGAGGAGTTCCGGGCGGAGGTCCGCCAGTGGCTCGCCGACAATCTGGTCGGCGAATTCGCAGCGCTCAAGGGGCTCGGCGGACCCGGGCGCGAACACGAGGCGTTCGAAGAACGCCGGGCATGGAATCAGCATCTCGCCAAGGCCGGTCTGACCTGTTTGGGCTGGCCGGTGGAACACGGCGGCCGGGGCCTTTCGACCGCGCACCGGGTGGCGTTCTACGAGGAGTACGCGCGAGCCGACGCGCCGGACAAGGTCAACCACTTCGGCGAGGAGCTGCTCGGGCCGACGCTGATCGCCTTCGGGACGCCGGAGCAGCAGCGGCGTTTCCTGCCGAAGATCCTCGATGTCACCGAGCTGTGGTGCCAAGGTTATTCGGAGCCGGGCGCGGGCAGCGACCTGGCCAACGTGGCGACCGCCGCCGAACTCGACGGCGATGAATGGGTGATCAACGGCCAGAAGGTGTGGACGTCGCTGGCCCACCTGTCGCAGTGGTGCTTCGTGGTCGCCCGCACGGAGAAGGGCTCCAAGCGGCACGCCGGGCTGTCGTATCTGCTGGTGCCGCTGGACCAGCCGGGTGTGCACGTCCGGCCGATCGTCCAGATCACCGGCACCGCGGAGTTCAACGAGGTGTTCTTCGACGACGCCCGCACCGACGCCGGCCTGGTGGTCGGCGAGCCGGGCGACGGCTGGCGGGTGGCGATGGGAACGCTGACCTTCGAGCGTGGCGTCTCGACACTCGGGCAGCAAATCCGCTACGCCCGTGAACTTTCCAACCTCGCCGACCTCGCGCAGCGCAACGGCGCCGCCGAGGACCCGTTCATCCGGGAACGGCTGACCCGCGCGTGGACCGGATTGCGCGCGATGCGCAGCTACGCGCTGGCCACCATGGACGTCGAACAGCCCGGCCAGGACAACGTGTCGAAGTTGTTGTGGGCCAACTGGCATCGCGCTCTTGGGGAGCTGGCGATGGACGTGATCGGCAAGCCCGGGCTGACCTTGTCGGACGGCGAATTCGACGAATGGCAGCGATTGTTCCTGTTCACCCGTGCCGACACCATCTACGGCGGCTCCAACGAGATCCAGCGCAACATCATCGCCGAGCGGGTGCTCGGCCTGCCCCGGGAGGTAAAGGGATGAGCCTGTCCGAAGCTCCGAAAGAGGTTGCCGGACATGGACTTCTGCAAGGCAAGGTGGTAGTCGTCACCGCGGCCGCGGGCACCGGCATCGGCGCCGCGACCGCGCGACGGGCCCTGGCCGAGGGCGCCGACGTGGTGGTATCCGACCACCACGAACGACGGCTGGGGGAGACCGCCGGCGAACTGTCCGCGCTGGGATTGGGCCGGGTCGAGAGCGTGCTGTGCGACGTGACGTCCACCGCGCAGGTGGACGCGCTGATCGCGTCGACCACCGCCCGAATGGGCCGGCTCGACGTGTTGGTCAACAACGCCGGGTTGGGCGGTCAGACGCCGGTGGTCGACATGACCGACGACGAGTGGGACCGCGTCCTGGACGTGACGCTGTCATCGGTGTTCCGGGCCACCCGGGCGGCGCTGCGGTACTTCCGCGAAGCCGACCACGGCGGGGTGATCGTCAACAACGCGAGCGTTCTGGGCTGGCGGGCGCAGCACTCGCAGTCGCACTACGCGGCCGCCAAGGCGGGCGTGATGGCGTTAACACGTTGCAGCGCAATCGAAGCCGTCGAATACGGGGTGCGGATCAACGCGGTGTCCCCGAGCATCGCCCGCCACAAGTTCCTGGACAAGACAACGTCGGCCGACCTGCTCGACCGGCTGTCGGCCGGTGAAGCGTTCGGGCGGGCCGCCGAGCCATGGGAAGTGGCCGCCACCATCGCGTTCCTGGCCAGCGACTACTCCAGCTATCTCACCGGTGAGGTCATTTCGGTATCCAGCCAGCATCCGTGACCGGCCGGCTAGCCAAGCAAGCGCTTGGTTGATACCCTGTCTGGGTGGACCGAGTGGCCGGTCAGGCAATCAGCCGACGCGACGAGTTGTTGGAGCTCGCCGCGACCATGTTCGCCGAGCGCGGGCTGCGCGCCACCACCGTGCGCGACATCGCGGACAGCGCCGGCATCCTGTCCGGCAGCCTCTATCATCACTTCTCCTCCAAGGAGGAGATGGTCGACGAGTTGCTGCGCAGCTTCCTGGACTGGTTGTTCGCCCGCTACCGCGAGATCGTGGACAGCGAGGCCAACCCATTGGAGCGGCTCAAGGGGCTGTTCATGGCGTCGTTCGAGGCGATCGAGCATCGGCACGCGCAGGTCGTGATCTATCAGGACGAAGCCCAGCGGTTGTTGTCGCAGCCCCGGTTCTCCTACATCGAGGACATGAACCGCCGGCAGCGCAAGATGTGGGTCGAGGTGATCAATCAGGGCGTCGACGAGGGCTACTTCCAGCCCGACCTCAACGTCGACCTCGTCTACCGTTTCATTCGTGACACCACCTGGGTGTCGGTGCGCTGGTATCAACCCGGCGGACCCCTCACCGCACAACAGGTGGGTCAGCAATACCTCGCCATCGTTCTTGGTGGGATTACCAAAGAAGGAGTCTGAAATGCCCGAGGCGTACGTCATCGACGCTGTGCGTACCGCGGTCGGCAAGCGCAACGGATCGCTGGCCGGGATACATCCCGTGGATCTCGGCGCTTATGCGTGGCGCGGACTGCTCGACCGGGTCGACGTCGACCCCGCCGCTGTCGACGACGTGATCGCCGGCTGCCTCGACGCGATCGGTGGGCAGGCGGGCAACATCGCCCGCCTGTCGTGGTTGGCCGCGGGCTACCCCGAAGAGGTTCCCGGCGTCACCGTGGACCGGCAGTGCGGTTCCAGCCAGCAGGCGATTTCCTTTGGCGCACAGGCGATCATGTCCGGGACGGCCGACCTCATCGTGGCCGGCGGCGTGCAGAACATGAGCCGGATCCCGATCTCGTCGGCGATGACCGTGGGCGAGCAGTTCGGCTTCACCTCGCCGACCAACGAGTCCAAGCAGTGGCTGCACCGGTACGGCGATCAGGAGATCTCTCAGTTCCGTGGCGCGGAGATGATCGCCGACAAGTGGAACCTGTCCCGTGAAGAGATGGAGCAGTACTCGTTGGCCAGCCACGAGCGCGCGTTCGCCGCGATCCGCGGCGGCCACTTCGACAATGAAGTCATCACCTTAGAAACGGAATCGGGCCCGTTCCGCGTCGACGAGGGTCCGCGGGAGTCGTCGCTGGAGAAGATGGCAGGCCTGAAGACACTCGTCGAAGGCGGGCGGCTGACGGCGGCCATGGCCAGCCAGATTTCCGATGGTGCCAGCGCGGTTTTGCTGGCTTCGGAGCAGGCGGTCAAGGACCACAAGCTGACCCCGCGGGCCCGCATCCACCACATCAGTGCCCGCGCCGCCGATCCGGTGTTCATGCTGACCGGGCCCATCCCCGCCACCCGCCACGCCTTCGACAAGACCGGGCTGTCCATCGACGACATCGATACCGTCGAGATCAACGAGGCGTTCGCACCGGTAGTTATGGCGTGGCTCAAGGAGATCAAGGCCGATCCGGAGAAGGTCAACCCCAACGGCGGCGCGATCGCCCTCGGGCATCCGCTGGGTGCCACCGGCGCCAAGCTCTTCACCACGATGCTCAACGAACTCGAACGCATCGGCGGCCGCTATGGCTTGCAGACCATGTGTGAGGGCGGCGGCACCGCGAACATCACCATCATCGAGCGGCTGTAGGTCCTCTACGCCGCTTCGTCCGCCGCGGCACATAAACCACGCACACGACAATGCGCCCGGAAAAGGTGTGCGTGGCGCCTCTCTGTGTCAAGGGTTCGTGTTTTCGGTTATATGGTGGCGGTTGGCTGGCCCGGTTGAGTGACTTGGTCCGAAGTGTCGGTGTAGGGGTGTGAGCCGGCCGCGCGGGACATCAGAGACGCCCCCGTGTGTCCCGCCGGGTCAGCCCCCTTGCGATGTGGCAGCGTCGCGTTGTAGTTGGCGGTAGATGACATCAGATAGGCGTCGTTTGAGACAGCGCATCGCTTCTTTGCGGCTCTTTCCTTCGGATCGTTTCCGCAGGTAATAGGCCCTGCCGGGGGTAGCTTGTCGGATGTGGGTCAAAGCCATGACGTGAAGGCAATAGTTGAGTTGGCGATCGCCGGCGCGCGAGAGGCGGTGGCGGACCACGTCGCCGGAAGACACCTCGATGGGAGCGGTGCCGGTATAGCTGGCGAAGGCGGCCGCTGAGCCGAAGCGGGTGATGGTCCCAACCCGTCCGAGGATCTTGGCCGCGGTCAACGTCCCGATACCGTGCAACTGAGTCAGAGTGGTGCCGGAGTCGGTGACTGCGGCATCGATGTCCTTGGCGGCCTTGGCGATCCGGCGGTCGAGCTGACGCACCTCGCTGACCAAATCGATCGCCAGGGTGCGCAGCGTCTTGGAGGCAGTGTCGCGGGGCCGAACACCGTGAAGCAGTTCGGTGGCACGTTCGGCGCTCAGATGAGGTCCGGCACCGGCGGGCACCAGCCTGGTCAGTACGACGTGGAGTCGGTTGACGGTCTGGGTGCGGACCTTCACGAGGTCATCGCGGTGCTCGACGATGGCACGCAGAGCCATGGTCGCGGCGTTGGTCTCGGCGCTATTGAGCGTGCGAGACGTTAGGGCAGCGACACCGACCGACAGCGCGTCGGCCTTGTCATTTTTGCGGCCGTGTCCAGTCGACAACAGCCGCACCCGTGCGGCCAGCTTCGCGGGGACGTCGATGACCTCGATGCCTTCTGCATGCAGCCACGTGCTCAGCGGTGCCCCCAGGCCGGCGGCCCCTTCGATCGCCCAGTCCGCGTTGGGCCATTGGCGGGCAAAACGATGTAACGCCCGGTAACCGTCGCGGCTCACCGGGACACGCACGGTGGCCAACGGCTGCAACGACCCATCCACGGCCGCCGCCGTCCACGAGACTTTGTGCGGATCGATGGCAATCACCACATTTGATGTCATAGCTCAGCTGACTCCTCACTCAACAAACACGATGGAAGCGAGGAGGGCACACCAACTTTTGGCTACGCAGGCCTCTCTTTAGCCACTCCACGCTGGGGCGGCGGTGACCGGTTGACAAGCCACGCAAGAGTCAGCCCGAAAGCGACAGGTTTAAGTCGAGCCACCGGCCACCACCTTAGGGATCATGCCTACAGACCCGATCCCCTCCGGCATTCAACAAGTTGGTTTATGTCTCGACGAACAGCACCGACCTCAATTCTGCGACGAAGCGTCCTTGACCCTCAGGAAGTGCTCGATGCCGAGTCGGCCGAACGTGCGTTGCCGCTCGGTCGACAGCAGTGGCAGGGCCGCCGCCGCGTCGATGATCTCGGGCTGCACCACGTCGTAACTCTCGCCTTGGAAGGAAATGGCTGCGCGCCCCGCGGCAAGGACGTTCTGCAACCAGTCCACTCGGGTGCCGTAGGGCAGCGGTATGACGAACCCGCCGTCGGTCCGGTCCGCGACGACCGGCGTGGCGTACTGCTTGCCCGACCGTCGACCGGTGTGGCGGATCGCCGATGCGTACCAGTGTTTGCGGCCGGCTAGCCGCAACATCAGTGGGTTGAGCAGGTATCTGTTGGAAACACGGATCGCGCCCAGCAACGGCTTGGGCCAGGCTTCGGGTAGCAGTGCACTCATGACCCCACGATGACCCCGGGCCTGCGCCAAAGCCAGGGTCTTTAGTCGTCGGCTTACCGCTCTTCGACGAGCGCGGACGCCGCCTGCAGATGCTTGATCGCGTCACGCACGACCGAATCGATCAGCTCGGCACACGACGGCAGGTCCTCGAGGATGCCGGCCACCTGGCCGGAGGCGAGCACCCCGGCCTCGGTATTGCCCTCGACCAGACCGGCCTTCAACAGCATCGGGGTGTTGGCCGCCATCACCACCTGCGACCAGGTCAGCTCGTTGCCGTGGCGCATCGCCAGGCCGTCGCGGATCATCGATCGCCAGGTCATCTGCGACATGTGCTTGAACTTCGCCGCATTGCGGACGGCCGCGGTGAGACCCCGCACCGGCGAACCGCTTTCCAGCCTCTCGACCAGGCCGGTGCGCAGTACCCGGTGCGGCATGCCGTCCACACGCCTGGTGACCACCGTGCCGTCCAGCGCCGCCTCGAGGTAGCGCCGCTTGACCGCATCCGGCACGGTCGAATCGGAGGTCAGCAGAAAGCGCGTACCCATCGCCACGCCGGCGGCCCCGTAGCTCAACGCGGCCGCGAGCCCGCGCCCGTCGAAGAATCCACCCGCCGCGATCACGGGGATTCCGGTGCCCTGCACGGCGTCCAGCACCGACGGCAGCAGCAGCGTCGTGGCGACGGGTCCGGTGTGTCCACCGCCCTCACCGCCCTGCACGATCATCGCGTCGGCGCCCCAGGCCGCGACCTTGCGCGCGTGCTTGGCCGCACCGATCGACGGGATCACCACGGCGCCGGCATCTTTCAGTCGAGCGATCAGCTCCTGCTTGGGCGCCAGGGCGAACGACGCCACCCTCACGCCCTCGCGGATCATCAGGTCGACGCGGTCGCCCGCGTCCGCGGCGTCGGCGCGGATGTTCACCCCGAACGGTTTGTCGGTGGCGGACTTGACCTTGCCGATGGCCGTCGCCAGCTCGTCCAGCGTCATGGTGGCCGAAGCCAGGATGCCCAGCCCGCCCGCGTTGGCAGTGGCGGCCACCAGCCGGGCACCGGCCACCCATCCCATCCCGGTCTGGACCACCGGGTGCTCGACACCGACCAGCTCGGTCAGCGGCGTGCGCAACTTCATCAACGGATCTCTCTGTCGCGCAGGGACTTCGGGTCGATCACCTCGCGGATCAGGTGGAGCTCTTCGTCCGTCGGCAGCCTGGTCTCGCCGGCCTCGTCCACGCCGTGCACCTCGAACGTCGTGGCCTCGCGAACCTCGTCGGGCGACACCCCGGGGTGCAGTGTCAGCGCACGCATCGTCCGGTCCGGGCCGCCGAAGTCGAACACCCCGAGGTTGGACACGACTCGGTACGTGTTGGCGAAGCGGAACGCCGGATTGTCCGCGTCCACCTTGTCCCAGCCGATGCCGCAGACCACGTCGACGGCCTCGCAGAACACCCGCTTGGAGTGGTTGCCCACCCAGTAGCTGGTCGCGTGGTTGATCGCGTTGCCGGGTGCACCCCTCAGCCCGAACATCTGCCTGGTCGGGTGTTGCAGCGGACCGAACGCCGAGATGTTCTGATTGCCAAAGCGATCAACCTGATTCGCGCCCATCACCACGTGCCGCCGCCCCCAGGCGAGCGTCTCGAACACCCGGCCAAACGGCATCCAGCCCTCGACGGATCCGGTCTTGCCCAGGGCCGGGGTATCCGCCAGCAGCTGCGCCTCGCCGTCGGTGAGCAAGATGTCCGGTGAAAAGGTCAACCGCGCCAATCGCGCGCCGACGGAGGCCATGTTCGTCATCGGGCTGACCATGATTTCGCCCGAATCCCTGAACAATTCGGCGCAGGCGACTGCGCAGACTTCGGCGCGGGTGCTGCTCACTTGGAGGCCTCCTCTGCGAATGCGCGAACCGCCGCCTGGTAATCGTCCTCGCTGCCCGACAGGTAGGTCCCGACGAACTTCTGCCAGCCCTCTTCGGTCGAGGCCGCCTCCGCATAATGCCGCTGAAATCTCTCGTCGCGGCCGTAATCCGGTGCAGCGGTGGTGAAGTGGGCGCCGCGCGGCGCCTCCACCACGGAGTCGACCATCATCCGGTTCACCAGGAGGGCCTGCGGGGGAACGGCCTTGACCAGCTCCTGGGTGGACACGACGCGCTCGACCGACAGGAAGCGCCTGTCGGCGGCCATCAGGAACAGGTCGTCGAAGTAGGGATCGATCCCGGTGTAGGCCGCATTGCCCTGGCAGTCACCGAGATTGAGGTGCACGAAGGCCGCATCCAGGCGCAGCGCCGGCATGGCGATCAGCGTCTCGTGGCCGCCGCCGGGTGCGGGGTAGGGGCTGGTCACGGTCTGCAGTTCGCCCTCCCAGAAGTCGGGGACCGAGCTGCCCAGCCCGGCCCGAATCGGCAGGAACGGCAGGCGTTGCGCGGCGGCTTGCAGGCCGCAGCGCAGCATGCCCTCATCCATTTCGCGGGCCTCGATGGCGCCGCCGGTGCGGGCCTTGGCAAACCAGGGGTCGTAGAAGGGCGGGGAGTCCAGCGAGACGAAGCCGTAGTAGGCGCGCTTGACCTTGCCGGCCGAGCACAGCAACCCCAGGTCGGGTCCGCCGTAGGTGACCACCGTGAGGTCCGTGACGTCGGTGCGCAGCATGGCGCGCACGAACGCCATCGGTTTGCGCCGCGAGCCCCAGCCGCCGATACCGATCGTCATGCCGCTGCGCAACTGCGCGACGGAGTCGTCGAGGCTGGTTCTCTTGTCGGTCATTCCTTCTTGCCCTTCGCCGTACCGGCGAACGCGTCGCGGTGCTCGTCGGCGACCCCGGCCAGATTGAGCTCGAACGTAAAGCCTTGTTCCATGCGGTAACTCGAGTTGACCCGCTGCACGTCGATCAGGTTGAGCGCCTCCTTGGCCGCGCGGATGACGCGGGTGTCCTTGGCTGCGATGTCACGGGCCACCCGCAGCGCGGCCTCGTCCAGCTGGTCGCGCGGCACCACCTCGTGCACCGAACCGAAGTGGTGCAGGGTGGCGGCGTCGACGGTGGCGGCGGTGAAGAACAGCCGCCGCATCAGGTGCTGGGGCACCAGCCGGGATAGGTGGGTGGCCGCGCCCAGGGCACCGCGTTCCACCTCGGGCAGACCGAAGGTGGCGTCGTCGGAGGCCACGATGACGTCGGAGTTGCCGACCAGGCCGATGCCGCCGCCGACGCAGAATCCGTTCACGGCCGCGATCACCGGCACCGCACACTCATAGACCGCGCGGAAGGCGGCGAAGCAGCCCCGGTTGGCGTCGATCAGCGCGGTGAATCCCTCGGTGCGCTGCATCTCCTTGATGTCGACCCCGGCGTTGAAGCCGCGGCCCTCGGCCCGCAGGATGACCACGTGGGTCTCGGGGTCTTGGCCGGCGGCCGTGATGACGTCGGCCAATTCGAACCAGCCGCGGGACGGGATGGCGTTGACCGGGGGAAAGTCGACGGTGACCGCGACGATGCCCGGTTCGGTGGTTTTGGATGTGATGGGCAAGGTGCCACTTCCTTGTGGGGGTAACTACCTAAGCAAGCACTTGCTTGGTACGCTAGCACAGTGACTCGCGCCGAAGCACCCGACGCCATCAACTTGGGGCTGGCCGGGCGGGTGGTTCTGGTCACCGGCGGGGTTCGCGGGGTGGGCGCCGGCATCAGCTCCGTTTTTGCCGGGCAGGGCGCGACCGTCGTCACGTGCGCACGCCGGGCCGTCGAGGGCCTGCCCTATGAGTTTCACTCCTGCGACGTCCGCGACGACGACGCCGTCAAGGCGCTGATCGACTCCGTCGTCGACAAGCACGGCCGGCTCGACGTCGTGATCAACAACGCCGGCGGTTCGCCGTACGTGCTGACCGCGGAGTCCAGCGCGAAGTTCAACCGCAAGATCATCGAGCTCAACCTGATTGGCGCGCTGTCGGTTTCGCAACACGCGAACGACAGGATGCAAAACCAGGACCGCGGCGGGTCGATCGTCAACATCTGCAGTCTGAGTGGGCGACGGCCGTCGCCGGGCACCGGCGCATACGGGGCGGCCAAGGCCGGCCTGGAAAGCCTCACGCAGACACTGGCGGTGGAGTGGGGGCCGAAGGTCCGGGTGAATGCCTGCGTGGTCGGCATGGTGGAGACCGAGCAATCGGAACTGTTCTATGGCGACGCCGAGTCCATCGCCGCGATCTCGAAGAACGTGCCGCTGGGCCGGCTGGCCGCGCCCGAGGACATCGGTTGGGCCGCAGCGTTTTTGGCGTCGGACGCGGCGTCCTACATCAGCGGCGCCTCGCTCGAGGTGCACGGCGGCGGCGAGCCGCCGCACTATCTGGCCACAACGAACGCCAGCGCGATCAAGTAGAGGAGACACGAACAATGGGAGTGGTTGACGGCCGCGTCGTCATCGTCACCGGAGCGGGCGGCGGTATCGGTCGCGCGCATGCGCTGGCCTTCGCGGCCGAAGGTGCGCGCGTGGTGGTCAACGACATCGGCGTGGGCCTGGACGGTTCACCGGCCGGCGGCGGCAGCGCCGCCCAGGGCGTGGTCGACGAAATCACCGCGGCCGGTGGGGAAGCCGTCGCCAACGGATCCAACATCGCCGACTGGAACGACGCGGCCGGCCTGGTCCAGACCGCCATCGACACCTTCGGCGGGCTGGACGTTTTGGTGAACAACGCCGGCATCGTGCGCGACAGGATGATGGCCAACACCAGCGAGGAGGAGTTCGACGCCGTCATCGCCGTGCACCTCAAGGGTCACTTCGCCACGATGCGGCACGCCGCGTCGTACTGGCGCGGGCTTTCCAAAGAGGGCAAGACCCGTGGACGCGCGGATCATCAACACCAGTTCGGGTGCCGGCCTGCAGGGCAGCGTCGGGCAGGGCAACTACAGCGCCGCCAAGGCCGGCATCGCGGCGCTGACGCTCGTCGGCGCCGCCGAAATGGGTCGCTACGGCGTCACCGTCAACGCCATCGCGCCGTCCGCCCGCACCCGGATGACCGAGACCGTCTTCGCCGACATGATGGCAACGCAGGACCAGGATTTCGACGCCATGGCGCCGGAGAACATTTCGCCGCTGGTGGTGTGGCTGGGCAGCGCCGAATCCCGTGACGTCACCGGGAAGGTGTTCGAGGTCGAGGGCGGCAAGATCCGGGTTGCCGAGGGTTGGGCGCACGGGCCGCAGATCGACAAGGGCGCCAAGTGGGACCCCGCGGAGCTCGGGCCCGTCGTCGCCGACCTGCTCGCCAAGGCGCGCCCTCCGGTTCCCGTTTACGGGGCCTAACGCGGCTACGGGCGATAGGGGGCCGACCGTTACGGGTCGCAGATCACGACCGGGATCACCCGGTCGGTCCAGGACTGGTAGTCGTCGAAGTTGGGATACATGGCCACCAACTTCGGCCAGTACTCCGCGCGCTCTTCGGCTGTGGCGTCGCGCGCCTGCAACTGCAACACCTCGTCTTTGATCTGCACAGAGACTTTCGGGTTGGCCTTGAGGTTGAGATACCACAGCGGGTGCTTGTCGCGGCCGCCCTGAGACGCCACCAGGAGAACGCGATCGCCTTCGCGCAGGTAGAGCAGCGGGCTCACGCGCGGTTGCCCGGTTTTGCGTCCGGTAGTGGTCAGCAGCGCGACCGGATTCTTCTGAAACGTGCCGCCCCACTTCCCCTTGCTGAGGCGATACATCCAGGTGTTGGCCCGGGACATCCACTTGATGATGAAGCCGGTCACGGGCGAATTCAACGATTTGGGCTTTTCCATGACGTTCCTTAGCGCTGGACAAACGGTTGGAAGCGAACCTTGATGTGGTGGATCTCGGCTCTCCCGCTTGAGTTTTCGGCGGGAATCACGAAGGTCTCGTTGACGCGTGCGGCCAGCCGCCGGCCGCCGAACGCCGCCTTGGTCAGCACGGTGTACGCCGCGTGCACCTGGTCGCCGTCGATCTGGTAGTCGGGCGGCGTCGTGTCCGCGAGGAATCGGTACTGAGCTCCGCGATTAAGGCTGCGGCGCAGATGGTTTCCCGAAAACCCGTTCTTGATCCCTTGCTCGGTGCGGGTGCAGTGGGCAGCGAACGGAACGGAGTCGCCGTCATGGCTGACGAGCGCGTCGATGTATGACTGCGCCGCGGCGATGCGGCTCGCTTCGGAGACGATCAAGTGACGACGACGAGCTAGATGCGCTCGATGATGGTGCCGGTCGACAGGGCGCCGCCCGCGCACATGGTGATCAGCGCGGTGGTCTGGTCGGTGCGCTCCAGCTCGTGCAGCGCGGTGGTGATCAGCCGGCTGCCGGTGCTGCCCACCGGGTGGCCCAACGCGATGGCCCCGCCGTTGACGTTGACTCTGGCCATGTCGGGCTCGTGGACGCGCGCCCACGACAGCACCACCGAGGCGAACGCCTCGTTGATCTCGGTGAGGTCGATGTCGCCCATCTTCATGCCGGCCTTCTCCAGCACCTTGGCCGTCGACTGCACCGGGCCGTCCAGGTGGTAGTAGGGCTCGGCGCCGACCAGCGCCTGGCTGACGATGCGGGCCCGCGGCCGCAGCCCGAGCGCCTTGGCCTTGTCCTCGTCCATCCACAGCACGGCCGCGGCCCCGTCGGAAATCTGCGACGACGTACCCGCCGTGTGGATCCCGCCCTCGATGACCGGCTTCAGCGCGCTCAGTCCCGAGAGCGTGGTGTCGCGCAGGCCCTGGTCGCGGGAGATGGTGACCCGCTCCGACGTCGGCTGCTTGTTCTCGTCGAGCGCCGGCGCCTCGATCGGGGAGATCTCGCGGTCGAAACGGCCCTCCTCCCACGCCTGCTTGGCCTTGGCCTGCGATTGGTAGCCGAACTCGTCGATGTCTTCGCGGGTGATGCCGCGCCGCTTGGCGATCCGCTCGGCGGCGGTGAACTGGTCGGGCAGGTCGATGTCCCACGACTCGGGCCGCAGGATGCCCCGGTCGGGACCCGCGTTGGCGCCGAGTCCGACGCGGCTCATGGCCTCGATTCCGCACGCGATGCCGATGTCGATGGCACCCGCCGCGATCAGGCCCGCGATTAGACCGTTGGCCTGCTGGCTGCTGCCGCACTGGCAGTCCACGGTCGCCGCACCAACGTGCTCCGGCAGGCCGGCGACGAGCCAGCTCACCCGGGTGACGTTGTTGGACTGCTCGCCGAACTGCGTCACGCAGCCGCCGATGACCTGTTCGACGTCGCCGGCGTCGATGCCGGCCTTCTCCACGAGTGCCTTCTGCACCGCGCCCAGCAGCTCGGTCGCATGCAGGCCTGACAGCCATCCATTGCGTTTGCCGATCGGACTGCGAGTGGCTTCGACGATTACCGGGTTACCCATTCCGTCAGGCTAGAACACGTTTCATTAGTCTGACAAGCGAGGATGGTGACCTGCCTTTTATCTGCGCAGGAGCCGTGTTTTACTGGCACTAGAACACGTTGCAATTGAGGAGCGCACACATCATGGCACCCCCCAACATTCCCGCCGACTTCGACTTCCTTGACCCTGACGTCAACCTCGCAGGGTTGCCCGTCGAGGAACTCGCCTGGCTGCGCAAGTCAGAGCCGATCCACTGGGTCGACATCCCTAATGGCGCGGGTGGGTTCGAGGACCACGGATATTGGATCGTCACCAAGCACGCCGACGTCAAGGAGGTGTCGAAGCGCAGCGACGTCTTCTCGAGCTGGATGAACGGCGCCATCCCGACGTGGCCGCCGGAGATGAAGCGGGAGCAGGTCGAACTGCAGCGCAGCGTCATGCTCAACATGGACGCACCCCACCACACCCGGCTGCGCAAGATCATCTCCCGCGGGTTCACGCCACGGGCTATCGGACGGCTGGAAGCCGAACTGGCGGCGCGCGCCCAGAACATCGCCAAGACCGCGGCGAGCGAGGGCAGCGGCGACTTCGTCGAGCAGGTCTCGTGCGAGCTGCCGCTGCAAGCCATCGCAGGCCTGCTCGGCGTTCCCCAGGAGGATCGCGACAAGCTCTTCCGCTGGTCCAACGAGATGACCGGCGGCACCGACCCCGAGTACGCCCACGTCGATCCCGCGCAGTCGTCGATGGAGCTGATCACGTACGCCATGGCCATGGCCGAGGAGCGGGGTAAGAACCCCACCGACGACATCGTCACCACGCTCATCCAGGCCGACATCGACGGCGAGAAGCTCTCCGACGACGAGTTCGGTTTCTTCGTGATCATGCTCGCCGTGGCGGGCAACGAGACCACGCGCAACTCGATCACCCACGGCATGATCGCAATGGCGAACAACCCCGATCAATGGGAGCTCTTCAAGAAGGAGCGCCCATCGACCACCGCCGACGAGATCATCCGGTGGGCCACACCGGTATCGGCCTTCCAGCGCACCGCGAACGAGGACACCGAGTTGGCCGGCGTGCGGATCAAGAAGGGTCAGCGGGTGGTGATGTCCTACCGGTCGGCCAATTTCGATGAAGAGGTCTTCGAAGACCCGCACACCTTCAACATCCTGCGCGACCCGAATCCTCATGTCGGTTTCGGCGGCACCGGCGCCCACTACTGCATCGGCGCGAACCTGGCCCGCATGACCATCGACCTGATCTTCAACGCGGTTGCCGATCACATGCCGGACCTCAAGCCGATCGGGGAGCCCGAACGGCTGCGGTCGGGCTGGCTCAACGGGATCAAGCACTGGCAGGTCGACTACACCGGAAACCCGCGGTGACGTCCTGATGGACTTCAATCTCACTGCGACGCAACAGGCCGTCGCCGATGTGGTGACGTCAGTTCTGGATCGGGACCTCAGCTGGGACGCGCTGGTCAGCGGGGGAGTTACGGCCCTGCCGGTGCCCGAGCGTCTGGGCGGCGACGGCGTGGGCCTGCCCGAGGTCGCCACGGTGCTTACCGAGGTGGGCCGCCACGGCGCCATCACGCCCGCGGTGGCCACGCTGGGCTTGGGCGTGGTGCCGCTGCTTCACCTGGCGTCCGACGAACAGCAGGACCGGTTCCTGGCGGGCGTCGCGAAGGGCGGCGTGTTGACCGCCGCGCTCAACGAGCCCGGCACCGCGCTGCCCGACCGGCCGTCGACCACGTTTGCCAACGGCCGGCTGTCGGGCACCAAGGTGGGCGTTGGCTATGCCGGACAAGCGGATTGGATGATCGTCACCGCCGACAGTGCGGTCGTCGTGGTGTCGCCCAAGGCCGACGGTGTACAGCTGGTCCAAACTCCGACATCCAACGACGCCGACGAGTACACGGTGACTTTCGCCGACGTCGCGGTCGGTGACTCCGACGTGCTGGCGGGCGCGACCGCGCCTCGGGTCAACCAGCTGGCGCTGGCGATGATCGGCGCCTACGCCGACGGACTGGTGGCGGGGGCGCTGCGTCTCACCGCAGATTACGTGGCCAACCGGAAGCAGTTCGGCAAGCCGCTGTCGACGTTCCAGACCGTGGCCGCCCAGCTCGCCGAGGTCTACATCGCCTCGCGCACCATCGATTTGGCGGCGAAGTCGGTCGTTTGGCGACTGTCGGAAGGACGGGACGCCGACGACGACCTGGATGTCCTCGGCTACTGGATCACCTCGCAGGCACCGCCGGTGATGCAGCTCTGCCACCACCTGCACGGCGGCATGGGCATGGACATCACCTACCCGATGCATCGTTACTACTCCACGATCAAAGACCTGACCCGGCAGTTGGGCGGTCCTTCTCATCGTCTCGACCTGGTGGGAGCGCAATGTTCATAGACCTGACTCCGGAGCAGCGTCAGCTGCAAGCGGAACTACGGGAATACTTTTCGAACCTCATCTCGTCTGACGAGATGAAAGCGATGGAGCAGGACCGTCACAACGAGGCCTATCGCGCGGTGATCCGGCGGATGGGCCAGGACGGCAAGCTCGGGGTCGGGTGGCCAAAGGAGTTCGGCGGCTTGGGCTTCGGCCCAATCGAGCAGTCGATCTTCGTCAACGAGGCGCATCGGGCCGACGTGCCGCTGCCCGCGGTGACATTGCAGACGGTCGGTCCGACCCTGCAACAGTTTGGCAGCGAGGCGCAGAAGAAGAAGTTCCTGCCGGCGATCCTCGCCGGCGAGGTCCACTTCGCGATCGGCTACACCGAGCCCGAGGCGGGGACCGACCTCGCTTCCCTGCGGACCACCGCCGTGCGTCAGGGCGACGAGTACATCGTCAACGGACAGAAGGTCTTCACCACCGGTGCCCACGACGCGGACTACATCTGGCTGGCCTGCCGCACCGACCCGGAAGCCGTGAAGCACAAAGGCATCTCGATCCTGATCGTCGACACCAAGGATCCCGGCTACTCCTGGACGCCGATCATTCTGTCCGACGGCGCCCAC
This sequence comes from uncultured Actinomycetota bacterium, assembly GCA_963850895.1. Taxonomy (GTDB): domain Bacteria; phylum Actinomycetota; class Actinomycetes; order Mycobacteriales; family Mycobacteriaceae; genus Mycobacterium. The sequence continues at coordinate 269,884 of CAWKNK010000011.1, read as the reverse complement.
CACACCAACGCCACCTACTACAACGACGTGCGGGTACCCGCCGACATGCTGGTCGGCGAGGAGAACGGCGGGTGGCGGCTGATCACCACCCAGCTCAACAACGAACGGGTCATGTTGGGCCCCGCGGGCCGTACGGCCGGCATCTACGACCGGGTGCACGCCTGGGCGTCGAAGCCGGGTGGCGACGGGGTCACGCCGATCGATCACGCCGACGTCAAGCGGGCGCTTGGCGAGATCCATGCGATGTGGCGGATCAACGAGCTGCTGAACTGGCAGGTGGCCGCCGCGGGCGAAGACATCAATGTGGCCGATGCCGCGTCGACGAAAGTCTTTGGTACGGAGCGGATCCAGTACATCGGCCGACTCGCCGAGGAAGTCGTCGGCAAGTACGGCAACCCCGCTGAGTCGGATACCGCCGACCTGCTCAATTGGCTGGACTCCCAAACCAAGCGGAATCTGGTGATCACCTTCGGTGGAGGCGTGAACGAAGTCATGCGAGAAATGATCGCGGCCGCTGGCCTCAAAGTGCCGAGGGTGCCTCGGTGACCGATATTGCGGAAGCGATCGCGGAGATCAAGGCTGCCGGCGACCCCAAGCCGCGCGCCGGCCGCGACCCGGTGAACCAGCCGATGATCAACAACTGGGTGGAGGCCATCGGCGACAGCAACCCCATCTACGTCGACGAGGCCGCCGCCCGCGCCGTCGGACATCCGGGAATTGTCGCCCCGCCGGCCATGATTCAGGTGTGGACGATGTTCGGCCTGGGCGGGGAACGCCCGAAGGACGACCCGATGGGCCCCATCATGCAGCTGTTCGACGACGCCGGTTACATCGGCGTGGTCGCCACCAACTGCGAACAGACCTATCACCGCTACCTGCAGCCCGGCGAGCACGTCAGCATCACCTCGGAGATGGGTGACGTGATCGGGCCCAAGCAGACCGCGCTGGGCGAGGGTTGGTTCGTCAACCAGCACATCATCTGGCGGGTGGGCGACGAGGATGTCGCCGAGATGAACTGGCGCATCCTCAAATTCAAGCCGCGCGACTCTGCGTCGTCCTCGGTGCCCGCGGATTTGGACCCCGACGCCATGATGCGTCCCTCGTCGTCGCGCGACACGGCGTTCTTCTGGGAGGGCGTCAAGGCCCACGAGCTGAGGATCCAGCGTCGGCCGGACGGCAGCCTGCAGCACCCGCCGGTGCCGGCGGTGTGGCAGGACAAAGCCGCCCCGATCGACTACGTGGTGGCCAGCGGTAAGGGCACGGTCTTCAGCTTTGTTGTGCACCATGCGCCGAAGGTGCCCGGCCGCACGCTGCCATTTGTGATCGCGTTGGTGGAGCTGGACGAGGGCGTGCGAATGCTGGGCGAGTTGCGTGGGGTGGACCCAGCCAAGGTGAAGATTGGCATGCCGGTGCGCGCAACCTATATCGACTTTCCCGCGGGCGACAGCGGCCCGGAGTGGACCCTGCATGCCTGGGAGCCTGAAGCATGAGTGCACCGGCCATCGACGTGGGCACGACGCTGCCCGAACTCAAGCTCTACGGCGACCCGACCTTCATCATCTCGACGGCCCTGGCGACGCGGGACTTTCAGGACGTGCACCACGACCGCGATCTGGCGCAGGCCAAGGGGTCGAAGGACATCTTCGTGAACATCCTGACGGACACCGGGCTGGTGCAGCGCTACGTCACCGACTGGGCGGGCCCGTCGGCGCTGATCAAGTCCATCGGGCTGCGGCTCGGGGTGCCCTGGTACGCCTACGACACGGTGACCTTCTCCGGTGAGGTGACCGCCGTGGACAACGGCCTGATCACGGTGAAGGTGTTCGGCCGCAACAGCCTTGGCGATCACGTCATCGCGACCGTGACGCTGACGATGGGGGATTCCTGATGTTGTCGGGTAAAGCCGCGATCGTCGGCATCGGCGCCACCGATTTCTCGAAGGACTCCGGTCGAAGCGAGCTCCGGTTGGCGGCCGAGGCGGTGTTGGATGCGTTGGACGACGCCGGTCTGAGCCCGGCCGACGTCGACGGGCTGACCACGTTCACGATGGACACCAACACCGAGGTCGCCGTCGCGCGTGCGGTCGGCATCGGCGACCTGAAGTTCTTCTCCAAGATCCACTACGGCGGCGGGGCCGCGTGCGCGACCGTCCAGCAGGCGGCGATCGCCGTCGCGACCGGGGTCGCCGACGTGGTGGTGGCCTACCGGGCGTTCAACGAGCGGTCCGGCATGCGCTTCGGTCAGGTGCAGACCCGGCTGGTGGGAGACGCAGGCGCTCAAGCCGATTCGACGGCAGCGGACAATTCGTTTTCGTACCCGCACGGCCTCTCGACGCCGGCCGCGCAGGTCGCCATGATCGCGCAGCGCTACATGCACCTGTCCGGTGCGACCAGCCGCGACTTCGGCGCCATCTCGGTGGCCGACCGCAAGCACGCCGCCAAAAACCCGAAGGCGTACTTCTACGAGAAGCCGATAACCATTGAGGATCACCAGAATTCGCGGTGGATCGCCGAGCCGCTGCGGCTGCTGGACTGCTGCCAGGAGACCGACGGCGCAGTCGCGATCGTGGTGACCTCGCCTGCGCGCGCGCGGGACCTCAAGCAGCGGCCGGCCGTCATCGAGGCGGCCTCGCAGGGCTCGAGCCCCGACCAGTACACGATGGTCAGCTACTACCGACCGGAACTGGGTCTGCCCGAAATGGGCGTGGTGGGTCAGCAGCTGTGGCAGCAATCCGGCCTGAAGCCGTCCGACATTCAGACCGCCATCTTGTACGACCACTTCACGCCCTTCACGCTGATTCAGTTGGAGGAGTTGGGATTCTGTGGCAAGGGCGAGGCCAAGGACTTCATCGCCGACGGTGCGATCGAGGTCGGTGGCCGGCTCCCCATCAACACGCATGGCGGTCAACTCGGTGAGGCCTACATCCACGGAATGAACGGCATCGCCGAGGGTGTGCGGCAATTGCGCGGGACCTCGGTGAACCCGGTCCCCGACGTCGAGCACGTCCTCGTCACCGCGGGAACCGGCGTGCCCACGTCGGGCCTCATCCTCGGCTAACTCTCTTCGTCCATTGCCTCGTATGTGCGGCTAGCCGCACATACGGCGTCGAGTGTGCGTCTAGCCGCACCCTCGTCGATGTGTGCATAGCTGAAGTGACGGCCGCGACGCAGCCTGCAACGCTGCCGTGGTGCGTGGACTGTGCATCGGTAGCGAGGCCGTCGCCGCAGGGGCAGTGACCAAGTCCCAGTTGGCTACGTGCTACCGCCGGCTGTTTCCGGATGTCTATGTCGACCGCGACGCCGCCGTCGATGCCGAATTACGTGCGAAAGCAGCGTGGCTGTGGACGGGCCGCCGAGGTGTGATCGCAGGCTTCGCCGCAGCCGGTCTGCACGGCAGCAAATGGGCCGATGATGCACAGGTCGTGGAGTTGATTCACGACAACCGGCGCAGTCCGCCGGGCGTCCAAACGCACCGAGACCACATCGAGGAGGACGAGATCGTTGTAGCGGCCGGTATACCAGTGACTTCGCCGGTCCGAACCGCACTGGACTTCGGCTGTTGGTACCCGACCATGACTGCCGTCGCGGCTATCGACGCGCTGGCGAGAGCAACGGACATCAAAGCGGCCGACATCGAGCTGCTGGCTGGCAGATACGGCGGACGCCGCGGGATCACCCGAGCGCACAGGGCAGTAGGCCTGTTCGATGCGGGCGCACAGTCGCCGAAAGAATCCTGGCTGCGGGTTGTCTTGATCCAGGCGGGACTGCCTCGACCGCAGACTCAGATTCCGGTGCTCGACGAATTCGGCGCTGCTATCGCCTATCTGGACATGGGTTGGGAGGAAACGAAAGTCGCGGTGGAGTACGACGGGGAGCAACATCGCAGCGACCGGCGGCAATACACCTGGGACGTAAGGCGATTAGAAATGCTCGAGCGCCTCGGCTGGATCGTGATCCGGGTAGTCGCGGGGGACCGGCCCGCCGAGATCGTTAGCCGCGTCCGCGCGGCCCACACCCGCCGACTGTGCGGCTAGCCGCGCGCTGGGACCCGATTGTGCGGCTGGCCGCACAATCGGCGCAAGGAAGCAGAGAATCCCTAGGCGGGCACCAGCTCGACGCCGCTGAGCACCACCGCGTTGTCGCGCGCGGGCGCGACAACGCTGGCCAGTAGCCGCCCGTCTTCCTTCCAGATGCCGACGTTGAGGGTCTCGCCGGGGAACGCCACGCCGGCGAAGCGTGCGCCGTAGGCGGCCACCGAGCCGGCGTCGCCGTCCAGCAGCGTGTCGACGATGGCCTTGCACGTCATGCCGTACGTGCACAGGCCGTGCAGGATGGGCCGCGGAAAGCCCGCGGCCGCAGCGAATTCCGGGTCGGAGTGCAGCGGGTTGCGGTCCCCGCAGAGCCGGTACAGCAGCGCCTGCTGTGGCAGGATCGGCACCGAGACCTCCACATCGGGCGCCCGGTCCGGCGCCGCGTCCGACGTGGACGGCCCGCGCTCGCCACCGAATCCGCCTTCGCCGCGGGCGAAGATCGACCGCCGCTGCGTCCACAGCAGCGTGCCGTCCGGCGCGCTGACCGTCGTCTCGCTCCAGATCACCGCGGCTTTGCCCTTGTCCCAGATGTCGGTGAACCGGGTGACGGCGCGTCGCGGACCCCGACGGCGGCAGCGGCCCGGGCACCTCCACCCGCTCGCTGGCGTGCAGCACCTTACCCAGTTCGATGTCGATGCCGGGGAATTGCACGGTCGGTGGCTTGGTCATGTGAAAGGAGGCCGCCACGTTGCCGAATGTCGGCAGGACCTGCGGTGTGTCGTCAACGAGGTAGCGCAGTTCGCGCGGGTCCATCGGATCCCCGCCGGCCCCCAACGCCAAGTGGTAGAGCTGAACATCGCTGCTCGTCCACGAGAATTCGATGGGATCCAGCTCGGCGGCCAGCGCGACGTCTACATCGATGGGCATATCAGCGTTCCTCCGCAATGTGCAGTGCGGCCAAGTAACCGAAGGTCATCGCCGGGCCAATGGTGCCGCCGGGACCCGGATAGGTGTGGCCCATCACCGGGGCGCTGACATTGCCTGCGGCGTAAAGGCCTTCGATGATCGTGCCGTCGTCGCGCAGCGCACGGCCCTGGACGTCGGTGTGGACGCCGCCCTTGGTGCCCAGGTCCCCGGGCACCATCTTGGCGGCGTAGTACGGCGCGTGCGTGAGCTCGCCGAGGTTGGGATTCGGCTTGTTGGTCGGGTCGCCGTAGTAGCGGTCGTACGCGCTCTCGCCGCGGTGGTAGTCCTCGTCCACGCCCGACCGGGCAAAGCCGTTGAAGCGCGCCACCGTCGCGGTGAATTCGGCCGGCGGAAGGCCGGCCTTCTGCGCCAGCTCCTCGAGCGTGTCGGCCTGGATGATGACCCCGGATTCCAGCCACTTGCGGGGAATACGTTGTCCGGGCTGCAATCCCGCAAAGATGTAGCGGTCCCGGTACTGCTGGTCGAATACCAGCCACGCCGGAATGTTCTCGCCCGGCCCCGGCCCCTGGCCGTATTCCCCGCCGTACATGTGGTGGCAGGCCTCGACGTATGGCATCGATTCGTTCATGAACCGCTTGCCCGACATGTTGACGATGATCGATCCCGGCGAATTGCGCTCCGACAACGCGAACCAGGGCGCACCCACCAGGGGCACGGTCGGGCCCCACCAGGCGTCTTCCATCAGTTCCAATGCGGCACCGAGCTTTTCGGCGGCGACGATGCCGTCGCCGGTGTTGGCCTTGGCGCCGACGGTCCACTCGGTGGTGATGGGCGCGCGCTGGTATTTCACCCGCATCTGCTCGTTGTGCTCGAAACCGCCGGAGGCCAGGATGACCCCGCGTCGCGCCCGGATCAGCCGCGGCTCGGACGATTCCGATGCGCCGGTGTCACGGACATAGACTCCGCGCACGACGCCGTCCTCGACGTGCAGGTCGGTCAGCGCGGTGTTGAGCAACACCGGAACGCCGGCCCGCTGCAGCCCGATCCGCAGCGGACCGATCAGCGCCCGGCCCATGCCGACGAGGTTCTTACCGGTCGCTTTGGCCCACAGCGTGCGGGCGCCGACCTTCAGGCTGCGCAGCACGCCCCGCGGGTGTCGCTTCAGCTGGTTCAGCCGCACGTAGTCCTGTTGCATCACAACCACGTTGAGCGGCACCTTGCCGTACGCCGGCTCCAGCCCGGGCATATCGTCCCCCAGCTTGCGGGCGTCGAACGGCTTCGGCTCGATCGAGCGGCCTTCCGCGCGACCGCCCGGCGCCTCGGGGTAGTAATCGGCGTAGCGCGGAACCCAGCACATCTTCAGCGGGGTGTGCTTCAGCACGAACGACAGCATCTCGGGTCCGCGGTCGAGGTAGGTGTCGATGCGTTCCGGCTCGACGATGTTGCCGACGATGCCGTGCAGGTAGGTCCGGGCCGCCTCGGGGGTGTCCCGGACGCCGTCACGCTTGAGCACCTCGTTGTTGGGGATCCAGACGCCCCCACCCGACCGTGCGGTCGAGCCGCCAAAATGCGCAGCCTTCTCGATGACTATTGTGGAAAGGCCCCGGTGAGCGGCGGTGAGGGCAGCTACCATGCCGGCTCCGCCGCTTCCGACCACGACGACGTCGAGCTCCTGTGCTGTCATGTAGAACACGTTATAGAATTGCCCAGGCCGGGCGCTACTGGGCCGGTCACACGAACGAGGGGACTTCGGTAAATGCTCAGTGTTGCGATCCGCGACGAGCTGGCAGCCGACCTGGCGCAAGCCGAACGCAGCCGCGAGCCGATTGCCCCGCTGACGTCTGGCTACCCCGACATCGACGTCGTCGACGCCTACGAGATCCAACTGATCAACATCCGCCAGCGGGTCGCCGAGGGTGCCCGCGTGCTAGGGCACAAGGTGGGCCTGTCCAGCAAGGCGATGCAGCGGATGATGGGGGTCGATGAGCCGGATTACGGCCACCTGCTCGACGAGATGCAGGTCTTCGAGGACGTTCCCGTCAAGGCCGGCAACTACCTGCACCCGCGGGTCGAGGTCGAAGTGGGCTTCATTCTTGCCGACGACTTGCCGGGCGCCGGCTGCACCGAAGACGACGTGCTGGCGGCCACCGAAGCCCTGGTGCCGTCGATCGAGCTGATCGACACCCGGATCACCGATTGGAAGATCGCATTGTGCGACACCATCGCCGACAACGCCTCTTCGGCGGGTTTCGTGCTGGGCAAGGCCAGGGTGTCTCCATCGGACATCGATGTGAAGACGATCGACGCGGTGCTGACCCGCAACGGCGAGGTGATCGCCAAGGGCCGCAGCGACGCCGTATTGGGAAATCCGGTGACGGCGGTGGCCTGGTTGGCCCGCAAAGTGGAAAGCTTCGGGGTAAGGCTGCGTAAAGGCGACGTGGTGCTTCCCGGGTCGTGCACGCGAGCGATCGACGCCCGCGCCGGAGACGAATTTCTCGCCGACTTCACGGGCCTGGGTTCGGTCCGGTTGTCGTTCGAATAACAAAGGAGCGCTGAATGCCCTCGAAGGCGAGTGTGGCCATTGTCGGGTCGGGAAATATCAGCACTGACCTGCTCTACAAGCTGCTGCGGTCGGACTGGCTGGAGCCGCGCTGGATGGTGGGCATCGACCCCGAGAGCGAGGGCCTGGCCCGGGCCCGGAAGCTGGGTTTGGAGACCACGCACGAAGGGGTCGACTGGCTGCTGGCCCAGTCGGAGAAGCCCGACCTGGTATTCGAGGCGACGAGTGCCTATGTGCACCGGGACGCGGCACCGAAGTATGCGGCCGCGGGGATCCGGGCCATCGATTTGACCCCGGCCGCGGTGGGCCCGGCGGTCATCCCGCCGGCGAACCTGCGACAGCACCTGGACGCCCCGAACGTCAACATGATCACCTGCGGGGGGCAGGCGACCATCCCCATCGTGTACGCGGTGAGTCGCGCTTTGGTCGAAAAAGGGGGGGTCCCGTACGCCGAGATCGTGGCGTCGGTGGCCTCGGTCTCGGCGGGCCCGGGCACCCGGGCCAACATCGACGAGTTCACCAAGACCACCAGCAAGGGCGTGGAAACCATCGGCGGCGCCAAGCGCGGCAAGGCGATCATCATCCTCAACCCCGCCGACCCGCCGATGATCATGCGCGACACCATTTTCTGCGCGATCCCCGAAGACGCCGACCGTGACGCGATCGCCCAGTCGATCCACGACGTCGTCGCCGAGGTGCAGACGTACGTGCCGGGATACCGGCTGCTCAACGAGCCGCAGTTCGACGAGCCGTCGCTCAATTCCGGCGGTCAGGCGGTCGTCACCACCTTCGTCGAAGTCGAGGGTGCCGGCGATTACCTGCCTCCCTATGCGGGCAACCTGGACATCATGACCGCCGCGGCCACCAAGGTCGGCGAGGAGATCGCGAAAGAATCCTTATCCGCGACGGCGGGAGGAATGCAGCAATGACTACGGACATCTTCTTCAACCCGATCTGGGACGTGCGGCTGACCGACACGTCGTTGCGGGACGGCTCCCACCACAAACGCCACCAATTCATTAAGGAAGAGGTGGGTGCCATCGTGGCCGCCCTGGACGCCGCGGGCGTGCCGGTCATCGAGGTCACCCACGGTGACGGGCTGGGCGGCTCGAGCTTCAACTACGGGTTCTCCAAGACTCCCGAGCAGGAACTGATCAAGCTGGCCGCCGAGACGGCCAAAGAGGCCAAGATCGCCTTCCTGATGCTGCCCGGCGTGGGCACCAAGGAGGACATCAAGGAAGCGCAGAACAACGGGGGGTCGATCTGCCGGATCGCCACCCACTGTACCGAGGCCGACGTGTCCATCCAGCACTTCGGCCTGGCCCGGGAACTGGGACTGGAAACCGTCGGGTTCCTGATGATGTCGCACACGATTCCGCCCGAGAAGCTGGCCGCCCAGGCCCGCATCATGGCCGACGCCGGCTGCCAGTGCGTCTACGTCGTCGACTCCGCCGGAGCGCTGGTCCTGGAAGGCGTGAGCGACCGGGTGGCGGCGCTCGTGGCCGAACTCGGCGACGACGCCCAGGTCGGCTTCCACGGCCACGAGAACCTCGGCCTGGGGGTGGCGAACTCGGTGGAAGCCGTCCGGGCCGGGGCCAAGCAGATCGACGGCTCCTGCCGCCGCTTCGGCGCCGGCGCGGGCAACGCGCCCGTCGAGGCGCTCATCGGGGTGTTCGACAAGATCGGCGTCAAGACCGGCATCGACTTCTTCGACATCGCCGACGCCGCCGAAGAGGTGGTCGCCCCGGCCATGCCCGCCGAGTGCCTGCTGGACCGCAACGCCCTGATCATGGGCTACTCCGGGGTGTACTCCAGCTTCCTCAAACACGCCATCCGCCAGTCCGAGCGCTACGGTGTGCCGGCCCACCAGCTACTGCACCGGGCGGGTCAGCGCAAACTCATCGGCGGCCAGGAAGACCAACTCATCGACATCGCGCTGGAAATCAAGCGCGAGCAAGAAAACGGCGCCCCGACCCCCCGTTAGCCCGTCGCATTTCGCGAACGCGGGCACAGGCTACGCAAAGCCATCGCGAGTAACCTGGCGCGCATGAGCACATCCAAGACAGTCGGCGCCCGCCGCCGCGGGCTGTACGGCCTGCTCGCCGGGGGGCTACTAACCGCTACCGCGGCAACGGTGATCGCGCTGCCGGTGGCCAACGCGGATACCCAGTGCAATCAGGACGTCGGTCAATCCATCGACTCGTACCTGCAGCGGCATCCCGACCTCCATCAGCAGCTGATCGCCAAGTCACAGGCGGAGGGCGGTAACGGCAACGTCATCGATTACCTGAATCGGCATCCGGATGTACGCCAGCATCTGATCGACCTGTCCCACGCGTGCCCACCCTAGTGAATCGGCCTCGTCGTTCAACGCCGCGGCGGACACGCGCGAACGTTCGCCATTGACGAAAAAGTAGAACACGTTCTAGCGTCTATGGGTGTTCTCTGATCCCCTCACCTCAGCGATCGTCGAAGCCGAGAAACTCGTCGCCGATGCACCGCACATCGAGACCGAAGCCGACCTGCTCGAAGGGCTGCAATATCTGGCGGGCTGCGTTTCGGCCTGCATGCACCTGGCCTTTGACTACGATCGCGACCACCCGTTCCTCCAGTCGGGAACCGGGCCGTTCACCAAGATGGGCCTGGACAACCCCGACACCCTGTACTTCGGCACCAGGGTGCACGCCAATCACGACTACGTCGTCACCGGACGGCGCGGCACCACGACCGACCTGAGCTTCCAGCTACTCGGCGGTGAATACACCGACGACAACGTGCCGGCCAGCCAAGCCGCGTTCGACGACCGTGAACTCGAGGTCGCCGCCGACGGCAGCTTCGAGTGGCGGGTGCGGCCCACCAGCCCCGGGCAGCTGGTCATCCGCGAGGTCTACGGCGACTGGTCGGCACAGCGCGGCACGCTGGCCATTTCCCGGCTGGACACCGCGGGCACCGCCCCGCCGCCGCTGACCCGGGAGACCATCGAAAAGCGTTATGCCACAGCCGGAAAGCAACTTGTCAACCGGGTGAAGACGTGGTTGCAGTTCCCGCAGTGGTTTTACCTCGACCTTCCGGTCAACACCATGGTGGCGCCCCGGTTGACGCCGGGCGGCCTGGCGACCCAGTATTCGTCGGTCGGCCACTACGACCTGCGGCCCGATCAGGCGCTGGTGATCACCATCCCGGTTTCCGACGCGCCCTATCTCGGCTTCCAACTGGGCAGCCTGTGGTACATCTCGCTGGACTACATCAACCACCAGACATCGCTGAACAATACTCAGGCGCAAGCGGATCCGGACGGCAAGGTGCGCATTGTCGTGGCCGACCAGAACCCGGGCGTGACGAACTGGGTCGAGACGCTGGGCCATCGGCGGGGCTTCTTGCAGTTCCGCTGGCAGCGGGTGTCTCGTCAGCTCACCGAGGCCGACGGTCCCGCCGTGGAGCTGGTCGACTTCGACGCCATCCCGGCCAAGTTGCCCTACTTCGAACACAACAAGATCTCCGACGACGAATGGCGTGCGCGAATAGCGCTGCGCCAAAAACAAATTGCGGCCAGGATGCTGGGGTGACGATGTCAGGATTGCTCAACGAAAAGGTCGTCGTCATCAGCGGCGTCGGGCCGGGGCTCGGTAGCACCCTGGCGCACCGGTGTTCCCAGGACGGCGCCGACCTGGTGCTGGCGGCGCGGACGGTGGAGCGGCTGGAAGGAGTCGCCAAACAGGTCAACGACACCGGACGCAAGGCGTTGGCCGTGCGTGCCGACATCACCGACGACGACGAGGTGAACTACCTCGTCGAGACCACGATGGCGACCTACGGCAAGGTCGACGTGTTGATCAACAACGCGTTCCGGGTGCCGTCGATGAAGCCGTTGGCCGGCACCAGTTTTCAGCACATCCGTGACGCGATAGAGCTCAGCGCGCTCGGCGCCTTGCGGCTCATCCAGGCTTTCACGCCCGCGCTGGAGAAGTCGCACGGATCGATTGTCAACGTCAACTCCATGGTGTTGCGGCACTCCCAGGCCAAATACGGCGCCTACAAGATGGCCAAGTCGACGCTGCTGGCGATGTCGCAATCGCTGGCCACCGAGTTGGGCGAGAAGGGCATCCGCGTCAATTCCGTTGCCCCCGGCTATATCTGGGGCGACACCTTGCAGGCCTACTTCGAACATCAAGCGGGCAAGTACGGCACCACGGTGGATCAGATCTACGCGGCCACCGCGGCGAACTCCGACCTGAAGCGCTTGCCCACCGAAGACGAGGTGGCCTCGGCGATCCTTTTCCTGGCCAGCGACATGTCCAGCGGCATCACCGGGCAGACCCTGGACGTCAACTGCGGGGAGTACCACACCTGATGTCCGATCGCACCGATATCGGCACCGTCGACGAACTGCACGCATCGGCCAGCAAGCTGACCGGGCTGGACGACTTCGGCGCCAACGACGACAACTATCTCGAAGCGCTGGAGGTGCTGCTGGACTCCTACCGGCGAGAAGCCGGCCTTACCGTGTTGGGCAGCAAGATGAATCGGTTCTTCCTGCGCGGCGCGCTGGTGGCCAGGCTGCTGTCCGAGGCTTCGTGGAAGCAGTACCCGCAGCACGCCGACGTCGTGATCGAACGCCCGATCTTCGTCACCGGGCTGGTGCGCACCGGCACGACCGCGCTACACCGCCTACTGGGCGCCGACCCCGCGCATCAGGGCCTGCACATGTGGCTGGCCGAATTCCCGCAGCCGCGTCCACCGCGCGAAACCTGGGAGTCACACCCCCTATATCGCCAACTCGACGCGCAATTCAACCAGCACCACGAGGACAACCCCGGCTACACCGGCCTGCATTTCATGGCCGCATACGAACTCGAGGAATGTTGGCAGCTGCTCCGGCAGTCGCTTCATTCGGTGTCCTACGAGACGTTGGCACACCTCCCCAGTTACGCGCAGTGGCTATCGGAACAGGATTGGACGCCGTCCTATCGGCGGCACCGCAAGAACCTCCAGCTGATCGGACTCAATGACGCCGAAAAGCGTTGGGTGCTGAAGAATCCCAGCCACCTGTTTGCGTTGGATGCCTTGATGGCGACCTATCCCGACGCGCTGGTGATCCAGACCCACCGGCCGGTCGAGACGATCATGGCTTCGATGTGCTCGCTGGCGGAGCACACCGCCGAGGGCTGGTCGACGACCTTCGACGGGGCCCAAATCGGTGCTGACGCAATGGATACCTGGTCGCGTGGACTGGAACGCTTCAACACCGCCCGCGCGAAATACTCGCCGGCCCAGTTCTACGACGTCGACTACAAGGACCTGATCGCCGATCCCACCGGCACGGTGGCCGACACCTACCGGCACTTCGGTCTGACACTGACCGACGAGGCCAGAGCGGCCATGGAAAAGGCGCACGCCGACAGCCAGTCCGGCGAGCGGGCGCCGAAACATCGGTACTCGTTGGCCGATTACGGGCTGACCGTCGAAACGGTCAAGGAGCGCTTCGCCGGGCTGTGATGCGACCGGGCCTCCGCGCAGGGAGGCGCGCCGCGGACCCAAGATTCGCGCGGACATGGTCACGGCCCTCTTGTTGGGCATCGGCGTGCAGCGCGTCCTGTTGCAGAAGAAGCCGATGGCCAGTGCTCGGGACCGCGACATTGCGGCGGTATTCCTCGAGGCGTTCGAAGCGATAATCAAACTGCCCCAAGGGCAGTGATTCAGTCAGCGTCCGGATTGTCCGGCTCGCCCAGATAGCCCTCCGCGACCGCATGCTCGATGCTGTCGCTCAATTTGGGGCACGACCGGGTGCGTGCGGTATCACCACCGGTGTTGCGCACCTCGGTGAAGTGCGCGCAGCGCTGCCACGCTTCGGTGTTCCATTGCACCGCGGTGTGACCCGGGCCCAGCCTCCGGACGGTGACCGTGACGTGGCAGAACCGGCAGTCCACCGGCAGCAGCCCCGAGCTGAGGTAGCGCTCGCGGTCGGCGCGGCTGGCTTCGGCGACGGCGGCGGCACGTTGCGGATCGTTGGTGAAATCCGTTGATTTCGACGCTAAACCAGAACGAGCTCCGCCGTTGCGGTCGGTGCCGGCCGGTCGCTCGTCGTGGTCGTGGTAATCGCCGTGCAGCAACAGCATCGACCGAGCGAGCCGATCGACGTCAGGAACTGCCGGCTGATCGTCGGGCATGGTCGTCAGTGTTGCTCGGCCGGCACTTCGTCGGCAACCGGTTCCGCCGCCTCGGAGTCCTTGGCCTTCAGGTTCTCTTCGACCTCGGCGTTCCAGTACTCGTTGGCGCGCGTGGTGTCGACCTCGATCTCGAAGCGCTCCACCATTTCCGGCTGGATGTCGGCAACGTCGACATAGAACTGCTGGTACCAGCGGCGCAGCTGATAGACGGCGCCGTCCTCCTCGACCAGCAGCGGGTTTTCGATCCGGGTCTTGTGTTTCCAGATCTCGACGTCCTGCAGGAAGCCCTTGCTGACGCCCTCGGTGAACACCCGCGACAGCTTGTCGGTCATCGCGTCGTCCATGCCCTTGGGCTTTTCGACGATGACGCCCCACTGCAGCACGAACGAGTTCTGCGTGACCGGGTAGTGGCAGTTGATCAGGATCGACTCGGCCTTGTAGCCGCCGTAGCTGTTGTGCAGCCAGTTGATCATGAACGACGGCCCGAAGTAGGACGCCTCGGAATCCAGATGCGCCTCACCGTACGACGTCCCCAGATCGTCCACGTCCGGCCGGCCCACGTTGTGCAGGTACTGCGACGCGATGTGGCCCTCGAAAACGTTCTTGAAGTACGTCGGCAACCCGAAATGGATGTAGAAGAAGTGCGCCATGTCGGTGACGTTGTCGATGATGTCGCGGCAGTTCGACCCCTCGATGAGGATGCGGTTCCACCGCCACTCGGTCCACTCGTCGCTGGCCGCTTCCGGGATGTCGGGAATCCGGACCGCGGGGTCCGGCGGATTCTGTTCGTGGTCGTGCCAGACGAACAGCAGGCCGCCGCGCACGTCGGTCGTCCACGAGCGGGTGCGCGCCGTCTTGGGCGTGCGCTTGGCGTACGGCACCAGCTTGCAGCGGCCGTCACCACCCCAGCGCCAGTCGTGGAACGGGCAGGCCACCTCGTCGCCCTTGATGGTGCCCTCGGACAGGTCGCCACCCATGTGCCGGCAGTAGCCGTCCAGAACCTTCAGGTCCCCGTTCGAGTCGGCGAAAACCACCAGCTTGGTACCGAACGCCTCGATGGAGTGCGGCTTACCGTCCTGGAAGTCCTTCGCGACGCCCAGGCAGTGCCAGCCACGGGCGTACCTTGTCGGCAAGGCGCCGGGATCGATTTCCCGGATGCCGACCGCCTTGGTGTCGGTACTCACCTGTCACCTCCAACTCACGACCCCTCTAACTAGAACACGTTACAGTTTTGCGGTGGGGGCGCGCAATGACGGCGAGTCTGGCTGCGATACCCGCGGCGTATGCGCGCTCGGGGTATATCTAGACGATGCCGCTGTTTGCTTTCGAGGGTCGGGCGCCGCAGATCGATCCCACCGCGTTTGTGGCCCCGACCGCCACCCTGATCGGCGACGTTGTCGTCGAGGCCGGTGCATCGGTGTGGTTCAACACCGTGCTGCGCGGCGATTATGGGCCCATCGTGGTGCGGGAGGGCGCGAACGTGCAGGACGGGTCCGTGCTGCACGCGCCGCCCGGCATCCCGGTCGACATCGGCCCCGGCGCCACGGTGGCGCACATGTGCTGCATTCACGGGGTGCACGTGGGATCCGAGGCTCTGATCGCCAACCACGCGACCGTTCTCGATGGCGCGGTCATCGGCGCGCGCAGCCTGATCGCGGCCCACTCACTGGTGACGGCCGGCACCCAGATTCCGGCCGGCATGCTCGCGGTCGGCGCGCCGGCGCAGATCAAGGGCCCGGTCGCCGGAACGGGCGCGGAGATGTGGATCAAGGTGAATCCGCAGGCGTACCGCGAACTGGCTCAGCGGCATCTGGCCGGGCTCGAGCCGCTCTAGACCTTCCGGGCCGACGCGGCTGCGCGGTCCATCTCCCAGTACGCGCGCAGGGCGGTCAGCTTGCCCGCGTCGTTGGCCTTGTACGTGAAGACGCCCTCCGCGGTCACCTGGTAGTCGCCCGTGGTGATGAGGATGTGCCCGACGTTGGCTTCCTCGTTGCCGCATTGGTAGGTGTCGCGGAAGAAGAACTCGATCCTGGTGGTGCTGGCGATGGCCTTGTCCCAGAAGGCCGAGATCGCGTCGCGGCCCCGGTGGCCCTTGCCTTCGGGGTCGAAGGCCGACGGCCCGATCGGGTCCTCCACGATGGCGTCGTCGGCGAACACCGCCAACCACGCTTCTTTGTCCCTGGCTATGACGGCCTCGCGCGAACGCCGGCCGGCCTCGTGTGCGGGGTGCTCGCTCACGCGCCGACTTTTTCCGGGGTGGGCTTGTCGGCGCCGACCACCCACATGGAGTAGTACTGCGAGCCGCCGCCGTAGGCGTGCCCCAACGCCTTGCGCGCGTTGGGAACCTGGTGATCCCCACCCTTGCCCATCACCTGAATCGCCGCCTCGGCGAACCGAATCAGGCCCGAGGCGCCGATCGGGTTGGACGACAGCACACCGCCCGACGGGTTGACCGGCAGCCGTCCGCCGATCGCCGTCTCGCCGGCCTCGGTGAGCTTCCAGCCCTCGCCCTCGGGCGCAAACCCGAGATTTTCCAACCACATCGGCTCGAACCACGAGAACGGCACGTAGATTTCGGCGGCGTCGATCTCGTCGATCGGGCTGGTGATGCCGGCGGCCTTCCACAGCGCGGCGGCCGCGTCGCGCCCGGCCTGCGGGCTCACCTGGTCCCGGCCGGAGAACTGTAGCGGCTCGGTGCGCAGCGCGGTGGCGTGGATCCAGGCCACCGGATTGCCTTGCGCCAAGCGGGCTTCGGCGGCCTCCTCGTTGCCGATCACCACGGCGGCGGCACCGTCGGAGGACGGGCAGGTTTCGTCGTAGCGGATCGGATCCCACAGCATCGGGGACTGCATCACCTTCTCCAGGGTGATGTCGGGCTGGTGCAGGTGTGCCAGCGGGTTGCGGCTGCCGTTGAGCCGGTCCTTGACGGCGACCATGGCGCCGATGTAGTTGGGCGCCCCCGAGCGGCGGATGTACGACCGCACGTGTGGCGCGAAATAGCCGCCCGCGCCCGCGCCCACCGGTTTGATGAAGGGAATCGGAATCGACAACGCCCACATGGCGTTTGACTCCGACTGCTTTTCCCACGCCATCGCCAGCACACGCCGGTACTTGCCAGACTGGACGAGGCTGGCGGCCACCACCCCGGTGGATCCGCCGACCGAACCCGCGGTGTGCACCCGGATCAGCGGCTTTCCGGTGGCTCCCATGGCGTCGGCCATGAACAGCTCCGGCATCATGACGCCCTCGAAGAAGTCGGGCGCCTTGCCGACGACGACGGCGTCGATGTCGTCGAATGTAGAGCCGGAATCGGCCAGTGCGCGGTCGATCGCTTCGCGCACCAGGCCGTTCATCGAGACGTCATGTCGCTTCGCGACGTACTTCGTTTGTCCGGTACCGAGTACCGCGGCAAGGTTTGGCCCTGCACCGGCCATCAGTTCTTTCCTTCCATGACCGCGATCAGGTTCTGTTGCAACGCGGGCCCGCTGGTGGCATGCGCGAGCACGCGCTCGGCCGATCCGTTCCAGATATGTTGTGCCGCAAAGCCGATACGCTCCAGGCCGGCGACAAACATGGGGTTGGCGGCCAGCGCGCCGCCGGACGGATTGACTTTGGTCGGCCCCGGTATCCGGATGGCTTCCGCGATGATCAGGTGCTGGTGGGTGAAGGGCGCATGAATCTCGGCCACGTCGAGGTTGCGGATGTTTCCACCGGTGGCCGCTTTGGTCGCTGCGGTGGTCGACGGCGACTCGGTGAGATCGCGTACGCCCAATACCGGAGACTCGATTCGGTGCTCGATTCCGGTGATCCAGGCCGGATTTTCACGGAGTTCGCGGGCGCGGTCGCCGGCCGCGAGCACGATCGCCGCGGCGCCATCGGTGATCGGCGCGATGTCGTGGCGCCGCAGCGGCTCGGCGAAGAACGGCCGGTCGAGCAATTCGTCGATGCCGATCGCCGGCTCCACGGAGTCCACCCGTTTCGCTTGCGCGAAGGAATCGAGCGCAACGCGCGCCATCTGCTCGTAGTTCCACTTCGCGGTGTCGAGACCCATGCGGGCTTGCAGCCCCGCCATCGACACCGAGTCCGGCCACAGCGGCGCGACGGTGTAGGGGTCGGTCTGCCGCGACAGGATCTGACGCAGAATCCCGGCCGAGGACTTGCCGAAGCCGTACACCAGCGCGGTGTCGACCTCGCCGGTCAGCAACTTGATGTAGGCCTCGTAGAGGGCCCAGGCCGCGTCCATCTCGACGTGCGATTCGTTGATCGGCGGTACGGCGCCGATCGAGTCGATCGCCGAGATGAACGAGAATGCCCGGCCGGCCAGGTAATCCGACGACCCCGAGCACCAGAAGCCGATGTCGGCCTTGGTGATTCCGAGGTCCTCGTAGAGCTGGGCGAAGCATGGCATCAACATCTCGACGCCGTTGGTGGTGCCGTCGGTGCGGCGGACGTGTGGGGCGTGGGCGAAGCCGACAACCGCAACGTTGCGAGCGCTCATTTACAGGTATGCCCTTTACAGGTGGTGCTTGTAGGTGTCGTACTCGGCGTCGGGTTCCCCCGTCGGCCGGAAGTACTCGATGTTGTCGATGCCAAACCCCCACTCCTCCCGGGGTTTCCACACCGCCTCGACGCGCATGCCCATCCGCACCTCGTGCGCGTCGATGTCGGCGACCAGGTGCAGGAAGGGAATGTCGGCCCCGTCGAGCAGCACGTAGGCCGCCACGTAGGGCGGTTTGATGCGCTGGCCCTGGAACGGGATGTTGATGATCGCGAACGTCGTGACGGTGCCCTTGTCCGGAAGCTCGACGAACTCGGTGGTGGGCTGACCGGTGGCCGGGTCCGCGCCGTGCGGCGGGAAGTAGACCTTCCCGTTCTTGCCGGTGCGCGCGCCCAGCAGTTTGCCCTGGGCGATGGCGCGCAGGTAGGCGCTTTCCTCGTGGGAGGCGGTGTGCTGAATCGTCAGCGAGATCGGCGTGACGATCATGGTCACCGGGTCTTGTTCTCCCGCCGCCTGTTCGGTCGCGGGTTCGGCTTCCTCGCCGAGTGCGAAGTAGGCGATGTCGGTGATGGCGCCCACCGGCTCGTCGGCCCAGTGCACGTGCACCCGGGAGCCGGTCCGGATGGCGTCGGGACTGCCAGCGTCCACCGCGTGCAGCAGCGGGGTGTCCGCGCCGTCGAGCTTGATCAGCGCCCAGGCGAACGGCCGGTCCAGCGGCTGATTCTCCAACGGTTCGGGTTGCCAGGTCCACGAAACGACGGTGCCGACGCTGGACACCGGTACCATCTCGCCCAGCGGCTCGTAGGTGACCGGGTCATATTCCGCCGGTGGCACGTGTACCCGGCCATCCGATCCGCGCACCCCTAGGATGTGGCGCTCACGCAGTGCGGTGAAGAACTTGCTTAGCGTGGGGCCGACCGAACGGGTGTAGTCGAAAGACAACGTCAGTGGCGCGGAGAGCGGCGGCTCAGGGGGATCCGTCAAGGTCGGGCTGCTCGAGCTGGCTGTCACGCCATCGAGTAGAACAGGTTCTAAGAACGGTTTCAACATCGGGTCGCCTGGAAGGGTCAATGACTATGAAGCTGGGGTTGCAGCTCGGGTATTGGGGCGCTCAGCCGCCGGAGAACCACGCGGAGCTCGTCGCCGCGGCCGAGGAAACCGCGTTCGACGCCGTCTTCACCGCCGAGGCGTGGGGATCCGACGCCTATACGCCGCTGGCCTGGTTGGGATCGTCGACGCACCGGCTGCGGCTGGGCACCTCGGTGATCCAGCTGTCCGCGCGCACCCCGACGGCAACCGCGATGGCCGCGCTGACGCTCGACCACCTCAGCGGAGGTCGGCACATCCTCGGGCTCGGTGTGTCCGGCCCGCAGGTGGTTGAGGGCTGGTACGGCCGGCCGTTCCCCAAGCCGCTGGCCCGCACCCGCGAGTACATCGACATCATGAGGCAGGTCTGGGCGCGGGAGAAGCCGGTCACCAGCGACGGGCCGCACTATCCGCTGCCGCTGACGGGCGAGGGGACCACCGGGCTGGGCAAGGCGCTCAAGCCCATCACGCACCCGTTGCGTCCCGACATCCCGATCATGCTGGGCGCCGAGGGGCCGAAGAATGTGGCGCTGGCCGCCGAGATCTGCGACGGCTGGCTGCCCATCTTCTACACGCCGCGGATGGCGGATACCTACAACGAATGGCTCGACGAGGGATTCGCGCGGCCCGGGGCGCGGCGCAGCCGCGAGGACTTCGAGATCTGCGCGACGGCGAACATCGTCATCACGGACGACCGCGCTGCCGCCTTCGCGGCCATGAAGCCCTACCTGGCCCTCTACATGGGCGGGATGGGCGCCGAGGACACCAACTTCCACGCCGACGTGTACCGCCGGATGGGCTACGCCGAGGTGGTCGACGAGGTGACCAAGTTGTTCCGCAGCAACCAGAAGGACGAGGCCGCCGACGATCATCCCGGACGAGGTCGTCGACGACGCCGCGATCGTCGGCGATATCAACTACGTCCGTGAGCAGGTCAAGGTCTGGGAGGCCGCCGGCGTCACCATGATGGTGGTCAATGGACGCAACGAGGCGCAGATCAGGGAGCTCGCCACGCTGATCTGACCCGCTATTGCCCTACGAATAGAACACGTTCTAGATTGGCCCGATGACAGCCTCGCAGCACACCATCGCCGGCACGGTACTCACGATGCCGGTGAAGATCCGCAAGGCGACTCAGCACATGGCGATGTTCTCGGTGGACGCCGCCGCCGCGCAGCGAATGATCGACTACAGCGGTCTGCAGGTGGCCCGTTTCCTGCCCGGCCGCGCCGCCGTGTCCCTGATACTCGCGCACTTCATCGACGGTGACCTCGGCGAGTACCACGAGTTCAGCACCGTCGTTCAGGTCAATGAGCCTGGGTCGAACGTGTCCGGTCTTCGCGCGCTGCAGAACGCCTTCGTCCATCGCATGCTGGTCGACCAAGCCTTCACCCTCGAAGCGGGACGCACGATTTGGGGATTCCCGAAAGTGATGGCTGATTTCAATATTCGAGAGGCCGGCCGGTTCGGCTTCGACTTGAAAGCAGACGGTCAGCTCGTGGTCGACATGGAATTTCGCCGCGGCCTCGCGGTTCCGTCGGCGCTAACTTATCGCGAGCAGCAACTGCGCTCGTATGCCCATCGCGATGGTCATACGTTGGAGACCGGGTTCACGATGTCTACTGTGGGTTCGCGCTATAGGCCCGGCGGTGTGCGGCTGCGTCTCGGCGATCACCCCTATGCCAAAGAGCTTGCGTCGCTTGGCTTGCCAAAGCGAGCGATGCTGTCGACCTCTGCTGCCAACGTACAAATGTCCTTCGGTGATGCCAAGGAGATCTCATGACGATTACCAGACCAGACGTCGACCTGACCGACGGCGCCTTCTACGCGGGCGATTCGCGGCCCGTCTACCGTTGGATGCGGGAGCACGAGCCAGTCTTTCGCGACCGCAACGGATTAGCCGCCGCGTCGACGTATCAGGCCGTGATCGAGGCCGAGCGCAACCCCGAGTTGTTCTCGAACGCCGGCGGCATCCGGCCCGACCAAGACGGCGTCGAGATGATGATCGAGATGGACGATCCGCAACATCTGTTGCGCCGCAAGCTCGTCAACTCCGGTTTTACCCGCAAGCGCGTGAAAGACCTGGAATCCAAGATCGGTTCGCTGTGTGACACGCTGATCGACGCGGTATGCGAACGCGGCGAGTGTGACTTCGTCTGGGACCTGGCCGCGCCCCTGCCCATGGCTGTCATCGGCGACATGCTCGGCGTGCGGCCGGAAGAACGCAAGATGTTCCTCAAATGGTCCGACGACCTGGTGAGCTTCTTGAGCAGCACTGCGGCGCAAGAGGATTTCCAGGTCACCATGGACGCTTTCGCGGCCTACAGCCAATACATGATGGGGATGATCGAGGCGCGCAAGAAGGAACCGACCGACGACCTGGTCAGCGTGCTCGTGCATGCGGAGGTCGAGGGCTCACGGCTCGAGGACCACCAGATCGTCACCGAGGTCCTGTTGCTGTTGATCGGCGGCGACGAGACCACGCGCCACACGCTGTCCGGCGGAACCAGGCAGCTGCTGCTGCACCCGGATCAGCACCGGCGCCTGGCGGGCGACCTGAGCTTGCTGCCCAACGCGATCGAAGAGATGCTCCGCTGGACCGCGCCGGTGAAGAACATGGCACGCACGATCACCGCCGACACCGAATTCCACGGCACCCAGCTGCGCCAGGGCGAGAAGATGATCCTGCTGTTCGAGTCGGCGAACTTCGACGAGAAGGTCTTCGACGACCCGGAGACCTTCAACATGGAGCGCTACCCGAACAACCACCTGGCCTTCGGCTTCGGCACACACTTCTGCCTCGGTAACCAGCTCGCCCGGCTGGAGCTGTCCATCATGCAGACCCGGCTGCTGCAACGCCTGCCCGACATGCGGCTCGCTTCGGACGCCGACCTGCCGCTGCGGCCGGCCAACTTCGTCTCCGGCCTGGAGAAAATGCCGGTCGCGTTCACGCCGAGCGCCCCGCTGGGCTAGCCCCCATCCGCGAGCGGGTGGTGCCCCCTGCTCGCGCTACAGACCCGTCAGCGGTTCTGGAAGTTGGGCTTGCGCTTCTCGGCGAACGCCCGGGGGCCTTCCTTGGCGTCGTCGGACAGGAACACCTTGATGCCGATCTGGGTGTCGATCTTGAAGGCCTCGTTCTCGTGCATGCCCTCGGTCTCGCGGATCGCCCGCAGGATCGCCTGCACGGCCAGCGGGCCGTTGTTCTCGATGATCTCGGCGATCTCGAGCGCCTTGGACAACGCCTGCCCGTCCGGCACCAGATGCCCGATCAGGCCCATCTCCTTGGCTTCGGCGGCGGTGATGTGCCGGCCGGTCAGCAGCAGGTCGCACGCGACCGTGTAGGGGATCTGCCGCACCAGCCGCACGGCCGACCCGCCCATCGGGTACAGGCTCCACTTGGCCTCCGAGATGCCGAACTTGGCGCTCTCGCCCGCGATGCGGATGTCGGTGCCCTGCAGGATCTCGGTCCCGCCGGCGATCGCGGGGCCCTCGACGGCCGCGATGAGCGGCTTGGTCAGCCGCCGACCCTTCAGTAGAGCGTCGATTCGCGACGGGTCGTAGCTGCCGTCCTTGAACGACTCACCCGGCGGCTTCTTGGTTGCCGCTTTGAGGTCCATGCCGGCGCAGAAGTAGCCACCGGCCCCGGTCAGGATGCAGCAGCGGATGTCCGGATCGTTGTCGACGCGGTCCCAGGCCTCGACCATGATTTCCATCATTTCGGTGCTCAGGGCATTGCGGGCGTGGGGCCGGTTCAACGTGACGATGAGGGTGTGACCACGCTGTTCCACCAGCGCGTCGGGGCCGGATTGCTCGTTTGCTGGGGCCCCACCATTTTGCAAAGCCACGGCTACCGCCTTTCCGTCGACGAGGGGCATGAGCTTGTCAAGAAATGTAACACGTTCTAATTTGGTGGCCGTGGCCCTGAATATTGCCGATCTCGCAGAGCACGCCATCGACGCTGTGCCGGACCGTGTCGCCCTGATCTGCGGCGACGAGAAGCTGACCTACGCCCAACTGGAGGAGCAGGCCAACCGCCTCGCCCACTACCTGATCGATCAGGGGGTGAAAAAGGACGACAAGGTCGGGCTGTACTGCCGTAACCGCATCGAGATCGTCATCGCGATGCTCGGCATCGTGAAGGCGGGCGCCATCCTGGTGAACGTCAACTACCGCTACGTCGAGGGCGAGCTTCGCTACCTGTTCGACAACTCCGACATGGTCGCCCTGGTCCACGAGCGCCAGTACTCCGACCGGGTGGCCAACGTGCTGCCGGACACTCCCAACGTCAAGACGGTCCTCGTCATCGAGGACGGCTCCGACAACGACTATCAGCGCTACGGCGGCGTCGAGTTCTACTCGGCGATCGCGCAGGGTTCCCCCGAGCGTGACTTCGGCGAACGCAGCGCCGACGACATCTATTTGCTCTACACCGGCGGTACCACCGGCTTCCCGAAGGGCGTGATGTGGCGCCACGAGGACATCTACCGGGTGCTCTTCGGCGGAACCGACTTCGCGACAGGCCAATTCGTCGAGGACGAGCACGACCTGGCCAAGGTCGCCGCCGCCAATCCGCCGATGGTGCGCTACCCGATTCCGCCGATGATCCACGGTGCCACCCAGTCGGCCACCTGGATGTCGATCTTCTCGGGTCAAACCACCGTCCTCGCACCGGAGTTCAACGCCGACGAGGTGTGGCGCACGATCCACGAGCACAAGGTGAACCTGCTGTTCTTCACCGGCGACGCGATGGCGCGGCCGCTGCTCGACGCGCTGCTGGCAAACCAAGACAAGGGGAACGAATACGACCTGTCGTCGCTGTTCCTGCTTGCCAGCACGGCGGCGTTGTTCTCGCCGAGCATCAAGGAGAAGCTGCTCGAGCTGCTGCCCAACCGGGTCATCACCGACTCCATCGGGTCCTCGGAAACCGGATTCGGTGGCACCAGCATCGTCGCCAAGGACGCGCCGCACGCCGGCGGCCCGCGCGTGACCATCGACCACCGCACCGTCGTGCTCGACGAGGACGGCAACGAGGTCACGCCCGGCTCCGGGGTACGCGGCTTCATCGCCAAGAAGGGCAACATCCCGGTCGGCTACTACAAGGACGAGAAGAAGACCGCCGAAACGTTCAAGACCATCAACGGGGTCCGCTACGCGATCCCGGGCGACTGGGCGCTCGTCGAGGAGGACGGCACCGTGACGATGCTGGGCCGCGGCTCGGTGTCGATCAACAGCGGCGGCGAGAAGATCTACCCCGAGGAGGTCGAGGCGGCGCTCAAGGGCCACCCCGACGTCTTCGACGCGCTGGTGGTCGGCGTGCCCGACCCTCGTTACGGGCAGCACGTGGCCGCCGTCGTGCAGGCGCGGCCGGGGTCCCGGCCCTCGCTGTCCGAACTGGACCGCTTCGTGCGCTCCGAGATCGCGGGATACAAAGTGCCACGCAGCCTTTGGCTGGTCGACGAGGTGAAGCGCTCACCGGCCGGCAAGCCGGACTACCGCTGGGCCAAGGAGCAGACCGAGGCGCGGCCCGCCGACGACGTGCACGCCGCTCACGTATCTGCCTGACCGCGGTCATTGGCCGACTTCGTCAAACAGCACCCGGCCGCGCCCAGCGGCTATTTCGCGTGGGAAGCGGCGGGGTTGCGATGGCTCTCGGGCGTCGACGGCGGCGTGCCGTGCGCGCAGGTCGTTTCCGTCGACGCGACGAGCCTGACCCTGCGGCGGCTTGATTCGGTGACTCCCGCCCCGGAGGCGGCGCGCGCGTTCGGCGGCCGGCTCGCCGTCACGCACGACGCCGGCGCCCCCGCGTTCGGCGCCGGGCCCGACGGGTGGGACGGGCCGGGGTTCTTCGGACCACTGTCCCAGCCGCTGCCGATGTCGCTGCGGCGGCACCGCCGCTGGGGCGACTTCTACGCCGAGGAGCGGCTGATCCCGATGGCCGAGCTCGCGGCGGCGCGGCTCGACGCTTCCACCCACGGCGCGATCGAATCCGTCGTGGCGCGGTGCCGCGCGGGCGATTTCGACGACGGCGACGGGCCCGCACGGTTGCACGGCGACCTGTGGAGCGGCAACGTGATGTGGACGCCCGACGGGGTGGCGCTGATCGACCCGGCCGCGCACGCCGGTCACCGCGAAACCGACCTGGCCATGCTCGCGCTGTTCGGCTGCCCGCACTACGACGCGGTCCTCGACGGTTACCAGCGGACGCGGCCGCTGAAACCGGGTTGGCGCAACCGGATCGGGCTGCATCAACTCTTTCCGCTGCTGGCGCATGTCGTGCTGTTCGGCGGCGGGTACGCGCAACAGACGCACGCGGCCGCCCGCGCCGCACTGGCCGCGTAACGCCCGTCTACTGTTGGATCTCTATGACGGTCGATGTGTGGATGCAGCACCCGACTGCGCGGTTCCTGCGCAGCGACATGCTGGCATCCCTGCGACGCTGGACCGGCGATTCCATCCCGGACGCCGACGTCCCGATCGAGGCGAGCGTCGCGACGATGGACGCGGCCGACGTCCGCTTCGGCCTGCTCAGCGCGTGGCGCGGCCCCGGCGGCCAGGATCTGATCTCCAACGACGAGGTCGCCGAGTGGATTAGCCTGCATCCGAGCCGGTTTGGCGGACTGGCCACCGTCGACCTCGATCGCCCGATGGCAGCGGTCCGCGAACTGCGGCGCCGCGTTCGAGAAGGATTCCTGGGCCTGCGGGTGGTGCCATGGTTGTGGAACGCGCCGCCCACCGATCGCCGCTACTACCCGCTGTTCGCCGAATGCGTTGAGCTGGGGGTGCCGTTTTGCACCCAGGTGGGCCACACCGGCCCGCTGCGACCATCGGAGACCGGCCGCCCGATTCCATACATCGACCAGGTCGCACTGGACTTTCCCGAGCTGGTGATCGTGTGTGGCCACGTCGGGTATCCGTGGACCGAGGAGATGGTCGCCGTCGCCCGCAAGCACCAGAACGTCTACATCGACACGTCCGCCTATACCGCTGCGCCGGCTACCGCCGGAGCTGGTCCGGTTCATGAAAACCGGCACCGGACAACGCAAAGTCTTGTTCGGCACCAACTATCCGATGATGACCCACGCGCACGCCTTGGCGGGATTGGCCGAACTCGGCCTGGCCGACGAGGGCCGCCGAGACTTCCTGCACGGCAACGCCGAGCGTGTTTTCAAACTGGAGGCAATCACGTGAACGGTGCCCAGGCCCTGATCAACACCCTGGTCGACGGTGGCGTCGACGTCTGCTTCGCCAACCCGGGCACGTCGGAGATGCACTTCGTCGCGGCACTGGACACCGTCCCGCGGATGCGCGGCGTGCTGGCCCTGTTCGAGGGTGTCGCCACCGGCGCGGCCGACGGCTACGCCCGCATCGCCGGCCGGCCGGCCGCGGTGCTGCTGCACCTAGGGCCCGGGCTGGGCAACGGCCTGGCGAACCTGCACAACGCGCGACGCGCCCAGGTGCCGATGGTGGTGGTCGTCGGCGACCACGCTACCTATCACAAAAAGTACGACGCCCCACTGGAATCCGACATCGACGCACTCGCCGGCACCGTTTCGGGATGGGTGCGCCGCACCGAACACACCGCCGACGTCGCGTCCGACGCCGCTGAGGCGATTGCCGCCAGCCGGTCCGGCTCGCGAATCTCGACGCTGATCCTGCCCGCCGACGTGTCCTGGTCGGACGGGGCGCAAGCCACCGGCACCACGAACTCCGAACCCGCAGGGGCCGAACCGCGGTTGGCGTTCGAGGTGGTCGAGGTGCTGCGCTCGGGGGAACCCACGGTGCTCATGATCGGCGGCGACGCCACCCGCGGTCCGGGTCTTGCCGCCGCCGCCCGGATCGCGCAGGCGACCGGGGCCCGGTTGTTGTGCGAGACCTTCCCGGCGCGGCTGGAGCGCGGCGCGGGCGTCCCCGCCGTCGAGCGGCTGGCCTATTTCGCCGAGGCCGCCACCGCCCAGCTGGACGGCGCCAAGCATCTGGTGCTGGCGGGCGCCAAGTCGCCGGTGTCCTTCTTCGCCTACCCGGGCATGCCCAGCGACCTCGTCCCGGCCGGGTGCGAGGTGCATCTGCTCGCCGAGCACAGCGGTGCCGCCGAGGCGCTCGCCGCGGTGGCCGACGAGGTGGCGCCCGGAACAGTCGCGCCCGTGGCGGCCGCGGCGCGGCCACAGCTGCCGACGGGTGCCCTGACGTCCGCGTCGGCGGCCGACGTGATCGGGGCGCTGCTGCCGGAAGGGGCGATCGTCGTCGACGAGTCGAACACCTCCGGTGTGCTGCTCGCCCAGGCCACGGCGGGGGCGCCGGCCCATGACTGGTTGACCCTGACCGGCGGGGCGATCGGGTACGGCATCCCGGCCGCGGTGGGGGCCGCGGTGGCCGCACCCGATCGGCCGGTGCTCTGTCTGGAATCCGACGGGTCGGCGATGTACACGATCTCCGGGTTGTGGACTCAGGCGCGGGAAAAGCTCGACGTGACCACCGTGCTCTACGACAACAGCGCCTACGACATCCTGCGGATCGAGTTGGCGCGGGTGGGCGCCGGATCTGCTCCCGGACCCAAAGCGCTAGACCTACTCGACTTATCCCGCCCCACAATGGATTTCGTCAAGATCAGCGAGGGGATGGGAGTGCCGGCCCGCCGCGTCAGCACCGCCGAGGGACTCGGTGACGCGCTGCGCCAAGCATTCGCCGAACCCGGGCCGCACCTGATCGACGCCGTGGTGCCGTCAATAACGGGCTAGCCCGGGAATTCGGCTGAGGACCCACTCCGACATCGAGTCGAGGACGTCGACGCCCGTCTCGAACACCCCGTCGTGAACCCTGGCCGCCAGGGCCACGCCCCACTGCCCCGATGGCGTGGGCACGATGCCGAACTGCCGCACCAGGTAGTCACCGTGCATTCCGGGCCCCCAACCGCCTTTTGCCGCAAGACCTTTGGCGGCAAGCCCCCAGCGATGATCGCTGGTGAGGCGCTGCATCAGGTCGATGACGTCGGCCGAATCGGGGATCGAAGGCAGCTCGGCCGCGAACCGAGCTTGGCGCTGCAAGGTCCACTCCGTCTGGCCGAACGCGGTATACCCGCGCCGAAGCCGACGCAATTCGACCACGGTGGCGGTGTCGCCGCCCTCGGCGATCACACCCTGCACCCGCCGTGCCGCTTCCGCCGGATCGCCCAAACCGGACCACATTTGCTCCGACGCCCGATTGTCGGATTCCGTGATGGCCTTGACGGCAAGGTCCTTGGCGCGCAGCCAATCGCTGCGCAGCGCCGCGATCGCCAACGGCACCTTGATCGTCGACCATGCGACCCCGGACCACCATCGGCCCAGCGAGTAGGTGCGATCCGGCCGGGCGATCGCGATGCCGAGGTCCGCCGGTACCGCGGCGGACAGCTGTTCAAAGCTCGCTTCGAGCGCGGTCTCGAGGGGCCGGGAAGTCATGTCTACCGGCGAACCTGCCACACCGGATCGCCACAGTCCACACCCTGCGCCGCCAACTGGCGCTTGAGCACCTTGAAGGTCACCGTGCGCGGAAGTTCGGCGCTGACTCGGACGTACGAAGGCCACTGCTTGGGCCCCAGGTCGGGCTGCTCGGCCAGGAAGGCGCGAAACTTCTCGGCATCGAACTCGGCGCCGGGAGCCAGCACCAAGGCGGCCATCACCTGGTCACCGACCAGCGGATCCGGCACCGCGTACACAGCTACCTCTCTCACGTCGGGGTAGCGTAACAGCACCCGTTCGATCGGAGCGGCGCCCAGGTTTTCACCGTCGACGCGCATCCAATCGCCCAGCCGCCCCGCGAAGTACGCATAGCCGGCGTCGTCCCGGTAGGCGAGGTCGCCGGTATGGTAAACCCCGCCCGCCATCCGCTCGGCCTCGGCGGCCTCGTCGTTGTAGTAACCCTCGAAACGGCCCGGCCCGGCGGTGTTCACCAGCTCGCCGACCACGCCCGCCGGGCACGGATCACCGGTGTCGGGGTCGACGATTTCGACGCCCTCGGGCAGTGGCCCCAACGCGCCCGCCGGGGTGTCGGGGGTGCGCGCGATCGCCACCCCGCCTTCGGTGGATCCGAATCCGTCCTGGACCACGCAACCGAACCGGCGCCCGAAGCGCTCGATGTCCCCGGGGACGCCCTCGTTGCCGTACACCGCTCGCAGCGGGTTGTCCGCATCGTCGGGCTGCTCGGGCGTGGCGAGCACATACGACAGGGGCTTGCCGACGTAGTTGGCGTAGGTGGCGCCGAAGCGGCGGACATCGACCAAGAAATTGGAGGCGGAGAACTTGCGCCGCAACGCCAGTGAGCCCTGGCAGGCCGCCGCTACCGCCCAGCCGACCAACACCGCGTTGGAGTGAAACAGCGGCATCGACACATAGCAGACGTCGTCGCGGCCGAGGTCGAATCGCTGGGTCATGGTCACGCCCGCGATCGCGACCTTACCGTGGCTGCATTTCACCGCCTTCGGCTCGCCACTGGTGCCCGAGGTGAAGATCAGCATGAAAAGGTCTGCGGCCGTGGCGGATTGGAAACGCGGCTCGGCACCGCGATGTGCAGCCACCTCGTCGGCCCACTCGGCGGAGTCGACGTTCACGTGGGCGATGTCGCCAAGTGAGGCAGCCGAATTCGAATCGGCCAGCACCACTTGGCAATCGGCGTGGGCGATGTCGCGGGCCAGTGCGTCGCCGCGGCGCACCGGGTTGAGTCCCACCGGCACGATCCCGGACATGCCGGACGCCGTCAGCATCGCCGAGAAGAACGGGGTGTTCTCCAGCAGGACGCCGACGTGCGACGGCTTCGCCGGGTCGAGGCGTTCACGCAGCGCCGCCACGATCGCGGCACCGTGGCGCAGATGGTCCCGCCAGCTGGTGTACGAGTCTTCGAAGTAGACGCCCCGGTCCTCGATCTCAGCCAGCAGTACCAGCAGTTTGGTGACGGTCGGATCGGTAGGCAGGTTCAATTACGCGCCTAGGCGGGGGTTTCGGCCAGCTCACGGCCGATCCGGCGCAGCTGACCGGTGGCCCCGCCCAACGCGAACTCGGCCTCTTTGGCGGCCAGGAAGTAGCGGTGCACCGGGTGATCGGTGTCGACGCCGACGCCCCCGTGCACGTGCACGATGGTGTGCGCCACCCGGTGCCCGGCGTCGGCGGCCCAGAACGCCGCGCTGGCCACGTCGATGTCGGCGGGGTGGGGGTCCCTCCCGCTTGCGGGGGAATCCTCGGAGACCCGCCAGGCCGCCTGGGTGAGGGTGAGCCGCAGGCCCTTGACGTCGATGTAGCCGTCCGCCAGCCGTTGTGACACCGCCTGGAAGCTGCCGATCGGGCGATCGAATTGCTCCCGCTCGCGGGCGTATTCGGCGGTAAGCTGCAGTCCGCGTTCGAGCACTCCCAGCTGGAAGGCGCTGCGGCCCAAGGCCGCAAGCGTGTCGAGCCAGACGACCACCTCGGCGCCGCCAACCATCCGGGTGCCGTCCACCGGAGTGCCGTCCAGCGCCAGATGCCCGACGCTGCCCAGGCCGGTGGTCTGAATCGCGGTCACCGAAACTCCGGGATCATCCGAGGTGACCACGAAAACGGCGGTGCCGGAATCGGTCTCGGCGGGAACGAGGAAGGCGTCGGCCGCCGGCCCGAAGCCGACCTGGGTGCGAGTACCGATGAGGCGGTAGCCCTCATCCGCGCGGGTGGCCTGCACCGGACCCTCGCCCATCTCGCCCAGCAGCGCGACGGTGAGGACCTTCTCCCCGCTGACCGCCGGGGTGCCCCAATTCTGTTGCAGCTCCTCGGTGCCGAAGCGGGCCAACGCGCCGGCGCCCAGCATCACCGACTCCAGGTACGGCACGGCCGCCAGCTGGTGACCCAACGCCACCAGGATGGCGACCTGCTCGAGCACCCCGAATCCGTCGCCGCCCAACGTGGTGGCCGCGGCACCGGTCAGAATGCCGGCGTCAATGAGCTTGCCCCACAGCTCGCGGTCGAACCGTTGGTCGAGTTTGTCTAGTTCACGCTGGTGTTCCGGCGTGCATACCGAGTTCACGATCGTGTCGACCAGGCCGCCGAGATCGTTCGCCGCTTCGGTTGTCGAAAAGTCCATCGATGTTCGTCCTTTGGAAGAGGGGCTCAGCGGTTCCGGGGCAGGCCCAGTGCGACCATGCCGATGATGTCGCGCTGCACTTCGTTGGTGCCGCCGCCGAAGGTCAGGATCAGGCAGGCGCGGTGCATCCGCTCGACCCGGCCGCGCAGCAGCGCGCCCGGCGAATCCTGACGCACCGTCGCCGCGGTCCCCAGCACCTCCATCAGCAGCCGGTACGCCTCGGTGGCCAGCTCGGTGCCGTACACCTTGGCCGCCGACGCATCCGCCGGCGACAGCGACTCGCTGTCCGATGACGCCAGCTCCCAGTTGATCAGCTTGAGCACCTCGGCCTTGGCGTGCACGCGGGCCAGGTTGATCTGCACCCACTCGGAGTCGATCAGTCGGGCGCCGCTGGAGTCCTTGGTGTTCTGCGCCCACTCGCGAACCTCGCGCAGCGCCATGAAGATCGGCGCCGGCGACACCAGGGCGACGCGTTCGTGATTGAGCTGGTTGGTCACCAGCTTCCAGCCGCCGTTCTCCTCGCCGACCAGATTGGTCACCGGCACCCGCACGTCGGAGTAATAGGTGGCGCTGGTGTCCGGGCCGGCCATCGTGTGCACGGGCGTCCAGGAGAAGCCCTCGGCGGTCGTCGGCACGACCAGCATCGAAATGCCGCGGTGCTTCTTGGCCTCGGGGTTGGTACGGACCGCGAGCCAGACCCAGTCGGCGTAGGCGATCAGGCTGGTCCACATCTTCTGGCCGTTGATCACGTAGTCGTCGCCGTCGCGCACCGCGGTGGTGCGCAGGTTGGCCAGGTCAGTGCCGGCGCCCGGCTCGGAGTAGCCGATGGAGAAGTGCAACTCGCCGGCGGCGATCTTGGGCAGGAAGAATTTCTTCTGCTCCTCGGTGCCGAAGGCCATGATCGTCGGCGCCACGCTGTTGATCGTCAGGAACGGCACCGGGGCGCCGGCGATGGCCGCCTCGTCGGTGAAGATCAGCGAGTCCATCGGCGAGCGGTCCTGGCCGCCGTATTCCTTGGGCCAGTTCAGGGTCAGCCACCCGTCCTTGCCCATCTGCGCGACGGTCTCGCGGTAGACGTTGCCCGTTCCGTACTCGCCCTGGACCGAGCTCAGCGCCTCGCGGCGCTCCGGCGTCATAAGCGTGGTGAAGTACGACCGCAGTTCGCGACGCAGCTCCTCCTGTTCAGGGGTGTAACTGATGCGCATTCCAGCCGTCCTTCGTTAACGTGACACGCCTCGATTAGCCGACGTTACTCGGCCGACGACTACCCGTTCGTCTTCCCGGTTGTAACACGTTCTAGTCTGAGATTCCAGCGACCGTTTCCCCAGCGGTATGAGGGCCCTATGGTGGACCTACATGCTGATGGGGCATGTCCTTAGGTTGAAGGTCAGGTTCAAGGAGGGTGCTGTGCGGGTGATCGTCGACCGTGACCGCTGTGAAGGTAACGCAGTGTGCGTGGGAATCGCGCCGGATGTCTTCGACCTGGACGACGAGGATTACGCCGTCGTCAAGCTCGACCCGATTCCCGCCGATCAGGAGGAGCTGGCCGAGCGGGCGATCGCCGAATGCCCGCGAGCCGCGCTGTTGCGCGGCGAGTAACCCCGGCCCCGGATGCGCCACCAGAAACTAGAGGTATTCATAAATTGACTAGCAGCACGAACGCGACCGATCTCTCCGGAAAGGTCGCGGTGGTGACCGGTGCCGCCGCGGGACTGGGGCGGGCCGAAGCGCTCGGTCTGGCCCGGCTCGGCGCCACCGTCGTCGTCAACGACATCGCGGCCGCGCTGGATGCCTCCGACGTCATCGACGAGATCAACTCGGTTTGTTCGGAGGCCGGCTCCAAGGCGGTCGCGGTGGCCGGCGACATCAGCGAGCGCGCAACCGCCGACGAGCTGGTTGCCCAGGCCGACGGTCTGGGCGGCCTGGACATCGTGGTCAACAATGCGGGGATCACCCGCGACCGGATGCTGTTCAACATGTCCGACGAGGAGTGGGATCTGGTCATCGCGGTGCACCTGCGCGGCCATTTCCTGCTGACCCGCAACGCGGCCACCTACTGGCGCTCCAAGGCCAAGGACGCGGGGGGAAAGGTCTTCGGCCGGATCGTCAACACCGCGTCCGAGGCGGGCCTGGTCGGCCCGGTGGGGCAGGCCAACTACGGTGCGGCCAAGGCCGGCATCATTTCGCTCACCCTGACGGCCGCGCGGGCGCTGGGCCGCTACGGGGTGTGCGCCAACGCGATCTGTCCCCGCGCCCGCACCGCCATGACGGCGGACGTCTTCGGTGCCGCACCGGAAGTGGAGGCGGGCGGGATCGATCCGCTGTCGCCCGAGCATGTGGTCAATCTGGTCACGTTCTTGTCTTCTCCGGCGGCCGCAGAAGTTAACGGTCAGGTGTTCATCGTTTATGGTCCACAGGTGACACTCGTCGCCGCACCAACCGCGGAGCACAGATTCAGCGCCGAAGGGGCGGCCTGGGACCCCGCGCAACTGAGCGCCACCCTGCGGGATTACTTTGCTGGCCGTGATCCCGAACACAATTTCTCTGCGGTTGGTCTGATGGAGCAATAGCCCGGTGGGGCTAGTCGATTAGGGGGAAATCGGCAGGTAGAACCTGTTTCAGTTTGACACATGACAAGTGCGTCTGACCTGGCAAATTAACGGTTCGGACAAAGAAACGCTGTTCATTGACACCGTTAACTTCTTCTGGGTTAATATGATCCGGCTCACACCGAGCCGCGCAGGACCGCAGACCACGAAAAGGCCAGACGTAGACTTCGCCGCGAGCAGCCGAGGGGGGTAATCCGGTTGATGCAACAACTTGCGGTTCCCGCCCGTGCCGTCGGCGGGTTCTTCGAAATGATGATCGACACCGGCCGCGCGACTTTTCGCCGGCCGTTCCAATTGGGCGAGTTCTTGGAACAGACGTGGATGATCGCGCGGGTGTCGCTGGTCCCCACGCTGCTGGTTTCCATCCCCTTCACCGTGCTGGTGGCGTTCACCCTCAATATCCTGCTGCGCGAAATCGGGGCCGCCGACTTGTCCGGCGCCGGAACGGCATTCGGCACCATCACGCAGCTGGGTCCGGTGGTGACCGTGCTCGTCGTGGCGGGTGCCGGTGCCACCGCGATCTGCGCCGACCTCGGTGCGCGCACCATTCGCGAAGAGATCGACGCGATGCGGGTGCTCGGCATCGACCCGATCCATCGGCTGGTGGTACCCCGCGTGTTGGCCTCCACTGTCGTCGCGCTCCTGCTCAACGGATTGGTGTGCGCCATCGGCTTGTCCGGTGGCTACGTGTTCTCCGTTTTCCTGCAGGGCGTCAATCCGGGTGCGTTCATCAACGGGCTGACGGTCCTGACCGGGCTGCGCGAACTGGTTCTTGCCGAGGTCAAGGCGCTGCTGTTCGGCGTGATGGCCGGGCTGGTCGGCTGTTACCGCGGCCTGACCGTCAAGGGCGGTCCCAAGGGCGTGGGCAACGCGGTCAACGAAACCGTGGTCTACGCGTTCATCTGTCTGTTCGTCATCAACGTGGTGATGACCGCCATCGGCGTGCGAATCACGGCGAAGTGAGTACTCGATGAGCTACGACGTCACCTACCGGCTGCGCAACCTGGCCTCCCGGTTGCAGGAACCGGTCGACGACTTCGGCGACCAGGCCTTGTTCTACGGCCAAACGGTGCGTCACGTCCCCGACGCGATCACCAAGTACCGCAAAGAAACGGTCCGGCTGATCGCCGAGATGACGATGGGCGCTGGGGCACTCGTCATGATCGGCGGCACGGTCGGTGTCGCGGCCTTCCTGACATTGGCCTCCGGCGGGGTCATCGCCGTGCAGGGGTACTCCTCGCTGGGCAACATCGGCATCGAGGCGCTGACCGGATTCTTGTCGGCATTTCTCAACGTCCGGGTCGTCGCGCCTGTCATCGCCGGAATCGCGCTCGCCGCCACCATCGGCGCCGGCGCCACCGCGCAATTGGGCGCCATGCGGGTGTCCGAAGAGATCGACGCGGTCGAATGCATGGCCGTCGAATCAGTGTCCTACCTGGTGTCAACCCGGTTGATCGCCGGCCTCATCGCGATCATCCCGCTGTATTCGCTGTCGGTGCTGGCCGCGTTCTTCGCCGCCCGTTTCACCACGGTGTACATCAACGGGCAGTCCAAAGGCCTCTACGACCACTACTTCAACACCTTCCTCATCCCGTCGGACTTGTTGTGGTCGTTCCTGCAGGCGATCGTGATGTCCATCGCGGTGATGCTCATCCATACCTACTACGGCTACAACGCCACCGGCGGCCCGGTCGGCGTCGGTATCGCCGTCGGCCAGGCCGTGCGTACGTCGCTGATCGTCGTCGTCGTCATCACTTTGTTCATCTCGCTCGCTGTTTACGGCGCGTCCGGTAACTTCAACCTCTCCGGGTAAGAGGACCGCTTAAAGGAACATGGCAGAAACAGGAACGCGACGTACCTCCGTCCGGCTGGCAGCCGCGGTGCTTGCCAGCCTGATAGTGGCGTTCGCCGTCGTGACTTACCTTTCCTACACAGCGGCTTTCGCCTCGATCGACACGGTCACGGTCTCGGCTCCCCGGGCCGGGCTGGTGATGGAGAAGGGCGCCAAGGTCAAATACCGCGGCATCCAAATCGGCAAGGTCGAGACCATCGACTACTCCGGTGACCAGGCGCGGCTGACGCTGAGCATCAACAGCGCCGACATGCCCTTCATCCCCTCCAACGCGACGGTGCACATCGCTGGGAACACCATCTTCGGCGCCAAGTCGGTGGAATTCCTTCCGCCGCAGAACCCTTCGCCGACCTCGCTGCGCCCGGACGCGCACGTTGCGGCCTCGGCGGTGCAGCTGGAAGTCAACACCCTGTTCCAGTCGCTGATCGACCTGCTGCACAAGATCGACCCGGTCGAACTCAACGGGACGCTGAGCGCGCTGTCCGAAGGTCTGCGCAGTCACGGCGACGACCTCGGCGGCATCTTGTCGGGCCTGAACACGCTGACGCGCCAAGCGAACCCGAAGCTGCCCGCCCTGCAGGAGGACTTCCGTAAGACGGCAGTGGTCGCCAACATCTACGCCGACGCCGCCCCGGACCTGAACACGGTCTTCGACAACCTGCCGACGATCAACAAGACCGTCGTCGACCAGCAGAACAACCTCAACGACACGCTGTTGGCCACAATCGGCCTGGCCAACAACGCCTATGAGACGTTGGAGCCGGCCGAACAAAACCTCATCGACGCCATCAACCGGCTGCGGGCACCGCTGAAGGTGGCCGCCGACTATTCGCCGGAATTCGGTTGCCTGTTCGCGGGCATCGAGCGAGGGATCAAGGAGTATGCCCCGCTGATCGGTACCGTCAAAGCCGGTTTATTCACGTCGTCTAGCTTCGTCTTGGGCGCGCCGTCATACACGTACCCGGAATCGCTGCCGATCGTCAACGCCTCCGGCGGTCCGAATTGCCGCGGGCTGCCCGACATTCCGACCAAACAGACCGGCGGGTCGTTCTACCGTGCCCCGTTCCTGGTCACCGACAACGCCAACATTCCGTACGAGCCGTTCACGGAACTGCAGTTTGACGCGCCATCGACGCTGCAGTTCTTGTTCCATGGCGCCTTCGCGGAACGGGACGACTTCTGATGGCGGCCGGGAGCATACCGACGCACCGCTCGATGATGATCAAGGTCAGCATCTTCACGGTGGCCATGCTGCTCGTATCCGCGGGACTGGTGGTGGTCTTCGGCGACTTCCGGTTCGGCCCCCAAAGCACTTACCACGCAACGTTTACGGATGTGTCGCGGTTGAAGGCGGGCCAGAAGGTGCGCATCGCCGGCGTGCCGGTCGGTGCGGTGTCCGGCATGAAGCTCAACCAGGACAACACCATCGACGTGGCGTTCGAACTCGACAAGCGCTACACGCTCTACTCGTCGACGCGCGCGGCGGTCCGGTACGAAAACCTGGTCGGTGATCGGTATTTGGAGATCACGTCGGGGCCGGGGGAGCTGCGAAAGCTGCCCCCGGGCGGGACGATCAACGCCCAACACACTCAGCCCGCGCTGGATCTCGATGCGCTGCTGGGCGGCCTGCGGCCGGTGCTCAAGGGTCTGGACGCGGATAAGGTCAACACGATCAGCAGCGCCGTCATCGAGTTGCTGCAGGGCCAGGGCGGCGCGTTGTCGAACGTGCTTGCCGACACCAGCGCGTTCTCTTCGGCGCTGGGTCAGCGCGACCAACTCATCGGTGACGTGATCAACAACCTCAACACGGTGCTCAAGACCGTCGATCAGCGCAGCGCCCAGTTTTCGACCAGTGTCGACCAGTTGCAGCAACTGATCAGCGGGCTGGCCAAGAACAAGGACGACATCGCGGGCGCCATCCCGCCGCTGGCCTCGACGACGACGGATCTGACCGAGCTGCTGAAGAATTCACGCCGACCGCTGCAGGGCATCCTGGAGAACACCCGGCCGCTGGCGACCGAACTGGACAACCGCAAGGCCGAGGTCAACAACGACGTCGAGCAGCTCGGCGAGGACTACCTGCGGCTGGCTGCGCTGGGTGCCTACGGGTCGTTCTTCAACATTTACTTCTGCTCGGTGACGATCAAGATCAACGGCCCGGCCGGCAGCGACATCCTGCTGCCCCTCGGTGGCCCGGTGGATCCCAGCAAGGGGAGGTGCGCTTTTGCCAAGTAACGCAAAGCGTGAGCGCGATCCGCTGCGAACCGGCATCTTCGGGGTGGTGCTGGTGGTGTGCGTCGTGCTCATCGCATTCGGGTACGCGGCATTACCGTTCTGGCCGCAGGGAAAGATCTACGACGCGTACTTCTCTGACGCCGGCGGCATCAATCCCGGTAACGCCGTGTACGTCTCAGGCTTCAAGGTCGGGAAGGTGACGTCGGTCGGCCTGGCCGGAGACAGCGCCAAGATCAGCTTCAGCGTGGACCGCCATGTCGCCGTTGGGGATCAGTCACTTGCCGCGATCCGCACCGACAGCATCCTCGGTGAGCGCTCCATCGCGGTGAGCCCGGCCGGCAGCGGCAAAGCAACCACGATCCCGCTCAGCCGGACGACCACGCCCTACACGCTCGCCGGCGCGCTGGAGGATCTGGGTCAAAACGCCAACAACCTGAACAAGCCCCAGTTCGAGCAGGCGTTGAACGTATTGACCGACACGCTGCACGACGCCACCCCCGAATTGCGTGGTGCGCTCGACGGTGTGACGACGCTGTCGCGCACCCTGAACCGCCGGGACGAGGCGCTGGAAAGCCTGCTGGCGCATGCGAAGTCCGTGACGGGCGTGTTGTCTCAGCGCGCCGACCAAGTCAACAAACTGGTCGACGACGGTAACGAGTTGTTCGCCGCGCTCGACGAGCGGCGGGCCGCCCTCGGGCGGCTGATTTCGGGGATCCAGGGCCTCTCGGCGCAGATTTCCGGCTTCGTCGCCGACAACCGCAAGGAGTTCGGACCGGCTCTGAGCAAGCTCAACGACGTGCTGAGCAATCTCAACGAGCGCCGCGACTACATCACGGAGGCCCTCAAACGGCTACCCACCTACGCCACCGAGCTGGGTGAGGTCGTCGGGTCCGGACCGGGATTCAACGTCAACGTCTACGGTGTGATCCCCGCGCCGCTGCTCGCGACGATGTTCGACTTCTTCTATCAGCCGGGCAAGATGCCGGCCAGCCTCGCCGATTATCTGCGCGGCTTAATCCAGGAACGCTGGATCATTAGGCCGAAGTCGCCATGATGCAGCGGATCGCCGGCAGCCGGGGGCTGCGCTACTCCACCGTCATCGCGCTCATCGCGGTGTTGGTGGGTGGCGTGTATGTGCTGTCGTTGAGTGGCAATTCGCGAAGCGTCGTCGGCTACTTCACGTCCGCCGTCGGGCTCTACCCCGGTGACCAGGTCCGCGTCCTCGGCGTCCCGGTGGGTCAGGTCGACACGATCGAGCCGCGGCCCTCCGACGTCAAGATCACCATGTCGGTGTCCAAGGACGTGAAGATCCCGAAGGACGCCCAGGCCATCATCATGTCGCCGAACCTGGTGTCGGCGCGGTTCATTCAGCTGACGCCGGCGTACACCGGCGGGGCGGTGCTACCCGACGGCGGGAGCATCGCCCTGGGCCGCACCGGGGTCCCGGTGGAGTGGGACGAGGTCAAAGAGTCGCTGACGAAATTGGCCGTGCAACTCGGTCCCACCACGGGATCGATGCAGGGGCCGTTGGGGCGGGCGATCAACCAGGCCGCGGACACGTTCAACGGCAACGGCGAGTCTTTCCACAACGCGTTGCGCGAACTCTCGCAAGCCGCCGGGCGGCTGGGGGATTCACGCAGCGACATCTTCGGCACGGTCAAGAACCTTCAGGTTCTGGTCAACGCGCTGTCGGCCAGTAATGAACAGATCGTGCAGTTCGCCGGAAACGTTGCCTCCGTATCCCAGGTGCTCGCCGACAGCTCGCGTCACCTCGACAACACCCTGGGCACGCTCAACAAGGCGCTCTCCGACATCCGGGGGTTCCTGCACGAGAACAACTCGACGCTGATCGATACGGTCAACAATCTCAACGATTTCGCCAAGACGCTGAGCGACCAGAGCGAGAACCTCGAGCAGGTGCTGCACGTGGCGGGCCCCGGTATCGCGAACT
The DNA here is from genome assembly GCA_963850895.1 of uncultured Actinomycetota bacterium. Lineage (GTDB taxonomy): Bacteria > Actinomycetota > Actinomycetes > Mycobacteriales > Mycobacteriaceae > Mycobacterium. The sequence goes on along the minus strand of CAWKNK010000011.1, from coordinate 229,891 downwards.
TCTACAACATTTATGACCCGGCGCAGGGCACGCTCAACGGCCTGTTGTCGATTCCGGAATTCGCCAACCCCGTGCAGTTCATCTGCGGCGGATCCTTTGAGACGGCGGCCGGGCCACGCGCGCCCGACTACTTCCGGCGCGCCGAGCTGTGCCGTGAACGGCTGGGACCGGTGCTGCGCCGACTCACCGTGAACTACCCACCGATCATGTTCCACCCGCTCAACACGATCACGGCCTACAAGGGTCAGATCATCTACGACACCCCGGAAACGCAGGCCAAGTCGGCGACTCCGGTTCCGGAGCTCACCTGGGTCCCGGCCAACGGCGCGCAGACGCCGCCCGCCGCCCAGAACCCGGCGGATCTGCAGGCCCTGCTCGTTCCGACGGCACCGCAGACGGGTGCCGCCCGCGGTCCCGCACCGGCCTTGGGTAATGCCGGTCCTGCCCCCGGCCCCGCCCCGGGGAGCGCTTTCGGGCCGCTACCGGGACCGCCGCCGGGCCAGGCGCCTGCGCCGCCGTCCGCCGACGGAGGGGGCGGCTAAATGAACCGAATGTGGTTGCGCGGCGGCGCGTTAGCCGCGGGCAGCGCACTGCTGGCCGGCTGCCAATTCGGCGGGTTGAACTCGCTGTCGATGCCGGGCACCGCCGGTCATGGCGGCGGCGCCTACTCGATCACCGTCGACCTCCCCGACGTGGCGACACTGCCGCAGAACTCGCCGGTCATGGTCGACGACGTCACCGTCGGCAGTGTCGCCGGCATTCAGGCCGTGCAGCGCTCCGACGGGTCTTTCTATGCGGCAGTAAAGCTGGCGTTGGACAAGAATGTCGTGCTGCCGGCCAACTCGACGGCTACGGTCGCCCAGACGTCGCTGCTGGGTTCCATGCACGTCGACCTGGCGCGCCCGAAGGACAAGCCGGCCGTCGGCAGGCTGACGGACGGGTCGAAGATCTCCGAGTCCAACACCGGCCGTTACCCCACCACCGAGGAGGTGCTGTCGGCCCTCGGTGTCGTGGTGAACAAGGGCAATGTCGGTGCCCTGGAAGAGATCACCGACGAGACCTATCAGGCCGTCGCGGGCCGGCAAAACCAGTTCGTCGACCTGGTCCCCCGGCTCGCGGAATTGACCTCGGGACTCAACCGGCAGGTCAACGACATCATCGATGCGGTCGACGGCTTGAACCGATTCTCGGCGAGCCTGGCGCGCGACACCGACAACCTGGGCCGGGCCCTGGACACGCTGCCCGAAGCGATTCGGGTGCTCAACAAGAACCGCGACCACATCGTCGAGGCCTTCTCCGCGCTCAAGAAATTGGCGACGGTGACCTCGCATGTGCTGGCAAAAACCAAGGTGGACTTCGCCGAAGACCTCAAAGGCCTCTACTCGGTCGTCAAGGCCCTCAACGACCACCGCAAGAACTTCGTCACGTCGCTGCAACTGCTGCTGACGTTCCCGTTCCCGAACTTCGGCATCAAGCAGGCCGTGCGCGGCGACTACCTGAACGTGTTCACCACCTTCGACCTGACCTTGCGCCGGCTCGGCGAGACGTTCTTCACCACGTCGTATGCACTCGATCCGAACATGATGCACATGAGCGAGATCCTCAATCCGCCGGACTTTTTGGTCGGCGAAATGGCCAACCTGTCCGGACAGGCGGCCGACCCGTTCAAGATTCCGCCCGGCACGGTTTCAGGACAGTAGGGGGCGGGCGCAGATGCACGACAGACTGACCAAGATTCAGCTGTGGATATTCGCGGTGATCACCGCCGTCACATTGACCGTGATGGGGATCTTCTACCTGCGGCTGCCCGCAACGTTCGGCCTCGGAACCTATGCCGGGACCGCCGATTTCGTCGCCGGTGGTGGCCTGTACCAGAATGCCAACGTCACCTACCGCGGCGTCGCCGTCGGCCGGGTGGAATCGGTGGGGCTCAATCCCAATGGCGTCACAGCCGAGATGCGGCTGAACAGCGGCACTACCATTCCGTCGAACGTCACCGCCACCGTCAAGAGTGTGTCGGCCGTCGGTGAGCAATACATCGACCTGGTGCCGCCGGGAACACCGGCAACGACGAAGCTGCGCAACGGGTTTCGGATCGAGCGGCAGAACACCCGGATCGGCCAGGACGTCGCCGACCTGTTGAAACGGGCTGAGGCGCTGACCAACAGCCTGGGCGACACCCGGTTGCGCGAGCTGTTGCATGAGACGTTCATCGCGGCCAACGGGTCGGGACCCGAGCTGGCCCGGCTGTTCGAGTCCGCGCGGTTGCTGGTGGACGAGGCCAACGCCAACTACCCGCAAGTCTCCCAGTTGATCGACCAGGCCGGCCCGTTCCTGCAAGCCCAGATTCGCGCCGGCGCCGACATCAAGTCGCTGTCCGACGGGCTGGCGCGGTTCACCTCCGAGGTGCGCCAGGCTGATCCGCAGCTTCGCTCCACGCTGGCCAACGCCCCAAGCGCGGCCGACGAGGCGAGCACCGCGTTCTCCGGCATCCGCCCCTCCTTCCCGGCGCTGGCGGCCAGCCTGGCCAACCTGGGCCGGGTGGGTGTCATCTATCACAAGTCGATCGAGCAGTTGCTGGTGGTGTTCCCGGCGTTGTTCGCCGCGATCACGACAGCCGCCGGCGGCGTGCCGCAGGACGAGGGCGCCAAGCTGGACTTCAAGCTAGACCTCAACGACCCGCCGCCGTGCGCCGTCGGCTTCCTGCCCCCGCCGTTGATGCGCACGCCGGCCGACGAGACCCTGCGCGAGCTGCCGCGGGACATGTACTGCAAGGTCGCCCAGAACGATCCGAGCACCGTGCGCGGCGCGCGAAACTATCCGTGCCAGGAGTTTCCCGGCAAACGGGCGCCGACCGTTCAGCTCTGCCGTGACCCGAAGGGCTATGTGCCCGTTGGCCGAAACCCGTGGCGCGGCCCGCCGGTGCCCTACGACACTCCGGTGACCAACGGGCTGAACGTGTTGCCGCCCAACAAGTTCCCTTATATCCCACCCGGCGCTGAACCCGATCCCGGCACGGCCATCGTCGGGCCGCCCCCACCGGGTGTGGTGCCCGGCCCGGGCCCGCTGCCCAACAAGCAGCCGGCATTCGATCCCGCCGCCGCCCAACGACAGTGGGCCGCCGCCCGGCAACCCGTCGTGGATGCCGCCGGGGGTCCCGCCGGTGCCGCCCCAGCTTCCGTATCCGAAGTGGCTGCCTCCACCGCCACCGCCGGAGGGGATCAATCCTCCGCCGCCGGGCCCGGGACCGGAGAAGCCGTGGGGGCCGCCGCCCGGCCCGCAACCGCAGGCCAGCGGACCGGCGTATGCCACCTATGACGAGAAGACCGGCGCATTTAGGGACCCGGCCGGCGGCACTGGTATTTTCGCGGCCGGTGCTAGCGGCGCGTCCAGCGCTGAGAATTGGGTGGACTTGATGCTTGATCCGAGGCCGATGTAGTGGCAGACGAGCCAACGACCAATCCGCGTGCTCGTCGTCGTCGGGCCTCCCGTGCGGCCGGCCCCGCGAAAGCCGAGGCGAATCAGGTCGCCACGGTGCAGGTCGAAGCCGCGCCGACGCAGCCGGCCAAGCCCGTCAAGACCCTCAAGTCCCTCAAGCCGCCACCGCGGCGGCAGCCGCACCGCGCCCTGGTGGCATGGATCTCATTTGCGGCCGCGCTCTTGGCCATCGGCGCGCTGGCCGGTTGCCTGGCCCTGCTCGTCGTCCAGCAACGGCACGCCAACGCCCAAGAAGCGCGCGACCAACGGTTCGTCGACACCGCGACGCAGACGGTGGTCAACATGTTCAGCTACAAGCAGGACAACATCGACGAGAGCGTGAACCGTTTCTACAACGGCACCAGCGGACCGCTGCGCGGGATGTTGGGCGCCAACAACAACATCGAGAACCTCAAGGGCATATTCCGCTCCACCAACGCGACGTCGGAAGCGGTCATCAACGGCGCCGCGCTCGAGGGCATCGACACCGTCACCGACAACGCGTCCGTGCTTGTTTCGGTGCGGGTCACGGTCGCCGACATCGACGGCGTGAACAAGCCCTCCATGCCCTATCGCCTGCGGGTCATCGTGCACGAGGACGAGCAGGGGCGGATGACCGGCTACGACCTGAAGTATCCCAACGGGGGTAATTGATGCGGTGGCGGCGGTGGCTGCTCGTCGTCGCGGGCTACCTCTTCGTTCTGGCGTTCGTCGGGTTGTCCGCGGCGGCCGGCTGGTTCTACTGGGGGCGGGTACAGACGCGTGGCGAGGAGGCGACGCGGGCGGTGCTACCGGGCTTGGCTACCAAGGAGATTCCCGAGGTCTTCGCCTACGATTATCAGACGGTGGAACGCAGCCTCAGCGAGGCGTATCCGTTGTTGACCCCCGACTATCGCCAGGAGTTCCGGAAAAGCGCCAACGCGCAGATCATTCCGGAGGCCAAGAAGCGTGAGGTGGTCGTCCAAGCCAGCGTTGTGGGCGTGGGAGTCATGTCGGCCAAGCGTGATTCGGCATCGCTGATGGTCTATCTGAACCGGACCGTGACCGACAAGTCACGGCAACCGCTCTACGACGGCAGCCGGCTGCGGGTGGACTTCAAGAAAATCGGCAACCAGTGGCTGATCAACTACATCACACCGATCTGAGCCGCCTTCGCTTGCTGCCGCACCGGGCTCAGAAGCACATCGCAAGGTCGTTGCACCGCAACGGGTAACGCTCAACCGGGCTGGGCGGAGGGCCATTGAGCTGCAACGAGAAAGGCTGTTTGCTCATCGCCGGCTGCAGGCCGCAGACGGCTCCGTGCAAACTGGTGTGCGTGCCCGCGAGCGTCTCGTTGTCGAACGCGAAGGTTTCGGTCGATGCCCCGGTGCCGCCGTTCGGGCAGGACACGCCGTCGCCTTTGTCGACCTTGAAGGTCCACAGTCCGCTGACCAGCCGGGCTCTTCCGCCGTAGTTCTGGAGCTTGTCCTGGCGACTGATTTGTTCGTCCGTTGAGCTCACCACGTTCAAAGCGCAGAAATCCGCCATGATGTCCGGGTTGGAATAGTCCTTGTAGTACCGGCTTCCGTTGACCTGATCGCACAGCGCTGAGATCGTCCACGTCACCCCGGACAGACCCGCCTGGTTGAAGGTATAGGTGCCGTCCGCCGGTGGCGCGACCGCCCTCGCCGGGTCACCCGACTCAAGCGCGAGTCCCAGTGCAACCACCGAGAAGATGCCGGCGCCAGCGGCCAGCCCGCGACGGAGCTTCACAGTGCCCTCCCTTCACGCTGCATCGAGTATCACAGCGTTTGCCTCACGACACCATGGGGTTGGAGCTATTCGGCCCCTACTTGGCATCCTGCGGACTTGGCTCCGCCAACGCGTCGAGGAATGACCGCGCCCAGCGGTCGACGTCGTGGGCGAGCACCTGGCGGCGCAGCGACCGCATGCGGCGCCGGCCCTCCTCGGGCGGCTGGTTGAGCGCCGCTTCGATCGCGTCCTTGACCCCTTCGAGGTCGTGCGGGTTGACCAGATAGGCCTGCCGGAGTTCGGCGGCGGCCCCGGTGAATTCGGACAGGACCAGCGCACCGCCGAGGTCGCTGCGGCAGGCGACGTATTCCTTGGCGACCAGGTTCATGCCGTCGCGCAGCGGGGTGACCAGCATGACGTCGCTGGCCACGAAGAACGCGATGAGTTCGTCGCGCGGCACGGCACGATGTATGTAGTGCACCACCGGATGACCGACCTCGGCGTATTCGCCGTTGATGTGGCCGACCTCGCGTTCGATGTCGTTGCGCAGAATCTGGTAGCTCTCCACGCGTTCGCGGCTCGGTGTCGCGAGCTGAACCAGCACGGTGTCGTCGCGTTTCGCGCGGCCCTCCGCCAGCAGCTCCGAGAAGGCATGCAGCCGCACATTTATGCCCTTGGTGTAGTCGAGGCGGTCGACGCCGAGCAGCACCTTGCGGGGGTTGCCCAGCTCCGCCCGGATCTCCCGGGCGCGCCGCCTGATGTCGCGGTGACGGGCGGTCTGGTCGAGCGCGCTGGAATCGATGGAGATCGGGAAGGCGCCCACCCGGACCACGCGCGACCCGAGATCGACCTCGCCGTATCGCGAGCGCACCCCGACCGATCCGCGGGATGTGTTGGCGCCGATCAATCGCCGGGACAGGAACAAAAAGTTCTGGGCGCCCCCGGTCAGGTGGAACCCCACCAGGTCGGCGCCGAGCAGGCCCTCGATGATCTCGGTGCGCCACGGCAGCTGCATGAACAGTTCCACCGGTGGGAAGGGGATGTGCAGGAAGAAGCCGATGGTCAGGTCGGGCCGGAGTTCTCGCAGCATCTTGGGGACCAGCTGGAGCTGGTAGTCCTGCACCCACACCGTCGCGCCCTCGGCGGCGGCGCGGGAGGTGGCTTCGGCGAAACGCCGGTTGACCTCGACGTAGCGTTCCCACCATTCGCGGTGGTAGATCGGTTTGACGATGACGTCGTGGTACAGCGGCCACAGTGTGGCGTTCGAGAATCCCTCGTAGTACTGGCCGATGTCGTCGGCGCTCAGCCGCACCGGGCGGAGCTCCAGGTCCTCCTGGACGATGGGCTCGTCGTCGAAATCGATCTCTTCCTGGGCGATGCCCGCCCAGCCGACCCATGCGCCACGCCGGCGGCGCAGCAGGGGTTCCAGCGCCGTCACCAGCCCGCCGGGACTGCGCTTCCACGCCGTGGTGCCGTCGGGAAGCCGCTCCTGGTCTACCGGCAGCCGGTTGGCGACCACCACGAAGTCGGAGTTCCCGAAGGTTGGCGTCTTCGAGTCGTGGCCGTCCCCGGGAGCCATTTATGCTTCGAGTTTTGCGGGCCCAATACCGAGCATGGCCAGGAAAACGCGGCACTCGTCGGCGTCGTTCGCGTACGCGGCGACGACCCGCCTGGCCTGGCTTGCGGTGCTGTCGGCGACCGGTTCGACGTCGTCGATCTCGCCAGGGTCAGATTTCGTAGCCATGACTTAACTGTAGGTGATGCAGGATGAGCAGGTGGGTGAGGACTTGATGTTCGAGTTCCTCGACGTGGTCGTAGAGCGGCAACGAGTGCGGGCGTTGGACGGCCTGACGGCCGCCATTCCAGCCCGGGGCGTGACGGCCGTGTTCGGACCGTCGGGATCGGGCAAATCGACCCTGCTTCGACTGTGCAATCGACTCGAGGTGCCGACGAGCGGCACGGTGTCGTTCTACGGCAAGTACGTCGCCGGCATCGACCCGCTGTGGCTGCGGCGCCGGGTGGGCATGTGTTTCCAGCGTCCGACGCCGTTTCCGGGGACGGTGGCCGACAACCTGCGGGTGGCTGACCCCGACGCATCCGACGCGCGGATGCGGGACAACTTGGTCCGGGTCGGTTTGACCGGATCATGGCTGGACCGCGACGCCACCGCGCTGTCGGGCGGGGAGGCGCAGCGCATGTGCCTGGCCCGCACGTTGATGGCGCAACCGCAGGTGTTGCTGCTGGACGAACCCACCTCCGCCGTCGACGCGGAAGCCGCCGGGGTGATCGAGCGTGCCGTCCGTGACCTGGCGGCCGACGGGATTCCCGCTCTGTGGGTCACCCACGACTCCGCGCAGGTCGAGCGCGCTGCGGACCGGGTCCTGCAGATCGAGCGGGGCCGCAGCCTCGGGCTTGGCCCGGTCGGATCGGTGGCGTGATGAACGGCCAGGTTGGCTGGATGGGTCTGGCGGCGTCGCTGATCCTGGTGGCGTTCGCGGCGGCGATTTCGCTGTGGCAGCGGTTGGGGCTTCAGCGGCAGCTGGTGTGGGCGGCGGCCCGCGCGCTGGCGCAGTTGCTCCTCGTGGGCGGTGCGCTGACGTTGTTGTTCGAGCCCGGCCGTTCCCTGTGGTGGTCGTGGGCCTGGGTGGCAGGCATGGTGGCCTACGCGGGGGATGTCGCCCGCCGTCGGGCCCCGGAGGTGCCGCGACTCGCGCCGCTGACGATCGCCGCGTTCGCCGCCGCGGCGGTGATCACCCTCGGCGTGATTTTCGGGCTGCGGGTGTTCCCCCTGCAGGCGCGGACATTGGTGCCGGTCGCCGGGATGATGATCGGCAACTCCATGACCGCCACGGTGTTGGTGGCCCGGCGGTTGGTCGACGAATTGCGCGACAAACGCGACGAGGTGGAAGCCAGGCTTGCCCTCGGGCAACCTTCTCGTCAGGCCGCATCCCCGTACCTGCGCACCGCGTTGCGGTCGGCGATATCGCCGCAGATCGAAACCACCAAAGCCACCGGGCTGGTGTTCCTCCCGGGCGCCATGACGGGGCTCATCCTCGCCGGTGTGCACCCGGTGCAGGCCGTGCTGGTCCAGGCCGTCGTCATGTTTTTGATCTTGGGCTCGGTGGCGGCCACCACCGTCGTCGTCGGCCTCGGACTCGTCCGCCTGGCGTTCACCCGCGACCATCGCCTGCTGCCGCTCGGCATGCGGCCGGACGGCTGACACCGCTGATCCGTTCTGGTTCGTCCGTAGCTCGCCCACCCACCGGTGACCCACTTACACACTGGCCGTAATGTGTAACGACGTCGGACCTGACAACGAGTGAGGTGGGCCGAATGACACTCTCAGAGCAAGCCGGTGCTCAGACGGGCAACGCCGATGCCGAAGAGTTGGTGAGCTACGAAACCCTCGACGAGGGCCGCATCGCACGGATATGGCTCAACCGGCCCGACGCCCACAACGCGCAAAGCCGCGGCCTGCTGGTTCAGCTCGACGAGGCGTTTCTGCGCGCCGAGGCCGACGACGCCGTGCGCGTGGTGATCCTGGCGGCGCGCGGCCGCAACTTCTCCGCGGGCCACGACCTGGGTTCGGAGCTGGCGATCGCCGAGCGCAGCCAGCTTCCGAGCTTCCGCATCAACGGCGGGACCCGCGATCCGATCGCGGAGAAGATCTACCTGCAGGAGTGGCACTACTTCTTCCAAAACACCTGCCGTTGGCGGGATTTGCGTAAGATCACCATCGCCCAGGTTCAGGGCAATGCGATCTCCGCGGGCCTGATGCTGATCTGGGCGTGCGATCTGATCGTGGCCGCCGACAATGCCAAGTTCAGCGATGTGGTCGCGGTGCGCTTGGGGATGCCGGGCGTCGAATATTACGCTCACCCTTGGGAATTCGGCCCGCGCAAGGCCAAAGAGCTGCTGTTGACCGGCGATGCGCTCGACGCCGATGAAGCCTATCGGCTTGGCATGGTGTCCAAGGTGTTCCCGGTCGACGAGCTGGCCGACAAGACACTGGAATTCGCCCGGCGCATCGCCGACCGGCCCACGATGGCGGCGCTGCTCGTCAAGGACTCGGTCAACGCCGCCTCCGACGCGATGGGATTCACCGAGGCGTTGCGGCACGCGTTCCACATTCACGAGTTGGGGCATGCGCACTGGGCGGCCCACAACGAGAACAGGTACGCGGTCGGCCTGCCGCCCGACGTCGAGGACTGGCGCAACGCGAAGCCGACGCAGGTGGCCCGCCGCGATACGCCGTAGCCCGCGGGTGACCCGCGGCGGGTGTGACCATCCCCGCTGCCGCCCCCCGTTTTCCGCATGGTTCGATATCTAGAACCTGTTTCAGTTTGAGAGGGCGTCGCGTGCAGCTTTCTTTCGAAAACCGGACATATCTGGTCACCGGCGGTGGCAGCGGAATCGGCAAGGGCGTGGCCGCCGGGCTGGTCGCAGCCGGCGCCTCGGTCATGATCGTCGGCCGCAACCCCGACCGGCTGGCGGGGGCCGTCAACGAGATCGAAGCGCTCGAAGGTGGCGGCTCCATTCGCTACGAGCCCGCCGACGTCACCAACGAGGACGAGACCGCCCGTGCGGTGGACGCCGCGACGGCATGGCACGGTCAACTCCACGGGGCGGTGCATTGCGCGGGTGGCTCGGAAACGATCGGGCCGATCACCCAGATCGACTCGGAAGGCTGGCGACGCACCGTCGACCTGAACGTCAACGGCACCATGTACGTGCTCAAGCACGTCGCGCGCGAGCTGGTCCGGGGAGGCGGCGGTTCGTTCGTGGGCATCTCGTCGATCGCGGCCAGCAACACCCACCGGTGGTTCGGCGCCTATGGGGTCAGCAAGTCGGCCGTCGACCACATGATGCAGTTGGCCGCCGACGAGCTCGGCCCGTCCTGGGTGCGCTGCAACAGCATCCGGCCGGGTCTGATCCGCACGGATCTGGTCGCGCCGGTCTTCGCATTGCCGGAGGTGAGCGAGGACTACCGCCAGTGCACGCCGCTGCCCCGGCCCGGCGAGGTCGAGGACGTCGCCAATCTGGCGATGTTCCTGCTCAGCGACGCGGCCTGCTACATCACCGGGCAGGTCATCAACGTCGACGGTGGCCTCATGCTGCGGCGCGGCCCGGACTATTCCGCGATGCTGGAACCCGCCTTCGGGGCGGACGGGCTACGCGGAGTCGTCTGACACCAGGCCGGCGTCTCGGTCGGCGAGCGTGGCGAGCGCCGACCAGTCCAGGTGCCCGCCTCCTGTTGCCACCAGGGTGAGCAGCCGGTCGCGCAGCACGCTGGCCACCGGCAGCGGCACTTGGAGCTGCTCCGCGGCGGCGAGCACCAGCCGCACATCCTTGAGCCCCAGGGTCGCCGCCATGCCGGCCGGCTCGAACTCCTGGCGCGCGATCAGTCCGCCGTAGGTCTGGTAGGCCGGCGCGGCGAACAACGTCGAGGTGAGGATGTCGACGTACTGTTGCTTGTCGACGCCGGCCTTGGCGACCAAAGCCGCGGCCTCGCTGACGGATTCGATGGCGGACGCGATCAGGAAGTTGCCGCTCAGCTTCACCAGGTTGGCGGTGTGCGGCCGCTCGGACACCACGAAGGTCCGCTGCCCGATCGCGTCGAATAGCCCGGACAACGGCTGCAGCACCTGCGGCTCGCCCGCCGTGACCACGAAAAGCTTTGCGGCGGCGGCCGCCTCGGGCCTGCCGAACACCGGCGCCGCGGCATAGCGCTGATCGGCATCGGCGTGCGCGGTCGCCAGGCGCTCGGAGAGGGCGACGCTGATGGTGCTCGACGAGACGTGCGTGGAACCCGGTGCCAGCGAAGCGACGATGCCGCCCGGGCCGAAAGCCACGCCCTCGACGGCCCGGTCATCGGCCAGCATGGTGAACACGACCTCGGCGTTGCACGCGTCGGCGACGGTGCGCGCCGCCGCTGCGCCCTGCTGCACGAGCGCTTCCGCCTTCTCGGGGGAGCGGTTGTAGACGGTGACGCGGTGGCCCGCCTTCAAGAGGTTCGCGGCCATGCCCCGGCCCATCTTCCCCAGGCCAATGAATCCGATGTCCATGCCTCCACTGTGCCCTTTTCTCGAGCCCGGTATGGGGCTCCTTACGATGATGGGCACGCCTAGTGACGGGAGCGGCAGATGAAGCGACTCGAGGGCAAGCGGATCCTGGTGACCGGCGCCGCGTCGGGGATCGGGCAGGCCACCGCGCTGCGGCTTCTCGACGAGGGCGCCACCGTGGTGGCCTCCGACGTCGCGGCGGGCGGCCTGGATGCCACACGCACTCACGCGGACGAGGCCGGGACCGCCGGCCGCCTCACGACCATGCCGATGGACGTGGGCAACGAGGACTCGGTGATCGACGGCGTGCGCCTCGCCGTCGAAACGCTCGGCGGATTGGATTCATTGGTCAATGCCGCGGGCATCCTGCGCGCCGCGCACACCCACCAGACCAGCCTGGAACTCTGGAACCAGATCGTAGGCGTCAACCTGACCGGTACATTTCTCGTTGTGCGCGAAGCGCTTCCGGCGCTATTGGCGAATTCGCGCAGCGCGATCGTCAACTTCAGTTCCACGTCCGCCTCTTTCGCTCACCCCTACATGGCGGCGTACGCGGCGAGCAAAGGTGGAATCCAGGCCTTCACTCATTCGCTGGCGCTCGAATATGCGCGCGATGGCCTGCGCGCGGTGTGCGTGGCTCCGGGCAGCATCAAGTCCGGCATCACCGACGCGACCGGGGGATATATTCCGAAAGATGCTGACTGGGCGCTGTTTTCGAGACTGATGCCGATCCTGCCGACCACGGTGGAGTCCAGCGGCACCGGGATGGCCGACCCGTCCGTGGTCGCCGGGGTGATCGCCATGCTGGTGTCCGAGGACGGCGCGTTCATCACCGGGACCGAAATCCGCATCGACGGCGGGACGCACGCCTAGCCCGATGGCGACGACCCGCCGCGCCCGGCTTCGCCGCGCTTGCGATCGCCGCGAGCCCGATGGCGACGACCCGCCGCGCCCGGCTTCGCCGCGCTTGCGATCGCCGCGAGCCCGATGGCGACGACGCGCTGCTAGTTAACGCACGGCACGCCACCGCCGCCGATCGGCTTCCCCTGATCGGGCGTCGGATAGGTCGTGGTGGTGCCGTCGTAGTAATACGTCTTAGCCTTACTGGACGTCGTGGTGGTCGCCGTTTCGTCTGTCGTGCCGTCGTCGACCATTGACACCGAGAAATTGGTATCCAAGGTCACCCTGATGTGTCCGGGCTGGACGCTTGGATCTGGCTGATTGGGCGCGTCGAGGCCGAGCAGTTTGGCCACGTTACGCGCGTCAGTTTCCGCGCCGGCGCCGTACGTGACCATGCTCGCGGTCGGCTCACCCGAATTGCGGTCGCGGGTCTGACCCGTGGTGTAGCCGTGGTTCTGCAGTGCACGGGATACCTCGGTCGCGAGCCCGCTCATGCTGCCGGCATTGATCACATCGACGACAGTCGATGGACTCGGTTCGGCGGCCGTGGTGGCGGGCGTCGTGGTCGTGGGCGAGGCGCCGATCGCCGCGGCCACCTCGGCCTTGATCGCGGCCGGGTCGATGATGTTGACGTCCTGGCCGTCGATGTTGTCGTAGCGCACCACCGGCAGCGTCCGGAACTCGACCCCTTTTCCATTGGGGCCGCCGGAGGCCAGCGAACCCAGCCGCTGGATCATGTCCTCGTCCCAGCCGCCCGACAGCACCACATCCTTACGCGCCACCGCCATGAGGCTCTTGAGCTTGTCCAGGTTGGTGAAGGTGCCCGTGGCCTGCAGCTCCTGCATGACGGACGAAATGAAGGCTTGCTGCCGATGGGTGCGGTCCAGGTCCCCGTTTTCCAGGCCGTGGCGCTGCCGGACAAAGGACAAGGCCTGTGAGGCGTCCAGTGTCTGTCGCCCGGCCGGGAAGTCGGCACCGGAATACGAGTCGTAGACGGGGTGGTTGAGGCAGACCTCCACCCCGCCCAGGGTTTGGGCCAGGTCGTAGAACCCGGCCAGATTGACCTCGGCGAAATAGTCGATCGGAACGCCGGTCAGGCTTCGCACCGCGCGCAGGGTCGCCGCGCGGCCGGCTTCACGGCCCTTGGTCTCGAGATCCTTCTGGCTGCTGGTGCCCTGATTGGCGAGCTTCTGCGCGACGTACTGCTTGGTGAGGCCGTAGGCCTCCTTGATCTTGATGTGGTTGTACCCGGGCACCCCGTTGAAGGGCACCCAGTCGTCGCGCGGGATCGAGAAGGCGACGACTTTGTCGTCGGCCCCGACGTGCACAAGGATCAGGGTGTTGGTGTTGTAGCCGCCGTCGTCGGAATCGCCCGCGTGCAAGTGCTTCAAGATCGACGAGGGCAGGTCGTTGCCATCCTGATCTTTGCGGGAGTCCAACCCGATCAGCAGGATGTTCATGTTGTCGCCGCTGGACCGCGGATCGTCGGGCTGCAGGGCGTTCGAGACGGTGATGCCGCCCAGCGCGCCGTGGGCCACGTAGTACCCCGCTCCGGTCAGGCCTACCGCCGCCACCGAGACCAACGTCATGAAGCTGCGCGTCAGCCCTCTGCGGAATCGGGAGGGTTGACGAGCGGCTCGATGACGGTGGTGGGCACCGCCAGAGCGGGCCATCACAAACCTCGGCCCATACCCAGCGCATCGCCAGGGACCGCGGTGGCGGTTTGCGGCGATAGCGCTTTAAGCATGGTGTCAAGTATGCGTTAGCTTGCTGTGAAGCCCCCAATCGAGAACGCTGCCCAGGCTGGCCCCGCCCGCCGGGCCTGCAGTGGGTTGGCGGCGGAAATCTTCGCCTGACCAGCGCGTTCTGGTGCCCGCGTCGCGCGGTGGTGTCGACAAGGTCACACGGCCGAGGAGATCGACCCGAACTTGTTATCGGGCCGATACGGCAACTACCGGGCTTTGACGAGGTCCTCGCCCGACTCGTAAAAAACGGTGATGTTCGAGCCAGTCATGATCTCGGCGAGGTAGATGCCGAGCGGTTCGACCTCGTAGTAGTAGTGAATGTTGCCCTGGGGGTCCATCGCCGTGGCGCACGAGAAACCCGGCGCCCCGCATCGTTGCTTGAGGGGTATGGCGAGAACGGCAAGCACCACCACGACGATCGCGGCCATCAGCGGGACTCTGCTGAATGCCTGCCTCTTCGTCGGCGCCGGATGCATCACGGTTGGAGTGTAAGCGGCATGGCCGCCCGGTTCGGCGCGGCGCAGTAGGGTTTTTCAGCTATGGCCACTGCAAACCCGGGCGGCGCACCGTCGCCGCAGACCCGGGTCGAGGTACTGGGCAACATCGGGCCCAACTGGTTCGCCTCGGTGATGGGCACCGGGATCGTCGCCATCGCCGGCGCCACCCTGCCGGTGCACGTGGTGGGGTTGCGCGCATTCGCCCTAGTGGTCTGGGTGATCGCCGCCGTCCTGCTCGTGGTGCTGATCGTCCTGGTCGGGGGTCACTGGTTGCGCCACCCCACCGCGGCGCGCACTCACGCGCGCAATCCGCAGATGGCGCACTTCTATGGCGCCGCGCCGATGGCGTTGATGACGGTCGGCGGGGGAGCGGTGCTGGTCGGCGGGGATCTGCTGGGCGAGCGCATCGCCGTCGACCTGGACTGGGTGCTGTGGACCGGGGGAACGCTCGGCGGGTTGTTCACCGCGGTGAGCATTCCGTTCCTGATGTTCACCCAGCACAACGTCGAGCCCGACGCGGCATTCGGTGGCTGGCTGATGCCGGTGGTTCCACCCATGGTGACCGCGGCCACGGGTGCGTTGCTGCTGCCGCACGTGTCGGCGGGCGTCGGGCGAGAGACCATGCTGTACGGGTGTTACGCGATGTTCGGGCTGTCGTTGCTGGCTTCCCTGAACATCATCGCGATGATCTGGGCGCGCCTGACGTTGTATGGCACCTCGGGTTCCGCGCGCGTGCCGACGCTGTGGATCGTCCTGGGCCCGCTCGGCCAATCCATCACCGCTGCAGGACTTTTGGGCGCTAACGCCGGACTGGCCGTCGACCCCGAACTGGCCGAGGACATGAATGCCTTCACGATCCTCTACGGAGTTCCGGTGTGGGGCTTCGCGGTGCTATGGATCGCGCTGGCCACCGCGCTGACCGTGCGCACCCTGCGGCGGGGCATGCCCTTCGCGCTGACGTGGTGGAGCCTGACCTTCCCGGTCGGGACCTTCGTCACGGGCACCTCGCAGCTTGCCGGCCATACTCATCTGCCCGCGTTCCGGGTGGCCGCCGCCATCGCGTACGCCGGGCTGCTGTTCACCTGGCTGCTGGTCGCCGCGCGGACCGCGCGGGGGAGTTTACGCGGCAACCTGCTCAAGCTGCCGCCGAGCACCGCGCCGGTGAAGGCCAGCAAGGAACCCGTGTCCTGAGCGGCGACGGCGTTCAAGGTCGTAAGCGCGTTTTGATTCCTGGCGGGGCGATCACGAAGTGGGAGACAAACCCGGCGCACCGGGTTAGTCACGCGGGCGCCGGATACCGGTGAGCCCACGGGCTGGCTTCTTCGAGTTGGGCTGCCAGCTGGAGGAGGTCGCCGTCGGCGCCCAGCCGGCCCACCAGTTGCACGCCGAGCGGAAGCCCGGCGTCGGTCCAATGCAAGGGCACGCTGATCGCGGGGCGCCCCGTGATGTTGGCGAGTTGCGTGTAAGGCACCCAGCCCAGGCTTTCCTGGATCAGTTGTTCGAGAATTCCGCTGCGCGCCATGACCTTTCCCGCGCGCAGCTTGGCCGCGATACGTGCCACGTGTTGTAGGGGGCGCGACGTTGCCGTGGCACCGACGCGAAGGGGCGGGGTGGCCAGGGTCGGGGTCAGCAGGCAATCGAAGGTCTCGTGGAACGTCGCCAGGGATCGGATGTGGTTGTTTCTGTTTTCCAACGCAAAGATCGGCGCCAGGACGCCGGTAGACCGGGCGAGTTCACTCACGGCCAAGGTGTCGGCCTCGAAGTCACGGTCGCGGGCGCCGGTGCGTTGTTTGGCATCGGCGACGTGCTGATAGAGCTGCGCGAACCAGATGGTGAGAAAGTCCCGCGCCAAGGCGGCGTCGTCGTACGGCGGCGGAACCTCCTCGACCCGGTGCCCCAGATCGCTGAGGAGCGCCGCCGCCCTTTCCACCGCGGCGACGGCTTCTCGGTCGGGATGTGAGTTGATCGCCGAGGACCACGAGTACCCGATCCGCAGCGCCCCCGGACGACGCTTGATGTGGTCGGCGAAAGCGCCTTGCGGAAGGGCGACTTCGTAGGCCGCATGCGGATCGCGGCCGACGATCGCGTCGCACAGCGCGGCGCTGTCGCGCACGGTGCGGGACACGACGCCCTGCGTCACCATCCCGAACATCGGCTCGCCGGTCTGTGGGCCATAGGGCGACAGCCCCCGGCTGAATTTGAGGCCGACAAGACCGTTGCAGGCGGCGGGGATGCGGATCGATCCGCCACCGTCGTTGGCCCCCGCCGCCGGTACGATCCCGGCCGCGACCGCCGCCCCGGATCCGCCCGACGAGCCGCCGGGAGTGTGCCCGGTGTTCCACGGGTTGCGGGCCGGTCCCCAGTAATCCGATTCCGTCACGCCCTTGGCGCCGAACTCGGGGGTGTTGGTCATTGCGAAGATGACCAGTCCCGCGTCCAGGAACCGCTGAGTGACCAGGGCGTGCCGGTCGGCGACGTCGTTGGCCAGCGACCGGGAACCGCTCGAGGTCGGAAAGCCGCGATACTCCTGACCGAGGTCTTTGATCACGAAGGGCACACCGGCAAACGGTCCGCGCAGGTTGGGGTCGGCGGCTTGGCGGTCCGCGACGTCGCCGAGGCGGCGGACGATCGCGTTCAGCCGCGGATTCACCGCGTCCGCTCGCTGCCGCGCCAACGCGAGGAGTTCGGGGGGCGTGACCTGCTTGCGCTCGACCAGTTCGGCCAACGCGGTCGCATCCAAGGACATGTACTCGTCAAGATGCATTGGTTTCTCCTCTGGGCGCCCCCGCTGCATCGTATTGGAGCCGCTTCGCGGTCGGCCCGGCGCCGAAGCGGCTTAGTATCACCTGATGCCGATGGCAGTTGAACCGTTTTCGATCCACGGACCCGGCGGCGTCCGCATCGTCGCAGACCGGCTGGGCGATCCTCGAGCGCGCGCTGTGGTGTTCCTGCACGGCGGCGGGCAGACCCGCCGCTCTTGGGGCAAGGCCGCTGCCGCCGTCGCCCAGCGTGGCTGGCAAGCCGTTACCGTCGACCTGCGCGGCCACGGCGAATCGGACTGGTCCGACGACGGCGACTATCGCGTCGTCAGCTTTGCGGGCGACGTCCAAGAAGTGCTGGGCACGCTGCCCCCGCAGCCGGTGCTGGTTGGCGCCTCTTTGGGCGGATTCACCTCGATGCTGCTCGCGGGCGAGCTTTCCCCGGGCATCGCCAGCGCGGTCGTGTTGGTCGACATCGTGCCGAACATGGACCAGTCCGGGGCGAATCGGATACACGCCTTCATGTCCGAGCGGGTGGAATCGGGGTTCGCCTCACTTGACGAGGTCGCTGACGCGATCGCCGAGTACAACCCGCACCGGCCGCGGCCAACGGACCTGGACGGCCTGACCACGAATCTCCGCCGCCGTGGCGATCGCTGGTACTGGCACTGGGATCCCCAGTTCATCAGCGGGACCGCGGCGTTTCCCCCTTTCGAGGTCACCGACCCCGACCGCATGCATGCGGCCGTCGACGCGATCCTGCGCGGCGGCGTGCCGATGCTTTTGATTCGGGGCCAGATGAGTGACCTGGTCAGCCAGGAACGTGCCGACGAGTTCCTGGCGCGCTTCCCTCAAGTCGAGTTCACCGATGTGCGTGGTGCGGGGCACATGGTCGCCGGCGATCGCAACGACATCTTCGCCGACGCAGTCCTGGGGTTCCTTGCCCGGCATGTCCGTGGCTGATCATCCGCTTGTCGGCGTCTAGGGCGAAAGTGCTTGTCCGGCAGGGAATTCGCTAAAAGTTCTGTCGCCCACGTCAATTCGGTTGGGCGCGGACGGCGGGCCCGTTGTACCGCTCGTGCTCCCCAAACCCGCTCGCGCTGTTAGCATGCTGCCGACACTTCAAGAGAGGCGGCGTGGCCATGCGGTGGTTGCGAGGGTTGGGCTTGGTCGGAGCCGTGGTCGTCGCCGCGACGACGCTGGCGAACCCCGTGCAAGCAGATCCGGGCGTGACGCCGGGCATCAAGGTCGAAGACGAAAACAGCTCGTGCACAGCGGGTTTCGCGGCGCAGGGCAATGACCGCAGCTATTACCTCCTGACTAGCGGTCACTGCGACGCCCACGACGGTTCGCTGTGGACGTACGGGAATGAGGTCCCGCTCGGAAGGATCAGCGCCAGTGAGCAGGAGGGCGACACGAGGGATGCGGCGATCATCCGCCTTGACCCGAGCGTCGGTGCGCCGTCGGGCGATGTCGGCGGCAGGTACGCGGTCCGGGATGTGTTGAACGGCGACCAGATTCGGGAGGGAATGCCGTTCTGCAAAGTAGGCGCGGTCACCGGTGAAACCTGTGGTTCCGTCAGGCATGTAGAAGGTGGCGTCGTCACGGCCAGCGTGTTCAGCCTCAACGGAGACAGCGGCAGTCCGGGTTTCGTGAAGAACCCTGACGGCACCGCAAGTGCGGTGGGTTTGTTGATGTCGTCACCCGACGGCGACGACAACACCACGTACTTCGTACTCGTCGATCCGCTGCTGGGCAGGTGGGGGTTGCACGTTCTGCCGTGACGAGCGGCGCGTAACGCAGCGTTTGCAATTCGCGGACAGGGGGTATCCCGCGCCCCGCGGCATTGTGAGCGTCCGTGCCGGAGGATCGGCGAGGGCTCGCTACGTTGACGAGGCCAATGAGTTAGGTAGTGCGACACCAGCGACACGAAGGAGAGCAGTAGTGAAGCGTGGGATCGTCGTCGGCGTGGCGGGCGTGGCCGTAGTGGTCGCGGCGTGCGCCGGCTGTTCGAGTAACAAGTCAAACACGGGGTCATCGGGCTCGTCGTCGCCGTCAGCCGCCGGCCCGCAGGTCATCGTCGACGGTCAGACTCAGAACGTCAGCGGCCAGGTCACGTGTACCCCGTCGGGCGACAACACCAATATCGGGATCGGTGACCCGACAGCTGGGGTCGGCGCCGTGGTCAGCAATGCCAACCCGCCTATCGTTCACTCGGTCGGACTCGGCAGCGTCAACGGCATCACGCTCGGTTTTTCCGACGCCGCTCCCAATCAAGGTGGCAACGCCGGGGCCGCGGTGAACGGGAAAACCTACGCAATCAAAGGCACCGCGACCGGGCTCGACATGAGCAACCCGCAGCAACCGCAGCAGGTGACCAAGTCATTCGAGTTGGACGTGACCTGCCCGTAGTGCAGGCGATCTACACGCAAGAGGGGACGCAGCTATGTCTATGAAACGTGTCGTCAGCGCGGCGGCCGTCGCGGCTGGCCTGAGCATCTCCGCGGTCACTTTGAACGCGGGTTCGGCCTTCGCGGCTCCGCTCGACCCCCCGCCGCCGTGCCCGAACTGCCACGGCGGAGGCGGTGGCGGGGGCAACCCCGGCGGGGGCGGTGGCGGGGGCAACCCCGGTGGCGCCGGCGGGCAGCAGAACAGGCCCGGCGGAGCGCAGGGTGGGCAGACCAACCCGCCGCAGGGCGGGCAGACCAACCCGCCGCAGGGCGGGCAGACCAACCCGCCGCAGGGCGGGCAGACCAACCCGCCGCAGGGTGGGCAGACCAACCCGCCGCAGGGCGGGCAGAACTCGCCGGCGCCCAACGAGCACGGGCAATACCCGCAGCAGGGCGGACAGAACGATCAGCCGCCGAACGACCACGGGCAGAACCCGCCGGGTGGACAAACCAACGCGCCGGCGAGCGAGCAAAACCCGCCGCCGCCGCAGGGCAGGCAGGCCCTCAACCCGCCGAGCACCCAGCCTCCGCACCAGCCCTACGTCCCGCGCGGGACATACGTCAGCGGTAACGCAGAAATTGGCGGGCCGGGCGATGCGCGGGCGGGCTTCAGCGTCGTGGACCACGGGGCGCCGCCACCGCCGCCGCCGCGGGGCCACGGCTGGAACGACGGTCCGGCTCCCGGCCACCCGCCGCCACACTGGGTCGGCGCGCCACCTCCGGGGGGTTGGGACGGTCCGCCGCCTCCTGGCGGCTGGAACCGTCCGTGGTCCGGGCCGCAGCGTGACGTCGCCGTCGCCCAGGCCGATTTCGGGCCGTTCCAGTACGACGCCTACACCGCCATCCCGGTCTTCAACTGGCAGTTCGGCGGTTGGGGCTTCTGGTACATGGGAGTCTGGGTTCCGCTGTACTGACGGTCCGGCCTGAATTCGCCGAACCGAGCCGCCAACGGGCGCAGCCGCTGCGATCGGCGCGCCCGTTGGCGGGCGGTAATCGGGTCGTCATGGCAGGCTCCGGGAATGGATGTGCGAGAAAACGTCCGCCGAGCCATCGACGTGATGACGGCTTGGACGTCCGACAGCGGCAACGAATTCGCTTGGAGCCGACTCGTCGAAAACGTCATCGACGAGCCCGACGGGGAAATCATGCTGTTGATGGGCTTCGTCAATCTGGCAGGCGAGCTCGGGATCAAGCTGGAAAAGGCCACCGGTCAAGACGTGCGATCGCACCTGCAAGACATCGCCATGAAGTACCTGTGAGCTGGTTGACGAATCCGCGAGTATCGCCGTCGACTGTGACGGCGACAGCGAGGGCCTGAATTTGTGGGTCCCAAGACAGCTACCCGTAAATTGGCGCGGCGCGTGATGCCCGGGCGAGTCCGTATCTGAACCGAGGTCAGGAACGTCGCATGAACACGATGGAAAAACGGTTCGTCCGGGTCGGTCGCGACGGCGGCGTACTCACGATCGAGTTGACCAATTCGAAACCGCTGAACATCGTCGGCACGGGCGCCGTCGAGGAATTGACACAGGCATTCCGCACCGTCGGCCATGACGATGATGTCCGGGTAATCGTGTTGCGCGGGGCGGGGGACAAGGCGTTCATTGGCGGCGCCGATATCAATGAGATGGTCACCCTCGACCGATCCAGCGCCGAGGCGTTCATCCGCCGGCTCGCGAGCCTTTGTGAGGCGATCCGCGAATGCCCCGTTCCCGTGATCGCCCGGCTCGCCGGCTACTGCCTCGGCGGTGGGCTGGAGGTCGCGATGTGCTGCGATCTGCGGATCGCCGAGTCCGGCGCCACATTCGGCATGCCGGAAGTGGCGGTCGGAATCCCCTCGGTCATCCATTCGGCCTTGATCCCGGCGCTGGTCGGGGCGTCGCACGCGGCCTGGCTCCTGCTGACGGGCGAAATGATCGACGCCGGCACGGCCGTCACCTGGGGTTTGGTGCATGAGGTGGTTGCCGCCGACGCGCTCGACACTCGCATCGCCGAACTCACAGCGAAACTCACCGGATTCGGCCCGCACGCGGTCCGGCAACAAAAGCGTCTGCTCAACAAGTGGTTCGACATGACGGTCCACGGGGCGATCGAGGACAGCATCGAGCAGTTCGGTCTGGCGTTCTTGACCGGAGAGCCGCAACAGCACATGCGGGCGTTCCTCGCGCGCAAGAAGGACCGAACATAGCGGCACCGTCCGCGCGGCCCGCAACAAGCGGCGCCAACTCAGTTCCGACCATGGATCTCAGCGACGGACTGAACGTCAGTGCGCACGAATTCGGCGCAATGGCGTTGACGCTCACCCGCGGACTGGACGAAACGGAATCCCTTGCCACGCTTACTTAGTGGTGGCGGGCGCGGTTGGCCTTACTGCGGGTGGGTCGCCAGGTATTCCCCGACCGGGATCGGGGACGGCGCTGTGTAACCGACGGGGAGCAACACGTCGCCGGCGGTGGTGACGTAATAGACGTCCCACCGGTAGTACGTGGGGAACGCGGCCGGATCGGCCGCGATCAGTGCGGCGTATTGGTCGACCGCCCGGACGTATTCGTGCGCGTGGTTGTAGCCGTAGACGGCGTGAGCCGGGTCGTTGGCGAAGCCGTTAGCGGCGAGCAAGCGGCCCGCCGCCATGATGCTGTCGCGGGGCGAGTTGATATCGCCGCCCTGGCCGTAGGTGGCGAACGTCGTCGGCAAGAACTGCATGGGGCCTTGCGCGCCGGCGGTGCTCAGGCCGTTGATGCTGCCGAAGCGGGTCTCGACCAGGTTGATCGCGGCCAGGTAGTTCCAGCCGACGCCGGTCTCCGCTTCCGCCGCGTGGTAGTCGGTCATCAGCTCGTCGGCCGGGATGGGAGGGTCGATCCGCCACGGGGGCAGCGTGTCTTTCGCGGGTGTCATCGCCTGGAGCTGGCGACGGGCATCGAGGTTGCGGTCGTAGACGTCGATCAGTTCCGAAGGGATACGCGGCCGCGTGATCGAGTCCCATTCGGGGTGCCGCCCGATGGCGCGGTACGCGGCCTGCTCGCGGTGCGCCGCCGCCACCAGTGCCGGCTCCGGCGTCGAGGGGTCACGCAGCGTGCGCTCGTCGGCGACAAGGTCGTCGGCCAGCTGCGCCGGGTCCGCCGCCAGTTGGGGCTGCGCGCCGAGAGGCAAGTTCGGCGCTGCGGCAACGGTTCTCGACACGAGCGGTGTGGCGGCTGCTGTTGATGCGGTTGACGCGATGACCGGGGTTGCGGTCTGTGACGCCATCGGCGTTGAACAGCCGACGACAGCGAACATGATGGCGCCGAGCAGCGGCGGCGCGGTAGCAGCGACTACCTGGTTACGGCTCACTGTGGTCACTTCCGTCGATTGCCCTGGATTCTTTCGCATCTGACCGCAACACATCAATGCTGTGACCGATATCAGCAGGGGTGCAAATCTAGAGCATGGCCCCGGGATATTTCTGAACCGCGAAACCCGGGCAATGACAGCACCATTCAGCGGCGTGCCGGCTGGCGAGTCTCGCGGGGGGAATCCTTCGAGTTGCGGGCAGCCGCTGCCTATTTCAGACTGGAGGATCAGCTTCCCAGCAGAGCGGAAAAGTTATATGCCTGACGCCACGGCTGAACCAACCGCTAGACGAACCACGATGCACCGATCCTGCGGCCGGGCAGCTTCAAAATTCGTCCCCCGCCTAGTTCGTCCGGCGATTATTGCCGTGACGGTGACGGCGCTGATCGGGGCAACCGATACCCCGCCTTTGTTGCCGCCGGGGTGCTCGATTGGCTGGACGATGGTCGGGGGCGTATTGATGTTCGTGCCCGACTGCACTCATCGGACGCCGCCTCCACAACCTCCGCCGGACGGACCGCCGCCCGGTCCCGTTCCACCACCGGAGCAGTAGGCGCGCGGCGTTTCTAGCGCCGTGGAGCTCGCCGTCTACCAGAAGGTAGATACCGCGCCTCGCGGAGCAGGACGACCTCCTACTCGACGTGCTGAATCAACTCGCGCCTATCGACGTGCTCAATCGTCTTGCGCCTGTCGTCCGAAGCTATGCGTCCCACGCTTGCGGCCCGCAGGGACCATCGGCTCCCTTCTCTGTGACCTTCGCCCTTATTGGCTGACCGCCAGGGCGATTAGCGTTCGCAGTCATTGAGGTTTGGGCCACCCCTCGGTCCATCCCCACAAAAATAGGAGCAGACACACTGTGAGCGATACGGATAAGGCGAAGAACAAGATCCAAGATCTTGGCGGTCAGGCCAAGGAAGCGCTCGGCAAGGTTACCGGCGACAAGAGCACTGAACATGAGGGCCAGCGCGAACAAACGAAGTCCCACCTCAAAGACGCCGGCGAGAAGGTTAAGGAGGCCGGCGAGAAGCTTAAGGAAGCCGGCGAGAAGGTCATTGACGCCTTCCACAAGAAGTAAGCGCCGTGACCTGCTCGCAAGGGCGCAAATGGAAGAAATAGCACGCTTGGAGTCCGTATTCTGGATACGCTGTTCCAAGACACGTCAACGTGTCGGCGTCTATCAGAATATGGAGGCAGCATGATTATCTTAGGCGTCATCTTGCTCTTGGTCGGCTACCTACTTTTGCCTAAGCTAACCGGGGTTCCGCTCAACGTAGAGACGATAGTTGTCTGGGGAGGTTGGATTCTGCTCATTGTCGGCATCGTCCTGTTCTTGTTGGGGCAGTTTGGCAATCGCAGGATCGGCGGCAGACGCCACTGGTACTGATGGTGACCGCCCGGTTGCAAGATCCCCCTAGGGCGCCGACGGCGGTGCGCGGCTGAGGGTTAGATGCCATGGCGTGAGGCTGTTGCTGGTGATCAGCCACGTGCGCACAGCCTCTACCGGGTTGGCGTCCGGCTCCAGCGGCAGCAGCCGTCCCGACGAGCTTGACTGCGACACATTCACGACGGGTCGTCCGCGTTCACGGCGATTCCGACACGTAGTTTTGAGGGCCTCGTTTTTGCCCCTTTCGAGACGAAGTGAATGTAAATTCGCCGCTGTCCGACGATCTCTATTTTCTGTATAGGCGCGTCGAGCAATAACCACGCCGGCAAACAGCACTGCACCTGCTTGTACTCCGCCCGGGTATAGCCGAATTTGACTGGTTGAGCCACAGCCGTAGCAAAACCGGGCGTTCCTAGAGGTCTCAGCGCCACACATCCGGCACGCTGCTATGGCCGTTATCCGATGCTCCGCCGATCGATCCCGGGCTCCGGGCTTCCCGGTTTTCCGGGTAGGGCGCTAGATGCCGGATAGGCGGTTATTCGAGTCGGCTCAGAGGCGTGCTGTCGGTCAGGTAGAAATGTGGGCACGGCGGAGCTAAGCACGTGGGACAGGTGGCGCATAAAAGGCGTCTAACAGCGGATATTCCGCGGTGAAAGGGAGCCCCCTGTCAGGATTGAACTGACGACCGCTCGCTTACAAGGTGGCTCAGCAGATATCCGCCGGTGTTCGCGGGTATTCGCCGCAGCGGCGAAAGTTTGGCCTGAACAGGAACAATACGTTCGTGCATGTTCCCCCGTATCCGCCGGTGCCGTCACAGCGTTTACCGCGACTTGTGACAACGTCGTGACACCGAATCCACTGTCGCGCCTCGCGGGGCTGGCATTCGTGACAACAGGACGGGCTAGGGACGGGGGGAACCAAAGCGCCCGAGCCCGCGTCTGACTTGTTGATCGGGCCGCCCTGCTCTCCTCGGGGGGTGGCCCGACTTTCTGCTCACCGCCGCGCAGGACACACCTTTTGCCGATACGGGCTTGCCTGCCTACTGCCTGGGGAGGTGTCGAGGGCATAAGCTGAAGCACGCCAAGGTTGGGACTGGTCCCTCGGGGGAGGTCCTGCGATGACGAGGTTCGTTCGCCGTCTGGCCGCCGGTGTCGCGGTCGCGCTAGTTCCGATGGCCGCTGTGACGGTCGCGGCGGCGGGAGTCGGCTCGGCGGAATGCGACCCCAACTGGTCGCACATTGTCGTGACCAACGAGTGCAAACCGCCACCGCCGCCGCCAGCGTGGTGGACACCTCCGCCGGCGTATGCGCCGATATACGCGCCGCAGTCGGTGCCGCCGCCCCCTCCACCGCCGCCGTGGGCGCAGTCGCTCCACCTTCACCCGGTATGGGACGGGGGTCATCAGCAGTGGGTCTGGGTGGGGTCCTAACCGCGCCTACCGCCTCGCATTGGGGCACTGAGCCGGGCTGACTTGCGCCTGCGTTGGAGCGGGCGGCCACGCTTGGTCGACCAATGCGCACCCTCGACACCATCGACTCCGAGCTGCGATTGGTGGCGGGTCATGTGCATTTTCGAGCGCCGCCGACCCGTTCGACGTGTGTGTTATAAGTCCTTCGTTTGGGGAACCCCGTAGTCGGAGGTGGAGCCCATCGGGGCGCCCTTACGACAGGAGTTGCATCATGATCGGGTCAATAATCCTTGCCATCGTCGTTGGCGCGCTCATCGGCTTGGTCGCGCGTCTCCTCATGCCGGGCAAGCAAGACATCGGCATGATTATGACGGTTGTACTCGGCGCCCTAGGTGGCTTGATCGGCTCATGGGCGGCAAGCAAGTTCGGGTACCACAACGCCAATGGCGGAATCGCCTGGATTCCACTTCTCGTCGGAATCGGTGTTGCTGTCGTCCTCATTGCGATCTGGGAAACCGTGAGGGGTCGCCGTACCCGCCGTACCGGGTTGCTTCGACGGTAGCTGGCTCGGACCTTACGAAGTCAAATTCTTGAAACGACCACCTCGGAGGTGGTGGGCTACTCAACGCAATCAATATCGGCGCGCGAAGCGGCCCCAACTATTTCCTGAATACATCACTTAGTACCGGAGGTGCGCAGACTATGACCATCGACCGCCGCTATATTGTCTGCGCCGCGTGCGGTTATCCCACGCTCGGTCCCGATGTGTGTTATTACTGTCGCCCTCTAGTAGCGACGGCACTCACCCCATTCCTCCGCTCCCTGGCGGGGCCGACGGACACAGCACGAGAAGCGTCAGTCATCGTTCGCACGACCGCCAGGCGGCCTCGCGGACCGCGCGCCGACGCTGACCGTAGCTTGTCCAACAGCGCGGCCAGTACCTTCGCGGCGGCCGGCTGACTCGGAATCGCCATGGGAGCGTCCAAGATCCGCGCCATCGCCAATGCGATCTGCTCCAAGCCCGGCCTGTCCCCGGTGGCGCACAAGGCGCGCAGCTCAGCCTGCACCGCGGACTCGACGGGACCAGGTTCGCCGAGGCCATCCGCATTGGCCGCGATCAGCGGCGAACCTCCAGGCCCATCAACGGGAACGCCACGACGGCGGCGATATCTGTTGCGTTGGTAATCGCGTTCGGCGGTTCTGCACACATTGCAGCGACACCCGCGGGTGTAGCTGGTACGCCCGTGTTCGAGCGTCATCTATTGCTCTCGAATCCGTTGGGGGTGGTCATATCTCGGGAGTCAGGGAGCTACGCGGTGTCGAGGGCTCCCCTGGGATTTCGCCAACCGATTTTCAATCTCACATGTGAGACTGCATTTTCGTGGGCGAAATACTGCCGTAGCCAAAGGCTTGTCCGGAGGGTCGTTTGCTGAGATTTGCATACCCCCCGCCTTATTTCGTCAGCCTGCCTCGTCCTCGACGTCTGCGACGTAATCGGTGATGCTCGGGTACAAATGTCGCAATAACTCCTCACCAGAGAACTGCATGCGGTCGGCCTCCTCCAGGAAACCGGAGTGCTCGTCTGAAGATTCGTAGACCACCCGGCTGTCCTTCGCTGCGCTGGACTCGCGCACCGCCTCCTGCTTCTTCAGACGCATCTGCTTCTTCAGACGCATCAGTTCGGGATACATCTTCTTCCGCTCTGAGGGAGGGACCAACGCACCACGGTTGAAGGCCGCCCTTATACCGAGCCTCTTGGCGACCTCCCGGACCTGACGAGTCTTTAACCCGTAGCGCCGAGCGATTTGCGAAATCGTGTACCAACCCTGTGGCATCCGCCACACCCAGCCTGCGACGGTAACCACCGTCAATACAACCGCTAAGGTCGCTTCAGGGCGGATCCGCTTTGCGGAGAACATGATCGCCAAGATCCTGACTGCCAACGTGACGACGAGAGCCGACACCAAGAAAATGAGAGTCGGGGTCAACGCCGCCTCCTTCTTGCGTTCCGTCGCGAGTAACGTTCAACGGTCTCAGAACCTAATGACTGTGCAAACCGCGACACGCCGTAGCGGCACCGGACTCCAATACAGTTAGCTCTTGCCGGTGACGCGTTCGACGTACCCGCAGCGTTCCCATTCCTGGGCAACCTTCTCGGGGACGACTAGTTGTGATGTCCAGGGAGGTTGTCCTGTTCGGTATCGGTGAGCCTGAGTGGTCACATACGTTTGCGTCACCTCAGCGTCCATCTTGGCGAGTCTCACCGACAGAACTCTGACAATTCCTTGTACCACGGGGTTCCCGGTACGTGGGGTCCTTCACACGAACACCGCCTGGCCGGACCGGGGCCGCCCCGCGGTCACCGCACCAAACCGCGCCAACGTCACCGCCACCAACGGCGCCGCGAACACTGCCCACGAAGCAACCGACTTCCGCCGCGATCGCACGCACCGACTTCCCGGCCGAAGGTCACCCAGAGTAAACAAATTTCAAGGTTAGTAAGCAAAATCTATAGAGTTCGATCTGCGATCGTGTCGTGTTTCAATTGTGATTCTTGACGGGCAGTGTTACCGGAGTGACTTGAGTGTCTGAAGCACTCGCTGCTTCAGCGGAGTCTGAGGAGTATCCCGTTGTTCCGGAACCTGTTTGCGATTTCGAATGCTCGCGGGCCACTGACCCCCCGAGCGACGCTGGGTATGGCGCTCGCGCTGGCCGCAATTGGCGCAATTGGGTTTGGCAGCGGGATCGCTGGGGCGGCTCACATACTTAGGACGGTCGAGTGCGCATAGGGGGACGCTGGTGTGCACGCCCGGCCGTCGAGGCGGTCCGGAAGCGGGCACTTGGCGTTTCGCGGACACCGGCATTCGGAGTAGCTGCGATTACTTCGTTGGTAGTGGCCGGAGCAGTCGGGGGCGCGGCTCCGCCATTCCACGGAAAGAGCCCAATCCCGTCTGTGCATGCCGTCGTCACCCCGGTAGCCGCAGTTTCCCCCACCGTCCCTAACCTCTCCGGCCCCGTTGTCATCGCCAGCGAGCATGCGCCGACCACCTTGCACGTCGTCGCGCCAGCCCTATCCGCACCCCCTCCACCGATGATCGTGAATTCACCTGGCGTGCTGGACATTCCGGAAATAGCATTGGCCGCCTACCGCAACGCCGAGCAGAAGATGGCCGTCGAGGCCCCAGGCTGCGGCGTCAGCTGGAACTTGCTGGCCGGGATCGGGCGCATCGAGTCGGGCCACGCCGGCGGCGGCGCCGTCGATGCGCGCGGCACCGCGGTCATCCCAATCTACGGTCCCGCGCTGGATGGCACGCTGCCCGGCAACGAGGTCATCATCCAGAGCAGTGTCGGCAATCGCGTCACTTACGCCCGTGCGATGGGGCCCATGCAGTTCTTGCCCGGTACCTGGGCGCGGTACGCCTCCGACGGCAAGGGCGACGGCACAGCCGACCCGCAAAACCTGTTCGACGCCACGCTCGCGGCTGCCCGGTACCTGTGCAGCGGCGGGCTCAACCTGGGCGACCCGGCGCAGGTGATGGCCGCGATCCTGCGCTACAACAACTCCATGCCCTACGCCCAGAACGTCCTGGGCTGGGCCGCGGCATACACCACTGGCGTCGTCCCGGTCGACCTGCCGCCGATCACCGGGCCGCCACCCCCACTCGGCGACGCACACGACGAGCCCATCGACGTCCACGACAACGAGTCGCTCGACGAGAATCTGGCGGCGGAGATTCCGGACAATCCGCGCGAACCGTCCAGAGAGGCACACGACTCGGACGCGGGCGGCGCACTCGACGTTGGTCAGTGACGACGAACTGGACCGCATCAATCCCACCGAGCACCGGGCGCGAGAAGGGCCAGATCGATGGCGGGTTTGGCGGCGCGGTTTAACCAGGATCCGACGGCCGTGGGGGCGGTGGCGGTTGCCCCGCCGCGGGTGGTGTTGATGTTGCGGCTGGCCGCCGAGGCCGGGCTGCGCCGCGGGGAGATCGCCCGTATCCATTCCACGGATCTGGCCGGCGAGCAGCAGGGGCCG
Source organism: uncultured Actinomycetota bacterium (assembly GCA_963850895.1). GTDB lineage: Bacteria > Actinomycetota > Actinomycetes > Mycobacteriales > Mycobacteriaceae > Mycobacterium. The sequence continues at coordinate 200,109 of CAWKNK010000011.1, read as the reverse complement.
GTATTGCTTCCAGCATCACCAATTGGGCGGCGCCGGGCGCCCCGGCTGGTTGCTCTCCTCGGCCGGCCCCGGGGGTGGGACCGATCTTGTGGTTGGTAGGGCGGATCATCCGATTCGGCTAAGCCAAATGCCGAGAGAGTGTTATGCCGCGACGCTGGCGGCCCAGGCGTGAACTTGAGCATCACTACCGACGATTTGCGTCTTGATCGTTAGGGACGGCGCGTAGAGCGTGCCGACCCAACGCCCTCTCTCAAAGTCCACCCGCACCACCGAACCGTCGGGCAACCTGTAATGCCCAGTGCGCATCGCTGTGCCCATTGGACCGCTCCCATCGGTGTCGCCGCGGCCACGGTGAGCCGCTCTTATAGAGATAGACGGCCGAGCACGCGAAAATGGGTCACTTTTGGGCAGCTCCGTTTGGTGATTTGCGACACACTGCGGCGGTTGTTTTTTCGGCGCCTGGTGCAGCATGTGGTGTGCGATGAGGCCGGGCGGCCGTATCACCCGGACACCATCTCCGACTATTGGCGTCCCATATGCATGGAGGCGAAGGTGCCGAACATCCGGTATACACGACGCCCGGCACACCTGCGGGACGCTGATGCACATGCAGGGCGTGCCGATCGTGGTGATCTCGGCCTGGCTCGGCCACGCCGACCCGGCATTCACGATGCGCACCTACGTGCACAACCAGGACGACGCGCTGAAGGTGGCCGCGGCGACTTTGCAGCAAGTTGTGTCAACATCGTGTCACTGAGTGCGGGATCGAACCGATGTTCACCCGGCCGGGAACATATCACCGCAGGTAAACAATGGTTTCAGTGGAGCCCCTGTTCAGTGGAGCCCCCTGTCAGGATTGAACTGACGACCGCTCGCTTACAAGGCGAGTGCTCTACCACTGAGCTAAGGAGGCGGGCGGCCGGCGAACCGGCGTCAAGCGGCTCAGCTTATCGGGTCAGTCATCGTCGGTCGTCGATCACCGCGCTTGACGCGTTCGGAGCCGCCGGGCCGACGCGCGGACTAGCGGCGCCGGCCCGGCAGCGGGATCCGGTCGGCGATGCTGCTCAGCGGGTTGACCACCAGGCTCAGCGTGGCGACCGCCTCGCGAAGTGTCTCGATGGTCGGCTGCCAGCGCCTCCAGTCCCGGGCGACAGCCGGTCCAGGGTGTCGGCGACGTCGGCGAGTTGCTCCAGCGGGCCGTTGCGCGCGGTCAGCTTGTCGACCAGGCCGCCCTCGGCCAGCAGCCGGTCGGCCAGCCCGTCCTCGGCCAGCACCCGCTCGATCAGCCCGTCCTCGTCGAGCAACTGGTCCACCAGCCCGCCGGGCTGCAGCGCCCGCTCGCAGCCCGCCGCCCTCGGCGGTCAGGCGGTCCAGCACGCCGCCCTCCGCGGTCATCCGGTCGACCAGCCCGCCCGGGCGCATCAGCCGGTCGATCGGACCGTCCGGCGCCAGCGCCCGGCCCAGCGGCGCGTCGTCGTCGAGCAGTCGCGCGATCCGGTTCGCCCGAGCGATCGGCGTCCTCGAGGCCGAACATCTGGCGCCACGGCGTTCGGCGAGGCGGCATCCCGGCGTCACCCAGAGCGTGCTTCGGCCGAGCCCAGCCGCCGCTCTGGCGACGTCCAGCCCGGCCTCGGCGGCGGCCAGCCCGACCTTCGCCGGTGTGGTCGCCAGCCCGACCAGCGTCTTGCGCCAGGTCCATCTCACGAGTGTATGCGCGGCGGGATCCGCGTCACCGGCGGTAACCGTCGCGATGATTCCGGCAGACTACTATCAGACGTTGGCACAGGAAGCTCACAGCCACCACTGTGCAGCTTGGTAACTTCAACCAAGGTGAGAGGAAATTGACAGCATGGCCGCTACCCGCAACAGCTGAAACCAAACCCGAGGCACGTGTGCTGGTGGTCGACGACGAGACCAACATCGTCGAGCTGCTGTCGGTGAGCCTGAAGTTCCAGGGCTTCGAGGTCCACACCGCCTCCAACGGGCCGCGCCGCCCTGGACCGGGCCCGCGAGGTCCGTCCCGACGCGGTGATCCTCGACGTGATGATGCCGGGCATGGACGGGTTCGGGGTGCTGCGCCGGCTGCGCGCCGACGGCATCGACGCGCCGGCGCTGTTCCTGACGGCCCGGGACAGCCTGCAGGACAAGATCGCCGGCCTGACCCTCGGCGGCGACGACTACGTGACCAAACCGTTCAGCCTCGAGGAGGTCGTCGCCCGGCTGCGCGTCATCCTGCGCCGCGCCGGCAAGGGCGTCGAGCGGAGCCGCGCAACGCCCGGCTGACCTTCGCCGACATCGAACTCGACGAGGACACCCACGAGGTGTGGAAGGCCGGCGAACCCGTCTCCCTGTCGCCGACCGAGTTCACGCTGCTGCGCTACTTCGTCATCAACGCCGGCACCGTGCTGAGCAAGCCCAAGATCCTCGACCACGTGTGGCGCTACGACTTCGGCGGCGACGTCAACGTCGTCGAGTCCTACGTGTCGTACCTGCGGCGCAAGATCGACACCGGCGAGAAGCGGCTGCTGCACACCCTGCGCGGCGTCGGGTTACGTGTTGCGGGAGCCGCGATAAGCCGGCGCACTCGCGCTAACCAGCGCGAACAATAGAGGGATCGCCCATGGCCAAACAGCATCGACGCGCATTGCCGCTGCGGGTCGGGCTGGTCGCCGCCATGCTGCTGCTGGTGGCTGTCGGCCTGCTGGCCTCGGGCATCGCGGTCACCTCGATCCTGCGTCACGGCCTGATCAACCGCGCTCGACCAGACGCTGCTCGACGCGTCGCGCGGCTGGGCGCAGGCCCCGCGGCGGCAATCACCGCCGCCACCTGACGAAGGCCCGAACCCGGCCCGCCCGCCGTCGAACTTCTACGTGCGCGGCATCGACGTCCGACGGCACCGTCGTGCATGGCCGTCAACGACCGCGACGCCGAACCCGACCTTGCCGCGACGACAACGACGTGGGCCCCAACCCGGCGACCTCGGCTCGCTCGACGGGTCGACGGTCCAGTGGCGCGCGGTGTCGGTGCGCGGCCCGCACGGCGAGCTGACCACCGTCGCCATCGACCTGTCCGACGTGCAGTCCACGGTGCGGCTCCCTGGCCTGGTCGCAGGTCGCCATCGGCATGGCCGTGCTGGTGATCCTCGGTGTCGCCGGGTACTGGGTGGTGCACCGCAGCCTGCGGCCGCTGGTCGAGGTCGAGCAGACGGCCGCCGCGATCGCCGCCGGCCAGCTGGATCGCCGTGTGCCCGAACGTGATCCGCGCACCGAGGTCGGCCGGCTGTCGCTGGCGCTCAACGGCATGCTCGCCCAGATCCAGAGCGCGATGGCGTCCTCGGAGGCCGTCGGCCGAGCAGGCCCGCGATGTCCGAGGAACGGATGCGCCGGTTCATCACCGACGCCAGCCACGAGCTGCGCACGCCGCTGACGACGATCCGCGGATTCGCCGAGCTGTACCGCCAGGGCGCCGCCACGCGACGTCGAGATGCTGATGTCGCGCATCGAAAGCGAAGTCCCGCCGGATGGGCCTGCTCGTCGACGACCTGCTGCTGCTCGCCCGCCTGGATGCGCAACGCCCGCTGGAACACCACCGGGTCGACCTGCTGGCGCTGGCCACCGACGCCGTGCACGACGCCCAGTCCATCGCACCGCAGCGCACCATCACCATGGAGGTCTTCGACGGCCCCGGCACCCCGGAGGTGCTCGGCGACGAGGCCGCGGCTGCGTCAGGTGCTGGGCAACCTGGTCGCCAACGCCTTGCAGCACACCCCGGAGACCGCCGCGTCACCGTCCGGGTCGGCACCGACGCCGACGACGCGGTGCTCGAAGTGGCCGACGAGGGGCCCGGGATGACCGAGCAGGACGCGCAGCGGGTGTTCGAGCGGTTCTACCGCACCGACTCCTCGCGGGCACGCGCCAGCGGCGGCACCGGATTGGGGCTATCGATCGTCGACTCGCTGGTGCACGCGCACGGCGGGCGGGTCACGGTGACGACCGCGCCCGGGGCAGGGCTGCTGTTTCCGGGTCACCCTGCCGCGCATCGCCGACGTGCCCGCGCAGGAGCCGGTTCAGGCGCCAGTTCAGCCAGCGCGGCCTTGATCTTGGCCTGCGCCTCGTCCAGCGATTCCGGTGACGGATTGCGGTCGACGTTGGCGAAGCCGAAGTCGCTGAGGTTGCAGGCCGGGAAACACGTGCACGTGCAGATGCGGCACCTCCAGCCCGGCGATGATCATCCCGGCCCGCTCGGCGCCGAACGCCGCGCACACCGCCTTGCCGATCTGCTGCGACACCGCCATGACCTTGTCGAACGTCGCGCCGGTTCGACGTCCTGCCACTTGTCCATCTCGGCGCGCGGCACCACCAGCGTGTGGCCCTGCGTCATCGGCTCGATCGTCAGGAACGCGACGACCTCGTCGTCCTCGTAGACGAAGCGGCCGGGCAGTTCGCCGTTGATGATCTTGGTGAAGACGACGCCATGGGCCCAGCATAGGGGCGTCGGTCGGAGGAGCCTGCCTCAGTCCTCCTTGCCGAACTGCATCATGTCGAGGTTCCAGTACCCGCGCATGTTGGTGATCAGCCCGGCGTCGTTGACCGGTAGGTGAACACCCCCCGCACCGGCTGGTGAAGCCGCCCTCGAACTTGCTGTTGCAGCACCAAGATGTGGGCGATCTCGTCGGGCGAACTCGACGGGAACGTCTCCTCGCAGGTGATCGTCAGCTGATTGGCGGCGATGTTGGTGTCGAAGAACGCGCCGACGGCCTCCTTGCCGCGGACGCCCGGTGCCGTCGGGGTTGGTCAGGGACTTGCCGATCGGATCCTCGATGACGACGTCGTCGGCCATCAGCGCCAGCCAGCCCTCCCGGTCGTGCGCTTGCACGCAGCGCCACGACGCCTGCGAGGCGGCCAGGGCAGGGGTCGCCTGGGATTCCTCGGTCTGGGTCATTTCTTTTCTCCTGTCATAGATTGCGCACGCGGCGCGGGCGCCTTCCTCGGTGGCCTTGCGGATCAGGCCCAGCCCGGTGCAGTCGCCGGCGGCGTGCACGTCGGCCGCCGGCATGGCGGCGACCAAGTGTCGAACAGCAGTGGTGTCGGGCTCGACCGTGCCGGCGAGCACGACGCTGTCGGCCTGCAGTTCCCGGGTGGTGCCACCGGCAGGGGTGAACACCACCGCCTCGGCGGTGATCCGTTCGACGGTCGCCGCGGACGTGCACGGTGACGCCCAGCCGGTCGAGTCGATCCATGTGTTCGGTCTTGCGTTTGTTGCCCACTTCGGGGGCGATGTCTTTGCCGGCTTCGAGGATCGACACCAGCCGGCCGCGGCGCGCCAGGAATTCGGCCAGTTCCAGAGCGACCAGGTCGCCGCCGATGATGGCGACCCGGCGCCCGAGGGGCATCCAGGCGCGGCTGGCCAGCCGTACCGCGGCGGGCCGCACCAGCCGCTGCCGCCAGCCGCCAAGCGCGGAAGCGCCCCAGCCGCTGCCAGGCCGGGGCGCCGGATTCGGCTTGACCGCCGAGCAATTCGCGCAACCCGGGTCCGGTGTGCACGTGCGGCAGGTCGGCCCCGGGGATCGCCGGCACGGCGACACGGCCGCCGGTGGCCACGACCACCGCGTCGGGGCGGCTCAACGACGTGCTCAACCGAAATGGCTTGGTCCAGATCGGATCTCCGCGCTGCTCGGCCTGATCTCGTCGCGCAGATAGCGCAGGAACGGCTGGTTCTCCGGATGCAGAACCGATGCCCAGCGCAGCGCGCCGCCCAGCGCGGCGCTGCGCTCGAAAAGCGTGACGCGGTGGCCCCGTTCGGCGGCCACCCGGGCGGCCTCCAGCCCGGCCGGCCCGCCGCCGATCACCACCACGCGCTTGGCACGCGCGGCGCGCGCCGGGGACATCTCGCGCTCTTTGCCGGTGCGGGGATTGACCGCGCAGTCGACGGAAAAACGCTGTTCCATTGCGTCGATGCAGTTTTCACAGGAGATGCACCTGCGAATCCGGTGCGCCTGCCCGTCACGGAGCTTGCGCGGCAGGTCGGGGTCGGCCAGCAGCGGACGCCCCATGGCGATGAAGTCGGCGCGCCCGTCGGCCAGGATCCGTTCGGCCCTGACCGGGTCGTGGATGCGGCCGACGGCGATCACCGGCACGTCGACCACCTGCTTGACCGCCGCCGCGGCCCCGACGTTGAGTTCGTCGCCGTCATCGGCACCGTTGACCATCCCCGTCACCAGCCGATCGATCACCCCGCCGCTGACGTGGAACGCGTTGACGCCCGCGGCGACGAATTCCGGTGCCAGCTGCGCGGTCTCGTAGATGGGGCGTCCACCGGCGACCCGTTCGTAGCCGGAGATGCGCAGCGTGATCGGCAGGCGTCACCGATCTCGGAGCGGATCGCGGCCAGCGCATCCAGCACCACCCGCGACCCGGCCGCGAGCCGAATCGCCGCGATAGTCGTCGGTGCGCCGATTGCGTTGCGGGGCAAGGAACGAGCCCAGCAACATGTAGCCGTGCGCGGCGTGCAACTCGATGCCGTCGTACCCGGCCTCGACGGCACGCCGCGCCGCGGCCTTGAACAGGTCGAGCACTCCGCACAGCTGTTGCTTGCTGATCTCGACCGAGGGACGCCCGGTGAGGTAGGACGGAATGACCGACGGGCCCAGCGACGTGACACCGAAGATCTCCGGCCCCAGGCCGTCGGGTCCGGCGTGCACGATCTGGGGCTGGATCTTGGCGCCGTGCTCGTGCACCACCTCCACGAGCGCCCGATGCGCATCGACCGCCTCGTCGGTGGCCAGGTGCAGGCCCCCGGGAGTCTCGGGGTGTTGATTGTCGATCCCGGTGGCGCCCAGCGTAATCAGGCCGACGCCACCCCTGGCACGGGCGGCGAAGTAGTCGCGGGTGCGCTCCGACGGCAGCCCATCCGGCGTGCCGTACATCGTCTCCATCGGAGACATGACCACGCGGTTGCGCACCGTCATGGCACCGATCTGTCCCGGCGCCATCAGGTGACCGAACGCGGTCACTCGGGACCCAGTGAGTGGCTGTTACCGGTCGGCGTCCGTGTACCGGATGACGCCGCGAATGTTCTTGCCGTCCAGCATGTCCTGGTAGCCCTCGTTGATCTGCTCGAGGCTGGTACTGGCGGGTGATCATGTCGTCCAGGTTGAGCTTGCCGGCCTTGTACATCGACAACAGCTGCGGGATGTCGTACTGCGGGTTGCCGCCGCCGAAGATGGTGCCCTGCAGGTTCTTCTGCATCAGGGTCAGCATCGCCAGGTTCAGGGTGACGTTGGTGTCCAGCAGGCTACCGATCGCGGTCAGCACGCAGGTGCCGCCCTTTTGGGTGATGTTCAGGTAGCTGTCGATGTCGGCGCCGTGCAGCTCGCCGACCGTGACCACGACCTTGTGAGCCATCAGGCCGTAGGTGACCTCCATGATGCCCATCAGCGCGGCGTTGATGTCCGGGTAGACGTGGGTGGCACCGAATTTCAGCGCCTGGTCGCGCTTCCACTCGACCGGGTCGATCGCGAAGATGTAGCGCGCGCCGGCGCTGACGGCGCCCTGCAGCGCTGCCATGCCGACCCCGCCGACGCCGACGATGGCGACGTCTTGGCCCGGCCGGATGTCGGCGGTGCGAACCGCCGAGCCGTAGCCGGTGGTGACGCCGCAGCCGACCAGGGCGGCCACCTCGAACGGGACCGACGGGTCGATCTTCACCACCGAGCTGCGATGCACCACCATGTACGGCGAGAACGTGCCCAGCAGCGTCATCGGGAAGACGTCCTGGCCGCGGGCCTGGATGCGGAACGTGCCGTCGGAGACCGCGGCGCCGCCCAGCAGCCCGGCGCCCGAGGTCGCACAGGTTGCGCATGCCGGCCTGACACGTCGGACACTGCCCGCAGGACGGGATGAACGACAGCACCACGTGGTCGCCCGGCGCGATGTCTTCGACGCCCGGGCCGACCTCGGTGACGATGCCGGCGCCCTCATGTCCGCCGAGCACCGGGAAGCCGGCCATCGGGATGCCGCCGGTGACCAGGTGGTGGTCGGAGTGGCACATGCCGGCCGCTTCCATCTGGATCTTGACCTCGTGCTCTTGCGGGTCGCCGATCTCGATTTCCTCGATGGACCACGGCTGGTTGAACTCCCAGATCAGTGCGCCTTTTGTCTTCACGATGGTCCTGACCCCATTTCGCCTTTGAATCGATCAGAGCTGCCCGGCCCCTTCATGCCGGACGAACTTGGTGACGGGCGCCACAGGCACCCTTGTCGCGTCAGCATAGCGCGTGTAACAAATCAAATGCTTGGTTGGCCGGGGCGTCAACCGACTGCTGCGGATCGCCGCGGGTGGGTCACCAGATCGGGCACCGGCGCCTGCCGAGCGGGTAGTAGCCGGGCAGCTTCTCGCCGGCGATGCTGCGCTCGATCCGCTTCTGCATGCCGGTGCTGAGATCGCCGGACTCGATCAGGGCCGCGAACATCTTCGCGACGTGACCGAAGTCGAAGAAGTCGCGCTGCCACTCGATGAGGTTGTCGGCGTTGAGCCGGAACCAGCTGCCGCCGATGCCGTAGATCTCGTCCTGGGTGCCGTCGGACTTGTTGACGATCTGCTTCCAGAAGCCGACGATCTCGCCCTGCTTGTCGTCGATGAGCACCTTCTGGTACTCGTACACCCAGTTCTCCAGGCCCTCCATCTCCAGGCCGAGCGCGATGTCGCGGATCTCGTCGACGCCGACGCACATCACGTCTTCCTTGGGGCCGATGTTCCAGCCGTAGGTGGCGTCCTGCGGCGTAGAAGTCCGCCAGCGGCCGCCAGTCACCGGCCTTTTCGCAGTCCTTGTTGGCCTGCAGCCAGCGGTCGACCCATGCCTCGAGTTCCTCACGGGAGTGTGACGCCTTGGAGTTCATTGGGTCAGTCTTCTTTCTCTTTGATGAATAGTGCTTGCGTTGGGCACATTTCGACCGCGCGCTCGACCTCGTCGCGGGCGTCTTCGGGCGGCTCGGGGTCGATGATCTCGACCTTGCCCCGCTTGGGCACCCGGAAGTAGTCCGGTGCCTCCAGTTCGCACATGGCGTGGCCCTGACACAAATCCAGATCCGCTTCGATCCGGAATCCCATGAGCCCATGGACTTACTCCTCACGACTGCGCTTGCGGTAGCGCGCCTTGGCGGGCCGGGCCAGCTGCACCACCATCTTGGAGTGGTCGTTGTGGTAGCTGTCGGCGCGGCTGCGCCATCTCGAACTCGTACTCGCGCAACAGAACCGAGAAGATCGCTTTGATCTGCATCTGGGCGAACGCCGCACCGACGCAGCGGTGCCTGCCCGCGCCGAACGGAATCCAGGTCCACCGGTTGACGATGTCGGCCTGCTCGGGCTTGTTGTAGCGGTCGGGCTTGAACGCGTCCGGGTCGGGGAAGTCCTCCGGGATCCGGTTGAGATCGCCGGGGATGCCGCGACGAAGTCGCCTTTGTGGATCGGGAAGCCCTCGACCTCGAACTCGCCCTTGGCCACCCGCATCAGGATGATCAGCGGCGGGTGCAGCCGCAGGGTCTCCTTGACCACGTTGTCCAGCTTCGGAATCTGGCGCAGCGCATGGAAACTCACCTCCTGGCCGTCGGCGTACAGCTCGTCGAGCTCGGCCAGCACCTCCGCGTAGACATCCGGGTGGCGGATCAGCTCGATCAGCGTCCACGCCGAGGTCCCCGAGCTGGTGTGGTGCCCGGCGAACATCAGCGAGATGAACATGCCGGTGACCTCGTCGGCGGAGAATCGCGGGTTGCCCTCCTCGTCCTTGATCGACACCAGCACGTCGAGCATGTCGCGGTCGGCTCTTGTCCTTGGGCGGATTCGCCATTCGCTGATCCATGATCTCCTGGACCAGCGCAACCAACTTCACTCGCGCCTCGTCGCGAAGACGGAAGCTCTCGATCGGCAGGTACGGGTCGACGTAGCAGAGCGGGTCGGTGCCGCGCTCGAGCTCGTGGTAGTACTCGGCGAACCGGTGGTCGAGCTGTTCGCGGAACTTCAACCCGATCAGGCAGGCCGTCGAGGTGTAGATGGTCAGCTCGGCGAAGAAGTCGAGCAGTTCGATCTCGCCCTCGTCGCCCCAGTTGGCGATCATCTTCTTGACTTCGCCCTCGATGGTGGCGGCGTGGCCCTTCATCTGCTCGCCGCGCAGCGCCGAGTTGTGCAGCATCTCCTTGCGCCGCTCGGGGCTGGCGTCGAACACCACGCCCTTGCCGAAGATCGGCGTCATGAACGGGTAGGCCTCGGCCTGGTCGAGATCCTCGTCGGCGGACCGGAAGAAGAACTCGTTGGCCTCGGCGCCGGACAGCAGGATGACGTGCTTGTCGACGAGCTGGAACCAGCCGACGTCGCCGCATTCCTCGCGGACGCGCTTCATCAAACCGATTGGGTCGGTGCGGAATTCCTCGAGGTGGCCGTGCTCTTCCTCGCCGCCGGAAACCCGCGGCACGATGGCGGTCGTCATGACGGCATCCCCTCTTCGCCGAGTGCGAGCTTCTGGCGATCTTTGTTGTCGGCCAACGGGGCTTCGGGCTGAAGCTCCATGTTCGCGATGAAGCCACCGCGCGGGGTCTCGGCGACGAACGTGATGGCTCGCGCCAGGTCCGCCGCACGCAGGAAGTAGTCGTGGCGGGCCTGGCCCCACTTGGCCCAGTCCTCCAGTGCGGGGCCGATCTTCTCGGCCGGCAGGCTCCAGCCCATCGACGTCTTCGTCGGGCCGGGGTGCACGATCGAGGCCCGCACGCCGGTGCCCTCGAGCTCCATCTGGAAGTTGGCGACCATCGCGACCAGCGCCGGCCTTGGCGGCGCCGTAGGCGCCCATGTGCGGCCGCTGGCGCAGGGCCACGTCGGAGCCGACGAAGATCAAGTCGCCGCGCTGCCGGTCGAGCATGCCTGGCAGCACCGCGGCGGCCAGCCGGTTCGCGCCGACGAGGTGGATCTGCAGCTGCGACTCGAACTCGTCGGTGGTGATCTCGGCGAGCTTGCCGAAGTAGGTGTCGCCCGCGCCGGCCACCAGCACCTCGATGTCGCCGAGCGCTTCGACCGACTGTGCGACAAAGGATTTCACCGAGTTCGGGTCGGTGACGTCCAGGTGGAATCCGACCGCCTCGCCGCCTTCGGCGTTGATCTTGCCGACGATGTCGTTGAGCTTCTCGACCCGGCGGGCGCCCAGGGCGACCGGGAAGCCGTGCGCCGCGAGCTCGATGGCGGTGGCCTCTCCGATGCCGGAGGAGGCGCCGGCCACGATCGCCGGCCGGCGTTCGGGAAGGGGGTCGAAGCGGGGCATTCAGCGAGACCTCCACGGTCATTGGTAGGTGGGCGAATCCGCGGACATTGCTGGAGTGGACGCGGACGGCGTTGGCCTCGTCCACCTCATATCCGCGGATTCGCTTGAACAACTCGGTGAGCGCGACCCGGGCTTCCATCCGCGCCAGATGCGCGCCCAGGCAGAAGTGTGCGCCGCTGCCGAAACTCAATAGCTTGGGCCCGATTTCGCGCCCGATCACATAGTCGTCGGGATTGTCGAAGACCCGCTCGTCGCGATGGCCCGAACCGGGCAACAGCAGCAAGACGTCGCCCTCGGGAATGGTGGTGTCGTAGAGGGTCAGTTCCCCGGAGACGGTGCGGGCCAGGATCTGGCTGGACGTGTCGTAGCGCAGCGTCTCCTCGACCCACAGCGGCACCTGCGACAGGTCGGCGTAGACCGGGGTGAGCTGGTCGGGGTTCTTGTGCCCCCAAAATGCGGCATTGGCAAGCAGTTTGGTGGTCGTCTCGTTGCCGGCGATCACCATCAGGAACATGAAGCCGAGCACTTCGTCGTCGGTCAGCCGGTCGCCGTCGATCTCGGCCTCCAGCAGCGCCGAGGTCAGATCATTCGGTCAGCTTCTTGCGCCGCTCGGCGACCATCCCCTGGTAGTAGACGATCAGGTTGATGCGACGCCTCGACCGCCGACGGCGGCACGTCGGTGACACCCTCCTCGCGGTGCATCACCCCGTCGGCCCAGGCCCGGACCTGAACTCGATCCGGCTGCGGGACACCCATCAACTCGGAGATGACGTCCATGGGCAGCTTGCCGGCGAACTCGTCGACATAGTCGACCGTGCCGTCGCTTCGCCTTCTCCAGCATGGTGTCGAGGTGCTGTGTCGGCGATCTCGGTGACGCGCGGCTCGAGTTCCCGAATCCGCCTGGGCGTGAACCCCTTTGACACCAGTGTGCGCAGCCGCAGATGGGCGGGATCGTCCATCGCCAGAAACGACATCGTCTTGGACGCGTGCGGGCCGCGGGACGCCGGATCCAGCGAGACGCCGAACTTGGTTGGATAGCGTGGTGCTGTTGCGGAATCCCTGCAGCACATCGTTGATGCCGCGACAAGGCCCAGAATCTCAGCTCCTCATTGCGATACAGCGGGGCCTCGTCGCGCAGGCGCTTGTAGTACGGGTACGGGTCCTCGTGGAAGTCGTAGTCGTAGGGATCGAGGACCAGCTCGTGGTCGCCAACATGGACGGTCATCGCTTAAGTTCCTGCCTCTGTCTCGTGGCTTGTCTCTCCCGCGCCGGTGAGGATCAGCCGCACCACATAGGCCAGCCGGTCGGCGATCTCGCGGTAGGTGAATTCGCCGCTGCCGGCCTGAACGAGCGCGCCGAAGAACGACATCTCCAGCGCGGACACGGCGGTGGGGTCGGCGTCGGGGCCCATGGCCGACGTGATGCGGCGGTGGATCTCCGCGCCGATCCGGTCGCGCGCGGCGGTCACCGCCGGATCGGCGCCTCCGCTGAGCAACGCCGTCGTGCATGCGGCGCTGACCTCGGGTTCATCGGCGACCACCAGGGCCAGGTGGCGCAACACCTGTTCCACCCGGGTGGGCATCGGGTCGTTGACGTCGGTGAAGTAGGGCACCTGCCGCACCAGATCCAGGTAGACCTCGGCGATGAGATGGTTCTTCGACGAGAAGTAGGTGTACGCGGTGGCCGGAGCGACTTTGGCGCGGGCGGCCACCGCGCGCACCGTCAGGTCGGCGTACGACTTCTCGCGCAGCGTCTCGATGCCGGCCGCGAGCACCTTGCGGAAGGTCTCCTCCTGACGGCGGTTGCGCGCCGGCTGACCGGACTGGTGCTCGGCCTGGGACGTCATCGTCACCAGTGCATCGCTGGACACATGTCCAAGCTATCGGACCGACTCGACCGGAAGCAAGCCCGAACGGCAAACATACCGGTTAATATGCTGTTTTCCGCCGCGCAACCGCTTGCCGCCGAGATCGACCCTTGCACCGCCGACAGCCTGGCGGCTATGGTTCGATCGGACAATATCGGACAACTGTCCACTCGATTCGCGTGCGCGATTTGGTCCGCACAGACGGGAGCGGGAGATGGCCTTGTTGGCCGACGGCGTGAGTGCACTTTTCATCGACGGCAAGATGTCGCCCGGCAGCGCCGGTACCTTCCCGACGATGAATCCGGCGACGGAGGAAGTGCTCGGGGCCGCGGCCGACGCCGACGCCGACGACATGGGCCGCGCCATCGATGCCGCGCGGCGCGCCTTCGACGAGACGGACTGGTCGCGCGACACCGAACTGCGGGTGCGGTGTGTGCGCCAACTGCGCGACGCGATGCAGCAGCACCTCGAAGAGCTGCGCGAGTTGACCATCGCCGAAGTCGGCGCGCCGCGAATGCTCACAGGCATCGCTCAGCTCGAAGTTCCGGTCAATGACCTGGCGTTCGCGGCGGATACCGCCGAATCGTACGAACTACAGCCAGGATCTCGGCGAGGCGTCGCCGATGGGTATCCCTACCCGGCGCACGATCGAACGTGAGGCCGTCGGTGTCGTCGGCGCCATCACCCCGTGGAACTTCCCCCACCAGATCAACCTCGCCAAGATCGGGCCGGCGCTGGCCGCCGGAAACACCGTCGTCTTGAAGCCCGCCCCCGACACACCCTGGTGTGCCGCCGTGCTGGGGGAACTCATCGCCGAGCACACCGACTTTCCGCCCGGTGTGATCAACATCGTCACGTCCAGTGACCACAGCGTGGGTGCGCTGTTGGCCAAAGACCCTCGGGTGGACATGGTTTCGTTCACCGGGTCGACCGCCACCGGTCGCAGCGTGATGGCCGACGGCGCCGCGACCATCAAGAAAGTCTTCCTCGAGCTGGGCGGCAAGTCGGCGTTCATCGTCCTCGACGACGCCGACTTGGGCGGTGCGGTGGGTGTGGCGGGATTCTCGGTGTGCATGCACGCCGGGCAGGGTTGCGCCATCACCACCCGGCTGGTGGTGCCCCGGGCGCGGTATGACGAAGCCGTCTCCATCGCAGCCGCAACGATGGGCGGCATCAAGGCCGGCGACCCCACCGATCCCGGAACCATCTGCGGTCCAGTGATTTCGGCCCGCCAGCGTGATCGGATACAGGGCTATCTCGACTCGGCCATCGCCGAGGGCGGGACGTTCGCGTGCGGAGGCGGACGGCCGGCCGACCGTGAAGTCGGATTCTTCATCGAGCCGACCGTGATCGCCGGGCTGGGCAATGACGCCCGCTGCGCGCGCGAGGAGATCTTCGGCCCGGTGCTGACGGTCATTCCGCACGACGGTGACGACGACGCCGTGCGCATTGCCAACGACTCGCCATACGGGTTGTCGGGCACTGTGTTCGGCGCCGACCCGGATAGGGCGGCGAGGGTTGCCGCGCGGGTCCGCGCGGGCACGATCAACGTCAATGGCGGCGTCTGGTATTCGGCCGACGCACCATTCGGCGGTTACAAGCAGTCCGGAAACGGGCGAGAGATGGGTCTGGCCGGTTTCGAGGAGTACCTGGAAATCAAGACCATTGCGACAGCGATTAACTAGGAGCTTGAGAGCATGCGATTCGAGAACAAAGTCGCCATCGTCACCGGTTCCGGTGGCGGAATCGGTCAGGCGTACGCCGAGGCGCTGGCCCGTGAGGGCGCCGCGGTTGTCGTAGCCGATATCAATGCCGAGGCGGCCGAAGGGGTGGCCAAGCAGATCTCCGCCGACGGCGGCACCGCCGTCAGCATCCCGGTCGACGTGTCCGACCCGGAGTCGGCCAAAGCGATGGCCGATCGCACGCTGACCGAGTTCGGTGGCATCGACTACCTCGTCAACAACGCGGCGATCTTCGGGGGCATGAAGCTGGACTTCCTGCTCACCATCGACCCCGAGTACTACAAGAAATTCATGAGCGTCAACCTCGACGGCGCGTTGTGGTGCACCCGCGCCGTCTACAAGAAGATGGCGAAGCGCGGCGGCGGGGCGATCGTGAACCAATCGTCCACGGCGGCGTGGTTGTACTCGAACTACTACGGCCTGGCCAAGGTTGGCCTGAACGGCCTGACCCAGCAGCTCTCGCGCGAGCTGGGCGGCCAGAACATCCGGATCAACGCGATCGCGCCCGGGCCCATCGACACCGAGGCCAACCGGACCACCACCCCGCAGGAGATGGTCGCCGACATCGTCAAGGGTCTTCCGTTGTCGCGCATGGGAACGCCTGCGGACCTGGTCGGAATGTGCCTGTTCCTGCTCTCCGACGAGGCGTCGTGGATTACGGGGCAGATTTTCAACGTTGACGGCGGGCAGATAATTCGGTCATGAGTGAGCATGTGAAGCTCGGGTACATCGGGCTGGGCAACATGGGCGCGCCGATGGCCACGAAGATGACCGAATGGCCCGGCGGGGTGACGGTTTACGATATTCGGACGGAGGCGATGACGCCGCTGGCCGAGAAGGGCGCCAGCCTGGCCGACAGCGTCGCCGACGTCGCCGCCGCTGACATCATCCACGTCACCGTCTTGGACGATGCGCAGGTGCGCGAGGTCGTCGGCGAACTGGCGGCCCACGCCAAGCCCGGCACGGTCATCGCGATCCACTCGACCATCAGTGATACGACGGCTGCGGAGCTGGCCAGTGACCTGAAGCAGCAGGGCATCCATATCGTCGACGCACCGGTCAGCGGTGGCGCGGCTGCCGCCGCGAAGGGCGAGCTCGCCACGATGGTGGGGGCCGATCGCGAGGTGTACGAGCGGATCAAGCCGGCATTCAAACACTGGGCGTCGGTGGTCATCCATGCCGGCGAGCCGGGCGCGGGGACGCGAATGAAGCTGGCCCGCAACATGTTGACGTTCACGTCGTATGCCGCGGCGTGCGAGGCCATGAAACTGGCCGAGGCGGCGGGGCTGGATCTGCAGGCACTGGGCCGGGTGGTGCGCCATACCGACGCCCTCACCGGCGGGCCCGGGGCGATAATGGTCCGCGACGACATGAAAGACCTTCAGCCAGAACACTTCCTGTACCAGCCGTTTATGCACACCCGCGGCCTCGGAGAGAAAGACCTGAGCCTGGCGCTGGCGTTGGGCGAGGCGGTATCGGTCGACCTGCCGCTGGCCCGGTTGGCGTACGAGGGGCTGGCGGCCGGCCTTGGGGTACCACACACAGAGAAAGAGGCGTGATGGACGAACTTCGCCGCAAGGGCCTCGAGAAGATGAACGAGGTCTACGGCTGGGAGATGCCCAACATCGAGGGTGACGCGTACTTCGACCTGACCGTCGACCACCTGTTCGGCAGCATCTGGACCCGACCGGGATTGTCGATGCGCGACAAACGCATCATGACGCTGACGGCGGTGACCGCGATCGGAAACCGCGACCTGGCCGAGATCCAGATCAACGCCGCGCTGCTCAACGGGGAACTCACCGAGACCGAACTGAAGGAGATGGCCGTCTTCCTCACCCACTATCTCGGGTTCCCGCTGGGTTCGGCGCTCAACGGCGCGGTCGACGCCGTCGTCGCGAAGCGCAAGAAGGCCGCGGCGAAGGGCGCCGGGGAAGACAAGAAGGCCAACGTGGACGCCGCGTTGAAGATGCACGGGGGAGGATCCGGCGGCTAAGGTCCGGTTCCGGCGGCCCGCTAGAGTGACGTGTCGTGCGAGTCCTGGTGATCGGTTCGGGTGCCCGAGAACACGCGCTGCTGCTGGCGCTTCGGAAAGACCCGCAGGTCACGGGACTATCCGTGGCTCCGGGTAACGCCGGCACCGCCCGGGTGGCCGAGCAGCACGACGTCGACATCACCTCGGGTTCCGACGTCGTCGCCCTGGCGCGGGAGGTGCGGGCCGACCTGGTGGTCATCGGCCCCGAGGTGCCACTGGTGCTGGGCGTGGCGGACGCCCTGCGAGCTGCCGGCATCGTCTGCTTCGGGCCCAGCAAGGACGCCGCCCGCATCGAAGGCTCAAAGGCGTTCGCCAAAGAGGTGATGGCCGCAGCAGGCGTGCGGACCGCGGCCAGCGAAATCGTTGACAGCCCCGCGCATTTGGATGCCGCCCTGGACCGGTTCGGGCCTCCGGCGGGTGACCCGGCGTGGGTGGTGAAGGACGACCGCCTGGCCGCCGGCAAGGGCGTGGTGGTGACCGCGGACCGCGGTGTCGCCCGCGCGCACGCCGCCGGCCTGCTCGAGGCGGGACACCCGGTGTTGCTGGAGTCGTATCTGGACGGCCCGGAGGTGTCGCTGTTCTGCGTCGTCGACGGCACGACCGTGGTGCCGCTGCTGCCGGCGCAGGACTTCAAGCGTGTCGGCGACGGCGATACCGGACCCAACACCGGCGGTATGGGCGCCTACGCCCCGGTTCCCTGGCTTCCCGACGAGGTGTACCGGGACATCGTCGGCAATACCGTGGAACCCGTTGCGGCCGAAATGGTTCAGCGGGGTAGCCCGTTCTGCGGTTTGTTGTACGTCGGGCTGGCGATCACCACCAACGGGCCGGCCGTGGTCGAATTCAACTGCAGGTTCGGCGATCCGGAGACCCAGGCCGTGCTGGCGCTGCTGGAATCGCCGCTTGGGCAGCTGCTGTACGCGGCGGGCACCGGCAAGCTGGCCGACTTCGGTGCGCTGCGCTGGCACGCGGGCGCCGCCGTCACGGTGGTGCTGGCGGCGGAGAACTATCCCGGACGCCCCCGAATCGGAGACGTGGTCGTCGGTTCCGAAGCCGAGGGGGTGCTGCACGCGGGCACGGCGCGGCGCGACGACGGCGAGGTCGTCTCGTCGGGCGGCCGGGTGCTATCGGTGGTGGGCACCGGCGCCGACCTCGCCGCGGCGCGGGCGCAGGCATATGAGCTCATGCGGTCGATCCGGTTGCCCGGCAGCCACTTTCGAGGCGACATCGCGATGTTGGCCGCGGAGGGCAAGGTCAGCGTCTAGAAACCCGCAGCTTGGCCGTCGCGGCGGGGATCGCTCGCCGCAAAATAGCCGCCGTCGAGACGCCAGATCGCCTGGCAGCTGCCGAACTGGTTGTAGTCGTCCACGGCCACCAGGTCATGTCCGCGGTGGCGAAGCTCGTCGAGCGTCGCGGGCGGGAAGCCCTTCTCGCAGCTGACCTGCATGCCCTGCACCCACCGGAACCGTGGGCCGTCACACGCGGCCTGCGGATTCTGTCCGTGGTCGGCGATGCGCACCATCACTTGGGTGTGGCCTTGGGGCTGCATCGTTCCGCCCATCACGCCAAAGCTCATCACCGGGGCGCCGTCTTTGGTGACAAAGCCCGGAATGATCGTGTGGTAGGGGCGTTTGGCCGGCCCCACCCGGTTCGGATGTCCCTCGGTCGCCACGAAATTCGCGCCGCGGTTCTGCAACGATATCCCGGTGCCCGGCACCACGACACCGGATCCGAACCCCATGTAGTTCGACTGGATCATCGACACCATCATCCCCGCGGCGTCGGCGGCGGTCAGATACACCGTCCCCCCGCTCGGGGCGCCCGCCGACGCCGGCTTCGCCCGCGCACGATCGATCAGGGCCGCGCGTTGCCTCAGATATTCGTCGTCCAGCAGGTGTTCCGGGCGCAGCGGCATGTGCTCGATGTCGGCGACGTAGGCCTGCGCGTCGGCGAAGGCCAGCTTCAACGCTTCGATTTGCAGGTGCACGCTGTCGGCGGAATCGACTGGGAGCGAGGCCATGTCGAAGTGCTCCAGAATTCCCAGAGCGATCAGGGCCACGATCCCGTGGCCGTTGGGCGGGATCTCGTGGACGGTGTACCCGCGGTAGGTGCCACTGATGGTGCCTACCCAATCGGCGCGGTGAGCGGCGAGGTCGCTGGCCCGCATCACGCCGTCGTTGGCCAGCGCGTGCGCCTCGAGCTGGGCGGCCAACTCTCCGCGGTAGAACGCCTCGCCGTTGGTCGCGGCGATCTTCTCGAGCGTGGCGGCCTGCTCGGTAAACCTAAACCGCTCACCGGGTCTCGGTGCCCGGCCCGTGGGCATGAATGCCGCGGCGAAGCCGGGCTGCTTTTCGAACAGCGGTATCTGCGCCGCCCATTGGTCCGCGACCGTTGGCGAAACCAGAAAGCCGTCGCGGCCGTAATGGATTGCAGGCTCGAAGAGCCTTTCGAACGGGAGCTTGCCGAACTTGGCATGCAATTCAGTCCACGCCGACACCGCGCCGGGCACGGTCACCGCGTTCCAGCCAGCAGCGGGAACGGCGTTGCCGCCGAAGTATTCCGGTGTCCAGGCCGCGGGCGAGCGGCCGGACGCATTCAGCCCGTGCAATCGCCGCCCATCCCACACGATCGCGAAAGCATCCGAGCCGATGCCGTTGGATACCGGCTCCACCACCGTGAGGGCGATGGCGGTGGCGATCGCCGCGTCCACCGCGCTTCCTCCCTCGGCTAGCATCCGAAGGCCGGCTTGGGCGGCGAGCGGTTGTGATGTGCAGACAACGTTTTCCGCCAGGATGGGCTTTCGCGGCCAGGCGTAGGGGAATTTCCAACCGAACGGTGCGGTCACGTCCGCGAGCGTAACGCTGCTGCGAATTCGCGCCCAGTTTCTCGCACTGGCGTTACGCTCGGCAAGCCAAAGCCAAAGCCAAAGCCAAAGCCAAAGCCAAAGCCAAAGCCAAAGCCAAAGCCAAAGCCAAAGCCAAAGCCAAAGCCAAAGCCAAAGCCAAAGCCAAAGCCAAAGCCAAAGCCAAAGCCAAAGCCAAAGCCAAAGCCAAAGCCAAAGCCAAAGCCAAAGTCTTACGCCGTCAGCAGCGGCGCCATCCAGGTCAGCTCGGCCGGCAGCTGCGAGCTCCAGAACTCCCCGTTGTGCCCGCCGGGCGAGAAGCCGCCCGCGGGCGGATTGGGCAGTTGCGCAATGAACTGCTTGGTCGCGGCGTAAAAAGGATCGCTGTCGCCGCAGTCCACCCGAATGGGAATCGACGCCAGCGCCGGCATCCCGAACACCGAGTTCGACGCGAAGTCGTCGGGCCCGTCGAACGCACCCGGTGCCGCCGCGCCGGAGGAGAGCCACAGTGCGGGACTGACCGCACAGATCGCCGCGGTGCGTGCCGGACCCAGCCGACCGCCGAGCAGCAACGCGCCGTAGCCGCCCATCGACCAGCCCAAGAACGCCACCCGCGAGGTGTCCAGGCCGTGGGTGCTCAGCATCGGGATGAGCTCGTCGAGCACCATGGCCCCGCTGTCCTCGCCGGAGGACCTCTTGTGCCAGTAGCTGCCGCCGCCGTCGACGGCGACCACGGCAAACGGTGGCAGCCCCGCGTTGACGGCCTGCGCCAGCCCCTGTTCGACGCCGCCGGCCATCACGGTCGACGCGTCACTGCCCTTGCCGTGCAGCGCGATCACCGGTCGCAGCGCCTTGGTTTGGCCTGGCGGGCGTGCGATGGCCCAGTTGGTGTTGATCCCGCCGCGCGCCGCCGAGACGAAGGAACCCGTCACCATGGTGGGCGCCGGCTGACCCGGGGGAGCCGGCTCGAGAGGTGCGCTCGGCGGCGGCGCCAGCGGCGCCTGGGTACCGGCCGGCGACAGCGGCATGGCCTGAGATGTTCGGGGCTTGAACACGATGTCGAGCGCATACGTGCCCACTGCGCCCGCGGCCGCGCTGGCACCGAGGCCCAGCAGGGCACGGCGGCTCAAGTCGGGCATGCGGGCCATCATGCCATGGCCGTTTGGCCGAAATGGCAATGCAGTACCACTTTGACTGGCACGATGGCTACTCGTGACGGCAGCAGTCACTCCCAAGGGAGAACGTCGACGGTATGCGCTCGTGAGCGCCGCCGCCGAGCTGCTTGCCGAAGGCGGCTTCGAGGCCGTGCGTCACCGCGCGGTCGCCCGGCGGGCCGGACTGCCGTTGGCGTCCACCACGTATTACTTCTCGTCCCTTGACGATTTGATCGCACGCGCCGTCGAACACATCGCGATGATCGAGGTGGCGCAGCTGCGGGCGCGGGTCAATGCCCTTTCCCGTCGGCGTCGGGGACCCGAGACCATAGCCGAGGTGTTGGTCGACCTGCTCGTCGGAGACGTGTCCAGCCCGGGACTCAGCGATCAGTTGATCTCGCGCTACGAGCGACACATCGCGTGCACCCGCCTGCCCGCGTTGCGCGAGATCATGCGTCGCAGCCTGCGCGCAGCGCGCAGAGGCCGTGGCCGAGGCCGTCGAGCGATCGGGCCGCACGGTGCACATCGAGCTGGTGTGCACGCTGATCTGCGCGGTCGACGGTTCGGTGGTGTCCGCCTTGGTCGAGGGCCGCGATCCTCGTGCGGCGGCGCTGGGGACGGTGGTCGATCTCATCGACGTGCTCGCGCCCATTGATCAGCTGCCCGTGAGGTCGGCGGTCAGCGAAGGCGTCACGATGTACCCCGTGGCGAAGTCGCCGTAAATCGTCACGTCCGCCGGGCAGCGCTGCGCGTACAACGCCACATAGGCGCAGACGACGGCGTCGATCGGATCCTCGGCGCGGCGCAGCTCGCTTTTGCGCTGGGCGGCGGTTACGCGTTTGCGCAGCCGGACCCAATCGCCATGACCTGCGACGTGTAAGGGCACCGTGGCGTGCGCGAGCTTCTCGATGCCGTCCATCAGCAGGAGCAGCTCGGACTTGAGCTGGTCGACGCCGCGGCCGGGCTTGGCCTTGTATTTGAGCGTTCGCGCCAGCCGGAACAGCACCACGGTCGCCGGATGCGGGTAGACCTCGATGGCGCGTCGCGGAGCCGGTGACCGCGGGTCCATGTCGAGCCCCATCGCCCGCGCCAATCGCGCCGCTCGCGGCCCGTCGGCGAACTCCGGTTTTGCGGTGTTGGCCGGGTGCGCCCCGGCTTCGAACCTGCGGAAGTCGCGGTTGAGCGCCGCTTCGGCGGGACGCTGGCCGGTCGGGTTGGTCACCACCAGCGGCGCGTCGAAGGCGACCAGGCAATGCCCTTGCACATAGGGCGACAACGCGGCGAGCACATCGGCGTCGTCGCCGACGGCGCCGACGTGCACGAGACGGCCCCCGGCGTCGACGGCCGCCACCCCGGTGGGGTTGCGCCCGCGCCCAGGCCAGATCGACGCCGGCGAAATACATCCTGCCTAGGGTATGGCGCCGCTACCAATGTGACCGCAAGCCGGTCAGCGGGGGAGGCCGATCGTAAGCTCTATGTCTGTGAGCATTCCGAACGTCCTGGCCGCCCGGTACGCCAGCGCGGAAATGGTCGCGATCTGGTCGCCGGAGGCCAAGGTCGTCGCGGAGCGCCGGCTGTGGCTGGCGGTGCTGCGGGCACAGGCGGAGCTGGGCGTGGACGTTCCGCAGAACGCCATCGCCGACTACGAGCGGGTGCTCGAGGACCTCGATTTGGCCTCGATTGCGGATCGCGAACGGGTCTTGCGCCACGACGTCAAGGCCCGCATCGAAGAGTTCAACGCGCTGGCTGGTCACGAGCACGTGCACAAGGGGATGACCAGCCGCGACCTGACCGAGAATGTGGAGCAGCTGCAGATCCGGCGGTCCCTGGAATTGGTCTTCTCCCATGGGATCGCGGTGGTGGCGCGCCTTGCCGAGCGGGCGGTGGCCTACCGCGACCTGGTGATGGCCGGACGCAGCCACAACGTCGCCGCGCAGGCCACCACGTTGGGCAAGCGGTTCGCCTCCGCCGCGCAAGAGACGCTCATCGCGTTGACCCGACTGCGCGAGTTGATCGACCGCTACCCGCTTCGCGGCATCAAAGGCCCGATGGGCACCGCCCAGGACATGCTGGACCTGCTGGACGGCGACGCGGCCAAGCTCGCCGAACTCGAGCGACGCATGGCCCAATTCCTCGGCTTCGCAACGGTTTTGACCAGCGTAGGACAGGTGTATCCGCGCTCGCTCGACCACGACGTGCTGTCCGCTTTGGTGCAGCTTGGCGCCGGGCCGTCGTCGATGGCCCATACCATCCGACTGATGGCCGGGCACGAGCTCGTCACCGAGGGGTTCGCGCCGGGCCAGGTCGGCTCGTCGGCGATGCCGCACAAGATGAACACCCGCAGTTGTGAGCGGGTCAACGGGCTGCAGGTGGTGCTGCGCGGCTACGCCTCGATGGCCGCCGAGCTGGCGGGCGCGCAGTGGAACGAGGGTGACGTATTCTGCTCGGTGGTGCGCCGAGTCGCGTTGCCGGACAGCTTCTTTGCCATCGACGGGCAGATCGAGACGTTTTTGACCGTGCTCGACGAGTTCGGCGCCTACCCCGCGGTGATCGCCCGCGAGCTGGATCGCTACCTGCCGTTCTTGGCCACCACCAAGGTGCTCATCGCCGCGGTCCGCGCCGGC
Source organism: uncultured Actinomycetota bacterium (assembly GCA_963850895.1). GTDB lineage: Bacteria > Actinomycetota > Actinomycetes > Mycobacteriales > Mycobacteriaceae > Mycobacterium. Next base: position 176,543 of record CAWKNK010000011.1, on the reverse strand, counting down.
ATGGGGCGCGAGGCCGCGCACCATGTGATCCGCGAACACGCGGTCGCGACGGCCCTGGCCATGCGCGAACGGGGCGCGGAGCCCGACCTGCTGGACCGGTTGGCCGCCGACGAGCGGTTGCCGCTGGACCGAGCGGCGCTGGACGCCGCACTGGCCGACAAGAAGGCGTTCACCGGCGCCGCCGGTGACCAGGTGGACGAGGTGGCCGCGATGGTGGATGCGTTGGTGAGCCGCTACCCGGACGCCGCCAAGTACGCCCCGGGCGCGATCCTGTGACCCTCGCCGGCGCGCTCGCGGGGATCGACTTCACCGATCTGGACAATTTCGCCGACGGATTTCCGCACGACTTGTTCGCGGTCCACCGGCGCGAGGCGCCTGTGTACTGGCACGAGCCGACCGACAACACCCCCGACGGCGAGGGCTTCTGGTCCGTCGCCACGTATGCGGAAACGCTTGAGGTGCTGAAGGATCCGGCGACATATTCCTCGGTCACCGGCGGCGGCCGGCCGTACGGTGGCACGCTGCTGCAGGACCTGTCGATCGCCGGTCAGGTGCTCAACATGATGGACGACCCGCGTCACTCACAGATCCGGCGACTCGTCAGCTCCGGGCTGACGCCGCGAATGATCCGGCTGGTGGAAGACGATCTGCGGGCGCGGGCGCGCCGTCTGCTGGATGCGGTGGCGCCCGGCGAACCGTTCGACTTCCTGGTCGACATCGCTGCCGAGCTGCCGATGCAGATGATCTGCATCCTGCTGGGAGTGCCCGAATCCGAACGGCATTGGCTGTTCGAGGCCATCGAGCCGCAGTTCGATTTCGGCGGTTCGCGCAAGGCGTCCCTTTCGCAGCTGTCGGTCGAAGAAGCCGGGTCGCGGATGTACGACTACGGCCGGCAGTTGATCGCGTCGAAGCGGGCGGAGCCGACCGATGACATGTTGTCGGTCGTGGCGAACGCGATGGTCGACGATGCGGATTCGCCTTCCCTGTCGGATCTCGAGCTCTACCTGTTCTTCAGCCTTTTGTTCAGCGCCGGCGCGGAGACGACGCGTAACGCGGTAGCCGGTGGGCTGCTGGCGCTGGCCAACCATCCGGACCAATTACGGGTGCTGCGTGCGGATCTCGACGTGCTGCCGACCGCTATCGAGGAGATCGTGCGATGGACGTCGCCGTCGCCGTCCAAGCGGCGCACCGCTACGCGCGACGTCACACTCGGCGGGCAGTCGGTCGAGGCGGGACAGAAGATTCAGATCTGGGAGGGCTCGGCGAATCGTGACGCTGGCGTGTTCGAGCGCGCCGATGAATTCGATATCACCCGAAAACCCAACCCGCACTTGGGCTTCGGCCAGGGCGTGCACTACTGCCTGGGCGCCAATCTGGCCCGGCTGGAACTGCGGGTGCTCTATGAGGAGCTGTTCTCCCGGTTCGGCGCGGTGCGTGTTGTCCGGCCGGTCGAATGGGCTCGCAGTAATCGGCATACCGGCATCCGGCACCTGGTTGTGGAACTCCTCGAGGATCGGTGACGGTCCGACGCGCCGATGTCGAGCCGACACCGGACGTCTTCGCCGCGGTGATGGCAACCGGGATTCTGTCGATCGCCGCGCACAACCACCGCTACAGCTGGATCAGTGACACGCTGGGCGTCATCGCCACCCTCGGTCTGGTGTTGCTGGTGGCCCTGGTGGTAACGACGGCCGTCGCCGGGCGCCGGCCGTTGCGCTGGGATCTGACGGATCCCGATGTCACCCTTCGGCTGTTCACCTTCGTCGCCGCCTGCGCGGTGATCGACACCCGGTTGTCGTCCAATGTGTGGGTGCTGCGGGCGCTGGGCGCGGTGGGGCTCTCGTCCTGGCTGGTGCTGATCGGGCTCAGCGCACGGAATATGTTGGCGCACCGGTGGGCGGCGCTGCGCGACCACGCCCACGGGGCGTGGGAACTGGCCAGCGTCGGAACATCCGGGTTGGCGATCGTGATCGCGCGGGCGGCCTACCACACCGGTCATCGCTGGTGGCTGGCGGTGGCCGTGGCCGTGTGGGTGGCGGCGCTCTTCATCTACGGGATGATGACCTGGCTGATCCTCTGGCGGGTCGTCAACGAGCGGCAGGACCGCGACGGGTTCGAGCCCGACACCTGGATCCTGATGGGCGGCTTGGCTATTGCGACGCTGGCCGGCGACAACATCCACCCCCTGGCTCCCGCCTGGCTGGCCGGGCCGGTGCGCACGGTCACGGTCGTGACGTGGGTGATGGCCACCCTGTGGATACCGCCGCTGATCTACTTCGGCCTGCACCGGATCAGCCGACGTCCCAACATGCTGCACTTCGCCGGCGTGTGGTGGGCTTTCGTCTTCCCGCTGGGCATGTATTCCGCCGCCAGCTACGCCATGGCGGCCGAGACCGGCCAGCGGTCGTTGCTGACGGTTTCGTTGGTCTTCTTCTGGGATGGGTTGGCGGCGTGGCTCGTTGTCGTCGTCGCCGGGCTGCTGCTCCTCGGCCGCGCGCTGCTACACCCCGCCAATCGAGATGCCGGCCGCCCGTAATTCGAGCGCGGCCAGGGCCCGGATGGTCACCGGATCCTCCCGGCGCCAACCACCGACCGGATCCACGCTGACCGCGACGAGCTTTCCCGGCGGCCGGTTCGTCAACGCCCGCAGGGCCAGCAGCTGCTCGCCGGCCGGCGTTGCGGCCAGGGCGCTCACCGTCAATTTGCGTCGAAAGAACCGCAGCCGCAGGAAAAGCCACGGTACGTCCGCTATCAGGATCGGGACTGCGACGACGGCCATCGCCAGCAGGACCGCCAACCAGCTCGCGGTGGAGTCCAGGTCGTGGCCCGCGCCCGCAATGTCCAGCGCGGCCTGGCTGGCGGACTTCAGCGGCTCGCTGACCGCGTCCCCCACTACGGGGATACGCTGGGCGCCGTGGCCGGCCGAGGCTAGATTGCCGGCGATGCCGTGCGCACCGCTCTCGACCTGCCGGCCGGCCGCGGCGATAGTCGACACAGCGTCGTAAACCGCCAGGCCGACGAGCAGCCAGAGTGCCGTCCACAGGACGACGGCGAAGTCGCTGAGCAGCTGGGCCATCAGCCGGCCAGGTCTGGTGGAGTAAGGCAAGAACCGCGGTGTCATAGTCTCGATCACAGCACAGCTCCCGACCCACGGCCCCGTTCCGGGTGCCCGATAGGCTGAACCGATGCGCCCTGCACTGTCCGACTACCAGCACCTGGCCAGCGGCAAGGTCCGCGAGATCTACCGCGTCGACGACGAAAACCTGCTGCTGGTCGCGACCGACCGGATCTCGGCGTACGACTACGTCCTCGACAGCACGATCCCGGACAAGGGCCGCATCCTGACCGCGATGAGCGTCTTCTTCTTCGGTCTGGTCGACGCCCCGAACCATCTGGCCGGGCCACCGGATGACCCACGCATCCCCGACGAGGTCCTGGGCCGTGGGTTGGTGGTGCGGCGGCTGGACATGCTGCCGGTGGAGTGTGTGGCGCGCGGTTACCTGACCGGGTCGGGATTGCTGGACTATCAGGCGACCGGAAAGGTCTGCGGCATCACCTTGCCGCCCGGTTTGGTCGAGGCAAGCAAGTTCTCCGAACCGCTGTTCACGCCGGCGACCAAAGCCGCACTGGGAGACCATGACGAGAACATCTCATTTTCCCGGGTGGTCGAGTTGGTGGGCGGGGTGCGCGCCAATCAGCTGCGCGACCGCACGTTGCAGATCTATGTCCAGGCCGCCGATCACGCCCTGACGAGGGGAATCATCATCGCCGACACAAAGTTTGAGTTCGGCACCGACCGCGACGGGAACCTGCTGCTGGCCGACGAGATCTTCACCCCGGACTCGTCGCGCTATTGGCCGGCCGAGGATTACCGGGTTGGCGAGGTGCAGACCAGTTTCGACAAGCAGTTCGTCCGCAACTGGCTCACCAGCCCCGAGTCCGGCTGGGACCGCCACGGCTCGCAACCACCACCCCCACTGCCCGACCACATCATCGACGCCACTCGGGACCGCTATATCGATGCCTACGAACGCATTTCCGGGTTGAGCTTCGGTGACTGGATCGGCGCATGACGGAAACACCCGCCCGTGCACGCCCCCGCAAGCGGGGCGTACCCCCAGTGGCGCCCGTCGCCAAGCGGCGGGAGACCCGACGCGAGCATCACGGGGACGTCTTCATCGACCCCTATGAGTGGCTGCGCGATAAGTCCGACCCCGAAGTCATCGCCTACCTCGAGGCGGAAAACGACTACGTGGATCGGATGACGGCTGATCTCGAACCGTTGCGGAAGAAGATCTTTGATGAGATCAAGGCCCGTACCAAGGAGACCGACCTGTCGGTCCCGACGCGGCAGGGCGACTGGTGGTATTACGCCCGCACCTACGAAGGAAAGCAGTACCGGGTCCAGTGCCGCTGTCCGGTAAGCGATCCCGATGACTGGGATCCGCCGACGCTGGACGAGGACACCGAAATACCCGGCGAGCAAATCCTGCTCGACTCGAACGCCGAGGCGCAGGGCCACGAGTTCTTCGCGCTCGGTGCCGCCACGGTAAGCCTCGACGGAAATCTGCTGGCATACTCGGTCGACGTCGTCGGCGACGAACGCTATACACTGCGCTTCAAGGACTTGCGCACCGGTGAGCTCTATCCGGACGAGATCGCCGACATCGGGGCGGGCGCGACCTGGGCGGCCGACAACCTCACCGTGTACTACCTGACCCTGGATGCGGCCCACCGCCCCGATAAGGTCTGGCGCTACCGTGTGGGCTCCGGCGAGCCGTCGGAGTTGGTGTATCACGAGGCCGACGAACGGTTTTGGCTTGGCGTGGGGCTCACCCGTAGCGAGGCCTACGTCTTCATCGCATCGGGTTCCTCTATCACCTCGGAGTTCCGGTACGCCGACGCCGCTGATCCGCACGCACGGTTCACCGTCGTGCTGCCACGGCGCGAAGGCGTCGAGTACGCGGTCGAGCACGCGGTGGTCGGCGGGCAGGACCGGTTCTTGATTCTGCACAACGAGGACGCGGTCAACTTCACGCTGACCGAAGCGCCGGTCAGCGATCCGACTCAGCAGCGCACCCTGATCCCGCACCGCGACGACGTGCGGCTCGACGGGGTGGATGCCTTCGCCGGCCATCTGGTGGTCAGCTACCGGCGGGAGGCGCTGCCCCGGCTCCAGGTGTGGAGCATCGATCCCGACGGGGAGTACGGTGAGCCCGAGGAGATTTCGTTCGACTCCGAGCTGATGTCGGCCGGTCTCGCCGGCAACCCGAGCTGGGATGCGCCCAAGCTGCGGATCAGAGCGGGGTCGCTGGTCGTCCCGGCGCGGGTATACGACATCGACTTTGCCACCGGTGAGCGCACTTTGCTGCGTGAGCAACCGGTGCTCGGCGGTTACCGCACCGCCGACTACGTAGAGCGGCGCGACTGGGCGCTTGCGGACGACGGCACCCGGATCCCGGTGTCCATCGTGCACCGCGCCGGTATCGAATTTCCCGCGCCGGCCTTGCTTTACGGCTATGGCGCCTACGAAATATGCACCGACCCCAGCTTCTCCATTGCTCGGCTGTCGCTGCTGGACCGCGGCATGGTGTTCGTCATCGCCCACGTCCGCGGTGGCGGTGAGATGGGCCGGCCGTGGTACGAGCACGGCAAGCTGTTGGAGAAGAAGAACACCTTCACCGACTTCGTCGCGGTGGCGAGGCACCTGGTCGAAACCGGAGTCACCCGACCTCATCAGTTGGTGGCGCTGGGTGGCAGCGCGGGCGGCCTGCTGATGGGGGCGGTGGCCAACCTGGCGCCGGATCTCTTCGCCGGAATCCTCGCGCAGGTCCCGTTCGTGGACCCGCTGACCACGATCCTCGATCCGTCCTTGCCGCTGACCGTCACCGAATGGGACGAATGGGGAAACCCATTGCAGGACAAGGATGTCTACTCCTACATGAAGTCATATTCGCCCTATGAGAACGTCGAGGCCAGGCAGTATCCGGCCATTCTGGCGATGACTTCCTTGAACGACACCAGGGTCTACTACGTCGAGCCCGCCAAGTGGGTGGCAGCGTTGCGGCACGCGAACGCCAACGGCATTCCGATCCTGCTGAAGACCCAGATGAACGCCGGACACGGCGGAGTCAGTGGTCGCTATAAGGCGTGGCAGGAAACCGCATTTCAATACGCCTGGCTATTGGCTGTCGCCGATGGCCACCACAATCGCGGCGGCGAGAAAGACGATCTCGGTGGCGGTCCGCAGCGGTAGCTGCGTCGTCATCCATGTGGGTGGATTGGGACACGGCGCGGCGGATCGCGACGATGCTGTTCGACGGTTCGTCGCGCTATTCGCCGACCACAGGGCTCGGTGGCTTCCTCGGCAGAAAGGCCGCTGGGATGATCGTGAACGCCACCAGGGCGACGGCCAGCACAAACACCAGCGTGTAGACCTGAGAAAGGTTATGCATCACATGGCTGGTGAAATCGGGGGAGAGGGCCTGCCGTGGGATTGCCGACGGGTCGACCGGCAGCCCCGCGTTTGTTGGCTTCGTCCTGCAGTGCGGCCAGCTTGCCCGCGGCGACCAGGGTTTCGTCGCTGGTGAACTGATTGGTCAAGACCACTGCCATCAAGGCGGCTCCTATCGAGCCGCCCAGCTGCTGATTGACGCTGACCAGCGTGGTTCCCCGGGCGATCTGTCCATGTACGCCCCCGCGAGCGGCAGGGTTACCAGCGCGCCCAGTCCCACCGGCGCCAAGTGCAGCCCAGCCTGCATGGGCGTCTGATGCACCACAAGCTGGAAGTAGCTGCTTTTAGGCGTTTGGCTCCGTGTAGGCCGCTAACCCGCTGGCCGGGGGCGTTTTTGGTCGTCGCTTTCGACAACGGACCGATCGCGCATCGACCGGTCCGGTGAACGGCTCAAGACCTCGCAGCACTGGGCATGTGACCGGCAGATTGAGCATGGCAGCGTACTGGTAGTTCCGGCACCCCTAGCCGCCGTCGACGCCGGCCTTGCGCCTAGGTGGGCTTAGCTAATGTGCGTCCGGCCGCGTGGAGCTGTTCACCCATTGCATGCTCGCCGCTGCACTGGCTGCCGCGGGCTCGACGGGCGAAATCGGCGTCATTATTCGCCGACTGTTTGGCTCGCCGGCTTTTTCGGTAGAAACGACGCCGGAATGATGGTGAACACCACCAACGCCACCGCGATCACAAATACCGCCGTATAGGCGTGGGAAAGGTCGTGCACCACATTGCCCAAAAAGCCGGCGCCCAGCGCCTGCGGCGGTATTGCGGACTGGTCGACCGGCACCCCGCTGACGGCGGATTGCTGCTGCAGAGCGGCAAGCTTGTTCGCGGCAACGATGTTTTCACTTCTATTGAACTGATTGGTCAGGATCATCGACATCACGGCGGTGCCCACCGAGCCGCCCACCTGATGGCTGACGCTCATCAGCGTCGTGCCCCGGGCGATCTGGTGCGGGGCCAGCGCCTGCACCGAAGCGACGGACAGGGGCATCATGGTGCAGCCCATGCCCAGGCCCATGATCGCCAGCCCGACCAGCAGCGTGGGCAGGTAGTCGGCCTGCCGGGCCACGCCGAAGGCGAAGGTGCCCAGGCCCGCGGTGATCAGCGCGATGCCGACCAGCACGATCTTCCCGGGCCCCTGTCGGTCCACCAACGGCCCGGTCAGCCGCATGGTCAGCATGGCGCCGAGGCCCTGGGGGATCATGCGCAGGCCCGCCTGCATCGGCGTTTGGTGCAGGACTTGTTGAAAGTAACTCGGCAGCAGCAAGCCGGCGCCGAAAAAGGCGGTGGCGAAAACCAGCATCGTCACATTGGCGTGCGTGAGCACCGGGTTGCGAAACAACCGCAGATCGATGAGGGGGTGGTCGGCCCGGTGCCAGGCGTGCGCGACGAACCCGGCGATCAGCGCCAGCCCGATGGTCGCCGGTATCAGCACGTGGCGGTCGGCAACGGTGCCGCAACGCGGGATGGACGACACCGCGAACAGGAACGTGGCCAGGCCGGGCGAGAGCAGCAGCACGCCGACGAGGTCGAAGGTTTCCGACCGCGCCGCGTGATCCCTGGGAAAAATGATTACCGCGAGCACGATGGTGACGAGTCCGATCGGCAGGTTGATCAGGAAGATCCATCGCCAGCTGGAGGTGCCGATGAGCCAGCCCCCCAGGATGGGGCCACAGATCGGGGCGAGCAGCATCGGGATGCTCAGGATCGACATCAGGCGACCGAGCCGCCGCGGGCCCGATTCGCGGGTCAAGATCATGAAACTCAGGGGCAGCAGCATGCCGCCGCCGATGCCTTGGGCCACCCGAAAGACGATGAGCTGCAAGATATTTGCGGCCAGAGCGCACAGCAGGGAGCCCAGCGTGAAGGCGAGCACGGAGCCCATGAAAAGTCGTTTGGTGCCGAACCGGTCGGCCGCCCACCCGGTTATCGGGATCACGGTCGCCAGCGCCAGCGTGTAGCCGGTCATCGTCCATGCGACGACCGCCTGTGAGGACGCAAATTGGTCGATGAAGGTGCGCTGCGCGACGCTGACAACGGTGACGTCCACGATCGCCATCACCGTGGCCAGGATGCATACGCCGGAAATCCGCAACAGTCCGGCGTCCAGCTTGTCGGGGTAGTCCCGCTCACCCGCGCCCAGCTGCGGGGCGGGGGCGTAGGGCAGCGGGGTGTCGGCCGCTGCGTACGGGGCCTGATCCATGGCGTTGCTTAGCATATCGAACCGATTCCCCCCGCCGACGCCGGCAGGCCTTTGCCGCGCGGCGCGGATCGGCAGGACCTGCTGCCCGGCGGTACCGATATACGCCTGCCGTCTGCGTGTCCTTCACCATTCCGACACCTGAGATCGTCAAACTGCGGGTGTGGCTGGAAAATTGATCGTCTCGGTCTCGGGGATAGGCGAACGCACCCTGGCTGACGTCGAGGCGTTCTGCGCGCAAATGGATGCCCGCAACGTGCCGGTGTCGCTGTTGGTGGCTCCCCGGCTGAGTGGTGACTATCGACTCGACCACGACCCGCGCACGGTCGAATGGCTGACCGACCGCCGGTCCGGCGGCGACGCCCTCGTGCTGCACGGCTATGACGACGCGGCCACCAAAAAGCGCCGCGGCGAATTCGCCATCCTTCGCGCGCACGAGGCCAACCTGCGGCTGATGGCCGCCGACCGGGTACTCGAGCACCTCGGTCTGCGCACTCGGCTGTTCGCGGCACCGGGCTGGGTGGTGTCCCCGGGCGTCGTCAAGGCGTTGCCGGACAACGGCTTTCGGATGCTCGCCGACCTGCACGGCGTCACGGACCTGGTTCGGCACACCACCGTCCGCTCCCGCGTATTGGGCATCGGGGAGGGCTTTCTCACCGAACCGTGGTGGTGCCGGATGGTAGTGCTGTCCGCCGAGCGGATCGCCCGCCGCGGCGGCGTGGTGCGGGTCGCCGTCGCCGCTCGCCACCTGCGCAAACCGGGCCCCCTACAGGCGATGGTGGACGCCGTCGATCTGTCGTTGATGCACGGCTGCGCACCGACGGTGTACCGGTGGCGGCGCGACAAGGCGATTCTCGACGCGGCCTGACGAATCGTCTGCTCAACTCGCCCGTCGCGGGCATTACCCTGGTCCGACATGAGCGATTCTTCGGCCGCGGGGTTGGGCGCCGACGCCATCGTCGTCGGGGCGGGACTCGCCGGGTTGGTGGCCGCCTGCGAGATGGTGGACCGGGGCCTGCGGGTGCTGATCCTCGACCAGGAGAACAGCGCCAACCTGGGTGGGCAGGCCTTCTGGTCGTTCGGCGGCTTGTTCTTCGTCGACAGCCCCGAACAGCGTCGTCTGGGGATTCGCGACAGTCATGAACTGGCCCTGCAGGACTGGCTCGGTACCGCGGCGTTCGATCGGCCCGAGGACTACTGGCCACGCCAATGGGCGCACGCCTACGTCGATTTTGCGGCGGGGGAGAAACGCCGTTGGCTGCGCGACCGGGGACTCAAGATTTTTCCGCTGGTGGGCTGGGCCGAACGTGGCGGGTATGACGCGCAGGGGCATGGCAATTCGGTACCCCGCTTCCACATCACCTGGGGCACCGGGCCCGCTTTGGTCGAGATCTTCGCCCGTCAGCTGCGGGACCGCTCGACAGTGCGCTTTGCGCACCGCCACCAGGTCGACGAGTTGATCGTCGAGGGTGGCGCGGTGACCGGCGTCCGGGGCACCGTGCTGAAGCAATCGGCCGCGTCGAGGGGCGTGGCGTCGTCACGAACGGCCATGGGGCAATTCGAGTTCCGCGCGCCCGCGGTGATCGTCACCAGCGGCGGCATTGGCGGCAACCACGAGCTGGTGCGCAAGAATTGGCCGGAGCGCATGGGCCGCATACCCGAGCAGTTACTCAGCGGGGTGCCTGCTCACGTTGACGGCAGGATGGTCGGCATCTCCCAGCAGGCCGGTGCGCGGGTGATCAACCCGGACCGGATGTGGCACTACACCGAGGGCATCACCAACTACGAGCCGATCTGGCCGCTACACGGGATCCGCATCATTCCGGGGCCGTCGTCGCTATGGCTCGACGCGACCGGCAAGCGGTTGCCGGTTCCGTTGTACCCCGGTTTCGACACGCTCGGCACGCTGGAATACATCACCAAATCGGGGTATGACTATACCTGGTTTGTGTTGAACGCCAAGATCATTGAGAAGGAATTCGCGCTCTCGGGGCAGGAGCAGAATCCCGATCTGACCGGGCGGAGCCTGCGCGCGCTGCTGCGTAACCGCGCGCGCTCTGGGCCGCCGGGGCCGGTGCAGGCATTCGTCGACAGGGGAGTGGACTTCGTCAGCGCAAATTCGTTGCGGGAGTTGGTGACCGCGATGAACAAACTGCCCGCCGTGACGCCGCTGGACTACTCCACGGTGGAGGCCGAGGTGACCGCCCGCGACCGCGAGGTGGCCAACAAGTTCAGCAAGGACGGCCAGATCACCGCGATCCGCGCCGCCCGCGGCTACCTGGGCGACCGGCTGGGGCGGGTGGTGGCACCGCACCGGCTGACCGATCCGAAGGCGGGGCCGATGATCGCGGTCAAGCTGCACATCCTGACCCGAAAGACGTTGGGCGGCATAGAAACCGACCTGGCCTCCCGCGTGTTGAAGGCCGATGGCACGCCCCTGAACGGGCTGTACGCCGCCGGTGAGGTCGCCGGGTTCGGCGGGGGCGGCGTGCACGGCTACCGCGCCCTGGAAGGCACGTTCCTGGGCGGTTGCATCTTCTCCGGGCGGGCCGCCGGTCGCGGCGTCGCCGACGACATCGCCTAGCTCGAAGGTTCGCGGTCAGAACTGGACCGCGTCCTCTTCGGGGAGCACTTGGAAGTCGGTGGTGGTCATCTCGGTGAGCCGGCCGTAGTAGATGCCCCGCGCGTCCGGGGCGATGATCCCTTGGTGGATGGGCACCGCGCGCGCCGGCGCCACCGCGCGCAGGTAGTCGACGGCCTCGGAGATTTTCATCCACGGGGCGGCCGCCGGTGTCGCGAGCACGTCGACCGGCTCGTCGGGCACGAAGAGCGCATCACCGGGATGCATCAGTCTGGCGCGATGGTCGCCGTCGCCAACGAGAAACGAAATGTTCTCGATCACAGGGAGTTCCGGGTGAATGACGGCGTGTTTGCCGCCGACGGCGCGAACCGTCAGCTCACCGATCCGCAGCTCGTCACCGACGTGCACCGCCTGGCACGGCGCGCCCAGCTGGGCGGTGGTTTGCGGATCGGCGTAAAGCGCGGCGTCCGGGTTCCCCTCGAGCAGCGCCGGCAGGCGGGTGCCGTCGACGTGGTCGGGGTGTTGATGGGTGATCAGGATGGCCGATAACCCCGTTATGCCCTCAAAACCGTGGGCGAAGGTTCCAGGATCGAAGAGCACCCGGGTGTGGTCGAATTCCGCAAGTAGACAGGAGTGGCCGAAATGCGTCAGTTGCATGTTTACGATTGTGCCCTGACGGAGGTGATGCCGATGCGGGTGATCCTGGCGACCATGGTGGTGGTCGGCGGCCTCGCGGTGGCTTTCATCGCCGTAGTGCCCGCGCATGCCGAGCCGCAGACCTGCCCGCCCGTGTGCGACCAGATCCCCGACTCCGCGTGGATCCAGCGACGCGCCGTGCCGCTGGATTCGGTTTACGGCTGGCCCGCGCTGGCGGGCGTGGCGGCGCAGGTGACCGGGGCGGCGCCCGGCCCTCGATTCCGGTTCGAGGAGCTGTGTGCCACACCCCCGGTGCCGCGGGATCCCCGCGACTGGGCGGTGGTGGCACGCGCCACAGTGGCCCACCCGGACGGGCAGTGGCAGCTGCAGGCCCAGATCTTGCACTGGCGCGGGGACACGGCGAGCGGCGGCGCCATCGCGGCGTCGGTGTTCAGCGATGCCGTCGCCGCGCTGCGCTCCTGCCAGCAACGGGCGCCGGTGCAATCACCCTCGATCACCAGCGACGAAACGAACCGGATGGCCGCGGTGATCAGCGGTCCGGTCGTCATGCACACCTACCTGGTCGCCCACCCGGCGAGCAGCACGATCAGCGAGCTGACGCTCTGGTCGTCGGGGCCGCCGCAGGTGCCGTGGCCGGCAATGGCGGACGACCCGGTGCTGAACGCCATGACCGCGCCCCTGTGCGAGGCCTACATTGCCTCGTGCCCGTGACGGTCGAACTGCACGTTCGCCGGTAGAGTTGGCGCGGAGACAGATCTGAGGAGGAGCGCCGGTGGGCCGGGTAGTCGTTCATGTGATGCCCAAAGCGGAGATTCTCGACCCGCAGGGTCAGGCGATTGTCGGCGCGCTGGGCCGACTCGGTCATCCGGGGATCTCAGATGTCCGACAGGGCAAGCGGTTCGAACTCGAAGTGGACGACACGGTTGACGATTCGATGCTCGCCGAGATAGCGGAATCGCTGTTGGCGAACACCGTGATCGAGGACTGGACGATCAGCCGGGAGACCCAGTGACGGCACGAATCGGCATCATCACCTTTCCGGGGACGCTGGACGACGTCGACGCCGCCCGGGCGGCGCGGCGTGTCGGCGCCGAGGCGGTCAGCTTGTGGCATGCCGACGCCGACCTCAAGGGCGTCGACGCCGTGGTGGTGCCCGGCGGTTTCTCCTATGGCGACTACCTGCGGGCGGGGGCGATCGCCAGGTTCGCCCCGGTGATGGGCGAGGTGGTGGCCGCCGCACAGCGTGGCATGCCAGTGTTGGGCATTTGCAACGGGTTTCAGGTGCTGTGCGAGGCCGGGCTGCTGCCCGGGGCCCTGACCCGCAACGTCGGTTTGCATTTCGTCTGCCGCGATGTGTGGCTGCGGGTGGCGTCGACGTCGACGGCGTGGACGTCGCGTTTCGAGCCCGACGCGGACCTGCTGGTGCCGCTGAAATCCGGAGAGGGCCGCTACGTGGCCCCCGCCGACGTCGTCGAGGAACTCGAGGGCGAGGGTCGGGTGGTGTTCCGCTACCACGACAACCCCAACGGCTCGCTGCATGACATCGCCGGCGTCAGTTCCGCCAACGGTCGTGTCGTCGGACTGATGCCGCATCCCGAGCACGCCATCGAAGCGCTCACGGGCCCCTCCGACGACGGCCTGGGCCTGTTCTATTCGGTGTTGGACGCGGCGCTTTCGGTTTAGGCGGAAATCCCTGCGGCGGCGCGTAATTCGGCGAACGATGCGCTGATGGCGTCCGTTGCCTCGTGCGGGTCGTTGAATGTCTGGTCGTCGGTGAGCACCGCGACGCCGAGCTGGTCGACGTAGCTCCACACGGTGATATTGACCGGGGCGCCGGGCGATAGCACGCCGGTCGAGTAGATCTCGCTGACCGCCGCGCCGCCGAAGTGTCCGCGCTCACGCGGGCCCACCACGCTGGAGACCGCGACGTTCATCAGCTTGTTCGGCGCGTCGCGCCGCCCCAGCCACCGGAAAGCGGCCGGGGCAACCGCGGTCGGCAGGTAGGCCATCAGCCGGCCGTAGAGCTGGGGGCCGAGGATTTCGTGGTCTTCTTTGGCGATTCGGGTCGCCAGTGCCACCAGCCGCGCCCGCTCGGCCGGATCGGCGACGTGCACCGGCAACGAAATCATCAGACCGCTGATCTCGTTGCCGGTGATGCGGTCCGACTTGTCGGTGGCCGTCGGCACCGATGCGATGATCGGCCGGTCGGCCGCGCCGTCATAGGCCAACAACAGCGTGCGCAGGCCGCCGGCCGCCGCCGCCAATATCAGGTCGTTGACGGTGATGCGCAGCGCCTTGGCCGTCGCCTTGACGTCGGCCAGCGGTAGCGTCGCGCTTGCGAACCGCCGCTGGGGCGAGACGACGTGGTTCAGGAAGGTCGGCGGTGCGTGGAAGGCGTCGGCCAGGTCCGGGTGGTTGCCGCGTTCCTTGGACCGGCGGCGGACCCGCGTCAGCCCCGTGGCGGCGTCTCTGATGAGTCTCGGAAGTTCGGAGATCTGCCGGGCGTGGTCGCGCGCGGCGGCGCGCAGCAGGTCGGCGGTCGAGGCGGTGACGCCCGCTTCGTCGTTGTCGCGTTCGTCGGTGTGGTCGCCCGTTGGCCCGTGCACGTCCATGGCGTGGGCCAGCAGGTTGACCGAGGCGATGCCGTCGGCCAGCGCGTGATGGATTTTGCCGACCAAGGCGAACCGACCCCCGGCCAGCCCCTCGGCGAAGTGGAATTCCCACAGTGGGCGGCTGCGGTCCAGCGGCGTCGAAGCGACCTGGCCGATCACCTGGTCGAGTTCACGCCGGCCGCCGGGCGCGGACACCTGCACCCGGCGCAGGTGATAGTCGAGGTCGACCTCGCAGTCCTCCTGCCACATCGGGCGATGAAGCTGCCACGGAATGTCAACGAGCTGATAGCGCAACGGTTCCAGCAGGTGCAGCCGGCGGCGCACATGATGCCGGAACGCCTCGAAACCGAACTTGGAGTCAGAGGGGTCGATGATCGCCACTTTCAAGGTGTGCGTGTGCAGGTTGGGCGTCTCGCTGTAGAGCAGCATCGCGTCCATGCCGTTGAGTCTTTTCACACGCCACCTCGCTGTGCCGATGCTCGCTTGTTCGGAATCAGCCTGTGCTGTAGTGACTTTTGCATGGTATCGAACCCCAAGCCATCGGTGCTGCCGGTCAGCCGAGGATGGGGAGTCGGCGCTGACCGGCCAAACGCTTGAGCGCCGACTCCATGACCGTGCGAACGTGCGCGTCGACCTCGTCGATGTCGGGGTCGGCGCCGAACTGGGCGGTGACGTCGATCGGTTGGAGTACCTCGGTGACGATCTTGGCGGGTAGCGGCAGGTTGGGCGGGAAGATCACGCTCAGGCCGAAGGGGAACCCGAAGCTCACCGGCAAGATGTCCATGCGCGCCCTGGTCAGCCCCAACTTGCGCGCCAGCCAGTTGCCGCGGGTCAAGAAGAGCTGGGTCTCCTGGCCCCCGATCGACACGGTGGGCACGATCGGCACCCCTGCTTCGATGGCGGTCCTCACGTAGCCGGTGCGGCCGTTGAAGTCGACGGAGTTGGCACTGAAGGTCGGCCGGTAGGAGTCGTAGTCGCCGCCTGGGAAGACCAGCACCACGGCGCCCGAATGCAGTGCGGCGGCGGCGTTTTCACGGCTGGCCTCGATGACCCCGAGGCGGCGCAGCCAGACGTCCAACGGCCCGATGAACAGGCCGTAATGGCCCAGGGTGTAGACGGGACGGTCGTAGCCGAACCGTTGATAGAACGTCGGGGAGAAGATCAACACGTCCGGTGTCAACATGCCGCCCGAGTGGTTGGATACCACCAGCGCTCCACCGGAAGCCGGGACGTTGTCGATGTTCCGCACCTCGGCCCGATACCACCGCTTGATGACAGGTCCGAGGGCCTTGCTGACCTGCTCGGTGAAGGCCGGATCCCACTTGGTGGTCTCGTGGTTGTCGGCCACTTCAACACCGCTGCCCTTCATGGCACCCCCGCTGTCGTGTTCCTGCCATTTGCTATTGATTGCCGATGTGACGCAGACCTCAAACCTCAGTGTCTGCGCAGCATATGTTACTCTCCAAATAGGAGAATGTCATATTCGTTTGCTGGAGAAGCATCGCGCGATGCGGAAGAGGTCCGAAAAGGCTCTCGCCACTCGGGCTTTCGGGCTCGTCGGCTCGCACACCGTGCGTCGCCTGGTCGGCGATGGCGCGTCAGATCAGCTGGCGTCGAGCAGCAACGGATGCGCCGTCGGCAGCTCGACGGCCGGGCTCAAGTCGTCGAACAGCTCGGTCGCGTCCGCGATGGTGCGGTCGACGAAGGCGGCGAAATCCTCGAAGGACACGTTTTGTCGGATCCAGTGCGACCTGCGCGCCACCACGCCGATCCGCTGTGGATCGGAAGAGCCATGCACGACCGCCGTGACCTCGCGCTCCTGGCGGTTCCACGTGTCCGAGAAGTGCACCAACCAGGGGCGCTCGGTGGCGGAGAAGAAGCAGCCCGGGGTGACCCGAATGATCAGCACATCGCCGTGCGCGGGCGAGATCTCGAGGTGGACGTGCAGGCGCCTCGAGGGGGACATGCGGGCGCGGGTGACGAAGAAGTATTCGCCGTCGTGGTGGCCACGGAAATAGCGTCGCCCGCGGGTGCGCAGGTAACGTTCGACCAGGTTCGCGCACATGGGCTCGTTCGTCATGAAAACATGCTGCGGCCAGTGGCTTTGCGGATGCTGGGAGACAAGCCATGAGCCTCCGAAGAATCCGTTGAGAATTGGCTGAGCGATCGGGCGTTACGGCAGCACGCGCACGGGCAGGTTCGACCAGCCGGCGACGTTCTGCGCGCTCACCCGCGGTCAAGGTCACTCGTTCGAACGCCGCTCGACGATCCCGGCGCCGGGACCCGGCATGGTCCTCGGCAGCGTCACGGAAAACCGGTACCGCTCGGGGCGGTAATGGAATTCCACGACCTCGAGGGGCTTGTCGTCGTTGCCGTAGCTGATGCGTTCGAGCACAAGCACGGGAGAGCCCAACGGCAGGTTCAACGCGCCGGCCACCTCGACGGAGGCCCCGGCCGCGTGAATCTCGTACGTGGCGCGGGCGACGGGGATGCCCAGTCGCCGCTCCCACATCGTGTAGGTGCTTTCCATCGCCCGCGCGGGTTGCGTGTCCGACACACTCGACAGCAGTGGGTCGACGGCCTTTCCCAGTCCCGGCGGTAGGTAGGCGATCATCAGGGCCAGGGGCAGGTCCCCATCGCGGAATCGCCGGTGGATGCACAGCACTTTGGACAGGCCCAGCGCTTCGCCTATTCGTTGCGGCGGCTCCTCCACGCGATGGGACAGCACGTCGACGTGCGGAGTAATGCCGGAGCTCGCCAGGACCTCGGTGATCGTGCGCACGCCGGAGCCCAATTCTTGTCTCACCGGGTTGGTCACGAAGGTGCCCAGGCCCTGGCGTCGAACCAACCAGCCCTGCCGCTCGAGCAGTCCGACTGCCGCACGCACGGTTACCCGGCTCAGACCGGAGCGATCGATCAGCTCCCGCTCGCTGGGCAGGCGTCCGCCGCGGGGCAGGCGCTGCTTGATGATCGCGGCCTTGAGCGCTTCGGCGAGCTGGGTGCTCGCGGGGACACTGCCGCGCCGAACTCGAAGATCGGCGGCCTCGAGGTCCAACGACCGGGTGGTCATAAGACGTATTAAAACGTCTGGTGACCCCAGCGTAAAGGAGCGCCATGGTCCCACACCCGGATGCCCGGGCACCGCGGTCGACGGGGTGTTCGGATTACTCTGGCAACGAATGATTTTCGCCCCACCACAGGAGGGTCGAGCGTGGGATTCGCGGTGGAACGGATCGACCATGTCGTGCTGAACTGCAACGACGTCGAGGCGACCGCGGCATGGTACGAACGGGTGCTCGGCATGCGGCGAGAGACGTTCGGGCCGTCCAACCGAATCGCTCTGCGCTTCGGCGAGCAGAAACTCAACCTGCGGCCCGTCGGGGCGCTGGCCGACGATCCCGAGTGGGTCACCGGGTCGGTCGAAGCGGCCGGTTCCGAGGACTTGTGCTTCATCACCCGTTGCAGCCCGGACAAGGTGCGCGCCCACCTCGTCGGGTGTGGAGCGGAGATTATTGCGGGGCCGGTGACCAGAACGGGAGCCTTGGGTCCGATGACCTCGCACTACTGCCGCGACGTCGACGGAAATCTGGTCGAAATCGCTGTCTACTGAAGCGGATACAACTCGGGAAGGTTCACCACGACTGCCTCCTGGGTGCTGCGCGCGATGACCACCTCCGCCGATGTGTTCGGGTCGGGGTTTTCCTCCCGGTGCGGCAGATACGGCGGGATGAAGACGTAGTCGCCGGGCGAAGTTGAAATGCGCACCTCATGGGCGCCGTCGTGGAAGACGAATTCCGGGTGACCGCTGCGCACGTAGATGGCGGTTTCCGAGTCGCCGTGATGGTGGTTGGACGACACGGTCGAGGGTGACGCGTGTGTCTCGCCCATCCAAAGCTTCTCGGCGCCGACCGACGTGCCGCTGAGCGCGGCGAAGCGACGGAGTCCCTCCGATTGCGCGGTGTCGGAGCTGATGTCCGACGCCTTGATGTGGTGCACCCGGCTGCGGGTGGCTTCCGGTGTTGTCTGGTCGAAATCTGGGTGGAATCCGTCTGCTGTGGCCATGCGTCAATTATGGCGTCGACCCTCGCCGAGTTCCCGGGCCAACTCCCGCACATCACTCACCACAAGGTTCGGTTGCGGCAGCCCGTCGACCGGTAGCGGAGGGTTGCCGGGGCGCGCGATGAGGGCGGCGCTGAAGCCGACGTTCTGGGCGCCGAGGGTGTCCCACACGTGCGCAGCCACCATCATGCAATCGACCGGCGCCACCCCGAGCGTCTCGCACACGTATCGGTACACGGCGGGCGCCGGTTTGAAGGCGCGGCAGGCGTCGACGCTCAATTGCTGTTCGAAGAATCCGGCCAGACCGGAACTTTGCAGCGCCGTGGGCCCGTCCGGGTTGGGCGGTGAATTCGTCAGGGTGACGAGGCGAAAACCGTTGTCTCGTAAAGCGGCGAGCCCTGCCGCCGCGTCCGGGTGCGCCGGCGTCGTGAGCAGGCCCGTCTTCAGGCGCTGCAGGTCATCGTCAGAAATGTCGACGTGGTGGATGTCGCCCACCATGCGCAGCACGCCCTGGGCGAGCGTGGAGAAGTTCACATAGCTGTCCGCCAACGTGGCGGACATCGAATACATCACGAGCTGGGCGAACCACTCGCGAAGCACTCCGTCATCACCGAACAAATCCGTGAAAAGTGGTGCAAGCGAATCAATGTCGACCAGCGTCTCGTTGACGTCGAAAACCAGGACGGGCGGTGTGGGCATGGCTACGGCTCGGCCTTCTTCAGGGTGGGTGCGTCGGGCCGGAAGTACCCGATCACACGTGAATGAATCATTGCCGTTTCCGATGAGACCCGCAGCTGCCTTATCTCACTGCAGCACGACGACCATCTTGCCGCCGGCTTCTCCCGTTTCCATCACGCGGTGCGCCTCATGGATCTCGTCAAAAGAGAAGACGCGAGACGGTTTGGCCTCCAGCGTGCCGTCGGCGACTTGCCGCGCGATGTCTCGCAGGGGTACGTCCGACAACGGGAAACCGGGAGTCCCGAAGACGAAGCTGCCGAAGAAGTTCCAGTTGACGCCGCTCGCCATGCGCAACAGCGGATTGAAATCCCCGATGGGGTCGAGTCCGCCCAACCATCCCGCCAGGCAAGCCGTTCCGCCGCGGCGCAGCATGTCGAGGGAGTCCAGGATGGTGCTGTTGCCGACCAAGTCCAGGACCGCGTCGACCTGCTTGGCTTCGGGGAGGCGGGCGGCGAGGTCGCGCCCTTCCAAGTCGACGCGCGACGCGCCCAGCTCCGCCAGCATGGGAAAGCGACCGCGGCTTCGTGCGGTGGCAATAACGCGCGCACCGGCGGCGACGGCCATCTTGAGCGCTGCCTGCCCGAGCGACGAGGTCGCGCCGCGCAGGACCAGCGTCTGCCCGGCTTTCAGGTTGAGGTTGCGGAAAAGACATGTCCAAGCGACCGCGTAGGTTTCGGGCAGCGCGGCCAAGTCCGACCAGGGCAGATCGGATTCGATGAGGGCGACGTTCGCCGCGCGCACGCGGGTGTACTGCGCATAGCTGCCGTTGACGGTTCGACCGAGGCCGCCCATCAGCGCCGCCACGCTGGCGCCCACGGGGAACTCGCCGCCCGGACACGAGTCGACGACGCCGACGCATTCAATGCCGCTGACTTCCGCGGCTTCGGCCCATTCGCCCCGGCGCATGTGCATCTCGGCGTGATTGATGCCGAAGGCCTTGACTTCGATCACCACCTCGCCGACCTTTGGGAGCGGCTTCGGAATGTCGGTATAGACCAGCCTGTCCAGGCCGCCGAACCCCTTGAGGATGATCGCGCGCATGGTTTTCCCGCCGGACCGCTCGCGCACCACCGCGGGTGAGGTGGGTAGCTGGGGTGCATCGTTGGTGGACACGTGGCGCGCTCCTCCCGAATACTCACGGGCGTTCGGATATCGGCGTGCGGAGCGGAGCCAAAGGGCCTCCGTCAGCCTAACTGGGCGATCCGACCCAATTATTATGGGCTAGCTGTCCCAATCTGTCCAGCGGTGGCGTTACTCGGGTCGGGATGTGCCGCGGCGCCGCGGCGGAGCGGAACGGCTCTTGCGCGCGTGGGTCGTGAACGAGCGGACGTAGTCGACGGCGGCGTTGACAGCGGTCCGCAGCGGTTCCGGATCCCCGGTGGCGTACGTCAACAGTGCACCGCCCTGGTGCGCGACAACCAGCGACACCGCCAAGTGCCGCGGGTCCGCGTCGGGACGCAGATCACCGCGTCGGCGCATTGCCGTCAGGCCCGCCTCAAACAGCTCGATCCACTGGTCGTAGCCGGCGGAGAGATCGTCGTGTATTTCGTCGTCGGCGTCGATCAGCTCGCCCGCCAAAGAGCCGTAGACGCAACCGCCGACGCGGTATACGGCGTCAATGTCGGCGACGCAGGCGTCGGCCCATGCCTGCAAGGCGTCGACGCTGTCCAGGGCGCCCAACGGTGGCCGGGTGTGGAAGGCCCGGACGTCGTCGCGGCGGGTGGCAACGACCTGACGGGTCAGATCGCGCTTGTCCCGGAAATAATGCGCGATCTGCGAGCCGCCCACTCCCGCCGCGCGCCGCACCTGTTCGATGCTGGTGTTGGCGACGCCGCGCTCGAACATAAGGCGCGCGGCGACCTCGACGATGCGCGCGCGGGTCGCCAGTCCCTTGCGGGTGAATCGTGATGGGCTGTCATCACTCATGTTGCGGCCCTTGGGCGGCGCCGGGGACGGCGGGCGGGCCGGGGAACCCGCTCGCCGGGGTCGGTGGCGAAGCTGCGCAGGTGGTTGATCGCGAAGCGGACGGCGTCGGCGTGCGGCCATTCCGCCCGGTAGGTGAAGGCCAAGGTGCCGCCGCCCTGATGGGCGGCGACGATGACCATCGCCAACCGTCGCGGGTCGGCATTCGCGGCCAAGACGCCGCGATCCTTCATTCGCTGGATCGCCGCCTCGAGCAGATCGACCCACTGCCTATAGCCGGCCGCCAGCGTTTCACGCGTCGCGTCGTCGGACTTCGCCAGTTGCGCGGCGAGCGCGTGGTAGGTGGGCGTGCCGAAAAACCCGATGCGCCTCAGGTAGCGCATGTTGAGGTCGATCCACCGTTCGAAGTCGTCGAACGACGCCAGACCCCCCAGCCTGGGCTGCCGGTGAAAGTCGAGAACCACGCCGATCTGATGCCTGATGACCGCGCGAATCAGAGCGCTCTTGTCGGCGAAATAGTGGGCGAGCTGGGAACCGCTGACCGAGGCCGCCCTGCGGACGTTCTCCATGTTCGACGCGGACAGGCCCTCGGTAACGATCAGCTGGGCGGCCGCTTCCACGATGCGATCCCGGGTAGCACGCCCCTTGGCGGTCAACCGTTGTTCGTCCTGAATATCGGGGGGATGGGCCATCGCGTCAGGCTAACCCGCGAGCGTCCGGAGTTATGGGATATCCAACCCATTGACGGCGGTGGTGTCGGCGGGTCCGGTCAGGCGGTCATGCCAACCTTGGCGAGGAAGCCGCGGATCAGCTCGGCGACCTCGTCCAGCGCGGACTCCAGCAGGAAGTGCCCGCCGTCGAGCAGGTGGATCTCGGCATCAGGGAGGTCGTCGGCGAACGCCTCGGCGCCGGCTGGGCCGAAGATCTCGTCGCCGCGGCCCCATACCGCCAGCAGTGGCACCTGGCTGGCGCGAAAGTATTCATGCAGGCGCGGATAAAGCGGCGCGTTGGTGGCGTAGTCCCGCAACAGTTTCAGCTGCACGAGGTCGTTGCCCGGTCGCGCTAGGAGCGCGTAGTCGTGATGCCAGGATTCGGGGTCGACGAGGGTCTCGTCGGAAACGCCGGTGAGGTATTGCCATCGGGTGGCGTCCAGCGTGAGGAACTGCCGTACCGCGGCCTCGGTGTCGGGCGTTGGTTCGCTTTGGTAGGCCCGCACGATCTTCCAGAAGCCGTCAACGAATCCCGCGTCGTAGCCGTTGCCGTTCTGCGTGATGATCGCGGTGATCGCCGACGGGTCGCGTAGCGCCAGCCGCCAGCCGATCGGCGCGCCGTAGTCCTGGACGTAGATTGTGTATCTGGCAAAGCCGAGCGCGCGCAACAACGCGGCCGTGAGGTCGGTCAGGGCGTCGAAGGTGTAGTCGAACTCTTGCACGGACGGCGCGTCGGAAAGCCCGAAGCCCAGGTGATCAGGTGCGATGACGTGGTAGCGGTCGGCGAGTGCCGGAAGCAGATGCCGGAACATGTAGGAGCTGGTGGGAAACCCGTGGAGCAGCACCAATGCGGGGGCGTTCGGATCGCCCGCTTCGCGGAAGAAGAGCCGATGACCGTCGACGGTGGCGTATCGATGATGGACAGCCGGCATGATGTTCCTCCTGGATTTTCGCCCTCGAACGCCGCGCGGCGCTCGGCCTACGTTCATGGAATTCACCGCGCTGACGTTTTGGGTTGCCTAACCCAGTATGCACCAGAACGAGCTCGGCGCAATAGTCCCGCCTCGTGTTGCCCTCCGGTCCGGGGCGGCATACTCTGGGCCGGCCGTCCCATTTAAGGGGCCCGGAGGTGACACGGTGGGCAAGCTGGTCTCGGTGAACGTCGGCATGCCCAAGAACGTGCAGTGGCATGACAAGACCGTCTACACGGGGATCTGGAAGACGCCGGTCGACGGGCCGGTCATGGTGCGCCGCCTGAACATCGACGGCGACGGCCAGGGCGATCTCGGCGGCCATGGTGGTGAGCAGCGTGCCGTCATGGTGTACCAGACCGAGTCATACGACTTCTGGAAGAGATACCTGGGTCGCGACGACCTCGTGCCCGGCCACTTCGGGGAGAACTTCACGATCACCGGACTGCCCGACGACGATGTGTGCATCGGCGACCGCTACCGGATCGGTGAGGCCGAGTTCGAGGTCACTCAGCCCCGCGTCACCTGCTTCCGGGTAGGTCTGCGTCTGAACGAACCCAAGATGCCGAACCTGCTTGTCTCTCAACGGCGCCCGGGGTTCTACTTTCGGGTGATCACCGAGGGACAGGTTCGCGCCGGCGATGACGTCGTGCGTACCCGCCGGGGTCGCCACGAGCTCAGCATCGCCGACGTCGACGCGCTTCTGTATCTGCCGAACCGCGACTTCGACCGACTCCGCAAGGTCGTCGACGTCCCCGCGCTCAGCCCCGGCTGGCAGCAGTCGTTCCGGGACATGCTGGAAGCGCACCAGAAATCCGTCGCCGAAATCCCGGGAGCGCAGCCGGCGTGGGATGGGTTTCGCCCCTTGCGTGTCAGCGCAATACGCCGGGAAAGCCCACAGGTGATGTCCATCCGGCTGGAGGCCGACGACCATGCCGCCCTTCCGCCGCCGCTCCCCGGGCAATACCTGACGGTGCGAGTCCCCGGCGCAGGCGCGCCGGCACCGCTGCGCAGTTACTCCCTCTCGGGAGACCCCGCCGCAGGGCATTACCGCATCAGCGTCAAACGCGACGAGCACGGTCTGGTGAGCCGATGGCTGCACGAGCACATCGAGCCGGGCTCGGTCGTTGAGGCCGCCGCCCCGCGCGGCGAGTTTTGCCTCACCAATGGCGGCGGCCCGGTCTTGCTGATGTCGGCGGGAATCGGCATCACGCCCGTCCTGGCGATGCTGCATGCGCTCTCGGCGGCCCGCAGCGCCCGCGACATCTGGTGGCTGCACACCGCGCGCAATCGTGCAACGCAAGCATTCGCGGCCGAAGTCGCGAGCTTGATCGGGTCGTTGCCGCGTGCGCGGCAGTCGGTGTTTTACACGCAGACACAGGGGAGGTTGGACCGGCCGGCCGTCGCGGCGCTGGGTATCCCGACCGACGCCACGGCATACCTCTGCGGCCCAACCGAATTCATGAGCGACATGCGCGACGCTCTCACCGCGAGGGGCCTGGACCCAGAGCGGATCCATAGCGAACTCTTCGGCGCCCTCCCGCCGATCAACCCGGGCATCGTCGACGGCGCCCCTCGTAAGCCACCGCATCCCCCCGCGGGACTTCCGGGAACGGGGCCGTCGATCACGTTCGCGCGCAGCGGCCTGACGGTCAACTGGTCATCCGGCTGCGGAAGCATCCTCGAGCTGGCCGAAGCCTGCGACGTGCCCACCCGGTTCTCCTGCCGAAGCGGGGTCTGTCACGTGTGCGTCACCGGGGTCGTTGCCGGCAGGGCCACCTACATACAGCAGCCGCTGGAGCCGGCCGAGCAGGGGACCGTGCTCATCTGCTCGGCGGCTCCGGAGACCGATCTTGTTCTCGACCTGTAGTGAAAAACGTTTCTTCAGGCGGCAATTGCGCGCTGACCGCCGGTTGCGGGCAACACTGCACCGTTCACATAGCTGGCGTCGGCGGAGCTGAGAAAGACGACCGCGCTGGCGATTTCACTGGCTTCGGCCGGCCGGCCCAGCGTGGTGCTGGCCGCCACCGCCTCCAACACACCGGGCAGGGCGGCCACACCGGGGGTGTCGGTTGGCCCGACGGCGATCGCGTTCACCCGCACCCCCGATCCGCCGAACTCATCCGCCCAGACGCGCGTCAGCTGCTCCAGACCGGCTTTGGTGGCGCCATAGATGCCCGCACCGCTCGCCGGCACCGAGGCCGCAACGGTGCTCACGTTGACCACCGAGCCGCTGCCGCGCTCGATCATTCCTGGCACCAACTGCTGGACTAAAATGTAAGGGGCGCGCAGGTTCACATTCACGTGCTCGTCGAACGTCGCATCGTCGGTCGCTACGGTCGACCCGAATTGGTAGATGCCGGCGTTGTTGACCAATATGTCGACCGGTCCGGCCTCGGCGGCCAGGCGGCGCACGTCGTCGCCATCGTTGAGGTCCGCCGCGACGAAACGCGCCCTACCGCCGGCATTCTCGATATCACGGACCGTCTTCGCGCCGCGTTCGGCGCTGCGGCCGTGGACCACCACCTCAACCCCGCGTTCGGCGAGTCGTAACGCGATTTCTCGGCCGATCCCGGACGTGGCTCCGGTCACCAACGCGGTGGAGCCGGCAATTGTTGCTGCCATCGAACCCTGCCTCCAAGAGAGAAGTTCACTTGCCTCCCCGTCAGCAGCGGCCCCCCGGCATTTATTCCTACGGGGCGAAACAGACGGACGCCTCGGCGGTGTAACACAAGAAGGTCAGCGTCTCCTGCAAATAGAGCTGCACGGTATTGGCGTCATGGCTCAGGTACCCGATCGCGACATCGGTACCCAGCTGCAGATCGAAGTCGCCGCCGCGAGTCGTCAGCACGAAGGCGCCGTCGATGGCGGGCGCCCAGATGATGTCGCCGTCGACCAACCGGTTCAGATGCTCGCGGATCGGATAGCCGTGTTCGGTGGTCTCGCTGACCTTGGTGTAGACGTCGGCGGAAAGCAGCACCGAATAGGGGCCGTCGACGCCCGCCAGGCGCAGGCCGGTCAACGCCTGCGAGATGGCGTCGGGCATGTCGCGGGGATCCTCGGGCAACTTCAGCGGCGGGTTGGCGCTGCAGGTGCGGATGCCGTCGATCGACGCGGCAGCGTAGCCCTCGAAGATGGCGCGGTCCTCGACGAAGGCCAGCTTCTTGGCGGCGGCCTTGACCGGGTCCCAGTCGGAGTCCTGCGCGCCGCGCTCCACGTTGTCGACCTCATAGCGCGACAGCGTGAACGGAACCCGCAGGCGGACAAGGGGTTTGCTTGCCCGCAAATGAGCCTCCACGCCGTCGGAGGGTGACGCCACGTCGATCAGGCGGCCGGTGCTGACCCCTGCGGTGACCGGCCCGCCGGGCCCGCTCACGTCGACCACCCGGCGTCCGGCGACATGGCGTTTGAACGTCCGGGTCGCCTCCAACTCGATTTCTTCCCAAGCGGCTTCGGTGACCGGGGCGAGGTCGCGGTAGAGGTTGTTCATGAAGTGGTTCCTTTCAGACTGCCGATCGAAAGTGAGCCGTCCTGTGCAGCAGACATTTCCGCTACCGGTGCTGCGGGCAGTGGCGGTGGATCATCGAGAAAGTCGACAGTGGGGGAGAAGAATAGGCCACCGGTGACCGCGGTGGAGAACTCGAGGATGCGGTCGGTGTTGCCGGGCGGATCCCCGAGGAACATGTTGCGCAGCATCTGTTCGGTGACCTGCGGCGTGCGGGAATAGCCGATGAAGTAGGTGCCGTACTCGCCCTTGCCGAGCTCGCCGAACGGCATGTTGTGCCGCACGATCTTCAGCTCGGTCCCGTCGTCGTCGGTGATGACGTTGAGGGCGATGTGGGAGTTGGCCGGCTTTTCGTCGTAGTCGAGTTCGAGGTTCTCCAGCTTCGTGCGGCCGATCACCAACTCCTGCTCGGTGACCGACAGCGAGTTCCACGAAGACATTTCGTGCAGATACTTCTGCACGTGCACGTAGCACGAGCCCTCGAATTCGGGGTCTTCGCCGCCGATGGCGGTGGAGCTGACGGCCAGCGCGCCGTCGGGGTTTTCCGTGCCGTCGACGAAGCCCAACAGGTCGCGGTTGTCGAAGTAGCGGAATCCGTGCACCTCGTCGACCACGGTGACGGCGCCGGCCATCGACCTCAGGATGCGGTCGGCCAATTCGAAACACACGTCCAAGCTCTCGGCCCGGATGTGGAACAACAGATCCCCGGGCGTGGCCGGGGCGGTGTGCCGCGGGCCATTCCATTCGATGAACTCGTGCAACTCGGCGGGGCGCGGCCCGGAAAACAAGCGATCCCAGGCCTGCGAGCCGATGGAGGCGATGGCCGACAGCCGTTTCGGCGGCTCGCGAAAACCAATCGCGCGCACCAGCCCGGAAATGTCGGGCAGCGCGTCATGCACCGTCGCTTCCCCGCCGTCGTCGATGGTCACTACCAGGAAGACCGCCGCAGGCGTCAACGGCTCGAGGATCGGCTGTGGCTGGACGGGAGGCACTCTGCTGACCCTAGCGTGGCGACGGCGAGCGCCGGAAGGGCGCGAGCAAGGAGCCGCGCAATCGGACCTAGCGTGGCGACGGCGAGCGCCGGAAGGGCGCGAGCAAGGAGCCGCGCACTCGGACCTAGCGTGGCGACGGCGAGCGCCGGAAGGGCGCGAGCAAGGAGCCGCGCACTCGGACCTAGCGTGGCGACGGCGAGCGCCGGAAGCCATGATGATGAACATGTCGGCCAGCGCCGCAGGCCTCTGCGATTTCATCGACGCTTCTCCGTCGCCATTTCACGTCTGCGCCACGGTGGCCGCGCGGCTGACCGCTGCCGGCTACACCGAACTGAGCGAGGCTAGACGCTGGCCGGACGAACCGGGCCGCTACTTCACGGTGCGGGCCGGCTCGCTGGTCGCCTGGAATTCCGATGGGCCCGAGGGCCCGTTCCGGATCGTCGGCGCGCACACCGACAGCCCGAACCTGCGGGTCAAGCAGCATCCGGACCGGCTGGTCGCCGGCTGGCGCGTGGTGGCGCTGGAGCCCTACGGCGGAGCGTGGCTCAACTCCTGGCTGGACCGCGACCTGGGCATCAGCGGACGATTGTCGGTGCATGACGGCGCCGGGATCGAGCACCGGCTGGTCCGGATAGACGACCCGATCCTGCGGGTCCCGCAGCTGGCCATTCACCTGGCCGAGGACCGCAAATCGCTGACGCTGGACCCGCAGCGACACGTCAACGCGGTCTGGGGCGTCGGCGCAGAAGCGAAGTCGTTCGTCGACTTCGTCGCAGAACGCGCCGGGGTCGCGCCGACCGCCGTGCTGGCCGCCGACCTGATGACCCACGACCTGACCCCGTCGACGGTGATCGGCGCAGACGCCGACCTGCTCAGCGCTCCCCGGCTCGATAATCAGGCCAGCTGCTATGCGGGGATGGAGGCCTTGTTGGCGTTGGAACAGGCCTCGGAGCCGGGGGGTTTCCTGCCCGTGCTGGTGCTCTTCGACCACGAGGAGGTCGGTTCGTCCTCCGACCACGGCGCCCAGTCCGACCTGCTCGGGACCGTCCTGGAGCGGATCGTGCTCGCGGCCGGCGGCACCCGGGAAGACTTCCTGCGCCGGCTGCCCGACTCGTTGCTGGTCTCGGCGGACATGGCGCACGCGACCCACCCCAACTATCCGGAGCGGCACGAGCCCGGCCACCCCATCGAGGTCAACGCCGGACCGGTGCTCAAGGTGCACCCCAACCTGCGCTACGCCACCGACGGACGGACGGCCGCGGCCTTCGCGCTGGCCTGCCAGCGGGCCGGGGTCGCCCTGCAGCGCTACGAGCACCGCGCCGACCTGCCGTGCGGGTCGACGATCGGGCCGCTGGCCTCGGCGCGGACCGGCATCCCCACCGTCGATGTCGGTGCCGCGCAGCTGGCGATGCACTCGGCGCGCGAATTGATGGGCGCTCACGACGTGGCCGCCTACTCGTCGGCGATGCGGGCGTTCCTTTCGCCTGAGCCCTTGTGAGGCCTAAGGTCTGGCGGTATGGCGCTCAACGTGGAGATGATCACCTTCGACTGCAGCGATCCCGCGAAGCTGGCCGGATGGTGGGCCGAGCAGTTTGGTGGTACGACACAGGAGTTGCTCGCCGACGAATTCACCGTGGTGACTTTGTCGGAAGGCCCCCGGCTCGGATTCCAGAAGGTGCCCGATCCCACGCCCGGGAAAAACCGCGTGCACCTCGACTTCGGCCCCGCCGACGTTGATGCCGAGGTGTCTCGGCTGACAGCCGCCGGGGCCACCGAGGTCGGCCGGCACAGTTTCGGCGACAATTTCCGCTGGGTGGTGCTGGCCGACCCCGAGGGCAACGTCTTCTGCGTCGTCGGTCAATAGCCACCGCGGCGACCCGACGGCGACAGCAGCACAGCCCTAGACTGTCTGGCGTGACTGTCTCCGGGACGAGCGCCCGCACCCAGGCGATCGACACCGTCGAGCACGCCGCTGCCAGCCCCGACCAGCCGCAGCCGTTCGCCGAGCTGGGCCTCAAAGACGACGAGTATCAGCGGATTCGCGAGATCCTGGGCCGCAGGCCCACCGACACCGAGCTGGCGATGTATTCGGTGATGTGGAGCGAGCACTGCTCGTACAAGTCTTCCAAGGTCCACCTGCGCTACTTCGGTGAGACCACCACCGACGAGATGCGCACCGGCATGCTGGCCGGCATCGGCGAAAACGCCGGCGTGGTCGACATCGGCGACGGCTGGGCCGTCACCTTCAAAGTGGAATCGCACAACCACCCGTCCTACGTCGAGCCCTACCAGGGCGCGGCCACCGGAGTCGGCGGCATCGTCCGCGACATCATGGCCATGGGCGCGCGACCGGTCGCGGTGATGGACCAGCTTCGGTTCGGCGCCGCCGACGCGCCGGACACTCGCCGGGTGGTCGACGGGGTGGTCCGCGGGATCGGCGGCTACGGCAACTCGCTGGGGTTGCCCAATATCGGCGGCGAGACTGTCTTCGACGCGTGCTACGCCGGCAACCCGTTGGTAAACGCGTTGTGCGTGGGCGTGTTACGCCAGGAGGACCTGCACCTGGCGTTCGCCTCGGGCACCGGGAACAAGATCATCCTGTTCGGTGCGCGCACCGGGCTCGACGGCATCGGCGGGGTGTCGGTGCTGGCATCGGACACCTTCGACAGCGAGGGATCCCGCAAGAAGCTGCCCTCGGTGCAAGTGGGCGACCCCTTCATGGAAAAGGTCCTCATCGAGTGCTGCCTCGAGCTCTACGCGGGCGGCCTGGTGATCGGCATCCAGGACCTTGGCGGCGCCGGATTGGCTTGCGCGACTTCAGAATTGGCGTCGGCCGGTGACGGCGGGATGACGATCGAACTCGACACCGTCCCGTTGCGAGCCAAGGACATGACGCCCGCGGAGGTGCTCTGCAGCGAGTCGCAGGAGCGGATGTGCGCCGTGGTCGCGCCGGAGAACGTGGACGCCTTTCTGGCGGTGTGCCGCAAATGGGACGTGCTGGCCACGGTGATCGGCGCGGTCACCGACGGCGACCGGTTGCGGATCACCTGGCGCGGCGAGACGGTCGTCGACGTGCCCCCGCGCACCGTGGCGCACGAGGGGCCGGTGTATCAGCGGCCGGTCGCGCGGCCCGAATCGCAGGACGCCCTGAACGCGGACCGGTCAACGAGCCTGCCGCGGCCGGCAACGGGCGAGGAGCTGCGCGCGACTTTGCTTGCGCTGCTGGGCAGCCCGCACCTGTGCAGCCGTGCCTTCATCACCGAACAGTACGACCGCTACGTGCGCGGCAACACCGTGCTGGCCGAGCGCGCCGACGGCGGCGTGCTTCGCGTCGACGAAACCACCGGCCGCGGGATCGCCCTATCGACCGACGCGTCGGGCCGCTACACGCTGCTCGACCCGTATGCCGGAGCCCAACTCGCGCTCGCCGAGGCCTACCGCAACGTCGCCGTCACCGGTGCTACCCCGGTCGCGGTGACCAATTGCCTCAACTTCGGTTCCCCGGAAGACCCCGGGGTGATGTGGCAGTTCTCACAGGCGGTGCGGGGGTTGGCCGATGGTTGTGCGGCCCTTGGTATTCCGGTGACCGGCGGCAACGTCAGCTTCTACAACCAGACCGGGTCGGCGGCGATCCTGCCCACACCGGTCGTCGGTGTGCTCGGCGTCCTCGACGATGTCGGCCGGCGCATCCCAACCGGCCTGGGCGGCGAACCGGGCGAGGCCCTGATGCTGCTGGGCGATACCCGCGACGAATTCGACGGTTCCATCTGGGCCCAGGTGACCGCCGACCATCTGGGTGGGTTGCCGCCGGCGGTCGATCTGGCGCGCGAAAAGCTGCTGGCCGAAGTGCTGAGCGCGGCGTCCCGCGACGGGCTGGTGTCGGCGGCGCACGACCTGTCCGAAGGCGGGCTCGCGCAGGCCATCGTGGAGGCGGCGCTGGCGGGCGAAACCGGTTGCCGCATCGTGCTTCCCGAGGGCGCCGATCCGTTCGTGACGTTGTTCTCCGAGTCGGCGGGCCGGATTCTGGTGGCGGTGCCGCGCACCGAGGAGAGTCGGTTCCGCGCGATGTGCGAGGCGCGGGGATTGCCCGCGGTGCGCATCGGCGTCGTCGATCAGGCCTCGGACGCGGTGGAGGTTCAGGGCCTGTTCACCGTGTCGCTGGCGGAACTGCGCGAGACGTCCGAGGCGGTGTTGCCGCGTCTCTTCGGATGAGCCGCAGCGGCG
The DNA here is from genome assembly GCA_963850895.1 of uncultured Actinomycetota bacterium. GTDB lineage: Bacteria > Actinomycetota > Actinomycetes > Mycobacteriales > Mycobacteriaceae > Mycobacterium. The sequence continues at coordinate 144,860 of CAWKNK010000011.1, read as the reverse complement.
AATCCTGATGGGCGAGAACGGTTTCCGTCGGGCTCGTGCGTTCTCTTTGGCCGCCGCCCTGGTCGGCTGGAGCTTCGTCGGTCCGCGACTGCCCACGGCATGGCGGGTCACGGCGCAGGCCGGTGCGGCCGGGCTGCTGGTGCTTGGGACGCGTGCACCGCTGGGCTTGTATCCGCCGCGGCTGTGGGCGGGGCTGCGGCTGGGGTCGGCGGCCGGCGCGGCCGCGGCGAGCGCGATCGCCGCGACGGCGGCCGTGCCGTTGGTGCGGGCGTCCATGGCCGACCGGGAGCCGCCCGGGTCGGTGCCCGGTTGGCTGCTGCTGCGGATCCCCGTCGGCACCGTCTGGGCCGAGGAGGCCGCGTTCCGCGCGGCATTGACCACAACCGCTTCCGGTGCGTGCGGCAGGTCCGGCGGAAGGTTGTTGCAAGCGGCAAGTTTTGGGCTCTCCCACATTGCGGACGCGCGGGCGGCGGGCGAGCCGGTGGTGGGCACCGTGCTGGTGACCGGCATCGCGGGGTGGCTATTCGGCTGGCTGGCAGACCGTTCCGACAGCCTCGCCGCGCCCATGCTGGCGCACTTGGCCATCAATGAGGCCGGCGCGATCGCCGCGCTGAGCGTCAGGGGTTAATGGTGTAGTCGCCCAGCTGGCGACCCCACACGTGCTCGACCGCAAGTGGCGAGCCGATCTCGAAGTGGTTGTAGGGAGCCATGCTCGCGCCGGTGTCCATCACCAGAAACGGCGCCGGCCACAGCTGCCGGGTGATGGTCTGCCAACAGCCCGGCCGGCCGCCGGGACCGCCCCTGGCGTTGGTCCGGGGCAGATTCTCCGGCCAGATATACGGGTTGGGCGCCCCGGCGATTGCGCCCGCCGCGTGGGCGCCCAGCGAGTAGCCGTTGTCGCCGAGGGCGTTGTGGATCCTGGGTCCGACTTCGTTGAAATTGCGTATGGTGCAGAAGATCTCCGGACTGTACTCGTCGAGCAGCTGGCTGGAGCCGACCAGATCGTCGGCTCCCCGCGCCAGGTACGGCCCGCCGCGTCCGAAAACATCGGCGCCCGTGCCGCCCAGTCCGGCCGTCGCCAGCAGCGCCGCATCCAGATCGACTTGCTGGCGGTTGAGCGTGCGCGCCGCGGTCACCCCGTGGTCAAGCGCGTCCCAGAGGTCCGGCGAGGCGTTGGCGTAGGTCTCACCCAGAGCGGCCAACCGCGCAATGTCGGCCCGGATTTCGCGCATCCGGGGGTTCACGTCGTCGAGGATTGTGTTGCCGTTGACCAAAGAGGCGCCGAACTTTTCGCCCAGTCCCGTCAGGGCTTGCGCGGCCGCGCCGAGCGTCAGGTTCACCTTGACCGGATCGACTTTCTCCGCGATCGACATGAGCGTCTCGAACACGGTGTTGAACTCGGTGGTCACCGAGGTCGCGTCGATCACGGTCGACGGTGTGATCGATTGCGCCGCGGGCTTAGGCGGCGAACTCAATGCGACATATTTGTTGCCGAACACCGTGGTCGCCTTGATGGCGGCCGCCACGTTGGCCGGGATCATCTTGACGTACCGGGGGGTGATATCCAGCACCACCTTGGCGGCCGGCTTGCCGTCGCGGGTGATCTCGGAAATGCTCGCCACCCGCCCGATCTGCACCCCGTTATAGGTGACCTTGGATCCGGGATCCATCACCAGGCCGGCCCGGGTGGCGACCATGGTCAGCTTCGTGGTCGGCGTGAGGTCGCCCCGGAACTGCAGGTACAGCAGCGACCCGACCAACCCCATGAGGACGACCGTCACGAGGCCGACGGACTTGTAGGGTGGCCCGCGCCGCAAGCGACGACGCTCCATGAGTTTGAGACCCTAGGGTATGGCCGCCCGTCAGAAGGCAGATCCGGCAAAGACCCGGCAGGCCGTGTCGGCCGTCGTGGACTGGTTGCGAGACGAATCCCGGCCTGCCCCCGACCGCGAGAGCCTCGGCACCGCCGTCCGGCTCACCGCGCGCACCCTGGCCGCCGTGGCGCCGGGCGCCAGCGTCGAGGTGCGGATCCCGCCGTTCGCCGCGGTGCAGTGCGTCGCCGGGCCCAGACACACCCGCGGCACGCCGCCCAACGTGGTGGAGACCGATCCACGGACCTGGCTGCTGTTGGCGGCCGGGCTGCTGTCGTTCCAGGAGGCGAAGGAAGCCGCTGCGCTGAGCCTTTCAGGCTCTCGAGCCGGTGAGATCGAACACTGTCTACCCCTGTTCGATGTCAGCTGAATAATAACCCTGAACTGCAGGTTTAGGGTGGGTCGAGGGAATTTTCGGCACGCAACACGCGCTGTTGATTCGCGGACGCGGGCGTCGGACCCGTAGACTCCGTTACGTCACCAACCGTTCCCCGGGGAGCCGCCCAATCGTGACCGTCCAGGAGCCCGAGCAGGACCTGAACTCGCCCCGTGAAGAGTGTGGCGTATTTGGGGTTTGGGCCCCGGGCGAGGATGTCGCAAAACTCACTTACTACGGCTTGTACGCCCTGCAGCATCGCGGGCAGGAAGCCGCGGGCATCGCCGTCGCCGATGGCTCGCAGGTCCTCGTCTTCAAAGACTTGGGCTTGGTCAGCCAGGTGTTCGACGAGCAGACGCTCGCGGCGATGCCGGGCCACGTCGCCATCGGGCATTGCCGCTACTCCACCACGGGCGACACTACGTGGGAGAACGCGCAACCGGTGTTTCGCAACACCGCGGCCGGCACCGGGGTCGCCTTGGGGCACAACGGAAATCTGGTCAATACCGCCGAGCTTGCCGCCCGCGCCCGCGACGCGGGGCTGATCGCCCGGCGCTGCCCCGCCCCGGCGACGACGGACTCCGACATCCTGGGCGCGCTGCTGGCCCACGGCGCGGCCGATTCCACCCTGGAGCAGGCGGCGCTGGACCTGCTGCCAGCCGTGCGCGGCGCGTTCTGCCTGACGTTCATGGACGAGAACACGCTGTATGCCTGCCGCGATCCGCATGGGGTACGGCCACTTTCGCTCGGACGACTGGATCGCGGCTGGGTGGTGGCCTCCGAAACGGCCGCGCTCGACATCGTCGGCGCGTCGTTCGTGCGCGATATCGAGCCAGGCGAGCTACTGGCGATCGACGCGGACGGGGTGCGCTCCACCCGTTTCGCCAACCCCACGCCCAAGGGCTGCGCCTTCGAGTACGTCTACCTGGCTCGCCCGGACAGCACGATCGCCGGCCGGTCCGTGCACGGCACCCGGGTGGAGATCGGTCGCCGGCTGGCCCGTGAATGCCCGGTCGACGCCGACCTGGTGATCGGGGTCCCGGAGTCGGGCACCCCCGCCGCGGTCGGATACGCGCAGGAGTCCGGCATTCCGTACGGGCAGGGCCTGATGAAGAACGCCTACGTCGGGCGCACATTCATCCAGCCGTCCCAGACTATCCGCCAGCTCGGTATCCGGTTGAAGCTCAACCCGCTGAAAGAGGTAATCCGCGGCAAGCGGCTCATCGTCGTCGACGACTCGATCGTGCGGGGAAACACCCAGCGCGCGCTGTTGCGGATGCTGCGCGAGGCCGGCGCCGTCGAAGTCCACGTGCGTATTGCGTCACCGCCGGTGAAATGGCCCTGCTTCTACGGCATCGACTTCCCGTCGCCGGCCGAGTTGATCGCCAACGCCGTGCAAGACAAAGAGGAAATGCTCGAAGCGGTACGGCACGCCATCGGGGCGGACAGCCTCGGCTACATCTCGCTGCGCGGCCTGGTCGCGGCGTCCGAGCAACCCGCGTCGCGGCTCTGCACCGCCTGCTTCGACGGCAAGTATCCGATCGAACTGCCCGAGGAGACGGCCTTGGGTAAGAACGTCATCGAGCACATGCTCGCCAACGCCGCGCGCGGAGCCGGGCTCGACGATCTGGCGCCCGACGAAGTGCCCATCGTCCACTGAAGGACATCCGATTCGCCCCTTCCAAGACGTTTGATAACGGCGGTCGGCGGCGCCCGGTAGCCTTTATCGCGATGACGGATCCCGGAAAAAGCCCCGGACGAAACCCGGGCAGCCACGGCATCACCTACGCGTCGGCCGGGGTGGACATTGAGGCCGGTGACCGCGCCGTTGAAATGTTCAAGCCGCTGGCGACAAGGGCCACCCGGCCCGAGGTGCGGGGCGGCCTGGGCGGGTTCGCCGGGTTGTTCGCTTTGCGCAACGACTACCGCGAACCGCTGCTCGCGGCGTCCACCGACGGTGTGGGAACCAAGCTGGCGGTCGCCCAGGCGATGGACAAGCACGACACCGTCGGCCTGGACCTGGTCGCGATGGTGGTCGACGACCTTGTGGTCTGCGGCGCCGAGCCGCTGTTCCTGCAGGACTACATCGCGGTGGGCCGGACGGTGCCGGAACGCCTCAGCGCGATCGTGGCGGGTATCGCCGAGGGATGCGTGCGCGCCGGCTGCGCGTTGCTCGGCGGCGAAACCGCCGAACACCCCGGTCTGATGGAACCGGACCACTACGACATCTCGGCGACCGGTGTCGGCGTCGTCGAGGCCGACGACGTGTTGGGGCCCGATCGCGTCAAGCCCGGCGACACGCTCATCGCGATGGGTTCCTCCGGCCTGCATTCCAACGGGTACTCGTTGGCCCGCACGGTGCTACTCGAGATCGACCGGATGAACCTGGCCGGTTATGTCGAGGAGTTCGGCCGCACGTTGGGTGAGGAGTTGTTGGAACCCACCCGGATCTACGCCAAAGACTGCCTGGCGCTGACCGCCGAAACCCATGTCCGCACGTTCTGCCATGTCACCGGCGGCGGGCTGGCCGGCAACCTGCTACGCGTCATCCCGCACGGCCTGGTCGCCGAAATCGACCGCGGGACCTGGACGCCCGCACCGGTGTTCGCCATGATCGCTCAGCGTGGCCGGGTGAGGCGGGAGGAGATGGAGAAGACGTTCAACATGGGCGTGGGCATGGTCGCCGTCGTCGCGCCCGAGGACACCGACCGCGCCTTGGCCATCTTGACGGCCCGTCACTTGGATTGCTGGGTGTTGGGGACGGTCTGCAAGGGCGGCAAAGAGGGCCCGCGGGCAAAGCTTGTCGGGCAGCACCCGAGATTTTAGAAGGCGGGAGCCGGGTTAGCGCCGTGCCGAAGCGGATTGCACCGGCACAGCGACGTGAGTTTCAGCGACGCCAGTCGTCGGTGTCTTCCCAAGGATCGCCGACGCCGTCGTCCTCCAGCCCGGTGGAGTCGTCGGCACCCGTCCCTGCCAGCTCTTGCTGAAGCCGCTGGAAGTCGGTCTGCGGGGAACTGTATTTGAGTTCTCGAGCAACCTTGGTCTGCTTTGCCTTAGCCCGGCCGCGGCCCATGGGGGAACCCCCTCGCGCAATAACGGAGCGGCCCGAATCAGGCGGCTCCGATCTACTGGTGTCGTTATTGTCCTGCCGACAGTTTACCGTGCCTTACGGTTGGGCGTTGGTGCCCCCTGCCGCTGTGGCGGACGTCATCGATGATTATCTCGCACCGCCCCGCAACCGTTCAACGGCCAGCCGTCCCGCACCGATCTGTTCCGTGGGCGGCAGCGAATCGGCGTCGATCACCGCAGCAACCGAGGCCTGTGGGCCGGTCGCCAGTTCGGTGTCGGCCGGCACCCCGCGCTTGATTAGCGCGAGGGCCACGGGCCCAAGGTCCACGTGATCCACCACGGTGCCAAGGCGGCCGACGACGCGACCGCCGGCGAGCACCGGGTCACCCGTCGAGGGCCGCTCCACCGAGCCGTCCAGGTGCAACAGCACCAGCGTCCGGGGCGGCTTACCGAGGTTGTGCACCCGTGCGACGGTCTCTTGCCCCCGGTAACAGCCCTTGTCCAAGTGGACGGCACCCTCGCCGGGACCGCCGATCCACCCCACCTCGTGCGGAATAGTGCGCTCATCGGTGTCGACTCCCAGTCGCGGACGCAGCGCCACCACCCGGTGGGCTTCGTACGCCCAGACCCCAGCCGGTCGCAGTCCCGCCTGCACCAAGCGTTTCTGCCAGCCGGCGGACTCGCCGCGCGGGACCAGCAAATCCAGTTCGATCTGGCCGGCAGGGGCGCCGGGCATCCGGCGCACAAAGCCACCGCCGGCGACCGCGATCGCGGTCAGCTCGGCGGGCAGGGCGTCCAGGCCGAGCGCGTCGAGCACCGCCCGGTCGGCCAGTCGCGGCCCCAAGAGCGAAACCACCGCCATGTCGGCGGCGGCCGGGGTGACATCGGACCAGAAGACCATCTTGCGCAGGTAGTCCAGCAGCGGTTGGCCCCGCCACGGTTCGGTATCGAGGTAGGTGGTGCCGCCGAGTTCGGTTTGGATCCAGTGATCCTCGACGCGGCCCTGACCGTCGAGACTGAGGTTCTCCGTGCTGGCACCCTCGGGGAGGTCGCTGACGTGCTGGGTGGAGATGCTGTGTAGCCACTTCTGGCGGTCGCCACCCGTCAGGGTGAGCACCGCGCGGTGCGAGCGGTCCACCACTACCGCATCGGTTTCGGCCGCGCGTTGCTCGCCCAGCGGATCGCCGTAATGCCAGATGGCGCCAGCGTCGGGTCCGGCATCGGGTGCAGGCACTGCAGTCATGTGCGCCGCTCCTCCTCATCACTCAGCTCTGCATCGTCGCCGGCGCGAGTCACACGTCAACTCTACGGACCCCTGAACGTCCCGTCCGCCGAGCGTGCGGCCCGTCGCACAGGCGCGGCTAGGCTTTACCTCCATGGCAGGCCGGACGGGTGTGATCGTCACGCTGGACGGCGATGTTCATCCGCCGGATGTCCCGCTGCTGCACGCCGACGACCTGGCAGCGGTTCGCGGCGACGGCATCTTCGAGACGCTGTTGGTCCGCGACGGCAGGCCCTGCCTGGTCGAGTCCCATCTGCAGCGGCTGACCCAGTCGGCCAAGCTGATGGATCTGCCCGAGCCGGACCTGCCCAACTGGCGCAGCGCGATCGGCGTGGCCACTCGGCACTGGGTCGCGGGCACCGCGGACGAAGGCGCGATGCGCCTGATCTACAGCCGCGGCCGGGAGAGCGGCACCGCGCCGACAGCCTATGTGATGGTCAACGCTGTTCCCGAACGAGTGACGGCGGTTCGGCGCGAGGGGCTGGCCGCGGTGACCTTGGACCGAGGACTGCCCGCGGCCGGTACCGACGCGATGCCGTGGCTGCTGGCCGGGGCCAAGACACTGTCCTACGCGGTCAACATGGCCGCCTTGCGTCATGCCGCCCGGCAGGGCGCCGGTGACGTCATCTTCGTCAGCTCGGACGGCTACATCCTGGAAGGCCCGCGCTCGACGGTGGTGATCGCGACCGATGGCGAGACGGGAGCGGGCGGGAGCCTGTGCCTGCTGACGCCGCCGCCGTGGTATCCGATTTTGCGTGGCACCACGCAGCAGGCCCTCTTCGAGGTGGCGCGGGCCAAGGGGTACGACTGCGACTATCGCGCGTTAAGGCTCGCCGATCTCGATGCCGCGCAAGGGATCTGGTTGGTCTCGAGCATGACGTTGGCCGCCCGCGTGCACACGCTCGACGGTCGGCCGCTGCCTCGCTCTCCGTTGGCCGCCGAATTCGCCGCATTGGTCGACTCGGCAATCGTCAGCGATCGCTAAGCGCTGAATTGTGTTGTCGGCTCGCGGAATCGCGGGTACGGTCGGCCGTACACGAGGAAGGAGGTGGTCCGCGAAATTGATAGCTTCATGGACATGTGAGGTGGCTGCGCGCTAGCTGCACTGGCTCGGAAGAGCTGGCGATGTACGCGCGCTAGCGAATTCCCCGCAGCCACCCGGCCCCCGAGCTTCCGGTCTGTCCAACCAGGAGCCTCGCTCGGGGGCCGCTCCATGTCTGCACTCCCCGCTCGGTAGCGGCGACGTAGCCGGCGTACCGCGACAGCCGCGCCGACAGGTGGGGCACCAGGCCGCCGTCGGCGTCGACCCGCTCTTCGACGTAGGCCAGGTCGCCGCCCTCGACGATGCCGTAGAGCCGCTTGGCGCCGCCGACCAGCACACCCGACCGGCTGCGGGCCAGCGCATCGGTCGCCAGCTCCCACGACGACTGGGTGCGCGGCCGTCCGTAGAACAGCTCGACGTAGCCGGCCGAGTGCGCCAACAGCAACTCGATCGCCTGAGATTCGCTCGGGTCGTCGGGATCGTCGACGAAGCGCCAGAAGCCGGTCTCGCGCAGGCCGGGTTACTGGTAGTCGCCCGTCTCGGTGAGCCGCCAGGACCGGGCCTCCCAATTCAGGTAGTCGCCGCCGTCGTGCGAGACCACGATCTGCTGGCCGAACCGGTAGTCGCCGTCGGGTCCGCGGCCCTCGCCCTCGCCGCGCCACACCCCGACCAGCGGCAGCAGCGCCAGCAGCGCGTCGTGAGGTTGGCGCCTTGGCGCAGGTTGGCGGTGTCGGCGGGCAGCGGCAGATCGTCGAAGACGGGGATGTTGCGGCCGGCGGTCTCCTTGGCGCGCTCGGCGGCGGCGGCGACCGCGCGATCGCCGGACTGCCGGACCGGATGGTCCTCGTCGGAGGTCACGATTCGTCGGTGATGAGCCGATACAGCGCGTACAGCGCGAACCAGGTGATCACCACGACGGCAGCCACCAGCAGGATCTCGAAGAAAAGGACCACGGGGACGAGTTTATTCGTCCCGCGCGATGCCCGGCAGGCCGGCCGGGGCCGTCAGGCGACCTTGATGTCGACCTCGTGGATGCCGGCGCCGCGACGGCGCCACCACGGCGTCGCCGTTGCCGATCTCCGACAGCGCGCGCAGCGTCCAGGAGCCCGGCGCCGCGAAGAACCGGAAGTCACCGGTCGCCGACGCGACGACCTCGGCGGTGAACTCGTCGGTGGCGTCCAGCAGCCGCACGAACGCGCCGCCGACCGTCTGCCCGTCGCCGTCGACCACACGGCCGGTGATCACCGTCTCCTTCTCCAGGTCGACGCCGGCGGGCAGGGTCTGTCCTTGCTTGGGTGCAGAGCACATATCAACTTCCCAACTCGATCGGGGCGCCCACGAGAGAGCCGTATTCCGTCCAACTGCCGTCGTAGTTCTTGACGTTCTTGTGGCCCAGCAGTTCCTGCAGCACGAACCAGGTGTGCGACGACCGCTCACCGATGCGGCAGTACGCGATGGTCTCCTTGTTGCCGTCCAGGCCGGCATCGGCGTACAGCTTGGCCAGCTCCTCGTCGGACTTGAAGGTGCCGTCCTCGTTGGCCGCCTTGCTCCACGGCACGTTGATCGCGCCGGGGATGTGGCCGGGCCGCTGGCTCTGCTCCTGCGGCAGGTGCGCCGGCGCGAGGATCTTGCCGGAGAACTCGTCGGGCGAGCGCACGTCGACCAGGTTCTTGGTGTTGATCGCCGCGATGACCTCGTCGCGGAACGCGCGGATGCTGTTGTCCGGCGCCGCGGCGGTGTACGTGGTGGCCGGCCGGCTGACGGTGTCGGTGGACAGCGCGCGCCCGTCGAGCTCCCACTTCTTGCGGCCGCCGTCGAGCAGCTTGACGTTCTCGTGGCCGTACAGCTTGAAGTACCAGTACGCGTAGGCGGCGAACCAGTTGTTGTTGCCGCCGTAGAGGATCACGGTGTCGTCGTTGGAGATGCCGCGGTCGCTGAGCAGCTTCGAGAACTGCTGAGCGTCAACGAAGTCGCGCTTGACCGGGTCCTGCAGATCGGTCCGCCAGTCCAGCCTGACCGCGCCGGGGATGTGGCCGGTGTCGTAGGCGCTGGTGTCCTCGTCGACTTCGACGAAGACGACGCTGGCGGCGTCGAGATTGCTCTCGGCCCAGTCGGCGGAGACCAGGACGTCGGAGCGTGCCATGAGGGGGATCCTTTCGATTGCTTGCTGATGAAGGGTCATGCGGTGCGCGCGGCGCCTCGGAACGCGCGACCAGCGGGTAGAGCTGGCAGCCCAGGCAGATGCCGAAGGCCGCGTTGAGGAACGCCGCGACCAGCGCGAACGGCGGTGGCGATCACACCGAGCAGGAAGGCGCCCGCGGCGAACCCGCCGACACCCGACGACGCGCGAAGACGAAGCCGACGAGTTGGGCGAACTTCAGCGGCGGCACCGGTTCGCGCTCGGTGACCGGGCTCGAGCCGGGGTGCCACGACGCTGGCGAATACCCGCCCGTAGGGGTGCTTGCGCGGGCCGCCGAGCGCGCCGATGGCGAAGACGACGGCCTGCACGCCCAGAATGAGCGCCGCCGCCAGCGGGCTGACGGCAGCGACGACGAGCGTGACCACCAGGACGGCGGTGGTGACCCAGGCGGCGAAGCGGGGTCCGCGCACGTCCACGGTGTCTGGTCGGTGGTGGTGTTGCTGCTCGGCACGGTAATACTCCAGGATACTCCTGTTGCTGGGAAGAACGGCGGGAGCAGGCCACGGTAAGTTCCGGGGCCGCTCCGAGTGCTGCGCGAAAACGCGCGGCGACTCAGCAGCTACAGCAACAGCAACAACCCGCGATGCGGCACAGATCGACTGCGCGACGCTTGGTGAGCAGGGGCTCAAGGCGGGCTGGACACGTCGGCCAGCTTACCCAATGACAGCGATCAAGCCAACAGCGGTTGCAGCGCCGACCGCAGGTCGGCGGCCTTGGGCACCCGCGGTCCGGTACCGCTGGCGGCCGTCGGCGTCGAAGATGAACGTCGTCGGCAGCGACAGCACCGAAAGCCGCCGCGCGGCAGCCGGATTGGCGTCCATGTCGATTTCGACGTGCGCGACGTCGCCCAGTCGGCGCAGACCTGGTTGACCACCCGGCGCACCCCGGCGCACGGCCCGCACCACACCGCGCTGAAGTGCACGATGGTCGGCCCGGTCCGGACAGGCCCAGATCGCTGGTGTCGACGGCGTCCGGACGCGCCGGGATCTCGCGCAGACACGCCGGACGCCGCGTCAGCAGCCAGCGACGACGGCGGCCAGTGCGCCAGCGCCGCCGCCATGGTGGCGATCACGTGAAGGTCATGACTGCTTGAACCCGTCGAGAGCGATGGTTACTCCCTGGCGATGCCCTCGATGATGACGTCGGAGCCCCGGGCCCCCTCGGGTGGGCGCCACCCCGAACGGCAGCCGCTGGCCGGGCAGGCTGCTGGTGAACGCGGCAGCACCGCGTCCGCTTGTCGTCGGGAACGCTCTGGTCGGCGGTGTCCGGCCGGTGGACGCCGGTCGGGTGAACACCAGCGTCGCTGGTCGCCCGGCGATGGACAGGTCCACCGAGACGCTGACCCGGTGTCGAAGTCGGCCGAGTGCGGGGTGCCGGTGAACACCAGGCCGTTGCTGCCGGAGATGCCCGACTCGGTGGTGCCGCCGGTGGCGTCGTTGGTCTCCTTGGGCGGCGCCTCGACCATCAGATCGCTGATGCCCATGAATCGGCCCAGGTGGGTCGAGTCGATGATGATGCGGCTCTCCAGCTTGCCGACCGGCAGCTTCGCGTCCGGCCTGATCAGCCAGGACGCCTCGGTCAGGTCGACCGAGTGCATGGTCGCCTCCAGCGAGGCCTCGCCGACCGTCGCATGGTCGACGCCGTTGGCCTTGATCTCGATCTCGTTGTAGTGGTGGCGCATCGCCTGCGGGATGAATGGGAACGCCACGATTGCCACGCACGGGTCGAACCTCAGGTCGGCCGCTTTGCGCACGCTGCGCGCCAGCCGGTATTCGGCGTAGATGCTGGTCCCGAAGTCGACGCCGACGGCACCGAGCACGACCACGGCCACGGCGATCGCCGCGGCCGACAGCGCGATCAGCACCTTGCGCACCCGCATATTCTCGCGTAACCCTCTGCCCGTCGTGTCGCCGACCGCCCCGGTGGCGCGGCTCACACTGCCTCGTCGCCACGCAAGAATGGCAGGTGGCAAGTTATCGTTAGGTGACCTGGCAACTAACGCGTTGTTGCGTTACGAATTGTGAAGATGCCGTTCCCCCCGAGCTGGAGGGGCTAGTTGGAGCTATTACTGCTGACCTCGGAGCCGCATCCGGACCCGGTCCTGCCCTCGTTGTCGCTGCTTCCCCACACCGTGCGGACGGCGCCGACGGAACTGTCCTCGTTGCTCGAGGCAGGGACAGCGGACGTCGTGATCGTCGATGCGCGCACCGACCTGTCGGCGGCGCGCGGCCTTTGCCGTCTGCTGAGCACCGCGGGCCGATCCGTCCCCGTCGTGGCTGTCGTCAACGAAGGCGGCCTGGTGGCGGTCAACGCCGACTGGGGGCTGGACGAGATCCTGCTGCCGAGCACCGGCCCCGCCGAGATCGACGCGAGGCTGCGGCTGGTGATCGGTCGCCGCGGCGGGCTGGCCGAGCCAGGAAAGCGCCGGCAAGGTCAGCCTGGGTGAGCTGGTGATCGACGAGGGCACCTACACCGCGCGACTGCGGGGTCGCCCGCTCGACCTGACCTACAAAGAGTTCGAGTTGCTGAAGTACCTGGCCCAGCATGCCGGGCGCGTATTCACCCGCGCGCAGCTGCTCCACGAGGTGTGGGGATACGACTTCTTCGGTGGCACCCGCACCGTCGATGTGCACGTGCGTCGGCTGCGCGCCAAACTCGGCCCCGAATACGAGGCGTTGATCGGCACCGTCCGCAACGTCGGGTACAAGGCCGTACGGCCGGCGCGCGGCCGCGCGCCGATCGCGGAGCCCGACGACGTCGACGACGTCGAGTCCGACTCCGAAGATCTGCAAGAGCCCCTGGGCGACCCGTTGCGCAGTCAGTGACCGCGGCCCACTGGCGCTCGACGCTGACCGCGGACGACCAGCGGCAAGTGCGCGAACTCGTCACGGCGGCAACGGAATTCGACGGAGTCGCGCCTGTCGGCGAACAGGTGCTGCGCGAACTCGCGCACGATCGCACCGGGCATCTACTGCATCACCGAGACCGACGAGATCGTCGGCTACCTCAATCTCTCGCGCGATGCAGATGCCGGCAATGGCGGAGCTCGTGGTGCACCCGCGGGCCCGGCGGCATGGCTTCGGGACGGCGCTCGTCGCGTGCGGCGTTGGCCGAGACCGCCGGGCGCAACCGCTTCTGGGCGCACGGCACTCTCGAGCCGGCCCGGGCCACCGCCTGCGCGCTGGGTCTGGCCCCGGTACGTGAACTGCTGCAGATGCGACGCACGCTGCGTGACACCCACGACTTGGTGCGTCCCCTGCCCGGCGTACGGATCCGCACCTACGCGGGCCCGACCGATGACGCTGAGCTGCTGCGCGTCAACAACGCCGCATTCGCCGACCACCCCGAACAGGGCGGCTGGACCGAACGCCGAGCTGGCCGAGCGGCGCAACGAACCGTGGTTCGACCCGGCCGGCTTGTTCCTCGCGTTCGGCGACTCCGAAAGCGATCAGACGGACAAACTGCTGGGCTTCCACTGGACCAAGGTGCACCCCGATAAACCCGGCTTGGGGGAGGTTTACGTCGTGGGCGTCGACCCGTCGGCGCAGGGCCGCGGCATCGGGCGGATGCTGACGGCCATCGGTATCGAGTCGTTGGCGCACCGGCTGGCCGGCTCGGCCGAACCGACCGTGCTGCTCTACGTGGAGGCGGACAACCTCGCCGCGGTGCGCACCTACCAGCGCTTGGGCTTCAGCACCTACAGCGTGGACACCGCCTACGCGGTCGCTCCCGCCGCCGGCTGACCAAACGCGCAGGCAGCGGGCCCCTCGCCCCGGTTGTTCACCTGGGCTTGCTAGTGAAACGTTGCCGTGGGCTGCAGCGGAGCATATTTTCGCGACGACCTGGCAACCTCTTGGGAGATGGCCGGCGGCGCACGCGCGGGTCCGAATGCGTCAGGAAGCGAGATCGGTGAGGCTCGACAGGGGAGGAAGAGCGCTGGCGGGGCTGGCCCTGGCGGTGGCGATCGGTAGCGGCGCATTGACTGGCTGTGGCAGCGACCAGAACCGCCGAGGCGCGTCCCCGGCGGCCGTCTCCGGGCCCACGGGCACGGCGGGATGCAGCGGCAAGAACAAGCTGACGGCGGAAGGCTCGACGGCTCAACAAAACGCGATGGCGTTGTTCAACCACGCCTGGGGCCAGTACTGCCCGGGCAAGAGCGTGTCGTACAACCCAACCGGTTCGGGTGCCGGGCGTGAGCAGTTCATCGCCGGCCATGTCGACTTCGCGGGCGCCGACTCCGCGCTGGCCGCGGACCAGATCGGTCCGGCCGCCGCACGCTGCGACGGCAACCCGGCGTGGGACTTGCCGCTGGTGTTCGGGCCGATCGCATTGGTGTACAACCTGGACGGAGTCCCGGCGTTGGTGGTCAGTAGTGACGCGTTGGCCAAGATCTTCAGCGGACGGATCACGGCCTGGAATGACCCGATCCTGGCGGCCCTCAATCCCGGCGTCGCGCTGCCCGATATCAAGATCACGCCGATCTACCGGACGGACTCGTCGGGGACGACCGACAACATGCAGAAGTATCTGACGGCCGCCGCACCGCAGAGCTGGACCAAAGGCGTGGGCACCGAGTTTCAGGGCGGGGTGGGCGAGGGGGCCGCCAAGTCGGCCGGTGTCGTTCAGGCCGTGCGGGCCACCCCGGGCGCAATCGGATACGTCGAGAAGGGCTTTGCCGACCAGGGCGGTATGCCCTACGCCCAAATCGCCACCAATAAGGGCGTCGTAGTCCCGCTCACCAACGAGACGGCGGGGAACGCCGTGAAGGCGGCCAACTTCGTGTCCGACGGCAACGACCTGGTGCTCGACCTCAACCCGATGTACAGCTCCCAGGAGCCGGGCGCCTACCCGTTGGTGCTCGCGACGTACGAGATCGTGTGCTCGAAGGGCTCCGACCCCGACATCTCCGGCGCGATCAAGTCGTTCCTCACGGTGGCCGCCAGCAGCGGGCAGACCGATCTTCCATCGGCCGGCTATGTCCCGCTCCCCGATAAGGTCAAAGATCGACTGGTTGCGGCGATCAATGCCCTGCAGTGACCAACTGGCCCCGGGCTTAAGGAGCGACAGAACTGTGCCGGGATCGCAGTGACCACGCCGAACCCTGATTCTCGTCCGCTACGCGCAGTCCATGAACTTCGACATCTTCAGCGGGTTCATGGGGTCGCTGCCCGGCATGATGTACAACCAGACCATCGCGGGCGCCGGCGTCAACCCCGTCCCCACGGATCGGTTGTGGGGTGCCGCCCTAACCCTCATCCTGGTGATCGCCACCATCAACATCGGGGCCCGAGCGATAGCGAAATTCCTTGGCGCCAAGAAGTCATAGGCAGGAGCACTAAGTGGCCAAGCGGTTGGACCTCAAAGCCGTCAACATCTACTACGGTTCGTTTCACGCGGTCGCGGATGTGACGCTGTCCATTCTGCCGCGCAGCGTGACGGCGTTCATCGGCCCGTCGGGCTGCGGCAAGACGACGGTGCTGCGCACGCTGAACCGGATGCATGAGGTCATCCCCGGCGGCCGGGTCGAGGGCAGCGTGCTGCTCGACGACGAGGACATCTACGGCGCCGGTGTCGACCCGGTCGGTGTGCGCCGGGCAATCGGGATGGTGTTCCAGCGACCGAACCCGTTCCCCGCCATGTCGATTCGTGACAACGTGGTGGCCGGCTTGAAGCTGCAGGGCGTGCGCAACCGCAAGCTGCTCGACGAGACCGCCGAATACTCGCTGCGCGGCGCGAACCTGTGGGATGAGGTCAAGGACCGGTTGGACAAGCCCGGCGGCGGATTGTCCGGGGGCCAGCAGCAGCGGTTGTGCATCGCGCGGGCCATCGCCGTGCAACCCGACGTGCTGCTGATGGACGAGCCGTGCTCCGCGCTGGACCCGATCTCGACGATGGCCATCGAGGAGCTGATCAGCGAGCTGAAGCAGGACTACACCATCGTCATCGTCACCCACAACATGCAGCAGGCAGCCCGGGTCAGTGACTACACCGCGTTCTTCAACCTGGAAGCAACAGGAAAGCCGGGCCGGCTGGTCGAGATCGACGACACCGAGAAGATCTTTTCCAACCCCAGCCAGAAGGCGACCGAGGACTACATCTCCGGCCGCTTCGGCTAGCCCGGGACGCGACTTCGCCTAATGCGAGGTGGGTTTCGTTTCGTCTTCGGGCAGTCTGCCGGTCGCCTGGAAGATGACGCGCCTCGCCACTTCGACGGCGTGGTCGGCGAAGCGCTCGTAGAACCGGCCCAGCAGGGTCACGTCGACGGCGGCCGCCACGCCGTACTTCCATTCGCGGTCCATCAACACCGAGAACAGATGGCGGTGCAGATCGTCCATCGCGTCGTCTTCTTCGCGGATCCGGGCGGCTTTCTCCGGGTCGCGGGACATCACCACCTCTTGCGCGCTGTTACCCAATTCGACTGCGACCCTGCCCATTTCGGCGAAGTAGCCATTGACCTCTTCGGGCAGCGCGTGCTGGGGATGCCGGCGGCGGGCGATCTTGGCGACGTGCAGGGCCAGCGCGCCCATCCGGTCGATGTCGGCGACGATCTGGATGGCGCTCACGATGGACCTCAGATCACCGGCGACCGGTGCCTGCAAGGCCAGCAGCACGAAGGCGCTTTCCTCGGCGCGGGCGCTCAGCGTGGCGATCTTTTCGTGGTCGGAGATCACTTGTTCGGCCAGCACCAGATCGGCCTGCAGCAGCGCTTGGGTCGCCCGCTCCATCGCGACCCCTGCCAGTCCGCACATCTCGCCGAGCCGCTCGGATAGCTCCGAGAGCTGCTCGTGGTAGGCGGTTCGCATATCGCCAAGCCTACGTTCTCGGCGCCGAAAAAGGGCGGCGCGAGCGCCGCCAAATGACGCTTACTCGCAGGTGGTGTCGGCGGCGTTGGTGACGGTCAGGTCCTCGGGCAGCTTGGTCGGGGCGCTGCCAGCGCTGCGTTCGATCTGCATGCTGATCGACGAGCCGCTGGGTGGGGGAGTGGCTGACCGCCTTGAAGTCGGGTCCGAGCACCACCTGAACGACCTGCCCGTAGCCGGAAACCCGCTGGACTCTTGCGTTGGCGAACGAGGACGCCACGGTGGCCGCGGCCTGCTCGTTGCCGGGGGAGAACAACACCGTCGTCGTGTTCACCGAACTCGGATAGTCGTCCGGCGTCATCACGTTGAAGCCGTCCTGCTTGAGCTGGCTGGTCGCGGTTGCCGCCAGGCCGCTCTGCGTGGTCGCGTTCGACACCCGCACGGTGACATCGCCCGGCGTGGTCGTGGTGACCTGCTCGTGTCGAGCCTCGGGGGCCGCGGTGGGGGCGGGCGTGGGGGTCGGCGCCTTCTTGGTGGCGGGTGCCTTCGTCTGCCCCGACTTGTCGTCGGAGGTCCCCAGATTCTTTGCGTTCTGGTCGTTTTCCTCGGGCAGCGGATCGTCGTTGATGATGGCGTCGAAGAGCGCCCGCATATCGGCCATGCGCGGCGGTTCGTCGCCGTTCTGGTCGGTTATGCCGGTCGGCACGGTCACGAAGGTGACGTGCCCGGCCGCCATCCCCTGCAACGACTGGCCGAGTTGGACCAGGTCCTTTGGTCTTGCACGTTGTCGACGTAGGTGTCGCTGATGAACATGTTGACGACGTTGTTGAGCTTGTTGAGGTCGAGCAACGTGTCCTCGGAGATCATCGAACGCAGCAGCGACGACAGGAACAGCTGCTGGCGTTTGATGCGGCCGTAGTCCCCGTTGATCTCGGTGGTGACTTGGCGGGCTCGCACATAATTCAGGGCGGTGAGCCGTCGAGGACTTGGCGTCCGCGCGTGTTCGAGCACCGTGCCCAGCTCGTAGTCGTGCAGCGGGGTGTTGCTGCACACCTCGACGCCGCCGAGGGCATCGACCATCCTCGCGAAGCCGGCGAAGTCGACGGCGATGAAGCGGTTGATGTTCAAACCGGACAGCTTCTGGATTTCCTTCACCAGACATTTCGGGCCGCCGAAGGCGAACGCCGAGTTCAGCTTGGTCTCGGTGTAGACCATCTTCGGACCCCAGGTCTTGGTCTTCTCGTCGTAGAGGGGTCCGTACTTACCGGTGTCCGGGTTCCAGGCCTCGCATTGCATCGGGGTGATCGCCAGGTCGCGGGGGAAAGACACCGCCACCACGCGTTTGCGGTTGGCCGGAATGTTGACCAGCATCACGGTGTCCGACCGGGCGCCGTCGGCGTCGTCGGTGTTGCCGGCGCCCATGTTGGCGTTGTCGCCGGCGCGGGAGTCCACGCCGACGATCAGGAAGTCTTCGTCGCCGTACTGGCCGTTGGGGTCCCGGATGTCGCCCGAGTGTGGGTCGAGGGCGCTGATGGTGTTGAGCCGGGCGTTCTTCGACGTGCTCCACTGCCACGCCCCGCCGGTCAGGGCCAGCGCCAGACGGCAAGCAGTGCCGCCGCCGAGCGCGCGGCCAGCAGCATCGGCCGGTGGCGATGCCCGGTTTTTCCGGCTCGGGACGCGTCCAGAGTCTCGTCGGATGTGGACCCGTCGCCGTGCGCGATAGTGGGCGGCCTCGAGGTCGGGAAGCTCCGAGACGGCCGCGAGCGAGTAGGCCAGGTCTTCGATGACCTGCGTGTCCTGCAGTCGACCGGGCAGGTCCGACTCGGCCTCGGCGGGTTCGATGTCCGGCGCGACGCGGTGGTGCGTGGACCGGCCGGTTGGCCGGGGCGCCGACTT
This sequence comes from uncultured Actinomycetota bacterium, assembly GCA_963850895.1. Lineage (GTDB taxonomy): Bacteria > Actinomycetota > Actinomycetes > Mycobacteriales > Mycobacteriaceae > Mycobacterium. Next base: position 126,324 of record CAWKNK010000011.1, on the reverse strand, counting down.
TGGCGATCAGGTCGGCGACGCTGACTCCGCCCTCGGTGTGCATCCGGACTCTTCGGTCAGCCGGCTCGTCTGCGGATGTCTGACGGGTCTCGACCGGCGGTCTCGGCCTGCCATCGATGGAGGTTGTAGTCGGACGGCGGTTCCGAGAACCGCTCCCAGGGCGGCACCGGCTTGCGCGATAGCTGGCTGCGCGCCGATGCGCCGAGCAGAGTGGCGTCGTCCTCGCCGTCACTCATGTCCTACCGGCCTCCGAAGCTCTGATGTGGACGTCAGCGTGTCCGTGCGCAGATATCGGCCCAGCGCTGCCGTTGTCAGCGCTGCGGCCCGCGCCACCCGTGGGTCGCACTCGCATTGTCGCGCTCGTGCGGCGGCACGTAACCGATCCGCCACCGAACGCGCAATGCAGCAAGGTCCACATCGTACTGAGTTATCGGGCCGGACGCGATTTCGAGCGGCCGGTTCAGCCACCGGAGTGCATCACGTCGGCCCCGGCCGGCACGGTGCAGTCGTCGGGATCGGTCAGCCAGCCTTCGGGCAGCGCCACGCGGGCTGGTGAGCCCTGCCGCCCCCGCGGGCCGGTCGCCGCGGCCGGGAATGGGACGGCGCCGTCCAGTTGGCTCAGCAGCGAATCGAGTTCGTCGAGCGTCTTGACCATCGCCAACGCTCGGCGCAGCTCGGAGCCGGCCGGGAAGCCGTGCAGGTACCAGGCGATGTGCTTGCGGATGTCGCGCATGCCCTTGTCCTCGCCGAAGTGCGCGGCCAGCAGCTGGCCGTGGCGGCGAATGATGTCGGCGACCTCGCCCAGCGTGGGCGGGGTGGGGGCGGGGCTGCCGGTGAACGCGGCCGACAGCTCGGCGAAAAGCCAGGGCCGGCCCAGGCAGCCGCGGCCGATCACGACGCCGTCGCATCCGGTGGTGGCCATCATCGCCAGCGGCGTCGCTGGCGTCGTAGATGTCGCCGTTGCCGAGCACCGGGAATCGTCCGCACGTGTTGCTTGAGCGCGGCGATCTGCTCCCAATCGGCGGTGCCGGAGTAGCGCTGCGCGGCCGTGCGGGCGTGCAGCGCGACCGCGGCCGCGCCCTCCGGCCTCGGCGATGCGGCCGGCATCGAGGTGCGTGTGGTGCTCGTCGTCGATGCCGATGCGGAACTTGACGGTCACCGGGATCTGCGGTGCCTTCGGTGGCGCGCACGGCCGCGGCGACGATCTGGCCGAACAGCCGCCGCTTGAACGGCAGCGCCGCGCCGCCGCCGCGCCTGGTGACCTTGGGCACCGGGCAGCCGAAATTCATGTCGATGTGGTCGGCCAGGCCTTCGTCGACGATCATCCGGGCGGCCGCGTACGTGGTGTCCGGGTCGACGGTGTAGAGCTGCAGCGAGCGCGGCGACTCGTCCGGGGCGAACGTCGTCATGTGCATGGTGACCGGATGCCGCTCGACGAGCGCGCGCGCGGTCACCATCTCGCAGACGTAGAGTCCGCTGACGGTGCCGACCTTGGACTGCTCTAGTTCACGACACAGCGTCCGGAACGCGACGTTGGTCACACCGGCCATCGGCGCCAACACCACCGGGCTGGCGAGCTCGATGGGGCCGATGCGCAACGGCCAGCTACCGTCCGCTGAGCGTCAGCTTGCCCGCGGTCTGAGCTCCTTTGCGGTGGTCCCTTCGGCCATGCGGGCTTCGCGCTCGAGTTAGCGCTGCTTGGATACCTCGAACTTGTCGCAGGCCTGCCTCAAGCTCCTTCGATCAGCTCGCCGAGGTCGTCACGCATCCGCGCGGCCTCGCCGGTGAAGTCGTCGCGCTCGAAGATGCGCCACTTCTTCAGCACCGGCATCACGACCTCGTCGAGGTGGATGCGGGGGTCGTAGACGCCGCCGACGGCGATGATCACGGCCTTGCGGCGGAATTCGGGCACCGGGTAGCCGGGCATCTGGAAGTTGCGCAGGATCTTGTGCAGCGACTTCATCGCCTGGTTGGGCGAAGCTCGAACCCGGCCTCGCTGACGTCCCGGTAGAAGATCATGTGCAGGTTCTCGTCGGCCGAGATCTTGGCCAGCAGCTGGTCGGCGATCGTCTCGTTGCAGGCCTTACCGGTGTTGCGGTGCGAGACGCGGGTGGCCAGCTCCTGGAACGTGACATAGATGACCGAGTCGAACAGGCTCTCGGCGAACAGGTCGCCCCTGCTGGTTCTGGCCCGGGCTGAAGCCGCGGTTGACCACCTCGATGCGCAGCTTCTCCAGCTCGACCGGGTCGACCGCGCGGGTCACGACCAGGTAGTCGCGGATCGCGATGCCGTGCCGGTTCTCCTCGGCGGTCCACCGGTTGACCCACTGGCCCCAGGCGCCGTCCATGCCGAAGTTCATCGCGATCTCGCGGTGATAGGACGGCAGGTTGTCCTCGGTCATCAGGTTCTGCACCATCGCCACCTGGGCGACGTCGGAGAGCTGGCTCTGCCTCGGGGTCCCAGTCCTGGCCGCCGAGCGCGTAGAAGTTCTTGCCGTCCGACCACGGGATGTAGTCGTGCGGGTTCCAGTCCTTGTGCACGCTCTCGTGCCGGTTGAGGTACTTCTCAACGACCGGTTCGAGCTCGTGCAGCAGCTGTAGGTCGGTCAGCTCGGCTGACATAGGCCCTCCAGTTATCTGTGTCGACGGGTTGCACTCAATATATCTGTGTACTTCAGTAGCATCAAGTTGCCTGGCCGCGCGCCGCATAACGGTTTGAGCTATATTTTGAGCGCGCCCTGGCGCCGCGTCCAGGTTTTACGGTTTGCCGCCGCGGCCCAATTGATAAACAGCCGGTCAGCTACCCCAGCTCGGGGGTGGGCACGTATGGGGCCGCCGTGATGTACAGCATGTTGACGCAGTAGTCGATGAATTGTTTGCGGGTGGCCCCGAGCTTTCCGTTCAGGTACGCGGTGAACAGACTCGACAGACCGCCGATCAGGCTGGTGGCGATCATCTTCTGCAGCACCGGATCGCCGATCCGGGACAGCTTGCGCTGCAGCAGTTCGATGAAGTTGGGCATCCACTCCGCACCCGACCGGGTCAATATCGGCTCGACCGCCGGCGCCAGCAACAGCACGCGCCCGCGGACCGGGTCGTCGACCATCAGCTCGACGAACTTTTCGACGGCTTCCCGTGGGGTATTCGCCGAGGTGAGCGTGCTCATCGCGCGCGTACATACATCGTCGTAGACCGCGCGAACGAATTCGTCACGGTCCGAGAAGCTTTCGTAGAAGTAGCGTTCGGTCAGCGCGGCCTTGCGGCACACGGCACGCACGGTCAACGCCGGTCGACTGTCGCTGCCGAGCAATTGCACACCGGCGGCGATGAGGTTGTCGCGACGGAGGGCGAGGCGACTCTCCAGGGGCACGCCGGTCCAACGGCCCCGTCGTTGACCGGGCTGCACATCGCTCCTAAGCTAGAAAATGACAACGCATGTAGTCAGTTTTGCAGGATTAACCACAGGAATCTGATAGTGACTCAACATACGTCCGGACCGGGCCCGCTGACCAGCGACGTCGCGCGCGGCGATTCGACCACCGCCGCCCAGGATCCGACAGACAAATCGAATGGTGTGGCCGGCGGCTGCCCGGTGTCGCCCATGGGATACGACGCGCCACCCCTCCCGTTGGGGCCCGAGTCGCTGACCTGGCGGTATTTCGGGGATTGGCGCGGCATGCTGCAGGGTCCGTGGGCCGGATCCATGCAGAACATGCACCCCCAACTGGGCGCGGCCGTCATCGACCACTCGACGTTCTTCATTGAGCGCTGGCAGCGTCTGCTGCGCTCCTTGTACCCGATCGGTGGAGTGGTCTTCGACGGTGACCGCGCCCCGGTCACCGGCACCGAAGTGCGCGACTACCACACCGACATCAAGGGTGTCGACGAACAGGGCCGCCGCTACCACGCGTCTGAATCCCGATGTCTTCTACTGGGCCCACGCCACCTTCTTCGTCGGCACCATTCATGTGGCGGAGCGGTTCTGCGGCGGGCTGACCGAAGCGCAGAAACGCCAGCTGTTCGACGAACACGTCGATTGGTACCGGATGTATGGCATGAGCATGCGGCCCGTCCCCGCCTCGTGGGAGGAATTCGAGAGTCTATTGGGATCACATGTGCCGCAACGTGCTAGAGGACAACTTCGCCGCTCGCGCCGTGCTCGACCTCACCGAGCTCCCCAAACCGCCGTTCGCGCAATGGCTTCCGGAGTGGTTGTGGGCCGCGCAGCGCAAACTCCTCGCGCCGTTCTTCGTTTGGGTGACCGTGGGTCTGTACGACCCCCCCGTTCGCGAGTTGATGGGTTACCGGTGGTCGCGGCGCGACGAGTGGTTACACCGCCGCTTCGGCGACATCGTTCGCGGGGTTTTCGTCTTCGTGCCGAGCCGATTCCGTAAACATCCGCGGGCCCGGGCGGGCTTCGACCGCGCCGCCGGGCGAATCGCCGCCGATACGCCGCTGGTGCAGACGCCGGCGCGCAACCTGCCGCCGGTGGACGAGCGCGGCGACCCGAAGCATTACTGCCCGGCGGTCTCCTGAGCCGCGCCGCCTGCGCTATGCGTGAGCGTGACCGTGAACGTCCTCCAGGCCCGCCTGGTGCACGTGCTGATGGCTGTGCTCGGTCCCGTCGGCGTGGCTGTGGGGGTGCTCGTGCTGGACGTGGTCATGCTCGTGCGCGGTGTGCGCGTGAGCGTGGGTGACGTCGCCGTGCTCGTGTTCGTGCGCGTGGGGCGCGTCATGGGTGTGCTGCTCGGTCATCGGTGTCGTCTCCTTGTGTCAAATGCGCTGTGTCGATTCCCTATTCACTTGGTGCCGCTGTGCCGACGGTCCGGCGGGGCCGTCGATTCGGCGACCGCCTTCAGTCCGCCATCCCTGCGGTGATGACCGGGCACGCCCGGGCCGGCGTGCTCGGCGTTGAAGACCGCGTCGGTGACGAGCTGACGGACGTGGTCGTTCTCGAGGCTGTAGAAGATGGTGGTCCCCTCCCGGCGGGTGCGGACCAGGCGCGCCATCCGCAGCTTCGCCAGGTGTTGTGAGACCGACGGTGCCGGCTTACCCACGTGCTCGGCGAGTTCGTTGACCGACATCTCGCGGTCGGTCAGTGACCACAGCACCTGCACGCGGGTCACGTCGGCCAGCATTCGGAAGACCTCGACCACCAGACTCGCCTGGTCGTCGGGCAACCGGCCTCCGCTGTTATCTGCATGCATACGCAAATAGTAATCAAGGTCGGCGGCCGCTGCCAATGGGTGTTTCTTAGGCCGGCGGGACGACCGTCGACCGGCGCTGGCCGCCGTTGCGCTCGTTCCAGAACCGGTAGACCTCCGCCGCACCGTCTTGAGGTTGGTAGCGCATGGGCAGGCGCCGCTGATCCCAGCTCTTGGCGAATTCGTCGTAGAAGGTGGACACCTCGAAGTACTTGCGGTCGTCGAGGTAGTACTGCTCGTAGGCCTCGCGGGTGATCAGGAAGACGACTTCCTTGGGTGAGCAGTAGTACAGCGAGCCCAGGCACATCGGGCTCGGATGCGCCATCACGTAAATCGTGCTGCCGACGAGGTGCTCGGTGCCCAGCTTCATGCACGCCTCGCGGATGGCCAGGATTTCCGCGTGGGCGGTCGGGTCGTTCGTCTGGGCGACCTTGTTGGCGCTCTCGGCGAGGACTTCGCCGTCGTTGACGATCACCGTCGCGAACGGGCGCCCGCCCTCCGCGACGTTTCTGCGTGCCAGGTCGATCGTCCGCTGGGCGAAGTCGGTCACAGGTCGCAGGGTAGTCCCGCGGGGGTTGGGAATCCGCGCTGTGATACTGACTAGATTGTCTATTTAATTTGGGCCGGGATGAGGGAGCACCATGGCGCGCACCGATCGTGATCGTTGGGATCTGGCGACGAGCGTGGGGGCGACGGCGACGATGGTCGCGGCCCAGCGGGCCCTGTCCTCCGACGCGAAGTTGATCGACGACCCGTACGCGGCCCCGCTGGTGCGCGCCGCCGGGATCGACGTCTACGTCCGGCTGGTGAACGGCGAAATCCCCGTCGGCGGGCCTTCCGAGTTCGATCCGCACCGAATGGCGCGGGGGATGGCATGTCGCACAAGGTTTTACGATGACTTCTTCCTGGAAGCAACGCGGAGCGGCATTGGCCAGGCGGTGATCCTCGCGTCGGGGCTTGACGCGCGCGCCTACCGCCTGCCGTGGCCGGCGGGCACGGTCGTCTACGAGGTCGACATGCCGGAGGTGATCGAGTTCAAGACCCTGACCCTCGACGATCTGGGTGCCGCGCCGACCGCCGAGCGGCGCACCGTCGCCGTCGACCTGCGCGACGATTGGGCCACGGCGCTGCGCGATGCCGGATTCGATCCGCAGGCTCCGTCGGTGTGGAGTGCCGAGGGCCTATTGGTGTACCTGCCGGAGGCGGCCCAGGACGCGCTGTTCGACAACATCACCGCCTTGAGCGCCCCGGGCAGCCGCCTGGCCTTCGACTTCGTGCCTGACACCGCCATTTTCGCCGACCCGCGCTGGCGGGCGCACCACGATCGGATGAGCGAGCTCGGGTTCGAGGTTGACTTCAACGACCTCGTCTATCACGGCGAACGCAGCCACATCGTCGACCACCTGAGCCGGCGCGGCTGGCGGACTTCGTCGCAGACCGTCGCGGAACTGCACGCGGCCAACGGCTTTGTCTACGCCGACGACGAGGTCGCCCAAGCCTTCGCCGATGTGACCTACAGCAGCGCGGTGCTCGGGCGCTAAGCGCCATCTGCCGAGGCCAATACGCTTCGGTGCCCCCACTAGGACTCGAACCTAGGACCTGCGGATTAAAAGTCCGTAGCTCTACCAACTGAGCTATAGGGGCCGCGGAGATTCAGGATACTTGGACCCGAAATGCGGCTCGTTTGAGGATTGGGCCTGCGGTGACCTAAGCTGACGTGGCTCCCAACGGAACCTCGTTGCGAGTACCCCGGAGAGATTCGGTTCTGGCCCCCTTCGTCTAGCGGCCTAGGACGCCGCCCTTTCAAGGCGGTAGCGCGGGTTCGAATCCCGTAGGGGGTACGCGACGCGGTAACGCGGAGCAGCAGCAAGGCCCTGTGGCGCAGTTGGTTAGCGCGCCGCCCTGTCACGGCGGAGGTCGCGGGTTCGAGTCCCGTCAGGGTCGCCAACTCGGCGAGGCACTTCATGCCTTCCGGCCAGGTAGCTCAGTCGGTACGAGCGTCCGCCTGAAAAGCGGAAGGTCGGCGGTTCGATCCCGCCCCTGGCCACCGTGGGTCAAGCAAGGATCCCATTAATCCTCGGCCGCGAGGCCTTTCACTTGTTGGTAATAGATGACCTGGCCGCCGCCGGCCCAATTCCCCTCGGGGATCTCGTGGATCAACGTCCACACATGAAACGCCCGTGCGCCCTGCGGTTCGATTCCCGCCGCCGCGCACACTGCGGCGTGCACGTCCGCTGCAAGCTGCTCCTTGCGGTCCTGTGACAGCGCGCCCTCGAACACCGTGAGATCGACCCTGAACCGAGGCGCGCCCGGCCCCCGACCGCCTACCGAGAGGTCTGCAGGATCCACCGCGTGCACGTACGCCCAGGTGTTGTCGCGTAAGAACGCGGTGTCCGGGGCGCGCTCGGCCCGCAGTAGCGCGGTGACCAACTCGTCGGTCAACCGGCTCAACGCCTCGTCGTCCACCGAGCCACGCACGAACGTCAGGTCGATCATCGGCATGGCAGCTCCTCGCTCATAGCTTCCGCAGGCCTCGCACGACCTTGACGTAGGGCGCGATTGCGGCGGCGCTCTTGCGCAGACTCGGTTGAATCGCACCGGCATTGCCCACGACGACGTGGCGTAATCCGTTGTCGCGGAACTCGGCAATCTGCTCGATGACCTCGTCCGGCATTCCGACCGCAAACAACTCGCGCACGAGCGACCGCGGTGCCCTGGCCGCATAGGAGAGCGCCGTCTGCTCGTCGATTGTCTGTGGAATGAGGTCCTGCACTCCCGTGAAATCGGCCCCCAGCGGGTGCTGGGCGCCGTGGCGCGCCCAGTCCTTGGCGGGCGAGTTGAGCGTGAACACCTTGGCGATATCGGAGTCCACGACTTCGTCGATCTCGTCGCGAGAACGCCCGGTCACGATGAACCGGATGAGCGCGGGCGTGATGGACATCGGGTCGCGGCCGGCCTCGGAAGCCGCGCCGCGCACGATGTCGAGTTGCTCGCCGTATTCGGCCGCTCGGGTCGTTCCGGGAAACCAGCCGTCGGCATAGCGTCCGGTGGCACGCATCATCCGCGGCCCGTGCGCGGCGATCCAGATCGGTGGCCACTTGCCCTTATACGGGGGCAGGGCGAAAGTCGCTTTGTGCAAAGGGAAGAACGGTGAGTCCCGGGTGACCAGCTCGCCGTTGGAGTCCCACAGCGCGCGGATGGTGGCCACCGCCTCCTCGAAGCGCGCCACTGGCTTTGACCAGTCGACGCCGTAGGGCGCATTGCTTTCCCGCTCGCCGGTCCCGATGCCGAGCACCGCCTTACCTCGAGTCAGCAGGTGCAGCGAGGCGACCGCCTGGGCGGTGACCGCGGGATTGCGCCTGCTGGTGTCGGTGACGGCCACGCCAAGGCGCATCCGGCCGAGCCGATTGCGGCCCGCCAGGTAGCCCAGCATCGTCCACGGCTCGAGGTGAGCATCCATCTTGGGGATCAGCCGGGCCGCGCCCACATGCTTGGGCGTCCACATCGATGGTGGCAGTACCGAGTTGAGATGGTCGGCCACCCAAAAGGAGTCCGCCCCGCAGGCCACGCCGGTCAGGTAGTCGGCGCGGATCAATGGCTTGGGTCCGAATCGCGAATTGATCGTGTTGTGCATGACACCCACGCCGAAGCCGGCCATCGCTTGCGCTCCTTCGAGCCGCCGGCCTGAACTAGCCGATCGGCTACTCTCGGACGATAGATGATCAATTCCCGTTGAACAACGTCCTGGCCGATGGTTACCCGAGCACGGGAATCAATAGCCGAGACGACGAGCGCACAGTGTTCAGGCTGGAAGTGCCGACGCTGGCATGCCGGAAGTTCATGATCGCCGGCATCGACGGGTCCTGGTCGTCGCTGGTGAGCGTCAGGCGAATGCGATGGGCCGCCCTGAACCGGCGGGCGTTGGGAACCAACGGGATTCGATACTCGACATCGTCGCCCAGCGGCACCGCTTGCGGATTGCGGCAGGGCAGCACCGGCGCACCGGGGCGGCTGGCCGCTTCGTCGACCTCGCGGCAGCTGGCGCGCAACCAGCCCGCGGTCACGTCGGTCGTTTCCCCGTCGGGCGCCACGTCGTGCAGCGTCGCGATCCACGCGGTGTCGATGGCCGTCGCCGAAGCAACCAGCCTCAGCTCGATATCGCCGACCACATCGACGTCCTGGCTCAACGGCGCGCTGGTCCAGGCCAGCCTCGACGGCGGATCGATCTCACTGGGTTTGATGCGGCCCAGGCCCGAGCCCAAGACCATGAATTCGCGGCTGCCCTGCTCGCCCTCGTCGGCATCCAAACCGCCGTCGGCGCGCAGAGCCAGTTCGCGATGCGAGGCGTTTGACGGCGGCCAGCAGTCGGCGGTTCGCCACTCGCCGGCGCCGGGCAAGAAGTAGCGGATCGGCGGCCCGTCGGTGATCCCGGTGTCGCGCCCCTTCAGCCAATGGTCGTACCAGGCCAGTGCCTCGGTGTGCATGCTTTCCCATGGCCACGTCAGCCCGAACTCGCCAAGCATGCCCATCCGCACACATGCGTTGTCCGACAGCCCCTTCCAGGTCGCGAACGTCGAAGGCAGGTGTAGCGGCACGTTCTGCCAGTCGCACCCCAGGTAGACCGGGATGTCGATTTCCTTCAGCAGCGGCAACAGGTTTCGCTCTCCCCACCACTCGTCACGCGTGGGGTGCTTGACCGCCGCCTCCTGCCATAGTTCGTCCCACGGGTGGGGATTGTGTGGCAGCCTGAGCAGTTGACGCAGCATGGTGACCGCCGCCTCGCCGTTCATGGTCTCGAATTTCTTGTGCACGCGAGGGATATTCAGTACGCGGCGCGCCAAACCCACCGGTTTGCTGCGCCACAACTTGTCGCTGCGGTCGGAGGTCAGGCCCATCATGGCGAGAAACGGTGTGATGAACGACGAACTCAACAGCCCGTGGTGGTTGGCGCCCTCGTATAGGTCGCTCGTCACGGCAAGGGGAAAGACCGCTTTGAGGTGTGGCGGGCGCTCCACGGCCGCCTCGAGTTGGGTCATCGCGAAGTAGCTGATGCCGATCATGCCGACGTTTCCGTCGCACCACGGCTGAGCTGCGACCCACTCCACGAGGTCATGCACGTCTTGGCGTTCCTGGGCGTCGAAGAAGTTGAACGAGCCCTCGGAGCCGCAGGTGCCGCGCAGGTTGGCGACGACGTGCACGTAACCGCGCGGCACCCAGAAGTCCGTCCTGCCGGCCTCGATGAACCCCGCCGGGGCGCCGAGGTCCTGCATCTGCCGAGGGTATGGCGAGGCGGCCAGCAGCGCCGGGAAGCGGCCGTCGGCATCGGGTCGGTGAACGTCGGCGAAAAGCGTTGTGCCGTCGCGCATCGTGATCGCGACGTTGATGTCGGTGCGTGACGCGTACTGCGGATCGCTGAGGTTCCGGTATTCCCGGCCGGTGGTCTGCGGGCCGTTGAGCGTTGTCATAGTTTCACGCTACGTTGAAATTAGTCTCAACGCAAGATGAAACTATTGGTATGGTGAGCCGGTGCCGAAGCGATCGATCACCCCGGGTCCGCGCGACGAGCGCGGCGTGCTGGCGGCGCGCATTCTGGCCGCCGCTCGCGACGAATTCGCCGAACATGGCTGGGCCGGCACGGCCATTCGCGCCGTCGCCCGGACCGCGGACGTCGACCCGGCCCTCATCTATCACTACTTCGGCTCCAAGGAGGGCCTGCTCGACGCCGCCACCACGCCGCCGCAGAAGTGGCTCGACGCGGTGGCCGCGACGTGGGCGACGCCCAAGCACGAACTGGGTCGGCAATTGCTCCGCACCGTGCTGGACACCTGGACCGATGAGGAAGTCGGTCCGATCCTGCGCGCGGTGGTGCTGACCGCCGCCCACGAAGAAAAGACCCGGGAGAAGCTGCGGCTGATCGTGGAGCGCGGTCTGATCGGCGGTTCCACCCTGGGGGCCGACGAAGACGAACGACTGCGGCGCAGCGGTCTGATCGCCACCCAGCTCATCGGCTTCGCGTTGTTGCGCTACGTCTGGAAGATCGAGCCGATCGCGTCCATGCCCGAGGACGAGGTGGTGGCGGCGATGGCACCGAACCTACAGCGCTACGTCGAGGGCGACATCTCTTAGGGAATAGCGCGACTCGGGGCGACCAACCGCGACAATGGCCGGATGCGTCTTTTGCGCGCGGTCGTTGCGCTTGCGGTCGCCGCGAGTCTGATCGCGGTCTCCGGCGCGGTCACCGCCCAGGCCGGTCCCGACGTCCCGCCGGTGAGCGACGCGGCGCGCGCGGCCGGATTCGTCGACGTCCGCACTGTGGTCTCCGACGCCATCATTGACCTGCGCTACGCGACGACCAACAATTTCACCCGCACGCAGCTATACCCCTCCGACGCCCGATGCCTGGTGCATCAATCGATGGCTTCGGGGCTGGCCGCGGCCGCGACGGCGCTGCGCCCGCAGGGGCATCTTCTGGTGTTCTGGGACTGCTACCGGCCCCACGACGTTCAGGTCAAGATGTTCAACGTCGTCCCCAACCCGGCGTGGGTCGCGCGCCCCGGCCAGTATGCGCACAGCCACGAGTCGGGGCGCTCGGTGGACGTGACGTTCACGACGACGCAACAGCCGTGCGCGTCGGGGCAACACGCGGACGGGCTCTGCCTGGCCGACATGGGCACCGACTTCGACGACTTCACCTCGCGCGCAAACGCTTTCGCCACCCAGGGGGTCAGCGCCGACGCCCAGGCGAACCGGGCCGCCCTGCGGAACGCGATGAAGTACGGCGGGCTCGCACCGTACTCCGGGGAGTGGTGGCACTTCGACGGCCCGGGCGCCGGGGCCGACCGTCCAATCCTCGACGTCCCCGTCGATTAGTCTCATATTTTGAGACAATAATTTCATATTCTGAGTCAGTCGGTAGTCTTCATGCATGAACGACGAACGCGGGGCCACCTACACGCACGGACACCACGAGTCGGTGCTCCGGAGTCACCAGCGCCGCACCGCGGCGGACTCGGCCGGCCTACCTGCTGCCCCACCTGAAGCCGGGGTTGTCGGTGCTCGATGTTGGGTGCGGACCCGGCACGATCACCGCTGATCTCGCCGCCCGGGTGACACCAGGATCGGTGACGGCCGTCGACCAGTCGGGCGACGTCCTCGGCGTGGCACGCGCCGAGGTCCAGCAACATGGCCTGTCGAACGTTTCGTTCGCGACCGCCGACGTGCACCGGCTCGACTTTCCGGACGGCACATTCGACGTCGTGCACGCGCATCAGGTGCTGCAACACGTCGCCGATCCGGTGGGGGCACTGCGGGAGATGAAACGGGTGTGCGCGCCCGGCGGCATCGTGGCGGCCCGGGATGCCGACTATGCGGGGTTCATCTGGTTCCCGCAGTTGCCGGCGCTGGATCTGTGGCGCGAGCTTTACCAGCGGGCCGCTCGCGCCAACCGCGGCGAACCCGATGCCGGGCGGCGGTTGCTGTCCTGGGCGCAGCAGGCGGGTTTCGCCGACGTCACGCCGACGGGCAGCGTCTGGTGCTACGCGACGCCCGCCACGCGCGAATGGTGGGGCGGCATGTGGGCCGACCGGATACTGCACTCGCGGGTCGCGCGCGACCTGCTGGATCTGGGTCTGGCCACGACCGCGCAGCTCGAGGAGATCTCCGCGGCGTGGCGCGCCTGGGCGACGGCCCCGGACGGCTGGCTGTCGATCCCACACGGCGAAATTCTCTGCCGGGCGTAGCCCGCCGGGGCCCAAGTGCGGCCGGCGCGGGCGTGTTTGACCAGGTCAGACATGCGGTATTGGCATTCTCTTTTTTTGCAAGTACGTTATTCATCGATGGATAACGCTGCTCAGACACCATCCGGCATTCCGCTTGCGCCGGTGTACGGCCCGGGGGACATCACGGCGTCACCTCCTGCGCCGGGGGAATTCCCGTTCACCCGGGGGAACTTCGCGTCCGGCTACCGCGGCAAGCTCTGGACGTTGCGCCAGTATTCGGGCTTCGGTACCGCGGAGGAGTCCAACCGCCGCTACCGCTATCTGCTGGAGCAAGGCGGGACCGGGCTATCGGTCGCGCTGGACCTGCCGACTCAGTGCGGATACGACTCCGACGATCCCGAGTTCGGCGAGGAGGTCGGCCGGGTCGGCGTCGCGGTGGACACCCTGGCCGACGCCGAGATCCTGTTCGACGGCATCCCGCTGGACAAGATCAGCACGAGCATGACGATCAACGGGACCGCGGCGATCCTGCTGGCGTTCTATGTCGCGGCCGCCGAGAAGAAGGGCGTGCCGCGGGCGAAGCTGACCGGCACCATTCAAAACGACATCCTCAAGGAGTACGCGTCCCGCGGCACGTGGATCTGGCCGCCGGAGCCGTCGCTGCGGCTGATCGCCGACACGATCGAGTTCTGCGCGGCAGAGGTGCCGCGATTCAACGCGATCTCGGTGGCGGGCGCGCACTTTCGCGACGCCGGGGCCAACGCGGTGCAGGAGATGGCGTTCACCCTGGCCGACGGAGTGACCTATTGCGACACCGTGGTGGAGCGGGGTCGGATGACGATCGATCAGTTCGCGCCGCAGATCTCGTTCTTCTTCTACACCCATGGGGATTTCTTCGAAGAGGTCGCCAAATATCGTGCGGGGCGACGCCGTTGGGCGACGATCGTGCGCGAGCGCTATGGGGCGACGACGGACAAGGCGTCGATGTTCCGCTTCGGTTGCGTGTGTGGCGGCGCGTCGCTGTACGCGCCACAGGCGCACAACAACGTCGTTCGGGTGGCCTACGAGGCGATGGCGGCGGTGCTGGGCGGTGTGCAGTCGATGTTCACCGCGGCCTGGGACGAGCCGTTCGCACTGCCCACCGAGGATTCGACCACGCTGGCGCTGCGCACCCAGCAGATCCTGGCCTACGAGACCGGCGTCGCCAGCGTCGCCGACCCGCTCGGCGGCTCCTACTTCGTCGAGGCACTCACCGACGCCACCGAAGCCCGCATCATCGAGATCATGGATGACCTGGAACGACACGGCGGCATGGTGCACGCGATCGAGGACGGCTATCTGCAGGGCCTGATCGCCGACGAGGCCTACCGGGTGCATCAGGACATCGAAGCCGGCACCCGCCCCGTGGTCGGGGTCAACCGGTTCGTGACCGACGAGCCGGAACCGGATGTCGTGACGTACGAACTGGATGCGGAGGGCCGCGATCTTCAGCTGAAGCGACTCTCCAAGGTCAAGGCCGAAAGGGATTCGGCCGCAGTCAAATCCAGGCTCGCGGCACTATCGCGTGCCGCCGAAGGAGACGACAACTTGATGCACAAGCTGATCGACTGCGCCAACGTGTACTGCACGGTCGGCGAAATGGTCTCCGCGCTCAAGGCGGTGTGGGGCGAGTTCCAGCAGCCGGTGGTGTTCTAGTGGCCGCCCGGATTCTGGTCGCCAAGCCCGGCCTGGACGGACACGACCGCGGTGCCAAAATCGTCGCCCGCACGCTGCGCGATGCCGGTTTCGAGGTGATCTACACCGGCATCCGGCAGCGCATCGAGGACATCGCCTCGATCGCCGTCCAGGAAGACGTGGCGGTCGTGGGCTTGAGCATCCTGTCCGGTGCTCACCTTGTGCTCACCGCCCGCACCATCGAGGCATTGCGGGCCGCCGACGCCGCGGACATCGCCGTCATCGTCGGGGGAACGATTCCGCACGCCGACGTGCCCAAGCTGCTGTCCGCCGGCGCCGCCGCGGTGTTTCCCACCGGCACACCGCTCGACGTGCTCGTGCGTGAGATCCGCACATTGACCGGCACCCCCGAACCCGCTCCCGAGAAAGAAGAAGAGGAACAGTGCGCGTCGGAGTAATGATCGGCGCCGAGCGTGGTGATATGGCCCGCAAGGTGAACAAGCTGGCCTCCGATATCGAATGGGCCGAGTCCGCGGGTCTGGACACCGCGTGGATGCCACAGGTGCCCGACGACTTCGACTGCCTGACGATGGTCTCGCTGATGGCCGCCCACAGCTCGCGCATCGAGCTGGGTACCGCGGTGGTGCCGCTGCAGGCCCAGCATCCCATTGCCCTTGCCCGCCAAGCGCTCTCGGTGCATGCGGTGGCCGACGGACGGTTGGTGCTGGGCGTCGGACCCTCGCACCACTGGATCATCCGGGACATGCTCGGCTTGCCTTATGAAAAGCCGGCCGCCTACACCCGCGACTACCTACAGGTGCTCAACACCGCCATCGCCGGGCCGGGACCGGTTGACGTCGAGAACGATTCGTTCACGGTGCACAATCCGATGGCGATCGGGGCCGATACCCCGATGCCAGTGTTGGTCGCCGCGCTAGGCCCGGTGATGCTCCAGCTTGCCGGTGAACTCGCCGACGGTACCGTGTTGTGGATGGCCGACGAGCGCGCGATCGGTGATCACATCGCGCCGAAGATCTCCAAGGCTGCCGCGGATGCCGGACGCCCCGCACCGCGGATCGTCGCGGGTATCCCGGTATGCCTTTGTGCGCCTGCACAAGTCGACGAGGCTAAGGAGCGGGCCAACCGCATCCTGGGCGAGGCTGAGGTGTCGCCCAACTACCAGCGCCTGCTTGAACGCGGCGATGCCCGCGATGTGGGCGATCTGTGTGCAGCCGGCGACGAGGAGGCAATCCTGACCCGGATGCGCCGATTCGCCGACGCCGGGGTGACCGATCTGTCGGTGCGGCTGCTGCCGATCGGTGACAACCGCGACGAGCTGGTCGCTTCCAAGCGCCGGACACGCGAGATGATCGCCTCGCTCGCAACGGAATTGCGTTGACCCCGACAACTGCCGGGCCGCTGGCGGGGATACGCATCCTCGAGGTCGGCACCATGCTGGCCGGCCCGTACGCCACGATGCTGCTCGCCGATCTGGGCGCCGAGGTCACCAAGATCGAGCCGAGCGGTGGCGAGATCTCGCGCGGGGTGGGGCCCACCTACTTCGCCAGCCTCAACCGCAATAAGGCCAGCATCTGCCTGGACCTGAACTCTGAGGCGGGACAGCAACGCCTGGGTGAGCTGGTAGCGGAATCCCATGCGCTGCTGGTGAACCTGAAACCGTCGGCCATCCGCCGGCTGGGTCTGACCTACGAGCAGCTGCGCCGGCACAACGAGCGGATCGTCTGCGTGGCGATCACCGGCTTCGGCCTGCATGGCGGTGACGATCCGGCCTTCGACTACGTGGTCCAGGCGGGTTTCGGGATCGCCGCACTGACCGGCGATCCGGACGGTCCGCCGACGCTGCCGGGTTACTCGTCGGCCGACAACTCCACCGGAATGTGTGCGGCGCTGGGGCTTTTGGCCAAGATCATCTCCGGCACCGGCGGGCAAGTGGACGTCTCGCTGCGCGACGTCATGCTGTCGCAGCTGAACTATCACGCGTCCGCGTATCTCAACGACGGTGTCGAGCCGCAGCGCCGTCCATACGGGGCGCATTCGTATTACGTTCCGGCCCAACTCTTCCCGACTGCCGAGGGGTATCTGGCGCTGTTCATCACGCACGACGGCTTCTGGAAATCCTTCGCCACCGAGGCGGGTATCGGCGGCTTCGAGACGATGGCCGAACGTGTGGCCCGCCGTGATGAGGTGCTGGCCGTGGTCACGGCGATGCTGGCGACCGACACCGCCGCCGGCTGGGAACGGCGGCTGCGTCCGCTGGGGGTGCCGGCGGCGGCGGTCAGAACGCTGCCCGAGGCGCTCAAAGCGACCCCCGAAGTCGTTGTGACTGCGGGCGATTTCCGCCTCGTCGGGAGTCCGATTCATGTCTCTGGGTATCAGCCCGAATACCGGCCGCCGCCGGAGCTTCCCGAATAGGCGCCACCTCCCTCGAGTGTGCGGCTGGCCGCACATTCGACGCCCAGTGTGAAGCTGGCCGCACCCTCGCGGTGGATTACCGCGCTACGGCAGCTTGCTTCTGCTGGTAGAGCCGCGCCCATTCGGCGCGCGGCCGGATGGACACGTCCACGTCAACGGCTGTGGCGCGCAGGGCTTTCACGGTCGCCCGCTCGCGGGGCGTTCGCGCGAACGGGTTCCAGCTGAAGAATCGGCAGGCGTTGCCCCAGGTGATCTTGTTGATGTCGGAGTCGTCGGCGCCGGCGGCGTTCAGTTCGGCCAGCACCTGCTCGGGTGCGTCCGGCCAGAAGCAGTCCGAGTGGGGGTAGTCGCACTCCCAGGCGATGATGTCGATGCCGATCTCGTGGCGCAGCTTCAACGATGTCTTGTCGGTGACGTAGCAGGCCAGCGAGTGTTCGCGAAAGACGTCGCTGGGCAGCTTGTCGCCGAAGTCGCGGCGAAGCCACTTCTGGTTGGTGTAGTGGCGGTCGCTGCGGTCCAGGTAGAACGGGATCCAGCCGATGCCACCTTCGGAGAACGCGAACTTCAGGTCGGGATAGTTGCGCATCGCGGGGCCCCACAGCAGATCCTGTGCGCACATCGCCGAAACCTGGGTGGCCAGAATGATCAGGTTGTCGATCGGCGCGTTCGGGGCCATGCTGATCGCCCCGAATCCGGTGCCGATGTGCAGGCACATCACCACGTTCTCTTCGGACAGCGTGCGGAAGACCGGACCCCAGTAGTCGTCGTGGTAGCTCGGAAGCCCTTCCAAATGAGGCAGTTCCGGCATGGTCACCGCCCGGCAGCCCTTGGCCGCCACCCGGCGGATCTCGGCGCACATGGCCTCGGGATTCCACGTCGGCAGGATGGCGATGGGAATGAACCGATCCGGATAGGAGCCGGCCCACTCGTCGATGTGCCAGTCGTTGTAGGCCGACACCATCACCAGCGTCGCCTCCTCGCGGTGCATGTTGAGGTGACGCGCGGAGAAGCCGGTGAACGTGGGGAAGCACATCGACGCCAGGATGCCGTTGCGATTCATGTCCCGAACGCGTTCGTGGACGTCGTAGACGCCGGGACGCATTTCGGCGAAACCGGCCGGGTCGCGGCCCCATTCCTCGGCCGGCCACGACACCACGGCGTTCAGTCCGCTCACGCCCTGCGGCCTGCCCTGATACATCCACTGGTCGATGCCCTTGTCGTCAACCACGACGATCGGGGCCTCGGCCTTGTATTTAGCGGGCACGTGGCGCAGGAACATGTCCGGCGGCTCGACCACGTGGTCGTCAATGCTCACCAGGATCAGGTCATCGACGTTCAAGGGTTAGCCCCCGTATTCGGTGGTGACCTCGAGCAACCGCGGAATCGGCGGCGGATCGAGCTGCAGGGCGTCGGACAAGTGCAGCTGACCGCCGTTGGCGATCATGTTGTCCAAGATGGCCTGCAGGTCGTCGCCTTCGATCTCATAGATCGCGACGTATGGGCCGTTGCCGTCGACCGGGCGCATTCGTCGCGCCGAGACGAAACCGTCGAGGGCCACGAGCTCACCCAGGTGAACCTCGTCGTACCAGGTGTTGTATTCCTGCTCCCGGTCGGGCGAACTGGGTCGACTCTCAACGAGGATGATGCCCTTGGCCATCGCCGTCACCTCTCTTCGGGCTACTACTCGTAGCGCACCGTGACCGAATCCGTGTCCGGCACGCCCTGGCACGTCAAAATGTAGCCTTCGGCGACTTCGTCTTCTTCAAGAGCGTCGTTCACCCGCATGGTCGCGTGGCCCTCTTCAAGTTTGGCCATGCACGTACCGCAGTTGCCGGCCTCGCAACTGAACGGCGGTTCCAGGCCGGCCCGGCGCGCGCTCTGCAAAAGCGTCTCGCCGGGGACCAGCGGCACCGAGACCGTCTTGCGGTCCATGTGGATGGTCACCGTGCCCGCCCCGGAGCCGTTTGACGGATTTGTCACCCGTGGGGTCTCCTCGATGCTTCGGGCGACTGTCACCTTGACCGCCCCTCCCGTACTTGCATTCTTCACTATAGAGAATACTATTCTCACAGAGCGATAGGATCTTCTCAAGCTGGTGCGGATGTCAGGTCAGCCCGGCCTGTCAGGAAGGACGGGACGTGACCGAGCCGGCTGCGGTCGTGTTCGAGGAACGGCGATTCAGCCTGCCTCAGCTCGACGCGCTAGCCGACGGCTGGGCCGCAACCCTCGCTAAGAACGGTGTCACAGCAGGTCAGCGGGTCGCGGTGATGGCGTCCAACCGGCCGGAATTCATCGCCGTCATGCTGGGGATCTGGCGGCTGGCCGCGACGGCGGTACTCATCAGCCCGGCATGGAAGCGTGACGAGGTCGACCACGCGCTCGCGCTGACCGAACCCGCCCACGCCGTCGGGGACCATCCGGTGCTGGCCGGCGTGATGCCGATGCTGCACCTCGACGAGCCGATCGCACCCGGGGAGCCGATTACCGGGGCGCAACCGCCGCCGTCCGACGCGGTGCTGGTGTTCAGTTCCGGCACCACCGGGCTGCCGAAGGCCGTCCGGCACACCCACGCGGCGCTGGATGAGGCCGTGCGGCATTGGCGGGAGGCGCTGCGGCTGACGCGGCATGACCGGATTCAAATTGTGACGCCGCCGTCGCACATCCTCGGGCTGCTCAACATTCTCACGGCGCTGCGCACCGGGGCTCGCGTGCGGCTGCATCCTCGCTTCGACATCGACCGCATGCTGCATTACATCGAAAACGACCGCATCACAGTCGAAATGGCGGTCGCACCGATCGCGCTGGCCCTCGCCTCACATCCCACGCTCGAGTCCTATGACCTGTCCTCGCTGCGCTACATCATGTGGGGGGCGACGCCGGTCAGCGCCCAGGTTGCGGAAACGGTGACCCGGCGCACCGGCGTCGGCTGGGTCCCGGCCTACGGGACCACGGAACTGCCTGTCATCGCCTGCAACCCGATCGAGGGCGCCCGTCTGGACGCTGTCGGGCGCCCAGTGCCGGGCGTGGACCTGCGGGTGGTCTCGTTGGAGACGGGCGAGCCGGTCTGCCCGGGAGAGGTCGGTGAGATCCAGGCCCGGTCTTCGTCGCTGATGGCCGGTTACCTGCCGACCGAAGCGACCGCAGAAGTGATCCGCGACGGCTGGTACCGGACCGGCGACGTCGGCTGGATCGACACCGGCGGCTGGCTGCGGATCACCGATCGCCTCAAAGAGATGATCAAAGTGCGCGGTTTTCAGGTCGCGCCCGCCGAAATCGAGACGGTGCTGCACGGCCATCCGGCGGTTAAAGACTGCGCGGTGTTCGGCGTGCCCGACGGAATCAACGGGGAAGCGGTCGTCGCCGCGGTCGCGACATGCGCACCCGTCGATGCCGGCGAGCTCATCGCCCGGGTAGACCAGCGGCTGGCTTCCTACAAACACCTGAGCCGGGTCGTGTTCGTGCCCGATATTCCTCGCCTGCCCTCGGGCAAGGTACTGCGCCGAGTGCTGAAGGAGCGCTATGGATGTACGTCTGACCGCTGAACAACAGCAATTGCGCGACGCCGCCGCCAAGCTGGCCGACGATCTTGGGCCCGCTGCGGTCCAGGACCTCGACGACCAGCGCCGGATTGCGCGTCTGGACAGGCAAATCGCGGGGACAGGCTGGAGATCGCTGCGCTCCGACGGGGCGTCGGGCGTCGAAGTGGCCATCGTCGCTGAGGAATTCGGGCGTCGACTGGTCGACACACCGTTTCTCGGTCCGGTCCTCGCCGACGATCTGGCCCGCCACGTCGGCGCCGACAGCGCGGGGGCGACCATCGCCGTCGACGATCGCGCCATCGACGCGCGGGGCGCCCGGCGCGCCCTGATACTTTCCGGCGTCTCGGTCCTCGCCGCCGATGTGTGGGACCTGACCGATGGCGCGGATTTGACCCGAACAAATGCGAAGATCGCGGGAACGCCGGTGACTCTGGGCGAAGTGTCCTCTGACGTTGCCGGGCAGTGGCGGGCGCTCGCGCTGGTCGCCACGACGGCGGATCTGGTGGGGATCGCCCGGGGCGCGCACGCGGTCGCCTGCGACTACGCCAAGATCCGAGAACAATACGGCAAGCAGATCGGTTCCTACCAAGCCATCGCCCACCTGCTGGCCGAAAGCCTTGCGCTGATAGAAGGCTCGATCAGCGTATCGCGGCATGCCGCGTGGGCGGTCGACGAGCTGCCGCCCGCCGACGCCATCCGCGCCGCGCAGGTCGCGAAGGTTTATTGCGCGCGCGCCGCCCGAACCGTCTGTGAGACAGCCATTCAGGTGCACGGCGGCATCGGCAACACCTGGGACTGCGTGGTGCACGTCTACCTGCGCCGTGCCCTGATATCGGCCGAGCTGTGGCCCGTCGCGTTGAAGGAGATCGATCTTGGACTTTCGTGACTCACCAGACGAAGCCGCCTTCCGGGAGCGGCTCCGGTCATGGCTTTCCGTGCACGCAGGAGAATTCTCCGGATCCGGCGACGAGTACTGGGCCCGCCAGGCCGAATGGCACCAGGCCCTGTACCGAGAGGGTTTCTTCGGGCTGTCGTTTCCGCGTGAGTACGGAGGGCAGGAGCTGCCGCCGGTGTATGACGTCATCGTCGACGAGGAACTCGCCCGAGCCGGCGCCCCGCCGCGGCCCAGCGTCGGCTACCTGATCTACGGCATCGGCAGGCATGCTAATGACGAAGTGCGGCAACGTTTCCTGCCGGGCATCATCAACGGCACCGAGCGATGGTGCCAGGGCTTCAGCGAGCCCGGCGCCGGCTCGGATCTGGCCTCGCTGACCACCACCGCGCGCCTCGACGGTGACGCCTATGTGGTGAACGGGCACAAGATCTGGACCAGCTACTCCGATGTCGCGGACTGGTGCCTGTTGCTGGCCCGCACCGACCCGCAGGCGAAACGCCACCGCGGCCTGTCGGCGTTCGTGCTGGAGATGAAACAGCCTGGGGTGCAACAGCGCCCGCTGCGCATGATCAACGGGGTGACCAACGAATTCGGTCAGGTGTTTTTCGACGGCGCAAAGATACCGGCCGACCGGATGGTCGGCGCCCCCGGTGACGGCTGGGCGGTCGCCATGACCGTCGTGGGGCATGAGCGCGAGCCCTCCACGCTCGGCTACGCGGCCCGATACGGCAAGTTGGTGCGAAGCCTGTACGCGCACTGGGATGATCGCCAAGGTCCGGTTCCCGAAGAGCTCGCGTGGGCGGCGGTCCAGTCGGAGATGCTGACCCATCACGTCCGGCGGCGTCTGTCCGAACAGCTCGACGGGGTCTCGCACGGGCCCGAAGGGTCGCTCGACAAACTGCTGATGACCTGGGTCGAGCAATCCGTCGGACACGCCGCACTGGCGGTCACCGGGACGCGCGATCCGGACCTGCTCAGCGCCTATCTGTACAGCCGCGCGCAGAGTGTGATGGGCGGGACATCACAGATACAGAAAAACATCATCGCTTCACGCATCTTGGGATTGGGAGTCTGACGTGTACGACATGCCTGCCGAAATCGACGTCCGCGCCGACGGTCCGCTGCGGATCATCACCTTGAACCGGCCGGAGTCGCTCAACTCGGTCAACGACAACCTGCACGTCGGGCTGGCGCGGCTGTGGCAGCGATTGACCGATGACCCCACGGCCCGCGCGGCGGTCATCACCGGTGCCGGCAGGGCGTTTTCGGCCGGCGGCGATTTTTCGTATCTCAAGGAACTGTCGGCCGATGCCGATCTGCGCGCCAAAACCATTCGGGACGGACGCGAGATCGTCTTGGGCATGGCACGGTGCCGAATTCCCGTGGTGGCGGCCGTGAATGGCCCGGCCGTCGGGCTGGGCTGCAGCCTGGTGGCACTGAGCGACATCGTTTACATCGCCGAAGAGGCCTACCTCGCCGATCCGCACGTGCAGGTGGGCTTGGTTGCCGCCGACGGCGGCCCGCTGACCTGGCCGCTGCACATCAGCCTGCTGCTGGCCAAGGAGTTCGCGTTGACGGGCACCCGCATCAGCGCGCACCGCGCCGTCGAGCTCGGGTTGGCCAACCATGTGGCGGCCGACCCTGTTGCGGACGCAATCGCATGCGCCAAAAAGATTTTGGAGCTGCCCCAGCAGGCGGTCGAGAGCACCAAGCGGGTGCTCAACATTCATCTGGAGCGGGCGGTGCTGGCCAGCTTGGACTATGCCCTCTCGGCTGAGCAGCAGTCGTTCACGACCGAAGACTTCCGCTCGATCGTCACCAAGCTGGCGGCGGGCAAGAACTGATCGCACGAGCCGAGCAGGCGCTCAGTCGTGGAGCCGCAGGAAGTCACGCATCACCCGATCGAACTTCTCGGGCTCCTCGACGAACGGCATGTGAGCGCTCGACTCAAACAGTTCATACCGCGATCCGGCGATGCGCTGGTGCATGTCCCACATGTGCTCGGGTACGCATTCGTCGTACCTGCCGGCGAGAATTAGCGTTGGCAAGGTGATCTCGGCCAGCCGGTCGAACACATCCCAGTCGCGGATGGTCCCGACGATGTGAAAGTCGCTCGGCCCGAACATCGTCTCGAAGATGTCGGTGCCCATATTTCCGAAGGCTTCCAAAAGTTCTGGGGGCCAGGGACGTACGCGGCAAAGGTACGTTTCGTTCCAAGTGCGGATTGCGTCCTGGTATTCGGCCGTGTACGTCGTCCCGGCGGCTTCATGACGTTCGATGGCGGATTGCGTTGCCGGATCGAGCTCCGTTTTGAGCCGGGCCACCATCTCCGAGAACTGCGGTATGGACGCGATGCTGTTCGAGATGGTGAGACTGACGGCCTGCGACGTCACGTCGAGCGCGTACTGCTGCGCCATCATCCCGCCCCACGAGTTGCCGAAGATGTGGAAGCGGTTGAGGCCGAGGCCCGCGACGACGGCATCCATTTCGGCCACCGACCGTCGCATGGTCCAGAGTTCGCGGTTCGACGGGCGCTCGGAGTTGCCGCACCCGAGCTGATCCCAGAAGATGACTTCCCGCTCGTCAGCCAACCGCTCCAGCGAACGCAGGTAGGTGTGGGGTAAGCCGGGGCCGCCGTGAACCACCAGCAGGGGAAGACCCGCTCCGCCACCGACCCGCTTGAACCACACGGTCCCGCCGGGGACCGCGATCATTCCCTCCATTGCCGACGATGCCTCCTGGGTTCGCGAGCAGACGGAAAATTCGCACTCTGCGATGCCGGTATATGCGATTTTCCGTCTGCTCGCGAGTCCGCCTTCCGTCTGCTCGCCGTCTGCTCGCGAGTCCGCCTCTCCTTGCAACGCTGACTCTCAGAATGAGAGAATAGTGTTCTCATAAGCTGCGGGGGCTCTCGGGCACTCGCGACGCGCACGCCGAACTGGAGAAGACCCGTGCCTGAAGCCGTTATCGTGTCCGCCCTGCGCACCCCCATTGGCACTGCCCGCAAGGGCACGCTGCGCGACACCAGTGCCTTCGACCTCGCCCACCACGTGGTCTCCGAAGCGGTGAAGGACCTGGACCCTGCCCAGGTCGACGATGTGATCCTGGGGGAGGGGCTTTACGGCGGCGGCGTCATCGCCCGCCATGCGGCCATCACGGCCGGCCTGACACAGGTGCCCGGTCTGGCCAACAACCGCCACTGCGCGGCCGGCCAGGCGGCGGTGCAGACCGCGGCGGCAGGCGTGCGTGCCGGGATGGATCAGCTCGTCATCGCCGGTGGCGTGAACTCCGCCTCCACGTCGCCGCGGTCCCGGATGCAAGTGGACGGCGAATGGGTCGACTGGTTCCCGCCGACCCACCCGGACCGTCCCGAAGCGCCGAACCTCGACATGTCGATCACCGTCGGCTGGAACGCCGCGGTCAAAGCCGGCGTGAGTCGCGAAGAGATGGACGCGTGGGCGCTGCGGTCGCACCGCAACGCCGTCGCCGCGATCGATGAGGGGCGCTTCAAAGAAGAGATCGTCCCGATCGAGACGCCGCACGGGCTGTTCGCGGTCGACGAACACCCGCGCCGCGACACCACCATGGAGAAGCTGGCCGCGCTCAAGCCGCTGCACCCCGAAATCGAGGGCTTTTCCATTACCGCGGGCAACGCCTGCGGTGCCAACGACGGTGCGGCCGTGCTGACAATCGCAAGCGACGGGCTCGGGCTACCGGCACTGGCCACCGTGCGGTCATGGGCGTCGGTCGGGGTCGATCCGGCGATCACCGGCTTGGCGCCGGTGGAGGCGATCCCGAAAGCTCTTGCCCGCGGCGGTCTTTCGGTCTCGGATGTGGACCTGTTCGAAATCAACGAGGCATTCGCCGCGATGTGCGTGGCCACCGTCAAGCTCCTCGATCTCGACCCGGACAAGGTCAACGTCAGCGGCAGCGGATGCTCGCTTGGGCACCCGGTGGCGGCCACGGGAGCCAGGATGCTCGTCACGCTGGTCTACGAATTGCGTCGTCGCGGCGGCGGAATCGGGGTCGCGGCCATGTGCGCGGGCGGCGGCATGGGGTCCGCCACCGTCATCGAGGTCCCAGCCCCCTAAATGGAGATCGCCGACCTGATCGCCGGCGCGCGCAACGGATCTCCGCGCGCGGCGGGTCGGCTACTTTCTCTGGTCGAGGGCGAGCGCCGCGACGAGGTGCTGGCGAGTATCGAGCCCTCGTCGGTGAGTGCGGGCCTTGTCATAGGCATCACCGGGCCGCCGGGCGCGGGCAAGTCCACGACGATCGCCGCCCTGGTCGGCGCCTACCGCGAGCGGGGGCGTCGGGTGGCGGTGTTGGCGGTGGACCCGTCGTCGCCGTTCAGCGGTGGTGCGCTGTTGGGCGATCGAATACGAATGGCCGCGCATATCAACGACTCCGACGTGTTGATCAGGTCCGTGGCAACCCGCGGTCACCTCGGGGGACTGGCCGCCGCGGTCCCGGCGGCCATCCGGCTGCTGGGGGCGATTGGTTACCACGTCGTCTTGCTGGAGACCGTGGGGGTGGGGCAGTCCGAGATCGAGATCGCCGCCGTCGCCGACCCCACCGTCGTCATCCTCAATCCCGGTACCGGTGATGCGATTCAGGCCGCCAAGGCGGGGGTGCTCGAAATCGCCGACATCGTGGTCGTCAACAAGGCCGACCGCGACGGTGCCGAACAGACCGTGCGGGACCTGCGGGCCGAGACCGACGCCCCGATCGTCAGCCTCATCGCCGCCCGCGGCGAGGGCGTCGCGGAGCTGATGGCCGCCATCGACGATCACCGCCGCACCGACAGCCGGGACCGCCGGCTGGCGCGCGCCCGCGCGCAGATCCTTTCGCTGGCGCAAACCCGGCTGCGGACGCGGCCCGGCCTGGACCGGTTGGCGGAATCGGTCGTCGACGGCCACGACGATCCCTACACCGCCGCCGACGAATTGCTGGCTTCTTCCTCCGAATAGGCATCCCTCCCGGCCAGCGCGCTAAGGGTGGTTCGGCCGCATCACGTCGGGTAGCCGCCTCTCGCACGAGGGACGAGGCGAACCAAGCGACTATCCCGACCGAGAGGTAGTGATGCAGACAGCGTCACACGTCACGGGTTTGCGCGCTGACCTACAACCCCCGGAATCCGCGCGCGAAGTTTGCCTGTCAGGCAGCGCTACCGCGATCACTCAGACGACGTTGGCTTTACCAGTCCAGCGTAATTAGCTGACAATTCGTCCAGGAAACCTACAGGTTGCCACAGCCAATACTCAGCAATTTGGGCTGCACCGTCGTTTCAGCAAACAGGGACAGTTTGTGGGGAATGTCACAAACTCTTAGCCGAGTTGCCTGCATATACAACTTTATGCGTAAATACCAACTGTCCGAGGCGCTTTCAGCCTCGACGGTGGAACGCTGATCGGGGCGGCGTGAGGGGGGAAGGTAATGGTCGCGCTCGGAACAATTCACGAATGGTCGCCAGCACCGGGGCCAGTCGGCCTCGCGGCACGGATCTCCTTCCGCGCGTGCGAAAGCCCGGCAAGCAACCCACAAGTGCTGTCCCGGCCAGCTATCAGCAAGCCCAGCATCTTCGGGGGCTTTGTCAACATGCGGCGTACGGACTTGATATGGCGCGCTTGCGCATTGGCGCCTCGGACTACCTCGGTGTGTGCGACATCCCCGCCATGCCGCGCGCTATCAACGCGGATCTTGGCCTGCGCGACACGTACCACAGTTGGTTCGAGTACAAGAACGCGCAAAACATCGTCCGGCGGACCATCCGCGACTCCGCCGATATCGAATTTGTGCCGACGGAGAATGGCGAAATGACGTCGGCAGATATTCGTGCCCATATATCGGCGACACCGAGTCCGCCGCAGTGAGATTGCTTCAGCTTCGGCCGTATTCAGCGCAAAGACCATTTCACATTCTTTATGAGTGTCGACCACCTCCCCACCGACCGGATGTCTGCGGGTGTGATCTTCCTGGAAATCGACACGATGTACGCCGCTTTGCTGGAAAGCGGAGCACCGATCCTGCTCCCAAACCCGGCCAGCCATGGCGATTACTCCATCGGGCAGCACCAGCACACAGCCGCTCCGACCCTGGAATCCCCGCAGGTACGCCCCTGGATCGAGTTTGCTGAAAGCAACGATGCACCGTCTCGCTCTGAGTTCGCCCTGGTGAGTTGCGAGATGTGAACCGTCGACGGAGCACGAGTTGTGGGCCACTCCCGCGCCGCAAGCAGGCTGCGGAATCAGACAGACAAGGATTGAGAAATTGGTAGCACTGGGCAACATCAACGGATGGCAGCCGGGCCAAGGTCCGGTTACCACGTGGACGGCCTCACCCGCGGCACGTGAAGCGGCTCATACTGCGCGACGCAGCGATCTAGCTGCGAGTTATCAGCAGGCTCAACACGCTCGGCTCGCTTACTGCGCCAAGGCGATGGGCAGACAGCTGCCCCGCCTGATGATCGTGGCGTGGGACATTCCCGGTGTGTGTGAAATTCCGGCAATGACGGCAGCGATCAATGCGCATGTCCGTCGTCACGATACCTACCACAATTGGTTCGAATTCGAGAACGACGACATTGTCCGTCGCACGATCGACAGCCCAGAAGTCATCGACTTCGTTCCTGTGGAGCTCGGAAATATGAGCGCCGAACAAATACGCATACACGCGATGACGACGACGCCGGAGACACTCGAGTGGGATTGCTTCACATTCGGCATTGTCCAGCACACTGGCCATTTCACGATCTACGCCAGTGTTGACCATCTCCACATCGACGGCCTGTCCGCGGGACTGATCTTCCTCGACATCCACCTGATGTACCAGAACCTGCGGCAGGCTACCCCCACCGCGCTTCCGCAGGTTGGGAGCTATTGCGACTACACCGTGCGGCAGCGCCAGGAGGTGGCGACCTTGACCCTGCGGTCCCCACAGATCAAGGACTGGATCGAGTTCGCTCAAGACATCGACGGCGATTGGCCGAGCTTCCCGCTGCCGCTCGGCGACACGTGGGCCAGCAACAAGGGCGAATTCCTGACGGTCGACGTGTTGGACGCGGCCCAGACGGAATCTTTCGACACCGTCTGCCGTGAGGCGGGCGCTCGGTTCGGCGGGGGAGCCCTGGCGTGCGCAGCTCTGGCCGGGCACGAACTCACGGGCACCGAGACCTACCACGGATTCACGGCCTACGACACGCGGACGCCGGACATCGACACGATGAGTGTGGGTTGGTTCGCCAGCGTGTTTCCGGTCACCGTGCCGACCGGCAACGGCTACTTTCCCGAGGTGGCCCGGGCAGCACAGAAGTCGTTCGACGCCAATAAGCATCTTGCCGGCGTGCCGTTTGAACGGGTCCTCGAGCTGGCGGCACCGGATCAGCTGGGGATCAAGCTGCCCACGCGCCCGGCAATGATGGTGTCGTTCATCGACTTCCGCACGATCCCCCTCGCCACACTGTGGGAAGAGACGAACTTCGGCACCTACGGCGACTGTCTGTCGCTCGGCGGGATCAACATGTGGGTCAACCGGCACGCCGCAAAAACCACCGTGACGATCTCCTTTCCGGACAACTCCATCGCGCGTGAGTCGGTGCACCGTTACATCGCGGCATTGACTGACGTGTTCACGTGCGTCGCCAAAGGCACCTCGGACTGGGTGGATGTGGTTGCAGACCAGGCGAATTCAGACGAACCGTGCATTTTGCATGCGGCGGGCGAGTGACGAAAGCGAACTTACGAAGATGAGCAACGTAGTCGATCTGGTCGACCAGATCGTATTTCTCGGCGAGCGAGCAACGGGAGCTACCAGCCTGCTGCAGTGCGTCTGGGTGTACGACCGCGCAATCGACATCGACGGTCTGCGGCAGTTCCATCACCACCTTGAGCGAGGGCGGTTATCCCGCCGCATTGAACGGTCACCGTTGCCGTTCGGCCGCCATCGCTGGGTCTCGCCCAGCGATCCGTCCGACCTCGAGATCGTCGCGACACCCCGGCCGCGTGAAGAATTCGACGCCTGGCTGAACGAGCAGGCCGCCACCCCCGTGGATGCCGAGCACGGACCCGGATGGCACCTTGCGGTGCTCCCGTTCACCGATGGCGGAGCGGGGGTGAGCTTGGTCTTCACACATTGCCTCGCCGACGGCCTCGGGGGGTGCATGGCGATGGAGGAAGCGGCGTGCGGCGACGACAGCGCGAAAAGCTGGCCTGCCGCCGGGTCGCGCCGACGGTGGCGGGCGCTGCGCGACGACGCCCGCCAAACCGCGCGCGACATCCCCGGTATCGGCCGCGCCGTTGTTGCCGCAGCGCGATTCGCCGCGCGTAACCGCGGCCGTGCCGGATCAGCCACCCCGCTACCTACCGCGCCAGCGGCGCCGCTTGCCGGAGCGGACGAATTCATCACTATCCCAGCGGCAACGATCTTTGTCGATGCCGACGAGTGGGACGCCCACGCACAAGCGCTCGGGGGAACCAGCAACACGCTGCTTGCGGCATTGGCGGCGCGCCTGGCGCAGCGGGTGGGGCGGGTCACCGCCGACGGCTCGGTCACCTTGGCGATGCCCCTCAACGAGCGCGCCGCCGACGATACCCGCGCCAACGCCGTCACGAATGTCGACATCACCGTCGACCCTGCACCTGCGACGACGGACCTGCGCGAGATGCGGGACGCTATCAAGCAAGCGCTGATCCGCCACCGGGAGGTGCCCGACGAACGGTGGGCATTGCTGCCCCTCGTTCCCCTGCTGCCCAAGCGACTCGTCCGGCGAATGGTCAGCGTAGCCGCGGGCAGTGCGACCAGCGTCATCTCATCCAACCTCGGTGCGGTCAACCCGGCCACCAACCGGCCAGACGGCACTGACGCCGACTACTTCGCCATGAAGTCGCTCTACCCGGGCATGACCAAAGCGACCATGCACCGCGCCGGGGGACTGCTGGCGTTGCTCTCGGGGAGAGCCCACCGACAGGTCTTCGTCTCAGTCCTTGCATACCAGCCTGGCAACTCGAATGACAGCTTGCGACAAGACCTTTCGAACACACTGAGGGACTTCTCGCTCACCACGACGGGTTGGCGACGCCCTGCACGAATGAGCCGCGCGCAGTAAGCGTCCCCACCACGACGAACGAAGGGTTCACCCTGGCTAACCAGTCCGGCGCCTCCGAGACCTCGACGCGCACCGATGCGTTTTCGGTGCTGGGTCGCTTCGTGGTCCGTGCACCATGGCTGATCATCGCCGCCTGGGTCGTAGTGGTCGGCGTGCTCGCCGTGGCCTTCCCCCCGTTGACGAAGGTGGTGGAAAGCCAGACCGTGCAGCCGCTGCCGCCCAAAGACATGGCAGCCGCCGAGCAGATGGCCAAGGATTTCGGTGAATCCGCGCAGAACGTCCTCATTGTGGTACTCACCGACAACCGGGGTCTGCAACCTGGCGATGAGGACGCCTACCGCAAACTGGCCGCCACGTTGCGCGGCGACAGCAACGATGTGACCAGCGTACAGGACGTCCTCACCACGCCCGCACTGCGTCCAATGATGGTCAGCGCCGACAACAAAGCGTTCTACATGGCGGTGAATCTCAGGGCGCCTGCCGGCTCACCTGACTCCTTGCGGGCCTACCAACGGGTCGCAGAAATCGCCAAACGTTCCACCGCGGGTTCCCCGCTGATGGCCGATGTGACCGGACAGGCGGCCATGGTCGGCGACCTGTCGATCGTCAGCGACCGCGACATGCACCGGGTCGAGATTGCCACCGCATTGTTGGTGTTGATTATCCTGCTGGTGGTCTACCGACGACTCGTGACCGTGCTGCTGCCGTTGATCACTATCGGAGTTTCGGTGATGTCGGCCCAGGGTGCCGTGTCCGCGCTGACTCAGCTCGGACTTGGGGTGTCGGCGCTGACCATCGCGTTGATGACCGCGATGATCGTCGGCGCCGGCACCGACTATGCCGTCTTCTTGATCAGCCGCTACCACGAGTACATCCGGTCCGGCACAGACTCCGACGGGGCTGTGCAGCAGGCGTTGAGCTCCATTGGCAAGGTCATCGCGGCGTCGGCGGCCACCGTCGCCGTCACCTTCTGCGGCATGGTCTTCACCCGCCTGCCCGCGTTCACGAGTGTGGGCCCCGCACTTGCGGTTTCGATCGCGATCGCGTTTCTTGCCGCCGCCACGCTGTTGCCCGCCATCCTGGTGCTCGCGGGTCGGCGCGGATGGGTGACGCCGCGACCGGCGCTCACCGGCCGCCTGTGGCAGCGATCAGCCGTCCAGATCGTTCGCCGGCCCAAAGCCCATCTGCTGATCAGTTTGTCGGTGTTGGTCGCGCTGGCCGCCTGCGCGGCCTTCCTGCGGCCCACCTTCAACGACCGCCTGCAATTGCCGCAATCGGCGGAAAGCAACGTCGGCTTCTCGACGATGGAAAACCACTTCTCGACGAGTACCCTGCTGCCGCAATACATCTACGTGCGCTCGCCCCACGACCTGCGGACATCGCGGGCCCTCGCCGACCTGGACCAGATGGCGCAGCGCGTGTCTCAGTTACCCAACATCGCGGCGGTGCGCGGGATCACGCGTCCTACCGGCCAGCCGCTCGATCAGACCAAGCTCAGCTTTCAAGCCGGAGAGGTCGGCACCAACCTCGAGAACGCCTCGACACGGATCAGCGACCGAACCACCGACCTCGACGCGCTGAGCAGTGGCGCCGACAAACTCGCGGGCAGCCTCGCCCACGTTCGCGACCAAATCCGCAGCGCCAGAGGGCCGATGACCGAGCTCACCGCGACGCTGAACCAGGTGCAGCAGCAGCTCGGCGCGGCGGCCCAGCTGTTGGACACCATCCGCGGACTCGCGGACACCCACGGGTCCGTTTTGGCGCTCGCCGCCGGTGTCGTCGACTCGGCGGGCCCAATGCTCGACGCTTTGAACACCAGCCCGCAATGCAGCGCCGACCCGGCGTGCAGCGCCGGCCGCTCCCACCTCGAACAGCTTGTCCAGGCCCGAAACAACGGCACATTCGACGCCGCGCAGAGAGCGGCGGCACAGAACGTGCAGTCGGCAGTGCACCAGCTGAGCACGCTGTTGGCAACGGCGGGTGGCAGTCTGCGGGCACCGGGCATCAATATCCCTGCCGGTGTGCCGCAGAGGATCGCCCAAATGCAGGAAGGCGCCGACGCACTGGCCGACGGCAGCCAGCGGCTGGACCAGGGTGTCCGGGCACTCGTCGATCAGACCAAGCAGATGGGTTTGGGAATGAACCAGGCGGCCGACCTGCTGCTGTCGATGAAGCGTGACGCCTCGCCAACCGCTATGGCGGGCATGTACATCCCCGCTAAGGTGCTTACCTCGGACGACTTCAACAACGCCGCGAAGATGTTCATCTCGCCCGACGGGCATTCGGTGCGCTACGTCGTCGAGACGAAATTCGACCCGTTCAGCACAGCCGCGATGGACCAGGTGGCATCGATTCTCAACACGGCTCACGGCGCGCAGCCGAACACCTCGCTCTCGGATGCGTCGATATCGCTGGTCGGTACGACGCCGATGTACAGCGCCATGCGCGCCTACTACAACGATGACCTTCGACTGATCATCATCATGACACTTCTCGTTGTCTTCGTCATCCTCGTCGCCCTACTTCGGGCGATCGTGGCGCCGCTGTATCTTATTGCCTCCGTGGTGATCTCGTTTCTCTCGGCCTTGGGCGTGGGAGTCGTTTTCTTCCAGTTCGTGCTGCATCAGGCGATCTATTGGAATGTGCAGGCGACGGCATTCATCGTGCTGGTCGCCGTCGGGGCGGACTACAACCTGCTGTTGATCACCCGAATTCGTGAAGAGTCAGGTTCGGGGATCCGCACTGGCATCATTCGTGCCGTCCGTTCAACGGGTGGTGTCATCACTTCGGCCGGCATCATCTTCGCCGCCTCGATGTTCGGCCTGTTGTTCGGCAGCCTCTCGACCATGGTGCAGACCGGGTTCATCATCGGCGTGGGCCTGCTAATCGACACGTTCGTGGTGCGCACCATTACGGTGCCGGCCCTGGCGGCACTGATCGGACGGGCGAACTGGTGGCCCTCCAAGCCGACCGCCGCCAAGGTGGCGTCGTTCGATATCCCAATAGTCGCAGAGGCCTCCGCCACCGACATCGGTTTCTCGCGTGTTCGCAAAGCCCGCAGCACAAGCTGTTTGGTGGGGGAAGCCGAGATTGAGAGGGCTGTCGAGCCGGCCGTTGGGTGAGTGCCTGACTCAGAGCGGTCAACAATCAAGCGCCGGGCTTCGGTCTTGATTTGCTTCATAGCAACGTGTTGCATGAAAACATGACGCGTTCGGCCGATGAGCTGGTAACTGAATTCTGCAAACTCTGGGCATCTCCCAACCCGGACGAGCTTGCGGCGTACTTCACCGAAGACGCCGTCTACCACAACATCCCAATGGAGCCGGTGCAAGGCCGCCAAGCGATAAGAGAATTCATCGCAGGCTTCCTCGGCGCTTTCGACGGAATCGACTTCAATGTGCATCGGCAGATCAGCGACGGCACACTGGTGATGAACGAACGCACCGACGTGATGCGCCGCAAGGACGGCGGGACAGCTCCTTTGCCGGTGATGGGCGTCTTCGAGGTGCAGAACGACCGGATCGTCGCGTGGCGCGATTACTTCGACATGGCAGCCATCACCAGCGCGTTCAGCTAGCTCTTGGGCAACGGCAAGGCATCGTCGGGGTGGCGTAGATATCCGGTGAGCAGAATGACGATTTCATCTTCGAGCTGTTGGAAGTCAACCGGAGTCTGCGACGTGACGAGCCGGTGAACGAGTGACTCGATGGTCGCCACAACGATTTGGGCGTTAAGTCTGCCGGCGCGTACCTTCGGGTGCTGCTCGAGTAGCCGGGCGGTCGTCTCCACCGTCAGCTGCTCCAACTCGTGTAATCGCGCCAGGAACGCCGGCGCGCGCGGCGCCTCTTCGAACAGCACGCGATGCAGTCGAGGGTTGTCTCGGTGGTTATCGATCGTCGCACGCACGAAGAGCCGCAGGGCATCGTCGAGCCGCTGCGGCATGCCGCCAGACAACCGCTCGCCGAGCAGCCGGGCTCCGGCATCGACGTGCGAGTCCATGAGCGCTCGCAGGACGGCGTCTTTGTTCGGAAAGTATTGGTAAAGCGAGCCGATCGAGACCCCGGCGCGCTCGGCGATCCTATTGGTGGTTCCGGCCGCGTAGCCGTGCTCAGCAAAAACATGAGCTGCGGCATCCAGAATCCGTTGCCTGGTCTCGGCGGCTCGCTCCTGTTTGGGCTGCTTGCGCTGTCGAAATCGGTCCGTTGGCGCGATCGTGGATCTCCTAAGAAATGCGAGTAGTCAACCGGCGCTAGCACCGGCAGAATTAGGGTACCCTAACCACGCTGAAGGAGTCCCTCGTGCGAACCGTCCACATCGAAACAATCTTGCCCACCGAAGCCGACCGGGTGTGGCCGGCGATGCTGTCTCCGGTCACGTTCCTCTACGTGTGTAAGGGCCTGTTCGGCCTTCCGGCGTTGTCGGGACGCTCGGAGGCGCTACGCCCGGGTGAGTGCGGCACGGGATGGCTGTTCGCGTTCCATCTGATGCCGGCCTACCGGCACACGATCGAAATCGTTGACGTGGACGAGGCCGGCAAAACGGTGCGCACCCACGAGCACGGCGGAATCCTCAAGGCGTGGAACCACACGCTGCACGTCGAGCCGATCGACGAGCGCTCGTGTCGCTACAGCGACACCGTCGACATCGATGCGGGAGTCGCCACCGCACTGGTCGCGGCGCTAGCGATTGGCATTTACCGCTACCGGCAGCGGCGCTGGCACAAGCTTGTGCGCCGGCACATGATGCCGCAAGGCGCCCTGTATGCAAGTAAATGATTCCGACGAGCGGACGTGAAAATCCTTGGGCCATGGGTCGCGGGGGTCACTACAGTGGTCCACCGTGAACGTTGACGCCGTCGCCTTTAGCGAACAGTGGGTAGGAGCGTGGAATGCCCACGACGTGGAGTTGGTTCTTGAACACTTTGACAAGGATGTGGTATTCACTTCGCCGGTGGCGGCCAAGTTGATGCCGGACACAGCGGGGATCGTCCATGGCAAGCCCGCACTGCGCGACTACTGGACCCAGGCATTGCAGCAGATTCCCAACCTCCGGTTCGTCATCGAGGACGTCTACCAGGGAGTCGACACGATCGCCATCGTGTACCGCAACCAAGCGGATGCGCGGGTCTGCGAAGTTTTACGGTTCAACGGGGATGTGGTGATCGAAGGGCACGGAACGTATCTGGTCGCCCCGTAAGGACATCCAAGGTCGTGCTACTGAAGATCCACCGACTTCCCGGTCGCGGCCGCGTGGCCCGCGCGGTAGCCGAAAACCATTGCCGGACCGATGGTCCCGCCGGCGCCGCCGTACGCACGTCCCGTGGCACCGGCCATTGCGTTGCCCGCGGCGAACAGACCCGGAATCGGCGCACCGCTGACGTGAAGGACGCGGCCGTCGGGGTCGGTGCGCGGGCCGCCCTTGGTGCCCATCGCGCCGATGCACACCGGCACCGCGTAGTAAGGGGCGGTGTCGATTGGGCCGAGGGTCTTGCCGGCGAGTGTGGTCGCGCTGTCGTCGCCCCAATAGCCGTCGTAAGCGCTGAGGCCACGCCCGAAGTCGGGATCGGCGCCGGCGGCCACGTGACGGTTCCAGTCCTCGATGGTGCGGATCAAGCCGTCCGTGTCGATGCCGGTCTTGGCGGCCAACTCGGCGAGGTCCGCCGACTCGCAGAACCAGTCCGGAACGGGCTGCCCCGGCTCGATGCCCAGGAATCCATACCGCTGCAGGTGAATTGAATCGAACACCATCCATCCGCGGTCGTTGACGTACCCGCCGCGGGGATCGAGGTAGTGGAACGCGCCGGCCATGGAGTTGTAATCGCACGCCTCGTTGACGAAGCGACGCCCGGCCGAGTTGACGATGATGCTCCTTGGCCGCGTCCGTTCCAGCCGTACGCTGCGGCTGCGTTGCCTGCCTTCGATGGTGTCGCCGGGGATTTGGACGATGGGTACCCACCAGGCTTCGCCCATGTTGGCCAGGTCCGCGCCGTGCGCCATCGCCATGCGCAGGCCGTCTCCGGTGTTGTTGGGCGGAGAGACCGCGCCGTGCATGGGGCCACGCAGAAAGGCTTGCGCCAGAGCCGGATCCCATTCGAAGCCGCCGGTGCCCAGGATGACGCCGTGCCGGGCGCGAACGCTGACGGTGCGTCCCTGAAGGCCGATCCGCACTCCGGTGATTTCTCCGTCCTCGGCAAGGAGTTGTTCGGCACGCGCGTTGGTGTGCGGAGTGACGCCGGCATCCAGCAGGCCCTTGAGAAGGCCCGCAATCAGCGCGGTGCCGGCAACGCACAGGTGGCTCGTTCGTTCGTCGATCGCCGCGTGCAGGCGGGCTCTGGTTTCGGCGTCGAAACCGACGTTGGACCAGTCGGCGGGAAACGACGTGATCTGAGTGGCCCACTCGCCCAACTGGGTCAGGTCGAAGGGAACGGCACTAAGCGATCGGCCGCCGGTCGGTTGTCCCCCCGGCAATTCGGGCTGATAGTCGGGGAAGCCGGTGGCGACC
This sequence comes from uncultured Actinomycetota bacterium, assembly GCA_963850895.1. GTDB lineage: Bacteria > Actinomycetota > Actinomycetes > Mycobacteriales > Mycobacteriaceae > Mycobacterium. Next base: position 89,258 of record CAWKNK010000011.1, on the reverse strand, counting down.
TCGAAGCGCAAACCGCTGTGTGCCTCGACGAAGTCGAGCATCGCCGGGCCGGTGAGCACGAACGTTTCGACCAATTCATCGTCCATCGAGCCCAGGGACTGCGCGCGCAGGTATCGCAACGCGTCGGCAGGCGTCAATTCGCCGTCGGGAGAACGGTTATGGGCGGGGATCCACACGACGCCACCCGACACCGCGGTGGTTCCGCCGACGGTGGGCGCCTTTTCGAAGACCTCCACCGAGGCGCCGGACGCGGCCGCGGTGAGCGCTGCGGTAAGCCCGGCGCCACCACTGCCGAGCACGACGACGTCGACTTGCATGTCCCACGACATGGATTGTTATCCCTTCAGCTCAGTAGCTCGGACAACTGCTTCGCGGCCTTGACGACCGCATCTTTTCCGCGCATCACGACGTCCTCCCGGTGCGAGATGAGGTTGATGCAGGTTGGGGGCGACGGCGCCGGGCGGTGCACCGCCACGGCCAGGCCGTAGGTGTTCGGCTCGATCTCCCCGTACGTGGTCACCCAGCCGCGCGCGCGAGCGCGGGCGACCAGCTCTCGTTCGCCCGGCCGCGGCGGCATGCTCGCGAGCAAGGCGATCCCGGCCGCGCCGCGGTTCAGCGGATATCGACTGCCTTCGTGAAAGGACAGTTGGTAGGCCACATGGCTCGGCACGATCACCGCGATGGCCACCTGCTGGTCGCCCTCGGCGATGAGCAACGACACCGTGGTGCCGAGCTCGTCGGCCAGCGCGCGCAGCGTCGGAAGGCTGACCTGGCGCACGTTGCGATCGAATGATGCGCCGAGAACCGCGAGCCCGGTTGCGGGCCGGTAGCGCCCATCCTCTCCTTTGGCCACCAGCCGAAAGTCCGCGAGCGTCGTCAGCAATCGATAGGCGATGGTGCGATGTACCCCGACCTGGTCGGCGAGCTGTTGCACGGTGAGCCCGCTGGGCGAGTCCGCCACCATTTGCAGCGCGGTCAGTCCCCTGGCCAGCGTTTGCGAACCCGTCGCCGAACCGGTCACAGCCTTGACAGACCCACATCGGAGAGCGAAGCTCTATATATAACGCACATCAATGTGCGATATTAGCACACTAGGTACGTCAAAACGAGAACAAGATTTCCTTCGGCCAGAGAGGAATCGTGGCGGAGTTCGAGAGCATCTGGAGCGATCTCCAGGGCGTCGCGTTTGAGCAGGGCTACCTCGACGCCGGGGGAGTGCGGACTCGCTATCTGCGGGCCGGTGACCCGGGCAAGCCGGTGCTGGTGCTGTTGCACGGATCCGGTGGCCACGCCGAGGCGTACGTCCGGAACCTCGCGGCCCACGCCGAGCATTTCTGGACCTGGTCGATCGACATGCTGGGCCACGGCTACACCAGCAAGCCGGGCCACCCGCTGGAAGTCCGCCACTATGTCGAGCACCTGATGGCCATGTTGCGCACCATCGGCGTCGATCGCGCCTGCATCAGCGGTGAATCGCTGGGCGGCTGGGTGGCCACCCGCGCCGCTATCGACCATCCCGACGTGGTCGACCGGCTCGTCCTCAATACCGCCGGCGGCTCCCAGGCCGACCCGGTCGTGATGAAGCGGATCATCACCCTGTCCATGGCGGCCGCCGAAGACCCGACCTGGGAAACGGTGCAGGCGCGGATCAAGTGGTTGATGGCCGACAAGTCCAAGGACTACGACGACTTGGTCGCCAGCCGCCAACGCATCTATCGCCAACCGGGATTCGTCGACGCCATGCGCGACATCATGGCGCTGCAGGATCCCGAGATTCGGGCACGCAACATCATTGGGCCGGACGAATACGGTGCGATCACCGCGCCGACGCTGGTGCTGTGGACCAGCGACGACCCCACCGCCGACGTGACCGAGGGCCGCCGCATCGCGTCGATGATCCCCAATGCGCGCTTCGAGGTGATGCCCGGCTGCGGTCACTGGCCGCAGTACGAGGACGCCAAGACCTTCAACCGTTTGCATCTCGACTTCCTGCTGGGGCGGTGATGGTCGACGCGGGGCGCGAGCCGGTAGGAATCGAGACCGACGTTGTCGTGGTCGGCGCGGGACCCGTGGGCTTGACGTTAGCCAATATCCTTGGCCTGCAGGGCATCCGAACTGTGGTGGCCGAGGAACGCGACACGCTGATCGACTATCCGCGCGGGGTGGGGCTCGACGACGAGGCATTGCGGACGTTCCAGTCGATCGGGCTGGCCGATCAAGTCGTGCCGCACACGGTGCCCAACCAGATCCTGAGGTTCGTCGATGCCAAGCGGCGCGTGCTCGCCGAAATGGCCCCGCCCGACGCGCGTTTCGGATGGCCGAAGCGCAATGGCTTCGTGCAGCCGCTCGTCGACGCCGAATTGCTCGCCGGGCTGGACCGATTCGAGCACGTCGAGGTCAGGTGGGGACGTCCGATGACGACGTGTCAGGAAGACGCCGACGGGGTGACCGTCGAACTCCGGGGTGAGCGCGACCACGAAACATCCAGCATACGAGCGCGTTACGTGGTCGGCTGCGACGGCGGTCGCAGCATGACCCGCCGCATGATGGGCGTCTCGTTCGACGGGACGACATCGTCGACACGCTGGCTGGTGGTCGACATCGCCAACGACCCGCTCGGCCACCCCAACAGCGAGGTCGGCGCCGACCCCGAACGTCCGTATGCCTCGATCTCGATCGCGCACGGAATCCGCCGGTTCGAGTTCATGATTCACGCCGACGAGACCGACGAGCAGGCAGAAGATCCGGCGTTCCTGACTCAGATGCTGGCCCGGATGGTGCCGCATCCGGACCGCGTCGACGTGATCCGGCGGCGGATCTACACCCATCACTCGCGGATCGCGGGCGCGTTCCGCAAGGGCCGGCTGTTGCTGGCCGGAGACGCCGCGCATCTCATGCCGGTATGGCAAGGCCAGGGCTACAACAGTGGAATCCGAGACGCGGCCAATCTCGGTTGGAAGCTCGCCGCGGTCGTTAGCGGGCGCGCCGACGATAAGTTGCTGGACACCTACGACATGGAGCGCCGCAAGCACGCGCGGGCGATGATCGACCTATCCACCATGGTGGGGCGAGTGATTTCCCCGACCAACCGCCGGGTGGCCGGCGCGCGAGACCTCCTCGTGCGGTCGGCGTCAATTGTGCCGTCGCTCAAGCGGTATGTGCTGGAGATGCGGTTCAAGCCAATGCCGCGCTACGAGCAGGGGGCCGTTGTACATCGCCCCGTGCACGAAGCTCCCGGTCGAACGGATTCGTCGGTGGGCACGTTGTTCATCCAGCCTCGGGTCGACACCCGGGACCGGCAGAATGTGCTGTTGGACGACGTACTCGGGGACTGGTTCGCCGTGCTGTGCTGGAACAACAACCCCCGCAAAATTCTCGGCGACGCCGCCTTCGCGAGCTGGAAAGCGCTGGGCGCCCGGTTCGTTGCGCTGCGACCCGCGACGCAGCTGCACTGGACCGGACACGACGATCCCGACGTCGTGGTCGTGGGCGATCGTGGCGGTGCCGTGAAATCCTGGTTCGACACCCATCAGGAATCGGTGTTGTTCCTACGTCCCGATCGGTGCATCGCCGGCGCCTGCATCGCTCAGTGCGCCCCCGACCTGAGCGCCGCGCTCCTTGACGCCCTCACACTCACGCCCCGAGGGGGTGATTTGCAAAGTGGCACTGGCTCTGTGCTGTATGTCGCACAGCCCGCTCCTGAATCTTCCGGGGCCGTCGCAGGACCTGCTTGACGACATCGATGGCGCGATCGCCGACGCGCGACAATTCGTCGACGACTACGACCCCGAACTCGTCGTCGTCTTCTCCCCGGACCACTACAACGGGTTCTTCTACAAGATGATGCCGCCCTTCTGCATCGGCACCAGCGCCAACGGGGTCGGGGATTACGGAACCCATGCCGGCCCGCTTGACGTTCCGGGGAAGCTCGCGACCGAGTGCGTCAAAGCGGTGCTCGACGCGGGCGTCGACGTCGCGGTATCGGCCTGCATGGACGTGGATCATGGCACCGTCCAGCCCCTCGAGAAGTTGTTCGGCGAAGCCACCTCGCGCCCGGTGATACCCATCTTCATCAACGCGATCGGCGTGCCGCTGGGGCCATTGCATCGCTGCCGGGCGCTCGGTACCGCCGTCGGCAGTTACTTGGCCACACTGGACAAGCGGGTCCTGGTGATGGGATCGGGTGGGCTGTCACACAGTCCGCCGGTGCCCACATTGGCGACCGCGCCGCCGCCGGTGCTGGAGCGCATCGTGCACGGCCGGCCGATGACGCCCGAACAGCGGCAGGCCCGGCAGGCGGCCGTGATCGATGCGGCCAAGAGCTTCGCCGCCGGCGAGAGTTCTCTGCAACCACTAAACCCGGTGTGGGACCAGCGATTCCTCGAGATCATCGACGGCGGGCGGCTCACCGAACTCGACCAGTGGTCGAACTCATTCGTGGCCAACGAAGGCGGCGGCTCCGCCCAGGAAATCAGGACGTGGGTCGCCGCATTCGCGGCGCTGGCGAGCGCGGGCCCCTACGAAATCACCGGGCGCTACTACAAACCGGCCGCCGAACTGATCGCCGGCTTCGCCATCAGAACGGCAGTGCCGAAATGACGGCCGCCGTGGACGACTTCGACCACGTCGTCGACGTACTCGTCGTCGGATCGGGCGGCGGCGGCATGACGGCCGCCCTGACCGCCCAGGCCGCGGGGCTCGATGCGTTGGTGGTGGAAAAGTCCTCGTTCTTCGGTGGCTCCACCGCTCTGTCCGGGGGCGGCATCTGGGTGCCCGGCGCGCCCGCGCAGCGCAGGGAGGGTTACGCCCCGGCACCCGAAGGCGTCGTCGAATACCTGCGGCAGATCACCGATGGACTGGTCAGCGAGGCGCGGATACGGCAGTACGTCGAGTCCGCGCCGAAAATGCTCGGATTCCTCGAACGGCTCTCCGAATGGTGTGAGTTCGTCTGGAAACCGGGCTACGCCGACTACTACCCGGAATTGCCCGGCGGATCCGAACTCGGCAGCACGATCAACGTGCCGCCCATTGACCTGCGGAAGCTGGGCCCCGACGAGCATCAGCTTCTCCAGCCCTTGGCGCTGGCGCCCAAGGGAATCTGGCTGGGGCCCAAGGAGCTTCGGACCTTTTACCGAATCCGGCAATCGTGGGCCGGCAAGGGCGTGTTGCTCAAGCTGATTTCGCGAATGGTCCGGGCGCGGGTGTTCGGCGAGCGAATGGCGGCGATCGGGCAGTCATTGGCCGCTCGCCTGAGATTGACCATGCGGGAGCGCGGCGTCCCGCTGTGGCTGGACTCGCCGATGACCGAGTTGCTCACCGGCGCCGACGGATCGGTGACCGGCGTGTCGGTGGAACGGGACCGCAAAACGCGGCGGATCGGCGCGCGTCTCGGGGTCATCCTGGCTTCCGGCGGCTTCGACCACGACCTGGCCTGGCGTAAGGAACTGCTACCCGTCGTGAACCAGGACTGGAGCTTCGGTAACCCCGCCGCCATGGGAGACGGTATCCGCGCGGCCCAAAAGCTGGGCGCCGCAACCGAGCTGCTCGACGAGGCGTGGTGGTTTCCCGCCATCCAATGGCCGGACGGCCGCATGCAATTCATGCTCAACGAACGCATGATGCCGGCGCAGTTCATCGTCAACGGCGATGGCAAGCGCTTCATCAACGAGGCGGCGCCATACATGGACTTCGGCCACGCCATGATCGACGGCCAGAAAACCGGCGTCACCCACATCCCCTGTTGGCTGATCACCGACCACAGGTCGTGGAATCGCTATGTCATCGGCGGTCACCTGCCGATACCCAAAATCCCGGGAGCACCGGTGCCCACCGGCCGCAAGGTCCCCTCGGCGTGGCTCGAATCGGGCGTGGTCAAGGCGGCGATGACGTGGGAGGAGATGGCGACCAGGATCGGCGTGCCGGCGGACAATCTCTCCGAAACCGCCCGCCACTTCAACGAACTCGCCCGCAAGGGTCACGACGACGATTTCAACCGCGGCGACAGCGTCTACGACAACTATTACGGCGATCCGACACTGCCCAACCCGAACCTGTACCCGTTGGGCGATCCGCCGTACTACGCATTCCGGATCGTCCTCGGCGACCTCGGGACGTCCGGTGGCCTGCGTACCGACGAATATGCGCGGGTGCTACGGGACGATGACACCGTGGTGCCGGGACTGTACGCGGTGGGTAACACCTCGGCGCCGGTGATGGGACGCAGCTACGCCGGCGCGGGAGCGACCATCGGCCCCGCGATGACCTTCGGCTTTGTCGCGGCGAATCACATCGCCGCACACGCAGCCAAACGAACCCTTAATTCTCATAGGAGGTAGCAATGAAAATCTCGCTGTTCTACGAATTCGCCCTACCACGGCCCTGGGCGCCCGACGACGAACACGTCCTGTTGCAGGAGTGCCTCGACGAGGTCGAGGCCGCCGACAAGGCGGGCTTCTCCACCGTCTGGCTGACCGAGCACCACTTCCTCGAGGAGTACTGCCACTCGACGGCACCGGAAATCTTCTTGGCCGCGGCCAGTCAACGGACCAAGAACATCCGGCTGGGATTCGGCATCATGCACCTGCCGCCCGTGGTCAATCACCCCGCCCGGGTCGCCGAACGCATCGCCACCCTCGACCTGCTCTCCAACGGCCGGGTCGAGTTCGGCACCGGGGAATCGTCCTCCGTCGGTGAACTCGGTGGATTCAACATCGATCCCGCCGACAAGCGGGCCCAGTGGGAGGAGGCCCTCGAGGTCTCGATCCGCTGCATGATCGAGGAGCCGTTCAGCGGATTCGATGGCGAGCACGTCAAGATGCCGGCGCGCAACGTCGTCCCCAAACCGCTCCAAAAGCCGCATCCCCCGGTCTGGGTGGCCTGCACGCGGCCGGCCAGCGTGCAGATGGCAGCCCAAAAGGCCATCGGCGCTTTGAGTTTCGCCTACACCGGCCCTGGGCCCCTGACCGAGCGGGTGAACGGCTACTACAAGGAGTTCGAAGAGAACGGCGTCCCCGTCACACCGCGAATCAATCCGAACATCCTGGCCATCGGTGGCGACCTGTCGATGATGGTCGCCAAGACCGACGAGCAGGCGCTGCAACGGCTGGGGCAGGGCGGCGGATTCTTCTCGTTCGGGATCATGCACTACTACATGACGGGCGTGCACACTCCCGGGCGGACCGGAGTGTGGAAGCGGTATCTCGAAGAGGTCGAAAAGGATCCGACGCTGGCGTACGGGCCTGGGCGCGGCGCGATCGGATCGCCCGCGACCGTCCGCGAATTCCTGCGCGGTTACGAGGAAAGCGGCGTCGACGAGATCATCCTGCTGCTCAACCCGCGCAGCCACGAGGGCACCATGGAATCGATCGAGCTGATGGGCAAGGAGGTGCTGCCCGAGTTCATCGAGCGCGACGCAAAAGCGGTGGCCGAAAAGGCAAAGCGGTTGGAGCCCGTCATCGAGAAGGTGGAGGCGCGGCGCCCGATATCGACCGCGCCGCAGTTCGACGAGCAGTACTCGTTCGGTGGTCTGCCCACCGGTCGGGGCGGTAAGTTCACCGCTAGCGAGATCCCCGAAGCCATGGCGGAGATCAACGAGGGCCGCGTCCGGGCGGCCCAGCGGTTGAAGGAACAGCAGCAGCAGAAGTGAGGCCGGAAGACCTCTGAGTCGATCGGGGCGAGCCTTGGGAGAGATCGACGAGCTGTGGCGCTATGACGGCCGCCGGGCGGTGGTGACCGGATGTGCGTCGGGCATCGGCGAACACGTGGTGCGCCAGCTCACCGAGCTGGGGGCCGACGTCATCGGACTGGACAAGCGACGGCCCGCCTTCGAAATCAACGACTTCCACGAGGTTGATCTTTCCGATCAGGGATCGATCGAAGCTGCGGTCGCAGCCATCGATGGGCCAGTCGACACGCTTTTCAACGTCGCCGGCGTCTCGTCGGGGATCGGCAACCCGCCACTCGTCGTCACCATCAACTTCCTGGGGTTGCGGCACACCACCGAGGCACTGATTCCGAAGATGCCCGCGGGGTCGTCCATCGTGAGCGTGTCTTCACTCGCGGCCGCGGCGTATCGAGAACATCTGCGGTCGGTGGCGCCGCTGCTGAACACCGCGACGATGCAAGAAGGCATCGACTGGTGCCATGCCCACCCCGACGCGTTGACCGGCGGCGGGTATCAGTTGTCCAAGGAAGCAATCATCCTCTACACCATGCGAAGCGCCACCGTCCTCGGCGGACGGGGAATCCGCATCAACTGCACCGGTCCGGGGGTCACCGAGACTCCGATCCTCGACCAGCTGCGGACCGCGTACGGGCAGGGCTTCCTCGACGACATACCCAAGCCCTTGGGGCGCGTCTCCGGCCCCGCGGAGCAGGCCTCGGTTCTGCTCTTCCTGAATAGCCCTGCCGCCAGCTATATTTCGGGCCAGGTGGTGTGGGTTGACGGCGGGAATGTGGGTGCCGCCATCGCCCGTGAACTCGAGGAAGGAGCGCCGTGGCCAGCGTGACCGATTTTCGGCGGGCCGCTCGCGAAGTCTCCAACTGGGGGCGGTGGGGCGCTGACGACGAGCTGGGCACGTTGAACTTCATCACCGCGGACAAGGTTGCCCAGGCCGCCGGCCTGGTCCGGCACGGCAAGGTGTTTCCACTCGGGGTGGATTTCGGCTCCTCAGGCCCGCAGGGCGCCTTCGGGTTCCGGCACAATCCGATACACGTCATGACGGTGGACGGCGGCGACGCCAACTCGCTGGCCCAGTACGGACCGGGCTGGGGACGGAATCCGACGGCGGCGCAGATGGGCCCGTACTTCGTCGACAATCTGTTCCGGTTCAACGACGACATGATCATCATGCCGTTGCAGGCCGCCACCCAGTGGGATGCCCTGTCCCACGTCTACTACGAGGACAAGCTCTACAACGGTTTCTCGGCGAGTTCGGTCACCAGCCTCGGGGCCTTCCATCTCGGCATCGAGAAGGTCGACGGTAAGGGCATCACCTCGCGCGGCGTGCTGCTGGACCTGGTCCGCCATCGGGGCGCCGAGGTCTTTCTGGAACACGGAAACCCGATCACCCCCGAGGAATTGGACGACGTCGTCCGCGCGCAGGGCGTAACGATCGAGCGCGGCGACATCGTGCTCATCCGAACCGGTTGGTGGACAAGGTTTCTCATGACGGGCAACAAAACCGAGCCGTATTCCGGATTGGACTGGCGATGCGCCTCGTGGCTACACGATCACGAAGTCGCGGCGGTCGCCTCCGACAACCTGCAGGTCGAAGACCCGGTGTCCGGTGTCGACGGAGTGTTTTTACCCTTCCACCTACTGACGCTGCGCGACATGGGAATGATGCTGGGTGAGTACTGGGACCTGACCGCGCTGGCGGCCGACTGTGCCGGGGACGGCGTCTACGAGTTCCAACTCATCGCGCCGCCGCTGAGATTCGTTGGGGCGGTGGGCTCACCGGTGAACCCGATAGCGATCAAGTGATGGAGATTCATCGCAGAACCATGACGGTCGACGGCCTGGTCACCAGCTATCTGGAGGCGGGCGACGGCGACGCGGTGGTACTGCTGCACGGTGGCGAGTTCGGTGCCAGCGCCGAACTCGGCTGGGAACGCAACATCGCCGCGCTCGCCGCGCGGTACCGAGTGCTGGCGCCGGACCAGCTGGGCTTCGGGCAGTCGGCGAAGGTCATCGATTTCGTCGACGGGCGCGGGATGCGGATTCGGCACGTGGCACGGTTCTGCGAGCTGCTCGGCATCGACTCGGCGCACTTCGTGGGCAACTCGATGGGCGCCATCAACCTGCTCACCGACGCCACCTCGGACGCACCGCTGCTGCCCGTCCGCACTCTGACGATCATCTGCGGGGGCGGCGAAATCCAGCAGACTCAGCACTTCGAGGCGCTACAGCAATACGACGCAACGCTTCCGGGAATGCGTCGCATCGTCGGGGCCCTGTTCCACGACCCGGGCTATCCAGCCGATGACGACTACGTGCGGCGCCGCTATGAGTCGAGCACCGCGCCCGGCGCCTGGGAGGCCATCGCCGCGGCCCGGTTTCGTCGCCCGGGCGCCGCGCCGTCCGCCACGCCCTCGAGTACGCGACCGTACGAGCGCATCACCGTGCCGACGCTCGTCGTCGAGGGGGGAGACGACAAGCTCCTTCCGGCGGGCTGGGCCGCCCAGATCGCCAAGCAGATCGACGGCGCCCGTTCGGTCGTGGTCGACAAGGCCGGCCATTGCCCACAGATCGAGCAGTCGGCAACGGTGAACCAGCTGCTGCTCGACTTCCTCGCCGCCGCCTGACGCCTAAAAGACGTAGTCCAGCCGGGTCTGCATCCCGGCTTCTTGGTGATAGGTATTGTGGCAGTGCAACATCCACAAACCCGGATTGTCGGCCACCAGCACGGCGAGCAGCTTCTGCTTGGGCAGCACCATGAGGGTGTCCTTGCGCGCGCCGGGGCTGCCGTCGGCCTTGATCAGTTGGAACGTGTGGCCGTGCAGGTGAATCGGGTGATACATCATCGTGGTGTTGTCGAACGTGATGGTGGGCCGTTCACCCTGTCGGATGTGCAACGGTTCCGTGTCGCTGTAGGGCTTTCCGTTGATCGTCCAGTTGTATTGAACCATGTTGCCGCCCAGAACGACCGGGAGGTTCAGCCCGGGCTGCGGTCGGCCCAGGTTGACGGGCGTTGTCGCCGTGAACATTTCCACCGTGCCCACCCGCCGGTTGAGTTCGGGCGGTTGGAACCCCGGGTCGGGTGCGCTGCCCGCCCCGGTGGACAGCAGGGCCCGCGCCACGGCATTTTTTCCTTCCGCGAGTGCGACCAGCGGGAAAACCCCGTCGGCGGCGGTCACAACCACGTCGTAGCGCTCGGCCATGCCGATGAGTAGGGCGTCGACTTGGGTCGGTACCACGGGGTAACCATCCGTGTGGGTGACCGTCATCGAATGGCCGGCCAGCGCGACGCGAAACGTGGTGTCCGAGCCGGTATTGATGAAGCGGATCCGGATGCGCTGGCCCGGCTTCGCGTTGAAGGTGATGGGGGAGGCAGGGATTCGGCCGTTGATCAGATAGTACGGGTACGCGATTTCCCCGGCGTCGCCGCCCAGCAGATCGCTACTGCCGACGCTCCCCCCGGGCATCGCGGCCGTCGGGGTCGTCGGACTTGGGGAGGTGGTCTGGCTTGTCGACGTTGCCGAGGTCTCGCTGGTCGACGTTGTCGTCGGGGTCTCGCTGGTCGTTGAGGTCGTCGAAGTTGTGGGCGGCGTTGTCGTCGTGGTCTCGGGTGCGCTTGTCGGGGTGGGCTTGTTCGGGCTGGTCAGTTCGGCGTAGAGCTGCTGCGGTGATTTCCCGAGGCCATCGGTCCAATCATCAAGGACCACAATCCATTCGGCATCGTAGTTACCCTCGGTCGGGTCGTCGACGATGACCGGCAGGTACAGACCCATGTCGGCGTCCAGACCGGTGTGCGGGTGGGCCCAGTAGGTGCCCGAATTCGGGACGGAGAACCGGTAGGTGAAGTCCTGGCCGGCGGGGATGTTCGGGGTGGCGGGCGCGGCACCGTCCATGTCGTTGCGCAGCGCGATGCCGTGCCAGTGCACCGACGTCGGATGGTCGAGCCGGTTGGACACCGTCACCACAAGCTCGTCGCCGATGCGGGCGCGGATCGGCGGGCCCGGGATGCTGTTGCCGTAGGCGAGCGTACGGACGACCGGTCCACCCAGGTCGACCTGGACCTGCTGGGCGGTCAGGCTGGCGGTGACGGTCCGGCCACTGTGCGGCCTGGCGGCCTCGGCTGCGGCGATGGCGGCGGCCATCTGCGCACTGCCGGATAGCGCGGGCTTGGATTGATCGCACGCCGCCAGCGCCAGTCCGCCGGCGATGCCGGCGACCATGAATCCGCGCCTGGTGAGCCGCGTTTCCTCGAAGGGGGCGTCGCGTGTGGGTTGCACAGGCATTGATCGCTCCTCGCCGTTTGCTCGACTCGTCCCCCTGTCTTATACCGTGCCCCGGCGCTACGGGGAACGAATCCGATGGCAACAATCGCCGTTCACGAAGTCGGCGTCGGTCCTCAGATCTGGGCGGGCCGGTAGATCGGCTGGGCCGATGCCGACGCGACGCCGAGTTCGGAAGCGACCACGTCGATCGCGCGCTGCGCGATGTCGAGGTCCACCCGGCCGTCGGCGGTGAAGTGCGGACCGATGTAGCGCTCGTAGTGGCGTTGCAGCTCCTCAGACGTCAGCCGGTTCAGGAACGACGCCATGTGTCCGATCGCCAAATCGGGCCGGTCCGCCATCGTCTTGAGGGCGCGCCGGTTGGCGCGCACCACCGCTTGCACCGCCGGGCTGTCGATCGGGAGGCGGGTCGGATCGACCGCGATGCCGACGGTGGGAATCTGGAAATGATCTCCCACCCAGGCCAGCACGTGGAAGCCCTCCTCCGCGGCGACCTGATCGGGTGCCAGGGTGCTGCCGACATACGCCGCATCGATCGATCTGTCGCGCAGCTTCCGCAGATCCATCTGGTAATCACCCGGCGCGCGGGCCAGACACTGCAGGTCGTGGTCGGGGTCAAGGCCGTGCTGGCGTAGCACGATCCGTGCGAAGCAGCCGGGGGCGGTGTGCGGCGCGTGAACCGCGAGCCGGCGTCCGCGAAGGTCGGCCATGGATGTCACGCCGGCGCCGCCGAGAAACCAGAACAACGGACGGTGGGTATTGACGCTCAGCACCGTCCATTCGATGCCATGGGTCAACCGGGACAACACGGCCCGGCCCAGGCCGATCGTCGCACACGAGCGCAGACGTTCTGTGTCCCAGCCGATTCCATCTCTGACGGCGACGTGGACACCTTCGTCTTCGAAGTAGCCCTCCTGATCGGCGATATAGGCGACCAGTTCTTCGTGAATGCCGCGCCCGACATAGGCCAGGTCGATCGTGTGCATGGTCCGTTCAATCCATCGCGAGGCCGCCATTGACCGGCAGGTAGTGTCCGGTGGTGAAACCGGAGTCCTCACTGGCCAAGAACGCAATCGTGTGGGCCACCTCCTCTGGCGTTACCAGTCGTCCCATCGGTGCGGCCTCTCCGAGCTGACGCATCCGTTCCGACGTGAGTTGCTCGGTCACCGTTGTTCCGCTCACGGTGGCCGGTGCGACGAGGTTAGCGGTGATCCCGTGCGGCGCAAGCTCGAGTGCAACATATCGGACGAACTGGTCCAGGGCCGCCTTCGCCGTGCCCAGCGCGATCATTCCGTCGCGGGGACGCCGGGACAGTCCCGTAGTGAGAAAGATCAGCCGGCCGTAACCGCGGGAAATCATCGCCGGCACAACGGCCTTCGTCAGCGAGTACGCAGCGTGCAGCTCTGCGTCCAGCTTGCCGCCGAGCTGTTCCCAGGTGAGGTCCGCGAACGAGGTGACGACGAACGGTATCAACGCGTTGTGCACCAGCACGTCGACCCCGCCCCAGCGTTGGGTGATTTCGTCGGCCATGGCGGAGACGTCACCCGGCACGGTGACATCGGCCCGGATGGCGACCGCTTCGCCGCCGGCCGCGGTGATGCCGGCGACCACCTCCTCCGCCTGCGGGCCGCTGGCGCGATGGTTGACTACCACCCGAAACCCGCTTTCGGCTAGAACCCTTGCCGTCGCCGCACCGATTCCCCGGCTGGCTCCCGTGACCATCGCAACTCGTGGCATCGGTGTTGACCCCCGTTCAGTTCCCCTACTCGACCCGCGGGTGCCTAATGCGCGCTGCTGGAAGTCTGAGAGGCCTTCCAGTCGCTGAAGTGAGTGGGGTAGATCGTCGGGTCTTCGCCGTCGATGGGAACGATGCTGTGGTCGTCGAGCACCGCACCGTAGTAGGGGGCCGTGGGGTCGGTCACGACCTGGCGTGCATCGCCGTCTGCGTCGAGGCTGGCGCGGGCGAAGTCGTCCATGCCCAGCTTTTCGGGGCCGGCGATGTTGGTGACGCCGTTGGTCGGATCGCCGGTCGTCGCGCGGGTGACGGCCGTCGCGACATCCTTGGCGGCGATGGGCTGGAACGCCGCATGCGGCAGGCGAACCGTGTCGCCGTCGGTCGCAGAATCGGCGATCCCGCTGACGAATTCGAAGAACTGAGTCGCCCGCACAATGGAATACGGCTGTCCCGATTCCTCGATCAGCTTCTCCTGGGCAACTTTGGCCCGCATGTAGCCGCTCTCCTGGGCGCGGTCGGCACCCACGATCGAAAGCGCGACGTGGTGCTGCACACCGGCCGCGCGCTCGGCGGCGAGAAGGTTTCCGGTCGAGGTGGTGAAAAAGTGCAGCACGGCTTCGTCTTCCCAGGACGGCGAGTTGGACACGTCCACCACCGTGTGCACGCCCGCCACGGCTTCGGCGAGACCTTCGCCGGTCACAGAGTCGACGCCCGAGCGCGGTGAGGCTGAGACCGCCTCGTGCCCCAGCTCCGTCAGATTGGCGATGACCTGCGAGCCGATGAGTCCGCTCCCCCCGATAACCAATACCTTCATTATCAAGCCCTCCCGAGTAGCTGATGAACTGGCGGATTCAGCATCCCACCACTGCACGAACCATTGAAGGCCGGGGAAGTGGATAGGTATGCTCCCGGGCCCGCTTAAATCAACTGCTTGACTTAATGCTGGCGACCCCGATTAACTCGTCGAGTGGTCAACGAATTGGATGGCAAGATTGCCATCGTCACCGGCGGGGCCTCCGGCATCGGTCGCGGAATTGTGGAACGGTTTGTGGCCGAGGGGTCACGGGTCGTGATCGCCGACATCGAGGCGGACAGGGGAGAGGAGCTCGCCGCCACATTGGGCGCCGACGCCCTGTTTCGGCGGACGGACGTCTCCGATCCCGAACAGGTCGGGGAACTGGTCGCCACCACCGTCGAGAAATTCGGCGGCCTGCACGTCATGGTGAACAACGCCGGAATCTCGAGCCCTCTGCGGCGACTGCTCGACGACGACCTGGCCGACTTCCACCGGGTGATGGGTGTCAACGTCCTGGGAGTGATGGCCGGTACTCGAGATGCCGCCCGCCACATGACCGAAAGCGGTGGCGGATCGATCATCAACCTGACGTCGATCGGCGGGATCCAGGCGGGCGGCGGGGTGATGATCTACCGCGCATCGAAAGCCGCGGTCATCCAGTTCACCAAATCCGCCGCAATTGAGCTGGCGCGCTATGAGATTCGGGTCAACGCCATCGCACCGGGAAACATCCCCACGCCGATCCTGGCGTCGTCGGCGACCGACATGGATCCAGTTGAGCTGGAACGATTCGAAGCGCGGGTGCGCGAAACGATGCGCGAGGACCGGCCGCTGAAGCGAGAGGGCACGCCCGACGATATCGCCGAGGCGGCGTTGTATTTCGCCACCGACCGGTCCCGCTACGTCACCGGAACCGTGCTGCCGGTAGACGGGGGGACGTCCGCCGGTAAGGCGATTCGCCCCCGCAACGAGTCGCGTATGAGCGAGTAAGGGGCCGGCGTCAGGGCCCTTCCGCGGGATGTCCGGCGTGGGTTTCCAACCGCAGCCTGGCCAGCGCCTCGGCGCGCTCAAGGTCTTCACTGCCGGCACTTTCCGTTATCACACTGTGGGAGTGCGTCAGCACGCTGAGCACCGCCTCGCTGGGGAGGTCGGGGAACTGGCGCCCGAGCGCCTCGGCCGCCCTCCTCAACTCGAAGAGTTTGGGATACGCGCGTTCCGCCGGCGTTGGCGGCACGACGCGGGTGACGTCCTGGGCGTGCTGCAGCACGGCGATCGTCTTCTTGCCGTCTTTGATCGGGGAATTCACCGGCGTCCAAACCTTGTAGACGAACTCGCCCGGATTCCGCCAGTCGGGAATGTCGTAGCGCTGCACCCCCATCCAATGCCGGACTCCGCGGCGAAAGACCAACTCCAGCGACGCGGAGGCGTTGGCCACGCCGTCTGCTTCCGGATCGGCAGGGTTGTCCGGGAAGACGTCGAACAGCTGGCGCCCGAGCAGCCCTTCTCGCGGGTGCCCTAACACGCGTTCGCAAGCGGCGTTCACCGCACGGATCCGCAAGTTCGCATCGGCCAGCAGGTACGGCGCCCACTTCGACTGAAACCACGCCGATTCCTCGATTGCCGAGGCCCGGCTGGCTGACAGCATGCCCACCCCCACCGATGATTCATGAACCCGACACCGCCACGTTGCCGCCGCGCAAGCAGCCATCGTGACCCAGCGGGGAGGCCCCGGGCGAGGGACTTTTGTCACCCGCTGTCTGGCATGTGGCACCGAAGCGAGGACACACCGGCAGACGAGAGGCAAAATTAAATCAATCGCTTGACTTAATCGCCGGCGCGCGGTTGACTACCCGAGTGACCACCATCGGCCGCACCGTTCGCACCGAGCGGGCCAGCTCCACCCAGGAAGCGATCCTCGTTGCGGCCGAGCGGTTGTACGCCGAGCACGGCATGTTCGCGGTGTCGAACCGGCAGGTGAGCGAGGCCGCCGGGCAGGGCAATAACGCCGCGGTGGGCTACCACTTCGGCACCAAGGCCGACCTGGTGCGGGCGATCGAACACAAGCACCGCGGGCCGGTCGAGCAGCTGCGCGAGCAGATGGTGGCCGACCTGCTCGAAGCGGGTGGTTCCACCGAGATGAGGGACTGGGTGGCCTGCCTGGTGCGCCCGCTCACCGATCACCTGGAGGAGCTTGGCAATCCCACCTGGTACGCGCGTTTCGCGGCGCAGGCGATGACCGATCCCGCGTACTACCACATCATCGTCAAGGGCGCTCTCAGCTCGCCGTCCTTGGTTCAGGTCGTCGAGGGCATCAACCACTGTCTGCCCGACCTGCCGGCCGAAGTGCACTTCGAACGAAACATCATGGCCCGCAACCTGTTGATGCACACCTGCGCCGATCGGGAACGAGCGCTTGCCGCGGGCGCCTCGCCACTCCAGCGTTCCTGGCGGGCCGCCGCATCGGGTCTCATCGACGCGGTCGTGGGCCTGTGGCTGGCGCCCGTCACGCCATACGAGTGAAAGGTCTGCAGATGAAAGTGACTGTCGACCAAGACGTTTGCGCTTCGTCGGGAAACTGCGTGATGAATGCACCCGAGGTGTTCGACCAGCGCGACGAAGACGGCGTCGTTGTTCTGCTCAACCCCAATCCCTCGGCCGAACAGGCCGAGGGGGCACGGCGAGCGGCCGCGGCGTGCCCCGCACTGGCCATTCACATCGAGGAATGAGAAAGATGTCAGAAACACTGACGAACACCTCAGCGGCCGAGGCGACCGCCGAGATCCCGGACTATCCGATGCCAAGGCAGGCGGGCTGCCCCTTCGCCCCGCCGCCAGGTGTCATGGCGCTGGCCGAAGCGCGACCGCTGTCCCGAGTCCGGATCTGGGACGGCAGCACACCGTGGCTCGTCACCGGCTACGAGCAAGTGCGGGAACTGTTTTCGGATTCGCGGGTCAGCGTCGATGACCGGCTGCCCGGGTTTCCGCACTGGAATGCGGGGATGCTGTCCACGGTGCACAAGCGTCCGCGGTCGGTCTTCACCGCCGACGGGGAAGAGCACACCCGATTCCGGCGCATGTTGTCGAAACCCTTCACGTTCAAGCGCGTTGAGGGTTTGCGCCCGACCATTCAGCAGATCACCGACGACCACATCGACGCGATGTTGGCGGGACCCCAGCCCGCGGACGTGGTCACCGCGTTGGCGTTGCCGGTCCCGTCACTGGTGATCAGCCAGCTGCTTGGGGTTCCGTACGAGGACGCCGACATGTTCCAGCATCACGCCAATGTCGGGCTCGCGCGTTACGCGACGGGCGAAGACACCGTCAAAGGCGCCATGAGCCTGCACAAGTACCTCGCGCAGCTGGTCGAGGCCAAAATGGAGAACCCCGCGGAGGACGCGGTTTCCGATCTTGCCGAGCGGGTCAAGGCCGGCGAACTCAGCGTGAAAGAGGCGGCCCAGCTGGGTACCGGGCTGCTGATCGCCGGGCACGAGACCACCTCCAACATGATCGGCCTCGGGGTGCTCGCCCTGCTGTTGAACCCGAGCCAGTTGGCCGTGATCCGCGACGCCGAGGATCCCAAGGTGGTCGCCAGCGCGGTCGAGGAACTGTTGCGCTACCTCAGCATCATTCAGAACGGGCAGCGCCGCGTCGCGCTCGAAGACATCCATATCGCCGGGGAGACCATCCGCGCCGGCGAAGGCATCATCATCGACTTGGCCCCGGCCAACTGGGATCCGGACGCCTTCCCCGAACCCGACCGGCTGTACCTGCACCGTTCCGGGGCCGACCGCAACGTCGCTTTCGGCTACGGCCGGCATCAGTGCGTCGGGCAGCAGCTCGCCCGCGCCGAGCTGCAGATCGTCTACCGCACCCTGTTCCGCCGTGTCCCCACGCTGGAACTGGCCATCCCGGTCGAGGACGTGCCCTTCAAAGACGACCGGCTCGCGTACGGCGTCTACGAACTTCCGGTGACCTGGTAGCCCCCAGGTCGCTACTCTCAAAATGCCGATCCGAATGGAGGGTCAATGATGACGACTCAAACAAGCACTGTTTCGCTTTACCCGCCTGGAGGCTTCGGTGCGCCGAAGGATCGCCGCGGTCACGCCTCGGGTGCGGATGTCGGCCTGCCGGCGGGTACCGTGGTGTTCTCCGCGGACAACCACATCTCTCTGGCGGACGACATTTTCTACCAACGCTTTCCGGACGACCTGAAGGACAAGGCGCCGCGGATCTGGTACGAGGACGGCGCCTATCAGGTCGGACGCAAGGGGCAGTCGTTCCTGCCGGGCGACTTCAGCGCGGTGCTGATGCAGTACGACGACCTGCCCGGGGCGGCAAGCACCAACATCGAGGCCCGCATCCAGGAACTGCATGACGACGGCGTCGACAAAGAATTGGCCTTCCCCAACGCGATTTTGGCGCTCTTTCACTACCCGGACAAGAACCTGCGCGAGCTGGCGTTCCGGATCTACAACGAATACATCGCCGAACTGCAAGAACGGTCGAACGGCCACTTTTACG
Organism: uncultured Actinomycetota bacterium; assembly: GCA_963850895.1. Taxonomy (GTDB): domain Bacteria; phylum Actinomycetota; class Actinomycetes; order Mycobacteriales; family Mycobacteriaceae; genus Mycobacterium. Next base: position 70,249 of record CAWKNK010000011.1, on the reverse strand, counting down.
GTGCTGGACTGATCAATTGGTGGGACCCGCAAGGCACCAGGAAAACGCTCGAAGAGCTGAAATCGTTGGGGCTCAGGACGTTCCTGTTGCCGCTGAATCCCGGCAAGGACGACGACGGCAACCCGATCGACTACTCGAGCACGTCGATGAATGCCGTCTGGGACGAGATCGAGGCCGCGGGCGTTCCGGTCACCCACCACATCGGGGAAACCCCGCCGAAAAGCCCGACCGAGTTCAACAGCGTCGTGGTCGGCATGATGATCAACATCGATGGATTCCGGGAAACTTTCGCCAAGTACATCTTTGGCGGCATCCTCGACCGGCACCCGGCGCTGCGTCTCGGCTGGTTCGAGGGCGGCATCTCCTGGGTGCCGTGGGCGCTGCAAGACGCCGAGCACCTGGTCGCCTCCTACCAGCACATGTTCAACCGGCCGCTGGAGCATGACGTGCGCTACTACTGGGACACTCACATGAGCGCATCGTTCATGGTCGATCCCCTGGGCCTGCAGTTGATCGACAAGATCGGTGTGGACAAGGTCATGTGGTCCAGCGATTACCCGCACAACGAAAGCACCTACGGCTATTCGGAGAAGTCGCTGGCCGCCGTCGTCGACGCCGTCGGGCCTGCGGACGCCGCGAAAATCGTGAGCGGCAACATCACCAAGTTCCTGGGCCTGTAGGGGTGGACCGATGACGACGTTCGCGCGAGCGGGCACGGGCACCAGCAGCCTGGTGATCCCCGAAACGCCCGACCTGGGCCGCATGCGCCGTGAGACCGGGACGCGGCTGCGCTCGGCGATGGCCGAACGCGGCGTCGACGCAATGATTCTGCTGGGCAACAGCGCAGTGGTTTATGCCACCGGAACCAGTTGGCCACTGGGTGATGCGGGTTTGTCCTATGTGGAGCGGCCGGTGGCCGTGGTGCTCGCCGGGGATGAGTGGCCGCATTTGTTCCTGCCGTTCCGCGAGGGCGCCTCGCTCGAGTCGGACTTGCCCACCGATCATGTGCACGGGCCGGTGTATCTCGAATTCGACGAGGGTGTCCAAGACTTCGCGCGCCTGCTGGCCGACTTGATTCCCGCCCAAGCGGTGATCGCGGTCGACGAGTGCACCGGCGCCATGTCGCGTGCCGCGAAGCTATTGTTTCCCGGCGGTGCGCCCGTCGACGCCTCGGCTATCGTCAGCGCCGCCAAGGCGGTGAAAACGCCGGATGAACTGTCCTGCATGCGCACCGCCATCCGGATCACCGACGAGGCGATGGTCGAGGTCCACAAGCGGTTGGCGCCGGGAATCCGCCAAATCGACCTGTCGGCAAGATTTTTGCGGCGGGCCTTCGAGTTGGGCGCCACGGCCAGCATGCTCGAACCGATCTGGCAGGTGATGCCGCCCAGCAAGGCCGACGGCGTGTGGACCACGCACGGCGACCTGGCGTTGCCGCTGCTGAGCACCGAGCGGGAACTGGCCGAAGGCGACGTGCTGTGGACCGATGTCAGCATCACCTACCACGGTTACTGCTCGGACTTCGGGCGCACGTGGATCGTCGGCAAGGACCCGACGCCGCGCCAGCAGGCGCAGTTCGACAAATGGTTCGAGATCATGTCCGCCGTCCTGGGTGTCGCCAAGGCCGGCGCCACGGCGGCGGATCTGGGGCGGGCCGCCATCGAGGCCAATGGCGGCAGCAAGCCGTGGTTGCCGCACTTCTACCTGGGCCATGGCATCGGCGTGAACGCGGCCGAAATGCCCATGATCGGAACGGATCTCGGCCAGGAGTTCGACGAGAACTTCGTCCTGCAATCCGGCATGGTGCTGGTCTTGGAGCCCGTGGTGTGGGAGGACGGCACCGGCGGTTACCGCAGTGAAGAGGTCTTGGTAATCACCGAGGAGGGCTGGATCCGATTGACCGACTACCCCTATGACCCCTATGGCAACTGAAGTCCTGCCCGACGACCGGGCGCTGCGTTCGGGTCGCCGCCAGCGTGTGCTGGATCAGATGGCGGCGCACGACCTCGACGTCCTGGTCCTCGGTCGCCAAGCCAACGTCCGCTACGTCACCGGCGCACCGCAATTGTGGGTCGCCGGCACCCGGCCGTTCGGCCCGGCGTGTGTGTTGGTGCGCGCGACCGGGGCGATCCATCTGCTCAGCACCTGGGACGAAGGCGTTCCCGACGACATTCCACGCGAGCACCTGTACGGCATTTCGTGGAACCCGATGAACACCATGTCGGCGCTGCAGCGCATCGATGGCGCCGCCACCGCCCGGCGCGTCGGAACCGACGCGATATCACCGGTATTCGCGCAGCTGCTGCCGACCGCGTTTCCCAAGGCGGAGCTCGTGGACGGCGAACTGGCGATGCGCGCCGCCCGGCGCATCAAGACGGCCGAAGAAGTGGCTTCGTTGCGGGAGGCGATCTCGGTCGCCGAGTCGGGTTTGGCCGCCGCCGTGTCCGAACTGCGGCCCGGGGTAACCGAACAGGCGTTGGCCGGCGTCCTGCTGGAGGCCGTCGCGGCCGGCGGGGTGAGTACCCCGTCGAACCAGGATGTCGCGTGGGTGACGTCACCTGACCACCCGTGGCGGCGGGCGAACGGTGACGGCCGGGTCAAAGACGGCGACCTGGTGGCGTTCTCGGCCGGTGTGCTGGCCGGTGGCTACATCGGCGAGGTCGGACGCACCTGGCCGGCGGGCGCGGCCCGCGGCGTGGCTGCCCTGTATCGACGCTGGGAAAGCCTGTGGGACAGGTTGCTAGCCGCATGCCAGCCCGGAGCGGGGGCAAGCGGATTGCTGGGCGCCTACCAGGCCGCGGGGGAGGCGGCACCGCCGATGCCGGTGGCCCGAGGGCTGGGCATGGGCTTTGACCCACCCGTGATCTCCAAGCACCTGCCTGCGACAGCGGCCGAGGAACGGTTGGAGCCGGGCATGGTGCTGGCCGTGACGGGCTACGTCTGGGAACAGGGAATCGGCGCGGTCTTCGGGCGGGAAGCGGTATTGATCACGGCCGAGGGCCCCGAGGTGCTGACCGACAGCCCGTCTTGGCGCGAATAGCCATGTCCGGCAAGTCCGAACCCCCGGCCGAGGAGATCGTCAGGTACCACAAGGACGCCGAGACCCGCATCGCCACCATCACGTTCGATCGGCCGGGCCAACTCAATGCGCCCACCATCGCCGCCCGGCTGCGCTACGCCGACCTGTTGCACCGCGCCTCCATTGACGACGAGGTCAAGGTATTGGTGGTGCGCGGGGCCGGCGAGGATCTCGGCTCGGGTGCTGATCTCGTCGAGGAAATGGCCGCGCAGAACTCGGCGGACCAGAATCACCGGCTCGCGGAGTACCGGATCGGCGACGACGAAGTTCGCTTTCCCCCCGAGGGTTCATTTCGGCGAGGCGCCACCCTGGGCCAGTGGTACGCCAACCCGAACTCGGGGATACGCGGCCTGCAGGACTTCAAGAAGATCAGCATCCTGGAGGCCAAGGGCTACTGCTACGGCTGGCATTTCTACCAGGCCGCCGACGCCGATCTGGTGATCTCCAGCGACGACGCCCTCTTCGGGCATCCCTCCTTCCGGTACTACGGCTGGGGACCACGAATGTGGTGGTGGGCGCAGACGATGGGAATCCGGAAATTTCAGGAAATGGTGTTCACCGGAAGGGCTTTCACCGCCGAAGAGATGTACGACTGCAACTTTCTCAACAGTGTGGTCCCCAGAGACGAGCTCGAAGCGGAGGTGGAGAGGTACGCGCTGGCCTGCGCGCGCAATCGCCCCACCGACACGGTGTTCATGCAGAAGGTCTTCTTCGAGATCATGAAACAGTTTCAGGGCGAGTACATGGGCAGCATGCTCAGCGGATTCTTCGAGTCGATGGGCGGCCGCGTCCGGCCGGACGGTGCCGACGACTTCACGCTCGGAGACGCCATCGACCGGGGCCTGGGCGGAGCGGTGAAAGACAACGACGACAAGTTCCCCCCGGAATGGCGGCTGAGCAAGAAGGGACGCAAGAGCGGGGGCACCAAGAAGGAGCCCAATCGAAAGCGGAAGCGGTAGTGGCGGAGCCCACCGTCGAACCACCGCTGGACGGCTATACCGTGGTCGATCTATCCACCGGAATAGCGGGCGCCTACTGCACCAAGTTGCTGGCCGACGGCGGAGCACACGTCGTCAAAGTCGAGCCACCAGAAGGTGATCCACTGCGTTCCTGGTCCGCCTCGGGCGCCGTCATACCGCCCGGCCGCGACGGGGCGTTGTTCAGCTTTCTGGCCGGGACAAAACGCAGCGTCGTCGCGGACCCCGGTATCGACGACGACGTCGAGCTGGTCGACAGGCTGCTGGCGGCCGCGGATGCGGTGGTGTGGTCAAACGGCTCCAAAGTCGCCGAGCGCCCGGAGTTTGCGCCCGCGGCGGTGCACCGACGTCATCCGCACCTCACCGTCATGTCGATCACGCCCTTCGGGCTGGAGGGGCCCTGGCACGACAGGGCGGCCACCGAATTCACGCTGCAGGCATGGTCTGGCGGCATCGTCGGGCTCGGACGTGGCGAGGCGGACCGCGCACCGGTGTTCGTGGGCGGGCAAGTCGGCGAGTATCTGGCCGGGGTTTATGCGAGTGCGGCCATGCTGGCATCGCGCTACGGCCGAATCGGCGGTGGCGTGGGCGAACTTCTGGACCTGTCGATGCTGGAAACACAAATCCTGTCTCTGACCTACTATCCCGTCACCTACTTCGAGATGCTCGGGCGGCCCTGGCGGGACGCGCGGCGCCTCACCGTCCCGGGCGTCGCTCGTGCCAAGGACGGACTGGTCGACGTCGGCTGCGGGACCGCGCAGCAGTGGTTCGACTTGTGCGCGATGGTCGGTCACCCGGAATGGATCGACGAGGACTCGGAACTGACCATCACCGAGCGGGCCAACCTCAATGCCGACGAGATCTACGCCTGGTTCGAAAGCAACACCGTCGACGAGATTCGGGAACTCGCAACGGCGTTCCGGATCCCCAACGCTCCGGTGGCCAACGGCGCCAACATCGCATCGCTCGACCAGTTCCGCGAACGCGGTTCGTTCGTGCGCAACCCGCGCGACCGGATCCAGCAGCCGGGCCATCCCTACCGGATGACGCCCGCGCTGCTTCGCCGGCCGCAACCGGCGCCGCGGCTGGGTGAGCATACCGCGCACTACCGGACCGCAAACCTGATGTCCCGCCCTGCCCCCACCGGATCAGCGAATCGCGTTGCCGTTGAACGGGATTCGAGTGCTGGACATGACAACGTTTTGGGCGGGCCCCTGCTGCACTCATTTCCTGGCGATGCTGGGCGCCGAGGTCATCCACGTGGAATCCACCCGCCGTCCCGACGGGACCCGGCTCATCGCCGGTGTGCCCGTCACCGAAAACCAATGGTGGGAGAAGTCCCCGATCTTCGCGGCGCTGAACACCAACAAGAAGGACCTGACGCTGGACCTGCAGAGCCAGCGCGGCCGGGATGTCCTGCGCCGGCTCATCGCGACCTGTGACGTGGTCGTGGAAAACTTCACGCCGCGGGTGCTGGACCAGATGGGGCTGGACTTCGCTGCGGTGCAAGCCATTCGACCAGACGTGGTGATGGTGCGGATGCCGGGCTTCGGCCTGGACGGGCCGTGGCGCGACAACCCCGCATTCGCCTACGTCATCGAGGCCGCGTCCGGGCTGACGTGGCTGACCGGGTACCCCGACCGCACGCCCTACGACCCCTACTCGGTCGGTGACCCCAACGCGGGCGTGCACGCCGTGAATGCGGTGCTGCTGGCGCTGGAGCACCGGCGGCGCACCGGCCGAGGGCGTGTTTGTCGAAGCGGCGATGGTCGACGCCGCGCTCAGCATCGCCGCCGAGCAGGTCATCGAATACTCCGCGTACGGGGCGCTGCTGGAACGCGCGGGTAACCGAGGGCCGACGGCGGCGCCCCAAAACCTCTACCGCAGCGTCGACATCGACGAGTTCGGCCTGCCCGACAGCTGGGTCGCGATAGCCGTGAGCACCGACGAGCAGTGGAAAGGTCTGTGCGCGGTGACCGGGTCGCACTCGTGGGCAACGGATCCCAAGCTGGCCACCGCACACGGCCGGAGAGAGCACCATGACATGATCGACGAACGGTTGGCCGCGTGGTGTGAGCGGCGCAGCCGCGACGAGATCGTCGCAACTCTCTGGGATGCCGGCGTTCCGGTGGCCAAGGTGATGCAACCGCACCGCCAGACGGAACTGGATCAGCTGGCGTTTCGCGGCTTCTTCGAGGAAGTCGACCACCCGGTGAACCGTCCCGCTAGGCTCAGCACCGTGCCGATGAGGTGGTCCGCCGGGCCGTCGAAGTTCCACACCCAGCACGCGCCGCTGCTGGGGCAGCACAACCATGAATTGCTGGCCGAGCTGGGGTTGAGCGACTCGGAGATCGCCGACCTGGAAGCCGACGGTGTCATCGGCCGCACGCCGGCGATGTGACCGACGATGGCGATCGATCCCTCGGACATTTTGCTCACCGGCCGCGTGGCGGTGGTCACCGGCGGGGGAGCGGGCATCGGTCGCGGCATCGCGGCCGGGCTCGCCGCCTTCGGCGCGTCAGTGGCGATCTGGGAGCGCGACCCGCAGACCTGCGCGCGGGCCGCGGAATCCATTGGCGCCCTGGGCATCGTCACCGATGTGCGCGACAGCGGCCAAGTCGACGACGCGCTGCAGCGCACCGACACCGAACTCGGCACCCCGACGATCCTGGTCAACAACGCCGGAGGGGTGTTTTCGTCACCGCTGTTGGAAACCAGTGAGAACGGTTGGGATGCGCTCTACCGGGCCAACCTGCGTCACGTGCTGCTGTGCACCCAGCGCATCGCGCGGCAGATGGTGTCAGCGGGCATTGGCGGCAGCATCGTCTCGGTCACATCGATCGAGGGCGTGCGCGCCGCACCGGGCTATGCCGCGTACGCGGCGGCCAAGGCGGGCGTCATCAACTACACCCAGACCGCGGCGCTGGAATTGGCGCCCCACGGCATCCGGGTCAACGCGATCGCACCCGACATCACGCTCACCGAGGGGCTGGCGCAGCTCGGGGGCGAGGCGGCGCTGACCGGGATCGGCCACGTGGTGCCGCTCGGGCGTCCCGGTCATGTCGACGAAATCGCCAGCGTCGCAGTGTTTCTGGCGTCCGATATGTCGGCGTACCTGACCGGGCAGACCCTGCACGTCGACGGCGGAACCCACGCGGCGAGCGGTTGGTATCACGACCCGCACACGGGTGACTACCGGCTCGGTCCGTCCAGCTAGTGGCTCCAGCCCTCGGCGGCCTGGTCTGAGAAGGTGCGGTCGATGCGCTCGAACCTGCGGCGGATCGAGGCGCGGGCGGCTTCGTGCGGCAGCACATACAAGCGGTTGGCCAGGATCGCATCCGCCGTCAGCCGGGCGACGTCGTCGACGCCGACGCTCTGGTCCTGCGTCGGGAGCGTCCCGGCAGCCGCTTCGGGCGAAGACGACAGCCCGTAGTCCGCGCCTCGGATCCGCTCCGAGTTGGAGACCAGCTTGGTCTCCACGACCATCGGGCACAGCACCGATACGCCGATACCGTTGTCCCTGACCTCGCGGGCGAGCGTCTCCGCCAGGCCGACAACACCGTATTTGGCGACGCCGTACGTCCCGAGGCCGGCGTTGGGAACCAGGCCGGCGAAGGACGCGGTGAAGGCGATGTGTCCGCCCGTGCCCTGTTCGAGCAGCCTCGGCAAGAACGCCTCGACGGCGTGGATGGAACCCCAGAGGTCGATATCGATGACCCAGCGCCAGTCGTCGTGGGTCATCTGCGCGATCGGGCCCGCGACCACGATGCCGGCGTTGCTGAAGACGACGTCGACGCGGCCCAGCAGGCGGAAGGACTCATCCGCGAGGTGAACCATTTCGTCGAGATGCCGGACGTCGCACACCACGCCATGCGCGTCGAATCCCTCGGCGCGCAGCCGGTTTACCGCCTGTTCCAGCGCCGGCTGATCGACGTCGGACAGCACCACGCGGGCCCCCCGGCGGACGAATTCGGTGGCTGTGGCCAGACCGATACCACTCGCACCGCCGGTAACGACCGTTCCGCGACCTTCAAATCCGTCCATGGGACGGAACTCTATTTCAGGCAGCTACCCGCATCGATGGGCAGGGTCACACCGGTGATGTAGCGAGCTTCGTCGGAGGCGAGGAACAGCACCGCATTGCTGATGTCGATCGGCTCCACCCACGGAATCGGCAGGATGTGGAACAGCTGACAGATCGGCGCCATGTCGTCGGGACCCGGATTCTCCAGATCCGGGCGGAACATCTTGAAGGTGCCCTCGTTGTGCAGCATCGGTGTCTTGACGTGGGTCGGGTGTACCGAGTTGACCCGAATCATGTGCTGCCCCAGCTCAACCCCGAAGGCGCGCATCAACCCGACGACACCGTGTTTGGCGGCAACGTAGTGACCGGTGTGGGGGTAGGCCTTCAGACCGCCGACCGAGCTGGTCAGGATGATGGAACCGCCCCGGCCGCCCGAAAGGAGGTGCGGCACACCGGCTTTCACGGTTTTCCACACCCCGGCCAGGTTGATGTCGATCATCTCCGTCCAGTCTTCTTCGCTGGTTTTGTCCAGAGTGTCGCCGCCGTTGCCGATTCCGGCATTGGCGACGATGATGTCGAGCCGGCCGAGTTGTTCGACGCCGCTGTCCACCGCGGCTTTCAGCGCGTCGTAGTCGCGCACATCGACCTCGGCGGTGAAGATCCTGCGGTTGTGTCCCTTGACCAGGTCGGCCGTCTCGGCAAGGTCCTCGGGCGTCGACGCCGGGATCGCGGTGTCCGTAACACCCTCGCGGATGGGCTTGCAGATGTCGATGGCGATGATGTCTGCGCCCTCTTGCGCCAACCGCACCGCGTGGCTGCGGCCCTGACCGCGCGCCGCCCCGGTGACGAAAGCGACTTTGCCCTCAACACGTCCGGTCATGGCTACCTCAACTCCTGACTATTGATCGCAGGCTCGGCGCAGAACACCGGAACCGCGCCCCCGGGATCGCGGATCGCGCCGCTTTGCACTCTGTCACCACCCCGTCATGGGTGTCAACGACGAATCCGTTTTGGCTATTTGTGATTCTAAATATTAGAGAACCTGATTCTCAGCAGCAAATGGCGTGCGCTATTTGATCAGCTCTAGCAGGGGGCGGCGGCGCCGCGCCTCGCGCTAGCCGACGAAGCCGCGCGAGCAGAAATCCCATACCTCTTCACCGGTAATGGGATGGACGGTCGCGTCGTCGGAGCCGCCGCTGGATTGCGCGATGAACATGACCGTCTGCATGGTCATCGCGGCCATCCGCTTCGCGTTCACACCCGCGCGCAGCTTACCGGCGTCGCAGGCCGCTTCCATCAGTTCGGTCAGCAAAGCCAGCAGCGGGGCGGTGGCCATCTTGACCTCCGCCGGATGGGTCACCAGCAACCGTGGCGCGAAGTCGGTGAACAGCGGCCGCTTGGCGGTCGGATCCGGTCGGCAGGCCTCGTACAGGAGCTGGACGGCGACCTTGAGCCGCTCCAGTGAATCGGTATGGCTTTCCGTCGCGGCGCGAATCTGGTCGGCGGACCGGCTCAGGGCGTCCTCGAACAGCGCCAGCAGCAGCTCGTGCTTGCCGTCGAACTGCAGGTAGAAGCTGCGCAGCGACTGGCGGGACCGGTCGACGACCTCCTGCACGGTGAAATCCGTGGAACCCTTCTCGATGATGATGGCCTGCGCCGCGTCGAGGAAACGCTGAACGCGCTGCGCGGCGCGCAGTTTCGCCGTCTTGATGGACCTCTCGACGGCGCGCTGCTTCCAGGCGGGCTCTTCGCTTGGACTGGTCACGGCCGGCTCAGCTGATTGCCGCGAGGGGAGAACATGGTTGGACTCTACCGGAGAACGCCGTGACATCGCTGCGCTCGACCCCCTCACGGATCATGTGTCGGAGATTGTAACTTTCTCGTCACGAGAATACTATTCTCTTAGACGTTTGTATGGAAGCGTAATCATAAGAGCGAACCGCGCCGTCGGCGGAAATCGTGATCTACCGACGCCGGGGAGTGCTCACGACTGTTCCGGGGAGTCGCGTGCAGCTCACCTTTGACGCCGAGGTGGAGGCATTCCGCTCCGAATTCATTGCCTTCCTGGACACGCATTTGCCCTCCGAGGCCGAGGCTTTCGAACGCCCCCGCTCGAGTTCGCACGTGCCGGAATGGGCCCGGCGCTGGCAACGGCTGCTGTTCGACAGCGGGTGGCTGCTCCCGGGCAATCCGCCCGAGTTCGGCGGACGCAACGCCACGCTGTTGCAGCAATACGTGTACTTGGAGGAGCTGGGGCGGCGGCGCATCTATCAAAGTTTCAATCCGCAAGGCGTTGGCATCATTGCGGCCTCGTTGTTGACCTTCGGGACGCCGGAACAAAAGCACAAGTGGGCGGTGCCGATTCTGCGGGCCGAGATCACCGCGTCGCTGGGGATGAGTGAACCCGGCGCTGGCTCGGACCTCGCATCGCTGAAAACACGGGCGGTGCTTGACGGTGACCACTTCGTCGTCAACGGGCAGAAGGTGTGGACATCGGGCGCCCACGATGCCGACGTGCTGCTAACCTTCGTGCGCACCGATCCGAAGGCGCCGAAACACAAGGGTATTAGCGTGTTGCTGATACCGACGGATACACCGGGTGTGGTGCGCCGCCCGTTCGCGTCGATGTGTGACAGCGATGAAGTCGACTTCAACGAGGTGTTCTTCACCGACGCGCGCGTGCCGGCCGAGAATCTGGTGGGCGAGCTCGACGGGGGATGGCGGGTCGCCACCGGTTCCCTGGGGCACGAACGCGTCATGCTGTGGATGGGGTACGTCGACCTGTTGCACGAACTGAGCATCGATTTCCGTCCATCGAGTCCGCTGGAGCGGGATCGCTACGCCACCCTGGTGATGGACGCACACGCGCTGCGGCTACTGGGGTCCGCGGCGTTATCGCGGGCCGCACGCGGGGAAGAGGACGTACCCGCCCAGTCGGTACTCAAGCTGCTGGGTTCCGAGGCCCTGCAACGGGCATCCGAGGACGCGCTGGACGCCGCCCACGCCGACGGACTCGTGTACCGCGCGGTGACCGCTCCGTTCGCTCCGCTGAACCTGGACAGTCATTACCGCAGCTGGTTCGACCGGTACGCGCGCAGCTTCGCGGCGACGATTGCCGGCGGCACGTCGGAAATTCAGCGGAACATCATCGCCGAGCGAGTGCTCGGGCTACCGCGGAATTAGCGGGCGTCCAGCCAGGCGTAGTACCCGATCGCGACGAGCCCGGCTGCGATTGACACCGCCCCTAAAGCCATGCCCGCCAACGCGATCCGGGGATTGTCCGCTTCGCCTCGCTGCACTCGTCTGCGCGCGACGTCGCCCGTTATCACCGCCGCTATGCCGAAGGGCACCCCGATCAGCATCCAGCACGTGAGGAGCGCCACCAGGCCCACGAGTATTGAAGCGACGCCCATCTCGTTGCGGGGTGCGTCGAGCTGGCTCATCGCGTCCCATTCTCTTGGTGGCCAGACGAAGTCTACGCGCAGGCTTTTGGATCCCATCCCGTCACAGAAATCAGGGACCGAGGCGGGCAAAGCCGGTCGCCGGGTTGCCGGTGACGCGAGTGACGACGGGGCGTGGGCTGGCTACAACTGTGCGAGCCGCGGCGCAAACCCCTTATCCACCAGAGTCTTTCCGGCTTCGCGGGTCAGTTCGCGCGCGTTGCCCAGCAGTCCGTCCAGGATCAGCGACCGTTTGACGTGGTGGTGCAGCGGGTGCTCGGCGGTGAAGCCGATCCCGCCGAGCACCTGCTGGCAGTGGCGGGCGGCGGTCAGCGCAGCCTGGCCGGCGGCGGCCTTCGCCAGCAGCGAGGCGAGGCCGTCGTGATCGTCCGACTGCGCGGCGACGTGCAGCGTCGCTTCGGCGCCCTCGACCGCGACGAGCGTCTCGGCCAGCCGGTGCCGGATCGCCTGGAACGAGCTGATGTGCCGCCCGAACTGGACGCGGTCGATGGCATGCTGGCGCGCCAGCGACAGCATGGCCCGGCTGGCGCCGACCAACCACCAGCCCAGCGCCCGCCGCCCCGCATGCAGCGCGGCCGGGGGCAGTGAATCTCCATGCGGCACGCGGCGTATCGGCAGCGACTCGTCGATCGCCGAACCGATGCCCTCGCCGCGCTCCCATATCACCCAGGAGTCGCCGGCGAACGGTAGCGGCAGGGTGTCTCCCGGCGCGGCGCCCGTCTCGCGTAACACCACGTCGTTGAGCACCGGGGCGTGCGCACCGGTCTCGCCGAGCAGCCGGAACACCAAAGGGACGGCAACATCGGGCATTTCGTCCAGCATGTCGCGCCAGCCCAGGTCGGTCAGCGCCGCGTCGAGCTTGACCCCCGATGCGGCCGTCATCGTTGTCCGCAGCGAACCTTCGAGCAGGCGCAGCGAGTCGGGATCCGTCGTGGCGTCCACGGTTCACTCCTTCCCGAGGTCGAGCAGCCGGCGGGCGATGATATTGCGTTGGATCTCGGCGGTACCGCCGTAGATGGTCGCCGCGCGCGAGTACAGGTATTCCGGGCGCCACGGCGTGTCGTCGAGCTCGAGCGTTCCGGGCAGCAGGTCGTGGACGGTGTCGTAGAGCCGTTGCTCGGCGGCGGCGAGCAGTACCTTGTCGATGGACGTGTCCGGTCCCAGTCGTGCTCCGTCGCGCAGTCGGTGCTGGGTGTCACGGGATCGGCAGCGCAGCGTGTGCAGCGCGAGATAGGCAGCGCCAAGAGCGGATTCGTTGGGCTCGCCGACGTCGGACGCCTGCGCGATGAGTTCGTCGAAGCGGGAGTACAGGTAAGCGATCCGCTGCCAGAAGCAGGTGGACCGCTCATAGGGGAGCAGGTCCATGGCGAGTCGCCAGCCGTCTCCCGGCTCGCCGAGCATCCGGGTCCCCGGGATCACCACGTCGTCGTAGTAGACCTCGCAGAATTCGTCGACGCCGTGCATCGTCCGTAGCGGCCGGATGGTGATGCCCGGGGTGTCGAGGTCGACGAGGAAGGCGGTGATTCCGTCGTGGCCGGGCGCGGTGCGGGTGAGCAGGACGCAGCGCGTCGAGAACTGCGCGAAGCTGGTCCAGACCTTCTGCCCGTTGACGACCCAGTTATCGCCTTGCTGCGTCGCGCGGGTGGTCAGCGAGGCCAGGTCGCTGCCGGACCCCGGCTCGGAAAAGCCTTGACACCATTGCTCTTCGCCGCTCAGCAGTCGCGGCACCATCTCGGCGGCAAGCTCTGCCGGGGCGTAATCGATCATCGTGGGTGCGAGCACCTCGAGCATCGAATAGGGGCCGGGTTCGGCGAGGCGGCGACCGACCACCTCTTCGCCGACGATCGCGCGCAGCACCGCGGGGCCACCCAATCCGCCGACTTCGGTGGGCCAGCCGTAGCGCATCCAATCGGCGTCGTACAGCGCACGGCTGACCCGGGCGAACTGCCGCATATGGCCCTGCAGCGAGCGGTCGGGCCCGGGGGTCAAGTCATTGTCGTCGAGCCACGCGCGCAAACCCGCGCGGAACTCCTCGACATTCACGGCGTGGGGCGGCCGACGGCGTGCGGGCGCCCGGAGTCGTGCACGCCGCTGCGGCGAATGAACGTCATGGCACGGGTTTTCAGTCGCCACCCGTCGGGGGTGCGGGCGTAGGTGTCGCGGTAGTAGCCGATCCGCATGTCATGGGTGGCGTGATCGATGAAGCACAACGGCTGGGTGCCGCTCGCGGAATCGCCGTCGATGTCGACGAGCGCGGTTCCGGTGAGAAACAGGCCCTTTGGCGCTGCCGCGACCAGCTCGGGAAATCTGTCCAACCGGTAGGTGTCGCCGAAGGCGCTGTAGGTTCCGTCCGGCGTGAAGACGCCGATGAGCCCGTCGATGTCTTCCTGGGTGATGGTGACCGCGTAGCGGGCGAGCAGCTGCTGGATCTCGACCAGGTCGTCAGTTCGAGTTGGCTGATTTGTCGACATAGACCTTGCCGCCTTTCATGACAAAGCTGACGTTCTGGGTAACGGTTATGTCTTCCAAGGGGTTTCCCGGCACCGCGATGATGTCGGCGAGCTGACCCGCCGCCAGCCGGCCGCGGTCGGTCGAGTTGATCAGCTCGGCCGCGGTCACCGTCGCCGCCCGCAACACCGCCAACGGCGACAGTCCCCAATTGACAAGGGTGACCAACTCGTCGGCGTTGCGGCCGTGCGGGATCGCGGGTGCGTCGGTGCCGACCGCGATCTTCACGCCGGCTTCGTAGGCGGCCAATATGGAGGTCCGCGCTTTCGGGAACATCTCGGCCGCCTTGGCCTGCAGCTCTGGCGGAGCGTGCGAGACGTCCATCGCATCGCCATCGGCCAGGCGCCGGGTGCTCACCAGGAAGGTGCCGTGCTCGACCATCGACGCGATCGCTTCGTCGTCGATCAAAAAACCATGCTCGATGCAGTCGATGCCGGCCTCGACGGCGTGCTTGACCGCGTCGGCGCCGTGCGTGTGCGCGGCGACGCGCAGCCCACGCCGGTGCGCCTCGTCGACGATCGCGCGCAGCTCCTCATCCGAATAGTGTTGCGCGCCGGGCGGACCGGTCATTGACATTACGCCGCCCGAACAGCAGACCTTGATCAGCTCGGCGCCGTGTTTGATCTGGTAGCGCACCGCCTTGCGGATCTCGTCGACGCCGTTGGCGATGCCCTCTTCGACGGTCAGCTCCAGGGCATGGGGCGCGAACGCCGCGAACATCGTCGGATCCAGGTGGCCGCCGGTGGGCGTGATGGCATGCCCGGCCGGCACCACGCGCGGACCGTCGATCCAGCCGGCGTCAATGGCCTTGCCCAGCGCGACATCCAACAGGTAGCCGCCGGTCTTGACGAACAGGCCGAGGTTGCGCACGGTGGTGAATCCGGCGCGCAGCGTGCGCCGCGCATTGCCGACCGCGCGCAACACCCGCGTGGGCGGGTCATCCTGAACCTGGGACAGTCCGGGTTTTTCGCCGCGGCCGCCCATCAACAGGTTGACCTCCATATCCATCAGCCCGGGCAGCAGGATCTGGTCGCCGAGGTCGATGATGTCGCCCTCGAGGTCGCCCCCGACGCCGACGATGCGGTCGCCCTCGATCTGCACAACGCCGGGGGACACGATCTCGCCGGCGTCGACGTCGAGCAGTCCCGCGGCCTTGAGTGTCAGCACCTCTTAGATCACCGGTTCCTTGATCAGTTGCACCCAGGCGGCCCCGCTGTCGGGCACCCGCGGCTGTTTCCAAGCCTCGATCGGAAACGACACCATGACGAGCGACTGCATGATGTGCATGAGAGTCTTTGCGTCGTCGGGCAGATCGTCCAACGGGTACTTGTCGCAGTACTCGATGACATCGTTGAGACGCGGGAACGCGACGTTGTAGAACTCCTGCATCTCGGCCATCGTCGAGGCCAGCCGCTTGGCGTAGCGCTCGGGCTCGGTGGCCAGGTCCCAGTCCAAATAGGGCTCGAGGTCGGCGAATTCAGCGGGCAGCGACGTGGCCATTGTTCTGATACTCCTTCACGTAGTCCCCGGTCACCTTGTGCAAATGGCGGATCAAGACTTCCTGATCGCACAGCAGGAACTCTTTGACGGCCCGGGTGCCAATCATGGTCTGGGTCGCCTCCAGGGTGTTGGCGTCTTGTAGCGCATACTCCTTGAAGGTTACGGCGGCCAACTCCTGGGCCAGGCGTTCCCGCGCGTTGCGCGGCGGGACGAAATACAGGGTGCACTCGAAGATGTGCTTGTCCACGGCGGTCGGCCAGTAATGGTAGGTCAAAAACCAGCCCGGCTCCCAGATCAACAGCATGAAGTTCGGGTAGAAGTGCCACGAGTCGATGCCCCACTGCGGCACCCTCTTCACGTTGACACCCGGTGGCAGCTCCAGCTTCTCGATGATCTCCGGCTTGTCCCACGGACCGAACAGCCCGCTGCGCAACACCTGGTCCATCGGCTTGACCATGGACATGTCCGGGGGCGGCGCCTGACCACCCCAGGTCGACTGCAGGCTGTGCGGGCTGGCCACCTCGTAGTGCAATGCCTCATAGCCGAACTTCTGGATCTTGGCGGCTTCTTCCTTGGTGTACTGCCCCTGGTGCAGGATCGGCGCGTGGTAGAACTCGACGAACGCGTCGATAAACAGCTTCCAGTTGCTGCCGACCTCGGCCCGGTAGGAGTAGGTCTCCGTCATCTCGCCGAAGGGGTAGCCCTCGATGCTCTTGCCCAGCGGCCCGAGGTAGTCGGTGAGCGGCGCCGCGCCATTGTCGAGGTTGATGAAGATGAACCCTTCCCACACCTCGCAACGAACCGGCACCAGGCCGTAGTCGCCTTTGTCGAGGTTGAAGAACTCGTCTTCCTGTTGGACGAAGGTCAGGTCGCCGTCCAGGCTGTAGCGCCAGGCGTGGTACTTGCAGGTGAACTGCCGGCAGGTGCCGGACGTCTCCTCGTGTGGAAAGTCGTTCCACACCAGCTTGTTTCCGCGGTGGCGGCAGACGTTGTGAAACGCCTTGACCGAGCCGTCCTTGGTCTTGACGATGATCACCGACATGCCGGGACCCGCCGAGGGCAGC
Source organism: uncultured Actinomycetota bacterium (assembly GCA_963850895.1). GTDB lineage: Bacteria > Actinomycetota > Actinomycetes > Mycobacteriales > Mycobacteriaceae > Mycobacterium. The sequence goes on along the minus strand of CAWKNK010000011.1, from coordinate 53,636 downwards.
TCCTTGGTGAAGTAGCTGCCGGTGCGTGGCAACCGCTCGACGCGCCCGACGTTGAGCCACGTCTTCTTGAAGATCGCCTCGCGCTCGGCTTCGAAGAATGCCGGATCGATCGAGTCCGTGTAATCGACCGGCGCCGTGCCGAGTTCGGGGTAGTTTTCTGTCCAGCTGCCGGCGGCTGGCTTGGGGAAGTGGGGCAACTTTCTACCTCTCTTACTGTTCCTGATCGGCGTGCTCGAGCTGTACGCCAAAAGTGTTGAAGGCCATGGCCAGCAAGGTGTAGCAGCCGACCGTGAAGACGAAATCCATCCGCTGGCGGTCGTCCAGACGCTCGCCGAGCGCGGCCCAGGTCTCGTCGGACAGCTGAGATTTGTCCTCGAGTTCGTCGACGGCGGTGAGCACCGTTTGGTCGAATGTGTCGCTGGCCTCGCCACGCCGCACCGCCGCGATCTGGTCGTCGGTTATCCCCTCGCTTTTGGCCAAGGCGACGTGGTGAGTCCACTCATAGGCGCAGTCGCGGCGATGCGCGACGCGCAGGATGGCCAGTTCGCGAATACGCGCCGGCAGCGTGGACGAGTACAACAGGTGGACGTTGAAGCGGAGGAACGCCTTGGCCAGGGCGGGGTGGTGCGCGAAGGTCGCCAGCGCGTTGTTGGCGTCCCGCGGCTCGTCCGCGCGACGCATGGCGGAAAGTGCCCGCTCCGCAGTCTCGTCCCACTGGTCAGCGGGCAGCGGCGGCAACCGCATCCGCTCTCTCCTCTCGCCATCCTCCCGACCACCTCTCGGCCAAGGAGAATCATATTCTCATTTCTAACCAATAGAGTTGCACGAATCGAGCGGCCGGTCAATGCCGGCGGCCGGCGCCGGGCCGGGGCTGGCGCGCCGTGTGCCCACCCGGCCGTGGAGACGCTCGCTTTCCAGCGTCAACGTCGGCGGCGATGCCGGGTGGCCGCACCACGCGGGCGTCTACCTCAGCGCATTGTCGCTCGGGGGCGGGCAATTTACGGGCCCGTTCCGTCCCTGGTCAGGCGGCGAACACCGGCCGCGGCGGTCGCTGGATGTTGATTCTCGCATGGCGAGAAGATAGTTTTCATTTTAGTGATCTTGGCAGGAGACAGCGATTCGCCGAGGCTGCGTGGGAGCGGACCAATTAGACGAACCCCGACGGAAGGGCAACGGCCATGAACAAAGAAGACATGATCCTGATCAGCGTCGACGACCACACGGTCGAGCCGCCGGAAATGTTCAAGAACCACCTGTCGAAGAAGTACCAAGACGATGCGCCGCGGCTGGTGCACAACTCCGACGGTTCGGACATGTGGAAGTTCCGCGACACCGTCATCCCCAACGTGGCACTCAACGCGGTCGCCGGACGGCCCAAGGAGGAGTACGGCCTCGAGCCACAGGGCCTCGACGAGATCCGGCCTGGTTGCTACAACGTCGACGAACGCATCAAGGACATGAACGCCGGGGGCATCCTGGCCTCGATCTGCTTCCCCTCCTTCCCGGGCTTCGCCGGGCGCTTGTTCGCCACCGAGGACCCGGAGTTCTCGGTAGCGCTGGTACAGGCCTACAACGACTGGCACATCGACGAGTGGTGCGGCGCCTACCCGGCGCGGTTCATCCCCATGGCGATACCGGTGATTTGGGATGCCGAGGCGTGCGCCGCCGAGGTGCGACGGGTGGCGAAGAAGGGCGTGCACGCCCTGACGTTCACCGAAAACCCGGCCGCGATGGGATACCCGAGCTTCCACAACGAGTACTGGAATCCGTTGTGGGAGGCGTTGTGCGACACCAACACTGTGATGAACGTGCACATCGGATCCTCGGGCAGGCTGGCCATCACCGCTCCCGACGCGCCGATGGACGTGATGATCACGCTGCAGCCGATGAACATCGTGCAGGCCGCCGCCGACCTGCTCTGGTCGCGGCCCATCAAGGAATACCCGGACCTGAAGGTCGCCCTGTCCGAGGGCGGAACGGGCTGGATCCCTTACTTCCTGGAGCGGGCGGACCGCACCTACGAGATGCACTCGACGTGGACGCACCAGAACTTCGGTGACAAGCTGCCGTCCGATGTGTTCCGCGATCATTTCCTGACCTGCTTCATCAGCGACAAGGTCGGTGTGGCGTTGCGCAACATGATCGGTATCGACAACATCTGCTGGGAAGCCGACTACCCGCACAGCGACTCGATGTGGCCGGGAGCGCCCGAGGAGCTCTGGGAGGTCCTGTCGGTGAACAACGTTCCGGACGACGAGATCAAGAAGATGACGTATGAGAACGCGATGCGTTGGTACTCGTTCGACCCGTTCACCCACATCACACCGGAGCAGGCTACGGTCGGCGCGTTGCGCAAGGCCGCCGAGGGGCACGACGTGTCCATTCGGGCGCTCAGCCATCACAAGGACACCCGGGCGGGTTCGTCGTTCGCGGACTTTGCGGCCAACGCGAAAGAGCTCACCGGCAACAAAGACTGACAATCCACCACGGTCTTTGGCCCGGGTGAGCTGCGTCGAGATTGCACTCAGGGTCGCCCTTTTCGGCAATTCACGACCACAACGGCGATCTCGCCGCCAGCAATGAAAGAGGAGATCCAGCAGTGCCCGGCGCCGGAATGAACTTTGAGCTGACTGACGACCAGGAGCTGATTCGCCGGTCGGTCGCCGAGTTGGCGCGCAAGTTCGACGATCAGTACTGGATGGAAAAAGACCAGGCGCACGAATTTCCGACCGAGTTCTATCAGGCGATCGCCGATGGTGGCTGGCTGGGCATGACGATTCCCACCGAGTACGGCGGGCACGGCCTCGGAATCACCGAAGCCACGATCCTGCTCGAGGAGGTCGCCAAATCCGGCGGCGCCATGAACGCCGCCAGCTCGATTCACCTGTCCATCTTCGGCATGCAGCCGGTGGTGGTGCACGGCTCCGACGAACTCAAGGCGCGCACGCTGCCCAGGGTCGCGACCGGCGAAGTGCACGTCTGCTTCGGCGTGACCGAACCCGGTGCGGGACTGGACACGTCGCGCATCACCACCTTCGCCAAACGCGACGGCGATCGCTACATCGTCAACGGCCGCAAGGTGTGGATCTCCAAGGCCATGGAGTCCGACAAGATCCTGCTGCTGACCCGCACCCAGAGCTATGAGGAAGTCACCAAGAAAACCGACGGGATGACGCTGTTCCTCACCGATCTCGACCGCAGCCGCATCGACGTCCGCCCCATCCGCAAGATGGGCCGCAACGCCGTCAGCTCCAACGAATTGTTCATCGACAATTTGGAGGTGCCGGTCGAGGACCGAATCGGCGAGGAGGGCAAGGGTTTTAAGTACATCCTGGACGGTCTGAACCCGGAGCGGATGCTGATCGCCGCCGAGGCGCTCGGCATCGGCCGGGTGGCGCTGGACAAGGCGGTGAAATACGGCAACGAGCGTGTGGTCTTCGGCCGGCCCATCGGCATGAACCAGGGCCTGCAGTTCCCGCTCGCCGACTCGCTGGCACGGCTTGACGCCGCAGAGCTGATGCTGCGCAAGGCCACCTGGTTGTACGACAACGGCAAACCCTGTGGCCGCGAAGCGAATACCGCAAAATACCTATGCGCCGATGCAGGCTTCACCGCCGCGGACCGGGCGTTGCAGACCCACGGCGGCATGGGTTACGCGGAGGAGTACCACATCGCGCGGTACTTCCGCGAGGCCCGGCTGATGAAGATCGCCCCGGTCAGCCAGGAGATGATTCTGAATTTCCTGGGTTCCAACGTCCTGAAATTGCCGAGGAGCTATTGACCGCGCATGACGGCCCCGTGCTGCTGTCGGAAGACCGCGGCGGAGTGCGCACGCTCACCCTCAACCGTCCGCGCCGTAAGAATGCGATCAACCCCGAACTGTGGATCGCATTGCGCGACGCGCTGCACGCCGCCGGTCGCGACCGCAGCGTGCGCGCGCTTGTGCTCACCGGCTCCGGCGGGAGCTTCTGTTCCGGCGCCGACATCTCAGTCCCCGACGACATCCATCCCAACTACAAGCTGCAGCGGCTGACCGACGTGGCGCTGGCCCTGCACGAGCTTGCGATACCGACGATCGCCAAGGTGACCGGAGTGGCCGTCGGGGCGGGCTGGAACCTCGCGCTGGGATGCGACTTCGTCGTCGCCACGCCGGAAGCGAAGTTCTGCCAGATCTTCTCCGAGCGTGGTCTGTCAATCGACCTCGGCGGTTCCTGGCTGCTGCCCAAACTCGTTGGCCTGCAACAGGCCAAGCGGCTCGCGCTGCTCGCCGAGACAATCGACGCCGACGAAGCGTACGCCCTGAACTTGGTGACGTGGGTGGTGTCGGGCGCGGAGATCGACGCCTTCGTCGACGATCTCGCCGACCGCCTGGCGGCCGGCCCGCCGATCGCCCTCGCCCACACCAAGGCCCTGCTGAACGAGGGCGCCGACAGCACCATGCGCGACGCGCTGGCCAACGAGGCCCGCGCCCAGGTAGGCAATTTCGCGACGACAGACGCGGCCGCCGCGTACGCCGCTTTCGCGGAGCGGCGGGAGCCGTCGTTTACTGGCCGGTGGGCGCTATCGAAATCGGAGAAGGAAGCGGAGTAGGGATATGCGGGAAACAGTCATCGTCGAAGCCGTGCGCACCGCGGTGGGGAAGCGCAACGGCGGCCTGTCCGGGATGCACGCCGCCGACCTGTCCGCCGTCGTCCTCAACGAACTGCTGGAACGCACCGGAGTCGGCCCGGAGGTCGTCGACGACGTGATCTGGGGATGCGTGTCCCAGGTCGGTGACCAGTCCAGCAACATCGGCCGCTACGCGGTCCTGGCCGCCGGCTGGCCGGAGACCATCCCCGGGACCACCGTCAACCGGGCGTGCGGGTCCAGTCAACAGGCGCTCGACTTCGCCGTGCAGGCGGTGATGTCCGGCCAGCAAGACGTCGTCGTCGCCGGCGGTGTCGAGGTCATGAGCCGCGTTCCGCTCGGCTCGGCCAGGGCGACCGGCATGCCGTACGGTCCGAAGGTCCTGGCCCGCTACGACGACTTCTCCTTCAACCAGGGGCTGTCGGCGGAGATGATCGCCAAGAAGTGGGGATTCTCCCGCACCCGGCTCGACGAATACTCCGCCCAGTCCCATGAACGGGCCGCCGCGGCCCAGGACGCTGGCGCGTTCACCGACCAGATCGTGCCGGTGTTCACCGATGACGAAACGGTCGTCACCGCCGACGAGGGTATCCGGCGGGGGACCACGGTCGAGAAACTCGGCGGACTCAAGCCGGCCTTCACCGAAGACGGTGTGATCCACGCGGGCAATTCCTCGCAAATCTCCGACGGCGCGGCCGCGTTGCTGGTGACGACGGCGGCGATGGCGGTCGAGCTGGGGCTCACCCCGCTCGTGCGCTACCTGGCGGGCGCGGTGACCGGGGCGGACCCGGTGCTCATGCTCACCGGGCCCATCCCGGCGACCGAGAAGGTGCTGAAGAAGGCCGGCGTGCCCCTGTCAGAGATCGGCGCGTTCGAGGTGAACGAGGCATTCGCGCCGGTGCCACTCGCATGGCTTGCCGAAACCGGGGCGGACCCCGAGCGGGTCAACCCGCTCGGCGGCGCCATCGCGCTGGGGCACCCGCTGGGCGCTTCCGGGGCGGTGTTGATGACGCGGATGGCGAACCACATGCGCGACAACGGGATTCGCTACGGGCTGCAGACCATGTGCGAGGGCGGCGGCACCGCCAACGCCACCCTGGTCGAGCTCGTGCGGTAGCCCGCCGGCGTAGCCGCACGCCGAAAACGGAACCCCGCGTGACCCTTGTCACAACGGGCAAACTAACCTACTGTGTGTTCACTAGGTTGGTTCGGCCCGCCAATCGGTCAAAGGAGTCCGGTGCCCGACGCACGGCGATACGACACGTTGCTCGCCAAAGGCGAGGACCGCAAGCAGCGGATCCTCGACGTCGCGCAACGGCTGCTCACGCGCAACGGCTGGCGCAACACCACCCTCGCCCAGATCGCCGGCGAGGCCGGGGTCACCCCCGCGGGATTGCTGCACCACTTCGAATCCAAAGAGCAACTGCTGCACGCCGTCCTCGACGCGCGCGACCTCGACGATGACCTCCACGCCGACCGGACCGGCGATCTTTTCGCCCAGATCGCCCAGGTCGCCGATCGGTTCAATCGGGCACCCGAACTGGTCGGGACGTTCACGGTGCTGCTGGTCGAAAACATCCTTCCCGACGCTCCGCTGCACGACCGGATGCTGGCCCGGCATCGCGGCGCGACCGACATCGTCGCCGATCTCATCCGCCGCGGTCAGGCGGATGGCCGGTACCGCACGGACATAGACCCCACCGTCAAGGCGGTAGAAATTCTCGCCTTCGTCCACGGAATGGAAACCACATGGTTGCTCGATCCATCGATACCGCTAACCGAGGCGTTCAAGCAGTACGCCGAGACACTGGCGCGGGACTTCGCCCCATAGAAGAGTCGCGCGAGGACATGAGATACCGGCTCGACGTGGTCGCCGCCACCGTCGTCGACGTGGTGCGGTTCGCCGGCGGCTGGCTCTTCGACCGGGCGATGGCGGGATGGGACGTCACCGTGCTCCTGATGGACCTAGCCGACCACCCCGACGATCGTCCACTGCAGATCCTCGGCGCCCAGGTGGTCGACCTCGAAGACGCCTTGGCGTCGGTGCAATCGCGTCCTCGCCCGCAGGCCCTGGCGGCCGCGGCGGATTTGTTCGGGTGCGACTCGCGGGTGCGGCAGGGGGTGTTGCAGGCCCTCGATCACGGCGTCACCGAGGTCACGCTGTGGGGGGAGAACTGGCCGGCCGAGCTCGACGACAGCGTCGGCCTGGTGCAACACCGGCTGAGCATGGCCGCCCATACCTTCAAAGCCCAGGCCCTGGAGGCCGCCGCTCTTCCGCACGGCTCGATCGGTCACGTCGAAACCTTCCGCAGCGGGCTGCTGGCCTGGCCATCGGTCGCCGCCGACCTGATTCCCGCCAGCTAACACCGCGTATCGGCACCCGCACCCGCGCGGCGGCGCCGACCCCGCGTTGACGACCACCATGCTCTATGGAAATGTAATACTCATCTGCGAGAGGCGCGTTCTCACTAGCCGAGATTCAAGGAGCAGGAGATGTCGAACGAATTCTCCGAGTTGGACTTCTTCCGCGGCAGCGAGCTCATCGAAGACCCCTACCCCTACTACGAGGCGCTGCGCCAGCAGTGCCCCGTGACGCGGGAGAGCCATCACGACGTCACCATGATCACCGGTTGGGACGAGGCGTGCGCGGTGCTCAACGACGCCGAGACGTGGTCCTCATGCATCTCGGTGACCGGCCCGTTTCCCGGGTTTCCGGTACCGCTGGAGGGTGACGACGTCACGGAGTTGATCGAGAAGCACCGCGACGAATTGCCGTTCAGCGACCAGCTGCCCACGCTCGATCCGCCGACCCACACCAACCACCGCTCGCTGCTGATGCGGCTGATCACCCCGAAGCGCCTCAAGGAGAACGAGGACGCCATGTGGGCGCTCGCCGACCAGGTCCTCGACACCTTCCTGGCCCCCGGCCACGGCGACTTCATCAAGGGTTTCGCCGGCCCGTTCACGCTGCTGGTCATCGCCGACCTGCTCGGCGTGCCCGAGGAAGATCGCGACAAGTTCATCAAGGGCATCCGCCAGCACTCGGGTGGCGGCGTCGGGGGCACCGGCAAGGAAACGCTGGCGCACAGCCCGCTGGAATTCCTCTACGGTCTCTTCTCCGACTACGTCGCCGACCGCCGGTGCGAGCCCCGCGACGACGTGCTGACCGGCCTGGCCACCGCCACCTACCCCGACGGCTCGATTCCCGAGGTCGAGGACGTGGCCCGCGTCGCCAGCAACGTCTTTTCGGCGGGCCAGGAGACCACTGTGCGGCTGCTGGGTGCGGCCTTGCAGACGCTCGGGGAGCGGCCCGACATCCAGGCGCAGTTGCGTAAGGACCGCAGCCTGATCCCCAACTTCATCGAAGAGTCGCTGCGGCACGAGAGCCCGGTCAAGGGTGACTTCCGATTGAATCGGGTGCCCGTCAATGTCGGTGGCGTCGACCTGCCCGCGGGAACCACCGTGATGGTTGTGCAAGCGGCCGCCAATCGTGATCCCCGCCGGTTCGACGACCCCACCACCTTCGACCCGGCCCGCAAGAACGCGCGCCAACACATCTCGTTCGGGCGCGGTATCCACAGCTGTCCGGGCGCGCCGCTGGCGCGCGCCGAAACCCGGGTGGCGATCGAGCGCCTGCTCGACCGGACGTCCGACATCAGGATCAACGAGCGCATGCACGGCCCGGCGAATGACCGTCGCTACCAATACGTTCCGACGTACATCCTGCGCGGCCTGACGGAGCTGCACCTGGAGTTCACCCCGGCATGAAAGTCACAGTCGACGATCAGCGCTGCCGTGGCCATGGCGTCTGCACGACGCTGTGCCCGGAGGTGTTCAGCCTCACCGACGACGGTTACGCGGAGGCGATAACCTCCGACGTCCCAACGGAATTCGAAGCAGCCACTCAAGAGGCCATCGAGTGCTGTCCTGAGCAGGCCATCAGCAAAATCTAATCCAGTTAAGGAGATTCAGTGGCGAAAGGGTACGTCATCCTCACTGAGGCCATCAAGGATCCGGAGGGCATGAAAGCCTATGCCCAGGCCGCCGGTTCGGCGATGGCCGGTGCCACCATTCTGGCGGTGGACACCGCTCCCAAAGTGATCGAAGGCACCTGGCATGGCGACCAGACCGTCGTGCTGGAATTCGAATCGGTGGACGCGGCCCGCGCGTGGTACGAGTCCGAGGGCTATCAAAAGGCGGCGAAACTGCGGCAGGCGGCGGCCGACTGCAACGCCGTCATCCTTGCCGGTTTCTGACCGCCACTACTCCACGATGGAGATTGCCTGCCGAGGGCACTGACGAATAGCCTCGCGCACGTCGGCCTCGTTCTCCGGGGTGACTTCTTCCTGCAACACGGTCAGCATGTCGTCGTCACCGAGGAGAAAGATGTCCGGATTGATGCCCATGCAGACGCCGTTGCTCTCGCAGAGTCCCCAATCGACTTCGATCTTCTTGGTCACCGTGACCCCCTTACCGAAGCACCTTGACGGGCACGCTTTTCCAGCCCGCGACGTTTTGCATGTTCACCCGTTTGCACCCCGCCCAGTCCACCTCGTAACGCGGCATGAAGTCGACCAGCCGCTCGAGCGCGATCCTGCTTTCCAGCCGGGCCAGCGCCGCGCCGAGGCAGCTGTGAATCCCGTACCCGAGACCGAGGTGCTGCGCCTCGGTCTGGTCGCGCTCGATGTCGAACGTGTCGGCGTCGGTGAAGGCTTCCGGATCGCGGTTCGCCGCGGCGCCGCACAGGAACACGGGTTTGCCTGGGGGGATCACGCCACCGCTGACATGTGCCTCTTTGAGGGTGTAGCGGACGTTGTACTGCACCGGCCCCTCGTAGCGCAGTAGCTCTTCCACCGCCCCGGGGATCTTGTCGCGGTCGTCCTGCAGCTTCTGCCACTGGTCGGGGTGACGGGCGAAGATCACCGCCGCGTTGCCGAGCAGCTTGGTGACGGTCTCGGCGCCCGCCCCGCCCAAAAGGGTCGCGAAGCCGGTGATTTCGATGTCGTCGAGCTTGCGGGGCTGACCATCCTCGCCGGGGATCTCGGCTGCGATCAGCCTGCTGATCATGTCGTCCTGCGGGTCCCCGCGCCGCTCCTGTATGAGGCTGAAGTAGTACATCGCCGTGTCGATGTTGGCCTGCATGCCGGCTTCGCTGACCTCGATCTGCCCCGGTTCGTGATGCAGGCTGGTGTCGATCCAGTGGCGCACCTGCTGGCGGTATTCCTCCGGCACCCCGGCCATCCGGGTAATGACTTCCACCGGGAACGGCCCGGAGAAGTCCTGCACGACGTCGAAGTTTTCCGGATCGCAAGCGCCCAGATACTTGTCGATCACCTCGTTGATCGTCTCCACCTGCGATTGGATCGCCCGCGGGGTGAACGCCTTGTTGAGCAGGCTGCGCATGTGGCGGTGCTCCGGCGGATCCATGAAGATGATCGACTTCTGCTCGGGGGATATACCTCTGCGCACCATCGCCAGGTCGCAGCCGCGTGCCGAGGAATACGTCTCGAAGTCTTTGAATGCCGCCGCCACGTCTTCGTGGCGGGTCAGCGCGTAGAAGTCCTCTTTCTCGTCGTAATACAGCGGCGCGTCCTCGCGCATCCGTCGATATGTATCGAACGGATTGTTGTAGTAGTCCTCGGAGTACGGATCGAAGACGACCTTCGGTTTTGTCACTGAATCCTCCTCAGCGGCGAGGGCGGGCTGAAACCGTTACAGCCGAGTCGTTGACTGTAACGGTAACGGTAGCGGTTTCGTGACGGAGCGGAAAGGACCAAAACGCCGCAATAGCGTTCGCCTCCCATCGCGCCGTGTGTGCGCCTTGGCGACGAGCCGACAGCTACTCATCGGCATTGTCATGTTGCTCAGTCGAATCTTTCGCGGGTTCGATGCTCGAAATGATCATCTCGAGCCACGCGCGGTAGAGGTCCTCCTGATCGAGCTGGCTGGCCAGGGTGATGCCCTCGTTCGTGGCCAGCAGCACCCGCGCCATCGTCGGTGCCGGTATGCGCAGCGCGCCACCGAGACGCGCGACGCCCTCGGTCAGGTACTCGCTGAGCCAGCGGACCGTTTCGAGTCGTTCGGCGGCCAGTCGCTCGCGGGCTTCGGGGTTCCGTAGCAGGAAGAGAGTGAATTCATGCCCGAGCGCGGCCTGGTCGGCCCCGGTTTCGCTCATCAAATCCCGCCAGCGGTTCGCAAGCTCGTCGATGTTGAGCTCGTCGAGGCGGTGTGACGACAAAATGACGTCGGCGAACCCGTCCAGGAATCGCTGCCGCTGGCGCTCGATGACCGCCAGAAACAGTTCCTCCTTGCTGCCGAAATGGGCGTAGATGGCACCTCGGGTATATCCGGCGGCGTCGGCGATGTCCTCCAGGGCGGCGCCGCTGAATCCCTTGCGCGCGAACAGTTCCTCGGCGGCGTCCAGCAGCAGCGTGCGGGTGTGCTCGAGGCGTCTTTCCCTGGTCCAGCGTTGCGCCATCACGCCATTCTCCCAGATCGACCCGGGAAAAACGCGCAGCCAGGCCGACTGAGATACGTGAGTGTATTCGACATACAACTGTGTATATTATGAGGCGCATCACACGCCAGCCGGCAGGTAACCGTTCCGGTTGAACGAACGACGAGGAGGCCAGAGCCATGTCAACGGATTTCGTCGAAACTGCGCGGCCCGGCGAATGGGTGGACACGCATCGGCGCCCTGCCCGACGACCACGACCTCTATCCGATGCGCATCCCCACCGACCGATACACGTCGGTCGAATTTCAGCAGCGTGAGCGCGAAGCGATCTGGATGCGGGTGTGGCAGATCGTGGGTCGAGTCGACGACCTGCCCAAGGTTGGGGACTGGAAGGTGTATCAGATCTTCGATCAGTCCTTCATCATCGTGCGGGGCAAGGACGAACAGCTGCGCGGCTTCGTCAACGCCTGCCGGCATCGCGGCAACGTGTTGTGCCAGGGCACCGGGAACGCCAAACGGGGATTCCTCTGCCAATACCACCTGTGGTCCTACGACCTCGAAGGAAAAATGCGGGGCGCCCTGCGGGAGCGGGAGAACGTCATCACCCGCGAGGACAAGGACGAGAACGGGCTATTGCAGGTGTCCGTCGACACCTTCGGCGGCTTCATCTTCTTAAACCCCGATCCCAGCGCGGCGCCGCTCGCCGAGTTCCTTGGCCCCGAAGTGGCCGAGCTGTTGGCGCCCTACCACCTCGACCAGTTCACCACCGTCATGGACGTGCGCGAAGCCATCGACTGCAACTGGAAGGTCGTCATGGACGCCTTCAACGAGGGCTACCACATCTCCGGCATTCACCCGCAACTGCTGCGCGTCATCCAGATCGACCCGAGCAAGAGTCGCTACCGCTTCTTCGAGACCCACAGCGTGGCCGTCGCGCCGTTCGAGGTGCAAGGTGCCAGCGCGCAGCAGCAGGTCGACGGAATCATGGATCTGCCCGAGACCTTTCCGTCGACGGTCGCGGTGTTGCCGCGGTTCGAGGAACTCGTCAAGGAATATCGCGCCGCGGACGGGTCGGTGGACTTCCCCGACGGCGTCAACGCTCGCACAGTTGCTGCAGCAGGCCACCCGGGACACTCTGACCGGCATGGGCCTGGACGTCAGCGGGTTGACCGACGCGCAGATGAGCGACAACCAGGGCTGGGTGCTGTTCCCGAACTTCTTCATGACCGTTCGTGCCGGCGAGTGCCACGTGATCATGGCCATGCCCCACCCGGACGGCGATCCCAACCGATGCATCTGGCACGTCAGCAGCTACATGTACCTTCCGGAGGAACACCGGAGATGCGTTCCGCGCCAACCCGATCGAAGTCGACGAGCCGGGAAGCTACAAGTATTTCGAGGCGCTGCAACAGGATTACGAGCAGATGCCGCGCCAGCAGATCGGCCTGCGCAACAGCAGGCTCGAGCACATGTCCTTAGTGAAGGAGGAAGTCGTCATCGCCTACTACCACTCGGTCCTCGACCGCTACCTCGCGGATGGTGTGAAATGACATTGACTCTCGAAGAGCGCATCGCGCTGCACCGTCGCATGGCGGAGGCGTACCGCAACGCCTACCTGCGTCAGGGTGTCCAAGATGGCGAGGCTTTCGTCGACGCCTGGAAATTCGCCCCTGATGCGATATATGCGTCGCCGTACTTCACGGGGGACCAAGGTTTCTTGTTGAGCGAGTTCCCGGAGGAGTCGGCGAGGGCGTCCACCATGGAGGCCAAGGCTTACTCATTGACGTTTCCCGATTGGAAGCCAGCCGATTTCAAGTACTGGCCGGCCGACAACGGCTTCGTCATGAAGACCCGCTGGGAGGGCCACACCAAAGACGGCACGAAAATGGGCTTCTACTCCTACAGCTTCGTCGAGACGAACGACGACGGTGAGGTCTCTCGCTGGGAGACCCATGTCAACGACGAGTACAGCGCCTTCCTCGATGTCGCGATCGGCGTGCATGGTCCCTTCCACGGCACGTCCGCGTACGTCGAGGCGCTCGAGCGGTGCCTGGCAGCGGCCGGTGTATCCGTCTGAGGAAAGGGCGATCACAGTGCTAAGAGACATCGGCGACGTCATCGACGAATACGTCGGCCGTCCCCGGGCGGTGCTCGAATACGGGCTGATCACCAAACGCCTTGTGGACGAGGCGAAGAAGCCCGGGTTCTCAGTCGACAGCTGGGCGCCGCTGGCCGAACTGGTGGCGACCGACGAGTTCGAGCGAGTCGGCGCATTCAAGGAAGTGATGGACTGGTCGGCCTACGTCGACTTCCTGACCAACTGGGCGACGTCCTCAGAATGGGAATGTTCGTTGCGGCGCGTCACCGAGACACCCGACGCGGTTTTCCTCGAGCTCGAGGAGCGCAGCCGCATCGGCGAATTCAGTAATGTGGTCAACTCGCTGTCCGTCTACGAGTTCACCGAGCACGGGCAAGATACGGCACATCGACCTGTATCTGCAGATGGAACTGCCACCCGCCGAGATGCTGAAAAGCTTTGAAGGAGTCGAGATCTCGGAATGACCGATATAGATTCCGTCGATTTCTTCACCGACAACGAGCTCTTGGCCGATCCATACGACTACCTGGCCGCCCTGCGCGACGAATGCCCGCTGCGGCGGGAGAAGCACCACGACGTGGTGATGGTCACCGGCTACGACGAGGGCATGGCGATCTACAACGATACGGAGCGATTCTCGTCGTGCATCTCGGTGACCGGGCCATTCCCCGGCTTCCCGGTGCCGCTGGAGGGCTTGGCGGAAGGGGACCTGTCCGGGCTGATCGCTGAGCACCGCGACGAGATTCCGTTCTACGACCAGCTGCCCACGTTCGACCCGCCGGTGCATACCGCGCACCGGGCGCTGCTGTCCCGGATGATCACACCCAAACGTCTCAAGGAGAACGAGGAGTTCATCTGGCGGCTCGCCGACCGCCAATACGACGCCGCGCTGGCCGCGGGCCGCTGTGAATTCATCGGGGAGTTCGCGAATCCGTTCGCGATGTTGGTCATCGCCGACCTGCTCGGTGTGCCCGAGTCCGACCACGCCGAATTCCGCAACGCGCTGCTGACCGAGGTCGGCACGATCGGCAGCAGCGAGGGCGAGACGATGCAGCACTCGCCGCTGGAATACCTCTACGGCAAGTTCGCCGAGTACATCTCCGACCGCCGCGCCAACCCGCGTGACGACGTGCTGACCGGCGTCGCCTCCGCCACGTTCCCGGACGGCAGCACCCCGGAGGTGATGGACGCGGTGCGCGTCGCGTCCAACTTGTTCGCCGCCGGACAGGAGACCACGGTCCGGTTGCTGTCCACGGCGGTGATGATGATCGCCGAGGACGCCGGTCTGCAGGCCAAGCTGCGCGCCAACCCCGACATGATTCCGCGATTCGTCGAGGAGGCGCTGCGGTACGAAAGCCCGGTGCGCGGCGACTTCCGCCTCGCCAAGGTGCCGGTCACCGTCGGAGGCGTCGACCTTCCCGCGGGCACCACGGTGATGCTGGTCAACGCCGCGATGAACCGCGACCCGCGCAAGTTTCGCCGATCCCGACGCCTTCGACGTCGAGCGCGGCAACGCGCGCCAGCACGTCGCGTTCGGGCGTGGGCCGCACAGCTGTCCGGGCGCCCCCCTCGCCCGCGCCGAGGCCAAGATCAGCCTGCAGCGCCTACTCGAACGAACCTCCAACATCTGGATCGACGAGGACAAGCACGGCCCGCAAGGCAATCGCCGGTATAGCTACCTGCCGACATTCATTTTGCGTGGGCTCACCCGACTGCACATCTGCTTCGAATAGGCTGCATTCCATGCCTTTTGAGGGAACGACCGCGATCGTCACCGGCGGGGCGTCGGGCCTCGGCCTGGCCATCACCGAGGCGCTCGTCGCGCGTGGCAGCAACGTCGCCATCTTCGACGTCCAGCGCGATCAGTTACACGCCCAGGTGGACCGGCTGCGCGGCGACGGCGCCAAAGTCAGCGGCCACCTCGTCGACGTGTCCGACCGTGCACAGGTTCGGGCGGCGGTCAACGAGGTGCGGGCCGAACTGGGGCCGGTGCTGATCCTGGTCAACAACGCCGGCATCGAGCAGTTCGGCAAGTTCGCGCAGATCACCGACGACGAGTGGGACCGCGTCATGGCCGTCAACCTGCGCGGCCCGTTCATCTGCACGCAGGAGGTCCTGCCCGACATGACGGCCGCCAAGTGGGGCCGCATCGTCAACATATCCTCGTCGAGCGCGCAGGGCGGGCAGGCGCGCATGGCGGCCTACGTCGGCTCCAAGGCAGGGCTGATCGGGCTCACCAAGAGCCTGGCGCTCGAGCTGGGTCCCAAGGGGATCACCGTCAACACCGTGCCGCCGGGCATGGTGGTCACCCCGATGCTGGAAAAGGCGATCGCCGAGGGCCGCTTCACCGATTCCCTCGAGCATTTCGCCGCGATCACCCCGGTGCGTCGGGCCGGCCGCCCCGAGGATATCGCCAACGCCGTGACGTTCCTGTGCGCCGACGAATCCTCGTACATCACCGGACAAGTCATTGGCGTCAATGGAGGTCGTAGGACATGAGCGAACAGCGATTGCCGCCGCTACCGGCCGAGGCGTGGGGTGACGAGGAGTACGCCGCGTTTGGAGCTTTACTGGGGATGCCGGGTGACAAGGTGCCCCGGGCCGGCTCGGGAGACGCCTACGATCCGGTCCGGTTCGACATCATCGGCCTGTTGGTGCGCCACCCCAAGATGGCCCGCGTGTTTCTGAATTTCAACGGGTTCCTGCTACAGCGGGGCGAATTGCCGGCGCGGTTGCGCGAATTGACGATCTTACGGGTGGCGCAGAATCGTCGGTCGGCCTACGAATGGGGCCAGCACGTCAGAATGGCCGCGCGCAACGACATTACCGACGACGACATCGCGCGGCTGGCTCGCGGTACCGACGAGTTCGAGGGTGCCGACCGGCTCGTGCTGGAGGCGACCGACGAGTTGCTCGCCGAGGGTCACGCGCGCTGGGAGACCTGGCAGGCGTTGGTCGAGGCGCTGGGCGAGCACGCCGCGATGGAATTCATCTTCGTCGTCGGTGTCTACGCGCTGTCGGCCATGGCATTTGAAACGTGGCGCCTGCCGCCGGCGCCGGGCACCGCACCGCTGCCTAGCCCTTGAGGTCCGGCATGACCTTGTCGGCGAACAGCTTCAGCTGTTCGTAGACGAGTTCGTACGGCAGCCCACCGAAGCTGAAGTTGGCCAGCATCTCGTAGTCGCCCACCATTTCCTTGCGGATGCGATGGTGTTCCACCAGCGCCTCGGGTGTGCCAATCATGTTGCCGGCGACGTAATCCCGGTATGCCTTATCGGGGCCGCCGGCGGCTGCGGCGGCCGCGCCCATGTTCGCATAGGTCGAGTAGGACGGCAGTTCCTTGAAGTGGTCGCTCATGAATTCGTAGTGGTTGGCGACGGTCGCGAACATCTTGGAGAAGTACGTGTCGCAGTAGTCGGTGACGCGTTGCTTGTCATCGAAGCAGAGCACGAAGTCCGAGATGATGAATGGAGGTGCAGTAGTGCCGTGCAGCTTCTCAAAGGTTTCGCGGTAGTGGTTGATTTCGGGGATGGCGTTGCGCCAGTCGCCCTGCGAGAAGCGCAACGTCCTGAGACCGTAATTGGCCGCGACCTCCACCGAGGACGGCGACATGCTCACCATGACGGTGCGGTCCTTGAACGACTTGAACGGCCGCGGGCGCACCTCGGTGCGGGGGATTTGGTACCACTTGGTGTCCGCCTCGACGATGCCCGTCTCGATGCCGGCCATGACGATGAGCGCGGCCTCGTCGAACATCTCGCGCGAATCGGCCAATTCCACCCCGAACGATCGGAACTCCCGGCGGGCCGCGCCCCGTCCCATTCCGAGTATCAGTCGGCCTTCCGAGAGGACGTCGAGCTCGAGGGCCTGTTCCACGACGCGCAGCGGATTGTTCCAGGGCAGGATGACCGCGGCGGTGATGAGATCGATCGTGCTGGTCTTGGCCGCGATGTAGGCCAGCACCTGAAAGGGTCCGGACACGCCGCGTAGTCGGTGAAGTGGTGTTCGACGGGACCGACGTAATCGAAGCCCATGGCCTCGGCTTCGACGGCGAGATTCGTTTCCTGCATGAAGGTCTGAACGTCGGGCAATCCGTGCAGGTTCTGGTACCCCAGATGCAGTCCCACTCGCATGTACGCCTCCAAGTCCGCTTGAGGGCGTCCCGCGGCGAAGCATGCGACTGCCCTGGTCGTTAGTCGACTGACTAAAATGAACCATACGACGCCGTCCGGGCCCGGGGCAAGTATATAGTTGACCAACTCGGCTAGTTCGAAGGATGCGGCACACTTACACATTGGGGTGTCCGGCGGGGCATCCGGGAAGGCCGGAACTCCAAATGGCAATGCTGACGGGCAAAGTCGCGGTGGTGACCGGAGCGAGCCGGGGGATCGGTAAAGGCATCGCCCTTGCGCTGGGGGCTGAGGGTGCCACCGTCTACGTCACCGGTCGCACGCTGTCGGCAGGCGGCCACTCGCTGCCTGGGACGGTCGGCGATACGGCGGAAGAGGTCAATCGGCGCGGTGGAACGGGGGTCGCCGTGCGGGTCGATCACTCCCAAGATGAGCAGGTAGCGAGCCTCTTCGACCAGGTTCGGCGCGAGTGCGGGAGGCTCGACATCCTGGTCAACAATGCGTTCGCGATCCCCGAGGACCTGACCGACCCCAAGCCTTTCTGGGAGAAGCCGCTGAGCAACTGGGAGATGGTCGAGGTCGGCGTCCGCTCCAACCTCGTCGCCGCCTGGCATGCCGCACCGATCATGGCCGCACAGCGGTCCGGGTTGATCGTCGCCATCTCTGGCTATACCGGTGTGGCTTACACCTACGGCGTCGTCTTCGGGATGTGCAAGGCGGCGGTCGATCGGATGGCGCGCGACATGGCGATCGAACTGCAAGCGCACAACGTCGCTTCGATCTCGCTATGGCAAGGCTTGACCCTTACCGAACGGGCGCAAGCCAACCTCGCACGTAGTCCCGAGATGACGAGGGCGACGGTGACGAACCCGGCCGTCGGGTGTTCACCCGAGTTCCCCGGTCTGGTGATCGCGGCACTGGCCAGTGACCCGCAGCTGATGCGACGCTCCGGGGGCACCTTCATCACCGCTGAGCTCGCTGCCGAATACGGCATTACCGACGTTGACGGCAGGGCCATCCCCTCGTTGCGCGCGCAGCGTGGCGCCCCGATCTGGCAACCGATCGCGGACGGCGGAAGGCCTGCTTAGTCATCTGCATAATTCAGGCTTGTCTGAGAAATGCGGCCACCGTATGGTGCGTGTTAGGCAACCGACTAAAGGCCCGTGAAGAGCTTTGAGACCTGCGGCCCAGAGGAGATCGAGCGTGGCGGTAAAGAGTCCCAGCGATGTGTACTACGACCCGTTCAATCCCGAGATCGACGCCGACCCTTACCCGGTGTATCGACGGATGCGCGAGGAGGCTCCGCTCTACTACAACGACCAGCACGACTTCTACGCCGTCAGCCGGGCCGACGACGTGGAACGCGTCCTCGCTCGACAACGAGACTTTCATCTCGGGTCGTGGGGGGATCATGGAGTTCATTCGCGCCAACATCACGATGCCGCCCGGGATGTTCGTCTACGAGGACCCGCCCATCCACACGAGGCACAGGCGGGTACTCGCCGGGGTGTTCACTCCGCGCAGGATCGCGGAGCTGGAACCCAAGATCCGTGCGTTTTGCGCCCGGAGCCTGGACTCTGTCGTCGGTGCCGGCCGGTTCGATTTCATCGCGGATCTCGGCGCTCAGGTGCCGATGCGGACGATGGGGATGCTGCTCGGCATTCCGGAGGCCGACCAGGAATCCCATCGCCAGGAGACGGACAAGAGCCTGCGCACCGAGGCGGGCAAGCCGATGGCCCCTCAGGAGGGATTCGCCAGCGGTGAGTCGTTCGCGGAATACATCGACTGGCGCGCGGCGCACCCGTCCGACGACCTCATGACCGACCTGATCAATGCCGAGGTCACCGAAGAAGACGGCAGCACAAGGCACTTGACGCGCGAGGAGGTACTCACCTACACAACGCTTCTGGCCAGTGCGGGCGCCGAGACGACCGCCCACCTGATCGCCTGGACCGGTAAGGTGCTGGCCGATCATCCCGATCAGCGGCGTGAACTCATCGGAGATCCCTCGCTGATTCCGCAGGCCGTCGAGGAGGTGCTGCGCTTCGAACCGCCCGGACATCAGTTCGCCCGTTACGTCACCGCGGACGTTGACTTCTACGGCCAAACCGTGCCCGAGGGCAGCGTCATGTTGTTTCTCATGGGTTCGGCCAATCGGGACCACCGCCGATTTGTGGACGGTGACCGCTTCGACATCCATCGTGAGCCCGTCAAGCACTTGAGCTTCGGCATCGGCGCGCACTACTGCCTCGGCGCCGCCCTGGCTCGGCTCGAGGGCCGGATTGCCTTGGAGGAACTGCTAAAACGCTTCCCCGAGTGGCATATCGACATCGACAACGCCCGGATGGCGTCGTCGTCGGCGCTGAGGGGATGGGACACGCTTCCCGCGGTCGTCCCGTAGGACAACGAACGCTATGGGCCGCGGAAGTGTGGGATGACCTCTCGTGCAAACAATTCCATCCCGGACCGGATTTGGGCGGGAGGCATACCCGGTAGAGCCATGCCGCACACCAGGTCCGTCAACCGGGAGTGTGCACGGTACTCCGCAATCTGGCCGATAACGTCGTCCGGCGTGCCGACCAGCGCACGCTCGGTAAAGAAGTCGAACGACTGCTTGCGGATGATCTCCTCGACCGATGGCAGCGCGGCGGTTTGACTGGGCGCGCCCGATGCAACGTCGGCCTCAGCCGTCCACTGCATATAGCCAGCAGCCATGTAGCGCAATGGTTTTGCCGCCAGTTCCCAGGCCTGCGCGCGAGTGGGCGCGACGAACGTGGGCCGCATAGCGGCGATGCGGAAATCGTGTGGATCGTGACCATCGGCGCGCAGCGCGTCGTCGTAGATCCTCGCCGATCCCGGGCCACCGGTCAGGAAGTGCAGGCCCATCCGCGCCGCCCGCTCGACGGCCTTAGGCGCCGTCCCGCCCACCCAGATCGGTGGGTGTGGCCGCTGCAGCGCGGGCGGGGAGATGCGGATGTTGCGAAGCATGTTGTAGCGCCCGTCGATCGTGACGGACTCACCCGACAGCAACCGTCGCACGATCGTCAGGTTCTCCTGCATGCGTCCCGCGCGCTCCCGGGCGGGGATGCCCTGATCGTCGAACTCGCCTTTCCGGTATCCCAGCCCCACTCCCAGGTCGAACCGCCCGCCGGAGATGAGGTCAAGCGTGGCGGTGTCCTCCGCGACCCGCACGGGATTGTGCAGCGGCAAAAGCAAGAGAAACGTCCCGATCCGAATGCGTTGCGTCCGTGCCGCGATGGCCGCACCAATCGGCAGCAGCGACGGGGAGTAGCCGTCGTCGACGAAGTGGTGTTCGGTGAGCCACGCCTCGTCGAAGCCCATCCGTTCCGACTCGACGATGAGGTCGAGGTGTGAGCGGTAGAGCGCGTCCCACTCCACACGCGCCCACTCGGGATTGCGGAACGGCCAGAGCAGCCCAAACCGCAACGTCATTTAACCTTGCGTCGCTTCCGAGCGCGCCGCTTACCCTCCAGCTGGCTGATCAACCGTTCGACCACCGTGACCGTTTGGGAGTGACCGAGGTTGAGGCCGTAGGAGCGCTCTTCACCCATGAACCGCGCCGCCGCATCCATCAACAACATCACCGCCTCCGCCGGCCATTGCGTGGTGTCGACCCCGTACTTCCTCAGAATCGCTGATAACCCTTCGAACTGCAGTCGCCGGAACCGCACCGAGAACTCCTTCATCTCCGCCATGACCACCTTGCGGTGGTTGCCCAGGGCGAGGAACTCAAGGTTGAGGGCGGTCTTGGTTTGGTCGCGGATCAGGTCCCACAGGGCCCACAGCGGCTGCTCTGAGGCCAGCGCCTCGGCTTGGCGGTCCAAGCTGCGCGCCGCGCTGCGACGGAACACCTCCAAGAACAGCTCGTCCATCGGGCCGAAGTAGTAGTAGACGAGCCCCGGGTTCACCCCCGCTTCGGCGGCCACCCGGCGCGACGTCACGGCCGCATATCCCTCGCTGAGCATGAGCCGTTCGGTGGCGTCGAGCAACGCCGTCCGGGCGTCGGTTTCCTCCACGCCGTCCGAGGTGATCGACGCCATGACTGCAACCTCCGGGTAGCCCACGTATGCACCCGCAGACTACGTCATCCGGGCGCCGGGATCGCCTGGTGCGAGGCCCATCCCGAGCAGCCATCGGGCGTGCCGGTCCATCATGACGTCATACTCTCCGTGTACGGCATGCGTGGAGAGCATCGCGATGTCCGACGACATGCGGCGCAGCTGGTTGTCCGACCGATAGCCGCTGGATCCGTTGCCGTCGACCAGATCCCGTAACGTGTCGCGCACCGTATGGAGGATGGTCGCTCCCTGCAGCCCGGCGCGTGCCTCCTCCTCAAGTGTCTGCGGCGTGTCACGACGGGCGATCTGGAGTACGTCCTCGGTGGCAGCGTCGCGCACCAGGCGCATGATGCGCGCCGTCTGGTAGGCGTTGAGCCACCGCAGCCGCGCGGCCGGGCGCTCGATGCGCGGCGGGCTGTTCACCCCCGATGCGCTGTTCAGGCGCTCCCGGGCGATCTCCACCGCGGCGTCGAGCGCCCCGACGCACAACGACGACAACCCATACCGCAACGCGGAGAACGGGAGATGTACCACCTCGTCGTCGTGAAACGTGCCCGGGTGATCGTTGGCCGACATCGCCGCACTGAACGGGATTGCCCAGCTCTGGGGGACAACTGCATCGGTCGCGGTGATCGTGACGCTACCGGTGGCAGCCATCGACGCGACGTCCCAGTCGTCGGCGATGTCCAATTGCTCTCGCGGCAGGATCACCCACCGCAGCTCTTTGTCGCCGTCGATGATCACGGGCACCAGCGCGTGCGAAGCGTGCAACATCCCCGTGGCGTAGCCCCAGCTGCCGTTGACGCGCAGCTGTCCGCCCGATCGCTCGGCGGTGCCGGGCTGCGACAGGATGGCCGCACTGCGTACCGACGGCCCGTTGGCGAACAGCTCCTGCTGAACCTCTAGCGGGTAGCGGCACAAGAACCAGCTGTGCAGGTTGTAGAACACGGTGACCCACGCGGTCGAGACGTCCCCCGCGGCGATGATCTCGGCCACCTGGTTGAGTTCGTGCGGGCCCAGACCGGCTCCGCCCCATCGCTTCGGCACGATCACGGAGAACAAGCCCGCGGCGTCCATGTCGTCGATGAGCTGGTCGTCGAGCCGACGGGCCAACTCCATCTGCCGCGCCAGTGCGCGGATCCGGGGCACGAAGCTACGGGCGGTATCGGCCAGGAACGCCCCAGGTGCATCCGCGCTTGAGACTCGATCGACGAGCGTCACCATCTTCTCCTGGAATTAGTCGGTTGCCTAAGATGCAACATACCGATGGTGGCCGCCGGGAGGCAAGCGATCGCGCACAGTCGCTCGCGTACCGAGAGACTTCTAAAATAGTTGACTCGGTCGATGGTATGGTGAGCTGAAGGTGCCAGAATCCGTGCGATACGCCAGTGGCCGAGCTCGAAGTGGAGAACCCGTGACCGCAATCGATGACACCACAACGACAATCGCGCCGGGCGAGCGATGAAGGCTCCGGCCGAACTGCTGGACCTGTCCGGCAAGGTCGCCGTTGTCACCGGGGGCAGCAGGGGCATCGGCCGTGCCGTCGCTGAAGGCTTTGCGGCGGCGGGCGCCGACGTCGTCATCGCCAGCCGCAAGATGGACGTGTGCAAGGCGACGGCCTTCGAGATCGAGGCCGCGACCGGGCGCCGCGCGTTGCCCGTCGGCTGCCACGTCGGCCGGTGGGACGACGCCGAGGTATTGCTCGAGGCCGTCTACGACGCCTTCGGGCGCTGCGACGTGCTGGTGAACAACGCAGGCATGTCGCCGCTTTACGACGATCTGCCATCGGTCACCCAAGAGCTCTATGACAAGGTCCACGCCGTCAATGCGCGCGGACCCTTCCGGCTCAGCGCTTTGTTCGGGACGCGCATGGCCGAAGGCGACGGCGGCTCAATCATCAACGTCACCACAGCGGGGACTCTGCGTCCCGACGCGACCGACCTGCCGTACGCAATGGCCAAGGCGGGGCTGAACGCACTCACGCTGGCACTGGCCGGGGCGTGGGCGCCCAAGGTTCGGGCGAACTTGGTGATGCCCGGAGCCTTCGACACCGACATCTCCAAGGCCTGGGGACCCGAGAACCAGGCCGTCGCGGCCGCGGCGAACCCCATGAAGCGCATCGGCGTACCCGAGGACATGGCCGGGCTGTGCGTATTCCTGGCCAGCGAGGCGGCCAGCTACATCAACGGGGCCCAGATTCTGATCGACGGCGGGCTCTTCCGCACGCTCTGAGACGCGCGAAACATCAACTATCAGTTAGGAACTCGAGGAGGAGTGATGGCAGGACGGATGTCGGGCAAGGTCTCGTTCATCACCGGCGCTGGCCGCGGCCAGGGCCGGGCGCACGCGGTGCTGCAGGCGCGCGAGGGCGCGGACATCATCGGCATCGACATCTGCGAGGACATCAAGTCCAACCCGTACCCGATGGCCAGTTGGGACGACCTCATGGACACCAAGAAGCTCGTCGAGAAGGAGGGCCGGCGCTGCGTGGCGGTCAAGGCCGACGTCCGCAACCGCGAGCAGCTCGCCGACGCCCTGAACCAGGGAGTGGCCGAACTGGGCCAGCTGACCACGGTCATGGCCAACGCCGGCATCATGCCGCTGGCCATGGGGGACCCCGAGCCGATGGACTTCCAGGACGCCGTCGACGTCGACCTCATCGGCGTGATGAACACGGTCGCGGTATCCGTGCCGCATCTGATCGGGGCGGGTAACGGCGCGTCGATCATCATCACCGGGTCCACCGCTGCGCTGATCCCCAACACCATGTCCGCCAACGTCGACCCCCGGGTGATCATGGGTCCCGGCGGTGACGGTTACCACTGGTCGAAGGAGACGCTGGTGGGATACACGCAGCAGATGGCTCTGCACTTGGCGCCCACCGGATTCGGGTCAACGTCGTGCACCCGACCAACTGCAACACCCACCTGATGAATTGCGACGGCATCTATCAGATCTTCCGGCCCGACATGGAGGGTCCGGTCACCAAGGAGGACTTCCGGCCGGCGTCGGAGTTCTACCATGCTCTGCCCACGCCGTGGCTGGAGCCCGAGGACGTCGCCGAGTTGGTCCTCTTCCTCGCCTCGGACGCCTCGAAGTACATGACCGGCACCAGCATTCCGATCGACGCCGGATGCATGGTCAAGTGGCCCAACGGTCCCGGTCAGTGAACCGGCGTCAAAGGTTGCCCACTTCGAGTTCGAGGTACTCGGCGTACTTGGCGCGGGCGGCTTCGCGTTTGCTTCGGGATCCATTGGCTGGGCCATAGGTCATCACTGGGCGGTAGTCCCGCAGCACCTGGCGTGCCACCGTGGTCTTGTGCACTTCGGTGGGCCCGTCGACCAGCCCCATCGCCGCGGCGCCGTGGATCATCTTGAAGAACGGCATCTCGTTGGTGACGCCGAGCGCACCGTGCACTTGCATTGCGCGCCAGGCGATGTCGTGCAGCACGGTGGGCATCGTCGCCTTGACCGCGGCGATGTCCTTGCGGACCTTCTTGTAGTCGTTGTACTTGTCGATCTCCCAGGCGGTGTACAGCACGAACAGCCGGAACTGCTGCAGCTGGGCATACGAATCGGCAATGAATCCCTGCACGAATTGCTTGTCCGACAACCGGCTTCCCGCGGTCTCGCGGCTCAACGCTCGTTCGCACATCATGTCCAGTGCCTGCCGGGCGAAGCCGATGGTGCGCATGGCGTGGTGAATGCGCCCACCGCCCAGCCGCGTCTGCGCGATGGCAAACGCCTGCCCCTCGCCGCCGAGCAGAGCTGCTCGGCCGGCACCCGTACGTTGTCGTAGTGGATCAGCGCGTGGCTGCCCTCGTTGTCGGGCTCGCCGTACAGCCCGACGTTGCGCACGATGTTCACGCCCGGGGTGTCGGTGGGCACCAGGAACATCGACATGCCTTGGTAGGGGCCCACTTCGGTGTTTGTCACCACCATGACGATCAGGAACGCGGCAGTCTTGGCGTTGGAGGAGAAGAACTTGTAGCCGTTGATGATCCAGTCGTCACCGTCGCGGACCGCCCGGGTCTGAAATAGCGTGGGGTCGGCGCCGGCCTGCGGTTCGGTCATCGAATAGCTGGAGAACAGTTCACCGTCGAGCAGTGGCCGCAGGTAGCGCTCCTTTTGTTCCGGCGTGCCGTAGTGGGCGATGATCTCCGCGTTGCCGGTATCGGGGGCCTGGCAGCCGAACACGATCGGGTGCCCACGTGGATCGGCCGAGGATCTCGTTCAGTAGCGCGAGTTTGAGCTGGCCGTAGCCCTGGCCGCCGAGTTCGGGTCCCAGGTGGGTAGCCCACAGGCCCTTGCGCCGCACCTCGTCCTTGAGCGGGTCGATCGCCTTGCGCCGAATGTCGTTGAGCGGGACGAACTCCTGGCCGGGCCACACCAGATCCAGCGGCTCGACCTCCTCGCGGACGAAGGCGTCCGCCCAGTCCAGCAACGCCTGATATTCGGCGTCGGTCTCGAAGTCCCAGGCCATGCGATCTCCTCTGTCGTATGGGTCGGTCAGCGCACTTTCGTGGGCAGCGATCGTGCCAGTTCGGCGGCCCTGGCGATCGACTGCAGGACCATCGGGCCGAAGGCCGCGATGACCTCGGGGTCCCCCTTGCCGCTCGTCACCGCGGCGGCGTATGTCTTCTCCAGCACGATGCCGATCTTGAAATTGGCCAGCACCAGGTAGTAGTCGATGTTCTCCGTCGACAGGCCGCTGACTTCTCGTAGTGCGCGAGAAGCTCGCTGCGCTTGGGCATCCCGGCCACGTCGAGATAGAAGTCCGCCTGCGGCTCCTCGCCGTCGTAGCCCAGCAGCGCCCAGGCCAGGTCCAGCAGTGGGTCACCGATCGTGGTCATCTCCCAGTCGACCAGCGCGGCCAGTCGGGCGGGGGCGCCGTGGGCGTACATGACGTTGGCGTACTGGTAGTCGCCGTGCATGATGCCCGGTGTGAAGTGGCTGGGCGCGTTGGCGCGCAACCAGTCGGCGGCGATGTCCAGGCCGGGCAGCTCCCGGACCTGAAATGACCGCAGGAACGACAGCCAGCGATCCGCCTGACGTTGATGGAAGCCTTCGGGGCGGCCGAATCCCTCGAGTCCCTGGGCGCGCCAGTCGACCCGGCCCAGTTTCGCCGCGCCCTCTATCAATTGGAACGCCAGGCCGCGGCGGGCATCCAGATCCGTGTCGAACGGCGGTTGCCAGCCGTTGTCCATCGGGCTCCACCCGTCGATCTCGGCCATCACGATAGAACGGCTTGCCCAGCAGTTCGCCGGACTCGTCGGCCGCGATCAGTTCGGCGTGCGGCACGTCGGTGCCCTTGAGCGCCCGGACCAGCCGGATCTCACGCAGCAGTTCGTTGAGCCGCTTGCTCGTCGGCGCGCTCCCCGGGCATCCGCAGCACCATGCGGTGTCGCCGCGCGTGATCACGCAGCAAGCGTGTTCTGCGACCCACCGGACATGGTTTCTATAGCGGGTAGTTCGCCCTGCCCGGGTGCACCTGCTGTCAAGCCATCTGCCTAACTGTTGGGCATCGATGCCTTCGGAGGTCACTGCGCTTCGGCCTTCGGGCCACGCGGGGTCCAGAACGCCAGCCGCCAGCTGTTCATGTCGAGGCTCTCGTGCATCTCGATCTGGCCGGCGGCGACGGCTTCCTGGATCCTTTGCATGATCGTGTCGACGTCGCCCTCCATCTCGTAGATGATGGCGTAGCGGTGCTCGGGAACGGATCCGCCCGGGACGCGGTACATCTCGGAGTCCAGCAGGTTGTATCGCTGAGCGGACAACATGCCGGGGACCGCGAGAAGTTGAGGTATGTGGACGTTGTCGTACCACTCATTGAACTCGTCGTCCCTGCCCGGCAGCGGGTTCGAATAGACGATCTGGATGAACTTGTCGGCCATGTCGTCGGTCCTATTCCTGGGTCGAAGGAATTACACGGATTCGCCGAGCACCATCGGGAACGAGTCCACCGAGCGGACTCCGATGGTGTAATCGAGCTCGGTGCCCGGCTTGACTCGGTAGTGCGGGATGCGGCTGTGCCAGACGCGAATGCGGTCCGCAGTTCGAGCCGGGCCAGGTTGGACCCCAGGCACCGATGGATTCCGGCGCCGAAGGCGATGTGGCGGTTGGCCTTTCGACCCCACCGGACGACGTCAGCCTCGGGAAACTCGGACTCGTCGGTGTTGCCCGAGCCGAGGAACGGATGAACCTTGTCGCCGGCGCGAATGGGGCAGCCGCCCAGCTCGGTGTCCTGCGTGGCGATGCGCGACACCAGCATCACCGGCGATTCCCAACGCAGCAGCTCCTCCACGACCAAGGGACTGATCGACGGGTTGGCGACCAGCGCCGCACGCTTCTCCGGGTGCTCGGCAAGGTAGCGGAAAAAGCAGTCCAGCGATGCCGAAACCGTGTCCAACCCGGCGATCAACAACAGGAAGCAGATGTCGAGAATCTCTTCCCGGGTCAGCCGTTCTCCCTCGACCTCGGCCCCGAGGAAGTGGCTGAGCAAGTCATCCCTGCGCTCGGCCTCCCGCTGGTCGAGGACTTCGTTGAAGTAGTCGTAGATCGAGGCCGCGCTCTTTTCCCGCAGTTCCTGCGTGCGGGGATCGTTGAGCGACGTGCCCAGTACGTGGAAGGGCCGGATGATCCCGTCCTTCATTGCCAGGAACCGTGGCAGGTCATGCATCGGCAGCCCAAACATGGTGAGGAACACCTGCGAGGGGAACGGCACCGAAAAGCGTTGGGCGAAGTCGATCTCCGGCTCGTCGATGAAGCCGTCGATCAGATCGTTCACCAGATTCTCGATCGGCTCCGCCAGGTGCTCGAGATGTTTGGGAGTGAAGAGTGGGTCGAGGATCTTTCGAAACTTGCGCTGGTCCGGTGGGTCGACCTCGATGGGGATCAGCGGCCGCGCATTGCCGAAATGTCCGGGTGGCATCTGGGACGAGTAGATCTCCGGGTGGCGGAAGACCTCGGTCATCGCCGCCCGGGTGGTCACGACCACGCCCGACCCTTCAACCCTCATCGCCGGAGCGACGGCCCGCATCTGAGCGAAGGCGTCCTGCGGGCGCCGGGTCAGCACATCTCCCGCTCCGCTGAAGATCGTGCCACCATAGGCATCGACCTGCTGCTCTGTCATTGAGATAATCTATCAGACCTAGTCAACTATTTATGGGGGCAGGCCAGGTCGCTGATCCACCGTTCGTAGTCGGCGCCCTTGGCGGTCAGCGAATCGGTCCCCATGGTGGAGTCCACGATGAGGAACTCGCTCGGCCCCGATTGCCGAGGACCAGTCGTTCGGCGACCTGCTCCGGGGTGGCCGCATTCTTCAGGCGGGATGATCGGCGGGTATGCCGTCGGCATCAGCATCGGGGTACGCATGGGGCCGGGGCAGAAGCACGAGACCTTGATGCCCTTAGGGCGGTAGGTCAGGGCAAGCCATTCCGAGAGTGCCAGCGCGGCATGCTTGGTCACCGCGTAGGCGGCTTTGTCGGGATGCGTGGTCAGCGCGACGACTGAAGCCGTTTGAAGCAGGTAGCCGTCACCGCGTGCGAGCATCGACGGCAGCATTTGACGTACCGCATACACGTGAGACATCACGTGCAGCCGCCAGCTGAGGTCCCAGAGGTGGTCATCGGCGATGTCGCCGGCTCGGGGAGGGCCGGCATACCCGGCGTTGCTGAACCAGATGTCGACCTCGCCGTAGGTATCGCGGGCGAGCTCGGCGACGGCACGCACGGTATCTTCTGCGGTGATGTCACCGGCCAGGCCGACGCTGCCGATCGAATCCGATACCCGCTCGACCCCATCCGGATCGATGTCGGTGACAACGACTTTGGCACCCTCCGCGGCGAAGCGCCGCGCACATGCCGCACCGATGCCGCCGCCGGATCCCGTGATGACGACGACCTTGTCGCACAGCTTCATCAGAAAGCCTTGGCCGTGCTCGCCGTTTCCGGCCGCAGGTGCTTCACCGATTTCACGCTGACGTCCCAGCCGGCGGCCTGTTCGCGCAGCGCCGACACCGTCGCCCGCTCCGGCGGGATGTGGGCGAACGGGTCATAGGAGAAGTGCCGCATGGCGTTGAGATGAGTGATCTTGTTTATTTCGTCGTCCGGAACGTCCGGTCAGCGACATCATCAGCGTTTCGGGCGCGACCGGCCAGGTGGTGTCCGAGTGCGGGTAGTCGCATTCCCAGGTGATGTTGTCGATGTTGAGGTGCTGGCGATTCTCGATGCCGACCGCTCGTCGATGAAGCACAGGATCACGTGTTCGGAGAAGATCTCCGAGGGCAGGCGGTCACCCAGATCCATGCCGCTCCAGTGCTTGGTGTGCCGGTAGATGTAGTCGACGCGCTCCAAGAAATAGGCAACCAGCCGATGCCGCCCTCGGACAGCGCCACCCGCAGTGTCGGGAACTTCCGGAAGATCGGGCTCCACAACAGATCGGCCGCGGCCGGATCAGGCTGACCGGGTGACAACGTGTAGACAAGCTCGATGGGCGCGTCCGGAGACGTCGTCGGCGGACGCGAATTCGACCCGAGATGCATGCACACAACGGTGCCCTCGTCGGCGCATGCCGCCCAGAACGGA
This sequence comes from uncultured Actinomycetota bacterium, assembly GCA_963850895.1. Taxonomy (GTDB): domain Bacteria; phylum Actinomycetota; class Actinomycetes; order Mycobacteriales; family Mycobacteriaceae; genus Mycobacterium. The sequence goes on along the minus strand of CAWKNK010000011.1, from coordinate 23,662 downwards.
TCCCAGTGCTCGGAAGTAAAAGGCTCGGCAGGCCCAAGGTCGTACGGGCTGGAAGAGAATGTCACCGCGTGACAGCCCTTGTCCGCCATTCGGTGCACCTCCGCAGCGGTGGCCACCGGATCCCACATCATCGGCAGCGCAAGGGGAATGATCCGGCCCGGATAGGTGCCCGCCCACTCGTCGATGTGCCAGTCGTTGTAGGCGCGAACCATCGCGGCAGCCTGTCACGATCTTCGGTATCCATGAACAATTGACCGCAGAACCGCGGGAAAGAAGGAAAACACATCGACCCGAGCACGCCGTTGGCGTTCATGTCCTTGATCCGGCCGTGATGTCGTAGCAGCCGGTCCGGATCTCTTCGATGCAGGTGGGTTCGATCCCGAACTCCGACGGTGGGCGTCCCGCGACCGCATTCAGCGCCGTGTTGAGGATCTCCTGGCCTTCGTAGCGCCACGCCATCGTCCCGTCGTCGCGACGAACGAACCGCGGGACGTTGTCTTCGTACTTCTTTGGAACGCGGCCCTCGAACATGTGTGCCGGTTCGATGACATGGTCATCGACGCTCACCAGGATCATGTCATCGACGTTCATCGCTCCTCCTCATTCGGATGTGCCGCTCGATTGCCAAGTCGCTCAGGTCAATCCATCAGGTCCAGGACAAGTCGACCGCCAAGCTCGGACTCCTCCATCCACGGTGCGGAGGCCTTCAGAGCATTCGGCCCAGATCTGGGTAGCGCGAGCCGAATCATGCTCGGCGGCGGCCGAGACGAACTTCGCGAAGAGTGCCTGCGCATTGCGGTTGGTCTTGCGGACCCCGGCATGCTCTTCGCATCGGCGGTGACGGCCGGCGTCTACCCCGACACGGACCCACTGCAGGATCTCGGCGATGACCGTGAGCGCGGGGTTCTTGACGGCAGAGAACGCGGTCGTCTCCGCGTCCAGACCAAGTCACAACGAACTGCTCGATGTCATCGATGGTGGCCGCCAGCCGTGCCTCATAGCCTCATGAGCACCTTGAGCTGTTTGGGACCGATCCGCGACGCGACGAGGCCCATGATCGCGGGTTCCATCGAGCCGCACCGCACGGAAGAAGTCCGCGAGGGTCGTCCCGCGTGCCTCCAGGACGATCCCGGCCAGTTGTGCCGCCACGCGGGTCGAAGGTATGCGGATGGTGGCCCCACCTCGGTCACCGGTCCGCAGGTCGAGCAGGAACTCCATCTCCAGGATTCGCAGCGCTTCGCGCAGCGTGGGTCGGGATATGCCGAACTCCTCCGCCAGCTCGGCCAGCGGCGGGAGCCGGTCACCCTCGCGCAGGCCGCCCTCGGCGATGCGGGAACGTATCTCGGTCGCTACGACCACTGCTCGCCGCGGTGTCGGATCGGCGCTGGCCTGTCCGGCTTGGGCGCGCCACAGCGGGGTCATGTCTATGGGCTGGCGTCTGATGTTGCGGCTGACGAGCATTCGGCTCGTGGTGAACAGGTAGTCACTCCACGTCTTTTGGGCCAGTGAGGCGTCGCGGCGACGGGCAGCATCGAGGAACGCGCTGTGGCTGACGACCACCCGCCGCGCGATGCGCTCGGCCGACACCGAGTTGTCGCTACCGATCGCCGAATAGACCTGCCCGGCATAGATGTCGCGGAACACACCGGCGATGACGCCGAGGGTGCGGTTACCCGACAACTCGGTGACCGCTTGATCGAAGTCCGACATTGCGGCGACGAACGATAGCGGATCACCCTCTGCGGCGCGCTCCGCATCATGCAGTGCGACGAGATTGTCGAGATCGTCGTAGCCGGCTCGGATCGCCACTTGTTCGGCGGCCGGCGGCTCGATCACCGATCGCGCTTCTTCGATGTGGGCCAGCGTCGTCCGGCGCAGTTGTAGCAGCAACGCTACATAGCGGCCAACTGACTCCAATCCGGGGCGGCGCACGACCGCGCCGCCCCCGCGACCGCGCCTGACCTCCACCAGCTGCTGTGACTCGAGGATGCGCAGCGCCTCGCGCAGCGTCTCCCGTGAAACTTGCAACTGTGCGGTGAGTTCCGCCTCGGGTGGTAGCTGCTGGTCGGCGGCGAGTTGCCCGTTGAGGATCTGGTGACGCAGGTCAGCGGCCAGCAGGTGAGAGACCTTCTGCGTATTGCGCCGCGGCATGGCACGCCACATGGCGTCGTCGGCGCGGCGCTTCGGTCGGATTTGAGGTGACTCGGTCATACCGTCGTCAATACCATCGCACCGCACTGCGGGTACACCCCGCTCGTGACGACCGCGACCCGCGCGTCGGGAACCTGTCGGTCCTCGCATTGGCCGCGCAGTTGCAGTACCGCTTCGTTGAGGAAACCGATGCCGTGCAATCGGCCCTCGGCGAGCTGTCCGCCCGCGGTGTTGAGCGGGAAATCGCCGCCGGGGCCAAGGCGGCTCCCGTCACCCACCCAGTCGCCGAATTCGCCTCGCCCGCAGGCACCGAGCGCCTCGATCCAGGCGACCGTCGACCGGGGTGAAGCCGTCGTAGACCTGAGCCACGTCGACATCGGCCGCGGTGACCGAGGATCGTCGCCACAGCCTGTTCGGCGCAATCGACGCGCGCCGCCATAGAGAAAGTCGGTGTCGAAGATCCAGTCCGCGCCCCGGCCTGTGGCGTAGGCCATGGCATCGACGAGTACTGGGCGCTGACGCAGATCGGCTGCCCGCTCGGCGGTGGTGATGAGGGTGGCCACCGCCCCGTTGACCGGGTAGTCGCAATCGAGAACGCGCAGCGGATCGGCGACCATCCGCGACGACAGGTAGTCGTCCATGGTCAACTCGTCACGCATCACCGCGCGGGGTTGAGCGCGGACCACCGCCGCGCGTTGATGGCGATGCGGCCGAAATCCTCCTCGGGGCGCCCGTATTCGGCCATCCACCGCTGCTTCTTGAGGCCGAGGAGAACCAGGATCCCGCCGAGATACCCGTACGGGGTGAGGAACTGATCGCGTCCGGCCACGGTCTCTGGGCCGCTCGCCACGCCGCCCTGATGGCCCGCGGCGCGGGTAAGGCAGCGGAAAACCAACACGGTCTCGCAGGCGCCCGACGCGACGGCCATCACTCCGGCCAGAGCGGCCGCGACACCTGAGGGTCCGCTGGGAAAGATGTCAGCGAACGCGGCGAGGTCGGGTACCCCGAGCAGCCGCGCCATGTCCTGGGCGCCGGGAGACTCCGGGCCGAACTTGTACTCGAAGATGCCGTCGATGTCGGAGGCTCGTCACCCCGGCGTCCGCGAGGGCGTTCTTCGCCGCGGCCAGCGCCAGCGCTTTGGGGTTGGGCTCGCCCGTCCGGCTCAGCTCCGAATAGCCGACGCCCACGACGGCGACCTCGCGCGCCAGCGTGCTCATGGGGTCGCCCTGAGCAACCGGAACTGCGGCAACGTGACCGAACCCCGCTCCTCGAACGTGACTTCTACGGGTAACCCGCAGGGCAGCTGCGTTCCCGCGGGCACGTCGACGAGGTTGGTCAGGATCCGCAGCCCAGGCTGGTCGTCCAGCTCGATAAGCGCGACCACGTAGGGCAAGGCATCAATGAACCCCGCGTGCAGCGGCCGGTCCACCATCGAATAGGAGTAGATGACGCCGCGACCGGTCGATTCGGCCGTGTCGAAATGCTCCGCTTGGCAATGTACGCAGCAGATCTCGGGCGGGTACTGCATTTTGTGGCACGCCCGGCAACGTTGCAGGAGCAGCCGATGGTCGGCGGCTGCCTCCCAGTAGAAGCGGGTGACATCGTCGGGGGCGGGCACCGGACGCGGGTCGGCGTGCACTCGCACATCCATCTGTGTCAATGCCACTTCCTCACCGGTTGCCGTATATTGAGCTAACCGTAGACAGCCTACCTAGTCAACTATATTTATTGAAGGGTGGAGCCATGCCGCTGACGTTTCAGCGCAAGGTCGACATCGTGACCGGTTACCTGGACAGCATCGGCGCGCTGGATTTCGACGGCGCAGGGGAGTACCTGGCCGACAACGCGGTGATGACGGTGCCGTTCACGCCTGCTGCCGAGGATGTGCCGTCACTGGTGGGGAAGCAGGCAATTCTCGATCAGATGCGCGGAGTTATTCGTGCCGGCGTTCGCGCGGATGGACTTCACGTTCGACGAATGGTACGACCTCAGCGATCCGGAGGCGCTCATCGCGGAATATCGCAGCGTGTGTCCGCTTGAAGCCCGCGGGCAGGCGGGGAATATCGGAATTCCTACGTCGGGGTCTTCCGCTTCGAAGGCGGCAAAATCACCCTGCACAAGGAGTACTTCAACCCGATCAAGTTGACCGCGCTCGCGGTGCCGGGCCGTTAACATCGGGCCCCGTCGCGCTCAGCTGATCCGCGCGGATTCCTTGTGTTCGGTGATGGGCCGAGCCAATCCCTGGTCGTCACAGATCTTTTGCAGCCTCTCGAGGGTCTCGTCCAAACCCGGGCCGGCGGGCCGACCGGGGGTGAAGGTGGCCGGCAGGTGCCGCATGCCCTGGATGACGCCGATGGTCTCGTAATGCACCGTGCCCTCGGGATCGCAGCGATAGTCGGGCATGCGGTCCAACACTGCACTGAGCATCGATTTGAACACTGCGCGACCCAGGTTAGAACCGATGCATCGATGGATTCCAACACCGAAGCCGAAGTGCCGATTGCCTTTTCGGTCGAGAATGATTTCGTTGGGCTCGGGGAAGACGGCGGGATCGCGGTTGGCCATTGCCCAGGAGATGTAGAGCCGTTCCCCCTCCTTGAAGCGGATACCGTTGATTTCAACGTCTTCGGTGAAGGTGCGCCCGTCTCCGGGCGCCGGGGTGTAGAAGCGCACGAACTCTTCGGTAGCCGGATCCAGCAGGATGTCGCGCTCGTCGATCAGGCGCTGGCGCTGATCGGGGTTCTGCCCCAGCCATTCCAGCGAATGCGCCGTCAATGCCGTCGTGGTGTCGAAGCCGCCACCGATGAGCAGCGTGAGCATGCCCAGGATTTCCATGTCGGGCGCGGGCTCACCGTCGACGCGCAACTCGATCAGGGCGTTGATCAGCCCGGGCCGCGGAGTCTGGCGGACCTCGGCGACATTGGCCATAAGGTCCATGGCCATCTGCACATTTTGGTCGCGGACTTTCGGTGCTTCGGGGGAATCCTCGGGCGTGTACACCAGGGCATGAGCGGGCTCGCTATATAGCGACCACTTATTCAGCGGGATGCCCAGCATGGCCAGCGTGACGACCGCTGGGGCGATGTTGGCCAAATCGTCAACGAAGTCGATCCGCCCGTCCTCGATCTTCTCGTCGATGCAAGCGCGCACGATCTCGTCGATGAACGGCTCCCAGCGCTTGACCGCCGCCGGGGAGAGATAGGGGTTGAGCACGCTGCGGTAGACGCGGTGCTCCGGCGGATCCATTTCCAGGATGCCCGCCCGGAGCGGAATGGGCTTAGCCGGAATGGTGATGCCCTGGTAGCCGCGGCGTTCGTTGTTGACGTCGTGATCGTTGGAGATATAGGGGCAGCGGGCCAATTCGAACACTGCTTCGCTGCTGCTGGCCACCCAGTGCCCGCCATAGGTATCCGACCAGGCGACCGGGCAGCGTCGGTGCAACTCCTCGGTGATTGTCTCGAAATGGAACCGGTAGTCGGGGGTGTGCCGATCGTAGTGATAGGTGTGTTCGGCACGGTCGCTGTCGGCGATGATCCCGTCGCTCACGCGGTTACCTCCGTGGTCTTGACCGGGTCGGCGCCGGCGGCCGAACCGTTCTGTGACTCCTGTATGACGATGGCCTGCTCGGGGCACGAGTGCGCGGCTTCGCGTACCAGCTCCTCCTGGTTGCCCGGGACGATCTCGCAGACCGCCGAGGAACTGCCGTCGAGGTCGCTGAGGACGAACATCTCCGGTGCGATCATGGCGCACAAGGTGTGGCCCTGACAGCGTTGTGGATCAACCCAGACTTTCACGTTGCTCACCTTCCTCGAAGGGCTGGCCATCGGTGGCCACCCGAGCCTCGGCAGCCTTCCGACTAGCCAACCGCAGCTAGGCGACCGAGTCAACTATTTTGTGCTAGCGTCGCACACGCCGGGACTAGGCCACGGTGAGAAGCCTTTTGAGGAGACTCGATGCCAGCGCAGGACACGACGGCCGCGACCGCTCGAGACGAGCAGGCGAACGAGAACGTTTCCCAGCCGACCGTCGACCGGCAAATGCTGATCGACGGCCGACTGGTGACCGCGGAGCACGGACAAAGCTTTCCTTCGCTGAACCCTGCCAACGGGAACGTCGTCGGCTACGCGCCCGACGGCACCGTAGCCGATGCACAAAGGGCGATCGCGGCAGCGCGACGTGCGTTCGACACGACCACATGGTCGACTGACGTCGACTTCCGGGTCAGCTGTCTCGACCAGTTGCACAAGGCGTTGCTGGAGCACAGTGAAGAACTGCGGGAGCTGACCATCGCCGAAGTGGGGGCCACCCGCTCGCTCACCGCAGGGCCACAGCTTGACGGGCCGATCGGCATCGCCCGGTATTACGCCGACCTCTTGAAGACCTACCCCATGACCGAGGACCTCGGGGATATCGAGTACATGGGACGCCAGAATCATCGCTGGGTGGAGAAGGAAGCCGCCGGAGTGGTCGGTGCGATCATCGCCTACAACTACCCCAATCAGCTGGCGCTCGCCAAGCTGGTTCCCGCACTGGCCGCCGGCTGCACTGTGGTACTCAAAGGCGCTCCCGACACCTCGTTGATCACCTTGGCTCTCGGCGAGGTGATAGCCAAGGGCACAGACATTCCGCCCGGTGTGGTCAATGTGCTCAGTTCGCAAGACCCCGCGGTCGGCGCGGCGCTGACTACCAGCCCCGACGTTGACCTGGTGACATTCACCGGATCCACAGCGACCGGCCGGGCGATCATGGCGGCGGCCAGCACCACGGTCAAGCGGGTGTTCCTCGAGCTGGGCGGCAAGTCGGCCTTGATCGTGCTGGACGATGCCGACTTCGGCACGGCCGCGATGATGGCGGCCTTCATGATCACGTCGCACGCGGGGCAAGGGTGCGCGATTCCCACGCGGCTGTTGGTGCCGCGCGCGCATCACGACGAATTGGTCGAGCTGGTCAAGAACAACTTCGCGATGATCAGCTATGGCGATCCGGCCGACCCGGCCACCTACATGGGACCGCTGATCAGCGAGCGCCAGCGCGACAAAGTGGACGGCATGGTCAAGCGGGCCGTCGCCGCGGGGGCAACGCTGGTCGCCGGCGGCAACAAGGTGAACCCCGGCTTCTTCTATGAGCCGACGCTGCTCACGGACGTCGACCCGGACAGCGAGGTCGCCCAAGACGAGGTGTTCGGGCCGGTTCTCGTCGTCATCCCCTACGACGATGACGACGACGCCGTACGGATCGCCAACAACTCGATCTTCGGTTTGTCCGGCGCCGTGATCGGCAGCGACGATCGCGCCATCGCGGTAGGTCGGCGCATCCGCACCGGCACGCTTTCGATCAACGGCGGCAACTATTCCGCGCCGGACAGTCCGTTCGGTGGCTACAAGCAGTCGGGCATCGGCAGGGAGATGGGCGTCGCCGGTCTCGAGGAGTTCTTGGAGCGCAAGACTTTTGCCACGGTGGCCGGATGACACCGCTGGCGGGAGTTCGCGTCCTCGAGGTCGCGATGTACGGCTTCGTTCCCTCGGCCGGAGCGGCGCCGGGTTTCGCCCAGCAGACCGACCAGATCCTGGAAGAGCTTGACTTGGACTGGGACAAGATCATCGACCTGAAGGCCGCTGGTGCTGTCACGTAGGTTGCCGGCCGCTCCGGTAAGGGAGCGCTGGTGATGCACGCAAACAACGTTCCCCTCGCCCCCCGTGCCTTGATGGCGCCCAGTTGGTATGCCGCGCATGACCCGGCCCGGCCCGCGATCGTCATGGGTTCCAGTGGCGTCGTCGTGACGTATGGGCAGCTGGACGAGCGATCACGAAAGCTCGCCGCTGCGCTGCGTTCTCGCGGCCTTCATGTCGGCGATCACCTCGCGATCCTGATGGGGAACAGTCCCACGTTCCTCGAAGTGGCATGGGCGGCTCAGCGTGCGGGCCTCTACTACACCCCGATCAACAATCACCTGCGCCCGGGCGAGGTTCAGTACGTGCTCGATGACTGCGGCGCATCCGCATTGGTGTCGAGCCAGGAGCTCACCGACGTCATCACGAAATTGGACACCTCACGGATACCCATTCGCATCTCGGCCGACGGCGACATCGACGGGTTCGAGCGCTATGAGCAGGTTGTGGCGGGGCAGTCGCCATCACATCTGGACGATGAATGTGAGGGCCGCGAAATGCTCTACTCGTCGGGCACCACGGGGCGTCCCAAGGGCGTGCGTAAGCCGCTGCCGGGCACCCTATTCGGCGATCCTTCGTCAGTGGTCGCACAGATTGCCGAGGGGCTCACCGCCGGCCACAACGGCGGAGATGCGGTGTATCTGTGCCCTGCACCGCTCTATCATTCGGCGCCACTGGTCGGCTCGATGTCCTGGCATCGGGGGGGCGGGACCGTCGTGCTCATGGAGAAGTTCGACCCGCGTGAATGTCTTCGGCTGATCGAGCGGTACCGGATCACCGACGCGCAGTTTGTGCCCACGATGTTCGTCCGCATGCTCCGCTTGCCGCGCGCGGAGCGGGAGCGCTACGACGTGTCGAGCCTACGCAGGGTCTTACACACCGCCGCTCCATGCCCAGTCGCCGTAAAGCGGCAAATGCTCGACTGGTGGGGGCCGATCATCGATGAGTACTATTCGGGCACTGAGGATCTAGGCGCCACGTACATTTCGGCGCAGGAGTGGTTGGCTCATCCCGGTTCGGTGGGGCGACCCCTCGATGACTGTCACATCGTCGGCCCGGAAGGCGAGGAACTGGCCAGGGGGAGGGTCGGGGTGGTCTACTTCGCGGGCGGGCGCCGCTTCGAATACCACGGCGATCCAGACAAAACCGCGTCGGTGACCCGGGAAAACGGTTGGCGCACCCTCGGGGACATGGGCTACCTGGACGCCGACGGCTACCTCTATCTCACCGACCGCGTCGCGCACATGATCATCTCCGGCGGGGTGAACATCTATCCGCAGGAGATAGAGAACGTTCTCATGGCCCACCCGCTGGTGGCGGATGCGGCCGTCATCGGTGTGCCCGACGAGGAGATGGGTGAGTCGGTCAAAGCCGTTGTACAGCTCGTCGATTGCGCAGAGGCAAGCGCGGGCCTGGCCGCACGACTCGTCGACTACTGCCGCCCAGAGTTGGCCACGTACAAGTGCCCGCGCACCGTCGACTTCGTCGACGAGCTGCCACGCGACCCCAACGGCAAGCTTTACAAAAGGCTGCTACGCGACCGGTATTGGACCGGCCACGAATCACGCGTCATCTGACTGCTCGGCGCATGTCACCGACGCCGATGGCCTTGATGACGTCGTCCAGCACACCGAGATCGCTGCCGAGTTCCTCAGCGATGGCGCGGGCGACGGCCAAGTCCTTGGCCACGAATTTACCCGTCGTTTCGATGAACGAATCGATGGAACCCCTTGCCGCGACTAGGGTTAGCACGCGGCTGGTCGCGCTGCCATGAGACAGGGCGTTCAGCATGGTCGACTCCGGCACGTCAAGCCGCTCGCCGAACCGCATTGCCTCCGCGAGCAGCCCGATATGTCCCGCGAACAAGGCGTTGTTGACCAGCTTCACTTTTTGGCCGGCACCGCGTGGGCCGACGTGCAGCACCGGATCGCCGTAACACGTCAGCACCGGTCGCACTTGTTTCACCGATTCGTCGGCGCCGCCCACGAACAACGTGAGCCGGCCGGCGACGATGTCATGGGGACCGCCGCTGACCGCGGCATCGACCACATCGAAGTCATCGGCGCGCGAGGCAATGGCTTCGATGGTGTTCGGGCTCGCGGTGGTGTGTACCACCAGGACTGAACCGGGCGCCATGGCGGGCAGCAATGCGCCGTCGAGGCAGATCTCCCGCACCTGTTCATCGTTGAACACGCAGACCACCACGACGTCTGCCTGCGCACCGGTGTCGGCCACATCGGGGACCGCTCGCGCGCCGAGCTCCTCGAGTTCGCGCCGCTTCTCGGCCGTTCGGCCCAAGACTTGAACGTCATGCCCGGCTGCCACTAAGCGGGCCACCATTGGGCGGCCCATCCGCCCCGCACCGATGAACCCGACCCTCACCGTGGATGGCCCATCAGGACCAGCGCGGCGTCGGCCGTCTCCAGCACGGCGCCACCGCTCGCCCCGGCTCGGTCGGCCAGGTCGACCACCAGGCGGACATCCTTTTGCAGCAGCGTCCCGGCCACGCCGGCGAGCCGCTCCAATCCGCCGATCCCGCCAAGAGCGTTGAGCGCGAAGCTGTTCCCACTACTGCGAGAGACGACCTCGGTGAGACGGTCCGGGTCGACCCCGAGGGCACTGGCCAGCGACAGCGCGGTCGCCGCGGTCGCTAGGTGGGCGGTGAACAGCAGGTTGTTGAGCAGCTTGGTGGTTTGACCGGAACCCAGCTCACCGAGGTGGACGATCGGATCCGCATAGGTTGCGAAGACGGGGCGGCACCGCTCGACGACGTCGGCGTCGCCGCCGACCATCACCAGCAGGCGCCCTTCGGACGCCGCCGGCCCGCCGCCGCTCACCGGCGCGTCGATGACCGAAATACCTTTGGCGGCAGCCTTGTTCGCCAGTTCCCGGCAGGTGTTAGGGTGCACGGTGCTGTGCACGGCGATCACACCGCCCGGCTTCATCGACGCTAACAGCCCGCGCTCGCCGCCGGCGATCTCGTCGATGTCGGCGTCGCCCACGACGCAAAGGCAGACCAGATCACTGGCCGCGGCGAGCTCGGCAGGTGACTCGGCGATCTTCGCCTTGGTGTCGGCGAACGGCTCGAGGGTCGCGCGCCTGCGCGCCCACAGCGTCGTCTCGAAGCCGCCCTCGACGATCCGCCGCGCCATGGGCCCGCCCTGACTGCCCAGACCGATGAATCCGACTCTCATCCGGCCTCCAGGTCGCCTTCTGTGTCAACGGGATTCGCCAGGGCGGCCACACATTCGTCGGCGAACTCAAAAACCTTCGCGTGGTAGGCCGCCGCGGTGTGACCGAGGCTCATGTTGTGTCCCGCGTCGGGCTGCCGATGAACGGTGAACCGCGGCGAGCCAGAGAACAGGTCCTCGATCTCGGTCATCGCGGGACGAATCGTTCTGCCAGACCTTTTCGTGTTCCGCAATGCTGAATTGCACCGGGACACGCACGGCGGGTGCGAGCGCCGGAAAATCCTGGCGGGCCCAGTCGGACACCATCTGGTCCTCGTAGGACGGCGCCGTCGGAGAGACCGTGGCCCCAGTGAGAACCTCGGGCGGATACAGCTCCTCCGGATGCCACAGCAGCTCACGCAGGCCGGCCGGGCGGCGTTCGCGCGTCGCGGTTTTCAGGATGTCTCGGGCCGCCGGGTGATAGCGCCGGCCCGTGCCGGCCAGTTCGATGCCCAGCAGATCGGCTCCGCGCTCGTCGGCGCCCATCCGCATCACGAGTTCACACCCGCCGGAATGGCCCATGAGGAACAACCCCGCGCCGCGCGGTCGATCGCCGAGGATGCGATCCACCGCCCCGTAGGCGAGGTTGACCCGCTGCTCGGGCAAGGCCATCGCCTCCGGATAGGGCGCAGAGCTGCCGTAGCCGGGGCGGTCGAGCGCCACCACGGTGAAACCCTCTGCCGCACCGGTCCGTAGCAGGGACAAAGACGGGTGGCCCGGGCAGTCGAAATACATTGCGGTGGTGCCGCCGCCGTGAATTGCCACGATCACGGCTTTGGGTTCGGGCGATTCGGCGATCAGCGCCGACATCGGCACGCCGTCGACGATCACCAGCCTGGGACGAGGCGCGTCTCATGCGTCGGCCCGCAGCAGCAGCACACCGCTGGGCGTGAGGCCGCCGCTGCTGACCACGCCGACGCGGGCGTCCGCGACCTGACGATCGCCGGCCTCCCCGCGCAGCTGGCTGACGGCCTCATGGACGAGACCCATGCCGTGGGTGCGGCCGTGCGACAGCTGACCGCCGTGCGTGTTGAGCGGCAACTGGCCGTCGCGGGCGATGTTCTTGCCGCCGTCGAGGAAGTCTTTGGCCTCGCCGATTCCGCAGAATCCCAGCGCCTCGATCCAGGACAGGCAGTTCATGGTGAAGCCGTCGTAGAGTTCGGCGACGTCGACGTCGGTCGGTCGCAGCGACGTGCGGGTCCACACGTGCGCGGCCTGGCCCAGCACCTGCGGCTCATGGGTCAAAGTGCTTTGGTCCCAGTCGATTCGCTCGATGATCTGCGTTCCCACCGCCTCCACCAGAACGGGCGGCTTTGCGAGGTCACGGGCGGCGTCGACGGCGGAGACGATGACCGCTATCGCGCCGTCGCACGGCACGTCGCAGTCATAGAGACCGAAGGGTGTGGTGATGGGACGCGCGTTCAGGTAGTCGTCCATCGTCATCGGGGTTCGGTAGACCGCGGTGGGGTTGAGCTCGGCGTTGGCGCGCTGGTTCAACGCGATCCAGCCCAGTGTCTCCTTCGTGGTGCCGTAACGGTGAAAGTGCCGCTGCGCGTTCATCGCCAGGGTGTGCGCGGCCGACGTGGCGCCGAACGGCATAAGCCAGCCGGCGCTGCGGCCCATCGACGGGGTGATCTTGCCCTGCTTCATCAGCTCGCTGAAGGTGGCCTCCCACAGGGTGCGGAAGCACAGCACGTGACGGGCCAGACCGCCGGCGACCGCGAGCATCGCCGCGATCAACGATCCGCCCGGGCCGAACGTCTCGATCCCACCGTTGTGCCAGGTTGGCCGGATACCCAGTGCGGCCTCCAGCGAGGTGACCCCACCCTCGCCGAACCCCCCGAGGTTGCCCCCGCCGGGATACGTTGACAGCCCGTCGATGTCGGCGAACGTCAGCCCGGCATCGGCAATCGCCGCCTCGCACGCTTGCACGGTCAGCGCCAGCGGCGGTTGCATCAACCGGCGCCCGATGGGCGACATCCCGATTCCGGTCAGCGCGACCTTGTCCTCGAACTTCTCCGCGGTCAGCATCGGCCGGACGTATTCGCCGAACCGCTCGGGCGCGATCTCGTCGGCCGGCAGCGGAGCGCGATTAGAGTCCGCGGTCGGCCGAAACAGCGGCAGCCACACGTCTTCGGCCTGCTCGAAAACGACCTCCACCTGTTGGCCGAGTTCGAGCTGATCGGGATCGCACTCCACGATGTTGGTGGTCAGCCGGACGCGGGGGTCCTCGGCGATGGCGACCTGGGCGATCACGTACGGCGCCGGCATGCCGGGCAGGCTGAACCGCTGGTTCACCGTGAAGCCGGCCAGTGTCGCCTTGCCGGAGACCGCGCGGACGCCCATGTCACGGGAACGGCAGTACCGGCACACCGGCGCCGGCGGATGGATCAGCGATTCGCAGCTATTGCACTGCTGCAGCCGCAGCGTGCCGTCGGCGCCCGAGGTCCAGAAGAATTCGTTGTCCTGCGTGATCAGGGGCAACGGGCGTCCCGGCGTTGCTGACACGTCACCTCCGGAAGTCGGCTGGTCGCTCGGAGCCCAAAAAACCGTGGGTAGGCCCGTTATACAAATCGGAGAATTACGTTATCATTCGCCAGCAGGAACGATCCAGGCCCATCTCGCGTGGGCGGACCGCGGCCGACATTTGCCTCGACCGCCCGCCCCGTTTCCGATCGGATGGGGGTTGTACTCCCAGCGAGATATCAAGTACTTCACATTCGGAGGGCTGGTGCTCGAGGCAGAAAAGATCCTGATCACCGGGGCGACGGGCAAGATCGCGTTTCCCATCGCGCGGGCTCTGGCAGTTTCAAACGAGGTGTGGGGCGCCGCGCGCCTCAAAGACCCCGCCGACCGACAAAGGCTCGTCGACGCCGGCATCGAACCCGTCGCGTTGGACATCGGCGCGGGCGACTTCTCCGGTCTCCCAGAGGATTTCACCTACGTCTTCCACGCGGCCGTGGACACCGGCGCAGACGACTGGAACCGCTGCGTCGAGACGAACGCGCAAATGTCCGGCGAACTGCTCCACCACTGCCGCGCCGCCAAGGGTTTCGTGTTCTGTTCGACCGGCTCGATCTACGCGTATCAAGGGCAGCGACCGCTGGCCGAGACCGATCCGCCTGGCGTGCCGCTGCGCGCGAACTACAGCTTCTCCAAAGTCGCGGCGGAGGCGGTGTGCACCTGGATCTCCCGACATTACCGAATCCCGATGACCATCATCCGGATCTGCTCAACCTATGGGCCGGAGGGCGGCGCGCCCGCCGATCGTCTCGATGCGATGTTGGCGGGCAAGCCTATTCGGCTACATCCCGACAAGCCGAACAACTGCAACCCGATCTATGAGGATGACTACGTGGACTCGGCATCCGCGCCATGGAAGTCGCCGCGGTGCCGCCGGTCGTGGTGAACTGGGCCGGCAGCGAAACGGTCAGCGTCGAGGATTACTGCACCTTCATGGGTCAGTTGATTGGTGTCGAGCCGATTTTCGAATACACGCCCGCGGCACACACGCCGTTATGGCCCGATGTCACCCGCATGCACGAGGTGCTCGGCCGCACGAAAACGCCCTGGCGCGAGGGCTTCCGGCGCATGGTCGAGGCCCGGCACCCCGAAATCGCGCTGTCCGAATACGATTCGACGAGATCTTGAGGACGCACGCCATGCAGTTTTCCGGCACGCCGTCGGACGAGTCGCCGAGATCCTCGCCGCCGGGGGCGCGTTCGTGTTGGTCGAGAAGGCTTCTACGTCGGCATCAAACGTGAGTTGGACGGCTCTGCGGGCAACGGCGGCTCAGCGCGTGAATCCCCACTCCGCCTCGTTCTCTTCGGTTTTGAGGTGTTCGGCCGGATCGTCCGTGTCGGCGAGCGGCGGGTGCGCGGACGGGGATGTGCGCTCACCGATCTCGGCGATGGCGTGCACCGGGCAGTCCATCAGGGCGCGCATGACCGCGTCGCGATCCGACTCCGCCACGGTGCCATCGCCGATGAGGGACGCGTAACCCCAGTCGTCCAGCGAGAAGTATCCGGGCGCGTACTTGGCGCAGATACCGAAGCCGTCGCAAACAGTGCGGTCCAAGCGGATTTTCATGCGAGCCTCACAGCTTCCGCCTCGTAGGGACGGTCGGCGCGGAAGGCGCCGCGGGCGCAGTCCTGGCACGTGCCGTCGAGATGTGCGGTGACTTCACCCGGGAACTGACCGAGCAGGCTGGCGGCCACGTTCGTGGCGGCGTCCAGCGTTGCGCAGGCGCCGCGTCCACGCAGCAGCACCGACCAGCGGCGCAACCGTTCGACGTCTTCCATCGTCGCGGCACTGTCGCGCAGCGCACCGGCGGCGGCGGCCATCGCCGCCGTCCCGTTGAAGCACGACCCGCATTGCCCGGCATTTTCGCGGTCGAAGTAGGCCAGCACCGACGCCGCGACCGCAACGGGGCAGTCGTCGGTGATCACCGAGATCGCGCCGCAGCCCAAACCGCTGCCGAGGCGCCGCATCGTCTCGTGGTCCAGGGTTGTTTCCAGCACGGAGCGGTTGAGCAGACCGGCGAAGTAGCCGCCCATCAACGCCCCGCGCACCTGGTCCGACGGAACACCGTGCAGGGCAAGAAGTTCGGTGAACGGCAAGCCGAGCGGAAGTTCGTAGAGAACGGGTGGGCGGCCGGCCCCGGTAATGGTGACCAGGAAGGTGCCCGGGGATAGCGATGTGCCCTGCGAACGGAACGCCGCCGAGCCGTGGCACTGCAGGAAAGGCAGATTGGCCAGCGTCTCGACATTGCTCACCAACGTCGGTCGCTCATCGACACCGGATTCGAACGGGCGTGGCGGCTTGTCTGTCGGCTTTGCAGGGCCGCCGTTGATCGCGCGGACGGCGGCGGTTTCCTCGCCGGCCACGTATCCGGGCTGAACGGTTAACATGCCGACCGTGACGCCGCCGAGCGGGTCGGGATCGAGTTCGCCGAGGGCGGTTTCGACGCTGTGCGCCGATTCCGGGTCGGACACGTAGACGTAGGCGCGGTCGGCGCCCACGATCGCCGCGGCCAACCGGAGGCCGTCCAGGATCAGGTGGGGGCGGTTGCGCAGCAACCAGCGGTCCTTGATCGAAGCCGGTTCCCCCTCTTCGCCATTCGCGACGACCACGGCGCCGCCAGCGATGCGCCCGTTGTCGCGCACCGTACGCAACTTGACCGCGAGCGGGAAGGCCGCGCCCCCGCGGCCGACCAGCCCGCTGGCTTCCACCTCGCGCAGCAATCCAGCGGCGTCGGCAAGCGGGCGGTATCCGCCGAGCTTTCGATACGCCGCCAGATCCTCGCGCGCTCGGCCGGTTCGTTCGATCAGCAGCCGGGGTTCACAGCCGGGGGAGGTGGCCGTGGTGATGGTCGTGGATTGCGCGGTGTTCACGGCTGGCCTGTCATCGTCTTGGTTAGGCTTGCGCACATGCGAACTGCGGTGGTGCGCGTCAATGTTGATCCGGAAAGCGTGTTCACGCCGGCGCAGCTACGAGACGGCATGGCAGCGCTCCTTGAGCTCGCCGGACAGGCGGGCGCCGACGTGGTCGAGAACGACCTTGCGGCCATGCCCGTCGGCCGCCGTGAAGTCGAACTGCTGATCGCGGCCGAAGACGGCGACGCGGCCAAAAGCGCCGCAATGGAGTTGTGCGCCAAAGTGTTTGGCGCCGCTCCGGTGCTCGGTGTGGTCACCTTCATCAGCCGGGGCACCAACGACGACGCGCACGGTGTGTTGTCCGGGTTCGGGCTGACCGGTGACATCGAGCGGACGCCGGGCGACGAGGGCTTCGACATCGTGTACGTGACGCTGCGTGAGAAGGACCTCGAACGCATTCCGGAGAGCCGGGTTCACACGGCTCTGGAGGCGTCGCTCAACTGCGAGGTTCACATTCGCACCGTGTAGGAACATCACGAGCCCAGGAACTCGAGGATCGCGGGCGCGGCCTGCACCCACGTGTCGAACATGTTGAAGCGCTGCACCCGCCCCGCCGCGCGGTCTTCGGACGCACGCTCCCACGCATCCTCCGGCCAAGGCGGATCGATGAGCTTCGATCCCTTGATCAAGCAACTGACCTCGAGCGACGTCCGCTTGGGGTGATCCATGTCGTTCTCGCCGCCACGAATGATCAACGTGGGGACCTGTATGCGGTCGAACATTTCGTCCTCGACGCCCGGAATCGTCTGTCCCGGCTTGGAAACGAAGGCGTTGAGCCAACGCAGCATCACCTTGAGAAATTCATCCTTGTCGAAGTCGAGGAATCGCTGCTTGTTGTTCGGGTTCTCCTCGATGCGCTCGCGCCATTCCTGCACCTTCACCACGCCGTCCATCCCGGTGCCGCGCACCGCGAGAATGCTGGGAACGATGTAGAAGGAGCCCAGAACGAAGGTGCCGTAGATGCCGCCGACGATGTTCCACACCACGAGCTTGGTGACCATCTCGGGGTAGAGCATCGTGGTCAGCATGGAATCCCGTGCGCCGCCGGAGCCGCCGGCGAGAATGCAGCGCTCGAAGCCCAGCCCGGTCACCAGCTTGCGCAGCGTTTCGGCGCGCATGTGTGACTCGCTCTGACCGTAGAACTGCACGTCGGAGGCACCGCAGTTCGGCCGGTCCCACAGCAGCACCCGATAGCCGCCGGCGGCCAGCGCTTCGGCCAGCGGGCGCAGGCCCTCAATCTCCTTGCTGAACCGGCCGCCCGGCGTCAGGGCGATGAGATCGCCTGAGTCACCGAGGATTTCGTAGACGACATTTCCCCCGTTGATCTCAATGGAAGGCACGCGATTCTCCTGTAGTTAGGCCTGCACCAGAACGTCGTTGCCGACGACGCGCACCGGATAGGTACGGATACTCCATTCCGGCTTGACCGCGGTGGTGCCGGTCGCCAGCTCGAAACCCCATTGGTGCCAGGGGCAATAGATGTACTCCAGGTCGCGCACCATGACCGAGTCACCCGCAGCGGTCTCGTCGACGATCGTGCGTCCCCTCGCGCGGCCCGAGCACAGCGGACCGCCTTGGTGCGGACAGTAATTCGCGATCGCATAAAGACTGCCGTTGACGTTGTAGACCCCTACGCCGTGCCGCCCGATGGGTACCAGCTTGTGCTTGCCCGGTGGGATCTCGTCCACGGTTGCAACGACATGCTCGCGGCCCTGGGCGAGGCGAGGCTCGGGCCGCTTCGTCTCTTCTGCCAACTCAGAGCACCCGGACCTGGCCCTCGAGCACCGGCACCGTCTCCGGCAGGTGATAGGTGGCGATGCCGTTCTTGTACATCACCGCCTCCCGGGCGTACTTGGGAAGGTGCTTGACCAACCAGCGGGGGTCATCGAACGTCCAGTGCGGGTAGTCCGAGGAGAAGAGCAAGATCTTCTCGCACTCCATCCATTCCAGCGCGCGGGTCAGCTCGGTCTTGTCTTCGGGGTAGTCCAGCGGCTGGGTGGTGAACTTGATGTGGTCCTTGACGTACTCCGACGGCTTGCGCTTGATATCCACCCACGACTTGCGTGCTTCGTAGATCGCATCCATCCGCCACATCAGCGGCAGGATCCAGGTGAACGCGTGCTCGACGAAGACGATCCGCAGCGTCGGGAACCGGTCGAAGACGCCGTCGAAGATGAGGCTCATCACCTGATTGGCGGCCAGCAGCGAGTACGTGACCATGAAGTCGTGGTTGTAGCTGGGGTAGCCCACCGGCGGTACCGGCAGCTCATCGAAGTGGCTGCGCGACAGGTGGCAGCTCACGGTGATGTCGTGCTTGGTGGCGGCCGCCCAGATCGGGTCGTATTTCGGGTGGCCCCAGGACGGGCGGGGCTCGGCCTTGATCAGGATCTGCGCCATGAAGGGGTGTCCGGCCCAACGCTCGATCTCGCGCACGGACTCTTCCGGCTCCTCAATGGCGGCGCAAATCGAACCGCGCCAACGCTCGTGCCAGTTGTTGTGGCTGTCCAGCCAGTGATGGGCCTGCCAGTCGTTCAACGCGGACGCCATCGCGTGCTGCGCTTCGGGCAGGCGGGCCGGGTAGGCGGCGGGTTCCAGGATCGCGATGTCGGAGCCCGCCTCCATGATCAGCTGGCGAAACGCCAAGTCCGGGTCGCTGCAGGGGAATTCGCCGTTGGACGGGAAAGTGTCCACTCGCATCGCGTAGGAGTGCGCGTAGTCGGGGGCGTCGTAGTAGATCTGCTCACCCACCCTGCGCGTGAGGAAATATTTGCTGCGCCACGGCTCGGGGATGTACGGGAGGAGCTCTCCGCGCTTGGGCGCCGGGTGGACATCCGAATCGACGCATCGGACGGCTATGCGCTCGGCAGCGGGAACCCGCTCCTGCGAATGGGTCAACGTCATCTGGATCTCCTCAGTCCGCCGTGATACTTCTACTGTGCGCCCACCCCGGCAGGGAATGTCTATGCCGTACAGCTGTGCCGCGTTGCGCCAGCACAACTTCTCGCGCTGTTCGGCGGACAGCGCGATCGGGCAGCTTCTTGACATCGCCGCACTGCCAGTGCGGATAGCTGGAGCCGAACATCACCATGTCGTCCTTGCCGGTGAAACCGAACCATTCGCCGGCGAACTCGGCGTCCCCAGGACCGTCGAGGCTGCCCTGAACGAAATACACGTGACCGGGCAGATAGTCGCTCGGGATCCGCGGTGCCCACGGCGTCTGCTCGAGGTGCGGCCGGCCGAACGTGTCCATCCGCCAGATGAACGGCGTCACGAAGTCCGCGGCGCCGTCACCCCAGACGAACTTGAGGCCGTCGAAGCGCTCGAACACTCCCTCGGCGATCATGTTCATCAGGTGGTACACGTAGTTCAGCGCCATGAAGCTGACGTACTGCTCGTAGGTGCGGGTGTTCCCGTTCGGCGTCGGCGGAGACGCGATGCCCGAGCCGACTTCGATGTGTGCGGCAACGGGAAGGCCGGCGTCGACCGCGGCTTCCCACAGCGGCCAGAACTGCGGTTTGCCGTAAAGCTCGCGGGATTGCAGCGGGACGCCGATCTGGACCACGCGCGGATGCTCGCGCCATTTCTCGATCTCGCGCAGCGCGCCGGCGATGTCGTCGGGATTTACCCGGATGGTGCCGCGGAACCGCTCGCCGAACTCACTGGACTCCAGCCAGTCCGACACCATCATCTCGTTGTGAGCGGCATGTAACGCGCTGCCCAGGTGCCGGTCCGGCATGATGCCGCGCGCCATCGGGTGCAGGACCGCAACGTCGACCCCGCGCTTCGAAAACAGCTCATTGGCAACGAATTCCGGATCCGAACCGGGGTACTGGCGATCCGGGCCCTCGGTGTTGGGCGCGTATTCACCGCCCGGAGCTCCGTACCAGTCCATCTCGTAATCGGGGAAGCCGCGGCTCTTGAACGGCTCGCGCAGAACGTTCCGCAAGGCTTTGTTCGACGGGAAGAAAATGTGCACGCTCGCGTCGATGAGCGGCGTGCGGGTTCCGTCGGCGTGTTCGATCACGAAAGCCATCCTTCGGCTCGGGCAGCCAAAGTGAGCCCGGTCGAGTCATATGATAGATAATCTAACATTTTCATCTGTGGTCAATCAACGGATTTACGGTAATCGCTTCGGTTAATCATCTGCCCTGGTAGTCGGGATATGGCGGTCGTTCGCGCCAGTATCGTTCTTGAAACTGAATAATACCATTCTCGCGCCCCGAGGAAGGTGTCCGTAGCCGGTAAATGGTGTCGCGGTGAGCGGAGCGATGAGCTAGGCCGGGGACCGGCCGACGGTCACGCCGGCGGCCTTCTCGAGCGGTTTGATCACCGTCGTAAAGTCCGAATCGGGGCCCTGGTCATCCGAGGCCGTCTCCCAGAGTCGGCCGACCGTTGCGGCGACGTCCGTCGGCACGCCAAGCGCTTCCGCTTCCTCGAGGTACAGCCGCACGTCTTTGACCATCAGGCCGGTGGCGAACCCGTAATCGAAAGTCCGGGGGAGGATCGCGCGGGGGAATTTGTCCCGGCTCGCGCTCGTCGCGCCCGAGCCGGCGTTGAGCACCTCGATCATCACGCCGGGGTCGAGACCCGCCTTGACGCCCATCACGACGACCTCCGCGGTCGCCACCAAGACGTTGGCCGCCAGGATGTTGTTGGCGAGCTTCATCGTCTGCGCCGAGCCGGGTTTGTCTCCGACGTAGAAGGGCCGGCCGATCGCCTCGAGCGCAGTTCGGACGACATCGAACTCATCGCGCGGACCGGACACCATGACCGCAAGTGCGCCCTTCTCGGCTCCGCCGACGCCGCCGCTGACCGGGCTGTCGATTGCCACGATGTCCCGCTCGGCGAGTCGGTCGTGGATCTGCATCGCCGTACGGCTGCCGACGGTGGACAGGTCGACGTAGCGCTTGATCCGTGTGCCCTCGATCACCCCCGCCGCACCGGCCGCCACCTCAAGCGAGGCGAGCGGCGTCGGGAGGCTGGCCATGACTGTCTCGGTGCGGTCGGCGACCTCCTTCGGCGATGACGCGGGACGCGCCCCCAAGGCGACGATGCGCTCGAGCGCCGCGCCGCGCGTGTCGAAGGCGACGACATCATGGTTTTCCTGAATCAGGCGGCGCGCCATGGGAAAACCCATGTTCCCCAGCCCGATGAATCCGACTTCCATGACGTGTCCCTAGTCTTGGTCCGCTTCGGCGAATGCCTCGCGCGCGATGCGGAAGCTGTCGACCGCGGCCGGCACGCCACCGTAAATGGCCACCTGCAGAAAGATCTCGCGGATCTCGTCACGGGTGACGCCGTTGGTCAGCGCCGCCTTGACGTGCGTCCGCAGTTCGTTCGGCCGATTGAGCACCGAGATCATCGCCAGGTTGAGCATGCTGCGGGTTTTTCGGGGCAGCTCCTCGCGCCCCCACACGGCTCCCCAGCAATATTCGGTGACGAGGTCCTGCAGGGGCCTGGTGAAATCGTCCGCGTCGGCCAGGGTGCGGTTGACATACTCCTCGCCCAGCACGGTCGAGCGGATGTGCAGTCCTCGCTGGTAGGTTTCGCGATCCAATGGTCTTCCCTTCATCTCGGAGGCGCCGGCCCTGCAATCGCCCTGAGCGCAGTCTCGCATCGCGCCCATTGGCGTCTACAGTCGACACCCAATGCATCTCTCCGATCTTTCGCAGTCTTACGCTGGAAGCCGTCCCGAGTTCGCCAGCACCCAATCAGCCTGTCCTGCAAGGGGATTGCCAAGGCGGAGCGTCGCCAGTAGTTAAGGAGTGACAATGACCGGAGCAAGCAGCGACGTCTGGGAAGTGATGTCGACCGCGCGCACCATCCGGCGCTTCACCGACGAGCCGGTCGACGACCGCACCCTGGCGCGGTGCCTCGAAGCGGCGAGGTGGGCGCCGTCGGGCGCCAACGCGCAAGGCTGGCGCTTCGTCGTGTTGCGCTCAGCCGAGCAGCGAGCTGTCGTGGCAAAGGCCGCGGCCCACGCCCTGGAAGTGATCGAGCCCGTCTATGGCATGAGCCGCCCCGCCGACGACGACAACAGCCGCCGTGCCCGCACCTACCGCGCGACCTACGAATTGCACGACCGGGCCGGCGAGTTCACCTCCGTCTTGTTCGCCCAGCAGCACTACCCGACGGCATCCGAACTGCTGCTCGGTGGATCGATCTTTCCCGCCATGCAGAACTTTCTGCTGGCCGCGCGCGCCCAAGGCCTGGGGGCTTGCATGACCAGCTGGGCCTCCTACGGCGGCGAGCAGCTGCTGCGCGAAGCCGTCGGGGTGCCCGACGGCTGGTTGGTTGCCGGCCACATCGTGGTTGGTTGGCCCGCTGGGAAGCACGGTCCGCTTCGCCGCCGCCCGCTTGCCGAGTTCGTCAACCTCGACCATTGGGGCGAGGCCGCCGGTGACCTATTCGCAGCTCCTCGGGCCTGCCGGCGAACTAAGCCGGCAAGCCCCGGTTCGCACATCGATACGTCATACGCCGAATTCGAGATTATTACTTCCGGAAGGGAGAATGATATTCTCGCGATGGCGGTGACGACAGGAGGCGGCCCCGATGCTGTTGGAGTTCGATGCTGATCAGCGGCTGTGGCAAGACACGGTTCGTGACGCCGTCGCCAAGCAGTGCCCACCCTCGCTGGTGCGCAGCGTGGCCGAGGATGGCGTCGACCCAGCCCGTTGTGGAAGTCGTATGTGGATCAGGGCTGGACCGAGCTGAACGATCCCGCCAGCGCCGTCGAGCTGGCCATCGTGCTCGAAGAGTTGGGACACGCGACCGACCCCACCCCGTTCCTGGCGACCATGAGCCAGTTCGCCCCGCTGGCGGCCGAACACTTCGACCCGCACGAGTCGGGTACCGCCGTTTACACCGGGGTGGCCGCACACCGGGACGCCGAGGGCTGGGTGCTGGACGGCACGGCCCGCCATGTCCTCGACGGCGATCGTGTCGACCGCCTGGCGGTGGTGACCGACGCCGGGGTGTTCATCGTCGCGTCGAACCAGGTGTCGGCGCGACGCGCCGCGGTCTTCGACCCCGTCTTGCATGTCGCCGACCTGTCGTTCTGCGAGGTCCGGGTGCCTGACAGCGCCCGGCTCACCGTCGACCGGGAACGCGCGCACCACATGGCGCTGACGGGCATGGCGATCACCATGGTCGGCGCCTGCCAACGCATCCTCGATCT
>CAWKNK010000010.1:0-5867 GCA_963850895.1 uncultured Actinomycetota bacterium | reverse complement strand
GGCATGGTACGACTGCTGGTGTCATCCCTCTGGCATCAATACACCATCTGCCCCACCGGTCACGACCTCGGTGAACTGCCCTAACGGCTTCCGCGTGGCGCCTCGGCGTGCTTACTTTCGCTCGTTAGCCTGGCCGCATCCGACGAGGGAGAAACGTCAATGTTGGTCCTGCACGGGTTCTGGTCCCCTTCGAACGGGCTATGCCTGTGGGCGGAGGATTCCGCGCTCGCGGTGACGAGTCCCAGCGAAGCGTTGCGTGCGGCCCGCCCGCATCCGTTCGCCGCGGACGCCGATGCCATCGCCCCGATCCACACCGGCAAGCCAGGAACCGCGGTTCTGTTGTTGCCGTCGTTGCGGAAGTCGCCACTGGACTCACCGGAGCTGTTCCGGGTCACGCCGCGCCCGGCACCAAGAATCCAACCCGTTCTGCTGCCCTGGACGGTTCCCGTGATGTCCCTGCCCGCCGCGTCGGCGCTGACCGCGCTGGACGAGCCCGCCGCCGACGTGCGGTACGGCGCATCCGTGGCGTATCTCGCCGAACTGGCGGCGTTCGCGCGGGAGCTGGTGGAGCGCGGCCGGGTCCTGCCCGCGCTCTCCTGCGACGAACACGGGCCAGTCGCGTTCTGGCGTCCGGTGGTGCAGGGTCCCGACGTCGTGGCCCTGAATGCGCTGATTGCCGCGATGCCACCGGTATGCCGGGCTGAGCCGGAGACCCAGGACGGCCACGAGCTGGCCATCTCGGCGCTGTATGCCTTCGCGGATGCGGCGGTGCGAACGACGTTGCCGGCCGGGATCGACCTGCTCCCGCCCCGGCGTGGCCGCCGCCCGAAACACGTTCCGGCCCAGGAAGCCTGGCTGACCGCGCTGACCGCCCCGGACGGCCGGTTCGACGCGGACCCGGGCGAACTCGACGCGCTGGCCGGGGCACTGCAGCCGTGGGATGCGATCGGTGCCGACGAGCCCGGCCCGGCAAGGGCGATGTTCCGGCTCTCCGAAACCGAGGAGCGGGAGGGCCAACAGCCCGGCTGGCGGCTGGAGTTCCTGCTGCAATCCATGGCTGACCCCAGCCTGTTGGTACCCGCGGAGCAGACCTGGGACGAGGATGGCAGCTTGCGCCGCTGGCTGGACAGGCCCCAGGAACTCCTGCTCGCTGAACTCGGCCGCGCCGTCCGGATCTACCCCGAACTCGCGCCCGCCCTGCGCACGGCGCGTCCGTCCGAGATTTCCCTGGACACCGAGGGTGCCTACCGCTTCCTGTCCACTGCGGTGCCCCGGCTCGACGAGGCGGGGTTCGGCGTTCTGCTGCCGTCATGGTGGGACCGGCGCCGCAAGCTCGGACTCGCGGTGTCGGCGTCCACACCGGTCGACGGGGTGGTGGGCGGCACAAGCAGATTCAGCCGCGACCAGCTGGTCGATTTCCACTGGGAACTCGCGGTCGGTGACGACACCTTGACCGAGGACGAGATCGCCGCGCTCGCCGAGACCAAGGCCCCGCTGATCCGGCTGCGCGGCCAGTGGGTGGCGGTGGACCCCGATCAGCTGCGCCGCGGGCTGGAGTTCCTGGCGAAGAATCCCACCGGCCAAGCGACCACGGCCGAGATCCTCGCGCTGGCCGCCAGCCATCCCGACGACACCGACACCCCGCTGGAAGTCACCGCGGTGCGCGCCGACGGCTGGCTCGGCGATCTGCTCAGCGGCGCGGCGGCCCAGTCGTTGCAGCCGCTGGCACCCCCACCGGAGTTCACCGCGATGCTGCGTCCCTACCAGCAGCGGGGGCTGTCCTGGCTGGCGTTCCTGTCCTCGCTCGGGCTGGGCAGCTGCCTGGCCGACGATATGGGGCTGGGCAAGACCGTGCAGTTGCTCGCCCTGGAGTCCGCGCAACGTCACGACGAGCCCGGTGCCGCGCCGACACTGCTGCTGTGCCCGATGTCCTTGGTCGGCAACTGGCAACGGGAAGCCGCGAAATTCGCACCGACACTGAGGGTTTACGCCCACCACGGCACGGCACGGTTGCGCGGCGACGCGCTGCGCGAGCATCTCGCCGACACCGACGTCGTGGTCACCACCTACGCCACCGCGACCCGCGACATCGGTGAGCTCGCCGGATTCCGCTGGAACCGGGTAGTGCTGGACGAGGCGCAGGCGGTGAAGAACAGTCTGTCCCGCGGGGCCAAGGCGGTGCGTCGGCTAAAGGCGGGGCACCGGGTGGCGCTTACCGGGACCCCGGTCGAAAACCGGCTCGCCGAGCTGTGGTCCATCATGGACTTCCTCAACCCCGGTCTGCTCGGCTCGTCCGAGGTGTTCCGCACCAGGTACGCGATCCCCGTCGAGAAGTACGGCCAGACCGAGCCGGCCGAGCGCCTGCGCAGGATCACCCGCCCCTACGTCCTGCGCCGGCTCAAGTCCGACCCGACGATCATCGACGACCTACCCGAGAAGATCGAGATCAAGCAGTACTGCCAGCTCACCACCGAACAGGCATCCCTGTACCAGTCCATCGTCGACGAGATGATGGAGAAGATCGAGAACACCGAGGGCATCGAGCGGCGCGGCAATGTGCTTGCCGCGATGGCCAAGCTCAAACAGGTCTGCAACCATCCCGCGCAACTGCTGCACGACCGTTCGCCGGTCGGTGCGCGGTCGGGCAAGGTCATCCGGCTCGAGGAGATCCTGGAAGAAATCCTCGCTGAGGGCGACCGGGTGCTGTGCTTCACCCAGTTCACCGAATTCGCCGAGATGCTCGTGCCGCACCTGGCCGCGCGGTTCGGGCAGGACGTGCTGTACCTGCACGGCGGCACCCCGAAGAAGCGGCGCGACGAGATGGTGGTGCGCTTCCAGTCCGGTGAGGGGCCACCGATCTTCCTGCTGTCGCTGAAGGCCGGCGGCACCGGGCTCAACCTCACCGCGGCGAACCACGTTGTGCACCTTGACCGCTGGTGGAACCCGGCTGTGGAGAACCAGGCCACCGACCGAGCGTTCCGCATCGGCCAGAAGCGAAAGGTCCAAGTGCGCAAGTTCATTTGCACCGGCACGCTCGAAGAGAAGATCGACGACATGATCGAGGAGAAGAAGGCGCTGGCCGATCTCGTGGTTGGTGACGGGGAAGGCTGGCTGACGGAGCTGTCCACCGGCGATCTGCGCAACCTGTTCACCCTATCCGAGGGGGCCGTTGGTGAGTAACTGGTTCCCGCCGCCGTCGCGGCCCCGCCCGGTCGACGGCGGCCTCAAAGCCCGCAGCACCCGCGGCGCGATCGCCCAGACCTGGTGGTCCCAGCGGTTCATCGAGGTGCTCGAAGGCATCGGGATGGGCAGCCGGCTCCAGCGCGGGCGGAGCTATGCCCGCAAGGGACAAGTGATCTCGATGGATGTGGGTCCGGGACTGGTCACCGCACAGGTGCAGGGCAGTCGGGTGCGCCCGTACCGGGTCCGCATCGGTATCGGCGCTTTCGGTAAGGGTGAGTGGACGCAGGTGGAGGGTGCGCTTGCCGAAAACGCATGGTATGCAGCCGCGTTGCTCTCCGGCGAGATGCCGGACGATATCGAGGACGTCTTCGCCGGGCTGGGGCTTTCGCTGTTCCCGGCGACCGCCCGGGAGCTGTCGCTGGACTGCTCCTGCCCGGATGGCGCGGTGCCGTGCAAGCACCTCGCCGCGACGTTCTACCTGCTGGCCGAGTCGTTCGACGAAGATCCGTTCGCCATCCTCGCCTGGCGTGGACGCGAGCGTGAGGATCTGCTGGCGAATCTGCAGGCTGCCCGGTCGGAGGGTCGCCCCGCTGCCGACCGTGCCGAGCCGCCGGGACGGCCGCTCACCGATTGCCTTGACTCCTATTTCATTCGGCAGGCCGACATCCCATCGCCAAGCCCGCGGGTGACGTTGTCGACGGCATTGCTCGATCAGCTTCCCGATGTCACTGTCGGGGTGCGTGGCCGGCCGCTGGTCGAGATCCTGCGGCCCGCGTATGCCGCGCTGGGCGAAGGCGGAGGTGACCGGTGATCGACCCGTTGGATAGACCGCCGCCACCGTCTCGGCGCCGCCCCCGGCGCCCGGACGTGATGACCTACCAGGTCCGGGTCGATCTGGCAGGCACCACACCGCCGACGTGGCGGCGGCTGGAGGTTGCGTCTGACGTGTTTCTGGACGACTTGCACGAGATCATCCAGATAGCCTTCGGCTGGACCGACAGCCATTTGCACCGATTCGGCTGTGGCCCTGCCTATTACAGTGACGACACCGAGTACTACCTCATGGATTTCGAGGTGGACAGCGGCGAGATGGGCATACCCGAGCAACAGGTTCGCCTGGACGAGGTGCTGGCCGACATCGGCGATCGGATGTTCTACTGCTACGACTTCGGCGACAACTGGCAGCTTGTTCTGCGGCTGGAGGCGGTGGAGCCGCAGGCGCCCTCTGCGCGCAATGTGGTATGCACCCACGGCGACCGCGACGGGCCGGCCGAGGACTGCGGCGGGATCGGGGCCTACGAGCTGATCGAGGCGTTGAAGGACCCGACCAACGGCGACCCCGAGACCGAGATCGAGTACCGCCAGGTTCTCGGCGACATCGATCCGTATTCGTACCCGACGACGCCGTTCGACATCGCCAAAATTAACAAAGCACTCCGCGATTTCGACAGACACGTGGACATCGGTCAGCTGCCCGGCCCCCTGGCGGATCTGCTCGGCGCCGTGCGAACGACGTCGCAACGCCGGCTGCTACGCCGGATGATGGGCGTTGCGATGCAGGAGCCGGTCCTCATCGACCTGGATGCCGCCACGACCGCGGTGCGACCGTACGCGTGGCTGATCGACAGGGTGGGGGACGACGGAATCAAGCTGACGACCGCCGGCTACCTCCCGCCGGTCCACGTCGAGGCCGCGTTCACCGAACTCGACCTCGCCGACGCCTGGATCGGCATGGGCAACCGCGAGCAACTCACGATCCCAGTACTGCGTCTGCGGGAATCCGCACAGCGAATGGGCCTGCTTCGAAAGCATCGTGGGCGTCTCATGGTGACCGCGCGGGGCAAGGCCGCACGCAGCGACCCGTCGGCGCTATGGTTCCAGCTCGCCGAACGTATGCCGCTCACGTCGAAGGATCTGTGCGAACAGCAGGCCGGGCTTCTCTTCCTCATCGCGGTCGCGGCCGGCGAGAACGACCCCGACGGGTTCGTCGCCGACATGCTCGACGCCATCGGCTGGATGCACCGTGGCCGTACACCGATCACGAGGTCGTCGGCGGCCCACATAGCCTGGGACACCAGAGACGTGCTGCGGCGGCTCCGGCTGCTGACACTGGACAGTCGGGTCGCGGAGCCTGAGCGTGTCACACCGCAAGCGGTGGCGTTCGCCCGCGCCGCGGTGCGGTCCTGGCCATCCGCCGCGAAATCGACACCACGGTCGTGATCTTCGCTGGAGCACAGCCATAGCCGCGATTTCGCGTCGCGCCTCAGCGCCCCAGGCGCCCGCGCATGCGCCGTTGTAGGAGTAGGATTCAGTCCTACTCAACAATGGAGGTCGGTCATGCGAACGACGCGGCAAATGAGCATCACACTCCCGAACGACATGGCTGATGCGCTTCGCGAGCGGGTGCGCTCAGGGGAATACGCCAGCGAGAGTGAGGTGATCCGCGAGGGCCTGCGGGCATTGTTCGCCCGCGATCAGGCTATTGAAGCCTGGCTTCGTGACGAGGTGGCCGCCGCGTACGATGCCGTGGTCGCCGACCCTTCGCGCGCCGTCACTGCGCAGAGGGTGCGGGCGCGGCTGGCCGCCGAGCAGGCCGGGAGCGTGTGAGTCCCAGCGTCGTCTTCACGCCCGAGGCGGAAGATCAGCTCGCCGAGCTGTACCGCTATATCGCCGCCGCGGGGTCG
>CAWKNK010000009.1:0-3856 GCA_963850895.1 uncultured Actinomycetota bacterium | reverse complement strand
CATGACCGGCACCAAAGGACATTCGCCAGTTGGTATTCGGCCCGCGAATTTCCACGCCTGCTCCGCCGTGCCACACTGCGAGCGTGCCCAGCATGTACATCTGCTCGGCCGCAACGCCACCCGGCCCTGGCGCGCACGGAATGTGCGGCTAACCCACCCGCCGGGCAAGTCGCAACTCAGGGATACCTCGACGACCACGCGACCTTCGACGAGATCAACCGCCGCGTCATCGACCGCCAGGTACCCGCCGACGAGAAAGCCGAATAGTGCGTCGCAGCGCCGCTGACCAGCGGTGTCGACGCGGCCCGGATGTGGGTGTGGTCGAGGTGCTCGGAGATCTGGCGGCGGCCGCCCGATAGCCGACGACCGGTTAGACGTGGAACTGGCGCTGCTGGTCTGCGAGTGTTACGGCAACGCCGTCCTTTCCGCGGACGGCGCTTTGTGTGACCGTCCTGCTATCCCCGGGCTTTGTCACCCGCAGCACCGCAGGGCGACAATTGAGCGCGGTCCGACCTCGAGTTGCGCGCCGGCAGTGCCGGTTCGTGCGGTGTCGAACGTGTCGCAGACGATGTCCCAACGGCGCGGGGATAGCTCGGCGGGAATTGTGAAGGTCAGAGCTTCCCACCAGGCGTTGACGAAGAACAGGAAGTCGTCATCCAGCAGTGGTGTGCCGTCGGCGTCGACGTCGGGATCCGTTGAGCCGTCTATCCAAAGGGCGACGCTGCGCGCCATAGGATCAGCCCAGTTCTGATCGGTCATCTCCGTTGCCGACACGGTGAACCACCGCAGGTCCGCAGCGGCGCGGCCGGTGAGGAAACGCCGGCGCCGGAATACCGGGTGACGGCGCCTCAACCCGATGAGACCGGTTGTGAATGACAGCAAGTCGTGGTCGACCGTCGACCAGTCGAACCAGGTGATGTCGTTGTCCTGGCAGTACGCGTTGTTGTTGCCGCGTTGCGTGCGGCCGACCTCGTCGCCGCCCAGCAACATCGGCACACCGGCCGACAGCAACAGCGTTGTCAGGAAGGCCCTCTGCTGCCGCGCCCGCAGCGCCAGCACGTCCGGATCGGTTGTCGGACCCTCGATCCCGCAGTTCCAGGAGCGGTTGTCGTCGGTGCCGTCGCGGTTACCCTCGCCGTTGGCCTCGTTGTGCTTGCCGTTGTAGGACACCAGATCGGCCAGGGTGAAGCCGTCATGCACGGTAACGAAGTTGACCGACGCGCTCGGGCGGCGCCCTTCGCCGCGGCCGCCATAGATGTCGGACGAACCACACAGCCGCGACGCGAAGTCGCCCAGCGTCTTGTCCTGGCTGCGCCACCAGTCACGGGTGGTGTCGCGGAAGCGCCCGTTCCACTCGCTCCACAGCGGCGGGAAGCGCCCAACGTCATAGCTGTCGAGGCGGCCGACATCCCACGGCTCGGCGATCAGCTTCGCCTGCGAGATGAGCGGATCTTGGCCCACCAAATCGAAAAATGCGGAGAACGGGTCGAAGTCGCCCTCCTGACGGCCCAGCGTGGCTGCCAAGTCGAAACGGAAACCGTCGACACCCATCTCGCCGAACCAGTAGCGCAGTGAGTCCATGATCATCCGCAGCGCCACCGGGTTTCCGGTGTTCACCGAATTACCGCAGCCGGTGGTGTCCACATAGTTGCCCGGGTCGTTGGGGTCGAGGCGGTAGTACGCGGCGTTGTCCAAGCCGCGGTAGCACAGGGTCGGCCCCCCAGGTCCGCCTTCGGCGGTGTGGTTGAACACCACGTCGAGCACCACCTCCAACCCCGCGGCGTGCAGGGCGTCGACCATGGCACGGAATTCCTCGACCTGGCCGCCGGGCCGGCCGGCGCGCGCTGCCGCGGAGTAGCCGGCGTGCGGGGCGAAGAAGCCGATCGTGTTGTAACCCCAATAGTTAGTCAGTCCGCGCCGTATCAAGAATTCCTCGGGCACGTTGTGGTGGACCGGCAGCAGCTCCACCGCGGTGACACCGAGACGAACCAGGTGGTTCAGCGCCGCCTCGTGTGCCAGACCGGCGTAGGTGCCGCGCAGCTGCGGTGGCACGTCGGGATGGGCGGCGGTGAACCCGCGAAGGTGCACTTCGTAAACGATCGAGTCGGCGAGCGCGTGCTGTGGCCGGGATGCTGTCAGGGCGGGCGCGCTCGCGAGGACCACCCCGCGCGGCATGTGGTCGGCCGAGTCCAGCGGGCTGGGCGCGGAGGGGTTATCTGTCGCGTGGCCAAGCAGTTCGGGCCCGAACCGGACCTGGCCCTCGATTGCGCGAGCGTACGGGTCGAGCAGCAGCTTGGCGGGGTTGTAGCGCAGGCCGCGCGCCGGATCATAGGGCCCGCTGACGCGAAAGCCGTAGAGCTGCCCTGGCTCTACCCCCGGAACAAAGCCGTGCCACACGTCGCCGTCACGCTCCGGCAGAGCCAGCCGTTCCTCGGCGCCGTCGGCATCGAACAGGCACAGGGTCACCTGCTCGCCCCCCGACGACACAGCGAAGTTCGTGCCGTGCGGGCCGCTGGTCGCGCCCAGAGGCGCGGGTGTGCCGGGAAGAATCTTGGGGCTCATCCGTTCTTCTCATCCATCACAAGCCGCCTGGTGAACGCCGCCGTCCTCGAGTCGACTAGCGACCCGGCGCCGCTCTGCGCCCGCATGGTCGTGGTCATGCCCCGAGCCTTCCAGAACTTATCGTGGTATGTCACCGATCGGGCGGCGACGTGTCTGCGCCAGCAACCACGTGAGAGCCACGGTGTCGCTGGCACCGTCGACAGCAACCGGCGCCCGGAGCGCGAGAGCCGAACTGATCGTCAAACACGCCTTCTCTCAACGGAATCGGCTTAGGCCAATCAGTGCCGAGAGTGATAAGCGGCCGGAGGCAACGTCAGGCACAGGGCTCGCGACTCACGACTGTAGCGCCCACCAATTTCCACCGGGATATTTTGTCCGGCCAAACCAATGACCGCCGCCCGGTAGGAGCCGACGATCAGCCATGTGGGCGGAGAGCCCGCCTGAAGTCATAGAAGGGGCTGCGATGGCAGACACCGATTTGAGCGCGCAGTTCGAGAAGCTTTCCGACAAGGCGAAAAAGGCGGCCGAGGAGCTAAGTGCCGCCGGTGCGAAGACCAGGGATCAGCTCGAATCTGATGTCACGATCGCGCGAGACAAGGCCGCCGCATCCGCCGAGCAGTTCAAAGAGAGGGCCCGTGCCGCTGGCGACAAAGCGTCATCGAAGTGGGACGAGATCCGCGGCAAGTGGCAGGCCCATGTCGCCAAGGTGAGGGAAGACGCCCGGAGGAAAGGGGCCGAACTCGACGCCAAGGACGCCGACGCGGAGGCCAATATCGCCTTGTCGTACGCATTGGATGCCATCGACTTCGCCGCGGCCGCGATCGAGGAAGCCGAGTACGCGGCACTCGACGCCGTGGATGCACGAGCCAGGGCAGTGGCGCTCACTTCCTGATCGCGCAGAGAACCGTCTACGACGAACCGATGGGGGCGCGGCGTGGCAATCGCGCATGCGCGCCGTGTTCCCCGCCCCAATCAGGCGGACGTGTGTGACGTTTCTTCACACGGACAGCAATACGCTGGCCACGACCGAGATCAGGAGCATCGAGATCCGGGGACGTAGGTGCGCACATTTCCGCGCTCGATCCGGATATCACCGGGAAGGCGGCCGAACCAAGAGGGTCTACCGGCCGAGCGTCTGTGCGTTGGTGGCGTGGCGAATCCACCACTGGTTGCCGGTCGTGGTGGCGGGTCTGGGTATGGCTGGATTCAGCCTCACTGTGACGGTGGTCAAATTTGTCGTCCATCGTCAACGTCCGGAGCTTCCCTACTCGGTGATAGCCGCTCACGGCTACTC
>CAWKNK010000008.1:0-45370 GCA_963850895.1 uncultured Actinomycetota bacterium | reverse complement strand
CGCGTCGGGTCAGCGACCATCGCCGATAACAGCCGCTCCAACCGTCCCGCTAAATCAGAAGCACCAAAATTCGAAAATGGCTGCCCAGCGCCCGACGTGCTGAGAAAGAGCTCGTCGCCGGCGCGGGAAAACAACAGTCCAAAGCCGTTTACGAGACCATCATTGGTCAATGACGCCGATGCCGTGACGCCACCAAAGGGCAGAGTGAATCTGGACGGCAGGAAATTGACGCTCACCCGATCGGTTGGCTGCCCCAGGCCGCGGACGCCGGCTTTGCGTTCAAGGGCCTGAACCGGAAACCTCTGATGCTGCAAGGCTTCCCGTATTCGGGTGTCAGCATATCCGCAAAACTCGGCAACCGTAGATCCCGGCGAAACCCTCAACACCAGCGGCACAACCCCGGCGACCATCCCGGGAAGCGTCTTTGACTCCGGACTCACACGCCTGCTGACTGGGAAGTCGAGCACCACCTCTGAGCCCTCATCGCACCACCCGCGCACTAAAAGCGCGCACGCCGCGGTGATGACCGATGATCGAGGCACATTCCACACGCCGGATAACGCTTCAACTCGACGAAGGACCACGGGGTTCAATCGAACCGGCGCCGAAGGCCAATACGGACCGCGCTCGTCCGCGGCCTCGGGCAACCGAGAATGCGCTCGGCTTTCTGCTGGAAGATTCCTAGTCCAATAGGCCTGATCTTCAAGGTAATCGTTGGACGCTTCGTATCCCAACTCACAGTCAACCAAGTCCTGCAACGACCCGAAGACGGCAGCAGGGATGGGTGCGCCAGCAACAATTGCAGAGTAGACAGCTGCAACCCGCTGGCCAATCAGCGCAATGCCGGATCCGTCTACGACTATATGGTGGGCGCACCAGAACAGGTAGAATTCATCGCGCCGCACCCGAAATAATGCAAATTTAAATAGCGGCCCAGTAAACGGCATTGGCGTGCGTTGGATCGATGACGCAATCTCATGGGCGTCCTGCACCGGATCGCTCGAGCAGCTCAAGTCATAGAAGGCCACGTTGACATCCGGGTGATCGATCACCCTTTGGAAAACCTCGCCATCCGTCTCGAAAAAACCGGCCCTGACTGGTTCGGCCTCGCTTACGGCCCAGCGGATCGCCCACTCAAGGGCTTTACGTTGTACAGGACCCTCGATCCTCAAGAACAGGCCAAGCTGCCACTCAGTACCGAGCTGAGCCGTTTCCTGCGCAAGCCAGATTTCCAGCTGTCCCCGCGTCAGCGGAAGTGCCCGCTCCCCAGGCTCCATAGGCTCCCCCAAGTCACACGGCCTACTTATCCTAGGCCCGGCCCGCCGCCAGCCTCTCGCCCAGGTTCAACGGCCGTATATCGGTCCAGTTCTGTTCGATCTAGTCCGCACACGGAGATAATTGTCAAGACTTGTGGATGGGGTTGTTTCAAGCGACCTGCGTTTCGGTTGATTTGGCAGGGTTCGGCAGGCGTGATGTCGACTGGGCGTTCGAGCAGGTTTCCTTTGTGGAACACAGCGCCGGCCCGGACCAGGGCGACCAGATGTGGCGCGTTCACGGCACGCCAGCGGGTTTGTGCGGCGTCGATGAGCTTGTAGGCCATCACAATTCCGGCCGCCCGGGAGCCGGGACCCTTGGTGACTTTCGTTCTCAAACGTCACCCTGCTGGCCGAACATGTGCGGCGCTTCCGGCCCGGCGACGATCCCGACCGCTGGCTGTTCCCCGGCACCCGTAACGCGACATTGCCCGCGCATGCGGCCACGGTGGCGCGGTCCTGGCGGATCGCCCGCGATGCGGTGGGCATCGGCAACCGGCTGCACGATTTGCGCCACTTCTACGCCTCCGGGCTGATCCGGGCGGGCTGCGACGTGGTGACGGTCCAGCGGGCACTCGGGCACTCCTCGGCGGCGATCACCCTCACCACGTACTCGCACCTCTGGCCGGACGCCAACGACCGTACCCGCGGGGCTGCCGCGGAATTGCTGGAGGCGTGTCTGGGAACTACTGCGGACCCACTGCGGACTGAGAGCCAAGAAATAGCCTGTGACTAGGGCTTGAACGGGTTGACGGCGAACTGGATCACCCGGTACGGCGCGCGGGCACGCGGATCGCTGTTGTTCCACTGGCTGACGAAAATTCGCAGCTCATCGAGGGTGGAGCCGGGCGAGATGTACCCGCCGTACGGTTGCGCGAGCCGGTTGTCATAAGGGCGGCGGCAGGCTTTCCGCCGGGTCCGGCCACTCGTCGTGCTGCACCACCGTGGTCACCGGCGCGTCGCCCAGCGACGTCGGGTCGTCGGCCACCCGGACCTCCATGTTGCCCGTGACGGCATTGAAATAGGACAGCACGGCCTTGCCGTCGATTTGCCGCACGCACATCTCGCCCACCGCTTCCGGCCACAGCGGCGTGGGGGGCTTGCCCCAGCCGCCGTTGGGTCCGGCCGCCCAGCCCTGCCAGCGGGATCGGTCGGTGAACGTTTGCGGGGTGGCCCGATACAGCACGACCGGGTCCCTACGGGTGAAGCTGTCGGCCACGATGTACACCCAGCCGGTGGGCGAGTCCGGGGCGGGAATCGGGTCGTAGTAGCCGCTGATCTGCGTCTGCGAGCCGCCCTGGTAGGAGGCCGGTCGCCGCGACCCGGCGATGGTCTGCCACCCCGCCCGCGCCGGCTCGGCCGTCACCAGCCGTGAGCTTTGCGGTTCCAGGTTCTTCGTCGTTGTCACCATCACGTAGTTGCGCCGGTTGATCTGCACTACTCCCGCGGGCAGCTGCGAGGCCCCAGGCGGGGTGGGATCGGCCAGCAGCGGATTGCCGATCCCGGTGACGCCGGTGTAGCGCACCCCGGCCGGGTCGTCGACCGAAGCGGTGTCCACATGCAGCGCCACCGGCGCGTACCAGCCGCCGAACCCGACGCCCTGGCCGGCGAAGCTGTCGCCGCAGACCTGCAGCAGTTCGGTGGGGAACTCGACGAACTCACAGAGGTCGGTCGCGCCGATGCCGTAGTCCACGGTGGGAGTGCCGGTGCCGGCAGTGGGACCGATCCGCAGCACCTGACCGGGCGCCAGCGGCTGCACGATGGGCTCGGGGGCCGGCGCCGGCGGGTCGGCGTGCGCAAGCCAAAAACATTGCGGCGCAAGCAGGGTCAGAGCAAGCGAGCACCGCGCGACCAGTCGAGTGTGGGCGGTGTTCACCCGCTTATCACAGCTGGGCGGCCAGCAGCTCGGCGATCTGGATCGTGTTCAGCGCCGCCCCCTTGCGCAGGTTGTCTCCCGAAACGAACAGGGCCAGGCCGCGCCCGTCGGGTACGCCCGGGTCGTGCCGGATCCGGCCGACCAGGGATTCGTCGACGCCGGCGGCCGCCAACGGGGTCGGCACGTCGACCACCTTGACGCCGGGCGCGCCGTCGAGCAGCGCACGGGCGCGCTCGGGCGACAGCGGCCGGGCGAACTCGGCGTTGATCGACAGCGAGTGCCCGGTGAAAACCGGCACCCGCACGCAGGTTCCGCTCACCGCCAGGTCGGGGATGCCGAGGATCTTGCGGCTCTCATGCCGCAGCTTCTGGTCCTCGTCGGTCTCGCCGGAGCCGTCATCGACCAGCGAGCCGGCCAACGGCACCACGTTGAACGCGATCGGCGCGACGTAGTTCTTGGGCGCCGGGAACTCAACCGCGGAGCCGTCGTGCACCAGCTGCTCGGCGTCGTCGATGACCGCGCGCGCCTGGGTTGCCAATTCCTCGACCCCGGCCAGCCCGCTGCCGGACACGGCCTGGTAGCTCGAGACCACCAGGCGCACCAGTTCGGCCTCGTCGTGCAGCACCTTGAGCACCGGCATCGCGGCCATCGTGGTGCAGTTCGGGTTGGCGATGATGCCTTTGGGTCTGCGGTGGGCGTCCCGGTCGAAGTTCACCTCGGACACCACCAACGGCACGTCGGCGTCCTTGCGCCACGCCGACGAATTGTCGATCACCGTCACCCCGGCCGCGGCGAACCGCGGCGCCTGCACCAGCGACATCGTCTTGCCGGCGGAGAACAACGCGATGTCCAGGCCGGTCGGGTCCGCCGTCGCGGCGTCCTCGACCTCGATCTCCTGGCCGCGGAATCCCAGCTTGCGCCCCTGCGAGCGGGACGAGGCGAAAAACCGCACGCGACGTCGCGGGGAAGTCCCGCTCCTCGAGCAACCTGCGCATCACCTGGCCGACTTGGCCGGTGGCGCCTACGACTCCGATCGCAACCATTTATCTGCCCGTCCCCGCATACACCGTCGCCTTCTCGTCGCCGCCGAGCCCGAACGCCTCGTGCAACGCCACGACCGCCTTGTCTAGTTCGGTGTCGCGGCACAGCACCGAGATGCGGATCTCCGAGGTGGAGATCATTTCGATGTTGACGCCGACGGCGGCCAGCGCCTCACAGAACGTCGCGGTGACGCCGGGATGGCTGCGCATGCCCGCGCCGATCAGCGACACCTTGCCGATGTGGTCGTCGTAGAGCAGATGGTGAAGCCGATCTCGTCCTGGAGCGCGTCCAGCTTCGCCACCGCGGTGGGCCCGCTGTCGCGCGAGCAGGTGAAGGTGATGTCGGTCTTGCCGTCCTCGACCTTGGAGATGTTCTGCAGCACCATGTCGATGTTCACGTCGGCCTCGGCGACGGCGCGGAAGACCCGGGCCGCATAGCCGGGGATGTCGGGCATGCCGACGACGGTCACCTTGGCCTCGCTGCGGTCGTGCGCGACACCGGTCATTATGGGGTCTTCCATGGCTATGTCCTTGATCGATCCGACGACGACGGTGCCTGGCTTGTCCGAGTACGAGGAGCGGACGTGCACCGGAATGTTGTAGCGGCGTGCGTATTCCACGCAGCGCAGCATCAGCACCTTCGCGCCGCAGGCCGCCATCTCGAGCATCTCCTCGAAGGTCACCGTGCCCAGCCGGCGGGCGTTGGGCACGATCCGCGGGTCGGCCGTGAAGATGCCGTCCACGTCGGTGTAGATCTCGCAGACGTCGGCGTGCAGCGCGGCGGCCAGGGCCACCGCGGTGGTGTCCGAGCCGCCGCGGCCCAGCGTGGTGACGTCCTTGGTGTCCTGGCTGACGCCCTGGAACCCGGCGACCAGCACGATGCGTCCCTCGTCGAGCGCGGCCTGCAGCCGCCCCGGCGTGACCTCGATGATCTTCGCGTTGCCGTGGGTGCCGGTGGTGATGACGCCGGCCTGCGAACCGGTGAACGAGCGCGCCTGGGCGCCCAGCGATTCGATCGCCATGGCCACCAACGCGTTGGAAATCCGCTCGCCGGCGGTCAGCAGCATGTCGAGTTCGCGCGGCGGCGGGGCCGGGCAGACCTGCTGGGCCAGGTCGATCAGGTCGTCGGTGGTGTCCCCCATCGCGGAGACCACCACGACGACGTCGTTCCCCTGCTTCTTGGTCGCGACGATGCGCTCGGCGACGCGGCGGATCCGATCGGCGTCGGCCACCGAGGATCCGCCGTACTTCTGCACGACGAGCGCCACGTTATTCTTCCCGCATTCTTCCCGCCCTTGGGCACGTCTTAGGTCCACAACAGAATACGTGGCTGCGCATAGCGGTTTACGCCGTGACGCCAAGCACCATAGCCTGCGGTTTTCGTCGAGTTCTAGCGCAATTTTCTCCGAGGCGCCAATCGCGGTAGAGTTCACGACGTGCAGCGGATGCTCCTCCTCGGACGCCGCGACGGGGTCTGATCCAGACCGGCTTCCCGTCGCGGGTGTTCGCGATGCGCCGGTCTGAGGTTCCTTCTGACACCCCGGAGCAATCACCGTGACTTCCAATCCCGACGCTTATACGTCCACACGATCGATCGTCAAACCCGCGGGCCCGCCGGCGCCCGACCAGCCCGCCTGGAATCCCCAGCGGAGTTCGTCGATGCCGGTCAACCGGTACCGGTCCTTCGCCCAGGAAGTGGAGCCCATCCGGCTTCCCGACCGCACCTGGCCCGACCGCGTCATCAACCGCGCCCCGCTGTGGTGCGCGGTGGACCTGCGCGACGGCAACCAGGCGCTGATCGACCCGATGAGCCCGACCCGCAAGCGCCGCATGTTCGATCTGCTGGTTCGCATGGGTTACAAGGAAATCGAGGTCGGGTTCCCGTCGGCCAGTCAAACCGACTTCGACTTCGTCCGCGAGATCATCACCGACGGCGCCATTCCCGACGACGTCACCATCCAGGTGCTGACGCAGTGCCGTCCCGAACTCATTGAGCGCACCTTCCTGGCGTGCGAGGGCGCGCCGCGGGCCATCGTGCACTTCTACAACTCGACGTCAATCCTGCAGCGCCGCGCGGTTTTTCGCGCCGACCGGGCCGCGGTGCAGGCCATCGCCACCGACGGCGCCCGCAAGTGCGTCGAGGAGGCCGCCAAATATCCTGGCACACAATGGCGTTTCGAATATTCGCCGGAGTCCTACACCGGAACCGAGCTGGAGTACGCCAGGCAGGTGTGCGACGCCGTCGGCGAGATCATCGCCCCGACGCCGGACAACCCCATCATCTTCAACCTGCCCGCCACGGTGGAGATGGCCACTCCCAACGTCTACGCCGACTCCATCGAGTGGATGAGCCGCAACCTGGCCAACCGGGAGTCCGTCATCCTGAGCCTGCATCCGCACAATGACCGCGGAACCGCTGTCGCCGCAACCGAATTGGGCTATCAGGCCGGTGCTGACCGGATCGAGGGCTGCCTGTTCGGCAACGGCGAGCGCACCGGCAACGTGTGCCTGGTGACGCTGGGGCTGAACCTGTTCTCCCGCGGCGTGGACCCGCAGATCGACTTCTCCAACATCGACGAGATCCGCCGCACGGTGGAGTACTGCAACCAACTACCGGTACACGAGCGCCACCCCTACGGCGGGGACCTGGTCTACACCGCGTTCTCCGGCAGCCATCAGGACGCCATCAACAAGGGCCTGGACCAGATGAAGGTCGACGCGGACGCGGCCGACGCCGACGTGGAGGACATGCTCTGGCAGGTGCCGTATCTGCCGATCGACCCCAAGGACGTCGGGCGCACCTACGAGGCGGTGATCCGGGTCAACTCGCAGTCCGGCAAGGGCGGGGTGGCCTACATCATGAAATCCGATCACGGCCTGGCCCTGCCGCGGCGGCTGCAGATCGAGTTCTCCCAGGCAATCCAGAAGATCACCGAGGGCGAGGGCGGGGAGGTCTCCCCGAAGGAGATGTGGGACGCGTTCTACGAGGAGTACTTGGCCCCGGTCTGGCCGCTCGAGCGGATGAAACAGCGGGTCGACGCGTCGGAGGAGGACAGCGGCACCACCACGATCGCGGCGACCGTGAAGGTCAACGGAGTGGAGACCGAGATCAGCGGCGCCGGCAACGGTCCGCTGGCGGCGTTCGTCCACGCGCTGGGCAATGTGGGGTTCGACGTCGCGGTCCTCGATTACTCCGAGCACGCGATGAGCGCCGGCGACGACGCGCAGGCCGCCGCGTACGTGGAGGCGTTCGTCGACGGCCGCACGGTGTGGGGTGTCGGCATCGCGCCGTCGATCACCACCGCGTCGCTGCGCGCCGTCGTGTCGGCGGTCAACCGCGCTTCCCGCTAGGCGTCGAAGAACGCGCGCAGCAGTCGCTCCACCAACCCCGGCGGGGTCGCCGGGGGCGTCCACAATGGTGAGGTTGCTGAAGACGTAGCCATTGAGCAGACGGCTCAGCTCCTCCATCTGCTGGGGCGTCGGATCGAAGCCCGCCGCGTCGAAGATCAGCGTGGCGGACTTCACCGCGGCGGCCTGCAGCTCGTTCAGGAACGGCCGGAGCTCGGGCCGGCGGGTGCCCTCCATGAACAGCTCGAACCGGGCCAGCGTGTACCGGCGGGCCTGTTCGTCGGGCTCGGAGATCATCCGTGTCAGGAGGACCTTTACGCCGTCACGGGTGAGCGGCCCGATCACGTTCCTCAAGGCCTCGACGCGTCGCCAATGCAGGTCGACGGTGCGCGCCGCCGTGGCTTCGAGCAAGGCCTGGCGGGTCCGGAAGTAGTTCGAGGTCGTGCCGGCGGGCAGGCCCGCCCGGTCGTCGACCTGGCGATGCGTCAGGCCCCCGACGCCCACGTCGGCGAGGATGTCGATCGCGGCGTCGAGCAGCTGCGCGCGGCGCTCCGGATTGGGCGGCATCAGTCTTTGTAGCGCAGCCGCCAAAACATCGTCAGGAAGGCCGGGTAGACGACGATCAGCAACAGGTAGCTGAACCACATCGGAAACCATGTGACAAACGTGAGGTCCTTGACCACATAGTCGAGGTAGATGTGGAGCGGCACGCTGCCGGCGATGTAGATGACCGATCCGGTGAAGAGCGCCCGATGCCGTTTGTTGGCGAACCGGACGCGCCGCCACACCAGGATGCCGGTAATGCCGGCATACGTCATCGGGACGAGCAGGATCCTGTCGTTCGTCAGCGTCGCGGCGTGCTGCAGGGTGAGGACGTCGCCGAAGATCACCCGGTATAGATGCAGGGCGAACCCGAGCGAGATGGTGAGCATTGCCGCTTCCCGGAAGAAGTAGCCATGCCGGCGAAAGGTGTCCCACCGGGAGGCCCCATGTACTACACCTGTAGTGGTAGTCATGCCGCGACGGTACCACTACGCCAGTAGTGGCACAAGGGGTCCCTAGAACAGCGCGAGCTGCTGGTCGACCGTCGTGGTGTCGATGAATTCCTCCATGCTGGTGCCACCGATGACGGCGCGGATGGAGTCCATGAACTGCGCGTCGGAGATCACCGGCACCCCCAGCTGGCGGGCGAGGTAGCCCTTGCCCTGATCCGGGGCCGGGTCGTTGCAGACCACCAGCGAGGTCTCCCCGTCGACGGCGTCGCGATAGGCCAGCCCGGCATGCAGGATCCGCTCGACGAGTTCCTCGTGGGTGCGTCCGACCTCGGCCGCCAGGGCCACCCGCATGCCCTGCACCAGCGGCCTGCCACACACGTAATGCCCGGGGTTGAGATAGGGGCAGGGCATCCGCGAGGCCAGCACCTTCAACGGGCGCAGCTCGTCATGGGTGACGCGGCCGTTCGGCCACCGGCGCCGGGTCACCGGGTGCACCGGCAGCCAGATGTCACGTTCGTCTCGCCCGCTCGAGCGCCGACGCCAGCACACCGGTCAACACCACTGCGTCATCGAAGGCATCGTGCGGCCGTTCCTGGGTCACGCCCCAGTGAGCCGCCAGGGTCTCCAGCCGCAGATTGTCGATGCCGAGGTCCAACCGCCGGGCCAGCTCGACCGTGCACATGACGGAGTCGATGGGAAGTTCGGCCTCGGCAAGCTCGGCTTCCGCGGCCAGGAACGCGTAGTCGAACGCGACGTTATGGGCGACCAGCGTGCGGCCGTCCAGCACCTTGACCACGTCGTCGACGACGTCGGCGAACTGCGGTTGGTCTTCCAGCATGGCGGCGGTCAGGCCGTGCACGTGGGTGGGACCGGGGTCCACGCCGGGGTTGAGCAGGCTGACGACGGATTGCTCGACGCGGCCGTCGGCGTCGAGGCCGAGCACCGCCAGGCTGATGACCCGTGCCTGACCCGGCCGAAAGCCCGAGGTCTCGACGTCGACGACGGCCCAGCCCCCGTCCGGCTCGCTGGCCGGCCGACCCCAGGACACCCGGTTCATGTCGACAGGATGGCACGTTCGACCGACATCACCTGGTCACCCACACGTCGTGTCGTGACCTTTAAACTCACCCGCGTGGTCACCACCCGTGCGCGCCTCGCCCTCGCCGCGGGAGCGAGCGCGCGCTGGGCATCGCGGGTAACCGGACGCGGGGCCGGGGCGATGATCGGCGGCCTGATCGCGATGACCCTGGACCGCTCGGTGCTCCGTCAGCTCGCCGCCGGGAGGCGCACCGTCGTCGTCACCGGCACCAACGGCAAGTCGACCACCACCCGGATGACTGCCGCCGCTCTGGGCACGCTGGGACAAGTCGCCACCAACGCCGAGGGTGCCAACATGGACGCCGGGCTGGTGGCCGCGCTGGCCGCGAACCGCCAGGCGCCGCTGGCGGCCCTGGAAGTCGACGAGATGCACGTGCCGCACGTATCGGACGCCGTCGAGCCCGCCGTCGTCGTGCTGCTCAACCTGTCGCGCGACCAGCTGGACCGTGTCGGCGAGATCAACGTCATCGAACGCACGCTGCGAGCCGGGCTGGCGCGGCACCCGAAGGTGGTCGTCGTCGCCAACTGTGACGACGTGCTCATGACGTCGGCGGCCTACGACAGCCCGAACGTGGTGTGGGTGGCCGCCGGCGGCTCGTGGGCGAACGACTCGGTCAGCTGCCCGCGCAGCGGCGAGGTCATCGTCCGCGACAAGGGCCACTGGTATTCCACCGGCGCCGACTTCAAGCGGCCCAGCCCGCAGTGGTGGTTCGACGACGAGACGCTGTACGGGCCCGACGCGCTGGCCCTGCCGATGCGGTTGGCGTTGCCGGGCGCGGTGAATCGCGGCAACGCCGCACAGGCGGTCGCCGCGGCCGTCGCGCTGGGCGCCGACCCGTGGAAAGCGGTGGCGGCCGTGTCGGGCGTCGACGAGGTCGCCGGGCGCTATCGGACCGTCCGCATCGGCGACCACGAAGCGCGCATCCTGCTCGCCAAGAATCCCGCCGGCTGGCAGGAGGCGCTGTCCATGGTGGACAAGCACGCGGCCGGGGTGGTCATCTCGGTCAACGGGCAGGTGCCCGACGGCGAAGATCTGTCCTGGCTGTGGGACGTGCGCTTCGAGCACTTCGAGCACACGTCCGTGGTGGCGGCCGGGGAGCGCGGCACCGACCTCGCCGTGCGCCTCGGGTACGCGGGCGTCGACCACACCCTGGTGCACGACACCGTGGCCGCCATCGCGTCCTGCCCGCCGGGGCGGGTCGAGGTCGTCGCCAACTACACGGCGTTCCTTCAACTGCAACGGGCGTTGGC
This sequence comes from uncultured Actinomycetota bacterium, assembly GCA_963850895.1. Lineage (GTDB taxonomy): Bacteria > Actinomycetota > Actinomycetes > Mycobacteriales > Mycobacteriaceae > Mycobacterium. The sequence continues at coordinate 34,449 of CAWKNK010000008.1, read as the reverse complement.
ACGCCATGGCTGACTCGACAGTGCGCATCGGGCTGGTGCTGCCCGACGTGATGGGCACCTATGGCGACGGCGGCAACGCGCTGGTGCTGCGCCAGCGGCTGCGGTTGCGGGGCATCGCCGCGGAGATCGTCGAGATCACGCTGGCCGACCCGGTGCCGGACTCGCTGGACCTCTACACCCTGGGCGGGGCGGAGGACTATGCGCAGCGGTTGGCCACCAAACACCTGATCAAGCATCCGGGGCTGCAGCGCGCCGCGGAACGGGGAGCGCCCGTGCTGGCGATCTGCGCCGCCGTTCAGGTCCTCGGGCAGTGGTATGAGACGTCGGCGGGTGAGCGCGTCGACGGCGTGGGCCTGCTCGATGCGACCACCTCGCCGCAGGATGCCCGCACCATCGGCGAACTGATCACCAAGCCGCTGCTGCCCGGGCTGACCCAACGGCTCACCGGTTTCGAGAACCACCGGGGCGGCACCGTCCTGGGCCCCGCCGCGTCGCCGCTGGGCGCGGTGACCAAGGGGGCCGGCAACCGGGCGGGCGACGGCTTTGACGGGGCGGTGCAGGGCAGCGTCGTCGCCACCTACATGCATGGACCGTGCCTGGCCCGTAACCCCGAACTGGCCGACCTGCTGCTGAGCAAGGTGGTGGGTGAGCTGGCGCCGCTGGAGCTGCCGGAGGTGGAGTTGTTGCGCCGGGAGCGACTGGCCGCTCGCTGAGGCCGGCTGCGCGCCAACCCTCGGTTCGCGACACTTAAACGGCGGCGATGACACGCCCCGGGCGGCGTCGCCATGGTTTATATCTCGCGCGATCCCGGGCTGAGGACAGCTGCGCAAAGTATCTTCAAGGATCCTTTTAGGGCTATCGCTCAGCCTTGCTCCATGGCTAACACCAGCACCAAGCTCGCCGCGATGTTGGGCACGGCCGCCGCGCTGGCGGTCGCCTTCGCCGGCACGGCCCACGCCGCCCGCGACGGGATGCACGGCGACCCGGCCGCCGCCGCGCCCTACTGGCGCTACCAGCAACAGGATCTCGACTGCGGGGAGATGGCGGTGGCCGATGTGATCGGCCAGATCAGCGGCCACGAGCCCACCGAGGACGAGATCACCGCCGCGGCGGGCAACATCCCAAGCGCGAGCCACCCCGGCCCGATCTACCGGCCCGCCGGGAAGACCAGCAACAGCGACCTGGCGGTGCTGCTGGCGCATTACGGCGTCCACGCCACCGGGGTCCACACCGACACCGACGCGCTTGCGCAGGACCTGGATCGGGGCCAGAAGGTGATCGTCGGACTCAACGACAAGATCATTTGGGACGAACCCGGTAACCGCACCCAGGAGAACCACTTCGTCGTCGTCACCGGCATCGACACCAAGGCCCGGGTGGTGCACCTCAACGACAGCGGCATCGAGGCCGGGCGCGACGAGCAGGTACCCCTTGCCACCTTCGAGAAGGCGTGGGCCACCAGCGACAACTTCGCCGTCGTGACCGCGTAACTCAGACCATCGCCCGGCGGCCGGCGAGCGCGCGGCCCAGCGTCAGTTCGTCGGCGAACTCCAGGTCGCCGCCCATCGGCAGCCCCGACGCGATCCGCGTCACGGTCAGCCCGGGGATATCGCGCAACATCCGAACCAGGTAGGTGGCGGTCGCCTCGCCCTCGGTGTTGGGGTCGGTGGCGATGATCACCTCGGTGATGTCGACATCGTCGACCCGCTCCCCGATACGGCTCAGCAGCTCGCGGATCCGCAGCTGATCGGGCCCCACTCCGGACAGCGGATCCAGCGCGCCGCCCAGCACGTGGTAGCGGCCGCGGAACTCTCGGGTGCGTTCGACGGCCTGGACGTCCTTCGCCTCCTCGACGACGCACACCAGGGTGCCGTCCCGACGGGGATCCGAGCAGATCCGGCAGCGCTCGTTGTCGGAGACGTTGCCGCACACCGCACAGAACCGCACGCCGTCGCGGACCTTCCCCAGCGCCGCGGTCAACCGGTCGATATCCGGGGGTTCAACCGACAGCAGATGAAAGGCGATGCGTTGGGCGCTCTTGGGCCCGATACCCGGCAGCTTGCCGAGCTCGTCGATCAAATCCTGGACCGGTCCTTCAAACATGTCGGTCGGAGATCTAGAGCTCCGGCGCCGGGGCCGGCGGTTGGCCCGGCGGTGGCCCGCCGAAGCCGCCGGCCAGCGCTCCCAGCCGCTCCTGCGCCATGCGGGTGACCTGCTTGGAAGCGTCGGTCATGGCCCCGACGATCAAGTCCTGCAGCGTCTCGACGTCGCCGGGGTCGACGACCTGGGGATCGATCTGCACCGCGACCACCTCGCCGCTACCTTTCACGGTCACCTTGACCAAGCCCCCGCCGGCCTGTCCGTGCACCTCGGCGTTGGCGAGCTGTTGCTGGGCTTCCATCAACTTCTGCTGCATCTGCTGCGCCTGGGCCAGCAGCGCCGACATGTCGCCTCCGGGTTGCATGACAGTTCCCTCGCATCTTGGTCTCGAACTGGTTTCGCCTGCGTGTGACCGGCGATTCGAAACACCCAGCGTAGACCGCGCGACGCTACCTTTGCGCCGTGGACCTACGAGTGAGCAGGCGTGTCGGCATCAGGTTGGTCGTCGGTGTGCTGGTTGCCGCTTCGGCAGCGATCACCCCGATCGCGACCCCGGCTGCATGGGGGGTCCCTTCCAATATCGCCGGCATGGTGGTTTTCATCGATCCCGGCCACAACGGCTCCAACGACGCCTCCATCGGCCGTCAGGTGCCCACCGGCCGCGGCGGGACCAAGGACTGCCAGGCGAGCGGGACGTCGACCAACAGCGGCTACCAGGAACACACCTTCACCTGGGACACCGCGCTGCGGGTCCGCGCGGAGTTGAACGCCCTGGGCGTCCGGACGGCCATGTCGCGCGGCGACGACACCGGGCTGGGGCCGTGCGTCGACGAGCGCGCCAACATGGCCAACGCGCTGCACCCCAACGCGGTCCTGAGCATCCACGCCGACGGCGGGCCGGCGTCGGGCCGGGGATTCCACGTCAACTACTCGGCCCCGCCGCTCAACCAGGTGCAGGCCGGACCGTCGGTACAGTACGCCCGGATCATGCGCGACCAGCTGCAGGCCTCCGGCATTCCACCGGCCAACTACATCGGCCAGAACGGGCTGTATGGGCGCTCGGACCTGGCCGGGCTGAACCTGGCGCAGTACCCGTCGATCCTGGTCGAGTGCGGCAACATGAAGAACCCGGCGGATTCGGCGCTGATGGAGTCGGCCGAGGGCAGGCAGAAGTACGCTGACGCGATGGTCCGCGGCGTCGCGGGTTTCCTGGCCTCTCAAGGCCAGGCGCGCTGAGCCCGATCTACCCGTTCCCTCGCGAGCGGGTGGGGCCTTGAAATAATCGTGGCTGCAACAGATCTGGATATAGTCGAGCCCTTGCGGCGCAAGTATCACAGCCCGGTCACCAGTCGACCCGCATTCTTCGAGTTCCAGCGCAAGGTTCAGCGACCGCCGATACAACTGCGCCCACGTCAGGCTTTCGGCAACGCCTTCCCAATCGTGCTCGTAATCGAGGAATGTAAACGCGGTGTGATTGGGCTGCAAACTCGCGCGCTCACGCAGGGCGACGCGAATGGAAGACTCAATCATAGCCAAGCCCTCTCCCAGCCGACGCCGGAATTTTGTACCGAGCTTAGGGCAACCAGCGCCCACGTAGCGCCCACTTCGCCGTCAGACCGCAAACGCGAAGGACCTTGCGCGGCTTGGCCCCGAGCTCATCAGCCGCGTCTCGGCAAGGGCGGAACCATCTAGCTTTCTAGTTCCTTCTTCAGGTTGGTCAGAACCTCGGCCTGAATCTTCTTCAGTCCCAGGGGCGCAAAGGTCTTTTCGAAGAATCCCTTGATGCCGCCCGCGCCGGTCCAGGTGGTCTTCACGGTGACGCTGGCGCCGGGTCCGGCGGGGGCCACCGTCCAGTTGATGACCATCGACGAGTTCGCGTCCTTCTCGATGACGGAGTGGCCGGCGACGTCGACGTTGACCTGCACATCGCGGACGCGGGACTTGGTGGCCTGCAACCTCCATTTGGCGACCGTGCCCGCGCCCTGGCCGCCCTGTAACACCTGGTAGTCGCTGTACTGGGGGGACAAGATCTTCGGGCGCATCTGCTGATAATCCGCGACGGCCGCAAGGGCGGCGGCCGGCTCCGCATTGACCAAAATCGTGCTGGCAGCACTCACCTGTCCCAAAACAACTCCTGAAGCTATGCCGCCCGCGCGCGGGTGCACGGGCTGTGGTCGAAGACTAGGGTATATGTGGTGCCTGTCCCTGGATCTGCACTCTCGGCGCACAAGTCGGGCGTTGACCGGTTGATGGCGAGTTATCGATCCATCCCGGCAACGTCCGCCGTCCGGCTCGCCAAACCGACCTCAAATCTGTTCCGCGCACGCACTAAACGCGACGCCCCCGGCCTGGACACTTCGGGGCTGACCGGCGTGCTGAGCGTCGATCCCGAATCCCGCACCGCCGACGTGGCCGGCATGTGCACCTATGAAGATCTGGTCGCCGCGACGTTGCCTTACGGCCTTTCGCCGCTCGTCATCCCGCAGCTGAAAACCATCACACTCGGCGGTGCGGTCAGCGGCTTGGGTATCGAGTCGGCGTCGTTTCGCAATGGCCTGCCCCACGAATCGGTGCTGGAGATGGACATCCTCACCGGCGCCGGCGATTTGCTCACCGCGTCCCGCACCCAGCACCCCGACCTGTTCCGCGCCTTCCCCAATTCCTATGGGACGCTTGGTTATTCAACGCGGCTGCGCATCGAGCTGGAACCTATAGCGCCGTTCGTGGCGTTGCGCCACGTCCGGTTCCGCTCGCTGCCCGCGCTGATCGCGGCGATGGAACGCATCATCGATACCGGCGGGCAGGGTGGCACGCCCGTCGACTATCTGGACGGGGTGGTGTTCAGCGCCGACGAAAGCTACCTGTGCGTGGGCCGGCGAACCACCACCCCGGGACCGGTCAGCGACTACACCGGGAACGACATCTATTACCAGTCGATCCGGCACGACTCCGCGGGTTTGGAAGCCACCAAGGACGACCGGCTGACGACGCACGACTATTTCTGGCGCTGGGACACCGACTGGTTCTGGTGCTCGCGCGCGTTCGGTGTGCAGAACCCCCGGATGCGGCGCTGGTGGCCGCGCCGCTACCGGCGCAGCAGCGTCTACTCGAAGCTCATCGCCATGGACCAGCGACTCGGTGTGGCCGACCGGATCGAGAAGCGCAATGGCCGTCCCCCGCGTGAGCGGGTGGTCCAGGACGTTGAGTTGCCGGTCGAACGGACCTGCGAGTTCTTGGAGTGGTTCCTGGGCAACGTGCCCATCACCCCGATCTGGCTGTGTCCGCTGCGGCTGCGCGATCACGAGGGCTGGCCGCTGTATCCGATGCGGCCGGACCACACCTACGTCAACGTCGGCTTCTGGTCTTCGGTGCCGGCGGGCGTCATGGAAGGTGGAACCAACCGCACAATTGAAGCGAAGGTGAGCGAGCTCGACGGGCACAAGTCGCTGTATTCCGACTCGTACTACGCCCGCGAGGAGTTCGACGAGTTGTACGGCGGCGAGGCCTACAACACGGTCAAGAAAACCTACGATCCCGATTCCCGTCTCCTCGACCTCTATGCAAAGGCGGTACAACGGCGATGACGACGACGAAAGAACCCCACCGCGCCACGACCGGAAAACTCAGCATGGCGGAGATCCTGGAGATCTTCGCCGCGACCGGGCGCCACCCGCTGAAGTTCACCGCCTACGACGGCAGCACCGCCGGAAGCGCACAGGCCGAACTGGGCCTGGACCTTCGAACCCCGCGGGGCGCCACCTACCTGGCCACCGCGCCCGGCGAGCTCGGCCTCGCCCGTGCGTACGTGGCGGGCGACCTGGACCTGTACGGCGTCCACCCCGGTGATCCCTACCAGCTGCTCAAGACGCTGACCGACCGCGTCCAATTCAAGCGGCCGCCGGCGCGGGTGCTCGCCAATGTGGTGCGTTCGATGGGGCTGGAGCGGCTGGTGCCGGTCGCCCCGCCGCCGCAGGAGACGCCGCCCCGGTGGCGGCGGATCTCCGACGGGCTGATGCACACCAAGACGCGCGACGCCGAGGCCATCCACCACCACTACGACGTTTCCAACGCCTTTTACGAATGGGTGCTCGGCCCGTCGATGACGTACACGTGCGCGGTTTATCCCGACGTCGACGCGACGCTGGAAGAGGCCCAGGAGAACAAGTACCGGCTGGTCTTCGAGAAGCTGGGACTGCAGCCCGGCGACCGGTTGCTCGACGTCGGCTGCGGTTGGGGCGGCATGGCGCGCTTTGCCGCGCGACGCGGCGTCCGGGTGATCGGTGCCACCCTGTCGGGTGAGCAGGCGAAGTGGGCGCAGCGCGCGATCCAGGACGAGGGTCTCGGGGAACTGGCCGAGGTGCGGCATTCGGACTACCGCGACATCGGCGAGGGCGGGTTCGACGCCGTGTCCTCGATCGGGTTGACCGAGCACATCGGCGTCAAGAACTACCCCGCCTACTTCGCGTTCCTGAAGTCGAAGCTGCGCACCGGCGGCCTGCTGCTCAACCACTGCATCACCCGCCACGACAACAAGTCGACCTCCTTCGCGGGTGGCTTCACCGACCGTTATGTCTTCCCGGACGGGGAGCTGACCGGCTCGGGACGCATCATCACCGAGATCCAGGACGTCGGTTTCGAGGTGCTGCACGAGGAGAACTTCCGGCACCACTACGCGATGACGCTGCGGGACTGGTGCCACAACCTGGTCGACCACTGGGACGAAGCGGTCGACGAGGTCGGCTTGGCCACCGCCAAGGTGTGGGGCCTGTACATGGCGGCCTCGCGGGTGGCCTTCGAGCAGAACAACCTGCAGCTGCACCATGTGCTGGCGGCCAACGCCGACCCGCAAGGCGACGACCACCTGCCGCTGCGGCCCTGGTGGACGCCCTGAGCGCCTAGGCGTTATCGATCCGGCGCGCGCCCAATTCGTTCTGTAGCAGCTCGAGCGCGACCTCCTCGGGGTCGCGCAGCGGCGCCGAGGAGGTCGTGCGGCCGGCTTCGGCGAGCATGTGTTCCTCTTCGTCGCGCTGAGCCACGTCGGGCGCGGGCTCTTCGGCCCTCGGGGCCGGCGGGGCCGACTCGGCCGGGGCGGCCGCGCCCACCTCGCAGCGCACCCGCCAGTTGACGCCCAGCGCATCTTTGAGCGCTTCGGCGATGACGTCGGCGTTGCGCTGTTCGCACAGCCGCTTGGCCAGCGGCGCCGAGGAGTGCGTCAGCACCAGCGTGTTCTCCTCGATCGCGCGGACGGTGGCGCCCGCCAGCATCACCTCGGTGGTGCGGCTGCGCTGGCGCACCTTGTCGCGCACCGTCGGCCACATGGTCCGCACGGCGGCGGCGTTGAGTTCGCCGAGCGCGGCGGCGGCCGGTTCGGGCGCGGGCGGCGGGGCCGGTTCGGGCACCGGCGGCGGGGCGGGTTCGGGCACCGGCGGCGGGGCGGGTTCGGGCACCGGCTCGGGCTTGGCAACGGGCGGGGCCACCTCCCTGGGCGGGGCCGCCTCCTTGCGGGGCCGCACGGGTGCGGCGACCGCCGGCCGGGACGGGGCTGCGGCGGCCGTCTCGGAGGCGGGAATGGACATGTCCAGCCGGGTCTCTATCCGCTCGACGCGCTGCAGCAGCGCCGACTCGGTGTCGCTGGCCGAGGGGAGCAACAGCCGCGCGCAGACCACTTCGAGCAGCAGTCGCGGCGCCGTCGCGCCGCGCATCTCGCCCAGCCCCGCCTGCACGACCTCCGCGTAGCGGGTCAGGGTGGCCGACCCGAGACGGGTTGCCTGGTCGCGCATCCGATCGAGCACGTCCTCCGGCGCGTCCACCACCCCGCGGCTTACCGCGTCCGGAACCGCTTGCAGCACGATGAGGTCGCGGAACCGCTCCAGCAGGTCGGTGGCGAAGCGCCGCGGGTCATGGCCGGCATCGATCACCGACTCCACCGCGCCGAACAACGCCTCGGCGTCCGACGCGGCGAGGGCGTCGACCGCGTCGTCGATCAGCGCTACGTCGGTGGCGCCCAGCAGCCCGAGCGCACGCGGGTAGGTGACATGGGGCCCCCCGGGACCAACCTCGGAGCCCGCCAACAGCTGGTCCAGCACCGAAAGCGTGTCGCGCGGCGAGCCCCCGCCGGCGCGGATCACCAGCGGGTACACCGCGTCGTCGATGACGACGCCCTCCTGCTCGCAGATCCGACCGATCAACGCCCGCATGGTCTTCGGCGGCAGCAACCGGAACGGGTAGTGGTGGGTGCGCGACCGGATCGTCGGCAACACCTTCTCCGGTTCGGTGGTGGCGAAGATGAAGATGAGGTGCTCGGGCGGTTCCTCCACGATCTTGAGCAGCGCGTTGAACCCCGCGGTGGTCACCATGTGCGCTTCGTCGATGATGAACACCCGGTAGCGCGACTGCGCCGGCGCGTAGAACGCGCGGTCCCGCAGCTCGCGCGTGTCGTCCACGCCGCCGTGACTGGCGGCGTCCAGCTCCACCACGTCGATGCTGCCGGGGGCATTCGGTGCCAGTGCCGTGCACGATTCGCAAACCCCACACGGATTGGCCGTCGGGCCCTGGGCGCAGTTCAGCGACCGGGCCAGAATCCGCGCCGACGAGGTTTTCCCGCAGCCGCGCGGACCGGAGAACAGGTAGGCGTGGTTGATCCGGCCGGCTTCCAGGGCGATCGACAGCGGTTCGGTGACATGCTCCTGCCCCACCACCTCGGCGAAGGTTGCCGGTCGGTACTTGCGGTAGAGGGCCACGGTCAGCAGGCTACCGGCGCCGTCCGACGACGATGCGGGCACCGCAGGGCCCGCTGAGAAGTCGGACAGTACGCACGGTGACGTGAGCCCGCCGGGCGTCGAGTGTGAACGTAGGCCGGGACAGCGCCGGTTTTTCCGCCGTCAGCGGACACTCGACGCGCCGGCGACGACGCCGGGGTTGAGCAACGACTCCGAGGCCGCCAGCAGCGCGCAGGTGGCCAGCCCGTTGACCGCGTCGCGAAGGTCCGGCAGCGACGGGAAGGTGGGGGCGATCCGGATGTTCTTGTCCTCCGGGTCTTTTCGGTACGGGAACGACGCACCCGCCTCGGTCACGGCGATGCCCGCGTCCTTGGCCAAGGCCACCGTGCGCCGCGCCGTGCCGGGCAACACGTCGAGGCTGATGAAGTAGCCACCCTGGGGTTCGGTCCACGAGGCGATCTTGGAGTCGCTCAGCCGCTTGTCCAGGATGTCCAGGGCCAACTCGAATTTGGGCGCCAGTATCTGCTGATGGCGCAGCATGTGCAGGCGTACCCCGTCGGCGTCACGGAAGAAGCGCAGGTGCCGCAGCTGGTTGACCTTGTCCGGGCCGATCGACTTCTTCCCCGCGTACTGCAGGTACCAAGCGATGTTGCCCAGCGACCCGCCGAGGAAGCTCACGCCGGCACCGGCGAAGGTGATCTTGGAGGTGGACGCGAACACGTAGGGCCGGTTGGGGTTGCCGGCCTTGGCCGCCAGCCCCAGCACGTCGACCTGGCGGATGAAGTCGTGCGTCAGCGTGTGCACCGCGTACGCGTTGTCCCAGAACAGCCGGAAGTCGGGCGCCGCCGTCCGCATCTGGACGAGCCGGCGCACCGTTTCCCACGAGTAGGTGATCCCGGTGGGATTGCCGAACACCGGCACGGTCCACATGCCCTTGATGGCGGGGTCGACGGCGACCAGCTCTTCGATGAGGTCGACGTCGGGACCGTCCTGCAGCATCGGGACGGGGATCATCTGGATGCCCATCGTCTCGGTGATGGCGAAGTGCCGGTCATAGCCGGGAACGGGACACAGGAACTTGACGCTCGGCTCGTCCTTCCAGGGGCGCTGCGAATCGACACCGCCGTACAGCATCGAGAAGGCGACGAGGTCGTGCATCAGCTCCAGGCTGGAGTTGTTGCCGGCGATCAGGTTGGGCACCGGGATGCCGAGCAGCTCTCCGAAGATGGCCCGCAGCTCGGGCAGGCCGTGCAGGCCGCCGTAGTTGCGGGTGTCGGTGCGCTCGCTGTCGCGGTAGTCGTCTCCGGGCAGGCTCAGCAGCTGGTTGGACAGGTCGAGCTGCTCAGGGGCCGGTTTGCCGCGGGTCAGATCCAGGGCCAACTTCTTGGCCTGCAGATCCGCGTAATCCTGCCGGTTGCGCGCGTGCGCGGCGGCAAGCTCTTCCGGGCTGAGGGAATCCAGCGACACCATGGACCCTTTCGCTGTCGAAGGCGGCCTAGTGGCGATCGCAAGCGCGGCGGAGCCGGGCGCTGGGGGCACCACCCGCTTGCGGGGGACGGGTCGCCGCTCATCAACCTAGGGGACCCCGCGCACCCGACAGAGCCCATTGACCCTTGCTGCCTTCCGGCCCTGGGGGAGTTCACAGGATAGACGCCGCGCGGGGTCCAACGACGAGTGTAGTACCTGGCCCGGAGTAAGTGGCGGCGGCCATGGCCGCCTCGGCTACCATGGCCACGGAGGATTCGCCTAGTGGCCTATGGCGCTCGCCTGGAACGCGGGTTGGGTTAACAGCCCTCGCGGGTTCAAATCCCGCATCCTCCGCAATTGGTCCGCCATGCGGACAGGCACGAATTGGTTTGGAATCGGGTTGGTCGCCTTTAGGCTGGCTTGAGCCAACCGGCATGAGGAGGCTTATGGGGCGCAAGGTCGCCATCCCGTGGCACGCATCGTTCTCGATCGCTGCCGGCGTCCTCTACTTCTTTTTCGTGTTGCCCCGTTGGCCTGAGCTGATGGGTGACACCACGCATTCGTTGGGGACGGCGCTTCGGATCGGGACGGGTGCGCTGTGCGCCCTGGCCGCGCTGCCGGTGGTGTTCAACCTGTTGCGGGTGCGCAAGCCGGAGCTGGGGACGCCGCAGCTGGCCCTGACCATCAGGGTCGTCTCGATCGTGGCCCATGTGCTGGCGGGCGTGCTCATCATCGGCGCAGCGATCAGCGAGATCTGGCTGAGCCTGGACGCCGCCGGTCGGTATCTGTTCGCGATTTACGGGGCGGCCGCCGCAATCGCGGTGCTCGGCTTCTTCGCGTTCTACCTGTCGTTTGTCGCAGAGTTGCCGCCGCCACCGCCGAAACCGATCAAGGCGAAGAAACCGAAGAAGCGTGGATTGCGCGGCAAGAAGGGCGACGAGGCCGACGCCGAGGAAGCCACGGACGCCGAAGCCGCCGAGGAAGACACCGAGGCCGCCGACGAAACGGAGGCCGACGAGGCCGACGAGGCGGAGGAGACCGAGACCGTCAAGGCCGAGACTTCCGAAGAAACCCCAGCTCCCGAGCCCGCGGATGAGACCGGGGAGGCCGCGGAGGACGCCGAAGACACAGAAGACACAGAGGGATCCGAGGCCAAGTTGCGCAACCGCCGCCCGACGGGAAAGGGCTCGCATCGAATGCGGCGCCGGCGCACCAGGGGCGGGATCGCCCTCGACGAGGAATAGCCAACCCCGATCAGTCGCGCCGCCGCAGGCGCTCCACGTACGCGGCGATGCGTTGCAGGGTCTCGTCGGCGCCCCACATCTGACGGACCTCGTTGTCGATACCCCCGGCCTCGCGGATCCGCGCCGTCGTCGGGGCCCGCAGCTGGGTCTTGGTGTGGCGATAGGCGTCGGCCGGGATGCCGTCGAGATCGGACGCCTCCGCCACCGCCGCCTCGAGAAGATCGTCGGCGACCACGCGATGGGCGAGTCCGCGGGCCACGGCCTCGGACCCCCGATAGGTGCGGCCACCCAGTAGCACTTCCTCGGCGTGGTCCCCGCACGCGTAGCGCATGACCTCCAGCGCGGCGACCGGAAACGGCACCCCGACGCGCACCTCGGCCGCCCCGATCTGCGCCTCGGGGCCGATGAGGCGGCGGTCGCAGGCGCACGCGAGCACGCATCCGCCCGCGATGGCGGCGCCGTTGATCGCGGCCACGGTCGGGCCCGGGTAGGAAAACATCGCCTCGAACGCCGCGGACAGCGCCGGGACCAGCCGATCGGTGTAGCCGGCGCCGCCCGCCACCACGCGGTTGAGGTCCACCCCGGCGCTGAACGCCCGGCCGGCTCCGGTGACGACCAACGCGCCGGCATCCGAACGTTGTAGCTCCCCAACCGCCGAGGTCAGCTCTTCGAGCAGCTCGACGTCCTGGGCGTTGACGGGACCCGACGAGAGGGTCAGCACCTGCACGGTTCCCACGGTCTTGAGGTCGATCATCGTCACATCCCCGATCAGCGGCTCGCGGCCGCGATGACGACCGGAATGTCGGTGTTCTCGTCGGTGTGATAGCTCGCGCACACCCGGTGGTAGCCGTCGGCGATCTGTAACGGCACACCGGTCAGGAAGTCGCCGCGCACCAGCAGGATGGGCGACAGCGGTTGGCCCTTCTCGACTTTGGTCAGGTCCGCGGCGACGTGGGGGTTGTCCACGGGCAACAGGCCTAGCTGCGCCGCGCGCAGAATGTCCTTGGCCTTCCGGTGGGTGACCGTTCCCGCCTTCAGCTTCTCGATGACCTGCTTAACGGTCTTCGCATCCGCGAGCATGGTGAGGTAGTCCGCCGCCGCTGGAAAGTCATGGGCCTCAGGCTTTTCCAGCCACTTCACGCTCAGCATCGCGTGCCTCCCTTCGTCAGCGCCGACCTCGACGCAGCCTACCGGCTCGACGCCGGGAAATTGGGATCGGTAGCGAACCGGGCGGTCTGTACTTGCGCCATGGCGACGCCACCGGGGCGGCGCATGAAGGAAGGATCCACAAGTGAAACGTCTTCTCGCGGCTGCGATCGGCACACTGGGCTGCGCTGCGGCTTCAGTGGCGCTGGTGGGATGTTCCAGCGGCGGCCACACGGCCAGCCCGGCATCGAGCACGGCACCTAGCGTCGCCAACGGCGGCGGGGCGCAGGTCAAGGTTGGCGGCACGGACCTGGCGGGCCTCGATCCGGCCTCCGTCACGTGCGTCAAGACAGGCGGCAAGATCGACATCGGCAGTGGTTCCAGCGGCGGACGGCAGGCACTCGCCGTCGTGATGACCGACGAGGCCACCCCGAAGGTCGAGTCGCTGGCAATGGTTGTCGACGGCAACGCGCTGTCGGTCAGCAACAACATGGGTGCGAAGGTCGGCTCGGCCAACGTGGCGGTGGACGGCAAGACCTACACCATCACGGGTCAGGCGCAGGGCGCCGACATGAAGAACCCGATGGCCGGAATGATCACCAAGGACTTCAACATCAAGGTGACCTGCGGCTGATCGGTTGCGACCGAGCGGCGGACGTGCCTCACTCACGCGTCCGCCGCTCGCCGCTTTCTCGTGTCCGGACGCCGCCCGCCGACTTATGATGCAGCCGTGTCGATCCCCGACCAGTTGGACAACGCGCGCCGCCTGGCGTTCGCGGCGGACGAAGGCGGGGCCCGTGATCTGTTGCTGTCCCTGATACCGCGCATCGAGCGGGAAGACCGGGACGACCTGATGCTGGAGGTCCTCGCGCAGCTCGGCGAGATCTACCTTGGCCGGGGCGCGAATGACGGGGCGCGCGAATCCATCCGGCGCATCCAGGACTGCGTGGCGATCTACGCGAGTATGCCCGCCGACGCCGACATCGCCCACCTGATCCGTCGGTACTCGCGACGGGCTCGGTTTCTGCAGACCGGATTGGCCGCGGCGATCGGCGATCACGAAGGCGCGGCCGCGGCGCTGGCGGAGTTGGATAACGAGGACCCCGACGCGGATTTTCCCGGCCTGGCCGACGAACGCGCGCGGCTGCGCATCCATGCCCTGGTGACGTGCGCGACCGCGCTGTGCGACGACGACCTGCATGTGCGGTCAGTCCCGTTGTGGGAGAAGGCCATTAGCGATATAGACGACTACCGCGGGAGCGGCGAGGCCGCGGACTACCTTCGCGTCGTCGTCGGCACCGGGTACGGCAGGTTCTGCGTCGAAACCGGCCGGGTAGCGGAGGCCGATCCCTGGCTGCGTCGCGCCGCGGCCCGGGCGCAGGCCAACGGCTGGGAACTGGCAACGGCGCGTGCGCGGTTGGAGCGGGCGGCGGCGTGCTGGGCGGCGAACGACCACGCCGGCACCGAGCAACTGGTTTCGGAGGCGTATCCCGTCATCGCCCGTCACGCCCGGACGCACGACGTCGCCCGCTGCTGGCTGTACATGGGACTCACCCGGCTGGGGGCCGGCGCACTGGAAGCCGCCGACGAATGCTGGGAACACGCCGAGCGGCACTGGCGTGAATTGGGAAAGCCGCTGCATCTGCACCGTATTTTGTTGCAACGCAGCTGGATAGCAATCTTCTGGAGCCGCTTCGCCGACGCGGTCGAGCTGATCGCCCAGGCCCGCGAACTGCTCGACTCGTCGCCGCGCAGCAGCTGGCTGCAGTACGCGCTGCTCGACAATCATCTCGGCACCGTGTGGCGCGCGGACGCGTTGTCGGACCTCGGTTTCGACAGTTCGGGGGATCCCGACGAGACGCTGCAGGAGACTGAGGCGCGGCAGGCGGAAGGACTCGGCATCCTCCACGGCGAGGTCGGTACCGAGGAATACTGGCGGGGCATGACCAAGCTGCAACAGGCCGCCGAGCTCAAGGTGCCGGCGGCCCTGGCGGTTGACTCGGTGCGGTATTCGATCGCCGACGCCGACGCGAGGTCACGCTGGGCCACCAGCATCTCGGCCCCCGTCCTGGCCGGCGCCTTCGCGGTCGCCTGGGAATGGGAGAACACCGAACTGATCAGTGAGTTGGTCGAATACCACAGCGCGCGAGGAACTTTCGAAACCGGCCCGCAGCGGCCACAAACCGGCGAATGGGCGTCGACGGCCACCGCCCCGGTCCCCATCGATACCGATCTGGAGCCGGCCCCGGCGCTGGCCGCGGCCGGCTCGTCGGCCCCCGGCGGCACATCGCTGACCCGGCTCGGGCCGTTGCCGCCGTTGCGCATGCAGCCGGACGCCGAGCCGATCCTGAGCCACTATCGCGCACTGGCTTTCCAGCGCTACGGGCGCGACGTCACCGCGGCTGAGCCCGCCTGGTCGACGTGGCCATGAGCGCCACCGACCGGACCACCCTCATCCTGCGGTACGCCGACGTCGGGATCGCCACCTACGCCAGCTTGCGCATCGTCGGGCAGCCGTCGAGAACCGTCAACTGGGTGGTCGAAGAGCCGCTGCTGCTCGCCGCGCTGGAAGAGCTGGCGAACGCCTTGCCCGAGCCACACGGCTCCGAGGGCCGGCGGGACGCCATCGAGCGCGCGCTGACCACCGGGCCGCTCGCGGCGCCGGATAGCGAGCTGACGCTCGCCTACATCCTCGGCGTGTTGCTGATCGGCTCCCCCGGCTGGCAGCTGCTGACCGAGTGCGTGGCCACGCCGCGCGCGGTGCTGTTCGTCTCGCCCAGCGCGCGGCTGGCGCGCGTCCCGTGGGGGCTGCTGGCGGTGCCGAAATCGGGACCCAGCAAGGAAGAATTGGTGCGCGCCCGCCAGGAGGCAATCACCGCCAGCGGCAGGGCCGCGGCCCGGATCCCCTGGCAGCTCGCCGATATCGGGACACATACCGACGGCTATCGGCTGATGGAACTGGTCGACGTCCTGATGGCGGTGCCGCCGAACATCGTGCACTCACCGCGGGTGCCGGCCGGATGGGACGCCAGGAAAGACGGTCCGCCGCTCCTGGTCCTCGACCCCCGGGTGCCGGGGCAGCGCCCGGATTCCGCGCTGGGGTCGGTGCTCGGCAGGCCCTCGCCGGAGACACCGTTGGCTCGGCACTTCACCGGCGTGCTGGCGCGCCGGCCGGTGTTGCCGGCGGTCGACGCCGCGGTCGAACTGTTCCGCCGCCAGGACGCCGATCGCACGTGGCTGGCCAAGTCACTCGCCCAAGCCCCGAGCAGGCTGCTCTACGTGGGGCACGCGAGTTCGGCGGACGGCCAAGCCGATCGGGCCGCGTTGCACCTGGCCGATACTGCCGAGATTCCCGGCGACGCCGACGCGATCGGCGATCACCGTCCGCTGACCGCGTCGGATCTGATGGCCCTGCAACTCCCGATGCCGCCGCGGGTGGCCCTGCTCGCGTGCGGGTCGGGTGGGGACTATCAATTCGACGAGGCGACCGGGCTGGTGGCGGCGATGATCCTGGGCGGCGCACAGTTGGTGACCGCCACCCTGTGGTCGCTGCCCACCACCGCGGCGTATCGGCAGTTCGCCTCGGCGGCCGCCGATCCGATGGCCGACGTCGTGGCCGCCGTGGATCGCGCCCATGACGCCGAAGGCGACGCCGGGTTCGCGGTGAACCGATGGCAGCGCGAACAGATGCGGCGCTGGCGTGACGGCGAGGCCACCGCCAGCCCGCTGTATTGGGGCGCGGTGGTCACCTTCGCGCTGGACGGTGCACGCTAGCGCTCACAGCGAGGCCACCCACCCCGCGTGCACCGCAAGCACATCGTCGGGCAGTGAAAGTTTCTCGCGCGCAGCGGGATCGAACGCAACCAGAACGACCAGGCCGGGGCGCAGCATCGACACGTCGACGTCGTCGCCGCAACGCGCCAACTTGCCGATGAACGTCTCCCCGGAGACGGCGACCACCTCGATGAAAACCTGACGCTCGACCGTACGCACGGTGCCGACCCCGACGGCGCGGTCCCCGGCGTCCCGACGCCGCGCGTACCTGATCCGGTCGACCAACATCAGCAGCTCGTTCATGCGACCAGGGTGAAGCCGCCGGCCGGCTACCGAACCCAAGTTTTCGGCTGCCGCGCTTCGCGCAATGCCCCTATTCTGTGCAGATGAGCGCGGATTCGCAGCTGGCCGTCGCAGTCGGCCACCCACGCCGGTCGGTGATCGACGCGGCGTGGCGGGCGATCGGCCCCGGCGTGGAGGTGCTCAGCAGCGACGACGGCGGCCCGTTGAGTCGCACCGTCAAACGCATCATCGATCCGCTGGTGCTCCGGTTGCGGTCGAACCCGCACTATTCGGCTCCCGTCGTCCCCCCCGAGACGGCCGCGGCGATGCGTGATCTGATCGTCGGCAATAGCCCCGAATTGCGCTCGGCCGCAGCATGGTTCGAGGTCCTCAAAATGGAGCGCCGCAGGCAGCGCATCCGCACCGGAAATGCCCAGGAACTGTACTTCCCGGTGTGCTTCGAGCTCGCGGTAACGAAAGGCCCACCGGCACCGCAGGATCGCGAGACGGCGGCCGCGGTGCTGGGCGACGTCCACAAGGGCCGCGACCGCACCGCCATCGAGGTACTGCACCAATACGTGGCCGATCCCGAAGTGGTCGCCAAGCTGGCCGATCAGCTCGACCGCAGCTGGTGTGACGTGCGGGCCCCGGAAACAGCCCTGGCCACCGTCACCGGCCCGTTTATGGCCGAGCTCGCCACCGTGCTCGGGCCGGCCACCGGCCACCGCGCCGCGACGGCCCGGCAACGCGTCTGGTCGGCGATGATCGCCGACGCCACGCCGTACAACTTGGGGGCCCTGACCCGTGTCGAGGCGGCGCAACTCCCGTGGTCGATCGTCGACCTGGGACTGAGTTCGGTTGCGCCGCAACGGCCCCCGCAAGTCGCCGGCGGCTCCGACAGCGACCGGCCGCTGGACCGCAGCGTGGTGGACCGGGTGCGCGCGACCCTGCGCCGCGCCCTGGACCGCGACGCGTTGCCCGATATCCCCCTGCTGTGCGAGGAGGAAGTCGATCGGGCCTGCGCGCCCTGGGGACTGTTGGCCGAGGACAAACAGGCCGCGCTCGTCGCGGGCATCGAGATCGCGGTGGAGCTGGCCCCGCTGGACCCGTCCGTCGCCAGCCGCTACGCCCTGGCGGCGCAGATCCAGGCGCGGCTGCGCAAGGAGGCCTACGTGCTGCACGCCCGGCGCTGCCTCGCCGAGGGCGGCCCGATCCATCCGCGCCAACGGCAGGTGGTCGACGACCTCGCCGCGTATGCGCAGCCCTACCTGAGCCGCCTGTGGGCGCGGCTGCATGGGCGCGACGTGTGGCAGGAGCCCTGCGACGACGTCGATGACGTGCGGTCGCTGCTCGAGGGGGTCGCGCGGTCGGTGAGCCTGGACCACCGGCAGCGGATCAAGTCGATGCTGGAATTGCAGGTGGCCGGATGAGATTGGTCGCCGATTCCGGTCTGTGGAGCACCGGCCCCGTCAGTGCGGCGACGCCGCTGGCCGCGGTGCTGGAGGTCAGTGGCGCGGTGCTGTCGTGGACCTTGGACGAGCCAGGCGACCCGGACGAACCGGCGACCCACCTCACGTTCACCGATTTCTCACGCGCCGACTGGCTTTGGCGGGTCCTCGGTGAATCCGGCCACGTCGCCCTGGTTTCCGCTCTCGGGTCGGCGGACGACCCGCGCAGCATCGACCTCGCCGACGTCGACATCTTGCCGGGCTCGGTAACGACGCTTCGCAGGCTGGCGGTGGGCCATTGGCTGCGGCGCTGGTGGCCCGCCAGTCGGCAGGACGGGATCGCCGGTCTGGACCGGGCGCTACTGGACCTCGAGGTCGCGTTGCTGACCGCCGGCGCGCAGGGCTTCTTCGCCGATGACACCTTGGATTCGGATGTCGCGGGATTGCTGGCGCCGCACGCCGCGGCCCTGGCAGCGCACGTCGCGGACGGTGATCCGCGCGCACTGGATTTGGTGCGGGCGGGCGCCGGCCTGGCTGACGAAGTGGGGGTAGACGGCCCCGGCTGGCCCGAACTGTATGCAGCCCTTGACAATCCGGATATGGTCCTGGCGCTGCCGAGCGGACGCCGCGACGACTACACCCTGGCCGCCGGCGCGGGCGCGGGCCCGCGCGCCTTGGCCCCGATCGCCCGTGGCGTCGCGTCCGCCAACTGGAGTGGGGTTCCGCACGGAATCTTCGACGCGGGCGAGAACACCGTCGACTGGACGGTCGAGGCGGCCGGGGCGGCGGTCGTCGCCCTCGTGCGGGCGGCCGTCATCGGCCCGGACGCACCCACCGGTGTCGCGGTGCGACTTCGCTCCGGAGCCATTTCGGGCACCGGCGTCCTGGACGCCGACGGCCACGCGACCCTCCCGCTGGTCGACGACCAACAACGTCCGCTCACGGAATCGGCGGCGTGGGACCACGATTGGTCGGTGACGTCGGTGCTCGTCGGAGTCGAGACGACGGAGTCGCCCGAAACCCGGGACCGCGTGCGGCGGTGGGCGCGGGCGCGGTTGGACCGGCCGGCCGACGATGCCTTCCTCGCCGAAATTTTGGCGGCCGAATCCGCCTACTAACCTCGGCCGCGATTCCCTATGCTGAGCGAGTGCCAAACAACTATCGAGTCGTTCAGTGGAACACCGGCAATGTCGGCAAGAGCTCGCTGAAGTCGATCGTCGCCAACCCGACCCTGGAACTGGTGGGCTGCTACGCCTGGTCGGCGGAGAAGGTCGGCCGCGACGCCGGCGAGCTCGTCGGGATCCCGCCGGTGGGTGTGGCGGCCACCAATGACGTCGACGCGCTGCTCGCGCTGAAACCGGACTGCGTGGTCTACAACCCGATGTGGATCGACGTTGACGAGCTGGTCCGCATCCTGTCCGCGGGCGTCAACGTGGTGACCACGGCGTCGTTCATCACCGGGGGAAACCTCGGCGCCGGTCGCGAGAAGTTGTCGGAGGCCTGTGAGAAGGGCGGCGCCACGATCTTCGGGTCCGGGGTCAGCCCGGGTTTCGCGGAGCTGTTGGCCATCGTGTCGGCGATGGTGTGCAACCGAATCGACAAGGTCACGGTCAACGAGGCCGCCGACACCACGTTCTACGACTCACCGGAGACCGAGAAGCCGGTGGGCTTCGGGCAGCCGATCGATCACCCGGAGCTGCAGGCGATGGCGGCGAAGGGGACGGCCATCTTCGGCGAGGCCGTCCGGTTGGTGGGCGACGCGCTCGGCGTCGAGCTCGACGAGGTGAGGTGCGTGGCCGAGTTCGCCCAGACCACGGCGGATCTCGAGATGGCGTCCTGGACAATCCCGGCGGGATGCGTGGCGGGGGTCTACATCAGCTGGCAGGGCGTCGTCGGCGGCACCACCCTGATCGACCTGAATGTGCGGTGGCGCAAGGGGCAGACGCTCGAGCCCGACTGGAAGATCGAACAGGACGGCTGGGTCATCCAGATCGACGGGCAGCCGACGGTGACCACCAAGGTCGGCTTCCTGCCGCCGCCGTACTTCGAGGCCACGACGATCGAGGAGTTCATGGACCTGGGTCACATCATGACGGCGATGCCCGCGATCAACGCGATCCCGGCCGTCGTCGCGGCGGCGCCGGGCATCGTCACCTACACCGATCTTCCGCTGACGCTGCCGCGTGGGAACGCCTATGTCAGCATGAAGCGGTGACTCCGCAGCACATCCTTCGCGTCCTTTGCGTTGCGATCGCGGTGACGTCGGCGGCGTCGGGCGGGACGCTCAACAGCCCTGCCGTACATGCCGATCCGTGTCCCGCCGTCGAGGTGGCGTTCGCTCGCGGCACCGGCCAGCCCCCGGGTGTCGGCAACGTGGGCCAGGCGTTCGTCGACTCGCTCGGCTCCCAGATTTCCGGCCGATCGATGGGTGTCTACCCGGTGAACTACCCCGCGACTGAGGCTTTCGCGGCGAGCGCCCAAAACGGTGCCGATGACCTGGTTGCTCACGTACAGGACATGATGGGACGCTGCCCCAACACCAGAATGGTGCTCGGCGGATTTTCGCAGGGCGCGGGTGTGATCGATTTGGCCACGCCGGCCATGCCGCCCCAGGCGGCTGATCATGTCGCGGCGATCGCCGTCTTCGGCAATCCGACGAGCGCACTCGCGAATCGCTTGTCGGGCGCCGTGTTCCCCCCGATCGGTCCGCCGTACGCCGCGAAGACCATCGACATGTGCGCGGACGGCGACCCGGCGTGTTCCAGTGGCTCCAACATCAACGTCTTCGCGCACGCCTCGTATGTGCAGTCCGGGATGACGGCCCAGGCCGCGAACTTCGTCGCCGCGCGGCTATAGGGCTGCCTTGCGCCGGGCGGGCTTGGCGTAGGTGGCGCCGAGTTGCGGCACCCGCAGCGGGCCCTGATCGCGGGCGGCCAGGATGGCGTTGCGCAGCGGACGGGCCAGGCCCGCAAAGGATCCCATGTCGAACAGCAACGGAGTCAGCAACCGGTTGTGGACGAAACCGAACGAGCTGCCGGCTTCGGGGTCGGCCCAGCCGAGCGTCCCGCCGAGACCGACGTGGCCGAAACCGCGCAGCAAGCCGGGGACCGGCGATTCGTGATACCCGAGGTGGAATGGCATGGGCACCACCATGTTCGCGTCGGGCCACTTCCGCCGGGACTGCCCCGCCAGGCCGCGCGCCAGCTCCTCGGACAGATATTTCTTGCCGTCGATGCGGCCGTCGTTGGCCAGCACGGCATACATCTTCGCCAGCCCGTGGCCGGTGACCACACCGTTGGCGGCCGGGACCTCCCCGTCGAGGAACGGAGTGTCCCCCTTGATCAGGGAGACGACGCCGGGAAAGTACATCGCGCCCAGCGCGCCGGAGAATGGCAGGCCGGCCACCTTCGGTGCGATGAAGTTGAACACCGGGGTGCGCAGCCTGCCGTGCGGTATCAGGATTTCCGCGGGCTTGGTGGGCGAGCCTTCCGGAGGGCGGCCCAGGTGCAGGCCGTCGGTGTTGAGCGGACGCGCGACCTCCTGGCGGATCAGCTCCCGCATGCCCTTGCCCGTCACCGCCCTGGCCAGACCGGACAGCAGCCAGCCGTAGGTCAACGCGTGATAGGCCTGCACGCCGCGCAAATGGTCGACCGGCGCGGCGGCGAGGCGCTCCTCCATCAGGGCGTGGTCCATCAATTGCGCCTTGGTGACGCCGCGCAGATGCGACAACCCGGAGCGGTGGCGCAGGACGTCGCGAACCGTGATTTCGCCCTTCCCGTTGGCCGCGAACTCGGGCCAGTATTCGGCGACGGGCTCGTCATAGGACAGTAGGCCGCGGTCGGCCAGCCGATGGATTACCGTCGACGCGACGCCCTTGGTCGCCGAGAACACCATCGCGCCGGTGTCGGCGGTCCAGCGCTGGGTGCCGGCCCGGTCCGACCATCCCGTCCATACGTCAACGACCGGCACGCCGTCGATGTAGACGCTCAACGCTCCGCCACCGAACCGGCGACCGGGAAACAGCTGCGCGAACAGCTTGACGACGTTGCCGAAATGGGGGTCGGCCGCGCCGGAGACACCGCGTGGCAGACCGTCGTCGGTGACCAGAAGAACCGACGGTGTCACGGCGCCGCGCCGCCCCGCTGCCACGAGGACGAAGCTATCAGTCGCCCCTGAGCAGCGGTCGGAGTTTCTCCGCACCGATTCAGCGCAGGATTCCGTCGAGGATCGCGTCGAGGAGTCCGTCGAATTCGGTGCCGAGCGGGCCATTCGCCGGCATGCGGGTCAGCAACCGCAGCAGCAGGGTGCCGATCAGCGCGTTCGCGACCGCGTCGATGTCGGCATCGGCGTGCAATTGGCCGTCGTCGGCGGCAAGGCGCAGGCGGGCCAGCAGCCCGGCGTGCTGCGGGACGCTCAGCTGCTGGTCGAGCGCCTCGCTGTCCAGCGTGCTGGCGGCGGCCGCGGCGATGAGCGCGCGGATGAGTGCCGCGCTCGCGGGGTCGGCGATGAACTCGGCGTGCTCGACGAGCCAGGACCGCAGGTCGGCCCTCAGGTCGCCGGTGTTGGGGACGTCGAACGAGCCGCCCCGCCCATAGGCGTCGACGACGGCGTCCGCCACCAGCGGGGCTTTCGACGACCAACGCCGGTACAACGTCTTCTTGCCCACCCTGGCGCGGGCCGCGACCCCTTCCATCGACAACTCGGCGTAGCTGCCGACCGCCAGGAGTTCCCGGGTGGCGTCCAGGATCGCGTCGTCCAGCTGCACGTCGCGTGGCCTGCCGCCCCTCGCCTGAGGCATGGGGCGAGCTTAGATCAGCGAGGCCCTTCCAAAGGGCGGGCCGCATGCGGTACCTTCCCCAACAGCCAGTAACGACACGGACCGTGTCGTTACTGGCACACCATGCGCCATCGCAACGACGGGACCCTCGGTGAGCACACTGCCTCTGTCCGTGCCGCGGAGTTGGGACGAGATCACGCCGGCCTGGATGTCGGCGGCCCTGGCCGGGCGTCATCCGGATGCGGTCGTCGACGAAGTGGCCGTCGAGCTTCGCGACGACGGCACCAACCGGCGCGCCCGGCTGGCGCTGAGCTATTCGGCCGGCAGCGGTCCCGCCACGGTTTTCGTCAAGGCCGCGGACCCGGCGCACAAAGAGCTGATCCGCATGACCAGCGGGATGTTCCACGAGCCGCGACTGTTCTCCTCCGGCGTCGAGCTGCCGCTCGAACACCCGGCCGTCTACGTCGCTCTGATCGATGAAGACGCCTACGACTTCGTCATGGTCATGGAGGATCTGAACGCGCGCGCCGCGGACCCGCGCGATTCGCTGCGGCCGCTGACCGCCGCCCAGGCCGCCTCCGGCGTGCGGGCCCTCGGCCGGATGCACGGCCGCTACTGGGGCGAGCGCGTCATGCGGCATCCGGGCCTCGCCTGGCTGGAGCCGTTCCTGCCGTTCGACGGCCTGCAGTACGCGCCGCTGCCTTCGGCCCTCGAGCGCCTCGACCCCGGCACCCCCGCCGAGGTGCTGGAGATGACCATCGACCGGCTCGTCGAGTCGGTATGGAAGCCCTACATCCGGACGCTCACCACGTCGCCGCAGAGCTTGCTGCACGGAGATCCCCACATCGGCAACACCTACGTCACGCCCGACGACGAAGTCGGGTTCCTCGACTGGCAAATGGCGCGCCGCGGGAATTGGTCACTTGACCTCGGCTACTTCCTGCAGGGCGCCCTGACGGTCGACGATCGCCGGGAACACGAGCGTGCCCTCCTCGACGAATACCGCGACGCGCTTGCGCTGCCGGGCACCGAGCTGCCGTCCCGCGATGAAGTATGGCTGCGCTATCGGGCGTCGGTCGCGCACGGGCTGACCCTGTGGCTGTGCACGGCCAGCGCCGGCGGCGGGCTGTGGCAGCGCGTCGAAGTCGCCGTCGCCCTGGCGCAGCGGTACGCGGTCGCCTTCGGCGATCTGGAGAGCGCGGCGGCGATCGCCGCGATCGCGACGTGAATCCGCGGTGCTCGGCTAGCTGGGCGGATCCGGGGGCTCCGGGGCGGGCGGCGGAACAGTGGGCGAGTCCCCGAGATATTTGCGCAGCCGGAGCAGTTGGTTCACCACCATGCCGATGCCCAGCAGCATCAGCCCCACCACTATTGCCACCACGACTGCGGTGCTCACAACCTCTATGATGGCAGGGCGGGGGTTTCAATATCTCCCATTGCTGGGTAGCCACAGCGGCATGAGCAACGAAGACAAGCTGAAGAACAAGATCGAGGACCTGGGCGGCCGCGCCAAGGAAGCCATCGGCAAGGCGACCGGGGACCACGACACCAGGGACGAGGGCCGGGCCGACCAGGCGAAGTCCAGCCTGAAGGACGCCGGCGAAAAGGTGAAAGACGCATTCAAGAAGTGAGCAGGCTTGCCGAGCTGCGCCGGCTGCCGGCGCTCGTCGGACTTGCAGCGGTGGTGGCCGGTGCGCTGGTATCCAGCGCGCCCAGCCCGTCGGCGTCCGCGGACCCGTGTCCCGATGTCGAGGTGGTGTTCGCCCGCGGGTCGGGCGAGCCGCCCGGCATCGGCGGCATCGGCGGGTCGTTCGTGGACGCGCTGCGCGCGCAGCTCGGCTCCCGGTCGCTCGGGGTGTATGCGGTAAATTACCCTGCCAGCACGGACTTTTCGAATGCCAACTTCCCGCAAACGGTCATCGACGGCATCCGTGACGCCAGCTCGCACGTCGAAGCCACGGCCAAGAACTGCCCCAACACCCGGGAGGTGATCGGCGGGTACTCGCAGGGCGCGGCCTTAGCCGGGTATGTCACCTCGGCGGCCGTACCGGCGGGCGTGCCTGCGGCGGCGGTGCCCCCGCCCATGCCGACGGACATCGCGAACCACGTCGCCGCGGTCACCCTGTTCGGAACGCCGTCGGGTGACTTCCTGCAGAAGTATCACGCACCGCCGCTCGCCATCGGCCCGCTGTATCAGCCGAAGACCCTGGAGCTGTGCGCCCAGGGCGATCCGGTGTGCGGCAGCGGCAGCGGCAACGACTTCGCCGCGCACGTCTCGTATGGGGTCAACGGCATGACCAGCCAAGCCGCGAGTTTCGCCTCCAGTCATCTTTAGGCCGGACGGCCCTGCAAAGATCGCACCATGCGCGTTCTGATCACAGGCGGTACGGGATTCGTCGGCGGATGGACGGCCAAGGCCGTCGCCGACGCGGGGCACTCCATCCGGTTTCTGGTGCGCAACCCCGGCAAGCTGGAGACGTCGGTGGCGAAGCTGGGCGTCGACGTGTCGGACTTCGCCGTCGCCGATATCACCGATCGCATGGCGGTGCGCGAGGCGCTGGACGGCTGCGAAGCCGTTGTGCACAGCGCCGCTTTGGTGGCCACCGATCCGCGCCAGACGACGCAGATGCTCACCACCAACATGCAGGGCGCCCAGAACGTCCTCGGTCAGTCGGTCGAGCTGGGTTTGGATCCCATCATTCACGTGTCCAGCTTCACCGCGCTGTTCCATCCGAGCCTGGAGACGTTGACCGCGGACCTGCCGGTTGTCGGCGGGGCCGACGGATACGGAACGTCCAAGGCGCAGGTCGATATCTATGCCCGCGGTCTGCAGGATGCCGGCGCGCCGGTGAACATCACCTATCCCGGCATGGTGCTCGGCCCTCCGGTCGGCGACCAGTTCGGCGAGGCCGGCGAGGGCGTCAAGGCGGCCGTGCAGATGCATGCGATCCCGGGGCGGAGCGCGGCGTGGTTGATCGTCGACGTCCGCGACCTGGCCGCGTTGCACGCCGCGCTGCTGGAGCCCGGGCGCGGGCCGCGCCGCTACACCGCGGGTGGTCATCGGGTGCCGGCGGCCGAGCTTGCGGCCATGCTCGGCGAAGTTGCCGGGACGCCCATGGTCTCCGTCCCGATCCCCGACAGCGCGCTGCGCGTCGCGGGGGCGGTGCTGGATCGGGCCGGTCGCTTCCTGCCGTTCGAGACGCCCTTCACGTGGGCCGGGATGCAGTACTACACGCAGATGCCGGCATCCGACGATTCGCCCAGCGAACGCGAGCTCGGCATCAAGTACCGGGATCCGCAGGAAACCGTGGCGGACACGTTGGCGGCGTATCGCGCGGCAAGCGGCTAAACCTTGCGCTGAAGGACTTACGACCGCCGTAACGGGGCCCTAATGCCCTCGTGAGCCCTGGTTCACGGAGAGAACATCGCCGTAACGTTCGGACTCCTGCGCGCCCGGGCCGGGTGACAGGACTTCGCATCGGAGGTACGGCATGACCAAACCGATTCCGCCCCTGGACCTTTCATGGCTGTTGATCGAGTCGCCGGCCGGCACGACGCACGTCGGCGCCATGCTGTTGTTCAAGAAGCCGGCCGGCCGCGCGCCCATAGTGCGCGAGATCGTGGAGGCGTACCGGGCATGCACGCCGGCGCCGCCCTTCAACTACGTCCCGGAGCTACTCGGTCTGGGCGCGCCCCATTTCCGAGAGGTGACGCACTGGGACCCCCACTACCACGTCGGACACCTGGCCCTCCCCGCTCGCTCCTCCTACGAAGACCTGCTGCGGCTCGTCGCCGATCTGCACGAGCCACAACTCGACCGTGACCGGCCGCTTTTTCGGTGCTGGGTAATCGATGGGGTGCCGGACGGTATGTTCGCGATCTACACCAAGACCCATCACTCGATCATCGACGGCGAATCCGGCCTCAAGCTTCTCTACGCCGGGCTGAGCATGACCGAGGAGCGCACCGTCCCGGCACCCGCCTTTGCGCTCGGCGCGCCGGAATCCACGCCACATCCGCCGACGCCCCTCACGGAGCGCGTCGCCGACTCGATTCGCGGGACGATCACGCAGATCGGGGCGCTGAACCAGATTTCGGTCGGCGCGCTGCGCAAGGTGCTCGCGAGTATCGTCCGATCACATCTGGAGGGCAGCCTGCCCTTTGCGGCGCAGCACGCCCCGACCAACGCTCCGCTGCAGATCGGGCGAAGCTTCGCGACGCTTTCCTTGCCGCTCGAAGAGATGCATGAGGTCGGGCGGCGCCTCGGGGCGACCCTCAACGACGTGGCGGTCACCGTCGTCGACGCCGGGTTGCACGCCTACCTACGCGAGACGGGCCGGGCCTTCGCGCACCCTTTCATTGCGATGTGTCCGGTGTCGCTGCGCGCCGGCGGGGACACGGCGATCGGCACGCGAGTGTCGGCGGTGTTCCCGCGACTCGGAGAGCCCGGAGCGAGCATGCCGGAACGGATCCACCAGGTGGTGGACTCGGTCGCCGCGTGCAAGAAGGAACTCAGCCGCATGTCCAGCGAGGCGGCACTCACCTATGCGGCCGGGCTCGTAGCGCTCGCCGGCCTGGGTTCTTCTACGCACCTGGACCGCGTCGCCCACCCGGCGTGCAACCTCGTCATCTCCAATGTGGCGGGCGCCAAGGAGATCCGATACCTCAACGGTGCACGCCTCCTCGGCATCTACCCGGTTTCCGCCCTCGCGGCCTCGATCGGACTCAACGCCACCTTCGCGTCCTACCACGACAGCATGGACTTCGGCTTCGTCGGTAACGCCGCGGCACTCGGCGACCTACCGCAACTCGCTCGTCACACGCTGCAGGCCTACGAGGAGCTGAAAGAGGCGGCAGGACTGCAACCGGCGGGTCCCAAGTCGGCCACCGTGTAGGAGGACCGACAGATGAAGAGCGTAACGTGCACCAACGCAAAGCTCGAGGTTGTCGACCTGCCGACCCCGACGCCGGCCAAGGGCCAAGTGCTGATCGAGGTCCTCAGGTGCGGCATCTGCGGATCGGATTTGCACGCACGCCGCCACTGTGACGAACTCGCCGACGTGATGGCCGAGTCGGGGTACGACGCGTTCATGCGATCGGATCAGCAGGTGGTTTTCGGTCACGAATTCTGCGGCGAGGTGCTCGATTACGGCCCCGGCACACGCAAGGCCCCGCGGCGCGGCACTCCGGTCGTCGCCCTGCCGCTGCTACGGCGCGGCACGGCGGTGCACGGGATCGGGCTGTCGACTATGGCACCGGGCGCCTACGCCGAGCAGCTTCTGGTCGAGCAGTCCCTGACGTTCGCCGTCCCGAACGGGTTGCCCCCCGAGACGGCGGCGCTGACCGAGCCGATGGCCGTCGGGTGGCACGCCGTGCGGCGCGGCGAAGTGGGCAAGGGCGACGTCGCGATCGTCATCGGTTGCGGGCCGATCGGTCTCGCAGTGATCTGCATGCTCAAGTCGCACGGAGTGCGCACCGTGATCGCCAGCGACTTCTCACCCGGCCGCCGCACGCTGGCGACCGCCTGTGGAGCAGATGTCGTCGTCGACCCTGCGCACGGCTCGCCCTACACGACGGAGGCGGGCCGCAAACACTTGCAAGGCATCCTCGAGGCGTTCGACCTGGCGGTCGGCACAATCGAGAAGCTCCAACGGCTGCGGTTGCCGTGGTGGCACGTCTGGCGCGCCGCCGACGCGGTCGGCGCCGCAACGCCCAAGTATCCCGTCGTCTTCGAATGCGTCGGCGTACCAGGCATCATCGACGAAATCATCACCAACGCACCGCTGTTCTCGCGCGTCGTTGTCGTCGGCGTCTGCATGGGGACAGACCACATTCGTCCGGCGATGGCGATCAACAAAGAGATCGATCTGCGGTTCGTCCTCGGCTATACCCCGCTCGAATTTCGCGACACGCTGCACATGCTCGCCGACGGCAAGGTCGACGCCGCGCCGCTGATCACCGGGACGGTCGGACTGTCCGGCGTCGCCGCTGCGTTCGATGCGCTCGGTGATCCCGAGGCGCACGCAAAGATCCTGATCAACCCCAAGAGCGACGCTAAGCGGCCGGTTTGATCTCGAGGCCGACGTGCACCTTGTCGATGCCACCCCGGACGATCGAGTGCGCGTAGAACCACCAGGCGTGATACCAGACGCGTTTTAGGTGAGTTTCACCGCGAGGTAGGCGGCGAGTTCGTCGGCCGGTTCGCCGCGGTCCAACGCTGTCTGTAGCTGCGCGATGGCTGCGGTGACGTCGTCGGGGGCGTCGGGATGCGGGCACGGTGGCGCCGCTGCCCACGTTGCAGCAGGCCACCGAGGCATCCGGCGAGTCGGCGCTGGTGGCTGCGGTCCGCGCCGAACTGGACGGGCTGCAGGTGTCGGAGGTCAGGCCCGCCCTGGCCGCGATTCCGCTGACGTTGGCCGAAACCCTGAGTAAGCCGCCTTACGGCTCATCTCATGCGGCGGTGGCGCGTGAGCTGGCGCGGGTGCTGGACGCTGCCCGTGCGGCGCCCGAAGCCGAGGCAGCGGCTCGACGAGCGTGACGGCCGCTAGCGCGCCGCAGCGGTGGTGCAGATGAGTCGGCGCCGCGGTGAGTCGATCCCGAAAGGTGCGAACCCGGTCCCCCGGGGGCGGGCCCGGCGCATACGATCGGACGGGTGAGCGATCCACCGCAACCGCCGTCTGGTGCGCCGCCGCCCTATGGCTATGGCCATCCGGCTCCGCCTTACCATCCTCGGGCCATCACCACTCTGGTGCTCGGCATTCTCGGCTTGGCGATGTTCGCCCCGTTGGGGCCGTTCGCGTGGATGATGGGTCGCCGTGCGCTCAAAGAGATCGACTCCTCCGGCGGAACCATCGGCGGCCGCGGCCTGGTGCTTGCGGGCTATATCTGCGGCATCGTGGCCACCATGGTGCTTGTCCTGATCGTGGTGACCATGGTGATGGTGGCCGACGCGCTGTTCCTCCTCGTGACGCTGCACCATGGTCACGTCGTCGTGACGCTGCACCCCGCACACTGAGCGTGCCGAGGCGTTCGACGCGCAGGGAGGCGAGGATCGGCGTCGTCTAAAACATACTTCGGCGTTTCGCTACCAGTACCGCTTGAGCACGGCGTTGTAGACGCGCCGCGTCTCGGACTTCGGCAAGACCCGGGCGACGCCCTCGACCTCTTCGCTCTTGGGTTTGCCCAACGCGCCGCTCTTCGCGATCGTTACCCGGGGCGTGTTGTTGATCCGCTTGGTTTTCCACGACCCGTCATCAGTGATCACCAGCAGTTTGTCGCCCTCGGGCACACCCCAGATCGGTGTCGGCTTGGGACGACCGTCCTTGGTGAACGTCGTCAACAACAGGTACTTGGATTGGATGACGTCGAAGAAAGTGAGAGCCACGGGTTTTCCTTGTCTATAGGCGGGGTCAGCAATGCAATTCCCCAGTCACACAACTTCCTAATCGCGGGTCAGTGCTCTAAGCCGCGCTGACGGTCGACGAGTCGCACCCGGATCGCGCCGTCGCGATCCTCCTCTTCCAGCTCTAACTCGATACTTGCCAACTCCTGTTGTAGCAGCGGTAGCCAGTGTCTGCTCAGGGCGCGCGCCCGCAGCCGGGTGGTATGAACCTCTTGCTCCACGGTTCTGAAAGCCGCTTGTGCCGCGGCGCATTTGGCCGCGGCAACAACGGCTGCTCGATACGCGCGCGTGGCCTGGACAGAAGCGGAGGTCGGGTAAATCACGGCCGGATCGTTCTCGGGCGGTAATACGCAAGCGGCGACGTCGGGGTAGCGCACCCCGGCGGTGACGGCCCACTGCACGGTGACCGACGCCGGCGCAGTGGTCACGGCCAGGTCGATCGCGTTTTGGCCTCCCAACAGCACCGCGCGCAGCCCCCACATGTCGGCCTCGCGGCACGCCTGCTGCCAATCGTGGCGGCTTTGTTCGGCCCTGCGCTGCAGCTCTTCTTGCAGTGCGGTCAGCAAGTGCAGCTTCTGCTCGAGCAGCGTCACCCCACGCTCGGCGAGGTCGAGCCGGTTGAGCACCCACAGCCGGCCCATCCGCCCCGGGGGACGCGATAACGCCGCCATCACGCCTCCTGCACGCTGTCGGGCCGGTGTGCCTCGAGCAGGCCGGAGGGCAGCATTGCCAGTTCACTGCGCGGCAACCGCGCGAGTACCTCCCAGGCCCGGTTGAGGGTTTCGTCGAGCGGTCGTGCGGCGTCGGGACGTTGATTGACCAACTTCGCGGCGAAGTCGTCTTCGAACAACAGGTAGCTGCGGTCGGTGGCGGTGAGGGCGTCGGTCCCGATCAGCTCGGCCAGCGCGCTTATCTGCCGTGCGCGGGCCAACGAGGCGAGCAGCTGTGCCGCCAGCGGCAGGTGATCGTCACGGGTACGGCCAGCCCCCGCGCCACGGCGCATCAGCCGCGACAGCGACGACAAGGCGTCCACCGGCGGGTAGATGTTGTGCAGATGCATCTGCGCGGAGAAGATGATCTGCCCTTCGGTGATGTAGCCGGTCAGGTCCGGCACCGGGTGGGTGATGTCGCCGCCGGGCATCGTCAACACGGGCAGCACCGTCACCGAGCCGGGCCGCCCGACGATTTTGCCGCACCGCTCGTAGAGCGAGGCCAGGTCGCTGTAGAGATAGCCGGGATAAGCGCGCCGCGCCGGCATTTCACCGCGGGCTGCCGAGATTTCCCGCAACGCCTCGGCGTAGCTGGTCATGTCCGTCATGACCACCAATACCTGCCGCGACGTGTCGAACGCCAGATGCTCGGCGATGGTCAACGCGATGCGCGGGGTGAGGATCCGCTCGATGACCGGGTCGTCGGCGGCGTTCAGCAGCAAAACCAACTCCCCTGCGGCGGCTCGTGATTCGAGCACATTGCGGGCATAGGCCACGTCGGCGTGCGGAAGTCCGATGCCGGCGAACACCACGCTGAACGGCTCGCCGCCGGCACTGGCCTGCGCGGCGATCTGACACGCCAGGCGCAGATGGGGCAGCCCGGGCAGCGAGAAGACCGGCAGTTTCTGGCCCCGTACCAGGGTGGTCAGCGCATCGATCACCGACACGCCGGTCAGCACCGGCTCCGAGGGAGCGTCGCGTTGCGTCGGGTTGAGCGGGTCGCCGTTGACCGACACCCGCTGCGCTCCCGTCACCGGCGGCCCGCCGTCGATCGGTTCGCCGCGGCCGTTGCAGGTGCGGCCCAGCCAGGCGGTTCCCACCGGGATACGCAGCGGCTCGCCGCTGAACCGGTATGCAGCCCCTGAGGTGTCCATTCCCGACGTGCCTTCCATGACCTGCACGAGCGCCACGTCGCGGTTCACGTCGAGCACCAGCCCGTGCCGCACCGAGCCATCGGCCAGCGTGATGACCACGTACTCGTCCCACCCCACACCGGCGACACCGGCAACCACGGCCAGCGGACCGCGCAACTCGCGCACACCGCGGTATTCCACCCATCGCGGCAACGGGCGGGTCATCGCGGTAGCTCACGCAGCGTCTGGACGATCTGGTTTCGCCGTTGAACCACCACCGCGGTGTCGTCGGGTCCGGCATCGTCGCGGGCGCGAACCAGCTTGCCGAAGTCGGTCTCCTCGATCAGCTGCGCCGCCACACCTCCGGCCACCAGTTCGCGGCAGGTGTCGATCACCGCCAGCACCGCGTCGACGAGCGCCGCGGTCTTCTCGGATCCGCAGTGCGCGTCGTTGGGGTTTTGGGCATTCTGCGCCAGCACGGCTTCCCGCAGCAGCCGCCCGGCCACCAGCACCATCCGCTCGCTGTCGGGCAGCGCTGTCACGCCGACCAGCTCGGTCAGCGCGGCCAGGCGATCGGCCTCGGTCAGCAGATCCAGCACCCGAGCGCGCCGGACAGGCCAGCCGCTGTCTTCACCGGCAACGACGCCGGCGGTGCCGAGCGCTTCGGCGTCACGGGAAAACGACGCCGACCACGACACGGCAGGGTAATGGCGCGAGTAGGCGAGGTCCCGGTCCAGGGACCACCGACAGCGCACGAACCGCTCGGTGTGCACGGTGACCGGCTCGGACAGGTCCCCACCCGGCGGCGACACCGCTCCCAACACCGTCACCGAGCCGGTGTCCCCGCCGAGAGTGTCGACGTAGCCGGCGCGCTCATAGAACGCCGCAAGTTCGGAGGACAGGTTGGCCGGATAGCCCTCCTCGGCGGGCAGCTCCCCCAGCCGAGATCCGAACTCGCGCAGTGCTTCTGCCCACCGAGACGTCGAGTCGGCGATCACCACCACGTGATAGCCCATGTCGCGGTAGTACTCCGCGACAGTGACACCGGTGTAGATGCAGGCCTCGCGGGCCATCATCGGCATGTTCGAGGTGTTGGCGATGATCACGGTGCGGTCCACCAGCCGCCCACCGGTGCGCGGATCGCTCAACTCGCGCATGTCGGCGACGATCTCGGCCATCTCGTTGCCGCGCTCACCGCAGCCGACATACACGATGACGTCGGCGTCGCACCACTTCGCGATCTGTTGTAGCAGCACCGTTTTGCCGGTGCCGAAACCGCCCGGCACCGCGGCGGTGCTGCCCCGGGCGATCGGGAACAGCAAGTCGACCACCCGCTGGCCGGTGGTCAGCGCGACGGCGTCGTCGCGTCGGCGGCGATACGGCCGTGCCTGTCGCACCGGCCACCGCGCCGCGATGGGCACCGGCTGTCCGCCAACTGTGGCGATCGCCTCATCGGCGGCGTAATCACCAGCGGCGGCGATCCAGTCCAGCCTGCCCGACATCCCGGCGGGAACCTGCACACGGTGTGGCACCGATCCGGCGCCGGGCACCACGCCAAGCACGGTACCGGCCGTAAGTTCGGCGCCGATAGTCGCTCTCGGCTCGAAATGCCATGTCGAGTGGTCGATTTCACTGTCATGGCCGGGTGCCAACCAGGTCGGCGCGGTGTGCAGCGGGCCGCAGCAACCCGTCGAACACCCCGCCCAGCAGCCCGGGTCCCAGCCACGCCGACAACGGGCGGCCCAGCGCCACGACGCCGGCGCCGGGCCCCAGGCCGCCGGTGTACTCGTAGGCCTGTACCGTCACCTGCTCACCGCGGATCGCGACCACCTCTGCGGGAATTCGCTCGGTTCCCAGCGTCACCAGCTCGTGCATCGCCAGCGGGGCGGCGACGTCGATTTCCACCAGCGGCCCCGACACCCGCGCCACCCGGGCCACGTCGCCTACGACCACGGCTCGTCCAGCTGGGCAGTGGTGTCGTCGAGCACCCGCGCGGCAATGCCGGCCAGGCTCAGGTCGATGCACCGCTGACCGGCCTCGGCCACCACACCACCGGTGGGGTGCTCCCTGAGCTGCGCGTCGGCGCCCAGTGTCGCCTGCGCGGCGGCCCGCAGGGCGGCAGCCCACTGTGGGTAGGCGGGGTCGTCACGCAGCCGCAGCACGGCTTCGGTGCTGCGCCGACACCACCGCTGGTAAATGTCGCGCCGGGCCGCGAGCACCGCACCGCGCAGCTCCCGCTGCAGCGCC
>CAWKNK010000007.1:0-267904 GCA_963850895.1 uncultured Actinomycetota bacterium | reverse complement strand
GCAGCACCCCACCCCCGACCGGACACGCCCCTAGGGGTGGGGGATTAATGTGACGGCGGGTGAGGAATTACGTGACGGACAACCCCTTACACCTGGGGAATTACATGTGAGGGGGACCCGTTTGGTGGTCCAGTCGCTATGCGGCTTGGGGTTGGTGGGTCGTGGTCCACTGTAGGGCGAACTCGGTTGGGGTGAGTTCGCCGTGGGCGGTGTGGGGTCTGTTGGCGTTGTAGTCGCAGCGCCAGTCTTCGATGATCACGCGGGCTTCGAGTAGCGAGTCGAAGCGCCACGAGTTGAGCAGTTCGTCGCGTAGCCGGCCGTTGAACGATTCGATCCAGGCGTTCTGCCATGGCGAGCCTGGATCGATGAATAGCGAACCGGCGCCGTTGAACCGGCACCAATCGTTTACGGCCTGTGCGACGAACTCGGGACCGTTGTCGAAGCGCACATAGGTCGGCGCGCCTCGCTGCAGGGCGAGGCGGTCCAAGACGGCGACGACGCCGTCGGCGTCGATGGCAGCGATCGACGTTGATCGCGAGGGCTTCGCGGGTGAACTCGTCGATCACGTTCAGCATCTTCAGGGTGCGGCCATCGGCGGTGGTGTCGAACTGGAAGTCCATCGCCCATATGACGTTCGGACGGATCGGTGACATCGCGCCAACGGCGACACCAATGCCGGTCAAACGCTTCTTCTTGCGGCGCTGTGGGACCCGCAGGCCCTCCTCACGCCACAGCCGGCGGATGCGCTTGTTGTTGACCTTCCAGCCCGCTCGGCGGGCCATCTTGGCTGCCCGCCGCCACCCCCAGCGAGGCCGGTCGGTGGAGAACTGGCGCAGCCAGACACGTAACTCGGCTTCCTCAGCGGTCACCGGTAGCGGCGTCAGGCGCATCGTGGAGCGGTGGATGCCCACCACCGTGCAGGCTCGGCGTTCGGACACCCCGAACCGGTCGCGCAGCACCTTGACGGCGCAGCGCTTGCGGTTCGGGGTTAGAAGTTTCCCGCCGAGATCTCCTTGAGCATGTCAATGTCGAGAGCCTGGTTGGCGACCAGCTTCTTCAACCGGGCGTTTTCCGCTTCGAGTTCTTTGAGCCGTTTCGCGTCGTTGGCCTTCATGCCGCCGTACTGGGCAAGCCAGCGATGCCACGTCGACTCAGCGACCTCCAGGTGCCGGCACACCGCGTCGAGTTCCTGGCCCGACGCCAGGAGTTTGTTGCCCTCGGCGAGCTTGCGGATGATCTGATCCGGCGTATGCCGCCGGCGCTTCTTTGATGTCATGTCGTTGCCGATTCTTCCTGCCCGAACACCGGGCAACAGAGTCGCACAACGACTGGACCACTACGACGGGCTCACC
Source organism: uncultured Actinomycetota bacterium (assembly GCA_963850895.1). Classification (GTDB taxonomy): domain Bacteria; phylum Actinomycetota; class Actinomycetes; order Mycobacteriales; family Mycobacteriaceae; genus Mycobacterium. Next base: position 266,552 of record CAWKNK010000007.1, on the reverse strand, counting down.
TCACATGACCGCTGACACATGGGTGGCGTTGGGGCTATGGTGCGGTCGCCGCGATAGGTCCCGCAGCCCGTCGATGCCTTGCTCCTGGTAGCGCCGTAGCCACCGTAATAGACCTGCCGGCTGATCCGCAGTACCGGCGACTTATGGCCACGTTGCTGGTTACTTCCTCGGCGTGGTGGATGATCGCCAACCGGCGACGGACTTCTCGTGGCAGCTGCGGTTCGCTCATGCAGGTCTCCTAGTGCTGGGAGACCCGGACTGTCAACGATGTCCGTCAGTTTTAGACATCCGGAAGCTCTTCTCGATGTGCCACAACTGGTGATACGCGTCGATGACGAACTCCGGCGTTGCGTGGTGAGATTGGTGGTGTAGCCCTTCCAGCCGGCCAACGCGCGGGTCTTGGCCTCCAGTTGGCGGTTGACCGACTTGGTCGCGCCCGACAGCTGGATGTAGCGGTTGCGCTTGACCGGAGCGTGCCCGTCGACGGCACGCTGGGCTTTGGCGACCTGCTCATCGATCCCCCGCAGGGTGCGCCGGGCCCGGTCGTGGCGGAACTGGTAGTAGATGACCCGATCTGGGATACCGCGGGCCTTCTCGCTGTTGGTGGCCGGCCACGGCTGGGTCAACACCAACCCGTCAGGGACAGCCTCATCGGGATGCTTGCTGCGCCATTCCCGCACCACGTCGGGCAGATACGGGATCCTCGTGCCGAGGATGAACGACAACCCCGCAGCCTGCAGCGCGATCTGATTGGCCTCCGAAATCATCCCGGCATCGGCGACCACGGTGACATCGCTGAGCTTATGGGCGGCCTTGAACGCGTTGATGACCGGCAGCATCGTGGCGGTCTCGGCCTTGTTGCCTTCAAACCCTCACGTCAGCGGGAACCCGGTCGCGTCGGTCAATAGCCCGAGGGTGATCTGCGGTTCCAGGCGCCGCTCCTTGGAAAATCCGGACTCACGAAATCCGTCACCGGCATCAGTCTCGAAATACAACGTCGAGACGTCGAACAGGACCAGTGAGGCCGGCCCCAACCCGGCATGGCGTGCGCTGGCAGTGGCCAGCGACTGCCGCCACGACCGTCGAGCATAGACCGGCAACCGCCGCTTGATACCTGACTTTTATCACTGTTGCGGGATTGGGGATCTTGTAGCTCGTTGACCTGTGTGTTCGGTGTCGGGCCGGTGCAGATTTGTGCACTAGCCGTGGCCTTTTAGGGTGCGTTGGTGGCTTACGTGCGCACCGTGAAGACCTCCTCGGGGGCCACGGCAGTGCAGATCGTGTGGTCTACGCGGCGCGGCTCACGCAAGATCGAGCACCTGGGCTCGGCCCATGACGAAGCCGGGGTGGCCGCACTGAAGGCAGCCGCGGCTCAGCGATTGGCCGCCGGCCAAGCCCAGCTCGACCTGGGGCTCGTCGAGCGCTCGGCCGACGAGCCGTTGCCGATCACCTCCTCGAAATCGGCGCACCTGTGGCAGGCACTGTGCACGGCCTATGAGCACCTTGGCTTCGGCGAGGCCGCCGACGGGGACGAGGCATTCCGTCAGTTGGTGTTGGCGAGGATCATCGAGCCGACCAGCAAGGCCGATTCACTACGCGTCATCGACGAGACCGGCATCGCGCCTGTGTCCTACCCGACCCTAAACCGCCGCTTGCCGGTGTTCGCCAAACCCAGCTTCCGACAAGCACTTTCGAGAGCATGCGCCAGACATGCCCGGTTGGGGCCGGCCAGCCTGGTGCTTTACGACGTGAGCACCCTGCATTTCGAGACCGATGCCGGTGATGGGTTCCGCGAGCCCGGCTTCTCGAAAGAGAGGCGCCTGGACCCGCAGATCACCCTTGGCCTGCTGACCGATGCTGCCGGGTTCCCGCTGACGGTGGCCGCCTTCGAGGGCAACAAGGCCGAGACCGCGACCATGGTGCCGGTCATCAACGCGTTCAAGACCGCCCACCAACTCAGCGACGTGACCGTGGTCGCCGACGCCGGAATGATCTCCGAAGCCAACCAGGTCGCTTTGCAGGCCGCCGGTCTGTCCTACATCCTGGGTGCCCGGATTCCCTTCCTACCTGATGTCGTGCGCGAATGGCGCGACAAACATCCCGACGAAGCGGTCCCCGACGGGCTGGTACTCACCCAGTCCTGGCCGGCCACCAGCAGTGAGAAGGCCCGCGGGATCCCGGACCGGGTCATCCACTACCAGTACCGCCACGACCGGGCCCGACGCACCCTGCGCGGCATCGACGAACAAGTGGCCAAGGCCGAACGCGCCGTCGATGGGCACGCCCCGGTCAAACGCAACCGCTACATCCAGCTTTCCGGCGCGACCAAGTCGGTGAACCGGACGTGGAGGCCAAGACCCGCGCGCTGGCCGGCTGGAAGGGATACACCACCAACCTGGTGGATCAGCCCGCGGCGTTCGTCATCGATGCCTACCACCAGCTGTGGCGCATCGAGAAGGCCTTCCGGATGTCCAAGCACGATCTGCAGGCCCGGCCGATCTACCACCGCACCCGCGACAGCATCGAAGCTCACCTCAGCGTCGTGTTCGCCGCGATGGCTGTCTCGCATTGGATCGAGCACCAAACTGGTTGGAGCATCAAGAAATTCATCCGATCAGCGCGGCGCTACCGCACCGTCACCATCCAGGCCGGCAACCACACCCTGACCGCCGCCGAGCCCCCACCGCCCGACCTCGCCGAAGCTCTCGCGAAGATCCACGAACCGCTTGCACACTAGTTTGATAAAAGTCAGGTAGACCGGCAACCGCCGCTTGATAGTGGCATAGGAGGCCGGCTCGACCCCGACTTCGCTCAGCACGCGGGCCGCGTCGATCTTGCTGGTCGGTTCGATGATCCGCGCGAGCACCAGATCACGAAACACGCTGTCGCCCTTGGTGACCGACTCGAATCCCAACACACGGTAAGCGGCACACAACCCCTCCCACAAATGGGTCATCTGCGAGGACGTGATCGGCAACGTGCCCGGCTCGAGCCCCTCGGACAGCCCCAGATCCAGCTCGGTTTGCCCGGCCGCCAACCGCACCGCCGCAGCGGTCTTCAGCGCGGCCAACTCGACCTCGTCATGGGCCGAACCGATGTGCTCGATCGAGCGCGACCCCTGCCGCCAGGACCACACGACCTGCACGGCAGTCGCCCCCGAGGCAGTCTTCACCGTGCGTACATAGGCCACCAGCGCAGCCTACGGCCCGACTTTAGTGTTCAAATTTCGCCGATTCTGCACACAACACCGCAGTTCAACGACTTTCGGCCACCTCGAAACCCGAAACGTGAGCCAAGTCGGGAGACCGTTTCGGCTCCTAACTCAGGCCCGACCTCGCAGAAGCACTAACAAAGATCAACTCACCCACCAGTGCGCGCCAGCCTGATAGAAGTCGAGGTCGTGCAAATTCTTTGCGAGTAGCACTACCGCTTCGCCGCTCACTGTGTAGAGCCGGTAAACGGCAAGAACCAACCTAGACGAACGGCCTCGATCGGGATCGGGGTTGTGACCGCGTCGCCGCCGTCCCCCTCCCTTTAGCAGCAAGGACCGTACCAGCGGACGCGGTCCGAGAGGCCGAAGCATTTGACTGGCCGGGCGCGGGCGCACCGTTTGCGGCCACCAGAACCAACGTCCGATCAGCGCGGCGATAGACGGTGTCATGAACGAGCGCACGACCAAGGTGTCGAACAACAGGCCCAGGCCGATGGTGGTACCGACCTGGCCGATAATCCGCAAATCGCTGACCACCATCGAGGCCATAGTGAACGCGAACACCAGGCCCGCGTTCGTCACGACCTTACCGGTACCGCCCATCGCGCGGATGATACCGGTTTTTATACCGCCGGCTATTTCCTCTTTCATCCGGGATACCAGCAGCAAATTGTAGTCAGAGCCCACCGCCAAAAGGATGATCACAGACATCGGAAGCACCATCCAGTGCAATTTGATGCCCAGAATATACTGCCAGATCAGCACCGACAGCCCAAACGATGCGCCCAACGAAAGTGCCACCGTACCCACGATAACCAGGGCAGCAATAAAGCTTCGCGTGATGATGAGCATGATGATGAAAATAAGGCAGAGTGCACCAATTCCCGCGATATATAGATCATATGTGGAGCCATCTCGGAAGTCCTTAAACGTCGACGCGGTGCCGGCGATATAGATCTTGGAGTTTTCCAGAGGTGTCGTCTTGAGCGCCTCCTCGGCCGCCGTCCTTATCCGATCGATACGCTCTACGCCCTCGGGCGTCGCGGGATCGCCCCTATGCGAAATGACGAATCGAGCAGCTTTGCCGTCCGGAGACAGGAAGGAATTCATGGCGCGCTGGAAGTCCGGGTTCTGGAAAACCTCCGGAGGCAGATAGAAGGAATCGTCGTTCTTGGCGGCGTCGAACGCGTGTCCCATGGCGGTGGCGTTCTGGCTCGTGTCGTCGATCTCGTTGAAGATCCCGGACATAGTGCTGTGCATCTTCAGCGTCATCGTCCGCGCGGACTCCATGGTCGCGATCAGCGGCGGGTACATCTCGAGTATCTGCGGCAGCAGCGCATCCAGTTTGTCCAGATCCTTCACAACCTCAAAAAGTTTATCGCTTTCCTCATCGACACCGTCGAATACGTCAAATATCGACTTCAACGAGAAGCATATTGGGATATCGTAGCAGTGCTTTTCCCAGAAGAAGTAACTCCGAATTGGCCTCCAGACGTCCTCAAAATCCGCCATGTGACCTCTTAACTCATCAACAACGGCAGCCATTTCTTTTGTCACGCCGATCGAATGGTGAGTAGTGGCGGTGAGCTGCTTCTGCAATTCGTACATGCGATGCATCAGTGCGATTTGTCTGTCCATCAAGTCGGCTTGCTTGAGCATGTCATTGATGCGGGCTTTCATATACGTCGTGTTCTGTAGCTGGCTCGCATTTTGCAAGCTGATCAGGAAAGGTATCGAAGTGTGTTCAATCGGCGTGCCCTCGGGCCGGGTTATGCCCTGCACCCGAGAAATTCCTGGAACCCGGAAAATTCCCTTGGCTAGTCTATGCAACACGATAAAATCTGACGGATTACGCATATCGTGATCTGATTCGATCATCAGGATTTCGGGCATCATTCGCGATTGGGAGAAATGACGGTCAGCGGCCGCATAGCCCATATTGGCCGGAATGTCTTTAGGTATGTAGAGCCGGTCGTTGTAGCTCGTTTTGTAGCCCGGCAGTGTCACCAGACCGATCAGCGCAACTGCTACTGTCGTGACGAGAATGGGCGCGGGCCAGCGGACGATCGCCGTGCCGACCCGGCGCCATCGACGGAACCCGATCCTGCGCTTGGGGTCCAAAAGCCCGAAGCCACTTCCGACGGCCAGAACCGCCGGAACCAACGTCAGTGCGATCAAGACCGCAACGAGCATGCCCACGGCGCACGGCACGCCTATGGTCTGGAAGATGGGCATCCGGGTAAAGCTCAGGCACAACATTGCTCCGGCGATTGTCAAACCGGAACCCAAGACAACGGGAGCGACCCCGCGATAGGTGGTGTAGTAGGCCGCTTCCGGGTGCTCGCCAGCCTGACGTGCCTCTTGATATCGACCGAAGAAGAATATCCCGTAATCGGTTCCCGCCGCCATCGCGAGGGCCACCAGCAAGTTGATCGCAAACGTCGACAGTGCAAGGAGATTGTTGTGGCCGAGAAACGCGACGATTCCCCGGGCCGCAAATAATTCGACTCCAACCGTGATCAACAACAGAACGACGGTGATGACCGAACGGTAGACCAGGAGCAGTACCGCGAAGATAATTACGGCGCCCATCAAGGTGATCTTCAGGACGGATCTGTCACCGCTGCGCTGCATATCCGAAACGAGCGCTGCCGGCCCGGTGACATAGGCTTTGATACCGGGAGGCGGTGGTGTCCGGTTTATGATATTCCGTACCGCCGCCACGGAGTCCTGTCCCTGGGTCGTGCCTTGGTTGCCGGCCAGATTCACTTGCACATATACGGCTTTGCCATCGTCACTTTGCGCGCCGGCCGCCGTGAGTCGATCTCCCCACAAATCCTGCACATGCTCGACATGCTTCGGGTCGGCTCTTAAGTCGCGAACCAATCGGTCATAGTAGGCGTGAGCATCGTCCCCCAGCCGCTGCTGGCCCTCCAGCACGAGCATTGCGAAACTGTCGGAATCGGATTCTTTGAAGTCCTTGCCCATACGTTGCATGGCCTGCACCGCCGGCGCGTCTTGCGGGGCCAGTGGTACCGAATGCTCTCGGCCGACATGTTCCAGCGATGGAACTCCAAAAGTCACAAGCAGCGTCAGCGCGACGAGCGCCAAGATGATGGGTATCGAAAGCCTGCGGATGGTCCGGGCTACGAAAGGGGCGCGAGGGCGTTCGGTGCTCATGCAGCCTTCAATCGGCAGAAGATAAAGGCGGTCACTTCGTGCGAAATCGTTTCGGCTTTGACCACACCGTCCACCGCGATGCGGCAGCCAATGCTGCCGCTATCGCCCTGCGCCACAATGTTCCCCACGGTTGCCCGCCTCGTCCTGAACTGGAAACTCGCCACTTACCGCGGTTCTCTCAGCGACGCACCTACCAAGGGACGCGGTTCTCTCAGCAACGCACGTACCAAGGGACGGGGTCCTGACGGCCGAAGCATTTGACTGGCGGGGCGGGGGCGCACGTGTAGCGGCCACCAGAACCAGCGGCCCAGCAGCGCGGCGATGGACGGCGTCATGAACGCGCGGACGACCAACGTGTCGAACAGCAGTCCCATACCGATCGTCGTGCCCACCTGAGCGAGGCTGCGCAGGTCGCTCACCAGCATGGACGCCATGGTGAACGCGAACACCAGGCCCGCGTTCGTCACGACCCTGCCGGTACCGCCCATCGCACGGACGATGCCCGTGTTTATTCCGGCGCCTAATTCCTCTTTCATCCGGGAGACCAGCAGCAAATTGTAGTCAGACCCCACCGCCAAAAGGACGATCACAGACATCGCGAGCACTACCCAGTGTATTTGTATGCCGAGAAGATCCTGCCAGACCAGCACGGACAGCCCGAAGGACGCGCCCAGCGAAAGCAATACCGTGCCTACGATAACCAGGGCGGCAACAAAACTTCGCGTGATGATCAGCATGATGATGAAAATAAGGCAGAGCGCAGCGACTGCCGCGATCATAAGATCGTATTTGGAGCCTTCCACCAGGTCTTTCACATACGCTGCGGTGCCGCCGAGGTAGATTTTGGCGTTTTCTAGCGGAGTCCCCTTGAGCGCCTCCTCGGCCGCAGTTTTCATCCCGTCGACCCGTTTAATGCCCTGAGGCGACGCGGGATCGTCCCTTAGCGTAATGAGCATACGGGCGGCCTTCCCGTCCGGTGACAGGAACACCTTCAGGAGTCGTTTGAAGTCCTCGTTCTTGAAAACGTCCGGAGGAAGGTAGAAAGAATCGTCGTTTTTGGATGTGTCAAAAGCCTTCCCCATGGCTGTCGAGTTTTCGCTATTCGCGTCCATCTGGCTGAAGATCCCGGACATGGTGCTATGCATGGTAAGCATCATGGTTCGCATGCCCTGCATGATCGCGATCATTTCCGGGAACTGGGTGAGCAGCTGCGGCATGATCACGTCGATCTGATCGAGGTCTTTGACGAGATCCGCCAGCTTATCGGTAATCGCATCAACACCGTCGAGTGAATCAAATACGGATCTCAGCGACCAGCAGATGGGAATATCATAGCAGTGCCTTTCCCAATAGAAGTAACTGCGGACCGGCCTGAAGAAATCCTCGAAATCCGAAATATGATCTCGCAAGTCGTTTGTGATCTCCTGCATCTCATGCGTTTTGCCAACCATGTCATGAGTCGTGCTCACGAGCTGTTGCATCAGGCCATACATTCGCTGCATTATGTTGATCGTTTCCGCCATCATGTCGGCCTGCTTGAGCAGGTCGTTCATGCGTTCCTTCTGGAACGGCAGATTTTGTAGCTGGCCGGCCTGTTGCATGCTGAGCATAAAGGGTATCGACGTGTGCTGAAGCGGGGTTCCCTCGGGCCGTGTTATGGCCTGCACCCTGGAAATTCCGGGAACGGCGAGGACGCCCTTGGCGAGTTTGTTCAATACCAGCATGTCCGCCGGATTGCGCAGATCGTGATCGGCCTCAATCATCAGGACCTCGGGCGTCATCATTCGCGACTGAGGAAAATGTCGCTGTGCGGCCGCATACCCCACCATGGCGGGGATACGTTTAGGGATAAAGTCCTGGTCGCTGTAGCTGGGTTTGTATCCCAGCAGCGTCAATAGCCCGATAAGCGAGACTGCTAACGTCACCATGAGAATGGGCGCGGGCCACCGAACGATCGCCGTGCCTATTCGCCGCCACCCGCCATAGTTGATTCTCCGCTTGGGCTCGAATAGGCCGAAGCGGCTTCCGACAGCAAGAACTGCCGGAACCAGCGTGAGCGCGACCGCGACCGCGACCAATATGCCCACCGCGCCAGGGACGCCCAGGGGTTGAAAAAAGGGCAGCCGGGTAAAGCTGAGGCAGAAAATCGCTCCCGCGATCGTCAAACCTGAGGCCAAGACAACGCGCGCGACCCCGCGGTATGTGGTGTAGTAAGCCGTTTCCCGATTCTCGCCGGCCTGGCGCGCCTCTTGATACCGCCCTGTGAAGAATATCCCGTAGTCCGTTCCAGACGCGATCACGACGGTCACCAGCAGATTAACAACGTAGGTAGTAAGACCAACAAGGTGGTGATCGCCCAGGAACGCGACGATTCCCCGGGCCACCTGCAATTCGATCCCGACCATCAGCAACAAAAGAATTACGGTGATAATCGAACGATAGACGAGGAGCAACATAGTGAAGATCACTGCGAGGCTAACCGCCGTGACTAAAATGAGCGTCTTGTCGCCACTGTGGCTCATATCAGCAACGATCGCCCCGGGGCCGGTGACGTACGCCTTGACCCCCGGCGGATCTGGCGTCCGCGCCACGATGTCCCGGATGGCTTCGACCGATTCGTTCCCCAAGGCCGAGGCCGGCATACCGGCGATGTTCACTTGCACATATGCGGCCTTACCATCGGCGCTTTGCGCGGCGGATGCCGTGAGTTGATCGCCCCAGAAATCCTGGATGTGCAGCACATGCTTGGGATCGTCTTTCAACTGACGAATCACACGATCGTAGTACTTATGAGCATCGTCGCCGAGGGGTTGCTGACCCTCCAAGACGACCATCACCACACTGCCGGCTTTGGGTTCCTGAAAGTTCTGCATCATGCGCGTCATCGCCTTGTACGACGGCGCATCGGTGGGACTCAGCGATACTGCACGCTCTTTCTCGACCCGCTCCAGTGAGGGGACGCCGATACTCACGATGACGGCGATGGCCAACCACGCCAAGATGATGGGCACCGAAAATCGATGGATCGTCCGCGATGCGAACGGTGGCGTGGTGTGTTCGTTACCCATGTGTTCGTTACCCATGTCGCTCATGCGGCCTTCAGCAGGCAGAAGGTAAAGGCGTTGACGTCGTTCGTGGTCTTCTCGGTTTTGACCACACCGTCGACCACGATGCGGCAGCCGATGCTGTCACTATCGCCCTGTGCCACGATGTTCCCCACGATTGCCGCCGAGTTTGTCGCGATATCTAACGACCACGGCAGACGCGCTCCGTCAACATGCTGCGGGTCAGAATTGATGTCGAAATAGCTGATGCTTGCCACAGTCCCCGGTGGTCCGAAGACCTCGTACTTCAGGTGCTTGGGGTTGAAGGCTTTGGCCTCGCCGGTTCTGGTGTCGGCATACGAAAGGCGTTTCTCAGTGCCGAAGATACCGTGCAATCGCGACACAGTGAATCCTCCAGCACCGATCACCACCAGGATGACCAGGGGAATCCACAGCCGCCTCAGTTCTCTGAAAATCGGAACTCCCCTCCACTCTTTTCCAGAGCCGGCGCCATGTCTGCCGCTCGTACGTGCAACTACAGATCACCTGAAGCGTCGGGCGCCCCGGGGAGCACGTCCCGATCTTGAAGAGTAAACCATGCCGGTGGCCTCCACATCGGCTAGTTCGCAATACGATATAGGCGAGATATAGGATCGTAATGCATACCGCATCGGTGAAGCACAGTACCGGATGTTCCGGCATCGACCGCAAGTCACCTCATGTGCGTTATCCTCGGGCAGTGGTGCAGTCTACTGTCCAATCGGCCCGCACAGAAGCGAATGAAGCGCCAACGCGCGGCGGCGATCGTAGAAGCCGCACGCTCGCCAGCCCAGGAGAAGCGCGTCGGTGACGTTGACGGGGGTCGCCAACCGCGTCGGGTCCACTATTACGTCGTGTTCCGCAATTTCACCTCCCACAAAATATGAGGTGCCCTGCATCTCGCAGCCGGAGGTTGGGTGAGTGGTCGAACGCGGTGTGCGCGGCGTTGCGCGAGCCCGGTCCGATGGCCATCACGGGTCGCCGAGACGTTAGCCGGCAGTCTGGTTGCCGACCCGCTCTTCTGCGACCTGCTCGCCAACGTTCACCCGCTCCCCGAGCACGAGGTGGATCTCGACAGGGTTGTCGGAATCAGGCGGACCAGCGCCGCTGCCGCGATGTCGCTCGCGGAACCAACGGCGAACGATCAGCCGAAGCCAATCGCGAACGACCGGTCGCAGAACCAGAGATAATGACCGATGCCCCCTACGTCGCCCACGCGCACGACAACTGAAAGGCCACGATCGGTAATGAAATTTGTGCTGTCATGCTATGGAACTCGCGGAGATATCGAGCCTTCCGTCGCTGTCGGCCGTGAACTGCTGCGCAGAGGGCACGACGTGCGCATCGGAGTCCCGCCCGACCTGGTTGGCTTTGCCGAGGCGGCTGGGCTTGCGACGGTCGCCCACGGGCTGGATACCCAGGTGTGGCTGGACATGTACCGCAACTTCTGGATGTCTTCCTTCCGCAAGTTCTGGAAGATCCCGGATCTGATCAGGTCGTGGCGCGAACTTATGGCGTTCAGTGACCAGTGCTGGGCGGAGATGAACACGACGCTGACGTCGCTTGCGGACGGGGCCGACCTGCTAATCACCGGCATGGGTTTCGAGCAGTCCGCTGCCAACGTCGCGGAGTATTACGACATTCCGTTGGCCACGCTGCATTACATCCCGATCCGGGCCAACGGCCAGCTCGTTCCGATCCTGCCGGCGCCGTTGGCCCGCTCAGCAATGACAGTGTACGAGTGGCTGTATTGGGAGGGCCTGAGGAAGAAGCCGGAGGATGCGCAGCGCCGTGAACTGGGCCTACCGAAGGCAACAGGTCTCTCGTCGCGACGGATCGCCGAACGCGGATCGCTGGAAATCCAGGCCTACGACGAGGTTTGCTTCCCCGGGCTGGCAGCCGAATGGGGGAAATGGAATGGCCAACGGCCCTTTGTCGGCACGCTGACGATGGAGTTGACGACGGATGCCGACGATGACGTCGCGTCGTGGATTGCCGCCGGAACACCGCCGATTTGCTTCGGCTTTGGCAGCATGCCGGTCGCATCTGCGGCCGACACGGTCGCCATGATCGCCGCGGCCTGCGCGCAGTTAGGGGAGCGGGCGTTGGTTTGCTCCGGCTCCAGTGACTTCAGCGACGTCCCCCATTTCGACCATGTCAAGGTGGTAGGCGCGGTGAATTACGCGGCGGTCTTTCCGGCCTGCCGCGCGGTCGTCCACCACGGTGGCGCGGGCACCACGGCCGCGAGCTTGCGCGCCGGAGTCCCCACGTTGATCCTCTCAATGGACCCCAATCAGATGTTCTGGGGAGCTCGGGTCAAACGATTGAAGGTGGGCACCGCCCGGCGCTTTTCGGACACTAGCCTTGAATCGCTGGTCGCGGACCTGCGTCGGATCCTCGCACCCCAATACGTCACCCGAGCCCGCGAGCTCGCCACCCGGATGACCAAACCCGCCGAAAGCGTCGCCAACACCGCCGATCTCCTGGAAAATTTCGCCCGCTTGAGCCGTGTTGGCTGATCGGCGAACGCCGGCACCATAGCGTCCGTCGCACCAGCGCGAGTATCTGTGACCGGCGCATCGGAAACCGTTGCCGGGCAATCCTCCTCGGCTCTCACCTCTTTCTCGACCTCGCGTTCGACCGCGATCTCCGGTTCCGGCGGGAGGTGAGCATCAGCACCTGTCGGGGCGCCAGGCTCTTCGGCGTCGGTGTCCCGAGCGCGTTGCGGACGCTACTCTCGGACAGGCCGGTGGTGGCAGCGATGGCGCGGTAGGACGAGTCGTCCTCGCACAGCCTGCGGATGGCGGCGACCCCTTGTCAGCTACCTGACGTCGCCGGCGAAGACGCAAGCCGTGGTAATGCAGCTGAGATTGGTTACGCGCTGACCGCCGGCCGATCTTCGTCGTCGTCCTTGGTGTGGACGACGTGTAGATAGTTACGAAAGCCTGGGCAAGGTTGGAGCTGGGCGATTAGAGTCGGTGCAATCAGGGGTGCAATCAATTGGGAGGAAGCCACAAATGAACAAGCTGTCGTTGACCAAGCTGGCTGTCGCGGTTGGCGGTCTGGCACTGTCGTTGACCGCTGGGGCCGGGGTCGCGTCCGCAGATCCCGATCTGGGTCCGATCGTCAATACAACCTGCACTTACGAGCAGTTTGTGGCGGCATTGAACACGCAAAACCCGGCGGCTGCCTCGGCATTCAACGCATCGCCGAAGATGCAGTCCGGTTTGCGTCAGTTCCTCGCCGCACCGCCGGATCAACGCCAAACGATGGCCCAGCAGATGGCGACCGCGCCAGCGAATCGGCCGTATTTTGGAATTGTCCAAAACGCCTTCAACGCCTGCAACAACTACTGAGCGGATTGGGCACGAGCTTCTTGCTTTCGCCCATCCCGATGTCAGGCTCCCAGCACTGCGGTGAGTCGATCTCCCGGAACGGGACGCCGCCTCATGCCTTGCCCGAAGCAGTACATCCGCGCTTATCGCACAACCGCCACAGCCTGGCAGTGGAGGCCACCGGCCCGAACTACGTGCTCGCGATCGGCCCAGAACTGAGCGACCCCCGCAGCGTATCGGTAAGAGAACTCCCCGTTGTGCACTGCGCAGTAGAGCCTACCGCCTTGCACGCCGGTTTGACTGCGGGCTAAGCCTTACGCCGCCGTGTTGACTCGTCGAAGCCCTGGGTGGCACACGGGAACGCAGGTCAGCCGGCAACGGCTCCCGGCTCGTAGAACGGCGCCCCGAACTCGGTCACCGGCTGGAAACCGCGTTTGCGTGCTTTCTCAGCAGCCTTGCGGATCAGCGCATAGATGCCCACGAACGCCGCATGATCGGTCCTACAAACGGTGTCAGCAGCCGGTTGTGCACCAGCGAGAAGGCCACCCCGCTCGCCGGGTCGGTCCAGCCGAGCGACCCACCCAACCCGACATGGCCGAAGCCCGGCATCACGTTCCCGATCGGCAGGCTGTGGTAGCCCAGGTGGAATGCCAACGGCACGAACAGGTTTCGGTCCGGCCGCAGGCTCCGCCGACCCGTCAGGCCCGCCACGAGTTCCCGGGACAGGAACCGTATGCCGTCGACCTCGCCGCCGTTGGCGATGGCTCCGTACATCCGTGCCAGACCGCGGGCCGTCGCCACCCCGTTGGCCGCCGGCATCTCCGCATCCAGCAAGGGAACGTCACCCTGCACGGCGGCGACCATGCCGGGGAAGTACATGGACCGGAATCCTCCGGACAGCTCGTTGGCCACCTTGCGCGTCACACAGCTGAGGATCGGGTTGCCGACGAGGTTTTGCGGCGCGATGATCTCGGCGACCCGCGTCGGCGCGCCGGCCGGCGGGCGACCCAGATACAACCCGTCGGTGCCCAATGGCTCGGCGAGCTCCTCGCGGATCAGCGCTTGCATGCCCTTTCCGGTCACGGCCCGGACGAGGCCGGACATCAGCCAGCCGAAGGTCAGTGCGTGATACGCCGGCTTGCCCAGCAGTCGCCCGGGCGTCGCGGCGGCCAGCCGTTCTTCCATCACGACGTGGTCCAGCAAGTCTTCGGTGCTGGCGCCACGCAGGCCCGACAGGCCGGCGGTATGCCTCATCACGTCGCGCACGGTGAGGCTCGCCTTGCCGTTGGCCGCGAACTCCGGCCAGTACTCGGCAACGGGGGCGTCGTAGTCGATCAGCCCCCGGTCGGCGAGCCGGTGAATGACGGTGGCGGCCATGCCTTTCGTCGCCGAGAACACCATCGGCGCGGTGTCGGCCGACCACGGCCGATGGCCGCCCCGGTCGGACCAACCTGTCCAGACGTCGATGACGGGTTGCCCGTCGAGATACACCGCCAGCGCACCGCCGCCGAACCGGCGTGCGGGAAACATGCTGGAAAAACCGCGAACGACGCAACCGAAGTGTGAGTCCGCCGCGCCGGACACACGATGACCTGCGTCAGGGTCATCGTGGACAGGGACCGCGCGGCGATCGACTCGGGCTTCCACCGTCACATTTTTGAATTTACTTCGATTTCACACCTTCTAGGAGCGAAATCTATATTATTTACCTATCCGTTGTCTGACGCAGCCGTCAATATTTGCTGGGCCGCCAGCGCGGGGGTCAGCTCCCCCGCCTTGACCTGGCGTTCGACGTCGGCACGCATCTTGCGCACCTTTGGGTTGGACAGCACCCGGTCCAAGACCGTGTCGCGCACCATCTGCCACGTCCAGTCGACTTGCTGGGCCCGCCGGCGCGCCTCGAACTCTCCGGCCTCGGTCAGCACCTGACGATGGCGTTCGATGGTGTCCCACAACTCTTTCAGGCCGGTTCCCTCCATCGCGCTCATCGTGAGAACCGGTGGCCGCCAGAGTGTTTCACGCGGGTGGATCAATCTGATCGCCGCGGACAGTTCCCGCGCGGCCAACCGCGCCTCCGCGAGGTGCTCCCCGTCGGCTTTGTTCACCACCACGATGTCGGCCAGCTCCAGCACACCCTTTTTGATGCCCTGCAGCTGATCGCCGCGCGCGCCAGGGTCAACAAGACGAACGTGTCGACCATGTTGGCCACCGCCACCTCGGACTGGCCGACGCCGACCGTCTCGATCACGATCACGTCGAAACCGGCGGCCTCCAACAACACCACCGCTTCGCGGGTGGCCTTCGCCACCCCACCCAAAGTGCCCGAGGTCGGCGACGGACGGATGTAGGCGTCCGGGTGCACCGCGAGCCGCGCCATCCGGGTCTTGTCACCAAGGATCGATCCGCCGGTGCGCGTCGACGACGGGTCGACGGCCAGCACCGCCACCCGGTGGCCTTGCTCGATCAAATGCATCCCGAGCGCCTCGATGGCGGTGGACTTCCCCACCCCCGGGGTCCCGGTGATGCCCACGCGATGCGCGTTGCCAGAGGCCGGCATCAGCGCCAGCAGCAGCCGCTGCGCCATTTCGTGATGGTCGGCGCGGGTGGACTCCAGCAGCGTGATGGCCCGCGGCAGCGCCGCGCGATCGCCGCCGCGGACAGCTGCGGCCAATTCCTCGACCGTGTCGTTCTCTTGGGAGGCCATTTAGTCCAGCGTGTAGCCCAGCCGCTCGGCGAGCTTGTGCAGCAAGCCGATTGCCGCGTCGGAGATCACCGTCCCGGGCGGGAAGATGGCGGCGGCCCCGGCGGCATACAGCTCGTCGAAGTCGTCGGGCGGGATGACCCCGCCGACCACGATCATGATGTCGGGCCGTCCCACTTCGGCCAGCGCGTCGCGCAGCGCAGGCACCAGCGTCAGGTGGCCGGCGGCCAGCGAGGACACCCCGATGACGTGCACGTCGTTGTCAGCGGCCTGGCGTGCCACCTCTTCGGGCGTGGAGAACAGCGATCCGACGTCAACGTCGAACCCGATGTCGGCGAACGCCGTCGCGATCACCTTCTGGCCACGATCGTGACCGTCCTGGCCCATCTTGGCCACCAAAATCCTGGGCCGGCGACCGTCGGCCTCGGCGAACTTCTCGACCAATTCGGTGGCGGTTGCGATGTTGGTGGCCTTTCCGGCTTCGTCACGGTAGACCCCGGCGATGGTACGGATCTCCGCCTGATGACGGCCATATACCTTCTCCAGCGCGTCGGAAATTTCTCCGACGGTGGCCTTGGCCCGGGCCGCATCGATGGCCAGCGCCAGCAGATTGTTACCCAGGCCGTCGTCGCCGGCGCGGCCATGGGCGGCGGCAGCTCGAGACAACTCGGCCAAAGCAGCGTCGACCGCCGATTGGTCCCGATTCGCCCGCAGCTCTTGCAGTTTGGCAAGCTGCTCGGCGCGCACCCGGCTGTTTTCGACCTTGAGCACCTCGATCTTCTGGTCCTCGTCGACCTGGTACTTGTTGACGCCGATGACGGGCTGCTGGCCCGAGTCGATGCGAGCCTGGGTGCGCGCCGCCGCCTCCTCGATGCGCAGCTTGGGGATGCCGTCACTGATGGCCTGGGCCATGCCGCCGTGCTCGGCGATCTCGGCGAGGTGGGCGCGGGCCCGCTGGGCGAGCTGATGGGTCAGCGACTCGACGTAATACGAGCCTCCCCAGGGATCGATCGGCCGTGTGGTGCCCGACTCCTGCGCCAGGACCAGCTGGGTGTTGCGCGCGATCCGGGCCGAGAAGTCGGTGGGCAGTGCGAGCGCCTCGTCCAGCGCGTTGGTGTGCAGCGACTGGGTGTGACCCTGAGTGGCGGCCATCGCCTCGATACATGTCCGGGCGACGTTGTTGAATGCGTCCTGCGCGGTCAGCGACCAGCCCGAGGTCTGCGAATGGGTTCGCAACGACAGCGATTTGGGATTCTTGGCACCGAACCCCGCCACGAGCTCGCTCCACAGCAGCCGGCCCGCCCGCAGCTTGGCGACCTCCATGAAGAAGTTCATCCCGATGCCCCAGAAGAAGGACAGCCGGGGCGCGAACTTGTCGATGTCCAGCTCGGCGTCCAGGCCCGCCTTGATGTAATCGACCCCGTCGGCCAGCGTGTAAGCCAGCTCCAAATCCGCTGTGGCACCAGCTTCTTGGATGTGATAGCCGGAGATCGAGATAGAGTTGAACTTCGGCATCTTGGCGCTGGTGTAAGCGAAGATGTCGGAGATGATGCGCATCGACGGCTTGGGCGGGTAGATGTAGGTGTTGCGCACCATGAACTCTTTGAGGATGTCATTCTGGATGGTGCCGGCCAGTTTCTCCGGCGGCACCCCCTGCTCCTCGGCGGCCACCACATACAACGCCAGGATCGGCAGCACCGCACCGTTCATCGTCATCGACACCGACACCGCGGACAGGTCGATCCCGTCGAACAACTGACGCATGTCCAGGATGGAATCGATTGCCACCCCGGCCATTCCGACATCCCCTTGGACGCGGGGGTGGTCGGAGTCGTAGCCGCGGTGAGTGGCCAGGTCGAAGGCCACCGACAGGCCCTTCTGGCCGGCGGCCAGGTTGCGGCGGTAGAACGCGTTGGAGTCCGCAGCGGTGGAGAACCCGGCGTATTGGCGGATCGTCCAGGGCTGGTTGACGTACATCGTCGGGTACGGGCCGCGCACAAAGGGCGGCTGCCCGGGGAAGCTGTTCAGCGGATAGCCGTCGGCCGCCGCGGCGGCACGGTCGTCGGCGAGGTAAACCGGTTTGACGTCAATGTTTTCCGGCGTATGCCACGTGGCCGCAGGGACGTGTTTCTCGGCCACGGCTTCGGTGGGTCGCTGCGCTTCGCGATCGCCGTGCAGCGGGATATCGGAGAAATTGCCGACTACAGGTGTGGTGGTCGTCATCGTGACTACGCTCCCAATCGGGTGAGCAGATTCGAAAGCGCCTCGACCGCATTGATTTTCGCGGTCAGAAACTCATCGGGACGGTGCTGGGCGTCGCCCACCGCTTTCTCGGATCCGGCCAGGTAAACCCTTGCTACGCCAGCGTTTCGGGCTGCGGCCACGACGTCTGAAGCCTCGTCTTGGTAGCGCTTGTCGGCACCGCAGATTACGGCAACGCTCGGCGAGCCCGCGGCAGAAAACTCGGTGACGGCCGCGGCGACCATGGCCGCATCGACCGGACCCGGGTTGAGCGCCTCGATGCCACCCGATGCCAGCAGGTTCGAGGCGAACGTCGCCCGGATGTTGTGCTCGGCCAGCGGGCCCAGCGGCAGCAGCAGCACCTGCGGCCGAGAACCGGTGCGCGTCAGGTAGATGTCCGAACGGTCCCGCAGCGCTTCGAACCCGGCGGCATAGCGCTCCAGTTTTCCAGAGGTCGATGCCGAATCACTTTGCGAAAGAACAGGTTCCGACAGGTTCGGGAATTCGTTGACACCCGTGATCGCGGTGCGGCGATGCGCGATGTCGTCGGCGCGTTGCGCGGCTACCCCGGCGATCTGGTCAGCGACATACTCAGCGGCGTCGACGAATCCGCCGCGGGCCGCCCGGGCTTCAATGGCCTGGAAATGCTGCCAAGCCTGCTGAGCCAGTTGCTCGGTGAGGTCCTCGACGAACCACGACCCGCCGGCCGGGTCCAGCACCTTGCCGACGTGTGACTCCTCCAACAGCAGCAGCTGGGTGTTGCGCGCGATCCGGCGCGCGAAGCCGGGGGACACGCCGGGGAAGCCGCCCGGTATGGCCACGTCGAACGGCTGCACCAGCACGGTGTCGGCGCCGCCGACGCCCGCGCCGAAAGCGGCCAGGGTGCCGCGCAGCATGTTCACCCACGGGTCGCGCTGGGTCATCATCGGCAGCGATGTCTCCGCATGGACAACGGCTGCGCCGCCTTCCGGGTCGCCGACAACCTCGGCGACCCGTGCCCACAGCTGACGCGCGGCCCGCATCTTGGCGATCGTCATGAACTGGTCGTCGTCGGCGGCCAACCGGAAGCTGATGTGCCGTAGCGCCGCGCCGACGGCAATGCCGGAATCGGTGAGCACCCGCAGGTAGGCCACCGCGGCCGCGATGCTGCCGGCAAGCTCCCAGGTCGCGTTGGCACCCAGGTTGTGGAAGGCAGGGCCGTCGACGGTGATCGCCCGCACACCGCGCGCGCCGGCGACCCGTGTTGCGACCGCAACCACCTGTTCCGTCGACGGAGCCGCCCGGCCGCTCAGCGTCGCGGTCAGCGGGTCGGCGCCCAAGTCGATCGACACGGTGGCGCGCTTGTCGACTTCCAGCCCGTCCACCAGTGCCAGCAACGCGTCGCTGGCCTCGGCATAGTCGGCGCCCGCGTCAAGGATCACCGGTGCCAGGTCCAGGTACACACCCGAGAGCAGCTTCTCCAGATCCGCGGCCGCCACGCCGGACTCCCCCACCCGGATCAGCAGCGCGCCGACCCCGTCGGTGAGCGCCGCCAGCACCGCGGCGTTGGCTTCTCCTGGAGGATGGCCCGCCGGCTGGCCGGGGAAGCCTTCGGCGACCTTCCAGCCGGAGGTGATGTCGCGCAGTGCGTCGCCCCCACGCACGTAGGGCCACTCGCCCGGCAGCGGCGGCTCCGGCAGCTCGTCGAGCGCGGTGTACAGCGCCCGGACAGGGATCCCCTCGTAGGTCGGGGTTTCCAGGAGCTGCTCGGGCTGGTCGCCCAGCTGCGCGGGCTCCCTCCCGGTGCTCTTGGCCAGCACACCGGCGACCGCGGTGCGCCAACGCCCGCGAACCTGTTCTAGGTCGGCCAGCTCGGGTACATCAATGGACACCGATTGCTCCCTTTTTCCCAGCAATTGGCACGTTGAGTGGGGGATGCCAGTTGCTAATCAGGCTAATTGATCGGGCTCCCCGCTAAAAACCGCGAGGTGCGGCAGGCGGGCCCGGTCCACGACGAAACGCCAGCCTCGGGAAACGAGTTATTCATCTGGGCCCCGTAACCTTGACAGCCGTGACGGCTTCCGCCACCTGCAGAATCAGCGGCACCCTGCGCGATGTCGGCTGCGCGATCGGCGCGGCCGCGCGGCAGGTGTCTCGGCCGCGGGTCGTGGCGACAGTGGTCGGTATCACAGTCCTGGTGGCGCTGGCGTCATGGCTTCCGCTGCCCACGCCGGTGCAGATGCGCGACTGGGCGGAATCGGTGGGCCCCTGGTTCCCGTTGGCGTTTCTGGGTGCGCACATCGTGGCCACGGTGGTGCCGGTCCCCCGCACGGCGTTCACCCTGGCCGCCGGGCTGCTGTTCGGCCCGATGTTGGGCGTCGCTATCGCGGTGGTCGCCAGCACCGCGAGCGCGCTGATCGCGATGCTGTTGGTGCGCGCGGCCGGGTGGCGGCTGAACCGCCTGGTTCGCCACCGCTCGATCGACACGGTGGACGAGCGCTTGCGGCAACGGGGCTGGCTGGCCATTTTGTCGCTGCGGTTGATTCCCGCCGTGCCGTTCTCCGCGATCAACTACGCCGCCGGCGCGTCAACGGTGCGTGTGCTGCCCTACACGCTGGCCACGCTGGCCGGCCTGCTGCCCGGCACCGCCGCCGTGGTGATCCTCGGCGACGCGCTGGCCGGTCACCCCAGCTCGCTGCTGTTCCTGGTGTCCGCATGCACCGGCGCTTTGGGACTGGCCGGGCTGGTTGTCGAGATCCGCCACTTCCGCCGGCACCACCATCGCCGCGCGCACCGCTCCCTCGGCGAAGAACCCTCCCCCGAGCCCGCCGGCATCAGCTGATCGACCGGCGCTGTTGAGTGCGCCGCTCTTTGCCTGAATGATCTATCCCATGGCGAAGGTGCGCGCGCTGGAGCTTGCGGGTTGGGGCTCGCAGTCTGAGCGGCATCGCAAGCCGAAAGAGGGCGTAATCGGCGGAGCCCATGTGCCGCACACGCCGTCACAACGTCCGAGAATGCATGCCTCGTTGCTGACGATTGCGGCGCTGTGCAGCGCCGCCGCACTCGTGGCAGCGGTTTGCCTGCTGCCGAAAAATGCCGACCCGGCGCAAGAACCCATACCCTCGCCCGTCTTATCGCCGATCGATTTGCCCGCGGCAAGTGCCGTTGGCCCCGGTGCAGGCATCTATATCGAGTACGCCGACGGTTCCGGTGGAATGGGCTGTACCGCCGGGTTTTTGGTGCGAACCAGCACCGGTCAGGCCGGTGTTCTCACCGCCGGCCACTGCAACCGGCCTGGCGAGCCCAGCAAGGTAACGATGAACTTCGCCGGGATCCTGCCCTACGCGACGCTGGGCACGTTCAGCCAAACGGTCAGCGAGGGAGTTCACATCGAACAGCACGACATCGGCCTGATTGTGCTCGACGGCGACAACGTTCCCACGACTTCGGCTATCGGTGCGTCGCTGCCGGTCTCCGGCGTCACAACCGACCTGGAGATCGGCCAGCAGCTGTGCAAGTTCGGCATGGGCTCCGGCCAAGCCGCGTGCGGACCGATCCTCGATGTCACCGAGAGCAAGGTCATCTTTTTGGCGGCCGGCCAGTGCGGCGATTCGGGCGGCCCGGTCTATCTCATCCAGAGCGACGGCACCGTTCGCGCGGTCGGCATCCTCATCCGCGGCGGCGACCCCCGCACGCCCAATGCCGGGTGCTCGGCGCCGGCCAAGTTCTCCGTCGCCGAGCTGGTGCAGCCCTGGCTGGACAAGTGGAACCTCACCGCCGTGACCGCAGCGGCCGCGCCCCGCTGAAGGCCGACTACTGGGTCATGCCCGCTGCTTCACTTCAACTTCGAGTACCGCCAGTACCGTTCGATTACCGACAACCAACGACGTGGGGAGCCAGATGACCTCCGACCACACCCGCACTGGTCCACCTAACCCCGCACCGCCGCCTGCTGCGGCTCCCGGTGCGCCCGCATCTATGCGGCCAGCTGCTAGTTCCCCTGGTGAGGCCGAGCCGAACGGGTCGGCGAACGACTGCTGCGGTCGCGCCGTCTCATGCGGGCGCCGGTTTGGCTCCAGCCGATGGTCGAGTTACGGCTGCGCTAACTGCGGTTCGGGCCCTTGGCCGTCATCGCCGCGAACAAGACCAGAAACGACGCCGCCGGCAGGGTCTTGACCACCTTGTCGTGTGCGCGGACGTGCGCGCCCACGGCCAAGACGAAATACAACGTCAGCATCGCCGTCGTCAGCCGCGCCAAGGCGGGAAACCAGGTGACCGACAGCAAGCCCACGGCGGCGGCAGCCTTGACCACCGGCAGGACCGGGCGAACGCCTTCCGGAACACCGAGGTCGTCCAGGATCTTCTTGATGGGAGCCACCTGGACCGCGCACCCCACTGCGTCGACGGCATGGAATGCGGCAAGCCCCGCATAGGTTTTCGGTGAAGTCAAGACACTCATAGACAAAGTCCTATTAGGTCAATTCCGGCGGTGCGCCCGGCTGCCCGTCCACCGGCTGGCGGGCGATCGCCTCGGCCTTGGCCACCGCCTGGGCGATCGCGGGGTCGCTCTCGGTGGAGAACCAATCGGCCACGTCCGCGGCGTCGGATTCGGCGGCATGCGTGGGTGCCTCGTCGACCGGGGATGGCTCAAACCGGAACACCCCGTCCTGCCCCGGGGCGCCCAGCAGTCTGGTGAATCCCTGCAACGCCGCGCTGAAGTCGCTGGGCACCACCCACACCTTGTTGGCGTCACCGCGGGCCATCTCCGGCAGCGTCTGCAGGTACTGGTAGGCCAGCATCTCCGGCGTGGGCCGGCCGGCCTTGATCGCGGCGAACGTCTTCTCGATGGCCTTCGCCTGTCCCTGCGCCTGCAGGTAGGCCGCGGCGCGCTCACCCTGGGCGCGCAGCATTCGCGACTGCCGATCGCCCTCGGCGGCCAGGATCGCGGCCTGCTTGGCTCCCTCGGCCGCCAGGATCTGCGCCTGCTTGGCGCCCTCGGCCTCTTTGATCGACGACTCGCGCATACCTTCGGCGGTCAAGATCATCGCTCGCTTCTCGCGGTCGGCCTTCATCTGCTTTTCCATCGAGGCCTGGATCGACGGCGGCGGGTCGATGCTGCGCAGCTCGACCCGGGCGACCCGCAGGCCCCAGCGGCCGGTCGCTTCGTCCAGGACGCCGCGCAATTGACCGTTGATCTGGTCGCGGGAGGTCAAGGTCTGTTCCAGCGTCATGCCGCCGACAACGTTGCGCAGCGTGGTGGTGGTGAGCTGCTCGACGCCGACGATGTAGTTGCTGATCTGATAGACGGCGGCCTGCGGGCTGGTGACCTGGAAGTAGACCACCGTGTCGATATTGAGGGTCAGGTTGTCCTCGGTGATCACCGGTTGCGGCGGGAACGACACCACGCGCTCACGCAGATCCACCCGGGCGCGCACCCGGTCGATGAACGGCACCAACAACGTCAGCTGCCCGCTGACCGTACGGCTGTATCGACCCAGCCGTTCGATCACCGCGGCTTCCGCCTGAGGTATCAGGGCAACCGACTTGGCCACGACGACGATGGCGAATATCACCAGGACGGCCAACAACACCAAACCAGCAACCGCACCTTGCATCGGAGTTCCTTTCTAACAGCGTCTCTCGCAGTCGTTAAAGACCACTCTTGAAGACCACCGCGGTGGCACCGTCGATCTCCATGACGGTCACCGACTCGCCGGGTTCGTAGATGTCCGCGTCGTTGAGCGGGCGCGCCGTCCATACCTCGCCGTTAAGTTTCACCTGGCCCCGGTCGCGGCTGATCCGTTCGAGCACCAGCGCCTTCTTACCCTCCAGCGCCTCGATACCCGTCTGCAGCACCTGGGCGGGCGTCAGCCGCCGCCGTAACGGGGGCCGAACCAGCACCAGCAGCAGAATCGAGACGATCAAAAACACCGCCCCGTTTGCCCACACCGGCCACTCCGTCAGCCAGCTGGTTACCGCCGCGGCCAACGCGCCGCCGCCGAGCATCACTAAAAACAGATGGCCGGTGAGCGCCTCCGCACCGGCAAGCACCAGCGCGAATATTAGCCAAAGCACCGCCGCGGGCATGCGGCCAGAATACGCGTGATCCGCCTTTGCCGGGCAAAACAACTACACTGCGGAATCGTGTGGTGTCCCAGTGTCTCGCTGTCCGTGTGGGCCAACGCCTGGCTCGCAGGCAAGGCCGCGCCCGACGACGTCCTGGACGCGTTATCGGTATGGGCGCCAAAGCAATCGGTCACCGCGTATGATGCGGTCGCCGCCGGTCACACCGGGCTGCCGTGGCCCGATGTGCACGACGCCGGGAGCGTGACGCTGCTGCAGACGCTGCGCGCCGCGGTTGGCCGCTCGGCGCCCGCTCCGGACGGCCCAGGCCGGTTGCGCGGGACGATCAATGTGCTTTTGCCCATGCCCGGCGATGTGCGCGGGCTGACGCCGGGGACGCAGTTCGAGCGTGACGCCCTGGCCGCGGGCGAGGCGATCATCATCGCCCACCCGCACGATCCCGCCGCCGCCGTCGGGCTGGTCCCCGAGTTCTCCTACGACGACCTCGACGAATCGGCGGACTTCCCGGAATTGTGCGCGCTGTCCTGGACGGTGTACTCGCTGCCTGGCGCGCCGGTGCTCGACCAGTACGAGCTCGGGGATGCCGAATACACGCTGCGGTCGGCCGTGCGGTCGGCCGCCGATGCGCTCGGCGCCATCGGTCTGGGATCAGCCGCGGCCGACATCGACGATCCCCGGGGACTCGTCGAGCAGCTGCTGGAATCCGCACGGCAGCACCGGGTTCCCGACCATGCGCCGTCCCGCGCACTGCGGGTGCTGGAGAACGCCGCGCACGTCGACGCCATCATCGCGGTCAGCGCCGGACTCAGTCGGTCACCCGACTCGCCGGAGCGTTTCGCCGCGCCCGTCGTCGCCGGGCCGGAGCCGTTCGGCACGCAATCCTCTTCGGAGGCTCGCATCGCCAGCGACGCGCTGCGGCCGCTGACCGCCGTGGTGCGTTCGGCGCGGATGGCCGCCGTGACCGCGATCCTGCACTCGGCCTGGGCTGATTGACGGCCGATTAGGCGTATTCGGCCGCAGCGCAGTGCGGCGGACGACACGGCGCGCCGTCGACGCTGGCGAGACAACCGGGCACCGGGTCGGAGCCGGCCACCCGGGTCGGGTTTCGGCCGGTTCGCAGTTCGTCGATCAGATCGGCGGCCAGCCGGGCGAATCGACGATCGGCGTTGGGCGTGGCGGCCCGGGCAAACGTCATCCCCGCCGCCTCGGCTTGGGATCGCAACTCCTGGTCGAGATCCCACACCACCTCGATGTGGTCGGCAACGAACCCGATCGGGCAGACGATGACGGCCTCGGTGCCCGAGGCGGCCAGCGCCGTGAGACGGTCCTCGACACTCGGCTCCAACCACGGCACCTGCGGCGGGCCCGAACGCGACTGCCAGGCCAGATCGTAATCGGGATATCCGGCCGCGGCCGCGACCAGCCTTGTGGCATAAGCGACTTGGCGGCTGTACAACCTCGGGCCGAGGCGCTGGTCGGCGGCCACCGGGACCGAATGCGCGGTGAACACCAGCCGCGCGCCGGCGGGCACGCTTTCGGCCGCGGCCGCGACGGCCCCGGCGAACATCTCCACGAACAGCGGGTGGTCGAAATACGGCCGCAGCTTGACCAGCCCGGGGGCGTCCGGCCCGGCCGCCCGGCGCGCCCGGGAGATGTCTTCGGTGTACTGCGTACAGCTGGAGTAGCCGCTCCACGCCGACGTGGTGAACACCGCAGCGCGACGAACACCGTTGTCGCGCATGGCCGCAACCGCATCTTCGACGTAGGGCTCCCAGTTGCGGTTGCCGAAGTAGACCGGCAGGTCCAGTTCCGCCCGCAGCTCGGTGATCAGGGCGCGGTTGATCCCGTTGATCGGTGACACCCCGCCGAAATACAGGTAGTGCTCGGCGACGTCGTCGAGGCGCTCGGGCGGCACATTGCGACCCCGGGTGACGTTCTCCAGGAACGGCCGCACCTGCTCGGGCCCTTCCGGCCCGCCGAACGACAGCAGCAGGACGGCGTCGAATTCCATTGTGGTCTAGAGCAATTGGGTGCTAGCGCCACCATCGGCGTAAATGATGGTGCCGGTGGTGGCCGGCAGCCACTCCGAAAGTAGAGCGCACACCGTCTTGGCGACCGGGGTGGGGTCCTTCATGTTCCAGCCGATCGGCGCGCGCTGGTCCCAGCCCTCTTCCAGCAGTTGCATCTGCG
Organism: uncultured Actinomycetota bacterium; assembly: GCA_963850895.1. GTDB lineage: Bacteria > Actinomycetota > Actinomycetes > Mycobacteriales > Mycobacteriaceae > Mycobacterium. Next base: position 240,548 of record CAWKNK010000007.1, on the reverse strand, counting down.
CGCCGGCCTCCTCACCGAGCGCGCCACCGACGATCGCGCTCATCGCCAGCGTCCGGATGGGTCCCGCCGCAACGAGATTCGAGCGCACCCCGTATTTGCCGGCCTCGCGAGCCACGAACCGGTTGACCGACTCCAGCGCGCTCTTGGCCACCGTCATCCAGTTGTAGGCCGGCATGGCGCGGCTGGGGTCGAAGTCCATGCCGACGATGGATCCGCCGGGGTTCATGATCGGCAGCAGCGCCTTGGCCAGCGAGGCATACGAATACGCGGAGATGTGGATGCCCTTGGCGACGTCCTCGTACGGCGCGTCGAAGAACGGGTTGATGCCCATCCCGGTCTGCGGCATGAAGCCGATCGAGTGCACGACGCCGTCCAGCTTGTTGCCCTCACCGATCTCGGCCGTCACCCGCTCACCCAGGGTCTCCAGGTGCTTCTCGTTCTGCACGTCGAGTTCGATCAGCGGGGCCTTCTCCGGGAGCCGGTCGGCGATGCGCTGGATCAGCCGCAACCGGTCGAACCCGGTCAGCACCAACTGTGCCCCCGCTTCCTGGGCCACCTTGGCGATGTGAAACGCGATCGACGAGTCCGTGATGATCCCGCTGACCAGGATCCGTTTGCCGTCGAGCAGTCCTGCCATGTCCGTCCTTAATGTCGCCGTTGAAGTCGTCGTGGTTGAAGTCAGTGGCCCATACCCATGCCGCCGTCGACCGGGATGACCGCACCGGAGATGTAACTCGCATCCTCGGACGCCAGGAAGCTGACCACCCCGGCGACCTCGGCGGCGGTGCCGACCCGCTTCGCCGGGATGAATTCCAGTGCCCCCGCCTGAATCCGCTCATCCAGCGCACGGGTCATGTCGGTGTCGATGTAGCCCGGGGCCACCACGTTCGCGGTCACGCCGGCCTTGGACAGTTCCCGGGCGATCGAGCGGGCCATGCCGATCACGCCGGCCTTGGAGGCTGCGTAGTTGGCCTGGTTGCCGATGCCCCAGGTGCCGGAGACCGAACCTATGAAGATCATCCGGCCGAACCGCTTCTTGGTCATGCTGCGCGACGCCCGTTGAGCCACCCGGAACGCCCCGGTGAGGTTGGCGTCGATGACCTTCTCGAACTTCTCCTCGGTCATCCGCATGAGGAATGCGTCCGCGGCTAGGCCGGCGTTGGACACCAGTACCTCGACGGGACCCTGGTGCTCCTCGACCTCTTTGAAGGCGCGATCGACGGCGTCGTTGTCGGTGACGTCACACTCGACGCCGAACAGCCCCTCGGGCGCCCCGGATCCGCGGTGCGTGACGGCCACCTTGTGGCCGTCGGCGGCCAGCCGCTGTGCGATCGCCAGACCGATCCCCCGGTTTCCGCCCGTCACCAGGACTGAACGGGATACGAATGCGGGTTTGCCGCCGTCGGCAGCACTTTCGGTGGTGTTCTCGGTGGCTGTGTCAGTCACCCCGTCAACCTATCGCCTCGGCGCGGCGAGGCTGCAATCGGCTCAGCGAGCGTAACGCCACTGCGAGAAATCGCCGGGAATTTCGCAGTGACGCTACGCTCGCGCGAGTTGTCAGTGGGCGTCGGCAAACTTCCGCCATGACAGATCCGTTCTTGGGCAGAGAAGCCCTGGCTGCGCGCCGGCTATCCCCTTATGAGTTGCGCAGCCGCTACGTTGCTCTGCATCAGGACGTGTATGTCCCGCGCGGCGCTGAGCTCACGCCAACAATGCTCGCAAAGGCGTGTTGGCTGCGCTCGCGGCGGCGCGGCATCCTCGCCGGCTTTTCCGCAGCTGCCTTACATGGCGCCAAGTGGATCGATCCGGCGCTGCCTGCTGCGATCATCGACACCAACCGCCGCCCCGCGGACGGCATACAGACTTGGGAAGAACGCATCGAGCCGGACGAGATCACAATCATCGACGGCATGCGCGCCACCACGCCGCCGCGAACGGCCCTTGACCTGGCGCGGCGGTGGCCGCTGGGCTTCGCAGTGGCTGCGGTCGACGCACTCACGCAGGCAACCGATTTGAAGGTGGCCGATGTAGAGCTACTGGTAGACCGCTATCGAGGCCGCCGCGGCATGAAGGCAGCTCGAGCCGCTCTGGAGCTCGTCGACGGCGGAGCTCAGTCGCCGAAGGAGACTTGGCTTCGCCTGCTGCTGCTGCGTGCCGGGTTTCCGCGTCCCCAGACACAGATCGTTGTACGCAACGAATGGGGATGGGTGGAGGCCTTCCTCGACATGGGATGGGAGGACATCAAGGTGGCGATCGAGTACGACGGCGACCAACACCGGTCCAGTCGCTACCAATACGTGAAGGACATACGACGACTGGAAAAGCTGGAGCAGCGCTTCGGGTGGATTGTGGTCCGGGTCATCGCCGAAGACCATCCGGACGACATCGTTCGCCGGGTGGCCCAGGCACGAGCGCGCCGAGCGTAACGCCAGTGCCAAAAATCAAGCCGGATTTCGCAGTGGCGTTACGCTCGCGCGCAAAGGAAAGAGGCCAGGCTACGTCGGTAGCCGGCGGTTGATGAGCAGCGCCGCCAGCGCCGCGAGCACCAGCACCAGCGCGCCCAGCCGAACCCAGCCCACGCTGGCATCGCCCTTGATGGTCTCGTAGCCGATCTGCTGCTGCAGCGTCGCGTAGACGGCCTTCAGCTCCGCCAGGCTGCCGGCGTTGTACCAGCTCCCCCCGGAAAGCTCGGCGACCTTCTTCATCGTGGAGTCGTCGACGGGCACGGGCTGGCGCTGGTCATTGATCTCGACGAAGCCGTATGGGGTGCCGAACGAGATCGTCGAAATCGGCACACCCTGGTCCTTGGCCGTGCGCGCCGCGGTGAAGGCGCCCTTGGGGTTGTCCGGGTTGGTCGGCATCGTCTCCTTGCCGTCGGAGAACAACACGATGCGCGCCGGCGGCGGCTTGTCCCCGCCGCCGATCACCGCACCGACCGTGGCGATGGCCTGTAACGCGGTGAAGATGCCTTCCCCGGTGGCGGTGCGGTCGGCGAACTGGAGTTTGTCCAGTCCGTTCTTGGTCGCGTCGCGGTTGGTTGTCGGTTGCACCAACACGGTCGCGGTCCCCGCATACTCGATCAGACCCAGGTTGATGCCCGGGGTCAATTCGTCGGCGAACTGCTTGGCCGCCTCCTGCGCGGCCGCCATCCGGTTGGGCTCCACGTCGGTGGCGCGCATCGACTGCGACACGTCGATCACCAGCATCACCACCGCGCGGTTGCGGGGAATGCGGACGTCGTTGGTCGGTCCTGCCATCGCGACGGTGAACAGCACCAGCGAAGCCACCAGCAGGATCGCCGGCACGTGCCGCCAACGCGAAGGACGATTGGGCGCAACGCTTTCCAGAAGCTCCATGTTGGCGAATCGCAACATCCGCCGCTGCCGCGCCAACTGCATCAGGACGTACATCGCGGCGAGCCCGAAGACCACCAGAAGGACAAGGAAAAACCAGGAGTGTTCGAAGCCGGACAGCGACATCGGGCCGAGCAGCGGCAATGTCACTGCCGCCCCGCCAGTGCCCCGCGCCGGCGGGACTCGACGAAACGGACGATGTCGGCGATCCAGTCGCGGTCGGTGCGCAGCGGCAGTATCGGGGCGCCGCAGCTTCGGAAGGTGCGCGCCACGTCGGCGCGGTGCGCGGCGGCCGCCTTGGCGAAATCGTCACGCAGCTGGGCGTCGATGGTGAACTCACGGGTGACGCCCGACTCGGCGTCCTGCAGCACGACGTCGCCGATGTCGGGCAGTTCGACGTCGCGGGGGTCGAGCACCTCGATGGCGAGCACCTCGTGCCGGGCCGCGATCGCCCGCAGCGGGCGCATCCAGTTGATCGGACCCAGGAAGTCGCTGATGATCACCGCCATGCCGCGACGGCGTTCCGGGCGGCGCAGCGCGTCGATGGCCGTCGCCAGATCCCCGCGCACCCCGACCGGCGCCCTGGGCGTCGTGGCTATGGTGCGCAATAGCGTCTGCTCGTGCTGGCGCCCGGAGCGCGCCGGGACCCGCGTCATCGTCTGCCCGTTGGCGATCAGCGCGCCGAGCCGGTTGCCGCCGCCGCTGTTGAGGAACGTGATCGCGGCCGCGGCCGCGACCGCAAGGTCCCGCTTCTCGCACACCGTGGTGCCGAAGTCCAGGCTGGCCGACATGTCGACCACCAGCCAGGTTTCCAGTTCGCGGTCGGCGATCATCTGCCGGACGTGGGGGTGCATGGTGCGCGCGGTGACGGCCCAGTCCATCCGCCGGACGTCGTCCCCCGGCTGGTACTCGCGTGACTCCCCCGGCTCCGAGCCCGGTCCCGGGATCAGGCCGAGATGGTCACCGTGCAGGACACCGTCGAGCTTGCGCTTGACCGTCAGCTCGAGTGTGCGCAGGGCCGCTGCCAGCTTCGGGTCGACGATCTGCCCGCGCTGCATCGATGGCGGATGTGACCCCGCCGGCCCCTTGGGATCGGTCACCGACCGCTGGCCGCCCCGGCGGCCTGCATCACCGGGGGCACCGACTGCCCTTGCTGCGGAACGGCATTGACCTGAGGGAGGGCGACCGTCTGCAGGATTCGGTTGATGACGATCTCCGGCGAGATTTCGTCGGCGAGCGCGTCGTAGGTGAGCACCAACCGGTGCCGCAGGACGTCGGGAATGACATCGACGACGTCTTGCGGGATCACATAGTCGCGGCCGCGCACCAGCGCCAGCGAGCGGGACGCCGCGATGATGCCCAACGAGGCACGCGGGGACGCGCCGAACGAGATCCACGTCTTGACATCGTTCATCCCGAGCTGCTCGGGATAACGGGTGGCCATGACGACGCGCACCACGTAGTCGACCAGCGCGTGGTGGACGAAGCCGTTGGCCGCGATGTCCTGCAGCCGCAACAGGTCGCCGGTGTTCAGGATCTGCTTGGGCTGCGGCGGCTTCACGCCCATCCGGTAGATGATCTCCCGCTCCTCTTCGGGCGACGGGTAGCCGACGTTGATCTTGAACAGGAAGCGGTCCCGCTGGGCCTCGGGCAGCGGGTACACGCCCTCGTGCTCGATCGGGTTCTGCGTCGCCATCACCAGGAAGGGGTTGGGCAGCGGGAACCTCTTGCCACCGATCGACACCTGGCGTTCCTGCATGACCTCCAGCAGCGCCGACTGCACCTTCGCCGGGGCGCGGTTGATCTCGTCGGCGAGCAGGAAGTTCACCACCACCGGGCCGAGCTCGGTGTCGAACTCCTCCTTGCCCTGCCGGTAGATGCGGGTACCGATGATGTCGGTGGGCACCAGGTCGGGCGTGAACTGGATGCGGGCGAACGTGCCGCCCACCACCTTGGCGAAGGTCTCGACGGCCAGCGTCTTGGCCACGCCGGGGACACCCTCGAGCAACACGTGGCCCTTGGAGAGCAGGCCGACCAGCATCCGCTCGACGAGCTGGTCCTGGCCGACGATGATCCGCTTGACCTCGAAGATGGCCCGCTCGAGGGTGTGCACCTCGGCGGCCAGGCCATTACCGCCGCCGGACGGCGCCTCAGGGGCCGGCGAGCCGGGAGGACCACCCGGGCCCGAGTAACCGCTGGCGCCCGGAGGCGGCCCACCTGCTGCTGTCATCAATTACCCTCCACAGCTCAATCGGACACGACTGCTTGCACCACCACTGTCGTGGGGCCGCGACGTGCCCGCGTCCAACTATTCCAGGCCCGCCGGATTCCGTCGACGCTGGTGGTTCGCCCCTGGCATCCGGCCGGGCATCCCACCTCGAAACGCACCTGGATCAGTACTCGATGATCCTAGTCAGGAACGGCGTCATGCCGGGCGTGCGAACCGGGCTGACGGTCACCTTCCCGGCGAGGCTCGATGCCTCCAGCATCTGGCCGTTGCCCAGGTACATGGTGACGTGCTGGCTGCCGTTCGGGCCGTAGAAGATGAGGTCGCCGCGCCTGGCCTGGTCCTGCGGGATGTGCCGGCCGGCGTTGTACTGGTCGCCGGAGAACCGCGGGATCAGCACACCGACCCCGGCGAAGGCGTAGCGCATCAGGCCCGAGCAGTCGAAGCCGTTGATGTTGGCGCCGTCGCCGACGCCCTTGCTCGGACCGTCCAGCGATCCGCCACCCCAGGAGTACGGGACGCCCATCTGGGAGCCCGCCCGCTTGATGACGTATTCGATGGCCTGCCGGCCGTAGACGCGCGGGATCTTGCCGCCGGGGTTGGTGGCGGCCGCGGGGGCGGGGGCGTCATTGCCGCCGATGTTGATGCCCAGCCCGCCGAGGAATTGCTTGCCCAGATCGAACGTGGTCTGGGTGGCCTGCGCGGTGGCCTGCAACGAGGCGTTGGCGACCGCGAGCGGGTCTCCGGGAGCGCCGGCGCTGATCGTCGCCGGCAGGGTGGGATCCCACGGGCCGGGGTCGGCCCGGCCAGGGGAGCCGGGCTGGCCACCGACAACATCAGCCCGGTCACCACGGTGGTGATCCAGGCGAAGTTGATGAGACGAATCCGCTTGCGGCGCATGGCTCCTCGTTCAGTATTCGATGTAGCGGACGACGTAGGGGGTCATACCGCTGGTACGCACCGGCGCGACGCGGACCTTCAGCCCGATGTCGGGCGCCTCGAGCATCTGGCCGTCGCCGAGGTAGATCGTCACGTGCTGGCTCCCGCCCGGGCCGTAGAAGATGACGTCGCCGCGGCGCATCTGCGAGGACGGGATCTTGCGGCCCAGGTTGTACTGCGACCCCGAGTAGTGCGGCAGCTTGATGCCCACCCCGGCGAACGAGTACAGGACCAGCCCCGAACAGTCGAAGCCGGTGATGCCGGCCCCGGAATCGATGCCCTTACTCGGCCCGGCGGCGTTGCCGCCGCCCCAGGAGTAGGGCACGCCGATCTGCGACATCCCGCGCCGGATCACGTATTCGGAGGCCTGCCGCCCGTAGACCCGCGGGATCCGCCCGGCCGTCGCACCGGGGGACGCGTTGGTGATGCCGGTGTCGTCGGGCTTGAGGATGCCGAGCTGCTGCAGGAAGTTGCGGCCCAGACCCGCGGTGACCTGCGTCGAGGTGGCCGAGATGCCCAACACCTGGTTGATCACCGCGATCGGGTCACCCGGGATGTTGGCGCTGGGGATCATCGGCAGGGTGGGATCCCAGGCGCCGTCCCACCGGCGCGCCCCGGCCTGCGGCGCCGGCGCACCCGGCGAGCCGGTCTCCCACCGGTCACCCGACGCCGGGGCACCGGGCCCGCCCGGGCCGGTCGACCATTGCCGTTTGGCCGCATCGAGTTTGGCCTGAGCCTCGTCGCGCTCGGCGGCCAGGCGAGTGACTTGTTCGCGTTGTTCGTCGAACTTGCGCTTGGAATCGGTCAGCGCGGTCACCGCGGCGTCCTGGCTGCCCTTGGCGTCGGCGGCGGCCTTGTCGGCCTTCTGCTTGGCCAGCCGCGCCGCCGATTCCCTGTTCACCTGTTCGGTCCGCGCCCGCTGCAGCTTGGCCATCACCGTTTGGGAACTCGCGGACAGGGTCTTGGCGGCGGCCTCGGTGGCGATGATGTCGTCGGGGCTGCCGGCGGTCAGGTAACTGCTCGACGGGCCGTTCATATAGGTGGCCGCGGCGAACGTGTCGAACCGCTGTTGGGCCGCGGCGATCGCGGTGTTGGCGTCTTTGACCGCCTGCTGGCTGCTCTCCAGGTCGTGTTGGGCCACGGCGGCGTTGTCGCGGGAGGTCTCGACGTCGACCAGCGCCTTATTGACGCTCTCCTGTTCCGTCTGGATTTCGGCGCTCAGATTCTCCAGGCGTTGATTGGCCTTGGCGACGTTGGCGATCAGTCCGGCCAGGGTGTCGGCGGCGGGATCACCGTGTGCCAGCCCCGGCGTGCATAGCAGCATGGCCACGCTCAACACCGATGACACGACCGGCCGGACCAGCCTCGCGACCGGCTGCGCAGCAGAGCCCCGGCGTGTGCGTCTCATTCGACTCAGGTCTCCTACGGCTCAACGCGACGGGAGGCGCCGGCCACGGATCTCTCTAAAGGCGCCAAAGATAACACCAGCATCATTTGCACCGTACGTCACGCTATTGGGCGTGCAAACGCTCCACAGAAATCGCACTCTCTACGTGCGTTTAATGTGACCGAACGGTGACCTACTGTGTTTGCCGCGAAGACGTGCCGGAACCGCCCGACGCGACCTGCCGGGCCGGATGCGCGTGGCTAGGCCGTGTTGGTGGGCGTCACTTCGTGCGTTTCCGCCGAATCCGCCGTGGTTGCTGGACGCTTGCCGCGCAACTGCAGGAAACGGGTCCCGACGGCCGCGCCGAGCACGGCGAGCAACAGGAATATGGTCAGGCCCGTCCAGGGAAATTCCGGGGCGTTCAGCTCGTTCAGGAAGTGCTGCGCCGAGACCACCGGGTTGCCCGTCTTGGCGATGTCCTCGCCGGCCTCCAGGGTGACCCGCGGGAACTGGGTGCTGTAGCTGCCGACGTAGTTCGGGCTCAGCGTCAGGACGGTGGCGTCGTGGTAGTCGGCGCCGACCACGGTGGAGATGTCGCGCAGCGGAGTGTCGTTCGGGGGGTTGTGATCGAGCAGCACGATCTTGAGGTTGATGCCCTTGGCATGAGCGTCATCGACGATCTGCAGCAGGCCCGGCAACTCCGCCGGCGACGCACTGACGCCGGTGGCGGCGACCTGAGCCTTGACCGCGCTCATGTCGACATCTTGTGGGATGTAGACGGGTAGGACCGGGTGCAAGGTCATGATGTCCCTCCTGCCGTAGCGCTACAGGCACCGTACGCGACTTCATCCCGGGGGGTTTAAACCCTCGACTTACGCGATAAGACTGGAACTACGGTGCCCCGTCTTAAGCAGGACAAGCGTACTGTTAAAGTGGCACCGCACCGCCGACACGGCCCGTCGGTGGGAGAACTTAATCCTCGGGAGTTGAAGTGACCAAAGAAGATTCTGTGAACTCGTTCGGAGCACGCGACACCCTCAAGGTCGGCGACAACAGTTACCAGATCTATCGTCTCGACGCCGTCCCCAACACCGAGAAACTCCCCTACAGCCTCAAGGTCCTCGCCGAGAACCTGCTGCGCAACGAGGACGGCAGCAACATCACCAAAGACCACATCGAGGCCATCGCGAACTGGGATCCCAAGGCGGAGCCCAGCATTGAGATCCAGTACACGCCCGCCCGCGTCGTGATGCAGGACTTCACCGGGGTGCCGTGCATCGTCGACCTGGCCACCATGCGTGAGGCGATCGGCGACCTCGGCGGCAAGGCGGAGAAGGTCAACCCGCTGGCTCCGGCCGACCTGGTGATCGACCACTCGGTGATCGCCGACCTGTTCGGCACCGCCGACGCCTTCGAGCGCAACGTCGAAATCGAGTACCAGCGCAACGGGGAGCGCTACCAGTTCTTGCGGTGGGGCCAGGGCGCTTTCCGCGACTTCAAGGTGGTGCCGCCGGGCACCGGCATCGTGCACCAGGTCAACATCGAGTACCTGGCGAGCGTGGTGATGGAACGCGACGGGTCCGGAACAATAACTGCCTACCCCGACACCTGCGTGGGCACCGACTCGCACACCACGATGGTCAACGGCCTCGGCGTGCTGGGCTGGGGCGTCGGCGGCATCGAGGCGGAGGCCGCGATGCTCGGTCAGCCGGTGTCGATGTTGATCCCGCGGGTCGTCGGTTTCAAGCTGACCGGCGAGATTCAGGCCGGCGTCACGGCCACCGACGTCGTGCTGACCGTCACCGAGATGCTGCGCAAGCATGGCGTGGTCGGCAAGTTCGTCGAGTTCTACGGCGACGGCGTGGCCGAGGTGCCGCTGGCCAACCGCGCCACCCTGGGCAACATGAGCCCCGAATTCGGTTCCACCGCGGCGATTTTCCCGATCGACGAGGAGACCATCTCCTACCTGCGGTTCACCGGCCGCAAGGAGGAGCAGCTGGCGCTGGTCGAGGCCTACGCCAAAGAGCAGGGCATGTGGCATGACGCCAGCCACGAACCCGCCTACTCCGAATACATCGAACTCAATCTGTCCGACGTGGTGCCGTCGATCGCCGGGCCGAAGCGCCCGCAGGACCGAATCGCGTTGTCGGACGCCAAGTCCATGTTCCGCAAGACCATTCCCAGCTACGTCGGCGACGATCCCGACAAGCAGGAGTACTCGAAGCTCGACGAGTCCGTCGACGAGTCGTTCCCGGCGAGTGACCCCGGGCAGCCGCAGAACGGCCATGCCGACGACGCGCCGAAGATTCACTCGGCCGCCGCGCACGCGAAGGGCCGGGTGAGCAACCCGGTGAAGGTGAAGTCCGACGAATACGGCGAATTCGTGCTCGACCACGGCGCGGTGGTGATCGCCGCGATCACGTCGTGCACCAACACCTCCAATCCCGAGGTGATGCTGGGCGCGGCCCTGCTGGCCCGCAACGCCGTCGACAAGGGCCTGGCCTCCAAGCCGTGGGTGAAGACCACGATGGCTCCCGGTTCTCAGGTGGTCAACGACTACTACGAAAAGGCCGGCCTGTGGCCGTATTTGGAGAAACTGGGCTTCTACCTGGTCGGCTATGGCTGCACCACCTGCATCGGCAACTCCGGCCCGCTGCCGGAGGAGATCTCGAAAGTGATCAACGACAACGACCTCTCGGTGGCCGCGGTGTTGTCCGGCAACCGCAACTTCGAGGGCCGCATCAACCCCGACGTGAAGATGAACTACCTGGCGTCACCGCCGCTGGTGGTCGCCTACGCGCTGGCCGGGACGATGGACTTCGACTTCGAGAAGGAACCGCTCGGCACCGACAAGGACGGCAATGACGTCTTCCTCAAGGACATCTGGCCTTCGCAGAAGGACGTCTCGGACACCATCGCGTCGGCGATCAACCAGGAGATGTTCACCAGGAACTACGCCGACGTGTTCAAGGGTGACGAGCGGTGGCGCAACCTGCCAACCCCGAGCGGCGACACCTTCGAGTGGGACCCGGACTCGACGTATGTGCGCAAGCCCCCGTACTTCGAGGGGATGTCGGCCGACCCCGAGCCGGTCAACGACATCACCGGCGCGCGGGTGCTTGCGCTGCTGGGCGACTCGGTGACCACCGACCACATCTCCCCCGCGGGCAGCATCAAGCCGGGCACCCCGGCGGCCCAATACCTCGACAAGCACGGCGTGGACCGCAAGGACTACAACTCCTTCGGGTCGCGGCGCGGCAATCACGAGGTGATGATCCGCGGCACGTTCGCCAACATCCGGCTGCGCAACATGTTGCTCGACGACGTTTCCGGCGGCTACACGCGCGACTTCACCCAGGACGGCGCTCCACAGGCGTTCATCTACGACGCCGCGCAAAACTATGCGGCGCAGAACATTCCGCTGGTGGTGCTGGGCGGTAAAGAATATGGGTCCGGCTCCTCACGCGACTGGGCGGCCAAGGGCACGCTGCTGCTGGGCGTGCGCGCGGTGATCGCCGAGTCGTTCGAACGCATCCACCGCTCCAACCTGATCGGCATGGGCGTGATCCCGCTGCAGTTCCCCGAAGGCAAGTCCGCCAAGGAATTGGGGCTGGACGGAACCGAGACGTTCGACATCACCGGCGTCGAGGCGCTCAACGACGGCAAGACGCCAAAGACGGTGCACGTCAAGGCCAGTAAGTCCGCCGGGAAAGACGCCGACAACGCGGTGGCGTTCGACGCGGTGGTGCGCATCGACACCCCGGGAGAGGCCGACTACTACCGCAACGGCGGCATCCTGCAGTACGTGCTGCGCAACATGCTGAAGTCCGGCTAGTCCCCAGCCGTGCCCAAGGTCAGCGAGGACCATCTGGCGGCTCGCCGCCGTCAGATCCTCGACGGCGCCCGTCGCTGCTTCGCCGAATACGGCTACGACAAGGCCACGGTGCGACGGCTGGAAACGGCGATCGGGATGTCGCGCGGTGCGATCTTCCACCACTTCCGCGACAAGGACGCGCTGTTTTTCGCGCTGGCGCGCGAGGATGCCGAGCGGATGGCCGACGTGGCGTCGCGCGAGGGCCTCATCCAGGTGATGCGCGACATGCTCGCCGCGCCCGACCAGTTCGACTGGCTGGCCACCAGGCTGGAGATCGCGCGCAAGCTGCGCAACGACCCCGACTTCAGCCGCGGTTGGGCGGAGCGGTCCGCGGAACTGGCGGCCGCGACCACCGACCGGTTGCGCCGGCAGATGGAGGCCCACCGGGTGCGCGACGACGTTCCCGGCGACGTCTTGCAGTGCTATCTGGAATTGGTGCTCGACGGCCTGGTGGCCCGGCTGGCATCAGGCGAGGATCCGCAGCGGCTGTCCGCCGTGCTCGACCTGGTGGAGAAATCGGTGCGCCGCAACGATTCTGGGCCGCAGGTATAACTGCGAACAAGGGGACGTGATTTCCCAGTGGCGTTATACCCGCGCGGATCTCGTGTGGTTGGGGCCGCCCCGGCTGCGCATCGTGGTACCCGCCTGAAGCAGCATGCTGTGAATCGATCCGTACGACCTGCCGGTGGAGGCGACCAGCGTGCGGATGCTGGCCCCGCCCTCGTAGGCGTTGCGCAGCTCGAACAACAACTGGTCGCGGGTCTTCTTCGACCTTTGCAGTGTCCTTTTCATGGATGCCCTCCGCGGCTGAACACGATCGCAAGCACCCAGAGTAGGAACCCGTCGTCGGCCGCGGGCCGATTTGGCCGAAAAGCACCCAGAAGTCAGGCGAGCTCGATGAGATCCCGGTATTCGTCGGACCAGAAGTCCTCGGTGCCGTCGGGCAGCAGCACAACGCGTTGCGGGTCGAGGGCCTCGGCCGCTCCGGGATCGTGCGTCACCAGCACCACCGCGCCCTGGTAGCTGCGCAGCGCGTCGAGCACCTGTTCGCGCGAGGCGGGATCGAGGTTGTTCGTCGGTTCGTCGAGCAGCAGGACGTTCGCCGTGGACGCCACCAAGCCGGCCAGCGCGAGCCGGGTTTTCTCACCGCCCGACAGGGTGCCGGCCGGTTGGTCGAGTTGGGGTCCGCTGAACATGAACGCGCCCAGTAGGCCGCGCAGGTCCTGCTCACCCGAATCGGGAGCGGCGTGCCGGATGTTCTCCCACACGCTCGCGTCGTTGTCGAGCGTGTCGTGCTCCTGCGCGAAATAGCCCATCCGCAAACCGTGTCCGGGCTCCAGCCCGCCGGTGTCGGGCTCCTCGGTGCCGGCCAACAGTCGCAGCAGGGTGGTCTTGCCGGCGCCGTTCAGCCCCAGCACCACCACCCGCGAGCCGCGGTCGATGGCCAGATCGACACCGCTGAACACCTCGAGCGACCCGTACGACTTGCTCAGTCCCTTGGCGACCAGCGGCGTGCGCCCGCACGGGGCCGGGGTGGGGAACTTGATCCGGGCCACCTTGTCGGCGACCCGCTCCTCGTCGAGCGCGGCCATCATCCGGTCGGCACGGCGCAACATGTTTTGGGCCGCAACGGCTTTCGTGGCCTTGGCGCCCAGCTTGGCGGCCTGCGTGCGCAACGCGGCGGCCTTGCGTTCGGCGTTGGTGCGTTCGCGACGGCGCCGCTGTTCGTCGGTGGCCCGGGCGTCCAGGTACTTCTGCCAGCCCATGTTGTAGACGTCGACCTCGCCGCGCACGGCGTCCAGAAACCACACCCGGTTCACGACGTCGGCGAGCAGCTCGACGTTGTGGCTGATGATCACCAGCCCGCCGGTGTGGGCCCGCAGGAAATCCCGCAGCCAGCCAACCGAATCCGCGTCCAGGTGGTTGGTGGGCTCGTCGAGCAGCAGGGTGGTCTCTGAACCGCGAGCCGGCACCGGCTGTCCGACGCGGCGAACAGGATGCGCGCCAGCTCCACCCTGCGGCGCTGGCCGCCGGACAGCGTGCGCAGCTGCTGCGTCAGCACCCGGTCCGGCAGGCCGAGGCTCGCGCAGATGCGGCTGGCTTCGCTCTCGGCGCCGTAGCCGCCCAACGCGACGAACCGCTCCTCCAGCTGCCCGTAGCGGCGGATGGCGCGGTCCCGGGCGTCGTCGTCGGCGACCTCGGCCATCAACGCCTGCTGCTTCTCCAGGTCGGTGAGCAGGACGTCCAGGCCGCGGGCCGACAGCACGCGGTCGCGGGCCAGCACGTCGAGGTCGCCCTCTTTGGGATCCTGTGGCAGATAACCGATTTCGCCGGCACGGGCGACGGATCCGGCATACGGTTCGGTCTCGCCCGCCAGGATGCGCAGGGTGGTGGTCTTGCCGGCGCCGTTGCGACCGACCAGCCCGATGCGGTCGCCGGGCTGCACGCGCAGGTCGGGGCCATCGGGTGAGAGCAGGATGCGCGCACCAGCGCGGACCTCGAGGTCCGTGGCCGTGATCACATTTGCTCCCTTATGAGTTGCTATTTGTCGTCGGTGAACACCGGGGGGCGTCGTTCCGCGCGCGCGGCCACGGCTTCTTCGAAGTTGGAAGTGAGCAGACGAACGAACAGCTGGCCCAAGCCTTCGGCTTGCATGTGCCCTTCCAGGCTACCGGCGTCCAGTCCACTCCACAGTGTGCGCTTGGTCAACTCGATTCCCGGCCGCGAGAAGGCCGCTATGCGCGCGGCGATGGCGTAGCAGGTGTCCAGCAGCTGCTCGTCGGGCACCTGGCATGACACCAGCCCGATGCGCTCGGCCTCCTCGGCGGTGACGTCGCGGCCGGTCAGCATGATCTCGAACGCCCGCGACGATCCGATGGCCCTGGGCAGCAGGTAACTCAGCCCCAGTTCGCTGGAGGTCAGGCCGTTGTTGATGCCGGCCGCGCGAAAGTACGCGCCCGTGGCGGCCACCCGGATGTCGGCGGCCAGCGCCAGACACAGCCCCCCGCCGATGGCCGGCCCGTTGACCGCGGCGATCACCGGCTGGTGCAGGCGTCGCAGCCCCAGGATGACCTCGTCGAGGATCTCCATGGAGCGCAGCGCGTAGGTCGGGCGGGTCAGCCCCTCGACGTGGGGAACCGAGCCCGCGGACTTGTGGTCGGCGCCCGAGGAGAACCCCCGGCCCGCCCCGGTCAGCACGACCACGCGCACGGAATTGTCGTACCTGACCTTCTCGAGGGCCTCTTTCAGCGGCACCATGACGTCGAAGGCCATCGAGTTCATCCGCTCGGGCCGATTGAGGGTTATCAGCGCGACGCCGGGCCGCGGGTGCTCTACCAGTACCAGACTCACCCATGCAACCTAGCGCGTAGCTGGGCACCGACCCGCGCGCGGCGCTGTGGCGGATCTATTCGGCTTGCCCGGCCTGGGCCGCTTCGACGTCGAATGCCCTGATTTGCTGCACCAGGTCTTCGAGGGCCGCCGGCGGCAGCGCCCCGGCCTGGTTGAACAGCAGTTTGCCCTTCTTGAAGGCCATCAACGTGGGGATGGACCGGATCTGGGCGGCCGCGGCCAGCTGTTGTTCGGCCTCGGTGTCGACCTTGGCGTGCACGATGTCGGGGTGCTTGTCCGACGGACGCCTGGAAGGTGGGCCCGAACTGGCGGCATGGACCGCACCAGGACGCCCAGAAATCGACGAGCACGATGTCGTTGCCCTCGATGGTTTCGTTGAACTTCTCAGCGGTGAGATCGAGTGTTGTCACATTTGCCGTAACGCCGGAGCCCGACGCGATGTTCCCGGGTGATGAACCCGGCCGAAATCGCACGATGCCGGCCCGCCCGCTGGACCCGCCGGGTCATCCTGGCCTCGTCGCCGAGTTTGCCTGCGGCGCAACGCAAGCGGCCGTGCGCCCGGTTCGTCGCGAGGTCGTCGGCGCGCAACCTGCCTGCGGCCCGCCGTAGGTTACGGTTGCGTACGTTTTCCCACGTCGGACACACTGAGGCGGACGATCCGCCGCCTCAAGGGACCAGTGAGGGAATCGCGTTGGGCCATTACATCGCTAACGTCCGTGATCTCGAGTTCAACCTGTTCGAAGTGCTCGACGTGGGCGCCGTATTGGGCGCCGGCGGCTACCGCGACCTCGACGCGGAGACGGTGCGAACGATCCTGGCCGAAGCCGCCCGCCTGGCGGAAGGCCCGGTTGCCGAATCCTTCGCCTTCGCCGACCACAACCCGCCCGTCTTCGACCCGGCCAAGCACACGATCAGCGTGCCGGAGGAGTTGGTCAAGACGGTGCAGGCGATCAAGGAGGCCGGCTGGTGGCGGTTGGGCCTGGCCGAAGAGATCGGCGGCATGCCGGCACCGCCGCCGCTCGCCTGGGCGGTCAACGAAATGATCATTTGCGCCAACCCTTCCGCGAACTTCTTCAATCTGGGGCCCGTCATGGCGCAGGCTCTCTACGTCGAGGGCAACGAGGAGCAGCGGCGCTGGGCCGCGGAGGGCGTGGAGCGCGGCTGGCAGGCCACCATGGTGCTCACCGAGCCCGACGCGGGCTCGGACGTCGGGGCCGGTCGAGCCAAGGCCATCGCGCAACCCGACGGCACCTGGCATATCGAGGGCGTCAAGCGGTTCATCTCCGGCGGCGACGTCGGCGACACGGCCGACAACATCTTCCACCTCGTGCTGGCCCGGCCGGAGGGCGCCGGTCCGGGCACCAAAGGGCTCAGCTTGTTCTATGTCCCGCAGTTCTTGTTCGACCCGGACACGTTCGAACTCGGGGTGCGCAACGGGGTCTTCGCCACCGGGCTGGAACACAAGATGGGGATCAAGTCCTCCCCGACATGCGAATTGACCTTCGGCGCAACGGATGTGCCCGCTGTCGGCTACCTGGTCGGCGACGTGCACAACGGGATCGCGCAGATGTTCACCGTGATCGAGTATGCGCGCATGACGATCGGGGTGAAGGCCGCCGGCACCCTGTCCACGGGCTACCTGAACGCGCTGGCGTTCGCCAAAGAACGGGTGCAGGGTGCGGACCTCACGCAGATGTCCGACAAGACCGCGCCGCGGGTCACCATCATCCACCACCCCGACGTGCGCCGCAGCCTGATGACGCAGAAGGCCTACGCCGAGGGTTTGCGGGCGCTGTACATGTATGCCGCCGCACACCAGGAAGACGCTGTGGCGCAACATGTTTCCAATGCAGATCACGACATGGCGCACCGCGTGGACGACCTGCTGCTGCCGATCGTCAAAGGGGTGAGTTCGGAACGGGCCTATGAAGTCCTGACCGAGTCGCTGCAGACGCTGGGCGGCTCCGGCTTCCTGCAGGACTATCCCCTCGAGCAATACATCCGGGATTCCAAGATCGACTCGCTCTACGAGGGCACCACGGCCATCCAGGCGCTGGACTTCTTCTTCCGCAAGATCGTTCGCGACCGCGGCGAGGCCCTGCAGTTCGTGACGGCTCAGATCACCGCGACGATCGATGCCTGCGACGAAGCGCTCAAACCGCAAGCCCAGCTGCTGCAGACCGCGCTCGACGAGGTCACGGCGATGACGGGCGCATTGACCGGATACCTGATGTCCGCCGCGCAGCATCCCGCCGACATTTACAAAGTGGGGCTGGGATCGGTGCGGTATCTGCTTGCGGTCGGCGATCTACTCATCGGCTGGCGGCTGCTGGTGCAGGCCGGTATCGCGCACGCCGCGCTGGCGGGCGCGGCCGGAAACGACGCTGCGTTCTATCAGGGCAAGGTGGCGACCGCGGCGTTCTTCGCCAAGAACGTGCTCCCGAAACTCACATCGCTGCGCCACGTCATCGAGTCCATCGACGGCGAGATCATGCGGGTTTCTGAACAGGCGTTCTGACCGGCCCGCATTACACGCAGGTTAGGTACAGCTTCAGCGGGTAAGACCCATTTCGTTGGGTCCAATCATGATTGGAGAAACCTTGATGTCTGCCAGCTGTCCAACGCCCCGGCTCACCCGATTAGCAGTCCTCGCGGTCACCGGGGCCACCGCCGCGCTGTCCATCGCCGCATGCAGCTCGTCGAACAAACCGCCGCCGTGAACTTCACCTCGACCACCAAGGTCACCGAGACCACCCCTGCCGCGCTGACCGACGTCACCTCCGGCAGCTGCGTGACCGTGCGACCCGCCCAGGAACCCCAGGGCGGGCAGCCCGTAACCGCGGCGTCCGTGAAGGTCAGCCCGTCCGTCAACGGCACGTGCCCGGCCAAGCCGGCGGGACCGGGTTCCACCACCGGGGCGCCCCCCGGTTCGCCGGCGCCGGCCCCGAAGCCGGCCCCGGTCCGGGGCTCGGTGACGTCCGTGTCGGGCAACACCATCAACGTCTCCGGCACCGACCCCAGCGGCAACACCACGCAGACCGCGGTGACGGTCGACGACAAGACCAAATACAGCAAGCAGGCCTCCGCCACCACTGACGCGATTGCGCAGGGTAAGTGCCTTTGGGCGCGCGGAACCATGGACAACGGCGGTACGCTGCAGGCGACCAGCATCAACGTGCGGCAGGCCAACGATGGCAAATGCGGCAAGCCCAAGCAGCCCGGCCAGGGCGGCTGATCGCGGCGCAGGGTGCCTGAGATAACCGTCACACCAGGTGAGCGCGGTGCTGATAACCGCGCTCACCTGGGTATTCGCCGGCAACGGCTAACCGCGCGATCGGAGATGTGTCGATGCCTGCCATTTCGGTGAACCCCCGGCTCGCTCGACTCGCGCTTGTCGCCGTCGCCGCGGTGATCGTCCTGAGCGTCGCCATGTGCCATTCGAGCGACACCAACACCGGCAATCCCGCCAAGCCGGCGGTACCGGCGGCGGCCCCGCCCAGCACGGCGTCGAGCGCGGCGCCGCCCCCGGCACCTCCGCCCGTGGGCAAGGACTACGTCGAGGGGCTGGTCGAGTCGGTATCTGGCGGCATGATCCAGCTCAGGACACGAAGCGGAAGCGCAACGGTGGACTTCGCGCCGTCGACACGCGTCGTGGCCGTCACCCCGGCCAAGCTGACCGACGTCACCCCCGGCAGTTGCGTCAACGTGCGCGCCACCCCGCAGAGCGCTCCGGCCGGTGGCGCGATCACGGCGCAATCGGTGACGATCACCTCCGCCGTCGACGGCAAGTGCCCGCCGCCGGCCGGCTTCTACGGCACGGTCACGTCAGTCTCGGGTGACACCATCGCGGTCAGCGGCATCGGTGCGCAAGCGGCCCCGACGAACGTGACGGTCTCCAACTCGACTTCATACCAATTGCAAACCCCGTCGGACGCCCAGGCGATCGCGAACGGTAAGTGCATGGGCGCTCAGGGAATTCAGGACGCCGGCGTGCTGCACGCGGCGACCATCAGCCTGCAGACGTGCCCGCCGATGGGGCACCCGCACCACCACCTGCACCTGCCGCACCTGCCCTTCCACCTCTAGTGGCGATCGCAAGCGCGGCGTAGCCGGGCGCTGGGGGTACCGCCCGCTTGCGGGGGGCGGGTCGCCACCATCGGCCTAGGGCGGCCGTAGGCCGGGTGCAGGTCAGACGGTGAAGCCGAGGGCACGCAGTTGCTCGCGTCCGTCGTCGGTGATCTTGTCCGGGCCCCACGGCGGGTTCCACACCCAGTTGATCCGGAGGTCGTCAACCAGACCGCTGCTAACGAGCGCGCTGCGCGACTGGTCCTCGATGACGTCGGTCAGCGGGCAGGCCGCCGAGGTCAACGTCATGTCGATCAGGGCGACGGTTCCGGCGTCGCCCTCTTCCACGTTGAGGCCGTAGACCAGTCCGAGATCGACGACGTTGATGCCCAATTCGGGGTCAACGACGTCGCGCATCGCCTCCTCCATGTCGGCAAGCAATTCGTCATCCGGTGCGGCGGTCTCGCTCATCCTTCTCCTCCTCGAAGTCCGCGCCCCTGTCTGAGCAAGCCTGGGCCAATGCGTCCTTGAACGCCATCCATCCCAGCAGCGCGCATTTCACCCGGGCCGGGTATTTGGCCACCCCGGCGAACGCGATCCCGTCGCCGAGGACGTCCTCGTCGCCCGCGACCGCGCCGCGCGAGGACACCATTTCGGTGAACGCGGTGATGGTGTCCAGCGCCTCCGGCACCGTCTGACCGATCACCTGCTCGGTGAGCACCGAGGTGGCAGCCTGGCTGATCGAACAGCCTTGGCCGTCATAGGAGACATCCGCGACGCGCTGAGCGTCGTCGGACAACGCGACCCGCAGGGTCACCTCGTCACCGCAGACCGGGTTGACGTGGTAGACCTGCGCGCCGAACGGCTCCCGCAGCCCGCGGTGCTGCGGATGCTTGTAGTGATCGAGGATCACATCCTGATACATCTGCTCCAGGCGCACTGTCATTCTCTCCCAAAGAAGTCGAGCGCCCGCCGCACGCCGGCCACCAGACGCTCGACCTCGTCGGCGGTGTTGTACACGCCGAACGACGCCCGCGCGGTGGCCGCCAGGCCGAACCGGCGGTGCAACGGCATCGCGCAGTGGTGCCCCACGCGCACCGCGACGCCGTCGTCGTCGAGCACCTGCCCGACGTCGTGCGCGTGCACACCGTCGACGACGAACGAGACGGGCGAGCCACGGTTTTCCATGGCGGTCGGCCCGAGGATCCGTACGCCGTCGATGCCCGACAGGCCCTCGATGGTCGCGGCGACCAGGTCGCGCTCGTGCGCCTCGACCGCGTCCATGCCGATGGCGCCCAGATAGCGTGCGGCCGCGCCCAACCCGACCACCTGGGAGGTCATCGGGGTGCCGGCCTCGAACCGTTGCGGCGCCGGCGCGTAGGTGGAGGTCTCCATGGTGACCGTCTCGATCATCGACCCGCCGGTGAGGAACGGCGGCAGCTTCGAGAGCACCTCGCGACGGGCGTAGAGCACGCCGACCCCGTTGGGGGCCAACATCTTATGACCGGAGAACGCGGCGAAGTCGACGTCGAGCGCGTGCAGGTCGACCGGCTGGTGCGGCACCGACTGGCAGGCGTCGAGCACCGTCATAGCACCCACCGCCTTGGCGCGGCTGACCAGTTCGCCCACCGGCGCCACGGCGCCGGTCACGTTCGAATGATGACTGAAAGCAACGACTTTCACGCGCTCGTCGAGGCGCAGCGAGTCCAGGTCGATGCGGCCGTCGTCGGTCACGCCGTACCAGCGCAGCGTCGCGCCGCTGCGACGGGCCAGCTCTTGCCACGGGACGATGTTGGCGTGGTGCTCCAGCTCGGTGGTGACGATGACGTCACCCTCTGCGACGGCCCGGTCAAACCTCTTGTCGCCCAGCACATATGACGCCAGGTTGAGCGCCTCGGTGGCGTTGCGGGTGAAGACCAGCTCGTCGATACCGGCGCCGACGAACGCGGCGACGTCCGCGCGGCCCTGCTCGTAGGCGTCGGTCGCCTCCTCCATCAGCTGGTGCGCACCACGATGCACCGCGCCGTTGGAGGTGATCAGAAAGTCGCGCTCGGCGTCGAGCACCTGCAGCGGGCGCTGCGAAGTCGCGCCGGAATCCAGGTACGCCAACTGCTTTCCGCCGCGCATCACGCGCTTCAAGATGGGAAAGTCGGCGCGGATGGCGTCGACGTCCAGTGGATTGACGGAAGTGCCCATCCTAGGCCCCTGCGGCCGCCGCTTCGGTGAAGCGCACGTAGCCGTTCTCCTCGAGTTCGTCGGCCAGCTCCGGACCGCCGGATTCGACGATCCGCCCCCCGACGAAGACGTGCACGAATTGCGGGCGGATGTAGCGCAGGATCCGGGTGTAGTGGGTGATCAGCAGGACGCCACCATGCTCGGCTTGGGCATACCGGTTCACGCCCTCGCTGACCACGCGCAACGCGTCGACGTCCAACCCGGAGTCGGTCTCGTCGAGGATGGCGATCTTGGGCTTGAGCAGTCCCAGCTGCAGAATCTCGTGACGCTTCTTCTCGCCGCCGGAAAACCCCTCGTTGACGTTGCGCTCGGCGAAGGCCGGGTCGACATCGAGCGCGGCCATCGCGGCCTTGACCTCTTTGACCCACAGGCGCAGCTTGGGTGCCTCGCCACGGATGGCGGTAGCCGCCGAACGCAGGAAGTTCGACACCGAAACGCCGGGCACCTCAACGGGATACTGCATGGCCAGAAACAGCCCGGCCCGCGCACGTTCGTCGATGCTCATCGCCAGCACGTCGGCGCCATCCAGCGTGATGGATCCCGAGGTGACCCGATACTTGGGGTGTCCGGCAATCGCGTAGGACAGCGTCGACTTACCCGAGCCGTTGGGCCCCATCAGGGCATGCGTCTCGCCGGATTTCACCGTCAGGTCGACGCCGTTGAGGATGGGGATCTCGGTGGCTTCAGGGGTTTCGACGCTGACGTGCAGGTCTTTGATTTCCAGAGTGGTCATGAAGTTGTTGCTCTCGATTCGGTGATGGCCAGTTCGTGTTCGATCGCCGCGGTGAGGCGTTCCCGTATCTCGGGCACCGCGATCTTGGAGATGATCTCGGCGAAGAAGCCGCGGATCACCAGCCGGCGCGCCTGATCTTCAGGGATGCCCCGCGAGCGCAGGTAGAACAGCTGCTCGTCGTCGAAACGACCGGTGGCACTGGCATGTCCGGCGCCGACGATCTCGCCGGTCTCGATCTCCAAGTTGGGCACCGAGTCGGCTCGCGCTCCGTCGGTGAGCACCAAGTTGCGGTTCACTTCGAAGGTGTCGGTTCCGGCGGCGGCGGCGCGGATCAGTACATCGCCCACCCACACGGTGTGCGCGTCGGGCAGCGACGAGTCCGGATCTCCTTGCAGCGCACCCTTATACAGCACATTGGACTTGCAGTTAGGCTGGGCGTGGTCGACCAATAGCCGCGATTCGAGGTGCTGGCCGTCGTCGGCGAAGTACAGGCCCAGCAGCTCGGCGTCCCCGCCGGGAGCGGAGTACCGCACGTTGGCGGACATCCGCACCACCTCGCCGCCCAGCATGACGGTGACATGCCGCAGTACCGCGTCCTTGCCCAGCCGTGCGTGCTGCGCGCTCACATGGACCATGTCGTCGGCCCAGTCGGCGATCCAAACCACGGTGAGCCGGGCGGCGTCGTCGACGATGAATTCGACGTTGTCGGCGTAGGTCCCACTCCCCTGTTGGTCGATCACTACGACCGCCTCGCCGAGCTCGGCGACGCTGATCTGCAGGTGCCCATAGGCCACCGCACCCGCCCCGGGGCCCGTCACGGTGATGTTCACCGGCTCGGCGATCTGGGTGTCACGCCCGACGCTGACCACCGTCGCGGAGTTGAACGACGAAAATGCCTGGGCCGCTACGCGGTCGGTGGGCATGCCGCCCTGCCCGAGCCGCTGGTCGCCGCGGCGAACGACCTCGGTCTGCACACCGGGCTGCTCGCTGACGTTGATCTTGGCGGTCCCGGTGGCCGGCGCCGAGCCGTCGTGCAGGCCGCGCAACCGCCGCAGCGGGGTGAACCGCCACATCTCGTCGCGGCCGTGCGGAACCTCGAAGGCGTCGACGTCGAAGGAGGCGAACAGCTCACCCTTGTTGGGTGCGGCAAGCGATGATCCAGTCGGCGCGGTCATCCGACCGCACCCTCCATCTGCAACTCGATCAGCCGGTTGAGCTCCAGCGCGTACTCCATCGGCAACTCTTTGGCGATCGGTTCGACGAAGCCGCGCACCACCATGGCCATCGCCTCGTCCTCGGTCAGCCCGCGGCTCATCAGGTAGAACAGCTGGTTCTCGCTGACCTTGGACACCGTGGCCTCGTGACCCATCGTCACGTCGTCCTCGCGGATGTCGACATACGGGTAGGTGTCGCTGCGGCTGATCGTATCGACCAGCAGCGCATCGCATTTCACGCTGGAGCGTGAGCCGTGGGCGCCCTTGTTCACCTGCACCAGGCCGCGGTACGAGGTGCGGCCGCCGCCGCGGGCCACCGACTTGGACACGATGTTGCTCGAGGTGTTGGGTGCCAGGTGCAGCATCTTGGCGCCGGTGTCCTGGTGCTGGTCTACGCCGGCGAATGCAACCGACAGCACCTCGCCCTTGGCGTGCTCGCCGGTCATCCAGACCGCCGGGTACTTCATGGTCACTTTCGACCCGATGTTGCCGTCAACCCATTCCATGGTGGCGCCGGCCTCTGCCCGGGCCCGCTTGGTGACCAAGTTGTAGACATTGTTCGACCAGTTCTGGATGGTCGTATAGCGAACGCGCGCATTGGGTTTCACGATGATCTCGACCACCGCCGAGTGCAGCGAATCCGACTTGTAGATCGGCGCGGTACATCCCTCGACGTAGTGCACGTAAGAGCCCTCGTCGGCGATGATCAGCGTGCGCTCGAACTGGCCCATGTTCTCGGTGTTGATCCGGAAGTAGGCCTGCAGCGGAATGTCGACGTGCACACCCGGCGGCACGTAGATGAACGAGCCGCCGCTCCACACCGCGGTGTTCAGTGCCGAGAACTTGTTGTCCCCGGCCGGAATCACGGTGCCGAAGTACTGCCGGAAGATCTCGGGGTGCTCGCGCAGCGCCGTGTCGGTGTCCAGGAAGATGACGCCCTGCTTCTCCAGGTCCTCACGGATGGAGTGGTACACGACCTCCGACTCGTACTGCGCGGCGACACCGGAGACCAGCCGCTGCTTCTCGGCCTCGGGGATGCCCAGCTTGTCGTAGGTGTTCCTGATGTCCGCGGGCAGATCGTCCCAGGTCGCGGCCTGCTTCTCGCTTGAGCGCACGAAGTACTTGATGTTGTCGAAGTGGATGCCATCCAGGTTGGAGCCCCAGCTCGGCATGGGCTTCTTATCGAAGATGCGCAGCGCCTTCAGCCGGGTCGCCAGCATCCACTCGGGCTCGCTCTTCTTCGCGGAGATGTCGCGGACCACCGCCTCGGACAGCCCGCGCTGCGCGCTGGCGCCCGCGACGTCGGAGTCCGCCCAGCCGTAGCCGTACTTGCCCAGCGAGGCGATCGCCTGCTCCTGGGTCAACGGCTCGGCAGTGACCTTCTGGGCCTCTGGCGTGAGGGTCATAACGACGCTCCTTCGATGCTCGTGGTGTCGGGGCGCGGGCTGGGCGCCGGGGTGAGAGGCACGTGGGTGGTGCAGGCGCAGTCCCCGTTGACGATGGTCGCCAACCGCTGCACGTGGGTCCCGAGCACCTCGGCCATGGCCTGCTGCTCGGCTTCGCACAGCTCCGGGAATTCCTCGGCGACGTGCGACACCGGGCAGTGGTGCTGGCAGATCTGCACGCCGTGGATCGGGCCGCCGACGCGCGTCGTGGTGGCGACGTAGCCGGCCTTGGTCAGCGCGCCGGCAACCCGCTCGGCGGCCGCCTCGACTTCGGCGTCGTCGGCGCTGTCTGCCGCAGGAACGCCGGTCAGGATCGCGTCGATGCGCCGTCGGGCGAACGTGCGCACGGCGTCCTCGCCGCCGATTTCCCGCAGCTGCCGCATGGCCGCCGCCGCCAGGTCGTCGTACGCGTGGTTGAGCTTGGCGCGGCCCGCGGCCGTCAGCCGGAAACGCTTGGCGGGGCGCCCACGCCCCACCTGCTGCCAGGCCGCGGCGGGCACCGACTCGGCGTCGCCCGCCTCGATCAGGGCGTCCAGGTGGCGCCGCACACCGGCGGCGGCCAGCCCGAGCCGGTCACCGATCTCGCCGGCGGTGATCGATCCGGATTCCAGCAGCAGGCGCACGATGGCGCGGCGGGTGTGGCCATCCGGCACCGCCGCGCCCGCTGCGCCCACGGCAGCGTCGTCGAGGCCGGTAGGGATTTTCACAACACCAGTGTGACGCAATTACGGGGATCGGTCCAGCAAGGGTGCCCTGATTGCGGGTTGCGCTGGTCACACCCGGGTTGGCCAGCGGGACCGGAACCCACGGCGGCTACGCTGCACTGATGGCAGCCCGCCACCACCTGCTGAGCTCTTCGATCGCCAGCTTGCATGGCGACGAGCAAGCGGTGGGCACGCCGCTGAACGATACCGAGCTCACCGCGCTGCAACGCACCCGCCTGTTCGGCGCCACCGGCACCATCCTGATGGCCATCGGCGCGCTGGGCGCCGGGGCCCGGCCCGTCGTGCAGGACCCCACGTTCGGGGTGCGGCTGCTCAACCTCCCGTCCCGGATCCAGACGGTGTCCCTGACGATGACGACGACCGGGGCGGTCATGATGGCGCTGGCCTGGCTGATGCTCGGCCGGTTCGCGTTGGGCAGCAGGCGGATGTCGCGCGGCGACCTGGACCGCACCCTGCTGCTGTGGGTGGTGCCGCTGCTGATCGCGCCGCCGATGTACAGCAAAGACGTCTACTCCTACCTGGCCCAGAGCCAGATCTCCCTGGAAGGACTCGACCCCTACCGGGTGGGTCCCGCGTCGGGGCTCGGCCTGTCCCACGTCTTCACACTGTCGGTCCCCACCCTGTGGCGCGAGACGCCGGCGCCCTACGGCCCGCTGTTCTTGTGGATCGGGCGCGGCATCTCCGCGATCACCGGGGAGAACATCGTCGCCGCCGTGCTGTGTCACCGGCTGGTGGAGCTGATCGGGGTGGGGTTGATCGTGTGGGCGACCCCGCGGCTGGCCCGGCGCTGCGGCGTCGCCGAGGTCAGCGCGCTGTGGCTGGGCGCGGCCAATCCGCTGCTGATCATGCATCTGGTCGCCGGGGTCCACAACGAGGCGCTGATGCTCGGGCTGATGCTGGCCGGGGCCGAGTTCGCGCTGCGGGGGATCGACTCGCCCCGTCTGATGCCGGACTCCTGGCGCCCCGGTCCCCACTGGGAACCGCTGGGCATGCTGCTGGCCGGCGCCATCCTGATCATCCTGTCGTCGCAGGTGAAGCTGCCGTCGCTGCTGGCGCTCGGATTCGTCACGATGGCGCTGGCCTACCGCTGCGGGGGCAATCTGCGGGCGCTGCTGCTGGCGGGCGGCGCGATGACCGCGCTGTCGCTGGCGGTGATGGCGGTCGTCGGCCGGGCGAGCGGGCTCGGGTTCGGGTGGATCTACACCCTGGGCACGGCCAACGTGGTGCGCAGCTGGATGTCACCGCCGACCCTGCTGGCCCTCGGCACGGGACAGGTGGGGATCCTGCTGGGCCTGGGCGATCACACCACCGCGATTCTCGGGCTGACTCGTGGCATCGGCGTGCTCATCATCACGGTGATGGTGGCGTGGCTGTTGCTGGCCGTCTTCCGGGGCCGGTTGCACCCGATCGGGGGCCTGGGGGTCGCGCTGGGCGTCACGGTGCTGCTGTTTCCCGTCGTGCAGCCCTGGTATCTGCTGTGGGCGATCATCCCGCTGGCCGCCTGGGCGACCCGCACCGGCTTCCGGCTGGCCGCGATCGTCATCTCCCTCGTCGTGGGCATCTTCGGCCCGACGGCCAACGGGGACCGCTTCGCGCTCTTTCAGATCGTGGACGCCACCCTGGCCAGCACCGTCATCGTGGTGGTGCTCATCGCGCTGACGTACACCCGCTTGCCGTGGCGGCGACTTCCGGTCGAGGGCGCCGAAACGCAGCCGGCGGCCGTCGAAACCGCGCCGGCTCCCGAGACCGCTCAGACCCCCCGGGCCACCCCTAGTTCCGAGGCGCTACCTGACGCCTACGCTGATTCCACGTGAGCTCGGACGTACCTGAAACAGTCGTGCGACTGCGCGGGGTGAGCAAGCACTACGGATCCAACACGGCCGTCGCCAATCTCGACCTCGAGGTGCACGCCGCCCAAGTGCTTGCCCTGCTGGGGCCCAACGGCGCCGGCAAGACCACGACGGTCGAAATGTGCGAGGGCTTCGTGCGCCCGGACGCCGGCACCATCGAGGTGCTCGGGCTGGACCCGATCGCCGACAACGCCCGCCTGCGCACCCGCATCGGGGTCATGTTGCAGGGCGGCGGCGGCTACCCCACCGCGCGCGCGGGCGAGATGCTCAACCTGGTCGCCTCCTACGCCGCCGACCCGCTGGACCCGGCGTGGCTGCTGGACACCCTGGGCCTCACCGATGCCGCCCGCACCACCTACCGAAGGCTCTCCGGCGGGCAGCAGCAGCGGCTCGCACTGGCTTGCGCGCTGGTCGGCCGCCCCGAACTGGTCTTCCTCGACGAACCGACCGCGGGCATGGACGCGCACGCCCGGCTGCTGGTCTGGGAACTGATCGACGCGCTGCGCCGCGATGGCGTGACGGTGGTGCTGACCACTCACCAGCTCAAGGAGGCCGAGGAGCTCGCCGACCGGCTGGTCATCATCGACCACGGCGCGACGGTGGCCGCCGGCACACCGGCCGAGTTGATGCGCGCCGGCGCCAAGGACGAGTTGCGGTTCACCGCGCCGCCGCGGCTCGATCTGTCCCTGTTGACCGCCGCACTGCCGGAGGTCTACCGGGCCAGCGAGGTGACGCCGGGCGAGTACCTGGTCGAGGGCCCGGTGGACCCGCAGGTGCTGGCCACCGTCACGGCGTGGTGCGCACGAATCGACGTGCTGGCCACCGACATGCGCGTCGAGCAGCGCAGCCTCGAGGACGTGTTCCTCGACCTCACCGGGAGGAAGTTGCGGCAGTGACCGAATCGAATACCTTCCCCGCGGGAACCTTCACCCCCGACCCGCGGCCCAACGCCGTGCCGCGGATGCTGGCCGCGCAATTCGGCCTGGAGCTCAAGCTGCTGCTGCGCAACGGCGAGCAGTTGCTGCTGACCATGTTCATCCCGATCACGCTCCTGGTCGGGCTGACGCTGCTGCCGTTCGGCTCGTTCGGCCACAACCGCGCCGCCACGTTCGTCCCGGTCATCATGGCCCTCGCGGTGATCTCGACCGCCTTCACCGGGCAGGCGATCGCGGTCGCCTTCGACCGTCGCTACGGCGCACTCAAACGGCTGGGAGCGACCCCGCTGCCGGTGTGGGGCATCATCGCCGGCAAGTCACTGGCCGTGGTCACGGTGGTGTTCCTGCAGGCAATCCTGTTGGGCGCCATCGGGTTTGCGCTGGGCTGGCGGCCCGCCCTGACCGCGTTGGCTTTGGGCGCGGCGGTCATCGCGCTGGGCACCGCGGGCTTCGCGGCGCTCGGGCTGTTGCTCGGCGGGACGCTGCGGGCCGAGATCGTGCTCGCGGTCGCCAACCTGCTGTGGTTCGTCTTCGCCGGGCTCGGCGCGCTGACGGTGGAGAGCGGGATGATCCCGACGGGGGTCAAGTGGGCGGCCCGGCTCACCCCCTCGGGCGCGCTCACCGAGGCCCTCTCGCGGGCGATGGCCCTGTCGGTGGACTGGTTCGGCGTCGTCGTGCTGGCGGTGTGGGGGTCGCTCGCGGCGCTGGCCGCGCTGCGCTGGTTCCGCTTCACCTGACGCCCGGCTGGCTCACGACACTTACACACGACACGCCGCGGCGGGTGTACGTGGGTTATGTCTCGCGACACCAGGGCGTACTACAGGGCGTAGTTTTTGTTGGCTTACCATCGGGCCATGCCCGTGGGACGAACGCTGATGCGGCTGGTGGACCTACTCCCCAACCCCAGCGTGCGCGTCCAGCGCCTCATCGCCGCGGCCGTCATCCTCACCCAGGGCGGTATCGCCGTCACCGGAGCGATTGTCCGCGTCACCGCGTCGGGACTGGGTTGTCCCACCTGGCCGCAGTGCTTTCCGGGCAGCTTCACCCCGGTCGCCCACGCCGAGGTGCCGCGCATCCATCAGGCGGTCGAATTCGGCAACCGCATGATCACCTTCGCGGTGGTCGTCGCCGCGGCGCTGGCCGTGCTGGCCGTGACCCGGGCCCGGCGACGCACCGAAGTCCTGGCGTACGCGTGGCTCATGCCGGTGTCGACGGTGGTGCAGGCCGTCATCGGCGGTATCACCGTGCGCACCGGGCTGTTGTGGTGGACGGTGGCCATCCACCTGCTCACCTCCATGACGATGGTGTGGCTGTCCGTGCTGCTCTACGTCAAGATCGGGGAGCCCGACGGAGACGGGGCCGGAGTGGTTCGCCGGCGCGTGGCCAGGCCGCTGCGCGTCCTGACGGCGCTGATCGGGCTGGATCTGGCCGCGGTGCTGGTCACCGGCACGCTGGTGACGGCCGCCGGCCCGCACGCGGGTGACCGCAGCCCCACCCGGACGGTGCCGCGACTCGAGGTCGCGGTCGACACCCTGGTGCACGCGCACTCCTCGCTACTGGTCGCCTACCTCGCCCTGT
Organism: uncultured Actinomycetota bacterium; assembly: GCA_963850895.1. Lineage (GTDB taxonomy): Bacteria > Actinomycetota > Actinomycetes > Mycobacteriales > Mycobacteriaceae > Mycobacterium. Next base: position 210,637 of record CAWKNK010000007.1, on the reverse strand, counting down.
TGGTCGGGCTGGGCTTCGGGCTGCTGGCGGTGCGCGCCGCCCGGCCCATCCTGCGCCGGCTGATCGTGCTGCTCGCCCTGGTGTGCGCGCAGGCCGCCGTCGGCACCGCCCAATACTTCACCGGGGTGCCCGCCGCGCTGGTCGCACTGCACGTGGCCGGAGCCGCGGCGTGCACCGCGGCCACCGCCGCGCTATGGGCGTCCATGCGAGAACGGGCCGAGCCCGAGGCGCTCGCAGGCTGACTCCACGGCCAGCGCGAACTCGCGCTGGGCGCGCTCGCGGGTGGCGGCGTCGAGGTGCGGCCAGCCCAGCGACGGCGCGACGAGGTCAAGCCCCACCAGCCGGTCCCCGGCCACGTCGGCGCGCGCGTACAGCAGCTCCCGCGCGCCGATTCCGGCGCGGTCGGCAGCCGACGCGAGCGCGGCGTAACCGAGGTCCCACGACTCGAACTCCGGCTCGACCGGCCAGGCGTGCGACTGCTTCCCGCCCAGGAAGATCAACGAAGCCTCCGCCGGTCCGCCCGGCAGGGTCGGCACCCCGTCGTTCGCGAGGTCGCGCAGATACCGCTCATCGAGGTTCCACGCGACCGCGTCGGGCGGGTTGAGCAGGTGCCGCACGCCCCGGATCCAGGCCAGGAATTCGTCGCGCCGCCCCGGGTCGCCCGCGGCGGCGCGCAGGATTACCAGGTCGGCGCGCAGGGTCTCCGGATCGTCCCAGGACAGCCAGCGGGCGTGCAGCCCACGAGTCCGCAGCGCGGGTACCAGCCCGGCGTCGTCGGGGTCCCCGGCCGCGCGTCGCGGACCACCCGCCAGCACGATGCGGGGGTGGAAGATGTCGGGGCGGGCGAGTTTCATGCCCGGGCATGATAAGCACATGCACGCAATCGAAGTCAGCGAAACCGGCGGCCCCGAGGTGCTGCGCTACGTCGACGCGCCAGAACCCGCGCCCGGGCCCGGCGAGGTGCTGATCAAGGCCGAGGCGATCGGCGTCAACTACATCGACACCTACTTCCGCTCGGGGCAGTATCCGCGCGAGCTGCCGTTCATCCTCGGTTCGGAGTTGTGCGGCACCATCGCCGCGACCGGTGCCGGCGCGGACGGTTTCGGCGTCGGCGATCGGGTGGTCAGCGCGTCAGCGTCCGGCGGTTACGCCGAATATGCCACTGCCCCAGCATTTTTGACGGCACACGTGCCAGACGGTGTGAGTTCCGACGTGGCGGCGTCGGTGTTGCTGAAGGGCCTGACCGCGCACTACCTGTCGAAGTCGGTGTATCCGGTGCAGGCCGGCGACACCGTGCTGGTGCACGCCGGCGCGGGCGGGGTCGGGCTGATCCTGACCCAGTGGGCCCATCTGCTCGGCGCCCGGGTCATCACCACGGTCTCGACGCCGGAGAAGGCCCGGCTGTCCAGGCAGGCCGGCGCGGACGAGGTGCTTTCCTACCCGGACGACGCCGACGAATTCGGTCGGCAGATTCGCGGGCTCACCGACGGCGCCGGCGTCGAGGCCGTGTACGACGGCGTCGGCGCCACCACCTTCGACGCCAGCCTGGCCAGCCTGGCCGTGCGGGGCACGCTGGCGCTGTTCGGGGCGGCCAGCGGTCCCGTTCCGTCGTTCGATCCCCAGCGCCTCAACGCCGCCGGCTCGGTGTTTCTGACCCGGCCGTCGCTGGTCCACTTCATCCGCACCGGCCAGGAATTCAGCTGGCGGGCAGAGGAATTGTTCGACGCGATCGCCGGCGGGGCCATCACCGTCGAGGTCGGCGGGCGCTATCCGCTCGCCGAAGCGGCGCGCGCCCACCAGGACCTGCAGGGCCGCAAGACGGCCGGCTCGATCGTGCTGCTGCCCTAGGCCCATCAAGTCACAGCGGCCACAGCGGCCTCTGGCGTGGAGGCATTGGCAAGGTCCGGTAGTGCCTCAGAGCAGGTGCGGCAGCGCGATCACCGAGTCGACCGCCAACGCGCAGAACACCACCGCGAGATAGTTGTTCGATTGCAGGAACAACCGCAGCGGCTTCACCGGCTCGCCGGCGCGAACCCCGGCGTACAGCTGGTGGGCCATCGTCAGGAACCACACCCCGGCGATCACGGCGACCGCCGCGTAGAGCCAGCCGGTGGCCAGGGCCAGCGCCAGCGTGGCCGCCACCGTCAGCCAGGTGTAGATCAGGATCTGCTTGGTGACCTGACGCTCGGTCGCCACGGCGGGCAGCATCGGGACGCCGGCCGCTTTGTAGTCGTCCTTGTAACGCATCGCCAGCGCCCAGGTGTGCGGCGGCGTCCAGAAGAAGATGATCGCGAACATCACCAAGGCCGGCCAGCCGATGGTTCCGGTGACCGCCGACCAGCCGATCATCACCGGCATGCAGCCGGCCGCACCGCCCCACACGACGTTCTGCGAGGTGCGGCGCTTGAGCAGCAGCGTGTAGACGAACACGTAGAAGGCGATGGTGGCGATCGCCAGCAGACCCGACAGCAGGTTCGTCGTCCACCACAGCCAGAAGACCGAGACCACGCTGAGCACGACGCCCAGCACCAAGGCGTTTCGCGTCGGCACGGCGGCGCGGGCCAGCGGCCGGCGCGCGGTGCGCTTCATCACCTTGTCGATGTCGGCGTCGGCCACGCAGTTGAGCGTGTTGGCACCCCCGGCGGCCAGCATCCCACCGATCAGGGTGTTGAGGATCAGCACCGGGTTCACGGTGCCGCGGTGGGCGAGCAGCATCGCGGGTATCGCTGTCACCAGCAACAGTTCGATGACCCGCGGCTTGGTCAGCGCCAAATATGCCAGCACCGTGCTCTGTATTCGGCTCGGTACCCGGCTCGGGGCGACGCGCCCGCGAACGCTCACGCAATAACTCCTTGGGGTCGCAGCAGCGCGCAGCATCTACTACACGCGATGGTAGACCGCGGCCGGGCATCGGCCCGCCCGCAGGGTCCATTCACCGAAGATTTCTCCCAGATTTCCGAACTGAATGTTACGGGTCGACGGCCACCGCGTAATTTTCAAACAGCCGGCGGCGGGTACCCGAAATCCTGCACTGCAAGAGCCGGCCCTCCCGCACTAGGGTGGGATTGATCAGCCGATGACCCAAGGACTGAGTCTGTGACCACACTCGAAGAGATCTCTACGCTGACCCAACCGCACCTCCCCGACGACTGGTCCGAGATCGACTCGGCCGCCGTCGACACCATTCGGGTGCTGGCCGCCGACGCGGTCCAAAAGGTCGGCAACGGGCATCCCGGAACGGCGATGAGCCTGGCTCCCCTGGCCTACACCCTGTTCCAGCGGACGATGCGACACGATCCCAGCGACACCTACTGGCTGGGCCGCGACCGGTTCGTGCTGTCGTGCGGGCACAGCAGCCTGACGCTGTACATCCAGCTCTACCTGGGCGGGTTCGGTCTGGAACTGTCCGACATCGAGTCGCTGCGCACGTGGGGATCCAAGACGCCGGGACACCCGGAGTTCCGGCACACCAAGGGCGTTGAGATCACCACCGGCCCGCTCGGCCAGGGTCTGGCCTCGGCGGTGGGCATGGCGATGGCATCGCGCTACGAGCGCGGGCTGTTCGATCCGGACGCCGCACCGGGAACCAGCCCGTTCGATCACTTCATCTACGCGATCGCCTCCGACGGCGACATCGAGGAGGGCGTCACCTCCGAAGCCTCGTCGCTGGCGGCCGTGCAGCAACTGGGCAACCTGATCGTCTTCTACGACCACAACCAGATCTCGATCGAGGACGACACCGACATCGCGCTGTGCGAGGACACCGCCGCGCGCTACCGCGCCTACGGCTGGCACGTGCAAGAGGTGGAGGGCGGCGAGAACGTCGTCGCGATCGAGGAGGCCATCGCCAACGCCAAGGCGACCACCGACCGGCCGTCGTTCATCTCGCTGCGCACCATCATCGGCTACCCGGCGCCCAAGTTGATGAACACCGGCAAGGCGCACGGCGCGGCGCTGGGCGACGAGGAAGTCGCGGCGGTCAAGGAGATTTTGGGCTTCGATCCCGACAAGTCGTTCGAGGTGCGCGACGAGGTCATCGCCCACACCCGCAAGCTGGTGGACCGGGGCAAGGAGGCGCACGAGAAGTGGCAGACGGATTTCGACGCCTGGGCGCAGCGCGAACCCGACCGCAAGGCCTTGCTGGACCGGTTGACCGCCGAAGAGTTGCCCGACGGCTGGGACGCCGACATCCCGCATTGGGAGCCCGGGTCCAAGGCGCTGGCCACCCGCGCCGCGTCCGGTGAGGTGCTGTCCGCGGTGGGCCCGAAACTGCCGGAGTTGTGGGGCGGTTCGGCCGACCTGGCGGGCAGCAACAACACCACCATGAAGGGCGTCGATTCCTTTGGCCCGCCGTCGATTTCGACGAAGGACTACACCGCACACTGGTACGGCCGCACGCTGCACTTCGGTGTGCGCGAGCACGCGATGGGCGCCATCCTGTCCGGCATCGTGCTGCACGGACCGACCCGGGCCTACGGCGGCACCTTCCTGCAGTTCTCCGACTACATGCGCCCGGCGGTGCGACTGGCCGCGCTGATGGACATCGACACCATCTACGTGTGGACGCACGATTCGATCGGACTCGGCGAGGACGGGCCGACCCACCAGCCGATCGAGCACCTCGCGGCGCTGCGCGCCATCCCCAAGCTGTCGGTGGTGCGCCCGGCCGACGCCAACGAGACCGCCTACGCCTGGCGCACGATCCTGGCCCGCGGCAACGGCAGCGGGCCGGTCGGGCTGATCCTGACCCGCCAGGGGGTGCCGGTGCTGGAGGGCACCGACGCCGACGGGGTGGCCCGGGGCGGCTACATACTCGGCGCCGAGGGCGCCGAGGACCCCGACGTCGTGCTGATCGCCACCGGCTCGGAGGTTCAGCTCGCGGTCGAGGCCCAGAAGTTGTTGGCCGACAAGGACATCGTCGCGCGGGTGGTGTCCATGCCGTGTGTGGAATGGTTCGAGTCTCAACCCGAGGACTACCGCGACAGCGTGCTGCCCCCGTCGGTGTCGGCGCGGGTGGCCGTCGAGGCGGGCGTCGCGCAGTCCTGGCACAAACTCGTCGGCGACACCGGCAGGATCGTCTCGATCGAGCACTACGGCGAATCCGCCGACTACAAAACGTTGTTCCGTGAATTCGGTTTCACAGCAGAAGCCGTCGCGGCCGCCGCGGAGCAGGTAGTGGACAACTGAGAAAGGTGTGATTCACATGGCCAGTCAGAACCCCAACCTGGCGGCACTAAGCGCAGCGGGCGTATCCGTTTGGCTGGATGACTTGTCGCGCCAGCGGCTGCAGTCGGGCAACCTGCAGGAGCTGATCGACACCAGGAGCGTCGTCGGCGTGACCACCAACCCGTCGATCTTCCAGAAGGCTCTCGCCGACAGCGATACCTACAACGACCAGATCGCCGAACTGGCCGAGCGTGGCGCCGACGTGGACGCCACCATCCGCACCGTCACCACCGACGACGTGCGCAACGCCTGCGACGTGCTCAGGCCACAGTGGGAAGCCTCCGACGGCGTCGACGGCCGGGTGTCCATCGAGGTCGACCCGCGGCTGGCCGCCGAGACCGACAAGACCAGCGCGCAGGCGGTCGAACTGTGGAAGATCGTGGACCGGCCCAACCTGTTCATCAAGATCCCGGCGACCAAGGCCGGCATTCCGGCCATCACCGCCACGCTGGCGGAAGGGATTTCGGTCAACGTCACGCTGATCTTCTCCGTGGAACGCCACCGCCAGGTGATGGACGCCTACCTGGCCGGCCTGGAAAAGGCTCGCGAGGCGGGTCACGACCTGTCCAAGATCCATTCGGTGGCATCGTTTTTCGTGTCCCGCGTGGACACCGAGGTGGACAAGCGCCTGGAGAAGGTCGGCACCGAGGAAGCGCTGGCGTTGCGCGGCCAGGCCGGGGTGGCCAACGCCCGGCTGGCCTACGCGGCCTACCAAGAGGTGTTCGAGGGCGGCGACCGGTACGAGGCGCTCAAGGGCGACGGCGCCCGCGTGCAGCGTCCGCTGTGGGCGTCGACCGGGGTCAAGAACCCCGACTACTCCGACACCCTGTACATCACCGAGCTGGTCGCGCCGAACACGGTGAACACCATGCCGGAGAAGACAATTGACGCCGTGGCCGACCACGGTGTCATCAAGGGTGACACCGTCACCGGCACGGCTTCCGCCGCGCAGGAGGTGTTCGACAAGCTGGTCGCGGTCGGCCTCGACTTGACCGACGTGTTCGTGGTGCTCGAGAACGAGGGCGTGGAGAAGTTCGTCGATTCGTGGACCGAGCTGCTGGACGAGACGCAGAAGCAGCTGGGCTCCGCCTCCAAATGAGTCCAGCCAAGCCAGCTGCACAATGGCATAACCCGTTACGGGACAAACGCGACAAGCGGCTGCCGAGGATCGCCGGCCCCTGCGGCATGGTGATCTTCGGCGTCACCGGCGATCTCGCCCGCAAGAAGGTGATGCCGGCCATCTACGACCTGGCCAACCGCGGGCTGCTGCCCCCGAGCTTCTCCCTGGTGGGCTTCGCCCGTCGGGACTGGGAAACCCAGGATTTCCGCAAGGTGGTCTACCAGGCCGTCAAGGATCACTGCCGCACGCCCTTTCGGGAGGAGAACTGGGAGCGGCTGGCCGAGGGATTCCGTTTCGTGCCAGGCTCTTTCGACGACGACGCGTCGTTCGGCCGGCTCGCCGAGACCCTGGACAAGCTGGACGCCGAGCGCGGCACCGGCGGCAACCACGCCTTCTATTTGGCCATCCCGCCGAAGTCCTTCCCGGTGGTGTGCGAACGACTGCACAAGTCCGGGCTGGCCCGCCCGCAGGGCGACCGATGGAGCCGGGTGGTCATCGAGAAGCCGTTCGGGAACGACCTGGAAAGCGCGCAGGCCCTCAACCATGCGGTCAACACCGTCTTCCCCGAAGAGGCGGTCTTCCGCATCGACCACTATCTGGGCAAGGAGACGGTGCGCAACATCTTGGCGTTGCGGTTCGCCAATCAGTTGTTCGACCCGATCTGGAACGCGCATTACGTCGATCACGTGCAGATCACCATGGCCGAGGACATCGGATTGGGCGGGCGGGCGGGCTATTACGACGGCATCGGCGCCGCCCGCGACGTCATCCAGAACCACCTGATGCAGCTGCTGGCGCTGACCGCGATGGAAGAGCCGGTCAGCTTCAACCCCGCGTCGTTGCAGACCGAGAAGATCAAGGTGCTCTCGGCGACCCAACTGGCCCAGCCGCTGGACCAGACCACCAGCCGCGGCCAATACACCGGCGGCTGGCAGGGCGGCGAGAAGGTCGTCGGGTTGCTCGACGAGGAAGGGTTCGCCAAGGACTCCACCACCGAAACGTTCGCCGCCATCACGCTGGAGGTCGACACCCGCCGCTGGGCCGGCGTGCCGTTTTATCTTCGAACGGGAAAACGCTTGGGCCGCAGGGTGACCGAGATCGCGCTGGTCTTCAAACGCGCGCCGCATCTGCCGTTCGACGCCACCATGACCGACGAGCTGGGCGCCAACGCCATGGTCATCCGGGTGCAGCCCGACGAGGGCATCACGCTGCGGTTTGGTTCCAAGGTGCCGGGAACCGCAATGGAGGTCCGCGATGTCAACATGGACTTCTCATATGGCTCGGCGTTCGCCGAGGAGTCGCCGGAGGCCTACGAACAGCTGATCCTCGACGTGCTGCTGGGCGAGCCGTCCCTGTTTCCGGTCAACGAAGAGGTCGAATTGGCTTGGCAGATATTGGATCCCGTCCTCGATAACTGGGCGGCCGACGGCAAGCCCGAGGCGTACGAGGCGGGCACCTGGGGTCCGGAGTCCGCGTTCGAGATGCTGCGCCGGACCGGGCGCGAATGGCGGCGGCCGTGATTCGCGCCGGCGACGATGCAGAACGAAGTGATGCTGTGGGGGTACCACCCGCTAGCGGGGGAGAGTGGCGCCCGTGATTATCGACATGCCGGACACCACCACCACCGCGGTCAACAAGAAGCTCGACGAACTGCGGGAGAAGGTCGGCGCCGTGACGATGGGCCGGGTGCTGACGCTGATCATCGCGCCCGACAGCGACGCCATCCTCGAAGAGTCGCTCGAGGCGGCCAACAACGCCAGCCACGAGCATCCCAGCCGGGTCATCGTCACGATGCGGGGCGACCCGTACGCCGACGAGCCACGCCTGGACGCGCAACTGCGTGCGGGCGGCGACACCGGCGCCACCGAGGTGGTGATCCTGAATCTGTCCGGGGCGCTGGCCGGGCACGCCGCCAGCGTCGTGACACCTTTCCTGCTGCCCGACATCCCGGTGGTGGCGTGGTGGCCGGACGTCGCCCCGGCCGTTCCCGCCCAAGACCCGTTGGGCAGGTTGGCGATTCGGCGCATCACCGACGCCACCAACGGAGCCGATCCGCTATCGGCGATCAAGAGCCGGCGGCCCGGATACACCGCCGGCGATACCGATCTGGCCTGGGCGCGCATCACCTACTGGCGGGCGCTGCTCACCTCCGCGGTCGACCTGGCACCCCACGAACCGATCGAGTCGGCCCTGGTGTCCGGTTTGAAAACCGAACCGGCGCTTGACATCCTCGCGGGCTGGCTGGCCAGCCGCATCGAGGGCCCGGTGCGCCGGGCGGTCGGCGAGCTCAAGGTGGAACTCGTACGCAAGAGCGAGACGATCGTCTTGAGCCGGCCCCAGGAGGGCAGGACGGCGACACTGAGTCGCACCGCCAAGCCGGAGGCCCTGCTGCCCCTGGCGCGCAGGGAAACCGGCGAGTGCCTCGCCGAAGACCTGCGGCGGCTGGATCCCGATGAGATTTATCAAACAGCGCTAGAAGGCATTGAGAAAGTGCAGTACGTGTGAGCACCATCATCGAAGTTTTCCCGGAAGGTCGGGCCCTCGTCGAGGCCGCCGCCAACCGATTTGCCGACAGCATCCGCAACGCGGTGGCGGCCCGGGACCGAGCACTCGTCGTGCTGACCGGCGGCAGCAACGGCATCGGGCTGCTGGAGGCCCTGGTGACGCACGACATCGCCTGGTCCAAGGTGCATCTGTTCTGGGGCGACGAACGCTACGTCCCCGAGGATGACGACGAACGCAACGACAAGCAGGCGCGGGCGGCATTGCTGGACCGGATCGACATTCCGTCCAGCCATGTGCACACGATGCCGGCCAGCGACGGCGAATTCGGCACCGATCTCGCCGCCGCGGCGCTGGCCTACGAACAGCTGCTGGCGGCCAACGCCGAACCCGGCCAACCGGTTCCGAATTTCGACGTGCACCTGTTGGGCATGGGGCCGGAGGGTCACATCAACTCCCTCTTCCCGGACACCCCGGCCGTGCTGGAGACCAGCCGCATGGTGGTCCCGGTCGAGGACTCCCCCAAGCCGCCTCCCCAGCGGATCACCTTGACGCTGCCCGCAGTTCAGCGTTCACGCGAAGTATGGCTGATGGTGTCCGGGGCTTCGAAGGCCGACGCGGTGGCCGCGGCCATCGGCGGTGCCCCGCCGGTCTCGGTGCCCGCCGCCGGGGCGATCGGCCAGGAAACCACGCTGTGGCTGCTCGACGAGGAGGCCGCCGCCAAACTGCCCTCTCGCCCGGGTCAGCCAAGCTAGCCCCCGCCCGGTTTGATCCGGGTGATAATGACGGTCATGGCAGACAGAACCGTGCGCGGTGGGCAAGAGCGAAGCCGGATCAAGACCCTCACCCAGGCTGCGCTGAACGCCGACAAGACGGTGGAGCAGGTCGAAGACGTCCTCGACGGCCTGAGCAGGACCATGAAAGAGCTGAACACGTCCCTTTCCGCCCTGAACGCCACGGTCGAGCGCATGGAAAACGGCCTGGACCACCTGGACGGCACGCTGTCCAGCCTGGACGACCTGGCGAAGCGCCTGATCGTGCTGGTCCAGCCGGTGGAGGCCATCGTCGAGCGGATCGACGACATGGTCAAGGTCGGCGAAACGCTGATGTCGCCGCTGTCGGTCACCGAGCACGCGGTGCGCGGCGTGGTCGACAGGCTGCGCAACCGCTGAGACGCGGCCGGCGAGCGAGTTCGAGGGGGCCTACATTTTCGTTGACCGGGCCATCACGAAGCTGTACAGCCCGTAGATCATGATCCCCACACCGGCGGCGATCAACAGCGCCGCCCCATAATGCTGAGCCCCGAGTGTCTTCAGTGCCCCATCGAGTCCACTGGCCTTCTTCGGTTCTGAGCGACACGCGGCGACGATGGCTTCCGAATGCCCATCACCCACTGTTACGTAACGCGCTGGCCAATCCGTTCATCGTCAGCAGGATGCCGCGCTGCACCAGTTCGTCGTCGTCGCCGGAGCGGTAGCGGCGCAGCAACTCCACCTGCAGGTGGTTCAGGGGCTCCAGATAGGGGAAGCGGTTGAACACCGAACGCGCCAGCGCCGGGTTGTCGGCGAGCAGGTCGTCGTGACCGGTGATGAGTTTGTGCATCGCGATGGTCCGCCGGTGCTCGTCGACGATCGTGTGGAACACCCTGTGCCGCAGTTCCTCGTCCTGGACCAGCTCCGCGTAGTGGGCCGCCAGGCCGAGGTCGCTCTTGGCGAGCACCTGCGCCATGTTGGACAGCACGCTGGCAAAGAACGGCCACCGCTCGTACAGCTCGTGCAGGATCGCCACCCGCTCGGTTTCGCTTTCCGGGCCCGCCGCGATCCACTGCTCGAACGCCGACCCGGTGCCGTACCAGCCCGGAAGCATGACCCGCGACTGGCTCCACGCCAGCACCCAGGGGATGGCGCGCAGGTCCGCGATCGAGGAGGTGGGTTTGCGTGACGTGGGGCGGCTACCGATGTTCAGCGAACCGATCTCGCTGACCGGGGTGGAGGCCATGAAGTAGTCAACGAAACCCGGTGTGTCATGCACTAATTCGGCGTAAGCGCGCTGCGCCAGGGTGGCCACTTCGTCCAGCACCGCGTAGGCTGGCTCCGCGGCATCGCCCAGCCCCTCGACGTCGAGCAGCGTCGACTCCAGCGTGGCCGCCACCAAGCTTTCCAGGTTGCGCCGGGCCGCCTGCGGTTCGGCGTACTTGGCGGCGATCACCTCGCCCTGCTCGGTGAGCCGCAGCGAGCCGTTCACCGCGCCCGGCGGTTGCGCCAGGATGGCCTGATAGCTCGGGCCGCCCCCGCGGCCGACGGTACCGCCGCGACCGTGGAAGAGCCGCAACCGAATTCCGGCGTTGCGGGCCACCTCGACCAGGGCCAGCTCGGCGCGGTAGACCGCCCAGCTGGAGGCCAGGTAACCGCCGTCCTTGTTCGAGTCGGAGTACCCGAGCATCACCTCCTGACGTCCGCCCTGAGCGTCGACGACCGCCCGGTACAGCGGAAGCTCCAGCATCGCCTGCAGGATGGCCGCACCGTTGTGCAGGTCGTCGATCGTCTCGAAGAGCGGCGAGATGGCGACCGGACAGTACGGTTCCGACCCGGAGGCATCCAGCAGCCCAGCCTCTTTCAGCAGGATGGCCACCTCTAGGACGTCGGACACCGAGCGGCACATGGAGATGACGTAGTTCGGTACGGCGGCCGGTCCGTAGCGCCCGACGGCGTGCGTCGCGGCGCCGACGACCTCGAGCTCTTTGCGGGCCAGGTCGGACAGTTGCGCGCGATTACCGACCAGTGGACGGCGGGTGCCCAGTTCGCCCGCCAGCAGCGTGACGCGCTCGTCCTCGGACAGCGAACCGTAGTCCGGATGCACCCCGGCCCACGCCAACAGCTCCCCCACCACCTCTTCGTGGACGTCGGAGTTTTGCCGCATGTCCAGCCCGCACAGGTGAAACCCGAAGACGCTCACCCCTTCTCGTAGCAGGGCCAGGCGGTCGTCGGCCAGCAGCGCGCTGCCGTGGGTGCGCAGCGACTCGTCGATCGTGTCCAGATCCGCCTGCAGTTCGGTCGGGGCGGAATACGCTGTCAGGCCGAGGTCTAACTCGTTCTGCGGCCGGCGGTCAAGGATCTGCGCGCCCGTCGCGGTGAGCCGGGCGCGGATCACCCGCACCGCCCGCCGGTACGGCTCGTCGGCGCGGGCCTGCTCACCGCAGCCCTCGGCCAATTCGGCCAGCCCGGGCGTGACCGCGACGAGTCGCGCAGACATCGACAGATCCTGCTCGAGGGCGGTGAGTTCGGCCAGGTAATGCGACAGCGCGGTGAACGCGGCGCTGCCGGTGGCCTCGCGCACCACGTCGCCCGTCACGTTCGGATTGCCGTCGCGGTCGCCGCCGATCCAGGAACCGGGTCGCAGGATCGGCGCGGCGAGCAGATCGGTGTCGGGCCAGCGCGCCCGCAATGCGTCCCGGACCTCGGCATTGACCTGCGGAATGACTTGGAAAAACGCGGCGGCGTAATAACGCAGCCCCACCTCGATCTCGTCGGTGATCTGCAGCCGGGACAACCGGAGCAGCGCGGTCTGCCACAGGGTGAGGACCTGGCGGCGCAACTCTCGCTCGATGTTGCGGCCTTCGTCGGTTTCGGTGTGCCCCTCCGCGTGCAACCGCATCAACTGGGTGATCCGGTGCTGGGTGACGAAGACGGTGCGCCGACGGGTCTCGGTGGGGTGGGCGGTGATCACCGGGGAGATCAGGGCACCCCGCAGCGCGTCGGCCACCGTATCCGAATCAAGTTCGGCGCCATCGAGTTTCGCGTAGGTCGCGGCTAGGCTGCTGTCCTGCGGCGGCTCGCCGGCCGAGACGTGGATCGCGCGGCGGCGCTCCCGGTGGATGTCCTCGGCCACGTTGGCCAGCAGCGCGAAGTGGCTGAACGCGCGGATGACCGGGAGGGCTTGGTGGATGTCGATGCCGTCGAACATCCGCGCCAGGTCGACCCGGTCGATCTCGGAGCGGCGCACCCGGAACGATTCCACCCGGGCGCGTTCCACGAGGTCGAAAACCTCGTCCCCGTTCTGCTCGCGCACGGTGTCGCCGAGGATGGCGCCCAGCAGCCTGATGTCGGCGCGCATCGGCTCGGTCGCCTCGCGACCGACCAGCGTCCGTTGCACGGCGCCGATCGGTTCCAGCGCGATGTCGGAAACTTCAACCATGCGTCCCAGTATCGGCGCGGATCCCGTGGTCCGCCCGCCGACGGGTCACCGGTACTTGATCAGCAGAGCGATCCCGATGATGGAGACCAGCCAGATGCCGGCGATGAACAGGGTCAACCGGTCCAGGTTCTTCTCCACCACCGTCGAGCCGGAGAGGCTGGACTGCACACCGCCGCCGAACAGCGTCGACAGGCCGCCACCCTTGGCGCGGTGCAGCAGCACCAGCAACACCACCAGCACGCTGGTGACCACCAGGGTGATCTGCAGGGCCAACTCCATGACGCAAGAGCCTACCGGTGACGCCGTGGTGTCACGACCCGGCCCTACGGAAGAGGCCCGCCGGCGGCGATCGCCGCCAGCGTCGCGAACTGCTCACCGTCCAGCGACGCCCCGCCGACCAGGGCCCCGTCGATATCGTCTCGGGCGATGATGTCGCCGATGTTCTTGGCGTTCACCGAGCCGCCGTAGAGCACCCGCACGGTGTCGGCGACCTGCGGCGAGGCCAGAGCGGCCAGCTCTTTGCGGATCGCGGCGCACACCTCCTGGGCGTCGGCGGCGCTGGCCACCCGCCCGGTGCCGATCGCCCAGACGGGCTCGTAGGCGACGACGACGTTGCCGATCTGTTCGGCGGAGAGGCCGGCCAGCGAGCCGCGCAGCTGCTCCTCGCAGTGGCTGACGTGCTCGCCGGCCTCGCGGACGTCCAGGTGTTCGCCGATGCACACGATCGGGGTCAGCTCGTGCTTGAGCGCCGCGGCGGCCTTGGCGGCCACCAGCGCGTCGTCCTCGTTGTGGTAGGTGCGCCGTTCGGAGTGGCCGACCACGACGAAGCTGCAGCCCAGCTTGGCCAGGAAGGCGCCGCTGATGTCACCGGTGTAGGCGCCCGCGTCGTGCTGGGACAGGTCCTGGCCGCCGTAGGTCAGCCGCAGCTTGTCGCCGTCGACCAGGGTCTGCACGCTGCGCAGGTTGGTGAACGGCGGCAAAACCGTGACGTCGACCTTGTCGTAATACTTGTCCGGCAGCGCGAACGCGATCTTCTGCACCAGCGCGATCGCCTCGAAGTGATTGAGGTTCATCTTCCAGTTGCCGGCGATCAGTGGCTTGCGGCTCACGCGTCTCCTGCCCCCTTTTTTTGATCTGGCTGAGGGCGACCTAGCACCTCGATGCCCGGCAGCGTCTTGCCCTCAAGGTATTCCAGCGACGCGCCCCCGCCGGTGGAAATGTGCGAGAAGTCGCCCTCCGGAATGCCCAGGGCACGCACCGCGGCCGCCGAGTCGCCGCCGCCCACCACGCTGAACGCACCCTTGCCGGTCGCGGCGACGATCGCGTCGGCGACGCCCTTGGTGCCCGCGGCGTACGCCGGGAACTCGAACACGCCCATCGGGCCGTTCCAGAAGACCGTCCGGGCATTGGACAGCAACGCGGCGAAGCGCTTGACCGAACCCGGACCGATATCCAGACCCATCAGATTGTCCGGAATCGCGTTGGCGGCCACGAACTGTGGTGGCGAATCAGCGGCGAACTTCTCGGTCACCACGATGTCGCCGGGCAGCCGCAGCACGTCGGCGTAGGTGTCCAGCAGATTGCGGCAGGTCTCGATCATGTCTTCTTCCAGCAACGACGTGCCCACCGAATGACCCTGTGCGGCAAGGAAAGTGAAACACATCCCGCCGCCGATCACGATGCTGTCGGCCTTGGTCGCCAGCGATTCGATGACGCCGAGCTTGTCGGACACCTTCGACCCACCGAGTACCACCGCGTAGGGACGGGTGGTCGAGCTGGTCAACTGTTCCAGCACCCGGATCTCGTCGGCCACCAGCGTGCCGGCGTAGTGCGGCAGCAGCGTGGCCACGTCGTACACCGAGGCCTGCTTGCGGTGCACCACCCCGAAGCCATCGGAGACGAAAGCCCCTCCGGGCGAGACCAATTCGGCGAGTTCGCGGGCGAGTGCGAGCCGCTCGCCGTCGTCCTTGCTGGTTTCCCGCGGATCGAAGCGGATGTTCTCCAGCAGCAGCACGTCGCCGTCCGTGAGCCCCTCGGCCCGGGCCAACGCGTCGCCGCCGACGACATCGCCGGCCAGCTGCACGTGCCGGCCGAGCTGCTCACCGAGCGCCGCGGCGACCGGCGCCAGCGACAACTTCGGGTCGGGCCCGTTTTTCGGCCGACCCAGGTGCGCGGCGACCACCACCTTGGCGCCGGCGTCGACAAGTGCCTGCAACGTCGGCACCGAGGCGGTGATCCGGCCCGGGTCGGTGATGACACCCTCGTCGTCGAGCGGGACGTTCAGGTCGGAGCGCACCAGCACGCCCCGCCCCGAAACACCTTCGGCCAGCAGGTCTTTCAGAGACGGAACTGTCACGACTACAGCGACTTGCCGACCAGCGCGACGAGGTCGATGAGGCGGTTGGAGTAGCCCCACTCGTTGTCATACCAGGACACCACCTTGGCCTGGTTACCGATCACCTTGGTCAGGCCGGAGTCGAAGATCGAACTGTGCGGATCGGTGACGATGTCGCTCGAGACGATCGGGGCGTCGTAGTACTTCAGGATGCCCTTCAGCTTGCCTTCGGCGGCGGCCTTGAAGGCCGCGTTGATGTCTTCGGCGCTGGCGGCCTTGGCCAGCTCGGCGGTGAGGTCGGTCACCGAACCGGTGGGGATCGGCACCCGCAACGCGTAACCGTCGAGCTTGCCCTTGAGTTCGGGCAGCACCAGCCCGATGGCCTTGGCCGCACCGGTCGAGGTCGGCACGATGTTCAGCGCCGCGGCGCGCGCCCGGCGCAGGTCCTTGTGCGGCCCGTCCTGCAGGTTCTGGTCCTGGGTGTAGGCGTGGATGGTGGTCATCAGGCCCTTGACGATGCCGAACTCGTCGTTGAGCACCTTGGCCAGCGGCCCGAGGCAGTTGGTGGTGCACGACGCGTTGGAGATGACGTTCTGGCTGCCGTCGTACTTGTCCTCGTTGACGCCCAGCACGATGGTGATGTCGGGGTCGGTGGCGGGCGCCGAGATGATCACCTTCTTGGCCCCGGCCTCCAGGTGGCCCTTTGCCTTGGCGGCGTCGTTGAAGTGGCCGGTGGACTCGACGACGACGTCGACGCCGAGGTCACCCCACGGCAACGCCGCCGGGCCTTCCCTGACCTCGAGCGCCTTGATTTTCTTGGCGCCAACGACGATGGTGTCATCGCCTTCGAGGCTGACGTCGTGGGGCAACCGCCCCAGGATCGAGTCGAATTTGAGCAAATGTGCGAGCGTGGCGTTGTCGGTGATGTCGTTGACCGCCACCACCTCGATGTCAACGCTGCCCTGCTCCTGTTGGACCAGCAGGGCCCGGTAGAAGTTGCGTCCGATTCGACCGAAGCCGTTGATGCCTACTCGGACCGTCACTTGATCTCTCCCTGTCTCGGCGATGTCTTTCCTGAGTCAGCTGAATACGCGCTCGCCGTCAGCCTAGATGAGTAACATGCGCGGTTGCCGCCCCGGTTCCCGCGACCGATGTGACGTCAGCCGCGGCGCGGCTTCTTCAGCCACCTCAGCGCCGATTCGGCGGCGTGGTAACCGCACAGGCCGTGGATGCCGGCTCCCGGCGGCGTGGACTGTGAACACAGGTAGACGCCCGGCACGCCGATCGCGTAGGGATTGACGGCGATGCGGGGGCGAAAGATGACCTGGAGCCCGTCGTTGGCGCCGCCGATGATGTCGCCGCCGATGAAGTTGGCGTTGTAGGCCTGCAGTTCGGCGGTCCCCTTGTTGACCGTCGCGAGGACGCGGTCGGAGAATCCCGGGGCGAACCGCTCGATCTGGCCGACGACGGCGGCGGTGGCGTCCCCGTCATAGCCGAACGGCACGTGCGCGTACGCCCAGATCGGGTTGACGTTGCCCGCCGAGCGGGACGGGTCGGCCAGGTACTGCTGGCCGAGCAGCACAAAGGGCCGGTCGGCCATCTTGCCCTGTGCGCGTTGGCGTTCGGTGTCCGCCACCTCGGCGAACGTGCCGCCGAGGTGCACGGTGCCGGCCCGGGCGCAGTCGGCGTTCGTCCACGGGATGTCGCCCTCGATGGCGAAGTCGACCTTGAACGCCGACGAACCCTGCCGGTAGCGCCGATACGACCGCCTGATTCGACTCGGCATGGCGTCGCCATAGATCGCGAGCGCCGCGGCCGGGCTGAGGTCGAGCATGACGATGTCGGCGTCCGGGATGTCTTTGCGGCTGGCGACGGTCACCCCGGTGGCCACCGAGCCGCCGTGCTCGTTCAGGGCGGCGGACAGGGCGCGGCTGATCGACCCGGACCCCCCTTGCGCGACGGGCCAGCCGTAGCGGTGCCCGCTGGCCAGGATCATCAGCCCCAGGGACGCGGTGAGTGGCCGGTCCAGCCGGGTGTAGACGTGCGCGGCGGCTCCGCCGAACAACGCGCGCGCCTGCTCGGTGCGAAACCAGCGGGCCATGGTGGTGGCCGGCAGCAGCGCCCGCGGCCCGAAGCCGGCCAGGCGAACCGGGTGACGTGGGATGCCCAGCACCGGGCCGAGCAGATCCTCGGCCAGCGCATCGAACCCCGCGGCCAGGTCCCCGATCGCCCGCCGCCACCGGGTGCCGTCGGGCCCCATGCGGGCCACCGTCTCATCGATCGACTGGTAGAGCACGCCGGCGGTGCCGTCGTCGAGCGGGTGCGCGCAGTCGATCTCCGGCCACTTCCACTGCAGCCCGTAGCGCTGCAGATCGATCTGCTTCCACAACGGCGAACCGACGCCCAGCGGGTGGAACGCCGAGCAGTGGTCGTGGATGACGCCGGGCAGCGTCAGTTCGCCCGAGCGGGCTCCCCCGCCGACGGTGTCGCGCGCCTCGAGCACCTGCACGTCGACGCCGTGGCGAGCGAGGTGGATCGCCGCGGCCAGGCCGTTGGGGCCGGCGCCGACGACCACCGCCCTAGACATGGAACCTCATCGAGCGCTGCGCCGAGTCGTGACGTGGACCGGGTACTCGTCGCCGGGCTCCGGCCATGGCTGGCGGGTCAGCATGCTTTCCACGTCGACGTAACCCTCTTCGATCAAACCGGTTTTGGCGTCGACGATGCGGTACTCCTGCCGCTGAACGTGGATCGGCTGGCTTTCCAGAATGATCACCCGGACATCCCCGTCTTCGAACTGGCAACGCCGCTGCACCGCCGCGAGCAACTGCTCGTTGTGCAGGTGGCCCTCGCCGAAGTTCCACCCGATCAACGGTCCGGCGATGATTTCGCCGTCGCGCAGTTTGTAGTCCGCCTCGTTCGCCCCATCCCCCAGGGCGCGGGCCACCAGCCCGTTGAGCGTCCGCCCGTGGGTGTGCATGGACCGCCACCCCATCAACTTGTCGATCATCATCTCGGCGGTGCTCGGATCGTAAAGCCGGGCAAGCTGTTTGGGTACCAGCGCCGAGGCCTTGGTGATGTTCGCGTCGATCTTGTCCTCGGCGCCCGAGCGCAGGCACCACGTGCTGGTGGCCCAGTTGCCGGCGTAGTAGCGCATCGCGGGCAGGAATGAAATTTGTTTGGGGAAAAGGTTTCCCACGATCGGCACCACCGCGAGCGCGGCGATCAGGATGATCAGCAGCAGCGGCGAGCTCAGGCCGGTGGCCGTGACGCCGGCGTAGTGCCCGAACAGGTAGAACAGCGAGAACAGGAAGAACACGTTCCATTCCAAGGGAACTCCCATCGGAATGGTGGAGGTGATGTTGAGGTGGAAGAGGACCATGAACGCGATGAGGAACCACGCCCACCGGTGCCCGTCGGCGAAGAAGACCAGGACCAACGGCACCAGGAATTCGGCCGTCGTCCCGCCGACGTGGGCCATCACCTTCGGCACCCACGACGGGCGCAGGTCGTTCACCGGGTCGAGGTAGAGCCTGCGCTTGAACCAATTGAACGCCCTGCTGCGCAACAGCGGGCTGTTGCTCATCATGACCGCCACGACGTACGGGAAGTGATGGTTGAGTTTCGACGTCGCGGCGCCCCACCACAGCGCGAGCATGATGATCTTGAAGGCGGCGATCTGGTCGGTGAACGGAAAGAAGAACACCAGCAGGGTCAGCCCGTAGTGTTCGCCGCGCGCGGCCAGGAAGACGGTTTTGTCACGTAGCCCCAGCAGGGCCAGCGCGACGATCGTCGGCACCACCAGAACGGGATTGATCAGCCCGACGTCGCCGCCGGCGGTCACCGGCCCGCCCCGCCCGGGCGACAGCAACGCCCAGGCGCCCGAGCCCAGCACGACCAGGTAAAGCGCCACGTCGACGACCGTGCGGTTGTCCCCACCGGTGAACGGAACCCTGCCCGGCCATGGCGGTAGCCGAATCGTGTTGGGCCGCAACCAGTACAGGAAGCCACCGAATACCGGCCAGAACCGCGCGGTCAACGGTCCCGATCCGCAGCCCAGGCCCAAGATCTCGAACAGCAGCGTGAAGATGACCACCTTCTGATACACGATCGGCTGCGTCCACCAGTCGGTGATGCGCCCGAGCCCGCCCAGACCCGGCGTCAGCGAGATCACCGCGGCGGCGCCCGCGACGTACACCGCGATCTTGATGACATAGAACAGATAGACCGCGTACGGGGAGCCGAAGCCGTGTTCGACCCAGTGCCGGGTCATGACCTGCCGCCTGGTCGATCGCGGCAAACCGGGCCAGCTCTCGGGGTCGACGTCGGGAATATCGGGGGTCATGAATCCCATGGGCGGCCTCGTTCGATGTCGGAAGAAACCAGTTGGCCCGTCAAATGTATCGGCACCGCGATGCGGGTGTGGCAGATTCCGCGCGTCTCAGCCCTTCGCGGTCGCTTGAGCGACCAAAACCGCTGCGCGGTAGGTGAATTGATGCCTGGCCGGAACTACCGGACCGCGGAGCGCGGCCGCGGGGAAAGGGCGGGCGGCTCATCCGGGGTCAGGCGGGCAAATCGGCGGCGCAACTTCTCGAGCATGCCGTCGAGGTTGTCCCGGTCCTGTTCCTCGATCCGCGCCATGCGCCGAAGGTTGCAAACGGCATCGACGTCGCCGCCGGCTTGCGCGGCGGCGATCGCCTTCTGATAGTCATCGATCCGCTGCTCGATGAGCATGCGGTTTTGGGAGAGCAGCCGAACGAAGTAGTCGGCCTGGCGCTGGTCCGCCGCGTCCGGCGCGGCCGGATCGACGCCACCGGCCGGCCAGTCGGCGGTCGGCGACGGTGCCTGACTGAGATGGGCCGGCTCGGAACGGACCACGCTGGCGCGGGGCCGACGGGCGCGTCGGTCGCGGGGGCTGATCCTGCGTGCAGCGCCCGAGCGGGCGCCGCGCTCGGGGGACAAACCGGCAACGTCCATCGGGTCCCGCTTCTCGAGGATTTCGCTCAGGGCGTCGTAACAATAACGCCCGGACCCGGCCGGCACCATATCCGCAGACGAGGGAAGAGATAAACACCGTGACGGCCGCCGCGCCCCGGTCGCTACCATCGAGGAACTCGACGGGGCGATGCAGCCTCGCGGGAGCGTCAAGGGAGGAACGTGACCGACAACGATCACCCCGATGCCGGGGACATCGGCAAATTCGACCCCGTCTTGACCCAGCGCCTGATGGCGGTGATGCGCCCGGCGTTGAAGACCTACTTCCGGTCGGAAGTGCACGGCCTCAAATCCTTCCCGCCCGGCGGGGCGCTGGTCGTCGGCAACCACTCCGGCGGCATGTTCCCGATGGACGTCCCGATCTTCAGCGTCCACTTCTACGAGGAATTCGGCTACGACCGGCCGGTCTACACGCTGAGCCATGACATCCTCATGACCGGCCCCACCGGGGAGTTCTTCCGGCGCACCGGATACATCCGGGCCAACCGGGAGAACGCGGCCGAAGCCCTGCGGTCCGGCGGCGTCGTGATCGTCTTCCCCGGCGGTGACTACGACGCATACCGGCCCACGCTCTCGGAGAACGTCATCGACTTCAACGGCCGCAAGGGATACGTCCGGACGGCGATCGAGGCCGGCGTCCCCATCGTGCCAGCGGTGTCCATCGGCGGACAGGAGACCCAGCTCTACCTGTCGCGCGGCACCTGGCTGGCCGAGCGGCTGGGAGTGAAGCGCTTGCTGCGCAGCGCCATCCTGCCGCTCTCGTTCGGCTTCCCCTTCGGCTTCAGTGCGGTGATCCCGCCCAACTTGCCGCTGCCCACCAAGATCGTCACGCAGGTGCTCAAACCGATCGACATCGCCACGCAATTCGGTGACGACCCGGACGTCGACGAGGTCGACGAGCACGTGCGTTCGGTGATGCAGCAGGCCCTCAAGGACCTTGCCGCCAAGCGACGTTTCCCGATCCTGGGCTGAGCCGTGGCTTCTCCTTTGCGTCCCATCAATCAAGGCCTCGGCATCATCACCACCCTGAGGCGCGCCGGCATGATCGCGCCGATGCGACCCGACCGCTACCTGAAGATGGCCGCGGCCATGCGCCGCGAGGGCATGGGGATGACCGTGGGGTTCGCCAGTGCGGCGCAACGCTGCCCGGACCGGCCGGGCCTGGTCGACGAACTGGGCACGCTGACCTGGCGGCAGCTCGACGAGCGGTGCAACGCACTCGCCGCGGCGCTGCAGGCTTTGCCGGGCCGGACGGGGACGCCCAGCGTCGTCGGGATCATGTGCCGCAACCACCGCGGCTTCGTGGAGGCGGTGGTGGCCGCCAACCGGATCGGCTCCGACGTCGTGCTGCTCAACACGTCGTTCGCCGGTCCGGCGCTCGCCGAAGTCGTCAACCGCGAAGGCGTCGACGCCGTCATCTACGACGAGGAATTCACCGCAACGGTGGACCGGGCGCTGGCCGACCAGCCCGACGCCACCCGCATCGTGGCCTGGACCGACGGGCCGCACGAGCTGACCGTCGAGCGACTGATCGCCGCCCACACCGGGCAACGGCCCGAGCGCACCGGCGGCAAGGGCAGGATGATCCTGCTGACCTCCGGCACCACCGGAACACCCAAGGGCGCCAATCAGTCTGGCGGCAACGCCGGCATAGGCACGCTCAAGGCGATCCTGGACCGCACGCCGTGGCGGGCCGAGGAGACGGTGGTGATCGTGGCGCCGATGTTCCACGCCTGGGGGTTTTCACAGTTGATCTTCGCCGCGTCGATGGCGTGCACGGTGGTCACCCGGCGCAAGTTCGACCCGGAGGCGACGCTGGACCTCATCGACCGGCACAAGGCGACCGGCCTGGCGGTGGTGCCGGTGATGTTCGACCGCATCATGGAGCTGCCCGCCGAGGTGCGAAATCGGTACAGCTGCAAGTCATTGCGATTCGCGGCGGCATCCGGATCGCGCATGCGGCCCGATGTCGTCACCGCGTTCATGGACGAGTTCGGTGACGTGATCTACAACAACTACAACGCCACCGAGGCCGGCATGATCGCCACCGCCACCCCGAGCGACCTGCGCGCGGCACCCGACACCGCGGGCCGGCCGGCGGGCGGAACCGAAATCCGGATCCTGGACTCCGAATTCAACGAGCTGCCCACCGGCGAGGTCGGCACCATCTACGTCCGCAACGACACCCAATTCGACGGCTACACCTCGGGCGCCACCAAGGATTTCCACGCCGGGTTCATGTCGTCGGGCGACGTCGGCTACCTGGACGAGGCCGGCCGGTTGTTCGTGGTCGGCCGCGACGACGAGATGATTGTCTCCGGCGGCGAGAACGTCTACCCGATCGAGGTGGAGAAGACGCTGGCGGCACACCCCGACGTGGCCGAGGCCGCGGTGATCGGCGTCGACGACGAGCAGTACGGCCAGCGCCTGGCGGCATTCGTGGTACTGAGCGCGGGCGCCCAGGCCACGCCCGAGACCCTCAAACAACACGTCCGGGAAAACCTGGCCAACTACAAGGTGCCCCGCGAAGTCACCGTCCTCGACGAACTTCCACGCGGCAGCACCGGCAAGATCCTGCGCAACGAACTGCAATCTCGGGTCAACGGCTGATGCCTCGGTTGTTGGACCGCCTCGTACGCCCCCGGCCGCTGGCGCGCGCCGCACTGGAATTGGCCAACGCCGCCAACGGATTACGGCCGCTGGCCCGCAAGGGCTACAGCACCGTGCTGGTCTTCTGGTTCGGCTGGCCGACCTCGGAGGTGCCGGGCATCTACTTCTCCGTCTCGCTGCTGGACGCGGTCCGGCGCGGGCTGCGCGGCCACTTCGCGGGACGGCGCGGCAAGGCGGCGCTGGCGATGACGGCCGCGTCCTGGGCCATCCTGGCGGTGATCCGCTACCGCGGCGTCACCACCCCCGGGCCGGTGCTGGAGGCGGGCCTGCGCGAGCAGCTCGGCGACGACTACGAGGAGGCGCTGAGCAAGCTGCCACACACCAAGCCCACGCGCAGCGGGCGGCGCAGCCTGCCGCTGCGCAACACCGTGGCGCGCCGGCGCTACGTCGAGAAGACGAACGTGGTGGCCTACGGCCCCAACGGCCGCGCCAACCTCGCCGACATCTGGCGCCGCCGCGACCTGCCGCGCGACGGCAAGGCGCCGGTGCTGCTGCAAGTGCCCGGCGGTGCCTGGATGATCGGGATGCGCCGGCCGCAGGCCTACCCGCTGATGAGCCACCTGGCCGCCCGCGGCTGGGTGTGCGTGTCGATCGGTTATCGCGTCTCCCCCCGCCACACCTGGCCCGACCACATCGTCGACGTCAAACGGGCGCTGGCGTGGGTCAAGGAGAACATCGCGGACTACGGCGGTGACCCCGAGTTCGTCGCGGTCACCGGCGGCTCCGCCGGCGGGCACCTGTGCGCGCTGGCGGCGCTCACCCCCAACGACCCGGCATTCCAGCCCGGCTTCGAAGACGCCGACACATCGGTGGTGGCCGCCGTTCCGATCTACGGTCGCTACGACTGGTTCTCCACCGAGGGCGAGGGCCGGCCCGAGTTCGTCTCGCTGCTCGAAAAGTTCGTGGTGAAGCGGGGATTCTCGTCGCACCGCCACGTCTACGTCGACGCCTCGCCGATCCGGCGGCTGCGGGCCGACGCGCCGCCGTTCTTCGTCCTGCACGGCCGCGACGATTCCCTCATCCCCGTCGGCGAAGCCCAGGAGTTCATCGACGAACTGCGCGCGGTGTCGAAGTCCCCGGTCGCCTACGCCGAATTACCGAGCGCGCAACACGCTTTCGACATCTTCAGTTCCCCCCGGGCGCATCGATCCGCGGAGGCCGTCGCGCGGTTCCTGTCGTGGGTGTACGCGACGAACCCGCCCGAGCGCGACTAGGGCGGGTCTGAACTATTCCGTCTTTCAAACGTTCTGTAATCCCTTGTGTCACTTCAGCTTCAATAGTCACAACGCGGTCATTTTTGTCGGTGGGTGTTCCTAGAGTTTGAGGCATGGGTGCGAGTAGTCGTGAGCAGATCGTCGAGGTCTTCGACGCGCTCGATGACGACGTGGACCGCCTGTGCGAGTTGTCCTTTGACGTGTTCACCACCCCGGAGCGGTTGCGCGCCTTGGAGCGCCTGGAACGCGTGGCCCGCCAGCTGCGCGCACCCCAGCACGCGTTGATCAACCAGCTCGACGCGCAGGCCAGTGCCGAAGAGTTGGGCGGCTCGCTGCGCTCGGGGCTGGCCGACCGGTTGCGCATCACCAAGGCGGAGGCCGGCCGGCGCATCGACGAAGCCCAGGACCTTGGGGAGCTCCGGGCGCTGACCGGTGAGCCGTTGGCGCCGCAGCTGAGCGCGACCGCGGCCGGCCAGCGCGACGGGCTGATCGGCGATGGACACGTCAAAGTGATCCGTAGCTTTTTCGCCCATCTGCCCGCCGAGGTCGACGTGCCCACCCGGCACGCCGCCGAAGCCGACCTCGCCGGAAAGGCCGCCGGATATCGCCCCGACGAATTGGCCAAATACGCCCAGCGGATCATGGACTGGCTGCACCCCGACGGGGAATTCAGCGACGCCGAGCGGGCCCGCAAGCGCGGCATCACCCTGGGCAAGCAGGAATTCGACGGCATGTCACGCATCAGCGGCCTGCTGACCCCGGAATTACGCGCCGCCATCGAGGCCATGCTGGCCAAGCTAGCCGCCCCCGGGGCGTGCAACCCCGACGACGAGACACCGGTGGTCGAAGCGACACCCGACGAGGACGCGGTGCGCCGCGACACCCGGTCGGCAGCCCAACGCAACCACGACGGATTGCTCGCCGCGCTGCGCGGCCTCTTAGCCTCCGGCGACCTGGGCCAGCACAACGGGCTGCCGGTGTCGATCGTCGTGACCACCACATTGAAGGACCTCGAGGCCGCCGCCGGCAAAGCCCTGACCGCAGGCGGCACCCTGGTGCCCATGTCGGATGTGATCCGCTGGGCCGGCCACGCCCACCATTATCTGGCGATCTTTGACAACGGCAGGCCGCTAGCGCTGTATCACACGAAACGACTGGCCTCCCCCGCCCAGCGAATCATGCTGTACGCCAAGGACCGTGGATGTACCAAACCGGGCTGCGACGCCCCCGCCTACCACAGTCAGGTCCACCATGTTCGAGGTTGGGCGGCCACCCGCCGCACCGACATCGACGACCTGGCGTTGGCCTGCGGTCCGGATAACCGGCTCGCCGAAAAAGGCTGGACCACCCGAACCAACGCCCGAGGCGACACCGAATGGATCCCCCCGCCGCACCTGGACCATGGACAGCCGAGAACCAATGGATTTCACCACCCCGAAAGATTCCTTCGCGATGGCGACGACGAACCCGTTTGACGTAACGCGCATCTTCGACGCGCGCGGTGGCTTAGCCCGCTAGCCGCTCACTCCCGCGCCGCGGCCTTCTCCAGGTCGGTGAGCGCCGGTTCGATGCGGTCGGCCATGTCGTCGATGTCGTTGGCCACCTCGGGCGTCGTCACGAAGCCGAAATCCAGATAGTCGGTGTAGGAGAAGCAGGTGATGTTCAGGGCGACGTCCATGACGGGCGGCCCGAGCGGCACCAGCGAATCCAGTCTGGCGCCGGCCATGTACAGCGGGAACGGCGGACCCGGCACATTGGAGACAACCAGGTTGATGGGGGCCAGGTTTCGCGACAGCCCACTGGCCGTGTAGGCCCGCGCGGCCAGCTGCAGCAGCCCCGGCGGCGTGGTCTCGGTCAGCCCCATGATCTGGTGCGCCGACAACGCCTTGGCCATCAGCTTGGCGTTCTGCGTGCTTTCGTGGATGGCCCGCAGCCGCTCGGCGGGATCGTCGACGTCGGTCGCGAGCGACACGGTCATCGAGCCCACCTTGTTGCCGACGTCATCCTTGTTCTCCTCGGTGCGGGTGGAGACGGGGATCTGGGCGATGAGCGGTTTCGCGGGCAGCTCGCCACGCTTCTGCAAGTACTCGCGGGCGGCGCCGGCCACGAGCGCGAGCACCACGTCGTTGAGCTTGACGCCGTAGGCGTCCTTGACGGCCCTGGCCCGGGCCAACTCGACGCGGCAGCCGGTGATCCGCCGGTGCGGCGACACCGGCGCGTTGAACCGGGTCTTGGGCGCTTCGAAGTAGCGCGGCGGCCGGGCGCTCACCCCCAGCGCGGCGATCTGCTGGCGCACGGTCTGCTCCATGAGCCGGGCGATGCGAAAGGGCGTCTTGACGCCGACGTTGATGAGCGCGCCCACCGCGCGCCGCTCCAGCCCCGGAATCTTCAATCCCACCAGCGATCCCACTGTTTCCTGTTGCGGCGGCCGCGGTTCCGGCGTGACGTCCAACAGAATCTCACCCAGGCCGGCACCGGAGACGCCGTCGACGATGGCGTGGTGCATTTTGGTCAGCGACGCGATCCGGCCACCCTCGACGCCCTCGATCACCCACATCTCCCACAACGGCCGGGCGCGGTCCAGCTTGTAGGACATCAACCGGCCCACCAGCTCCTCGAGCTCGCGGCGGCCGCCGGGCGCCGGAACGGCGATGTGCCGGATGTGGAAGTCGATGTCCAGGTCCTCGTCTTCGACGAACCACGGCCGGTCCAGCCCGAGCGGCGCGCCGGTGACCCGCCACCGCAACTGCGGCAGCTCCGGCAGCCGCTCGATGATCAGTTCGCGCAGCCGCTGGAAGCTGTAATCGGGTGCGTCCTTCGGGTCGCAAATCGCGAGTGCGCCAACATGCATGTGCCAGCCCGCGGTTTCTGCCGACCAAAACGCCGCATCAACGCTCGAAAGCCGTTTCATTCCCCGACCGTAGCCCCCGCCTACCCGTTGCGAACAGCAAATGACGCGACCAGTTAGGCGTCTTCCAGCAAGTCCGGCGTCACCGCGGATTCGGTGTCCGGGATGCCCTCGATTTTCGCCTTGCGATCGGCCATCGACAGCAGCCGCCGAATACGGCCCGCGACAGCATCTTTCGTCATCGGGGGGTCGGCGAGCCGGCCCAGCTCCTCCAGCGAGGCCTGCCGGTGCTCGACGCGCAGCTTGCCGGCCGAGGCCAAGTGGTCGGGGACGGTGTCGCCGAGAATCTCCAGCGCGCGTTCGACCCGGGCCGCCGCCGCGACCGCGGCCCGCGCCGAGCGGCGCAGGTTGGCGTCGTCGAAGTTGGCGAGCCGGTTGGCCGTCGCCCGGACCTCGCGCCGCATCCGGCGCTCCTCCCAGATGAGCCGGGTGTCCTGGGCGCCCATCCGGGTCAGCAATGCGCCGATAGCCTCGCCGTCGCGCACCACCACCCGGTCGGCGCCACGCACCTCGCGGGCCTTCGCGCTGACCCCGAGCCGGCGCGCCGCGCCCACCAACGCCAGCGCGGCCTCCGGGCCGGGGCAGCTGACCTCCAAGGCCGACGACCGTCCCGGCTCGGTCAGCGAGCCGTGCGCCAGGAAGGCTCCGCGCCAGGCGGCTTCGGCGTCGACGACGCTGCCGCCCACGACTTGGGCGGGCAGACCGCGGACCGGGCGGCCGCGGTTGTCGAGCAGCCCGGTCTGGCGTGCCAGCGCCTCACCGTCGTTGGCCACGCGCAGCACGTAGCGGGTACTCTTGCGAATCCCGCTGGCCGACAACACATGCACGACCGCGTTGTAGCCGTAGAGCTCGAAGATGTCCTTGCGCAGCCGCCGCGCGACGTTGCCCAGGTCCACCTCGGCCTCCACGACCACCCGACCGCCGACGATGTGCAGGCCGCCGGCGAACCTCAGCAGGGACGTCACTTCCGCGCGACGCGCACTGACCGACTTCACGACCAGGCGGCTGAGCTCGTCCTTGACTTCGATCGTCATCGCCACGCGTCGTCACCCCTTGGTCCGCTGCCGGCCGGTCCATCGCCACCGGTATGTGGGCTTGCACCGTCGACCCGAATATCCGCGGTGGCCGTGATCGGGGGCGCTCCCGGACCCTTGTGGGCCGCCCGGACCCCGTCCAGGGCCGCCGCGAGCTTGCCTGGGTCATGTAAAGGTGTACCAGGTCGGGCCACGTCGGCGAAGTGGACCTCGGCCGAAAGCAGCGTCGCGGTGCGGCGCAGTTGCTCCCGCTCCCGCTCACCGGGCACCCGTTCGGCGTCGATGATGATGTCGTGCACGGTGAACCCCGGTGCGTGCTGGGCCAACACGTGCAGATGACGCTCCACGGAGAAGCCGGCCGTCTCCCCCGGCTCGGCCACCAGGTTGAGCACCAGCGCCCGCCGGGCGGTGGTGGCCCGCAGCGCCGCCGCCAGCCCCGGCACCAGCACGTGCGGGAGCACGCTGGTGAACCACGACCCGGGACCCAGCACCACCAGGTCGGCGGCCATGATGGCGTCGACGGCCTGCCGGGTGGCCGGCGGGTCGGAGGGCAGCAGCCGCACCCGCCGCACCTTGCCCGGTGTGGTGGCGACCGCCACCTGGCCGCGAATCAGCCGGAAGATCCGCGGATCGGTCTCCAGTCCGGACACGTCGGCCTCGATCTGCAGCGCGATCGGGCACATCGGCAGCACCCGGCCCTTGACGCCGAGAATGCGGCCCAGCTCGTCGAGGGCCGCCACCGGATCGGCCAGCACCTCGTACAGCCCGGCGAGCATCAGGTTGCCGATCGGGTGGCCGGCCAACGCGCCGTTGCCGCCGAAGCGGTGCTGCAGGATGGTCGCCCACAGCCGCCCGTGCGGACTGTCAGATGCCAAGGCCGCCAAGGCCATTCGCAGATCGCCCGGCGGCACCACGTCCAATTCGCTGCGCAGCCGCCCGGACGAGCCACCGTCGTCGGCGACGGTCACCACCGCGGTGACGTGGGGTGTCAGCCGGCGCGCCGCGGACAGCGTCGCGTACAGGCCGTGCCCCCCACCCAGCGCGACGATGCCCTGATTCGGCGGCGTGCTCATTCGCGACCCAGATCCCGGTGCAGCACGCGCACCGACAGTTGGGCTTCCGCCTTCTGGGCCTTCAGCGCCCGCATGAGCGCCTCGGCGATCGCGACGCTGCGATGCTTACCGCCGGTGCAGCCGATGGCGACCGTCATGTAGCGCTTGCCCTCCCGGCGATATCCGTCGACAACCAGAGATAGCAATCGATGGTAGGCGTCGAGAAACTCCGCCGCGCCGGGCTGGCTCAACACGTATTCGCTGACCGCCGGGTCCTGGCCGGTGTGCGGACGCAACTCGTCGACCCAGTGCGGGTTGGGCAGGAACCGCACGTCCATCACCATGTCGGCGTCCATCGGCAGGCCGTACTTGAAGCCGAACGATTCGAAGGTGACGCTGATGGACGTGCTGGCATCGCCGCCGAACGCGCGCTCGATGCTCTCCCGCAAACCGCGCACCGACAGCGTCGACGTGTCGATGATCAGGTCGGCCGTGGCGCGCACCGGGGCCAGCATCCGGCGCTCGGCGGCAATGCCTTCGGCCAGGGTCTGGTCGCCCTGCAGTGGGTGGCTGCGGCGGTTCTGTTCGTAGCGGCGCACCAGCATGTCGTCGGATGCCTCCATGAACACCACGCGCGGGGTGATGTTGCGGGTCGCCAGCTCGGTGCGCACCTCATCGAGGTCGCCGGTGAAGCCGCGCGACCGCACGTCCATCACCACCGCCAGCTGGGTGATCCGCGAACCGGCGGCCAACCCGAAATCGACCATGCGGGTGATCAGCTGGGGCGGCAGGTTGTCGGCCACGTACCAGCCGAGGTCCTCGAGCACCTTGGCCGCAGTACCCCGGCCGGCGCCCGATAATCCCGTCACCAGAACGACGTCGATGCCGGCCGGGGCGTCCATCGGGCGCCCCTCCGCCAACTCACCGGTCATCGGGCTTCTCCGGGCTGCTCGGGTCGCAACGCCTCCAGGACGGCGGTGGCGGTGGCCACACCGATACCGGGAACGGCCGTGATCTGGTCGACGGTGGCCTCCTTGAGGCGGGCTATCGATCCGAAATGGGTTACCAGCGCCTTGCGGCGATGCTCCCCCAATCCTGGCACCGAATCCAGCGCCGAGGCGGTCATTCGCTTGGATCGCTTGCTGCGATGGTAGGTGATGGCGAACCGGTGCGCCTCGTCACGAATCCGCTGCAGCAAATACAGCCCCTCGCTGTTGCGCGGCATGATGACGGGATCGGGCTCGGACGGCACCCAGATCTCTTCCAGCCGCTTGGCCAGGCCGATCACCGCGACGTCGGTGATGCCGAGTTCGTCGAGCACGGCGCTGGCCGCGTTGACCTGCGGCGCGCCGCCGTCGACGACGTAGAGGTTGGGCGGATAGGCAAACCGGCGCGATTTCCCTTCGGGCGAAAGCATATTCGGGTCATTCTGTTCGCTGAGGTGCCGCACGAAGCGCCGGCGGGTCACCTCGGCGATCGAGGCGACGTCGTCGGAGCGTCCCTGCCCGGCGGCTTCTCGGATGCCGAAGTGGCGGTAGTCCGACTTGCGCGGCAGGCCGTCCTCGAACACCACCAGCGAACCCACCACGTCGGTGCCCTGCACGTGGCTGATGTCGACGCATTCGATGCGCAGCGGCGCATCGGCCAACCCGAGGGCTTCCTGAATGTTCTGCAGCGCAGCCGATCTGGCGTTGAAGTCGCCGGCGCGCCTCAGCTTGTGTTGTTGCAGTGCCTCTTTCGCGTTGCGCTGCACGGTTTCGGCCAGCGCCCGTTTGTCGCCGCGGCGTGGCACCCGCAGCGCGACCCGCGAACCGCGCAGGCCAGACAGCCAGCTGGTCAGCTCCTCGGAGTTGGACGGCAGGCAGGGCACCAGCACTTCGCGGGGAACCGGGTTGGCGGCTTCGTCGGCGGCTTGGTCGGCTGAGAAGCCCAGTTCGGCCTGCTCGCCGTAGAACTGGGTCAGGAATTGCTCGACCAACTGCTCCTCGCCGGAATCACCTGCCTCCGCCGACTTTTCGACGATCCAGCCGCGCTGGCCGCGCACCCGGCCGCCGCGGACGTGGAACACCTGCACCGCCGCTTCCAGCTCGTCGTCGGCGAAGGCGACCACGTCGGCGTCGGTGCCGTCGCCGAGCACCACGGCCTGCTTTTCCATGGCGCGCTTGAGCGCACCAAGGTCGTCACGAAGGCGCGCGGCCCGCTCGAAATCGAGTTCGTCGGCGGCGGCGTGCATCCGCTGTTCCAGCTCGCGGGCGAAGCGGTCGGTCTTACCGGACAGGAAGTCGCAGAAGTCGTCGACGATCTGGCGGTGCTGCTCGGCGCTGACCCGGCCGACGCAGGGCGCCGAGCACTTGTCGATGTAGCCGAGCAGACACGGACGGTCGATCTGCTTGTGCCGCTTGAACACGCCGGCCGAACAGGTGCGGGCCGGGAACACCCGGGTGAGCAGGTCCAGCGTCTCCCGGATCGCCCACGCGTGGGAGTAGGGCCCGAAATAGCGCACGCCCTTGCGGCGTGGGCCGCGATAGACCATCAGCCGGGGAAACTCCTCGTTGAGGGTGACGGCCAGCACCGGGTACGACTTGTCGTCGCGGTAGCGGACGTTGAAGCGCGGATCGAACTCCTTGATCCAGTTGTATTCCAGCTGCAGCGCCTCGACTTCGGTGTTGACCACCGTCCACTCGACCTTGGCGGCGGTGGTCACCATCTGCCGGGTTCGCGGGTGCAGGCTGGCGACATCGGCGAAGTAGGAGGTCAGCCTGCTGCGCAGGCTCTTGGCCTTGCCGACGTAGATGACTCGCCCGTGCACATCCCGGAATCGGTAGACGCCCGGCTCGACCGGGATGGACCCCGGCGGGGGGCGATACGTGGCGGGATCTGGCACCCATCCAGGCTAGTAGTCGCTCAAGCGATGGCGGCCGGTCGGGATCCGGTGATCGGGCCCCGGAAGCATCGCGTCCCGGTTGGCGGCGCCGGGCTGTCGTTCACCGGGGGCGCGCCCCCTCAAGGGCCGGGATTCGGTCGGCGGCCGCATCCCGACATTCGAACCTGAGTTCGATCATAGGGTGCGCTGCCGACCGGTCGGGGCTTTCACTTAAAGGGCCGGCGACCTGGGATTACGGCGGCGCGTGGGTGGTGCGGACGGTTTGGACGGCTCCGGTTTCGGTTACCAAGGGTGTAGTTGGACGTAGAGTGGTTGGTAATCAATGGAGGGATTCCACAGATGTTCAAGCGCGCGTTGACCAGGCTCGCGATCGGGGTTGGCGGTCTGGCGTTGGCGTCGACCGCCGCGGCTGGGGTCGCATCCGCCGCCCCCGATTATGGCCCGGTGATCAACACGACCTGCAGTTACGACCAAGCGATGCGGGCGGTGCACGCGGAGAATCCGATGGCCGCTCGCTACCTCGACCAGTCGCCGCCGAACCAGCAGTTCTTGCAGCAGTACCTGGCGTCGTCGCCGGATCAGCGGGTGAACCTGCTCCACGCCATCGAGCACAACCAGGGCGCGCAGCAGGCTTTGCCGATCTTCCAGCAGATGATGACCGACTGCACTAGGTACTGACCCGTCCCTGCCTGAAAGGGCTGTCCGCGCTCGCGCGGATAGCCCTTTCAGCGGGCATGCAGGTCGGGCCGATACCGCGCCAGCAGCGCCCGTACGGTGTCCATGGCGTTGACCGCGCGCTCCTTGTCGACGGCCTGGATGGCCATCACGGGGATGTACTCGTCGTCGGGCAAATCGATGCGCGCCCAGCGGCTACCCACCGGGAACGAGACACCGGCGACATCTGGCCACTCGATGAGTCTGTCGCCCAACAGGTTACGCACCGATATCCCGGCCGCCCCGACCCGCAGCCGGGGCCGGGCGAACAGCAGCACCACGCCTGCGAGAACCAGACCGAGCAGCGCCATCGCCACCTGATCGCTGGTCTGGAATACCACCCCGGTAGATCCGACCTTGAGCAGGAAGCCGATCGCGATGTGCACCGCCGCAATGGTGAACGCCGCGCCGTACACGAATATCGGCGTGCGGTGGGGGCGCAACTCGGCGTCCCATTCCTCGCGGTTGGTCACGACCGGGCGCGCAGGTCACGCAGCGTCAGGGCGGTTTGCAGGGCCGCCCCGGTCGCCTGAGCTCCCTTGTCCTCGGCCGATTCCGGAAGCCCGGCGCGGTCCAGGGCCTGCTCCTCGGTGTCGGTGGTCAGCACCCCGTTGGCCACCGGCGTCGAGGAGTCCAACGAAACCCGGGTCAATCCCTGCGTCACCGCGTCGCACACATAATCGAAATGCGGTGTCTGACCGCGGATCACCACACCCAAGGCGACCACGGCATCGTGCTTGCGGGCCAGTTCCTGCGCCACCACCGGGATTTCGATCGCGCCAATCACCCGAACCACCGTCGGGTCGTCGATACCCGACTCGGATGCCACCTTGCGGGCACCGTCCAGCAGCGCGTCGCAGATTTCGCTGTGCCAGGTACTCGCGACGATGGCCAGCCGCAGACCGGATGCCTGCAGCGGCGGAACTTCGGGCACACCGGCGGCAGGGCTCATCAGCGCCGCTCTCCCCCGCAAGCGGGTGGGGGTACCTCCCACTTGTGGGGGCGTGCCCCCACTGCATCGTCGCCGGCGCGGCTCACAGAGCACCGCCGAATTCCCCTGGCAGGTGGACGGATTCGTGGAAGTCGTCCAGTCCCACCAGGTCGTGGCCCATCTTGTCACGCTTGGTCATCAGGTAACGGATGTTCTCCGCGTTGGCGCGCACCGGCAGCGGCACCCGCTCGATGATGTGCAGGCCGTAGCCGTCCAGCCCGACCCGCTTGGCCGGGTTGTTGGTCAGCAGCCGCATCGAGCGCACCCCGAGGTCGACCAGAATCTGCGCCCCGATTCCGTAATCCCTTGCATCGGCAGGCAATCCGAGTTTCAGGTTGGCGTCGACGGTGTCCTCGCCGGCGTCCTGCAGCTGGTAGGCCTGCAATTTGTGCATCAGGCCGATGCCACGGCCCTCGTGGCCGCGCATGTACAGCACGATGCCGCGCCCCTCCCGCGCGACCATGGCCATCGCCGCGTCCAGTTGGGGCCCGCAGTCGCAACGCCGCGAACCGAACACGTCACCGGTCAGACACTCGGAGTGCACGCGGACCAACACGTCGTCGCCGTCGGCGTTCGGCCCGGCGATCTCGCCGCGAACCAGCGCGACGTGTTCGACGTCCTCATAGATGCTGGCGTAGCCGATGGCACGAAACTCGCCATGCCGGGTCGGTATGCGGGCCTCGGCGATCCGTTCAATGTGCTTCTCGTGCTTGCGTCGCCACTCGATCAGGTCGGCGATGGTGATCAGCGCGAGGTCGTGCTCGTCGGCGAAGACCCGCAGCTCGTCCGTCTGCGCCATCGAGCCTTCGTCCTTCTGGCTGACGATCTCGCAGATCGCGCCCGCGGGTTGCAACCCCGCCATCCGGGCCAGGTCGACGGCGGCCTCGGTGTGGCCGGGGCGGCGTAGCACGCCGCCGTCCTTGGCGCGCAACGGAACCACGTGACCGGGGCGAGTGAAATCGTTGGCGACGCTGGCGGGATCGGCCAGCAGGCGCATCGTGGTGGCCCGGTCGGAGGCCGAGATCCCCGTGCCCACGCCGTTTTTCGCGTCGACGGTGACGGTGTAGGCGGTCCCGTGCTTGTCCTGGTTCACCGCGTACATGGGCAGCAGCCCCAGCCGGTCGCAGATCGCGCCGTCCAGCGGGACGCACAGGTACCCCGAGGTGTAGCGGACCATGAACGCCACCATCTCCGGCGTCGCCTTTTCGGCGGCGAAGATCAGGTCGCCCTCGTTCTCGCGCTCCTCGTCGTCGATGACGACCACGGCCTTTCCAGCCGCAATGTCGGCAACCGCCCTCTCGACGGAGTCCAACCTCGTCATCGTCGCTACCTTGCTGTCTCAGGGGTCCGCGGGAAGAGCCCAAGTGTTGCATTCAGTATGAACCACCGCGCGGGCCACGTTATTGCCGCGACATTTTCCCCGTCACCGCCAACTGGCGGGCAAGTCGATGAGGCCTGGGACACGTTGCCGTGAGTTCTGCGCCTCGACGAATCAGTCGGAGAAATGCGGCAATCGTTAGCAGGGTTACCGCCGACGACACACGCCTTCGAAACAACCCGGATCGGCGCGGCGAAACGACTCCTCATCCGGTGCCAGCAATCTACGCTGAGCAGCATGAGACTCACAGTAAGACTGGCGGTACCGGCCGTGACCTTGATGTTCGCGGCCGGATTTGCAGCGGGTATCGCCTGCCCGCAACCGGCGAGGGCCGACGCGTGCGCCGATGTCGGCGGTCGGCATGTGAGCGTCGGTGGCTGCACCGATCCGGGGCGCTGGGGGAACTGGGTCCTTCCGGCCGGTGCGATGACGGTTCCGCCACCCGACGCACCACCGCCGTGCTATACCCCGTCCGGCGAGCCCTACTGGACGCCGCCGGGCGAGCCCTGCTGACCGAACCGGCATGGGGCGCACTTCCCCGAACGCGGCCTAGCGCGCGGTGAGCAGCCGCTCAACGTATTTCGCGATCACGTCGACTTCGAGGTTCACCTGCGTTCCGACCGGGGCGCGACCCAAGGTGGTCAGCTCCCGGGTGGTCGGAATCAGCGAGACCTCGAACCAGTCCCCCGGTCCGGCGCCGAGCCCGGACACCGTCAACGAAATCCCGTCGACGGTGATCGAGCCCTTTTCGACGACATAGCGGGCCACCGCCGCGGGGATCTCGATCCGCACCACTTCCCAGTGCTCGGACGGCGCCCGGGCCACCACCTGGCCGGTCCCGTCCACGTGCCCCTGCACGATGTGCCCGCCGAGCCGGCTGCTGACGGCCGCGGCACGCTCGAGGTTCACCCGGCTACCGACCTGCAGTTCGCCCAGGTTCGATCGGTTCAACGTCTCGGCCATCACGTCGGCGCTGAATTGCCCGTCGGGCAGCAGCTCCGCGACGGTCAGGCACACCCCGTTGACGGCGATCGAATCGCCGTGCCCGGCGTCAGAGGTCACGACGGGTCCACGGATGGTCAGCCGTGCGGCGTCGGCGAGCACGTCGCGACCCGTCACCTCTCCGAGTTCCTCGACAATTCCGGTGAACATGCCATCAGGTTAATCGGCCGCGAAAATGCCGCGGCCGTGCTGGCGAGTAGGCCAAAGCGGCAGTGCCGGGCGGACACCGCGGCCCTGTGTCTCCAAAGCCGCTCAACGGCACCCTCTACGATGCAAGGTATGCAGACCCGCCGCCGTCTTTCGGCCGTCCTCGCATCCCTGACCCTCGCCACCGCTTTGATCGCCGGCTGCTCGTCGGGCTCGAAGCAGAGCGGTGCCCCACTCCCCGACGCCGCCACCTTGGTCAAACAGTCGGCCGACGCCACCAAGGCCGTCAAGAGCGTGCACCTCGTGCTCTCCATCCAAGGCAAGATCCAGGGGCTGCCCATCAAGACGCTGACCGGTGACCTCACCACGGCACCGGCCACCGCCGCGTCGGGCAACGCCACGATCACCCTGGGTGGATCCGACATCGACGCCAACTTCGTGGTCGTCGACGGAATCCTGTACGCCACCCTCACGCCGAACAAGTGGAGTGACTTCGGCAAGGCGTCGGACATCTACGACGTCTCGGTGCTGCTGAACCCGGACACCGGGCTGGGCAACGTGCTGGCGAACTTCACCAACGCCAAGGCGGAGGGCCGCGAGACCATCAACGGTCAGAGCACGATCCGCGTGAGCGGAAACGTCTCGGCGGACGCGGTGAGCAAGATCATGCCGCAGTTCAACGCGACTAAGCCGGTGCCGAGCACGGTGTGGATCCAGGAGACCGGTGACCACCAGCTGGTCCAGGCCAACATGCAGAAGAGTTCGGGCAATTCCGTTCAGGTCACCCTGTCCAATTGGGGTGAGCAGGTGCAGGTCACCAAGCCCCCGGTGAGCTCGTGAGCGCACAAACCGGACGCCGCGTCGCGATCAGCGCCGGCAGTCTGGCGGTCCTGCTGGGCGCCCTGGATGCCTATGTCGTGGTGACGATCATGCGCGACATCATGAGCGACGTTCACATCCCGATCAACCAGCTGCAGCGCATCACCTGGATCATCACGATGTACCTGCTGGGCTACATCGCCGCCATGCCGCTGCTGGGGCGGGCCTCCGACCGGTTCGGCCGCAAGCTGGTACTGCAGGTCAGCCTGGCCCTGTTCATCGTGGGGTCAGTGGTGACCGCGCTGGCCGGGCACTGGGGCGATTTCCACCTGCTGATCGGCGGTCGCACCATCCAGGGTGTGGCCAGCGGCGCGCTGCTACCGGTCACGCTCGCCCTGGGCGCCGACCTGTGGGCGCAGCGCACCCGCGCCGGCGTGCTGGGCGGCATCGGCGCCGCACAGGAGCTCGGCAGCGTCCTGGGCCCGCTGTACGGGATCTTCATCGTGTACTTGACCCACGACTGGCGCTACGTGTTCTGGATCAACGTCCCGCTGACCCTGATCGCGATGGCGATGATCCAGTTCAGCCTGCCGTCGCACGAGCGCGTGGAGGAGCCCGAGAAGGTCGACCTGGTCGGTGGTGTCCTGCTCGCGGCCGCCCTGGGCCTTGCGGTCATCGGCCTGTACAACCCCCAACCCGACGGCAAGCAGATCCTGCCCAGCTACGGGCTGCCGCTGGTCATCGGGGCCGTCGTGGTCGCGGTGCTCTTCCTGCTCTGGGAGCGGTTCTCGCGCACCCGGCTCATCGAGCCGGCGGGGGTGCACTTCCGCCCGTTCCTGGCCGCGCTGGGCGCATCGCTGGCCGCGGGCGCGGCGCTGATGGTGACCCTGGTCGACGTGGAGCTGTTCGGCCAGGGTGTGCTGCAGATGGACCAGGCACAGGCCGCCGGGTTGCTGCTGTGGTTCCTGATCGCGCTGCCGATCGGGGCGGTGCTGGGCGGCTGGATCGCCACCCGGGTCGGCGACCGCGTGATGACCTTCGTCGGGCTGCTGATCGCGGCCTACGGCTACTGGCTGATTCATTACTGGCGCCAAGACGTGTTGAGCCAGAAGCACGACATATTCGGGGTGTTCAGCGTGCCCGTGTTGCACGCCGACCTCTTGGTGGCCGGTGTGGGCCTCGGCCTGGTGATCGGGCCGCTGACCTCAGCGGCGCTGCGGGTTGTCCCGTCGGCCCAGCACGGCATCGCCTCGGCGGCGGTGGTGGTGGCCAGGATGACGGGCATGCTGATCGGTGTGGCCGCGCTGAGCGCGTGGGGCCTGTACCGGTTCAACCAGATCGTGGCGGGCTTGACGGCCGCCATACCTCCCAACGCCTCCCTGTTGGAGCGCATCGCCGCCCAGGCAACGATGTACCTCAAGGCGTTCGCCATGATGTACGGCGACATCTTCAGCGCGACCGTGATCATCTGCATCGTGGGTGCGCTGCTGGGCCTCTTGATCGGTGGCCGCAAGGAACATGCCGAGGAACCGGAAGTCCTTGAGCCGCAGACGATCTCATTGGGTGAGCGTTAGGCGCACCGCTAGTCGCCGCGCGGCACCAGGCTGAGCAGCAGATCCGGCCCGACGCGGTCGATCCCGTCGAAGTGCCAGCGCAACGCCCGCGCGAGGGTGGGCACCCCGACGTCGTCGACCGCGGAGACCGGGCCGCCCAGCAGCATCGGCGCGAGGTAAGCCAGGATGCGGTTGACCGCCCCGGCCCGCAGGAAGGCGCCTGCGAGGGTGGGACCGCCCTCCAGCAGGACGTCGGTGCGATCCGAAAGCGCCTTGATCACCTCCATGGGGTCGTGGGTGCGAATCACCATGGTCCGCGAATCGTCGTTGAGAACCTTTGCCTCCGGCGGTATTTCGCGCATCCCCACCACCACGCGCAGCGGTTGCCGGTCGGCCAGCGAGCCGTCGGGCAACCGGGCGGTCAACGCCGGATCGTCGGCAAGCACGGTGCCCGTGCCGACCACGATCGCGTCGGCCCTCGCGCGGCGACGATGCAGGTCCAACCGCGAGGCCTCGCTGGAAATCCATTGGCTGGTGCCGTCGGCGGCCGCGCTGCGGCCATCGACGCTGCTGGCGTATTTCCACGTCACGTGCGGCAGCCCGGTCCGCTGCTTGTGCAGCCACTCCCGCAGCGGCCCGCCGGCCACTTCGTCGGCCAACACCCCGGGCGTCACCTGCACGCCCGCCTCCGCCAGCCGGGCCGCGCCACCGGCGGCGGCCGGGTTCGGGTCGGCCACGCCGTAGACCACCGCGCCCACTTGCGCTTCCAGCAGGGCGTTCACGCACGGCGGGGTCTTGCCGTAGTGGTTGCAGGGCTCCAGGGTGACCACCGCGGTCCCGCCGACCGCCAGGTCGCCGGCCCGGCGCAGCGCCAACACCTCGGCGTGGTCGCCGCCGGCGGATTCGGTGCCGCCGACGCCGACGACCACGCCGTCGGCGTCCAGGATGACCGCCCCCACCGGCGGGTTCGGATAGGTGGCGCCCTTGACCTGGTTGGATTGGCGGATCGCCAGGCGCATGGCCGCGTCGAGGCTGTCGACGGGCTGATTCATCGGCGCAGGTGCGGCGACGCGGCGGCGGCCCGCCTCCGCAGCGCCGCTACGGCGGCCTCCGGGTCCTCCGCGCCGTAGACGGCCGACCCGGCGACGAAGCAGTCGACGCCGGCCTCGGCGGCCAGCTCGATGGTGTCGTCGTTGATGCCGCCGTCGATTTCGACCAGGATCGTCAGCTCCCCCGCGTCGATGAGCTTGCGCGCGGTGCGGACCTTGCTCAGCACCTCGGGGATGAAACTCTGGCCGCTGAAGCCGGGCTCGACCGACATGATGAGCAGGGTGTCGAATTGCGGCAGGATCTCCAGGTACGGCTCCAGGGGGGTTCCCGGCTTGACGCTGATGCCCGCCTTGGCGCCCGCGGCGCGGATGTCGCGCGCCACCCCTACCGGGTTGTCGGTGGCCTCGGCGTGGAAGGTGACGTTATAGGCGCCCGCTTCGGCGTAACCGGGTGCCCAACGGTCGGGGTCCTCGATCATCAAGTGGCAGTCCATCGGGATGGTCGTGGTGGCCAGCAAGCTCTCGACGACCGGCAGGCCGATGGTCAGGTTCGGCACGAAGTGGTTGTCCATCACATCGATGTGCAGCCAGTCGGCGCCGACCACCGCGGCCGCCTCATCGGCCAGCCGCGCGAAATCGGCGGACAGGATGGACGGCGCGATCAGCGGCCTACCGGTGTCACCAGGCATGTGCGCCAGACTACTGAGCCGCGGGGAAGGCTTCACGCCGGCAAGCGGCGCAGCGCGGCGGCGGCCCGGTCCGGTGAGTCGCCGTCTCGCTACTCCGCTTCGCGGCGCAGCGTGGCGGCGGCCCGGTCCGGTGAGTCGCCGTCTCGCTACTCCGCTTCGCGGCGCAGCGTGGCGGCGAACATGGCATCGGTGCCGTGCCGATGCGGCCACAGCTGGACGTGGGGCCCATCCCCCAGCTCAGTGACGGGCTCGAACAGTGGCCGGGTGTCCAACGCGGACACCGGGTGCCGGCGCAGCGCGTCGGCGACCACCCCGAAGGTTTCGGCGAGGTGGGGCGAACATGTCGCGTAGAGCACCACACCGCCCGGCCGGGTCAGCGCGATCGCGGCGCCCAGCAGCTCGCGCTGCAGCTTGGTGAGCGCCGGCACGTCGGCCGGCTGGCGCCGCCACCGCGCCTCGGGCCGGCGCCGCAGCGCCCCCAGCCCGGTGCAGGGCGCGTCGACGAGCACCCGGTCGAAGGTCGGCTCGAGTCCGGTCTGCCGCCCGTCGACCCGCAGCACCTCGACCGGCAGCCCGCGGGTGTTCTGGACCACCAGGTCGGCGCGGCGCGGGGCCGGCTCCACCGCCGTGACGCGAGCCCCGGAGCCCGAGCCCAGCGCGGCCAGCAGCGCGGTCTTGCCGCCCGGTCCGGCGCACAGATCCAGCCACCGCCCCGTGTCGTCCTCGACCGGGGCCAGCGTCAGCGCGCGCGCCACCAGCTGGCTGCCCTCGTCCTGGACCAGCGCGGCGCCGTCGCGCACCGGCGCCAGCCGCCCGGGATCGCCGCCCGGCAGGTACACCGCGTAGGGCGAATACCTGCCGACGATGCCGCCCACGGCGTCGGCCAGCTCCGCGGCGGTCAGCACCCCGGGGCGGGCCGCCAGGTGCACCTGGGGCCGTTCGTCGTCGCTGGCGAGCACCGCGTCGAGCTCGGCGGCGGCCGCCCCCAGCGCGTCGGCGAAGGCCTGGGCGATCCAGCGGGGGTGCGCGCGCACGAAGGCGGCATGTCCGATGGGATCCCGCGAAGGGTCGGGTGCCAGCTCCTCGACCCAGGACTTCTCGTCCCGGGCGGCGATGGTTCGCAGCACGCCGTTGACGAAACCCGCTCGGGCCGAATCGAATTCGATCCCGGCCTGTTCGACCGTGGTCGACACCGCGGCGTGCGCGTCGACCCGGGTGCGCAGCAACTGGTAGGTGCCGAGCCGCAGCAGGTCGAGCAACACCGGGTCGATGGTGTCCGGCGAGCGTTTCGCGGCGGCGCCGATGACCGCGTCGAGCAGGCCCCGGGCGCGGCAGGTGCCGTAGGTCAGCTCGGTGGCGAACGCGGCGTCGCGGCCGCTGATCCCGCGTTCGCGCAGCAGCGCGGGCAGGGCGAGGTTCGCGTATGCGTCGCGCTCGCTGACCGCCCTCAGCACGCCGAACGCGGCGGCACGCGCGGGATCGAGCGGCCGGCGCCGCCTGTCGCGCCCGCGGTCCGGCGGTCGGGGCGGGCTCATGTTGCCCGCGCCGCGGAGTCGAGTCGCGCACCCCGGGCCCAGTCGACGGCGTTCATGAGTTTCTTTCCGGGCGGCTGTATTTGGCCCAGCCGCACGGCTTGCGAGCCGGTGCCTACCCACACATTCTTGCGGTCGACGTGAATAGCGCCGGGCGCCAACGGTTCCGGGGCATCGGCGTCGATGTGTACCGGCCCGACCTTGATGCGCAGGTCGCCGATCAGCGTCCAGGCACCCGGGTTGGGCGTCACCGAGCGAATCCGGCGCTCCACGACGAGCGCCGGCAGGTCCCAACGGACCCGGGCCTGCTCGACGGTGATTTTCGGCGCCATGCTGACCCCGTCGGCGGGTTGCGGTCGAGGCGTCAACGTCCGATCGGCGATGCCGTCCAGGGTGGTGGACAGCAGCGCGGCACCCGAATCGGCCAGTCGCTCAAGCAGTTCGCCGGCGGTGTCGGTCGGCCGGATCGTCTCGGTGACGACTCCGTAGATGGGGCCGGAGTCCAGGCTGGGCTCGATCCGGAACGTCGTCGCCCCGGTGATGGTGTCGCCGGCCGCGATGGCCGCCTGCACCGGTGCCGCCCCGCGCCAGGCGGGCAGCAGCGAGAAGTGCAGGTTGATCCACCCGTGCCGGGGCACCCCGAGCAGGCCGTCGCGCAGCAACGCGCCGTAGGCGACGACCGCGCAACAGTCCGGTGCCACCTCCGATAGTTGGGCGACGAACTCTTCCGAGTTCGGGCGCGCCGGTCGCAGCAGTGGGATGCCACGGTCGAGCGCTTCGCGGGCCACCGGCGAGGGCTGCGGCTTGCCGTGCCGACCGACGGCGGCGTCGGGCCGGGTCAGGACCGCGATCACCTCGTGACGTGGCGAATCGATCAGGAGGCGCAGCGCGGGCAGCGCGGGTTCGGGGGTGCCGGCGAAGACGAGACGCACCGGCACAGTCTAGAAAGCCACGGCCGCCGCCCGGCCCGAAATTGCGCGTATACATTATTTCTCATGCATACTGTTTGAGAAGGTCATTATCTGGCGATGTGACCGCACTGCCGTGCTGGCGACAACGAGGTCGAGTGGGCAGCCCTTTCCTTACCTTGAAGGAGGTCTGATGACTCTCGACACCACCATTGCCGACGCCGCGCCCCATCGGGCGGTCTGGGCGCTCGGTGATTACGCCCTGATGGCCGAGGAAGTGATGGCCCCGCTGGGCCCGGTCCTGGTCGAGGCCACCGGCATCGGACCGGGCGTGCGGGTGCTCGACGTCGCCGCCGGCTCGGGCAACATCTCGCTTCCGGCCGCCGCAACGGGCTCCGCCGTGGTTTCCAGCGACCTCACCCCCGAACTGCTGCAGCGGTCGCAGGCCCGCGCCGCGGCGCAGGGCCTGACGATCGATTACCGGGAAGCCAACGCGCACGCCCTGCCCTTCGGCGACGGCGAGT
Organism: uncultured Actinomycetota bacterium; assembly: GCA_963850895.1. Lineage (GTDB taxonomy): Bacteria > Actinomycetota > Actinomycetes > Mycobacteriales > Mycobacteriaceae > Mycobacterium. The sequence goes on along the minus strand of CAWKNK010000007.1, from coordinate 167,197 downwards.
TTGACGTCGTCATCTCCGCGATCGGCGTGCAGTTCGCGCCGGACCAGCAGCGGGCCGCCGACGAACTGGTCCGGATCTGCCGGCCGGGCGGGACGATCGGCGTGATCAGCTGGACCCCGGAAGGGTTCTTCGGTCGGATGCTTGCCACCATCCGGCCCTACCGGCCCAGCCTGTCGCAGGCCGTACCGCCGGCCGCGCTGTGGGGACGTGAGGGCTATGTCACCGGGCTGCTCGGCGACCGGGTCGGCCGGATGACCGCGCGGCGGGGAATGCTGGAAGTGAACCGGTTCGACAGCGCCGAAGCCGTCCACATCTACTTCAAGAACCATTACGGCCCGACGATCGAGGCCTACGCGAACATCGGCCACAACCGTGTGCTGGCCGCCGAGCTCGACGCCCAACTCGTCGAACTCGCGCAGCAATATCTCGCCAACGGCATCATGAACTGGGAGTACCTGCTGGTCACCGCCGAGAAGCGCTAAATATCGATGTCGGCGTCCAGGTGCACGTCCGGCTCGCCGCCGGCGGCGGTGAACGCGGTCAGGGCCCGCACCAGCCCGTGGCGCTCCGGCGGCGGCATCTTCTCCACGATGGCCGCGATTTCGGTGCGCCGGTACGAGGTGACCTGACGAACGACCTCCCGCCCCCGCTTGGTCAACGCGGCCAGCAGCTCGCGCCGGGACGTCGGGTGCGGTAGGCGGTCGATCAGCCCGGCCGCGACCAGTCGATCGACCATCCGCCCGGTGGCGGACGGTTGCACGCCGAGCAGGCCGGCCAGCGTGGCCAGGTTGACCGGGCCCCGATTGGACAGGATCACCAGCGTCCGGAATTGCGGAATGGTGATGGTCTCGTCCACCTGCCCGATTGAGCGCGCCGAAATGGCGACCAGCAAGCGGGAAGCCGTCAGCAAAGCGTCGGTGATTACATCCAGCGACTCGTCGGCCGTCGTCGCGTTGTCCGCTGCCATCTCGGCCCTTCTCCGGATCGACTCCGGCCTATCGGCGAATGAAGACCAGGAAGTGTAACAACCTTCCAATGTCGTAGTCAGGCATTATTTCCGACGCATACTATCCGCTCGGGCAGGATTTGGCGAGGTTATCCGATGTGCAGCGGGTCGATCTGTACCCGGACCGGCTCGTGGGATTGGCGGGCGGACAAGACGCTCACGCCGCGACGCAGCGCCGCGGCCAGCGCCAGACCCTGCTCGCGGCGGGCGCGCACCAGCATCCTCGTCACCGGGACGCCGGCCGGCGTTCCCGCCGGGCGGCGCACGCCCGCCGGCAAATCCACCGGCCCCAGTACGTCGGCCCCCTCCGGCAGCCCGGCCTCGTCGAGCAGCGCCGCCACCGCCTCGGCGGCGCCGTCCAGGGCCGCGATGTGCACGCTCGGCGGCAGGCCCACTTCGGTTCGAGCCGCCAGGTCGGCCTCGGCGTGACCCACCGGATCCCAGCGGATCAGGGATTGCACTGTGGGAATTGATGATTCGGCCACCGCCAGCACCACCCCGCCGTCGCCGCGGGCACGCACCAGCGCCGCGGCGGTCATCCAGCGCCACAGCGCGTCCTCGGCGGCACGCAGGTCTTGCCGGCCCAGCAGCGCCCAGGTATCCAACAGCAACGCCGCCCCGTAGCCGCCCGACGCGACCGGTTCCGCCCCCGGGGTGGCCACCACCAGCGCCGGGCCGGCGGCGACCTCCCGCACGACGCCGTCCCCCGACGAGGTGACGACAGCGGTACCGGGAAATGCGCGCCCGAGCTCCTCCGCGGTGCGGCGCGCCCCGACGACCACGGCGCGCACCGCGTCCGACCCGCAGCGCGCGCACCGCCGCGTCGGGTCGATTCGCCCACACCACCGGCAGACCAGCGCCGGGCCGCCCTCCTGCAACGACTCGGCTAGTGAAAGGGGTCCCGTGCAGTGCCGGCATCGGGCGATGGTGCGGCAGCGCGCGCAGGCCAGCGACGGGACATACCCGCGCCGCGGCACCTGCACCAGCACCGGCGCCCCGGCCTCCAGCGACGAGCGGGCGGTGCGCAGCGCGATGGACGGAATGCGCGCGGTGCGCGCGGCCGGGTCGCGCTCGTCGGCGTAGCCCGTGTCGTCGAGGGCGACCACCCGCGGCGTGCGGGCGCGCACCACCGCCCGGGCCGCGACGATGTCGTGCGCCCATCCACTGCGCACCAACGCCTGCGCTTCGGCGGTGCGCGCGTAGCCCCCGATCAGCGCCGCGCACCGGGCCTGATGCGCTCGCAGCATCGCCACCTCCCGGGCGTGTGGGTACGGTGCCCGCGGCTCGGCCAGGGAGTCGTCGGCGTCGGCCCACACCATGACGAGGCCCAGGTCGCTCAGCGGCGCGAAAACCGCACTGCGAGTACCGATCACCAGCCGTGCCTGACCGCGCAGCGCCGCAAGCCACCGCCGGTAACGCGCGGCCGGCCCCAGCCCCGCCGAAAGTGCCACCACGCCGTTCTCGTCGATCCGCGCGGTCGCGGCCCGCCACAGCGTGTCCAGGTCGCGCTGGTCGGGCACGATCGCCAGCGCCGCCCGCCCGGCGCCGATCGTCTGCGCGGCGGCCTCGGCGAACCGGTCTGCCCACGACTCCCCCGGCAGCGCCTGCCAGACGGCCCGCGCGGCCCGAGACTCGGCCAAAGCGTCCAGGAACTGGGCGCCCCGGCCGTATACCTCCCAGGCCGACGGGTCGACGGCCGCGGGCACCGGCAGCCGCAGTGCCGCCGTCGGTTCGCGCTCCACCCGGGCGTGCCGGGCCGGCACCGCCAGGCGCAGCACGTCCGGTCGGGTACCGGCGTAGCGCGCCGCGACCGCGTCCACCAGCCGGCGGATCTCGGGGGTCAGTACCGGTTCGGCCGACACGACGCGGTCCAGCCAACCCAGCTTGCCCTGGTGGTCGGTGTCGTGGCGGCGCTCCAACACGAACGCGTCGACCAGCCGGCCGTGAAACCGCACCCGCACCCGCACCCCCGGGTGGGCATCGTCGGACTGCTCGGCCGACACCAGGTAGTCGAACTCGCGGTCCAGGTGCGGCACCGAGAGCATCGGCAGCACCCGGGCGATGGGCTCGACCTCAACGGGTGTGCGCGCGGCGCCGGTCACGAGGCCCTCGGAAACCGAAATAGGTTGTTGCTCAACGCCTTTACCGTCCGGGTGCGAACGGTGACCACCGACAGTCAGCTTTCGGCCGGCCCTGGGGTACCGGCGTCGACCGGTGCCTCACGGCCGAAGAAGAACCCGGCCGTCATCAGGATCAGCGCCGCGGCGTACGACCACCAGATCGGCACCGCCAGCGCCTCGTTGCCCAGGATGAAGCGGCCGATGGCGATCAGCGAATCGGACGCCGCGAAACACACCGCCCCCACCGCCGTCCAGATCGTCGGCAGTTGCGCCACCAGGGCGGCGCACACCATCGCGGTCAGCACGAGGATGTAGGCCGTCACCGGAAGCGCCAGCTTGTTCAGGTGCGGCCAGAACCAGGCCAGCAGAGCGACGGTGGCCAGGCACATGGCGACCACGGCGGCGATGCGCAGCTTCGACGGGCGCCTCGCCGCCAGGGGCAGGAGCGCGCCCAGGAAACACAAGTGCGCCAACAGGAATGCGGCCAGGCCCACCACGAAGGACTGCGTCCACCACGGGATCGCCAGCGCCCAGTCGCCGGCTGGCCGACAGCAGCAGCGCCGGCATCAGCCACCGCCGCTCGCGAACGACGGCGTGGCCCACCGCGGCGGCGGTCAGCAACAACGCCATCGACGCCTTGAACAGGGGCTGCAGCACCCAGTGCCCGGTCAGCTCGGTCCCCGGCGGCGAGCCCAACGCCAGCACCGTCAGGTATATGCCGTAGCCGAGGGCCGCCCAGCCGGCCACCACCCAGCCGGTGGCGACCAGACGAGGTGCGTACGGTACGTCCATGCCAAGCTTGGATAACACAGCCGACGAAAAGCCCGCTATCGACCCCATCCTGCAGAAGGTACTGGATGCGGCTCCCTTCCGGCTATCCACCGACGACGGCGTCGACGCGGCGCGCCAACGGTTCCGCGACCTGCCCCGCCGGCCGCTGCATCCCGAGCTGCGCGTCGAGGACCGGGCGATTCCCGGTCCGGCCGGATCGATCGCCGTCCGGATCTATTGGCCGCCAAGCGCTTCCGACGCGAACGCGGACAACCCCGCGCCGCCCGTCGTGCTGTACTTTCACGGCGGCGGCTTCGTCGTGGGCGACCTCGACAGCTACGACGGCACGGCTCGCCAGCACGCGGTCGGCGCCGACGCGATCGTGGTGTCCGTCGACTACCGGTTGGCGCCGGAGCACCCCTACCCAGCCGCCATCGAAGACGCTTGGGCCGCAACGCTTTGGGCCGCCGAGCACGCCGCCGGGCTGGGCGGTGACCCGAACCGGATGGCCGTGGCCGGGGATTCGGCCGGCGGAACCATCAGCGCCGCGATGGCACAACGGGCGCGCGATAACGGCGCACCGCTCATCGCGTTCCAGCTGTTGTGGTATCCCTCCACGATGTGGGACGCCACGCTGCCGTCCTTCACCGAGAACGCCGGGGCCCCGATCCTCGATGTCAAGGCCGTCGCCGAGTTCTCCCGTTGGTACGCGGGCGAAGTCGACTTGTCCGACCCACCGCCGGGCATGGCGCCGGGGCGGGCCAAAGACGTGGCCAACCTGCCGCCCGCCTACATCGCCGTCGCGGGTTACGACGCGCTGCGCGACGACGGCATCCGGTACGGCGAACTGCTGGCCGCCGCCGGCGTCACCGTCGAGGTGCACAACGCCGAGACCCTGGTGCACGGCTACCTCGGCTACGGCGGTGTGGTGCCCGCCGCCACCGCCGCGATGGAGCGCGGGCTGACTGCCCTGCGAACTGGGCTGCGCGGGTGAATCCGCGGCGTACGGTGAATCCATGACGGAGCCCACCTTCGCCCGACCGGGCATCGATCCAACGTTGAAGGCGTTGCTCGACGCCTTCCCGATGACCTTCAACGCAGCCGACGGAGTGGAGGTCGCGCGCTCGCGGCTCCGGCTGCTCCAGGTGCCACCCGAAATGCTGCCGGACCTGCGGATCGAGGACCGCACGATCGATCACGGGGAACACACCGACATTCCCGTGCGCATCTACTGGCCGCCCCTGGAGCCAGAGGAAGCGCTGCCCGTCGTCGTCTTCTACCACGGCGGCGGGTTCTGCCTCGGCGGCCTGGACACGCACGACCCCCTCGCCCGCGCGCACGCCGTCGGCGCCGAGGCCATCGTGGTGTCCGTCGACTACCGGCTGGCCCCCGAGCATCCGTTCCCGGCCGGGGTCAACGACGCCTGGGCGGCGTTGCAGTGGGTCGCCGAGCACGCCGCCGAGCTGGGCGGCGACCCCGACCGGATCGCCGTCGCCGGTGACTCGGCCGGCGGCAACCTGGCCGCCGTGATGGCGCACCTGGCCAGCGCGAACACCGGACCCACCCTCAGCTTCCAGCTGCTGTGGTACCCGGTCGTCACCGCCGACATGTCGCTGCCGTCGTTCACCGAGAACGCCAACGCGCCCATCCTGGACCGCGACGTGATCGACGCCTTCCTGTCCTGGTACCTGCCCGACATCGACATCAGCGACCCCACGGCGCTGCCCGTCACGCTCGCCCCGGCGAACGCGACGGATCTGTCCGGGTTGCCGCCCGCCTACATCGGGACCGCCGAACACGATCCGCTGCGCGACGACGGGGCCCGCTACGCCGAGCTGCTGGACAGCGCCGGTGTGCCCGCGGAATTGAGCAACGAGCCCAACCTGGTGCACGGCTACGCCAGCTTCGCTCTGGTGATTCCCGCAGCCGGTGATGCCACCGACCGCGGGCTGGCCGCGCTGAAGAAGGCACTGCACCCCTAGGCGGGCATCGATGAGCAGCACTCCCGACTACCACACGCTGATCGTGGGCGCCGGCTTCTCCGGGATCGGCGCCGCCATCAAGCTCGACAACGCCGGACTGTCCAACTATCTGGTCGTCGAAGCCGGCGACGGGGTCGGCGGGACGTGGCACTGGAACACCTATCCCGGCATCGCCGTGGACATCCCGTCGTTCTCCTACCAGTTCTCCTTCGAGCAGAGCCCGGGCTGGTCGCGAACGTACGCGCGGGGGCGCGAGCTCAAGGCGTACGCCGAACACTGCGTCGACAAGTACGGCATCCGATCGCGGATCCGGTTGAACACCAAGGTGCAAACCGCCGAATTCGACGACGAGCGTTGCCTGTGGCGGGTCCAGACCGACCCCGGGGGCACGGTCACCGCCCGGTTCCTGATCAGCGCCTGCGGCGTCCTCACCGTCCCCAACCTGCCCGACATCGACGGCGTGGACACCTTCGGCGGCGTCACGATGCACACCGCGCGCTGGGATCACGCCCAGGACCTGACCGGCAAGCGCGTCGCGATCATCGGCACCGGCGCCTCGGCCGTCCAAGTCATTCCCGAAATCGCGCCGATCGTCAAGCAGCTCACCGTTTTTCAACGCACCCCGATCTGGTGCTTTCCCAAGCTCGACGTCGCGCTGCCCGCGCCGGCCCGCTGGGCGATGCGCGTCCCCGGCGGCAAGGTCATGCAGCGGCTACTCAGCCAGGCCTTCGTCGAAGTCACCTTCCCGATCTCCGCGCACTACTTCACGGTCGTGCCGCTGGCCAAGAGGATGGAGTCGGCGGGACTGGCCTATCTGCGCAAACAGGTGCACGACCCGACGGTGCGCGAACAACTCACCCCGCGCTACGCGGTCGGCTGCAAGCGTCCCGGCTTTCACAACGAGTATCTGGCCACCTTCAATCGCGACAACGTGCGGCTGGTCACCGAGCCGATCGACAAGATCACACCCGCGGCGGTGGCCACCACCGACGGCGAAAGCCATGAGGTCGACGTGCTCATACTGGCCACCGGCTTCAAAGTGATGGACCCCGACGAGGTCCCGACGTTTGCGGTCACCGGTAGCGGTGGCAAGTCGTTGAGCCGGTTCTGGGACGAGCACCGGCTGCAGGCCTACGAGGGCGTCAGCGTGCCCGATTTTCCCAACCTGTTCACCGTGTTCGGCCCGTACGGCTACGTCGGCTCTTCGTATTTCGCGCTCATCGAGACCCAGACCCACCACATCGTGCGGTGCCTGAAACGGGCCCGGCGCGAGGGCGCGACGCGCGTCGAGGTCACCGAGGAAGCCAACGACCGGTACTTCGCCGAGATGATGCGCCGACGGCACCGGCAGATCTTCTGGCAGGACAGTTGCCGGCTGGCCAACAGCTACTACTTCGACAAGAACGGCGACGTGCCGCTGCGCCCCGCCACCACGGTGGAGGCGTACTGGCGCAGTCGGCGGTTCGACCTCGACGACTATCGATTCACCAACGCCGGCGCAACCGGCGAAGTATCCACGGATTGGCCGCGCTAGCCGCCGGCCACCCGCTGCCTAAATCGCGCGCTTGAGGTCGTCGACCTTGTTCAGCTGCTCCCACGGCAGCTCGATGTCGGTGCGGCCGAAGTGGCCATAGGCGGCGGTCTGCGCGTAGATCGGGCGCAGCAGGTCCAGGTCGCGGATGATGGCGCCGGGCCGCAGGTCGAACACCTCGGGGACGATCTTCTCGATCTTGACCGGGTCGACCGTGGCCGTCCCGAAGGTCTCGACGAACAGGCCGACGGGGGCGGCTTTGCCGATCGCGTAGGCCACCTGCACCTCGACCCGCTCCGCCAGCCCGGCGGCAACGATGTTTTTTGCCACCCAGCGCATCGCGTACGCGGCCGAGCGGTCCACCTTGGACGGATCCTTGCCGGAGAAGGCGCCGCCGCCGTGGCGGGCCCATCCGCCGTACGTGTCGACGATGATCTTGCGGCCGGTCAGCCCGGCGTCGCCCATCGGGCCGCCGAGGACGAACTTGCCGGTCGGGTTGATCAGCAACCGCGTCGACGACGTGTCGAGCGTGTCGTGCGCGAGGTCGTCGAGCACGGTGTTGAGCACCTTCTCCCGGATGTCGGGGGTCAGGGTGTGCTCCAGGTCGATCTCGGCCGCGTGCTGGGTGGAGATCACCACGGTGTCGAGCCGGACCGGAACGTCGTCCTCGTAGGCGATGGTGACCTGCGTCTTGCCGTCCGGGCGCAGATACGGCAGCACGCCGTTCTTGCGCACCTCGGTCAGCCGCCGCGACAGGCGGTGGGCCAGCGCGATGGGCAGCGGCATCAGTTCGGGGGTGTCGTTGATCGCATAGCCGAACATCAGGCCCTGGTCGCCGGCGCCCTGCGCGTCCAGCGGGTCCGCGGTGCGTTCGACGCGCGCCTCGAAGGCGGTGTCCACGCCCTGGGCGATGTCGGGCGACTGGGCGCCGATACCGATGTTCACCCCGCACGACGCCCCGTCGAAGCCCTTGTCCGACGAGTCGTAGCCGATGTCGAGGATGCGCGCGCGGACCGTGTTGGTGATGTCGGCGAACGCTTCCTTCGCCGTCGTCGTCACCTCACCGACGACGTGCACCTGACCGGTGGTGACCAGCGTCTCGACCGCGACACGTGAGCGGGGGTCCTGCGCGAGCAGGGCGTCGAGGACCGAGTCGCTGATCGCGTCACAGATCTTGTCGGGATGTCCCTCAGTCACCGACTCACTGGTAAACAGGCGACCCTTTTCGCTCACAATCTCAACCCTTCCAAATAATTAGTTAACCGAATTATATCGGCGGGCATCGGGCGGCCGGCACCTGGCCTGGCGCCACCGGAAAACCGAACCGGATTACCCGCCGCCGTGCAGGAACGTGGCGATCGCATCCACGATACGACTGGCCATCAGCGTCTTGGAGCCGTGCTGCAGCGCGGACTCGGTGCCGTCGGACGCGAGCAACCACCCGTCGTTGCTGTCCACCTCGAACGCCCTGCCGTCGCCCACCGCGTTGACCACCAACAGGTCGCAGCCCTTGCGGCGCAGCTTGGCGCGGGCGTGGAACAGCACATCGCCGTCGGCGTCGCCCGTTTCCGCCGCGAACCCGACGATGGCCCGCATGTTGGGCAGCTCGCCGTTGGCGCGCGCCCGCACCGCGCCGGCCAGCACGTCGTCGTTGCGCACCAGCTCGATCGTCGGTGGCCTTTCGTCGCCCTTTTTGATCTTGGCGGCGGAAACCTGCGCGGGCCGGAAGTCGGCGACCGCGGCCGCCATCACCAGCACGTCCGCCGCGGGGGCGTGCTTGGCCACCGCGTCGCCGAGCTGCTCCGCGGAGCTGACGTGGACCACCTCGACGCCGGCCGGATCGATCAATCCCGCGGTGTGCCCGGCGATCAGCGTGACCTCGGCACCGCGCTGGGCGGCGACGCGGGCCACCGCGTAACCCTGCTTGCCCGAGCTGCGGTTGCCGATGAAGCGCACCGGGTCGATCGGTTCGCGGGTGCCGCCGGCGGTCACCAGGAGCTTGCAGCCGGCGAGGTCGTAGGGAAGCGCGTCGTGGCGTTCCAGCAGCAGCTCGGCCAGCGTGGTGATCTCCTCCGCCTCGGGCAGTCGGCCGGAGCCGCTGTCGGTGCCGGTGAGCCGGCCGAACGCCGGTTCCAGCACCACCGCACCGCGGCGCCGCAGGGTGGCCACGTTGTCGACGGTGGCCGGGTGCAACCACATCTCGGTGTGCATCGCCGGTGCGAACAGCACCGGACATCGCGCCGTGAGCAGGGTCGCGGTCAGCAGGTCGTCGGCGCGGCCGTGCACCGCGCGGGCCAGCAGATCCGCGGTGGCCGGCGCCACCACGACCAGGTCGGCCTGCTGGCCGAGCTGGACGTGCGGCACCTCTGGGACGTTCTCGAAAACCCCGGTGTGCACCGGCTGGCCGGAGAGCGCCTCGAACGTGGCGGCGCCGACGAACCGCAGCGCGGATTCGGTGGGGATGACCCGGACCAGATGACCGGCCTCGGAGAGCTGACGGACGACCGTGCACGCCTTATAGGCGGCAATGCCACCGGAGACGCCGACGATGACCCGTTTGCGATCCACAGCGCGCCCGGCCCTGCCCTGTTACTCGCCCTCGGTGTGCTCGAGCAGGTCGGCGTGGATTTCGCGCAGCGCGATCGACAGCGGCTTCTCCTGAAGCCCCGGCTCGACCAGCGGCCCAACGTATTCGAGGATGCCCTCGCCGAGCTGGTTGTAATAGTCGTTGATCTGGCGGGCCCGCTTGGCCGCGTAAATCACCAGGGCGTACTTGCTCGACACGCGGTCCAGCAGCTCGTCGATGGGCGGGTTGGTGATGCCCAGCGGGGTGTCGTAGGTGCGTTGCCCTCCCGCCGACGGGTCAAACCGATCGGGGACGGCGGCCAACGCCGCGTCGGACTGCGGAATAGTCACTTAGTTCAATCTCCTCAACGTTCGAAGGCGGTCAGAGCCCCGAACGGCGTGGCTACCGCCGGCAATTCGATGCTCAATCTCGATTGGATCTGGTCTGGCTCCTGGTCTGGCCAGGCGGGTCATGCCGACCCGGGGCAGTTCCCACCAGCAAGGTTACCAATTCGGCGCACGCAGACTCCAATTGACTGTTGACCACGACCTCGTCGAAGTCGTCCTGGGCCGCCATTTCGATGCGGGCGGTCTCCAGGCGACGCTGCATGGCCTCCGGCGTTTCGGTGCCGCGGCCGACGAGTCTGGCCTCCAGATCCTGCCAACTGGGTGGCGCCAGGAACACGGTGATCGCCTCGGGCATCGCCCTCTTGACCGCCCTGGCGCCGGCCAGGTCGACCTCGATGAGCACCGGAATCCCGGCGGCGGTGGCGGTTCGCACCGGCTCGGCCAGGGTGCCCGACCGGTGGAGTCCGCCGTGGATGTCGGCCCACTCCAGCAGCGCGCCGTCGTCGATGAGCTGCTGGAAGCGGGCGGGGCTGACGAAGTGGTAGTCGACGCCGTCGACCTCGCCCGGACGCGGCGCCCGCGTCGTGGCCGAGACACTGAAATGCAGGCCCGGGATCCGCTCGCGCAGGCACCGGACCACGGTTGACTTGCCGACCGCGGAGGGACCGGACAGCACGACCACGCGTCCCTTACCTGGTGGTGCGGGACGCGTCCCGTGCTCGACGTCCGGTCCCCCGCCGGCGCTCACTGGCGCTCCCGGGCCGGTGCGCCCACAGGGCGGGTTGGCCGAGGCCGGGTTAGGAGCCGAACTTTTCCAGCAGGGCCTTGCGCTGCCGATCGCCGAGACCGCGCAGGCGGCGGGTGGGGGCGATCTCCAGCTCGGTCATGATTTCCTGCGCTTTGACCTTGCCCACCTTGGGCAACGCCTCAAGCAGTGCGGAAACCTTCATCTTGCCAAAGACTTCGTTGGTCTCGGCGTCCTTGAGCACCTGCGTGAGGTTGGTGCCGCCGCGTTTCAGCCGGTCCTTGAGCTCTGCTCGCGCTCGACGTGCGGCAGCCGCCTTCTCCAACGCGGCCGCGCGCTGCTCGTCGGTCAACTGGGGAAGGGCCACGATTCCTCCGTATCTGATCAATCAATGTCAATCGATCGCTTTTTGTCTCTGCCGGGTACTTCAGCCAGCGGAGACGACCGTACTCAGGCCTCCTGACGAAATCTAACCCGGCCCCCTGGTTCAGGGGGCAAACTCCCAGCATGAGCCCGGCGGGTGGCCCGAAAAAGCGGTCCGTCGGGCACCGCCGGCGACGGCCGCGCCTGTCGCCGGCGCGGCGGCGGCAACGCACTCTCGGACGGCAAAATCAGCATCCTGACCAGCGATTTTCGTGCATCGTTCCGGCACCGGCGCCCCCGTTGGGGCGGCGGCGAAGGCCGGCCATGGCGGGCCGAAACGCCTCCTGCCGGGGATCACGCATTTTTCGTCGCGTGTCGCGCGTGTCGCGCCGCGTTGTCCGGCCGCGGCGCGATCATGTGCCGATTGCTGGTACGACGCCCGGCTAATGGCCATCGGGTTACCATCTAGCGGTGTCGAACCTGCGGATCCGTCAGGCCGCTGAGCTGCTCGGAGTCAGCGACGACACCGTCCGGCGATGGATCAACCAGGGATCGTTGGCGGTCAGTCACGACGCGGCCGGCCGCAAGGTCATCGCCAGCGAGGATCTGGCCCGGTTCTCCCGGACCAACGCGCCCGCCCCACCGCCGGACCCGCTCAGCATCGGCAGCTCGGCCCGCAACCGCTTTGTCGGGCTGGTCACCAAGGTCACCAGCGACAAGGTGATGACCCAGGTGGAGATGCAGTGCGGTCCCTTCACCGTCGTTTCGCTGATGAGCACCGAGGCCGCCGAGGAGTTGCAGCTGCGGCCCGGCAGCGTCGCCGTGGCCGTCGTCAAGGCCACCACCGTGATCGTGGAGACCGCCCGGCCCAGCACGTCGTTAGCGTCGGACTGACGCCTGCGCACGCCCAGGGCCTCGAGCGTGTGCCCTATGGACGAACGTGGGGCGGTTTCGGTGCTCGGGGCCCACACTCGGTGCCCTGTGCGCGTCTGGCGGCCTACAGCGCTCCCAGATAGGCGACGGCGTCCAGCATCCGCTCGCCGGCCGCGCGCAGTCCGGCCACCCCCGGCCCGGCGCGCAGCACCTCGCGGGCCACCGCGGGCAGCAGCTGGCCGGGATGCGCCCCGCCCAGCCCGGCGAGCGCCTCGGGCCGTCCTCCCTGCACCCCCAGGCCGGGCACCAGCACCGGTCCGCCCAGCGCGCTGAGGTCGGGCGCCTCGAGCACCGTCGCGCCCACCACCACACCGACATATCCGGGCCCCGACGGCGTGGCGGACTTGTTCACCACCGCCGCCTGGTCGACGACCAGCTGGGCCACCGTGCGGCCGTCGAACTCGGCGCGCTGCACGGTCGCACCCTCGGGGTTGGATGTCGCCGCCAGCACGAACACCCCCCGGTCGTGCGCCGCGGCGGCTTCCAGCAGCGGCCGCAGCGAGCCGAAGCCCAGGTATGGCGAGGCCGTCACGGCGTCGGCGGCCAGCGGCGAGTCACCCGCCCAGGCGGTGGCATAGGCCGCCATCGTCGTGCCGATGTCACCCCGCTTGGCGTCGGCCAACACCAGCACGCCGACCGAACGCAGGGCCGCGATGACGCGCTCCAGCACCGCGAACCCGGCGGCGCCATAGGACTCGAAGAAGGCCACCTGCGGCTTGACGACGGCGAATCCGGAGAACGCCTCGATGCAGATGTCGCAGAACGCGGCCAGCCCGTCGGCGGTGGTCGGCAAATCCCAGGCGCGTAGCAGCTCGGGATGCGGGTCTATGCCCACACACAGCGGGCCGCGTTGCGCTTTCGCCTCGGCCAGCCGAAGGCCGAACCCGGTCACCGGGCGCCTTCGTCGGGCGCGGCGCCCTGGCCGATGAGGCTGTGCAGTTCTTGCAGGGACCGGACACCGATGTCGCCGCGGATGCCCGCCTCGATGCCCTGGACGGCGGCGGACGCGCCCTGGACCGTCGTGACGCAGGGGATGTTGACCGACACCGCGGCCGAACGGATCTCGTAGCCGTCGATGCGCGGGCCGGAGTTGCCGTAGGGCGTGTTGATCACCATGTCGACTTCGCCGGCCTTGATCGCGTCGACGGCGGAGGCGGCCGGGCGGCCCGGCTGCGGCGGCTCGAAGTGCTTGCGAACCTCGTCACACGGAATCCCGTTGCGGCGCAACATCTCCGCGGTTCCTTCGGTGGCCAGGACGCGGAAGCCCAGGTCGGCCAGGCGCTTGACGGGGAACACCAGTGACCGCTTGTCCCGGTTGGCGACCGAGACGAAGATGGTGCCCTCGGCGGGCAGCGACCCGTAGGCGGCGGTCTGGCTCTTGGCGAAGGCGCTGCCGAAGTCCCGGTCGATGCCCATCACCTCGCCGGTCGATTTCATCTCCGGGCCAAGCAGTGAATCGATGGCGGCCCCGTCGGCCCGGCGGAAGCGGTGGAACGGCAACACGGCCTCCTTGACCGCGATCGGGGCGTTCTGGGCCGCGTGGGCGCCGTCCCCGGAAGCCGCCAGCATGCCTTCGGCACGAAGCTGGGGAATGGTGGCGCCCAACATGATCCGGGCGCACGCCTTGGCGAGCGGGATCGCGGTGGCCTTGGAGACGAACGGCACGGTGCGGCTGGCGCGCGGGTTGGCCTCCAGGACGTAGAGCACGTCGTCCTTGAGCGCGTACTGCACGTTGAGCAGGCCGATCACCCCGATGCCGTGCGCGATGGCCTCCGTCGCGCGGCGCACCTTCTCGATGTCGCTGCGGCCCAACGTGACCGGCGGCAGCGCGCACGCCGAGTCGCCGGAGTGGATGCCGGCCTCCTCGATGTGCTCCATGATGCCGCCGATGTAGACCTCGCTGCCGTCGCACAGCGCGTCGACGTCGATCTCCACCGCGTCCTCGAGGAAGCGGTCGACCAGCACCGGGTGCTCGGGTGAGAGCGCGGTGGCGCGGGTGATGTAGCCCTCCAGCGTCTCCTCGTCGTAGACGATCTCCATGCCGCGACCGCCCAGCACATACGACGGCCGCACCAGCACCGGATAGCCGATCTCTTCGGCGATCCGGCGGGCCTGCGCGAAAGTCGTTGCCATGCCGTATTTCGGCGCCGGCAATCCGGCGGCGGCCAGCAAGTCGCCGAAGGCGCCGCGGTCCTCGGCCAGGTCGATCGCCTCCGGCGGGGTGCCCACGATCGGCACCCCGGCGTCGGCAAGGCGCTGCGCCAACCCGAGCGGGGTCTGGCCGCCCAGTTGCACGATTACTCCAACGACGCCGCCGGTACCCTCTGGCCCGCCGCCGCCCGACTGCTGTTCGGCGCGGAAGACCTCGCACACGTCCTCGAACGTCAGCGGCTCGAAGTAGAGCCGGTCGGCGGTGTCGTAGTCGGTGGACACCGTCTCCGGGTTGCAGTTGACCATCACGGTCTCAAAACCGGCCTGCGACAACGTGGTTGCCGCGTGCACACAGCTGTAGTCGAATTCGATGCCCTGGCCGATGCGGTTCGGTCCCGACCCGAGGATCAGCACCTTGGGCCGCTCGGCCTGCGGGGCCACCTCCGTCTCGGCCGCCGGGTCGAGTTCGTAGCTGCTGTAGTGGTAGGGCGTCTTGGCCTCGAACTCCGCCGCGCAGGTGTCCACCGTCTTGTACACCGGGTGGATGCCCAGCCGCGACGCGCAGCGAGCGCACCCCGTTCTCCCCCGCCAATTCGGGCCGCAGCGCGGCGATCTGGCGGTCCGAGAGCCCATTGTGCTTGGCCCGCCGCAGCAGGTCGGCGTCGAGCACCGGGGCGTCCAACAGCTCGGCGCGCAGCTTGCCCAGCTCGCCGATCTGGGCGACGAACCACGGGTCGACACCGCTGGCGTCGGCGACCTGCTCGATCGAGGCGCCCAGCCGCAGCGCCAGTTCGAGGTCGTAGAGCCGGCCTTCGGTCGGGGTCCGCAGCCGGTCCAGCACCTCGTCGGCGTCGCCTTCCGGGTCCGGCTTCGTCCAGAACCCGGCGCGGTCGGTCTCCAGGGACCGCATCACCTTGCCGAGCGCCTCGATGAAATTGCGGCCCAACGACATTGCCTCCCCGACGGACTTCATCGTGGTGGTCAGGGTGGGGTCGGCCCCGGGGAACTTCTCGAACGCGAACCTCGGCGCCTTGACGACGACGTAGTCGAGGGTGGGTTCGAAGCAGGCCGGGGTTTCCTTGGTGATGTCGTTGACGATCTCGTCGAGGGTGTAGCCGATGGCCAGCTTGGCGGCGATCTTGGCGATCGGGAAGCCGGTGGCCTTGGAGGCAAGCGCACTGGACCGCGACACCCGCGGGTTCATCTCGACCACGATGAGTCGGCCGTCGTGCGGGTTGACCGCGAACTGGATGTTGCAGCCGCCGGTGTCCACCCCGACCTCGCGCAGGATCGCGATGCCCAGGTCGCGCATCCGCTGGTATTCGCGGTCGGTGAGCGTCATGGCGGGCGCGACCGTGACCGAGTCACCGGTGTGCACACCCATCGGGTCGACGTTCTCGATCGAGCACACCACCACCACGTTGTCGTGGCCGTCGCGCATCAGCTCGAGCTCGAATTCCTTCCAGCCGTAGATCGATTCCTCGATGAGCACGTTGGCGCTGGGCGATGCGGCCAGCCCGGCGCCGGCCATCCGGTCGACCTCCTCGGCGGAGTACGCCATGCCCGAGCCCAGCCCGCCCATGGTGAAGCTGGGCCGCACCACCACCGGCAGGCCGACCTCCTCGACCGTCTCACGAACCTCGTCAAAAGTGAAACACACTCGGCTGCGGGCGGATTCACCGCCCACCTTGGCGACGATGTCCTTGAACCGTTGGCGGTCCTCGCCGCGCTGGATGGCGTCGAAGTCGGCGCCGATGAGCTCGACGCCGTAGCGCTCCAGCGCCCCGTTCTCGTACAGCGCGACCGCGGTGTTGAGCGCGGTCTGCCCGCCCAGCGTGGCCAGCAGCGCGTCGATCTTGTTGCCCCGGTCGGCCTGTTGGGCGATCACCCGCTCGACGAACGCCGGGGTGATGGGCTCGACGTAGGTGTGGTCGGCGTACTCCGGGTCGGTCATGATGGTGGCCGGGTTGGAGTTGATCAGGCTGACCTGCAGCCCCTCCGCTCGCAGCACCCGGCAGGCCTGGGTGCCGGAGTAATCGAATTCGGCCGCCTGGCCGATGACGATCGGCCCCGAGCCGATCACCAGCACGTGACGCAAGTCGGCGCGACGCGGCACTAGCGCCCCCTTTCGCTCTGTTGGGCGGCCATCAGCTCGATGAATTGATCGAACAGGTATTCCGCGTCGTGCGGACCGGCGGCGGCCTCCGGGTGGTATTGCACCGAGAACGCCCGCCCGTCAGCGAGTTTGACGCCCTCGACCACCCCGTCGTTGGCGCAGGTGTGGCTGACGACGGCCGGGCCGAACGGTGTGTCGAAGGATTGGCCCGCCTCGCCTTCCAGCGCGAAGCCGTGGTTTTGCGCGGTCACCGCCACCCGCCCGGTGGCGTGGTCCATGACCGGGATATTGATGCCCCGGTGGCCGAAGACCATCTTGTAGGTGGACAGGCCCAACGCCCGGCCCAGGATCTGGTTGCCGAAACAGATGCCGAACAACGGGATTCCGGCGCCCAGCACCTCGCGGGTGAGCGCGACGACGTGGTCGGCGGTGGCGGGGTCGCCGGGGCCGTTGGACAAGAACACGCCGTCGGGGTCGATGTCGGCGATCTGCTCGAAGCTCGTCGACGACGGCAGCACATGGCTGCGGACGCCCCGGCGCGCGAAATTGCGCGGGGTGTTGGTCTTGATCCCCAGGTCCAGCGCGACGACCGTGAACCGTCGCACGCCTTCCGGTTCCACGATGTAGCGCTCCGGGGTGCTGACCTCGCCGGCGAGGTCGGCGCCCAGCATGGACTGCTGCCCGCGCACCCGCTCCACCAGCTCGGCGGGATCGGCGAGCGCCGCACCGGAAAACACCCCCGCCTTCATCGAACCGCGGGTGCGCAGGTGGCGCACCACCGCCCGGGTGTCGATGCCGGCGATCCCGACGATGTGCTGGCGCACCAGCTCGTCCTCCAGGGTGCCGGTGGCGCGCCAGTTGGACGCGCGCGGCGACGGGTCGCGCACCGCGTAGCCGGCGACCCAGATCTTGTCGCCGCGGCTCTCGGAGTCCTCGGTGTTCCAGCCGGTGTTGCCGATCTGCGGAGCGGTGGCCACCACGATCTGCCGGTGATAGCTGGGATCGGTCAGCGTCTCCTGGTAGCCGGACATGCCGGTGGAAAACACGGCCTCGCCGAGCGTTTGGCCGATCTTGCCGAACGGCGTACCGGTGAAGACGCGGCCGTCTTCCAGCACCAGTAAGGCCTTGTTCACGCGGCTCCCTCCTGGGACTCCAGCCACTCGGCGTATTCGTCGCGGTGGTTTGCCTGAAAGCCGGTGTCGATCTCGGCTCCTGATGGCAGGCGCCACCGAATTGCCAATATCCCAACCCGAGCCGCGACCCTACCTGCCATTCTGCGCTCCATGCGGATAGCCGTGATCGAGTCCTGTGGAATCCAAATCGGGTGGGCCCGAAGGCGTTCCACCATGATTCCCCCGGCATAGCGGGTCAGCACCGCTTTGCTACGGTAACCCAAATCGCCGGCCGCGATCCGCTCGTTCCAACCCGGCGCCATCACGGAACCGCAATAGTGCCCGCGGGTGGTGATGATCGCCGCACCCACCTCGCCGGGGACCTCGGGCAGCACCCCGATCAGCTCCGCCTGCTGCTGTGAGCGACGCTGCCAGGCACGCATCATCAGCTGGATCACCACCGTGATCACCACCACCAGCACGGCCGCGAAGATCAGCGACCCCACCAGCGTGCCTGAATTCATACCGGGCACTTCCCGTCTCGAGCGGTGACCCTGCCGCGCAGCAGGGTGGCCGTCACGGTGGCGGGCAGGGCCATCGACTCGAATGGCGTGTTGGCTGACCGGCTGGCCAGATCGGACCCGGCGACTGTCCAGGTGGCGTCGGGGTCCACCACCGTCAGGTTGGCCGGCTCCCCCACCTCCAGCGGGCGGCCGTGATCGGGCAGCCCGACGATGCGCGCGGGGTTTTCACTCATCACCCGGGCGACGTCGCGCCACGTCAACAGTCCCGGCGTCACCATCGTCTGCACCACGACCGACAGCGCGGTCTGCAAGCCCAGCATGCCGGGACGCGCCGCGGCGAACTCCACGCACTTCTCGTGCTCGGCGTGCGGGGCATGGTCGGTGGCCACACAGTCGATGACACCGTCGGCCAGTGCCTGGCGCAACGCCACCGCGTCGGCGGCTTCGCGCAGCGGCGGGTTGACGCGGTTGCGCCCGTCGTAGCTGGCCAACCTGCTGTCGTCGAGCAACAGGTGATGCGGGGTGACCTCGGCGGTGATCGAGATCCCTTGCTCCTTGGCCCATTTCAGGATCTCGACGGTGCCCGCGGTGGACGCGTGGCAGATGTGGATGCGCGCGCCGGCGTCGCGCGCCAGCAGCGCGTCGCGGGCGACGATCGATTCCTCGGCGGCCCGTGGCCATCCCGACAGGCCCAGCCGGGCGGCGGTGGGTCCCTCGTGGGCGACGGCGCCGACGGTCAGTCTGGGTTCCTCGGCGTGCTGGGCGATGAGCACGCCCAGGCCGGTGGCGTACTCGAGGGCACGGCGCATCACCAGCGGGTCGTGCACGCAAACGCCGTCGTCGGAGAACATCCGAACCTGCGCGGCCCCGGCCGCCATCATGCCCATCTCGGTGAGCTCCGCGCCGGCCAGCCCGACGGTGACGGCGCCGACGGGGTGCACGTCGACCAGCCCGACCTGCTGGCCGCGGTGCCAGACGTGGTCGGTGACCACCGGGCTGTCGGCGACCGGAGTGGTGTTGGCCATCGCAAACACCGCGGTGTACCCGCCCAAAGCCGCTGCGGCCGAGCCGGTCTCGATGTCCTCGGCGTATTCGCGGCCCGGCTCACGCAGGTGAGTGTGCAGGTCGACGAATCCGGGCAGCAACACCTGACCGGTTGCGTCGATGACGTCTAGGTCTTTTTCGAGGCCTCCGGCCTCGGCCAGCTTCGGCCCGATTTCGGCGATCTGGCCGTCGTCGACCAGCACGTCGACCCGGTCGCCTTCGCCGTACAACCGGACCCCGCGCAGCAGCACACTCATGCCGCCCCCTCTTTTCCGGCCGATTCGGTGCCGATCAGCACGTGGAACAACACCGCCATCCGGACGTGCACACCGTTGGAAACCTGCTGCAGCACAGCCGATTGCGATGAGTCGGCCACCGACGACGCGATCTCCATGCCGCGCAGCATGGGTCCCGGGTGCAGGACCACGGCGTGGCCGGGCAGCATGGCCTGGCGGCGCTCCGAAAGCCCGTAGAGGGATGAATACTCGCGCACCGACGGGAAGAACCCGCCATTCATCCGCTCGGCCTGGACCCGCAGCATCAGCACCGCGTCGGCGGCGGGCAGCTCGGCGTCGAAGTCGTTCGACACGGTGACCGGCCAGCCGTCGACCCCGACCGGCAACAGCGTCGGCGGCGCGACCAGCACCACCTCAGCGCCCAGGGTGTGCAGCAGCATGACGTTGGAGCGGGCGACCCGGCTGTGCAGGATGTCGCCGACGATCACGATGCGGCGACCCTCGATGCCGCCGAGGCGCTGGCGGATGGTCAGCGCGTCCAGCAGCGCCTGCGTCGGGTGCTCGTGGGTGCCGTCCCCGGCATTGATGACCGATGGGCCGTCGTGCTCAACGGAAGTCCAGTCGGCCAGCAGATGCGCGGCCCCGGACGCCGGATGCCGGATGATCAGCGCGTCGGCACCGGCCGCCCGCAGCGTCAGTGCGGTGTCGCGCAGTGACTCGCCCTTGCCCACCGACGATCCGGAAGCGCTGACGTTGATCACGTCGGCGCTCATCCACTTGCCGGCCACCTCGAACGACACCCGGGTGCGGGTCGAGTTTTCGTAGAACATCGTGATCACGGTGCGGCCACGCAGCGTCGGCAGCTTCTTGATCTCGCGGCCCACCAGAGCTTGGGCGAACCGGTCCGCGTCGTCGAGGATGGCGATGGCCTCGTCGCGGCTCAGGTCGCCGGCCGCCAGCAGGTGACGCGTCATCGCGAGATCACCACCCCGTCGCGCCCGTCCTGCTCGCTCAGCAGCACGTGCACGCTCTCGCTGCGGGAGGTGGGAACGTTCTTGCCGACGTAATCGGCGCGCAGCGGCAGTTCGCGGTGGCCGCGGTCGACCAGCACCGCCAGCTGCACCACCCGCGGCCGGCCGACGTCGCGCAGCGCGTCCAGCGCGGAGCGCACCGAGCGCCCGGAATACAGCACATCGTCGATGAGGATCACCAGTGCGTCGTCGATGCCGCCGGCCGGGATCGAGGTGGCTTCCAGCGGCCGTGGCGGCTTTTGCATCAGATCGTCGCGGTACAAGGTGATGTCGAGCCCGCCGTGGCCGACTTCCACCCCGCTGTATTCGGCGATGTTGGTGGCCAGCCGCTTGGCCAGGATGACGCCGCGGGTCGGGATGCCCAGCAGCACCACCCGCGGCGCATCGGGACCATCCAAAGCGGTCTTTTCGATGATCTGATGTGCGATACGGGAAATGGTGCGACCCACGTCGGCCGCCGACATCAATTCCCGGGATCCGCGGCCCAAGCCGCTCTCACCCACAGCACTCATCCGAGACTTGACCTCCTTCTCCGCCTCGCCGGACGGATCGTTAAAGGATGTCGACTGCCGCGCAGCCTAGCACCTCTCTGCCAGAGCGGCGGCGGGAGGCACGGGTGGCGCCGCGGTCGAGCGCCCGCTCCGTCCCACCCGCCCCATGCGTCTCGCCGGGAAGCGGGCACGCCTTCCGCCCGCCTCACAGCGACAACTTGCCGCGCTACCCTGGCGAAAATGACTGGCTCGGGCTTCTCCAGAATGCAGCGAATGGACTTCGACGCGCTCTACCGCGGCGAGAGCCCCGGTGAAGGCATCCCGCCGATGACCACACCCCCGTGGGATACCAAGGCGCCCAAGGACAATGTCATCGCGTGGCATGGCGGCGGCTGGGTGCACGGTGACGTCCTGGACATCGGCTGCGGGCTCGGCGATAACGCCATCTACCTGGCGCAGAACGGGTTCCGGGTCACCGGGCTGGACATCTCGCCCACCGCGCTTGTCACCGCCGGGCACCGGGCGCGCGACGCCGGAGTCGACGTGACGTTCGCGGTGGCAGACTCCACCAAGCTGGAGGGCTTCACCGACGCGTTCGACACCGTCATCGACAGCGGGATGTTCCACTGCCTCGACGACGACGGCAAGCGCAGCTACGCCGCGGCGGTGCACCGGGCGACCAGGCCGGGCGCCACGCTGTTGATCAGCTGCTTCTCCGACGCCAACGCCCCCGACGAGCGGTGGCCTCGGCCGGCTGTCTCGGAGCAGACGCTGCGCGACGTCCTCGGCGGCGCGGGCTGGGACATCGAATCGCTGGAACCCGCCACGACGCGCCGCGACGTGGACGGCGCGCAGGTCGAAATGGCGTTCTGGTACGTCCGCGCGCAGCGGCGCTGACCGAACCCTGCGGGCCCGCCGTGACGAGAGGGTTTCGGCCCGGGCAATCGGTCGTTGTGAGAAGACAGTACGGTTCGGATCGTAATGAGCGACGAGTTCTTGGTTACCCGCAGCCATGCCGGTGAGGCGGTGGTGTTGCAGGTCAGTGGCGTGGTGGACATCATCACCGCGCCCTCGCTCGCGACGCAAATAGACGTTGCCCTGTCCGGCACGCCTGCGGTGCTCGTGATCGACCTCACCGAGGTCGATTTCTTGTCCTCTGCCGGCATCGCCGTGCTCGTTGAGGTGCATCGCCTGACCCAGAACAGCCCGACGTCACTGCGGGTGGCCGCCGACGGCTCGGCCACCAGCCGGCCGCTGCGCATCGTGGGCCTCGACGAGTTCATCGACCTCTACCCCACCGTGAACGAGGCGCTGGACGGGCGACAACCCTAGTGTGACGATCGTGCGCCCCGGGCCCGACGCTAACCTGAATCGGGTGAATCTCGACGTCAATGCGGCCTCCATCCGCGAAGTGTGCGACGCGGGCCTGCTCGCCGGTGCGGTGACGGTGGTCTGGCAGCGCGGAGAAGTGCTGCAGGTCAACGAAATCGGCCACCGCGATGTGGACGCGGGCCTGCCGATGCAGCGGGACACGCTGTTCCGGATCGCGTCGATGACCAAGCCGGTCACCGTCGCGGCGGTGATGAGCCTGGTCGACGAGGGCAAGCTGACGCTGAAAGACCCGGTGGTGCGCTGGGCGCCGGAGCTGGCCGACGTGCGGGTGCTCGACGACCCGCATGGCCCGCTGGACCGGACGCATCCGGTGCGGCGCGCCATCCTGATCGAGGATCTGCTCACCCACACCAGCGGCCTCGCCTACGGCTTCTCGGTGTCCGGGCCGATCGCCAAGGCCTACGTGCGGCTGCCGTTCAATCAGGGCCCGGACGCCTGGCTGGCCGAGCTGGCCAAGTTGCCGCTGGTGCATCAGCCGGGCGACCGCCTCACCTACAGCCATTCCATCGACCTGCTGGGCCTCATCGCATCCCGCATCGAGGGGAAGCCGTTCCACCAGGTTCTCGACGAACGGGTGCTGGGTCCGGTGGGCATGCCCGACACCGGGTTCTTCGTGTCCCCCGAGGCGCGCCGCCGCGCCGCGACCATGTACCGGCTCGATGAGCGGGGCCAACTGCACCACGACGTGATGGGGCCGCCGCATATCAAACCGCCCTCCTTCTCCAACGCGGGCGGCGGCCTGTGGTCGACGGCCGACGACTACCTGCGGTTCGTGCGGATGCTGCTCGGCGACGGAACGGTCGACGGCGTGCGGGTGCTCTCCCCCGAGTCGGCCCGCCTGATGCGCACCGACCGGCTCACCGACGAACACAAGCGGCACAACTTCCTCGGGGCGCCGTACTGGGTCGGCCGCGGCTTCGGGCTGAACCTGTCGGTGGTGACCGATCCGGCCAAATCCGCGCCGCTGTTCGGGCCGGGCGGGCTCGGGACGTTCAGCTGGCCGGGCGCCTACGGGACGTGGTGGCAGGCCGACCCGACCGCCGATCTGGTTCTGCTCTATCTGGTCCAGAATTTGCCCGATATGTCCGTGGACGTGGCCGCGGCCATAGCCGGCAACACCACGCTGGCGAAACTTCGCACGGCGCAACCGAAATTCGTCCGCCGCACCTATCAAGCGCTCGGCCTTTGACGTGGTCGGTTACCCACCCGAGCGCATCACCGGGTCCCGGCTGGTGCTGCGCCGGCCCGTGGTCGACGACGCCGGCGCACTGTTTCAGCGGGTAGCCCGCGATCCCGAGGTCACCAAGTATCTGATGTGGGCGCCGCATGCCGACGTGGCGGCGACGCGGCGGGTCATCACCGAAAAGCTCAACGTCACCGACGACGAGCGGACCTGGGTGATCGAGTTGCGGCACAGCGGCGAGGTCGTCGGGCTGACCAGCTGCCGGCGCCCGGTGCCGCACTCGGTCGAGATCGGTTACTGCCTGGGTCGACGGTGGTGGGGCAAGGGTTTGATGGGCGAGGTGCTCGACATGCTGCTGACCGCGCTCGATGGCGACCGGGCGGTGTATCGGGTGTGGGCCACGTGCAACGTCGACAACGAGCGGTCGGCGCGGCTGCTGGAGCGCGCCGGCTTCGTGCTGGAGGGACGACTGGCCCGCCACGCGGTCTACCCCAACTTGGGCATCGAGCCGCAGGACAGCCTGCTCTACGCCAGGATCTTGCGCTGAGCGCGTGTGCGTCCAGGGCGGGAGTCGCCGGCGGCGTGTCGGCGCCCTGAGCACACTCGAAGCCGTCAGCACACTCGATCGCCGGCTACCCGACCTGTTCCAGTGCCCGGCGCCCGTAGGCGCGGACGTCGGCATCGCGTCCTTGAGCGCAATCTTGAGCGCGTCACGCGCGGTGAGTTCGCCGGCCCAGCGGGTCAGGCTCAGCACGGCCGCCTTGCGTACGTCGAGATGCGCGTCGGCGAGCGCCTCGGGCAGCGCCGGCACCGCGACCTCGGCCGTCGCGCCCGACAGCGCGCGCGCCGCGCCTTCCCGCACCTGCCACGCCGGTGCCCGCAACGCCGCTTCGACGGCGGCGAAATCGTCGGCGCTGCATCCTATTTCGCCCAGCGCGGCCAGCGCGGCCGCGCGCACCAGCGGGTCGGGGTCGGCGACCAGCGCGCTGACGGCCCGGGTAGCGACGTGCATGAACGCCTTGCCGGTCTCGGGGTTGATGGCCAGCGCGTCGAGCGGACAGACCTCGACGCACAGGGTGCAGCCATCGATACACAACGACTCGTCGATCGTCACCGGCACATCGGCCCGAGTGTTGTTGATCAACGTCATGTATCGCTCCTCATCAGGCTGCCGCGCATGGTGATGCGATCGCCACGCATCCGGATGTACTCCAAGTCAACGGGGTGGCGTCGGCGAGACTGGTGAGCCGCTCCAACATGAGCAGCGCCGCGCCGTCGGGCACCTGCAGGGTGGCCGCCGAATGCGCGTCGGCGGGGATCGCCTCCAGCGCCAGCGCCGCCGAGCCCAGCCGCTGCCCGCTGACCTCTTCGATGAGCGCGAACAGATCGTTGGTCTCCAGCGGATGGCCCAGCACCTCGGTTCCGATGTCCGGGGTCAGATAGGTCAGGTCGAGGCCGAGCGGCTTGGATCTCAACGATTGTCGACAAAGACCTACAGTCCAGCGCCCAGCGCCTGTTCCAGGGCCTGGGCGGGTTGGCGGTGCTGGCCGCGGGGCTGAGGGGCGGCTTCCTGTGGGGCGCCGAAGGGCGCCTGCCGCTGCCGATCTCTGGCGCCGTGGGCGCGGTGTTCGCCGTCGTTCCGCTCGGCGCCGTGGCCAGCCGCCGACGCGGCGCCGTCGTCTAGGGGGCCGGGCGGGAGCAGACGCGTCGGCACCAGCCGCGCAGCCGCCAGCGGGAACAACCCGCACAGCGCCCACGCCGCCGGATATCCGGCCGCGAAGATCAGTGCCCCGAACAGCGGGGGCCCACCGGCGGCCATCAGCCGCTGAGTGGTGTTCTGCAGGCCCAGCGCGCGTCCGCTCCAGAAAGGGCCGGCGTACTCGGTGATTGCGGTGGCCTCCAACCCGTTGTCGAGCACCGCAAACACAGAAAGGGCGACCATGAGTAGCACGTCGTATGCCGAACCGGTGCTGTCGGTGAAGGCAAGCAAGAACAGGGCCACGCCGGCGGCGATGGCGATGGTGCGGACCGGTCGCAACCGCGAGCCGACGCGATCGGACCAGCGGCCCACCGCGATTCGGCCCAGCGCCCCCAGTAGTTGTGACACCGTGACCAGACCCCCGGCGGCCGCCGCCGACCAGCCATGGTGATCCATCAGCCACACGAGCATGAATGTCACGGTCACGGTTTGCGGCACCATCAGCAAGCCCGATACGGCGTGAATTTGCCACAGCACGGACGATCCGCGATACGGACTGGCCAATTCCTCCCTAGTGGCTGTATTGCGGGGTTTGCGTGGCGGATCGACGATCCCGATCGCGCTGGCCACTGCCGCCACCGTGCACATCATCGCGAATAACATCAACCCCCGGTGCGGGCCGTGTTCGGACAGCTCCGGAATGATCAAGGCGCCGAGGGCGATTCCCAGCGGCTGCGCGGTCTGGCGGATGCCCATCGCCAGCCCGCGTTGCCGAGGCGGAAACCACGCCGACACCAGCCGGCCCCCGGCGGTGTTGCAACTGGCCGCGGCCATCCCGCCGATGAAAAGAAAGACACCGACCATCAGCAGAGAATGGGCCGACGCCGCGGCGTAGGCCGCGGCCGCAGTGAGCGCCGAGCCCGCCGTGAGCACGGCCCGCTCGCCGACGCGGTCCAGCACGTAGCCCCAGAAGACCAGCGTGACAACCATGCCCCAACTGGGCATCGACGACAACAGGCTGGCTTCCGTCAGCGATATCCCCCGCCGAGCCTGCAGCGAAGGGATCAGGAACGCAACGCCGTTGATGAAAAGGAAGGAAACTCGCCGTTACGCCCAACGAGATGATCATGATCGACCACCGCGCCCCGGCGCCGAGCTCGGACCTAACGTCCGTGTCGTTCAGCATCAATCCATGTTGGCACGGCGCGCGGCGGGCACCGGGGGCCACGAGGCCCGAAACTTATTGAACGCTAAGGTTATTCCTAACCAATGTCCAGCATTCGGGCTTGAGCGCAGATGTGGTGAGACGTACGAAATACGTTGCACACCTGCGGTTCTGGGCTCATAGCAGAGGTTCATCGGTATCTTCTGGCGAACCAGCTGAGCGCACGCAGATTCATAGCTACTACATAGTGGCGCCTTGAAGGCGCGGCGGAACTTGACGGCAGTCCTTACTTGCGAATTGCTAGAATCAATCTCAGCGATTTCTCAGCGTGACTGCCGTAGACATGAACAACCACGACACCGGAAGATCACTACCTGATGAATGACGTTGCCAAACATGCGTTGACCAAGGTGCCGGCGGTCACGTTGGGCTTTTGGGTCATCAAGATCCTGGCGACGACCTTGGGCGAGACGGGCGGCGACACCGTCACGATGACGCTGAATTGGGGCTACGCGGCCGGAGTTGCGCTTTTCGGCGTCGCGCTGGTGGCGCTGGTTGCCGCGCAGATCTACGCCAAGCGTTTTCATGCGACACTGTACTGGGCGACGATCGTGGCCTCGACGACTTTCGGCACCGCGATGGCCGATTTCGCCGACCGATCGCTGGGAATCGGCTATACGGGCGGATCGCTGCTGCTCTTGGGTCTTCTCCTAGCCACCTTGGGACTTTGGCGTTGGTCGGAGGGGACAGTATCGGTAAGCACGGTCTCGACGCCGAAAGTCGAGGCGTTCTACTGGGCGACCATCACGTTCTCGCAGACGCTGGGCACCGCGCTGGGCGATTGGCTCGCCGACACTCGCGGATTCGGTTACGAACGCGGTGCGCTGGTGTTCGCGGCGGGTCTTGCCGTGGTCGTGGCCCTGTACTACTGGACCAGTGTGTCGCGTGTCGCATTGTTTTGGATCGCGTTCATCCTGACGCGGCCGCTGGGGGCGACCTTGGGGGACTTGCTCGACAAGCCGGTCGACCACGGCGGCATGGCGTTGAGCCGCCCGCTGGCCTCGGCGGTCATTGCGGCCATCATCGTGGCCTTGATCATCGTCCTGCCGCAGCGCCCGGGCGGCCACCCCGGTCACTCAGAAAGGGACGCGGAGGAAACCCGGTCACCGGCGCCGACACCCGGCAGCGGGCCCAGGACAGCGGCGACCCGAACTCATAGCGTTTTCCGCCCACCCGGCGCAGGCAGTAGCGTAACGGCATGCGAGTCCTGCTCGTCGAGGACGAGCCGCGCCTATCGGCGACACTGTCGATCGGGTTGCGCGCCGAGGGCTTCGCTGTGGTGGCCGTCGGCACGGGCGTCGAGGGCCTGCACGAGGCGGTCACCAACAGCTTCGACGTCGTGGTTCTCGACATCATGCTTCCCGGCCACAGCGGGTACGAGGTGCTGCGCCGAATGCGGGCGCAGAACGTGTGGACACCGGTGCTCATGCTGACCGCCAAGGACGGTGAGTACGACGAGACGGACGCGTTCGATCTGGGAGCGGATGACTATCTGACGAAGCCGTTTTCGTTTCGGGTGCTCCTGGCGCGGCTGCGCGCGCTGGTGCGTCGCGGCGCGCCGGAGCGGCCGGTGGTTTTGATCGCCGGATCGCTGTCATTAGATCCTGCTCGGCACACGGTGCAACGCGGTTCGACCCCGATCAGCCTGACTCCCCGTGAGTTTGGCGTGCTGGAGTTCCTCATGCGCAACAAGGACATGGTGGTGACCAAGGCCGAGATCCTGCGCAACGTGTGGGATGCGCACCACGAGGGTCCCGACAATGTCGTCGAAGTCTACGTGGGATATCTGCGTCGCAAGATCGACGTTCCCTTCGGCACCAACACCATTGAGACTATCCGCGGTGTCGGGTACCGACTACTGTGCTGAGGCTGACCCCCGTGCCAGTTCCGCCGCCACTGCGACGGCAGCTGCCCTGATCACGTCGCCTCGAGGCTTCTCAGCGCCGTCTCAGCGAGGGCGTTGTACCCTCCGCAGCGTGAATGTAACGAAAAGCTCTGCGGCCCGTGAAACCCAGCGGGCGCTGAGCAAAGTGCCCGCGGTAACGGTGTGGTTCTGGATCATCAAAATTCTGTGTACCACCGTAGGTGAGAGCTTCGCGGACTGGATCAACATCACGATGGGCGTCGGCCTGCACAGGACCGCGCTGATCTTCACGGTGGTGCTTGCCGCGGTCATGGCGTGGCAGTTGCGACTGAACCGCTATGTACCGTTGGTGTATTGGCTGAGCGTGGTCGTCTTCAGCGTCACCGGGACCCTCTACACCGACATCCTCACCGATGATGTGGGCGTTCCTCTCGTGGTGAGCACGAGCGTGTTCGCGGTCGCCTTGGCGGTCGTCTTCGGTGTGTGGTTCGCGCGCGAGCGCACCCTGTCGATCCACAGCATCGTGACACCGCCCAGGGAATTGTTCTATTGGCTTGCCGTGCTGGTCACTTTCGCGCTGGGCACCGCCGCGGGCGATTGGACACTGCAGGTAACCGGCTGGGGGCCGGGGGTCTCGGTGCTGCTGCCGGCCGGGATCATCGTGGCCATCGCGATCGGGTGGCGGATGGGCGCCAACGCCGTCCTGTCCTTCTGGCTTGCCTACATTTTGACCCGGCCGCTGGGCGCGAATCTCGGTGACTGGCTCGCGTCCCCGCGCGCCAGTCGTGGCCTCGCATTGGGGACCGCCGCCACCAGCGCGATCTTCCTGGTCGCGATCCTGGCTACGGTCGCCTACCTCACCGTCACCCGCGCCGACGTCATGGAACAGCATGAGCGGGACCGCACGCGGGTCGTCCAGACGAATCCAGCGCGCGAACGGATCATGCTCGGCTACTACGTCGTAGTGGCCGCGGGTGCGGCCGCGCTTCTCATCTGGTCGGCTGCACGGCCGCATGCCGCCGTGGCAGGCGAGGAGGAAGCCGGCACGCCGGCACCAGCCGTGGCGGCTGCCCCGGGCCAACTGACCGCACACTTCCCTCCGGCCGAGATCGCGAAATTCCGCGCCATTGTCCAGGCCACACTTGTCAAGGTGCAGGCCGGCGATCAAAGCGGCGCCAAGGCCCGCATCACCGACCTCGAACACGTCTGGGACGACGACGAGTCCACGCTGCGGCCGATGGACGGCAACGCCTGGAAGGTGATCGACGGTCAAATCGACTCCGCCCTGAAGGCCGTGCGGGCGCGTCATCCTGACCCGGCGGCCGAGACCCAGTCGCTGAACGCACTGCTGGCCGCCCTTCGCTGAGATAGCGGCCCGAGGTTCGGTTATTGGTTCGCGTCCTGAGGCAAAGCCACGATCATCGTGGTCCCGCCGCCGGGTCGGTCGTCGATGGTCACCGTGCCGCCGTGAGCGGCGACGACCTCGGCGACGATCGCGAGGCCCAGGCCGGCTCCCCCGCCGCTGCGGGCGCGGTCTGAATCCAGCCGCACGAAGCGCTCGAACACCCGGGCCCGTTCGGCCGGGGAGATTCCGGGACCGTCATCACTGACGGCGAGGATGGCCGTGCCATTGCTGCTGCCGACTACGAGGTAAACACGCGAATTCGCGTGGTGGACAGCATTTTCCAACAGGTTACGGATCATTCGCGAGATGGCCACCGGGTCCCCGGTGCAACGCGCGGGGTAGGTATCGGTGTCGATTGCGCAGCGCGCCTCGCGTCGCGCGCGGGCGGCTTCGACCTCGGCGATATCATCGAGGGCCAGCTCTTCTCTGCGGCGCAGCAGGCTTTGCTCGTCGGCGCGGGCCAGCAGCAGCAGATCGTCGATCAGTGTGTGCATGCGTTGCGCCTCGGGAAGCAGGGTGGTGACCGCCAGCTCCGCGTCGAGCAGATGGGGGTGGGCCTCGGCGACTTCCAGCCCGGAGATGATGGTGGCCAGCGGGCTGCGCAGTTCATGCGACGCGTCGCCGAGAAAGCGTTGCTGCGCGCGGTGGCCGGCCTCGATACGGGACAGCATCTGGTTCATGGTGACCGCCAGCGCCGCGATCTCGTCGCGGCCGTGCGGCACGGGCACCCGTTCGGCCAGATCCGATGTCGAGATCGCGGCCACGTGCACGCGGATGGCGTCCACCGATCGCAGCGACCGGCGAACGAGCCAGAACGTCGCGCCCGCCGCGACCGCGACGACGATGGGCGCACCGCACGCCAACAGCAACGCAACGGTACGTGCGGTCGCCTCGACCGCTTCGCTACCCCCTCCCACGAGCACCGTGTAATCGCCGGATGCGGTGGCGACCCGCTGACCGCTGACACGCATGTTGTGACTGGGCACCGCGTCGTCGGGGATGCCGCGACGCAGGTCGAAGTCGAAGTCGGTGGCGCGAACGAGCGGTGTGATGGGTGCGGAGCGAGACCGCTTCACCACCTTGCCGTCGGGGGCGATAACTTGAACGGCGACCACCCGTTGGTCGGTGCTCAGCAGGGTGCTGTCCAGGCCGGCCGGCGGATCGGACTGCAGCGCCTTTGCCAGGTCACGAACCCTTTCGGCGGAGGCGTAATCGACGCCCACCAAAAGCGACCGATACAGGATCGCGTCCAGTCCCGCGCCGGCAAGAGCGAGTGCGCAGAGCACGACGCCCGCCGACACCGCCGCCGAGCGAGCGGGGATGCCCCAGTGCGGCAGGTACCGCGAACGCGCTCGCCCGCTTCGCCGAAACGGCCAGACACCGGATACCCGCACGGTTTCGATTCTGCAGGGCTGCGGACCGCCTGGATACACCAAGCTCAGCGGGCTTCTCAGCGGCCTCTCAGCGATCCCCTCCTAGGCTGGCGGCCTCATGACTGGTACTGCACGCTTTAAGCGTCCTCAGAACCGCGCGACCACACGAATACTGGCCTGCGTCGCCATCGTCTTCGGCTCCGTGCTGGTGGCAGCGGCACCGGCCGGCGCAGACGCGAGCCCGTTCAGCACCCTCAGCTGCAGCTGTCAGGAGACGGCTCCAGCCGGCAGCACGGCCCGCAGCGACGAGATCACGCGAGGGATCCGACGAGGTGAGATCGGCTGGCCGCCGAGAACGACACAGGAATCGGTCCGGGAGTCTCGATAGGCTCAGGCGTCTTCGGTGACAACCTGCGCGGCGCCGTCGCCGTTGTGCGCGCCATTCAGTCCGGAGGCGTCCGAGGGCAGCTCGAAGGCGGGAAACGCCGACCCGACCGCGGCCAGCGCCGCATTTCGTTGCGCCTCCATGCGCGCCAGCGCCGCCTCGGTGAACACCGACAGCCCCAGGTCGGGGTTGTATCCGTGGATCTCTTTGACGTCGAGCTGGGCCAGGAAGTAGATGATCTCCTTGGAGACCACCTGCCCGGGGACCAGCACCGGGAAGCCGGGCGGGTAGGGCACCACGAACGTGGTGGACACCAGCGTCTTGCCCTCGGCCAAACGTCGCCCCGCCATGCCGATCAGGACGTGCTCGCGATCGGACTCTTCGTATCCGGCGTAGAAGGCCGACCGCATGTCGCCGAAGACGCACGCGTCGACGGGCCGGAAGGCGACGTCGAACTCGCTGAAGTCGGGCAGGTGCGGCAGGTCCTGCGTGATCTCCTCGACGTGGCGCTCTTGCAACGCCCGGTCGGCGACGCTTGCCGCGTTCTCGGCCCGGTCGAAATCGATTGCCACCCTGCGTAATACATCGAGCAGGTAATGCACACTCGACCACGTGACACCGATGGTGAAGATCAACAGCACGCTGTTGATCGATGTCTTGTTGATCTGGATGCCGAATCGCTCCATCAGGATCTTTTCGCGGAAGTCGTACCCGTTCATCCCGGTCTTGCCGACGAACAAGGTCACCCGCGTCGCGTCCAGCACGAACTGATCGGACCGCCACGCCTCGTTCCACTCGGCCAGCGCACCCTGCCTGACCTCGCGGTACGAACTCACCGACGAAGCCCGGAATTCCTCGGGCACCAGGTCGGACTCGTCGAGGATGCGGAACCACTTGCTGATCAACCGGTCTCGGCGGACCCGATGGCGGAAGACCAGCGCCATGTCGTAGGTCTGCCGGACCAGCTGGAAACCCTCGATGTCGACCTGACGGCGCGCCAAGTCCAGCGACGCCAGGAGTTGCTGGTTCGGTGAGGTCGAGGTGTGGGTGAGGAACGCCTCACCGAACGCGTCGCGGGCCAGGGCGTTGAAATCCTGGTCGCGGATGTGGATCATCGACGCCTGGCGAAGCGCCGACAGCGACTTGTGCGTCGAATGTGTCGCGTAGACGCGGACCCGCGCACGGGCGGGGTCGGGCAACAGCGGGCGGTCGACCCACTCCGACCGGTCGACCCCTTCCATCGACGCCGCCCAATCCCGGTACTCGGCAGCGTATTCCGGCGATGCGAGCATCTGCTCGACGCGCTCGGCCGCCACCATCGCGGTCCGCTGCCGGGCCCAGGGCACGGCCGTGGCGAACGCGTACCACGCCTCGTCCCACAAGAAGCAGATGTCCGGCTTGATCGCCAGCACCTCCTGCATGACCTGCAACGGGTTGTAGACCACGCCGTCGAAGGTGCAGTTGGTCAGCAGCAGCATGCGCACCCGCTGCAACTGACCGGCCGCCTCGAGGCCCAGCAGCGTCTGCTTGATCGTCCGCAGCGACACCGCTCCGTAAATCGCGAACTGCGGCAACGGATACGCGTCCAGGTACAGCGGGTACGCACCGGCCAGCACCAGCCCGTAGTGGTGCGACTTGTGGCAGTTGCGGTCGATCAGCACGATGTCGCCCGGCCGGGTCAGGGACTGGACGACGATCTTGTTGGCGGTCGAGGTGCCGTTGGTGACGAAATACGTGTGGTCGGACTTCCACGTGTGCGCGGCCTTGTCCATCGCCTTCTTGATGTTGCCCTGCGGGTCGAGCAACGAGTCGAGACCACCGGACGTGGTCGACGTCTCGGCCATGAAGATGTTGCGGCCGTAGAACTCGCCCATGTCCTGCAACGACTTCGAGTTGAAGATGCTGGCGCCACGCGCGACGGGCAGCGCGTGAAATTGACCGACCGGTGCCGCCGCGTATGCGCGCAGGGCGTCGAAAAATGGTGTGGCGTAACGGTTTCGTATTCCGGCGAGCACCGTGCTGTGTAGGTCGGTGACGTCGTTGAGTCGGTAGAACGTCCGGTCATAGACATCGGGCTCGTTGTCGTCGCCCGCCGCGATCGACTCGTCGGTGAGCAGATACAGGTCGATGTGGGGCCGCAGCTCCCGGATCCACTCGCCGCACTCCACCCAGTCGTTGGCGCGGTCGGGAATGACTTCGCCCGCGTCCTCGTTGGGCCCGAGCAGCGTGTTCATCAGCGGCAGCCGGTCCCGGGACCGCAGCGGCAGGTCGTCGCGGATGATCGCGGCCTGGATCTCGCCGTTCAGCGCGACCGCGGTGATGGCGTCTTCGACGCTGGGGACCACCAGGATCTCGAACTGCACATCGTCGGACGGGTTGCGCAGGGCCCGCAGGCATTCGGCCAGGCAGTCGGGCGCCGTCGCGGGGGCGTCGTCGGCGAGCAGCACGGTGTAGAACTGCTGCTGTTTGGCCTGGGCCACCAACTCCTGGTCGGCCAGCGGCGCGGAGGTGTCGAAAAGCCCTGCGCGGTCGCCGTATTCGCTCAACAACCGCACGGCCATGGAGACCTCTTCGGAGAGCCGCACCGTGGACAGGCTCTCGAGGTGCGCGCGGAAGGTCGTCAGGTTCGCCGCACCCGGATAGAGCCAATACCGCTCGTAGGCTGCGATGCGGTCGATCAGGCGTTTCACCCGGGCCACGTCATGCGTCTTGTCCAGCCCGGCCAGGTCGACCTCGGCCAGGTGACGGCACGCGTCGTCGAGCAGGTTCCAGGTGTCGACGCGGGCGTAGGACGGATTGGCCACCGCCGCCAGCGCGGAGACGCGGAGTCGTCGCGGCTGAGTGGTGTATCGAGTCATGACCTCACCTGTTCTTGGAGAACGACTTGTATTCTCACCCCGCCACGCTGCCCACGTGATCGTTTCGCGCGAGCTCGGTTCAGCTGTTCCAGCTCGTCGTCACCGTCGTCAGCGTCCACGATGCGCCGATTGGCGCGCGTGCCGTCCACCCAGCGCAGCACCGGAAGTTCCCAGCGGCGAACCGGCAACTCGGTGACGTCGGACAGCGACCGCACCACGGACTGCGTCAGGCCCATGATCGCGGCCATCACGGGCAGCAGCGGCTGCAGCGGCCTGGCGGCGGTGCGAACCGTGTTGATGCGGCGGGCCACGATCAGCCGTTCGACGCAGTGATACAGCCAGGCGCCCACGGCCAGCGCGTAGATCGAAAGCGCCGACGCGACGATCGTCCACCCGAAGGCGGCGCATACGACGGCGCCCAGCACCACCGTCGCGGCCAGCAACCCCGCGACGAGGGCGCGCAGCTCCAGCCGGGTCACGCCTGGCGTTCCTCGTTCTCCGGCGCACCGGCGGCACTCGAACGCACCGCGGCAGCGGCCGCCCGGATCTGCGGCGTCACCAGCATGACCTGGCCCAGCACGCCGTTGACGAAGGCCGGCGATTCGTCGGTGGACAGCTCCTTGGCCAGCTGCACGGCCTCGTCCACGGCGACCGGCTCCGGAACGTCGTCGGCGTAGAGCAGCTCCCACACCGCGACCCGCAGGATGGCGCGATCCACGGCGGGCAGCCGGTCCAGCGTCCAGCCCTGCAGGTGCGAGCTGATCAGGTCGTCGATGTGGGCGGCGTGCTCGCCGACGCCCCGGGCGGCCGCGATCGTGTACGGCTGCAGCGCCGCCACGTCGCGGTTGGCTTGGGCCAGCGTGGCGCGCACGTCGACGACCTCGGCCGGCCCCAGCCCGCGGGCCTCGGCCTCGAATAACAGGTCAACGGCACGCTTGCGGGCGTGATGGCGCCCCCTGACGGGCCTGCTCACGCGTTGACGCGCCCCAGGTAGCTGCCGTCGCGCGAGTCCACCTTGAGCTTGTCGCCGGTGTTGATGAACAGCGGCACCTGGATCTCGGCCCCGGTTTGCAGGGTGGCGGGCTTGGTGCCGGCGCTGGACCGGTCACCCTGCAGGCCCGGCTCGGTGTGGGTGACCTCGAGTTCGACCGACACCGGCAGCTCGATGTACAGCGGCGCCCCGTTGTGGAACGCCACCTGCACCGGCAGGCCCTCGAGCAGGAACCGGGCGGCGTCGCCGACCAGCGACTCCGGCAGCGGGTGCTGCTCGTAGTCCTGGCTGTCCATGAACACGAAGTCCGAGCCGTCGCGGTACAGGTAGGTGGTGTCGCGCCGGTCGACGGTGGCCGTTTCCACCTTCACGCCGGCGTTGTACGTCTTGTCGACGACCTTGCCGGAGAGCACGTTCTTCAGCTTGGTGCGCACGAAGGCCGGGCCCTTGCCGGGTTTGACGTGCTGGAACTCGACGATCTGCCAGAGCTGGCCGTCGATCACCAGGACCAGTCCGTTCTTGAAATCGGCGGTGCTTGCCACGGTTCGGTGTATCTCCTAGAGGATGGGACAGTCGTTCGCCGACTGTCTGCAATTTGTCCGTCAGTCTAAGGCGCGTCGCGGCCGAGGCCCGCGCGTCGGGTGGCCCCGGGGCGCCGGTCCGCCAAACGCCCGGTTCGCCTAGCTGAGAACGGCCAACTCCTTGGGGAACCTGGTCAGCAGTTCCGGTGCCCGCCCGCGGGTTGCCGCTTTCTCATCGGGTACGACCAGGGTGTCCTCGATGCGCACGCCGCCGCGACCGGGCAGGTAGACGCCGGGCTCGACGGTCACCACCGAACCCCCCAGCAAGGTGCCGGTGGACGTGGCCCCGATTCCCGGCGCCTCGTGGATCTGCAACCCCACACCGTGGCCCAGGCCGTGGCCGAACTGCTCGCCGTAGCCCGCATCGACGATCAGCTGGCGCGCCGCGCCGTCGACATCGCGCAGGCTTGCCCCCGGCCGCAGCGCCTCGCGGCCGGCCCGCTGGGCGTCGGCGACCAGCTGGTAGATCTCCAGTTGCCAGTCGGCGGCCTTGCCGAGCACGAAGGTGCGGGTCATGTCGGAGTGATAGCCGGCCACCAGCGCGCCGAAGTCGATCTTGACGAAGTCGCCCGCCGCCAGCGCCGCGTCGGTGGGGCGGTGATGCGGGATCGCCGAATTCGGTCCGGCGGCCACGATGGTCTCGAATGAGATCGCATCGGCGCCGTGGTCGAGCATCAGGGCCTCCAGCTCCCGGCTCACCTCGCGTTCGGTTCGCCCGGGTCGCAGGCCGCCTCGCTCCACCAGGTCGGCGAGCGCGGCGTCGGCCGCCTCGCAGGCCAACCGCAGCAGCGCCACCTCGCCGTCGTCTTTGACCTCACGCAGCGCCTCGACCGTTCCGGCGGCCCGCACCAGCTCGGTGGGCGCCTTGCGCTCGCCGAGCTCGCTGGTCAGGACGTCGAAGGCGTCGACGGTCACCACGTTGCTTTCGAAACCCAGCTTCCCCACGCCGCCCTCGGCGGCCCGGCCGACCAGGTAGCGCCCGAGGGCGCGTTCGATGGCGATCTCGAGCCCCGGCGCCTGCTCCGCGGCCTGGGTGCGGTACCGGCCGTCGGTGGTGAGCACCGGGCCGCGGTCGTCGGCGAACACCAGCAACGCGCCGTTCGATCCGGTGAAACCGGACAGGTAGCGCACGTTGTTCAGGTCGCTGACCAGCATCGCGTCCAGGCCACCGGCACCGATTTGCGCTTTCAAGTTGTCCCGACGCTGAGAATGTGTCACGGCCCTTGACGGTACTCGCTACGCTAATTGCCCATGACTAACTGGATGCTGCGCGGATTGGTGTACGGGGCGGCAATGGTCGTCGTTCGCTTGTTGCAAGGGGCGTTGATCAACGCGTGGCAGACGCAGGCTGGGCTGTTCAGCGTGGCGCTGCTGCTTCTGTTCATCGTGGGCGTGGTCGTATGGGGGGTATTCGACGGCCGGGCCGACGCCCATGCCAATCGGGATCCGGATCGTCGCGGCGACCTGGCGATGACCTGGCTGCTGGCGGGCCTGGTGGCGGGCGTGCTGTCCGGCGCCGTCTCCTGGCTCATCGCGCTGGCGTACAAGGGTCTCTACACCGGCGGCCTGATCAACGAGGTGACCACGTTCGCGGCGTTCACCGCGCTCTGCGTGTTCCTGCCCGGGATCATCGGCGTCACCATCGGCCGGTGGCGGGTGGACCGGCAGTTCGAGAAGACGCCGGAGAAACACCACGGCCTTGCCGAAAAGCAGGAGCGGGACAGTGACACCGACGTGTTCTCCGCGGTGCGCGGTGACGACGCGCCCACCGGGGAGATTCCAGCGGCGGGAGCGCAGCACGAGGAGCGGACCGCGGCGGTCGCCACGGCCGAGCGTGAGGCACCCACGGAAGCGGTGGGCACCACCGAGGGTGAAGCCCCTACCGAAACGATCGCCAAACCCGGGGACGATCCCAAAACCGAGGTGATCCGCACCGTCGGCGACGAGCACACCAAGCCGGGCCCCCAGCACGGTAAGGACTAGCCCTTAGCGTCGGCGGCTTCCGCCAGGTAGCGCAGGGCGAGCAGGTAGCCCTGGACTCCGAGCCCGACGATCACCCCGGTCGCTACCGGGCTGATGTACGAGTGACGCCGAAACTCCTCGCGGGCATGCACATTGGAGATGTGTACCTCGATCAGGGGCGCACGCAACTCGGCGCATGCGTCGCGCAGCGCCACCGATGTGTGGGTCAGGCCGCCGGCGTTGAGGATCACCGGTTCGCCCGCGTCGGCGGCCGAATGGATCCAGTCCAGCAGTTGAGCTTCGTTGTCGCTTTGGCGCACAACGGCTTTCAGTCCGAGCGCGGCCGCCTCCCGCTCGATGAGCGCGGCCAGTTGGTCGTGCGTGGTGTCCCCGTACACGTCGGGCTCGCGGCGGCCAAGCCGGCCCAGGTTCGGGCCGTTGATGACGTTGACGGTGGTGGTCATCAGGCTCCCTCTTCCGGGGACAGCCCCGCGTATGCCGCAGCCAGCAGGGACGGGTCGGGCCCGGCCAGCCGCCCCGGCCTGGCCAGCCCGTCGAGGACCACGAACCTCAGCACACCGGCGCGGGATTTCTTGTCCTGAGCCATGTATTCCAGCAGCTGCGGCAACGCGTCGGCGTCGTAGCCGACCGGCAGGCCAAGCGCCGACAGGACGGTGCGATGGCGCTGCGCGGTCGCGTCGTCGAGCCGGCCGGCAAGCCTGGCCAGCTCCGCGGCGAACACCAGGCCTACCGACACCGCGGCGCCGTGCCGCCACTCGTAGCGCTCCCTGCGCTCGATCGCGTGCGCCAACGTGTGGCCGTAGTTCAGGATTTCGCGCAGCTCCGACTCCTTCTCGTCGGCGGCGACGACCCGGGCCTTGACGGCGATCGAGCGCCGGATCAGCTCCGGCAGCACGTCACCCGTGGGGTCCACGGCGGCCTGCGGGTCGGCCTCGATGAGGTCGAGGATCACCGGGTCGGCGATGAAGCCGGTCTTGACCACCTCGGCCATTCCGGCGACGAGTTCGTTGTGCGGCAACGTTTCCAGGGTCGCCAGGTCGACCAGCACCGCCCGCGGTTGGTGAAATGCGCCCACCAGGTTCTT
Source organism: uncultured Actinomycetota bacterium (assembly GCA_963850895.1). Taxonomy (GTDB): domain Bacteria; phylum Actinomycetota; class Actinomycetes; order Mycobacteriales; family Mycobacteriaceae; genus Mycobacterium. The sequence goes on along the minus strand of CAWKNK010000007.1, from coordinate 128,105 downwards.
GCCCGCGTCGGTGTTGATGCCCGTCTTGCCGCCGACGGCCGCGTCAACCATGCCGAGCAGCGTGGTGGGTATGTGGACGATGTCGACGCCGCGCAGCCAGGTGGCCGCCGCGAACCCGGCGACGTCGGTGGCGGCGCCGCCGCCGAGGCTGACCAACGCGTCTTTGCGGTCAATCCCGATGCGGCCCAGCACTTCCCAGAGGAATCCGACGACCGGCAGGTCCTTTCCGGCTTCGGCGTCCGGTATTTCGATGCGGTGCGCGTCAACGCCCTTGTCCGCCAGGCGGCTTCGGATCGCCTCGGCGGTCTGCGCCAGCGCCGGTTGGTGCACGACGGCCACCCGGTGCCGGTCACAGAGGAGTTCGACCAGCTGGTCGCCCAAGTCGGTGCCGATGATCACCGGGTACGGCGGGTCGACGGCCACCTGCACGGTGACCGGCGCGGTGGAGGTCATGTGGCGGCCTCCGCGTGAGCGTTCTCGGGTGTCTGCAGCCTGGACACGATGTAGCGCACCACCGCCCCGGGATTGCGGCGGTTGGTGTCGACGCGGATGGTCGACACGCGCCGATACAGCGGGACGCGCTTGGCCATCAGCGCTTTGAATTTCTCGGCGCGGTCGGGGCCGGCGAGCAGTGGGCGCACGGTGCCGCCGCCGGTGCGCCGCACGCCTTCGCTGGCGCTGATCTCCAAGTAGATGACGGTGTGGCCGGCGAGCGCCTCGCAGACTCCCGGGCTGGTGACGGCGCCGCCGCCGAGCGACACCACGCCGTCATGGTCAGCCAACGCGGCACGCACCGCGTCCTCCTCGATGCGGCGGAACTCCTGCTCGCCGTCCGTGGCGAAGATGTCGGCGATGCTGCGGCCGGTCTGCTGCTCGATCGCCGTGTCGGTGTCGAGGAACCCGACGCCGAGCGCCTTGGCCAGGCGCCGCCCGATGGTCGACTTGCCCGAGCCCGGCAGCCCGACGAGTACCGCCCTGGGTGCCATCACGCGGTACCCCGGGCGGCCGGTGCTTCCCGGTCGGCGACCGCGCGCTGATACGCCTCCATGTTGCGGCGGGTTTCGGTGATCGAATCGCCGCCGAACTTCTCCAGCGCCGCCCGGGCCAGCACCAGCGCCACCATGGCCTCGACCACGACGCCGGCGGCCGGCACCGCGCACACGTCCGAGCGCTGGTGGATGGCGACGGCCTCGTCGCCGGTCGCCATGTCGACGGTGGCCAGCGCCCGCGGCACGGTCGAGATGGGCTTCATCGCGGCGCGCACCCGCAGCGGCTGGCCGTTGGTCATGCCGCCCTCGAGCCCGCCCGCGCGGTTGGTCGAGCGGACCACACCGTCGGGCCCGGGATACATCTCGTCGTGGGCGCGGCTGCCGCGGCGGCGCGCGGTCTCGAAACCGTCGCCGATCTCCACGCCCTTGATGGCCTGGATGCCCATGACCGCGGCGGCGAGCTGGCTGTCGAGCCGGTTGTCGCCGCTGGTGAACGAGCCCAGCCCGATCGGCAGGCCCAGCGCCACCACCTCGACCACGCCGCCGAGGGTGTCACCGTCCTTCTTGGCCGCCTCGATCTCGGCGATCATCGCCTCTTCCGCGCCCTTGTCGAAGGCGCGCACCGGGCTGTCGTCGATCGCGGGCAGGTCTTCCGGGCGCGGCGGCGGGCCGTCGTAGGGCGCCGACGGGCCGATCGCGATGACGTGGGAGAGCACGTCGACGCCCAGCGCCTGGCGCAGGAACGACCGCGCGACCGTGCCCGCCGCGACGCGGGCGGCGGTCTCCCGGGCGCTGGCCCGCTCCAGCACCGGCCGGGCGTCGTCAAAGCCGTACTTGAGCATGCCCGCGTAATCGGCGTGGCCGGGCCGCGGCCGGGTGAGCGGTTCGTTGCGCGCGACATTGGCCAGCTCTGCCGGGTCCACCGGGTCGGCCGCCATCACGGTTTCCCACTTCGGCCACTCGGTGTTGCCGATCTCGATGGCGATGGGGCCGCCCAGCGTGATGCCGTGGCGCACCCCGGACAGCACGGTCACCGCGTCGCGCTCGAACTTCATCCGTGCGCCGCGGCCGTAACCGAGCCGGCGGCGGGCCAATTGGTCGGCGATATCGGTGGAGTTGACCTCCACGCCGGCGACCATGCCCTCGAGCATGGCCACCAACGCGCGGCCATGCGACTCTCCGGCGGTGATCCAACGCAACACCCGATCATCTTCCCATGTGCGCCCGGGCGGGCTTAAATCCGAGCGGCGCCGTCGATCTCGACGGGTTCACCCGAGAACCAGGCCGATCGCGGCGGCGGTGGCCACGCACATCGAGGGTCCGTGCGGCACCGACGCGGCGCCGGCGCCGCCGAAACGACGGTCCATCAGGCCCCAGGTCACGGTCAGCAGCGGCGCGGCCAGCGCCGCCAGAAACCACGCCCCGACGCCGAAACTTCCGGCCAGCGCCCCCAGGCCGATCGCCAGCTTGACGTCTCCGGCCCCCATTCCCACCGGGGCCACCGAGTGCACCAGCAGATAGATCGCGGTCAGCGCCGTCCCCCCGGCGAGCGCGGGCCAGCCGCGCCCGGCCACGGCGGCCGCCAGCAGGATCACACCGGCCCCGGGCAGCGTCAGCAGATTTGGCAGCCGGCGCTCACGCAGGTCGTAACCGCTCAACACCGCCAGCCAGCCCAGCACCACGACCGCCGCCGCCGTCCGCATGCAGCGGCACTCTTACGGCAAAGCCTCCAGCGCGCAAGCCATCGCCTCGCGCGGGGCGGGCAGCCCGGTGAACTGCTCCACCTGCGCGAAGGCCTGGTGCAGCAGCATCTGCAGGCCGCTGATCACGCGGCCGCCGGCGGCGGCCACCGCGGACGCCAGCGGCGTGGGCCACGGGTCGTAAACGGCGTCGAGCAGCACCGGGATCGCCGCGAAGGTGTCCGCATACCGCGCCGCGACGTCCGCGGGAATAGTGCTGACCAGCACCTCCGCGGCGGCCACCGCGTCGGCCAGCCCGGCGTCGTCCAGACTCACAAACCGCGTCGGCACCCCGATCCCGGTGCCGAGGTCCACCAGCCGGGCCGCCTTGTCCGGGTTGCGCGCGACGACGGTGATGGCGGTGACGCCCAGTTGGGCCAGCCCCAGGACGGCCGCCGGGGCGGTGCCACCCGATCCACACACCAGCGCCGGCCCGGCCGCTGACCCCAGGGCCCCGCTCACGCCGTCGATGTCGGTGTTGTCGGCCCGCCAGCCCACCGGCGTGCGGACCAGGGTGTTGGCCGACCCCACCCGCTCGGCACGTTCGGTGCGCTCGTCGGCGAACCGCAGCGCGGCGAACTTGCCCGGCATGGTCACCGACACCCCGACCCACTCGGGCCCGAACCCGCCGACCACGGCCGGCAGCTGCTCGGCGTCGCACTCGATCCGGTCGTAGGTCCAGTCGTGCAGGCCCAGCGCCCGGTAGGCGGCCAGGTGCAGTTGCGGGGACTTCGAGTGAGCGATCGGCTTGCCGAGCACCGCCGCTTTTCGGCCGGCGCCCGGGCCGGGCGCCCTAACGGGCGGAGTCGAGGACACCGTTGCGCTTAGCCAGCTCGATATTGGCCAGATGCTGCTGATAATCCTTGGTGAACAGCGTCGTCCCCTGGGCGTCGATGGTGACGAAGTACAGCCAGTCACCGGGCTCGGGATGCTCGGCGGCGTGCAGGGCGTCAATGCCGGGCGAACAGATCGCCGTCGCCGGTAGCCCCTGCGACACGTAGGTGTTCCATGGCGTCTTCTGGGCGCGGTCGGCGTCGGTGGTGGCCACCTCCCGGCGGTCCAGCGGGTAGTTGACCGTCGAGTCGAACTCCAGCGTGTGGTGAGCGTGCAGGCGGTTGTAGATGACCTGCGCGACCTTCGCGAAGTCCTGCGACTTGGATTCCTGCTCCACCAGCGACGCCACCACCAGGATGTCGTAGGGCGACAGGCTCATGGCCTGGGCGGTGTCCACCAACCCGGACTTCATGTACTCGACGGCCCCGGCGCTGATCAGGCTGGACAGGATCGTCTCGGCCGAGGCGGAGGGGTCGACGTTGAAGGTTCCCGGTGCGATCAGCCCCTCGATCCGGCGATGGTCCTTGCCGAGCTCGGTGACCGGCTCGACGGCCCACGGCGGCACCGCCAGCGCCGCGGGCGTGCTGTTGGTCGCCGCCGCCCGCAGCTCCTCCACCGCGACACAGTGCTGATCGCCGTCCAGGGTCACGCAGGTGGCGCGGGAGATCAGCGTCAGGACGCCCGGGGTCACCTTATTGGTCTTCATGTCGGTGGTGTCGTCGAGCTGACGGCCTTCCGGGATGACCAGCCGGCCCACCCGGTTGTTCGGGTCGGCCAGCCGCGCGACGGCGTTGGCCGCCGAGATCTCGGTGCGCATCCGGTAGAAGCCGGGCTGGATCGAGGAGATCTTGCTGTTGCCGTGCGCGGCGTTGACGAATGCCCGGACGGTCTTGACCACCTGCTCGTTCTGCAGCGTCTCCCCGACCATGGTGGTCGAGTCACCGTCCTTGATCTGAATCACGATGTCGCGCGTGCCGTCTCCGGTGTAGTCGTCGCCGGCCCCGAACACCGTGTGCCACAGCTTGGCGCCGACGAAAACTCCCACCAGCACCACGACGGCGACGACGGCGAGCACGATCTTGCCGGTGAACCGCCGCCGGCGGCGCCCCCGCTCCGCCCGGTTCCGCGCGACGCGGCTCCGCTTTCGCGACGGGCCGACCGCTTCGGGCTCGGCCCGTTCCCGCCGTGCGCTGTCAACCATCGGCAGGCTCCCCTGCCGTCAGGGTGGCGCGGCGTTGGTCGAGCCAGCTCTGCAGGATGGCCACCGCGGCCGCCTGGTCGATCACCGCCCGCTGCTCCCTGGCCCGCACCCCGGCCGCGCGCAGTGATCGCTGCGCGCTGACGGTGGTCAGGCGCTCGTCGGCCAGCCGCACGGGTGTGGGGGGAACTCGGTGGGCCAGCACTTCCGCCAGTTTGCTGGCCAGGTCGATGGCGTCGATGGCCGAGGGACCGGTGCGGTCGGCCAGTGTCCGCGGCAACCCCACGACCACTTCGACCGCCCCGAGCTCGGCGGCCAGCTCGGCCAGCCGCCGCACGTGTTTACCGGAGCGGTCACGGCGCACGGTTTCCACGGGGGTGGCCAGGATGCCGTCGGGGTCGCTGCAGGCGACGCCGATGCGCACGCTGCCGACGTCGATGCCGAGGCTCCTTCCGGGTCGGGACCCCCGACCCGGATTGTCCTGGTTAGGGTCGCCGGGCCGGTCGGGTAAGCGATGCTCTGTGGGGACCACTCAACCGACCCGCGCTATCTCGGAGCGGACCGCGTCGAGTGCGGCGTCGATGCGGGTCGGGTCCTTTCCGGAACCCTGCGCCAGGTCCGGCTTGCCCCCGCCGCGCCCGTCGACGGTCGCGGCCAGCTGCTTGATCAGGTCGTTGGCGCGGATCCCGAGGTCCTGGGCGGCCGGGTTGGCGGCTACCGCGTACGGCACGCTGCCGCCCTCCCCCTCCGAGATCAGCGCCACCACCGCGGGATCGCTGCCCAGTTTGCCGCGAATGTCGCCCACCAGGGAACGCAGGTCGCCGGCCGTCATCCCAGCGGACATCCGTTGCGCCACCACACGGACGTTACCGATACGCTCCGCGCCGGCCGCAGCGTTGGTCGCGGCGGCGCGCGCGCCGGCCAAGCGCGCGCGTTCGAGCTCCTTCTCGGCGGCCTTGAGCCGATCCACCAGGCCGGCCACCCGGGCGGGGACCTCTTCGGACGGCACCTTCAGCGACGACGCCAGCCCCGCCATCAGCGCGCGCTCCTTGGCCAGGTGCCGGAACGAGTCAAGCCCGACGTAGGCCTCCACCCGGCGGACCCCGGAACCGACCGACGATTCGCCCAGGATGGTCACCGGCCCGATCTGAGCCGAGTTGTGCACGTGGGTTCCTCCGCAGAGCTCCAGCGAGAACGGCCCGCCGATCTCCACCACCCGCACCTGTTCGGGATAGCTCTCGCCGAACAGCGCGACCGCCCCCATCGCCTTGGCCTTCTCGAGTTGCTCGGTGAACGTGTGCACCTCGAAGTCGGCCTGGACGGCCTCGTTGGTGACCTCTTCGATCTGGGTGCGCTGCTCGTCGGACAGCGGACCCTGCCAGTTGAAGTCGAAACGCAGGTAGCCGGGGCGGTTCAGCGATCCCGCCTGAACGGCGTTGGGGCCGAGCACTTGTCGCAGCGCGGCGTGCACCATGTGGGTGCCCGAGTGCCCCTGGGTGGCGCCCCGGCGCCATTCCGAATCGACCGCCGCTACGACGGTGTCACCCTCCACGAATTCCCCGGATTCGACGTTGACCCGGTGCACCCAAAGGGTTTTGGCGATCTTCTGCACGTCGGTGACCGCGGCGCGAGCGCTCTCGCCGGCCCCCGTCCCGCTGATGGTGCCCTCATCGGCGATCTGCCCGCCGGATTCGGCGTAGAGCGGGGTGCGGTCCAGCACCAGCTCGACCTGCTGCGCCCCGTCGGTTCCGTGGGCGACGACGGGCACCCGCTTGCCGTCGACGAATATGCCCAGAATCCTTGCCTCGGAGGCCAATTCGTCGAAACCGGTGAATTCGGTGGGGCCGGCGTCGACCAGCTCGCGATAGGCGGTCAGGTCGGCATGCGCGTGCTTGCGGGCGGCGGCGTCCGCCTTGGCGCGACGACGCTGTTCGGCCATCAGTTCCCGGAAGCCGATTTCGTCGACCTGCAGGCCGGCCTCGGCGGCCATCTCCAGGGTCAGCTCGATCGGGAAGCCGTAGGTATCGTGCAGCGTGAAGGCGTCCGAGCCGGAGATCGCTTTGACCCCAGCGGCTTTGGTGGTGCCGGCCACCTCGTCGAACAGCTTGGAGCCGGCCACCAGCGTACGGTTGAACGCCCTCTCCTCGGCGACGGCGATGCGCCTGATCCGGTCGAAATCGGCGACCAGTTCGGGATACGACGGGCCCATCGCGTCACGCACGGTGGCCATCAGCTCGCCGACGATGGGGCCCTCGATGTCGAGCAGCTTGGCCGAACGGATCACCCGGCGCAGCAGCCGGCGCAGCACGTAGCCGCGGCCGTCGTTGCCGGGCGTGACGCCGTCGCCGATCAGGATCGCCGCGGTGCGGCTGTGGTCGGCGATGACCCGGTAGCGCACATCGTCCTCGTGGTTGCCGACGTCATACCCGCGCGGCGCGCGGGCGGCGACGACGTCGATGGCCGGCCGCAGCAGGTCGGTCTCGTAGACGTTGTGCACGCCCTGCAGCACGAACGCGACTCGCTCCACGCCCATGCCGGTGTCAATGTTCTTGCGGGGCAACGGCCCGAGGATCTCGAAGTCGGTCTTACCGGTGCCTTCGCCGCGTTCGCTTTGCATGAACACCAGGTTCCAAAGCTCGACGTAGCGGTCCTCGTTGGCCACCGGGCCGCCGCCGACGCCGAACTCTTCTCCACGGTCGTAGTAGATCTCCGAGGATGGGCCGCACGGTCCGGGGATGCCCATGGACCAGTAGTTGTCTTCCATGCCGCGGCGCTGGATCCGCTCAAGCGGAAGCCCGGCGATCTCCTGCCACAGCTGCACGGCCTCGTCGTCGTCGAAATAGACTGTGGTCCAGATTCGTTCGGGGTCAAGGCCGTAGCCGCCGTCCGCCACGCTGTTGGTCAGCAGGGTCCACGCCAGTTCGATGGCACCACGCTTGAAGTAGTCCCCGAACGAGAAATTGCCGGCCATCTGAAAGAACGTGTTGTGCCGGGTGGTGATACCCACCTCGTCGATATCGGGCGTGCGGATGCACTTCTGGATGCTGGTGGCGGTCGAGTATTCAGGCGTGCGCGCGCCCAAGAAGTACGGCACGAACTGGACCATGCCCGCGTTGACGAACAGCAGGTTGGGGTCATCGAGGATCACCGACGCGCTCGGCACCTCGGTGTGGCCCGCCTTCACGAAATGATCAAGAAACCTTTTCCTGATCTCGTGTGTCTGCACTGTTGAGTCCGCTTCTTCCTTTTGCTTGTTTGGCGTGGACGTCTATTCCAGCCTATTCGCTGGAGTAGCTGGTTACCGGGCCGCTAACCCTCCAGAAAGCTCAGCCGCACCGAGCGTTGCGGGTTGTCCCGGTTCAGGTCGACCAGCACGATGCTTTGCCAGGTGCCCAGCATCGGCTCGCCGCCGGAGACCGGCACCGTCACCGACGGCGCGACCAGCGCCGGCATCACGTGGTCGGCGCCGTGGCCCGGGGAGCCGTGCGCGTGCCGGTAACGGTCGTCGCGCGGCAGCAGCCGTTCCAGCGCGTCGAGCAGGTCGTCGTCGGAGCCGGCCCCGGTCTCGATGATGGCGACACCCGCCGTCGCGTGCGGGACGAACACGTTGCACAAGCCGTCGCCCCGCGACCAGCAGAAGCCCCGCACCGCCTCGGTCAAATCGACGATGCGGCGGCGGGAAGTGTCCACGTCCAGCACATCGGTATGCATCCGGACCAGCCTACGGCGCGCCTGCTGCGACCAGCCAATCGTTTGTGAGCGCGGCCACACTCCCGAAAGTCGTTGCGGGGCGTTACCCGTAGGAGGAAGGTAGCTAGTGGACCGGTGGCGCCACCGGGGCGCTGCCCCGAACAAAGAGGGGGTGGATCGTGTACGCACGCTCTACCACTATCCAGGCGCAACCCTCGTCCATCGACGCTGGAATTGCGCTTGTTCGCGATGAGGTTATGCCAGCACTCCAAGCTATGGAGGGGTGCATCGGCGTATCCCTTTTGGTCGACCGGCAATCTGGCCGGTGCATCGCTACCAGCGCCTGGGAGACCGAGGACGCCATGCGCGCCAGCGGGGAACGGGTAACGCCAATCCGTGATCGGGCCGCAGAAATGTTCGCCGGCACGGCAAACATCGATCAGTGGGAGATCGCGACACTGCATCGCGACCACCGCTCGCCCGACCGTGCGGGTGCGCGGGTGACCTGGGTCAAGGTGCCGCCGGACCAAGTTGACCAAGGCATCGAGTACTTCAAGTCGTCCGTCCTGCCCCAGCTGGAGAACCTCGACGGGTTCTGCAGTGCCAGCCTGCTGGTCGACCGTGCATCCGGGCGTGCCGTGTCTTCCGTGACTTTCGACAGCCTTGACGCGATGGAGCGGGACAGGGACCAGGCAACCGCCCTCAAGAACGCATCGATGCAGGAGGCGGGCGCCGAGGAAGTCGACGAACACGAATTCGAGCTGGTACTAGCGCACCTGCGAGTGCCCGAGCTGGTCTGATCGAGATTCGCGGTGGGTAACACCGGCCGAACCAGGCATTCGGCCCGGTGTTACCTTCTTGCGTCTCGTCCCTAGCAGCCCAATCAAAAGTTGGTCGGGCCGGACGCCATGGTGGTCAAATTCCTTGAGAACAGACCAATCCTGGCAACGGACGGCATTCGCTGTGCCCATTGCGACGCTTACCCGGCAGGAGGAAGGTATTTGGTGGGACCGGTGGCGCCACCGGGGCGCTGCCCCGACAGAGGAGGGGTCAGCCGTGTACGCACGCTCTACCACCATCCAGGCGCAACCCTTGTCGGTCGACATCGGGATCGCGCACGTTCGCGATGTCGTCATGCCGGCCCTCACGGAGATCGACGGGTGTGTCGGATTGTCACTGTTGGTCGACCGGCAGTCCGGAACCTGCATCGCCACCAGCTCGTGGGACAGCATCGACGCCATGCGCGCCAGCGCCGAACGGGTCGCCCCGATTCGTGATCAGGCCGCGCTGATGTTCGACGGCAGCGCGCGCGTCGAGGAATGGGACATCGCTTTGCTGCACCGCGACCATCCCTCCCGTCAGGGGGCCTGCGTGCGGGCCACCTGGCTCAAGGTGGTGCCGGATCAGCTCAGCCGATCCCTGGACTTCTACCGGATGTCGGTGCTGCCCGAGATGGAGGATCTCGACGGTTTCTGCAGTGCCAGCCTGCTGGTCGACCATCCCGCATGCCGGCGCGCGGTGTCCTGCTCGACGTTCGACTCGGTGGGCGCGATGGCCCGCAACCGCGACCGGGCGACCGAGTTGCGCAGCAGGCGCGTCCGGGAGCTGGGCGCCGAGGTCGTCGACGTGGCCGAATTCGAGTTGGCGATCGCTCATCTGCGGGTGCCCGAGCTGGTCTGAGCGCGCTGCGCCCTAGGGCAACGCGTCCCCAGGGAATCCGCGGCACGGGTGCACCTCGAAGGTGAACACGCCTGCGGCCACGCCGGGGTCATCGGCCATGATCGCGGTGGCGTCGTCGACCGTCGCCGCGAACACCGCGACGCCGCAGACTTCGGAGCCGTCGGTGACCGGCAAGACCACCGCCAGGACGCCGTCGTCGCGCAGCCCGAAATTGCGCCGCCCGTGCTCCCAGACCGTCCCCGGTGTGGTCTCGTCGCCGAACCGTGGCCCCTGCTTGAGGATGACGACGCTGTAGGGCTTGGTGGTGGCCAGCAGCCGGCCCATCTCCTCGTCGGTGAAAGTTCTCATGACCGTCCCCGCCTCCTGCGGATGATCGTCCGCAACCGTTCCAGGCGCCCGGCCATCTCCCGCTCACCGCCGCGGCCGGTCGGCCGGTAGTAGTCGACGCCCACCAGCTCATCCGGCGGATATTGCTGGGCGACGACGCCGTCGGGATCGTGGTGCGAGTACTGGTAGCCCTGTGCGTGTCCCAGCGCCGCGGCGCCCGAATAGTGCCCGTCGCGCAGATGGGGCGGCACCAGGCCCGCCTTCCCCGCCTTGATGTCGTCCATCGCCGCCGCCAGCGCGGCCGTGACCGAATTCGACTTCGGCGCGGTGGCCAGATGGATGGTGGCGTGCGCCAGCGTCAGCTGCGCCTCGGGCATGCCGATCAGCGCCACCGTCTGCGCGGCCGCCACCGCGATCTGCAGCGCGCTGGGATCGGCCATGCCGATGTCCTCGCTGGCCAGGATCAACAGCCGGCGCGCGACGAACCGTGGGTCCTCCCCCGCGACGAGCATGCGGGCCAGGTAGTGCAGCGCCGCGTCGACGTCGGAGCCGCGCACCGACTTGATGAAGGCGCTGATGACGTCGTAGTGCTGGTCGCCGTCGCGGTCGTAGCGCACCGCGGCCTTGTCCAGGGACTGCTCGATGGTCTCGACGCTGACGGACTCGGTGGCCTCGGCCGCCACCTCCAGCGCGGTCAGCGCCCGCCGGGCGTCGCCGGCGGCCAATCGCACCAGCAGGTCGACGGCGTCGGGCGTCACCGCGACCCGCCCGCCCAGCCCGCGGGGGTCGTCGATCGCCCGCTGCACCACGACGCGGATGTCGTCGGCGCTCAGCGGGCGCAACTGCAGGATCAGCGACCGGGACAGCAGCGGCGCCACCACCGAAAAAGACGGGTTCTCGGTGGTGGCCGCCACCAGCAGCACCACCCGGTTCTCGACGGCGGATAGCAGGGCGTCCTGTTGGGTCTTGGAAAACCGGTGCACCTCGTCGATGAACAGCACCGTCTGCTCCCCGGCGAGCAGGGCCCTTCGCGCCCCGTCGATGACGGCGCGCACTTCCTTGACACCGGCCGACAGCGCCGACAGCGCCTCGAACCGGCGGCCGGTCGCCTGGGAGATCAGCGCGGCCAGCGTCGTCTTGCCGCTGCCCGGGGGTCCGTAGAGGATGGCCGACGCCACGCCCGAACCCTCGACCAGGCGGCGCAGCGGCGATCCGGGCGCCAGCAGGTGCTCCTGACCGACCACTTCGTCCAGCGAGGCCGGACGCATGCGCACCGCCAGGGGCGCACCGGCCGAGACGCCCAGGCCGTGGTCGCTCATCTGCGGCGCGCCGGGCAGGTCAAAAAGACCGTCGGACACGGCTTCAGGCATACCACGGGAATCGAATCCGGGCGCCGTGGACACATCTTTGCTAAGTTCCCGTGTGCGCGTGCCCACAGGTTGAGTCAACAGCTAGGACGGACATGAGCCAGCCCCCCGAGTATCCAGGCACCCCGCCCGACCCCCACGGGGGCAACCAGAATCCGCCGGGCTATCCACCACCGCCCAGTTACGGCACACCGCCCCCGCCGCCCGGTTACGGCCCGCCGCCCGGTTACGGCCCGCCGCCCGGTTACGGCCCGCCACCCGGCTACGGCGCACCACCGCCACCCCCGCCGCCCGGCTACGGCCCGCCACCCGGCTACGGCGCCCCGCCCAAGCCCGCGTTCAGCGTGGGTGAGGCGTTCAACTGGGCGTGGAACACCTTCACCAAGAACGCCGTGGCGTTGCTCGTTCCCACCCTGGTCTATGGGCTGCTGCTCGGCGTGGCCACCGCGCTGATCACGATCAGCCAAAGCATGGGCACGACCACCACGAGTTCCGACGACTATGACTTCGCCTTCACGACCAACCTGACCGGCCCCGGGTTCGGGCTGCTGGCCCTCGGTTACCTGGTCGCTTACGCGGTAAGCGCATTCGCCCAATCGGCGTTCCTGTCCGGCTGCCTCGACCTCGCCGACGGGCGCGCGGTGACCATCGGTTCGTTCTTCAAGCCACGCAACCTCGGCATGGTGTTTCTCGCCGTGCTGATAGTCGAAGTCCTCACCTCGATCGCGTCGGCCTTGTGCTTCATCCCGGGTCTCGTCTTGGGCATCTTCACCCAGTTCACCGTCCCGTTCGTGATCGATCGGTCGGAGTCGGCCATCAAGGGCTTCACGTCCAGCTTCTCGCTCGTCGGGTCGAATTTCGTCAACGCGCTGCTGGTGTGGCTGGTCGCGGTGGCGACCTTCATCGTCGGCGCGCTGGCCTGCGGTGTCGGCCTGTTGGTGGCGGCCCCGGTCGCGTCCCTGGTGGTGATCTACGGCTACCGCAAGCTGACCGGCGGCCAGGTCGTCCCCTTGCCGCAGGCGGGTTACCAACCGGGTCCGCCGCCGGGGCCGCAGCCGGCATAAGCGCCGGCGCGCGTCCGACGTTACGGCGCTGTTAGCCCAGGCCGCGGTGCGCTGCGGCCTGGTGCCGCTTGTGATGAGATCACCTTGTCATGAGCATCAAAGTCGCGCTGGAGCACCGCACCAGCTACACCTTTGACCGGCCGGTCCGGGTGTATCCGCACGTCGTGCGGCTGCGTCCCGCGCCTCACTGCCGCACGCCGATCGATGCCTACTCGCTGCGCATCGAGCCGGAGGAGCATTTCATCAACTGGCAACAGGACGCCGTGGGCAATTTCCTTGCGCGCCTGGTGTTTCCGAATCCCACGCGGCGGCTGACCATCACGGTCGGGCTGATCGCCGACCTCAAGGTGATCAACCCGTTCGACTTCTTCATCGAGGACTGGGCCGAGACCTGGCCGGCGGGTGGGTTGACCTACCCCAAGGAGCTGTCCGACGACCTGGAGCCGTACCTGCGGCCCGTCGACGAAGACGGCGACGGGTCGGGTCCCGGCGAGCTCGCGCGGGCGTGGGTGCGCAACTTCTCGGTGCCGGACCGCACGCGCACCATCGACCTGCTCGTCGCTCTCAACCACGCCGTCAACGCCGACGTCGCCTACAGCGTGCGGATGGAACCCGGTGTCCAGACGCCGGACCACACGCTGCGCACCGGGGTCGGCTCGTGCCGGGACTCGGCGTGGCTGCTGGTGTCGATCCTGCGCCAGCTGGGGCTGGCCGCCCGATTCGTGTCCGGCTATCTGGTGCAGCTGGCTTCCGACGTGAAGGCGCTCGACGGGCCATCGGGCCCCGTCGCCGACTTCACCGACCTGCACGCCTGGACCGAGGTGTACATTCCCGGCGCGGGCTGGATCGGGCTGGACCCGACGTCGGGGTTGTTCGCCGGCGAGGGCCACATCCCGCTGGCGGCCACCCCGCAGCCGGCGTCCGCGGCGCCCATCAGCGGCGGCACCGAACCGTGCGAATCGGTGATGGAGTTCTCCAACACCGTCACCCGCATCCACGAGGACCCCCGCGTCACCCTGCCCTACACCGACGCCGCGTGGCAGACGATCTGCGAGGTCGGCCAGCGCGTCGACGAGCGGCTGGCCGCCGCCGACGTGCGGCTGACCATCGGTGGTGAGCCGACGTTCGTTTCGGTGGGCATCCCCCCAGACAAGTCGGCCGAGGAGTGGACCACGGAGGCCGACGGCCCGCACAAGCGGCAGCGCGCCTCCGACCTGGCCGCGCGCCTGAAGAAGGTGTGGGCGCCGAACGGGTTGGTGCAGCGCGGGCAGGGCCGCTGGTATCCGGGAGAACCGTTGCCGCGCTGGCAGATTGCGTTGTACTGGCGCACCGACGGGCGACCGCTGTGGACCGACGACGCGCTGCTGGCCGACCCCTGGGGTGACCGGTCGGCCCCCGTCGACAGCGAGGCGGGCTACCGGGTGCTCGCCGGGGTCGCCGACGGCCTGGGGCTGCCGCTCTCGCAAGTGCGGGCCGCCTACGAGGACCCGCTGCACCGACTGGCGGCCAAGGTGCGGCAGCCCGAGGGCGACCCGGTTGACCCCGCCGACGATCTCGACCAGGACACTCCCGCCGGCCGGGCCGCGCTGCTGGCCCGCCTCGACGAATCCGTCACGGCCCCAGCCGCTTTCGTGCTGCCGCTGCACCGCCGCGACGACGACGTGGGCTGGGCCAGCGCCGACTGGCGGCTGCGCCGCGGCCGAATCGTGTTGCTGCACGGCGATTCCCCGGCGGGCCTACGACTGCCGTTGGATTCCATCAGCTGGCGACCGCCGCGCCCGTCGTTCGACACCGATCCCCAGACCGTCGGCGACGGCCTGTCGACTGAGTCGGGCGACGCGGTGGTGGAAGACCCCGACACCGCGCCGCCCACCGCGATGGTCGCCGAGGTTCGCGACGGGCTGCTCTACGTCTTCATGCCGCCCACCGAGGCGCTGGAACACTTCGTCGACCTCATCGCCCGCGTCGAGGCCGCCGCGGCCAAGGCCGACTGCCCGGTCGTGATCGAGGGCTACGATCCCCCGCCGGACCCGCGACTGAAGTCGACGACGATCACCCCGGACCCCGGCGTCATCGAGGTCAACGTCGCGCCGACCGCCAGCTTCGCCGAGCAGAGCCAGCAGCTCGAAACGCTTTACGAAAACGCACGCCTTGCCCGTTTGTCCACCGAATCCTTCGACGTCGACGGCACCCACGGCGGCACCGGCGGCGGCAACCACATCACCCTCGGCGGCGTCACGCCCGCGGACTCACCGCTGCTGCGGCGGCCGGACCTGTTGGTCTCGCTGCTGACGTACTGGCAGCGGCACCCGTCGCTGTCGTATCTGTTCGCCGGGCGGTTCGTCGGCACCACTTCGCAGGCCCCCCGGGTCGACGAGGGCCGCGCCGAGGCGCTGTACGAACTCGAGATCGCGTTCGCCGAGATCACCCGACTGGGAGGCGGTGGTGCCACTAAACCCTGGGTGATCGACCGCGCGCTGCGGCACCTGCTCACCGACATCACGGGCAACACCCACCGCGCCGAGTTCTGCATCGACAAGCTCTACAGCCCGGACAGCGCCCGCGGCCGGCTGGGCCTGCTGGAGTTGCGCGGGTTCGAGATGCCCCCGCATCTACGCATGGCGATGGTGCAGTCGCTGCTGGTGCGCTCGCTGGTGGCGTGGTTCTGGGACGAGCCGCTGCGCGCCCCCCTGATCCGTCACGGCGCCAACCTGCACGGGCGATACCTGTTGCCGCACTTCCTGATTCACGACATCGCCGACGTAGCCGCCGACCTGCGCGCGCACGGCATCGCGTTCGAGACCAGCTGGCTGGACCCGTTCACCGAGTTCCGCTTCCCCCGCATCGGCACCGCGGTGTTCGACGGCGTGGAGATCGAGCTGCGCGGGGCCATCGAGCCGTGGAACACCCTGGGCGAGGAGGCCACCGCCACCGGCACCGCCCGCTACGTCGACTCCTCGGTCGAACGCATCCAGATCCGCATCATCGGCGCCGACCGCCACCGCTACGTGGTGACCGTCAACGGCTACCCGGTGCCGCTGCTGGCCACCGACAACCCCGACATCCACGTGGGCGGGGTGCGGTTCAAGGCATGGCAGCCGCCGAGCGCGCTGCACCCGACGATCAGCACCGACGTCCCGCTGCAGTTCGAGCTGGTCGACCTGACGACGGGAATGTCACGCGGCGGCTGCACCTATCACGTCGCGCATCCCGGTGGGCGCGCCTACGACGAGCCGCCCGTCAACGCCGTCGAGGCCGAGGCGCGCCGCGCCCGCCGCTTCGAGGCGACCGGCTTCACCCCCGGCAAGCTCGACCTGTCCGACATCCGGGAGAAACAGGCACGCATCTTCACCGACATCGGCGCGCCGGGCATCCTCGACCTGCGCCGCGTGCGTACCGTGCAGCAGTAATGGCGTTTGCGGACATGACATTCGGCACCGGTGCAGCCTCGCCGACCACCGGCGGCCGCTACGAGGACCGCTACGACGCCGACCGCCTGCTGGCCGGGTACCGGGCCGCGCGCGCCCAGGAGGCGCTCTTCGATTTGCGGCACGGTCCCGCCGCCGGCTACGACGAATTCGTCGACCGGGACGGGAACGTGCGTCCGACCTGGACGGAGCTGGCCGACACCATCGCGGAGCGCGGCCGGACGGGGCTGGACCGGCTGCGCTCGGTGGTGCGCAGCCTGATCGACAGCGACGGAATCACCTACACCGACGTCGAACCCGGCGAGCACGGCCTGGAGCCGCGGCCATGGATTCTGGACACGCTGCCGATCGTGCTGTCGGCCGCGGAGTGGGAGGTGCTGGAGGCCGGGCTGGTGCAGCGGTCCCGGCTGCTCGACGCCGTGCTCGCCGACCTCTACGGGTCGCGCAGCCTGCTCACCGAGGGCGTCCTGCCACCGGAGCTGCTGTTCGCCCATCCCGGTTACGTGCGCGCCGCCAATGGCATCGAAGTGCCCGGGCATCACCAGCTTTTCCTGCACGCCTGTGACGTCAGCCGGTTACCGGACGGCACCTTCCGGGTCAACGCCGACTGGACGCAGGCGCCATCGGGTGCCGGCTACGCGCTGGCCGACCGGCGCGTAGTCGCGCACTCGGTTCCCGATCTCTACGAACGGATCGTGCCGCGACCGACGACGCCGTTCGCCCAGGCGCTGCGGCTGGCGCTGATCGACGCCGCACCCGACGACGCGCAGGATCCGGTGGTGGTGGTGCTCAGCCCGGGCATCTTTTCCGAAACCGCCTTCGACCAAGCGTATCTGGCCACGCTGCTGGGTTTTCCGATGGTGGAGAGCGCGGACTTGGTGGTGCGCGAGGGGAAGTTGTGGATGCGCTCGCTGGGCACCTTGAAACGGGTCGACGTCGTCCTTCGCCGGGTCGACGCCGACTACACCGACCCGCTCGACCTGCGCGCCGACTCCCGGCTCGGCGTGGCCGGTCTCGTGGAGGCGTCCCACCGCGGGACGGTGACCATGGTCAACACCCTGGGCAGTGGCATCCTGGAAAACCCTGGGCTGCTTCGGTTTTTGCCCCAGCTGTCCGAGCACCTGCTCTCCGAGGCCCCGCTACTGCAGACCGCGGCGGTGTACTGGGGCGGCATCGCCGGCGAACGCTCACACCTGCTGGCGAACCTGTCGTCGCTCCTGGTGAAGTCCACCGTGGGCGGCAAAACCCTTGTCGGGCCGACCCTTTCGTCCTATCAGCTGGCGCAATTGTCCGCCCGTATCGAGAAGATGCCGTGGCAATGGATCGGCCAGGAGCTGCCGCAGTTCTCGTCGGCGCCCACCGACCATGCCGGGGTGCTGTCGTCGGCCGGCGTCGGCATCCGGTTGTTCAACGTCGCCCAGCGCAGCGGGTACGCCCCGATGATCGGCGGCGTCGGCTACGTGCTGGCGCCCGGCCCGGCCGCGTACACGCTGCAAACCGTTGCCGCCAAAGATGTTTGGGTGCGCCCGACGGAGCGCGCACGGGCCGAGACGGTGAGCCTGCCGTCGCCCGCGCCGCCGGCGAAGACGGCCGCGGGCACCTGGGGCGTCAGCTCGCCGCGTGTGCTGTCCGACCTCTTCTGGATCGGCCGTTACGGTGAGCGCGCGGAGAACATGGCGCGGCTGCTGCTCGTCGCCCGGGACAGGTTCCATGTCTACCGGCATCAGCAGCACACCGAGGAAAGCGAATGCGTTCCGGTGCTGATGGCCGCGTTGGGGCGGATCACCGGGACCGACGCCGCGGCCGACGGCGACGGTGCCAGGGACGGGGCCGAGATGATCGCCGTCGCCCCCTCGACGCTGTGGTCCCTCACCGTCGATCCGGACCGGCCCGGCTCCCTGGTGCAGTCGGTGGAAGGGTTGGCGCTGGCCGCCAGGGCGGTGCGCGACCAGATGTCCAACGACACCTGGATGGTGTTGGCCGGGGTGGAGCGCGCGCTGGCTCAGCGGCGGGAGCCGCCGGACTCGCTCGCCGAGGCCGACGCGGTCCTCGCGTCGGCTCAGGTGCAGACACTGTCCGGGATGCTGACCTTGTCGGGGGTGGCCGGGGAGTCGATGGTGCGCGACGTGGGCTGGACGATGATGGACATCGGCAAGCGCATCGAACGCGGCATCTGGCTGACCGCGCTGCTGCGGGCCACGCTGACCGCCGTCCGCCGCGCCGCCGCCGAACGGACGATCATCGAGGCGATGCTGGTGGCGTGCGAGTCCTCGGTCATCTACCGGCGCCGCACCGTGGGCCAGGTCAGCGTCGCCGCCGTGGCCGAGCTGATGCTGTTCGACGCGCAGAACCCCCGGTCGTTGCTGTATCAAGTGGAGCGGCTGCGGGCCAACCTCAAGGACCTGCCCGGGGCGTCGGGGTCGTCGCGCCCGGAACGGTTGGTGGACGAGATCGGCACCCTGCTGCGCCGCTCGCATCCCGCCGAGCTGGAAGTCGTCAGCGCCGACGGGCTGCGCGCGCAGCTGGACGACCTGCTCGGCTCGGTGCATGCCGGGTTGCGCGAGCTGGCCGAGGTCATCACCACCACGCAGTTGGCGCTGCCCGGTGGCATGCAGCCGCTGTGGGGCCCCGACGTACGCCGGGTGATGCCGGCCTAACTCGATGGCGGCGACCCGCTTCGCCCGGCTCCGCCGCGCTCGCGATCGCCGACTAAGCCCTGATGGCGGCGACCCGCTTCGCCCGGCTCCGCCGCGCTCGCGATCGCCGACTAACTCGCGACGGTGATGGACCCCCGCGACTCCGAGGTCACCTCGTCGATCACGGTGTAGATGAACTTCATCTTCTCCAGCACCGCGACCGGCAGCACGAACGGGTACAGGTCGTCGTGGCCCATCGACCGGTTCACCATGTTCAGTGACCACGACAGCGGCAGCCACATGTCGATGATCGTCTGAAAGGCGCTGGGGCCCAACGCCGGCCGGTCGAAGGTCGCCGACGCCGACGCGAACCCGCACCACGCCGAGGTGTCCAGGGTGTCGCGGATGTGCAGGTAGTGGGCGAACGTCTCGGCCCAGTCCTCGGCGGGATGCATGGTCGCATAGGACGACACGAAGTCTTCCTGCCAGTCCTCGGGTGGCCCGTCGCTGTAGTGGCGGTCCAGCGCCTCCTGGTAGTCCGCGTCGGGGTCGCCGAACAGCTCGTTGAAGCGCGCCAGGTACCCGCTGGACGGGGCGATCAGCCGGTAGAAGTAGTAGTGCCCGATCTCGTGCCGGAAGTGTCCCAGCAGGGTGCGGTAGGGCTCCTCCATCTCCACCCGCAGCTGCTCGCGGTGCACGTCGTTGCCCTCGGCCAGGTCCAGGGTGATGACGCCGTTGTCGTGCCCGGTCATCACCTTCTCGTGCGCGCTGGACAGCAGGTGAAAGGCCAATCCCTGCTCGGTGTCCTCGTCGCGCCCGATGATCGGCAGCTTCAGCTCGTGCAGCTCGGCGATCAGCCGGCGTTTGGCCGCCTCGGCCCGGGCGAACTCGGCCAGGCCGGCGGTGTCGGCGTCGTTGGGTCGCACGGTGGTCAGCGCGCAGGACGTGCACAGCAGCCGGGGAGTGTTGACGGGAACCAGCCAATTGCATTCGGCCAGCTGTAGATTGGCGCACAGTTGATACTCGGCGGCGTCCACGAAGCCGGCGTGCTCGCCGGCGTTCTCCTCGGCGATCACCAGCAGGGCCATCTGGTCGAGCGAAAACCCCAGCGCGCTGCCACAGTTCAGGCAGGTGGAGTTTTCGAACGTCAGGCGCTGGCCGCAGTTCGGGCAGTTGAAGTCACGCATGGAGCACATCCCCCTCGAAGGGCACCACATCGACGGCGACGTCGATCACGCTGTGTTCCGAGTTGGTGTAGATGATGCCCCGCAGCGGCGGCACGTCGGCGTAGTCGCGGCCCCGTCCCACGATGATGTAGCGCTCGTCGACCAGCTGGTCGTTGGTGGGATCCAGCCCCAGCCATTCGAATTGGCCGGGCTCCTGCTGTGTCCACACCGCCGCCCAGGCGTGGGTGGCGTCAATACCGATCATTCGAGCCTTCCCCGGTGGCGGGTCGGTGGCCAGGTAGCCGGACACGTAGCTGGCTGCAAGACCGTTGGCGCGCAGGCAGGCTATTGCCAGCCTTGCAAAGTCCTGACATACCCCTTCCCGGGCCGCCAGAACCTCCTTCACGCCGGTGGAAATCGTCGTCGATCCGGAACGGTAGGTGAAGTCGGTGAAAATCCGCGACGCGAGGTCGCGCAGCACGTCGACCAGCGGGCGCTGCGGGGCGAAACTGGGCGCGGCGTATTCGCGGACCTCGTCGGTGATCTCGGGCGGGTTCAGGTCGAGGGTGAATTCGGCAGCGAGCGCTCCCCTGCCTCCGGTCGGGCGGGCGGCCTCCCACGGCTGCACCGCCGGGCCGCTGGTGTAGAGGCCGGGCGCCGGCGGATGCACGTCCACGATCGAGTCGCTGGTGACGGTCAGGGTGTGGTGCGGCTCGGTGACGTGGAAATAGGAGCTGATGTTGCCGTACACGTCGGCGCTGGTGGAGACGTCGGCGGGGGACGGGTCGATGGTCAGCTGGTGCACGACGCAACGCTGCCGCACCGAATCCCGCGGGGTGAGAAAGCCGCGGCCGTAGGAGCTGGTCACGACGTCGGAGTAGCGGTACTCGGTGCGGTGGGTGACTCGATGGCGGCGGGCAACCCCGGCGTCAGCTTCAGGCACAAGGCTGATCACATCACACACCGGCCGGTGACGCGCCGTCCGCGACGCGAAACCGTTTGCCAATACGGCAGCACGCGCGCCAAACCGGGAGCACAATCGAGATGTGGCCACGTGGTACGACGTCGCCCGCATCGTTCGTGAGCTGGCACTCACCTCGGAGCCGTCACCGCATGACTGGCGGGTCGGCAAGAAGTTGCTGGCCTGGGAGCGGCCGTTGCGCCCGTCCGAACGCGAGGCGCTCGCACACGGGGGGTCGGAACCGCCGGAGGGCGACATCCTCGGCGTGCGGGTGTCCGACGAGGGCGTCAAGTTTGGCTTGGTCGCCGACGAGCCGGGCGTCTATTTCACGACCCCGCATTTCGACGGCTACCCGGCGGTGCTGGTCAGGTTGGCCGCGATCTCGGTCGGCGACCTCGAGGAGCTGATCACCGAGGCGTGGCTGACGCAGGCCCCGAAGAAGTTGGTCCAGGAATTCCTGGCCGACTCGCGCTGAACCGGTCGCGCAGGGCTTCAGAACTGGCGTAGCTCGATCACCCGTTGCAGGTCGTCGACGCAGGCCGCGACGGCCCCGGCCAGCACCACCTCGGTCCGATCGCGAGCGTCGGCCTGCATCTTCGCCGCGTCGCGGCGCGCCGCCGCGGTGTATGCCGCCGCCCCGGCGGGGTCGGAGTCGGCGAGGGCCGTCGCCGCCGCGAGTTGGACCAGGACGGCGGGCACGGGGTTGGGCAGCCGGTCGCAGCAGCCGTTCACCGCGGGGACGACGACGCGGGCCAGCTGAAGCACGGAGCCGGCCAGCTGGGCCACGTGTGTCGCCTGCTGATCCGCGGCGCGGACGGCGTCGCGCACCCCCCAGCGCCGCGGCGCGACGCGCACCACCTGGCGGGCGGTGGCGCGGGCCTCGATGAGGCCACCCAGTTGCTGGTGCACGCGGTCGGCCATCAACAGCGGCCAGTCGTGCGCGGGCACGCGGCGTCCGGCCGCGACGTCCGCGGTGCGCGTCAGGACACCGCGCAAGGCGCCCAGTACGCCGGCGCGCGCGCTGCGCAGCAACTGCAACGGGTCGGCCGGGAAGAGCAAGACCGCGAACACAATGGCCACCACGCCGCCGATGAGCGCATCGTTGATGCGCTCCCAACCGACGCCGCTGCGGAAGAGAGCCAGCACCAGGATCGCCGAGACGACGGTCTGGTTGGCGAACATCATCCCTTGCCCGATGAGACCGTGACCGATGAATACCGCGGCGCAGAGCGCGATCAGCGCGGCCACGCCGATGGAGACGGCCCCGGGCCCGAGGGCGCCCTGGACCAGGGTGCCCACCCCGATGCCCAGGGTCACGCCGATCATCATTTGGATGGCGCGCTGCGCGCGTAACACGTTGCTGATCGACAGGGACACCGCGGCGGCGATCGGCGCAAAGAACGGCTGGGGATGGCGGAGCAAGTCGTGCGCGAGGTACCAGGCCAGGCCGGACGCGACCGAGGTCTGAGCGAGGTTGAACCAGGTCCCGCGTAACCGTTTGAGGCCCGCGCGGGACGCGGCGAGAGCCGCGGAAGGCACCGTCCGCCGCGTTGTGCCCACGGGCCTAGGTGCGCTGCAACTCGAACAACGGAATGGCCCGGCTGGTCTTCGACTGGTACTCGGCGAAGCCCGGCGCCGCGGCGGTGATTTTCGGAAAGATCGCGTCGCGCTCGTCGGACGGCAGCTCACGCGCCGTGACGGCGAACTCGTCGGTGCCGATCTCGACGCGTGCCTGCGGGTTGGCCCGCAGATTGTGCACCCACGCCGGGCTGACGGGTGAGCCGGCGAAGGATCCGATGATGATCAGCTTGCCGTCGATGCGGAAATAGGCCAGCGGCGAGACCCGGGACTGTCCGGACTTGGCGCCGGTGGTGGCGAGCAATAGCAGGTCGGCATTCTCGAACTGGCCGCTCACCTTGCCGCCGTTGGTCCGGAACTCGTCGATGATGCTCTTGTTGAACGCGTTGATGGTCTGTGTGTCCGGCATTTCGGTCATGCCTGGTCAACCTTCTCAGGCTTGGCGTCTATTCCGGATTCCTTGCGCTGCTGGGCGGTGATGGGGGCGGGCGCGTCGGTGAGCGGGTCGACGCCGCCACCGGTCTTCGGGAACGCGATCACCTCGCGGATCGAGTCCACCCGGGACAGCAGCGCGTTGATCCGGTCCCAGCCGAAGGCGATTCCGCCGTGCGGCGGTGCGCCAAAGGTGAACGCCTCCAACAGGAATCCGAACTTCTCCTCGGCCTCGGCCCGGTCCAGGCCCATCACGGCGAACACGCGCTCCTGGATGTCGCGGCGGTGGATACGTATCGAGCCGCCACCGATCTCGTTGCCGTTGCAGACGATGTCGTAGGCGTCGGCCAGCACGCTGCCGGGGTCGGTGTCGATTACGTCCTCGTACTCGGGTTTGGGCGAGGTGAACGCGTGATGCACCGCGGTCCAGGCGCCCGAGCCGACGGCCACGTCACCGGCGGCGGTCGCGTCGTCGGCGGGCTCGAACAACGGTGGGTCCACCACCCAGACGAACGCCCAGGCATCGCGATCGATGAGGTCCAGCCGGTCGGCGATCTCGTTCCGGGCCGCCCCGAGCAGGGCCCGCGACGACTTCGGCGGGCCGGCCGAGAAGAAGATGCAATCTCCCGGCTTTGCCCCCACATGCGCGGCCAGTCCGTCCCGTTCGGCGTCGCTGAGATTCTTGGCCACCGGGCCACCCAGCGTCCCGTCGTCGGCGACCAGCACGTAGGCCAGGCCACGGTGGCCGCGCTGTTTGGCCCACTCCTGCCAGCCGTCCAGGGTGCGCCGCGGCTGGGAGGCCCCGCCGGGCATCACCACCGCACCGACATACGGCGCCTGGAAGACGCGGAATGTGGTGTCTTGGAAGAACTCTGTGCATTCGACGAGCTCCAGCCCGAATCGCATGTCCGGCTTGTCCGAGCCGAACCGGCGCATCGCGTCGGCATACGTGATCCGCGGAATGGGCGTCGGGACCTGGTATCCGATCAGCGCCCACAGCGCGGTCAGGATCTCCTCGGAGATCGCGATGATGTCCTCGGCGTCGACGAAGCTCATCTCCATGTCGAGCTGGGTGAACTCGGGCTGGCGGTCGGCTCGGAAATCCTCGTCGCGGTAGCACCGGGCGATCTGGTAGTAGCGCTCCATCCCGGCCACCATCAGCAACTGCTTGAACAGCTGCGGGCTCTGCGGCAGGGCATAGAACGAACCGGGGTGCAGCCGGGACGGCACCAGGAAGTCGCGCGCCCCTTCCGGCGTGGAGCGGGTGATCGTCGGCGTCTCGATCTCGACGAAGTCGTGGCCCGCCAGCACCGTGCGGGCAGCGGCATTCACGTTGGAGCGCAACCGAATCGCCGCGGCCGGGCCGTCGCGGCGCAGGTCGAGGTAGCGGTACTTGAGCCGCAGCTCCTCGCCGGCGGGCTCGTCGAGCTGGAACGGCAGCGGCGCGCTCTCACCGAGCACGGTCAGCGACGCGGCGTTGACCTCGATCTCGCCGGTGGCGATCTCGGGGTTGGCGTTGCCCTCCGGGCGGATCTCGACGACCCCCGTGACCGCGACGCAGAACTCGGCGCGCAACCGGTGCGCCTGGGCCAGCACATCGGCATTGCGGAACACCACCTGCGCGATACCCGAGGCGTCGCGCAGGTCGATGAAGATGACGCCGCCGTGGTCGCGGCGGCGGGCCACCCAGCCGGCCAAGGTCACCTGCTGCCCGGCGTCGCTGCTTCTCAGCGAACCGGCGGCGTGGCTGCGCAGCACAAACACTCCCTTTCAGCAGGCTTTGGACGAGTGCCCAGTCTAGAGGAGGTACTTTCGGTCCTATTGCCACCACCATCGCCCTCGTCGGCCCCGGCGCCGTCGGCACGACGATCGCCGCGCTGCTGCACAAGGCCGGGCATTCGGTGCTGGTGTGCGGTCACACCCCCCGCAAACCTGGTCAAGGCATCGAATTGCGGCCCGACGGCGCGGATCCGATCGTGGTGCCCGGCCCGGTGCACACCGATCCCAACGAGGTCACCGGCCCGGTCGACGTCGTGGTGCTGGCGGTCAAGGCCACCCAGAACGACGCTGCGGCCGGATGGCTGGCCCGCCTCTGCGACGAGCACACGATCGTCGCCGTGCTGCAGAACGGCGTCGAGCAGGTCGAGCAGGTGCAGCCGCATTGCCCGTCGTCGCCCGTGGTCCCCGGGATCGTCTGGTATTCCGCCGAGACCCAGCCGAAGGGGTGGGTCCGCCTGCGCACCGAGGCCGCGCTGGTACTGCCCAGCGGGCCGTCGGCGCAGACGATCGCCGAGCTGCTGCGCGGTGCCGGGTGCCGGGTGGACTGCGACCCCGACTTCATCACCGCGGCGTGGCGCAAGCTGCTCACCAATGCGCTGGCGGGGTTCATGGCGCTGTCCGGACGGCGATCCGGCATGTTCCGCCGCGACGACGTCGCCGAACTGTCGCGCCGCTACGTCGCCGAATGTCTGGCGGTCGCGCGAGCCGAGGGCGCCCGGCTGCCCGATGGCGTCGTCGACGAATTGGTCGACCTGTTCCGTCGGGCCCCCGAAGACATGGGGACGTCGATCCTGGCGGATCGGGAGGCAAACCGGCGCATGGAATGGGACATCCGCAATGGGGTGATCGTCCGCAAGGCGCGCGCTCACGGTCTGGCGACACCGATCAGCGACGTGGTGGTGCCGTTACTGGCCGCGGCCGAGCGACGGCCCCGGCTAGGTTATAGCCATGTTCCCCTGCGAGCGCGTCGACGTGAGCTTCATCGATAACGCGCCTTTCGTGTTCCGCAACAGCGTCGACCTCGCCATCACGCCCGAGCAGCTGTTCGAGGTGCTCGCCGACGCGGAGTCCTGGCCGCGCTGGGCGAGCGTGATCACCAAGGTGACCTGGACCAGCCCCGAGCCGCGCGGCGTGGGCACCACCCGCGTCGTCGAGATGCGCGGCCGCATGGTCGGCAACGAAGAGTTTCTCGCGTGGGAGCCGTTCACCCACATGGCTTTTCGGTTCAACGAATGCTCGACGCAAGCCGTCGCCGCGTTCGCCGAAGACTACCGGGTCGAGGTCATACCGGGTGGTTGCCGGTTGACCTGGACGATGGCCCAGAAACCCGCGGGCCCGGCGCGGCTGGCGATGTACTTGGTGGGGCCGCTGCTGAATCTGGGGCTTCGCCGATTCCTGCGCAACCTGCGCCGCTACACCGACGCCCGCTACTCCGCGACCCAGCAACGTTAGGAGCGTGCCATGACCTTCAACGAGGGAATGCAGATCGACACCAGCACCGCGTCCTCGTCGGGCGGCGGCATGGGAATGGCCCTCGGGGGCGGCGGCCTCGGGCTGCTCATCCTTATCGGTGCGCTGTTGTTGGGCGTCGACCCGGGCCGCGTGCTGGACCAGCAACAGCCGAACACCGGCGGCTACTCGGCGCCCGGGTTCGACCTGAGCCAGTGCAAGACCGGGGCCGACGCCAACAAGTACGTGCAGTGCCGCGTGGTCGCCACCGGCAACTCCGTGGATGCGGTGTGGCACCAGCTGATGCCGAGTTACACCCGGCCACATGTGCGGCTGTTCACCAGTTCGGTCGACACCGGCTGCGGACCGGCCACCACCGCGGTGGGGCCGTTCTACTGCCCGGTGGACCAGACGGCGTACTTCGACACCGACTTCTTCCAGGAGCTGGTCGACAAATTCGGTTCCAGCGGTGGGCCTTTCGCGCAGGAATACGTGGTCGCCCACGAATACGGCCACCACGTGCAGCAATTGCAGGGCGTCCTGGGCCGCTCCCAGCAGGGGGCGCAGGGCGCCGGCGGCAACGGCGTGCGCACGGAGTTACAGGCGGACTGCTACGCCGGGATCTGGGCCCACTACGCGTCGACCGTCAAGCAGGAGAGCACCGGCGTGCCCTACCTGCAGCCCTTGAGTGACCAGGACATCCAAGACGCCCTGTCGGCCGCGGCGTCGGTGGGCGATGACCGCATCCAGAAGGAAGCGACCGGACGGGTCAGCCCCGAGTCGTGGACGCACGGCTCGTCGGAGCAACGGCAGCACTGGTTCACCGTCGGCTACCAGACCGGCGACCCGAAGAAGTGCGACACCTTCGACGCCCCCAGTTTGGGCTAGCCGTACGACGATGCAGCCCGCGCAGCGGGGTGAGAAGGAGTGCGGCAATCGGGCTAGCCGTACGACGATGCAGCCCGCGCAGCGGGGTGAGAAGGAGTGCGGCAATCGGGCCAGCCGTACGACGTTGCAGCCGCGCAGCCCTGGTGCGCGCGTCGGGACCGTGTCTTAGACTTCACCCCGGCGCACGACGCGAAAGGCGTTGCCCGTATGTCGGATATCACGCAGGAGCGCGCCGACGCGGCGGAGGTGTCGGCATGGGCGCCGTTGCGCAATCGGGTTTTCCGCGCCCTGTTCGTCGCGCAGTTCGTCTCCAACGTCGGCACCTGGATGCAAAGCGTGGCGGCGCAATGGTTCCTGGTCGAAGGACACAGCAGTGCCACCCTCGTGGCACTGGTCCAGACGGCGAGCCTGGGGCCGACGCTCCTGTTGGGATTGTTCGCCGGCGCGCTCGCCGACGTGTTCGACCAGCGACGGTTGCTGATGTTCCTGCAGTCGTATGCGGTGCTGGTGGCCCTGGCGCTGGCGGGGCTGACCCACTTCGGCCGCCTCACCCCGACTGCACTGCTGCTGTTCACCTTGGCCATCGGCGTCGCCTCCGCGGTGACCGCACCGGCCTGGCAGGCGATCCAGCCCGAGGTCGTCCCCCGCGAGCAGATCACGGCCGCCGCGACTTTGGGCAGCGTCTCGGTGAACGTCGCCCGGGTGGTCGGACCCGCCATCGGCGGTGTCGTCCTGGCGTTGGCCGGTCCGGCAGCGGTCTTCGCGATCAACGCGATCTCGTTCGTGGGCATCATCATCGCCTTGGCGGCGTGGCGGCGACCCAAGCAGATCGCGCCCATCGAACGAGAACACCTCGGCCAGGCGATCCTCACCGGATTGGCCTACGCGGCCAACGGTCCGATCTTCCGCAGGATCCTCTTGCGCGCGGCCCTTTTCGTCTTCCCCGCCTCGGCCCTGTTGGCCCTGTTGCCGGTAGCCGCCGCCGACACGTGGCACCTGGGAGCCAGCGGTTACGGTGTGGCGCTGGGCGCCATCGGGTTTGGCGCGGTGCTCGCCGTCGCGGTCCCCGCCCCGTTACGCCAGAAGGTGCCGCCCAACACGCTGCTGGCGGGGTGCGCGGCCGCGTACGGCGCTGCGACGCTTGCGGTGGTCTGGCTGCCGTTCGCCGCGGCCGCGCCCTTCTTGGTGCTGTCGGGGAGACCTGGCTGATCACGCTGACGACGCTGAACGCCGCGGCGCAGCTGCATTTGCCGCGCTGGGTTCGGGCCCGCGGGTTGTCGATGTACCTGCTGGTCTTCACGGGATCGCAGGCGGTCGGCTCGTATCTCTGGGGTGTCGTCGCCACGCGGGAAGGGCTCGGCGTGGCGTTGACCCTGTCGGCGGTGTTGCTGGGCGGTACCGCCCTCAGCGTCGTCACCCTCGGGTTGCGGCCGTCCACCGGGAAGCTGAGCCGCGACATTTCGCGGGCCTGGCCGTCGCCGATGGTCGTGTTCGAACCCTGCCCGAACGACGGACCCGTGCTGGTGACCGTCCGCTATCGAGTGGCGACGGACAAGCTCGAAGCGTTTGTCGAGGCGATGAGCGCGGTCAGGCGCTCACGGCTGCGAACGGGAGGCCATAGCTGGGGGCTGTATCACAGCCTCGAACATCCCGACACGGTCCTCGAGAGGTTCACCGTGCCTTCGTGGACCGATTCGAACGCCAGCACACCGAGCGCTGGTTGGAGTCCGACCACGATGGCGTGGCGAAGGCGGTGGGCTACACCGTCGACCACACCCGGCGGCACGAGTACTACCTCGCGCTGCGGGTGCACCGATAAGCGGCTCTACCGGTTCACCAGGGTCGCGTCGAGCAGGTGACCCCGGTGGTGGCGCTCTGCGTCACCACGACCTGGCCGTCGACGGCGATCTGGCATTGGATCTGCGGCGTGTTCGACGAGTCACAGTCCGGCCAGTGACACCCGCCGCTTGCATTCACGAACGCCCACTGGTTCGGGTCGGCCAGGGTCGTGTTGTACACCAGCGGCTGCCCCGCGGTGAACGCCGTCTGCACGCTGTTCAAGAACTGCGACGAGTTGGCGTTGAAGGCCGCCTGGCTGGGCGGATCGGTGTTCATGTAGCGGACGTTGCCGGTGAGGTTGCCGGTGGTGGTGATGGTGTAGGTCACCTGGTGGCCGGCGGGATCCGCAGATGAGGTTGCGGGCGTGACGGCCACCGCTGCGGCGGCCGCAAACGTCGCCGCCGCGAGCCCCGTGGTCACTATTCGCACGTTGGTCATATCGAAAAAGCTACCCAATTCGTTACGGCGCTACGCGTAGACAAAGGCCCCAACTATGCATTTGTGCCCGCGGCCTTCGTGTTGTCCGGCGGGGCCGGCCTCGGCGCGATCCACGTCGGGATGCTGCTCGCCCTGGCCGACGAGGGGGAACGCCCCGACCTGATCATCGGGACGTCCGTCGGCGCGGTGAATGGCGGCTGGATCGCCTCACGGTCCGATCGTCCGGGGATTCGCGGACTGGCCGACCTGTGGACGTCGTTGTCGCGAAGGGACATCTTCCCGACCCACGCGATCGCCGGCGCGATGGGCATGCTGGGCCGCCGGTCGCACCTGGTCCCCAACATCGGGTTGCGACGGCTGCTGGCCGACAAGTTGGAGTTCGCCCGGCTCGAGGATGCGCCGATCCCGCTGCACGTGGTGGCCACCGACGTGATTTCCGGCGGCGACGTGCTGCTGTCGTCGGGAAACGCCGTCGACGCCGAGCGGTTCGAACAAGCGGTCGACCTGCGCGTCATCCGGCCGCTGTGCCCGGTCGCCACCTCCGGAGCCGACTTCTCGCACGCCGCGACGCTTATCGAGCGATCGCACGCGGCCACCCGCGAGTGGCTGGCGGCCCGCCCCCCGTCCACCGGCCAGGCCGGATTGCCCGAACCGCACCGCCACTAGCGGGCGCCCGTTCCGCGGACGTTCACCGCGCTCGGGTATGAAGCAGGGGTGGTCGACGAACCCGAACATCCCGCCCCCGGCATCAGTCGTCGCAGGTTGTTGACCACCAGCGCCGTCTCGGCCGCCCTCGGGGCGGGCTTGGGCGGCGGTGCCGCGCTGGTGTGGTCCCACCCCAGCGCGCCCGCTCTCTGGTATCAGCCGGGCCGCAACGGCGCGCCGCCGGTGACCGGGCTGCACCTGCAATTCGGCCGGCACGCCGGCACCGAGGTGGTGGTGTCCTGGCACACCGTCGACGCCATCCGGAACCCGCGCGTCATGTACGGCACGCCGACGTCGGGCCTCGGGCGCACCGTGGCGGCCGAAACCCGCACCTACCGCGACGCCAAATCCAACACCGAAGTCCGCGTGAACCACGCCCGCCTGACGAACCTGACCCCGGACACCGACTACGTGTACGCCGCGGTGCACGACGGCGCGGAGCCGGCGATGGGCACCATCCGAACCGCGCCGTCAGGGCGAAAGCCGTTTCGCTTCACCAGTTTTGGCGATCAGTCCACGCCGACGCTGGAGAGGATGCCCGACGGCACGTACGGCACCGACAACATCGGGTCACCCGCGTCCGCCGACACCACCCTGGCGGTCGAGCGCATGGCTCCGCTGTTCAACCTGGTCAACGGCGACCTGTGCTACGCCAACCTCGCGCAGGACCGGATCCGCACCTGGTCGGCCTGGTTTGAGAACAACACCCGCTCGGCGCGCTACCGGCCGTGGATGCCGGCGGCGGGCAACCACGAGAACGAATTGGGCAACGGCCCAATCGGTTACGGCGCCTATCAAGCGTACTTCACGGTTCCCGACTCGGGATCCAGTCCCGAGACCCGCGGGCTGTGGTACTCGTTCACCGCCGGCTCGGTGCGGGTGATCAGCCTGAACAACGATGACGTGGCGTTTCAGGACGGCGGCAACTTCTACGTGCACGGTTACTCGGGTGGAGAGCAAAGGCGTTGGCTGGCAGCCGAACTCGCCGCCGCACGGCGCGACCCGGATGTCGATTGGATCGTCGTCTGCATGCACCAGACGGCGATCTCCACCGCCGACCAGGCCAACGGTGCCGACCTGGGGATCCGCGAGGAATGGCTCCCGTTGTTCGACCAGTACCAGGTCGACCTGGTGGTGTGCGGCCACGAACACCATTACGAGCGGTCGCACCCGTTGCGCGGCACGCTGCAGACCGACACCCGAACGCCGATACCCGTGGACACCCGCAACGACGTCATCGACTCCACCAAGGGAACGGTGCACGTCGTCATCGGTGGCGGCGGCACGTCCGCGCCCACCAACGGGTTCTTCTTCCCCCAGCCGCGCTGCCGGGTCTTGACCGGTGTCGGCGCGTTCGACCCCGGGCTCGGGCGCAAGGCCCCCATCTACGTCATGGAGGACGCGCCGTGGTCCGCCTTCCGCGACCGGGACAATCCCTACGGCTTCGCGGCGTTCGACGTGGACCCGGGCCAACCCGGCGGCAACACCTCGATCAAGGCCACGCATTACGCGCTGAGGGGGCCGTTCGGCGCGGTCACCGTGGTGGACCAGTTCACGCTGACCAAGCCCCGCGGCGGCAAGGCGGCCTAGCTCAAAACAGCGTCGCCTGAACGGGTTCCGGCACCGCCTGCGCCGCCGCGACGGGCTGGCGCAACGAGCGGTGCTCGCCGCCCAGCCGGTATTTCGCGATCAGCGGCGCGGCCCGCCCCCGCAACATCTCCCGGTAGCCGGGCGGCAGGTACGCCCCGCGCCGGTACAGCTCGCGGTAGCGGCCCACCAGCTCGGGATGCGAGCGGCCCAGCCAGGACATGAACCAGCCGCGGGTCGAGCCGCGCAGGTGCAGGCCGAAGACCGTGACACCGGTGGCACCGGCCGCCGCGATCTGGCCAAGCAGCCGATCGAGGTGCTCGACGGAGTCGGTCAGGTGCGGCAGCACCGGCGCCACCATCACGTGACAGTCCAGGCCGGCCTCGCGGATCGCGGCGATCAGGCCCAGCCGCGCCTGCGGCGTGGGCGTGCCGGGCTCGACGTCCCGATGCAGGTCCGCGTCACCGACCGCCAGCGACACCGCGACCGACAGCGGAACCTGCTCCGCCGCGTCGGCGATCAACGGCAGGTCGCGCCGCAGCAGCGTGCCCTTGGTCAGGATCGACAGCGGTGTGCCGGATTCGGCGAGCGCACCGACGATGCCGGGCATCAGCGCGTAGCGCCCCTCGGCCCGCTGGTAGGGGTCGGTGTTGGTGCCCAGCGCGACGGTCTCGCGCCGCCATGACGGCCGGCGCAACTCGCGGCGCAACACCTCCACGACGTTGGTTTTGACGATGACCTGGGTGTCAAAGTCGTTGCCGCAGTTGAAGTCCAGGTATTCGTGGGTGGGCCGGGCGAAGCAATAGCGGCACGCGTGCGAGCAACCGCGGTAGCCGTTGACGGTGTACCGGAAGGGCAGCGCGGAGGCGTCGGGCACCTTGTTGAGCGCGGACTTGCACAGCACCTCGTGAAAGGTGATGCCCTCGAACTGCGGCGCGCGCACGCTCCGGACAAAGCCGATCCGCTGCAGCCCGGGCAGCGCCCCGTCCTCGACGGGCTTGCCGTTGACCGCGACGGCCTGGTCCGCCCAGCGCATGATCTATTCGAACATTCGTTCGATGTCGAGTCAAGCCTCTGGGAGAGCCCGAGTTAGATGTGGCCGGGCATCCCGGGCATACCCCCACCCATCGGCGCTTCGGGGATCTCGACGGGCGGCGGCGGAGGCGGCGGGGGCGGTGGTGGTGGCCGGTGGCAGAACGGGAGGCGGCGTGGGGAGGGCGTAGGGGCCTCCCGCGCATACCGGGTCGGCGGGCATGCTGATGCATGCGGGGTCCGCCGGACCGGTGGGCGCTGCATATGGACTGCCCTGGCACTGAGCCAACCCGGGCATCCCCGCGCATCGGGGATCGGACGGGTTGGTGGGCAGGCCGGGATCGGGATCGTCGAGCGGAGCGGGCGTACCGGGCACACCCGCGAAGCGGGGCGTCGCGCCGGCCGGAACGGTCGCACCCGCCGCGGCTACTCCGATAAGCGCTGCCACAGCCGTCCTCGTCAGCGTGCTGCGGACTCGTGAGGCCATCGATCCCCCCTGTTGCGGACGGCGAATATCGACGCATCACCGCTTATGATCGCATGCCGCATCGACGGCGCGTGTGAAAACGATGCATCAGCACCCGAGTTCACCGCGCCAAGCACGAAATCGGTTCGGCTACAACGAAATCCATCGGGGCAGGAGCCCGCTCCCCCGTCGCGAGATCTGGTTCGCCCCGACCGTGCCGGACGCGACGGCCCGGGCCGCCCAGCCCATGACCTATGCGGGCATTAGTTCGATGTTGAGTCGAGTCGTACAGTAAGCGACGACCCTGTCGTATCTACGCCGGCTGCGAGGGAATGATGACCGAACGCATCGAGGTTCAGCGCACCATCGCGGCGCCGGCGCCGGACATCTTCGCCGTGCTGTGTGACCCGCAGGGCCATGTCGCGATCGACTCGTCCGGGATGCTTCAGGACGCCGAGGGCGGCCCGGTAAGCGGCGTCGGTGACCGGTTCGTCGTTCACATGGACCGCGAGTCGTTGAACGACTTTCCGCAATTCGGCAGGTATGACGTCACCGTCGACATCAAGGAATTCGAACGGGATCGCCTGATCGCGTGGACGGTTCTTGGCAAGATCCGCCCGCCGATCGGCCATGTTTACGGCTATCAGCTCCAGCCGACCGAAGACGGCTCGGCCACCGTGGTCACCTCGTTCTACGACTGGTCGAACATCGACCCGAAGTGGCGGGAAGCCGGAATTTTCCCGATTCTGTCCGAGGGTGCATTGCGGGCGACCCTGGGAATTCTCGACCGCACGGTCCGGCGCGGTTATCCACGCGGATGACTCGGTCGGCAAGACGGTCTGATTCTCCTCGGAAATCGACTTTTCGGGTACGCGCCTGTATCGGAGTGCGGTTTTATCGCGCATTCGGGCGGGTATCACGTCAGGGCCCCTCACGAAAGGACTGACATGTTGCACTCGGTGATTCTGGCGAGTTCGGACCCACTCGCGGCGGGCTTTATCCTCCGCGGCATCAAGGGAATTTTCGTCGCTATCGGCAGCGTTATCGCTGCAATTGTCTGCGCAATCATCGCAATGACGAAGGGCCGCAATCCGCTGGGCTGGGGAATTCTCGGGCTGTTCTTCTCTATCCTCACGTTAATCGTCGTTATCGTCATTCCGAGCAAGAAATAACACGACGAAGGCCGGGCCCGCCGCATGCCGGACGGGCTACCGGTCCAATCGCGAAAGAACTTCGGCGACAACCGAATCGACTGCGACGGGCACCTGCTCCCCCGTCGTGAGATCCTTCACCCCCACCGTGCCGGACTCGATATCCCGATCGCCGAGGACCAGCGCAATGCGGGCACCGGAACGGTCGGCCGCGCGCATCGCACCCTTGAGGCCGCGGTCACCATAGGCCATGTCGACGCGGACACCGGCGGCGCGCAGCTGCGCGGCCAGCACCGCCAGCTTGAGCTTGGCCTGCTCGCTCAGTGACACGCCGAACACGTCGCAGCGGGTCGTCTCCCCCACGCTCTTGCCCTCCGCGCGCAGCGCCAGCAGCGTGCGGTCGACGCCGAGCCCAAACCCGATGCCGGACAGGTCTTGTCCACCGAGCTCGCGCATCAGGCCGTCGTAGCGGCCGCCGCCGCCGATGCCGGATTGCGCGCCCAGACCGTCGTGCACGAACTCGAAGGTGGTCTTGGTGTAGTAATCCAGCCCGCGCACCATGCGCGGGTTGAGGACGTAGGGCACGCCGAGCGCGTCCAGGTGGGCCAGCACCGTGTCGAAGTGCTGTTTGGCGACGTCGGACAGATGGTCGAGCAACACCGGCGCGTCGGCCGTCATGGCGCGCACCTTCGGCCGCTTGTCGTCGAGCACCCGCAGCGGGTTGATCTCGGCACGCCTGCGCGTCTCTTCGTCGAGGTCAAGCCCAAACAGGAACTCCTGCAGAAGTTCCCGATACTGCGGGCGGCAGCTATCGTCGCCCAGCGAGGTGATCTCCAGGCGGAACCCGTCCAACCCCAGCGAGCGGAATCCGGCGTCGGCGACGGCGATCACCTCGGCGTCCAGCGCCGGATCGTCGACACCTATCGCCTCCACACCCACCTGCTGCAGCTGCCGATAGCGGCCGGCCTGCGGACGCTCGTAGCGGAAAAACGGCCCCGCATAACAGAGTTTGATCGGCAACGCGCCGCGGTCCAGGCCGTGCTCGATCACCGCGCGCACCACCCCGGCGGTGCCCTCGGGCCGCAACGTGACCGAGCGGTCGCCGCGGTCGGCGAACGTGTACATCTCCTTGGACACCACGTCGGTGGATTCGCCGACGCCGCGGGCGAAGAGCGCGGTGTCTTCGAAGATGGGCAACTCGACGTCACCGTAGCCGGCCCGGCGGGCGGCGCCCAACAACCCGTCCCGCACGGCCACGAACTGCGCCGAGTCCGGCGGAACGTAGTCCGGCACCCCCTTGGGCCCAGAGAACGCCGAAAACTCCGTCACGGGCTCAGGCCTTCGATGAATGGATTGAAACGCCGCTCGGCGCCGATGGTGGTGGCGTTGCCGTGCCCCGGCAACACCACGGTCTCGTCGTCGAGCACCAGGAGTTTGGCCACGATCGAGGTCAGCAGGTCGCGGCCGCTGCCGCCATGCAGGTCGGTGCGCCCCACCGAGCGTTCGAACAGGGTGTCACCGGTGAACACGACTTCGTTATCCCCTGACACCCGGAAGACCACCGACCCGCGCGTGTGCCCCGGGGTGTGATCGACGTTGACGGTCACGCTGCCCAGGTCGAGCTTGTCGCCGTCGCGGTCCAGCTCGACGACCTGCTTGGGCTCGCGGAAGAAGGCGCCCGCCACCAGCTGCGCCACCCGCGGGCCCAGGCCGTAGATCGGGTCTTTCAGCATGAATCGGTCCTCGGGATGGATGTAGGTCGGGCAGCCGTAGGTGTCGGACACCTTCTGCGCGGACCACATGTGGTCAATGTGTCCATGGGTGAGCAACACCGCGGCCGGGGTCAGCCGGTTCTCGTCGAGGATGCGCCGCAACGGGCCCATCACCCGCTGCCCCGGATCCACGATGACGGCGTCCGTTCCCGGGCGCTCGGCCAGCACATAGCAGTTGCACTGCAACACGCCGGCGGGAAATCCGGTGATCAACACGGTTCCCAGTTTCCCACGGGCCCCACTTGACACCAGTCGCGGCGCCCACATTAGCCTGAGCTGGCCACTGACGCCTTTTGCGGGCCCCCCGACTTACCAACCATGGAGGCTAACGGCCGTGCCGACCAATGAACAGCGACGTGCCAACGCCAAGCGCAAGCTCGAACGGCAACTGGAACGCCGCACGAAGCAAGCCAAGCGGCGCCGGATCGTGTTGATCGCTGCCGCCTCGATCGCGGCCGTGGCCGTGGTCGTCGCGGTGGTGCTCACGGTCATCAACACCAAACACGAGAACAAGCGCAATACCGCGGCGAGCACCACCTCCGCCGCCGCGAGCAGCTCGCCGGAGTCCACGACGCCCGCCGGACCGACGCCCCCCGCTCCGCCGTTGCCGGCGTTCAAGCCGTCGGCCGATTTGGGCGCCGACTGCCAGTACCCGACGTCACCGGAACCGGCCGGCAAGCAGGTCAAGCCGCCGCGGACCGGCAAAGTGCCGACCGATCCGGCCCAGGTGAGCGCCAGCATGGTGACCAACCAAGGCCGCCTCGGATTGATGCTCGCCAACAACGAATCACCTTGCACGGTAAACAGTTTCGCGAGCCTGATCGGACAGAAATACTTCGACAACACCAAATGCCACCGGCTGACCACTTCACCGGACCTGGGCGTCCTGCAATGCGGCGACCCCAAGGGCGACGGCACCGGCGGTCCGGGCTACCAATTCGCCAACGAGTACCCGACCGACCAGTACCCGCCGAACGACCCTAAGGCGCAGCAGCCCGTCCTCTATCCGCGCGGCACCCTGGCGATGGCCAACGCGGGTCCCGGCACCAACGGCAGCCAGTTCTTCATGGTGTACAAGGACTCCCAGCTGCCGCCCCAATACACCGTCTTCGGCACCATTCAGCCTGACGGGCTGGCCACGCTGGACAAGATCGCCAAAGCCGGCGTCGCCGGCGGCGGTGAGGATGGCGCACCGACCTCCGACGTCACCATCACGTCGCTGTTGCTCGACTAAAGCCAAGCAGCGCAACGCAGCCGCCGATTGGTGAGAATCGCGCGACCTGGGGGCGGTCCACCGCTTAAGGTCGTTGCGTGGGGTCGGAGTCTTTCGGGCAATACCAATTGCTGGACGTCCTGGGACGCGGCGGCATGGGACAGGTCTACCGTGCCTACGACGCCGCCACCGATCGGGTCGTCGCCCTGAAGGTGTTGCCCCCGAACTTGGCCGAGGATCAAGAGTTTCAGCAACGATTCCGCCGCGAGGCACGCATAGCGGCGAGCCTCAACGACCCGCATGTGGTGCCCATCCACAGTTACGGCGAGATCGACGGTCGGCTCTACGTCGACATGCGGCTGATCGAGGGCCGCGACTTGTTGCAGTACATCGACGAAAACGGGGGCCGGCTCAGCCCCGAGCGCGCGGTCGCAGTGATCGAACAGGTCGCCGCGGCACTGGACAGCGCTCACCGGGTGGGGCTGATCCATCGCGACGTCAAGCCGAAGAACATCTTGATCACCAACGCGCGGGACTTCGTCTACCTGATCGACTTCGGCATCGCCCGCACCCTGGCCGACACGTCGCTCACGCAGACCGGGCACACGATGGGCACCGTCGCCTACATGGCGCCCGAGCGGTTCAGGGGTACAACGGATCACCGCGCCGACGTGTATTCGTTGGCCTGTGTGCTGCACGAGTGCCTGACCGGCAAGCGTCCCTATGCCGGCGACAGCCTCGAGGAACAACTCAACGCGCATTTGAACACCCCGCCGCCGCGACCGTCGACCACCGCAGCCGGTGTCCCCCCGGCCCTCGATGCGGTGGTCGCCCGCGGGATGTCCAAGGACGTCGAATACCGCTACCAGTCCGCGATGGAACTCGCCGAAGCCGCCGGGGCGGCGTTGGCCAGCCAGACCGAGCCCACGGCATGGAGCCCCCCGCCGGCACCACCGACACCGCCGCCACCGGCCGCCCCGCCACCAACGCAGGACTTCCCCCCGACGGGCGCCAACCCTGATTCGCGGCCGCCGTACCACCTACCAACACAATCCCGGCGTCTGCTGCTGGGCATCGTCGGCGCGTCGGCCCTGGCGCTGGCCGCGGTGGTGGCGTTGGTCATCGCGCTGGTGACCCAGAACGACGGCTCAGCCAACAGCGCGGCGTCGGCCACCCCGGCCCGGGCCCGGGTGCCGGGCAGGGCGGGGTCGAATCCCGGGCCGACCGCGCAGGCAACGGCGACGGTGCCCCCACTGCCGGCGTTCGCGCCGCCCGCGGACCTGGGCGCCAACTGCCAGTATCCGAGCGCGCCGGACACCATCGTCAAGCCCGTCAACCCGCCCCGGTCCGGCGGGGTCGCCACCGATCCTCCGCAGATCCCGGCCACCATCTCCACCAACTTCGGTGACATCGGCATCCAGCTCGCCAACTCCGAATCCCCGTGCACCGTCAACAGCTTCGTCAGCCTGGGGAAGCAGCAATTCTTCGACAACACCCAGTGCGCGCGGCTGATCAACTCCACCGATGGCGGATCGCTGCTGTGCGGCGGTCCGGACGCCGACGGCTCCGGTGGCCCCGGCTATCAATTCGCCGACGAATACCCCACCAACCAGTACCCGGCCGGGGATCCCGCCCTTCGGGCGACCGTGATGTACCCGCGCGGCACCGTGATCATGGCCACCGACGGACCCAACACCAACGGCAGCCAATTTTCCCTGGTTTTCCGGGATTCGGAATTGGATCCACAGAGCACGGTGTTCGGCACCATCAACGAGGCGGGCCTGGCGGTTCTCGACAAGATCGCCCAGGCGGGCATTGCGGGCAATCGTCAGAGCGGCTCTCCCACCAACCCCGTCACCATCAACTCGGTCCACATCGGCTAGCGGACCGTCAAGCCGCGGACGTCACCCGGTAGACGTCGTAAACGCCTTCGACGTTGCGCACGACGTTGAGCAGATGCCCGAGGTGCTTGGGATCGCCCATCTCGAAGGTGAACCGGCTGATCGCGACCCGGTCGCCCGAGGTGGTGACCGACGCCGACAGGATGTTGACCTTCTCGTCGGCGAGCACCCGCGTGATGTCCGACAGCAGCCGGTGCCGGTCGAGCGCCTCGACCTGAATGGCGACCAGAAACACCGACGACGCCGACGGCGCCCACAGGACCTCGATGATGCGCTCGGACTGCTGTTGCAGCGACGCGGCGTTGGTGCAGTCGGTGCGGTGCACGCTGACCCCGCCGCCGCGGGTGACGAACCCCATGATCTGGTCGCCGGGCACCGGCGTGCAGCACTTGGCCAGC
Source organism: uncultured Actinomycetota bacterium (assembly GCA_963850895.1). Taxonomy (GTDB): domain Bacteria; phylum Actinomycetota; class Actinomycetes; order Mycobacteriales; family Mycobacteriaceae; genus Mycobacterium. The sequence continues at coordinate 88,398 of CAWKNK010000007.1, read as the reverse complement.
TTGGTCAGCACGCCCGGGGCGCCGGGGACCGAGACCCCGACGTCGTCGCTGCTGCGCGGGCGCCGCAGCATGGTTGTCGGCGTGGACCGCTCGGCGAGGTCCTCTTCTGCCTGGTCGATCCCGCCGAGCTCGGCGAGCAGCCGCTGCACGACATGCCGTGCCGACACGTGGCCCTCGCCGATCGCGGTGTAGAGGGCGGACACGTCCGCGTAGTGCAGTTCCCGGGCCACCGCGGCCATGGATTCGCCATTGACCAGGCGCTGCAACGGAAGTCCGCCCCGACGCACCTCGCGGGCCATCGCCTCCTTGCCGGTATCCAGCGCCTCCTCACGCCGCTCCTTGGCGAACCACTGCCGGATCTTCGCCTTGGCGCGCGGCGACACCACGAACTGCTGCCAGTCGCGCGACGGCCCGGCGTTGGGCGCCTTCGACGTGAAAACCTCGACGACTTCCCCGTTTTCCAGCTTTCGTTCCAGCGCCACCAGCCGCCCATTGACCCTGGCGCCGATGCACCGGTGGCCAACCTCGGTGTGTACGGCGTAGGCGAAGTCCACCGGCGTCGACCCGTTCGGCAGGGTGATCACATCACCCTTGGGGGTGAACACGAAGATCTCTTGCACCGCAAGGTCGTAGCGCAACGACTCCAGGAATTCTCCCGGGTCGGCGGCCTCTCGTTGCCAGTCGAGCAGCTGACGCATCCAGGCCATGTCGTCGATCTCGGCGGTGTTGTGGGGATGCGGAACGCCGTTGCGGCCCTTGGTTTCCTTGTAGCGCCAGTGCGCGGCGATGCCGTATTCGGCGGTGCGGTGCATGTCGCGGGTGCGGATCTGGATTTCCAGCGGCTTGCCCTCCGGGCCGACGACGGTGGTGTGCAGCGACTGGTAGACGCCGTATCTGGGCTGAGCGATGTAGTCCTTGAACCGCCCCGCCATCGGCTGCCACAACGAATGCACCACGCCGACAGCGGCATAGCAGTCGCGGATCTCGTCGCACAGGATCCGGATGCCGACCAGGTCGTGGATGTCGTCGAAGTCTCGTCCCTTGACGATCATCTTCTGATAGATCGACCAGTAATGCTTGGGCCGACCCTCCACCGTCGCCTTGATCTTCGACGCGCCCAGGGTGTTGGTGATCTCGGCGCGGACCTTGGCCAGGTAGGTGTCGCGGGACGGCGCGCGGCCGGCGACCAGCCGAACGATCTCCTCGTACTTCTTCGGGTGCAAGATCGCGAAGGACAGGTCTTCCAGTTCCCACTTGACGCTGGCCATACCCAGCCGATGAGCAAGGGGCGCAATGACTTCCAGTGTCTCGCGGGCTTTGCGTGCCTGCTTCTCGGGCGGCAGGAACCGCATGGTGCGCATGTTGTGCAGCCGGTCGGCGACCTTGATCACCAGCACCCGGGGGTCGCGGGCCATCGCGGTGATCATCTTGCGGATGGTCTCGCCCTCGGCGGCGGTGCCCAGCACCACCCGATCCAGCTTGGTCACACCGTCGACGAGGTGGCCCACCTCCTCGCCGAAGTCCTCGCTCAAAGCCTCGAGCGTGTACCCGGTGTCCTCGATGGTGTCGTGCAACAGCGCGGCCACCAGAGTGGTGGTGTCCATGCCCAATTCGGCGAGGATGTTCGCAACGGCCAGGGGGTGGGTGATGTAGGGATCACCGGAATGGCGCAACTGCGTGGCGTGCCGCTGGTCGGCGACCTCGAAGGCGCGCTGCAGCAACGACACGTTGGCCTTCGGATAGATCTCCCGGTGCACAGCCACCAGCGGTTCCAGCACCGGGTTGAGCGTGGTGCGCTGGGCGGTCATCCGCCGGGCCAGCCGGGCCCGGACCCGGCGAGACGCGCTGCTGGGGGTTTTCAGCGTCTCGGTCGGCGGCTCCGGCGGCTCGGCGGTCTGCGCAGTGACCGTCTCCCCGACCGGCAGGGCGTCAGCGACCTCAGTGGGCGCGTCAAGCGCCTGCGCCGCGCTCTTGTCGTCCGCCACGTTGGTCACCTCCGACCTCGAGGATATCGCGCAGTGGGCGCTGCTAGACGCGACTCAGGCTGTGCACCGGCAACTCCGCGACGGCCTGGCGGCCCCCAAGCGCGGTCAGTTCGAGGACCACCGCCGCCGCGATCACGGTGGCCCCGGTGCGTTCCAGCAACCGGGCCGCCGCGGCGAGGGTGCCCCCGGTGGCCAGCACGTCGTCGATGATCACGATGCTGCGTCCGCGCAGGTCGATGCCGACGGCGGGGATTTCCAGCGTGGCGCTGCCGTACTCCAGGTCGTAGTGCTCGGCGTGCACCGGCGGCGGCAGCTTTCCGCCCTTGCGGATGGCCACCACACCCGTGCGCAGCCGGTCGGCGACGGCCGCCGCGGCCAGGAACCCGCGGGAGTCGATTCCGGCCACCAGGTCGGCGCCGGACGCGATCTCGGCCAGCGCGTCGGTGACCGCCGTCAACCCCTGCGGGTCGGCGAACAACGGGGTGAGGTCCTTGAACTGGACCCCCGGCTTGGGAAAGTCGGACACCTCGCGCAGCAGCGAGGCGATGACGTTTGCCACCGACGCGCTCCCGCCGATACTCGTCACTGGACCAGCGCCCAGCGGTCCATGTTCCAGCCCGCGCCCCAGCGAGTCGGGTTCTTGCTCACCGCATACATCTTTTTGGACATCAACAGCGTGCGTTGCTGCCGGTAGAGGGGCAGAGTCGGCATGTCGCCCCACAGTACCGGCGCCGCTTCCCCCAGCAGCCGGACGCGCTCGGCGGGGTCGGCCGAAACCGCCAGCGCCCCGATGGTGTTGTCGATCTGCGGATTGGCGTAACCGGACAGGTTGTTGCCGTTGCCGCCGTGCAGGTCGTAGGCATCCATCGCCGACGACCCCGTCGACCCGCTGCCGGTGGCTCCACCGGTGCTGGCCAGCAGCACGTCGATCTTCCCGTCCTTGAGTGCTCGGGGCCCCGAGGTGACCAGGGCGACGTTGGCGACGGTGATGCCGGCCGCGGCACAGGATTTGGTGATCACCCCGACGTTGACCGCGAGCCGCGCGTTGGGGCCTTGGTAGCCGATCCGCACCGTCATCGGCGCACCACCGAGCGCCTCGCGGGCAGCGCCGGGGTCCGCCTTGCCGAACTGGCCGGCCTCGGCGGCGCCGTCACCGGCCGTGACGGGGTCGTCGGTGGCCGGATTCAGGCGTGAATTGGCGATCGGTACCCCGGCGTCGCGCGCGAGCGTGTCGCGCGGGGTGCACAGCGCGAGCGCACGCCGGGCCTTGGGCTGCGAGAGCGGCCCCTGCGGTGCGAAGATCAGCTGCTCGACGCCGGCCGACGACGACTCGGCACGGTCGTAGTTGTCCGGGGTGGTGAGCGTTCCCGAGGACCCCGCCGCCACGTCGACCACGTCGACGCTGCGGTTGTTGACCCGGTCCTGGATGTCGGGCCCCTGGGGCCAGACGGTGATGCGCTTGGTGACCGCCTTGGAGCCCCACCATCGGTCGTTGGCGACGAGCACCACCGCGCCGCCGTCCAGAACGCGTTCGATTTTGTACGGTCCCGACGATGGGACGTTCTTGAGGTCCAGGCCGGGTTTGAGGTCCCAGATGGTGTTCCACAGCTTGGCGATCTGCTGCACGAGTTGGGCGTTGTTGCTCAGCAGCGCCGCGGTCACATCGACGTGGAGCTGGTCGGCGATGACGTGCGACGGCATCAGCGACGTGGCGGTGAACAGCTGGTTGTAGTCGACGACGCCGCGGTCCGGAATGAACGACACCCGGGCCTTCTTCTGGCCGGGCAGGCACTCGACGTTGGCGATGTCGAGGTATCCGGCCTGGGTGGCGGCGTTGAAGTCGGGATACCGGCCGGACTGGGCCGCCCAGGCCAGCACCAGGTCGTCGCAGGTCACCGGCTTGCCGTCGGAATAGACGGCGTTGTCGGCGATCTGGTAGTCCAGCACCAGCGGCGAGCCGCCCACCACCGAGACGGTGCCGAAGTCACGGTCGGCGACGGTCTGCCCGTCCGGGCCGTGATAGCTGAAGCCGGCAAGCGTGCGGGCGAACGCCTGCGCCCCGGCCGACGCGGCGCCGACGACGGTGTTGGTGTTGTAGGTGATCAGCGGGCCGTCGACCACGTAGTCGATCTGGGAGGCGGCGCTGCCGGAGCACGAGGTCAGCGTGACGGCGGCCACGAGCATTGCGGCCACACCGATAGCGCCCCCAGTGAGGCGATACCTGGCGGCCATGGCGACTACCGCCGGCCGGCGTTTCGCTTGCCGCTCGGACGCCGGGTCCCGGTCGGCCGCACCGGGCGCGCACCCGGCGCCGGCTTGTTCGGTGCGGGCTTGTCGGACGGTGCGGCCGCGGTCGTGGCGGTCTCCGTCTCCGGCGACGCCGATTCGTCCTCGGTGGACTTCGCTTCCTTGGCGGGCTCGGCCCCGGCCTTGCGGCGCCGCCCGACGCGGCGGGTGTGCGTGCTCACCAGCTCGGTGCGCTCGCGCAGCGTGACCAGCAGCGGCGTTGCGAAGAAGATCGACGAGTAGGTGCCGACCAAGATGCCGACCAGCTGTACCAGCGCCAGGTCCTTCAGTGTGCCGACGCCCAGCAGCCAAACCGCCACGACCATCAGCGCCAGGACCGGCAACACCCCGATCAGGCTGGTGTTGATGGAGCGCATGAACGTCTGATTGATCGCGAGGTTGGCCTGCTCGGCGAAGGTGCGCCGGGTGGTGTGCTGGAAGCCGTGGGTGTTCTCCTCGACCTTGTCGAACACGATGACGGTGTCGTAAAGGGAGAAACCGAGAATCGTCAGCAAACCGATCACGGTGGCCGGGGTGACTTCGAAACCGACTAGCGAGTACACCCCTGCGGTGACGGTCAGGTCGAAAACCATGGTCGTCAGCGCGGAGATGGCCATGTACCGCTCGTACCGCACCGTGATGTACAGGCTGACCAACGCCAGGAACACCACCAGCGCGATCAGCGCCTTGTTGGTGATCTGATCACCCCAGGTCTCGGATACCGCCGCGTCGCTGATGGCCTGCTTACTGGGCTTACCGTCCGCGCCCTTCGGCTGGAAGGCATCGAACAGGGCGTTACGCAGCTTCGTCGTCTGCTCGTTGGTCAGCGTTTCCGCGCGGATCTGCACGGTCGCAGACCCGCCATTGCCGACGATGACCACCGATTCCGGATCCCGGCCAATGGCTTTCTTGAAGACGTCGGACACCTGCGATGTCTGAACCGTGCCGCGCGGGAATGACACCGTGGTGCCGCCCTTGAAATCGATCCCGAACGTGAAGCCCCGCAACAGGATTGACAGTATCGCCACCGCGACGATCGCTCCGCTGATCCCGTACCAGAGGCGGCGCCGGCCGATCACCTCGAACGCACCGGTGCCGGTGTAGAGCCGGGAGACGAAGCTGCGCCGCGGCTGGCCGGTGCCGCCGTCGGTCAGCTGCACGGTGCCGTCGGAGGCTTCGGTGAGTTCGGTCGCGTCCTTGGATGCCTTCGAGGCACTCATGCGCTATCCCCGTCCCGTCTTGACAGCCCGGCGCTCGCGGGCGACCTGCTGTATTGCGCCCAGGCCGTTGAATGCGGGTTTCGCCAGCGTCGGCGACTTTGATGCCAAGTAGATCAGCGGCCAGGTCACCAGGAACACCACCACGATGTCGAGGATCGTGGTGAGGCCCAACGTGAAGGCGAATCCCCTCACCTGGCCGATCGCCAGGGCGTACAGCACCGCGGCGGCCAGGAAGGTGACGGCGTTGCCCGACACGATCGTCTTGCGGGCCCGCACCCAGCCTCGGGGCACCGCCGATCTAAACGAACGGCCTTCGCGGATCTCGTCTTTGATGCGTTCGAAAAACACCACGAACGAGTCCGCCGTGGTGCCGATACCGATGATCAGACCGGCGATACCTGCCAGGTCCAGGGTGTAGTTGATCTGACGGCCCAGGATCACCAGGATCGCGAAAACCATTGCGCCGGAAGCGATTAACGACAGCGCCGTCAGCAGGCCCAGCACCCGGTAATACAGCAACGAGTACAGCAACACCAAAACCAAGCCGATCGCGCCCGCGATCAACCCCGCTCGCAGCGAGGTTAATCCCAGTGTCGCCGAGACGGTTTGGGCCTCCGAAGCTTCGAAGGACAGCGGCAGCGAGCCGTATTTCAGGACGTTGGCCAGCTGCTTGGCGGTTGAGGCGGTGAACGGCGGGTCGCCACCGGTGATCTGGGTCCGGCCGCCGGGGATGGCTTCCTGGATCATCGGCGCGCTGACGACCTGGGAATCCAGCGTGAAGGCGGTCTGGGTGCCGATATGGGCGGCGGTGAAGTCCGCCCAGGTGTTCGCCGCCGCCTGCTTGAACTGCACGTCCACGACGTAACCGATGCCGCGCTGGTTCATGCCCGACGTGGCGTCCTGGATCTGGTCGCCGCTGATGATCGACGGCGCCAGCAGGTACGCCGCCTTGTGGTCGGTCGAGCACGTCACCAGGGGCAGATTCGGGTCGTCGTTGCCGGCCAGGATGTCCTCTTTGTCGCAGCGGGTGGCCTGGAACTGCAGCGCGAGGAACTGAACGCCCTGCCGGGTGCTCTGGCGCCACTTCTTCTCATCGGCGATCCGATCGGCGAGGTCCTTGCGCGGGTCGGCGGGTGCCGGCTGCTCAGCCGGGGGCACGTTCGCCGGTGGCGCGTTGCCCGCGGGCGCCGGAGGTGGCGCGGGGCTGGGCGGTGGTGGCGGCGGCGGGTCCTGCGGATACGGCCGCGGTTGGGCCGGCGGCCGGCCGCCGGGCGGCGCGGGCTGAGCCGGTGCGAGCTGGCCCGACGGCGGCGGCGCTTGGCCCGGGAGCGGCGCCAGGCCGGGCGCTGGCTGGCCCGGGGGCGGTGCCTGGCCCGGCGGGGGCGCCTGCTGGGGGGGCTTGGGCTGGACCGCCTGCGCCGGCATCGAGTTGAGCACCGGGCGGATGAACAGCCGGGCGGTCTGCCCCAGGTTGCGGGCCTCGTTGCCGTCGTTTCCGGGCACGGTGATGACCAGATTGTCGCCGTCGACCACGACCTCCGAACCGGAGACGCCCAACCCGTTGACCCGCGCGCTGATGATCTGCTGGGCCTGCGCCAGCGCGTCGCGGCTCGGGCGCGACCCGTCGGGGGTGCGCGCGGTCAACGTGACGCGGGTGCCGCCCTGAAGGTCGATGCCGAGCTTGGGGGCGGCGCGCTTGTCCCCGGTCAGGAACACCAGCAGATAGACGCCGACGAACAGCAACAAGAAAACCGACAGGTAGCGGGCAGGGTGCACCGGCGCCGAAGACGATGCCACGTTCCTTCTATCTCCTCGAGTATCGGTTCTTACCCGGACAGAGCCTACGTGTCCCTCACACGCCCTTCGCGCAACCGGTCCACCGCCGCGGCGTTCGGGCGGGATTTGCGGTCAGGAATCCTTGGTCACCCGGCCCTCGTCGGATCCTTCCAAGTCGTCGGAGTCGTCACCGTCGGCCAGGTCTTCGTCGTCATCGGGCAGGATCCGGTCGCGGATGGCCAGCTTCATCCAGGTGGTCACCACGCCGGGCGCGATCTCGAGGTCGACGGTGTCGTCGGTGATCTCGACGACCGTCGCCTGCAGGCCCGACGTGGTGTGCACGCGGTCGCCCGGCTGCAACGACTCGTGCAGGTCGATCGTGGCCTGCATCGCGCGCTTCTGGCGCCGCGATGCGAAGTACATGAACCCGCCCATGATGAGCAGGAAGGGCAGGAACAGGATCAAACTCTCCATGAACGGGCCTGTCTTTTCGTAGTGGCATTCGGGGCATTTGTTGTCGGCGGTGCCGGGACGACCCGCGGGCCGCGCACCTCGTACCGGCCAGTGTGCCATTGCCGCAGGTCGCACCCGAGGGCCACGGTGCATGGGAGGCCCGTCGGCGCCGAGCCGGATAGGCTTTGGTAGCGACGTGACGTGCGCGCCGCGGTGAGGAGGATGTCGTGGCCGGCCTCGAGCAGACACGCCAGCTGGTCACCGAAATCCCCGGTCCCGCTTCGCTGGAACTGACCAAACGCCGCGTCGCGGCGGTGTCTCACGGGGTGAACGTCTCGTTGCCGGTGTTCGTGGCGCGCGCCTTCGGCGGCATCATCGAGGACGTCGACGGCAACCGGCTCATCGACCTGGGTTCCGGCATCGCGGTGACCACGATCGGCAATTCCTCGCCCCGGGTGGTCGAGGCCGTGCGCGCGCAGGTCGCCGAGTTCACCCACACCTGCTTCATGGTCGCGCCGTACGAGCAGTACATCGCCGTCGCCGAGGAGCTCAACCGGATCACGCCGGGCTCCGGCGAGAAGCGCTCGGTGTTGTTCAATTCCGGCGCCGAGGCGGTCGAGAACGCCGTCAAGGTCGCGCGCTCGTACACCCGCAAGCCCGCCGTCGTGGCGTTCAACCACGCCTACCACGGGCGCACCAACCTGGCGATGGCGCTGACCGCCAAGTCCAAGCCGTACAAGAGCGGCTTCGGCCCGTTCGCGCCGGAGGTCTACCGGGCCCCGGTGTCCTACCCCTACCGGGACGGGCTGCTCGACAAGGAGCTGGCCACCGACGGGGAGAAGGCCGCCGCGCGGGCGATCGACGTCATCGAGAGCCAAGTCGGCGCTGACAGCCTCGCCGCGGTCATCATCGAACCGATCGCCGGCGAAGGCGGATTCATCGTGCCCGCCGAGGGATTCCTGCCCGCCCTGCTCGACTGGTGCCGCAAGAACGACGTGGTGTTCATCGCCGACGAGGTGCAGACCGGGTTCGCACGCACCGGCGCGATGTTCGCCTGCGAGCACGAGGGGGTCGAGCCCGACCTGATCTGCACCGCCAAGGGAATCGCCGACGGGCTGCCGCTCTCGGCGGTCACCGGCCCCGCGCAGATCATGGACGCATCGCATGTCGGCGGCTTGGGCGGCACATTCGGCGGCAACCCAATCGCTTGTGCGGCCGCACTGGCCACCATCGCCACGATCGAAAGTGACGGACTGATCGAGCGCGCCCGGCAGCTGGAACGGCTGATCACCGAACCGTTGTTGCGGCTGCAGGCCGGCGATGACCGAATCGGCGATGTGCGCGGCCGCGGCGCCATGATCGCCATCGAGTTGGTGAAGCCGGGAACCGCCGAGCCCGACGCGGAACTGACGCAGAAGCTGTCCACCGCGGCCCACGCGGCCGGAGTTGTCGTGTTGACCTGCGGCATGTTCGGCAACATCGTCCGGCTGCTGCCGCCGCTGACCATCAGCGACGAGCTGCTGAACGAGGGGCTCGACATCCTGAGCCGGCTGCTGGGCGACCTCTAGACCTGGGGGCTCGACCGGCCCGCGTGGGCAATCTCACAACTCCCGCGCGGCGCGGCCGTGGTGGAATAACGTTACTTTAGCTAACGTTCTAATCGTCAGCGCATCGGCGCCAAGAAGGCTCAATAACTTTCATTGCAAGGGAATTGTTTATGCCGACCATTAACGACGAGGGGCTCGACCGCCGTGTCGAGGACCTGACCGCAAACGACCCCCAGTTCGCCGCCGCCCGCCCCGACCCGGCGGTCGAAGCGGCCCTCGAGAAGCCTGGGCTGCGACTTCCCCAGGTCATCCGGACCGTCCTAGAGGGGTATGCGGACCGCCCGGCGCTGGCGCAGCGCGTGGTGGAGTTCGTCGAGGACCCGGCGACCGGGCGCACCAGGCTGGAACTGCTCCCCCGCTTCGAGACCATCACTTACCGTCAGCTGGGCGACCGGGTCGAAGCGCTTGGCCGCGCCTGGGTCAACGACGAGGTGCACGCCGGTGACCGGGTCTGCGTGCTGGGCTTCAACAGCGTCGACTACGCCACCATCGACATGGCGCTGGCCACGATCGGCGCGGTGTCGGTTCCGCTGCAAACCAGCGCGTCGCCCACATCGCTGCTGCCGATCGTGACCGAGACCGAGCCCAGCGTGATCGCGGCGAGCGTGAACCAGCTGCCCGAGGCCGTGAAGCTGATCCTGAGTGGCTACCGGCCCGCCAAGCTGGTGGCGTTCGACTACCACCCCGAGGTCGACGATGAGCGCGAGGCCGTAGAAACCGCGCGCATACGGCTGGCAGACGCCGACGTGGCGGTGGAGACGCTGGCCGAGGTGCTCGAGCGCGGGAACGCGCTGCCAGACACGCCGATCCCCGCGGCCGAGGGTGACGACCCGCTGGCCCTGCTGATCTACACCTCCGGCAGCACCGGCGCGCCCAAGGGTGCGATGTACCCGCAGAGCAACGTCGCCAAGATTTGGCGCCGCGGCAGCAGGAATTGGTTCGGGGAAAGCGCCGCCTCGATCACCCTCAACTTCATGCCGATGAGCCACGTCATGGGCCGCGGCATTTTGTACGGCACCCTCGGCAACGGCGGCACCGCCTACTTCGCGGCCAAGAGTGACCTCTCGACGCTGCTGGAGGACCTGGAGCTGGCGCGGCCCACCGAGCTGAATTTCGTTCCGCGCATCTGGGAGACCCTGTTCGGCGAATTCCAGCGCCAGGTGGCGCGGCGGCTGTCCGACGCCGCGGGCCCCGGGGCCCGCGAGACTGTGGCGGCCGAGGTCTTGGACGAGCAGCGGCAGTACCTGCTGGGCGGGCGCTTCATCTTCGCGATGACCGGGCTCGGCCCCCACCTCCCCGGAGCTGCGCGCCTGGGTCGAGTCGCTGCTCGAGATGCACCTGATGGACGGCTACGGCTCCACCGAGGCCGGGATGGTGTTGTTCGACGGCGAGATTCAGCGCCCGCCGGTAATCGACTACAAGCTCGTCGACGTCCCGGACCTGGGCTACTTCAGCACCGACCGGCCGCACCCGCGCGGTGAGCTATTGCTGCGGACCGAGAACATGTTCCCCGGCTACTACAAGCGGGCCGAGACCACCGCCAACGTGTTCGACGAGGATGGCTACTACCGGACCGGCGACGTGTTCGCCGAGGTCGCGCCCGACAAGCTGGTGTACGTCGACCGCCGCAACAACGTGTTGAAGCTGGCGCAGGGCGAGTTCGTGACCCTGGCCAAGCTGGAGGCCGAGTTCGGCAACAGCCCGCTGGTGCGTCAGATCTACGTCTACGGCAACAGCGCGCAGCCCTATCTGCTGGCCGTCGTGGTGCCGACCCAAGAAGCCCTGGAGCGCTGGGATCTCGAGACGCTCAAGCCGAGGATCGCCGACTCGCTGCAGAACGTCGCTCGTCAGGCCGGCCTGCAGTCCTATGAGGTGCCGCGCGACTTCATCATCGAGACCACCCCGTTCAGCCTGGAGAACGGTCTGCTGACCGGGATCCGCAAGCTGGCGTGGCCGAAGCTGAAGCAGCACTACGGCGAGCGGCTCGAGCAGCTCTACGCCGACCTGGCCGAGGGGCAGGCCAACGAGCTGGTCGAATTGCGCCGCAACGGCGCGAGCGCGCCGGTGCTGCAGACCGTGAGCCGGGCCGCCGCGGCCCTGCTGGGCGCGGCCCCCTCTGTTGGGACCGAGCTACCCTCCGACGCGCACTTCACCGATCTGGGCGGGGACTCGTTGTCGGCGTTGACGTTCGGAAACCTGCTGCGCGAGATCTTCGACGTCGACGTCCCGGTGGGTGTCATCGTGAGCCCGGCCAGTGACCTGCAGGCCATCGCCAACTACATCGAGGGCGAGCGCCAGGGCACCAAGCGGCCGACCTTCGCCGCCGTGCACGGCCTTTCAAACAAGGAAAGTGCCACCACGGTGCACGCCGGCGACCTCACATTGGACAAGTTCCTCGAGGCCGAGACGCTGACCGCCGCGCCCAGCCTGCCGAAGCCCACCACCGAGGTGCGGACGGTGTTGTTGACCGGCGCGACCGGATTCCTGGGCCGCTACCTGGCGCTGGAATGGCTCGAGCGCATGGACATGGTGGACGGCAAGGTGATCGCCCTGGTGCGGGCCAAGTCCGACGACGAGGCGCGCGCCCGGCTGGACAAGACCTTCGGCGTCGGCTCTCCCGAAGGTGACCCGAAGTTGCTGGCGCACTACCAGGAACTGGCCGCCGACCACCTGGAGGTCATCGCCGGCGACAAGGGCGAGGCCAACCTGGGCCTGGACCAGCAGACCTGGCAGCGGCTGGCCGACACGGTCGACCTGATCGTCGACCCGGCCGCCCTGGTCAACCACGTGTTGCCGTACAGCGAGCTGTTCGGTCCCAACGCGCTGGGTACCGCCGAACTCATCCGGGTCGCGCTCACCACCAAGTTGAAGCCGTACGCCTACGTGTCGACGATCGGCGTCGGTGACCAGATCAAGCCGGGCGAGTTCGTCGAGGACGCCGACATCCGGCGGATCAGCGCGACCCGCGAGGTCAACGACAGCTACGCCAACGGCTACGGCAACAGCAAGTGGGCCGGCGAGGTGCTGCTGCGCGAGGCGCACGACCTGTGCGGCCTGCCGGTCGCGGTCTTCCGGTGCGACATGATCCTGGCCGACACCACCTACGCCGGACAGCTCAACCTGCCGGACATGTTCACCCGGCTGATGCTGAGCCTGGTCGCCACCGGCGTCGCGCCCGGTTCGTTCTACGAGCTCGACGCCGAGGGCAACCGTCAGCGTTCGCACTACGACGGCCTGCCGGTCGAGTTCATCGCCGCGGCGATCTCCACGCTGGGGACGCAGGTGCTGGACAACGGGGACGGCTTCCAGACGTACCACGTGATGAACCCGTACGACGACGGCATCGGTCTCGACGAGTACGTCGACTGGCTGGTCGAAGCCGGCTATGGGATCCAGCGGATCGCCGACTACGGCGAGTGGTTGCGGCGGTTCGATCAGACGATGCGGGCCCTGCCGGAGCGGCAACGCCAGTACTCGCTGTTGCCGCTGCTGCACAACTACCAGGAGCCGGAAACGCCGATCAACGGATCGATGGCACCGACCGACCGCTTCCGCGCCGCGGTGCAGGAGGCGAAAATCGGCCCCGACAAAGACATTCCGCATGTCTCGGCGCCGATCATCGTCAAGTACGCCACCGACCTGCAGCTGCTCGGACTGCTGTAAAAGCGCCAAAAAACCGATCGCCAGCCTGACCCCAGGCTGGCGATCGGTTTTTCTGTGAACGAACTACCGCTGAGGATGCGGCCAGCGCAGGTACGCGGCGTTGGCACCCCCCGCCGCACCCGAGCGATGGCGACGCCACCCCGGCTTCGGCTCCGGGTCGGCCGACGAGCGCGGTTTGGTCAGCGCCCCCGAGGACACCTCGGCCGGCTCGTACGCCGATTCGCGGTACGGCTCAACGCCCGGCGCCGCCGCGGCCTCCGCCGGCGCCAAGGGCTGCACGTCACGCGCCAGGCGCACGGCCGTACGCGCCAGCACCACACCGCCCACGAAGATGATCAGTGCACCCAGTCCGGAGAAATAGGTGATCTCGAGCACCGCACGCTTGCGCTCGGTGGCGGCCACGGGGTCACCGGCGGAGCCGATTCCCAGCAGCGGCGCGAGCTGACCACCGACGACGAACCAGGCGCCGGCCAGGACCGCCAGCCAACCGCCCAGCATCGCCGCCACGCGGTTTCCGGCGACGATCAACAACAGACCGCCCAGCACGGTCGCGGCTCCCGGCAGTACCTCGAGCCACCCCCGAGCCGAACTCCACGCCCACTCACGATCGGGTGTGTAGGCGAAATTGAAGCGCGGTCCGACAAACGGTATTAACGCCCCCCAAGCTCCCAGAATGACCAGGAGCAATCCGCTGACCGCGCCACGCGAACGCGGCATGCGCAGCCCGCGGGTTTGGCCGTCTTCTGCGTATTTCATGACATCCCCTCGTTGAATACCGGGCCTATTTCCGGCCCGAGATGGGTACCCGGCGTGTTCCAGTCGTAACCCATATGGCGGGCGAAAGCCACCCCGCCCCGGGGCTATTGGGGCTGGTGAGGCTGGTGTTACTACCGGAGGCCGAGCAGCAGCAGCACGATCGCGATGACCGGGAAGGTGCCCTGCGTCACCGCGGCCCGCGCCTTGTCCGGAGCGGACAACAGCAGCACCACCGCGGCCGCGGCCATCGACCCGACGCCGGCGAAAATCAACGCCGCGCCAACGGCGTTGTGCCGCAAGACAATCGCGGCAATGCCCACGCCGCTGACAACCGCCAGGAACAAGTTGTAGAAGCCTTGGTTGAAGGCGAGCAGCTTGGTGGTCTCGGCCTCTTCGGCCGTGGTGCCGAACGTGGCACGGGTGCGCGGCGAGGTCCAGGTCAACGATTCCATCACGAAGATGTAGAGGTGCAATAACGCCGCCAGTGCGGCGAATATCAGCCCGGCCGTGATCACCTGTGTCCTCCTAGTCCCGATGGTGGCGAGCCGCTTCGCCCCGCTCACGATCGCCTCTAATCAAACAGTCCCCGCTGCCCCTGTGGGTACCACCCGCTTGCGGGGGACCCAATGACCCCGGCCGGCGGACTCATGCCCAGGTGTGTCCACGCCTGTGCGGTGGCCACCCGGCCGCGCGGAGTGCGCGCGACCATCCCGGCGCGGACCAGGAAGGGCTCGCACACCTCCTCGACGGTGGTCGCCTCTTCGCCCACGGCCACCGCCAGCGTCGAAACTCCGACGGGCCCGCCGCCGAAGCTGCGGGTCAGCGCCGAGAGCACCGCCCGGTCCAGCCGGTCCAGGCCGAGCTCGTCGACGTCGTAGACCGCCAACGCGGATTTGGCCACGTCCCGGGTGATCACCCCGTCGGCGCGCACCTCCGCGAAGTCCCGGACCCGGCGCAACAGCCGGTTGGCGATACGCGGCGTCCCGCGCGAGCGCCGGGCGATCTCCTCGGCCGCCTCGGCGCCGAGCTCGATACCCAGGATGCCGGCGGAGCGGGCCAGCACCCGCTCCAGCTCCGCGGGCTCGTAGAAGTCCATGTGTGCGGTGAAGCCGAACCGATCCCGCAGCGGGCCGGTCAGCGCCCCGGACCGGGTGGTGGCGCCGACCAGGGTGAAGGGCGCCACCTCGAGCGGTATCGACGTCGCCCCGGGACCCTTGCCGACCACCACGTCGACCCGGAAGTCCTCCATCGCCAGGTACAACATTTCCTCGGCGGGCCGGGCGATCCGGTGAATCTCGTCGATGAACAGCACGTCGTGCTCGGCCAGGTTGGACAGCATGGAGGCCAGGTCACCGGCGCGCTCCAGCGCGGGACCGGACGTCACCCGCAACGACGACTCGAGCTCGGCGGCGATGATCATGGCCAGCGACGTCTTGCCCAGCCCCGGCGGACCGGACAGCAGGATGTGATCCGGTGTGCCGCCGCGGTTCTTGGCCCCCTCGATCACCAGTTGGAGCTGTTCGCGCACCCGCGGCTGGCCGATGAACTCCCGCAGCGATCGCGGCCGCAGGCTGATGTCGATGTCGCCCTCCCCGACGGCCAGCGCCGGAGACAATTCGCGGTCGGCGAAGTCGTCGGTCATCGGGACTTACCCAGCAGCGACAGGGCGGCGCGCAGGGCGCCGGACGTCGTCGAGTCCTGTTCGGTGGCCAGCACCTTGTCGGTGGCCTCTTCGGCCTGCTTGGCGGCGAAGCCCAAGCCGACCAGGGCCTCCACCACCGGCCCGCGCACCGGATGCCCGTTCACCACGGATGCGCCGCCCGGTGCGCCCGCCGCGCCGGCACCGACCTTGTCCCGCAGTTCGAGCACCATGCGTTCGGCGCCGCGTTTGCCGATCCCGGGGACCCGGGTCAGCGCGGCGACATCGCTGTCGTGCAGCACCTGCCGCAGCGCCGCGGCGTCGTGAACCGCCAGCGTCGCCATCGCCAGCCGGGGCCCCACCCCCGACACCGTCAGCAGCGTCAGGAACAGGTCGCGAGTGTCGGAGTCGGGGAACCCGTACAGCGTCATCGAGTCCTCGCGGACCACCATCGCGGTGATCAGCCGAGCCTCGGTCCCGCTGCGCAGCGTCGCCAGCGTCGACGGTGTCGCGTTCACGCGGTAGCCGACCCCGGCGGCCTCGATCACCGCGTGATCGAGCGCCACCTCGAGCACCTCGCCGCGCACCGAGGCGATCATCGCGCGGCCTTCAGCTTGGCCAGATACGCGTGGCGCTGTTGCGCGGCCAGCGCTTCGGCCGCGGCCATCCGGGCAATCATCGGCGCCCTCCAGCAATGGCAGATCGCCAACGCCAGCGCATCGGCGGCGTCGGCCGGTGTCGGCTTGGCTTGCAGCGCAAGGATTTTGGTGACCATCGCGGTGACCTGAGCCTTATCCGCGGCGCCGTTGCCGGTCACCGCGGCCTTGACCTCGCTCGGGGTATGGAAGTGCACGTCGATGCCGCGCTTGGCCGCCGCCAGCGCGACCACCCCGCCGGCTTGCGCCGTGCCCATCACCGTCGACACGTTCAGCTGGGAGAACACTCGCTCGATGGCCATGACGTCCGGTTGATGGGTGGCCAGCCAATGCTCGACGGCATCGCTGATGGCCAGCAACCTTTTGGCCAGCGGTGCATCCGATGGGGTCCGCACCACGTCGACGTCCAGCGCGACCACGTTTCGCCCCCGCCCACTTTCCACGACCGACAGTCCGCATCGGGTCAGTCCGGGGTCGACGCCCATCACCCGCATTGCCCGCTCCCACCTGTAGAACAGCTGTTCGATACCCTAGCGGCCGGGGCCGACCGGTTCGCGGAGGACACGCGGCGGCGCCGCCAATTCCCGGGTCGGGACGTTACAGCGCCGAACCCGCGCAAAGCTGTTAGCTTTACCCCACGTTCGCTCAAGCAAGGTGGCAACGGAAGGGTTCCCGTGGGATCACTGCTGGTCATTATCGCGATCGTGCTGTTCATCGCGTCCATCGTGGTGCTCGTCATCGCTTTGCGGCGCCCCAAGCAGGCGGGCCCCCCGCGCGGACGCCAGGATCCCCTCTCGTTCAATGCGATGCCGGAATTCGGCCCGCGGCAACTGGGCCCGGGCGCCATCGTCAGCTACGGCGGCGTCGACTACGTGGTCCGCGGATCGGTGACGTACCGCGAGGGCCCGTTCGTGTGGTGGGAGCACCTACTCGAGGGCGGCGACCAGCCGATCTGGTTCAGCGTCGAAGAGGACGACGGGCGCCTCGAGCTGGCGATGTGGGTCAGCCGCAAGGACCTCAGGATGCAGCCGGGCGACCAGTACATCGTCGACGGGGTGACGTTTCACGAGTCCGAACGCGGCCGCGCCTCGTTCACCACCGAGGGCACCACGGGCCTGCCGGCGGGCGGCGAGATGGAGTTCGTCGACTGCACCAACTCCGACGAGTCCGTGCTGCTCTCCTTCGAGCGCTGGGCGCCGGGCATGCCGTGGGAGGTTTCGACCGGCAAGCCCGTGCTGACCGGCGAGCTGACCGTGTATCCGGCGCCCCCGCCCTCCCCCGCCTAGGCGCGCGTCGGTGCCACTTCACCAGCTGGTCGTAGCTCCTTCGGATGTGTCCGGGCAGAAGCTTGGACTCGCGCTCAACGCACCCGCACCGCCGCCGCTGGCGGCCTGCCTTCTGCATCACCCCGACGGCGGTGCCCTGCTGCTGGGGGTCCTCGGCGCATCGCACGTCGTCACGGTCGAGCACGCCGCGGGCCGGTTCTCCGAGGAGGTCTCGTGCACGGCGCGCGGCCCCGGCGTCGACCTGCCGAAGCGCACGGCCGCACCCGGCTACTCCCTGGAATCCCGCACCGACACGTACGACGAGGTAACCTTCCGCCGCATGGCGCGCGACCTGCGCGACCGGTGCGCGCGGGAAAAGGGTTGGCTCGGCGGCTCTTTCCCCGGCGACGACGCCGCGCTGACCGCGTTGGCCGCCGAACCCGACGGCGCCGGATGGCGCTGGCAGACCTGGCACCTGTATCCGCGCAGCCTTTTTGGGTCCGGCGGCGAAGTGGTGCACACGGCGAGTCGGTGGCATCCGTGAGCCGCAACCGCCTGTTCGTGATCGCAGGCGCGTTGGCGGTGGCCGCCACCGCCTGCCTGGTTTTCGGAATCATTCTGTCGCGGAAGAACATTGCGTCCTACATCGCGAGCCACTATCACGAGTACTCCCACGACGCGAACGGGACGCGCTACGAATGCAGCGGACCTCCCGACGACGTGGCCGACACGCTCGCCGAGTACCAGGCCCCCGCGGCGCGTGCCGCCAACGGCGACAGCGAATACCTGCGCTACAGCAACAACATCGTGACCGTCGGCCCCGACGGCAATCACCCGTGCAGCATCCGCCTGGAAGGCCTGAACGCCGGATACACCCACGGCGCCTTCATCTTCCTGGGCCCCGGATTCACTCCCGGCTCCCCCTCGGGCGGCGCGGGTGGTACCCCCGGCGGCCCCGGCGGAACGAAGTGACCTCTAGCCGATGAAAACGCCCGACTAGTCCCCCCAATATTCAAAGGAGACAACCATGTACCTCGCGCTCGATTTCGGAGCCACCAACTTCAACACGATCGCCCAGGGCGTGGTCGCCGTCGTCCTGTACTTCGCGGTCGGCGTCGTCGTCCTGATCGCCGGCTTCCTGATGGTGGACGTCCTCACGCCCGGCAACCTGCGCCAGTTGGTGTTCATCGACAAGCGCCCGAACGCCGTCGTCCTCGCCTCGGCCATGTACATCGCGCTCGCCATCGTGATCATCAGCGCCATCGCCAGCAGCTACAGCCAACTGGGCCAGGGACTCGTCGGCGTGGCGGTCTACGGCCTGGTGGGCGTCGTCCTGCAGGGCGGGGCGCTGGTGATTCTGCAGATCGCGGTCCCCGGTAAGTTCCGCGAGCACGTCGACGAACCGGAACTGCATCCGGCCGCTTTCGCCACCGCCACCATGCTGGTGGCCGTGGGGGGAGTGATCGCCGCCGCCATCTCATGACCTCTACGGAAAGCCGACCACAGGCGTCAGTCGCCTCGACAGCGCTCTCCGGGCGCTGGCGCGCCGTGCTGCTGGCCGCCGTCGCGGCATGCGCGGCGTCCGGCATCATCTACGAACTCGCGCTGCTGACGCTGGCGGCGAGCCTGAATGGCGGCGGCATCGTCGCCACGTCACTGATCGTCGCGGGCTACATCGCCGCGCTCGGGGTGGGCGCCCTGGTGGTCAAGCCGCTCCTGGCGCACGCGGCCATCGCGTTCATCGCGGTCGAGGTGCTGCTGAGCATCGTCGGCGGCTTGTCCGCCGCGGCGCTGTACACGGTGTTCGCATTCATCGACGACGAGTCGATGTGGACGCTGGCGGTGGGCACGGCCCTGATCGGTGGGCTGGTCGGCGCCGAGGTACCGCTGCTGATGACCATGCTGCAACGCGGCCGCATGGCGCCCGATGCGGATCAGGCGGCCGACACCGGCCGGACGCTGGCCAACCTCAACGCGGCCGATTACCTCGGTGCGCTGCTGGGCGGGCTGGTGTGGCCGTTCCTGCTGCTGCCGCAGCTGGGCATGATCCGCGGCGCGGCGGCCACCGGCATCGTCAACCTGTTGGCCGCGGCCGTGGTGGCGATCTTTGTGCTGCGCCGGGTCGTTTCGATCCGACAACTGGCGGCGGCGCTGTGCGCGCTCGCCGCGGCACTCGCGCTCCTGGCCACGCTTCTGGCGCGTTCGGCCGACATCGAGACGACGAGCAGGCAACGGCTCTACGCCGACCCGATCATCGCCTACCAGCACTCGGCCTATCAGGAGATCGTGGTCACCCGGCGCGGTAACGACATGCGCCTTTACCTCGACGGGGGCCTGCAGTTCTCCACCCGGGACGAGTACCGCTACACCGAGAGCCTGGTCTACCCCGCGCTCGGGGCCAGCGCCCGATCGGTCCTCGTCCTCGGGGGCGGCGACGGCCTGGTGGCCCGAGAACTGCTGCGTCAGCCCGGCGTCACCAAGATCGTGCAGGTGGAGCTCGACCCCGCGGTGATCCAGCTGGCGCGCACCACCATGCGCGGGGCCAACGGCGGTTCGCTGGATAGCCCGCGGGTCAAGGTGGTGATCGACGACGCGATGCGCTGGTTGCGCTCACCGCACCCGGACGTCATCCCGCCCGCGGGCTTCGACGCGATCATCGTCGACCTTCCCGACCCCGACACCCCAGTCCTGGGCCGGCTCTATTCGACCGAGTTCTACGCGCTTGTTGCGCGCGCGCTCGCCGCCGACGGACTCATGGTCGTGCAGGCGGGCAGCCCGTTCTCGACGCAGACGGCGTTCTGGCGCACCGCCTCGTCAATCCGCGCGGCCGGCTATGCGGTGACGCCGTACCACGTGTATGTGCCGACGTTCGGTGACTGGGGTTTCGCGCTGGCGCGCCGCGGGGGCAGCGCGCCCACACCCACCGTGCCGCCCAACGCGCCCCCGCTGCGCTTCCTCAACCAGCACGTTCTCGACGCCGCCACGGTGTTTCCCGACGACACTCGCCCCCGCCCGCTCGAGCCCTCGACGCTGGACAATCCGCGCATTGTCGAGGACATGCGCCACGGTTACGACTAGGACCAGGACTAGGCCTCGATCTGGGCCAGGATCTCGTCGGGGATGTCGGCGTTGGTGTAGACGTCCTGGACGTCGTCGCTGTCCTCGAGTGCGTCGACCAGCTTCATCACCTTCTGCGCGCCGTCGGCGTCGAGCGGAACGGTCACCGACGGCTGGAACCCCGCCTCCGCGGAGTCGTAGTCGATGCCGGCGTCCTGCAGCGCGGTCCGCACGGCGACCAGATCGGTTGGCTCCGAGATGATCTCGAAGCTGTCGCCCAGGTCGTTGACGTCCTCGGCGCCGGCGTCCAGCACCGCGGCCAGCAGGTCGTCCTCGGTCAGGCCGTTCTTTTCCAGGATGACCACGCCCTTGCGGGAGAACAGGTAGGCCACCGACCCGGGATCGGCCATGGTGCCGCCGTTGCGCGTCATCGCCACCCGCACCTCGCTGGCGGCACGGTTGCGGTTGTCGGTCAGGCATTCGATCAGCACCGCCACGCCGTTGGGCGCGTAGCCCTCGTAGGTGATGGTCTGCCAGTCGGCGCCGCCGGCTTCCTCGCCGGCGCCCCGCTTTCGGGCGCGCTCGATGTTGTCGTTGGGGACCGAGGTCTTCTTCGCCTTCTGGATGGCGTCGTACAGCGTCGGATTGCCCGCCGGGTCACCGCCGCCGGTCCGGGCCGCGACCTCGATGTTCTTGATGAGCCGGGCAAACTCCTTGCCACGGCGCGCGTCTTTGACGGCCTTCTGGTGCTTGGTGGTAGCCCACTTGGAATGGCCGCTCATCGGTGTTTCTTACCTCTTCTGTCTTCGAAAGTTCGCCAGTCGAGTCTACGTGCACGCTCGGCGCCGCCCGACCGTCCGCTCCCCTAGTGGCCCCGGCCGCCCCAGCAGTCACGAGAACCCAGGGATATGTGACTGGTGCGTCAGGCGACCCCGTTGACGATGTCGACGAAGAGCTGGTGGACGCGCCTGTCGCCGGTCATCTCGGGGTGAAACGCCGTCGCCAGCTTCGCGCCTTGCCGCACCGCGACCGTGTGCCCCGACGCTTCGGCCAGCACCTGCACGCCGTCACCGGCCCGCTCGACCCAGGGGGCGCGGATGAACACCGCGCGCACCGGACCGTCCAAACCGGCGAACGGTATGTCGCCCTCGAACGAATCGACCTGCCGCCCAAATGCGTTGCGCCGCACGGTCATATCGATCGCACGCAGGGGCAGCGCCTCCCGGCCGCCCGCGCCGGCGTCGAGGATCTCGCTGGCCAGCAGGATCATGCCCGCGCACGCGCCATAGGCGGGCAGCCCGTCGGCCAGCAGCCCGCGCAACGGCTCCAGCAGGTCCAGGTCGAGCAGCAGGTGGCTCATGGTGGTGGACTCCCCACCGGGGATTACCAGCCCGTCGACCTTCTCGAGCTCGCCGCGGCGCCGCACCGGCATCGACTCGGCGCCGGCTTCGCGTAGCGCGGCCAGGTGCTCGCGGGTGTCACCCTGCAGCGCCAGTACGCCGATGCGCGGCGCGCTCACTGCACGCTCACTGATTAGACGGCTGGAATCCGCGCTTGAAGCGGGTCAGCCCCTCCTGCATGACCGCCGCCACCATCTCGCCGGACTGGGTGAAGATCTTGCCCTGGCACAGCGAGCGACCGCCGCTGGCCGACGGCGACGACTGGTCGTAGAGCAGCCACTCGTCGGCCCGGAACGCCCGCATGAACCACATCGCGTGGTCCAGCGATGACACCTGCAGGTGCTCGCGCACGTCGAGGTGGTTGACCTGCGCCGATCCGAGGAGGGTGAGGTCGCTCATGTAGGCCAGCGCGCAGATGTGCAGCACCGGATCGTCCGGCAGCGGGTCACGGTGGCGGAACCAGACCTGCTGCTGGGAGGCCTTGCCGGGCGACAGCCGCAGCCGTTCGCGCGGCACGATGCAGACGTCCCACTCCTCGAACTGCTTGAATCCGGCGTCGTCGAACACCTTGATCGAGTCCAGGCCGGGCAGCCCGTCGGGTGGCGGCGCGGCCGGCATGACGTCCTGGTGGTGGATGCCCTCCTGATCGGTCTGGAAGGACGCCCCCATGCTGAAGATGATTTCCCCGTGCTGGATGGCGTTGACGCGCCGGGTGGCGAACGAGCCGCCGTCGCGGGTGCGCTCGACGATGAAAACCGTGGGCTCCTTGGCGTCCCCGGGCCGCAGGAAGTAGCCGTGCAGCGAGTGCACCTGGTAGCGCGGGTCGACGGTCCGCACCGCCGACACCAGCGACTGGCCGGCGACGTGGCCGCCGAAGGTGCGCTGCAGGAATCCCGACTCCGGGCTGAAGACGCTGCCGCGGTAGATGTTGACCTCGAGTTGCTCGAGATCAAGGATCTCTTCGATCGCCACGGACTGTTTTTACCAGCCGCGTTCGGCCAGCCGATGGGGCTGCGCGATCTGCTCGACGTTGATGCCCACCATCGGCTCGCCGAGGCCGCGCGACACCTTGGCCAGCACGTCGGGGTCGTCGTAGAACGTGGTGGCCTTGACGATGGCGGCGGCGCGCTGCGCGGGATCCCCCGACTTGAAGATCCCCGAGCCGACGAAGACGCCCTCGGCGCCGAGTTGCATCATCATGGCCGCGTCGGCGGGGGTGGCGATGCCGCCGGCGGTGAACAGTGTCACGGGTAGCTTGCCGGCCCGGGCCACCTCGGCGACGAGGTCGTAGGGTGCCCGCAATTCCTTTGCGGCCACATACAATTCGTCTTCCGACATCGAGGTCAGCCGGCGGATCTCGCCGCTGATCGCCCGCATGTGCGTGGTCGCATTGGAGACGTCTCCGGTGCCGGCCTCGCCCTTGGACCGGATCATCGCCGCGCCCTCGCTGATGCGCCGCAGGGCCTCGCCCAGATTGGTCGCCCCGCACACGAACGGCACGGTGAACTTCCACTTGTCGATGTGGTGGGTGTAGTCCGCGGGGGTCAGCACCTCGGACTCGTCGACGTAGTCCACGCCGAGGCTCTGCAGGATCTGCGCCTCGACGAAATGCCCGATGCGCGCTTTGGCCATCACCGGGATGGTCACCGCGGCGATGATGCCCTCGATCATGTCGGGGTCGCTCATCCGCGAGACGCCGCCCTGGGCGCGGATGTCGGCGGGCACCCGTTCCAGCGCCATGACGGCGACGGCGCCGGCGGCCTCCGCGATGCGGGCCTGCTCCGGGTTGACGACGTCCATGATGACGCCGCCCTTGAGCATCTCGGCCATGCCGCGCTTGACGCGCGCGGTTCCGGTTCGTCCGCTGCCGTCGGGTGAAGCGGCGGTATCCACTGCTGATCTCCTTCAACTGTCGTCGACCCAGTCTAGTGGTGAGCAAGAAGCGATTTTTCCGACCGTTTTGTGGTGCGGGCCTCACAAGGGCCGAATGGCGCGGTCGGAACCGCGAACAACGGCGGCCAAACCCTTGCAATGAGCAATGTGAATTCGGCCGGCGCCGGCAATGGACCGGGCAGCCAATCGCCACCGCGATCCAGACGCACATCGGAATGACCACCTACTACCTCATCCCCACCGCAAATCTGCCGCTGCTGGATCCGCTGCGCCTGATCCCTGTCCTGGGGAACCCGCATTCGCTACCCGACTTCCGTGCGTCCTTTGACCGGGTCTAGCTCGCCCGTCGGGGTCAGCGGATGGATTGCAACGGGCCGGGCGCCCGGCCGCCGGCCAGCGTGGCCGCCTCGGCGAGCAGTTCGGATAGCTGCATCGGGTACACCGTTTCGCCGCCCGCGGCCAGTCGGGCGATGTCGGCAGCATCACACCAGCGGTGGCCGTGGATGTAGCTGCGTTCCAGGTCGGTTCGGCCCGCACCGGACGGCTCGAACCGGTGGGTGCGGTAGACGAAGTAGAACTCCTCGCTGTCGATCAGGGAGCCGTTGAACTCGAACACCTCGTCGCGCCGCCACACGGGACCCACCATGTCGCCCGGCGCCACCCGTAGCCCGGTTTCCTCGCACAGCTCCCGGGCGGCGGCCTCGGCCAACCGCTCCCCCTTCCGCACCTCGCCACCGACGGTGATCCACCATCTCGGCGCGTCGTCGCGGGTGATGGCCGGATCCGA
The DNA here is from genome assembly GCA_963850895.1 of uncultured Actinomycetota bacterium. Classification (GTDB taxonomy): domain Bacteria; phylum Actinomycetota; class Actinomycetes; order Mycobacteriales; family Mycobacteriaceae; genus Mycobacterium. Next base: position 63,955 of record CAWKNK010000007.1, on the reverse strand, counting down.
ACCGCGCAGCAGCAGCACCGCGCCGGTCTCGTCGAGCAGCACGACGCGCGCCGAGGTGCGGTGGTCGAGCACGCCATGGTCACCGTGCGCCAACGCGTGTGGCCGCTCGACGATCTCGAAATAACTTGGCAGCGCGGCGGTTCCACCGAGGTGGAACAGGCGGACCAGGCGCCGCTCGCGCAGCGCGAGGGTGTCGCGAACCGCATCGTTGTGAAACCGGCGGGCCAGCAGCACCCGCGCCTCGGCGTCGGCCAGCTCGGCAATCAGGCCGGCCGGCAGAGCCGCCGGGTCAACTATCGCCAGCGCCGCCGAAAGCGCGTTTTCGCAGGACTCACGCGCGTGCCGGGGGGCGGCTTCCGCGGCGTCGGCCAGCGCGGCCAGCCGCCTGCCCTCCGACGCGCCGCCATAGGCATCGATCGCTACCGCGCGCGCCACCACCGCGCGGCGCGCCAGCGCCCCGTCGAGAGCCTGCCAGGACAGGTCGTAGCGGACGTGCAGCCGGTCCAGCCGGTTGGCCGTCTGATAGGCCCAGGCGCCCAATACCGCCAACAGCCCAACGAACACGGCGATGCCGACGATCAGCCACGCCATCAGCTGGCCACCTGAACCTTGACGCCCGCCGCGGCGACCGTCTCGTACACCCGCATGATCTGGCTGGCCACCACCGACCAGTCGTAGCGCTTGACCGCCGCCGAACCGGCCGCCACATACCGTTCCCGCAGCACATCGTTTTCTAGCACCGAAACAAGGGCGTCCGCGAGCGCAACGCCGTCGCCGACCGGCACCAGGCACCCGACTTCGCCATCGCGCAGCACGCGCCGAAAGGCGTCCAGGTCGCTGGCCACCACTGCGGTGCCGGCGGCCATGGCCTCGACCAGGACTATGCCGAAGCTCTCGCCCCCGATGTGGGGCGCGCAGTACACGTCGGCGCTGCGCATCGCCGACGCCTTACCGGCGTCGTCGACCTGACCCAGAAAGCGCATGTGCTTCACCAATTCGCCTGCTTGGCTACGTAATTCGTCCTCGTCGCCGCGGCCGACGATGAGCAGTTGCACATCGCCGAAGCGCTGGACCACCCCGGGCAGCGCGTCGAGCAGGACCGACATGCCCTTGCGGGGCTCGTCGTAGCGGCCCACGAACAGCACAGTCTTGCCCGGCCGCGGGTAGCCGTCCAGCCGCGGCGCCGAGGCGAACGAGTCGACGTCGACCCCGTTGGGGATCTCGACCGCGTCGGTCCCCAGCGCCTCCATCTGCCAGCGGCGGGCCAGGTCGGACACCGCGATCCGGCCGACGATCTTCTCGTGCATCGGCCGCAGGATGCTTTGGAACACCGTCAGGGTCAGCGACTTGGTAGTCGAGGTGTGAAACGTCGCGACGATCGGGCCCGCGGCGATGTTCAGGGCCAGCATCGACAGGCTGGGCGCGTTGGGCTCGTGTAGGTGCAGGACGTCGAAATCGCCTTCGGCAAGCCACTTTTTGACCTTGCGGTGGGTCGCCGGGCCGAACCGCAGCCGGGCCACCGAGCCGTTATAGGGAATGGGGACGGCCTTGCCGGCGGAGACGACGTAGTCGGGCAACACCGCGTGCGGCGAAGCCGGCGCGAGCACGCTCACCTCGTGCCCGCGCAGGCGCATCACCTCGGCCAGCTGCAAAACATGCGACTGCACCCCGCCCGGCACGTCGAACGAGTACGGGCAGACCATCCCGATTCGCATCAGGTCTCCCTGAGCCGCGCCTGCTTGGCCTCGGACAGGTCGGCCAGCCACTGCGGTTGCAGCATGTGCCAGTCCTCGGGGCGGGCGGCGATGTTCTTGGCGAACTGATCCGCCAGCGCCTGGGTGATGTCGCCGACGTCGCCGCTGCGGCAATCCAGAGGCGGTTGCATGTCGCAGCCCCAGCCGTCGCCTTCGAACCAGCAGTGCGCCGGCAGCAAGGCGGCCCCGGTCGCGATCGCCAGCTTCGCCGGCCCGGCGGGCATCCGGGTGGGTTCACCGAAGAACTCGACCTCGACGCCGGTGCGGGTCAGGTCGCGTTCGGCCATCAGGCAGACCACCCGGTTGTCGCGCAGCCGCTCGCACAGCACCTCGAAGGGTGGTCGTTCGCCGCCGGACAGCGGCAACACTTCGAAGCCGAGGCGTTCGCGGTAGGCGATGAAACGCCGGTACAACGACTCGGGTTTGAGCCGCTCCGCGACGGTGGTGAAGGTGCCGTGGGACTGCGCCAGCCACACCCCATTCACATCCCAATTGCCGCTGTGCGGCAATGCCAAGACAACGCCGCGGCCCGCGGCCAGCGCCGCCTTCAGATTGTCTTGTCCCAGGACCGAGTCGTCGACTTCGCTGGCGAGCTTGCGGTGGTCCATCGTGGGTAGGCGGAACGCCTCACGCCAGTAGCGGGCGTAGGAGGCCAGCGAGGCCCGCATCAGCGCGTCGGGCACCTCGGCCGGCGGCACGCCGATGACGCGGGCCAGGTTCTTGCGCAGCTGCTCCGGGCCGCCGCGGCGGGCCGCATAACGCGCTCCGGTCCCGAACGCCGTGCGCGCCGCGAATTCCGGCATCGCCCGCACGGCCATCCAGCCGGCCGCGTACGCCCAGTCGCTCGCGGTGCCGGATACCAGGCGGCCGGCTAACCGGCCTGGCGCGGTGACCGCGCTCAATCCCGGAATCACGGCATCCGCTCCCTCGCGCCGCGCGAGGTCCACACCGTGTGCAGCCGCTGCACGCAGGTGACCACGCTGGCCGCCGCCAGCAGCCACATCGCGACCGGCAGCGCGGGCGGCCAAGCGACGAACGGAAAGTCCGACACGCCGGCTCCGACCAGCACGATGATCAGGCGTTCCGGCCGTTCGATGATGCCGCCGTCGCCGCGTAGCCCGCTGGCCTCCGCCCGCGCCTTGATGTAGGAGATCACCTGCGATGTGACGAGGCAGATCATGGTCGCCACCACCAACAGCTTGTCGTGCAGGCCGAAGGCGATCCACCACAGCAGCCCGCAGAACACCGCGCCGTCGCTGAGGCGGTCGCACGTGGCGTCCAGCACGGCGCCGAAACGGGTACCGCCCCCGCGCTCGCGGGCCATGGCGCCGTCGAGCATGTCGAACAGCACGAAGAACCAAACCACGCAGCCACCGGCGAACAGCTTGCCCATCGGGAAGAGCGTGAGGGCCCCCGCCACAGATCCGGTGGTGCCCAGGATGGTGACCACGTCCGGCGTCAACCCCATCCGCAGGCACGCTCTGGCGGTCGGAGCGGTGAGCCGCGCGAACGCCGCCCGCGACAGGAACGGCACCTTACTCATGGCTGCCTTGCCCACTCCGTGGCCAGCAACCGGCGGGTTTCGCGCAGCAACTGCGGGATCACTTTCGACCCGCCGATGATGGTGATGAAGTTCGCGTCGCCGCCCCAGCGCGGCACGACGTGCACGTGCAGGTGTTCGGCCAGTGACCCGCCCGCCGACGTCCCCAAGTTGAGGCCGACGTTGAAGCCATGCGGCTGCGACACGTTCTTGATGACGCGAATCGCCTTCTGCATGAAGGCCATCAACTCCGCGCTCTCCGCTTCGGTGAGGTCCTCGAGCTCGGACACCCGCCGATATGGCACCACCATCAGGTGCCCCGGGTTGTACGGGTAGAGATTGAGGACGGCGTAGACGAGTTCGCCGCGGGCGACCACCAGGCCTTCCTCGTCGGACAGTTGCGGGATGTCGGTGAACGGCTGCTCGGTCTTGCCCGAAGCGTTGGGGTCGCGCTTCATGGGCGCTTCGGCCAGATACGTCATCCGGTACGGCGTCCACAGCCGTTGCAGGTGGTCACTCTGGCCGACACCCGTGTCCAGGATGGCGTCGTCGGCGCGTTCCTCTTCGGTCACTTTCTACTCACCGCCGGATACCTTCACGAGTTCGGCTGTGGGGACGGCATTCTCGCGGTCGGCGATCCAAGCCACGATGGCGTCGACGGCGGTGTCGCGGGGCACACCGTTGATCTGCGTGCGGTCGCCGAAGCGGAAGCTCACCGCCTTCGCCTGGACGTCGCGGTCACCGGCCAGCAACATGAACGGCACCTTTTGGCCGGTGTGGTGGACGATCTTCTTGGCCATCCGATCGTCGCTGGTGTCCACCTCCACCCGCACCCCGTGCGATTTCAGCTGCGCGGCAATGCTTTCCAGGTAGGGCACGTGTTCGTCGGCGACGGGGATGCCGACCACCTGCACGGGCGCCAGCCACGCCGGGAACGCCCCCGCGTAGTGCTCGGTGAGGATGCCGAAGAACCGCTCGATCGACCCGAACAGGGCGCGGTGGATCATCACGGGTCGCTGGCGGGTTCCGTCGGAGGCGGTGTACTCGAGCTCGAAGCGCTCCGGGAAGTTGAAGTCCACCTGGATGGTCGACATCTGCCAGCTGCGGCCCAGCGCGTCGCGGGCCTGCACGGAAATCTTGGGGCCGTAGAACGCCGCGCCGCCGGGGTCGGGAACCAGTTCGAGGCCCGACTCGGCCGCCACTTCGGCCAGGGAGTTGGTGGCCTGTTCCCACATTTCGTCGCTGCCGACGAACTTCTCCGGGTCTTTGGTGGAGAGCTCCAGATAGAAGTCCTCAAGGCCGTAGTCGCCGAGCAGCTCGAGCACGAACCGCAGCAGTGACGCCAGTTCGCCGTGCAGCTGCTCGCGGGTGCAGAAGATATGCGAGTCGTCCATCGTGAATCCGCGCGCCCGGGTCAGGCCGTGCACCACGCCGGATTTCTCGTACCGGTACACGGTGCCGAATTCGAAGAGCCGCAGGGGCAATTCGCGATACGAGCGCCCGCGTGAAGCGAAGATCAGCGTGTGCATCGGGCAGTTCATCGGCTTGAGGTAGTAGTCCTGGCCCGGCTTGCGCACCGTTCCGTCGTCGTTGTATTCGGCGTCGAGGTGCATCGGCGGGAACATGCCGTCGGCGTACCAGTCCAAGTGGCCCGAGGTGTGGAACAGCTGCGCCTTGGTGATGTGCGGGGTGTTGACGAATTCGTACCCGGCCTCGATGTGCTTGCGCCGCGAGTACTCCTCCAGCTCCCTGCGGACGATGCCGCCCCTGGGGTGAAAAACCGGCAGGCCGGAACCGATTTCGTCGGGAAAGCTGAACAGGTCCAGCTCGGCACCGAGCTTGCGGTGGTCGCGGCGCAGGGCTTCTTCGACCAGCTCCAGGTGACGGTCGAGCGCCTCCTGCGACTCCCACGCGGTGCCGTAGATGCGTTGCAGGCTGGCGTTTTTCTGGTCTCCCCGCCAGTAGGCGGCGGAGCTTCTGGTCAGCTTGAACGCTGGAATGTGCTTGGTGGTCGGGATGTGCGGTCCCCGGCACAGGTCGCCCCAAACCCGTTCGCGAGTACGGGGATTGAGGTTGTCGTAGGCGGTGAGCTCATCGCCGCCGACCTCCATGACATCGGGGTCGCCGGACTTGTCGTCGACGAGTTCGAGCTTGTAGGGCTCGTTCACCAGCTCCTCGCGCGCCTGGTCTTTGGACTCGTACACGCGCCGGTCGAAGAGCTGTCCCTCTTTGACGATCTGACGCATCCGCTTTTCCAGCGCGGCCAAATCCTCCGGCGTGAAGGGCTCCGCCACGTCGAAGTCGTAATAGAAGCCATCGGTGATGGGCGGCCCGATCCCCAACTTGGCTTCCGGGAACAGTTCTTGCACGGCCTGGGCCAGCACGTGTGCAGTCGAATGCCGGATGACACTGCGACCCTCGTCGGTGTTGGCCGCCACCGGAACCACCTCGGCGTCGGCGTCGGGCACCCAACTCAAGTCGCGCAGCTTGCCTTCGGCGTCGCGCACCACCACGATCGCGTCGGGCGCCCCCCGCCTCGGCAATCCCGCCTCACCGACCGCGGCGGCGGCGGTAGTGCCAGCAGGAACCCGGATCGGGGCTGCTGGGGCGGTTTCTTGCGGGGCGCTCATCGGGTTGATTCTCCAAGGTTGGACATGTTGGAACGATCGCGACCATGCTATCGGTGTGGCGAACTACCACCCCAATCCGATCCGGCACCGCGACCACACCGGTTGATGCTGCGGCTTACCACCAGGCCCTCAAAGATTGACCCCTCAATCGATGTGCGCCTACCGTGCCACAGTGGTTACGACCATCGAACGGTTGGCGGGGTGGGCCGTTGATCTTCGTCTCGACGATGTCCCGGACGGGGTGGTCGATCTGTGCCGTGCCCAACGCCGATCGGTGTTCGCGGCCACGGCCGCCTCGACCCGCGACGTCGCGTCACAGCGCGTGCTCGCCGGCGTCGGAAGCTGGGCCGGCGATGGCCCTGCACTGGTGCCGGGATTGCACCGTTCGGTTGCCGTCGACGACGCCCTCTATGCCGCGGCTGCGCTTTCGATCGCGCTCGACTTCGACGACTATATGTGCTTCGCTCACGCCGGCCACTCCGCCGTACTGGTACCCGTACTCCTCGCCGCGGAGACCGGCGCCTCGGCGGCCGAGCAACTAACCGCCCAGGTGGCGGCCAACGAGCTCGAGGCCCGCTTGGGCGGCGCCTGCCTGCTCGGACCGCTCAACGGTCAGTTGTGGTCGTTCGTGCACGCCGCCGGAGCCGCCGTCAGCGCTGGGCGGCTGCTTGGACTCGATGCAGGCCGGCTGGCGCATGCTCTGGCCCTTGCCCTTTATCAAGCTCCGCGCGCCACTGTGCCGGGGTTCATGGCGCCCGATTCGAAGCTGTTGACGGCGGCCGAGCCCACTCTGGCCGGTGTCCGGGCCGCCCGACTCGCCGCCAACGGCGTCACCGGTCCACTGGATGCCCTCGACCACCCGCAGGGCTTCTTCGAGGCGTTCTCCTACGCTCCCCTGCCCGCACTTCTCGGTGGGCTTGGCTCCGGTTGGGCGACACGGACGCTGAGCATCAAGCGCTATCCGGGCTGCGCATATATCGATACGACTGTCGACGCGCTGCTCCAACTCGGGCCGCCGCCAGCCGCGGAAGTCGCGTCAGTCGTTGTCGATGCGGGCGTGCTGACGTGCGGAATGGACGCCATGTCGCACGGGTACGCGGCCGACCGCATGCCCACACCGGTGACCATCAACTTCTCGATCCCGTGGACCGTAGCGGCTACCCTTGTTGCCGGCCGGCTGACGCCGGACGAGGTCAACGAGGCATGGCTGGCCACTCACCACTGCGAGCTCACCGAGGTCGCCGCCCGTGTGTCGTTGCGGCACGACTGGTCCCTCACACTGCGAACGGCCGAAGCGATGGCACCGCTCCTTCCACTTCGTGCGATAACGGTCGGCACGCCAACCCGCCGGCTGCTCGGCGCCATCCGGCGAACTCGCCGGGAACACAAGGGCATTCGCTTCGCCATGGGCGACGGCATCGCTCTACTCCGCGCCCTGCGAGACGGCGGGATCGGCGCCGCCGGCCGCGCCGCGACAGGACAGCTGTGGGCGCCGGCAGCACTTGACGCATTCACCATGACATTCCCGGCCCGGGTGCGGGTGAGGTTGCGCGACGGCCACGAGTTGGTGGCCGAAAGCGATGTTCCCCACGGCGGGGCCGGCAATGTGGGAACCAGTCCCGACGTCGTCAGCCGCGAAAAGCTTTTGGGGGCCGGACCTCCGGTGTGGGGCCAAAAGCGGTCTGAAGAAATCGTCGAGGCGATTGACGCCGATGCCGACGACTTGTGGCGCCTGCTGGGTATCAGGGCTGGCCGGGCTTGAGCCGCACGAACAGCGCGTCGGCTTCGGTCAGCAGCCGGTCGCCGTCGGTCAACCGGCCGGACACGAAGATCTTGCGCCCGTCCACCCGGTCGATGCCCGCGTCGAACTGCAGCTCCTTTTCGATCGGCACGATGTGGCGGTAGTCGATCTTCAGGTAGGCGGTGCGCTGGTAGGGGCCCCCGGTGAGCACCGAGGACGTCAACCCGAGCACGCTGTCGAACAGCATCCCCAGGCACCCGCCGTGCACGGCGCCGTTGCGGCCCAGGTGAAACCGGGCGAACCGGGCCGAGCCCTGGATGCGGCCGTCGTCAGTCTTGCGGGCCGACATGGGCACGGTCAGGATGTTGCCCCGCATCGGCAGGTCCATCCGGCGGCCCGACGGGGACTCCCATTCATCGGCGTCGAACGGGCCCAGTAGCGCCGACACCTTGTCCAGCAGGTCGGCGGCCTCAGTGATCACCGCGTCGGGCGCGTCGACGGCGCGGGCGTGATCCTGCAGCGTGCGCACGGCGTCGATGAACCTGCCGTAGTCGGGACCGCCCTTGGTCGTCGGCTCCGGCGGGTTGAACCCACCGCCGCGATGCTGCTGATGTTCCGCCACCACAACACCGTATTGCGCCGGAGGACGCGCGGCGCGCGGCCGGTTAGACGGTCTGCTGCGCGCCGGCGGCCGACAGGGTTTCGAACTCGTCGTCGGTCAGCGTGATCTCGGCCGCGGCGACGTTCTCCTCCAGGTGCGCCACCTTCGACGTGCCCGGAATCGGCAGCATCACCGGCGACCGTTTCAGCAACCAGGCCAGCGCCAGTTGCGACGGCGTCGCGTCGTGATCGGCGGCGATGCGCTGCAGCGGGCCGTCCGGGGCGGCCAGCGGCCCGGCGGCCAGCGGGAACCACGGAATGAATCCGATGCCCTGGCTGGTCGCGGCGTCCAGCAGCGGCTCGGCACCACGGGCCGCCAGGTTGTACATGTTCTGCACCGACACGATCTCGGTGATCTGCTGGGCCGCGGTGAGCTGGTCGACGTCGACCTCGGACAGGCCGATGTGGCGGATCTTGCCCTCGTTCTTCAGCGTGAGCAGCTCGCCGACCTGATCGGCCAGCGGGAAGTTCGCGGTCGACGCGGTGCAGCTGAAACAGGTCGATGGTGTCGACGCCGAGGCGGCGCAGGCTCATCTCGCATTCCTGGCGCAGATAGCTCGGATTGCCCAGCGGGATCCAGATGTCCGGCCCGGTGCGCAGCAGCCCCGCCTTGGTCGCGATCACCAGCCCGTCGTAGGGGTGCAGCGCCTCGCGGATGATGTCCTCGGAGATGTACGGGCCGTAGGAGTCTGCGGTGTCGATGAAGTTCACGCCGAGTTCGACGGCGCGCCGCAGCACCCGGACGGCATCGTCGCGGTCAGCGGGCGGGCCCCACACGCCCTTGCCCGTCAGGCGCATGGCGCCGAAGCCGAGTCGGTTGATGGTCAGGTCGCCGCCGAGCGAGAACGTTCCGGACGCTTCTGCAACGGTTTTCGAGTTTTGTGCGGTCACTTTTACGACCGTACGCCGGAAATGTCGCCGCGCATCTCGGCGTGGCAAGCTGAGCGGGTGGACTTAGGAGCGCTCGAGGAACTCCCGTTGACGTACCCCGAAGTGGGGGCGACCGCATCCGGCAAGCTGCCAGCGGGATACGGCCACCTGCACGTGCAGACCCAGATCGGCACGGGTCAGCAGCGCTTCGAGCGGGCCGCCGACGCCGTCATGCGCTGGGGCATGCAGCGCGGGGCGGGCCTGCGGGTGCGGGCCGGCTCCGAGGTCGCGGAGGTCGACACAGTTGTGGTGGTGCGCATGGGTTTTCTGCCCGCGCCGTGCCGGGTGGTGTATGTCATCGACGAGCCCGACATACGCGGATTCGCCTACGGCACCCTGCCGGGACATCCGGAGTCCGGCGAGGAACGCTTCGTCGTCCGGCATGACCCCGTCACCTCCGCGGTGTTCGCGGAGGTGACGGCGTTCTCGCGGCCGGCGACCTGGTGGAGCAAGGCCGCCAGGCCAGTGGTGGCGGTGGCCCAGCGCGTCATCGCCAAACGCTATCTGCGCGGGGTCTGAGCCGTCCGGTTATCGGCGCGCGATGCTGCCGCTGTGTACGCCCTGCGCCAGCCGGCCGAGCGCGACGGCGCCGACCAGCAATCCGAAGTCGCGCAATGCCACGTCGTAGAAACCCGGCCCGGTGATCAGGTCGACAATGATTCCGGCGAGCCACGCCGCGACCACCCACGCCCCGAACCGCGGAGCGACGGCGACCAGCACACCGGCCACGATCTCGATCACGCCCACCAGATACATGCATTGATCGGCGGTTCCGGGCACCAGATCGTCGATCCAACCGGCCAGGTACATGCTCCAGTGGTGCGGGTGGGTCAGCACATTGAAGAACTTGTCCAGCCCGAAGACTATGGGCGCGATGGTGAAAACGGCGCGAAGGGCGTAGTACGCCGATAGCGCCGGATCCTTCAGCTGGGCCGCGAGCGCGGGGGTCGGGTGGGTCGTACTCATGGTTGCCTCCTTCTAACGGATAGTAATTCGAACGTTAGATTCTGTACACTGTAGCGTCAAGAGTTTTATCTGTTAGAAATGGTGATCGTGGACGACGACTCCCTGAAGCGCGACGCCGCCGGCATCGGGGCGCTCGCCGACCCGGTGCGCCGCGAGCTCTACCGGTTCGTGTGCTCCCAATCGGCGCCGGTGAGCCGTGACCAGGCGGCCGACGCCGTCGGGATTCCGCACCACCAGGCCAAGTTTCACTTGGATCGGTTGACCGCCGAGGGCCTGCTGGAAAGCGACTACGCGCGCCTGACGGGCCGATCCGGGCCAGGCGCGGGACGCACGTCCAAGCTGTATCGCCGGGCGCGCCGCGACATCGCGGTCAGCCTCCCCCAGCGCGAATACGAACTGGCGGGACGGCTGATGGCAAGGGCGATCGCGGAGTCGTCGGCCACCGATCAGCCCGTCGTCGAGGTCCTCAACGGGGTCGCGCATGACTACGGACGGACCATCGGCGCCACGCCGCGCCGGCCCGCCAGCGCGGCGGCCGGGCTCAAGCTCGCCGTCAAGGTCTTGAGCAGATACGGCTACGAACCCCACGCCGTCGGTCGCAGAATCGAACTCGCCAACTGCCCATTCCACGCGCTCGCCCAGGAGCAGACCGAGCTGGCCTGCAACATGAACCACGCCCTCATTACAGGCGTGGCCGATGCCCTGGCGCCGCACGGTCCCGACGCCCGGCTATGCCCCGGGCCGGATCGCTGTTGCGTCGTGCTCACCCCGGGCAACGCATAGTCGGGGCGCTACGAACCCCAGGCGGCCAGCAAACGCTCTGCACCCGAACACATTTGGTCGATCACCTCGGCCACCGACGCGTCGTCGCGGATCATCCCGACGCCCTGACCGGCGTCTACGGGGGCCACCCGGCGGTCGTCCGCGGCGATGGAGGCCGCCAGCTCGTCGCAGGCCCGCGGGTCGAGCGCGTCCTCTTTGCCCGTCCAGCGCTCGACGAAGTCGTTGGTCAGCACCCGCGACGGGAAGCGCGCGGGCCACGGCCTTGCCTGGGCGACGTCGAAGGCCCGGGTGACCGCGGTATCGGTGGCGCGGGCCGCGATCAGTGCGCGGCGGCTGCCCTCGCCGGAGAGCGCCTCCGGACACGCGGCCAGGCGCGTGCCCACCCACGCCCCGCTCGCACCGGCGGCCAGCACGGCGGCCAGGCTGCGCGCCGATGCGACGCCGCCGCCCGCGAGCACCGGCACCGAGACGGCGTCCAGCACGGTGTCGAGCAATGGCAGCGTCGCGAGCTTGGTCTCACCGTGCCCGCCGCCCTCGGAACCCCGGGCGACCAGGATGTCGACGCCGGCATCGGCCGCCTGGCGCGCCCCGACACCGTCGTAGACCTGTGTGGCGGCGGGGATCCCGGCGTCGTGTGCCTTGGCGACCCACGACCAGTCGGTCCCGAAACTGACCGACAGCAGGGCCGGCCGTGCGGCCAGGGCATCCTCGAGCAGCCCCGCCTCGGTGCGCATCACCCAATCGACCAGGCCGATGCCGAACGTTCCCCGCACGTGCTGCAGCTGGGTTCGGAGCAGTGCCCTCGTCGCGACGCTGCCCATGCCGACCATGCCCAGACCGCCGGCCGCGGTGACCGCCGCGGCCAGCCGGCCACCGGCGACCCCGCCCATCGGCGCGTTGACGATCGGTACCCGCAGCCCGAATTCCCTCGACCAAGCCGTGGAAAGCATCCGGCTAGTGAGCCGACGGAATGCTCTTGAGCACGGTCAACATGACCACCGAATCCTCGACCGCAAGCAAGGCGTGCCGTTCCGCCGGAATCGCGACATAGTCGCCGGTTTTCCCGTCCCAGGCGTCACCGCCGGTGGTCAGGCGCACGTGGCCCTGCAACACCTGCAGCGTCGACTCGCCGGGGCTGTCGTGTTCGGAAAGCTCATGGCCGGCAAGCAAAGCCAGCACCGTCTGCCGAAGTTCGTGGGTGTGGCCACCGTGGATGGTGTGGGCGGCCCGCCCGCTGTGCGATTCCTTGGCCTCGGCCAACTTTTCGGATGCGAGGCTGGTCAACGAGATCGATTCCATAGCAGAGTCCCTTTGCGGTTGGGCGGACGCGGTCAGACCGTCAATAGCAGTATCCCCGCCACAACTAGCGCGATTACCTTGACCACCTCGAAGCCGACGTACACGTAATGGGCTCGGGAGCGCGGCCCGTCCGATCCCGCGAGCACGCTGTCGGATCGGCGCGTCAATCGGGGACGCACCGCGATCAACTGCACGGCCAGCGCGCCGACGGCGACGAAAATCGCCACGGCGACGCGCGCCGGTGTCGGGCCGGCGACCACGATCGCCGCGACGACCAGGGCGAAGCCGACCTCGACGGTATTGAGGGCACGAAACACCAGGCGTCCGATGCCAAGCCCGATCTGCAACGTCACGTTGGGCGCGCGGAACTTCAGCGGAGCTTCCAGAAACGAGATGGCCAGCACCATGCCGAGCCACACGAAGGTGAGCGCGACGGCGATCGCCGGTCCGGTACTCACTTGGCCGCGCTCTGCGGCGCCAGGTGCGCCACGCACAGATCCGGTTCTACGAACGCGTCGAGCCGGTCCACCGAGACCGGCGCTCCCCAGGCCTCCATGGCGCCTTGCATGAGGCCGAGGTGCACCGGGCAGACGACGGCCGTCCGGTTTTCCGCCAATTCCAGGAACGGGCAGTGCCGCAGGCCGACCTGTTGCTCCCCGTCGGCCGCCCGGCGCTCGGGCGCGAAGCCGAGTTCTTCGAGCATGTTGACCAGGTGGTCGATGGCCGCGTCGGCGCTGGCGCGGTCCGTGGGCACCGCTTCCAGGCTGGAATCCAGCTTGTGCCCCCAGGCCCGGCCCGCGGCCAAAGCCTTCGCGCTGGCATCCGGCTCCCCGGCGAACGCCACGGCCAAGATCTCGGCGAGGAGGCGATAGTGCCGCGTGCCGCCGCGGTCCATTTGCCGGACCGCGCGGAACATCAACGCTGGGCGGCCCGGCCCCTTACGGTCCAGCTCGACGTGCTCCACTTGCCCGTCGCCGACCAGGCTGTCGAGATGGAAGCGGACGGTATTGGGGTGCACGCCCAGCACGTCGGCGATCGCGGCGATGCTCATGGGATCGGGTGAGGTCCGCAACACCCGCAGCACCTCGCGGCGGCGGCTGGCGGATTCCCCGATCGACGTGGGCGGCAACTTCACGGGACCCTCACGCTCCTTCCGCTTGGTCGGCCCTCGGCTGAGCGGCCACCAAAGGTGTGTCTACACCGAGCGGACCCAGCTTGGCGGCCCCACCCGGGGATCCCAAGGGCGCATCGCGGCCCGGCAGCGTTTCAGCGAAGAACGCCTCATTGTCGGCCAGGTACGGCTTGAGCTCCTCGGGCAGGTCGTCTTCGTAGTAGATGGCGTCGACCGGGCACACCGGCTCGCACGCGCCGCAGTCCACGCATTCGTCGGGATGGATATAGAGCGCCCGGCCGCCCTCATAGATGCAGTCAACGGGACACTCGTCCACACAAGCGCGGTCCATCACGTCGATGCATGGCTTTCCGATCACGTACGTCATGCGCTAGAGTTTACACAACAACACTTGTAAGAACGAGAGCTTGGGAGAATTGGTCGTGGAGCCCCTGAAAAGCCCTGCGCGGCAGGCAGTCTGATGATCAAGCCACGGGCCGATTCGCGGCCTCCCCTACCTTCCGCCGGTCGCGCCGATGATGCCGTGGCGGGCCATTGGCTGCTGGCCCGGCTCGGCAAACGCGTTCTTCGCCCCGGCGGCGTTGAGCTCACCCGCACACTGCTGGCCCGCGCCGAGCTGGCCGACGCCGATGTGGTCGAGCTGGCCCCGGGCCTCGGCCGCACCGCCACCGAGATCCTGGTCCGCCACCCGCGGTCGTACGTCGGCGCCGAGGGCGATCCCGACGCGGCCGGCGTGGTTCGCGGCGTGCTCACCGAACTCGGTGTCGAGAACGGCGCCGTCCGGGTCGCCGACGCGGCGGCCACCGGATTAGCGGACGCCAGCGCCGATGTCGTCATCGGGGAGGCGATGCTGACCATGCAGGGCGACGCGACCAAACACGCCATCGTCGCCGAGGCCTCGCGAGTGCTGCGGCCGCGGGGCCGCTATGCGATCCACGAATTGGCCCTCACACCGGACACGGTCTCGGAGGAGGTCAGCACCGACATCCGGCAATCGCTGGCCCGTGCGATCAAGGTGAACGCGCGACCGCTGACGGTTGCGGAATGGTCGCGGCTGCTGGCCGACCACGGGCTGGTGGTCGACCACGTCACGACCGCGCCGATGGCCCTGCTGCAACCGCGCCGACTGGTCGCCGACGAAGGGCTGTTCGGGGCGCTGCGATTCGCCAGGAACGTGCTCGTCCACCGTGACGCCCGCAAGCGGGTACTCACGATGCGCCGCACGTTCCGCCGGCATCGCAAGCAACTGGCCGCCGTCGCCATCGTCGCCCACAAACCCTGACGTCCAGCGACTTAGCCTAAATGCTTTGAGCCGAAGCCGGTTTCGCGTCGGCTGGGTGGGCGAGCCGGTAAACCTCGATGAGCCGCGCCACATCGGTGGGCGTCACGATGCCGACGACCTGGCCGCCCTCGAACACCAGGGCACGGCTGCGCGGACCGGCGGGCGCCATCCGCTCCAGCAGGGCGGTCAGCGGTTCCTGCGGCGCGCCGGACGGCACCTCGTGCAGCGGTTGCGCGATGTCACCCACGACGGTAGTGGCGCGCTGCGCCGGGCGCGACATCACGCAACTGCCGCAACGTGATCAGACCCGAAATCGACCCGCTCCGGTCGACGACCGGGTACGCCGAGTGACGGTCTCCGAGCACATAGCGCTGGACGAAATCGTCGACGGTGATCCATCCGGGAGCGGTATGCGGCTGGGCAGTCATCGCGTCGGCGACGCGTACCCCGGAAAACATCTGCTGAGTCGATATCCGCGTCTCCTCTTCGCGACTGGCGGCGAAGATGAACCAGCCGATGAACGCCAGCCAGACACCGCCGACCAGGCCGCCCAACAAGAATTCGGCCAATCCCAACCCGATGAGAATGAACGCGACCACCCGCCCGGCGTGAGCGGCGCCGATGGTGGCGCGCACGCTGTCGCCGTGGCGGCGCCACAGGAACGCACGGAGCACCCGGCCACCGTCCAAGGGTGCGCCCGGCAACAGGTTGAACAGGCCCAGCAGCAGGTTGATCACGGCCAGCCAGGAAGCGACGCCGACCACGATCGGAGCGGCGCCCACGGTATGCAGCGCCGCGACCAGCCCGCCGAAGGCGGCCGCCAGCGCAAGGCTGGTGGCCGGGCCGGCAATCGCGATCCGGAAGGCCGCCTTGGGTGTCTTCGCCTCGCCGCCGAGGGTGGTCACACCGCCGAACAGCCAGAGCGTCACGCTCCCCACGGCCACCCCGGCCCGGCGGGCGACGACGGCATGCGCGAGCTCGTGCGCCACGAGCGAGGCCAACAGCACCAGCGCGCCGCACGCTCCGGCCGCCCAGTAGGCGACGGGCGAATATCCTTTGACCGTGCCGGGCAGCGTGCTTGCCAGGCTCCAGGTGAACAACCAGAGGATGACCAGCACGCTCCAGTGGACGTTCACCGGAAACCCGGCGATCCGCCCTATTGGGATCGCATCGTGCACCTCAAACCTCCAAAGTCATTGAAGCGAGGCAGTTCGACTGCCGCCTCTTGCCCGAAGGTATGGCGACACCGTGGTCGCCACTAGGGTCGTTGGACCCCGCACGGGCGGCCAATCGGCCTGCTTTGGACACGGTCAAAACTCGCACGTCCGCCCCAGGCAACCGCCGCTGAACGTGGCGTCGGCGGCAAGCAGCGCCTGATCGGAACCGACGTAAGTGAGTACCTGTCCGGCCCGGGTGCCGTAGCGGTACACGGTGATGCCTTTCACCCTCGCCTTCCACGCGGCCAGATAGATCGCGCGGACGTCGTCGACGGTCGATTCCGCCGGCAGGTTGACGGTTTTGGACACCGCGGCGTCGACATGCCGCTGCACCGCGGCCTGCATCCGCAGGTGCCAATCCGGGGTGATCTCCGCCGCGGTGGGAAACGCCGCCCGAACCTCGGCCGGCACATGCGGGTCCCCGCGCACGCCGCCGCGCTGGGCGATTTCGGCGATCAGGTCGGGATGGTAAAAGCCCCGGTCGCGGGCGAGCCTGTCGAAACATGGGTTGACTTCGAGCAGGCGTCGCCCGATGACGGCGCGGACGTAGGCGATCGCGAACATCGGCTCGATCCCCGCGCTCGTCCCGGCGATCAACGAGATGGTGCCGGTCGGGGCGATCGAGGTGAGCTGGGCGTTGCGGCGTGGCACCGAACCCGCAAACCGGCTGTCCGGGAAGGCCGGAAACGGTCCCCGCTCCTCGGCCAGCCGCTCCGAGGCGGCATGCGCGACCCGGTTGACGGTGCGGGCGATCCGGCCGGCCAGGCGAACCCCGCGCTCGCTGTCATACGGAATGCCCAAGCCGGCCAGCATTTCCGCCAGGCCCATCACGCCCAGCCCGATCTTGCGGGTGGCCTTGGTGGCCGCCTCGACTTCCGGGAAAGGGAAGCGGCTGACGTCGATGACGTCGTCGAGAAAGCGCACGGCCAGTTCCGCCACCGCTGCGAGTCGATCCCAGTCGACGCCACCACCGCTGACCATCCGGGCAAGGTTGATGGAGCCCAAGTTGCACGATTCGTAGGGCAACAGCGGGACTTCCCCACACGGGTTGGTGGCCTCGATCCGGCCCAGCGCCGGCGTCGGATTGGCGCGGTTGAGCGTGTCGAGGAACACCAGTCCCGGGTCGCCGCATCGGTGTGCCGCCTCGCAGATCGCGGTGAACAGATCGGCAGCGGACACCGTCGCGACCGACCTGCCCGTCCTCGGGTTGACCAGCCGGTGGCTGCCGCCGCGCCCGACGGCCCGCAAGAACTCGTCCGTCACGCCCACCGACAAGTTGAACTGGTTGAGCTCGCTCGACGAGCCGGATTTGGCGGTGACGAAGTCGTAGATGTCGGGGTGCGATACGTCGAGTACCGCCATTGACGCACCGCGTCGGCGACCGCCCATCGAGATGACCGTGGCGGCGTAATCGAACAGCCGAAGAAACGACAGCGGCCCACTGGCCGTCCCCCCGGTGCGGGCGACCAAATCGCCAGCGGGTCGGAGGTGGGTGAACGTGTAACCGGTCCCTCCCCCGGCCTGGTGTATGTCTGCGGCCTGCGCGAGCGCGGTGAAAATTGAGTGCAGCGAATCATCCACTGGCAGCACGAAACACCCCGACAGCAGCCCCAGCTGGGTGCCGGCGTTCATCAGCGTCGGCGAGTTGGGTAAGAACTCGAGGCCACGGAGCAGCGCCGAAAACCGTTGGGCCCACACTGCCGAAGACCCGGGCCGGAACTTCTCTTCAGCCCCCGCGACATGGTGCGCGACGCGATCCATCATTTCGCCGGTTGATTCAACCGGCCTGCCACGGTCGTCCCGCAGCAGATAGCGTTCGCCCAGCACCGTCACGGCGGCCACGCTCAATTTCAGTTCATCGCGCACGCCTAACAGCTCTTTGGTCGCGCGCAACTCGGCATGGTGCTGGCGGTAGACGAGGTAAGCGCGGGCAACGTCGTCCAGGCCGGCAGCCGCCAGCTGCGCCTCGACCTGATCTTGAATGTCCTCGACCGTCGGGATTCCGCTGCGGGCCCGACCCACCAGCGCGTCGGCGACCGACCGGGCCAGCACGCCGGGCACGTCCGGATCGCGGTGTCCGACCTCACGCGCGGCCCGGGCGATCGCCGCACCGATGCGGCCCACATCGAAAGGCACCAGGCGTCCGTCCCGGCGCCTGACACTTGACGGCCACTGCGCGGACCGCGCTGTCCCGACCATCATTCGAGTATCCCCGTCACGGCCAAAAGTCGTCGCCCAAAACGTGATAAGGACTTCCGCCCCTATCATGGCGTCGGCTCACATGGTCGGATCGAAGACGTCCGTTTCGAGACATCTCAGGAGAAGACAATGACCACTACCCTGCCCGCGACACAGAAGCCGCACATGCTGTTCCCCGAGTTCTCGGAGTTCTTCTCGGCGTTCCCGTCGTTCGCCGGAATCCGTCCGATGTTCGACACCCGGCTCATGCGGTTGGAAGACGAGACGGTTGACGGCCGCTACGAGGTGCGCGCCGAGATTCCCGGCATCGACCCGGCCAAGGACGTCGATATCACCGTCCGCGACGGTCAGCTCACCATCAAGGCCGAGCGCAGCGAGAAAAAGGAATTCGACGGCCGATCGGAATTCTCCTACGGCTCGTTTGTCCGCACCGTGTCACTGCCGTCCAACGCGAACGAAGACGACATCAAGGCCACCTACGAGAATGGCATTCTGACTGTCTCCGTGCCGGTTTCGGAACCCGCACCTGAGGAGAAGCACGTAAAAGTCGCCGCCAAATAGCCGGCTGAAGGGCGGGCCCGGGCATCGTTGCCCGGGCCCCGCATGGCATGAATCGCCATTGCGTACACCGACTCCGGTGATGACTTTGGGCCCTATCCGCAATCTACGCGTGACGTCATACTGGCTTCGTCTGACGTAATTTGGCTGATGCGGTTGCGGCTGAACAAAGGAGCATGAGGGCTATGGGTGGTATCCCACCAATGTTGTTGACCGACTCTGACGTGGACGCCCTGGCGTGGGAATTCCTGCAGTCGCGGTATCTCGGCCCGATTTATGCCGACTGGTCCCCCGATCGACGCCTCGACACGTTCCTGCGACGCCGCGGCCTCTCTCGCGTTGCCGACGACGGCGACCTGTCCAACACCGTCTTGGAACGCATTCTGGGCCATGTGGGGCGTGCCTCGCAGCTGGCGCGAGGCTGATCGTCCCCAGCGGCTTATGACGCCGCTGCTCAGTTGGCGACGCCTACAGCCGCTTCGAGCTCGGCCAGAGACTGCTCGGTCAGCGGTATCAGCGTCTCGATGTCGGGCACCACGTCGCGGCCCGCGGCGTAGCCGAATCCGACCCGATCGGCGTATGAGCACGTCGTGATGTTGAGTCCGTGGCCGTCGTAGACCGTCGACACCGGATACATCTCCTCGATACGCGCTCCGTTCCAATACATTTCGGCCGCAGGGCCGCGGACGTGCGAAATCGGCAGGTTGTATCCGGTACGGATTTTTGGCGTGAACGGCAGCAGCGGGCCGATTGCCGTCGCGGCGATGCTTCCGGCGTTCGTCAGCAGCGATGCCGCCGCGCCGCGCTTGGCCACCCAGTGCTTTCCCTCTGACATCGATCGATGGATCGCATTCAGTCGGGCCATCGGGTCATCCAGGTCGGTGCCCAACGGGCACATCCAGAGGCCGAACCTGTTGCCATGCTGATCATTTGGCATTTCGTGCTCGTGGTCGCGCACGGTGATGGGGCAGGCGGCCACCAGTGACCGCTTGGGCAGTTCGCCGCGATCCCGCAACCAGCGCCGCACAACGCCGGCCGCCATCGCGGTAAGCACATCATTGACGGTCACGTCGGCCGCCTGCCGCACGGCTTGGATTCGATCCTTGGCCCAGCTGCCCGCGGCAACCGCGCGCTCGGGGCCCAGGCGGCCGTTGAACCGGGTGTAGGGCGCCCCGAGGGGCAGCACGGTGGTGTGCCCGACCAGGGTGTCCAGCACGGTCGAAATCTCGCCGGTTGCCACCCGCCCGATCAGTCCCACGCCCGACGCCGCCGCGCCGGTCAGCGACCGCAGCGGTGCGACCAGGCGAGACACCATTCCGCCGGAAGCCGGCGGCGCGGGCGCAGGACGGAAGTCGGCGTAAAACGGTGGCATCGAACGGCGGTTCGGATCACTGCTCAGCGCATCGGTGATCATCTGGAAGCCCGCCACCCCGTCGGTCACGGTGTGATGCACCTTGATGTAGAAGGCGAAGCGGCCCCCGTCGAGGCCGTCGATCAGATACGACATCCACATCGGCCGGCTCCAGTCGAGGCGCAGCGCGTCCAGCTCTGCGATCAGCCGCCAGAACCCGCCCCCTGACACCGTGCGACGCTGGCAATGTCGGCTCACATCAACGGAATCCAGGTGCCGCCAAACCCACATGCCGCCGGTGTCCACACCGCGATGCGGATACCGACGCAACCTTGGATCGATCGAATCGTTGCCGGCGAGCGTCTTCCGATGCAGATCGTCGACGTAGTCGGGCCCGGCGTCGTCAGGTGGCGACAGGACCAGCACGGCGCCGACGTGCATCGGGTTGGACACCCGCTCCGCGGTCATCATCGCCGCGTCCAGCGGATCCAGCGGATTCATTTTCGACCTCCCACGACTAAGCCGGGCGATCGCGCTCGGTCACGGCCCCATTCAACAGGCCCGACTGCTGCAACGCCGCCTCGACGAACCGCTGTACCGGTCGCGCGCGGAAGAAGCCGGTGTGACCGCCGCGGTACCAGACGATTTCGGGTTTGCCCCAGTGCTCCCAGAGGCGGACCACCTGCTCGCGTGGATGCACCACCTGATCGGCGAGGCCGGCGTAGATGAAGCGGCCCCGCATGGGCACGAGCGGGGCAAGCGACAGGGGCGACGTCATCCGCCCGATGGGCTCGGCGAGTTCGATCGTCTGGCGGCGGGGATCGTCGGGTCCAAGCCCGGAGTGTCGGCTCAGCAGCCCGACCAGGTCGGCGACCGGAACACCGAGGATCGCGCAGGTCAGCCCGGTTTCGAGGCTGGCGACCAACGCGGTGATGTAGCCGCCCAGTGACAGACCGTTCAACCCGATCTGCGATTCAGGCTCTTGCCGGCGTATCCAGGACAACAACCGCCGGATGTCCCACACCGCCTGCGCCGTCGCATGCACGTCGTCGAGAACGTCCTCGCCCGGAAACACCGCGCCCTTCGGCAGGCCCCGGGCCCGGGGGCCGTGCATCGGGAGGACGGGCATGACGACGTTCAACCCGAGATCTTCGTGTAACCGCCAGGCCCGGAACAGGGCGAGATCCAAAGCGGCTCGGCCCATTTCCGTTCCGTGCACGCACACCAGCCAGGGCCGTGGTTGCGGATGGCGGAGCAACAGGGCGTACTCACGTTTGTTTGCCGTGTAGCCCATCCACCGCTGTGCGCCGGGTTCACCCGGCCGGGGCAGGTATTCGCTGTCGAAGAACATGCGATAGTAGGAACGTCTGCCCCTCTTGACCTTTCGCACCGTGGCGTTCGAGAGCGGCGGCGGGGCACCGTAGAATCTTTTGGGGTTATCGAGCCATCCCCGGTCGCCGTAGAATTTCAGGCCCGTGACCACCTCGCTCGTGATGCGTTCGAACTCCTCGGGGCGGCTGACCGGGCGTCGCGCCTTCAGGCCCATCAGGACGACTTCGTCGCGAAACGCCTGCGCCGCCAGGGCGAGGGTCGGTCGCGCGATCGGAAGCTCGTCGGGCGCGTGGCCAAGATAATCGCGCCACGACTGAGCGAGGTATCGACCGGTGCTGGTGAACGGTTTGACGGCACTGCTCAAACCGACGCCACCGGGTGGGCTCAATGGCGAAGCGCCCTGGCGTTGGGAAGCGCCGTCGTCGGTCGGTACCAGCATGGTGGCAAATTAGCAGGCGCGCAAACCGGCGCGTTAGGGACTTACGACCCGGTCGCAGCCGCGAAAGTCCTTGGGGCAAGGCGAGGGCATGCTCACAGGTCCGGGCCAGATACCACAAGCACCTCCGGCCGCGCGCATCGAGATCTTTCGGAGCGTGGTCCGAAGCGCCGGCCAGGCCGTTGGCAAGCACGGCGAGTAAACCGGGCCCTCGCGGTCTGTCCGGTCATTCGACGTCCGGCTCCCCCGAGAGCGCGAGGACGGCGTTTCGCGCTGCACGCTGCAATTCGACTGCCGCCGTCCAGCTGTCGCCTGAGGGCCTGATCGGCTCACCAACTGTGATGTCGATGGCCCCGCGTCGCGGGAAATGGTGCTCTGGACGCAGTATGGTGCGGGTCCCGCGAATCCCCACTGGGGCGACGGCAACTCCGGTTCGGGCGGCCACGACGAAGGCGCCCATGTGGAACGGCCGCAAACCGGGGGCGCGGGCCAGGCGGCCTTCGGGAAAGATGACCAGCGATTGGCCGGCACGCACCAGGCCAGCCAGCCGGTCGGTGTCCGCCACGCCGTGTTCGCGCTCGTGGCGTTCGACGAACTGGTGGCCCAGCCTCCGGAGCACGAATCCGTTGATCCCCTGGTGCTGGAGCACTTCGGCGGCGACGAAGTGAAACGATTGCGGCATCACCGAGGCCAGCGCCAACGGATCGATCCAGCTGGGGTGATTGGCCACCGCGATAGCCGCGCCTGAGGAAAGGCGGTCGAGGCCGTGCACGGTGATCGCTGTGCCCGTGAGGCGAGCCAGCAGCCGGACCGCTGCCCGGGCCACCCGCCAGCGCCACCCCGCCCGTGGTAGGACCAAGAGCAAGACCGCAACCGACAACCCGAGGACCGTGTACACCGCCCACGTATAGCCGGCGAAGACTACGTCCCCCGCCGCGCGACGAGAGCGGCGCAGCGACGGCGCCGCTCCGCGGAGGCGGAGCCGTACCAGTTGCCACCACAGCGCGTGCGGCCGCGCACCGATCTTGCCGGCCTGGTAGATAGCCCGGCTGGCGGCCCGCCGGATCTTGCCGCTGGATGTCTTCAGTACCGTGCGCGGCGGCGCCAGCACCACATCGTCGGGCGCCACGCCGAGCAGATCGACTGTGGTGGCGGTGATTTCAGAGCGTAGCGCGGCGCGTGCGTCGTCTCGGAGCGCTCGGGTCTCGGCCAAGACGACGAGTCGCTCGGGGCCACCGGAGGGATCGGGAGAGGCGAACACCGCGACGCAGCCCTTGCGGACACCCTTGATGTCGCCCACCGCTTCTTCCAGTTCCGCCGGGTGCAAATTGCGTCCGGCCCGGATGATCATGTCCTTGATGCGGCCGGTCACGTAGACGTCGGCCTCGACCGTGTACCCGAGATCGCCAGTGTCGAGCCAGCCGTCGTGAAACAGCGTGCGCGTCGCCGCCGGGTTGTTGAAGTAGCCTGCGGTTGCCGACGGACCGCGGAACTCGATGCGGCCTTCACGGCGATCACCCAATTCGTTGCCGGCGGCGTCGACGATCCGGATTTCATGCCCTGGCAGGGGTCGGCCGCAGGCGACGAACCGAAGGTCCCGCTCCCCGGGCCTGGCAGGCTCGGCCTGTCCGGACCTTGCGAATGAGCCTCTGCGAATTCGGTCGATGACCGGACCGCGGCCCAACGGCGGGAACGCCAGCCCCACCGACGACTCGGCCAGCCCATACACCGGCGTCATCGCCTCCCGGCGAAACCCGTACGGGGCAAAGCGATCACCGAACCGCTCGATGGTCGCAGCGCTCACCGGTTCGGCGCCGTTGTAGGCCAGACGCCAGCAACTGAGGTCGAGTCCCTCGATCTCGTCGTCACGAATTCTCGACAAGCAGAGTTCGTAGGCGAAGTTCGGGCCGGCCGACATGGTGGCACGGTTGGCATGGATCGCCCACAGCCATCGCGATGGGCGGATCAGGAACGCCTGCGGGCTCATCACCACTAGCGGGACACCGAAGTACATGCAACCCAACCACGCACCGATCAAACCCATGTCGTGATACAGCGGCAGCCAACTGACAAACGTGTCCGACCCGGTCGCCGCGGCAGCCCGACCCATCACCCGGATGTTGGCGAGCAGGTTGCGGTGCGTGAGCGCGACCCCCTTGGGCTGCCCGGTGCTGCCCGAGGTGTACTGCACCAGCGCGAGGTTTTCGGCGCGCGTCCGGGGAAGAGGTGGTGTCGCGTCTTCGCCTGCGCGCGTGAGGAATTCGGGGGTAACGACATGCCGCAGGCTTTCGACATTCGAACGCAGCAGGTGACCGATGGTAACGGCTTCCGGCACCGTGACGAGCATCGTGGCGCGGGCGTTGGTGAGGATGCCGGTGGTGCGGCGCAGGTGATCCGCGAGCTGGGACGGGCGCGCCGGTGGGTAGACCGGGACGGGCACGGCACCAGCGAGGACCACACCGGCGAAGGTTACGAAATACGCCCGACAGGTGGGCAACATGATGGCGACCGCATCGCCCGGCATGACGTCGTGCGCTATCAGTCCGGCCGCCACGGCGGCCGCCTCCCGGTGCAGGGCGGCATAGGTCATGTCGGTGCCGTTTGGGGCATCGCCCGCATCGTCGAGGATGCGGATGTGGGTCCGGTCGGGTGTCGCATCGACGTGCCAATTGAGCACGTCGTTCAGGGTCAGCGCGGACTCCGGCGTCGGGGCGGGCGGCGCGGTGGCCGGAAGTGAAACGACACCACGGTCGTTCCGCACCGCGGGACGACCCTGAGCCAGGGCCGGATTGAGGGCCGCTACGAGGTCGCGCGGTGTCTCCGCACTGGCCAGGATGTGGGGCGGCAGCGCCACGCCGAACTTGTCCTGGACGCGCAGCAACAATTCCGCCAGCTCCAGGCTGCCGATGCCGAGGTTGTCGAACGGGCTGTCAAGCGTCACCGATGGTGACGCGGCCTGCGGGTGAACCTCTTCGACGAGGCCGCGCACTAAGGCCAGAAGCGGAGGAGCACAGTCTTGTTTCGCCATCGGTCATGAAGAGGCCTGGGAACGCGTGCCCCGATTTTGGAGACGTTCCGCGAATGCAGCCTCCCGGTCAGCTACCGGGCGGCTGTTGCCGTGGGATTTCGAAGTGCAAACGATGAGCGGCTTCATGGCGCACCTCCATCACTGGCAAACAGGCCCCATGCTGCCGGCGCACCAGGCCATCCGGTAAGGGCGCAAAGCCACCAAAGTGCGGGGCATTTGTCACTTGCGTCCCCTAGTCGAGTGCATGGATCACCTGAAGGGCCACCTGCCGGATCTGCTGATACACGTCGCGATCGAGGGGCAGATCACGGAAACGCGGTATCTCCCCCGTCGTGGTGACCACGCCCGGTTCCTCGTGCTCCCAGCGTGCGTTCACCTTGTCGCCCAACGCGCGCGCGGGCGGATTGTCGGACAGCACGCGGGCATGGAACCGCTTGACGTCGTCGACGCGCGCCGCGACCGCCAGCGCGCCGAGCAGTAGCGTGCCGATTCCGCGACCCTGGTAGCCGTCCGCCACGGTGAGGGCCACCTCTGCCGACGCGTGGTCGTCTTGATCCCGAATGAAGCGAGCGTCCGCGACGACCGGCCCCGCCACGCCGTCGGTGACGACCCAGACGAAGTGGTCGACATAGTCGACCTCGAACAGATAGGTCAGGCGCGCATCCGTCGGAGCGCCACCTTGGTATCGCCGGTACAGAGTCTCCCGGGAGAAGGAACCGCTGCTCTTGAACCGCTCGGCATCGCCGGGCAGGACGGGGCGCAGCGATAGCAGGGCACCGTCTCTGGTCGATACCGGGATGGGCACGATGTACGCGGCCAGGCGCTGCCGCGCCGTGCGCAGCATCCGGTCGGCGATGGCCGGCATGGCCAGCATGCAGTCGAACGCGTCGCCGTATCCGGTGTAGCCGGACACGTCCTCCCGCGCGGTCACCGTTGCCGTTCTGGTCGCGTGCCGCAGCAACGCGATCTCGCCGACGATCGTCGCTGGCGACAGCTCGGTGGTGGTAACCAAGCCCTTTGGGCCGACGTGCCTCACCCCGACCCGGCCGGACGCGATGATCGCGAATGACTCCGCTCGTTCCCCCTGCCGCATCAGGACCTCGCCGGCGGCGGCATGCAGCGGCGCGAGATGGGCGGCCAACACCGCAAGGTCCTCCGCCCGAAGATCGGCAAACACGGGCAGTGCCGCCAGCTCCTCGGCGCTGACAGCGCTCACGCCGGGCCACCTGTCAGCCCGAGACTCCGGCCCGAATCACGCCCCGATTGCGAATCCATTGCTAAAGCGGTCATCTCGCCAGTTTCGTAATCCAGCGCCCTCGAAACGAGTAGCCTGGCAATACACCATCCCCCGATGTACGGTACGCGACCGACACCGCCATCGCCGGAGAAGTAAGTAGGTGACCGCAGTGACAAAAGACCCTGTCGGACTGGGACTTCGGCAGGCCGGAAGCGAGACCAAAGCCTTTCGGTAGTCGTGCTCTTGGCCTCTACGGCTGGACCTTCGGGGCTGGTCGGATGGATCGTTAAGGCTAACGGGGGAGGGAACATGAATACAGCGAAGTGGCGGCAGCATTGGCCACAGCGCCGGCCCACGGCCACGATCTATCAGCTGACCGATCGCCTCCACGAGGGACATGTCGCCCGAGTGCCCGCCAATCAAATACCCGCGACCGTGTCCGCTTGGTTGGCGGAGCTCGGCGCCCATAGCCCGCTGGTTGACGACCTTGAGCGCGCGGTCCGAGGCGGCGATTGGTCCGCGGCGCACGCCCTCGGTGAGTGCCTATCCATCGAGATAGCCCTGGCCGACTGACGGCCCCCCAAGGCGGACGTAGGGCGCCGGGGACGTTTGCCGATCCCCACGTGACTTTCGTCTCTATCGCGTCGTTACCGCGCTCCGCAGGATCGAACGATATACCGGTGCGCCACGTCATCGGTATCCGTTCGGCAGCAATGGATTCGCGTTATGAAAGCACCACTGGCCTCAATGGAGAGGCCCGACCTCCGCAAGATCGAGAACCGCGCTCCGTCGGTGGCACAGATGTTCGTCAACCGCGTCGCCGCCACCCCGCACGCGGAGGCCTTTCGCTATCCGCAAGACCACACCTGGGTGAGCGTGACCTGGGAGCAAGTCGGCGAACGCGTCAGCCATCTCGCCGCGGGGCTGATCTCGCTGGGAATCGCACCTGAGGATCGGGTCGCGCTCGCTTCCGCGACGCGCTACGAGTGGGTGCTCGCCGATTTCGCGATCATGTGCGCGGGCGCCGCGACCACCACCGTGTATCCCACGACGAATGCCACCGATGTCGCCTACATCGTCGCCAATTCCGGGAGCCGGGTGGTGGTCGCCGAAAATCAGACCCAGCTCGACAAGCTGCTCGAGCACCGGGCCGAACTGCCCGACGTGAGCAAGGTCGTCCTCATCGACGGCAACGGCGACGGCGACTGGGTGATCTCCCTTGCCGACCTGGATCTGTTGGGCAAGCAACTGCTCGCGGACGCACCCGACGCCGTCAACGAGCGAGTCGCAGCCATCGGCCCCGACCATCTGGCCAGCCTCATCTACACCTCCGGCACCACCGGGCGGCCCAAGGGCGTGCGACTGACGCACGGGGCATGGACCTACACCGCCGCAGCCATCGATGCCCTGGACATCCTCGGCCCCGACGACCTGAACTTCCTCTGGCTGCCGCTGGCGCACGCGTTCGGCAAGGTGATGCTGGCATTGCCGCTGCAGATCGGCTTCCCCACCGCCATCGACGGCCGCGTCGAAAAGATCATCGATAACCTGGCGGCCCTGCGGCCGACCATCATGGGTGCGGCACCTCGCATCTTCGAGAAGGCGCACGCCCGCATCGAGGAGATGGCCGCCGAGCGGGGCAGGCTCACGAAGAAGATGTTCGATTGGGCAATCGGGGTCGGCACGAAGGTGTCGGAAGCCCGACAGTCGGGGAAGAAGCCTTCGTTGGCGTCATCGCTGGCCTACAAGGTGGCCGACCGGCTCGTGCTCGCTACGATCCGGGAGCGGTTCGGCGGACGTTTGCGGTTCTTCGTCTCCGCCGCAGCCGCACTGGACCGTGACGTCGCCCAGTGGTTCGACGCCGTGGGCATCATCGTGCTCGAGGGCTATGGGCTGACCGAGACCGCGGCGGCATCGTTCATCAACCGCCCCAACGCTTACCGGTTCGGGACGGTCGGCTGGCCGTTCCCGGCCACCGATGTGAAGATCGCCGACGACGGCGAGATCTTGCTCAAGGGGCCGGGTCTGATGACCGCCTACCACGAACTGCCGGACGCCACCGCCGAGGCGCTCGACGGGGACGGGTGGTTCCACACCGGCGACATCGGGGAAGTCGATCCCGACGGATTCCTGCGGATCACCGACCGCAAGAAGGACATGTTCAAGACCTCGCAGGGCAAATACGTGGCGCCGTCGGCGATCGATGCGCGATTCAAAGGCCGTTGCCCGTACGTGAGCGAGATCTTGGTGTATGGGGAGGGCAAGCCCTACTGCGTCGCCCTGGTCAGCCTCGACACCGACGCGATCACCGACTGGGCCAACAAGAATGGCCTGGCGGGCAAGTCCTTCGCCGACATAGCTCGTGACGGTAAGACACAAGAGCTGATCGCCGGATACATCGACGCCTTGAACACCGAACTCAATCGCTGGGAACAGATCAAGAGGTTCACGATCGCCGACCGCGAATTCACCGTCGAGTCGGGCGACATGACGCCGAGCATGAAACTCAAGCGCAAGGTGGTCATCGAGAAGTTCGCGGACCGCCTCTCGGCTCTCTACGAGCAATAGGCGCCATGACAACCGAATACTCTTCCGCGTTGTTCACCGACCTCTATGAAGTCACGATGGCGCAAGCGTATGCGGCCGAACACATGTCGGGGACGGCGGTGTTCGAGACCATCTTTCGCAAGCTCCCCCAGGGACGCTCCTATGTGATGGCCGCCGGCCTGTCGGACGTGCTCGACTTCCTCGAAACGTTTCAATTCCGGCCAGCCGACATCGACTACTTGCGCGAATTGCGGCTGTTCACCGAGGAATTCCTGCGCTCGCTGTCGGAGGTCCGCTTCACCGGGGACGTGTGGGCCGTGCCGGAAGGAACAGTCGTCTTCCCGAACGAGCCGATCGTGCAGGTGATCGCCCCCATCATCGAAGCGCAGCTCGTCGAGACGTTCGTGGTGAACCAGATTCACCTGCAGAGCGTGATCGCGAGCAAGGCCGCCCGAGTGGTCGAAGCCGCCCGGGGACGAAGAGTTGTTGATTTCGGCGCGCGGCGCGCACACGGCACCGACGCGGCGCTCAAGGTCGCGCGGGCCGGCTACCTCGCCGGCCTGGCGGGCACCTCCAACCTGCTGGCCGCGCGCGAGTACGGCATTCCCGCCGTCGGCACCATGGCGCACAGCTTCGTTCAGGCCTTCGACAACGAGGCGGACGCATTCAACGCATTCGCCCGGCTCTACCCCGGCACAACGTTGTTGGTGGACACCTACGACACGCTGGGCGGTGTCGACCACGTCATCGAACTCGTCCGAACGCGCGATTTCGACGTGGCGGCCGTGCGGCTCGATTCCGGGGACCTCGGCGCCCTGTCGAAGGCGACGCGCGCCAAGCTCGACGCGGCGGGATTGGACCACGTTGAAATCGTTGCCTCGTCGGGTCTCGACGAGTACCGGATCGCGGCGCTGATGAATGAGGGCTGCCCGATCGACGCCTTCGCCGTCGGCACCAAGCTCGTCGTCGCCCAGGACGCGCCCGCGCTCGACATGGCCTACAAGCTCGTCGAGTACGAGGGCACCGGGCGGACCAAGTTCTCCAGCGGCAAGGTGATCTACCCGGGACGCAAGCAAGTGGTACGCCGGCTTGATCGGGGAATTTTTGCCGGCGACACGATCGGCAGGTTCGACGAGCAACTCGACGGCGAGCCGCTGCTGGTGCCTGTCATGAAGAATGGCCGGCGCCTTCCGCGCCACGATGCCGACCTGTCGGTGTCGCGAAACTGGGCGCGCCAGCAGGTCGATCGGCTTCCGCCCCAGCTTCGCTCCCTGGAAGCCGGCGGCTGGTCCTACCCGGTGGACGTCAGCCCGGGGATCGCGCGCGAGCTCGAAAAGCTGCGCCGCGCGCGGCAATCGATGAGTTGACGATTACGGCTGGACCGACAAGACGGTGACGGTGCCGGACCAGTAGTCGCCGACGTAGAGCCGGTCACCATCGGGGCTCACCGCCAACGCTTCGGGATGGCCGCCGACGTCGATGGTGTCGGCCACGCACCGGGCAATCGTGTCGATGACCGACACGCTTCGATCGCCGAAGTTGCTGACGTAGGCGTACTTGCCGTCGGGACTAATCCGCACGCAGCGCGGCAGATCGCCGACCGCGATTCGCTCCGCCTCGACTGTGAGCGTGTCGATGACCGACAGCGAACGCCGGTTGGTCACGTACGCCTGCAACCCGTCCGGCGTGACTTGCACCCCAATCGGGTTGTCGCCCAAGTAGATCCGTGTGACGTGGAAAGACACGAGGTCGATCGCCGACACGGATGAGTGGTCGTAGTGCGTCGTGTACATCGTCGATCCGTCCGGACCGATGGTGAGCGTGTCGGGCGGTCCGACCAGGCCGATAGCATGGATCGCGGCATTGGCGGCGGTGTCGATGACGACGAGCGAACCGGTGTCGTATTGGTGGTAGTCGCTGCGCCGGCACAGCCCCACATAGACGCGTTGGCGAGCGGAGTCGGCCGCGAGATCGGTGACGGCGGAGCCGTCCAACCCGTCAACGGCGGCGACCATCGCGCCCCCCTCGCCCATCACCGAGACCCGGCCACCATCCGCCGCATTGCCACCCACGTAGATCAGCGCCCCATCAGCGGTGTCGACTTGCTGCGCACAGCACGCGCCAGGGATGACACAGACACGGTGGTCGGAAATGTCGATCACCGAAACCGAGCCGCCGTGGTTGGTGGCATACAGCCGGCTGCCGTCGGCGCCGATGGCCAGCGCCCTCGGGTGTCCGCCGACCGGGATGACGCACGAGACCTCGAGACGGCTGTTGATGACCGCGACCGAGTCGGTCAAGGCCGCATAGGCGACGGAATTGCCTGGGTTGGTGGCCAGATCGGTCACCCGGTCGCCGAGCGTGATGGTTGCGATGACGGATCCCCCGGTTCGTCGTTTCACGTCCCCCATCGTTCGCAACCCGAGCACGGCGGACGTAGGGAAGAAAGTCCTCAAGAAAACGACGTTGGTCCCGCAGCTGGGGGCTAATGACTCTCGTGAAGTCACCGCCGTTCTCCATACGGTTGGCGAACAGCAAGGACGCAAGCAGCGGAGGGATGGCATGCACTCAGATCGCCTCAGATGGCTGGTGAAAGCAGAAGGCCCGTTCGTCTCGGTGTATTTCGACGACTCACACGACACCCTGGATGCCGTCGAGCAGCTCGAAGTGAAATGGGGCGACATCCGCAGGCAACTCGAGGACATGGGCGCGGGCGCGGGGGTCCTGGGCATGCTCGAGCACGCCGTGCTGCACCATCGTCCGGCCGTCGGCCGGCGGGGCCGCGCGGTGATCGCGACCAGTGATCAGGTGCTGGTCAACGAGCATTTGGTCAGCCCACTGGCGGCGACAGTGGTTCGCCTCTCGGACTACCCGTATGTCGTGCCTTTGATCGACATGCAGATCCAGCGACCCACCTACGTGTTCGCCACGGTTGACCACGCCGGTGCGGACATCAGCCTGTATCAAGGTGGCGCCGTCACCTCCACAAACATCGACGGTGGCGGCTACCCGGTGCACAAGCCGGCCACGGCCGGCTGGAACGGCTACGGCGATTTCCAGCACACCACCGAGGAAGCCATCCGCATGAACTGCCGCGCAGTCGCCGACGAGCTCACCCGACTGGTGGACGAAGCCGATCCCGAGGTGGTCTTCGTCTGCGGCGAGGTCCGTTCGCTCGCGGACGTGGTCGCCGAGTTGCCGGAGCGGGTGGCCACACGGGTGGCGCGGTTGCACGCCGGAGCCCGCAAGAGCGGTATCGACGAGGACCAAATCCGCGAAATGACGGCCGCGGAGTTCGATCGCCGTCGCGACGCCGAGATGGCCGGCATCGCCGATCGGTTCAAAGCGCAGATCGGGCGCGGTTCCGGGCTGGCGGCCGAAGGCCTGGCCGCGGTGTGTGCCGCGCTGCGCGACGGCAACGTTGACACCCTGATCATCGGTGAGCTGGACGCCACCGTGGTCACGGGCGACGCGCTGACCACGGTCGCCCCGGATGCCGATGCGCTGTCCGAACTCGGCGAACCCGTGCAGCGGGTGGCCCGGGCCGACGAGGCGTTGCCGTTCAACGCGATCGCGGTGGGCGCCGCACTGGTGCGCGCCGATGGCCGGATCGCGCCCGCCGACGGGGTCGGCGCGTTGCTCCGATACGCGGCCGGCGACAGGGTCAGTCGGCGCGGTGCGTAGCGCAAAACGCCATGGCACACCATGGTTCAGGGCATCGAACCGTGCCGCACACGGCGGATTTGCGCATCGAGGCTTGGGCACCGACCCGTGACGGCTGTATTCGGCAGGCGGTGCTCGGGGTCGTCGAAAGCTTCCTGGACCTGTCATCGGCGCATGCGGACCACACTCGTCAGCGCCGGCTGACCGCAGATAGCGATGACGATCTGCTGGTAGCCGTACTCGATGAGGTCATTTACCTCCTGGATACGTCCGGTGAAGCGCCTGTCGATCTCGAGCTACAAGACGTCGGCGATGGTGTCGAGGTCGCGTTCGCGATGACCGACGCGCATGCGCTGGTCCAGGTGGGCGCGGTGCCTAAGGCGGTGTCACTCAACGACCTTCGGCTGTCGCGCGACGGACAAGGCTGGCAGTGCCTGGTGACGCTCGATGTGTAAGGCGAAGGCAAGCGCGTGAAGCTCATTGAGGAGACCCCGTACCGGTTCCGGATCGAACGAGAGGGCGCGATGCGAGTGCCCGGAATAGTGTTTGCGTCCAGGGAGCTGCTGCCCCACGACCAAGGTGACATGGCACTGATGCAGGTGGTCAATGTGGCTACGCTGCCGGGGATTGTTCGTGCGTCGTTCGCGATGCCCGATGTGCACTGGGGATACGGATTCCCGATCGGTGGTGTGGCGGCGACCGACATCGAGGACGGCGGCGTCGTCTCGCCCGGTGGTGTTGGCTTCGATATCTCTTGCGGGGTAAGGCTTTTGGTGGGCGCCGAGCTTGGTCTCGAGCGGCTGCAGGGACGCCTGCCCGCGATAATGGACCGGCTCGATCGCGCAATACCGCGTGGCGTGGGTACCAAGGGCGTGTGGCGGCTGCCCGATCGCGACACGTTGCAGCAGGTGCTGACCGGTGGCGCCCGGTTCGCGGTGGAACAGGGACACGGCGTCACACGGGACCTTGAGCGGTGCGAAGACGGCGGCGTAATGGCCGGAGCGGACCCGGGCGCGGTCAGCGACCGGGCGGTCGAACGCGGGCTCGACCAGATCGGCAGCCTCGGCTCAGGCAACCACTTCCTCGAAATCCAGGCCGTCGACCGCATCTTTGATCCGGTCGCGGCCACGCAGCTGGGTTTGGCCGAAGAGGCGGTCTGCGTCATGATCCACACCGGCTCGCGTGGCCTGGGACACCAGATCTGTACCGATCACGTCCGGCTCATGGAGCATGCCATGGGCCGCTACGGCATTTCGGTGCCCGATCGCCAATTGGCGTGTGTGCCGGTGCGCTCTCCCGAGGGCCAGGCTTACCTCGCGGCGATGGCCGCCGCGGCCAATTACGGACGCGCCAACCGGCAACTGCTGACCGAGGCAACGCGCCGCGTCTTCGAGGAGGAGACCGGTACAGCCTTGGATGTGCTCTACGACGTGTCGCACAATCTGGCGAAGGTCGAGGTGCACGCCATCGACGGTCACCCGCGCTCGGTGTGTGTGCACCGCAAGGGTGCGACCCGCTCACTGCCGCCGCATCATCCGGAGTTGCCGGCCGATCTGGCAACGGTCGGTCAACCCGTGCTGATACCGGGCACCATGGGCACAGCGTCTTACGTGCTTGTCGGGGTCGCCGGCAACCCGGCATTCTTTTCCACCGCGCATGGCGCCGGGCGCACGTTGAGCCGTCACAAAGCGGCCCGCCACACCAGCGGCGACGAGGTGCGTGCCAGCCTTGCAAAGGGCGGCATCCTCGTGCGCGGGACCTCCCGCAGGGGTCTCGCCGAGGAAAAACCCGAGGCGTACAAGAACATCGACGCGGTCGTCGAGGCGAGCCATCAGGGTGGCCTGGCGTGCAAAGTGGCTCGCCTGATGCCATTGGGGTGCGTCAAAGGGTGAGTGAAGGCTAAAGCTGGAGCGGCGGTCCCGGACGGGGGGATGCCGGGACCGCCGCGGATTCAGTTGGCCTAACGGCGTTCAACTCGCCGGTGTGATCAGCCCGTAGTGTCCGTCGTAGCGGTGATACAACACGCTGCCACGGTCCCGGGCGCTGTCCACGAAGAACAGGAACGGCAGGCCGAGCAACCCCATCCGCTCGGTGGCCTGCTCGACGTTCAACCGCGGAGCCGGCTGCGGACTGATGGTCAACGGCACCTGGAACGACGCCAGCTCGTCCGCGGCTGCCGGATTGACCTGTGCCAGGCGGTATTCGGTCGGGCCTTCGCGATACAGCACGCTGTCCTGCTGCGTGCCCTCCTCCGTGAACAGGTGAAAGTCGTAGTCGAGCTGCTCCATCTCGAGCGCGGCCTCTTCGACCGTGCAGGTCGGCAGGCCGTACGACTTGTGCCGCATGATTCGGCGTTCGCTTTCCGGTCGTGGGAAGTACTTCGGCCGGTGCGTCGGCTCGGTTTCGTGCCGCCATTCGTGCGGGCCGCGACGGGGCATGCCGCCTCGTTTCGCTTCCCAGTGTTCGGCGGCGCGCTCCAGTTGGCGACGCAGTCGCGCCTCGAGTCGATCGATCGCCTCCCGCGCGGTGACGCCTTCGACCTGCGCACGCACCGGCCGGCCGTTGACGTCGAGGTTCGCCTGCGCGATCACCCGGCGAGCCACCGCGGGGTCGCCGTGCTCGCCCAACTTGACGTGGGCGTGCAGCACCGGTTCGTGGGTAAGGTGGCCGAGCTCGCCGATCTTTGTCCGCGCGTAGTCCTCGGCGTCGGGTAGCTGGCCGCGCGTCGTTACCTGGACGTCGAGCACAGCGGGTAAATCGGGTCTTTGTCTCATGGTGGCTTTCGTGGTTCGTCGCTGTCGTCAGTGATGCAGACCCGTGAGGGGTTCGTGCGTACTGGCTTGAATATCGGTGGAGGTCGCAGCGAACAGCTGATTCGCCAGATCGGACAGCGCGCGGGCGATTGCGAGCTCGTCGCCGATCGTGGCCACAGGCTGGTCGGCTGGGTCGAGTCGCGCCAGGCCAACGCCGACGAGGGTCTTGCCCGCCCAGGACAGTCGCGCCTTCGCCCGGGTCTTTTCGTCGCGCTCTTCGACCAGCACGTCGATGTGGCATGCCTTGGTGCCGTCGTCGTTCTTCGTCATCAACAGATGCGACCATTCCGCGCAGGGGCCGGAGTAGGGGCGGAAGTCCCGAATCGCGAGGTCGTTCGTCGGCCGGGCCGCGGGGCCAGCCCGGCGCGTTGAAACGGGGCCAGCAAATGTGTCGACGCGCACCAAGAAAGCGTCGAACTTAATCGACATTATTGCTGGGCTTAATCAACAGTTTCGTTCGCGTATATCGACGTGCCCAACAGTAGCGGGCGTGTCCGACCTCCCGACACAGACCAAATACCCGCATGCCTCGCGGGGCCGCCGGGCGTCGCCTCATTCGGCCGACGACCGCGAACGGGCGATACTGGCCACCGCCGAGCGGCTTCTGCAGGAACGGCCGCTGGCCGACTTTTCGGTGGACGACCTAGCAAAGGGCGCCGGGATTTCGCGCCCCACCTTCTACTTCTATTTCCGATCGAAGAACGCGGTGTTGCTGTCTCTGCTCGACCAGATGAACGGGAAGGCGCAGGCAGCCCTCAGGACGCTCGGCGGCATATCGTCCGGCGACCCCGCGGAACTATGGCGGGCGCGCATCGAGGCATTCTTCGAGGTGTCTGGCTCTCACCCTGCGGTCGCCGTGGCCGGCGCCGCGGCGAAGGCGACCAACCCCGAGGTGCGGCAGTTGTGGTCCACGCTCATGCAGAGGTGGATCTCACTGACCACCGTGGCCATCAAGGCGGAGCGCGGTCGGGGCGCCGCCCCCGACACCATCCCGGCGGAGCAGCTGTCGGTCGCGCTCAACATGTTGAGTGAGCGGGTGATGGCCGCGACGTTCACCGCCGAGGACGAGGCGATGCCCGAGGACCGGGCGATCGACACGCTGCTGCACATCTGGCTGGCCAGCATTTACCAGCGCTGACCGAGCGCCCGTCGGGCGCGGTCCAGGCTCTGGTCGATCAGCCGGTCCACCGCACCGAAGTAGGTTGGCGACGGCGACTTCCCCGCCAGCTCGGCGATCGCCTCTTGTTCCCCCGAAACGTTTGCCGCGTCGAGGTTTTCGGACATCCGATCGGCATGTACCGCCAGCCCCGCCAGCAGCTCGCCGCATTGGGACCCGGCGACGACGGTGCGGCGGGCCAAGGTGCGCAAGGTGTCCCATTCGGCATGCCAGGCGCCGTCGGGCCGCTCGTCGTTGGCCAGCGCCGCGGCGGTGTGCAGGGTCGCTGCCAGCTGCGGTGCGGATAGGGCGGCCCGGCGGATGAGGATCGACAAAACCGGGTTTCGTTTGTGCGGCATCGACGACGAACCCCCGCGGCTCTCGCCGCCCGGCTCGCTCAGTTCGCCGATCTCCGGGCGGGCCAGGATGACGATGTCCGAGGCGATCCGGCCCCAAGAGTCGGTGCAGCCGACGAACGCGTCGGCGGCCGCGGTGACCGGTGTCCGCGTGGTGTGCCAGGGCAATCGGACACCCAAACCCAAACCCGTTGCCGCGCTTTGCACCAGGCCGGTGGAGACCTCGGCGGGATCGGCGGCGCCGGTGAGCAGCGTCGCCAGCTCCGTGGTGGCGGCCAATGTCCCGGCGGCCCCACCGATCTGGATGGGAACGACCAGCGCGGACAGCCCGTCGAAGGCATCGACGACGCCGTTCAACCAGCCGGCCACCTTCGCGCCGAATGTGGTGGGCGCCGCGTGCTGGGTGAGGGTGCGCGCCACCATGGGCGTCACCCGGTGCAGTGTGGCGAGTTCCGTCAGCGTCGAGATCTGCTCCGCCAGCCGCGTTACCAGCTCTCCGACGACGCCGCGCACGCCGAGCATCAGGCCGGTGTCCAGGACGTCCTGGCTGGTGAGTCCGCGATGGATCCACGGCGCGACGGCCGGCGCGGCCCGCTGCCGCAGCAGGGCGACGAGGCCGATGACCGGGTTGGCGCCGTCCTCGGCGGTGGCCGCCACGGCTTCACAGTCGTTGTGGCCCAACAGGTTCGACAGGTCCGCGTCGGCGCACTCGGCCGGGGCCAGCCCCGCGGCGGACAGGGCACGCAGCCAGGCGGATTCCACCGCGACCATCGATTCCAGCAGCGCCCGATCCGTCATCTGCTCTCCGGCCCGATGATCCCCGGGCCACAACAAGTTGGTCATCGCCCACCGTCTCGGTACGCCAGGAAGACGGTCTCGCGCGGGCCCTGCAGGTGGATGTCGAAACGGTATTCCCGGCAACCGCTTTCGGCGTCACACAGCACGGTGGCGCGTCGCTCGGCATCGAGGCCGGCCAGCAACGGATCGGCGCCCAGGTCGCCGTCGGGTAGGTAGGCGCGGGTGAACAGCCGGTCCAGCAGGCCCCGCGCGAACACGGTGAGGGCGAAGAACGGCGGCCGTCCGGCGCTCGCCGAACCGGGCGCCACGGTGGTGAAGGCGTAACGACCGGCAGTGTCGGTCGCACAGCGGCCCCATCCGGTGAACGTCGTGGTGTCGCGGTTCAGCGAACCGGCCTGGCGCGGGATGCGACCGGCGCCGTCGGGTTGCCACAGCTCGACCAGGGCGTCCGGAACGCCGTCGCCGACGCCGTCGTAGACCGTGCCGTGGAGCCGGACGGCGTGCGGATGCCCCTCGCCGGCCAGGGCGTTGTCACCGGGATACGGCAACCCGAGGTCGAGGAACGGCCCGACCGTTTGCCCTGGGGTGCAAGCACATTCACTCATTGTTTCGCTCAGTCGGAGTTGGGGCGCCACCGGCCAGCACGATGTCCCACCGATAGCCGGTCGCAAACTCCGGCTCGGTGAGGTCGTGGTCGTAGCGGGCGATCAGCCGTTGCCGCGCGGCGGGGTCGAGGACCGACTGAAAGATCGGGTCCAGGTCGAACATCGGGTCGCCCGGGAAGTACATCTGGGTGACCAGGCGCTGCGGGAAAACGGTCCCGAAGACGGAGAAGTGGACGTGCGCCGGGCGCCACGCGTTGTGGTGATTCCGCCACGGATACGGGCCGGGCTTGATGGTCAGGAAGCGATACGACCCGTCCGGCCCGGTCAGACACCGGCCGGCGCCGGTGAAGTTGGGGTCGAGCGGAGCCGGATGCTGGTCGCGCTGGTGGCGGTAACGGCCGCCGGCGTTGGCTTGCCAGATCTCGATCAGCTGACCGGCCACCGGTTTGCCCGATCCGTCGAGCACCCGCCCGGCGACGATGACGCGTTCTCCAAGGGGTTCGCCAGGATGGCCGGCCGTCAGGTCAGCGTCGAGCGGGTCGACGTCCTGGTGGCCGAAGCAGGGCGCCCAACGTTCGACCTCCTCGGGGTCGACCAACACCAGGGGTTGTTTGGGATGGCGCAGGACGGTGCCACGATAGGGCGGGTAGTCGAGCCGGGGCTGCGCTTCTCGACCCCGGTATTCGGCTGCGATGGCGGCAATCTCGGCCGTGATGTCACCCTGAGACGCGACACACTCGGGGTTCATGAGCCGTGACGCTACTCTCGCTGGCCCGGCGAGCCCCGCAAGCCGGCGGTGTCGTCGGAATTACAGCGAGCGCACCAGCGCCGCCCGCCCCTTGGTGCGCATCTTGTGCAGGGCCGACCCACGGTATTGCTCCATTTTCGCGGCCATCTGGTCGCCCAGCTCCTCGAGCTCCGCGTCGGTGATCTTCACCTCGGGAGGAGCCGGAATCATGTCGCGCTCCTCTTCGTCGGCGTGGGCCTCCAGCACCGTCTTGAAGGAGTTCCATTCGTCCTCGTAACCCGGCGCGCTCTGCGGGGTTTTGAGCAGCACGGAAAGTTGGTCGATCACCTGGCGGTGCTCCGCGTGGGCGACCGCGATCAGCTTGGTGGCGTCTTTGAGGGCCGGGTAGTACAGGTCGTCCTCGATGCGGAAGTGAATGTCGAGTTCGATCAGCATGTCATCGAAAAGGGCATGCCGCTCTTCGCTATTCACCGGCGCCTCGCTGACCTTGCGGCCCAGGCCCTTGAGCACGAGGTGGTGTTCTTTCAGCACGTCGTAGGCGTTCACTTACCTTCCCCTTCTCCGATCGCGACCACACCACCGAGCGCGGGCCCGGGCTCGGGTTCGCCTCTAACTTCGACCATTCCGTTGACCAACCGCGCCTGGTAACAGGGCAGCGGGGCCGCCGCCGGGCCACGCAGCACGTCTCCCGACTCGGCCGCGAACCATGAACCGTGCCAAGGACATACGAGCCGGCCCCGGTCGATCCAGCCGTCGGCCATTGGGGCCGCCAAGTGCGGGCACAACTCCCCGAACGCCGCGACCTCCCCGGGCCTGGTCTGGCACACCACCAGGCCCACCCCGTCGACCTCGACACGCACCGGCTTTCCGTTCAGCGAGCTCGCGGAGAGCACGGGCGTCCATTCCGTGGTGCGCAGCCGCGCACCCGACTGGTCGATTCCGATGCCGGACTCGAACACCAACGCCCCGCCGAGATAGCTGCCCGCGACGGTGATGCCGTAGCCCAGGGCCGTCAGCGCGATCCCGCGGCCATGGCGGCCTCGGCGGCGATCCCACCAGGACTGCGCGTAGAGCGCGGTCGCGACCAGGTTGACCAGGCCGTGCACCGCGCCCACCCGGCGGTCGGATTCATGGGTGTGCTGCCAATCGGTGACGCCGGTGACGGCGGACCCGATGCTGGCCAGGATGCCCACCCCGAGGGCGCGGGACGCGAACTTCGACGCGTCGCGGACTTCGCTGGCGGGCCGGCCCGGCAGCAGGCTGAGGGCGTCCAGCGCGACGGTCGTACCGAGCGCCCCGCTCGTCAGCGACGCCAGCGGGGGGTGAACCGGGTGGCCGAGCCAAACTCCGTGCAAGGCGTTGGTGACGGTGTTGCGGGCGCTGCCCAGGCCGTTATAGGCGAAGCTCAGCATGTGTTCGAACCGATAACTCGGCCGATCCAGCCATTCTTGCCGCCCGATGGCGGAAACCACCCGCGCTCCCAGCTTCCGCAATCGACCATCCAGTGAGCGAGCAGCCATCGACCAGTCCTTCCTCAGATTCGTCGCCAAAAGACGGCAACGCACGCAAAATCGAACCGATTACCCCATAGTTACCGCGCGCTCACATGCGCAGCGGAGCCGACGTGACCACCGTATCCCGGCCATCTGGTCACGCGATTGCTAGCAACCTGTGAGTTAGCACAAAGCATTCTTGTAAACGCCTGACCGCGGATCGGGGCCGGTGAGCGGCCCGCAAACGGCCGATTGACCGGCGGCGGGTGGATGCGAGACTCTACTTAGCGGAATACATCTCTGCATAGCAGACAGCTGGAGCGTGGGGCGGGGGTTACCGTGACAGTCCATCGCGACGCTTGCGACGGTCTTTTCGACCCAATTTTCGCCAGCGTCCGCCGGGGGATGATCCCCGCCCACATCTACAACGACCGGGAATTGTTCGCGCTGGAAAAGGAGCGGCTGTTCGGCCGGGCGTGGACGTTCGTGGCGCACGAATCCGAGATCCCGCAGGACGGCGACTACGTGGTGCGCCGCGTCCTCGACGACTCCTTCATCATCACCCGCGACTCGGACGGCGAGATCCGGGCGATGTTCAATATGTGCCTGCACCGCGGCATGCAGGTGTGTCGCGCGGAGATGGGAAACGCCTCCAACTTCCGCTGCCCGTACCACGGTTGGACCTACCGCAACGACGGCCAGCTCACCGGCCTGCCGTTCCATCGGGAGGCCTACGGAGGCGAGGACGGGTTCGCCAGGAGCGCCCAAACCCTGCTGCCGGCACCGAAGTTCGCGAGCTACAACGGTCTGCTGTTCATCAGCATGGACGCCAGCGCCGAACCGCTCGAAGACTTCCTCGGCGACTTCAAGTTCTATCTGGACTTCTACACCAGACAAAGCACCAGCGGCCTGGAAGTGCGGGGGCCGCAGCGCTGGCGCATCAAGGCCAACTGGAAGATCGGCGCCGAAAACTTCGCCGGCGACATGTACCACACGCCGCACACCCATGCGTCGATCGTCGACATCGGCCTGTTCCGTGAGCCGAAAGCGCAGAAGCGCAAGGACGGTGCCACCTACTGGGCGCACCGGGGCGGCGGCACCACCTACAAACTCCCGCCGGGCAGCTTCGACGAGCGGATGCGCTACGTCGGCTACCCCGACGAGATGATCGGCCGGATCAAAGACGTATGGACGCCGCAACAGCAGCGGATGGTCGGCGAAGACGGTTTCATGATCTCCGCCGCCACCTGCTTTCCGAACCTGAGCTTCGTGCACAACTGGCCGAAGGTGCGTGACGGTCAGGACGATGAAACCCTGCCGTTCATCTCCATCCGGCTGTGGCAGCCGATCAGCGAAAACGAAACCGAGGTGTGCTCGTGGTTCGCGGTGGACTCCGCCGCTCCCCCGCAGTACAAACAAGATTCGTACAAGGCGTATCTGATGTGCTTCGGTTCGACCGGGATGTTCGAGCAAGACGACGTGGAGAACTGGGTGTCGCTGACCACCACCGCCGGCGGCTCGATGGCCCGCCGGCTGCTGCTGAACAGCCGGATGGGCCTGCGCTCCGACGGCAGCCCGGTCGTCGAGCCGCTGACCGCCGAGTCGTTCCACGGGCCGGGACGCGCGCAGGTCGGTTACAACGAGTACAACCAGCGCGCGCTGCTGAACTTGTGGGCCGATTACCTTCAAGGGGCCGGCGCATGAGAAAGCCGTTGCCATTCAACGATGTTCGGCATCTGCAGGCGCATCAGTTCCTGGTGGACGAGGCGTACCTGCTGGACGCCCAGCAATATGAGGCGTGGCTTCAGACGTTGACCGACGACGTCCGCTACGTGATGCCCGTGCGGGTCACCACCGCGCGCGGCGCCGGTTTCGACACCTCCCCGGGCATGGCGCACTTCGACGAGGACAAGTATTCGCTGAGCCAGCGGGTCGCGCGGATGGGCACCGAGCACGCCTGGGCGGAGGATCCGCCGTCGCGGCTGCGTCACTTCATCACCAACGTGCGCACGTTCGAATGCGATGACCCGGCGCATCTGTTGGTCGAGTCGGCCGAACTGCTGTTCCGCAGCCGGGGCGACGTGAACGAAAGCGCCTTGATGTCGTGCGGCCGCGAGGACGTGCTGCGCTGGTGCGGCGGCCCCCAAAAGACACTGAAACTGGCCCGGCGCAATATCATCGCCGACGAGTCGGTACTACGGATGCAAAACCTGGCGGTGTTCCTGTGAATGACGAACTGCAGCGGCTGCTGGACGGGTCGGTCGGCGAACCCCTCGTCGTCGCAAACGAATTCACCGAGGTGGTGGTGCGCCGGGTCGACACCCGAAACGGGTCGAGGCTGCTGATCAGCGCACCGCGATCCGGGCAATGGATCACGTTGGACGCGCTCGAGGTCGAGGCCCTGACTTGGCAGAACGGTCGCACCCTGGCGGCGCTGGTCGGCAATTCCCACGCACCGTTGCTGCCCGATGAACCCGAGGATGGCGATGGCCGGCTGGCTTGAGGGCAAGCGCGCACTAGTCGTCGGCGCCGGTTCGGGGATCGGCCGGGCCGTGCTGGACGCGTTTCGCGCCGAGGGCGCGAAAGTCGCTGCACTGGAACGTGATCACGAAAAGTGCGAGGCCCTGCGCCGGCAGTTGCCCGACGTTCCGGTCGTCGAAGGCGACGCGATCACCCGCGATGCCAACGAACGAGCGGTCGACGCCGCGGCGGATGCGTACGGTGGATTGGACACGTTGGTCAACTGCGTCGGAATCTTCGACTTCTACAAGGGCATCGGCGACGTCGACGCCGACGACCTTCCCGACGCGTTCGACGAGATGTTTCGCACCAACGTGCTCAGCCACCTGCAGTCCGTCAAGGCGGCGCTCCCCCGGCTGCGGGCCGGGACGGGATCCTCGATCGTCCTGACCGAGTCCGCGTCGTCGTTCTATCCCGGGCGCGGCGGCGCGCTGTACGTGTCGTCGAAGTTCGCCGTCCGCGGGTTGGTGTCCGCCCTGGCCCACGAGCTGGCGCCGCAGATCCGGGTCAACGGGGTGGCGCCGGGCGGCACGCTCAACACCGACCTGCGCGGGCTTGCCAGCCTGGGGCTCGAGGGCGTCCGCCTGGACGACACCC
Source organism: uncultured Actinomycetota bacterium (assembly GCA_963850895.1). Taxonomy (GTDB): domain Bacteria; phylum Actinomycetota; class Actinomycetes; order Mycobacteriales; family Mycobacteriaceae; genus Mycobacterium. The sequence continues at coordinate 20,584 of CAWKNK010000007.1, read as the reverse complement.
CCAACCGGGCGCAGGAGGTGGCCGCGCGCACGCCGCTGAATGTCGCGCTCTCCGGGGAAGACCACGCGTGGAGTTTCGTGTTCCTGGCCTCCGACCGTGCCCGCGGGATCACCGGCGAAACCGTCCGCCCCGACGGGGGATTCGGGCTGGGCGCACCACGATGAGCTCCCTCGACGAGCAACGCGCGCTGGTGGCGGAGGGCTGCCGGGTGGCCGCGGCCCGCGGCCTGGTCGACGGCATTCTCGGCCACCTGAGCCTGCGGGTCGACGACGAGCGCCTGCTCATCCGCTGCCGCAGCGACACCGACACCGGGGTGGCGTTCACCCGGCCCAGCGACATCCGGCTGATCACCTTCGACGGCGGCGCCGGTGCCGACGGCGAACTCGACGGGTACCGCGTCCCCAACGAACTGCCCATCCACGTCGAAACCATGCTGGCCGATTCGCGGCACCGGGCCGTCGCGCATCTGCACCCGCCCGCCGTGGTCGCCGCGGACCTGGCCGGCATCGCGATCCGGCCGATCTACGGCGCCTACGACATTCCCGGCGCGTGGCTGGCGCGCGGGGGCGTGCCCGTCTACGAGCGCGCCGTGCTGATCCGCACCCCGGCGCTCGGCAGGGACATGGTGGCGGCCATGCGCGGCCGGCCGGTGGTGATCTGCCGCGGACACGGGATCACCAGCGCGGCCGCCACCGTGGCGCAGGCGGTGTTGCAGGCGATCAGCCTCGACGCGCTGGCCCGAATGTCGTTGCGGGTGAAAGGCGCCGGCGGAGCCCTGCGGGATATCGACGACGCCGACTGGGACGACCTGCCCGACCTGGGGCCGTCGTTCACGGCCGAGGCCGCCTGGCGTCACGAGGTGGCGCGGTTGCCGGCTGACTGAGCTTGCGTCACAGGTTCATATCAGCGGGCGAACACTCGACGGATATGCCGGGATCGCGTTAGCAGCGCACTTAGCCTGTCCAGCTAGCTGCCCCAAATTCGTTTTGCGGTGCCCGAATCGGCGCCGACAACCCAGGAGTACTCACGTGGCCGAACTGGACCGGCGCCGGTTCCTGGTCGCGCTGGCCGCAACGGTGGCCGTCAGCGGTATCTCGCGGTACTCCACCGGCGGCCCCAACGAGGCGGTGGCGCGTGGCGATGTTCCCGGATCCGCGCCACTCCCGGCGGCTCCCGTCTTGCCGCCTTTGTCACCCCCACCGGACCCTCGATCGCGTGTCGCACTGCCCGGCGGCGGTGTGCTGAACAAACTTCCGGGCAACGGCGATCTGTTGGCGTGGACGGTCGACGACGGCGCCAACACCGATGTGGTGCGGCTTTACACACAATTCGCCAAGGACACCGGTGTGCGGCTCACCTATTTCGTCACCGGCGCCTATCGCTCGTGGACCGACAACGCCGGCTTGCTTCGACCGCTGGTCGAATCCGGACAAATCCAGCTGGGCAACCACACGTGGACGCATCCCGACTTGACCCAACTATCGAAGGGCCAAATCGCCGAGGAGCTGACTCGCACGGACGCGTTGCTGCGGAATACGTATGGTGTGGACGCCACCCCGTACTTGCGGCCGCCGTATGGCCATCACAATGCCGCGGTCGCCGCAGTGGCCGCCGATCTGGGCTACCGGGTGACCACGTTGTGGTCCGGCGACTTACGGGACTCCGCACTGGTTTCCGAAGACCACATTGTCAGGATGGCGTACCAGTCGTTCATCCCACAGAACATCGTGATCGGCCACCTCAACCACCCACCGATCACCCATGTTTACGGGCAGCTCGTGGACGTCATTCGATCGCGCAGGCTGCGCACCGTCACGCTCAACGACGTTTTCCTGCGACCGGAAGTCCCGCACCGGATATAGCGTCGGTGAAGCCGGCCGCTCAGCCCAGCTCGTCGCCAATCTCCTTGGCCGCCTTGGCAAGTGCCGCGGCCACCGCGGCGAACCGGGAGGCGTCCAGCCGGTTTTGCGGGGCGGCGGCGTTGAGCGCGAGTCGCAGGCCCGGCGCCCGCGTCGGTATGGGCACCGCGACCGAAGCGACGCCTTCCTCGCTCTCCTCGCGGTTAATGGCGTACCCGCGCTCGCGAATGGCGGCAAGCTCGGCCTCCAACTCGGTCCGGCTGCCGATCGAGGACGACGTGATGCGTTCCAACCGCTCGTGCGGCAGCAGCTGACGCAGCTCCGCCTCCGGCAGCTGCGCCAGCATGACCTTGCCCGTCGAGGTGCAATGCGCCGGCATGGTGCGGCCCAGCCGGGACGCCACCCGGACCGCGGCCGGGCCTTCGACGGCGGCGACGAAGCGGATGCTGGCGCCGTCCAACATCCCGACGTGAATCGTTTCGCGCAACTGTTCGCCGAGGCTTCGCATGATCGGGGTCGCCGATCGCTGGATGTCGATGCGGCTGAAGATCGCGAACGCCACGCCGGTCAACGACGGGCCGGGCAGGTAAGCCTTCGACGTCGGGTCTTGCCGGACGAAGCCGCGGTAGGCCAGCATCGCCAGCAACCGATGCGCGGTGGACGATGCCACGCCCAGGTAACGGGTGGCCTCGCTCAACCGGATCTGGGGTTGCTCGCCCAACAACAACAGCAGCTTGAGTGCGTTGTCGACCGACTCGATCGGATACTGCGGCGCAAGCGAATCGGCGGCCGGCGCCTCGGCGTCCTCCGCGCTCCGCTCGCGCTTTTTCGTCATGCACTCACGGTAACCAGTTGCGGGCGTCCCTTCGATTATTCTCGGCTTCGTGAGCGGGGCTATTCCGTCTGGATATCGCCGTTACGTCGCCATCGGGGACAGTCAGACCGAGGGCTTGTGGGACGGCGACGACGTTGTCGGTCTCCTCGGATTCGCCGACCGGCTCGCCGTCATGGTCGATTCGATCTACCCGGGCCTGCACTACGCCAACCTCGCGATTCGCGGCAAACGGATCGCCGACGTCTTGTGCGAGCAGGTTCCGCAGGCCCTGGCGATGCGGCCGGACCTGATCACCGTGTGCGCCGGGATGAACGACGTCATCCAGCCGGGGCGGTCGTTCGGCCCCGCCCTGGCCGACCTCGAGTACGTCTACGCCGCGCTGGCCAGGTCCGGCGCGACCGTGGTGACGACGACCTTCCCGAACGTCGCGCAGTTCCTCCCGCTCGGCCGGCTGGTGTCGGGGCGTCTCGCCCGCATCAACGCGGCGATCACGGCGGCCGCCGATCGCTACGGGTTCGGGCTCGTCGACCTGTACAACGCGCCGTCGATGCGCGAGTTGGACACCTGGGCCATCGACCGCGTGCACGCCTCCACCAAAGGCCACATGCTGTTCGCCGCCGCGGCCGCCGAGGCCCTGAATTTGCCCGGCAGCAACCATGATTGGGCCCACGGCAGCCCCGGCGCCGGGCGGCGGTCGCTCACCAACGGCGCTTACGAACAGCTGCGCTGGACGCAGGACAGTTTCTTCCCGTGGATTTGGCGCCGGCTGCGCGGCTGGTCGTCGGCCGACGGGCGGGAACCGAAACGGCCCCAGTTGGAGAGCCTCAGCACGCCGAGCGGACCGGCCGACGCGAACCCGCGGGTTTAGGGCGCGTATCGCCGGACGGTCAGGCATCCTGGACGCATGGATGTGGAGGCTTTGCTGCACTCGATCCCGCCACTCGCGGTCTACCTGGTGGTCGGCGGTGTGGTGGGGGTCGAGAGCCTGGGCATTCCCCTTCCGGGCGAGATCGTGCTGGTCAGCGCGGCGCTGATGTCGTCGCATGACGACCTGCCCGTCAACCCGATCGGTGTCGGCGTCGCGGCGGTGATCGGCGCGGTGGTCGGCGACTCGATCGGCTATGCCATCGGGCGCCGGTTCGGCATGCCGCTCTTCGACCGCCTCGGCCGGCGGTTCCCCAAACATTTCGGTCCCGGACACGTCGCGTTGGCGGAAACGTTGTTCAACCGCTGGGGAGTTCGGGCGGTCTTCTTCGGCCGTTTCATCGCGCTGCTGCGGATTTTCGCCGGTCCGCTGGCCGGAGCCTTGAAGATGCACTACCCGCGCTTCTTGGCGGCCAACGTCTCGGGCGCCATCTGCTGGGCCGGCGGCACCACGGCGGTGGTGTATTTCGCCGGGATGGCCGCGGAGCGCTGGCTGGAGCGGTTCTCCTGGATCGCGCTCGTCATCGCCGTCGTCTGCGGTCTGATCGCCGCGGTGTTGCTGCGCGAACGCACCTCCCGCGCGATCGCCGAACTCGAGGCCGAGCATTACCGAAAGGCCGAGAGCACCGCGGCCGACGCCGCCTGAAACCCCGGCTAACTGGCCGCCTCGCCGAAATCTTCCGGTGCGACCGGCCGGTGCTCTTCGATGAGACCGATCGCCATCCTGCGGGCGCGCAAGGCCGCATCCGAGTCGCCCACCGCCGCCAGCACGATGGCGCCCTTCATCAGGATGTGCCACGACGAGGCGAAGTCCTCGACGTCGGTCAGCCCCGCCGCGACGGCGCGGTGACGCACGATGTCGCGGACGTGGTCGATGTGGGTGATGCAGGCCTGTCCGGCGGGGGAATCCGCCCCCAGCTCGAGCAGCACGTTGAGGAACGAGCAGCCTTCGTACCCGTCGCGGAGCTGAATCCAGTCGTGCATGACGTCGAAGATCGCAAGCAACTGTTCCTCGGGCGTCTGGCCCCGCCGCCGCGACTGCTCCTCGATCAGGCCGTGCGTCCATAGTTCTTCGCGCCGCTGCAGCACGGCCAGCACCAGGTCGTTCTTCGTCGCGAAATGACGGTACAACGTGGCCTTGGCGACACCGGCCCGATCGATCACCTCTTCGGTGCCGACAGCGCGGATTCCACGCCGGCTGAACAGGTCATATGCCGCGGCCAGGATGCGTTCACGAGCCGACGCGGCGGGCGTTCCGACATCGGAAGTTGTCATAACAAGCCACAACATACTCTTAGGCAGGACATGTAGACAGACCGACCTGTCTTGTTATAGAAAAGAGATTCGCAATCCGCGAAGAGTCTGTCTTCAGAGGGCAGGACGGGCATCCATCGCGGCGTCGTAGACGCCGGTCGATTAGGGGGTCCACGATGAGCTCGGCTATTGCAGAACTGATGACAACTACCCATCTCATGCTCAGCACGAAGCTGGTCTACGAGCTGGGCGATCCGAACAGCACGCTGCGCGCGACGGCCGATCGCTGCGGCCCGGCGGTGCTGATCTATGCGGGCGGGGAGATCGACGCTTGCAATGAGCACACCTGGCGCCAGCTGATCAGCGAAGTGGCCGGCATCGTCACCGCGGCCGGCCCGTTGGTCGTCGACGTCACGGGCCTCGAGTTCATGGGCTGCTGCGCGTTCGCGGTGCTGGCCGATGAGGCGCACCGCTGCAAGGACCGCGGCGTCGAATTGCGTCTGGTGAGCCGCGAGCCGATCGTCGCCCGCATCGTCGACGCGTGCGGCCTGTCCGCCATCCTGCCGATCTACCCGACCGCAGACTCCGCGCTGGCGTCCGCGGCTCGTTGGTGACGGGGACAGCACAGGCGCTGATCGGCCCGCACCGGCTGGGATGAGCGACCCTCCCACCTTCGGCGCGGAGGAGGAATTCCTTCTCGTCGACCCGCGAACCGGCGAACCGGCTCCGCGAAACGCCGATGTGGCCGCCGAGGCCGAGCGCCGGGGTGTCGAGCTGCAGCTGGAACTGAGCAGCTGCCAGGTGGAAACCACCTCGAGCGTCGTGGCCACCAGCGCAGAACTCGGCGAGGAGCTGTCCCGGCTGCGGCGCACCGCGGCGCAGGCGGCCGAGGCCGTCGGGCTTCGGCTGCTCGCTGCGGGGCTTCCGCCCACCACACCGCACGAGTTTCCCGTCACCGACACCCCCCGCTACCGCCGCATCGGCGCCGAGTACGGGATGGTCGCGCACGAGCAGGGCATCTGCGGATGCCACGTGCACGTGCAGGTTCCGGACCGTGCGGCGGCCGTCCATGTCAGCAATTGGCTGCGGCCGTGGCTGCCCTCATTGCTTGCCCTGTCGGCGAATTCGGCGGTGTACCGCAGCGCCGACAGCGGCTATGCGAGCTGGCGCAGCGTCCTGTGGCGACGCTGGCCGGTGGCCGGGCCGCCGCCCTTCTTCCCCTCGCCCGACGACTACGACCGCGCGGTGCGGATGCTCATCGACAGCGAAGTGATCCTCGACCAGAAGATGATCTATTGGGACGTCCGGCCGTCGGAGAACTTCCCGACGATCGAGGTGCGGGTGGCCGACGTGCCGGCGACCGTTGCGGAGACGGTGCTGCTCGCCACGCTGGTCAGGGCCGCGGTGATGACGGCGCTCGAAGCGGGCGAGGACGAGCCCGGACGGCTCGCGCCGGCGGCCCTGCGCGCGGCGTACTGGAAGGCCGCCCACGACGGGCTTGCCGGGCGCACGCTCGACCTGATCCACGGCCGCGGAGCGGTGCCGGCCCGTGAGCAGTTGGGCACGCTGGTGCACCGCGTGCGGCCGGCGCTGGAGTCGCTCGGCGAATATCACCGCGTCGTCGGCGAACTCGACCGTGTCGCCGCGCAGGGTAACGGAGCGATGCGCCAGCTGCGGGCGTGGCGCAAGCGCGGCGAGGTGATGGACGTCATCGAAGGGGTGGCCGCCGCCACGCTGAGCTGAACCCCTTGGGGTACAGCCCTTTCCGTTACGCGACGCCGAGCAGTCGATACAGCCCGATCAGGCCCACCACCACGATCGTCGCGCGCAGCGCGTTCCCCGACAACCGGCGCCCGTAGCGCGCCCCGACCAGTCCGCCGACCAGCGAGCCCGCCGCGATCAGCCCGGCCGCCGGCCAGCTGATCCGGTCGAAGGCCACCAACGTATAGGCCACCGCCGCAACGACATTCACCACGAGCGTCATCAGGTTCTTGGCCGCGTTCATCCGCTGCACCGACTCCGGCAGCAGCGCGCCCATCAGGCCGACCAGCAGGATGCCCTGAGCGGCGGTGAAATAGCCGCCGTAGACGCCGACGGCGAACGTGCCGAGCACCAGGACGGCCATGCGGCCCGGCGTGATGTGCTCGGGTGAGCGGCCCGCCACCTCGGCGCGCCGGCCCGTCCACGCCTGGATCCGCGGCCCGACGACCACCAGCAGCAGCGCCAGGATCAACAGCACCGGCACCACCTCGGCGAATACCTTCTCCGGCAGATGCAGCAGCAGGAAGGCGCCCAGCACCGCGCCGGCCAGCGATGCCGGGAGCTGCCAGCGCAGTCGATTCCATTGACCGCGCAGCTCGGCGCGGTAGCCCCAGGTGCCCGACACGCTGCCGGCGACCAGACCGGTCGCGTTCGACATGGTGGCCGTGACGGGCGGGAAGCCGAGGGCGACCAGCGTGGGGAACGTGATCAGGGTGCCGGACCCGACGAGCGCGTTGATGGCGCCGGCGCCGAACCCGGCCAAGCAAATCAGAAGCATGTGGGATGGCGACACTGAAGAAAAACCTTAGCCTGCCGCCGGTTTCGGCAGGCGGGCGACTAGCGGGTTCGGCTCCCCGTCAGGCGGGTGGCGCTTCGGCCCCGCGGTCGACGCCGGTGCGAAGCTTGACCGACGCCGAATACGCGAGTGTCCGGAAGTGCAGGACCGGATCGTCGGAGGGCTCGATGCCGTCGGTCACCCGCATCGGGTCGAACACGACGATGTCGCCGCCGTGCTCGCGCTGGGTCTCCGGGCCGGTGATCTCGAGGGTGCCGACGGTGGCGATCTGCGTGCTCTGCCAGGGCGCGGACGGGTCGACCGTCGAGTCGGTGGGCCCGGCGATCTGCACGCGATATTCGAACCGCACCGGCCCGCTGTCCAAGCGCGTGTTCAGCTCGTCGGCGAGAAAGTCCGGTCCCTCCCCGTGGGCGGCCGATGCCGACAGGTAGTTCTCCGTCACGGCCGGAACCAGGTGGTAGCGAACGAATCTGGCGCTGCCGTCGGCGGCGACCCAGCGGAAGGCGTGCAAGCCGTGGTACTCGATGGTGGCGTAGCTCGCCGGGATCTTGTTGGCGTCGCGCACTACCGGCAGCGCGCCGAGCAGTCGGGGATGGGTGAGGAAATACTTGGCCATGCGCAGCGGCGTGGTCAGGCCGGGCCGCATCGCCTTGAGCAGATCGACGAATCCGTCCGGTGTGTTCGAGACGAACAGGCGCGCGGTCTGCGTCGACACGTCGGTGGTGGAGCCGTCGGGCAGGGAGAACTTCACCGCCATCCCGCGGATCCCCGGCACGTTGTCGCGCTGCTTGGGATTGCCGGCGCCGTTGGAGAAGCGGATCAGCGCCGGGACCGTCGAGCCGTCGAGATGCTTTGCGCGCGAAAGCATGACCGCATCGGGGGTCGCGGTGAACGTGCCGCGATAGAGCGTGCCTTTGGCGTGCAGCGCGCGACAGCCCGGCTGCGCACCGCCGGTGCCTCGAATCGCCTCGATCGCCTCATCGGGAGTGACCATGCGCGAATCTTAAGGCGCTAGGAGGGAAAGCCGAAGAGTTTGACGACACCGTGATCGCGGCCGGCGGTGTAGCCGCCGTCGACCGCGATGGCCTGGCCGCTGACGAACGAGGCGTCGGGTGACAGCAGGAACGCCGCCATCGCCGCGACCTCCTCCGGCTGACCCAGCCGCTGCAGGGCGTGTTCGGTGGTGATGGATTGCAGCGGGCCCTCCATGCCAGGGAGACCGAAGACGGCCTGGGCCATCGGCGTTTCGATGAAGCCGGGACAGATGGCGTTGGCCCGGATGCCGCTCGGTCCGTAGTCGAGCGCGATGTTCTTGGTGAGCAGGACGACGCCGCCCTTGGCCGCGTTGTACGAACTGCCGCCCGCCGTACCTTCCAGGCCCTCGACGCTGGCGACGGTCACGAGCGAACCCCGTTCACCGTCGACGCGGGGTTGCTCGATCATCCGGGCCAGCGCCGCCTTGGCGACCAGGAACGTGCCGGTGAGGTTGATCCCGATCACCCGGTCCCATTCGGTCCGGTCGAGCAGATGGACCGGGCCTCCCCCGGCCACCCCCGCTGCGTGCAGGACGCCGTCGAGGCGGTCGGGCACGGCGGCCAGGACCGCGGCGATCGCGGCTTCGTCGGTCACGTCGGCGGTCACGAACTGGAACCGGGACCCGCTGAACTCTATGTCGGGCGGGGCGGCCAGGTCGGCGCCGATCACCGTGCCACCCTCGGCCAAGAGGCGCCTCGCGGTCGCCAGGCCGATTCCGGATGCGGCGCCCGTCACCACGAAGGTGCGTGAGCGGGCACGGTCAGGGTTCACCATGTCTGGTCCCTCTTCTCGGATCGCTTTGCCGCAGACATGTTGACACACCGGGTCGCTCGCGGTGGGCAAACCCTTCCGCGCGCATCGCCGGCCCGCAGGTCGATAACGGGCGGCTATCAGCAAATAGCGGCCCAGTCTTGGACACCGCTTGCCCGCCGCGAGATCGTAGAACCAGCGGGCGAATCCTCCGTTCGCCCAGGGCCGGATCAGGAGCTAGCTGCATGTTTTCGTCGACACCCGAGCCATTACGTCCGCGGCGGGTCGCCATCGTCGCCGTGGCCGTTGCCACCGCCATGACGGCGGCGATCGTCCTGATCGGCACAGCCCATGCGCCGTCGCCGGTGCGGCTCACATCGGCCGAGCCGATCGACATCGCACAGGGCGTCTCGATCATCCCCGCGCCCGGCTGGACGCTCGGGCACCGCGGTCCGAACTGGGTGGCTATCAGCAACGCCGACCTCAGCGCGCAGCTGCGGGTCACGGTCAAACCGGCCGGCGGGACCGATGCCGTCGCCGTGCTGCAGGCGGACAGGGATCAGTTGGCCGGCAACGCGTCGGCGGTGTTGAGCAACGTGCGGGACCTGGGCGAGCCCAAGACGAGAACGTTGCAGAGCCCGAAATTTCAGCAGGAGGCCTCCATCGACTACACCGCCGACGTGTTGGCACCCGAGGGCGCGATTCCCGTCATCGGCACCTTCACCGAGCTGCTGAACACCTCGAACCAACAGTCGGCCTTCATCGACTACCGCCAAAACAACAACGCGACCCCGCAAGCGGCCAGCGACGGCGGCATGATGATCGAGTCCATGTTCTGATCACAGAGCAAACCGAACTCGGAGGGGTTTATGCCACCAGCCGACATCACGGCGAACACGACGGAAACGCTCGCCGGATTCGTCGACCGGCACGCGCGGCAGCGGCCCGACGCCATCGCGATTCGATACGGCGAACGGCAATGGTCCTGGGCTGACTGGGCCGCGCGGATCCGTCGGGCGGCGGGCGCGCTGCGCACCGCCGGCGTGCAGCGTGGGCAGTGCGTGGCATTCCTGGACAAGAACCACCCCGCCTGCCTCGAAGTGCTGTTCGCCGCCGCGTCGATCGGCGCCGTGACCACCGTCGTCAATTGGCGCGTCATCGGCGACGAACTCGTCCACGTGCTCGACGACAGCGGGGCGCGGCTGCTTCTCGTCGGCGCCGAGCTGCGGGCCGCGGCCGAGGCGGCCGCCGAACGAGTGCCGGGCGTGGAGCGCATCGTCCTGGTGGGTGACGAGTACGAATCCCTGCTCGCCGCGGCGACGCCCACGGACAGTGACGCCGAGGTTGACGAGAGCGAGACCGCGCTGGTGATCTACAGCTCGGGCACCACGGGGCGACCGAAGGGTGTGTTGCTGAGCCAGCGCGCGCTGGTCAATCACGCGGCGAACCTGGCGCCGGCCTTCCCGTTCGGCCACGGGGACGCGAACCTGGTGGCCATGCCCCTCTTTCACGTGGGCGGAATCGGCTACGCGCTCTTCGGCATTCGGGCCGGGGTGCCGACGATCATGACCCGCGAACCCGACGCCGCCGCCCTTATCGGTGCGGTGCGGGCCGGCGCCACGCACGCGTTCTTCGTCCCGCCCGTGATCGCCCGGTTCCTCGACGCCGGCGAGGCGGCCCACGCCACGATCGCGGGCCTGCGCTACATCGTGTACGGGGCCGCGCCCATGCCGTTGCCCTTGCTGCATCGGGCGCTCTCCACCTGGCCCGACACCCGTTTCGTTCAGGTGTACGGGCAGACGGAACTGTGCGGCGCGGTCACCGCGCTCAGCGACGAAGATCATCGCGATTCCGCTCGCCCGCACCTGCAGCTGGCGGCCGGAAAGGCGGTGCTGGGCACCGAGATTCGCGTGGTCGACCCCGAGACGGGCGCCCCGGTGCCCGCCGGGGAGCCCGGCGAGATCTGGGTGCGGAGCAACCAGAACATGAGCGGCTACCTGAACCGGCCGGAGGCGACCGCCGAGACGATCACCGACGACGACTGGGTGCGCACCGGTGACGTCGGGCGCCTGGACGCCGACGGCTACGTCTACATCGAAGACCGGCTGAAGGACATGATCATCACCGGCGGCGAGAACGTGTACGGGCCCGAGGTGGAAAGCGTGCTCATCGAGCATCCCGTCATCACCGACGCCGCGGTGATCGGGGTGCCCGACGACTTCTGGGGGGAATCGGTCAAGGCCATCGTGGTGGCCGCGCGCGAGACCGACGCGAAAGACGTCATCGAATTCTGCCGCCGGCACCTCGCCGGCTACAAATGCCCGCGGACCGTGGACTTCGTGCCGTCGCTGCCCCGCAACGCGAGCGGAAAGATCCTGAAAACCGAGCTGCGCGAACCGTATTGGCGCGACCAGGCGCGGGGGATATGAGCGCCTTGGTGGACGCACAGCGGCGCGACTGTGCGATCAGCGTGCTGGGCGGCCCGACCACGGTGGTCGACACCGCGGGCCGCAGGATCGTGATGGACCCGACCTTCGATCCACCCGGGGTGCACGCCTACCTGACCAAGCTCACCGGTCCCGCCGTGAGGGCCGAGGCGCTCGGCCCGGTGGACGCGGTGTTGATCAGCCACGACCAGCATCCCGACAACCTGGATGACGACGGCCGCCGGATGGCCCTGGCCGCGCCGCTGGTGCTCACCCATCCCGGCGGCGCCGACCGGCTGGGACCGCCGGCGGTGGGGGTGGCACCCTGGCAGACGCACGAGCTCTCCGGATCGCTTGCGGTGCAAGCCGTTCCGGCGGTCCACGGCCCGGCTGACGGGCAACGCGATGCGAGCGGCCACGTCAACTGCGAGGTGACCGGATTCGTGCTGTCCGGGCCCGGCCTGCCCACCGTCTACCTCAGCGGCGACAACGCCTCGATGGCCGCGGTCAAGGACGTGGCCGACCGGGTGGGCGTCATCGACGTCGCGGTGCTGTTCGCGGGGGCGGCCAGCGTGCCGACCAAAGAGCGCGGGCGACCGCTGACCCTGACCGCGGCACGCGCGGCCGCTGCCGCCGAGATCCTGGGCGCCCGGGTGGTGATACCGGCCCACGTCGACGGCTGGGCCCACTTCAGCGAGGGCGTCGACGAGTTCGCCGCGGCGTTCGATCAGGCCGGCATCAGCGACCGGTTGCGGATCGCCGCCCAAGGCGAGTGGATCGACCTATAGGCGTCCCTCGACGCGCAGATCCGGATGCACCCAGTCGGGCGAGCGGCGCTCCTTGAACGCACGGAAGCCCTCACGCGCCTCGGCGTCACTCAGGCTGCTGGTCATGCCGATGCGGTCGTAGAGGCCCAGGTAGCTGTCGATGCTGGACTTGATGACACCGCGGGCGCGCGGGGCGGTTCGACAGCACTGCGCGAGCAGGTCTTTGGCCGTGTCGAGCAGGCTCTCGTGCGGCACGACCCGGGTGACCAGACCCCAGTCCAGGGCCTCGGCCGCGGTGAGCACCCGCCCGGTGAACATCAGGTCGCGGGTGCGCACCGGCCCGATGACCCGGGCGAGCATCTGGCTGTAATAGGTGTCGGCGTAGCCGCGGAACAGCTCGGGCACGCGGAAGGTGGCCCGGTCGCTGACCACCGACAGATCGCTGCACAGCGCGATTTGGAACCCGCCGCCCTGGCACAGGCCGTTGACCGCGGAGACGATGGGCTTGGCCGAGGTGCGCACCGTGTCGAACGGGGTGACGTCCATGCCCAGCGCGCCGCCGAAGGTGATCCAGTTGTCCGTGGCTCCCCCGCCGCCCATGTCACCACCGGGCGCGAAGACATCGCCGGTCCCGGTGATGAGGAGCCCGGCGAGATCCGGGTCCTCGTTGAGACGGCCTACGGCGTAACGGATTCCGAAGTACATCGCGGGAGTCAGGGCGTTACGCGCTTCCGGACGGTCGATGGTGCACACCGCGATCGACCCCTGGCGCTCGAAGGTCAGGTATGGCGTGCCGAGCCAATCCCCCTCGGGCGGGCGGGGGGTGTCGTGCGGGGTTGGGGGAACCTGGGCCACGGGACTCCTCTTATGTCGGTCGCTACTGTCGTTCTTACAGTAGCGGCGGCGGCCGCCTACAGATACGCCAGCGTGGCCGTCCCCGTGGTCGTGGCCGCGTCGGCGAGCACATCGGCCAGTTTCACCTGCAGCGTGGCCGTGGCATCTCCCACCGGCTTCTCGCAGAACCTGCAGCTCGTCTTGAATTGCGGCTGCTCGTCTTCGTCCGGCCAGAACCGGCGCGGGCCCACCATGGCGCCGGGATCGTATTGAACGGCCTGATGCGGGGCGTCCTTGAGGATTCTGCCCACGGGATGGCCTTGCGGGCATTCGAGTTTCAGCGTGCCGATGCCCTCTTGGTTGCCTACCATCGCGTCCCATCCTTTACGGAGTTTCTATTGCATCCCAGCATTGTTCATTGTGGTGCAAACGGGCTGGCGCCCGCGTACCACATGCAACACTTTGGCGAGATACCACCGCTGGATGACGCCTACCGTCGACGGCCGGGCGAGAGTGAGCAGTAGACGTGGAGTTCCGGGAGATCGCGGGTTACAAGGTCACACTGTGCATCAAAGTCTCTGCAGGTGTGGCCGATGGAGGGAGAAACTCTTGGTAGGGGCGAGCTGGACCCTGGGCCTGTCGTTCATCGTGCTGACGGTCGCGTTTCACACGACCGCGGTGGTGGTGATGGCGTTCGCCGGCAGGAGGATTCGGGTCGGGGTTGAAAAGCAGAAGGTCCATCCGCGGCGGGTAATTCTGATCCTGATCGGCGTCATCGGAGCGGTGGCGGTGATACTGGCCGTGCTGCACGGGCTGGAGGCCATGCTCTGGGCGGCGGCATATCTGTGGCTTGGCGCGTTCGGCTCGTACATTGATGCGCTGCTCTATTCCATGGGCACGCTGACGTCGGCCAGCACCGTGGAAGTGGGATCCCAGTGGCATATGGTGAGCGCGCTGGAGGCGATGGACGGCGTTCTACTGTTCGGCATTAGCACGGCGTTCATTTTCACGGTGATGCAGGACTACTGGCCGATGCTCTCCCGCGGACGCCCTGGGATGCCCTGATTGGGACGGCAAACGGTACGACTGGGCAGGCTGGCCAGCGTCACGACGATGACAACCAAGGCGCCGACCTAGCGGACGCCGGTCAGGAGCGGCCCGCGCAGGAGAGCGCAGGTCATATGGTCCTGATGGTGGTGTGCCATCGCCCGTGCACCAGCGCCCCGCGGGCGCGCTTTTATCCACGCCGATCGCTGTGAAGCGCACGGCGTCGCCGACATCAACGCGCAGCAGTTCGTCAGCCCACAACCCCGCCAGCAGCACCGTCACCACCAAGGCCCGTTTGCGTAAGGCCCCCGACAAATCGCGGTCTTCGCACGCCTCGATGATGCACACGCGCGCTTAATCGTTATCTACGCCTGCAATATTCGCCATGACCGGGCACCCCGCGCAGAGCATCGGTGCGCATCTTCCAGAACGCGCTGCCAATTTCAGTTGATCGAACAGCCCGATCGCATGTGCACCGCGATCTCATACCCGCAGCGCAGCCCGCAGGTACTTCAGCTTGTTGATGTGTGTAACTGGGCTGTCGAGTCGAAATTCGTCGTGAAATAGCCCGGCTGGGGCGCGGTCCGGTGAGACGATGACGTGATGGCAATGTCATCTAAGCCCCGCCCGCGCCAGCTGACGACGCCACGTGCTGCCGCGGTGGCCGGTGTGATCTTTGCGCTGCTGTTTGGCGCCGTGCTGATCCTGATTCGCACCAACATGCCTGAGGGCGCGGCAGCTTCGTCCGAATGGCTGAACAGTCGCGGCAGGGGGATCGCGACCGCGGCGACGCTGATGCCGTTCGCGGGTATGAGCTTTTTGTGGTTCATCGGGGTGGTCCGCGACGGGTTAGGGCGCTATGAAGACAAGTTCTTCGCGTCGGTCTTCCTCGGCAGCGGCGTGCTTTTCTTGGCCATGATGTTCGTCTCGACCGCTGTGGCTGCCGGCCTGGTGGCCAGTAACGCCGGGGTCACCGATCCGTCAGCGCACGCGGAGACGATCCAGTTCGGGAAGATGGTGATGCTGGCGGCCAGCCAGACTTATGCGGTCCGGATGGCTGCGGTGTTCATGATGTCGCTGGCAACGATATGGCTTCGGACGGGCTTGATGCCACGCTGGCTGGTTGGCCTGAGCTATCTTTCTGCCGTTGCATTGCTCTTGGCCAGCAACATCAGCATGTGGATCACGATGGCGTTCCCCGTCTGGGTGTTGATGGTCAGTGGCTTGCTGTTGGCCCGCGCAGGGCTGTTCGAGGAACTGAGGACTGGCGGGGATGGACCGACGGAGCCTGCCCGATGAACATCGACGCAACGGTGGTCGCCCGGTCGAATGGCCGCCGACGAAATAGCCCAGGGGGCGTGATCGGGGCGTAGGGTTCGCTCGGATAGCACAGAGGGGAGTCCGCGGATGCCGACGAGCGATCATGACTGGCGCAAGCCAGCGGCGATGGCCATTCCTAAGGAGGGGTACTTCGAGCTCGAGCGGGGCAGGTACGGTCCGATCTATCCGAGAACTCCTGCCTGCTATGGCTTTTCGATCATCGCGAAGGTCAAAGAGGGGCGCGAAGAGGCCGTCCGCGCTTACGGCAAGCAGATCCAGGAAGCGATTGCCGGGAGTCCCGACGTGCTCGCGCCGCTGCGACTGCACTACCTGCGGTGGGTACTGTTCGACGTCGGTTCGGGGCTGCATTTTCAGTACCAGGGCATCTTCGACACCGACTTCGACAAGTACACCGAGGATGCGGTGGCGCTGTTCAGCGCAGACCGGGATCACGACCGTGTTCACCAATCTCGAGGGATTCCCGGAGGACTGGAAAGAGAATCCAGACGCCTTCGTGCAGTTCGTTCGTGAGCACCAGTGCCCCAGTTTCCTGGAGTACGGGGAGTACCCCTACGTCACCGCCGACGAGATCAAAAAGGCCCTGCGGCTCAAAGCGGCGTTCTCCGACATGCTCGACCAAATGCAGTGATCCGCACCGAAACGCGCACCGATGCTTGAGTTCGACGACATCCAGCACATCCTGCTGACCCGCACGCCGGCGATGACGGGCCGCTATGAGTTCCTGTCGTTCGGCAACCCGGCCGGCGGTAGGGCCTGGCTGTCCGAGCTGATCCACAGGGTCGAATCGGCCGCGACGGCGCAAGCGTCGATGGACAGCACGAAGCGGTGGATCACGTTGGCGTTCACGTGGAACGGCCTGCGAGCAATCGGAGTGCCCGAGGAATCCCTCGCAACTTTCCCGGAGGAGTTTCGCCAGGGCATGGCGGCTCGGGCAGACATCTTGGGTGATACCGGGGCGAACCACCCGGACAACTGGGTTGGCGGTCTGGCAGGCGGTGACTTGCACGCGATCGCGATCCTGTTCGCGCGCGACGACGCCGAACACGCGCGGGCAACGGGGGAACACGACAAGCTTGTGGCCCGATGCGATGGTGTGCGCAGTCTGTCGGTGTTGGATTTGAATGCGACGCCGCCGTTCAATTACGCACACGATCACTTCGGGTTCCGGGACAGGTTGTCGCAGCCGGTGATCGAGGGATCGGGTGAAGAGCCCACGCCGGGGTCGGGCGCGCCGCTGAAACCGGGCGAGTTCATCCTCGGCTATCCCGACGAGCACGGGCCGCCCGCCAATCTGCCGCAGCCGGAAATCCTGTCCCGCAATGGAAGCTACATGGCCTACCGGCGGTTGCAGGAGCACGTTGGACTGTTCCGCGACTATATGCAGGAACACGCCGACACGCCGGACGATCAGGAACTACTCGCCGCGAAGTTCATGGGCCGCTGGCGCAGCGGTGCCCCGCTGGTGTTGGCACCGGATAAGGACGATCCGGAGCTGGGCGCGGACCCTATGCGCAACAACGACTTCAACTATAAGGAGATGGATCCGCTCGGGTACGCCTGCCCGCTGGGATCGCACGCGCGACGCCTCAATCCGCGCGACACTGCGCACAACATGAACCGGCGCAGGATGATCCGCCGCGGTGCCACCTACGGTGCTGCGTTGCCCGAGGGCGCGCCCGACGACGGTGTCGATCGTGGCATCGCCGCATTCATCATCTGCGCCAGCCTGGTTCGGCAATTCGAATTCGCGCAAAACGTGTGGATCAACGACCGCACCTTCCACGAGCTCGGCAACGAGCACGACCCGATATGCGGAACACAGGACGGCACACTGGAATTCAAGATTCCCAAGAGGCCGATCCGCAAGACCCTCAAAGGGTTGCCGGCGTTCACCACCCTCAAGGGTGGGGCGTACTTCTTCCTGCCCGGCATCAACGCCATGCGATACCTCGCGGCGCTCGACTGATCACATTAAGGATCCACAATGGGCGCACTTCCCGCGGCGCGGACCTACAACCAAAGCCACATCCCGCGTCCGCACACCGGTGGACGGCGCATCAGCATCTACTGGACGTGGAGCTACCCGTGGGAAGCCCAACGCGACCCCGCCGCGATGTACAACCGCTTCTCCACCATGACCGAAGTCCGCAACGCCTTGTGGCCGAGCTACGAGACACCGGAATACGACGAGGCGCACTTCCTTCAGGGCATCGCCGGCACCCTGGAACTTTTCCACCGCTCGGCGCTGGCTTTCCAGGACCTGGCTGGCGAAGCCACCAGTCATCCGGTCGCCGTTTTCCAGCGCATCGACCAGGCGGGCTACCAGCTCCCGATCGACGAGCGGATCCTCGCAGACACCGACACCCTCATGGTCTTCGGGCTGGACCACATCCTGTCGGAACAAGAAGCCGCACCGGAGGAGATCAGCGCCATCCGGGAATGGCTGCAACGAGAAGGCACGTGCTTGCTGCTGGCCCCGCATCACGACGTGGGCTTCACCGACGATTTCGCCCAGCGTCAGGTTGAATACCAGCACCACGGCGACCCGCTGGTGCCGCGCCAACAACGGTTCGGGCAGTACACCCGGTCCCTGATGACGGCCCTCGAGGTCCCGGTGCACAACACCTGGGGGCTGCGTCCCGCCGTTGTCGAGGGCACCAAGCAGATCGCACCCCTGACCGCGGTCCGCGACCTGGACGACGCGAGGCTGCTGGACAACGTCACCACGTTCAACTTCCATCCCCACCTGCCGCACTACGAACTCACCGCACCGGAGAGCGACTCGGTGCGGGTGCTGGGTCGTCAACGGATCGATCCCACGAGGCCCCATCCCTTCACCGCGGCAGGCAACACCGAATTCAACGCGCTGATCTGGATGCCGCCGTCGGGCCGGCGGGCCGGCGACATCGTCCTCGTCGACTCCACGAACTTCACCACGCTTTTCGGCGGCACCGACAGCCTCAAGAATTTTTGGCACAACCTCGCCACCATGAAATGATGTTCCGGCGGTTTCGCAGCCCGTAACTAACCTGACCCCACCGGCACTGAGCCGAAACACCGATCGCAACGTCACCGTAGGGTCGATGCCCAGGATTACGGAGCGAGAGGAAGGTGGAATGTCACGATGCCTGGTCTGGCAACGATGGCCATGGGCGCAGCTCCCGTCGTCGGTGGTGCGCTGCTCGGCGCTGCGGTGGGGCAACTCAGGGGTCCCGACATGCGAGAGGGGATCAAACAAGACCTGGAGCTGCTCGCGCAGATGCCTGAAATGGAGGCGTCCCGGCGGGAGGCGCTGCAGCGCAGCATTGACGACCGCATCGATGAATTGATCGTGGCGGAGGACAAGGCACGCCAGCTTCGCGCCACCGCCAGTTCCTATGAAGGAAGCTGGCGTGACATCGTCCTATTTCTCTGCACGGTGCTCTTCTCGATTGTCTGGTGGTCTGTCGACCACGACCGGGAAAGCTGGCTGCCCGTGTTCATTACCACGATTGTGGCGTCGGTCGTGGCGGCCGGCTATGCAGTCCGGGGTCTGCGCCGAAACATGCGCAGGGCGGCTCGCCGCGTCGGTCGTCGTCAGCAGATGTAAGCGGCGTCCGCTCGGTCGCACGCGCGTGGCAGCACAGGCTGATGTAGAGCGTCGTCTCGTCGGTCCCGAACCGTTGATCAGCTGTGCTCTAGGCGGGCCTTACCGTAGGGCACGCCAGGGATAGGCAGGCGGCAAGGCCAGAAACGCCGACCAGACGATCTCCATCGACCGCCCCACGTTCTCCGCGCTACGCACCCGGCGCGACCTCCACGATCGGGAGCGTGAGTTCTTTGGTAGCGACTATCACCACGGCGGCTACGTCTTCTCCCAGGCGGGCCCGTTTGAGGGAATTGGTGGCCAGGCGCGGTGGCCTCAGGGCGCGCGGTGCCGTTGCTGGCGGTGCACCGGATTACTCACAAGCCAGGGCGGCCTATGTGTCCGAGCGCGCGTGTCGGGAGCGTGGTAGCGGGAGCGACATCCCCCGGGAACGAGACGTGCGCGAGGGTTCTCCCGTTGTTGGTGATGCGGCGAGGCTTCAGGCCACATTCCCATGCGTCCTGGCGATCTGTTTACCGGCAGCGAGCAAATAGATTTTCGCAATACATTTCGACACCATCCCAGTCGGTTGATAGACCACCTTCATCAGCCGGATCCACAAACAGAACTGGAGTCTGCGTCAGTAATTGATCGATTATCCCGGGCGCCGGCGCCGGAATAGGGTCTGGCTGCGCGTGCGCTACGCCGGTGCCGCCCGCGAGAGCCATGAAGCTCATAGGCGCATCTGTGCTTAAAATTGGAGCCGGACTCGCGTCCACACTCGCGCCGGTTGCTTGGTGTTATCTTCTCCCGGCGCAGGCGCGCGGGTCACGGCGAGGCAGTAGCGGCGCACCGCCCGTACGCGATGGCGGGCGGCTTCGGTGCGCTCGTGGGCGATGCGGCGCTACCGTCCGCGACCCGGCCGACCGACGTGCCCCGGGTTGATGTTGGGCAAGTTGATGTTGGGCACGTTGACGTTCGGGACGTCGATCATGTCTGGCACGTTGATGTCCGGGACGTCAAAGTCGATGTTGCCGGGCACGCCCGGGATGTTCAGGTCATCGAGGGGTGCGTTGTGGATGGGAGCAGAGCTGAGTTGGATATGCGGTGGACTCGCGATGAGGGCGGCAAGAATCGCCGCTGCGGCGGCGGGAGCGGTCGCGAGCGCTGTGAGGTAGGTGCGCCTAGTTCGCATGGCAGTCATCTCTTCCGACGGGCCCAGCTAGATCAAAAAAGTAGAACCGTGGGCTGGCGCAGGGTCTATTGGCAGCGAGCCTTGAAATCAACCAAAGGCTTACGGATGCCTTGAAGGTCAGTTTGTACCTGGGGGTTGGCGTTGAGGTAGCTCTGCGCGTCGTCGCGCATCACATCGCGGTCCTGGCCCTTAAGA
>CAWKNK010000006.1:0-17408 GCA_963850895.1 uncultured Actinomycetota bacterium | reverse complement strand
GTTGCCGGCTGGCTCCCAGCTATGCGTTTGCGAAGAAACCGCCAACGACGGGCACCTCTAGCGGCGGCACGGGTCACGTTTTCGACACTTGATTTCACATCAAGGAATTAAGATCAGCGAAAGCGTAAAACATTATCTGCGAAAGCAATTCCGGCCAGATACGCTTGCTATGTGACCGATAAACCGTCGTCATACTTGGTGCTGGCGTCCCAACGGAGCGGCAGCACACTGCTGGTCGAGTCGCTGCGCGCGACCGGCGTCGCCGGCGAGCCGCAGGAGTTTTTCCAATACCTGCCGGCCACCAGCCAGGCGCCACAGCCCCGCGAGTGGTTCGCCGACGTGGAAGACGAGTCGATCCTGCGCCTGCTTGACCCGCTCGATGTCGGGACCCCGGACCTCGCGCCTCCCGAGATTTGGCGCGACTACATCCGCACGGTCGGGAGGACGCCGAACGGGATATGGGGCGGCAAGCTGATGTGGAACCAGACGCCGCTGTTGTTGAACCGCGCGAAGAATCTGCCGAATCGCAGCGGCGACGGTCTGCTGGCCGCGATCACCGACGTGGTGGGTGAGGAGCCGCTCTTCATCTATGTTCACCGGCCCGACGTGATTTCGCAGGCGGTGTCGTTCTGGCGGGCGGTGCAGACGCGGGTGTGGCGAGGGCGGCCCGACCCGGCTCGCGATGCGCGCGTTACCTATCACGCCGGCGCGATCGCGCACGTCGTCACCATGCTGCGCGCCCAGAATGAGGGCTGGCGGAATTGGTTCGCCGAAGAAGACGTCACACCCATGGACATTCCGTATCCGGTGTTGTGGCGCAGCCTGACTCAGGTGGTGGCCTCCATCCTGGAGGCGTTGGGGCTCGACCCGCGGCTGGCGCCCGAGCCGGTGCTGGAACGTCAGGCCGACCAGCGCTCCGATGAGTGGGTGGACCGGTACCGTGCGGACGCCGAAAAGCACGGCCTGCCAACCTGACCGCGGCCGCGCCGGCGGCAGGTGTTTCTGCGCCGGAGCCGGCTTCAGTTTCGACCGCGATCCGCTCCGATCGACGACACGGTTCACCCGGGGCAGAGGCGGCCGAGTGTGATATAGCCGAGGGGAACTCGGCAAAAGATGAGCTCAACCGGCGAAATCCTCGGATGTCCTATAGTGGGCCTTATGCAACAGGCCACACAGCCGTGCCGTGTCCTTACGTGCCGCACCGCCGTGCACTGTTGTTGTTGTTGATTCTCTGACGCCGCAGAAACCCTCGCGTTTCCCCCGGTTTGCGGGCGCTAGCACAGGCAACACCCAGTGGCCGCGTCCCCGCGTTAGTCAATCTTGGAGAAAGATCAATCCGCCGATGACCATATTGCCCATACGCACCCGTGTCGCCATCGAATTCGACATCACCTGGCAGGCCGACGGGTCCTGTGCCGACACCGCCTGAGGAAGACAGATGAGCATCGCAGATAACGTCACACAACTGATCGGGAACACGCCGCTGGTCCGGCTGAACCGGGTCACCGAAGGGGCGGCCGCCGATGTCGTCGCCAAGCTGGAATTCTTCAACCCGGGAAACAGCGTGAAGGACCGCATCGGGGTCGCGATGATCGACGCTGCCGAGCAGGCGGGCCTGATCAAGCCCGACACGATCATCCTCGAGCCCACGAGCGGGAACACGGGCATCGCCCTGGCGCTGGTGGCCGCGGCGCGCGGCTACCGCTGCGTTCTGACCATGCCGGAGACGATGAGCATGGAGCGGCGGATGCTGCTGCGCGCATTGGGCGCCGAGATCATCCTGACACCGGGCTCCGAGGGCATGCCGGGCGCCATCGCGAAGGCCGAGGAACTGGCCAAGAGCGACCAGCGGTACTTGGTGCCCCAGCAATTCGAGAACCCGGCGAACCCGGAGATTCATCGCAAAACCACCGCCGAGGAGGTGTGGCGCGACACCGACGGCAAAGTTGACATCTTCGTGGCCGGGGTGGGCACGGGCGGCACCATCACGGGTGTCGCCGAGGTCATCAAGGAACGCAAACCATCGGCGCAGTTCGTCGCCGTGGAGCCGGCCGCGTCGCCGGTGCTCTCGGGCGGGCAAAAAGGTCCCCACCCGATCCAGGGCCTGGGCGCCGGATTCGTCCCCCCGGTGCTCGACATGGAACTGGTCGATGAGGTCATCACCGTCGGCAACGAGGAAGCGCTGGACTTGGCGCGTCGGCTGGCCCGAGAAGAGGGCTTGCTGGTCGGCATCTCGTCGGGCGCGGCGGTGGTCGCCGCCCTGCAGTTGGCCCGCCGCCCGGAGAACGCCGGGAAGCTCGTCGTCGTCGTCCTGCCTGATCTCGGCGAGCGGTATCTGAGCACGCCGTTGTTCGCCGATCTAGCGGGTTAGCCATGCTCGACGCCATACGCAATGACATCCGGGCGGCCAGGGAGCGCGATCCCGCCGCCCCGACCACGCTGCAGGTGATCTTCGCCTACCCGGGCGTGCACGCCATCTGGGGTCACCGGATCAGCCACTGGCTGTGGAACCGCGGCGCCCGGCTGGCCGCGCGGACGCTCGGGGAAGTCAACCGCATCCTGACCGGAGTCGACATCCACCCCGGCGCCGTGCTCGGCTCGGGCCTGTTCATCGACCACGCGACCGGCGTGGTGATCGGCGAGACGGCTGAAGTTGGCGAGGACGTGACGATCTACCACGGCGTCACGCTCGGCGGCAGCGGACGGGATACCGGCAAACGCCACCCGACCATCGGTGACCGGGTGATCATTGGCGCCGGCGCGAAGGTGCTCGGCGCGATCAAAATCGGCGACGACAGCCGGATCGGCGCCAACGCTGTCGTGGTCAAGGAGGTTCCGTCGAGCGCCGTGGTCATCGGGGTTCCCGGACAGGTCATCAGTCGCCACGGGCGAAGCAGCCCAGACGATTCGATGATGCCCGACCTCGTGGGTGTCAGTCTCCAGTCCCTCCTCACCCGGGTCGCCAAGTTGGAGGCTTCCAACGACGGACAACAATCCGGGCGTGTCATCCGGCTACCGGAAGCCGGGGTGTGGCACGGCGAAGATTTCTCTATTTGAGGACCACGTGAGCACTCTTGTCATCGCGGGAACGGCGCTGGTCGCGGCGCTGGGTGCCGCCACCGCCGCAGGCGCGATGGTCAATCGACGGTCCGGGTTGCTGCGCGAAACAAGTCCCGGATTCCAGGAGGGCGCGGCGGACCTCGGCTTGTCCGAGATGGGTCCGACGGTCGTCCATTTCACCGCAGCGTGGTGTGGCCCGTGCGCGTCGGTGCGTCGCGTGGTCGAGCAAGTGTGCACCGATCTCCCTGACGTGTCACATCTCGAGATCGATATTGACGCCAATCCCGCCGCCGCCAAGCAGCTTTCGGTGCTGTCACTGCCAACCACGTTCATCTTCGACGCCGACGGCCGACAGCGGTACCGTAGCGCGGGCGTCCCGAAGGCCGCTGACTTGCGACAGGCACTGCAACCTCTGTTGGCCTGACCGCCGTGCCGGCGCTTCAAACGCTCTTCAAGATGCGTTCACCGCGATCGACGTTACGGTTGGCGTAAGGGGCCACGTCACGGACGGAGATTGCGATGAGCGACGCGCACGCGCCGCGGATCCCGCCGGCACTGTCCGCGCCGAGCCTGAACCGAGGAGTCGGTTTCACGCACGAGCAGCGGCGGCGGCTGGGGCTGACCGGGCGGCTTCCACCGGCGGTGCTCACACTCGACGAACAAGCCGACCGGGTATGGCATCAATTACAAAGCGTGGCAACGGATCTGGGCCGCAACCTACTGTTGGAGCAGCTGCATTACCGTCACGAACTGCTCTACTACAAGGTGCTCGAAGACCATCTGCCCGAACTGATGCCGGTGGTCTACACGCCCACCGTCGGTGAGGCCATTCAACGGTTCTCCGACGAATACCGCGGACAGCGCGGGCTTTTCCTGAGCATCGACGAGCCCGACGAAATCGAACCAGCCTTCGAAACTTTCGGGCTCCAACCGGACGACGTCGACCTGATCGTGTGCACCGACGCCGAGGCGATCCTGGGTATCGGCGACTGGGGGGTGGGCGGCATTCAGATCGCGGTGGGCAAGTTGGCACTGTACACCGCCGGCGGCGGCATCGATCCCCGCCGCTGCCTCGCGGTCTCCCTGGACGTCGGCACCAATAACGAACAACTGCTGCAGGATCCGTTCTACTTGGGCAATCGTCACGCAAGGCGCCGCGGCGAGGAATACGACGAATTCGTCAATCGCTACATCGAGACCGCCCACCGGCTGTTTCCGAAGGCGATCCTGCATTTCGAGGACTTCGGGCCCCTGAGCGCCCGGCGGATCCTGCACGAATACGGCGAGAAGTACTGCGTGTTCAACGACGACGTCCAGGGAACCGGCGCGGTGGTCGTCGCGGCCGTGTACGGCGGATGCCACGTCACCGGTGTGCCGATGCGCGACCAAAGGGTGGTCGTCTTCGGGGCCGGGACCGCCGGGATCGGGGTGGCCGATCAGATTCGCGACGCGATGGTGTCCGACGGCGCCACCATCGAGCAGGCCACGGCGCAGATCTGGCCGATCGACAAGCAGGGCCTGCTTTTCGACGACATGGAGGACCTGCGCGATTTCCAGGTGCCCTACGCCAAGAACCGCGCCCAACTGGGCTTGGGAGCGGGAAAAGCCGCCGGGGACCGGGTGGGATTGGTGGACGCCATCAAGCTGGCCTCCCCCACCATACTGCTGGGCTCCTCGGCCGTGTTCGGCGCCTTCACCGAAAAGGTCGTGCAGGCCATGACCGCGTCGTGCGAGCGCCCGATGATCTTCCCGCTGTCCAACCCGACGTCGCGCATGGAAGCCATGCCGGCCGACGTGCTGCAGTGGTCCGACGGCAAGGCGCTGATCACCACCGGCACCCCCGTCGCCCCGATCGAATACGACGGCATCACCTATAGCATCGGGCAGGCCAACAACGTGCTGGTGTTCCCCGGAATCGGGCTGGGAATCATCGTCGCCGGGGCCAGGCTGCTGACCAAGGGAATGCTGCAGGCCGCCGCTAAAGCCGTTGTGCGACAGGCTAGCCCGAGCAATTCCGGCGATTCGCTGCTACCCGATGTCAAGGAGTTGCGCGCCATCTCGACGGCGGTTGCCGAGGCCGTCTATCACGCCGCCGTCGCCGACGAGGTGGCCACCCGGACGCATGCCGACCCCCGGCAAGCCGTCCTCGACACCGTCTGGACGCCGGCGTACGACTAGCGCCTTTCCCATGAGACGGCCGCCGGGTCGTTCGGGTGCGGCGCCAGCGGGGTCACCTCATCGGTACGCCAGACGCGCAGCGGCATCGACGCCAGCACCTCCTCGAGTCGGTCCTCGTCCGCAGCGGCGAACAGGCCGAGCGTGCGCCATTCGCCCGGCTGCAGCGGCGGCCGCCACAAGCGCAGCAGGTGCCCCTGCCGGGCGAGCTCGCGGGAATGGGCGGCCTCCCGGGCCCGGACGTCGTCGACCGCCTCCGGCGGGGTGCCGTCCGGGACGCGCGTCGTCATCGTGACCAGGAACTCCATCAGTCCTCCTATTGGGTTGTGCTCACAGTAAATTCACGATGGAAGGCGCGCCAGCGGAGTGGCGCGACGAACCGGCAACCAGACCACGCAAGGAGACCTCTCTTGACCGCCGACCGCGCGAACCAGAAAGTCGCGATCATCACCGGCGCCTCGCAGGGCATGGGGGCCGCCCTGGTGGAGGCCTACCGCGGACTCGGCTACGCCGTGGTAGCCAATTCGCGCTCGATCGCCGCCGGCAATGACCCCGGGGTGGCCGCCGTCGCCGGTGACGTCGCCGATCCCGCGACCGCCGACCGCATCGTTGCGACGGCGGTGGAGCGGTTCGGTCGGGTGGACACGCTGATCAACAACGCGGGCGTCTTCGTCCCCAAGCCGTTCACCGAGTACACGGTGGCGGACTACGAGTTCGTCACCGGGGTGAACCTGACCGGCTTCTTCCACATCACGCAGCGCGCCATCGCCCGAATGCTGACGCAGGGCGAGGGCGGCCACGTGGTCAACGTGACCACCTCGCTGCTCGAACAGGCGAACTCTGAAGTCCCCGCGGGATTGACCGCCCTCACCAAGGGGGGCCTGGCCGCGGTGACCAAATCGCTGGCCATCGAGTACGCACGCAGCGGGATCCGCGTCAACGCCATCTCCCCCGGCAATATCGCCACGCCGATGCACGCCGACGACGACACGGCCGCGCTGGCCGCCACGCATCCGCTGGGCCGGATGGGCGCCATCACCGACATCATCGAGGGGGTTCGATACCTGGAGGCCGCTACCTTTGTGACCGGCGAGACCCTCCACATCGACGGCGGCCAGAGCGCCGGACACTGAGTCTTGATACCTGCTCCCCCGCCTGGACTCGAACCAGGAACCTATCGGTTTGCGGTTGACGGTTTTCAGCGATTGCCAGAAGTTGCCGTGAACCCTTGCGCCACAACCCAACTGGTGGATGACGGGTTGCCAAGGATTGCGGCTGATTGCGGTTGTTTTCAGGTCATTGACGATGAATAAACGATGGGCTGATACCGGGCGCGCCGATCGGCACCCGATCACTCCGGCGTGGTACAAAGAGCGCAACAATGTCCGCCGCGCAGCTCCTCGCCACCATCGCGACGACCCCGAGCCTTCCGGGTGCCGCCTGCGTCGCCGATCGCGAGGTCTTCGATGCCGTCCTGGAGCGCGGATCCTCCCGCCTCTATCCCGTGGCGATCAGGATCTGTGCGCAATGCCCCGCCCTGGCCCCGTGCCGGGCCTGGGTGAACTCGATGCCCATCGACGAGCGCCCGCATGGAGTGACGGCCGGGCAGGTCAGGAACGGACGATGGGCACGCTAACGCACCCGGTCGCCGCGGTGGTCGGGATGCAGACCAATGGCCTCCGGGTCAATCAGGTAACCATCCGCTGTCCGTATTGCTCAGGGCGTCATACCCATGAGTGGTTTGGTGAGCCCGACGGGTTGCGCGAGCCGACATGCGGGGCTATCGGATCGTACGCGATCACCGTCGACACGCGCGCGAGAATTGATCACATGCGCACCGAATATCCCGCGCCCGACGGCGTGGTCGGGCTGGTCCCGCTACACATCAGCTACGCCTACGAACGTGACGGTGCCACCGATGTCGTCGGGGTGGTCCTGCAGACCACGCTCGGCGCTTTCGCGGTCTGGCTGGAGGCTGACAGCGCCGTGCAGCTGGCCGGTCAGCTCGTCACGATCGTCGAGCACCGGGATATGTTGCGCGAGCGGTACATCGAGCGGGAAACCGGTCCGTCAGATGCCGTCACAGCGACGAACGCCGCGGAGGTGGGGTGATCGTATGGGCCGCGATCCTGGGGAAACGGGTTCTCCGGGAGCTGGAGGCGACGTGCTCGAGTGGGAACGTCCCGAGGAGCTGACACCCGGATACACCCGTCGTGCGTACCGCGCTCGCGCGGGCGGTCTGGAGTTCTGGTTGAGGCCACGGCGGGGCGGCTGGAGGCTGCTGACGTTCGACGCGGCAGGCTACGTCGGCGGCACCAACCACCGATCGCTCGCGGCGGCTCGGGACGCTGCCGAACGGTTTGCGGCGGTGTGAAGGGGGAGCGCCGGGCGGTGGAAAGGAAAAGGGACACCGCCCCAAGGGCGCTCAACCCCGACGGCCGCAAGCCTAAATCAGATCGGGCCCCAAGTAGGCGATGATGAACCTATGCGCGTCTTGACAAGCGGCAGCGGGGAATTATGTGCACCGGCCGGACCCATCTGGGGTGACGGCGCCGGATGCCACGGCATGGCTGGTCTCGAGTCTGCTCACCTGGTGGACACAGTGACCGTCGCCGAGGTGGCCATCACCCTGGAACAGCTCGAGGCTGTC
The DNA here is from genome assembly GCA_963850895.1 of uncultured Actinomycetota bacterium. GTDB lineage: Bacteria > Actinomycetota > Actinomycetes > Mycobacteriales > Mycobacteriaceae > Mycobacterium. The sequence goes on along the minus strand of CAWKNK010000006.1, from coordinate 9,523 downwards.
GCCACCGACTTCTTACGACGAACCGGCTGGAGCGGCGTCGACGCTGAGCTGGAAGCAGAAGTAGCCGAAGCCATGGCCGCCGACTGTTCCAGCATCGCCGCCGACTACCCGGCAGGCACCCGACTACACGCTACTTTCGACCTGAATACCGATGAGTGGACGATCGTCCCGGAGTAGGACGTTTCGGCGTGAATCTTGGCTAATCGCAATGCTTTTGAGCTTTTAGGCGAGCGTGAATCCGGTTGTGGCGGTTCGCTTCCCCCGGTTTTGGGATTTTTTGCAAGATACAGATTGAGGGCCAGCGAACGCTGGCCACCGCTGCCTAGTAAAAAAACCCGCAGGTCACGCGCCTAGAGTTGTAAGCACCGTGTTCGACCGCGTGCTGAAGGTGCGCTTAGGGGACGAAAGGCCCTATCCGGTGGACCACGCGGGGTGGAGCCTGGATTCGTCGAGTCCTTAGGTCAGGGAATTTCGGAACATGTCGGCTTCCCACAGCGGAACGGGGGAAAGGCCGTGGCTGAGACTGGTTTATTCATAGGTTGGGGAGACATGGTGGACGGGCGCGAGAAGCGCGCCCTCGAACTCTTCGACAAGTCGCTGCACTACTGGAGACGTCTTCAAGATGAGGGGCGGATCGACCGCTTTGACGTGGCAGTTCTTCCGCAAAACGACAGAGACCTTCGCGGCTTCATTCTGCTGCGGGGCACGGTGGAGCAGATCAACCTGCTTGGCGATGACGAGGAGTTTCAGCGGCTACTCAGCGATGTGCAGGTTGTCGTCGACCGGGTCGGGGTCATCGACGCCTTTGTTGACGAGGCACTCGCGCGAGCAATGCATCAATACCAGGATGTGGGTCGAGTCGGAGAACTGGGCTGACCGCGACCCCGCGCGGAAGCGCGGCACGTTTCTTTTGCATGGCAGGCGCGAGCCGAACGCTGGCCACCGCTGCCTAGTAAAAACCCGCAGGTCACGCGCCTAGAGTTGGCGAAGTCCCAGAGTCCCGTACACACCGCGACTGAGGGACAGCGCACGCTGGCCGCCGCTGCCCTAACAAAACCGCTGGTCAGGCCCTACATTTTCGGGATCTGTGTGCAAGCCCGGCCAGCGTTTCGCTGGCCGTCGTGGCACATCGAAAATCGCGAGTGCTGGCGCTGGCTTGCGTTGCGCCGCAATATGTTTCATCGCTCTGCGCTGTGGGCTGGTGGTGCTGGATTGCTTTGGGGTGCAACGTAGTTCGTGCAGTTCGTTGATGGGTGTCGACCGTCGCCGGGTATTGCACGACCGGCACGACGCGCGACAGTTTGACCTGACGAAGCGTAAGTGCGGGTGGGTGCGCAAAGGCAGGACGTGATCGACCTGTGTCGCAACCCCGGTGCACCCGTCGAGCCGCAACCAGCACGTCACCTCCTCGCGCAAAACTCGCTCACGCAGTTGTCTCCATCGTCGGGTTGAGCCGTTGGCGCTCATCGTGGCTCAGGATGACAGCCGGAGCGGGGTGGCAGTGGCGCAGGTCGGACACGCGCTGACGTCGACGCGTAAGCCCTGCTCAGTGTCGGAGGGATCGCGCTCGATGTGGACGTATCCCCCGTAGGCGCCTTCGGGGTGGTCGTCGAACTTGAGCAGCTTGGTGGTGCCTTGGGGGCTTGTGTAGCGGTGGACGTGGTGCCGCGTCCGGGTGGGCCGGTGCTGCTGATCGCGGAGGCAGTCGGTGGCCCATGTGATGACCTCGTCGTCGCGGAGTGCGTCGAGGCGCGGGGTCGGGGTGCGGTGGGTCACGGCGAGGCGCCAGCGGCCAAGGTGCAGCTGCATGGGGATCTCCTTATCGGCGGTGATGACTGGCGTTGCCGTCGGCGGTCATCGGACTCATTGCCACAACGGGCATGACGTGTGGTGTGGGACGCGGGGCGGTGATCCGCACATTCCGCACCGCAGATCGCGGTATGTACGGTCGCGGTGCTCGACGCTGCCGTTAACCCGCACGGCTGCTGTGCAGCGCCGACATTCGGCGTCATTGGCGGACATGGGGGCGTGGCAATAGGTGCAGCGCTTGCATTGGCCGATGGCCGCGGTGATCGCCGCGATGCTGGCCGAGGCCTCGGCGCGGAGTGCGACCGGGTCGGCGGGTCGGTTGATCCGCTCGGCGAGGCGCCGCAGCTCCAGTTGCGGGCAAAACAGTTGGAGACCTTCCATGAGCCCTAGTCCTTTCGGGGTGAGATGCTGGCGCCTTCGGATCGGCCTTGAAGCCATGCGTCCATCCGTCGTCCGGCTGCCTCCAGGCGGGGGTTTCGGTCACCGACCGCCATGGCGACGAGCGCGGGTGTTTCGTCGTCGATGACTCCGGATTCGCGGAGCTGCCGCTGGTGCTCCTGTATCGCTTGGACCTGGTCGTGGAGGGCTTGGGAGCGTTGGGCCATGTCGGCGCGGCGTTCGGCGGCACGGGCGCGGCACTGGTCGTCGCGGCGGCGGGCCTCGGCCTGCGCGGCGCGGTGCTCGTCGATCAGTGCGGCTGCTGTGGGGCGCTCGACACAGCGAAGCCCGATCGCGTCGGTCAGCACGGCGTCGCCGAGCCGGGCGACGAGCTGGTCCGGCGATACGCCGAGCTCCGCCGCCACCGTGACAACGGGGATTGTCAAATCGTTCATGGGGTGATCATCCCACCTTTCCGAAGAGCCACGCGAGCGTCGCGCGGGTGAGTGTCAAATAGCCGTGATCGTGTAAGCCGTGCGCGCACTGCGGGCAGCCGGGATAAACCCGAGCATGGGCGTCGTCGCCGTCGGCGCACGGCCCGCAAATCACGGTCCCACCGGGTAGCAGGACGTGGCGGCCGCGAGCGGCGATGCGTCGGGAGCACAAGCCGCAGTGAAATACCGGTGACGTCATTGGTCATCGCTCGTTCGCAACGACTGGCAGACATCGACGAGCTCGGCGCAGTGCGTGCACACGACCCTGGACGGCTGGAGCGGCCTGGCGAGACACACCGTGCACAGCCCGGCCTGAAACGCCGCGTTGCGGGACTTCAGGAACGGTCGCTCGAGCACCGCATGCGCGAGTCGCCGACGGCATGCGACGTGCACTAGACCGCCCTTGGCCGGACGGCGACCGCAGATCGGGCAGGGCGGCTTGGCCGCGCTCTGATCACGATGAGCCACGATGACGGTGTCGATCGCCGCGGCGTAATCGCGGTCCGTGATCGCGATCTCGAGCGGATCGATCTTCCAGCGGCGCTTGCGTCGTGCGGGCGCTGCCCGTGGCCGCCGTCGCCTCCGGGTACGGTGCGCACCCGGCGCGCGCCAGCGCGGCTCTAATCCGGTACTGGGCGATCAGGCGACCCCGGAAACACTGCTCACATTCGACGCCTCCAGGACGGTGCGGTGCGACCGCGCACGCCGTGCACCGCCCCTCGACATAGGCGCACCAGCCCTGCGCGTTGGTCGGTGCGGCCACCGCGAACGGACCGAACCAGTCGCCGATATTGGTCTCGTCGAGCCCGACGACATCGAACCCGGCGTTGCGCAGCTTGGATGAGAGCGGCCCGGACCAGTCCGGGCTGATCTCCCAGCACTTCTCGTCGGGGATCCATCGGCGCATCGGGCCCGGCACACTGTCTTTGAGCATCGCGACCGCGCGGGCGTCATAGTCGAACTCGACGCGGTAACGGCCGGTGTCGGATCTGGTGAGGACGATGACGGGCTTCTCGTCGACGACCGTCGCGCGCAGTAGCGCGATCGCGTTGGCCAGGCCGTGCCGCAGATCGACAACCTCACCGATCGGGACCGGATCCCCACCGAGCTCGGCATTGCGCTGCCACCAGCTGCACTCCCTGCAGCGATCGGTGGGATTGTCTGGGTACAGCTCGGCCCCACACGAGCAGAGCCGGGTGTCGTCATTCACCGGAGGGCTCCTGGCTGGAGTTCCGCTCGTCGAGACATTCGACGCAGTAATCCCCGCCCGTTTGGTTCTCGGCGGTGAGCTCGGTGCCGCAGTCCCAGCAACATTCCTCGATGCGCGACTGCTCGACTACCCCCTCGTCCTGATCCGATGCAAGTGATGCATCCGATGCAAGTGATGCAAATCCCTCGTTTTGGGCCTCGTCCGCATCGCTTGCATCATTTGCATCGGATGCATCGGATTGATGAGACCCCCCTCGTCCGCTTGCTCGTCGGCGATACGGAGCCGTCTCCACAACGGGATGAACGCCTTACGGAAGTACCCACGGGGCTCGCCCCGATCGGGCTGCACGGGAGCAACATCGAAGTCCTTCGGCTGCGGAGTCAGCCGGGCGGCGTTGGCGATCATGCGCCGCAGAGCCTTGGCGGTGAGGTCCTTCCCGTACGGGTTGGCATCGCCGTCCTTAGACCAGAACGCCTTGTTGAACTCCATCAGCCTGCGCAGGATCTCCTCGGTGGCCAGGAACTTCTCGTCCTTGTCCCACAGCGCGTGAAGGTCGTCGAGAAGGACGAGGGGCCTGGGCTGGTAACCCATGTCCGATTCGGCCATCTCCCGCTGCCATTCGATGTCGTGCCCGATGAGCCGACCGGCTATCGCTGGCCACCGGCCGCCGGCCGTCTGGGCAACTACGAGCAGTGGCCGCCACTTCTCCCACATCCGACCTCGGCAGCCCTCCGGCTTGTCGACGGGAATCACGGAGATCTGCTCGCGAACGCTGTTGGCCCAGTCCGAGATCTTTTCGGCCAGCGCGAGCGCCGCGGGCTCGTTGTTCCACCACTCGGTGTCCTCGATGGAGCCGTCCATGTCGGGCAGCAGGTTGATGCGCAGCATCCGGGATGCCGACTCGGGAGGAATCGCGGGCGAGTTCCCGGACATGGCGACCGGGGCGAAGGTGGAGAGCCTTGCAACGATCCAGTTTCCGTCCTTGTCCTGAATGTTGGTCGGCCTCTTGGCGCCCCACCGATACCCGGAATCGATGATGGCGTAGATCTTCTTGGTCTCGGGATCCTTGGGGTCTAACGTCCGGTGGATCTCGTCAAAGAGAAGCGTTGTCGGCTGCGAGTCGATCATCCGTGCGATCAGCGCGACGGTCGGCGTGGATGCATTCAGGTCAGCGTTGATGCATAGCTTCTCGAGGTGCTCCATCGCCGTGGTTTTGCCGGAGCCGTGCACGAGGGCATCGATCTGCAGCCGGGGCGTTGTGTGGAGCTCGCGCGCCACATGGGTGTGAACGATCCACAGCGCCATCAAAAGAGCGTCGTCGTCATGGGTGAACCGGATAAACCTCATCAGCCACCTCGCGACGTCGTCGAGCACCGCGGCACCGTCGATAGACCCGAACTCCGGCTTGGGCTTAGCCGGTTCGCTGCGCCTGGGTGATCCACCCTGGTCCTCATGCAGCGGCGGCAGGTTCGGGTGTACCAGCCGCATCACGTCGGCGGCCGTGTTACCCGCGGCCAAAAAGTCATCGAGACCGACCTTGCCGAGGCCGTCCGGTAAATGCAGGTACTCGACGGTCGCCCCGCGCCCGGCCAACCAGCCGCCTAACGTCTTCGCGGACTGCTGCACGCTGAACTTGCGGCAAACGTCGCCATCGAAGGCCAGGACCACGCGGCCACCGTTGACGGCCAGCTCGTAGAGCTCGGGGATGATCGCCTTGCCCCCGGCGTCATTGGTGGCAATCCAATTCCAGACACCAATGAGCGCAACAATTTTCAAACCGGCGATCGCCCCGGCGTCAGCCTTGAACACGCCCTCGGTGATGAGCAGCGGCTCGGCCGGATCGGTAAGCCGCGCCAGGTCCACCCCGGGCGGGACGTCGAGACCGACCGTAAGCCTGTGCGGCGTCTCGTATTTGATCAACCGGCCGCCGCTGCCGATACGCGGATTATCCGGCCGGTACTGATGCGCCCAGACGGAGCCGTCGGTCCGGCGCAGCGGCAACAGCAACCCCGGGACGCGCTGGCCACCCTTGACGATCCCGGCCGTCGCGAGCAGCTCGCGGTCGGCTTTGGTGTCAGTGACCGATCGGTAACCGCGCGCGGCAATCTGCTCGTCGGTCAGAGCCCGGGCGTGCAGCGCTTCGCGATGGTGGGGAAGCAGTTCGTTAGAATCCATGTGGGGTACACCTCGAAAGAGGGCCAGGGCCCCGGACCTTTTGTGATCCGGGGCCCCGGCGCAAGGGGTTAGAACGAAACCTCGTCGTCTGCCGACGGCGGGGCCTCATAGGTGACGGTGAACGTCGGGTAGACGACGGCACCGCGGGTGACCCTCTCGGCAACCCTGACTTTCACCAACGCGCCGGGTGAGATCTCCTCGGCGCCCACCTCAGCGAGGGCCTTGTCGATCTGTTCCTGGAGGTTGGAGCCCTCACGGACGGGCATGATCCGCTTGCCGTCGCCGGTCTCGATGCAACACAACAGCTGCATGATCTCGTTGCCGTCCTCGTCGGTCTTGGGTTCCTTGGTGCCGAACACGAGATCCGGGGTCACCTTGGTCCATAGAACGACGCCCTCGAGGTCGTCCTCCTCCTGCCACCGAACGAAGCTGGCTTTGCGGTCGCGACCCCTCTTGAAGAAGTCTCGCTGGTCCATAATCGTTGTCTCCTCACTTGTTTGGGTGATTTATGCTGACCGCGCCATAGCGAAAGCCTTGCTGGAGCGCCGGTCCGCTTCGTAACGCGCGACCGCCTTCCGGCACACCAGACAGTCCTGACCACGTCGGAGGTGCTGCCGATAACCGGCCGGTGTGCCACATCGGCTCCAGTCGAACGGCGTGCGCGCGAGGATCCCGGTCTTACGGCCGTAGCGCGTCCGGCTGGAGCGCGGCGGCTCCAGTCAGGACGCCCAGGGCGCCGGTCAGCTCGTAGTGCTGGTCCAGGGCCTCGCCCAGCACCCACTCGAGCGTGTCCAGCACCGCTGCCGTGTCGGCGGCGATCGCTACACCGCGGCGGCGCGCGAGCCGTCGGGCCCGCTCGCTGCGGACCACATCGGTGATATAGCCAACGTTGCCAAGAGCGCACTCGAGAGAGTCGTTGATCTCCGCGAGGCCCTCGGAAAGGTCGTCGGCCACCGTAGGCCGCGGTCCGGAGAGCTTCGCGAATAACTCGCGCAGGTCGTCCGTTACCGAGACTGGTTGGGGGTTGGGGTACATCATCTCGTTAACCTTTCTCTTTGTTGTTGTGCGCCAATGGATTACGCCGTGACGCTCGGCGGGTCTTCGGGCTCATCGGTGAGCCGGATCCAGGGATTCTCGGGATGGTCCGGGTCGTCGATGATCTCGAGCCGCAGTCCTCTCTCGAGGGCAAGACGGCCCACTTCTGCCCACACGTCGGGCCAGTCGCCGTCTGAGATTCCCGGCGAGCTAGTCATCGGCACCGGCCTCTGGTTCCGACAGGTGCGGGCCGTCCGGCCAGTCGGGGACGGGCACAAATCGGCGCTCCTGCGGGTCCGGCTTCTCAAATAGAGCCAATTGCGCGTTCTCCCAAGCGATCACGTCGCTAAGGCGATAGCGGGCGTGTCTACCGAAAAGTGCATATTTGGGACCTTTGCCCTGCGGCCCCCACTGGTTGAGCGTGGCGACCGGCACCTTCACCCGGGCCGACACCTCCCGGCGCGTGAGCCATACGTCCTGTGTCATGATCGTCTCTCCTGTGGGGATCCACTTAAATCGGGCAACTTTTGTGTTACACCAGTGTCATTTCAACACTTGCCGTAAGTTCCCGCAAGCTCTGATACGGTTTGCGTATGACCCCACAGACAGCCGGACCTAAGACCTGGTGGGAACCCCGCGACTGGGGTGAAGAGCAGGCGTTGCGCGTGATCCAGGAGGTGCACCGGCTGCGCAAGCCTCACTCGGCTCAATGGCTCGCCAACCAAACCAAGGAGCTTGGCCACGAGGTCACCCGATCGGTGATCGCCGATCTGGAGAACGGCCGTCGGCGTTACGTCACCATCGCCGAGCTGACCGTGCTGGCATACGCACTCAACACCGCGCCGATCGCGTTGCTGTTTCCCCCACCACTCGACGAAAAGATCTGGGCGCTGCCGAGGCTCGGGATGACCAGATTTATGGCGGGAGAGGAGTTTTGCGGCAGCGAGGAGGCTAGCCTGCTGGCCTCGCCGGAGAATCTCCAGGCGTTACAGCTCGCCCGTGAGATTGCTTCCGCCAAAGGCACCCAGCGGAGCCTGCTTCTGACACTGCAGGAACTGGAGCACCCCGAGGGGCTCGGTTACACCGATCCAGCGAAGGTCGCCGAAGCGGTACGCGCCGAACTCGAGAAGGTGACCCGCCGACTCAAGGCAAAGACCCATCGACTTAAAGCACTGGAGGCAAGAGACGATGGCGGGTAGACCACCGCTGCGAATTGGGCAGCACGGCAAGATCACCCGCACGCACCTCGGCGGTGACGTGTGGCTGGCCCGGTGCCGTTATCGCGATCGCGACGGAGTGACACGAATCGTCGAGCGCCGCGGGCCCGCCGATGAGCACGACCAGCACGGCAAGCTCGCCGAGGACGCGCTGATCGAGGCGCTGGCCGGGCGTCGTCCGCCCAGCGACGCGCCGGACGCGATCGGTCTCGACACGCGGGCGATGGTGCTGGCGGATATGTACATCTCCCGGCTCGCCGAGGACGGGCGAGCGGCGAGCACCATCGCCACCTACCGCTACACGATCGGTAAATTCGGCAAGTTGTTTGGTGGCGTGCGGGTTGGAGAGTGCACTCCGGCCCGGATCGATGCGGCGCTGCGATCGATGCGCACCGCCCACGGGGCCACGATGGCCAAGCAAGCCAAGACGATCCTGCGCGGTGCATTGCAGCTCGCGGTGCTGGCCAACGTCATCGGCGCCAACCCGGTGCGCGACGTGGGCGGGATCAAGCAGGACCGCCCGCAGGGTGCGATCGCCCTAACTGCCGATGAGATCCGCGAACTGCTGGCGAAGTTGAGCGCCTCGAGCTACTGCCTCCAGCACGACCTGGTCGACCCGATCACCCTGTTGATCGGGACGGGTCTGCGGCGCTCGGAGCTGCTCGGCCTGCGCTGGACAGACTTCGACGCCGACGCGGGCACGATCGCGGTCACCGGCAAAGCGTTACGGGTGCGGGGTCAGGGCCTGGCGCGTGTGGACGAGACCAAGAGCGCGGCCGGTCGCCGGACCATCCCGTTGCCGCGCTTCGCCGTCGACATGCTGCAGCGGCGACGCGGACTGCCCTACCTCGGCGAGCAGAAGATCATCTTCCCGTCGACGGCGGGCACACTGCGGGACCCGGATAACTTCAACCGGCAATGGCGTGCAGTCCGCGACGAGCTCGGCGCGTCCGGCGTGAGCACCCACAGCTTCCGCAAGACCGTCGCCACCCTGATCGACGATGAAGGGCTCTCGGCGCGTATCGGTGCTGACCAGCTCGGGCACGCTCGAGTGTCGATGACGCAGAACGTCTACATGACCCGCGGGCGGGTGCACGCCCAGGTCGCTGACCTGCTCGATCGCACCATCACGGGCCCCGACGTGGTCATAAACGATGAATAAACGATGGATCGCGATTCTATTGGGTCCTGAAAACGCCCTCTGA
>CAWKNK010000005.1:0-103718 GCA_963850895.1 uncultured Actinomycetota bacterium | reverse complement strand
CTGCAAGGGGCGTGAGGTCATGCAGCTGCGGTGCGGCCGTGCCCCTACCGGCATCCCTGCTGGCGTGCTCGTCACCAGCCATTTCCCCAGCATAGGGTCCGCGGGTCAGCCAGCGCTGGTTTTAGCCGCATGAGTGATCACCGGTCGACGTGGCCGTTCTCCAGGGCCGGGCATGCTGACCACCTCTGTGCTCTTTCCGGCGCTCGCCGTCGCGTGAATTGTCGATCGCATCGCCCCGTCGTTGACCGCCCGGATTGGGCCGACGCAGAGGATCCGGGCGGATGCAGTTGGGTTGGGAGCAATGATGTGAACCGGTGGATGGTTCCTCGGCCTGGTGACGCGAAGCAACACTCATACGGCAACGATCAGCCGGGAAATCGGACAGTGGTCCCGGGCATCAGTTGAACGACTCGACCACGGCATTCCACTTCGACTCCGGCAGTATCGCGTGGATCCACACTGATGATCACGCCCTTTCCGCTGACCCGCAGGTGCAGGTGCAGACCGCGGTAGTGGATCGGTAATGCCAGCACACCAAGTGTTTCCGGCCAGTACGGGGAGAGGATGATGCGGTTTGACCGGGTCTCCAGCCCGGTGAAGCACCGCTGCATGAGGTCGACGCTGCCGACCATGGCCGCCAGGTGAATGCCTTCGGACGTGGTGCCGCCCTGGATGTCGGAGACGTCGGATTTGAGCGCCTGTTGGAAGAACTCCATTGCCCGATCGCGGTTGGCCCGGGCAAGCACCCAGGTATGCACCACGCCGCTGAGCGTCGACCCGTGCGAAGTGCGGGCCATGTAGTAGTCGACCATTTTCGGGACCTGGTCGGGCATGAAGCGGTAGCCGAGCCGGTCGAGTAGCTCATGCAACTCCGTTGCCGACATCAGGTAGAGCAGCATCAGCGCATCGGCCTGCTTGGAAGCCTTGTAGCGGTTCACGTCGTCGTCCTCCGCCTCGAGGATGCGGTCGAGGCGTTGGATGTTGTCGTACTGCCGGCGGTAGCGGTCCCAGTCCAGTTCCTCCAACTCGCCGTATCCCTCGAACTGGCTGATGACGTCGTCGTGGAAGGGAACGTACATCCGTCGGCTCACCTCATCCCAGTGCGCCAGTTCGGCACTGCGCAGTCCGAGTGTCTCCAGTAGGTCGAGTCGGCTCGGCAGCGGTAGCAGCTTCAGGGCGTCGAAGGCGCGCATGATGACCCAGACCGCCATCACATTGGTGTACGCGTTGTTGTCGATGCCGTCGTAAGGCGCGTCGGGGTAGCCCGAATGGAATTCATCGGGCCCGATGACGCCACGGATGCTGTAGCGATGACGGTTTTCGTCGTATGTGGCCCTACTTACGAAGAACCGCGCGATCTCCGCCAGCATCTCGGCGCCGTAGTCGATCAGGTAGGCGAGATCCCCGGTCACTTGGTAAAACTTCCACGCGCTGTAGGCGACGGCGATCCCGATGTGGTGCGCACGAGCGCTCGAGTCGGGGTTCCACCGGCCGCTGCGCGGATTGAGGTGCACCCGTTGGCTTTCCTCGCGTCCATCGCTGCCTGATTGCCACGGGAACATCGCACCGGCGTAGCCCGCCGCCCTGGCGGCCTGACGTGCCTCTGGCAGGCGCCGGTAGCGGTATCCAAGCAGCGACCGGGTGATCATCGGCAGGCGTAAGTTGAGTACCGGGAAGATGAACAGCTCGTCCCAGAAGATGTGCCCGCGATATGCCTCACCGTGCAATCCGCGGGCCGGCACCCCGACATCGAGGTCGGAACTGTTGAGTGAAACCGTCTGCAGCAGATGCAGGAGATGCAGTCGCAGGATGCGCAATTCGTCTGTGAAGTCTTCGAAGTCGATGGACAGGCGCTCCCACAGATGTACCCAGTCATTCAGGTGCCCGTCGCGCAACTCGGCGAACCGGCCGAGTCGGCTCAGCCAGCGCTCGGCATCGACAGCGGGTTCGGACGTCGCGACATCGCGCCCGGTGAACAGGGTGACGACCTTCTCCAGCGTCAACGCGTCACCGACTGACATTGCGACGGCGATATCGTGACCGATTTCGGCTGCCTCGTCGACCAGGCGATAGGTAGCCGGGACGGGAGTCCCGTCACGCCACACGATGTTTCGCGCCGCCATGGCAATGGGAACGCGCGATTGAGTCGTCTGAACTGTCAGCAGCACGGAGTTGTGAGAGATCTCCCGCTTTTCCACTAGCTCAAGGTGATCGTTGGCCAAGTCCCGGTAGCGCTCGACCAGCGAGTTCGTGACATTGCCGTCCAGCGTCGAGCGAAACTCGATCGTCCCGGACCAATCCTCGGCGACAATCGTCGTCTGAAGGGCACCAACGTGGGGCAAGTGCATCGCGACGAATCGTTGCTGTGTCAGCGAACTGGTGCGTCCTGCGTCGTCACGGAAGCGCACCTCCCTCGTCAGTACCGCGCCGCGAAGGTCGAGGTTCTGCCGGTAGGACAGCACCGTTACCGCGTCGATGTCGAACCAGCTGCCGCCGTCGACCCGGAACGTCAGGGCAAGCCAGTTGGGCAGGTTCACCAGGCTCTCGTTGTCGATAGCGGTACCCGATACGTCGTCGACCAGACGGTTGTAGACCCCGGCGGCATAGGTGCCCGGGTAGTGAACCTGGCCGGCCTTCGATTCCGGCGCAGCGCCACGGGTGGCGAAGTAGCCATTTCCGACCGTGCACAACGACTCACGAAGCTTCTCGTTCTGCGGGTCATACCCCTCAAAGGTGAAATCCCATGCCTCGGAAGCCACCTGGTGCTTGTAGGCAAGCCACCCTGACCCTCGCTGGAGGAATTGCCGCACCTGATCGGGACTCTGCAGGGTGAAACGGGCGGCCGTCTTGCGATCGCCATCCTCGTCGTGCCGAACAACAATCCCGATGCCGTCGAACTGAACGGCGTCGAACGCGTCTTCGTCGGTGAGGTCGTCGCCGATGTATATCGGCAGTAGGGAACCCGCAGCGTCGATGCGATCACGAATCCAGGCCAGCGTGGTCCCTTTGTCCCAGTCGATGTCAGGCCGCAGCTCGACGACCATGCGTCCGTTCGTCACGCGCAAGCCGTCTCGCTGTCCGAGTTTGTGTGTGGCAGAGACGATCTCGCCGACGTGCTCCGGTGCGACCTCGCGGTAGTGAACCGCGACGGCGAAGCGCTTGTGCTCCACCCGTACTCCTGGAATCTGCGCCAGGCAGTCGCGCAACTCGGCGGCCGCGTGCTCGAGGACAGGCACAAAGGCGGCGGCGGCCTCATTCTGGTGATAGGTGCCGTCCGGTCCCGTCAGCTCAAACCCGTGGCTGCCGGCGTACCACAGCCCGGGCGTGCCTACCCGGGTGCGGATATCGGCAAGGTCGCGACCGCTCAGAATCGCCACGGGGCACCCCGCCGATACGAGTTCCAGCGCCTCGGCCGCCCCCTCGACGAGCGCTGGCCGCGCCGGGATCCGAGACGATCGGGGACAACGTTCCGTCGAAGTCCAGGAACAACACCGACTCTCGGGCGCTGGTGATGCCGATCAACTGACCGTAGGACTCCAGCGCGTTCGGGATTTCCGAGATGCGCTTGTCACCCGTGCGAACCGCGAGGTCGGCCAGGTCGGCGACCACGATGTCGGCACCGCACTGTAATAGTTCGTCGGTGTGGCCGTTCCGGTCGACACCGATGACGAGTGCGAATCCGCCGTCGCGGCCCGCGGTCACACCCGCATCGGTGTCTGCGACGACGACCGAGCGTTGCGGACGCACACGGAGTCGGCGCGTGGCCTGCAGAAGGACCGAGCGGCCGCCGTTGCCCGCAAGCCCGAGCCCGCCGGCGCCGGTGCCGTCAATGCAGACATCGAACAGGTCATCAATCCCGGCGGTTTCCAAGATCTGTCGACAGTGACTGCTCGATGAGCAGGCCGCCGTTGCGACATTGATGCCCTGCAACTTTCGCACCAGCGCCACCGTCGGTTCCAACAGCGGTGCGTACGCCGCGGCGTCACTGCAGGCCGTGTCGGTGAGCACGCCGTCGAGGTCGAAGATCACCGCGTCGTGGTAGCGCGGGTCGATGGTAACCGGCACCTTCATGGCAAGGACACTGCTTAAACCGCTGTGACGGCTCGGGGGCGATGGAACGTGTTGCTGTTCATCGTGACGGCGCGAACTGTTGCTCCACCTGCAGGATCTGGCGGGTGGTCTTGATCACCGTGTCGGGATTGAGGCTCATCGACTCGATGCCGACCCGGACCAAGAACTCGGCCATGTCCGGGTAATCAGAAGGCGCCTGTCCACACAGTCCCGAGTGGATTTTGTTGCGGCGGCAGCCCTCCACTGCCAGGCGGATCATTTCCTTGACACCCTGGTCGCGTTCGTCGTAGTCGAACGCGACGATCTCGCTGTCACGATCGACGCCGAGAGTGAGCTGAGTCAGGTCGTTGGAGCCTATGGAGAAGCCGTCGAAGCGCTTGGCGAATTCATCGATCAGGATCACGTTGTTCGGGATCTCGCACATCGCGTACACCTTCAGACCGTTCTCGCCGCGCCGCAGACCGAGGTCGGCCATCGTCTGCAGGACGAGGTCCGCTTCGGCGATTCGGCGCACGAACGGAAGCATGAGAATGACGTTCGTCAGGCCCATCTGTTCGCGCACGCGCCTCATCGCGCGGCACTCTAGCGCGAAGCCCTCGGCGTAGGCGGGATGCGCGTAGCGCGAGGCGCCTCGAAAACCGAGCATCGGGTTGCTTTCGGCCGGCTCGAAGGCTGCTCCGCCGATCAGGCTGGCGTACTCGTTGGTCTTGAAGTCCGACATCCGCACCACGACGGGCTTGGGCCAGAAGGCAGCGGCGATGGTGCCGATCCCTTCGGAAAGGCGTTCCACGAAGTAGGCGCTCCCGTCGGGATAGGCCTGCGTGAGCCGATCGATCGTCCGGCGCGCCTCGAGGTCGTCGACCTTCTCGGGGTGCAGCAGGGCCAGCGGGTGGACGCGGATGTACTCGCCGATGATGAACTCCATCCGAGCGAGTCCCACGCCGTCGTTCGGCAGGAACGACGTCTTGAAGGCGAGGTCGGGGTTCCCGAGGTTGATCATGATCTGGGTGCGCGGCCGCGCCAGATCCGCCACCTCGGTGCGGTCCACATGGAAACCCACTTCGCCCCGGTACACGCGGCCCGTGTCGCCCTCGGCACACGACACCGTCACCACTTCGCCATCGGGCACGCAGGTGGTCGCGTCGCCGGTGCCGACCACGGCGGGGATGCCGAGTTCGCGGGCGATGATCGACGCGTGGCAGGTGCGACCGCCGCGGTTGGTGATGATCGCGGCGGCGGTCTTCATGACCGGCTCCCAGTCGGGCGTGGTGGTGTCGGCGACCAGTACCTCGCCGGGCTTGAACTCGGACAGGTGGTTGGGGTTCTCGATCCTTCTCGCCACGCCCGCGGCGATCATCTCGCCGACCGAGCGGCCCTCGGTGAGTATTTCGCCGCGGCCTTCGAGCACATAGGTTTCCAACGCCGTTGCGCTGTGCTGGGAGGCCACCGTCTCGGGGCGGGCCTGGACGATGTAGAGCTTTCCGTCCAGACCGTCCTTGGCCCACTCCATGTCCATCGGCCGCCCGTAGTGCGCCTCGATGGTGCACGCGTAGCCGGCCAGCTCCAGGACGTCTTCGTCGGTGAGGCAGAACCGAGCACGGTCGGCCTTGGGTGTGGGGATGTTTCGCGTCGTGTTCTTCGTCTCGCCTTCGACGAGGATCATCTTCACCGCCTTGTCGCCGATGAGGCGACGCAACACGGCGCGGTGGCCGGCCAGATAGGTCGGCTTGTGGACGTAGAACTCGTCCGGGTCGACGGCGCCCTGAACCACATTCTCGCCCAGGCCGTAAGCGCCCGTCACGAACACGGCGTCGCGAAAGCCCGACTCGGTGTCGATGGAGAACATCACACCCGACGAAGAGATATCGGAGCGCACCATCTTCATCACGCCGATCGACAGAGAGACCTTGAAATGGTCGAAGCCCTGGTCGATCCGGTAATGAATGGCGCGATCGGTGAACAGGCTGGCGAAACAACGGCGGCACGTGTCGAGCAGACTCTCTTCACCCTTGATGTTGAGATACGAATCCTGTTGGCCGGCGAAGCTCGCCGTCGGCAGGTCCTCGGCGGTCGCCGAGCTCCGCACGGCGAGACTTACTTCCTCGCCGTACTCCTCCTGAAGCTTGCGGTAGGCATCCAGAATTTCGGCGGCCAGATCGTCGGGCAGCCCGGCGCCGTAGACGATTTCACGGGCGCGCTTGCCTTTACGCGCCAGCGCGGTGACGTCGGCGGGGTCGAGCTCGTCGAGCTCGGCATGCAGACGGTCCCACGCGCCGGCCTCGTCCAACATGTGGCGATAGGCCTGGGCGGTGATGGCGAATCCGTGCGGGATGCGGACGCCCTGACTGGACAGCTTTTGGAACATCTCGCCCAGCGACGCGTTCTTTCCGCCGACGAGCGGCACGTCATCGATGCCGAACTCCTCAAAAAAGCGGACGTACCCGGATGTGCTCATGACCTGTCCTCTCCTAGCGCGTCAAGCAGTCGGCACCCCGACTCGCACGTCACGCAGCGTCGAACTTGCTCGGTGTCGGATCGCGGCCGTAGCTACCATCGCACGCACGCCGGCCGAGGGAGAATAAATTCACGTCCAGTGGACGCGTGTACTGGGGGACGCAGCGCCACAGATGCCAACCTCCCACAGGGCCACGCACGGAGCCAGGGCCTAAGGTCACTCGAATGGGTTACAGCCCGACGGGAGGTGGCGTCAGCAACTGCGGATGCATGGTCACCAGCCCACCGCGGCAGCAGGATCGCCCAACCCCTTCGGCCGGACCAGCGTTGAGTAGGAGGCTCCGGTCATGAACTGCGAAGAACAGCGGGCAGGAATGCGAGGACCTTGTACCCACAGTCTGCCGTTAGGGCGCCGCCCCCACCGCGGCGTCGACCAACCCTAGGCCCTCGCCGATGCCCAGTTCGGCCAACGCGCCTACCGAGTGAGCGACACTCGACGGGTGCCCGCCAGTGCCATCGATCCCTACGCCAGGGTCGGTCTCCATCGCATGCACGCACTTCCGCTTGGGTCTACCGAGTCGATGACCTGGCTCAGCGCAACAACATGGTCGCTCAACGTGCGCTCGAGCCCACCCGTTTCCTGGTCCGGTGAGCCGAAGCCCACCACCCACGGGTCCACGCCGAGGCCATGCAGAGCTCCGACCGCGCTCTGATCTCGTTTGACATCAAATACGTTGGCGGACACCAACCTTAGCGATACAAGTTCCAGCGGGGGCCCAGGCGGAGAGTTCCGAGCACTTCGACAGTGTTTGGTGGCTGGAGTGGGTATCCGTCGAGTCGTACCGCGTGGCCGCCGGTGGCGAGTTCGGCGGGAGCTTTCGCCCAGTCGTTGAGCTTGTACAGCACGCGGTCGATGGGCCCGAGCCGCACCGAGAGCACCGCGAGCAGATCGGGAAGCTCTGTGGTCAGGTCATCATTGTGCGGCCACGGGCCTAGCGGTCGAATTATGCTGCGGCACAACTCACGTCGGTCAAACCACCGCCCGTCGGGCCACCCGACGGGGGATCACTCCCTCACCTGGCGATTGACAAGACCGGTAACCACCTGAGAATCGATCTCTTCACCTCCGTCGCCGTAATAGACACGACCGGTCTCGCTCACCGTGCTGTCCTGGTCCGAGTGCTGGTGAGTGACGCCTTTTGTGCGGTCGGCTGTGAGGATCCTCCGCTGGACGGCAGCGGTCCCGCACAAGCGCTCGTGGTGCATCACGATGGCCAGGCTATGAGCCGTGTCGCTGTGCGAGCCTTACCCAAACGTGTTGGCCGCATCGAGATCGACTATGCCGCTGACGATTGTCGGCGGGGCAATGTCGCTAGATGGTGGTCACTCCCACCGCCTGAGGACCCTTTGGTCCCTGGGTGATCTCGAACTGGACCCGTTGATTCTCCTCGAGCGTGCGGAAACCGCTCTCTTGGATCTCGGAATGGTGGACGAAAACGTCTTTTGCTCCGCCGTCAGGGGTGATAAAGCCGAAGCCCTTTTCGCTGTTGAACCATTTCACAGTTCCCTGCGTCATACTAACTTCTCTCTCGTTTCAAAATGGATCTAACCTAGATACATCCGGGGGTAACGGTAACACAGACAACAAAATGCTTAGAACGGAAATAAACCCCGATTCAGCTGCGAGTTGGCCGGTGATACCGTGGCCAAGCTCGCACGCCGGGACCTGGTGACCTATATAGAGCAATGTTGTCGCGTTAGTGTTTCTTGGTGTGCAGTAAAGACTCGGTCTGCGAGGTCTTGTCGGCCTTGGTACGCTTCGCGGCGCGTTTCTCTTTCAGAGACTTACCCGATTTCTTAGCCATGGCTTGTCGGGGAGATTTGTCAGACATTGCGGCCCTTTGATTTTGGGGGGCCTGGTTGGTCCCGGTTCAGCGAAGTCTACTCTCCCTTCGGTCCGCTCCGTCCTCCACTACCCAAAACGGCCGCCAACCAAGGCGTCCGAAAAAGACTCGCAAAAGGGATGAACCGGCTGCCGCTGGAAGTCACATGGAACTTGCGAGGGCGCGTCGTTTCACGCAGTCTTCTAACCGTGCCGAACGTGGTGAACCGCAGCAGGGCTGCTCGCAAGACGTCAATGGTCGCGTTTGTGTTAAATGCGTCCAACACCAATGGTTTTGGTGAAGCCACTCTGAACGGCGTCGTAGGTCGGGAGCCGACTGGCGAGATCTTGAGGTGATGCGCCGCTGCGCGAGGCCCGCGCCACTCGACTGAGGGCCAGCGGCCCTTTTGGTGACACATGTGTCGATGGTGGCGTACCGTCGCTATAGGGCCGTTTCGTTGTCGGCGCTGGCCTCGGACGCCATAGTCGCGCGAACGAGATCACGGACAATGCGATTCCTCCGTCGACCCACCTCGTGGGCCGATTGTCTCGAACTGTGAAGGGTCGTAGCATGAATCGCACATTGATTGGCGTCGTTGCGTCTGAACAGAATTCGATGGGAGAGGTCATCGCGAATTCTTCGGAAGAATGCTGCGAGGGAATGGCTAACTCGGCGGCGGAGCCACCTCCACGCATTTTCAGTATGGCAGCGGCCGCGCGCCCGACGAGCCCGCTGCGGCTCACGCTGGCATCCCGGCTCGGGAACACGATTGATGGCGCGTGGTGGCCCCGTACGGGGTTGATCTCGCGAGAATTGCCTGAATTGGTCTCCGTTTTGGACGGCCGTTTAGGCCAAATCATCGATATCAACGTCAACTGGTCGTCGTTGCAACGCCACCAGGATCTGAACTGGGGCTGGTGGCAGGGAATCAACCCGCACATCATGACCGTTGTTGGACGGGATTCACGGGCGAAGCTTCTAATAGTTCCGCACCGGACTGGCACTGCGCTTGCGGTAATGATTTTGCGCCGGGCTGCCGGCCTACCCGTCTTACAGATTCATCACGATTCGCGGGCTTTCAAGGTCGCCGAATGCATTGTGCGCGTGGCCGGGGGGGAGACCATGTTTGAAGGACGCCGCACACGCCGAGATGACCTCGCGGTCATACCTCGAGGCCGACGAGATTGCGACGATCTCGGATCCGGCGCCACGCACGCTGTCACGCCGGATGCCGAAAGTCCAGCGCGGAAGCCGGTATAGCACGGGTCTCGTCGAATCCCAGGGCTCAGGCGCGGCAGTTGCCGGTATGGGCCTATGTGCGAGCCCGGTGCGCCCTGCATCTACACGTAATGATCCTGTGGCGCAGCTGCTTTCAACGGCGCGCTGGTTGTCGATCAGCGACCGGCTGCGCCTGTGATCTCAGCGGATGGAAACCAGTTGGTCGATCGAATCCCGAGGCAATTCGCCGTCGACGAGGGCGGTCACGTCGAGCCGGTTGAGCGTGATCGCGCCTTTGTGATTATCGAGAAATG
Source organism: uncultured Actinomycetota bacterium (assembly GCA_963850895.1). Classification (GTDB taxonomy): domain Bacteria; phylum Actinomycetota; class Actinomycetes; order Mycobacteriales; family Mycobacteriaceae; genus Mycobacterium. The sequence goes on along the minus strand of CAWKNK010000005.1, from coordinate 93,778 downwards.
CCGTGTCGGAGGCGTCGCGACCGGTGGCTATGCGCACCAAGGTCTGCCGCGGCGCTAGCAGCGTCGCATCGACCACCCGCCACCGCCCATCGATGAAAGCCTCGGCGACAGCGTGGAAGTCCATAGGGTGTACGCCCGGCGCGTACACGGAAACCAAGCGAGCCGGGACAAAGACCGCGCGCAGGAGCGCCACCACCAGATGCGCGTAGTCGCGGCACACACCTTCGCCGGCAAGCAACGTGTCTACGGCCCCATCAATCGGATCGCTGGAGCCGGGCACATAGTTCAGTCTGGTACCCACCCAGGAACTGACGTGCTCGAGCAGCGCCGTGGCATCGCGGTCGTTGCCGAATTCGGTTGCGGCAAAACCATAGAACTTGTCCGATTCGGCGTAGCGGCTGGGTCGCAGGTACATCGACTGGTCGTATTCGGTCACCGGGGCCGGATCGGTCTGACCCACGATTGTCGCCGCGTAGTCGACTTGAAGTGTGCCCTCCGCCGCGTCGAACTTATGGATACGGTTGCCGTGCACTCCGCTGACTTCCACGGGCTGGATTGGCCGTCCGTTCAAGACGAAGCGCAGTGACTCGAAGACCTCAGTGCGCGGATGCGGTGCGACAGCAATCTGAAATTCCAGCGTTGTGGGAGCGGTGATTTCGACTTCGAGCTGGGCGCCCACTTCTCGTCTCATAGCGCGATATTGCGCCAGTCGGTCCGGATCCGCCACCCGTGGGTAGCGCCCTCGGCTGGTCGTTCGGCGGGGTCGTCGCCCACGAACTGGCGGTTGAGCTCCAGCGACGCGGATGCCTAATCGCCCGCCTGATCCTGTTCGACGCCCAACCCGCCGTTGACGACCGCGCCGACCGCGCCGCCCCGCCGGACGATGCCCTGGGTGAGCGACAGGTGCCTGAGGCCTCGCGATCCAAGCGGCTTTTCGATCTGCTTACCGAAAACCTGCGCAAGAAACAGACAACGACTCAGGCATCTGCTGGTCCTCGCGGAACGTCGGCTCGAACTGGCCCACGGTGGTCAGCATGCCCGGGCGTCGCGGCATGACAAGCTCCCCGGGGAGCGCGCCGGATAGCGACCCTGGCGCGGCGGCTCAGGACACCGAATTGCCGATAGCAGCCTTGTGTTGGGGGCAGTAGGACGCCACGGAAGCGCCGAGGAGGTAGCCGGCTTCATGTGCCGACAGATCCGTGGCCCTTACGACGTTCAACACCAGGGAGGTTGGCGTTTTACCCTTATCGAGTCCGGCGCACATGTTATGTCCCGCGGCGATCGCGGCGCCGCGGTCGGTAAAGACAATCCCGTTTCGCTGAATCTCCGCGATGAACGAATCATCGCTTTGATCGGCTGACGCCGGTGCCGCGAAAAACAATGCGGCGCCGGCAAGCGCGACCGCGCCGATTATTGACCAGTTCCCACGATGCGCATTCATTCGGGTCAAGGTCTTCCTCAATGTGGCGAACGGAGTCTCTGTCATAACGGTGGCTGAACATTAGCCAGAATCGAGACATCTTTCTCGCCGGCTTCAATCGCGCCACCTCACACGAATCGGCCCCCATCAGTGAGACCGCTTGGCGGCTCATGCCCGAGCGCGCCGGACGGCCGAAGCCATGTGGGCATTGAAATCTCCTGTGCCGCTGGGATTTCGATCCGCCGGCGCCGACTCGCGCAATCTGCCCACGAGCGGGAGCCGAGGGGTGGATGTCGCGTCCGGCCCGCGCGGGAGCCAACGGCGAGAGCAGAGTGAAACAAAGATTTAACCGTCGCGGGGATCGCCGCACGCAAAATCCGGCCCTCCGACGGATAATCCCCGCCCGATTTATTTAATGGCTGTCTGGGGTCCGCCCGCCAGGTGCGAGCAGAACACACCGTTTACCCGTGGCCCGAACCGGCGAGCCGATGCATTTCACAGTGGCCGTACGGGCGCGCCGCAACCGCCTTCGGTATGGTCCAAGGAGTGTGCGGAGTCACCGGGGAGGTACGGCTCGACGGGCGGGTCCCCGATGTAGCAGCGGTGTCGGCAATGGCCGCCGTGATGACCCGAAGGGGCCCCGACGCGTCCGGCGCCTGGTCGCAGGGGCGTGTCGCGCTCGCTCATCGTCGGCTCAAGATCATCGATCTCAGCGAGGCAGGCGCCCAGCCGATGGTCGACCCGGAGCTGGGTCTGGCCATCGCCTTCAACGGCTGCATCTACAACTACAAGGAGCTGCGCCGCGAACTCAGCGGACACGGCTACCGGTTCTTCTCGCACAGCGACACCGAAGTCCTGCTCAAGGCCTACCAGCACTGGGGCGACGACTTCGTCAGCCACCTGCACGGCATGTTCGCCTTCGCCATCGTCGAACGCGACAGCGGCCGGGTGCTGCTCGGTCGCGACCGGCTCGGGATCAAACCGCTGTACCTGACCGAGGACAGTCACCGGATCCGGTTCGCCTCGGCCCTGCCGGCGCTGCTGGCCGGCGGGGGCGTGGACACCCGCATCGACCCGGTCGCGCTGCACCACTACATGACGTTCCACTCGGTGGTCCCCGCGCCGCTCACCATTCTGCGCGGGGTCCGCAAGGTGCCGCCCGCTTCGCTGGTTGCCATCGAGCCCGACGGCCGGCGCACCATCACCACGTACTGGACCCCCGACTTCACCCGGCACGACGACCGCGCCGGCTGGTCGGAAACCGACTGGGAAGACGCGGTGCTCGACGCGCTTCGAATCGCCGTCAAGCGCCGGCTGGTCGCCGACGTGCCGGTCGGCTGCCTGTTGTCCGGCGGCGTCGACTCCAGCCTGATCGTCGGCCTGCTCGCCGAGGCGGGCCAGCACGGCCTGATGACCTTCTCCATCGGCTTCGAGTCCGCCGGTGGCGTCGAGGGCGACGAGTTCCGGTGGTCGGACATCATCGCCCAACGCTTCGACACCGACCACCATCAGATCCGCATCGGAACCGACCGGATGCTGCCCGCGCTCGACGGGGCGATCGGCGCGATGAGCGAACCGATGGTCAGCCACGACTGCGTCGCCTTCTACCTGCTCAGCCAGGAAGTGGCGCGCCACGTGAAGGTCGTGCAGTCGGGCCAGGGTGCCGACGAGGTGTTCGCCGGCTACCACTGGTACCCGCCGATGGGCTCGCCGGCCGCGGCGTCGCTGGAGGGTTCGGTCGCCGAGTACCGCGGCGCCTTCTTCGATCGGGATTCGGCGGAAATGGCGGGCTTGCTGGGGCCGGGCATCATGGCGCCGGGCGACCCCAGTGAGCGCTTCGTCACCGAGCACTTCGCGCGCGCCGGTGCCGAGACGGGCGTCGATCGTGCGCTGCGGCTCGACACCACCGTGATGCTGGTGGACGACCCGGTGAAGCGGGTTGACAACATGACCATGGCCTGGGGTCTGGAGGGCCGGGTGCCGTTCCTCGATCACGAGCTCGTCGAGCTGGCAGCGACCTGCCCCCCGGAGCTGAAGATCGCCCACGAAGGCAAGGGCGTGCTCAAACAGGCCGCTCGACGCGTGATTCCATCCGAGGTCATCGACCGGCCCAAGGGATATTTCCCGGTTCCCGCGCTCACCCACCTCGAGGGGCCCTACCTCGACATGGTGCGCGACGCGCTCTATGCGCCAGTCGCCAAGGAGCGCGGCCTGTTTCGCACGGAGGCGGTCGATGCCCTGCTGGCCGACCCCAACACCAAGCTGACCCCACTGCGCGGCAACGAGCTCTGGCAGATCGCCCTGCTCGAACTTTGGCTGCAGCGACACGGCATCACGGGTCCGGTGGCATGACCGTCATCGATCCCTCCGGCGACCCCACCGAGGCGATCACGATGGGCCTCCACGACGCCTCGCCGCCGGAGCTGGTGGAGGCGATGGCCAAGGATGTCGAGCTCGAATTGGGCTGGGGCCGGCTCATCTTCGGCCAGACGTTCGCCGATTCCCAGCAGCTGGTCGAGGCGCTGCGGCGGGAAGGGCCCGGGCGCCGCGACATCTGCATCTACGCCCGCGAGTCCCACGTGGTGGTCGCCGAAGCGCCGACCGAGCTCTTCATCGACCCCAGCCACACCTATCGCCTGCGCTTCACCGATTCCACGCCGGAGGACCTGTCGCCGTCGCCGCTCGGCGTGACCGTGCGCACGCTGAACGACCCGGTCGATGCCGACGCCATGAACCGCGTCTACGTGCGCTGCGGGATGGTGCCCGCCGGGGTCGACGTGATCTGGAACAACCACCTGCACGTGCCGGCGGTGACCTACCTGCTGGCGGTGCGAGACGCGGATGGCGCCGTGGTGGGCACCGTCACCGGCGTCGATCACGAGTTGCTGTTCTCCGACCCCGAGCAGGGGTCGAGCCTGTGGACCCTGGCCGTGGATCCGGCGGCCGGACTGCCCGGAATCGGTGCGGCCCTCACCCGGGCGCTGGCGGAGCGCTTCCGCAACGCGGGCCGCGCCTACATGGACCTGTCGGTCGCGCACGACAACGCCGCCGCCATCGGCCTCTACGAGAAGCTGGGTTTCCGCCGCGTCCCCGTGCTGGCGATCAAGCGCAAGAATGCGATCAACGAGCCGCTGTTCAGCCCGCCGCCCGAGACGGTCGACGACCTCAACCCCTACGCCCGGATCATCGCCGACGAGGCGCTGCGCCGCGGAATCTGGGTCGAGGTGCTCGATGCCGAGACCGGCGAGATGCGACTCACCCACGGCGGCCGCAGCGTGGTCACCCGTGAATCGCTGTCCGAGTACACCTCGGCGGTCGCCATGTGCCGCTGCGACGACAAACGTCGGACGCGCCGCCTCGTCTCCGAGGCGGGCATCACGGTGCCCCGCGCCCGCCTGGCCACGTTCGACGAAGGCGACTACAACTTCCTCACCGAGGTCGGGGAGGTCGTCGTCAAACCGACCCGCGGCGAACAGGGGAAGGGCATCACCGTCGGCGTGACCGCCGACGACGGTCCGGAGGAGCTTGCCGAAGCGCTGGCCCGCGCGCGTCAGCAATACCCGGACGTGTTGATCGAGCAGCGGGTGCAAGGCGACGACCTTCGGTTGGTGGTGATCGACGGCCGGGTGGTTGCCGCCGCGCTGCGGATGCCGCCGGAGATCATCGGCACGGGGGCGCACAGCATCCGGGACCTGATCGCGGCCGAAAGCCGGCGGCGCTCCGCGGCCACCGGCGGCGAGTCCCGCATCCCGTTCGACGACCTCACCGAGGCGACGGTCGCCGAGGCGGGCTGGACGCTGGACGACGTGCTGCCCCAGGGGACCCGCCTCCGCGTTCGCCGCACCGCCAACCTGCATCAGGGCGGCACGATCCACGACGTCACCGCCGTCGTGAACGCGGAACTGTGCCGCGTCGCGGTGACGGCGGCCGAGGCGATCGGCATCCCCGTGACGGGCATCGACCTGCTGGTGCCCGACGTCACCGGCGCCGAGTACGCCTTCATCGAAGCCAACGAACGACCGGGGCTGGCCAACCACGAACCGCAGCCCACGGCCGCGGCTTTCATCGACTTCCTGTTCCCAGGCCACCCGGGCCAGCCGGCGGCCTGGACCCCCGAGGAGTCGCGCGCCGACCGTGGCTGAGGCTTGCCATGGGCCTCGCTTGGGTAATTCTCTGATCGCAGAGATAGGAGCCAGATGAGCGGAAGCGTGCAAACCGGAACCATCACGACCCACGTGCCGGCGCGGCTGGACAGGCTGCCCTGGTCGCGATTCCACTGGCGCGTCGTCATCGGGCTCGGCGGGGTGTGGATCCTCGACGGGCTCGAGGTCACGATGGTGGGCAACGTGTCCGCCCGCCTCACCGAAAAGGGCAGCGGCATCGACCTCAACGCGGCGCAGATCGGCCTGGCGGCCGCGTTCTACATCGCCGGTGCGTGCCTGGGTGCGCTCTTCTTCGGACACCTGACGGACCGCTTCGGACGGCGCAATCTGTTCATGCTGACCCTTGCGGTCTACCTGACCGCGACCGTCGCGACCGCATTCGCTTTCGCCCCTTGGTATTTCTTCGCCGCGCGGTTCTTCACGGGCGCCGGCATAGGCGGCGAATATGCCGCAATCAACTCGGCCATCGACGAGTTGATCCCCGCCCGCCTGCGCGGCCGCGTCGACCTGATCATCAACGGGACGTACTGGCTCGGCTCGGCCGCGGGGGCGGCCGGCGCGCTGGTGCTGCTCGACACGTCGAACTTCGCGCCCAACATCGGGTGGCGGCTCGCCTTCGGCGTCGGCGCCATCTTCGGCATCTTCGTCCTTCTCGTCCGGCGCAACGTCCCGGAGAGTCCGCGGTGGTTGTTCATTCACGGCCGCGACCAGGAGGCCGAGCGCGTCGTCGGCGAGATAGAGGAAGCGGTGCGGCAGGAAACCGGCCACGCGCTGCCCGAGCCGCAAGGGCGCAAGCTCCAAATCCGCCAGCGCGCGACGATTTCGTTCCGCGAAATCGCCAGGGTGGCGTTCAAGCTTTATCCGCAACGCGCGATCCTCGGGCTGGCACTGTTCACCGGGCAGGCGTTCCTCTACAACGGCGTGACGTTCAACCTGGGCACGCTGTTGAGCGGGTTCTACGGAGTGCCGTCGGGGAAGGTGCCGCTGTTCTTCATCCTGTGGGCCCTCAGCAATTTCGTCGGGCCGCTGGCGCTCGGCCACCTGTTCGACAACGTCGGCCGCAAGCCGATGATCACGGCCACCTACATCGGGTCCGCGGTGGTGACCGTCGCCCTCGCGATCGTGTTCGTGACCCAGACCGGCGGCGTCTGGGCGTTCATCGCTGTCCTTGCGGTCGCGTTCTTCCTGGCCTCGGCGGGCGCCAGCGCCGCCTACCTGACGGTCAGCGAGATCTTCCCGATGGAGACCAGGGCGCTGGCGATCGCGTTCTTCTACGCGGTGGGAACCGCGATTGGTGGCATCACCGGCCCGTTGCTGTTCGGGCAGCTGATCAGTTCCGGGGAACGCGGCCAGGTGATGTGGTCGTTCCTCACGGGCGCCGCGGTCATGGCGATCGCGGGCCTGGTCGAATTGCGGCTCGGAATCGCGGCCGAACGACGCCCGCTCGAAGAGCTGGCCTTGCCCCTGACAGTCGACGACGCCGAACGCCACGAGCGCCGCGACGGCCAAACCCCTTAGCCCGGCGGGTGCCGCGACGTCTGTTCGCAACCATTGCGACGATACCGTTGACGCGGGCGTAACAGGTTCGCCATCGAAAGTTCCTAATGTGAGTCGGTCCACTGTCCGTCGAGGACAAGTCGTGGGCCCCCTTAAGCGATAGGAATTCCATTGAGCGGCAACGCGGTCCGCCTCCAGGCGATCAACAACGTCGAGGCATACGTCCCTCCTGCCATCAGCTTCGTCGCGGGCGAACTGCCGGGCGAGATCTTCGGCTCGAACGTCTTCACCAAGGCAGAGATGCAGGCGAGGCTGCCCAAGGCGGTGTACAAGTCCGTCGTGGCGACCATCGACAAGGGCGCCAAGCTGGACCCGGCGGTCGCCGATGCGGTCGCGGTCGCCATGAAGGATTGGGCGTTGGAGAAGGGCGCCACCCACTACGCGCACGTCTTCTACCCGATGACCGGGCTGACCGCCGAAAAGCACGACAGCTTTCTAGAACCCGTCTCCGATGGGCAGACCCTCGCCGAGTTCGCCGGCAAGACACTGATCCAGGGCGAGCCCGACGCCTCGAGCTTCCCCTCGGGCGGGCTCCGCAGCACCTTCGAGGCGCGTGGTTACACCGGTTGGGACGTGACCAGCCCGGCCTATGTCTTGGAGAACCCGAACGGCAATACGCTTTGCATCCCAACGGTGTTCGTGTCGATGACCGGCGAGGCGCTCGACTACAAGACGCCGCTGCTGCGCAGCCAGCAGGCGATGGGCATCCACGCCGAACGCATCCTGACGCTGTTCGGCCACCAGGACCTGAACAAGGTGGTGTCCTTCTGTGGGCCGGAGCAGGAGTACTTCCTCGTCGACCGCCACTTCTTCCTGGCGCGGCCCGACCTGATCAACGCCGGACGCACCGTGTTCGGCGCCAAGCCGCCCAAGGGCCAGGAGTTCGACGACCATTACTTCGGCTCAGTGCCCGAGCGGGTGCTCGGCTTCATGATGGACACCGAACGGGAGCTGTTCAAACTCGGCATTCCCGCCAAGACCCGGCACAACGAGGTCGCCCCCGGTCAGTTCGAGATCGCGCCGATGTTCGAGCGGGCCAACATCGCTTCCGACCACCAGCAGCTGCTGATGACGATCTTCAAGACGATCGCCAAGAAGCACGGCATGGAATGCCTGTTCCATGAGAAGCCGTTCGCCGGTGTCAACGGATCGGGCAAGCACGTCAACTTCTCGATGGGCAACTCCGAGCTGGGTTCGCTGCTCGTCCCTGGCGACACCCCGCACGAGAACGCCCAGTTCCTGGTGTTCTGTGCGGCAGTGATTCGCGCCGTGCACAAGTTCGCAGGGCTGCTTCGGGTGTCGGTCGCGTCGGCGACCAACGACCACCGATTGGGCGCCAACGAGGCACCGCCGGCGATCATTTCGATCTTCCTCGGCGAACAGCTCGCCGACGTGTTCGAGCAGATTGCCAAGGGCGCGGCCACCTCGTCGAAGGGCAAGGGCACCATGATCATTGGTGTGGACACCCTGCCGCACCTGCCGACGGACGCAGGCGACCGCAACCGCACCAGCCCGTTCGCATTCACCGGCAACCGGTTCGAGTTCCGTGCACCCGGCTCCGGGCAGACGGTCGCCGTCCCGATGATCGTCCTCAACACCATCATGGCCGACTCGTTCGACTACATCGCAACCACTTTGGAGAACGCGGTCGAAGACGGCGAGGACTTCGACGCGGCGAGTGCAGAGGCTCCTCACCGAGATCATCACCGATCACGGTGCGGTGGTGTTCAACGGGGACGGGTATTCGGAGAATTGGCAGATCGAGGCGGCCGAGCGCGGATTGCCGAACCTGAAGACAACGCTGGACGCCATTCCGGAACTCATCAAGCCGGAATCGATCGAAGTGTTCGAGAAGTACGGGGTTTTCAACGAGCGCGAGCTGCACAGCCGCTACGAGGTGCGCCTGGAACAGTACGCGCTGACCATCGGGGTCGAGGCGAAGTTGGCCCTCGAAATCGGGACGACGGTCATCTTGCCGGCCGCGCTCCGATACCAGACCGAGTTCGCCCAGAACGTCGCGACGTTGAAGGCCGCCGGGGTGGAGCCGAGCATGGCTGCGCTGGAAGCGGTTTCGGCCCCGCTCGCCGACCTCACCGCCGCGCTGACGGCGTTGAAGGCGGCGCTGTCGGATCAGGCGGCGGAGTCGGCGCTCGAGGAGGCCAAGCACGCTCAGGAGGCGCTGCTGCCGGCGATGGAAGCGGTGCGCGCGGCCGCCGATACGCTGGAAGGCGTTGTGGCCGACGACTTGTGGCCATTGCCGACCTACCAGGAGATGCTTTACATCCTCTAGGGATCAGCCGTAAGCGTCCCACCACGTGTGCAGGTCCTCGACGGTGGCCGGATCGCCGGAGACGTCGCTGAGCATGAGTTTCTGGTCGTTGGTCCAGATCACGTTCGGGTGGTTGTTGTACGTGCTGCAGGCGATCAATCCGGCCATGTCGTTGGGAGTCTGGTCGTAATGCCAGCTGACCGGTGAGTGTCCCTCGCCGGGGCAGTTCACCAGGCTTACCCGATGAGCTTGGTCAGCCAGGTCGGGTCCTGATAGTTCACCGACGCGGTGCCGTCCCACACGAACGGTGTGGAATTGGCGTTGAGCCCGGACAGCGTCGCGTAGCCGTTCGCGGATTTCGCCTTGCCCGTGCCGACGTCGTCTCCCGACTTGATGCACGTCATGACGCCGGCGTCCGCGCCGAGGGTCTTGGCCAGTTGGGCCAGTTCGCCGAAGGTGCGGTCCTCCGCGGCATCCTCCGCCGGCTGGAAGTTGCTGGCGAACAGGCCGGAATAGAAGGCGGTGTACAGCTTGGAGTCGTTTTGCGCTGAGACGCAGTAGGACGCCGCGACCGCCCGGGTCGAGTAGTTGTTGCTGTGCGACTTGTCGTCGAGAAAGTCGAGCAGGTGGTAGCGCACAGCGAGCTTCTTGTTGTTCACGGCGGTGTCGATGTCGCCCGCATTCGACCGGATGAAGCTGCCGCATAGCGGGCAGATGGGTTCGTTGAAGATGTCGATCGTCATCGGCGCCGCCGAGCTGCCCACGAACACGCCGTCGTCGAGGACCCGGAGCGCGACGGCGTCCGGTGGTGGCGGTTGCGATGTCGGCGCCGTCGGGGTTTCCGACTGCCATGGCCGGACGATGGCGAGGACCAGGCCCACGATGGCCAGTAGGGCGATGCCGGCGACACCCACCCACAGCCAGGGCTTCCGGCCCGGCCGCGGCGGTTGACCCCACGGCGGCGCCGCGACGGGCCCGGCAGTGCTGGGGCCCCAAGCGGGGGCGCCGGCCCATCCCGTCGGCTGGGGCACCGGACCCCCGGGAGGCGCCGCCGCCCACATCGGGCCGGACGAGGGGGCGTGCGCGGGGGAAGCCTGGGCGATTCCGGCGGGCTGCTGGTCGGCGAATGCGGCCGGCAGCCGCGCCACCTGGCTGCGCTGCAGGATGTCGGTGGCCCGGTCCTGGTCGGATTCGGCCAGCGCCCCGTAGGCGGCGGCCGATAGGTCACCGCAGGTGGCGTAGCGGTCCGCGGGATCCTTGACCATGCCGCGGGCGATCACCCCGGCTAAGGTTTCACCGGCCGCTGGGCACGGCGAATAGCGAAAGCCAGCTAATTCGATAACCTCCGATTAACGGAGTTCGTCGTCACCGCTGGTGCGTTCGGTCAGCCCTTCGCGCGACAGGGCCCGGACGAATCCGAAGGCCTGCATCCCGGCGGGGCCGGGGTTTTCGGTGATCCAGTCGTTGATCTTCCCCAGCGCGTTGGCCAGGTCGTCGCGCTTGACGCGGATGAGATAGGTCATTCTGTCGTCGTCGGGATCGTCGATGGATTCGGCGACGGCGACGGGATTCTTGAAGGCGTACGCGATCCCGTGCACGGCGTCGTGGTTCAGCGCCCATCGAAGTTCGCTGGGCCGCAGCCGGTTCACCGCCAGATTGCGGTAGTCATGGTCGTCGTTTGAGCTGCTCACCTGGCCGATAGTCCTCCTCTGTGTGGCTCGAGAAAGTCGGACGGCGATGAACTGAAAACGATGCCGCGCAGGCGATTCGATACGGGTGTGTAACCGGGCATTTCCATCATAGGAAGCGGTCTCCCCGGCTGCATGTCGAGCGGAATCAGCGGCGATATTTCAAGAACACGTAGCCGTCGCAAACCAGCGCGTGCTCGAGGCGCATTGTCACCGGTGCGGGCAGGCGCGAGGCGGTGGGGCGGTGGCCCACCGGCTGGCTCGCGGCGAGTTTGGGGGCCAAAGTCACGCAGATCTCGTCGACGGCGTCGGCTTCCACCAGCTCGTCGAGCACGGTCGGGCCGCCCTCGCACAGGATGCGGTCCATGCCTTGTGCGCGCAGCAGCGCGACGGCGCGCGCCACGTCCACGGAATCTTCACCCGCCAGCAGGACCTGGCGCCGGCCGCGGTCGCCGGGGTCGTCGCGCGCCGCCGCGGCTTGCGCGCACGTCACCACGATCGGTGGCTGGTCGGGGTTGCTGAACAGCCTTGGGGGGAGCTGACCGCTGCGGCTGATCACCGCGATCGGGGGCGGTGCGGTCCGCCCCCCGTCGGTGAGCCGCACCGGGCCGTAGTTCTCGGCGCGCGCGGTGCCGGCGCCCACCAGGACGACGTCGGCGAAGCCGCGCAGGATCTTCAGCAGCTGTTGATCGGTGGCACACGACAGTGGACCGGCCCGACCGCCGAACGCGGCGGCGCCGTCGGCGCTGAAGATCATGTTGGCCCGCACCCCCTGCGGGGGGTCGGCGTAGAACGATGCGAGTTCGGTGATGCCGGCGACGGCGCCCACCCGGGCAATCACCGCTACGCCTCGTGACCGGGTTCCAGGTGGCGGACGTCCCCGAAGGACACCCAGCTTTCCAATTCCCGCGGCGGGTGGCCGTCCACGGGTGCGAGCAGGTGCCCGACGTGATCGCCCAGCGAGAAACGCTCGAGAATCTCGCCGACGAACCATGCGGCCGCGTCGTCGAGGATGGGCATTTCTGCCGGGCCGCTATGCCACGAGCAGCGGTCGAACTTGTTGATCGTGTCGCCGGTCTGGCTGCCGAAAAGTTCCACGATGTCGAGGTGCTCGTGGTCGAACACGTGCACCGCCAGGTGAGTCGCCTTGGTCGCGACCCGGAATGTGTGGTTCTTCCTGGACAGGCCGACGAGGAACCGGGGTGGGTGGATGCTGGTCTGGCTGGCGAATCCCGACCAGACAGCCCGCCGCGATACCGTCGGCCCGCGTGGTCACGACGTACATCGGGTAGTTCAGCACCCCCACCAGCTTTTCGAACGCTTCTTCTCCCGGGTCGGCCATTGGCTCAGTCTTCCCGTTCGACCCGTGGGGGAACCCGGCGGTGCCTAGGCCTGGCAGCAGGCTTCGTCGGTGGTGTCTCCAAAGGTCTCGGAGTCGGCGATGACGGTGTAGACCTCCCAGCGCTCTCCCACCGGGGCCGGTGACCCAAACCTTGTCCTGGCGTGGCGAAGCAACAGGTGGTGTCGAGCTCCTCCTCGGTGACCAGCCTCTCGTTCGGTGAGGCGGGCGATTTCGGCGTGCACCCTGTCAGCTGGTGGCGACTTCCACGCCGAGGTGGTTGAGGCTGCCGCCGTGGCCGGGGTTTTCAGCAGCACCAGTTTGAGTGGGGGTTCGGCGATCGCGAAGTTGGCGTAGCCGGGTTTGACCTTGGCCGGTTCGGTGTTGAACAGCTTGGAGTAGAACGCGATCGCCTCGTCGAGGTCGTCGACGTTGAGGGCTAGCTGCACGCGAGACATGGTGGTGTCCTTTCTTCGGGTGCGGCTATGGGGTGTGGCGGTGGGCAGGAGTTCGGTGATCAACGCCTCGACGCGCTCGGCGATGTCGTCGCGGATGGCACGCACGGTGGCCAGCGGTTGGCCGGCGGGGTCGGGCAGTTTCCAGTCGCGGTAGGACACCCCCGGGAAGTAGGGGCAGGCGTCGCCGCAGCCCATGGTGATCACGACGTCGCTGGTCTGCACCGCTTCGCCGGTGAGGATCTTCGGGGTGGCGGCGGTGATGTCGATGCCGAGTTCGGCCATGGCGGCGATGGCGACGGGGTTGATCTGATCGGCGGGTTCGGTTCCGGCGGAGCGGACTTCGATGCGGTCTCCGGCCATGCGGCTCAGCAGGCCGGCGGCCATCTGCGAGCGTCCGGCGTTATGCACGCAGACGAACAGGACGCTGGGTTTGTCGGCCATCGGCGAGGCTCCTCGGGTTGAGTCGGCCCGGAACAGCCGGGTCCGCAGCGCCAGCGAAACGTAGACCAGCCCGACCAGCACGGGCACCTCGATCAGTGGGCCGACGACCCCGGCCAGGGCTTGCCCGGACGTGACGCCGTAGGTCGCGATCGCCACCGCGATGGCCAGTTCGAAGTTGTTACCGGCGGCGGTGAACGCCAGGGTGGCGGTGCGCGCGTAGCCAAGCCGCAGCAGAAGTCCGAGGGCATATCCGCCGGCCCACATGATCGCGAAGTAGGCCAGCAGCGGGATCGCGATGCGGGCGACATCCCATGGCCGGGAGGTGATTTGGTGGCCTTGCAGGGCGAAGAGAATCACGATGGTGAACAACAACCCGTACAGGGCCCACGGCCCGATGCGGGGCAGGAACCGCGTCTCGTACCAGTCGCGCCCCCGGACCGTTCACCCAGCCGGCGGGACAGGTATCCGGCCAGCAGCGGAATGCCGAGGAAGATCAGCACGGATTTGGCGATCTGCCATGGGGAGACATCGATGCCGGTTTGGGGCAGGCCCAGCCAGCCCGGCAGCACCGACAGGTAGAACCAGCCCAGCGCGGCGAACATGACCACCTGGAACAACGAATTCAGGGCGACCAGCACGGCCGCGGCTTCGCGGTCCCCGCAGGCCAGGTCGTTCCAGATGATGACCATCGCGATGCAGCGGGCCAGCCCGACGATGATCAGGCCCGTGCGGTACTCCGGCAGATCCGCCAGCAGCACCACGCCAACGTGAACATCACCGCGGGCCCGACCAGCCAGTTGAGCAACAAGGAGGACGCCATCAGCTTGCGGTCGGCGGTGACCTCGTCGAGCCGGTCGTAGCGGACCTTGGCCAGCACCGGATACATCATGACCAGCAGGCCGATCGCGATCGGCAGCGAAATCCCTTGAACGTCAACGGCACTCAAGGCCGATCCGAGCCCGGGAACGATTCGTCCCAGCAGCAAGCCGGCGGCCATCGCCGCACCGATCCATACCGGCAGGAACCGGTCCAGGGTGGGGAGCCGGGTCACCACCGCGGCTGGCGCGCCTGGATGCCGGCACTGCCCACTCCGGGTGCTGCTCGATCGGTCGTCGACGCAGGACCGACGAAAGCTGCTGCAGCGCGAGCCGGAATCACCCAGTAGTACACCCAGGTGCCGCGCCGCTCGCAGTCCAGCAGTCCTGCCGAGCGCAGCAGCTTGAGGTGATGGGAGATCGTGGGCTGGGAGACGTCGAAGGTGGCCGAGATTTCGCAAACGCAGGCCTCACCGCCGGGGTGGCTGGCGATCAGGCTCAACAGCCGCAGCCGCACCGGGTCGCCCAGCGCTTTGAACATCGCCGCCAATTCCGCGGCCTGGGACTCGGCCATGGCGGCCGTCCCCAGCGTCGGGACAGCATGCCAGCTCTTGTTTCGACATTCTTCTATATAAGCACTTATCGAATCAGCGCGCCACTCTCACTTCGCGCGAATGCGCCGAATCGCGTAGGCGGCGACGCCGATGGCAAGCACCACCAGGCCGGACAGCACCGACGACAGCGGCATCGCGAACGCGAGGACCACGCATCCGACCAGTCCGGTCAACGGAATCGCCGGGTGTGGGCGGCCCTCGTCGTGTCCCAGGGTGAGCGCGGAGGCGTTGGCCACGGCGTAGTAGATCAGCACGGCGAAGGAGGAGAACCCGATGGCGTCGCGCAGGTCGGCGGTGGCGGCCAAGATCGTCACGACGAGGCCGATCAGCAATTCCGCACGGTGGGGGACCCCGAACCGCGGGTGCACGGCGGTGAGCGCGTGGGGCAGGTGATGGTCTCGGGCCATGGCCAACGTGGTGCGCGAGACTCCCAGGATCAGCGCCAGCAGGGAGCCGAGCGCCGCGACGGCCGCGCCCACCTGTACGACGGGGACAAGCCAGCCCGTCCCGGCCGCCCGCACCGTTTCGGCCAGCGGCGCCGCCGCTTGGCCGAGGCGTCGTGGCCCCAGCACCGAGAGCGCGGCCACGGCCACCAGGCCGTAGACGGCCAGGGTGATGGCGAGGGCGATCGGTATCGCCCGCGGGATGGTGCGTGCCGGGTCGCGCACCTCCTCGCCCAGGGTGGCGATGCGCGCGTAGCCGGCGAAGGCGAAGAACAACAGCCCCGCGGCCTGAACCACCCCGCCGACGCTCGTGCCCGCCGGGCGAAGTTGCTCGGCGGCGGCCGTTCCCGAGGTGAATGCGGCGACGATCACCGCGGCCAGCACGGCCAAGACGAGCGCGACGATGACGCGGGTCAGCAAGGCCGACTTCTGCACCCCGGCGTAGTTCACCGCGGTCAGCGCCACCACCGCGGCGGCGGCCACCGGGTGCGCGTGCGACGGCCACGCGTACGAGCCGATGGTCAAGGCCATGGCTGCGCACGAGGCGGTCTTGCCGACGACGAAGCCCCAGCCCGCCAGGTATCCCCAGAAATCGCCCAGCCGCTCGCGGCCGTACAGGTAGGTGCCGCCGGAGGCGGGGTAGCGGGCGGCCAGCCGGGCGGACGAGGTGGCGTTGCAGTATGCCACCACCGCGGCTACCGCCAGGCCCAGCAGCAGCCCCGAGCCCGCCGCGCGCGCCGCCGGGCCGAGTGCGGCGAAAATCCCGGCGCCGATCATCGAGCCCAGTCCGATCGTCACCGCGTCGAACACACCCAGGCTTCGGCGAAGCTCGCCGGTGTCGCTGTCGGCCAATCGATCTCCTCACGGCGCACGCAGCGGCCAACCTATCAAATTCGTTTGATGTATTCTCGGCGGGGATGGCGGCAAGCAAGACGGCGGTCCCGTCGCTGATGCAGATGGCGTCGCACCCGGTGCGCTGGGCGCTGCTGACCGAACTCGCGGGCGGCGATCACCGGGTGCGGGAATTGGCCGCCGCCGTTGACGAGCCGCAGAACCTGGTTTCGTATCACTTGCGGCTGCTGCGCTCGGCCGGGCTCGTCGGCGCGCGGCGCAGCAGCTTCGACGGTCGCGACACCTACTATCGCCTGAACCTGACGGGGTGCGTCGGGGCGTTCCGCGAGGCGGCCGCGGCGCTGCATCCGGCGCTCGCACCGACGCCCGTCGCCAAGCCGTCGGCGCGGTCGGTGCTGTTCTTGTGTTCCGGCAACAGCGCGCGCTCGCCCATGGCCGAGGCTCTGCTTCAGAGACGGGGCCAGGGCCGCATTCGTGCCGCAAGTGCTGGCAGTCATCCCAAACCGCACCTGCACCGCAACGCGATACGAATCATGCGCGACATGTACGGCATCGACCTCGGTGGGTATCGGCCCCAGCCGTTGACCGCGGTGACCCGGCGCAGCTTCGATTGCGTGATCACCCTGTGCGACAGGGTCCGCGAGTATGCGCGCGACCACGGCCTGGCCACGACGATGCACTGGAGCCTGCCAGACCCGACGGCCGACGGCGCCGGCTACCCGGAATTTCGTCGGGTGGCAAGCGAATTGGACAACCGCATCGACTTCCTGTTGCCCGCCCTCGACGCTTGTCCGCGGGAGGCGATGATCGTGTCGCTCGATCGGCGTGACTTCCTCAAATGGGGCGGGCTGGTCGCGCTGGCCGCAGGCGGAAGCGCGGGCGGTACGACCGCCTGCGCGCGGCCCGCGCCGCCCGGCGGCAAGGCCGATTACACGCTGCGGATCGGTACCGGCGCAGTCGAATTGGCGCCGGATCACGTCGTGTCGACCTTGACCTACAACGGCCAATTCCCCGGCCCGCTGCTGCGGTTCAAAGAGGGCCAGCGGACGTCGGTGGATATCTTCAACGACACCGATTCCCCCGAACAGCTGCATTGGCACGGCCAGCATGTGGGCGTCGACGTCGACGGCGCCGCCGAGGAGGGAACGCCCTACATCCCCGCGCACGGCATGCGGCGGATTTCCTTTGTCCCCGGCCCGGCGGGTTTCCGCTTCTACCACACCCATGTGGTGCCGCGCGCCGACCTGTCCCGCGGCCAGTACAGCGGACTGGTCGGCCCCGTCTACATCGAGCCCAGGCAGAACGCCGGCGCCTACGACCAAGAGATCTTCTTGACGCTCAAGGAATTCGAGCCCACGCTGAGCCGCGGCGGCGACATGGCCAGCGATTTCCTGGCCGGCGGGCAGGACCAAGATCTCAAAGCGAGGGGCGAATCGTCGATGACGGCCTCGCTGGCGCGGGGCGAACCGCGCGGCTACGAGGTCGGTTACGGAGCTTTCGCCATCAACGGCCGCATGCTCGGCCACGGCGATCCCATCCGCGTGCATACCGGCCAGCGGGTGTTGCTGCATGTGCTGAACGGCAGCGCCACCGAGACCCGCAGTCTGGCGCTGCCCGGGCACACCTTCGACGTGATCGCGCTGGACGGGAACCCGGTGCCCAACCCGGCACCGGTGCCGGTGCTGTGGCTCGGCGCCGGCGAACGCATCTCGGCGCTGGTGACCATGACCAATCCGGGCGTCTGGGTGTTGGGCGATCTGTCCGACGACGACCGCGGCCACGGCATGGGGGTGGTCGTCGAATACGCCGGCCGCGGTGGGGATCCGCAATGGGCGACGCCCGCGCCGTTCGCGTGGGATTACCGGCTGTTCACCGCGCCCAACCCGGCGCAGCGCTCCGCCGCCCGATCACACCATCGAGATGCTGATCGAGAAGCGCAATGCCGCCGACGGCGGTTTCAACGCCTGGACGATAAATGGCACGGCATTCTCCATGGATGGCAACAAGCCCGTGCTCGATGTGCAGCGGGGCAAGCGCTACCGGCTGCGCTTCCGCAACGCCAGCGATGACCTGCACCCGATGCACCTGCACCGGCACACCTTCGAAATCACCCACTTCGCCGGCACGCCAACCGCCGGCGTGCGCAAAGACGTCGCGATGCTGGGCGGCTACCAAAGCATGGACGTCGACTTCGTCGCCGACCAGCCCGGCCTGTCGCTGCTGCATTGCCACCAGCAGATCCACATGGATTACGGCCTCATGCTGCTGCTCAACAGCGGCTGATCCGTTGGGGGAGATCCCGCACCGCATGCGGGCACTCCTCACCCGAGCGGATCGTTCTCCCGCACTCCGCGATACATGCCCCACCGCACGATCCACGGCATCACCACTCGCTCGACCGTCCACGACGGGAACCGAAACGCGTGGCCGCTGGGCAGAAAAACCTCCAGCCCGTCGGGCTGTATACCCCCCAACGAACCCCACCGCCGCGTCGGCGCCCGGTAGGCCCCCAGCCGCCCGCCGCTGAGCTCGGCGCGGATGTTGCGGGCCACCAGCGCGTCCCCGCGGTTGCGGGCGGAGCTGCGCAGGGGATCGGTCGCCGCGACGTCGCCGACCGCGAAGACGCCTCGGTGTCCGGGCACCCGCAGCTCGGCGTCACGCGAACGAACCCGCGCTCGTCGAGTAGCTCCGGCGGCAGCCAATCGGTGTTGGGTTGCACGCGCCCGATCGCCCACAGCACGGCATCGGCGCAAGCCGGGGGCTGCCCGGTGCTCCAGCGCACCGGTTCGCCGGTGATCTCGTCGCCCGCGAAGCCGTCGGGCGGCACGGCGCGGTGGCCCGGGTGGATGCCCACGCCCAGGCCGGTCAGTCGTCCGTGAATCCGTCTCCAGATCCGCGGATGGTGCCCGTCCAACGCGGACTCTCCGGGGAAGTAGAGGTCAATCCGCTTGTCCGGCCAGGTGGTGGCGATGTTGAGCGGCGCTGCTGACCGCCGCCGCGCCGCCGCCCACCACGATGACCGAGTCCGGCGGCCGCCAGCCGGTCGTGCGCGGCGCGCAGCTGCGCGCCGACCTCGGCGGCCGATTGCAGCGTCGGCCGGCGCCAGAAGCCGTTGCTGACCCCGGTCGAGATGATCAGCGCGTCGTACTCCTCGGCGATGGCTGCGCCGTCGGCGAGTTTGCCCAGGACGGTGCGGGCGGCCAGGTCCACTCCGGTCAGCCGGGCCTGCACCGTGCGCACCCGGTCCAGGCGCCGGAACCTGTCGAACGGAATCCAGTAATCGCGTGCCCAATCGTCCGGCCGCGAGAGCCGAACGCCGAGTTCCTGACCGCTGACCAGCGCGGGCTTGACGGAGATGCCGACGACGTCGGCATGCCCGGACAGCCGGATCGCGGCCAGGACACCGGCGTCTCCGAGCCCGGCAATGACGACACGCTTGCGGTTCATGTCGCTATCCTGCCTGGCATGAAGTTCGGGACCGCCGACTGATCGATCGATTGCCAGGAGTACGTCACTTTGATCGCCTCGCCCGGGAATGGTCACACCGAACGCATCGCCGAGTTGCAGCGGTCGATGCACCCCCGCGCGCGTGCAGCTCTGCGCGCCGCCGTGCGCGCGTCGACCCCCCGCCCGGCCGCCGCCCGGCGGGCCGCCAAGGACTTCGAAAAGCGGCACCTGGCGACGGCGGTACTCGCGGAAATCCGCTGGGCTTTCACCGCGCCCCGCACCTGGTTGATGGGCGTGGTCGCCAACGTGATCTTCGCCGCGGCGTGGCTGCTGGTGCAGCCGCTGACCATCGGCCGCCACCACACCGACTGGGTGATCCTGGTGGGTACCTACTTTTCGTCGTGGGTGCTGGCTGACGTCACCACCACCAATCTGTTCGGCGCCGACCACTACCGCGTCCAGGCGGGCTTGTCCGACGGCGTGCCGTTCTGGCGAATCCTGTTGATCAAAAACCTTGCCCTGCTTGCGATCGTCGGGCTGCCTACCTTGGTGGCGGCGATGGTGTTGACGCTGTGGCTGGAAACGCCGGAGCGGCTGGGGATCACGATCCCCACCGTCGCAGTGCCCATCGTGTCCTGGCTGGGCGTGGGCAACGTCATCTCGGTGCTGCACCCGGTCGAGCGTCGAGCCGCTGATTCGGCGATGGCGCGCAGCGCGGCGATCGGCGCCGCACCGGCAGCTGGCTGGCGGCCCTGACCCTGCCGTACGCGCTGTACTACGTCGCCGACCCGATGGACGGGGTCGAGCACAAAGTGTTCTGGACCAAGGTGCCCGCGTTGATCTGGCCGGTGTTCGGGCGCGACACCAAAAGCTTCGTGCATCTGGCCATCGCCGTGGCCGTCTGGATCGCCGGCACGGTCGCCGCGGTGCTGTGGGTGCGCAAGCGTGGGTTGACGATCAGGTGACTCGGTTATGGCACTTTGGGTTTGATCTCCTCGATCACCCATTGCGCGTAGTCGAGGTATTCGTCGACGCCGCCGACGGCGGGTATGGGTACGGCGCTGATCGTCACGCCCTGTTCCGCGAGCCAGCCCAACCGGTCGACGATCTCTTCGGCGCTCATGCCGGGCCGTCCGTTCGGGTCGTCGCGGGCGACGTGTCCTTCGCCAACCCGGTTGGTGCTCAGCCCGTGCATCACCTCGAACGGCCGACCGTCATAGGACGGCTGGGACTTGATGTAGTCGAGTTTCTCGGCGATTCGCTCGGGCGGTGTGAGGAACGGCCACCAGCCGGTGCATACTTGGCGGCCCTGCGCAGCGCCGCATCGGCGTCGCCGCCGATCCAGATCGGAAGATGGGGCTGCTGAACGGGTTTCGGTTCGAACGCGATGCCGTCGAACGACACGTAGCGGCCGTCGAATCGCGGTGTGTCACTGGTCCACAGCTCCACGATGGCCGCCAGGTATTCGTCGGCGATGCGGCCTCGTTCGCCGAATGGCACCCCGAGGAGCTCGAACTCCCGCGCGAGCCAACCGACTCCGAAGGTGACCATCATCCGGCCCCCGCTCATCCAGTCCGCGGTGGCCAGCGCCTTGGCCAGGGCGATCGGCTGGTGCAACGGCAGGATGGTGACGCAGGAGTTGATGGCGACCCGTTCGGTCGCACCGGCAATATAGGCCTGGGCGGCCGTCGAGTGCAGGTAGTGGGGCCCGGACAGCTCGACGTGCTCGGTGGGGATGACGAAATGCTCGGGGACGGCGATCATGTCGTAGCCCCACCGGTCGGCGCACCTGACCATGCGGGTCTGGTCGGGTCCCGTGACCGCGGCTTCCCAGGGCTGCGTCATCGCCGGCAGGCGCAGCAGGTGCGGGACGGGAAAGGCGAATTTCACGCGGGGACTCCGTTTGCAGCGCGTCGCGGGCCGCGATGTAGCCGTATACCAGTCCCTGCGCGATCGTCGCGCCCGCGCCGGGTACGTGGTGCCGAACGCGTTGGCGGCGGCATTGCCGATCGCGTACAGCCCGCCGATCGCGCCCCCGTCCTCGCGCAGCACCCGCGCGCGCTCGTCGGCCTTCAACCCACCGCAGGTGCCCAGGTCGCTGAGCGCCAATTTCACCGCGTAGAACGGGCCTTTGACCAGCGGACGCAAGTTGGGGTTCGGCGTGACGGTGGGGTCGCCGTAGTACCGGTCGTAGGCGCTGCGGCCGCGGCCGAAGTCGGGATCCTCCCCGGCGGAGGCACTTTCGTTGAACCGGGTCATCGTCGCGGTGAACTCCGGTACGGGAACACCGATGTGCGCGGCCAGCTCGGAAAAGCCTTCGGCGCGCACCGCGATGCCCGCGTCGTACCACGACCGCGGGATCCGCATGCGCGGAAACAGTTCGGCGCCAAAGACATAGCTGTTGCGGTATTGCTGATCGAAGATGATCCACATCGCTTCGACGGGAGTGCCCGCCCGCTCCAAGTCCAGTAACCGTTGACCGAACGACATGTAGTCCGAGGACTCGTTGGCGAATCGGCGGCCGTTCTGGTCCACGATCAGGCAGCCCGGCAGCGACCGTTCGGCCAGCATCACTCCGGGCGGCCTGCCGGGCAGCGGCGCGACGGCGGGAAACCACCACGCCTGATCCATCAGACCGATGCCGGCGCCCACCTCCTGCGCCGCGCGGATTCCCTCGCCGGTGTTGGTATCGGCACCCAGGCTCAGGTTCGCGCCCAGCGACTCGGTCTGAAATTTCCACCGCATCTCCATGCTGTGGTCGAAACCGCCGGTGGCCAGCACCACGCCACGCCGGGCGGTGATCGTCACCTCACGGCCCTGGTGGCCGACGACCGCGCCGGTCACGCGGTCGGCGTTGCCGGTGAGGCGCAGCAGCGGGGTGTCGGTCCACACCGGGATGCCGGCGCGCACCACACCGGCGAACAGTCCGGCCATGAGGGCCTGGCCGCCCGCCGCGTAGCGGCGGCCCAGCAGCCGTCCACCCACCCCCTGCGCCACGCGCTTGGCGAACGTCGGAACGCCACGGCGCGGCACACGAGCGACCAGATTCATCCAGCGGTAGTCGGCGCCAGTCGTCGGTATCGACACGCCGGCCTCCAGCACGCCCGGCCGCAACCGGGTGCGGTATTCGCCGAGGATCGAAGTGTCCAGCGGGTGGCACTCGCAGGTGCGACCCGCGGCGCTGCCGCCCGGCTCCTCCGGGTGGTAGTCGGAGTAGTCGCGAGCCCAGAACAGGCGCAGGGGAGTCGTTCGGCGCAGCAACTCGACCGTCGCGGAAACGTGCGCCAGGAACGCCGCGGAGCGTTGCCGGGGCGCCGACCCGGCGACCACCGCGTCCAGGTAGGTGGCGGCGCGCTCGGCGGTGTCGTTGGCGCCCGCCTCGCGCAGCACGGGGCACGCGGGTAGCCAGAGGGCGCCGCCCGAGCGGGCGGTCGAACCACCGACGTAGGACGACTTCTCCACGATCAGCACCGATAGGCCGCCTTCATGCGCGGCCAGCGCGGCGGCCATGCCGGTACCCGAGCCGACCACCAGCAGGTCCACGATCGTATCGGCCACCTGCAGGCCGGCCGGGATCGTCGCGCTGTGCGGGTTCACGGTGTGAACGGTATGCCGGGCGAGGTGGCAGAGGAAGAGGCTGGAACAAGCCGCCCCGCAAACCCGGACGCAGGAGTTAAATCAATGCCTATGACGTCGCAGTCGGAAGCCGACGAGGTTCGGCTCATCGAGGCGCAGGCCGCGCCATCCCGGTTCGCCCGCGGCTGGCACTGCCTGGGCCTGGTCAGGGACTTCGGTGACGGCAAGCCGCACCCGATCAACGCCTTCGGGCAGAAGCTCGTCGTCTTCCGCAGCGGGGACGGCGACATCAACGTGCTCGACGGTTACTGCCGCCACATGGGCGGTGACCTCTCCCAGGGTGAGGTCAAGGGCAACGAAATCGCCTGCCCCTTCCACGACTGGCGCTGGGGCGGTGACGGTCGATGCAAGCAGGTGCCCTACGCCCGGCGCACCCCGCGGCTGGCCCGCACGCGAGCCTGGACCACGCTGCAACAGGACGGCATGTTGTTCCTCTGGAACGACCCCGAGGGCAACCCACCGCCGCCCGAAGTCACGATCCCACGCATCGAGGGTGCGACGAGCGACGGCTGGACCGACTGGCACTGGTACACCACCGTGGTGGGAAGCAACTGCCGCGAAATCATCGACAACGTAGTGGATATGGCGCACTTCTTCTACATCCACGGCTCGCTGCCCACGTATTTCAAGAACATCTTCGAAGGACACGTGGCGACGCAGTACATGAACGGCGAGGGCCGACCCGACCTCGGGGGCACAGTGGGTGCCGAGATGCTCGGCACGACGTCGGTCGCGTCCTACTACGGCCCGTCCTTCATGATCGACGACCTGACCTACCACTACCGGACCGGTGATGCGCAATCGATTCTGATCAATTGCCACTATCCGATCGACTCGAATTCCTTTGTGCTGCAATACGGCATCATCGTGAAGAAGTCGGAGGCGATGCCCGCAGACCAGGCCATGCAGACCGCGATCAAGCTCGGCGACTACATCAAGCTGGGGTTCGAACAGGACGTGCAGATCTGGCGGCACAAGGCGCGCATCGACAATCCACTGCTGGTCGAGGAGGACGGCCCGGTCTATCAGCTCCGTCGCTGGTACCAGCAGTTCTACGTCGACGCCGCCGACGTGACGCAGGACATGGTGGACCGCTTCGAATTCGAGCTCGACACCACCCGGCCGTACGAGGCGTGGATGAAAGAGGTCGAGGACAACATGGCGGCCCAGGCGGCCGCCGGCCCGGCGCGATGACGCTGGATTCGTCCGTCAGGACGGATAACCGGCTCGACGAGATGCCCATGGTTCCCGTGGCGTGCCGCGACTGCGGCGCCCGGGTGCTCGCCCGCAAGAGCAGCTGGAACCAGACCAGCGTGCAGTGGAACGCCGACGCGACGGCCCGGTGCGCCGAGCTCGCCGAGGCGCGCAAGATTTCCGCGCACGCCGGCCGGGGCGTGTTCCTGGTGTGCTCGGCGTTGAGCGAGTCGATCCTGGACGCGGTGCGACAGGGCGCCCTGTCGATCGTGGACGAGACCTAACCGCGGTCCTGCACGTCCGCGAGCGTAACGCCACTGCGAAATTCGGCGGGCAGATTCAGTACGCTCAATGCAATTCGTCAAGGGTGTTGTCGTAGGGCAGACCGGGTTTCGTGGGCATGGCGTCGCTGGCGTGGAGTCGGCGGCGTCGATGCGGCGAGATTTTTTCGATCGGGTGTGATCGGGGTTGTCGCCTACGTCGGCAGCCGGCCGTCAGGCCGGCGTGTCGAGTGCGACCGGCCGGAAGTGGGCCAATGCCGCTGGGTACGACGCAATAGCAAGCATAGTGGCATCCGGTATGCAGCGTCAGAAGACCAGCGCCGGTCGTCACCGAGCACCGGTGTGCGCCGGTGTCCGACATTGCGCGCGGCTCGGGCATCAGGCTCGGTTTCGATGAACACCTAGCCATCATGCGGGGTCTGGACCATGGGCCTCGCACAGGTCGTAGATCGCGCCGTCAGGCTCGAGCCGCGACCCCAGCATCATCTGCCGCGAGCATCGGTCGCATCAGCCGGGATATGCCGACGGGGCATTACCACGCTCGGGTATCGTGCCCGTGTCCCGCGCCGCCGCCGAATGCCACAGCGGCCCAAGCACGTTCAAGCTCAACGAAACCGGGTTGTGCGCCCAAATCGCGGCATGGATGGATGACGGGTGGAGTCCCGAAGCTGATAGCCGAGGTCTTGGCGCCGTGATCACCCCGATGACCGGCTGGCACGGGTGACCCACGAAACCATCTACCAGTGCCCTCTACGTCCAGGGCCGTGGTCAACTGCGCGCCAGCACCTCAAGCAAGCGTTTGTCGGACCAAGCGGACAACCACGTAAACCCCAAGGACAGACCGACCGCCGCGGTCGAAGTTCAAAGATATCTTCACCATCAGTGAGCGTCCCGCCGAGGCCGCCGACCGCGCCATGCCAGGGCACTGGGAAGGCGATCTGATCCTCGGCGCCGATGCGCCAGTCGGCGATCGGCACCACTCGTCGAGCGCAGCACCCGCTTCGCCATGCTGTTGCACCTGCCCAGTGATCGCACCGCCGCCAGTCCGTCGCCGACGGCCATGATCGAGGCCATGAGCCCGCAGACTGCCGAGCCCATGCTGCGCCGCTCCATCGACCTGGGATCGAGGCGCCGAGATGGCCAACTGCGCACCACGATCCACCGAGGCCACTGCAGGCCTGCCGATCTACTTCTGCGACCCCCACACGCCCATGGCAGCGCGGCAGCAATGAGAACACCAACCGGTCTCCTGCGCCGTTCTGGTTCCCAGAAGGGCACCGACCTGCGCGTGCACTCCATGAGCCGGGATCCTCGACAACGTCATCGCCAGACACTCTTAACGCCGCGCCCCCGACCCACGCCTCAATCTGCGTACCCCCGCCGACCGCACTCAACCGACCCTACTCAGACCACATCCGCCTTTCAAAATTGCAGTGACCGCTTGAATTTGAGGCGGGATTTTTCGCAGTGGCGTTACGCTCGCGATCGGGCCGCGGAAGGCGTTTGCCCTTGCTGCAACATGGCCATCTCACGGGCGGTCGCTGACGACCTCCGCCGAGACCCGATGCTGTTGTTGGTCCACCAATTTCAGTGCACGTGCGGCCTTTGCCGGTGCCATCAGGACCGCGGTGTGCGGCGCCCGGGGGCGTTTGTGCTGCGGTGTTTCTTCAGGTGAGCCGGGCGGCTGCTCGTCGGGTACCGGTTCGCCATCCATAGCTGGTGACTCCAAGTCCCGGCCACCCGAGCGCAACCGATCGGTCGCGGCGACGGCCAGGACCGCGGCCGCGGCGGTGCCCAGCCCCTGGGCCCAGCCCAGCGGGCCGACCGGTGTGCAGCCCAGCATCTGGCTGACTCCCGGAGTGGTGATCATCGCGGTGAATGCGGCGAACGAGCCGGCGGCGGTGAGCAGCACCAGGGGTGCGTGGGAGTCGACCACGGTCTGGCCGAGCTCGACGGAGACCAATGAGATCAACGCGACCGTGGAGGCCCGCTGGGGTAGCCCGGTGACCGAGGCCATCACCCAAGCCGCCGTGGCGGCGCCGGCGGTGAGTGCCCCACGCGCCGCCACGGTCCGCCGTAGCGCCTGTTCGTCGATGCCGCGCCCGACGCGTTGCACCGGCCCGGCAGGCGTGCTGACGGCGACCGCGGTCGCGGGTAACGCGTCGGTGAGCATGTTGATCAGCAGCAATTGGCGGGTGTTCAGGGGCGACGTCCCGGTGAGCGCCGTGCCGATAACGGAGAAGATCACCTCGCCGGCGTTGCCGCCGAGCAGGCCGGCCACGGCCGCCTGGACTCCGCGCCACAGTCGGCGGCCCTCGTCGATGGCAGCCACGAGCGTCTCGATGCGGCCTTCGGTCAGCACCAGGTCGGCGGTGGTGTGGGCGGAGTCGCTGCCGCGTGCGACCACACCGACGCCGACGCTTGCGGCCCGGATCGCGGCGGCGTCGTTGGCGCCGTCGCCCACCATGGCGCACACCCGCCCGGAACGCTCGAGCGTCTGGACGACCTGCACCTTGTTCTCCGGTGACATCCGGGCAAAGATCACTCGTTCGGACACTGCGCGCTGCTGATCCTGGCGTGACAGGGCGTTCCATTCGGATCCGGTGATCACCTGCTCGGCGGTCACCGGCACCCCCAGCTCGCGGGCGATGGCGGTGGCGGTGACGGGATGGTCGCCGGTGATCAGCCGGATGGCCACGCCCCGGTCGGCCAGGGCGGACAGCAGCTGGGGCGCCTGCGGCCGCGGGGTGTCCGAAAGCCCCAGGAATCCGGTCAGCGTCAATCCCGTGCCGCACAGTTCGGTGATGCGATCGGGGTCTTTCCGCAGCGACCGCGCCTGTGGTGCGCTCAGGCGGCGCTGGGCCACCGCGATCGTCCGCAGCCCCGCGGTCGTCAGGGTGGCGACCGCGTCCTCCACCTCCGCGCCGACGTCCCGGCACGCCGCCAAGACCACTTCCGGTGCGCCCTTGACGGTCAGCTGCGTACCCGTCAAAGACGCCGAGAATGCTCTGCCGGAACGGAACGGCAGATGAGCGTCCGGCTCGGATCGCGAACCGGAACCTGCCACCGCGTCCGCCGCCTTGATGATCGCTTCGTCGGTGGCGTGGACGTGCGGATTGCCGTCGTCCGCCGGTGCGGCCTGGGCGGCGCAACGCAGGACGTCATCGCGAGAATGCTCCGCGACCGGATGCACCTCGGCGACTCGAAGTCGGTTCTCGCTCAGCGTCCCGGTCTTGTCGAAGCAGACCACCTCGACGCGACCAAGCGCCTCGGTGGCCCGTGGAACACGCACCAGCGCCCCGCATTCGCCCAGGCGCTGCGCCGACGCGGACTGGGCGAGGGTGGCCATCAGTGGCATGCCCTCCGGGACGGCCGCCACGGCGACCGCGATGGCGCTGCTCAGCGCTTGGCGCAGACCGCCGGCTCGCAATAGGCCGAGTGCACCGACCAAAATGCCTCCGCCCGCGCTGAACGGAAATGCGCGGCTCATCAGCTGGCTGAGTTGATGATGTAGGCCGACGGTCGGCAGATCACCGGAGGCCAGTTCGGCCGCGCGACGTGTCTGGGTGTCGGCGCCGACGGCGGTGACCAACGCGATCGCGGTGCCCGCGACGACGGTGGTTCCCGCGTAGATCATGCAGCGACGCTCGGCCAGTTCGGTCCCGGGTGTGGCCTCGACCTGCTTCTGTACCGACAGGGACTCACCGGTCAGCGACGATTCGTCGACCTCGAGGTCGTGTGCCTCGATCACCCGAGCGTCAGCGGGCACCACCTCGTCGCTGCGTACCTCGATCACATCGCCGGGCCGCAGCTGCTCGACGACGACTTCGCGGTAGCTGCGCGTAGCGTCCGGCGCCGCCGTGACCAGCCGCGCCGGCGGGGTCTGCTGAGCCAGCAGGCGGTTGAGGCGGTTTTCGGCCCGAAGCTGTTGGGCGGTCGACAGCATCGCGTTTCCGGTCAGCACCGTGCCGACCAGCACCGCGTCGGTCGGTGACCCCAGCACGGCAGTCGCAGTCGAACACAACGCGAGGACCGGGGTCAACGGGTCGCCGGTCAGCTCGGCGACGGCGGCCTTGGCGAACTCCCACGCCGCCCCGGGCAACCGTGCGCCGTCCCGTCCGGGTTCCGGTGCGGCAGAACACTCGTCGGGGTCGCGCAGCGTCGCCAGCACCTCGCGGACCCGCTCAGCCGACATCGCGTGCCACTCGTATGCCGGCGCCGGCCGGGGCACCCGCGTACGGATCGTGCCGAGGGCCAACAGATATCCCGACAGCAGCCCCGCGACGGCGCCAACCGTCACCGGCCCGGGCCCTCGAAACCTGCGCACCCCGGGCACCATGAACAGCGCGCCAAGTGCGGACGCGCCCACCGATATGGCGATACCCTGCTGGCTCGCCCTCCTGGCCGCGGGTAACGCATGCAACACGCGCCATGCTCCGCCCAGGTCGCCCAGCATCAGGTCCGCATTCCAGGGCGGCGGTTCATCGCCGCTCGGCCTGATCCCCAAAGCCACGTCGGCGCCCGAAAGCGCTTGTGCGCCAGACGAGGACAGCACCGCGACCGTGTGCCCTTCCCGTTGCAGCGCGGCCACCGCATCGGCGAGTGCGTCGTCGATCCCGCCGTTGCCGATCGGATGGATGTCATCGAACGCCGGACGCAAGTCGGCGAGCAGGTCGGTGTCGACCGACACCAGGCGCGCGCCGGAGTCGCGCGCCTGAGTGATCAGAGCCGACGCCAGGGGGTGGGGGGCCGGCGCGATGAGCGCCTCGACCGCACCGTTGCCGTCGGACTTGTCGATTGGTGCCATCCGAACCGGGTGCCAGCCCGGGCCCTTGTCGAGCAGTTCTTGGGCCTGGGTCCACGCTTTCACCGAGTCGCCGTCGCGGGCACCGCGGACGCGAACCACCCGCATCTCCGCGCTGCACAGCACGCGCGGGTCGATCAGCAGTGCGTCGACCTTGTCGAGTCGGCGCAGACTTTCCGGCCGCAGCGGCAGCACGGCGTGCCGGTCGGCCAAGCCCCGTCCGAGCGTGGTTGCGAACGCCTCATGTGTGGTGCGCATCGCCTTTGGCGAAGCCGCCAGCGCCGCATTCGAGGCCATAGTGACGTTGCGGGTGATGCCCCCGGTCAGGCCGACACCGATCATCTGCACCCACGCCATGCGTTTCCCGTGACGTTCGATCGGCCCGGCCGGTGGCGGAACCGGGCGCGGCGAACGGTGCATCTCCGATTCATCGGCATGCCGGGCCAACTCCGGCTCATAGCGGGCCCAGGCCCGCGCCGCGGCTCGGCACTCGGCGGCCTTGAAAGCCTGCATCGTCAGGTCCACCGACAGCTTCACCGGTGACAACGTGACAACATGCGCGGCGGTGCCGGCCACCGACAACGCCGTGTCCGTCGCGCCGGTTCCGATCCGGTCCTCGAGGACGTGACGCAGCCACGGTTGATAATTCGCGATCGCCGACACCGCCTCGACAGCGATCGGCGCGGCCGGCAACCGCAACGCCCGGCCCGCGACCGCGACCGCGAACCCGGCGGCATTTACGGCTACCATCGCGCCCCGGGTAACCAACAGCAGTCCGTCACCGGGCAAGCTGTCCGCACCAGTGAAATCGGCTGAACCGTAGGGTTTTTCGGCGTTGTCGAGCACCGAGCAGAGGTCGTCCAGCGACGCCCCGTCGTCGTCGATCTCGACAACCACCCGCGACAGCGGACGGTTCAGGCTGACATTGGTGACACCGGGCTGTGCCCGCAGCGCATCAACGACAGCGCGGCCACATGACGCACCGTCGGCGCCGTTGACGCCGCGCACCTCGACCCACATCCGGCCGTCGCCGCGCCCGCAACGCCGGGTCAGTGTGGAGCGGGAAACCTCACCCGAGAGCACCATGGCGCCCATCCGGACCGGCAAAGCGACAACATCAAGGCCGGCAGAGGCCAGCTTGCCAACCGCGTCGCCAAGTCCTGCGGCGGCCTCGAGTCCCGACGATATAACCCGCAGCGGCAAAAGTTGTCGCACGCGCAACCCCTTTCAAGCGCAAGATGAACGGTTGCTTCGCGGTTACACGCGAGGGAGGCCGCTGATCGACGTTGGCCGCGGCTACAAACCCGACTAACCTAACCCGCGGCCAGGGGCCCAGCAACTTGAGAGCTGGGTGAACAAAAGGGTCGCTAGATGTAATTGCGGCTGTTTAGGGGCGTTACATCAAAAAGTTCGGGTGGCCTGATCCATATTTGGAGCAAACCACACCGGCTGGTCGCGGTGCGCCTGCCGGGCCGAGTCGGTGCCGCCGAACGTTTAGCGGTGCGTTCGGGAGCAAAGTGCCACGGGCGCAACGCTTTTGCGGTTTGTCGCGAGCGTAACGCCCCTGCGACTTTCACGGCGATATTTCGCCGTGGCGTTACAGTCGCGACAGATCGAAGTCCCGATTAACCCCGGGCCGCCGACCGGCCCGCGCGCCGCCCGTAGAAGCTGCCGTCACCGAGCGAGACGCCGCTGGCATAACCCCAGGCGGCCAGCCCCGCCGTGCAACGGCCGGCGGCGAAGAGGCCCGGGATGGGGTCACCGCTGACGTGTAGCACCTCGGCGTCCAACGTGGTGGCCAGCCCGCCCAGCGTGAAGCCGCCGGTGTTCTCCCGCAGGTCGATCGCGCCGACCGGGGAACCGATCGGCTTGAGCCATTCCGGCTTCTTGTGCAGCAGGGGATCCTCGCCGCGGGCGGCGCCCTCGTTGTAGGCCGCGACGGTCGCTTGCAGCGAACCGGGCGCCAGGCCCATGTCGCGTTCCAGGTCGGCGACGGTGTCGGCCACCCAGGTCGCCGGCCGCAGCATGAACTTGGGCGACCACGATGCCATCGCCTCTTGCTGGGCATCGTCGTCGATGATCAGGTACGCGATGTTGTCCTGCTGGTAGAGCGTGAGCTGGCCGATGCGGCCCGGGTAGGTGTCCTCGGTGACGTAGCGCTGGCCGCGGCCGTTGACCAGGATGCCGCGCACCAGCTGCTGGGGGTCGATGAAGATCGCGACCTCGGTGGCGTCCATGTGCGCCAAATCGGCGCCCAGGGCCTGCGCCATCCGGATCGCCTGCCCGTCGTGCTGCTCGATCGAGGCGGCCGGGCGTCCGGCGATCCGCGGCGCGTAGCGGGCCACCATCGCGTCGTTATAGGCGAAGCTGCCCGTCGCGAGCACGACCCCGGTGCGCGCCCGGACCGTCATCTCCGCGCCGTATTGGCGGGCGCGGATCCCGACCACCGTGCCGTCGGACTCGACGACCAGGCGTTGCGCCCGCACGTCGTACAGCGCCCGCGCGCCCGCCGCGGTGGCGGTCTCGACGAGCGGCTTCATCAGCATGTAGCCGGCGCTGGCTTCGCCCTGCTTCTTGTTCGACATCTGCGGGACATGCCCGCGCGGGGCGGGGGAGGCGATGGTGTTGAACGGGTAGGCGTTTTCGCCGCCGCTGTACATCAGGCCCTGGTCGCCCATCGGTTCCCAGCCGGGCTCGGAGAAGAACTCCGCCTTGAACGGCACGCCGCACCCGACGAGCCAGTCGAAGTGGGCGACGCTGCCGGCGCAATAGTCGGCGATCCGGTTCTCGTCGGCGCCGGGCCCCATCGCGACATTGAGGAAGGCCGCCATGTTCTCGACGGAATCGTCGAAGCCGCAGGCCGTTTGCAGCGGTGTGCCACCGCCGAGGTAGATGAAACCGCCGGCCATCGCCGCCGCGCCGCCCCACGACCCGGTGCGTTCCAAGACCAGGACGTCGGCGCCGGAGCGGGCCGCTTCGACCGCCGCGGCGGCGCCGGCAACCCCGTAACCGGCGATCACGACGTCGGCCCCGTCATCCCATGACGTGATGGAGGAAGCCGGGACGGGCGTGACGTCGGTGTCGGGCGTCCCGGACATCATAGCCGCATCGCCGCGGGCATCTCGCCGACCCACTGGTGACCCCAGTAGCTGTCGGCGGTGATTTCCTCTGCGGTGTAATACGTTTCGTCAACACGCATGCCGTCGGTGCCGAATTCGATGTCCCAGTCACCGGGGGCGCGCACGTAGAACGACACCATCTTGTCGTTGGTGTGCCGTCCCAGGGTGGAGGACAACTGGAAGCCCTCGGCGTTGACGCGGTCCAGCGCCTGGCCGACGGCGTCCAGGCTGTCGACCTCCACCATGATGTGCACCAGGCGGGGGTCGCGCTGATGTGCGGCAGGGACGATCGCCAGGCTGTGGTGTCGCTCGTTGATCCCCAGGAAGCGAACCCGCACGGCCCCAAACTCTTTCGGCAGCGGCACGCGGAACGCGCCCCGGGCGCGGAACCCCAGCACTTCGGTGTAGAAGTCGAACAGCCCGCCCGGGTCCGTCGCCGGCACCACGACGTGGCCCAAGCCCTGGTCACCGGTCACGAATTTCGCGCCGAACGGGGTGACGACCGGGCTGTGGTCGAGCACCGCACCGTGGAACACCTCGAGCGTGGTGCCGGCCGGGTCCTCGAAGGTGATCACCTCTTCCACGCGGCGGGCCTCGGCCTCGTCGGGGGAGAGTTGCTTGAACGGGGTTCCGGCAGCGTCCAGGGCCGCCTTGACCCGTTGCAGCGCCGGGCGGTCACGCACCTCCCAGCCGACGGTGAGCACCCGGTCGGTTTCGCCGGGCACCACGATGAGCCGGGCCGCGCGCTCGTCCATCCGCAGGTACAGCGCCGCGGGATCGGGGCCCTTGCCTTCGGCGAAACCCAGCACACCGAAGGCGAATTGCCGCCACCGGTCGATGTCGGCGGTCGAAATGGCGATGTAGCCCAGGCTTTTCAGATCGGTCACTTGTTCTCCTAGATCAGGGCCCGCAGCGGGCCCTCGGGCGGGTCGATGCCCAGCGAACTGAGCGCCGAGGCGTGATAGGTGGTGCCGGGGACGTGAATGGCGTGCAGGTGACCGACATGCACGTCACGCCAATACCGTTGCAGCGGCTTATCCATTCGGGCCGCGTTGCCGCCCGAGCGGGCGAAGATCTCGTCGACGGCCGACACCGCGCGCCACACCGCGCGAATCTGAGTCCGGCGTCCGGCCGCGCGGTCGGCGAACGACACCTCCTTGCCGGCCGCGACCATGTCGTAAATGCGGTCGGCGTTGGCCAGCAGTTCCTGGCGAGCGGCATTGATGTCGGCGGCGGCCTCGCCGATCGCGTGCATGACGTACGGGTCGTCCCTGATCGCGGTTCCGGTGGCGCCGACGCGCTCCCGCTGGTAGTCCAGGTGCGCGGCGAGCGCTCCCTCGGCGATGCCGATGGTCGCCGCGGAGATGCCCAGCGGGAACATCGTCGACCACGGCATCAGATACAGCGGCTCGGTCATGCCGGCCTCGCGTTGCGCGGTGCCGTCCATCACCTTCGTCGCGTCCATCGTCCGGTAAGCCGGGACGAACGCGTCCTTGACGATGACGTCCTTGGAGCCGGTTCCGCGCAGCCCCACCACATTCCACGAGTCCTCGACGATCTCGTAGTCCTTGCGGGGCAGGATCATATGCAGCATCTGGGGCGGCATCAACGGTATGCCCTTGTCGTCGCCGAGCATCGCGCCCAGGATGATCCAGTCGCAATGGTCGGTGCCCGAGCTGAATTGCCAGCGGCCGTTGAACAGGTAGCCGCCGTCGACGGGTTTGGCGACGCCCTGCGGCGCGTAGGGAGAGGCCATCCAGGTGTCGTAGTCGTCGGCCCACACTTCGCCTGCCACCTTCGGGTCGGCGTAGGCCAACTGGTAGGGGTGCACGCCCACCACGCCGACGATCCAGCCGGCGGCCGGGTCGAGCGCCGCCGTGGCCATCACCGTCTCGGCGAACTCGCGGGGGTGGACCTCGAAACCGCCGTGACTCTTGGGTTGCAGCAGCCGGATCGCGCCGGCGCCCTTCATCAGCTTGACGGTGTCGTCGGTCAGGCGGCCGATCCGCTCGGCCTCGGCGGCCTGCTCACGCAGCTGGTCGGCCAAGGCCGCTATGCGGTCGATAACCCGCTCGCTCATCCTGTTGTCCTTTTCTGGTGGCGTACTAATGGTGTACCGCAGTCGGTGCCGGACCAGAAGGTGATCGGGGTGAACTCGCGGCGCCACTGGGCACTGAGGAGGACGACCGTGAATGAGACCGGCGAGTTGGAGGCGCGGCTGCGCCGACTCGAAGACGAACGGGATATTGCGCGGTTGATCGCCTCGTATGGCCCGGCGGTGGACGCGGGGGACGCCGATGCCGCCGCGCGGCTGTGGGCGAGCGACGGCAGCTACGACGTCGACGGCTGGCGCATGGAAGGCCGGGCCGACGTGCGCGCCATGGTGAGCTCGCCGGCCCACCAGAACCTGGTGGCCAAGGGGTGCTGTCACTTCCTCGGGCCGTGCGTCGTCACGGTCACCGGCGACTCCGCGGTGGCGGTGTGCGAGTCCCTGGTGCTGGTCCGCGACGGCGATGGCTATCGCGTATGGCGTTGCACCGCAAACCATTTCGTGCTGCGCCGGATCGACGGCCAGTGGCGGATCGGCGCGCGCACCAGCCGGATTTTGGACGGTAATTCCGACGCCCACGCGCTGTTGGCCAAGGGTCTGGCCGGGCTCGCCTAATCGTGATGGCGGCGACCCGCTTCGCCCGGCTGCGCCGCGCTCGCGATCGCCACTAATCCCGATGGCGGCGACCCGCTTCGCCCGGCTGCGCCGCGCTCGCGATCGCCACTAATCCTGATGGCGGCGACCCGCTTCGCCCGGCTGCGCCGCGCTCGCGATCGCCACTAATCCCGATGGCGGCGACCCGCTTCGCCCGGCTGCGCCGCGCTCGCGATCGCCACTAAACCTGATGGCGCGACAGAAACGCGAGCACGGTGCTCTCGAACGCCTCCCTGGCCTCGATCATCGCCCAGTGCCCGGAGTTGGGGAAGATGTGCAGCTCGGCGTTGGGGATGGTGCGCATCGGGATGAGCGCCATGTCCGGCGGGCTCACCCGGTCGTCGCGTCCCCATGTCAGCAGGGTGGGCGCGGTCAGCTTGTGCATGACGGCCCATGGCAGCGGGCGGTCGGAGGCGGCCATCGCGGCGTTCATCGCGGCGAAGGCCGCTTTGCCGTACATGCGGCGCGCGGCGGCCAACGTGTCCGGGTCGGTGGCCAACTCCCAACGCTCCTCGACGAGTTCCTCGGTGATCATCGCCTGGTCGTAGACCATCGACTTGAGCCAGTCGACCAGCCGCTGCCGGGTGGGGTCCTCGACGAACTCCTGCAGCAGCCGGATGCCCTCGCTGGGGCTCGGGCTGAAGATGTTGGTCCCGATGCCGCCGATGGTCACCAATCGGTCGATGCGGTCCGGATTACCGATTGCGAAGTTGATGCCGACGCCGCCGCCCATCGAGTTACCGACGATGTGCGCCTTCTGGACGCCGACCGCGTCCAGGAAAGGCGACACGGTGCCGAACGCGGTGACCATCGGGTGGCCGCCGAAGTCGTCGCTGACGCCGAACCCGGGGAACTCCAGGATCAGGCAGCGGAACCGCTCGGCGAAAGTTGGCAGTATGCCGCGGAAGTTACGCCATCCGGTGACGCCCGGGCCGGAGCCGTGCAGGAACAGCAACACCGGAGCGGATTCCGGGCCGCAGTCGTAGTAGCGCAAAGCGCCCTTCGGAGTGCTGATTTCACGCAGGTCGGGCTGCGCGACGGTGACCCGTCCAGAAGTGTCTGTCACGGGTGTCACCTTGCCATGCCACGGCGGCGCGGCCCTACGGGGTTCCGCAGGTCAGGTCTGGTCGTGTTGCGGCTCGCTGCAATTCAGCAGGTCTTTGAGCGCCGCGGGAAACGTGTCGGCGAGGTCCCAAAGGTCGGCAACCAGGTCGGGGCAGGAGATGAGGCCGACGCCGAGCCGGCCGTTGAGCGACATGACGGTGATGTTGAGTCCGGCACCCGCGATGATCGGACCCAGCGGATACATGGCGTCGAGCCGACAACCGAGGAAGTAAAGCTGTTCTTGTGGGCCCGGCACGTTGGACATCACCAGGTTGTGCGGCGGCTTCTCGGGCAGGGGTATCCGTGGCAGCAGCCTCATCGCGGCGCCGAACATGGTCTGTCCGGCCACTTGCGTCCAGTCCTGCAGCAGGCTGGGGCCCATGGCGGCGGCGTGGTCTTTGGCCGCGGCGTTCCCCTCGGCGATGCTGCTCAGTCGCCGGGCCGGATCGTCGATATGGGTTTCGAGCCGGCAGAGCATCCATGTCGTCTGGTTGCGGCCCGGCCGATCGGATTTGCCCCGCACCGAGACCGGCACGCTGGCCACCATCGGGCTGTCGGAGAGCTCGTCTCGGTCCAACAAGAACTGCCGCAGCGCCCCCGCGCACAACGCCGTCACCACGTCGTTGATGGTGACTCCGAACCTGTTCTTGACTTTCTTGACGTCCTCCAAATCCAGGGTGGTCAAGGCGACGTTGCGGCGCCGGGTGAACTGACCATTGAACGCCGTCGGCGGCGCCGCGAACGGGGCGGCCATCGTGTGCCCACCGCGGCGGACGCGAAGAAGCGTCTGCGCGAGCGTCAGTGCGGTTGCCGGCACCACCTTGGCCAGGCGCCAGGGCCGCAACCCAGCACCGATCAGCCCGGACGCGGCGATCTGCAGGTGGTTGGCCGCGCCGGCGCGGGTCGCGGGTTTCTGGCGCCGGGGCGTCCGGCACGGTGCTGCACAACTGGGCCAACAGGTTGGCCCCGCCTATCCCGTCGACCAGCGCGTGGTGGGCCTTGAGGACGACGGCCAGCGCCTCGCCGCCGTGCAGGCCCTCGATCACCCACATCTCCCACAGCGGGCGATCGCGATCCAGCGGCAGCCCGGCGACGTGACCACAGATCTCCGCTAACTCCGGGAGCCCTCCGGGCGACGGCACGGCAACGCGTTGGAGATGGCGTCCGAGGTCGAAACGAATGTCGTCGGCCCAGACCGGATGATCAAAGTTCAGTTGGCTGTCGGCCAGCGTGAGACGGAATTCCGGCACCGCGTCCACCCGCGCCGACAGCGCCTCCCGGAACCGGTCGAACGTGTAGCCGCCCGGCATGGTTCCGGGGGCCAGCTCCAGCACACAGCAAACATTCAGCGGCTGCGTCGGCGATTCCAGGTGGAGAAAGAACGCGTCTAGCCCACTAAGTCGTTGCATATCGCTCGTCTCATTTGTACGGCCATGACCGCTGGTCACATGACCTGTGGTCAGCCCCGGGCCCCACCGGCGAACGCAATCAGGGCCGACCGCAATCTCTAGGTGTGGTTTCTATCTGTAGCCGTTGAGCGGCCTCCGGCAAACATCTGAGCCAGACATTTAACGAGATCGCCACCGACGTTCATCTCCGCGCAGCCTCTCACCAGGCGGTCGACGAAGTAGGTGTCCGACTCAGCCGCCCGCTGGCCTCCGAGCCATGGCTGAGTTGAGGGCCGCCCAGTCGGTCGACACCTCGCGACGCTTGATCAGCCAGGTGTCACCGTCGGGCACCAAGGTGTCGCGATAGCGGCCGAAATGGTCGAGCCCGACATGGGTGACCACGGTGAAGTACGACGAGACGTGCGCCTCGTCGCGGGTTAGTCCGGTGAACAACACGTTGGTGAGGTTGTGTCGGACGACGGGCTTGACGTCGGCCTTGCGGACGACGTCCGACACCGCCGAGGAACGAGGCGATCGCCGATCGCCCGCGCAACGGCTCGGCGCCGCGGATTTGCAGGACGCCGTCTGTGCAGAACGTCTCGGCGAGGCCGGTCACGTCGCCGCCGTCGCCCGCCCAGTTGTATCGCGCAAGCGTGTCGCGGATCCGCTCACGCGCGACCAGCTCCCACATCTCCACCGCGGTGACTCCGTTCTCGTGCCGCGTTGCCGGAATATGCCAGAGCCTAGTACGTGAAAGTGCAGCCGCCGTCGACCCTTCGCGGAAAACGTTTTGGCAGTCGCACTTTCGCGGTTGCGACCGCTATTTCACGATGTGGGGCCGGAAGCCGTGTGGGGCAGCTGGTGTCACGCCGTTGAGATCGAAGACGGCGATCAGGGCGCGCAGCAGGGCGGGGACCAGTCCTCGAAGGGCTGGGCGTCTATCCGGTCGATGACTTCGGCGCGAAGGTATTCGATGCCCGTCGGCTGCTGGTGGTCGCTCATGGCACATCCCGATGCGCGGGGCCCGCTTCGATGCTCAACGAGCCAGCTCCCTTCCAAGAATGTGTCGTCCGGCGTCGACGCTAAGTTCGGCGACTCGCCGTTGTACAGCAGACTGACGAGATTCAAATGTCTCTCAAGGAATCCCTCGCGCCCACGTCAGCGTGGCAGCCGGGGCCACTTATTTCCGCGGCCGGCGACGCGGAGGCCGCAGGCGGGAATGAATCCCGGCCCGGGGCCGTAGAACAACGCATGGAACTCAATGCCGCCGCCCGCGATCTCATTGGCAAGGGCGCCGATGCCACCCTGGTCACCCTCAACCCCGACGGCAGCCCTCAGGTCAGCCTGGTCTGGGTGGCATTGCAGTCGACGCCCGACGGAGACGAACTCGTCACCGCGCACCTCGCCGCGCACACGAAGGTTCGCAATGTCCGTAACGATCCGCGGGTAGCCGTCACGATCTTGGCGCTCGACGGGCCGAGCACGGGGATGCGACCGTA
The DNA here is from genome assembly GCA_963850895.1 of uncultured Actinomycetota bacterium. Taxonomy (GTDB): domain Bacteria; phylum Actinomycetota; class Actinomycetes; order Mycobacteriales; family Mycobacteriaceae; genus Mycobacterium. The sequence continues at coordinate 54,543 of CAWKNK010000005.1, read as the reverse complement.
CCTTTCCATCGCTGGCACGGCACGAATCGTGGAGGGCGGCGCGCCCGAGCTTCTCGAGGAGCTCAACCCGATCCTGGGCGACCCGAACATGAAGTTCCCGCCGGATGATGCGCCGCCCGGGTTCCTCACCCGGATCCGCATCGACAAGGTCGGCGGCATCGGTCCCTGGGCTTCCTGACACCCGATTTTTACCACTTCCGCGACGGTCAGTAGCGGAATACAGTGGGTGGGTGACGACGGGAGAAGAAGGCAGGCATCTGCGCACCTGCCCCCTGTGTGAAGCCATGTGCGGCTTGGAGATTCACGTCGAAGGCGGCCGGGTCGCCAACATCCGGGGAAACCGCGACGACGTGTGGAGTCGCGGACACATCTGCCCTAAGGGCGTATCACTTGCGGCGCTCCATGAGGACCCGGACCGCATCCGCCGCCCCATGATCAAGGTCGACGGGCAATGGCATGAGGTCAGCTGGGACGCTGCGTTCCGCCGCTGCACGGAGTTGCTGACGCCGGTGATCCAGAAGTACGGGATCGGCGCGGTCACCGCCTATACCGGCAACCCGCTGGCGCACTCGTTTTCACTGGCCCGGTACGCGGGTGTGCTGATGGGCATGTCCGGGATGCCGGTCACGTATTCGCCGGGGACGGTCGACCAATGGCCGAAGAACCTGTCGTCTCACCTGATGTATGGCCTCTGGTGGAACTTCCCCGTGCCCGACATCGAACGCGCCGACCTGATGGTCATCATGGGCGCCAATCCCGCCGCGTCGCAGGGGTCACTGCTGGCCGCGCCCGACGTGATGGGCCTGATCGACCGGATTCGCAAGCGCGGCAAGGTGATCGTGATCGACCCGGTGCGCACGCAGACCGCGGCCCGCGCCGACGAATGGCTGCCGATTGTCCCGGGCACCGATGCCGCGCTGCTGTTGGCCGTCGCGCACACGCTGTTTGACGAAGACCTGATCAACCCCGGTCCGCACGTCGACGGTGTCGACACCATGCGCCGGGTCGCCGCGGACTGGCCGCCGGACCGGGTCAGCGCCGTCACCGGCATCGACGCGGACCGCATCAGGCGATTGGCCCGCGAGCTTGCCGGTACCGAGAAATCGGTGATGTATGGCCGAATCGGCCTGTGCAACCAGGAATTTGGCAGCCTGGCCAGCTGGCTGGTCGACGTGATCAACATCTTGACCGGTCATTTCGACGTTCCCGGGGGAGCGATGTTTCCCAAGCCGGCGGCCTGGTCGATCACCACGCAGCCGTTGCCCGGCCTGGAGGGCGGCCTCCCGGAATTCGGCCGCTGGCATACCCGGGTGCGCGGGGCGAAGGAAGTGCTCGGCCAGGCACCGGTGTCCTGCATGGCCGAGGAGATCGCCACCCCGGGCGACGGGCAGCTCAAGGCGCTGATCACCGTCGCCGGCAACCCCGTGTTGTCCACGCCCGGCGGCGACAAGCTCGACGAGGTATTGCCGATGCTGGAAGCGATGATCTCCGTTGACCTTTGGCTCAACGAGACGACGCGGCACGCCGATGTGATCCTGCCCGGGCTGTCACCGCTCGAACAGCCGCACCACGACGACCTGATCCTGCTTTTTGCGATCCACAGCATCGCGAACTACTCGCCGCCGGTGTTCGATCCGGGAGACCGCCCGCACGAATGGGAGATCCTGATCCGGCTGACCGGCCTGTGCACCGGCACACCGGCCGAAGATGTCGACGTCGCCGCGATTGACGACGGCTTCTTCGATTACCTGGCCTTCACCCGGGGCGTCGACGGTGCGGAGATCCGCAAGCTCTACGACGCGGGTGGCCCAGAGCGGATGCTGGACCTCACCTTGCGCACCGGACCGTTCGGGGACCAGTACGGCAAAAACCCCGGCGGGCTCACGTTGGACCTACTCAAGGCCAATCCCAACGGCATCGACTTCGGGCCGATGGTGCCGCAGCTGCCGGACATCCTGGGCACCCCCGACAAGAAGATCCGGCTCGCCCCGCAGTACCTCCTCGATGACCTGCCCCGGCTGGCCGCCCGGCTGGAGCGACCGGCCGAGCCGCTGGTCCTGGTGAGCCGAAGACACCTGCGATCGAACAACACCTGGCTGCACAACGTGCCCGCGCTGGGCGGCGAGGAGTTCGTCGTCGGGGATGGGAGTGTGCAGTGTGACCGCTTGTTCGCCGGCCAGTAGCTGGTCAGGGTGGGTGATCGCGGTGCGGATGTGGTCGAACACGAATGTGTCGAGCGCGTCGGCGCGGATGTTGCGTTCGGGGCAGCGGTGTTGTTCGCCGCCGGCGCGCAGCGGGTCGTGGTTGCGGCAGTAGTAGTAGCGGTGCCAGGTCCCGTTGCGGCCGCGCATCTTGTGGCAGTTGGTGCCCACACCGCAAACACCGCATTTGACAAGGCCTTTGAGCAGCCACTGGCCGGGTTCGGCGCGGCGGGGGCTCCACTTGCTGTTGTCGGTGGCGACTCGGCTTGCGGCCTGGAACAGCTCATCGGAGATGATCCGTGGGCAGTCGATCGGGATCCATTCGTCGCGGTCGCGCGGGACCTGTCGGTTGCGGCGGGTGGGGCGCCGGTCGGGCACCGATTCGGTGCGGTTGTAGTACACCCGGCCGATGTAGGCCTCGTTGCGCAGCAGCCGGCAGAGCGTGGAATGGCCCCAGGTGGGTTTGCCGGTCGGTGAGGGTATCGCGTCGGCGTTGAGCCGGCGGCAGATTTCGCGCACGGTGATGCCGGCGGCGCGGTCGGTGAAGATCCGCCGCACCACCGCGGCCTCGGGCTCGTAGACCTCGTGGTGGGCCTGGCCGGTGGCGGCGCTGCGGGCAATGCGGCGGTAGCCGTAGGAAACTTTCCAGGTGACGATCTCGCCGGCGCGGGCCCGGAACAGTTTGCCGCGCCGGTATCGTTCGGCGATCTTGGCCTTCTCGTATTCGGCGATCACCCCCTGCACCTGGGTGAGCAGCACCGACTTGCGGGTCGTCGGCGGCCAGCCCGGGCGAGTCGGTGAACGCCACCACTGACCCCGAAGCGGTCCAGCTCGTCGAGCACCAGCACCTGGTAGGCGTAAGCGCGGGCGAGCCGGTCCGGCGACAGGCACCACACCCGTTGCGACGAGCCCCGCCTCGGCGGCATCACGCAACGCGTCCAGGCCGGGGCGGTCCAGTCGGGCCCCGGAATGCCCGTCGTCGACGTACTCGCCGACCAGCTCGTCACCGGCGGCGGCGATGTGTTCGCGCAACAGCACCAGCTGCGAGCCGATGGTGCCGCGGTCGGCTTGGCGCTCGGTGGACACCCGCGCGTACAGCGCCGCCCTCACCGCAGGCCTCCTCCCGGTAGTGCCAGTGCGGCAACCGGATCCACGCGTGCGGCGGCGTCGAGCAGGAACTCGTAGCCCGCGGCCAGTGCCGACACGCGCGGATCCTCGTGCGGTGTCCATGCCGGACGGGCAGCGGCGACGAGTTCGGCGACAAACACCGGCTCGGCGCTCGGCCACGCGATCAACCCGGCCAGGCCGCGGCGGGCGAACCGGGCTGCAGCCAGACCCTCCGGCAGCCCGGAGTGCTCGCAGCACGTGCGCGCGCAGTGTTTCGTAGTCGACCTGCGCCGCCTCGACCGGCGGCCAGAACGACCGGGCGCTCACCGACCGCGCACCCGCTCGATGGTGCGCCGGTGCAACCGCACCCCGAACCGGTCGGCCACCTGTTCGGCGATCTGGGCCCCCGACCCGGCGTCGGCGCGGATAAACTCCACGATCTCCGGGCCGCAGCTTCACCGGGCCACGGCGGCCGCGCCGCTCGTCCACCAGTCCCGCCATCCCCGACTGGTCGAACGCCGCTGCCACCAGATAGAACGCTGCGCGCGAATGAAGGGGAAGGACCGGTGCACGTTGCTGATCCACCCCGACGATGCGGCGCGTTGCGGCGTCGCGGACGACGACGTCGTCACCGTGAAATCGGCGGCCGGGGAAATCAAAGTGCCCGTGGAGGTCACCGACGCGATCAAACCGGGCGTGGTGTCGATGCCCCACGGCTGGGGACATGGCAAGCCGGGCACCCGCATGGCGGTGGCCAACAGCTCGCCGGGCGCCAACACCAATGTGCTTTCCCCACCGACGTTTATCGACGAGCCGTCCGGCAACGGCGCGCTCAACGGCATACCGGTGACGATCATCGACGATCAGGCCCGATTCCGGCCCGCGCAAACACTCTGACTCGCCTGGGCTTTCACCCCCGGGCACCCCTATCGGTTGGTTAACTCGAAGCGCCGGGCTGTGGTTCATCTCAACGGCGATCGTGTTCAGCATTGCGAACGCACTGGTGCTCACGGTCCGGATCCGGGCGGAGAACGCCGCATTGGGCCTGGTTTGAGGACTGGCTGAGCTGTCAGGGGGCGATGGGACGATTCGTCCACTCGCGGTCGGGCCGGCGCGTCGAGCGGAACCAACCGCCTGCCGCGCCGGTGCCGCCGTCGGTCGGGATTGTGTGGCCGGTGACGAACGAGGACAAGTCCGACGCCAGAAACAGGATCACGTGGGCCTGATCTTCGGGCACACCCATCCGGCCGACCGGGACCCACCGCGGCCACTGCGCCTGCTCCTCGGCCGACAGCCACCGCGAGTAGGGCACCTGAAGGGATTCGGTGACGTCAGGGGCGATCGCGTTGACCCGCACCCCATGCCCGCCCACCTGAACCGCGAGGCTGCGGGTGAACTGAATGACGGCGGCCTTGAAGGCGGCATACACCGGATCTTCCGGATAGCCGCGCAGGCCCTCGACGGAGGAGACGTTGACGATCGCACCGGCCCGCCGGGTGACCATCGCCGGCAGGAACGCGTGGGTGACCAGGAAGACGTGGTGCAGATTGATCCGGTAGAGCTCGTCCCAGAGTGGGGGGTCGGTGTCGACGAAGTTTCCCGGATGCCGCAGCCAGTGGCCCACATTGTTGACCAGCACGTCCACCCGGCCGTAGCGATCCAGCACCGATCGCGCCAGATCGTCGACCGCGGCCGCGTCACGGACGTCGCTGACCACCGCCACGGCTGATCCGCCCGAGGCCGCGATGTCGTCGACCGTCCGTGCGGCAAGGCCGGCGTCGATGTCGACGATGACCACGTGCGCGCCCTGCCCCGCGAACAGCCGCGCGGTGGCCGCGCCGATGCCGCCACCTCCGCCCGTCACCACCGCCACGCGGTCGCCCAGCAGCACGTCAGCGCGCGTGTTGTCGTTCATCGCTCATATCTTGGGCCACCGGGCGGAGAGGGGCGACACCCGGGCCGGCAACGTGCCAGAACGCTTTGCGTTGCCCAGCCGCCACCAGCGGTAAACGTGACGTAGCCCACATTCGCGGCGCCTTCACCCCGCGTTTTTCCCGGCCATGGACGGGTATTCCGTGCGCACTTAGGAGGGGTTGCATGGTTAGCACCACCGATCCACATCGCTTATTGCCAAGTCGCGCAATGAAGCGGCGAGTCCACCATCGTCACAGCCCGCAGTCGGTCGCGGTCTCGTTGGCCAGCCGGCTGATCGTGAAGAACACCGTGCGCGCCTGGGCCGTTACATCGAACGCGCGCTGGCCATTCGAATACGTCGACAGTGTCGCGGGATTGGTGCCGCGTTTGGGCATCTCGGCGGAAATCGAATCGGTGCGGCTGGAAAATTGTGCCGCCGAGTGGGTTTGCGCCCCCGGCGCATCGGCGGACCGGGCGATCCTCTATCTGCATGGCGGTGCCTTCCTCACCTGCGGCCTCAACACGCACCGCTCGGTGGTCACCCGCTTGTCCAAGGCCGCGGATGCCGCCGTGCTCACCGTCGGATACCGAAAGCTGCCCTCGCATCACATCACCGACGCGATCGACGACGGAATGAACGGGCTTCGCTGGCTGCAGGATCGCGGTTTTGACGGCGACCAGGTAGTCGTAGCCGGCGACTCGGCCGGGGGATATCTCGCCTTCATGACCGCGCTGTTGGCCATCGACAACGAGGTGACGAGGCCGGCCGGAATCGCGACGATCTCACCGTTCACCGATGCCGACCCGGCCCGAAAGCTGAGGCACCGCAACGCGCGCAAGTGCTCCATGTTCACCCGCGGCGCATTGTCGATGTTCGCCCAATACCTGAACCAGGCGCAGCCTCTGGAGGGGCGGGGTGATTCCGCTGTGGCTTCACCGGTGGACGCCGAGCTGTCCGACTTGCCGCCGGTCACCATCCATGCCAGCTCCGATGAGTTGCTGCTCCCCGACGCCGAACTCATGGCAAAGCGCTTGGAAGCCAGCGGAATTCCGTGCGATCTGCACCTATGGGACGGACAGATCCACGACTTCCCGTTGGCGGCGGACATCCTGCCCGAGGGCAGGCGGGCCATCCGCTACATCGGGGACTTCGTCAAGGACGTCACCGCCGTGCCCGAGTCGTGGCGCCGTAACCTGCACGCCACCGCGGCGGCGGGGTGATTCGACCTCTTCGGCAACCCGACTCGCGCGGCGGCCGATACAGTTGGTCGTGATGAGCCGACCAGCCCCACCTGTGTTGACCGTGCGGTACGAGGGATCCGAGCGCACGTTCGCCGCGGGCAACGATGTAGCGATCGGGCGTGACCTTCGCGCCGACGTCCGCGTGGCACATCCCCTGATCTCCCGCACGCACCTCATCGTCCGATTCGACCAGGGCCGATGGATCGCCATCGACAACGGCAGCCTCAACGGGCTGTTCGTCAACCACCAACGCGTGCCCGTGGTCGACATCCAGGACGGCCTGCGCGTCAACATCGGCAATCCGGACGGGCCGGCGCTGACCTTCGAGGTCGGCCGCCACCAGGGCTCGGCCGGGCGACCCCCGCTGACGACGTCGATACCGATCGTCAACCCGGCCAGCGCGGCGAGCCCACGAATGCCCCAGGCCCAGCCGCCCGGCGCGCAGTGGCCAGGCCAGCCCCAGCAGCCGGCGTCGGCCTCGTTTCGCCAGCCCACGCATCAGCCCAGCGGACCGCAGCCCGTCCATCCGCCCAGCGGATCGATGCCGAGCTACCCGTCAGGCCAGCAGCCGCGATATCCGACCGGTGGCGAACCCGCGGCACCGCCCAGCGGAGCGCAACACGCCCCGCACGTCTACCGCTCGCAGCCGATGAACGTGCCCCCGGCCCATGCCGGGGAGCCCACTGGGCTGGAGACCGGGCGCGCCGGCGGCGATGCGGCGAACATCGCGACATCGATGATTAAGATCCTGCGGCCCGGCAAGGCGGTGGAGTCGACGCCGGGCGCGATCAAGATCGGCCGGGCCAACGACAACGACATCGTCATCCCCGAAGTGCTGGCGTCGCGCCACCACGCCACCCTGATCCCGATGCCGCACGGCACGGAGATCCACGACAACCGCAGCATCAACGGCACCTTCGTCAACGGCGCCCGGGTCGACTCGGCGGTGCTGCACGACGGCGACGTCGTCACGATCGGCAACATCGACCTGGTCTTCGCCGGCGGCACGCTGGTCCGCCGCGACGAGAGTGCGACCGCGACCCGCACCGGCGGCCTCGACGTGCGCGGCGTGACGTGGACGATCGAGAACAACAAGACGCTGCTGGACGACATCTCGTTGGGGGCGCAGCCCGGGACACTGACGGCCGTCATCGGGCCCTCGGGTGCGGGCAAGTCGACGTTCGCCAGGTTGGTCGCGGGTTACACGCACCCGACCAGGGGCACGGTTGCATTCGAGGGCCACAACGTCCACGCCGAGTACGCCTCGCTGCGCAGCAGGATCGGCATGGTGCCCCAGGACGACGTGGTGCACGGGCAGCTGACGGTGCAGCAGGCTCTGATGTATGCCGCCGAGCTGCGGCTGCCGCCGGACACCACCAAGGACGACCGGGCTCAGGTGGTGGCCCGGGTGCTCGAGGAACTCGAGATGACCCAGCACCTGCATACCCGAGTCGACAAGTTGTCCGGCGGCCAGCGCAAGCGCGCATCGGTCGCGCTGGAGCTGCTCACCGGGCCGTCGCTGCTGATCCTCGACGAGCCGACCTCGGGCCTGGACCCGGCGCTGGACCGCCAGGTGATGACCATGCTGCGGCAGCTGGCCGACGCGGGTCGCGTGGTGCTCGTGGTCACCCACTCGCTGACCTACCTGGACGTGTGCGATCAGGTGCTGCTGCTGGCCCCCGGCGGCAAGACCGCCTTCTGCGGTCCGCCCAGCCAGATCGGGCCGGCCATGGGCACGACGAACTGGGCCGACATCTTCAGCACGGTCGCCAACGATCCGGACGGGGCCAAGTCGCGGTACCTGGCGCGCACGGGCCCGACGCCGCCACCGCCACCCGCGCAGCAGCCCGCCGACCTGGGCGACCCGTCGCACACGAGCCTGTTCCGGCAGTTCTCCACGATCGCCAGGCGGCAGGTCCGGTTGATCTTCTCCGACCGCGGCTACTTCGTCTTCCTGGCGGTGCTGCCGTTCATCATGGGTTCGCTGTCGATGTCGGTGCCCGGCAACGTCGGCTTCGGCATCCCCAACCCGTACGGTGCCGCGCCGAACGAGCCCGGGCAGATCCTGGTGTTGCTCAATGTCGGCGCCGTGTTCATGGGGACCGCCCTGACCATCCGCGACCTGATCGGTGAACGCCCGATCTTCCTGCGCGAACAGGCGGTCGGCCTGTCCACCAGTGCATACCTGCTGGCGAAGGTCTGCGTCTACACCGTTTTCGCGGTCATCCAATCGGCGATCGTGACCGTCATCGTGCTGATCGGCAAGGGCGGTCCGACCCAGGGTGCCGTGGCCCTGGGCAGGCCGGGTCTCGAACTGTTCGCCGACGTCGCGTTGACGTGCGTGGCCTCGGCGATGCTCGGGCTGGCGCTGTCGGCCATCGCCAAGTCGAACGAACAGATCATGCCGCTGTTGGTGGTGGCGGTGATGTCGCAGCTGGTGTTCTCCGGGGGCATGATTCCCGTGACCGGACGACTTGGGCTGGACCAGATGTCCTGGGCGACCCCGGCGCGCTGGGGGTTCGCGGCGTCGGCCTCCACCGCCGACCTGGCCAAATTGGTGCCCGGTCCGCTCAGCCCGAAGGACTCCCATTGGCATCACACGGCGGGCGCGTGGTGGTTCGACATGGCCATGCTGGTGGCCATCAGTGCCTTCTACCTGAGCTTCGTCCGCTGGAAGATCCGGCTCAAGGGCGGCTGACACCGCGCCGGGTCAGGCTCCTTTGCGGATCACCTGCTCGGCCGCGGCGCGCATGCGATCCGAGAGCTGCAGGAGATCGTGCTCGCGCACGCCGAGCGGAAGCGTGTACGCCAGTTGCCGCAATTCGACCGCGTAGTTGCGCAAGTCTTCGCGGAGGCGCGTCTCAACAGTGGGCATGGCTTCTCCCTCGGGCTGCGGCCGGGCAAAGTTCCTGGTCCGCGTCGACCAGCCGATTCAAAAATCTTCGCAGCCCTACCCCTTATCTGCGAGAGCGCCGATGCGTTTTAACGGGAGTTTGACAGCGTATTTACAGACGGGGCCGGGAATCGCTGGCGCCGAGCGTAACGCCGCGGCGAAATCCCGGGCGCAATCTCGCCGTGGCGTTACGCTGGCGCTGCTTGGTGAAGGCTTGCAGAAAGGCACAGGCGCCCGAATGGATTTCGAACTCGACGCCGGGCAGCGCGCATGGCTGGCCGAGGTCCGCGAGTTTCTCCACGAGAACGTCACCGCAGAGTTACGAGCCGAACTCGCCGAGCATGACCTGGAATTCCCCGACGGCGAGGTGGCGCGGTTTCGTCGCAAAATCGGGGAGAAGGGCTGGTTCGGGCTGAACTGGCCGCGCGAGTACGGCGGTCTCGGGCTCGGCGCCATTCACCTGCACCTGCTGATGAGCGAATTCGAGTACTGGGGCGTGCCAGGACCCGATCTGACGGTCACATCCGTCGCGCCGATGATCATGCGGCACGGCACCGAACACAACAAGACCGAATGGCTGCCGCTGATCGCCAAGGGCGAAATGGTCTGCGCCGTAGGGTATTCCGAGCCGGAGGCCGGTACCGATCTGGCCAGCCTGCGCACCAGTGCGGTCCGGGACGGCGACGAATGGGTGATCAACGGCACCAAGATCTGGAACAGCGGCGCGCAGCGTGCCACCCACGAGTGGCTCTGCGTACGCACCGACCCAAATGAAGTTCGCCATCGGGGCATCTCGGTCGTCATCGTCGGAATCGACAGTCCCGGCGTGGCGATCCGCCCGCTGTACGCGTGGTCGGGCTATCGCACCAATGAGGTGCACTTCCGTGACGTGCGGGTGCCGGTCACCAATTTGGTGGGCGAAGTCAACCGCGGCTGGACATACATCACCGGTGCGCTGGATCTCGAACGCGGTGCGCTGACCAACGCGGGCGACCTGCGTCGCGCCGTGGAGGAGTTGCGTGAGCTCGCGCGAACGCCGTGCCGCGACGGGACGGTGCCCTCCGATAACCCGTCGCTGCGGCGCCGGCTGGCGCAGGCCGAAGCCGACGTGGCGGTGGCCACGCTGATGGGCTACGAGGCCGCGTCGATCCTCGACAGCGGCGTCATTCCCTCGGTGGAGGTCAGCGTCGAGAAGGTCTTCACCAGTGAGTTGCGCCAGCGCATCGCCGTGCTCGCGCTCGATCTGCTCGGCCCGGACGGTTTGCTGGCGCACCGCAGCCAGCAGGCGCCGTTGGCCGGCAAATTCGAGCGGCTCTACCGGGCCGCGCCCCTGATGCGTTTCGGCGGCGGCACCAACGAGGTCCTCCGCGACATCATCGCCCAGCGCGGGCACAAGATGCCCAGCTATGGGCGCTGACGGGAACCGCACAGTAAGCCGATGAAAGCGATACCCACGGCTGAACAGCGCGAGTTCGCCTCGGCGTTGCGCGCCCTGCTGGCGGCCGAGAGCCCCGTGCCGTTGGTGCGCGCGCTGAACGAACCGGACGCGGATCGTCGCACCCCGGCTTTGTGGAAGGCGCTCACCGACGCGGGTGTTCTCGGATTGGCCATCGCCGAGGAGTATGGCGGCTCCGGCGGCTCCCTGGACGATCTCGCCGTCTTCTACACCGAGGCCGGCCGCGCGCTGTGCCCGACGACCATCCACAGCAGCGTTCACGCGGCGCTCGCGATCGACCAGCTCGGCTCCCCGGACGTCAAGGGCACCTGGCTGCCGCCCCTGGCGTGCGGCGCGGCCCGCGGCACCACGGCGCTGTGGAGCGCACGCGACGCCGCCGTGGTGTCGGCCGCGCTGCGTGCCGAACCCGTGTCGGCGCAATGGCGGCTGAACGGCACCGCGGACTACGTCGCCGACGCCGACGTCGCCGACGTCATTGTGACTTCGGCTGCGGCGCAAGAACGTACGCTGGCTTTCGTCGTTGACGCCGGGGCAACCGGTGTGACGATGGAACCGCTCGCCATGGGGGGCGGGCATCGGGCGTTCACCGTGCGTTTCGACGACGTCATGGTCACCGGCGACGCGCTGCTCGGCGACCGTGATTCTGGGGTCGCCCCCTCCGCGTTGCGGCGGGTGGCCAATGCGGCGGTGGCATTGGGGTCGCTCGACTTGGTGGGAGTCGGGCAGGCGGTCATCGACCGCACCGTCGATTACACCAAGCTGCGTCACCAATTCGGCCGGCCGATCGCGTCGTTCCAGGCCGCGCAGCACCTGGTCGCCGACATGCACATCGCCCTGGCGGCGGCGCGGTTGGCCGCGCATGCGGCGGTCTTCTGGATATCGCGCGGTCGCACGGCGACCCGGGAGACCGCCATCGCGCGCATGCACGCGGCCACCGCGGCCAGGTTGATCACGTTGGATGCCCACCAATTGCACGGCGGCATGGGGTATGTCACCGAGACCGATCTGCATCTGTGGACCGAGCGGGCACGGCTGGGCTCGACCTGGGGTGGCGGGGCGGACGTCGCCGCATCGTGGCTGGAGGAGACCTTGGACGAGAACTCAGAGGAAGCGGCCGGTGAGCCCAAATGAGTGAGGACAGCTTGATCGACGCCGAATCGGCGTCGCGCGTCGGCACGGTCGCCGCATCCGCGACGGGCGAGGCGAACCGGCGCGACTGGCAACGATGGGCCGCGGCGATCGGCGACCACAACCCGTTATGGTTTGACCCGGATTACGCCAGGGGCAACGGCTTTCGCGACATCATCTGCCCTCCGCTGTTTCTGCAGTACGCCGTGCTCGGCGTCACGCACCTCGAGGCGCTGCGGCCCGACGGTTCCTCCGGCGCGATCTCGGGCAGCCTCGCGTTTCCCCGTGCCCCCAAGCGGATGGCCGGCGGCGAGAGCTTCACTTTCCACCTGCCGGCCTATCACCGCGACGACATCGAAATGGTGCGCACCATCTCCTCGATCGTCGAAAAGCAGGGCCGCTCCGGCAGATTCGTTCTGGTCACCTGGCACACGGTGTACCGCAACCAGCACCAGGACCTGCTCGCCGAGGCGTCGACTTCGATGATCGCCCGTCCCTAGGAGCGTCATGACCGACCAACTCTTTTACGAGGACGTGCAGATGGGCGACGAGATGCCCGAACTCACCGTGACCGTCGACGAAACGCAGTTGTTCTTCTTCAGCGCCGCCACCTACAACGGCCATCGCATTCACTACGACAAGGAATGGGCGCGCACGGTCGAAGGCTACGACGACGTGCTGGTCCACGGTCCGCTGCAGGCCGCGCTGCTCGGCCGGGCCATCGGGAACTGGATCGGCGGGCGTGGGCGCCTGGTGTCCTTCTCCGTCCAGAACCGCGCGGTCGCCCATCCCGGCCAACCCCTCAGCTTCGGCGGCACGGTCACCGGCAAACGCCTCTCCGACGAGGGCGCCGGACTGGTGGACCTCGACATCGCCGGCCGGCGCGAGGCGACGGTGCTGATGCCCGGAACCGCCACGGTCGAGCTGCCCCGGCGCGGAACGCCATCGTGACCGGGCTGCGCGGCGAGGCGGCGATCGTCGGCATCGCCGAGCTACCGGCCGAACGGCGTCCCAGCCGACCGCCGCTGTTCACCCTCGACCAGTACGCACTGCTCGCAAAGATGGTGATCGAGGACGCGGGTGTCGACGCCGCATGTGTCAACGGCCTGCTGACCCACGGCATCGCCGAGTCGGCGATGTTCGCGCCGGCCACACTGTGCGAATACCTCGGCCTGGCCCTGGATTTCGGTGAACGGGTCGACCTGGGCGGGGCGACCGCGGCAGGCATGATCTGGCGGGCCGCGGCCGCCGTGGAGCTCGGCATCTGCGACGCGGTGGTGGCCGTGGTTCCCGGTTCGGCGTCGCAGCCGCAGTCCCAGAAGCGTCCACCAGCTGCCCCGAATTGGTATGGCGCGTCGTCGAACAACTATGGGTCGCCGCAAGCGGAATTCGAGATCCCGTATGGCAACGTGGGCCAGAACGCGCCGTACGCGCAGATCGGCCAGCGCTACGCGGCCGAGTTCGGCTACGACCCCGCGGCGGTGGCCAAGATCGCCGTCGACCAGCGCACCAACGCGTGCGCCCACCCCGGCGCGGTTTTCCACGGCACGCCGATCACGGTGGAGGACGTTCTCGCCAGCCCGATGATCGCCGATCCCATCCACATGCTGGAGACCGTGATGCGGGTGCATGGGGGAGCGGGTGTCCTGATCGCCAACGCCGACATCGCCCGGCGCGGCCGCCACCGCCCGGTGTGGATCAAGGGCTTCGGCGAACACATCGCCTTCAAGACCCCGACCTACGCCGAGGACTTGCTGCGCACACCGATCGCCCGCGCCGCCGACAGGGCGTTCGCGATGGCCGGCCTGGGCCGCTCCGAGGTGGATATGGCGTCGATCTACGACTGCTACACCATCACCGTGCTGATGAGCCTCGAGGACGCCGGCTTCTGCGACAAGGGCCAAGGGATGTCGTGGATCGCCGGCCACGACCTGACCTACCGCGGCGACTTTCCGCTCAACACCGCGGGCGGCCAACTGTCCTTCGGGCAGGCCGGCATGGCCGGGGGCATGCACCACGTCGTCGACGGCGCCCGACAGGTCATGGGCCGGGCCGCCGACGCGCAGGTGCGCGACTGCCACACCGCCTTCGTCACCGGCAACGGCGGCATCATGAGCGAGCAGGTCGCGCTGCTGATGCGGGGGGACTAGCCATGAACATCCCCGTTCCCGAGCCCACGCCGGTGTCGCGGCCCTTCTGGGACGGCCTGGCCCAGCACCGCATCCTCGTGCAGTACTCACCCTCGCTGGGGCGCTATGTGTTCTACCCGCGCACCCTCGCCCCGGGAACATTGGCCGACGACCTGGAATGGCGCGAAATCGATGGCGCCGGAACGCTGTACACGTTCACGATCGCCCGCCGGCCCACGGGTCCGCCCTGGGCGGACGCGCTGCCGCAGCTGCTCGCGGTGGTGCAGTGGGAGGCCGGGCCGAAATTCAGCACCGAGTTGGTCGACGTCGATCCCGGCGACGTCCATATCGGCATGCGGGTCGAGCCGGTGTTCTACGATCTGCCCGAAGACGGAATCACGCTATTGAAGTACCGGCCCGCGTGACCGACTCAACGATGAGGTCGGAGGTGTACATGGCCCACCCCTTTGATGGCGTGCAGGCGATGCTCGAGCAGTTGAACGCGGGATTTCCGGTCATCGAGACGATGACCGCCGCGCAGGCCCGCGCCGCCGTCGCGCAGCGGCGCCAGCCCATCGACAACGTTGACGACGTCCACGGCACCGAAGACCGGTCGATTCCGGGCCCTGCCGGCACCCTCGCCGCGCGGATCTACTACCCGCACGGGGCGGCGGGAGGTGACCTCGCCGCGGTCGTGTTCTACCATGGCGGCGGATTCGTGTTGTGCGACATCGAATCCCACGACGGCTTCTGCCGCGCGCTGGCCCGCGGCACCCAGGCCGTCGTCGTGTCGATCGGCTATCGCCTCGCGCCCGAACACCCGGCTCCCGCGGCCGCGCTGGACGCCTTCGCGGCCTTCTGCTGGGTGGTCGACCACGCGCACGAGCTCGGCATCGACCCGGCGCGGACCGCCGTCGCCGGTGACAGCGCCGGCGGCAACCTCGCCGCGGTCACCGCCATTGTGTGCCGTGACCGGGCCGTCGCCAGGCCGGCCGCGCAGCTCCTGATCTACCCGGTCATCGATCCGTCTTTCGACACCGACAGCTACCAACGCTGCGCCACCGGCTACTTCCTTACTCGCGCCGCCATGCAGTGGTACTGGCGCCAATACCTCGGCGCCGAAACGCTTTTGGATCAGCCCCAACTGGTCGCACCGGCGCGCGCGGACTCGCACGCGGACCTGCCGCCCGCGGTGATCGTCACCGCCGGCCTGGATCCCCTGCACAGCGAGGGCTGCGGCTATGCGCGCAGGTTGCGCGAAGCGGGGGTGCGCGTGGTGCACCGCGATTTCCCGGGTTTGTTTCACGGCTTCCTGACGGTCCCGTCCTTTGGCCCGGCGACCTCGGCGCGCGATCTGATCTGTGCCGACCTTCGGGGCCTGCTCCTGCCCACCCTCTGCGAGTCGACATGACCGAAGCCGACATGATCGTCATCGGAGCGGGTTTCGCCGGGCTCTACGCCGTGCACCGGGCCGCGTCGGCGGGCCTATCGGTCATCGGCCTCGAGGCGGCGCCCGAGGTGGGCGGCACCTGGTACTGGAACCGGTACCCGGGTGCCCGGTGCGACGTCGAAAGTGTCGACTATTCTTACTCATTCGATGAGGAACTGCAGCAGAGCTGGACGTGGAGCGAACGCTACGCCGCGCAACCGGAGATCCTTGCCTACCTGCGCCACGTTGCCGACCGGTTCGATCTGCGCCCCCACTACCGATTCGAGGTCGACGTCGTCGGCGCCGCCTTCGAGCAAGGCCGATGGCGGGTCCGTACCCGGGACGGCCAGACCTATGCCGCGCAGTTCCTCGTCTGCGCGACGGGTTGCCTGTCGGCGGTCAACCGCCCCGACATCCCTGGCGCCGACGATTTCGCGGGTGAGGTGTACTTCACCGCCGCGTGGCCGCGCGAGGACCCCGACCTGCGCGGCAAGCGCGTGGGCCTGATCGGCACGGGTTCCTCTGGCATTCAAGCGGTTCCGATCGTCGCCGCGCAGGCGGATCGCCTGGTGGTATTCCAGCGATCCGCGAACTACAGCATCCCGATGCCCAACCGCCCCTGGACACTGGAGGAGCAGCAACAGATCCGGGAACAATATCCCGAGCGCCGCCGCCTCTCGGCCTACGCGGCGGCGGGCACGCCGCACGGCACGTACCACAAGAAGGCGGTCGACACCGAACCGCAGGAGCGCGCCGAAGCATTGTGGCGACGCTGGCGCGAGGGCGGGGTGTTGTTCGCCAAGACCTTCCCCGACCAGACCTCCGACCTCGCGGCCAACGACATCGCCCGGGAGTTCGCCGAGGAGCGGATCCGCGAGATCGTGGCCGACCCCGCCGTCGCCACCGACCTCATACCGGTCGATCACCCGATCGGGGCGAAGCGAATATGCACCGACGGCGGCTATTACGCCACGTTCAACCGTGACAACGTCACGCTGGTGAACCTGCGCCGCGAGCCCATCGAGGCGATCACCGCCGACGGTGTGCGGACCAGTGCCGCGACCTATCCATGCGATGTGTTGATCTTCGCCACCGGTTTCGACGCGCTGACCGGCGCGCTGACCCGCATTGACCCCGTGGGGCCCGGGGGAGTGCGGCTGCGCGACATCTGGGCCGACGGCCCGCTGACGTTTCTCGGCCTGATGGTGCCCGGCCTGCCGAACGTGTTCACCATCAGCGGACCCGGCAGCCCTTCGGTGCTCGCCAATATGGTGCTGCACGCCGAGGTTCAGGTCGACTGGGTCATCGAGCTGGTGTTGGCGGCCCGTCGCCTCGGGGTGACGGAGGTGGAACCGCGCCGCGACGCGGCCGAGGCCTGGACCGACCATGTCGCGAACGCGGCCGAGCAGACGCTCTTCCCGGAGGCGGCGTCGTCGTGGTATCTGGGCGCCAACATCGAAGGCAAGAAACGGGTGTTCATGCCCTACGCCGGGGGGTTCGGCACCTATCGGCGCCACTGCGACGAGGTGGCGCGCCAGCACTACGCCGGGCTGGTGCTGACCACCCGATGATCGAAACAGTTCAGCAGCTGCTGCGGCAACGCCGGGACGACGAGACCCCGGCGCTCGCCTCGGGCGATCGTGTCTGGACCTGGCGGGAACATCTCGCGGAGGCCGAGGCGGAGGCCGCCGCGCTGATCGCCCTCGCCGACGCGACCCGTCCGCTCCACGTCGGGGCCCTGCTGCCCAATTCCCCGGCGATGCTGCGTGCCATGGCCGCGGCGGCGCTGGGCGGCTACGTGCTGTGCGGGATCAACACGACGCGGCGCGGGGCCGGGCTGCTGGCCGACATCCGACGGTCCGACTGCCAGCTGCTGCTCGTCGACCCCGAACACTTTGCCCTGTTGGATGGCTTGGACCTCAACGGGATTCAGGTGCTCGACGTGACCGGCCGGCGCTACGCCGAACTGGTGTCCGCCGCGCCGCCCCTGGTTCCGCACCGCGAGGTCACCGGCGGCGACACCCTGATGATGATCTTCACCTCCGGGACCAGCGGTGACCCGAAGGTCGTCCGGCTCGCCCACGCGATGGCGATCATGTGCGGTGCCAGCCTGATCTTCCAGTACGACGTCACCGCCGATGACGTCTGTTACCTCTCGATGCCGCTCTTTCACTCCAACGGTGTCGCGGCCGGATGGGCGGTCGCCATCGGCAGCGGCGCCACGATGGTTCCGGCCCGGTTCTCGCCGTCACGTTTCCTCGACGACCTGCGCCGCTACCGGGTGACGTATCTCAACTATGTCGGCAAGCCCCTCGCGTTGATCCTGTCCACCCCCGAGCGTCCCGACGACGCCGATAACACGTTACGAATAGCGTTCGGCAACGAGGCGACGGACCGCGACATCGTCGAATTCGCAAGACGATTCGGGTGCCGGGTGGTGGATAGCTTCGGTTCCAGCGAGTTCGCGGTGATCGTCGTCCGAGAGGACGGCACCCCGCCGGGATCGATCGGCAAGCCGTATCCGGGAGTGAGCATCTACAACTCGACGACGCTGCGGGAGTGCGCCGTCGCCGAGTTCGACGAACACGGGGCCTTGACGAACTTCGACGACGCGGTCGGCGAGCTCGTCAACACCCAGGGCGCTGGCCCGTTCGTCGGCTACTACAACGATCCGGCCGCCACCGCGCAGCGGATGCGAAACGGGATGTACTGGTCCGGCGACCTGGCCTACCGCGACGCCGACGGGTGGATCTACCTGGCCGGCCGGACCGCGGATTGGATGCGGGTGGACGGCGAGAACCTGGCGGCGGGGCCGATCGAGCGGATCCTGGAACGCCTGCCCGGGGTCAGCCAGGTCGCGGTCTACGCGGTGCCCGACGACCGGGTCGGTGACCAGGTGATGGCCGCGCTGGTATTGCGCGCCGGGACGCGGATGGGGCCGGACGACTTCTCGAGCTTTCTTGCCGCACAACCCGACCTGTCACCCAAGGCCTGGCCTCGGTACGTGCGCATCAACGCCGACTTGCCGACGACGGCGACGAACAAAATCCTCAAGCGCGCGTTGATGGCGGCGGGTGTCAGCGCGGAGGGTGGCGTGTTGTGGACGCGTCCGGCGCGCGGCACGGCCTACAGTCCGGCGGTGGAAAACATCACCGGCCGTGCGGCGTCCACCGCGGCAATGCCATGAGCTAAGTGACGCGCTCGCCGGCGGGTTGCGGCGCTTCCCCGAACCGCGCCAGCACGAGTGTCGCCGACACGGCCACGACAAAACCCGCGATAACCATCCAGCCGAGGCCGTCGCGCGCGCTGTCGCCCAGCCACACCACTCCTACGAACGCCGGCGCGATGGTCTCACCGATGACCATCCCGGCGACGGCCGTGGTCACGGATCCGCGATGCAGGGCGGAGGTCAGCAACAGAAAACCGGCGGCCCCGCCCGCGGCCGCCGCGTACAGCGCCGGATTGGTATAGAAGGCGCGTTTGGTCGGGTCGATCACCTCGATCAGCCGCACGCCCACCTCGATGACCCCGAAACCGGTTCCGGCCGCCAGCCCCAACGCCAGTGCGCGCGGCCGGTCCGGTAGTCGGCCTGCCACGGCACCGGCGATGAATATCGCGGCCACCACACCCAACAACGCCCAGCCGAGCCCGGCCGGGGCATGCCGGAAGTGGCCCGGCCCGGCCGCGAGCGCGAGCACGACCAGGCTCGCGCACACCACGCCCACCGCCGTCCATTCGCCCCGCGTCAGCCGCGCCGACAGTAGCCACGCGGCCGCGATGCCGGTGACCGCGATCGAGGCGGCCAACGCCGCGGCGACCACATAGATCGGCACCAGGCGCAGCGCCGCCACTTGAAGGAGGAAGCCGACCGCGTCGAGGCCGACGCCGACGAGGTAGCGCCACTGCCGGGCGGCGCGCAACAGCAGCACGGTGTCGACACCCGAGCCGCTGCCGGCCTCCACTGATCGCGTCGCCGCCGCCTGCAACACGGACGCCGTGCCGTAACAGACCGAGCAGCCCAGCGCGAGGAGGAATCCGATCAGCACACGTCGAACATTAGGCGCCGGCGTCGGGTGGCGCTGCCGCGTAGCTAACTGAGAATCACCTGAACAAATGTTTGGGTGACGCGCGGTTCGGGCACGTCAGTCATACGCATGGCGCCCGCACCGGCAAGGGCCCTCTGATAATCAGTGAACAGCTGTGTGTTCTTCGCGCAGTCATTATGCATCTCTCCAAGACTGGGCTGCAACATAATTCAGAGTAATGTTTGAATGAGTGTACAACTGTGTACTCTGGCGACATGGCTGAACGCGGCGCCCAGCCCCACGTCCCATGGGGGCGGCGGGTGTTCCTGCGCGCGGTGCGCAGATTGTTCAGCCCGCTGAAGCCCGACGACTACCTCGAGATGATCAATCCGCTCTGGACCACCAAGGAGCTGCGCGGAAAGGTCGAGCGCATCGAGCCGCAGGGCTCGGAAGCAGCCAGCGTGCTGATCCGGCCCGGCTACGAATGGCCCGGCCACAAGCCCGGTCAATACGTGCGGCTCGGCGTGGTCGTCGACGGGGTCTACTACTGGCGCGCGTATTCGCTGACGTCGGATCCGGCGCCGGACGATGGCCTGATCAGTGTGACGCCCAAGAGGGTGGACGGCGGCGTCGTGTCGCCATACCTGGTGCACAAGATCCAGCCGGGGGATCTGGTGCGCCTCGGCGAGATCGAAGGCGTATTCACACTGCCCGAGCCGGCGCCGCCGAAGTTGCTGTTCATCAGCGCCGGCAGCGGTATTACGCCGATCATCAGCATGCTGCGCAGCTTGGATCGTCGCGGCGAGTTGGGCGACGCAGTCGTCATCCACTCGGCCCGCACGCGCGAACAGGTCATGTTCTTGGCGGTCCTTGAAGACCTCGACGGTCGCCACGAGCCAATGCGGCTGGAGCTGCGTCTCACGTCCGAACGCGGCCGGTTCGAGCCGAGCGATCTGGACGAGGTGTGCCCGGACTGGCGCGAACGCGAGGCCTTCTGCTCCGGGCCCGGCGACATGCTCGACGCACTGATCGAGCACTGGGACCACGACGGGGATCGGGATCGCCTGCATTTCGAGCGATTTCAGCCCAAGATCGGCGGCGACGCCAACGCCGGCGAGGGCGGCACCGTCTGCTTCCTCGGCAGCGACAAGACGGTCGAATGTGATGGCGGCACATCCATTTTGGAGACGGGGGAGAAGGCCGGTCTCAACCTCGCCCACGGCTGTCGCATCGGAATCTGTCATACGTGTGTGGGGACGCTGAAGTCGGGCAAGCTGCGTGACCTGCGGTCGGGCGACGTGACGGAGCCCACCGGACAAGACGTCCGAATCTGTATCAACACCGCCGAGGGCGACGTCGAACTCGAACTGTGAACGAAAGGAGCGGTGCGATGACCAGCGCCGTAAAGAAGTCCAGAGAAACCCCTCTTGCCCGCTTGAGCGAGCAAGAAATCGAAAAGCTCGCCAAAGAACTCGACGCGATCCATGACGAGGTCTTCGCCGATCTCGGCGAGCGCGACCGCCGTTACATCAAGACGGTCATCTCCGTAGAGCGACAGATCGTGGTGGTGGGGCGGGTGCTGCTGTTGGCGTCGCGCTCGAAGACCGCGTGGGCGCTGGGCACCGCGTGTCTCGGCATGGCCAAGATCCTGGAGAACATGGAGATCGGCCACAACGTCATGCATGGCCAGTGGGATTGGATGAACGATCCCGATATCCATTCCTCGGTGTGGGACTGGGATACCGCGTCCAGCGCGGAGTCATGGAAGCACTCGCACAACTACATCCACCACACGTTCACCAACATTCTTGGCAAGGACAAGGATCTCGGCTACGAGATCATGCGGATCGACCCGAACCAAAAATGGGCGCCGCGGTACCTGTTCCAGCCGATCTACAACCTGCTGCTGACGCTCCTGTTCGAGTGGGGGGTGGCCGTCCACGACCTGGACATCGACGCCATACGCAAGCGCGAAAAGCCGTGGTCGGAGGTGCGCAAGGACCTCAGAGGCATCGGGGTGAAGGCGCGCGCGCAGATCTACAAGGACTACCTCGGTTGGCCGTTGATCAGCGCCGGCGCCTTCGGGCTGGTCCAGCTCGCCGCACGCGGCAGGATGAGCCAGCCGGCGGAGTCACGCGTGGCCAGGAGGCTTCGCAGGGTGTCGAATCGGGGCCGCGTCGGCGCGACGGCGGCCTTCCTCGACAAGGCGTTACCCGGCGTGGAGAGCACCTATCTGCGCACCTTGGGCGCCGACGCCGTGGCCAATCTGATCCGCAACGTGTGGGCCCATGCCATCATCTTCTGCGGCCATTTCCCCGACCAGACCTACACCTTCACCCCGGAAGAGGTCGAGAACGAGACCCGCGGTGGCTGGTACGTGCGGCAACTGGTCGCCGCCGCCAACATCGACGGCGGCCCGCTGTTCCACATCATCAGCGGCAATCTCGGCTATCAAGTCGAACACCACCTCTACCCCGACATGCCCAGCAGTCGTTACTCGGAGATCGCGCCCAAGGTCAAAGACATCTGCGAACGTTACGAGCTGCCATACAACTCGGGCCGGTTCTCGAAGCAGTGGCTGATGGTGCACCGCAGCATCTTTCGGCTGGCCTTCCCCGGCGGGAAGCCTCGCCCGAAGCCCGGGCCATACCGCAGCCAGGCCACCCGGCCGGTGCCCCAACGGCCCAGTGAGGGCACCCGGTTCCGCGAGCGCGTCCCGGCCGAACACCCGGCCGCGGGTCCCGAACACGATTCCACCGGCGTCGAGGTGCAGCCGCCGCCGCGGGGCAAGGACTGACACGAACCTCGCGCGTGGGCCGTATGGCGATTTCAAGGCAGTTTCGTTAGTTAGGACCCACGCTCGGCGTTGATCGGTGGATCTGAACCAATTTCGTCGACCGGTCATGGATGATCATCGATGATGCCCCGCATCCGCAGATCCGATACCGAGGACACCGAGCCGACGAGCGACCCCGGCGGGTACGGCTTTCCCGCACCGCTGTGGCGCATGCTGGACGAGCACCCGCCGCCCGGCGTCAGGCGGGCGCAGCGCTGGCGCAGCCCGCTGCGGGGGCGGTGGCTGACGTCCGTGTTCGGTTCGGTGCTGTTGGCGACGCTGCCGATCGTCATCATCACCGGCCTGCTGTCCTACATCGCCTACGGGCCGCGATTCGGCCAGGCCATCCCCGGCGACGTTGGCTGGCTCAAGCTGCCGACGTTCGATTGGCCCACCAACCCGGCATGGCTGTACCGGCTGACCGAAGGACTGCACGTCGGACTCGGGCTGGTCCTGATCCCGGTGGTGCTGGCCAAACTGTGGTCGGTGATACCGAGGCTGTTCGCGTGGCCGCCCGCCCGATCCATCGCCCAACTGCTGGAACGGATTTCGCTGCTGATGCTGGTCGGGGGCATCCTGTTCGAAATCGTCACCGGCGTGCTGAACATCCAGTACGACTACATCTTCGGTTTCAGCTTCTACACCGCGCACTACTTCGGCGCATGGGTGTTCATCGCCGGGTTCGTCGTGCATATCGCGATCAAGATCCCGGCCATGTGGTCCGGCCTGCGCTCGATCTCACCGCGCGACGTCCTGCGCACCGGGCGTGCCGACACCACGGCGGAGGCGTGGGAGCCGGACGGGCTGGTCGCCGCGGACCCGCACCCCGCGACGATGAGTCGCCGCGGCGCCCTGGCGCTGGTGGGCGGGGGCGCGCTGTTCATGGCGGTCATCACCGCGGGCCAGACGCTGGGCGGCTACACGCGGCCCGCCGCGCTGCTGCTGCCGCGGGGGCGCACCCGCGGGGACGGACCGAACGACTTCGAGATCAACCGGACCGCGGTCGTGGCCGGTATTTCCGCCGAAAACACCGGCGCGCGCTGGCGGCTCACCGTGAGCGGCGGTCCCCGTCCGGCGGTCCTGGACCGCGCCGCGCTGCTGGCCATGCCGCAGCACACCGCCGTGCTGCCGATCGCCTGCGTGGAAGGCTGGTCCACCACCCAGGCCTGGACGGGGGTGCGGCTGGCGGACCTGGCCCGGCTGGCCGGCGTACCCGCGCCGGAGTCGGCGGACGTTTCGTCATTGGAGCGATCCGGCGCGTTCGGCCGCGCGACTCTGCAGGGGAGCCAGGTGCTGCACCCGGACGGCCTGCTGGCACTGCGCGTCAACGGCGCCGACCTGTCCCCGGATCACGGCTTCCCGGCGCGCATCATCGTGCCGGCGCTGCCCGGGGTGCACAACACCAAGTGGGTGGAGTCGATCGTCTTCCGTGCGGCCGCAAATGCCTAGCCCGCGAGCGGTTTTCGTAAGGCTCTACGGGTCCCGCCCCTTGCATCTGCTGACCCTGATCGCCGGGTTCGCACTCTTGGGCTACGTGGTGGCCACCATCAAACCGGTCACGCTGTGGAACCCACACGTGTGGTGGCAGTCGATCATCGTGTGGTTCGCCGCCGCCATCGTCGCCCACGACCTGGTGTTGTTCCCGATCTACGCGTTTCTCGACGGGCTGCTGTCGCGGACCGTTGTCCACCGTGCACCGCCGCGCGTGCCGGTGGTCAACCACATCCGGGTGCCCGCGCTGGGCGCGGGCCTGACGCTGCTGGTGTTCCTTCCCGGCATCATCAAGCAGGGCGCCCCCACCTACTGGGCCGCGACCGGCCAGACCCAGGACCCCTTTCTGGGGCGCTGGCTGCTGCTGACCGCGGCGATGTTCGGGGTCAGCGCCGCGATCTACGCGGTTCGCGCGGCAACGGCGCATCGGCGGACCGAGGGGGCGCCCGACCTACATGTTGGCGATGAGGTGTAGGCGCTGGGCGCTGTACTCAGTGTCGGAGATGGCGCCCCTGGCGTGCAAATCCTCGAGCTGTTTGAGGCGCTCGGAAAGCGGCGGCTCGGACAGCGGGAGTGCGCCCGGGTGAGCGTGGATGCCGCCGTTGTGCTGCAGGGTGCCGCCCTTGGTGGTCCACCCCGAGCCCAGGTCGATGAGCCGCAGGGCAAACAGCACCCCGGCGCCCGTGATCGGCAGGCCGAGGTAGAGCATCCACCCCAACGGCATGCCGGCCCGGCTCAGCGCGAAATAGCGCGTCAGCAGCAGCAGCGCGAGCATCCCGCCGGCCAGCAGCACGACGACCTTGCTTTTCATCCGCGGTGTACCTCCGTGTAGTTCGCTGCAGATGGCAGCGGTGGTGAGGCAAGTGCAAACCACCTGTGGCGCTACCGATCCCAAAGAGCGCTGGGTGACCTCACCGTCCGGGGCCGCCCTTGGAGGATTCTTGGTGACTTCTTGGAGTGTTCTTTCAAGTCCGCGCGTGTCCTGCGGATCGCGCCGTGAGTAACTACAGTGGTGAGTCGTGTGGAATGGACAAGCCAGGACGGCGGCGGCGTTGGGTGCCTCCGGCGCCGCGCTGGTTTTGGCGTTCGGTTGGGCAGCCGGTGACGCGGCCGCAAGGACCGCGAATGCCACTTCTTCGTCGAGCGTGACGCCCGCACCCCCGCCGGCTCCGGGCGGCGCCTTGCCGGTGCAACCCGCCGGCGGGGGCGGCTGCATCATCGGCCTCAACTGCGGTTGTACCCGCAACTGCCATAAGCCGCACCCGCGTCCTCCAGACGTCGTCGGCGACCCGCAACACGCCGCGCCCGCTCCCGCCCCGCAGGACCCCTAGCGGGCGGCAGGCCGACTTAGCAGACAGGACCGCGCACGGCTTACCTATCATCTGCTCATGGAGACCGCGGGCTCGCCGGCATTCACCGACGAGGACTCGGCCCGGTTTCGCGCCGCCGGCTTTTGGTCTGACACGACGCTGTCGGACGCGGTGCGGCGCAACGCCGAACAGTCACCAAATCGACTCGCCTATGTGGACCATCCGGGGATATCGTTCACCTGGCGTCAATTCGACGGGGCCGCAACTGATCTGGCCGAACATCTGGCCGGGGCGGGTGTGGCCCCCGGCGATCGGGTGGCGGTGTGGCACGGCGACTCAGCCGCACTCCACGTGTTGTTCGTGGCGATCGAGCGGTGCGGGGCCGTCGTGGTCGGCATCGGCGCTCGCGCCGGCACCCGTGAGGTCGCGGCGATACTGCGCAGCGCGCGACCGACGATGCTGATCAGCGATGAGCAGCGCGGCGGCGCGGCGGCGGCCGTGGCCGCCGAGCTTTCGCTGCCCACCCTCGGCTTGACCCCTGATGCCGGCACGCCGCGACTGAACGTTCGGGTACCGCCCAAGGCGCTTGCGGTCGACGCCCGACTCGGGCCCGACGATGTCTTCCTCATCAACTCCACCTCCGGGACCACCGGCCTGCCCAAGTGCGTGGTGCACACCCAGAATCGTTGGTACTACTTCCACCAGAAGGCCGTCGCCAACGGGCTGCTGACGCCGGGCGACACCTTCCTGCCGGTGATACCGACGCCGTTCGGCTTCGGGCTTTGGACCAGCCACACCACGCCGATCTATCTCGGCGCCACCGCGGTGATCCTGGAACGGTTCAGCACGAGGGCCGCGTGCGAGGCGATATCCCGGCACGAGGTCAGCGTGTTGTGTTGTGTCAGCACGCAATTGACCATGCTGATGGCGGATCCCGCCACCCGAGGCTACGACCTGAGTTCGCTGCGCGTCGTGTTCACCGGCGGCGAGGCGCTGCCATACCGGCCGGCCGCCGAGTTCGAGGAGCTCACCGGCGCCACGATTCTGCAGTTCTACGGCTCGAACGAAACCGGGATGCTCAGCGCCACCACGGTCGATGACCCACGCGAACGCCGGCTGCGCACCGGCGGCCGGATCGTCCCCGAGATGGCGGTCCGGCTCTTCGACGGGGAGCGGGACGTCACCGCGACGGGACGGGGGCAGCCGGCATGCCGCGGCCCGGCGACCAGCCTCGGCTACCTTGGCGGGACCGACCACGACAAGCTATTCACCCGAGACGGCTGGATGCGCATGGGCGATATCTGCGAAATCGACGCGGACGGCTATCTGACCGTCACCGGGCGAACCTCCGACTTCATCCTGCGCGGCGGCAAGAACATCAGCGCAACGCAGGTCGAGGACGCCGTCACCACCCACCCCGCCATCGCGGTGGCGGCGGCGGTCGCGATGCCCGACCCGGTGTTCGGCGAAAAGGTCTGCCTCTACACCGAACTCGTCGACTCGTCGACCCTGGACCTGCCCGAACTGGTCGAACACCTGTTGGCGCTGGGAGTGTCCAAGGAACTCTTGCCCGAACGACTCATCGTGGTCGAGGAGCTCCCGCGGTCGTCGGGCGGGAAGGTTGCCAAAGGCCGGCTCCGCGAGGATATTCGAGCCAGAACGGAGGGGAGATCATGAATGCTCCTAACGCGCGCCGGGGTGGCCTGGAGGTCTGGGCGCCGTCAGTGGTTCCCCCGATCGGGTTCGAGTTGTCCGACGAGCAGGCGCTCGCCGTGGCCTTCCGCCACCTGGCCGTCATCGGGTTCGCCGAGAACATGGCCGGACACATCACCTGGCAACCGGACGGCCAGACGGAGATGCTCGTGAATCCGTGGGGGCTGTGGTGGCAGGAGATCACCGCGTCCGATATCTGCGTGGTCGACGGCGACGCCCGGGTGCTGCGCGGTCGTTGGGATGTCACTCCGGCGATCCACATCCACACCGAGCTGCACCGCGTCCGCGACGACGCCCGGGTGGTCATCCACAATCATCCGTACTACGTCTGTGTGCTCGCCGCGCTGGGCAAGCTGCCCGAATTGGTGCACCAAACCGGCTCCCTCTTCCTCGATGACCTGTGCCTGGTGGACACGTACGACGGGGAGATCGACAGCCCCGCTCGCGCGGCCGACCTCGCGGCCCGCATCGGGGCCGCCAACCTGACCATCCTGGCCAACCACGGCGTCATCGCGACCGGGCGCAACCTGCCCGAGGCCGTCTACCGGGCGGCGTCGATCGAACGAGTATGCAAGCTGGCCTACGACGTTCTGCTCACCGGCAGGGAGCCGGTGGCCATGAAGTGGTCGGACATGGCCGGCATGCAACGGTCGCTCATCGAACGGGCGGCCGACGTGTACTGGGCGGGGGCGGCCAGGATGACCATCAAGTCCGATCCCGATGTGCTCACGTGAACCGCATCGTCCAAAGCCGTGACTCCACTCTCAACGTCACACTCAACGACGCCGTCCCGCAAGGAGATTGACGAGTGAAATCGATCGACGAGCTGGCCGCCGACCTGAACTTCACCACCGCGAAGACCGGCGGGCAACGCTCGGTCACGTTCCTGCCGGACCCGCCCCGGGCGCCGCGCCGCTACACCGTGATCTCGGTCGACGACCACATCGTCGAGCCGCCGGACACCTTCACCGGACGGCTGCCGCGCAAGTTCGCCGACCGCGCGCCCAAAGTCGTGGAGACCGAGAGCGGGGGACAGACCTGGGTCTACGACGGCCGGGAACTGCCCAACGTCGGGTTCAACGCCGTCGTGGGCCGACCGGTGGCGGAGTACGGCTTCGAGCCGGTCCGGTTCGACGAGATGCGCAGAGGTGCCTGGGATATCCATGAGCGCGTCAAGGACATGGACCTCAATGGCATCTACGCCTCGCTCAATTTCCCGTCCTTCCTGCCCGGGTTCGCCGGCCAGCGGCTGCAGCAGGTGACCAAGGACCGCGACCTGGCGCTGGCCTCGGTGCGCGCATGGAACGACTGGCACCTCGAGGTGTGGGCCGGCTCGTATCCCGAACGCATCATTGCCTGCCAATTGCCGTGGCTGCTGGACCCCGACCTCGGCGCGCAGATGATCTACGAGAACGCCGAGCGTGGGTTCCACGCCGTCACGTTCAGCGAGAACCCGGCGATGCTGGGATTGCCGAGCATTCACTCCCGGCACTGGGACCCGATGATGGCGGCGTGCGCCGACACGGAGACCGTCGTGAACCTGCACATCGGCTCGTCGGGGTCCTCGCCGTCCACCACCGACGACGCGCCGCCGGACGTGCAGGGCGTGTTGTTTTTCGCCTACGCCATCTCGGCGGCGGTCGACTGGCTGTATTCCGGACTGCCCAGCAGGTTTCCCAACCTGAAGATCTGTTTGTCGGAGGGCGGAATCGGCTGGGTTGCGGGGCTGCTGGATCGGCTCGACCACATGCTCAGCTATCACGCGATGTATGGCACCTGGCAGGCCCTTGGTGAAAGCCTCACTCCCGCGGAGGTGTTCACGCGCAATTTCTGGTTCTGCGCGGTGGAGGACAAGTCGTCGTTCGTGCAGCGCGACCGGATCGGCGTGGACAACATCATGCTGGAAGCCGACTACCCGCATTGCGACTCCACCTGGCCGCACACCCAGCAGACGATCCACGAACAAATCGGCGACCTGCCCCCGGGCGTGATTCGTAAGTTCAGCTGGGAGAACGCATCTCGCTTGTACCGCCACCCGGTGCCGGCAGAGGTGCAGCGCGATCCCGAGGCGTTCTAACGCCGGTGGGCGACGGTGATCATCGGATGACCAAAGTTGACTTCAGTTCCGTCCGCTGGGGCTCGGTGGAATGGACGAACCTCGTCACGCTGTATTTGCGCGCCCACGAAAGCCGGTCCCGCCGACCGATTTTGGGCGACAAGGCGGCTGCGGAGGCGGTGGACCGGATCGATTACGACTTCAAGAGGATCCATCGGAGCTCGCTGCCGGCGTCGAACCAATACCTGGTCGCGTTGCGGGCCAAAGCGCTCGACGACTGGTGCGCCGATTTCCTTCGGCGTCAACCCGACGCGGTGGTCCTGCACCTGGGCTGCGGTCTGGATGGCCGCGCCTTCCGGCTCGCCGTGCCGCCGTCGGTTTCGTGGTTCGACATCGACCAACCCGGTGTCATCGAGCTGCGGCGGCGGCTGTACGACGACGCCGACCGCTACCGGATGATCGGTTCGTCGGTGACCGATCCGGAGTGGCTGGATCAGATCCCGACCGGGCGCCCCACGCTCGTGGTCGCCGAGGGCCTGCTGATGTATTTGACCGAGGAGCAGGTCCGGCAGCTGCTGCGGCGCTTGACCGACCGGTTTGGTTGCGGGGAAATGCATTTCGACACGCTGTCGGCGCTGGCGCCGCTGCTGTCGAAACTCTTCACCCGGGGGATCATCAAGTGGGGCATTCGCGACGCGCGGGAGCTGGAGACGTGGAACCCCAGGCTGCGGCTCCTCGAGCAGGCACCCGCGCTGGCGGGTTACCAGGAAATCGAATCGACCGTGGTTCGGTGGCTGTACAAGCTGACGTGCGCAACGCCCGGCGGCAAATACGACGTGTTGAACCGCTTCGAATACTCATAGGTCGGAAGCCAGCCGCCGCAGAATGTCGGATGTGGGTTCGGCCGTGGCGTTCCGGTATCCGGTGCCCGCCCACAGATGGACATAGTCGGGCTTGCCCGCCGCGGCGGCGGCTTTGCGCAGCGGGCTGGTGAGGTAATGGATGGCGGGATAGCCCAGCGGCGCCTGCGCCTCGTGGGCGTCGATGAACGCGTTGCGCAGCCCGCGGGCGGGGCGGCCGGTGAAGGCGTGGGTGAGCACCGTTTCGGTGTAAGCGGGATCGGTCAGGGCCGCCTGGTGAGTGGCTGAGGCGCCGCTTTCTTCAGCGCGCAGCAGAACCGTCCCGACCACGGCCGCCGCCGCACCCGCACGGATCACGTCGGCGACCGCGCCGGGGGTGGCGAGCCCACCGGCCGCCATCACCGGCAGCGGCACCGTCGCGACGATCCGTTCGACCAGCTCGGCGATCGGCACCGGCGTCAACGGTTTGCGCGGCGAGAGCGTGCCGGAGTGACCGCCGGCGGCCACCGCCTGCACGGCGAGCATGTCGACCCCGGCGTCGCGTGCCTGCGCCGCCTCGTCGGGCGTGGTCACCGTCTGGACCACGACGCTCTTGGCTTTCTGCAGCGCGGCGATCACGCGGCGCGGCGGAATGCCGAACGTGAACGACACCATTGGAACCGGGTCGTCGAGCAACAGCGCGATCTTCTCGTCGAATTTGTCGTTGTCCTCGACGGGGTCCGGGGGCAGCGTCAAACCGAACTGGTCGGCGTCCCGCTGAACGATCGCGGCGTAAGCGCGGTAGATCTCGGGGTCAACCGGTAGCGGATTGGGCGCAAACAGGTTGATACCGAACGGGATTCCCTCGGCGCGAACCCTATTGACCTCAGCTTCGACGGCCTCCACGGTCTTGTAGCCGGCGGCGAGCATGCCCAGGCCGCCCGCGCGGGTCGCGGCCGACACCATCGCGGGGGTGGTCGGGCCGCCCGACATCGGGGCGGCGACCAGCGGAATGGACATCCCGAACTGTGGCAGCATCTCAAAGCCCTTCCCGTGTCGCATCGTCGCAGGCGTGGACAGCGCCGCCTTGACAATAACGACGTGCCGTTGCGGCAGCATTCCGCCCGGGCGCCCGACCTGGCAGGATGCTTCAGCGTGAAGAGGCCCAACTTCCTCGTGATCGTGGCGGACGACCTCGGGTTTTCCGATCTCGGCGCGTTCGGCGGCGAAATCGAGACGCCCAATCTCGATCGGCTGGCCCACGCGGGGATCCGGTTCACCGATTTCCATTCCGCGCCGGCCTGCTCGCCCACCCGGGCGATGCTGTTGACGGGTACGGACCACCACATCGCCGGCATCGGCACGATGCTGGAGGTCGCCGCGCCGGCGTTCCGCGGCGCGCCCGGCTATGAGGGCTATCTGAACGACCGGGTGGTGGCGTTGCCCGAGCTGCTGCGTGACGCCGGATACCTCACGCTGATGTCGGGCAAGTGGCATCTCGGTGCCACGATCGAGACGTCGCCCTGGGCGCGCGGATTCGAGCGCTCGTTCGCGTTGCTGCCGGCGGGGGCCAGCCACTTCGGGGGCCAGGCGGCCAGCGGCTTCTCGCCCGTGCCAACGCTTTACACCGAGGACGACCAGTTCGTCACCGTGGGGGACGACTTCTACTCGTCGGACTCCTACACCGACAAGCTGCTGCAGTACCTGCGCGAGCGCGCGCCCGGCGACGACCGCCCGTTCTTCGCGTATCTGCCCTTCCAGGCGCCGCACTGGCCGCTGCAGGCGCCGGACGAGTCCATCGCGAAATACCGCGGCCGATACGACGCCGGGCCGGACGCGCTCCGCGAGGAGCGACTGGCGGCCCTCAAGCGACTGGGCCTGTGCCCGCCGGATGTCGAGGCGCACCCGATCGTTGCCGACGGCGCCCCGGAGTGGGCCGACATGACCGCCGAACAGCGTGCGGTGTCGGCCCGCAGCATGGAGGTCTATGCCGCGATGGTCGACCGGATGGACTGGAACGTCGGCCGGGTGGTCGACTACCTTTCGGAGAGCGGCGAGCTCGACGACACGGTCGTGATCTTCTTGTCCGACAACGGCGCCGAAGGTGCCATCGTCGAAGCGATGCCGCTGCTCGGTGCGCAAATCGCCGCACAGATCGAAAAGCACTGCGACAACAGCGTCGACAACCTCGGCCGGCCCTCCTCGTTCATCTGGTACGGTCCCCGGTGGGCGCAAGCCGCGACCGCGCCCTCGCGCCTGCACAAGGCGTTCACCACCGAAGGGGGGATCCGGGTGGTCGGTTTCGCCACCTGGCCCGGGTTCGACCGGCAGCGGCAGATCGGCACCGCGTTCAGCACCGTCATGGACATCGCCCCGACGGTCCTGGAACTGGCGGGGGCCGCACATCCCGGCACGGCCTATCAAGGTCGAGAGGTGGCACCGATGCGCGGCCGGTCCCTGGTGTCGTATCTGTCGGGCGGCGCGGAGACCGTGCATGACGCCGATACCGGGACGGGCTGGGAGTTGTTCGGCCGCCGCGCCATTCGCCAGGGGAACTGGAAGGCGCTGCACCTGCCCCCACCGTACGGTCCGGGCAATTGGCAGCTCTACGACCTCGCTTCGGATCCGGGCGAGATCCACGACCTGGCCGACTCTCATCCCGACAAGCTGGCCGAGCTGCTGACGCTGTGGGATCGCTACGTCGAGGAAACCGGCGTGATCCTCGATTCCGTCTCGGTGTTCGAGGTGGAGTTCTGATGGCTGAAAAGACCACCTGCGCGATCATCGGTGGCGGCCCGGCCGGCATGGTCCTGGGGCTTTTGCTGGCTCGCGCGGGTGTGCAAGTCACCCTGATGGAGAAGCACGGCGACTTCCTGCGCGACTTCCGCGGTGACACGGTCCACCCGACCACGATGCGGCTGCTCGACGAGCTCGGCCTGTGGGAACCCTTCGCGGCCTTGCATTTCACCGAGGTCCGCACCGCGAAACTCGAATCCAATGGGCGGTCGGTGACCTACGTCGATTTCGAGCGGTTGCGCCAGCCCCATCCCTTCGTCGCGATGGTGCCGCAGTGGGACTTGCTCAACCTGCTTGCCGATGCGGCACAGGCGGAGCCGAGCTTCTCGCTGCGGATGAACACCGAAGTCACCGGGCTGCTGTGGGAGGCCGGCCGGGTTGCCGGAGTGCGCTATCGCGGGCCCGACGGCCCGGGCGAATTGCGGGCCGAGTTGACCGTTGCCTGCGACGGCCGCTGGTCGATCGCTCGTCATGAGGCTGGACTGAAGGCGCGCGAATACCCGGTGAAGTTCGACGTGTGGTGGTTTCGGTTGCCGCACAAGGAAGACACGGAGTATTCGTTCTTGCCTCGCCTCGGCCCGGGCAAGGGCCTTGCCGTGATCCCGCGGGAGGGCTACTTCCAGATCGCCTACCTCGGGCCCAAGGGCACCGACGCCCAATTGCGGGCGCGCGGCATAGATGCGTTCCGGCGCGACGTCGAAGAGTTGCTACCCGATATGCCCGAGTCGGTGGCGGCGCTGCGATCCATGGACGAGGTCAAACATCTGGACGTGCACGTGAATCGGCTGCGCCGCTGGCATACCGAGGGGCTGCTGTGCATCGGCGATGCGGCCCATGCGATGTCGCCGCTGGGTGGCGTCGGCATCAACCTGGCGATCCAGGATGCCGTCGCGGCCGCGACCGTGCTGGCCGAACCGTTGCGACGACACCGGGTCGGCGGCCGCGAGCTCGCCGCGGTGCACCGCCGACGCGTGTTCCCCACGGTGGTAACGCAACTGGTCCAGCGGGTGCTGCACCGGATGTTGCTCGGGCCGTTGTTGCGCGGCGCGGACCCCACGCCGCCCGCGGCGCTGCTCGGCCTGATGAGGCGGTTGCCGTGGCTGTCGGCCGTGCCGGCGTATTTCGTCGGCGTTGGAGTGCGGCCCGAGCATGCGCCGGCATTCGCGCGCCGCGCGCCCGGGCCGGCTACTTAGCCTGAATCTCCGACAACAGCCGACGCGCCGCCTCGACGCACGGCCGGAGCCGGTCGATGGGGCCGACGCCGGACAGCGCCAGTGCGCGTCTCGGAACTTCGAGTTCGATCACGATGTCGCCGGCCAGCGCGCAGAGGATGTCCCCAAGGGGCAGTTCGCCTTCGCCGGGAACCATGCGCTCGAACATGGCTTCCTCCATGTAGTTTTCGATGCGCGGCCGCAGCGTGGTGTCGTTGAGTTGGGCATACCCGACGCGGGCGGGATCGATGGCGGCCAGATCGGCGGCGCTGGAACCGGATCGCACCAGATGCATGGTGTCGATCAGCAACCGGAAGTCGGGCCGTCCCACGTGTTCGAGCGCGGCGAGCGCGGTCGGCAGGTCGCCGACGGTCAGGCCGGGCACCGGTTCGACGAGTGTCTGGATGCCTCGTCGGGCGGCGAGTTCCGTCAGCGCGGCGAATTGATCGAAACTGCGCGGGAGATCGGGGTCGAGGCTGACCACATTTATCCGGGGAACGCCGAGCTCTGCCAGGACGTCGAGATCCGTCCGGAACGCGCGCACGTCGGCGCCGGGCAGCACGAGGAACCCGTCACCGAGCGAGATGCTCACGCCGCGATCGCGCATCGCGGCGAGCAGATTGTTCCGGAGCCCGGCGTCGTCGGTCAGGGAAAAGCGCGGGTAGCCGAGCGGCACCAGCGGCATGCCCTGCAGCGCCGCCGAAACGTAATGGCAGCCAAGGTCCGCGGCGATGCCGACGAATTCCACTGGCGGAAGCCCGAATACGCTGAGCATGCCGATGCCGAGCCGGTCCATGCCCGTTCTCATGTCACGAGGGCCGGCCGGCCAGCTGGGCCAATTGCGCGGCCCCCTGAGCTGTTTGGGTGGTCAGCGCGATTCGTCCGGACGTGACCGGTTCTTCGATGATCGGCGCCTCCAGGACGAGATTGTCGCGGATGAAGGCCACGTGGTCCTGCAGATGTGCTGCAGTGTATGAGGCCCACGCTGCCGCCGATGGTGGATCCAGGATCAGGGTCACGTCGTAGAAATTCGCGGTCAGCGACTTCGGTGGGTCCACGTGTATCAGCCCGATCTGCATCGTCTCCGGACCCAGCATGTACAAAGTGGTTCGGCCGATATCGCACGTGGTGAGCGGATCAGTCGGCACCACCGCGTGGTTTGGGTCGGTGGCCGGGCACTTCTCCGGGCTGGTCGGCTGTGACTTGGTCACCGGGCGGACGGGCAGCGGCGCGATCTTCACAATGGGTGCGGCCGATGCGCTCGTGGTGGGCGGCGTGGTGGCGGTGGTGGTCGACGCCGTGGGTGCGGCCTGGTGCCGCGTCGGGTGGCAGCCGCACATCAGCGCCACGAGCAGGGCGGTGCACGCGAGCCACGCGGCCATGACGTGGCCACGGCGGCGCGCGGGGCGACGCCCCACCACGCCAACTTTCTCACCAATTCGACGTCGAACCATTCGACCATTGTTCCAGTCGTTGTCCGGCAATCGGTTTCGCCCGCGCCGGCGCACACCCGCTCGGTGGCCACACAGCCCCGCCGTCATGGGTGTCGCGCCAGCTCTTTACCGACACTACGAATATAGAGTAAGGTCTCGGTCCGAGATAAAGCGCCATGGACAAACGCCGAAAGCCTAATCCCGGGGAGCGCCGCCGCGACTTATGCGATGCGGCGATTCAGTTGTTGGCCGACGACGGGGCCAAGGGATTGAGCCACCTCAAAGTCGACCGCAAAGCCGGCGTGCCCGACGGCACCACCTCGTTCTATTTCCGCACCCGCTCGGCGCTGCTGCGCGCCGTGGCCGAGCGGCTGGCCGAGCTGGATCTCGCCGAGCTGCAAGCGGTGGCTGACAGCTCCATCAATCGGAAAGACGATGCCTCGGCCTCGCGGTTGTCGCAGGTGGTCATTCAGGCCGCCAGTGAACCGCAGTTGTCCCGTACCAAGGCCCGGTACGAGTTGACGCTGCAAGCCACTCGCGACCCGGCGCTCGCAGCGATCCTGCAGCAGGCCACAGACGGGTTCACCAAGCTGCACCGGGAGATCCTCGTGCAACTGATGCCGCACGGCGCGGACCTGGAACCGGCGGTCGTCGAGGACCTCAGCAATGTCACGCTGACGTTCATCAACGGTTTGCTGCAGCGGTTCGCCCATGGCGACCGGTTCATCGACAGCCCCGAGCAGCTGGATGGGATCTTGTCCGCGATGGCGGCGGGAATTCTGAAAAGCCCGGACAAGGGGCGGCTGACACGGAGCGACGGCATGCCTCCAGCGCGCCGCAGCCGGGCGGTCGGACCCGGGTGAGCGTGCGTGCCGGACACGGCGTGTGCGGCTCTGGCTCTTGCCAGAGCATCCGCTGTATGGTTCTCTACGAGAATAGAGTAAGTCCACGTTCGCGCGCCGTTTCAGCCAAAACCCCTGCGCGCGTGCGAGCAATGCAATTAAGCGGAGTGTATAAATTGCCCGAGCCGAATCCAGCGCTGACAGACCGGCAGCGCCGGCGCTGGCGCAAGCGGTGCGGGTATCCGGAAACGCCTGCGGTAGGAGGGATTTCGTGACGGCGAGCACCGATAGCCATGTTCGTTTCGATCCATACGATGTCGAGCTCATTGCCGACCCATATCCCATGTTCAAGCGCCTGCGTGACGAGGCGCCGCTGTACTACAACTCCGAATACGACTTTTACGCGCTGAGCCGATTCGCCGACGTGAACAAGGGAATCATCGACTACGGCACTTACAGCTCCGCGCGGGGCGTGATCATGGAACTGATCAAGGCCAACCTCGAGATCCCGTCGGGCATGCTGATCTTCGAAGACCCGCCGATCCACGACGTGCACCGCAAGCTGCTGTCGCGCATGTTCACCCCCCGCAAGATCGCCGCGCTGGAGCCGATGATCCGCGAGTTCTGCGCGCAATCGCTGGATCCACTGGTGGGGTCGGGGCGGTTCGACTTCGTCACCGACCTGGGCGCGATCATGCCGATGAAGGTCATCAGCGCACTGCTCGGGATTCCCGAAGAAGATCAGGAGTACATCCGCGATCGCGGCAACGCCCAACTACGCACCGAGCCCGGCAAGCCGATGAGTGCCGCCGAGCATGGCTTGTCAGTAGGCGAGCAGTTCGAGGCCTACATCGACTGGCGTGCCGACAATCCGTCCGACGACATCATGACCGAGCTGCTCAACGTCGAGTTCGTCGACGAGACCGGGACCACGCGGCGGCTGAGGCGCGAGGAGATCCTGGTGTACCTCAACGTGGTGGCCGGAGCGGGCAACGAAACGACGACGCGGCTTATCGGTTGGGCGGGCAAAGTTCTCGCGGAGCACCCCGACCAGCGTCGCGAGCTCGTCGAGAACCCCGGACTCATCCCGCAGGCAATCGAGGAGTTGCTACGCTTCGAGCCGCCCGCGCCGCACATGGCACGCTATGTGACTCGCGACGTCAGCCTCTATGACCGGACGGTGCCGGAAGGCAGCGTGATGCTGATGCTGATCGGGGCGGCCTGCCGCGACGAGCGGCAGTTCGGTCCCGACGCGGGCGAATTCAACATTCATCGCGCCGCCCGTCCGCACCTCACGTTCAGCGTTGGCGCCCACTTCTGCTTGGGTTCGGCGCTGGCCCGGCTGGAAGGCCGTGTCGCCCTCGAGGAAATCCTCAAGCGCTTCCCGGAGTGGGAGCCCGATCTGGCCAACGCCACGCTCAGCCCAACGTCGTCGGTGCGCGGCTGGGAAACTCTGCCCACCGTGGTGCCCTGATGACCGGCCGGGTCGAGGGCAAGGTCGCGTTCGTCAGCGGTGCCGCCCGCGGTCAGGGTCGCAGCCACGCGGTGCGCTTGGCGCAGGAGGGCGCCGACATCATCGCGATCGACGTCTGCGGCCCGATCGAGAACCTGGCCTATCCCCACTCGACGCCGGAAGACCTGGCCGAGACGGCCGACTTGGTGAAAGCCCAAGACCGTCGGATCGTCACCGCGCAGGTGGACGTCCGCGACTATGAGGCGCTGAAATCGGCGGTGGACGGCGGTGTGGAACAACTCGGGCGGCTCGACATCATCGTCGCGAACGCGGGCGTGGGTACCGACGGCAGGAAGCTGCACAAGATCCGGGAGAACGTCTGGCAGGATATGATCGACATCAACCTGACCGGCGTTTGGCATACGGTCAAAGCGGGTGTCCCACACATACTCTCGGGTGGCCAAGGCGGATCGATCGTGCTCACGAGCTCGGTCGGTGGGCGCAAGGCCTACCCGAACACCGGCCACTACATCGCGGCCAAGCATGGCGTCATCGGCCTGATGCGTGCCTTCGCCGTCGAGCTGGGCCAGTACATGATCCGCGTCAATTCCGTGCTACCCACCCAAGTCAGCACCACGATGGTGATGAATGACAACACGTTCCGGCTCTTTCGCCCGGACCTGGAAAATCCGGGGCCGGACGACTTCGCCCCCATCTCACAGATGATGCACACGCTGCCGGTGCCGTGGGTGGAAGCCGCGGACATCAGCAACGCCG
The DNA here is from genome assembly GCA_963850895.1 of uncultured Actinomycetota bacterium. Classification (GTDB taxonomy): domain Bacteria; phylum Actinomycetota; class Actinomycetes; order Mycobacteriales; family Mycobacteriaceae; genus Mycobacterium. Next base: position 16,262 of record CAWKNK010000005.1, on the reverse strand, counting down.
TCCTGTTCCTCGCCTCTGACGAATCTCGTTATGTCACTGGCGTTTCGCTTCCCGTCGACGCGGGCAGCTTGCTCAAATAAACGCTAATTCGAGAGAAGTTGGAGAAGACGATGCCCGAATACGACTACGAAGAAATGAAGAAGGAAGCCGAGCAGTACATCAAGTTCGAGAAGGACAAGAAGAACAGGATCGCGTACATCACCTTCAACCGCCCCGAGGAGCTCAACTCCACCACCTTGGGCATGCGGCAGAACTACGCCGACTTGATCCACAAGTGCAACGTGGACGACGACGTCAAGGTCGTCGTGATCCGTGGCGAGGGCGAGGATTTCGGAAGCGGTGGCGACCTGCCCGAACAGCGGGGAATGCTGGAAAACCCCGGCATGCCGCTACTGCACGAGCTGGCGATCAACGATGACGACGTCAAATACCCGCCCGGCGGATCGTACCGCTACCTTTCGACCGTCACCGACTTCTACGCCAAGGCCCGCGCGGGAAACCGCCCGCTTCAGGAGCTACGCAAGATCAGTATCATCGAGGCCAAGGGCTACTGTTACGGGTGGCACTTCTACCAGGCCGGCGACGCCGACCTGGTGATCTCCTCCGACGACGCCCTCTTCGGCCACCCGGCGTTCCGCTACGTGGGCTGGGGCCCGCGACTGTGGTGGTGGGCCGAGACGATGGGCCTGCGCAAGTTCTCCGAAATGCTTTTCACCGGAAGGCCGTTCAGCGCCAAAGAGATGTACGAGTGCGGCTTCGTCAACAGCGTGGTGCCCCGGGAGAAGCTGGAAGAAGAGACGCTGAAGTACGCGATGGCGTGCTCCCGCTCTCGCCCGACCGACACCGTCGCGGTGCAGAAGACCTTCCTGGAGCTCTACAAGCAGCACAAGGGTGAATACTTCGGCAGCTTGCTCACCGGCATGGTCGAGGGCATGCTGCCGATGATCACCAACGACGCAGAGGAGGTCGACCTGACCGCGGGTACCTTCGAGAAGGGCCTCAACAACGTGGTCAAGGACAACGACCTGAACTTCCCGCCGGAGTGGCGCCTGAGCCGCTCGGGACGCGCGAAGCCCTGACCGTCTTGGAAGAGGTCGCATGTCGGCACTGACGGGTTTCCGGGTCGTTGAGCTAGCCGGGTCCGTCGCGGGGGAGTACTGCGGAAAGTTGTTGGCCGACTTCGGCGCCGAGATCATCAAGCTCGAGGCGCCGGAGTGCGGCAGCCCGACGCGGGCGATGGCTCCCATCGTGGCCGACGGGTGCGACGGCAGCGGGCTGTTCGCGTACCTGAACACCAACAAGCAGTCCGTCGTGCTGGATCGCGGCTCGGAAGCCGACGTCGAGACCATCCACAAGCTCATCGGCACGGCGGACGCGGTCATCGACGACCGCGCCATCGACTGGTCGCAGCGGCATCCGGATGTGGTGTTCTGCTCGATCACGCCGTTCGGGCAGGGCGCGCCGGCCGAGTTCGGTAATGCGAAGAGCATCAACGTCTTCCATGCCAGCGGCTGGGGGTACCATACGCCCAGTCACCCTGATCCCGCGAAGCCGCCACTGCAGGGGCCCGGCCGGTTCCTGGCCGACTACGAAGCTGGACTGGACGCCGCGCTCTGCGTGGCGGCATCGCTCTTCGCGCGCCTGCACAGCGGCCACGGCGACTCCATCGACATTTCCGAACATGCCGTGCTGGCCTCCCGTGCCGACTGCATCCTGGGTCGATTCATCACCGGCGAGGTGACCGCCGAAGGCCACCGCAGCGATTACGACCAGGCCGGCCCCGCAGCATTTTTCGCGTGCGCCGATGGCTTTGTGTACCTGTACATGACCAGCCGCGCCCACTGGCTCGGCCTGAAAGAACTCATGGGTAATCCGGACTGGCTAGACGGGTTTGAGGACGACTGGCTGGAGTTCTCCGTCACCGCGGAAAAAGTCGCCGCATTCCAGCGGGGCTTCGCGGCGTGGATCCGGGCCCTCGGCAAGGACGAAGCATCCGACCAAGCCCAGCGCCAGGGCGTGCCGCTGGTGCCGGTGAACGGCGCCGCGGACCTGCACGATTCGCCGCAGTACCGCCACCGCGGCTTCTTCCAGCAGGTGACGCACCCGGTGCTGGGCGGCGCGGCGTATCCGACGGTGCCGTACGGGTTCAGCGCGTCGCCGGCTCGGATCACCTCCGCCGCACCCACTCTCGGCCAGCACACGGGAGAGGTGCTGGAACGCATTGCTACCCCGCGCCCACGGCCGCGGGTCAAGTCGGCACAACTCAAGCCGCCCAGGAATCCGCGCGGTGGGCCGCTCGAAGGGGTGCGGGTCGTCGAACTCACCAAGGTGTGGGCCGGCCCCTACGCGGGCAAGTTGCTGGCGATGCTGGGCGCCGAGGTCATCAAGATCGAAACCGCGGGCAGCCCCGAGGAGATGCGAGCCTACGGTGGCACCGACATCAACCATGCGCCCTACTTCCTGAGCATCAACCCCGAAATCCTCAGTGTGGACCTCGATATCAAGTCCGCCGAGGGCATGGCGCAGCTGCGGGAGCTGATCGCGCGCAGCGACGTCGTCATCAACAACCTGCGCCCGGGTGCGATGGAACGCCAGGGCCTGGGCTATGCGCAGCTCAAGGAGATCAAGCCGGACATCATCTCCGTGTCGATCAAGATGTGGGGCAACGACGGACCGCTGGGCCATCAAACCGGTTACGCGCCATGCTTCGCCGCCCTGGCCGGGCTCGCCCCGCTGGTGGGCTATCGCGGTGGGCCGCCGCTCGGGACGAGCATGCGCTACGGCGATTCGACCGTCGGCGCGGCCGCCGCCTACGCTGCCGTGGTCGCGTTGCTGCATCGCGAGCTCAGCGGCGCCGGGCAGTTCGTCGACCTATCGGCCGTGGAAACCCTCTCGTCGATGATCGGCGACTGCCTGCTCGAGCAAGCCCTGACCGGGCGAGGCTTCGGGCCAAACGGCAATGATCACCCGGACCTGTGCCCGCATGGCTGCTACCCCTGCGCGGACGGCGCCTGGATCACGGTGGCCGTCGCCGACGACGCGCAATGGCGCGACCTGTGCGACGTGCTCGGTGCGGGCTCGCTGGCCCGAGAATGCCGCTACGCCACCATGGACGAGCGACGGCGCCACACCGAGACGCTCGACGCGGACCTCGCGCAACTCACCCGAAGCCATGATGCCGAGCAACTCGCGCATCGTCTGCGCGCGGCGGGGGTCCCGGCCGGCAAGAGCGCGACTTCCCTGGATGTGATGGGTGATCAACGACTGTGGGACCGCGAGCTCTATCGGTTCGTCAGCGATCACCGTGAGGGCCAGCGGCCGATTGTCGGGCCGTCCTGGCGGATGGCGCGCGGTCAGGCACGCATCGCCCGCGGCGCGCCGGACCTGGGCGAGCACACCGAGTACGTGCTACACGAGATACTGGGCGCCGGATCGCCGTCGGAGGCGGCGGGCTCGACGACGGGTGGGACATGACGGGGACACTTGCACACACCGCGGCCTTGGTCACCGGCGCCAGCAGCGGTATCGGGGCCGCGACGGCCAGAGCGCTGGCCGCGGAAGGCGCGGCGGTGACCCTCCTGGCGCGCCGCGCGGACCGGCTCGCCGAACTGCAGGCCGACATCGAATCCGCCGGCGGCACAGCGCTTGCCGTGGCTGCCGACGTCACCGACGCCGAGCAGGTGTCGGCGGCCGTGCAGCGCGCCGTCGCGGAGTTTGGCCGGCTCGACACCGTGGTGAACAACGCGGGGCTGATGCAGTCCGGGCCCGCGGCCGAGGCGTCGCTGCGGGATTGGGACGCCATGGTGACGGTCAACGTGCAAGGGGTTCTGTATGTCACCCGCGCGGCGCTCCCACACCTGATCGACGCCGCCGCCGACTCGCCGCGCGGCGTGGCCGATCTGGTCACCATCAGTTCGACCGCCGGCTGGGTGGCCCGACCCAACACCGCCGTCTACTCGCTGACGAAATTCGGGGTGAACGCCTTCAACGAGGGCATTCGGCAAGAGGTGCTCGGCAAGCGGGTCCGGGTAGGCGTGGTGGGCCCCGGAACGGTCGACACCGAAATCTTCAGCCACCTCGCCGAGTCGTCGCGGGAGGCGTTCGAGCGCCAGACTGCCGGAATGGTCAAGTTGCGACCGGAAGACATCGCCGACGCTGTGCTGTTCATGGTGACGCGTGACCGCCGGGTGGCCGTCAATCACATGCTGGTGCGCGCGGCCGAACAGACCTGGTAATCAGTTGGCTTCACGGTGGGTGGTCGGCGACCAGTATGGGGCGGCGTTTCCAGCTGAGCCCGCGGCGCTGGAAAGCGGTGGCGCGCGTTTCCTCACCGAGGCGTTTCGCGCCTCGGGAGCGTTGCGGGACAACAGCATCACGAGCGTCACCGGGTTTCGCGAGGTGGCCGGCGGCAGCACGGGACGCAAGGTGGTGCTCTCGGTCGAATTCGCCAAGCCCGCGCCGAATCTGCCCACCGACCTGTTCGTCAAGTTCTCGCGCGATTTCGACGACCCGGCGCGCGACCGCGGAAAGACGCAGATGGAGCCCGAGGTGCGGTTTGCCGCGCTGTCCCGCGCGCCGGAATTTCCCATCGCGGTGCCCAGGGCGCAATTCGCCGACTATCACCGGCAGTCCGGCACCGGGATCCTTGTTGCCGAGCGAATTCGGTTCGGCGAGAACGGAATCGAACGGCAGTATCACAAGTGCCTCGACTATGAAATGCCCGAACCCCTAGAGCACTACCGCGCGCTGCTCACCGCGCTGGCCCGGCTCGCCGGCACCCACCGATCCGGGCGCCTGCCGGCGGAGCTGACAGCGGCCTTCCCACTGGACGTGGCGGCCGCGACGGTGGGGGAGCGGACGCCGCTGTCGGTGGCCAAGCTGGAACGCCGGGTGAACCAACTGGCCCAATTCGCCGAACACGATCCCGGCTTGCTGCCGGCGAGCGCCGGTTCACCGGACTTCATCGCACGCCTGCGCGAAGACGTGCCGCGCTTGGCGCGCCACGAGCAGGCGCTCGCGGATCTACTGGCCGACGATTCCGACTATGTCGCGCTGTGCCATTGGAACGCCAACATCGACAACGCGTGGTTTTGGCGCGACACCGACGGCGTTCTGCGCTGCGGCCTGATGGACTGGGGATGTGTCGGCCACATGAACCTGGGCATGGCGATCTGGGGAGCCATGTCCGGCGCCGAAACCGACTTGTGGGACACCCATCTCGACGAACTGCTGCAGCTGTTCGTCACCGAGTTCCATCGTTGCGGCGGACCGGAACTCGATCCCGTTCGGTTGCGCCGGCACACGCTGCTCTACGCGGCGGCGATGGGGGTCGCCTGGCTCCTGGGCGTGCCGGCGTTGATCCGCAAGCGATTCGAGGCAATACCGAACAGTCGTCGGCATCCCCTCATCAGGAACGACGAGAGCGTGCGCGCGCCGCTGCAGATGCTGTCGAACCTGCTGTTGCTGTGGGAACGGCATCGCGTGGGGGAGCTGCTCGACGCGGCCCTTGCCGAAAGGCCCGATTAAGCTAGGGCTCGTCGTCGTCGCCGTCTCGGAGCAGTTTCTCGGGGTGATGAAATGTGTTGCTGCGGGGCTGGCCGCGGTCCAAGTGCGGGGGCGGCATCCATTCGGTGTCGCCCTTGGCGTTCTTACGGGTGGTCCAGCCGCCGGGTTTGAGCATGCGGTGGTGGGGTCCGCAGGCGAAGGTCAGGTCGTCGGCGCCGGTGCGGCGGCACTTGGCGTAGTCGGTGACGTGGTGCACTTCGGAGTAGTAGCCGGGCACGGTGCATCCGGGTGCCGAGCAACCTCTGTCCTTGGCGTACAGGACGATTCGCTGGCCGGGGGAGGCCAGTCGCTTAGTGTGATACAGCGCCAGAGCTTTGCCCTTGTCGAAGACGGCCAAGTAGTGGTGGGCGTGGCGGGCCAGGCGGATCACATCGCTCATCGGCAGGATGGTCCCGCCTCCGGTGAGGCCTTTGCCTGCCGCCACTTCGAGCTCCGCCAGGGTGGTGGTGAGGACGATGGAGGCCGGTAAGCCATTGTGTTGACCCAGTTTTCCCGAGGCCAGCAACGCTCTCGATGCCGCGAGCAGCCCATCGTGGTTGCGCTGGCTGGCTGAGCGGGCGTCGCGGTCGATCGCTTCTTGCGTAGGTGCGCCGTCCACGCACGGGGTGTCGTCGAGGGGGTTGCACATGCCGGGGGCGGCCAGCTTGGCCAACACCGCCTCCAAGGTGGCGCGCAGCTCGGGGCTGATCGTGCCGCGTAGCTCGGACATGCCATCGGGGCCTTGCTTGCCCAGCGTCAGGCCGCGGCGACGCGCCCGGTCGTCGTCGGTGTAGGTGCCGTCGGGGTTTAGGCAGTCAGCGATGTGATCGGCCAGCTCGGCTAGCTGCTCAGGGCGAAAGTGCGCGCCCTGAGCGGCCAGGTCGGCCTCGACGGCCTCGCGGGTCGCAGCATCGACCCAGCCGGGCAGCTGGTGGAAGAACCTGCGGATCACCGCGATCCGCCCGGTGCCGAGCGTGCCGTCGCGCTGGGCGGCGGCGGTCGCGGCCAGGATCGGCGCCATGGGCTCCCCGGTCAGCCCGCGCCGCGGCCCCAAGTCGGCGGCCTCCCGGACGCGCCGGGACGCCTCGGCGCGGCTGATCAACGTCGCCTCGGCGATCGCATGGGACAGCTTGCCGCCGAGCTCTTCGGGCGTGGCCTGGCGGACAAGGTTGTTGATCAGCGGATGCTCGATGGCCGGCAACCGGCGGCGCACCTTCTCGCAGCGCACCAGCAACGCCAACTGTTCGCGGGTGGCCAACGCGTCGCAGTCATACCCGACCAGATCGTCGACCGCAGCATCGATGACGTCAAACGCCGCCGACAACGCCTCGCGATCTACACTCACACCCCGAAACTATCGGAGCCCACCGACAAAAAACGTCACGCGGAGACCACTGAAGCCAAAGTGACGCAAGTGATTTCAGCGATCGGGCCACGACGGGCTGGTGGTCAGCACGTCGACGCCGTCCTCGGTGATGTGAACGGTGTCCCGGCGGAATACCGCGCCGGTGCCGTCCTGCCACACATAGCCGGTGATCGCCATCACCATGCCGGCGTCGAGCCGGTCGCGTTCGCCGGCGGCCAGCAATGTCTCGGACACCACCGGCGGATCGAAGCCCAACCCCAACCCGTGCGCGATCGGCATGGGCGGCATCGGCTCGCCGGCCGCCTCATAGGCGGCGAGCAGGTCGGAGGTGGGCGCACCGGGGCGGCAGGCCGCAAGCATGTTGTCGTACAACGTGTTCGACCGCGCGAACAGCTTGCGGGTTTGATCGTCGACGTTATCGCCGGCCGGCCAAGTCCGACCCACTTCCGCGACATAGCCGTTCGCCAAGGCACCGGCGGCGAACGCGACCAAGTCGCCCACTTGCACCCGGTCCGAACCGGCGCGGCGCCACGGGCGGTCCTTCGATGTCACCCAGGCGGCGTCCTGGGTGGCCGGCGTGCTCACCCCGCCCGCGGCCATGGCCTCCATCATGGCCCCGGCCAGCGTCCGCTCCGACACTCCTGGGGTGAATTCGGCCAGGGCAGCGGCGAGTCCGTGTTCGGCGACCCGAAGCGCGGTGTCCATCGCCGCGATTTCATCGGGTGTCTTGACCCGCCGCGCCGCGCGCATCGCCGGCTCCGCGTCGACGAGTTCGGCATTGGGGAACGCCTCCGGCAGCAATGCGGCGAAAGTGGGGGTAATCGCGTCGGTTCCGACCCGCCGCGCCGTGTCGGCGCCGTCGATCTTCTTCAGCACGTCGATGAGCGTCATCGGGTTCCAGGCCAGTCCGTACAGGTGATCGTGCCCGATCTCCTCCGGAACCCCCTCGTCGTCGGTGCTATTGAGGTAGATGTCCCCGGAGGCGCGCACCACCACACACATCGGACCGAACGGCCGCGTCCCGGCTATCCACAGCTGCGGTGCGCCGGTGACGTAACGAATGTTGGCCTGCCGCCCGAGGACCAGGATGTCGAGTCCGTGTGCGTCCATCTGCGCCAGCGCGCGTTCCCGACGGCCCGTCCGCAATGCGGTGGGGTCGGGCAGAACCTCAGTCGCCATAGGGAGAATAGGGGTAGTCGGTGATCGGCAAATAGCCGTCTTGGGTGATCACCACGATCTCCTCACTGCGGTAGCCGCCCGTCCCGTCCTCCCACACCACGGGTTCCAGGACCAGAACCATTCCGGGCGGAAAGACGAAGTTGTCGTCGAACTCCTCGCCGAGATCCGTTCCGATCATGGGCGCTTCGGCGGGGTAGGTACCGATACCGTGGCCCAGATAGAAATGCGGCAACCACGGTTTGCGGCCGCCGTTGGCCGCGATCGCCGCGCGCGCCAGATCACCGGAGGTGACACCGGCTTTGGTCACCGCGAGCACCGCATCCAGGATGGCCCGCCACTGCCGAAACTGATCCTGCTGTCGCGGCGTGGGCTGCTGGCCGACAACCCAGGTCCGGCCGAAGTCGGAGCAGTACCCGGCGTAGGTGATGCTGATATCGGTCCAGAGGACATCACCGGCGGCCAGCTCGCGATCGGTGGGAAGCAGCGGCAACGCAAGATCGCCATGCGTCGTCCACACCCCGGCCTCCCGGGAACTCGGCATCACCTGCCAGATGGCCTCCAGCATGTTGGTGGTGGCACCCAGCTCAAATGCCCGACGTACCAGCGTGGCCGAGAGGTCGATCTGCCGCACTCCCGGCGCAAGGGCCCGCTGCACATCCATGATCGCTTGTTCGGTGATCCGGGCCGCCCGGCGAAGGCAGGACAGCTCATCACGGGTCTTCACCAGCTGCGCGTCGGCGAGCACGATCGCCGCATCCGTCGGCGCGCCCCCGGGGAACAGCTTGGGGCCGGCTCTGCGCATCGCCCCGGTCAGTTCGTCGACGGCGATGTTCGCGCCCGGCGGGACCAGCCCGGCCAGCTCGCGCGCGAATTGCTCCACGCCATGGTCGAATTCGAGGTAGACGGGGCCGTGCAGATGGTCGTCGGGCACCGGCGACTCCGCGGACGCTCCGCCGCGGAACGGCATGAACAGGTGCGGATGTTCGTCGTCGGCGAGCACGACCGCGACCGGGCGCTCCACGTGCGACAGGCCCGCGTCCACGAGCGGCCAGCTGGCACCCGTCGCGTATCCGACGTAGCCGTTCATCAGCAAGATCAGCGCGTCGACACCATGGTCGGCCATCGCGGACCGCAGCCGCGCCCCGGTCTCCGCACGCATGCGCGCCCGGTCCGGTTCGTCCGGTATGTCCGTGATGTCCAGGCCCGAGCCGTGTTGGGTCAGTGCGTTTGTCATCTCAGAGACCCAGGAACTTTCTGACGTTTCCGCTGACGACGCGGACCGCATCCTCGGGACCGACGGCGTCGACCACCGCGGCCAGCGACCGCTCCGAATAGCCGTAGGTGCTTTCGTTGTGCGGGTAGTCGGACGACCACATCACCTTGTCGATCCCGATTTCGTCGATCTGGGCGAGCCCGAGGCCGTCCACCATGAACGAGGCGCACATGTGGGTGTCCCAGTAATAGCGAACGTCGTGTTCGGGCTGGTGTGCCAGCATGTGCCGATAGGAGGCCAGCACGTGCTCGGCGTCTTGCAAAGCCGGTGGGACCCAGGCGATACCGCCCTCGAACCAGCCGACCCGCAGCCCCGGATGCCGATCCAGGATGCCGCCGAAAACGTACTTGGAGAACATCTCCCGGAACGAATCGATGTTGACCATCATCGCGACCGCGACGCTGTTGACCTCGCTCGGAACCTTGGGCTGGCTCTCGCCGATGTGATGCGTGACGGGCAGGCCGGCGTCCTCGATTTCGTCCCACACCGCGCTCATCGCGGCGCCCGAGAAGTCGATGGCGTGGCCGTTGTCGTCGATGCCGGGGCTTATCGGCATCAGAAACGTCTTGAGCCCCAGCGACTTCAGCTCGGCCAGCGTGCGCCGGGTTCCCCGCGGGTCCCACCAGTTGATCAAGCCCACCCCGTAACAGTGGCCGTCAGAGCGTTCCTGAACGGCGGCGATGTGTTCGTTGTAGATGCGGAAGATGCGCTCGCGCAGGTCCCTATCGGGATAGTGGAACAGGGCCAACACCGCATTGGGAAACACCAGTTCTTTGTCGACGCCGTCTTCGGCGAGCTCACGCACGCGGGCGTCGATGTTGTTGCTGACCGCGCCGGCGAGGTCGTCGTACTGCATGAGCACCGCGCTGAAATCGCCGACGACCATCGACTGGCCCGGCCGGCCGAGCAGGTAGGCGCCGTCCTCGTACCAGATTCGCGGCGCGTAATCCTTCAGGTCGTCGGGGAAGTGCTCGTAGAAGATGTCGTCGGCGACCGAGATGTGGTTGTCGGCGGAGAAGACCTCGGTGCCGGGCGGCAAGCCGGTGCTGCCGGCGGCGGCGTGACCGCGGCGGTGCTTGGGCGCGCCGATCACACCCTCGGGGTACAGGGTGCGAGTTGGAGGTGACATCATCGTCCCTTTCTACGGGCTACCTGGATAGGAGGCCGATCCGTTCCAGGCCGGCGAGGTATTTGTCGATCAACTCCTTCGACAGGTTGGGGATCGCACGACCGGCGCCATGGACCGCGGTTTGAAACCGCTCTCCGGGCACCGGTGAACCAGCGACGGCCGTCATGGGTTCACGGTAGACGTCCAACACGGTCAGCACCGATTGCGCGCGCTGGCGTTCGGGCAATGCGCGCATCGCGGTTTCGAACCGAGTCAGCCACGTCGCATACTCGTCGATCCGTTCGATCGGGTGGCCCGCGGCGATGATCCAGTCGACGAAGGTGTCCAGGGAGATGCCGTCGTCGTGTGGGTTGGTGGTGTTGTAGGTGTCGAAGCTGCCACCGTGTTGCGATCCGATGGCCGCGATCGCGTCGGCGAGGAAGTCGACCGGCAGGCCCTCGTAGTGGGGACGAGCGCCGTCACCCCGGTAGAACGACCGCGGGGCCACACCGGTGGCGACCAGACTGAACACCAGGCGGGTGAAGATGTCGGGCACGTTGAGCTGCCCCGCGCAGCGGCTGTGGGCAAGGATCATCCCGGGCCGGAATACCGCGACGGCCAGCCCACAAAGATCGTGCGCCTCGCGCATCAGCACCTCACCCGCCCATTTGCTGATCCCGTAGCCGTTGGCGTAGCCGTCGTTGACGACGCAGGCGGGCACCGCGCGGCGGATGTCGGTGTCCTCGTCGACGAGCTGATGCGCGACGGCGCTCACGCCCATCGTCGAGACGTAGTGAATCGGTTTGAGCCGGGCGGTGATCGCCAGTCGGATGACTTCGGCCGTGCCCACGACGTTGGGGGTGAACAGCTGGCGATAGGGCAGTACGTGGTTGACGTGGGCGGCCGGGTGCACCACGAGGTCGACGGTGCGGGCCAGCCGCTGCCAGGTGGCGTCGTCCAGGCCGAGGTTGGGCTCGCCGATGTCCCCGGCCAGCACGTCGAGATGCCCCTTGGCCAGGGCGCGGAAGCGGTCCTGCAATGCGGCATCAGAACTTAACGCCGCCTCGATTCGCTGCCGGGCCTGTTCGGCGTCGGCGCCCCGCGTCAGGCACACCAGGGTACCGCCCGAATCGGCGAGTCCCTCGAGCCACTCCATTCCGAGGAACCGTCCCAGGAATCCCGTTGCGCCGGTGAGCAAAACGGTGCGGATCTCGGCCGTGGGCAGCGGCATCAGCATCGCGGACTTCAGCACGTCGTCGTCGATGAACTTGTCCAGCGCCAGTTCCTCGGCGTGCACCTCGCCGTCGCCCCCGGTGTGTACCGATGCGCACGTCGGCCGCAGGCCGTCCGCGGCGCGATGGCGTTCGATGTGGTCGGCGATGCTGAGCAGGTCGCCGGTCGGATCGATGACCACACCCACCGGAACTTCGACGGCGTAGATGTCGGCGAGCAGCGTGGAGAAGGTCAGTGCCGACAGGGAATCGCCGCCCAGATCGGTGAACCTCGCCTCGGGGGACACATCGGCCGCGGGCATGCCGAGCGTGGCCTGCACGGCCTTGGTAACGGTGGCCAGCACCGGCTGGTCGGCACCGCCGGTGCGTAACGCGCGAAGCCGACTGAGTTGGTCATCGGCCATGGTCGCGTACAGCTGTTCCAGTTGATCGCCGTAGCGCGCTTTGAGCTTGGGCCGCAGGAACTTTCCGACGCCGGACAACAGGCCGTTGGCCAGGCTGAACGGTTCCCTTTCGATGAGGAAGTCGCGCGGGATCTCGTAGCCGTTGAGTTGGTTGTCGCGGGCGATCTGGCGGAGCGACTGGACGATCGCGGCCGCGTCCACATCATCGTCGGTGGGTACGACCACCGCGAGCAGGAAGGAGCGCGCGCTGTTGCCGTAAATGTAGATCTGGTGGATCACGGGGCTAGTCGAATACAGCGCCTCCAGCCGGGATACGGCAACGAATTCGCCTTGTGCGAGCTTGATCACGTTGTTGCGCCGATCGACATAACGCAGGCGGTCCGGGCCGACCTCGGCCATGATGTCGCCGGTCTTGTAGTAGCCGTCCGCGTCGAACATCGTGGCCGTCAGATCGGGCCGGTTGTAGTACCCCGCCATGAAGCGGGCCGACTTGACCGCCAATTCCCCTCGCGGATAGGGCTTGTCGGTGTTGAAGTAGCCGAGCTCGGGAACGTCGAGAAGTTTGTAGTCGATGACCGGGGGCCGCAGCACGTGCTCGTCGGCCACGATCATTCCGCCGGCGATTTCGGTGGACGAATAGCCGATCAGCAGATGCTGATCGAGCACCTCTTGCATGAAGTCCTTGATCTCGGGGGACAAGGCGGCGGATCCGCAGCCCACGGCCAGCACGCGGCCGCCCAGGATCCGCTCGCGGATGGTCATGGTGATCTGCCCGCCGACCGCCTCCGGGTCAGCGCCGGCCAATACCTGGCCGTCCAGCTCGCGCTGATAATGGTGATAGAACATCTCGCACACCCGCGGCACCAGGCTCAGCGACGTGGGACGCACCGACGCCAGGTCCTCGAACAGGGTCGAAAGGTCGCTCTTGGCGGCGAAATAGCTGGTGCCGCCGTTGGCCAGGGTCAAGATGACGTAGCCGTAGCCGATCAGGTGGCTCATCGGCATGTAGCTCAGTGTGATGACCGGCTGATCGGACTGTGCGAGCCAGGTGCCGATGCACAGGCTTTCGGTGAACATCGCGCCTTTTGGTGTGCCGGTGCTGCCCGACGTGTAGAACACCCAGGCCAGCGGGTCTTCGCCGGCGGGGGCAACGTGCATGGGCGCGGGCGGCATCTTGGCGCCGCGCGTGACCACCTCGTCGAAAGTTTCGATGATCAACGAATGGCCCGCGGCGGCCAGCCGTGCCTGCGCCGCTTCGTAACTCGCGCGTTGGTCGTCGTCGCGTGGCTCGTAGTCGAAGACGATCAGGCGGGCCGGCGCGGTACCGGCCAGGGCCGCCTCTGAGACTGCTTCCAAGGCCGTCGTAAGGTTGTCGATACCCACGGCGAGAATGCGCGGCCGCGTCTCGGCGAGGATCGGCGCGTGTTGGGCGGCCGGGGCGCTGGTCTGCAGGGGCACTACCACCGCGCCCAGGTAAATGCAGGCGCATTCGATGGCCGCGTAGTCGATGCTGGCGAAGCCCAGCACGCACACGAAATCCCCAGCGCGCACCGGATGCCGTTCGTGTCGGTGCCAATCCGCGGCCGTCGCCCGCACGCGTACCCACAGGTCCGCGTAGCTGATCGTCTCGAACCGCGGCAAGAAACGCAGAGCCGAGCGCCCGGTGACGGGATCGGTGATGATCTCGCGGGCGCGCTGTCCCAGCGCCGGCCGCCTCGCGTAACCCTGGAATACCGTCGCCATCACCTCGGCGATCCGCAGCCCGGGAGCGCGCGCCGCCGCGGCGATCTCGTCGTCGGGCCGGGTGTCCCGGAACTGCTGGTCGTCGGTGTACAACTGCTCACGCCGACGTGCCAACCGCTCCCACTGGTCCTGCTGGGCACCGGGATCCCGTACACCGGCCCTACCGACGAACGGCATCTTTCACCTCTCCCAGTCGGGATACTTGACGCCGGTGAGTTGTTCGGAGAGCCGCCACAGCTGTCTCATATCGGCCTCGCTGCGCGCTGACCGGGGAACCCCGGCGAAAGTGACTCCGCCCCTGACGGTCTCGTAGAAGCCGCGCGGGCCGTAGTACTTGGCGCCCTGCGCGTCCGGTGACGCCGCGGCGTAGAGAGTCGGCTTGATGCCTTCATCGATATCGAGCCACATGAACGGCAGCATCCGCCACGTCAGTCGGGTGAACCGCGCCTGCAACGTGGGCCGGGCGCGGCCATAGGAGGCGCCACTGAGCAGGTTGGTCTTGGTCAAGCCGGGGTGGGCAGCGTTGGACATCAACCCCCAATCGCCTAGGCGACTACGTCGATCCAATTCGACGGCGAATATCAGCTGCGCCAGTTTGGCCATCCCGTAGGAGCGCATGGGTTGGTAGCCGTGCAGCGCGTTGGGATCGTCGAAGTTGAGGTTGCGCTGGGTCGCGGCCAGGCTGCTGACGGTCACCACCCGCGCGGACTGCGCTGCGCGCAGCAGGGGCAGTAGGTGCCGGGTCAACGCAAAGTGCCCCAAATGGTTGGTGCCGAACTGCAATTCGAAGCCGTCATGGGTCTCCTGTCGTTGCGGCGGTGTCATGATGCCGGCGTTGTTGATCAGGATGTCGATCGGACGGCCCTCTGCCGCCAACTCTTCACCCAGTCCCGCCACGCTTTTCAGCGACGAGAGGTCCAGGTGTTTGATGATCAGCTTGGCCGTCGGCACGTCACGGCGGATCGCGGCGATGGCTTCTTCACCCTTGGTGCGGTCGCGGATCGCCATGATCACGTCGGCGCCCGCCGCGGACAGCCTCTTCGCCAAACCGAATCCCAAGCCGCTATTGGCCCCGGTCACGACGGCGAATTCGCCGCGCAGGTCCGGCACGTGCAGGCTCAGATCGGGCTTCACCATGTCACTGGGAGCTCATAGAGGCCGTATGCCAGCGCGTCGTGTTTGAACGGCAACTCCTCCACCGGGACCGCGAGCCGCAGTGTCGGGACGCGGCGCAGCAGGGTGGGCAGCACGATCTGGAGCTCCATCCGGGCCAGCTGCTGCCCGACGCACTGGTGGCGGCCGTAGCCGAAGCCGACGTGCGGGCCGTCCTCCCGGCGCAGGTCGAGCCGGTCCGGATCGGGGAATTGCCGGGCATCCCAGTTTGCCGGCGCGACGTCGAGGATGATGCCCTCGCCGGCGCGGATAGTCTCGCCGCCCACCTCGATGTCGTCGACGGCGATGCGGCGCTGCCCGGTCTGAATGATGCTCAGATAGCGCATCAATTCCTCGACCGCGACGGCGATCACCTTCGGATCGTCGCTGTCGCGCAGCAGCGCCAGCTGGTCGGGATGGTCGAGCAGTGCCGCGATGCTCAGACTGATCATGTTGGCGGTGGTCTCGTGCCCGGCGATGAGCACGCCGGTGGCCAACTGCGCCGCCTCGCGCACGCTGAGCTCTTCGGCGTTGACCCGCTCGGCAAGGTCGGACACCAAATCCTCTGACGGGCTCTGCATTTTGGTTCGCACCAAGTTCGCCAGGTACCTCGCCAACGAGGCGGCACCCTGCGCCGTGTCCTCCTCGGTGGCGTAGCGGCCCATGCCCCGCTGGGCTTGGGTCTGGAAGAAATCCGCGTCCTCGTAGGGCACGCCCAACAATTGGCTGATGACCAACGAGGGGACGGGCAGCGCCAGCGTGCCGACGATGTCGCCCGGCTTGGAGCCGGCCAGCAATGCGTCTATGTGATCGTCGGTGATCTTCTGCACCGCCGGCCGCAGCGCCTCAACCCGCTTGAACGTGAACGGTTTTGACAGCATCCGGCGGAATCGGGTGTGCTCTTCGGCGTCAGAGGTGAATACCGACCGTGGGCGCTTGTGCACCGTCGCCAGCATTCCCTCGTTCCAATGCGGATATCCCGGCAACCGGTCATCGACGCTGGCGCGCGAATCGGTGAACAACGCGCGGATCGCCTCATAGCCGTGGATCAGCCACGGCGTGCTGTCGTCCCATATCCGGACCCGGCTCAGCTGCATGTCGGCGTTGAGCTCCAACACCTTTGGAGGCGGGGCGAACGGGCAACCCGGCGCCCGCGACATCGGGAACTCCGGAATATCGCTGGCGGTCGAGACGTCGGTCATCGTTCTCCTCGGTTCGGGGCCCGTTCTGGATTTCGGTGGATTAGCCGCCTGCCGCGCCC
>CAWKNK010000004.1:0-123318 GCA_963850895.1 uncultured Actinomycetota bacterium | reverse complement strand
GGAGGGCCGGGCGCCGGGCCGTTGCTCGGGCGCCGGTGCGGTGCCTGCCGCCTCGAGATCGACCGCGGCGAAATGTCCCGCATCTCCGCCGCCGCCGAAGACGACGTGTGCGATGCCCGGAGTGTGGCGCGATCCTGTTGCGGGTCTAGGGTTTCGACCAGTGAAAGTCGTGATCGAGGCCGACGGCGGGTCGCGCGGCAACCCCGGCCCGGCCGGATTGCTCCTGGTTGGACCGCGGACCCTCGACGGCGCTGGCGGAAACCAAGCAGGCCATCGACCACGCCACCAACAACGTGGCCGAATACCGGGGGCTGCTGGCCGGTTTGGACGACGCCCTGCGGGTGGGTGCCACCGAGGCCGCGGTCTTCCTGGATTCCAAGCTGTTGGTGGAGCAGATGTCGGGGCGGTGGAAGGTCAAGCACCCCGACCTGATCGAACTGCACGCCCAGGCCCGAAAGCTGGCGGCGCGCTTCGAGCGGATCAGCTACACGTGGATTCCGCGGGACCGCAACTCGTACGCCGATCGGTTGGCCAACGAGGCGATGGACGCCGCCGCCGCCAACGACCCGGCGGGAGAGCCCGAGCGGCCGCAGCCGAGCCGCGAAAACCGCTGCGGCGCAATCCCCGCAGGCACCCGGCTGGACCGGAGCCCGCGGTACACCGACCAGGCTGCTGTTGCTGCGACACGGCCAGACCGAGCTGTCGGCGCAGCGCCGCTATTCCGGCCGCGGCAACCCGGCGCTCACCGAAGCGGGTCGCCGGCAGGCCACGCCGCGGCACGTTATCTGGCGCAACGCGGCGGGATTTCGGCGGTGTTCGCCTCGCCGCTGCAGCGGGCCTACGACACCGCGGCCAGGGCCGCCAAGGCGCTCGGCCTGGACGTGACCGTCGACGACGACTTGATCGAAACCGATTTCGGCGCCTGGGAGGGGCTGACCTTCGGTGAGGCCGCCCAGCGCGACCCGGAGCTGCACGGCCGCTGGCTTCGTGACACCGGCACCACCCCGCCGGGCGGTGAAAGCTTCGACGACGTGCTCGATCGGGTCGTGAAGGCCCGCGAACGAATCATCGCCGCGCATCAGTGCACGACGGTGCTGGTGGTGTCGCACGTGACGCCGATCAAGATGCTGCTGCGGCTCGCGCTCGAGGCCGGGCCGGGCATCCTGTATCGCCTGCACCTCGACCTGGCATCGCTGAGCATCGCCGAGTTCTATTCCGACGGGGCGTCTTCCGTGCGCCTGGTGAACCAAACCGGATACCTCTAGCTGGTGTAAGGAGACGTCGATGCAGCCGTCTGAGCCGATCCGAGAATCCGTTCCCGCGGATATCCGGCAGTGCTCGACGAGTTGTCCCGTTGGGGCGTCGAGCGGTTCAGCATCGAGGCCTTGGCCGAGCGTCACCGCCTCGATGTGGCCATGGTGTACCGGTACTGGGGAGATCGGCGCCAACTCATCGTCGATGCGGTGCTTTCTGATGTCGAGACCGTGAGTTCGGGAACCGACACCGGCTCGTTGCGCGGAGACCTGCAGGCCTTGGCCCGCAATGTGACCGATCGGATCAACACCGAGGTCGGCTGCACGCTACTGCGCGCTCTGGTGATGGACCGCCGGGGGGGGCACGATGAAGTCACCCGATTGAGGTTCTGGCGGGCACATTTCGCCGCCGTGCGTGCGGTCGTGGACCGGGCCAGGGAGCGGGGCGAATTGCGCGAGGGCGTCAACACCCTGGCTGCGGTTCAGATCGTGCTGGCACCGCTCAACATTCGTGCCCTGTACTCCGACGTTCCCGTCGACGACGACTATTGCGCGGCCATCGTCGACATGGCGTGGCATGCCCTCGCGCGCAGATGAGTGTGGTCACGGCGCAGTGAATTGGCGTGTGCGCTGGGCTGGGTCATGACGCCACGGACCTTCTCCGGCCTCTCCCGCGTAGCATCCCCGTATGAGAAGGACATACGTCGCTACGCTCGCCTTCGGGTTGATCCTGGCGTTGTTCGGTTTGATCTGGGCGCTTCAGGGATTCGGAGTGCTTGGTGGTAGCCCAATGAGCAACACCATGACCTGGTCCGTCATTGGTCCCATCACGGTGGTGATCGGCGTCGTGATCGCGGTAGTCAGCTGGCGAAAACTCTCGTCGAAATAGTGCTTCATGTCCCCGCCACGGTGAAGTCCACCGTGTGCCAGCCGGTGGCGCCGTCGGGGACGGTAGCGACCCGATCCGCAGTCTGAGTGGCTCCGGTGTTGTCGGTGGCGCGCACGGTGATGGTGTGCTTCCCAGGGCTTTCCGCCTGCCAGGGAAAGCTCCACAGCCGCCACGTCTCGTTGGAGTAGCTCGCGCCCTGTTCGGCGGGCTGCCACACGCCGCCGTCGATGCGGACTTCCACGGCCCGCACGCCACGGTCCTGCGCCCACGCGACACCGCCAAACACCACGGGGCCCATCGGCACCTGCTGACCACCTTTCGGCACGTCGATCCGCGACTCGGTCTTGATGGGTGCACGCGGTGCCCAGCCCTGCCGCGTCCAGTACGCCTCTGCTTTGTCGAAGCGGGTCAGCTCCATCTGACGACCCACTTGGTGGCCGACACGTACCCGTAGAGCCCGGGCACGACCAGCCGGGCCGGATAGCCATGCTCGATCGGCAGGGGCTGACCGTTGAGGGCGACCGCCAGGAGCGCGTCGCGGCCATCGGTGAGCACATCCACCGGCGTGCCGGCGGTGAACCCGTCGATCGACGTCGAGAGCAACATGTCGGCGTCCGGGTGCACGCCGGCCGCCGCCAGCAGATCGGCCACCCGGTAGCCTGTCCAGACTCCGGTCGAAATGAGTTTGCCGCCAACGGGATTCAATACGCAGGTTAGCGTCGTCACCTTTTCGACGACGTCAAAACCGGCGAGGTCGGCGAAGCTGTAAGTAGCTTCGCGCTTCACCATGCCGTGGATGCGCAGCCGCCAGTCGCCGTGGCTGAGTTGGGGAACAGTGAGCGCGGTGTCCACCCGGTAGAAGTCGGCGCTGGGGGTGATAAAGCTCGGTAGCGCGACGCCTTTCGGTTGCACTTCAGCTGGTATTGGTGGCGCCGATGTGCGCGGTCGGGGAAGCGTGAAGCTGTTGCGGTCAGCGGCCACCGAATGCACCAACCGCGTGATGACCGCACCCGCCACGCCACTCACTACTCCGAATCCGAGCAGTCCGAGCACGACCAACCTGCGCCTGCCGGCATCCGGTTCGTCGTGAACGGCTCCGCCTTCGGGGTCTCCCGGGCCGCGCCAGAACCGAAGGGTGAGCCAGCGTAAGGCCGCCACGCCGCAGGCCGCGCCCGCGACGGTGGGGATCGTGTCGAGTGCTGTCGCGCCCTGCCGCGACAGCACCGCGAGGCATCCGAGGGCGCCGGCCGCGGCGATCGCGACGCTGCCGAGCGGGCGGCGCCGAGTCTCGAGGGTCCCGGCGATTGCAGCGATCGTAGCGATCACCACCAGCACCGCTACGGATACGAAGAGTTTGTCCAGAGAGCCCAGGGTCTGAATCGCCCACTCTTTGATGGGTCCCGGTGCCAAGTCGACGACCGCTGAGCCGATCGCGGCACGTGCATCGGCCCGCGCACCGAACGGGATGCCCACCAGCTGGGCCACCCCGAGCGCGACGGACGCGGCGGCGACCCCGGCGATCATCCGCTCATTCGACGGCGCGACAGCCACCGGAGCTACTGTACTCGCGTCCGGAGTTGTTGACCGCCAACGCTTTGCGGTGCAGGCGAACCCTCGCACCGACCTGTCGCCCTGATTCCCGGCGACCGTCCGATGCCCGGGTGATCCTGGTCTGCTTCAACGGGATAGGGAGATTGCGCCTTCGGGGCAATTTTTCTCGGCGGTGACGGCTTGCGCCGCGAGGTCGCCGGAGACCTCGGCGACCAGCACGACGGAGTGGCCCACCTCGTCGGCGTCGAAGACGTCGGGCGCCAGGGTGTAGCAGCGCCCGTGCCCGGTGCAACGGTCGGCGTCGACGAGGACGCAAGTCATCAGCGGTGCTCCTCCTCATCGCTTCGTCCCCCGCAAGCGGGCGGTGCCCCCACTGCATCGTCGCCGGCGCGGGTCATTGCAGAGGCATCCTAAGCCTAGTTCGCGAATGGCGCACGAGGTTGTCCCGGAGATGGCCCGGTCTATTGGCGGCCGTTTGCGCGGACGCCCGCCGAGCGGCGTTGCCCGCCCAGAACCGCTCAGCTCAGCACGGCCAGCGCAGTGTCGTAGTTGGGTTCCTGCTCGATTTCTGGCACCAATTCCGTGTATGCGACATTGCCGTCGGCGCCAATCACCACGACGGCCCGGGCAAGGAGCCCCGCCATCGGACCGTCGGTGATCGTGACGCCGTAGTCCTCGCCGAAGCTGTCACGGAACGCCGAAGCTGTCTTGACGTTGTCGATGCCTTCGGCGCTGCAGAATCGTTGAAATGCGAACGGCAGGTCTTTTGACACGCACACCACGGACACACCGGTCCCCGCGGCGCGCTCGTTGAAGGTCCGCACGGTCGTCGCGCAAATCGCGATATCGACGGACGGAAAAATGTTCAGCACCAAGGGCTTGCCGCGAAACTGCTCGGTACTGACCACCCACAGGTCGGAGCCGATCAAGTTGAAGGCCGGGGCTTCAGATCCGATGGCAGGCAGCTCGCCGACAGTGTTGATCAGGTTTCCATTCAAGGTTATCTGTGCCATGGGCACAGTCTGCCAGGCCCGCTTGAGTCAGGTTCGGATGTCGATGAATTAGTGGGGTACTGGGGACATGGCCTAGGCGTGCCTCCGGCCAACACCGAATCCATCTGCAACGCCGCAAGGTCGAGGACAAAGCCATACGGATTCGACAGGGGCAACCACTCACTCAGTCGCCGTCGAGAGGAAGCCAGCGAAAGTTCGGCCCGCGGGGGCGTATCTGGGCGATAATCACCACATGAGTGATGGACTCAAACGCCGCTGGCAACGAGCAACTCAGCTCAGCTATCTCAGCCCATTCGAACGCAGGCTCAACCGATCGCTCTGGGCGCTGGCGTGCGTTGCCCTGTCCTACTGCATTGCTGAGCATGTTTTGCTCGCCAACATTCCCGAAGTCTTCCCAGGTGGTGCGCGACTCGGCAGCGTTCTTTTCCACCTCGCCAACGGCTACGTGGAAGCGTTCATCTTCTACCTGCTAGTAGTCCGGCTGCCGTTGCGGCGAGATCGCCGAAACATCTATAAGAACCTAGAACCGCTGATCGCACGCGTCGTTGGCGAGGCGACCAGCCTCATGGGCACGTTGCACCAAGCGGCCGGCTTCGATAGCAATCGAGAGAATACGTTGGCGAACGTTCAAGAGACGTGTAGCAAGATTGGACCAGAAACGCCTACCAACATGCTGATTGCGTCGGCCAGCCCCGCTGCGCACGCCCCAGTGTGGATGCAATTCACTATCACATGGACCGCGCCCGCCGTGTGAATCGAGAGATTGTCGACCTCTCAGCGTTCGTCGTGTCGGATGTCATCTGCCTTGTGAACGACATCGAAAGCCAGGGCTATTTCAGAGCGTTTGAGTTCGTCTACCCATTGTTCAAGGCTAATCAGCTCAGTAAGTCCGACCTGTCGTTTCTCAGTCGACACATCTTCGACTATCTATTGCTTGCCGACCGACTTGACGCCTACCGCCGCGACTTCCTTCCGGCACCGTCACCGCGACCCACGTACCTCATTTCAGGCTCAATGCGCGATAGCGACGAAGTTCCGCTACGACACTTCTCGACTCCCGAGCGAGGAGGCGAAGGAACAGGATGCCAAAGAGGCCCGGTGAAGAGCACCGAGCCTCTCAGGCCGTCAAGGTCTGAGTAGCGTCGTACCGCGAACAACGCCGCCTTCGTGTGGGAAGGTCAGCACTGCACGTCCGGGAATCGTTCGATCCGGCTATAGGTCGTCGTAGAGCGCTAAGGCGCCGGGAAAATTAACGGCAGCGACTCCACCGAACGCAGCGCGGCGGTGTACTCGGCTGGGTGCCGGGCTGATCTCGTAATCCGGTATGCGCCGGTGGAATTCGCGCAACGCCACCCGCAGCTCCATGCGGGCGAGGTGGGAGCCGAGGCAGCGGTGTGGGCCGCCGCCGAACGCGCGGTGCCGGTTCGGGTTGCGGGTGAAGTCCACCAGCTCCGGATCGGCGAACTCGGCCGGGTCGGTGTTGGCCGCGCCCAGTAACGGGCTGACCCGTTCGCCCTTGCTGATGGGACACCCGCCGACCTCGACGTCTTGGATGGCGACTCGAGCGACGCCGGGCACCGGTGTCTCCCAGCGCAACAACTCCTCGATGGCGCTGGGCAGCACGTCGGGCTGCTCCACCAGCTGGTGACGGTGGTCGGGGTGGCGCGCCAGGTACACGAAGAAGCAGTCGAGCGAGTCGGTGACCGTGTCCAGGCCCGCGATCAAGAACAGGAAGCAGATGTCGAGGAGTTCTTCGCGCGATAGCGGCTGCCCGGCGATGTCGGCCGCGATCATCGCCGACAGCACGTCGTCGCGGGGGCTGGCGATGTGGTCGTCGATCGCGCGGTCGAAGTAGTCGTAGATCTGCTGCGCCACCCCTGCGGAACTCTCGTGGCGCCGGTCGAAGCCGGAGTCGCCCTCCGGGCGGATCACGCCGTCCTTCCATTTCAGAAACCTGTCGAGGTCCTCCAGCGGCAGCCCCAGCAACTGCAGGAAGACGGTGCACGGCAGGGCACCGCGAACTCGGCGTGGAAGTCGCATTCGCCCCGATCGGCGAAGCGGTCGATCATCTCGTTCACCAGCTCGGTGACGCGCGGTTCGCGCCGGGCCATCTCCCGCGGAGTGAACAGCGGATCGAGGATGCGGCGGTACTTCGCGTGCTCGGGCGGGTCGATCTGCAGGGGGATCAGCGGCCGCACGTTGCCCAGATCGACCGCGTCCATGTTGGACGAGAACAGTTCGGTGTGTTTGAGCGCCATCTCGATGTCGGCGAGGCGGCTGAGAACGACCGCCTGCGGCGACCGGAACACCGGGCTCGATTCGCGCAACGCCTTGTACATCGGCTGGGGCTCCGCGAGACCCGTCACGGTCTGGTCGACGAACCCTTCGGTTTCTGTCATCTGGTCAGACTGGCACCAACGTCCCCGCTGGGCAATGGCCAATGCTAAGCGGTCGCACAATCGGCATGTGGCGGTCAACTGTGCAGGTGAAGCCGTTCGCCGAGAACGATGGCGTTGCGACGGGCCGGATCACCCTTAGGCCGCGTCGTGAAAAATCAGTCCCATGGCATAGCGTTCGCCGGAGCGCACGACCGACACACCGTGGCGTACCGGTGACGCGGACCAGCCCCGGCTCGAGGCCACCGGCCGCTCCCGCGTGGTGAACACAAACCCGTGGCCCTGCGGCAATTGCGTTGCGGTGCCACGGGATTGCCCGCGCGGCCGCTGTTCGACGAGCAGGAATTCGCCGCCGGTGTAATCGGTGTCGGGTTCGCTCAGGTTGATCACCACCTGGAGCGGGAAGACCAAGTCGCCGTAGAGGTCTCGATGCAGGGCGTTCCAGTCGCCCGGGCCGTACTTGAGCATCAGCGCGGTGGACCTGGTCTGGCCGGCCGCATGGCAGGTCGCCAGCCAATCCTCGAGGCTGTCCGGCCAGGGCTTATCGCGGCCCAGCCTGCCCCACCACTCGCGGGCAATCGGCAACAGCCGGGGATACAGCGCCTGTTTGAGCTCCTCGATCGGCTCGGGATAGGGCGCGTGGAAGTAGCGATACTGCCCGGCGCCGTACCGCCGGGGCGCCATGTCGACGGTCGAGCGGAACAGGCTGTCGTCGCTATAGAGCTTGCGGAGCCGCGCCGCCTCGCTGTTGGTGATCAGCCGCGGCAGCAGCGCCCCGCCGTACTCGTCGACCGTGGCGCCGATCGCGTCCCAGTCGCCGGAGTCGACGCGCTTCTTCCACCGGGACATTTGCGTCCTTCCGTATGCCTGTCTGCGAGTCCACGATAGAGCCGCCGCGAGCACGGCATTCGGTAGTTGCTGGCCCCGGCATCGCGCAGGGAGTACCGTGGATCGTCGCGGACGAGTTGGCCGGGCGGCCGCGGACCGTCGCAAGGCGGTTCGAGGAAAGTCCGGACTTCACAGAGCAGGGTGATTGCTAACGGCAATCCGAGGTGACTCGCGGGACAGTGCCACAGAAAACAGACCGCCACCCTCGCGGTGGTAAGGGTGAAACGGTGCGGTAAGAGCGCACCAGCATCCCGGGTGACCGGGGTGGCTAGGCAAACCCCACCCGAAGCAAGGCCAAGAAGGCCGCACCGGGTGCGGCCGCGCAGGCGTTCGAGGGTTGCTCGCCCGAGCCTGCGGGTAGGCCGCTTGAGGCACCCGGCGACGGTGTGCCCAGATGGATGGTCGCCACTGCGCTCGCCGGCCACCGGAGGCGTGCAGACAGAATCCGGCTTACAGGCCAACTCGTCCGCCCCGCTCAGTGCCGGGCTTTGTGCACCGCCTTGGCGAGCTTGCGCAGCGCGTCGTCGAGCTGCTGAGTGCACCGCTCGGCCAAGTCGGCCTCCTGTTGGTACAGCAGGCCATAGGTGAAGGTGTCCTCGCCGGCGGCGTACGCGGCTTCGGATTCGTGGCGCAGGTGTTCGCGGCTGACCACGCTGTCCTGGTGGTCGCCGAGCAGCGACTGGACGGCCTTGGACTGCTCGGACACCTGGTCGGCGCCGGTGGCCGCCGCGGTGTAGCGAAGCCGCTTGGCCCGCTTGCGGATTCGGTGTATCGCCTCCTCGCGCCCGTGCTGGTCGTCCGGGCGGTCCCGGTAGACCTGGGCGGCGGCCTTGGCGGCCTTGCGGACCTTCTTGTAGGCGGCGTCGATGGTGACCGGCGCGTGTCCTTCACCCGGGGCGCTCCCGGGGGGTTGCGCCGCTATCGCATCGAGGGCGTCGAGCAGCCGGAAGTAGCGCTGCGACCGCATGGCGATCAGCGACCGGCGCAGGCCGGTCTGGTAGCGGCGCTGGGCGCCCCCGACCAGGCGCTCGTGCACCGGCCCGCGCACCAAATCCGGTGTCAGCCCGTCCAATCCACGCTCGTAACGCTCCCCGAGGACCTCCGCGTCGCGCGCGATGCCGAGGATGCCCGCCAGCTCCCGCAGTTCGTCGAGAACCCACCCGTCGTCGGGCAATCCGAACGACTCCTGGTAATCGCGCAGCAGGCTGCGCAGTTTGCGGGTGGTGACCCGCATCTGGTGAATGGAATCGAAGGCGTCGGACCGCACGGCGCGATCCCACACCAAGAGTTCGCGAATCTGCTCGGCCACCGCGCGCTGCAGCGGGTGCTCGGCGGGCTGCGCGCCCTCGGGCTGCGGCGTCGTTCCGAGCACCCGCGCCAGCTTGGAGGCATGACCGGCGGGTGCGGCGCCGGCGTCCAGCAGCCGATTCCCCAACCGGTTCAACAGCTCCGTGTCCGGGGCCCCGTTGGATGTCCCACCTGATTCGATGAGCTCGAGTTCCCACTCGCGCCACTCCTGCTGGGTGGGCTCTAAGTCGGCGTCGTCGGAAGCGAGAGCCGACCATGCGGTGACGCGGTCATTGCTGAACTCCGCCAGCGGCGTGCCGTCGGCGGCGTACAACACCTGGCTTTCGCGCTGGGTGGTGATGCGCGCGACCGGTGCGAGCGGGCGGTCGCGGACGATCGCCAGTACGACGTCGACCAACTCCTCCGGCACGGTGTCGGGCCCTCCCGGGCCGGACGCGTCCAGCGGCGCCCTGACTTCGGTGCGGGCTTCAGGGCCGGCCGGCAGCTTCAGGTGCCACCCCGCGTCGGAGCCACCGGTGCGGCGGCGCAGGGTGATCTTGTTGCGGGCGAGGTCCTGGGTCGGGGTGTCGAAGTACGTCGCGTCGAGTGTCTGAGTCGGCGACTTGTCGACGCGTGCCACCGCGGCAATGCCCTCGAACGAGGGTGACACGGTGGACTCGCCAACATCGAACTTGCGCTCCACCTCTAAATGGCGCGAGGTTTGCGGCGCTTTTGCAGGCATTTTCGGCTCCGTTGAGGGCGCGTCGCCGCGGCCTTGAACGTCGTGGACGGTGGTGATGGCTCCCATAGCCTGCCATACCGCGGTAACGCGATTGGCGGCGATGGCGGCTGTCCGGCGTGGGCCGGGCCGCGGCCTCGGCGCTACGGCGCTCAGCTGGGCGGCCGCCCTTCGCGGAGATGCATCGCTAGGCCGCCCAGCTCGCGGAGCGTCTGAATCTCGGGATCACGGAACGGCCGTCCGTCGGGCGCGAGCAGGTCGTGGAACCACTCAGCCGGCATGGCGGGGTACGGGTGCTCCCACGAGTCCCAGGGGAAGTAGGTCTGGCTTTTCCCCGCGACCAGCCCCCAGTTGAACGCGCCGACGTTGTAGCGCTTCGCGATGGGCAGCACACCCTGGACGGTGCTGCCCAACGGCCGGGCCATGTATTCGGTGCACAGGATCGGGCGCCCTTGCGGTCCGAGCTCGGCGATGCGGCTCTCGAACTTCGCCGGTTCGGCGTAGGAGTGGAACGTGATCACGTCGGAGTTGTCCAGCTGAATGCCGCTGATCACGCTGCGGCGTCCGGGATCCGCCCACTCGCCGTCCCAGACGCCGCTCGTCAACGGTTGACACGGATCGACCGAACGGGCCCAGCCGAACACCTGTGGAAGAAGGTCGGCGACCAGGTCCAGCTTGTCGTCCCGCTCGACGGAGTGGTAGTACTTCGACGGATTGTCGGGCTCGTTCCACAAATCCCAGCCTAAAACGCGATCGTCAGTGCGGAATTGGGTGAGCACTCCGGTGACGTAGCCGAGCAGGGTGGGGGTGTAGCTGCGGTCACCGACCCGTTCCGCACCCGGGCTCTGCACCCAGCCGGAGTTGTGCACGCCGGGCGTCGGCGCACGCTGCGGACCGGCCTCGGGACGCGGATCCCAACAGGAGTCAAACAAGACGAACAGCGGCTTGATGTCGTGGCGCGCCGCGATGTCGACGAACTGGGCGAGACGGGTTTGGAAACCCCGATAGTCCTGCGCCCACAGCAGATCGTGCAGGAAAACCCGCACCGCGTTCAGCCCATTGGCCCGGGCCCAGCCCAGTTCGGTGTCGATGCGTCGCGGGTCGAACGTCTCGGGCTGAAACATCTCCAGCTGGTTGATCGCGTTCGACGTGATGTAGTTCGCGCCGACCGGCCAGCCCTGCGCCTGATACCACCGGTTGGCGCGCTCAGGGGACCAGCGGCTTGCCTGCGGCGAGGTGCCAGGCGCGGGCTGCGCGGCCGCGCGAGGTGCTCGGGCCAGTGCAGTGCCTCCTGCCAGTAGCAGCGGCAACTTCAGCACCGTTCGACGGTGCACGAAGTCGCCACGAATCTCCCGGTCGATGTGTCCACCCTTGCTCTTGGAGTCGAGACTCTATCCAAGAGCAATCGTACCCGCCTGCCACACAACAGGTTTCGGTTTCCGCGCAGCGACAGGGCTATAGTGTCAGAAGCAGTGCTCGTCGCCGGGGAAGACCCCCTCGGCGACCTCTTGCGCATATTGCATTGCGGCCCGGCGCAATTCCCCGCCGATGTCGGCGAACCGCTTGACGAAGCGGGCGGCCTTGCCGCTGTTGACGCCGGCCATGTCCTGCCAGACCAGGACCTGGCCGTCGCAGTTGGGGCCGGCTCCGATCCCGATGGTCGGGATGGTCAGCTTGCCGGTGATCTGGGTGGCCAGTTCGGCCGGAACCATCTCCATCACGACGGAGAACGCTCCGGCTTCGGCGACGGCGATCGCGTCGGCGACGGTCTGTTCGGCGGCGTCACCGCGGCCCTGCACCCGGAAGCCGCCCAGGCTGTTGACGCTCTGCGGCGTGAACCCGATGTGCGCCATCACGGGGATGCCCGCCGCGGTCAGGCAGGCGATCTGCTCGGCTACCCGCTCGCCGCCCTCGAGCTTGACGGCGTGTGCGCCGCCCTCCTTCATGAACCGGGTGGCCGACGCCAGGGCGGCGGCCGGTCCCGCCTCGTAACTGCCGAACGGCAGGTCCGCGACGACCAGGGCGTGACGGGCGCCCCGCACCACGCCACGGACCAGCGGAATCATTTCGTCGATTGAGACGGGCACCGTGGTGTCGTAGCCGTAGACGACGTTGGCGGCCGAGTCGCCGACCAGCAAGACCGGGATGCCGGCCTCGTCGAATATGCGGGCGGTCGAATAGTCGTAGGCCGTGAGCATGGCCCACTTGTGCCCTTCGGCCTTCATCTTCCGCAGGTGGTGGGTGCGAATTTTGGTGAGCGGCTGTGCGTGCTCAGACGTGCCTGCACCGTAAACGTTGTGCTCAGACATCATTGTCCCTATTGGTGGTCGGGTCGATCCTCGTGGCCCTCAGGTTTTAAGAGTTCCTGGGCGGGTCCCCGGGTTCGTCTGACGGTGTCATTCTGCCATCTCTTTTGTGCGGTTGCACCGTCCGTGTGATGTGAGACATACCATGCTCGGAATGCAGCGGCTCAGTGGACTCGGCGGTATTCCTTCGACCTGCTGCGTGACGCGTTGTCGCTCCGCATCAAGGCGATACCGGAGTTTCGCGAGAAGCTGGCCAACAGCCCGCTGAATCTCGATCATCCGGTGTGGGTGGATGACGAGAACTTCGTTCTCGACCGCCATCTGCACCGCATCGCGCTGCCGGCGCCGGGCGGTCGGGCGGGCTCGTCCGGTTCGCCGCGCGGCCACTGCAGCTGGCCAATGTGGTGCCCGACACCGTCTCCTCGGTGGTCGCGACGCTGCGGCGGGCGCGCGACGGCCAAGCCATGGCGCGGCCGTTCGCCGCGCCGGCCACCGTATTCAACGCCCGGATCACGGACCGCCGAAACATCGCCTATGCCGAATTGAATCTCGACGACGTCAAAAGGGTGAAGGACCATTTCGGCGTCAAAGTCAACGACGTGGTGATGGCCTTGGTTTCCGGTGTGCTGCGCCAATACCTGGCCGACCGAGCCGCTTTGCCGGACTCGCCCTTGGTGGCGTCGGTGCCGGTTTCCGTGCACGGCAAATCCGACCGGCCCGGCCGTAACCAGGTGTCGGCCATGTTCTCCAGCCTGCACACCGAAATCACGGATCCGGTGGAGCGCCTGAAGGCCATCGCCCATGCGAATTCGGTTGCCAAGGAACACAGTTCCGCCATCGGCGCCTCGCTGTTACAGGATTGGAGGCAATTCGCCGCGCCGGCCGTTTTCGGTATCGCGATGCGGCTCTATGCCAGGACTCGGTTCACCGACAGCATGCCGGTGCACAACCTGGTGGTGTCCAACGTGCCGGGCCCGCAGGTCCCGCTGTACATGCTGGGCTGCGAGGTCAAGGCGATGTATCCGTTGGGGCCGATCTTCCACGGGTCGGGACTCAACATCACCGCGATGTCGCTGCAGGGCAAGTTGGACGTCGGGGTCCTCTCATGCCCGGATCTGGTGCCGGACTTGTGGGAGATGGCCGACGAGTTCGCGGTGGCAATGGAGGAGCTGCTCGCGGTCACCCGGTAGCCGGCCGGTGGTGCCGCTCATGATGATCTCAGCTTTCCTCTGGCAGCATATGTTGGCATGGGTCTGTCTCGCCGCGACAAGGTCGCGCGCACGCTGCTGGTTTGGACAACGGTCGCTGCCGTGGCGCTCCTTCTCGCGGGCTGCGTGCGCGTCGTCGGCGGGCGCGCCATCCTCGCCGAGCCGAGGCTGGGGCAGCCGGTGGAATGGACACCCTGTCGGCCGGCGAACCCGAAGGTCAAGATTCCCGCCGGCGCAATGTGCGGCAAGCTGGCGGTGCCGGTCGACTACGACCACCTCGACGGCGACGTGGCGACGCTGGCGATGATTCGCTTCCCCGCCACCGGGGACAAGATCGGCTCGCTGGTGATCAATCCCGGCGGGCCCGGCGAGTCCGGTATCGAAGCCGCCCTGGGTGTCGTTCAGTCGCTGCCCAAGCGGGTCCGCGAACGGTTCGACCTGGTCGGCTTCGACCCCCGCGGGGTGGGGTCGTCGCGGCCGTCCGTCTGGTGCAACTCCGATGCCGACAACGACCGGCTGCGCACGGAGCCGAACGTCGACTACAGCCCGGCCGGCGTGGCCCACGTCGAGGACGAAACCAAGGAATTCGTCGGCCGCTGCGTCGACAAGATGGGCAAGAACTTTCTGTCCAACGTCGGCACGGTCAACGTCGCCAGGGACCTGGACGCGATCCGCGCGGCGCTGGGCGACGACAAGCTGACCTACCTCGGCTACTCCTATGGCACCCGGATCGGCTCCGCCTACGCCGAGGCCTACCCCGACAAGGTGCGGGCGATGATCCTCGACGGCGCCGTCGATCCCAACGCCGACCCCATCGAAGCGGACCTGCGCCAGGCCAAGGGTTTTCAGGATGCGTTCAACGACTTCGCCACCGAGTGCGCGAAGCAATCGACCTGCCCGCTGGGCACCGACCCGGCGAAGGCCGTCGACGTCTACCACAGCCTGGTCGACCCGCTGGTCGACCCCAACAACCCGATGGTCGGCCGGCCGGCCCCCACGAACGACCCACGGGGACTGAGCTATAGCGACGCCATCGTCGGCACCATCATGGCGCTGTACTCGCCGACGTTGTGGCACCACCTGACCGACGGACTGAGCGAACTGGTCGACCACCGCGGCGACACCCTGCTCGCCCTGGCCGACATGTACATGCGGCGCGACGCCCACGGTCACTACACCAATGCCACCGATGCGCGGGTCGCGATCAACTGCGTTGATCAACCGCCGATCACCGACCGGGCCAAGGTGATTGACGAAGATCGCCGCTCGCGGGAGATCGCGCCGTTCATGAGCTACGGCAAGTTCACCGGTGACGCCCCCCTGGGCACCTGCGCGTTCTGGCCGGTACCGCCGACGAGCAAGCCGCATACCATCTCCGCGCCCGGCCTGGCGCCGACAATGGTGGTGTCGACCACCCACGATCCGGCGACCCCGTACAAGGCCGGGGTCGATCTGGCCAACCAGCTGCGCAGTTCGCTGCTCACCTACGACGGAACCCAGCACACGGTGGTGTTCCAGGGCGACGGTTGCATCGACAACTACGTCACGGCGTATCTGGTCGGCGGCGCCACACCGCCCAGCGGCGCAAAGTGCTAGTGCGCGTACGGGTCTCACATCGAGCGCAATCTGACGCTCGGTGAGGGCTGCAGACGAGACCAAGGCGTAACCGTTTCGCGCCGCTTCGGGTACCCGAAGCTGACACGATGACAGCCATGTCGCGCCTGAGACCGTTGAGCTCGGCGCTGCTGTCATTCGGGCTGTTGGTCGGGCAATCGGCGGCGGGACTGCCGGTGGCCGGCGCCACCCCGGAACCCGATGCGGGGCAGACCCCGGCCCCGAAGGCGTCGGTCGCGACGCCGCAGACCTGGGGGAGTTGCGGCCAATTCGCCACGGACACAAGCGAAGTCCCCACCGCGCAGTGCACCACCGTCTCGGTCCCGGTCGACTACGACAATCCGGGAGGGGGGCAGGCCAGACTGGCGGTGATCCGCGTGCCGGCGAGCGGCCAGCGAATCGGTTCGCTGCTGGTCAATCCGGGCGGTCCCGGGGGGTCCGCGGTCGACATGGTGGCCGGGATGGCATCGGATCTGGACGGCACGCCCATCAGGCGCAACTTCGACCTGGTCGGCTTCGACCCGCGGGGGGTGGGCCACTCGACCCCGGCCCTGCGCTGCCGCTCGGACGCCGAGTTCGACGCCTACCGGCGCGAGCCGATGGTCGACTACAGCCCGGCCGGCGTGGCGCACATCGAGCAGCTCTACCAGCAGCTGGCCCAGCAGTGTGTGACCCGGATGGGGACCGGATTTCTGGCCAACGTCGGCACCGCATCCGTCGCACGCGACATGGA
The DNA here is from genome assembly GCA_963850895.1 of uncultured Actinomycetota bacterium. Classification (GTDB taxonomy): domain Bacteria; phylum Actinomycetota; class Actinomycetes; order Mycobacteriales; family Mycobacteriaceae; genus Mycobacterium. Next base: position 107,441 of record CAWKNK010000004.1, on the reverse strand, counting down.
CATGGTCCGCCAGGCGCTGGGCGACGATCAGATCAACTACCTGGGCTACAGCTACGGCACCGAGCTGGGCACCGCGTACCTGGAGAAGTTCGGTGCCCACGTGCGGACGATGGTGCTCGACGGCGCGATCGACCCGGCCGTCGGCCCCCTCGACGAAAACGTGCAGCAGATGGCGGGATTCCAAACCGCATTCAATGACTACGCCGCCGACTGCGCCCGCTCGGCGGGCTGCCCGTTGGGCACCGACCCGGCCCAGTTCATCAACCGCTACCACGCCCTGGTCGACCCGTTGGTCGCCAAGCCGGGCCGCACGTCGGACCCCCGCGGCCTGAGCTACGCCGACGCGACCACCGGCACCATCAACGCGCTGTACACCCCGGCGCATTGGAAGTATCTGACCAGTGGTCTCCTCGGGCTGCAGCGCGGCACCGACGCGGGCGACCTGCTGCTGCTCGCCGACGACTATGAGGGCCGCGACCGCAGCGGGCACTACACCAGCGATCAGGACGCGTTCAACGCGATCCGGTGCGTAGACGCGCCGACGCCGAAGGATTCGGCGAGCTGGGTTTCCGCCGATCAGCGCATCCGCCAGGCGGCTCCGTTCCTCAGTTACGGGCAGTTCACCGGAAACGCTCCCCGTGATCTGTGCGCGCTGTGGCCGGTGCCGGCCACGTCGACGACGCATGTCGCGTCGCCCGCGGCGCCGGGCAAGGTCGTCGTGGTCTCCACCACGCACGACCCGGCCACCCCGTATCAGGCCGGGGTCAACCTGGCCCGCCAGCTGGGCGGCCCGCTGATCACCTACGACGGGACGCAGCACACCGCGGTGTTCAACGGGGACCAGTGTGTGGACGCCGCCGTGATGCGCTATCTCGTCGCGGGCACGTTGCCGCCCGCGTCCTACCGGTGCCAGTCCTGACCGCACTTTAGCAACCTGTTCGCAATGGTTCCGAACGGGCGTCGGTAACACAGAATCTGATCGGCTTCCACATCCACAGACTCAGGCACACAGCGGCGGTGCGGGGGCTGCGCTTCGGCGGTTCCGAGTCGGGCTGCGTGCGCATGCCGGCTGGACCGACAACACCATGATCGGCCGGTATGTGCAGGCCGCCTCCGAACAATTGGCCGCCGAAGAATTCGACCGACTCGACCTGGGCATCGGGCAGCTGTAAATGCTCGAGTGGCGGGTGCGTATCAAGCTGGTCGACAAACACCTGCGGCCCTGCAAACCAGCGCTGCACCCCTAGGTATGCGAGTTCCACAAGTACAGTTTCGTCGAGGCGAAGACAGGCACATGGCAGACCCAGCCGTGGACGGTGGCGCAGTGTCCGATGAGCCGCAAGGAACTCGAGTATCACGGACGGCGGATGCGTAGGTCATGATCTGGCCGAGGTGGTTTGGGTTTCGGGTCCGCGCGAACAGGCCGGTGTCGATCAGATCCGGGTTGCAACTTCAGGGTGAAGTACTTCTGCGTGTCCGCGACGTAGTGCAGGACCCAAGGCGGTGTTTATCAGCGCGATGGTGTAGGGCACGAGCACCTATTCGCCGTCGCCGCTGGGTCCCTCGTCTGTGTGGAGCTGGATACGGACCAGGTCCGGGCCGGTGACGGTCACCGCCCAGCCCAGATGCGCCTGGTGCACAGCGCTGTGTTCGACATCGAGCGTGGTGAAGTGTTCCACCCAGCTCAACAGCTCGGTATGACTGTCGACGGTCAGACCGAACAGCGGGTATCCGTTTAGTGCGTCCAGCGGCGCTGCGGCGCGCCGCAACAGTAGCCGGGCACCGCACGGATGTTGCAGCAGCACAGCCACTACTTCACTTTCGCGTTCCTCGATCAAGAGCGTGGCGAAATCGAATACTCGTACATACCAGTCGCTGCCGGCCAGCGGATCGCGGGTCGGCACAGTCACATGGTCTAGGCCGGTCAACAGGGGCACTCCACGATTATTGCCGCAAGTTCCGTCTCGACGCCGACGGCCGGAGGAATCTTGAAGACTCTTGGATCGGCTGTCACGCGACTCGCTGGTCACTTGCTTTCCTCGGTGAGTCGTTCCCATCGGCCGGTAGTGCCGGTTCGCACCAGCGTGGTGCTGTGGGGGCGGCGCCGACGTCGGTCAGATTGTGGTGTCGATGGTCATGGGTGTGTCTCCTGTCGGGTGCGGTCATGATGACCGTGCGTGCTACTCAACACCTCGGCGGCGACATCGACGCCGCGCGTTGCCTAGTGTCGGATAATCACGCGCACAGCACTCAAACGCCCTGCTGGCAGTTGGCCCATGTGCACAGCGGTACCGTTCCAGTAACACAGAATTAACAGCCGTTGCCTACTGTTCGAGTTATGGATCGACAGAAGGAATTCGTCCTCCGCACCCTGGAGGAACGAGACATCCGCTTCGTTCGGCTTTGGTTCACCGACGTGCTCGGTTTCCTCAAATCGGTCGCTATCGCCCCGGCCGAACTCGAAGGTGCCTTCGAAGAGGGCATCGGCTTCGACGGATCCTCGATCGAGGGCTTTTCGCGAGTCTCGGAATCAGACACCGTGGCCAACCCGGACCCGTCGACCTTCCAGGTGCTGCCGTGGGCTTCCGGCGGCCACCACCACTCGGCGCGGATGTTCTGCGACATCACCATGCCGGACGGCTCGCCGTCCTGGGCGGACCCGCGGCACGTGCTGCGCCGCCAGCTGCAGAAGGCCAACGACCTCGGGTTCTCCTGCTACGTCCACCCCGAAATCGAATTCTTCCTGTTGAAGCCGGGGCCGGACGACGGGTCGGTGCCCGTCCCGGTCGACAACGCGGGCTACTTCGACCAGGCGGTGCACGACTCCGCCTCGAACTTCCGCCGGCACGCGATCGAGTCTCTCGAATTCATGGGCATCTCGGTGGAGTTCAGCCACCACGAGGGCGCGCCCGGCCAGCAGGAGATCGATCTGCGCTTCGCTGACGCGCTATCGATGGCCGACAACGTGATGACGTTCCGCTACGTCATCAAGGAGGTCGCGATCGAGAACGGCGCCCGCGCGTCGTTCATGCCCAAGCCGTTCGGACAATACCCCGGCTCGGCGATGCACACCCACATGAGCCTGTTCGAGGGTGACGTCAACGCGTTCCACAGCCCCGACGACCCGCTGCAGCTGTCCGATGTGGGCAAGTCGTTCATCGCCGGGATCCTGGAGCACGCCTCCGAGATCAGCGCGGTCACCAATCAATGGGTCAACTCCTACAAGCGGCTGGTGGTCGGCGGTGAGGCGCCCACTGCGGCGTCGTGGGGTGCGGCCAACCGGTCGGCGCTGGTGCGCGTGCCGATGTACACCCCGCACAAGACGTCGTCGCGGCGGATCGAGGTGCGCAGCCCCGACTCGGCCTGCAACCCCTACCTGACGTTCGCCGTGCTGCTGGCCGCCGGGCTGCGCGGGGTTGAGAAGGGCTACGTGCTGGGGCCGCAGGCCGAGGACAACGTGTGGGACCTGACCCCTGAGGAGCGGATCGCGATGGGTTACCGCGAGCTGCCGAGTAGCCTGGACAGCGCGCTGCGCGCCATGGAGTCATCCGAGCTCGTCGCGGAAACCTTGGGAGAGCACGTTTTTGACTTCTTCCTGCGCAACAAGCGCACGGAGTGGTCGAACTACCGCAGCCATGTCACGCCATACGAGCTGAGCACCTACCTGTCGCTGTAACCGGCGTCGGCGTCAACAGGGCGCCCGCCTTGCCCTGCAGGGCAGGCGGCTTGCGATACCGTCGTGGTCGTGACCAAACCCGCGACGCAGCGCCCCCGGCTGCCCAGCGTGGGCCGGCTCGGCTTGATCGATCCTCCGGCGGGCGATCGCCTGACGCAGCTGGGTTGGTACGACCACGACGACCAAGCCCACGTCGATCTACTGTGGTCGCTGTCGCGCGCACCCGATCCGGACGCCGCGCTGCGCGCCCTGATCCGGCTTGCGGAGAACCCCGACAACGACTGGGGCGAGCTGAACGCCGCGCTGCTCGCCGAACGCCCGCTGCGCGGACGGCTGTTCGCCGTGCTCGGCTCGTCGCTGACCCTGGGGGATCACCTGGCTGTCCACCCCGAGTCGTGGAAACTGTTGCGCGGCAAGGCAAAACTGCCCACGCGCGACGAACTGCGTGCGGCGTTCACCGAATGTGTCGACCAGGCGTCGGCTGATCCCGGTTCGGTGGTGGCGCGCCTGCAAACCTTGTACCGCGACCAGCTCCTGGTACTGGCCGGGCTCGACGTGGCCGCGACGGTGGAGGACGAACCGGTGCTGCCGTTCATCGTGGTGGGCGCCCAGCTGTCGGACTTGGCGGACGCCGCGCTGGCCGCCGCGCTGCGGGTGGCCGAGGCCAACGTGTGCGGTGACCGCACGCCGCCCCGGCTGGCGGTCATCGCGATGGGCAAATGCGGTGCCCGCGAACTGAACTACGTCAGCGACGTCGACGTCATCTTCGTCGGTGAGCGCGCCGACGCACTCACCACCCGGCTGGCGAGCGAGATGTTGCGGGTGGCCTCGTCTGCCTTCTTCCAGGTCGACGCCGGGTTGCGGCCGGAGGGCCGCAGCGGTGAGCTGGTCCGCACCGTCGAATCGCACGTCGCCTACTACCAGCGCTGGGCGAAGACCTGGGAATTCCAGGCGTTGCTGAAGGCCCGGGCGGCGGTCGGGGACGCCGAACTCGGCGAGCGCTACCTGGCCGCGTTGATGCCGATGGTGTGGGTCGCCTGCGAGCGCGAGGATTTCGTCGCCGAGGTGCAGGCCATGCGCCGCCGGGTGGAGCAGCTGGTGCCCGCCGACGTGCGCGGCCGCGAGATCAAACTCGGCAGCGGCGGGCTGCGGGACGTGGAGTTCGCGGTGCAGCTGCTGCAGCTGGTGCATGGCCGTAGCGACGAGTCGCTGCACGTGGCGTCCACGGTGGACGCGCTGGACGCGTTGGGTCAGGGCGGCTACATCGGCCGCGAGGACGCGGCGAACCTGACCGCTTCCTACGAGTTCCTCCGGCTCCTCGAGCACCGGCTACAGCTGCAGCGGCTCAAGCGGACCCACCTGTTGCCGGAGGCCGAGGACGAGGAGGCGGTGCGCTGGCTGGCGCGCGCCGCGCACATCCGGCCGGACGGACGGCACGATGCCGCGGGCGTGCTGCGCGAGGAGCTGCGGCACCAGAACCTGCGGGTGTCCCAGCTGCACGCGAAACTCTTCTACCAGCCGCTGCTGGAGGCGATCGGCCCGGCCGGCCTGGAGATCGCGCACGGCATGACCGCGGAGGCCGCCGAACGGCAGCTCGCCGCGCTCGGCTACGAGGGGCCGCAGACCGCGTTGAAACACATGTCGGCGCTGGTCAACCAGAGCGGCCGGCGTGGCCGCGTGCAATCGGTGCTGCTGCCCAGGCTGCTGAACTGGATGTCGTACGCCCCCGATCCCGACGGCGGGCTGTTGGCCTACCGCCGCCTGTCTGAGGCGCTGGCCGGCGAGAACTGGTATCTGTCCACGCTGCGCGACAAGCCCGCGGTGGCCAGGCGGCTAATGCACGTGCTGGGCACCTCCGCCTACGTGCCGGACCTGCTGATGCGTGCGCCCCGGGTGATTGAGGACTACAGCGACGGTGCGGCCGGGCCGAAACTGCTCGAGACGGATCCCGCCGTGGTGGCCCGGGCGCTGATCGCCTCGGCCGGCCGCCACCCGGACGCGGTGCGCGCGATCGCCGCGGCCCGCACGCTGCGCCGCCGGGAACTGGCCCGAATCGGCTCGGCCGACCTGCTCGGCTTCTTCGAGGTCACCGAGGTGTGCCGGGGGCTCACCTCGGTGTGGGTGGCCGTGCTGCAGGCCGCGCTGGACGCGATCATCCGCGCCAACCTCCCCAAGGACGGCAAGGCGCCGGCGGCCATCGCGGTGATCGGCATGGGCAGGCTGGGCGGCGCCGAGCTGGGCTACGGGTCCGACGCCGACGTGATGTTCGTGTGCGAGGCGGCGGCCGGTGTCGAGGACTCGGTGGCGATCCGGTGGTCGACGACGGTCGCCGAACAGGTTCGCACGCTGCTGGGCACGCCCAGTGTCGACCCGCCGCTGGAAGTCGACGCCAACCTGCGGCCCGAGGGCCGGCAGGGTCCGCTGGTGCGCACGCTGGGTTCCTACGCTGCCTACTACGAGCAGTGGGCGCAGCCGTGGGAGATTCAGGCGCTGCTGCGCGCGCACCCGGTGGCCGGCGACGCGGACCTGGGTGAGCGGTTCTTGTTGATGGCCGACAAGACGCGCTATCCGCCCGACGGGGTGTCCGCCGAGATGGTGCGGGAGATTCGCCGCATGAAAGCCCGCGTCGAGTCCGAGCGGTTGCCGCGCGGCGCCGACCCCAACACACACACCAAGCTGGGCCGCGGAGGACTGGCCGACATCGAATGGACCGTGCAGTTGCTGCAACTGCGGCACGCGCACGAGATTCCCGCCCTGCACAACACCTCGACGCTGGAATCCCTGGATGCGATCGAGGCGGCCGGGCTGGTTCCCGCCGACGAGGTCGACCTGCTGCGGCAGGCCTGGCTGACCGCCACCCGGGCGCGCAACGCGCTGGTGCTGGTCCGCGGCAAGCCGACCGATCAGCTGCCGGGTCCGGGACGCCAGCTCAACGCGGTCGCGGTGGCCGCGGGCTGGCCGACCGACGACGGCGGGGAGTTCTTGGACAACTACCTGCGGGTGACGCGGCGGGCAAAAGCCGTGGTGCGGAAGGTGTTTGGGAGTTGAGTCAGGAGGCCGGCGCGTTGGACGCCATATTCGAGGTGCTCGACGCGGCGGAGGCTGATCGAGTGACAGCCCTCTACGCCCCGCTGGCCGACGCCGTGCGCGAACTGGTCGACGCCACCATCCGGACCGAGGTCGACGACGACGTCGTCGCCCAGGCGCGATCCGCGATCGAGGCCGTCACCGCGTCGTTGCGGCAACGGACCCGGCCGGTCGGCGTGAGCTACCGCGTCAACGGCCGCCCGCTGCCGCTGGGCAATGCCGCGATCGGCGTGTGCAACCCGATCGCGCCGCCAATCGTGGTCCACCACGACGGCGGCGGTCGGTGCTGGAGCGAGTTCGTCCTCGGGTCGGCGTACGAAGGCCCGCCCAAACTGGTGCACGGTGGGGTCAGCGCACTGGTGCTCGACCACATGCTCGGCGAGGCGGCCAGCGAGGGGTTGTCCAAGGCGCGTTTCACCGGAACCATCACCGTGAAGTACCTGCGCGGCACCCCGCTGGGCCCGCTCCGTTGCGAGGCCTGGGTCGACCGCAAGGGGGGCGTCAAAGTGTTTGCGCGCGGGACGATTTCGGATGATGCGGGGGTCACCGTTGAGGCCGAGGGCGTCTTCATCGAGCCGGTGTGGGCGCGGGAAGCCGAATGAAGTTCTACATCAGCAGCGCCTTCCTGAATACCCGGGAGATCATCGAGCTCGCCAAGGCCGCCGACGAACTCGGCTACGATGGCATCGGGATTCCCGACCACGTCGTGAACCTGGAAACCCTGGAGACCCCGTACCCGTATACCAAGGACGGGCAACGGCGCTGGCAGCCATTCACCGACTGGCCCGATCCATGGGTCCTCATCGGCGCGCTGGCTCAGGTGACCACGCGGCTACGGTTCGTCAACACCGTCTACATCCCCGCGATGCGCAACCCCTATTCGGCCGCCAAAGCCATTGGCACCGCTGCGGTTTTGGCGTCGGGCCGGGTGGAGCTCGGCATCGGCGTCGGCTGGTGCCGTGAGGAATTCGCGTTGATGGGCGAGCCGTTCGAGGCCCGCGGGAAACGGACCGACGAGATCATCGACTTGATGCGGGCGCTGTGGCAGCCGGGCTGGACGGAGTTCGAAGGCACGTTCTACCGGACACCGCGACTGGAGATGGAGCCGACGCCGCCGCCGATACCCGTGTATGTCGGCGGGCTCAGCGACATTGCGCTGCGCCGCGCCGCCCGCAACGACGGCTGGATCGGCGATCTGATCAAGACCGAACGCGCCATCGAGGCCGTGGGCCGGCTGCGGGAGTTGCGAGCCGAAAATGGTTTGTCGATGGACGATTTCACCATCCTGACGCCGCTGACCGACGCCTTCACCACCGCCGACTACCAACGCGCCGCCGACGCCGGCATCACGGGCATCATCACCATGCCGTGGATGTTCTACGCCGGTCCGGACGCATCGTTGGCCGACAAGATCGACGGCATGCAGCGCTTCCGCAAGGACCTGGCGCTCGACGGCTAGTTTCCGCCTTCTCGCCGCGACTGCGGTTGGTTGGATCCGCGACACATAACCTACTGCGAAGACACGCCCCGCAGACGTTCGCCGTGGTTTATGTTTCGGCGTATGCGATACCACGTGTGTGTCGTGGCGGCGATTGGGTTGATCGCGGCCTGCCATAGTTCGCCGAATCCGAGCAGCGCCACGAGCAGCACGGTGTCGCGAGCGACGACGACCACGAGCGCGGGCACCGGCCTACAACAGCTGGTCCCCGTACCGGCGAACACGGCGCGAACCGACGGGCCTGATTCCCTCCACGACAACGGCATCCATCTGCACTTCTACGTCAACGGATCGCCGACGGACGTCATGGGCGCCTACAAGACCGCGCTATTGGGAAAGAGCTGGTCGCTGATCGTCGACAGTTCGAGCGGCGGCGGGGGAGGCGGAGGCGCCACCTACACCGCGAGCAACGGCGATGCCTTCGGGGTTTTCACCGGAGGAGGTTTTGGCGGCACGACCGACGTCGACGCCTGCGCGTGGCCAGCGAAGCCGGCGAATGCCGACTGCGGCCGCGGCAACAGATGATGGGGACGCGGGCCGACGAAACCCCTTCTAAGGCTGAAAGAATGCCGGGCATGCGAGCGAACATCGGCCGGGTGCGTCCGGCGTCCACCCGGGATGCGGCGGCATGCCTTGCCATTTATCGCCCGTATGTCGAGGACACGACGATCAGCTGGGAAATCGAAGTCCCAAGCGTAGGGGAGATGGCCTCCCGCATCGCCGCCGCCCGCAACGCCCACGAATGGCTCGTTCTCGAACGCGATGGTCAGGTCGTCGGTTTCGCCTACGGCCACGCGCTCAGGCGCCTGCCCAGCTTCCAGTGGTCGGCCGAGACCGGAATCTATGTCGACCTCGACCATCACCGTACCGGCGGCGGTCGCCAGCTCTATACGCGGCTGCTGCGCCGGCTCACGGAGCGCGGCTACCGGAGAGCTCTCGCCGGCATCACCCAACCGAACGAGGCCAGCAACGGTTTTCACCGATCATTCGGGTTTCAAGACGCCGGCCTATATCGGCGCGTCGAATGGAAACACGGCCGCTGGCACGACGTCGCGTGGATGCAACTCGACCTGGTCGGCACGGCCGACCCCGACGAGCCGCCCAGCCCGATCGTGTGATCGGTTACGCGGCCGCCGGCACCGCCTCCGCCAACGCGGCCCCCGCCGCCCCCGACCATTACTTTTGCGGTGCTGATAGTCATGGCCGAGAAGCTATCGCCGGATCCGTTGCCGCCGCAAGAGTTTAAATCTGAACTTTCGGCTACACGATGCTCGACGGCGACTGCCGTGTGGGGAGGCAAAGCGATGAGTCCACCCGCTCGGCAATCAGTGAACTGATCGCGGAGCGGGTGGACTCATTCGGAGCTACTGCGGACGGACCCCGACTTAGACGTCGTAGTAGAGCGCGAACTCGTAGGGGTGCGGCCGGATCTGCACCGGCAGGATCTCGTTCTCGCGCTTGAAGCTGATCCACGTCTCGATCAGGTCGGGCGTGAAAACGCCTCCCTCAGTGAGGTATTCGTGGTCCTCTTCCAGCCGGTCGATCACCGCGGACAGCTGGGTGGGCGCCTGCGGGATGTTGGCGGCCTCCTCCGGCGGCAACTCGTACAGGTCCTTGTCGACCGGGGCCTGCGGCTCGATCTTGTTCTTGATGCCGTCCAGCCCGGCCATCAGCATGGCCGAGAACGCCAGGTACGGGTTGCCCGACGAGTCGGGGCACCGGAACTCGAGCCGCTTGGCCTTCGGGTTGCTGCCGGTGATCGGGATGCGGACACAGGCCGAGCGGTTGCGCTGGCTGTACACCAGGTTGATCGGCGCCTCGAAGCCGGGAACCAACCGCTTGTACGAGTTCGTCGTCGGGTTGGTGAAGGCCAGCAGCGACGGCGCGTGGTGCAGCAGACCGCCGATGTAGTGGCGGGCGGTGTCCGAAAGACCGGCGTAGCCGGTCTCGTCGTACATCAGCGGGCTGCCGTCCTTCCACAGCGACTGGTGGGTGTGCATGCCGGAGCCGTTGTCGCCGAACAGCGGCTTGGGCATGAACGTGACGGTCTTGCCCGCCTGCCACGCGGTGTTCTTGACGATGTACTTGTACAACAGCATGTCGTCGGCCGCGTGCAGCAGCGTGTTGAACTTGTAGTTGATCTCGGCCTGCCCGCCGGTGCCCACCTCGTGGTGGCCCTTCTCCAGGCTGAAGCCGTTCCTGATCAGGTTGGACAGCATCTGGTCGCGCAGGTCGACGTAGTGGTCGACCGGGGCGACCGGGAAATACCCACCCTTGGGGCGGACCTTGTAGCCGCGGTTGGGGCTGCCGTCGAGTTCGGTTGGCGAGCCGGTGTTCCACCATCCCGAGATCGCGTCGATCTCGTAGAACGAGCCGTTGGTGCGCGAATCGAAGCTGATCGAGTCGAAGATGTAGAACTCGGCCTCGGCGCCGAAGTAGGCGGTGTCGGCGACGCCGGTGCTGATCAAGTAGTTCTCCGCCTTGCGGGCGATGTTGCGCGGGTCGCGCGAGTACGGCTCGAGGGTGAATGGGTCGTGCACGAAGAAATTCAGGTTCAGCGTCTTGGCTTCGCGGAACAAGTCGATACGCGCGGTGTCCGGATCGGGAAGGAGCAGCATGTCGGACTCGTGGATCGATTGGAATCCGCGAATCGACGAGCCGTCGAAGGCCAGGCCGTCCTCGAAGACGCTCTCATCGAAAAACGAAACCGGAATTGTGAAGTGCTGCATGATGCCCGGCAAGTCACAGAACCGGACGTCGACAAACTCGACGTTCTCGTCCTTGACGATTTTGAAGACGTCGTCGGGCGTCGTTTCCGTCACAGAAATGCTCCTTTACTTGGTGAGATCCGCGGCCTGACGCTATGGAGCAGATGTTGCCCGCCAGTCAACCCCGTGTTGCGCGCAGGTTACGCGACCGATGTCGTCCACGGAAGAGGGGGGGTCGGCGGCGGGTTCTATTGTGGGGCCATGGATCGCAAGATCGTATCTGGTCCGACGCCCGCGCGCAGCGTTCTGTTTCGACCCCGGGCCGTGCAGGTCGGGGAGCCGAACGCCGGCCTCGGCCGATGACGCCGGAATCGCGATCCGCATACCCCGGTGAGAGGCTGGGCCTGCCGGAAACCGGACCGGGCTCCCTGGCCCCGATGGGACGCCGGTTGGGCGCGCTGATGGTCGACTGGCTGATCTCCTACGGCCTGGCGGCGCTGGCCCTGCGTTTCGGCGTCTTCTCCGAACACACGTTGGCGACGGCGGTGCTGGCCATCTGGTTCGTGCTCGGGGTGATCTCGGTGCGGCTGTTCGGCTTCACGCCCGGGCAGTTGATGCTGGGTCTGCGGGTGGTAACGGTCGACGGGCGGACGCCGGTCGGCATCGTCCGGGCGGTGGTGCGGGGCGTGCTCGTCGGCACCGTCGTCCCGGCGTTGTTCACCGACTGGGACGGCCGCGGCCTGCAGGATCGGCTGACCGCGACGGCCGTCGTGCGGCGCTGAATTCAGTGGCGGCGACCCGCCGCGCCCGGCTTCGCCGCGCTTGCGATCGCCGCTGACTACTTGCGGCGCACGGTGCGCTGCACACCGCGCATCTTGCCGGCGTTCGGGAGCGGTCCCTTCGGCAGGACGGCGGCGCCGGCCCTCGTCCCCAGCGCGGCCAACCGGGACTCCAACGTGTCCATCTGTTTGGCAGTGATGTTGGCCGGCAGGCGGTTGAGGTGGCGCTCCAACTTGGACAGCGGAACCTCGTCGTCGCCGTTGCCGACGACGAAGTCGTAGATCGGTACATCGCCGATCAGCCGCGCGGTGCGCTTCTTCTCCTGGGCCAGCAGCGGCCGGACCCGGGCCGACGACCCTTCCCCGACTAAGATGACGCCAGACCGGCCGATGACCCGGTGCACCGCGTCGAGGTGGCCGGTCGCGGCCACCCCCGGCGTCACCCGCCACTTGCCGCGCAGGTTGTCCAATGCCCATGCGGCCGCTCCGGTTTGGCCCTCGGCCTTGCTGTAGACGCTCTTCTGGGCGCGGCGGCCGAAGACGATGAAGGCGACCAGCGCACCCAGCACCACACCCAGCGGGATCAAGGTGATCATCGTCAGCCCGCCGGCCCACACACCGACCGCCACCGAGACGGCCACGATCAGCACGAAGGCACCGATCATGTAGGGCAGCAGCCGCTTGTCCTCGCGGCGCTGAAGGTTGAACGCCTGCCACAACTGGGCGCGGCGCTCCTTCGCGGCGGCCTTGCGGGCGGCCTGCGCCTGCGCCCGGGCGGCCTTGTTCTCAGCGTGGGTGCGGGGTTTAGCCATAGTCAAAGAATACGTACCGGCACCGCGGGCAATTGCGCCCTACGGCGTCGCGGCGTCCGAGGCGCGGGTGCGCGCGGCTTGCTCGTAGAGCCGGCCGGCCCGGTAGGACGACCGCACCAGCGGCCCGGCCAGCACCCCGGAGAAGCCCAGCCCCTCGGCGTGCCGGGCAAACTCGACGAACTCCTCGGGCCGCACCCAGCGCTCGACCGGGTGGTGACGCGTCGACGGACGCAGGTACTGGGTGACGGTGACGATGTCGCAGCCGGCGCCCCGCAGGTCGGCCAGGGCGGTGCGCACCTCGTCGGGGGTTTCGCCCAGCCCGAGGATGAGGTTGCTCTTGGTGACCAACCCGAAGTCACGCGCCGCGGTGATGGCGTCCAGGCTGCGCTGGTAGCTGAAGGCGGGCCGGATCCGCTTGAAGATGCGGGGCACCGTTTCGACGTTGTGCGCCAACACTTCCGGGCCTGATTCGAACACCTCGGCAAGCCGCGCGGGCTCGCCGTTGAAGTCGGGGATCAAGAGCTCCACGCCGGTCGAGGGGTTGAGCTCTTTGATCGCGCGCACCGTCTCGGCGTACAGCCAGGCCCCGCCGTCGGGCAGGTCATCGCGGGCCACCCCGGTGATGGTGGCGTAGTGCAGTCCCATGGTCCGCACGCTGTCGGCGACGCGTCTCGGCTCGTCGCGGTCCAGCGCGGCGGGCTTTCCGGTGTCGATCTGGCAGAAGTCGCAGCGCCGGGTGCACTGGTCACCACCGATCAGGAAGGTGGCTTCCCGGTCCTCCCAACACTCGAAGATGTTGGGGCAGCCGGCCTCTTCGCAGACCGTGTGCAGCCCCTCCCGCCGGACCAGGCCCTTCAACTGGGTGTATTCGGGTCCCATCCGGGCGCGGACCTTGATCCACGGCGGCTTGCGCTCGATCGGGGTCTGCGCGTTGCGGACCTCGAGGCGCAGCAGTCGCCTGCCTGGCGGAGCCGCGGCAGCGGCGACATCAGGCCTGGGTGCGACAGTCACATCGCCGATGCTACGCGGGTGCCGGGATTTTCCCGGACCGGCAGGGCGCCGTCGAGGGCGTCACAGACGGCGTCGGCGACGGCCGCGCGGACATCGTCGACCGCCACCGGGCGCCGCAACTCCGCCGACAACGACGTCACACCGGCGTCGCTGATGCCACACGGCACGATCGTGCCGAACGCGTCGAGGTCGCAGTCGCAGTTGAGCGCGAACCCGTGCAGGGTGGTCGCGCGCGAGACCCGTACGCCGATTGCGCCAACCTTGCGGTCGGGCCGGCCGGCTCCGCCCGGCACCCACACCCCGGACCGGCCGTGCACCCGGCACGTCGCCAAGCCCAGGTCGCCGCACACCTTGATCAGCGCCTCCTCCAGGCGCCGAACGTAATTCACCACGTCGAGCGGTTCACGCAGGCCGATGATCGGATACCCAACCAATTGCCCGGGGCCGTGCCAGGTGATCTTGCCGCCGCGGTCGGTGTCGACGACGGGTGTGCCGTTCGTCGGTCGTTCGTGTGGCTCGGTGCGCCGCCCCGCGGTGTAGACCGGCGGGTGCTCCAGTAGCAAGAGTGTGTCGCTGCCGCCGGCGACCCTGGCGTCGGCCAGCTCGCGCTGCAGCTGCCAGGCGGTGCGGTATTCGACGGTTCCGAGCTGGCGGACGTCGATCGCGGCCCGGCTGGACCGGATGGATTCCATCACGTTCGCGACGGTACTCGCCGGGCAACCATGCCGCAGGCCGGGACCGCTCTAATCGTGGTAGCGCCGGGCGGTGGCGTAGCCGAGCGCCTCGCCAATGGTGTTGTGGTGGAACTGGAAACCGGCCCGCTCCAGCGCGGACGGGATGGCGCGCTGGCCGATCAGCACGCCCTCGTCGGCGAACTCGCCGAGCGCGGCCCGCACCGCCAAGCCCGGCAGCATCAACGGCGTCGGCCGGTTGACCGCCCGGCCGAACGCGGTGGTGAATTCGGCGTTGGTGACCGGCGCGGGCCCGGTCATGTTCACCGGGCCGGACAGCGCGGGGTCGGAGATGGCGAACAGCAGCGCGCGCACCTCGTCTTCCAGGGTGATCCAGGACATGTACTGACGGCCACTGCCCAGCCGGGCCCCGAGGCCCGTCCCGAACAACGGCCGCAACCGCCCCAACGCGCCCCCCGCCGGGGAGAACACCAGCCCCGTGCGGGCCAGCACCACCCGGGCGCCGCCGTATTGCGCCGGCAGCGTGGCGACTTCCCAGTCTTCGCACAGCTGGGCCAGGAAACCCCTTCCCGCGCGGTCGTTTTCATCGACCACGCGGTCTTTGGTGTTCCCGTAGTAGCCCACCGCGCTGGCATTGATCAGGGTTGCCACACCGGCCTCGGCGACGGCGTGCGCCAGGACTTCGGTGGGAGCGATGCGGCTGTCGCGCAGTCCCTGCTTGAAGGCGCCCGACCATCGACGCTGGCCGACGTTGACACCGCACAGGTTGACGACGACGTTGACGTCGCTCAGTGCGTCGACGTCGAATTCGCCGTTCTCGGGGTTCCAGTGCAATTCGTCGGAATTCGACGGTGCCCGGCGCACGATGCGCAACACCCGGTGATCGGCAGCACGCAGCGCCGCGGTCAGGGCGGATCCGATCAGGCCGGACGAACCCGCTATGGCGATGACGGGCTTGGCCACGGTTCGGCAGCCCTCCTAAAGACCCAAGTCGGCCTCGAACGCTCCCTCTTCGAGACGCTGTTTGATCGTGGTGAGGAAGCGTCCGGCATCAGCGCCGTCGATGAGCCGATGGTCATAGGTCAGCGGGAGATAACAGATCGAGCGGACGCCGATGGACTCGTTGCCGAACTCGTCGACGATCACCCGCGGCCGCTTGACGATCGCCCCGGTGCCCAGCATGGCGGCCTGCGGCGGAACCAGGATGGGGGTGTCGAACAACGCGCCCTGGCTGCCGATGTTGGTGATGGTGAAGGTGCCGCCGGACAGCTCGTCGGGTTTGAGGTCGCCGGACCGGGCGCGCGCGGCGATGTCGGAGATCGCCCGGGCCAGCCCGGCCAGCGACAGGTCGCCGGCGTTGTGGATGACGGGGGAGAGCAGGCCCTGCTCGGTGTCGACGGCGAAGCCGAGATGTTCGGCGTCGTAGTAGGTGATCTCTTTGGTCTGTTCGTTGTAGCTGGCGTTGATGTTCGGGTGGGTCTTCAGCGCGTCGATCACCGCCCTGGCGATGAACGGCAGGAAGGTCAGATTGACGCCCTCGCGCTCGGCGAACGCGGACTTCGCCCGGGCCCGCAACCCGACGATCCTGGTCATGTCGACCTCGTGCGTCTGCGTGAGCTGGGCGGTGGCCTGCAGGGATTCCCGGGTTTTGTTCGCGGTGATCTGGCGGATCCGGCTGGCCTTCTGCGTGGTGCCGCGCAGGTGCGCCAGCGCCGGCGCCGCCTTGCCGTCGACGGCCGGCGCGGCGGCGGCTGCCCGGGGCGGCGCGGGCGCTTTCTGGGCCTGCTTCTGTCGTTGCTTCTCCTCCGCCGCGGCGAGCACATCCTGCTTGCGGATGCGGCCACCGACCCCGGTGCCGGTGATCGCGGCCAGATCGATGTCGTTCTCGGTGGCCAGTTTGCGTACCAGCGGCGTCACGTACGGCGCGCCGTTCGGACCCGAGCCGCCCGGCTCGGCCGCCGGCTGCGCCTGCGCCGGTTGGGGTTTCGGCGCCGGGGACGGCTCGGGCTGCGAAACCGGCTGCGGTTCGGGCTTCGCCTCGGCCTTGGGCGGCTGGGGTGCCGGCTCGGGCTTGGGTTGCGGTTTGGGAGCCGGCGGGGGTGTCGGAGCGGACGCGGCCCCGGAACCGGTGCCGATCCGCGCCAGCTCGCCGCCGACCGGCACGGTGGCATCCTCCTCGGCGGTGATGCTGATCAGGACGCCGGCCACCGGTGACGGGATCTCGGTGTCCACCTTGTCGGTCGACACCTCCACCAGCGCCTCGTCAACTCCGACCGAATCGCCGACCTTTTTCAGCCAGCGGGTCACCGTGCCCTCGGCCACCGACTCGCCGAGCTCGGGCATCAACACCGGGGTCGCGTCGCCGCCACCGGAACTCTGCTGGGCGGGCTCGGGCTCGGGCTCGGGTTCCGGCTCGGGCTGGGGCGCCGCCGTTTCGGGCTCGGGCTTCGGTTGGGCCGGCGGGGCGGATTCGGCCTGCGGCTCCGGCTGGCTGGGCGCCTGCGGGGCCGCCTCCGAACCGCCGCCCTCGGACGAGTCGCCGATGACGGCCAGCTCGCCGCCCACCTCGACGGTGTCGTCCTCCTGGGCGACGATCTTGGTCAGCACACCGGCCGCGGGCGACGGGATTTCGGTGTCGACCTTGTCGGTGGACACCTCGACGAGGGGTTCGTCGAGTTCGACGGTGTCGCCTTCCTGCTTGAGCCAGCGGGTGACCGTCCCTTCGGTCACGCTCTCACCGAGTGCCGGCATCTGGACGGAGAAGGCCATCGTTTCTGACTCCTCGATCGCTCGTGGGTCGGGGCGGGTCGAACATGTTGCTAGCCGTTCGAAGTAGCTATCCAAAACTATCCTGTCACTGCGTCCGCGCCGGCACACATCCAGGGCGGACCGCGCGCGGTCGCCGGGACGGCCCGAACGCCCTTGCTACGGTGTGGCCACTGCAGTTGAAGCGGGGAGGTTCCGATGACGGCAACACAACAGCTACCCCAGCATTTCGTCGACAGCGCCGACGGCGCGCGAATCGCGATCTATGAAGAGGGCAACCCCGAGGGCCCCACCGTCGTGCTGGTGCACGGCTTCCCCGACTCGCACGTGCTGTGGGACGGTGTCGTGCCGCTGCTGGCCGACCGGTTCCGGATCCTTCGGTATGACAACCGCGGCGTCGGTGAGTCCTCGGTGCCCAAGCCGGTGTCGGCGTACACCATGGACCGGTTCGCCGACGACTTCGCCGCGGTGACCGGCGAGCTGAGCCCGGGCGGGCCCGTGCACGTGCTCGCCCACGACTGGGGCTCGGTGGGCGTATGGCACTACCTGAAGCGTCCCGGCGCCGGTGACCGGGTCGCCACCTTCACGTCGGTGTCCGGCCCCAGTCAGGAGCAACTGGTCGATTACATCTTCAGCGGTCTGCGCCGGCCCTGGCGCCCGCGCACCTTCGCCCGGGCGATCAGCCAGGCGCTCCGGTTCACCTACATGCTGTTCTTCTCGATCCCGGTCCTCGCGCCGCTGTTCCTTCGGCTGACGCTGTCGATCCCGGCGCTTCGGCGCAACGCGGTGGACAACATCCCGGTCGAGCAGATCCACCACTCGCCGCATCTGGCCCGCGACGCCGCCCGTTCGGTGAAAACCTATCCCGCCAATTACTTTCGCTCGTTCTCCGGTCGCGCCCAGGGCGTCCACGTCGTCGACGTGCCAGTGCAGCTGATCGTCAACACCAAGGACAAGTTCGTGCGGCCGTACGGCTACGACCACACGCCGAGCTTCGTGCCGCGGCTGTGGCGGCGCGACATCAAGGCCGGTCACTTCTCGCCGATGTCCCACCCGCAGGTGATGGCCGCGGCGGTGCACGACTTCGCCGATCTGGCCGAGGGCAAGCCGCCCAGCCGCGCGCTGCTGCGCGCGCAGGTCGGGCGTCCCCGCGGGTCCTTCGGGGACACCCTGGTGTCGGTCACCGGCGCCGGCAGCGGAATCGGCCGCGAGACGGCGTTCGCGTTCGCACGGGAGGGCGCCGAGCTGGTCATCAGCGACATCGACGAAGCGGCCGTCAAGGCCACCGCCGCCGAGATCGCCACCCGCGGCGGCGCCGCGCACGCGTACGTGCTGGACGTGTCCGACGCCGAGGCGGTGGAGGCGTTCGCCGAGCGGGTCAGCGCCGAGCACGGCGTGCCCGACATCGTGGTCAACAACGCCGGCATCGGGCAGGCGGGGGGCTTCCTGGACACCCCGGCCGAGCAGTTCGACCGGGTGCTCGACGTCAACCTGGGCGGCGTGGTGAACGGGTGCCGGTCATTCGCGAGGCGGCTGGTGGAGCGTGGCACCGGGGGGTACATCGTCAACGTGTCGTCGATGGCCGCCTACGCGCCGCTGCAGTCGCTGAACGCCTACTGCACGTCGAAGGCGGCGACCTACATGTTCTCCGACTGCCTGCGCGCCGAACTCGACGCCGCCGGGGTGGGACTGACCACAATCTGCCCGGGCGTTATCGACACGAACATCATCAACACCACCCGGTTCGACGCGCCCGGGGGAAAGGGTGAACAGGTCGACGGCCGGCGGGGCCAGCTGGGCAAGATGTTCGCGCTGCGGCACTACGGTCCCGACAAGGTCGCCAACGCGATCCTGTCGTCGGTCAAGAAGAAGAAGCCGATTCGCCCGGTCGCACCGGAAGCCTATGCGCTGTATGGCCTTTCGCGTCTGGCGCCGCAAGGCCTGCGCAACGCCGCCCGGATGCGGGTGATCTGACGCCGGGGCTAGGTGCCCGTCCGAGCCGCGCCCCGGCGGCCGGTCAGCAACGTCCCGCCGATCGCGAGCAGCCCGATGACCGCCAGCGGGATCGACCACATACGTCGGCTGCCCACCGACGACTGGCACTGCGCCACATAGTCGGTGTGCGGGACAACCTGATTGAGGATCGGGATGTTCGCCACGCTGTTGTTGTTCGCGCTTCTGGCCGCGGACAGATCCGTGGCGACGGCGTTCCCGCACCCGATGGAGTGGCCGTTGCCGTCGGAAATCGACACCGGCGCCAATAGCCCGATCACACCGGCCAGCAAAAGTACCGCGCCCACACCGAGGATCAACCGTCGCACCGTCACGATCTCGCCTTTCGCCGTCCGGGTTTCGACCGGTAGGTCGAGATTAACCACTGTTCGTGGCCGGTAAACGCGAAGTTGAGCGGATACAGCGCCCGGTTCGTGGGTATCCCGCCGCAGTAGTCGATGAGGGGAATGGGTCGTGGTGTTGAATGCGACGCGGGACGTGGCCGCGCCTTGCGAGCGGGTGTGGGAAGTGCTGGCCGAAGGGTGGACCTACACCCAGTGGGTGGTGGGCAACAGCCGCATGCGAGCCGTCGATCCGAACTGGCCGGAGCCCGGGTCCTCGATCAGGCACTCGATCGGGGTTTGGCCGTTGGTGATCAACGACGCCAGGTGAAGCGGGCCGTCTTCTCGTTGCTGGCGAGGTAAGGAGGGCTAGCCGCTCTCGGCGATGTCCTCGAGCACCGCGAACATGGTGCGGGTCGGCACACCGGTGCCGCCCTTCGGCGAGTAACCCCACGGGCTGCCGGTGTTGTAGGCCGGGCCGGCCACATCGATGTGCGCCCAGGCCACCCCGTCGGCGACGAACTCGCGCAGGAACACGCCCGCCACCAGCATGCCGGCGAACCGCTGCCCGCTGATGTTCGACAGGTCGGCCACCGTGGACTTCAGGTCTTCCTTCAGCTCATCGGGCAGCGGCATCGGCCAGCCGTTCTCGCCGACCTTTTGCGAGATCGCCGCGACGCGCTCGCGGAACTCGTCGCTGCCCATCACCCCGGGGATGCGGGCGCCCAGCGCCACCGTCTGCGCGCCGGTCAGCGTGGACGTCTCGATCAAGTAGTCCGGGTTGTCCTCACACGCCCGCGCGATGGCGTCGGCCAGGATGAGTCGGCCCTCCGCGTCGGTGTTCTGCACCTCGACGGTGATTCCGCCGTACTGGGTCAGCACGTCGCCGGGGCGCTGCGCCGTTGCCGAGGGCATGTTCTCGGCCATCGGCACGGTGGCGATTACGTCGATCGGCAACCGCAACTGCGCGGCCAGTGTCACGGTGGCGATGACCGCGGCCGCGCCGCCCATGTCCGAGGTCATGTGGTGCATCGATGCCGCCGGCTTGATCGAAATGCCCCCGGTGTCGAACGTGATGCCCTTGCCGATCAGCGCCACTCGCTTTGCCTGCTTCGGTTTCTTGGCCAGCTTCGAACCCTGGTGGGTCAGCCGCACCAGCCGCGGCGGCCGCGACGAGCCCTGGCCGACGCCGATCACGCCGCCGTAGCCGGCCTTCTGCAGCGCCTTCTCGTCGAGCACCTCCACCTCGAGACCCACGGATTCGCCCAAAGCCCTTGCGCGCTTGGCGAATTCGGCGGGAAAGAGGTGACTCGGCGGCGTGTTGACCAGGTCGCGAGCGGTGGCCACCGCGGTCGCCACGGCCGCGCCGTGCGCGCTGGCCGCTTTGGCGTCCTTCGAGGTGGACAGCACGGTGATCTTGCGCAGCCCCTTGTCCTTCGGCGCGGTCTTGCCGGTGCGGAATTCGGTGAACCGGTAGCTGCCCAGGATCAGCCCTTCGACGGTCGCCGAGCAGACGTCGGCGCCGGATTCACCGGGCAACCCGGCCAGCGTGGTGATCACCGCCTCGGCGGTGCCCAGCGACCGCGCCGCCACCCCGGCGGCGCGACGGATGGTGTCGGCGGGCCACTCGGGTCGCGGTTTACCGAGGCCGATCGTCAGGACGCTGGACACCGGCAGCGACGGCACCACCAGGCGGTGGACCTGCTCACTGCCGCCGGTGGCGTCCAGTGCCCGCAGGCCGGATTCGATTTCGGCGACCGCGTCCGCCGGCAGCAGCGATTCGCCCGGGGCAACCACCGCCCCCGGCCTGTCTTCGTCGCCGGTCGAGACGACCGGCACGATCAATACCGAAGAGCCCGCCCCGCGTTTCGGCAGTGATGTGGCGACGTTTACGGAGGGGCTTTCATAGCTCAATTCGGTGGTCACGGGCATTTACCCTAATCGCCGGAGACCGCACCGAGATCGGCGGCGCCCCTACCGTGCAGCTCGAAGGCGATGATGGGGGCGTCAAAACCTTTGAGGTCAAAGGGGCCGCGGGACGTCGCCGGCCAATCCGGCAATTGCTCGTGCAGGGCCGAATCGGCCAGGATCTGGCACGGGGCCGCGGCCCCGACCAGACGCGCCGCCAGGTTGACCGGACTGCCGAAGTAGTCCCCGTTGATCGCCAGGACGGTGCCGTACGCAAGGCCGGCACGGACCTGCAGACCCTCCTCGCGCGCCCGCGGATGGTCGACGAGATCGACCGCCGCCTTGGCAAGGTGTTCGGGTGACGCGCTCACCCACATCACCTCGTCACCGATGAACTTCACCACCCGGCCGCCGTCGCGATGCACCACGTCTGCGACGGTTCCGGCGAACTCGTTGAGCAATTCCGAAAGCTGCGCGGGGGTAAGCGCGCGGGTGAGCACGGTGAAGCCGGACAGATCGGCAAAACCGATGCCGCACACCACGCTTGCCGAAGTGTCGCGAAGGACGCCTTCAAAGTGGGTTCGGGCGCCGGTCAGATGGTGGCGGTGAACGACGTCGATCAGCGCTGAAATCCGGGGGACGAACTCCGCGACCGCGCGGTACGCCTGCGCCGTGGCGAGCTCGTCGTTGGTGTAGGTCATCTGGATGTCCGGCGTCCCGGCTCGGATCGCCGTCGACTCGGCCTCCGCGAGCCGGGCCATCGCGGCACCGAGTACCCGCAGCAGTCCGAACGCGCCATCCTCACCCACGACCGCCTTCAAGGCGACCCAGGTCGTCAGCGCATCGACGTCGGCCTGGCTCAGCGACGGAACGTCAGGGCCGGCGACGGTCAGGCCGAGCAAACCCCACGCGTGGGTGACTTCCTCGGGCGACAAGCCGAGTTGCTCGGCCGCGGTCGCCATCGTGTGGATCGGGCGCCCCGACCATTGCAGGACGTCACCGGCAAGCCCGAACAGCCGTCCGCGCTGTTCGGCTTCCACCATTTCGTCGACGGTGAAGCCGAGTTCGTCCAGGTACTTGATCAGGTCGGCCCGCTCGTGCGGACTAGCGACTCCGGCAGCCTCAAGCGCTTCGAAGTCCGGGGAATCGACCACCCACCCAAGTGTGCCAGTACCCGGGATTAGGGTGAACCGTCGTGACCGATGACGTACAGCATGGCCCGTTGGAAGACCGCCACCGCGACTTGGGGGCCAGTTTCGCTGAGTTCAGCGGCTGGCTGATGCCGGTGTCGTATGCCGGCACCGTCAGCGAACACAACGCCACCCGCAACGCGGTCGGCCTGTTCGACGTCAGCCACCTCGGCAAGGCGTTGATCCGCGGGCCGGGTGCCGCCGAATTCGTCAACTCGACGCTCACCAACGACTTGAGCCGTATCGGGCCGGGCAAAGCGCAATACACGTTGTGCTGCACCGAATCCGGCGGCGTCATCGACGACTTGATCGCCTACTACGTCCACGACGACGAGATCTTTCTGGTACCCAATGCGGCCAACACCGCCGCGGTGGTCCAGGCGCTGCAGGCGGCCGCCCCGGGCGGCCTGACGATCACCGACGAGCATCGCTCCTACGCGGTGCTGGCGGTGCAGGGCCCGCGGTCGGCGGACGTGCTCGGCGAGCTGGGCCTGCCGACCGACATGGATTACATGGGCTACGCCGACGCGTCCTATGCGGGGGTGCCGGTGCGGGTGTGCCGGACCGGATACACCGGAGAGCACGGCTACGAACTGCTACCGCCGTGGGAATCCGCGGGTGTGGTGTTCGACGCGCTGGCCGCGGCGGTCAGCGCCGCCGGCGGCGAGCCCGCGGGCCTGGGCGCCCGCGACACGCTGCGCACCGAGATGGGCTATCCGCTGCACGGCCATGAACTGGCGCTGGACATTTCGCCGCTGCAGGCGCGATGCGGCTGGGCGATCGGCTGGAAGAAGGACGCGTTCTTCGGCCGGGACGCGCTGCTGGCGGAGAAGGCGGCGGGACCGCGGCGGCTGCTGCGCGGCCTGCGGATGGTCGGCCGCGGTGTGCTGCGTCCCGGTCTGACGGTGCTCGCCGGTGAGACGCCGGTCGGGGTCACCACCTCGGGGACTTTCTCCCCGACGCTGCAAGTCGGCATCGGGCTCGCGCTGATCGACGCAGACGCGGGGGTCGAGGACGGCCAGCAAATCACGGTCGACATCCGCGGGCGCGCCGCCGAGTGTGAAGTCGTGCGCCCGCCCTTCGTCGAAGCGAAAACCCGTTAGTGCCGCCGGTTCAGGTGAAAAGCCCGGTCGCAGGCGGATATACAATCAGCCCCATGACCAGCGGCTCCCTCGAGTTCACGGTTTCGCGTTCGGCTAACCCCGCGACCGACGCCGAACGTGGATCCATCCTGGCCGAGCCCGGTTTCGGCAAGTACTTCACCGACCACATGGTGTCGATCGATTACGACGATGAACGGGGTTGGCACAACGCGCGCGTGATGCCGTACGGCCCGATAGAGCTCGACCCGTCGGCGATCGTGCTGCACTACGCGCAGGAGATCTTCGAAGGGCTCAAGGCGTACCGCTGGTCGGACGGCTCGATCGTGTCCTTTCGCGCCGAGGCCAACGCCGCGCGGTTGCGGTCGTCGGCGCGGCGGCTCGCGATGCCCGAACTGCCCGACGAGCTGTTCATGGGCTCGCTGTGTCAGCTCATCGCCGTCGACAAGCCCTGGGTGCCCGCCGCGGGCGGCGAAGACGCGCTGTATCTGCGCCCGTTCATGATCGCCACCGAGCCCGGATTGGGCGTGCGGCCGTCCAAGCGGTACCGCTACCTGCTGATCGCCTCACCGGCCGGGGCCTACTTCAAGGGCGGCATCAACCCCGTCACCGTCTGGGTGTCGACCGAGTACGTGCGGGCCAGCCCGGGCGGCACCGGCGCGGCCAAGTTCGGTGGCAATTACGCCGCCTCCCTGCTGGCGCAGGCCGAGGCCGCCGCGCACGAGTGCGACCAGGTGGTGTGGCTGGACGCCGTCGAACGGCGTTTCGTCGAAGAAATGGGCGGCATGAACATCTTCTTCGTGTTCGGCAGCGGGGGGTCGGCGCGGTTGGTCACCCCGGAGTTGTCCGGTTCGCTGTTGCCGGGTATCACCCGGGATTCGTTGCTGCAGTTGGCTATTGACGCCGGGTTCTCGGTCGAGGAACGCAAGATCGACATCGACGAGTGGCAGAAGAAGGCCGCCGCCGGCGAGATCACCGAGGTGTTCGCCTGCGGCACCGCGGCCGTCATCACCCCGGTCTCGCAGGTGAAATACGGCGATACCGACTTCACCGTCGCCGACGGTCGGCCCGGTGAGGTGACGATGGCGCTGCGCGACACGCTGACCGGGATCCAGCGGGGGACCTTCGCCGACACCCACGGCTGGATGGCGCGGCTCGGCTAGAACCGCACCAATCCGGCGAGCGCCACGGCGCTCACCGTCGTGGTCAGCTCGATGACGGCACCCAGCACGTCGCCGGTGATGCCGCCGAAGCGGCGCACGCAGTGCCGCACCAACACCGCGCCGCAGGACAGGCCCGCCAGCATCGCGACCGGTCCCTGCCACGGCCGCGGTCCCGCCGCCAACGCAACGACGAGCAGCACCGCGACCCAGGCCGCTCCGACGATGACCGGCTGGGTGCCGGCGACCCGCGCGCCCAGGGCGCTGCCGGCGGCCGCCGGCACCGACCGGCGACTGGCCAGCACCGCGGCCACCCGGCCGGCGACGACCACCACGGCGATGCCGACGATCCCCGGCCTGCCCGCCGCCCCGAGCGCCGCGAAGGCCAGCCCCTGCAGCGCGATCACCAGGACGACGGCCGCCGCGCCGAACGGTCCGGTCGACCCGTCCCGCATGACCGCCAGGGCGCGCTCCGGCGACCCGTAACAGCCCAGTCCGTCGGCCGTATCGGCGACACCATCGATGTGCAGGCCGCGCGTCGCCAGCAGCAGCGCCGCGACGGCGAGCAGGCCGGACAGCGGACTGGACGGGCCGAACGCCCAGGCCCCGCCCCACGTCACGGCCGCGGCCAACGCACCCAAGACGGCGCCCACCACCGGCAGCGCCGCCATGGCGCCGCGGCCCATCGGGGCGGGCCGAGAATGCGAGACGGGCAGGACCGTACCGAACGCGAAAGCCGTTGCCAGCGAACGCATCACGATGGTGGAACGGCCTGGTCGGACACGCCGGCCTGGGTAAACGTGGCCATCGACGACAGCGTGGCCACCGCGGCGCGCAGCACCGGGACGGCCAGCGCGGCGCCGCTTCCCTCGCCCAGCCGCATCCGCAGGTCCAGGATCGGCTCCAGGCCGAGCTCGGTCAGCGCCAGGGCATGGCCGGGCTCGGTGGACCGATGCCCGGCCTGCCACCACAGCCGGGCGCCGGGGGCCAGCCGCTCCGCGACCAACGCGGCGGCCGTCACCGCCATCCCGTCGAGCAGCAGCGGGGTACGCCGCACCGCGGCCTGCGCGCAGAACCCCGCCATCGCGGCGAAGTCGGCGCCCCCGCCGCAGCGCAACAACGCGACCGGGTCGGGCAGCACCGGCCGCGTCCGGAACAGGGCGTCGCGCACCGCGGCCGTCTTGCGCGCCCATCCGGCGTCGTCGACCCCGGTGCCGAAGCCCACCACCGCGACAGGCTCGGCGTTGGTCAGCGCCGCCACCAACACCGCCGCCGGGGTGGTGTTTCCGATCCCCATGTCCCCGGCGATCAACAGGTCGGCGCCCGCGTCGACCTCCTCGTCGGCGATGGCCCGGCCCGCGGCGATCGCGGCGGCCGTCTCGTCGTCGGTCAGCGCGTCCTCGACGGTGATGTCGCCGCTGCCGCGCCGCACCTTGTGGGCACCGATCCGGTCCGTCAGCGCATCGCCCGCAACCGCCAGGTCCGCGACGCGCACCGTCGCGCCGGCGATATCGGCGAGCACGTTGATCGCCGCCCCGCCGGCGTCGAAGTTGGCGACCATCTGAGCGGTCACCTCCGGCGGGTAGGCCGACACCCCGGACCGGGCGACACCGTGGTCACCGGCGAACACCACCACCCGGGCACGCTCGAATTGCCTCGGCGGGCAATGCCCTTGACATGACGCGATCCACACCGACAGGTCCTCGAGGCGCCCCAACGCACCCCTCGGCTTGGTCAGGGTGTCTTGGCGGGCGCGGGCGGCCGCGGCGACGCCCGCATCGGGCGGCGATACCGGGGCGAACTCCATCAGGTCCCCGACGGCTTGATCGGCACCGCCTGCCCGGCCACCACCAGCACCACCCGGTCGCACAGCTCGGCGACGCGCTGGTTGAGGCTGCCGAGTTCGTCGGCGAACCGGCGCCCGGACGCGGTGGCCGGGACCACGGCCAAGCCGACCTCCGGGCTGACCAGCACCAACGTGGAATTGAAGTCGCTGACGGCGGCGAGCATGGCGTCGATCGTGTCGCGGACCGGCGCCGCCACCGAGCCGCCGTCCCATCCGCGGTGGCGGTCCAGCGTGCCGGTCAGCCAGGCGCCCAGGTCGTCGACGAGCGTCGGGGTGTCCGGCGAGCCGCGCAATTGGCTTGCGATGTCGCCGGTTTCGACCGTCGACCAATGCGCGGGGCGACGGCTGCGGTGCTCGGCAACCCGGTCCGCCCAGGCCGCATCGGCCTTCCCGGTCGGCCCGGGGGCCAGGTAGCGAACCGGCTGGCCGGCTGGCAGCGCCTCGGCGATGGCGTCCTCGGCCCACCGGGACTTGCCCGACCGGATCCCGCCGAGCACCAGAGTGCGCACCGTGGTCAGGCGGCTTTGCCGCGGCGTTTAGTCGACATCGCTGCCGCGCGTGACTTGGGGTCGCGGTGTCCGCAGCCGTCGCACCTGCGACGCCCGGCCGGCGGCGTACAGGCCAAGCTTCCACCGGCTTTCGGTGTTGTCCGGGAATTTCGCGTCCACCAGCTTGCTCACCTTGCGGCCCAGGAGTAGCCCGTCGACCATCATCACGGCCATCAGGAACAGCATCGCCGGAGAGACGTAGAGCTGGAGCTGCGGTGTGGTGAACATGGCGAACATCAGCAACAGCGTCGCCGGCATGAACAGGCCCAGCAGGTTGCGCCGGGAGTCCACCACGTCGCGCACGTAGCGCCGTATCGGGCCCTGGTCGCGCGGCAACAGGTAAGCCTCGTCGCCGGCCATCATCCGTTCCCGGCGATTCGTCATCCGGGCGCGGCGGTCGGTCCGGTCGGCCTTGCGTTCCTCGCGGCTGAGCTTGGGACCGGCCAGCGATTTGCGGCGGGCCCGCGCCTCCGACGCGGTCATCGGCGCGGGCGCGACCGGTCCCTTCCGCGGGGTGCGCCGCGCTTGGTTGCGCTTGGGCGTGGGCCGGCCCTTGGGGCTCGTCCCACGCGACCCGGCAGGCGTCGCCTCGGGGGCGTCGGCGGCCGCGCCCTCGTCAAGGTCCTCGTCCTGGTCCTTCTTACGGCCCATCAACTTCACAGTGGCCAGGTTACTTCGCCGGTGGCGCGTCCCGGAATTGGCTTGGAATGCCTCGCTATTAGACCTACGTCAGCACCTCACTTGGCCCTACTCTTACCAGTGATGAACGGCTGCCGGTGATGGACGACGGGTCGATGGGCTCGGATGATGCCGCCTTGGGCCTCGCTCCCGGCCGCCTGCAGCTGCCCGCCATGCTCGTTCTGGTCGCTCCGGATTGCTATGGCGACAGCATGACGGCCGTGGAGGCCGCGGCGGCCATCGCGACCGGGTGGACCCGATGCCGTCCGGGCGATCGGTTCATCGTCGCCCCGCAGTCCGACGGCGGCCCTGGCTTTGTCGAGGTGCTCGCCAGCCGGCTGGGCAAGAAGCGGCGGCTGCGGGTGTCCGGGCCGCTGTCCACCATGGTCGAGGCCGAATGGGTGTTCGACCCCGGCACGGCGACCGCATACCTGGAGTGCGCGCAGGCGTGCGGCCTGGCCTTGCTGGGCGGTCCGCCCACCCCGGAGACCGCGATGGCGGCCCACAGCAGGGGAGTGGGGCAGCTGATCGCCGAGGCGATGCGGGCCGGGGCGACGCGGATCGTGGTCGGGCTGGGTGGCAGCGCGTGCACAGACGGCGGGCAGGGGATGATCGCCGAGCTCGGCGGCCTGGATTCCGCCCGCAGCCAACTGGCCAACGTGGAGCTCATCGCCGCCTCCGACACCGAATACCCCCTGCTCGGGCCGTGGGGGGCGGCCAGGGTGTTCGGGCCCCAGAAGGGGGCGGACACGGTCACCGTCGCGGCCCTGGAAGTCCGACTCCAGGCGTGGGCACTCATCCTCGAGGCGGTAGCCGGACGCGACGTGAGCGCCGAACCGGGCGCGGCCGCCGCCGGCGGCATCGGTGCCGGACTGCTGGCACTCGGCGCCCGGTGCGAGTCGGGCGCGGCGATCATCGCCCACCACACCCGCTTGGCTGACGATCTGGACGTGGCGGAGCTGATCGTCACCGGAGAAGGCCGGTTCGACGAGCAGTCCCTGCACGGCAAGGTGGTGGGCTTTCTCGCGGACGCGGCCCTGCCGCGGGGAGTGCCGGTGGTCGTGCTGGCCGGCCAGGTCGGCCTGGACAACGCCACGGTGCGCTCGGCGGGCATCATGGCCGCCCTGTCCATCGCCGATCACGCCGGATCGGTGCGGCTGGCGCAGGCCGACGCGGCCAATCAGCTCATGGGTCTGGCATCGGTGGTGGCGGCGCGACTCGGGAATAGCGGTCCTGCAAGGTACCGTTGAACCAGTGGGCTTTTTCCGGGCGGATTGGGCCGCCTAACGCAAGACCAGCGGGCTCGAACCTGAACAACCCACCCAACGATGAAGCATGTAGGAGAAGCAATGACGGTTCAAAACGAGTCGGACGCCAAGACGCACGGCGTGATCCTGACCGAGGCCGCCGCCACCAAGGCAAAGTCCCTGCTTGACCAGGAGGGACGGGATGACCTGGCGTTGCGTATCGCGGTCCAGCCCGGCGGGTGCGCGGGCCTGCGCTACAACCTCTTCTTCGACGACCGGACGCTGGACGGCGACCTGACCGCCCACTTCGGCGGCGTGACGCTGACGGTGGACCGGATGAGCGCGCCCTACGTGGAAGGCGCGTCCATCGATTTCGTCGACACCATCGAGAAGCAGGGCTTCACCATCGACAATCCCAACGCCACCGGCTCGTGCGCCTGCGGCGACTCGTTCAACTGACCGGGTAACCCCGCAAGGGGACCGCGCTCAGTACGAGCCCCCGGTGCGGAGCACGTACGAGCACACCATGATCTGGCCCCGCTGAAAAAGCAGCTGGGCGATGCCCTGTAGGTCACCGCGCAACGGGCCCCCGGCCGCGGGGGACACCCGCATGGTGAACAGGGCCTGGGCCTGGTACTGCGACAGGTAGACGATCTTATCGATCGAGGTCACCTCGACCTCGGAAAACTGCTTGCGGAACGCGTCGCTGCTCAGCTTGGCCAACGCCTGGTCGGTTCGTTTGTCGCGCACGCCGTCGTACATGCCGCACAGGGCGTTGCGGATTATCTCGTCGGTGTCGCGGTGGTCGAGGGCGTCCAGGTATCCCTGAATCGCCGTCTTAGCCGCACCCTCCGAGAACGTGGCGCCGGTGTTGGCCCCGTTGGTGCGAACGCCGTAGACGATCGCCACGGTCAGGGCGGCCACCAGCGCGATGGCCAACAGAACGCCGATGATCAGCCGCCGCTTGGAGCGGCGCGGCGGGTACGGCATCGGCGGGGGAGGCTGCCCGGCATAATTGGCGGGAGCGTCGCCGGCGCGGAAGTCGTCGGGGAACTCGAGCGGCTGAGATTCGGCTGGGGGCTCGGGTCCGCTGGGTCCGCTGCCGCCGACAGTGTGGTTCGGCGAGTGCGGACCTGCCATCGTGGTCTCCTGCGGTGGTAGACGGGACTACGGGCGGGATACCCCGATCGGGCATCGTGGCCCCGCGACTTGAGCGAGTTTCCTAGGGAGGCTAGCGCACCGCCTCGCGCCGACCGCGGACACAGCGACGGTCCAGACGCGTGCGTAAGCTAGATAACCTTACTAACGAAGAGCGGAGACATTGGTGACGATCGCGGTGACAGGTTCGATTGCGACCGACAATTTGATGCGGTTCCCCGGCAAATTTTCCGAGCACCTGCTGGCCGACCATTTGCAGAAGGTATCGCTCAGTTTCCTGGTCGACGACCTGGTGATTCACCGCGGCGGCGTGGCGGGAAACATCGCCTACGCCATCGGCGTGCTCGGCGGTGACGTCGCGCTGGTGGGCGCGGCCGGCGACGACTTCGACGACTACCGGCGGTGGCTGCAGTCGCACGGCGTTAACTGCGACAACGTGCTCATCTCGAAGAAGGCGCACACGGCGCGCTTCACCTGCACCACCGACCTCGACATGGCCCAGATCGCGTCGTTCTACCCGGGTGCCATGTCGGAGGCCCGCAACATCAAGCTCGCCGACGTGGTGTCGTCCATCGGTGAGCCCGACCTGGTGATCATCGGGGCCAACGACCCGGACGCGATGGTGGTGCACACCGAGGAGTGCCGCAGGCTTGGCCTGCCCTTCGCCGCCGACCCGTCCCAGCAGCTGCCCCGCCTGTCCGGCGACGAGATCGACAAGCTCGTCGACGGCGCCGCCTACCTGTTCACCAACGACTACGAGTGGGAGCTGCTGCTCAACAAGACCGGTTGGTCGGAGGCCGACGTGCAGGGCAAGGTCGGCCTGCGGGTGACCACCCTGGGCCCCAAGGGCGTGGACATCGTCGAGCCGGACGGCACGACGACGCACGTCGGCGTGGTGCCCGAAACCAGCCAGACCGACCCCACCGGCGTCGGCGACGCGTTCCGCGCCGGTTTCCTCACCGGGCGCAGCACCGGTCTGAGCCTGGAGCGCTCTGCCCAGCTGGGCTCGCTGGTCGCCGTGCTGGTCCTGGAGTCGACCGGAACCCAGCAGTGGGACTGGAACCGCGAGACCGCGGCGAGCCGGCTGGCCGACGCCTATGGCGACGACGCGGCCGACGAGATCGCCGGCGTGCTGGCCTGACTCCGCGATCCAGCCAGGTCGCGCGCCGGCGACACGCCGAAGATCTGCGCACGGGGTTCACACTCGAAGCCCTCGACTCTGGCTAGAGCTGCACGGGGTAGTGCGGCTCGCTGATCTGCGGCACCACGCTGCGCTCGACGAAGATCGCGTGCCAGAGCATGAAGATCAGCAGCGTCCACAGCCGGCGGCTGTGATCGCTGGCGCCGTTGCGGTGCTCGTCGAGCATCCGCCGGACGGCGGCCAGGTCGACGAGGTGACCGGCCTGCGACGACGCCGCCAACCCGTAGGCCCAGTCCAGCAGTTCGCCCGCGCGCAACCAATGCCGGATGGGCACCGGGAACCCGAGCTTGGGCCGGTGCAGCACGTGCGCGGGAACGATGGGCTCCAGGGCCCGCCGCAGCGCGTACTTCGTGGTGGTGCGGGTGATCTTGGCCTCGACGGGCAGTCGCGAGGCGACCGCGAACACCTCGGGATCCAGGAACGGCACCCGCAGCTCCAGCGAGTTGGCCATCGTCATCTTGTCCGCCTTGACCAGGATGTCGCCGCGCAGCCAGGTGAACAGGTCGACGTGCTGCATGCGGGCCACCGGGTCCCAGCCGGCCGACTCGGCGTACACCGAGGCGGTGACGTCGGTGTGGGTCCATTCCTCGCGGAAGCCGGGCAGCACGTCGCGCAGCTGGGCATCGGAGAAGCTGCGGGCGTTGCCGTAGTAGCGCTCCTCGAGCGTCAGCGAACCGCGGTGCAGCAGGCTCTTGCCCCGCATACCCTCCGGCAGCGGCTTGGACACCTTGCCCATCGACTTCCGCAGCGGCCGCGGCAGGTAGTCGAACGGCTTCAGCGACAAGGGTTCCCGGTAGATCGTGTAGCCGCCGAACAGCTCGTCGGCGCCCTCCCCGGACAGCACCACCTTGACGTGCTTGCGGGCCTCCCTGGCCACGAAGAACAGCGGCACCAGCGCGGGGTCGGCCACCGGCTCGTCGAGGTACCAGACGATTTCGGGCAGGGCGGCGACGAACTCGTGCGGGTGGACCACCTTGGCGATGTGGCGGGCGCCGATCGCCTCGGCCGAGGCCACCGCGACGTCGATCTCGGAGAACCCCTCCCGCTCGAAACCGGTGGTGAACGTGATCAGGTTGGGGTTGTGCCGGATGGCCAGCGCAGCGATGGCGGTGGAGTCGATGCCGCCGGAAAGAAACGCCCCGACGGTGACGTCGGCGCGCATGTGCTTGGCCACCGAGTCCTCGAGCACCGCGGTGATCTCGTCGTAGCGGGCCTGCTCGGTGTCGCGGGTGATCGGTGTGGCGGCGAAGCGTGGCACGAAGTAGCGGGTGACCTCCGGCTGCCGGCCGGGCCGGATTCGGGCGTAACAGCCCGATTCGAGCCGGCCCACCCCGCGGTGCAGCGTCTCGGGCTCGGGCACGTACTGCAGGACGGTGTAGTGCTGCACGGCCCGCTGGTCGATCCGGGTGTCGAAGCCGGCCAATTCCGCCAGGTCCAACAGGCACTTCTTCTCGCTGGCCACCGCCGTGCCACCGGGGCCGGTCGCCATGAAGAGCGGCTTGATGCCGAAAGGGTCTCGGGCGCAGAACAATTCGAGGGTGGCGGTGTCCCAGAGGGCGAAGGCGAACATGCCGCGCAGCCGCGTGAGCACGTCGGCGCCCCAGTAGTGGTAGCCGGCGACGATGGCCTCGCCGTCGCCGTCGGTGGCGAACACCGCGCCGTGCGCGGTGGCCAGTTCGTCGCGCAGTTCGAGGTAGTTGTAGATCTCCCCGTTGAACACCAACACGTAGCGGCCGGGCTCCTCCGGCGGCCCCCAGCGCAGCGGCTGGTGCGAATGGGCGATGTCGATGATCGACAGCCGGTTGAAGCCGAACACGGCGCCTCCCCGGGAGCCTGCGGCTCCTAGGTCGGTCCACGTGCCCGGCTCGTCGGGCCCGCGGTGGCGCATCAAATGCGACGCACGCGCGATAGCATCGTCGGCCCGGGCGGCGTCGGCACTGTCCGGGGCAGCGACAAACGCCAGCAGACCACACACGGCGCCCCAGTATGCCGCACTTTGGGTACGCCCGTGGCGGGCGCACCCGGCGGGTCGCCCCGGCCCAGCAGGCCGGGGTTTCGTCGCTCGGGTCAGCGGCGTGGTCTACGCTGCGTAGTATTCGATATCCGAGCAGGAGGCGCCAACGTGACACCTCGCGAGCAGGTCCGTTCGCAACGTTTGTCGCAGGGCAGGTTTCGGGGCCTTTTCGGCAGCCGTTCCGGAGGCGTTCGGCAGGGCCTGTTCCGTCGTCTGCGGCCGCTGGCGCTGGCCGCGACGTTCGGCGTCCTGGCGGTAACCCTGAGCGGATGCAGCTGGTCGGACGTGCTGGGTTTGGGTTGGCCCAAGGGCATCACCCCGCAGGCCCAGCTCAACCGCGAGCTCTGGATCGGAGCGACGATCGCCTCGCTGGTGGTCGGGGCCATCGTGTGGGGTCTGATCTTCTGGGCGTCGGCCTTCCACCGGAAGAAGGCCACTGACACCGAGCTGCCTCGCCAGTTCGGTTACAACATGCCGCTGGAGCTGGTTTTGACGGTGACGCCGTTCCTGATCATCTCGGTGTTGTTCTACTTCACCGTGGTCGTGCAGGAAAAGATGCTGCACGTCGACAAGGACCCCGAGGTCGTGGTCGACGTCACGGCCTTCCAGTGGAACTGGAAGTTCGGCTACCAGCGTGTCGACTTCAAAGACCGCACCCTGACCTACCAGGGTGCCGATCAGGCCCGCAAGAACGCGATGGTCTCCAAGCCCGAAGGCAAGGACGCCCACGGCGAGGAGCTCGTCGGACCGGTCCGCGGGCTCAACACCGCGGACCGGACCTACCTGAACTTCGACAAGGTCGAAATCCTGGGAAGCAGCGACGAAATCCCGGTGCTGGTATTGCCCACCGGCAAGCGCATCCAGTTCCGGCTGGCGTCCGCGGACGTCGTCCACACGTTTTGGGTTCCGGAATTCCTGTTCAAGCGCGACGTGATCCCCAACCCTGAGGCGAACAACTCGGTGAACGTCTTCCAGGTCGACGACATCAGCAGGCCCGGCGCCTTCGTCGGGCACTGCGCCGAGTTCTGTGGCACCTATCACTCGATGATGAACTTCGAGGTTCGGGTGGTGCCGCCCAACGACTTCAAGGCCTACTTGCAGCAGCGGATCGATGGAAAGAGCAACGCCCAGGCATTGCAGGCGATCGGTCAGGCGCCCCTCGCGGTGACCACCCACCCGTTCGACACCCGCCGCGGCCAGTTGGCCGGAAGTCAGTAGGTTAGGACACCAAATGCATATTGAAGCCAGGCTTTTCGAAGTCGTCGCCGGGTTTTTCATTGTGGTTTCGGTGCTTTATGCGGTGCTGACAGCGCTTTTCGCCACCGGCGGTGAGGAATGGGCGGGCACGACCGCGCTGGCGCTGACCGGCGGGATGGCTTTGATCGTTGCCACCTTCTTCCGGTTCGTGGCGCGTCGCATCGATACTCGGCCGGAGGACTACGAGGGCGCCGAGATCAGCGACGGAGCAGGTGAATTGGGCTTCTTCAGCCCGCACAGCTGGTGGCCGATCCTGGTCGCGCTGTCGGCCGCGGTGACCGCGGTCGGTATCGCGTTGTGGCAGTCGTGGCTGATCACCGCGGGGGTGACGTTCGTCCTTGCGTCGGTTGCGGGACTGGTCTTCGAGTACTACGTCGGCCTCGAGAAGCACTGATTCGCAGCCGTTAAGGTCACAATCAGATCACGTGATCTGCGGCCGGTTCGCCAAGACTTCTTTGCCCCTCTCGGTTCGGTAATGTTTTGCCCAGGCAAATGACAATTTCTCAAGCGCGCGCGCACTGGTTTGGCCGCCGGGCGCCGCGCGCTGGTGAGGCAGTCGGACAGGGCAGGCGAAGATGAGCGGGCCAAAACCCCCGGAATGGGAACCTGAGGAACCCGATTCCGTGGACGAGGCTCCCCACCAACCGGATTCCGATAGCGAGCCCGCGGACGCCCCCGAACCCGGCGGCGAACTCGGTTCCGATAACGAACTCGAACCCTTCGACGACAGCGCCGAACCGGCGGCCGACCAAACGGGCCAGACCGACGCCTATTCGCGGGCCTATTCGGCTCCGGAGTCGGAGCACTTCATCAGCGGCCCTTACCTGCCGGCCGATCTCAGGCTCTACGACTACGACACGTTCGACGAGTCGGCCGAGGACGAGGACGAACACGGCGCTCCGCGCTGGCCGTGGGTGATCGGGGTCGCCGCCATTGTGGCCGCCATCGCGCTCGTGGTGTCCGTGTCGCTGCTATTCGCGCGCACCGACACCAGCAAGCTGGCCAACCCCAACACCACCACCGTCCCGACGACGCCGCCGATGCAAGACGAGATAACGACCACCAAACCGCCGCCTCCACCACCACCACCCACGACCGAACCGCCGCCCCCGACAGCAACGGAGACACAGACCGTGACGGTGACGCCTGCACCGCCGCCGCCACCGCCGGCGCCCGCTCCGGCACCGCCCCCGGCCACTTCAACGGCGGCAGCGCCACCGCCGCCGACGACACCGTCCGGGCCGCGGCAGGTGACCTATTCGGTGACCGGCACCAAAGCGCCCGGTGACATCATCTCGGTGACCTACGTCGACGCGTCTGGGCGGCGGCGCACGCAGCACAACGTGTACATCCCGTGGTCGATGACCGTCACGCCGATCTCGCAGTCCGACGTGGGCTCCGTCGAGGCGTCCAGCCTGTTCCGGGTCAGCAAGCTCAACTGCTCGATCACGACAAGCGACGGAACGGTCCTTTCGTCGAATACCACCGACGCACCGCAGACGAGCTGCTGATGGTCAGCAGGTATGCGGCGTACCGCCGCGGGGCGGGGGACGACACCATTTCGCCCGACGTCATCGACCGCATCCTGGTCGGGGCGTGCGCCGCCATCTGGCTGCTGTTGCTGGGCGTGAGCGTGGCCGCGACCGTCGCGCTGGCGGACATGGGGCGGGGCTTTCACAAAGCGGCCAGCAGCACGCATTCCACCTCGTGGGTGTTGTATGCCGTGATCGTCGTGTCCGCGCTGATCATCGCCGGGGCGATCCCGATGCTGTTGCGGGCCCGCCGGATGGCCCAGACCGAGCCGGCCGCCCGGGGGATGACCGCGCCCAACCGGCCCCCGGTGCGGCTCATGTCCCAGGCGCCCCGCACCGCGGCCGAACGGGCGCGGCACCCGAGGGTGCTGGCGCCGGCTCAGGCGGCCGACTCCGACTGGTCGGGTGAGGCTGTCGATCGAGTGTGGTTGCGCGCCATCGTGCTATTGGTCGGCGCGATGGGCGCGGCGCTGGTCGCGGTGGCGACGGGGACCTATCTGATGGCCGTGGGACACGACGGCCCGTCCTGGGTCGCGTACGGGGTCGCCGGCGTCGTCACCGCGGGGATGCCGGTGATCGAGTGGCTGCACGTTCGCCAGCTGCGCCGCGCCGTCGCCGCGCAGTAGGCGCTCGTCATGACGCCTTGGCGTACCTGCGAACCAACTCGCCCTCGCCGAACGTGCTCGTGTGCTGAGCGCCGTTGTCGTCGCGGCCGAAGAATGTCCAGCGCCGGGGAGTGCTCTGCGGCCCGCTGATCATCTTGACGGTGTAACGCAGTTGCGTGGGGCGCAACGTGCCGATGATGTCACCGACCCGAATCTGCGAAGGATGGATCTCCGGTGCGTCGCCCCAGTGTTGTATTGCCATTACGCCCATCCCTCATCGTGTCGGCCCTCCGCTCACCCGGACAGCGCCACGGTCAGGCCCTCGCCACTGTAGTGCACCGACGGGGTCGGCCGGTCCGCCCAGCCGGGGATGCGCCCCGCCGGGGGCGGTTCCTCAGCCCTCGTGCAGGCCGCGCCGCGCCGTCCGGCACCCTGGCGGCCCTGGTGGGTCGCCGGTGGCGTAGCGTCCAATATGAGCCGTTTCGTTGTCAGCGGGGGTCCGCCGCGACCAGTGCGGATGCCATCCACGGGCAATGCGATTCCTCCGTCCGCCCCACGCTCGCCCGGGCGAACGACGCCAACGTGAAGGGACCTCCCGTGGACGCCGCGAAACTGCCTGACCGTGACCGTCGGGTCCGTGGATGACCGAGTTGTTCGAACGCCGACGCCGGGCCAATCCCGTCCGGCTGTCGGTGGCTCGTGAACTCGGCCGCGCCATCGACGGCGCGTGGTGGCCACGCGCGGACCGCATCACCAACGAACTGCCCGACCTGGTTGCCGTGCTGACCCCCTTGCTGGGAGACATCAGCTCCATCAACGTCAACTGGCCACCGCTGCAGCGACCACCCGACTTGAACTGGTCCGGTTGGGAACGAAAACGCCAGCACGTGATGACCGTCATCGGGGGCGACGCAAGCGTCAACCTGTTGATCATCCCGTACGCGACCTACAGCGCACTCGCCCTAATGGTGCTGCGCTGCGCGGCGAACCTACCCGTCGAGGCCCGCGACCAGGCGAAGCCGGCCTTCCTGACCGCCGGCTGCATCCTGCGGGCCGCCCAGCAACAGTGCGACACGGCCTGCACTGAACCGGCGCGGCGCTAGTGGTGCTCGCCGTCCTTGCCGTTGGACGAACCGACGGTGCTTTCCTGGTGCTCGCGCAGCGCGGTCAGGGCACGTTGCTCGGAGCTGTGTGCAGCCTCGCGCAGCGCCGCATCCTCCGACACGGGATCGGCGAACAAGAAGCTGCCGCTACCCGGTGAACCGGCCGAGCCCAGCTTGTTCATCCGCTTGGGCAGCGCCGCGCCCTGGTATTCGAGCGGTAGCGGGTGGCCGTGGTCGTCGACGGGGCCGAGCGGCTGATGCAGCTCGATGTAAGCGCCGTGCGGCAGCCGCTTGATGATGCCGGTCTCGACGCCGTGTGCGAGCACCTCCCGGTCGCTGCGTTGCAGCGCAACGCACCACCGGTAGGTGATGAAGTAGACCACCGGCGGGAGGACCACCATCCCGATGCGGCCGATCCACGTCGTCGCGTTCAGCGAGATCTGGAACTTGAACGCGATGATGTCGTTCATCGCCGCGAGCGTCAGCAACATGTAGAACGAGATCGCCATCGCGCCGATCGACGTGCGTACCGGGACATCTCGGGGCCGTTGCAGCAGGTTGTGATGCGCGTAGTCACCGCTGAACCGCTTTTCCAGGAACGGGTAGACGATCAGCAGGACGAAGATCAGGCCCATGATCAGCGCCACCCAGACGGCGGCGGGAACCGTGTGGTGCCAGAAGTAGAACTCCCACGGCGGCCAGATGCGGGCCAGGCCTTCCGTCCACATCATGTAGAAGTCCGGCTGCGAACCGGCCGAGACTTGAGATGGCTTGTACGGGCCCAGGTTCCAGATCGGGTTGATCTGCAGCAGGCCGCCCATCAGGCCGAGGACGCCGACGATCGCCGCGAAGAACGCGCCGGACTTGACCGCGAAGATCGGCATGACCCGGACGCCGACCACGTTGTGCTCCGTACGGCCGGGGCCGGGGAACTGGGTGTGCTTCTGGAACCACACCATCGCCAGATGCAGCCCGATCAGGGCCAGGATGATCCCCGGCAACAGCAGGATGTGCAGCGCGTACATGCGGGGGATGATGTAGCCCGCGGTCGCGCACTCGTTACCCACACCGCCGCAGGGGAAGTCGCCGCCGAACAGCGCCCAGTGCAGCCAGGTGCCGATCACCGGCATCCCCAGCGTGATCGATGACAGTGACGCCCGGATTCCGATGCCCGAGAGCAGGTCATCGGGCAGCGAGTAGCCGAAGAAACCCTCGAACATCGCCAGAATAAACAGCAGCGAGCCGATGACCCAGTTGGCTTCGCGGGGCCGGCGGAACGCGCCGGTGAAGAAGATGCGGGCCAGGTGCACCATGATCGACGCGGCGAAGATCAAAGCGGCCCAGTGATGCACCTGACGAACGAACAGGCCGCCGCGCACCTCGAAGGAGATGTCGAGAGTGGAGGCGAAGGCCTTGGACATATCGACGCCGCGCAGCGGCTGGTAGGCCCCGTTGTAGGTGACCTCGGCCATGGACGGGTCGAAGAAGAGCGTCAGGTACACGCCGGTGAGCAGCAGCACGATGAAGCTGTACATCGCGATCTCGCCCAGCAGGAAGGACCAGTGGGTCGGGAAGACCTTGTTGAGCTGCCGGCGTACCGCCGCCGAGGGGTGATAGCGCGTGTCGATGTCTTCGCCTTGACGGGCCAGGACATCGCCGATCTTGGGCGGTTTGGGGGGACTCAGTTTTGGACTCATGATGTTGTGCGCTCCCAAAATGCCGGTCCGACGGGCTCGATGAAGTCACCGTTGGCGACTAGATACCCGTTGGTGTCGATCGTGATGGGCAGTTGCGCCAGCGCGCGGGCCGCCGGGCCGAAGATCGGCTTGGCGAAGTGCAAGGCGTCGAACTGCGACTGGTGACAAGGGCACAAGATTCGGTAGGACTGCTCCTCGTACAGCGACGCGGGGCAACCCAGGTGCGAGCAGACCTTGGTGTAGGCGAACAACTCGCCGAAGTTGAAGCTCTCCTGGCCCTGGCGTTTGACCACCCGGGGCATGTCGGACGGCCGGACCCGGATGAGCATCACGGGGTTGCGGACGCCCTGGTTGATCGCGCGGAGCTTTTCCTGGGATTCCGGGGTGGTGCCGTCACCGTCGGACTCCCGCCACGGAAAGACGGTCTCCATGCCGCCGGCGTCGAGGTCTTCGGGACGCATCTTGATGAACGGTGACGCGCCGGCGGAGCCGGTGGCCCGCGCGAGGAAGATGGTCTCGCCCTGATAGCGGGGGGTCCAGCCGGACGTCCACAGCACGGCCTTCTTGCCGTTTGCGGTGGGCACCACCGGCTTCCACGGGTTCTTGATCAGGCCGCCGGCAAACGCCACCAAAGTCGACAGCCCGAACGCGCCAAGGCCCAGTCCCAACGACAGCCCGATCACCTTGCGCCGCCGGACGGTCGAGCCGTCCAGGGCGTCGGTCAGGTTCGCCACGACCGTCTTGCGGTCGATCTCCCGGGAGGCGCCGTCATGCCGCTCCTGGATCGAAATCTCTTCCGGGATAAACCTTTTCTGGTAGAGGATCGTGCCGACGGCGATCGACAGGATCGACATACCGAAGGTCAGCCCGTACAGCGGGGTGGCCAGGTCGTACAGCAGGCTGCCCGCGGCTGCCTTCGGCTTGTACTCCCACGGCCAGAACAGGAAGACCAGCAGCAGCGCCAGCCCGAAACCGCCGCCGAGCAAGAGCCACAGGGCTACTCCGCGCTCGGCGCGTTTCTCGGCTTTGGTGCCCTCGATGGTCCAGCGGGGCTCGTTGACGATCGTCTCGACGCCGTCGAGCTTGCCGCCCAGCGCCACCAGTTCCTGCTGCGACATGGCGGCCAGCGCCGCCTCGTCGGGTTCGTTTGGCGCGGCGCCCTTGTCGGTGTCAGAGCCGCCGACCGCGTTGACGTCGCTCATGATGCGCCGCTCCTCTTCATCGCTTCGTCCCCCGCAAGCGGGAGGTGCCCCCACTGCATCGTCTCGGCGCGGCTCATGATGCTCGTGCCCCAATCCACAGTGCCAAACCGATGGCGGCGACCATCCCGATGATCCACGCGGCCATGCCCTCGGGTGCGGGCCCGAATCCACCGAGGCCGTAGCCGCCGGGCTGGCGCTCTTCAGTGACCGCCTTGATGTAGCCGATGATGTCCTTCTTGGCCTCGAAGGACAGCTGACGGTCGGAGAACTTCGGCATGTTCTGCGGGCCGGTCCGCATCGCCGCCAGTATCTGCTGCTCGTTGGGCGCCTCGAGGGGAGGCGCGTACTTACCCGACGACAGCGCCCCGCCCTTACCGGTGAAGTTGTGGCACGAGGAGCAGTTCAGCCGGAACAGGTCCCCGCCGCGGCCCAGGTCGTCGCCGCGCAGCGACTTCATGGCCAGGCTGCCGTCCGGGTTGCGCACCGTGGTCGGACCGCCGCCGTTGGCTTGCACGTACGCGCCCAGCGCGTCCACCTGGCCCTCGTCGAAGATCGGCTCCTTGCGCGGCGCCTGGGCCTCGCCGGTCATCACGGGCATCCGGCCGGTGGACACCTGGAAGTAGACCGCCTCCTCGCCGACGCCGATCAGGCTGGGCCCGCGGTCGGGCACACCCTGCAGGTTGGCGCCGTGGCAGGAAATGCACGACGTGTCGAACAGCTGCTTGCCGGTCCGCAGCAGCGCCGAGGACGACTCGTCGGCGACGGCCACCTGCGGCCGCGGCGTCAGCACGGCGGCCAGCCCGCCGGCGATGGTCAGCGCGATCAGCAGCAGCAGGCCGCCCGAAAGGCGGCGGCGAAGCCGCCGCCGGGAGCGATCACTGGCGGCTTTTCGCGGCTGCCCGGGCCGCGCACCGGATCGGGTAGACCCCAGTTTCTTCAACCCAGCACTCCTGTTCGTCCAGCGCCGGCTCATCGGATGAAATAGATCACGGTGAACAGCGCGATCCACACGATGTCGACGAAATGCCAGTAGTAGGAGACGACGATGGTCGCGGTGGCCTGCGCCGGGGTGAACTTGCTCATCGTGGTGCGGGCCAGCAAGAAGATGAAGGCGATCAGACCACCGGTGACGTGGAGGCCGTGGAACCCGGTCGCCAGGTAGAACACGCTCCCGTAGGCGCTGCCGGGGATGGTGGTGCCGTGGGTCGCCAGGTGGAAGTACTCGTAGCCCTGCCCGCAAACGAAGAACAGGCCCATCAGGAAGGTGATCACGTACCAGCGGCGCAGCCCGAAGACGTCGCCGCGTTCGGCCGCGAACACCCCCATCTGACAGGTGAACGACGACGCGATCAGCACCAGCGTCACCGGGACGGCCTGGTAGAGATTGAGTTCGGTCGGCGGCGGCGGCCACTTCCCGCCGGACTGGGCACGCGCGGTGAAGTACATGGCGAACAGGCCAGCAAAGAACATCAGCTCGCTGGAGAGCCAAACGATGGTGCCGACACTGACCATGTTGGGTCGATTCAACGAATGAACCCGCGACGTGATTGCAGTACCTGAGGTCCCTACAGCGCTGGTCACATCCGCAAG
This sequence comes from uncultured Actinomycetota bacterium, assembly GCA_963850895.1. Classification (GTDB taxonomy): domain Bacteria; phylum Actinomycetota; class Actinomycetes; order Mycobacteriales; family Mycobacteriaceae; genus Mycobacterium. The sequence goes on along the minus strand of CAWKNK010000004.1, from coordinate 65,043 downwards.
TATGACGCTTTGTAGTTGTTGAACTCCACCCGGGGCCGCATTTGATGTTGGCGCGTCGCGGCCGCGTCGAGAGTGGGCGGCTTTTCGCGCGGGTTGGGGGAGGTTCGGTCCTCGTGGGACCATCGGCGCGTGGCTCTGTCATCTGAGGCTTCGTCTCTCGGCGGTTCCGCCGCGGGCGCGCCCGGGGCGGCACCGTCGTGGCCGCGGGTCCTGGCCCGGTTGACGGACGGTCAGGACCTGGCGCGCGGCCAGGCGGCCTGGGCCATGGATCAGATCATGGCCGGCGACGCGAGCCCCGCTCAGGTCGCCGCCTTCGCGGTGGCGATGAAGATGAAGGTTCCCACCTCGGCCGAAGTCAGTGAGCTCGCCGACGTCATGCTGAGCCACGCGCGCCCGATGCCCGCCATGCGCGACGACACCGTGGACGTCGTCGGGACGGGTGGTGACGGCGCCAACACCGTCAACCTGTCCACCATGGCGGCGATCGTGGTCGCGGCCGCGGGCGTGCCGGTGGTCAAGCACGGCAACCGCGCGGCGTCGTCGCTGTCCGGCGGTGCCGACACGCTGGAGGCGCTCGGGGTGCGCATCGACCTCGAACCCGAGCAGGTCGCGCGCAGCCTGACCGAGGTGGGCATCGGGTTCTGCTTCGCGCCGCTATTTCACCCGTCGTACCGGCACGCGTCGGAGGTGCGCCGGGAGATCGGCGTGCCGACGGTGTTCAATCTCCTTGGGCCGCTTACTAATCCGGCTAGGCCGCGGGCCGGCTTGATCGGCTGCGCGTTCGCCAATCTGGCCGAGGTGATGGCGGGGGTGTTCGCCGCGCGCCGGTCCAGCGTGCTGGTGGTGCACGGCGACGACGGGCTCGACGAGTTGACCACGACCACCACCAGCACGATTTGGCGGGTGCAGGCCGGAACGGTCGACAAGCTGACGTTCGATCCGGCCGGATTCGGTTTTGCCCGAGCCGATCTCGACGATCTGCTGGGCGGCGACGCGCAGGCCAACGCGGCGGAGGTGCGTGCGGTGCTGGCCGGCGCCAAGGGCCCGGTCCGGGACGCCGTCGTGCTCAACGCCGCCGGCGCGATCGTCGCCCACGCCGGCCTATCCAGCCGCGCTGAATGGCTGCCGGCCTGGGAGGCCGGGCTGCAGCGCGCCGGCGCGGCGATCGATTCCGGTGCGGCCGAACAACTGCTCGCGCGATGGGTGCGGTTCAGCCAGCAGGTGTGAGTCGCATTGCGCCGCTTGTTCGTAGGCCAGCCGCGCCGAGCGCGCGGAGGCCGCCCACGCCGCCCACGCGCCGGCCGAGCGCAGCGGCGAAGCCCAGCCCGCGGTGTCGGGGGAGTCGTCGACGCGGACGATGCGCAGCCCCGGACCGGCCAGCCAGCGCGCGATGAGGGCGGATTCCTCCACCAACGCACCGCCCAGGGGGGCCGCGGTCGGCAAAATCGCCTGTGCCCCAGCCGCAATGGCGTCGACCACCGGCATCGGGGGCACCCCGCGTCTGGCGGTGCCGGCCGCGGCCAGCTGGCCGTGCCGGATGACGGCGAGGTGGTAGCCGCCCTCCCCGTCGGGTGCGGCGGCGATCAGCTCGGGCAGCGCGGCCAGGGCATGTAGCCGCTGGCCGCGCCACAGGATCTCGACGGCGGTGGCGGTGCGGTCGCGCAGGCGCGCGGCGATCTCGAAATGGCGTCGCTCGGCCAGCGCAGTGACCTGATCCACGGCGGCCGACAGGGCGGCGTTCTCCATCCCGTCGATCAACGCCGCGACGCGCGCCACGGCCGCGGCGTATTGCGTGGCCGTGATGTCGCGCGCCGCGGGGCAGGGCGAGACCTCCGCCTCGGCGCAGGCCGGCCCGTGCAGGACCGAGCGTCCCAGCCGGGCCGTACACGTCCGGAGGCCGGTGAAGCGGGCCAGCAGAGCGGCCGTGTCGGCGGCGTCGGCACGCGACCGGAACGGGCCGACGGCGCGGTCATGGCGGGGCGCCCGCACCACCGCGAGCCGCGGGAACGCCTCGTCCGTGAGCGCCACCCACCACCACCGGTGCGGGAACCGGGACCGGCGGTTGTAGGGCGGGGCGTGCGCGGCCAGCAGCCGCAGCTCGCGGACGCCGGCCTCCAGCGCGTGGGCGCATTCGACGTGGTCGACCGCGGTGGCCAGATTGACCATCTCCTTCATCCGGCCGCGCGGGTCGGCGCCGGTGAAGTACTGACCGACCCGGCGGCGCAGGTCGACGGCCGTGCCGACGTAGAGCACCTCGCCCGACGGCCCGCGAAACAGGTAAACCCCCGGCCGGCGGGGCAGGCCCTCGGCGAGGACCCGCTTGCGCCGCTGGGCCGGGGTCACGTCCGGCAGGTAGGAGCGCAGGTCGGCATAGGTGTGCACCCCTTGGTTGCCCACCCGCTCGATGAGTGCGTGCAACACGTCGACGGTGGCGCGCGCGTCGTCGAGGGCGCGGTGCGTGGGCTGGGTGGCGACGGCAAACAGCCGTGCCAGGGCGGCCAGCCGCACGCTGGGGGCTTCCTCGCGGCTGAGCACCCGGCGGGCCAGCCGCACGGTGCACAGCACCTGCGGCCGGGGCCAGGGGATGTCGCACCGCGCCGCCGCCGCTCGCAGGAATCCCATGTCGAACCCGGCGTTGTGGGCGACCAGCACCGCGTCGCCGGCGAACTCGAGGAACATCGGCAACACCGCGTCGATGGTCGGAGCGTCGGACACCATGGCCGTGGTGATGCCGGTCAGCTGCACGATCTGGGGCGGGATGCTGCGCTGCGGGTCGACGAGGGTGGCGAACTCGCCGAGCACGACGCCGCCGTGGACCTTGACCGCCCCGATCTCGGTGATGGCGTCGGGAGCGTTTCCGCCGGTACCTTTCGTGCGTCCGCCGGTGGTTTCCAGGTCCACCACCACGAAGGTGGTGTCGCGCAGCGAGACGTCGGCGGTGGCGAAGGATGGCCCCAATTCGGCGAAACTGAGCTGAGTCGCACCACCGGCACCCATGGCCGCGAGGTTAAGCGTGACCACCGACACCCGCGCGGCTCCCACGCCGACCGAAACCCAAGCCCGTGTGGGCCATTGCCGGCCGAAACCCGTCGCCGGCTGGTTGTCGGTGGCCGCGGTTACCGTTCGGACAGTCCGACCTGACGTTCGCCAAAGCCCGACCGAGAGGACCGATCCTGATGGCACGAAGCAGTGGACCCGACAGCGACGGCGCGGCGGTGCCGGAAGCGGGGGCTCAGGTGGTGATCGACTGTGACGACTGCGCGGTGCGCGGCCCGGGATGCCGCGATTGTGTCGTCAGCGTGATACTCGGGGTCCCGGATACTTTGTTGGAGGACGAATGCGCGGCGTTGGCGGTGCTGGCCGATGTCGGTTTAGCACCGCGATTACGGTTAGTGCCCATCCGCCGCGAACGCGATACGGGCGTCGCTTAAGATGCTTTGCGTGCCAAAGGTTTCCGAGGGGGGTCGGCGTCGTTCACACAATAATGACAGAAATCTTTCCAATTTCTTAACCGCTCGCTTTGGACAAACGTCGATATCGTTTCGTAACCTGTTTGAGACCTAAACCCAGCTCGGCGGCGCGTGGCCGTCGATGGCCGTTTAAGGAAGCAAAATTTTGAGGCTTGACTCTAGATACCCGTTTGTGCGTGTCCTCACACGAGCTGCCATCGGGACGCTAGCGGGCTTCACTGTGTTATCGGGTGTCCTTGCTGCGCACGTCTCGGCCGACCCGGCCGACGACGCGCTGGCGAAACTCAACCAGTTGTCGCGCCAGGCCGAGCAGACCACCGAGGCGATGCACAGCGCGCAGCTCGACCTGAACGACAAGTTGGCGGCCCAGCGCGCTGCCGACAAAAAGCACGACGACGCGCAGGCCGCCGTGGATGCGGCCAAGGCTCGTTTGGCGTCCTATCAGGGTGCAGTCAACAAGCTTGCCGCCACGACATACATGGGTGGCCGCGTCGACAGCATGACAGCCATCTTGACCGCCGGGTCGCCGCAGGGGCTGATCGACAAGCTGGCCATGCAGCGGCTGATGGCGACGCAGATGTCCGACCAGATGACGAACTTCCGCGTCGCCGGTGAGCAGGCCGCCAAGGCCGAGCGGGAGGCCGCCAAGTCCGCCGCGGACGCGAAGAGCGCGGCCGAGCAGGCCGCCGCGGTGCGCGCCAGCCTGCAGTCCAAGCAAAGTCAGTTGCAGGTGCAGATCGCGGTCGTGAAGTCGCAGTACGTTTCGTTGTCACCGGATCAGCGCACCGCGCTCGCCAATCCCGGACCGGTCCCGGCGGGCGCTCCGGCACCCGGCGCCCCGGCGCCGGATGCCGCGCCGCCCGGCGCGCCGCCCCCCGCCGGGCAGGCGCCCGGTGAGGCTCCGCCTCCCGGTGGAATGCCCGGGCCGTCCTTCGGTGGCGGGGTCGGTGGCGGTGACCGCGGCACCGTCGTGCAGGCGGCGTTGACCCAGGTCGGTTCGCCCTACGTGTGGGGAGGTGCCGCGCCCGGTGGGTTCGACTGCTCCGGATTGGTGATGTGGGCCTTCCAGCAAGCCGGTATCGCGCTGCCGCATTCCAGCCAGGCGCTGGCCCACGGCGGTCAGCCGGTGTCGATGTCGGACCTGCAGCCCGGGGACGTGCTGACCTTCTACTCCGACGCCTCCCACGCCGGCATCTACATTGGTGACGGCATGATGATCCACTCCTCCACCTATGGCGTGCCGGTGCGGGTGGTGCCGATGAACTCCTCCGGCCCGATCTACGACGCCCGCCGCTACTAGGGTTCTCGGCTCGCAGCGCCGGCGGCTGTCCATGCTGCTGGCCTGGGTGTTTGTCGTCCAGCTCACCGTGGCGGCGGCCGTGCCGCTGGACGCGGGACGCGATAATGGGACGAGACCCGCGCAGCTGGTCACCCCCGCACGCAGCCAGGTCAGCGCCGCGACGAAGTCGTTGGTGGTCGGTGACCGCACTGTTCGGCTGCTCGGCCTCGGCGGTCCGGCCGGTGACCGCCTGCTATCGCGGGTGGCGTCCAACATCGCTGCCGCGATCAACGCGGTCGAGGCGTTCTGGGGCGTCGACTGGTCGCGCGACATCTCGGTGGTTGCGGCCCACACCGACGAGGAGTTCCGCGCCGCCGCCGGCGGGGGACCGGCGGCGGCATGGGCCGACATCGCGGCCGTGACGGTCGTCGACCGTGTCGATCCCGCGCACCGGGTGGCCTTCGGTGAACGGATCGTGTTCGCGCCCGGCGCGGCCAACATGACCGAGGGGGCCCTACGAATCGTGTTGACACATGAGCTTTTTCACTATGCCGCACGCGCGGACACCGCCCCGGATGCGCCCCGATGGCTGACCGAAGGCGTGGCCGATTTCGTCGCACGGCCCCAGACTCCGGTGCCCGCTGACGCGCTGCCGGTACCGCTGACGCTGCCCTCGGACGCCGACCTGGACGCGCCCGGGTCGCAGCGCTCGCTGGGGTACGACCGCGCGTGGTGGTTCGCGCGTTTCGTCGCGGACACCTACGGACCGGCCAAGCTGCATGACCTATATCTGGCTGTCTGCGGTGTCGGGCACACCGACGTGCCCTCCGCCGTCCGCGACGTCCTGGCCACCGACTCACCGGGCCTGCTCGTGCGCTGGCACGAGTGGCTTACCCATTCGGGCTGACCGATGCCCCCCACGGACCGTGCGCTGCGCCAGGCTAGCCTGACGCAGTGAGTCGGGTCCTGCTGGTAACCAACGACTTTCCGCCGCGGCCTGGCGGCATCCAGTCCTACCTGAGCGACTTCGTCGGTCGGCTGGCCGCCGCCGGGTTGCATTCGGTGACGGTGTACGCGCCGCAATGGAAGGGCGCCGACGCCTTCGACGAATCGGCCGACGCGGCCGGTTATCGGGTGGTCCGTCATCCCGGCACGTTGATGCTGCCCGGCCCGGCGGTGGACGCCCGGATGCGCCGGCTGATCGCGGACAACGGCATCGACACCGTCTGGTTCGGCGCGGCGGCGCCGCTGGCGCTGCTGGCGCAGCGCGCCCGCCAGGCGGGAGCGACGCGGGTGGTGGCCAGCACGCACGGCCACGAAGTGGGCTGGTCGATGCTTCCGGTAGCGCGTTCGGTGCTGCGCCGCATCGGTGACACCACCGACGTCGTCACGTTCGTCAGCCGCTACACCCGCTCCCGGTTCGCCCCGGCCTTCGGGCCCAACGCCTCGTTGGAATACCTGCCGCCCGGGGTGAACACGGACCGGTTCCGGCCCGACCCGGCGGCCGGCGCCGAGCTGCGCGACCGGTATCGGCTGGGTGAGCGGCCCACGGTCGTGTGCGTGTCGCGGCTGGTACCGCGCAAGGGCCAAGACATGCTGATCAAGGCGCTGCCATCAGTTCGGCAGCGCGTCGATGACGCCGCCCTGGTCATCGTCGGCGGCGGTCCCTACCTGGAATCGCTGCGCAAGCTCGCCCGCGATTGCGGGGTGGCAGAGCAGGTGACGTTCACCGGGGGCGTGCCGGCCGCCGAGCTGCCCGCACACCATGCGCTGGCCGACGTCTTCGCGATGCCGTGCCGCACCCGCGGCGCCGGCATGGACGTCGAGGGCCTGGGCATCGTTCTCCTCGAGGCGTCCGCGACCGGCGTGCCGGTGATCGCCGGTGAATCCGGCGGGGCTCCAGAAGCCGTGCAGCACAACAAGACTGGATTAGTGGTCGATGGGCGATCGCTGAACGCGGTCGCCGACGCCGTCACCGAGTTGCTCAGCGACCGTGACCGGGCCGCGGCCATGGGCGCGGCCGGGCGCGAGTGGGTGACGGCCCACTGGCGGTGGGACACGCTCGCGGCGCGGCTGGCCGATATTCTGCGCGGCTGACGGCCCGCCGCTACTCCTTTTCGTAGATCGAGTCGATGTCGGAGGCGAACTTCTCGGCGACCACGTTGCGCTTGACCTTCATCGTCGGGGTCAGCTCACCGGTGTCCTCGGTGAAGTCGACCGGCAGGATGCGGAACTTGCGGATGGATTCTGCGTGCGACACCGCCTGGTTGGCGTGCTTGACGGCGGCGTCCACCTCGGCGACCAGGTCCGGGTCGGTGGCCAGATCGGCCACCGACGCGCCGGCCGCCTTGTGGTTGCGTTCCTTCCAGGCGTCGAACGCCTCGGGGTCGATGGTGATCAGCGCGCCGATGAACGGCTTGGCGTCGCCCACCACCATGGCCTGGCTGATCAGCGGGTGCCCCCGCAGCTGGTCCTCGAGCACCGCCGGGGCGACGTTCTTACCGCCGGCGGTGACGATGATCTCCTTCTTGCGGCCGGTGATCTTCAGGAAGCCGTCCTCGTCCAGCGTGCCGAGATCGCCGGTCTTGAACCAGCCGTCGGTGAACGCGTCGTTGGTGGCCTGCTCGTTGCGCCAGTAGCCCCTGAACACCACGCCGCCGCGCACCAGAAGCTCGCCGTCCTCGGCGATGCGCATGCTGTTGCCCGGCAACAACGTTCCGACGGTGCCGATCCTGACGTTGCCGACCTGGTTGACCGTGATGGCCGAGCTGGTCTCCGTCAGGCCGTAGCCCTCGTGGATGGTCAGGCCCACACCCCGGTAGAAATGGCCCAGCCGCGCGCCCAGCGGCGCGCCACCCGAGACGGACGCGTGGCATGCACCGCCCAGCGCCGCGCGCAGCTTGTGGTAGACCAGCCGGTCGAACAACGCATGCTTGGCGCGCAGCACCAGCCCGGGTCGCCCGCGGTCCTGCGCCTGGCTCCAATCGACCGCGGTTTGCACCGCGGCCGCGAAGATCCGTCCCTTGCCGTCGTTGGCCGCGTTGTGCTCGGCGGTGTTGTAGACCTTCTCGAACACCCTCGGCACCGACACCACCACCGTCGGTTTGAACACGGCGAACATCGGCAGCAGGTTCTTGACGTCGCTGGTGAACCCGACGGTCACCTTGTTGGCGAACGCCGAGAGCGTCAGCGAGCGCGCCAGCACGTGGGCCAGCGGCAGGAAGATCAGCAGGCGCTGCCCCTCGGCCAGCAGCGTCGGCAGGCACTCCTTGGCGCCCCGGGTCTCGTACAGCAGGTTGGAATGGGTGAGTTGGCAGCCCTTGGGTCGTCCGGTGGTCCCCGAGGTGTAGATGAGCGTCGCCGGGTCGTCGGCGCGCAGCGCCTCCCGGCGGGCGGTCAGCTCGGCGGGCTCGACCGACGCGCCGGCCTCGACGAGCTGGTCGAGCGCCTTGGGACCGGAGCCGTCGATCTGCAGCACGCGGCGCAGGGCGGGCAGCTCGGCGCTGAGTTCGGTGACCATCGCGACGTGCGCGTCGGTTTCGGTGAAAGCCAACACGGCCTCGGAGTCCTGCAGCACCCAGCGCACCTGCTCGGCCGACGACGTCTCGTAGATCGGCACGGTGACCGCGCCCACGGACAGGATCGCGAGGTCGATGATCGCCCACTCGTAGCGGGTGGCCGAGAAGATGGACACCCGGTCACCGGCCTGTACCCCGAGCGCGATCAGCCCCGACGCCGCGGAGCGAACCTGTTCGGCCACCTCCGCGCAGGTGACGTCGGTCCAGACGCCGTCGACCTGGCGTTGGAAGATGACGAAGCTGGGGTCCTCGCGCTCGTGCTCGAAGACCATGGCCGCGATGTTGTCGTGCTCGCCGACGGAGAAGCGGGCGGGGACACTGTACTCACGCACTCTTACTGACCTCGTTTTGGCTTGGGTGACGTTCCGGGGGCCGGCTTTTGTCGTCCAGCCTAATCCGCGCATTCGTGCAGGAACGGTGGCAGTCTGCTGGGCCGCGGCCGGGATTGCGGCCCAGCCCTCGGCGTGGCGATCCGGATTGGTGTGTGAAGCTGAGGTGGTGAACAGCATCCAGATCGCGGACGAGACGTTTATCGCCGCCGACGGCGCGCTGGTCGGTGCCGCGGTCGCCGATCCGTCGTGCTGGCGTCGCTGGTGGCCGGACCTGCGCCTGCAGGTCGTCGAGGATCGCGCCGACAAGGGGATCCGGTGGACGCTCACCGGAGCGTTGACCGGCACCATGGAGATCTGGCTGGAACCGTCACTGGACGGGGTGGTGCTGCATTATTTCCTGCACGCCGAACCGACGGGTGTGGCGGCCTGGCAGTTGGCCAAGCTCAATCTGGCGAAAATGACACACCGCCGTCGGGTGGCGGGCAAGAAAATGGCCTTCGAGGTCAAGACGACACTGGAACGGTCACGTCCGGTCGGAGTTTCTCCGGTAGTTTAGCCGGGTCAGGTTTGCGGGGAGAGTACCGTTTCGGACCGGAGGCCCGGGGGTTAGACCCGCACGGTAGTTTCCCCGCCGGCGGCGTCGACCGCTTGCGGGAGAGAGGGCAGCACCAGGTGGCGGAGAAGACGTCGCAGACCATCTACATCGAAGCCGACCCGGGCACGGTGATGAACGTCATCGCGGATATCGATTCCTACCCGCAGTGGATCTCGGAGTACCGGGAAGCCGAGGTCCAGGAGACGGACGCCGACGGCTACCCGAAGATCGCGCGGGTGGTGCTGGACGCGGCCGTGCTCAAGGACACGTTGGTCATGTCCTACCAGTGGCCCAAGGACCGGCAATCGGTCAGTTGGACACTCGTCTCCAGCTCGCTGCTGCGCTCCCTGGAAGGCACATATCGATTGGCGCCCAAGGGATCTGGCACCGAGGTCACCTACGAGCTCTCGGTCGACCTCGCCGTCCCCATGATCGGTTTGCTCAAGCGCAAGGCCGAGCGCCGGTTGACCGACACCGCGTTGAAGGATCTGAAGAAACGAGTCGAGGGCTGAGTGAATCCAGCGAATCGCGGGCTACGCCCACCCCGGCCCGGATCAGTCTCTTCGTTGGCAAGGGCGGGGTAGGGAAATCCACGCTGGCGTGTGCCACGGCGGTCAGTGCCGCAAGCGCGGGGCAGCGGGTGCTGGTGGTGTCCACCGACCAGGCGCACTCACTCGGCGACGTGCTCGGTGTCCCCGTCCCGCCGAGTGAGGGCGAACTGGTTCGGGTCCTTGCCGACGACGCACAGGCAGGCGGTGGCTTTCTCGACGCGCTGGCGTTGGACACCTTGGCCCTGCTCGAGGTCCGCTGGCGCGACGTGGTCGACACCTTGGATCGGCGGTTTCCCGATTCCGAGCTGAGTACCATTGCGCCCGAAGAACTTTCGGCGCTGCCGGGTGTTCAGGAAGTGCTCGGACTGCACGCCGTCGGTGAGCTGGCCGTCTCCGGGCGTTGGGATCGCATAGTCGTCGATTGCGCCTCGACCGCCGACGCGCTGCGAATGTTGACCTTGCCCGCCACCTTCGGGCTCTACGTCGAGCGCGCGTGGCCGCGTCATCGCAGACTGTCCGTCAGCGCCGAGGATGTCCGGTCGGCGGCGGTGGTGGAACTGCTGGAGCGCATCAGCGCCAGCGTCGAGGCGCTCGGCGCCCTGCTGACCGACGGCGAATTGGTCAGCGCGCATTTGGTGTTGACGCCCGAGCGGGTGGTCGCGGCCGAGGCGGCCCGGACGCTGGGTTCGCTGGCACTGATGGGTGTGCGCGTCGAGGAGCTGATCGTCAACCAGGTTCTGGCCGAAGACGAGTCTTACGAATACCGCAACCTGCCGGAGCACCCCGCGTTTTACTGGTACGCCGAACGCATTTCCGAACAGCGTGGTGTTCTCGACGAGCTCGACGCCACCATTGGTGAGGTGGCCCTGGTGATGACTCCGCACCTTTCCGGGGAGCCGATCGGCCCCAAGGCGCTGGGCGCGTTGCTCGACAGTGCCCGCCGTCGTGGCGGAACGGCGCCGCCGGGACCGCTGCGGCCGACGGTGGACCTGGAATCCGGAACGGGACTTGGCTCGATTTACCGAATGCGGCTAGCGTTGCCGCAACTCGATCCTTCGGGGCTGACGCTGGGGCGCGTCGATGACGACCTGATCATCAGCGCGGGCGGATTGCGGCGCAGGGTTCGCTTGGCATCCGTACTCCGGCGGTGCACGGTGCTGGACGCACACCTGCGGGGAAGCGAGCTGACAGTCCGATTTCGACCAGACCCGGAGGTGTGGCCTAAGTGAGTGGGGCTCATCCCGAAATTGGTCCGGAGCTGCGCAGGCTTGCCCAGGCGATCCTGGACGGAATTGACCCGGCGGTGCGGACGGCGGCGGCGCTGACGGCGGGCAGGGGAGTCGGGACCGGAAAGTGCCAGCAGGTGTGGTGTCCCGTGTGCGCGCTGGCCGCGTTGGCGACCGGCGATCAGCACCCGCTGGTCACCGTTATCGCCGACCACAGCGTCGCCCTGCTCGAGGTGATACGCGCCATGCTCGACGACCTCAACGGCGCGGCGAAACCGCCACCGGACGGTCCGCCCGGCGATGGCGCCACCGAGACCGAGGCTCCAGACGTCGCGACCAGGACCCGGTATCAGCCCATCCCGGTCACCGTCGAGGAGTGACCCGGCTGCGCCGAAGGTGGTCCCTTCCGTATGCGATGGGTACAGTTGGCGCAGAACACCGGCGGGCGGGCGAGAGGGAGGGCCATGTGGTACTGGCTATGCAAGTACGTACTACTCGGTCCGCTGCTGTATCTGCTCGGGCGGCCAAAAGTTGAAGGCCTGGAATACATTCCGAGTTCCGGCCCGGCGATCTTGGCCAGTAACCACCTGGCGGTGATGGACAGCTTCTATCTGCCGTTGGTGGTGCGTCGCCGGATCACCTTCCTGGCGAAGGCCGAATACTTCACCGGGACCGGCCTGAAGGGCTGGTTTCAGCGCTGGTTTTTCAACGCCGTGGGCCAGGTGCCGATTGACCGGACCGATGCCGACAGCGCGCAGGCCGCGCTGACCACCGCCGATAGGCTGCTATCGGCGGGCAAGTTGCTGGGGATGTACCCCGAGGGCACCCGTTCGCCGGACGGCCGGCTGTACAAGGGCAAGACCGGCCTGGGGCGGCTGGCCCTGCACACCGGGGTGCCGGTGATCCCGGTGGCGATGATCGGCACCAACGCCGTCAACCCACCCGGCACGAACATGCTGCGCTTCGGGCGGGTCACCGTTCGCTTCGGCAAGCCGATGGACTTTTCCCGTTTCGAAGGCCTGGCCGGCAACCGCTTCATCGAGCGGGCCGTCACCGACGAGGTGATCTACGAGCTGATGGGGCTGTCCGGCCAGGAGTACGTGGACATCTACGCCGCCAGCGTCAAGGAGAACCGCAACGGCTCGGCCGGTCAGGGATCGACCAGCGAGGCCGCGCGGATCCCCGAGACCGCCGTCGGTTGATCCGCGGCATCGACTACCCGACGGCTGTCGCCGGCGTCAATTGCTGCGGTGCCGAATCCCGCGAGGACTTGCGGGCGGTGACCGTCAGTCCGGCCGCGACGATGACCGCCAGCGCCCACCACACATAGGACATCCCGGCGAGTTGGCGCCACCAGATCGCCGTCGCCTCGTGATGCTTGGGCAGCAGGTCGATCGGCGACCATCGCATCAGCGCCACACCCGCAACGCCGACCACGGCCAGAGCCACGTTGCGGCGCCGCCAGGCCTGCACAGCGAGCACCACGACCGTCGGCAGCCCCCACACCCAGTGGTGCGACCACGAGACCGGCGAGACCACCAACCCGAACAGCGCGACGCACACGAGCGCCAGCGCGGGCTCGTCGGCCCGCAGCACCCTGCGCATCGCCCACACCGTCAGCGCGAGCACGAGCAGCGAGGCCGCCACCCACAGCAGGAAGCGCTGCTGCTCACCCAGCCCCAGTCGGGCCAGCGCCCCGGCGATGTTTTGATCGGTGTTCAACGCCGCCTCGCCGATCCGATCGGTGTGATGCAGGGTGTGCGTCCAGTACTCCCATGAATCACTCCATGCCAGAACGAAACCGGCTGCCGTCGCCACCACCAAGGACACCAGCGCGGTCAGTGCCGCGCGGTTGTCACGACGCAGCAAGAAGTAGAGCAGGAACACCGCGGGCGTGAGTTTGAGCGCTATGCCCAGTCCCAGCAGCAGGCCGCGCGGCCACGGTGTGCGGCGCGGCAGGCAGTCGGCGATCACCAGAGTCATCAGCACGACGTTGATCTGGCCGAAGGCGAAGTTCGAGCTGATGGGTTCCAGCCAGGTCGTCGCCGCCACGGTGATGACGATGGCCAGCCACCAGCGGCGCAGCCACGCCGGGCCGGGCAGCGCCGTCGAGGCGGCCCAGACGTCGAGGCGGGTCAGCACGATTACGGTCGAGACGATCAGCAGCGCCAACGTCAACCCCGTGATCGCGACGCTGGCGGCCGGCATGTGCAACCAGGCGAACGGGCAGAACACGATCGCCGCCAGCGGGGGGTAGGTGAACGGCAGATCGAGCCCGATCGGTGTGTGGAAGAGCACATCACCGTGGTACAGCGAATGCCCCTGCATCCAGGCTTGCGCGCCCATCTGATACACGTCGATGTCGATGCGATAGGGGGTGTGCCCGAACAGTTGCCAGCCCACGTAGCCCAGCCCCGCCGCCGCCAGCAGCCAAAGCCCGCACCACAACAGGACCTGCCCGGGGCCACGTTTGCTTGGGAAGCCCACGCCGGGCGCCCGCCATCTACTCATGTCGCACAACAGCGTAATCGGTGCGTGGGCGTGGCAGGTGGCCCAGCGCGGCTCCCACCCGGTCGACGCCCACAGGCGTAGGTTTCAAGAGTGCTCCACTGGTTCGTGCTGCGGGTGACGCGCTGGTTCGCGCACGACATCCTCGACGGGGGCCGGTTGCCCCTGCTGTGTTGCCTGGTGGCGTTCATCCTGACCTTTTTTGTCACGCGAACGTTCGTGCGCTTCATCCGTCACCGCGCCGACGCCCGCCGCCCGGCCCGATGGTGGCACCCGCGCAACCTCCATGTCGGCGGAATACACATCCACCACGTGACATTCGGCGTGGTCCTGGTGTTGCTCTCCGGCCTGACGTTGGTCACCTTGTCCATCGACGGTCATGAGCCCGAATTCACCTTGTCCGCAATCCTTTTCGGGATCGGGGCCGCCCTCGTTCTCGACGAGTACGCGTTGATCCTGCACCTGTCCGACGTCTACTGGTCGGAGGACGGGCGCACCTCGGTGGACGCCGTGTTCGCCGCGGTGGGAGTGGCCGGTCTGTTGATCATGGGTCTGCATCCGCTGATGTTCTTCCTGCCGATCTGGGAAGGCGCCGATTCGTGGCCGCTGCGGGCCGCGGTGGCCGGCGGTCTGATGTTGACGCTGCCGCTGGCCGTCGTGGTGGTGCTCAAGGGCAAGGTGTGGACCGGTTTGCTCGGCATGTTCATCGTCGTCCTGCTGGTGATCGGCGCCGTCCGGTTGTCGCGTCCCCACGCGCCCTGGGCCCGCTGGCGATACACCTCCCGACCGGAGAAGATGCGCCGCGCGCTGCAGCGCGAACGTAGGCTGCGTCGCCCCATCGTGCGGGCCAAGCTGTGGGTTCAGTGCGCGATCGCGGGCACCCCGGCCCTGCCCGACGAACGCGCGGTCGATGCCCAGCTCGACCACGACGTACACGCGGCACCGCCGCCCACCGAGCCCATCCTGATCGGGCGGTGAGCGGTCTCCACGCTGCCTCTAGGCTTTTTCCGGTGCGGTACTTCTACGACACCGAATTCATCGAGGACGGCCGCACCATCGAGTTGATCTCCATCGGGGTGGTCGCCGAGGACGGCCGCGAGTATTACGCCGTGTCCACGGAATTCGATCCCGACCGCGCCGGGGGTTGGGTGCGCGCCAACGTGCTGCCCAAGCTGCCACCGCCGGCGTCGCAACTGTGGCGCTCGCGCAGGCAGATCCGCCTGGACCTCGAGGACTTCTTCGGCGTCTCTAGCGTTGACGGCACCGATCCGATCGAACTGTGGGCGTGGGTCGGCGCCTACGACCACGTGGCCTTGTGTCAGCTGTGGGGCACGATGCCCGAGTTGCCGCGGGCGTTGCCCCGCTTCACCCGGGACCTGCGGCAATTGTGGGAGGACCGGGGGTGCCCGCCGATGCCGCCGCGGTCGCGCGACGCCCATGACGCGCTGGTCGACGCCCGCGACCAGCTGCGGCGATTCCGGCTGATCACCTCGGCGGACGCAGACGGCCCCGGGGACGATCCGAACGGGGGAGCACCGGCCTGAGCCCGCCCGGACGACGTTCGCGCTGATCAGTCACCGTCGCGCCCGGTTACCATGGACCGATGAACTGGACCGTCGACATCCCGATCGACCAGCTGCCGTCGCTGCCCCCGCTGCCGAACGACCTGCGGGCGCGGCTGGACGCCGCACTGGCCAAGCCGGCCGCCCAGCAGCCCAGCTGGCCGGCCGACCAGGCGGCGGCGATGCGCACGGTCCTCGAGAGCGTGCCGCCGGTGACGGTGCCCTCGGAGATCATCCGGCTGCAGGAGCAGCTGGCCCAGGTCGCCAGGGGCGAGGCGTTCCTGCTGCAGGGCGGCGACTGCGCCGAGACGTTCACCGACAACACCGAACCCCACATCCGGGGCAACATCCGCGCCCTGCTGCAGATGGCCGTGGTGCTGACCTACGGCGCCAGCATGCCGGTGGTCAAGGTGGCCCGCATCGCCGGCCAGTACGCCAAGCCGCGGTCGGCCGACATCGACGCCCTGGGGTTGCGGTCCTACCGCGGGGACATGATCAACGGCTTCGCCCCGGATGCGGCCGCGCGTGAGCATGACCCGTCGCGGCTGGTGCGCGCCTACGCCAATGCCAGTGCGGCGATGAACCTGGTGCGGGCGCTGACATCCTCGGGGCTGGCGTCGCTGCACCTGGTCCACGACTGGAACCGGGAATTCGTCCGGACGTCGCCGGCCGGCGCGCGCTACGAGGCGCTGGCCACCGAAATCGACCGGGGCTTGAGGTTCATGAGCGCCTGCGGCGTGGCCGACCGCAACCTGCAAACCGCCGAAATCTACGCCAGCCATGAGGCTTTGGTGCTCGACTACGAGCGGGCCATGCTGCGGCTGTCGGAGAGCGAGGACGGGGAGCCGCAGCTGTTCGACCTGTCGGCGCACACCGTCTGGATCGGCGAGCGGACGCGCCAGCTCGACGGCGCGCACATCGCGTTCGCGGAGGTGATCGCCAACCCGATCGGCGTGAAGATCGGCCCGACGATGACCCCGGAACTGGCCGTGGAATACGTGGAAAGGCTTGACCCGCATAACAAGCCGGGCCGGTTGACGTTGGTGAGCCGGATGGGGAACAACAAGGTGCGCGATCTGCTGCCGCCCATCGTCGAGAAGGTCCAGGCCACCGGTCACCAAATCATCTGGCAGTGCGACCCCATGCACGGCAACACCCACGAGTCGTCCAACGGGTACAAGACCCGGCACTTCGACCGCGTCGTCGACGAGGTGCAGGGCTTCTTCGAGGTGCACCGCGCGCTGGGCACCCACCCGGGAGGCATCCACGTCGAGATCACCGGCGAGGATGTCACGGAATGCCTCGGTGGGGCGCAAGACATTTCGGACCTGGACCTGGCGGGGCGCTACGAGACGGCGTGCGATCCGCGGCTGAACACCCAGCAGTCGCTGGAGTTGGCGTTCCTGGTCGCCGAGATGCTGCGCGACTGACTTCCTCCGGTGGTGTTCGCCGGGCCCTGCCCGGCCACCAGTCCGTCCAGGTTGCTCCCGATCGTCCACGCCGCGGTGGCGACCAGCCCGGTGACCGCCAGCACCAGCGCCACCCAGATCAGCACCATGCGCCGGCCGTGCTGACGAGCGAACGCGAATTCGCTGATCGGAATGCCAGCGAATTCCCCTGTGACAGGCTCATATTCGTAGTCGTCGGGTTCATCGTCGGACTGCGCGGCGCGCTCCGGCTCGGACCATTCTTCGGGGTCGCGGGTCAGCTGGCGGGTGGGGTGGCGGACCGGTGCGGCTGCGGGCGGCGGGGGCTGTTGCGCTGTGGCCGGGCGCTGGCCCGTTCGGCTGTGGTGCAGGGCCGCCGACCGGTGTTGTGCGGAGTGGCGTGGCGCCGGGACCCGAAAGTCCGGCAGCGCAAGCTCTTCGGCGATCGCGTCGAGCTCGGCGCCCATCTCGATCGCGTCGGCGTACCGGTCGGCCGGGTCGCGTGCGGTCGCGCGCTCCACGAACTCGTCGAACTGCGGGGGCACACCGTCGATCGCGGCACCGGGTGGCGGCACATCGGTGTCCAGGCGTTGGTAGGCGATCGACAACGGAGAGTCGCCGGTGAACGGGGTGCGCCCGGTCAGCAATTCGTAGGTGAGGATCCCGGCGGAGTACACGTCGCTGCGGGGACTGGCGTCGCCGTGGCGCACCTGCTCGGGCGACAGATAGGCAGCGGTGCCCAAAATGACGCTGGTGGAGGTGATTCCAGCGGCCGCAACGGCCCGGACCAAACCGAAATCGGCGATCTTAACGTCGCCGTCGTCGGAGATCAGCACGTTCTCGGGCTTGACGTCGCGATGGACAAGGCCGGCCCGATGCGCCGCGGCGAGCCCGCCCAGCACCGGGCGCAGCACCGCGGCAACGGCGTAGGGCGGCATCGGCCCGCGCTCGGCCAGCAGCTCGCGCAGAGTGCCGCCCTCGATGAGTTCCATCACCAAAAAGGGGTGCCGGGCGTCCAGGCCCTGGTCGTAGACCGCGACCAGGCCGGGGTGCTTGAGCCGTGCGACCGTGCGGGCCTCGCGCTGGAACCGAGTCAGGAACTGGTCGTCGCCGGCGTAGCGGGAATCCATCACCTTCACCGCGACGGGGCGGTCGAGCCGGGTGTCGAGGCCGCGGTACACCGTCGACGTGCCGCCGCTGGCGATCTTGGACTGCACCAGGTAGCGGCCATCCAGCAGCGCGCTGTCCAACGGTTCTCCCGTCCCGGCTTCGGCCCGGCGACGATGCGGGCCGGGACGGCCCGAGGTGGACCCGGGCGATTCAGCTTCGGCCACGGGGCCATCGTAGGTGCGACGGTGTGATTGGGCGGAAAATGCGGGTTCGATCCGCGTGGCAGGGCCTACACTTGCGCGGTGAGCAGTGTTCCTGCCGGCGACGATGTTCTGGATCCCGACGAGCCAATTTACGACCTGCCACGGGTCGCCGAATTGCTCCGGATTTCGGTCAGCAAGGTGCAGCAGCAACTTCGGGAAGGCCACCTGGTCGCGGTGAAGCGGGGTGGCGGCCTGGTGGTCCCGCAGGTGTTCTTCACCAAGTCCGGTGAGGTGGTCAAGTCCCTGCCGGGGCTGTTGACGATCCTGCACGACGGCGGCTACCACGACACCGAGATCGTGCGGTGGTTGTTCACCCCCGATCCATCGCTGACGATCACCCACGACGGCAGCCGGGATGCCGTCAGCAATGCCCGCCCCGTCGACGCCCTGCACGCGCACCAGGCTCGGGAAGTCGTGCGCCGGGCGCAGGCCATGGCCTGCTGAGCGGTGGCTACGACTTTTCCAGGGCCTCATCGGCTTTGTCGGCCCGCCGGTCGGGGGCGCGTGAGAGGCTGTACCAGGCGATCAGCGCGCAGACGGTGGCCAGCGAAAAATGCAGCCATGAGTACATGCCGTGCGAGCCATCGGGTTTGAAGATCACCATCACCCAGGTCGACAGGCCGGCGATGATCGCGATCGCCCGTCGTGACTGCGCCAGTGGGGCGACCACCGCGAGCGGCCAGGAGTAGTACCACGGCAGAGCCGCGGGGACGAACAGCACCACGACCACCATCGAGACCGCGATGCCGGTCAGCGCGGCCCGGTCGTCGCGCCGGAACCGCCACCACAACAGCGGCAGCGACACCGCGATGATGGTGATTCCGACGAACCGGGTGATCCGCAGCATGGGGTAGAAGTGCACCGCGAAAAGCCCGCTGAACAGGGCGTGGATGATGTTGGCGGCCGCGGTCGGCACCGTCAGCCAGTTGATGATCTTCACCGACCCGGCCAGCGCCGTCAGCCACCCCAGGCCCACACCGGCCACGGCCGACAGGATGCCGAACACCACCGCGAAGACCAGCAGCGACATCGCCGTGGCCGCCACGAAAGCCCAGGCCGGCCGGTATCCGCGGCGGGCGCGCAGATGCCGCGTCCACACCCAGACCATGAACGGCAGGGCGATTCCGGCGGTTGCCTTGACCGCGATCGCCACCGTGATCAGCGAAGTGCCCAGGACGTGGCGGCCGGCGAAACTCAGCGCGATACCGGCGGCCATCAGTCCCACCATGAGCATCTCGTTGTGCACCCCGCCCATCAGATGGATGAGCACGAGCGGGTTGAGAACGCAGATCCACAACGCCGTCGAGCCGTCGGTGCCCAGGTGTCGGGCCAACCGTGGGGTGGCCCAGATCAGCAGGGCCAGCCCCGGCAGCATGCACAGCCGCAGCAGCATCGTTCCGGCCACCACGTTGTTGCCGACGGCCATGGTGACGAACTTCGCCACCAGGATGAACGCCGGACCGTAGGGGGCGGTGGTGATCGTCCAGATGGGACTTACGTTGTCCAGCAGGATGTTCGGGTTGGCGACCGGCCCGACCGCGTAGGGATCCAGGCCGTCGCGTAGCAGCGCGCCCTGGGCCAGATACGAATAGGTGTCCCGGCTGAAGACGGGGACCGACACCAGCAATGGCACCAGCCAGAAGCCGGTGGTGGCCTTCATCATGAACTCTGTCACTTCGCCGGCCAGCACGCGTCGGCCCAGCCCCAGCCAGGCGATCAGCATGAGGCCCACGCCCGTCCACAACACCATCGACGACAACACCAGGCCGTGGCCAAAACGCAGCCAGGACATGTGGATCGACTCCAGCAGCGGGTCGTGTTGCCGGGTGCTGCCCGCGCCCAGGCCGCCAACGGCGATCAGTACCGAACCGAGCATGCCCAGCTTCGCCGGCCCGGACTCCGCGGCGCCGGCGAATGCCCGTAGTTGCAGAAACCGCCCGCCACCACACGGTTTCGTTGCCGGTGAGTCGGACGGCGGGATGTGTGTCGGAGTCGTCATCGGCTCAGGCGGACCGATCGGTGGCCATTCGGGCCAGCTCGGACAGCCCCGTTTTGGCCGCCGCGTTGACTGGCGCAGCCGCCAGTGCGGCCAGCGCCCGCTCGGTCAGCTCGGCGATACGTTGCTCCGCTGCGGCCAGGGCGCCCACCGACTCGATGACCTCGCGCAGCCGGTCCACCTCCGCGTCGGTCAGCTGCGCCCCGATTGAGCGACGTAACAGCTTGGCCGCCAACGGATCTGACCTATCCGCCAGCTCCACCGCCTCGGCCAGCAGCACGGTGCGCTTGCCCGATCGCAAATCGTCACCCGACGGCTTGCCGGTCACCGCCGGGTCCCCGAACACGCCCAGCACGTCGTCGCGAAGCTGGAACGCCACCCCGAGGTCCGTCCCGAACCTGCCGAAGACGTCTTGCACGTCGGGTCGGTCGGCGGCGGCGGCCGCCCCCAGCTGGAGTGGTCGCGACACGGTGTAGCAGGCGGTCTTGTAGGTGTCGACGTTCATCGCCGACGCGATCGACTCGGCCGCACTGGCTTCGGCGACGATGTCCAGGTATTGACCGCCCAGCACTTCGGTGCGGATTTCGGCCCACACCCGCTGGACGCGCCGCGCAGCCTCGGGCGCCAGGTCCACACGGAGAACGATGTCGTCGGCCCAGGACAGCGCGAGATCACCGAGCAGGATGGCGGCCGACATGCCGAACCGCTCCGGCGAGCCGCGCCACTCCCGATCGCGGTGCAGCTCCGCGAACTGGACATGAGCGGTCGGCCGGCCGCGACGGGTGGAGGAGTCGTCGATCACATCGTCATGCACCAGCGCGCAGGCGTGCAGCAGCTCCAGCGCGGAAAACAGCAGCAGCACTTCGGAATCGGGTTCCCCGGTCGTTACGGCGCGCCAGCCCCAGTAGGCGAAGGCGGGCCGCAGCCGCTTGCCCCCGTTGAGCACGAAGTCTTCCAGGGCGGCGACCAGCACCTCGTAGTCGCTGCCGATGTAGGCGGTGTCGGCGCGCCGGTCGTGCAGATACCGCCGAAGTCGATCGGTAATCGCGCCGGTCAACTCGACGGTTGCCGCTGCTTCGACGCTCAGCGCGGCGCCCCTTTCTGCTCGACGTGGCTTGGAGTGTGGCAGGCCCGACCAGTGTATTCGGCTGTGTTCGGCGCAGCACCGGGGATCATTTCCACCTGATGCGGACCGGGCGTGGACCTGGTGACCCGCGATTGCTTCGACTGCCTCACTATTCCCCCGCAAGCGGGGGCTACCCCCACGCCTATGCTGGCGGGGTGTCGGGGCCGCCCGCTGCCATGCGGCCGGGAGACGCCCCAAGCCGCTAGTCGTCGGATGGAGAGAAGCCGCGTGACCCTCAACACCATTGCGCTCGAGCTGGTGCCGCCGAACGCCGATGAAGGCCGGGAGCGGGCGCTCGAAGACGCGCGAAAGGTGGTGCAGTTCTCGGCGGAATCCGGTCTGGCCGGCCGGCTCCGGCACGTGATGATCCCGGGCATCATCGCCGAGGACGACGACCGTCCCGTCGCGATGAAACCCAAGATGGACGTGCTGGACTTCTGGTCGATCGTCAAGCCCGAGCTGGCGGGAATCCACGGGCTGTGCACCCAGGTCACCGCGTTCATGGACGAGCCTTCGCTGCGCAAGCGGCTGACCGATCTGCGCGCGGCCGGGATGGAGGGCGTGGTCTTCGTCGGCGTCCCGCGCACGATGAACGACGGCGAAGGCTCCGGCGTCGCGCCGACCGACGCCCTGTCGATCTATCGCGAGTTGCTGCCCAACCGCGGCGTGATCCTGATCCCCACCCGAGAAGGCGAACAGGGCCGGTTCAACTTCAAGTGCGACCAGGGCGCGACCTATGGCATGACGCAGTTGTTGTACTCCGACGCGATCGTGGGGTTCCTGCGCGACTTCGCCAAGAACACCGATCATCGGCCGGAGATCCTGCTGTCGTTCGGCTTCGTCCCGAAGATAGAGAGCCGGGTCGGCCTGATCAACTGGCTGATTCAGGACCCGGGTAACGCGGCGGTGGCCGACGAGCAGGAGTTCGTCAAGCGGTTGGCCGGCAGCGAACCGCCCCAGAAGCGCCGGCTCATGGTCGACCTGTACAAACGCGTGATCGACGGGGTCGCCGAGCTGGGCTTTCCGCTGAGCATCCACCTCGAGGCGACCTACGGGGTGTCGGCGCCCGCCTTCCAGATGTTCGCGGAGATGCTGGCGTACTGGTCACCCGCCCAGCAGGGCTAGCTTGGCGGCTGGTCGCGTGGCGCGGTGAACCGCGGCGAACGGTCGCGGTTCATCCAGGCCAGCAGCGCGACGACGCCGGCCGCCGCGAAGGACGCGATGCCCAGCCAAACGCCCGCCCCGGTGAAGGACCGCGTGTTCGGGTCGGTGTAGCGGGCCTGAGCGGTCATGGTGCTCACCACGCCCGGTTTGAGCTTCCAGGAGACCACCGTGGACTCGACCCGGTCGCCGTTGGTGGAGGTCACCACGCCGGGGAAGGCGACGGTCAGCTCGACGTCGGCTTCGGAATCGGTCAGCGAGGTCAGGTCCGCGCGGCCCTCCAGGATCACCAGGTTGCCGTTCCGGCGCAGCGATAGATTCACGCCCTGCGCGTCGGAGTTCAGGTTGGCCAGCTGCGGCAACTCGGCGAAAGTCAGATCGGAGAACACCGCCTGCGATCCCACGTAGCCGTCGCTGTCGTAGTTCGACACCGCCACCTTCTGGCTGAACGGCACGTTGTTGCTGTCGAGCTGGGGGCCGGTGTCCTTGGGCGTCTTGGGTTTAGCGGCGGCGACGATCTCGCCGGACACCAGGTCATCGGGCGAGATGGTGAGCGACGCCCTGACCCGCAGGCACCCGGTGGCCAGTGGCACCAGCATGAGCAGCATCGCGATGGCCACCAAGCGGCGCCGCCGAGCGGTGAATCCTCGGGCTCGGGGCGGGGCAAGGCTGGCGCGCACCAGGTCATCGTGCCAGATCCGGCGTGCCGCTTCCGCGCGTCTGCCCAGGCGCGCCCTCGGGCCGGCCGTCACAGCGGTAGCTTGCGGCCCAGGATCGCGAATGCCCGTGGGTCACCTGCGAAGTGGTAGCGGCGGATGACGTCCGTGAAACCCAGCCGCCGGTACAACCGCCAGGCCCGGTTCGGCTCACCGTTGGTCTCCGGCGTGGACAGCAGGACATTCGCTTCGGGCCGGCCGGCGAGGAGCCGTCGGGCCAGCGCCTCACCGAGTCCGCGGCCCTGCGCGCGCGGATGGATGTGCAGCTCGGTCAACTCGAAGTAGCTGTTCATCAGGTCGGCGATCTCCTGGGGCGGCAGGCCGCCGCGTTGCAAGCCAAGGATGACCTGCTGCTGCCACCACTGCCCGGGTGCCCCGGGATAGCCGTAGGCCACGCCGAGCAACGGCGCGTTGCTCAGTTCGGCCGCCGGCGGGACCGGCGTGTCCGCGCCTTCGGTCAGCTCGGCATCCACGACGCCCACCCCTTGCCACCCGCGCCGGCGGATGTGCTCGAGCCACATCGCGGCGCGCTGGTTTTCGGTGCCCCGCGGGTACCGCATCGCGTCGACATAGACCTTCAGGGCGTCACCGAGACGGCGCTCCATATCGGTGGGCGGCAAATCGATGAGGAATATCGCCAACTCGCGGTGCCCTCCTCATCCGGTGCTTCGGTGCTTCGGTGCTTCGGCTTCGCCCAGCCGCTCGGCCCCGCGCTGCCATCGCCATTATCGGACCCGGGGGGAGGCCGTTCGACGAGCGGTCACGGCAAGGAACCAACGAACCCCCCCGGTTCGGGAAGCCGGTTGTAGCGCACGGCCGTTCCGGCTCGCATGGGTGTCGGGCCGCCGCCAGGATAGAATCGCCACCGAACCAGTGGTATGGCGCAGATTGACCTCGTATCATTTCAATTAGTTGCCCTCGCATCGGGCATCCGCGTGATATCGCCAGTGACGCGCCAACCTGTCGGCAAGGAGGGACGAATGCCACTCTCCGATCATGAGCAGCGGATGCTCGATCAGATCGAGAGCGCTCTCTACGCCGAGGACCCCAAATTCGCGTCGAGCGTCCGTGGCGGCGGGTTCCGGGCACCCACCGCGCGCCGCCGTCTGCAGGGCGTGGCGCTGTTCGTCATCGGCCTGGCGATGCTGGTTTCCGGCGTGGCGTTCAAGGCCACGATGATCGGAAATTTCCCGATTCTCAGTGTCTTCGGGTTCATCGTGATGTTCGGCGGCGTGGTGTTTGCTATCACCGGTCCCCGGTTGTCCGTCCGGCCGGAACACCCCGGATCGGCGCCCGGGTCGTTGCGCCAGCGCCGCAACAAGGGCGGCCGGGGTTCGTTCACCAGTCGGATGGAAGACCGGTTCCGCCGCCGCTTCGACGACTAGCGGAGACGCCAAACGCATCGGGGTAGCCATCGGCTACCCCCTTTTTATGCCCGTATTTCATGCCCGCACCGGGCCGGCCGCGCCATCGTGACAGACGCACCCGGGCCGGCTGACGAACCCCGGGCCGCCGATGCCGTTTTGACGCCGGATCGAGTCCCAACCGAGCTTCGGTGCAGGATCCGAGCCCCACCGTGCCCCACCGGGCGCCCCCACCACGCCCCACCCGCCCCTCTGCAGCGCCGTGAACTGCCGTTTTCTGCCGGGCCCCGCCGTGCCCCGCGTGACCCTCGAAGCCGGGACCCAACGGCGTGAGCGGCCGTAGGTGGCAGATAACTCGGGAAACGCCGCCACGACACTCCATCAATGGGGCGAAGTGGGGGATTGTGGGGTATGGTGGCTGCAGTGTTTGGGTGACCCCGAGGGGGAGGTGAGCTGGTGTTTCTCGGCACCTACACGCCCAAACTCGACGACAAGGGGCGGCTCACGTTGCCCGCCAAATTTCGTGACGCGCTGGCAGGGGGGTTGATGGTCACCAAGAGCCAAGACCACAGCCTCGCCGTCTACCCGCGGGGGGAATTCGAGCAGCTCGCGCGCCGGGCGAGTAAGGCCTCGCGGAGCAACCCCGACGCCCGCGCGTTCCTGCGCAATCTCGCCGCCGGCACGGACGAGCAGCATCCCGACGCGCAGGGGCGGATCACGTTGTCGGCCGACCACCGTCGCTACGCGAACCTGTCCAAGGACTGCGTGGTGATCGGAGCGGTCGATTACCTCGAAATCTGGGATGCGCAGGCCTGGCAGGACTATCAGCAGACCCACGAAGAGAACTTCTCCGCGGCCAGCGATGAAGCACTCGGCGACATCATCTGAGGCGCATGCCCGTGCAACGTGGCCTCTGCCCGAACCGACCCTGGCGTACTTCCCCAACGCCAGGTTCGTGCCTTCGGACAGGGACCTCGATGCAGGGGTGTCGGCCCTCCGGGCCGACGGGGGGTCAGGGGCGTCTCGCCCGACCCGGGGAGGTGTTGCGGTGGCTGACGATTCACCGGACTTCGGGCACGTGCCCGTCCTGCTGCGCCGCTGCGTCGAACTGCTCACCCCCGCGCTGACCCGTCACCACGCCGACGGTTCGGGAGCAGTCCTCCTCGACGCCACCCTCGGCGCGGGCGGGCATGCCGAGCGGTTCCTCACCGACTTGCCGGGGCTGCGGCTGATCGGACTCGACCGCGATCCCAACGCGCTGGAAATCGCCCGGGCCCGGCTGGCGCGATTCGCCGACCGCGTCACGCTGGTACGCACCCGCTACGACGGCCTCGCGGCGGCGCTGGCCGAATCCGGTTACGGCACAACCGGATCGGTCGACGGGATGCTGTTCGACCTCGGCGTGTCATCCATGCAGCTCGACCGCGCCGAGCGGGGCTTCGCCTACGCCCAGGACGCGCCGCTGGACATGCGGATGGATCCGGAATCACCGTTGACGGCGGCCGACATCGTCAACACCTACGACGAAGCGGCGCTGGCGGACATCCTGCACCGCTACGGCGAGGAACGGTTCGCCCGCCGCATCGCGACGCAGATCGTGCGCCAGCGCGCCCGCACGCCCTTCACTTCGACCGCGGAGTTGGTAACCCTGCTCTACCAAGCGATCCCGGCCCCGGCCCGGCGCACCGGGGGACATCCGGCCAAGCGGACCTTCCAGGCCCTGCGGATCGCGGTCAACGACGAACTGAACTCGTTGCGCAGCGCGATCCCGGCCGGGTTGGACGCGCTCACCGTCGGCGGGCGCATGGTGGTGCTGGCCTATCAATCGCTGGAAGACCGGATCGTCAAACGGTTGTTCGCCGACGCGGTCGCTTCCCGCACGCCGGTGGATCTGCCGGTCGAACTGCCCGGCCACGAACCGCGGTTCCGGTCGCTCACGCACGGCGCCGAACGTGCGGACGCCGCCGAGATCGAACGCAATCCGCGCAGCGCCGCGGTGCGACTACGCGCTGTGCAACGGGTCCAGCAGGTAACCGGAAAGGGCGACGCATGAAAGCAAAGCGGGAGACGCCGAATCGCCGCGGCGGACGCGACGGTTCCGTCCGGCGGAGCGGGCGTGCGGCCGATCCCGGCTCTGCGCGCCGACCCCGGCCCGGGCGTACCTCGGCGCCCACCCGCGAGAGCCGCGCGCCCAAGTCTGGACCGCAAACCAGCCCCATCGCCCGGCCGGTCGAGCGGCCGGCGCGGCCCAAGAGTACGAGTCAGGCCAAGGCCAGGGCCAAGGCGCGGAAAGCCAAAGCGCCCAAGGTCATTCGTCCTCGCCTGAGCGAACGTTTGGCGGCGCGGCTGGCCTCGATCGACCTGCGGCCCCGCACATTGGCGAGCAAGGTTCCGTTTGTCGTATTGGTCATCGGTGCGCTCGGCGTCGGGCTGGGTCTCACGCTGTGGTTGTCCACGGACTCCGCCGAGCGCTCCTACAAGTTGAGTCACGCCCGCGAGAAGACCCGGCTGCTGCAACAGCAGAAGGAGGCGCTGGAACGCGATGTGCGCGAGGCGGAATCCGCACCGGCGCTGGCGGAGGCGGCCCGCAAGCAGGGCATGATCCCGACGCGAGACACCGCGCACCTGGTCCAGGACCCGTCCGGGAACTGGGTAGTCGTCGGCACGCCCAAGCCGGCCGACGGGGTGCCGCCCCCACCGCTGAACGCCAAGCTCCCCGAACAAGGCCCGCCGCCGCCCCCGGCGCCTCCCGCGGAGGTCCCGGTCCGGTTGCAACCCGAGCCCGCGGCGCCCGCACCGGCCAGGTCCGGACCCGAGGCGCTGCTGCGCGCACCAGACGGAGCATCGACGCTGGGCGGCCAGCACCTGGCGCAGACCGGACCCCAGCTGCCGGGCATGCCGGGCACGCCGGTCACCGGGGAGGCCCCCGGTGCGCTGCCCCTGCCGGGTGTCCCGGCGCCGGGGCTGCCCGCGCCGGCAGGACCCGCGCTCGCTCCGCTGCCCGCCGAGGTGCCGATCCCGTTGGGCGGCTTGCCGATTCCGCCGCCCGGGCAGGTGCCCGCACCGTTACCCGCGGAAGTGCCTGTTCCGGTGCAGCGGGGGACGGCCCCCGCGGTTCCTCAACTGGTTGCCCCCGTCGTCCCCGCCGCCCCGGTGCTCGCGCCGCAGCCTGCGGCGCCGGGCCCCGTTGCGGCACCGGGTGCACCCCAGTGAGCCGCGGCGACTCCATGCGCACCCGCCGGTCGCAGGCGACGCGCGGTCCCCGCAAGGCGCAGGAAGCCAAGGGGGTTCGCCAGCCGAAGCGGCGCGTTAAGCAACCGCAAGCCCAGGACGTCCGGGAACCGAAAAGGTTCCGGAAAGCCAAGGGAGCCAAGGACGCCAAGAAAGCCCGTCCGGCCGACCGGTCGGACGCGGTGGCGACCGGGCACTCGGCGCGGGAGCGGCGCACCCGGCAGCTCGTGCAGGCGGGCACCCGCGGAGCGTCGTTCGTCTTCCGGCATCGGGCCGGGAACGCGGCGATCGGGATCTTGATCGTGGTGGCGGCAGTCCAGTTGTTCGTCCTGCAGGTAACCGACGCGCCGACGCTGCGCGCCCAGGCCGCGGGCCAGCTCAAGGTCACCGACGTCGAAAAGGCGGTGCGCGGCAGCATCGTCGACCGCAACAAGGATCAGCTGGCGTTCACCACCGAGTCGCGCGCGTTGACGTTCCAGCCCAAGAGGATTCGCAAGCAGCTGGAAGAGGCCAAGAACAAGAACTCGGTGGCCCCCGATCCCCAGCAGCGGCTGCGCGACATTGCCACGGAGGTCGCCACCCGGCTGGGCAACAAACCGGACTCCGCAACCGTGTTGAAGAAGCTGCAAAGCGACGACAATTTCGTTTATCTGGCGCGCGCCGTCGACCCCGCCGTCGCCAGCGCGATCTCCGACAAGTACCCCGAAGTCGGTTCGGAGCGACAGGATCTACGGCAGTACCCCGGTGGGTCGTTGGCGGCCAACATCGTCGGCGGCATCGACTGGGACGGGCACGGGCTGCTGGGGCTGGAGGAGTCGCTGGATTCGGTGCTGTCCGGAACCGACGGCTCGGTCACCTACGACCGCGGATCCGACGGCGTCGTCATCCCCGGCAGTTACCGCAACCGGCATCGGGCGGTCAACGGTTCGATGGTCCAGCTGACGCTCGACGACGACATCCAGTTCTACGTGCAGCAGCAGGTCCAGCAAGCCAAGAATCTGTCGGGCGCGCACAATGTTTCGGCCGTCGTGCTCGACTCCAAGACCGGCGAAGTGCTGGCCATGGCCAACGACAACACCTTTGACCCGTCCCAGGACATCGGGCGTCAGGGTGACAAACAGCTGGGCAACCTGGCGGTGTCGTCACCGTTCGAGCCCGGTTCGGTGAACAAGGTCATCACCGCGTCCTCGGTGATCGAGTACGGCCTGTCCAACCCCGACGAGGAGTTGCAGGTGCCCGGGTCGATCCAGATGGGCGGGGTGTCCATCCACGACGCGTGGGACCACGGCGTGATGCCCTACACCACCACCGGGGTGTTTGGAAAGTCCTCCAACGTCGGCACTTTAATGCTCGCCCAGCGCGTCGGCCCGGAACGCTTCTACGACATGGTCCGCAAATTCGGGCTCGGGCAACGCACCAACGTGGGCCTGCCCGGTGAGAGCGCCGGCCTGGTGCCGCCCATCGACCAATGGTCGGGCAGCACCTTCTCCAACCTGCCGATCGGGCAAGGTCTTTCGATGACGCTGTTGCAGATGACCGGCATGTACCAGACGATCGCCAACGACGGGGTGCGGATACCGCCGCGGATCGTCAAGGCCACCATCGCCCCCGACGGCACCCGGACCGAAGAACCGCGTCCCGAAGGCGTGCGGGTGGTTTCGCCGCAGACGGCCCAGACCGTGCGCAACATGCTGCGTGCCGTCGTACAGCGCGACCCGATGGGTTACCAGCAGGGCACCGGGCCGGCGGCCGCAGTGACGGGCTACCAGATTGCCGGCAAGACGGGTACCGCGCAGCAGATCAACCCGGCGTGCGGCTGCTACTTCGACAACGTCTACTGGATCACCTTCGCCGGCATGGCCACCGTCGACAACCCGCGCTACGTCATCGGCATCATGATGGACAACCCGGATCGCAACGCGGACGGTACGCCGGGCCACTCGGCGGCCCCGCTGTTCCACAACATCGCCGGCTGGCTCATGCAGCGCGAGAACGTGCCGCTCTCACCCGACCCGGGTCCGCCGCTGACGTTGCAGGCCACCTAAGCGGCGATCGCCAGCGCGGCGAAGCCGGGCGCAGCGGGTCGCCGCCAGACAGGCGCGGCGATCGCCGGCGCGGCGACGCCGGGCGCTGGGGGTACCGCCAGAGAGGCAAAGCGCCGACCCCGCGCCCTCGTCACGTCGGGAACACCTCAGGGCCGGATGCGGCTAGGTAGGGTGTCATGGCCGATCATGAGGATCGCGCGGCGGCTGCAGGGAGGTGGTGAGGGGTGTCGGTGCCCACTGCGCTGCGGCCCAGCGCCGGCGCGGGCACGCGCCTGCCCGCGCTGGCGGCCCAGGCCGGGGCGGTACTCGCGGACCCGGGCGCGGCGGTGCCCGATGTGGCCGTCACCGGTGTGACGCTGCGCGCCCGGGACGTGCAGCCCGGCGACCTGTTCGCCGCGCTGACCGGCGCGTCGACGCACGGGGCCCGGTACGCGGCCGAGGCGATCGAACTTGGCGCCGTCGCCATCCTCACCGATGCCGCCGGGGTCGCCGAGCTGGGCAATCAGGCCGGCGCCGTGCCGACGCTGGTGCACCCGGCACCCCGCACCGTGCTGGGCAGACTGGCCGCCACCGTGTACGGCAACCCGTCGGAGCGGACGACGGTTATCGGGATCACCGGAACCTCGGGCAAGACCACCACGACTTATATGGTCGAATCCGGGCTGCGCGCCGCCGGCCGGACAGCTGGGCTGATCGGCACCATCGGCATCCGCATCGACGGCGCCGACGTTCCGAGCGCGCTGACCACCCCGGAGGCTCCCGCGCTGCAGGCCATGTTCGCGGCGATGGCCGAGCGCGGGGTGGACACCGTCGTCATGGAGGTGTCCAGCCATGCACTGGTGCTGGGCCGGGTGGACGGCACCGGATTCGCGGTGGGCGCCTTCACCAACCTGTCCCGCGACCATTTGGACTTTCACCCAACGATGGCCGA
Source organism: uncultured Actinomycetota bacterium (assembly GCA_963850895.1). Taxonomy (GTDB): domain Bacteria; phylum Actinomycetota; class Actinomycetes; order Mycobacteriales; family Mycobacteriaceae; genus Mycobacterium. The sequence continues at coordinate 34,572 of CAWKNK010000004.1, read as the reverse complement.
CTACTTCGAGGCCAAGGCGCAGTTGTTCGATCCCGCATCGCCGCTGCGGGCCCGGCGGGTCGTCGTCTGCATCGACGACGACGCCGGGCGCGCCATGGCTGCCCGGGCCGGTGACGCGATCACCGTCAGCGCCGCCGACCAACCCGCGCACTGGCGCGCCATGGACGTGCTCCCGATGGGTGCCGGGGGACAGCAGTTCACGGTGATCGACCCCGCCGGCGTGCGTCATCGCGTCGGTATCCGACTGCCGGGGCATTACAACGTTGCCAATTGCCTTGTCGCACTTGCGATTTTGGACCTGGTGGGAGTGTCGCCGGAGCAGGCGGCGCCGGGACTGCTGGAAACCCGGGTGCCCGGCCGCATGGAGGAAATCGACTGCGGCCAGGATTTCCTCGCGCTGGTCGACTACGCCCACAAGCCCGGTGCGCTGCGGGCGGCGCTGACCACGCTGGCGCGGCCGGGGCGCCGGTTGGCGGTGGTGTTCGGCGCCGGCGGCGAGCGGGACCCGGGCAAGCGGGCGCCGATGGGAGCGACCGCGGCCGAGCTGGCCGACCTGGTCGTCGTCACCGACGACAACCCGCGCGGCGAGGACCCCGCCGCCATCCGCCGCGAGATCCTGGCCGGGGCGGCCGCGAGCGGCGGTGCGGCCGAGGTCGTCGAGATCGGCGACCGGCGCGCGGCCATCAGGCACGCGGCCGCCTGGGCGCGACCCGGCGACGCGGTGCTGATCGCCGGCAAGGGGCATGAGACCGGGCAGCGCGGGGCCGGGCAGACCCGCCCGTTCGACGACCGGGTGGAGCTGACCGAGGCGTTGCGGGCCTTGCGGACCCGCGGGGCGCGGTCATGATCGACCTGACCGTCGCGCAGATCGCCGAGATCGTGGGTGGCACGCTGGCCGACATCTCGCCGCCGGCCGGCGCCGAGCTGCGCGTCACCGGCACCGTCGAATTCGACTCGCGCGCCGTCGGTCCCGGCGGGCTGTTCCTCGCGCTGCCGGGTGCCCACGCCGACGGGCATGACTATGCGCGGGCGGCGGCGGCGGCCGGCGCGGTCGCCGTGCTGGCCGCCCGGCCAGTGGGGGTGCCCGCGATCGTGGTGCCCCCGGAACCGAAGGGGGCCCGTGCCGACGGCGGCCTGGCCGGGGTGCTCGAACACGACGCCGACGGCTCGGGCGCGGCGGTGCTGGCTGCGCTGGCCAAGCTGGCCAAGGCGGTGGCCGCGGAACTGGTGGCGGGCGGGCTGACCATCATCGGCATCACCGGCTCGTCGGGGAAGACGTCGACCAAAGACTTGATTGCCGCCGTGCTCGAGCCGCTGGGTGAGGTCGTGGCCCCGCCGGGGTCGTTCAACAACGAGCTGGGACATCCCTGGACGGTGTTGCGGGCGACGCGGCGCACCGACTACCTGGTTCTCGAGATGTCGGCACGCCATCCCGGCAATATCGCCGCGCTGGCCGAGATCGCCCCGCCGGCGATCGGGGTGGTCCTCAACGTCGGCACCGCCCACCTGGGCGAGTTCGGCTCACGAGAAGCCATCGCGCGCACCAAATCCGAACTCCCCCAATCCGTTCCGTCGTCCGGGGTGGTCATCCTCAACTTCGACGACCCGGCCGTGGCGGCGATGGCACGCGTCACCGGGGCGCGGGTGGTGCGGGTCAGCCGGTCCAGCCAAACCTATTCCGGGCCCAGCGACGTCTGGGCCGACGGAGTGTCGCTGGACGAACTGGCCAGGCCGCGCTTTACCCTGCACGCGATGGACACCCGAGGCGCTCTGGAGGCCACTGAAGCCGACGTGCAGCTGCGCGTCTACGGCGATCATCAGGTCACCAACGCGCTGTGCGCCGGCGCCGTCGCACTGCAATGCGGTGCCACCGTCGAGCAGGTCGCCGCCGCGCTGGCGCGAGCGGGGCCGGTGTCGCGGCACCGGATGAACGTGACCACCCGCGCGGACGGTGTCACGGTGATCGACGACGCCTACAACGCCAACCCCGACTCGATGCGGGCCGGGCTGCAGGCGCTGGCCTGGATCGCCCACGGCCGCGGGGCCGGAGCCGCCGAAAAGCGCAGGAGCTGGGCGGTGCTGGGCGAAATGGCCGAGCTCGGCGAGGACGCGGTCGTCGAACACGATCGCATCGGCCGGCTGGCGGTGCGCTTAGATGTGTCTCGACTTGTCGTCGTGGGAAGTGGGAGGTCGATGAGCGCCATGCACCACGGGGCGGTCATGGAGGGCTCGTGGGGAGCGGGGACCGATCGGGGGGCCGTCAACGTGGCCGACGCCGACGCCGCCCTGGCGTTGCTGCGGGCCGAGGTGCGGCCCGGCGACGTGGTCCTGGTCAAGGCCTCCAACGCGGCCGGGTTGGGCGCGCTGGCCGACGCGCTGGCCGCGGAGAACCCTGCGAGCACAAACGGGGGGATGGGCTCGTGAGGCAGATCCTCATCGCCGTGGCCATCGCGCTGGCCGTGTCGATCCTGTTGACGCCGGCGCTGATCCGCTTGTTCACCAGGCAGGGTTTCGGCCATCACACCCGCGAGGACGGTCCGCCCAGCCACCACACCAAGCGGGGCACACCGTCGATGGGCGGGGTGGCCATTCTGGCCGGCATCTGGGCGGGCTACCTGGGCACGCACCTGGCCGGGCTGGCGTTCGACGGGGAGGGCGTCTCGGCGTCGGGTCTGCTGGTGTTGAGCCTGGCGACCGTGCTCGGTGGCGTCGGCTTCCTCGATGACCTGATCAAGATCCGCCGGTCGCGCAATCTCGGACTGAACAAGACGGCCAAGGCCCTTGGGCAGGTCGCGGCCGCGGTGCTGTTCGGGGTGCTGGTGTTGCAGTTCCGTAATGGCAGCGGGTTGACGCCGGCCAGCTCGGATTTGTCCTACGTGCGCGAGATCGCCACCGTCACTTTGGCTCCGGGGCTATTCGTGTTGTTCTGCGTGGTCGTCGTCAGCGCCTGGTCCAACGCGGTCAATTTCACCGACGGGCTGGACGGGCTGGCGGCCGGGTGCATGGCGATGGTCACCGCCGCCTACGTGTTGATCACCTTCTGGCAGTACCGCAACGCCTGCGTCACGGCGCCGGGCCTGGGCTGTTACAACGTGCGCGACCCGCTGGACCTGGCGCTCGTCGCGGCCGCCACCGCGGGCGCCTGCATCGGGTTTTTGTGGTGGAATGCCGCTCCCGCAAAGATCTTCATGGGGGACACCGGATCGCTGGCGCTGGGCGGCATCATCGCGGGCCTGTCGGTCACCAGCCGCACCGAGATCCTCGCCGTGGTGCTGGGGTCGCTGTTCGTCGCCGAGGTCACCTCCGTCGTGCTGCAGATCCTGGCGTTTCGCACCACCGGTCGCCGGGTGTTCCGGATGGCGCCCTTCCACCACCATTTCGAATTGGCCGGCTGGGCCGAAACAACGGTGATCATCCGCTTCTGGCTGCTCACGGCCATCACCTGCGGTCTGGGCGTGGCCCTTTTCTATGGTGAGTGGCTGGGCGCGATCGGTGCCTGACATGCCCGGGCTCGAGCCCTTGGTGCCGGGCGTGCCCGTGCTGGTGGCCGGCGGCGGCGTCACCGGCAGGGCGGTGCTGGCGGCCCTGACCCGATTCGGCGCGGCGCCGACCCTGTGCGACGACGACCCGGCCACGCTGCGGCGCTACGCCGAAGGCGGCGTAGCGACCGTGACCACGTCGGCGGCCACGCAGCGCGCCGCCGACTACGCCCTGGTGGTCACCAGCCCGGGATTCTCGCCGGACACGCCGCTGCTGGTCGCCGCCTCGGCGGCGGGCGTCCCGGTCTGGGGCGACGTGGAGTTGGCCTGGCGGCTCGACGCCGCGGGCCACTACGGACCGCCGCGCCGCTGGCTGGTGGTGACCGGCACGAACGGCAAGACCACCACGACGTCGATGCTGCACGCCATGTTGACCGCCGCGGGCCGGCGCAGCGTGTTGTGCGGCAATATCGGCGACCCGGTCCTGGATGTGCTCGACGCGCCCGCTGACCTGCTGGCCGTCGAGCTGTCCAGCTTCCAGCTGCACTGGGCGCCATCGGTGCGGCCCGAGGCGGGCGTCGTCCTCAACATCGCCGAAGACCACCTGGATTGGCACTCCACGATGGCCGAGTACACGGCGGCGAAGGCGCGGGTGCTCAACGGCCGGGTGGCGGTGGTGGGGCTCGACGACGGACGGGCGGCCGCCTTGCTGAACACCGCCGCGGCGCCGGTGCGCGTCGGCTTCCGGCTCGGCGAGCCGGCGGCGGGCGAACTGGGCGTGCGCGACGGGCACCTGATCGACCGCGCCTTCGCCGACGACCTCGCGCTGCTGCCGGTCGACTCGATCCCGGTGCCGGGACCCGTCGGGATCCTTGACGCCCTGGCCGCGGCGGCACTGGCGCGCAGCGTCGGCGTGCCGGCCGAGGCGATCGCGAACGCGATCGCGTCCTTCCGGGTGGGCCGGCACCGGGCGGAGGTGGTCGCGGTCGCGGACGGAATCACCTACGTCGACGACTCCAAGGCCACCAACCCGCACGCCGCCGAGGCATCCGTGCTGGCCTACCCGCGCGTGGTCTGGGTGGCCGGCGGTTTGCTCAAGGGCGCATCGGTGGACGCCGAGGTCGCCAGGATCGCCTCCCGGCTGGTCGGCGCGGTGCTCATCGGCCGAGATCGCCAAGAGGTTGCAGAGGCGTTATCGCGACACGCGCCGGATGTCCCCGTCGTCCAGGTTGTGACAGGCGAGGATGCTGATATGAATGCGACGGCTGTGGTTGTTGGTGCAGATGTGACAGAAGTGAAATATTCGGGCGCGGATCCCGGCACTTCCGTCATGAACGCGGCGGTGGCCGCGGCCCGCGACCTGGCACGGCCCGGCGACACGGTGCTGCTGGCACCGGCAGGTGCGTCGTTCGACCAGTTCGCCGGGTACGCCGACCGTGGCGACGCCTTCGCTGCCGCCGTGCGCGCGGCCACCCGGTAGGCGGGCGTGGGTAACCCACTGACCCGGCTGGTGCGCCGGGATAAGGCCCGGGGCAAAGCACCCGAAGCAACCGCCGAGACCGCCGCGGCCGAGCCGGGGGAGGCCGACGAGGCGACGGCCTCCGTGAGCACCGCCGGCACCTCCGAAGCCAAGCCCGCCGCGAAAACGCAGGTCACGGCCGAAGAGCGCAGCCGGTTCGGCGCCTGGCTGGGCCGGCCCATGACCTCGTTTCACCTGATCATCGCGGTGGCCGGGCTGCTGACGACGCTCGGCCTGATCATGGTGCTATCGGCGTCGGGCGTGCGGTCCTACGACGCCGACGGGTCGGCCTGGGTGATCTTCGGCAAGCAGGTGATGTGGACGGTGATCGGCCTCGTCGCCTGCTACGCCTCGCTGCGGATGTCGGTGCGGTTCATCCGCCGCGTCGCCTTCACCGGCTACGTCGTCACCGTCATCCTGTTGGTGCTCGTGCTCGTTCCTGGCATCGGGAACCTGGCCAACGGGTCGCGGAAGTGGTTCGTCGTCGCCGGCTTCTCCATGCAGCCGTCCGAGCTGGCCAAAATCGCTTTTGCCATCTGGGGCGCGCATCTGCTGGCGGCCCGCCGGCTGGAGCGGGCCTCGCTGCGCGAATTGCTGATCCCGCTGGTGCCGGCCGCGGTCATCGCGCTGGCGCTCATCGTGGCGCAGCCCGACCTCGGGCAGACGGTGTCGCTGGGCATCATCCTGCTGGCGCTGTTGTGGTACGCCGGGCTGCCGCTGCGCGTCTTCGCCGCCTCGCTGCTGGCGGTTTTCCTGGCCGGGGCGGTCCTGGCGATGTCCGCGGGCTACCGCTCCGACCGGGTGAAGTCGTGGATGAACCCCGAGAACGACCCTATGGACACCGGCTACCAGGCCCGCCAGGCGAAGTTCGCGTTGGCCCACGGCGGCATCTTCGGCGACGGCCTGGGCCAGGGCGTCGCCAAGTGGAACTATCTGCCCAACGCCCACAACGACTTCATCTTCGCGATCATCGGCGAGGAGCTGGGCTTCGTCGGCGCGTTCGGGCTGCTGGTCCTCTTCGGGTTGTTCGCTTACACCGGGATGCGCATCGCCCGCCGGTCGGCCGACCCCTTCCTGCGGCTACTGACCGCCACCACGACGATGTGGGTGCTGGGTCAGGCGTTCATCAACATTGGTTACGTGATCGGGATCCTGCCGGTCACCGGCATTCAGCTGCCTCTCATCTCTGCGGGCGGAACCTCCACGGCAGCAACGCTTTTCATGATCGGAATCATGGCCAACGCGGCCCGTCACGAGCCCGAGGCCGTGGCCGCGCTGCGCGCCGGTCGCGACGACAAGGTGAACCGGTTCCTGCGGCTGCCGCTGCCCCAGCCGTACGTGCCGACCCGGCTGGAATCCTTCCGCGACCGCAAGCGCGGCGACAAGCAGCCGGCCAAGGGCGCCCCTTCCCGCAACGGCACGCGGAAGGCTGCCCAGGCGCCCGCCCGCAAGGCCTCCCGCAAGGCGGAGGAACCGCTGCGGCCGGCGTTCTCCCGCACAGCCGCCCGGCCGACCCGCAGGGCGGTGCATCATGGATCTGGCCAGCGGTATGCCGGCCAGCGTCAGGCGCGGCGCGCTCGCGCACTGGAAGGTCAGCGTTACGGGTGAACGACACGGTCAGCAAGCCGGCCGGCGGGCTGGGGGCGAGCCCCCAGCCCGCCGGTGCCGCGTTGTCGTCTTTTACGCCTCTTAAGCCGCTGTCGGTCGTGCTGGCCGGCGGGGGCACCGCCGGCCACGTGGAGCCCGCGATGGCCGTGGCCGACGCGCTCAGCGCGCTCGATCCGCAGGTGCGCATCACTGCGCTGGGCACCCACCGCGGTCTGGAGACCCGGCTGGTCCCCGAGCGTGGTTACCACCTCGAGCTGATCACGCCGGTGCCGCTGCCGCGTAAGCCCAGCGGCGACCTGGTGCGGCTGCCCCCGCGGGTGTGGCGCGCGGTCCGGGAGACCCGCGCTGTGCTCGACGCCGTCGACGCCGACGTCATCATCGGATTCGGTGGATACGTGGCGCTACCGGCGTACCTCGCCGCCCGCGGGATCCCCCGCGGTCTCAGCCGTAGGCGCCGCGTCCCGGTGCTGATCCACGAAGCGAATGCCAGCGCCGGGCTGGCCAACCGCATCGGCGCCCGCGGCGCCGACCGGGTGCTCTCCGCTGTGGCCGATTGCGGGTTGCCGCGCGCCGAGGTGGTGGGGGTGCCGGTGCGGGCGGCCATCACCTCGCTGAACCGCGCGGCCCTGCGCGCCGAGGCGCGCAAGCACTTCGGCTTCGCCGACGACGCGCGGGTGTTACTGGTGTTCGGCGGCTCGCAGGGCGCCGTGTCATTGAACCGGGCCGTGTCCGGGGCCGCCGCCGACCTGGCCGCCGCGGGCGTGGCCGTGCTGCACGCGTACGGACCGAAAAACACCCTCGAGCTGCGGGAGAGCCAACCCGGCGACCCGCCGTACGTGGCGGTGCCCTATCTCGACCGGATGGACCTGGCCTATGCCGCCGCCGACCTGGCGATCTGCCGGTCCGGAGCCATGACCGTCGCCGAGGTCTCGGCGGTCGGCCTGCCGGCCATCTACGTGCCGCTGCCGATCGGCAACGGTGAGCAGCGACTCAACGCGCTGCCGGTGGTCGACGGCGGGGGCGGCATGGTGGTCGCCGACGCCGCCTTGACGCCGGAGCTCGTCGCCCGCGAGGTGGCCGGGCTGCTCAACGACCCGGCGCGGTTGGCGGCGATGACGACGGCCGCGGCGCGCGCGGGGCACCCCGACGCGGCGCGCCAAGTGGCACAGGCGGCGCTGGACATCGCCAGGAAGGCAGCGGCGGGAGGACGACGGTGAACACCGAACAGCTGCCGCCCGAGCTGCAGCGGGTGCACATGGTGGGCATCGGGGGAGCCGGCATGTCGGGCATCGCCCGCATCCTGCTGGACCGCGGCGCGCTGGTATCCGGTTCCGACGCCAAGGAGTCGCGCGGCGTGCACGCGTTGCGGGCCCGGGGCGCGGCTATCCGCATCGGCCACAACGCGTCGTCGCTCGACCTGCTGCCCGGCGGCCCGACCGCGGTCATCACCACCCACGCCGCCATCCCGAAAACCAACCCCGAGCTCGTCGAAGCCCGGCGGCGCGGCATTCCGGTGATCCTGCGGCCGGCCGTGCTGGCCAGGCTGATGGACGGGCGCACCACGCTGATGGTCACCGGAACGCACGGCAAGACGACGACGACGTCGATGTTGATCGTGGCGCTGCAGCACTGCGGACGCGACCCGTCGTTCGCGGTCGGCGGCGAGATGGGGGAGGCCGGAACCAACGCGCATCACGGCAGCGGCGACTGCTTCGTCGCCGAGGCCGACGAAAGCGACGGCTCGCTGCTGGAGTACACGCCAAACGTCGCCGTGGTCACCAACATCGAGGCCGATCATCTGGACTTCTACGGCAGCGCCGACGCCTATGTCGGGGTGTTCGACGCCTTCGTGGAGCGGCTCGCCCCCGGGGGAGCGCTGGTGGTCTGCGTCGATGACCCGGGCGCGGCCGCGCTGGCGGAACGCACCGCCGAGCTGGGAATCCGGGTACTGCGCTACGGATCCGCGCCGGACCAAGACCACGCCGCCACCCTGTTGTCCTGGGAGCAGCAGGGCACCGAAGCGGTCGCGCACATCCAGTTGGCGGGTGAACATCACTCCCGCGTGATGCGGCTGTCGGTGCCTGGACGGCACATGGCGCTCAATGCGCTGGGCGCGCTGCTGGCGGCGATCGAGATCGGCGCGTCGGCCGACGCGGTGCTCGACGGGCTGGCCGGCTTCGAGGGGGTGCGCCGGCGGTTCGAACTGGTCGGCAACGCCGGGTCGGTGCGGGTCTTCGACGACTACGCCCACCATCCCACCGAGATCAGCGCCACGCTGGCGGCGGTCCGCACGGTCCTCGAGCAGAGCGGCGGCGGTCGCAGCCTGGTGGTGTTTCAGCCCCATTTATATTCGCGCACAAAGGAATTCGCCGCTGAGTTCGGCCGCGCGCTCGATGCCGCCGACGAGGTGTTCGTCCTCGACGTCTACGGCGCACGCGAGAAACCGCTCGCCGGTGTCAGCGGCGCCAGCGTCGCCGAGCACGTCAGTGTGCCGGTGCGTTACCTGCCGAACTTCTCCGCGGTCCCCGAGCAGGTGGCCGCGGCGGCGGGGCCGGGCGATGTCATCGTGACCATGGGCGCGGGCGACGTGACCTTGCTGGGACCGGAAATCGTGACCGCGCTGCGGATCCGGGACAACCGTAGCGCGCCCGGCCGGCCGGGAGTGTTGCGATGACCCAGCCGAACGACGCGACGCCGACCGACCGCCCGGCGACGATGCGGGCTGCGGGAGAGCCGGGCAATCTGGGCGTGGTGGGCGAGCCGGTCGACACCCAGGCGGGCGGGGACGCCGTCACCGAGCCGCTCTTCGTCGGGGGGCCGGAGGCCGAAACCCCGGCCACCCCGGACAAATTCGAGGGGCCCCGCCGGCGGGCCCGCCGCGAACGAGCCGAACGCCGCGCCGCACAGGAGCGCGCCGTTGCCATCGAAGAAGCCCGCCGGGAGGCCAAACGCCGGGTCAGCGGGCGCGCGGTCGATGAGCCGAAACCCGTCGCACGGGGCGTGGTTCGTGGTTTGAAGATGCTGTTGGTGACGGTGCTGCTGGTCATCGTCGGGATCGGGCTCGCGTTGGTCCTCTATTTCACGCCCGCCATGTCGGCCCGCAGCATCGTCGTCGTCGGCACCGGGGTGGTGACCCGGGAAGAGGTGCTGGACGCGGCGCGGGTGCGGCCGGGGACACCGCTGCTGCAGATCAACACCAACCAGGTCGCCGACCGGGTGGCGGCGATCCGGCGAGTGGCCAGCGCGCGGGTGCAGCGTCAGTATCCGTCGGCGCTGCGCATCACCATCGTCGAGCGAGTTCCGGTGGCGGTGAAGGACTTTCCGGACGGCCCACACCTTTTCGATCGTGACGGCGTCGACTTCGCGACCGGTCCGCCGCCACCGGCGCTGCCGTACCTCGACGTCGCCGATCCGGGCCCCAACGACCCGGCGACCAAGGCCGCGCTCGAGGTGCTGACCGCGTTGCGGCCCGAGGTCGCGGGTCAGGTGGGCCGGATCGCGGCCCCCTCGGTGGCGTCGATCACGCTCACGTTGGGCGATGGCCGCGTGGTGATTTGGGGGGCGACCGATCGCACCGACGAGAAGGCCGAGAAGCTGGCCGCCCTGCTGACCCAGCCCGGGCGGACCTACGACGTCTCGAGCCCCGACCTGCCCACGGTGAAGTAGCGGCGCCGCCAAGCCCGCCGTGTGACCGCTGCAACAGAAAAAATTTGCGAGCCGCGCGTCGGCGCGCCTGCGGGGTTAGCGCGCGCCATGCCCATACCGTTCTGGTTACGCGGAACTACTTGACATAACTCTAACTCTATGGTTGAGGTTGAGGGTTTGCCAGGGAGATCCGCGAACGGTCGGGAGGACCCCGTCGCGCAGAACTGAGCCCACCAGGGAGGAAAACGAATGATGACCCCCCCGCATAACTACCTGGCCGTCATCAAGGTCGTGGGTATCGGTGGCGGCGGTGTCAACGCCGTGAACCGGATGATCGAGCAGGGCCTCAAGGGCGTGGAATTCATCGCGATCAACACCGACGCACAGGCGCTGTTGATGAGCGATGCCGACGTCAAACTCGACGTCGGCCGCGACTCCACCCGCGGGCTGGGCGCCGGGGCGGACCCCGAAGTCGGGCGTAAGGCCGCCGAGGACGCCAAGGACGAGATCGAGGAGCTGCTGCGCGGGGCCGACATGGTGTTCGTCACCGCCGGCGAAGGCGGCGGGACCGGCACCGGCGGGGCGCCCGTCGTCGCCAGCATCGCCCGCAAACTGGGCGCGTTGACCGTCGGCGTGGTCACCCGGCCGTTTTCCTTCGAGGGCAAGCGGCGTGGCAATCAGGCCGAAACCGGCATCGCCTCGTTGCGGGAGAGTTGCGACACCCTGATCGTGATTCCCAACGACCGGCTGCTGCAGATGGGCGACGCCGCGGTGTCCCTGATGGACGCGTTCCGCAGCGCCGACGAGGTGCTGCTCAACGGTGTGCAGGGCATCACCGACCTGATCACCACGCCCGGGCTGATCAACGTCGACTTCGCCGACGTCAAGGGGATCATGTCCGGGGCAGGCACCGCGCTGATGGGCATCGGGTCGGCGCGCGGCGAGGGACGCTCGCTGAAGGCCGCCGAGATCGCGATCAACTCGCCCCTGCTGGAGGCGTCGATGGAGGGCGCGCAGGGCGTGCTGATGTCGATCGCAGGCGGCAGTGACCTGGGCCTGTTCGAGATCAACGAGGCGGCTTCGCTGGTGCAGGACGCCGCCCACCAGGACGCCAACATCATTTTCGGCACGGTCATCGACGACTCGCTGGGCGACGAGGTGCGCGTCACCGTCATCGCGGCCGGCTTCGACGCGGTCGGATCCGGCCGCAGGCCCGTCGTCGGCGGTACGACCGGCGAGAAGGCCGGGGCGCACCGGATCGAGTCGGCGAAGGCCGGCAAGCTCACCTCGACCTTGTTCGAACCCGTCGACGCCGTCAGCGTGCCGGTTCACACCAACGGTTCCACGCTGAATATCGGCGGCGACGACGACGACGTCGACGTGCCGCCGTTCATGCGCCGCTGAGGGTCTCGATTTGCTTGCCAGTGCGCGACAAACCGGCCGCGGCCGGATGGTGGTGCCCTCTGGCAGGCAGTGCACTGCGGATACTGAACAGGTGAGCGTGCGCATCCGGCGGGTGACCACCACCCGCGCGGGCGGTGTCTCGGGGCCGCCGTTCGACACCTTCAACCTGGGTGACCACGTCGGTGACGACCCGGCGGCGGTGGCCGCCAACCGATCCCGGCTCGCCGCCGCCGTCGGCCTCGGCCCCGACCGCGTCGTGTGGATGAACCAGGTCCATGGTGACCGAGTCGAGGTGGTCGACGAACCCCGCGACGGCGCGGTCGAGGACACCGACGCGTTGGTGACCAGCACCCCGCGACTGGCGCTGGCGGTGGTCACGGCCGATTGCGTGCCGGTGCTGCTGGCCGACGCGCGCGCCGGTGTGGCCGCCGCGGTGCATGCCGGTCGCGTCGGCGCCCAGCTCGGGGTGGTGGCCCGCACCGTGGAGGCGATGCTGGCGCTGGGCGCGCACGTCGAGGACATGTCGGCCCTGCTGGGCCCGGCGGTCAGCGGTCGCAACTACGAGGTGCCCGCGGCCATGGCCGACGAGGTGGAGGCCACGCTGCCCGGCAGCCGCACCACGACCGCGGCCGGCACCCCCGGACTCGACCTTCGGGCCGGAATCGCTTGCCAGCTAAAGGATTTAGGTGTCACGGCCATCGACATCGATCCGCGGTGCACGGTCGCCGACACGACATTGTTCAGTCACCGCCGGGACGCGCCGACCGGGCGGCTGGCCTCGCTGGTGTGGATGGAATGACCGCGATGGTGGATGGGACGTCAGCCCCAGGAAGTCGCGGCGACCGCGAAACGCAATTGACGCACGCATTAGCGGCCGTGCGATCGCGCCTTGCGGCGGCCGCGGAAGCGGCGGGCCGCAATGTCGGTGAAATCGAACTTCTGCCGATTACCAAATTCTTTCCAGCAACCGATGTGGTGATTTTGTCCCGATTGGGTTGCCGGGCCGTCGGGGAATCGCGGGACCAGGAAGCGTCGGCAAAAGTGAGCGAAGTCACCAAGCTGTTGGCGGCTTCTTCGCGGGCGGACGTAGGCCTGCGATGGCACATGGTGGGCCACATTCAGCGGAACAAGGCCCGGTCGGTTGCCCGCTGGGCGCACACGGCCCACTCGGTCGACAGCTCACACCTTGTCAGCGCGCTTGATCGGGGCGTGTCGGCGGGCCTGGCGGAGGGCCGCCGCGCCGATCCACTGCGGATCTACGTTCAGGTCAGCCTCGACGGCGACGAGTCCCGCGGCGGCGTCGACATCTCGACGCCGGGTGCGGTCGACCAGTTGTGCGCGCAGGCCGAGGAGTCAAAGCACCTGGATCTGGCCGGCCTGATGGCGATCCCGCCGCTGAACTCCGACCCCGACGCGGCCTTTGCCCGCCTCCGAGCGGAGCACCTGCGCGTCCTGGAATCCCATCCGAACGCCGTCGGCCTGTCCGCCGGGATGTCCGACGATTTCGAAATTGCCGTCAAACACGGTTCGACGTGTGTGCGTGTCGGTACCGCGCTATTGGGTCCTCGGCCGCTACCGTCACCGTATTAAGTCACTGTAGTCACATCTTCATCACTGACACCACGCATCAGGGGCTAGAAGGGGTCAACGCAATGAGCACACTGCACAAAGTCAAGGCCTATTTCGGTATGGCCCCGATGGACGACTACGACGACGAGTATTACGACGACCACGCTCCATCCCGCGGCTTCCCGCGTCCGCGTTTCGACGACGGGTATGGCCGCTACGAGGGGCGCGACTACGACGACCCGCGCGAGCCCGCCGACTATCCGCCGCCGAGCGGCTACCGCGGCGGTTACGGGGAGGAGCCGCGCTACGGCGCCGTCCACCCCCGCGAGTTCGAGCGGCCCGAGATGGGGAGGCCGCGTTTCGGGTCGTGGTTGCGCAACTCAACCCGCGGCGCGCTGGCGATGGACCCGCGCCGGATGGCGATGATGTTCGAAGAGGGCCACCCGCTCTCGAAGATCACCACGCTGCGGCCGAAGGACTACAGCGAGGCCCGCACCATCGGCGAGCGGTTCCGCGACGGCACCCCCGTCATCATGGATCTGGTGTCGATGGACAACGCCGACGCGAAGCGGCTCGTCGACTTCGCGGCCGGCTTGGCCTTCGCGTTGCGCGGCTCCTTCGACAAGGTGGCGACCAAGGTGTTCCTGCTGTCGCCCGCCGACGTCGATGTGTCCCCGGAGGAGCGTCGCCGGATCGCCGAAACCGGCTTCTACGCTTACCAATAACCCCCGCTCGGCAGCGCCGGTGCGTCGCTGCTTTACGTGGCTGGGGCGCCGCTGGGCCGGCTGAGATGTGGCCTGAGGCTCGGAGTCGGTACGCTGGCAGGCGCGGCGCAAGCCCGCGGCGCTTGACATCTCATCGGTAAGGTCGGGGCTCTTCAGTTGGTGCTGTTCTTTCAGATCCTTGGGTTTGCGCTGTTCATCTTCTGGCTGCTGCTCATCGCTCGGGTCGTCGTCGAGTTCATTCGCTCGTTCAGCCGTGACTGGCATCCCACCGGTATCACCGTGGTGATCCTCGAGGTCATCATGTCGATCACCGATCCGCCGGTGAAGCTGCTGCGCCGGCTGATCCCCCAACTCACCATCGGGGCGGTCCGTTTCGACCTGTCCATCATGGTGCTGCTGCTCGTCGCGTTCATCGGCATGCAACTGGCCTTCGGCGCCGCGGCCTGAGCCGGTTCCGGTCCCCGGCGCGAGCCACCTTCCTGCCCGGAGACGGTTCGGCCACGTTTTAGCTTCGGTTTGGTGCCTGCGATTTAAAAATTCTAAGGTTTCGGATTTTATTGCCCTGAGCGTTTGAAATTGGTTCTTATTTATTGGCTTAAACAGCAACGGTCGCGCCTGGTGTGACAGGATGGACGGCAGTTGCACGACGGCTATCACTGCGTTCTACACTTTCCAGAACGTTAGACAGGAACTTGAGGGGACGAAACAATGCCGCTTACACCAGCCGACGTCCACAATGTGGCGTTCAGTAAGCCACCGATCGGCAAGCGGGGCTACAACGAAGATGAGGTCGACGCCTTCCTCGATCTGGTGGAGGCCGAGCTGACGCGGCTCATCGAAGAGAACAGCGATCTGCGTCAGCGGATCGAGGAGCTCGACCAGGAGCTGGCCGCCGGCGGTGGCGCCAGCGCCGTTCCCGCCGCAGCAGCTGCGCCCACCCAGGCGATTCCCGTCGCCGAGCCGGAGCCGGAGCGCCCAAGGCGGCACGGGTGGCCGCACCTGCCGCCGCGGTCAGCAACGAGGAACAGGCCATGAAGGCCGCTCGGGTGCTGACCCTGGCCCAGGACACCGCCGACCGGCTGACCAGCACCGCCAAGGCGGAGTCGGACAAGATGCTGGCCGACGCCCGCGCCAACGCCGACCAAATCCTCACCGAGGCCCGGCAGACCGCCGAGACCACGGTCACCGAGGCCCGGCAGCGCGCCGACGCGATGCTCGCGGATGCGCAGACCCGCTCCGAGACTCAGCTGCGTCAGGCCCAGGAGAAGGCCGACGCCCTGCAGGCCGACGCCGAACGCAAGCATTCTGAGATCATGGGAACGATCAACCAGCAGCGCACCGTCCTGGAAGGCCGCCTCGAGCAGCTGCGCACCTTCGAACGCGAGTACCGCACCCGGCTCAAGACCTACCTGGAATCGCAGCTGGAGGAACTGGGCCAGCGCGGTTCGGCGGCGCCCGTCGACTCCAGCGCCGACGCCGGCGGATTCGACCAATTCAACCGGGGTAACAACTAGCCTCACAGGCGTGCCGGACATTCGCCCAGCTGCGGTCGGCACACTAGACCTGCACCCGAACTGGCTGTCCCGCTCGTCGCTTGGAGGATGACCGATGCTGATCATTGCGCTCGTACTGGCCCTGGTCGGGCTCGTCGCATTGGTGTTCGCCGTCGTCACCAGCAATGAGTTGGTGGCCTGGGTGTGCATCGGCGCCAGCGTGCTCGGCGTGGTGCTGTTGATCATCGACGCGTTGCAGGAGCGGCAGCGGCGCGACGCCGGCGGCGCAGACCAGCACGAGGACGAGGCCGACGCCGGCGAAGAGACCGTCGACTATCCCGAGGAAGCCGCGCACGAGAGCGAATCGTCGGAGGAGGCCGGCTCTGAGGCGACAGAACAGCCGGCGGTGTCGGCCGAGGGCCGCGGCGACGAGGCCGCCAAGTAGTACTCAGGCGGTGGGCGTGGTGAGCGTCTCGCGCACCTCGTCGTCGCTGACCTGGTGAAAATCGGCGTACACCTGGCCGACCGCTTCGAATCCGGGCGGCATCGTCACGCAAACCACTTCGTCGGCCTCGAGAGCGAGCTCACGGCAGGTCGACGGCGGCCCCACCGGGACCGCGACGACGATCGACTTCGGGCCGGCGGCCCGCACCGCTCGGACGGCGGCCAGCATGCTGGCTCCGGTGGCGATCCCGTCGTCGACCAAGATCACCACTTTGCCGCGCGGGTCGGCCGCCGGGCGCCCGCCCCGGTACGCGTCCTCGCGGCGGGCGAGCTCGGCCGTCTCGCTCGCGATCACCTCGCGTACCTGCTCGTCGGTGATGCGCAAGCTGGATACCACGTCGTCGTTCATCACCACGCCACCGCCGCTGGCCAATGCGCCCATCGCGAGCTCCGACCAGCGCGGCACCCCGAGCTTGCGGACCAGGAACACGTCCAAGGGGGCGTGCAGCGCCGCGGCGATCTCCCAGGCCACCGGCATGCCGCCGCGGGCCAGCCCGAAGACCAGCACATCGTCCCTGTCGCGGTAGGACAGCAGCTGCTCGGCCAGCGCGCGACCGGCCTCGCGACGGTCGCGAAACGTGCGCGTCGCAGTGCGCCGGAGGAATCCGTTGGGTGTCATCGGTCGCAATCGAGCCTACGGGCTTTCGCGGCGGAGGAACTGATTTTTGAACCCCCGGCCGTCGGCAGGGCCGTCGATGCACACCCGACGCGGAATGCCGCCCTGCAAAACGCGTGTCCGAGGGGGGACTTGCCCGCCTACGACACGGGTTGTGATCCTGCGAGTGGGTCGATGAAAGCATCGCACGCGGACCCGGCCCAACGTGGTCTTCGGCGCGTTCGACCGTCGCGGGTTACCCGCGCGGAGTCATAATCCGTTGGTCGCGGGTTCGAGCCCCGCCCGCCCCACTCGTTTTCGCTGTTCAGAGGCCTAGAGGGGCGCCGGGCCGCAATCGGAAGCCCCGAAACACCGGCGAAATACCGGCGACTATGCGATGGCCCTGCCGCGAGACTCCGTTGGCGACACGCCCGGGATGTGTCGGTGCTCGGTGGGACAATCGCTGGCGTGAGTAATGACGACGACGTAGACGTGTACGTGTCTGAGCTTGAAGGCGGCTCGGAAACAGGTGCCGTCGTGTCGACAAGGCGGATCAAGGCTGGCGATCTGGATGAAGCGTCGGTTGGGAAGCTGCTCGGCTTCCACGACGACAAGACGCAGCGAAACGTGCCTGCCAGAATTCTCCCCCGTGGGAGCTGTGGTTCCTTGAGGGCTTCGAGGGCAGCAGAGTGGTCGCCGTACTTAAGATGAATCATGCGATGGCCGACGGCGGCAGGTTCGCCAGAGTTGCTCGACTTGCTGTCGCGCCCGGGACCAGGCGCGTCGCCCATCGCGCCGCCGATCCCACGACCCGCCACGGCGCTGAGGCGCCGCGATGCGCTGCGGGACGGTACACGCCTGCTATGGCATGAGCTTCGACACGAGTTGCCTCGGCGGGTGCGAGCCATGCGGCGGGTATCCGCACAAGCCCGCACGAGCACGCCGGTTCCACGCCCACCATCGTTGTTGCGTGACCAGCCGAGCTGCCGTGGCGGGGTCCGCTGACAGCGCCCCGGTCCTTCTCGTGGGTTTCGCTTCCCCTTGACGAGGTCAAAGAGATCTCGAAGGTCGTTTCCGGGACGGTGAACGACGTTGTCTTCGCGGTTGTCGCCGGAGCGGTTCGCGAGTGCCTGGCCGACGAGGGAATGCTGTCCGACCGCCCGGCGATAGCCAGCACCGCGGCCAAGATCCGTCGGGAGGGCGACGACCGGCTGTGGGGAACCGCGGCCACAAGTCGAGCATTCGAGCTCCCGACGCACCTGGGCGATCCGCTGGAGCGTCTGCGCGCGGCTCACGTGAAGTCCGAGGCGGTGAAGGCGGAGGTGGCTGCCCGGCCCGTACAAATGGAGGATTGGTTCGATTTCGCCCCGCCGATCCTGTTGCGCCCGATGCTTAGGTTGGTTCGCCTGGTAGGCCCGCGGCTCAATGGGGGTATCATCGTGTCGAACGTCAAAGGGCTGAAAGAAAAGCGCTATATCGGCGGGATGGGCATCGAGAACTTCATCTCCTGCGGGCACTTGAAATACGCTGCGGGCGTTAACATCACCGTCTGGAGCTACAACAAGATGCTCAATTTCGCGGTCTACGGATGCTTGAGAACTCTGCCCGACGCAGAGTTGATGACACAGGCGATTCAGTCGTCATTCGACGAATTGCGGGCAGCGGCGGGTGCGTCGCGGAACCTCGTTAGCAGCGGGACCGAGGGTCCCGAGCCCGCTCAGGTGAATCCAACCGCGGCAGAAGGAAACCAATATGTATGAAATGACCGAGGTCGTCGGCGACGACGGCGTTCGACAACAGAATCCCATGCCGAGCGCTTGGCTGTTGGCAGCGGAGTTTCCCCGCTGGGCGGGTGAGGTCGGTCTTAATCGGGCAGTGTCCTCGCTAATGCCCAAACGCGACCTTGGCCGGGGCAGGCCCGTTCTGGTGGTGCCGGGGATCGGGGCGAACGACGGCATGACCAAGAGGCTGCGCAACCACCTGCGCGCCAACGGTTTCCATGTCCACGGGTGGGGTCTCGGCAGGAACAAAGGGCTCACCGACGACGTTCTCAACGGCCTTTCCGATCGGCTGCTGAACCTGCACGAGCGTCACGACCAGCCAGTGAGCCTCGTCGCTGCGAGCTTCGGCGGGCTGCTCTGCCGGTGGCTTGCCCATGAGCACACCGACGAGGTTCGCCACGTGGTGTGCCTTGGAGCGCCATGGCGCGCCGAGGGTGAACGGACTCGCGTGACAGGACTTTTCGCTAACTTTGTCAAGGTTTTCGGGGTATCGGAAGGTGCTGAAGGTACCCTTGAGAAGCTGCGTCAGCCACTGCCGGTCCCGACGACCGCCATTTTCTCGCGCTCCGATGGGCTGCTGCACTGGCGCAGCTGCGCGGTTGACGGACCCGACACCGAAAACATCGCCGTCCACAGCAGTCACGTTGGGCTGGTGTCAAGTCCGTTGGTACTCGCGGCTTTAACCGATCGACTTGCGCACATCGATTCGGCATCGCAATCGCACGCACCATTCAGCTGGCGCGGCTGCGTTCGGCGGATTTTCATCGAAACGCCATCGCCTTCCACGGCACCGGCTGAACAGTTGTGGGACACGGCTTCGGCCGTCTAATCGGCGCAGCCGGCTGTCCGGAAATCCACAGCTTCAACCAAGGAATTCTGCGGAAAGGGCGGATTTTAAAGATCAAATATTAAATTTCTTTCGCGCCAATTTCCTAGTTGTGAGTCCTACAAAACGGGAGAAAAGCATGGCTACCATAGGTGACTTGGTCGATGGCAATGCCACCGTCCAGGAATCGGCGGGCCTTCATCCCAGATCCCTTGACATTCTTCGACATGTCGTTGACAAAGATGCAATCGGTACCCCGTGATCTTCTCGAGGAACTTCAGACCGAGGCGTTGTCGATGCGCTTCGAGCAGCAAAAAGATCGTATTCCGACCCTGTCTAAGTTGGCGGATCGCCAGGGAATAACCCATGTTGGCAAGTTGGATGAAGTTCATCCTTTACTGTTCGAACACACGATCTACAAGTCTTACCCGACCTACCTGCTGGAGAAGGCCCAGTTCGACAGATTGACGACCTGGCTGAACCGGCTGACGCCTTATGACCTGAGCGAGGTCGATGCCTCCGGATGCAACTCCATTCACTCCTGGCTCGATCTGCTTTGTGCGGAGACCGAACTTGACCCTGTTGCCTCTTCAGGCACGACCGGCACGATGTCGTTCACTCCTCGTGACAAAAGTGATTGGCGCACCCGTATTTTGGGGGTTTTCGCATTCAGCTGCTGCAGAAATTCGGCGAACCGCCCACGGAATCTGATTTGAACGAAAAACTCCATGTTTGCTGGCCTACCCATGCTGATGGCCACACGGCCTTTTTCCGAACGGCTCAATACTTTCGGGAATACATGGCGATGGGAAGCGACGATCACTTTCACCCGATGTTCGACACACCGGGAGATACCGACGTGATGTATCTGGCCGCTCGGCTTCATGCCGCACAAGCACGAGGGGACAGCCGGGCGGACGTGCCGCAGAGCCTGCTTGACCGTCGCTCCGAAATCGAGGCTACGGAGCGTGAAAGACCGGCTAAGGCGGCGGCGTGGATGGAAACCCTGGTCTCCGCTGAGTGGCAAGCGGGTGTTTATCATGGGCCCAGCGCCGCTCATCTACGACGTGGCCGTGGCGGGCTTGGCCGAGGGTAAGACGTGTAACTTTGCGCCGAATTCGACGTATCATCACCGGTCACGGTCACCTGGCGGCAAAGGGTTCGTCATGCCCGACGATTGGGAAGACATTGTCGAGCGTTTCCTTAACTTCCCGGGTGACTATGGATATTTCTACGGCTTCTCTGAGCAAACCGCACTCAGTGTCAGGTGTGAGCGTGGCCGGCTGCATCTACCGCCCTGGTCAATTCCCCTCATTCTCGACCCGGAAACCAGCGAACTTCTTCCCCGCGAGGGCGTACAGGCCGGTCGGGCCGCCTTCTTTGATTTGGCGATGAATGGTGCTTGGGGTGGTCTGGTCACGGGTGACAGGATTGAGATCGATTGGGGCGAATGTGGCTGTGGTCGAACCACCGCTCATCTTTCAGAGGATGTAACGCGATTCAGTGAAGAGCAGGGTGGGACCGACAAGATTAGCTGTACGGCCACGCCACAGGCCCATGACGAAGCCCTGGACTTTCTAACCAGTTTCTGATCCGGGACAAGAAGAACACACGAGGTGAGGTGAAAACATGACGGAACCGATTGCACACGCAGTTATCCGAGGCGAAGTAATCGACTCGGACCTGATCGAATATCCGGGTCGAGGCGGCATCATGACGTTCCTGGCCCCGGATCCGAGGAAGCTTGTTGACAGGCTGCCGCTTGCTTCCCCTGGCCAACTTGCCGATCTCTACGACCTCAGCTTCGACGACATTCTCGACTACCTGGAGGAGTTGGCAGACAGGCTCGACATCAATACCAACCAGCATATGCAGCGGGCCCGAGAGCTAACCTATGATGCTACACCTCTGCCCCGCGCTCTTGTCGATATGGGTTATAGCGGGTTTGGCAGCTTCCTGCACCGAGACAAAATACGGCAAATTGCGGAGAACACAGTCGGGCTCGATATCTAGAGGGTTGGGTCGACCACCCGATGGCCGACGGCAATATCATCAAATACAGGGCGTTTGGCTCGCGGGGTTTGCACATCGTAGCGGGGAATGGGCCCGGGTTGGGCGTGGTCACCCTGGCCCGAAGTGCGATAACACGCAGTGACTGTATCATCAAGGCGCCGTCAAACGATCCGTTCACCTCAGCTGCGCTGGGCATGACCATGTGTGACATGGCGCCCGATCATCCTATCACCAGACATTTCGCGGTTGCCTATTGGCGAGGCGGAGATGGCGAGGTCGAGGACAAGCTCTACCAACCCCACAATATCGAGAAGATCACCGCCTGGGGTGGACTGGCGGGCATCAAGCATGTCACGAAGTACCTGCAGCCTGGCCTGGAACTCATTGCCCTGGATCCCAAGACCAGCATCAGTATCGTCGGGCCCGAAGCGCTGGACGATGAGCAGCAGATGAAGGAAGCTGCCCGCCGTCTGGCGATCGATATCGGAGGAGCTAACCAGATGGGCTGCTCGAGTTCACGCGTCACCTACGTGCTGACGGGTTCCCATCAAGATGGCGTCGAGCGGGTCATCGAGCTGGGAAAGATCGTCTATCAAGCCATAATGGACCTTCCACCTACGTTCAGCACCATGCCAAAATCCTCTGACAAGGAGCTGAAGGCCCATGTGGACGCACTGCGGCTGGATGACGAATGGTACGAAGTGATAGGCGGTTAGCGAAACGAAGGGGCTATTATCGTGTCGAGACTGCCACGTAAAGTTGATTTCGCTGCTTATCTAACGGACCGTACCGCCAATTTTGTGCCGGTCGAGTCGATCGACGAAATTCTCCTAGGCATCGACGCCTACACGCAAACGATCGGCGTCTGGCCTGAGAAACTGAAAGCAGAACTGGAGAATGTCGTCCCGTTCTATGGCGCCCAGAGGCTGGTAACGCTCGGCAACGCTCTCTATAACGGTCCTCTTCTCGGTCTGGCCCACGATGCCATTGAGCCGGTTCGACGCATGTGCAAATGGATCGCAAACGAGATCTGCGAAGGTATTACGGATAGCTCACCACTTAGTTGAGGGGCTCGTCGAGAGCATCGACAGGTTGGCCACCGTCTCATTGCGCACCTTGGGCGCTAGAACAGGTCCGCAAACTTGGCAGCGGCATCGTCAAGCCCGACTTGGCTCAATTTAGTGTTCAATTCGGCTGCTGATCTTGGTGAGGGCTTCGTGGAGGTCGTCGGGTAGCGGGTCGGCGGCGGTGAGGGTCTGGCCGCCGGCTTTGATTCGAACGGTGCGGTAGCGGCGTGCAGTACGGACGAATTTCTTGATGCTCCACCCGGTTTGGTGTTCGATCCAGTGGCTGACGGCCAGGGCAGCAACCACGATGCTCAGGTGCGCCTCGATGGACTCGCGAATGTGGTGGTAGACCGGCCGGGCCTGCAGGTCGTGCTTGGACATCCGGAAGCTCTTCTCGATGTGCCACAACTGGTGATACGCGTCGATGACGAACTCCGGCGTTGCGTTGGTGAGATTGGTGGTGTAGCCCTTCCAGCCGGCCAACGCGCGGGTCTTGGCCTCCAGTTGGCGGTTGACCGACTTGGTCGCGCCCGACAGCTGGATGTAGCGGTTGCGCTTGACCGGAGCGTGCCCGTCGACGGCACGCTGGGCTTTGGCGACCTGCTCATCGATCCCCCGCAGGGTGCGCCGGGCCCGGTCGTGGCGGAACTGGTAGTAGATGACCCGATCTGGGATACCGCGGGCCTTCTCGCTGTTGGTGGCCGGCCACGGCTGGGTCAACACCAACCCGTCAGGGACAGCCTCATCGGGATGCTTGCTGCGCCATTCCCGCACCACGTCGGGCAGATACGGGATCCTCGTGCCGAGGATGAACGACAACCCCGCAGCCTGCAGCGCGATCTGATTGGCCTCCGAAATCATCCCGGCATCGGCGACCACGGTGACATCGCTGAGCTTATGGGCGGCCTTGAACGCGTTGATGACCGGCAGCATCGTGGCGGTCTCGGCCTTGTTGCCTTCAAAGGCCTCAACGGTCAGCGGGAACCCGGTCGCGTCGGTCAATAGCCCGAGGGTGATCTGCGGTTCCAGGCGCCGCTCCTTGGAAAATCCGGACTCACGAAATCCGTCACCGGCATCAGTCTCGAAATACAACGTCGAGACGTCGAACAGGACCAGTGAGGCCGGCCCCAACCCGGCATGGCGTGCGCTGGCAGTGGCCAGCGACTGCCGCCACGACGGTCGAGCATAGACCGGCAACCGCCGCTTGATAGTGGCATAGGAGGCCGGCTCGACCCCGACTTCGCTCAGCACGCGGGCCGCGTCGATCTTGCTGGTCGGTTCGATGATCCGCGCGAGCACCAGATCACGAAACACGCTGTCGCCCTTGGTGACCGACTCGAATCCCAACACACGGTAAGCGGCACACAACCCCTCCCACAAATGGGTCATCTGCGAGGACGTGATCGGCAACGTGCCCGGCTCGAGCCCCTCGGACAGCCCCAGATCCAGCTCGGTTTGCCCGGCCGCCAACCGCACCGCCGCAGCGGTCTTCAGCGCGGCCAACTCGACCTCGTCATGGGCCGAACCGATGTGCTCGATCGAGCGCGACCCCTGCCGCCAGGACCACACGACCTGCACGGCAGTCGCCCCCGAGGCAGTCTTCACCGTGCGTACATAGGCCACCAGCGCAGCCTACGGCCCGACTTTAGTGTTCAAATTTCGCCGATTCTGCACACAACACCGCAGTTCAACGACTTTCGGCCACCTCGAAACCCGAAACGTGAGCCAAGTCGGGTCTCATTGCGCACCTTGGGCGCTAGAACAGGTCCGCAAACTTGGCAGCGGCATCGTCAAGGGTCGCAGTCGACGGCAAGGCGTTCAATACGCCAGCCCAAAATAATTTCAATCTCGACGGGCGCGGCTGCGGTTGTTCCAATTCTTCCAGAAACTCATTGAACGCAACAGCTGCTTCTGCGCTCCCCGAGGAATCGATATAATCCACGACTTCTCGTATCCCCGTGGCAACGTTGTCCTTTTGATCAAGAATAACGCGGTTCAACGCGTTATTGAGCACAGATCGATTTATGGTCACCCCATTGGCGCCGATGTTCTCGGATTTATCCTCCACTGTCATCTCCTCAACGTTGGCAGTAAAGCAACGATTCCTGTCCTGCGACACCTTAACGCGGCTGGCGCTTGCCAATGCTACGTCGACGTTATGAACCCCTTTCGCGAATGATTTCGAGGCGCTTGGCCGGTGTGCCGTGACCCCGATTGGTTGGTCTACCTGATCTGTCCCCGCCGTTTCGAGCCGTGGTTATGCGAGTTGAGGGATCGAATAGGTGGACGTCCAGAGCGTTTCGAACTCTGTGGGGCTGATGTTACCGAGGTAGCTGTGACGGCGTTCGGCGTTATAGAAGTTGTCGATGTAATCGGCCATTGCGGCAGCCAACTCGATAGTGGTGGCCCATCTGCGGGTGTTGAGCAACTCGACCTGCATCCGCGCCAGAATGACTCCATGGCGGCGTTATCGAAGCAGTCGCCGACGGTGCCGAACGAGCCGAGCAGGCCCCATCGTCGATGTTCTCCCCGAAGCTCCAGACGTGAACTGCGTCCCGTGGTCAGCGTGCAGAATCGTTGAGCCACTTCGCGTTCGGCTGTCCACGGCCATGTTGACCGCGTTATTGACCAGTGCGGTGTCAGCGGTCGTGGAGAAGGTGCGGGCCACGATCATGCGCGAAAAGCAGTCTAGGATCGCACAGCAGTACACCTTGCCGTCGCGTGCGGGGTGCTCGGTGATGTCGGTGCACCATAGTTCGTTGGGCCCGTGGCGGTGAACCGCCGATTAACCAGGTCAACAGGGGTGTCGACCCCGATCAGATTGGGCTTGCGCCGCCCAGGGCGGGGCAGCCCGTACAGACCTTGTTCAGCATTATCGAGTTGACCAGCTTGAGGTTGACGTTCATGTCGTAGTCGGCCAGCAGCGCGGCGCGGACCCGTCGGCGCCCGTAGGTGCCGCGGAACGCTGGTGGATCTCGGTGATCGTGTCGGCCACGATAAGCCGCCTCATCTCACGGTCCGGGACAGGGCGGCGCCGGTGGTATTGCAATAGGGAACGCGCTAATCCTGTTATCCGACAGGCGGATCGGGCTGAATGTCCTTGCGCGATCAGCCCTTCAGCGATCGCGCGTCGGCGTTTTGGGGGCACCACCGCCTGCTCATCGAACAGCTCGCACGCATCGCGGGTCAAGGCCAGCTCCGCCTCGAGCTGCGCGATGCGCTTGTGGGCGGCAGCCAGCTCGTCGGCCTCCACACTCGGGGTGCCCTCGATGACTCCGGCATCGATGAGAGCCTGGCGTTTCCAGCGGAACAGGGTCGCCTGGCAGATACTGGTCTCGGTAGCCACCGCGGCCACCGGTTCACCTGAGGTGAGCCCGTCGTAGTGGTCCAGTCGTTGTGGGACTCTGTTGCCCGGTGTTCGGGCAGGAAGAATCAACAACGACATGGCATCGAACAAGCGCCGGCGGCATACGCCGGATCAGATCATCCGCAAGCTCGCCGAGGGCAACAAACTCCTGGCGTCGGGCCAGGAACTGGACGAGGTGTGCCGGCATCTGGAGATCGCTGAGTCGACGTGGCATCGCTGGCTTGCCCAGTACGGCGGCATGAAGGCCAACGAGGCCAAACGGCTCAAAGAACTCGAAGCGGAGAACGCCCGGCTGAAGAAGCTGGTCGCCAACCAGGCCCTCGACATCGACATGCTCAAGGAGATCTCGGCGGGAAACTTCTGACCCCGAACCGCAAGCGCAGCGCCGTCAAGGTGCTGCGCGACCGGTTCGGGGTATCTGAACGCCGAGCCTGCACGGTCGTGGGCATTCACCGTTCCACGATGCGCCTGAAGCCGCCACCGGTTACCGCTGAGGAGGCCGAGTTGCGGGCCTGGCTGCGGCGATTCTCCACTGACCGGCCTCGCTGGGGCTGGCGACGGGCCGCCAAGTTGGCCCGCCGAGCCGGCTGGAAGGTCAACAACAAGCGCATCCGCCGGCTGTGGCGTGAGGAGGGCCTGCGGGTCCCGCAGCGCCGCAGGAAGAAGCGGCTGACCGGTATCGGTGTCGCTGTGGGCGCGATGTCTCCGATTCGTCCGAACGTGATCTGGGCGATGGACTTCCAGTTCGACACGACCGCCGATGGCCGCACCTTGAAGATGCTGAACGTGATCGACGAGTTCACCCGCGAAGCCCTCGCGATCGAGGTTGATCGTCCATCGACGCTGACGGCGTCGTCGACGTCTTGGATCGCCTGGCCCTGCAACACGGCGCGCCGCACTATGTGCGCTTCGACAACGGTCCCGAGTTCGTGGCGCACGCCGTGAATGATTGGTGCCGATTCAACGGCGCCGGTTCACTTTTCATCGATCCCGGCTCGCCGTGGCAGAACGCCTGGATCGAATCGTTCAACGGCCGGCTACGCGACGAACTGCTCAACTCGTGGCGCTTCGACTCGCTACTCGAAGCCCGCGTGATCATCGAAGACTGGCGCTGCGACTACAACGCCAACAGACCCCACTCCGCCCACGGCGAACTCACCCCAGCCGAGTTCGCCCTACAGTGGACCACGACCCACCAACCCCAAGCCGCATAGCGACTGGACCACCAAACGGGTCCCCCTCACACCCGACCGAAGCCGCGCAACGATTTGCCGGCGCACCGACGACGAATACATGCGGGGCATGTGACCTCCCGATGATCACTCTGCCCTCGACTCTCACAACGGTGGACCAACAACACGGGTACAGATCTAAGTGGACCATTCTTGGGGCCCTGCAGGTGCTTTAATACCAGTAAGGAAAATTCTCACGTCGCAGGTCAGGATGGTTTTCTCCGCGACCTTCGCCGGCAGACCACGACGATGGGCGATCGACTGCGAGGCCCTGGCAACAGCTGTGGTCGCGGCACGCGGGCATGGCTGCGTCATCTCCTGGCGGAAAGTTCTCCCGCGCTCGCCGGGCGTCTGGCAGTTTCGGCTGGGTCAGGGCCCGGCGAGGCTATTGGGTCCGTGGCGGCGGACGGGAGCGCCAAGCGGACGGGAGCCGCCACGGCGGCTGTGTTGGCCCGCTGGGGATGAGCTGGCCGATGCTGAATAGACGTTCGGCGATTGCTGGGTAGGCTGGCTTGGTGGCTGGTGTGCTGGCGGAGCGTGCCCGACGGGTCGCAGAAGCGCGGCTGGAGCCGCTGGCGACGCGGTTGGCCCATGTGCGTGGTGTGGCGGCTGCCGCGGAGCGGTTGGTCTCGCGCATCGACCCGTTGGAGGCCGACGCGCTGATTGCCGCGGCCTGGCTACACGATGTCGGATACGCGCCGTCGCTGTGTGCGACCGGTTTCCATCCGGTAGATGGCGCTGTGTTTGTCCGGGCGGAGAATTTCCCGCCGCTGGTGGTGTCGCTGGTGGCGTATCACACGGGCGCGGTGTTCGAAGCGCGGGAACGTGGGTTGTCGGACGTGTTGGGGGAGTTCCCGCAGCCGCCGGATTTTTTGCTGGACTTATTGACCTGTGCAGACATGACGACCGGCCCGGACGGTTCGCCGATGCGCCCCGACGATCGGATCAGCGAAATCCTGTCGCGGTATCCCGCTGAGGATCCGGTGCACCGTGCGATCGAGCGCTCGGCGCCGACATTGCTTGCCGCGGCTGCTCGCGTGGAGGTCCTCGCGCAACAGGCAACTTCCGGCGCGGAATGATCTCGCTAACCCAGGTATGGGGTTGGCCGCTGTTCGAGGTAGTGCTGGATGCGTAGCCGCATCGACGGATGCATGCTCAGCGACTCAATATCTTGTGCGCGTGCCCAGGCGATGTCGGTGCTCTCGGAATCGATGTGTAGCTCGCCACCGATGAGTCGTGTCGTGAAGCATAGCGAAAATTGTTGGCGCACTTCGCCATCGGTGTAGGCCATGACGTGGCGGGGGTTGGTGTAGACGCCGATCAGGCCAGTGACTTCGACATCAAGGCCGGTTTCTTCCTTGACTTCACGCACCGCGGTTTCCACGATCGATTCGCCTAAGTCCATTCCGCCCCCGGGCAGTGCCCATAGGTCGTTATCGCGGCGTTTGATGAGCAGGATGCGAGCTTGCTCGTCGGTTACGACGGCTGTGGTGGAGGGCACCACACTGTTGGCGGGAGGCGCATCGGGA
Organism: uncultured Actinomycetota bacterium; assembly: GCA_963850895.1. Lineage (GTDB taxonomy): Bacteria > Actinomycetota > Actinomycetes > Mycobacteriales > Mycobacteriaceae > Mycobacterium. The sequence goes on along the minus strand of CAWKNK010000004.1, from coordinate 6,216 downwards.
TCGTTGTAGTAGTCGATTCGGGCCATCTGGTTCCCCTGGTGTCGGCGGGTCTGGCTGGTTATGGGTGAGCTTGGATAGGACGCGCGGTGTTCCAGACCCGTTCGAAGGCGAGTCGATGGTCGTTCCATAGGTCTGGTGCGTCGTCGCGCTTGATCACGATGGCGGGATTGTCGCTAGCCGGGGCACCGTAAAGGTGCGGGTTGGCGATAAGCGTGTCATCGGCGCGGAACATTGACGTGTACAGCGGTGTGGTGTGGGTGCGGATCTCCAGTCCCGAAGTGCCCGAAAGTGGTTGCAGGCGTGTCAATGTCATCCGGCAACGTGCCGCCAGGGCGGCTCCGATGCCTTCTTCCGCGCCACGCTGCATTACTGTGGCGCACTCAGGGTCACCGATGATGAAGCGGACCGCCACGCCGCGTTCGGTCGCGGCGGCGAGCATCTTGGTGAAGCGGGGAAGGCCGTCAAACAGGAATGTGCCGCCGTAGACCAGGATGTCAAGATGTTCGGCGGCGTCTTCAAATAACTGCTTCCACACGGTGATCGGGACGTCGGCTCGGCTGCTGTACACGCTGACGGCGACGGTGCCGGCGCTCGGCGGCGTCATGATCGGGAATAGATCGGGCCACAGGTCGGCCGGGTCGCAATCGAGCACCTCGGCGGCGCGGCGAGCATTCTGAGGGTAGGGCGCGGTTTCGCCCGACAGCCACCGCTCGACAGTCTTGGCGTCGACGGCGATTAGATCCGCCAGTTCTTGCACGCCTAGCCCTTTGCGCTCCATCTGAGCACGCAGTTGGCGGTTCGGCTTCGGTGCGTCCTCGTTACCCACCCGGTTGGCTCCCTACCTGTGATGACATCGGTGTCCCGCAAGATGTCGCCCGCTGTCCGAAGTCTGCCATGCAGATGTCCACAGATGCCGCCAAGATGCGGTTTCGATGTCTCAGATGCCCGGCTGAAGTGGAGTGACGGCCGACGAGCGGCCGTACCGTTCAGGAAGGGATCAAACACATGCGTCTTCGAATCGACACGACTGCAGCGCAGTTCTTCTGCACGCGCGAAGCTGAGCAGCGGACCGTGCACGAAACCGGTGCACCGCGGATCGACAAAGAAACGGGCCTGGTGCTCTGGCAAGTCCAGCTCATGGCCCTCGACCAGGACGGCGGGGAAATACTCGCCGTCACGGTGGCCGGCGAACCCAAGGTCAAAGTGGGCGAGCCCGTCGCGGTCGATGGTTTGGTGGCGATCCCGTGGTCACAGGGTGATCGCTCGGGAGTCGCGTTCCGGGCAACCTCAATCCGACCAGCTGATGCTCAGTCAGGCGTACTAGGGCCACGTCCCACCGCCGCCGGCGGTAGCTCGCAATCCGCCCCCGGAGCCAAGCAGACCGGCAACAACGCGTAGCGGAGCGGGCGCCAAGCCATAAGCCTCACCAGGCCTGGCGCCCGCTTCACAAAAGCTCTGTATGCAAACAAGATTCGGCGTTTACGGGCATGCCGGTGACGAGCGTGCTCGGGCGGCGCCTGCAGCGAAGGGAACAAGGCATTATGCCTCCAAAGAGCAAGGGCAGTAATTCATCCGATGACGATTGGGTCGGCGAGCTGCTGGTCGGCGTAGTCAAGGCCACCAGCATCGGCATGTTCCGGTTTGCGCTGCGCTGGCCCGACATCGCGACCGTGTTGACCGTCTTCGCGGTCACCGGCGTCTTGGGCGGCTTGCGTTGGGCCTGCGTGCTGACCACGGTGTGGGCGGTAGGCGTATGGGGGTGGCGGTTGGGCGAGCCGGACTCGTATGAGCGGTTGATCGGCAAGCCGGTCGCCGATTATCGGCGCACGTATCTGGTGTATCGGCGGCGCTGGCGCACCATCTGCGAACACCACGGCCTGACCATCTCCCCGCGCGGCAAACCCGACGCCGACCCGCTGGTGCCCGATTTGTCCTCGGTGCGCATCGGCGCGGCGGTCGACACCTTGGTAGTGCGGCTACTGGTCGGCCAATCCGTCAAAACCTGGCAGACGCAAGTCGACGGCCTGGCCGCAGCGTTCGGCGCCCACCATGTGACGATCCAACCCGGGCCGGTGGCCACGGGCCGGGGCCGCGACATCGTGCTTCGCGTCCGCCACCACGACGCCCTGGCCGCTTCCGATCCCGCTGGCGCGTCCGTGCCCCGATACTCCCGTGGTGCGGCTGGCCAACGTGCCAGTGGGGATTACCGAGCAGGGCAGCCCGTGGTCGCTGCCGGTGGCCGGCCGCCACATCCTGGTCGGTGGGGCCACCGGCGCCGGCAAGGGCTCAGTGCTGTGGTCCCTGGTGGTCGGACTAGCACCGGGCATCAAAGCCGGCCTGATCGCCGTGCGCTGTCTGGACCCCAAGGGCGGTATGGAATTCGCTGCCGGGCAAGCCTTGTTCGACCGCTTCGCCTATGACAGCGACTCGATTCTGGCGGTGTTGCGCGATACGACGGCCACCATGCTGGCCCGAGCCCAACGGTTGCGCGGAACCACCCGCTGTCATCGGCCCACCCGCGCCGAACCCCATATCGTGTTGCTGGTCGATGAGTTGGCCACCCTGACCGCCTACGCCGATCGCAAACAACGCGCCGAAGTCGACCAACTTCTCGGATTGTGGTTGGCACAAGGCCGGGCGGTCGGGGTCAGTGTCATCGCCGCCGTGCAAGACCCCTCTAAAGACGTGGTGGCTCTGCGCCAGTTGTTTCCGGTCCGGGTGGGGCTGCGCATGACCGAGGCCACCCAAACCGCGATGATCCTCTCCACGTCGGCACATCAGCAGGGCGCACGCTGCGAAGAAATTCCCGACACCACGCCGGGCGTGGGTTATGTGCTCACCGAAGGCAACACCGCCATAGCGCGCGTGCGGGCGTTTCATGTCACTGACAGCGATATCGCTTGGCTGGCCGCCAATTTCGCCCCACCGGCCCGTCGCGGCAACAACCAGGGGCACCGGTGAGCATGCTCGCATCGACCTCGCTGACCGACTGGCTGGCACCGGGTTCCCCGGCCATCGATCAGGCGATCCGCCGCGCCTCCTCACCCGGCCACGAGTCATGGTGGCAGCGCTGCGCGGCGGTGGGGTTTTGCGCCAACCCTGTTCAGGCCAGCGCTTGTGATCCCGACCTCGGTCGGCGGGTGGCGGTGATGATCCGCTGCGGCAACCGCCGGGCGGCGATCTGCCCGTCGTGTTCGGACTTGTATGCCGCCGACACCTGGCAGCTGGTCCACGCTGGCACCCAGGGCGGCCACCACGGTATGCCCGAAACCACCGCCAACCGGCCGCAAGTCTTCGCCACCCTAACCGCCCCCAGTTTCGGCGCGGTGCACACCAGCAGCAGCCGACCAGGACTGGCTGATACGGTGTGCCACTCGGCTAGCAGCGGCAAGAGTCACTGCCCGCATGGGAAAGCCTTATGGTGCAACGCGATCCACGCCAGCGACGACCCCGAGGTCGGGCAGCCGCTGTGCCCGGACTGCTATGACTACACCGGGCATGTGTTGTTCAACTGGCACGCGCCGGAACTGTGGCGGCGCTTCACTATTGCACTGCGCCGGGCCGTGGCGGCCCACCTGCGCCGTATCGGAATCGACCCCGACGCCGTGCGAGTGTCGTTTGTCAAAGTCGCCGAATACCAACGTCGCGCCGTCGTGCACTACCACACCATTATCCGGCTCGACCCACCCGACAATGACGACAGCAGCAACGGCGCATCCGATGCCAAAGTGTCGGCAATTGAACTGGCCGCGCTGGTGCGCCAAGCCGCCAACCAGGTACGGCTCCCGGTGACAGTGGATGCAGCGGCCGGCACCGCCGCAACAGCATCGGAGTCCGAGGCGCGCATGCTGCGGTTCGGTACCCAAATCGACACCCAGCCCCTCAACGATACCGACGACACCGGCAAGCCCGGATTGGCCCGGCGGGTGGCGGCGTATTTGGCTAAGTACACCACCAAGTCGGTCGCCGAATTCGGCATCGCCGCCCGCCGCATCAGCCCGGCCGCCATCGCTGAGCTGGACATCCCGGCCCATACCCGCCGTATCCTGTCCACCCTGGTCAACCTGGCGACACTACCCGCAAACACGGCAATGGCCGGCTGGCTGCATACTCTGGGCTATCGCGGGCACATCACCAGCAAATCGCGGCGCTACTCGATCACCATGACCGCGCTGCGCGCCGCCCGTCATCACTGGCGGATCCACCGCGCTGACCAACCGGAACACGTTGACGTCCAACATAATTCCGCATGACCAGGAAGACTGGTCAAGCAGCGCGTGCGAACTGAGCGACTGGCGCATTGACGGTGTCGGGCACCGCAACGACGGCGAACGGCTGCTAGTCCATACCGCGGCATTGCGTGCCCGCGAGTACCGATACTTGGCCCGTTTGGATGCCAGCCAGAACAGCGGAGCAAGTCCATGAAGCGGATTCGTGCTGGAAGGTGCTTATTGATTCGGAATCGATCCATTTACAGGGGAATCGGGGTGGGTGCGTCTCTGCCAAAGCGTGATTGGGCCGTACGCACATTGAGCGAGAACAGGAAGTAGACGGATGACGGCAACATCAGTGGTTCGACTGGGCACCAGGGCGGCAGCCGAATACTTGGGAGGATTACCTGAGTCGACGCTGAGGTACTGGCGTTACATGGGCACTGGCCCGCGCAGCTATCGCCTTGGCCGACATACGTTTTACGACATCGCCGACCTGAACGCGTGGGTGGAGGCAGAAGCTGCCAAGACCGAGCGCGGGGGACTGGTGTAATAACGGATTCGTACCACGGATTTATGCGGTATTGTCGCCTCATGATTACCAGACATCAGCGAGCCGGCATTGACGACCGATGGCACAAGAAGGTCAAGGGCTCCGATGGAAAGATCCGCAAGGAACGTTCCGCTGTCTACGGCAAGGTCACGCGCTGGCGCGTGCGGTGGGTTGATGACAGCGGCAGGGAGCACACACAGAGTCTTCGAGCGCAGACCGGACGCTCAGGCGTATCTGGACGGCCTGACGGCGGACATTCAACGCGGCGCGTACGTCGACCCTCGCAAGAGCGCTGAGACGTTCGGATCGGTCGCCGAACAGTGGTTCGCTACTAAGGGTCATCGAAAACCCAAGACTGTCGCGGGCTACCGGTCCATCCTGGACACCCTCGTGCTCCCGAAGTGGGGGGAGGTGCCACTGAAACAGATTGACTACCAGGCCTACTCAACGTGGCTAGGCGGTTTGGCTGTGGACGGCTCACAGCGCGGCACCGCACTCTCGGCTAGTCGCATCACGCAGGCCCATCAGCTCGTCGGCGCAGTGCTTAAGTACGCGCAACGGACCGGGAAGATTGCTAGAAACGTGGCGGCGGAGATCAAGCGGTCCGAAGATTTGCCAGTGCCGGTGGAGCGGGAGCGGCGATACTTGAACCACGCCGAGCTGCTCCAGCTCGCCACGGCGACCGAGCGCTTCGAGACGCTGACCCTGGTTCTCGGCTACTGCGGACTGCGCTTCGGTGAGGCTGCCGCACTGCGGCGCAAGCACGTGGGTGACCGGGAGCTGCTGGTCCGCTCATCGGCGACGTACGTGACCGGCAGAGGCATTGTCGAATCGACAACCAAGACAAACCGTGCACGCCACGTCCCCGTCCCAGGGCCGGTATGGGACCGGCTGCAGCCAGAGTTGCCGAGCGATCCAAACGCACTCGTGTTTCCAAGCCATCGAGGCGGGCACCTGCCCATCGAGGAGTACCGCAGAGCGTTCGACAAAGCTTGCAATGCTGTCGGGATCGCTGGCCTTGTACCGCACGGGCTACGGCACACCACGGCGTCGTTGGCGATCAGCGCGGGCGCTAATGTCAAGGTCGTGCAGAGGCTCCTAGGACACGCGACAGCGGCCATGACTCTTGACCGCTACGGGCACTTGCTCAGCGACGACTTGGCTGGTGTAGCGGACGCATTGGGCAAAGCGATCGAGAGCACTGCGGTATCACTGCGGTATTCAGGACCCGAGTACGACGAAGCGGAGACAATATCCGCAGCTAGTTAGCACCGGGGGCGGTAGCTCAGTTGGTTAGAGCCGCGGACTCATAATCCGTTGGTCGCGGGTTCGAGCCCCGCCCGCCCCACTTCAGCCCACTTCACAGTGCTACTAACGAAGTGGCCCCCGGATGGCCTGACCCCGGTTGGTTGATCCAGGGCGTATGAGAGTCTTGCGGGCCCCAGGCAGATC
>CAWKNK010000003.1:0-875073 GCA_963850895.1 uncultured Actinomycetota bacterium | reverse complement strand
AATCCGGTCATCGCTGCATCTCCTTCACCTCGGCGTCCATTCGCTGCCGGTATGCAACACGGGCGCCCATGTCGGCGTGGCTCATGACCGTGTCGGCCTTCAGAATCCGCTTGACCCTGTCGGCGACGGCGGGTGGGGTGCCGGTGACCAGGCGGGCGATCGGCCCGAGTTCGCGAGGGACGAACACCTCCTCGCGGCCGCTTCTCAAGGCGTCGACGATTGCGTCGGCGACCGCTTCGGGGCCGACGACCCTTGTGCCGCGGGGTTTTTCGAAGCCGCTGATCATGTCGGTGCGGATCAGCCCGGGCATCACGATGGTGGTGCGGACCCCGGTGCCGCGCGTTTCGGCGCGAATGGCCCTGGTGAACCCGACGACGGCGTGCTTGGTGGCCGCGTCGGTGGCCCCACCAGCAGTGGCGATCTGCCCCGCCGACGACGCCAAATTCACGATGTGGCCGTGATTACGGGGATAAACCGGCGCAGCGCCAGCCGCGTTCCGGTGAGCACGCCGCCGAGGTTGATGTCCACCGTCCGTTGAGTGTCGCGGGGATCCTCGTCGACGAACTGGCCGATCGGGGCGACGCCGGCGTTATTGATCAATGCGTCAAGGGGTCCGATGCATTCTTCGGCCTCAGTGAGGAAGGCAGCGAAACCGTCCGGGTCGCGGACGTCCAGCTGCAAGCCGATTGCCCGCTCACCCAGCTCGTCGGCGACCGAGGCGACCGTCGCAGCCTCAATGTCGCCGATGACCACGGACATCCCCGCACGCAGGCAGGCCTGGGCGGTGGCACAGCCGATGCCGCGGGCGCCACCGGTGATCGCGACACGCTGGATGGACATTGGATTCTCCCTAGTTGTGTAGCGCCGGTTGTGGCGCTGGGTTGTTGGTCTCAGATATTTGGCGCGGCGGGAGCGCGGTCTCGGCTCCCGCAGTCGATCCTCGGGAGGGCTGTGCTCTTCGTTTCGTCAACTCCCACGATGCGCCGCCAAGCGCCCAGGGGTCTTGACAATTCAAGACAACCTTTTGACAGCTGAGGACACCCGAAAAGCTACGTTTGGCCCTTGACACGCCACCGCTGGCCGCTGAGGGTCAACGACATGTCCGTGGTGCGCGGGACCGGGATGTCGGGCTACCTCAACCTGGTCGCCGAACTGGGCGGTGACCCGGAACCTGTTGCGCGCCGCGCACATCCGGCGCCGGGACGTCGGCAACCACGACGCGTTCATCCCTTTGCGCGCGGCGATACAGGCGATCGAGTCGGCCGCCGAGGCCACGGCGACACCGGACTTCGGGCGACGGCTGGCACAGCGGCAGGGCATCGAGATTCTGGGGCCGGTCGGCGTGGCGGCCCGCACCGCCGCGACTGTGGCCGATGCATTGGCGATCTTCGGCAGCCACATGGCGGCCTACAGCCCGGTGATCGCTATCCGCGTCGTGCCGCTGGCCGACCCGCAGCGGTCGTTCCTGACGATCGAGTTCCTGTTGGACAATGCGCCGCCGCACCCGCAGACCACGGAAGTGTCGCTCGGTGTTTCGCTGCGGGTGCTGCGCTTCCTGATGGGTCGGAGTATGCGCCAATGGCGGTGCATCTGCCGCACGACCCGCTCACGCCCAAAGCCGACGTGCGGTATTTCGGATGCACACCTCAGTTCGCAGCGCGCACAGCGGGTTTCACCGTGCGTGCGGCAGACCTGGGGCGCCCTTTGCACCGCGACGACGTCGCCCATCGGGCGGTCGTCGATTATCTGAACGGCATCACCCCCCACGATGCCGGCATCGTCGAATCGGTGCGGACTATCGTCCGTCAGCTGCTTCCCACCGGGGCGGCCACACTCGACGTCGTCGCTGATCAGTTCAACCTCCATCCAAAAACATTGCAACGCAGGCTCGCCGAGGACGACACCACGTTCGCCGCTCTGGTCGATCAGGTCCGCAAGGACGCCGCCGAGCGCTACCTGCGCAACACCGGCATCACCCTCACGCACCTCGCGCGTGAGCTGGGCTACGCCGAGCAGAGCGTGCTGACCCGCTCGTGCAAACGCTGGTTCGGCACGGGGCCGGCCGCGTACCGCAACCAAACGCGCATGCCGGCAATGGCACGCGTTTGACGGCACTACCTACAGACCGACCGCACGTTCCAAATCCTTCAGCGACGTTTCTAAATGCCCGAGCACCCGCTGCAGGTGCGGCACGCTGCGGCGGCATCCGACGAGACCGAAGTCGAGACTGTCGGCGCTACTGGTCAGTGTGATGTTGAGGGCTTGTCCGTTGAGCGCGATCGACATCGGGTAGCTGCCGTCGAGCCGGGCCCCGTTGCAGTACAGGGGCTCCCGCGCGCCGGGCACATTCGAAATGCAGACATTGAACGGCGGCGGGGCCGCCTTCGCGAAGCCGGGCAGGCTGTTGACCACGGCGGGGCTCAGCAGCAGCATCGACAACGCCATCGCCTGAGCGCGAGGCAACTGTGACATCACCTTCTTGTTCTCACGCATCGAGGATCCGACGGCCCGCAGTGGCTGCGCGGGATCGTCGAGGTGGGTGGCCAGGTTGCACAACACCGCCCCGACCATGTTGCCGCCCACGGAGTCGCCGTCGTTGCGCAAACTCACCGGGACCATCGCGACCAGCGGCGTGTCCGGCAGCGCGTCGTATTCGTCGAGATACGCGCGCAGTGCGCCGGAGCACATCGCGAGCACCACGTCGTTGACGCTCACCCCGGCCGCGCTCTTGACAGCCTTGATCCGGTCCAGCGGCCACGACTGCGCGGCGCACCGCCGCGCTCCCCCAATCGGAACGTTCAACATGGTGCGCGGTGCCCCGAATGGCGGTCATTTGCTGTTCCAGCAGCGCGGCCCGCGCCAGTCGGAGCATTGACGGGGCCGATCCCGCAACGGATCCGAGCATGCCGGTCATGTTTTGCAGCCACGTGCGGCGATGCCGACCGCGGACCTCGACCGTCGGCGCCGGTGACCAGGGCGCGCGGAAGTTCGTGTCGCCGGGGTCGGTCGTCAACGACCGCTGCAGAAGGGTAAGTCCGGACACTCCGTCGACCAGCGCGTGGTGCATCTTCGTGTAAACCGCGAAGCGTCCGTCCTTCAGGCCTTCGATCACGTGTGTTTCCCACAGCGGACGGTGCCGATCCAACAGGTTGCCGTGCAGCCGTGAGGTCAGCTCCAACAGCTCGCGGACCCGTCCCGGTCCCGGCAGGCGGATCGCCGCACGTGGTAGCCGAGGTCGACATCGTCGCCCGACGACCACCCGACGTTGGTGAGCGCACCGTGAAAAGCCATGGGACGCTTGCGAAATATCGGTGCCACGTTGTCGCATTGCAACATTGCCGCATGGGTGTCGCGTACGAAAGTGGGTCCCGCGTCGGCGGGCGGGGTGAAGAGCTGCAGCGCGCCGACGTGCAGCGGGTGCTCGCGCGTCTCGGCTGACAAGAACAGCGAGTCGAGAGGTGCCATCAGTTCCATGGTGTGGTCCTTGTTAATTCCGGGGGCAGTCACGGTGTCAGAGCGGGCTCGAGTGCGTCGGACGGCGACGGGGTTGCGAACCACAGGTTGTCGTCGTCGACCGGACCCTCGCGCAGAGTCTTGTAGTCGGCGCGGTAGTCCATGCAGGTCCGCCACGGGCCCTCGACGCCCTGGCGGGGGAACTGGTCAGCGGCTCGCTTGACGTAGTTGGCGGTGACTTCCAGCAATGGCTTGGTCGGCATGGACCCGGGAAGCCGCGGATAGCAGACGGTGTGGCCATGAGCGTCCATGTAGGCCAACAGCCGGCAGAAGTGCTCGCACACCAACCCTACCTTCAGCGTCCAGGACGAGTTCGTGTAGCCAACCATGTAAGCGAAGTTGGGGACGTCGTTGAGCAGGAAGCCCTTGAACGCCACCTTGTCCGCCACGCTGACGGGCACGCCGTCCACCGAGAAGCTGATGCCGCCGAATGCCAGCAGGTTCAGGCCGGTGGCGGTGACGATGATGTCGGCGTCCAGTTCGCGGCCGGATTGCAGCCGGATTCCCCGCTCGGTGAAAGTGTCGATGCGGTCGGTGACCACCGAGGCGCGGCCCTCGCGGATGGCCTTGAACATGTCGGCGTCCGGCACCGCGCACAGCCGCTGGTCCCAGGGGTTGTAGGCCGGCCTGAAGTGCTCGTCGACCGGGTATCCCTTCGGCAGTTGCCTGGCGTTGAGGTGACGGATCAGACGCCGGGCCGCGCGCGGGTACTGCTGGCAGAGCCGCCAGACCAGCCGTTGCTTGGCGACGTTTTTCCGCCGGGTGACGGCGTAGGCCCGATCGCGGCCGATCAGCTTGGGCAGGGTGTTGGCGATGCGGTCCTCAGATGGCACCGGCACGATGTAGGTCGGCGAGCGTTGCAGCATGGTCACGTGCCCGGCGGTCTCGGCCATGGCGGGCACCAGCGTGACCGCGGTCGCGCCGCTGCCGATGATCACGACCCGTTTGCCGCGGTAGTCCAAGTCCTCGGGCCAGTGCTGCGGGTGCACGATCTCGCCGGTAAACCGTTCCCGCCCAGGGAATTCCGGGGTGAAGCCCTCGTCGTAGCGGTAGTAGCCGCTGGCACAGAAGAACCACCCGCAGGTCATGGTGAGGTGTTCGCCGGTGTCTGTGCGCTCGATCTCCACCAGCCAGCGCGCATCCTCGGTGGACCAGGCCGCACTGATCACCTTGTGGCGGAAGCGGATCGACCGGCGAATTCCGTTCTCCGCCACGGTCTCGCGCAAGTACGCCATGATCGAGTCCGCGCTGGCGATCGCCTTCTCGTTCTCCCACGCCTTGAACTCGTAGCTGAACGTGTGCAGGTCGGAGTCCGACCGGATCCCCGGGTAGCGGAACAGATCCCACGTTCCGCCGATCTCGTCGCGAGCCTCGAGAATCGTGAACGTCTTGCCCGGCTGCAGTGTCTGCAGGTAGCGGGCGGCGCCGATGCCCGAGATGCCGGCGCCAATGATCAACACGTCGGCGTGTTCGATGCTGCTGGAGTTCATGGCTGTTCCTTGACTCTGCTGTCGGGGGCGGTGGCTTACCGCTGCACCCACTGTGCGGCAGCACCGGGGTCTGAGTATTGACAGCAGAGGACAGCTTTTTGACATTTGCGGACAACCTGCGTGACGGAACCATTAGCCATTGTGCCCGCCTCACAGCGACAGAACTGCAACCGCGCCATGCGTTGTCGCTCAGAGGCGGGCAAAAAGGCACAGCCACTCCGCGCCGGGACTGGTGGGGCGCATGTGACCGCGCCGCCACGCGCGCCTTACAGCAGGTCGGTGATCGTCTTGAGGCCCGCGTCGTAGAGAACGCCGGGTAGCATGCCGCCGTCGTGTTCGATCGTCGTGCCGTTGACGAAGTCGGCCTCCCCGCCGGCGAGGAACACGCAGACGCGGCCCACCTCCGCGGGCTCCCCCGCGCGGCGCAACGGCACTGCGGCGAAGTACTTTTCGCCGGTCGGGTCGTCCTTGGGCAGCACGAACGACCGGAAGTTTTCGGTCATCGTCGGTCCGAGCGCGATGCAGTTGACCCGGACCTTCGGCCCCCACTCCTCGGCCAGCGAGCGGGTGAGGTGGTTGAGCCCGCTCTTGGCCGCGCCGTAGGAGACCAAAGTCGGTGACCCCGCCGGATGCCCGGCGCCGCTCGAGATGTTGATGATGCAGCCGACGCCATCCTGGGTGCGCATCTGCCGGTAGGCGCGGATGGCGAACCAGAGCGGGCTGATGAGGTTCATCTGCACTGCGAAAGCATGGAACAGCGCCGTGCGCTCATACTCGTCGTCACTCGCCGGCGCCCCCTGAATGCGTTGCACCAGTTCGGGAATGCTCTCGACGTGTGGAGCCGGGACGGTGCCGCCGGCGTTGTTCACCAGGATGTCGATCCGGCCGTGCTCGGCGACGACGTCGGCGACGAAGGAGTCGATCGCACGGTAGTCCCCTTGGTCGCAGACTTTTTGGGAGGCGCGGGCCGCCCAGTCGGGTTCGCAACCCGGGATGGCGTCCAGCGGCGCACGCGAACAGCCGATGACCGTGGCGCCGGCGCGGAGCAGTTCATGGGCGATGCCGACGCCCACACCGCGGCTGGTTCCGGTGACGATCGCGACTTTGCCGTCCAGGACGCTCATGACAGGCCTTCCTACCCGAAGCCGATGTTGACAGTCACTGTCAGCGGGTCATACTGTGCCATTCCGGTCGTTGGCGTGTAAAGGCATGCAATTCGGAGGTCACCGAGATGAGTAATTCGCCCAAGCTCCGTGTCATCCAATGGGCGACCGGAGGCGTCGGCAAGGCGGCCATCGAGTGCGTGCTGAATCATCCGCAACTGGAGCTGGCCGGCTGCTGGGTGCACAGCGCCGACAAGAACGGCGTCGATGTCGGTCGGATCCTCGGGACGCGGGACCTCGGTGTCACCGCCACTTCCAACATCGACGAAATCCTGGCCCTGGATGCCGACTGTGTCATGTACAGCCCCCTGATCCCCAACGACGACGAGGTCATCGCAATCCTGCGATCCGGCAAGAACGTCGTCACCCCCGTCGGCTGGGTGTACCCCGACCCCGGCAATCCGCGCCACCAGGCCGTCGCCGAGGCCGCGGTCGGAGCCGGGGTGACCCTACACGGTTCGGGGATCCACCCCGGGGGAATCACGGAACGATTCCCGCTCATGCTGTCGTCGCTTTCGTCGGCCGTCACCCACGTCCGCGCCGAAGAATTCTCCGACATCCGCACCTACAACGCCCCGGACGTCGTGCGCCACATCATGGGATTCGGCGGTACTCCCGAGGAAGCCATGCAAGGGCCCATGGCCGGCCTGCTGGAGGCGGGCTTCAAACAGTCGGTGCGAATGATCGCCGACCACATGGGATTTCGCATCGAACCGAACATCAGGACCATCCAGGACGTCGCGGTGGCGACCGCCGACATCGACTACGCCCCCTTCCCGATCACCACGGGAACCGTGGCCGCGCGCCGGTTCCGCTGGCAGGCCCTCGTGGACGGAGAACCGGTCATCACGGCGGCGGTCAACTGGTTGATGGGTGAGGAAAACCTGGAACCGTCCTGGAATTTCGGCGGGCGCGGCGAACGCTTCGAGGTCGAGATCACCGGTGACCCCACCGTGAGCCTCACCTTCAAGGGTCTGCAACCCGAGACGATCGCCGAAGGGCTGGTGAAGAATCCGGGCGTGGTGGCCACGGCCAACCATTGCGTCAACGCCATCCCCGACGTCTGCGCCGCCGGGCCCGGCATCAAGACCTACCTCGACCTGCCCCTTTTCGCGGGGCGCCCGGCTCCCGACGTCGCGGCGTCATGACCGGCGTCCTCGGGGACGTCTCGTTCTGTCACCTGGTCGTCGGCGTGACCGACATGGACCGCGCTTTGGCGTTCTACCGCGACCTGCTCGGCATGGAGGTCGTGTTCGAAACCCTCATCTCCGGTGAGCCTTTCGACGCGGCCCTGCACGCCACCCGCAAGCAGGAGGGCCGGGTGGTCGGCGGCCTGCTCGGCGGGCTGATGGTCGAGCTGCTGTCGCTGGGCGCGAATCCTGCCGATCAGAAGCCCGCCCGTCGCGGCATTACCGGAATCCACAACGTGTCCCTGTCGGTGACCGATCTCGATGACACCCACCGCCGCGTCACCGCGGCCGGCTACACGCCCGACCAGAATCCCTTCGAAATCGGCGGCGTGCGAATGTTTTTCGTCAAGGATCCCGACGGCACCCCGGTCGAGTTCATCGAACTGCCCGACGGTGCGCGCAGCACCTACGAGATGCACCGCGGGGTGCCGTCCCCCGCAAGCGGGTGGGGGTACCTCCCGCGCGCGGGGGAGTGCCCCCAGCGGATGGGGCCGGTCAAGTGACTGAATCGATCGACACCAGGTACACCCACCCCGACTCGATGCGCGGCCACGTCGCGATCGTCACCGGCGCCGCGCAGGGCGTGGGCAAGGGCGTCGCCGCCGCGCTGCTGGAACGCGGTGCGGCGGTGCTGCTGGTCGACATCCAGGACGAGTTGCTGGGCATGACAACCGCCGAGCTGTCCTCGATGGGACGCGTCGAGAGACTGACCGCCGACCTGCGCGACCCGAACAGCGCCCAGCGGATCGTGACGGCCGCGGTCGACGCCTTCGGCACGGTCCACGGCCTGGTCAACAACGCGATAGCCACCAACGAGCCCAAGGCGTTCGTCGACATCACCACCGAGGACTTCGCGCTCGGCCACGACGTCGGCCCGCGGGCGACATTCCTGCTCATGCAGGCCGTGCACCCCGTGATGGTCGAGGCGGGTGGCGGGTCGATCGTCAACCTCGGCTCGGGGACGGGCACCGGCGGCGAACCCAGGTGGGGCGGTTACGCCGCCGCCAAGGAGGCCATCCGGGGGCTGTCCAAGGTCGCCGCCTTGGAGTGGGGGCGCGACAACATCCGCGTCAACGTCATCTGCCCGTTCGCCGAGTCGGACGGTGTCAAGCTGTGGAAACAGTTCGCGCCCAACGACTATGCGAAGGCGGTAGGCCGCGTTCCGATGAAACGCATCGGCGATGTCCGCACCGACGTGGGCGCGCTGGTGGCGTTCCTGCTCGGCACCGACGCGACGTTCATCACCGGGCAGACCATTCACGTCGACGGTGGGATCGGCTGCTTCCGGTGACCTTTCCCACCAGACCCGAGTCGCTGCGCGATCGGCAGCGCGCACAGATCCGGGCCGACATCAGGCGCGCGGCGTTCCGGCTGTTCGTCGAACGCGGATACGACGCCGTGACAACGGAAGAAATCGCCGCCGCCGCAGGCGTTTCGCCGCGGACCTTCTTCCGGCACGTGCCGACGAAGGAAGAGCTGTTGCTCGCGCCCGTTCGCCACGGCGGCGCCGCGATCGTCAACCTGCTCGAACAGCGGCCCGCGAACGAGTCGCCCGACGTCGCGTTGATCAACGCCATCATCAAGCGGACCCGGTCGTTCGAGCAGGCCGACACCGACGAGTGGCGGAAAGCGTTGCTGGTGGCCCCCGATCTGCTCCGTAAGGTCACGGTCCACACGCCCGCCGACAAGGAGCGGGCGGCCAAGCTGATCGCCGAGCGCATGGACGTGAACCCCGACGTCGACATCCGTCCCGGCCTACTGGTCCAACTCGCCTTCGCGGCAGCGGATTTCGGTTTCCAGCAATGGGTGCGCCAGTCCGGCCGTCCATGGCCACTGGACCGCTACGTCACCGAGGCTCTCGAAGCGGTCAAGAGTCCGCACTGGAAACGGAAGCGCACCTGATCAGCTCCGCGTCGCCTCGGGGTTGGCGATCCGAATCGGGGCCCCGTCCAGCCAGGCGGCCACCGCCTCCACGGTGTCGGAGTAGAAGGCGCTGAGCATTTCGCGGGTGACGTATCCCAGGTGGGGAGACAGCGTCACATTCGGGAGCAGTCGCAACGGGTGATCGGGCGGAAGAGGTTCGACGTCATAAACGTCGAGCCCGGCGCCGGCGATGCGCCCGGCGCTGAGGGCGGCGATCATGGCGACCTCGTCGACGATCGGGCCCCGCGACGTGTTGAGCAAATACGCGTGCGGCTTCATCAGGGCCAGCTCGCGTTCGCCCACCAGGCCTCGCGTGCGTTCCGACAGCACCACATGGATGGAGACCACGTCGGACTCCTCGAACAGCGTCGCCTTCTCGACCCGGCGCACGCCGACCGCCGCGGCGGCATCCGCGGTGAGATTTTGGCTCCACGCAATCACTTCCATGCCGAAAACCCTCGCGTATTCGGCCATCCGCTTGCCCACGCGCCCGAGGCCGAGCAGCCCGAGCGTCTTACCGGAAAGGGTGATACCCGTCGTGGTCTGCCAGGCGCCGTCTCGCATGCGTCGGTGTTCTTCGGCCAGGTTGCGCACCGTGGCGATCAGCAGTCCCCACGCGAATTCGGGGGTGGCGTCGTGCACGGAGCGGAAGCGCGGGTGGGTGAAGTCGGTGTGGGCGACGAGGATCCCCCGCTCGGTGGCCGCGGCCATGTCCAGGTTGGGCAGGCTCCTGCCGACGATCGTGATCAGCTTCAGGTTCGGCAGCCGTTCGAGCAGGGTACGCGGCAGCGCCATCCGCTCGCGCAGGGTGCAGATCACGTCGAATGGCCGCAGCGCCTCCGCCGCTTCCTCCTCGGACAGGTGCCGGTCGAAAGCTGACACGCGGGAGCGGGTTTGCACCGGCGACCAGTCGGCAAGCCGCAGCGCCACACCGGCGTAGTCGTCGAGTATCGCCACCTGGGGCATGGGGTCTGCCATGGCCCCATTGAACCTTAACCGCGCGGTTGGTTGACCAAAGCGGCGGCGACGATGTCGTCAGTCGGCGGCGGTCCCTCTAGTTTGCATGCGCAATCAGAGGTTTGGCGTCGTTAGCTGAGGGCGGGCAGGACCTTGTCGGTGAGCAACTGGACCGACTTCCACGCTTCTTCGACGGGCATGCCGCCGACCAGCGGGTGCATCACGAGCGGTCCGTAGTTGTCGGCGTCGCGCACCTCCGCGATCAACTCGTCGGGAGTCAGGAAGCGGTACCGACCCGACGCCCTGACCTCGTCCAGCGTTTGCACGCCCGGCAGGTGCATGAGGGAACGTTGGTCGGTTGACCATCCGCCATAAGTGACCGCCTCCCAAAGGATGTGGTCACCAAGTTCCGCCCAGGCCCGGTCCGGGTCCTCGTGCAGGAAGATCATCCCGCGGTTGACCGGCCCCGGCATGAGGATGAGTGGCGTCATGCCGGCGTCGGCACACAGCTCGCGGTAGTAAGTTGCGACGTCCGGCAGGTGGTCGGCCAGGCTGAGTGGCAGGCGGAATCGCGCCGCCCGTCGCGCCGTGGCGCGTGCGCCGCCGCCGACGTACAGCGGCGGATGGGGCCGGGTCCAGGTGCCCGTGCAGATTCCCGCGCCGGCATCGGCACCGGACCACACCGACAGCATTCGCTCGAGGAGGCTGTCCATCAGCGCACCCCGCCGCGCGAAATCGGCTCCCATGGCGTGATATTCGACGGTGCGGTAGCCGAGGCCGACCGTGGTGTGCAGGCGGCCGCGGCTCATGTTGTCGACCAGCGCGATGTCCTCGGCGAGCCGCACCGGATTCCAGAGCGGGCCGAGCGCACAGTCCACGCTGGCGATCAGTGTCGAGGTCCGGGCTAGGAACATTGCCGCCGCCATGATGGGATTGCAGCTCCAGCCGTGTCCGGTCGCGTGATGCTCGTCGACGCTGATGGAGGTGAGACCGTGCGACTCGCCCCACTGCGCCAGTTCGAGGGCGGCGGACAACAACCCGCCTTGCGTGCGTGGTTCGCCGTGCGGGGAGGCGAAGTTGAACCGCAGCACCGTCAGTAACACGTCACGCCTCCCGTGGGGCCGCCATCGACTCCAGGAATGCGGGGAAGTCGGGAAACAGCGCGCGATCGACGATCTCGATGCGGGCGCCGAAAGCGTCTGTGTAGTAGGCGAATAGCCCGAGATCTGAGCCGGACACGTCCGCAGTCATTTCGAGGGTGAAGCCGTTGGCCTCGAGCGCCCGGGCGCTCTGGGCAAGGTTGTCGCTGAAGTAGCCGAGGTGGTGGACCGCGTTGCCCGGCGCGGCCGTCCACGGACTTTCGGGGACCTCCTGCACGAGTTCGAGGTGCGGACTCTGCAAGGAGTAGACGATCGTCGACGTCAATTCGCGGACGCCGGTTGCGGTGCGAAATGGCAGGGTGTAGCTCATCGGGGTGATCCACCGGTAGCCGGCGAGCGCGCTCAGGCGGGCCATGGCCGCATCGAGGTCGGGCACGATGATGCCGGTGTGGTAGAAATCCTCGGGCCGAAGCGCAAATGTCATGTCTTTCCTCGTGTCTCAGACGCAGTCCGATGCGGCGTCGACGACGAACACCGCGCCGCTGGTGTAGCTACTCTGCTCGGTGCACAGAAAGGCGATGGTCGGGGCGATCTCCCCGACGGAACCGAAGCGGCGCAACGGGATATGTGCCAGCTCGGACTCCACCAATTCGGCCGAGCCATGCATGGGCGCGGTCATCGGGGTGTCGATGGCGCCCGGCGCCACCGCGTTCACCCGGATGCCCCTGTCGGCCCATTTGACCGCGAGGTTCCTTGTGATACAGACGATCCCGGCCTTCGCCGCGCCGTATCCGGGTACCAACGGGACGGCCCGCAGCGCAGACATCGACGCCAGGTTCACCACGCTGGCGCCGCCGGCCGCGGTCGACGCCTTCAAGGCGCGGTAGAGCCCGACCGTCAACCGGTATGGTCCGGTGAGGTTCAGCGCGACCGACGCCTCGAAGCCGTCCGGCTTTGATTCATCAAGGCCGCCAGGAAAATTCGCGCCGGCGTTGTTGACCAGTACGTCGAGGCGGGTGAACTTTTCCGCCAACGCGTCCACCGAATTCGGGTCACTGATCTGTAGCTGGTGATAATCCATGCCGGACAGGTCGGCCTCGTAATCGGTCGCCGCCGGTTTGGTCCCGGTGACGGCGACGCGGGCCCCGGCCTCGCGGAACAAGGTGGCGGTCGCGTGCCCGATCCCGCTGGTGCCGCCGGTGATCAGAGCCGTGGTCCCGGTGAAGTCGAAGCTGACGCGCGCCGTCATGAGTTCCTCGCTATCTGGTTTCTGAGCCAGGCGCTTTCCCAGAAGTTCGTGCTGTCGGCCAGAAGTTTTTCATGGGCGTCCCGAAGCACCGCCCGCGCCCCCGCATGGTCCGACGCAACGAGCTCGGCAAGGTGGATGGCTTGCAGCGGGCGGGCGGCGTCAAGGTGCTGCCGCGCCCGGTCCACCAATGCCTCGGCCCCGGCCAGCTCGACCACGTCGGCCGCGACGGTGTCGAACCCGACCGGATAGAGCTCGGTGGTCGACTCGTGGTGAAACCAGCCGGAGTAGTTCTCCCAGATGGCCCGCACGTCCCAAGCCACCTTTCCATAGCCTTGCCCCACTTCGTATTCCGCGGGCAAGGCGATCTCGCGCATCAGGGTCCGCACGTCCTTGCCGGCGTTCATCCCCTCGACGGTCTGGTCGTGGACGTACCGGATCGCGTCGCGCAGCCGGGTCAGTTCGGCATGGATACGCTCGGCGCCGGCTATCGGTTCGAAATGACCGGTCACCAGGAGTTCGGGCCGCAGGTCACGCACCCGCTCCACCGACGAAATGGTCTCACAGCGTCGCGGTACCGGTCGCCGCGCATGGTGACCAGGTTGGGAATATGCCCAAATAGTGGGCCGAAGACGTTGCCGCACAGGCAAATCCGCTCGACCGGCAGCCACACCACCAGTGAGTCGGTGGTCTCTCCGCCGGGCACGGAGATCAGTTCCATCCGCCGGCCGCCGACGTCCAGTGTCAGGGTGTCTTCGAAGTCGAGGTCGACGACGGGAACGCTCTGCCCGGCCAACCGCGTGCTACCCAGGCGCCGCTGGATGGCTTGGATGCCGGTCGCCAGGGTGTCCTTGAAGGCGAAGGCGCTGCGGCTGGCGCGGTACGGGATGAGGCGTTCGTTGTCGTCGCGCCACAACGTCCAGTTGGCCTGGGCGACGACGGTGGTCTCCGGGTCGCGCACGCTGTCCAAACCGCCGACGTGGTCGACGTGGCCCTGCGTGAAGACGATGTAGCGCACCGGCGAGGCGTCGACGGCGTCGAAGTTCGCGCGATGCACCGGGCCCTCGAAACCCATGCCGGTGTTGACGATCACCCGGCCCTCACGTGTGGTGAGCAGGTAGGAATTCGAGAGTCCCGGTGAGCACCACAGCCCGGGCGCGATCTCCTCGGCCCTTTCGGCGGCCGCGGGCCGCATGGCGTCGGCACCGGGCCTGCCGCGGTAGACCGGTTCGATACTCATCGCTCTCGTTGCCTTCCGGCTAGGTCTCGGCATGGACGTCGAACTTGTCGAAGTAGAAGTCGAATCGCCCCCGCAGCTCGTCGGCCGTGACGCCGAAGTGCCGGTGCAGGTCGTAGCGGATGCGGCCGTGTTTGCCCCGTGGATTGCCATCGAGGTACTTCTGGAAACGCGCCCGCACCTTCGGGGTCAATTCGACGTCGCCGCATCGGTAAAGCCGTTCGAGTACCCGCATTTCGTTGCCGTTCAGCTGGTGGAAGCTGATGTCGATGCTGCGTTCGGCCGGCACGAGATCGCGGTCACGCACGCATGCGCCGAGCAGTCGGTGTATCCGGTCGCTCCAATAGTCCAGCAGCCAGTCCGGCTCGATGCTCGTTCGGCGCAGTCGATCGGAGTAGGCCATCATCGTGATCGTTGACTGGATCACCGCGACGGGATCGCGGTGCGTGAAAGCCACTGTCGCGTCGGGAAAGGTCGCCAGGAGCGGGCCGAGTTGCTCACAGTGCTGCGGGCTTTTCAGGACCCAGGTCCGCGGACCGCGCAGGAAGGTCAACGCCTGCAGCACTTTCCTCAGGTATGCGTAGTGCCGGGTTTGGTCGAGGCCCAGGTAGTAGTCGCGCCAGTCCGGCACGCGCGCATGCCATTCCAGGACGTAGGCGGCGAGATCGAGGTCGAGCAGTTCGACTTCTTCCTCGATCGCCTCGGGGAATCGGTCGTGCATGGCGGCGACCACCGGAGCGCTGACCATGAGCGCGTCGTGCTCGGATTTGGCCCGCGCGTAACGGGGGTCGACCCCGAAGATGTCGGGACCCTGGCCGCGGGCGGGGATGGGTTCCTGGCTCTCCCAATACGGCAACGCCCGCCGGCGTGGGTCGGCGGCAATGAGATTCACCAGATGGGTGGTGCCAGATCGCGGCATCCCGATGACGATGAACGGCTTCTCGATCGGGATGGCTTCGATTTCGGGATACCGCTTGAGGAGCTCGGTCAGCGACAACCGGTTGCGCAACAGGCGCACGACTCGTTGCCGCAGGGACGAGCGACTGAGCTGGCGCAGACCCTCGTCGGCTTCGATCGCGGCGACGTGCGCGGCGAGCCGATCACCGAAGCCGCCGACGTCGTCGAGGTCATGGACTCCGGCCTGCTCGATCGCCTCCGCGAGCATCCGGTCGATGTCGAAGTCGACGACTTTGGTCTCGGTGAAGTCCAGGATCTGGCGTTGGACGTCGGTCAGCTTGGGCGCGGTCAGGTCGTCGAAGTCGATGTCGTCAACGGCAGAGCCCACCGGATCCTCTTTTCGACGTGTCGTCGACGAAAAATATGACACAGACGCCAGGCGTCGACCTGCCGTGGTCCCTACAGGTTCGCCAAGTCGTCGGGCACGTCTACCTCGTGTTCCTGCAGCGCCTCTAGGGGCACCACCTCGAGGGTGCGCTCGTGCGTGGAGGCGAGCACCACGGGCGCGGCGCAGCCGTCGTGGTGCGCGCGAAGCCAGTTCAGCGCCGTGACGCACCAGCGATCGCCGGGCAGCAGGCCCGGGAACCGGTATTCGGGCACCGGTGTCAGCAAGTCATTGCCGATGGAACGCTGATGCTCCAGGAATTCGGCGGTCATGACCGCGCAGATCGAGTGCCGGCCGAGGTCCTCAGGTCCCGTCGAGCAACAGCCGTCGCGGTAGTAACCGGTAAGCGGTTCCGTGCCGCACGGTTCCAGCGGACCGCCTAACACGTTTCGATCGGGCACCGGTTCAGTATCGCGCTTCCGGGGGTGAAGTTTGAAGTAACTTTGCCGTCTGCGCCCCGGCGAATTTGCCCGGCGCCCGTGCAGGTGGCTATCCCGCCATCGGGTAGGTGGCCAGCGGGCGGACGCCGAGCACGCTGCCGGCCGCGGCGGCGTCGACCTCCGAGTACATGCGGGCGATGTCGACAACCGCCGTACCCGTCCGGACCAGCTCTTCTTGCGCCGCCGTGTGGAGCGCGCGGAAGGCGGTGGCCTCCGCGGCGAACGCGAGCGCCGCCTGCGCTGACACCTCGTCGAGCCCGGCCGGCACCGACGCGGTGGTCGACGGCGATGCGGTCACACCGGCCTGCAGACCTTGCATGGCACCGCAGACAACGTCGGACCCAATGTTGGCGGCGGCCGGATCGAATGACAGTACCTGCACGGGCCTACTCCTCCACACATCCGATGATGTCGTGGGGCGATAGTCGCAATAGGCAACTATTTGTTGTCTACAAAACTTTTGCTGGGGGAGGGTGGCTGCCGGGGCGTGGTCGGGCACCGGATGACGAGGCGATAACAATTCCCACGTCAAGCTGGCGCGACGCGCTGAGTAAATCCCGGGGAAATCGCCCGGCAAACTTATCGTCACATCGTGCAACGACGAACGGCCCTCAAGCTGCCACTTCTGCTGGCAGTAGGAACCGCGCTGGCGCGAGCGCCGCGCGCCTCCGCGGAGGAAGCGGGCCGGTGGCCCGCCGACCGCGCCAACCGCTGGTATCAGGCGCAAGGCTTCCTCGTCGGATCGAACTACATCACCTCCAACGCCATCAACCAGTTCGAGATGTTTCAGGCCGACACCTACGACCCCCGGCGCATCGACACCGAGCTCGGCTGGGCCAGGTTCTACGGGCACAACACCGCCCGGGTCTTCCTCCATGATCAGCTGTGGGCCCAGGACCAGCGCGGCTTCCAAACGCGGCTTGCGCAGTTCGTCGACATCGCCGCGCGCCATCGCATCAAACCGCTGTTCGTCTTCTTCGACTCGTGCTGGGATCCGGCACCGAAGGCGGGCCTACAGCGCGCACCGCGGCCCGGGGTGCACAACTCCGGCTGGGTGCAGAGCCCGGGCGCCGAACGGCTGGGCGACCCCCGATACACCGGCGTCATGCACGACTACGTCACCGCCGTGTTGACCCAGTTCCGCAACGACGACCGCATTCTGGGTTGGGATTTGTGGAACGAGCCCGACAACCCCGCGCGCCAATATCGCAGCGCCGAGCGCAGCGACAAGGACCAGTTGGTCGCCAACCTGCTCCCTCAGGTGTTCCGCTGGGCACGGGCGGTTGATCCCAGTCAGCCCCTCACGAGTGGTGTGTGGCGTGGCGACTGGGGACAACCCCAGGGCCGCAGCGCAATCAGTGACATTCAGCTCGCCAACGCCGACGTGATCACGTTCCATTCCTACGCCGAACCCTCGGGCTTCGAGTCCCGGATCGGCGAGCTTGCCCCGCTGGGGAGGCCGATCCTCTGCACGGAGTACATGGCGCGGCCGCGGGGCAGCACCGTCGAGGGAATTCTGCCAGTGGCCAAGCGCCACAACGTCGGTGCCATCAACTGGGGTCTGGTTGCCGGAAAGACCCAGACCTACTTTCCCTGGGAATCGTGGGACCACCCGTACACCACGATTCCGAAAGTCTGGTTCCACGACCTGCTCCGGCCCGATGGCCGGCCCTTCCAGGACACCGAAGCGCTGACGACCCGAAAGCTGGCCGGGTCCCAGGCTTGACGTTTGGCGGTGGCGGAGGGATTTGAACCCTCGGACGGTGCGGCCCCGTCGGCGTGACCATCGCACCCGCCGCGCAGGCAGGGCCGCCGTACGCCAATTGCACCGAGGCCCACAAGGACGGCCGCTACAACATTCCCAAGGGCGACCCCGCCTACCAGCCCAAGCTGGACCGGGACAACGACGGCATCGCCTGCGAGTCCTAGGCCCCCATTACCCGGGCTGGACATGCTCCAACAACGGCGGCATCGCGCCCAATGGTGTCCTTGTGGTGGCGCAGCAGCGGCGCCCGCCGGGCGCCAGCGACCACGGAAGTTGCGGTGAACCGCGAGTCGTCACGTAGTACGGTCCGCAACATGACGTTGAGGAACGGTGCCATCTTCGCTGGTTACACAATCCTGCGGCTGCTGGGCTCCGGGGGGATGGGTGAGGTCTATCTCGCCCAACACCCAAGGTTGCCCCGCCGCGACGCGCTCAAGATTTTGGGCACCGATGTATCTGCCGACCAGGACTATCGCCAGCGATTCATTAGAGAGGCGGACCTGGCGGCCACGCTGTGGCACCCAAATGTCGTCGGCGTGCATGATCGCGGCGAGTTCGATGGCCAACTGTGGATTGCGATGGACTACGTCGAGGGCACGGACGCCGCGCAGCTAATCAAATACCAGTACCCGTCGGGAATGCCGGCGCGTGCCGTGTGCGTCATCGTCACCGCTGTGGCCGGCGCGCTCGACTACGCCCATCAGCGGGGACTGCTGCATCGCGACGTCAAACCGGCCAACATCCTGCTCACCGAGCCAGAAGACGGTGTACGACGGATCCTGTTGGCCGACTTCGGAATAGCCCGGCAACGGGGCGATATCAGCGGACTCACCGCCACAAATTTCACCGCGGGAACGGTCGCCTACTCCGCACCCGAACAATTGATGGGCTCGGACATTGACGGGCGCGCCGACCAGTACGCGCTGGCCGCCACCGCGTTTCACCTTTTCACGGGTGCGCCGCCGTATCAGCATTCCAACCCGGTCGCCGTCATCAGCCAACACCTCAACGCAGCACCACCGAAGCTCACCGATCGGCGCCCGGATTTGGCGCACCTCGATCAAGTGTTATCGACTGCCCTGGCCAAGGACCCCGCCGACCGGTTCGACCGGTGCCGCCAGTTCGCCACCGCCCTCAAGGAGGCCGCCGACTCAAAAAGCGATCGCAGCGCCAAGGCCGCTATTACTGTGGCCGCCCATGCCGCGGGGCAAGACGCCAGACCGCCCACCAGATCGGCGCCGGAGGGACGACACAGCGCGACAGCACAGTCGACGCCCGCGAAGTCGGGGTGGAGAGCTCTGGGGCGCAGGCGGCGCCGGATCCTCCTCGCGGCGACAGCGGTGGTCGTGCTCACCGTCATCGGCGCCATCGGCTACATCACCCAGCAGAAGCACACGACCACTCCTTCCCCGCCCGGCGCCATACTGGATGGCACGTACCGCTTGGTCTACGACACAACAAAACGGACGGACAACGGCGCGCCGGTCCCCCTGCAGCCCGACACTGATAACACCAGCTGGTGGGCTTATCGTTCGCTCTGCGGATCATCCGCAGGATGCGTTGCCACAGGGACCAAACTCGATCCACACAACCCGCAAGTCATGCTCACCCCAGCTTTCACAGCCGTTCTGCACTTCGCCGATGGCCACTGGCAGGACACGCCTCCGCGATTCCAAAATGATGAGCCCAAGTGCCTCGGGGTCGACGGAAAAGTCGTCGCAGGCACAGAAACCATGGTGCCTGTGAGGTCTCTGGAGCCGCAGACCGACGGCACGCTCCGAGGCGTTTCGACAACCACTGTTCTCACGAATGAGTGCGGCAATCAGGGCAAGGTGGTTCAGGTCCCTTTTGTAGCGAACCGCACTGGTGATAGGCCGATAAGTGTCTCCGTGGCTGATCCGGCTGGAGTGGCCGCCTCACCGTCAACGAGAGCCCCAGCACCGCCCGCCGCAGGTCCCGTACTAAACGGCGCTTATCGATTCGACTACGACAACACACACCAGACCGTCAACGGACACCCAACGACGGGCGGCGAAAAAACAGAGACCCACTGGTGGGCGTTTCGTTCGTTATGTACGTCTACCCAATGCGTCGCCACCGGGGCCACCCTCGCCGACAATAACCAGCAGGAACCCTCGGGTCTCGCAGACGTCGTCCAGTTCATCGACGGAAGCTGGAAGGACACACCTTCTCTGCTAAATCCCATGCCCTGTAATACAGGAAACGGCACCCAGATGACCACTTCCGGCTGGTCATTCCAGCCACAGGCGGACGGGACACTGCGAGGCGTTGCCACGGACAGCGTTATCACCGACGAGTGCGGCCTTCAGGGCTACGTGTACAAGACCCCATTTGTTGTGACACGCATCGGTGACGTGCCACCGAGCGTCGTACTGGCCGACCCGGCGTTGTTCTAGGTCCCGGCTGCACCCGCCACCGACGGCCATAACTGAAAGCTGCCCAGCTTTGGCGGTGGCGGAGGGATTTGAACCCTCGGACGGTGTTAGCCGTCACACGCTTTCGAGGCGTGCTCCTTAGGCCGCTCGGACACGCCACCGCCGAGCAGCTTACCGAACCGGCGGCCCCTCACCCCAATCGCTGGCGCGCGAAGAAGGCCTCCAGCGGTGCGGCGCACTCCTGGGCGAGCACGCCGCCGCGCACTTCCGGGCGATGGTTGAGCCGCCGATCGCGGACCACGTCCCACAGTGATCCGACCGCCCCCGTCTTGGGTTCCCACGCGCCGAACACCAGCCGGCCGATGCGGGCCAGCACCAACGCGCCGGCGCACATGGTGCACGGTTCGACGGTGACCGCCAGCGTGGCGCCCTCCAGCCGCCAGCCGTCGCCGAGCGCGCCGGCCGCCTGCCGCAGCGCCAGGATCTCCGCGTGCGCGGTGGGATCGCCCAGGGCTTCCCGG
This sequence comes from uncultured Actinomycetota bacterium, assembly GCA_963850895.1. Taxonomy (GTDB): domain Bacteria; phylum Actinomycetota; class Actinomycetes; order Mycobacteriales; family Mycobacteriaceae; genus Mycobacterium. The sequence continues at coordinate 854,790 of CAWKNK010000003.1, read as the reverse complement.
GCATTGACCGCGCGGGCCAGTTCGGTTCCGTCGGCGCCGACGACCACCGCACCGATGGGCACGTCGCGGGGACCCGCCGTCGCGGCGACCGACAACGCGGTACGGATCAGGTCTTCGTCAGCGATCACCGACCGAGCCTGAGGGCGGCGACCCGCAGCGCCCGGCTCCGCCGCGCTTGCGATCACCGACCGAGCCTGAGGGCGGCGACCCGCAGCGCCCGGCTCCGCCGCGCTTGCGATCACCGACCGATGCGGTCGACCACGGCCGACAGCTGGTCGGCGAAGCCCATTTCCCGGGCGATGCGGCCGAGCTGCTCGTCCGCATACAGGTCGGCCTCGTCGAGGATGACGCCCAGCACCGCCTCGGGCAGCCCGATATCGGACAGCAACCCGAGGTCACCCTCCTCGAACGGGTCGGAATCCTCCAGATCCTCGGGGTCGATGTCGGCATCGAGCTTGTCCAGCACTTCGGCGGCGATGTCGTAGTCCAACGCGGCGGTGGCGTCCGACAGCAGCAGCCGCGTCCCCGACGGCGCGGGGCGCACGATCACAAAGAACTCGTCATCCACGTCGAGCAGCCCGAACACGGCGCCGGCGCTGCGCAATTCCCGCAGCTCCGTCTCCGCGGCGTTGAGGCTCATCAGTGATTTACGGGCCATTGGAGAACACCGCCACTGGCCCTCTTCGCGCACGACCGCAACGCCGAAACCGTCCGGCGTATCGGCGGACAGGCCTTGGGCTGGGGCCCGTTGTGCTCCCATGGCCGCTTACGGTAGTCGCAGACCAGGCCCCCTGACCAGATGGAGCCGGCCGAACCGGGGGCGCGGCGACATCTGGCCGCACCGCCGCCGGCGGTTTGTGCCAACCTTGGTCTGTGGCTAGCCCTGTTTCTCAACCACCGGTGTGCGTGCTCGGGCTGGGGCTGATCGGGGGCTCGATAATGCGCGCCGCCACCGCGGCAGGCCGGGAAGTGTTCGGCTACAACCGGTCGGTGGAGGGCGCGCAGCGAGCCGCCGCCGACGGTTTCGACGCCACCACCGATCTGACCGCGACGCTGACCCGCGCCGCCGACACCGGCGCTCTGATCGTCCTGGCGGTACCCATGCCGGCGCTGGCCGGCATGCTCGCCCACGTCGGTGAACTGGCGCCGGACTGCCCGTTGACCGACGTCACCAGCGTCAAACGGGCGGTGCTCGACGAAGTCGTCGCCGCGGGTCTGCAGAAGCGCTTCGTCGGCGGTCACCCGATGACGGGCACCGCCCATTCGGGTTGGGCCGCCGGCAACCCCGACCTGTTCACCAGGGCGGCGTGGGTGGTCAGCGTGGACGACCACGTCGACCCGGTGGTGTGGTCGATGGTGATGACGCTGGCGCTGGATTGCGGCGCGGTGGTGGTGCCGGCCAAGTCCGACGAGCACGACGCGGCGGCGGCCGCGATCTCGCACCTGCCGCACCTGCTCGCCGAGGCGCTGGCGGTCATCGCCGGGGACGTCCCGCTGGCCTTCGCGCTGGCTGCGGGATCGTTCCGCGACGGGACGCGGGTGGCGGCCACCGCCCCGGACCTGGTGCGGGCGATGTGTGAGGGCAACTCCGACCAGCTGGTGCCGGCAGCCGACCGGGTCATCGACCTGCTCAGCCGAGCTCGCGACTCGCTTGCCGGCCACAACTCGGTGGGCGAACTCGTCGAGGCCGGCCACGCCGCCCGGACGCGTTACGACAGCTTCCCGCGTTCCGACATCTTCCACGTGCTCATCGGCGGCGAGAACTGGCGCGAGGAATTGGCCGCCGGCGGCCGGTCGGGCGGGGTGATCAGATCCGCTCTGCCAATCCTGGATAGTCGACGATGAACCCCTCTTCGTCGACACTCACGATGGTGTCGGCGACCGGGGAGCGCAGCTTGATCCCGTCGGGGCCACCCGTGCTCGTGTAGCTCACGAGGTCCGCGGTGATCGTCATGTCGGGCAGGTTCACGTAGACCACCGGCAACGTGACCGATTCCGCCCGTTCGTGTAAGCCGAGCCGCCGGATGGGCAACGCGTTGAAGAACGGACTGAACACCACGTCGCAGTCGAGGGCGCCGTTGTAGGACGCGCGACGCTCGCCCTGATGATCGGTGACCAACCACATGTTCTCTTCGTCACGGGCGATCGAGAGCACGCGTTCCCGCTCGGCCAGCGTGACGGTCATCCCGAGGCGCTTGGTGGCACCGGACTCGTCGGTCTGCACATCGTAGTACGCACCGAACGCCGGGTTGGTTGCGGTCGCGGCGGCCACAATGCGGCCGTTGGCCTTGATCCTCTTGCCGGACACCTGGATTCGTACCGATTCCATCCGCGATACGTCCTGTGCACGCCAGGTGAGCATCGCCTGCCACACGCGCCGAGTCGAATCAGAGGAATCTGCGTTCACTCATCTACCGTAAGTCCTGCCCGCGAGCCGTGTGATACCTGCCCGGTGCTCGCGTCGGTCTCGCCGGCCAGTGGCCCTGTGTAGCCGGCCGGTGCCCGGCACCGACGCCCACACCGACAACGCCAGCAGCCCGTCGAGCGCCAGCGCCAACGCGGCCACCATCAAGGCGCCGACCAGGGCAAGGTGGAACTCGCGCTCCTTGATTCCGTCGATCAGGTATCTGCCCAGCCCGCCGAGGCTGGCATAGGCCGCCACCGTCGCGGTGGCGACCACCTGCAGCGTCGCGCTGCGCAACCCGCCCAGGATCAACGGCAGCGCGTTTCGCGCCTCCACCCACAGCACCTGGGCCTCCGTCATGCCCATCGCGCGGGCGGCGTCGACCACGGTCGGCTCGACGTTGGCGATTCCCGCATAGGTGCCGGCCAGCAGCGCCGGGACACCCAGCAGCATCAGGGCGACCAGCGGCGGCCCCATGCCCAGCCCGAACAGCAGCGTCCCGAGCAGCAGCACACCCAGCGTCGGCAGTGCGCGCAGCCCGTTGACCGCGCCCACCACCAGCAGCGTGCCGCGGCCGGTGTGCCCGATGATGAGCCCGGCGGGGACGGCGATCAGGGCCGAGGCGCCCACCGCGACGACCGTGTACTCGAGATGCTCCAAGACGCGCGCCGCGAGCCCGACCGGGCCGGTCCAGTTATCGGCGGTCAACAGGTAGGAGATGGCCCGCTGCACGAAGTTCATCGCGCGCCACCCACTATCGGGGCCACCACCGAACGTCGACGCGGCGCGCGCGCGGCACGTTCCCACGGCGTGATGAGCCGGCCGGCTACCACGATCAGCGCGTCGATGACGATCGCCAGCACGAAGAGCGCGATGATGCCGGCAAGGATTTGATCGCTCTTGTTGGTCTGGTAGCCCTCGGTGAACCAGGTGCCCAGGCCGCCGATGCCGATCACCGAACCCACCGAGACCATCGCGATGTTGGTGACCACGACCACCCGCAGGCCGGCCACCAATACCGGAACAGAAAGCGGGAGTTCGACTTTCAGCATGCGGGTGATCGGCGAGTAGCCGACGGCGGTGGCGGCGTCGCGCACCTGGGCCGGCACCGCGTCCAGCGCCTCGAGGACCGCCCGCACCAGCAGCGCCGCGGTGTAGGCCGTCAGCGCAACCATCACGTTGGCCTCGTCGAGGATGCGGGTCCCGATGATCATCGGCAAGACCACGAACAGCGCCAGCGACGGGATGGTGAACACGACGCTCGCGGTCGCCGTCGTCAGCCGGCGGGCAACCGGCGCGCGCTGCACCGCGGCGCCCAGCGGAACCGCGACCGCCAACCCGATCAGCACTGGCACCAACGACAACCGCAGATGGACGATGGTCAGCGCCCAGGCGTCGTCGAGGTGGGTGAGCAGGTAGTGCATCCGTCACTCCCGCCGTCGGGTTTCCACCGCGGCCAGCACGTCGCCGGCCAGCACACCGCCGATGACCCTGCCGCCGTCGTCAACGGCGACGCCCACCCCCGACGGCGACGACAGTGCCGCGTCGAGCGCCTGGCTGAGATTCCCGCGGGGCCGGAACAACGGGCCGATGCCACTCATGCTGTCCGACAACGACGCACCGGCGCGATGCCGGCGCAGGCCTTCGGTGTCGATCCAGCCCACCGGCGCGCCCGCGCCGTCCACCACCACTGCCCAGCCGTCGGCCGGGCCGGCCTCGGGCAGGTCGTCCGCCGGGATGCGCTGGACGTCGTGCAGCGGCAAGCCGGCCGCGTCGATGAGTTGCAACCATCGATAGCCGCGACCGAGACCGATGAACCGCGCCACGAAATCGTTGGCCGGCCGCGACAGCAGCCGCGCGGGTTCGTCGTACTGCTGCAGCGAGCCGGCTCGGAAGACCGCGACCTTGTCGGCGAGTTTGAGCGCTTCGTCGATGTCGTGGGTCACGAAGACGATCGTCTTGTGCAATTCGCTTTGCAGACGCAGGATCTCGTTCTGCAGGTCGAGGCGGACCACCGGGTCGACGGCCGAGAACGGCTCGTCCATCAACAAGATGGGCGGGTCGGCGGCCAGTGCACGCGCCACCCCGACCCGTTGTTGCTCACCGCCGGACAACTGCGCGGGGTAGCGGGTGGCGAGTTTGGTGTCCAGCCCGACGCGTTCGAGCACCCCAAAGGCGGCGGTGCGGGCGGCCCGGCGGGACTGCCCCTTCAGCACCGGAACCGTTGCGACGTTGTCGATCACTCGCAGGTGCGGCATCAGGCCGGCATGCTGGATGACGTAGCCGATCCCGAGGCGCAGCCGCACCGGGTCAACGGTGGACACGTCCACCCCGTCGACGGTGATGGTGCCGGACGTCGGCTCGATCATGCGATTGACCATGCGCAGCGCCGTGGTCTTGCCGCTGCCTGACGAACCGACGAAGACGGTCAACTCCCCGTTCGGGATCACCAGGCTGAGCTGGTCCACCGCGGTGGTCCCGTCGGCGAAGGCCTTGGTGACTTCGTCGAATACGATCATTGGCCGACCGGATGGTTGAAGCCGTTGTCCCGCAACCAGTTCTGTGCGGCCTGGTCGGGATCGACGCCGGAGTTTCCCGTCACCGCGGCGTTGAGTCCGGCGACCCCGGGAGTGGTCAACTTCGCCGACACGGCGTCCAGCACCTCCTTGAGCCGGTCCGACTTCTTCTGCGAATTGACCAGCGGCACAATATTGCCGGCCAAGAAGTTGTGCTCCGGGTCGTCGAGCACCACCAAATTGTTCTGCGGGATGGCGGGGGACGTGGTGAAAACGTTTGCGGCGTTGACCCTTCCCTCCACCAGGGCGCGCACCGTCACCGCGCCGCCGCCGTCGTTGATGGCGACGAAATTGCCCGGCCTGATGTCGAGTCCGTACTTCTGCCGCAGCCCGGGCAGGCCGGCCGGCCGGTTCGCGAACGCCGAGGGCGCCCCGAACCTCACGTCCGTCGAATGCGCCGCCAGGTCGGCGATTGTCTTCAGCTTCCAGGAATTAGCGGTCCCGCCGGTCACGGTCACGGTGTCGGTGTCGGTGGCCGGCGAGGGCGTCATGATCGCCAGGTCGCCGGGGAGCCTGCGGTCGAGCTCCAACTCGACGGCGTCGAGCATGGTCGCCGTCGACTCGGGCGCAAAGTAGAGCAGCAGGTTGCCGATGTATTCCGGCACCAGGTCGATGGAATGGTCTTTGAGCGCGGGGATATAGGTCTCCCGGCTGCCGATCCCCATCCGCCGGCCGACCTCGAAGCCGTTGGCCTGCAACGCTTGTGCGTAGATCTCGGCGATGATCTGTGATTCCGGGAAGTCACCGGACCCCACGACGATGAACTTCGGGCTGCGGACCTCCGCGCCCAGCGGGTCGGAACTGCTGCACGCCGCGAAAACACAGATCGCCGTGAGCCACACCGCCGCTTGGATGATCGCGCGGTGCGCGCGCGACGACATCCTCATACCGCCGACACTAACGTCAGAATCGCCCGTGCGCCGGGACCGAGCGGCCGGTTGCGCGGTTTGGTTTCATTCTGTGCCCGATGGGACAAAGATGACCCTATGAGCAGCCACACCCCTGCCTCGCCCAACCAGCCGCCCCCCAAGCCCGCCGCGGCGCCCAAGACGGGCGCGGCGCCCAAGGAACCGGCTATCGGGTTCACCCGCGCCGGTGCGCTGTGGTCGTCGCTGATCGCCGGCTTCCTGATTCTGATTCTGTTGCTGGTCTTCATCACCCAGAACACGGCAGAGACGTCCTTTACGTTCCTGGGTTGGCACTGGAACCTGCCGCTGGGGGTGGCCATCCTGCTGGCGGCGGTGGTCGGCGGGCTGATCACGGTGGCCGTCGGCACGGCGCGAATCCTGCAGCTGCGCCGCGCCGCCAAAAAGCATCACGCAGCCTCGCGCTAGCGGGCTAGCCGGTCATCGGGTGTGCGTCCTGGGCTTTGGCACCGTGCGCCCCGGGCGGAAAAACGACCGCGCTCGCGATGTCAGCTCACACTCAAAGCCGTAGTCGCATACTCAGCCGGGCAGCTTGGCCAGCTCGGCCAGCCCGCGGGAAATCAGGGGCGCCACGACCTCCGGCAGGTGGTCGGAGTTCCATCCCGCGAGCCTGGTCCGACATCCGCCTCCGGAAATCGATGCCGGCCGCGATGATGGCGAGCTTGAAGTAGGCCAGCGCCATGTAGAACTCCCAATGCGCCAACGGCAGACCGGCGACCAGCGAATACCGGTCGGCCAGCTCGTCGGCCGTCGGCAGCAGCGGTGACGTCCAGGCCGCTTGCGCATTGACGATCAAGTCCAGCGCGGGGTCGCGGTACACGCACATCAGGGCCGCGTCGGACAGCGGGTCCCCGAGGGTGGACAGCTCCCAGTCAACGACGGCGCGCACCTTCGTCGGGTCGTCGGCGTCCAGGATGGTGTTGTCGATCCGGTAGTCGCCGTGCACGATCGACGTGCGGCTTTGCTGGGGAATGGCTTCCTGCAGACCCGAATGCAGGCGCTCGACGTCGGCGTCACGGCGGTCGTCGGGCAGCCGCACCAATGCCCACTGCGAGCCCCACCGCCGCACCTGCCGCTCCAGATAGCCGCTGGGCTTGCCGAAATCGGCCAGGCCCACGGCCTCGGGGTCGACGTTGTGCAGGTCGACGAGAACCCGGATCAGCGAGTCCACGCAGCCCTCGATGAGGGTGTGACTGAAGGCTTCGAGCTGGGCGCGACGGCGCACCACCTGGCCGGCGACGAACTCGACGATTTGGAACGGCGCGCCCAGCACCGAGTCGTCCTCGCACAGCGCGATCGCGCGCGCCACCGGGACCGGGGTGTCCCGCAGCGCAGCGACGACCCGATACTCGCGGGCCATGTCGTGCGCCGACGGGGTCAGCCCGTGCAGCGGCGGGCGCCGCACCAGCCAGCTGGTCGCGTCGTCGTAAACGCGGAACGTCAGATTGGAGCGGCCACCGGATATGAAGTCCGCACGCAACTCGCCGTCGCGTCCGATGCCGATCGAACGCAGGTAGGAGTCCAGCGAGGCCAGGTCGAGCCCTTCGAGTTGGTCAGCTGAAGTCACCGGACTTGTTTACCACCGCCGGACGCCGACCTGGCTCACCACCGTTGATTTCGGGGCAGCAGGTCCCACACGTGCTCGACTCCGTTGACTCCTGCCACCGTCGCCTGCCCGGATCGCGAGAACAGCAGCCGGGTCACCGACGCGTAGTCGACGGGGAACGACAACAGCCGGGACGTCCCCAGGATCTGGTGCAACAGCACGTTGATCACCCCGCCGTGGCTGAATACCGCGACGGTGTCGTCCGGATCCCCGGCGGCGACGAGGTCATCGACCGCGGCGCGCACCCGGGCGAGAAACGCTTCCTCGTCGACCGCGCTGGGCAGGTGTCCCTGGGCCAGGCGCGCCCACTCCTCGGGTCTCTCCTCGCGGATCTGCTCGACGGGGATGTACAGCGGAAGGTCGCGGTCGTATTCCGCGAAGCGGTCGTCGATCTCTACGGCGAGCTCCCGCGCCGCCGCGACCGGTTCGGCGGTCTGGATCGCGCGGCGCTGGGGGCTGCTCACCACCCGGGATATGGGAAACCTGTCCAGCGCCTTGGGCAGTCGCTCGATCTGTGCCAATCCCTCGTCCGACAGGTCCGGGTCGGAGCCCTCGCCGTGTTCGCTGCGCAGCGGCAGCGCGTGCCGGACCAGAAGCAATTGCATGTGTTCGTTCCTGTCTGTGGTTCAGCGCGACGTGTTCATTCAAAGCATGCAGACTGGCCCCCGCAAAATAGGGCGCACGGGAAGGCCGATCGAGGAGGACGAATGACCGGGCCGAGTATGGATTGGGATGCCGCGTACCGACAGGAAACGCCACCGCCGTGGAGCATCGGCCGGCCTCAGCCCGAGCTGGCGGTGCTGATCGACGAGGGCAAGGTCCGGAGCGATGTGCTGGACGCCGGCTGCGGCCATGCCGCCCTGTCGCTGACCCTCGCCGAGCGGGGGTACACGGTTGTCGGCCTGGACAGCAGCGCAACCGCGATCGAGGCCGCGGCCGTGGCGGCCGCGGAACGAGGACTGACTACGGCGACCTTCGCGCAGGCCGATGTTACGAACTTCCGCGGCTATGACGGCCGCTTTTCCACCATCCTCGACAGCGGGCTGTTCCATGCGCTGCCGCCCGAGAAGCGCCAGGATTATCTGCAGTCGATCCTCCGGGCGGCCGCCCCGGGGGCGGCGCTCTACATCCTGGCCTTCGCCGCCGGGGCGCTGGGCGACGCCGATCACGGGGGCGCACCGCGCGGCTTTGCCGAAGCCGAGTTGCGCGACGCCGTTTCGGTGCTCTGGCGGGTCGACGACCTGCGGCCGGCGAAGGTCTACGGCAACGCGCTCGCGTCTTCCGACGGGCCGCTGGCGCACCTGGAACGCGACGACGAAGGGCACTTCCTGGCCCCCGGGTTTCTCCTCACCGCTCATAAGCCCGACTGAGCCGAACGGCCGGCACCCGGCATGGAGAATGCTATTCTCCGTACAGAGAGTAGGGTGTGCGGATGACGACTGTAGGTCAGGCCCAACTGGATGCGGGCGTTCTTGCTCGCTGGCTGGACGCGAACGGTGCACCGGGAAACGGTGAAGAACCGCGGCTGGAGCAGCTGAAGGGCGGTTCGCAGAACACTCTGTACCTGCTCGACCGCGGCGGCGAGCGGATGGTGCTGCGGATGCCCGGCGCCCGCGCCGACGCCGCGCGTATCGACGGCTTGCTGCGCGAGATCCGGCTGGTGCGAGCGCTGTCCGGCACCGACGTCCCGCACGCCGCGCTGATCGCCGCCGACGACACCGGCACCGTGCTCGGCATGCCGTTCTACGTCATGCAGGCCATCGACGGGTGGAGCCCGATGGACGGCGGGTGGCAACCGCCGTTCGACACCGACTTGACGGCCCGGCGCGGGCTGGCCTTCCAGCTCGTCGAAGGCGCGGCCAAGCTGGGCCGGGTGGACTGGCGGGCCCAAGGGCTCGACGGTTTCGGCCGCCCGGACGGATTCCACGAGCGGCAGGTGGATCGCTGGCTGACCTTCCTCGACGCGTACAAGGTGCGCGACCTTCCCGGCCTCGACGAAGCCGCCGACTGGCTGCGGAAAAACCGGCCCGCGCACTACCGGCCGGGCATCATGCACGGCGACTACCAGTTCGCCAACGTGATGTTCGCGCACGGGGAGCCGGCGCGACTGGCCGCGATCGTGGACTGGGAGATGACGACGGTCGGCGACCCGCTGCTGGATCTGGCGTGGTGCCTGCTGGGCTACGACGGCGAAGAGCCCCGCGCCGACGGGTTCTATCTGGACATGAGCGGCATGCCCACCCGCAGCGAATTGTTGCGGCATTACGAGGCGGTCAGCGGGCTTTCCACCCAAAACATCGATTACTACCTGGTGCTGGCCAATTGGAAACTCGGCATCGTGCTGGAAAAGACCTACGCTGCGGGGGTGCGCACCGGCAAGGTCGACCCCAAGATCACCGACGCCTTCGGACCCATGATCCTGCAGCTCATCGCCACGGCGGCCGAACTCGCGCGCACCCTGCCTTCCGGGCCATCCGGGGGCCGCTGAAATGGGTTACGCGGACCAGCTTTTCGATCTCACCGACCGGGTCGTGCTGATCACCGGCGGCAGCCGCGGACTGGGTCGCGAGATGGCGTTCGCCGCCGCGCGGTGCGGCGCCGACGTGGTGATCGCCAGCCGCAACATCGACAACTGCGTGACCACGGCCAAGGAAATCGAGGCCGAAACTCACCGCTCCGCCATGCCGTATCAGGTGCACGTCGGGCGCTGGGATCAGCTCGACGGATTGGTCGAGGCGACCTACGACCGGTTCGGCAAGGTCGACACGCTGATCAACAACGCCGGCATGTCACCGCTATACGACAAGCTGACCGACGTCACCGAGAAACTGTTCGACGCGGTGGTCAACCTCAACCTCAAGGGCCCGTTCCGGTTGTCGGCCCTCGTTGGCGAGCGGATGGTGGCGGCTGGCCGCGGATCCATCATCAACGTGAGCACGGCCGGATCGCTGCGCCCTACCCCCGACATCATTCCCTACGCCGCCGCCAAGGCCGGGCTCAATGCCATGACCGAAGCCTTGGCGAAGGCGTTCGGGCCGTCGGTGCGGGTCAACACGCTGATGGCCGGCCCGTTCCTGACCGACGTGAGCAAGGCGTGGAACCTCGAAGCGGCCCAGGGCAAGGCGTTCGGACACCTGGCGCTGCAGCGCGCCGGGGACCCGGCCGAAATCGTTGGGGCCGCACTGTTTCTGGCGTCCGACGCCTCCAGTTTCACCACCGGTTCGATCCTGCGCGCCGACGGTGGAATTCCCTGACGTGGCGATCGCAAGCGCGGCAGAGCCGGGGGCAGCGGGTCGCCACCAATGAACGAGTAGGAGCATTCGAATGTCTTGGGACTTCTCCACCGAACCGGAATTTCAGCAGAAGCTCGACTGGATCCGCGAGTTCGTCCGCCAAGAGGTGGAACCCCTCGAGGTGCTGTTCCCGGGCTGCGAATTCCTGCCGCTCAACGACGAGCGCCGGCGCATCGTCGATCCGCTCAAGCAGCAGGTTCGCGACCAGGGCTTGTGGGCACCGCATCTGGGCCCCGAACTGGGCGGGCAGGGCTTCGGCGCGGTCAAGCTGACGTTGATCAACGAAATTCTGGGCCGCAGCCCGTGGGCGCCGATCGTGTTCGGAACGCAGGCGCCCGACACCGGCAACGCCGAGATCATCGCCCGCTTCGGGACGCAGGAGCAAAAGGACCGCTATCTGGCCGGGCTGCTGTCCGGGGAGATCTTCTCGTGCTTCTCGATGACGGAGCCGCAGGGCGGGGCCGATCCGCGGGTCTTCCGGACGCGCGCCTTCCGCGACGGTGACGACTGGGTGATCAGCGGACGAAAGTATTTCTCCTCCAACGCCTCCGTCGCCTCCTTCTTCATCGTCGTCGTGATCACCGACCCCGACGTGCCCGTCCACCGCGGCGCCTCGACGTTCCTGGTGCCGGCCGGAACCGAGGGGCTGACCATCGAGGCCACCCACCACCTGGTCGGCGCGCTACCCCACGAACCCGGGCATTCCCTGGTGCATTACGACGGGGTGCGGGTGCCCTCGGACGCGCTGCTGGGCGAGCCCGGCCAGGGCTTCATGATCTTGCAGACCCGGCTGGCCGGCGGGCGGCTGCATCACGCGATGCGGTCGATCGGGGTCGCGCAACGCGCGGTCGAGATGATGGCCCGCAGGGCGAAAAGCCGGTTTACGCAGGGCAGTTCGCTGGCCGACAAGCAGTTGGTGCAGGCATTCATCGCCGATTCCTACACCGAGCTGATGCCGTTCCGCCTGGCGGTGCTGCACGCGGCGTGGCTGATCGACACCGCCGGGGAGCATGCGGCCCGCGCCGAGATCGGCGCCTGCAAGATCCTGGCGTCCCAGGTGCTCAAATCGATTGGGCTGCGCGCCATCCAGGTGCACGGGGCCCTCGGCACCACCGATCAGCTGCCGCTGGTCAACGTGCTCCTCGGCGGGGTGGCGCTCGGCCTGGCCGACGGGCCGACCGAAGCCCACAAGGTCAACCTGGCCCGGCTGCTGCTCAAACACTACGAGGCCGAAGACGCCGAGTGGCCGAGTGAACTGCTGGATATCCGCCGGGAGGCCGCGCGCACCAAGTACGGCGACCTCGTCGACCAGGTTCCGGCGCTGCCCGATTCACCGTGACCAGCAGGGTGACCGCGGCGGTCGAGCGGGCGCTCGACGACCGCCAGCGGGAGGCTACCGAAGAGGTGGAGCGCATCCTGGCCGCCGCGGTCCGCGTCATGGAACGGGTCGCGCCCGAACCGCCACGGGTGAGCGACATCGTCGCCGAGGCCGGCTCGTCGAACAAGGCGTTCTACCGGTATTTCGCCGGCAAGGACGATCTCATCCTGGCGGTCATGGAGCGCGGGGTGGCCATCGTCGTGTCCTACCTCGAGCACCAGATGGCCAAGGAGCGTGAGCCGCGTGAGAAGGTCGCGCGCTGGATCGAGGGCACACTGGCGCAGGTGGCCGACCCGCACCTGATCAGCATGAGCCGGGCGGCCGCCGGGCAGATGTCGGCCGGCATGAATTGGCGGGCCGCGGATCAGGAGATGATGCGGCCATTGCGCGACCTCCTCGTCGAACCCGTTGCGGCGCTGGGGAGCAGCGACGTCGAGCGCGACGTGGAGGCCGTGTTCAGTTGCACCGCGGCGACCATGCGCCGCTACCTGGGGTCGGCCGACCGACCCGGGTCGGACGACATCGCACACCTGGTGGAATTCTGCCTACGCGGTCTGGGGGTTGATTGATGCGCGCCGTTGTCTGCCGTTCCTATGGCAGTCCGGAGGATCTGGTTCTCGAGGACGTCGACGAGCCCGTGCCGGGCCCCGGGCAGCTGCTGGTTCGGGTCCACGCCGCCGCGGTCAATTTTCCCGACGTGCTGTTCATCGCCGGCAAGTACCAGGTCAAGATTCCGCCGCCGTTCATACCGGGCAATGAGATAGCCGGCGAGGTGATCGCCGCGGGTGACGGTGCGAAATTTGAGCCAGGACAGCGGGTGTCCGGAACGACCTTCGGGGCGTTCGCCGAACAGGCGCTGCTGGATGCGAGCCAGGCGGCGCCCGTGCCCGACGACGCCGACTTCGCGTCGGCCGCGGCCTTCGGCGTCACCTACCGCACCGCGTATCACGCTCTGCGCTCGACCGCCGCGGTGGCAGAAGGGGATTGGGTCGTCGTGCTGGGTGCGGCGGGAGGCGTGGGCCTGGCCGCGGTCGACCTGGCGGTCGCCATGAAGGCCAGGGTGCTGGCCGCGGCGTCGAGTCCGGAGAAGCTCGAGCTGTGCCGGCAACGCGGCGCGGAGGCGACCGTCGACTATGACCGGGAGGACCTGAAGTCGCGCATCCGCGAGCTCACCGGCGACGCCGCCCGGGTGGTCATCGACCCCGTCGGCGGGCCGTATGCGGAGCCGGCGCTGCGCGGTCTGGCGCGCGGCGGCACCTTCGTCACCCTGGGCTACGCCGCAGGGACGATCCCGGCCATCCCGCTCAATCTCGTTCTGCTCAAGGACATCTGCGTGCGCGGCATGGAGATCCGCACCTTCATGACCGACCACCCCGACGACGCCACCCGCGACATGCGGGAGTTGTCGGAGATGTTCGCCGCCGGCACGATCCGGCCGTACATCGGCGCGCGCTTCCCGCTGGCCGAAACCGCCGCCGCGTTGCGGCACGTGGCCGACCGGAAAGTGTTGGGCAAGGTCGTGATCGACGTCACGGGGTGACGATGTTGAAATTCGGGTCCGGCTGATCCAGCACACCCAAGAAGGCCCGCAGCGCCGCCTGGTCACCGGATATCTGCAGGCCGGGTGAGGCGAAGTCACCCAGCGCCGCCGTCAGCAGCCGAGACTTGCTGTCCAGCTTGACCGTAACGGTTGCCGTCGCGGGCTCGGCCGCCGCCGCGCGGTAGACGAGCACCCCGTTGCGCAGGGTGAGCCGGTAGTTGACGGCCAGATCGGCGAACGCGAGGTCGATGGCGAGGTCGAGATCCCAGCTGCGCGGTCCGTCGACCCGGATGGCGAGGCTGTCGAAGATCTGCTCCGGAGTCAGCTGGGACAGCATCGTGGGCGAGGTGACCTGAGCCGCGGTGCCGAAGTTCCCGTCACGCAATTCGGTTGCGCCACTGAGGAAGAAGTTGCGCCAAGTCGCGTTCTCGGCGCCGTAGGCCAGCTGCTCGAGCGTGTCGGCGTACAGCGCGCGGGCGCCGGCGTGTCCGCTGTCGGCGAAGACGGCATGGTCCAGAAGCGTCGCCGCCCAACGGAAGTCACCGGTGTCGAAAGCCGTCTGAGCCAGCCCGACAACCCGGTCGATGCCGCCCATCGCCTCGACGTAGCGCGGCGCGAGGGCCTCCGGCGGGTGCGGCCACAACCGGGCCGGGTTGCCGTCGAACCAGCCCATGTAGCGCTGGTAGACGGCCTTCACGTTGTGGCTGACCGACCCGTAATACCCGTGGGTGTGCCACGCGCGCTCGAGCGCCGGCGGCATCTGGAACATCTCCGCGATCTCGACCCCGGTGTAGCCCTGGTTGAGCAGTCGCAGGGTCTGGTCGTGCAGGTAGGCATACATGTCGCGCTGCAGCGACAGGAAGCCGACGATGCTCTCCTGCCCCCAGGTCGGCCAGTGGTGGGAGGCGAACACCACGTCGGCGCGGTCGGCGAAGGTGTCGATGGCCTCGGTGAGGTAGCCGGACCAGGCGTGCGGGTCGCGCACCAGGGCACCGCGCAGGGTCAGCAGGTTATGCAGGTTGTGGGTGGCGTTCTCGGCCATGCACAACGCGCGGAAACGCGGGAAGTAGAAATGCATTTCGGCGGGCGCCTCGGTGCCGGGCGCCATCTGAAACTCGATCTCCACGCCGTCGATGGTGTGCTTCTCGCCGGTCTCGCGGACATCGATGGTGGGGACGATGATCGCCACCTCACCGGTGGACGGGGCCTGGCCCAGCCCGCAGCCCACCTGATCGCGGGGTCCGCGCGGCAGCAGGGTGCCGTACATGTAGGTCGCCCGGCGCGTCATGGCCGGACCGGCGTAGACGTTCTCCTGGACCGCATGCTCGATGAAACCGTCCGGCGCCAGCACGGCTACCTCGCCGGCGTCCACGTCGGCCTGCGAGGTGACCCCCAGCACGCCGCCGAAGTGGTCGACATGGCTGTGGGTGTAGATCACCGCGACGACGGGGCGGTCGCCGCCGCGGTGCGTCCGATACAACCCCAGCGCCGCCGCCGCTACCTCGGTGGACACCAGCGGGTCGATGACGATGACGCCGGTGTCGGTCTCGACGAACGTGACGTTGGAGATGTCGAAGCCGCGGACCTGGTAGATACCCGGAACCACTTCGTAGAGGCCTTGTTTGGCGGCCAGCGTCGACTGCCGCCACAGGCTCGGGTGCACCGACGTCGGCGCGGGCCCGCTGAGGAATGAGTAGGCGTCGTTGTCCCACACCACGCGCCCGTCGGCCGCCGTGATGACGCACGGGGACAGGGCGGCGATGAATCCGCGGTCGGCGTTGTCAAAGTCCGCATCGTCACGGAGTGGCAGCGCCTGCGCGCGCTGAGCCGCCTCGATGACTGCGGTGGGGGGTTTGTGCTCCACGCCAATACATTGCCATTGACGCGCCATTCCCCCAAGCAGTTCCAACGGGATGATGTCGACCAACTAATGAACAGAGAAACAATTTCTAGCGGCCCTGGATTCTCGGTCCAGTTAACCCGCATACTGCCCAGACGGCCCTCAATGCCGAGGGTTCGCAACATTCGGGCAAAGGAGAAACGTGAAGCGTGGACTGATGGTCGCGGTGGCGGGAGCGGCAATTCTGGCCGCCGGTATTTCCGGCTGTTCGAGCAATAAGTCGAGTTCAGGCGGTTCGGGCACCAGCTCCGCGGTGAACACGTCGGCGGGCGCTGCCAGCGGAACCAAGGTCCTCATCGACGGCAAGGACCAGAACGTAAGCGGCTCGGTCGTGTGCACGACAGCCGCCGGCAACGTCAACATCGCGATCGGTGGCGCAGCGACCGGGATCGCCGCCGTGCTCACCGATGCCAACCCGCCCCAGGTGAAGTCCGTCGGGCTGGGCAACGTGAACGGCGTGACGCTCGGATACACCTCGGGGACTGGGCAGGGCAATGCCTCCGCCGAGAAGAACGGCAACAGCTACAAGATCACCGGGACAGCCACCGGGGTCGACATGGCCAACCCGACGCAACCGGTGAACAAGCCGTTCGAAATCGACGTCAATTGCTCTAGCTAGCTGAGGGCGCGGGCGGTTGCCACCCGTTGAGTGGCAACCGCACCGTGAACTCGGTATGGCCGGGTGAGCTGTCCACCGTGATCGTCCCGTTGTGGGCCTTGACCACCGCGGAGACGATCGCCAGACCCAGCCCGGTGCTGCCGCCCTTACGGGAACGCGAGGTATCACCGCGGGCGAAACGCTCGAACACTTCCGATTGAAGCGCCGCCGGGATGCCGGGGCCGTTGTCGACGACCTGCAGCACGGTGTGTGTCGGCTCGGCGCTCAACCGGGTGGTCACGACGGTGCCCGCGCCGGTGTGCAGGCGGGCGTTGGCGAGCAGGTTGGTCAGCACCTGGTGGAGCCGCGCCGCATCACCCGTGACGATCACGGGTTCCTCGGGCAGGTCGAGCTCCCACTGATGATCCGGCCCGGCGACATGCGCGTCGTTGACCGCGTCGACCGCCACCCGTGACAAATCGACCGGTTCGCGTTCCAGCGGGCGGCCGGAGTCCAGGCGGGCCAGCAGGAGCAGGTCCTCGACCAGGCGTGTCATCCGTTCCGTCTCGGACGCCACCCGGCTCATCGCGTGCGCTATGGCCTCGCGGTCCCGACCATCCCGGTCCATGCGTTGGGTGAGTTCGGTGTAGCCGCGGATCGCGGCGAGGGGCGTGCGGAGTTCGTGACTGGCGTCGGCGACGAACTGACGGACGCGGGTCTCGCTGGCCTGCCGGGCCGACAGCGCGGCCGCGATGTGGTCGAGCATCCGGTTGAGGGCCGACCCGAGTTGGCCCACCTCGGTGGAGGGGTTGGCGTCGGATTCGCGCACCCGCAGCGGCAGCTCGACCTCACCGCGATCCAACGGCAAGTCGGCCACCCTGCTCGCGGTCTGCGCGACGCGGCGCAGCGGTGCCAGCGCCCGCCGGATGATGACGACGCCGGCGATCGTCGCGGCCGCCAGCGCTATCACGGTGACGATCCCGAAGATCATCAGCATTCGGATGAGGGTGGCGTCGACGTTGGACATCGAGAGGCCGGTGACGATGATGTCGCCCCCGTTCCGGCTCGGCGCCGCAATCACCCGATATCGGCCGAGGCCGTCCAGGTCCAGAGTGACCGGCGCGCGGCTGCCGGCGATCTGCTCCAGTTGCGTCTGGGCGGTTGGGGTCAGTGCGGCCCGGGTACCGCTGCTGGTCAGGTAGCCGGCGTCAACCGTTTTGCCGTGGTTGACCACCGCGGCCACCATGCCCGCCGGCTGACCGGGCGCGTCCAGGAAGCGCGGGCCAGGGCCCGGCCGCGGATAGTAGGAGTGCTCGCGCCGCCATCCCGGACGGTTCGGCTCGGGGTACATCAGCGCCGAGCGGAAAGAAGTGCCGGCGAGTTGCCCGTCGAGCTGCTTCACCAGGTGGTGGTTCAGCGCCAGCTCGGTCACCGCGGTGATGCCGACGCACACGATGGCCAGCACGACGATCTGCCCGACCAGCAACCGCAGCCGCAGGGACCAGGCCCGCCGCGGATTAGCGGGCCGGCTTGAGGACATAACCCGCGCCACGCAGCGTGTGGATCATGGGGTCGCGACCGTTGTCGATCTTCTTGCGCAGATAGGAGATGTAGAGCTCGACGATGTTGGACCGGCCGCCGAAGTCGTAGCTCCAGACCCGGTCGAGGATTTGGGCCTTGCTCAGCACCCGCTTGGAGTTGCGCATCATGAACCGCAGCAACTCGAACTCGGTGGAGGTCAACGAGATCGGCTCGCCGGCCCGGGTGACCTCGTGACTGTCCTCGTCGAGGACCAGGTCGCCAACCACCAGCTGCGCGCCGCTGTCGACCGTCGCCACTCCGGTTCGCCGTAGCAGCGCCCGCAGGCGTAGCACCACCTCTTCGATGCTGAAGGGTTTGGTGACATAGTCGTCGCCACCCGCGGTCAACCCGGCGATGCGGTCTTCGACGGCATCCTTGGCCGTCAACAGGAGCACCGGCAGCTGCGGGTTCTCTTCGCGCAGCTTGTGCAGGACGTCGAGCCCGCTCATATCGGGCAGCATCACGTCGAGGACGACCACGTCGGGGCGTTGGGCGCGGGCGGCGACGATCGCCGATGCCCCATCGCCGGCGGTGGCGATATTCCAGCCCTCATACCGCAGCGCCATTGACACCATCTCGGCCAGGACCGCCTCGTCGTCCACGACCAACACATTGATCGGATTGCCATCGGCACGACACATGACGACCCGCTCTACCGAGGCCCGGGGCTGTGTCACAGGTTCCAGTATGCGCACCGTGCTGAGCCGCCGCTATGGCCTACCTTTGCGTGCCCTGTGAACGAGATCGCGCGACTGCTGAGCAGTCGCGCGATCTCGTTTCCCGGGGAGGTGGTTAATACCAGTAGCGCCGGCCGGCGACTGGGCGGCCGACAGAGCCCATGATCCATAACACGGCGCCGATCACGAGCACGACGACGCCAATCTCCCATAGCAATGGAACGCTGAATACAAACCCGAGAATAAGCAGGACTACGCCCAAGACAATCATGACGACTCTCCTTTAGATGAGGGGCACTAGGACACTAGGCATTGAACTGGGCTGCGGGACATGGCAGTCCTTGACTTTCGGGTTGACGCCCCCGTAATTCAAGGGCCCCGCGACGACGGTCAACGCGATGTTTCCGGCTGTGACACAACTGTTGAGTCACCCTTGAAGTAATCGCGTTGCCATGCCGCAAACACCCCGATAAGCAGCCATACCAAGGCAATGGTGCCGATGATTCCGCTGCCACGCATGGTGACCTCCAATGTGATCGAGAAAACTTTCTCGTGGACGATAGTTACCCATTCGACTCATGTCTAAACATTGGCGTGGTGAATTCGGCAGCGCCCCACCGGAGCCCGGCGGGCCGGATGTGGGTCGGCGAGGTGTTGTGGCGCCCTAGCTGCGCCGCTGCGCGGACACGTACAGCGTGGGCGGCATCGCGTGCTCCGCGTCCTGCGGAACGCCGCGACCGTAACGGCCCATCAACTCGGAAAACGTCGCCGTCGCGACGTCCCAGCCGTGCTCCCGCAGCCAACCGTCGACCGGGGTGCGCTCCTCGGGGTACCAAAGGTCGTCGAAGTCGGTGATCTCGGAATCGACCAGCTTGGCGGCCGCGGCCCGCATGCGCTGCATATCCTCGCGCTGGCGCCGCACCAGCTCGGGATCGGTGAAACCCGCGCCCGGCACGTTCGAAGCCAGCCAACTCCCCTGGGCGCTCAGCGAATGGATGCGCTCAAACAACAAGTCCTGGGCCTGCGCCGGCAGGTAACGCACCAAGCCCTCGGCCGACCAGGCGGCCGGTCTGGACGCGTCGAATCCGGCCTCCTGCAACGCCTTCGGCCAATCCTGCCGCAGATCGATCGGCACGTTCACCAGTCGCGCTCTCGGCTGCGCGCCGTGCTCGCGCAGCGTGTTGGATTTGAAGTCCAGGACCTTGGGCTGGTCCAGCTCGAAGACGACCGTGCCGTCCGGCCATGGCAGCCGCCAGGTGCGTGCGTCCAAGCCGGCGGCCAAAATCACCACCTGCCGTACACCGGAGTCGGCCGCGCCCAGGAAGAACTCGTCGAAAAACGCTGTCCGCGTGGCCATGAAGTCGATCATCAGCTGGATGCGCGTGCGCACGTCGGGTTCCAGCTCCACCGCCTTGGCCAGCAACTCGGGGTCGGCGTAGATGCTCCACATCCCCCCGCCCGCCGCGTCCACGAACACGCGTGCGAATGGGTCGTTGATGAGCGGGTCGGCGCTCTCGGTCTCGGCGGCCCGCGCCGCGGCGACACCCAGTGCGGTGGCTCCGACGCTTTGGGTGATGTCCCAGGAATCGTTGTCGGTACGCGGCATCGCCAGTTCCCTTCCAGGGCGAGGGTCAGTTAGTTCCGCACACTATTGTTCCAGCCTCCGCCGCCCGGAGCCGCTTCCCGGCGGTGTCCTACGCTTTTTCCCAGACGGCCCACAGGGTTAGAGAGGAACGCTGGCATGACGCGTCCGCCGCAGGAAGTGTTCGCCCACCACGGGCGGCCGCTGGTGTCGGGCGACCCCGACGAGATCGTCGTCGACTACTCCGATGACTCCGTCCCGATCGGTGCAGGCTGACGTGGATGCCGTGAATCTCGACGCCGTCGCGGCGTGGATGTCCGAGCGGGGACTCGGCGAGGGCCCGTTGGAGGACGTTTCCGCGGTCACCGGTGGAACCCAGAACGTCATGCTCCGGTTCAGCCGGGCCGGCCGGCCTTACGTGCTGCGGCGCGGGCCGCGGCACCTGCGCCCGCGGAGCAACAGCGTGATCCTGCGGGAAACGAAAGTCCTTGCGGCACTGGCCGGCTCCGACGTGCCGCACCCTCACCTGATCGCCGCCTGCGAGGACCCCGGCGTGCTGGGCGACGCCGTCTTCTATTTGATGGACCCGGTCGACGGGTTCAACGCCGGTGAGGGACTGCCGCCGTTGCATGCGGGCGACTCCGGCGTGCGACACGGCATGGGCCTCTCGATGGCCGATGCGCTGGCCAAGCTGGGCGCCGTCGACCACGTCGCGGTGGGTCTCGCCGACTTCGGCAAGCCGGAGGGTTTCCTGGAACGCCAGGTGCCGCGCTGGCTTTCGGAGCTGGACTCCTACAGCGAGTACGACGGCTACCCCGGGCCACAGATCCCCGGGATCGGGGAAGTGGCGTCCTGGTTGGAACGCCACCGGCCGATGAACTGGACCCCGGGGATCATGCACGGCGACTTCCACGCCGCCAACGTGATGTTCTCCCGCACCGGGCCGGATGTGGTCGCGATCGTCGACTGGGAGATGTGCACGATCGGCGACCCGCTGCTGGACCTGGGCTGGCTGCTGGCCACCTGGCGCCAGCCGGACGGATCCAGCGTGTTCAGCCACGCCCTGGGCGGCCAGGACGGGTTGGCCAGCACCGACGAGCTGTTCCAGCGCTACGCGGCCAACACCGCCCGCGACTTGTCGCACATCACCTGGTACACCGTGCTGGCCTGCTTCAAGCTGGGCATCGTGATCGAGGGGACCCTCGCCCGGGCCTGCGCGGGCAAGGCCGAGAAAGAGGTGGGCGATCAATTGCACGCGGCCACGGTGCACCTGTTCGAGCGCGCGCTGGGACTCATCGAGAACGAGCGCTGATCCACTAACATCTCCCTTCGTGCCGCCTTATCCCGAGGAACCGGACTACTACTCCGAGCCGACCCAGGCCGCACGGTATGGCGGGTATTACGACGAGCCGGCGCTCGAGCCCGAGCCGCCGACTCCGTGGTACCGCCGTCCGGCGGCGCTGGTGGCGGCCGGCGCGATCGGGGTGATGCTGCTGGCCGCGCTGGTGTTCGCGGTTCTCAAGCTTGCGACCGGTTCGCCCGCTCATAGCCCGGCAACAACGACGACGACCATCGCTACCACGACCCCGTCCACGACGGTGACCACCACGACGTCGGAGCCACCCCGGTACCACGGCGGCGGTGGTGGTGGCGCGCCGACGGAGACCGTCACCGAGACGGCGCCGCCGCCGAGCACCGACACTCCCACTACGACGGAACCGCCGAGCACCGTCACGGTTTCGCCGAGCACCGAGACCAGCACCGTCACCCAAACCGTGACCGTCCCGCCGCGCCGCGGGCCGTTCGGGGGTCCGTTCGGGGGACGCTAGCGGTCGGCCTTGCCGACGAATACCGGCGGCGTGGGCTCGGTCGATCAGGTTCTTCACCCGGTCAGCAATCTGGAATCATGTTGAACCAGAGGGGATCTCGATCAGGTCTACTCGGCGGTGTCGGGCGACCAGCAGGAGACCCCGCCCGTGCGGTACGCATGAGATCCACTCAAATCCGGGATGTCGGATGAGGCCGGCACAGAGGGCCGGTGACAAAGCGCGCCCGAAGAGATTCGAACTCCCAACCTTCTGATCCGTAGTCAGAAACAACGTGCTTTCAGCTTGTCCCAGGGCATTCCGCTGTCTGTAGAAAATAGCCGCGTCACCTGAACGTGCCTGGGGTTCTGGTTGTTACCGGACGGTCGGCGATGTCATCGGTTAACGCCCGTGTCAGCAACACGCTTTTGGGCACAGCGAACGTTAGATCGAACCCGCGCACCGATTACTTTTGGTCCCTTCCCAATCATGTTGGCTGCCATCGCAGCTGAATTGGCAACCGAACGGAAAGGTATTTCGCGCGGTGTCCAGCTGGTGGGGATGAGCGCCCGTAGCCCCGCCATCCTCTGCGCTGACTATCTGCTCACGCAAGCTGAGCGGGAACCTGAAGTACAGCCACACGCAGTGGTTGATGATCTCGACCGGGTAGCGGTGGCCTTTATACGACGGCGTTGTGGTCACCCCACGGATCCTCCCAGGTCGCCCACGCTCACCAACGTGACAGTGCCGTTCGGCCGCCACCGCTCCACAACCAACTGCACCACTACACTTTTCAATCAACGTGACAGTGCCGATCCGAGTGGTGTAGTCCGCCACACCCGAAGGCGCCGCATCCCAACGCCCATCGGAACCGAGCTCGGCAACCTGAGCGTACGCGGATGCTGATCCCGACACGAAGAACTCGTCGTCGGTATAACCGAGGTCGGCAACGTCGTAGGCGCCGAGCAGCAGCTTCGGCTTGCCCGGTGCGTGCGTGACGACCGGCTCCGTCACCGCGTCACACCGGCCGGCAACGGGACACGCCTGACCGCAAGGCCGACAATCATGTCGATGACGTTAACCGACCTACCGGATAACGCAGCGGTTTTCGGGCCGATCACCGGCCCTCGGAACGGTCTCGGGTCGACCGGCAACCCAGCGCGGAACGCTGCTGCATCTGCCACGTGTAGTCGATGGTTACGCGGCGCATCTAACCTACGGCGGCGCCCCGGTCAACCAACCCCGACTGCACCAGCGCGTCATCGACGAACTGCTGCACCGGCTGGGAGCGAAAGAAGCCGGTGTGGCCGCCGCGATACCACAGGACCCCGGGTCTGCCCCAGTGCTCCCAGATCCGCTCGGCGTGCTCGCGTGGATGCACGACCTGGTCAGCCATCCCCGCGTAGACGAAACGGCCCTGCGGCGGCACGTGAGGAACGAGCGACAGCGGCGACAACATCCGCCCGAGCGGCACCGCCGCAGTCAGAAAGCGCCGACGCGGGTCGTCGTCGGCGAAGCCGGCGTGGTATCCGAACAACTGAACCAGATCGATCACGGGGACGCCGAGGATCGTGCAGGTGAGGCCGTCTTCGAGGCTGGCGACCAGTGCGGCGATGTAGCCGCCGAGCGACATGCTGTTCAGCCCGATCGGTGAGTCCGGTTCCTGCGACCGGATCCACGACAACAGCCGCCGAATGTCCCACACCGCCTGCGCGGTGGCGTGGACGTTGTCGAGAAGGTTCGCGCCCGGGAACTCAACACCTTTCGGCAGGCCGCGTCGGCGCGGACCGTGCACAGGAAGGACCGGCAGGACGACGTTTAGGCCGAGATCTTCGTGGAGGTGCCAGGCGCGAAACAGCCGCAGGTCGATGGCGGCCCGGCCCATTGCAGTGCCGTGTACGCACACGAGCCAGGGCCGTGGTTCGCCGTGGCGCAGCACCAGCGCGTATTCACGCTGGTTCGCGGTGTAGCTCAGCCAGCGCTCGGCGCCCGGTTCGCCGGGATACGGGGCATATCCGCTGTCGAAGGAGATGCGTTCATAGGTGCGCCCGCGGTCCCTCGCCTGCCGGACAGTGACCTCCGACAACTGGGGCGGTGCCGCGAAGAACCCTTCGGGGTTCTCCAGCCAGCCATTCCGCTCATAAAACCCGAGTGCCGCAGCGACTTCACGTTCGATTGATTCGAACACCTCTTGTTCGGGGAATCCCCGAACAAGACGAAAGCCCGTGACCAGGACCTCATCGAGCAGCGCATGGGCAGCGAGGGTCAGTGTCGGGCGCACGACCGGCAGATCAGCCGGTTGATCGCCGAGATAGCGCGACCAGGCATGAGCGTAGAAGCGGCCGGTCCTTGCGAACGGGCCGACGATATGGCCCAGCGGACCCAGGCCCGGAAGACGCAGGCTAGACGCACCAGTCAGGCGTTGGCCGGTGTCGTCCTCCTCGGGTGCTGTCATAACCGAACGCTAGTAAGAATTCACGGGACGACATAGTGCCTTAGGTCTCCGGAAGGGAGAGCACAACGCCCGTTCACCCGCCTAGGCCGCGCTCCGGCGTGAGGTTTTGTTGTCCCACACCGTCTTCGTCGACGACCTCGGTCATTTCATACCTGCTGTTTTCCTTCTGCCACGTTTGGTGTCACCGCTGTGGGTTCAGGCTCATCGGTCCGGGTGCTGGTGAGATTCGCCGACACGCCTGTCGCTACCCGCAACTCATCGAATGCGGACTGGATTCGCTGCGTGAACAACTCGGCGTCGGGCAGCGTTCTCGAACAGCCGTACACCGCGAAATTGAGCATCTTGTCGTAGCTCCAGACGGTGATGTTGACACCGGCCGCGTATTTCAAATGGCCACACGAGATGAAGTTCTCGACGCCCATCCCACCGAAGTAGCGTTTCTCCCGCGGGCCCTTGACGTTCGACACGATCAATGCGCCCTTGACCCGCTGGCCCATCAGGCGAGCCAACCTGAGCATCGGGCGCAACAGGAAAGGCGGGGCAAGGTCGAACCATTCCTCCCGCTGTACCGAGCGAGCGGCCACGCTCGCCCTGACCGCCTTGGTCTGTGCGTTCGCCTCGCGCAGCCGCTCCAGCGGATCGGCCACGTGGGTCGGCAGCGCGAACGTTCGATTCGTGGCGGCAGTTCCCCACAGCCGGGTGTCACCTTCCCGAGGCGCCTTAGCTGCGGCGTTGGCAACCAACGGGCGGTCGGTCCGCACTCCTTCCTCGGTGAGATACTCGCGAACTGCTCCGGCGACAATGGCGAAGACCACGGCGTTCACGGTCGCTGAAACGGCTTTCGCCATCTCTTTGATCTCGTCAAGGGGCAGCGAAACCCACGAAAAGGATCGGCCAGGCGTCAATGGACCCCGCCACGGCAGCGTCAGCTGGTCACGCATCATCGACGGCGGCCTTGGAACCGGCGTGCTCCCGCGTGCTGTTGCGCGTCCCGCCCGGATGGCACGCAGCCGCCGGGGCAACTCGCGCCGATAGTCATGCCACAGCGCGCGACTGCCATCCCGCAGCGCATCGACGCCGCTCTGCGGCCCGGGGGCATGGGGGACCGGCGCCGCGCCCGTTGGCCCGCCCGGTCCAGGGTGCGACAGCAAGTCGAGTAACTCCACGAACCTGCCGCCGTCGGCCAGCGCATGGTTCATCTTGAGCACGGCGACGACCTTGCTGCCCTCATAGCCCTCGAAGAACCACAGCTCCCACGGGGGCTGCCCGGGCGGTACCGGGTCGCTGGCGGCTTCGCCGATCATGTGACATAACTGCGTCTTGGTGCCGGGCTCGGGCAGGCGGGCGTGCCGGAGGTGCTTGCGCACGTCGAACGCAGGGTCGGTGATCCACGTTGGCCGACCCAGCCCCAGCGGCACCGACTGCGCCCGCCACTGCATCTGGGGAAGCACAGTGACCAATTTGGCGAGTTCCTCGCTCATGCGATCAAATTGGAAATCTCGGCTTGAGGCCTCGTCGAACACCGCGATCTTCAGGGTGTGCTGTGGCTCGATCGGCTCGTCGAGAATAAAGGTGGTGTCACTGCCCGACAGCCTGATCGTGGCGTCGGGCGATCGATTGGATGCCATAGTTCCTGTCCTCCTCGGCCGGGGCCGTCGAACTCTGGCCCGCCTGCGGAAAACGCGCGGTACGTGATCTGACTCACACTAAGCTAAGCTAGCGGACGCCGTGGCCGTCCATCGGGAGTAACGGAAATTGCGCTCATGCTCCGTCCTTTCCCCCTTTGGGGGGCTGCGTCATGCATGTCCGTGAATCCGGCCAACCAGAGATCTCAGCCGGTAATGGGAGGTCCGCGTTGAACGACAGTGATCACACGATCCACCGGCCGGGGGACTTCACCGGCGAGTGGGACTCGGCGACGATGCGGCGCATGGTCGCGCTCGCAAGTCCTGTGTGCAAACGCTGGTTCCGCTCCGAGGTGCGTGGACTCGAGACGTTTCCGTCCGGCGGAGTGCTGATCGTGTCAAACCATTCCGGCCTCCCCTTTGCGTGGGATGCGCCGGTCCTCTGGGTCGACTTCTTCGAGAAGTTCGGATACGAGCGAAGGCTGTATACCCTCGGCGCCACGACATCCTGTTCCGAAGACCGGCCGCGAAACCGCTGAGTCGGTTGGGCAGGCATCGTCAAGTTATTTGAGAATGCTTGTGGTGCAGTCGATGTGAGTGGATTCTGTGGCGGAATGTAGTGGCTGACTGTGTCTTTCATGCCGCTGCGGCGGCTGTGATCTCGTGCCAGACCGCGAAGCGGTTGGTCATCTCGTGCCGCCATTGGGGCGCACTCATCAGCTGACGACGGGGCCGAAAGTGCTGTCGGATGCTGCCGAACGCAAACAGGAATCGTTGGGCCTGCCCAGGTGAGGCGAAGCGTTTCATCACCCGTTCCCGGACCCTGGTCGGCTGATGGGAGTTCTCGACCCGGTTGTTGAGGTACTTCGAGCGGCGATGGGTCACCGACGGCAAAAGCTCGCGGTGGGCGAGCTGGTAGCTGGCCAGCTTGTCGGTGACGATCACCCGCGGCACGTATCGCAGGCCCTTGAGCAGCTTACGGAAAAACCGCTTAGCCGCCAGCGCGTTACGTCGCGACTGCACCAGGATGTCGAGCACGTCGCCATGCTGGTCGACCGCGCGCCACAGGTAATGGGTGGTGCCGTTGATCTTCACGAAGACCTCGTCGAGGTGCCACTTGTCGCCGGGACGGGGTCGCCGCCGACGCAACCGGGCGGCGTAGGCCGGCCCGAACTTCGCACACCAGGACCGGATCGTCTCGTAGATGACCACGACACCGCGGGCCAGCATCAGCTCCTCGACGTCGCGCAGGCTCAGCGCGAAACGGTGATACAGCCACACCGCGTGCCCGATGACCTCGATCGGATACCGGTAGCCCTTGTACCTCGCCGCAATCGCCACAACTACCAATCCTCGCTGCCACCACACCAGGTCAACAACTTGACGATGCCGCTCAGCCGGCCTGGACGGCGCGTGCCGCGGCCTGACTGAGGCGAAGGATCCGCAAGTCACCTATGGGTGTGCCCGCACCGCGGTTGCACACCATCGCCAGCGCCAGGTCGTGCTCGGGATCGGCCCAGCCGCCCGAGCCGCCGAATCCGAAGTGGCCGTAGGCGCGGGGTAGTTGCTTGTGAAGTATCGGCGGCCGATGGTAGCCAAGCCGCCATTGCATGGTCACCACGACGACCCGATCCCGCTGGTCGTTCTGGACCTCGGAGGCCTTGCGTACGGTTTCCTCGGAAAGGATGCGCACGCCACCCAACTGGCCGCCACCCGCGAGCATCGCGTACATGCCGCCGAGGGAGACGGCATCGAAATGCCCATTGAGCGCGGGAATGGCGGCATCAAGAAGCAGCGGATCCACCAGGACGTCCTCCATGCCGCGGGCGACGACGGCGTTGACCATCCGATGCGGGTTGACCGGCGATCCCACGGCACGGAGACCCCGCGACACCGCGTTGAACCCCAGGCCGACGACGGTTCCCAACAATTTGTTGGAAGGGGCCGAGATCGGTCGCAGAGGCGCGATGCGATGCCGCTGCTCCGACGGGCAGCCGATATACAGGCCGTCGAGGCCCAGCGGTTGCGCGATTTCCTTTTGAAGGAAGCGCTCGATCGGTGTGCCGGAGATCCTCCGCACCAACTCGCCGACAAGCCAACCGAACGTCAGCGCGTGGTAGCCCACCGCGGTGCCGGGCTCGTATGCCGGCTTCGCCCGGGCCAACGCATCGGCCATGTGCTCCCAATCGAAGACCCGCGATCCGTGATCGATGATCGTGCCGAACCGGTGCAGGCCGGCGGAGTGGCTCAGCACCTGCCGAACCGTGATGGCACCCTTGCCGTTTTGCGCGAACTCCGGCCAATACGTAGCGACCCGCTCGTCGTAGTCGAGCTGGCCGCGGTCAGCCAGCACGTGGGCGCAGGTGGCGGTGGCGCCCTTGGTGGCGCTGAAGCACATGGCCAGGGTGTCGCGTGTCCAGGGATCCCCGTCTTGGGTGCGGACTCCACCCCACAAGTCGACGACAAGCCGCCCGCGATGGTAGACGGCCACGGAGGCACCGCCGTCGGTGCGGGTTATCTGTTTCCGGAAGATGTCCGCCACTTCGCGGAATTGTGCGTCGCAATTGCCTGCGACCCGACCTGTCGGAGATTCCAACTTCAGACCCTCCCGTCATATGTCGCCGGCGGCGCAATCACGACATCCAAGCCTCGACGACTGCCGCCGGCGAGAATGTCCAGATCCGGCACCGCTGCCACCGATGCCCGTGTGAATCGGCCGGGCACGGTTGCATGGACACCCCTGAAGCAACAGCCCCCGCATTTGTCGTTCATCCAGACAAACCGCAGCGGACCATGCGATCGGGGAATGCGGTCAAGGTGACGCCAGAGAGGTGGAGGAGGGCAGCGGTTCCGATGGGAGGAACGAGCCAATGAAGCCGAGTATCTCGTCGACGATCGCGAAGCCACCGAGGTGGCTCTCACCGGGGCGAAGGACAAGTTCGGCGTCGGGCAGGCGTGAGGCCGCCGTCTTCGCGGCGTCGAAGGACACGATGGGGTCGGCGTCGCCGTGCCACCACCGCACCGACACCTTCACGTCGGCCAACCGGAAACCCCAGTCCCTGCCAAATAAGCGGGCATCATCGACGAGGGCCTGAAAGCGGCCCCTGGAGGTGAGGGCGAGGTCGTCTAGGAACATCGCCTGGATCTCGTCGTCGGCGAAAACCCGCTGGTCGGCCTCGGGCATGACGCCGGAAAAGGCCCGGTAGGCATAGTGCCCGAGCGGGACGATGGGCAGCAATCCCCCGGCCACCAGCGTGGCCAAGGGCCGTCGCAAGCCCGACAGCACCGGGGCGGCGCGGCGCGCCAGGTCGATAGGCCCGGTGGCTGTGGCGTCGGGGCCGACCGACGGCGTCACGCCGCCCACGACCGCCACGGCCGCGACTCGACGCGCAAGCGCGGGCGTCGCGGCGCACGCCAGAGCGTACGGGCCACCCCCGGACAGACCGATCACGCCGAACCGTTCGGCACCCAGGGTGTCTGCCACCTCGGCCACGTCGGCGGCCCAATCGACCACCGCGTCGTAGGCGTGCGGGTCGGACAGGCCCGACCCCGGTCGCTCCACCACTACAACCCGTAGCCCGAGGTTCTCAGCGGCGCGCCGGCCGAGGAGCGGGAACTGGCGCCGGCTGCCGGGGGTGCCATGGAACCACAGCACCACCGGGCCGGACGGGTCGCCGTATTCGGCGTAGCCCAGCCGACGCCTGCCCGTGAGGTGGAAGCGCCCTTCGGTGCGCGGCTTCTCGATGTGGGGCACACGGAAGGGGTGCCTCCAGGGGTTTTTCAGGCTCATTGGTTCTTGCGCAGGCCTTTCGAGGCGATGGTCGACCAAGCCACTCGTTTCCCGCTGGTGCCCGCCAACTGACTAGACAGGTCCAAGAGAATCCGGTTGGGGGTGGATGAACGATACACCGCGCAGAGCGCAATCCACAGACATGACCACATCGGGATTACGAGCTGGGTCGATGCCCGTTGCGCGCAGCCGGGCACCAGGTCCGCCAAGATCGTCTGCTCGTCAGATGCGCGCCCTGCCGCCCAGGAACACTATTGACAATCCCTGAAATAAATGCCTGACCAGGAGTAAAGATGACCTGGAACGGTTCAACGAATCTGCCCGGCAATCGTGCGGATGGTCTCGGCAGAACTCGACTGATCACCGGAGGCCAGAGTGGAACAACTAAGCGGCCTGGATGCCGCATTCGTGTACGCCGAGACCGCTGGCGCGGCGCACGTGACCTTCTTCGGGATCTACGTTCCATCGACGGCGCCGGGTGGAACCGTCACCTTCGACGACGTCGTCGCCCATATCGGCTCCCGACTCGGTGCAGACCCCGACGCGGCCCGTTTTTTTCGCTCGGTGCTTGTCCGCGTCCCGTTCGATCTGGATCACCCGTACTGGGTGCGCGACGAAAACTTCGAGCTCAGCGAGCACCTGCACCACCTGAATTTGCCGCGGCCCGGTGGGTGGCGGCAGCTGTGCGACCAGGTGTCGCAGCTGCACGCTCAACGGATGGATCTGCGCCGGCCTCCCTGGGAGGGCTACGTCATCGAAGGGCTCGGCAGGATCAAGGCGGTGCCGAAAGGCGCCTTCGCCGTGTGTTTCAAGGTTCATCATTCGGCGGTCGACGGGGTGACGGGCTTGTCCCTCGTCAACGCGCTTCACGACCTAACCCCCGAGACCGCGCCGACTCCCGAAGACGATTGGACACCAGAAGCACGTCCGTCGTCGCTGAACCTGCTCGCCCGCACCGCGGTCACCTTCGCCCGTCGGCCGGCACAACTCGCCTCTGCGGCAACACACAGCATTCCCTTGCTGAGTCGGCTTCCCGGAGCGATGACTCGGCGGCTGCCGATCGGTCACCGAGTCGAGCACGACCCTTCCATCGATGTACCGCCCAGCCGGTTCAACGGGCACACGGACGGCAGCCGCAACTTTGACGCCCGCTCCTACGACCTCGCGGCAGTGAAGGCAGTACGCATGCTCGTGCCGGAAGCCACTGTCAACGACGTCGTTATCGCCGGTATCGGAGGCGCGATGCGCCAGTATCTCCTGGAAAAGGACGAGCTGCCCGAAAAATCGCTCGTGACGGCCATGGCGATCTCGCTGCACACCGACTCCGAACCCCGACACGGGGTGAATCAGATTTCTGTGGTCCGCGTGTCGCTCGGCACGAACATCGCCAACCCGCTCGCCCGTCTGAGGGCCGTGCAACAGTCGAGCGCCCATTCGAAGGCCGGCAGCGAGGCGGTGGGTGAACGGGTGCTCGACTACGCCGAGTTCGTGCCGGGCGCGCTCGTCGTCACAGCCCTCCGTGTCGGGATGGCGGCAAACCTCGGGAGGCTGGCCGAGCAGTCACGGATTTCGAACACCCTGGTGTCCACCATGCGGGGCCCGGACTTCCCGGTCTACCTGGTCGGCGCACGGATGCTTGCCGGCTACGCATTGTCGCCGTTCACCCAAGGGTGCGGACTGATCCACAACGTGATCAGCTACTGCGGGCGCGTGGTCGTCAGCATCAACGGCTGTCCGGTTGTGCTACCGGATATTGAGCACTACGGGGATTGCATGGACGCTTCCTTCGCTGAGCTGACGTCCGCCGCGAGAACCGCGCCACAGCGTCGGGCCCGGGGCAAACCTTGACCTGCGCGCATGATCGGCAATCAACCCGGCCACTACCTGCGCTCCGTCGCACGCGCTGTCCGAACGCGGGGATCAGGGTGCTCTGACGACCCCGGCTCGGTGCCGACCTCGGTTGCCCAGACCGACACCACCCCCGACAACCCCAAACAAACAGCCCTCACGCCGATGGCGCACCTGCCCGGCGAAATCCTGCCCAGCGACGCCGGCACCGAACCGCCACCCGCCGACCGTCCCCGACCTTGGCTGGCTTCAGCTCATGCGGTGCGAAACCGCGATTTCTCCCCGAAAGGCCGGGGTGGGAGCGCATTCTGAGAGCCATCGATTCCATTCTCGTCACCGGCGCATTCGGCCTCGTGGGCAGCGCCGTGGTCAAGCAACTTCAGCGGATGGCCGTCGTGTGGTCGCGACGGCGCATCACACGGTGAACGCGGCGCTCGCCAACCTCTACGGCGTCGAGGTGCGCATGGTCGACTTGACCAAACCGGCTCAGGTCGACGCGCTCGTCGCCGGGTTATCTTCCGTCGACCATCGTCCATTTGGCCGCGATCACTCCGCCGCAGTGCTACGCCCACCGCGAGCTGGCCCGCGCGGTCAACGTCGATGCCACCGCGGCGCTCGTACGTGCCGCGGCAGCGCGGCCATCGCCGCCCCATTTCGTGCACGCGTCCAGCATCGCCGTCTACGGCGCCCGGAACCCGCACCGGATTAGCGACGTGCTGACCGCCGACACTCGGATCGCCCCGTCGGATCTCTACGGCGGTCACAAGGCCGAGGCCGAGGAGATCGTGCGATCATCGCAATTGGAGTGGTCGGTGCTTCGACTCGGTGGCGTACTTCCCGTCGAGCCGATGGAGCAGGCGAACCTCGACAACTTCTATTTCGACGCGTTGCTGCCCGCTGACGGCCGTCTGCACACCGTCGACATCCGTGACGTCGCACGCGCGTTCTGCGCGGCGACGACCACCGACGCGGTGCGGGAAGTGTTCATGATCGCCGGCGACGACACCCACAAGCGGCTGAGGAGCGAGGTGGCGCGGGCGGTCGCCGCGGCTGTCGGACTCGCTGGCGGTCTACCCCAAGGCCGTCCGGGCAACCCGGACAGCGACCGCGACTGGTACCCCACCGACTGGATGGACACCACCCGCTCGCAACAGGTGCTGTCGTTTCATCACCACACATTTCCCGACCTTCTCGCCGAGATCCGCACGAGACAGCGTTTCATGCGGTTGCCGTTGCAGGTGGTGGCACCGTTGACTCGCGGGTTCTTCCAGCGCCGATCGCCGTACCACGGGGCACCCGGTCGCTACGCCGACCCGTGGGGTGCGATACGGGCCAAGTGGGGCGACCCCGACCCGGACGGTTGGGCGCGGTGACCGATTACACCGCCGCCGGACGTGTCGAAAATTCGCAGGTGGACCTTCAGCGCCGTCCCTGTCCCCGTCCTGCCCTACCCAGCGACGATAGACCGGCCATGCGGCTCGACAGAGGCTGCTGCAAGCCGGAAACCGCCATTCCCACTCTGCGAGCGTTACCGGTTAGTAAATTACCTGCTAATCAGCCCCGCAAGGGGCCCTGGGCGAAGAAGCGGTCCTGCAAATCCAGCAGCGCCGCCTTCGCGTCAGCCAAGGCGGCGGCGCCGTGGTCCTTCCTGAGCTGTTTGTCGTGGCGGCCGGGATCGAAGTCCTTAGCCAGGTCCACCTTGGATCCCGGCTTTACCCGGGTAGCCTCCGCCAGGCTTTTCCATTGCGCCGGCAACCTCGCCTCCTGTCATGTCGTGTGTCCGTTGCTCAGGGCGGCCGCGCGCACGGGGAACGAACACTATCAGCGTCGCAGTTGGTGACCGGAGATTGCCACCACGTTCGGCGAGGTGCCCCATTTTCCGCCGCTAGCGGCACCTGGTGATTCGCCGGCTTCGCCTTCATTTAGTTAATTGCGTTTCCCACCTGGTGTTCTTCGAAGAAGCACACCACCGCGTCGGCGACGCGCAGGATAAGGACGATGTGTAGGGGCTCAGTCGTTGCGGGTTGGCCATGACCAGTTGAGGATTTCGGGCATGTCTTTTCCGTGCTTGTCGATGTAGATCTGGTGCTCGACCAGCTTGTTGCGCATCGACTGTTTCAGATAGTCACCTGTGGCGCCGAGTTGGGGTAGCCGGTCGATCACGTCTTGGACCAGGTGGAAGCGGTCCAGGCGGTTCTGCACGCGCTATACAACGATCGTGAGGACTGTGAAGGAGTCTGCGGGGTTGCTGTGAAATTTGTCGCGCGCCTGCGGTCGGGTGTTTGCGTCGCAGCGGCGTTCACTACATGTCCTCCGTGGCGTCAAACTCCGCCGCGTCGGCCACCCGGTTCTGACTTTTCCAATCCAAACGGAAGTCACGCTATTGTGATCCTGCCGGTGGGTACATAGCCGATCAGAAGCGAACTGAAATGTTGCAACCACTACGTCGCGCGATCGTGGTCGGCGTTGACGGCTCAGCAGCGGCACTGGGTGCCGTCCGGTGGGCGGCCCACGATGCCGCGCTGCGGAATGTGCCGCTGACCCTGGTCCATGTCGTCAACACCCCCGTACCGGGGCAGCCCCAGGTCCCCGTACCGGCCGGCTTCAGGCAATGGCAGGAGAAGCGGGCACGCGAATTCATCAAGTCGGCAATCGAGGTCGCCGAAGAGAGCATTGGTGAGCGCGGTCCAGTGCAAATCGATAGCAAGGTGTTTTATTCGGCTACCGTCGCGACGCTCGTCGGCCTTTCCAAAGAGGTGGAGATGGTCGTGGTGGGCTATCGGGGGCATGGCGGCGTGTTGGTCCGCACCTTCCTTGGCTCGGTGAGTTCGGGATTGGTCTACCACGCACATTGCCCAGTCGCCGTGATCCACGACGAGGAACCGCTGGTCGCCAATGTCGCACGGGCGCCGGTGCTGGTGGGCATCGACGGCTCGCCGGCGTCGGGAGCAGCGACTGCGATTGCATTCGAGGAAGCGTCACGACGAGGTGTCGGTTTAATGGCCCTGCACGCCTGGACTGATCTGCGGGTTTCCGACTTCAAAGAGTCATTCCCGAACATTAATTGGGACGGTGAGCTATCTCATCAGGAGGCGATGCTTGCTGAACGGCTAGCGGGTTGGCAGGAACGCTATCCCGACGTGGGGATCCTTCGCAAAATCGAAATTGGTGATCCGGCGAGTCCGCTGATCGAGGCGTCCAAACTGGCGCAACTGCTTGTGGTCGGCAGCCACGGCCGCGGCGGGTTCGCTGGCATGTTGCTGGGCTCGGTCGGGGCGGCGGTGGTCAACAGGGCCCGGATCCCTGTGATCGTGGCGCGTCAGTCCTGACGGCGGCCGTTGTGGGTTGGCATTGTGCCAAGCAATGCCACGGGCACCGACACTTCACCGCATTGCTGATGCGGATGTTGACGTGCGTAAGCACCGGCCAGGAAAGTATGCCGACCTGCGCGATCAGTGGAGCTGTCGAGTATCGAATCCGCTGCAGAAGGACCGGAGTGGTTCCGTTGGTGCGGCGTCAGCCGATGATCGGCAGTCGGCGCCTGCGCGCCAGTCGAGTCAGAGCTGACTGCATCACGGATCGCACATCCGCGTCGACTTCAGCGCAGGCGGGATGCGCACCGAACCTGGCGACAATGTCGATCGGTGGCACACCAAGGTGGCGATCTTGGTCGGTATCGGGATGTTCACTGGCAGGACGACGCTGAGCCCGAATGGTAATCCGAATGCAATCGGCAGGATGTCGGTGCGAAACAGTTTGCGCTCCAGCCGGGTCAGCCCGAAGTGCACGCGCCAGCCACGTCCCACGGGTCAAGAAGAACTGGCTTTCCTGCGCGCCGATTGACACTGTCGGCACGATTGGCACCCCGGCCTCGATGGCCTTCGTCACGTATCCGCACCGGCCGCCGAAGCTAATGACGTTCTCTTGGAGGGTAGGCCGATAAACGTCATAATCGCCGCCGGGGAACACCATGACCACAGCACCGGCCGCCAGCGCCGCGGCGGCGTTTTCACGGGTCGCTCGGATCACTCCTGTGCGGGTGAGAAGCTCAGCTGCTGGCCCGGCGAACATGTCTCATGACCGAGGGTGTAGAGCGGACGTTCCTAGCCAAAAGTGTCGTAATAGGCGACAGCGAACACCGACATGTCAGGCGGCAGGAGCCGCCCGAATGATTGGAGACCACCAATGATGGACCGCTCGGGTGGGTCTCAGGCGCGGGTGTCCAAGTTGGAGACCGGCGACCTGTCGCATACCGAGCTGGGGACGCTCCAATCGTACGTTGCCGCGCTCGGCGGGAACCTACGGGTCGTCGCCGACTTCGGGGACAGCACCGTCGAACTGAGTTCCTGAACTCCGGCATGCACTCATGGAGGTCGCGGCGTGGCCGCAATCTGCGACCACTTGACCCCCAACTTGTTGAATGGGCCAGGAGGGCGTGGTCTGCAGCCATGCTCTTCGAGGCGGTGATTGGGTGTGGCTCGCTTGACCCCTGTCGCCTTCTGGCTGACTTCTTACTGGCTTGCCAGCCCGCTCATCGCCGTCCCTGCCGGGAGTGGCTGAAAGAGAGGCCTGCATTGCCGAAAGTTGGTGTGCCGGCCTCGCTTTCAAGCTGGATTGAGAGGAGACGTTGGTGTCGGTGGGGATCCAGTCGGGCAAGGATCAGGTAGTAATCGCGGTTGATCCGCACAAGGCATCGTGTCGGCGACCCGAACAGTAGGTACGGTCTTCATGGCGGTCCCTTCCTTCGTGGGTGTACTTGCTCGTTCACCCGAAGACCTACCATCAGGCGAGCCTCAGACGAGGGACCGCACCTCAAATTCCACGAAGACCGAGACAATCTCGGCACTGACGGCATGCCCTGGCAGAACCGTGAAGGCGCGGCGCGGGCGCTGAACCTCGCCGCCACGGTGATCGGGCTGTGATCGGTTACAGCTGGTCAGCGATCCGGCGCAACGCCTCAACGTCGCCGACCTCGGCCGCCCGCGTACGCGCCATCACAGCCCGGTCGAGATGGTCTTCGATGCCGTCGCGGACAATCTCTTCGATCTGCGCGGACCGTAAGCCGTCGACCTCGGCGCACTCGGCCACATTAGCTGCGGCGCGAGCCGGATGGGACCTTTGGCCGTGGCGGCCGCCGGTGCGCCCCGACGAGAATCACATCATGACGCAACGCGAGCTCGAAGACCTCTCGCCCGACGAATGCTTTCGGCTGCTCGCTACCGGACGCGTCGGGCGACTCGTGTACCAAGATGACCTCGGACCGCTCGCTGTGCCCGTCAACTACGCCATGGCCGGACACGACATCGTCTTCCGCGTCGAGGGTGGCGCGAAACGAGCGGCGATGCAGCAACCAATGCTCGCCTTGGAGGTCGACCACATCGACGAGGACCGGAAGTTCGGATGGAGCGTCCTGGTGCGAGGCGTCGGCGCCGAGGTCGACCTGGAACGGGTTCCTGCGCTGCTGCGAGCGATGGACGGCCACTTCCCGACGCCGTGGGCAGTCGGCATCCACAACGTGTGGCTTCAGATCGTGTCGCACACCGTCACCGGGCGGCGGCTCGGTGCGGAGCGGTCGCCGATGTTCTGAGGTCGATGATGCGCTTCGGCGGGTCGTGGTGACAGTTCTCTACAATCACACCACCCAAGTAAGCATTGGGAGTTAACGGCGCTGGCGGCATCTATGGTCCCACAGTGGGCGGCTACCGTGCGTGCCGCCTTCGGCGACGCGAGGCGTCGCTGCGATCAGGCGCGGACACTTGGTCGCTGCACGTGTCGACGAAGACATTCAGCAGGAACCGGGTGTAGGCCATCGTTTTCGGGTCGTCCGCGGCTACCCGTGCCATGCGGCGAGATCCTGGTGAGCGAGTCGGTGCACGACGCCTTCGGTGACGACGTCGCGTTCGGAGCGGTCCGGAAGTCGAGATTAAAGGATTCAGCGGCACCCACCGCGTCTACCCCGTCGAGGTGGCGGGCCACAGGCGGAGACGCGCCTCATCACTTTCAAGTGTCGACTTCTACTCTGGGAGCGGTCCGGGGAAACGAATCGTGTTTCCCGACTCCAGCCGCTCCACGCGGCCGTGGCATTCGATTTCGATCGGCGGCACGTCGCGTGGTTCCGCGCTGACCTCCGCGCCCTTCCCACTCACCCTCAGGTACAGGCGGTGGCCCCGGTAGTGCATCGGGAAGCCCAGCGCTGGAGCGCTTCCGGGCCAGTGCGGGGACAAGATGATGCGACCTTGACGGGTTTCCAGGCCGGTGAAGCACCGCTGGACGAGGTCGACGCTGCCGGCCATCGCCGCGAGGTGGATGCCTTCGGAGGTGGTGCCGCCCTGGATGTCGGCGATGTCCGAGTTGAGCACCTGCTGGAAAAACTCGATCGCGTGCTCGCGGTTGGCCCGGGCCAGCACCCAAGTATGCACGACAGCACTTAGCGTCGATCCGTGTGAGGTTCGGTCGATGTAGTAATCGACCATCTTCGGGATCTGTCTGTGGCTGAAGTGGTAGTCGAGCCGGTCGAGCAGCTCGCGCAGTTCATCGGATGACAGCAGGTAGAGCAGCATCAGCGCGTCGGCCTGTTTGGAGGCCTTGTAGCGGGTGACGTCGTCCTCCTCGGCCTCGAGGATGCGATCGAGGCGCTGGATGTTGCCGTACCGCTCGCGGTAGGCGTCCCAATCCAGTTCGGCCAGTTGCTCATAGCCTTCGAACTGGCTGATTACACCGTCGTGGAATGGAACGAACATGCGTCGGCTGACGTGATCCCACTGGGAGAGTTCTTTGTCCGTCAGGTCGAGCTTCTCACGCAAGTCCAGCCGATTCGGCAGCGGCATCAATTTCAGCGCGTCCATGGCACGCAGGATCACCCAGACTGCCATCACGTTGGTGTATGCGTTGTTGTTCACGCCCTCGTACGGCCGATCCGGGTAGCCGCAGTGGAATTCGTCGGGCCCTATGACACCGTTCATGGTGTAGCGATCTCGCTCGGGTTCGTAGGTGACTCTGCTCACCCAGAATCGCGCGATTTCCGCGAGCATTTCGGCCCCGTAGTCGATCAAGAAAGCCAAATCCCCGGTGACCTCGTAGAACTTCCACGTGTTGCACGCAACGGCGATGCCGATGTGATGGGCAAGATGGCTGGGATCCGTCCGCCACCGCCCGGATCGCGGATTAAGATGCAGCTCTGGGCTTTCCTCGCGGCCGTCGGTGCCGGACTGCCATGGGTACATCGCGCCGCGATACCCGGCCAGCTTTGCGGCTCGGCGGGCCTCCAGAAGGCGCCGGTAACGATACCGAAGCAGCGACCGGGTGACCGTCGGAAGCCGCAGGTTGAGCACCGGGAAGATAAACAGCTCGTCCCAGAAGACGTGGCCGCGATACGCCTCACCGTGCAACCCCCGGGCCGGCACCCCGACATCAAGATCCTCGGAGTTGTAGGACACCGTCTGCAACAGGTGCAGCAAATGCATCCGCAGGATGCGCATTTCGTCGGCTTGGCTATCGGCGTCGATGGCCAGCCGCTGCCACAGATGGGCCCAGCTGAGCATGTGCCCGCGACGTATCTCTTCGAATCGGCCCTGGCGCCCCAGCCTGCGCTCGGCCCCCTCGGCAGCTTTGGACGTGGCAACATCACGGCCGGTGACCAAGGTGACGACCTTCTCGACGCTCAGCGACCGACCCGCGCGGAGCTCGGTGAAAATGTCGTGACCGATTTCGAATTCGTTGTCCACCAGTCGGTACGTCGCCGGTGCAGGGGTGTCGCCGTGCCACAGGCTGGTCCGCGCGGCCAGTGCGACCGGGATCTGCGACTGCGTCGTCTCAACGGTCATAATCACCGAATTCTCGGACAATGCACGCTTTTCCAGCCCTTGCAGGTGATTGCTGGCCAAATCGCGGTACCGCTCCACCAAGCTGTTGCGGACGTTGCCGTCGAGCATTGAGCGAACCTCAATCGGTCCCGACCAATCCTCAGCGACGATCGTCGTCTCGAGGGCGGCCACGTGGGCCTGGTTCATCGCCACCAATCGGTTCTGCGTCACCGACGTGATACGGCCGGCATCGTCTCGGAAGCGCAACTCGCGGCTGAGCACCGCGCCGCGAAGATCGAAAGTCTGGCGATAGGACAACAACGTGACCTCGTCGACGTCGAACCAGTCGCCGCCGTCGATGCGGAATGTCAACGGAAGCCAGTTGGGCAGGTTCACCAGACTCTCGTGCTGCGTCCGGGTGCCGCCGACGAGGTCATCGAGGCGGTTGTACACGCCCGCGGCATAGGTGCCCGGATAGTGAACCTGGCCCGCCTTCGATTCCGGTGCGGCGCCCCGAGTGGCGAAGTAGCCGTTGCCGACCGTGCACAACGCCTCGCGCAATTTCTCGTTGTGCGGGTCATAGCCCTCGAACGTGAACGCCCATGTCCCGTCGAAGGCCTGCTTCTCGGATGCCAGCCAGTTCCCTCCGCGGCGGAGGAACTCGGCTACTTCGCGGGGGCCTTGCAGGGTGAGCTGAGCGGCCGTGGGGCGCTCGCCGTCCTCGTCGTTTCGCACGACGATCCCCATGCCGGTGTATCGGATGGCATCGAAGGCGTCTTCGTCGGTGAGATCATCGCCAATGTAGATCGGCACCACAGGGCCCCGTTGGTGGATGTGGTCGCTGATCCAATGCAGCGCGTCGCCCTTGTCCCAGTCGACGTTCGGCCGCAGCTCGACGACCTTGCGGCCGTTGGTCACTCGAAGCCCATGCCGCCGTCCACGTCGGTGCGCGGCCGCCACAACCTCGGCAACGTGCTCGACCGCGACGTTGCGGTAGTGGATAGCGACGGCAAACCGCTTGTGCTCCACACGCGCTCCGGGGATCGGCTCGAGGTCGTTGCGCAGTTCCGCAGCTGCGGTCTCCAAGGCGGGTATCGCGGCGGCCGCCGCATCGTTCTGGTGGTACGTGCCGTCGGGTCCGATAAGCTCAAAGCCGTGGCTGCCGGCATACCAGATCCCAGGTAGGCCGACCCGGTCGCGGATGTCCGCCAGATCCCGGCCGCTCACTATCGCCACCGGGCACAGCGCCGCCAAGCGCTCCAAGGCTTTGGCCGCGCCGTCGACAAGCGTGGCCGCGTCGGGGTCCGAGACGATCTCCGAAAGCGTCCCGTCGTAGTCGAGACAGACGAAGGGCTCCCGGCCGGTGACAAAGCCCACCAGCCGACCGTAGGAGCTCAGGGCGTCTGGAAGCTGCGCCACAGATCTGTCACCCTTGCGGATCTCGACGTGGGAAAGATCATCGACCACGACGTCGGCACCGCATGCCAGCAGCTCATCGGTACGACCGCTGCGGTCCACACCGACGACGACTGAAAAGCCGCCTTTGTGGCCCGCCTCCACCCCGGCCTCGGCGTCCACGACGAGGACGGACCGGCTCGGATTCGCGGCGAGTCTGCGCGTTATTTCGAAGAAGACGGCGAGTTCGGGCTTGCCCGCAAGCGCGAGCCCCCCGGCGATCACACCGTCGACACGCACGGCGAACAGATTCTCGATGTCCGCGGCGCGCAGCACACGCTGACAGTCGTGACTCGGCGAGTAGATGCCCGTCGCAATTCCGGCGTCCTTGAGTCCGCGCAGCAGATCGACCGTCGACTCCAACGCGGGCACCGCCTCGTCCAGCAGGTCGAGGAATATGTTCTGCATGCGGTTGCCAAGCCCGCATATCGTCTCCTGGAAGGTGTCCGCCTCCTCACCGCGAGGCAACGAGACGCGCCGCGAGGCGAGGAAGTCGGCGACTCCGTCAAGGCGCGGCTTGTCATGGACGTGCCTGCGATAGTCGTCATCGGCGAATGGAGAATGGTCCTCGTTCTCGTTCGCCGGCCTTCGGGCCAGATAGTCGTCGAACGTTGTCTTCCAGGCCGCGGCATGGACGGCCGCGGTGTCGGCGACGAAACCGTCGAGGTGGAAGATCACCGCGTCGTGGTAGCGCGGGTCAATCGTCACCGGCTTCATACCCACATTCCTCACTCAAACGGGCTGATGGACCGCACCTGCTCTCGCATCCTGCTCGCAGTTTCACCGCGCGCACACCCGAATGCCGCAATAAGGGGCCTTTGGCCGCCCGGGAAGTCACGAACGCCCAATGTAGAGCTGCCTACCAGGGGCTAACGTCATCGAGACGGCGGCACGACTACCACTGCAGGGGAAACCATGAACGAGAATGGCGCCCCTGGCACCGATGTCGCTGGAGCGAACTCTGGCCAGTACGTGGCGACCCGTTCGTCGTAGTCCGAAGTTGGCCCTGAGGCGCCAAGGTGGTGGGTGGCCGCGTTCCTCGCCGTTTGCGGACCGGCTGCATCTTGGAGGGTGCAGCCGAACAGCAGCCGCGCGTCCTGCCGATCGCCGCTGTGTTCGTGACGAAATAGCTGCACTGAAGGTCAGTTGCCCTTGTCGTCAACGGTTTCCGAAGATTGCCCCTTTGGGTTCATTGGGTTCACGAGCTTGTCGCAACGCATCGGGTTCGCCGACAAACCTGGGGACGTCTGCGGATTTGGGAGCTGGTGACGTTTGACTGGGCCGTGTCGATGCGCAATGAAACGCTGCGCCGCGAAGGGGTTTGCGCGTCAGCAGGGCCCCAGCCACTTCAGGGGCGGGCGTTCACTTTTTAGTGTGCCGCCCGAGCGTCAGCGCCTCGCTCGCGGTGCGCGCGACGCCGCGCACGAAATCGGTCTGCGTGGTGACAAGCTGGTCGGCCAAATCCAGGGCGGCGTCAACGACCTGCTTGCGCAGCGCTGGGTCGACGAGCGCGGGAATCGCCTCCTCGAGGGTGTCAACGAATTTGCGCACAGCCTCGATCGCGTCCCGGCGTCCGGCTTCGCCCGATTTGAGCGCCTCGTCGGACAGAGCCGCCACTCGTTCCACCAGGGTCTTCTCCTCGGTGATCTTAGTCATGAGCGCGCTCCATTAGGATTGAAAATTTAGGATTGAAAACGAGTCTTGAGTGCCTCGGCATCAGAATGCGGGATCCGAACCCGGCTTTCATAGGGCCGATGGTCCCCTGCTCCCCGCAGGAACCGGCGAGCGGGAATTTGGCGCTGTTCGTAGCCGGTTACGCAGTCTGCAGTGAAACGCGCCGGGGTCCAGAAGATCACGCCGCACGACCTGCGCCACACCTGTGCGTCGCTGGCGGTCAGCGCCGGGGTGAACGTGCTGGCGTTGCAGCGGATGCTCGGGCACACCAGCGCAGCAATGACATTGGACACCTACAGCGACCTGTTCGACGACGACCTGGACGCCGTGGCGGTCACACTACACAGTCGCTATTCGCGCTCAAGTGTGGGCAAAGTGTGGGCACGAGAGCATGCAGACGATAGCTAGCAAACACCAAAGTAGCCTTTTACCTGCGGCAAACACCGGCACAGAATGGGTGCGGGCGGAGGTGTGGGGCGGGCGGAGGGACTCGAACCCTATTCAGCTACCTGCTCAGGGGGCCAAAATAAGCACTAGCTGCGCAAACACATCACGGTAGCTCACAAGAGTTAACCGTAACTGTGGCCAAATCGTGGCCAGGATGTGGCCACAGAGTCGATCACAGACGACTGAATAACGCTCTCCGTCCGGCGGCCACTCGATCAACCGCTGCATCGGCCGTCAGCAAACCGTCTCTGAGTCCAGGTCCTCGATACGAGCACCAGCCCTCTGGGTACAGGCCCAGGATTGAGTATCGCCGTGGTGGTGGTCTCATGCGCATACGTCGGGCGCCACTGGTGGAGCTGCCGGGAATCGAACCCGACCTAATAACCAGCATGACCTGCGGAAACACTGGATTTGACTACGCCAAATGACGTGAAACGACGTGACGTGACCTGCGGATACGCCGAAGGTGTTGATGGCATCCGCAAGATGACCGTTGACAGTCTCAGCGAGCTCGACC
This sequence comes from uncultured Actinomycetota bacterium, assembly GCA_963850895.1. GTDB lineage: Bacteria > Actinomycetota > Actinomycetes > Mycobacteriales > Mycobacteriaceae > Mycobacterium. The sequence goes on along the minus strand of CAWKNK010000003.1, from coordinate 811,311 downwards.
TGTCCTACACCCCGCCACTGGGGTCGCCCTGGGACGCCACCCAAATGGCAGCCCAAGCATGGGTGCGCGAACACCAGCCCGCCACGGCCCGACCCCTAACCGCCTAACCAACATCGGCAGAGAATCGCGTCCTACCCATGCGCATCAACAAGCGTGAGAAATTCGCTCTGGCGCCTTGCTTACAGACCTCCGATTACGTTCAGCGTCAACAGTTGCGCAGATTGATCCCTTTGATCACCCGGAAGCGCTAAGTCGGTCTGTTCCCGCGTTCGCGGTCAACCCGCGGCGTCGGGGTTGCTGCTGCGGGGATAGCGCATAGGTGAATGTCGGGGCAATGGGACTGCTCGGCTTCGCCGCCAGCCTGGCGGTGGCCACGGTGACCGCGCCTGTCGGGTTCTGCGGCGCGGTGTTCCTGCTGCCCATCCAGCTCAGCGTCCTCGACTTCCCAACCCAGCACTCGATACCGGGTGCTCTGGCCCGCTACCGCGCTTCGCTGGCCTCACTTTCCTCATAGCTGATACCTCCACGCACCTAGGGAACCTCAGTCCGCCTGTTCAGCCCGGGCCGTCGCTTGCCGCGGCCAGCAGTGGAACGATCACCTCACTGATCGGGGCCGCCAAACCGTGTGCGCGAGCCATGGGACAGGTGGCCTCAACACGCGTCGGACCTGGCAGTGACTGGGGCTTCAAGTCATCAACCTCGGCAGCACCACAATGCGGAGGAAGATATGAGCGGCAACGATATTGACAATCCAGAGCTCGCCAAGTGGGATCCCGCCTTCACCGCGCAGGCGAAGAAGCTGGTCGCGCCGATCATCAATCGATACTTCCGGGTAGAGGTGCGGGGCTTGGAATCCTTCCCGCCTGCCGGCGGCGTGTTGGTGGTATCCAACCACCCTGGCGGGATGCTGACGCCTGATGCGCTCGTTCTCGGCCCAGCCGACGCGGGGCCAGAACCTCATCAACTTTGAAGGCCGCACCGGGTACGCCAGGATCGCCATCGAAACCGGCGTGCCGATCGTGCCCATCCTGTCGATCGGGGGCCAGGAAACCCAACTGTTCCTGACCCGCGGCGATCGGCTGGCGAAGCGATTGGGTCTGCACTGGATCCGGCAAGACATTCTGCCGCTTAGCGTTGGTGTCCCGTTCGGCATGACTGTGTTCTTCCCGGCCAATATGACGTTGCCCGCCAAGATCGTTGATCAGGTGCTCGAGCCGATCGACGTCGTCAAACAGCTCGGCAAGAACCCCGACGTCGACGAGGTCGACGCACACGTCCGCTCGGTGATGCAGACGGCCCTCGACCGGCTTGCCCGGGAGCGACGGTTCCCTGTGCTGGGCTGACCACGACGAACCCAAATCTGTTGAGGCGCCTGAGCTAACCGAGTCGAACAAATCTGCGCCTCAAGCGACCGGCAGGCGGTGCTGCCTAAGTGTCGTCGCTAAGGGCGTAAGCGGCCGCCTCGTCGAAACTCATTGCGCTGCCTTGCTGACGCGCGGCGGTGAATCCTTCATGCCCGAGTGCCTCCTGTGCGCGCCGCTCACACTCGGCATGAAAGGCGTGCAGCCGAGGAAGTGTTGGAATCGCGACGCTACCCACCGCGCCGGCGAGTGCGTCGGCGGCGCCCATCATCACGGCAGCGCCCGTAGGGTTTTTTCGTTGCGCTGCAATCCAGGCCAAGCCTTCCAGGCAGCCTGCGGCGTTGCGTTGATCGTTGATGAGTTGCGCGACGCGAAGTCCTTCTTGGAGCAGCTGTTCAGCCCGATCAAGCCGGCCATGCTGAAACCAGCGGATCCCGAGCTCCCACAACGCATAGGATCGATACACCGTCTCTCCGCGGGATGTCGCGAGGGCAAGCGCCTTCTCCTGCCAGCTGAGCGCGCGGCGGGTGTCGCCGGCAAACTCCAAGGCCCATCCCAGCAGGAGCATCGCATTGACTTGGACGTTGTCGTCATCGCTGGCGCGCAGCGCCTCCTTCAGCTGAGCTGTGGCAGCCTTGAAGTCGCCACTCATGATTGCGGTGATGCCCTCGGCCATGGCCACCCCGGCATGCGCGATGGGATCATCCGTCTTTTCTGCCAGGGCTCGCGCCTCCGCTGCCCGAGCCGCGCCCGCGGACACGTCGCCGTGTAGCGGCGAGATCAGCACCGCGCTGAATAGGGCCTGCACACGATCGCGGGTCGGCTCAACCGGGGCACGCGCCAACGCACGGTCCGTCCAGTGGCGTGCCTCGCGCAGCATTCCGCGGCACATCCAAAAAGGATGTAATGCAGCGGAAATCGCGAGTGCGGCCTCGCCGTCTTCGGACAGGCTGAACTCCAGCGCCTCCCGGATGTTCGGCATCTCGCGCTGGATGCGGGCGAGCCAGTCGAGTTGGCGCGGACTAAACCAGCCGTCGAAGGCATTCCGTGCCACCTGCCGGTACCAGTCGGCGTGCCGCCGGCGCAGTTCGCGATACTCGGAGGTGCTCCTGAATCTGTTGTCTGCTGTATTCCCGCAGCGTCTCGAGCAGCCGAAACCGGACCACGTTGTGGGATTCGGTGCGGATCAGGATCGACTTGTCCACCAGCGACTCGACCAAATCCAAGAACTCGTAGTCGGCCATGTCGGCGCCGCAAACGTATTCTGCCGCCTCTAGTTCGAAGACGCCGGCAAACACCGAGAGCCGTGCCCACAACCGTTGTTCGGCTGGGCTGCACAAGTCGTAGCTCCACCCCACGCTCCAGCTCAGCGTCTGCTGTCGTTTGGGCGCACCCCGGGCACCGCGTGTCAGCAGCTGGTACCGGTCGGCCAGTCGTTCCCGCAGTTGTTCCAGGGACATGGCACGAAGGCGCGCCGCCGCCAGCTCGATCGCCAATGGCAGTCCCTCAAGCCGGGAAATGATGTTGGCCACGGTCGCCTTGTTCTCCTCGGTAAGTCGAAAGCTCCGCACCGCAGCAGCGGCCCGCTCACTGAACAACGCAACCGCGTCAGATCGGGCCAGTGAATCCAGCGTCGGCGGGTTTTCGGCGTCGGGGTACGCGAGCGGAGCAAGAGGCACGACCGATTCGCCGTAGGCACCGAGGCGCTCACGGCTGGTGACAAGAATCCGCAAGTGCGGGCAATCCCTCAACAGTTCCTCGACCAGCCTCGCCACCTCCTCGATCAACTGCTCACAGTTATCGAGCACCAACAGCAGCTCGCGCGCGCCGAGGAAGTCGACGAGGACCTCATGCAGCGATCTGGCCGACTCGTCGCGCAGGCCCAAGCCAGCGGCCACCACGTCGGCCAGCAATGAGCCGTCACGTAATTCACCCAGTTCGATCAGGCGTGCGCCGTCGGAGAAATCTTGTTGGGCCTCGGCCGCGGCTCGCCGCGCCAGCCGCGTCTTGCCGACTCCGCCGACCCCGGTCAGCGTCACCAACCGCGACGTCGACAAGGCCTTTCTCACCTCACCCAATTCGGCGTCGCGCCCGATGAAACTGGTCAGCTCGATCGGAAGACTGCCACGGGCGCGGCGCACGAGCGCAGGTTGCCTCGCTGAGCCCTGCTCAGCCCGACGGACCTGCTCACCGCCGCGCAACGCCATCTCGTCGACCGGCAAGCCGTGAGCCGACTGCACCCTCTGCAGCTCCTCGCCCAAGGAGATAGCGGACGGGCGGTCCGCGGGCTCGCGCCACATCGCCTTCTCGATGACAGCCGAGACGTCCTCGGGGATGCCGCGCTCGCGCAGATCCGGCATCGGCTCGCTGGCAATGCGCAGAAACTGCGCCACCACCTGCTCACCGCTGCGGCGTTCGAACGCCGCATGCCCGGTCAGCGCGGCGAACACGGTGGCGCCCAGCCCGTAGACGTCGGAGGCCTGGCTGGGCGGATCGCCGGACAGGATCTCCGGCGCGGTGAACGCCGGCGACCCGGTGAAGGTCCCAGCGGTGGTCGTGAATCCCCCTGCGACGTGCGCGATCCCGAAGTCGCTCAACGCCGGCTCGCCGAACTCGGTCAGCAGGATGTTCGCCGGCTTGACGTCGCGATGCAGGATGCCCAGGTGGTGCGCCGACTCCAGCGCGCCCGCCATCTTCACCCCGACCCGCAGCACCTCCTCGATGGGCAGCCGACCCAGCCGCTTGATCCTTGCCTCCAGCGACCCCCGGCGGTGGTACTGCATCACCAGATACGGGTAGCCGCTCGCGGTTTCCCCGACCTGCAGTACCCCGACGACGTTCGGGTGCCCGGTCAGCCTTGCCATCGCGCGCTGCTCACGCAAGAACCGCTCCCGGTCCTCGTGCAGCTCAGCGGTGAGCACCTTGACCGCGACGACACGATCCAGCGCCACTTGGGTGCAGCGAAACACGATGCCGAAACCACCGCGGCCGATCTCGTCGGCGTCCGCGAACCCGGCCGCACTCAACTCTGTGACGACGGCAGAGCCCACGTCACGTTGCGTCCTTAAGGGATCGCTATCCATCGTGCCCCGAACCCGAGCATAGGCGTCCTCAGCAGATTCTCCCCGAACATTGCGACATGCGCGTCAAGGCAGTGCCGGGCATGCGGTTCATCGCTGCGCACACACCATGCGGCGCCCACGCGGGTGTCATTTGCGCTGGCCCGTGCCGACGAGGTACGCCTTCAGCTCCTTGCGGAGGATCTTGCCGGTGGTGCTGCGGGGCAACTCGTCGAGGAGCACTATCTCGCGGGGCACCTTGTAGTTGGCCAGGTTTTCCCGCACGTGTTGCTTGAGCATGTCGGGGGTGGCCAACACAGCGGGTTTCAGGACCACAAAGGCGGCGAGCCGCTGCCCGAACTGCTCGTCATCGACGCCGATGGCGAACGCCTCGGCCACGGCGGGGTGGGCGGCGAGCGTCTTTTCCACCTCGATCGGGTACACGTTCTCCCCGCCCGACACGATCATCTCGTCGTCGCGGCCTACCACGAACAGTCGGCCGGCCGCGTCGACATAGCCCATATCACCTGAGGCCATGAAGCCGTCCTGAAAATCCGTGGTTTGCCCGGATGTGTAGGCCTCGAACTCCGTCGTGGTGCGCGCGAAAATATGACCGATCTCGCCGCGCGGGACCTCACGGCGATGCTTGTCCAGGATACGAATCTCGGTACCCGGCATCGGCTTGCCGGCGGTGTCGGGGGCCGCGCGCAAGTCCTCGGGCCCGGCGAGGGCGATCACGCCGACCTCGGTGGCGTTGTAGTTGTTGTAGACGATGTCGCCGAACTGATCCATGAACTTGACCACGATGTCGGGTCGCATCCGCGAGCCGGCGGCAGTGACAAACCGCAGCGATCGCCCGCTGTAGCGACTGCGGACCTCATCGGGGAGTTCCATGATCCGGTCCAGCATCACCGGCACCACGCTCAAACCGGTGGCGCGGTAACGGTCGACGAGTTCCATCGTGGCCGCAGCATCGAATGTGCGTCGCACCACCAACGTGCACGACAGCATCGTCCCCATGATCAGTTGTCCGAACCCCCACGCGTGAAACAGCGGCGCTGCCACGACCGTGGTTTCCTCGGCGCGCAACGGTAGCCGCGCCAACATTGCTGCTCCTTCGAGGCCTCCTCCCCCGGCCGCACGCTTTGCTCCTTTGGGTGTGCCAGTGGTACCCGAGGTCAGCAGGATCACCTTGGACTTGCACCCGGTGCGGACCGGCCGCTGCCCGGCATGCCTCGCGATCAGCGTCTCGACGGTGATCATGTGATCCGCTTTACCGTCTGTCCACGCCATGATGCGGGCGGTGTCCGGCTTTTCGCTGACCGCGTGATCCACGCCGGCGCTGAACTCCTGGTCATATACGAGGACGTCGGGACGTTCCCGCAGCACTACTTCGGCCAGGGCCGGACCCGCAAACGACGTGTTGAGCAGCAATACGTCCGCGCCGATCCGCTCGGTGGCGGCGAGCGCATCAACAAACCAGCGGTGGTTACGGCACATGATGCCCACCATCTGCGGTGTCCCGCCGGGCAACTGTTGCAATGCAGCCGCGAGCGCGTTGGCCCGCGTGTCGAGTTCCCGGTAGCTGAGGACACCGAGCTCGTCGATGAGACCAGGACGATCTGGGCAGCGCTGCGCCGACACGGCAATTCCGACGGTGTTGGTGATCCCTTCGCGCAGAATGGCCGCGCCCATCCGCAGATACTTGTCGGGACGCAGTCCCACCAGCAGCCGCGTCTTCCTCAGTGCGTGCAGGGCTTCACGAATTTCAGTAGCACGCCCGAAGAGTGAGCGGTCGGGTGACGTCACACCGGTCACCCTAGGATCGGGAAGCGGCGCTGGGCGGCCAAATCCTCCAACGCCGACTGCATCACCTTGCGAACATGCGCATCGACCTGGGCAACGTCAGGGTTCTCGCCGAACCGCGCGACGACGTCGATCGGCTCCAGCACCTCGGTGACGATCTTGGCGGGCAGCGGAAAGTTGTATGCCCCCAGACTGACCACGAACGGGATGCCCATCGAAACGGGCACCCGATCGAGGCGCAGCAAGCGCCTCAGCCCCAGCCGTTCGGGCAGGGTCAAGGGCGGCAAGAAGAACTGGGTTTCCTGCCCGCCGATCGACACGACCGGCACGATCGGCACGCCTGCCCCAATCGCCGTCGTAACATAGCCGGTCCGGCCACTGAAGTCGATATTGTTCTGCTGCAGAGTTGGCCGCATCGCGTCATTGTCGCCACCGGGGAAAACGATGACCACCGCGCCCGAACGCAGCGCCTTCTCAGCGTTGTCGCGGGTGGCGCGAATCATGCCCAGTCGCGTCAGAATTCCAGCTAACGGCCCGCGGAACAGGATGTCGTGGGCGAGGGTATACAGCGGACGCTCGTAGCCAAACTTCTCAAAGAAGTGCCGCCATAGCACCGGGACGTCCATCGCAAATGGGCCGCCAGAATGGTTCGACACGATCAGCGCTCCGCCGGGCGGAAAACCCTCGAGACCACGCACTTCAGAGCGGAACCAGAGCTTGTAGACGGGGCCCCCGAACCTAATCATGCTGCGTATCACGGATGGGTCCCATTCTCCGGCGAAGTCCCCTGGCCGGGGCGTGGTTTGGTCATCGTCAGTCAACGCGGACCTCCAATCGCCAGCTTGGATCTACGTCGGCGGCGTAGGGCACGGGAAGTGTATCGCTCATCGGTAATTCGTGAGCGCAATTCACGCAAGCCGCCGTGGCAGGCGTCGATGTCCGCTAGCTTGGCAGTGTGGCGCATCACGCGCAGCGCGTTTCCGCAGGCAGGGCCCTAAGCTCCACGTCTGCCGGGGAGGACGAGAATCATGGGATCCAATCAGCCGCCCAACGCGCCGATCGGGCTGTCGGGCAGTGACTCCGCGGTTATCCGCGACGAACCGGTCGAACCGGCATCGTCAAGTTATTTGAGAATGCTTGTGGTGCAGTTGATGTGAGTGGACTGGGTGGTGAAAGGTAGTGGCTGACTGTGTCTTTCATGCCGCTGCGGCGGCTGTGATCTCGTGCCAGACCGCGAAGCGGTTGGTCATCTCGTGCCGCCATTGGGGCGCACTCATCAGCTGACGACGGGGCCGAAAGTGCTGTCGGATGCTGCCGAACGCAAACAGGAATCGTTGGGCCTGCCCAGGTGAGGCGAAGCGTTTCATCACCCGTTCCCGGACCCTGGTCGGCTGATGGGAGTTCTCGACCCGGTTGTTGAGGTACTTCGAGCGGCGATGGGTCACCGACGGCAAAAGCTCGCGGTGAGCGACCTGATAGCTGGCCAGCTTGTCGGTGACGATCACCCGCGGCACGTATCGCAGGCCCTTGAGCAGCTTACGGAAAAACCGCTTAGCCGCCAGCGCGTTACGTCGCGACTGCACCAGGATGTCGAGCACGTCGCCATGCTGGTCGACCGCGCGCCACAGGTAATGGGTGGTGCCGTTGATCTTCACGAAGACCTCGTCGAGGTGCCACTTGTCGCCGGGACGGGGTCGCCGCCGACGCAACCGGGCGGCGTAGTCCGGGCCGAACTTCGCACACCAGGACCGGATCGTCTCGTAGGTGACCACGACACCGCGGGCCAGCATCAGCTCCTCGACGTCGCGCAGGCTCAGCGCGAAACGGTGATACAGCCACACCGCGTGCCCGATGACCTCGATCGGATACCGGTAGCCCTTGTACCTCGCCGCAATCGCCACAACTACCAATCCTCGCTGCCACCACACCAGGTCAACAACTTGACGATGCCGCTGGCAGGGCGTCGACCACCCCGTCGACCAGCTCACCCGTGAGGTCCTGCTGCCGGCCGCGGCGGCCGGGCTCGACGCTTGGGGCGTGGACGCGGACGACCGCGACCGGTACCTCGGTGTCATCGAAGCGCGGGTTCGATGCGGCCGCACCGGCGCTGTCTGGCAGACCGAGACGTTGAGCTACCTCGAGGAGCACGGGCTGCAACGCATCCTGGCGCTGCGTGAGATGACCCGGCGGTATGCGGAGCACGCGCGCACCGGTGCCCCAGTCCACGAATGGCCAGTGCCATGACCGCCGCGTGTTGCAGGCTCACCGCGAGGGTCTGATACACGGGCCGTCATCGCCCAGGCCCGACGATCTATCAGATAGGCCTTAGTTCACGCGTTTTCGCGTTGACGCGACCTGCCCGCTCTACTATGTCAGCATGAGGCGGCTGTCGAGCGTAGATGCTGCCTTCTGGTTCGCCGAGACGCACGCGTGGCATATGCACGGCGGTGGCCTGACGATCTGCGACCCATCCGACGTGCCGGATTTCTGCTTCCGCTCGGTTAAGAACCTTGTCGCATCTCGCCTTCCGGAGATGCCGGAGCTGTGCTACCGGGTGGCGGGCGCGCCGTTGGGACTCGACAGGCCATGGTTCGTCGAGGACCGCGAGCTCGACATCGACTATCACATCCGGCGAATCGCGGTGCCCGAGCCAGGAGGACGTCGCGAACTCGAGGATCTGGTCGGACGTCTCATGGCCTATCCGCTCGACCGGGACCGGCCGCTCTGGGAGATGTGGTTCATCGAGGGTCTGGAGCATGGTCGTGTCGCGATCCTGACGAAGATGCATCACGCTCTCGTTGACGGTGTGTCGGGTACCAATCTGAGTGAGATCATGCTCGACGTCAGCTCTGAACCGTGTCCCCCCGCCGTCGAGGGCGGCCCATCATCGACGCGCGGCATGCCGCCGTTCGAGCTGCGGGCGGTGGGCGGCATATTCAACGTCATGGTCAGGACGCCATACCGCCTCTTGCGAATCGCTCGGCAAACCCTGTCTCAACAGATGGCCGTGCGTGGGCTGGCCAACAAGCCCCCTCGATTCTTCGACGCACCGACAACGCGCTTCAACGCCGAAATCTCGACGCAGCGGCGAATCAGCAGCAGCAGAGTGCCACTGGATCGGGTGAAGGCGGTCAAGCGCGCCTTCGGCGTGAAGCTCAACGACGTGGTGCTCGCGCTCGTTTCCGGTGCGATGCGCCGTTATCTGTTAGACCGGAGCGAGCTCCCCGATCGGCCGCTGGTCGCCCAGATTCCGATCTCAACTCATGGCGAAAGTAGAGAAATCGGCAACCAGATCAGCTCGATGACCGTCAGCCTCGGCACCGAAATTGCCGACCCCGCAGAGCGGATGAAAACCATCTATGGCAGCTCCCAAGGCGCCAAGGAGATGGCCAAAGCGCTTACCGCACACCAGATCATGGGTCTGACTGAGACCACGCCACCAGGCTTGCTGGCGCTCGCCGCCAGGGCCTACACGGCCAGCCATATCGGTGGTCACGTCGCTCCTATCAACGTGGTGATCTCCAACGTGCCCGGTCCCGACTTCCCCATTTACATGGCCGGCGCAGTCGTAGAGCAGCTCGTACCCCTCGGACCGGTCATGCTCGAGGTGGCATTGAACATCACCTGTTTGAGCTACAACGGGTTCGTGGATTTCGGCTTCGTCACCACGCCCGAGATCGCCAATGACATCGACCAACTAGCCGACGCGATTGAGCCCGCGCTGAAGGAACTAGAGAAAGCCGCCAGCTTGCTTTCGGGCCCGTGACCTACACCGTCGGCCTCACCGCTTCCGGCCGCTAGCAGGGTCTACGGTCCCAGTCGCTGAACGGTCGGGCAAACTCGGTGCGCCCGCACAATCCGCGAAAAGCTCTCAAACGTGCGGCGTGGCGGGCGCTGGTTGGGTCTCGGCTCTTACTACTCTGAGGGCGACAGACTGTGGGGGGCACCGCGACCGCAGAAAGGACGCGCAACGTGAACCTCTGCAGCCTGACGAAGAAACGGGTCCTCTCGGCGCTGGGCGTGGCCGCGTCTGCCGTCTTGTGCTTCGGTGCAGGAACCGCCCGGGCCGACACCGCCAGTGTTCAGTTCCAGCCGGCAACGCTGAACAACATTCCAAGTCTGCGAGTCACTGTCACAGACACCAGCGGAAACGGGAACCCCGGCACATACGGCTCCTGCATTTTCAACGCCACCCCGACGATGGGGACCATGGACGTACTCCAGGGCATCGGCACTCCAATGGCCCCGCTCAACCAGACATTTCAGCTGAACCAAGGGGCCAGCAACAGTTGAACTTCGCGCCCGAGCTCCCGACGGCCACGCTATGGAACGTCACCATAGCCTGCACCGACCCCGTCCAAAACCAAACCGCGACTATCTACAACCAACCGATGCCGTTCTGAAGACTTCACCACGAATGACCGGAATCGGCGAGAATCGTCCGGCTGTCGCCGGATTTTCGACCGTGCCAATCTACATGTTCCACAAGCGCGTTAGGCAAAGATCGACTGTGTGAGGTCGAATGAACCCAAAAAACGCCAGGTTTGACGTTGAGGGGGTACAGTCGGAAGGCACTCAAGCGTGTCGGTGTGAAGCTACCCTCGCCGGTTGCCGATCGTCGGCACCCATCACGTGATGATTGAACCTCAGGGGGTTTGGTCCCTTGCCTTCTCCCGCTACGCCTCTTCTCCTACCACGTGACATAGTGCCAGCTGCCAAAAGACCCTCTGACGAGGAGTTTGAGGGCCCAACCATTGAGAGCAAACGAAGGAAATTCGTTATGCCGGCAATATTTGCAAATCCCATGGTATAGGAATGGATTTTATGCCATACGAAATAGTAGACCGCTGCGGCACGCGTTCCTACCCAACGGGTGAGGCTAGTCGGGAACACATCGTGCCCCGTGACGGAACACCACCATATTACAGAGAGCGTCTGGCAGCAAAGATCAATGGCAAAACGATCAGGGATGTATTTCTATATGAACCCGACACCAAAGAAGTTCCATTTGTATCGGATATTCCTACGGTGAAATTCGGCGGCCTGTGGACAACGGGTAATCTTTACAGTGGAGAAGCAGCGGCGACCGCGCAATCGGGCCGGCGATTTGTGACATTTTCGACACACCGTCACCTGCCACTGCGGGTCCAGCTGCTTGATAAACGGCACCGCAAAAGCCCTTACCTGCGCACCGCGCAAAATGGCCGCGAAGTCGTGAAGGCAACGATCAGGCGCACCGGGGTAGAAAAAGTCCGGGCCAGCGGCCACTCGTATGCCGGAATGACGCTGTCTGAAATGGCCGCGTTCTGTGGTGAATACGTCGAGAGCATGGTTTTGCAGGATCCTTCCGGGATAGGGCCCCATGACCTGAGGCTCGGTGATCTATGGAATAAGGAGTTGAAAGGATCCTCGTCCTTCTTCCGAGGGATCGAACATATGCCGCCGGACACGATGAAAAATATTTTTCGGCATATCACTGACAATCCGGTACTTTCTATCCGGGAAGTCGTTGGCCTCCGTAATCCGGACATTCGGCCGCATTTGGCCGCGGCAAAAGAAAAGGGGCTAAAGGTAGGATTGCTTATCCTTGGGCGATCCTCGATCTTTAATGCCCGAACGAATAGGGGCATTGCCGAATCGGAAGGGCTGTTCCATCTGATTGATGAGGTTCCAGGCGCGTACCACATCGATCCGAACCTGAGACCTGGCCCAATCGTCGAGGCCCAGAACAGAATGTTCGACGAATTGGAGAGGCTCCAAAAAGCAGCCTAGCGTCCACTTACTTCTCGCCTGCCCTCTTTGAGGCACTGTCATGAACCGCCCCGGCATGTCCGGAGACTCCATTGGTTGGGAAGGATGGAGTCATGCCAGGGAGTACGTCGAGGAGGTACCCGCCAGAGTTGCGTGAGCGGGCGGTGCGGATGGTCGCCGAGGTCCGCGCGTCGCACGCCACCGAGTGGGCCGCGATGCGGGCGGTATCGGATTTACTCGGTATCGGCACGACTGAGACGGTGCGCAAGTGGGTCCGTCAGGCCGAGATCGACGATGGGTCGCGTCCCGGGGTGAGCACTGAGGAGTCCGCGGAGTTGAAGCGTTTGAAGCGGGAGAACGCAGAACTCAAGCGTGCCAACGGAATTCTGAAGGCTGCCTCGGCTTTCTTCGCGGCCGAACTCGACCGGCCACAGCACTAGTCACCACGTTCATCGCCGAGCATCAGGGCCGTCGCGTGGGTTCTGATGGTTTGCGGTGGGGTGTCGAGTCGATCTGCAACAACCTGGCCCAACTGGGTGTGCGGATCGCCCCATCGACCTACTACGAGCAGCGCAGCCGCCAGCCGAGCAAGCGCGAGGTCCGCGATGAGGTCCTCAAAGCCCAGGTCGAGCGGATCCACGCCGCAAATTACGGCGTGTACGGGGCCCGCAAGGTGTGGCTGGCGCTACGCCGTGAGGGCATTGACGTCGCCCGTTGCACGGTGGAGCGGCTGATGGCCGAGCTGGGCTTGACCGGCGCCATCCGGGGCAAGGTCAAAAACACGACGATCCCCGACCCGGGCGGGTCGCGACCGCCGGACCTGGTACAGCGTCAATTCGGCCCACCGGCACCGAACCGATTGTGGGTAGCCGATCTCACCTACGTGTCGACCTGGTCGGGCTGGGCGTACGCCGCGTTCGTCATTGATGCCTACGCTCGGCGGATACTGGGTTGGCGGGTGGGGGCCACGATGAACACCGCGATGGTGCTCGACAGCATCGAACAAGCGATCTGGACCCGCCAACAAGAAGGCATCTTCGATCTGAAAGACGTTGTCCATCATACGGATAGAGGATCCCAAGGCGAATTCAACTGGTCGTCGCAACACCTCGATTTCTTGGAGGTGTGCAGTGGCATATGGGAAGCAGCAGTTAGAGGTTCGTGCGTATCGGGGGCAGATTCCGTCGCCGGGGCGGCCGACGGTAGCGTGGCGGGAGGACAGGGTCAGGTTCTGGGCGGCGATCGCGGCTGGGGCGATGACCGAGGACGCCGCGGTCGAAGCCGGCGTGTCGTCGCCGGTTGGGTTTCGTTGGTTCCGTCATGCTGGCGGCGTGAATCCACGGTTGCCAGAAGCTGTTTCGGGTCGCTACCTGTCCTCGGGTGAGCGTGAGGATATCGCCTTGTGGCGTGCCCAGGGGGCCGGTGTTCGTGAGATTGCGCGACGGCTTGGGCGTGCGCCGTCGACGATTTCGCGTGAGCTGCGCCGTAACGCCTCAACGCGTACCTACCGGCTCGAGTACAAGGCGTCGATCGCGCAATGGCACGCCGAGCGGCGTGCCCGACGTCCGAAGACGGCCAAGCTCCTCGCCAACGACCGGTTGCGCCAGTACGTCCAGGACAAGCTCTCCGGTGTGGTTCGTGGTGCTGATGGCCAGGTCGTGGCTGGGCCGGCTGGCACGTCGTGGAAGGGACGCAACAAGCCTCACCGCGGTGATCGGGCGTGGGTGACGGCGTGGAGCCCTGAGCAGATCGCTCGACGGATCACCCTCGATTTCCCCGATGATGAGTCCATGCGGATCAGCCACGAGGCCATCTACCAGGCGCTCTACGTTCAAAGCCGCGGTGCGCTCAAGCGGGAGCTGGTCAGCTGCCTGCGCCGAGGACGGGCGTTACGGGTGCCGCGGGCGCGGTCGCGGCAGAAGGCATGGGCCCATGTCACCCCGGAGACGTTGATCAGCCAACGGCCGCCCGAGGTCGCTGATCGCGCGGTACCGGGGCATTGGGAGGGAGATCTGCTCATCGGGCTACAGCGCTCAGCGATCGGCACGCTGGTCGAACGCAGCAGCCGGTTCACGATGCTGATCCACCTCCCGCGCGAGGATGGCTACGGCGTGATCCCGCGGACCAAGAACGGACCCGCTTTGGCCGGCTATGGCGCTCTCACGATGGCAGGCGCCCTGGCGCAGACGATCACCACGCTGCCCGAACAATTGCGCCGGTCACTGACCTGGGACCGCGGCAAAGAACTGTCGGCGCATGCGCAGTTTTCGATCGCTTCCGGTGTCCAGGTGTACTTCGCTGATCCGAAGAGTCCGTGGCAGCGCGGCACCAATGAGAACACTAACGGCCTTCTGCGCCAGTACTTCCCGAAGGGAACCGATCTGTCCCGCTGGAGCGCAGAGGAAATCGCAGCGATCGCTCACACCCTCAACACCAGACCACGCAAAACCCTCGGATGGCGCACTCCGGCCGAAGCATTCAACGACCACCTACACTCGCTACATCAAGCCGGTGTTGCGACGACCGATTGAATCCGCCCAATACACCTCGATCCGATTCACCGAACGCCTCGCCGAAGCCGGCATCCAACCGTCGGTCGGTGCGGTCGGTAGCTCGTATGACAATGCGCTGGCCGAGACCATCAACGGCCTGTACAAGACCGAACTCATCAAACCACGCAAGCCCTGGCGCAGCGTGGAGGAAGTCGAGTACGCCACCGCCGAATGGGTCGACTGGTTCAACCACCACCGCCTCTACGAATACTGCGGCGACATCCCACCCGTCGAAATGGAGACCGCCCACTACGCTCAAACCCAGAGACCAGCAGCCGGCTGAGTTCTCAGAACAGAAAGTCTCCGGACTCACCGGGGCGGTTCATCACGTTGATTGAAAAGTGTAGTGGCGCAGTTGGGTTTGAAGCAGTCGCGACGGAACACCGTTGGGTCGTTCACATTTCAGGCGGCAGCGTCGGGCGCGGTGACCTGACGCCAGACCGCGAAGCGGTCGGCCATCTCGGTTCGCCATTCGGTCGCGCTGAGCAGATGCCGTCGCGGCCGGAAGTGTGCGGAGATGCCGCTGAAGGCGGACAGGAACCGTTGCGCATGCCGCGACGATTTGAAGCGTTTCATCGCCCGTTCGCGTTGTCGGGTGGGCTGATGAGAGTTCTCGGCGCGGTTGTTCAGATACCGCGACCGCCGGTGCTCCACCGACGACATGGGCTCGCGGTGGGCGACCTGGTAGCTGCCCAGCTTGTCGGTGACCAGCACGCGCGGCACGTACCGCAGGCCCTTGAGCAGCTTACGGAAGAATCGCTTGGCCGCCACCGCGTTTCGGCGTGACTGGACGAGAACGTCGAGCACGTTGCCGTGCTGGTCGACCGCGCGCCACAGGTACCGCAGCCTGCCGTTGATCCCGACGAACACCTCGTCGAGGTGCCACTTGTCGCCGGGGCGCGGGCGCCGCCGGCGCAGCTGGTTGGCGTAGGCCTGCCCGAACTTGGCGCACCACCGCCGGATCGTCTCGTAACTCACCGCGACACCGCGTACGAGCATCAGCTCCTCGACCTCACGGAAGCTGAGCGGGAACCTGAAGTACAGCCACACGCAGTGGTTGATGATCTCGACCGGGTAGCGGTGGCCCTTGTACGACGGCGTTGCGGTGGTCACCCCACGAATCCTCCCAGGTCGCCCACACTCACCAACGTGACAGTGCCGTCTGGACTTCGCAAAGTTCGACTGGACGAAACACCGGCCAATGAAGTTCAGCTCTGGCAGGACAACACCCCCCAAACACCACACACCTCTTGCATCAAGGCGAAAGCCGCCCAAGCGACACGCAGCAGAACTCATGGATATCCTCTGTTATGCATGAAAACCGTGGGCTCTTGGCAAGACGACTAGCCCGTCGGCTAAGTCTTGAAAGCCGTTTGGCCGCAAGGATTTCCGGCGTTTTTGGCTGATCGGGCGATTGCCTCGCCGCGCTCAATAACGGTTATCTCCTCGTCGCGCCGGACGCGGGCCAACACCTTAGAAGTCTGTTGCTGAGCATGTGGATCGATACTCCGCCATCGAGGCAATGCACTACGACTTCCTCCTACTTCCCCTCACGGAGTCTGTGAGCAGGCAAGGTTGTTTCCGCAGGCGTACTTTCACGCAATTCGGTGCAGCGACGCGCGACCCGCGCCAGACCGTAAACGACAGTCTCAGCCTGACAGATCGATATTGGGCGGAAAATCTTTCGCGCGACCGATGCGCAAGGGATCACCGTATCCGATGATCAATCTAAGCAGTCACCGCGAGCCGAGGAGAAACGATGACGAGCGGAAGTGACACGAATTGGGAGAGATGGGGTGTCAGTTCGACGGTCGAGACCCCACTAGCCCGAGTCGGTCTGCTCCTGACAGTCCCGGAAGCGGCCGCGGCGCTGCGTATCAGTCGGTCGTCGATTTATCGATTGTTCGACTCCGGACAGCTGTCGTGAGTACTGATATGTGGCAAACGGCGAGTCACTCTCGTTGAGATTAATCGATTCATCGCCGCCCACACGGAGGTCGCGTCGTGACCATCAACGTGGCTCTGTCCTAACTGTGCGGTTATGACCGATGGTTGAGCGCCGCCAACTGCCTCCGCAGATCAAACGCATCGAACTGACCCGCCGCACCGGCGGACGGCCCGTCGTCCGCTACCAACTCACTGTCGACGTCGGCACTGTCCATGGAAAGCGTAAGCAGTTGCGCAAGCGCTACTCGACCGAAAGGGAAGCGCGCGAGGCGCTCGACGAGATCCGCGGCGAGGTGGCCAAGGGCACCTACGTGCATCCCTCCGTCCTCACGGTGGAGGAAGCGTGCGCGAACTGGCTGATGTCACGGCACGGCATCAAGCCCAAGAGCAGGTCTGGGTATGACGGAGTGCTCGCGCCTGTGCGTGTCGAACTGGGTCATCTGCCGGTGCAGAAGCTCACCCGCCGCCACATCGATGAGCTTGTAAGACGGCTGCGCGACGGACAGGTTGTCCGTGCCGACGGCACAAAGCGACGGCCGTGGAGCGCTCGTTCCTGCAACTACTTGCTCGGCACGCTGTCACAGGTGCTGGGCCAGCTGGTACACGACGGCACATTGGTCCGCAACGTCGTGGCGCACGTCGACCGGGTGGCCGGCAAGCCGAAGAAGTTCGCCACTTATACACCTATGCAGGTGGAGCGCTTGCTACGCGCGATCCGAAAGGACCGCAATCGGCACGCCTGGCATCTGGCGCTATCCGGGCTGCGTCGGGCTGAGATCGGCGGGTTGCGCTGGACGAACATCGATTTCGAGGCCAAGACACTGACCATCGGCCCGACTCGAATCAGCGTCGATGGCAAGGCCGTTGAGCAGGTTGATGCCAAATCGGAAGACTCAAACCGAGTGTTGCCTGTCCCAGACCCGCTGTTGGTCGAGTTGAAAGCGGCGAAAAAGCGGCAGCTCTCCGAAAAGCTGAAAGTGGGTGTCGACTACACCGACCTCGATTACGTGGTGTGCAACGAAGCCGGGCAGCCTTATCACCCAGATACGCTGTCCAAGATGTGGGCCAACACTGTCACCGCGGCCGGTGTGCCCCGAATCCGGCTGCACGAC
The DNA here is from genome assembly GCA_963850895.1 of uncultured Actinomycetota bacterium. Taxonomy (GTDB): domain Bacteria; phylum Actinomycetota; class Actinomycetes; order Mycobacteriales; family Mycobacteriaceae; genus Mycobacterium. Next base: position 793,723 of record CAWKNK010000003.1, on the reverse strand, counting down.
GCACGGCATACCTGCGGTACCACGATGCACTTGCAGGGCGTACCGGCCGCAGTGATCGCGGCCTGGCTCGGCCACGCCGACGTGGCATTCACGATGCGAACATATGTGCACTCACAGCCAAACGCGCTGGCCGAGGGCGCGGAGTTTGGCACGAGTTGTGACAATCCGTGACAATGTTGCCGGCGCTTGATACCAAGCTAGCCCATTTTCGCTGGCAGTGAGCGCGCCCGAAGAGATTCGAACTCCCAACCTTCTGATCCGTAGTCAGATGCTCTATCCGTTGAGCTACGGGCGCCTGTCTTCAATTGTTTCCGTGGCGGAGGCGAGAGGATTTGAACCTCCGGTCCCCTTTGAGGGGGACAACTCATTAGCAGTGAGCCCCATTCGGCCGCTCTGGCACGCCTCCCTTGGACTGTTTGAGGGTACCCGACCCCTTTCCGGTCTCGCGGAACCGCCGGAGGGTCAGCGTACACAGCGCCGACATAAACTGTCGAAGTGACCGCTCGCCTGCGCCCCGAACTGGAGGGGCTGCCGGTCTACGTCCCCGGCAAGACGGTACCGGGCTCCATCAAGTTGGCCAGCAACGAGACGGTGTTCGGCCCATTGCCCAGCGTCCGGGCGGCCATCGAGAAGGCCACCGACGAGGTCAACCGCTACCCCGACAACGGCTGCGTACAGCTCAAGGCAGCCCTGGCCGGGCACCTGGGGCCCGGCTACGCGCCTGAGCACGTCGCCGTGGGCTGCGGCTCAGTGAGCTTGTGCCAGCAGCTCGTTCAGATCACCGCCTCGGTCGGCGACGAGGTGATCATGGGCTGGCACAGCTTCGAGCTGTACCCGCCGCAGGTCCAGACGGCCGGCGCGACGGCCGTCAAGGTGCCGTTGACCGAGCACACCTACGACCTCGACGCCATGCTCGCCGCGATCACCGACCGCACCCGGCTGATCTTCGTCTGCAACCCCAACAACCCGACGTCGACCGTCGTCGATCCCGATGCGCTGGTCCGCTTCGTGCAGACCGTGCCGTCGCACATCCTGATCGCCATCGACGAGGCCTACGTCGAATACATCCGCGACGGCATGCGGCCCGACAGTTTGCGGCTGGCCCGCGAGCACAGCAATGTCGTTGTGCTGCGGACCTTTTCGAAGGCTTACGGACTTGCGGGCCTGCGAGTCGGCTACGCGGTCGGGCAGCCCGCCCTCATCACCGCACTGGACAAGGTGTACGTGCCGTTCTCGGTGACCAGCGTCTCGCAGGCCGCCGCCATCGCCTCGCTGGACGCCGCCGACGAGCTCCTGGCCCGCACCGACGCCCTCGTCGCCGAGCGCGCGCGCGTCGTCGCGGCCCTGCGCGAGGCCGGGTACGAACTGCCGCCGACCCAGGCCAACTTCGTCTGGCTGCCGCTGGGCAACCGGACCATGGACTTCGTGCGGCAGGCCGCCGGCGCCCGAATAGTCGTGCGCCCGTTCACGCCCCGACGGGGTGCGCGTCACCATCGGGGCGGTGGAGGAGAATGACGCTCTGTTGCGCTTCGCCCGTGACTGGATTTCCCGCACCGAGCCTTAAGGAGTGGTCCGTTGGACTTGGCCCGCAAGACGTTCACGGAATTTAAGCAGCGCCGCGGCGACATCCCAGACGCCGAGCTTGACGACTTCTGGGCCAGCCTCGAGCCCGCGACGATAGAGGGGATGCTGGGCGAGTGGAAGGGCGGCGAGTTCCAGACCGGCCACAGAATGAACGGCCAGCTGGACAAGGCCGGCTGGTTCGGCAAGACCTTCAAGTCCGCGCGCGACGTGCAGCCGCTGGTCTGCCTCGACGCGGACGGCAACAAGTTCTCCAACGTCGAGATGGGCAAGGGCGAGGCCAGCCTGTGGCTCGAAGAGTTCCGCGGGGAGGTCACCGCGACGATGGTCTACGACGGCCAGCCCGTGCACGACCACTTCAAGAAGATCGACGACGACGCCGTGATGGGCATCATGAACGGCAAGGGCGTCCGGGACTTAAGGACGGGGTGGGCCGGTACTACTACTTCTACCTCGAGCGGGTGTAGCGCCTCAGCGCTCGAATGTGCGGCTGGCCGCACCCTCGGCGACCAACGTGCGGCTGACCGCACACTCGGCCGAGAGCAACGAGCGCTAGCGGGCGGGGTTGCGGCCGGTGAACGCGACCAATTGCTCCAGCGCGCCGGCATCCTCGGGCACGTCGACCGGGTCGTCGAACCCGGCGCCGCCGCGCAGTTCCGGCCTGATGACATTGCGGGCCAGGCCCAACACATACTCGGACAGCGGTTCGGGGGCGTCGATCTCGTGCCCCACGGCGGCCGCGTAATCCCAAGCGTGGACCAGGAATTCGATCGACAGGACGGCGCACGCGCTCTTGGCGGGCATCTCGCCCTTGCCGAACGGCACGGACCCGTCCAGGCCGTGGCGATGCCAGGCGTCCAACGCCGGCCGGGCCGCGGCGACCACCTGCCGTTCCACCGAATCGCCTTCGTCGCGCTCCGGAATCTCCGCGCCGACCATGCCGCCCAGGGCCGTGATCGAGCCCAGCAGATGACCGGTCAGCTGCGCCACGTCGAACTCCGCGCACGGCGTCTGCCGGGACAGGTCGTCGGCCGTGATGGTGTGCAGGACCCGCTGCAGCACCCCGAGCGTGTCCTCGGCGCTGTGCAGTTCGTCGGTGGGCGGGGAATGCGGGCCGGGCCGCAAATCAGGAGCCATGTTTGCCACGCTACGGTCTCGATATGGCGCAAGCATACGAATCCGTCACGGTGGAAACCAAAGATCATGTCGCCCAGGTGACGCTGATCGGGCCCGGCAAGGGCAACGCGATGGGCCCGGCGTTCTGGTCGGAGATGCCGGAGGTGTTCGCGACGCTGGACGCCGACCGCGACGTGCGGGCCATCGTCATCACCGGATCCGGCAAGAATTTCAGCTACGGGCTGGACCTGCCCGCAATGGGCGGAACGTTCGCGCCGCTGATGGCCGGCGGCGCGCTGGCCCGGCCGCGCACGGATTTCCACACCGAGCTCAAGCGCATGCAGGGCGCAATCACCGCGATCGCCGACTGCCGCACCCCCACGATTGCCTCGGTGCACGGCTGGTGCATCGGCGGCGGCGTCGACCTGATCTCGGCGGTCGACATCCGCTACGCCAGCGCCGACGCCAAGTTCTCGGTGCGTGAGGTCAGACTGGCCATCGTCGCCGACGTCGGCAGCCTGGCCCGCCTGCCGCTGATCCTCAACGACGGACACCTGCGCGAACTCGCTCTGACCGGCAAGGACATCGACGCCGCCCGCGCCGAGAAGATCGGCCTGGTCAACGACGTGTACGACGACGCCGAGGCCGCGCTGGCCGCCGCCCACGCCACCGCTGCCGAGATCGCGGCGAATCCGCCGCTGGCGGTTTACGGCGTCAAGGACGTCCTCGACCAGCAGCGCATTTCGGCGGTGTCGGAGAGCCTGCGTTATGTGGCCGCGTGGAATTCGGCGTTCCTGCCGTCGAAGGATCTGACCGAGGGCATCGCGGCGACATTCGAGAAGCGCCCGCCGCAGTTCACCGGGGAGTGATCCGGCGCCACGTACCCTCGCTGAGGTGACGACACCAGACGGCAAGATCCGCCTCCCGGCCGACTTGGACGCCGTGACGGCGATCGGCGACGAAGACCACTCCGAAATCGACAGCGCCGCCGTCGACCGGATCTGGGAGGCCGCACGGCACTGGTACCAGGCCGGCTTCCACCCCGCCATCCAGCTGTGCATCCGCCAGCACGGGCGCGTCGTGCTCAACCGCGCGATCGGCCACGGCTGGGGCAACGCCCCGAGCGACCCGGCCGACGCCGAGAAGATCCCCGTCACCCCCGACACGCCGTTCTGCGTGTACTCGGCGGCCAAGGGAATCGCGGCGACCGTGGTGCACATGCTCGTCGAGCGCGGTGTCTTCTCACTCGACGACCGCGTCTGCGACTACATCCCCACCTTCACCAGTCACGGCAAGCATCGGATCACCATCCGGCACGTGATGACCCACAGCGCCGGACTGCCCTTCCCCACCGGGGCCAAGCCGGACGTCAAACGCGCGGACGACCACGAGTACGCGCAGCAGAAGCTGGGCGAGCTGCGCCCGCTCTACCGGCCGGGGCTGGTGCACATCTACCACGCGCTGACCTGGGGCCCGCTCGTGCGCGAGATCGTTTACGCGGCCACGGGCAAGGAGATTCGGGAAATACTGGCCACCGAGATCCTCGACCCGCTCGGCTTCCGGTGGACCAATTTCGGCGTCGCCAAGGAAGACCTACCTTTGGTCGCGCCGAGTCATGCCACCGGCCGTCCGTTGCCGCCGGTGATCGCCCAGATCTTCCGCAAGGCGATCGGCGGAACGGTGCACGAGATGATCCCGATTACCAACACCCCGATGTTTCTCACCACCATCATCCCGTCGTCCAACACGATCTCGACCGCGCACGAGATGTCCCGGTTCGCCGAAATCTGGCGTCGCGGTGGCAATCTCGACGGCGTGCGGGTGATGAGCCCCGAGACGATGTACGGCGCGATCAAGGAATGCCGCCGATTGCGACCGGATTTCGCGGTCGGGCTGCAACCGGCGCGGTGGGGCACCGGGTTCATCCTCGGAACGAACCGGTGGGGGCCGTTCGGACGCAACGCGCCCAACGCTTTCGGCAATCTCGGCCTGGTCAACATCGCGATCTGGGCCGACCCCGCGCGCGGCCTGGCGGCCGGCGTTATCAGCAGCGGCAAACCCGGGCGCGATCCAGAAGCCAAGCGCTACACGGCCCTGATGGACACGATCGCCGCCGAGATCCCCACCGATTGACACCGCGTGCGGGCGGGAACAGTGGCACTTCCTCGACGACAGCGAAGGCGATCGCAGCTACTAGCGTTCGCGGCCCGGCTCGCCGGGCACCCGAAGACGTGGACTTTCGATGACTCGCACGACACCCATGACGCGTGCGGTGGCGGAGGGATTTGAACCCCCGGACGGTGTTAGCCGTCTCTCGCTTTCAAGGCGAGTGCATTAGGCCGCTCTGCCACGCCACCGCTGATAAGGGTAGCGGCACTAGTAGCGTGGCTGGCATGCGCGCCATCGTCGCCGAATCCTCCGATCAGCTTTCCTGGCAAGAAGTGCCCGACGTTTCCGCCGGGCCCGGCGAGGTGCTGATCAAGGTCGCCGCGGCCGGCGTGAACCGCGCCGATGTGCTGCAGGCCGCCGGCAAATATCCGCCCCCGCCGGGAGCCAGCGAAATCATCGGCATGGAGGTGTCCGGCGTCGTCGCCGAAACCGGTTCGGGTGTCTACGGATTGGTCTGTTGGACAAGAAGTTTGCGCGCTGCTGGCCGGCGGCGGATACGCCGAACACGTCGCCGTTCCCGCCGGTCAGGTGATGCCGATTCCCGACGGCGTCGACCTCGTCGACGCCGCCGGGCTGCCGGAAGTGGCCTGCACGGTGTGGTCCAACCTGGTGCTGACCGCGCACCTGGGCAAGGGCCAGCTACTGCTGGTGCACGGCGGCGCCAGCGGCATCGGAACCCACGCGATCCAGGTCGCGCGGGCGCTCGGCGCCCGGGTGGCCGTCACGGCCGGGTCGGCGGAGAAGCTGACGTTCTGCCGCGAGCTGGGCGCCGAAATCACCATCAATTACCGCGACGAGGATTTCGTCGCGCGGTTGCGCGACGAAACCGACGGCGCCGACGTGATCCTCGACATCATGGGCGCCGCCTACCTGGACCGCAATATCGACGCCCTGGCCACCGACGGGCAGCTGGTCATCATCGGCATGCAGGGCGGCATCAAGGGCGAGCTCAACGTGGGCAAGCTCTTGATGAAGCGGGCCCGGGTCATCGGCACCACCCTGCGGGCGCGGCCGGTGACGGGGCCCAACGGCAAGAGCGAGATCGTGCAAGCGGTCACCGCCTCGGTGTGGCCGATGATCGCCGAGGGCCGGGTCCGCCCGATCATCGGCGCGCGCATGCCCATCCAGCAGGCCGCTGACGCGCACCAACGGCTGGTGGCAGGAAAGGTGACCGGAAAGATCGTCCTGACCGTTCAGGACTAGCCCAGGGACGCCAGCGCGCGCACCAACTGGTCGACCTCGGCCGTCGTCGAGTAGTGCGCCAGCCCGACCGTCACCGCGCCGCCGATGTCGTTGACGCCCAGCACGTCGAGCGCGCGGGAATTCTCGTTGGTGACGGCCAGGATCCCGTTGTCCGCCAACCGCTGCACGACCCGCTCGGCGGGCACGCCGTTCAGGGCGAAGCTGACCACGGGGATCCGAACCTCCGGACGGCCGATCACCATGACCAACGGCAACGACCGCAACGACACCATCAGATAATCGAAGATCCGGTTCAGATACAAACCGACGGACTGCATCGACACCGACAGGCGTTCGCGGCGGCTGCCACGGGCGGACTCGTCGAGTGCCGCCAGATACTCGATGCTGGCGACCACCCCGGCAAGCAGACCGAACTGGTGCGCGCCGATCTCGAGGCGCGCGGCGCCGGTCGCCTTGGGGTCCGTCGCGATGGAGCCGAACGAAGTGAGCAGCGCCGGATCGCGGAACACCACCGCGCCGATCGGCGGACCGCCCCATGCCAGGGCGTTCACCGCCACCACGTCGGCGTCGGTTTCCTTCACGTCGAGCAACCGGTAGGGCGCCGCGGCGGAATGGTCGACCACCACCAGGCCGCCGACGTCATGCACCAGCTTGGTCATCGCCCGCAGGTCGCTGACCGTGCCCAGCACCGCGGACGCGGAGGCGACGGCCACCAGTCTCGTCGACTTCCCGATCAAGCCCTCCCACTGCCAGGTCGGCAGCTCGCCGGTCTCGATGTCGATCTCGGCCCACCTCACCTTGGCGCCGTAGCGGTGCGCCGCCCGCAACCACGGGGCGATGTTGGCCTCGTCGTCGAGGCGGCTGACGATCACCTCGTAGCCCAGCCCGGCGCGCGAGGACGACGCCTCGGCCAGCGCCGACAACAAGATCGCGCGGTCGGCCCCGAGCACCACGCCCGCCGGGTCCACGTTGAAAAGGTCGGCCACCGCCGCCCGCGCCGCCTCCAAGATGGCGGCGCTGCGCTGCGCGGACGGATGCGCACCCACCGTGGTGGCGCTGGATCGCCGGAAGGCCGTCGAAACGGTGGTCGCGACGGAATCGGGGATGAGCATCCCGGCCGGCGCGTCGAAGTGCACCCACCCGTCACCCAGCGACGGATGCAGTCCGCGCACCCGGGCGACGTCGTAAGCCATGCCAGCCACCTTAGAGCTTGCGCAATTCCGCGAACTGTGACGGTAGCGGGTGCCCGGAAACGCTCAAGACGTTGCAGCCAGGCGGTGGCTGCCCGAGGCAGGACACCCGGCCAGCCATACTAGTCGAGTGGGGCTCTGGTTCGGAACGCTGACCGCACTGTTTTTGCTGATAGCGCCCGGAGCGACCATCGCGCGTATCAGTCAGCTGAGTTGGCCCATCGCTGTCGCGGTCGGTCCGGCGCTGACCTACGGTGCGGTCGCGCTGGCGATCATCCCGTTCGGTGCGGTCGGAATTCCTTGGAACGGTTGGACTGCGCTGGCCACGCTGGTCGCGGTGTGCCTGGTGATGACGGTCCTGCAGTTGCTGGTCAGCCGCTACCGCGACACCGAGGCCGAGGCCCGGGGGATCGGGCGGTGGCCGGCGGCGACGGTGGCGGCCGGGGTGCTGCTGGGCTCCCTGCTGATCATGTGGGCGGCCTACCGCGGTCTGGCCACCCATTGGCAGACCGTCCCGAGCACCTGGGACGCGGTCTGGCACGCCAACGAGGTGCGGTTCATCCTCGACACCGGCCAGGCATCGTCCACGCACATGGGCGAGCTGCGCAACGTCGAAACGCACCAGACGCTGTATTACCCGTCGGTGTTCCACGCGCTGACGGCGGTGTTCTGTCAGCTCACCGGGGCGGCACCCACCACCGGCTACACGTTGAGCTCGGTGGCGGCCTCGGTCTGGCTGTTTCCGACCAGCGCGGCGATGCTGACCTGGCGGCTGCTGCGCCCCCGCTGGGGGGAATGGCGCACCGCCGGCGCGGCCGCCACCACCGCCGCGCTGTCGGTGTCGTTCACCGCGGTTCCCTACGTCGAGTTCGGCGTCGCCGCGATGCCCAACCTGGCGGCCTACGGTGTCGCCGTCCCGACGTTCGTGCTGATCGCCTCGACGCTGCGCCACCGCGACCGCATCCCGGTGGCGGTGCTGGCCTTCGTGGGAGTGATGTCAGTCCACCTGACCGGCGGGTTCATCGTCCTCCTGTTCCTCGTGGCCTGGTGGTTGTTGGACGTGTTGTGGCATCCGGTGCGCGGCCGAGTCGCCGACCTCCTGACGCTCGCCGGCGTGGCGACGGCCACCGCGCTGATCCTGTTGCCGCAGTTCATCAGCGTCCGTCAACAGGAAGACATCATCGCCGGACACTCTTTCCTCACCCGACTCAGCAAGAAGCGCGGGATCTTCGACGTCGTCTTTCAGCACTCACGCCACCTCAACGACTTCCCTTACCAGTACGGGCTCATCGCGCTGGCGGGCCTCGGCGGGATCATCTTCGCCTACAAGAGGATTTGGTGGCCGTTGGCGGTCTGGCTGCTGCTCGTGGTGGTCGACGTCGACGCGGGAACGCCGCTCGGCCGCCCGCTCGGCGCGATGGCCGGAGCGTTCGGAGAGTTCTTCTACAAGGACCCGCGTCGGATCTCGGCCGCCATCACGCTGCTGCTGATGCCGATGGCGGGGCTCGCTCTCTTCGTGGTGGTGACGGCGGTGGTTGCGGCGACCAAGCGGGTCGCCGACCGCCGCTTCAAACCGTCCCCCGCAAGCGGGAGGTGCCCCCAGCCCGCACCGGTCTGGACCGCGGCCACGGCGATCCTGCTGGTGGCGACGACCTTATTCACCGCGCGCCACTACTTCTATCGACACCTGGTGTTGTTCGGCGACAAGTACGACTCGGTGATGATCGACCAACGCGACCTGATGGCCATGGCCTATCTGGCCACGCTGCCCGGCGCGCGCAACACCGTGATCGGCAACGCCAACACCGACGGCACCGCGTGGATGTACGCCGTCGCCGACCTGCACCCGCTGTGGACCCACTACGACTACCCGCAGCAGATGGGCCCCGGCCCCAACCGGTACATCTTCTGGGCCGGCGCCCGCAAGGGCGAAGCCGATCCGCGGGTGGTCGAGGCGATCAAGGCGCTCAATATTCGGTACATCTACACCAGCACGCCGACGGTCCGGGGATTCGCCGTACCCGACGGACTAGTGTCACTGGATAAATCGCAGTCGTGGGCGCTGATCTACGACAATGGTGGAGCCCGAATCTACGAATGGCGCGGAAACGGCGCGGCGCCGCACTCTTAGTCCGCAAAGGATGGTGATGGATTGAGTACCCGCAACGACGACGATGGCATCGAGATCATCGGCGACGTCGACCCGCGGATCACGGCGGTAGCGGAGGACGACTCCGACGAGCGCTCCCTGACCGATTTGGTTGAGCAGCCCGCCAAGGTGATGCGCATCGGAACGATGATCAAGCAACTCCTCGAGGAGGTGCGCGCCGCACCGCTCGACGAGGCCAGCCGCAACCGCCTGCGCGAGATCCACGCGACCAGCATCCGCGAACTGGAAGAGGGCCTGGCGCCGGAACTGCGCGAAGAGCTCGACCGCCTCACCCTGCCGTTCAACGAGGACGCAGCGCCGTCCGACGCCGAATTGCGCATCGCCCAAGCCCAGTTGGTCGGCTGGCTCGAGGGGTTGTTCCACGGCATCCAGACGGCGCTGTTCGCCCAGCAGATGGCCGCCCGCGCACAGCTGGAGAACATGCGCCAGGGCGCGCTGCCCCCCGGCGTCGGCAAGCCGGGCGCGTCCGGACACGGTCAATACCTCTAAGCGAAGCACGGTGCCGGGTCCTCACATCGAGACGCACAACGCGTGGGTGGAATTCCCCATTTTCGACGCGAAGTCGCGCTCCCTGAAAAAAGCCTTCCTGGGCAAGGCGGGGGGCACGATCGGCCGCAACAGCTCCAACGTGGTCGTCGTCGAGGCGTTGCGGGACATCACCATGTCGCTCGAGCTGGGCGACCGGGTCGGATTGGTCGGCCACAACGGCGCCGGGAAATCGACTCTGCTGCGGCTACTTTCGGGCATCTACGAACCCACCCGCGGCTGGGCGAGGGTCACCGGCCGGGTCGCGCCGGTGTTCGACCTCGGCGTCGGGATGGACCCCGAGATCTCCGGCTACGAGAACATCATCATCCGCGGGCTGTTTCTGGGGCAGACCCGAAAACAGATGCTGGCCAAGGTGGACGAGATCGCCGAGTTCACCGAGCTGGGCGACTACCTGTCGATGCCGCTGCGCACGTACTCCACCGGAATGCGGGTCCGGCTGGCGATGGGCGTGGTCACCAGCATCGACCCCGAGATCCTGCTGCTCGACGAGGGCATCGGCGCGGTAGACGCCGACTTCCTCAAGAAGGCCCAGTCGCGATTGCAGGGACTGGTGGAGCGGTCCGGAATCCTGGTGTTCGCCAGCCATTCCAACGAGTTCCTCGCCCGGCTGTGCAAGACCGCGATGTGGATCGACCACGGTGTGATCCGCATGTCCGGCGGCATCGAAGACGTGGTGCGCGCGTACGAGGGCGAGGACGCGGCCCGGCACGTGCGCGAGGTGCTGGCCGAGACCCGCTCTTCGGCTGAAGCCGACCAGCCGCTGGCGCAAAGAGCATCCGGGGATGAGTGAATCCGTCTTCGCCGTCGTCGTCACCCACCGGCGCCCCGACGAGCTGGCCAAGTCGCTGGGCACCCTGAGCAGCCAGACCCGGGTACCCGACCATCTGATCGTGGTCGACAATGATTTTTCTGGCGAAGGGCCGCCCTCCGGCCGGGTCCGCGACCTGGTAGCCGGCCAGCCGGTCCCGACCACCTACCTGGCCTCCCGCCGAAACCTCGGCGGCGCAGGCGGTTTCGCCCTTGGCATGTTGCACGCGTTGGCGCAGGGCGCCGACTGGGTGTGGCTGGCCGACGACGACGGGCGCCCGCAGGACTCGCACGTGCTGGCCACCCTGCTGGCGTGCGCCGAGAAGCACGCCCTGGCCGAGGTGTCGCCGATGGTGTGCAACTCCGATGACCCGGAGCGGCTGGCCTTTCCACTGCGGCGTGGCCTGGTATGGCGCAGGCGCGCAAGCGAATTGCGCACCGAAGCGGGACAGGACCTGCTGCCCGGGATCGCGTCGCTGTTCAACGGCGCGTTGTTCCGGGCAACCACGCTCGAAGCGATCGGTGTTCCCGACCTGCGGTTGTTCATCCGCGGCGACGAAGTCGAGATGCATCGGCGGCTGGTGCGGTCCGGCCTGCCGTTCGGCACCTGCCTTGACGCGATCTACCTACACCCCTGCGGGTCCGCCGAATTCCGGCCGATCCTGGGTGGCCGCATGCACACCCAATACCCCGACGACCCCGCCAAGCGGTTCTACACCTACCGCAACCGCGGCTACCTGCTGTCGCAACCGGGCCTGCGCAAGCTGGTGATCCAGGAGTGGGTTCGGTTCGGCTGGTACTTTCTGATGACCCGCCGCGACCCCCGGGGCCTGGCCGAGTGGATTCGATTGCGCCGCTTGGGACGCCGCGAGCAATTCGGCAAGCCTGGAGGATCCGCATGACGCGCGCCGGCGACGACGCAATGGGGAGCGATGTGGTGGGGGCACCACCCGCTTGCGGGGGAGACCGGCGCACATGACGTTTGTCGACGCCGCGGCCCAGTCGCGGACCTTCACCCGCGCCCGGGGTGATCTGGTCGCCGGTTTCCGTCGGCACGAGCTGTGGCTGCACCTGGGCTGGCAGGACATCAAGCAGCGCTACCGTCGCTCGGTGCTGGGACCGTTCTGGATCACCATCGCGACCGGCACCACCGCCGTGGCCATGGGCGGCCTGTATTCCAAGCTGTTTCATCTCGAGCTCTCCGTGCACCTGCCGTACGTCACGCTCGGCCTGATCATCTGGAACCTCATCAACGCGGCGATTCTGGAGGGCGCCGACGTCTTCGTCGCCAACGAGGGACTGATCAAGCAATTGCCGACGCCGCTGTCCGTCCACGTCTACCGGCTGGTGTGGCGGCAGATGATCCTGTTCGCGCACAACATCGTCATCTACGTCGTCATCGCGATCATCTATCCCAAGGCGTGGTCGTGGGCGGATCTGTCCGTCATCCCGGCGCTGGCGCTGATCGTGCTCAATTGCATCTGGGTCTCACTGTGTTTCGGCATCCTGGCGACCCGCTACCGCGACATCGGTCCGCTGCTGTTCTCGGTCGTGCAGTTGCTGTTCTTCATGACGCCGATCATCTGGAACGACGACACGTTGCGGCAGCAGGGGGCGGGACGCTGGTCGAGCATCGTCGAGCTCAACCCGCTGCTGCACTATCTCGACATCGTTCGCGCCCCGCTGCTGGGCGCGCACCAGGAGCTGCGGCACTGGGCCGTGGTGGGGGTGCTGACGGTCGTCGGCTGGGTGCTGGCGGCGTTCGCGATGCGGCAGTACCGTGCCCGGGTGCCGTACTGGGTCTAGTCACATGAGCGGGGGCAGCGGATTCAGCCAATCCAACGAACCGTCCATCTGCCCTTTGTATTGCGGGCAGTAGGCGGACACGGAAAGGCCGACGAAGAAGCCGGCTTGTCGCGCCGAGAGGTTGGTGTCCTTCATCACCTTCATCGCCAGGACGCTCGATCGTTGGTTTCTGTCGAATCCGGCGCAAACCGTATGGCCCATCGCGATCGCGGCGCCGGGGTCATTCATCACGATCCCGTTGTCCGCGAGGGCCCCCAAGAAGGCGTCGTCGGGGGGATCCGCGGCCGCCGGGGCCGCGGAAAACGGCGCGGCGACGCACAGCAGGGCCGCGACGACTGTCGACCACCTCCGGGGACCGACGTTCATATCAACAACCATAGGCACCCGCCACGATCGAGGGACGGCTCCAAGAATCCTTTGAGGATCCCGCAAGGCCGGAGCCGGACGCTGAGCCCATGCGCAACACCATTTTCGTCGACGGCGTCCGCGTGGCCACCATGCATCGCGCCGACGCGCCGCTGGGCCGCACGGCCAGGTTTCACATGCGCAGGTTGTTCGACAACTTGCCCTGCTGCCATCGCTCCTGGGCCAATCAAGGCAAACGCTTCTTCCTGCACGGCTATGAGCGGACCTTCGACATCGAGTTTGCCTGCGCCGAGACCGAATCCGGCACCGACGCGGTGATCGACGACAACGCCCTTGACGAGGTCAAGACGGCATTGCGCTACCAGTTCGACCACACCACGCTGATCGCCGTCGACGACCCACAGCGCGACCTGTTCGAGTTGCTGGCCGACCGGGGCGTCATCGATCTGCGGATCATGGACGACACCGGGATGGCGGGCTCGGCCGCCTGGACTTTCGAAACGGTCGAAAGCATCGTCGGGCTGGCGACCGGCGGCCGGGTCTGGGTGTCTCGGATAGAGGCGCGTGAAAGCCGCAACAACATCGTCACCCTTACGGCGGGACCCGTTTAAGCCGCAAACACGACGCTCGACACTTCCCGATGGGGGAGTATGCGATCGTGAGCGACGCCTCGGCAATCGGCTGTGTTGGGACGCTGACCGTGGCAACCCGCGGCGACCGCGGCGCCGGGGAGGTGTTGGTCACCGTGCGGGGGGCCAAGGAGGCGTTCCTGGCTTGGTCCGACGATCCATTGCCGAAGGGCGCCGAAGTGCTCGTGGTCGAAGTCAGGGGCGCCCGGACGGTGGTCGTCGAGCCTTGGGAGGCCTCGTCTGATCTGAATTGACGACCCAGATCGCCTGAGATACAACAGCGAAACCGACAAGGAGTCCAACATGCTCGGTTATAAAGTGCCCGCCCCGGACGAGGCGATGCTCGTCTCCGGCGGCCGAATCAAAAGCAACGCCCCCTTCCGCGTCGTGACCGGCCACGGCGCCTTCATCCTGCCCGTCTTCCGCAAGGCTCGATTCCTCACGCTGGCGATGTGTGAGGCGGAGGTCGCCGAAAAGTGCGTCACCCAGCAAGGCATCACCCTCAACGTCCGGTCGGTGATCGCCTTCAAGGTCGGCAACGACACCGAAAGCATCATCAGTGCCGCGCAACGATTCCTGTCCGACCAGAACCAGATGGCCGTGCTCACCGGCCGGATCTTCGCCGGTCACCTGCGCTCGATCATCGGCTCGATGACCGTCGAGCAGATCATCCGGGAACGCCAGAAGCTGGCGACCGAGATCCTCGACGGATCCAAGGAGGAGATGGCCCGGATCGGGCTGACCGTCGACGCCCTGCAAATCCAGTCCATCGACGACGACGGGCTCGGCTACATCAACGCGATGTCGGCACCGCACAACGCAGCCATCCAGCAGCAAGCGCAGATCGCTCAGGCGCAGGCGAACCAGAAGGCCGCCGAAGCCGAGCAGGAGTCGCAGCGCCAGCAGGCCGAGTTCGCCCGTCAGACCGCCATCGTCAAGGCGCAAGTACAAGGCCGAGGTCGACAAGGCCCAGGCGCAAGCCGCACAGGCCGGCCCGCTCGCCGAAGCGCAGGCCCAGCGCGAGGTGCTGGAGATGCGCACCGAACTGGCCGAGCGCGCCGCCGAGCTGCGCCAGCAGGAGCTGGTCGCCGAGGTGGTCAAGCCCGCCGAGGCCGAAGCCGAGCGCGTCCGGATCCTGGCCGTCGCCGACGCGGAGAAGATGAAGATCCAGGCCGAGGCGGCGGCGTCGCACGGCCGGGTGGCGCTGGACAAGGCGCTCATCGACCAACTGCCCGAGATCGTGGAGAAAGCCGCACGTGGGCTCGCCAACGCGAATCTGACCGTCCTCAACGGCGCCGAAGGGCTCACCGAGGTGGCCAGCGGACTGGTCGCGCAGGGCAGGGCGATCTTCGACGCCCTGCGGGGCACTCATCGACTATACGACGACGAAAGCGCACCGCCGATCACCACGAACCGACTCGACCGCCAACTCCGAGCTGAAGACCGAAAGCCTCTACGACACGCGACTAAGCAGCGGTCCGGGTCGATCGAGTTCGACGGGCGAATGCCGTTTGCGGAAGAGGCACCGCGAACAGCGATCGCTCATCACGGCGCCGCCTCGCCTGCGGTGCTAAACACTGGAACGCCATCTGGTGCAGGAACGCACTAAGCAGCTGGAAAGGTCCACGGACGTGAGCAAGAAAGTCCAATCAGCGGCAGATGCGGCGCGGGAGAACCTGGCCGCGGAGCTGGACCGGCTACGGCAGCGGCGGGACCGCCTCGAGGTCGAAGTCAAAAACGACCGCGGCATGGTGGGCGATCACGGCGACGCGGCCGAGGCGATCCAGCGCGCCGACGAGCTGGTCGTCCTCACCGACCGGATCAACGAGCTGGACCGGCGGACTGCGGACCGGGCCGTCGACACCGGGACGAATCCGAAACGCTGCCCGGCGGCACCGAGGTGACCCTGCGGTTCTCCGACGGTGAAGTCGTCACGATGCACGTGATCTCCATCGTCGAAGAGACGCCCGTCGGCCGGGAAGGCTGAGACGTTGACCGCGCGCAGTCCCTTGGCCCAGGCCCTTGCCGGACACAAACCGGGCGACACGGTGACCTACTCGACGCCGCAAGGCGAGAATCAGGTCGAGTTGATCGCGGTCAAGCTGCCGCAGTTAGCGCACCCCGGGGCCACCCGGCGGCCCGATTAGACTCCCCCCAATGGTTGCCCCGCTGCCCGATGCCGCGCCGCCGCGCCCGCACTTGAGTCTGACGACACAGGTGACGCGATTCGTCGTCACCGGCGGTCTGGCGGGAATCGTGGACTTCGGCCTCTACGTGACGCTCTACAAAGTGGTGGGCTTCCAGGTCGACCTGGCCAAGGCCATCAGCTTCATCGTCGGCACCATCACCGCCTACCTGATCAACCGCCGGTGGACATTCCAGGCGGCCCCGAGCACCGCCCGCTTCGTCGCGGTCATGGTTCTCTACGGCATCACGTTCGCGGTGCAGGTCGGGCTCAACCATCTGTGCCTTGCGCTTTTGCACTACCGGGGGTGGGCGATACCCGTCGCGTTCGTGATCGCGCAGGGCACCGCGACGGTCATCAACTTCATCGTGCAGCGAGCCGTAATCTTCCGCATCCGCTGAGCCGCAGCCGATCTGCCAAGCGGTACCCTCTTTGACGATGTTGAGCACCGACATTCCGACCACCACCACCCGGCTGACGGGCTTTGGCCGCACCGCGCCGTCGGTGGCCGAGGTGCTCTCGACCCGCGATCCCGAGGTGATCGCCAAGGCGGTGGCCCGGGTAGCCGACTCCGGCGGCCCGAGGAGGGGCGTCATCGCACGCGGGCTGGGCCGGTCCTACGGCGACAACGCGCAAAACGGCGGCGGCCTGGTGATCGACATGACCGGGCTCAACCGCATCCACTCGATCAGTGCCGACACCCGGCTGGTCGACGTCGACGCCGGCGTCAGCCTGGACCAACTGATGAAGGCGGCGCTCCCGTTCGGGCTGTGGGTTCCGGTGCTGCCGGGAACACGCCAGGTCACCGTCGGCGGCGCGATCGCCTGCGACATCCACGGCAAGAACCATCACAGCGCGGGCAGCTTCGGCAACCACGTGCGCTCGATGGACCTGCTCATGGCCGACGGCACCATCCGCACCATCACCCCCGACGGTGACGACGCCGAGCTGTTCTGGGCCACCGTCGGCGGCAACGGCCTGACCGGGATCGTCCTGCGCGCCACCATCGAGATGACGCCGACGGAGACGGCGTACTTCATCGCCGACGGCGGTGGCCACCAAGGACCTCGACGAAACGGTCGCCGTTCACCTCGACGGCAGCGAAGCCAACTACACCTACTCCAGCGCCTGGTTCGACCTGATCAGTCCGCCACCGAAGCTCGGCCGGGCCGCGGTCAGCCGCGGCAGCCTGGCGAAGCTGGACCAACTGCCCAAGAAGCTGGCCAAGAATCCGCTGAAATTCGATGCGCCGCAACTGTTGACGGTGCCGAACATCTTTCCGGTCAGCGCGATGAACAAGCTGTCGTTCATGGCCATCGGCGAGGTGTACTACCGGCTGGGCGGCACCTACACCGGCAAGATCATGAATCTGTCGCAGTTCTATCACATGCTCGACCTCGTCAGTGGCTGGAACAATGCCTACGGCCCAATGGGTTTCGCGCAACACCAGTTCCTGGTTCCGCCTGACGCGATGGACGAATTCAAGGCCATCATCCGCTGGATCCAGACCCGCGGCCATTACTCGGCGCTGAACGTGTTCAAACTGTTCGGCCCGGGCAACCGCGCGCCGCTGAGTTTCCCGATGGCCGGCTGGAACGTCGCGATGGACTTCCCCAACAAGCCGGGGATCAACGAGTTCCTCAACGAACTCGACCGGCGCGTACTGGAATTCGGCGGCCGGGTTTACACCGCCAAGGATTCCCGCGTGAGCGCCGAGACCTTCCACGCCATGTACCCGCGCATCGACGAGTGGATCGCGGTGCGCCGCAAGGTAGATCCCTCCGCGGGTGTTCGCCTCCGACATGGCCCGACGTTTGGAGCTGCTGTAAATGGTGCTCGACGCCGTAGGAAATCCGCAGACCATCCTGCTGCTCGGCGGTACCTCCGAGATCGGGCTGGCCATCTGTGAGCGCTACCTGCAGAACGCGCACGCCCGTATCGTGCTGGCCGCCATGCCCGATGACCCGGGCCGCGACGACGCCGTCGCCCAGATGAAGGCGGCGGGCGCGCGGTCGGTGGAGCTGATCGACTTCGAAGCCACCGACGCCGATAGTCATCCGAAGATGATCGACCAGGCGTTCGCCCATGGTGACGTCGACGTGGCCATCGTGGCGTTCGGATTGCTCGGCGACGCCGAGGAGCTGTGGCAGAACCAGCGCAAAGCCGTGCAGATCGCCGAAATCAACTACACCGCAGCGGTTTCGGTAGGGGTGCTGCTGGCCGAGAAGATGCGCGCCCAGGGCTTCGGCCAGATCATCGCGATGAGCACGGTCGCCGGGGAGCGGGTGCGGCGGTCCAACTTCGTCTACGGCTCCACCAAGGCGGGGCTGGACGGCTTTTACCTGGGGCTGGCAGAGGCGTTGCGCGAGTATGGGGTTCGCGTTCTGGTGATCCGGCCCGGCCAGGTGCGTACCCGGATGAGCGCGCACATCAAGGAAGCCCCGCTCACCGTCGACAAGGAGTATGTCGCCAACCTCGCGGTGACCGCGGCCGCAAAGGGTAAGGAATTGGTTTGGGCGCCAGCAGCATTCCGTTACGTGATGATGGTGTTGCGACACATCCCGCGGAGCGTCTTCCGCAAGCTGCCAATCTGATCATGCGTAACGCGCTGGCCAGCCTGGGCCAGATGGCTTTAGCGGTGGCGGTGGCCCTCTTCGTCGCGGTGGTATCGCTGGTCGCCATCTCTCGCGTGCAGTGGCCGGCATTTCCGTCGTCCAACCAGCTGCACGCGCTGACCACCGTCGGGCAGGTCGGCTGCCTGGCCGGTCTGGTCGCCGTGGGTTGGGTGTGGCGGCG
Organism: uncultured Actinomycetota bacterium; assembly: GCA_963850895.1. Taxonomy (GTDB): domain Bacteria; phylum Actinomycetota; class Actinomycetes; order Mycobacteriales; family Mycobacteriaceae; genus Mycobacterium. Next base: position 775,156 of record CAWKNK010000003.1, on the reverse strand, counting down.
GTCCGGCCGGTATCGGTGGCTGACCCAGCTGGGCGGGCTGGTGTTCGTGTCCGCGTTCACCGTCGTGACGCTGGGCATGCCGCTGGGCGCGACCAGGCTGTACCTGTTCGGCATCTCCGTCGACCAGCAGTTCCGCACCGAGTACCTGACCCGGCTCGCCGACAGCCCGGCCCTGCGCGACATGACCTACATCGGGCTGCCGCCGTACTACCCGCCGGGCTGGTTCTGGATCGGCGGGCGCGTCGCGGCGCTGAGCGGAACACCGGCCTGGGAGATGTTCAAGCCGTGGGCGATCACCTCGATCACCATCGCGGTCGCCGTCGCCCTGGTGCTGTGGTGGCGGATGGTCCGCTTCGAATACGCGCTGATCGTCACCACCGCGACGGCGGCGGTGACGCTCGCCTACGGCTCGCCCGAGCCGTACGCGGCGATGATCACCGTGCTATTGCCGCCGGTGCTGGTGCTCACGTGGTCGGGGCTGCGCGGGGGCGAGCGCGGGGGCGGTTGGGCCGCGGTCGTCGGCGCCGGGATATTCCTGGGCTTCACGGCAACCTGGTACTCGCTGCTGTTCGCCTTCAGCGCATTCACGATGTTGCTGATGGCCCTGGCAGCGGCCGGTACGCGGTGGCGGCGCGGCGGTTTCAAGGATGCGCTCGACCCACTGCGCCGGCTGGCCGTCATCGGAGTCATCACGGCGGCAATCGGCGCCACCACCTGGTTGCCGTTCCTGCTGCGGGCGGCGCACAGCCCGGTCAGCAACACCGGCAGCGCCAACCACTACCTACCCGCCGACGGTGCCGTGCTGACCTTCCCGATGCTGCAGTTCTCCCTATTGGGGGCGATCTGCCTGCTGGGCGCACTCTGGCTGGTGGTGCGTGCCCGGTCGTCGGTTCGGGCCGGCGCCCTGGCCATCGGCGTGCTGGCCGTCTACCTGTGGTCGCTGCTGTCGATGCTGACCACGCTGGCGCGCACCACGCTGCTGTCGTTCCGGCTGCAGCCCACCCTGACCGTGCTGCTGGTTGCCGCCGGGGCGTTCGGCTTCATCGAGGCGGTGCGGGCGCTGTCGGCGCGCGGCCGGGCCGTCCTCCCCGTCGCCGGCGCCGTCGGCCTGGCCGCCGCGATCGCGTTCAGCCAGGACATTCCCGACGTGCTGCGCCCGGATCTCACCATCGCCTACACCGACACCGACGGCAACGGCCAGCGCGGCGACCGGCGGCCGCCGAGCTCGGAGAAGTTCTACCCCGACATCGACCACGCCATCGCGACCGTGACCGGCAGGCCCCGCGATCAGACCGTCGTGATGACCGCCGACTACAGCTTCCTGTCCTTCTATCCGTATTGGGGATTTCAGGGACTGACGTCGCATTACGCCAACCCGCTGGCGCAATTCGACCTGCGGGCCGCCCAGATCAACAAGTGGGCCAAACTCAAGTCCGCCGACGAGCTCATCCACGCGCTCGACACCTGTCCCTGGCCGCCGCCCACGGTGTTTCTCATGCGCCGCGGCGCGAACGGCAACTACACGCTGCGGCTCGCCGAGGACGTGTATCCCAACCAGCCCAACGTCCGTCGCTACACCATCGATTTGCGGGCCGCCCTCTTCGACAGCCCGCAGTTCGTCGTCCACAGTGCCGGCCCGTTCGTGCTGGCCATCCGCAAGCCGGTGACAAGCCGCTGATGAGCACCGACACCTCGCCGCCCAGCGTCGAAGAACTAGCATCTACCACCGTGAGCGACACGGGAGCGAACCACCGGATCGCTCGGGTGGTTGCTACCGTCGCCGGGCTACTCGGGGCTTTGCTGGCCATCGCCACCCCGCTGCTGCCGGTCAACCAGACCACCGCTTCACTCAACTGGCCACAGAAAGGCACGTTCGAGAGCGTCGACGCGCCGCTGATCGGGTATGTCGCCACCGACCTGAACGTCACCGTGCCGTGCCAGGCCGCCGCAGGGCTGGCCGGCCCGCCGAACGCCGCCAAGACGGTGCTGCTGTCGACGGTGCCCAAGCAGGCCCCCAAGGCCGTCGACCGCGGGCTGCTCATCCAACGCGCCAACGACTACCTGGTGGTGGTGGTGCGCAACGTCGCGGTGGTCACCGCCCCGCTGAACCAGGTGCTCAGCCCGGCCTGCCAGCGGTTGACCTTCACCGCGCACGCCGACCGGGTCACCGCCGAGTTCGTCGGGCTGACCCAGGGACCCAACGCCGAGCACCCCGGCTCGCCGTTGCGCGGGGAGAAGAGCGGCTACGACTTCCGGCCCCAGATCGTCGGCGTGTTCACCGATCTCGCGGGGCCGGCGCCGCCGGGCCTGAGCTTTTCGGCGACCATCGACACGCGCTACAGCAGCAGCCCCACGCCGCTGAAGATGGCGGCGATGATCCTCGGGGTGGTGTTGACGGCCACGGCCCTGCTCGCGCTGCACCTGCTCGACACCGCCGACGGCACCCGGCACCGCCGCTTCCTGCCGTCGCGCTGGTGGTCGGTCGGCGGCCTGGACGCCCTCGTCATCGCCGTGCTGGCGTGGTGGCATTTCGTCGGCGCCAACACCTCCGACGACGGCTACATCCTGACCATGGCCCGGGTGTCCGAGCACGCCGGCTACATGGCCAACTACTACCGCTGGTTCGGTACGCCGGAGGCCCCCTTCGGCTGGTACTACGACCTGCTGGCGCTGTGGGCCCACGTCAGCACCGCCAGCGTCTGGATGCGGTTGCCCACCCTGGCCATGGCGCTGACGTGCTGGTGGGTGATCAGCCGTGAAGTCATGCCCCGCCTGGGTCACGCCGTCAAGCTGAATCGCGGCGCGGCGTGGACCGCGGCCGGCATGTTCCTGGCCGTCTGGCTGCCCCTGGACAACGGGCTGCGGCCCGAGCCGATCATCGCGCTGGGCATCCTGCTGACCTGGTGCTCGGTGGAGCGTGCGGTGGCCACCAGCCGGCTGCTGCCGGTGGCGGTCGCCTGCATCATCGGTGCGCTGACGCTGTTCTCCGGGCCGACGGGCATCGCCTCGATCGGTGCGCTGTTGGTCGCCGTCGGCCCGCTGCGGACCATCCTGCATCGCAGGTCCAAACGATTCGGCGTGCTGCCCCTGGTGGCGCCCCTGTTCGCCGCGGTCACCGTCACCGCCATCCTCATTTTCCGCGACCAAACCCTGGCCGGTGAGGTCCAGGCCAGCATGCTCAAGCGCGCCGTCGGGCCCAGCCTGAGTTGGTTCGACGAACACATCCGCTACGAGCGGCTGTTCATGGCCAGCCCCGACGGGTCGGTCGCCCGCCGCTTCGCCGTGCTGGCGGTGGTCCTGGCGCTCGGGATCACGGTCGCAATGTCGTTGCGCAAGGGCCGGATTCCGGGCACGGCCGCCGGGCCGAGCCGCCGCATCGTCGGGATCACCATCATCTCGTTCATCGCGATGATGTTCACCCCCACCAAATGGACCCACCACTTCGGCGTCTTCGCCGGGCTGGCCGGACCGCTCGGCGCGCTCGCCGCGGTCGCCGTGACCTCCGCGGCAATGCGATCCCGGCGCAACCGCACCATGTTCGCCGCCGTGGTGCTGTTCCTCGTGGCCTTGTCCTTCGCCAGCGTCAACGGCTGGTGGTATGTGTCCAATTTCGGTGTGCCATGGTCGAATTCGTTCCCGGCGTGGCACTACGCCTTCGCCACCGCGCTGCTCGGACTGACCGTACTGGTGCTACTGCTGGCGGCGTGGTTCCACTTCGTTTCCCCCACCGACGGGCCGCCCAAGACCCGATACGGCGCACGGCTGGCCGGAATCGTCCAGTCCCCGTTGGCAATTGCGACGTGGGTGCTGGTCGTGTTCGAGGTGGCGTCGCTGACCCTGGCGATGACCGCTCAGTACCCCGCCTGGTCGGTGGGCCGCTCCAACCTGCAGGCCTTGGCGGGCAAGTCCTGCGGCCTGGCCGAGGACGTGCTGGTGGAACAGGATCCCAACGCCGGTGCGCTGTCGCCGGTGAGCGCTCCCCCGCGAGCGGGTGGGGGTACCTCCCTGTGGGGAGGTGCCCCCACGGTGGGCGACGCGCTGGGAGCGGGCTTGTCGGAAGCCTTCACGCCCAACGGCATTCCCGCCGACGTCCGCGCCGACCCGGTGATGGAACGTCCGGGCGACCGCAGCTTCATCAACGACGACAAGCTGGTCACCGGCGCCGAGGCCGGCACCGAGGGCGGCACCAATCCGGCACCGGGAATCAACGGTTCGGTCGCCCAGCTGCCCTACAACCTGGATCCGTCGCGCACGCCCGTCCTGGGCAGCTGGCGCCCGGGCATCCAGGTGCCCGCCCACCTGCGATCGGGCTGGTACCGACTGCCCGCCCGCGACAAGGCGCGGCCGCTGCTGGTGGTGAGCGCGGCCGGTCGCTTCGACCCCCGCGAGGTCCAGGTCCAGTGGGCCACCGATGACGAAGCGGCGAGCGGACGCCCCGGCGGGTCGTTCCAGTTCGCCGACGTGGGGGCCTCCCCGGCGTGGCGCAACTTGCGGCTGCCGCTGTCGGCCATCCCCACCAGTGCCACCCAGGTCCGGTTAGTCGCCGACGACGAAGACCTGGCCCCGCAGCACTGGATCGCGCTCACGCCGCCGCGGATTCCGCAGCTGCGCACGCTGCAGGACGTGGTCGGCTCGAAAGACCCGGTGTTCCTCGACTGGCTGGTCGGCCTGGCGTTCCCCTGCCAGCGGCCGTTCGGCCATCAGAACGGCCTCGACGAGACACCGAAATGGCGCATCCTGCCGGACCGTTTCGGCGCCGAAGCCAACTCGCCGGTGATGGACAACAACGGCGGCGGCCCGCTCGGGGTGACCGAGCTGCTGGTGAAGCCGACGACGGTGGCGACTTATCTGAAGGACGACTGGTCTCGGGACTGGGGCTCGCTGCAACGGTTGACGCCCTACTACCCCAACGCTCAGCCCGCCGAACTCCAGCTGGGGACCGCGACGCGCAGCGGTCTGTGGAACCCGGCGCCCCTGCGCAAGACCTGAAACTAGGCGATCGTGATGTTCAGTTGTTGGGACTTCTGGACCGTTCCGTGTCTGCGCGACTTCGCGAACTCGCCGACCTGCTGGGCAATCCGATGGCCGAGATCGTCGCGACGCACAGCCGCGGTCTGGCCAACCACGACGGTGATCTCCTCGATGACGCTGCCGGCCGCTTCGAGAAGCTCGGAGCGATGGCCATGGCCGCCGACGCCGCCGCCCAGGCAGCTCGTGAACACGCTCGCGCCAACAGTCGGCTCAAGGAATTAGAGTCCTCTACGCATGCTCACTGGCACGCCAGCCAGTGCGGCCTGCGCACACCGGCCACCGCCACCATTGAACGGCCGCTTCCCATCACCGACCGAGAACGCGAAGTCGCCACACTGGTCGCCGCGGGCCTGTCCAGCCGCCAAATCGGTGAACGGCTCCACGTGTCCGCGCGCACCGTGGAGGGACACCTCTACCGCATCTTCACCAAACTCGGCATCGCCGATCGCGACGAACTCGCCCATCTGCTGCGCGCCCGTGCCACCAATTGAGGCCAGGACTCCTGGCAACTGCGAAACCCCCGCGGGCAAACGGTTTCCCATTGATGTCCGCCATCGGTAGGTAAAGACTTACGGTTCGTGGCCACTTACCGAGATGGTGATGCCTGGGTCGCGCTGGCCGACGGGACCCGTCGGGCCATTGTGGAACGTCTTGCACACGGCCCCCTGGCCGTCGGCGAGTTGGCGCGCGATCTGCCGGTCAGCCGGCCGGCCGTCGCCCAGCACCTCAAAGTGCTCAAGTCCGCGGGACTGGTGCGCGATCGCGCCGCGGGAACGCGTCGCGTCTACCAGCTCGAGCCGACCGGTCTCGCGGCGTTACGCGCCGATCTCGACCGGTTCTGGGCGCAAGCGCTGGCCACCTACGCCGACATCGTCGACCAAATGGAAGGAGGGCGTTCATGAGTCAGGTCGAGGTCCGCTTCGCCGGCCTGCTACGCGCCGGGGCACCGAAATGACCGCCACCCTGATGAGCATGGCCCGCGCCGAACGGGCCGACCTCGCGGAATTCCTGGCCACCCTCACGCCCCAGGACTGGGCGATGCCCACTCTATGCGTAGGGTGGACCGTCAAAGACGTTGTGGCGCATGTGATCAGCTACGAGGAGCTCGGCCCGCTGGGCCTGCTGAAGCGCTTCGCAAAGGGCTGGCTCGTGCGGGCCAACCAAGTGGGCGTCGACGAGTTCGCGGCCCTGACCCCGTCCCAACTGCTGCAATTGCTGCGCGATCACCTCGAACCGCGTGGTCTGACAGCGGGTTTCGGCGGCATGATCGCGCTCGTCGACGGCACGATCCATCACCAAGACATCCGTCGCTCGCTTGGTCGGCCGCGCACCATCCCGACCGATCGACTCACCCGCGTCCTCGGTCTGGTGCCGGGCAACCCCCGGCTCGGCGCTGGACGCCGGATCAGGGGATTGCGGCTGCGCGCCACCGACGTCGACTGGGCACACGGCCACGGCCCCGACGTCACGGGCCCCGGGGAGGCGCTGCTGATGGCGATGGCCGGCCGCCCCGCGGCGCTCTCGGACCTCGACGGCCCGGGCCTGGACACGTTGGCAGCGCGGCTGGCGCGATGACGCGCCACGTTGTGCGGGCCCCGTGCGGCCCCGCGTCCTCATCGGACAAAGCGGCTTCGCTTACGATCGAGCCTCGTGCCCCACGACGGTAATCAGCGATCGCAGCGGATCCCACGGTTGGTGGCCGCGATCGCGGGGATCGTGGGACTGCTGTTGTGCGCGCTCGTCCCGTTGCTCCCCGTCCGACAGACCACCGCGACCGTGCTGTGGCCTCAGGGCACCACGGACGGGCACGTCACCCAGATCACCGCGCCCCTGGTGTCCGGGGCGCCGCGCGCGCTGGACATCTCCATCCCATGCGCGGCGATCGCCACCCTGCCCCCCAGCGGCGGCTTGGTGGTCTCCACCCTGCCCACCGGCGGGATGGACGCCGGCAAGAACGGGCTGTTCGTGCGTGCCGACAAGGACCTGGTGGTCGTCGCGTTCCGCGACACCGTGGCCGCGGTGGCGCCGCGCCCGGCGGTCGCCGGCGGGGCCTGTAGCGTGCTGCACGCCTGGGCCGACGCGGGCGCGGCGGGCGCGGAGTTCGTCGGCATGCCCGGCGCCTCCGGGATGCTGCCCTCGGAAAAGAAGCCCCAGGTCGGCGGGATCTTCACGGACCTGAAGGTGCCCGCCCAACCCGGTCTGTCCGCTCGCGTCGACATCGACACCCGGTTCATCACCGCCCCCACCGCCCTCAAACAGCTCGCCATGGTCGTGGGCGCCCTGGCCGTCCTGACGGCCGTCATGGCGCTGGCCGCGCTGGACCGCCGCAGTCGCGGCGGCGGCACGCTGGTCAATTGGCGGTCGCCGATCGCCTGGCTCTCCCGGTATCGCCCCCGGGCGCGGTGGAGTTCGTGGCGCCGCGTCGGGGTCGCGACCTGGATCGCCGACGCCGGAGTGATCGCGACGCTGCTGCTCTGGCACGTCATCGGCGCCACCTCATCCGACGATGGCTACAACCTGACCATCGCCCGCGTCGCCCCCAAGGCCGGCTACATCGCCAACTACTACCGCTACTTCGGCGACGACGGACGCGCCGTTCGACTGGTACCTCGGGGTGCTGTCCAGGCTGGCGTCGGTCAGCACCGCCGGCGTGTGGATGCGGTTACCGGCCACGCTGGCCGGGATCGCCTGCTGGCTGGTGATCAGCCACTGGATCCTGCGCAGGCTGGGGCCGGGCAGGGGCGGCCTGGCGGCGAACCGGGTGGCGGTGTTCACCGCGGGTGCGGTGTTCCTGGCCGCCTGGTTGCCGTTCAACAACGGCCTGCGGCCCGAGCCGCTGATCGCGCTCGGCGTGCTGATCACCTGGATGCTGGTCGAACGCGCGATCGCGCTGCAACGGCTGGCCCCGGCCGCGGTCGCCATCTTCGTCGCGATGCTCACCGCGACGCTGGCGCCGCAGGGCTTGATCGCCGTCGCCGCGCTGCTGACCGGATCGCGGGCCATCGCCCAGACGATCCGGCGGCGCCGGGAGACCGACGGGCTGCATGGCGCCAGCTGGCGGTGCTGGCGGCGTCGCTGTCCCTGATCCTCTTGGTGGTGTTCCGCAGTCAGACGCTGGCCACCATCGCCGAGTCGGCGCGCATCAAATACAAAGTCGGGCCGACGATCGCCTGGTACCAGGATTGGCTGCGCTACTACTTCCTCACGGTGGAGTCCAACCCCGACGGGTCGATGGCCCGCCGGTTCGCGGTGCTGGTGCTACTGCTGTGTATGTTCGGAATGCTGGTCATCCTGCTGCGCCGGGGCCGGGTTCCGGGCGTGGCCAGCGGCCCGGCCTGGCGGTTGATCGGCACCACCGCCATCGGCCTCTTGCTCTTGACGTTCACCCCGACGAAGTGGGCGATCCAGTTCGGTGCCTTCGCCGGACTGGCCGGGGCGCTGGGTGCGGTCACCGCGTTCGCCCTTGCGCGGATCGGCCTGCACAACCGCCGCAACCTGACGCTGTACGTGACGGCGCTGCTGTTCGTGCTGGCGGTGGCCACCTCCGGCATCAACGGCTGGTTCTACGTCGGCAACTATGGGGTGCCTTGGTACGACATCCAGCCGGTCGTCGCCAGCCATCCGGTGACGTCGATGTTTTTGACTTTGTCCATCATCACCGGCCTGCTGGCCGCCTGGCAGCACTTCCGGATGGACTACGCCGGCCACACCGAAGTCAAGGACAACCGGCGCAACCGTGTTCTGGCGTCGACCCCGCTGCTGGTGGTCGCGACCATCATGGTCGTCGGCGAAGTCGCCTCACTGACCAAGGGCGCCGTGTTCCGCTACCCGCTCTACACCACCGGCAAGGCCAATCTCGCCGCCATCACCTCGGGGCTGTCACCAATGAGCTGCGCCATGGCCGACGACGTCCTGACCGAGCCCGACCCCAATGCCGGCATGCTGCAGCCAGCGCCCGGGCAGACCTTCGGCCCCGACGGCCCGCTCGGCGGCATCAACCCGGTCGGCTTCAAACCCGACGGCGTGGGTAATGACCTGAGGTCGTACCCGGTGGTGACCAAACCGGGGGTGGTGAATTCCGACGCGTCACCCAACAAGCCCAACGCCGCGATGAGCGACTCCGCGGGCACGGCCGGCGGGAAAGGCCCTGTCGGCGTCAACGGCTCGCACGCGGCGCTGCCGTTCGGCCTCGACTCGGCCCGCACCCCGGTGATGGGCAGCTACGGCGAGAATTCGCTGGCCGCCACGGCCACCTCGGCGTGGTACCAGCTGCCAGAACGCACCCCGGACCGGCCGATCGTCGTGGTGTCGGCGTCGGGTGCGATCTGGTCGTACAAAGAGGACGGCACCTTCACCTACGGCCAGTCGCTGAAGTTGCAGTGGGGAGTGGCTCGCCCCGACGGCACCACCCAGCCCCTGACGGAAGTGCAGCCGATCGACATCGGCCCGGAGCCGGCGTGGCGCAATCTTCGGTTCCCGCTGACCTGGGCGCCGCCCGAGGCCAACGTGGCGCGCATCGTGGCCTACGACCCGAACCTGAGTTCGGATGAGTGGTTCGCGTTCACGCCGCCGCGGGTCCCGGTGCTGCAGACCCTGCAGCAATTGATGGGATCGCAGACACCCGTGCTGATGGACATCGCGACCGCCGCGAACTTTCCGTGCCAGCGGCCGTTCTCCGAACACCTTGGCGTTGCGGAACTCCCGCAATACCGCATCCTGCCCGATCACAAACAGACGGCGGCGTCGTCGAATGGGTGGCAAGCCAGCGAGGCCGGCGGTCCGTTCCTGTTCGCTCAGGCGATGCTTCGTACCTCGACGATCTCGACGTATCTGCGTGGCGACTGGTATCGCGACTGGGGATCTGTGGAGCAGTACTTCCCGTTGGTACCGGCTGATCAGGCGCCGGACGCCGTTATCGAACAGGGTGTGATGACAGTGCACGGCTGGAGCCGGCAGGGACCGATTCGGGCACTCCCATGAGCGTGACGACGGCCAGCAAGGACGTGCGGATGACGCGCTGGGTGGCGACCATCGCCGGCCTGGTCGGGTTCGTGTTGTCGGTGGCCACCCCACTGTTACCCGTCGTGCAGACCACCGCGACCCTGAATTGGCCACAGAACGGTCTGGGGGCACCTCCCGCTGGCGGGGGACTGAATAGCGTTACCGCACCGCTGATTTCGCTGACCCCGGTCGACGTGACGGCAACCGTGCCCTGCTCTGCGGTGCGCGCCCTGCCACCAGACGGCGGGGTCGTGCTGAGTACGGCGCCCAAGAAGGGCAAGGATGCCGCGCTGAACGCGTTGTTCGTTGTCGTCAATGGCAAGCGCGTGGACGTCACCGACCGCAATGTGGTGATCGCCAGCGCGCCTCGGGATCGAGGTGGCGTCCCCGCAATGTCAGCGCATCGAGATCACCTCGACAAAAGCCGGCGCCTTCGCCACCTTTGTCGGACTGACTGATCCAGCGGGCAAACCGATCAGCGGTGGTTTCCCCGATCCCAACCTGCGGCCCCAGATCGTGGGGGTATTCACCGACCTCACCGGCCCTGCCCCACCGGATTTGAAGTTGTCGGCGACCATCGACACCCGGTTCTCCACCACCCCAACGACTTTGAAGCTGGCCGCGATGGTGCTGGCCATCGTGTCCACCATCGTGGCGCTGGTCGCGCTATGGCGCCTCGATCAGCTGGACGGTCACCGGATGCGCCGGCTCATTCCCGCGAACTGGCGCACGTTCACCCTGGCCGACGTCACAGTGATCTTCGGCTTCGTGCTCTGGCATGTGATCGGGGCGAACTCGTCGGACGACGGCTACATCCTGGGCATGGCCCGGGTCGCCGACCACGCCGGCTACATGTCGAACTACTTCCGCTGGTTCGGCAGCCCCGAGGACCCCTTCGGCTGGTACTACAACCTGCTGGCGCTGATGACCCATGTCAGCGATGCCAGCCTGTGGATGCGGTTGCCGGACTTGATCGCCGGGGTGGTGTGCTGGCTGCTGCTCTCACGTGAGGTACTGCCCCGACTCGGGCCCGCGGTAGCCGCCAGCAAGCCGGCGAATTGGGCGGCGGGCATGGTCCTGCTGACCGCATGGATGCCATTCGACAACGGTCTGCGCCCCGAGCCGATCATCGCCGTCGGTTCGCTGGTCACCTATGTGCTGATCGAGCGCTCCATGCGCTACAGCCGACTGACGCCCGCCGCACTGGCGGTCATCGCTGCGGCATTCACCCTCGGCGTCCAGCCCACCGGATTGATCGCGGTGGCCGCGCTGGTCGCCGGTGGCCGCCCGATCCTGCGTATTCTGGTCCGCCGGCATCGGCTGGTCGGCACCTTGGCGCTGGTGGCACCCATGCTGGCCGCCGGCACGGTCATCCTGACCGTGGTGTTCGCCGATCAGACGCTGTCAACGGTGTTGGAAGCCACCAGGATTCGCACTGACATCGGGCCCAGCCAGGCCTGGTACACCGAGAACTTGCGCTACTACTACCTGATTCTGCCCACCGTCGACGGCTCGCTATCGCGTCGCTTCGGCTTCCTGATCACCGCGCTGTGCCTGTTCACGGCCGTGTTCATCATGTTGCGGCGCAAGCGAATTCCCGGTGTGGCCCGCGGGCCGGCGTGGCGTTTGATGGGCGTCATCTTCGGCACCATGTTCTTCCTGATGTTCACCCCGACCAAGTGGGTACACCACTTCGGGCTGTTCGCGGCGGTGGGCGCCGCGATGGCCGCGCTGACGACGGTGCTGGTGTCGCCGAAGGTGCTGCGCTGGTCGCGCAACCGGATGGCGTTCCTGGCGGCGCTGATGTTCGTGTTGGCGTTGTGCTTCGCCACCACCAACGGCTGGTGGTATGTCTCCAGTTATGGGGTGCCGTTCAACAGCAGCATGCCGAAAATCGGCGGAATCACGGTCAGCGCAATCTTTTTCGCACTATTCGCGATTGCCGCGGTGTATGCGGCGTGGTTGCACTTCGCAGACCCCAGCCATGGCGAGGGCCGGCTGGCGCGGGCAGTGACTGCCGCACCGATACCGATCGCGGCCGGCTTCATGGCGCTGGTGTTCATCGCTTCGATGGTGGCCGGCATCGTGCGTCAGTACCCGACCTACTCCAATGCCTGGGACAACCTTCGGGAATTCAGCGGGGGCTGTGGTCTGGCCGACGACGTGCTCGTCGAGCCGGACAGCAACGCCGGCTTCATGGCGCCCCTGCCCGACAACTACGGCAAGTTAGGCCCGTTGGGTGGTGTCAACCCAACCGGGTTCACCCCTAACGGCGTACCGGACCGCACTCTGGCCGAGTCGGTCAAGGAGACGTCCGTGCCGCAGCCCGGTACCGACTACGACTGGGACGCGCCGACCAAGCTGACGACGCCGGGCATCAACGGATCGACGGTGCCGCTGCCTTACGGCCTCAACCCCGATCAGGTTCCGCTGGCCGGCAGCTACGCAACCGGGGCGCAACAGCAGAGCAAGCTCACCTCGGCGTGGTACCAGCTGCCGAAACCCGACGCCGGACACCCGCTTGTCGTGGTGACCGCCGCCGGCACGATCGCCGGCAACAGCATCCTGCACCACCACACCAACGGGCAGACCGTGGTGTTGGAATTCGGCAAGCCCGGGCCCGGTGGCGACGTGCTGCCCGCCGGGCGACTCGTGCCCTACGACCTCTACGGGGAGCAACCCAAAGTGTGGCGCAACCTTCGCTTCCCACGCTCCCAAATGCCCGCCGACGCGGTCGCGGTGCGGGTGGTCGCCGAGGACCTGTCGCTGACGCCGGACGACTGGATCGCGCTGACCCCGCCGCGTGTGCCGGAGCTGCGTTCGTTGCAGGAGTACGTCGGTTCTACACAGCCGGTGCTGATGGACTGGGCGGTCGGGTTGGCCTTCCCGTGCCAGCAGCCGATGCTGCACGTCAACGGCGTCACCGAGATCCCCAAGTTCCGTATCACTCCGGACTACAACGCCAAGAAGCAGGACACCGACACCTGGCAGGATGGCGTCAACGGCGGCCTGCTGGGCATCACCGACCTGCTGCTACGGGCTCATGTGATGTCGACCTACCTGTCCCACGACTGGGGCCGCGACTGGGGATCGCTACGCAAATTCGACACCATCGCCGATGCCCATCCCGCGCAGCTCGACCTCGGCACCGCGACCCGTAGCGGGTGGTGGTCCCCGGGACAGATCCGCATTAAGCCGTAACGGAAGTCGTTACATCCGACGGGCTTTATAAAGGCTTTCGCGCGTAATTAGTCAGCCGCCAAATAACTGCCGAAATTAACGATTGAGTAATTGTCGGCAATAGGTTTAATTTCACCAAGCTCGGGTCAATACCCATTCCGCCGTAATCCACTTCACACGAAAACAATAGGTGGCCCCATGCACGCGCTGACACGTCTCGGAACATGTGCGGCGGCGATCACCGTGGTGATCACCCCGGTGGCGACGTTCGAAATCAGCAAGGTGACCGCCGAAGGCGGCACCACGGTCGTCCTGGACAACTATTTGCGGCGCTGCGATTTCAGCCGCGTCGGGGTCGCCCCCAAGGTGCCGGCGCCGATGCTCGGCACCGGTTCGGTCCTGATCCATACCGCCGGGTCAAAAGCGATTGCCGAGGTGCATCTGTACGACGAGCCCGAGCCCGGCACCCACTTCGACGTCGGGCTCATCCAGATGCCCCGGCCGGCGTCGAGCACCTGCGGGCCGGGTGATCCTGGCACCGCTTTCTCCGGCATGGAGACCGACGGGGCGGGCAACGGAACGGCGACCGTGCAGGACACCATTCGGCCGGGCACGACGGGGGTGTGGGTGATTATCGAGCGGCCCAACGGAAGCTCGCAGAATCCGTCGGAGTTTTACACCTCCGAGTTCGTGGCGCCGGTATAACCACGGTCCCGCGAGGGAGTGCCATAAGTCCCTATCTCGACGCCGCGGTCAAGTGCTCCGATTAACGGGGTCGCCCAATGACCGGCGTCGGATGAGAGGCACGGCAATGAACGGTTCACAACAGTCGCAGACCGCGACACGCTTCTTCTCCCGCGTGCTCGGCCCCTTCCTCGTGATTGTCGATGTGACGGCGGTGGCGCGCGCCTCCGACATGCAGACGCTGCTATCGCAGTTCGAGGCGAATTCGATGTGGACCTTTGTCACCGGCGCCTTCGTCTTGCTGCTTGGCCTGACCATTGTTGCCGCTCACCAAAACTGGCGCGGCGCCGCGGCGGTCATCGTTTCCCTGCTCGGCTGGCTGATCGTGCTGCGCGGGCTGCTGCTGGTGGCCTTTCCCAAGTTCTTCGCCTCGGTGGCCAACGACATGATCGGCGCACAAGCCTGGTGGATAACGCTGTGCATCGTCTTCGCCCTGGTCGGCCTGTACCTGACCTACGTCGGCTGGGCACCGGCACCGAAGCGGCCGACATCGCAAGCGGCCAACCCGGATCTGCCGCGAGCCGCGTGAGCACCACGGGGTCGACGCCGCACCGGCCAACTCACAGCGAGGGCTCGGATGAACGCACCGGTGCCATCGGCAGCGCCGTTCCCGCCGAATTCGACGCGCCGCCAGCCGATGCCGGCGCATCGGTCGAAGACACGCCGGTATTGGACCCGGGCTCGGCGCTGCTCGTCGTGAAGCGCGGGCCCAACACCGGCTCACAGTTTGCCCTGACCCAACCCGTTATGTCCGCGGGCCGGCATCCGGAAAGCGACATCTACCTCGACGACATCACCGTCAGCCGCCGGCACGCTGAATTCCGAAGCGAGGGAGGCCAATTCCGCATCGTCGATGTGGGCAGCATGAACCAAACCTATCTCAACCGGGAACCCGTCGACTCGGCGGTGCTGGCCAGCGGCGACGAAATCCAGATCGGCAGGGTCCGTCTGGTTTTCTTCACGAGCGCGTAGCGTCTCACGCATGAGTGAGTACGCCGTTGAGGCGGTGGACAGGCTGCCCTTCTCCACCGAGGAGAAGGCGCAGCGCTACCAAACCGACAACTACCGCGGGGCCGTGGATCTCAACTGGTACCTCGCCGATCCCACCCTGCAGTTCACCATGGCGTACTACCTACAGCCCGAGGAGCTGTCGGTCGTCGAGCCGCATCTGGCGCGCATGGGCGAGCTGATGGGCGGCCGGGTCGCGAGATGGGCGGAGGAGACCGACCGCAACCCGCCCCGGCTTGAGCGTTACGACCGCTGGGGACACGACATCAGCCAGGTCGTCATGCCGGCGTCCTTCACCCAGTCCAAGCGCGCGGTCCTGGATGCCCAGCAGGCCCTGCGCAACGACGCGCGTGCCGCCAAGGTGAGCTCGGGCCTGGGCCTGTTCGCATCCAACTATCTGCTCAACCAGGCCGACATCGGGATGGGCTGCGCGCTGGGCACGGGCGGCGGCATGGTCCAGTCGCTGGTGGCCGCCTACGCGCCGGCCGACGTGCGAGAGCATGTGCTGGCCAAGTTCGCCTCCGGCGAGTGGGCGGGTGAGACGGCGCAGCTGCTGACGGAACGCACCGGCGGCTCGGACCTGGGGGCACTCGAGACGACCGCTACCCGCGCCGGTGATGCGTGGATTATCAACGGCTTCAAGTGGTTTGCGTCCAACTGTGCCGGCGAGGCATTCGTTGTACTGGCCAAGCCCGTGGGCGCGCCCGACTCGACGCGGGGCGTCGCCAACTTCCTGGTGCTGCGCACCCGACGCGACGGGTCACGCAACGGGGTGCGGGTGCGCCGCCTGAAGGACAAGCTCGGCACCCGCTCGGTGGCCTCCGGGGAGGTCGAATTCGTTGACGCCGAGGCGTTTCTGCTGTCCGGCGAACCCACCGGCGAGGCGGGCCCGTCCGACGGCAAGGGGTTGGGCCGCATGATGGAGCTGACCAACGCCGCGCGCCTCGGCATCGCCCTGTTCGGGCTCGGCAACGCGCGCCGCGCTCTGGTCGAGTCGCTGTGTTACACCCGGCAGCGGCACGCGTTCGGCGGCGCGCTCATCGACAAACCGCTGATGCGGCGCAAGCTCGCCGAGATGATCGTCGACGTCGAAGCCGCGCAGGCAATGGTTTTCGACGGCACCGGCGCCACCAACCACCGCCAGCCCCGCAACATGCGGCAACGCATCGCCGTGCCGGTCACCAAGCTCAAAGCCTGCCGGCTCGGGATCACCGCGGCGTCCGACGCGATCGAAATCCACGGCGGCAACGGATATATCGAGACCTGGCCGGTGGCGCGGCTGCTGCGCGACGCGCAGGTCAACACCATCTGGGAGGGGCCCGACAACATCCTCTGCCTGGATGTGCGGCGCGGCATCGAGCAGACCCGTGCGCACGAGTCGTTGTTGGCGCGGTTGCGCGACGCGGTGTCGGTTTCCGACGACGACGACACCACGCGGCTAATCGCCGGGCGCATCGAGGATTTGGACGCGGCGATCACGGCGTGGTCCAAACTGGATCGCGACATGGCCGAGGCGCGGCTGTTCCCGCTCGCCCAATTCATGGGCGACGTGTACGCCGCGGCGTTGCTTACCGAGCAGGCCGCCTGGGAACGCGCCACCCGCGGCGGGGAGCGCAAGGCGCTGGTCGCCCGGCTCTACGCGCAGCGGTATCTCGCCGACCGGGGTGCGCTGCGCGGCATCGACGCCGACGACGACGAGGCGTTGGAGCGATTCGACGAACTGGTCGCCGGCGCGCTGCGGCCGTAGCTACTGCGCGAGCTGGGGGCACCTCCCGCTCGCGGTAAGAACTAGACCGGGATCAGGCCGTGCTTGCGCGCGACGCGGAACCACAGTTGCTTGTCCCGCAGCAAGTGCATCGACTTGCGGAGCAGCAGCCTGGTCTGGTGCGGGTCGATGACCGCGTCGATGAAGCCGCGTTCGGCGGCCGTCCACGGGATCGCCATGTTGAGGTTGTAGCCCTCGATGAAGTCTTTCTTGATCTGCCGCGCCTCGGGCGTGGTCGGGTCGGGGAACCGCTTCATCAGCAACTGTGCGGCCCCCTCGGCACCGATCACGGCGATGCGCGCGGTGGGCCAGGCGAAGTTGAAGTCGGCGGTCAGCTGCCGGGATCCCATCACGGCGTATGCGCCGCCGTAGGACTTGCGGATGGTGATCGTCACCTTCGGCACGTCGGCCTCGACCACCGAGTACAGGAACCGGCCGCCGCGCTTGATGATGCCGTTCTTCTCCTGCTCCGCTCCGGGCAGGAAGCCCGGGGTGTCCACCACGAAGACCAGCGGGATGTCGAACGCGTCGCAGAACCGGATGAACCGCGCGGCCTTGTCGGAGGCTTCGTTGTCGATCGACCCCGACAGGTGCATGGGCTGGTTGGCGACCACGCCGACCGGACGCCCGTCGACCCGGGCGTACCCGGTGATGATGGCCGGCCCGTGCTGCGCGGCGACGTCGAGGAAGTCGCCGTCGTCGAAGATGCGCAGCAGGATCTCGTGCATGTCGTAGGCCATGTTGTCCGAGTCCGGCACGATCGAGTCGAGCTCCAGATCGGTCGGGGTGATCTCCGGCTCCAGCCCGGGATTGACTACCGGCGGCTTGTCGAAGCAGTTCGACGGCAGGAACGACAGGAAATCGCGGACGTATTGGAACGCCTCGGCCTCGGAGTCAACCACCTGGTGGATGTTGCCGTAGCGTGCCTGCGCGTCGGAGCCGCCGAGCTCGTCGAGGGTGACCTCCTCGCCGGTGACCTCCTGGATCACATCGGGACCGGTGACGAAGAAGTAGCCCTGGTCACGCACCGAGACCAGCAGGTCGTCCTGGATCGGCGAATACACCGCTCCCCCGGCGCATTTGCCGAAGATGAGGGAGATCTGCGGCACCAGTCCGGACAGCGCTTCGTGACGACGGCCCAGCTCGGCGTACCACGCCAGTGACGTGACCGCGTCCTGGATGCGCGCGCCACCCGAGTCCTGGATGCCGACGATCGGGCAGCCGACCATCGCGCACCACTCCATCAGCCGCGCGACCTTGCGGCCGAACATCTCGCCGACCGTGCCCTGGAAGACCGTCTGGTCGTGGGAGAACACCCCGACCGGGCGGCCGTCGATCATGGCATGCCCGGTGACGCACCCGTCACCGTAGAGCGCGTTCGGGTCGTCCGGCGTCCTGGCCAGCGCCCCGACCTCCAGGAAGGTGCCCGGATCGACCAGCGCGTGGATGCGGGCGCGGGCGCTGGGGATGCCCTTCTTGTCGCGCTTGGCGATGGCCTTCTCCCCGCCGGGCTCCTTCGCCAGCTCCATCCGAGCGTGCAGCTCGGCCAGCTTTTCGGCTGTCGTGTGAGCGCGAGAAGGCTCCGCACCGGTCACTACTTGCCCACCTCACTCGTCCGGCGGCGCCCCGCCTCGATGTTGTCCAGCGCCTCGGTCATGTGTGCGCCCACCTTGGCGATGATCGGCTCGTCGATGGCCTGGATGTGCTCGCCACCGATCGGCACGACCTCGAGGTCGGACACGTACTCGCCCCAGCCACCGTCCGGCTGACGAACGGCATACCGCGGCTCGAACATGATCGCGTCGTCATGGTAGCGATCGGCCATGTAGAGGGTGACATGCCCGTCGTACGGCTGGATCTGGGCGGTGTCGATGGCCCGGTTGTCCAGGTACGACGTGCGCTGGTGCTCGATGATCCCGGCCGGGATCTGCACGCCGCTCTGGCTGACCGCCTCGAGCACGAACCGGATCTGGCCCTCGTCGTCGAGCTCCTCGAGCTGTTCGTAGGGGATCTCCGGGATGGTGACGTTGAAGGTCCTCTCGGCGAACCGGGCGTAGCGGTCCCAGCGCTTGCGGATCTCCTCCTTGGTCTGCGGGACCTCCTCGCCGGCGCGGACCGCGTCGATCAGGCCCGACCCACTGGACGTCCTTGCCCAGCCGCTTGAGCCCGATCGCGCACGCGTAGGCGAGCACACCGCCCAGCGACCAGCCGGCCAGGATGTAGGGCCCGTCGCCCTGCATCTCGATCAGCTTCGGAACGTATTGCGCCGCACGCTCTTCGATCGATGCCCTCGACCCGCTCGAAGCCGTACACCGGGACGTCCGGCGGCAGCCGGTTGAGCAACGGCTCGTACACGACGGTCGAGCCGCCGGCCGGGTGGAACACGAACACCGGCACCCGCGACGCTTCCGCGGGTCCCTCGGGCCGCGGCCGCAGGGTACGGACGAACCCGTCGATCACGCCGGCCTCCAGGTACTGCGCGCACCTTCTCGGCCAGCGCCTCGATGTTCTCCGACGTCCGCACGTCCTCGACGGTGATCGGGCCCTCGGCGCGCTCCGAGAGGCGCTGCGCCATCTTGGCGGCCTGCTTGTCGTCCAGCTCGGGCAGCGGATTGAAGATGCCGCCCGGGGACTTGCCGGTGACGATCGCCCACGTGGCGAACGTGACCCGCTCGGCGGCGTCGCGCGGCGGCACGTCGGAGTTGAGCGCCGCGGCGACCGCCTGCTGGCTGAGCGCGCCCCCGCCAGCGGGTGGGGGTACTCCCTCTGGGGGCGTGCCCCCACGGCCGCCCCGGCCAGGTTGGGTTTCGGCTGCGCGCCGTTCGCTTTGCCGTTGGGCCCCGACGGGTCGGTGGGTGGCGGCGGGATGGGTACGTCCGAGGCCGGCGGCGGCGCCTGTTGCGTCTCCGGCTCCCCCTGCGGGTCGGGCGCCGGCGCCGCCACCGTGCCGGGTGTGGCGCCGCTCATCATCTCCGCCTGTATCCGGCCATCTCCTCGGACGTCTGCGTCTTCTGGTACTCGTGCAGCTGCTCGACCTCGTCGCGGTGCTCGACCGCGTACTCGATCAGCTTCTCCACGTTGTAGAGGTTGGCGTCACGCACCGCGGCCAACTGGATCGGCGGCAGGTCGAAGTCGTATTCGACGCGGTTCTTGATCCGCACCGCCATCAGCGAGTCCAGGCCCAGCTCGATCAGCGGCACCTCCCACGGCAGGTCCTCGGGTTCGTAACCCATCGCCGCGCCGACGATCATGCCCAGCCGCTCCGCGATGGTCTCGCCCGAGTCCGGCGACCACTTGCCCATGCTGGCCGAGAAGTACCGGTTGGTCAGGCTGTCCGTCAGGGTCTCGGCTTCGGCCCCATCGGCGGGCGCCTCCAGTGCGGCTGCCGCCCCGTTGGACGGAGCCGCGATGGCCGTGCCCGCGCCGACCGCGGCCGGCAAGGCAACGCCGCTCCACCCCGGCCCGGGCCACCAGCGCGTCGTACACCAGCGTGAAGGACTCGTCGATGCGGGCATGCACCTGCACCGAGGCCCCGCCGGGGTGCCGCGTCAGCGTCGTCACCAGCCGGGCGCCCTCGCCGGGAACCGCACGCCGCTCGGCCGCCGCCAGCTGCGCGTCCGGAAGCACCTCGGCCGCAGCGGCTTTCACCAACGCGGCCAGATCCGTCAGGCCCCGGGGCGTTGTACTCCCAGACGTGGCGACCGTCCGGCAGCGCGACGTGGTTGCCCGGCATCGAGCACCGAGCTGCTGCCGGGCGAAGTGCACGTCCAGCCAGTGCTCCTTGCGCTTGAACCGGGTCGGCGGGATGTTCGCGTAGTCCTGCGGTCCGGCGGCGCGCGTGAACAGCGTCCAGATGTTCAGGTCGTGGCCGTAGACGAAGCAGCTGCGCCATGGTCGAGATCATCGACTCGACCTCGTCCTGCTTGCGGGCCAGCGTCGCGATCAGCTGGGCGTCGTGCAGCCCGGCCGCGGCCGTCGTCAAACCCACCTGCATCAGCGCCACCGGGTTGGGTGCCAGCTCGACGAAGGTGGTGTGCCCGCTGTCGACGGCGTTGCGGACGCCGTGGGTGAAGTAGACGCTGTGGCGCAGGCCCTTCTTCCAGTAGTCCACGTCGTGGATCGGCTCGCCGCCCGGCTTGATGTAGCTGCCCTCGTGCACCGTCGAGTAGATCCCGACCGTCGGGCTCATCGGCTTGATGCCCTGCAGCTCCGCGGCGAGCTCGCCCGAGCAGCGGGTCCATCTGCGGGTGTGGCTGGCGCCCTTGGTCTGGAACTTGCGGGCGAACTTCCCCTCGGATTCCGCGCGGGCGATGATCGCGTCCACCTGCTCGGGCGGACCGCCGATGACGGTCTGGGTGGGGGCGGCGTAGACGCACACCTCGAGATCAGGAAAGTCGGGAACACCGTCTTGATCTCGTCGGCGGAGTACTCGACCAGCGCCATCAGCCGGATGTACTCGCCGAACAGCATCGCCTCGCCCTCACCCATCAGGTGCGAGCGCGAGCAGATCGTCCGGGTGGCGTCGGCGCAGCGACAAACCGCCGGCGAAGTACGCCGAGGCGGCCTCACCCAGCGACTGGCCGACCACCGCGGCGGGCTTGGCGCCGTGATGCTTGAGCAGCTCACCCAGCGCGATCTGGATCGCGAAGATGGTGACCTGCGTGGTCTCGATGCCGTAGTCCTGCGAGTCGTCGAGGATCAGCTCGAGCACCGAATAGCCCAGCTCGTCCTGGATCAGCGCGTCGACCTTCTCGATCCACTCGGCGAAGACCTCGTTGCGCAGGTACAGGCTCTTGCCCATCTTGCGGTGCTGCGCGCCGAATCCGGCCATTACCCATACCGGGCCGTTGGTCACCGGCCCGTCGACGCTGAACACGTTCGGCCGCTGCTTGCCCTCGGCGACCGCGCGCAGGCCCTTGATGGCCTCCTCGTGGTCGTGGGCCAGCACCACCGCGCGCGAGCGGCCGTGGTTGCGCCGCGACAGCGCCCGCCCGATCGATTCCAGCGACGACGCCTGACCCTCGGGGCTTTCCATCCAGTCGGCCAGCTCGGCGGCGGCGGCCTTCTTGCGCGACGTCAGGAACGCCGACACCGCGCAGCGGGATCAGCGGTGGTCGGCTCGCGGCCTCTTGCGCCGCAAGCTCTTCCAGCGCGATCTCTTTGAGCCGCAGCGCCTCGTCGGTGACGCCGGGCAGCTCGGGCTCTTCCTCCTCGGCCGCGGAGTGCGTCGGTGATGATCTCGCCGAACTCGTCGAACCGCAGCGCGTGGCCTTCGACGTGGGGGCTCGGCGGCTTCGGCCGCTTCGGCGGCGGCTCTTCGGCTCGGGCGCGGGCTCGGGCTCGCGCTCGATGACGTCGCGCGGCAGCACCTCGCGCACCACCAGGTGCGCGTTGGCCCCGCCGAAGCCGAAGCTGGACACCCCGGCCAGCGCGTAGCCGCCGTAGCGCGGCCAGTCGGTGGCCGGTGTCGACCACCTTCAGGTGCATCGCGTCGAAGTCGATGTAGGGGCTGGGGCCGGCGAAGTTGATCGACGGCGGCAGCTTGTCGTGCTGCAGGGCCAGCACCACCTTGGCCATGCTGGCCGCACCGGCCGCCGACTCCAGGTGGCCCACATTGGTTTTCACCGCACCCAGCAGCGCCGGGCGGTCGGCGGGACGTCCCCGGCCGACGACGCGGCCCAGCGCCTCGGCCTCGATCGGGTCGCCGAGGACGGTGCCGGTGCCGTGCGCCTCGATGTAGTCGACGGTGCGCGGGTCGATGCCGGCGTCCTTGTAGGCCCGGCGCAGCACGTCGGCCTGCGCGTCCTGGTTGGGCGCGATCAGGCCGTTGGACCGGCCGTCGTGGTTGATCGCGCTGCCGGCGATCACGGCCAGGATCTGGTCGCCGTCACGGCGGGCGTCGTCGACCCGCTTGAGCACCAGCATGCCGCCGCCCTCGGAGCGGGTGTAGCCGTCGGCGTCCGACGAGAACGACTTGATCCGGCCGTCGGGGGCCAGCACCGCGCCGATCTCGTCGAAACCGAGCGTCACCACGGGCGTGATCAGCGCGTTGACGCCACCGGCGACGGCCACGTCGCACTCGCCGTTGCGCAGCGCCTGCACCGCCTGGTGGGTCGCCACCAGCGAGCTCGAGCAGGCGGTGTCGACGGCGACCGACGGCCCGCGGAAGTCGTAGAAGTACGACACCCGGTTGGCGATGATCGAACTCGCGGTGCCGGTGATCGCGTAGGGGTGCGCGACGGTCGGGTCGGACACCGCCAGGAAGCTGTAGTCGTTGTTGGAGACGCCGACGTACACGCCGACGGCCGCGCCGCGCAGGCTCGACGCCGGGATGCGGGCGTGCTCGAGCGCCTCCCAGGTCAGCTCCAGCGCCATCCGCTGCTGCGGGTCGATGTTGTCGGCTTCGGTCTTGGCCACCGCGAAGAACTCGGAGTCGAAGCCCTTGATGTCCTTCAGGTAGCCGCCGCGGGTGCGGGCCTTCGCGATCCGCTCGGCCAGCCGCGGCTCCTCCAGGAACTCCGACCAGCGGCCCTCGGGCAGGTCGGTGATCGCGTCGCGGCCCTCCATCAGCGCCTGCCACGTCTCGTCGGGGGTGTTCATGTCGCCGGGCAGCCGGGTCGCCAGGCCCACGATCGCGATGTCGACGCGCTCGGCCGGGCCGTTGCGCGTCCAGTCCGAGACGTCGTCGCCCGGTCGTCGTCCATTTCGGGCTCGCCCTCGATGATCCGCGTGGCCAGCGACTCGATGGTCGGATGCTGGAAGGCCACCGCGACCGACAGCGTGACACCGGTCATGTCCTCGATGTCGGCGGCCATCGCCACGGCGTCGCGCGACGACAAACCGAGCTCCACCATCGGCACCGACTCGTCGATCGTCGTCGGGTGACTTCCCGACGGCCTTGCCCACCCAGTTGCGCAGCCACTGCGCGCATCTCGGGGACGGTCATGTCGGTCGTTCTTGGCGGGGACGTCCGCCCCCGTTGGCGTTCTCGGAGTGGATCAGATTCTGTGTCAGCCATAGTTCCGTGGATTCAGTCTGTTGCGCCGGCGAAGGCGGTCGGCGAACCGACACCGCTGCGCAGGCTGCCGTCGAGGTAGGCGGCGCGGCAGGCGCGGCGGCCGATCTTGCCGCTGGAGGTCCGCGGAATCGTCCCGGCCTGCACCAGCAGCAAGTCGCGGATCGGTCACCCCGTGGCGCACGGCGATGGCCGCCCGGATGTCGTCGGCGATGGGCTGGTAGTCGAGCTTGTGCGTACCGGCGGCACGCTCGGCGACGATCACCAGCTGCTCGGAGGTGTCCTCGGGGTCGAACTTGAGGCCGACGTGCGGGTTTTCGAACACTTCCTTGCGGCAATTGGTTGGCCGGGACGGAGAACGCGGCCACGTAGCCGGTGCGCAATGCCTTGTTGGCTTCCTGCGCTGAGTACTCCAGGTCCTGCGGGTAGTGGTTGCGGCCGTCGACGATGACCAGGTCCTTGATCCGGCCCGCTATATAGAGGTGGCCGTTGAAGTAGGTGCCGTAGTCGCCGGTGCGTACCCACAGCCCGTCATCGGAGGCTCCCTCGGCGTGCGACTCGCTGATCCGCGACTTGAGGATGTTCCGGAAAGTGTCGAGCGGTCTCTTCTTCCTTGCCCCAGTAGCCCGATACCCAGGTTCTTGCCGTGCAGCCAGATCTCGCCGATCTGCCCGTCCGGCAGCTCGCTGGCGGTGTCGGGATCGACGATGGCCGCCCACTCGTCGACCCCGATAATGCCCGCGGAAACCTGCGCGACGGCGTTCGGCGCATCGGCGGCCACCTCGACGAACCGTTGATTGTTCAGCTCGTCGCGGTCGACGTGGATGACCCTCGGCGGCTGGTCCATCGGCGTGGTCGAGACGAACAGCGTCGCCTCGGCCAAACCGTACGACGGCTTGATCGCCGTCTCCTTCAAACCGTAGGGCCTGAACGCGTCGTAGAACTTGCGCATCGACGCCGGCGACACCGGCTCGCTGCCGTTGAGGATCCCCTTGACATTGCTCAGGTCCAGGGGCGGCTCATCGTCGCGGGGCAAGCCACGCATCGCGGCGTGTTCGAACGCAAAGTTCGGCGCGGCCGAGAAGACGCCGCCGGTATCGTCAGGCTTGCGCGCGAGTTCGCGGATCCAGCGCCCGGGCCTGCGCACGAACGCGGCGGGCGTCATAAAGGTGAAGCTGTGTCCGAGCACCGATGACAGCAGCGCCGTGATCAGGCCCATGTCGTGGAAAAACGGCAGCCAGCATGCACCCGCGGTCACCTTCGGTGCCCTCCAGGGCATCCAGCACCTGCAGCACATTGGTGGGCAGGTTCAGATGACTGATTTCTACGCCCGTCGGTGTGCGGGTGGAGCCGGACGTGTACTGCAGATAGGCGATGGTGTTCTCGTCGACCTCCGGCTCCTGCCAGGTGGCGGCGACCTCGTTGGGCACCGCGTCGACGGCGATGACGCGTGGGCGCTCCTTGGACGCGCGGCTCCGGATGAACTTGCGGACACCTTCGGCGGCGTCGGTGGTGGTCAGGATCGTGGACGGGGTGCAGTCGTCGAGCACCGCGTGCAAACGGCCGACGTGACCCGGCTCGGCCGGATCGAACAATGGCACCGCGATCCGGCCCGAGTACAGCGCGCCGAAGAACGCAATGAGGTAGTTCAGGTTTTGTGGACACAGGATGGCGATACGGTCGCCGGGCTGGGTGACTTGCTGCAGCCGGGCTCCCACCGCGCGGTTGCGGGCGCTGAACTCCGACCACGAAATGTCGCGCTCGACACCGTCTCGGTCGGTGGAGAAGTCAAGGAACCGGTAGGCCATCTTGTCGCCACGAACCCTCGCCCACTTCTCAACGTGACGAACCAGGTTGGTGTTATCCGGGAACCGGATCTTCCCATTCACGATGAACGGGTTGTGGTACGCCATGCCGCTCTCCTGTCACAACAGTTTTAGGTCGGCTACGCCGACAATTACATCTATCCGCGGGCCGGCCCTCGCACGGCACCCGCTGCGGAGCGCCGGCCGACTAGCCCAGCCGGCTTCGACCCCGACCGGGTCCGCAACAAAAGTCCTAGTGCTCTTAAATTCCTCTTAATGTTAAGGGGCGCCTCGCGGCAGACCAAATCACAAGGTACCGCCGATCGCCCCGGTCAACGGGTCCGACGCTGTATCCACGGCCATGTCACCCATGTTTGGGATGTGGCGCGTTTGCGATCGAGCCCGTGCGCCCAGTTCAACGTCCAATCGGTCGCCGGCTGCGCCGTCCAGATTCCAGAACTGCGTCGTGGCATACAGCGCGTGGACCGGCTGGCCGGCGCCCCCGGCCAGCGATGTTCAGCGTGTTCGGCAGGTTGGCGACGCTGAACGCCTCCTCCGGCGCGGCGCAGATGAGGTCACCCGTCGCGCAGATCTCGTTGGTCTTGCTGTTCAGCGCACCGAAACCACCTGGCCGCGCACCGGTCATGGTCAAGCCCGAGCCCGGACAGCACCGGCACCTCTTGCAAGGTGACCTCGGCGCCCTGCCCGGCGGATTGGGCCCGATATCGTTGCCCACCCCCGGCTGGCGGCGACCGTCGGCGATCAGCGTCACACCGAGCACCAGGTCGTCGTCGACGGGTCCGCGGCCGTTGCCGATATCGCTGGCGATGTCGCCGGCGATCACCGCGCCCTGGGAGAAACCCATCAGCACGTAGCTGGTCAACGGGCACTTGTCGTTCATGTCGGTCATCGCCTGGACCGTCGCGCGGGTGCCTTCGGCGCGGCTTTCGTTGTAGGACATCTGCGTGTCGCCGCTCAGCGGGTTGTGGAACTGCGCGGTGTAGGGGACGGTGTACGTCCTGCACCCGGGACGCGGGGAACTGCTCGGCTGATCGGCCGAGTCACGTTGTGCAGCAACGCATTCGGGAACTGCATCGGGTTGAGCGGATCGTCCTGCGGGGACGACTCCCAGGTGCCGGGGACGGTGATCAACTGCACGTCGGGGCAGGAAGCGTCTTGCGAAGCGGGCCGGGGCTTGTGCGGGTGGGTGGTCGTGGACGGACGGCGGCAGGACGCCGGGCGGCACCGCGCTGGGCGGTGATTCGCGGCTGCGCAGCAAGACCACCACGGCCACGATGACCAACAACACCACGCCAGCCATCGCGACGGCGGCGATCCAGGCGAGGATTCGGTGGCGCTTACGCCGGGCGTTCGTGGCCATGTTCTCCTGCTAGCAGAGTCGGTGGTCCATCGAAAGCTCCTGCTGAGCCTGACGTCGGGCTCCCAATCGTCCAGCCCGTCATCGCCGCGTGTGACGCGGCCGTCCCGCCCTCTGCTGCACGCCCTACACGGTACCGGCTCGCCGCAGGGCCCCGTCGTGCTCGCCGGCGCGGCTATGCGCCGCGCGGTCTTCTCTGACGCCCCTGGCTAGCGAATGGCGCCGACGATGTCGCCCGACATCGCACCCAGTTGCCCTGACCACGAGCCCCAGCCGTTGTCGCCGCCGCCCGGGAAGTCGAAGTGGCCGTTGTGCCCGCCGACGCTGCGGTACTGCTGGTAGAACTCCCGGGCGCTGCCCATCGCCGCGCCGGCCTGGCCGATCATCGCGGCGGGATCGCTGCCCCATCGTTGGTCGGGCTGTAGACCCACACGCGGGTGTTGTTCTGCGCCAGCAGCGAGGCGTGCACGTACGGGTCGTGCCACTTCCACCGGCCCAGCTGCGGGGCGCCCCACATCCCGTTGCCGTCCACGCCGCCGAACTGCTGCAGGCCGGCCAGGATCGCGCCGTTGTAGTTGGTGCTCGACGGGTACAGGAACCCGACAGCGAACCGGCGAAGCCGAAGCGGTCGGGGTGGAAGGCGGCCAGCGCCATCGCGCGCATAGCCGCCCTGGGAGGCGCCGACGGCGGCGTGGCCACCGGGTGCCAGGCCCTTGTTGGCGGCCAGCCAGTTGGGCAGCTCGCTGGACAGGAAGGTGTCCCACTGCTTGCTGCCGTCCTGCTCCCAGTTGGTGTACATGCTGTAAGCGCCGCCGGCGGGCGCCACCACCGAGATGCCCTTGCCGGCCAGCGTGTTCATCGCGTTACCCGCGGTGACCCAGTTGCTGACGTCCGGCGCCGCGTTGAAGGCATCCAGCAGATAGACCGCGTGCGGACCGCCGGCCAGGAAGGCCACCGGGATGTCGCGGCCCATCGCCGCCGACGGCACCATCAGGCTCTCGTAACCCGCCGCCCTGGCCTTGCCGGCGGGTCCCGCCGTGTCACCGCCACACCGACCAACCCGACCGACAGCGCGGCAACGCAGAACACCCGAAGAAGCGCTGACAGACCCCGCACGACCCTCATGTCCACCCTCCATCGTCTAGTCGCTGTGCTGCACAGTAGCCAGCGCCGTAGTTCCCCCGGCCCGCAGGGTAGTGAAACAAATCACACGCGGACCAGAAACGACTAGCGGCGGCAACCCCGAAAGGTTCCCGCCGCCGGTCGCGTCGTTCTGGGCTTAGGTGCCCTGAGCTGTTCCCGGCCGCAGGGCGGCCGGTGGCCGGACCGGCGCCCGGCGTGGCGCCCAGCGCCGCTGCAGGTCAGGCTTCATGGCGCTGCAGCTGCGCACCCCAGTACGGCCAGTCGTGCGTGCCGTTGGCGTCGAAGTTCCACACCGCGTTGTGACCGCCGGCGGCGTTGTAAGCGTCCTGGAACTTCAGGTTGCTGGTACGCACGAAGCCCTCCAGGAACTTCGCGGGCAGGTTGTCGCCACCGAGGTCGGACGGCTTGCCGTTACCGCAGTACACCCAGATGCGGGTGTTGTTGGCGACCAGCTTGCCGACCTGCAGCGACGGGTCGTTGCGCGCCCAGGCGGGGTCCTCCTTCGGCCCCCACATGTCGCCGTCTTGTAGCCGCCGGCGTCACCCATGGCCAGGCCGATCAGCGACGGTCCCATGCCCTGTGACGGGTCCAGCAGCGCCGACAGCGAGCCGGCGTAAACGAACTGGTCGGGTGGTAGGCGGCCAGGATCAGCGACGACGACCCGGCCATCGACAGACCGACGGCGGCGCTGCCGGTCGACTTGACCTGCTTCTGCGCCGACAGGTACGCCGGCAGCTCGCTGGTCAGGAAGGTCTCCCACTTGTAGGTGGTGCAGCCGGCCTTACCGCAGGCGGGCTTGTACCAGTCGGAGTAGAAGCTGGACTGCCCACCGACCGGCATGACGACCGACAATGCCGGACTGGTTGTACCACTCGAACGCCGGGGTGTTGATGTCCCAGCCGTTGAAGTCGTCCTGCGCGCGCATACCGTCGAGCAGGTACACCGCGGGCGAGTTGGCGCCACCGCTTTGGAACTGAATCTTGATATCGCGGCCCATCCCCGCGGACGGAACCTGCAGGTACTCCACCGGCAGACCCGGGCGCGAGAACGCACCAGCGGTCGCCGAGCCCCCCACGGCGCCAATCAAGCCCGAGAGCAGGGCCGCGCCAGCGGCCCCCACCACGAGCCGCCGCGGCATACCCGCCACGGCGCCGCGAAACCTGTCGACAAGCGTCATCCTTGCTTCCTCATCCTTTCGGCGCGCCCAACATCTGGACGCGTCCATGATTTGGGTCGTACTGCATGCGATCGGGCGCAGCAGTGCCCGTGTAGTCAACCACACCTTCAGCCGTCGGGTCGCATCGAGGCGGCCCCGCACAGCGTCATTCGGCCCTCGCTACCCACTGTTTTCCAGGCGAAACTGTCGACGCCGTAAATCGGTGTTTCCGCATGTGCTTGAGCGCCATTGCCAGCTGGTGAAGGCCCAAATGTGATGTTGCTGGCAATTTTTCGCGGGGCGCGGGTCAGTGATTGTTTTCGAGATCTGGTCGAAAATTCTTCTGCGCGAGGCTTACTCGCGGGGCGGCGGCGGGACCGCCTCGGGCACGGGCAGCCCGCACCTGGCGAGCTCGTAGACGCGGAACGCGGTCGATCCGGTACTTGGTGAATTCATAGGAATGCAGCAGGTTGGAGAGGAATCGGTGCGGGGTCATCGGGGCGCGCACCGAACTCAGCACCGCCTGGGTCTCGGGGCATTGCAGGGCCGCTACCGCCTCCGCGACCCACTGCGCGTCCAGATAACCCGGAATCCCCGGATACACCTTCACCCACGGGCCGTCGGCGATCACCCAGTCCGGGAAGAGGTTCTTGTCGTGCCCGATGCGGCCGTGCTGCAACCGCTCCGTGTGTTGCGCAAGCGGATTTGCCAACCCGATCTGGTCGATCACCCTGACGTCGAGCCCGACGTTCATGCCCACCATGCCGAGGTTGGTGAAAAACACTGTGTGCTGCGGCTTTTGGGGCGCCTTGCCGTTCGGCGGCTTCCCGGCGGCGGCTGGCGCCATCGGCACGAGGTCCCACTGGATGTAATTGCCGGACGGCAGCAATAACGCCCCGTCCGGGGTGTTGTCGAGCGCTGTCAGGATGGCCGCCATCCTCGGGTACTCCAGGTAGTCGGCGGCGGTCAGCGGATGTGCGTGCCCGGTGGCCTGCGCGTAGAAGCGGCGCTCGTCGACGATTCCGGAGTAGGTGACGTGGGTGGCGTCGTCGCCCATTCCCGGGCGAATTTGCCGCCCACAGCGACCAGCCCGCGACCCCCAGCCAAAGCGCGCTGGCCGCGCCGGCCACCCAATAGCCGGTCTCCCGCGAATAGTCCTGGCCGTCGGGAATCGCCACCGGGATCACGGCCACCGGGGCCAGCAAACAAAACAGCGGCGCCAGCAACACCCGCCCGTGCATGAAGTCGCCGCCCTGCCGGATCCAGTAGAGCGCCTGCAGCAGACCGCTCACCAGGACGAACGCCACGACGGCCGGCGGGCTTTGCACCGCCCGGGCCACGCGCCCGTAGTCGGGCGCCAGCGCGGGGCGCAGGAACGACGGTCGGCGGCGTGCCGCCAGCAGCAGCACCCCCAGCGGCACGACGAGCACCACCGGCACCCACACCGCGTAGGGCGCGTCGAAGTTCGACAGATAGATCATGCCCTGGGACCACTTGTCGCCGGCCGCATCCTTGGCCAGGGCGGTCCCGGGCACCAGCAGGCCGTAGTAGCCCATCCGGAAGATCTCGTAGGCGACCGGCAACAATCCGCCGGCCACCACGACCAGCACCCGACGGCGCCACGTCCGCGCCGCGACCAGCATCATGATCAGCGCCAGCCCGCCCATCAGCGCCAGCTCGGGCCGGACCAAGACGCTGAACCCGGCCACGAAGGCCAGCGCACCGATGAAGAGCCTGCGATCCGGGCGGTTCCGCACCGGCTGCGCCCAGCAGACCATCATCCACCACAGCAACCCGAGGTAGGCCAGCGTCAGCCCGCTCTCCAGGCCGGAGGTGGCGAAGTCGCGCGACGGCGGCAACGCGATGTAGACCAACGCGCCGGCGGGCAGCATGACGGCCCGGCGGCCCCGCAGGCTGGGCGCATACAACCGGCCGGTGCCCAGCATGAGCAGCGCCACGCCCAGCACCGAAAGCACCAGGGCCAGCGCCAGCGCGACGTATTCCATGCGCATCGGCCCGCCCACCCAGCTGCCGACGTACATCAGATAGGTCCAGGCCGTGGAGGTGTTGGCCTCCACCCGCTCGCCCTGGTTGAACACCGGACCGTTGCCGGCCAGCAGGTTACGCACCGTGCGCAACACGATCAGTCCGTCGTCGGCGATCCAGCGCCGCTGCCAAGCGCCCCAAGCGAACAGCACGGCGACCACCGCCACGCTGATCCAGAGGCTGACCCGGACCATGGTCGTCGTACGGGAACAACGGCCGCCCGACCGCCTGGTCACCGGCCGGCGGCGCATCATGCCGCCATTTAGGCGCTTCAGGGCCTGTCAGTTCGGGGCTAGCCGAAGGCAACGGCGGCTCCAACTGTTGCGATCCACGCCAGCGCCAGCAGCTGCAACACCCGGTCACGCAGCGCGATGTCTTCGGGCTCCCCGGCCAGCCCGCCGTCGACGTCGACCGCATAGCGCAGGATCGCGATGGTGAACGGGACCATCGACACCGCGAACCAGCACCGCCGCTGCCGTGTTCGCGCTCGAACGCCCACAGCCCGTAGCACACCACCACCGCCGTGGCCGACATCGTCCAGACGAACCGCAGATAGGTGCTGGTGTAGCTCTCCAGCGCCTTGCGGATCTTGGCCCCGGTGCGCTCGGCCAGCTTGCAGCTCGGCGTAGCGCTTGCCGGCCACCATGAACAGCGACCCGAACGCCATCGACCAGCAAAAACCACTGGGCAGAGCGGATGTCGGTGGCCGCGCCCCCGGCGATGGCCCGGATCAGATACGCCGACGACACGATGCAGATGTCCATCACCGCTTGGTGTTTGAGGCCGAAGCAGTACCCCAGCTGCATGCCGAGGTAGACGGCCATCACCAGCGCCAGATTCGGGTGTGAGCCACCAGCCGATGACCAGCGAGGCCGACCCCCAGCACCGCCGCCAGCGTGTAGGCCAGCCACTCGGGCACCACGCCGGCGGCGATCGGGCGGAACCTCTTGGTGGGGTGCTCGCGGTCGGCCTCGACGTCGCGCACGTCGTTGATCAGGTAGATCGACGAGGCCGCCAGGCAGAACACCACGAACGCGCCCAGGCCGGTAGCCTTGATCCAGCACGTCGCGGTAGTCGTAGTGGCATCGGGCCGCCCAACGCGGCCAGCGGCGCGGCCAGCACCAGGACGTTCTTCACCCATTGCCGCGGGCGCATCGCCTTGATCACCCCGACGAGCAGGCTGGCCGGAGGGCCCGGTCACCACGTCCTCACTCATTCGGCCACACCTTCCGCGCCCGGCTGCCATGCAGCCGAGCGGTCGAGCCGGACGGCGACCCCGCGATAGCGCACCGAGGGCGATGCCGAAGGCCACGTCGCTGGGATAGTGCACCCCCAGCAGCATCCGCGACAACGCCATCGGGGGAACCAAGACGGCAGGCAGCGGCAAACCGGTGGCCCGGCCCATCAGGATGGCCGCGGCCGTGGTCGAGGTGGCATGCGCCGACGGGAAACTCAGCTGGCTGGGCGTGCCGACGTTCACCACGACGGCCGGATGATGCGGCCGCTTGCGCCGCACCACCCGCTTGACCAGCACGGCGGCGGCGTGCGCGGCGAACGCGCCGGCCCCGGCCACCAGCCAATCCCGGCGTCCGTTTCGGCATCAGCACCGCGCCGAGCCGATGCCACGGCCAGCCAGCCGATGCTGTGCTCGCCGAAATGGGACAGACCGCGCGCCGCCGTCAGCACACCGGGGCGGTCGGCCAGCGCCGACTGAACGGCTACCAGCGCGGCCACTTCGCCGCGCGGGGGCGCCGATTCAGGCATGCTCTGCGCTCTTTTTGGCGTGGGGCGCGGCTAGCAACGCCGTCTCCCACTTCTGCTTGCTGGACAGCACCGGCAGCGCGTCCCGGTAGGTCCTGCGCATCTCGTCGAACCGGCTCACCAGCTGACGCTGGCGGCGCAGC
Source organism: uncultured Actinomycetota bacterium (assembly GCA_963850895.1). Classification (GTDB taxonomy): domain Bacteria; phylum Actinomycetota; class Actinomycetes; order Mycobacteriales; family Mycobacteriaceae; genus Mycobacterium. Next base: position 741,980 of record CAWKNK010000003.1, on the reverse strand, counting down.
GAGCGTAACAGCAGACGGAACATCTTGCGCCGGTCGCGCTGCCGGTAGACCACGCCGCACCCGTCGGCCGTCGTCACGGTGACGCCGTCGACCGTGCACAGCCGGAACCAGCGCGCGTCCTGGGTCGGCACGTTGAACTCCGGGCGCTGGTGGGCTTCTGGGTCGGCCTTCGTCGCGTTGTGCAAGATCCCGCGGGCCAGCCGGTAACCGATCGACAGCGGGTTCACCGGCGGCTTCATCGCCTTGGTTTGTTGCGACGGCGGCGGCAGCTCGCTCGCCGCCGGCAGCACGACCGCGTCCGGGTATTCCTTGCGCATGCGGTGCACTTCCGGCAGCGCCGATTCCAGGATCGAGAAGATGTGCTCCGGGCCGGCCAGGAAGTCGTCGATGGCCTTGTTCTGAATGGCCACCGTTGAATACTCAAGGCAGGCAAGGTGTTTCAGTGTCGCCTTCAGGTGGCTGCGGACCAGTCCGGTGACGTCGCCGTCCCAGTGCATCGCCGCGACCACCAGCCGGTTGCGCAGATGGAAGTAGGCCTGCCAGTCGATGGCGTCGTCCTTGTCGCTCCAGGCCATGTGCCAGATCGCCGCGCCGGGCAGCGTGACGGTCGGATACCCGTGCTCGCCGGCGCGCAGACCGTAGTCGGCGTCGTCCCATTTGATGAACAGCGGCAACGGCTGGCCCAGCTCCTCGGCGACCTGCCGCGGGATCATGCACGTCCACCAGCCGTTGAAGTCGACGTCGATGCGCCGGTGCAGCAGCTGCGCTTCGAGGGTTGTTGTCGCTCAACGGATATTCGGCGAAGTCGTGGTCGTACTCGGTGTGCGGCGCGGCGGTCCACATGAAGTTCGACTGGTTGACGACCTCGCCCATGATGTGCAGGTGCGACGGCTCCTGCAGGTTGAGCATCTGGCCGCCGACCAGCATCGGCGTCTTGGCGAAGCGGTGCATCGCCAGCACCCGCAGGATCGAGTCCGGCTCGATGCGGATGTCGTCGTCCATGAACAGAATCTGTTGGCAGTCGGTGTTTTTCAGCGCCTCGTACATCACTCGGCTGTAGCCGCCGGAACCGCCGAGGTTGGGCTGGTCGTGGATGGAGAGCCGATTACCCAGACCGCGCGGCCGCGGCGGGGAAGTCGGGGTGATCGCGCACCTTGCGGATACCCTGGTCGGGCACGATCACCGCACCAATCACCTCGTCCACCAAGGGATCTGCGGTGAGTTCGGCCAGCGCGTTGACGCAGTCGGCGGGCCGATTGAACGTCGGGATGCCGACGGCGATGTTGGCCTTGCCCGGAGCGGGCTCGGTCGCATACCAGCCGCCGCTGACCAGGGTGACCGCGGTGTCGGTGGTGATGTCGAACCAGATCCAGCCGCCGTCCTCGAACGGCTTGCAGCCCCACCTCGATCTCGACGATGGCCGGCTGATCGTCGGTGCCGACGAATTGGCGGCCCTCGACGAAGATCCGCGCACCGGTGGCCTTGGTCCGGTACACGTCGACGCGCCCGGTTCCGGTCAGCTCGACCCGCAGCACCACCGACTGACAGATCGTCCAGCGGCGCCAGTAGCTGGCCGGGAAGGCGTTGAAGTACGTGGCGAACGACACCTCGGACTCTTTGCCGATCTGCAGTGAGGTGCGGCTGGTCGCGTGCGCGCGCCGGGCGTTGGTGGTCGACTCCTCCAGGTACAGCTTGCGCACGTCGAGGGGCTCACCCGGACGCGGCAGGATGATTCGGGACAGCAGGCTCACGGCAGTCATCCCCGCACGCCTTCCTCCACTAGTGCTTTGCCGTCGCGCAGGTGCGGCGCGAGGATGTTGTCGTACATGTTCAGTGCGCTGGCAATCGCCATGTGCATATCCAGATACTGGTAGGTGCCCAACCGTCCGCCGAAAAGCACCTTCGACGACGCGGTTTCGGCCTTCGCCCGCGCTCGGTACGCGGCCAACAGGGCGCGGTCGGCCTCGGTGTTGATCGGATAGTAGGGCTCGTCGTCGTCTTCGGCGAACCGGGAGTACTCCCGCATGATCACCGTCTTGTCGGTCGGGTAGTCGCGCTCGAGGTGGAAGTGGCGGAACTCGTGGATGCGGGTGTACGGGCACGTCGGGATCGTTGTAGTTCATCACCGGCGTGCCCTGGAAATCCCCGATGGGCAGCACTTCCACCTCGAAATCCAGTGTGCGCCAGCCGAGCCGGCCGTCGGCGTAGTCGAAGTAGCGGTCCAGCGGGCCGGTGTATACGACCGGCGCCTCCGGGCTGTCCGCGCGCAGCTGGTCGCGGACGTCGAACCAGTCGGTGTCCAGCCTGACCTCGATGCGGTCGTCGGCGGCCATGTTCTGCAGCCACGCCGTGTAGCCGTCGACCGGCAGGCCCTCGTAGGTGTCGCTGAAGTACCGGTTGTCGAAGGTGTAGCGCACCGGCAGCCGGGTGATGTTGGCCGCCGGCAGTTCCTTGGGGTCGGTCTGCCACTGCTTGGCGGTGTAGCCCTTGACGAACGCCTCGTAGAGCGGTCGCCCGATCAGCGAGATGGCCTTCTCCTCGAGGTTTTGCGCGTCCTCGGTGTCGATCTCGGCCGCCTGCTCGGCGATCAGCCGGCGCGCTTCGTCCGGGGTGAAGTATCTGCCGAAGAACTGCGACACCAGGCCCAGTCCCATCGGGAACTGGTAGGCCTGCCCGTTGTGCATCGCGAACACCCGGTGCCGGTAGTCGGTGAAGTCGGTGAACTGCCGCACGTAGTCCCAGACCCTCTTATTAGAGGTGTGGAACAGGTGGGCGCCGTATTTGTGGACCTCGATGCCGGTCTGCGGCTCGGCCTCGGAGTAGGCGTTGCCGCCGATATGCGGGCGCCGTTCGACGACGAGCACGCGCTTCCCGAGTTGGGTAGCCACGCGCTCGGCAATGGTCAGGCCGAAGAATCCGGAGCCGACGACGAGGAGGTCGAAACGAGCGGTCATCGGTTGCCTAGGGTATCCGACCGCGTGGACCTAACCCATTTGGCGAGGCCGAGGGAGTCGGCGTTCGGCCGAGTTACGGCGCGCCTCAGGACGCCTCGGATCGGGCGGATCACGGTCGAGGTCGCAATTGCCTCACGATTCAATATCACCACTCTAGTCACAGCAATCTCACTCGTACCATCGACTCTGTGTGGCTCTCGCCAGCGAGGACGGGCAGACCGCACCGACACAACACGAGTTCAGATTGAGTTGTCCAGATTGAGGAGACTTCCGTGCCGAACCGACGCCGACGCAAGCTTTCGACAGCCATGAGCGCGGTCGCCGCCCTGGCAGTGGCGAGTCCTTGCGCATACTTCCTTGTCTACGAATCCACCGCCGGCAGCAAGCCGCCCGAGCACCACGAGTTCAAGCAGGCGGCGGTGATGAGCGACCTGCCCGGCGAGCTGATGGGCGCGCTGTCGCAGGGGCTGTCGCAATTCGGGATCAACCTGCCCCCGGTGCCGGCGCTGAACGGGGGTGCCGACCAGCACTCCGGGCCTGACCAGCCCAGGGCTGGGCACTCCGGGACTGGGCACGCCGGGACTGACGAGTCCGGGCCTGACGACTCCGGGCTTGACGAGCCCGGCCCTGACCAGCCCCGGTCTGACGAGCCCCGGTCTGACGAGCCCCGGTCTGACGAGCCCGGGTCTGGCGAGCCCGGGCCTGACGCCCACGACGCCGGGGCTCACCGCGCCCGGCGCGCTGCCGACCACCCCGGGTGCAGGTGTGGCAACCCCGGGTGCGGGGCTCAACCCGGCGCTTTCCAACCCCGGGCTGACCAGCCCGACCGGGATCGCGCCCGGCACTGGGCAGTCCCGCTACGGCTCCAAGGTGAAGTGCCGATCACCGCTCCGGCCAGTTTGGACCCGGGCGCCGACGGCACCTACCCGATCCTCGGCGACCCGTCGACCCTCGGCGGCGGTTCGCCGATCGGTGGCGGCACCGGCCTCGGCGGCGGCGGCGGGAGCTGAGCGGCGGCGGCGGGTTGTCAACGACGTGATGCAGGCCGCCAACCAGCTGGGCGCCGGTCAGGCCATCGACCTGCTCAAGGGCTTGGTGATGCCGGCGATCATGCAGGGTATGCAGCACGGCGCCGCGGGTGCGCTCCCGGGTGCCGCGGGTGCGCTCCCGGGTGCCGCTGGTGCCCTGCCGGGTGCCGCCGGTGCCCTGCCGGGCGCTGCGGGCGCTTTGCCGGGTGCCGCCGCGGGTGCCTTGCCGGCCGTCGCGGGCGCTGCCGGTGCGTTGCCGGCTGCCGCCGGTGCGGCACCGGTCCTGCCCCCCGTCTAGACCTTCGGGGAACCCTGCCAACCAGACGGCACCGCAGATTTCTCTGCGGTGCCGTCGATATTGGTTCAGATTCCCGCCGTCCAGCTCGTGTCGTCTCATCATTAACATTAGAAACATAAGTAACATCGCCTGGTGTCTCCTAGCCGTGCGCCGACGACGTTGCTCACCGCCATTGCGGCGACCGTCGTCATCGTCTCCTGGGTGGCGGACACGACCCGCGACCGCGGCACTCGCCAGCCCGCCGCCGGCCCACGACACGCAACTGGTCGAGCAGCCGCTGATCGGGCTCGGCGGCGGCGTCACGGTTCGCGAGATCAGCCAGAACACACCGTTTTCACTGGTCGCGCTCACCGGCGACCTGGCCGGCACGTCGACGCGGGTGCGCGCGAAGCGACCCGACGGTTCGTGGGGGCCCTGGTACCAGACCGAGTATGAAACCGCGGCCCCCGACGGACATGACGGGCGGCCGCGGCTCGACATCGAGGGTCCGCGCGGCACCGATCCGGTGTTCGTCGGCACCACCACGACCGTCCAGATCGCGGTCACCCGCCCGATCGATGCGCCGCGTGACCCTGGGCCGCCTCCCGCGCCCCCGACGGACCCGCCCAACGAGACCGGCCTCGGATACAAACCGGCGTCCAGGGAACAACCCTTCGGGCAGAACATCTCCGCCATCCTCATCTCCCCGCCGCAAGCGCCGGCGCAAACGCAGTGGACGCCGCCGTCCGGGGTCTTGATGCCCGGCCAGGCCCCCGCCATCATCAGCCGGGCGGAATGGGGCGCCGACGAGTCGCTGCGATGCGGTAGCCCGCAGTACGACAACGGGATTCGCGCCGCGGTCGTCCACCACACAGCGGGCAGCAACGACTATTCGCCGCTGGAATCGGCCGGCATCGTCAAGGCCATCTACACCTATCACAGCAAGACCCTGGGCTGGTGCGACATCGCCTACAACGCGCTGGTCGACAAGTACGGCCAGGTGTTCGAGGGCAGCGCCGGCGGGCTCACCAAAGCGGTCGAGGCCTTCCACACCGGCGGGTTCAACCGCAACACCTGGGGTGTGGCGATGATCGGCAACTTCGACGACGTACCGCCGACCCCGATCCAGCTGCGCACCCTGGGCCGGCTGCTCGGCTGGCGGCTGGGCCTGGACGGCGTCGACCCGAAGGGCACAGTGGCATTGGAGTCGGCGGGTAGCCACTACACGACCTTCGCGGCCGGCGCCATCGCGACGCTGCCCACGATCTTCACCCACCGCGACGTCGGCAACACCGACTGCCCGGGCAACGCCGCCTACGCGCTGATGGACGAAATCCGCGATATCGCATCGCATTTCAACGATCCGCCGGAGGAATTGATCAAGGCTCTGCAGGGCGGCGCGATCTACGACCACTGGCAGGCGATCGGCGGCATGAACAGCGTGCTGGGCGCGCCGACCTCTCCGGAGGACAGCGCGGAGGGGGACGCGCGCGTACGTCACGTTCGCCAAGGGTGCGATGTACTGGTCGCCCGAAACCGGCGCCCAACCGGTCACCGGCGCGCATCTACGACGCGTGGGCGTCGCTGAGCTACGAACGCGGTCCGCTCGGCTTGCCGACCAGCGCGGAACTCCAAGAGCCGCTACAGATTACGCAGAACTTCCAGCACGGAACCCTGAACTACGAGCGGCTCACCGGAAACGTCACCGAGGTCGCGGAGGGAATCACGACGCCGCTGTCGACGCAATCACCGAGTGGCCCGACCGTGGCGGCCGAACACTTCTCGCTGCCAGCGCACGCCGCTCAGCCACCTAAAGCCACCAGCGCTCCAGCACCCGTCCCACCCCGTCGTCGGTGTTGGCGGCGGTGACCTCGTCGGCCGCGGCCAGCACGTCGGGATGGGCGTTGCCCATCGCCACGCCATGACCGGCCCAGCGCAGCATCGGCAGGTCGTTGGGCATGTCGCCGAACGCCAACACCTCCCCGCTGGCGATCTGTAGCGGCCTGGCGATTTCGTCCACACCGGTGGCCTTGCTGGTGCCCAGCGGCACGATCTCCACGAGCCCGTTGTTGGTGGAGTAGGTGATATCGCCCTCGATGCCGACATGCTTGGCCAGTTCGGCGGCCATATCGGCGCTGCGGGCCCCGGCCTTGCGGATCAGCAGCTTGATCGCCGGCGCGCTGAGCAGGTCCTCGATCGACACCTCGGTGTTGTCCGGGTTCAGCCAGGCGTGCTCGTAGCCGGGCGAGCTGATGAACTGGGGGGTCGCCGTGTCGTGGGCGCGTTCGCCGATTCGCTCGACGGCCAGCCCCGCGCCCGGGATGACGCGCGTCGCGAGCTCCGCCAGTTCGGCCAGGGTGTCGACGGGCAGCGTGCGCGCCGACAGCACCCGGTCGGTCGCGGGGTCGTAGATGACGGCACCGTTGGCGCACACCGCCATCGGCGCGAAGCCGAGCGCGTCGACGACGGGGCGTATCCACCGCGGCGGGCGGCCGGTCGCCACGACGAACTGTCGCGCCGGCGGCGACGGCGGCACGCACCGCATCGCGGGTGCGCGGGGTGATGGTTTCGTCGTCGTCGAACAAGGTGCCGTCGACGTCGCAGGCGATGAGCGCCGGCATGTTCATTTTTGGGTCATCGAGACGGTTCCGCCTTCGCAGCTCGCCGGTCTGATCAATGCACCCCGCTCTGATTCTGTCCCGGCCGGGTCACGCCGTCGGTGCCGTATTTCTGCATCCGCTCCTGCAACTCCGCCAGGCGGATCGCCCGGGAATCGTCCTGGGTGGGCGCGGCGCCGCCCAGCCGCCGCGGCACCCAGAACTCGCCCTCCGGGTGCGGGTATTCCTCCTGCACCCGGTACAGCAACGCGTTCATCGCCTCGCGCAGCGCGGCGTTGAGTTGCTCGGGCGTGCCGTGCGGCGGCAGCGGCCGCCCGGCGGCGACGGTGATCGGAACCTTGTTGCGCCACACCTTCTTCGGATGATCCTTGGGCCAAATGCGATGGGCACCCCAGACGACCATCGGAACGATCGGCACCTGGGCGTCCAGCGCCATCCGGGCCGCCCCGGTCTTGAACTCCCGGAGCTCGAAACTGCGGCTGATGGTGGCTTCGGGATGCATCCCGATGAGTTCGCCCTGCCGCAGCCGCTGCACGGCCACCTCGAAGGCGTCGTGCCCGGTCCTGCGGTCCACCGGGATCAGCCTGGCGTGCTTGATGACGTAGTTGACCGCCTTCACGTCGGCCATCTCGGCCTTGATCATGAAGTACGCGCGCCGGCCCCGCTCACGCACGGCGAACAGCGTTGGCAGCCAGTCCAGGTAGCTGGTGTGGTTCTGGGCCAGCAGGGCGCCGCCCCGCTCGGGAATGTTCTCCAGGCCGCGATAGGTGAACTTGGTTCCCTGCATCGCGACCATCGGCGGGACGATCCACTCCCCCAACCGGTAAAACCCCTCGGCCATGTCTTCTCCTTCGCCTACCGCGACGGCCGTCCACTACGACCGGCGGCCCGTGCCGCGGCCTCGTCGGCCTCCATCCGAGCAGCCTCGGCCATGGTCGGTGCCCCACCGCCCAGCCGGCGCGGCATCCAGTACGCCCCGGGTTCGTGCGGATAGCGCTCTTGCAGCCGGTGCAGCAGCGTGGTCATCGACTCGCGCAGCGCGGCATCGGTCCGCGCGATGTCTTCGGCCGCCTGCACCGGCGTGCCTACCTGCACACTAATCGGCACTTTGGCGCGGCCCAATGTATGCGGGTGGTCCTTGGTCCAGATCCGGTGCGCGCCCCAGACGATCACCGGAACGATCGGGACGTCCGCGTCGATCGCCATGCGGGCGGCGCCCGTTTTGAACTCCTTGAGCTCGAAGCTGCGGCTGATCGTGGCCTCCGGATACACCCCGACCAGCTCGCCCTCGCGGAGCCGCTGCACGGCCACCGCGTAGGCGCCGGCCCCGGCACCGCGGTCCACCGGAATGGTCCGGGTGTGCTTGATCAGGAAGTTGACGATCTTCACCTGCTGCATCTCGGCCTTGATCATGAACCTGAGGCGGCGACGCCGGCGATGCACGGCCAGCGCGGCGGGCAGAAAGTCGACATAGCTGGTGTGGTTGATCGCGATCACGGCGCCACCGGAGTCGGGGATGTTCTCCTCGCCGCCAAAGGTGATCCGGGTGCCGGTGGCCAGAACCGCCAGCCGAGCCAGGATCTCGAGCGTGCGGAAGATCGGCTCCACCATCGATCGCTACTCCGGCGCTCCCGCGGATCGAGCCGCGGCGCGCCGCGCGAGCGGCCGCCTCCTCGGCGTCCATGAGGGCGGCTTCGGCCAGCGATGGGGCGCCGCCGCCCAACCGGCGCGGCACCCAGAACTCACCGGCCGGATGCGGCCCGTACATCTCCTGGGCCCGCTCCAGCAGATGCTGCATCCGCGAGTGCAACAGCCCCTTCAATTCCTCGATCCGCCAGCGTCGGTTCGATCGGCTCGCCGACGAGCACCGTGATCGGCACCTTCGGGCGGAACAGCTTCTTGGGGTGGCCCTTGGTCCAGATCCGCTGCGCGCCCCAGACGATCTCGCGGAACGATCGGCACCCCGGCGTCGACGGCCATCCGGGCGGCGCCGGACTTGAATTCCTTGATCTCGAAGCTGCGGCTGATCGTGGCTTCCGGGTAGACGCCGACCAGCTCACCGTCCTTGAGATTCCTGACCGCTGCCTCGTAGGACGCGGCCCCGTCCTGCCGGTTTACCGGAGATGTGCCGCAGGCTGCGCATGATCGGCCCGGTGATCTTGTGGTCGAACACCTCCTGCTTGGCCATGAACCGCACCTTGCGGCCGAGGCCCTGCTGGTAGGCGGGCAGACCCGCGAAGGTGAAGTCGAGGTAGCCGGTGTGGTTGATGGCGATGACCGCACCGCCGCTTTTGGGCAGGTTCTCGACGCCCGTGACCGTGATCTTGAGACCCTGTACGCGCCAGATCAAGCGGGCAAGTTGAATGACAGTCCCGTATACCGGTTCCACAGCGGTTCAGCCTAGTGCTCCCGGCTGTGAGTCACCCGAAGTGCCGAAAAGAGGCGACCCGTTGCCACGGCGACGCGCGCTCGCCCAAACACTCACGGACGACGGCGACCGTTACTGCGGCGCGGCGACCTGGGCGAACCTGTGGTGGGCCGATCGGTGGGCCGACCTCACGGCCGCGCCCCTGCCGAAGAGCTGGAAATTTCCCGGGCCTGGGTGTGGATGCGGGTTCTTTGCCGCCTGCGGCGTCGGGCCGGACTCGGGACGCACGCCGAAGAGGCCGCCTCGCGCTAAGCTCGGGGGCTGAAAAAGCCGTTATCCGGCCGCAGAGCCGCAAAGCTCTTTTAGCGGACCCAGAAAGGTGTCTGTGCAGGTCACGAGCGTAGGCCACGCCGGATTTCTGATCGAGACGCCCGCGGGCAGCATCCTTTGCGACCCCTGGGTCAATCCCGCGTACTTCGCGTCCTGGTTCCCGTTCCCGGACAACAGCGGGCTGGACTGGGACAGTCTGGGCGACTGCGACTACCTGTACGTCTCGCACCTGCACAAGGATCACTTCGACGCCAAGAATCTGGCCGAGCACGTCAACAAAGACGCGGTGGTGCTGCTGCCCGACTTCCCGGTGCCCGACCTGCGAAACGCGTTGCAGAACTCGGTTTCTACCGGTTCTTCGAGACCAACGATTCGGTCAAGCACCGGGTCAGCGGCCCGAAGGGCGACCTCGACGTCATGATCATCGCCCTGCGGGCACCGGCCGACGGCCCGATCGGCGACTCGGCACTGGTGGTTTCCGACGGCGTGACAACGGCTTTCAACATGAACGACGCCCGGCCGGTCGATCTGGACGTGCTGGCATCGGCTTTCGGACGCATCGACGTGCACATGCTGCAGTACTCCGGCGCGATCTGGTACCCGATGGTCTACGACATGCCGGCCCGCGCCAAGGAGTCGTTCGGCGTCCAGAAGCGGCAGCGGCAGATGGACCGCGCCCGCCAGTACATCGCCCAGGTGGATGCGACGTGGGTGATCCCGTCGGCGGGGCCGCCATGCTTCCTGGACCCCGAGTTGCGTCATCTCAACGACGACCACGGCGATCCGGCCAACATCTTTCCGGACCAGATGGTGTTCCTCGACCAGATGCGCACCCACGGGCACGACGGCGGGCTGCTGATGATCCCGGGCTCGACCGCGGACTTCACCGGCGCCACCTTGAATTCGCTGAGCCATCCGCTGCCCGACGGTCAGGTCGAGGAGATCTTCACCACCGGGAAGCCGGCCTACATCGCCGACTACGCCGAGCGGATGGCGCCCGTCCTGGCCGCGGAGCAGGCGAGCTGGGCCCCCGCCACCGGCGAACCGCTGCTGGAGCAGCTGCGTGCGCTGTTCGAGCCGATCATGTCGCAGAGCGACGAGATCTGCGACGGAATCGGCTATCCCGTCGAACTCGTGATCGGCCCAGAGACCGTCATCCTCGACTTCCCGAAACGTGCGGTGCGCGAACGCATTCCCGATGAGAAGTTCCGCTACGGGTTCGCCATCGCGCCCGAGTTGGTGCGCACCGTGCTGCGCGATCAGGAACCGGACTGGGTCAACACCATCTTCTTGTCCACCCGATTCAGGGCATGGCGGGTCGGCGGCTACAACGAATATCTGTACACCTTCTTCAAGTGCCTGACCGACGAACGGATCGCCTACGCCGACGGCTGGTTCGCCGAGACGCATGACGACTCATCGTCGGTCACGCTGGACGGCTGGGAGATTCAGCGTCGCTGCCCCCACCTGAAGGCCGACCTGTCGAAATTCGGTGTGGTGGAGGGCAACACGTTGACCTGCAACCTGCATGGCTGGCAGTGGCGATTGGACGACGGCCGCTGCCTGACTGCGCGGGGTCACCAACTGCGAAGTTCACGAGCATGAACGCCGGTCACGGCCGGTCTTACGACGACGGCCTGGTCCAGCTGGATCGCGCGGCAATCACGTTGCGCCGCTACCACTTTCCTTCCGGCACGTCGAAAGTCATCGCGCTGGACGCGGTTCGTGGATACCAGGCCGAGGGGCTGGGCCTGCTCATGCACCGGTTCCGGATCTGGGGCAGCTCGGACTTGCGCCGCTGGCTGCCGCTGGACGTGAGCAGGCCGCTCAAGTCGACGTTGATCACGCTGGACGTGCCCGGCATTCGGCCCAGCCCCGCCTTCACACCGGCGCGACCGGATGAGTTCACCGCACTCCTGGACGAGCTGCTAGGTCAGCGCGGTTAGCCGCGCGCGCGAGTGCGCAAAGGCCTGGCTGCGTCTGCCGTCGGCGATCCGGACATATGCCGACTTCATGGCCTCGATGTACCGGCCCACCGATTCGCGGGCGAGTAGATCCGAAAGTTCAACTCGGAGTTGGCGACAGAGGACAGGGGGGGTGATGCTGGCGTCCAGGAACGACATCACGAAGTTGCCGGGCCGCGGCCTGCCGAGGCCCGCCTCCGGGGGCGCCAACTCCAGCACTCGGTCGAACGGTACGATGGCCAACTCGATGCCCGAATCGAAGGACGTCTGCGCGGAGTGCGCCGCGTCCTCGAACAGCCCCGCGCCGACGTCCACCGTGACCGGAACCAAGCCGGTGAACCAGCCCGTCGTCATCAATTCCGTTGGAGTCCTGCGCGTATCGGTGGTGGCTACCACGGAAAATGTTTCGGCACGGCGCTCGCCGGTGCCTCGAGGGCCTTGGCGCGGGCGGCGGGTGACGGGTGCCACGAGAACAATGTGCCGGGCGCCGGCGCCCATTCGCTGACCGTTGAGACATCCAAGGGCCCGATCCGCACTGCTACCTCCCGTACTCAGCGCCGACGGCGGTGCGTGGAGAAAGGCAGCTGACTGCTCATCTGGGGGGATCCGCCAAACACCGGTGGTGCTGAGGTTCCTGGGTAGCGTAGCCCGCGTTGCCGTGGGCCGCTTGGAACGACGTGCCGCCGGCCTGGCGGCTCGAATCGTCAGGCCGTGCGCTCGGCGAGCGCCTGTCGGGCCGCGTTGTAGCCGGGAATGAACGTGATGCCCGGTCCGCCATGGCAGCCCGCACTGCCCAGGTACAGCCCCTCGATCGGAATCGGCTGGCCGCGAAAACCTCTTGGGCCGGGCCGATTCGGCCCGATCTGGTCGGGGTTGAGCAGTCCGTGGCAGTAGTCGCCCCCGGGGGCGCCGAACATGACGCCCATGTGCTTGGGCGTGAAGGTGGTGTGCCGGATGATGCTGCGTTCGAAGTTGGGCGCCAGCCGGGTGATCTTGTCGATCACCCGCTGGCCCATTTCGACCTTCGCGTCGCCGTAGTCGGCGCCGCCCTCGATGGGGAACCACAACGCGAACGCCGATGCGGCGTGCTTGCCCGCGGGTGCCAGATCCGGGTCGTTCTGCGTGGGGATCTGCAGCACCACCGTCGGGTCGGCCGGGACGATTCCGCGGCGGCAATCCTCCCACTGCTGCTGGACTTCTTCCGGCGTGCAGAACAGGCCTATCGACGCCTGCATGGCCGGGTCGTTGAGCGCCTCGTAGGGCGCGGCGAACTCCGGGGCCTCTTCCAGCGCGAAGTGCATCTGCAGGTAACTGCCGCGGTGGTCGATCCGGGCGTATCGCTCCCGAATGTCGCCGGGCAGCAGGGCCGGGTCGATCAGTTCGTTGAGGGTGACGTCGGGCGCAATGCCGGAGACGACGATCGGGGCGGTCAACGTTTCGCCGCCCTCGGTGCGCACTCCACTCACCCGCCCGTCGGTGACCAGAATCTCGGTCACCTTGGTCCGCAGCCGGACTTCGCCGCCGTGACTTTCCAGCAGTTCGCCGAGGTGCGAGGTGAGCGCCCCGATCCCGCCGCGCAGCTTCTTCATCTGCATGGTGTCCCCATCGGGGACACCCAACCCGAAGGCCAGGGCGGCCGCGCTGCCCGGCGTGGCGGGCCCGCGATAGAGGGTGTTGACGGCCAGCACGGTCATCGAGCCGCGCAGCGCACCGTGCTTCTCGCGGTCCGGAAGGTAGCGGTCCAACACGTCGGTGACCGAACCGAACAACATGTCATCGATGGCCGAGCGTTCGAATTCGTTTGTCGCACAGGCATACATCTCGTCATAGGTCTTGGGCTGCGTTCCCGCCTCGAACCGGCCCAATGCCCGCGTCGGCGCTTGGCTCCAGGCCATCAGCCCCGCCATCCCGTTGACCGCGTCCGCCCCGTGCACCTCGTTGAGGTGGGTGAACAACTTGATGGGGTCGCTGTACTGGATCAGCGGATCGTCACCGACGCCGCGCACCGCCACCGACATCACGTCCAGGTCGATCGTCGGCAGGGTGTCCAGGCCGAGTTCCTCGACGACCACCGTCGAGGTGGGGAACTGCACCGAGCCGGCGATCTCGAACCGGTACCCGTCGAAAAGCTCTACCGTGGACGCCATCCCGCCGGCGTAGAGCTTGAAATCCAGGCACACCGTCCGCAATCCCGCCTTCTGCAGCAGCACCGCCGCGGCCAGGCCGTTGTGTCCCGCACCGATAACTATCGCGTCATACCGTGTCATGTCCTGCCCTCCAGCAATGGAGGCTGGCACGGTCGCAAAGTTTTGTCAATTGTGACGAAACTTCTATCCGGCGTCCGTAACCCAGGCGTCGGTGATGCCCGCGCGCAGCGCTTCCAGAGCGGTGTGGCACATCCGCGCCAGCTCACCCAGCGATCGATCGTCGCCCAGCATCCAGAACTCCATGGCGCCGAAAACGCCCGCCGCGATGCAGCGCGCGATCACCGCGGCGCGCAGCCGGGCGTCCAGCGTTTCGCGCGCCGCGCAGCTACGTCGGTGCAGCTGAGCCCCGATGGCGTCGGCGAAGTCGGCCTGGACTTCCTGAATGTGCCGCACGATGCGGCCCGGGTCGAGCCCGCCGCCGCGCAGAGCGGCGATTTTCGCCAGTGCCTCAACGTCATAGGGAAACGAGAAGATGGCCGACTGCACCGAGTCGATGATCGATTCCGTATCGGGTCGGGCGTCCAGCGCGACGCGAAACCAGTTCAGCCCGGTGTAGTCGGCAAACAACAGGTCGTGCTTGGACTTGAAGTGCCGGTAGAACGTGCGTAGCGAGACGCCGGCGTCCGCGGCGATCTGCTCGGCCGAGGTGCCCTCCACGCCTTGGGCCAGGAAGCGCACCATCGCGGCCTGAATCAATGCCTCCCTCGTGCGCTCGCTGCGCACCGTCTGCGCGGGCCTCACCATTCCAGCAAGGTACCAAGAATTGTTATGACAATATTGACAAAACTTTCCGACGGGGGTGAGACTGCGCCCATGGTCTCGATCATCGTTCACTTTCTGCTCGGGCTCGCCTGCATCGGCGGGATCATCGCGTCGAACCCGAAGATCTACGCCAGACCCGAAGGCGGCCCGTGGTTGTCGCCACTGGAATGCGTGTACTACGCCGCCGGCATCGCGTCGATCGCGCTGGGCTATTGGTTCAACATCCACTTCGTGCTCGACGCGCACGGGCAGGGCAACCTGATCTCGGGCCCGGCCAGCTATCCCAATTTCATCAAGGGACAGTTCGCCACCCCGGCGTGCGGCTCGGGTAACCAGGACTACATGATCGCGAATGTCATTCTCATGCCGGTGTTTACAATCATCGACGGACTACGGCGCGGCATCCGGCGCCCGTGGCTGTTCTTCCTGTCCAGCTTTTTCACCAGCTTTGCCTTCCCGTTCGCCTTCTACTTCGCCACCATGGAACGGCAGCGCCGGCACGAGCAGAACCGTCAGACCGTAGACGCCTAGGTAATCGGTTTGGTGGCCCGCCACCTCTGCCGGCCGCCCCTGACGTCGGCGCGGATGTCGGTGAATCCCACGGCGAGCAGCCGCCCCGGGAGATCCTTCGGCGCGATCGGGTTGTAGGTATCGGCGACGTGGAGCAGCCGGAACGCCCACGACGGGACGCCGTCGCTACCCGCGAAGACCCCGCCGGGTTGCAGCACCCGCAAGGCCTCGGCGAATAGCCGGTCCTGCAACTCGGCGCCGGGAACGTGGTGCAGCATCGTGAAGCACACCACCGACGTGAAGTGGTCGGCGGGCAGCCCGGTGTCGGAGCCGCTGCCGTGGATGACGCGGGCCCGTTCGCCGTAGCGGCGCTGCAAGCGATCGGCCATCGCGGCGTCGACTTCCACGGCGGTGAGCGAGGCGGTGCGATCGACGAGCGCCCGAAGCGTGGCCCCGTATCCGGGGCCGATTTCCAAAGTCCGGGCGCCCAATTCGACGCCTTCCAACGCCCAGGGCAACAGCTGCTCGGCCACGGCCTTTTCCCAGCCCGCCGAGCTGCACCGGCGCCGGTGTAAAAGATTCATCGCCATGGCAGTCACGCTAGGCGGCCGGGCCCACTGCGGGCTTCCGATATTCTGCCGTGTTATGTCGGAATTCAGCCACCATGGGCTGGTGACGTCGTCGCAGGCGCTGCCGCCGGGCGCCCGGATCGAGCGGCACCGGCATCCCCTGCACCAGATCGTCTATCCGTCCTCGGGTGCGGTCTCGGTCACCACCCCGGCGGGGACCTGGATCACGCCGGCCAATCGGGCGATTTGGATACCGGCGGGCTGTTGGCATGAACACGAGTTTCACGGCCGCACGCAGTTTCACGGCGTCGCGTTGGACCCGGACCGCTACCGTCGCGGCCCCGCGGCACCGGCCGTGCTAGCGGTCAACCCCTTGATGCGCGAACTCATCATCGCGTGTTCGCAGACCGCCGCGACCGACACCGACGAGCACCACCGGATGCTGGCCGTGCTGCACGATCAGTTGCAGACGACTGGCGCCGGTGAGCCGCTGTGGATTCCCACAGCCGTCGACGGCCGGCTGTCCGAAGCGTGCGCGTTGATCGCCGACAACCTGCGCGAGCCGTTGACGTTGCAGCAGATCGGCCACCGGATCGGCGTCAGCCAGCGCACCCTGAGCCGCCTGTTTCGCGACGAGCTGGCGATGACCTTTCCACGATGGCGCACCCAGCTCCGGCTGCAACGCGCCCTCGTGCTGCTCGCCGAGCGCCGCGATGTCACGTCGGTGGCGGCCGAATGTGGTTGGGCCACAACAAGCGCCTTCATCGACACCTACCGGCGGGCCTTGGGGCACACCCCGGGCCGGCTGGCCGCGAAGGCGCTTTAGCCCGCCGGCTCGAGGACCTCGGTGCCGACAAACGGCACCAGCGCGTCCGGCACCCGCACGCTGCCGTCGGGCTGTTGGTGGTTTTCCAGGATCGCAACCAGCCACCGGGTGGTGCCCAGCGTGCCGTTGAGGGTGGCCGCGGTCTGCGGCTTGCCGCCCTCGTCGCGGTAGCGCGTCGCCAGCCGGCGCGCCTGAAAGGTGGTGCAGTTCGACGTCGACGTCAGCTCGCGGTAGGTGCCCTGCGTGGGAACCCACGCCTCGCAGTCGAACTTGCGGGCGGCCGACGACCCGAGATCGCCTGCGGCCACGTCGATTACCCGATACGGCACCCCGATGCGGGCCAGCATCTCCCGTTGCCAGCCCAACAGGCGTTCATGTTCGGCCTCGGCGTCGGCGGGTGTGCAGTAGACGAACCCCTCGACCTTGTCGAACTGGTGCACCCGGATGATGCCGCGGGTGTCCTTGCCGTAGCTGCCGGCCTCGCGCCGGAAGCACGACGACCAGCCCGCATACCGCAGCGGCCCGCCGGACAGGTCCAGGATTTCGTCGGCGTGGTAACCGGCCAGCGGCACCTCCGAGGTGCCGACCAGATAGAGGTCGTCGGTTTCGATCCGGTAGATCTCGTCGGCGTGGGCGCCCAGGAATCCGGTGCCGGCCATCACCTCCGGGCGCACCAGCACCGGCGGGATCATCGGGATGAAGCCGTTCTCGACGGCCAGGCGAAGCGCCAGCTGCAGCAGTCCGAGCTGTAACAGCGCGCCCCGACCGGTCAGAAAATAGAAGCGTGAGCCCGACACCTTGGCGCCGCGCTGCATGTCGATGAGCCCCAGCGATTCGCCGAGCTCCAGGTGGTCCTTCGGATTGTCGATCGCGGCGGGTTCGCCCACCACGTCGAGGACGCGGTAGTCGTCTTCCCCGCCGGCGGGAACCCCGTCGATGATGACGTTGGAGATCGCCATGTGCGCCGCGGTGAACGCCACCTCGGCCTCGGTCTGCCCGGTTTCGGCGGCCTTCACCTGCTCGGCCAGTTCCTTGGCGCGCGCCAGCTTGGCCGGGCGCTCCTCGGGGGACGCGGCGCCGACGCTCTTGCTGGCGGATTTCTGTTCCGCGCGCAGCGCATCGGCCGACGAAATCGCCGCCCGGCGGGCGGCATCGGCCGCCAGTAAGGCGTCGACCAGCGCCGGGTCCTCGCCACGGTTGACTTGGGAGCGGCGCACGGCGTCGGGGTCTTCCCGGAGCAGCTTCAGGTCGATCACGGCCCTGACACTACTTTTTCGGCTCCGGTCGGATGGCAGAGCATCCACCTACACTCATCCCAGGACTCACATCCGTAACTTTTGTCACGCTGCTCAGGTGCTCCTGTCAGAATGGAGCCGATGTCGCAAGCGCCCGAGACGGAACTTCCGGAAGCCCCGGAGGCCGACGCCCCCACCGCCGAGCCGGAAAAGTCGCCGGCGGGCTTTCGGTGGCCGCACAGCCTGCAGGCGACGGCCACCCGGCGCGCCCTCTTGCTCGCCGCGCTGGGCGGCCTGTTAATCGCCGGGGTGGTCACCGCGCTACCCGTCGGCGGCACCGGGCCGGGACGGCTGTCCGGCTACCTCGACGGCAATCCGGTGCCCACCACCGGAAGCAAGAGCGACGCCGCCTTCAACAAAGCCGCCGCCGGCGACTGCCTGACGTGGCCGGACGCCACCCCCGAGTCTGCCAAGATCGTGAACTGCGTCGACGACCACAAGTTCGAAGTCGCCGAATCCATCGACATGCGGACGTTCCCGGGCTCCGAGTACGGCCCCAACGCCGCTCCCCCCTCGCCCGCGCGCATTCAGCAGATCACCCAGGAGCAGTGCGAGTCCGCCGTGCGCAACTACCTGGGCCCCAAGTTCGACCCCAACAGCAAGTTCACCGTCAGCCTGCTGTGGCCCGGTGACCGAGCCTGGCGCCAGTCCGGCGAGCGCCGAATGCTGTGCGGACTGCAGCTCCCCGGCACCAACAACCAGCAACAGGCCTTCAAGGGCAAGGTCGCCGACGTCGACCAGTCCAAGGTCTGGCCGGCCGGCACCTGCTTGGGCATCGACTCGGCCACCAACCAGCCGATCGATGCTCCGGTTGAGTGTGCGGGCACCGCACGCGATGGAGGTGACCGGCACGGTCAACCTGGCCGAGAAGTTCGCCGGCGCGCTGCCGGCGGAGGCCGACCAGGACGGGTACATCAAGGATCTGTGCACCAAGATGACGGACGCCTACCTGGCGCCGGTCAAGTTGCGCACCACCACCCTGACGCTGATCTACCCCACCGTGCCGCTCGCCAGCTGGACGGCCGGCAGCCGCGAGGTCGCCTGCAGCATCGGCGCGACGCTGGGCAACGGCGGCTGGGCCACCCTGCTCAACAGCGCCAAAGGCCAGCTGCTCATCAACGGTCAACCGCCGGTGCCGCCGCCCGACATCCCCGAAGAGCGGCTCACGCTGCCGCCGATACCGCTCCAGGTACCGGCTCAGGCTCCGCCAAGCCAGGCCGGCGCTCCCCCGGAGATCCCGCCGAACAATCAGCACCTCCCGGGGCAGCAGCCGGTGGTGACGCCGCCCCAGTCGCCGGCATCGGACACCCCGGCCCCGCAGGCGCCGCCACCCGCCGCCGCGGACGCCGGCGCACAGCCGCCGGCTCCCGGCCCGCCGCGGACGGCGGAGCGCCACCGCCGGCCAACCCGGCGCCCGAGGCACCGCCCGCCGCGCCGCCACCCGAGGGCTAGCCGAGTGCCCGCGCGGATGGATCCGCAGCGGTTCGACGAACTGGTCTCCGACGCGCTCGACCTGATCCCGCCCGAGCTGGCGGCGGCGATGGACAACGTCGTCGTTCTGGTCGACGACCGCCACCCCGAGGACGGCGAACTGCTGGGACTGTATGAAGGGGTCGCCCTGACCGAGCGTGACTCGGACTACGCCGGATCGCTGCCGGACGCCATCACCATTTACCGCGAGGCGCTGCTGGACGTCTGCGAATCCGACGACGACGTAGTCGAGGAAGTGGCGATCACGGTGATCCACGAGATCGCCCACCACTTCGGCATCGACGACCACCGGCTGGAAGAACTGGGCTGGGCCTGACAACCTCTGCGCCGCGCCGGTCTTATGGGCGCGGCATCCCCGATTTCTCCGCGGCCGGTGCTATGAACGGGTTATGAGTGCTGACTGCCGCGACTGCCGGGCAGGCTTGGATCACTGTCACGGCACCATCATTCGCCATTCACTGCGCCGCTCGGAATGCACGGAGCCGGATTGCTTCAGCCCCGAGCTGTTGCCGCACGCCTTCGTCGTCGACTGCGACGCCGTCGGCTGCGGGTGCTCCGAGTCCGTCGCGCTGGCCGTTTGATCGACCGTCAGCCCATCGGGTCGGTGCTCGAGTGCACCGCGTCCGCGACGGGACTGGCCCCGGCCTCGGGGTAGAACGGCGGCGTCAGGGTTCCCCACCGCACGCAGCTCCACCGCCCGTCGGTGATGGGGGCTAACACCACCGATGTCGGCGTTGTCGAGGTGGTTGTCCAGCGCAAAGGTGGCGTCCACACCGGCCAGCACGGCGGCGGCCAGTCGGATCGCGGCACCATGGCTGACGACGACGATGTCGCCCGTCCAGTCGTGGTCGTCGAGGTAGCGCAGGCGCAGGTCGGTGAGCACCGGCACGTAGCGGTCCAACACGTCGTTGCCGGTTTCTCCGCCGGGCAACTGGACGTCGAGGTCACCGTGATGCCATCGCTCGTAGATCGCGTTGAATTCCGCGACCGCGTCGTCGTCGTTGCGGCTTTCCAACCCGCCGACCTGGACCTCGTGAATGCCGGGCACCTCGACGGCGCCCAGCTCGAGTTCGCCGCCGATGACCCCGGCCGTCTGCGACGCGCGAATCGCCACCGAGTGAGCCAGCAGCGACGGCCGTCTCGCTCCACGGGCGAAGGCGCGGGCCTGGTCGCGGCCCAGCGGCGTCAGCTCGGCCCCGGGGGGCCGGGTGTCCAGCCTGCGTTCGACGTTGCCGTACGACTGGCCGTGTCGCAGTAGCACCAGCCGGCCGGTCATGGCTCAATGCCCCCGGGCGCCGTTTCGGGTTTGCCTTCTCGTAGCCGCGCCAGCCAGCGCGCCGCATCGTCGGCGGGCGGCGGTAGCACCCCGGCGGGCGAGCCCGTCGGCCAAGATCCCAGGTATCGCACATCTGCACAACGACGGTGCAGCGCCTTGAGTGCCTCGGCGACGGCGTCGTCGTCGATGTGGCCCACACAGTCGGCGAAGAACACGTAGGTGCCCAGCGCGGTCCGGGTCGGCCGGGATTCGATCCGGGTCAGGTCGATGCCGCGGATCCCGAATTCGGTCAGCGCGCCCAACAACGCACCGGGCGCGTTGTCGACGCGCAGAACCACAGCCGTCCGGTCGGCACCGGTGCGCGCCGGCGGCGGCCCCGGCAGGCCGACCAGGAGGAAGCGGGTGCAGGCGTTGGGTTCGTCGACCACGCCGTCGGCCAGCGCGGCCAGCCCCCAATGGGTGGCGGCCAGGGGCGAGGTCACCCCCGCGTCGGCTTGCCCCTCGGCCACCTGCCGCGCCGCGTCGGCGTTGGAGTACGCGGGCCGCAACTCGGCGTCGGGCAGGTGGGCGGCGACCCAATGCCGTACTTGCGCGGCCGCCACGGGAAACGCCGCCAGGGTGCGCACATCGGCGGCGTCGCGGCCGGGTTTGACGACGATGGTGAACGCGACGTCCAGGGTGGTCTCGGCGAACACTTGCAGCGGCGAACCGATGGCCAAGCTGTCCAGCGTGGGCGTCACGGACCCGTCGATCGAGTTCTCGATCGGGACGCACGCGTATTCGGCACCGCCATCGCGGACGGTGTCCAGCGCCGCGGCGGTGCTGTCGATGGGCAATCGCCGGACCTCGTCGAGCCCCTGGTCGGGAATCAGACCGGCTTCCGTGATCTGGAACAGCGCCGCCTCGGTGAAGGTCCCTTCCGGACCGAGATAAGCGATGCGGACCACGCCCCAACCCTAGCGGCGACCGGTGCCAACGGCTCTTGCGGCGTCTCGCCATCTAAGTTAACTTAGGCTTGCCTAATTTAAGGAGAATGGTGTTACCGCTGACCTGCCCCGCCCCGACGACTGCCGAACGCATCCGCAGCGCGTGTGTCCGCGCCGGTGGCGCGCTCCTGGCGCTGGAAACCGCGCACACGCGCCACGACCCGGTCGCGACGCCGGTCCATCACCTGCTGCCCGACGGGTCCTTCGCGCTGGCGCTTCCGAGTGAGCGCGAAGCCCAGCCGCAACCCGTCGCCGGATCACAAGCGCTCCTGGAGCTGACCGACTACGCGCCGCTTCCGCTGCGGGAGCCGGTGCGCTCGCTGGTGTGGGTGCGCGGGCGCCTGCAGGAATTCAACCCCGCGGAGGTCGCCGAGACGGTCGACCTGATCGCCGCCGAGTGGCCGCACCCCGCGTTGCTTCAGGTCGATACCCCGCGATGCGCGCCCTCCGACGGGCAGGAACCTCGGTACACGCTGTTTCGGCTAGAGATCGCATCGGTCGTCGTCACCGACGCCACCGGCGCCGAGCCCGTCAGCGTGGAGGATCTCCTCGCCGCCCGGCCCGACCCATTCTGCGAGATCGAGTCGAACCTGCTGTGGCACTTGGACACCGCCCACAGCGATGTGGTCGCGCGGCTGGTGTCCCGGCTGCCCGCGCCGTTGCGCCGCGGGCAGGTGCGCCCGCTCGGGCTCGACCGCTACGGCGTACGGTTCCGCGTCGAAGGCACGGACCGAGACCATGACGTCCGGCTGCCATTTCATAAGCCGGTGGACGACATGACCGGGTTGAGCCAGGCCATTCGGGTGCTCATGGGGTGCCCGTTCATCAACGGGCTGCGCGCCCGCCGTAGTTGAAATAGTCGTGTCGGGCCGCGCCGCCGGCGGCCCCGGCCACGTACGTTAACCAGGTGAACGGCGATCGACCACCGCACCGGCCGCGCCCCCCGGGGCCTACCGGGCCTACCGGGCCTTCCGGATCGCCCGAACCGGGCACCGAGCCGTCACAGGTGATTCGCCACGGCGCTCGCCCGCCGACACCGGCCGAACAGACCACACCGCTGCGGCGCCCAACACCACCACCTCCACCACCTTCACCACCTACCGCCGTCGACCCGCCGCGCCCCGGCCCGCCGACACCGCGCACCCGTCGATCGCCCGGACCCCCGCCGCGGCCCACCGCACCGGGCCCGCGTCGCAGACGCGGCGTGCGCCGCTGGTTACGGGCGGTGGTGTCGGCCCTGGTGATCGGCTCGCTGCTGGCCGGCATCGGCGCCGTCTGCGGGGCCGTCTGGTTCGACAGCAGACTGCACCGCGACGAGATTCTGACCGACTACCCCGGACGACCCGGGCACGGGCGCGGGACAAACTGGTTGCTCGTCGGCTCGGACAGCCGCCAAGGGCTCAGCCCCGAACAGCAGGAGGGCCTGGCCACCGGCGGCGACATCGGCAGCAGCCGGACCGACACCATCCTGCTGGTACACCTGCCCGAGCTGTGGTCCGGCGGGCGGGTGACGATGGTGTCGATACCGCGCGACTCCTACGTCCCGATCCCCGGCCACGGCAAGGACAAGATCAACGCCGCCTTCGCGATGGGGGGGGCGCCCCTGCTGGCCCAGACGGTGGAGCAGGCCACCGGGCTGCGCCTCGACCACTACGCCGAAATCGGATTCGCCGGCTTCGCCGGCCTGGTCGACGCGCTCGGCGGGGTGACGGTGTGCCCGACGACGCCGCTCAACGACCCCTTGGCCGGCATCGACCTGCCGGCCGGCTGCCAGAAACTCAACGGCCGCAACGCCCTCGGGTACGTCAGGACGCGCGACACCCCACGGGCGGATCTGGACCGGATGGTCAATCAGCGGCAGTTTGTCGCGGCGGTGCTGCATGCCGCCGCCAGACCCGCCGTGTGGCTCAACCCCTGGCGCTGGTACTCGGTGTCGCGTGCGGTCGCCGACGCGCTGACGGTTGACCGCGGCGACCACGTATGGGACCTGGCCCGCCTCGGTTGGGGGCTGCACGGCTCCCCCACCACCATGACCGTCCCGATCGGGGAATTCACCAACGGCGACTCCGGATCGGTGGTGGTGTGGAACCACGACGAGGCCAGCCGGTTGTTCGAGGCGCTGGCCTCCGACGCGCCCGTCCCTACGGCTCCGCCGGACTAACCGCCGCGGCCGTCCTCCAGATACGCCTTCGTGCGACCCGGGTGGTGGGTGGCAAGCCAGGCCACCCCGACGTCGCGGCAGAAGTCGATGTCTTCGTACTCGTCGACGTTCCAGCAGTACACGGCCCGGCCCTGGGCGATCGCGCGATCCGCGAGTTGGGGATATTCCTTCAACGTCGACAGCGAAGGACCGACGGCGGTGGCGCCGACGGCGGTGGCCGCGCCGCTGGTCAGGTAGCGCCCGGTCTTGCCGAGCAGCACGGTCGGCAGCAGCGGTGCGGCTCGCCGGATCCGCCAGACCGCGGCCGCTGAAAACGACATCACCACCGCGCGGGAGCGGTCGGCGGAGGCGGGCGCGGCGATGCCGAACCGGTGCAGCAGCGCGAGAAGCTTGGTTTCCACCAGCGAGCCGTACCGGACCGGGTGCTTGGTTTCGATGAACAGCTTCACCGGCCGGCGCCAGTCCAGAACGAGGGAAACCAGGGCGTCCAACGTCAGCAGGCTGGTATCACCATGCGTGCCGTCTTCACGCCAGCTGCCGTGCCACGCCCCGTACTCGAGTTCCCGCAACTCGGCGAGGGTCATGGTGCTGACCAAGCCGGCCCCGGTCGAGGTCCGATCCAACCGGCGGTCGTGCACGCACACCAGGTGCCCGTCGCGGGTCAGGCGCACATCGCATTCCACGCCGTCGGCGCCTTCTTTGAGGGCGAGGTCGTAGGCGGCCAGCGTGTGTTCGGGCCGCGCGGCCGATGCGCCGCGGTGGGCTACCACAAAGGGATGCCCGGCGAGCACCTCCTCGGCCCACGTCATACGCCTAATGCTGCCGCTTCCTGCCCCTTCAGCTCAACCGGGCCTGATGTCGGCGCCGCATCGTCTGAGACCACAACCCAGCGGTGCGCGGGCCGCTCGACCGGTTTCCGTTCGAACCCCTCGAACATTTGGGCGACCGCAGCCACCGTGAGCGCCGCGAGCAGGTACGCAAAAACCATCGTCATGGTGTTGTTGGCGATGCCTTGGGCGTCCCTGGCGAAGCTGGTGAACATGGCGAAGACGGAGACCAGGTAGCTGGCGACCCAGGCGATCCACCACTGGACGATCGGTCTGCGTATCCGGGCGAAGTGCTCTTCCAGGATCGCCAGCTCGATGACGTAGACCGGGGCCCACAAAAGATTGGCCAGCGGCACCACACATCCGGCCCACAACGCCCGGGTGGACCGTGGCTCTGGCAGGCCGTGATGCGCGAACACGGCGGCGCGGCGCGCAATGAGCCAACGGATCAGCATCACCCCGGAGGTGAACACCGCGGCGATCGCGGCCGCGCTGGCCAGGATGCCGAGCCAGTCCGCGCCGGCGGCGACCCAAGAGTTCAACAGGGTGTTCCGGTTGATGACCAGCAGCACGTATCGCACGACATAGACCAGGGCGGCGACGCCGAGGACGAGCACGCTCACGAACAGCGTGGTGCGAATCATCGGTGCCGCTGGCATTGGGTGCGTGGGTGATTCGGCGGCCGCGGCCGTTTGTTCGATGCGGTCGGCCAGACCCCAACGCGGCATTACGGCATAGCGCGGGGTGGGCCCGAGGAGACGCCTCCCACGCCGGGTGGGCGGCGCGGCGCCGGGACGCACCGCAATCCAGCGAAAGCCCGCTGGTAGCCGCGGCGGGGTGCGCTGCCACCTCGGCGCCCCGGACGGTCGACTCGCCGCCGCAGCGTTGTGTGTGCTCCACCGTGGGTCGGGCACCGGCGCATCCGCCAAGGGCGCCATCAGGGCTCCCCGGCAACGGGGACACCACTCGCGTTGCCGCTCGCGCACGTTCCACCGAGTGCCGCATTGGGAGCACACCTGGATCACCGGACTAGCCTAGCCTCGCGACGATGCGCGCCGCGGGACGCGGCGAGCTGTGGGGGCACGCCCCCAAGGGGAGGTACCCCCACCCGCTTGCGGGGGCGAGCGGGGCAATCAAATCCGGTTGCGCGACGATGCGCGCCGCGGGGACGCTCAGCAATGGCCGGAGTCGAGCCGGTCGGCTATCTACTCAGCTACCACGACTATCCACAGTTTCCACAGGTTTATCCACATGCAGTTATTGGGTACAAGAGGCATTACTACAGCCCTAACGGCTAGCCGTGGTGTCACTGTGGATAACACTCCGGTGTCGGAGTTATGCCATAGACAGCCCAAAACAGTCGTTGAGCGAAATGGATTGCCTTACTAAGCACCCGCGCCGCCGCCCGCGGCGCGCGATAGTCAACCTCCGGCCGGCCCCTCCTGCGGTCGCCGCCAACCCGAGCTCACGGAGTCATTTTCCAAGCTCGCCCTGAAGCGCTATGATCGCGTTCGCGAAAAAATGTTTGTGACTCACCTCACTACCGCGAGGTGAGGAGCGGGTGAAAGGCAATTGATGGCCACGCATTCGTTCGGTCCGGGTTCACCGGCCCCCTCGAAGTCGTACTCCGGCTCGCCTGCGTGGAATCACAGCTACAGCGTCGCCGCATTGCGCGCGGGGCTGATCGCACTGGCGTTGCTGGCGGTTCTCGCCCTCATCGTTTTGTCTTGAATCGACGCCGAACGGGTATCCGGCTCCGCAGCTCATAGCGGCCATTCTTGCGGTCCGCGCAGTCATGGAGCAGGGTTGTCTACGGCTGGCCGCCGCGTGGCAGGCCCGCGCGAATGAACGTACGAAGACAATCGAAGAAAGGAACGCCGTGGCTGAATACACCCTGCCCGATTTGGACTGGGACTACGCAGCGTTGGAACCGCACATCTCGGGTCAGATCAACGAGATCCATCACACTAAGCACCACGCCGCGTACGTCAAAGGCGTGAACGACGCCGTCGCGAAACTCGAAGAGGCACGCGCCAATGACGACCACGCCGCGATCTTCCTGAACGAAAAGAACCTGGCGTTCCACCTCGGCGGCCACGTCAACCACTCGATCTGGTGGAAGAACCTGTCGCCGGACGGCGGCGACAAGCCGACCGGCGAGCTGGCCGCCGCGATCGATGACGCGTTCGGATCGTTCGACAAATTCCGTGCCCAGTTCAGCGCGGCCGCCAATGGCCTCCAAGGTTCGGGCTGGGCAGTGCTGGGCTACGACACGCTCGGCGGCAGACTGCTCACCTTCCAGCTTTACGACCAGCAGGCCAATGTCCCGCTCGGCATCATTCCCCTGCTGCAGGTCGACATGTGGGAGCACGCCTTCTACCTGCAGTACAAGAACGTCAAGGCGGACTACGTCAAGGCGTTCTGGAACGTCGTCAACTGGGCCGACGTGCAGAAGCGGTACGCGGCCGCCACGTCGAAAGCCAACGGGCTGATCTTCGGCTGAGTCCATCTCGATCGGCAGGGGCGTCGCGCGGCTCGCGCGGCGCCCCTGCCGTTTGTCCGGCCCTGAATAGGGCACTCCGAGAACATGTGCGCCACTAGCCGTGTCGGGTTGCACGGCGCCGAACCCGCAGGCATGCTTAATTACTCGAGCTACCAGTGTGGTTAATCGGACGGAGGCGTCGCGCGGAGGTCGAAATGGAGACTGGGTCTGACCGCCCGATAGGGGTTTCCCCTTTCCATGCTCGTGGTGCCCTGAAAGGGTTCGTGATCTCCGGACGTTGGCCTGATTCGACGAAAGAGTGGGCCCAACTACTCATGGTCGCGGTCCGGGTCGCGTCATTGCCCGGATTGCTCTCCACCACAACGGTGTTCGGCGCCCGCGAGGAGTTACCCGAGGAGCCCGAGCCGGGCACCGTCGGCCTGGTGCTCGCCGAGGGCACGGTCTTCGGTGAGTCGGCAATCCAACCAGGCTATTTCGCCGATCATCAACCCCCGGCGCTGCTGATGCTGCATCCGCCCTCGGAGACCACGCCTTCGTTGCCGGAATGCAGCGGGGCGGCGTCGGGATGCGTCCTGCTCCCCGGACTGCCATATCTGGGACTCGAGCATCGGGCGGCCTGGGTGGAAGCGGAAGCCGACGGCACGATCACATCTATGGTGAGCCGAGTCGGCGTCGACCCCATCAGCCATCCTGATACCGCGATTCTGGCGATGCTGCTCGCGGCATAAATATTTACATCGGCGCTCGAATCGAGCGTCCTTATGGTGCACACCCGGACACACCTAGCCCGGCCGGCGAACCGGTCCCACCGATCCGGTGGGCGAGATGACCGGATGGTCGAAGACGTGTCGAGAGGTCGCCCGTTATGGCTCGCCGCCACGTTGTTGAGCCTTGGGGTGGCCTTTCTTGACCGATTCGGCGACAGGTCACCATGACGTACGGCCTGCTACCGATGGTGGTTGGTGCTGACCGGGTGGCGCTGGCCGCCTTCGGGGCGCACGGGACCTCGGTGACCGTCGGCCACTTCCTGGGCGCCACGCCGCCGGCGCGTCCCATGGCCTTCGCCTCGGCGATCGCCTTCCGGGTCTTTACGATGTGTGCCGGGCGGGAGGCCCGGCCGCGGACGACCCCGTCTCGAGGGCCGACGAACCCCGATTCACATTTCTGAGGCGTCTGTGTGCGGCGGTTTCCGGCCACATCACGAATCTGACAGCAAATACGGCGTTAAGCGATCATAGATTGCTGCCGGGTTGCGGTGCGACCGCCCAGCACTGCCCCATCCTACACTTCGCCGAGCCCCGCGCCGTCGGCCCGCCACCTTGGACCCGATGCCCAATTCTGCGGATAACCTGTGAGTTTCGCCGATTTAGTGGACACCTCAGCGAATCAGTTGGACGCTCGTCAAGTGCGGTATCGGCAAGCCCCAGCTACGCCTGGACCGAAACCGCAGGGGTTTGCACCTGGTTAGGGACACAAACCCTCGCTACCATGATCAGCAAATACACCTAGGTAATAGTTCACTTCTACAGCCCAGTGGAGGTCATATCCCATGAGCACGACGTTCGCTGCTCGCCTGAACCGCCTGTTCGACACGGTGTGCCCCCCGGGACGCGGGCCGCACACCTCCGCGGAAGTGATCGCGGCCCTCAAGGCGGAGGGCATCACGATGTCGGCTCCCTACCTGTCGCAGTTGCGTTCGGGGAACCGCACCAACCCGTCGGCAGCGACCATGGCCGCATTGGCCAACTTCTTCCGCATCGAGCCGGCCTACTTCACCGACGACGAGTACTACGAGAAGCTCGACAGGGAGCTGTCGTTCCTGGCCACGATGCGCGACGACGGTGTGCGCCGCATCGCTCTGCGCGCCGCCGAACTGTCCCCCGAGGCCCAACACGAGGTGATGCAGCGGGTCAACGAGCTGCGCCGCGCGGAGCACTTGGACGCCTAGCGGAACGCCCGAGCCCCCAACCGGCCCGCCCCGCGCCTACCACCTGGAGGGCTCCCGCCCGCCCATTCCGATTAGGGTTGGCTCATCGGATCGCGCACGCGCGACACCGATAATCCACGAGATACCGGGGAGGCGGCCGGGAATGGGCCTGTTCCGCAAGCGAAAGAGTCGCGCGACGCGTCGCGCCGAAGCCCGTGCGATCAAGGCCCGCGCGAAGCTGGAGGCCAAGCTCGCCGCCAGAAACGAGACTCGCCGTTACAAGGCCGCCCAACGGGCGGAGGCCAAGGCCCTCAGGGCGCAGATCAAAGCCCAGCGGGACAGCGACCGGACCGCATTGAAAGTCGCCGAGGCCGAACTCAAAGCGGCGCGGGAAGGCAAGATCTTCTCGCCGACGCGGATCCGGCGGGCCCTGACCGTGTCCCGCCTGCTCGCGCCGATCCTCACGCCGGTCATCTACCGGGCCGCCGTCTCGGCGCGCGCGCTGATCGATCAGCGCCGCGCGGACCAACTCGGGATCCCGTTAGCCCAGATCGGGCAGTTTTCCGGCCACGGCGCGCAGCTGTCCGCGCGAATCGCGGGAGCGGAAAAGTCCCTGCGGACCGTGCAGGACAAGAAGCCCAAGGACGCCGAGACCAAGCAGTTCGTGTCGGCCATCACCGAGCGGCTCACCGATCTGTCGGCGGCTGTCACCGCCGCGGAGAACATGCCGGCCGCGCGACGCCGTGCGGCCCATGCCGCGATCTCGTCGCAGCTCGACGGTGTCGAGGCGGACCTGATGGCCCGGCTCGGGTTGAGCTGACCGCCGAATGCGGCGGCCCGGCATCTCAATCCGCGTGCGGCGGATGGCCCGCTTCCCGATCGCGGTGGCCGCTGCCGTCGCCCTCTATCTCGGCTCGGCGGCACACCTCCCGGCGGCGTGGGCGCACGTCCACGCCAGTAGTGACAATGCGGTGCGCGGCGCCATGGCGATCGTCACCTTTCAGGTCCCGAACGAATCGAACGCGGGCGCGGCAACCACCGCGCTGAGCATCGCCCTGCCCGACGTGGCCTCGGCGCGCACCGAAAGCATCCCGGGATGGACGGCCAAGCTCGACCGCGACGCGGCATCGGGCGGCGTGCACTCGGTGACCTGGACCGCCGCCCCCAACGGCGGGATCGGGGTGGATCAATTCGCGCTGTTCCGGATTTCGGTGAAGTTGCCCGACACCGACACCGTCAGCTTCCCGGCCACGCAGACCTATTCCGACGGGACGGTCGTGAAGTGGGACCAACCGCCGCTGCCCGGCGGCGGTGAGCCCGAATACCCGACGCCCACGCTGACGCTTGCCGCGGGACCGGTGGCGTCCCACGGCCACCGCCCGCCGTCCGCCGCGCCGGCCGACCAGGCGACCGCACCGCCGCAGCCGAAATCTTCGGACAACACCGCCCGGTTGCTGGGCGGCGCGGCCCTGGTGGCGGCCGCGCTGGGAATCTGCCTTGCGCTGATCCGCCGACGGGCATGAAGCGGTTGGCGATTGCCGCATGCGTCGGTGCGCTGTTGGTGATCGCAACGATGACCGCGCAAGTGGCGTCGGCACACGCCGCGCGGGTAGCCACCGATCCCGCGGACAACGCGGTCCTCGAGACCGGTCCCGAACGGGTGAGCGCCACCTTCAACGAACAGTTGCAGACCACGTTCGCGGCCATGTCGGTCGTCGGGCCCGACGGCAACGTGTGGTCCGCAGGAGACCCGGCGGTGCGGGGCGCGGTGGTCGGGATCGACCTGCGACCGCTGGGACCGGCCGGCAATTACACGGTGAACTACCGGGTGACGTCCGCGGACGGCCACGTGGTCTCCGGATCCTGGTCGTTTCGGCTGACCGTGCCGGGCACCGGCACGCCCGGACCCCCCGCCGCCGGCGCCCCCGCCGGCGGCGACGTCCCGGTCTGGCCGTTCGTCGTGGTAGCGGCGGTGCTCGTGGCCGGAGGCGCCCTGTGGGCGGTGCGGCGCAGACCGTGACCGGCGGCCGAGGCACCCGCAGTCGTGCTGGCATGATGGGTTCGGAAAACCCGCGTGGGCCAGAAAACTACTGAAAGATTGCTCAAGGAGCGGCCGCATGGCAGACCCGCAGGACCAACCCAACAGCGAACCCGACGGCGCGCCGACCCCGCCGCCGGAAAAGCAGCCTCCGGCCAAGGCGGTCAAAAAGGCCGCGAAAGCGCCCGCCAAGAAAGCACCCGCGAAAAAGACGCCCGCCAAAAAGGCGCCCGCCAAGAAAGCGCCGGCCAAAAAGGCACCCGCTAAAAGCGTCCAGCCCCAGGCAAAGGCCGCCGAGCCACCCCTCGAGGTGCGGCAGCGAATCGAAAGCAACGGCGACCTCGCTGCCGCCGCGAAAGATGCGGCGGCACAGGCGAAATCCACTGTGGACGCCGCCAATAACCCGGTGTCTCCTGACGTTCCGGCAGCCGCCCTGAGCCAGTCCCCGGTGCCGTTGATCGTCGCCCTGGCCGTCAGCCTCCTGGCGATCCTGCTGATCCGGCAGCTGCGTCGCCGCTGAGAGCCGGCGTAGGCGCTACCGTGTCAGACGTGACCGTGTCATTCCAGCCGACCGCCGACCTCGTGGACGACATCGGACCCGACGTACGCAGCTGCGACGTCCAATTCCGCCAGTTCGGTGGCCGCCCCCAATTCGCGGGACCCATCAGCACGGTGCGCTGCTTCGAAGACAACGCGCTGCTGAAATCGGTGCTCTCCCAGCCAAGTGCGGGCGGGGTACTGGTCATCGACGGCGGCGGCTCCCTGCACTCGGCGCTGGTCGGAGACGTTATCGCCGAGCTGGCCCGCTCGAACGGCTGGGCCGGACTCGTAGTCAACGGGGTGGTGCGTGACGCCGTCGCGCTGCGCGGCCTCGACATCGGCATCAAGGCGCTGGGAACCAACCCCCGCAAGAGCACCAAGACCGGCGCCGGCGAGCGCGACGTCGAGGTCACGCTGGGCGGGGTGACGTTCGTACCGGGCGAGGTCGCCTACAGCGACGACGACGGCATCGTCGTCGTCAAACCTTAAACCGCAACCGCCGCACGCTTTTTCGCGAACTGCAGGCCCTCGTCGGCAACCTTGCCGCGCCGGATCGTGCGCATGTCGAATAAGTAGTTCTGCTTGAGCCGCCACGGCGCGCGCGACCCCGACTTGGGCAGCATGTCCATCGACCGCTGGAAATAGCCGGGGCTGAAGTCCATGAACGGCAGCTCGTCGACATCGTCGCCGGGATGCTGCGGCTCCACGAAGTCGAATCCGTTGTCGTCCATGTAGTTCAGCAACCGGCAGACGAATTCGGAGACCAGGTCGGCCTTCAGCGTCCACGACGCGTTGGTGTAGCCGAAGGTGATCGCGAAATTCGGGACCCCGGAGAACATCAGGCCCTTGTAGGTCATCAGCGACGTCAGCTCGATTGGCTCACCGTTCCTGCTGGGCCGCACCCCGCCCAGCAACTGCATGTTCAATCCCGTTGCGGTGATGATGATGTCGGCCTGTAACTCCTCACCCGAGGTGAGCTTGATTCCCGTCTTGGTAAACCGGTCGATGGTGTCGGTGACGACGTCCGCCTTGCCGTGCCGGATGGTCCGGAAGAAATCGCCGTCGGGTGCCAGGCACAGCCGCTGATCCCACACGTTGTACCGCGGCCCGAAGTGCTTCTCGACGTCGTAGCCCTGCGGCAGGCGTCGCTTGGCCATCGTCATCAACGTCTTGCGCATGTAGGCGGGGCGTTTCCGCGACAGTTGGTACTGGAAGGTGCTGAACGCGATGGCTTTCCAGCGATTCGCGATGTGCGCCAGGCGGTCCGGCAGCAGCCGGTTGGCGCGTTCGGCAAACGGGTCGACCCCGGGCAGCGACCCGATGTAGGTGGGCGAACGCTGCAGCATCGTGACATGGCCGGAGCCCGAGTTCACCAGGGCCGGGATCAGGGTGATCGCGGTGGCACCGGAGCCGATGACGATGATCTTCTTGCCCATGTAGTCGAGGTCCTCCGGCCAGTGCTGCGGATGGATGATCTGGCCCTGGAAGTCCTCGGCGCCGGGAAACGTAGGCGAATACCCCTCGTCGTAGTTGTAGTAGCCGGTGCACGTGAACAGGAAGGAGCAGGTGAGCTCGCGCTGCTGACCGTCAGACTCGACGGTCAGGGTCCATCGGTTGTCGGCGTCGGACCAATCGGCGGCCACGACACGCTGGCGGTAGCGGATGTGCCGGTCGATCTTGTTCTCGACCGCGGCCTCGTTGACATAGGCCTTGATGTCGGCGCCGTCGGCGATCGACTTCGCCGAGCGCCAGGGCTTGAACCGGAACCCGAGGGTGAACATGTCCGAGTCCGACCGGATGCCCGGGTATTTGAACAGGTCCCAGGTGCCGCCCAGGTCGGCGCGGCGTTCGAGGATCGCGTAGCTCTTGGTCGGGCAGCGTTCCTGCAGGTGCCACGCCGCGCTGATCCCCGAGATGCCGGCGCCCACGATGATCACGTCAAGGTGCTCAGTCATGAGGCCACGTTATCAACGGCCTGTCGACGGAGTCAACAGGGTGTTGAAAGTTTCGACACCGTGTAAAGTAGCGGCCGTGACTACCGCCGGCCAGACTCGTGCCCTGCGTGGCCGCCGCGCCATTCGGCCCTCGGGCGACGACCGTGAGCAGGCGATCCTCGCGACCGCCGAACGGCTGCTGCAACAGCGCTCGTTCGCCGACATCTCGGTCGATGACCTGGCCAAAGGCGCGGGCCTCTCGCGCCCGACGTTCTACTTCTATTTCAAGTCCAAGGACGCGGTACTGCTGTCGCTGCTGGAGCCGGTGATCGCGCGCGCCGACTCCGAGTTCGACGGCGCGGTGCAGCGGCTGCCCGCGGATCCGCGCCGGGTGTGGCGCGACGGCATCAAGGCCTTCTTCATGGCCTTCAGTTCGCACCGCCGGCTGGCCCGCGCCGCAACCGAAGCGCTGGCGACCAGCTCCGAGCTGCGCGTCGTGTGGTTGGGCTTCATGCAGAAGTGGATCGACCAGACGGCGGCCATGATCGCCGCCGAACGCACTCGCGGCGCCGCGCCGGAGACGATCCCGGCCGTGGACCTGGCGACCTCGCTGAACCAGATGAACGAGCGCACGATGATGGCCGCCCTGTCCGCCGAGAGTCCGGCCGTCGACGAGGATCGTGTGGTCGACACCCTCACCCATATCTGGGTGACCAGCATCTACGGCGAGTCCAGCTAGCCGTCACCGGCGCGTGCGAACATATGTTCGTGCGGTGCGATGCGTCCATCCTGCACGCGGACCTGGATTCCTTCTACGCGTCCGTCGAACAGCGCGACGACCCGACGTTGCGCGGCCGCCCGGTGATCGTCGGGGGCGGGGTCGTGCTCGCGGCCAGCTACGAGGCCAAGGCCTACGGCGTGCGCACAGCGATGGGCGGCGCGCAGGCGCGACGACTGTGCCCGCAGGCCGTGGTGGTGCCGCCCAGGATGCGCGCCTATAGCCGCGCCAGCGACGCCGTGTTCGAGGTGTTTCGCGACTGCACACCGATCGTGGAGCCACTCTCGGTGGACGAGGCATTTCTCGATGTCGGCGGGCTGCGCCGGGTCTCCGGGATGCCGGTCCAGATCGCCGGACGGCTGCGCGCAGACGTGCGTGACCGGGTCGGCCTGCCCATCACCGTGGGGATCGCCCGGACGAAGTTTCTTGCCAAGGTCGCCAGCCAGGAGGCCAAGCCCGACGGGCTACTGCTGGTTCCGCCCGACCGGGAGCTGGCCTTCCTACACCCGTTACCGGTGCGGCGGCTGTGGGGCGTCGGCGCCAAGACGGCCGACAAACTGCACGCCCACGGACTCGTGACCGTCGCCGACGTCGCCGAGCTGAGCGAGTCGACGCTGGCCTCGCTGCTGGGCGGCGCCATGGGCCGCCAGCTGTTCGCCCTGTCCCGCAACATCGACCGGCGCCTGGTGACCACCGGTGTGCGTCGCCGGTCCGTGGGAGCGCAACGGGCGCTCGGCCGCGCCGGCAACACCATGTCGCCCGCCGAGATCGACGCGGTGGTGGTCAACCTGATCGACCGCATCACCTCCCGGATGCGCGCCGCCGGGCGCACCGGCCGCACGATGACGCTGCGCCTGCGGTTCGACGATTTCGGGCGGGCGACGCGGTCGCGGACGCTGCCCTGGGCGACGTCCTCGACGCAGCCCATCCTTTCCGCCGCGCGGCAACTGGTCGCGTCGGCCGCGCCCGTGATCGCGCAACGCGGGCTGACGCTGGTCGGGTTCGCGGTCTCGGGCATCGACCGCAACGGCGCTCAGCAGCTAACGCTGCCCTTCGGCGACGACGAGAACCGCCTCGCTATCGACGCGGCGATCGACCGGGTGCGCGATCGTTACGGCAAATCCGCGCTCACGCCCGCGGTGCTCGTCGGCCGGGACGCGGGCTTCGAGATGCCGCATTTGCCCGACTAGTGGCGATCGCTAGCGCGGCGTAGCCGGGCGAAGCGGGTCGCCACCATCGCGACTAGTGGCGATCGCTAGCGCGGCGTAGCCGGGCGAAGCGGGTCGCCACCATCGCGACTAGTGGCGATCGCTAGCGCGGCGTAGCCGGGCGAAGCGGGTCGCCACCATCGCGACTAGTCGTCGCAGCCCGTCCACTCCAGCAGCTTGTCGGCCGGCCAGGTGTTGACGATCCGGTCGACGGGCACGCCCACGTCCAAGGCGCGCTGCGCACCATAGCCGAGGAAGTCCAGCTGGCCGGGCGCGTGCGCGTCGGTGTCGATGCTGAACACGCAACCGATTTCCAGCGCCAGCTTGAGCAGCCGGGTCGGCGGGTCCCGGCGTTCGGGCCGCGAGTTGATCTCCACCGCGGTGCCGTGATCGTGGCAGGCGGTGAACACGGCTTCGGCGTCGAACTTGGATTCGGGCCGGATGCCGCGGTTCCCGGAGACCAGCCGCCCGGTGCAGTGGCCCAGCACGTCGGCGTGCGGATTGGCGACGGCGCGCACCATGCGCCGCGTCATCGCCGCGGCATCCATCGACAGCTTCGAATGCACGCTGGCCACCACGACGTCGAGCCGCTCCAGCAGTTCGGGCTCTTGGTCGAGGCTGCCGTCCTCGAGGATGTCGACCTCGATCCCGGTGAGAATGCGCATCGGCGCAAACTGGTCGCGCAGCTTGTCGATGACGTCGAGCTGCGCGCGCAACCGCTCCGGCCTCAGGCCGTTGGCGATCGTCAGCCGCGGCGAGTGGTCGGTCAGCGCGCAGTACTCATGCCCCAGCGCGGACGCGGTCGCCATCATCTCGTCGATCGGCGCCG
This sequence comes from uncultured Actinomycetota bacterium, assembly GCA_963850895.1. GTDB lineage: Bacteria > Actinomycetota > Actinomycetes > Mycobacteriales > Mycobacteriaceae > Mycobacterium. Next base: position 705,774 of record CAWKNK010000003.1, on the reverse strand, counting down.
ACCCGTCCGACCAGTTCGAATGCAGATGCAAGTCCCCGCGCAACGCCGCACGGACGTCACCCCCGCCGAGATCCTCGGCGGCGGAGCGCAATTCAACAAGGAGGTCGGGTTCGCGACCGGACCAGGCCTGGTCTATGACCTTCGCGGTTTTGGGCCCGATGCCCGGCAGCGTCTGCCAGCTGTTGGCCTGGCCGTGCCGCTCCCGCACCGCGTCGTCGAGCCCCTCGACGATGTCGGCGGCGTTGCGATACGCCATCACCCGCCTGGGATCCTGGCGGCTCCGGTCCTTGTAGTAAGCGATCTGCCGCAACGCGGTTACCGGGTCCATGGCTCCAGTGTGCCCGGCCGGGTCACATCAATTGGCCGACGACGAAACCGGCGAGCAGCACGCCGAAGCCTCCGATCTCGCCGGCGATGAGCAACGCCATCATCACCCCGGTGCCGGGGGCAGGATTCTCGAATTGGTTGACGGTGTCGCGCCGCGCCCCGTGTGTGATGTAGCTGAGGATGGCGCCCACGAAAAAGAAGACGACCACGCCGGACGCGGTCAGGTTGACCCACGTCGGCCACGCGCTGAGCTCGACGAAGACCGCCAGCAGCAGCGTCGCAAACGAGTAGAGCAACGCCGCCCGGTGCGCGATGTCCACGTAGGGATGGGCGCGATGGTCGCCGGCGGCCATGATCTGCCGGTACTTCCAGACCCCGAGGACCAGCGCCAGCAGAAAGATCAGTCCGGCCGCCAGCAGGGTGATTTTGGTGTCGAGTCCGGGGGAGTAGCTCATCGCGCGGTTGAGTTTAGTTGCGCTTCATAAAGATCGACTAACGTCGATTCCATGCGATTCGCCTTCAAGACTTCTCCCCAAAACACCACCTGGGCGGACATGCTGGCCGTCTGGCAGACGGCCGACGGTATCGACGTTTTCGAGTCCGGGTGGACCTTCGACCACTTCTACCCGATCTTTTCCGACAGCAGCGGGCCCTGCCTGGAGGGTTGGACGACGCTGACCGCGCTGGCGCAGGCCACCAAGCGGCTGCGACTGGGCACCCTGGTCACCGGGATCCACTACCGCCACCCCGCCCTGCTGGCCAACATGGCCGCCGCGCTCGACATCATCTCGAACGGACGACTCGAGCTGGGGATCGGCGCCGGCTGGAATGAGGAGGAGTCGGGCGCCTATGGCATCGAGCTGGGCAGCCTTCGGGAACGCTTCGATCGGTTCGAGGAAGCGTGTGCGGTGCTGATCAGCCTGCTCAGCCAGGAGACCACCGACTTCGACGGCAAGTACTACCAGCTCAAGGGCGCCCGCAACGAGCCCAAGGGCGTGCAGCGCCCCCATCCACCGATCTGCATCGGTGGCAGCGGGGAGAAACGAACGCTGCCGATCACCGCGCGCTACGCGCAGCACTGGAACTTCGCCGGCGGTCCGCCCGACCTGTTCGCGCGCAAGCGCGACGTGCTCGCCGCGGAGTGCGAAAAGATCGGCCGCGACCCGAAGGAGATCACGCTGTCGGCCCACCTGCGCCTGGACGAGGAGCGCAACTACAAGCAGGCCATCGAGGAGGCGGCCGGACTGGCGGCCGAAGGCCTCGACCTGGGCATCGTGTACATCAACCCGCCGCACGACCCCGCCGTCCTGGAACCGCTGGCCGAGACCATCCGCGATTCAGGGTTGCTGGATCCGTGAACCCGGGCTTTCGCGAAGACCCGCGCCGCCGAGCGGGTTGCCCCCGTTAGCCGCGCTGAGCAAACCCTTTCCGCCGCACCCGAAAGGCGGCGGGTTGGGCGGTTACGCCCCGAAGATCAGCAAATCGGCGGCGGTTACCAGGCGCTCGTGTTTAGCGGGAAACTCGCGGCTCTTTACCGGGTGACGAAACCAGGACCAGGCGATTCGCCCCATCCGTGATCGAGGTACTGGATTGATGTGCACAGTGATCACTCCTGCGATCGTACCGTTCAGCCGGGGCTCCGATCTGATGCCCGTGTGACGGAGCCCACAACGGGCTATTAGACACCTGCCGTCTGGCAAACGGATGCAGACTCGCCGACAGTTGGTGCTTCTGTTTCTGATGTGGCTTGTGTGACTACTGAAGGGGAACCGCCGTGGGCTTGACCGGCGCCGGCAGCGCGGTCGCACCCATCAGGTACCGGTCCACGGCAGCGGCCGCGGCCCTGCCTTCAGCTATCGCCCACACGATCAACGACTGGCCGCGCCCCATGTCCCCGGCGACGAACACACCGGGGACCGACGTGTCGAAGTCGGCACCGCGCGCGACGTTGCCGCGATCGGTGAGTTTGACGTCGAGGTCGGTGAGCAGGCCCTCCTTTTCCGGGCCGACGAATCCCATGGCCAGTAAGACCAGATCGGCCTCCAGGTCGAAGTCGGAGCCCTCGACCTTGACGAACTTGCCGTCCTGCATGGTGACCTCGTGCGCTTTGAGCGCCGTCACGCGGCCGCCTTCGCCGACGAACTGCTCGGTGTTCACCGAGAACAGCCGCTCGCCGCCCTCTTCATGCGCCGATGACACCCGGTACATCAGCGGGTAGGTCGGCCACGGGGTCGATTCGGCGCGAGAGTCCGGTGGGCGCGGCATGATCTCGAATTGGTGCACGACGGTTGCGCCCTGGCGGTGCACGGTACCCAGGCAGTCCGCCCCGGTGTCACCGCCGCCGATGATGACGACCTTCTTGCCTTTGGCGGTGATCGGGGGCTCCCCGTCGGGCCCTAGGACGTCGTCGCCCTCCTGCACCCGGTTACCCCACGGCAAATACTCCATCGCCTGGTGGATGCCGTCCAGGTCGCGACCGGGAATGGGCAGGTCCCGCCCGGCGGTGGCGCCACCGGCCAGCACCACCGCATCAAAGTCGGCGCGCAGCTGTTCCGTGGTGATGTCGACCCCGACGTTGACCCCCGCGCGGAATTCCGTTCCCTCGGCCCGCATCTGGTCCAGACGCCGGTCGAGGACACGCTTCTCCATCTTGAATTCCGGGATGCCGTAGCGCAGCAGCCCGCCGATGCGGTCGTCGCGCTCGAAGACGGTCACGCTGTGGCCGGCGCGGGTCAGTTGCTGTGCCGCGGCCAAACCGGCCGGGCCCGAACCCACCACCGCGACCTTTTTCCCGGTCAACTTGTCCGGGGGCAGCGGCACCACAAAGCCTTCCTCGAAGGCGCGGTCGATGATCTCCAGCTCGATCTGCTTGATCGTCACCGGATCCTGGTTGATGCCAAGCACACACGCCGGTTCGCACGGCGCCGGACACAGCCGGCCGGTGAAGTCCGGGAAGTTGTTGGTGGCGTGCAGCCGCTCGATCGCGTCGCGCCAGCGGCCCTTGCGAACCAGGTCGTTCCATTCCGGGATCAGGTTGCCCAGCGGACAGCCGTTGTGGCAAAACGGGATACCGCAATCCATGCAACGGGTCGCCTGCTCGCGCAGGGTGCCTTCGTCGAAGTCCTCGTAGACCTCGTGCCAGTCCTTCAACCGCAGCGGGACAGGCCGACGCTTCGGCAGTTCCCGATGCGTGTACTTCAGGAAGCCGCTCGGATCAGCCATGCGCGGCCGCCATGATCGCCTTGTCCACGTCGGTGCCATCGCGCTCGGCTTCGGCGATCGCCTGCAGCACCTTCTTGTAGTCGCGTGGCATCACCTTGATGAAGTGGCGTTGTTGCCCGCGCCAGTCGGCCAGGATCCGCTGACCGACCGCGGAATCGGTGGCATCCACGTGCGCCTGGATGATGCCGTGTAGGAATTCGGCATCGTCGGAGTCCAGGATCTCCACGTCGACCATCTCGATGTTGAGATTGTCGGACAGTTCCTCGTCCGGGTCGTACACGTAAGCCACACCACCTGACATCCCTGCGGCGAAGTTGCGGCCGGTCCGGCCCAGAATCACAACCCGGCCCCCCGTCATGTATTCGCATCCATGGTCGCCCACACCCTCGACCACGGCGTGGGCGCCGGAGTTGCGGACCGCGAACCGTTCGCCGACCACTCCGCGCAGGAATAGCTCCCCGCTGGTCGCGCCGAACAGGATCACGTTGCCGCCGATGATGTTGTCCTCGGCAACATAGTCCAACGGCGCGTTGTCCGACGGCCGCACCACAATCCGGCCACCGGACAGGCCCTTGCCGACGTAGTCGTTGGCATCGCCGTAGACACGCAAGGTAATCCCCTTCGGCACGAAGGCCCCGAAACTGTTGCCCGCAGACCCGTCGAAGGTGATATCGATGGTCCCATCCGGAAGCCCTTGGCCGCCGTAGGCTTTCGTCACCTCGTGGCCGAGCATGGTGCCCACCGTGCGGTTGACGTTGCTGATCGTGGTGGAGAACCGCACCGGCTTGCCGGAATCCAGCGCCTCGCGGCTCATCACGATCAACTGCTGATCCAGCGCCTTGTCCAGGCCGTGGTCCTGCCGCGAGCTGCAGTACAGGTCCTGGTTCATGAACGCCGACTCCGGCTCGTGCAGCACCGGTGCCAGGTCCAGCTTGTGGGCCTTCCAGTGCGCCCGCGCCAGCGTCGTGTCCAGCGATCCGACCTGCCCCACGGCCTCGTTGAAGGTCCGGAAGCCCAATTGCGCCATGTACTCCCGAACCTCTTCGGCGATGAACATGAAGAAGTTCTCGACGAATTCTGGCTTGCCGGTGAACCGCTCCCGCAGCACCGGGTTCTGGGTGGCGACGCCGACCGGGCAGGTGTCCAGGTGGCACACCCGCATCATGATGCAGCCGGCCACCACCAGCGGGGCGGTGGCGAAGCCGAATTCCTCGGCGCCGAGCAGCGCGGCGATCATCACGTCGCGGCCCGTCTTGAGCTGGCCGTCCACCTGGACCACGATCCGATCACGTAACCCGTTGAGCAGCAGGGTCTGCTGCGTCTCGGCCAGGCCCAACTCCCACGGCGCACCGGCGTGCTTCATCGACGTCAGCGGGGTCGCGCCGGTGCCACCGTCGTGGCCCGAGATCAACACCACGTCGGCGTGTGCTTTGGAAACACCGGCCGCAACCGTGCCTACTCCGTTCTCGGAGACCAGCTTGACGTGCACCCGCGCGGACGGGTTGGCGTTCTTCAGGTCGTGGATCAGCTGCGCGAGATCCTCGATGGAGTAGATGTCGTGGTGCGGCGGCGGAGAGATCAGGCCGACCCCGGGTGTGGAATGCCGAACCTCGGCGACCCACGGGTACACCTTGTGTCCGGGAAGTTGGCCCCCCTCACCGGGTTTCGCGCCCTGCGCCATCTTGATCTGGAGGTCGGTGCAGTTCGTCAGGTAGTGCGACGTGACGCCGAAACGCGCGGAGGCGACCTGCTTGATCGCGCTGCGGCGCCAATCCCCATTGGGATCGCGGTCGAAACGCTTGACGTCCTCGCCACCTTCTCCGCTGTTGGATCGGCCGCCCAGCCGGTTCATCGCGATGGCGAGTGTCTCGTGCGCCTCGGCGGAGATCGAACCGTAGCTCATCGCTCCGGTGGAGAAGCGCTTGACGATCTCACTGGCGGGCTCGACCTCGTCCAGCGGAACCGGGGGACGCACACCGCCGCGGAACTTGAGCAGGCCGCGCAGTGAGGCCATCCGCTCGCTCTGGTCGTCGACCAGGCGGGTGTAGTCCTTGAAGATCTTGTATTGGCCCGTGCGGGTCGCGTGCTGCAGCTTGAAGACGGTCTCCGGGTTGAACAGGTGGTACTCACCTTCCCGGCGCCACTGGTATTCGCCGCCCACCTCGAGTTCGCGGTGCGCGCGCTCGTCCCGACGATCCAGGTAGGCCAGCCGGTGACGGGCGGCGACGTCGGTGGCGATGTCCTCCAGCGTGATCCCGCCGATCGGGCAGCTCAGCCCGGTGAAGTACTCGTCGAGCACGTCCTCCGAGACGCCGACCGCCTGGAACAGCTGCGCGCCGGTGTAGGAGGCCAGCGTCGAAATGCCCATCTTGGACATCACTTTGAGCACGCCCTTGCCGGCGGCCTTGACGTAATTGTTCAACGCCTTCTCGCGGTCTTGCCCCGTTGAGAAGCCGTCGATCGCACCGCGGTCGAGCATGTCCTCGATCGACTCGAACGCCAGATAGGGGTTGATCGCCGCCGCCCCGCAACCGACCAGCATCGCCATGTGGTGCACCTCGCGGGCGTCACCGGTCTCGACGACCAGACCCACGTGGGTGCGGGTGCGGTCGCGCACCAGGTGGTGGTGCACTCCCGCAACGGCGAGCAGCGACGGGATGGGGGCCATCTGCTCGTCGGACTCGCGGTCGGACAGGATGATGACCCGCGCGCCGTCCTCGATCGCGGCCGACACCTGTGCGCGTACGTCATCGAGTGCCGCGGCCAACCCAGCGCCACCCTCGGCGACGGGGTACAGGCAGCGAATCACCTTGGACCGCATGCCATGCGGGCGCCCGTTGACCTCGTCGTCGGGGTTGAGGTTGATCAACTTGGCCAGCTCGTAGTTGCGCAGAATCGGTTGCTGCAACGCGATCTGGTGACAGGAGTTCTCGTTCGGTGTGAGCAGGTCGCGCTCGCCGCCGGTGGTGCCCTGCAAGCTGGTCACCACCTCCTCGCGGATGGCGTCCAGCGGCGGGTTGGTCACCTGAGCGAAGAGCTGCTGGAAGTAGTCGTACAGCATGCGCGGCCGCTGCGAGAGCACCGCGACGGGGGTGTCGGTGCCCATCGAGCCGAGCGGCTCGGCGCCGGTGCGCACCATGGGCGCCACCAGCAGGTTGAGCTCTTCATAGGTGTAGCCGAACGCCAACTGCCGCTTGACGAGTCGATCATGGGGCATCCGCAGGTAGTCGCCCTGCGGCAGATCGTCGAGGGGAATCAGGTTCTTGTCGAGCCATTCCTGGTACGGGTGCTCGGCCGCGAGTTCGGCCTTGATTTCCTCGTCGGCGACGATGCGTCCTTGTGTGGTGTCCACCAAGAACATCCGGCCCGGCTGCAGCCGCATCCGGCGGACCACCTTGGCCGGGTCCAGGTCCAGCACGCCGGCCTCGGAAGCCATCACCACCAAGCCGTCTTCGGTGACCCAGATCCGGGATGGGCGCAAGCCATTTCGGTCAAGCACCGCCCCCACGATGGTGCCGTCGGTGAACGTGATCGACGCGGGACCGTCCCAGGGCTCCATCAACGAGGCGTGGAACCGGTAGAACGCCCGCCGCGCCGGGTCCATCGACTCGTTGCGTTCCCAGGCCTCGGGGATCATCATCAGCACCGCGTGGGCCAGGCTGCGGCCGCCCAGGTGCAGCAGTTCGAGCGCCTCGTCGAAGCGCGCGGTGTCGGACGCGCCCGGGGTGCAGATCGGGAACAGCTTCTCGACATCGGCTTCCGAGCCGAAGATGTCGGTCTTGATCAACGCCTCGCGGGCCCGCATCCAGTTCTCGTTGCCGGTGACGGTGTTGATCTCCCCGTTGTGGGCCACCCGGCGGAACGGATGGGCCAGCGGCCAGGAGGGGAAGGTGTTGGTGGAGAACCGCGAATGCACGATGCCCAGCGCGCTGGTCAGCCGATCGTCCTGCAAGTCAAGGTAGAACGCCTTGAGCTGCGGGGTGGTCAGCATGCCCTTGTAGACCAGGGTTTGACCGGAAAGGCTTGGGAAGTAGACGGTTTCGCGGCCGGGACCGTCCTGTCCCGGGCCCTTGGTGCCCAGTTCGTGCTCGGCCCGCTTACGAACCAGATAGCAGCGGCGCTCCAGCGTCATGTCCGATGCGCCGGCCATGAACACCTGCCGGAACGTGGGCATCGCGTCGCGGGACAGCGCGCCCAGTGAGGAGTCGTCGATGGGTACGTTCCGCCAGCCGAGCACCGTCAGGCCCTCGGCTTCGGCGATCTTCTCGACCGCGTCGCAAGCGGCCGCGGCGTCCTTGGACGACTGCGGCAAGAAGGCGATGCCGGTGGCGTAGCTGCCCGCGGGCGGCAGCTCAAAATCGACGACGGCGCGCAGGAAGGCGTCCGGGACCTGAATGAGGATGCCGGCGCCGTCACCGCTGCGCGGCTCGGCGCCCTGAGCACCGCGGTGTTCGAGGTTGAGCAACGCGGTGATTGCCTTGTCCACGATGTCGCGGCTACGACGGCCGTGCATATCGACGACCATGGCTACCCCGCACGAATCGTGCTCGAACGCGGGGTTGTATAACCCGACGCGCTTGGGCGTCATATGCACCTGACCCTTCACCTGAACGTTTCGAGCGGCCGTCACAGCTGCTCCGATGAGGTCGTACCCAAAGGTTGCGGGCTGGGACCCCTCGGTCTTGTCTCGATAGGCTGTCCCCCAGGGCGGAGATGATCCTGTTAGGGATGCGTCCGTGCAGCGTTGAACGGTGGCTTCGAAACCGGTCTCGACAAGTCGTAAAACGATATGACAATACCCGCCTGACATGCCAACTTCGTCAAGTCTAACCGCCAGCTGGCAGCACCGTAAATTTCGCGGCGGCGAACGGGCGGCAACCCGGCCGACGTGCTGGTTTCCGGCCCGCGTTTCCGCCCCGGCCGGGCCGCTCCCCCCGGTTCAGCGCGCCGAATCCGGAGCTCACGCAGTTTGCTGACACCGCCCGAAGGCGCGTCCACCACCGCGCCCAGGACAGGCATGGTGGTGCTCAACGCACACCCGAAGCCGTCGCGGCCGCGCCGCGACAAGCGCTGCTAAGTTTGCACGGTACCGATGGGCGGCACGTGAGGTGATACTGGACCGGTACTGGTCCGCATCGGCGTCGGCGGTTGGGCCGTGGCGCTTATCACTAGCCCGGACGAACCACGCAAGCGCCGATCGATCGCCTGTCACCGAGGAGCCCATGAACGAGCGCGACGAATTCCTGCGGGACCGTCTGCAGCCCGCGTCCGGCACGCCGGCGGCACGCCCGCCCGGCCCCCCGCCCAGGACTGTGCCGCCTCCAATCGGCCAGCGCCCCGCGCCGCGCCCACCGTCGGCTCCCCCTCCCCCACCGCGACCGGCGGCGCCTCCGCAGCGACCGGCCGCGACCCCGGCCACGGCTGGGCCGGCACGCGCAACCACGGGTTTCGACGTAGCGCCCGACCGCGGTTGGCGACGCATGCTCCGGCTGATGACTTTTGGGCTCGTCAAGCTGGGCCCGTCGCCCGCGCAACAGCAGGACGCCCGGTTCGACGCGGCCATCCGGACCCGCCTTCTCGGCAACTACAAGGTCGGCGTTCTGGGCAAGGGCGGCGTAGGAAAAACGTCGGTGGCCGCCAGTGTCGGATCGCTGTTCGCCGAACTCAGAAGGCAAGACCACGTCGTGGCGATCGACGCCGATACCGCCTTCGGCCGACTCAGCAGCCGAATCGACCCGGGGTCGGCCGGATCGTTCTGGGAACTCACCGCGGACAAAAACCTGCAGTCCTTCAGCGATGTGGTTGCCCGGGTGGGGCGTAACTCCGCCGGCCTGCACGTACTCGGCGGCGAGCCGGCGTCCGGCCCGCGCCGGGTGCTCGACCCCGCGATCTACCGGGAGGCCGCGCTACGCCTCGACCGGCATTTCGCGATCTCGGTCATCGACTGCGGTTCCACGATGGACGCGCCGGTCACCCAGGAGGTGCTGCGCGATTTGGATGCGCTGATCGTGGTCTCCTCGCCGTGGGCGGACGGGGCGTCCGCCGCCGCCAGGACCATGGAGTGGTTGGCAGACCAGGGCTTTGAAACCCTGCTGCAGACCAGCGTCGTGGTGCTCAACGACTCGGACGGCCATGCCGACAAACGCACGCGGGCGTTGCTGGCTCGCGAGTTCACCGATCACGGCCGGCCGGTGATCCAGGTGCCCTTCGACCCTCACCTGCGCCCGGGCGGCGTCATCGATGTGAGTCGCGAAATGGCCCCCGCAACGCGGCGGAAATTCCTCGAGGTCACGGCGACGATCGCCGGCTACTTCGCGGTGCGCCACGACGACCAGCGGCCCAGCTAGGCCTTCTCGGCTGCATTCCCGGTCCGCGCGGACGGGTCGGCGATCGCTTCGATCTTGGCCACGCGGGACTCGCGGATGGTCAGCACGATGACAGCGAAAAGGCGGCGGCCGCTGAAGGCCAGCAGCACAGGTTGCCCGACGGGACCGCTGACCAGGGTGACGTCCGGCCACAGGTAGCGCAGCAGGTTGGTCGCCACCGCGTGTGGCCCGTGGTTGATCTGAGGCGGCGGTGCCGGGTCGGCGAGGATCGTGCCCACCCCCCACACCGTCGGGTCCAGCACGGCGGCCAATCCGGCGATGTCACCGTTGGCGCACGCCGTGATGAATTTCTCGGTGACGAGCTGATGCTCGGCCGAGGCGACCGCGTTCGCTTTGGGCTGTGCCGCAACGAATTTGGCCCGCGCGCGCCGCGCCAGCTGACGGCAGGTGCCGACCGGGCGGCCCACGGTCTCCGAGATCGAATCGAAAGGAACCCCGAACACGTCGTGCAGCACGAACGCCACCCGCTCGCCGGGACTGAGCCTTCGTAAGACTTCCAGCAATGCGGTGCGGATCTCGTCGTCGAGGGTGACCCGGTCGGCAGGGTCGGAGCGGCGGGGGGCCGGCTGCTCTTGAACCTCACCGGGTCGTTCGTAGCGGGCGCGGGCCGAGCGCACCTGGTCGAGGCAGAGGCGACTTGCCACCACGGTCAGCCAGCCTCGGACGTCCTCGATCTCGCTTACCTCGGCACGCGAGAACCGCAGGAAGGCCTCCTGCACAACGTCTTCCGCGTCACCGACGTCTCCGAGCATCTGGTAGGCCAGGTTGACCAGATACGGGCGGTGACGACTCCAGGCCTCGGCGACCTGGTCGCTCGCTGACTGCGACTGGTTCATGACTCTTCGACGATCTGTTGCGGCAAAAAGTTACGAGTTTTCCGGTGTAACTTTCCCACCTTCCGCCCCGTCCTTGGAGCACCGCAGAAAATTCCGAGAAAGGAGCCATTCATGACGATTGTCGTAACGGGGGCGACCGGGAACGTCGGGCGACCCCTCGTCGCCGCGCTTGCCGCCGCGGGAGCCTCGGTGCGGGCGGTCACCCGCGCGCCAGAGACGGCCGGGCTGCCGCCCAGCGTCGAACCGGTCGGCTCGGCGGCCGGGGCGCTTTCTGGCGCGTCGGCGGTGTTCCTCAACTCCCGGGCGCTGGGTGAGGACCTGGAGACGCTGGTAGCCCAGTGCGTGCGCGCCGGCGTGACCAAGTTGGTTGCGCTCTCGGCGATCAACGCCGACGACGACTTCTCCCGGCAACCGTCCCGCTTCCGCGGGGACCGCAACAAAGAGGTCGAACAGCTCGCCGTCGACTCCGGCTTGGCCTGGGTGAGCCTGCGGCCGACGGTCTTCGCGACGAACTTCGCCGGCATGTGGTCACCGCAGATCCGCGCGGGTGATGTGGTCTTCGGGCCATGCGCCGCGGCTTCGACGGCGCCGATCGTCGAGACCGACATCGCGGAGGTGGCGGCGCGGGCGCTGCTCACCGATGACCTCGTCGGGCAGCGGGTCCCGCTGACCGGTCCGCAGGCCTTCACCAACTCGGAGTTGGTCGAGGCCATCGGCGCCGTGCTGGATCGGCCGCTGCAGTACCGCGAAATACCGAATGCCGCGGTGCGGCAACGGTTCCTCGGGCTGGGCTTCCCCGCCGACTTCGCCGACGCCTACATCGCCATGCTCGCCGCGACGCTCGACACACCCGCGCTGGTCACCCACGACGTGGAGAAGATCCTCGGGCGACCGGCGCTCCCGTTCGCCCAGTGGGTTGCCGAGCACCGCGACGTGTTCGCCCGCGCCAAATAGATAAGGAGCCTGACATGCCCGAACTACGTCCACCGCGCTACCTCAAGCCCATGAACCGGGTGATGATGGCGGTCCAACGGCTCGGGATTCCCACCGGCCCCGCCATGGTCCTGACGGTGCCGGGCCGCAAGTCGGGCCGGCTCCGCAGCACCCCTATGACGCCGTTCGAATTCGAGGGCGGCCTCTATGTGGTGGCGGGCTATCCCGGTGCCGACTGGGCGGCGAATGCCCGTGCGGCGGGCACCGGCACGCTCAGTCGCGGCCGACGGTCACAGGAGGTCCGGATCGTCGAACTCTCCGCCAGTCAGTCGCGGCCGGTGCTGCGGGAATTCCCTGCCAAGGTCCCCGTCGGTGTGGCGTTCGCGAAACGATCCGGGATGGTGCGCGATGGAACGGCTGACGAATTCGAAGCATTGGCGGGGCGGCTCGCCGTCTTCCGCTTCGAGCCGACGTAACGGTGCGCGCCACAAGGGTCCCTGGCCGACAGCTACCAGACGATGGCCGCCATGTCACGGTTGTCCGAACACACGCTACGCACCGCGGCCTCGATGTCGGCGGCGGTGATGATCTGCAGATCCTCGACCGTCACCTCCTGGCCCGCACGTTTTTGCGCGACCACGCGGGTATCCCGGAATCCCTCGGCACGTTCGATGACGTTGCGGGCGAACCGGCCGTTCTGCATGGCGTCGATGCCGTGCCGGCCGCCGGGCGTCGTGTAATTGCGGATGGTGGTGGCCGCATCCAGGAATGTCGACCGCGCCGCATCGTCGAGCATGCTGGCGCGCGGTGCGGCGTAGCGGTGCCCGATCTCGACGATCTCGGACGGCGAATAGGATTCGAACCGCAGCTTGCGGTTGAACCGGCCCGCCAAACCCGGGTTCACGGTGAGGAATTGGTCCACCTGATCTTCATAGCCCGCGCCGATGAAACAGAAGTCGAAGCGGTGCGCTTCCAGCGCGACCAGAAGCTGGTTGACGGCCTCCATGCCGATCATGTCGGGTGTGCCGTCCTGGTGCCGTTCGATCAGGGAATAGAACTCGTCCATGAAAATGATTTGGCCAAGCGACTTTTCGATCAGCTCGTTGGTCTTGGGCCCCGACTCCCCGATGAAGTGGCCGCAGAAGTCCGAGCGACGGACCTCGCGGATTTCGGGGTGGCGCACGATGCCCATGCCGGCGTAGATCTTGCCCAGCGCTTCGGCAGTGGTCGTCTTACCGGTGCCGGGCGGGCCCACCAGCAGCATGTGGTTGGTCTGTCCCTCTACCGGCAGGCCATGTTCGAGGCGCATCATGCGCACTTCGAGCTGGTCTTCGAGCGCCGACACGGCCTGCTTGACCGCCGCCAGCCCGACCTGCTTGGCCAGCAGCGCGCGCCCCTCGGCCAGCAGCTCGGCGCGCCGCTCCGCCGTGGCGTCGTCGTCGAGTTCGTCACGGCTCTTCGCCGTCGACGCATCCCACCGATCGGTGCGGCTGGCGATGGTTTCGTCGTCGGTCACGACCAAGTGCAGGTTCGGGTCGGCCAATGCCTCCTTGGCCGCTTCGGTCAGGACGCCGTTGATGGTCGCCTTCGACAGCCAAACCTGGGCCTTGTCCTCCTCACGCAGCTGGCGATGCACCATGCCGCGCACATACGCCAAGTCGGCGACCAGCAGCGGGATATCGGCCGGCCCGATCGACGCGGTCAGCACGTCGGCGTCGAAGCGGCCCGACGCGTTGGTTTGCCCGATCACGTCGACCCGGTCGAGCCAGTCCAGCGCGACCCTGCCCTGCCCGAGATGCGCGGCGGCGTGGGCCGCCAGCGCGCAGATCGACGCTGTCACGGCCGACATGACGATGGCCTGCGGGGGCAGTTCGTCGGCGGCAGCCAACAACACGTCCGACCAGCGCTGTGTCGTGTACATCAAGAACGCCCGGGCCAGCTGATGCCACTGATAGTTGGCCCACGAATCCAGCAGGTCACGATTGGTCAGCAGCCTGTCGGCCTCGGCGTACTCCCCGGCTATCGTCAGCGCAGACGACAACGCCAGGCCCACTTGCGATGCGTCGGTCACCGTCATTCCGATGTAGGGACCCAGCTGGATCTCCGCGGCGAGCGTCTGCCCGATGCGGGTCGTCTCGCGGTGCAACCATTCGCTGGCGGCATAGAGCTTCTTCAGCGAGGCCAGGTCATTATCGCCGCAGGCGATGCGGCCCAGCCACGCGTCGGCCATCGACGAGTCAGCATCGGTGGCCGCGACGAACTCGGGCAACGCCGCCGCCCGGCCCTGCCTGCTCTTGATGGCCATGGCGCGGTCGAAATGCCTACGGGCAGTTTGTAAATCACCCATGGTGTCCGCCATCATCGACACCTTGTGCCCATTGAATTGCTGGTGGCCACAGCCGGGTGTAGCCGTCGCCGCATCTGCTAGGTGCGCTCATCAAAATGTGCCCAGACTTCGTGTTGTTGACGTCTAGTGGCGATCGACATCGTGACCGGCTCAAGGCTGACGTAGCGGTTCTCGGCGCGGAACATGTCCATCTCGACGAGCCAGTTCTTCCCCGCCGCGCTGACGCTCAGCGTCGCGGGGCCGACCTGCTCGATGACCACCTCGAAATTATGCCGTTGTCCCTCCGGCAGCCTCGTACCCGCCGGGGCGATGGTGATCACGGTCGCGGTCGCGGGGTGGGTGAGATCGCGGCATCGCTGCCTCCGCCCTCAGCAGCGCCGTTACCATCTTTCCCCCGCCGCGCGACGTGCTCCACGACGCTGACGGTGGTCCGCGGCGCGGGCCGGGCCGTGTTGACCACGCTGATCTCCGGCATCCGCACGGTGGCCCAGCGCGTCTTGTCGCGGGTATGCACACACACCCGCTCGCCCGCGCCCGCGGTGCGGATCACGATCCGCTTGGCGACCCGGTCGTCGCCGGCCACGAAAACCCGCGACAGCTCACCGGCATCGGTGACGGGAATCAATCAGGCGGTCCCCGTTGCTCAGTTTGCCGATCAGCACGCCCGAAGGGCCGATCTCGGTGAGCAGGTGCTCGGGCAGCGGGCTGGGCCGCAGTGCCGCGCAGGTATGGGCGGGGGCCGCACATGTTGGCCGCCGCGGCGGCGGCCTGCTCGCCGTTGAGCCGGCGCAGGATCACGCTGGGCGGGGTGGGCGCCGGCGTCGGTGTGCGCACGGTGATAGTCGCGGTGCAGGTCGCGTCCGGATACACCGTCACGTTCTGGATGACCTCGTCAGCGCGCAATGTCCACGCCTGCGACAGGACGCGAGACGTGATCGCCTCGGCGGGATACGCATATGTCGTCATCCAGCCCGCCTCCCCGCGGATGGCCTTCCACCTCTGCGTGTCCCCCTCCATCGCGTCACACCCCAACCGGCGATCGAGCTCGGACAAGTCGGTGGCAGTGGCCACCTTCGCCCGCAACCCCTGGCAACGCAGCAACCCCGCGATGCGCTGCGCCACCGAAATAGCCGCGGTACCAACGGTTGTGCGCCAACGGAGCGCTTGGGTGTTGTCGATGATCGACAGCCGCATGATCAACCAGGTTTCGCGCCGGCCCGCATACGGCGGAGTGCCGATCTCAGAGTCATACACCCGCGGGTAGTCCCCGATATTGCCGTGCCGAGAGCCCGAGCGTGACCACGCTGATCGAGTCGAGCTGCAAACCCAGCGCCTGGTGCAGCATCGGCACCAATTCGACGATGTCGATGACGTTTTCGGTCTCGACGGTCACCGAGCCGGTCACCGTTGTGGCTTGGTGCGCCCTACCGAGCAGCTGCACCGCCACCACCGCAACACCGTCTTGCACCCGCACCCCGCCCCCGGATCGATTGTTGGCCACCGTGATCGGTGCGTCCCAGCTGATCGGACGCCGCCCCCGCCGCCACAACACCACCCATGACCACGCCGGCTGGCCCCACCACCGGACGAACACCACCGCGATGCCGACCACCACGGCGATCGCCGCGCCGATGTAGCCGCCCACGTGCCCAACTCGCCACACGCGAGCACGAACACCACCCACACCCCGACGACCCGCCGATTGCTACCCGGGCTGAACCCGGTCAGCGTCGGACCTCACCGCGCCCTCCGCAGCCGCGCCGCGATGGCCGCCACCAGCACACCGGCGGCCACCGCCCCGAGAAACCCGATGGCGATGTTGCGCGCCCGGTGGTCCGGCGGCGGGGGCGGCGGGGCGGGCCTGATGACCCGGCTTTGCGCGCCCGGGGACACCCGGTCACCCGGCGGGGATGTTGAACGTCAGTGCCGCGACGGGATCGACCAGCCCATACCCGACCTTGTTGTCCACTCCAGCAGGCGGATTGTGCGCCGACTGCACGATCCTGTTGATCACCTGATGCGCGCTCAGGTCGGGGAATTTCGCCCGGACCAAGGCCGCCACGCCGCTGACGTAGGCCGCCGAGAAGCTGGTGCCCCAGAACGGCATGTTCTTCTCGCCCGGCCTCGACGGCGGGTAGGCGTTGACCGGTCCGCCGCCCTGGGGCGAGAGACCCATGATGTGGGTGCCCGGCGCCGCGACACCCACCCAGGGGCCCGACATGCTCTTGTCGAGCGCGGCACCGCTGGCATCCACCGCACCGACCGACAGGACATAGTCGGAGAACCATGACGGCGAGGAGACCACCTTGACCTGATGCCAGTCCCGGGGATCCGACGGGTCCAGCGGGTCGTACATCGGGTTGTTGTTGCAGCCGGCTTCCCCGTCGTTTCCGGCCGCGGCGACGACCACCGCGTCCTTGACGGTGGCCGCATACCACAGTGCCGCGCCCAGCGCCCGCTGGTCGGCGGGGGCCGCCGCCGGCAGGCATGCGGTGACCGAAATGTTGATCACTTTCGCCCCCATGTTCGCCGCGTGGACCACCGCGCGCGCCACCGTGTTGAGCGTGCCGGCTTTGACCTTCTCGTCGGAGTTGGGATCCCCCGGCGGCGGGTTCACCGGCTCGAAAGCCCTGGACGACTGCCGAATCGAGATGATGGTCGCGTGCGGGGCCACACCCGCCACCCCGTCGGGCGCTCCCGGCGGAAGCGGGGGCACCGCGGGTTCGTCCTCGGTCTGCGGATCCGGCGGTCCGTTGGAGACGGCCGTGGCGCCCCCTCCCTCGGGCGGCGGTGGCGGCGGTGGCGGCGGCGGAATGACCTGGGTGATCGTCACCGGCGGGGGCGGTGGCGGCGGCGCCACCGGCGGCGGGACCTCGACCGGCGGCGGTGGTGCGCCGTTGACCGCCGGCGGCCCGGCCGGCGGAGGGAACGCCCGGTGTCGCCGGCATCGGCCGCGGCATCGGCAAAACCCCTTGCGGCGCAGCGGCGATGATCGAGCCCACGATCGTGCCGTGCGCATCGCAATCCGACAGGCCGTCCTCACCCATGATGTAGTCACCACCGGGCACGGCCGGCAGCCGCGGGTTGGGAGAGATGCCGGTGTCGATGACCGCCACGGTCACACCGTTGCCGGTGCTGTATTGCCATGCCTTACTGATGTTGAGCAGGTTAAAGCCCGGCGCCATCTGCGCCACGTCGGGATTCCGCACGGTGATCGGCGTCGAGCAGCTGTTGGCGCGGCGCATCGGTTGGTCTGGTCGGGGCGGCCCGTCGGGGGGAACCATCCCCGGATCCACCGGATGGGGGCGTGATGGCTTGTGCGGCAGGGATATTGGCGGACAGGCGCGACCAGGGTGACGGCGGCAATCACCGCCGCGGCCCTCTTTAGTGGCGAATCCACGTGAACAGCCCTCCCAGGGCCGCCGCGGCTGGCAACAAGACGATGAACGCCAGCACTTCAGCCCATTCCACGGTCAACCGGATGAATGGCCTGAACCGCATCGCTGGTACCAAAAGCGCTGCGGCCAAACCGAATGCGGCGAAAGCCGCCACGGCCACCGCAGGCCATAGCAATCCGGCTCACAACGTCTTTTGGCTCGGCGATGGCGTACTTGACCACCCCGGCGCACACCGCAGCCGATGCCCCGCACGCCAGCGCAACAGCCTGGTACTTGGCGGCGAATCCGCGGCCCTGGGTGATGAAGATGCCCACCACCAGTCCGGCGACCACCAGCGCCAACCACGCCCACGGGCGTCCCGGCGCCAGCACCCCCCACACGGCGGCGGGCAGGACGATCGACACCCCGACGCATACACCGACCTGTACCGCGTTGACCAGCCGCGCCGAGGCGGCGATCGCCGCGCCGCGCGCGGTGATGTCGGTCAATTCGTTGTCTTCGTCCTCGGATTCGTCCTCGCTGACCGGGGAGACCGTGTCGACGGGCATCCCCTCGCGGCGCGCGAACAGGTCCCGGCCGGTGATCGATCCGAAGTGCGGTGGCCGCACCCGAGCCACCCATAACGCGATCAGCGGGGTCATCCTGACCAGGACAAGCAATCCGACCAGCACGCAAATGGCCAGCACCTGCGCCGAAGCCGGCCGAAACATCCGGACAACGGCAACCGCGGCAAGGATCCCGCACACCGTCACCACCGCGGTAACGACCGCGGTCTGCCATCGCTTCCGTGTCGTCACACCGATGGCGATGGCGCCCAAAATCACGACCACGAGGCCGATCAGACCATGAGCCGCGCCCAGGCGCCCGGCGGCGCGCATGCGCCCGCGACGGCCAACAACACCACCGCCAGCCAGCCGAACCCGCTGAACAGGTCACGGCGCTCCCGCCAGCCCCACCAGACGACCGATGTCGCGATCACCAGCAATACGCCGATCGCCGCCGGCCACCGCAGCAGGGATCAGGCTGTCGGTGAATGTCCGCGCCCGCAGCGTCAGGGCCACCACCACCCCGGCCGCCATTGCGATGATCGCGATCGCGGTGTGTGCGGCCGTCAGCGGCGTGACCGGCGCAAACATCCGATCACCGCCGTCACGGCCCAGCCACTTGCCCATGGCCGCCAATCCCGTCGACAGCGACTCGTACTGCGGTTCGAATGACTCGCCGGCCACCCGCGGCACCAGCACCGAGGGTGTCGCCGTCCTGCACGCCCAGCTCATCCAGGCTCTTATTGATGTCGAGCCGGACCCCATTGATCTTGTGCAGTTCATAGCTGCCCGGCGGCAGCGTAATGCCTTCAAAACCTTTGCGCTTCAGGTCCGCGTCGAAGAGCTCGACCATTCCCTCGAAGAATCCCTCCACCGGAATTCCGGCGGGGAACACTTGGGAGCACAGATGCTTCTCGTAGGAAATGTTGACCGCACAGCGCGCCGGGAAAGCGACCTTATGCGCTGATGTCACGGCGCCGTCCGCTCGGCATCTGGAATGTATTTGTCGGCCAAGCCGGCGGTGATTTCAAAAAGCCGCAACCGCGTCTTTTTCTTTAATTCATGAACCGTGTCAATGAGCCCGCCTTTGGCCAGGTGCGGATCAAACGGCATCTCTTCAACGGTCGCGCCGACCTTGCTGAACCGCTCGGTCAAGTAAGCGAGCGCATCCTTGTCGGTGATCTGGTCGGTGTGGTTGATGATCACGGTGCTGCGCGAAACCAGCTCGTGGTAACCCTGCGACCTGAGGTAGTCCACGGCCCGCAGCACCGGCCGGGACCGGTCCGCGGTGATGCCGGAGACGAACACCAGGGTGTCGGTGTTCTCCAGGACCGGCTTCATCACCTCGTGCTCCAAATCCGGAGAGGTGTCGACGATCATCACCGTGTGGGTTCGCCGCAGCCGCGACAGAACGCCGGAGAACATCGCCGGCACCAGCGGCCGGGGCTGGTCGGACGTCCGGTTTCCGGCAAGCACGTCGAGGCCTATCGGGTTCTGTCCCAAGTGTTCGCGGATGTCCGCGTAGCCCTGGACGTCGGTGTCATTGATGATGGCGGTGTAATCACCCGGCGGCGAATCGTCGATGCGGTCAGCCAGCGTGCCGAAACCGGGGACGGCGTCGATCGCAATCACGTTCTGCGGGCGGCATTCTCGGAACACGCCACCGATGCAGGCAACCATCGTCGAAACCCCGACCCCGCCCTTACCGGAGACCACCGTGATGACGTACTGCCGCCGGATATGCCGCCGGATACGGTTCTGCAAGTCACGGTAGTGCCGCTCGCTAGGCGATTCACCGGGGTTTATTTTCTTAAAAGAGATGACATAGATGAATTTCCGCCAACCCGAGCCTGGAGGAATCTTTCGGGGCGCGGCCAGATCGGTAATACGCATAGTGTCGGATACCGAATCCGAGAAGTTGCGGCCCCCTGACGGATCCCCCCGTCTGAGCGCCCCTTCGTCCGACATATTCCGGTCATTCCAAGGGCTCGTCACGTCGCGATGCTAACACGCTTTGCGATACCGCGTTTACCCGATCACAAACGCTTCAACTGCGTAAGGGGTTGCTATTCCACGGCATTGGTTAACCGACTTATCTTGGGTCAGTTCGGCAGAAGCCGGCGTCCGGTCAGACCACCCGCCGATACGAGTACCACTCCTCGCCTGCGGGCAAGCGGCGGATGAGCCGCTGCACCGCGCCGCCGATGTCGCTGCGCGAGCCGGGCGAAAGGATCTGGTAGCGGCGCTGACCCGAGATGACGTTTTCCACGCAGACACGGCCGGCGGGGGTGTCGATGATAGACACGGTCGAATCGCCCACGGCGATGCGCGCCATCTCGTCCGGCCCGACGCCGGCCTGCAGCCCCACGATGGCCGCGTGCGCGGAACGCGCGGGATCGGCGGCCATGGTGACGATCTGCAGCTGGTCGACGTCGAGGCTCTGGCTGAGCAGAAAAGCCCGCAGGCTGGCGGCGTCGCGCACCGAGGCGAGCAACTGCTCGGTATCCAGAGTCACCGGCTGCAGCGGCGCCGCCTCCGCCACCCCGCACAGCCGCTCGACCTGTCCCACCACCAGGTCACTGGCCCCGTTTTCGTTGCTGGCGGTGCCGGCGGGATAGAGACGCACCAGTCGCCGTGGCGTTCCAAAACCACCCACCAGGAGGCGAATCGGCAAATGGCCGCGCGGGTGGCCTCGCGGCCCGGGACCGTGATGTTCACCAGCAGCCCCAGGTCCCGCCGCAACAGCACGGTGAGCCATTCGCGAATCATCGGGTCGACGTTGCCGGCCTCGTCGAGCGCGCCGGCGGCCTTCAGCTCGTCGACCACCGGGTGGCGCAGCGCACGCTCGGGGGTGTCCAGCCGCGGCAGCAGCGGGCGCAAGCCGAGTTCGGGGCAGGTCTGCTCCACCCCGGTGACCGCCTGCAATACCCACAAACCGTCGAGCGTCGTTGTCAGCATGTCGCTTTCCTCAGTGGGCAAGACACCAAAGGTGGGGCACACGCGCTCGGCGCGCCTGCCCCACCTTCACCCGCCCCGGGCGGAGTCAGAACAAGCCGGCGATGTGCTGGTCTGTGCTGAGGGCGCCGTCGAGCACGTGGGACGTCGTCTGCCCGTGCTGACGGATGGTGTCGATAAGCCCCTGCAGCCCCGACAGCATCTGTGCCTGCGCCTCGAAGAAGCCCGACGCGCCATGGCCGGCGAAGAATTCCTGCAACGCGTTCGTCCGGTTTGAGGTGTCGTCGAAAATGCCTTGTAGCTGACCGGCGCGAGAAGCGACATCGGTGGCGAAGTCGGCCACGGCTCCCGGGTTGTAAGTGATTGGATCCGACATTATTAACTTCCTTTCAGAAAACCATTTATGGATTTAGGAATGAGTGGGCGGAAGTCAGGATCCGCCGTGGCCGAACAGAGCGCTGAAAGCGTGCGAAGAATCCGCCTCATGACCTTCCATCAGGGCCGCCGCCTGCTTGAGGCCCTCGGCCAGCCGCGTGCCACCGTTCAAGACTTTGTTCAGGTCGTTTTGGACCTCGATGGCCGTCGCGTGCGACGCGACCACCGCGTCACCGGACCAGGTCGACGGGTTCATCACGTTTTCCTGATTTGCGACGTACCCCTGGCCGATCCCAATCGCGTGTTCCATGTTCGCCTGGATGGCGTTGGATGTATCGCGAAGCATTTGCGGTGTCACCTTGATTGTCACTGAATTCCCCTTCTCCGGTTGGCCGCCCCCCGTAATGCCTGGGGCATGGAGCGAAGTGTATGGCGGCTATTTATACCTGTCGATTCACCCTCAGCCGGGCCGTCTTCACACTCTGTTGTCCACAACCCGCACCGTCACGGGCTGTTCGGATTTGTCTCGGGATCCGCGCTCTCCTCCCGCCCCATGCCCCACCGGCATGCCGCCCATCGGTGTAGCGCCGCCGACCGTCGTGGTCTGCGGACGCATGGTCTCGGCACCCAATGCTCCGCTCGGCCGCAACCCCACCGGTCGGCCACTGCTGGCTGGTTCGAACGCGCTGACGGGACGGGTGAAGCTGGTCGCGGGCATACCAGCGCCGCCCAGTGATGCGGCCCCGCCGCCGCCCGATGCGCCTACGGCCGACATTTCCGTCGCCGAGACCGCCGACACTCCCGGCGCCGCCCCGCCCATGGCGCCGGGATTGGCGAACATGCCCATCATCGACTGCAGCGGCTGCATCATCTGCATCGGCGCCTGCATCATTTGCATGGGGGCCTGCATCGCCTGCGGGACGGCCCCCATCATCGATTGCACCGGCTCCATGAATGACCCGGCCTGACTCATGAAGTCCTGGCCGCCCGACGCCGCCTGACCCGCTCCCGATGTTCCCTGCTGCACGCCCTGAAAAGCGGAGCGCATGCCGTCGCCGGCCCCGACCTGGGCGGCCGCTTCACCCACCGCCGCGGCCGCCTGCGCCGGTGCCGCCGGCGACGCGCCCATTGTCGCAACCGGCGGCGCAATGGCGAGGCTTTGGATCAGTGACGTGAGGATCGCCCCGTAGCTAGCCCCGACGGCGGAGTTGTTGGGCCACATCACGCCGAAATACTGGACGTCGAGCGAGACGATTCGTGGGGTCAACGCCCCGAGCACCAGGGGGTTGATGCCGTTGTCGACTCCCCATTCGTCGCGATTGGCGATGCATTCGGGAGCGGGGCGCATTGCGCCGTTCGCCATCTGATACGCGGAGACCGCGGTGGCAACGACAGGCGGCTTCACGTCGACCCAGCCGGCCAGCCCGTGCAGCGAGGCATTGAGCATGGTGACGTTGGCCGCCGACGCCGCCGACCCGGCGCCCAGCCAGCTCGCCGACGTCGTAGCGGTGTTGATCGCCGACGCGACACCTGAGGCATGGTGGGTTGCCGCCAGAGCCATCCAGGCGGCCTGGTTGGCCAGATGAGTGCCCACCCCGGTACCGCCCTTGAGCAGCAGATCGTTCTCCTCAGGCGTACGCGCAGCCCACCCCGGATCGGCCATGCGTACTTCCCCCTTTAGACGACTGAGCCCAGCAACATCGCGGCCTGGCGAGCGGCTTCCGTCGCGGTGGTCGCGCCCGCGGCCAGCCCCTGGGCCCCGGAGAACAACCCACGCTGCGCCGCGTGCTCGGACACCACACCCAGATAGCTGGCGCCGCACGCGTTCAGCGCCGCCGCGAACATCGCCGAGTCGGGGTCACCGCCCATCGGCATCGCTCCCAGCAGGGCCGGCGCCGCCGCCGAAGCCGCCGCCTCCGTTTCGGCGCTGATGGCCGACTCCGCGCCCGCCGATGCCAGAACCGCCTCTGGCTGCATCGACATGGTCATGTTTTCCCTCCGATTGCTCAGCGTCATAAAGACGGGCTTGGCGCATCAGTCTAGTGCGGCTCGACCGTTCGTGTATTCACTAGCTTTCTCCCGGGCTGCCGGCTGGAAATCACGCGATTCGACTGACTGGCGGCATTCCCGTTATGAGTCATCCGTCAAACAGGCACGTATGCCACTGCAGACACAGTGGTCACGGGGTCACCGCCGAACCTTGCGTCCGAATGTCATGCAAATACCTGGCAGTAATGGCCGGGGTAATCCGCTCAATCTTGGCGAAACTTATGCGTGAATTCACCGATTCGCTGTCCGTTGTCCCACTGCGGGAAAAGGCGGCCGAAGCTACGCCGGGCCGCGCCCGTCGCCGGCCAGGTTCAGCAGCAACCGGGTGCCCCCTAGCGGGCTGGTCTGCAATGCCGCTGTGCCACCGTGCAATTCAGCCTGCTGGGCGACCAGTGCCAGCCCCAGCCCGGAGCCGGAACGCGATGCCGTCGACCCGCGGGCGAAGCGTTCGAAGACCGTGGCGCGTTCGGATTCCGGGACGCCGGTGCCGTCGTCGTCGATCGCGATCTCCACGCCCTCGCTCGAACTGCTCACCGTGAGTTGGATTTTGCCGGCTTTGCCATGCTTGACGGCGTTGGCGATGGCGTTGTCGATCACCAGCCGCAACCCCGTGGGCAATCCCACCATCAGCACGGTCGGCGATGGCACCAGCGATACCTCCACCTCGGGATAGATCCGCAGCGCGTCGTGCGCGGCACGGTCCAACAGTTCGGTGATGTCGAACGGGACGAAATCGTCGACGGTGGTGAGCTCGCCCTGCGCGAGCCGTTCCAGCGCCGTCAGCGTCGCCTCGATGCGACTCTGGGTGCGGATGACGTCGCCGATGACCTCCTGGCGCTGCTCGCGGGGCAGGTCCAGGGTGGACAGCACCTCCAGGTTGGTGCGCATGGCCGTCAACGGGGTCCGCAACTCGTGGGAGGCGACGGCGGCGAAGTCGCGGGCCGAGTCGAGCGCGGCCTTGGTGCGCTGTTGTTCCTTGCCGATGCGCGCGAGCATCCCCTCGACGGCTTCGGCGATCTCCACGGCCTCGCGCACCCCGCGCACCTGGAGTTCGTCGGGGCTGGATTGGGCGTTGATGGCGCGGGCCTGCTGGGCCAGCAGCAGGAACGGGTTCACCATGATCAACGAGATCACCCACCCGACGACCACCGTGCCGCCGATGACGCTGGCACATATCAACAGGACCCGCAGGTGCAGCTCGTTGATCCGGTGTTGGGCTTCGGCCAACGGTGCGGCTAGCGCGATCGAGGCGGGGCCCGCGGGGAAGGTGCGGACGCGGTATTGCACCCCGTTGATGGTGGTGTTCGCGTATCCGTTGGGCAGTTTGGGCAGCACGATGTTGCTGGGCACCGATACCGTCACGTCGCCGATGCGCGCGGTGCGCACCAGGTTGCCGTCCGGCATGGGCTGGTCGGGGCTCGCGTGCTCGACATTGTTGAGCAGTGAGTTGATGTCGCCCAGGCTGCTGACCGAGTCGAGCCGGCGGTCCAGCTGGCTGTATTGATCGTTGGTGACACCGACCCACACCCAGGTGCCCAGCAGCACGACGAGGGTGATCACCGACAGCGCGGCGACGACGACGATGGTGCGCAGCGACAACACCCGCATCGGCAGCTGTACGTGCGGTAACACGGGAATGTCAGGCTCCTCTTGTGCAGCTCGCGGCACCGGGCCGGCGACGGTGTTGACCACCTGACCACAACCCTCACACCGATATCGATTCGCCGCGCTCAGGCGTCGTGGCGTTTCGCAGAGAATGTAGCGCCAATCTTCGCACTCGTGTCCTGCCCCGGTGGCGACCAGCGACATTTTGCCCCCGCTGCGGTGAGTGAGTACTCTCTCACCATGCTCGCCTCGGGACGCGATCGGCTGCTGGCCGCGGCGCTGAAGCTCTTTGCCGACAAGGGCTACGCGGCGACGTCGGTGGCCGACATCCAGCGGGCATCCGGCCTGGCGCCGGGATCGGGCGCGCTGTACAAGCACTTCGGCTCCAAGCGCGAGTTGCTCGAGGCCGCGGTCGCGTACCGGATCGACAGCATCGTGGCGGCGCGGGAGCAGTACGACGCCGGGCAGCCGGGCAGCGTCGAGCAGGCGGTGCGCACCGCAGGCCAGCTGATCTGGAGCAACCTCAAACAGAGCGAGGACCTGCTCAAGGTGATGCTGCGGGAACCCGACGAACTCGGTGATCTCGACGAGAAGACGTGGCAGGTCATCACCGACAACGCCTACCAACGGTTCGCCGACGAACTGGCCGCGTCGAATCGCTCCGGCCGCACCCGCATCCCCGATCCGGACGCGGCCGCCGCCGTCGCGATCGGGTCGTTGTCCTATGCCGCGACGCTGCAAGCGCTCACCGGCCGGCTGCCCGGCAACATCGACGAAGAGCGGTACTTCGAGGCGTGGGTCAGCCAGACGGTCAGCGTCCTCTCGCAATACGGAAATCGTTGAAAACAACAACCTTTCAGGAGTAGAGCCGTGACTTTCTCACTACAACTGACCGACGACGTGATCGAGGTGCGCGACTGGGTGCACAAGTTTGCCGCCGACGTCATCCGCCCCGCCGCCTCCGAATGGGACGAGCGGGAGGAAACCCCGTGGCCGGTGATCCAGGAGGCCGCGAAGGTGGGGCTGTACTCGCCCGACTTCTTCGCGCAGCAGGCGGCCGAGCCCACCGGCCTGGGCATGCTCACCGCGTTCGAGGAGATGTTCTGGGGCGACGCCGGCATCGCGCTGTCCATCATGGGCACCGGCTTGGCCGCGGCGGCCTTGGCGGGCAACGGAACTCCCGAACAGCTCGGTCGCTGGCTGCCCGAGATGTTCGGCACGGCCGACGAGCCGAAGCTCGGCGCGTTCTGCTCGTCCGAGCCCGACGCCGGGTCGGACGTCGGCGCCATCCGCACCCGGGCGCGCTACGACGAGGCCACCGGGGAGTGGGTGCTCAACGGCACCAAGACGTGGGCGACCAACGGCGGCATCGCCAACGTGCATATCGTGGTGGCATCGGTCTACCCCGAGCTCGGCACCCGCGGCCAGGCCACCTTCGTCGTCCCGGCGGGCGTCAACGGCTTGGCGCAGGGGCAGAAGTTCAAGAAGCACGGGATCCGCGCGTCGCACACCGCGGAGGTGGTGCTCGACAACGTCCGCCTGCCCGAGGACCACATCCTCGGCGGCCGGGAGAAGTTCGAGGCGCGGATCGCCCGCGCCAAGTCGGGCGCCTCGGCGCGGGGGCAGGCGGCGATGAAAACCTTCGAGCGCACCCGGCCCACGGTCGGGGCGATGG
Organism: uncultured Actinomycetota bacterium; assembly: GCA_963850895.1. Lineage (GTDB taxonomy): Bacteria > Actinomycetota > Actinomycetes > Mycobacteriales > Mycobacteriaceae > Mycobacterium. The sequence continues at coordinate 679,121 of CAWKNK010000003.1, read as the reverse complement.
CCGTAGGCGTGGCCCGGGCCGCCTACGAGTACGCCCTCGACTATGCCTGCCAGCGTGAGCAATTCGGCCGCAAGATCGGTGAATTCCAGGCGGTGGCGTTCAAGCTGGCGGACATGAAGAGCCGCATCGACGCCGCCCGTCTGTTGGTGTGGCGGGCCGGCTGGATGGCGCGCAACAACCAGGCCTTGGACGCGGCGGAGGGTTCGATGGCCAAGCTGGTGGCCAGCGAAACGGCGGTCTACGTGACCGACGAGGCGATCCAGATCCTCGGTGGCAACGGCTACACCCGCGACTATCCGGTGGAGCGGATGCACCGCGACGCCAAGATCTTCACCATCTTCGAGGGCACCAGCGAGATCCAGCGCCTGGTGATCTCGCGGGCACTGACCGGCTTGCAGATTCGGTAGCGGCCGCATCCCGCGATCCACGTCGCCGCGGGCACGAGACATGATGGCCGGATGACCACCGAGATCCGGGTCCTCGACCGCGAGGATGATCTCCTCGCCGCGGCCAACGTGTTTCGCGTCGCCATGATCGGCTTCCCGCCGCTGCCCGACCTGCCGCCCGGCCAGATCGCCAAGCTGCTCGAGCCCGGCCGAACCGTCGGGGCATTCGTCGGCGGGCAACTCGTCGGCACCGCGGACGCCGTGACGAGTCGGATGACGCTCCCGGGCGGGGCGATGGTGGGGCACGCCGCCGTCACGCATATCGGGGTGCTGCCGTCGTTCACCCGGCGCGGCATCGCCACGGAGCTGATCCGTCATCAGTTGGGCGACATCGCCGCCCGCGGCGAAGTGGTGGCATCGTTGCGGGCTTCGGAGGCGACGATCTATGGCCGGTACGGATATGGTGTCGCCAGTTCGTCGAAGACGGTAGAGGTGCACACCGCACGGGCGGCGCTGCGTCCCGAAGTCGGGCCCGGCGGGCGGGTGCGGCTGATCGACACGGCACAAGCCTGGGAACTGCTGCCCCGCATCTATTCAGAGAATCGTCCGTCCCGGCCGGGAACGATCGACCGGCCGGACGTGTGGTGGCAGGGCCTGCGGCTGCGCGCCGAATCGTCGCCGCAGCCTTCGTATGTCGCGGTGCACGGCGAGCCGGGATCCGAATCGGGTTTCGCCCGCTACCGTCCCATCAACACCGAGAAGTGGTTCGTCAGCGACCAGCGCACCATCGCGGTCGAGGACTTCTTCGCGCCCACCGTGGAAGCCTACCTCGGACTGCTGCGGTTCCTGTTGGGGATCGATCTCATTGACCGCGTGGTGTTTTGGATGCTGCCGATCGACGACCCCCTGCCCTGGCTGCTGGCCGATCGGCGGGCGGCGCGGGTCACCGCGGTGCACGACGAGACGTGGCTGCGCGTCATCGACGTGCCGCGGGCGTTGGCGGCACGCCACTACGGCGGCGACGGCGTTGTCACCATCGCGGTCAAAGACCCTATTTTGCCGGACAATTCGGCCCGCTTCACCATCACGGGGAACGGCGCCGAACCAACCGAGCGGCGGGCGCAACTGGACGTCGACGTCGAGGGGCTGGCCACCGTTCTGCTCGGCGGCACGACCTGGCGGGACCTCGCCGTCGCCGGCCTGGCGCGGGCCGACGATCCGTCGGCAATTGCCAAGGCCGATCGGCTGTTCGCGGTGCCGGACGCGCCGCACGCCGGATTCTTCTTCTAGTCGCGCGGGTATGCCGGTCGCGTGATCGTCATCATCGGCGCGGGGGTAACCGACGACGGCGAGACGGCACTGGCCGACGGCACCGTGCTGCGGGGCGATCGCGTGCTCATCTGCGCGGGGATCCTGACTCCGGAACTCTTCGGCCCGCTCGGCGTCGAATTCGCCCCCCACACCCGATTCACCTACGAGGGCTACGGGTTGCCGCTCGGCAGCACGGGCCGCTGGGCGTTCGGGCAGGCAGGTGCCGGACCCCGCGACGGTGCGGGCGTTGTTCCCTGCGCTCTCGCCGGTGGGCCGGGTGGACTGTGTCACCGTTCGCGCGCCGTGGCTCGACCCGGGCGGCGACGGCTGGACCGTGGCGCGGCGCGGCCGCGTCGTCGCGTTCGTCGGCAGCAACCTCATGAAGTTCGGTCCGCTGCTGGGTGACCTGCTCGCGCTAGCCGTCCTGACCGACGAGCCGCCGACCGAGCTGGCGTTGAACTAGTTGCGCTGTTTCACCATTCGATTCTCCACCGCACCCAGCGCGGTGCCGCTCACCAGGTTTGCGTTGCTGATGATTGAAACCCGTGGTGCGACAGCACTACCGGGCGGCTGCGCTGCCGGCGATTAACGTCAGCCGTGCGGCGCTTCGGAGATCTTGGTGTCCGGCTTGCCCAACGTCTGGCAGTACGTCAACGCCGACAGCCGAGTAGCCGAGATCTCGGCGTTGGACGGGTCAGTGCCGTTCTTGTCCTTCAGCATCTTGCTGACCTCATCGTTCTGCTTCTTCTCGTCCTGCGAGGTGAAGTCCTTGCACTTGGTGTCGCCGCCGGTGTTGATGACCTGTGAGGCCGAACACGCGCTGGACAGCAGCGCGGCTATCGCGAACGTGGCGGCCGCGATTTGCTTCATCATTTGCCTTCCTGGAGCCGAGTAGTGGTATCAATACACCAAATCGACCGATTTGAAACCCCCACACCCGATTTGCCCCGACGCCTCGCCCGTTTGCGGCCGGGCGCCGAGCGGCCGGCGCCGCGCCGCCGGGCGGTGCATTTCGCGGGCTAACGGGAATAACTGCCTCGTACACATCGTCGTTGAGGAGTCGTTGACGGCTCGTCGGTCCGTGCGCGCCCAGATCCCAGGGAAGGAAACGTCAGTGTCCTGGTCCAACGGGTCAACTCCACTGTCGACACTGGCGACGCCGGACCAGCGTGATGGTTCGGATGCGGCCCGGGGCGTGTTCGCCGGCGTGCTGGTGCTGTTGCTGTCCATCGGCTGGGTCGCCAACCACTTCGTCGCGTTGATGCCCTTGCTCAGCGTTCGGCAACATCTCAGCTCGGCCACCCTCGACGCGATCTTCGGCATCTACGCGCTGGGATTGCTGCCCGGTCTGCTCGTCGGCGGGCGCGCGTCGGATGCGTTCGGGCGCCGGTCGGTTGCGCTGGCGGGTTCGGCGACCGCCGTGGTGGGGACGCTGGCGATGCTGTGCTCACAGCAGTACGACGTCTTGCTGCTGGGACGTCTGATCGTCGGGCTCGGGGTCGGGCTGGCCATGAGTTCCTGCACCGCGTGGGCCTCCGATCTGAAAGGTCCCGCGGGGGCGGCCAGCGCCGGAGCGGTATTGATGGCCGGTTTCGCGATCGGCCCGTTCGCGGGGGCGTTGATCGCCGAGGCCGGGCCGGCCGGCATCCGGTTGTCGTTCGGGATCGCGGCCGCCATCGGGATGGCGGCGATGGCCATCGCGGTCGTCGCGGCGCGGAGTGCGGGGGCCACCGTGCCGGCAACCGCACAGGTATGGGAACCGTCGACGACCGCGGAGCAGGGCGCCGCGCGGGCGTTGAGTTGGGCCATGCCGCTGGCGCCGTGGGTGTTCGCGTCGGCGACACTCGGGTTCATCGCGATCCCCAGCCGTGTGCATACCGGGCTCGCGGCGCCGATGGCCGCCGGCACGGCCACGCTGCTGGTCAATGGCGTCAGCGGGCTTATCCAAGTGCTCGCCCGCGCGCGTCGGTGGGGGCCGCAGGCCGGCACCGCCGGCGCGGTCCTGGCCGCGCTCGGCTACGCGGTCACCGCGCTGGCCCCGCCGACCATGTCGCCGGCGTTGGGTCTGCCGCTGTTCCTGGTGCTGGGGTGCGCGTCCGGCCTGTGTCTGCGCGAGGGCTTGATCGACCTGGAGGCCGCGGCGCCGAAACGCTTGCGCGGCGCGCTCGTTGGAGCGTTCTACGTGGTGACGTACATCGGCTTCGGGCTGCCACTGATCTTGACGACGGTCGGGTCCGCGGTGTCGACGACCATCCTCGCCGTGATGGCGGTGCTGGCGTTGCTGACGGCGGTAAGTCGAGCGGTTCGACTCCGACGAGACGCCCACCGGCGGGGCTGACCGCCGCGAGGCCCGGCACAGCGCGACGTACTGGGCTGGCGTTCAGACCAGTTCGCGCAGAGTCTCGATCAGCTTGATCCGCTCGGCCGGTGTGGACGCGATCGGTGCCACGTTGAGGGTGGTGACCCCGGCTTCCCGGAACGCGGCCACCCGATCCTTGACGAACTCGCGGCTGCCGATCAGGTTCACGTCTCGCACGAGATCGTCGGGCACGACTTTGGCGGCGCCGTCCTTGTCACCGGCCAGGTAGAGCTCTTGAATCCGGTCGGCCTGCGGGCCGTAGCCATACTTGGTGGCCAGCGCGTGGTAGAAGTTCTTGCCCTTGGCGCCCATTCCGCCGATGTAGAGGGCCAGGTGAGGTTTGACGAATTCCCTTAGTGATTCGACGTTTTCGCCAATGGCCAGCACCGGGCCCGCGTAGATGTCAAGCTCGCCCAGGTTGGCGTCCCGCTTGGCCCGGCCGGCGGCCAGCGCCTCTCCCCACACCTCTTGCGCCTTCTCGGGCAGGTAGAAGATCGGCTGCCACCCCTCGGCGATCTCGGCCGCCAGCTCGACATTCTTGGGTCCCAGCGCCGCCACCAGTATCGGGATACGCTCTCGGACAGGCTGATTGATGAGCTTGAGCGGCTTGCCGAGCCCGGTGCCCCGGCCGGCGGGCAGCGGGATTGTGTAGTACTTGCCCTGATGTTTGAGGGTCTCGCGTCGCCACACCTGGCGGCAGATGTCGATCACTTCGCGGGTCCGGGCGATCGGCGCGTCGTATGGCACACCGTGGAAGCCCTCGATGACCTGTGGGCCGGAAGCGCCGAGCCCGAGGGTGAACCGGCCGTCGGAGACGTAGTCGAGACCGGCGGCGGTCATCGCGGTCAACGTGGGCGTTCTGGTGTAGAGCTGCAGGATCCCCGAAGCCAGTTCGACGCGATCGGTACTAGCGGCGAGGTAGCCCAGCGCACTCACCGCGTCGAACGAATACGCCTCGGGGACAAAGACAATGTCGAGCCCGGCGCGCTCGAGGTCGGCCACTTCGGCGGCCACATCCTTGAAACCGCCCGCATAGTTGATGCCCAATCCAATTCGCATGCTCGCCTACTCCTACGCGGTGGTGAACTCGTCGGCCAGCTCGAGCGCCTCCTGCTGGATCCGGTCGAACTGGGCACCCATCGCCTCTGACAACGCTTTCGCGCCCGATAGCGGCCGCACCATCACCATGAAGTCATCGATGAGACCGTCGTCGTTGAGATGCAGGAAGTCGCAACCGGTGATCTTGACCCCCGGCGCTCCGGCTATCCCGGTCTCGAACACGAACGCGTGGTCGCGACCGTTGCCGTCGTGGATCTCGCGGACATAACGAAAGTCCTCGAAGATGCGCAACACGCCGCGCAGGATCGCCGCGGTAATCGGCTTGCCGACGTAGGGCTTGAACGCCACCGGGCTGGTGAACACCACGTCGTCGGCCAGCAGCGCCTGGATGCCCCTCTCGTCACGTTCTTCGACCGCCTTGCGGAAGGGATGCATCCGACACCTCGCCTAGTGGATTCGTTTGGGAAGTGCCGTCGACGCTATGCCGTCGGTCCCGGCATGTCTATAGTGCGATTAATCACTTTGTTGAATACTCATATCGTTGTAGCCTTTGTCGATGTCGCTGCGTGATGCGGTATTGGCCGCCCTCCTCGAGGGCGAGTCGTCCGGATACGACCTGGCCAAAGGCTTCGACGCCTCGGTCGCGAACTTCTGGATGGCCACCCCCCAGCAGTTGTACCGGGAACTTGACCGGCTCGCCGAGCAAGGGCTGATCCAGGCGCGGGTCGTGCACCAGGAGCGGCGGCCCAACAAGCGCCTGTTTTCACTGACCGACGCCGGCCGCGACGCGATCCAGGAGTTCACAGCCAAGGCGCCGAAGCCGTCGGTGATCCGCGATGAGCTGCTGGTCAAAATCCAGGCCGCGGATGCCGGCGACACCCGAGCTGTGCGTGAATTCGTCGTCGAACGACTGCAGTGGGCGACCGCCAAACTGCAACGCTACGAACGGTTGCGGGCGCGCATGCTCGACGGACGCGATGAGGAGTCATTCCTGGCCCACGCCGAACGAATCGGTCCCTACCTGACGCTGCTGCGCGGAATCGCGTTCGAGGAAGAGAACATTCGATGGGCCGAGCGCGCGCGGGCCATCATCGAACATCGCCTGTCCGCGCGGGCCAAGGAGTGAGGGTGGACCATCGCTACTTCCACGCGAAGACCGGTTGCTCCAGCTCGTCGACCGGGTCGGCGCGACCGTCCAGACACAACCACCGCAGCTGCAGAAGCACGGCGCCGGTCGGTGCGTGAATCAGGTCGTTCCCCAGCGGAATTTGCACGACCGGGCGTGGGCTCTCCGGGATGGTGATGAAGCGCGGCGAATCGTCGCGCTGCAATTGGTGCAGCCCAACCCGGTACACCGCCACCACCTCGTCGGGCGCCGGATGGGGATCGAGGCGTCCGCCGCCCCAGATCACGACCGGGGTGATGACGTACCCGGACCGAGTGGGGTAATCGTCCAGCAGGCCGAGGACGGTCGAATCGGACAGGGCGATGCCGACCTCCTCGCGCAGTTCCCGCAGCGCCGCGTCGACCGCGGTCTCGCCCGGGTCGAGCCGGCCACCGGGCAGTGCCCACTGAGCCGCGTGCGAAGTGAGGCGGGATGCCCTGCGGCACAATAGGAAAGCCGCGCCACCGGATACGCCGACCATCCGCCCGTCGAGGCCGGGTTCCGGCATCGGGCGGTCACCGTTCCATTCGTCCACCTGCGCCGGGTCGACCCGGTCCTCGCCGAGGGTCGAGTCGACCAGCACCACGGCGACCGCCGCGTGCCGCTTTGTCGGGTCGGTCACCTCGCGACGGTCATGGCCCGCCAGATGGTCCCTGATCCGCGCACGCAGCGCCTCGTCATACGGGATGGTCACGGGTTCGAGACTATGCGGGAGTGGTCCGCGCCCCACGATCTGCCGCCGCGACGACGATCCCGGCCCACGCCGGGTACCCCGGTGAACGCCCGACGCGCAGACCTCGTGGGTGTCCATGTATGGGAGGAGAAGGATGAAGGTCATCGGTTTCGAAGAGCACTACAAGCTCCCGGCCATAGCCGACGAACACCAGAACCAAGGGCGGGACTCGGCGACCGAACTGCTGAAGCGGGCGGGTTACGGCTCCCCCGGAGCGGAAGGGGAATGGCCGCCGGGCATCAACGACCTGGGCGAGGGCCGAATCGCCGCCATGGACGCCGCGGGCATCGATATGCAGATCCTCTCGCACTCCGTCCCGGGCCCCGAGACGCTGGAACCGGCGGCGGCGGTCGAGCTGGCCCGGCGGGCCAACGACGCGGTGGTGGCCGCGATCGCCAGGCACCCGGATCGGTTCCGCGGCTTCGCCACCTTGCCGATGCGCGACCCGGCTGCCGCCGCCGACGAGCTCGAACGCACCGTGCGCGATCACGGCTTCGTGGGCGCCCTCATCAACGGTCATGTCAACGGCCGCTACCTCGATGACACCTTCTTCTGGCCGGTTTTCGAAGCCGCCGAAACGCTGGGCGTGCCAATCTTTTTGCATCCCACCGTGCCGCCGCAGCCGGTGATCGACGCTTACTACGCCGGCTTCGATCAGAAGATCTCGGCACGGTTGGCGGCCGCCGGGGTCGGCTGGCACATCGATACCGGGGTGCACTGCCTTCGATTGATCCTGGGCAGGGTGTTCGACCGGTTCCCGCAGCTGCAGGTCGTCGTGGGCCACCACTTCGAGGCGCTGAGCTGGATGGGGTGGCGGGCCGACTACTCGTTTCCGGTAGACGAGACGGGCCTCAAACGCACCGTTAAGGAATACCTTCGGGAGAACTTCTACGGCGGCATCCTCGCCGGTGACTTCTTCACCCAGGAGCCCGGCGCGATGGACCCCAGTTGGAGCCTGTCCTTCAATGCATATCTGGCGATGGTCAACGTCATCGGCATCGACCGCATCGTGTTCACCGCCGACTATCCCTACGGCAACATGAAGGCCTGCCGGCAATTCCTCGATCGGATGCCCATCGGCGAAGACGACAGAGAGAAGATCGCTCACTGCAATGCCGAGCGCCTGCTGAGGCTTTGAGTCGTCGGCCGCCACCGAGGTGGTTAACTGCGACCATGCAACGAGAGCCTCAACTGGCGCGGCGCTTCTTCGATCGCTTCGAACCGGTGCATGCCGTGACGTATTTCGCGCCGGAGGCGCGGGCGGCGTTGGACGGGCTGGGTTACCGGGGTTTCTGGATGGGCTACTTCGCCGCCCGGTCGGCGCCGCTGGGCGTCGTACCGCGCGAGGTCGTCACCGCGATCTTCTACAACTTCGCCCCCGAGCGGGTCGCCAAGGCGCTGCCGGCGGCATGGCAGATCGCCGGCCCCGACGCGGCGTTGCGCGCCCGGCAGGAGTCGGCCGTCGCGGCGTTGCGCCGCTATGGACTGGACGCGGGTGAAAACGTCCGCGTCGCAGCGGAATTAGCGGGAAAGGCGGCTCGGCAGGCGCCGCTGGACGGGCGTCCACTTTTCGCGGCAAACCTGGCGCTGCCGTGGCCGGACGATCCACTGGCCGCGTTGTGGCACGCGACGACGCTGCTGCGCGAGCAGCGCGGCGACGGGCACGTGGCGGTGCTGGCCGCCGCAGGCATCTCGGGCCGGGAATCCAACGTGCTGCACGCCGCCGCGGGCGGGGTGCCGCGCGAGTACATCGCGCGCACCCGTGATTACGACGAAGCGGCGTGGCGGCACCACGAGCAGCGCCTGGCCGAGCGGGGGCTGCTGGACGATGACGGCTCGCTGACCACGGCCGGCCGGGAACTGAAGGACCACATCGAACGGTCCACCGATGCGCTCTCCCTATCGGCGCTCGACGCGCTCACCGACGACGAGGTGGACATGCTGTTCCGGGCCCTCACGCCGATCACCCGCGCGGTGGTCGCCGGCGGCGATGTCCCCGACCTCACCCCGATGACACTGCGCCGCGACGAATTGCACGACGACAGCGCGCATTTGCCGTCTTAGCCGCGGCGAGCGACCGCACCTGATTGCCACGCGGTCTGCGGGTTAACCTAGCCCCATGAGTAGCCAGCGGATACCCGGCGGAGCGGTGCACAAGCTTCCCGCGGACCTGCGCGAGTCGCTGATCGGCAACGCCACGGCGCTCGCCGCGTGGAAGCACATCACGCCCTTGGCCCGCAACGAGTTCATCTGCTGGGTCGAGGACGCCAAGCAGGAGGCGACCCGACAGCGCCGTATTCGCCGGACGCGCGAGGAGCTGGAAGAAGGCAAGCGCCGGCCGTGCTGCTGGCCGGGGTGCAAGCACCGCGAGCGCACCGGCAAATAAGTGCTGCGTGTCAGCGCGCCAGCGGCTTATAGAACACCAGGCCGTTGCCCTTGTTGTCATAGACCACGGCACGCCGTTCGTGTGCGTCGTCGTACGGGCCTTTGACGATGTCGCCGCCGCTGGCCTCGACCGCCTTCGCCGCGGCGTCGACGTCGGCGGTCTTGATGCCGACGACGACCTGACCGGGTATGGGGTGGTCCACCGGGGTCGCCAGCGCGAGGGTGACCGGCCCGCCGTCGAGGGCGGCGAAGTGCGCTCCGTCGCGGAATTTCAGCGGCATCCCCAGGGTCTCGCTGTAGAACCGGATCGACTCGTCGAGGTCATCGGTCGACAGGATGACCATTTTTACTTCGTGATCGCTCACGGCGCCTCCTCTGGCTCGATGGCATACAGACTAGGCCGGGAGGGCGCCCGGAGCGGAGGCGGGGATGCGGAAGAGCCCGTCCCGCAGAAAGGGTCTTGCGCTACGAGCGGTTTGAGGGAGGTTGGTCCCGATGGGCACGGCACATCAGGTGCGGCCAGCCGAAACTATCTGCCCGTCAAAGTAATCCATGGGCGGTCCATCCCCGTGCCCGGCGTCGCGGTCGGCCACCGCGGTGGCCAGAGCGGTGCCATCCTGAATGGTTCCGACGATGTCGACGTGGTCGTTGATCGTGAAATGCGGAGCGGCAGTGGCGGGTTGGCCGCCGTGACCGATGAGCGTGGTGTTGGGGGTAACACGGTAGGTCTGGGTGTACCCGTTGGCGCTGCGCGCGGTAACCGAACCGGGCGACATGGCGATCACCGTGCCCTCTTGGCGCACCGGCTGCGATGAGGCCGGCGGCTCCTGGCTCGCCTCGATCGTTCGCTTCTCGGCGTGGGGTGCGTTGAGCACCAGGACCGTCAGGGCCGCGGCGCACAGCATCGACGCGGAGACGACGTCACACACCGCCGCGACGCCCGGCCCGCGCCGCGCGGTCGGATCCGCCGGCGGTCTTTGCTCCGGCGCTGCCATCATTCGATGCTTGGCACTCACGATCAATCCTCCCCTGCGGTTTTGCGCCGAAGAACGTCGGCGCGTACCGAATCAGGTTGTTGCTCGTGGAATTACCCCGGGCGCAGCGCTGATAAACCGGCCCGGGGTCAGTCGCGGGCCGCCCGGATCGAGTGCCGGGTCGTCAGGCCTTGGCCAGCGTGAATTGCGCGACGTCGGTGTAGCCCTCGCGGAACAGGTCGGCGCAACCGGTCAGGTACTTCATGTATCGGTCGTAGACCTCTTGGGACTGAATCGCTACGGCCTCGTCGCGGCGCGACTCGAGCGCGGCCGCCCAGGTGTCGAGGGTGCGTGCGTAGTGCAGGCGCAGCGGCTGGACGAGCTTGACGTCGAAGCCGGCGCGCTCGGCGTGTTCCACGACGGTCTTGGCGGCGGGCAGGTCTCCGCCCGGGAAGATCTCGTCCATGATGAATTTCATGAACCGCAGTTTCGTCATGGTGATGGGCAGCCCGCGCTCGGCGAACTCCTCTTGGCTGGGCTGGATGATGGTGTGCAGCATCATCACGCCGTCGGCGGGCAGCGCCTCGTAGGCCATCTTGAAGAAGTCGGTGTACCGGTCACGCCCGAAGTGCTCGAAGGCGCCGATGGACACGATGCGGTCCACCTGTTCGTCGAACTGCTCCCAGCCCTGCAGCAGCACCCGCTTGCTTCGGCCGCTGGGGTGTTGGTCGAGACGCTGTTGCACGTGCGCCTGCTGGTTGCGGCTCAGGGTCAGGCCGACGACGTTGACGTCGTACCGCTCGAGCGCCCGGACGATGGTGGTGCCCCAGCCGCAGCCGATGTCGAGCAGCGTCTGACCCGGCTGCAGCCCGAGCTTGCCGAGTGACAGGTCGACCTTTGCGAGCTGCGCCTCTTCGAGGGTCATGTCGTCGCGTTCGAAGTAGGCGCAGCTGTATGTCCGCGTCGGATCCAGGAACAGCGCGAAGAAGTCGTCGGATAGGTCGTAATGCGCCTGCACGTCCTCGAAATGCGGCTCTAGGCTTGCGGGCTCGCTGCGGTTTTCCGGCACAAACAACCTCTGACATCGATGGGCTTTTAGCGGCGTGCGATCGCGGTCGATCGACACGCTGGTGAACTAGTCTATCCGGACGTTGACGGCGCACCGCCGGAGTGGTCCCGGCAGGTTGACTGGTTCGCCACCATGGGACACCATGGCCGCGAACCGCAGCGGTGAGAGAGGTGGGGCGTCGCGATGGCTGACATCACCATGTTGATCCTCGCCGACCATGAGTGGTTCCGCGAACAGTTCGCCAAGCTGGACTACCTGCAGGCGCAGACACCGGCCGACCAAACCGCCCTGGCGCGGGTGTGGCGCCCCCTCGCCGACAAGCTGGATGTGCACGCCTACATCGAAGAGAAGATCTTCTACCCGCAGTTGCTGATGCGGGGCACCGAGGACGCCGAAGGCGAGACGCTCGACGCCATCGGGGATCACAACGACATTCGTGACGGGGTGCGCGATGCCGACGCGGCCCAGGTCGGCACCGAGGAGTGGTGGGCGGCGGTCGGCCGCACCCGCGAGGCCAACGACGACCACATGGGTGAAGAGGAGCGAGAAGGGCTGTCCGACTTCCGTCGCAACGCCCCCATCGGCCTTCGTGAAGCGTTGGGGCGGCAATACAGCGATTTCATGGCCGAACATCCCACCACCAGGGGATTGCCGATCACCGACCGCGATCCCCAACGCTACGTCGAGGATATTGAGGCCACTACGCAGTCCACGACGAAGGCGCCGGCCAAACCCAAGGACTTTTCGCTTCGCATCGGCAGCCTGAAAGGTCAGTGAGTTCCCGTCGCCACCGGTCGATCCGACGACAGAGCCGGTTGGGAGTGTAATTTGTTCGACCCACGGAACTTCTGGGTACGCAATTCGTCGATGAATACACGAGGCCGCCGGAGGAAGTGGGCACGCAACGAGATCAGGGTCGCCGACCCGGCCATGCGCCAAACCATCATGGGCACCGCGATCGGCAACTTCATGGAGTGGTACGACTTTGGGGTCTACGGCTACATCGCCACCACCCTCGCCCAGGTGTTCTATCCGGGTAAGAGCGTCAGCGGCGTCCACCTCATCGCCACGTTCGGGACACTGGCGGCGGCGTTCCTGGTGCGTCCGCTCGGCGGGTTCATCTTCGGCCCACTCGGCGACCGGATCGGACGGCACCGGGTTCTTGTCGTCACGATCCTGATGATGACGGTGAGCACCACCGTGACCGGTTTGCTGCCGGGCTACAGCACCATCGGCATCTGGGCGCCGATCCTGCTCGTCATCGCCCGCATCTTCCAGGGCCTGTCGACCGGCGGTGAGTATGTCGGCGCGATGACCTATCTGGTCGAGCAGGCCCCCGATCACAAACGCGGCATGATGGTCGGGTTTCTGCCGATGGGCAACCTGGTCGGGTTCGTGCTGGCCGGGATGCTGGTGACCGCGCTGCAAAACTGGCTGCCAGACGACGACATGTTGGCCTACGGCTGGCGCATTCCGCTGCTGCTGGGCGCGCCGTTCGGCCTGTTCGCGCTGTTCCTGCGGCTACGGCTCAAGGAGTCATCCGCCTACCAGAACGCGACCGAGGGGGCGCAGCCGTCGGGCGGGCGCCGGCAGCAATTTCGGCGCACGGTCGTGGACCAGTGGAGGGGTCTGCTGATCTGCGCGGCACTGGTGCTCACATCTCAGGTCGCCGACTTCATGCTGACCGGATACCTGCCGACTTACCTCAAGCTGTTCGTGCGCGTCGGCCATACCGCCGGACTGGTGATGATCGTGGTGACGTTGGCGATCCTGATGGTCACCGTGGTGCTCGTCGCCGCGCTGTCCGACCGCATCGGGGTCAAACCGATCATGTGGACGGGCTGCGCGCTGCTGATCGTGGGTTCCATTCCGGCGTTCCTGCTCATCCGCTTCGGCAGCATCTACCCGGTGATCTTCATCGGCGTGCTGCTGATCGGATTGATGGAGCTGTGCTTCGACAGCACCGCGCCCGCCATGCTGCCGGCTCTGTTCCCCACCAACGTGCGCTACGGGGCGCTGGCCATCTCGTACAACATCGCGATATCGGCCGTGGGCGGCACCACGCCGCTGATCGCCCAGGCGTTGGTGTCGGGCACCGGCAACGTCATGGCACCCGCCTACATGCTGATCTTCGGTGGCCTGGTAGGTGCGGTCACGCTGCTGTTCACGCCCGAGGTCGCCGGGAAGCCGCTGCCCGGGTCCGGGCCCGCGGTGGAAAGTGAGCAGGAGGCGCGCGAGCTGGCCGACGACGTCAAGGTAGCCGGCCGGCCAGGGCGACCGAATGCGTTGAGAGCGTCGCACTTTCGCGGGGACTGTGGGCCGCCGGCGCCCGAGAAATGTTGCTAGCCGAGGATCCTCGCCGGGCGGCGCAGATTCGCCGCGACGATGACGCGGTGGACGAACGGCGTTGCCGCCACGGTGGACGTCACCCCGTCATCTTCCAAGCCACCGGACCCTAGGCGAAAGCTGCTGCCACCAAAAAACGTGTTTCGGCGGACAGTATGAGAAGTCGCACCTGGGAGACGTCGCTGAAGGACCTGGAGCGCGCCGCCGGGGTGCGAGCGGGCGACGGCTAGGGCCTGGTGGTGAAGTCCAGGCACACCGTCGTGCCGTTGGGGCGGGCGTTGATGGTGCAGTGGTCGGCGAGCGCGTGCATCAGCATGATGCCGCGGGACCGCCGCGGATCGCTGGGCCGCTGCGGCGAGGGGCGATGCCAGGATCCGCGGTCACTGACGCACACGCTGATCGACCGGGCGGCGCGGTCGTGGCTTGCCTGCAGCTTCATGGTGCCGACGGTGCGGTGGGCGCGGTACGCGTGCTCGACGCAGTTGGCCAGCGCCTCGTTGACGCCCAGAATGATGTCGTCGCGAACCTCCGCGGGGGCCCCAGTCGCCTCCTGGAGCCACCGTCGCAGGGCGTGGCGCATTTCCGCCGCCGTAACGGCGTCGGCGGTACCGGCGCAGGTCAATCGCGCGGGAGTGACGACCATGGGTGGAAGAAGTGAGGTCATGCTCAGGGCATACCCAGTTGCGGGCGGGGTGCAACCCGTTTGCCGTCTCGCTTTGGCCACAGGCGGGTACACGTTCGGAATCGGGTTGCCGTACAACAACATACAGAGGGGTCTTTATGGAATTCCGTGCATTCATCGAGCCACAGCAGGGCGCCGGTTACGCGGATCAGGTCGCTGTTGCCCAGACCGCCGAGCAGCTGGGCTTTGCGGCGTTTTTCCGGTCCGACCACTACCTGGCGATGAGCGGCGACGGCCTGCCGGGTCCCACCGATTCCTGGGTGACCCTGGGTGCGATCGCGCGAGAGACGTCGACCATCCGGCTGGGCACCCTGGTGACCTCCGCAACATTCCGCTACCCGGGTCCGCTGGCCATCGCGGTGGCGCAAGTGGATGACATGAGCGCCGGACGCGTCGAATTCGGTCTGGGCAGCGGCTGGTTCGAGAAGGAGCACCAGGCGTACGGGGTTCCCTTTCCCCCGCTGCGGGAGAGGTTCGATCGGCTCAGTGAACAGCTGGCCATCGTCACGGGGCTGTGGACGACAAAACCGGGTGAGACCTTCGACTACGCCGGCGAGTACTACACCATCGCCGGCTCACCAGCGCTACCCAAACCGACGCAGAGCCCGCATCCACCGATCGTCGTCGGCGGCCTCGGCGCCAAACGCACCCCGCGGCTGGCGGCCGACTACGCGGCCGAATTCAACGTTCCGTTCGCGCCGATCGACTTGGCGGAGAAGCAATTTCAGCGGGTGGCCGAAGCGGTCGCCGCGGCCGGCAGACCGGACGACTCGATGGTCTACTCGAGCGCATTCGTGCTCTGCGCCGGCCGCGACGACAGCGAGGTGGCCCGCCGCGCCGCCACGATCGGTCGCGACGTCGACGAATTGCGCTCGAACAGCCCGCTGGTCGGCACACCCGCCGAGATCGTCGACAACTTGGGCGCCTGGGAACAGATCGGCGTGCAGCGCGTGTACACCCAGCTGCTCGACCTGTCCGATCTGGCCCACCTGGAGCTGTTGGCGAGTGAGGTTATGCCGCAACTGCTTTGACGCGCGGGGCTATCCGGTCAGGAGGAGTCGGCGTCGGCGCGTTCCTCCTCGAGCCGGTCCTTGCTGCGGAGAAGCCGAAGCAGCGTCACGAACAGCAGCCCGCCGATCATGTTGCCGACCACGGTGTAACCGAACCAGCCCAGCCAGGTGAGGTAACCAAATGGCGCGCTGCCGGTGGCCAGTGCGCCGAAGATGAGCAGTGAGTCCAGAATCGAGTGGAACAACTGCATCCCGGCTAGCAGGAATGCGGCGGCGACGGCTGCGGCGATCTTGGCGGGCACGGAATCGGTGCCGTGTTGCATTCGGGTCATGAGCGTGATGACCATGCCGCCGAGAATGGCCAGCGCCACGCTCTGTCCCGACAGCGGCGCTGTGACGAAGTGGGTGGCGGACTCGATGGCCTGCGCGTGCAGTTGGGGGAAGCCGGTCATGATCAGCCACATGATCACCCAGCCGCCGACGAGGTTGGCGACCATGGTGCCGCCCCACAGTTTGGCCAGCTGGCGGAGGCTGGCGCGCTTGGCGGCCACGGTCACGACGGGAATGATGAAGCCCTCGGTGAACAGCTCGCTGCGGCCCAGCAGCAGTGCCAGGAAGCCGATCGAGAACGCCAGCCCGGCCAACAGGGGCCGGTGGGTGGCGTCCAATACCGACAAATAGGCGAGCACCCCGAGCGCGACCTCGGTGCCCCCGAAGAACCCGGTGATCAGCACACCCCGCCAGGTGCGGTGCAGGCGCTGAGTGCCCTCGCTCAGCATCCTGCTGAAGGCGTCCTCGAGCTCGTCCTCGATCGGACTGTCGGTTTCTCCGAGCTCGCGTTGGGTCGTGTCACTCATGGTGGATGGCCTGATACCCACTAATCGGTGAGTGGACCATCCGGTGTGAGGCATCTGACACCGCGTGTCATTTCCGTGGTCGCAGCACGGGTGTCACCAGTTCACCGGTGTCGAGGTAGCTGTCGAGGTTGCGGATCGCCAGCAGCGCCATTGCCCTGCGGGTGCGGGCGGTGGCGCTGCCGATGTGCGGGAACAGCACCACGTTGTCCAGGTCGAACAGCTCGGTCGGCACGTGGGGTTCGTCGACGAAGACGTCCAGCCCCGCCCCGGCCAGGGCGCCGCCGGCCAGCAACTCCACGAGTGCGTCCTGGTCGACGACGCTGCCGCGGGCGATGTTGATGAGGTAACCCTCGGGGCCCAATGCGTCGATGACGGTGCGGTCGACCAGATGGCGGGTGTTGGAGTCGCCCGTGGTGGCCACGACGAGGACGTCGACCGACTCGGCCAGCTCCACCGGCGACCCGGCGTAGCGGTACGGCGATCCGTCGATGCGGTGGCGGTTGTGATACGCGATGGCACAGTCGAATCCGAGCAGCCTGGTCGCTATGGCCGAACCGATGCGGCCCAGACCCAGGATCCCGACCTGGAGCCCGCTGACGTCCCGGGCGTAGGGGAATGGGCCGTCGCGCACCCATCTGGCTGCCCGCACGTAGCGGTCGGCGGCGCCGAAACGGCGCAGGGTCATCAGGATGAGGCCCAGGGCGGTGTCGGCCACGGTGTCCGAAAGCACGTCGGGGGTGTTGCTGACGCCGATGCCGCGGTGCTGCGCGGCCGGCAGATCGATCAGATCCACCCCGGCGCCGTTGTTGACGATCACCTCCAGGTTCGGCAGCGCCGCGATGGTGTCGGCGTCGACGCCGGGCGGCCCCGAGGTGACCACCACGCGAATGTCGGCCGCATGCTCGGCCAGGAAATCGGCCTGTCCGGGGCCGTCGGGAAGCTTCGGAATCTCGTAGCGCGCGGTCAGCTCAGCTTCGAATGTCCGCTCGAACTTGCCGACCCGCAGGGCGCTCGTGATCTTTCTTGTCGTCACACCGTCCATCATCGAGCGTCGGTGAAATATTCGGGCGGCGGCCGTCGTTGGTAGCCGCGACGGTGCCGGGCATTCCCCCGGGTACCACGACGAAACCGTCGCTACCGCCCAACCAAACTGGGAGACCACATCGGCGACAACGACCGTGAGCCCGGCCGCCGGACCGCTGACCTGCAACGGTGACCCACCGATACACCCGGCGACGATTCCCCCGACGATCGCTGCAATCAGACCGGACAGTACCGGAGCGTCCGAGGCGATCGCGATCCCCAGCGACAACGGAAGCGCCACCAGAAAACCACCAACGAGGCCGGCATGTCGTACTGCCCATGGCCGCACGTAACCGGTCAACTCGAGTCGGTTCCGCCTTCTCGATGTCTCGTTCACCTGGCGGCTCGGCACGTTGCATCGGCCCCTCCCTGGGATATGCATTAAGGGGCGCGTTCGGATGTCCGCCCGTAACGCGCAGAGTGGTGCAATGTAAAGTCTTGCGGCACATGCGATCACAATCACCACAAACGTGACTGTTTTGCTCGGCGTGCCTGGCCTATGCCTACCGCAGGTATGGGGCAGCCAAGCGGGCCGCAACCCGACGGGCCGGGCGCATATCGAATGCAAATCTTTTGCCGCGTATAGCTGTCGAAGTTCCGGTTAGCGAATTGAATTGGTGCGCGGCGTGTTTATTCCAGAACGAACACCGGTATCTGCCGCGTTGCCTTGGTCTGGTATTCGGCATAGGGAGGGTACGCTTCGACCGCCCGCTGCCACCACTGCGCGCGCTCGGACCCCTCGAGCTCGCGTGCCCTCAGCGCGACGACCCTATCGCCATCTTGCAGCGTCACCTCCGGATTGGCCCTCAGGTTGAAGTACCACAACGGATGCGCGGGGGCACCGCCTTTCGACGCGACCATGGCGTAACGGCCGTCGTTTTCGACGCGCATCATCGGCACGTACCGCCTTTTGCCGGACTTCGCTCCGGTCACGGTCACCAGAACGACGGGCCGATCGAGAATCTCTACCCCGTCGGTCGTGCCTTGTTGCAGTATTTGCTCGGTCTGCTCACGTACCCAGTCCCGCGGGCTCAGCTCGATGTCGTCAGCCATACCCGATCTCAACACGTCGTCGCGACTCAGTCATCCCCCGTGCGCACGTCGAACGGTCGGTCCGCACCCAGCGCGTACAGTGAGGACAATCGCTTAAATGAACTAACTAATGACGGGGAGGAGTCGGGTAGTGGCCCGCACGGAGAACGACACATGGGATTTGGCCTCCAGCGTCGGAGCGACCGCAACGGCGGTCGCCGCGCAGCGGGCGATCGCTTCAAAAGGGCCCGAGCCCCTGCTGAACGACCCCTTTGCCGATCCGCTCGTTCGCGCGGTGGGCAGCGACGTCTTTGTCAAGCTCCTCGACAATGAGGTCGACCGGTCCGGCGATCCCCTGCTGAATCGCCAGGCCGTGAACGAGCAGATCACCATCCGCACCCGCTACTTCGACGACTTCTTCATGCAGGCAACCGGATCCGGTGTTCGCCAGGCGGTGATACTGGCGTCCGGCCTGGACACCAGGGCCTACCGACTGCCCTGGCCGGCCGGCACGGTGGTCTACGAGATCGACCAACCCGAGGTCATCGAGTTCAAGACGCGGGTACTGGCCGACCTGGGCGCCGCACCGGCCGCCGAGCGCCGCACGGTGGCGATCGACCTGCGCGACGACTGGCCGGCCGCCCTGGTGGAGGCCGGGTTCGACGCGAACGCGCCGACGGCTTGGAGCGCCGAAGGCCTGCTCGTCTACCTGCCGGCCGAGACACAGGACCGTTTGTTCGACAACATCGTCGCGTTGTCTGCGCCGGGCAGCCGGATCGCGACCGAACACATGGATCTGCGCAACATCCCGTCGGACTGGGCGCAGAAGCTGACCGAGCGGTCGCAGCGCCTGGGCTCCACCATCAATTTGGCCGAACTGTTCTACACCGGCGACCGCAACACCGCCGCCGAATACTTGGCCGCGCATGGCTGGCAAGTCGACATCCGAACAACCGATCAGGCCTTTGCCGCCAACGGGTTCGACGTGCCCAATGACGAGCTGGCTTCGTTCGGCGAAGACTCCGGTTACCTGACGGCCACCCTCCGATAGGCAGTCCCCCGCATGTATCAACCCCATTGACACATATCAGCGTGGTTGATATAAAGGGACCATGTCTCAGCCGACTCACGAAATGTTCGAATCCGCCTACCGGGGCGAGGCCCCCGAGATGGGTGAGGGCAATCGGCCGCCGTGGAGCATCGGCGAACCGCAGCCGGAGATCGCGGCCCTTATCGAGGCCGGGAAGTTCCACGGCGACGTGCTCGATGCCGGTTGCGGGGAGGCGGCGGTGTCGTTGTTCCTCGCCGAGCGCGGCTTCACCACGGTGGGCCTGGACCAGTCGCCCACCGCCATCAAGCTGGCGCGCGAGAAGGCGGCTGCGCGGGGTCTTACCGATGCCACGTTCGACGTCGCCGACATCAGCGCCTTCGGCGGCTACGACGGCCGCTTCGGCACCATCGTCGACAGCACCCTATTTCACTCGATGCCCGTCGAGTTGCGCGACGGCTATCAGCAGTCCATCGTGCGGGCCGCCGCGCCGGGTGCCTCCTACTTCGTGCTGGTCTTCGACCGCGGCGGCATGCCGGCCGACGGCCCGGTCAACGCGGTCACCGAGGACGAGCTGCGCGACGTGGTCGCCAAGTACTGGGTGATCGACGAGATCCGGCCGGCACGGATTCACGCCAACGTGCCCGACAGCTTCCTGGCAGGCTTCGAGGCCTTCGCCGGCGCCGACATTCGCGACGAGGGCAACGGCCGCAAGTCAATGGGGGCGTGGCTGCTGTCCGCGCATCTCGGCTAGCAGACGCCGATAGCTTCTCGGCCAGGTTTCGAAGCGTGGGATTCGGGAGACCCTGACTGGAGCACTGCAGACGGTCAGAGGAGATCTCACGTGGACCAGCAAGTCAACATTGAACCGCCACCCGCACCCGAGGACGCCAGGCAGGCGACCGAGGAACAGCGCAAGTTGCAGGAACAACTGGAGCACCAGAACGATGACCCGGACGCGCCGGGATTGCACCAGTCCCGGCGTGACCTCCCCGACGAGAGCACGCGGTGAGTCCTTGCTAGCGCGCGGGGCAACCGCGGCTGGCCGTCAGCTCTCATATGGAATCCACCTGCGCGCCAAAAGGGACTACGGCTGCGTAAGTGAATCGCGGCCTTTACCAACATTTTTGGAAATGGCCGTCAGCTTCTGATGTTCCGGCGGTCGTGTGCGAGCACCACCGCTGCCAGCCCCACCAGGGTGAGGCAGCCGAGGGCCGCCGCGGGAATCGCCCACGCGCGTCGGATCATCAGCGCGTTGTCACATCGGCCGACGTAGTTCGTGCTTGACCTGGCGACCCCGTGGTCATTCATCTCTTGGTCGGCGCTTGACGCCTGGGTCAGGTCGGTCGTCAGGCCGCTGCCGCATTTGACTTGCCAACCGAATTGGTCGTAGGCGTCGATGAACACCGGGAAGCGCAGCGCGAAAAGCCCGACGGTTAAAGCCACGACGGCGGCCGCGAAAACCAGAGGCCCGCGTCTGATCATGTCACTCCCCCTAGGTCATACACACGTTGGCGAAAATCAGCACCGGCCACGACACGATCGAGCCGAGAAATGACACCACCAGATCAACGCCGTGCATGTCCCGCAGGTGCGCCGTGTGAGTGGACGACCAGATGACCCCGACGATCAGATACGGCGTGCCCACCAGCACGGCAAGGCCCAGCAGCTCGGCAATCGTCAACTGGTAGTCCAGTAGCCGGCGGATCCTGTTGAGCATCGGGCGTGCCTTTCGCGGGAGCGCAGACGGCCATTATGTTAATAGCCATTCGGTCATTTTTGTAGCAGCTCGCCGTAATTGAACAACACCCCGTCACGCAGCTGGATCAGAGATTCGCCTGAGCAGCATGGCGTTCGGAATCGCCGCACATGGCCTCATCCATTGGCGGCCCTAACGCAAGTGCAGCGACATTCGCGCCTTGCCGGACGTTGCAGCGGATTCGCCGAGCAAGGTGATTTCCATCAGCCGGCGCACCGTCACGCGAGCGGGCTGACTCGGGCCGGGGACGACGAGCTGGCCGATGTCGACGGCGAGGGCAAAGGAAGCGTGTACGGCGTACCGCGCGCGGCCGAGCGTTAGTTCGGGCCGCGCCGCCACCGCCAGCCGGGCCCAGGATTCGACGGTGGAGCGGTGAATGTTGTTGAGGAGCACCGCGTCCGTGTCAGGCAGGTTGTGGCGCTCCGTGTAGTACGCGCGCGCCAGTTCAGGGTTGGCGAACGACCGCGTGACGAAGGCGTCGATCAGCTGCACCAGCGACTGCTCCGGATCACTGCCCGCGGCCAAGATGGTGGACAGATCACCGGAGAGCTGGTCGGCCCCGCGCCGGTATGAGACCGCCAGTATCGCGGCCTTGCTCGGGAAGTATTGGTAGATGCTGGCCACCGGTATGCCAACCGCCGCCGCGATGTCCTCCATGCCGGTTTCGCGGTACCCGCGTTCGTTGAACAACCGTATCGATTCGTGCAACAGCAATTCGTAGCTGCCGACGGCGCTTGTAATCGTCACTGCCCGTGCCGCTTCCGACCCACTCGCCCGCTGCGCCGGCACGTCGGCCCTCAACACGGCCGCCGCGATGTCGGCCAACGTCGCCCGTATCTCGCCGTTGCCCAGCCGGGAACGATGGTCGGTGATGCTGCCAATGACACTCAGCGCCGCCGCCGAGAGCACCCAACGCTGCCGCGATTGCAGTGTGGGCCGCAGCCTGATCAACGGCCGCTGTAGACGCCGGTTGACCAGCTTGACCTGCTCGGCCAACACTTCCTGGTCTTCACCGTGCAGGTAGCGGCCTTCCCATCGGTAGAGCCCGCCCGCCGTGCGGTTGACGATGGCGGTGTCGATCAGCGCGCCGGTCAGTGCGCGCAACGTCTCCTCGGGATCGGCATCGTCGGGCCGGTGATCGGCGAACTCGGTGGCGTCGACGAGCCGCTGCCCGAGGGCCAGGACTGCGGAGCGGAACAGGTCGTATTTGCCCTGTGAATGCCGGTACAGCGCCGCCGCCGAGATCCCGACCCGGGTCGCAATATTTTCCATGCTGACTGCGTGGTAGCCGAGCTCGCTGAAGGCATCGGCGGCGGCCCGGGCGATCTGCGCCTTGCGGTCTCTCGGGCGCCGCTTTACTGGGTTTGCGGACGAGCCGCTCGCCGGCGTCATAGAGATCACCGTAGCCGCAGCGGCATGGCTGGGAGGGAGCGCGGCCGACCCTTTTCCCGGACACGGCTACCTCATCGCAGCGAGTGCGGCTCACGGTCGCTCGCCAGCCACTTCCGGTGGGTCGATATGGCTTGGCGTGGTGGCGGATTCGGAGCTCGATCGAGCGCTACCTTCGCGAATTGGAGGGCGACCCGCACGACACGTGAGTCCGCTGGCCGACCGGGGACGCGTCTACCGCCGCGACGAACTCCGCGCTCTCCTTCGCCGCGCGGCTCGGGCGGGACGCCCCGCTGTTGAGCCAGCAGGCGAAGCCGCCCAGGACCAGGCCCACCGCGACACCGGCGTCGGGGCGCTGGCCCAGCATGAGCCACGACAACACCCCGGCGACCGCGGGAATGATGGCGAACAGCATCGCCACCGCCGCCGCGCCGTGGGTGTTGATGGCGCGGACGTAGAGGCTCACCGCCAACGTGGCGTTCAACAGCACCATGCCGGCGACCGCGATCGCGGCCTGCCGGGCGTCGTGCACGGCGAACGGCGTCAGGATGGCAAGTGCCGCCGCGGGGATCAGCGCGACCGCATTCTGCGTCGCGCTCATCGTGCGAAAGTCGACACCGCCGCAGAATCGCTGCTGGTAGACCCCGCCGGCCGAAAGACCAAGCAGGGCAACCGCAAGCAGCACGATAACCGGGTCCACGCCGTGGGTACTCGTCAGCCTCTTGGCGCATGCGGCGAGCACCGCGACGATACCGAGGGCGAGCGCGGCCACCCGTTGCGGACCGATCGGCTCGCGAAGGAACACGGCGGCCAGGATGGCCGTAGCGACCGGGTTCATCGCGATCACCACCGCGCACAACACCGCCGGCGAGCCGAGCTGAACGGCCTCGTAGAGGCAGCAGAACTGGACGGCTTGGATCAGCAGGCCGACCACCACGACGTGGCCGAGCTGCGCTCCCCGTGGCCAGGGCGCCTTGGCCAGCAACGGCCCAAATAGCCAAAATTGTTGCAGCCAAACCAAATCGCAGCACCAACGCGGCCATGGGCGCCATGGCGGTCACCGCCAGCACCCCGATGGGGTAGCCGAGCGCGTAGAAGAACGTTACCGCCGACGCGGTGGTCAGCGGCATGCGCGGCAGGTCCATGCGACCCATGCTGCCCAGACCGGCCCCCGCAGTCCAACGAATATTGCTGATCGGGATTGATCGCGTTCCCTTATCGGTCCGGTAGCGCTGCGCCCGAGATCGGTATGGGCAACGCAACAATTGATCAGGATTGCTGATCGGACTATGGTGCTGCCATGGCCCAGGTGCTGGACATCGCGCCACTGCGCAGCCTTATCGCCGTCGCCGACTGTGGCGGGTTTCACCGCGCCGCCGCCGCGCTGCACCTGAGTCAGTCCGCGGTCAGCCAGCATCTGCGCAGAGTCGAAGCCGTGGTCGGCGAGCCGCTGATCGAACGCTCCGGCCGCGGCATCGTGTTCACCGAAATCGGCTTGAAGGCGCTGCGGCACGCCCGCGCGATCTTGGCCGCGCACGACACGGCGCTCGATGATCTGGGCGCCACCGAACCCACGCTGCTGACGATCGGCGCCACCGAGCACGGCGCGGACGTGATGCTGGCCGGCCTGACCACCGCGCTGCGGGAGCGGCTTCCCGACCGGCGGGTGCGTTTCCGGCTCGACCGCAACGTGTCGTTGGCCGAAGCGATCGAACGCGGGCTGGTCGACTTGGCGATCATGCTCGACGGAGCGGGCCTGGACCGCGCTCATGCGTCTGGATTGGTTCGGCTGCAATGGGTTTCAGCGCGCACGTTGGCCGTTTCGACGCGAGCTAAACTACCACTGGTGATCTTTTCCGAGCCGTGCACCTTGCGGGAACCGGCCTTCGCTATCCTCGAAAGTCACGGCATCACTTATGAGATCGCCGCCGAGTGCGGCGATCTGTCCGGACTGTACGCGGCGGTACGGTCGGGCCTCGGGGTGGCGCTGCTGCCGATGATCGGCAAACTGCCGGACGGCCTGTGCCCGGCCGAGGGACTACCGCCCGCCAATAACGCATCGGTTCTGGTTCGCGGGCGCGCCGGCATAGACCCGGACCTGCTGGGCACGGTCGACGCCGCCGTGCGCGACGTGCTGGCCGCCGCAGACTAACCGCCGGCGCGTCGACCAGTACCGTCGTTCGCGCATGTAATCGGGGTCTTTTCCCCTAATTCGTTAACTCCCAGAACGACACTGTCTATCATCGGCCGCAAACCCCTCCGAGCCAGCGTCGCAAGCAGAGGAGCCATCGGCATGACCGATCCCGTCGCCCCGTTAGCCGGCAAAATCGCCTACGTGACCGGCGCCGCGCGCGGCCAAGGCCGCTCCCACTGCATCCGGCTGGCGCGGGCCGGCGCCGACATCGTCGCGATCGACGCCTGTGCGCCGGTCGCCGAACACAACGGCTATCCCCCCGCGCTCCCTGAGGACCTGGCCGAGACCGTGAGCCTGGTGGAGGGCGAGGGCCGCAAGATCTTCGCCGACGAGGTCGACGTTCGTGACTTGGCCGGCCAGCAGCGGGTCGTGGCGAACGCGGTCGAACAGTTCGGCCGCCTCGACATCGTCGTGGCCAACGCCGGCGTGCTGAATTGGGGCCGGTTGTGGGAGATTTCGGCCCAGCAGTGGCAGGAGACCCTGGACACCAACCTGACCGGGTTGTGGAACACCGTCAAAGCCACCGTCCCACCGATGATCGCGGCCGGCAACGGCGGATCCATCATTACGATCAGCTCGGCGGCCGGGATCAAAGCTGTCCCGGGTTGCGGTCACTATTGCGCCAGCAAGTTCGGCGTCGTCGGGCTCACCAACTCGTTGGCCGTCGAGCTCGGCGAGTTCGGCATCCGCGTCAACTCGGTGCACCCCTACGGCACCGACACTCCGATGGGCAACGACCTGTCGATGTACCAAGTCTTTCAGGACCATCCGCACTACATCCACAGCTACTCGCCGGGCGCGCTGCCGACCGAGTCGCTGGCGGCTCCCGACCTGATCTCCGACATTGTGGTCTGGCTTGCCGGCGACGCGTCCTCGCTGATCACTGCGGCCCAAATCCCCGCCGACAAGGGGTATTTGAAGATCTGAGCGCGCTGCAGCCGTAAGCCCCGGCTACTGGCCCGCCTTGCGGGCCAGATCGATGGCGTACTGACTCACGAAGGTGCCCGCCGCCGGATCACCTTTGCCGCATGTTCCATCGGATTCACCGGGACGTTTGATCCACAAGTAGGCGTCGGCGTGCGCGCCCCCGGTATTGGCGGTGGGCGGAGTGCCCAGTGCTCGGCCACCGGGGTTGCACCAGTTGAGCTCGGAGTCGGGCGCTGGTCCGGCACCGTTGCGCGACGTGTCGATCACGTAGTGCGAACCATTCGTGAGCCCCGAAATCGCCTCGCCGTAACCGATTTCGTCTTCGGTACTGAAGAAGTTCGCGGTGTTGACGCTGAAGCCCCGCGCGTGGCCGACACCGGCCTGGTTGAGCCTGCCGGCCATGTCCTCGGGGCTATGCCAGCGCAGGTGACCAGCATCGACGTATACGGCCGCGTTCGGATCCCGCGTCAGCGTGTCGACGGCGTAGCGAATCAAGTCGTAGCGTTCCTGGCGCTGATCGGCCGACAGACAGTCGGCCATGGCGAGCGCATCAGGTTCGACGATGATCGCCACCCGCGACGCGCCCACGCCGGACGCGATGCCGTCGATCCACGCGCGATAGTCGTCGGCCGTCGCCAAGCCACCCGCAGCGAAGCTGCCGCAATCACGGTGTGGGATTCCATAGAGCGCCAGCACCGGGATGGCGCCGGCGGCCTGCGCGTCGCCGGTGTACTTACCAACCGTGCCTGCCGACGAGCCCGGAACGATCCAGTACGCCTGCGGCGTGTTGGCGATGGCGGTCAACTCGGGATTCGGCGGATCGGCGCTCTGCGCGGCGCGCATGGCCGCCGACGTGGCATTGACGTAGAACGGCGCTCCGGCCAACGGGTTCGCGTCATCAACCAAGCGCACCGTCGGGGCGGGGCCGACCAGCGGCGGGTCGGCAGAAATACCCATGCAGGCAACGGCCGCAACGGTCAGGAAGGGAGCAATCCACCGCGCGAGAGCGCTAGCAGCTGACGACATCACTCCAGGAAAACTAGTGCTTCAAGGCATTGAGCGCGAATCCGTGGCCGTGAAGCTGTAGTTTCACAAATGCCGTGGCGGACGGCGATGCCTCTACGTGCGCGTGTTCAGAATTCTCGTCGAAATGGCGGACGTGTCTTCTCATCTTCGTGGCGGATCCTAGAACCGCACGCTCGGTTGTGCAGAACCCAAATCCGAATTGTTTACTCCTCCTCTGCGTGCCGCACAACGCCCTTCCAAATATTGGGGCGGGGATAGCGGGTATCAGTTCCCCGGACAAAAGCAACGCCCAAGCGAGCAACAGAGCAGCCGCGGCTCATGTAGTTGAGCAGGAGGTAGGCGATGGCGCCGATGACGAAGTTCAAGACGAAGCCCATAACCATGAAGCCGGTGGTTCTACCGACGCTGGATGCATTGATCTGGGCGAGTTCCTCCCCGCCATGCCAGCCGATGGCCAGCAGCAGGTACATCGTCAGTCCCATAGATCACGTGGGGAACTTGAAGCGCACCTTCAGGATTGGGATCAGGAAGCCGAGGTAGAAAAACAACAACAGCGGCTTGAAAAGGTTGCGGGTGAAGTTCTGCCAGAATTCGTGCAGCATTGATCAACTCCATGACGCAATGAGGAAATTACCGGTGCGGGAAGGACTATCGCGTGACACCCGTCAGTTGGTCCACCGGGTCGTCGGCGGTGATCGATTGGAAGCGGGTATCTAACTCGCGTCGGCTCGACTTCACGCTCGCCTATCCGGGGCCGCTCGGCACACGTCGCAGCGTGCAGACACCGCGGCGATCACCACATGATCGGGGCCGATCATGACGTCAGCCAGCTGGTGGCTGGCTGAGAACCCTTGGCATATAAGGGCATTGGAGCACATCGAACCGCGGGCTATGCAGTATGAGACGTCATCCGGTCGCGCATGGTCGTGATTTCCACTGGGCGCATTTCTGGTGGGCCGTCGGGGGTGGCGGTGACCGTCAGGGCAGCAAGGAATTCGGCGCAGCGACCTAAAATTACACCTACTGGTCACAATAGCATTGTGCAATAATTGCAGTCACCTACCGTACCGGCGTCGGTGCAGACGGTGTGTCACGCCGCGCTATCAGCTTGCAGGAAGGGGAGGCACGATGGCCGTTGACCACGCGACGGCGGAGTCGGTGGATGTGATCACCGACGCGTTGTTGAGCGCGTCGCGGTTACTGGTCGCTGTCTCGGCCCGTTCGATCGCGTTGGTCGATGAGACGATCACCATTCCGCAGTTCCGGACCTTGGTGATCTTGTCCAGTCGAGGTCGGGTCAATCTAGCCACGCTGGCCGGTTGGCTGGATGTGGGGCCGTCGACCACCGGTCGGATGGTCGACCGGCTCGTGAGCGCTGGTCTAATAGCCCGCCGGCCACACCCCCACTCCCGCCGCGAACTGGTGGCCGAGGTGACCAGACATGGGAGTGAGGTTGTGCAGCAGGTGACCGCGCATCGGCGCCGCGAGATCGCTCGCATCGTGGACAAGATGCCGTTGCCGGAACGGCGCGGGCTGGTGCGTGCGTTGACCGCGTTCACCACCGCCGGGGACGAGCCTCACGCCTACCTCGACACCGGCTTATAGGTCCGCTCGTGTACGCCGACATTTCGCAGCTGTCGTTGATCCACGGGTGGCTACCGGTGGCGGTGCAGGCGATCACCGCGACGGTGTTGGTGGGCGCGATCGGCTGGCGCTCCCCGCGCTGGCGGAGGCTATGGCTGCCGGTGACGGTGGCCGGCGGGGTAGTGCTGGCGGGGTGGGCGCACTGGTACCTCGCCTCTTTGCCGGTGGCCGGTGATCCGGCGCCGCCGCTGTTATGGGTCTGGATCGCCGCGGCCGGGCTCGCGGCAGGGGTGGTGGTGCTGGGCTGGCGCGGCGCGCGGTGGTGGCGGCGCGGCACGGCGGTGGCGGCGGTGCTGTTGTGTGTGCTCTGCGTTTTGCTCGCGGTCAACGTGTGGGTGGGCTATCTCCCCACGGTGTACACGGCCTGGAATCAGCTGACCGCCGGCCCACTGCCGGACCAGACCGACCGCGCTGCAGTGACCGTGCGGCGGCTGACGGGTGTGCGGCAGGCCAACGGGGTTGTCTTGCCAGTGAGCATCCCCGCGGATGCGTCGAAGTTCGCCCACCGCCGCGAACTGGTGTATCTGCCGCCGGCCTGGTTCGCCAGCAGCCCCCCTCCCCGGTTGCCGGCCGTGATGATGATCGGCGCTGACTTCAACACCCCCGCCGACTGGCTGCGCGCCGGCCAGGCGATACGCACAGTCGACGCGTTCGCCTCCGCGCACCACGGCTACGCGCCGCTGCTGGTGTTTGTGGACGCCACCGGGGCATTCAACAACGACACCGAATGCGTCAACGGCCCCCGCGGCAACGCCGCCGACCATCTGACCAAAGACGTGGTGCCATACATGATCTCCAACTTCTCGGTCAGCGCTGACCGGGCCAACTGGGGCGTTGTCGGCTTCTCGATGGGCGGCACCTGCGCTGTCGACCTGACGGTGACGCACCCGAATATCTTTAGCGCCTTTGTCGACATTGCTGGCGACGCCGGCCCCAATCTTGGAACCAGGTCGCACACCATCACCACGCTGTTCGGCGGCAACGCCAACGCCTACGCCGCGTTCGACCCGACCACCGTCATCATCAGGCACCAACGCTACAGCGGGGTATATGGCTGGTTCGATATCCCCGGCGCCCCCCACGCCCAGCACCGCTACATCACGGCGGCCGGTATCGGCGCGGTTGCGGTCGGTGCCCATGACCCCGTCGCCAATCCTGAAGGCCAGGACTTCGCCGCCAACTCGCTGTGTACGGTCGGCAGCGCACACGGCATCCGATGCGCCGTCGTTACTCAACCGGGCAGGCATGACTGGCCGTTCGCGGCCCAAGCGTTCGCCGACGCCTTGCCGTGGGTGGCCGGCCGCCTGGGCACCCCGGGAGTGCCCCGGGTTCCGTTGCCAGGACTCAAGTCCGAACCCGTTTCAGCCACCCGGGCGGCCTCCGCAACGCCGGCCGGGCACACCCCTGCACGACAGCCGTCGCCCGATAACCAACGCACCCAGTTTCAGTCGAGTCGCTGAGCGGGCAGCCCGCCCGGCCGCAAAAAGGAGGTCACCAATTGTGAAGATTGTCAAGAACGTTCAGCCACCGGCCGGACTGACCCGGTTCCTGTTCCGGATTCCCATCCACCTTTATCGGCTCAGGCTCGGGTGGCTATTCGGCAGCCGCCTGCTACTGCTCAACCACATCGGCCGCGTCTCCGGGAAGCCGCGACAGAGCGTCCTCGAGGTTGCCGAGCACGACGGCGACACCTATGTCGTGGCCTCGGGGTGGGGACCTACGGCCGCGTGGTACCGCAACATCCTGCACACCCCCGAGGTCAGCATCCAGGTGGGGACGCGAACGATACCCGCAACCGCCATACCGCTGGACAAGGAGGAGGGAGCACAAGTCTTTGTACGGTACGGGTCACGGCATCGCACTGTGGCCAAGTACGTGCTTCCGCGCGTGCTCGGATTCTCCGTCGACGGATCAGACGCAGACTTCCGCGCCGTCGGACAACAGTTGCCGTTCGTCCGGTTCGTCCCCCGGCCCGAAGTTTAAGGTCCCACCGCTATGCCGCCGGGACCATCGCGACGACGTCAGCGATGACGTGACCGTAATAGGCATGGCCCCGAATCGCTTTCGCGCATCGGGACTGGTCGCTGCCGGCACCACGCGAGTCTCCTCGGCTCGCCTGGTTCTGCACGCACGACAAAGCTGAATCGCGGTACCGAAGCCGAAGGAGATAGCGGTGCAGACGAATGACGAATTGGCGAGCATGCCGCTGCCGCAGGCATTGACTGAGCTGGACAGCTCGGCACAGGGATTGACGTCGGCACAGGCGCGATCGCGGCTAGGGCGCTACGGGCCCAACGAGATCGCCGAGCAGTATCACAACCCGATACTGGTCTTTCTGGGCTATTTCTGGGCGCCGATCCCGTGGATGATCGAGGTCGCGCTGGCGTTGTCGCTGGCTGCCCGGCATTGGACCGACGCGGTGATCATCGGGGTGCTGTTGGCGATGAACGGGCTGGTGGCCTTTTTCGAGGAGCACCAGGCGGCAAACGCGATCGCCGCGCTTAAGCAGCGTCTGCCATCCTCGGCGCGGGTGTTGCGTGACGGCGCGTGGGTGACGGTGGCGGTGCGCGAGTTGGTGCCCGGCGATGTGGTGCGGGTGCGGCTCGGTGATGTGGTGCCCGCAGATCTGCGGGTGCTTAACGACGTCACGCTCGAGGTGGATCAGTCGGCGATGACCGGCGAATCGCTAGCCGTCAGCCGCGGGCTAGGCGAGAGTTTGTATTCGGGGTCGGTGCTGGTGCGTGGGGAGGCTGACGCGCTGGTGTGTGCTACCGGAGCGTCGTCGTATATGGGAAAAACCACCGCGCTGGTGGAGACCGCGGGCACGGTCAGCCATTTCCAGCGTGCGGTGCTGCGCATCGCCAATTACCTGATCGTCATCGCGGTCGCCTTGGTGACGTTGACGGTCGTGGTCTCGCTGGTCCGGGGAAATCCCGTGCTGCAGACCCTCGAATTTGCGCTGGTGGTCACGATCGCCTCGATCCCGGTGGCGCTGCCGGCGGTGCTGTCGGTGACCATGGCCATCGGCGCCCGCCAGCTGGCGCGTCAGCAGGCCGTGGTCAGCCACCTGCCCGCGGTCGAGGAACTCGGCGGCATCGATCTGTTGTGCTCGGACAAGACGGGCACGTTGACCCAGAACCGTCTCGCGGTCGCCGCCCGCTGGGCCGTCCACGGTATCTCCGATGACGAGCTGCTGATGGTTGCCGCGTTGGCCTCGCGCGCCGAAGACAACGACCTCATCGATCTGGCAGTGCTGGCCGCCGCAGGCCAACAACCCGCGGCGTCGGTGGACCAGTTCATCCCGTTCGACCCTGTCAGCAAACGCACCGAAGCGCTGGTGCGCGACTCGGACGGTCAGACGTTTCGGGTCAGCAAGGGCGCACCGCAGGTCATCGCCGCCCTGTGTGACGGTGATGGCGCCACCGCCCAGGTCGTTGACGTGGTCGACCGGTTCGCTATCCACGGGTACCGATCCCTCGGTGTGGCCAGGACGGACGGCGAGGGCATCTGGCGGCTGATGGGCGTGCTGGCGTTGGCCGACCCGCCGCGGGAGGACTCCGCGGCCACCATTAGCGCCGCCAAGGAACTCGGCATCGAGGTCAAGATGGTCACCGGTGACCAGATCGCCATTGGCCGCGAGATCGCCCGCCAGGTCGGCCTGGGCGAGCAGATCCTCGATGCCGCCGCCCTCGACACCGCTGACGACGACGATTTGGGCGCCCGGGTGGAAGCCACCGACGGGTTCGCGCAGGTGTTTCCCGAACACAAATACCGCATCGTGCGGCTGTTGCAGGCCCGCGGGCACATCGTCGGGATGACCGGCGATGGCGTCAACGACGCTCCCGCGCTCAAACAGGCTGACGCCGGCATCGCGGTGGCCGGAGCCACCGATGCGGCCCGGGCAGCGGCCGACGTGGTCCTGCTGGCACCGGGGTTGTCGGTGATCGTGGCCGCGATCGGGCAAGCCCGCGAAATCTTTGCCCGGCTGACCAGTTACGCCACCTACCGCATCGCCGAAACCATCCGAGTGCTGCTGCTGATCACCCTGGCGATCGTGTTCATGAATTTCTTCCCGGTCACCGCCGTGATGATCGTGTTTCTCGCGCTGCTCAACGACGGCGCGATCCTGTCCATCGCCTACGACCACGTGCGCGGCTCACCCAAGCCCGTCAAGTGGGACATGCGCGTCGTGCTGACCATCGCCACCGTGCTGGGCGTCATCGGTGTCGTTGCGACCTTCTTGCTTTTCTTCCTCGCCGACAAGGTCTTTGGCCTCAACCACGACATGATCCGCACCCTGATCTACCTCAAATTGTCGGTCGCCGGCCAGCTGACCATCTTCCTCACCCGCACCCGCGGCCCCTTCTGGTCCCGGCCCGCACCAGCGCCACTGCTGCTGGGCGCCGTCATCACAGCGCAAACGATCGCCACCCTAATCTCCGTCTACGGGGTGGCGATGACCCCGCTGGGGTGGCGCTGGGCCGGCCTGGTGTGGGCCTACGCGGTGGTGTGGTTCCTGGTCAATGACCGAATCAAACTCGCGGCTTACTACTGGCTCGACCACCGCCGATCGCGCGAACCTACGAAACCCAGATTACCGGTGAGTTAATGGACGGCGAGTCGGTGAATTGTGACGGCGGCGGGCTTACGCCGCACATCGCGGCGCGTGTGTATGACAGGATCGGCCGGTTTCAAGACACCCAAAACGCGTTTTGAACGACCCGCGCTTGACCGGCTCATCGCCATCGCCCGTTTTGAGACTGCCACCTCGGTCTTCGATGTTCGGCCCCGGGACCGGTAGCTTTTGGCCCAGCGCTTGCTCAGCGACCACCTTGCACCAACGTGCACCTTACCTGGCGTGGACGTTAGCGCGCGGATGGTCGAGCTCTCCCGTCGACGCCTGATCGCCTTCGCCGATCGGGCCAAGGTCCTTCACAGCGACGGCACGCTGCCGCTGCCCGCGCCTGACCGCTCCGCCGACAGGTTCATCGCTGCCTACGTCTTCGATCTTCTCCAGCACGACTACGCCGCACAGCTCATCGATTAGGCCCACCGTCTGCTCATCCCCGGCGGCCTGGCCTGTCTGACCAGCCTCACGCATGGGCAGTCAACTCTTTCACGGCTGATATCACAAGGCTGGCAAGGAATTTCGCGAGTCGCCCCCCGACTCGTTGGCGGATGCCGGCCCATAGACCTGCGACGTCTCTCCGATTCGGATGGCTGGAATGTTGATGAGGACGTCGTCATCGAGTCCTGGGGCGTTCCCAGCCAGCTCCTTATCGCCACCGCCCGCAAGTGACAGCCTTCGCACCTCCCCTCTGCGCCGTGCAGCAGGTGGTGGCCGAGCTCGTCGGGCTGTGAGACAGCACCGAGACCCCGAGCGGCCTGGTCGACGCGGTTTGGACGGCTGCTCGCGGATTTGTTTCACCCAGCGGCGGGCCGAGCACAGTGTGCTCACCCCGACAGCACTTCAGCGGAACGCGGCGCGTCGATCCCTCGACGCAGGCGAGGGGGCCGCTGTGCTGAAGGAACTTACGGGCATCGGGTACCCGAGCACGGAGACTCTGCTTCCTAGTGCAACTATTGCATAGTGCTATGATAATAGGGACTCCATCCGCTGAAGAGGTGCACGCATGAAGGTCGCCGTTGTCGGTGCCGGCATCGCCGGCCCAACGCTTGCGTACTGGCTGTGGCGCTCTGGCCACGAGCCGACACTGATCGAAAAGGCGCGGCGGCTCCGCACGGGCGGCTATGTCGTGGACTTTTGGGGCGGCGGGTATGCCGTCGCCGAACGGATGGGACTTACTGCCGAATTGCACGCCGCCGGATATGCGGTGCAGGAGCTGCGGCTGGTGGACGAGAATTCGCGAAGGGTGGGGGGCTTTTCGGCGGAGGTGTTTCGGCGCAACCTTGATGGCCGATTGGTCACTGTGGCCCGTGGTGATCTGGCGGCCATGATCTACCGTTCCATCGACGGCCACGTCGAAACCCTGTTCGGTGAAAGCGTTTCGGCCATCACGCAACATGACTCAGGCGTGCGGGTCACCTTCGAGTGCGCCCAGTCACGACAATTCGACCTGCTCATCGGTGCAGGTGGCATCCATTCGCCTGTTCGGGATTTGGTATTCGGCCCGGAATCTCGATTTGAGACCGATCTCGGCTACCGAGTCGCGGCCTTCGAAGCCGAGGGCTATCAGCCGCGTGATGAACTCGTCTACCTCGCCTACACCACACCTGGGCGCATGCTCGCACGATTCGCGATGCGCGGCCAGAAGACGCTGTTTCTTTTCGTTTTCACCACCGCCCATATGAGCGGCCCCGATCCACACAATGTGTCGCAGGCCAAGACCACCCTGCATCAAGTCTTCGGCGACGCCGGCTGGGAATGCCCGGAGATCCTGCACAAACTCGATGGGACCTCCGATGTGTACTTCGACCGCGCGAGCCAAATCGTCATGGATCACTGGTCGGATGGGCGGGTAGCGCTCATCGGTGACGCCGCAGCCGCGGTCTCTCTGCTGGCCGGGGAGGGGGCGGGTCTGGCGATGGTGCAGGCCTACATACTGGCGGGCGAGCTCAATCGCACAGGAGGCAATCACCAGGATGCGTTTCGCCGCTATGAACGCCAGCTGCGTCCGATCGTTGAGGCCAGGCAGCGGTCGGCGCGGGGATTCGCCACGACGTTCGCGCCCAAGACGGCGCTCGGCCTGTGGACTCGCAACCAGGCGTCCAAACTGCTGAACATTCCGCAGCTGGCCGACTGGGCCATCCGGCGCGAATTCCGCGACGACATCGCATTGCCCGAATATGTCGCGTAGCCGTGCGCCAGGGCTGGCAGTTGAACAATTTGTCCGCCCGTTCGGTCTGCACGCTGTGGTGCGAGCGCACGGCGATTTGTCCTAATGCGTTGGCTAAGGGTGTTTTTCCCACGCCGACGGGTCCCAAGATAAGCACGTTGTAGGCGTCGGCGAGGAACCCGCAGCGAGGTGAGTTCAGCCCACAGTTGGCTGTCGTAGGTGACCGCGCGGCGGTGTCGTCCCAGGCCGACAATTGCATCTGCGGATCCCTCGCGGACACCGACGATCCAGTCGAGCATCACCCACAGTTCCGGCTGACAGCCGCACTGCTGGCTCGGCCCCAAGACGTTACCGCCGAGCTCGCCAAAGCTCCGGTCCGACCATCAGGGCTGCGGTCAATAAGTGCCGCGGGGCGCCGAGCCATCTACAACAACAAGCGTGAACCGTCTCAGAACCTAGCAATGCTAACCAGATTCTCATCTTTATGGCATATCTGCCATTTTGATGTCACGAAGATGAGAATTCCGCCATGTTGGATGAGAACCTACAGGAGCGACTGTAGGTTCCCAACGTACGTGGCGGATACTGACTCTTGTAGCTGCGGATTTGCAAAATTCCCATCAAAATGGCGGACAGGTTTTTCTCATCTTCGTGGCGGATCCTATGATCGTACGGTTGTGCAGAAATCGACTTCCCCCTCAGTGCGGGACT
This sequence comes from uncultured Actinomycetota bacterium, assembly GCA_963850895.1. Taxonomy (GTDB): domain Bacteria; phylum Actinomycetota; class Actinomycetes; order Mycobacteriales; family Mycobacteriaceae; genus Mycobacterium. The sequence continues at coordinate 643,175 of CAWKNK010000003.1, read as the reverse complement.
ATCCCGGTGTCTCGTTTTTAGAGAACCGGCAGTGATCCGATCCTGTCTCATCTCGGTGGGTGGACGGCGATCTGAGGATGGCGCCGGTACTATCGACACAGGCAGTCATTCCGCCAGGGCGACGGAGCCCACGGAGAGCCGAGGGTTGATCTTTTTACGCTCCGGCCACCGAAATATTCACCCCTACTCCACCTTTGGTGAGGATAGTTATGCGCGACGAACTATTTTCAGGCTTCAGTGAAACCGGGTGGGATGAGGCACCTTGGGACGCCGAACCGACATTCACTGCTGACGAGTTGCAGATCCTGCTTGACCCAGTGTTATCGGCCGCTGAGGCCGCCGATCGCGTGGGCTGCGCCGAGCACGACGTTCTACGGTTGCGTCGAACGGCCTGAAAACAGCGTTCGCGCTGAACAAGCTACTGGCCGAGGGCACGAGGTCGGGAAGTGGCGAGGTCACGAGTGGAAATCTTTGAGCAGGTCCGCCGGCGTCGGTTGCTAGCGCTCAAAATGCACGACGCCAGACCATGGGGTGTGAGACAGATTGCGGCCAGCTCGCAGGCGCGATCGCTACACCGTAGATAGCCGGCCGACTCAAACCGGGTGTTGCCGAGATCGTGCTCACTGATTCGGCGCTGGCATGCGTCCGCTGCGCCAACACAGCTTTCGACATGTGGAGTGCTTTGGGTCGTCTGATGGGCCACGCGTCTGCCCAACGCGCCTCGCGTGCCGCCGCCGGACCGGCCCGCCGCCCAAGCGAGTGCCGGCCATCATCGGCGGGGTTCGAGCGAACGCGTCGTGAGACACGAAGTGGGACATTGGAGCGGCAGGAGTAACTCGCCGCCCTAACTCTAAGCGAGTACTTCGCATCCGCTTGGCTCGTTATCAATCAGGGAGGTTTACAACCGTCATGCCCCAGCCGCATCGCTCGGTCCCCGCGCTGCCCGCCGTCGCTGCGACGGCGGCGGCTGTCGCGTTGGCGTCCGGCTGCTCGAGCTCCGCCCCGACATCTGAGCAGCACCCGTCGATCACCTTCGGTTCACAAGCCAGCACGACGCCCGGAATGGTGGGGCAGGGGACACCAGCGTCCCCCGCTCCGGGCACGGGTCACACCGAATCGTCGACCGCGCCGCCTGTGCCACTACCAGGCGCAGGCGAGCCGGTCGTGTTCGAGCGCAACATCAAACCGCTGTTCCGGCAAGACGACCGTGAGTCGATGACGTGGGCGTTCGACCTTTGGTCCTACACCGACGTCAAGTCCCACGCAGCGGCCATCGTCAAACGCCTTCGCGATGGGTCGATGCCGTGTGACGGGGCCTGGAGCGCCGAAAAGATAAACGTCTTCCAACGCTGGATCGACTCCGGCATGGCCCCATAGCCCTTGGTCTTCGACCGCAACTTCATCGCAAGGCGGTCGCGGCACGGCGCACGTACTGACGCCGTTCAGGTGAGTTCCCAGTGGTGCTCATGGGTGTTCCCGTTTAAGGATTGACAAGGCACCCCCGGGAGCAGGGGCCGTTGACCTGACCAACACTGGATGTATGGCAATACATGATGACCACGTGATAAAGCAGCCGCCCGGGGCCGTAGGCCGACGCCAGCTTCTCGGGACCTCGATATCGGCAGCCGGTGTGATCGCCCTATCAGCATGCGACAGCCCGCAGCCCAAAGCAGGCCAGCCTGGCACACCCGCAGAAGAGGAAGTGTCGGTCACTCCACCTGAAGACTTGATGCGTGAGCATGGAGTGCTCAAGCGCGTATTGCTGATCTATCGAGAAGGTATCCGCCGCCTGCAGGCTGGCGATCAAGCTCCCGTTCAAGCACTCAACGCGGGCGCGGGGATTATTCGAAGCTTCATCGAGGACTATCACGAGCAGCTGGAAGAAACGTATGTCTTTCCTAAGCTGGAACAGGCGAGCAAGCTCAACGACATCACCGCCATATTGCGCACGCAGCACCAGCGCGGTCGCACGCTCACCGACCGGGTGCTCGCCGCCACTACTGCAGCAGCAGCGCCCGATCAGCCTGCGCGAGATGCCCTGGCGCAGGACATGGCGGCGTTCATCCGGATGTATGAGCCGCATGAAGCACGCGAAGACACCGTCGTTTTCCCGGCGTTGCGCGACGTGGTGCCCGCGAAGCAGTTTCGCGACCTGGCTGACATCTTCGAAGACGAGGAGCACCGCCGGTTCGGCCAGACCGGCTTCCAAGGGGTGGTCGACAAAGTCGCCGATATCGAAAAAGGCCTTGACATCTACGACTTGAGCCAGTTCACCCCCACCTAGTACTCAACGTCGTACTGACGCCATCAGGTGAGTCCTTAGCGGTGTTTTCCGCTGGAATCCGGCGTTAGGCTCTCGACATGAACAAAGTCGCCGCCGTCACCACCACGAGGATGTCCCAGGTTCCGTGGAACTTCGGTGGCGGTCCGGTGAGCATCAGGCTGCGCTCACTTCGTCATTGTGCACGACGGGTCCGACAGGTTCGGCGGTCTGGCGCTCGAGAGCTGTGCGGAGCGTCGGTAGGTGCAGGTGACCGTTCACACGGCGGAACTGCTTGCCGGCCTCGACCATCCCGGCGGCACACCAGCGCAGCGCCATCTGCCCGTCCCGCCAGCGTTTGACGTTGCCGGCGTGTTCGCGGCAGACGGAGATCATCGACTCGATGCAGTTGGTCGAGCGCAGCGTGCGGGCCAAGGTGGGTGGCACGCCCAGTCGCAGCACGGTGAGCGTCTCGTCGAGGCCCTCACGCAGGCTGGCCGCCGCCCCGGGGTGGGTGCGGTCGAGTTCGGTGGCCAGGGCCAGCAACGCGGCCTCGGCCTCCAGCGCCGATCCGGCATGGTAGGCGTCGGTCATCTTCCGGCCGACAGTGGACCGAAGACGTTGCGGCAGATGATCTTTCACGTTCCGAACCTTGTGCAGTTGGCAGCGTTGGATCACTGGGCGCTCCAGCACGTCGAGGACGGCCTTGCGCAGCGCCTTGGACCCGTCCAGGCACACCAGCATCGGGCGGGTGACGTCCAGGCCCCGCTCACGCAGGTCGACCAGCAGGGCGGTGACCAAGGTCGCGTTCTCGGTCGAGCCCTCCACCAGCGCCAGCGGGTGCTTGACCCCGTCGATGCCGATACCGAGCGCCACGACACAGCACGACTCGGCGAAGTGCACCCCGTCGATCATCAACGCCACCAGGTCCAGCCCGGACAGATCCCGCGACAACAGCTCGGCCAGAGCGGTTTCGGTCATCGCCACAAACTTGCGCGAGACCGCCGACTTGCTTGTCGCAGAGCAGGATTCATCCACCTGCTGACCGACCGGCTCGAGCCCGACCGGGTAGCGGCGGGTCGAGAGCCCGGCCAGCATCTTCTCCATCGCCATCTTGCCCAGAATCTCAGTCGAGCTGAACAGCTCATACGACGCGATCGGCAGCTCACCGGACCCGCCGGCCGCCCGCACCCGAGGGCGGGTGATCGCCACCCGCCGCCCGCCCAGGGTCACCGACCCGCGCTCACGGCCGTGCCGCACCGCCGTCCGCGTCGCATCATGCTTGCCCTTCGGCCCGGCCAGCGCGCTCACGTCGGCCTCCATCAACGCCGCCATCACCTGCAGGCCCGCACCCACGGCCAGGGCCAAAAGCCCCTCGTGCATGTTCTCGGCGATCTCCGCCATCGCCACACTGACGCACTGCGGGATGGCGCTCGCGTCCACGGACTGGATCTGGCTACTCTTCTTCACGGCGGTCCCCTTGCTGTTGGTGTGTCTTGGCGGACGCCCGACACCTACCACACGGCAGGTCTCGAGCGGGGGACCGCCACCTCAAGTTCTACGAGACCCGGGACAACCTCGTGCATCTCAGGCGAGCCCTACCTGGGTCCTACCAGCACCCGCTACCTGGGTTGGCGATGCTGGGCGTGGTCGCGGCGGTGCTGGCCGTGCTGGTGGGCGTGCGCCGGATGATGCGGTAAGCGCCGAACACACACGACCCGGCTGGAAGAGAACAGCCGGGTCGTTTTTTCTTTTGTGGTTGTGGCCTGCACAACGCAGAGCGAGCGAGTTGCCTTCCGCCGCTGTGGATAACTGTGGCTAACGCCACACTGTGGCTGGTGGGCCTGTACCGCGCCACGCATGTGGCTGAGCCAGCAGCGGCAGCGATGGCCACCACTCACCTTCCATGCGTCCATTTGGGGTGCGCCCGGACCTTGCACTCCGCGGCCCTCGTGCCGGCCCAGATCTTCATTGCCAGAAAGGCAAACAGAACAGGCGGCCACGTGCACGCCTCCCTAGAAAGGTTCAGTCATGACCGACACAGCCAACACCGACATTGCGGCCAACGGCACCGACCGGCCCGTCGGAACGTTGGAACACGTTGACCCGCACAGCTTGACGTTGGAACTCAACGTGCGCGACGCCGCCCACCTCGACGCTCAGTTCCGGCCGTGACCAACTTCCGCAGAGCCTCGGTGTCACGATGAATCGCCGAGTTGGCCCTAAGTGAACGCTTAGCCGAGCTAACCGGTTTCCCGAACTTCGTCAGAAGCCGTGAAGCAGCGACACCTACCTACCGCGCCATGTTGGCGAAGCGCGAGAGGTGCAGCTGATGCGCGACGGTGACCGTCTTGGTCGGGCCGTTGCGGTGCTTGGCCAAGATGAAGTCCGCCTCTCCCCCGCGCGGATCGTCCCGCTCGAACGCGTCCGGGCGGTGCAGCAGGATCACCATGTCGGCATCCTGCTCCAGGGATCCCGACTCGCGAAGGTCGGACAGCATCGGCTTCTTGTCGGTCCGCTGCTCAGGACCACGGTTCAGCTGGCTGATCGCCACCACCGGTACCTCGAGCTCTTTGGCCAAAAGCTTGAGGTGCCGCGAGAATTCGGACACCTCGACCTGCCGCGACTCGTGCTTCTTGCCCGACGTCATCAGCTGCAGGTAATCGACCACGACCAGACGTAGGTTGGCTTTCTGCCGCAGCCGGCGCGCCTTGGCGCGGATCTCCATCATGGTCAGGTTGGGCGAGTCGTCGATATAAAGTGGGGCCTCACTGATTTCGCTCATCCGCCGCGCCAGCCGCGTCCAGTCGTCGTCGCTCATCCGGCCCGAACGCATGTCGCCGAGTTTGATCTTCGCCTCGGCCGAGAGCAACCGCATCACGATCTCAGACTTGCTCATCTCCAGCGAGAAGATGACGCTGGCCATCCGGTGCTTGATCGAGCAGGATCGCATCAAGTCCAGACCGAGGGTGGAGTTATGAGTGGGGATCATTGCCTTGCTCGCCAGATACATGTGGCTGTCGTTGTCCACCTCGACACAACGCACGGCAACTGTCTCGATCGGACGGACGTCCACAATGAAGCGCGATCCAGAGCGCTGGGTTCCGGCTTTGGCCCGGCGCTCCTTGTGCGCGATGGCCTTTCGCTGCAATGCGAACACCACATCATCGGTGGAAAAGGTCAGGGTGTAAGCGGTGCTGGACGAATCGTGACGGCCCCGGACGCGCTTGGTCGAGGTTTGGCAGCGATAGCCAAGGCTGACGATCAGCTCGGCGGCATCGCACGCCAGCCGATGGTTTGTGACTGAAAATTGGACGGCGCCGCCCGCCGTCACGGTTCCGTCGGTGTCGAGCAAGCCGGCGAGCAGGGCGCGCCGTTGTGTCTCGGAGCCCCGCAGGTATTCGATGGGGATGTGCTTGTTACCGAGCACGCCGAGTGTTCGCAGTCGCGCCTGCAATGTTCCGACTGCGGCGTGGCAGTTCCGGCACAACCGCAGCCCCGCCGACGGTCCCGCGCAGCGAGCGCAGGCCGGACTCGGCACCGGAGCAGAGACAAACCGTGCCCGGCCACCGCATGAGCGTCCACAGGTCCGCACCTGACTGGTTTGGGGAACGAACGACTTGCCGCATACCGCACACGGGCGAGGGGCCGGCTCAGCGCTGGCCGGTAGGCGCAGCTGATAACGGTACCGAGCGGATGCCGACGGAACGGCTACCAAGCCGTCCGCCTCGATCCGCATGATGATTTCAGGATCGGCGGCGGTGATCTGGGCTGCGGCACTGGTACCGTCGCCAAGCCAGGCGCCGAGAGTGTATGGCGGAATTAAGAACTCGCGCTCCGGTAGGTCAAGCGCACGCGCATTGACCACGCTGTGGTTCAGTCGCCGGTCTAGAGTGTCGCAGCGCAGAGTTCCAGCGATCTCCGCCGTCGTTCGCACCGCCGCAAAGGTGCGCTGATTCTTATAGCGGTTGTACCCCACCGCCGCAGCTTGCGCTGACTTCCGGGATGCGCGTGTTTCGGTCAACCACTGATGCGCTGCGTCGGCGACGATCACTGTCCCGTCAGAGAATTCCACCTCGTGGCATGGCCGTCCCAGCATCACGTCGGTAGCGGCGACTACCCGCGTCGGGCGCCCGTCGTCGCCAAGCAATTGATCACCGACCGCGACGTCACCCATCGTCGTCCAGCCCGACGGCGTGGGTAGCAGCGTGTCCAACGCGAGCGCCTTGCCCACGCCAGGCCTGGCCGCCACGATGATCATCTGCCCGGCGTGCAGACCGTTGGTCACCTCGTCGAGTTCGGTGAATCCCGTCGGCACGCCACGCGATATGCCGCCGTTGGAAGCGATGGCGTCGATCTCGTCCATCGTCGGCTGCAGCAGATCCTCTAGCGGGACGAAGTCCTCCGACGTCCGGCGGTCGGCGACATCGTAGATCTCCGCCTGCGCGCGGTCGACCACCTCGGCCACGTCGGCGCCCTCGGCCCCCGCGTAGCCGTACTGCACCACCCGCGTCCCGGCCTCCACCAGCCGGCGCAGCAGCGCCTTCTCGGCCACGATGGTCGCGTAGTAGCCCGCGTTGGCGGCCGTGGGCACGGTCGAGATCAGGGTGTGCAGATAGGGCGCACCGCCGATCCGGCGCAACATCCCGCGGCGGTCCAGTTCCGCGGCCACCGTCACCGCGTCGGCCGGCTCGCCACGGCCATAGAGGTCCAGGATCGCGTCGTAGACGTTCTGATGCGCGGGGCGGTAGAAGTCGCCGGGCCGCAGCCGTTCCAGCACATCGGCGATGGCGTCCTTGCTGAGCAGCATGCCGCCGAGCACCGCCTGCTCGGCCGCCATGTCCTGCGGTGGCTGACGGCCGAAGTCCTCGCTGGGCGCCGATGAATCCATGCCCGACGCCAAGTCATCGACGACCGCCATGGATTCCTCCTCCCCTGCCACGCGCCCGAACGTACATTCGAAAACTGGTCTCCTCAGCGTAAGTCAAGGAAGCCGACACTTCCGCCGCCACAACACGCGTACGCCTCGCGCCGGGACGACGTTAGACGTTGCTGGCTAGTAGGTGAAAGGGCCGCTGTTCATGAACCTGTGCATCGTGTGTGCATATCCATCGACACCTGTGTTGAGCGGGCTGTGGAGAACCTGTGTATGAATTCATGGGGGTCTGACATCGCTGCTGTTAAGGGCCATGTAACGCCACAAATTTCGTGTGGACAAGAATCTCTACGGCGTGTCGTCGCAGGTTACTGCGCCGGGCGTGTTGGCTTTCGGCCATATTTTCGCAGCGTTACGGCAGGGTAAATAGGGTCCGCGGAATACCCCTCAGCGATAGTTCGCTAGGGCGCCCGTCCGCGACTACCCGCGATGGCGCCGGAAAGCATGCCCGCAGCACAACTAAGCCCGGCGGCGACCGATGCTGGCCGCCGCCGGGAAAGAGCAAACGTTGCCGGCTTAGCTCTCCGCGACGACCTCGAGGGCGACCTCGACATTGATCTCCGGGTGCAGATGCACCGACACAGGGTGGGTGCCGACAGCCTTGATGTGCGTCTTGGGCAGGCGGACGATTCGTTTGTCCAGGTTGGGTCCACCGGCCTTCTTGATGGCCGCGACGACGTCACCGGACGTCACCGAGCCGAACAGCTTTCCGGAGTCGGCCGCGGTCCTCACCGGCAGCTGGACGGGGCCCAGCGCCTCGATCGCCGTCTTGAGTTCGTTGGCGTGCCCGAGGTCGCGCACCGCCTTGCTTTCGCGGGACCGGCGGATCTCGTCGGCCTGCTTCTGCGCACCGCGCGAGGCGACGATCGCCAGACCGCGCGGGAGCAGGAAGTTTCGGCCATAGCCGTCCTTGACCTCGACCGTGTCGCCGACGGTACCGAGGTGGTCGACGTCAGCCGTCAGAATCAGCTTCATCGTTTTCGTACTTTCGCTTGGGTTCGGCGGCTATCGCGTCGAGGAGGTGAAGGGCAGCAGAGCCACCTCGCGGGCATTCTTCACCGCGATCGCGATGTCGCGCTGGTGCTGTACGCAGTTGCCGGTGACGCGCCGCGCCCGGATCTTGCCGCGCTCACTGATATAGGTGCGCAGGAGCGCGGTGTCCTTGTAATCGATCGCTTGCCCCTTCTTCGCGCAGAAGACACATTTCCGCGTCTTGACCGGCTTTTCCGGAGCCGGACGTCGCTTGCTGGACTTGGCCATGACTATCTTTCTTTCCGTTTCTTACTGTTGAAGTTCTTTAGAACGGCGGTTCGTCGTCGCCGCCGCCGAAGGAGCCGGATGCCGGGGCGCTGCCCCACGGGTCGTCGGCGGGTGCGCTGCTCGCCGGTGCTGATCCCTGACGGGACCCGCCACCGCCGCCGCCACCACCGCCGCCGAAGCCGCCACCACCGCCGCCGCCACCGCTGCGGCTGGCCTTGTTCACCTTGGCCGTGGCGTACCGGAGCGAGGGCCCGATCTCGTCGACCTCGACCTCGAAAACGGTGCGCTTCTCACCTTCGCGCGTCTCGAACGAGCGCTGCTTGAGCCGGCCGGTGACGATCACCCGCGACCCGCGGGTGAGGCTTTCCGCAACGTTCTCGGCGGCTTCCCGCCAGATGTTGCACCGCAGGAACAGCGCCTCACCGTCTTTCCATTCCGAACTCTGGCGATCAAAGATCCGGGGGGTCGACGCCACGGTGAAATTCGCGACGGCGGCACCCGACGGCGTGAACCGCAGTTCGGGGTCGGCGGTCAGGTTTCCGACAACGGTGATAGTGGTGTCACCAGCCACAATTTCCTCCTGGGTCCGCTTCTCCGACGGTGGATGGCACGTGTCCTCGCTGAGCCTACGCAAGTCCACCGACGGTGGGCCCACGACGCAGCCACGGGTGTTAGTGCTTGTCGGTGCGCATCACCTTGGTGCGCAATACCGACTCGTTGAGGCTCAGCTGGCGGTCGAGCTCGGAGACCGTCGCCGGCTCCGCCTTCAGGTCGACGACGACGTAGATGCCTTCGGCGTGCTTGGCGATCTCGTAGGCCAGCCGGCGTCGGCCCCAGATGTCGACCTTGTCGACGGTTCCGCCGTCTTTACGGACGACGTTGAGGAACGTCTCCAAGGACGGAGCAACAGTGCGCTCGTCGAGCGTGGGGTCAAGAATGACCATGATTTCGTATGGACGCATGGAAACCTCACCACCTCCTCTGGTCTTCGCGGCCACGGTCGGTCCGTGGCAGGAGGGTCGCCTGCGTCGGCAACCGCATCAGGCTACCGGACGGCGGCGTGACGGGGGAAATCCGGGCGATCGAGCAACCCGGCTACTGCCGGGCGTCCAAATACTCGGTGGCCCTGGCCACCGTCGCGGGATCAGCCTTGGCGAGGGCGCCCGAATCGAACGGCGGCTGCGGGTCGTATTCGATGAGCAGCTGAGCGGCCTGCGCGGCCCGCCGATCGACAAGGAGCTCGACCAGCCGCAAGGCCATGTCGATGCCGCTGGACACGCCGGCGGCGGTGATGATCCGCTGCGGTAGGTGCTCGACGACTCGTTCCGGCACATAACGGGCGCCGAGCTCGTTGAGCAGGTCGCTGGCCCGCCAATGCGTCGTGGCGCTGAGCCCATCAAGCAGGCCCGCGGCGGCCAGCAGCAGCGCACCGGTGCACACCGACGTGGTGAATTTCGTGGTCGGGTGCACCGCTTGCAGCCAGGCGCGGATGGCGTCGTCGTGGATCAGCCGGCGCGTCCCGATCCCGCCGGGAAACACCACCACATCCGGCGAGGTGACCTCGTCGAACGTCGCGTCGCAGCTCAGCCCGAGCATCCCGTTTTCCGTACGCACCTCACCTCGGCGGTGGCCGATGAACACCACCTCGACCGACGGGACGCGTTGCAACACCTCGTAGGGCCCCACCGCGTCGAGCGCGGTCACCCGGGGGAATAGCGGGACGGCCACCAGGGTCATGGCGCCACTCCGGCTGACACCGCGGGCTCGGTTTCGGGGCCCGGCGCGGACGCGCGGCGCATGCCGGCGGGCCGCAGCCAGTCCGGCAGCCAACCGGGCGGGGCGTCGGGGGCGCGGTCGAAGGGGCCACCCGACGGGTCGTCCACCCGACCGCCCCAGCGCACCAAGTCCTCGTCGGGCCGGTATATCTGACGGATCACCAGCGCGCACAGCGCGATGACGGCGATGTCGCGCAACAACACCGTCGTGGTGAAGAACTGCGCCGGCAGCGAGCGATTCGGGTTGCCGTACAGGTAGTACATCCGCGGCACCCACACCACCGCGTCGATGGTCATCCACGCCAGCAGGATCCGGCGATGCGGCAATGCCAGCACCGCCAGCGGAACCAGCCAGAGCGAGAACTGGGGACTCCACACCTTGTTGGTCAACAGGAAAACCGCCACCACCAAGAACAACAGCTGCGCCACCCGCGGCCGCTGCGGAGCGGTGAGCACCACGTACGCGATTGCCGCACAACCGATTACGAACAACACCGTGACCACGGTGTTCAGCACCGTTGGCGGCTCCCAGAACCCGAGCGTCGCATCGAATCCGCGCCAGCCGGTGAAGGACTTCACGACGTTGTACAGCGAATCCATGTCGTCGCCGCGTCGGGTGTTGAGCCGGAAGAATTCCGACCACCCCCGCGGAAACAGCACCAACACGGGCAGGTTCACCAACAGCCACGTCACCGCGGCCGTCCCCGCGGTGCGAGCCAGAGCGCGAAACCGCCCCGTCCGAATCGCCAGGACCACCATGGGACCGAGGAACAACAACGGATACAGCTTGGCCGCGGCGCCCAATCCGATCAGCACACCGGCCAGCACCGGTTTGCGTCGCGCCCACGCCAGCAGTCCGGCCATGGCGAATGCCGTTGCCAGCGCGTCGAAGTTGGTGAAGATCTGAAAGATCACCAACGGCGACGCGGCCACCAGGGCCGCATCCCATACCCGCCGCCCCGCCAGGCCGGCCGTCGCCCAAACGGTGCCCAGCCAGGCCAGCGCCAGGCCGAACGCCGCGACGTCGAAGAACATCACCACCTCGGCGACCACCGGAAGCGGGGCCAGCTTGCTCAGCGCGGTGTAGGTCTTGGCCAGCGCCATGGACACGTACTGATACACCCCGGTCAGCACCGGATACTCCATGTAGCGCACCGCGGGCCGACCGTCGTAGCGGGTCTGCGGGGTGCCGCTGCCGTCGGTCTCGACCCAGCTCGACTTGTACGGAAACTTGCCCTGGCTCAACAACTCCGCGCCGTAGAGCGGGACCGTATCGGAGTAACACAACTCGTAGTACGCGCGTTGGTTCTCCCAGTTGGCCACCCGCTGATCGCCCGTCCCGGTGCCGGTGCTCTGCAGGCAGGCCGCCTTCGTCGACCAGCCGAGCGCCAGGAATACCAGGCCGATCAAGAACATCACCCGCAGTGGGGTCATCACCCGGGTGCGGCCGATCAGCGCGTGCCTGCCCACCGGTCCTCCGGCCACCTCCGCCAGCGCGGCGCCCAACGAGTCGGTGCGGCTCGGGCAATCGCGGTTGCCGACGCTGCGCAGATCGGCGGCCAGCGGCTTCGGGGAAATGGTGGCGCTGCGCTGCTCAGCGTCGGTCACGGTGGCGGTTGGCCAGGGGGCGGGGCTTGGGGGCCGCCCGGCGGGACGCCCGGCTCGGGACCTCCGCCGGGCGGTGGCGGGGCGACGGTGATCGTCGTGGGCGGGCCGACCGGGATGGTGATGCCGGGCGCCACTTCGACGGTGGGCTGAATGACGGTGACCGACGGCGCAGGCGGCGGGGGTGGCGGCGCCGGGACACCCGCGTAGCCTCCTATTTCGGTCGGCTTGGGGAAGGATTCGTTGGAGGTGCCCTTCAGGGCTCCGTCCATCGTGGACTTCCAGATGTCCGACGGCAGCCCCGAGCCGTAAACCGGTCCGCCCGAGGCGGTTACGAGCGGCACATCGCCTTTCGCGGTGCCGACCCACACGGCAGTCGACAACGACGGCGTGTATCCGACCATCCAGGCGTCCTTGTCGGCGTTGGTGTCACCCAGCTGCGTGGTGCCCGTCTTGGCCGCCGACGGCCTGCCCCCGGACAAGGTGTGGCCGCGCGAATAGCTGGCGATGGGCTCCATGGCCGCGGTGACGTTGTCGGCCACGGCCTTCGGGATTCGCTGCTCGCCGCTGTTGTCGGACTTGCTCGCGTCGAAAAGCACCTGGCCTTCGGAGTTGACCACCTTCTGCACGAAATGCGGCCGGTGGTAGAGGCCGGATGCGGCCAGCGTGGCGTACGCCGAGGCCATGTCGATCACCCGGGTCTGGTACTGCCCCAGCACAACTCCGTTGTTGGGCGGCCCGCCCTTGCCGTCCTCGGACAGCGTGTGGTCCACACCGGGGAAGCTGGTCGCGATACCGGCTTGGTGCGCGGCGTCGGCGACGGCCCGCGGCCCGCCCTTGAGCTTGAGCATCAGTCGGTAGTAGGAGGTGTTCAACGATTGCTTCAGCGCCTGGGCGATGTTGCACGTCCCGCAGCTCTCGCCGTCGACGTTCGTGATCTTGATGCCGTCGACCGTCAGCGGCGCACTGTCGACCTGGTAACCCAGCCCGATCCCCTGTTCGAGCGCGGCGACCAGGGCGAAAACCTTGAACGACGAACCGGTTTGCAGCCCGGCCTGCGCGAAGTCGAAACCGTTGGCGTCCGTACCGCCGTAGTAGGCGCGTATCGACCCGTCGTGCGGGTCGATGGACACCACCGCCGACCGCATGTCGGGGTCTTGCCCGTCAAGGTATTTCGATACCGCCTTCTCCGCGGCCTGCTGGGCTTTCGGGTCGATGGTGGTGGTGACCTGCAATCCCTGGGTGTTCAGGGTCCGCTCGTCGATGTTGAACAGCTCCATCAACTCCCTGGTCACCTGACGCTCGATCAGCCCGTTGGGCCCAGTCGTCTGGTTCTCCGCGCGCGCCTGATCGGGCGGCACGGTCTGTGGGAACTCTTGTGCGGCACGGTCACTGGGTGACAGCGCCTTGGTCTCCACCATGCCGTCGAGCACCCAGTTCCAGCGGGCCCGGGCGCCCCGCGGATCGACGGCCGGGTCCAGCGACGACGGCCGCCGAATCAGCGCCGCGAGCAGCGCCCCCTCGGAGACGGTGAGCTGCTCGACGGGTTTGTTGAAGTAAGCCTTGGCGGCGGCGGAGATGCCGTAGGCGCCCCGGCCGAAGTAGATGATGTTCAGGTAGGCCTGCAGCACATCGTCTTTCGACCACTCCCCCGACATCTTGGTGGCGATGACGAGTTCCTTGGCCTTACGCATCAGACCGCTGATGCCGTGCTGAGCCGACCCCACCAGCGCGTTCTTCACGTATTGCTGGGTGATCGTCGACCCGCCCTGCAGGTCGCCGTTGCCGAAGAGGTTGTTGTTCACCGCCCGCGCGAAGCCGCTGAAGTCGAACCCCGGGTTGGAATAGAAGTTGCGGTCCTCGGCGGCGATCACCGCCTGGCGCACGTGCACCGGCACCTGGTTGATGTTGACATCGACCCGATTGCCTTCGGGCGGGATGATTTTGGCGATCTCGGATCCGTCGCTGGCCAGGATGGTGGAGACCTGGTTGGTGCGCAGGTCGCCCGGCTTGGGGATGTCGACGATGAAGTACGCCATGGTAAACGTGACGATCGGCAACAGCACCAGCACCGCCGCCGACAGGTAGGCCGCTCGCCGCACCCACAGCCAGTTGATCTGCTGGGTCCAGTTGACGCGCGGCCCGGGTCCGAAGCCGTCGGGCCCGCCGGGCCGTCCCCGCGGCCCGGGTGGCGGCGGTGGTCCTTCCGGCGGGCGGCCTCCAGCGCTCGGCCGGCCGCGGCGCGGCGAGGTCCGGCTGTCCAGCGCGGCCTTGACCTCCTCGAGCGCATCCCGTTGCAGGGGCGCCGACGGAGGACTGTCCAAGGCGGCTTTGACTTCTTCGATGCTGGGATCGGGCCGGCGGGGCGACCGGTCGTCGACGACCGGCGGGAGGATGGTGGTCAGTCGGTCATCGGGGGGAACCCCCCGGCGTTGGCCCGGCGCCGACGGCGCGTCACGCGGGCGCTCGCCAGTTCCATGTTTGCCCACACGCTCAGTCGCCGGCCCATCCGCGTCGCTGGACGACTGGTTGTGGCGTCCGTCGTTATTCAATGGCCGTGCGCGCGCCGTTTCGCGCCGTCCGCGTGCCGCGGGTGCCCTTGGGGGGGCGCGCCGCGCCGAGCACGTACGACTTCACCAAATGATTCCAGCTGCAGGTTCTGCATACCTCCACCACGTGGACAGCGAACTCCTCGAAGCGCGTTGCCAGCAAGACCAGCTCTTCGGCCGTGCGTGCCGAGCCCGATACCGGACCCAGGTGTTCGCCGAACACCCACGACACCAGCGTCAGCTGCTCCTTGCGGCAGATCGGGCACATGACCTGGCTCGGTTTTCCGTGAAACTTGGCGGCGCGCAGCAGATAAGGGTTCGCGTCACACACCTCGGACACACCCGTGCGGCCCGAGTACACCTCGGCCAGCAGTGTTCGCCGCCGGAGCGCGTAGTCCACCACTTGTCGCTGCAGTCGCACGCCCACCAGAGTACGTCCCCATCCGGAGCACCGATACGCAACCAAAACCGTGGCGGCCCGGGCCGGGTAACCGACCGGGGGTTTCTGTGCCGAACCGGGGCCGGACTCCTACGATCATCCCCGTGGCGCAATGGCTCGGGACAACGCTTGGCGGCAGGGCGGCGGCGAGCACCCGCGCCACGGACATCAACCGGCAGGACGCCTGCAAGATCCTCGACAACGCCTTGAATGACGGCGAGCTGTCCATGGAGGAGCATCGGGAACGGGTCAGCGCGGCCACCAAAGCGGTCACGCTCGGTGACCTGCATGTCTTGGTGACCGACCTGCAGGCCGACAGCACCGCGCTGCACCCACCCGCCGCCAAGGGTCCGCCGGTGTCACCGAAGTTCGCCGGCTGGGGCGTGGTCGCCATCGCCTTCGCCGTGTCGGTGCTGCTGGGCGTCGGCATCGGATGGGGCCTGTACGGGAACACCCCGTCGCCCCTGGACTTCACCACCGACCCCGGGGCCAAGCCCGACGGAGTTGGCCCCGTGGTGCTCACCCCGCCCACGCAATTGCATTCGGTCGGCGGGCTTACCGGGCTGCTCGAGCAAACGCGCAAACGGTTCGGCGACACCATGGGGTACCGACTGGTGATCTACCCGACGTACGCGGTGCTCGACCGGGCGGATCCCTCCGACGATCGTCGGGTGCTGGCCTACACCTACCGCGGCGGCTGGGGCGACCCGACCAGCTCGGCCAAAAGCTCCGCGGACGGTTCCGTTCCGGTTGACCTGAGCAAGTTCGACGTCACCGCGACGGTGGGCATCATGCGCGGCGCCCCGCAGACCCTCCACATGAAGCCGTCCGACATCAAGACGACGTACCTGAACATCGAACCGGCGACGGACCCGACCACCCCCGGCGCCCTATCGCTTTCGCTGTATGTCTCCAGCGACTACGGTGGTGGCTACATCGTCTTCGCAGGTGATGGCACCCTCAAGCAGCTGAACTTGCCGTCTTAAGGACGGATAAGCCAGCCGGTTGCCCGGCGCGATGCGATTCAGCGCACCGTGACTAATAGCGAACCAACATCCGGTGGTGTTGTGGCGAATATATCGAGGCGATACGATGACGCGAGGCGTCGGACCGTCGTAACCAACCGTGCAAAGGGGGTGATTCGATGCTTGAGCTCGCCATCCTGGGCCTTCTCATCGAATCGCCGATGCATGGTTACGAGTTGCGCAAACGGCTGACCGGTCTCCTCGGTGCGCTCCGTGCGTTCTCGTACGGCTCGCTGTACCCGGCCCTCCGGCGGATGCAGGCCGAAGGTTTGATCGCCGAGGATGCCGCCCCGGCCGGAACGCCGGTTCGGCGGGCCCGGCGCGTCTACCAGCTAACCGACGAGGGCCGTCGGCGCTTCGGTGAGCTGGTAGCCGACACCGGCCCGCACAACTACACCGACGACGGCTTCGGGGTGCACCTGGCGTTCTTCAACCGGACTCCGGCGGAGGCGCGCATGCGCATCCTGGAAGGTCGCCGCCGTCAGGTTGAGGAGCGGCGGGAAGGCCTGCGCGAAGCCGTCGCACGGGCCAGTAACTCGTTCGACCGTTACACCCGCCAACTTCACCAGCTGGGGCTCGAGTCCAGTGAGCGCGAGGTGAAGTGGCTCAACGAGCTCATTGCTGCGGAGCGGGCGATGCCCGGCCTCTCCGAGCAGACGTAAAACCCTGCACGAATTCGATCAGCTGCGACACAAGGTTATGGAGTTAGGAGAACGCCCCATGAGTGAGCAGAACGCGCCACAGGCGTCGACGGAGGTACGAGTCGCCATTGTCGGCGTCGGTAACTGCGCGTCTTCGCTGGTACAGGGCGTCGAGTACTACCAGAACGCCGACGAGAACAGCGCCGTGCCCGGCCTGATGCACGTGAAGTTCGGCCAGTACCACGTGCGCGACGTCAAGTTCGTCGCGGCCTTCGACGTGGACGCCAAGAAGGTCGGCTTCGACCTGTCCGACGCGATCTTCGCCTCGGAGAACAACACGATCAAGATCGCCGACGTGCCGCCCACCAACGTGGTGGTGCAGCGCGGCCCGACCTTGGACGGCATCGGCAAGTACTACGCCGACACCATCGAGCTGTCCGACACCGAGCCCGTCGACGTGGTCAAGGTGCTCAAGGACGCCCAGGTCGACGTGCTGGTGTCCTACCTGCCGGTGGGCTCCGAAGAGGCCGACAAGTTCTACGCCCAGTGCTGCATCGACGCCGGCGTCGCGTTCGTCAACGCGCTGCCGGTGTTCATCGCGTCGGACCCGGTGTGGGCCAAGAAGTTCGCCGACGCGGGCGTGCCGATCGTGGGCGACGACATCAAGAGCCAGGTCGGTGCCACCATCACCCACCGGGTGATGGCCAAGCTGTTCGAGGACCGGGGCGTGCAGCTGGACCGCACCATGCAGCTCAACGTCGGCGGCAACATGGACTTCCTGAACATGCTCGAGCGCGAGCGGCTGGAGTCCAAGAAGATCTCGAAGACGCAGGCCGTCACCTCCAACCTGCAGCGCGAGTTCAAGACCAAGGACGTGCACATCGGTCCGTCCGACCACGTCGGCTGGCTCGACGACCGCAAGTGGGCCTACGTGCGATTGGAGGGCCGCGCCTTCGGCGACGTGCCGCTGAACCTGGAGTACAAGCTCGAGGTGTGGGACTCGCCGAACTCGGCGGGTGTGATCATCGACGCGGTGCGGGCGGCCAAGATCGCCAAGGACCGCGGCATCGGCGGCCCGGTGATCCCGGCGTCGGCCTACCTGATGAAGAGCCCGCCGCAGCAGCTGCCCGACGACGTCGCGCGCACCCAGCTCGAAGAGTTCATCATCGCGGGCTGACCCCCTTTCCACCGATCGTGCGGCGAGGTCGCGCTGCTGCGACTTCACCGCACTGTCGTTATTCGCGGGAAACTTCCCGTCGCGTCCCCGAGCGCCGGGTCATCGGCCAACGGAACCAATTCGTCGACACGGCGCTGTGCGGGTGCTTAGCATCATCTCTCGATGACCGTTCAGCCCGCCGCGTTCTTACGCACGACGCTCCCCCTGGACCTTTCCCGGCTCAAGGAGTTGGACAGCGGCCGGTACCACTCGATCTGGCTGCCCGACCACATGGTCAGCTTCTGGCCCGACTCGATCTGGACCCCCGAGTTCACTGACCTCGCCACCGCATCCCCGTCGCCGCACCGCCACCTGGACGGCCTGGCGGTAGCCGCCGCGGTCGCCGTCCTGACCGAGAACGTTCCGCTCGTCAGCGCCGTCGTCGACACCGTGCGCCGCCACCCCAGCATGCTGGCCCAGACGGCGCTAACCATCGACCACCTCGCCAAGGGGCGTTTCATCCTGGGCCTGGGCAGCGGCGAAAGCGAGAACACCCTTCCCTACGGCTTCGACTTCTCAAAACCGGTCAGCCGTTTCGAGGAGGCGCTGACGGTGATCCGGCTGCTCTGGGAGAGCGACGGCCCGGTGGATTTCGACGGGCAGTTCTACTCGCTTCGCCATGCCCGGCTGGACACCGAACCCTACGCGGGCCGGGCACCGCAGATCTGGATCGGCGCCAGTGGCCCGCGCATGCTGGACATCGCCGGCCGGCACGCCGACGGGTGGTGGCCGGCCGGCGCCTGGACACCCGAGCACTACGCCGAAATGCTCTCCACGGTAAGGGCTTCCGCGGAACGCGCCGGCCGCGACCCGCTGGCGATCACGCCGTGCTTCATCCAGGTGTGTCTGATCGGCGAGGACGAGGACGCCCTCGCCGAGATCCTGCAGGCACCCCTGGTCAAGGCATTTCTGCTGCAGGTATCGGCGGAAACGTTGCGCGGATTCGGGTTTGAGCATCCGATGGGCGATCGATGGCGTGGATTCCAGGATATCGACCCGGCGGTGCTCACCCGCGAGCGGATCCTCGCGTTCCTCGACAAAGCGCGGCCGGAGATGGTCCTGGCCGCCGTGCCGCACGGGACACCAACGGAGGTCGCCAAGATCGTCAAGACCTACGTGGACGCGGGTCTGCGCGTGCCCAAAATCCTGGATTACGGCGCCATGGCCGGACTGCGGTACGCCGAGGCTTCGGCGGCCAACGTCCGCGCTGCCGAAGACGAACTAATGCGGCTGTGCGGAGGGTCGTCGTGACGACGCACCTCGACGCCGCCCAGCTGCTCGCCGCCGCGGAGGCCGAAACCGGGCTGCGCGACTACGGCGATCCCACGTTGCCGCAACGCTTCACCGTCGCCGTCGACCACCTGAACGGCCTCGGCATGGACGCCGACGGCAACCGGCAAGCGGCGAGCGTGTGTCGATGGCTGCTGACGTCGCGGCTGGAATTCATCGAAGACCGCAACCGCTACCCGATCGCCGACGAGGTGATCGAAGAGCCGATGTTCGTCACGGGTGAACCCCGTTCGGGGACGACGCTGGTGCACGCCCTGATGTCCGTCGATCCGCAGGCGCGGGCGCTGCGCTTCTGGGAAGTGATGTATCCGTCGCCGCCGCCGGGTCTGGCCGGTCGCGGCGACGACCGCCGGGAACGGGCCGCCGCCGACTGGCGCGAGATCAACGCCAAGATGCCCAAATGGCTGCACAGCCACCCCTACAACGACATGCTGGGCGACGGCCTGCCCGAAGACGAGCGCACCTGGGCGTTCGATTTCCGCGTGATGACGCCCACCGCCTGGTGGCGCGTCCCGATGCAGTCGCTGGTCGGCGGTTTACCCACCGACGCGGCGGCGCAATATCGGCTGCACAAGGCCATGCTGCAACAGCTGCAATACCGCCGGCCGCGTAAGCATTGGGTACTCAAGGGCTTTCACGGGTTCCGGCTCAAGGAACTCTTCGACACCTACCCCGACGCCAAGATGGTCTGGCTGCACCGCGACCCCGTACAGGTCGCCGCGTCGCGCACCATGATGATGGCCGACATCATGGACGGCATCGTCGGTCCGGTCGACCTGCACGCGGAAGCGAAGAAGCACCTCGAGATGACCCGCGCCAGCATCGCCAACACGATGAGCAACCCCTTGGTGGACGATCCGCGCATCCTGCACGTTCGCTACACCGACTTCATCGCCGACCACATCGGCACCGTGCGGCGCTACTACGCGTTCTGCGGTCGCGAGCTGACGGACGAGGCCGAATCGGCGATGCGCGCCTATCTGGCCAACAATCGCGGCGACCGCTACGGCAAATTCAAGTACTCCACCCAACTGTTGATCGACATCGGCGAAGACCTCGATGCGCTGCACGAGGAATTCCGGCCGTTCCGCGAGCGATTCGACGTCGCCATCGAGAATCGGGCGTGACATGAGCGGCGCACACAAACGTCTGTCCGTGCACAGCGTCACCTTCTCTGGCGACTCACTCGCCGAGATGCAAGCGCATTGGGCAGCGCTTGGCGTGTCCCGGCTGAGCATCCTGGACAGCCAGCTGCTCGACCCCGACCTTCCAATGCTGTTGCAGCGCAACGACTACACCGTGGAGGCGGCCTACCACCTGTTCGCCGGCGGCGCATTGTCCAGCGACCCGCAGGCCGCCCGCGCCGCCCTGTCCACCGTGATCGACGCCGCGGCCGCCGTCGGCGCTCGTGCCGTCTACTTGCTCACCGGCGGCCGCGGTGACCTCACCTGGGATCAGGCCGCGGAACGATTCTGCGAGATGGTCGCCCCCTGCGTAACGCAAGCCAAGACGGCCGGGGTGGCGCTGGCCATCGAGAATGCTTCCAGCCTTTACGCCGACATCCATCTCACCCACACGCTCCGAGACACCGTCGCGCTGGCCGAGATGGGCGACCTGAGTGTCTGCATCGACGTGTTTCACTGTTGGGCCGAGGGGGATTTCGATGCGATGGTGCAGCGGGCGCTGCCGCGAACGGCGCTCATCCAATTGAGCGATTATGTGCTCGGCGACCGAGCGCTGCCCGGCAGGGCGGTTCCCGGCGACGGCACCATTCCGCTCGAACCGTTCGTCGCCCAAGCGCTGGCGGGCGGCTACGCGCAAGGTTTCGACCTGGAACTGATCGGTCCCCGCATTGACCGGGAGGGGCGCCTGGAATCCGCGCGGCGCGCATGTGATGTAGTCGGCGCAATGCTCGACAGGCTGGGTGCGTGAGAATGGCTTTCGGTGACGGTCCCGACGACCCCGCACTGCAGTCGGCCTGGACCCAATTCTGCGCGCAGCTACAGCAGGCGGGCGAGCAAGTCTTCAAGCAGGCCAACCCGCCGTCCGGCGCGCATCGGGTCGATGCATACCGGTTTCTCACCCAAAACCTGGGCCAGGCCTTCGATTTGGCGCTCGAAACACACGACACCCGTTACCCGGCGCTGCACACTTTCTGCGGCCCGACCCGCAAGCTCGGCGGCGACTGCGCCGACTTCACCTATCAGCAAGCGTGGATCGACGGGCAATCGACCTACCGGCTCAGCGGCACCCGCGGCACCGCGCGGTTCTTCAACGTCACGGTCCAGGGTCCGCGAACACCCGGCCCGGGCGTGCTGCACGAACCCTTCGGTGATACGCCGGAAGCCAACCTGCTCGGCCATCAGCTCCACGCGGGTGACGACGGGGAATTCGAGCTCTACATCGGCGGGCCCGAGCGCGGGCCGAATTGGCTGCCCACCACTGCAGGGTCACGCAAACTGTTCATCCGCCAGGGGTTCGACCGCTGGGACGAGCTGCCTGCGCAGCTTCGAATCGAGCGGATCGACATGGACTCCCCCAAGCCGTTGCCCTCGCCCGTCGAGATGGTCGAGGCGATGCGCTGGGCCGGTGATTTCGTCACCGGCCTGATGGCCGACTGGCCCGAGTTCCCCTTCGCCTACGGCGGCGTCGACCCCAACCGCCCGAACGCTTTCCCGCACGTCGACTCGACGGACGCCGACAGCAAGCGCGGCCGGGCCGCCACCAACATGTACTGGGAGCTCGCCGAAGACGATGCGCTGATCGTCGAATTCGATGCCCATGACGGGCTGTGGATGCTGAGCAATATGGGTGTCTTCTTCAACAGCATGGACTACCTGTACCGACCGGTGAGCTACACGCCGAGCCGCACGACGACTGACGCGGACGGCCGCGTTCGGCTCGTCATGGCTCATCGTGATCCGGGCGTGCACAACTGGCTCGACACCCAGGACTTCCGCTGCGGCAACCTCACCTACCGGCACATGCTCGAGGGCAAGCCCGCCGCGCTGAACACCCGGGTCGTCAAGCACGACGAAGTGCTCGCCGCCCTGCCGGCGGACACCGCCATGGTGAGTCCCGCGGAACGGACCGCCGCGATGTGGGAACGGTTCCACGGCATCCGCCGTCGTTACGTCCTCTAGACGCCGGCGCTAGGGTCTTTAGATCGTGGCCGAGATATCTGAGGACGGACTGGCGGAATTGTCTGAGTTCTCGCTGTTACGCGAGAACGCCGAGCAAGCCGGAGTCACAGGACCGCTGCCCGACGTGCGGCGCGTCGAGGCGGGTACAGGGGCGGGCAAAGTCAGCGCGCTGCGCTGGGGTGGCGCTCCCCCGCGGATCGTCTTCCTGCACGGCGGGGGGCAGAACGCACACACCTGGGACACGGTCATCGTCGGCCTCGGCGAGCCGGCACTGGCCGTGGACCTTCCCGGACACGGCCATTCGGCATGGCGCGAGGACGGCGACTACTCGCCGCAGCTCAACGCCGGCGCCCTGTTGCCGGCGCTGCGTGAGCACGCGCCCAGCGCCGATCTCGTCGTGGGCATGTCGCTGGGCGGGTTGACCGCGCTACGGCTGGCCGCCGTGGCGCCCGAACTCGTGAACGAACTCGTTCTGATTGACGTCACCCCGTCCGCGCTACAACGGCACTCGGAGATGACCAAGGAACAGCAAGGCACGGTGGCGTTGATGCACGGGGAACGCGAATTCCCCAGCTTTCAGGCCATGCTGGACCTGACGATCGCCGCAGCGCCGCACCGCGAGGTGAAGGCGCTGCGGCGGGGCGTGTTTCACAACTCGCGCCGGCTGGACAACGGCAACTGGGCGTGGCGCTACGACGCCATCCGCACGTTCCCCGACTTCGACGTCCTCTGGGACGACGTGGACAGGTTGTCCGCACCCATCACCCTCATCCGCGGGGGCAAGTCGGGATTCGTCAGCGACGACGATGCGGCCGAACTGAGCCGTCGCACAAGGCATTTCCGCACGGCGCACGTCGTCGAGAATTCCGGGCATTCCGTACAAAGCGACCAACCCCTCGCCCTGATCGACCTGCTGCGCGGGGTGCTCGACGCGCGTTGAGCCTACGGTGGTCTCATGAAATCTGATCTGCGCATTCGCATCGGTGTGCAATTGCAGCCCCAGCACGCGCCGCAGTACCGCCAAATCCGTGACGCCGTGCGCCGCTGCGAGGACATCGGCGTCGACATCGCCTTCAACTGGGACCACTTCTTCCCCCTCTACGGCGATCCCGACGGGGCGCATTTCGAATGCTGGACCATGCTCGGGGCCTGGGCCGAGCAGACATCGCGCATCCAGATCGGCGCGCTGGTCACGTGTAACTCCTACCGGAATCCTGAGCTGCTGGCCGACATGGCCCGGACCGTCGACCACATCTGTAACGGCCGGCTCGTGCTGGGAATCGGCTCGGGCTGGAAGCAGAAGGACTACGACGAGTACGGCTACGAATTCGGCACCGCGGGCGGCCGCCTCGACGACCTCGCGGGCGCGCTCCCCCGGATCAAGGCGCGGCTGGCCAAACTGAATCCTCCGCCGACCCGCGACATCCCGGTCCTGATCGGTGGCGGGGGTGAGCGCAAGACGCTGCGCCTGGTCGCCGAATACGCCGACATGTGGCACAGCTTCACCTCTGCCGACGAGTTCCCGGCGAAGTCAGACGTCCTGGCCCGGCACTGCGCCGACGTCGGCCGGGACCCGGCGAGCATCGAACGCTCGGCCGCCGTGCAGCACCGCGGCGGGCTGGTCGACAATGCCGAAACCCTCGTCGGCCTCGGTGTCACGCTCCTTACCGTGGCGTGTGACGGTCCGGATTACGACCTCGGCGCCGCGGAGGCGCTTTGCCGGTGGCGCGATAGTCGTTAAGGCCCGCGCCGGCCGTTATCGGTGAAACACCGGAAAATACGAGCCCACTCGTGAGAAACTTCTGGCGCTAATGGCCGATCCGGGTTGAAAGAGACTCAACAACGAAATGCCGAAGAAGTACGGGGTCAAAGAAAAGGACCTGGTTGTCTCGCACATCCTTCACCTCTTGCTGACGGGGAAGTTGCGCACCGGCGACCGCGTCGATCGCAATGAGATCGCGCTGGGGCTGGGGGTGAGCCGCGTCCCCATTCAGGAGGCGTTGGTTCAACTCGAACACGACGGCATTGTGTCGACCCGCTATCACCGGGGGGCGTTCGTCGAGCGGTTCAACGAAGCCACCATCCTCGAACATCACGAACTCGAGGGCCTGCTGAACGGCATAGCGTCCGCTCGCGCGGCCACCAGTCCCACCCCGCGGATCCTGGGGCAACTCGACGCCCTCATGCGATCACTGCGCACCGCCAAGGATGCGCGGGCCTTCTGCGACATCGCCGCGGACTACCGGCGCACGATCAACGACGAATACGCCGGACCGCGGTTGCATGCCACGATCCGCGCCTCGCAGAACCTTGTCCCCCGGGTGTTCTGGCTGATTTATCAGGCAAGCCGCGAAGAGATGCTGCCGTTCTACGAAGACGAGACCTCCGCGATCAACCGGCGCGATCCCGAGGCCGCCCGGGCCGCGTGCGTGGGCCGCTCCTACCTGATGGCCCAGACCATGCTGGCCGAACTCGCCAGGCGCAGGGTGTTCACGGCGCCCGACGACGTGAGTCCCGTCGCGCCCGGACCGCTCGAGGTACTCGCCGACGCCGAAGCCGTGGGCGTCGAGCCGTCGCTGGCGCTGTAGAGCGGAAGCTCACCCGACGAAGCCGCCGGCCGGTCGATACGGTGGCAGGGATGAATGTGCGCGTGGGCCGGCGCACCAAGCGCCGCGGAAGGCTATTCGGACTGGCCGCTACCACGGTGTTGGTGTGCGGCATGGCATTAGGCGGGCCGGCCGCGCCCGCGGCCGCCGACTGGAATCAATGCGCGCCGGCCGGCTTGGACAGCGCCAGGGCCTTGCCGAAGGATCTGACCGAGAGTTCGCCCGCGCCCCAGGAGGACCGGGACACGACAACCTCCGTCGAGCCGCTCACCTCGGTCGACGTCGGCGCGCTGGGCCTCGGCACCCCGGGCGTGCTGACCGTGGGCACGCTGTCGGACGCCCCGCCCAACATCTGCATCAATCCCACCGGCGAATTCAGCGGCTTCGACAACTTGCTGCTGCGCGCGATCGCCGACAAGCTGCATCTCCAGCTCCGCTTTGTCAGCACGGACTTCTCCGCGCTGCTGGCCCAGGTGGCGTCCCGGCGTTTCGACGTCGGGTCGGCGTCGGTGAAAGCGACCGACCAGCGTCGTCGCACCGTCGCGTTCACCAATGGCTACGACTTCGGCTTCTACTCCCTCGTGGTGCCTCCCGGCTCACCGATCCACAAATTCAGCGAGCTGGCCGCCGGCCAGCGCATCGGCGTGGTCCAGGGCACCGTCGAGGAGTCGTATGTCGTCGACACCCTGCATCTGCAACCGGTGAAGTATCCGGGTTTCGCCACCCTGTACGCCAGCCTCAAGACCCGCCAGATCGATGCGTGGGTGGCGCCGGGAACCCTTGCGTCAACCGTGATTCGGCCGGGCGACCCGGCGGTGACTGTCGCGAACACTTTCAGCGCAGGCAATTTCGTGGCTTATGCGGTCGCCAAAGAGAACAAGCCGCTGATCGATGCGCTGAACTCCGGGCTGGACGCGGTGATCGCCGACGGCACCTGGGCCAACCTGTACTGCCAATGGGTGCCGCGCACGCTGCCGCCCGGCTGGAAACCCGGGTCGAAAGCCGCGCCTGCCCCGAACCTGCCGGATTTCGCCGCGATCGCCGCGAGCCAGCACCGCGCGGCTCACTTGCCCGAGGGTCCCGCCGCGCACAAGTCGACGCTGGCCCAGTTGCGCGATTCGTTCTTCGACTGGGAGATGTACCGACGAGCCATCCCCGTTCTGTTCACCACGGGGCTGCCGAACACGTTGATCCTGACCAACAGCGCGATCGTGATCGGTCTGGTGCTCGGGATGGTGCTGGCCATGGCGGGCATCTCGCATCGGCGCTGGCTGCGCTGGCCGGCACGGGTATACACCGATATCTTCCGTGGCCTTCCCGAAGTGGTGATCATCCTGCTCATCGGAATGGGCATCGGGCCGTTGGTCGGCGGACTGACGAACAAGAATCCCTACCCCTTGGGAATTGCCGCATTGGGATTGATGGCCGCCGCCTACATCGGCGAAATCCTGCGCTCCGGAATACAAAGCGTGGACCCCGGCCAGTTGGAGGCCTCCCGTGCGCTGGGATTCAGCTATACGACCGCGATGCGGCTGGTGGTGGTGCCGCAGGGAATACGGCGGGTGCTGCCGGCGCTGGTCAACCAATTCATCGGGTTGTTGAAGGCCTCCGCTTTGGTGTACTTCCTCGGCCTGATCGCCGACCAGCGAGAGCTTTTTCAGGTGGGCCGGGATTTGAATGCCCAGACAGGGAGCCTGTCGCCGTTGGTGGCGGCCGGTCTCTTCTACCTGATATTGACCATTCCGTTAACGCATTTGGTGAATTACATCGATACGCGCCTGCGCCGCGGCCGTCGCGCCCCCGACGCGGACGACAATTCCGACCTGCTCGCGACGACGTTCGGCCAGGAGATCACGTGAGCGCCAACGTCGCGGGACGTGCGTCAGTGTCGCTGGCCGCCAAGGACATTCACCAAACTCTCGGCGGGAACAAGGTACTGCGCGGCGTCGAGTTCGAGGCCCCCGCCGGCACCACCGTCGCCATCATCGGGCCGTCCGGCTCGGGCAAGTCGACGCTGCTGCGCACCTTGAACCGGTTGCACGAACCCGATAGCGGCGACATCCTGCTGGACGGCCGATCGGTGTTACGCGATGATCCCAACGAACTCCGCCAGCGCATCGGCATGGTGTTTCAGCATTTCAACCTCTTTCCGCATCTCAGCGTGCTGAAAAACGTTGCGATGGCGCCGTGCAAGTTGCGGCACCTGCCCGCCGACCAGGCCCGCGATCTGGCGCTGACCCAATTGGAGCGAGTTGGCCTGAAACACAAGGCCGATGCCCGGCCCGGCATGCTGTCCGGCGGTCAACAACAACGGGTTGCCATCGCCCGCGCGCTCGCCATGGCCCCGCAAGTGATGTTCTTCGACGAGGCGACTTCGGCGCTGGATCCCGAAATGGTGAAAGGGATTCTGCAACTCATCGCCGATCTCGGCGCCGACGGCATGACGATGATCGTGGTCACCCACGAAATGGGCTTTGCCCGCTCGGCATCCGACACCGTTGTCTTCATGGATCGCGGCAAGGTCGTGGAATCCGGGCCCCCGGAGCAGATTTTCGAAGCCGCGCAGACGGACCGGCTACAGCGTTTCTTGTCCCAAGTACTTTGACGGCCCCATTGCTACTAATTAGTCGGCATAGCTACCTTGTACGCGCCTGATATAGCGTTAGACTCCCCGTTTATGGCGGACAGCGAATCCACCGCGGCCGACGTGACCGAGCTTGCGGAAGGTTTGCACCGCGCGCTGTCCAAATTGTTTTCGATTCTGCGGCGCGGGGACCCGAATGGCGCGGCCGCGGGAGACCTGACGTTGGCGCAGCTGTCGATCCTCGTCACCTTGCTTGATCAGGGGCCGATTCGGATGACCGACCTGGCGGCCCACGAACGGGTGCGGACTCCCACCACCACCGTGGCAATCCGCCGGCTGGAGAAGCTGGGGCTGGTGAAACGCTCGCGCGACCCGTCCGACCTGCGGGCGGTGCTGGTCGACATCACCCCGCGTGGGCGTGCCGTTCATGGCGAGTCCCTGGCCAACCGGCGCGCCTCCCTGGCCGCGATGCTCAGTCAGCTCCCCGCGTCCGACCTCGGCACCCTGCTGCAGGCGCTGGCGCCGCTGGAGCGTCTGGCCTCCGGCGAACCGACGTCCGGCCCCGCGGGTGAGCCACCCGCGCGCAAAGAGGCATGAAAATACCTGCCATTCAATGAGATTGGCAACGCCCGTAGACTGCAGTACATGCCAACTGCACTCATCACCGGCGCCGGCGGCGGCATTGGTTCCGCGATCGCCACGGCGCTGGCCCCCACCCACACCCTGCTGCTGGCCGGTCGGCCCTCTGACCGGCTCGACGCCGTCGCGGAGCGGCTCGATGCGACGACGTTTCCACTGGACCTGACCGACACGGATGAGATCGAGGCCGCTTGCGAGATCGTGGACGAACTCGATGTGCTGGTCCACAACGCCGGGGTGTCCATACCCGGTCATGTCGCGGAGTCCAACGTCGACGAGTGGCGCGCCACCTTCGCCGTCAATGTGCTTGGGCCGGTAGAACTTACACTCGCCCTGCTGCCGGCGCTGCGGCGTGCCCATGGCCAGGTGGTCTTCATCAACTCCGGTGCCGGGCGCAATGTTTCACCCGGCATGGCCTCCTACTCGGCCAGTAAGTTCGCGTTGCGCGCCTTCGCCGACTCGCTGCGCGCCGACGAACCGGAGCTGCGGGTGACCACGGTCTACCCCGGCCGCACCGACACCGAGATGCAGCGTGAACTCGTCGCGTTCGAGGGTGGCACGTACGACCCCGCCAAGTTCCTCAGGCCCGAAACCGTCGCGGCCGCGGTCGCCAACGTGGTGGCCACGCCGCCGGACGGTCACGTCCACGAGGTGATCCTGCGCCCCGCGGGCCGGTGACTCGGCCACCGCTAGACGACCAGGTTCACCAGCCGGCCGGGGACCACGATCACCTTGCGCGGGTTGGCGCCCGCGAGAAATGCCTGGACCTTCTCGTCCGACAATGCCGCGGCCTTCAGGGTGTCCTGGTCGGCGTCGGCGGCCACCACCACTCGCCCGCGCACCTTGCCGTTCACCTGAACCGGGTATTCGACGCTGTCGTCGACCAGGTAGGCCGGATCGGCCTGCGGGAAGGGTCCATGCACCAGCGAAGTGGTGTGGCCCAGCCGCAGCCATAGCTCCTCGGCCATATGCGGGGCCAGCGGCGCCAACATCAGCACCAGCGGCTCGACCGCCGCCCTGGGCACCGCGTCACGGTGCTCTTTGGTGAGGTGGTTGGTGTACTCGATCAACTTGGCCGCAGCGGTGTTATTCCGCAGTGCGGCATAGTCTTCCGAGACGCCGGCAATGGTGCGGTGCAGCGCTCGTAGGGTGTTGGTGTCGAGCTCCTGTTGTCCGGCCATCGTCGAGCACCCGGGTCTCGCCGGTCTGCTCGTCGACCACCAGCCGCCACACCCGTTGCAAGAAGCGATGTGCCCCGACGACATCCTTAGTGGCCCACGGGCGGGAAGCCTCCAACGGGCCCATCGACATCTCATACACCCGCAGCGTGTCCGCGCCGTACTCGTCGCAGATCTCGTCGGGCGATATCGAATTCTTCAGGCTCTTACCGATTTTGCCGAATTCCTGAAAGACCTCGATCTCGCCACCGGGGCCCGGATAAAAGAACCGGCCGCCGCGCTCGACCACCTCGTCGGCCGGGACGTAAGAGCCGCGCGGGTCGGTGTAGGCGAAAGCTTGAATGTAACCCTGGTTGACCAGGCGGCGGTACGGCTCCCGGGAACTAACGTGGCCCAGGTCGTATAAGACCTTGTGCCAGAACCGCGCATACAGCAGGTGGAGCACCGCGTGTTCGGCGCCTCCGACGTACAAGTCGACGCCGCCGGGATCATGCGGGCCGTGCTCAGCGGGCCGCGGGCCCATCCAATAGGCTTCATTCTCCTTGGCGCACAACCGTTCCGAGTTGTGCGGATCGGTGTAGCGCAGTTCATACCAGGAGCTGCCGGCCCACTGCGGCATCACGTTGGTGTCGCGGGTGTAGGGCTGCAGGCCGTCGCCGAGGTCCAGTTCGACGTGCACCCACTCGGTCGCCTTGGCCAGTGGTGGCGACGGCTCGCTGTCGGCGTCGTCGGGATCGAACAGCACCGGCGAATAGTCGGGCACGTCGGGCAGCTCGACCGGCAGCGCGGCTTCGTCGAGCGCATGTGGGCGTCCGTCGCTGTCGTAGACGATCGGGAACGGCTCGCCCCAGTAGCGCTGCCGGGCGAAAAGCCAGTCCCGCAGCTTGAATTCGATCCGCGCCCAGCCGCGGCCGTCCGCCTCCAGCCGGGCGGTGATCGCTTCCTTCGCCGCCGGCACGTCCATCCCGTCGAGATAGCCGGAGTTGACCAGCACACCGTCCCCCGGGTGTGCGGCCTCCGAAATATCGCCGCCGGCAATGACTTCCACGATCGGAAGGCCGAAATCATGGGCGAAGTCCCAGTCTCGCTGGTCGTGGCCGGGAACCGCCATGATCGCACCGGTCCCGTACCCGGCCAATACGTAGTCGGCGATGAAGATCGGCACCGGCTTACCGTTGGCGGGGTTGGTCGCGTAGCTGCCGAGAAAGACGCCGGTTTTCTCCCTGCTCTCCTGACGCTCGAGGTCCGACTTCGCCGCGATCGCGTCCCGGTAGGCCGCGACGGCCGCCCCCGGCGTGGCGGCGCCGTAGGTCCACCGCGCGTCGGTCCCGTCCGGCCAGGCGGCGGCGACCAGCCCGTCGACCAGTTCGTGCTCGGGAGCCAGCACCAAGTAGGTGGCACCGAACATGGTGTCCGGCCGGGTGGTGAACACCTCGATGTCGACCGTTTCGCCACTGGTGTCGCTCGCCGAGAACAGCGCCCGGGTGCCCGTCGAGCGGCCGATCCAGTTGCGCTGCATGGTTTTGACCGGTTCCGGCCAGTCCAGCAACTCCAGATCGTCCAGCAGCCGGTCGGCGTAGGCGGTGATGCGCATCATCCACTGCCGCAACCGTTTCCGGAACACCGGAAAGTTGCCGCGGTCGCTGCGGCCGTCGGCGGTGACCTCTTCGTTGGCCAGCACCGTGCCCAGCCCCGGACACCAATTCACCATTGAGTCGGCGCGGTAGACCAGCCGGTGGCTGTCGATCATGTCGGCCCGCTCCCCCGCCGACAGCGTGACCCACTCCCGTCCGTCCTCGAGGCGCCGTGCGCCGGAGTCGAATTCCGCGATCAGCTCGGCGATTGGGCGAGCCTTCCGGGCTGCGGTGTCGAACCAGGCGTCGTAGATCTGCAGGAAGATCCACTGCGTCCACTTGTAGAACTCGACATCGGTCGTCGAGAAGCTGCGCCGGCTGTCGTGCCCGAGGCCCAGCCGGCCCAGCTGACGCCGGAAGTTCACGACGTTGGCCTCGGTCCGGGTGCGCGGATGGGTGCCGGTTTGCACGGCATACTGCTCGGCGGGCAACCCGAAGGAGTCGAAACCCAACGCGTGCAGGACGTTATGTCCCGTCATCCGGAAGTAGCGGGCGTATACGTCGGTGGCGATGTAGCCCAGCGGGTGGCCGACGTGCAGTCCCTCACCCGAGGGATAGGGAAACATGTCCTGCACGAACAACTTGTCAGCGGGGACCGGGGTGCCATCCGTCGGGGCCAACGAACCGACCGGGTTGGGCACATTGAACGTGCCGAGCTTCGCCCAGTTCTCCTGCCAGGTGCTTTCGATACGGCCCGCCAGCGCCGCGGTGTATCGATAAGTCGGCGCATCGGAGTCCGTCTGAACGGCCGGGGATTCGGTCACCTGAACAGGGTATAAGGACCGCCTCGGTGCGACCGCCGGCCACAGGATGGTCTCGGTTCCGTTGCGCACCGATCAGAGGTTCATCCCAGCTCTATTTCGGGCCTATTCACGGCCGTTGACCTGTAGTTACAGTCGGCCTCTAACTGCTGGCAGTGCGCCATTGGAAGGACCGACGCAGATGATCGAGATCGTCCCCGCCCACCGTGCGCTCCTCGGGGGTATGGTCGCCGGCCTGATCGGCATGGCGGTTTTCACGGGCGCCCAGGCATCGGCAGACCCATTGCTTCCCGCGCCATCACCCGCGCCCGCCGTCCCGGCCCCGGCGCCACAGACCGCCACCGCCGTACCCGGGCAGGCGCCCGCCAACAGGTTCCTCGCCGCCCCGCCGGCGTCGAATCCCGTCGCATCGCCGACGGCCCCGGGCGCGCCCGTGCCGGCTCCGGCCGCGCCCGCCGCGCCGGTGGCCCCCGCGGTCACTCCCGCGGCCTCCGGGACGCATCCGTGAATACCTGCAGTCGAAGGGGGTCCAGCTCGAGGCGCAGAAACCACAGGGACTCAAGGCACTCGACATCACGTTGCCGGTGCCGGCTCGCTGGACTCAGGTGCCCGATCCCAACGTCCCCGACGCGTTCGCGGTGATCGCCGACCGGCAAGGCAGCAGCATCTACAGCTCGAATGCCCAGGTGGTGGTGTACAAGCTGGTCGGTGATTTCGACCCCCGCGAGGCCATCAGCCACGGCTACGTCGACAGCCAGAAACTCCTGGCCTGGCAGCCCACCAACGCCTCGATGGCCGATTTCGGCGGCTTCCCGTCCTCGATCGTTGAAGGCACGTACCGCGACGGCGACATGACGCTGAACACCTCGCGGCGCCACGTCATCGCCACCTCCGGACACGACAAGTACCTGGTGTCGCTCTCGGTGACCACCGATCGTGCGGTGGCCGTCGCCGACGCACCCGCCACCGACGCCATCATCAACGGCTTCCGCGTGACGGTTCCCGGGGCCCCGGTCCCGGGACCGGTCCAGACGCCCGGAGCCTCGCCGGTCGGGCTGACTCCGGCCCCGGCGCCGATCCCACAGGTGCCGGCCCCGGCTCCGGTCCCACAGGTTCCGGCCGCGGCTCCGGTCGCGCAAGTTCCGGCCGCGGCCCCGGCGGGGCTCCCGGTCCAGGCGCCCATGCCCAGCCGCCAGCCCACGCCGAACCTGCTGGCCCTGGTTCCCGGCCTGCCCCCGCTGCCCAATTTCTCATTTCTCCAGCACTAAGCCTGCGCCCCGGCGCCCCCGGAGCCGACTGAGCGGACCGGTGTCCGGGCTCGTATTGTGAGCCCATGCTGATTGCGGGCGTGCTGTGCATGTGTGCGGCGGTGGCCTCCGCCGGGTTCGGGACCTGGTCGCTGGCGCACCCCCAGAATGTCGACCCCACCGCGTTGGCGCTGCGGTCCATGGCTCCGACGCAACTGGCGGCGGCGGTCATGCTGGCCGCCGGCGGTGTGGTGGCGCTGGCAGCCTCCCCGCACACCGCGCTCGTGGTGCTGATCGTCTGTGTCGCCGGCGCCTTCGGAACGCTGGCCGCCGGGTCCTGGCAGAGCGCGCGCTTCGCGCTCCAGCGAGAAGCGGCGTCACCAAGCTGCGCGGGGACCTGCGCCGGCTGCACGCAGTCCTGCCACTGAAGTCAAAGCCCCGGATGTGGGGGAGGGGCGCTAGTTGCGGCTGAGGTCGATCGGATGGGTCGCCAGCAACGACAGGGGCATCGGCTGGCGGCGCAACACCTGGCCCCACAGGTCGGACCTCGACCCCACGAGAACGTCAGATGGCAACGCCGACAAGACGATCCAGTCGTCGCGTTCGATTTCGCCTTCCAGCTGACCGATGGTCCAGCCGGAGTAGCCCGCGAAGATTCGCACCCCCTCCACCAGCGGCGCGATCGTGTCGGGGTCGGCGTCGAGATCGACCATCACCACCCGGCCGGCCACATGCCGCAGGCCGACCACGCCCTGCGGATCGGCGCCAACCCGCAACGCCGCCAGGCATAGGGCCGCATCGCGCTTCACGGGACCGCCGATGAACATCGTCTTCGGCTTGGCCGCCAGTTTGGTCCACTGCGGCAGCACGTTGTACACCGCGGTCTCGCTGGCGCGGTTGAGCACGACCCCGAGTGTGCCGCCGTCGTTGTGCTCGACGATGTAGATCACGCTGCGACGAAACGTCGGTTCGAAAAGATCGGTGTTGGCAAGCAGCAACGTACCCGCGCGCACCCGCTGCGCGGCCGGCGCGACATAGTCCTCTGGATCCTCGGGCGGCGGCACCCAACCATCATCGCATCCGGCGCTTGCCGCCCGGGGGAATCGAGCGCGGGGCGTGAAGATTTGTACTGTTGGTAAGGCGGCTCGGACCGTGACGAGCTTGCCAGCCCCAATCGTGGAAGTCGGTTTCGTGATCCAATCCCGGATGCACTCAAGCCCACCCGTCGAAATATGGCGGTCGGTGCGCAGTTTGCCAGACTTCTGGCGACTGCTGCAGGTGCGCATGGCGAGTCAATTCGGTGACGGGCTGTTTCAGGCGGGTCTGGCCGGAGCGCTCCTCTTCAATCCGGACCGGGCCGCCGATCCGATGGCCATCGCGCGGGCGTTCACCGTGCTGTTCCTGCCTTACTCGCTGTTGGGGCCGTTCGCCGGCGCGCTGATGGACCGCTGGGACCGGCGACTGGTGCTCGTGGGCGCCAACGTCGGCCGCCTCATCCTGATCGCCGCGATCGGCACGATCCTGGCCGTCAGAGCCGGCGACCTGCCGCTGTTGTTGGGCGCGCTCTTCGCCAACGGCTTGGCCCGGTTCGTCGCATCCGGGCTGTCGGCGTCGCTGCCGCACGTCGTGCCGCGCGAACAGGTCGTGACGATGAACGCCGTGGCCAACGCGTCCGGGGCCTTCGCCGCCTTCCTCGGCGCCAACTTCATGCTCGTGCCCCGGTTCCTGGTCGGCGCAGGCGACAAAGGCGCCTCGGCGATCATCTTCCTCACCGCGGTCCCCGTGTCGATCGCCTTGCTGCTGTCGTTGCGGTTCGGCTCCCGCGTGCTCGGACCGGACGACACCAAGCGGGCGATCCACGGGCCGGCCTTCTACGCGGTGGTCACCGGCTGGTTGCACGGCGCGCGTACGGTGGCGCAGCGGCCGACGGTCGCCGCCACGCTGTCCGGCTTGGCCGCCCACCGGATGGTGATCGGCATCAATTCCTTGCTGGTCTTGTTGCTGGTCCATCACCTGACCGACCCCGAGGCCGGGGATTGGGTACCGCCCTGCTGTTTTTCGGCGCCGTCGGCCTGGGCGCGTTCCTGGCCAACGTGCTGACCCCGCCGGCGGTCCGCCGCTGGGGGCGCTACGCGACGGTGAACGGTGCGCTGGCGACGTCGGCGATCATCGAGGTCGCCGGCGCGGGGTTACTGTTGCCGATCATGGTGATGTGCGGCTTCCTCCTGGGCGTGACCGGGCAGACGGTCAAGCTGTGCGCCGACTCGGCGATGCAGATGGACGTCGATGACGCCCTTCGCGGGCACGTGTTCGCCGTGCAAGACGCGCTGTTCTGGGTCTCGTTCATCGTCTCGATCACGGTGGCCGCGGCGTTGATTCCCGCCGATGGGCATGCGCCCGCATTCGCGCTGTTCGGCTCGGGGCTCTACCTGGCCGGCCTGGCCACGCACAGCCTCCTCGGCCGACGCGGCGAACAAGCGAATAATCGCTACCCGGCGGGGGCAACCGATGATCGGAGGCAATGATGGCGGGTCCCGAGCCCATCGTGGCTGACCTACGCGCCGAGAGTGACGAGCTTGACGCCCTGGTTGCACCACTGCCGGCCGAACGCTGGATGGATCCGACGCCCGCGCCGGGCTGGACCATCGCCCACCAGATCGGGCACCTGTTGTGGACGGACCGGGTCGCGCTGACCTCGGTCACCGACGAGGCGGGGTTCGCCGAAGCGCTCAAGGCCGCGGCCGCCGACCCGACCGGTTTCGTCGACGCGGGCGCCGAGGAATTGGCGGCTCTGCCGCCGGCCGAGTTGCTCTCCGACTGGCGGGTCACCCGCGGCCGGTTGCACGACGAGCTGCTGATGGTTCCCGCCGGGCGCAAACTGCCCTGGTTCGGACCACCGATGAGTGCGGCGTCGATGGCTACCGCGCGATTGATGGAAACCTGGGCGCACGGGCTGGACGTCGCCGACGCGCTGGGTATCAAACGGGCGGCCACCGACCGGCTGCGGTCGATCGCTCATCTCGGGGTGCGCACCCGCGACTACGCCTTTTTCGTCAACAATCTCCCCGCTCCGGCCGAGCCGTTCCTGGTCGAGCTGCGCGGACCCAGCGGCGACACCTGGAGCTGGGGATCGCCCGATGCGGCGCAGCGGGTCACCGGTTCCGCCGAAGACTTTTGCTTCTTGGTCACTCAGCGGCGCCCGCTCAACGCCCTCGACATCACAGCACACGGGCCCGACGCGCAGCGCTGGCTGGAGATCGCGCAAGCGTTCGCGGGTCCGCCGGGCGCCGGTCGATGAGCGCGCGAGCGCGCGAAGAGAGCCGGTGCCCACTCGACCCAAGCGCCGGTCGATGAGCGCGCGAGCGCGCGAAGAGAGCCGGTGCCCACTCGACCCAAGCGCCGGTCGATGAGCGCGCGGTTACTGCAGCGGGCCGCCGTAACTTGCCCGGTTCTCGGCCTCGGCCTCTTCGCGCAGCGCTGAGATCGCGAGGTTCAGCCTGTCGGCAAGCTCACCGTGGGCGTATCCGGTCATCACGCCCGGGTGGAGAGTGAGCTTGAGCAACCGGCCGTCGGAATTCGCCACGGCATAGATGTCGCCGAGATCGACGCTGTAGGTGACGGCCTCGGCCTGGGCCACGAGGGCTTCCCACTTGTCGGCCGCCTCGCTGAGTTCGCGAAGAACGGATTCGACGAGATCCTTGTCGCTAAGATTCGCGCGACCGCCCGAACCCGACACGATCACAGTATGTCGACCCCTCCAACCAGCGTCAATTCATACTCGCGGGTCACGGGCGCGCTCCACGGCGGCCTATGAGCCGGGCGGCTGGGTGGCGAGTTTCTGATACCAGGCGAGGTGATAATTCGCCGAGACCGAGTCTCCGCTCGCGATGCCCTCGGTGGCGGCCATCAGCAGACACTTGAGCAGTAGCGCCGGATTCACGGTCGGGTATTGGACCAAGAGCTGGTAGCGCGCCGTATCGAGGTGCACCCGCAGGACGTCGACCTCCTGGTCGATGACAACGGCGTCGGCGGCAGCCGCGTCCGCCAGCCTCTGCACGATCCGGGGGAGTCCGTCGAACCGGCGCGTGGTTTCGCTCAGTACCCTGCCCAGATCCTCGATGGCGGGCAGCTCGCGCGCTTCCAACGACGATTTCGTCGCGGCGAAGTCGGCCGAGCGGCGCAGCGAATCACCAGGAGCGTAGGTCACGACGCGCGCCGCGTCGCCGATCAACGCAGAGACCCTGCCAGTGCGTCGCCCGGGTTCCAACAACCGCACGCCCGCCGGAAGGTTGATACCTGCCGGTATCCAGCCGTGGGCGAGGTCGGTGACCAAAACGGTCGTGCCGTCCAGAAGGTCGCCGACCGCCCAATTCAGCCGCGGCTCTTGGCGGACCACGAACTCGAGTAGCCGATTCAGCCGGCCGATATCGAAACCCGTTGCAGCGGTGGTCTTTTCGCGGATCGGGGTGGCAGGTTCCCGAGGGGGTTCCGGTTCGTCCTGCCCCACTACCGGCTCGCCGACCACCGCGTGGTGGCGACCGCTGTCGGCGGGCTCCCCACCCGCCTCGGCCGCACTCTCGGCCGGCTCATCAACCACGGGCTCGGCCCCGGTGATCGCGGGAATGACCTGCGTCTCCTCCATCGAGGCCGCCGCGGCGTCATCCTCGGTATCGGTGTCCCGCGCACCTCCGGGTTCTTCTCCGAACGTTGCCGGCTCCTCCGCCTCCGCGTGGTGGCGACCGTTGGCGACGGACTCCACCTCCGTGATGCTCGGGATGACTTGCGTCTCCTCCATGTCCGGTGCCGGGGCGGTCGCCGCGGCGTTCTCCTCGACAGCGGTTTCATGCGGAAGCGCCTCGGGCTCGTCCCCGCCGCCGTGCGGCGCGACCGGAGCCGGCATGTCGACGACTCGCCAACGCGGCTTACGCACACTCCTGGCGGGCGCATGGGGCAGGGGTCCCGCCTCGGTGACCGCAGGAATGACTTGGGTCTGGTCCATGTCCGGTGACAGCGGCTCGACGATCCGTGGGCGGGGATATCCGGCGGTCACCCCGGGCTTCACCGCGTGCAGATGGCGAATCGTCGATTCGACTCGCCGGACGGCGCGGGCACGCGCTTCATCGATGACCCGGGCCTCTTCCGCCTGACGGGGCAGATCGGCCAAACCCGCGCGCTTGATCATCTTCAGCTGCTCGTTCGCGCCGTCGGCGATCCGCTGCAGGTCGGCCTTGAGATACTCTGCGAGCGTGGCGTTTTCGCCGGTGATCGTCGACAGCTCGGCAGGCCAAAGCCCACCGATCACCCACGGGGTGCAATCGATGGGAGAGCTGAAGGCCGGCGTCGCCAGTGATTCCCGGGTAGCTCTCCGGAGGCGCTGGCGCGCCGTCATCCGACCGAAGATCGCCACCGGCTAAGCGTACCGGCATCTGACGAATGGCCTATTCGGTCAGTGAATTGTGCGGCTGTGACGGCCTGGGTAGCGTGGGGACATGGCTGAATCTGCCCTGCAGCAGCAACTCGATGAAGTGCGTGCCTTGCTCGCCCGCGCACGAGAGTTATTCGGCCCCAATCCCGTAGAGCCGCCCACCGATATCGCTCCGGATCCCGAGGCGGCCAAGACCTGGCTGCTGTAGGCCGTCTAGATCGCACCGTAGCGGCGGCGCAGTTTATGCGCCAGCAACTTCTCGATCGCGGCATCAAGGTCTCGCGGGGTCGGAACCTCAGCCGAGGGGGTGTGTCCCGCCGCCACGATTTCGTCGCGAATCTCCAGCAAGGCCTTGAGGCAAGACACGTCGGCGGTCAGCAAAATGCCTCGTGCCAGCGTCTCGGCGTCGGTCTCCATCGCCTCTTCGCTCAGCGCAACGCTGTGCATGTACCCGCCGCGGCAGGAGCGGACGAGGATGTGCCCACTCGGATGAACGGTGTCAAAAGCGGGATTCGCGTCCGTCATCGACCGCGGTCAGCGATGCCGCCGAGGTTGCGCGCCGCATCCTGCTCGTGCTGTTCCCAAATCGTCGCCGACGCCGTCAGTTTGTCCGCCAGGTCGGCGTGGTCGGCGGCTTGTTGCTCGTAGCACTGGCGTCTGAGCTCAAGAAGTTCGCGGCCGGCGTCCCGAAGCTCACCGAAGATCGGCCCCAGGGAATCCAGGCTTTCCTGGATCGCCTCGTGCGACGACGGGACCGTGCGCAAGTAATCCGAGGTTTCCTGGTGACGCGTAGCGGCTTGGCGCAAGTGCGCGGGCACCACATGGATCGAATCTGCCATCCGCTGTCTCCTGTTCACGGCCGCCGGCCAGACCGGCGAGATCACTATTGTCAGGTGGTCGACGAGGTCGCCGGCCGCGTGGGTGTCGGTGTGTCGGGCTCCGCCGGCGCGGTCACGGCTGCGGCCGCCGCCGGCGGATGCTCCCAGCCTAGGAAGCTTGGCCCGCTCACGGTTGCGATGTCTTGAATTTGGCCATCGAGAAGGGCTTTACCGGGGCCAAGGGCAAGGGCGTGGCGGTCGATAAACATTCCGATATCCGCCGGAGCCAGGTGTGACGCGTCGATCGGGTTGGTGACCGGGGTGCCCGGTGGCGGAATCGTTATTCCTTGCTGTTGGAAGGCATCTGGTATCGCGGCTCCGCCGACTGCGGCTTTGATCGCCGCTGCCAACTGGGGGCTGGCGGCCGTCACCGTCTCGCCGTCGGGCAAGGTGACCGTGGTGGGACCGGCCGGGGGCGATTCTCCTCCAACCGCCGACGCGTCCTGACCGGCGTCGCCCTCTTGGTCGCCCGGTTCATCCGACGAGGCGTCAGTCTTTGGGTCCCCATGGTCCGCGGAGTCCAGCAGGTCTTCGTCGTCGAGGCCTTGTAGCGCCGGATCCGTTCTGTCATCACCCTGCAGGCCGGAAAGTGGCAGCCCGCCCGGCGTCGCGCCGAAACTCGGCAGTCCCGGAGCGAAATTGGGCATCGGCGGCAGCACAGGAGCCATAGGCGCCGCCGGGGCGGTCGCATCCTCCGGCACGCCCACGCCCGAAAGATCATCGGTTGCCGACCCCGGATCATCGGCCAACAACGAATCCAGCAGCGGATCCCACCCGGGGTCCTCCGTCGGCGGTGTGGTTGCTGCATCGGCGCCGGCCGCCTGGGCGGCCGGATGTTCGTCGGGACCGGTCGGTTGGCTCTTGGATGCGTCGTACAGCGATGTCCAAGCGGCCATCAGCGCCGACTTCGACGTGTCGTCGAGGCTCGCGTTGAGGATCACCGCGCGAATGTCTCGGAGCTTGCCGATCAGAAAGCGCTGGAAATCGCGCGCGCCGGCCGGAGTGTCCAGGTCCGATCGTGTTCGCACCGCGGCTTCGGTGTCTTGCTGCAACTTGGTCAGCGCCTGGCTGCCTTCGACGGCGTTGAGGTGGGCGTTCAAGATGGCCGTGATCACTTGCATGTCCAGCTGAGAGCTCGCCGAATTTTGGTGTGCCAGAGCGGCTTCAGCGTGCGCGATGGCTTCCGCCGCCTCGCCCTTCTCTCGGTCCGGCGGAGCCGCATGTTGTTGGCGGATCTTGCCCACAATCGCCTGGAGCTGTTCGGGCCGTGTCGTCGGGGTGATCACGGCAACCAGCTCACTGGCCGACAGGCCCGCCTGCCACGCGTTCGGGTCACCGGTGCGGTCTCGGACATATTTCACCGCGGCAAGCAGCTCCTCGTGCGCCGACATCAGTTAGGTGACCGGCTCTGCAGCCACCGCGATTCCTTGCGGGACGCGTTGCGACCCCTCCATGCCCGGCGACAGTACCCAGGCCTTTTCCTGCCGACAATTCACTGTGCCGAGGGGGTGTGGATGACACTGCAACCGTGCCTCGCTAGCCCGTGTCGGCGGTGTACCGGTCCCGAAGGCCTTCCAGCACCGCCTTTTTCGCTCGGCTGAGTTCGCGGGCGTCCTCGACGACCGCGGTGATCTCGCGTTGTTTGTCCAGCAGAAACCTCTGAAACTCGCGTGCGCCCATGGGCGTATCGACGGCAAGGCTCGCTTGGTGCACGGTGGCATGGTCGATCTGCTCGGCGATGGCATCCAGGCGCCTGGCGCCCTCTCGCATCGCGGCATGAGCGCTGGTGAGCACTTCCGCCAGCACACGGTCGGCGTCGGCCACCGTTCCGTGCTGGCCGGCCAGTGCCGACTGCCGCGCCTGCATGCCGGCTACCGAAGGCCCGGCTTGTTCCGTCATCGGCTCACCCTGTTCGTCATAGCGGTCGGCGGATAGCGACGTTGGCGCCCAGCCGGCTGATCCGCACCGAGGCACCCGAATAGGGCGCTTCGACTACCAGATTGTTGCCGATGGCCAGCTGGACGTGTCCGGCGTGTGGGAAGACGAGATCACCGGGCCGGACTTGCGAGCGGGGCACCGGGATCCCGTCGTTGATCTGCTGATAAGTGGTGCGGTCCAAGTGGATTCCCGCTTGCGCATAGCTCCACTGGACCAGGCCCGAACAATCGAACTGGTCGGGCCCCGTCGCGCCCCACACATAGGGTCGGCCCAGGCGCGACAACGCGGCGCGCACCGCGATCGCGGCGCGCCCGTTCAACCCCAGTCCGGCGGCGCGGGGGCGCAGGAGTTGGTAGCGCAGCGCCCGCAGTTCCGCGAGGTGTCGTCGCGCCCGGAAGCGGGCCGACAAGACGTGCGCGCGTTGCGCCCGAAGTCGCGCCGCGCGGCGGCGCATCGCCTCGCGCTGAGCCATCGGCGTCGCCGGGACCACGGTGGCGTCGGCACGAGCTTCGTCGAGAACGCTTCGGGTCAGATCGCGGGCCTGGGCCCGATCCCGGTGAGCGCTGGCAATGACGTCCGCCGCGGCGGCGTCCGTGGCGGCGGCGGCTGCAAGCCGTTGCCGGCTGTGATCCACCGCAAGCCGATAGCCGCCGTGTGCCAATCCGTCGTTCAGCCCGGCCGCTCGCCGCAGCATGTTGCGGTAACGCCCAGTGCCCGCATCCAGTGCCGGGTGCCGGGTGCCGCCGGCGAACATGTCATGAGCACGGCTCAGCACCTCGATCTCGCTTTGGTTCACAGCGCCTCCTCGCCTTCTAGGCCTCCCGACTCGACCGCATCGGTGAAGGCGCGCACGCGGGGGAGTGCTCCGGGCGGGATGACCCCCCGGTTGCGGATGTCCCAGATTTCCTCGACGTCAGCACCGACCAGCGCGGCGATGATCGTCTCCGGCAATGACGACTGTGCGCACGCCCGGTCGAAGCGCGCGCTCAAGCTGGCCGGCATCCGATTCAGCAGGGCCGTGCGCGTCGCCTCCAGGGCTTGAAGGTGCTCCATCAATCGGTGCGTGGAGTCCGCGCCGGCATTCACGGCGACCCGCCAGGAGCCGGCGGCCAGCATCTCTGCCTTCACGCACTGAGCGATCACAGACAGAATATACGTCTCATATTCGTTTGATGTTGTCGCAGGCAATCGATCGATGACGGATTTGAGGGCCTCGAGCTGGGCTTCGGCATAACCTTCCAGCACTTCTGTGTCGCTGTGGCGGTCCACGACGACCGGCCCGGTGCGCCTCGCGGGGATGGCGGCAGGCGGTTGCGCGGCCATCAGCCGGGCCAGTTCCGCATCCGGATCGGCCGCCACCAACAGCCGAGAATAGGTGCCCGGCGGGAGACCTAGCCCGTTTTCAACCTTCTGAACTGTGCTTTTGTGAGGCTTGCGGGCGCCGCGCTCCAGAAAGCTAAGCCCCATGATGCTGATACCGGTCGCGGCGGCAAGGTCGGCAAGCGACCAGTCACGCGACTCCCGCAAAGCGCGGATCGCCGCGCCGGCCGATTCACGGCTCACCGCACGCTCCGGCCATAGGCCGGATATTACACAGCTGGACTCGTATTGCTCGGGATATACGTTTTTGTCACGTTTCTCTTGCGCTGGGCACCCATCTCTGTATACGCTTTTGCCTACGTTTCAAGCTTGACAAGGAGACCGACATGGGACACCCCTGCGCTTCCAACCCGGAACTGTGGTTCGGCTACCCCGACGACGATGGTGGCGACGGTGCGGCCAAGGCCCGTGCGTACGAGCGGTCGGCCGTCGAGGCGCGCATCCAATGCCTGCGCCGCTGCCCGCTGGCGCAGCAGCGCCGGTGCGCCCAACACGCCATCGCACACCGCGAGGAGTACGGCGTGTGGGCCGGGGTCAAACTGCCCGGGGGCCAGTACCGCAAGCGCGAACAGCTGGCCCAGGCCCACGACGTGCTGCGGCGCATCGCGTCCGGCGAGATCAACTCCCGCCAGCTGCCGGAGAATGCGGCCCTGCTCGCCAATCATGAGCATGAGGCTGTTCCTGTGGCCGCGCTGGTGCTGCACCTACCCCTGGCGCAAGTGGGGCCCCGTTCGGCCGCCTGACGTTCGTCCTGCGTAGGCGCCGTTTGTTGACTCAGCCAACGGGGTAGAGCTTCGGCACGACCGAGTCTGTCGACCCGAAGGCGGGATCCATGACGTTCGACCTGACCCCGACGGCAGCACAGCACGACCTGGCCAGGCGGACCCACGAGTTCGCCGAAGAAGTGATCCGTCCCGTGGCGCTCCACTACGACCAACGGCAGGAATTCCCGTGGCCGGTGTTGGAGGAGGCGGCCCAGCGGGGTTTCTACAGCCCCTTGTTCTACCGCGACCTGATCGGCGACCCGACCGGCCTCTCTTTGCCGATGTTCATGGAGGAGCTGTTTTGGGGCTGCGCCGGGATCGGGTTGGCGATCGTGATGCCGGCGTTGGCCCTGTCAGCGATCGGGCAGGCCGCTTCTCCGGAGCAGATGTTGGAGTGGGCGCCCGAATGTTTCGGAACGCCAGGCGATCTCAAGCTTGCGGCGCTGGCGATCTCCGAGCCCGAGGGCGGCAGCGACGTACGCAATCTGCGCACCCATGCGCGCCGCGACGGTGACGACTGGATCATCGACGGCCACAAGATGTGGATCGGCAATGGCGGGATCGCCAACGTGCACGTGGTCAACGCGGTCGTCGACGAAGAACTTGGCCATCGTGGTCAGGCGCTGTTCGTGGTGCCCGGTGGCACGCCCGGACTGAAGCTGGTGCGCAAGCTGGACAAGCTGGGCTGCCGTGCATCCCACACGGCCGAGTTGCTGTTCGAAGGCGTCCGCGTCCCGGGCGCCAATCTGCTTGGCGGACAAGAGAAGCTAGAGCACAAGCTCGCCAAAGCGCGCGAAGTTGTGGCGGGCGGAAAGCGTTCCGGCTCCGCCAC
Organism: uncultured Actinomycetota bacterium; assembly: GCA_963850895.1. Taxonomy (GTDB): domain Bacteria; phylum Actinomycetota; class Actinomycetes; order Mycobacteriales; family Mycobacteriaceae; genus Mycobacterium. The sequence goes on along the minus strand of CAWKNK010000003.1, from coordinate 599,170 downwards.
ATTAGGCACGTTCGAGCAGACCCGGCCCATGGTCGCCGCCCAGGCCATCGGGATCGCGCGCGCTGCGCTGGAGTACGCGACGGCGTACGCCACTGAGCGCGAGGCATTCGGCGGGCCGATCATCGACAACCAGGGCATCGCCTTCCCGCTGGCGGAGCTGGCCACCCAGATCGACGCGGCGCGGCTGCTGACCTGGCGGGCGTCGTGGATGGCGGCCAACAACGTTCCCTTCGAGCGCGGGGAAGGCTCGATGTCGAAGATGGCCGCCAGCGAGGTGGCCGTCAAGGCCACCGAACGCGCCGTTCAAACCATGGGCGGTTGGGGCTACATCACCGATCACCCGGTGGAGAAGTGGTATCGAGATGCCAAGCTATACACCATCTTTGAGGGCACCAGCGAAATCCAGCGGATGGTCATCGCCAACGCGCTGGGGGCCGCGGTCGGCACGCCGCCACTGCATGTGGTGCTCGAGCCGTCCGGCGGACCGCTGAACCGGGTGTTCGGTCGCGGCACGCCGCTGCGATCCCGCGCCGCCGACACCGCGCTGTCGATGCAGGACCGGGTACCCGAACCCGTCATGCGGCTGGCCATGAAGGTCCTCCGACCGCCGCGCAAGTAATGGGCCTGGGTACGGTCGAGTGGACGATGAGCAACCTTGAGCCGGCGCCGATCGAAGTTGCCTGCGCTGCTTCACCAAGCGTGGGCACCGAGGTGTTGCGCCCCCGGGAGGTTCCGTTGGGCGGGCCCCGGGCGATGCGGGTGCAACGCACGCTTCCGCAACGCCAGCGCTCGCTGATCGGGGCGTGGTGCTTCATCGACCATTACGGTCCGGCGTCCGCGCGCATGGACGTCCCGCCGCATCCGCACACCGGACTACAAACGGTGAGTTGGTTGTTCAGCGGGGAAGTGGAGCACAACGACAGTGCGGGCGTGCACGCAGCAGTACGGCCCGGCGAGCTGAACCTCATGACTGCGGGCGCCGGTATCTGCCACTCCGAGGTCTCGCTTCCGTCGCCAGGCGCCTTGCACGGTGTCCAGCTGTGGGTGGCGCTACCCGATTCCGATCGCGACACCGGTCGCGACTTCGCCCACTACGTGCCGGATCCGGCGCCACTTCCCGGTGCGACGGTGCGCGTGTTCCTCGGTGAGCTGGCCGACACCGCGTCCCCGGTGCATACCTTCACTCCGCTGCTGGGCGCCCAAGTCGATCTCGGCGCCGGGGCTCGCCTGGATATCGATGTCGACCCGGCATTCGAGCACGGGGTGCTCTGCGATCTGGGCGCCGTCCGTGTGGAGGAGACCGCTTTGACTGTTTCCGAACTGGCCTACCTGAGTCCGGGCCGCTCGTCGCTGCGCCTGCGCAACGTGGGGGAGGGGCCCGCGCGGATGCTGCTGCTCGGTGGGACACCGTTCACCGACGAGCTGGTGATGTGGTGGAACTTCGTGGGACGAAGCCACGAGGACATCGTGAGTTACCGCCAACTGTGGGAGGACGGCGACGCGCGCTTCGGTGCCGTCCAAGGCTACCGGGGTTCGCTGACCCGGCTGCCCGCCCCGCCGTTGCCGACCACTCGGCTGCGGCCTCGACCTGTACCGCAAAGAAAGGACAGCACAAATGATCGCCGATAAGACCGGAGCAGAAACGACCGTCAGCCTCGAGGACGGCCGGTACACGATTGCCGTGGAGGGCAAGCAAGTCGGCCTCGCCGATTTCGCCGACCGCGACGACCAGCGCGTCTTTTATCACACCGAAATCGATCCGGCGTACGGCGGACGTGGCCTGGCGACCATTCTCGTCGAGGAGGCGCTCAACGAGGCCCGCAGCGAAGGCAAGCGCATCGTCCCCGTGTGCTCGATGATCGGCACCGTGCTCAAGAAGCACCCCGAGTTCGACGACATCACCGATGCCGTTACGCCGGAAATCTCGCGGTGGGTGCAGTCGTAATCGGAGAGCTACACCGCTGGTCGCCGTCAATGGAGCGTGGTGCCTCGTCCACGCCAAACACAGTCGCACGGGCCGTCTAATATCTGGGGGCACAATCTCTTACCGACTCGGATTGGGTTTTCGGCTGGGAATACTCGATGTGCATGGAGCAGCAGACGGGTTTGGCTTCTCCCCATAGGTGTCCGTGACGGTCCTCGGCCACGAGGTCGATACCGGCATCAGCGCCCCACCGGTCAGGCCACTCACCCCACAGCCATACCTGGCGAAGCTCGCGAGCGTAAACCGGGTCGTGCGTCAGGAACCACCGGCAGATGCGCTCAAACTGTTTGCCGCGCCGGAGTGGGTCCGGGTCCAACCGGCCCAACAGCTCACCGAACGCCGCCATGAACAACGAGAGTAGAGGTCAGGGACTTGCGCGACCGTTGGTTCGCCGCAGCGGCCCGGGGTATGAGTCCCAAGAGGCCTGTCAGTGGTCGTCGCTTTCGGCCAAGTAGGAACCGAAAGGACTGCCGAAACGGCCGAGAACTGTGCCTGGCTCAAGAGCTGCGTCGGGAATGACGGTACCCGGCACCGCGTACGGTTTGGTCACCAGTTGTCGTCGGGATAGGACAGACTGCCGTCAGCCTCGGTGAACTGCGGGCCCGGTTCGACCGGGTGGTATCCGTGGAACAGTTCGTGTTCCGGGGGCAGCGGCGGCGGCGGTGCATTGGGCGGTACCGGAGCCCGAGGGTTGTCAGGTACCACAGGCACATGGGGGCCCGCGGGGGCGTGTTCGGCCGGAATCTCACCACCACCGGGGTGCGGCGTGTGCTCAACGACGGGCGGGGGACCGGGGTGGGTGCCCGGCACGGGTTGTCCGCTGACGTCCGGAAGTGGTGAGCCATGCGGGGGAAGGTCCGCTTCGGCGATTGCCGTGCGCATCTCGGCCGCGCTTAGTGCGCGGGGGAGGACGTTGTCGGCGGAAAGACCCTGCAGCGCTTCGCGACTGAAAAGCGTCTTCAGGCCTTGCCAGGCCGCCTCGCCGCCGGCCTTGAGTTCAGGCCCGCCGACAGCCAACGTGATAGCGCTCCACAGCGGTTCGGGCGTGGCTTCCACCTTCCCGGGATCCGGTGTGCGCATGCCGGTCAACTTGCCGCCGCTGAACGTGTAGGACGTGCCGATGGCCTGGTCGAAGAATTCGCCCGTGCCGTCTTTGAGCTGCCCGAAAACCTGTACCGGCTGTCCGTCGACCTTGTAGGTGAACATGAAATGGCCGTCGGGAGTGGTGGTGACCGACGCGGGATCGATGTTGTTGTAGTTGGGAATCTTGCCCAGATCGTCGAGGGCCTTGGCAAGGTCGGACTTGAGCTCGGGCAGCCTGGCGCTGGCAGCTCCCCCCTCCGGCGAGCCGGGCCCGTGGGCATATAGGTCACCCATGGCCTTGTCCAGGGCTGCCTGCGCGGCGCGTACCTTGCCCATCTGATCGACCACAGCCTGGTCGGTGATCCGCCGGATATTGGCGAGCGCAGTCTGCTGGGCGTCGGACGGCGGGGCTACCCCGTCACTATCGAGACCGTGAAGCGGGGCGGCGTCGTACCCATCGGTGTGCAAGCTATCCAGCGATTTCTGGAGGCAGCCGGAGTAGCTATTGCGGATCGATTGCAGCTGAGCGAGAGCGGCTTTGGTGTCCCGGAGGGCGTCACTTTCGCATGTTCTGATGAACGCGTGGAGCGCATCCACGTCCGCCGCGCTGAGGCTTTTGTCTTGCAACATCGCGGCGGCTTGGCAAAGTAAGTTGGAGAGCTCCTGCAGCTGGGAATCTAAATTGGCGATCTGTCCAGCGGCGGCTTTCTGCGCTTCGGCCAAGGTGGCGGCGATGTTCTCGAGGTCGACGCCGATCTTGGGCAATTGAAGGGACTGAGCACCCAAGGACTGCGTCACCCGCTGCACTTCGGCGGAATCGTTGATCGGGTGGTCGCCAGTCTGATGGTTCCAGGCCGCGTCGAAGCGGTTACGGGCTTGCTCGAACGCGTGGTCGGCCTCTGCCGTGCAGCGGCCGGCTTCGCGAATCGCCTCGGCCAGATTGGAGATCTGCAACGGATCACCGGCCTGCAGGCTTCGGTTGATCGCCCACGGATCGCCACCGGCCTCAGCGATCAGCGCGTCGATGTCTATGTAGGGCAGACCCATAGGACCGCCCGGGGCTGCGCCGCGTTACGCCCATCTCTTTCAGTGGGTTGGGTCTCGTGAACGCGCGCCGAACCCGGGCGTCTCGCCGCGACGAACATGATCACCCCTCCTGAGCTGGCAATTACGCTACTAATGCCCGCGCGGACGTCAATTCACTACACGGTTGCAGTTTTAGGAGCCCAAGAAGCGGTGGCGCTGCCATGCGAGACGCCTGATCCAGAGCATTCGGGGAACTCAGCGGTAGCAGCCCCAGGCGTTAAGCCGTCCGAACGACGTCCTCGTAAAGGGCACAAAGGTCACGACCCCTATGGAGATCGTGACCTCAGCGCCTGCGGTTCGTAGAACTGCTCAAATGTGGGCGAAGGGGGACTCGAACCCCTGACACCTGCCTTGCAAAGGCGAATCATGCTGCTGGCCAACGGTTTACACCTGAATCGACGTGCTGAATTAGATCACAGTGGTTCACGGTAGTTATCTGTAACTGTGGGCAGATTGTGGGCAGATTGTGGGCAGATTGTGGGCAGATTGTGGGTGGACGCAGCGCGGGTGCCAGGTCGCCCCACTGGCGCAGAGCGGCGTGACAGGAGAGCGTCTCTACAGATTCCTACCCCTTTATAGGTACCTATAGGGTTTTCCGTATAGAACCCTATAAAGCCCTACAAACGTGTAGATTGCTGGCATGGACCCCGCGTTGAACCCGTACACCCCGGGATCTGGGAGAAAACCGCCGTCCCTCCAAGGACGCGACGCCGAGATCGAAGCTTTCGATCTCCTGGTCGCCAAAGCCGGCAGCCGCAACTATGACCGCGGCATGATGCTCACCGGGCTCCGAGGAGTTGGCAAAACGGCTCTACTTAATAGCCTCAGGTCGAACGCCGACAACCACAATTGGTACACGGTCCAGATGGAGGCACAGGCCAACAGCACCAACTCGAAGGTCAACTACAAGCAACTTGCCAACGGCCTGAAGGCTGGGCTGCGTAAATATAGCCATAAACATGCGCTTGGTCAGCTGGCCGAGAAGGTCGGCAATCTCATCGCGGGCTCATCCATTTCCCTGGCCGGTCTATCGGTGAGCGCCCCGATACCGGACGAGAGCGATATCGTCAGCGACCTCGACGAACTGCTCGAAACGATTTGTGACTACGCGCGGAAGAGCGGTACTGCGGTCGGGTTGTTTATTGACGAGCTGCAGGATCTCGACACCACCCTCCTGTCCGCGTTGGTGATGGCACAGCACCGCGCAAACCAGGAGTCCTGGCCCTTCTACCTAATTGGAGCCGGATTGCCGAGCGTCCCAGCCGTGCTCGGCGAGGCCCGCTCGTACTCCGAGCGGCTTTTCCTTTACCGGATCATTGGGCCCTTGGCTGAAGACGCCGCCCGTAGGGCGCTGAGCGACCCTGCGGAAAGCACCGGTGGCAGGTTCACGGCAGAAGCCCTCGATATTTTGACGGAAGCTTCGGAAGGCTACCCGTATTTCTTGCAGGAGTTCGGGAAAGCAATCTGGGACGTTGCGCCGGCAGCACCATTCACGGCAGACGATGCCCACGAAGCGCTAGCCGCTGGCCGCGCACAGCTCGACCAAGGGTTCTATCCGTCCCGTTGGGATCGCGCGACGCCGGCAGAGCGGCGCTATCTGCGCGCGATCGCTGCGACCGGCGAGCCGAACCCGAAGACCGCGTCATTGTCGATTCCACAGAGCACCGCTGGGCCCGTGCGTGCGAGCCTGATTAAAAAGGGGATCGTCTACTCCGCAGAGCGGGGGCGGATTGGATTCACGGTCCCCGGCATGGCCGGATTCATCGCACGTCAACCTGAAGACGATGAACTGTAGCGCTGGACACGCAATACGACAGAAGATTCGGGCTGTCTGTTGCCGAGCACTGAAATTGGCGGAGACGCCTTCTCTTTCGATGCACACGAATGTGGTCTTGGCACGTGGTCACGCTGACGGTGTCGTCGGCTCCGTGGCGGGACACCGAGCCGGCTGTCGCCGAAATTCGGGGGGACAAGGTCAATCCGTCACCGCCGGTGAACTAGCCCTAGCGCCGCGGGTCCTTAAGACCCTTTGGCAGCGCGTGCACTCCTTTCAAGTTGATCCACGCGGTCACCCGTGTAGGCGGAGACATGGGCATCGAAGTACGGTCCCCACCCTGTCGCCAGTCCTGGTCGCCACGACTCCTTCAAATTCCTTTGCCGGCAACGGGAATCGGGGCCGACTCGCGGTGGTGTCTGCTGGGTCGGTGATGTGAGGTCACCGGGTGGGGTCGTGGCGGAGCCGTAGCCGACTCTGTCCGCGAGGTCACGGCGCTGAGCGTCATTGAGCGGAAGGCGGGTCCTGAGATGCTGGGTTATCTGGCATTGCCGGTCCTCATTCCGGGCCCCGGACGGCCGGGGCCGCTCTTGCCGACACCAGTTGGTGCCCGCCGCTTCCTCATCCGAGCCACCCGCGAGCGTGGGGTTGGCGTGCCGTCCAGTCGGAGCTTGGCGACGGCATCTCATGAAGCACTTTCAGGGTACAAGAACCGACCGACACCGGTCCTGCCGCGAGTTGCGGCGAAAACGTTGCCAAGAGGCTGTGGAATCAGCGCGAAAATATGCACAGGGCCTACGAAACGGTCCACGGCATGGATCCGGCGGCGTAGCCGTCCCGACATCCCGGCGTCGTCTTGGACGCGGTCCCGCGCATGGCGCACGCGGCCTGCCTGGGCTTCGGCTGGTTCCACGCGCACGGGCACTACACGGCCCACTCCCACGGCGGCCTCACAGACCCAACATCGACAGCTGCCATCTGACTAAGTCGATCGCCGTCACGACGGCCCGGGTCGCCAGGGTCAAGCCCTTCGGCTCGAATCGCTTCGCGTTCGGTTTCATCCATACCGGTTTGGACGCAGGCGGGTAAAGGTCGGTTCTCACTCGGGATGGCAGTTCAGTCTCGACGGTTGTCGGCTGCAAACAGGCGGCGTTCGTCGGTTGGCCAGCCACAGTCCTGCCGCGATCGCTGTTGTCGGCGCTAGCTCGTTGGCCAGGCCTTCGTCCGTCGTAAAGTGCGCCTGATTCCAGATCGCGGGCCACCATTTGCATCAACCCCACCATCCAATACCGATCGCCACGGCCTGAGCGAGCCGATTCGCCTTACCCGCATGATTTCTGGCGTCGGATACGCGCCCACTAGCCGGAAAGACCTCACAGTTGGTGAACCAGTTAGAAACGAACACGAGATCGCGATATTCCGTTGCATGCCAAGCCGATTGCGGCCCTGGCCGTGCGGCAACTGCGCGACCGCGAAGTCCGTCGCGACAAAATGGTGCGGGCCAACTGGGTGCTGCGCGGTCTGCTGCGGGAGTATGGGCTCAGGTTGGTCGACGCCGGGCTCATCGACACCGCCGACGACATCTTCTACCTATTAGTCGAGGAACTCGATGCCCTCCCGCCGGACGTCGCAAAGCTGGTGGCCCAGCGGCGGGCCGAACAGCGTCGGCTGGCCGCCGTCGTTCCGGCGACGGTGTTCAGCGGGAGCTGGCAGCCGTCGACCACGTCGTCGACGGCGCTGGCCAGCGGGGACACCCTACGCGGAGTCGGCGTCTGCGGGGGACGGGTGCGCGGCCGGGTGCGGATCGTGCGGCCCGAGACCATCGACGACCTGCAACCCGGCGAGATCCTTGTCGCCGAGGTCACCGACGTCGGGTACACCACCGCCTTCTGCTACGCCGCGGCCGTGGTGACCGAGCTCGGCGGCCCGATGTCACACGCCGCCGTGGTGGCGCGCGAGTTCGGGTTCCCGTGCGTGGTGGATGCTCAGGGGGCCACCAGGTCTTTGCCGGCGGGAGCGCTGGTCGAGGTCGACGGCACGGCGGGGGAGATCCATGTGCTCGAACTCGCCCGAGATGACATCTCGTCGTTTCCGGCGTCCGAACGCACCGGGAATCTTCCGCAATAGCCGGAAGTTGCGGCGGTTAAGATGACAGGTGCCGGCCGCATCGGTGAAGCCGGCGGACGGGTCATCGATAAATACCAAGCTGGTCGGCGCGCGGTCTCGTTGACCGCGCCGTTGCATGCCTCCGACACTGCTGGCATCGATGCCTGGCCCCACCGATGTCATGCCGTCGCGACAAACATTTCATGCCGTGTTAATGACGCGATCAGCTAATTCGACAGCCTAGTGACAGTCAGCGCTGTTTTCGCCGGGGCGGGTGTAACAGCCTGAGCGCCAGGGTAAAGCGCCTACCTGGCCCGCCGCAATGTCGAACGTGATCCTGCGCCAGCTACCTCTTACCCGGTATAGGCCCCCACGTTGTGCCGCCCGGTGAAGGTAGGGTCCGACCATCCGCTGATTTTGCTACACGGCCGTGATAGACGCTAGTCTCACTACCATTGCCGGCGGGGAGCGTGCCGAAAGGAGGGGTGATGAACGTGAGCGCTGGGTCGGTTCGCCTTAGTCCAGGAGGCGATCGACCGACGCCGGGAACGGGTGGGCAAGCCGCACCACCGCCGAACGGGTTCGCAACGCGATTCGCGATGAGCGAGTCGTCACTTACCGATCTGCTGCGCAAGGCAGCCAGCCAGTACCCCAATCGCGCGGCGTACAAGTTCATCGACTATGAGACAGATCCGACTGGTTTTACGGAAACCCTCACGTGGTGGCAGGTCTACCGGCGAGCGATGATCGTGGCAGAGGAGCTCAGGATCTGCGGGTCGAGCGGCGATCGGGTCGCGATATTAGCCCCTCAGGGGCTTGAATACATCATTGCCTTCCTGGGCGTGCTACAGGCCGGTCTCATCGCTGTTCCTCTTCCAATGCCTCAATTCGGCATTCACGGCGAACGAATTTCCGCAGCATTGCGGGATTCATTGCCGACCGTCATTCTTACGAGCTCGTCGGTCATTGACCAGGTCACAAAATATGCGCCGCATGCGCGCGCCGCGCAGGGCCCTGCACCGATCGTCGTGGCGGTGGACTCGCTGGACCTGGACTCCCCGCGAGAGCTCGATGCGGCTCCATATGCGCATCCGAGCACGGCATATCTCCAGTACACATCGGGGTCGACCCGCTCGCCGGCTGGTGTTGTCGTCTCGCACAAGAACGTCATCACCAACTGCGTACAGATATTGTCCGATTACCTCGGGGATTCGGAAAGCGTTCCATCAATTGGTGTGTCGTGGCTGCCGTTCTATCACGACATGGGGTTGATAATGGGCGTCCTACTCCCGATCATCGGTGCAAGCACCGCAGTGTTGCTGAGTCCGATGGCATTTTTGCAACGGCCTGCCCGCTGGATGCAATTGCTGGGCAAACATCGTGGACAGATTTCCAGTGCACCGAATTTCGGTTTCGAACTGGCAGTGCGCAGAACATCGGATGACGATATGGCCGGACTTGATCTCGGGCACGTGCGGGCGATCGCCACTGGTGCCGAACGCGTAAACGCTGCGACGGTCAAGCGTTTCACCGACCGGTTCGCCCGCTTCAACCTCAGCGAGACGGCAATCCGACCGTCATACGGGCTCGCGGAGGCGACGCTGTACGTGGCTACCGCCGGACCAGGACGCCCACCGAAGAGTGTCTGTTTTGACTACCAGCACTTGTCGGCCGGTCAGGCGAGGCGCTGCGAGAGCGAAACGAGCGACGGCGCCAAGCTGGTCAGTTACGGCGCGCCGCAGGCATCAACAGTGCGAATCGTCGACCCCGGTACCAGGATGGAGAATCCGGCGGGAGCGATCGGTGAAATCTGGGTGCAGGGGGACAACGTCGCCATGGGCTACTGGCGGAACCCCCAACTCACCGAGCAGACATTCGGTGCAAAGCTTGTCAGTCCCTCGCCCGGCACACCAGAAGGTCCGTGGCTGCGGACCGGAGACCTCGGCGTCATTTTCGAAGGCGAACTGTTCATCACGGGCCGCATCAAGGATCTCTTGGTCGTGGATGGGTCCAATCACTATCCGGACGACATCGAGGCGACGATTCAGGAAATCACCGGCGGCCGGGTCGTGGCGATAGCTGTGCCGGATGACCGCACTGAGAAGCTTGTCACCATCATCGAACTCATGAAGCGGGATCATACAGATGAGGAGGCAATGGATAAGCTCCGCGCCGTCAAACGTGAAGTCACCTCCGCGATATCCCGATCACACTGTCTGGGCGTCTCAGATGTCGTTATGGTGGCGCCGGGCTCGATTCCGGTCACCACCAGCGGTAAGGTTCGACGTTCAGCCTGCGTCGAGCGTTACCTACACCGCGAATTCACCCGTTTGGACGTTCCGGCATGATCGGGGTCGCTGAACCTCGCCGGACCTGCGTCACAAAGTTGGTCTGCTTTACCCGAGAGATTGCAGATATGACCGAGTGCATTCTGTCTGAAGACAAAATCCGAAAGCTCAATCGCGACCTTCGGATACTTATCGCAACCAATGGGACCCTTACTCGGATTCTCAGCGTGCTTGCTAACGATGAGATCGTCGTACAGATTATCAACCAACAGATTCACGACGTCACGCCGAAAGTACCCGAATTTGACCATTTAGCGGTCGGTCGGGTTCTCCAGCGTAATATCTTGCTTAAGGGTCGGCGTTCGGGGCACCCATTCGTAGCTGCAGAGTCGTTGATTGCCATTGATCTGTTACCCCCCGCAATCACGACAAGCTTGGTAGAGACGGATCGTCCTATTGGTGAGGTTATGGCGGCCAGTCGTATTGAGACCTTCAAAGAGGAGGCTAAAGTCTGGACGGGAAAGTTGCCGGGTTGGCTCGCGCTTGACGGATATCGGAATTCGCGAACGAGAACCGTCGCCCGCCGGTATCGCGTCATTGCCGAAGCCCAACCGGCCCTTATTATTACCGAGTATTTTCTTCAAAGTGTATTCGAAGATGGTCTGAGTGAAGAACCCGATCGTCGCCAACATTCAAACGACATCGCACATGAGGAGTGGAGATCGATTTGTACATCATGATCGAATCCCCAGCAGTCCTTGGCGCCGACAATGTCATGTCGCAACCTCGTATCGACGGAGCACGTTACAGCGGTGCGCGAGGGTGGCCATCTAATCATGCGAAATGAGAATCTAGCGGGACTACTCGCGCAGCGGGCATCGGAAGCAGGATGGTACGACAAGCCCGCCTACATCCGGCGCATAGCAGGCGTCGTGACGCATGGCCAAATCCATGATGGTGGCGCACGTCTTGGGGAAGTGCTCAAAAACCGCGGCCTTTCCAGAGGAGATCGCGTCCTGTTATGTCTCCCGGATTCGCCGGACCTAGTGCAGCTATTGCTGGCGTGCCTGGCGCGTGGAATTATAGCGTTCCTAGCGAATCCGGAGCTCCACCGCGAAGACCACGCGTTTCAGGAGCGCGACACGGAGCCAGCGCTTGTCGTCACATCTGGTGCTCTCCGCGATCGGTTCCAGCCGTCGGGCGTTGTGGAAGCCGCAGAGCTCTTGGCCGATGCGACTCGAGTCGGGCCGGGAGACTACGAACCGGTGGGTAGTGACGCTCTTGCCTACGCTACTTACACGTCTGGTACTACGGGTCCGCCGAAAGCGGCGATCCATCGCCACGCCGACCCGTTGACGTTCATTGACGCTATGTGTAATAAAGCGCTGCGGCTCACTCCCCAAGACATCGGGCTATGTAGCGCGCGCATGTATTTTGCCTATGGGCTAGGTAATTCGGTCTGGTTTCCACTTGCGACAGGTGGTTCCGCGGTCATCAATCCGTTGCCGGTAAGTCCGGAAGTGGCAGCCACGCTAAGTGCGAGATTTGAGCCATCGGTGCTTTACGGTGTGCCAACTCTCTTTGCCAGAGTTGTCGACACATGCTCTCCCGATTCGTTCCGTTCGCTCCGATGTGTGGTATCAGCGGGAGAGGCGCTTGAGATCGGTCTCGCCGAGCGGCTCATGGAATTCTTTGGCGGCATCCCCATCCTTGACGGAATTGGATCTACCGAGGTGGGGCAGACATTCGTATCGAATGGCATCGACGAATGGCGTCTGGGGACTCTGGGAAAGGTTCTTCCGCCCTATGAGATCCGCGTTGTGGCGCCGGATGGCACGACCGCCGGACCTGGGGTTGAGGGGAACCTATGGGTCCGCGGATCATCGATCGCACCGGGCTATTGGAATTGGCCCGATCCGCTCCCGGGAAATGAGGGTTGGCTCGACACACGGGATAAGGTGTGCATGGACGGTGAGGGGTGGGTTACGTACCATTGCCGCGCGGATGACACAGAAATTGTCGGAGGGGTCAACGTCAATCCGCGGGAGATCGAGCGAATCATTAGTGAAGACGACGCGGTGGCTGAGGCCGCGGTTGTCGGAGTAAGGGAGTCCACAAGCGCGTCGACGCTGCAGGCGTTTCTGGTCCCGACGATCGGTGCATTCATCGATGAATCGGTGCTGCGAGACATCCACCGGCGATTGCTTAGCCGACTGTCTGCGTTCAAGGTTCCGCACAGGTTTGCCATTGTTGAGCGACTCCCTCGCACCGCGAACGGGAAATTAGTGCGTGGCGCGCTTCGCATGGAGAGTCCAACGAAACCGATTTGGGAACTTCCCTTGATCTTGATTGAGCCCGGGTCTGACGCGGCGGCGCAGCTTGAGCGCCGACCGGCAGAGAACACGCAGCTTGTTGGTGGAAACGGCGGCGAGGTGACACTCAAGGAGCGGCTGGCCGCTTTGCAGCAAGAACGTCACCGGCTGGTGGTCGAGGCAGTTTGCGCAGAGGCCGCGAGGATGTTGGGTGAGCCGGATCCCCGGTCGGTAAATCGGGATCTCGCCTTCTCGGAGCTGGGTTTTGACTCGCAAATGACAGTTGAACTCTGTAATCGATTGGCAGCAGTGACGGGCTTGCGGCTGCCTGACACGGTCGGGTGGGATTACGGCTCGATATCAGGATTAGCTCAGTATTTGGAGGCTGAACTGTCCGGAGGGGACAGGCGGGCGGCGTTGCCCCTTCCCGCAAATATCGGCGCCAACGGCTACTCACTACTCGACGAGGAGTTGAAGAAGGTCGAAGAGATGGTGGCGGCGATCGGGGACAGCGAGAAGCAGCGGGTGGCAGATCGTTTGCGTGCCCTCCTCGGCATCATCACCGACCGCGAGGATCGCTTGGGCACGCGGATCCAGGCTGCCTCGACTCCTGACGAAATTTTCCAGCTAATCGATTCCGAATTTGGCGAGTAATGAAGAGGAGCAACTGACTATGACTACGAGCGTTGAAGGCGCCGACCAGCAGAGCGAAAAGCTGGTCCGCTATATAAAAAAGGTTGCTGTCGAGCTCGATGAGGCACGCGCACGGCTGCGGGAATATGAACAACGGGCGACAGAGCCGGTGGCGGTGGTGGGGATCGGGTGTCGCTTTCCGAGCGGGGTGGACTCTCCGGAGGAGTTGTGGGAGGTGGTTTCGGAGGGTCGCGATCTGGTGTCGGAGTTTCCGACGGACCGGGGTTGGGATGTGGAGGGGTTGTTTGATCCAGATCCCGACGCGGAGGGCAAGACCTACTCGCGATGGGGTGGGTTTTTAGACGACGCGGCCGGCTTTGACGCCGGGTTCTTTGGCATCGCCCCTGGTGAGGTGTTGGCGATGGATCCTCAGCAGCGGTTGATGTTGGAGATTTCATGGGAGGCGTTGGAGCACGCGGGGATTGACCCGTTGTCGTTGCGGGGGTCCGCGACTGGGGTGTTTACCGGGATTTTCGCGCCGAGTTATGGCAGCAAGGAGACCGGGGGCCTGCAGGGGTATGGGTTGACCGGCACGGCGGTGAGCGTGGCCTCGGGGCGGGTGTCGTATGTGTTGGGGCTGGAGGGCCCGGCGGTGTCGGTGGATACGGCGTGTTCGTCGTCGTTGGTAGCGATCCATTTGGCGATGGCATCGTTGCGGTCGGGCGAGTGCGATTTGGCGTTGGCCGGTGGCGTGACGGTGATGGCGTTGCCGTCGCTTTTTGTGGGGTTCAGTCGGCAGCGGGGGTTGGCTGCTGATGGGCGTTGTAAGGCGTTTGCGGGAGCGGCCGACGGGACCGGGTGGGGTGAGGGTGCCGGTGTCGTGGTGCTCGAGCGGCTATCGGATGCGCAGCGGCTGGGACATTCGGTGTTGGCGGTGGTGCGCGGTAGCGCGGTCAATCAGGACGGTGCGTCTAACGGGTTGACCGCGCCGAGCGGGCCTGCCCAGCGGCGGGTGATTCGGGCCGCGTTGGCCAGTGCGGGGTTGACCGCGGCCGATGTGGACGTGGTGGAGGCACACGGGACTGCCACCACGTTGGGTGATCCCATTGAAGCGCAGGCGTTGTTGGCCACTTATGGGCAAGACCGTCCGTCGGAGCGGCCATTGTGGGTGGGTTCGATCAAATCGAATATGGGTCATACCCAGGCCGCGGCGGGTGTGGCCGGGGTGATCAAGGTAGTGCAGGCGATGCGGCATGGGGTGATGCCGGCAACGCTGCATGTGGATGTGCCCACCCCGCGGGTGGATTGGGCCAGCGGCGCGGTGTCGGTGTTGACCGAGGCTCGGGATTGGCCGGCCGATGGGGGTCCGCGCCGGGCGGGGGTGTCCTCGTTTGGGATCAGCGGCACCAACGCGCATGTGATCTTGGAGCAGGCCCCGGCTGAGGTGAGCGAAAGCGCCGGGGGCGAGTCGGGGATGTCGGTGGTGCCGTGGGTGGTTTCGGGGAGAACGGCTGAGGCGTTGACGGCGCAGGCGGGCCGATTGTTGGCCCACGTGCAGGCTGAGCCGGGGTTGGATCCGGTCGATGTGGGTTACTCGTTGGCAGGTCGGTCGGTGTTTGAGCATCGAGCGGTGGTGGTGGGCGCCGACCGGCAGGCGTTGATCGCGGGGTTGGCGACGGTGGCCGGCGGTGAGCCGGGCGCGGGTGCGGTGATGGGTCAAGCGGGGTGGGTGGGGAAGACCGTGGTGGTGTTTCCCGGGCAGGGCTCGCAGCGCATCGGGATGGGCCGCGAGTTGTACGGCGAGTTGCCGGTGTTTGCTGAAGCGTTTGATGGGGTGGCCGATGAGTTGGATCGCCATCTGCGGTTGCCGCTGCGCGAGGTTGTTTGGGGTGCTGATGGCGATCTGCTGGATAGCACCGAGTTTGCTCAGCCGGCGTTGTTCGCGATCGAGGTGGCGTTGTTCGCGGTGTTGCGGCGCTGGGGCGTGCAGCCGGATTTCGTCATGGGCCACTCGGTGGGGGAGTTGTCGGCGGCGTGCGTAGCCGGGGCGTTGACGTTGGCGGACGCGGCGATGTTGGTGGTCGCGCGGGGCCGGTTGATGCAGGCGCTGCCGGCGGGTGGGGCGATGGTGGCGGTGGGCGCCGGAGAAGACGAAGTGTTGCCGTTGCTGGGTGAGGGCGTGGGGATCGCCGCGATCAATGCGCCCAAATCGGTGGTGATCTCTGGTGCGCAGGCCGCGGTGAGCGCGATTGCGGATCGGTTCGCCGCGCAGGGTCTGCGGGTGCACCGGTTGGCGGTCTCGCATGCGTTTCATTCGCCGTTGATGGAGCCGATGCTCGAGGAGTTCGCGCGGGTCGCGGCCGGGGTTGAGGCGCGCGAGCCGCAGATTGGGCTGGTGTCGAATGTGACGGGCGAATTGGCCGGCGCCGATGATGGTTTCGGGTCGGCGCAGTACTGGGTCGATCATGTTCGCCGGCCGGTGCGTTTTGCCGACAGTGTGCGTCATTTGCAGTTACTTGGGGCGACCCATTTCATCGAGGCCGGTCCCGGTAGTGGTTTGACGGGCTCGATCGAGCAGTCGTTGGCCCCGGCCGAGGCGGTGGTGGTCTCGATGCTGGGTAAAGACCGCCCGGAGGTGGCCTCGGCGCTGGGTGCGGCCGGTCAGTTGTTCACCACTGGGGTGCCGGTGGATTGGTCGACGGTGTTTGCCGGCTCAGGTGGGCGGCGGGTGGAGTTGCCCACGTATGCGTTTCAGCGACGGCGGTTTTGGGAGACCCCGGGCGGGGATGGGCCCGCCGATGCGGCGGGTTTGGGTCTGGGCGGGACCGAGCATGCGTTGTTGGGTGCGGTGGTCGAGCGGCCCGATTCTGACGGGGTGGTCTTGACCGGCCGGTTGTCGCTGGCGGATCAGCCGTGGCTGGCCGATCACTCGGTCGGCGGGGTGGTGCTGTTTCCCGGGGCGGGTTTTGTGGAGTTGGTCATCCGCGCTGGTGACGAGGTCGGGTGCGCGGTGATCGAGGAGTTGGTCCTGGCCACGCCGCTGGTGATGCACCCGGGTGTGGCGGTGCAGGTGCAGGTGGTGGTCGGGGCCCCTGGGGATTCGGGGCGCCGGGCGGTGTCGGTGTATTCCCGGGCTGACCAGTCCGACGGGGGCTGGCTGCTGAATGCCGAGGGCACCCTTGGCGTCGAGGCCGCGGAGGTCTCGGCGGACCTGTCGGTATGGCCGCCCGAGGGTGCGGTGAGTGTCGACATCTCCGATGGCTATGCGCGGCTGGCCGAGCGCGGTTATGCCTACGGCCCGGCGTTTCAGGGGTTGGTGGGGATATGGCGGCGCGAGTCTGAGCTTTTCGCCGAGGTGGCCGCGCCCACCGGCGTGGCGGTCGACGGGGTGGGGATGCATCCGGCGGTGCTGGATGCGGTGCTGCATGCCCTGGGACTGGCCATCGAGACCACCGAGACGAAGCTGCCGTTCTGCTGGCGAGGGGTGTCGCTGCATGCCGGGGGTGCAGGGCGGGTGCGGGCCCGCTTCACCTCGGCGGGGACGGATGCGATCTCGATAGCTGTGGCCGATGCCGCGGGGTTGCCGGTGCTGACGGTGGGCGCGCTGGTCACCCGGGCGATGAGCGCCGAGCAGCTACGCGCCGCGGTGGCAGCGGCCGGCGGTACGCCCGATCAGGGGCCGCTGGAACTGCTGTGGTCACCAATATCATTGAGCAACAACAGCGTTGACGGGTCGGATGAGCCTGCGGCGGTGTCCTGGGCGGACTTCTGCGCCGGAGGGGACAAGGATCCCGGTGTGGTGGTGTGGGAGTACGAGTCGGTCGGTGAGGACGTGGTGGACTCGGTTTATGCGGCCACCCACGCCGCCCTGGAGGTATTGCAGTCCTGGCTCGGCGAGGATCCGGCGGGCACGTTGGTGGTGCTGACCCATGGCGGGGTGGGGTTGCCCGGTGCGGATGTCAGCGATCTGGCCGCCGCGGCGGTGTGGGGTTTGGTGCGTTCGGCGCAGGCCGAAAACCCCGGCCGAATCGTGTTGATCGACAGCGATACGGCGGTGGATGCGGCGGTGCTGGCCGGCGTCGGGGAACCCCAACTGCTAGTGCGCACCGGCGCTGTGCATGCCGCCCGGCTGTCCCCGGCCCCGCCGCTGCTGGCGCTGCCGGCCGGGGAGTCGGCGTGGCGCTTGGCCGCCGGTGGCGGCGGGACGTTGGAGGATCTGGTGATCCAGCCCTGCCCGGAGGCACAAGCACCGCTGCAGGCGGGCCAGGTGCGAGTGGCGGTGGCCGCGGTCGGGGTCAATTTCCGCGACGTGGTGGCCGCATTGGGGATGTATCCCGGCGAGGCCCCACCGCTGGGTGCAGAAGGTGCCGGGGTGGTCATCGAGACCGGTCCCGAGGTCACCGGTGTGGCCGTCGGTGACGCGGTGATGGGATTCCTCGGTGGCGCGGGTCCACTGGCGGTGGTGGACCAGCAACTGATTGCCCAGATGCCGCACGGCTGGTCGTTTGCCCAGGCCGCCGCTGTGCCGGTGGTGTTCTTGACGGCCTTGTTCGGGTTGAAGGACTTGGCCGACATCAAGGCGGGCGAATCGGTGCTGATACATGCCGGCACCGGTGGGGTGGGCATGGCGGCAGTGCAGCTGGCTCGCCACTGGGGGGTCGAAGTCTTCGTCACCGCCAGCCGCGGTAAGTGGGACACGTTGCGCGCCATGGGGTTTGATGACGACCATATCGGTGACTCCCGGACGCTGGATTTCGAGGCGAAGTTCCTGGCGGTCACCGAGGGCCGCGGGGTTGATGTGGTGCTCGACTCGCTGGCCGGTGATTTCGTGGATGCCTCGCTGCGCTTACTGGTCCGCGGCGGGCGCTTTATCGAGATGGGCAAGACCGATATCCGCGACGCGCAGGCGATCGCCGCCAACTATCCCGGTGTGTGGTACCGGGCGTTCGACCTGTCCGAGGCCGGCCCGGTGCGCATGCACGAGATGCTGGGCGAGGTGAAGGAGCTGTTCGATACCCAGGTGCTGCACCGGCTGCCGGTCACCACCTGGGATGTGCGTTGCGCCACGGCGGCCTTCCGGTTCGTCAGCCAGGCCCGCCATATCGGCAAAGTGATCTTGACCATGCCCTCGGCGCTGGCCGACGGACTTGCTGAGGGCACGGTGTTGATTACCGGTGCCACGGGGGCAGTCGGTGCTGTGCTGGCCCGCCACATGGTCGACGCCTACGGAGTGCGTCATCTGGTGTTGGGCAGTCGGCGGGGCGATCGCGCAGAGGGAGCCGCTGAGCTGGCGGCCGAGTTGACGCAGGCCGGTGCCCGGGTGCAGGTGGTGGCCTGTGACGTGGCCGACCGCGATGCGGTGCAGGGGTTGTTCGCCCGGCTGTCGCAGGAGTTTCCGCCGTTGCGCGGGGTGATTCATGCCGCCGGGGTGCTCGACGACACGGTGATCACCTCGCTGACACCGGATCGGATCGATACGGTGTTGCGGGCCAAAGTGGATGCGGCGTGGAACCTGCACGAGGCCACCCGCGATCTGGATTTGTCGATGTTTGCGCTGTGTTCCTCGATCGCGGCCACGGTGGGCTCACCGGGGCAGGGTAACTACTCGGCGGCGAACGCGTTTCTCGACGGGCTGGCCGCTCACCGGCAGGCCGCGGGGTTGGCCGGGATATCACTGGCGTGGGGGATGTGGGAACAGCCCGGCGGCATGACCGCTCATTTGAGTAGCCGCGATCTGGCCCGGATGAGCCGCAGCGGACTGGCCCCGATGAACCCCGGGCAGGCGCTGGAGTTACTTGACGCCGCGCTGACGATCAATCACCCCTCCATGGTGGCCGCCCGCCTGGACCGGACCGCACTGGACGCCCTGGCCCACAGCGGCGGGTTGCCGGCCTTGTTCAGCGGGCTCGCACGCCGCCCACGGCGACGCCAAATCGAGGACACCGGCGATGCCACCCAATCGAAGTCGGCGCTGGCCCAACGTCTACACGGGCTGGCTGCCAACGAACAACACGACCTACTGGTAGGGATCGTGTGTGCGCAGGCCGCGGCGGTGCTGGGCCGGCCTACCCCCGAGGACATCGACCCCGAAGCCGAATTCCAGGACCTCGGCTTCGATTCGCTGACGGCCGTCGAACTACGCAACCGCCTCAAAACCGCCACCGGGCTGACCCTCCCACCCACTCTGATCTTCGACTATCCGACCGCTGCGGCCGTCGCCACCTATGTAGCCCATCAAATCCCTGAAACCCAGCATCTCCAATCCGAGAATGGACAGCAGCGCCTCCCCGAACCCGACGACGAGAAGGTGCCCGTTGCATCCTAAGAACGATCCCGATTAGCGATCTCCGAGTGCGGGCCAACTGGACAAACCTCGAAACGACGGAAGCGCGCCTGATTTAGCCGCAGAGATGGCGTAGGAAGATTATCCGATCATGGCGTCTCCCCCTGCGGGGTTGGTAGTGGTTTGGCGATGGTGGTGGAGGCGTTACGCACATCAATGAACCCATGGTGGTCGCGTCCGGAATCCGGTGCAAATAGGGAGCACGGGCGTAGGTTCCGCTTCACGACCAGCAAGTCTGCGAAGAAGGAAGTCACGCCCGTGCCTGTTCGAGTATCACCTGAGTTAGGACACCTCCGCGTGGTTCTTCAGTTGAAATCGCCGTGACCTGCATGTTTGCTTCGCGGTGGGCGGGTTTTGGCTTACTAACCGAGTAGGGTCCGGTGGGTGTTTGTGCGCAAGGTGCGCACCGCCTCGGGTGCGGTGGCGGTGCAGGTGATGCGCAAGGCCGGTCGCCGTGACGTGGTGGTCGAGCATGTCGGTTCTGCTCATACCGACGCTGAGCTGGGTGTTCTGCTCGAACGGGCCCGCTGGATCGTTGCCGGTGATCAGGATGTCCTGGACTTCGAGGTATCCGCCCGCGCCCAGCGCGTCGCTGATGTCGCGGACTGGCGGACCGGCACGCTGACGTTGGCACCGGGTGTCCCCAAGGGTGCCCCGGTGGCTCCGGGCCCGGACCGCGGCGACCAGCTCCCGATTGCTCTACGACGTGATCGTAGGCATCTACGACTGGGTCGGGTTCGATGTCGTCGATGATGCGGTGTTCCGGGATTTGGTGATCGCGCGGATCGTGGAACCCACCAGCAAGGTCGATTCCCCTGCGGGTGCTCGCCGATCTGGGTGCAGAACCTTTGTCGTACAAGACGATTCAGCGCCACCTCGCGAAGGTCAACACCGGCAGGTACCGGGATGCCATCGCTGCCAAGTGCTTCACGCATGCCGCCGATCGGGGTGGGTTGAGCCTGCTGCTCTACGACGTCACGACACTGTATTTCGAGGTCGAGAACGAAGACGGCTTGCGTAAGGTCGGCTATTCGAAGGAGCGCCGAGTAGATCCGCAGATCGTGGTCGGCTTGCTGGTCGATCGCACGGGCTTCCCGTTGGAGATCCGCTGTTTTGAGGGCAACACCGCTGAGACCACCACGCTGGTCCCGATCATCACCGCCTTCGCCGAGCGTCATGACCTCACCGATATGCCGAGGGTCGTGGCCGCTGATGCCGGCATGCTCTCGGCATCAAATCTCACTGCGCTCGATGAGGCCGGGTTGGGGTTCATCGTCGGCTCGCGTGCGGTGAAGGCGCCGCTCGATCTCGCATCGCATTTCCATTGGAAGGGCGATGTTTTCACTGACCGGCCAGATCATCGACACTGTCACACCCCGGCACGCCAACACGAAAGTCAACGACACGAGCAAGCGAGCCGAACCGGTTTGGAACCCCGATGAACATTCCGGGGCGTGGCGGGCGATCTGGGCCTATTCGGCCAAACGTGCCCGCCGCGATCAGAAGACCCTGCACGCACAGGAGGCCCGCGCCAAAGCGGTCGTCAACGGTGAGCGGGCAGCGAAATCGACCCGGTTCGTCAAGACCCACGCCGGAGACCGCATCCTCGATGAAGCCAGCCTGGCCCGCGCGCAATCACTGGTGGGATTGAAGGGCTACGTCACCAACCTCGACATCACGGTCATGCCCGCCGCCGAGGTGATCGCGAAATACCACGATCTCTGGCACGTTGAGCGCTCGTTTCGGATGTCCAAGACCGACCTTGAGGCCAGGCCGATGTTCCACCGAACCCGCGAGGCGATCGAAGCCCACCTGACCATCGTGTTCACCGCCCTGGCCGTCGCGCACTGCATCCAGGAACGCAGCGGCCTGGCCATCGCCAACATCATCAAGCAACTACGGCCCCTGCGCTCAGCGACCATCGCCATCAACGGCGCCAGCCAGACCTTCCCACCCGAAATCCCCGAACCCCAACGAAAAATCCTCACCGACCTCGGGATCAAAGTGGCTTACTAAGCTAAATGTCCTAACTCAGGTTCGAGTATCAGCCACCGACCGTATCCGCACCAAGATCGACGCCTTGTTTGCCGAGGATCGGGAGCTGCCGGAGATCCTTGAAGAAGTCGCCCGCCTCGGCGCCCAGCTGTTGATGCAGCGGCCCTGGAGGCTGAGGTCACCGAGTTCCTCGGCCGCGAACGCTACCAACGCACCGCCGCCTGTCCCGACGCTAACGGCGGCTCACGCAACGGGTATCGGCCGGTGACGGTCAAAACCGCTACGGGGCCAGTCACGTTGGAGCGGCCGAAGCTGCGCGGCAGCACCGCAGCGTTCGCGTCGCGGTTATTCGGTAAGCACGTGACGAAAACCAACGCCCTGGAGACGCTGGTGATCGCGGCGTTCGTGCGCGGGCTGTCGGTGCGCGACGTGCAGGCCACCCTTGCCGAAACGCTCGGCGATCAGGCCGCGATCTCCAAATCCACGGTCTCGGAAGTCTGCAAGGCGATTCGAGCCGAATACCAGGCGTGGGCGCGCCGCCGACTCGACGAGATCATGCTTGGACTATCTGTTTTTGGACGCCAGATTCTTTCGGATGCATCTCGGGTCGCCGGCCGAGCCGGTGTTGGCCGCCTGGGGCATCACCACCGAGGGCAAACCCGTGTTCGTCGGATTGTCACCTGGGACCGGTGAGTCCACCGACGCGTGGGCCGACTTCCTGACCGATCTGTGCGAACGCGGCCTTGCCACTCCGCTGCTGGTCGTCTCTGACGGCGCCAAGGGCCTGATCGCGGCCATCGAACAAATCTACCCAAAAGCGTTGCGCCAGAGATGTCTTATTCATCGACTCCGGAACGTGCTCGCCAAGATTCCCACCGGGATGCAAGCCGAGGTCCGTCGACGGATACTGGGCGATTTTCGATACCACCGACCTCAACATCGAACCGGGACCCCAGCTGGTCGAGATCGTCGACAAGCGGATCGAGGCGTTCGCCGCCAAATACTCCGACCTCTACCCGGCGGCTATGCGGATCCTGCTCACCGACAAAGCAGGGCTGACGGCCTATCTGCGGTTTCCAGTCGAACACCATGGGCGCGTTCGACATTCGAATTTCATTGAACGATCCTTAGGCTTAGGGGAAACCAAGCGACGGACCAAGGTCATTGGCCGATTCCCTGGCGAGACCAGCGCCATCAGCCTGGTGTGGGCCGTACTCGACCGCGCCTCAGCCGGTTGGCGCGGCCTCACCATGACACCGGTCGGTACCCGATTGCTGCAAGATCTACGCCGATCACTCCTCGACCCACCCCGTGAATTGCGGCCGCCGCCCTCCACCATGAGTGGCGACACCGACCAGGCCGATCCCATCTCGGCCATCGCGTAGCGACCTCGGGTTGCGACGCCGGTACGTCTCAAGTAAGGGATCGCCCGGGTTCGTGCAGTGGTCGGTCGCAACACCTACGGGAATGAGGGTGTTGATGGCCACTGCACGAACCCGGCCCCCGCTATACGTGTCAGGGTCTACCTGCCCGCATCTGACAGCTTTTACCGCTGGCCTTGATGGCTGGCGGTGACCAGGTCGATCGGTGGGATGTAGCCGGTGATGCTGGTGATGGTGCGATGCAGGCCGTGGTGGAGCGCATTGATGTCGCAGCGGGCCAGACCGCCAGTGGTGGCGATGACGTGTTCGGTGGTGAACGCTAGATCGTTGATGGTGCCCAGGATGCGGCGGTCGGCGGTCTTGGCCATGGCCACCTGCCAGGGATCGAGTTCGCCGAGCGTATCGATGGGCAGGTGTTCGGCTTGCAGCGCGGCCTGGATCGCCGAGACGACGGGCGGGCCGATCGGGCGCAGGCCGGCGGCAGTGACGTTCGGGATGAACACCGAGAACATGGTGCCGGCGTGGGTCACCAGCAGGCATTTGCGCCGGTCGATCCTGATCAGGTGGGCATACCAGTCCTGCTCGCAGGCTTCGCCGATGGCCGGCTCAGACACCCGCAGCAGCGCCAACACCTTGGCGGTGCATCGCAGCATCACGAGTCATGATCGTAGGCAGAGCCACCGGTGAGCGGTACGCAAGAACGCCGTGACGGTGCGCCGGTACAGTATGGCGGCGTGTTGGTCGCTGATCTGGGTCACTTTCTCAGCTTGCCGGAGGACGCTTCGGGTTCCGCGCGGCGCCTTGCGCAGCATTTGGGCGATATTGGCCGGGCGGGCACCGCCGGCGACGTTGGTGATCCGTGGGTGTCTGCGTTGCCGTGTCGACGCCGACCGGCCCACAGGCGCTGCCCCGGGCGGATGACCATCGCCATCGTGTGGGCCGAGGCGGCGGCGCCGATCCGATGGTGGTGCACCGTCTGTGACGACGAGGGGGTGATCAGCAACTGGGCAGACACCTTATACGACCTGCGCCGCCGCCGGTTGAGCGTTGCCGGCGACGTCGACGCGGTCATCGTCAGCGACGAGACCGCCGCCGTGTTACGCGGGCTGGTGTTGCTCGACCCCGACTGTCAGCGGCTGGTGTTTGGCATGCGCGCCCACCCCGGCGGCGGTGTCTTGCTGGCCGGTGCAGACGACCTCGAAGAGCTGATCGAGTTCGTGGCCGCCGAAGCCAACCACGAACCCAACCGGCGCCGCCAGCACCGCCTCGACGCCGCGTTTTATGCACTGATCGAGTCCGCCCAAACCCTTTACGGCTGAACATTCTCGGCCCTGCAGTGTCGGTCCCGGGGGGCTGCCAAAGCATCTGGAGCGGGGTGAACGGAAACCCGCGCCCCGTTATCCTTGACACCATCAGCGGCAGCTGCGGGCGGGCCCGTCGCCTGAGTTCCTCAGCCCGTATGCTGACGGCGAAGTCGTGAACCGGCCTGTGCTTTTACACCAACTTTCGGACGCGACCGCCCATGATCGATGAGAGGGATGAGGGATGAACGGATTCCGACCGCTACGGCGTATACCGCCCCGGTGGTGGCTCGGTTGTTATTGGTGGATCGTTGCGCGGGAACGACGTCACCCGGCGGGGCGCCAACGGATCCCCGAACCGATGGTGATGAACGACCCCGATTCAGTAGCGCAATTCCACGCCGGCGGGGTGTCCAACCCAGCGATGGTGGCGGTTTACGACTTCGGCGCCCGTGCCCTCGACGCGCTCGTGCCACCCGGCGGACGGGTGCTCGACCTGGGCGTCGGATCCGGCCGTGCGCTCAGCGCCGTCCTGCGTCGACGGCCGGACCTGGAGGCGACGGCCGTGGACTTGGCCCCCAACATGCTCGCCACGGCGCGAGAGCTGTTCGCAGCCGAGGGGCTCGACCAACGTGTCGAACTGGTTCACGCCGACATCACCGCGCTACCGGACCGCCTGGCGACGTCACGCTGGGACGCCGTTTCATGCATGTGGACACTGCACCAGCTACCCCACTTCGATGCCCTGCGTGGCGCATTGCGCCAGCTCGCGGTCCTGCGTCGACACAGCGGTGCCGCAATTTGGATCTCCGATTTCCAGCGTATGCGAGACCCTTCGTCTGCAGACGCCATGTTGCGTTGCCTGGACCCGTCCCTTCCGGCAGCTCTGCTCAGGGACGCGATCGCCAGTGAAGCTGCCGCGTTCACCAGAGCGGAGCTGTCTGCGGAGCTGGCCGCTGCAGGACTCGATGATGTGCGGTGCGGCTACGCGAGACCGTTGCAGTATCTGCAGGCCTACTGGATCCCCAGCGCGCACCCGAAGCCCAGTACCTCGACCAGCGTGCGCCGCTCGACTGTGCACGGTCGTGCGCGCCCCGCGGCGGCGCTATTGCGCTGGGGGTTCACTGCCAAGCCGTTCTGACCCCGGCCGGGCCGCGCCGAACGCTGGATAGGTTCCTCGCCCGTCACCGGCCTGGAGCCGATCGGCCGCAATGAATTGCGATAGCCTGGTCCCAGCTCGGTCGAACCCCAAGCAGCACAAGAATTTCGGCGATGTCGTTACCGCCGGTGCGCGGTAACGGCCGTCGCGGCCGCAGTCTGGGCGGCGCGCACCGCCGCCGCTAACCGTTGGCGGCATGGTGGTGGCGGGCCCGAGTCCATTGCCGGTGCGCTCGACGATGCGCCTGCGCTGCGCTGCAGCCGATCGAGGATGCCTGCTATCGTTGCTGCAGCCGCTGCCCAACTGGACGCTTCGGCCGCATCGATGTTCTCGTCAACAACGTCGGCGGGTCCACGTATGCACGATTTTTGGACATCACCGATGAAGATTTCCGGCACACTTTCGACTGGTGTGACGTCCGCATTCATCATGAGTCAGCTCGTGGCCCCGCCCATGATAAGTGCCGGGCACGGCTCCATCACGCCGTCGCGGACGAAATCCGCCGGCGGGTGGCCGGGCCGTCGCCGACTCCCACAGCGTGACGAGTCCCGAAGGCGGACAAGCGATCATCGACTCCGCCCTTGACGCCTGGGGCGAGTGGACATCGTGATCAACAACGCCGGAATCGTCGGCGACGCGCCCTTCGGGGAGATGACCGTCGATCGGCTCACGCCCGTCATCGATGTGCACTTGAAGGGTGCGTCCTACGTGACTCGGCCGGCGTGGATGATCATGCGCGAGCAACGGTACGGCCGGATCCTCAACACCTGCTCGGCCGCGGCAATCCTTGGCGGCACCCACGCGGCGATGGCGCCAGCGATCAGCAGGCCCAAGACGAGGTCCCGGAGAATCGCCAACCACTCCATGACGAACACATGTGATACCGAGGTAAAGCCTCGCGGCGAAAGGAGCCGCCGCCAAAATGCGCCTTCACCTTTGATGGACATGTCCATGGCGGCATGGCCTTCCATCGAGCCCGCGATTCCCCGCTCGGCCTGCTCGCGGGCGGACTCGACGAGCCGGGACCGGACGACCAGCCGGAACAAGACGGCGAGGACGACGATCATCAGCGGGCCGCCGACGAACTCTGCGGCGGTGAACTGCCAGCCCATCAGCAGCGCCAGGATGATGCCCAACTCCACCACGAGATTGGTGGAACCGATCTCGAACGCCATCGCGGCGGTGAAGTTGGCACCCTTGCGGAACAACGATCGCGCCAGGGCCACCGCGGCATACGAGCACGACGACGACGCCGCTCCCAGCCCGGCCGCCACCGCCAGGGTGCGCGGCCGGTCGTCGCCCAGCAGGGACACGATCGTCGAGCGACGCGCCACGGCCTGCACCACTGCCGACAGGGCGAAGCCCAGGATCAACGCCCACAGGATTTCCCACGTCATGGACCCCGCCATCGTCAGGGGCGTGGCCAATTACTGCTAGCACTCTGCCTGTCACTCGGTCCTCCGCATCCGGCATGTACTTTCAGCGATCACCATCCGTCCTGCGATGGATCCAGCCACCCGATCCGGCCCAAGAGTGTAATATACCCGCCCGGGGTATGCCAGAAAGAACGCGGTGTGCAAGGGGAGCGCACCATGCCAACGGGGTACTGATAAGGCACCGGACGGCTTTCAGTTCAGCCGGGTCGTCCCCATGGACACCCCGGCCGCCGGGAGACGCGCCAGCAGTGCATCGCCCATCGCCGCAGCGGGAGTGAGCACGCCCCGCAACTCGGAGAGCCGATCGCGATCGAGCGCCAGCGCCAGACCACTCTCACCGAGCAGCACCGCCGTCGAGATGTAAGCGTCGCCGTTCTGCGCGAAAGTCGCCATGTAGCGGGCACCGGTTGTCGTAGTGGTGTAGGTCTCGAACGCGTAATGGCCGCGTTCCCGGTTTTTCCGGCTGGGACCGGTGCCTGGTTTCGGCGCGATGCGCTCCACTAGTCGTCGGGGTAATCGACTGAAGTATCTATTGCCCAAACCAATAGCACCCGCCATAGCGCCGGTGACGGCCGCAGAGGCGACCGGTGCCGCCAACGACCTTCCCAGGCTCATCGTCTCCGAGTAGCGGAATCGTCGGCCGTAGGCCCAGTCCTGTAATGCATTGCTACGCCGGACAACCCGAGTGTTATACGGGCCCTGCACAAATCCGCCGGTCCAGAAACCCGCAAGCTCGGGTGCCAGGTTGCGTCCTCGGCGCCAGGGAAAATCCGGCTGCGCACCGAGTTCGGGTTCGGCGCTTCGGTCCGTGGTGAGCGTATACGGGTCTTTGACGAGCCGACGGGCCGCAGGGTCGCTGGATGCAGTGCGCATCGCTTCGGAATACGTTGCAACCGAACCGCCGGAGGCCCGGCGCTGGGAAAACTTGCGCAGCACCAGATTGGTGTCGCAGAGTTCACCGGTGCTGTCCTCGATCGCGCGGCGGTACAGCAGATAGACGCTCAGATCCGAAGGGATCGAATCGAATCCGCACGAGAGCACTATCCGGGCGCCGGTATCGGCGGCTTGTTTGTGGTACAGGTCGATAGCGTTTCGGCCGAACATCAACTCGCCGGTGAGGTCGGCATAGTCCGTTCCAGCCGTGGCGCAGGCTGCCACCAGCGGCAGGCCGTAGCGTGTATAGGGGCCAACAGTCGTCAGCACGACCTGGGCCCGGGTGGCCATCGCCTCGAGCGTCGACGGTTGTGACGCGTCGGCGACGATCACCGGCCAGTCCTGTGCGGTCGGGCCTAACATCTCCCGCACGGCCCGCAGCCGTTCGCTCAAGCGGCCGGCCAGCGCGATCCGTGCTCTTGACCCTCTATGTGCGAGGTATTCGGCGGTCAACTTGCCGGAGAACCCGGTGGCGCCATACAAGACGATGTCGAACTCGCGCTTAACTGGGCTCATCTGGGCGACACTACCCGAGCAATTTCGGGGTTCTGCGTCTCGGGCGCACGATATCGAACTGCGGACCCGTATCGATGCCGAGACCGGATACGGGTCATCCCCAAGACCAGCGCCACCTACAACACCGCGTGCCTTGCCCGGCGTGTGTCTGACACGCTGAGCTGGCCGAAGAGAGGGGGCAACGGCTTCGTGAGAACCGGCGCCCCGGAGCAGCCTCGTGTTGCGCCACAGCGTCGGAAAAAGGCGACGCGAAGGAAGGGCGCCGGGTGTCCCGCGCGGTGAGGTGATCGACGTAGGACGGGACGCCGCCTCAATCCTTGATGAAGCAATACATCCGGTATGAGATGTCCCCGCTTTGCAGGTAGCGGTACAGCTGCGTGCCTTGTACGCCGATGTATTCGCGGCCCGCGAAGCGCAGCAACGCCGGCATATGGCGTTTGACCAGATCCCGTGACTTCTGCGAATTTTTTTCGATGCCGCGCAGAACCTCCTCATTGATGACCTTCTGCGAAAGCAGCCGCATCGGGGTGGCGGTCAGGTCCGCCTCCCACTCGGCGACGCGATTGGAGGGGCGCAGATCGGCGTATGGGAAGTACCCTCCTGGGCGTAGCACGCGCACCACCTCGGAGAGGAAACGCGGAAACCGAGGGTAGCAGTGCGAGGCTTCGACATTGAGTACTACGTCGAAGGATTCGTCGTCGAAGGGCAGGTTCTCGGCGTCGCCCTGTACGAAATCCAAACCGGGCAGATTGTGTCCCTTTCGGCAGAGTGCGATGCCGGCCCCGTTCAAGTCCAGCGCCGTATAGGAGGCCGGCTGCAAGGTGCGCATGAGGTACGAGGCTCCGCCGCCGTGGCCGCAACTGACCTCCAGCACCCGTTTGCCGCTGAGATCCGCCTGGGTCGCCGTGCGGTGGTACAGGTTGATGTGGGCTCGGTTGGGCTCGTCGGACGCCTCCAGCGGCAGGGCCATCGGCGGATCCTCCTCATAGGCCCAGTTGATGAACACAACTTCGTCGTCACCGAGCCTGCGTGTCATCAGCGGGTACCAGTACTTCCAAATTTTCTTGTAGGTCGGGGTAGTTCCTATGCGCGCGAGGAGACGGTGTGCGGGACTGAAAGCCATGGGCGGAGTATGGCAGACACGACACCACGAACGATCCCATTGCGGGTAAGAGAGGTGACATGTGACCACCACTAAGGGGTGGGATGGTTGGGAATCACGTGTGCGCGATCATCTGGGCCGAGATCGGTGATGCCCGCAGTTCCGCAACGCCTCCTCCGGCGGCGAACACTCACCCAGATACCTGTCCCGGCAGGGCTCAGCGGAGCTACGGTGGGCTGCCTTCGAGGCGGCCAAATGTGCTGTCGGGCGCGGTTCCCTGGATTACGCCTATTACCCAAGCCGGCGGCCCAGCACGACGGCAAGAACCCGACCTTAACGGTGGAGCGCAAGACCCTGCGCCGCTGCTATCACATGCTGCGTGAGCTCGGCGATGCCGCCCTGGCGTTGCCGGATGCCCGACCGCAGGAAGCGGCTGCCTGAGGTAGCGTCCCTCGCATGACGTTGATCACCAGCGCAGTGTGGGTGCGGTGAGTATGGGTGGATTTCGTTTCGGCTTTGTCGATGCGCTCGTGAACACGCGCTTTCCGCCGAGCATGCTGCCGCGGGTGAGTTCCCTGGCTGCCGCCGCGATGGGCGCCGACTCGTATTGGGTCGGCGACCATCTGAACGCGCTGGTGCCACGCTCGATCGCGACGCCCGAATATCTCGGAGTTGCGGCGAAACTGGTGCCCAAGATTGACGCCAACTTCGAACCGTGGACGATGCTTGGCAACCTCGCCGCCCACAACCGGGTCAGCCGCCTGCGACTCGGCGTGTGCGTGACCGACGCCGGTCGCCGCAATCCAGCGGTCACGGCCCAAGCCGCCGCGACTCTGCATCTGCTTACCCGAGGCCGAGCCATCCTCGGTATCGGTGTCGGGGAACGTGAGGGCAACGAGCCCTACGGCGTGGAGTGGTCCAAACCGGTGGCACGCTTCGAAGAGGCCCTCGCCACAATTCGCACGTTGTGGGCTGCGAACGGGGGGCTTGTCTCACGTGAATCGCCATACTTTCCGCTACGTAACGCCGTTTTCGACCTTCCGCCATACCGTGGGAAATGGCCCGAAATCTGGGTCGCGGCCCACGGGCCGCGGATGCTGCGGGCCACTGGACGCTATGCCGACGCCTGGGTTCCCATTGTTCTGGTTCGTCCCACCGACTACAGCCGCGCACTCGAAGCCGTACGCGCCGCGGCGTCCGACGCGGGTCGTGACCCAATGTCGATTACCCCTGCGGCAGTGCTCGGCGTGGTCACCGGCCGGAATCGCGACGACGTGGATGAGGCGCTGGACTCTGTCATCGTCAAAATGACCGCGCTCGGTGTACCTGCACAAGCCTGGGCACGCCATGGCGTTGAGCATCCAATGGGAGCTGACTTCGCCGGCGTACAGGACCTGATCCCACAAACCATGGACAAGCAGACGGTCTTGTCACACACGGCGAAAGTTCCTGCTGCACTTATAAAAGAAATGGTTTTGAATGGGACACCCGACGAAGTCATCGATCAAGTAGCGGAATGGCGCGATCACGGCCTTCGATACCTAATCGTCATCAACGGCAGCCTGGTTAACCCGAAAGTGCGCAAGACTGTGGCGGCAAGCCTGCCACACGCTAAGGTCCTTCGCGGACTCAAAAAGCTGTGACCTCGGCGCGATCGTGGCCTGTGTGCTGGGTTCGGTGCTGCCTGCGGTGCGAGCGGCATGGGCGAAAACATCATCGAGGTGGTGAGCGATGAACGATCGGAAACCGGCGGTGACGTCCGCCGTTCTGGTGACGCTGGGTGCCTGTCTGGTGCTGTGGCTATCCGGATGCTCCTCTGCCACACCTGATTCCGAGGGGCATAGTAGTGCGGTCAGCACGACGGCCGACCCGGCGCTCGTAGCCGAGATCCGGCAGGCGGCGGACGCGACAAAGGCTTTGACCAGCGTGCACCTGGCGGTCCGGACAACCGGGCAAATCGACAGCATGCTCGGCATCACCAGTGCCGATGTCGATGTCCGGGCCAATCCGCTCGCCGCGAAGGGCGTGTGCACCTACCAGGGCCAGGCGGACGTCCCGTTCCGGGTAAAGGACGACGTCATCTCGGTGAAACTGTTCGACGACTGGACCAAACTCGGCTCCGTCTCCGACCTGGCAGCCTCA
This sequence comes from uncultured Actinomycetota bacterium, assembly GCA_963850895.1. Classification (GTDB taxonomy): domain Bacteria; phylum Actinomycetota; class Actinomycetes; order Mycobacteriales; family Mycobacteriaceae; genus Mycobacterium. Next base: position 567,595 of record CAWKNK010000003.1, on the reverse strand, counting down.
CGCCTGGTCGACCCCACCAACGGTGTGGCGAAGATGCTGTCGAGTATCACCAATCTGCAATCGCAAGGCACGGAGGTGATCGACGGAGTTCCCACCACCAAGATCACCGGAACCCTCCCGACGGAGACCGTCAAGATCCTGGATCCTGGCGCCAGACAGTCGAGGCCGGCGACCGGGTGGATTGCCGCGGACGGTTCGCACCGCCTCGTCCGGGCAAGTGTGGACCTCGGGTCCGGGTCTGTCCAGATCACGCTATCCAAATGGAACGAACCCGTGAACGTCGACTAGCGGCGAATCCCTCAATGCGCCAGGCGATCTCGAACAGCGACTTGGCGTATCAACTGTCCGTCGCGGGCGACGCCGCGACGGTGCGTCGCGTAGTCCGGTCTGGGATCGCGGCCGGAACGCACACGTGCGCCACCGCGGTCAGCGCGCCCAGCCCGATCAGCAGAACGGTGCCGATCTGACCGAGAGCGCTGACGGAACCTCCCGACACCAGCACCAGTCCGCTGCCGAATGCGGCACCGAGCGCCATGAGCGGCGCAACGGCGCCCCGAACCGACACGGTGCCCGCAGACTGTGCCTCGGTGAGTCGAGGAGAGCGGCGACGAGATACGGGACGCCGCACGCCGCGAGGACGGCGAACGACACCAGCGGCACCGAAGCGTGCAGCTCGCGACCCAGCAGATGTTGCCAGAGCGCAACCGAGATCCCCAGCGCGGCAAGGTAAGAGGCCAGCACCCCGAGGCCGATCACGAGACCACTGACGGCGCCGCGCCACAGGCTGACGAGGGCGACTACCGCGAGCATCGTGACGGCCAGTAGCACGGCATCGTGGGTGAGGGCACCGCGGGCGGCCGCGGCTACTTGCGCGGCCCCGCTCACCGTGATCTGGCTGTCGACAAGGCTTCCGTACTTCGTCGCCTTGCCCGCGGCGATTTCGAGCTGCTGCGCGCGTGCCGCCGCATCCGAGTCCACTTTGTCCCCGTCGGAATAGACGAACAGCCGGGTCGCCGTTCCGTCTGACGAGAACATCGATTGCCGCACGTGCTGGTACGACGGATCCGCCAGCGCCTTCCTGGATAGGTAGAAGCCGCCTTCGCCGGTGTCGGCGAAGTCGGTGCTGAGGTTCTTCAGGAATGTCGACAACTGCACGACTTGCGGGATGGTGTTCTCGATGGTCGTTTCCAGGGTGGGTACGAAGGAGCGCAGCTGCCCCAGCGCCGACCGCAATTGCGCCACCACGCGCGGGGTGGAGGCGAAGGCGCCCATTGTTTTGGCCGATACCGCGGCGATGCGGTCCGCGCCATTGGACAGCAGGGCCACGTCGGCGACCACGCTGTCGAAGGGATCAACGACCTTGCGCGCGGCCGAGCACAGTATGTCGCCAGGACAGTTCGCGATGCCGCCCATCCAGCCGCGCACCGGGTCCAGGTATCCCGACACCTGCGCGGTGGTGTCCTTGATGTTGCGCGTACCGGAGATCATGAGGTCGATTTGCTGCTGGATTTGGGTCGCCCCGGCGAGACCGGCGGTCACGCTCGCTTCCAGCTCGTTGACCGCTCCGGTCACCTGATCGAGTACGGACGCCAGTGACTTGATGGCATTCACCTGCGGTACAAACGTCGCGCCCTGGCGATCCAGCTGATCGGCGAGCCTTCCCGCTTCGGAGGTCAGCGAGGCATCGGTCCACGGGACACCGCCTGGCCATGCCGCCGACTGCACCTTGCGGACACCGGGAATCTCCATCAGACGGTGGCTGACCTGGTCGATGGCGATGAGCCCAGCCGGGTCCCGAAGGTCCCGGGCGGATTTGACCACCACCACGTCGGGCAGCCGATTCCCCGGGAGGAATTGTGCGCTGCGTGTCCCGGCCGGGTTTGCCGGGTCTTCAGAGAGACCCCACTGCATCGCGATGACGGGCAGCGCGCAGATCACCAGCACCAGGGCGGTGATGACGGCCGGACGCGGTATCGACAGCGGGGGTGTCCGGGCGGCACCGCCGGTTCGCGACGATGACTGCCCTTCAGGCCCCGCGCGTGGCCCTGCGAGCCCGATCAGGGCAGGCAATAGCGTCAACGAAGCCGCAAGTGCCACAACGACACCCAGTGCTGCCGTGCCGACGCTGTGCAGCGCCGGGGTTCGGGCAAGCAGCAGCGGGCCGGTGAGCATCGCGATGCACGCCCCGGGCAGGGCTAACGCGGGCAGGGTGTCGCGGTATGCGCGCCGGTCCGTGACCGAAGCGGTTGCGTCGGGCCTGAGCCGCGCAACCAGCATGGTGGATGCGGTGATCGTGCCGATCGTCAGGACTGCGGCCAGGGTCGCAGAGAACACCGTGAACACCGACACGTTCCCCCCCTGGTGTCCCCGCACCACCGCGGCGAGCGGCCACGCCACCGCGAGCGACAGCCCGGCGGTCAGCAGCGCGATCCCCACGGCAATCGTGGACTGCCGCGCTCGCAGAAGTAGCAGGACGGCGATCACCGCCGCGGCGGTCACGATCGCCGCGCCCTGCCACGCGGTCATGTGCAGGGGCATGCCGTTGGTGGTCGCCGGGACCGTAATGCGGGCGCGAAGCCCCGCACTCGGCGGTAGCTTTCGCACCACCGATCGGGCAGCATCGAGCGATTCCCGCGCTTGGGCGGTCCCCGCCTCGCCCCGCAGCCACACCATGGCGATACCGGACCGGCCGTCGGGGCTGGTTCCCAGCGGGGCGGTGAGGGGATCTGACCGCCAGTCGAGGACGGATCCCACGTGGGCGGTGTCGGCGCGCAAGGCGCTGACGGCAGCGTCAAAGTATTGCTGGTCCGCCGGCCCCAGCTGGTCGCGGCCTTCCAGCACCAGGTAGGCGATGGCGTTAGTGCCGGTGCCCGGGAACGCCTGCGCAATCCGGCTGGTGGCGGCGGCCGTCTTGGCGTCCTGTGGCAGCAGCGCCGAGCCGGCATCCCTCGCTTTCGCTGGTGTGAAGGCGAGAATCAAGTTCGCGATCACCGCCACCGCAATCCAGGCAGCGACGACAAGGAGCTTGGCGAGCCAGGATGACCTATGGTTATCGTCGGCTGACACGCTCGTGATGGTACTGACACAGGCGCCCGTCGAGGACGCTTTCAAATGGACGTTGACATGCGCAGTACGGCTGGCCGGATCGCTCACAGGAAACTCCTCAGCCGCGTCCCGCCGGCTAACCCCGGCTCCCAAGCTCCGCCGGGTGCTGCCGCCTGCCCACTCCCGTTGGTCTGAAAGCGTAGACGCGATCATCGAGCGTGCTCGGGGTGGCGGCCCGGATCTAGCTGGCCGCTACGAGATGGCCCGTTCGACCGCCGCGCGTCCGGCGACCGATTCGTGGTCCGGGTAGTCGACGAGGCTGAATCGGAGTTCGGCCTCGTCAGTACGCGTGGTGATACTAAACGTCTAAGCGGGCGAACTGATCGTGCCGATACTGCTCGACACACGCCCCTCGTCTGACCTTGCCGCTTGTGGTCATGGGAATCGAGCCAAGCGGTACCAGAACGAGATCCGCCACGCTCAGGCCGTGCGACTCCGATATCGCCGAGGTGACTTCACGTTTGACGACGCCCAGCCTGTGCATCGCATCCTCGTCGGAGTCGCCCCGCTTTTTGAGTTCGATGATGGCAACCAGCTTCTCAACGCCCCCATTCGGAACCGCTATCGCCGCGCACCGGCCTTGGGTGATCTCCTGGATCGTTGCCTCGATATCCTCGGGAGAGTGGTTGCGCCCATACACGATCAAGAGATCCTTGATGCGGCCGATGATGAACAGCTCGCCGTCGGAGAAGAAGCCCGAATCTCCGGTTCGCAGCCAAGGCTCTTCGGGTGTGCCGGCCGACGACGCAGCGACAAGTGTTGCGCCGAACGTGCGCTCACTCTCTTCAGGTCTCTGCCAGTAGCCGGTAGCGACATTGCCGCCGTGCACCCAAATCTCACCGACCGTTCCCGCCGGGCACTCGGTACTGGTTTCGGGATCGACGATGCGTACCTTCGGTGACCGCGGCGCGCCGTAACTGACTAGCGGTGTGCCGTTTCCGCTTGCGCACCGTTCCGCATGGCCGTGCGGTCAGTTTCTCGGATTCGAAATGAACGATTTCTGGTGGTTGATCCCCTTCGCGGGTCGCGATATACACCGTTGCTTCTGCCATTCCATATGCGGGCCGGATCACCCTGTCCTGAAAGTTGAAGCGGGCGAACCGCTCGGTGAAGCGCTGCAGTGTCGCGGGTTGTACCCGCTCGCTACCGTTGATGATGCAGAGCACGTCCCCGAGATCAAGCCCGGCCATGTCGTCATCTGATGTTTTTCGTGCCGCCAATTCGAAAGCGAAGTTCGGTGCTGCCGAAAATGCGTGACTGTTGCTTGCCAGCAATTGCATCCACCGGGCCGGCCGCTGCAGGAACGACACCGGGCTCGTGAGCACAGCGCGAAATCCCGTCAGAACCGGAAGGATAATTCCCATATACAAACCCATGTCGTGAAAGAACGGCAGCCACGACACCAAAGTGGTGTCCGGCGGGGGAACCTCTCCGTGGTCCCGATAGTAGTCGGACATGATCTGCCCGAAATTAGCCAGAATGTTTTTGTGCGAGACCATGACCCCGGTGGGCTGGCGGGTCGATCCGGAAGTGTATTGCAAATACGCAGTGTTTGCTGAACTATCGTCCTCTGCAGCGGGTCCTTTCTTTGAGTCCAGGTCCAGCAAATCAACCTCGATGACCGATGGAGCGGATTCACCGGGCTTCGACTTGACATACTCGGCGATATTGCCTGCGACAGAGGATGTCGTGAGAACGGCAGAGGGCGATGCGTCACGCAGCACCGAACTAACACGTTCATCGCTGGCGCCACCCAGCGGGACCGACAGCGGAACGGCGATAAGTCCGGCCTGCATTGCGCCGAGAAAAGCGGTGATGTAATCGAGTCCCTGCGGCGCCGATATCACAGCGCGATCACCAGTTGACCCGTGAAGTCTGAGCTCCTGTGCAACGTTGAGCGCTCGCCGATACAGCTGCGACCACGTCAGGCTTTCGGCAACGCCGGCCCAGTCCCGCTCGTAGTCGATAAACGTGAACGCTGTGTTGTTGGGCTGCAGACGGGCGCACGTGCGCAGCACAGCGGGAAGGAAACGCGCATTCATGGGCGTTACGTTACGGCCTCGTTCGGAGGTTGTCCCGCTGTTCATGGAATCTGAGTCACGGCCCCTTGCAGAGTCTCGGCGAAGTGGCATTTCACCAGTTCAGCAGTAGTTTGCAGGGGCGGTGAGGGTTTCGTGCGTCGTGTCGCGGGGCTGACCTCTTAGCGGTCATCTCCCGAGTGACGTCGCGGACCCAGTGCAGCCAGTTCTCGATCGCCGAGCGCCCCTTGGCCAGCCGGCTACCTGCCCGGCAACGAGCAGGGGAATTTCACGCTATTTCTCCTCCACAGTTCCAAGTGCGGCGTTAAGCTTGGCGCTTCGTGCAACGTGTTCCGTGTAGCTACCCGGATCGGTGGTTGTGCGAGCGACGCTACGGGGTTCCGTTGCGGGTACCGGGATCCGGTGAATGTTCTGGAAGTGACACCGGCCGAGCGGAGACGAGGTTGAAGCGATGGAAACACGTATCACTCCCATTGCGGTCATCGGAATTGGATGTCGGCTTCCCGGGGGAATCGAGTCGCCCGACATGCTGTGGGAGTCCTTGCTCCGTGGCGACGATCTGGTCACCGAGATCCCGCCCGACCGCTGGGACGCCGACGAGTACTACGACCCTGAGCCCGGGGTACCCGGTCGAACGGTGTCGCGGTGGGGTGCGTTCGTCGACGACGTCACGGGCTTCGACCCTGAGTTCTTCGGGATCGGCGAGCGGGAGGCGATCGCGATCGATCCGCAACAGCGATTGTTGCTAGAGACCTCGTGGGAGGCGATGGAGCATGCCGGTCTGGATCCAGGCTCGTTGGCCGGGTCGTCGACAGGTGTGTTCGTTGGGCTGACTCGACGAGGACTACCTGCTGCTCACCAGCAGCGCGGGCGCTTTGGTGGGCCCATACGCGGTTACCGGCTGTAACAGCAGCGTGGCGTCCGGGCGGATTGCCCACGCACTGGGCCTGCACGGTCCTGCGATGACGGTGGACACCGCATGTTCTTCGGGTCTGATGGCAGTGCACCTGGCCTGTCGCAGCCTGCGCGAGGGCGAAAGCGACCTCGTCTTAGCCGGCGGCTGCGCATTGCTACTGGAACCGCACGGGAGCGTGTGTCTGTCCGCGCAGGGCATGCTTTCTCCGACCGGTCGCTGCCGTGCATTCGACGTCGGGGCGGACGGGTTTGTGCGTTCTGAGGGTTGCGCGATGGTGTTGCTCAAGCGACTGCCAGATGCGCTGCGGGACGGTAACAGGATCCTTGCCGTGGTGCGCGGCACGGCCGCCAATCATGACGGTCGCTCGGAGACGCTCACGATGCCGTCGTTGGACGCGCAGGCCGCGGTGTACCGGGCAGCCTTGGCGGACGCGGGGGTGGACGCAGCCACCGTGGGCGCGGTGGAGGCGCACGGCACCGGCACCCCGGTCGGTGACCCGATTGAATATAAGAGCCTGGCACAGGTGTATGGCGCCGCCGGTAACAGATGTGTTCTCGGGTCAGTCAAGAGCAACCTGGGGCACACCGAGTCCGCGGGGGGGGCGGTCGGGCTCATCAAGGCGATCCTGTCGCTGCAGCACGGCGTGGTGCCGCCGATGGTGCACTTCACCGGACTACCCGACGACCTTGCTGGTATCGAGACCGGCCTTTTTGTGCCGCAGCAGATCACGCCGTGGCCCACCAACGCACAGGGGCCCCGGCGGATGGCGTTGTCCTCCTACGCGATGTCTGGAACGAACGTGCACGCCATCCTTGAACAGGCGCCCGCACAAGCTCCAGCACAAGAGTCAGAGAATGCCGCAGACGGCACCATTTCAACTGGGTCCGCTACGGCGGGCCCGCTGTTGTTCGCGCTGTCATCGACCTCGGCCGACGGGCTGCGGCAGACCTCGCGGCGGCTCGCCGAGTGGGTGGAAGACCGCGCGGACTCCGTGGCGCTCTCGGATCTGGCCTACACGCTGGCGCGGCGGCGCGCGCACCGGCCGGTGCGCACCGCGGTCGTGGCCGCCAGCCTGCCGGAACTGGCCGAGGGTTTGCGGGAGGTGGCCGATGGCGACCTCCCGTATCAGGCTGCGGTGGGACAGGGCGATCGGGGACCGGTGTGGGTGTTCTCCGGTCAGGGCTCGCAATGGGCCGCGATGGGCGCTGACCTGCTCGCGAGCGAACCGGTGTTCGCCGCGACGGTCGCCGCCGTGGAGCCGCTGATCGCTCGGGAATCGGGATTCTCGGTGACCGAGGCGATGACGGCGCCGCAGACCGTGACCGGGATTGACCGGGTGCAGCCGACCCTGTTCGCCATGCAGGTCGCGCTGGCCGCCACCATTGAGAAGTCCTATGGGGTGCGACCAGGCGCGGTCATCGGACACTCGCTGGGCGAAGCGGCCGCGGCCGTTGTCGCGGGGGCATTGTCGCTGGAAGACGGAGCGCGCGTCATCTGCCGCCGCTCCCGGCTGATGTCCCGCATCGCCGGTTCCGGCGCGATGGCGTCGGTGGAACTGCCTGCCCAACAAGTGAATTCGGAACTCATGGCCCGCGGTGTTGACGATGTCGCGGTTTCGGTGGTGGCCTCGCCGCAGTCCACGGTGATCGGCGGAGCCACCGAGAGGGTGCGCGAACTCGTCGTGGCGTGGGAGAAGCGTGACGTGATGGCGCGCGAAGTGGCCGTCGACGTGGCATCGCACTCGCCCCAAGTCGACCCGATCCTCGACGAGTTGGCCGCGGCACTGGCCGATCTCACCCCGATGTCACCCGAGGTTCCGTACTACTCGGCGACCTTGTTCGACCCGCGTGAGCGGCCGGTGTGCGATGCCGGTTATTGGGTGGACAATCTGCGGCACACCGTGCAGTTCGCCGCGGCAGTGCAGGCCGCGTTGGAGGACGGGTATCGGGTCTTCGGCGAGCTGGCGCCACACCCGCTGCTGACCCACTCTGTCGAGCAGACCGCCCGGAGTCTCGACATGTCGGTGGCCGCTCTGGCCGGCATGCGGCGTGAGCAGCCGCTGCCGCACGGGCTGCGCGGCTTGCTGACGGATCTGCACAGCGCGGGCGCCGCGGTGGACTTTTCGGTGCTCTATCCCGCTGGGCGGCTGGTGGATGCGCCACTGCCGGCGTGGACCCACCGTCCCTTGTTCCTCGACCTCGACGGCCAAGAACAGCAGACGCAAGGTGGTTGCACCATTGCTGTGCATCCGCTGCTGGGCTCGCATGTGCGGCTGATCGAGGAGCCAGAGCGCCACGTTTGGCATGGCGACGTCGGTACGGCGGTACTGCCCTGGCTAAGCGATCACCAGGTGCATAACGTGGCCGCGCTTCCGGGGGCCGCCTACTGTGAGATGGCGTTGGCCGCGGCCGGGGCGGTCTTCGGCGAGGCGTCCGAGGTCCGCGACATCGCCTTCGAGCAGATGCTGCTGCTGGACGACCAGACCCCGATCGACGCCGTCGCGTCTGTGGAGGCTCCAGGTGTCGTCGACTTCGTAGTGGCGACCCACCAGGACGGGGAGAACACGCGGCACGCCACCGCCGCACTGCACGCCACCGAGGATGATCCCTCGCCCTCATACGACATGGCCGCCCTGCTGGCGGCGCATCCGTGCCTCGTGAACGGGACCGAGTTGCGGGAGTCGCTCGTCGAGCGTGGTGTTCAGTTAGGCCCTGCATTCGCCGGTCTGGCCGCCGCGCACACTGCGGACACGGGAGTCAGCACCGTGCTGGCCGAGGTCGGGCTGCCTGGTTCGATCCGCTTCCAGCAGGCCGCCTACCGCGTGCACCCGGCGCTGCTGGATGCCTGTTTCCAGTCCGTCGCCGCTCACCCCGGCGTCGAGGCCAGCGGCAGTGGCGGCCTGCTGTTGCCGTTGGGTGTGCGCCGCATACGTGCCTACGGTCCTACCCGCAACGCCCGCTACTGCTACACGCGAGTGACCACAGCCCACCCCACAGGGGGCGAGGCCGACCTCGACGTGCTGGACGAGCAGGGGACAGTCCTGCTGACCGTGCGTGGGCTGCGCATGGGAACTGGGACCTCCGAAACCGGCGAGCGCGAACGGGTGCTCAGCGAGCGGCTGCTGACTCTCGACTGGCAGCAGCGAACGCTGCCCGAGGACGCCCACGGCTTGTCCAGAACCGAGGCTGGATCATGGCTGCTGATCGACACCTCCGAGGCCACGGACCTGCTGGCCACCACGTTGACCGACGCGCTGAAATCCCAAGGCGCGGAATGCGCCAACCTGCACTGGTTGAGGGAGGTCGATGCCGCGGCCAATCTGGAAAGGATTGGTAGTCACCTGCGTGCCCGTCCCGTCGATGGTGTGGTGATCCTCTGTGGCGCACGCGTCGGCGGCCCGGATGAGCAAAGTCTGCTGCGGGGCCGTGAGCAGGTGCGTCATGTGGTTCGGATCGCGCGTGAGCTGGCTGAATTGGAGGGGGACATTCCTCGTCTGTACGTCGTGACCAGGCAAGCCCAGATAGTTCAGTCGGACGACGAGATCAACCTGGAACAGGCCGGACTGCGTGGCCTGCTGCGGGTGATCGGAAGTGAACATCCGCTTTTGCGCGTTACCCAAATCGACGTGGACGAGCACACGGATGCCGAGCAGGTTGCCCAGGAAATGCTATGCGGGTCGGAGGAAGACGAAACCGCCTGGCGGCAATGGCGCGTGGTACGCGGCGCGCTTGTTCCCCAGTCCACTGCGCCACGACGAGCGGCAAACCGCCATCGTGGATCACGAACGCGACAACATGCGGCTGCAAATCCGCACGCCGGGTGACCTGCAATCTATGGAATTCGTTGCGCTCGACCGGGTTCCGCCCGGGCCTGGACAGATCGAGGTTGCGGTCACCGCATCCAGCATCAACTTCGCCGACGTCCTGGTCGCGTTTGGCAAATACCCCAGCTTCGAGGGCCGGCTGCCGCAGTTGGGTGCCGATTTCGCTGGCGTGGTGACGGCAGTCGGGCCGGATGTCACCGATCACCAAGTCGGTGACCATGTCGGGGGCCTGTCCCCCCACGGCTGCTGGAGCACGTTTGTCATCTGTGACGCCCAGCTGGCCGCGAAGCTTTCGGCGGGCCTGACCGACAGCCAGGCCGCTGCGGTGACCACCGCATACGCCACCGCCTGGTATGGCCTCAATGACCTGGCCCGGATCAAGGCCGGTGACCGGGTGTTGATCCACTCCGCGACCGGCGGGGTGGGACAGGCGGCGATGGCGATAGCCCGAGCGGCAGGAGCACAGATATTCGCCACGGCCGGCAGCCCGCAGCGTCGGAGACTATTGCACGACATGGGAATTGAGCACGTGTACGACTCGCGCAGCGTCGAGTTCGCCGAGCAGATCCGCCGTGACACCGACGGGTATGGCGTGGATGTGGTGCTGAACTCCCTGACCGGCGCGGCACAACGTGCCGGGCTGGAGCTGTTGTCCTTCGGCGGACGGTTCGTCGAGATCGGCAAACTCGACGTCTATGGCAACACCCGGCTAGGGCTCTATCCTTTCCGCCGCGGCCTAACGTTCTACTATGTCGACCTTGCGCTGATCTCCATCACCCAGCCCGATCGGGTCCACGAGTTGCTCACCACGGTGTACAACCTCGTCGCGGACGGTGTACTGCCCGCACCGCCGAGTACTCACTACCCGTTGGCCGATGCGGCCAACGCTATCCGAGCAATGAGCCTCGCCGAGCACACCGGCAAACTCCTGCTCGACATGCCGCGCAGCGGCCGCAGCAGCGTGGCGGTGCCGCCGGAGCGGGCTCGGGTCTTCCGCCGCGACGGCGCCTACATCATCACCGGTGGCTTGGGTGGCCTCGGCCTGTTCCTCGCCTCGACGATGGCCGCTGCGAACGGGGGGCGGGCTGCGGCCGGATCGTGCTGACCGCCCGGTCGGCGCCCAACCCCAAAGCCCGGCAGGTCATCGAGCGCATCCGCGCGACCGGGGCCGACATCGTGGTGGAGTCCGGCAACATCGCCGAACCCGACACCGCGGACCGCCTGGTGAGCGCGGCAACCGCCACCGGGCTTCCGGTGCGCGGCGTGCTGCACGCGGCGGCGGTGGTCGAGGACGCCACGCTGACCAACATCACCGACGAACTCATCGACCGCGACTGGGCGCCCAAGGTTTACGGATCCTGGCACCTACACCGCGCCACGAGCGGACAGCCACTGGACTGGTTCTGCCTGTTCTCCTCGGGAGCAGCCCTGCTGGGATCGCCTGGTCAGGGCGCCTATGCTGCGGCCAACAGCTGGCTCGACGCCTTCGCCCACTGGCGCCGCGCTCAGGGCCTGCCGGCCAGCGCGATCGCGTGGGGTGCGTGGGCAGAGATCGGCCGTGCCACGTTGTTGGCCGAAGGCGGCGAAATCATGATCACTCCCGAAGAGGGCGCGTACGCCTTCGAGACACTGCTGCGCCATGACCGCACGTACACCGGTTACGTGCCGATAATCGGAGCACCGTGGCTGCCTGCCCTCGTCCAACGCGGCCCGTTCGCTGAAATGTTCCAATCCATGGGGCAAAGCCCAACGGGCGCAAGTAGATTCCGCACCGAGCTATATTTACTGCCGCAAGATGAATGGCCCGCCCGGCTTCGGCGGCTGATAGCCGAGCAGGCTAGTCTGATCCTGCGTCGCACAGTCGACGCCGACCGCCCATTCGTCGAGTACGGCCTAGACTCGCTGGGCATGCTCGAGATGCGTACCCACATTGAAACCGAGACCGGGATACGCCTGTCCCCCAAGGTCATCGCCACCCACAACACACCGCGCGCCTTGGCCGAGCACCTGTCCGACACGCTGGCCGAGGACGAGGCCGAACCAGCGGCGTTATAAAGCCGGATTTTGCTGCACTGCAAGGTTGTTCGTGGGCTCGGGCGAAGGTGGGCTGCGGTTGACCCTACAGGTCACTCCATGACCCAGCCATACTCCGAGGGAACGGTGCAGAGCAGCGAACGTATCGCCTCGAGGCGCTTTTCCGCCGGTATGTGTCCGTGATGCTCGATCGCCATTTTCCCGCCTTGAACCCCACAGCCGTAGAAGTCAAGGGGGACGGTAATGGAACAAAAGGATTGGGCCTGAAACTCTCCCAGCTCCAGTCCCGCGGGTGTCCGGATGGGGAACGCACTGACATCGCTGCAGAAGACAAGTGGTGGCAGCCCGGGAGGAGTTCCTTCGAATGCCACGCCGAAGTTAAGCGACGACTGCTGGATCAGACCGTCGGCCAAGTCTGCCCGAAATGTGGCACCGATGTCGCTTGCCAGATCGACGATGTCGGTGTCCGGCCCGATCTCAGCGAGGTAGGTTGCCACTCCCACCAGGTTGGTACTCTCGGTCGGGTTCACCGGCGGGTTGAGAAAATAGCGCAAATCGACGGGATAACAGTAGGGAATCGGGACGTGCGGAGTCTCGCGGAACCGCCACTCGGTCAGCAGGATGGCCGCCGCTACCACTGTGTTCATGCTGACCCGATTTTCCCGGCTGAACTCCACGAGGTCGCCTGTCTCCTGCTCGGTGAGCCGGACTCTGGTGACCGGAACAGCTTGGGGCGATCCAGGACTTGCGACCAGGGTCGGCTTCACGGAGGCAGGGAGCTCATAGGCGAACATCACCGGCATGAAACGCTCGACTCCCGACAGCCCTAGCTTTTTGACGCCCCGCTGTACCAGCATGGCCTCCATTGACACAGGCGCGGGCGCAGGGATTATCGGACCGGGGTCGCCGGTAGATACCACATCGGTGTAGCGGGTGAACAGCTCATCGAGAAGGCCGGCCCCATGGTGACCATCGGCGATGCTGTGATGGAGATACACCGTCAGCGCGGATGTTCCCTCGCCGAGCGCCAACCGCAGATTGCACAGGGATGCGGTCTGATCGAGCTGAATTCCGGCGTTTCCCGACGGTGCCCCGTTGGTACCGTCGACGACACGTATCCCGGAGTGGAGCAGGTCATCGGCAACGAGGTGCCAACCGCCATCGGAGCCTGGCTCGAGGTGACTGGCCAACACCGGGTGGGCCTCTACGAGGGCGTCGAAGGCTTCCGACAGCGCATCGACGTCGACAACACCGTGCAGCTGCATTGTCATGGAGGTGAAAACCTCGTATTGCGCAAAGGTTTCCTCGCTGTGTGACAGCTTTCGAATCACGGATCCGGGAAACACCTTTAAGACTCCCGCCTTTCCACTGCATCTGGGCTCACTGCATACTGAGTCAATGCGTGCTGGCCCGTCGATAGCCGATTGCCATAGGTACGACGCAAGCGGCAACGATGGCCGCGCTCCACAGCAGCGTCGCGACCATCGGTGATAGCACCGGACCGCCCGCCGATAATCCGCGCATCGCCGCGACGGCGTAGCTCACTGGCTGATGCGCGACCACCGGCTGAATCCAGTGTGGATATTGGTCCAGCGGTAACAGACCGGTAGAGAAGAAGATCGCAAGTGCTTGTACCAGCTCAACCGCCTCCACCACGAGTACTTCCGCAGCGTAGAGCGCCACGGTGGTGACGGCAACGGCGAATGCGATGCCTAGTATCACCGGAACACTAAGCCACATAAGACTCGCGATCACACCCTGCCGAAACCGGAAGCCCAATATTATCCCCACACTTAGCATTACGACGCTGGTGAACAGAATCCGAACCGCGTCTGCGAGGATTCGAGAGAGCACGCCTGACGCCCGGTGCACCGGCAGCACCCATAATCGGGAAAGCAGACCGCTGGAGCGTTCGCGCATCAGGTCGATCGCGACGAAGGTGGAGCCCGTGATCGCAGCGCCGAGCGCGATTAGCGGCACGATGCTGTACAGCGGGTTGTCGTGGGTCACGGCGTAAATCAGATTGCCGAGCACGATCTTCAACACCAACAGGAACAGAATCGGAAACACGAGCGCTTCGACGACGGTGACGAGATCACGCGCCCACCGCGTGAGTATCCGCTTGGCCAGCAGCAGAGTATGCGAAACGAGCAGCCGAACGGAGTTGTCCGGGTACTGCGAGCGCACCGGGCGAAACCCGACTTCCTGACTTGTCATAGGGATCATGGTCGTCTGGACAAGACGATGATGGATGAGGGCACCAGGACCACCAGGAAACCGAACAGCCACAACAGCGTCGGCGCCATGACGGGCCACGTCACCGGTATGACCGTCTTCGTGGTGTCCCCGGCAAGTGCGCGCAGCGCCACCACGCACTGGGAGATCGGTTGGTTGCGGACAACGGGCTGGATCCAATGAGGAAACAGCTTTATCGGTTGGAGACCGACGGATAGCAGTCCGAAGATCAAAATAGGCAAAGTCAGCAATGGCAGCATCGCGTCGGGGTTCCTGGTAGCGGTGCCGATCAGGTCCGCGCCGAATGACATCAAGGCCCCGATCACGATCACCAATACGCAAAAACCGGCAATGTAGGGGACTCCCTGATGGAACCGGAATCCGATCGCGTGGCCGCAGATCAACGCTACCGTCAAACCAACGCAGCATCGGTACACACTGGCTGACACGCGGGCAAGCACCGGCGTCAATGGGGCGATCGGCATCGACCTGAACCGTCGATTGACGCCCTGCAGCGAATCGGTTGCCGCCCGGAAGGCAGATGAAATGGCGGCGAACGCGACGGCCTGCAGTGTGACCATGGGCGTGATGTATTGCCCCAAGTTGCTGGCGACGCCTGAACCACCCACAAAATGGTTCCACGGTATGGAGAACGGTATGTAAAAGCCCGCCGTGAAACCCACCGATGCGCCGATAACGGTGATCAGCTCTCCGTTGCTCAGCGAGGGTTTGATGAATCGCACGGTGAGCACCCACCACTGCATGCGCGTCGACGGGCGTGGCTTCTCCATGCTCGGGGCGCTCATCGCATGGCCTCCGACGCCAGGTGACTCAGAGCGTGGGTCTCGCGGGGATCCGCTGTCATGGACAGGAATACGTCGTCGAGCGACGGCCGGCGTAGCGCAATGTCGGCCAGCTCGATATTCGCCTCGTCGAGCCGCCGCGCGGCCTCGATGAGCGTGCTCGTGCCATGTGGCGCCGGCATCGCAATCCGGTCTGATTCGGGTGTCAGCATCGCCCTGGTTTGATCGGGCAACAGCGAACCGAGCGCTACGACGATGGCGTCGAGGTCCTTCAGATCCCGCGGCACTATCTCGCAGAATGTGTCGCCAGCGCGGTGCTTGAGCTCATTCGCGGTGCCCTCCGCGATGATCTTGCCGTGATCGATCAAGATGATCCGGTCACTGAGCGCATCCGCCTCCTCGAGATACTGCGTGGTCAACAGCGTGGCGATGCCGAGCTTCTTGAAGCTGGCCACCAGATCCCAAACAGCTTGCCGACTCCTCGGATCCAGCCCTGTGGTGGGCTCGTCTAAGAACGCCACTTGGGGTTGGACCACCAATCCGCACGCGATGTCTATCCGTCGACGCATCCCGCCCGAGTAGGTGCTCACCCGCCGCTTCCCGGCATGCACAAGGTCGAATTGCTGCAGCAGTTCCTGCGCCCGTTTGTGCGCGATGGACTTGCTCAGCCCATACAGTCGACCGAACATCACCAGGTTCTGCTCGCCGGACAGCATGTCATCGACAGCCACCTGCTGTCCGGTGACCATGATCGAGCGGCGCACCCCGGCCGGCTCGGAAGCGACGTCGTAGCCGGCGACGGTCGCCGAGCCTCGATCCGGCCGGGTCAGCGTCGACAAGATGTCCACCATGGTCGTCTTGCCCGCCGCATTTGGGCCAAGCAGACCGATCACTTCACCGCGGCCCACATCGAAACTGATGTCTGCCAGGGCCACAACCTCGCCGTAGGTCTTGCGAATCCCGCGAACCACCACAGCCATGTCGCTATTGCGCATCCGATTCTCCTCAGCCGGCATCAAGGCTCGACAGGTCCACCAGGGCGCCCGGTTCGACGGCCCCGGCCATTTCGCTCTCGGCGTCTTCGGCCGCGATGCCTTCCTGGATCAGCTCGCTGAGTGCGAGCGGGAAGGCCCGCGCCAGGGCTGCTGCCGTTGCCTGTGCGATCCGGCGGGTGTCGTACCACCAATCGAGATGCAGTGAGCCGCCGGACCGACACGCCCGAAGTTCGACGGCGTGGCCCAGCCCGGGGATCGTCTCGCGCACCGGCGTCGTCATGTCGGAGTCGAATTGGACGGGCGCGTCGACGGAGGGCAGCTCGGGGATCACGCCCGCGTACCGGAAGTGGATGTCAGGCGTGCGTTGCGCACCGAGGACGCGCCCGGTCGCTGCGTACACATACCGCAGCAGCCCGTATCCAATTCCATAGTGCGGAACGGCTTTAAGGGTGTCGTGGACGGCGTCGAGTTGCTGAATCGCCGCGCCCCCGTTCGCGCATGCCAGCGGAACGGGGTAGTACGTCGTGAACCAGCCAACGGTTCTGCGCACGTCGACATCCGGTCGCAGCACCGAGCGCCCGTCGCCCTCGAGCTCTACGGCGAGCACACCGTCACCGACCGTCTGGGCTATTGTTCGGCCCAGCGCGGCCAGCAGGATCTCCTGGATCGACCGTCGGAACCTGCGCCGGGCGTCATCTACCTCAGATGTCTGCTCGACGCTTAGGGTGCACGGCAACCGGGTCAGATCGTCGGCACCGGGCGGCTCCGCCACATGCGGAATCGGCCAGCCACAAAGTCAGCTTGCTTGAATTCTCGATCCAGTAGGCGCGGGTGTCGAGGGCCGCGGGGTGCGTCGCGAGGGCCGAGCAGCGCAACGACCAATCCCGCCACCCGGTGGTGGTAGGTTCCAGTGTGATCTCCTGGCCTGCCAGCCGTTGCCCAAACGCGGTCAAGATGTCGGTTCCCAGGATTTGACGCGATGCGTTGTCGGCGACCATCTCCTGCAAGCCAAGACCCAGGTAGTGCGGACCATCGTGAGCGCCAATCATATGCACGGCGGTCAGCGGCGCATTCGAAAAGTCTTGGTCTGATTCCTGATCGGCTATGAGTTCGGCCAGGATGTTTGACACCGCGGCCCGCTCCTCCGGGCTTCCGGCAGCCACATCATCGGGAAGCGACCGGGTCGAGAGCCCGGTGAATTCTCCAGGGGGTGCGATGTGCTGCTCCCACATTCCGGCTTGGTCGACGAGGTGTAGGCGCAACGCGTCGTGGTGATTGGTCACCGCGGTCAGCACCGCCCGGATGTCTTCTGGACCTATCTTGGGGTCCAGGCGCAGGATCAGCGGGACGCGCCAGCGGCCAGTGTCGCGCAACCCCCGGTCCAGGAAGTACGCGATATTCGGCGGAACCGCCGGATGCGCCTGCGCCTCCGGGGGTTTCGCCAACCCGCTCGACGCGAATGAGGCATCGACCACGGCTACCAGCGCGGCCAAGGTCGGGTGTTCGTACAGATCCTGCGGCGTGATGTTGAGACCTTCGTTGGCGGCGCTCATCGAGATGCTGATCGCCATCAGGGAATCGCCGCCGAGCTCAAAGAAATTGGCGTTTCGATCGACTGAGTTGACGCCCAAGCACTGTGACCAGATGCGCTGCAATGTGGCCTCGGTCTGCGACTGCCCGGGGCGCGCCACATTGACGGTGGAGGAATCAGTCGAGGAGCCGACCGGTGAGCCGTTGCTCTCGGCGGGAACCTGCGCCGCCCAGACGGTGTGCTTAGGTTCGACCCAATGCCGTTGGCGGGCAAACGGGTAACCGGGCAAGGAAACGAGGTGCGGCTGAGCCGGGCGCAGCGGTGCCCAGTCGACCTCGACTCCGGCCGACCAGAGTTCACCCAGAGCGCGCAGGAACGTGTCGCGGTCATCGGCGTTCTGAATGGGGTGGCGCATGAGCCGAACGGCGCGGTGTCCGCCAGACCACTTGGGGTGCCGTATCGCCGAACCGGTCAGGCTGCCGCCGGGACCGACCTCGACCAGGATTCGACCCGGATCGGTCAGCACCACGTCTAGTTCGTCGGCGAACCTGATAGTGGAACTGATTTGGCGCGTCCAGGTGGCCGGGTCGGTTGCCTGCTGCTCCGACATCCAAGTTCCGGTGAGGTTGCTCAGCAACGGCGTGCGCGGAGCGCGGAGCTGTTGGCGGGACAGGAATTCCTGGAATTCTCCCAACATGGGATCCATCGAGCTGGAATGAAACGCGTGCGTGGCGCGGACCCGCCGAACGGGAATCCCATTCTCGTCAAGGCGTTGGCTGAACGCGCGAATCTGGTCCTTCGGCCCGGCGACTACGCAGTTACCGGGATCGTTCACCGCGGACAGCTCCACCCCCTTGGAGAGGTGCTCCGCGAGGTACTCCGCAATATCATCGGGACCCACCGCCACCGCGACCATGGCGCCTGGCGGCGCCTCATGCATCAGGCGAGCACGCAACGACACCGTTTTGATCGCAGTTTCGAGGTCGAACACCCCGGCCAGGGTGGCCGCGATGTATTCGCCGGTGCTGTATCCGATATACGCCCCGGCGCGCACACCGTAAGTGTCGACCAACCTCGCCAGCGCGTATTCCACCGTGAACAGTGCGGGTTGCGAACGGTCAATGCGCTCCAGGTCCGTCGCGGTTCCACCAAACACCTCGGCGTGCAGGTCGATACCCATCTCAGCGCGGAATCCCGCGGCGCAGGTGTCGAAGTGTTCGGCGAAAACGGGCTCGGTGTCGTAGAGCCCTTGGGCCATTCCGACGTGCTGAGCGCCCTGACCGGGAAACAGGAAAACGGCGCGGTTTGAGGTCGTCGCGGTGGCTTCAGCGCGTTCACCATCCGCGCTGGCTTCGCCGACGAAAACATTGTCGTGCTCGGCCGCCCGCAGCACCGTGACCGCCTGCTCCCGGTCGCGAACGACAGCGGCCATCGTGATGTTGTGCTTGCGGCGCCCGGCGAGCGTATAGGCGACGTCGGACAGGTCCGGGCCGTCTGGCCTTTCTAACGCGGTGGCCAGGGCGGTCCGCGACTCCCCAAGCGCCGCAGCGGTTTGTGCCGACAGCAGGAGCACCTGGGGGCCGGGCGGCTCGGCGTGCGCTGGAACCGCCGGTGCCTCCTCGACAACGACGTGGACGTTGGTACCGCCCACCCCGAACGAGCTGACCCCGGCCCGGAGCACCCCGTCGGTCTCCCATGGGCCGTACTTGCTTTGCACGATGAACGGACTTTGGTCCAGACGCAGTTCCGGGTTCGGACTGGTGTAGTGCAGCGTCGCGGGAATCGCTTTGTTCTTCAGGCACAGAATCGTTTTGATCAGACCCGCGATTCCGGCAGCGACTTCCAGGTGGCCGATGTTCGACTTGACCGACCCCAGCACGCACGGGCCTGTTCGGGCGTGTTTGAGACACCTCGAACGCCGTTCGGAGCCCTTGGATTTCGATGGGATCACCGAGCGGGGTGCCGGTTCCGTGGGTCTCGACATAGCTCACGGTCGACGAATCGATGCCGGACACCGCATGGGCTTCGGCGATGACATCGGCTTGAGCGGCCGGATTGGGTGCCGCATAACCCATTTTCGCCGATCCGTCGTTGTTGATCGCCGATCCGCGGATGATGGCGTGAATACGGTCCCCGGCGTCGATGGCGGCCTGCAACGGTTTGAGGGCCACCATCGCGACACCGCTGCCGAAGACCGTGCCGTCGGCTCGCACGTCGAAGGGCCGACAGTGGCCGACCGCCGACACCATCGATCCCGGCGAGTTCCAGTAGCCGACACGGTGGGGGATGCACAGCGACGACCCGCCGGCCAGCGCCATGTCGCATTCGCCGCTGAGCAGGCTCAGGCAGGCCAGGTGAACCGCAACCAGCGACGACGAGCACGCGGTTTGGACCGCGATGCTCGGGCCCCGCAGGTTGAACGCGTGAGATATCCGCGTTGCCAGAAAATCTTTGTCGTTCTGCAGGAACAGGCTGAACTGGTCGAAGTTGAGTCCCTCGGCCAAAACGGCGTTCGGGTCGCGGTGCGACAGCAGGTTGTGCAGGAGATAGCCGCTGGGAGAGCTGGTTCCGTACACGCCGATCGAGCCGTCGAACCGCGCGGGGTCACAGTTCGCGTCCTCGAGCGCATGCCACGCGCACTGCAGGAACAACCGGTGCTGTGGATCCAGCACCCGCGCGGCCAGCGGCGGAAACCCGAAGAAGTCGGCATCGAACTCGTCGATCCCGTCGAGTAGCGGGGCGCGACGCACATACGCCGGATCGGCCAGTGTCTTCTCGCTGACGCCGGCGTCGCGCAGTTCCTGGTCGGACAGCGTGACGATCGACTCCTTGCCGCGCCGAAGATTGCTCCAGAAGGCGGAAAGATCGTTGGCGCCCGGAAACTTGCCGGCCATGCCGACCACCGCGATCGCGTTGTCGGGGATGCTCACAGGTTTTGTCCTCGTTTCCGCCGCATCGCGGCTCCGTGTCGCGCCGCCGCGCGCTGCTGCGCCCGGTCGCGAACAATGTCAGCGGTTTCCTGCGCCTGGTCGGAGTCGCAGAGCCCGAGTTGGCGCATCAGGTCGGCCGCCAGATCTTGCAGGGACGCGCCCTGCAGTATCAGTGCCACCGGCGGCTCCACGCCGAAGTCGGCGCGCGCGGTGTTGCGGATCCGCACCGCCATCAGGGAATCCAACCCCAGCTCGGTCAACGGCATGCTGGCGTCGACGGTCGATCGGTCGGCGTAGCCCATCACCGCCGCGATGCGCGCGCACATCCGGTCGGTCACCGTGCGCCGGGCCGCTGCGGGGTCGAGACCGGCAAGCGCCTCGGGCCCGGCCCAGTCGCCGAGGTCGCCCGCCGTGTCCAGCTCCTCGACCACCTGGGTGAAATAGCCGATGCTGCGAATCTCCGGGAATGCGCCCAGCGCTCTGTCGGTACGCAGCCGGGCGACGCCGGTGCGGGGCCGGTCGGCGGCCAGCAATGAGTCGAGTGCCTCGAGGCCCTCTGCCGGAGTGATCGTATCGAGAGCATTGCCTACCAGGGCTTGGGCGACACCCACCTCCGACCACGGCCCCCAGTTGATCACCGATGCAGGCAGGCCGGATGCCCGGCGCCACGTGACCAGCGCGTCGAGCCACGCACTCGCACACGCGTACGCCGCCTGCCCGGGAGAGCCCAATAATGAAGCGGCGGAGGAGAATCCGAGCCACCAGTCGAGCTCGCAGTTCGCGCTCGCCTGGTGCATCCGCAGCGCGCCGGTGGCCTTGGGGGCCCACACCCGCTCCAGGCTGTCTCTGCTCATGGAGAACAGAATGCTGTCCTCGATGACTGCCGCGGCGTGCACGACGCCGCGCAACTCACATCCAGCTTGCCCCGCCGCCTCGATGAGGCTTTCGGCCACGCCGGGCGATGCCACATCGCCTCGCACAACCACGATTTCGGCGCGGGCCTCCAGTTCAGCCAGGACCTTGCGCTGCTCGTCGGTGGGCTCGCTGCGGCCGCCCAGGACCACCCGGCCGGCTCCGCGGTCCACCAACCATCGGGCGACGACCAGGCCGAGACCGCCGAGACCACCGGTGACCACGTATGACGCTCCCGCGCGGACAACCGGACGGCCTTTGTGCACATCGAGCGTGGCCCGGCATAGCTGTTCGACGAATCTGCGTCCACCCCGCCACGCGATCACATCATCACCACCGGACTTATCCAGTTCCGCACCCAGCGCGGCGATCCGATCTTGGGTGACATCCAGATCGAGCGTCGAACCCAGATCCAACAGGGTGGTACGCAGGTCTGGATGCTCGTAGGTGAGGACTCGCACGAGGCCCTTCAACGCGGCCGTCGCGGGGGCGCCCGGCTCGTCGTCGCGAACGGAAAGACCGCCTCGGGTGACCAACCACAGCCGTGGCGATCGGCCGTGCCACGTGCCGACAACCGCACGAACGACGGTCGAGATCGACCATACCGCCTCCCGCGCTGCCACCAGCCCGTCGTCCAGTCCGGTCGAGGTACCGCCGACGAAGACGACAAGGCCAAGGGGCGGGTGGTCGGGATCGCCCGCCGTTTCCGCGAACGCGGCGAGCATTGCCGATTCGTCGTCGAGGTTGGCGGTGTGCACCCGCCGCATCGGTGAGCGCCACCGCTCGACGAATTCGTCCGCCATGGATTTGGCCGGCCCATCCAGGGTCGCGTCTGTGAGTACCAGCCAACTTCCGCGCGCCGCCTCGGAAACCGGCTCGGCCGTGATCGGGCTTTCGATCCATTCGGCATCGAAGATCTTCTGCGCCAGCGGCAGTGGTACCGCGCGGCGTTCGACGCGGCGCAGGTAGATGCCGTCCACCTCGGCCGCTACGGAGCCGGAATCGTCGATCAAGACGATCCTGCCCAACTTGCCGGCGCCGCCGTCGAGGTTGGTCAGGTGCGCACGACACCTGGCGTGCCGACCGATGTCGCGGTACACCCGGATCGTCTCGAACGACACCGGCAGGTAGCTGGCTTCCGCCGACCCCGCGATCTCGCTGTCGGGTACCGCGGCACCAACGCTTTGCAATGCCGCGTCCAGCACGACGGGGTGAAGTCGATATCCGGGATGCCGGGGAGCCTCGTCGGGAACGGTGATCTCGGTTTCCGCGGAACCGTCGGGCAGCCGCGTTATCCGGCTCAACGCCGCGAACGCCGGACCATGGTGTTGACCGGTCTGGCGTAGCAGGGCATAGAAATCGGCCGGCGACACGGTTGTTCCGCTCGAAGCAGGAGGTGCTTCCTGGTAGGTGCGCGCAAGGCCGTGCGGTGATTGTTCAACCTTGACTGTGGCGTGCCGACGGAACTCACCGTTGGGCGAGCGGGAATAGACCTCGACCCGAATCTTGCTGTCCCCGTCGTGAATCAACTGCGTGGTTAGCTGGGTGTGGTCGCCGAGGGGAAGCATCTGCTCCACCTCGAACTGGTTGAGCACTACGGCGTCAGCGGTTACGCCGAGCGCTTCGCTGGCCGCCGCCAAAGCGATCTCGGCAAACCCCGCGGCCGGCATGATGGGTTGCCCGAACACTTTGTGGTCGCCCAACCAGGGACATACGTCGGTTCCGACATCGGCCTGCCAGACATGGTCTCCGTTGCAAGGCATCTCGATGTGCGCCCCGAGCAGCGGGTGGGTAGCGGCCAGATCCGACATAGCCGAGCGATCCGCGACCCAGAATCGGGAGTGGTGCCACGGTGTCGGTGGGAGGTCGACGAGGCGACCGCTGGTGTCGTCCGATGCGGTCACACCGACCGCCGCGAGCTGGGTGTGAAAGAACAGGGTCTGGTCTAGGTCGCGGTTCATCGCCGACGTGACGAGATGGCTGCCGGTCTCATCCAGGGTGTCGGTGATGGCGTGCGTGAGCACAGGGTGGGGGCTGATCTCGATGAAGGCGTGGTGGGCGCCGGCGGCGGCGACGGCCTGATGGAATCGCACCGGGTTGCGCAGGTTGGCCGCCCAATAGTCGGCGTCCATCACCGGCCGGGAGCTTTCGTACGTGGTGGTAATGATCGGGATGCTCGGCGGCTGCGAAGCCAAATCCGCTAGCGCGCTTCTCAACTCGGGCAGTATCGGATCGATGATCGGGTGATGCGAGGCCACATCGACTTCGATGCGCCGCGCCAACCGGTTCTGCGCCGCAACCGCCGCGATCACCGCGTCCACCGTCTCCGGCGGCCCGGAGATCACCGACTGGCGCGGCGATGCATGCACCGCCAGCGTCACCTGCGGGTAGTCGGCGATCAGCGCCTCGGCGGCATCGGCGTCCAGTTCTAGCAGCGCCATCGCGCCCTGCCCCGACAGCCGCGCCATCAACCGTGACCGGGTGGCGATCACCCGCAAGCCCTGCTCGGGTGTCAGCGCGCCGGCCACCACCGCGGCAGCCACCTCACCCATCGAGTGTCCGATCACCGCATCCGGCGTCACGCCGTAGGACCGCCACAACTCGGTGAGCGCCAACTGCATCCCGACCAGCACCGGCTGGATGCGCTCGATGCCCACCACTTCTTCGCCGTCGAGAAGCGTCTGTTGTAGTGAAAAGCCGGTCTGTGCAACGAATATCGGCTCCAGCTCGGCTACCGCCTTGGCGAACGCCGGCTCGTCGGCCAGCAACTGCCGGCCCATCCCGGCCCACTGCGAACCCTGACCGGAATACACGAATACCCGGCCTGGTGCACTGGCATGCTGATCGCAACCCACCACCCCCACGCATGGCTGCCCCGCCGCCAGCGCCCGCAACCCCGTGACCGCCTCCGCGCGGTCACGCGCGACGACGGTGGCGAACTTGGGATGCCGGGGCCGGTGCCGGTTCAGTGTGTGCGCCACCTCGGCGAGCGGTGCCCGCGCGCCCGGCCCCGACATCCAGTCGGCCAGCACCGCGGCCATGGAGGCCACCCGCGCAGCCGTCTTGCCCGACACCGTCAGGGCCGAAACGTGTGGCGTCGCAACGGCGGCCGGCACCTCCGTATCGGGCGTGTCCGGCGCCTGCTCGATCACCATATGCGCATTGGTCCCACTGAGGCCGAACGACGACACCGCACCCCGGCGTGGACCCGCGGCCGCCGGCCACGGGGCGCTCTCGGTAGGGACGAACAGCCGCGTCGCCGACGGATCGATGGCGGGGTTCCACCGGGTGAAGTGCAAATTGCGTGGGATGTGGCCGCGCTCCACCGCGAGCACCGTCTTGATGAATCCAGCCACACCGGCAGCCGCCTCGAGGTGGCCGATGTTCGTCTTGACCGACCCCAAAGCGCACGAGCCATCGCCGCGACCGTATGTGGCCGCCAGCGATTCGAACTCGATGGGGTCGCCCAATACCGTTCCGGTGCCGTGTGTTTCGACATAGTTCACGCTGTCGGCGGTGACGTCCGCGAGCCGCAATGCGGAGGTGATCACGTCGCGCTGCGCCAGCGCGTTCGGTGCGGTCATGCCGTTGGACCGGCCGTCCTGGTTGGTTGCCGAACCACGGACCACCGCCAGCACCCGATCCTGGTCGCGGAGCGCGTCTGCGAGCCGTTTGAGCACCACCACTCCGCAGCCCTCGCCCCGGACGAAACCATCCGCTTTGGCGTCGAAGCTGTTGCATCGCCCGGTCGGCGACAGCGCCGACCACTTGGACAGCGCGATGGCGGTGAATGGTGACAAGGTAAGCTGCACCCCGCCGGCCAATGCCACGTCGGTCTCGCGCAGCCGTAAGCTCTGACACGCCAAGTGAATTGCCACCAACGACGACGAACACGCGGTGTCCACGGCGACGGCCGGACCACGCAATCCCAACAGGTACGAGATCCGCCCTACCGCCGCGCAGTGCGGGGTTCCGGTGCTCAGGTACGCGTCGATGTCGGCTCTGCGCTCGATGTTGACGATCGTGTAGTCCCACGACGACAGCCCCATCATCACGCCGGTTCGGGTGCCGCTCAGGGAATCCGGTGGAATGCCGGCGTGCTCCAGCGCTTCCCAGGCAACCTCGAGCAGCATCCGATGCTGCGGATCCATCGCCACGGCTTCGCGAGGCGTGATTCCGAAGAAGTCGGCGTCGAATGCGTCCACATCGGGAACGAAACCGCCCCATTTGGTCGTCATCCGCCCGGATGCCGATGGATCCGGATCGTAGAATGCGTCCGCGTCCCACCGATCCGGCGGCACCTCGGCGATCGTGTCCACGCCGTCGACCAGCAGCTGCCAAAAGCTGTCCGGCCCAGTCACATTCCCCGGGAAACGGCAACCGATGCCCACCACCGCGACCGGCTCCGCGATGTCGGTCGGGAAGGCCGTCCCCGCCCGGACAAGTTCGCGTGCCAGGGCCGCTCGCGCGTTCGGCGACAGTTGCGCCGCGCGCTCCGCCAGACTTGTCATGACTCGCCTCTCGTCGCGACTTCCAGCTCGCTGGCGTCGACCAGATCGGAGAGCAAGTCCATCTCCTCGTCAGACAGTTCGGGCTCCGCGTCGGAAATCTCTTGCGCAGTGGCCGGTGTCGCGTAGTCCATCCGTTCGCACAGGGCGGTCGCGAGATCGCTGATCGTCGGGTATGCCCACACCAACGCGACCGGCAGTGTGATGCCCAGACTTGCTTCCAGCCGATTTCGCAGTTCGAGGCCCATCAGCGAGTCGAGGCCCAGCGTTTCCAGCGGCCGGTTGTGGTCGATGGGATCGCTCGAGCGCAACACCCCTCGGATCTCGTCGGCGATTGCGGCTGCGAGAAGCCCCGGGCGTTCGGCCGGGTCGGCGGAGTCCAGTTGCGCCCGAATCGCGCCCCCGCCGCGCCGCTCGACGGCTGCGGTGTCGTGCAACTTCGCGAACAAAGACGACCCCGCCACTGCGGGGAAGGATTGGAACCACTGCCGCGCGTCGAGGCTGAATACACCGGTGCGCGCACGATCGGCGGCGAGCACCGTCTGCATTGCGGCCAGCCCCTGCTCTGCGCTGATCATCGAGACGCCGAGATCGGCGAAGAACTGAGCACGCCCGACCTCGGCCCATGGGCCCCAGTCGATCCCGACGGCGGGAAGTCCAAGGGAGCGCCGATGGGCAACAAGGCCATCGACCCACGAGTTCGCGGCGGCGTACGCACCCTGCCCGGGCGTGCCGAGAAGCGCTGCGGCCGAGGAGAAGGTCAGCCACCAGTCGACGTCGCGCGCAGCGGTGGCCTGATGAAGCCGCCAGCTGCCGGTGACCTTCGGAGCGAACACCCGCCTGGCGGCGGAATCCGTCATGTTCAGTACGATCTCGTCGGCGAGGACCATTGCGCTGTGCAGGACTCCGGCCAGCCGGAAACCGGCGTTTTCGACCGCTTCCACCAACCGCTCGGCCGTGCCGGGCTCGGCGATGTCGCCGGTGACGACCTCGATCCGGTGACCCGCGGCGTTCAGGTCCGCAATGGCCGCGCGAACATCATCGCTGGGGGCCGAACGTCCATTCAGGACAATCAATCCCGCGCCTTGCTCGGTCAGCCAGCGCGCGACGACGAAACCGAGACCACCCATGCCGCCGACGATGAGGTAGCCGCCGTCGTGGCTTACCAGTGGATGCGGCGGCGGGGACGCGATCGCTTCGATGCTGCCTCGTTGTCCGGTATCGAGATGACGATCTTGCCGGTGTGCTTACCGGACGCCATGAGCCGAAATGCGTCGGCCGCGTCGTGCAGGCTGAATTCGGTGACGGGAAGCACCTGCAGTCCGCCATCCGAGACGTGCTGCAGGATGTCTTGCAGAAGTTGGCGATACCGTGCCGGCTGCAGCTTCAGATTCAGGTCAAGGTCTACGACGGCGAAGGACGCGCTTTTCGCCAGTGCCGCCAATCCCAGGTTGGCATCGGCGTAGACGTCTTTCTTGCCCAGTTCGATGAACCGGCCGCCGGGAGCAAGTATCTGTACGCCGCGCTGAATCGCTTCGCCTGCCA
Organism: uncultured Actinomycetota bacterium; assembly: GCA_963850895.1. Classification (GTDB taxonomy): domain Bacteria; phylum Actinomycetota; class Actinomycetes; order Mycobacteriales; family Mycobacteriaceae; genus Mycobacterium. The sequence goes on along the minus strand of CAWKNK010000003.1, from coordinate 540,219 downwards.
GCGAATTGAGAATGACATCAACACCGTAGCCGTCTGTGAGCTCGAGTATTTCGTCGGCGAATTCCACGGTTCTCGAGTCGCCGACGTACTCGACACCGAGCTCGGAGAGCATTTCGCGTTTGGCATCCGAGCCGGCTGTTGTGTAGATGCGGGCGCCGACCATCTTTGCGATCGAAACCGCCGCCATTCCGACACCGCCTGTGGCGGAATGGATGAGCACGCGTTCGCCGGGGGACAGCCGCCCGACCTCGCACAGTGAATGCCAGGCGGTGAGATACGCGACGCCGAACGTGGCCGCCTCGTTATCGGCTAGCGCGTCGGGGATCGGGACGACGAGATCGGCAATCGTCCCCAGGTGTGTTCCGAATGTGCCGGGACCGAAGGCGATAACGCGCTGCCCGATCTCGACGGAGTCGACATCGTCGCCGATGGCCGTGACGTAGCCGACACACTCGCCACCGATCACCGGCGCGGCACCGTCAAGTCCCGGATACACCCCCATCGCCTTGAGCACGTCGCTGAAGTTGAGCCCCGCGGCGACGACACGAACCTCGACCTGATCGCCTTGCGGCCTGCCCCGCTTCACCTGGTGGACGTTCAGTGCGTCCAGCCGTCCGGGTTGATCGATCTGCAGCCGGACAGCTTGGGTGCCATCCAGGTTCACGACCGTGCGGCGAGATTCGGGGGCCAGATCACCCTTCGCCGTGGTGGGCGCGGGCACCAGCCGGTTGACATAGCGTTGTCCGTCGCGGTAGGCGACCTCGTCCTGGTCCGAACCGGCGAGCAACTCCTCGGTCAGGTCAGCAAGTGAGCCGGTGCCTTCCGGCTTCGATGTCGAGCAGCGTGGGCTTCAGTTCCGAATGCTCGAATGTCAGCACCCGTGCGATGCCACGAAGCTCCGTCTGTGCCAACGTGACTGACGCAGTGGGATCGAGCTGCGCAGCGCCGCGGGTGACGATCCACAGCCGCGGGCTCTTCCGGGCACCCATTCGCGTCACGGTCTCGACCACCCTGGCGATCAGAAGCGTGCGCGCCTGCGCCAACTCCAGTTGAGCCTCGATTCGGCAACGATTCGTCGACGGATCGGGGCGGACAGACCACGACGATGCCGTCCCAGCCGATGCCGGTTCGGGTGATCGCCGCGCGCAGCTTCGCTTCGTCGTTCGGGGAGACCAGCTCGACTTCGGCCTCGATTTCGGCCAACGGTCACCCAGCGTCGACTGCAGCGCGGGCAGCAGCGGGTCGCCCGCGTCGAGGTCACCGATCAACAGCAGGCCGGCCGGAGCGTCGGCCGCTTTGACCAGCGGTGCGGGCTCCCACTCCAACGTGAATAGGCGATTGGTGAGTTCCGTTGCGCCGCTCCCGGATCCAAGCACCGCCATCTCGACTTCATCGATGACGAGTAGCGGTTGGCCATTCGGATCAGTCAGGACGACTTCGCCGACGAGCCGATCCGAGCCATCGGTTGCGGCGAGAGAGCCGACCGCGCAGACACCGCGGGTTATATCGCCGTAGACGTGCACGCCCGCGAAACGTACCGGCACCACGAGGGTTTCCCGGGCGGTCTGCCCGTCGGCCAGGTCGGTCGCCATCCGGGTGGCGCCCAGTGTCTGCAACGCGATGTCCATCATTACCGGGTGCAGCAAGAAGTCGCGGGAACCCGTTCTGGCCGAAGAAGGCAGCCGCACGTCGGCGCGGGCCGCACCAGATTGTGCTACGGCGAGCCCGACGATGCCGCGAAACGCCGGTCCGTGCTGTTGGCCGGCGCCGCGCAGCCGCTGATACAGGTCGTCGGGGTCCAGTTCGTCCGCGACATGATCGGCAGTGACCTCGGGTCGCGGTCCGGACGTGATGCGGCGGCGTCGCGCGCGCAACGGTGGCGGTGGCATGTTTGATCCATCCCGAAGAGCCACTGCGGGTGCGTATTTCGACCCGGCACCGCTGCTCGTCGCCGGTTAGCGTGGTGACCAGAACGGTGCCTTCGGTCACGTGCAACATCTGATGAAGGTCAAGCTCACTGATCATCCACGGCTGATCGTGCTCGACCTCGAACGTGTCCGCCGCCGCCGCCAGCGCGATCTCGGCGTAGGCCGCCCCAGGAAGAACGCAGAGATCGTCGATGACGTGATCTCCGAGCCACAGCAGATCGGGGTCGAGCTCGCTTTCCCATACCCGGGTGCCATTGGTGGGGTCGGTGACACCGATGCCAAGCAGCGGGTGGGTGTCTGCCCTGTGGTAGGCGGCCGATGTGGAGCTGATCCAGTGGTGGGTGTGCTGCCACGGGGTGGTGGGCAGCACGGGGTGCGGTTCGGGGGGGTGGGGGGTTTGGGGTGGGTGGGTGGTGTGGGCGGTGTTGAGGTTGGTGTGGAAGACCAGGGTGTCGTGAGCGTCGCGTTGCAGAGTGCCGACGCTCAGGTAGTTGGCGGTGTCGTAAGTGCTGCGCAGGGTGTCGCTGATGGAGTGGGTCAGCAGTGGGTGCGCGCTGATTTCGATGAAGGTGTGGTGATCGGCCCCGGCGGCGGCGATCGCCTGTTGGAAGCGCACCGGGTTGCGCATGTTGGTCGCCCAGTGCTCGGCGTCAAACGTCGGGCCTGAAACCGGGAAGCGCCGAGGTCGGCATAGGTGGTGGAGATGATCGGGATGGTCGGTGGCAGCGGGGTGAGATCGGCCAATTCCGAACGCATCTGGGGTTGCAGTGCATCCATGGCCGGGTTGTGCGGGGCCACCTCGATGCTGACCCGGCTGGCGAAGCAGTTTTGTTGGCGCACCTTGTCGACGAAAGCATCGATCAGCTGCGGCGGCCCGGAAATCACGGTTTGGCGCGGGGAGGCGTAGATCCCCAAGCTCACCTGCGGGTAGTCGGCAATCAACGCCTCGGTGGCGGCGGCGTCGAGTTCGAGCAACGCCATCGCGCCTTGCCCGGACAACGGCGCCATCAGCCGCGCCCGGGTCGCGGTGACCCGCAGACCCTCTGCTGGCGTGAGCGCTCCGGCGACCACGGCGGCGGCCACTTCGCCCATCGAGTGTCCTATCACCGCGTCGGGTTGCACCCCGTAGGAGCGCCATAGCGCGGTCAGCGCCAGCTGCATCGCGATCAGTCCCGGCTGGATCTGTTCGATGCCGACCAGCTCTTTGCCGCCGGCGATCACGTCGTGCAGCGAAAACCCGGCCTGGGCCACAAATTCCGGCTCCAGTTCGGCGATGGCTTCAGCGAATGCCGCCTCGTCGGCTAGTAGTTGGCGGCCCATTCCGGCCCATTGCGATCCTCGTCCCGAGTAGACGAACACTATGCCCGCCCCGATGGGGCCTTCGTGGGGGGCCACCACGCCGGGGGCGGGCTCGCCCGCCGCCAGCGCGCGCAACCCCGCCACTGCTTGGCCCCGATCAACGGCCGCCACCGTGCCGAACTTGGGTTGCCGGGCCCGGTGATGGTTGAGGGTGTGCGCGACATCGGCCAGTGCCACCCGGGCGCCGGGACCTTCCATCCAATCCGCCAGCACCGATGCGGTCGCGGCCACCCGCTGCGGAGTCTTTCCCGACACCACCAGCGTCGACACCGCCGGATCCGGGCCTTGCTGGGGGCGGGATACCGGATCGGGCGCCTGCTCGATCACCACATGCGCATTCGTCCCACTGACGCCGAACGACGACACCCCCGCCCGGCGAGGCCGACCGGTGGTCGGCCATTGCGTGCCCTCGGCAGCTATGGTCAGCCGAGATGCGGCCTCACTGGCATGCGTTGTCAACTGGTGGAAGTTGAGGTGCCGCGGAATGTAACCGTTGCGTATGGCGAGCACGGCCTTCATGAGCCCGGCGACACCCGCCGCCGCTTCCAGATGACCGAGATTGGTCTTCACCGACCCGATCACCAACGGACCGGAGCTCTCCCGATCGCTGAAAACCTTGCTCAGCGAATCGAGTTCGATCGGATCGCCCAACGGAGTACCCGTTCCATGGGCCTCGACGTAGTCGATGTCGCCAGCCTTCAACCTGGACGACGTCAATGCGTTGCGTAGCAACGCCTGTTGCGCCGGCCCGTTGGGAACGGTCACTCCGCTGCTGGCACCGTCCTGGTTGACCGCCGAACCGCGCACCACGGCAAGGATGCGGTTGCCCTCGCGCACCGCGTCATCCAACCGCTTGAGCACCACCACCCCAGCGCCCTCGCCGCGCACATACCCATCGGCGGACACATCGAAGGTCTTGCACTGCCCCTCCGGCGACAGCATCCCCCATCGCGAGCACGCGATGCTCGGTCCCGGGCTGAGCAGCAGGTTGGTTCCACCCACCAACGCCATGTCGCTTTCCCGCCAGCGCAGGCTCTGACACGCCAGGTGCACCGCCACCAACGACGACGAGCACGCCGTGTCGATGACCACCGCGGGGCCACGCGCCCCGAGGATATAGGCCAGCCGTCCGGCGGCGAAGTTCGCCGAGTTTCCGGTTGGGATGTAGGCGTCGAGGTCTTCGGGTCGCAACCGGCCTGCCAGCGTGAGCATGTAGTCGTAGGCGGTGACGCCGACGAATACCGACGTTTGAGTCCCGCGAATGGTGTGCGGTGGCAGGCCCGCGTCCTCCAACGCTTCCCAGGCAACTTCAATCAGCAACCGCTGCTGCGGGTCCATTGCCGCTGCTTCACGTGGGGAGATCGAGAAGAACTCCGCATCGAACTCATCGGGCTGCCAGCTGGTGAGAAAGCCGCCTTCCCGGCTGCAAATCGTGCCCGGCACGGTGTGATCGTCCGTGAAGTAGGCGTCGGCATCCCACCGGTCGGCGGGAACCCGGACGATGCCGCTTTCCCCGGCGCACAACAAATCCCAGAACTGTTCCGGGTTGTTTACCCCGCCCGGGAACCGGCACCCCATGCCGACCACCGCGATCGGTTCGGTGCTGGACTTTTCGGCGATTTCCAGGCGGGCCGTGAGGTCATCGATCTTGTGCAGCGCCTCGGTGATGATCGCCCGGCGATCCGGGGTCGCGGCGGTCATTGCGTTCCTCTTAGTCTTTCCGAAAGCTGTTCCAACAACTGGGCTTCGGTGAATTCGTCATAGGCATCGGCGACGTGCGTTGCGTCCGCTGTTGCCTCTCCCGCTTCCAAAAGCTCGGGCAGGAAGGTGGCCAGATAGTCGGTAAGGCTGTAAACAGTCGGGTAGTCAAAGACGACAGACGCCGGAAGAAACTCGCCGAGGCTGTCTGACAACGCCCGCTGAAGCGTCACGCTCATCAGCGAGTCCATGCCGAGTTGGAAGAAGCCGGCCGACGGATCGAGAGTTTCGGTGGCAGGCATTCCCATCACCTTGGCGGCCAAGGCACCGACGTGGTCGAACAGCATGTCGTGGCGTCGTTCCGCGTGGCAGTTCCGCAGGGCTTTGCGGAACTCACTTTCTTCCATCTTGACGTCTTCTGGCGCCGGCAGCAGGTCGTCGACGACGCGAAGCGCCCCTCGCGTCCGATATGCAGCTGCCAACAGCGGCCAATCCGCGGCAACCACAACCGTATGCACTCCGGCGTCCGGGCTCATCGCCAGCGGCAGCGCGCCGATGGCGACCTCGTCAGCCATGGGTTGCAGTCCGGATTCCGCGCTGACCTGGCTCGCGTCTTTTTGCGTGTCGGCCAAGGATTTCCACAATCCCCAGTCGACGACGGTGGCCGGCAGCCCCATAACGCGACGCGCGTAAGCGAAGGTATCCAGGAAGGCGCTGGTCGCGGTGTAGTGGGCGAGCCATCGGGAACCGAGTAGACCGGAGACGGAGGAGAACAAAACGAACTGCCGCACAGGCTTTGTCAGCGATAACTGGTGCAGCAGCGTTGCGGCGTTCAGCTTGGGATTAAACATCGCGGCCACGTCGTCGTCGGTCATCTCGCGCAGCAGCACCGGCCCACCCGCGAAGGCCGCCAGGTAGATTCCCTCAAGTGGCGGCAAGTCCGTCCCAAAACGGTCGAACAGTGCGCTCATCGCGGCGGCGTCGGTCGCGTCCGCGGCCACTTCGATGAGGTTCGTCCCGGTCGATGCGAGGCTTTGGGCCAACTCCTGAAGCGAGCCGGGTTTCCGAGCCACCGCGACGACCGTTTTGGCCCCCATCCGCGCGAGCTGTCGGATCAGATGTGGTCCGATGTTGCCGGTAGCCCCGATGACAAGCTGGCTGGTGGCTTCCCCATTGTCCGAGCCCAACTTTACCGGGGAGGCCGCAGGCGGAGTTCGCCGCTGCAGCCGGGGCACATGGCGTGCACCCGACCGGTACACGACCTGATCCTCCTCGTCGGCACCCTCGGCCGCGGCCAGTACCTGCCGCACGGCCAGCTCTGCAGGCATCGAATCGTCGAGATCGATTACCCCGCCCCAGATTTCAGGATGTTCTAGTGCCAGCGAGCGACCCAGACCCCACAGCACCGCGTGGCCGGGGTTGGCTCGATCGCCTTCGGAAACGGGTTGGGCGTTGCGGGTCACGATGAACAACTTCGCCGGCGAGCTGCTGGCGACCATCGCAGCGGCAAGCCTTCGTGTTGTGTGGAATACCTGATAGGCCGCCCCAACGTCGAGGAGTTCGCCGGAGACGGGCGGCGCGTAGAGCACGTTGTCCACTCCGCGTAGCGCGTCGAGCAGTGCAGCCGGATCGCTTTGCTCCGCGAGCGCCGCCGGTGCGAGGAGATCTACCCGAGATTCCGCACCGACGACACGGACCATTTCGGCAAAGAGTCCGGTGTCTGCCACCACGAGCCAGGTAGCGGTGCGTGGTGTGTCGGCGCTGGGTGCTGGGCGGACCGGCCAGGCCAGCCGGTAGCACCAGTCTTCGAGTGCGTCGCCGCGGTGTTCGGCGTTCCATTGTCCGTTCACCGCAACCCCGTTGCGGCCCGGATGTTCCAGCGCTGCCGTGCTGGCGTGCGCGGTGGTGATCCAGTGGTGGGTGTGTTGCCAGGGGGTGGTGGGGATGGGGGGGTGCGGCTCGGGCGGGTGCGACGTCTGTGGTGGGTGTGTGGTGTCGGCGGTGTAGAGGTTGGTCCGGAAGGTGATGGCGTCGTCGGTATCGCGTTGCAGGGTCCCGATACTCCGGTACATGCTTTCGTGGTGGGTGTTTTCCAGGGTGTCGGTGATGGCCTGGGTCAGCAGCGGGTGTGGGCTGATTTCGATGAAGGTGTGGTGGTCCGTGCCGGCGGCGGTGATGGCCTGCTGGAAGCGCACCGGGTTGCGCATGTTGGTCGCCCAGTGGTCGGCATCGAAGACCGGCCGGGTGTCGAGGTCTTCGTAGGTGGTGGAGATGATCGGAATCGTCGGTGGCCGTGGGGTCAGATCGGCCAGCTCCGAACGCATCTGGGGCTGCAGCGCATCCATGGCCGGATTGTGCGGGGCCACTTCGATATTGACCAGACTGGCAAAACGGTTTTGCGCGCGCACTGCGTCAATGAGGGCGTTGATCTGCTGGCTCGGTCCGGCGATCACGGTTTGGCGCGGCGAGTTGTAGATGCCCAACGTCACCTGTGGGTAGTCGGCGATCAACGCCTCGGTGGCCGCGGCGTCGAGTCCTAGCAGTGCCATGCCGCCCTGTCCGGACAGCGGAGCCATCAGCCGCGAGCGGGCGGCGGTCACCCGCAGTCCCTCGGCGGGGGTGAGCGCTCCGGCAACGACGGCGGCGGCTACCTCGCCCATCGAGTGGCCGATCACCAGGTCGGGTTGCACCCCGTAGGAACGCCACAGCGCGGTCAGCGTCAGCTGCATACCGATCAGGCCCAGCTGGATCTGTTCGATGCCGACCAGTTCTTTGCCGCCGGCGATCACGTCATGCAGCGAGAATCCGGCCTGCTCGACGAACACCGGTTCCAGTTCGGCCACAGCGGCAGCGAATGCCGGTTCGTCGGCCAGCAGTTGGCGACCCATTCCGGCCCACTGCGAACCGCGCCCGGAGTAAACGAACACCGTGCCCGGCCCGGGCGAGCCGTCCTGGCAGCCCACCACGCCAGGGGCGTGCTGGCCGGCGGCCAGGGCGCGTAAACCAGTTACCGCCTGGGCGCTTTCCCGCGCCACCACTGTGGCGAACTTGGTCTGCCGGGCGCGGTGATGGTTGACGGCGTGGGCCACATCGGCCAGGGCGACCTCGGCGCCGGCGCCATCCATCCAATCGGCCAGCACCGCCGCCGTCGCGGCCACCCGCTGCGGCGTCTTGCCTGTCACCACTAGTGTCGACACCCCGGTGTCGGAGGCGTGTTCGGTTACTGGCGCCAGCTCGGGGCCCTGCTCGACCACGACGTGTGCATTCGTCCCGCCCAATCCGAACGACGACACCGCCGCCCGGCGCGGCCCCTCTGTGGTTGGCCATTGAGAGTTTTCAGTGGGAACGAAAAACCGGGTCGCCGGCGCGTTGATCGCTGGATTCCACTGCGAGAAATGCAAATTCGGCGGAATACGGCCATGCCGCACCGCCAGCGCCGCTTTGATGAATCCCGCGATCCCGGCCGCCGCCTCCAGGTGACCCAGATTGGTCTTGACGGCCCCCAGCGCACATGCGCCCTCGCCGCGGCCGTACGTGGCCGCGAGCGCCTCGAATTCGATCGGGTCACCCAACACCGTGCCGGTTCCGTGGGCTTCGACGTAGTTCACACTCTCGGGCGCCACGTCACCGGATCGCAAGGCATCGGCGATCACATCGCACTGCGCGGCCGTATTCGGCGCGGTGACGCCGTTGGAGCGGCCGTCCTGATTGACCGCCGAACCGCGCACCACCGCCAGCACGGGGTCGCCGTCACGGACCGCGTCGGTCAACCGCTTGAGCACCACCACCCCGGCGCCCTCACCGCGCACGAACCCGTCTGCCGCAGCATCGAATGTGGCGCACCGGCCCTGCGGGGACAGCAATCCCCATGCAGAGATCGCGATTTGGGTCTCCGGGCGAAGGGTGATGCTCACTCCGCCGGCCAAAGCCAGATCAGTTTCGCGTAGCCGCAAACTTTGGCAGGCCAGGTGCACTGCCACCAGCGACGACGAACATGCGGTGTCCACCGCCACCGATGGACCGCGCAGTCCCAACAGGTACGAAATTCGGCCAACGGTGATGCTGTGGGCGTTTCCGGTTCCGCTGTAGGCGTCCACATTCTCCGGGCTGATGGCCAGCATGGACTGATATTCGTTGAAGTAGACCCCCATCATCACCCCGGTTCGGCTGCCGCTGAGGGAATCCGGTGGGATGCCGGCGTTTTCGAGGGCTTCCCAGGCAACCTCGAGCAGCATCCGCTGCTGTGGGTCCATCGCCGCGGCTTCGCGCGGTGTGATGCCGAAAAACTCGGCGTCGAAGCCCGCGATGTCGGAGACGAAACCGCCCCACTTCGTCGTCATCCGCCCCGGCGTCAACGGGTCGGGGTGGTAAAACGCGTCCGCGTCCCAACGATCAGCCGGCACTCTCGAGATCGCGTTGCGGCCTTCGACCAGCAAGTCCCAGAAGCTATCCGGCCCTGCGACGTCCCCCGGAAACCGGCAACCGATCCCCACCACCGCCACGGGCTCCGCCACCGCGATGCGAGAGATCTTGGTGAACTCCTCGGCGAGGGCTGCGCGCTGCTGTGCGGTCATCCCGGAAATCCGGCTGAAGGCGGTGCGCATTACGCCGGCCCTTCGGCCTCAGTCGATGTCGATTCGATGCGGTCGAACAGGCTGTCCAATACGCTTCCTGCCGAGGCAGATAGCGCGAGCATCTCGTCTTCTCGTGAATCATGCTGGGGTGCAACAAGTTTTGCCAGATAGTCGGCGAGTAATGCAACGGTCGGGTGATTGAACAGCATGATGGCCGACAGCTCTATCCCCACGAACTGCTCGGCTTCACGCCGAATCGCCATTGCCATAAGGGAGTTGAGCCCTAGTTCGGCGAACGGTCGGTCGGTGTCCAGTTCCGCCTCCGCCAACCGGAGCTCTGCGGCGATGATGGTCCGTAAACCACTTTCAAGTTCAGTGCGTACATCCGTGGCCGACATCTGCGACCAATTTCGTGCCGGGACCAGGTAGGTGTCCCCAGCGGTCGAGCGGTCCGCACCAATAGACGAGGGCACCGGCACCACAACCGCCTGCGCGACGTCGTAGGCATCGACGTACTCCCAAGCGGTGAACGCCTCCGACGGCGTGATGTCGCGCGAACCCATTCGCTGCAGCTCTTCGCTGACGATCTGCGCGTCAGCGGCGAATCCGAGCCCCCGCCAGGCCACCCAGTCGAGGCTCATGGTGTGGCAGCCCTGTTGGCGGCGCGCCCGCGCCAACGCGTCGAGGTAGGAATTGGCGGCAGCATAGGAACCTTGCCCCGGGATACCGAATATCCCTGCGGCCGACGCGGTCAAGAAGAAGAAGTCCAGGCTGCCGGGTGGAAATGCCTCGTGCAGCACCTGGCTACCGCCGATCTTGGGCCACATAACCTGCCGCACCGGATCGTCGGTCATGTTCGTCACCAGTTGATCGTTCGTGACGCCTGCCGCATGGATGATCCCGCGGATCGGTGCAGCGCCGTCGTGATCGCGCTTGGCCAACAGGGCCCGCACATCGTCGCGGTGTCCGACGTCGGCGGCGACGGCTTCGACTGTCACACCCCGCATTTCCAGGGCGCGAATTGCGTCGATCTTCTGACGCAGCCCGGCGTCGAGGGTGTTGAGCTCCCAGTCCCGCCTTGGCGGCAACGGCGTACGCCCTGTCAGTACCAATCGACGAGCGCCGCGGTCGGCGAGCCAATCGGCCATCAGCAGACCAAGTGCGCCCATTCCACCGGTGATGAGGTAGGCCGCGTCGGGCCTGCATTGCAAGGACTGGCGCACCGGCTCGCCGTGGACCGGTGTCAATGTCGGGGCGAGCACTACGCCGTCACGTAGTACCAAGATCGACTTGCTCGGTGCTTGAAGCAGATCCGCAAGTGCCGGCCCGGATTCGTCGAGAGCGTCGTCGATGTCGCCGCCGACCGCGAGATCGACCAGTCCGCCCCACAGCTCGGGATGCTCCGCGGCGATGACGCCCGCAAAGCCCCACAGGAAGCTCTGGCGCAGCGCGGACGGGGCCGCCGATTCGTGCACTCCGCGGGTGATGATCCAAAGCGCGGCGGGCTTATCCGGCTCCCGCTCCGCCAAAGTCCGCACCAGACCGCTGATCTCGGCGGAGATCCGCACGGCGAAGTCGACGTCGGTCTCGCCTGCGCTCGCCGGGTGGGAACCCGCGACGTAAAGCACGTAACGGGCATCGGACACCGCGGCCGGCGCGTAGCCCGCTTCCTCGAGGTGCAGCCTGAGCGGGGCACCATCATCGCCGATTACCGCGACGGGCCCCGAACCGGTCACTCGCCCGGCCATCGGATGGGCCTCCACATCATCGCGATCGGTCCGCGGTTGCCAGTCGATCGTGTGCACGAACTTCCTGGCATCTTTCAAGACATCCGGATGGGATTCGACGGGACTGTCCGGCCCGGCCGGTTGCGTGTCGCCAAAGTCCAGCGCCCGATACCGAAGTGACCGCATCGATGCCCACGGCACTCCGCCGCGGGCTGCGACGGTGACATCGACGGTGATCCCGTCGCCGTCGCGAGCGGTGCGCTTTAGTGTCACCGAGCCACGCGGTGCGGTGACAGCGCCGCTGAGCCACACCTGCTCGATGCTGGCCGGCACGTAGAGCCGCGAATCGGTGACGTCGGCCAGCGCGGCGACGTGAACTGCGGCGTCGAGCAGCGGCGCGGTCGACCCTTCGGGCAGAGCCTCGGGGAGTTCGATCGCAACGGTGAGGCCGGTTGACTTCTGTGTCCATGAATCCACGGACCACTTGAAGGGCAGGCCGTCGACCCCACGGAGCGTGAGCAGCGCGGCTATGTCTGGAACCGGGTCTGGAGTCCGGTCACGGCGACCATTCTCGGATGTGTGACCGTTGGCCTGATTGGGGTCGCTCGATCCGATGGCGGAGCCCGCCGGTGACGACGAAAGCTGCGCGCTCGCATGCCGCGTCCACCGGTCTGAGGGCGTTGCGGTAGCCGGACTTGAGGCCAGGCTAATCGATTGGTTATCGGCGACAACCTGGATCAGGCGCGGCTGGTCGGCGAAAATGGGTTGCTCAAATCGGATCCCGGATAGCGCGGAATAGCCCAATTCTGCTGCAGCGGAAAGGATTGTGTGCAGCACGACGGACGCTGGGACCATCTCGACGCCGTGGAATCGATGCCGGCCCTGGTACGGCTTGGCATCCGGCGCCAGCCTGGCTTGCCAGAGGTGGAAGGGCGAACTCGCTGAGACCGCGGTGACCGTGGTGTGTTGGCCGAGCAGTGTGCCCGCCTTGGGTGCCGATCCAACAGAGTTGGCCGCGCGTTTGTTGGTGATCCAGTGGTGGGTGTGTTGCCACGGGGTGGTGGGGATGAGGGGGTGCGGTTCGGGGGGATGGGGGGTCTGTGGTGGGTGGGTGGTGTGGGCGTTGTTGAGGTTTGTGTGGAAGGTGATGGTGTCGTCGGTGTCGCGTTGCAGGGTCCCGATGCTTGTGTATCGGGTTCCGTGCTGGGCGCTGTGCAGGGTGTCGGTGATGGCCTGGGTTAGCAGCGGGTGTGCGCTTATCTCGATGAAGGTGTGGTGGTCGGTTCCGGCGGTTGTGATGGCCTGCTGGAAATGTACTGGGTTGCGCATGTTGATGGCCCAGTGTTCGGCATCGAAGACGGGGTCGGTGCGAAGGTCTTTGTAAGTGGTGGAGATGATCGGGACGGTCGGGGTCCGTGGAGCCAGATCGGCCAACTCCGAACGCATCTGGGGCTGCAGCGCATCCATGGCCGGATTGTGTGGGGCCACTTCGATATTGACCCTGCTGGCGAAACGGGCCTTTGCGCGGACGCGGGTGATCAACTCATCGATCTGCTTGGTGGGTCCGGCGATCACGGTCTGGCGTGGCGAGTTGTAAATCCCCAACGTCACCTGCGGGTAGTCGGCGATCAACGCCTCGGTCGCGGCCGCGTCGAGCTCGAGCAGGGCCATGCCGCCCTGTCCGGACAACGGTGCCATCAGCCGAGACCGGGTGGCGGTCACCCGCAGCCCCTCGGCGGGGGTGAGCGCCCCGGCAACGACGGCGGCGGCCACCTCACCCATCGAGTGGCCGATCACCAGGTCGGGTTGCACCCCGTAGGAACGCCATAATCCGGTCAGCGCCAGCTGCACGCCGATCAAGCCCAGCTGGATCTGCTCGATATCGACCAGTTCCTTGCCGTTGGCGAGCACGTCGTGCAGCGAGAAGCCGGCCTGCTCGACGAACACCGGTTCCAGCTCGGCGACTGCAGCCGCGAAAGCCGGTTCGTCGGTCAGCAATTGGCGGCCCATGCCGGCCCACTGGGAACCGCGCCCGGAGTAGACGAACACAGTGCCCGGCCCAGTCGAGCCGACCTGCGGGCCTACCACACCGGGCGCGTGCTGGCTGGCGGCGATTGCCCGCAATCCGGCTACCGCCTGGACGCGGTCACGGGCGACTACTGTGCCGAACTTGGCTTGCCGCGACCGGTGGTGGTTCACGGTGTGGGCCACATCAGCTAGGGCCACCTCGGCGCCGGGTCCCTCCATCCAATCGGCCAGCACGCCCGCTGTCGCGGCCACCCGCTGCGGCGTCTTACCCGCCACCACGAGCGTCGACACTGCCCGATCCACGTCCCGCTCAGGCCTCGGCGACACATCCTGGCCCTGCTCGATCACGACGTGTGCGTTCGTCCCGCCGAATCCGAATGACGACACACCGGCCCGCCGCGGATGCCCCGTGGCTGGCCATTCAGTCTGGTTATCAACGACTTTCATCCGCAAGTCGGCAAACGGAATGTGCGGGTTCGGGCTTTCGAACCGCTGATTCGGCGGAATCTGCCCACGCTGCACCGCCAGCACCGCCTTGATGAAGCCAGCGATCCCAGCCGCCGCCTCGGTGTGACCGAGGTTGGTCTTGATGGCGCCGATGAGCAGGGGAGAATCCTCGGGACGTCCGCGACCCAGCACCGTGCCCAGGGCGCGCGCTTCGATTGGATCGCCCAACAGTGTTCCGGTCCCGTGAGCTTCGACGTAGTCGACCTGGCTCGGCTGCATCCCGGCGTTGGAGTACGCGGCGCGCAGCACCGCCATTTGGGCCGCCGGGTTGGGGGCCATCAGCCCGTTGGAGCGGCCGTCCTGGTTGACCGCTGAGCCGCAGATAACCGCCAGCACCCGATCCCCGTCGCGCTGCGCGTCGGTCAACCGCTTGAGCACCACCACCCCGGCGCCCTCACCGCGCACAAACCCGTCGGCCGCCGCATCGAATGCGCGGCACTTACCGGTCGGCGACAAGGCGCCCACTTGGTCGAAACCGCGAAATACGGCCGGGGACAACAACAAATTCACACCGGCTGCGATTGCCAAGTGGGAGTCCAGGGTCCGAAGGCTCTGGCAGGCCAGGTGGACCGCCACCAACGACGACGAGCATGCGGTGTCAACCGCTATGGAGGGGCCGCGCAGGTCGAGGAAATACGACAGGCGGTTCGCGATGATGCTCATCGCGCCACCACTATTGCTCCAACCGTCGACCTGCGAGAGATCGGTGGAAGCCATGGCGCCGTATTCGCTCAGGCATGACCCGGCGAATACTCCCGTCTGCGAACGGCGCAGCGAGTTGGGGGGAATTCCCGCGTACTCCAACGCTTCCCAGGCCACTTCCAGCAGCAGGCGCTGCTGCGGGTCCATCTTCTCCGCTTCGCTGGGGGAGATCTCGAAGAAATCCGCGTCGAAGGCGTCGATGTCGTGCAGGAATGAGCCCCAACGCGTGGTGCGGGCGAGCAGTGCCTTTACTTCGGGCGAGCCGTCGTCGAAGCGCTCCCACCGTTCGTTGGGGACCTGCTCGATCGAGGAACGGCGGTCACAGAGGAACTGCCACAACGCTTCTGGACCGGATATCCCCGCTGGGAAGCGACACCCCATTCCGATGACGGCGATCGGCTCCTCGAGCGAACTTCGAACTGGGCGCTTGAGCGCCGTTTCCGATTCGGGGTCGGGCTCGGGCGCGGTGAGGTATGCGGCCAGGGCACTTATGGTCGGGTGCTCCCAGAAGTCGATCGGGGATACGCTCTTTCCCAACAACTCCGTCAATTCCCCGGACAGCACGACCGCGTCACGGGAGCTCACGCCGAGGTCGGCGAGTGACAGATCGGGGTCGACTTCGTCCGGTGTACGACCGATATTCGTCACCAAGTAGTCGACTATCCAGTGGCGAAGGTCGGCTTCTTCGCTAATGTTCGGCTTCACACGGCCACGTCCAGCCTCTTGAATCCGTCTGCACGTCTGCGTGGCGCCCGATCGCCCTCGCTTCCCGTACACGATTTGTCGCATTTAGGGTAAGCATCTCTTGGGACGGGCGCGGGCAATATTCGGAAATCCACATGTTTCTCAGTGAGTTCGCCGAAGTCATTGCCAGTACTCGGGCGGGGTTGGTCGTCCGTACCGTGCTGCCTGGTGTGGTTGGTGTGACTTCTAATGCTTAAGTGACCGGTGTTCGACGAGTTAGGTTTGAGTCCTTGTTCTGGGAGGCGGCCCGTTTTGGACCAGCGTCCCGTTGTGACGAGCTCACACGCCCGGGGACCCGAGCAGGTTGGTGCTGATGGGCCGGGCTAGCAGACCAGTCCGCTGCTCGGTCCCCGCGAGTGCCCAGGTCCATCCGGGCCGGCCTCGAGTCGACATGCGGCGAGCTTGGGGCAATGGGCTAGCTGTGCGGCAAGCACCGACCTTCGGTCGGCAGGATCTGGCGCGTAGCTAAGGTCGGGCGCACAGCTCGAGCGTTTTGTCTTCTATGTCTCTTACAAGCTCTGGCAAATTGTTGTTGAGGTAGAAATGATCGCCAGGAAATACGCGGATCGCGAACTCTCCCGTCGTTCGATCGCGCCACGGCGCCATGTCTTCTTGGGTCGCAATCCAATCCTTATCTCCGATGAAGGCGTAGATTGGGCACGACACCGTGGTCTCTGGCGGGCAGTTATAACCGGCAATGGCGCGGGCGGCTCTTAATGTGGGTAGCAGCCCAACGCGAAATTCTTCGTCCGCCAAGAAATCCGGATTCGTGCCCGTCATTCGGGAGACCAAGTCCAACATGTCGTTATCTGAAAAGTTCTGGAGTTGTCGGTATCTGATATGACCTGGGGCTGAACAGGCCGACAGAAAGAGGGCGACGAGGTGGTGTCCTGCCGATTGGAATCTCAACGCGACTTCGAAAGCCAACGGTCCGCCCATGCTGTGACCAAAGAAGGCGACCGGATCGCAGGTCCGAGTCGACGGCTTCATCATCGCAAAAATCTCGTCGGCGAGGGCGGGAATACTTACGAGCGGCGGGAGGCCATACCCATCTCTCTGTCCGGGATACTGAACAGCGATCCGCTTTACGTCAGTGGAAAACTCCCGGGAAAATGGGACGTAAAATGTCGCGGTTCCGCCTGCATGCGGGAAGATATACAGTGTGGGCGCAGCTGACTGCTCGTCGTTTTTGTTATTGTTCGAGCGCGCATTCACGGTGCCAGCATAGCGTGGCGCACAGAGCACCTGCATCGATACCTCAAGTGTCAAAGAGGCTCTTCGTAATGAAGCGTGGTAGTGCTCGGGTGACACGGCTGTCTGCCTGACCCTGGGAATGGGCCTGGGGCCTCATGATTCGTGGTGTTACGGAACACGAACAGGAAGGGCCCCAGGTGAAAGACAACAGTAGTGCCACGGTGATGCTTGGTCTCTGGAAGGCATGGCCGTGCTGGCGGTTTCCGAGCGTGACGGTGAACTGGAGTACGCCATCGAGACGACCGCAACGACCAGCTGGTGCGCGGTGTGTGGGGCGGTTGCCCGGTTGCATGATCGGCGTCCCACCTGGGTGCGCGATTTGCCAGCTGGTGACCGGCCGGTGACATTGGTGTGGGTCAAACGCGTGTGGCGGTGTGTTGATCTTCTTCGTTGCCGCGTGGCCGTACCTTCTGGGCACCTTCATTGCCGTCCGATGCGGCGCAGAAAATCCGTCGACCGCGCGATTTGTAGTCGGCTGGTGCTTCGAGGTGGTGTACATCGCTGGCTTGCTCGCGTGGTTTCTGCTAGCGCGAGAGGGGAGCGCTCAGCGAGCGGCTGAGGAGGCTCAGCGGATGGCCGAGTTGACCGCGTCCGGCGCTGTTTACGAGGCTCAATATGGTCGTTCGGTGGTCTATCGGCATGGCACGTGCTCGGTGAACCACAAGTCACCCGAGACTGCCGCGAATTGCCGCAAATCCGCACTTCCTTCAGCGCCCGAGGACTCGCAAACCGTGCCTTCGTCGTCTGACAGTCGCCTTACGGCAAGTCCTACCGCAAGCAGGTCGGCTCTCGCCTGGCCCGCCGCCATCCTCGGCGTTGGGCTGGTCGTGGGACTAGTGATTCTCTTGGCCGATCCGATCCACCGGATACCCTCGCCTGCCGAACAGGCCAGGTCGAAGCCCTGTCCCGTACCGGTATCGATCGACGAAACTCCGGCCAATATCACGATGCCTGACTACATCGGCCAAAATGCCGGAGGTGTTGAGGCTGGGCTGAAGGCCTTGGGGCTGACCAACGTGGAGCTGTCCTCAGACAAGGTGCGTCTGGACCTGGAGAAGTTGTGCTTGCTGGTGATGATCGGGGTCCGTGCCGACGGCCGCAAAGAGCTTGTCGCGCTCACCGATGGCTTCCGGGAATCCACCGAATCCTGGACCGATCTGCTGCGTGATTGCCGCCGCTGCGGCATGCGGGCGCCGGTGCTCGCGGTCGGCGACGGCGCGTTGGGGTTCTGGAAGGCCGTGCGGGAGGTGTTCCCCGGCACCCGCGAGCAGCGCTGCTGGTGGCACAAGCAGGCCAATGTTCTTGCCGCGCTGCCGAAGTCGGCGCATCCCGGTGCGCTCGCGGCGCTCAAAGAGATCTACAACGCCGAAGACATCGACAAGGCCCAGGTCGCGATCAAGGCGTTCGAGATCGACTACGGCGCCAAGTACCCGAAGGCGGTGGCCAAGATCGTCGCCGACACCGACGTGCTACTCGAATTCTATCGATACCCCGCCGAGCACTGGATCCACCTGAGAACGACTAACCCGATCGAAAGCACTTTCGCCACAGTACGTTTGAGAACGAAGGTCACCAAAGGACCCGGATCCCGCGCAGCCGGCCTGGCGATGGCCTACAAGCTGATCGAGGCTGCACAGACCCGCTGGCGCGCGGTCAACGCACCACACCTGGTCGCCCTCGTCCGCAACGGCGCCGTCTTCCACAAAGGGAAACTCCTCGAACGGCCCATCGACATCGCACCAGCAGAACCCGACGAATCACACGAAACGGAGGTCGCCTGAAATACCCCCATCCACAGGTTTTGACAATATCTCCCTTAGGTCGCCGGACCCCTGTAGGGTCACAGACCGTCAACAGGTTCCACCCGCACTCCGCAAGGGGCGTAGTGATGATTCGTCAGCAGCGCATGCCGCTGTTGCGGTGGTCGGTGTGGCGGTTGGCGGCCGGGTTGCGCAATATCACCAGGACGGGTCAGATCGGCGACGGACGCGAAGCGGCGGCCGTCGAGTACGTGCTGGAGTACGCCCGAGCGGGGGATGTCGATGACGTGCTGGCCACCATCGACCAGTTCGCCTACGAGAAGTCCATCCTGATCAATGTGGGTGACGAGAAAGGGGCCCTGCTCGACGCAGCGGTGCGGCGCGCCGGTCCGGCGCTGGCGCTGGAGTTGGGCACCTACTGTGGTTACAGCGCATTGCGGATCGCCCGGGCCGCACCGGCCGCCAAGGTGTACTCCGTCGAACTTGCCGAAGCCAATGCCGTCAACGCCCGACAAATCTGGGCCCATGCCGGCGTCGCCGATCGGGTGACCTGCGTAGTCGGCACCATCGGCGACGGCGGCCGCACACTGGACGCGCTGGCCAACGAACACGGATTTACTGCTGGCGCCGTCGATTTCGTGTTCATCGACCACGACAAGAGCGCCTACCTCACCGACCTGCTGAGCATCCTCGACCGAGGCTGGTTGCATCCGGGCTCGATCGTGGTCGCCGACAATATCAAAGTGCCGGGCGCACCGAAGTACCGCGAGTACATGCGCCGGCAGCAGGGCAAGCTGTGGAATACCATCGAACATAAGGCGCACCTCGAGTATCAGAGCTTGTTCCGAGACCTGGTGCTGGAGTCCGATTACCGGGGCTGAACCTATAGAGCGGGTCGGCGGTAGGAGACGTAGGTTCCTGACCAGTAACTTACTCAGCAGTAGGTTTCTGGCGCCGGGGTGGGCGATTTTGACAGGTGTGGTCAACGGACACACTCGGGAAAAGGGTTGGGCGATGACTGAAGTTGCAGTTCACGACGGCTATCCGACACATCGCCGCAAGGTCCGCTTCGACTGGTCGGACACCCCGCTGCATTGGGTGCCCGATGATCCGTTTTCCACGCACATGTTGAATGTGTTCCATCTGCTGCTCCCGGCGGGGGAGCGGCATTTCATCAAGGCCGTCAACGAGGCTGCGCCAATGGTTGACGATCCCGAGCTGAAGGCGGCCATCAAACCGTTTGTGCAACAGGAGGCGTGGCACGCATGGGCACACCAGATGGTGTTGCAGCATTTGGCCGAGCAGGGCATCGACACGAAGCCCTACACCGACCGGTTGGAGACCTTTCTGTGTTTGCTGATTGATCAGATGCCCGGCTTGCCGAAAATGTTGCAGCGGTGGTTGCTGTACCGACGCCTGGCCGATATGGCCGCACTCGAGCACTTCACCGCCGTGTTGGGCCAATGGGTGATCCAGAACCGCGGCTTAGACTATGCGGGCACCGACCCGGTCATGCTCGACCTACTGCGCTGGCATGGGGCCGAGGAGATCGAGCACCGCTCACTGGTCTTCGACGTGTATCAGAATGTCTGCGGAAGTTATCCGCTGCGGGTGCTGTCGATGCTGTACACCGGGCCGCAGTTTTTGTTCTGGTGGCTAGCGGGGGTGCGGTTCCTGATGGCCCACGACCCGACCACTGACGCCAAACCGCGGTGGAGGGACTGGCTGCGAGCCGCGCGGCAATACCGGGTGCCGGGACCGTGGCAGCTGATGTTCGTCACGCTGCGCTACCTACGGCCCACTCATCACCCCAGCACCGAGGCGTCCACGCAGATGGCGATGGATTACCTAGCGTCCTCGCCGGCCGCGCGGGCCGCCCGCGAAAACGCCGAACGCATCCGCCAAACCGCGAGTATGTGGCATGAGGAACCGCCCGAGTCGTTTGGCTGGTCAGTCACCGGCGGCAGGTCGTCGTAGATGGACTGGGTCACAGGAGGCCATTATCCCGTGCCGGGCAACGGGGGGGGGCCTATCCACCGTCAGCCAAAAGTGCCTCAGCGTGGACGCTAGGGGGCAGTACGAGGCTGCCAGTGACGTCGGTCAGGAGTAAAACCAAGATGCCTCGCCCCGGTCTTGCCCCGAAGACCTGGGATCGGACACCTAGGGAGGCGCTGACCTGGGGTTATTTGGGTTTTGTCTAAATCGGACGGCAAACCTGCTACTACCGCACGTAGTATCGGACTCCAATAAGCAACAGCAATTTACGTCCCCACCGTGAAGACGCAGACCCAGTCGGTCAGCGGCGTGAAGCCGAAGGTCTGCCACTCCTCCCAGTCGTGCGTCTTTCGCGGGCGAACGGGTGGTTGGTCATGCTGGTTGGTTCTCCTTCGTGATGGTGATCTGATGCTCAGCCAGCATGCGGTCCATGCGGGCACGGCGTTCCTCGATGGTGGACGACATGGACTTGCCGGCAGGTCTCGGGCGGCGTCGGCGCTCCTCCTCTGCCTTGACATCGAACAGCCACGGGGGCATGGACTGGTCATCGTCGTCGTCATTGTCGAGCCAGCCAGATGCCGGAGGTGCGGATCGTGCAAAGTGGAACGGCTGCACGTTGTGCTCCACCAGATCGACCACCAGGGGCAGCAGCCAGCTCCAATCCCCACGCAGGCGGAAGGCATCGGGATAGCGGCTGGTGTCGATCTCCCGCTCATAGGGGCGCAGGTGGGTGACCACCAGCCGAATATCCTCAAAGCGGCGGCCGTCGTGGCCCAGCATGATCTCGAACGTTTTGGCCCAGTTGTTTCTCTTGAACTCGATATCGGGGTGGTCAGGTTGGTTCTCGCCGTACCGGAAATAGGCGAAGTGGTCAACCAGTTCGGCGACCTGCTTGTCTCTGTCGTTCGGGGATTCGTTGAGGATTGGCTGCCAGGGAATTGTGTCCTCCGGTGTCGGTAGATCATCTGCAGGCTGGTCAGATTCTACGGGCCGTTCCGCTTTCATGTGCGCCACGCACTCGTCGTAGTTCTCGGCGATCTGATACGGGCGGGTGACCTTAGTCGTATTCGGCTTCTCTCTCCCGTCAGCCAGACGGACGGGTTTGGGTGTGAACGGGAAATATCCTTTGTGGTCCACGAACAGCCAGCGGGTGACCTGACACAACTCATCGAAGTCACGCTCGAACACCAGGTTGAAGGCAGACTTCCGCCAGCCTTCCCGCTCCTTGTCGGTAGCTTTCCGCTTGGCGTAGGGAAGCGCCAGAGACTCGAAAAACACCAGGAACTCACGAAAAGCGGCTGAGAAGTTCAGCCAAGGACCGACCTTTGGAGCTGAGGGAACAAAGTCGGCCAAAGTGACAGAGCCGACGGTATAACTACTACTATTATTTTTAATATTAGTATCTGTATCTTTATCTGTAGTATCAGTAAGAGTAGTAGTTATACCGTAACTATTGTCACTATGGCTGGACCTGCGGTTTTGCTGGTTCGTGTCACTTTGGCTTTTTCCCATAGTGACATCGGTTGGAGCCATAGTGACATCCATAGTGACATCGGTTGGGTAGTACCGATTGGCACCTCTGGCTGCTCCATGAGTGGTCTGGATTGTCACTAGACCGTGGGCTACCAGCTTCTTGGTTGCTCTCATAGCCGTACGGTTGGTCTTGCCTATCTCTTGGGCTATCTCTGCTACCGGCAATTCCGTTCCTGGTTCTCTGAGGATCAGTTCGTAGACCTTGGTCGCGTCTTCCCCGTATTTGCGGCAGTAGGCCTCGTGTTCCTTTGGCGACAGGGGGGTTGTTGGCTGCTATCATGAAAATCGCTCCTGTTTCGATGGGGAGTTGACGGCCTGATCGTGAAGGTGAAGGTTGTTGGTCTGGTGGTGGCTGGCGATTCTTCCTGGCGGAGGACCGCCGCCTTCCATTTCGGCCTCAGTCGTCATTAGTGGCACCGCCCCGAACCTTGGCCTCTTGTTCGGCTAGCCATTTTTCGACGCTAGATGTCCGATAAAAAATCCTATTTCCCAGGACGATGTGCGGGATAAACCCGCCCGCCTTCCGGTATTTGCGCTGCAATGCCACGCCGAACTTGTTGTCCCTGCGTTTCAGGTCCATCGGGGTGAGCAGTGGGTCGGGTTCAGACATGATTGGCCTCTCTCGTCTCGTCTGCGAGTGGAGTTGCGCACCACTCACCTATTGAGAATCGAGAAACGCGAAATAAACACCGTGGAACGGGGAACGACTTTTTATCGGGTGGGATGAACATCGCCACCGTCGCCCATCAACTCAGTGATGCGTTGGCGTGCTTCATCGTCCAGCACCGGCATGTTGGTGACTTCTCTCAGAACCATCGCCAGAGCTTTTTCTCGTGCCAATCGCCCTTCCTGCTGGGCCCTGGCGAACGCAGCAGCCTCTGCCTCGGCGATGTCGGAGGCTTTGCGGCGGGCCATCAGCGGTCACCCATCTGGCGCTTTTGCGAAGCTTTCAGGCGTGCCTGGGCTAGCTGGGCTGTTCGGGCGCAGGTTGTTGGCATGATCGCGAAACACAGGTCTCCGATAGAAATTGCGTTACCGGTAATGGCTAGCTCGTTGAAACCGACGGGCCGTGGTTTTGGTCATCGAAGATGAAGTTGCAGCCGAAGGGCTAGATCCTGCAGCCGGGGTCACCGAGCAGATTTTGACAATGGCGGCAATATCATCGTCGTCGAGCACCCATTTGCGCGCAATCTTCTTGGCGGGGAACCGGCCAGACCGCAAATTATCTGCAAGCCACCTCTCGCTGCAATGAAGCTCGGCAGCCGCCTCGCTTAAGTCCATGAGAATCATTTACCGCCGACCCCTTTTAGTTCCCGAAGAATGGCTCGCAACCGAAGGTACCTCTCGGTCAAGCACACCGAGAAACGGCTGATCCAGTCATTCCTGAGAGGATTTGACATAGAGTTGACACAGCATTGACAAAGCGTTGAAACAGCCTTGACAAAACGCTTACATGTCTCCTCAAAAGCCCACGTCACGGGCGCCGGAAATGGCCAGCAGCGGTGTAATGGATATCACAACTTTCTCAGGAAAGAATGCAACAACAACTCGGAACCGGACGTAATAAATCAGACGGTGGCCGCACTCTTTCGCTTCGGCTTAGCCTTTCTGGGCTTGAGAGCCTTGCCAACAACATCAGCTACGACTCGTGAGGACCTGCGATCCAGATGGCCGTAGCGGTCGGAGGTGGTCTGGATCGATTCGTGGCCAAGGTGACGCTGGATCACCGTCAGCGGGACACCGGCCTGGATGAGCCAGCTGGCGTTGGTGTGGCGCAAGTCGTGCACCCTGGGCTTCTTGGTCAGGCCAGCCTCTTTGGCCCGGACCAGAGCGGGCACCCACACGTTGGTGTAGAAGTTCGGACCCCGCACCGGGTCATCGGGTCCTCCGTTCGTACTCCTGCCTGAGTTGGTGAAGACCCACTCGCCGGTCAGGTCGAGCTTGGCCAGGGTGGTGGCCGCCACGTCGATGGTGCGAACGCTGCGCTTGGTCTTGGGTGGCCCGAGTTGGAAACCCTCACCGACCACGTAGCGCCACGCCCGCCGGATATCGACGGTGCCGTCGGCCAGGTTGATGTCGCCGGGCTTGAGCGCGGTGGCCTCACCGAAGCGGGCACCACTGGCCACCAGGAACTCCACCAGGGGCTGCCAGTGCTCACTGACGCAGGAATGCAGCAGAGCAAACTCTTCGTCGGTCAGAAACACCATCTCCGATGGCGCATCCCGGCGCATCCGGTTGCCGTCACAGGGATTGGCCGAGAGGTGCTTGGTCCGCACCGCAGCGTTGAGGGCACCCGCCAGGAAGCCATGCTTGTTGGCCGCCGTCTTGGCCGACCCGGGCAGGCTGTTGAGCCAGGCGGCCACGTCGTGGTTGGTCAGGGCGCTCAGCGGCAGCGGGCCGATCCGCGAGGGCGCGATGTCGTTGGCGATGTAGCGGCAGTACTTGGTGCGGGTGGCCGGGTTGACGCCAGTCAGGTGGTCGATGTGATAGGCGCACCAGCTGGCGACGGTGTGGCCGTCATCGGTGGGCTGCCGGGTGCGCCAGACCTCAAGGGCCTTGGCCGGGCCGACTCGGTTGGCCAGTTGCTGAAAGGCGACGGCTTCAGCGTGGTCGTTGAACGACGAGCTGCTCTGCTTGCCGTCGAGTGCGTAGAGCACGGCGGTGTAGCTGCTGCCGTCCTTGCGTTGACGGACCCGGAGTGACGCCATCCAGCCAAGCATATCTTGACGGGAGATTTGACGAGGCCGGAAGACTGAGGACATCTAAGTTTGTAACCAGCGGTGATGCTGGTGGGCGAAGGGGGACTTGAACCCCCACGTCCCGAAGGACACTGGCACCTGAAGCCAGCGCGTCTGCCATTCCGCCACTCGCCCGGAAAAACAACCGATGGACCATACCACTCTAATAGCCGCATTCCCCAACCGCCTCGTCGGCCTGCGAGCCGCTCAAGCGCTGGACGCCGGTGCAAGACAACGCGTCTGAGCAGGGCGAACGCAGTTCTCAGAGTTTCGACGGTGCCGCCACCTGGCGCTGTCCCGATACCATGCTGGGGTGAGAGGACACCGCGCGAATCGTTTGCCGCGCGCCGGCGACATGCTGCTGCAAGTGCGGGCGAACGCCAGCGCATGAGTAGCCAACGGGGGCTGGCGGCGCGGATCGAGCGCAAGCTCGAGGCCACCGTCGACAACGCGTTCGCCCGAGTATTCGGGGGATCGATCGTTCCGCAGGAGGTAGAAGCCCTCCTGCGTCGCGAAGCGCGCGACGGCGTTGAGCGGCTGCAGGGAAATCGCCTTTTGGCCCCCAACGAATACATCATTACCCTCGGTAGGCACGACTTCGAGAAGGTGGGCGCCGATCCTGATCTCACGTCGGGCGCTTTCGCTAGGTACTTGGCCGACTACATCCATGAACAGGAGTGGCAAACGTATGGTGAGGTGGTCGTCCGGTTCGAGCAGTCGTCGAACCTGCGTACCGGCCAGTACCGCGCCCGTGGTGCTGTCAACCCCGATGTGCGGCCCCGCCCGACGGTCAACGATCCCGTCCGGCCACAATCAAATAATGCGTTCGGCGCAGAACGAGGAGTAGCACCAATGACTGACGATTCGAGCTACCGCGGGGCTCAGGGGCCTGGGCGGCCCAGCGATGAATACTACGACGACCGCTCCGCGCGTCCGCAAGACGAAGCGCGCGGCGGCGCGGAACCACAGGGGGGACCGGATCCGCGCGGTGGGTATCCGCCCGAGCAGAGCGGCTATCCGCCGCCGCAGGGCTACCCGCCGCCACCCCGCCACCCCGAGCAAGGCGGCTACCCCGAGCAAGGCGGCTACCCCGAGCAGGGCGGCTACCCGGAGCAAGGCGGTTATCAAGGGCAGGGCGGCTACCCCGACCAGCGCGGCTACCAAGGCCAAGGCGGCTACCCCGACCAGCGCGGCTACCAAGGCCAAGGGGGCTACCCCGAGCAGGGCCAAGGCGGCTACCCGCCGCAGTATGAGCAGCGTCCTCCCGCGCCCGCCGGGTACGGCGGCCAAGGCTACGACCAGGGCTACCGTCAGGGCGGCGGCCACGGCGGCCCTCCTGGCGGCGGTCAGCCCGGGGGTGGGCAACAGGGCTACGGCGGCGGGTATGGCGACTACGGTCGCGGACCGGCCCGCCAGGACGAGGGTGGCTACGCTCCGCCCGAGCAACGACCGGCCTACCCCGAGCAGGGCGCCGGATACGAGCACGGCGCCGGATACGAGCAGGGCTACCAGCAAGGCGGCGGCTACGGCCGGCAGGACTACGGCACCGGCGACTACACGCAGTACGCCGAGAACGTCCCGGGCGGCGGATACCCCGCTCAGAGCGGCGGATACCCCGAGACCGCGCACCGCGACTACGACTACGGCCAGCAGGCTGAGTACCCCCAGCCGAGTGAATACGGCCAGCCCGCCGACTACGGGCAGCCGGCCGACTACGGCCAGCAGGCCGGCGGCTATGGCGGTTACGGCGGGGGCGGCTACGGCGCGGCCGGGGCCGCGGTCACCCTTCAGCTCGACGACGGCAGCGGCCGCACCTATCAGCTCCGTGAGGGCTCCAACATCGTGGGCCGTGGGCAAGACGCCCAGTTCCGGTTGCCCGACACCGGCGTGTCACGGCGTCACCTCGAGATCCGCTGGGACGGGCAGGTCGCGCTCCTTTCTGACCTGAACTCGACCAACGGCACCACCGTGAACAACGCACCGGTGCAGGAGTGGCAGTTGGCGGACGGCGACGTGATCCGTCTGGGCCACTCGGAGATCATCGTCCGGATCCACTAACCCGCTGGGCTCAACGCTGCCGTGCTTCGCCCCGCGTCGACCGCCGTCCAAGTATCGTGACGTTGCCGATGTGCCCGGGGTCACGGGCGCCGGGGGGATGACGCTGACGGAAAGGACGCCGGATGCAGGGACTCGTACTGCAGCTGACGCGTGCCGGATTTTTGATGTTGTTGTGGGTATTCATCTGGTCCGTGTTGCGGATCCTGCGGACCGACATCTACGCGCCCACCGGCGCCGTCATGGTGCGCCGCGGCTTGGCGTTGCGCAGCACCCTGCTGCCTTCGCGGCAACGCCGGCATGCCGCGCGCTACCTGGTGGTGACCGAAGGGGCGTTGGCGGGGGCGCGCATCACACTCAGCGGGCAGCCGGTGTTGATCGGGAGGGCCGACGACTCGACTCTGGTGCTCACCGACGATTACGCCTCAACGCGGCACGCCCGGCTATCTCAGCGCGGTTCGGAATGGTACGTCGAGGATCTAGGATCGACCAACGGCACTTACCTTGACAGGGCAAAGGTGACGACTGCGGTACGAGTCCCAATAGGGACGCCGATTCGGATCGGCAAAACGGCGATCGAGTTGCGCCCGTGACCCTGGTCCTGCGATATGCCGCGCGCAGCGATCGCGGCTTGGTACGCGCCAATAACGAGGACTCCGTGTACGCCGGTGCGCGGCTACTCGCCCTGGCCGACGGCATGGGCGGCCACGCCGCCGGGGAAGTGGCCTCCCAGTTGGTGATCGCCGCACTGGCCCATCTGGACGACGACGAACCCGGCGGCGACCTGCTGGCCAAGCTCGACACCGCGGTGCGCTCCGGCAACGCGGCGATCGCGGCGCAGGTGGAGGCGGAGCCCGAGCTCGAGGGGATGGGCACCACACTCACCGCGATCCTGTTCGCGGGCGACCGTATTGGATTGGTGCACATCGGCGACTCGCGCGGCTATCTGCTGCGCGACGGTGAACTGACGCAGATCACCAAGGACGACACGTTCGTCCAAACCTTGGTTGACGAAGGCCGGATCACCCGCGAAGAGGCACACAGCCACCCGCAGCGATCGCTGATCATGCGCGCGCTGACCGGTCACGAGGTCGAGCCCACGTTGACCATGCGCGAGGCGCGTGCCGGTGACCGCTACCTGCTCTGCTCCGACGGCCTAAGCGATCCCGTCAGCGACGAAACCATCCTCGAGGCGCTGCAGATCCCCGACGTGGCCGAAGCCGCCTACCGCCTCATCGAGCTGGCGCTGCGCGGCGGCGGCCCCGACAACGTCACCGTGGTCGTCGCCGACGTCGTCGACTACGACTACGGCCAAACCCAGCCGATTCTCGCCGGCGCGGTATCCGGTGACGACGACCAAATGACGTTGCCCAACACCTCTGCGGGCCGCGCCTCGGCGATCCGGCCCCGCGAGGAGGCCACCAAACGCGTTGCGCGAGAACCGGAAACGCCAAGCCGGCCGCGGTGGCCCCGGCGGCGGATGTTCTTCGCCGTGACACTGGCGGTGCTGTTCGTTCTCTCGGGCCTGGCCGTCGGGTGGTGGGTCATCCAGCGCAACTATTACGTCGCCGAATACGACGGCAAGGTATCGGTCGTCCGCGGAATTCAGGGGTCCTTGTTGGGCGTGCCCCTGCAGCAGCCCTATTTGGTGGGCTGCCTGAGCGCCCAAAATGAACTGTCCCTCATCAGTTATGGCCAATCCGGTCCCTCGAACTGTCAACTGATGGCGCTGCGGGATCTCCGCCGTCCCGGACAGGTACAGGTTCAGACCGGACTGCCGGGAGGCAGCCTGGACCAGGCCGAGTCGCAGTTACGGCAATTGCTGGCCGAATATCTGCTGCCTACCTGCCCATCGCCGCGCGCCACATCGCCGCCGGGGTCCCCGACCACCGGGAGCGGCACCCCGGAGTCAAGCGTCGCGGCATCGCCAACACCCACCGCGCCACCCACCACCGCTTCTTCCGGCCCCATCACTCCAGCCTCTACCAGTTCCACAGGCGGCCCCGCGACCCCCTCGCCGGCGGGCCCCACCACCACGTCGCAGACGGTCACCGCGCTTCCAGCGCCTCCACTTCAACCGGGCATTGACTGCCGGACGGTGGCATGACCACACAACTCCAGCCGCCCGTCGCGGTCACCCCTCCACTGCCCACCCGTCGCAACGCCGAGTTGCTGCTGCTGTGCTTCGCCGCAGCGATCACCGTCGCCGCGTTGCTGATCGTCGAGGCAGACCAGAACCGCGAATTGCGCTGGAACTTCATCAGCTACGGGCTGGTGTTCATGCTCGTATTCGGGTCGGCACACCTGGCCATCAGGCGCTTCGCGCCCTATGCCGATCCGCTGCTGTTGCCAATCGTGGCGTTGCTCAACGGACTTGGCCTGGTGATGATCCATCGGCTCGACCTGGTCAACAACCAGCTCAGTGGCCGCCACCACCCCAGCGCCGCCCAGCAGATGCTGTGGACCGTGGTCGGGGTCGTCACGTTCGCGCTCGTGGTCACGTTTTTGAAAGACCATCGGCAGCTGGCGCGGTACGGCTACATATGCGGGATCACCGGCTTGGTGCTGTTGGTGATTCCCGCCCTGCTGCCGGCATCGTTGTCCGAACAGAACGGCGCGAAGATCTGGATTCGCTTCCCCGGCTTCTCGATTCAGCCCGCCGAATTCTCCAAGATCTTGCTGCTGATCTTCTTTTCAGCCGTGCTGATCGCCAAACGAGGCCTATTCACCAGCGTCGGCAGGCATTTCATGGGCCTGACCCTGCCGCGCCCGCGAGACCTCGCGCCCCTGCTGGCCGCCTGGGTGATCTCGGTGGGCGTGATGGCCTTCGAGAAGGACCTCGGGACGTCGCTGCTGCTCTATGCGTCGTTTCTGGTGGTGGTTTACCTTGCGACACAGCGGTTCAGCTGGGTGGTGATCGGCCTGGTGCTGTTCGCGGTGGGCAGCGTCATCGCGTATTTCGTGTTCGCTCACGTCCGGGTCCGCGTGCAGATGTGGTGGGACCCGTTTTCCGATCCCGACGGCAGCGGCTATCAGATCGTGCAGTCGCTGTTCAGTTTCGCCACCGGCGGCATCTTCGGCACCGGGCTCGGCAACGGTCAACCCGATACCGTGCCGGCCGCGTCGACCGACTTCATCATCGCCGCGTTCGGTGAAGAGCTCGGCCTCGTCGGGCTCGCCAGCATCTTGATGCTCTACACCATCGTCATCGTCCGCGGCCTGCGCACCGCGATCGCGACACGGGACAGCTTCGGCAAGCTGCTCGCCGCGGGCCTGGCCTCCACCCTGGCGATCCAGTTGTTCATCGTCGTCGGCGGCGTAACGCAGCTCATTCCGCTGACCGGGCTGACCACACCGTGGATGTCCTATGGTGGATCGTCGTTGCTGGCGAACTACGTGCTGCTGGCCATCCTCGCCCGCATCTCCAACAGCGCCCGGCATCCCTTACGCGGCCGTGAGCGCAAGGATTCCCCGATCGCGGCGGCCAAGACCGAGGTAATCGAGAAGGTATGAACACCTCTCTGCGCCGCATCGCGATCACCGTCATGGCGTTGATCGTGCTGCTGCTGCTCAACGCCACGATGACGCAGGTGTTCGCCGCCGACTCGCTGCGGGCCGATCCGCGCAATCAGCGCGTCCTGCTGGACGAGTATTCGCGTCAACGCGGCCAAATCGTCGCCGGCGGCCAACTGCTGGCCTACTCGGTGGCCACCGACAGCCGCTTTCGCTTCTTGCGGGTCTATCCCAACCCGGCGGTGTACGCGCCGCTCACCGGCTTCTACTCCCTGCGCTATTCCAGCACGGGCCTGGAGCGCGCCGAGGACCCGCTGCTGAATGGTTCCGACGAGCGGCTGTTCGGGCGCCGGCTGGCCGATTTCTTCACCGGTCGTGATCCGCGCGGCGGCAACGTCGACACCACCATCAAACCGCGGGTTCAGCAGGCCGGGTGGGACGCGATGCAGCAGGGGTGTGGTGGTCCGCCGTGCAAGGGCGCCGTCGTCGCCCTCGAGCCGTCCACCGGCAAGATCTTGGCCATGGTGTCATCGCCGTCCTATGACCCCAACCTGCTGTCGTCGCACGATCCCGAGGTGCAGGCGCAGGCATGGCAGCGGCTTCGCGACGACCCCGACAATCCGCTGACCAACCGCGCCATTTCTGAGACCTACCCACCCGGATCCACCTTCAAGGTGATCACCACCGCGGCGGCGCTGCAGGCCGGGGCGACCGACGCCGAGCAGTTGACCGCGGCGGCCTCCATTCCGCTACCCGACAGCACCGCGACATTGGAGAACTACGGCGGCAAGTCCTGTGGCAACGAGTCGACGGTGCCGCTCAAGCAGGCATTCGCCCTGTCGTGCAACACCGCGTTCGTCCAGCTCGGCATCCTCACCGGGTCCGATGCGCTGCGCAGCATGGCGCGCTCGTTCGGCCTGGACACCACCCCGAGTGTCATCCCGTTGCAGGTCGCCGAATCAACCGTCGGGATCATCCCGGACGCCGCCGCGTTGGGCATGTCCAGCATCGGCCAGAAGGACGTCGCGCTGACGCCGCTGCAGAACGCCGAGATCGCCGCGACCATCGCGAACGACGGCGTCACGATGCAGCCCTACCTGATCGACAGCCTCAAGGGGCCCGACCTGGCCAACATCAGCACCACCGTTCCCTATCAGCAGCGCCGCGCGGTGTCGCCCCAGGTCGCCGCTAAGCTAACAGAGCTGATGGTCGGCGCCGAGCAGGTCGCGCAGCAGAAAGGGGCCATTCCCGGCGTGCAGATCGCATCCAAGACTGGTACCGCAGAGCATGGCACCGATCCGCGTAATACGCCGCCGCACGCGTGGTACATCGCCTTCGCGCCCGCGCAGACGCCGAAAGTCGCCGTGGCAGTGTTGGTGGAGAATGGCGGCGACCGCCTGTCCGCGACGGGAGGTGCACTCGCCGCGCCGATCGGACGGGCTGTGATCCAAGCCGCGCTACAGGGAGGACCATGAGCCCGCGAGTTGGTGTGACGCTGTCGGGCAGATACCGCCTGCAGCGCCTGATCGCCACCGGCGGCATGGGCCAAGTCTGGGAGGCGGTGGACAGCCGGCTCGGCCGGCGCGTCGCGGTCAAGGTGCTCAAGCAGGAGTTCTCCCAGGATCCGGAGTTCATCGAGCGGTTCCGCGCCGAGGCGCGCACTACCGCGATGCTCAACCACCCCGGCATCGCCCAGGTCCACGACTACGGCGAAAGCCAGCTGGACGGGGAAGGCCGCACCGCCTACCTGGTGATGGAGCTGGTCAACGGTGAGCCGCTGAACTCGGTGCTCAAGCGCACGGGCCGGCTGTCGTTGCGGCACGCGCTGGACATGCTCGAGCAGACCGGCCGGGCCCTGCAGGTCGCCCACGCGGCCGGGCTGGTGCACCGCGACGTCAAACCGGGCAACATCCTGATCACACCGACCGGCCAGGTGAAGATCACCGACTTCGGCATCGCCAAGGCCGTCGACGCCGCACCGGTCACCCAGACGGGGATGGTGATGGGGACTGCCCAGTACATCGCACCCGAACAGGCCCTGGGGCACGACGCGACCCCGTCCAGTGACGTGTACTCGCTGGGCGTCGTCGGCTACGAGGTCGTGTCGGGCAAGCGGCCGTTCACGGGCGACGGTGCTCTGACAGTGGCGATGAAGCACATCAAGGAGCCCCCGCCGCCCCTACCCGCCGACCTGCCGCCGAACGTGCGCGAGCTCATCGAGATCACGCTGGTAAAAAATCCCGCGATGCGTTACCGCAGCGGCGGGCCCTTCGCCGACGCCGTGGCCGCGGTGCGGGCCGGCCGTCGTCCGCCGCGGCCCAGCCAGTCGCCGCCTCCCGGGCGGGCGTCGCCGGCGGCCATTCCGTCGAGCCCGACGACCAGGGCGGCCGCCGTGTCGAGCACTCGAAGCGCGGCGCCGCGCCGAACCCGGCCGTCCACCGGAGGTCATCGCCCGCCCCCCGCCCGGCGCACCTTCTCATCGGGTCAGCGCGCACTGCTGTGGGCCGCCGGGGTGCTCGGAGCTCTGGCGATCATCATCGCGGTGCTCATCGTCATCAATTCCCACGGGGACACCCAGCAGCAGCCACCGCCCCCGACGGTGACCGACACGGGGAGTCCGCCGGCGCCGCCACCGGCGAGCAAGACCCCCAGCGGTTCCGCGCCCGGCCCCGCGCTGCGGCTCAATTGGACGGATCGCGGGAAGATAGGTAATTCTGGACTGCAACGAGGGCCGGCCGAGCGCGGGTGGGGGGAACCACTGCAGCCCAGCGCGTCACCAGCCCGACATGAGATACCACGATGACCTCCCCTCAGCACCTGTCTGACCGCTATGAACTGGGCGAAATCCTC
The DNA here is from genome assembly GCA_963850895.1 of uncultured Actinomycetota bacterium. Taxonomy (GTDB): domain Bacteria; phylum Actinomycetota; class Actinomycetes; order Mycobacteriales; family Mycobacteriaceae; genus Mycobacterium. The sequence continues at coordinate 507,254 of CAWKNK010000003.1, read as the reverse complement.
GGATTCGGGGGTATGTCCGAGGTTCACCTGGCCCGCGACGTCCGGTTGCACCGCGATGTCGCGGTCAAAGTGCTGCGCGCCGACCTGGCCCGTGATCCCAGTTTCTATCTGCGTTTCCGCCGCGAGGCGCAAAACGCCGCCGCGCTCAATCACCCGTCGATCGTCGCGGTGTACGACACCGGCGAAGCGGACACACCGACGGGTCCGCTGCCCTACATCGTCATGGAGTACGTAGAAGGCGTTACCCTGCGCGACATCGTGCACACCGACGGCCCGCTACCCCCGCGGCGAGCCATCGAGATCATCGCCGACGCGTGCCAGGCGCTGAACTTCAGTCACCAGGCCGGCATCATTCATCGCGACGTCAAGCCGGCGAACATCATGATCAGCAACACCAATGCGGTCAAGGTGATGGACTTCGGCATCGCGCGCGCGATCGCCGACAGCGGCAACAGCGTCACCCAGACCGCGGCCGTGATCGGGACGGCCCAGTATCTGTCGCCCGAGCAGGCCCGCGGCGACCCCGTCGACGCCCGCTCCGACGTCTATTCGCTGGGTTGTGTGCTCTACGAAATCCTCACGGGCGAGCCACCTTTCACCGGAGACTCGCCCGTCGCGGTCGCATACCAGCACGTGCGCGAGGACCCGATTCCACCGTCGCGGCGGCACGAGGGCATTTCCGCCGACCTCGACGCCGTCGTGCTCAAGGCGCTGGCCAAGAACCCGGACAACCGCTACCAGACCGCCGCCGAAATGCGCACCGATCTGGTGCGGGTGCACAACGGCGAAACGCCGGAGGCGCCCAAGGTGCTCACCGACGCCGACCGGAGCTCGCTGCTGTCCGCCACGGGCGGAAACCAGCCCGCCCCGCGCACCGATCTGCTGCCCCGGCAACCCCTCCGTGGCATCGACGACCGCAACGGCGGGTCGGTCGGTCGCTGGATCGTCGCGGTCGCCGCGCTGGCGGTGCTGACGATCGTCGTCGTCATCGCCTTCAACACGTTCGGCGGCACCACCCGCGATGTCCAGGTGCCCGACATGCGGGGCCAGGTGTCCGCCGATGCCATTGCGGCGCTGCAGAATCGCGGCTTCAAGACGCGCACCTTGCAGAAGCCCGATTCGACGATCCCGCCCGACCACGTCATCAGCACCGATCCCGGCGCCAACGCGTCGGTGAGCGCGGGCGATGAGATCACCGTCAACGTCTCGACCGGTCCCGAACAGCGGGAGGTGCCCGATGTCTCCTCGCTGAGCTACTCCGACGCGGTCAGCAAGCTCAAAGCCGCAGGGTTCAGCAAGTTCAAGCAGGCCAATTCGCCGTCGAGCCCCGAGCTGTTGGGCAAGGTGATCGGCACCAACCCGCCGGCCAACCAGACGTCGGCGATCACCAACGTGGTCACCGTGATCGTGGGCTCGGGGCCGGAGACCAAGCAGGTGCCGGACGTCGCGGGCCAGACCGTCGACGTCGCGCAGAGGAATCTCACGGTCTACGGCTTCACCAAGGTCACCCAGGCGCAGGTGGACAGCGCCCGGCCGGCCGGTGAGGTGATCGGCACCAATCCGCCCAAAGGCCAGGTGGTTCCGGTGGATTCGGTGATCGAGCTGCAGGTGTCCAAGGGCAACCAGTTCTTGATGCCCGACCTGAGCGGCATGTTCTGGACGGACGCCGAGCCGCGGTTACGGGCGCTGGGCTGGACCGGCGTGCTGGACAAGGGCCCCGATGTGGATGCGGGTGGCTCTCAGTCCCACCGGGTGGTGTATCAGAACCCGCCGGCCGGCACCGGTTGCAACCGGGACGGGATCATCACGCTGAAGTTCGGCCAGTAGCCGTCGGTTCGGCCGGGAAGTAGGGCTGCACCGCCGCCCGGACCTCGTTCTCCAGCCGGCGGACCAGCGTGTCGTTGCGGGCCCACCCGCAGTAGGCCAGCCAATTCGCCAGCATCCGATGCCCGCCCTCGGTCAGGATCGACTCCGGATGGAACTGGACACCGTGAATCGGTAACTCGCTGTGCCGCACCCCCATGATGACGCCGCCGCGGGTGCGGGCCGTCACCTCCAGCACCGGGGGCAGTGACTCCGGCAGTATCGTCAACGAGTGGTAGCGCGTCGCCGTGAACGGATCCGGAAGTCCTTGCAGGACACCGGTATTGGTGTGAAAGACGTTGCTGGTCTTACCGTGCAGCAGTTCGGGCGCGCGGTCCACGGTGGCACCGAATGCGACGCCGATGGCCTGGTGACCGAGGCACACCCCGAGTAGCGGGGTGCGCTCGGCGGCACACGCGCGAACCAAACCGATCGAAGCGCCCGCGCGTTCCGGGGTGCCCGGCCCGGGGCTGAGCAGCACACCGTCGAACCGCTTGGCGACGGCGGCCTCGTCGGAGAGTCGTGCGTCGTCATTGCGCCACACCTCGGCCTCGACGCCCAGCTGGCCGAGATACTGCACCAGGTTGAACACGAAGCTGTCGTAGTTGTCGACGACCAGGATCCGCACCGTGCCAGGTTACCGCCCGCCGGAAGTCAGTAGCCGATGGTTCCCATGGGCTGCGCGAAATGCAGCCGGTCCGGCTCGGTGTGGCCGACGATCTGCGCGTCGGGCTTGACCTCTTCGCGGTAGCCGAGACCGAATCGGACCACGTATTGGCGGTAGAGGGTGACCAGGGGAGCGGCGGCCAGCGCGGCTTGCATGGCGGCTGCGTTGCCGATCGCGGTGATCGTGTAGGGCGGGCTGTAGGTGCGCCCGTTGAGAAGCAGCGTGTTGCCGACGCAGCGGGGCACCGAGGTCGCGATGACGCGCTGGTCCTGCATCTGGATCGCCTCGGCACCGGCGCTCCACAACGCGTTGAGGACGGCCTCGATGTCTTGCTGGTGTACCACCAAGTCGTCGGGGGACGCGTCCCGCGGGAAGCGGCCATTGGCGTCCCGTGGTGCGTCCTCCAGGGTGACCGCGAGGCCCGGGCCGTGGACCGGGTTCATGTCCGCCTCGGCGGCCAGCTCGGCGGAGCGTCGCAGCATCGCCGCCAGCGCGAGATCCGAGGACCGTCCATGCGCGGCGTCGATCTTGCCGGCCAGCTCGTCGCGTTGGGCGTTGAGATGATTCACCGACGTCTGGGCCTCGCGGACCAGATCCACCAGGCGCGGGGCATCACTGCGCCGGATCTCGGCGCCGCCGGAGACCCCGTGTGTGGCGGCGAGGAGCAACCCGGCCAGCAGGCACACCACCGGGACCCCCAAGCGCCATGGTGACCGGCGTCCGTCGCTCATCGGCTCTCCAATTTCCTGGTCGCCGTGCCAGGTGAGTTAGTCTCGTAGCCAAGCTGTGCGTGCAGCCGCAGCCTTTATCGTTGCACCCCGTCCCGCTCACCGTCTTGCTGAGGTAATGATGCCCAAGTCCAAGGTCCGCAAGAAGAACGACTTCGCCGTCAGCGCGGTCAGCCGCACGCCGGTGAAGGTGAAGGTCGGACCGTCGAGCGTGTGGTTCGTTGCCCTGTTCGTCGGTCTCATGCTGATCGGGCTCGTCTGGCTGATGGTGTTCCAGTTAGCCGCCGTAGGCAGCCAGGCGCCGACCGCCCTCAACTGGATGGCGCAACTGGGGCCGTGGAACTACGCCATCGCCTTCGCTTTCATGATCACCGGTTTGTTGCTGACGATGCGCTGGCACTGAACAAGACCAGCAGCGGAATGAATTCATTTTCGGGTTGCTCCGTTACTGCGCCAGCAACATTTCGACCACCCAATCACACGTGTGTGATTTATCCCCACTGTTGATAGCGTCTGTGGATAACTCCATAGGCAGTGGTGGGAGAGGCTGAGCGGCCCATGCAGCAAACACAATGGGAGCCCCGCACGGCGGGAATCGCTGGTTGTGGGGCCGCCGGAGTTTTGATGGCTATCGCCAGTGTGACCCTAGTCACAGACGCGCCGGGGCGGCTTTTGGCGGGGATTGCCGCGGTGGGTCTGATCTTGTTTGCGGGCGCGACGTGGCGCGCGCGGCCGAAGCTGGCAATTACCGCCGACGGCTTGATGCTCCGGGGATGGTTCCGGACGCAGGTATTACGACCCTCCGACATCAAGATCATCCGGATCACCGAGTTCCGCCGTTACGGACGCAAACTCCGGCTGCTCGAGGTCGAAACGGCCGACGGCGGGCTGGTGCTCTTCTCCCGTTGGGACCTCGGGACGGACCCGCTGGAGGTGCTCGACGCGCTGACAGCCGCCGGTTACGCGGGCCGTCACCCGCGCTGACCGGACCAGTTTGCGTCCGGGCTTATGAGATCGTGATCGACTCGATCACGACCGGCTCGGTGGGGCGGTCGTTGCTATCGGTGGACGTTGCCGAGATCGCCTCGACGACCTGCTGCGACTCCGGGTCCGTCACCTCGCCGAAGATCGTGTGACGCCGGTTCAGGTGGGGAGTCTTGCCCACCGTGATGAAGAACTGGGACCCGTTGGTGCCCGGACCCGCATTCGCCATCGCCAGCAGGTACGGCTTGTCGAATTGCAGTTCGGGGTGGAACTCGTCGGCGAACTTGTACCCGGGTCCGCCGCGACCGGTTCCGGTCGGGTCGCCGCCCTGGATCATGAAGCCCTGGATCACCCGGTGAAAGGCCGCGCCATCGTAGAACGGACCGGAGGACCCGCCCGATGCGTTCTGGGTCGAATACTCCTTGGTGCCCTGGGCCAGGCCAACGAAGTTGGCGACGGTCTTGGGCGCGTGGTTTCCGAACAGAGCAACTTTGATGTCGCCGCGGTTGGTGTGGAGCGTGGCGGTAGCGGTCTGAAAGGGGCTGTTGGTCACGGCATGAGAGTCTGCCACTACGCGCGGGCATGCCCGCACCCGGTGTCGCCCAAGCCAAGCCGCCGCCGAAAACGCGGCGCGCGCACCATGACCCTCTTAAAGGCTCCGCCTATGTCCCTATGCTGGCAGTCTGTTCAGCAGCGGCACAGAAAGGCGGCACATGAGCGCGAAGGCGGAATCTCGGCTGACCCCGCGGGAGCGACTGGCTCGCGGGCTGACCTACTCGACACTGGGACCGGTGGACGTAACACGGGGAATCGTCGGCCTGAGTGTCCAGTCGACGCAGTCGACCGCATCGCAGCTGCGCCGCCGATACCAGGAGGGGCGGTTGGCCCGGGACATCGCCGCGGCCCAGGAGACCCTCGCCCAGGAGTTGGCGGCCGCGCAGGATGTGGTCGCAAGCCTGCCTCAGGCGCTGCAGGACGCGCGGCGGGCGCAGCGCCGCAGCAAGCGCCCGTGGGTGTTCGCGGGTGCGGCCGTCGCGGTCCTCGCCGGCGGCGCCGTCGCGTTCATCATCGTCCGGCGCTCAGTGCGGGCGAAGCCTCAGGACCCTCAGTCCCGGCCGCCCAGTGTCGACGTGCAGCCGCGCCCATAGGCAGTTCCTCCCAACCAGTCTCTGCGGATAAGGGAACCAGGATCGGGAGCCGCGCTTAACGCATGGCCTCGGCCCAGTCGGTGTGTCCTTCGAAGCCAAGCGTTGTCGCCAGGTCGCGGTAGCGATCCCTGAAGTGCGTGTAGGCCTCGATATCGCCTCGCGCACGCGCCAGTACAGCCCGCGCCCGCTGCAACCAGATCTCACGTATCACCAGGCCCTCATCGGCTGGCGCAGCCGCTAACCGCTCGATCGCGGCCTCGGCTTCGGCCACGTCACGTTCGGCCCCCCGGTCAAGCAATGTCTCCACCAGAACACCCGTCGCCGGAATGCCCCACGACAGCAGTTGTCCGTCACGGGCGAGATGGTCGACGGCGGCGGACATCAGCGGTATCGCCTGGTCGCGATCCCCACTGCGAGCCGTCTCACGCGCCACGTACACGTCAACCATCGGTAGATCACACAAGAAGTGCCCCCCGCGCAGGAAAACTTCGCGGACCTCCGCCAGCAGCTTCTGTCCGCGATCACGCTCGGCATCCGTGTGGCGGTGCACCAGCGCAAGGCCCAAGGTCAACCAGGCGACACCCAACTGCAGGTTGTCGCCGGATCGTTCGGCAATCGCCAGCGCATCCTCGATCTCGCGGACCACGGAATCGTCGGGCCGCAGCACGCCAGCCGGTATCGCCGCGGTGTACACGTAGCTGACGACGGTGACGTAGGACAGCGAGTCGGCGCCATGCGCCACGCCCAGGCCGCGCCGCTGGTCGTCTCGCCATCCGGGCAGGCCCAGGGTGTAACGGGCGGTGGCCCGCTGCGCGAAGGCGAGCGCCAGGGGAGACCCGAAAAGGAAGTTGCCCTTCGCGGGGTCACCGTCGGCCAGGTCAATGACCCTCTGTGACAGGCGAAGCATCTCAGACCACTCGCCACTTGCCATCTTGGCGCGGATCGGCGTGAAGGACAGCCCTACCGTCAAGGTTGGATCGCCGATCGACTCGATGAGGGCGATGGCTTCGGAAGCCAGCCGTGAGGCCTCGCGCACCCTGTCCTGGAAGGCGTGGTCCACCACCAGCCCTGCCATCGCGATGGCCAGTGACGGCTTGTCCCCTGCGGCGCTGCACAACTTGCGCAACTCGTCGAAGCGGTCGCCGACGTTGTTCACATGCAGCCGCCAGGCGATCCCGCACAACATGGTGCGAGGAGCAATGCACATGGCTGCCAGGTCTGGGTCCTCGGCAGTCAATGCGTCGGCGATCCTCGTGGCACTTTCCCAACTCAGACGCGCCGCGCCGATGTCGCGGTAAGTCGCCCACTTGGCCGCGCGCATGTGCCAACCGTAGGCACCCTGCAAGTCACCCGCGGCTTCGAGATGTTCGGCGATCAGCGCGGCGTTCTGGTCGGCCGATTCCGGCTCACGGGCCTCGATAGCGGCGGCCAGGCGCCGATGCATCTGGGCGCGATCGGATTTCAGTTGTGATTCGTATGCCACAGCGCGGATCAGCGGGTGACGGAAGGCGAACTCAGCACCGGGGGTGAAACGAACCTGATCGATCAGCGCGGCGCCAAGGAGCGCGTCGAGGGCCGGGGCATTGCCTACCGCGGCGAGTAACTCGGGCGTGAAGCGCGAGCCGATCACCGCCGCGGCGTTCAGCGTCTGCTTGGCATCCGGATCCAAACGGTCGATGCGCGCAGCGATCGTGGCCTGCAGGGTGGCCGGAACGGTGACGTCTGCCAGGTCTGTGGCGCAGGTGAAACCGCCGCGGTCGCCCTCGAGCACAGCGCGCTCGGCGAGCTCGCGCACCATCTCCAGCGCGAAAAACGGGTTCCCGCCCGCCCGTTCGGCAACGAGCGCTTTGATCCCGGAGACCGACGGATCGGTGCCCAACAATTCGTCGAGCAGCGCCGCGGTTTCCGAATCACTCAACGGTGCCAGTGAGATCGTCTGTGTGCCAGGGACTTTCGCCAATGCACCGTGGTAGTCGGGGCGGTAGGTGATTAGCACCATCGACGGCGTTTGGGGAATGACGGTGAGGAACTCGGCCAGCATCGAGTCGCTGACCTCATCGATCCAATGCGCATCCTCGATGACGTAAAGGACCGGTTGGGTGCGGTTCAACGACAAAGAATTGATCAATGCGGTCAACCGCCGTCGCCGCGCGTCGGGATGGATCGTGGGGGGCGGCGTCTCGGGGTCTCGAATGCCCATCAGGTCATAGAGCAGCAGCACATCCTCATCGGAGGCGTCGGGGACGCCGGCGCGCACCTGTGCGCGCGCCGCCTCGTCGTCGAGCTCGGTTATCCGGGCAGCTTCGCGCAACAGCCCCGCCGCCGCCAGAAAGGGGACATCGCTGGCGTGCGACTCGCAGAACACTGAAGACACTTCAACACCGCGATGGCGGGCCATCGTGACAGCCTCGTCAGCGAGTCGCGTCTTGCCGATGCCCGCCGGTCCGGCAACACAAACCACACATCCCCGTCCGCTCACTGATCGATCCAAAAGTCCTGCGATCGTCGTGACTTCGAGGTCTCGTCCTACCAACGCGCCCTGCGGGGGACCAGTTCGTTGGTGCCCGTCGGCCATGCTAAGTAGACGACGGGCCAGCACCGAGCCATCGCTGCCCTTGAAGTGCACCTCCTCGGCATCGGCCAGCCGGGTGGCGTGCCCAACGAGTCGTGCGGTGGACTCGCTGAGCATCACCCCACCCGGCGGTGCCACAGATTCCATCCGTTGGGCCATCCCGACTTGCTCGCCGATTGCGGTGTAGCGGAACGGCCCCGATCCGATCTCACCCGCGATCACCTGACCGGAGTTCAGTCCCACCCGTAACTGAAGGTCCACACCGTCGCGCTGTCGGACGTCGCTGGCAAGCCGCTCGATCTCCTCCTGAACGCCCAAGGCTGTCAGACAGGCGCGAACGGCGTGGTCCTCCATTGCTACGGGCGCACCGAACACCGCCATGATTCCGTCGCCGGTGAAGTTGTCCACCGTGCCCCCGTAGCGGTGCACCACCTCGGTGCAGAGGTCGACCAGTTCAGCCATGATTTCCCGCAGCCGCTCCGCACCAACGGCCGCGGCGATGTCCATGGAATGCACCACGTCGGCGAAGAGCACCGACACTTGCTTGTACTCCGCATGTGCGGCGGGCTGGGCAACCGGTGAGCCACATCCGTGACAGAACCGCGCATTCTCGAGAAGTTCGGTGCCGCACGCGTGGCACGCCGCTACGGCCGTCATCCGACCCTCCGCCAATCCCGGCCCCCAGCGTTTGCTGGGGTCCTCAAAGAATAGGCCGTTGGACACCACCCGAGGGAGCGTTAGCTTCACACTGAGTGGCGCCGACATGAAGTCTCAAGACGCGCACGCCTCAATCCTTGGCAAAGCAGAACAACCGGTACGAAGCCTCGCCGTTTTCCAGACGGCGGTAAATCAACGAACCCCGCCCCCCTGCATAGTCATCGGCTATGCCGCGCAGAAACGCGATCTCCGGCAGACGCCGGGTGATCTGATCGAATAACCGATTCCGCTCCAGCCCGCGCATAACCTCCGCATTGATTGCCTGCTCCGATACCCGGCGCATGGGAATGGCGGCCAGGTCCGCTTCCCAAGTGGCGATTTCGTCGGCGTAGCGGATATCGGCGTACAGGAAATGCCCTCCCGTGCACAGCACGCGTTCCACTTCGGTGAAGAACCGGCGGACGTTTTGGTAGTTGATCGCGGCTTCGACATTGATCACCGCGTCGAAGGACCGATCGGGGAAGGGCAGGCTCTCGGCGTTGCCCTGCATGAAGTCCAGACCGGGCAGGCTGTACCTCTTTCGGCAGAACTCTATGCCGACCGTATTGAGATCCAGCCCCGTGTAGGAGGCCGGGTGCAGGGTCCGCATCAGATGTGAAGCGCCGCCGCCGTGGCCGCAACTGACCTCCAGCACTGTCTTGCCGGCGAGATCCACCTGGGTCGCCGTGCGGTGGTAGAGCTGGATGGGAAACCGATCGGGCTCGTCGGACGCCGCCAGTGCCAGGGCCATCGGCGGATCCTCCTCATATCCGTAATTGAGGAATAACACGTCGTCCCTTGCGAGGAGGCGACTGAGGAACCGGTAGCCGTATTTGAAGCGCAAATTCAACAGTTTCAGCAACATTGGTGTGCGGTTCAGCCTCTCGATGAGGCTTTCTATTGGCGTACGTTGCAGCCGCCCATCGTCCCTGGCGCAAAACCGGCGCAGTGGTAATGGCCGAGGTAACCTGACGCCCATGCTTAAGTGTCCCATTCCGACACTGCTGCGCGAACGCGCCAGTCTGCAGCCCAACCGGACGGCGTTCACGTTTATGGATTACCAGCAGGACCGCGCAGGAATTGCCGAAAGCGTGACGTGGTCGCAGCTGTATCGACGAGCGCTTAACCTCGCACTGGAGCTGAGACTTCACGGGTCAACAGGTGACCGCGCTGTGATACTGGCGCCTCACGGACTTGACTACATCACCGCGTTTCTTGGTGCATTACAGGCCGGGCTCATCGCGGTTCCGCTGGGTGGGGCCAGCGATGAACGTGTTGGTGCGGTACTGCGTGACGCATCGCCCTCCGTCGTCCTCACGACATCTTCTGCCGCAGGCGATATCGCCCAGTATGTCGAGTCGGGATCCGGCGATTCCGTTCCATCGATTATCGAAGTTGATTCGCTGGCTGTCGACTCAAAGAACGCGCCCCGTGTGCGGGTCGACAGCTCAGCAGACACCGTGTATTTGCAATATACGTCCGGGTCGACGCGCACCCCCGTCGGAGTCATGGTTTCCGACAGGAACATCATGGCCAATTTCGAGCAGATCAATGCCGCCTTCTTCGGGGACCACGGGGGGGTTGCCCCACCGGACACCACTGTGGTGTCCTGGCTGCCCTTCTACCACGACATGGGGTTGCATCTCGGAATTATCTTTCCGGTTCTGACGGGATTTCGCACTGTGCTCACGAGTCCCGTCGCGTTCCTGCAGCGGCCGGCCCGGTGGATGCAATTGCTGGCAAGGAACAGTCACACACTTTCGGCAGGACCTAACTTCGCCTTCGATTTAGCGGCAACAAAAACATCGGATGACGACCTGGCCGGGCTTGATCTCGCAAATGTGCTCAGCATCCTCAACGGTAGCGAGCGAGTACAGCCTGCGACACTGCGGCGCTTCACCGAGCGGTTCGCCTCCTTCCACCTCCAGGACAGGGTGTTACGGCCCTCATATGGAATGGCCGAAGCAACGTTGTATGTCGCGACCCGCGAAGCGGGTCAATCACCAGAAGTCGTTGATTTCGACTCCGACGAACTGACCGCAGGCCTCGCGAAGCGGTGTGCGGGCGGAGGCGGTACATCACTGGTCAGTTACGGCGTACCGCGCTCCCCGATGGTGCGCATCGTCAATCCCGAGACCAGTATCGAGTGTCCGGCGAGAACGACCGGTGAAATTTGGGTGCATGGGGACAACGTCGCTGCAGGTTATTGGCAGAAACCTCAAGTGTCCGAGCAGACATTCGGCGCAACGCTTGTCGATCCGTCGGCCGGCACGCCCGAAGGGCCGTGGCTGAGAACCGGAGATATGGGCTTCATATCCGACGGCGAACTGTTCATCATCGGCCGTATCAAGGATCTGTTGATCGTGTATGGGCGTAACCACTCGCCCGACGACCTCGAGGCAACGATCCAGAGCATCTCGCCGGGACGGTGCGCGGCGATCTCGGTTCCGGATGCGGGCGCGGAAAAGCTCGTCGCCATCATCGAGTTCAAGAACCGCGCCGACTCCAACGAAGAGGCGGTTAACGCCTTCGACGTCGTCAAACGCAAAGTCACCTCCGCGATATCCAACGTCCACGGACTCAGCGTCGCGGATCTCGTTGTGGTAGCACCTGGTTCGATCCCCATCACCACCAGCGGCAAGGTCAGAAGAGCGGCCTGTGTCGAGCGGTATCGGCAGAATCAGTTCGCCCGATTGGACGCTTAGCGCTGGGGAGGGCCGCTTCACCGCCGACTCAGCACTCACAGGACGCTATGGGGTCGCAATGAAACTTTCGAACATGCTGCGCACCGAAACGGAGCGCGCCTTGGCTGCCGTGCGTTACCGCCTGGACCGCAACGCTTTTCGCTTCCTTTGCGAAACGCACCTGGAGCTTCCACCGCAGCCTCCGCCCGGCTGCCACACGCTTCTGCTGTTCGCGCACTTCGATCCCCAGGGCATCGTCGATCCTTACGTCACCTATTACCTAAAGGCGCTGCACGGCCTGGGAACCACCATCATCTTCGTCTCCGGCTCGCCGACCCTCACGCCGGAGTCGGTCGCTCCCATCCGGTCTCTCTGCGCCGGTATTTACACCCGCCGCACGCTTTCCTTCGACTTCGGCTCGTGGCACCTCGCATGGTGCATCCTCAGGCAGCGCGGTTGGTCGCTGGATCAGTTCGACCGCTTCGTCGTCGCCAACGACAGCGTGTTCGGGCCCCTGTTCCCCGTCGAAGAGATGTGGGGCTCGTTCCACGGTGCTGACATGTATGGAGCGATCGAAAACACCCAGCTGGTCCCCCACCTTCAATCTTTCTTTCTGGCCTCGGATCTCAACTCGCGCACCCGCCCCTTCCTCAACGATTTCTGGAGTGACTTCCAGTACGTCGTCCACAAAGGCGCCGTCATCTGGCGGTACGAGATCGGCTTATCCAGGCGTGCTCGCAAGGCGGGGCTGCGCCTCAAACCGTTCGTCTCCGCCGCCACCATCGAAACGACCTATGGGCGCTCGTCGGCCCATCTGTGGGCTAGCACGCGCTCGGCGCGAAATAACGGCACCCTGTACTTTTGGGACCGCCTCATCGAGGACTTCCGATTCCCTTTCCTCAAGACGGCCCTGCCGCGCACCGGCAAGCCGTGGAAGGCATCCTTGGCGCAGCTGCGCGACGTCATCGAGCAGCACACCGACTACCCGTACCGGCTCATCCAAACGAACGTGGACAGGCTCGGCTGCGGGGCGCGTTCCCCGGTCAGTCAACACACTTCCTGCGGGCCGCGCCCTCCAGGAGATCGGCCGCCGCGCAAACGCTTTCGGTAGGCTTGGTCATCCGGGTGGCAATTTCGCAGGCTCGGGTGGCGTACTGCGGCGCGAGGATTTGGCGGAGGCGCGCGACCAGCGATTCTCGGGTGATTGTCGACAAGCGTTGGGCGGAGCCGACCTTCATTCGTGTGACCTGTGCCGCCCATAACGGCTGATCGGCTACGTCCCAGAGGACCAACATGGGGATTGCGGCCCGCAGGCCCGCAGCTGTGGTGCCCGCGCCACCGTGATGGACGACCGCGCGACATAATGGGAAGGATGGCCGAATAGTTCACCGGGCCCACAAGTTTCACGCGGTCAGAATGTGGGATGCAGTTGGAGCCGCTCGCGCCGGAATAAATCAAGGCCCGTTCGTCCAGCTCCGCACAAGCCGCGGCGATCATGGCGATCGTGTCGGCGGGAGATTGGACCGGTGTGCTGCCGAAACCGAAGTAGATGGGCGGTGTCCCCGCGGCAATCCACGACGCGACCTCACTGTCGGCATCCGTCGGCAACTCCATCGTCAGCGCGCCGACGAAGGGTCGCCGGCCGTTCCATTCCGCCGCGAGTCCCGGAAAGCAAGCCTCGTCGTAGGCCTGGATTTCGAGCGAGCCACGTTCTGCCATACGTCTCGCCGCAGGGGCCGCTGTCCGCGGTAGGCCCAGTTCACGGCGTTGCGCATCGTCGACGTCCTTCGTGATGCGCCAATACAGCCACCAAGCCGCCCTCAATGTGGAGCGGACCACAGGCGCCGGCGAGGGTATCGACGGAAGGGCGAGCTGGCCATTAACGCAGATCGGCATGTGGTGGAGTCCCGCCAACGGAATGTCGTGGTACTCCGCGACGTTGGCGACGACCCCGTGGTACGTCTGCCCGGTTACCAGCAGGTCGGCCCCGTCCGCCAGTGAAGTCAGCGTCCGACTCATCTGCGCCCAACCCTCGACGAAGAGCTCCTTGCCCGCGCGCACCACGTTGATCGGATTTTGCGGTCTTGAACGCGCGGTGAACGAACTCCGCGACCGCGTTCACCTGTTCCTGCGAATCCGGCCCGTAACCGACCGCGACAAGCCCGGCCGACTCCACGAAGCCAACCAGGTTGGGTGGAACCGCCATGCGCACTTCGTGCCCTCGCCGCAGCAGCTCCAGACCGACGGCGGCGCAGGGCTCGACGTCGCCGCGAGTTCCATGGGCGGCCAAGACAACTTTCATCGGCGCAACCCGCCCCGTCAGTCGTCGTCCGCGTAGGCAAGGTCCGTGACTTCGGTCATTGCCGCACCCACCCGACGTCCGTCCAAGACCCGCCTAAACACCGATTTCATCGCACTCAGATATCGGGTCACGGAGTCCCTGGCCACCGGATTGTTCTGGAAAATTCACCCATATCGACACCTCATCGAACAGACGGATCACCGAGATATACAGGTGCGCCGGATCCCTTGGATCGCAGTAGATTCTGACGTTCGCGTTCTTCATGTGGGAGGCGACGGTGGCGGAAAAGGGAGGAAGGCCGGTATCCATGTAGTTGACCATGGTGCAGTTCGGTCCCCATTCCCTGAGCCAAGGCGCCAACTTCAATACATCGTTGAATGACACATTCGCGAGGTCTAGATTTGAGTCGAAGGACGCCTGTGCGGCACGGGCGGTCTCTGCGAAAGACGTCGGGTTGACGGGCACGGTGAATGGAACCACGCCGGTGAACCACCCCATGGTCGAAAATTCCGCTAGCGACCGGCGCTTATCAGTCGGCGTAAGTCCGTAATACGTTGGGGCTCGGGTCAACTCATATTGTGCGAGAGCTACACAGGCAAACAAGCCGCCGCTGAAGCGGGCGCCCGCCTCCGTGCAGAGAGATTCGAAATCGGCTGTCTGTTCCCGATCCATCAGCCGTTCGACCACGAGGTCACCACCAGAGGGTACCGACAGATCACCGAGCGGCAGGGGGAAGTCCGGCAGGGTTCCCCCGTTGTTTTCGGCAAACTCGATCCACTTTCGGACCTCAAGGGAATCCAGGCGTCAGAGTAGACAGGTGTTGCTTCTCCCGCACTACAGAAATCGTCGTGACTGGCCGGAGGCGGCGACTGAACGAGCGCGCCCCCGGTAACCAGGAGGCGGTAGTTCATCAAGATCTCGGTGTATAAGCCCGAAATAATCGTCGGGTCACAGTGGACGTGATCGACAATCGAAAAAAATGTGAAGTGGTCCGCGCGCTGAATGATGCCGAACCTGAAGCAATCCCACTGCACCGGATCAGGGGTAGACAGCACGAACTGGTGCCACTCACTCGGCGTCATCTCGTCTTGTCGGATCGGAAGGAACTCGATGTCGGCGGGATCATCGATGGTATGCCGCACAATGCATTCCGCATCTTCGTATACGAACCAACTGTGATACGTCTTGTGCCGACGAAGGTGTGCATTGATGACGTAACTCATGGCACGGATATCGCACCGGCCGGGTTCGTCGCCGCAGCCGATGACTAGCCGTGCATAGTTGAGCCCGCGGGCCGCGAAGCGAGAAAAGCCGCGAAGATGGGCTTCTTGCATAGCGCTCAGCGGCACATCACTTATCGGAGCTTGCCGGGCTTTCTCGAGCGAGGCGGGCGACGCTTGCCAAGACACGACTCTGCCCGGCTCCGGCATCCAGTCATGAACTGTTCCCACGAACAGCCCGCGCGCTGGCCCTGCGCCTACGAACACCCTTCCTCCTTTAGTCCAGCCTTGCGTCTCAGCGGACATTTCGATCTGCTGACCCATCACGACGGTGCCGAGTCGGCGAGTGGCAGAGAGCAGTTTCGCACAGGAGCCCGGCCAAACCCTGAATGGTGGTGATGTCGTTGGTGGTGACGCGTATCCCTGTTTCCGCCTCGATGCGGGTGCGCAGCTCGAGATTGCCCATCGAGTCGAGGCCATATTCGGAGAGGGGGTGATCCGGATCGATGGTGCGACGCAGAATCAGGCTGACCGCGTCGGAGATCATGCGACGGAGGCGGGCGGGCCATTCCTCCGGCGGCAGCGCGTCCAAGCTCGTTAAGCAATTCACTTGCTGTCCGTTGAGCTTTGGCCCTTGGATCGGAACACTTCAGCGAACCGGCTGCGCTGCGCGTAGGCGGCGAACCACGGGGTTCCCGTCATCTTTGCATACCCGGCGTACGGCGGTCGTGGCGCAGCAGTGCCTGAAACGCGTAGGCGCCCTCGTCGGCAGTGAAGGCGGTGTCACGCCAGTGCGCGATGGCGGTGCCTTCGCCGTCCTGCCCAAGAGCCACGTCTTCGCCGGTCTCGGCTCGGAGCTCGGCGGCACGACCGACCTCGGCCCACAATGCCCACCCGATCGCCAGTGGCGGGAAGTCCCTGAGTTCGGCGCCACCGCGCGAATGCGTCCAACCAGCTGTTAGCCGCGGCGTACGCCCCTTGCCCGGGCGAGCCCACCAGACCTACCGCCGAGGAGAACAAGCAGAACCAGTCCAGGGGCAGAGTGGCCGTGGCCTGGTGTAAGTTCCACGCGCCGTAGACCTTTGGAGCCCAGTTGCGGTCGATGAGCTCGTCGGTCATGTTGGCCAGCATCGCGTTCTCGAACACCGCGGCGGCGTGCAACACCCCCCGCAACGGAAGCCCGGTGGCGGTCGCCACGGTCACCAAACGCGCCGCCGTGCCGACTTCGGCGATGTCGCCGCATTCCACCTCGATGTCGGTGCCCATCGCCCGGATGAGCTCGATCGTCTCCAGCGCCTTGGGATTGGGCTGAGAGCGAGAGCTGAGCACGATGCGGCCACAGCCGGCCGCGGCCATCTTCTCGGCGAGGAAGAGTCCGATGCCACCCAAACCGCCGGTGACGATGTAGGAGCCGTCGCGCCGGAAAACCCGGGCCTGCTCGGGCGGTACCACGACGTTGGTGTGCCCGGCCTGGGGCACGTCGAGCACGAGCTTGCCCGTGTGCTCTGCCGCGCTCATCATGCGGACAGCCGTGGCCGCATCGCCAAGCGGATAATGAGTGCTTTCCGGTAATGGCAACTCACCGTCTGCGACAAGCCGGTACACCGTGCCCAGCAGGTCGCCGATCCGCTTCGGGTGACTCTCTGACATCAGTGTCAGATCGACGTAGTGGAACGTGAGGTTGCGATGGAACGGGAAGAGCCCCAGCCGGGTGTTGGCGTAGACGTCGCGCTTACCGATCTCCACAAATCGTCCGCCGATGGACAGCACTTCCAGCCCGGCGCGCTGTGCGGCGCCGGTCAGGGAGTTGAGCACGATGTCGACGCCGTATCCGTCGGTGTCGCGGCGGATCTGCTCGGCGAACTCGGTGCTGCGGGAGTCGTAGACATGCTCGATACCCATGTCGCGCAACAGTGCTCGCCGCTGCTCGCTGCCGGCAGTGGCGAAGATCTCGGCTCCCGCGGCGCGGGCGATCGCGATCGCCGCCTGCCCTACGCCGCCAGTGGCGGAGTGGATCAACACACGGTCACCAGTGGTGATCCTGGCCTGATCGTGTAGGCCATACCAGGCGATGGCATGCGCGGTGCTCACCGCGGCCGCCTGGTCGTCAGTGAGGCCCGGCGGCAGCGTCACGGCCAGGCGGGCGTCACAGCGTGACGAACGTTGCCCAGCAACCGTTTTTGGAGAAGCCGCCGACATGGTCACCCGCCCGATGAGTTGTCACGTCGGGCCCGACCGCGGTCACCACGCCGGCAAAATCCATACCGAGCTGTGGCTGCATCCCCGTCGATACCGGGGTACCGGCCGAAGGCGAACAGGACATCGGCGAAGTTGATGCTGGATGCGGTCACCGCGACCTCAATCTCTCCCGGCCCCGGCGGAACACGTTCGAACGCGGCCAGTTCCATCGTTTCCAGGTCACCAGGCGTGCGGATCTGCAAGCGCATACCATCGTGCGGGTGGTCCACCACGGCGGTTCGCCGCTCCTCAGGGCGTAGCGGTGCCGGGGCTCAGGCGCGCCGTGTGCCACTGGCCGTTCCGCCAGGCCGTCTCGTCCTCCTCCGACGCCCCCAGCAGTTGCCGTGCCAGCTGCTCGGCGTCCGTGTCCTCGTCCATGTCGATCTGGGTGGCGCGCAGATGCGGATATTCAGTGCTGATCGCTCGCACTAGGCCACGGAGCCCGGCCTGCTCCAGGTTCGTCACGTCCCCCGGCAAGACGGTCTGGGCGTTCCGCGTTACGACGTAGAGGCGCGGCGGTTCTTCGTCGATTTCCGTAATCTCGCGGACGATGCGCACCAGGTGACGCACATAGTCCCCGCCGCGCAGGGCACACTCCTCATCCGGATTGCCGTTCTTGGGGCCGGTGAGTATGACCACTCCGCTGACCTCGTCGGCACCAAGATGCGAGCCGAGCAATTCGGCGTTGGCCTGGTGATCGGAATGCTGCGGCCATGTCATGGTCGCGCAGCCGGCGCCCTCGGCTTTCAGCGCATCGGTCAGCCTCGTCGCCATGACGTCTGCAGTGGCGGAGGTGCTGATCAGCAAGCATGTTCCCGGGCCGACGTGCTCCACGTCGGGCAGTGTTCGCTGTGTCCACTCGATAGTCAGCAGTCGCTCGTTCAGCACGCGATCGCGGTTGGCGCCCTCGGAGGCGCCGGTGCCGACTTGCAATCCGCGCACGGCCAGCAGGACTGTCCCGTGCTCGTCGAGCACATCGAGGTCGGCCTCCAACCCGGCCCCGTCGGCACTGGTCACCCTCGTATAGCAGTAGCGGGCGGTGCGGGCAGGAGCGTAGGCCCGGATCCGGCGTACGCGCAGCGGCAACAGCAGACCAGCGCTACCTGCGACCCGGGCCGTCGGAATGAGCCGCAACCGACTGGAAACAGGCATCCAGCAAGGCGGGATGCACGCCGTAGGCGCTCTGTTGCGAGCGGATCGGGCCAGGTAGCCCGACCTCGGCCAGCACGGTGCCGACCGTCTCGTCCGCGCTGTGCACTGCGGCCAGTCCGGCGAAAGCCGGACCATACTGCAAACCGTGCTCGTCGAACTGCTTCCGCAACTCGGCCCCATCCAGCCGGCATGAGTGGGCCGCGAGTAGGGCGGGCATGTCGTACGCCGGTGGCTGGTCCTCATCCCCTCCCGCGTGCAGCACCGCCGTCGCCCGCCGAATCTGCGTGCTCTCCTGGAGGCTCTCCACCACGAAGTCGACGACGCCCGGCGAGGTCACCGACGCGACCGCGGATACCGGAGTCTCGTCGTCCAACAGCAGCGTCTGCCTCGAAACGGATGTCGCGGACCTCGGATTTCTCGCCGAGGACCGTGCGAGCCGCGGCCCACGCCATCTCGCAGTAGGCGGCCCCCGGAAGAACAGCCACATTGTGTATCCGGTGGTCGCCCAGCCAGGGCTGCGCCGCGGTGCCGACCTCACCCTGCCAAACGTGGCGCTCCGGCTCCTCGTGCAATCGCACATGCGCCCCCATCAGCGGGTGCACCGGAACTGTGCGAGCGCCGCGTGCCCGCGAATCCTGACCGCTGCGGGTCAGCAGCAGGGGGCGGTGGCTCCATGTCGGTAGCGGAGCATCCACCAGCTGACCCCCCGGGTAGATCACCGAGAAGTCGATCGCGGCGCCGGCACTGTGCAGATCCACCAGGAAACCGCGCAGCCCGTGCGGCAGCTCTTGCTCGCGGCGCATGGCGGCGAGTGCAGCCAGCGGCATGCCGAGGCTGTCGGCAGTCTGCTCGACCGCGTGGGTGAGTAGGGGTGCGGAGCCAACTCCGCGAACACCCGGTAGCCGTCCTCCAACGCCGCCTGTACAGCTGCGGCGAAACGCACCATGTGACGCAGATTGTCCGACCAATACCAGGCGTCGCACACGGGCTGCTCGCGCGGGTCGAACGCGGTCGCGGAGTAGAAGGGCACCTCCGGTGTCATGGGGTTGAGCTCTGCCAGCACGTCGGACAGCTCGTCGAGGATCGGATCGACCTGCGGGGAGTGCGAGGCGACATCGACGGCGATCTCGCGGGCCAACACGCCCCGTTGCTCCCATGCTGTGACCAGATCGCGCACCGTCTGCGTTGCGCCGCCGATCACCGTGGACTGCGGCGAGGCCACCACTGCCAGCACGACGTCGTCGACGCCGCGGGCCATCAGTTCCGAAAGCACTTGCTCGGCAGGCAGTTCCACCGACGCCATCGCCCCGGAACCAGCGATCGTGGACATCAGCCGCGAGCGGCGGCAGATCACGCGCACCCCGTCCTCCAGCGATAGCGCTCCCGCCACAACCGCGGCCGCGGCCTCGCCCATCGAGTGGCCGATCACGGCCCCCGGCTGCACCCCGTATGCCCTCATCGTGGCTGCCAGCGCGACCTGCATGGTGAATAGCGCGGGCTGGATCCGATCGATTCCGGTCACCGTCTAGGGCGCCGAAATCGCTTCGGTCACCGAGAATCCCGACTCTCGGGCGATCAGCGGCTCCACCTTGGCGACAGTCGCGGCGAACACCGGTTCGGTCGCGAGCAGCTCGGCGCCCATCGCCGCCCACTGCGAACCCTGCCCGGAGAACACCCATACCGGTCCTCGGTCGTCCTGCCCGACCGCGGGCTGATACGGAAAGTCGCCTTCGGCGACCTTGCGCAAACCCTCGGTCAGCTCTTCGAGGCTGCCGGCGATGACCGCCGTGCGCACCGGCCGGTGCGCCCGCCGGCGAGCAAGCGTGTACGCCAGATCCGATACCGCAAGCTCCGGCGCGTGTGTGTCGACCCAGTCAGCGAGCCGCCCGGCGGTTTGCCGCAGTCCGTCGGCCGACGTGGCTGATAGCGGGAAAAGCAGCGGGCCGTCGATCGCGGGAGTGGTTGGCGCGTCGCCCGGTGCGACCGTCTCGGGAGCCTGCTCCACAATCGCGTGCACATTGGTTCCCGAGAACCCGTACGACGACACCGCCGCTCGGCGGGGTCCATGGTGACCATTGCCGGGCCACGGCGTATTCTCCTGCGGCACAAAGAGATTAGTCTCGATTTGGGCCATTTCCTCAGGCAACTGGGTGAAGTGCAGATTGCGCGGAATCACACCGTGCTGCAGCGCGAGAACCGCCTTCATCAGCCCCAGCGCCCCGGCGGCCGACTGGGTGTGCCCGAAGTTGGTCTTCACCGATGCGAGCGCGCACGGCCCGTCGAGGCCATACACCTCCGCCAGGCTGGCGTATTCGATGGGATCACCCACCGGGGTGCCGGGACCGTGTGCCTCCACCATGCCGACGGTGCGGGCGTCCACATCCGCCACAGTCAATGCCGCCCGATAGGCCTCGACCTGTGCGGTCCGCGACGGCGTCACGATGTTCACCGTGTGGCCGTCCTGGTTGGCGGCCGTGCCGCGTAGCACGGCCAAGATCCGGTCGCCGTCGCGCAACGCATCCGGCAGCCGCTTGAGCAACAGCACGGCGCAGCCCTCGCCGGCCACAAACCCGTCGGCGGCGATGTCGAACGCATGGCAGCGCCCGGTCGCAGACAGCATTCCGATGGCAGAACCCGAACAGGATTTGCGCGGTTCGAACGACACCGAGGCGCCGCCCGCCAGGGCAATGTCGCTCTCGCCGTCATGCAAGCTGCGACACGCCACATGCACCGCTGCGAGGCCGGACGAGCAGGCGGTATCCACCGTCATCGCCGGACCGCGCAGTCCCATCGTGTAGGCAATGCGCCCGGAGCCCATGGCGAAGCTGTTGCCCATGTATCCGTACGGCCCCTCCAAGGCGTTGGCCTCAGCGTGCACAAATTGGTAGTCGTCATGCATCAGTCCCATGAAGACGCCGGTCCGCGAGCCGGCCAGCGTGTTCCGGGTGAGGCCGCCGTGCTCCATGGCCTCCCATGAGGTTTCCAGCAGCAAGCGGTGCTGCGGATCCATCGCGGTCGCTTCGTTTTCGGTGATGCCGAAGAACTCGGGGTCGAAGCCCACGACGTCATCCAGGAACGCGCCCCATTTACAGACCGACCGACCAGGCACGCCAGGCTGGGGATCGTAGTACTCGTCGGCGTCCCATCGGTCGGGTGGAATTTCGGTGACAAGGTCGTCGCCGCGCAGCAACGCCTCCCATAACTGCTCTGGAGAGTCGATGCCTCCAGGCAGCCGGCAAGCCATGCCGATGACCGCAACCGGAGTAACTACCGGGTACGAAGACATGGCCGATCCTGAGTCCGCACCCCATTACGTATTGGCCCGAACAAAGCCATTTCCTCCTCACAGCAAAGGCGGAGTTGCGCTGTCGGCTGCCTTATCGCTGGAAAGCAACCTGTCGGTTGTCGGGCTGCCTACTCTGCGACGCCGATATTGAGGGTGTGTGGTCGGACGGGAACTTTCTCGCAGGTCAGCCGCCTCGCGGCGGCTGCGACTCATTGGGCACGCGATCAGTGCTTACACATGTTAGCGGGATCGCTATCAGTCGGGGACGGTAAATTCGCGCCAAATTGAGCGAGCACGTGAGTTACGTTTCGGACCGCCCGATGGCCGCGCCCATGATCTGTGGAGCTGTGGAGCTGTGGAGCTGTGGAGTGTGTGGCTGACGTTCATCGGTTACGGCCGGGGTCTGGGTTTTCTGGCGTAGTCGTTCGTAGGGTGTCTGGCCGCCGAGGCCGCCGTGAGGGCGATGGTAGTTGTAGTAGTCCTCCCATTCTCTGAGTTTGTTGTTGAAGATCTTGGCGTCGTCGATGACGAGGCCGTCGAGTAGGGCGTAGAACTCTTCAGCGTCGATGCGATGGGATCGCTCCACTTTGCCGTTAAGGCGTGGGGTTCGGGGTTTGATGTAGTGGTGGCTGACCCCCTTGTCCAGGACGTGGTAGTGGAAGGCTGATTGGAATTCGGCGCCGTTGTCTGTCTGGATGGTCTGCACCGGGAAGGGCAGTCGCTCGAGCACGTAGTCGACGAACTGGATCGCGGTTTTCTGGTCGCAGCGTGGGTAGATACGCAGCACACGCAGTCGGGTGCAGTCGTCGATCGCGGTGAACTGGTAGTACTTGGTGCGCCGGCCGACGGCGGGCCGGGCCGCGGTCTTCAGTGGCGCAACGAATTTGACGTCGATCTGGACTTGATGTCCGGGCAGCTGTTTTTCGTAGCGTTTCCACCGTTTGTCGAGCCGTTTGTAGCGCTGGGAAGCGGGCAGCCGGTTGAGGTCTAGGCGCTTGAGGATCCGCCAGACACCGGAGTTGGACACCTCCACGTCGTGGTACCGCTTGAGGTACATCGCGATCTTGCCGGGTCCGAAGTGGTAGTTCTGCCGCAGGTAGAGGATCTTGCCGACCACGTCGACATGGGTGGCGTTGGGGCTATGGTGCGGTCGCCGCGATAGGTCCCGCAGCCCGTCGATGCCTTGCTCCTGGTAGCGCCGTAGCCACCGGTAATAGACCTGCCGGCTGATCCCGTAGTACCGGCACGTCATGGCCACGTTGCCGGTCACTTCCTCGGCGTGGTGGATGATCGCCAACCGGCGACGGACCTCTCGTGGCAGCTGCGGTTCGCTCATGCAGGTCTCCTAGTGCTGGGAGACCCGGACTGTCAACGATGTCCGTCAGTTTTAGATGTGGAGCTGTGGAGCCTAGGGTGTCTGAGTTCACGCACATCGTTCACAGCTGTCTCGGGACATCGTTTACACCCGACGGCAAGGGTTGAGCGATGGGAATGCCGCAGTTGGTGGTCACGGCCGTGCTGGTCGAAGGACGCAGTAAAAGTGAGGTCGCCCGCGACTACGGGGTCTCGCGACGGTGGGTGGTCACGCTCGTTCAGCGTTACCTGGCCGAAGGCGAGGCGGGACTGCGACCACGCCCGCGAAGACCGCTGCACAGCCCGGGCCGCACCGCCCAAGACATCGAGGACGAGATCGTCGCGCTGCGCAAGGAACTCGAACGCGACGGGCATGAGGCCGGCGCGGCCACGATCGCGGCTCACCTCCAGCAACGCCGCGGTGACAGCCCCGCGGTGTCCACGATCTGGCGGATCCTTGTCCGCGCGAGGCTTCGTCACCCCCCAACCGCACAAACGCCCCAAAAGCAGCTATATCCGCTTCCAGGCCGAACAGCCCAACGAACGCTGGCAACTCGACATCACCCATTGGCAACTCGCCGACAACACCGACGTCGAGATCCTCAACATCCTCGACGACCACTCCCGGCTGTGCGTAGGCAGCGACACCCTCCCGGTGTTCAAGGCCAGCGACGTCAACACCAGCTTCACCAAAGCCGCTGCCGCCTATGGCGATCCAGCCAGCCTGCTCAGCGACAACGGGGCCGTCTTCACCGGCCGCTACCGCGGCACCGGCCGAGTCGCCCTCGAAGTCACCCTGCACAGCCGCGGTATCAGCTTCCGCCACTGCCCGCCCCTACCATCCCCAAACCTGCGGCAAGGTCGAACGCTTCCACCAAACCCTCAAAAAATGGCTCAGCCACCAGACCCCGAGCCCACACCGTCGACGCCAACTACAAGCCCAGCTCGACACCTTCGGTGCCTACTACAACACCGTGCGCCCACACCGCGCACTCGGCCGGCGCACCCCACAACAGGCCTACCTCGCCCGCCCCAAAGCAACCCCGACCGGCACCCCATTACACGCCGGCGCCTACCGCATCCGCCACGACCGCATCGACAGCAACGGCAAGCTCACCGTGCGCCACAACAGCCGCCTCCACCACATCGGGATGGGCCGCAGACACGCCGGCACAAACGTCTTGATCCTGATTCACGACCTACACATCCGCATCGTGACCACCGACGGCCACCTACTGCGAGAACTCCAACTCGACCCGACGAAAAACTACCAACCACAAGCAAAACCGTGAACGATGTCCCAAGACACATATGCACGATGTCCCGAGACATCGCACACTGTGGAGCCTAGGGTGTCTGAGTTCACGACATAGGTGACACATGAGTCGCGTCATGGGTTACACCGGTGTCGATGCCCGATGAGTCGCGTCATAGGTGACAGTCATGGCTCATGTCGAAAGCACGTGTGGCTGTGTTGGAAGTCGTCAGTGGAAACCTCACCGTCACCGCGGCTTCGCGGGCTTACGGACTATCCCGGCAACACATCTATCGTCTGCTCAAGCGTTACGAACTCGGCGGTCTCGACGCCGTCGAACCTCGCTCACGCAGACCCGCCAGCAACCCCAACTCGGTGCCCGATGACGTCATCACCGCCATCGTGGAGTTACGCGAGAAACTCGTCGCTGACGGACTCGATGCCGGTCCACTGACTCTGCAATGGCACTTGGCTCAAGCCGGCCTGGCGGTACCGTCGACCTCTACGATCCGACGCATCCTGGGCCACCACGGGCTGATCACTGCCCAGCCACGCAAACGCCCCAAAAGCTCCTATCAACGCTTCCAAGCCGATCAGCCCAACGAATGCTGGCAATCAGACTTCACCCACTGGGCATTGGCCGACGGCAGCGGCGTGGAAATCCTCAACTGGCTTGATGACCACTCCCGATATCTACTGTCGTGCACCGCATACCGCCGGGTGGCCGGCCCCGACGTCGTCGCCGACTTCACCACCACTACTCAGCGTTACGGCCTGCCCGCCTCAACACTGACCGACAACGGATCGGTCTACACCTCACGATTCACCCACGGTCACAACGACTTCGAACGCCTACTAGCCAGCCTGGGTATCACCCAGAAAAACGGCCATCCCGGACACCCTCAAACCCAAGGCAAAATCGAACGCTTCCACCAAACCCTCAAACGCTGGCTCACACCACGACCCCGACCAACCACCCTGGCCGCCCTGCAAAACCTGCTCGACCACTTCACCGTCGTCTACAACACCGAACGCAGCCACCGCGCCCTGCCGCCGGGCACCACACCAACACAGGCCTACCACGCCCGCCCCAAAGCCGCTCCACCCAACACCACCAACGGCCACTTCCGCATCCGCCACGACACCGTCGACCAATTCGGCAAACTCACCCTGCGCCACGGCAGCCACCTACACCACCTCGGCATCGGCGCCACCCACGCCCACACACCCGTACTGATCCTGGTCACCACCACCACCGTCACCGTGATCAGCAAAACCGGCCACCACGTCCTGAGTAGCCACCACATCGACGCCACCAAAAACTACTGGCGCAACCAAAACAAAAACCCCGGCCGATGGCCGGGGAATCTGTAACCGATGACGCGACTCATGTGTAACCCATGACCCGACTCATCACACTGTGGAGCCTAGGGGAATCGAACCCCTGACAGCCGCCTTGCAAAGGCGGTGCTCTACCAACTGAGCTAAGGCCCCTCGACGTGACTGGGTGGCTGACCGGGGGTGTCGTCCACCGCCACCTGCCAGACCTCGACCCCGCGCCGGGACCGCACCACCGCCGCCACCACAGCGATCAGTGTGATTGGCAGGGCAAGTCTTACGCAACGTCTTGACGGGCACATGGTTGTGGGCCTAGGAGGACTCGAACCTCCGACCTCTTCGTTATCAGCGAAGCGCTCTAACCGCCTGAGCTATAGGCCCGTACACGCGTACGGCCGAGCGACGAGATTACCGCAATCGCCGCCCCACCCCCAAAAGTGCTAGTCGCGGTCCGCCAAGGTCACTTCGATGCCGCCGATCAGATCGGTGGTCAGGTTGTAGACGAACGCGGCGATGGTGGCCATCGCGGTCAACAACACGATGTTGACCAAGCCGATCAACACGGCGCCGCCGAAGATCGTGCCGCTGGAGACGAGTTCTCCGCTGCTGCCGCTGGTGTTGTTCAGCAGGTCGCCGACGTTGCTGTTCAGCTTCGACCACACCCCCATGCCGCCGAGCACGAGGTACAGGAACGCCACGGCGATCATCCAGACGAAGAACAGCGCGACCGAGAGCAACAGGGACACCTTCAGCGTGCTCCACGGATCGATCCGGCGGATCTGCATGCTGGCCCGCACCGGGCCGCGCGGTCGCCGTGACACCTGGGTGCGGTTTTCGCGGCCTTCGCGGCCCTCCCGGCTTTCGGCGGCCGAGGAACGGCCGGATCCCAGCGAGCTCGACGTCTCCGGCGTGCGGTCGGGCGGCGTCTTGCGCTGCGGGCCCCGCGGCATCGGGCCGGACAGGTCCGGCAACTCGCTGGCGTAGGCCTCCGCGGGCGGCCCGTCGCCGCGCCCCGGTGGGGCGTCGGTGTCGTGCGGATTCTTCGCCTGTAGGGGCGCGCCAGAACCCGGCGCCGCGGTACCGGAGACGAACCGGTTCGGCCGGGCCTCGACACCGCTGGGCGGGCCCGACGGCCGCGCCTCGGTGGGGGGTTCGGTCTGGCGCTGCGGTGCCTGCGGGGGCCTGGCCCCGCCACGCTGCCACGGCGGTGAATCCCCGGCGTCCGGAGCACGGCCAGCCTGTGCGGGCGGCGTCACGCGGTGGACACCGGCGCGCTCGGCCGAGCCATCCCCATTAAGGCCGTCGCCCTGTTTGGGGGCGCCCGGCTCGTTCGGTGAGGTCACCCCGACTCCTTAGATCTCCTACCACCGCCGCGGGGGCGATGGCAGTCGCATTTTGTCTGGTCGGGCCGAGTCTAATTGCCCGCCTGTTCCTCGGGCCGCCCGGATTGTCACCGGCTAGCCATCCGACTCCCCGGCGCCTTCCGCCTCCTCGATGACTTCGTCCGCGTTTTCCTCGGCATTGCGCGCGATGGCCAGCAGCGTGTTGTCCTCACCCAGGTTCATCAGACGAACGCCCTTGGTCTGTCGTCCGGCCTTGCGGACCTGGCGCGCCGCGGTGCGGATTACCCCGCCTCCCGACGTGATGGCGTATAGCTCGCTGTCATCGTCAACGATCAGCGCGCCCACCAGCTTGCCGCGCCGACGGTCGAACATCACGGTCAGCACGCCCTTGCCGCCGCGCCCCTGCACCGGATACTCCTCGATAGCGGTGCGCTTGGCGTAGCCGCCGGACGTCGCCACCAACAGGTACGTGCCCTCGCGAACCACGTTGAGCGACAACAGGTAATCGTCGGTGTTGAACCGCATGCCCTGCACGCCGGAGGTGGCGCGTCCCATCGGGCGCAGCGCCTCGTCGGTCGCCGAGAACCTGATGGACTGGCCGTTGGCCGAGACCAGCAGCAGGTCCTCCTCCGACGAGCACAGCACCGCGCCGACGAGCTCGTCGTTGTCGCGCAGGTTGATCGCCACGATCCCGCCCGACCGGTTGGAATCGAAGTCGGTCAACTTGGTCTTCTTCACCAGGCCGTTGCGGGTGGCCAGCACCAGGTACGGGGCGTCCTCGTAGCTGCGGATCTGAATGACCTGGGCGATGCGCTCCTCAGGCTGGAAGGCCAGCAGGTTGGCGACGTGCTGACCGCGGGCGGTCCTGGACGCCTCGGGCAGTTCGTAAGCCTTGGCGCGATAGACCCGGCCCTGCGTGGTGAAGAACAGGATCCAGTCGTGCGTCGAGCTCACGAAGAAATGCCGCACGATGTCGTCCTGCTTCAGGCCGGCGCCCTGCACA
The DNA here is from genome assembly GCA_963850895.1 of uncultured Actinomycetota bacterium. Lineage (GTDB taxonomy): Bacteria > Actinomycetota > Actinomycetes > Mycobacteriales > Mycobacteriaceae > Mycobacterium. The sequence goes on along the minus strand of CAWKNK010000003.1, from coordinate 479,422 downwards.
CCCTTGCCGCCGCGTTTCTGGCTGCGGTACAGATCGGACTTGGTCCGCTTCGCATAGCCGGTCTCGGTGATGGTGACGACGACCTCTTCGCGGGCGATCAGATCCTCGTCTGCGACATCGCCGTCGGCGGGGATGATGCGCGTGCGCCGGTCGTCGCCGTACTTCTCGACGAGCTCAGCGAGTTCGTCGTGCACGATGGCGCGCTGCCGCTCCGGCTTGGCCAGGATGTCCTCGAGGTCGGCGATCTCGGCCTCGATCTTGGCCAGATCGTCGACGATGCGTTGGCGTTCCAGGGCGGCCAGCCGGCGCAGCTGCATGTCCAGGATGGCCTGCGCCTGGATCTCGTCGATTTCGAGCAGCTCGATCAGGCCGGCCCGGGCGATGTCGACAGTCTCTGACGCTCGGATCAACGCGATGACCTCGTCGAGCGCGTCGAGTGCCTTGACCAGGCCGCGCAGGATGTGGGCCCGCTCGTTGGCCTTGCGCAACCGGTAGGTGGTACGCCGAACGATGACGTCCAATTGATGCACCACGTAGTAGCGGATCAGCTGGTCGAGACGCAACGTGCGGGGGACACCGTCGACGATGGACAGCATGTTCGCGCCGAAGCTGGCCTGCAGCTGGGTGTGCTTGTAGAGGTTGTTCAGCACCACCTTGGCGACCGCGTCGCGTTTGATCTCGACGACGATGCGCAGCCCCACCCGGTCGCTGCTCTGATCTTCGATATTCGAGATGCCTGCCAGTCGGCCATCGCGGACCTGCTCGGCGATCGAGGTGATGAAGTTGTCGTGGTTGACCTGATAGGGCAGCTCGGTGATTACCAGCAGGGTGCGGCCCCGCGAGTCCTCTTCGATCTCCACGACACCGCGCATACGGATCGAACCGCGGCCGGTGGTGTAGGCGTCGTGGATGCCTTGCGATCCGACGATCAGGCCGTAGGTGGGGAAGTCTGGTCCCTTGACCCGCTCGCAAACCGCGGCCAGGGTGGCCTCCTCATCGGCGTCGTAATTCTCCAGGCACCAGAACACCGCCTCGGCCAGCTCCCGCAGGTTGTGCGGCGGCATATTGGTGGCCATGCCGACCGCGATACCGCCGGAGCCGTTCGCCAGCAGGTTGGGGAACCGGCTGGGAAGAACCGTCGGCTCTTGGACCCGGCCGTCGTAGTTCGGGATGAAATCAACTGTCTCCTCGTCGATTTCGCGCAGCATCTCCATCGCCAGGGGCGTCAGCCGCGCCTCTGTGTAACGCATGGCCGCCGGCGGGTCGTTGCCCGGCGAGCCGAAGTTGCCCTGACCGTCGACCAGCGGGTAGCGCAGCGACCACGGCTGCGCCATCCGGACCAGGGTGTCGTAGATCGACGAGTCGCCGTGCGGGTGATAGTTGCCCATCGTCTCGGCGACCGAACGCGCCGATTTGGCGTGGCCACGGTCGGGCCGGAAGCCCGAGTCGAACATCGCGTACAGCACCCGGCGGTGCACCGGCTTGAGACCGTCGCGCACCTCCGGAAGGGCGCGCCCGACGATCACGCTCATCGCGTAGTCGATGTAGCTGCGCTGCATCTCCTGCTGGATGTCCACCGGTTCGATGCGGTCGCCAGCCTCGTCGCCGGGTGGCAGCGTGGTGTCAGTCATCTATTCCCCTCTTTGGGTTGGCGTGCCTGACTGCGTCAGACATCCAGGAAGCGAACGTCTTTGGCATTGCGGGTGATGAAGCTGCGGCGGGCTTCAACGTCTTCGCCCATCAGGATGGAGAACAGTTCGTCGGCAGCTGCGGCGTCATCGAGGGTGATCTGGCGAAGCACCCGCACCGTCGGGTCCATCGTGGTTTCCCACAGCTCCTTGGCGTCCATCTCACCCAGACCCTTGTAGCGCTGGATGCCGTCTTCCTTGTTGATCTTCTTGCCGGCCTTCTGTCCCGCCTCGAGCAGCCCGTCCCGTTCGCGGTCCGAGTAGGCGAACTCTGGGTCGCTGCGCTGCCACTTCAACTTGTACAGCGGTGGCTGGGCCAAGAACACGTGCCCGTTCTCGATGAGCGGTCGCATGAACCGGAACAAGAGCGTCAACAGCAGGGTCGAGATGTGCTGGCCGTCCACGTCGGCGTCGGCCATCAGCACGATCTTGTGGTAGCGCAGCTTGGTGATGTCGAACTCGTCGTGAATCCCGGTACCCAGCGCGGTGATGATCGCCTGGACTTCGGTGTTCTTCAGCACGCGGTCGATGCGCGCCTTCTCGACGTTGATGATCTTGCCGCGCAACGGGAGAATCGCCTGGAACATCGAATCGCGGCCGCTCTTCGCTGAGCCCCCGGCCGAGTCGCCCTCCACCACATACAGTTCCGACTTGCGCGGGTCGGTAGAGCGGCAGTCGGCCAGCTTTCCGGGCAGGCCGCCGAGGTCGGTGGCGCTCTTGCGGCGCACCAGCTCCCTCGCCTTTCGAGCCGCGATGCGCGCCTGCGCCGACGAAACCGCCTTGTTTACAACTGTTTTGGCTTCCGAGGGGTTTGCCTCGAACCAATGGGTCAGCTGTTCGTTGCACACCTTCTGCACGAAGGACTTGACCTCGGTGTTGCCCAGCTTGGTCTTGGTCTGGCCCTCGAACTGGGGCTCACTCACCTTGACCGAGATAACCGCCGCCAAGCCTTCACGGATGTCGTCCCCGGTGAGGTTGGCGTCCTTCTCTTTGAGCAGCTTCTTGTCTTTAGCGTACTTGTTCACCACCGAGGTCAGCGCGCTACGGAAGCCCTCTTCGTGGGTTCCGCCCTCGTGAGTATTGATGGTGTTGGCGAAGGTGTGGACCGACTCCGAGTAGCCAGCGTTCCACTGCATGGCGATTTCAACCTCGTGGCCGGTGCCTTTTCCGTCGAAGTCGATGACGCTCTGTTGGATCGGGCTCTTGGTGCGGTTGATGTGCTTGACGAAGTCGACCAGGCCGCCGGGGTAGTGGAACGTGCGGTGCTTGACCTTATGCGGCGCAGTCTTTTCCGCCGCCTTCTCCTCGGCGGACTTGGGTGCCTCGGCGGTGTCGCTGACGACCTCGTCAACGACCTCGTCCTGCTCTACTCGTTCGTCGGTGAGGTTGATCGTGAGGCCCTTATTCAGGAACGCCATCTCTTGGAGGCGACGCGCCACCGTCTCGAAGTCGTACTGGGTGGTTTCGAAGATGTCGGAGTCGGCCCAGAACCTGATCGTGGTTCCGGTCTTCTTGGTGGCCTCGCCTTGCTTCAGGGTGCCGGGCACGGCGCGGTCGTAGTACTGAAACCACTCGTGCCCGTCGCGTTTGATGTTGACTTCCAGTCGTGTGGAGAGCGCGTTGACCACCGACACACCGACGCCGTGCAACCCACCACTGACGGTGTAGCCACTGTTCTCGCCACCGAACTTGCCGCCGGCGTGCAGCTGGGTCATCACCACGTCGACGGTCGGGGCGCCGGTGGCGTGCATCGCCACCGGAATGCCGCGGCCGTCGTCGACGACCTCCACGCTGCCGTCATCGAGGAGCCGGACATCGACCCTGCTGGCATAACCGGCCATCGCCTCGTCCACCGAGTTGTCGACCACCTCCCAGATGAGGTGGTGCAGCCCACGCTCACCGGTGGACCCGATATACATGCCGGGGCGTTTGCGGACCGCCTCCAGCCCTTCGAGCACGGTGATCGCTGACGCGCCGTATTCGTCTTGCGCCTTCTTCTTCTGGGCAGCCACGGTCGGAATGCTCTCCTTGGGGTTTCATGCGGGCGGTTCCAGTCACCGCGTCAGTCGCATGCCGCCAGTCTACCGTGATGACCCGTCCGCACCGATTCTCTGGGCGCGTTTCTACCCAGCTAACTGCGCCGTGCGGACGAGTTCTCTATTCCCGCCGCGTCCCGACGTGCGTCAAGGCACTTCGCGTCGTCCTAGCGGCTTTGAGCGGCCTGTTGATGAAAGCCGGTCTGGGGATGGTCGCTGCCGGTGGGAGCGCTAGCCATAGGTGTCCCGCGGACCCCTTCCCGCGATGTGACGTGGACCCTTGCGCCACGACGGCGCGGCCGGGCCGGTGATTTTCATCGACGTCACCACCCCGTTGCCGACCGCCGCGGCGATCTTCGCCAACAGCTGCGCCTGGATCATCCGCAACTGCGTGGCCCAGGCGGTGGATTCGGCTGCCACGCTGAGCACCCCGTCACTCAACGCGGTCGGCGTCGCATGGTCGGCGATCTGCTGGCCCACCACCGACGACCATTGGCCGAGAACCGTGCCCTCGGCGACCTGCGCCGACCAACCGCGTTTCTTCGCCAAGTCGCGCGCCAATCTGCCCAGCGGTTGAGGATCGCGGACGTCGGGTCCTGGCCCCGACCAGCTGCGCCGCTGCCCCGCCACACGTCGGGGAGTCGGCGGCACCGACCGCCCCCGCCCGGCGTCCTTTCCTTGCGCGCGGGCCGCGGCGCGAGCTTCCTCGAGTGTCCGCCGGACCAAGTCGATGCCGCGCAGCCGACCCGGTTGTGCGGCGGCCGCGTCCGGATCTTGGTCGTCGTCGGTGCCGGTCATGGCCGCACCACCGATACTCGACCGAGGTCGTCGTCGCGCAGATCGATCTGCACCTGCCTGGCGGCCCAGCCCCCCGGAATGTCTTCCTCCACCGCCGCGGTGACCAATACCTGCTCCGCCGATTCGGCCACCGTCGCCAATGCTCGGCGTCGGGCCGCGTCGAGTTCGGCGAACACGTCATCAAGCAACAACACGGGTTCACTCCCGTCGGCTCGCAACAACTCATACGACGCCAGCCGCAGCGCCACCGCAAATGACCACGATTCCCCTTGGCTGGCAAAACCTTTCGCGGGTTGATCGCCCAGCCACAGCTCTAGATCGTCGCGATGCGGACCGACCAGACACATTCCGCGTTCCAACTCCGCGTCGCGGCGTTCCGCCAACGCGGCCAACAGCGCGGCCTCGAGAAATTGGCGGTCGCTGCCCCCCGCGTCTGCCGCCACCTGTGCGCCGAGGCTGGTCCGGTAAGCGATCGACGCCGGCCGGGACGCCGGGGCTAGCAGTTGATAGGCCTTCTCCACCTCCGGCGCCAACTCGTTGACCAGGTCGATGCGCGCTGCCATCAACTCGGCGCCGTGTTCCGCCAACCGGCTATCCCACACGTCGAGAGTGTCCAGGGCACCGCGGTCGCCCCGGTGCCGCATTCCGGCAGCGGACTTCAACAACGCCGTGCGCTGGCGCAGAACTTTCTCGTAATCCGCGCGCACCGCGGCGACCGCCGGCCGCCGCATCGTCGCCAGATCATCGAGGTAGCGCCGCCGCTCCGCCGGATCCCCGCGCACCAAAGCCAAATCTTCGGGAGCAAAAAGCACGGCGCGCAAAACCCCTATCACCTCGCGCGTGCTGCGCACCGGCGAACGATTCAACCGTGCCTTGTTCGCACGTCCCGCCGCGATTTCCAGGTCGATCGCGCATTCCCTGCCCTCGTTGACCACGATCGTCGACACCACCGCGCGGTCGGCGCCCGCCCGGATCAACGGCGTATCGGTACCCACCCGATGCGATCCCAACGTAGTCGAAAACCACAGCGCTTCAATAAGATTCGTTTTACCAAAACCGTTGGAGCCGACGAACACCGTCCGCCCCGGCTGCAATTCGAGGTCGGCGTGCGCCCAGGACCGGAAATCGCGCAGTCCCAAATGCCGGACGTACACCTATCCGGGCAACCGAACTGGCATCAACAGGTAGACGTAATCCGTCGGCAAGGCCGCGAAAGGGCCATTTCCGGTCGGTGGACTGTCCTCGCCTGAGGCCGGCCGCAACAATGCCGGCTTCCCGGGCGTCGTGAAACCAAACGACACCCGTTCCGAATGGACCGCCGCAAGCCCGTCGGTCAGGTAAGTCGGGTTGAAGGCGATGGTCAACGGTTCGCCGACGAAGTCCACGGCAAGGTCCTCTTCGGCCCGGCCGACATCGTCGGCGCCCGCCGACAGACGCAGCGAGCCCTCGGAGAATTCCATCCGCACCTGGGCGCCCCGATCGGCCACCAACGCAACCAGCTTGATCGCCTCGGTCAATTCGGCCACGCTGATGGTGGCCACCGCCGTGTGCTCGGCGGGCAACAGTTGCCGGAACTTCGGGAACTCCGCATCAAGGAGCCGTGTGGTACTGCGCTTGCCGTTCCCGCTGATGCCGAGCAGCCCGTCTTTGCCGACTCCGCTCCCGGCGCCCAGCGACAAACGAACCTCAGAACCGTCGGCGCCCGCCCTGGCCGCCTCGGCCAATGTTTTCGCCGGCACCAGCACGGCGGCTTCGATGTCGGGCGACGATGCCGACCAGGTCAGCTCGCGCACCGCCAGACGGAACCGGTCGGTGGCGGCCAAAACCACTTTGTCACCCGCGATTTCGACCCGAATCCCGGTCAACATCGGCAACGTGTCGTCCCGGCCGGCCGCAATGGCCACCTGACTGATGGCCTCCGCGAAAAGATCCGCGGGCAGCGTCCCGGTCTCGTCCGGTAAGCCCGGCAGCGTCGGGTAATCCTCGACCGCCATCGTCGGCAGCGAAAATCTGGCAGTTCCGCAGTTCAACGCGACCCGGTTACCGTCGACGTAGAAGTCGACGGGCTTGTTCGGCAACGCCCGAGTGATGTCTGACAACAACCTCCCGGACACCAAAACGCTTCCAGGAGAAGCTATTTCAGCCGCAACCTGCGCTTCGGCGGAAACTTCGTAATCGAATCCGGAGATCGTCAGGCCGTCATCGGAACCGGATAACAGCACTCCCGACAGCACCGGCACCGCCGGCCGGGTCGGCAGATTCTTCGCCACCCACGACACCGCGTCGGCGAAGGACTCCCGCACCAAACGAAACTTCAAGTCGCTGAGGCCAGCCGTTGTCGTCGCCGCGTCCATAGCGTCCCTTCACCTACCCAGCGTTTCAAAATCCGGTGGCTAGCCTCCCCCCGCTAGCACGGGGCTCCGCCACGAACGCCACTGACACGTCATGCCAACGGCGACCGCAACGGCAGTCGAAGAACAACCGTAGATCGTCCGAGGCCATCTTGAAAGCTAATCGCGAAGCCCGACAAGCCCGGTTACCGGCGGATCGTTGGCGCGGGTTCAACCGGGCGTCCCCAGCGCTGTATTTCAAAGAAGAATCGATGAAGAGATCTCAGTACTAGTAATAAGGGCTGTGCACCCTGGGGACAGCGGCGGTTCGACGCAGCTAGGACGGGGATCGGGCTGTGGATCACAGCGTGGACAACTGTGCGTTTTGTGTTGGGCCGTTGGGGAGGATGGGCGGCTGTGTACGCAACGCAGGTTAGTACACGGCTGATTGATTGCGTTGTGCACAGCCTGCGCACAACGCTTGGGTGTGGCAGGTGTGACAGACGTGCGAGAAGTTTTTTGGAATAAATTCGCGCCGCGGCGCCAGATCAGCGCTTGGAGCGCTGGCGGATGCGAGTGGTGAGCTCTTTGACGTGATCGAAGACCTCACGTCGCTCGGCCATCTCGGACAAAATCTTGCGCTGGGCGTACATCACCGTGGTGTGGTCACGGCCGAATGCCTGCCCGATTTTTGGCAGCGACAGGTCGGTGAGCTCGCGGCACAGGTACATCGCGATCTGGCGTGACTGCGCCAACGCGCGCGTCTTGCCGGGCCCGCGTAGTTCTTCCACGGTGGTATCGAAGTATTCGGCCGTGGCGGCCATGATGGTCGCCGCGCTGATCTGCATCGTGCTGGCATCGGCGATGAGGTCGCGCAGCACGATCTCGGCGAGGGCCTTGTCGATCGGAGTCTTGTTCAACGAGGCGAACGCGGTGACCCGGATGAGCGCGCCCTCGAGTTCGCGGATGTTGCGTTCGATGCTGCTGGCGATGAGTTCCAGTACGTCATCGGGGACCGCCAGGCGCTCCATCTGTGCTTTCTTGCGCAGGATGGCGATGCGGGTCTCGAGCTCGGGCGGCTGCACGTCGGTGATCAGGCCCCACTCGAACCGGGTCCGCAATCGGTCTTCGAGGGTGGCGAGCTGTTTGGGCGGCCGGTCCGACGAGATGACGATCTGCTTGTTGGCGTTGTGCAGCGTGTTGAAGGTGTGGAAGAACTCTTCCTGGATACCTTCCTTGCCCTCGATGAACTGAATGTCATCGACCAGCAGCACGTCGACGTCGCGGTAGCTGCGCTTGAAGGCGACCTTGCGGTCGTCGCGCAGCGAGTTGATGAAGTCGTTGGTGAATTCTTCGGTCGAGACGTACTTGACCCGCATGCCCGGGAACAGTCGCTGCGCGTAGTTGCCGGCGGCGTGCAACAGGTGGGTTTTGCCCAGGCCGGACTCGCCCCAGATGAACAAGGGGTTGTAGGCGCGCGCCGGTGCTTCGGCGATTGCCAGGGCTGCGGCGTGGGCGAAGCGGTTGGAAGCTCCGATGACGAACGTGTCGAAGGTATAGCGGCGGTTCAGGCTCGTTCCGCCGGCAACGGCCGGATCGGCGAGGTGCGGACGCTCGGTGAAGTAGTTCGGCCAACCCTGCTGCGCGCTGTCGGAGGCTTCACCGTTCTCGTCGGCCTCATCGGTTTCGATGGTGTCGTCGTCCGCGAAGGGTGCTTCGGGTTGGGGAAACGGTTCCGCGTACGGAAGCACACCTTCATCGACGTCATCGCCGGGCGGCGCGATACGCACCCCGAGTTGGATCTGTTGTCCGAGGCGGCGGCTGAGGGCATCGGTGATCGGGGCGCGGAGATGACGTTCGATCTCGTTCTGGACGAAACTGCTGGGCACCGACAACAGGGCGAACCCCTCCACGATGGTCAGCGGCTGCACCAGATTCAGCCAGGCCCGCTGCTGTGGGGTGAGGGGAGCGATCGAGGGTGGTGCGGTTGGCGGGCACCCCGTCGGGGGTGGCCTCTCCGTTGAGCTCCGACACGACCGCGTTCCACACGGTCGTGAAACCTGAACCGGGGTCATCGGTCAACGACGCATCTCCCTGGTTCTCGAGCATCCCGGGTCGAAGTACAACCACGCTTGGTGACAAAGCAACTGTCCACATAGTTATACACAGGTGTGGACAGGATGAGCGTATGCGAGCCACAACCTACCGGCGACGGCCCGCGATCTCCGTGCTGGAAGAAAACCTCGAAGGCTGTCTAGGCAGCTAGTCGATCCACCATCCTCGCTTCGTTTGTCGAGCGCCGTTGCAGTCTAAAACGACACTGGCAGAAGCTAACAGTTTTCCGTGGCGCTGCCAACCGTTCTGCTGCAATCCAATCGGGTTGTTTAGCGTTCATCGGGCCTGGTTCGGCTCGCTGCCGGTGTAGTACCCGGCCAGGGCCGGCCGTGGGGGCCGAATGTTTTCCGCCGGTAGCGAGCGGGTGTGTTGGGGCAGGCCAGGTTTGACCAGGCGAAGCGCGGTCAGTACCCTCAAACAGTCGCCCGAAAGTCGGCGATGCGGCTGCGACCCAGGTCTGCCTGGGGACCGCGCCGGCCAGCAGCAAGATTACCTCCGACCGACCCGCAGACGAACCTGAACGAGACGTCTGGCCGGCCGGATGAAAATGCGAGACACAACGAGGAGAACGTCGTGGCCAAGGGCAAGCGGACCTTCCAGCCGAACAACCGGCGCCGAGCCCGCGTGCATGGCTTCCGGTTGCGCATGCGTACCCGCGCCGGGCGCTCGATTGTCTCGAGTCGGCGCCGTAAGGGCCGCGGCGCGCTATCTGCCTGATCGCAACGTCGGGTTTTTCGGCGGTGCTTTCCGCACGCAACCGCATGAGGCGGTCAACGGAGTTTGACGCGACAGTGAAGCACGGACTTCGCGCGGCGCAACCCGACGTCGTGGTCCATGTCCGGCGCGCGGACGGCCGTGACGCGGCACCGGGTCCCCGCGTCGGATTGATCGTCGGCAAGTCCGTGGGTTCGGCCGTGGAACGCCACCGGGTGGCGCGTCGGCTGCGGCATGTGGCGCGATCCGTTCTGGGTGACCTCCAAGAATCCGACCAGATGGTGATCCGGGCGTTGCCCGGTAGCCGGACCGCGTCGTCGGCGCGGTTGGAACAGGAGCTGCGGCGCGGCCTGCGGCAGGCGTTGCAGTCACCGGGACGGGAACGGTGACCGCGCCCGCGCCGGCCCGCGCCGTGATCCGTGCGACGGGTACGGCGGCCGTGCGGTGGCTGGTTTCTCTGATCCAGCTCTACCGGCACATGGTCTCGCCGCTGCGGCCGGCGACATGTCGCTTCGTTCCGACGTGCAGCCAGTATGCGGTCGACGCGCTGACCGAGTACGGCTTGTTGCGGGGGAGTTGGTTGGCTGTGGTCAGGCTCGCCAAGTGTGGACCGTGGCATCGGGGCGGATGGGATCCGATACCGGAACGCCCGGGATGTCAGATGAACTTCGAAGATGCCAGCGACGCCTGGGCCCGCCCGGTGGCGCGAGGGGAGAGTGGAACTCTTGTTTGATTTCTTTAGTCTCGACTTCGTCTACTACCCGGTGTCGTGGATCATGTGGGCTTGGTACAAGCTGTTCGCCTCGATGCTGGGACCGTCGAACTTCTTCGCGTGGGCGCTGTCGGTGATGTTCCTGGTGTTCACCCTCCGCGCGCTGCTGTACAAGCCGTTCGTGCGGCAGATCCGCACCACCCGCCAGATGCAGGAACTGCAGCCGCAAATCAAAGCGCTGCAAAAGAAATACGGCAAAGATCGCCAGCGGATGGCGCTGGAGATGCAGAAGCTGCAACGCGAGCACGGGTTCAACCCCATCCTCGGGTGCTTGCCGATGCTCGCGCAGATCCCGGTGTTCCTGGGCTTGTATCACGTGTTGCGCTCGTTCAACCGAACCACCGGGGGCTTCGGTCAGCCGCATCTGTCGGTGGTCCAGAACCGCCTCACCGGAAACTACGTCTTCACCCCAACGGACGTCGGGCACTTTCTGGACGCCAACTTGTTCGGCGCACCGATCGGCGCATTCATGACGCAGCGGACCGGGCTGGACGCGTTCACCTACTTCAGCCGGCCGGCGGTCATCGCGGTCGGGGCGCCGGTGATGATCCTGGCCGGCATCGCGACCTACTTCAACAGTCGGGCATCGGTGGCGCGGCAGAGCCCGGAAGCCGCGGCCAATCCGCAGACCGCGATGATGAACAAGCTTGCGCTGTATGTCTTTCCGCTCGGCGTGGTCGTCGGCGGCCCGTTCTTGCCGCTGGCGATCATCCTGTACTGGTTCGCGAACAACATCTGGACGTTCGGTCAGCAGCACTACGTGTTCGGCATGATCGAAAAAGAGGACGAGGCCAAGAAGCAAGAAGTGCTGGAGCGCCGAGCGGCCAACGCGCCGGCACCGGGGGCCAAGCCCAAGCGGACTCCCAAGGCGGGACAGGCGGGTGGTAACGGGTCGTCGACCGCCGAGAAGGGGGAGCCGGACTCCGACGACTCCGATGCCCCCGACGGTGAAGCGGCCACGACGAAGCCCCAGGCGGATAAGCCGAATCCAAGTGGACAAAACGGTGGCACGACCAACCGCACTCCGCGGCCGGGCGCGCGACCCAAGAGACGCAAACGCTGACAAGGGCGACATAGCGATACCGGGCCGCCTTGGGAGGGTGACCCCGATTGGCAGGGACCCGTGGAAGAGGGAGAGAAAGACATGACCGACGCAGACACCACCACCGAACGCGATGTCGACACTGAACTCGACGCAGAGCGGCCATCCGAGGATGGCGCGGAGGCGGGCGTGGACGAACTCGACGACCTGGAGGAGCGGTTGGTCGCCGAGGGTGAGATAGCCGGCGACTACTTGGAAGAGTTGCTGGACCTGTTGGACTTCGACGGTGACATCGATCTGGACGTCGAAGGCAACCGAGCGGTGGTGAGCATCGACGGCAGCGACGACTTGAAGAAGTTGGTGGGCCGCGGCGGCGAGGTGCTCGACGCGCTGCAAGAGCTCACCCGACTGGCCGTGCACCAGAAGACCGGAGTCCGTAGTCGGCTGATGCTCGACATCGCCGGTTGGCGCCGCCGCCGCCGCGAGGAACTGGCGGCCCTGGGCGACAAGGTGGCACGGCGGGTGCTGGAGTCCGGCGAGCGCGAAGAGCTGTCCCCCATGACGCCGTTCGAGCGCAAGATCGTCCACGACGCCGTCGCGGCGGTGCCAGGGGTGCACAGCGAAAGCGAGGGCGTGGAGCCCGCGCGGCGAGTTGTCGTCCTGCACGACTAGCGAGTTACAGGCGTGTAGTTCCAGCGCCGAGGCCCATCGCCGGCCAGGCAGAGCGGGAGGATGTTTCACGTGAAACATGTCGGCCGCGTCGAACCCACGGTGGACCAGGCCGCCTCGCCCGAGCCCGGTGTCGCGCCGGACGCCGCGGCAACGATCTTCGGTCCGCGGATCGACCTCGCGCGCCGGTACGCGGAGCTGTTGGCCGGCCCTGGAGTGGAACGGGGCCTTCTGGGCCCACGGGAAGTGGACCGCATCTGGGACCGGCATCTGCTCAACAGCGCTGCCGTGGCCGAGCTCCTCGAGCCGGGGGAGCGGGTCATCGATATCGGCAGCGGCGCGGGGTTGCCCGGCATCCCGTTGGCGCTCGCGCGTCCCGACATCGACGTGGTGCTGCTCGAACCGCTGTTGCGCCGAAGCGAATTTCTCAGCGAGGTCGTCGAGCAACTAGGGTTAGCCGTCGAAGTGGTCCGCGGCCGTGCCGAGGAACTGTGGGTACGTCACCAGTTCGGGGAAAGGGATGCGGCGGTGTCACGAGCGGTTGCGCCGTTGGACAAGTTGGCGAAGTGGAGCATGCCCCTGCTACGGCAGGGCGGGCGGATGCTCGCGATCAAGGGCGAGCGCGGTCGCGACGAAGTTGAACAGTACCGGCGTGTGATGGCAGCATTGGGCGCCGTTGATGCCAGGGTGGTGACATGTGGCGCGACCTATTTGCGTCCCCCCGCAACCGTAGTTATAGCCCGACGGGGGAAGCAGCCGCGCCAACAGCCGGCACGGATCGGGAAGGCCGGAAACCGATGAGCAGTCCGGGAGATTCGCCGACGGCGTCAGCGGCGCCGCCGAGTGTCGCGCACGTCCAAGCGCCCGCCGCGCCGCAGGCCCCGCCGCCGCCCGCGCCGGGCGCGATGGGGGACCCCGCGGCGAGTGTTTCACGTGAAACATCGGACGAGTTCGATACTCCGATCGGGGCTGCCGCCGAGCGGGCGATGCGGATATTGCACACCACCTATCCGCCGCTGCGCCGGCCGAGTCACCGTCGGGTCCTGACCGTTGCCAATCAGAAGGGCGGCGTGGGCAAAACCACCACCGCGGTGAACCTCGCCGCCGCCCTCGCGCTGCAAGGGCTCAAGACGTTGGTCATCGATCTCGATCCGCAGGGCAACGCGAGCACGGCGCTCGGCATCACCGACCGGCAATCGGGCACACCCTCGTCGTACGAGGTGCTCATCGGTGAGGTTGCGGTCAAGGACGCGCTGCGGCGCAGCCCGCACAATGAGCGTCTGTTCTGCGTCCCGGCCACCATCGACTTGGCGGGCGCCGAGATCGAATTGGTCAGCATGGTGGCGCGCGAAAACCGGTTGCGGACCGCGCTGGCCGAACTGGACGACCTCGACTTCGACTACGTCTTCATCGACTGCCCACCGTCACTGGGACTGCTGACCATCAATGCGCTCGTCGCCGCACCCGAGGTGATGATCCCGATCCAGTGCGAGTACTACGCGCTGGAGGGTGTGTCACAGCTGATGCGCAACATCGAGATGGTGAAGGCCCACCTCAACCCGCGGCTCGACGTGACCACCGTAATTCTCACGATGTACGACGGCCGGACCAAGCTTGCCGACCAGGTGGCCGAAGAGGTGCGCCGGTACTTCGGAACCAAGGTGCTGCGCACGGTGATCCCGCGCAGCGTCAAAGTCTCGGAGGCCCCCGGCTACAGCATGACCATCATCGATTACGACCCCGGCTCGCGCGGGGCGATGAGCTATCTCGACGCGAGTCGCGAACTCGCCGAACGTGATTGACCACCATCCGTGAAGGGACGACCATGACGCAGCCGTTACGCAAGAAGGGCGGCCTCGGCCGGGGCCTGGCTTCGCTCATCCCGACCGGCCCTGCCGAAGGCGACTCGGGCCCCGCGACCCTCGGTCCGCGGATGGGGGATGCCGCGGCGGACGTCTTGATCGGGGGATCGGGGCCGGACCTGGCCCCGGCGGGCGCGGTGTATCGCGAGATAGCACCGGCCGACATCGAGCCCAACCCGCGCCAGCCACGGCAGGTGTTCGACGACGAGGCGCTCTCCGAGCTGGTGTACTCCATCCGCGAGTTCGGTCTGCTGCAGCCCATCGTGGTGCGGGCCGTCCCCGGAGCCAAGACCGGCCCGCGGTATCAGATCGTGATGGGGGAGCGGCGCTGGCGGGCGGCCCAAGAGGCGGGGCTCGCCACCATCCCCACCATCGTGCGCGAGACCGGCGATGACAATCTGCTCCGCGACGCCCTGCTGGAGAACATCCACCGGGTGCAGCTCAACCCGTTGGAAGAGGCGGCGGCATACCAGCAGCTGCTCGACGAATTCGGCGTCACCCACGATGAACTTGCCTCACGCATCGGTCGTTCGCGGCCGTTGATCACCAACATGATCCGGTTGCTCAAGCTGCCGATCCCGGTGCAGCGACGGGTCGCCGCGGGCGTGCTGTCGGCCGGACATGCCCGCGCCCTCTTATCGCTGGAAGCGGGCCCCGAGGCGCAAGAGGAACTGGCCAGCCGGATCGTCGCGGAGGGGCTGTCGGTGCGGGCGACCGAGGAGGCGGTGACGCTGGCGAACCGGGCCGGTGCGACCACCCCGGCGCCCCAGCGGCGCAAGCCGATCCAGATGCCCGGGCTCCAGGAGGTCGCCGAGCGGCTGTCGAACGCCTTCGATACGCGGGTGACGGTCAGCCTGGGCAAACGCAAGGGAAAGATTGTCGTGGAATTCGGCTCCGTGGACGATCTGCAGCGAATCATCGACATGATGACCCCCGCCAAGGCCTGACCAGCGATACCCTGTAATTACGTCACTGTGACACCGCAGCGGTTACGGATCGGCAACAACGGACTTTCGCCGCCGCGTTATCTCGAAAGCGCATGCGTTCCAACGATTTTCGATAACGAATCAATTCGGACCGTAACGCGCTGAGCGTTCCGGCGCCGTGATCCGCGCCTCGACGACAAAGCTGGCCCGAATGCGACATACTCTCCTATCCTGGAGGGGTTGCCGGTGCAATTGGCTGCAGTACCGCACAGGAGCCAGGAGGCTAGTGTCCGCTCGAATCACACCGCTGCGCCTCGAGGCCTTCGAACAGCTTCCCAAGCATGCGCGCCGTTGCGTGTATTGGGAGGTCGACCCAGCGACCCTCGGTAACCAGGACCATCTCGCCGACCCGGAATTCGAGAAGGAAGCCTGGTTGTCGATGGTCATGCTGGAGTGGGGGTCGTGCGGCCAGGTAGCGACCGCTGTCACAGACGACAGAAGCCAAAGCGAGCCCCCGTGCCTGGGCTACGTTTTCTACGCGCCGCCCCGGGCGGTGCCGCGCGCGCAGCGGTTTCCCACCGCGCCGGTGTCCGCGGACGCGGTGCTGCTGACGTCGATGGGCGTCGAGCCCGGGCAGGCCACCAACGATCTGCCGCACGCGCTCCTCGCCCGGGTGATCGACGAACTGGTCCGGCGCGGAGTGCGAGCGCTGGAAGCCTTCGGGCGCACGCCGGCGGCTTCGGAGTTGCAGGACCCGCTGACGGTGAGCCCGGACGTGCGGCCGGTGTTGGAGGCCGTCGGTGACTGCTCGGTGGACCAATGCGTCATCGACGCCGAGTTCTTGCAGGACGCGGGTTTCGTTGTGGTGGCACCACATCCGTACTTTCCGCGGCTGCGGCTGGAGTTGGACAAAGGCCTCGGATGGAAGGCCGAAGTCGAGGCGGCTTTGGAGCGCCTGCTGGAAAACGCACAACTGCAAGAGCCGGTTGGGGCCGGGTCCGCGGCAGGAAATACGTTGCGGGGCGCCGAGATCGGCTAAGAGCCGCCGAGCCGGCTGGTTCGTTCCACGGACAGTTCGTGGGCCAGCAGTTCAGCGAAGGTGAATGTGCCCGTGGGACGGTCGTTCTTGCCCAGGAGGTAGAGCCGTTTGACCGCGGCGAGGATACCTTCGGCGATGGCGTCGCGGGTTTGCGTGGAGACCAGCATGGCGCGATCCTGCGGATTGCTGATGTAACCGATGTCAACCTGTACGGTCGGCATCCGGGTCAGGCGCAACAGATCCCACGTCCGACCATGCGTCCGGCAATCCCGTAACCCGGTGCGGGCCACAACTTCTCGTTGGATGAAGTCCGCGAGATTGCGTCCGATGGTGGAGACGGAGCCGTGTGAGTTTCCGAAATGAAAGGACGCGACGCCGTTGGCCGCCGGGCTGGGCTGGCTCTCGCAGCGCAAGCTGATCATCAGGTCCGCCCCGACGTTGTTCGCCGTCGCGGCGCGCTCCGCGTCGGACGGGCTGCGGTTGCCCGGCCGCGACAGGAAGGTTTCCATGCCGATGGCGGTCATCCGGCCCTCGAGTCGGCTTGCCAGGTCCCACAACACATCCGCTTCGCTGACCGGTCCCGATGGGCCCTGCATGATCTCGCCGTGGTCGGTGCCGCCGCGACCCGGATCGATGATGATCCGCTTGCCCGACAGCTTGGGTCCCGACCGGCGGACCAGTTCTTCCTCGCGAATCGCGTGCGGTGAGCCGCCCGTGACGCGCGAGCTTAGAAAGTACAAGGAACGCAACGTTTCTGGACCACAGATGCCGTCGGCGGCGAGCCCGGACTCGCGCTGGTAGGACATCAAGGCGTTGTGCGTCTGCAACCCGAAGTGCCCATCGACCAGGCCGGTGTAGAAACCGAGGTCCTGGAGGCGGGCCTGCAGTGTGGCGACGTCGTCGCCATAAAGGGGGGCGCCGAATTGGTGGTACAGCGTGCGCGCACCGAGCCGGTACGACGCCTCCTTCAACGCGCGGTAGGTGGCCTCGCCGACGATGCCGTCGACCAGCAGGCCGCGGTGCTGCTGGAAGGCGCGCACCGCCTGGTCGAGTTCGGCGTCGAAAAGCTCGGGGGGCACGTGCCCCCCGGTAGTGAGATCTTCGTCGGGGCTGTCCAGCAGCCCTAGCGCTGCCAACGTAGCCCGGATCTCGGTCACAGCTGCGCCGCGGTCACCACAGCGCAGCGCATCGCCGTATTCACGGCGCGCACTCGACATACCAAAGGCCCTCCGGGACACACTGACAGGCTCGCATCTGGGCAACAGCTAACCGTAATTGTCGCAGATGGTTTGCATATTCGGGAAAACCCCAGGCTGAACGCCGGGCGTGGTGCGGCGAGCTTAAACGGAGATCAGCTGAGGTTGGGAACCGCGTCCGAGAGCTCACGCAGCAACGCTGCCTTACCTTTGGCGCCGACGATCCGCTTCACCGGCTGTCCTTCTTTGAACAGGATCATGGTCGGAATCGAGACGACCTGGAAGTCGCGGGCGGTTACCGGATTGGCGTCCACGTCGAGCTTGGCGATGGTGAGTTGCTCGGCTCGCTCGCTCGCGATCTCCTCGAGAACCGGCGCGACCATCTTGCAAGGCCCGCACCAAGTCGCCCAAAAGTCAACCAGCACAGGCTTATTGCTGGACAACACCTCCGTGGAGAACGATGCGTCAGAGACTTCGATTGTGGCCCCGGCTTTTTCGGCGTCGGTCATTGAGGTGCTCCAATCATCTCGGTACTGCCCGGAAATTCGGTCGCGTCGCTTTGGGCGGGCGAGCTTGATTCGACGTGGTCGGCCAGCCAGCGTTCGGCGTCGATCGCCGCTGAGCAGCCGCTGCCGGCGGCGGTGATGGCCTGGCGGTAGGTCCGATCCACCAGGTCGCCCGAGGCGAACACCCCCTCGATCGAGGTGGCTGTGGTGGGGCCCTGGACCAGCACGTAGCCGTCGGGGTCGGTGTCGAGCACATCGCGCACCAACTCCGAGCGCGGGTCGTGACCGATCGCCACGAAGACACCCGTGACGGGCAGGGTGGATTCCTCCCCGGTGACGGTGTCGCGCACCCGCAAACCCGTCACCGTCTGATCCCCCTCGACCCCCAGCACGGCCTTGTTGGTCACGATGGTGATCTTGTCGTTGGCCCGGGCGCGCTCCAGCATGATGCGCGACGCGCGGAATTCGTCGCGGCGGTGCACCAGGGTGACACTGCGCGCGAACCGGGTCAAAAAGGTGGCTTCCTCCATCGCCGAGTCCCCACCACCGATGACCGCAATGTCTTGATCTCTGAAGAAGAATCCGTCACAGGTCGCACACGAACTCACCCCACGCCCCAGCAGCTCCTGCTCACCGGGCACGCCCAGATACCGCGCCGCGGCGCCCATGGCCAGGATGACCGCCCGCGCGCGGAAGGTCTCGCCCTCGGCGGTCGTCACCGACTTGACCGGCCCGTCCAGCGACACCGACTCGACGTCCTCCATCCGTAGGTCGGCCCCGAAACGCAGCGCCTGTTCGCGCATCTGATCCATCAACTCCGGACCGGTGATGCCATCACGAAAACCGGGGAAATTCTCCACCTCGGTGGTGGTCATCAACGCCCCACCAAACGACGTCCCCTCGAACACCACCGGCGCCAACTGTGCCCGCGCCGTATACAACGCCGCGGTATACCCAGCAGGACCCGAACCAATGATGATCACGTCGTGCACAGTGTCGGCGGTCATGGAACCCTTTCAAACGATCGTCCCTGGACTCGTACAAACGCCAGCGTAGGCACGGCTGTTCCCGGGGGAGCCCTCTATTACCGCCGGCGCAGCCCATGGCACCACACTAAGGGCGCGGGACTTGGGTGTTGGCCAACAAACCGGTATCGGCGGCGCTGCAGTTCAGCGCGACCGCGTAGACCGCCAGGCTGTGGGGCGTGTCGCCGGGCACCACCAGCACGACGCCCGGGCGGGCGTTGATCTCGACCCGGCGCGCGCCCAGCACCTGCGTGGACGCCGGATAGCCGAGGCCGGTCAGGCATGAGGCGCGCCGTGCCGGGTCGCCGAGTGGGCCGTAATCCGGGCTCTGGTCGAGGAGGCCGAGGATCTCGTCCTGCGACAGCGGGATCACCATCGGCGGCGTCGACACCGTGATGTGTTCGGCGGTGACCGGGGTGCTGGGGGCGGGCTCGGGCGCGGTGATCAGCGCCGCGGTGCCCACGCCCACCGCCGCGAGAATCGCGCCGGCGCCGGCCACCCCGGCGACCACCCGCGCGGGCCGGTTCCGCGGCCGGGCCGAGTGGGCGACGGGCTCGCCTGCCTCCGCCGATCCCAGCGCCGCCGAGATCCGGGCGGTGACGTCCGGCGGGACATCGGGCGCCGGTTCGGCCCCCAGCGTGGCGACGTCACAGCGCACCCGATTCAGGGCGCGCAGGATCTTATCTGCCTCCGGGTCATCGCGGACGCGTCGACGCACGCGTGCCGCGGATTCGTCGTCCAGCAGGCCGGCCTGCAGGTCGGCGAGAACCTCAACCGTCAGGGGCGGCTCGTCGGCTTCATGGTCGGCTTCACCCATCCGCCCCAGTGTCCGTCATGCGATGCTTGACGGCGATGGGTGGGGCCAGGTCGGGCGCGGCGTTCAGGTAGCCGAGAAGCTCGGCGAGGCGCATCCGCGCCCGTGCGCAGCGGCTTTTGACGGTGCCCTCGGCGACGCCCAGCAGCGCGGCGGTGTCGGCCACCGAGTAGCCCTGCATGTCGACGGCGACCACCGCCGCCCGCTGCTCGACGGGAAGCCGCATCAAGGCCCGCTGGACCACCATCGCGGTCTCGACTTGGGCCGTCCGATCAGCCACCGGGTAGACGTCCTCGAGCGGGACGGTCGGGTGGGCCTTGGTGCGTCGCAGCCGGTCCAGGCAGGCGTTGACGACGATGCGGTGCAGCCAGCTGCCGACTGCGGCGTCATGCCGGAACGCGCCGGCGCCGCGGTGCGCCGAGAGCATGGCGTCCTGCAGCGCGTCCTCGGCGTCCTCGGCAGTGCGCGTGGTGAGCCGGGCCAGTCGGTGCAGCTGTCGTTGATGGCGAAGGAACAACTCGCCGAAGGCGTGGCGGTCGCCGGCGACGTGGGCTGCGAGCAGTTCGGCATCACTGCGTTCGCGCTGGATGTCTCCCCGGGAGCCCACGGCCGGACAGTATCCAATCGGCTGCGGGGCGGCACTTCACCACGGCACGGAATGTGAGCGCCGTCAGGAAGCGGCCTGAACCGTGATCTCCGAGAAACCGGCCTGGCTCTTGCCGTTCGTGGTTCCCAACGTGGAGATCCACACCAGCAGGTTCGACGTCGGCGAACCGGCCCGGACGGGGATGACGTTGTGACCGGGCTTGAGCGTGAAGGCCGGCGCCAGGACGGTGGTGTCGTTCAGCGTCGCCGGCGTCGCCGTGGCCGAAGAGCGAATCTCGACCTTGGTCCCGGTGCTGGGCGTGTCGATGGTGACCTGCCCGACCACCGTGGCGGTCGGCAGCTGCAGCATCAGCCCTTCGCCCTGCTTGAAGCTGGGGAACGGGACGGCGTCCGTGTAGACCTCGGTCGCCCAAGCAGTGGAAGGGTCGCCGTCGATGGCCTGGCCGGCCGTACCCGCGTTGTCGGCATCACCGTCGGGGGAGTAGACCGTCGCTCTGGTCGGTTTGACGGCGCTGCCGGCGGCCGTGGAACTCGGGCCCGACGACGACACGGACGACGAGGGGCCGTTCAGCCCGAGCTCGTCCTTGTTGAGGCCGCCGCCGACGTTGCCGAAGATCTTGCTCACCACCGACGCCAGGACCAACAGGGCCACCACGATGACGACAAGGGCGGCGCCGACGCCGATCAACACGTTGCGCCGCCGGCGCGCGAAGGCCACGTCTTCCTGACCCGTGGATGCGCGGGCGGTGGTCGGCGCGCGCGAATCGTCGATCGGACCCAGCACCTCGGTCCGGTCGGCCACCGCCGTCGCTTGTTGTAGCAAGTTCAAAAGCGTTGACGCACTGCGTATCCCGCCGTCCTCCTGAACCGCCCGGACCGCGACGGCCGAAATCTGGAAGGGAATGCCGCGATCGATGACCATCGGTTCCACCGGCTGGCCCGTCGAATCCCGTTCGGCCGGGGCCAGGCCGCTGCGCACGCTGGACTCCGCGAGCGGCCAGCGATTGACCAGCAGGGCATACAGCGCCGCACCGATACCGCGGATGTCGCCCTGCGGGTTGGCGTCGGGCATGGTCGCCGGGTAGGCGAGTACGACGTCGCCCTCGATGCTGACGCGCACCCGGCTCGGGTGGTCGATCGACAACGCGACGCCGGCCCGGTGGGCCGCGTCGGCGGCGGCCGCCAAGGATTGCATGGCCCGGACGGCGCCGACGGGCGACGGCGCGGTGTCCGCCACCTCCTGCAGCGAACCGCCCCGCACCCACTCGGAGACCACCAGGCCACCGTGACCGGTGTGGACCACGTCGAGCACCCGGGCGATACCGGGCTTGTCGATGCGGCTGAGCCGCAGGGTGCGGGACAGGATCTCCTGCAGCACGTTGTCGGGCAACGCCCCGTCGGGGTCGACGAAGGTCAGCGCCACCTGCCGGTCCAGGGCGGTGTCCAGCGCCTGCCAGAACTGCAGGGGCGGCGCGCCGCCGTGGAAGACCAGCAGTCGATAGCGGCCGCCGGCGATGCGAGCGCCGGGAACCAAATGGACGTCGTCTCCTGCCGGGTCCCCCCCGCGGTCGCGGGGCGCATCGAACGGGGCAGGCCCGCCCCGCGCTTCGGGCGCGACGTCGCCGTTGCGCTGGTCGGACGGGCGCGCCGTCGACGACTCGGGCTCGCGGTCGGCGGGGATGTCGGGTTGGAAGTCGTCGGCGACCGGTCGTGGCAGCTCGGCACCCGACGCGGCGCTCTCGACAGGGCGGTCGGTCACCTCCGGTCCTTTCGCTAGCCGGGCTGGGGTTGCCCGCTCCGGAGGTCTGCGCCGGATTGGCTCCTGGACCGCATTTACCCCAGGCGGGGACGAATTCCTCTGCTCAGGGTACGTGACCGGGACGGGGCGAGACGATCGATCCGGTGTCATCGGTTTGCGGGCAACCGGCGCGTGGCCTCCGAAGCGGCGTCGGACGACGTCCAGCGCGGCCTGCGCCTCCGGGACACGTGCGCGGAGCATGACCGTGGCCATGATCGGCAGCATGATGACCGCCAGGATGAGCAGGCGCAGCAACGAGCCCCCGCCGCCGCCTTTCGCGGTCAGCAGGTCCAGTCCCAACAGCCGGTCGGCCACATGTGCCACCAAACCGGCCAGCATGGAGGCGGTGATCGTCACCAGGATGGTGCGCAGCTCACCTCTGCCGATCAGGTTGCCGCCGGCCGGCAGCAGGGTGTGCCGCAACAGGAGGTAACCGATGATCGCACCGGCCAGGAACCCGATGCCGTTGGCCAGCCCCAGGTAACCGGCCACCAGCTTGGGGTCATCGGTGAGGTGCGGCGCCAGCACGGATCCGACGATCTTGACGGCCGTGATGACGAGAATGATCACGATCGGCGTCCAGGGCTGCTCGCGCGCGTAGAAGACGCGCAGCTGCAGGAGCACCAGCCCGTACGGGATCAGCGTGAACGCCGACAGCGCGATCGCGGTGCCCAGGTACCCGGCGTCGACTCCGCCGAAATGCCCGTAGGCGAACAACGCGCTGCCGATCGCGGGGCCGCCGACGGTCATGAACGCGACGATCGGGATCAGCGTGATCAGTGTCAGGCGGGTGGCCAGCGACAGGTCGGCGAGCACGGCCTCGGTGTCGTCGGCGGCGGCGTTGCGGCTCAGCCGCGGCATCACCACGGTCAGCACGGTGACCCCGATCATGCCGAACGGCAGCATCAGGACCAGCCAGGTGTAGTTGTAGATCGCGGGGCCCGACGCCGCCGCCGTGCTGGCGATCTGGTTGCCGACCACCAGGCCGAGCTGGCTGATCAACACGTAGAGCACCATCGCGGCGGCCATCGTGCCGAAGCGCTTGAGGCGCTCGTCGATTCCCCACATGGGGCGCAGGCTCGACACGTTGGCGCCGCAGCGCTACCAGCAGCACCGCGGTCTGCGCGAAGACGCCCAGCGTGGTGCCGATGCCAAGCACCAGCAGCTTGGTGTTGCCCATCCGGACGGGGTCGACCGACAGTTCACCCGGGACGACCGCATACACCGCCAAGGTCGCGAGGGCGACGACGTTGTTGACCACCGGCGCCCACGCCGTCGGCCCGAACACGTTGCGGGTGTTCAGGATCGCCATGAACACCGACGTGAGCCCGTAGGCGAGCACCTGGGGGAGCAGCAGGTAGGCAAAGGCGGTCGTCAGCGGCTGGTTGACCTGCGGGACGCGGCCGAGCATGAGCCGGACCAGCAGCGGCGCGGCGAGCACCGACAGCGCGGTCGCCAACACCAGCAGCGCGGTCGTCAGCGTGACCAGCCGGCGCACGAAAGCCGCGCCGCCGTCGGGGTCGCCCTGTTCGGCGCGGGCCAGCACCGGGACGAATATCGCGGTGAAGGTCGCCTCGAGTACCAGCGCGGCCACCAGGTTCGGCAGCTGATTGGCCACCGAGAACGCGCTGGACAGCGCGGCGCCCAGGATGGCCGCCAGCAGCACGATCCGGGCGAAGCCGGTGAGCCGGCTGACCAGCGTGGCGAACGCCATCGCCCAAGACCGCGATACCAGTGCGGCGTCGGACAGTTCCGGTCGCCGGCGATCGATGCCCGCGGGGACGGGCGGCAGGGGACCCGTGGGCGGCGAGCCCGGGATCCGGGGTCGCCGCGGCGGCTGGGGCAGGTGGTGTTGCGGTGCGGCCTGCCGGTGGGCGGGATTCATACCCGGTGCTCTTGTTCGACCCGATCGTCGGCCGCGTCGTCCACGTCCGCGGACCTGGAGCCGGGTGGGTCGGGCCGGTCCAGGTCGGCGCGGTCGGGCTGGCCGCGGAACCGGTGCCAAAGCCGGCGTCCGGCCAGCAACACCAGCACGGCCGCGGCCGTCAGAGTGATCGCGAACAGCACCTTGCCGTAGGCGTTGGAATGCACCGACAGGCGCACCGGATCGCCCAGCCGCAGGCCGTCCGGGGTCCGCAGCGTCACGTCGATGGCGACCCGCTGGGTGAAGTTCACTTCGATCGGAACCCGCAGCGGCAGATAGCCCGGCGGCAACTCGATCTGGCCGACGTCGGTGACCGTCATCCCCGGCGGGGCGTCGACCTGCAGCCGCACCCGGATGGGAACGGCCAGGCCGTTGTGCAGCGCCAGCGGCAGGGGGCTGTGCTCGGTAGCCAGCGTGTAGGAGCCGCCCGGGTTGACGATCGTGACCGCTCCGAACAGGTCGTTGATCGTCTTGCCGACGACGGCCAGGCGCTGCTGGGCCAGCCCATTGCGGGTGTCGGGCGGCTCGGATTGGCTCAGCGCGCGCAGCATGTCCTCGCGCAGCGGCGCGGTGTACTGGATGCCGGTCAGTCCCGTGCGTTCGTCGGTGCTCAGCGCCGACGTCAGCCCCCACAACCGGCCGACCTGACCGGCGACCGCGGCGGTGACGTCGTCGCCGAAGCGGCCGCGCGCGGAGGCATAGGCCCCCACCGGTTCGGACGGCTCAGTGCGGGCCGCGGCCTCGGCGACCACCGCGGGCAACGGCCGCGGTATGGCCAGGCCGGACCGGATGGTGGTGGCGAGTGCGGTCAAGATGACGTGCGCGTCGTCGGCCTGCAGGTTCCACGTCGCCGGCGGGACCAGGATCTGGGTGCGCGGCGCGTCGTCGTGGCGCAACGCGTGCCAGAACATGGAGCCCAGGGCGTCCTGGCGGCGCGCCGTCACCGAGTCATGCGCGAGCCGGACGGTCAGCGAGGAGTCCAGGTAGGTGGGGACAGCGGGGGAGCTTCCCGCCCCGGCCAGCGCGGCGCCCACCGCCGGGTCGAACGACGCGACCACCACTTGCGGGGACAGCCGCCGCGGCGCGGTGTCGACGGTGGCCTCGGAGGATCCCTGCGCATCCGGGGCGGACAAGTCGGCGGCGGCAATGGCGACGGTGCTTTCGTTGGATCCGAGCAGGTTGACCGCGCGGTCGGTCAACGGGCCGTCGGGCAGCAGCGTGGCGCCGCGGACGGAGGGCACGTCCAGGATTCGGTCGACGATGCTGTTGACGGCGGTGGTCGCGGCGGCGCTCAGCCCCCGATCGTTGACGCGTTGCAGGGCGTCCAGATCGGCTTGCGCGTAGGGGAGCGGCGCGACACAGGTTCGGTGCGCCAGCGCGCGCAGCCGGTTCAGCCACTCGGTCGCGGCGGCCTGTCCGGCGCCAGGATGGGTCGGGGTCCCCGGGAGTTGGGCGGGGCCCTCGGGCGAATCGGACACCACATAGCCGGCGGTCATCGCGTTGACGGTGACGAGCAGGTCGGGGTCCACGGCCAAACACAGCGCCCGGCCGACGGCGCCGTCGGGGTCGACGTCGTGGCTGGTGGCGACTTCGGCCGCGGACAGCAGGATGTCCAGCCGGCCCCCGGTGGCCAGGGAAGTGGCCAGGTCGTCGTCGACCAGGCGCACCGGAATGGTGCCGCCGGGCACGCCGGGAGCTAACCGGGGCCGGTCGGCGAGCGGCCACAGCATGGTGATCCACACGGGTTTGGAGGTGTCAGGCGCGACGGCGGAGCCCAGATCGCCGCCCTGGTCGGGTGGCACACCGACCACGGGCAGCAGGAAGCGCGCGTTGTCGAGGCGGGCGGGGGCGCCGTAGTCGGGTGTGCCGTTCACGTTGACAAGGACGGGGTAGATGCCCGGCTTGTCGATCCCCAAGGACGGCTTGGTCAACGAGCGCAGCGGCGCCGACAGGGTGAAGCCGACTTGTTGCCCCCGTTGCAGCTCGGGAGCCACCGTGAGGAAGTCCGCGGCCGGCTGGTACTGGTCGGTGTCTGCCGTCCAGGGTGGTCCGCAAGCCCGCGGACGCGGTGACCGCCCCGGCATGTTCGAGCCGGACCATCACGTCGCGGACGGGGCGGTCGCCGATGTTGGTCACCATGCCGCTGACGGTGACGACGGGTTGGCTGGACGTGGTGACCACGTCCGGGGTGACTTGGTCGATGCGGACCCGGACGAACGGCGTGACGCCGGGCTCGCCCGCGGCCGCGCGCGGCATGACCGGCCCGGTGAGCACCGCGAACCCGGCCACGATGCCGATCACTGCCGCGAGGCGCAGCAAGCAGAGTCGGCGATGCCGTCACGGCCCTGGCCCGTGGCCGTTCTTCCGGCTGGTGTCCGGTTTGTCGGCATGCCGGGTACGCGAATGCGTCTGCGGGCGGCGCCGGGGAGAGGTGGGTGGCAGCGGCGGCAGCGCGGCGGGTCCGTCGCTCTGCAGCTTGTCGATCAGCTCGTCGGCCACGTGGGCCAGCCGACGTTCGTCGGCGTAGGCCAGCTTCGATGGCAGTTCGTGGATCGGCACCCAGGCCACCTCGGCCACTTCGAGGTCCTCGTCGGACAGTTCGCCGCCGGAGAAGCGCATTAAATAGTGGTGCACGGTCTTGTGCACCCGGCGGCCGTCGGTGACGAACCAGTAGTCGATGCGTCCCAGCGCGGCCAGCACGCTGCCGCGGATGCCGGTCTCTTCGGCGACCTCTCGTATGGCGGTCTGTTCGGCGGTCTCACCGAGTTCGATGTGGCCCTTGGGCAGCGACCACAGCATCCGCCCGCGCCGATCGACGCGGCCGATCAGCACGGCGACCTGCGAGTCGCGCGGACCGTCGAGGCCGTCGATGACCAGCCCCCCGGCGGAGGTTTCGTGCACGGTGCGTAGCCGGTCCGGCCCGCGGCGAGGCGAACGGGATCGGCGCGATTTCGTCGCCGTCGAGTCGGCGGGCGCTTGACCGTTCGTCTGGTTCTCGGTCGAACTCGCAGCGCCACGACCGCGGCGCCGCCCCCGGCGTCGACGTGGCTTGTGCTTGTTCGCCGTCCGACACCCAAGCGATAGTAGCTGGCACGGCATCGCCTCCCAGGACATACTCGCCGCTAGCGGGGCACGCGATAGCGCAGCGCCGCCACGGTCTCGGCCGCCGACTACGCTGATCGAACGTGCCCGAAGCCGATGCCGAGCTGCTCGCCGCCGCCGCGGTCGCCCTGAATCAAGCACGCGCCCATGCTGCGCGAGCTGGGCTCGGCGTTCGATGCCGCGGGCCACGAGCTGTACCTCGTCGGCGGTTCGGTGCGAGATGCCGTGCTGGGCAGGCTGAGTCCCGACTTGGACTTCACCACCGACGCCCGCCCCGAGCAGGTCCAACAGATCCTGCGGCGGTGGGCCGACGCGCTTGTGGGACACCGGCATCGATTTCGGCACGGTCGGCGTCGGCAAGGGCGGCCATCGGCTGGAGATCACCACGTTCCGCGCCGACACCTACGACCGGGTGTCGCGCAATCCCGCAGGTGCAGTTCGGCGAGCGCCTCGAAGACGATCTGGTGCGCCGCGATTTCACGGCCAACGCGATGGCCGTGCGCATCACGCCGACCGGGCCGGGTGAATTCCTCGATCCGCTCGGCGGTTTGGCGGCGCTGCGCGGGCGGGTGCTCGACACCCCGGCGGCGCCGGAGGTGTCCTTCGGCGACGACCCGCTGCGGATGCTGCGCGCGGCGCGGTTCGTCTCGCAGCTCGGCTTCACCGTCGCCCCGCGGGTGCGCGAGGCGATCGAGGAGATGGCACCCGAGCTGGCCCGGATCAGCGCCGAGCGGGTGGCCGCCGAGCTGGACAAGCTGCTGCTCGGCGACGACCCGGTGGCCGGCATCGACCTGATGGTGCAGACCGGGATGGGCGAGGTGGTGCTGCCCGAGGTCGGCGGCATGCAGATGGCCATCGACGAACACCACCAGCACAAGGACGTCTACCAGCATTCGCTGACGGTGCTGCGGCAGGCGATCGCGCTGGAGGACGACGGCCCGGATCTGGTGCTGCGCTGGGCCGCGCTGCTGCACGACATCGGCAAGCCCGCCACCAGGCGGCACGAAGCCAACGGCGGCGTGAGCTTCCACCACCACGAGGTGGTCGGCGCCAAGATGGCCCGAAAGCGGATGCGGGCGTTGAAGTACTCCAAGCAGATGGTCGACGACGTCTCGCAGCTGGTGTATCTGCATCTGCGGTTCCACGGCTACGGCGACGGCAAGTGGACCGATTCCGCGGTGCGCCGCTACGTCACCGATGCCGGGCCGCTGCTGCCCCGGCTGCACAAGCTGGTGCGCGCCGACTGCACGACCCGCAACAAGCGCCGGGCCGCCCGGCTGCAGGCCAGCTATGACCGGCTGGAAGCGCGGATCGCCGAGCTGGCCGCCCAAGAGGATCTGGCGCGGGTGCGTCCCGACCTGGACGGCAACCAGATCATGGAGCTGCTCGACATCCCTGCCGGGTCCGCAAGTCGGCGAGGCGTGGCGCTTCCTGAAAGAGCTGCGGTTGGAGCGCGGGCCGTTAACCACCGAGGAGGCGACCGCCGAACTGCTGGCCTGGTGGCGCTCGCGCGGGAACCCATAACGGTGGCCGAGCGTCGAGATCTTTCATGGACTACTGCTTGGCTGGCGACGACGGCACGGCGGCTATCTGGCACGGGCAGCTCGACCTCGACCTTGACGGCGACGGCCGGCTCGATGCGCTCGGGCTGGATTTCGACGGTGACGGGATGCGCGACGACGCGCTGGCGGATCTTCGACGGCGACGGCATCGCCGATCACGCGGTGCTCGACCTCGACAATGACGGCACCCCGGAGGCGTACTTCACCGATGACGGATCCGGGACGTGGGCGGTGGCCATCGGACCGGGGTCGGCAGCTGCGCTGGTTCGGGCTCGACGGTGTCGAGCACACCGGCGGCCCGCTGGTCGATTTCGACGGCCACGGGCGGGCCGACGATCGGCTGCTCGATATCGACGGCGATGGCATGGCCGACCGGGTGCTGTGCGCCGACGAGGACGGCGTGACCGGATACGTCGACACCGACGGCGACGGCAAATGGAACGTCCGGCTGACCGACACCGATGGCGACGGCTTGGCCGACGGCGCCAGCGCTTTATAAGGGGTGACCGCGCAGGGCTGAGCGGGCTAGTCGAGACGACGTGAATTGACCGCTGCGGTGGAGGTATTAGCCTGGTCAATAGCGGCGTGACACGCGAGATGGCTCTCTACTAGGACGGCCTCGCTCGTCGCCGCAGCCGAATTCGGAAGGGGTGCCAATGTTCGTCGACACAGCACTGCTGCACTCCGGAGGCAACGAGTCGCACCGCGCGGGCGGACACGCGCAAGAAGGAGCCGACCAGCTCGCGCGCGGACCGCTGGCGTCGGGAATGTTCGGTGACTTCGCCGCCGCCGATGCATTCCACGAGGCGGTCACCGCCGCGCACACGCAGCACGTTCAGAACCTGCAGGGTCACCAGCAGACGCTGACCGACGTCGGCGCGAAGGCGCACTATGCGGCCCGAGGATTCACGAGTATGGACGAGCACAACGCCGGCGAAATGCAGGCGGTGCGACCGGGTTCGGTACTACGACGTCGCGGGTCTGAGTAAGGCGCATGGTGGTGGACGTACCGCCCCATCAAGGCCACGGGAGCGATGATTGGCCGTCCTGCGGGGCCGTAGGTGCCGAGCTCCCCGCCTCAGCGGTGGCAGCTAACCCACCCGTCGAAGTGAGCCGGGCGGTGTTCCTGCACCACCTTTGTAGCTGAAGAGCATTAGGCGAGGTCAGTCGAAAGACGAAGGCGAAGGGGGGAGCCAACAATGGTTTGCAGCCTTGGGCGTCTGCTTGACTAGAGATGGTGTTGCCGTTCCCGCGTTGCCGCGCAAGGCGCGGATACTCGAGGAGAATGGCTCGCATGGCGTCAATTTGAGGAGGACGCATGGGGGACCTGCCTCCAAACTTGGGTGGGCAATCGCCGGTCGGACCGACCACGGTTCAGTGGCAGCCAACCTATCCACCTCAGCCCATCAGACGTCCACGGACATGGCCAGCGATCGCCGTGGCAGCGGTCGCAGTCCTGTTGGGTGCCGGAGCCCTCATCGTCACCTTGACACGCCCCACGAGCGGCTCATCTGCCGTGTCCCCAGCCACGACAGCGGCACCTGCGTATACCGCGGAACAAACTGCGGCTGCACACCAAAAGTTGTGTGACGCGTACAAGCTCGCGGGTCGTGCAGTTCAAATCGAGACAAACGGCAAAAGCTCGGAGCGTGCAGGCATTGCGACTGTAAATGGGGCGGTCATGCTCGAAGAAGCAGTAAACGCAAATCCGGCGATCAGTCCTGGCGATCGTGCCGTCGCGCTTGCCCTGGCCGAGGCGTACAGCAATGTCGCAGCTGTATCGACCTTGGCGACGGGAAGCGACGATCCGGCGTGGCAATCGGCGCTCAGTGATGCCAACGTTAAGGACGCAGCGATGCAAAAGGTATGTGGTGGTGTGTGAGCCGACCGGTGGTAATCGGACGGCAGCGTTGAACGTCACCGTGGTTGCCGTCTGAACGACAGGTACTCGCGGTGCCAGCTTGTTAGTGCTTTTAATCCAAGTACGTTTGCCGACACAGCGCGAAGCCCAGGGACGAATTCGAAGGCGCAACGGAACGGCGGCTACCAGTGAATTGCTGCCATCCCTCCGCTTACCCCACTATGGAGGCTGAAGGGGTTTACGGGCGGCTCTGGAGCGTCTCGAACGGGCTAAGGACTTAAGGAGGACGCATGTCGGCGGACCTGCCTCCAACCTTCGCTGCGGGGCCGGCAAAGAGCAGCTATGGGGTACGCGACGGAAGCCGATATCGAGTCAGCACTCGATAATGTCATCGCAGAAGATGCCGCGATGAAAAAGGTATGCAGTGGCGGTTGACCTTCCGCCGGGCAAGTGGACCTTGGCGCTAATTGGACCCTGGTGGCCAGCGCCGTCGACCGCTCTACGTGCCGGTGCTCAACACTGGAGTCAAGCGTGTGCGGAGCAGCAGCTGTTTTCGCAGAACCTGCGCAATCAGTGGACAGTGGTCGCTGCACATAATCAGGGCCGCACGGCTGACGACCTCATATCCAGATACCAACAAGGCGAGAAGTTTCACCTCGACCTCGCTGAGAAGTACCAAGCAAAAGCGACGGCCTTCAACTCGGGCGCTGACGCCATCGACTATCTACGAAGTCGATTGGCGGACATCGCTAATACCGGCAACAAAGAAATTGATCAAATTCTCGCGTCGAAGAAGCCATTGCCGGAGCAGTTAGCGGAAGTACAGGCCGTCCAACTGCGCTGCAATGGCGACGCCGCGAACGCAAGCCGGACGGCGGTCGACAAACTCATGACGGCGACCCAAAAAATTCTTGATGCTGAAGGTGTTGGTGGGGATGCTCGAACGTGGGCGCGTGCAAACGGCTTTAATACCGATGATGTTCCGCCGCCATGCTCGATCACTGGCGAGGATCTGACTTCGCCGGCCGCCACGCCTGCAGGACCACGTATAGGCGGTTCTGGGCTCTCAGACGGTGCATCGCATTCCGGTGAGGGTGTCTTAGCACCTTCGCCAGCCGGGCCGCGGGTCGCTGCTGCTGGGCTGCCCGGTGGTGCATCGCATTCTGGTGGGGGTATGTCAACGACCGTCGTCAGCTGGTCCCCGGGTTCGGGGGTGCTGGGCTGCGCGGCGCGCCAGGTGCGGGCAGCATCAGCCGATATCGCCTGGAGGCGTTTCGCCGATTGGTCATGGGGGATCGGTATCGCCAGGGATGCCGGCGATGCCTGGCGGGGGCATGTCACCCGCCGGCCTCGGACAAGGCACCTCGCCCAACTTGGCGCAATCGTTCGCATCCGGAATGGCAACGGGCCAACCGGCCGGTGCCGGTGCTCAAGGGTTGTCGTCAGGCGCGATAAACGCAATGGAATCCGGAGCGGGTACACCGCCGCAGGCCGGTCCGCCGGCGGGGACGCCGCCTGTGACACCGACCGCACCTAGCGCCGGGGTCTTCATTCCGACGAGCACTCCAGTTGACACGCCTCCGCCAGCCGCTCCAGCTCCGCCCACTACCGGCGGAGCCACTCCGGTAGCGCCGGTAATGACGGGGGGCTCATGGTCGGGGTCGGCAGCGTCAGTAGCTGGCAGCCCGAGTGTTCCTGCGGGCTCATTGCCCGCCTATGGCTCTGACCTGCGACCGCCGATCGCGGCGCCCTCTGCCATGCCTTCGGTCCCGACGGGGCCCGTCTCGGGGGCGCCGGTCGCGCCCTCGCCGGCGTCGTCCCCGTCGGGGGGCGGACCGCTGGTTTCTCCGGTTGAACGCGGGGCCCCCGGAGCCGCGGCTGGGCAGGCGGGCGCGAACTCGTCGAGCATGGTTGGCGCATCAGCGATGTCCGCGGCAACCGGCGCGACCGCCGGTGCGGTCTCCAATAGGGCGGCCGAGCAGCAGCGCCTGCAGCGCCTGGTCGATGCGGTGGCCCGCCAGGAGCCGCGACTTTCGTGGGCGGCCGGGCTGCGTGACGACGGCACCATCAGCCTGCTGGTGACGGACCTCGCCGGCGGATGGATTCCGCCCCATGTCCGATTGCCCGCTCACGTAACTTTGCTCGAGCCAGTCGCGCGTCGTCGCGATGCGAACGTGGTGGACTTGCTCGGGGCGGTCGTGGTCGCCGCCGCGCACGAGCACAACACCTACGTCGCCGAATCTGACCCCGACGCTCCCACGCTGAGCGGTGATCGACCGGCGCGGTCGGCCGCGCCCCAAGTAGACGACCTCGGACCGGCCCTTGTGGAAGCTGTGCGCCGTCGCGATGGTCTGCCACGAATCGCACAGGCTGTCGCGGCGCCGGCGGTACGGAATACGGGCGTACTTGAAAACGAAACCGAACTCTTGCGCAGCTGCATTGCCGAAATCCAGAATTCGGTGCTGACGGCGTACCCAGATCACGACCCGACTGCCGTCGGGGATTGGATGCTACTTGCGGCAATTGAGGCTCTGATCGACGGGCATGAGTATCTCGCGAATTACCACATGGCATGGTTCGACGTAATCAGCCATCAGGGTGGCGCGTAGGGCGTTAACGGGACTGAAGCCCATGCAGCGGATGATGCCGCGCACGAGCATTAGCGCTGCGGGAAATGCGACGTGAATACCGATCGCCGCGCACTGTGCCAAAATGATGCAATAACCAATCGCGTGTGCCGGAGCGGGCACGAAGTGATTGCAGGTTATGCAAGCGGGGTGGAGGTGAGGCTATGACCTGGGGCGATGGCACCATCAAAAATGCTCCGGCCGTATTGGGGGGGTTGGTCGGCGCGCCGGAAGCGCCACCGCCGACGCCGTTTCCCGCCTCCGCGGGCGGAACCGCCCCCGGCGACATTGGTCAGGGGTTGCTGCATTCCGCTGGCAACGCCGGCGTGCCGAAGGATGCGGCGGACGCCGCTGAGGGCGACGCGGATCGCCGGGCGCATGCGGCCGACGCCGCCGCGAAATTCCCTGCAAACGAAGCCGATTCGGCGCAGCAGATGCAGAACGTCGGTCAACAAGCCCCGCAGATGATGCAGCAGATGCTGCAAAGCATCACCGGCGCGCTCGGCGGCGCGGTCGGCGGCATTATGGGCCCGCTGACGCAGCTGCCGCAGCAGGCGATGCAGGCCGGTCAAAGCGCCATCCAGCCGCTGATGAGCGCTGTTCAGGGTGCCCACGGAGCGGGAGCTCTCGCGAGCGACCCGCATCTGGTCGACAGCGTCGGCCCGGGCTCCGGAACCGGCGGTGGGTCGGGCGGCGGCGGCGCGGGCCTCGGTGGCGGCGGCGGCACCACCCCGGCCAGCTCGTTGGGTCCGCCACCCGTGCCGACATCGTCCCCGCCGACGACTCCTGCCGGGGCGGGGAAGGCGGCCATGATGCCGCCGGTCAGTGGCGCGCCGACTGCGTCGGGGCAGACCGGTATGGGTGGTATGGGGATGATGCCGCCGGGCGCGATGGGTGCAGGCGGCGAAGGCGGCAACAAAGAGAAGCCTCCGGAGAAGCGCATATCGGCCCCTGGCGTGCCCAACGGCCAGCCCGTCAAGGGCCGCCTGTCGATGCCGCCGAGCCCCCCGGGTCCCAAGCCTGGTGAGGAGAAACCGACCGTCGTCACCAACCGGCCGAACAGACGAATCGTGATCATGCCGACCGAGGACGAGGCGAAGGAATAGCCGGGCCGTTGGCCATTCCCACCGCTTTTGAAGGTGAGTGGTCGGGTCACGCGCGCAGCAGTAGTGTCGCTAGGTAATCAAGCCGACGGGCCATATCGGGTCGCTCGTTATTGACAGCGGAACTGCCGATTCGTGCATGCTATTGATACGGATTTTCGCGGCCAGAGGGTGTGGGAGAAATAGGTCGAGTGTCCGGAACGGATGCGCGCAAAGGGGACCAGCGTGGGGCAGTCCTTGACTGATCCGCTGATGCAGGCGGTGACGGCTTTGTCCCGCGGCCATAGCCTGTTCGCCGGCGACGTCGTCGGTGCCCGCGTCGCCACCACGCCGGAACACGCCGAGCACGTAACCCAACGCCTCCCCGACGCCGCGGCAGCGCGGTCGACGAGCTCCTGGAACGAACTCCGCCGGTTGGGCGCCACCGACCGCGCGCTCGCACAGATCGTGGCGGCGGCCCGGGCCGACCACGCGCAGGCAAAGGCGGCGACCGGCGCCGTCCTGGACGACGCCAGGGCGGACGTGATCCCGGCGACCGATACGCCGATGGCGCGGCGCGAGGCGATGGCCCGGATGGAGGCGAGGTTGCGTACCCAGCATCGTCACATCCTGAACTCGCGCCGGCGGGCGCGGCTCCTGGCGCTGCGGCTGCGGCGGCTGCGCTACCGACGAAGGCGGGCGGCGATGCGGGGCGACCAGGGCAGCGGGCGGGCGGCGGTCGTGGCGGCGATTCGCAAAGCCTTGGATATCAAGGGCATTCACGACCCCGCGGCGCGTGCCCGCTGGGAGCGCGGGATGGATTTGGTGGCCCGCCGCGAGTCCAACTACAACGCGAGCGCAGTCAACGACTGGGACTCCAACGCGGCGCGGGGCACGCCGAGCAAGGGGGCCTGGCAGTTCATCGGGCCAACGTTCGCGGCCTATCACGAGCCGGGAACGTCACGCGACATCAACAATCTGGTGGCGCAGGCGTGCGCGTTCATCAACTATGCGATGGGCCGCTACGGCGTTGCCGCAGACGCATCGAATTTGGCTGATCGGATTCAGCAGGCCGATCCTCGCCGATCACCTAAGGGGTATTGAGCATGCCGCTGAGTTTGTCGAACCGCGACCAGAATTCGGGTCACCTGTTCTACAACCGACGGCTGCGGGCGGCGACCACCCGGTTCTCGGTGCGCATGAAACACGACGACCGCAAGCAGACCGCCGCGTTGATGCTGTCGATGTTGTTGGTGGCCATCGCCGCCGGGTGGATGATGTTGCTGAACGTCCTGAAACCGACTGGTGCAGTTGGTGAATCATCGATCATCGGCGACCGTGATTCGGGCGCGATCTATGCCCGCATCGATGGCCGGCTCTATCCGGCCCTGAACCTGACGTCCGCCCGGTTGGCCACTGGGACGGCGAACCAACCGACGTGGGTGAAGCGCAGCGAGATCGCGAAGTATCCGACTGGACCACTGATAGGTATTCCAGGTGCGCCGGCGGCGATGCCGGTGAACCGGGGCGCGACTTCGGCATGGGCCGTGTGCGATACGGCGGGGCGGCCGCGCAGCGGGGAAAAGCCGGTCGTCACGTCAATCGCGGGCACGCTCAACGGCGGCGGCCGCGCGGCACCGCTGGCCGAAGACGCGGGCGTGCTCGTGACGTTCGAGGGCAACACGTATGTGATCTGGGGCGGCAAGCGCTCGCAGATCGATCCGGCCAGCCGAGCGATCACCCTGAGTCTGGGCCTGGACCCCGGAGTCACGTCGCCGGTGGACATTTCGCGCGCGCTCTACGACGGATTGCCCGCGACGGAACCGCTGCGTGTCCCGGACGTTCCGCAGGCTGGCGCACCGTCGACGTGGGTCTCGGGTTCACAGGTGGGTGCGGTGTTGCAGGCCCAAACCGCCGGCGGTGGCAAGCAGTTCTACGTGCTCCTGCCCGACGGGGTGCAAAAGATCACGAGCTTCGTCGCCGATCTGCTCCGCAGCGCCAACTCCTACGGGTCGACGGCGCCCCGCGTGGTGACACCCGACGTGTTGGTCAACATCCCCCAGGTGAGCTCGCTGGCGGTGGACTACTACCCGACGAAGCGGCTGAATTTCGTTGACACCGCGGCCAATCCAACCACCTGCGTCGGGTGGGAGAAGGGCTCGACGGATCCGCAGGCCCAGGTCGTCATCTACAACGGGCGGGGCCTTCCGGTGTACTCGTACCTCGACGACCGGATCGTGCACCTGGTGCGCGACGACCGCGGCCCGGCCTCGGTGGTCGCCAACCAGGTGCTGGTATTACCCGGTGCCGCCAACTTCGTCACCTCGACCAGCGGGGTGATCACCTCCGATTCGCGCGAATCGTTGTTCTGGGTGTCCGACAACGGCGTGCGGTTCGGCATCGCGGCCAACGACGACACGCTGCGCGCGCTCGGGCTCGACCCGGCCGCGGCAGTACAGGCGCCGTGGCCGTTGCTGCGCACTTTCGCTGCGGGCCCGGCTTTGTCGCGGGAGGCAGCGCTCGTGGCCCGTGACACCGTACCGGCGCTCGGCAAGGCGGCTGTGGTGACGACATCAGCGAAGGCGGGAGGCTAGGGGATGTCCAAGAAAGCGTTTCCCATCAACCGGGTCAAGATCGAGCCGCCGAAACCCGTTCGGGTAGCACCGAATGCGCCGATCGCGTTGCCGGAGCGCGAGCCCCGCAACATCTGGGTGATGATCGGGGTGCCGGCGCTGATCGTGGCGCTCATCGGCACCATCGTCATGCTCTACGTGTCCGGGGTACGCAGTCTGTCCACCGGGTTCTTCCCGTTGATGGGCATCGGCGCGTTCAGCATGCTGGCGTTTTCCGGACGCTTCGGGCGGGCCCGCAAGATCACCTGGGGCGAGATGGAGAAGGGCCGCCGCCGCTATCTTCGCGACCTCGACGGGAACCGCGACGAGATCCAGACCGCGGTGTGCGCGCAGCGCGAATGGCAGAACGCGCTGCACTCGGATCCGCGCGGGCTGGGGGCGATCATCGGCGGCCCGCGCATGTGGGAACGCGGCCGCGGCGATGTGGATTTCCTGGAGGTACGGCTGGGCACCGGCGTGCAGCACGCCCCCGACTCGGTGTTGTCGGTGACCTGGCCCGACATCGCCTCCGATGAGGAACTCGAACCCGTCACCGGCCAGGCGTTGCGCGATTTCATCCTGGAACAGCGCAAGATTCGTGACATCGCCAAGGTGGTCAACCTGCGGTCGGCGCCGGGATTCAGCTTCGTCGGGGAGGACCTGGACCGGTTGCGCTCGCTGATGCGCTCGATGCTGTGCTCGCTGGCGGTGTTCCACAACCCGCGCGACCTGAAATTGATGGTGGTCACCCGCACCCCCGAGCTGTGGTCGTGGATGGTGTGGCTGCCGCACAACCTGCACGACGAGCTGTTCGACGCGTGCGGCTTCCGGCGCCTGGTGTTCGCCACGCCGGAGGAGCTGGAGGAGACCCTCGGCGCCGAGCTGCACATGAAAGGAAAGCGCGGCGCGTGGACACCGCTGGCGGCGGCCAGCCCGACGGCGATGGGATCGGCGCTCGAGACCGGCGCCGACGCCGTGGATCTGGGACCGCACCTGGTCATCGTCGACGACAACACCGGCAGCCCCGACGCATGGGAAAGCGTGGTCGGACAGGTCGGTAAGGCGGGAATCACCCTGCTGCGCATCGCATCCCGGGTTGGCACCGGCGTGGGCTTCGCCCCGGACCAGGTCTTCGAGATGGGCGAGCGGCACAGCGCACCGCTCAACGGCGAAGACAAATTCGGCAGGAACGGTTTTGACGCCGACGGCGAAGACAGGCGCCCGGCGCCCCTGCTGCGGGTGCGCGACAAATTCTTCGCCCATGCCGACCAGCTGTCGATTCACCGGGCCTACCGGTATGCGCGGGCGATGGCGAGGTGGTCGCCGACCAGCCGTAGCGAGATCGCCGATTCGACCGGCGGTGCCGCCGAGCTGCTGCGCGGGCTGGGCATCATCGATCCCCGCGAACTGGACGTCGACCGGTTGTGGGCCGAGCGGCGCGGCCGCGGCGACGAGCGGTGGTGCGAAATCCCGGTCGGCGCGAAACCCACCGGCGAGCTGCAGAACATCATCAT
This sequence comes from uncultured Actinomycetota bacterium, assembly GCA_963850895.1. GTDB lineage: Bacteria > Actinomycetota > Actinomycetes > Mycobacteriales > Mycobacteriaceae > Mycobacterium. The sequence continues at coordinate 441,202 of CAWKNK010000003.1, read as the reverse complement.
CCGCGCTAAAGACTTCGGCGGCTTCGGGTTTCACTCCGTGGTCATCGGCACCAGTGGCTCGGGCAAGTCGGAGTTCTTCCTGTCGTTGGTCTACGGCATCGCGCTGACGCATTCCCCGGAGGCGTTCAACGTCATCTTCGTCGACATGAAGTTCGAATCGGCGGCCCAGGACATTCTGGGCATCCCCCACGTGGTTGCGGCCCTGTCGAACCTCGGCAAGGACGAGCGGCATCTGGCCGAACGGATGCGCCGAGTCATCGATGGCGAGATCAAGCAGCGCTATGAGCTGTTCACCTCGGTGGGCGCGCGCGACGCCAACGACTACGAAGAGATCCGGCTCGCCGGACGTGACCTACCGCCGGTGCCCGTCTTGCTCGTCATCGTCGACGAGTATCTGGAACTGTTTGCCAATCACGAGAAGTGGATCAATCTGATCATCCACATCGGCCAGGAAGGCCGAGGCGCCAACGTCTTCTTCATGTTGGGCGGGCAGCGGCTGGACCTGTCGTCGCTGCAGAAGGTCAAGTCCAATATCGCGTTCCGCATCGCGCTGCGCGCGGAGTCCGGTGACGACAGCCGCGAGGTGATCGGTTCGGATGCCGCCTACCACCTGCCGTCGAAAGAGAACGGTTTCGCCCTGCTGAAGGTGGGGCCGCGCGACCTGGAACCGTTCCGCTGCTTCTACCTCTCGGCTCCGTTCGTGGTGCCCAAGGCCAAGGAAGTGGCGACCACCGTCGACATGACCTTGACCAAGCCGCGGCTCTACAACTGGCACTACCAGCCGCTCGAGGCGTCGGATGCCGCTGCGCTGGAGGCCGCCGCCGCGGTCGACGCCGAACCCGACGAATTCCTTTACCACGACGACGGTTTCAAGCGGAAGAAGATCGTGGACGTGCTGCGGGAGTCGTTGCACGAGGTTCCGCACCGGTCGCCGCGCCGGCCGTGGCTGGAACCGCTGGAGGACCCCGAGCCCGTCGATACTCTGGTGGGTGCCTACCGGGGCAAGCCGTGGCACGTCGATTACGGCCAGAACGCGGGGCTGATGTTCCCGGTGGGCGTCATGGACATTCCCGAGGAGTCCAAGCAGATCGTGCACGCGGTCGATGCGCTGCGCAGCAACGTCATCGTCGTGGGGGCCAAGCAGCGCGGCAAGACGACCACCCTGATGACGCTGATGTGCTCGGCGGCAACGATGTACAGCCCGGCGCGCGTGACGTTCTTCTGCATCGGCGGTGCGACCCTGGCCCAGGTTGCGTCGCTGCCGCACGTCACCGACATCGTGTCGCCGAAGGACGCCGAGGGCATCGAGCGCATTTTGAGCAGCATGGACGCCCTGATCGACGCGCGCGAGGACTCGTTCCGGCGGCTGAAGATCGATCTCGACGGCTTCCGTGAGCGCCGGTTCGCACCGGGCAGCGACGGCCTGGGCGGTACCGACCCCAACGACCCCTTCGGCGACGTGTTCGTCGTGGTGGATGACTACGACGACGTGTACTCGAAAGACACCGTCTTGGGTGATCGCATCATCTCGTTGAGCAGCCGCGGTCCCGAGTACGGGGTCCACGTGATGTGCAGCGCCGGCGGCTGGATCCACGGGCAGCGGCAGAGCCTGTTGCAAAACGCCACGGCCCGAATACAATTGCGACTGGCCGACCCGAGCGAAAGCCAGATGGGGCACTCGTCGCTCGAATCGCGGGACGCCGCGCGGCGAACGCTGAACCGTCCGGGCTTCGGCCTGACGGACAGCCTGCACGAGCTTCGGATCGGTGTCCCGGCGCTGGCCGATCCCGCCACCGGCGCGGTGGTGAGCATCGTCGACGTCGGCGCGCGGATCGCCGATGTCGCGGGTGTGACGAAACACGCGACGTTGCAGCGGCTTCCGCAGCGCGTCGAGTTGCGGGCGATTCTCGAGTACGATGCCGCGCACCCGAGCGGCGATGACCTCTCGATCGCCTTCGCCATCGGCGAGCGCCACGAGTTGGGCCCGGTTCCGTTCAAGCTCCGGGCAAGCCCGGGCTTGATGATTCTGGGGAGGCAGGGTTGCGGTAAAACCCTGTCGCTGGTGGCCATCGGCGAGGCGATCATGAGCCGGTTCGGCCCCGAGGAGGCGCAGCTGACGCTCATCGACCCGAAGACCGCCCCGCACGGTCTGCGGGACCTGAGCGGCCCGGGTTATGTGCGTGCGTATGCCTATGACCAAGACGAGATCGACGAGGTGATAACCGAACTCGCACAACAGGTCTTGCTGCCCCGGCTGCCTCCCAAGGGCTTGAGCCAGGAGGAGCTGCGCGCGCTCAAGCCGTGGGAAGGTGCCCGGCATTTCGTGCTGATCGACGATGTCCAAGACCTGCGGCCCGATCAGAGTTACCCGCCCAAACCCCCGGTGGGGGCGGCGTTGTGGAAGCTGATGGAACGTGCCCGGCAGATCGGCTTGCACGTGTTCACCACCCGCAACAGCGCGAACTGGGCGACGCTGCAGATGGATCCGTGGATGAGATTCCAGAACTCGGCGAAAGTGGCGCAGCTCTACATGGACAACGATCCGCAAAACCGGATCAACCGCTCGGTCCGCGCCCAAGCGCTGCCGCCGGGACGAGGTCTAATGGTGAGCGCCGACGGCGACGTCGAAGGGGTGCTGGTCGGGATGCCGTCTACGGCCGCCACCCAGCAGCAGTAGCGACCGGAAGCGGCTGCGGCTCGGGCGTTTCCACAGCAACGTCCGCTCGACGGGGTAGCGTGCGCGGCCACCAGAACCAGCGGCCCAGCAGCGCCACGATGGATGGCACGATGAACGCCCGCACGACCAGGGTGTCCAACAAGAGCCCCACCGCGATGGTCGTGCCGATCTGGGCGATGCTGAGCACGCTGCTGCTCAGCAACGCCAGCATGGTGAGCCCGAAGACAATGCCGGCAACGGTGACCACGCCGCCGGTGCCACCGAAGGCGCGAATGATGCCGGTCTTAAGGCCCGCTGCCGCTTCCTGTTTGATGCGCAACGCCAGCAGCAGGTTGTAGTCCGCGCCGACGGCGATCAGCGCGATGAACGCGATCGGGGCGACGGCCCAGTGCAGATCCTGGTGAAGCAGGTGCTGCCAGATCAGGACGCTGGCACCGAAGCCGATGCGTACGAGGTGACGACGGTCCCGACGACGACCAGCCCCGCGACCGGGCTGCGCAGCATCGCCGCGACGATCAAGAAGATGAGGACCAACGCGGCGCCCACGAGCAGCTTGGTGTCGCCGGCGACGAAGCGCTGCAGATCGGCAGTCACCGGGCCGACGCCGGCAAGGTCGACCTCCGTGGGGGTCAGGGTGCCTTCCTTGGTGGCCTCCTTGATGGCCGCGCGGACCTGGTCTGCCCGCTTAGCTCCGTCGCCACCCCACTCCGAGCCGTCGCCGTAGACCAGCAGGTAAGCGGCACGGCCATTCTCGGAGATCAGGTGGCCCATCGCGGCGGTGTACCGCGGATCGGTCAAAGCGCGCTGCGGCATGTAGAAATCCGCCGCCGCACTGCCCTGGAATTGCGTCGCGATCTCGTTCAGGTAGTCGGACAATTGATGCATCTGGGGCCCGAGCGTATCGGTCAGGCTCAGTAGGTCGTGGGTGGCCGAACGCGCCTGCCCCAACGCGTCTTTCATCGAGGTCACGCTCTGCGGCAGACTGGCCATCGCAGTGGCGGCCGTGCTCGAGCCGCTGGTCAGCTTGGCGGCGCCGGCATCGAGGCGCGTCGACGTCTGCACCAGGCTATCGACCGGCTGGAGCACGCGGTCCACCGTCGAGCAGATCGGATTGGCGGCGCAGTCGGGAGTTTGCCCGACGAAGTCCCGCAACGGGTCGAGGTAACCCGACACCGTCGTGACGTTGCGCTGCAGTCCGTCCATACCGGCGCGCATGTCTTCCGCGGCACCAGACATGTCGGCCAACCCCGCACTGCCACCACGCAATCCATTCCCGAGGCCGTCCACCGCAAGCTGGGTCTGCGCCAGCGCGCTGTCCAGCTCGGAGACTCGCTTCAGGCGCTGGGTCAGTGAGTCCACGGTGTCCCCGAACTGGCGGCCGAGGACGCCGGCCTGATAGCTCAACGTCGCCTGTTCGGGGACCTTACCGTCGGGGCGGCTGGCGGACTGCACCGCACGCACACCCGGTACGGCCATGATGTGGCGCGTGATTCGCTCGATGGCTATCAGGCCGGCCGGGTTGCGCAGGTCGTGGTCGGCCTGGATCGCGATGACATCGGGCAACAGCGAGTTGGCCGCGAAATGCCGGTCGGCGCTGGCATAGCCGCGGTTGGAGTCGGTGGACGACGGCGTGGCGGCGGGCTCGTTGAAGCCGCCACGCATGCCGGCCAGCGGTAGCGCGACCAGCAGGGTCAACCCGCCCGCGGTGGCCAGGATCGGCCCGGGCCAGCGTGCCACGGCCGTTCCGACGCGACGCCAGCGCCGCGCTGTCTTCGACGGCCGCGGTTCGAGATACCCTCGGCGTATCGCGAGGCTCATGAGCGCGGGCGTCAGGGTCAGCGCGGCAACCATGGTCGCCAGAATGCCGATGGCGCAGGGCAACCCGGCGCTGCGGAACGAGCCCACTTGGGCGAACACCAGGCACGCCAGTGCCACCGACACGGTCAGCGCCGACCCGATCACGACGGGCGCGATGGAACGGTAGGCCTCCCGCAATGCCTGGGCCGGCGCGACGCCGCGGCGGCGGCCTTCGTGATAGCGGCCGACCAGGAAGATCGCATAGTCGGTGCCGGCCCCCAGCGTCATGGCCGCCATCAACGCCACCGAAAACAGCGATACCTCAACCACGTTGGCTTGTCCCAATGCGGCGACGACCGCGCGGGCCAGCGCCAGGGCGAGCCCGACCGAGATCAGCGGAATCGCGGCCGCAACCGGCGACCGGTACACCACCAGCAGCAAGAGCAGGATGAGACCGATGGTGGCGGTGGTGATTCCGAGCATCTGCCGATCGATCGCGGAGAATTCGTCGACGATCGTGGCGCCCGGGCCGGTGACATGGACTTCCAGCCCGGCGGGCGGTGAGAGCTTCTGGACGGTGGCGCGGACAGCGTTCACCGAATCGCGCGCCTGGGCGGTGCCGAGCATCCCGGCCAGCCGCACCATGACGCTGACGGCCCGCCCGTCCGAACTCTGCGCGCCGGCGGCCGTGGCGGGCTGCGACCACAGGTCGGTCACCGCGTACACGTGGCGCCGATCGGAACCCAGCGCCGTCGTCATCGCGTCGTAGAACTGGCGGTCGCGTGGCGTCAGCTTCTGATCGCGTTCCAGCACAACGTAAACGAAGTTGTTGCTCGGGGTCTGATCGAACAACTGGGCGGCCCGCGAGGCGGCGACGGCGCTCGGCGCGTCGGTGGGCATGAAGGATCGGGCGTGCGAGTCGACCACACGCTCCAGTTGCGGGATCGCCAGGTTGGCGGCGGCCGCCGCCAGGACCCATAGGCCGACGATCAGGACCGCGTAGCGACCGGTGAGCCGCGCCAGGATTCCCCTCCCGTCATGCAACGGTCTGCCGATCGCCGGTCGGTCCGCCGAAGAGGCCCACGGCAACGTGCTCGCCCCGGGACAGGGAGCGCACCCGCAGCGACCGCCGGGAGCCGATCCGCACGAGCGCGTGCAGGCCGGGCTCGGCGGCCTCTAGGTCGGCCCGCACCTGTTCGGTCGACACGCCCTCGTGGGCCGCCTGGTCCAGCTTGGCCACCAGCATGGTGATCCAGCGCTGCCCCAGCGAAAGCAGCAAACCCTCCTCGTCACCGAACAGCCGGGGTACCTCGGATGAGTTGGCGACCAACGCAAGTGCCGCCGCGGGGTCGGTCTCGGCGGCTTTGATCACTTCGGCCATGAAGGCCATCCGATCGTGCAGCAGTGTCCATGTCATGACTCGACGTTAGGAAAGCGACTGGCTGGAGCGCGTCGTGCCCAAGTGCAGTCTTTGTCTCCTACCAGGGGTGGAGACAATTGCCGACCACGGCATGATGTGGGCACGCGGCGCGCTCTTCTACGATTGGACGATGTTGCGTGCCGCAACGACATACGTCCGCGAGCAGTTTCGTCGGCGAAGCGAGCTGATTCCCGTCGGTATCACCTGGGCGTCGCTGATCTCCGTCGACGCCACCGAGGTGGCCGGCGGGGTGATCGCGATCCTGCAGCGACCCACCGCCGACCTGCCCGTCGCGCTAGCCGCGTTCGCTCTCTCCATCTCACCAACGCTGATGTTCTTCTTCCTGAACATGAAGCTCAGCCCGGTGCTGATGTGGGCGACCTGGTCGACGGCCACCGCCGTGATGCTCTTCGGCACGTCGACACCCATTCACGCCGATTTCGCTCCAGCGCTGTTGGTCCTGATGGTCCTATCGGTCGCGACGTTGGGCTCGATCGCGGGCGGCTTGTTGTCCGCCGTGTCGGCGGGCGCGCTGCTGCTCGCCGCGTCCGCGCTGCACCGCCTGGACGCGGTGGTGCTGTACCTGGGTTTCGTCGCGGCGGGCTGGCTGCTCGGCTACCTCATGCGGGCCCAACGGCTGCTGCTGGCCGAACAGATCGAGGCGCAGAAGATGTTGGCCGCGCACGCGGCCGCCGACGAGCGGCGGCGCATCGCCCGCGAAGTGCACGATGTCATCGCCCATTCGCTGAGCATCACCCTGCTGCATGTGACGGGCGCGCGCCGGGGACTGCAGCAGGACCGCGACGTCGATGACGCGGTCGAGGCGCTCGAACAGGCCGAACGCCTGGGCCGGCAGGCGATGGCCGACATCCGACGCACCGTCGGACTTCTGGACAGCTCGCCGACGAAGGCCACGCAGACAACTCCCGAACCCGGCATCGACGACGTCGGCGGCCTCGTCGCGGATTTTCAGCGCGCCGGCCTGGAGGTCACGCTGCGCGTCGACGGAGTCACCGACCGCGTCTCGGCGGCGGTCGGTCTCGCGGTGTACCGCATCACGCAGGAATCGCTGGCGAATATCGCCAAACATGCGGCCGACTCGAAATCGGCAGTGGTGCTGAATGTCTCAGCGGCATCGGCCAGCCTCACGGTCGACAACCGGTTACCGGCGGCGATAGCCGCCCCGCAATCTGCGGAGGGACGCGGGTTGCGCGGCATGCGCCAGCGCGTCGAGTTGCTGGGGGGCGCCATCGACGCCGGCCCGACCCCAGACGGATGGTCGGTGCGCGCCGACATACCGCTGCACGAAGGCGACACCGGCTGGCGACCGTGGTGGTGCAAGGCGTGATTGACGTAACCCCCGAAATCACCGTCCTCCTCGTCGACGACCAGGACCTGGTGCGCTCGGGGCTGCGCCGCATCTTGCGGCGCAAGGACGGTTTCGTCATCGTCGCGGAATGCTCCGACGGTGACGAGGTGCCCGCGGCGGTGGCCGAGCACCGACCCGACGTCATCGTGATGGATCTGCGCATGCGCCGGGTCGACGGCATCGAGGCGACGCGCAGGCTCGGGGGGACGCCGCCGGTGCTGGCGCTGACCACATTCAACGAGGACGAGCTGCTGTCCGAGGCGCTGCGCGCCGGGGCGGCCGGCTTTGTGCTCAAGGACTCGTCCGCCGAGGAACTGATCCGCGCGGTGCGGGCGGTCGCCAGGGGCGACAGTTACCTGGATCCCGCGGTCACCGCGCGCGTGCTCACCACCTACCGCAAAGCCGCGCCCGGACCGCGCGGCGCCGCGATCGCCGAGTTGACCACCCGCGAGCTCGACGTACTGACATTGATCGGCAGGGGCCTATCGAACGCCGAGATCGCCGACGAACTTTGCATTTCCGGCGTCACGGTCAAGAGCCATATCGGCCGGATCTTCGGAAAACTCGACCTGCGGGACCGCGCGGCGGCGATCGTCTACGCCTACGACAACGGCATCGTCGTCCCACGCTGAAGAAGGTCTCAGCGATTAGAGGGGCGCGCCCTGCTCCGCCAGGTTCAGCAAGACGTAGGCCATGCACATCAGGAAGTTCAACACCACCAGGACCAACCCGGCGAACATCAGAGAGCGGGTGCCTTGTCGCTTCAGCCGCTTGTACCGCGCGGCGCGCGTTTCACGGTCGAACTGCAGCGCGATGAGCGCGAAATTGACATCCATCACTTCATGAGCCGCCAGGGGCGCCCCCGCCAGCATCTCCCGCAGCCGGTCGGGCGCCGTTCGGACGCCGACCCGCTCGAAGCTCTGGCACATCCGGCGCGCGCGTCTTCGCGCGAGTGGTTGATATCGCATCTGTAGCTGATGCGCGAGTTGCCCTCGGTCGTCCCCCCACGGGTTTGACGGGGTCATCACGAAACGGATTCTAAATCGCATCGGACCGATTACGGCGTGTCTACACGAATTATGTTGACGGCGATTGAGTCGTCGTGCCGCCGCTCATCTGCTCGGACTCGGCAAGTCCAGGTAACGCTCGAGGTTGCGGTGCATGTTGATCACCCGCCGTTCCTCGCTGGACAGCACCAGATGGGTGAAACCGGGTTGATGCATGCCGCGCTGCAGGCCCGCGAGCACCTGGATGTCCTGCGTGAGCACCACGCCGGGCTCGGCCTCACCGGCGGTCACCCGGACATCGGTCGGCTTGTGCGCGCGCGCGCCCGGCGGCATCCGTGTCATCAAGAACATGACCAGCTCGCCTTGATCGGCGGTGCGCCGGGTCGCGGCCGGGCCGCGAGCACATGACGGTGAGGTGGTCGGCGTTGGCCAGCAGCGTCATGTTCGGGAAGACGTTGTACTGATGCAGCCGGGTGATCCGGTCCGTGTCGGCCCAATCGAGGTCCACCCCGCGAGTGGCGGCAAACGCCCGGGTGTGTTCGGCGATCAGGTCCTGGACCGTCTGCCCGGGCCGGCGTCCGTCGGCGGGAAAGGGGGTGCCTTCGGCTGCGCCCATCAGCGCGCCCTGCGTGTAAACGTAGGCGTCCCAGACCTCTTCATCGCTCAGCGCGCCGTCAAAACGCGGGCTCTGCACGCCGTAGGGCTGGTCGGATTTGCCGGTATGGCCCCAGATCTGTTGCGGCGCATGGATATCGTCGACGCAGCGCAGCAACTCCGGGTGCAGCGTCTGGATGTGGTAGGTCTCGCTGTAGCCGTCCGCGATCGTCTTCCAGTTGGCGTCGACCTCGACGGTCAGCGTGGCGTAGCAGCGGAAGTCGCTCAGCCGGCACCAGGCGATGTCGTCGGGCACCGCCTCCAGGTACTCGAGCAGCGGCATCGCGCCGAGGTCGAGGTTGACGAAGACGAGCCCCTCCCAGGTGTCGACCCGGGCCGGCACCAGAGGGAAGTCGGACATCTTGCAGCGAGCCGAAGCCCTTGCGGTTGGGCACCCGCTTGAGCGTGCCGGCCAGGTCCCAGGTCCACCCGTGGTAGCCGCACTTGAGCTCACGCAGTCCCGAGCCCGAGCCCACGCACAGCGAGTTGCCGCGGTGGCGGCACGCGTTCTGGAATGCGCGCAGCACCCCGTCGTCGCCGCGGACGATCAACACCCCGTACGGGCCGCACCGGTACTCGAAGTAGTCGCCCGGCTCGGCGACGTGGTCGACCATGCAGGCGAGCTGCCACACCTTCGGCCACATCCGCTCGATCTCGAGCGCGGCGAACGCCGGCGAGTAATAGCGCTCGGCCGGCACCAGGGTCGGGCTCTCCGGCGGAGTGCCGATCGCGTCCTCGTCGCGGGTGCGGGTCGGGTTGCCGGCGGGCTGCGTTCGGGCATGACGCGGAGCCTTAACGCGCTCCGCGCACCAAACGGCCGGGACGGGCGCCGGTGTCGACGTCGTCGCGGCGGGTCACCGTCCCGCTGACGATCGTGGCCGCGTAGCCGGTGGCGCCCTGCAGGATCCGGCTCCCGCCGGCCGGCAGGTCGTAGGCCACCGCCGCGGGATGCAGCGTCAGCGCGTCGAAGTCGATGACGTTGAGGTCGGCCCTCTTGCCCGGCTCGATGGTGCCGCGGTCGGTGAGACCGAACAGCTGCGCGGTGTCGCGGGTCTGCTTGCGGACGACGTACTCCAGCGGCAGCTTCTCGCCCCGGTGCCGGTCCCGCGCCCAGTGGGTGAGCAGGAAGGTCGGGATACGAAGCGTCGCAGATCATCCCGCAGTGGGCGCCGCCGTCGGAAAGCCCGACCACGCCGGCGGGGTGCAGCAGCATCTCGCGGATCGCGTCGTGGTTGCCGTCGGCGTAGTTGAAGAACGGCAGCATCAGCATGGCGGTCGCGTCCGACTCGAGCATCAGGTCGTAGAGGGTCGCCAGCGGGTCCTCGCCGCGGGCCTTGGCGATCGCCGCGACGGTGCGGTCCGGGGTGGGCTCGTAGTCGGGCGGATCGCCCAGCGCGTAGAGCCGTCTGCAGCGAGTGCTGCACCAGGGCGAACATGCTGTCGAACAACAGGGTCGGGTCGGCGGGCAGGTCGTCCTCGGACAGGATCGCGGCCTTCACGGCGGGGTCGGCCAGCGCTGCGCGAGCTCCTCGCGGCTGCATTCGGCCTTCAGCCGGCGGTAGGTGGGCCGGTGGCTGAAGGCATGGTGGCCCTGGAAGCCGATCAGCATGCCGAACGGGCGCGCCGCGACCTGCGGGTACAACCGGCTGCCCGCCGCGTGCGCGTCCGCGGAGAGGTCCAGCATCTCGCGCCACAGGTTCGGGTCGGCGTCGACCTGGATGAGCGCGAACGAGACCGGCCGGTCGATCTCGCCGCCAGCCGCCGCATCCAGTCCAGTTCCTTCTTAGGGGCGACGATGTCCTCGCCCGCGGCTCCCTGCGGGGCCAGCTCGAACACCGCCTGCCCGCCGGCCGCCATGGCGCGGCCGAGGCCGAACAGCTCGTCCTCGGCGGCGAAGGTGCCGGGCACCGGCTCGCCGTCCATCGCGCGGTGGCCGATCGTGCGCGACGTCGAGAAGCCGAGCGCGCCGGCCTCGATCGCCTCGCGAACCAGTCGGCCCATCGCCGCGATGTCGTCGGGGGTGGCCGGCTCGTTGCGGGCGCCCCGCTCGCCCATCGCGTAGGCGCGGACGGCGCCGTGGGCGACCTGGCTGCCGACGTCGACCGCGAACTTCTGCTTGGCCGATCGCGTCGAGGTACTCGGGATAGGTCTCCCAGCCCCAGGTGATGCCCTCGGTCAGCGCGGTGCCGGGGATGTCCTCGACGCCCTCCATCAGCTCGATCAGCCATTCCTCCGTGCCGGGCCGCACCGGGGCGAAGCCGACGCCGCAGTTGCCGGTGACCACCGTGGTCACCCCGTGGCCGCTCGACGGCTCGAGCAGGCTGTCCCAGCTCACCTGGCCGTCGTAGTGGGTGTGGATGTCGACGAAGCCGGGGGCCACCAGACGCCCTGTGGCGTCGATGGTTTCGGCGGCTTGTGCCTTCTCAGGCCGCCCATCGCGGGGTCGCCGGCGCCGCGGCGGACGACGTCGACGATCTTGCCGTCCTTGATGCCGATGTCGGCGTGATAGCGCTCCGCGCCGGTGCCGTCGACGACGGTGCCACCGATGATCTTCAGGTCGAACATGAGACTCTCCTTGCCGCCATGGGCTGAAGGCGCATAAGACCGAGCATTACGCTACGCGAAGTAGCGTAACTCCTGCGGCGGCCAGCGCAATAGGTTCGGCGGAACTTGCTCTGTCAGAGAGAACTCTTCAGCGCCGCGACCGTTTCCAGATCGTCGAGCGCCGCGACTCCGCGCCGCAGCCCTTCCATGGCGATGTCTTCGACCTGCATGCCGCCCATCCCCGCTGTGATCAGGGGAGCAACATATGCGTACAGCGCACCCTGGCGGAACCGCAGCCACAGTTCGTCGCGGTCCAGTTCGGGTCCACCGGCCGCCGCGAGCGCGCGGCGGTAGTCGTCGAGTAGCTCGCGCTGGGTCGTGTGGCGATCCTCGGGCGTCAGGCTGGTGATCAGCGTGTAGGCCAGTTCCCGGGACGGGTGCCCGCGCCGCACAGCCTGCCAGTCCAGGAGCCCTGCCTTGCCGCCGTGGAAGTACATGTTGCCCGGGTGAGCGTCGCCATGCATGACGGTGTGTGGGGGAGTGTCGATGAGGGCGGCGACGGCACGGTAGTTGTCGGCGATGAAGCGGCCTTTTTCAATGGGGATCTCGGTGCGCTCGGCAAGGCGCTTGATCGACGCGTGCATCAGCGAGCCGGTCAGCAAGGAGGTGACGTCGCCGGACGCCGTATAGAGCCAGCCCAGCGGACCGCGCCCGCCGCTGGAAAGTCGTTGCCAGAAGGTGGCGTGCAGGTCGGCCAGCAGCTCGACGATCAGGCTGGCCTGGTCGGGCGAAAGCGGGTGCAAGGTGTCGGGGAACTCGCACGACTCGGCGGGGAGATCTTCCAGCACCAAGAGGTAGCGTCCGGTCCATGGATCGAACGCCGCACCGTAGGCAGACGGGGCACCGACGACCTGCGGGGCGAGCTGGGTGTAGAACCGCACCTCCGTCTGCCCGAGCCGGCCCAGCTCACCCATCAAACGGGTGGCCGCCGTCTTCGCCGCGATCTTGACGAACACCGAGTCGGGGACGTTCTTTCCGGTCAGCACCAGCCGCGCCCGCGACGACGTCCCGGCGTCGCTGCCAAGAACTCGGACCGACCTGACGGTGGTGCCCATCACCTTGGAGAGCGCCGCCGCGTCAATGTCCTGCACCCTGCGGGGCAACCCCAACCGGCCCCCGACCACCGCGTCGGTGGTCACCCGGCCGACGCCGCGGCCCAGGTGAGCGGCCAAGCCGACGGCCGAAAGTGCCTGCGCCACGGGGTTATTCATATCTGTTCGTTTCTCGGTGCGGACGTGTCACCCGCGCCGCGAGCCGTTCGGGCGTCGCGGCACGGGGTCTGACAAAAATACTCGAATGTCTGGACATCAGACAATACGCCGTTATTGTCTGATCTGTGGTACCAGGGCCCGCACCACGAATTGCTCGACGAACTCGCGTTTGTCGGCGACCGGGCGGTATCGCCACGAGGGCGCCAGGAGGAACAACGTGGTCGCGTGCAGCCACTGGACGACCGATCGCGGATCGAGATCGGCGTGCAGACGGCCCTCGGACTTCCACCGATCCAGCAGCGGTTCGTAGTGCCGCAACAGCGTCTCCACGATGGGCTCCGAACCCTTCTCGAGGGCCGTCGCCACGGCGGTGCTCTCGGCGGCGAACAGCGCCTCGTTCAGCGGGTTGCCGTTCACCGACTCGACGCGGGCCAGCACCATCTCGGGCACCGACCGCACGGGATCGTCCGGCGCGGGCAGCGAGCGCACCAACTCCCCGAGTGCGTGATCGACGCGCGTCAGGATCAGGCCCAGCAGGACGTCGTCGCGGCCGGGGAAGTACCGGTACACCGTGGACCGCGACACCCCCGCCTCGTCGGCCACCTCGCCCATCCGGAACTGAGTGTTGCCGCGTTGCACGATGCGGCGGCCCGCGGCGTCCAGGATGCGCCTGCGGGCTTCCTCGTCGTCGAGGATCGCGCGGTCGTCGCCCCACCGGCGGCTCGGTTCCATGGCGCAGATGTTACGGGATCCGTTCTGCAGAACAACGAATTCCATTGCGAATCAAGCACATCGCCCGAGAGGACAACCATGGTCTATTCCGCCGCCGACGAGTCGTTCACCCATCAGCTCCCGACGACCTTCGACGCGGTGCACGACCCCGATCCGACGTGGTCGGATCGCTGCTACTTTTTCGCCGCGTCGCCGGACGGCACGATGTTGTTGGCCAGTGGCTACGGCAACAACCCGAACACCGCCAGCGGGCTGGGTTACGTCAAGGTCAGCCTCGCCGGCGGCCGGCATTGGGACCTGCTGTCGGGTCGGCCGCTGACCGGTGGTGATCGCGCCCAGTTGAGCGCCGGGCCGATGCGCTGGACCTGCGTTGAGCCGCTGAAGAAGTGGCGGCTTGACGTGGAACCCAATGGGTCCGGCATCGAATGGGAGCTCTACTACGAACCCACCGCGCCGATGTGGGAATTGCTGCCCATGAAGGTGGTGGGCAACGACGGCCTCCTGCTCGCCGACATGTATCACATGAAGGAACCCGGACGGTGGAGCGGTTGGGTGCAGATCGACGGCGAACGCATCAGCGTCGACGGATTCCACGGCGGTCGCGACCGCACCTTCGGGGTGCGAATTTCCGACAAGATCGACTTCTGGCTGTGGCTCGACGCCGGCTTCGACGACCACGCGATAGAAGCCTGGATTATCGAATCAGCCGACGGCACAGTGCAATACGTCGACGGAGGCATCACCTATGCGGACGGCACGTTTGTCGAAGCGGTTCGTCAAGATCGAGCACGACGTCGAGTTCGACGGCGAGCGCAAGCGGCCGGCCCGCGCGGTGCTGGTCTTCACCGACGAGGACGGCAAGACCCATCGCGTCATCGCCGACGCCCCGCACCAACACGTCAACGCCTACTACGGGCTGCCGATGTCGCACTGCCAATACGAGGACCTCGGCGCCGGTGCGTACTTCATCCATTTCCATTGGGACAGCAGCAATCTCGAGCAGCTCGCCGAGACGGAAGGCAAGTCGATGGCGCTCGACCAGCTGATGCGCTTCGAACGCGACGGCCACACCGGGTGGGGCATCTTCGAATTGCTGCTCGGCGGCGAAGGCTACCGCCGGTACCCGAACTGGACGGCGATGGACATGTCGGCGTTCACCCAGGACAAGACCCCGGTCGACCGCCTGCCGGCCGGCAGCGACGCCGAAGGAGCTCGTCAGTGACGGTGGACGCCGACTTCGAGGAGCGCCTGACCGCCTGGCTGCGCAGCCAGCTGCCCGGCTCCGACGACGTTCACGTCGAGGGCCTGGACCGGGTGAGCTTCGGGCATTCGGCCGAGATGCTGATGCTCACGGTGGTCACCCGCGACGGTCCACGGCAGACCCGCCAGGACGTGGTGCTCCGGCTGCGCCCCAAGCCGCCCGCGCTGCTGGAGCCCTACGACCTCGCGCGCCAATTCCGCATCCTTCGCGCACTGCAGGATACCGAGGTCCGCGTGCCGCGGCCACTGTGGCTGGAGGAAACCGGCGAGGTGTTCGGCCGGCCGTTCTTCGTGATGGAACGCGCCGCCGGCGAGTCTACGAGATGCAGGCGCCCGCCGACGTCGCCGACGACACCGTGCTGGCGATGTGCCAGAGCTTGGTCGAGCAACTCGCCGCGATCCATTCCGTCGATCTTAACCGGACCGGGCTCGACGCCCTCGATGACGGCAACACACACCTCGACCGAGAACTCGACCACTGGGCCGCGGAAATGAACCGGGTCAAGCGCGGGTCGCTGCCCGCCCTCGAACGGCTGCACCGGGCGCTGCGCGAACGCCAAGCCCGCGCCGTGCCCGAAGGTCACTCTGGTGCATGGCGACGCCAAACCGGGCAACTTCGCCTTCACTGGCGGGGAGGTCAGCGCGGTCTTCGACTGGGAGATGACCACGGTCGGCGATCCCCTGACCGACATCGGCTGGCTGGAAATGTTGTGGATGCAACCCGTCGGCATCAACAGCCATCCCGCCGCGCTCTCGATCGACGCCCTGCTCGCGCACTACGAGGAGATCAGCGGAATCAAGGTGCAGAACCGCGCGTGGTACCGCGCGTTCAACGCCTACAAGATGGCTGTCATCTGCCTCATCGGCGCGATGCTCATCGAGGATGGGCACAGCGATGATCAAAAGCTCGTGCTCGCCGCCTACGGCACCTCGCTGATGACCAAAGCCGGGCTCTCCGACCTCGGCATCGACGAACCCCTCGATGACGGTCCGGTCCTCCCGCGGGAAGAACGCATCCAGCAAGTCCTGGCACAAGCACGTGACGTGCGTTCCGTGTGGTGTGCGGTCGATGGTCACTTCATCGGCGAGCGCCCGCATCAGCGGGATACCGCGTCCCCGGAGCTGCTGTTGGCGCTGTGCGCAGTGTGTATCGCCTCGGCCAGGTACGGCGAGCTGAGCATGTCCACTTCACCCGAGACGGTGAGCACGACCGCCTGATCTACCTGGTGTTTCCCTACTTCAAAACCGGTCGGATCGACTGAATCGCCGGATTGTTCGCCCATGGTCTATCACTCACATTCGGTCCCTCAGGGACACCGCTAGCTCTCAAACAGCCATTACCCAGGGGGCTGTTGATTCAACCCCGCGGAACACGCTTGCCTTCGGAGGAGACACACTCCGTCGATCTGCGCTACTAAGTGCAGATGCAGCCGCAAGTGTTTAGTTGATGGTATGACACGCGGCAAACCACACTCAAAACGCTCAGATAAAGCGGTCCTGCGGGTCCGGGCGGTGGCGCGTCGACAACGCGAGATTGAACTGAACGAATCTCGGCGCCGCGACGTACTCTGAATGTGCGCGATGGTCACCGCAAAAGTTGCGCATGGCGCCAGCCCGTGCGTGAATTGCCTCCACCGAGTTCGTTCTCAGGCCGCGCGCCTGTGGCCCGGAAAAGCGGGAAAGGACGGTGGGCGTGGAACCCGGTGATCGCGGTAGCGAGCAAGAGGATGTACCCGCCGAGACCGAGCCCACGCACTCTCTTCTTCGCGAACTGACGCGCCGGCGCGCATTGCTGGGCATGGGCGCAGTAGCCGGTATCGCCGCGGTCGACGTGGGTGGGTTTGCCTATGCCGGCGGCTGGCTGCGGCCCGGCGCACTGACCCCACTGACCCCACCGCGGTTCGCCGATCGGTTCGAGCACATCTACGGCCGCCATGACGGATTTCGGCGAAATCATGCCAAAGGCCTCAGCGCCACAGGGACCTTCGCGAGCACTGGAGCGGGCGCGGCGATATGCCGGGCAGCGGTCTTCCGGACGGGCACCGTTCCGGTCGTTGGTCGGTTTTCGCTGGGCGGCGGTCTGCCGGATCAGGCCGACAAGCCGGACACCGTCCGCGGACTCGGGCTGCTGTTCCAGACACCAAACGGCCAGCAGTGGCGCACCGCGATGATCAACCTTCCCGTCTTCACGGACAGCACCCCGCAAGGGTTTTACGAGCGGTTGCTCGCATCCAAACCGCTGCCCGATACGGGCAAGCCAGACCCACAGAAGATGGCCGCGTTTCTCGATCGCCATCCTGAGACCGTCGCGGCAATGAAACTGATCAAACAGTCACCGCCCAGCGCAGGATTCGCGGACAGCACCTTTTACGGGCTGAATGCTTTTCGGTTCACCAACAGCGCCGGCGTGACGGTTCCGGTGCGCTGGTCCGCTGTCCCGCAAGAAGGGTCGGAGGTCCCGGCGTCATCACCCGGCAAGGATTACCTGTTCGACGATCTCGTCCGCACGACTGGCACAGCGACCAGTGAGCTGGCAGCTGGTTCTCACGATCGGTGAGCCGGGCGATCCGACCAACGACGCCACCCAACCCTGGCCGCAGTCACGACGGTCCATCGACGCCGGCACCATCACCATCACTGCGGTACAGACCGAGGCGGCCGGCAACGCGCGCGACATCAACTTCGACCCGCTGGTGCTGCCAGACGGCATTACCGCCTCCGACGACCCCTTGCTCGCCGCGAGGTCAGCCGTTTACGCCCGCTCTTTCACTCGCCGCGCCGAGGAACCCAAATCGCCCAGCGAAGTCAACGTGGGCCAGGTGCTCCGGTGATGGACGAGACCCAGGGAACCAGCACGACCGCGGCGCGCTTCGCCCTGCCGTCCCGGATTCTGCACTGGCTCATGGCACCGATGGTCATCGCGCAGTTGTTCATCGGCGTGACCATGATCGCTTCCCTGAGCTACTACCCGCTGCTGCTGGCTATCCATCGGCCCTTAGGGATGTTGATCCTTGCCTTCGCTGTGGTGCGCCTGGTGAACCGGCTCACCCACCGGCTCCCGCCCTTCCTGGCCACCATGAGCCCCGCCGAACGCCGCATCGCGACGTGGTCGGAATACTTGCTCTACGCCTTGCTGCTCGTCCAGCCCCTGACTGGGTGGGCCATGCTGTCGGCGGCGCGATTCCCGATCACACTGCTGGGGCCACTTCGTCTGCCCGGTATCGCACCGCACAACATCGACGTGTTCGCGGTGCTCCGGGAGTGTCACGGTGTTTTCGCGTTCCTACTGTTCGCGACGTTCACCGCCCACATGTCCGCGGTACTCTTTCACACGCTGGTTCTGCGCGACCGGCTTCTCGATCGCATGGCGCTGTGGCCCACCAAACCCGTATCTCCCGAACAGGACGAAACCAAGGTCTGACGACCTGCCTCCTGGGGCTGTGATTGGCCGAATATGATCGGCACGATTCGAGCTTGAGTAGTGCGCGGTCACCGACAGGCGCGGCGACCACGAGGGAGTGGAGAGTTCCATGCCGAACGAGAAGCAAGCCGACCGGATGGCGTCGGGCAAGGGATTCGTCGCGGCGCTCGACCAGAGCGGTGGCTCGACGCCCAAGGCGCTGCGCCTGTACGGCATCGAGGACAACGCATACTCCTCCGAGAAGGAGATGTTCGACCTCATTCACCAGATGCGCGCGCGGATCATCACCTCCCCGGTGTTCACCGGCGACCGGGTGCTGGCCGCGATTCTGTTCGAGCAGACCATGGACCGCGAGATCGCGGGCAAGCCGTCGACCACCTACCTATGGGAGACCAAGGGCGTGGTGCCCATCCTCAAAATCGACAAGGGGCTGGCAGAGGCGTCCGACGATGTGCAGCTGATGAAGCCGATGCCGGGGCTGGACGAGCTGCTGGAGCGGGCCGCGGGCAAGGGCGTGTTTGGCACCAAGGAACGGTCGGTGATCGGTGGCGCCAACGGCGAGGGCATCGCCGCGGTGGTCGCCCAGCAGTTCGAGGTGGCCCATCAGGTGCTGTCGCACGGCCTGGTGCCCATCATCGAACCCGAGGTCACCATCTCCATCTCGGACAAAGCGCAGGCCGAGGACGATCCTGCGCGACGAAATCACCAAACAACTCGAAACCGTGCCCGAGGGGCAGCGCGTGATGCTCAAGCTGAGCTTGCCGACCGAGGTCAACTCACTACCGTGCCCTTGTCGACCATCCGAAGGTGATGCGGGTTCTCGCGCTCTCCGGCGGCTATTCCCGTGAGGAGGCCAACAAGCTGCTGGCCCAAAACAGCGGGGTGATCGCCAGCTTCAGCCGCGCGCTGACCGAGGGACTCCTCGTCGACCAGTCTGACGAGCAATTCAACGCCACGCTGGACGAGGCGATCCAGTCAATTTACGACGCCTCGGTCGCCGGCTGACTTCGGTAGCGCTAATACCGGTGGCTGGCCATGGGTGGGCTGCCTTGGCCGGTATCGCCTTCGTCCGACACCAGCGCGGGCACCATTTCACTTGTCACCAATCCCTCGTTCCGGGTCAGTTCATCGATCACGTCGAAGGATTCGGCGATGTTGGCGGGGGTGTCGATGACGATGGTGACGACGGGGACTCGACGGCTTAGGGAGAGCGGCTTGTCACCGTGGGGTTGGTGGTCTCCGTGGTAGCCCCAGATGCCGCGTAGCACGGTCGCGCCGTCGGGCGTCTTGCGCCGCCGAAGCTGTTGGAGAATCGCGCGGTGAATCGGCACACCGCCATATACGCGCCGATTCGGAGGTGTAGACCATCAACTTCTGCCACAGCGGCAGGCCATGTTCGTCGGTCCCCGGCAAGGCGTGCGGCCGTTCCAGTAATTCGCCGTCGCGCTTGCAGACGCGGACCCGCTCGAGCGTGAACATGGGTCGCCGGAGCAACTCTGCGAGCTCCGGCAACAACCGACCGATGAGCTCGCCGGACCCGACGGCGATGATCATCATCGGGACGTCAGCATTGCGACCGAAGAAGCGCGCACGTTGCCGTTGTCCGTGAGAGATGCCGTCTACCCCCAGAAATACCGATGCGCCGGCAAGCCTGCGCCGATACATCAGATCGCAGACGGCGACGTAGGCCGGCACACCATAGACGCGTTCCTTGCGGCCAACGTAAATCGTCAACTTGACGGCTTCGCGCAAATCGTCGGGGAGCTCTAGCGGCCCGATGTCCTCGCGCAGCAGCCGCGCACGCTCTAAGGTGACCAGGCCGCGTTGTTTGATGGCAAGCACCGGGTCGAGCAGCCCCTCGATCTTGGCTCGGGTGTCGACGGCGACGACCGCCACAGGCGGGTCCTCGGACAACGTGAGGGACTCGTCGGTTCTGAGGTGGCGCCCCGTCCCGAAGCCGCCGATGCCGCGCAGCACGACGCTGCAAGCAATGCGGTGCTGTTCATACAGGCCGAGCAGCACATCGGAGACGAAGCCTTCGTCGGTCCGTCGACGCTCGGCCAAATAGGTAGTGAGCTTCAGGCAGTCTTCGTCCATGGCCGCTCCTAGGCGTTGCTGGGCAGGAGTTTTCGAATGCCGCCATCAAGCTCCACTAAAGATGTCCTGTCGCTTTGCGGAGATCTTACCTGCAGGATGGGGTCGACGGAGTTTGGAGAGTGGACGCCTATGACGTTGTGGCTGAATGACTAGGATCTCCAGCGATTAACTATTTCAGACGCGCCCCGGTCACCGCAGCTGCTCCGTCGCTACCCCGTAGCGGTCCTGATAGGCGCTCACCCGCTCACGCACCTCACCTGCCTCCAGGCCGGTGTCCGACCAGGTGTAGCGGCCGCGCCCGCCGTCTTTGGGATGAGCGGCAAGGTACGCACGCATCTTCTGCTCAGCGCCGGGTCGTAGCTCTCGATCCAGCCGCTGATAAATGTCCTTGATCGTGGTCCACGGGTCATTCATGAAATCGCTGTACTGCACGTCGATCACGCGCCCGCGGGCACAGCGCCGCCGTCCCGCAGGGCCATCTCGCGTTCCAGGCCGACGACGATCTCTTCATAGGACTGGGCCGCGCAATCGGCGATGCTGGATTCGTCGCTGCACATCCGGCGTAGGTGGTGGGTCAGCGCGGCGATCGACGAGATGACGTTCAGCGGATCGCGATGGGTCTGCACGATCAACGCATCGGGGTATTCGGCCAGCAGCGTGTCCAGCTGCCACAGGTGTGCCGGCGACTTCAGTAACCACTGACCGGACACCCCAGACTGCAATGCTGCAGAAAGATTCGGTGAAAGCGATAGGCGCCCGCGTGGTCCGCCTCATAAAGCAGCCAGCGGTAGTAACCCGGCAGGCGGTACTGCACCGAAAAAATCATGCTGACGAACTCGCTGGCCGTGATACGAACGCACTCCTGCCCGACGAGGGCGCCCATCGGATGAAACGCCAAGAAACCCGGCATGATCTGTTCGGAGAGTTCGATGCTGGCCTGCGTCTGCGCGATGCGCGGATCGTCGTGATAGGTCTCCGGCTGCGGAACCGGACAGGGCTCGTCGACCTCCCACGTCAACGGGGCGCGCAGCTCGGGATCCTGGGCGAGCAGGTCGTAGAGGATCGTGGTTCCGGTGCGAGGTTGGCCGACGATGAATATCGGCGCCGCAATCGGTTTGGCGGCGATCTCGGGATGTTGCTTGCGCCAGGCGATCACGCCCAGGCGGTTCTTCAGGGCCCGCATGATGTCGAGGTGGGCGATCTCCACACCGATGTCCGACAGCCGGGCGTCGTGGATCAGCCCGTCGGTGAGGCGATGCAGCCCGGGCCGCCAACCCTCGGCGCCGAAGTCGTCGCTTCCGACTTCCTCGCAGGCGGTGTCGATCAGCCGCTCGGGGGCGAATCGGTCCCGCAGTGTCATACCGGCTCCTCACATTGGCGCACCGACACCGTCACGTCGGGAGGGCTGGGGTTGTCCAGCCAGCGCAGGACGACGAAGCCACGATGCCGGCCACCGGTGTCGAGCCAGTGGCCGATTCCGAAGTCCTTCGCGGAGATCGCGATCCGCACCCGGCCGTCGGCATCGGGTGCCACGCCGCGGTTGGTCACCGAACTGTGCCGGACGCGCGGTTCCAGGCACTCGTGCCAGATGCTTTCCAGCGTGACGTTCCAGTACCGCGTGTCGGGCGGAGCGATGTCGAGCACGAGGGCCTCGTTGGGTTCGAGCCGGAAGGTTCCGATCATGTACAGGTTGTCCGGGGTGGTGTCGGCGGCGCCCAGGTTGGCGGCCTCGGCGGTCAGCAACGCGTTGGGCGTGTCGAGCAGTTCCGGCTTGATGGTGCGGTGCAGCGTCGCGAGCTTCATCAGTGACCAGGCCATCGCGGTGAGCTGATCGGCGAGCTCGCCGTCCGTCAGCGGTGCCGGCGCGCCGGGATTCAGTGCCTCGATCCGCAGCGTGGCCAATTCTTCGCGCGCGCGATCACCGGTGTACTCCCGGACCACCACCGACGAGGCGTCGTCAGGAATCTTCACCCACTGCGCACCGGCCAGACCGGAGGGTTCCTCCGCCGAGAGCACGAGCGCGAATTCGCCTGATTCCAAAGCCAAGTCGACGTCGCTGACATACCCCGCCATGCGGCGCGGCGTGAGTCCGGTCCCGGCCAGGATCTGCAGCCCGAGGTAGGCGCTGGTGCCCCGGGAGCCGCTGATCCGGTAGCTCCGGTCCCCACGAATCATCGCCAGATAGTAATTACCGTCGGGATTGGGACCGCCGACCATGCGGTTCGCCGAACACATATCGAAGAAGGTCGGCCGCTCGGCATCGGCCTCGACGGACATCTGCGCACACAGGGACGAGACGCGGGCGATCAGCCGCAGCCCTTCGAGCAGCTCGCGCTCGGACTCGGCGTCCTCGGTCACGATCTTGGTGACGTCCGCGACCATCTGCTGAAAGAACTGCCACGCGGCCCGCGCCTTCGGGGCAACGGTATCGGACAAATCGGTACTTTGAGACATCGTCTCATGCTAAGACTATGTCTTACGATTTAGGCGTCGATTCGCGGGAAAAGGGTGGGGCTTGGCTGCTTCAGTGTCTGCCACGACGTCATTGGCCGAACGGAAACGAACGGCGATGCGTCAGCGCATCGCCGGCGCCGCCGCCCAGCTGGTGGCCGAGCGCGGTTTGGCGGGCACGACGGTGGACCGCATCGCCGACGACGGCCGACATCGGGCGGGCGACCTTCTTCCGCTACTTCAACTCCAAGGAAGACGCCGTCGCCGAGGGAATGACCGTCCATTGGCTCAACCGGATCACCGCCGCCCTGGCGGCCCAGCCCGAGCACCTGAGCGCCACCGAGGCGGTCATCGGCGCCTTCAGGAGCTCGCCGGCGGATTCGCCGACATCGAGGACCAGATCCGTGAATTGGCCGCTCCTCACAAGGTCTTCCGAGACATTGGACGCATGGACACTACACATCTATGTGCGGTACGAGCTGGCGATCGCCGAGCTAATCGCGCCGCGGCTGCCGCGATTGACCCCCCAGGACCCCAGGCCCCGCCTGATCGGTGCGCTGGCGATGGCGGCCGTGCGCATCGCCCTGGACGACTGGCTCAGCCACGGGGGATCCCTACCGGACCGTGTGGGTCAGGGTCTGGCCGCGATCACGATCGGGTGATCGGTCGGCAGCTCTCGATTCGAGGACCAATGCCTCTGCCGCGGCGGCAGGGACGCCAGTAATTTGGCGTGTGCCTTGATGATTCGCATCAAGAGCGTTACGCGGACGTTAACGCTGTGTGGCCGCGAAACCACGAAACAAGGAGTTACCGTGTCCGGTGAGCGCATTGCCAGCCATGTGGACGGCGCCCCGCACCGCACACAGGCACCCGTCGAAGCCGACGTCACTCGGCGACTGGTGGGTTTGCTCGAGCAGGTCGATGGCTCCTGACCAGCTTGTCGGACGCGGAGTCTTCCTGGGCGGGATGGCTATCCGCCATTGCGCCCGAGCATCGGTCAAGCGCGCGAAACCTTGTGCACTATTGGGCGATTCGCCAATTCGATTTGCGTAAACTGCAAGCGGGGCTTGCGGTTTTCGGGCTTTCGTCGTTGGGCCGCAGCGAAGCACATGTTCAGGCCACGCTTGCGGCGGTTCGCTCGGCGATCGCCGCCATGGTGGGCGGAAGGTGGCAGCCGCCTCCACCGTCGGCGGTGCCCATTGAGCAGGGACCAAAAATCTTGCGACAACACACAGTGGAGCTGCTGGGGCCCCGCCCCGCCCATCGCATGGCACGCATCATGGTCACGCTGCCATCGGAGGCCGCAACCGACCCTGACTTGGTACGCGGATTCGTGCAGCGCGGCATGAACATCGCACGGATCAACTGCGCCCACGATGATGTACAGGCGTGGCGCGCGATGGCGCACCATGTCCGGGAGGCGGCCGCATGTGCAGGCACAACATGTCGGGTGGCGATGGATCTGGCAGGGCCGAAGCTGCGAACCGGGCCCCTGGAGCCGGGACCGCGCGTCGTCAAACTACGTCCGCAAAGAGACGCTCTCGGTCAGGTCGTCGCCCCGGCGCGGGCGTGGCTGACGTCGACTGAGGAGCCGACCGAGCCGCCCGAACCCGGCATGGTGTTGGTTACGGTTCCGCGGCACTGGCTGACCAACCGCGCTGCCGGCGATGTACTGATTTTGCAGGACGCACGCGGGTCCAAGCGTGAACTCGTTCTCGGAGGCTGTTGCTGATACCCTGACTCGGGCGGATTTGTGATGACCGCGCGAAAAACAACCTACTTGCAAACCGGAACGGTGCTGCATGCCGGAGACGGCGGGGAGTCGACCGAAGTCGGCCAGCTGCCCGAGACGGAGCAGAGTTTGGTATTGCACTCTGGCGACCTGCTGCAGCTGACGCGCGACTGTTCACCGGCCCCGGTCGACGGCAGCCAAGCTATTCCGCGCATCGGTTGCACGCTGCCCGAGGTGTTCGACCATGCCCATGTCGGTGATGCGGTCCACTTTGACGACGGCAAGATCGGTGGGCGGGTGGTGTCGGTCGACCGCGATGTCCTCACCGTGCGCATCGACCACCCGGAGCAGGGGCAAGCCCGCCTGAAGGCCGGCAAGGGCATCAATATGCCCGACACCGACTTGCCGATATCGGCGCTCACCGACCGCGACGTCGCTGACATGTCAGCCGTGGTCGAACTGGCGGATCTGGTCCAGATGTCGTTCGTGCGCAACCCGTCCGATGTCGAGCGGCTGCTCGATGAGCTCGGCCGGCTAGGTGGTGACAACTTGGGCATCGTGCTCAAGATCGAAACCCGGCAGGGCTTCGAACACCTGCCGCAGCTGCTGCTTACGGCGATGCGCCGGCCCCGGGTCGGGGTGATGATCGCTCGCGGCGATCTGGCGGTCGAGTGCGGTTATGAGCGGATGGCCGAGTTGCAGGAGGAGATTCTGTGGCTGTGCTGAGGCCGCGCACCTGCCGGTGATCTGGGCGACGCAGGTGCTCGAGCAGCTCGCCAAGACCGGGCTTCCGTCCCGCGCCGAGATCAGCGATGCGGCGATGAGCGAGCGGGCCGAGTGCGTGATGCTGAACAAAGGCCCGTACCTCGACGACGCGGTCACCGTGCTCGACAACATCATGCGGCGAATGGGAGGGCACCACTACAAGAAGAACGCGTTGTTCCGCCCGCTACGGTCTTGGTCAGCGTCCGCGGGTGAGGGCCTCAACGATGAGCCGCGTGGTTCAGTTCGGCTCGCCGTCGTGAATACGACTGCGCCCCGGAAAGGATCGGATACACCACGCCGCCGACTATGGCGTCCGCGGCCGATTCGGCGGTGCCTCGTCGATGCCGTCGGCGAGAAGCCGGTCCCGCACGCTATCGTGCAGCGGCGCACTGAATCCGGCGCGCAGTTTGACGCCGGTGTCCTCATGTTCCATGCAGGCGACGGTCAAGGTTCGCAGCATGGCCGAGCCGCGGGCCGTCGTCAGGCTTGCGACAAGCTTGCCTACCCAACCCACGAGGTCGGCGGCCAGGTCGTCGGTGTGGTTTACCGACGCCAGAAGCTTGTCGGCGTCCTCGAGCATGACGTCGGCGACAAGTGCGGGACGGCTGGGCCACCACCGGTAGATGGTCTGCTTTCCCACCCCGGCCCGAGCCGCGACCGCCTCGATGGTCAAACCGTCGAACCCGCGCTCGAGAAGCAGTTCACGCGTGGCGGTGACGATTGCTGTACGCGACTTCTCGCTGCGGCGCCTTGGAGACCGCCTGCGGGTTCACCTGGGTGAGATCGCTTGGCATCTGGTGATCCTCGCTGCCTGCGGCCTCAGAGCCGCGCTTTACATATCCTGACCCGCCCCGGTAGTCTGCCACAAGACGAGACGGTTCGTCTTGTAAGCCATCCATCGGAAGGATAGCAGTCCGTGCGGCCAACGTCAGCCACTTCTCGGCCGTCGTCGTGACCCTGGGACTGAGCCCGGAGCAGCAGGAGCTCAGCGACGCCGTCGGGCAGTTCGCCAGCCGGCACGCCCCCATCGCCGCGACCCGCGACAGTTTCGGCGAGCTCGCGGCAGGACGCTCGGCCGGGATGGTGGGATGCCCTGGTCGGCAACGGCTTTCACGCGGTCCATTTGCCGGAGCGCCTTGGTGGGCAGGGTGGCCGGCTGATCGACGCCGCATGCGTCCTGGAGTCGGCGGGCAAGGCGCTGTTGCCCGGACCGCTGCTGCCGACGGTCGCTGCGGGAGCCGTCGCACTGCTCGCCGATTCGACACCGGCCGCCGAATCATTGGTGCGCGACCTCGCATCCGGCGTAACCGCCTCAGTCGTACTTCCCGATGACGGTGACTTCTGTGCTCGCGCTGACGACGTCGAGCGATGGGTGCTGACCGGCGCATCGGAGGTCACCGCGGGCGTGTGGCCGCACGGACGATCCTGGTCGGCGCCCGAGCCCAGGACGGCGACGTCGTCTGGGTGCTGGTCGACACCGGAAAGCCCACGGCGACAGTCGAATCCATACCCGGCACCGACCTTGTTACCGATGCCGGGATCCTGCGACTCGACGAGTACTGCGCGACCGATTCGGAAGTGCTCACCGGCATCGACCCGATCGCGCACGGTGCGTCACGCTCGGGCTCGCCGCCAGCATGATGGCCGGCATCGTCAGTGGTGTGTCGAAGCGGTCACCGCGCATCTGCGAATCCGAGAGCAATTCGGCAAGGCGATCGGCACCTTCCAGGCGTTGCAGCACAATGCGGCGATGCTGTTGGTCAACAGCGAGTTGGCCACCGCGGCGGCCTGGGATGCGGTACGCGCCGCTCGACGAACCGCTCGACCAGCACCGAATCGCCGCCGCCGGAGCGGCGGTGATCGCGATAACGCCGGTGCCCGATCTCGTGCTCGACGCGTTGACGATGTTCGGCGCCATCGGTTTCACCTGGGAGCACGACCTGCACCTGTACTGGCGGCGGGCCATCAGTCTGGCGGCGTCGATCGGCCCGGCGAATCGCTGGGCCCGGCGTCTGGGGCAGCTGACCTGCACCCAGCAGCGTGACATGTCGGTTGACCTAGGTGACGCGGAATCGGAGTTCCGGTCATGGGTGGCCGAGACCCTGGATGCCGCATTGCAATTGCGCAACGATCAACCCGGCCGCCAGGGCGACTACGAATACTTCGAGACCGGACCGCAACGCACACTGATCGCCGAGGCGGGCCTGATCGCACCGCACTGGCCGGCGCCGTGGGGACTCGATGCCGGCCCGCTGCGGCAGCTCATCATCGACGACGAGTTCGCCAAGCGACCCGACCTGGTTCGTCCCTCGCTGGGCATCGCCGAGTGGATCCTGCCTTCGGTGCTCCGCGCCGCGCCGAAGGATTTGCAGGAGGAGCTGATACCGCCGACGCAACGAGGTGAGATCGCGTGGTGCCAGCTGTTCAGCGAACCCGGCGCCGGATCGGATCTCGCCGCGCTGACCACTCGCGCAACCAAGGTTGACGGTGGCTGGAACGTCAACGGCCACAAGATCTGGACGTCGGCGGCGCATCGGGCGGACTTCGGGGCACTACTGGCGCGCACCGACCCCACGGCCGGCAAGCACCGCGGCATCGGCTACTTCATCGTCGATATGCGATCCTCCGGTATCGAAGTCCAACCGATCAAGACGGCGACCGGCGACGCGCACTTCAACGAGGTATTCCTCACGGACGTATTCGTGCCCGACGACATGCTGCTTGGAGACCCGACCGGGGGTTGGAACCTCGCGATCGCCACGATGGCCGAAGAGCGTTCGGCCATCAGCGGTTACGTCAAGTTCGACCGGGCGGCTCGCGCTGCGCCGGCTCGCGGCGAAACCAGGACCGGACCGTGACGACGCGCTGCGCGCGCTCGGCGAACTCGACGCGTACACCAACGCCATCAAGGCGCTGGGCGTGCGGGAAACCATCCGACTGCTCGACGGCCAGACGTCCGGCCCGGCGTCGAGCATCGCCAAAGTGGCGATGAACGTGCTGCTGCGACAGAACATTCCAGGCCACGCTGCAGTTAACCGGGAGGTCGGCGATGGTCTGCCGACTCCGACCCCGCCATCGTAGAGCCGTACCTGCATCTTCCCGCCGAATTGATTGGCGGCGGAACCCGGGAGATTCAGCTGAACATCATCGCGCAGATGATTCTCGGATTACCCCGAAAGTAGGTGCAGCATACATGGGATTACGCGGAGAAGCCGCGATCGTCGGATATGTCGAGCTTCCACCCGAGCGGCTAAACAAGGCCTCGCTTGCGCCGTTCGTGATCGAGCAATGGGCGGAACTGGCCGCGGCCGCACTCGAGGATGCGGGACTGCCTGGCGACGTCGTCAACGGGATCGTGGCGTCCCATCTGGCGGAGTCGGAGATTTTCGTGCCCTCCACCGTTGCCGAATATCTAGGCATAGGGACCGATTCGCCGAGCTGCGTGGATCTCGGGGGAGCCAGCGCGGCGGCCATGGTGTGGCGGGCGGCCGCGGCGATCGAACTCGGCATCTGTGACGCGGTCCTGTGCGCACTGCCCGCCCGATACATCACCCCGTCGTCCGCGAAGAAGCCCAGGCCTCTGGTCGACGCGATGTTCTTCGGATCGTCGAGTAACCGATATGGCTCTCCCCAGGCTGAATTCGAGATCCCGTACGGCAACCTCGGCCAGAACGGTCCCTACGGCCAGGTGGCTCAGCGTTACGCGGCGGTCTACGGCTACGACGAGCGGGCGATGGCGAAGATCGTCGTCGACCAGCGAGTCAACGCCAACCACACCGAAGGCGCGATCTGGAAGGACAAGCCGCTTACCGTCGACGATGTTCTGGCCAGTCCGGTCATCGCCGACCCGCTGCACATGCTGGAGATCGTCATGCCCTGCGTCGGGGGCGCCGCAGTCGTCGTCGCCAATGCGGATCTCGCCAAGCGGGCGCGCCATCGTCCGGTGTGGATCAAGGGATTCGGCGAACACGTGCCGTTCAAGACCCCGACTTACGCGAGGACCTCTTGCACACCCCGATTGCCGAGGCCGCCGATACCGCGTTCGCTATGACGGATCTCAGCCGCGAGCAGATGGACATGGTGTCGATCTACGACTGCTACACCATCACCGTGCTGCTGTCGCTGGAAGACGCGGGATTCTGCGAGAAGGGCAAGGGCATGGAGTTCGTCGCCGACCATGACCTCACCTTCCGCGGCGACTTCCCGCTCAACACCGCGGGTGGGCAACTGGGCTTCGGTCAAGCCGGACTGGCCGGCGGCATGCACCATGTCTGCGACGCCACGCGCCAGATCATGGGCCGCGCGGGTGCGGCCCAGGTCGCCGACTGTCACCGCGCCTTTGTGTCCGGCAACGGCGGAATCCTGTCCGAGCAGACCACGCTGATTCTCGAGGGGGATTGATCGGACATGGCCACCTTCGAGCGCCCGATGCCCGTCAAAACCCCTACCAGCGCACCGTTTTGGGATGCGCTGGCCGAGCATCGCATCGTCATCCAGTACTCGCCATCGCTGCAGAGCTACGTGTTTTACCCGCGGGTGCGCGCGCCGCGCACCCTCGCCGACGACCTGGAATGGCGAGAGATCTCGGGCATGGGAACGTTGTACTCCTACACCGTGGCGCGCAGGCCGGTCAGCCCGCACTTCGCCGATGCGGTTCCGCAGCTGCTGGCCATCGTCGAATGGGACGAGGGGCCAAGGTTTTCCACCGAGATGGTCAACATCGATCCGGCCGACCTCAGGGTCGGGATGCGGGTGAAGCCGGTGTTCTTCGACTACCCGGAGCATGACGTCACGATGCTGCGGTACGCGCCCGCCGACTGACGTCGAAGGTGCGGCCAGCCGCACGACTCGAGCGCGAAAGTGCAGCCAGCAGCACACTCGCGGCCGGTCCGCGCCGCATGAGCCACGGAACGAAAGAGACTAATAGTCCCGTTTCTGCCGACGGCGAGGCCGCGAAGGCGGGTGGGCGCCCGGCCGTCGCGGACGGGCGCAATCCGCCATTGCGATGCAACCCTTTAGGCGCGGCACTGAATCGCCTTGGCGCCGGCCGCACGGTTGACACTGTGATCGGCACCATTATCTACTAGTCGACTGGGTCGATGAGGAGTGCGGAATGAACAAGGACGATCTGATCCTGATCAGCGTGGATGACCACATCGCCGAGCCCGCCGACATGTTCGACGCACACGTCCCCGCGAACTACAAGGACCGTGCCCCCCGGGTGGTCATCGAGCCCGACGGCATCCAGCAGTGGTACTACGGCGAGGTCCGCGGACGAAACATGGGCCTGAATGCCGTGGCGGGAAAGCCGCGGGAGATGTACAACATCGACGCCTCCCGCTACGACGAGATGCGGCCCGGTTGCTTCAACGTGGACGAGCGGGTCCGGGACATGAACGCCGGCGGCCAGCTGGCCGGCCTCAACTTCCCCAACTTCACCGGCTTCTCCGGCCAGGTCCTCAACCAGGGTCCCGACCGTGCAGTCAACCTGGTGATGATCAAAGCCTACAACGATTGGCACATCGACGAGTGGTGCGCGGCCTACCCGGGGCGATTCATCCCCTGCGGCATCCTGCCGCTGTTCGACGTGGCCGAGGCGGCCAAGGAGGTCAACCGCCTGGCCGCCAAGGGCTGCCACGCGGTGACGTTCTCGGAGAATCCAGAGGCGTTGCAAATGCCCAGCATTCACACCAAATACTGGTATCCGTTGTTCGAGGCCGTCTGCGAGAACAAGACGGTGCTGTGCACGCATGTCGGCTCCGCATCGCGATCTCCGCAGGTGTCGACGGACGCCCCGCCCAGTGTGCAGATGACGGCGTCGTCGATGATGAGCATGTTCACCTTCACCGAGTTGATCTGGGCCGAGTTCTGGGCAGACTTCCCGCAGCTCAAGTTCTCCCTCACCGAAGGTGACGTCGGCTGGATACCGTACTTCCTGTGGCGCGCCGAGCACGTCTACAACCGCCATTCGGGGTGGACGCTGGCGAAGTTCCCGCCCGGTTACAGCGGGCCGACCGATGTGTTCAAGCGCCACTTCTACACCTGCTTCATCAGCGACAAGGTGGGCGTGCGCAACATGGGCTGGTTCAATGAGGACATGCTGTGCTGGGAGTCCGACTTCCCCCATTCCGACAGCAACTGGCCGTTCGCGCCGGAGGACGTCATGCAAACCATGGGCCATCTCGACGATTCGGTCATCAACAAGATCACTCACGAAAACGCCATGGCCGCCTACTCATTCGATCCGTTCCAGCACGTGCCCAAGGAACACGCCAGGGCCGGTTACCTCCGCGCCCAGGCCACCGACGTCGACGTCGTCACGCACGTCGGCCGCCAGGCCAGCCAGCGTGACCGCGACGCGTGGACCCGGATGACGCAGTTCGCCCTGCAGGCGCAGGTGACGGCGGAGGCTTCCGGTATCTCCGGGCGTGCCACCACCCTGGGCAACTGAACGTGGCAGCTCGAGCGCCGTTCGCGGACTGGCGCGTGTGCGAGTTGTCCAACGGAATCGCGGTGTCCTACTGCGGCAAGATGTTCGCCGACGCCGGCGCCGATGTGGTGAAAATTGAATCACCGGAGGGGGATTCGGTGCGTGGCCGGTCGGCCGGCGGGCCGGCCGGGGCGCTGTTCGGCTATCTGGCCGCGGGCAAGAAGTCGGTGACCAACAGCGGCCAGGCGGAGATCGCCTCGCTTCTGGCCGGCGCCGACATCGTCCTCACCGATCTGACCGACGGCTGGACGCTCGACGAGATCGGGTCACATACCGGACCGTCGGCCGTCGTGGTCGCCGTGACGCCGTTCGGTACGACCGGCCCCTACGTCGATGATCGGGTGATCGCCAACGAGTTCATCCTGCAGGCGTTGTGCGGCTCGACCGCCGGCCGCGGCTGGCCGGAGGACGAACCGGTGCAGGCCGGCGGTCAGCTCGGTGAGTGGTTGGCGGGCACCTTCGCGGCCGCGGTCGCCGCGGCGACCGCCCGGCATGCCGCTCGAAGCGGCCGCGGCGAGGTCATCGACGTGTCGACCTACGAGGCGATGGTGATCGCGATGGGCGGCCTGTCCGCCATGTCGGCCAGCGTCCTGGGCGCGGATTCGCTGCTGGGCCAGCGCAGTCTGGAACTGCCGTCGATCGTTCCCACGGCCGACGGCATGGTCGGCTTCTGCACCATCACCGCACAGCAGTTCCAGGACTTCCTGGTGCTGATCGATCGCGCCGATCTCCTCGACGATGCCGAGCTGGCCTCGTTCGACGGGCGCGTCGCCCGCCGCGACGAGTTCGTCGGCATGGTCACGCAGTGGACCCAGTCCCGCACCACACAGGAGATCGTCGACCTCGCGGTCGCCTTCCGAATCCCGGTGGCCCCCATCGCGACGCCCGAAATGCTGACCAGGATCGACCATTTCGTGGAGCGCGGCGTGTTCGTCGACTCCGAGGCCGGCGTGTTGCAGCCGCGGGTGCCGTATCGCAGCGATGCCATGACCAATAGGCCGCCCGGGCGGGCCCCGCGACTCGGCGCCGACAACGGCCGGGTCCACTGGCTACCGCGGACTATCCGGGCCCGCGGCGCCGGCGCCGGCGCATTACCGTTGGCCGACACCCGGATAACCGACTTCACCGCCTTCTGGGCGGGGCCGGTCGCCACGCAACTGCTGGGGGCGCTGGGCGCCGACGTGATCAAAGTCGAGGGCGTCCGCCGGCCCGACGGCATGAGGTTCTCCGCCGGCCGCCCGCCCAGCTGGGACCAGTGGTGGGAGTGGGGCCCGGTCTTCCTGTGCAGCAACAACAACAAGCGCGGCGTCAGCGTCGAACTCAGCACCGACGCGGGGCGGGCGATCGCGCTGGAGCTCATCGCCGCAAGCGATCTCGTCATCGAGAACTTCTCGCCACGGGTGATGACGAACTTCGGTCTGGGCTGGGATGCCGTGAGCGCGGCCAACCCGCGCGCCATCATGGTGCGGATGCCCGCCTTCGGCCTCGACGGCCCCTGGCGTGACCGCGTCGGCTTCGCCCAGACGATGGAGCAGGCGACCGGCATGGCGTGGATGACCGGACACGCCGACGGCCCCCCGGTGATTCCGCGCGGCGTGTGCGACCCGATCGCGGGCCTGCACGCGGCCTTCGCCGCCGTGGCCGCGCTGGTGATCCGCGACCGCGACGGGACCGGGATGCACGTCGAGTCCACCATGGTGGAGGCGGCGCTGAACGTGGCCGCCGAGATGCTGGTGGAGTACTCCCGCAACGGAATCGAGATGCGCCGCAACGGGAATCGGGGACCCGGCGCCAACCCCCAGGGCGTGTACCGCTGCCGGGGTGACGACGACTGGGTCGCGCTGGCCGCGATGGACGACGGCGCACGCGCGTCTTTGGCCCGGCTACTGGGCCAACCGGATCTGCGCGCCGGCGACTGGCACGAGCAGCCGGACGAAATCGACAAACTCATCTCGGACTGGACCGCACGGCAGCCGGTGGCCGAAGCGGTCGAAGCGCTGCGTGCGGCGGGGATGGCCGCGGCGCCCGTCACGCCGGCCCCGGCGCTGCTGCGCGACCCGCACCTGCACGCGCGGGGCTTCTGGGAAACGGTCGATCACCCCGTCGCCGGTTCCTTCCTGTGCACCGGAATGCCGTTCGCGTTCGTCGGCAAACCGCGGCGTTGGATCCGCCGGGTGCCGCCGCTGTACGGGCAGCACACCGGCGAGATCCTGACGGGCCTGCTGGGGCGCAGCCCACAAGACCTGTCCGCGTTGCAGCAGTCGGGGACCATCAGCACCCGGCCGGCGGGCCTGTGACATGGCGGTCACCCTTTGCGTGCCGCCCCGCGCCGGCGAATTATGCGCACCGGTGCGCTTTCTGGTCCGCAAGGACTCCGTGGTGATCGAGTTGACCGCCCGGCACCGCATCACCAGCGTCGAGTGGGACGAGCACGAGCGCGCGGTGGCGATGGTCGTCGAGATCACCGACCCGCAGACGGCGCGACCCGTGGACGTGCGGATCGACGTCTTGAAAAGGGGTGCGGCCGCCGGTGCGGCGCCCGCCGACGCACGAACCACGACGATCGGGACCATCACCCGCGACGGGCGACAGTACGACGTCGTCGGCACCTACCTCGGTGTCGTGGCGGACGAAAACTAGAGCGACGCGGAGGATCACACAGTGGCAGCCACGAAACGCACCGCGGCGGTCGTCGGGGTGCACAACACCCGGCAGGGCCGACGACTGGACGGCGAGACCTCACGCAGCCTGGCACTGACCGCCATTCGCGGCGCGCTCGACGACGCGGGCCTGCGCCTCGACGACGTCGACGGGATCAGTGCGGGGCCACTGTCCACCGCGCTCATCTACGACCTGCGCCTCGGCCCGGCCTGGCAGGGGCTCGGCTTCGGCGTCGGCATGATCACCGAGGCGGTCACCGCCATCGAGCACGGCATGGCGGACGTGGTGGTGCTTGTCGCGGCCCAGGCCGGCGAGTACCGCGACCACGAGGCCACGGCGCCGTGGACGCGGCCCGAGAACGAATTCGTCGCGCCGTGGGGCATGTTCACCACCGCCGAGTTCGCGCTCATCGCGCGCCGCCACATGCACGTCTACGGCACGACGCGGGAACAACTTTCGATCGTCGCCGCGACCATCCGCAACAACGGATCGCAAAACCCCGAAGCCGTGTACTACCAACGCGGGCCCTTCACACCCGACGACATCACGGCGTCTAGGCCCATCGCCGACCCGTTCCATCTCCTCGACTGCGCCACCACCTCCGAAGGCGGATGCGCACTGGTTGTGGCGAACGTCGAAAAGGCCGACAGCGCAAGCCAACCCATCTACGTGCTGGGCAGTGGCGCCGACTTCCACGGCCCGTCCTACCAGCACCCGCCGGCGTGGGACCTCGCCGGGCGGCGGGACCGACACGTGAATGGTGTGGTCGGCAGACGCGCGGCCGAGCGCGCGTTCGCCCACGCCGGGTTGCGGCCCGACGACGTCGACGTGCTGGAACTCTACGACCCGTTCTCCTTCGAAATCATCCGCCAGCTCGAGGCGTTCGGGTTCTGTGCCGAGGGCGAGGGGGGACCATTCGTCGCCGACGGCCACATCGCAATCGGCGGCAGCCATCCCATCACCACCGACGGAGGAACCATGTCGTTCAGCCACGCGGGGTCCAATCCGCAGATGATGCAGCGGGCCATCCGAGCCGTCCAGCAGCTGCGCGGCCAGGCGGGCGACCTTCAGGTCCCCGACGCGCATATCGCGTTGTGCAGCAACGGGGGAGCGGGGGCCTTATTCACCACACTGCTGATTCTGGGAGACGAACCGCTGTGACGTCCGATGCCCTGCGCCCACAGGCCGGCCCCGTGCCCCATGCCAATAGCCACCTCAGCGTTCCCTTCTGGGAGGGCTGCCAGTCCGGGGAATTGCGGTATCAACGCTGCGACGGCTGCGGCCTGGCGAACTTCCCGCCGACCGAGCACTGCCGCCAATGCCTTTCGGCCCAGGTGCATTGGGAGCGCAGCGGCGGCCTCGGCGAGATCTACAGTTGGACGGTCGTTCATCGGCCGGTGACGGCGGAATTCGAACCGCCCTACGCGCCCGCGATCGTCACGCTGGACGAGGGCTATCAGATGT
The DNA here is from genome assembly GCA_963850895.1 of uncultured Actinomycetota bacterium. Classification (GTDB taxonomy): domain Bacteria; phylum Actinomycetota; class Actinomycetes; order Mycobacteriales; family Mycobacteriaceae; genus Mycobacterium. The sequence goes on along the minus strand of CAWKNK010000003.1, from coordinate 405,390 downwards.
TGACCAACGTCGTCGGTGTGACGTCGGAGGAGTTGCGGATCGGCATGCGCGTGCGGGTGCAATTCCATGCCGTCGGTCCCGACGTGACGCTGCCCTACTTCACCGGCCAGAAATAGACAGCCGTGAGCCCCGCACGCACCAGCAACGGCCTGCCGGTGACCGCCTACCTGGTGCTGGGTGTGCTGGCCGCCAACGACGAGCAGCTCACCGCGGGCGAGATCAAGATGCGCGCCGAGTTGTCGGTCGGCCACTTCTACTGGTCCCCGTCGGTCAGTCACGTGCGGCGCGAACTGACCCGCTTGCTGGCGCGCGGCATGGTCGGCGAGATCGGCGCCCAATCGGGCAAGCGGGCGATCACGCTCTACGAGACCACCGATGCCGGGCTCGACGCACTGCGCCGGTGGGTGCAACACTTCCCGGGCCAGGACCAGGTCGTCATCAAACACCCCGTCATCCTCAAAACCTGGCTCGCCCGCGGCGAGGACCCCGAACACATCGTCGACACGTTGGACCGGCACCTCGAGGCGACCCGGGCGCGGCTGGACGAGGCGTTGTGGTCGCGGCAGCGGTCCCGGGAACTCGGCATCAGCGACGACCCGGACCAGCGCTTCTCGTTCGCCGTCCTGGACTACGCGATCCGCGGCTTGTACGCGGAGCTCTCCAACATCGCGCAGCTGCGCGACGAGATCGCCTGCGGCACAACGCGAGATCCCGTCAAACGGGTGCGACGGTCGAAGGGCCAGATCCGTCGCCGGGCACCCGGGAGCCCGAGCTAGGCGTCGCGACCGCATAGGCGGTCCCGCGCGGTTCGCGCTCCCACAGCACTTCCCCCGCGGGCACGGCCGTTCCTTCGGCGATCAATTGGCGCTTGAGCACCTTGTGGGTGGCGGTGCTGGGCAGGTCGGTGGCGATGCGGACGTAGCGCGGGCGGGCCTTGGGGGACAGGTCGGGCTGCGCGTCGAGGAAGGCCTCGAACGAGTCGGGGTCGAGGGCCTGCCCCTCGTTGAGGACGATCGCGGCCATCACCTGGTCGCCGACGTGATCGTCCGGAACAGCGTATACGGCGACCCGGTTGATGACACTGTGGCGCAACAGGATTCGTTCGATGGGTGCGGCGGCGAGGTTCTCCCCGTCCACCCTCATCCAGTCGGCGGTGCGGCCGGCCAGGTATATCCAGCCTTCGGAGTCGCGGTAGGCGAGATCACCGGACCAGTACATGCCGTGGCGCATGCGCTCGGCGTTGGCGTCCGGGTCGTTGTAGTAGCCGGTGAAGAAACCCGATCCCGCCGTGTTGACCAACTCGCCCACGGCTTCGTCGGCGTTGATCAGGGCGCCGTCCGCGTCGAACCGCGCGACCGCGCACTCGGTGACGGTGTCGCTGTGGTAGATCGCCACCCCGTCGGCTCCCTTGCCGATCGAGCCCTTCGGCGTGCCGGGTTCGCGGATCACGATGACGGCGTTCTCGGTCGAGCCGAACCCGTCCTCGACCTGCACACCGAAGCGCCGGCCGAACTCCTCGATGTCCTTGTCGTTGGCCTCATTACCGAACGCCACCCGCAGCGGATTGTCGGCGTCGTCGTCGCGTTCCGGCGTGGCCAGGATGTAGGCAAGCGGCTTGCCCACGTAGTTCATGTACGTCGCACCGTAGTGGCGGACGTCGTCGAGGAAGCTGCTCGCCGAGAACTTCGCCGGCACGATCGCGGCGCCGGAGACCACCGCGGGCGCCCACCCCGCCACGACCGCGTTGGAGTGGAACAGCGGCATCGACACGTAGCAGGTGTCCTGCTCCGACAGGGCGAACCGCTGCACCAGGTTGATGCCGGCGAACGTCGCCATCAGGTGTGATACCTGCACCGCCTTGGGATTGCCGCTCGTCCCGGACGTGAAGATCATCATGAACGCGTCCATCGCGGCGACCTGCCGGTGCGGCACCAGTTCGCCGGCGTCCTCGACGAATTCGCCCCACCGCGGGGTCGAGGTGTCGAGGATCTGCGTCCCCTCGAGGTCCAGGCCGTCCAGCAGCGGCCGGTGTTCGGCGTCGGTCACGAGGAACTGGCAGTGCGCGCGCCGGACGTCGGCCGCGAGCGCCTCGCCGCGACGCGTGTTGTTCAGGCCACACAGGACGTAGCCGCCCAGCCCGGCCGCCGCCATCTGGCTCAGCATCTCCGGGGTGTTTCCGAGCAGGGCCCCGACGTGCAAGGGGCGTTGCGGGTCAGCCGCGGATATGAAGGCCGCCGCCCGCGCCGCCGCACCCGCCAGGTACTGACTCCAACTCCACTGCAGACCGCGGTGTTTCACCGCGATCCCCGGGTCGGACAAGCGCTTGCGCAGCAGCGCTTGAATGGTGTCGTCGGTCATCGGTCAAAATCACCTTCACTATGCCAGCCCTACGAGACGAGACGGTCCGTCTTATGGTAGCCGCCGCGGCCCTTGCCGCTATCCGCCCACCATCATCAGGCCGCCATCGACCGCCAGCAGCTGCCCGGTGATGAATCCGGAACCGGGGCCGGCCAGAAAGACCAGCATCGGGCCGAGGTCGCGCGCGGGATCCCCCAGCGCCCCGCCCAACGGAATCATCATCTGCATCTGCTGGTCGATGAACGCACTCGCGTCGGGGCCGAGGAACTCGCGCAGCCGGTCGGCGCCGGCCGTCTGCACCGCCGGCGCCAAAGCGTTGACGGTGACCTTGTCCGCCGCCCAGGCTTTGGCGGCCGATCGCGTCCATGCCTGGACCGCACCCTTGGTCGCGGCGTAGACGGCCGAGATCGGGCTGCCCATAACGGCTTCCGACGAGCCGAAGTTGATGATCCTGCCGCCCTTGGGGTCCTGGTCCTTCATCACGGCGTACGCGGCCTGATTGGTGAGGATGGTCGCCTTCACGTTGGTGTCCAACAGGAACGAGATCTCGTCGACGCTGATGTAGCCGGGAATCCCGGCCTGCCACAGCCCCGCGGCGTTTACCAACACGTCGAGTCCACCCAAGCGTTCGGCGGCTTGCCGCACCATCGCCGAGACGGCGTCGGCGTCGCGCACATCGCACTGCAGCCAGGCGGCCGCGAGACCGTCGGGCGGCGGGGTCTGGTGATAGGTGGCGGCGACCTCGGCCCCCGCCTCGGTGAGGGCTCCCACGGCGGCCGCGCCGATACCGGTCGCTCCACCGGTGACCAGGATCCGCCGGCCTCGCAGCGCTGGCGTCGTATCTGACATGAGCAAGACGCTACCGCTGGGCGGCGCGGGTGGTTACGTGCGCACCGCGATCGTCGACAACAGGTCGGCGAGCCGGTCCGGCTGGTCGATCATCGAGAAGGTCCTGGCCCCGCCGATGACCTCCAGCCGGGCGTTGGGGATGGTGGCGGCCAGCCGGGCACCGTCCTCCTGCTCGAAGAACACGTCGTCGGCCGACCACGCGATGAGGGTGGGCTTGTCGAACTCCGGGAGCCGGGCCGCCACGCCCGTCGTGACCTCCGTGCGCATTGACAGCGTGAACTGGCGCAGGTCTTCGGCGACGCGAGGGTCGGAAATCGCCGGGCGTACCCAGATCTCCGTCAGATCGTCGATGTTGCGGTGTGCCAGACCGTCGAACGCGCGCTTGCGCGCGACCGGTGCCCGCATGGCCTGCATCGCGGCCTTGAACAGCGCCTTCGACTTGGCTGCCAGGATCACCGGCTTGAGGATCGGCGGCGGGAAGTGTTCGAACGCATCGCAACTCGTGAGCACCAGCGCGCCGAGCCGCTCGCGGTGGTGCACGGCCACGAGTTGGGTGACGACCCCGCCGGTGTCGTTGCCCACCAGCACCACGTCCTCGAGGTCGAGCGCGGTCAGCACCTCGGCGACCATGCCCGCGACGCCCGTGATGGTTCGATCGGCGCCGCGGCGCAGCGGCTCCGGATGCGCGCCCAGCGGCCACGTCGGGGCGATGCACCGCAGCCCGCGGTCGGCGAGCCGTTGGCTGACCTGGCGCCACAGCTGGCCGCCCATCATGTACCCGTGCACGAAAACGACCGGCCTGCCGCTTTCGGGTCCGGTTGCTTCGTAATGGATGGTTCCGGCACTAATGTCGATCGTCGACATAGAGAACTCCTATCGGGATTACACTTACAAACAGGCTGTCTGTTCGTAAGTTACCAACAGGTTGTATGGAAAGCAAGAGACGGACTCAGGAAGAGCGCTCCGCGGCGACCCGCGACGCGCTGATCGCGGCTGCCCGCAAGCTGTGGGGACTGCGGGGTTACGCGGAGGTGGGGACGCCGGAGATCGCGACCGCCGCGGGGGTAACGCGCGGCGCGATGTACCACCAATTCGCCGACAAGGCAAGGCTATTCCGCGAGGTTGTCGAGGCCGTGGAGCAGGACGTGATGGCCCGGATGGGCACCCTGGTGGCCGAGTCGGGGGCGACGACACCGGCGGACGCGATCCGTGCGGCGGTCGACGCGTGGCTGGACGTTTCCGGGGACCCGGAGGTACGTCAGCTGATGTTGCTGGATGCCCCGAGCGTGCTGGGCTGGGCCGGTTTTCGTGATGTCGCGCAGCGGTACAGCCTGGGCATGACCGAACAGTTACTCACCGAGGCCATCCGGGCCGGCCAGTTGCCCAAGCAGCCGGTGCGGCCGTTGGCGCACGTGCTGATCGGTGCGCTCGACGAGGCGGCCATGCTCATCGCGACCGCCGAAGATCCGAAACGCACCCGCCGGGAGACCCGGCAGGTGCTGCACCGCCTGATCGACGGGATGCTGAACCTTCCCCCCGCGGCGAACTGAACGTCAACCGCTTGATTGGTGTAACCATACGAACTGCTTCAGCTCTCGTGCCGGCAGCCGAAAATACGGTGGGATGGCTCGTAGCACGGCCGGACTCATGGGAATTATTTCGGGGCGTTCCAGGGTGAATGTCTGTCCCTGCCACTTGACCACGGCATGACCGGACGCCTTGACATTTCGGCACCAGTCAACGTCGGCGCCATACGACAGCCCAATCACAAAACCGTCCTCATAGGGGAAGGCGCCTACGGGTGTCAGGTAGGCGTGACCGGACCGACGGCCGACGTGTTCGAGAAGCGCGTACGGCGAATGAGCCTTCCCCGCGATCGGGCGAATGATCTTGTTGTACGGCTTGAGGAGTGTGGGTCGCAGGCGTGGATTGTGCTGCACGATCTTTGCCAGTGCATAACTGACCAGCAACCACGTTGTTGCCAGGAAGCCCAGCATGAGGATGAGCTTGAAAGCCGCTTGAATCCAACGCGATACGGGGCGTGCTTGCATATGGTCAGCGTAAATGGCAGGCGAACCGCGTGGCGGCGGCCCAAGGCCCCTTTTGTCAAGGACTAACGCCCTAGATAAATTCCGGTATCGGGACCGAGACAGTAGTCGCGAGGTTCACAGCAGTCAGTCACCGCGAACGGCGGCGACGCCCGCGATGACGCCCTGAATGAGCCGGTCGAGGTGTTCGGCGCTGTCGACGGCCGGCTGCCCCGCGACGAACGTCATCATGATCCCGTTGATGAATGCCAGCGTGGCGATCGCCTGGTCTTCGACCAACGCCGGATCGGGCGCGCTCTCGGCGGGATGCCATTGGGTGACGACGTCGCGGGCCAGGGTGTAGAGCCTCTTTGCCGACTCGTCGAGGGTGGTGGCCAGTTCCGCGTCCCGGCCGGCGAGCAACGCGAGCTCGTAGCGCGCCTTGGCGCGGGTCAGCCAGGGTTCGCAGTTGACGTACATGACGATGCGGGCCAGCCCCGCGGTGCCGGTGAATTGCGTTGACGGATCGTCGGCGAGTTCGGCCATCCGGGAGAAGTCGGCCACATCGAGTTCGGTCCAGCCGAGCAGCGACGGCGTGCAACAGCGCCTTGCGGGTCCGGAAGTAAAACGACGCGGTGCCGGCCGGCACGCCGGCGTGATCGTCAACCTTTGGGTGGCTGACGCCGTGGACTCCGTTGCTACCCAGCAGCTCGATCGCGGCGTCGGCGAGTTGGCGGCGCCGCTCGGGCGCGTTGTGCTTTCTACGTGCAGCGATGCGTCCAGTCTAAAACTGACCGCAGTTGGGCGCGGTGGGTTCTCCGTTGAAGCGGGCGGCGATCCACTGCATGGCCGGCTCGCCGTCGACGAGCATGGGCAGCCCGTGGTTGATGACGAGCTTGTTGAGGAACGGTGGTTCCTCGTTGGTGCGGAATTCCACGTCGGCACCCTGGGCGCACCAGTCGCGACCGAGTTGATTGGCCGCGGTCCACGGCACCAGCGGGTCGTAGCGGTTGCTGTTGATCAGCACCGGCGCGTTGGGTTTGTAGCGCCCGATCCGCTGGTCTTCGAACAGGGTGTTGAACGGCTCCTCGTTGACCAGTTGATTGATGTCTTCGGTGAAGTAGGGCTGGATATGGCGAAACATGAAGTCCAGCAAGGTCTGGCCGACGCACTGGCGCGACACCGATTCGAGCATCGCCAGCCCGCGGGGAGTCATCTTGGAACGGATGACGTCGGCGAACTCCGGATAGGCGGCCATGACGCTGTTGAGCGCGTACCCGACGACACCGACCAGGGCGCTGCCGTCCGCGTAGGGCAACAGCTCCTTGAGGTTGGCCGGCGGCGCCCCGGCGTAGGTGCCCACGATATGGAGATCGGGGGCATAGGCCGACGCCAGCTCGGCCGCCGACGCGGTCGCGCCACCGCCCTGCGAGTAGCCCCAAAACGCCACCGGCCCATGGGGATCCAGCGACGTTTCCGGTAGCTGCATGGCCGCGCGGGCGGCATCGAGCACGGCCTGCCCCTCGGCCACGCGGCCCACGTAGGTGTGCATGGAGGTGGTGCCGAGGCCTTCGTAGTCGGTCATCACGATGGCGAAACCACGCGCGACCATCGTGGCGACGAACAGTTCCTCGTAGTTGAACATGATGTCCCAGCCGCCCGAATAATGGATGCCCTGGTTGAACATTCGCGACGGGGCGCACTGATTGCCCTGGCCTTGCGTGCCGGGTGCGTAGCTGATCAAGGGCCGGGGCCCGTGCCCGGCCACGCGTTGTACGGCTCGAAGTAGGTGCCGGTGACCGCGATCGGGTTGCCCCGGGTATCGGTGCTGCGGTACATGATTCGGGTACCGGTGGCCATGATGGCACCCAGCTGGCCGGACGGTTCCAGCACCAGTCGCGACGGCTCGGTGCGGATCAGGTCGCCCGGCCGGCCGGGCGGCAACGGGTCGGGCGGGGTGTAGAACTCCGCGTATTGCGGCTCGTCCCCGTCGGCGTGCGCGCTCCCAGCACTCCCGAGGGCGACCAGGGCGGAGGCGATGACCAGCAGGACGGCGAAAGCTCCCCCAACCCGGCGCATTGCGGAACGGTAACAATCGGGGGCCACCAGCGGAAGGACATTCTCTAAATTTTTAGAGATCCGGCGCGTCCTACCGATGGTTCAGGGCGAAGAACTGCCAGATGGTGTCGGTGGCGTCCAGCGCCGTCGAGGGTGCGGGGATGCCCGCGAGCTTCTCGGCAAGGGGGCTGGGCTCACCGCCCGGCCATTGATGGCCCGCGCCGGCCACCGAGATCAACTCGACCGTTCGCCCGTCCGCGCATCCGGCGATTTGGGTCGTCACGTCGCCGGCGGCGCTCGAGCTCGGCGGTCCGCATGCGTCAATGCCACGCCAGGTGGCGTTGACGGATTGCGCCGAAGGCCCGTCGACGCGGGCAGTCCCGTTGAACGTGAACGCCTTTCCGGGTCCTCCGTCGTAGGGAACCCTGTCGTCGGCCGTGCCGTGGATTTGCAGCACCGACGCGCGCCGCGCTCGGGAGCAGTCGGTCAGCAGTGTGCCCGCCACCGGAGCGATCGCGGCGAACAGGTCGGACTGGCAGCCGAGCCGGAGCGCCATCATGGCCCCGTTCGACATGCCGGTGACATAGACGCGCGCCCGATCGATGGGCATCTCTCGCTCGATGGCACCGACCATTGTCGTGATGAAGCCGACGTCGTCGGCGTCGACGCGCTGCGGTTCACCGCAGCAGGTCCCGGCATTCCAGGCGCGGTTGAGGCCGTCGGGGTAGGCGACGAGGAAATGCCCGGCCTCGGCCTCGGCGTCCCAGTGGTAGGAACGCTCGGCCTGCTCACCCGTGCCGAAGCCGCCGTGCAGCATCACCACCAGTGGGGCCGCATCGGTCAATCCCTGGGGTCGGTACAGGTGAAAGGTCCGGCTGACGCCGCCCGACTCGACGCTCTGGGTGGACTGCCCGACCGGAATCGATTGCGAGCCGGGCGTTCCCAGCGCGTGCCCGCCGCCTAAGCACCCGCCGAGCACGACAGCCAGGACGGCGGCGAGGCAAACGCTGACGGCCCGAGCACGACGCGATCGCATGACGACATCGTGGCAGCCGATCCGGAGTTTGACAAGTTACTTGTCAATCCTGGTCCGGGTGGCACACTCTCCCCATGCGACGCCCTCTCCATCCCGATTGGCAGCCCACCGTGCCCGCGCTGGTGAACCTGGTGGCCGCGTCCGGGGCGCCGCGATTACGGGCGGCGTTTGCCGCGGCGGGACTCGACGGGATCCGCCCGGCGCAAGCGGTCGCGCTCGTACCGTTGGCGGCCGGCGGGCTGCACGCATCGGATCTGGCCGATCGACTCCAAGTGAGCCGGCAGGCGGTGGCCCAGGCGATCACCGCACTCGAGCGACATGGCTACGTCACCCGAGTCCCCAACCCCCTCGACGCGCGAGCCCGAATCATCGAGCTGACGCCGCGCGGCGGGCAGGCGCTGCGCGTAATGCGTGCGAACGCAGTCGATTTGGAGCAACGATGGGAGCAGACCCTGGGGCGGCAGCGATTGGCCGAACTGCGGGAGACCTTACAGATGTTGCTCGCCGATCAGACCGGCGCGGCGGGGGAGTGACGCGCGCCGGAAATTGCCGTGTCGTCACCGTCGTTGACGGCTTAGGCTCGACCCAAGACAGTGAACAGGAGTCCGCCGTGCCCATCTTCATGGTCGAGCGCAACTTTGCCGAGGAATTGGAACCCGGCCTCGAGGTTGCCGACGGTATCAATCGGATCAACGACCAGGAGGGCGTTCGCTGGATGTACTCGTTCCTCTCGGCGGACAAGCGAAAGACCTACTGCCTGTATGAGGCGCCGTCGCCGGAGGCCATCAGATCCGCGGCCGCGCGTGCCGGCCTGCCCGCCGACGCCGTCGTCGAAGTGAAAGAGCGGCTGATGCCGGACGGGGCATTGTCCGACATCTGAGGGCGCTACCCGAGGAGCTCGTGATCGGCGGCATACATCGCCGCCTGCGTGCGGTTAGCGGCACCCGTTTTGATCAGGATGTTGCGCACATGGTTGGCGGCGGTGTTGGTGCTGATGAAGAGCCGTTCGCCGATCGCGCGATTGCTCAACCCCTCGGCGAGCAATCGCAGCACCTCGACCTCCCGTTCGGTCAGGCCGTCCGGGCCCACGGGACCAGTAGTCAGCACCGAATCGGCCAGGTCGACGACGCGGGTCTGGCCTATCGCACCGGCGATTGCGCGCGCCTCGTCGGCCAGGCGGCGGGCGTCCTCGATGCGACCGCACGACGCCGCGAACAACGCGTGCCGGGCCAGCGTCTCGCTGACATGGACCACCGAGCCCATCCGGCGGTCCATGTCGATCGCGGAGGCGAAGTGCCGCTCGGCCGCGTCGCCGTCGCCGCAGAGCGCCGCCATCCGGGCCAGATACCGGTCGGCGCTGCCGAACAGCGCGACGAACTGGCCGGCCACCAAATTCTTTCCGGCATAACGCGAGACGAAGGGGCGCAGTGCGTGGACCGCTTCGCGATTGGAAAGCTCTAAGGCCGCCTCGACCATGAACACCAGCTCCATCGGCCACTGCGCATCCTCGAGACGATCGCCGAGGTTGCGGTTGAGCAGCTGATTCAGTGCGCGGGTCATGCCGCGTTCGCACTGGAGCTCGGTGTACAGGGCAAGCAGGCCGGGCACCCAGCGGCCGGCGAACGTTTCACTGCCGTCGACGAACCCGCCGAACCTCTTCAAATCGCCGGTCTCGCGGCGGATCATGAACATCTGGACCCCGTTCGAGCCCTCGGTGTCGTCGGCGCCGAACAAATCGCCCGTGCGCAAAGCGATGTCGGCCCATCGTTCGGCGCCGGTGAAGTCGCCGCGCAGATAGGCCAGCGCTTGCTCAATGCACGCGCCGACAAAGCCGAAGGCGGGTTGTCCGCAGGTTTGGGCCGCTCGACGCATGTCGGCGGTCGCGGCGGCCAGGCCGTCGGGCCGGCCGGCCAGGTAGCTGACCATGGCGTGGAAGTGTGATGCCGCACCCAGTGACTCGTAGTCACGACGCAACAGCGCCATGCTTGACACCTCGGCCGAACGCTCCGACTGGATTTCGCTCATCTCCGGGGTGAGGCCTTGCCACAGACTCGTCTTCAACGTGTGCAGCAGCACCGCCGCGTCGCCGACGGCCCGCGCGCGCTCGATCGCGTCGGCACCGACCTCGCGGGCCCGCGCAGCCTCGCCGGCGAAGTCCAGGGCTCGCCCGAAGCTGCCGAGCGCCTGCACGTAGCGTGGGTCGTCAGCTTGCAGCCCGCACGATTCCAGCGCCGACGCCAGCAGGTCGGCCGCCTTCGAATTCGACTGCCCGGAGCGCCAATTCGCCTCCTCGTAGCCGACGGCCGCCTCCAGCCGCATCAGCGGGTCGTCCATCGCGCCGATGCGTTCGTAGATGGCACGCGCCCGCACGAAGAAGCCGGCACGCACGTGGTTGGCGGCCGCGTCGAGGTGCAGCCTGGCCCGCTCCGCGAGGCCGAGCTCGGGGAGCGACGCCGCCCGCTCGAACCACTTCGCCGCGTCCTCGTAGGCCAGGCTCTGTTCGGCCATCCGGGCCGCCTGACGCGCGTACCGCAACGCCTGCTCGTGGTAGCCCAGCACGTGCGCGAGCAGGAAATGGTTGGCCAGGCGGGGGACGAGCGAGGGGTCGGCGCGCCCCTCGAGGGCCTCGGCGGCGCGCGCGTGCATGACCCGCAGCCGCGAGGCCGCCATCCCAGCGAGCACCGATTCACGGGTCAGCGCGTGCACGAACGCGAATTCATCGTCGGAGTCGTGGACGGCGCGGACCAGCCCGACGGCCTCGGCCGCGTCGACCGCCGCCAGCGTCGCGCCGACCTCGGCCTCGCAGGTCGAGATGAGCGCCGGCAGGTCGAACGTCTGGCCCAGCACCGCCGCCTGCTCGATGACCGCACGCACGGCGGTTCCCAGCCCGGCAAGGCGGCGCGCGATGGCGTCTCCGATCGATGCGGGGACCGTGTGCTGCGTACTCAGGGTGGCCAGCCCGCCCCGGATTTCGAGGTCGTTGACCAGTTCGGTCAGGAAGAACGGGTTCCCGCCGGTTCTTTCGCGCAGCAGGGCGGCGGCCGTGCGCGCCGACGCCGGGGCCAGCTGCTGGGTTCGAGCCACGAACTCGGCGATCGCCTCGGTGTCCAGGCCCGCCAGGTCCAGGCGCCGCACCCCGTCGAACCGGTGCAGTTCGGCCAGCCGGGTGGCGAGCTCGTCGGACCGGTCGGGCTCGGTCGTGCGGAACGTGACCACCACCAGCACGCGCACGTCGGCACAGCCGATCAGCACGTGCTCGAGCAGCGCGAGCGTGGGGAGCTGCGCCCAGTGCAGGTCGTCGAGGATCAACGCGATCGGGCGGTCGACCGCCAGCCGCCGCAGGAAGCCGGTCAACGCGTCGAAGAGGGCCTGCCGCACCGACCCGACGTCCGGGGCCGGGCCGTCGTCGGGCAAATGCCGGCCGACTTGCGGCGACAACCGCCGCAGCTGCGATCCCACGTCGCTCAACGGTTCGGCCATCGAACCCGCCGGACCGGCGATCAGCAGCCGATCGAGCGCTTCGGCGAAGGGCGCGTAGGGCACATCCTCGTCGGCGGTCGAACTTCCGACCAGCACCGCGACGCCGTGGTCGAACAGGGTTCCGGCCACCTCCGCGGCCAGCCGCGTCTTACCGGCGCCGGGCTCACCGCCGATGAAAACCGCCTGGCGGTTACCCCGCTCGACCCGCTCCCAGGCCTGCTCGAACACCGCGAGTTCCGCGCCGCGGCCCACGAGCGGGCCACGGCGACGAGCGATCAGTTCGGCCGGGAGCGGGGGCGGCACCCACAGCGCCATGCAAACAAGGTAACCGCGGCGGTGTGGGCCGGTCGATAGTCAGATGTGACTATCGTGGAATGCCTCGGAAATGCTCGGTTGTGGTCATGACGCGCGGCTCACCGGCCTCGTAACGTCGCGGCATCAACACCCGCGAGCAAACAAGGAGGTGTGGGTCATGAGCCTCACAACCGCAACCGATGAATTACGCGCCAGGTTCGGCTCGCAGGTGATCCTGCCGGACGACCCCGGGTACGACGAGGCGAGGGCCCTGCACAACGCCATGATCGACAAGCGCCCGGCGGTGATCGCCGCGCTGCGAATCGGCCGCCGACATCGCGGCCGCGCTCGAATTCGCCCGCGCGTCAAACCTCGCGGTCGCGGTCCGCGGGGGCGGCCACAACGGCCCGGGTTTCGGTTCCGTTGATGGCGGCCTCGTCATCGACCTATCGCTGATGAACCGCGTCGATGTCGACTCCGAAAGGCGCACCGCCCGTGTGCAGGGTGGAGCGACGTGGGCACAGGTCGACGGCGCGACGCACGCGTACGGTCTGGCGGCGCCCTCGGGGATCATCTCCAGCACTGGGGTCGGGGGCCTCACCCTCGGCGGCGGCCACGGCTACCTGTCGCGCAAATACGGCCTGACCATCGACAACCTGATGGAGGCCGAGCTGGTGCTGGCCGACGGCCGCGTGGTGCGGGCATCCGAATCCGAGCATCCCGACCTGTTCTGGGCGCTGCGCGGCGGCGGCGGAAACTTCGGCGTCGTCACGTCCTTCACGTTCCGGCTGCATCCCGTGCACACCGTGATCTGCGGTCCCACCGCCTGGCCCGCCTCGGCCACCGCCGACATCCTCTCGTGGTACCGGGACTTCATGCCCGCGCAGGACGAGGATCTCTACGGATTCTTCGCGGCCATGACCGTCCCGCCGGTGGCGCCGTTCCCCGAGGCGTTCCACCTGCAGAAGGCTTGCGCCGTGGTCTGGTGCTACACGGGCGATCCCGCGGGTGCCGAGGAAGCGTTCGCGCCGGTCCGTCAGATGGAACCCGCCTTTGACGGCCTGGGTGCAGCGCCCTTCCCCGCGCTGCAGTCCACCTTCGATGACCTGTATCCCAAAGGGCTGCAATGGTATTGGCGTGGCGACTTCTTCCGGACGGTGCCCGACGGCGCGGTTGCGGCCCACGCCCGCTTCACCGAGGAACTGCCGACCATGCACTCCACGATGCACCTGTACCCGATCGACGGCGCGGTCCACCAGGTCGCCCAATCCGAGACGGCGTGGGCGTACCGGGACGTCAACTTCTCGCAAGTCATCGCGGGTGTCGACCCGGACCCGGCGAACGCAAAACTGTTGAAACGCTGGGCCGTCGACTACTGGGACGCCACCCATCCGTACTCGGCCGGCGGTGCCTACGTGAACTTCATGATGGACGAGGGCCAAGAGCGGGTCCGGGCGACCTACGGTCCGAATTACCAGCGGCTCACCGAGGTCAAGGCGCAATACGATCCGGGCAACGTTTTCCGCATCAACCAGAACATCCTGCCCGCCGGGTGACGCGGCATACTGAGTGCTCGGGGCGCTTCTACCGGAAGGGCACCCTTCGTGATCACACGTGACGTTGAGGCTAGCGCGGTAGCCGACTTGGCACTTTCTCCCCCGCGGGCGGCGTTGGCCGTCACCGTAGACGATGAAATCCTCGTCCTGCCCACGAGCGTGGATCTTGACGAGCCTGTCGATCCTGCGTGGTCGCCGCGCATCGTCCAGGTGCCGGAGGGCAGCCCGGACCTTGCCGATCGCAATGTTGTTCTGGTCGCCGACGACGGTCCACAGTGGTTCCGGTTGCGTTCGTTAACTGTCCGGGGGATGGCCAAGGCCATCGGCGATTGCACCTATCGGGTCGTGCCCAAGCGAATCGTGGCCTGGGACTACGGTTCGCTTCGTAAGGTACCGGCGTCGCCGGTGACCTCAACACGGCGGACCTCGTTTTCGGCTGTCGACCAGACGAATGACGCCCAGTCCTTCGACTCGCCGGAACTGACTGCGGCGCTTCAGGCATCGCGAGTGATGGTTGTCGCCAGCCGTTCGCAGAAGGGCACGCCGTTCGCGGTGCCGCTGTGGTTCGTTACGCACGGCGGCCGCATCTATGCGACGACCTCGGCGTCGTCGTGGACGGTGCGCAATGTGGTTGCTACGTCGCAGGTGGCCTTGTTGTTCGGCGGCGAGGGTCGGGAAGACCCCAGTCGACTCCTGGTGTGCGGATATGCCCAGGCGGTCCGCGGCGCGCCGCCGCCGGCAGTGACCGCTCGGATAGCTTGGCTCTACTACCTGCGACCGGAGTTCGCGGCGGTGGAGCTGCGGCACGCGCGGCTGTGGGCGCTGCGACTGCGGTACTACCTCCAGTCGCGGGCCGCGTATATCGTGATCACGCCCCAGACGGCGACCGAATGCCGGGTGCCGTAGGCACACCACGAAGTCAGCGAGCGGCCGCGCCCGATATTCTGTTGCGGCCCAATGCTGTTGAGTCTGGTGTGACGCTAAGGCCGATGTCCCACGGTCGTGGCTCGGGTGGGACGTAACCGAGGAAACAGTAGGCCGGTCCGCGCCGTGTAAGCCGCCAGGCACGGCCATCGCAATCGCCGACAGGGCGTCGCGCCGGATTATCGTGATGCCATGGAAGATCCCCACATCTACCGCCGTCTCGCGCTGCTCGAACAGCAGGTGCGCCTGCTCTCGGATCGGCTTGGGGTCCCGTGCCCGACGTTCGGCAGCGACGTGGGCGCTACCGCATCGGGTGTACTCGAGAACGGTGTGCCCGCGGAAGTCGTCGGCCTCGCCCGTTCCGGGAACAAGATCGCCGCGATCAAGCTGTACCGCGAGCTGACCGGCGCGGGCTTGCGCGAGGCGAAAGAGGTTGTCGACTCCCTGTAGGGGGACTATGGGCGGCGGAACGCGCTGTTCATCCGCCGCTTGAAGGCGCGATCGAAACGTCGGTAGCCGCTGCGCAACGCGTGGCCCGGCCAACGGTCGCCGGTGAGCTCGACGGGCAGCAGCGGGTCGAGCTGAAGATGGCGGACCACGGCGATCGACAGCGCGAACTCGTAGGTGAAGCTTTCGGTCGAATCGTCACGCTTGCCCGTGTTGAGCGCCGCATCCATGGCGTCGATCAGCGCCCCGGCATCGTCGGCCCACTCATCGAGGGAAAAGAGCGATCGCACCCTGTCCGCCGTGATGTCCGTGGCGGCGCCGTGAAAGTGGGTGCACTGCTGGTCCAGGACGGCCGTGAATGTCGGAAATCGTTGCGGATCAAGGTTATCCGGGCGGATCCAGACGCCCTCCCGAAGCTCGGCCAGATGCAGGGCGGTCGCCGCCCTTCTCAGCTCCAAGCGATCGGCCGCCGATCTGCGCTCCAGCGCGACGATCGCGAGTTCCCACGTTCCGTCCCATCGGTTGGCGGTCGCGTCGTCGATCCGGGCGGCCTCGTCGACACGCTGGCGGCGCTCCGACAGTCTTCCCGCGAGCGTGTAGCTGCCGTCGTCGGCGGTCAGTTCGCCGTTGGACACCATCCGCCACAGGCACGTGCGCGCCGCGCCGGGGCTGATGCCGAACAGCGAGGCCACCGCCACCAGTTCCGCCACCGTGAGGCGCCCTCGGTCGGACCCCAGGAGCGCCGACGCCAGCACGGAGCGCGCGCTCAGCGGCCGGCTATCGATCAGGTCGCTCGCTCGGGATCGAGATAGGGCGGGCACGGCTGACAACGGTATCACCAAATCATTGACACGTGACATCCATGGTGTGATACTGACGCGCATGAGCTCGCCGACAACGTCGGTGCTCGCCGACGATGTGGAGATCGTCCGGCGCGTCCTCGCCCATATCGACGCCGGTACCACCGACGAGGGTGGCGCCTGGCATGAGCCGGTCGAAAACTACTTGAACCCAAGCCGATTCGCCGAGGAGCTCCGGTTGCTTCGTGCGATGCCGAGTGTATTCGTTCCCTCGGCGACGATCCCCAACCCGGGCGACCACATCGAGCGAATCGCCTTCGGCGTGCCCCTGTTCGCCGTGCGGGGGCGCGACCGACGCGCGCGGGTGTTCCGCAACGCATGCCGGCATCGCGGTTTCGCCCTCGTCGAGGAGGCCGGCTGCTCCCGCACCTTCGTGTGTCGCTACCACGGCTGGACCTATCGTCTGGACGGTTCGCTCTCGCATGTGCCCAACGCCGAGGCGTTCCCCGACTTGGACGTGTCGACCCGCGGTTTGGTCGAGGTCCCCAGCCACGAGGTAGACGGTCTCATCGTCATCGGCGCGCTGGACTCTCATGCGGACGCACAAATCTGGGTAGACGAGGCGCTGGCCGCGTTGACGGACGGGACCGCGTGGCGGGACAAATTGGTCCCGGCGCGCCGGCTCGTGTACGTGGAGGCCACTCCGAAGGCGATGAATTGGAAGGTTCTCGTCGAACAGTTCCTGGAGGGCTACCACATCCGGTCGACGCACAAGGACACCTTCTTCCCGGTGCAATACGACGACCTCAATGTGGTCGAGACATTCGGTCCGAACAGTCGAATCACCTTCCCGTACCGCAACATTGAACGGTTGCGTGGGCGTCCGGAGAGCAGCTGGACGACGGACGCGCGGGTGACGTACGTGTATCAGCTGTTCCCCAACGTCATGGTGGCGACGTTCCCGGATCTGGTGCTCGCGATCGTGGTTGACCCGGTGGACATCGACCACAGCACGCTCGTCGTCTACTCGATGGTCAGGCCCGAATCTGTCGACAGAGCCGACCGAGCGCCGGGCGATCCACCGGGCAGCCCGGCGGGGGCGGGTAGCTTCATCGCGCGCGGCGCGGTGGAGGACAACGAGATGTCGGTGGGCGTGCAACGCGGATTGCACTCGGGCGCCAACGAATTCGTGGAGTTTGGCCGGCATGAGAGCGCGATCGGGCACTTTCATGCCACGCTCGATGAGCGCCTCGCCGCCGCCGCCCGCTGCTAGGGCGTTTTGAGGAAGACGTCGTTGAGCGTGACGGTGCGCAGGTTGCGCTCGCGGATGACGTCGACGAGTTGCGGGTAGACGTGCGTCACGGGCAGGTGGTTGAGGTGCCCGATGACGATGGCCTGCGGGGTGAAGTACTGGTCGGCCATCTGGACGATGTATTCCTCGGTGATCAACGTCGAATCCGACAACGACCCCGACCATAACGTCGGCACGGTGTAGCCCAGGTCGGCCGCGACGGCGTCGACGACGGCGTTGCGCTTCGCGTACGGCGGCCGCCAGTACGGCTTCGCGCCGATCCCATACGTCTTCTTGAGGAATTCGTCGTTGCGGGTGAGCTGTTGAGAGATCTGGTCTTTGGGCAGCGTCGTCAGATCCGGGTGGGACCACGTGTGGTTGCCGAGTTGGATCTGCCCGCTGTCGACCAGGGGCCGCAGCATCTCCGCATTCTCGGTCCAGGAGTCGTAGGTGCCGTTGACGAAGTAGGTCAGTCGCACGCCGGTGTCCTTGGCGAACTGCGTGTACGCGCGCACCACCTCGCTGTTGACCCCGTCGTCGACGGTCAGCGCGAGCAGGTCGCCGTCGCCGGGAATCTTCATCAGCGCGCCCCCGCCGGGCAGCGGGATGCGGGCGCTCAGCGGCGGCGGCGGCAACAGGGCCGCCGGCGCGGTGGGTCCCGAAGTTGGCGGGGAATCCGCCGGTACGTCCGCGAAGGTTCGCGGCTGCGGGTCGACCACCAGCCGGGCGGCGCCCACGCCGGCGACGACCGACGCGGCGAGCGAACCCAGGAACTGACGGCGATTCATCTCGGTGATGGAGGTGGACCGGACCCGACCGTGCTCGCGCCGCGGCGCGCACCGAGCCGACCCGCGGAGGGGTCGCCCGTCGTGCACAAAATCGCAGCCATCAGCAGCGAACCGTACCACTACCAGGGCCAATATGTCGGATGCGTTACGGGTGGGTCAGCTGTGAATTTCTTGATCAGTGTGGTTCCCCGCCGCCGCGCTGGGGCAGCTGCACCGGCGCGGCTTCGGGTGTTCCCAGCGCCGAGGCCAGCCAGGGCAGTGCCGCGGCAAACGCTTGGGCGGCAAACGGCCAGTCATGCTTGCCCGGCTGGCTGACGACGGCACAGGTGATGCCGTTGGCGGTGCCGGCGGCGCAGAGCGCGTTGGCGGCGGCGTCCTGGCCTTCCGGGTTGGCGGCGGGATCGGTGCTGGGAGCGCTGGCGGCGGGATTGGCTTCCTCGGCGACGTTGCGCGGCTCCGACGACCCGGGGACGTCGAACCAGCCCGACAAGCCGGTGTAGCGATCATGGCGCGCGATCACGGTGAGCGGGTCGAACGCGGCCCAGGCGGTGCGGTTGCCGCCGAACAATTTGGCGACTGTTTGATCCTTGGGGCCGACATTGGGGCTGCGGTCCCCGGCGATGTCCACGAACGCGCTGAACATCTCCGGATGCATGACGGCCAGGTCAACCGCGCAGGTACCGCCCATGGACCACCCGGCGACGCCCCAGTTGGCCCGATCGGCGCTGACGCCGAAGTTCGACACCATGAACGGCACGACGTCCTTGGCCAGGTGGTCGGCGGCGTTGCCCCGGCTGCCGTTGACGCACTCGGTGTCGTTGTCGAACGAACCGGTGGGATCGACGAACACCAGCACCGGGGAGAAGCCGTGGTGTGCGGCGGCGAAGTTGTCGATGGTGGTGAAAGCGCCACCGGGGCCCAGCCAGTCGGCCGGCGTGTTGAAGGCCGAGCTGATCATCATGACCGCCGGCAGCCGGGGTGGCGGATTGCTGTTGAACCATGCGGGCGGCAGATAGACCAATTCTCGGCGATGGTGAAAGTGGGAGGCGTTGTCGTCGATGTCCACCGGCACCACCACGCCCTTGCTCGGCTTGGTCCCGGCGACCTGCATTTCGGTGACCCGCAGCCGGTCGATCTGGTCGGGCAGCGGCACCGAGGTCAGTTGATTCCACGCGGCCAACGCGGTGGGGAAGTAGCCCACCCAGCCGTTCAACGCCATTCCCGCACACAACACGCACAGTGGTATGGACAGCACCGCCAGCCCGCGACGCCACCAGCGGATGCCCTGCCAACCCACCAACAGGACCGCGGCGGCCAGGCCGCTCATCGCGATCCACAGCCACAGCGTCGTCGGCGCCGGGTCCCCGGCGACGCCGAGCGACGTGATGTACCAATACGAGAGGGCGGTCACCGCGGCGGCCGCGATCAGGGCCACGGGCAGCACCCTATTGAGCCAGCGCCGCGCAGGCCACTGGATCGCGAGGATCAGCACCAGCAGCGTCAGTCCCTGCACAGTCGGCGGAAACCAGCCGTGCAGCAGGGACAGTCGTCCGAAGAATTGGTCCAACGGTCGTTGCCTTTGCTGAGTCGATCACTGCGCGGGGCGGACCCGTGGTCTTTTCGAGCGCGGTGGGTCGGAACAACTATCCCACACCGGCCCCACCCGTCCGCTTGCCATCGTGGCGTGTGGGCGTGGCGATTAGGCGTCTGTGACGCTGGTGAACGAGCGCAGCCGCAGGCTGTTGGCGACCACGAAAACGCTGGAAAACGCCATCGCGGCGCCCGCGAGCATCGGGTTGAGCATGCCGAGCGCGGCGAGCGGGATCGCGGCGACGTTGTAGCCGAAGGCCCAGAACAGGTTGGCCTTGATGGTGGTCAGCGTCCGCCGGGACAGCCGGATCGCGTCGACGGCGGCGCGTAAGTCGCCGCGGGTGACGGTGAGGTCGGCGGCCTCGATCGCGACGTCGCTGCCGGTGCCCATCGCCAGCCCCAGATCGGCGGCCGCCAGAGCCGCGGCGTCGTTGACGCCGTCGCCGACCATCGCGACGACCTTGCCGTCGGACTGCAGCCGCTTGATGGCGGCGACCTTGTCGGCGGGCATCGTGTCGGAGATGACGTGGGCGATACCGACCTGGTCGGCGATCCGATTCGCGACGGTCCCGTTGTCTCCGGTCAGCAGGATCGGTGTCAGGCCCAGCCGCTTGAACTGCCGGACCGCTTCCGCGCTGGTGGGTTTGACGGTGTCGGCGACCACCAGGATCCCGCGGGCGCGGCCGTCCCAGCCGACGACGACCGCGGTTTTGCCCTCGCTCTCGGCGCGGGCCTTGCCCGCCGACAGCGCTGCGTCCAGCGGTTGGCCCCCATCGGCCAGCAGGCCCGCGCGCCCGGCGACGACGGTGTGGCCGTCGACGACGCCCCGCACGCCGTTGCCTTCCAGATTGGTGAAGCCCTCGGCCGCGGGCAGGGCGCCGAGCTCGGCTTTGGCGGCCTTGGCGATGGCCTGCGCGATGGGATGTTCGGAGGCGTCCTCGAGCGCCCCGGCGTAACGAAGTAGGGTTTCGCGGTCGGTCCCCGGCCCGCTGATCACGTCGACGAGGGTCATCTTCCCGGTGGTGACGGTGCCGGTCTTGTCGAGCACGATCGTGTCGACGTTGCGGGTGGACTCCAGCACCTCGGGCCCTTTGATCAGCACGCCGAGCTGCGCCGCGCGGCCCGTGCCGACCAGCAGGGCGGTCGGGGTAGCCAGCCCGAGCGCGCACGGGCAGGCGATGATGAGCACCGCGACGGCCGCGGTCAGGGCCGCGGTGAGCCGGGAACCCGAACGCGAGCCATGCGCCGAGCGTCGCCAGGGCGATGCCGATGACCACGGGGACGAACACGCCGGAGATGCGGTCGGCGAGCCGCTGCACCTCGGCCCTGCCCGATTGGGCCTCCTCGACCAGCTTGGCCATGTGTGCCAGCTGGGTGTCGTCGCCGACCCGGGTGGCGCGCACGACCAGGCGTCCGCCGGCGTTGACGGTGGCGCCCGTGACGGCGTCGCCCTCGCCGACCTCGACGGGGACGGATTCGCCGGTGAGCATCGAGGCGTCCACGGCCGAGGAACCCGAGACCACGATCCCGTCGGTGGCGACCTTCTCCCCGGGACGCACCACGAACTCGTCCCCGACCGTGAGGCGGTCCACGGGGATGCGGGTCTCGGCGCCGTCGGACAACACCGCGACATCCTTGGCGCCGAGCTCCAGCAAGGCGCGCAGCGCGGCGCCCGCCGTCCGCTTGGAGCGCTTCTCGAAGTACCGCCCGGCCAGCACGAACAGGGTCACGCCCGCGGCGACTTCCAGGTAGATGTTGCCCGTACCGGCGGAGGGCCGGACGGTCAGTTCGAAGCCGTCGCGCATCCCCGGCTCTCCGGCCGTCCCCAAGAACAGCGCATACAGCGACCACAGGAATGCCGACAGCGTCCCGAGCGAGACGAGGGTGTCCATGGTGGCGGCGCCGTGTCGGAGGTTGGCCCAGGCGGCGGCGTGGAAGGGACGTCCGGCCCACACGACGACCGGTGCGGCCAGGACCAGCGACGCCCACTGCCAGTAGCGGAACTGCCACGCGGGAATCATCGCCATGGCGATGACCGGGGTGGCGAGCACGGCCGCGGTGATCAGGCGGGTGCGAAGCGAGGTCAGTTCGGGGTCGGCGGCCTCCGTCACGTGCGGGCTCCTCCCGCCGTTGCGGCAGGGCGGCGGTGTAACCGGCCTGTTCGACCGCGGCGATCAGCAACTGCGGGTCGTACCCCGAGGGGACCGTGAGGGCGGCCTTTTCGGTGGCGTAGTTGACGGTGGCGGCGACGCCGTCGAGCCTGTTCAGTTTCTTCTCGATCCGGGCGGCGCACGACGCGCACGTCATCCCCGCGATCGTCAGTTCGATGTGGCTCACCGGCGCCGCGCTCATGCCACCAGGACGGCCTCGTAGCCGGCCTCGTCGACCGCGCCGAGGACCGCGTTTGCGTCGATGGGAACGGAACTCGTGACCACCAGCCTGCCCGTGTGGGCGCTGACGTCCACGCGCTCCACGCCGGGGAGGCGGCCGACCTCGTCCTGCACGGCGGCCTCGCAGTGGCCGCAGCTCATCCCGTCGACGCGGTATTCGCTGGTGGTCATGCCGCTCCTTGCCTATACCCCGGCGGGGTATGACCACCTATTCAACGCATGCGCCTGCGGTCAGTATTCCCGTCAAGCGCCGTCATCCCGTCTCTGCACATTGTGCCTGGTTGACCGACGGGCATCTGACGCCGAGTGGCTATTGCCGCAGGTGCGAGCCGCCGCCGATGTACCAGACCTGTCCGGTGATCCACTCGGCCTCGTCTGACAACAGGAAGGCCGTTACCGCGGCGAGGTCGTCCGGTCTGCCCAGTCGAGTGGTCTTGCCGAACATGAGGAAGGCCTGCTGCAGTTGTGCGTCGTTCTGCCGTTCCTGGGTTTCGCCCATCACCAGCCCCGGCATCACGCCGTTGCTCCGGATGTTGTGCTTGCCCCAGTTGACGGCGACGTGGCGGGTGAGGTGGTTGACGGCGGCCTTCGAGGCGCCGTAGGCGACATGCAGCGGGTCGCTGCCCAGCGCCGCGCCGGACGAGGTGTTCACGATGCTGCCGCCGCCCTGGCCGAGCAGGTGGGGGAGTACGGCGCGGATGGTGCGGACGTAGCCCAGCAAGTTGACGTCGAGGGTGCGCAGCCAGACGTCCATGTCGGTATCGAGAATCGTGGTGTCGCGCCCCAGGTTGTGGTCGGACAGGTCGGCACCGACGTTGTGCAGACCGTGAATGCCGCCGAACTCCTCGATGGTCAGGTCGACGAGACGGCGCACGGACGCTTCGTCGGCAAGATCGAATTCGACGGCGATGGCGCGCCCACCGGACTCGGCGATCCGTTGGGCGGTGGCGGTGGCGCCGGCGATATTGATGTCACCGATGGCGACGGAAGCCCCCTCGCCGGCCAGGCGTTTGGCGGTGGCGGCGCCGATTCCGGTGGCTCCTCCGGCGATCAGGAATGTTTTATCTTTCAGGCCGCGCATCAGACGTAACCCACACCGATGTCGACCGAAACCTGGCTTGCGGTAACCAATCTGGATTGGTCCGAGGCCAACCAGGCGACCGCATCGGCGATGTCTTCCGGCTGCGCAATGCCTTCGGGCAGCAAGTGGTTTGTGCATGCCGCGCAGGTGTGGGTAGTCGTCGGCGGCCGATTGGAGCGCTTCGCGCATCCGGCCGGTGCCCATCGGGGTGGAGACCGCGCCGGGGTTCAGGCTGTTGACGCGGATGTTGTACCGGCCGAGCTCGGCGGCGAATGCGCGTGCCATCCCGACGACGGCGTGTTTGCTTGCCGTGTAGTGGATCATGAACGACTGCATCTTGATGCCGGCGGCGGATCCGATCAGGATGATCGAGCCGCCGCGACCGCCGTCGATGATGTGATGTGCACCCGCCATCACGGTGTTCCAGGTGCCGACCACGTTGGTGTCGATGGTGTCCCGGAACGCCTGGGCGGTGATCTGATCCCAGGGGGCGGGGCTGCAGATCCCGGCGTTGGCGACGATGACGTCGAGACGCCCCAGTTCGCCCACCGCCTTGTCGACGGCGGCTTTGAGCGCGTCGAGGTCGCGGATGTCGACGGCCGCGGTGATCGACCTTCCGCCGTTGGCGGTCACCAGCCGCGCCGTCTCGGCCAGATCGTCGGGCGTCGGCGAATCGTAGGGAACGCTCGGTGGCAACGGCCCGGCGATATCGACCGCGATGATGTCGGCGCCCTCGGCGGCCAGGCGCACGGCGTGCGCTCGGCCCTGTCCTCGCGCGGCGCCGGTGATCAGCGCCACCTTCCCCGACAGTGACTGGCTCATCAGGTCTTTTGGGTTCCTCTCGTTAGTCGCGATCGATCTTGTCGAGCGGGTTGGAGCGTTCGAGCATGCCGTAGGTCTCTTCGCCATCCCAGCTGTAGCGCACGCCGGCCTGCTGCAGCGCGGGGAAGCTGGGCATCTCCTGCTTGAGGGCCTGCATCGAGTACATGTCGTCGTTGTGGTGAATGTCGTGGGTGGAAAAGACGGTTTCGCCGGCGATTTCGACGACGCCGTCGGCGGTCTGCAGCACCAGCGAGACATCCTCGCCCAGCGGCTGAAGC
Source organism: uncultured Actinomycetota bacterium (assembly GCA_963850895.1). GTDB lineage: Bacteria > Actinomycetota > Actinomycetes > Mycobacteriales > Mycobacteriaceae > Mycobacterium. Next base: position 381,321 of record CAWKNK010000003.1, on the reverse strand, counting down.
CGGGTCAGCCACGGTGCCTGCACCGCTCGGGCCGGGACGAGGCCGCCGTCGCCGGTGAAGACGTATCCCTCGTTGAAGGTGCGGCTGGCCGTCGGTGCGAGGCGGGTAGGCGATGTAGCCGAACGCTCTGCCGCTCGGGAAAGACCGCCGACTGCCAGCAGTGCCCCCAGAAGCCGGCGAGCTTGCGCACTCCGGTACGCCGGATTCGCAGCCCGCTGCCGGTGAACCTGTGCTGCTTCGTCGGCCGAGTGGAATTCGCCTGTGGCGGTGAACAACTGCTCGTAGCGCGGGCCGCCCATGATGTCGCCCACGACGGTCGTCTTGAGTTGTGTGCCGGCGTCGGGCTGCAGCGCTCCCTGCACCCAGGGCGGAACGGCCATCCTCGCCTCGACGTGAAAACTGATGTCGACCGACGGGCCGTCCTTCTTTCCGTCGACCAAGTCGGCAGAGGAAGTCTGCACCGCCGGCCCGTCATACGACATCGTCCAGGTTTCGAAGGGTTCGATGCAGCGAAACGCCAGGCCGCCGGCGCCCAAGCACGCTGGCCCGCCCGTCGGACCCCTGGGCCGGCAGCGACGGCCCATTGCCCCGCAACCGGTAGACCCGGCCGTCAGGGAAAGCGACATTGACTTGGATGTCGTGGGCGTCCCAATTGGCGCCTACCGCCTCGATTCCGATGCGCGGCAGACCGATCTCGCCGCGGTCGTCGACCACCCAGAAGCTCACCGAGTCACGCATCTCCGGATCCTGCGGCCGCTCGGCCAACATGTACTCGCGCGACGGATCGATACCGCCGGTCAGATCAACAGCCATCCATTGTTCCCTGTTCGTCGTTGTTTCAGTGCGCAGTCCATCGGCGCGCACTGTCGACATAGCGCGCGAACCGGGGCCGCACCTCGTCGAGATCAATGCCGAACTCCACCGGGTCGGCGTGTGAGCTCGGCTCACGCTCGGCGGCGGCGTGCGTCCACCAGCTCTGCATCCGCGCTTCGAACTCGGCACCCACAGGGGCGCCCAGCCACGCATACAACCCGGCGACCTCGCCGATCGGATCGTCCTGCATGGCGCGGAAGTCGATGTCGTAGAACCGATCGTCAGCGCCGTCGGCGCGGAACTCGCAGCGCCCGCTCCATGCCCAGCGACCAATGCTCGACGTTGAGTCGACCGATGTAATGGCGGTCGATCTCGGTGCTGAACGATCCGATGATGTCGGCGTACAGATCGGCCACCGACAAGATGACGTCGGTCGGATCGCGGTGTGTCATCACGAACCGCGCGTCGGGAAATACCGCGTCCAGGGCGCCGAGCCATAGCACGTGCGACGGGCATTTCAGGCGCCACGGCCGGTCGGGCTCACCCCATTGCAGCAGCTTCATCACTCGTGCGCTGATACCGCAGCGTCGGGACGAGGTCGGCCTCCTGGACCAACCACGTCGAATACGAGGGGATTTCGGCGAACGACTGGAAGATGTGCGACTTGAAGTCCAGCGCCATCAGCTCGTGGCACTCCATCGGGCCATGCGTGTCACCGGGTACGTGGTAGCGGGTGCCGACCATCTCGCCCTTGTCGGGCGGGATGCGGGGATCGACGCCCCGCACCGTCGAGGGCGGCGGACACGGTTGCGACGATTCCCATCGCCGCAGATACCGGACATCGGGATCCTGGGCCAGCAGCATCGACAGTGCGGTGGACCCCGTCCGCGGCAATCCCAGACCGATCAGCGGCCCGTTGATGGGTACGTCGTCGATCTCGGGGTGGCGTCGATACCAATCCTCGACCTGCAGGCGCTGCGACAGATAACCCACGATGCGCTGATGCAGGAACGCCTGGCCGCGATCGTTCAGCCGCGCCTCGTCGCGCAGCGACGGCGAGCAGGATCTCCAGGCCTTCGGCGAACGAGTCGTCACCGAAGTCGGCGAACCCGGTCTGCCCGCTCGCCTCGCCCATGAGCTCGGCGGTCAGCAAGGCGGGCGCCGTCTGAAAAGCGTTGCGGCCATCGCTATCCCATCCACTGGCCGCCGGCGACGTCGATGGTCTGCCCGCACATGTAATCGGCGGCCTCCGAGGCCAGGAACGCGACCATGTTGGCGGCTTCCTCGGGCAGCGAGGCGCGCCCGAGTTGGACCTGGTTGGTGATCGCCTCGTGAATGGCGCCGCGGCCGGCGCGCTGTTTGTCGTCCTGCGGGTCGAGCAGGTACTGCCTCATCTCGGGTTTGATCATGATGCCCGGCGCCACGCCCAGGACATTGACACCGCGCGGTGCGACCTCGTGGGCGAGATTGCGGGTGAAGCCGATCACCCCGGCTTTGCACGCGTTGTAGACGACGAGGCCGCGCTGCTGGATCCGGCCGCCGACCGATCCGATGTTGATGATCTTCCCCGAGCCCTGCGGAAGCAGGTACTGCAGTGCGGCGTGTGCGCCGTACATCATCATCGTCAGGCTACCCAGGACCGTGTAATCGATCTCGTCCTTGGTCTGCCTCTCAAACGGACCGGCAGCGACCATCACCGGATTGTTGACCATGATGTCCAGGCCGCCGAGTTCGCCGTGCGCCCGCTCCACCGCGGCGTGCACTTGATCCCAATCGGACATGTCGGCCTCGACGGGGATGGCCCGCACTCCCCAGCGCTGCTCGACCTCCTTCGCGCGGCGCTCCACCTTCTCGAAGGTCCGGCCGATCAGTGCCACGTCGGCGCCGCAGCCGGCCAGCCGGTTGGCGATCGCCTGCCCCAGGCCGTCGCCCCCGGCGCCCGTCACGAAGGCTTTCTTGCCGGACAGGTCCATCAGCTCGGTCACCCGCTTGCCGATGATGTGCTCGGGCAGCCGATCCAATCCCAGCAACTGCACCCAGTCCTGCTCGTCTTGCACCGTCATCGCGGTCCCTCTCTCAGAAGCTCGACTCGATTCGCCAGCCAGACCCGCACGGCATCCCACCGTGACGCCATGCTGACCTCGCCGACGATATGGCCGGATCGAGACGATCAGGTAATACCAATTCGGGAAATCAGTCATGCCGATTTTGTATGACTGGTAGATCTTGAAGCGATGGATACGCACCGGCTCAAGTACTTCCTGCGGATAGCGGAGGAGGGCTCGATCTCGCGTGCCGCCGCCGTGCTGGGAGTCGCCCAACCGGCGCTGAGTCGCCAAATCCGGCTGCTGGAGGAAGACCTCGGCATCACGCTTTTCCATCGGACTCGCAGGGGAGTGCACCTCACCGAGGAGGGCGAACGATTGCGCTCATCGACGGCCGCACCCCTGCGCCAGCTTGAGCTCGCGGTCCGGTATGCGGGATCGCCGCTGGCGCGGATCGAGCGCGGATTGCTGTTCGGCATGGTGCCCACCGCGGCCGGTGTGCTGGCCGCGCCGCTGCTGGCGACACTGAGCGCGGCGTTTCCCAACGTGCATTTCCAGGTCGCGGTCGCCGAGACGGACGAACTCGTCCAGCGCATGCTCAAGGGCGCGATCGACTTGGCGGTGATCAATCCGGTGTCCGATGACCGCCTTTTCTACCGGCATCTCGTCGTCGAGGACCTCGTTCTCGTCGGGGGCCCAACGTCGGACCTGTCGCCCGACCAGCCCAGTGCGCTTCACTGACCTGGCCACGCTGCCACTCGTCATGCCCAGCGCTGCGACCGGCATCCGAAATACCCTGGAGAACACGGCGCTTCGTGTGAAAGTCGGTATCACGGCGCGGTTTTCGACGGACTCGCTGGAGGTTGCGAAGCACCTGGTCGAGGCGGGCCTCGGGTATACGGTGCTGCCACCGGCGGCTTGTGGCGCCGATGTCGACGCGGGACGGCTGCGCTGCGCGCCCATCTGCGAGCCCGAAATAAGCCATCAGCTCGGTGTGGCGGCGACCGCCGCGCTGGAGCTGCCTCGCGAATTCGCCGCGAAAATCGGGATCCTGCTGCGCGAAGAGGTCGCGCGGCTGACGAAATCCGGCCTCTGGCCCGCCCGATTTGAGCCCTCACACATTTGGGATCCGAATTTCCCGGAGCCGCCGCTCTAGCCGGGGCTACGCTGCCCCTAGGCGGAAGGAGACATCATGACGGTCACAGTTGTCGACGCGGGTCCGCGGCAGGTAAGCCGGTCGGTTGAAGTGGCCGCGCCGGCCGCCGAACTGTACGCGATGGCCGCCGATCCCCGGCGACACAGCGAACTGGACGGGTCGGGAACCGTGCGCGACAACATCAAGGTGCCCGCGGAACTGACTGTCGGGTCGAAGTTTTCGACGAAGATGAAGATGTATGGCTTGCCGTATCGCATCACCAGCACGGTGACCGCCCTCAAGCCGAACGAACTGGTCGAATGGCGTCACCCGATGGGGCACCGCTGGCGTTGGGAATTCGAGGCGGTCTCGCCGACCCGGACGCGGGTCACGGAGACGTTCGACTACCGCGAGGCCGGTGCGGTCAAGAACGCGCTGAAGTACTACGACCGGATCGGCGCCTGCAAAGGCAATGCCGCGGGGATCGAAGCGACGCTGGCCCAGTTGCGGGATCGCTACGCCGTGCGCTAACCGGATCTCCGCCGCGTCACCGCATGCTGAGACGCCTCAGATGTTCGATCATGGTGTCTACCGCGGCTTCCAAAGGCGCGGTGTCGCGACGGACCTGGCTGAGCAGCAGCCCGCCCTGTATGCCGGCGAGCATCGCCAGCGCGACGCGCTCGATGTCGGTTCCGTCGGCCAACTCGCCGCGCGCGGCAATCGCGACCAGGCCGTCGTGGATCATGTTCTCCCACTGGGCAAATGACCGGGCAAGCCGGGCTCGCGCGATGGGGTCCGACTCAGACAGCTCGTTGGCCATTGAACCGATCGGGCAGCCCCCCGCGCAGCCCATGCTGCGCACCAGGTTCACCATGATGTCGCGCCAGCGGTATAAGTCCTTGATGCTGTCTATCCGGTCGAGGCCCAGGTGCTGCACGCCGAGCACATGGTCGGTCTGAAAGTCGATGACGGCGGCCACCAGATCGCTCTTGTCGGCAAAGTAGTGATACATCTGGGAGGTGCTGACGGCCGCCGCCTCTTGAATGTCTTCGATGGTTGTCCGGGCGACGCCGCGCTGCAGCATCAACTCGGAAGCGGCGGCCACGATGCGCTCGCGCGTTGCGCGGCCCTTCGCGGTCAGCTTCTCGTAGGGGACCGGAGTCATGGACACCCCTTCCGTGGAGTACCCCTACAACTTACTCTTTTTGGAGTTGACACTCCATTTTTGGCTGGGCATGCTGAACGACATCGTCTACTACTCGATGCCGGAAGCCGTTGTGCGCCAACCCGGCACGCATGCGAAGGGCAAACGAACTCATGACCAGCACCGCCGACACCAACCAGACGACGATCGCCGACCGGGTCGCGCACTTCCAGCAGGGGATGGCAAGCCAGCTGCCCGAGGACGTCGTCAGAACCTTCAGCGCCGAGCAGGCGCAGCTGCGAGCCAGTGGAATCCCGGCCGGCGTCGCGGCGCCCGGCGACCCAATGCCCGAGGGGCAGCTACTGGATGCACGCGGCGCGCCCACCACCCTCGCCGAGAGCGTAGGCGGACGCAGTGCAGTGGTTGTGTTCTACCGCGGCGCGTGGTGCCCGTACTGCAACCTGGCACTGCGCACCTATCAGGAGGAACTGGTCCCGCGGCTGGCGCAGCGGGACATCGTGCTGGTGGCGATCAGCCCGCAAAAGCCCGACGGCTCACTGTCGACGCAGGAGATCAACGAGTTGAGTTTCACCGTGTTGTCCGATCCCGGCAATCAGGTCGCGGCCGGGCTGGGTGTACTCACCGCGCCAAGCGAGGGGGTCCGAGCGGCTCAACGCAACCTGGGTCTCGAACTGCCCGAAGTCAACGCCGATGGGACGCACGGGTTGCCAATGCCGACCGTTGCCATCGTCGACCGCGCCGGGACCATCCGCTGGATCGACGTGCACCCCGACTACACAACCCGCACCGAGGTCGCCGACATTGTCGACGCCCTGAGCAACCTCGCGTGAACCCAGGGCGTTGCGAATCCGTGTTCGGCATGTGAACGAAATTCCCGTCGTAGTCCACACAAGCTCAACCCCTTTGGCGCAAACGCTTACCCGGTGGGGACAACTCACCAGCCGCTACGGCCTCGTGGTAGTGCTGGCCTGGATCGGATTCGGAAAGTACGTGAAAATGGAAGCCCGCGTACTCATCGAGGACAGTCCGCTGATGAGCTGGATCTACGACGTATTCAGCGCCAACACAGTCGCACGCGGGCTGGGGACGATGGAAATCGTTGCGGGGCTGCTCATTGCGCTGCGGCCCGTGTGGCCACGCGCATCGGCAGCCGGCAGTGCGCTGGCGGTGGTGCTCTTTCTGGGGACGCTGAGTTTCTTGCTCACCACCCCCGGGGTGGTCGCCAGTCACGCCGCAGGCATTCCCGTGCTCTCTGCGAAGCCGGGCCAATTCCTGCTCAAGGATCTGGTGCTGATCGGGGTTGCGCTGTGGACCCTAGGCGATTCGCTTGTGGCGGTGCGCGTCACACGTGGAGAAGAACCTCACCCGTCAGCGAGTGCAGGCTTGCCCATCGCGCGTTGATCGGCCGATCGTCGATGAGTGGGCTCAGTTGGCCGCCATATCCAGCGCCGCCTGGTAACGCCCGGCATGATGCGCCGTGGGATCGGCGATGTTGGTCATGTTCAGCCGCAGCGCGGTGAGCAGACTCATCGCCCCACTTCGGCCGCGCGCACGAAAAGCGTTCCCCTGATCAAATCCTTGGCCGAGCCGAGCGTGGCCGCGTAAGCGTGCGGCGCCAGACTGGCCGCGCGCTCCGTCAGACCGCGAGTCAGCGCATAGATCGCATCGACCGCGGCGCCCGGGTCGGTGTCGGGCGGCAGCGCGGCCATGCGCTCGGGCGTCCTCGACGATCTCGGTGACGATGTCGCGCAACGCTTTCAGTCCGGGATACTGCGGCCGGCCGCGTGAGCGGGCTCGGCGCTTTCCGCGCGGATCGCCTGATCGAAGGCGGCCAGATCGGGATACTCGCGTATCAATCGGTCGAACTCGTCCAACACCGCGGCGAGTCGTTCTACGGCGTCATCGGAACTGCGCGGCCGCATTCCGCAGCCGGGGGAGCGCGAGTCTGCTCGATCTCCTCGACGGTCGCTGTGAGCAACTCGGACTTGTTCGGAAAGTAGTGATACAGGCTGCCGCTGGTCATGTCGGCGGCGCGGGCGATCTCGCGGATCGTCGTGTGGGAGTAGCCGCGCTCGGCCACACACCGCATGGCTGCGGCGATGATTCGTGCGCGGGTCTGCTCACCGTCGGCGCCCACGGGCCGGCCCAATTGTGACGGCGTGACGGTCATGCCGCGCGGTACCCGCCGCCGGTCCGTCTCGATCACGCACCGCGCACCTCCGCGCCCAAGCCCGAACTAATCGATCAGTCGATTATATTCGATCGTGTCGGGCATCGAGAGCCGGCGGACGGGACGCGCGAGTGGGGACAGCACGTTGACGCGGGCGCAACTGGGACGCCCGGTCGGCGCCAGCGGCGAGGAGACCCGCCAGCGGATCATCGTCGCCACCATGCGCTGTGTGGCCAAGTGGGGTACGCCGCGAGCGACCATCCGCGAGATCGCCCGCACCGCGAACGTGACCAGCGCCAGCCTCTACAACTACTTTCCGAACAAGTCGGAGCTGATCAAGGCGGCGATCGCGGCGAGAACCGATGTCGCGTTGCCGCGGCTGCGCGAGGCCGCCGCCCGCCCCGGCGATGCCATCGACCGGATCGAAGCGGTGCTCGACGAATCGGGCCGGCTTGATGCGCGAGTACCCCGATCTCGCCGCCTTCGAGTGGGTGATCCGGGCCGAAAGCGTCGGCCGCCCTCGATCCGCACTGGCCGGTGGCAGCGCAGGGTTTCAGGCCTTCCGCGAGATCATCGAGGGCATCGTCGACGACGCCTACCGCCAGGGCGATCTCGCTCACCGACCCGGACCGGCACAGCATTGTCGAGGCGATCTACGCGCTCATCTATGGCTTGACCGAGCTGGCGGCCACGTCTGCCGCCGGCGGACTACCACGCGGCGCTGGAGTTCGGCCAAAAAATTGATCAGGGGAACGTTGTTCGGCTCGGGCACGGGGGGATAGCCGCAGGCAGCGGCCGGAACAAGGAGCCACCACCCTTGATATGATCAAGCGATTGATTATATAGTCGGGGCCACGAGAGGATCGGGGCGCCGTGACTGAAACCGTTGGCGTGACGTTCGACGTCGACGCGCTGCGACGCAAGTATGCCGAAGAGCGCGCGCGGCGATTGCGCCCGGACGGCATCGCGCAGTACGTGGAGATGACGGGCGCGTTCGCCCGCTTCGCCGAAGACCCCTGGGCGGACGGCAAATTCGATCGCGAGCCGCTGACCGACGAGGTTGACGTCGCGGTCATCGGCGCCGGCTTCGGCGGGCTGTTGACGGGGGTGCGGCTGCGTCAGCTCGGCGTCGAAAGCGTGCGGCTGATCGACCGGGCGGCCGACGTGGGTGGCACGTGGTACTGGAACCGCTACCCGGGAATCGCCTGTGATGTCGAGTCTTACGTGTACATGCCGCTGCTGGAGGAACTCGGCTACGTCCCCACCGAAAAGTACGCCAAGGGAACGGAGATTTTTGCGCATTGCCAGCGCATCGCGCGGCACTACGACCTCTACCGCGACGCGTGCCTGCAGACCGATGTGCACGAGATTCGCTGGGACGCAGACGAATCGCGCTGGATCATCCGCACCAACCGCGGGCGATGAGATGCGGGCCCGGTTCGTGTCCATGGCCAACGGCTACCAAGCCAAACCCAAGCTGCCCGGCATCGAGGGCCTCGGCGTATTTCGCGGGCATGCCTTCCATACCAGCCGGTGGGACTACGGCTACACCGGTGAGAAGCTGGAGCATCTGGCCGATAAGCGCGTCGGCATCATCGGTACCGGCGCCACGGCGATCCAGTGCGTCCCGCACCTCGCCGGGGCGGCGCAGCGGCTCTACGTCTTCCAGCGCACGCCGTCATCGGTGGACGTGCGGGCCAACCGCGCCACGGATTCGCAGTGGGCCAGCACATTACGGCCGGGCTGGCAGCGCCAGCGCATCGAGAACTTTCAGATCCTCACCGCCGGCGGCCAAGCCGACGAAGACCTGGTCGCCGACGCCTGGACGAGCATCACGCGCAAGCTTCCGGTGATGCGCCATGACGGCGACGGCGTCGTGGACCCCGCACAACGCAGCCGCGACATCGAGATCGCGGACTTCGCCAAGATGGAAGAGATCCGGGCGCGAGTCGACGCCATTGTCACCGATCCCGCCACCGCGGAGGCGCTCAAACCGTGGTACGGGTACTTCTGCAAACGGCCCTGCTTCCATGACGAGTACCTGCAAACGTTCAACCGCGACAACGTCACGCTGGTCGACACCCGCGGTCGCGGGGTGCAGCGCATCACCGAGTCCGGTGTGGTCGTCGACGGCGTCCCCTACGAGCTCGATTGCCTCATCTTCGCAACGGGTTTCGAGGTGGGCACCGACTACTGCCGTCGCACCGGTTTCGAGCTGATCGGCCGCGACGGGGTGTCGCTGACCGAACACTGGCGCGACGGGGTGCGCACCTTCCAGGGCCTGTGTACGACGAATTTCCCGAATTGCTTCATCGAAAGCATCGCCCAGGCCGGCCTGACGGTGAACTTCCCCTACCTGCTGGACGTGCAGGCAACCCACGCCGCGTGGATCATCGCCTGGGCACTCGAGCGCGGCGCCACCGAAGTCGAGGCCGCACCCGCCGCCGAGGCCGCCTGGGTCGACACGGTTGTCACCCGGTCGGCCGCCAGCGCCGAGCGCGCCAAGACATGCACCCCCGGCTACTACAACCGGGAGGGCAAGGCGGACAACAAGACTCGGCAGGGCAGCTTCTTCTTCGGCGCGCCCACCGAGTACGCCGACATGCTGCGGGCGTGGCGGGCCAGCGGCGACCTGGAGGGCTACCTGATTCGCGGCCGCGAGGCCGGGCCGTGACCAGTCGGCAGGCCCGATGGCGCTACGGCGTCGGCCGGTTGCGGGCGGCGACCCGGCGCCGGCGCCCACCCAGGGTGGCGATCATCGGTGCGGGCTTCGGTGGCCTGGGCGCCGCCGTCGCGCTACGCCGGGCCGGCATCGACGATCTGGTGATCATCGAGGGCGACGACGGTGTCGGAGGCACCTGGCGGCGCAACACCTATCCCGGCGCCGCGTGCGATATCCAGAGCCACCTCTACTCGTTCTCGTTCGCGCCCAACAAATCCTGGAGCCGCACCTATGCTCGACAGCCCGAGATCCTGGCCTACCTCGAATCGGTGGCCGACGACTTCGATCTGCGCCGGCACCTCATGCTGGAGACCAAGGTGCGCTCGGTCCGCTGGAACGGCGGGACCTGGGACTGCCAGCTGGACCGCGCCGGGCGTGCCGCCAGCCTGACCGTCGACGTCGTCGTGTGCGCCGTCGGATTGTTCGGCTCCCCGAGGCTTCCCGACATCGCGGGCCTGACCGACTTCACCGGCACGCTCATGCACACCGCGCGGTGGGATCACCACGTCGACCTGGCGGGCAAGAAGGTGGCGGTCATCGGCACCGGCGCGAGCGGGGTGCAGGCGGTTCCCGAACTGGCCAAGATCGCCGATCACGTCAGCGTCTTTCAACGCACACCGCCGTGGATGGTGCCCAAGGATGACCGCCCCTACAGCGCAACCGAATTGGCGCGATTCCGCCGCAACCCGCTGGCCGTACGCCGCACCCGGTGGCAGATCTGGAAGTTCCAGCACGACAACACCGCAACCTTCGCCGACGACCCCGTCGTCACCGCGCGCACGCAGGTCGCGACGTCGTTCCTGGAGCGCACCGTGGCCGACGAGCGGCTGCGCCGGGCGCTGACGCCGGACTATCCGTTCCGCTGCAAGCGGGTGTTGCTGGGCGACGAGTTCTACCGGGCGCTGCAGCAGGACAACGTCGAGTTGGTCACCGACCCCATCGAGCGGATCGACGAGTCGTCGGTGCTCACCTCGGCGGGGCGGGCCGTCGACGTCGATGCGATCGTGCTGGCCACCGGGTTTGAGACGTCACGCTACCTGTCGGGCATCGACGTCATCGGGCTCGGTGGACGCCGGCTGCACGAGCGCTGGGGCGACGACCCGAGCGCCTACCTGGGCGTCGCGGTCAGCGGCTTCCCGAATTTCTTCATGCTCTACGGCCCCAACACCAACCAGGGTGGCAACTCGATCGTCTACATCCTCGAGGCCGGCGCGCGGCTGGTCGCCAGCGCGGTCAGTCGGGTGGCGCGCAAGGGCGGTTACGTCGACGTCCGCGCCGAAGCCGAAAAGCGCTACAACGACGAGCTTTCCGCGGACCTGGAGCGCACCATCTGGACCCAGTGCGACAGCTACTTCCGTTCGCCCACCGGCCGGATCGTCACCCAGTGGCCGTACACCGAGCTGGAGTACGCCCGCCGGACCTGGCGGCTGCGGCCGCGAGACTGGTTGCACCGCACGGGCGCGCCACCGGCGAGTTAGCCGAGACCGAAGTCGATGACCCCGCGGATCAGGCGGCCGGCGGCCAGGTCGGCGTAGGCGTCGTTGATGTCGTCGAGCCGGTAGCGTTTGGTGATCATTTCGTCGAGGAGTAGTTGGCCCGACTCGTACAGCGTGGCCAGCAGCGCGACGTCGCTCTTGGGGTTGCACGAACCGAACACCGTGCCGCACAACGTCTTGTTCATCAGGATGAAGTCCTGCAGCGCGACGGCGATCGAGTGCGTCGCCGGCGACGGCAGGCCGGTCAGCACGCAGGTGCCGCCCTTGCGGGTGAGCGCGAGCGCCGCACCGACGTCGGCCTCGCCGATCATGGCGGGGGAGACAACGACCGCGTCCGCCATCACGCCGCGGGTCAGGTCTCGCACCAGCTCGAGCGCGTCCGCCGCCGTCGCTGCGGTGTGGGTCGCACCGAAATTCAGCGCGGAGGCTCGCTTGAAGGCGCTCACGTCGACCGCGACGATCCGGGCCGCGCCGCTGATGCGCGCGCCCTGAACGGCCGCGGTGCCGATTCCGCCGGTGCCGATCACCACCACCGTGTCACCGCCGCGCACCCCGGCACGCCGGGCCGCCGAGCCATACCCGGTGGGAACCGCGCACGCCAGCAGCGCGGCGGGCACCAACGGAAAGCCCGGATCGATCTTCACCAGCGAATTCGCCGCCACCACAGTGTGTTCGGCGAACGCACCGATCTTGGACACGTGGCCGAGGTTTCGCCCGTCGACCGTGCGATGGCGAAAGGTGCCGTCCGTCGGCATGCCCGGCGCCAGGGTGCCCGATCCCGTGTCGCACAGGTACTCCATCCCCGAGGCGCACCACCGGCACTGGCCGCACACCGCGACGAAGGACGTCACCACGTGGTCGCCCGGCGCGAACCCGGCGACACCCGGCCCGACATCGACCACCACACCGGAGCCCTCGTGCCCGCCGATCGTCGGTGACATGGCGGGTAACCCCAGGGCGCGCAACGTTTCTGGCGGCGGGGCCAGCTTCCCCTGCCGGATGTGTTCGTCGGAGTGGCAGAGCCCGGTGGCGGCCAGTCGCAGCAGGACCTCGCCGGCTTTCGGCGGATCCAGCTCGAACTCTTCGACGGACCACGGACGGCCGTAGTCGTAGAGGATGGCCGCGCGGCTGCGCATCGACTCGTGCCGCCTCTCTGCCGTGGCCCCACGGCGGCACAAATACTATCAATCGATTGATTATTTGAACGCGCCGCGGCGGGCAACGCGACGCGCTACCGGGCGGGGTCCGCGGCAACCTCGATGTCGCCGGCCGCGGCGGCAGCCCGCAATTGATGGAAATCGTCGAGCGACTTCTCGGCGTAGCTGTACGACCACTCGGCCACCGCGGTGTGCACGATGTCGCTGGTGCCGACGTATCCGCGCAGCAACGACGCATTCGCGCTCTGCGAGTGCGCCCGCGCCAGCAGCACCGCGCAGGCGGTGACGTAGTCGCTGAAGGTGGAGGCCGCCATGCCCTCGGTCTCGACCGTGCCCTTCATGTCATGGAACTGACGGACGTAGTAGTCGCGGCCGTCCTTGCGGGTCGGCCCGAGGAACACATCCGACATCGCCTGCAGTATCCGCTGGCCGTCAACGACGCGCATCCCCTGGCCCTTGGCCTCGACGGCCGCCCCCAGCGTGGCTGGCTGAGGCCAGCGGCCGTACTCGTCGAGCACCGATCGGGTCGCCTCCTTGATCTGCAGGATCAGCGGAGTGCCGTTGGGGCCCACCAAGATGACCAAGTAGCACCGGGTGCCGACGCTGCCCACGCCGACCACCCGCAACGCCACATCGGTGACGCGAAAGTGCGACAGCAATAGCGCGATGTCGGCGGGAACGGTGGCCAGATACTCCTGAATCGAGTCCACCAGCACGGCTTCGATGTCCTCGTCGACATGCTGCAGAACCGGTGGCGCCTCCCGTAGCCGCGGTGTTCCGTCGGGACCAATCTCGGTGAGCTGTTTGAAGATCCGCGCCGACGTCCGGCTGCGCGCCCGGGATGTCGTCCTCTGAATCACTCCGAGCAGCCCCTTGGATACCGCCCCGGCGTAGCGCTCCGGTTCCACCCGCAGGTAGTAGCGGTCCAGCACGTCCATCGCGAGCATCGCCCGCAGGCTGGTTTGGTAGCCGACCAATGCCTGCTCGACGCAGCGGCGGATCGACTTGGCGGGGTATCCGGCATGGCGGGCGCCGACGATCGCGCTGGTGATCAGGCGCTTGACGTCCCATTCCGCCGGAGCGACGGCGGCCTCGTCGAAGTCGTTCAGGTCGAACACTATTGAGCGGTGCGGCGCCGCGTACATGCCGAAGTTGGACACGTGAGCGTCGCCGCAGCACATCACTTCGATCCCGCTCGACGGGCTGGCGCCCAGGTCGGCGGCCATCACCGCGGCGGACCCGCGGTAGAACGAGAACGGGTCGGCGAGCATCCGGGCGAAACGCAGCGGGACGAGTTCGCGTAGCCGGCCGGCATTTTGAGCCACCAGGATCTCGGTGGCCGACCGGTCGGATGGAGTCAGCTGCGCGAGCGTGCGCCGGGGCACGGTTTTGCGGAGCGCCCGGCCGCGCGCCACGTCCTGGTCCGGGACCTCGAGATCGATCAGGCGTTCGCGCAGCACCCGTTGCGGCATCCGCTCAGCATAGGTAGCGATGCCGCGGCCGCGGTGGGCTTTTGACGGTCCGCGGTCGCCGGTGTGTCGGGATCAACCGTTGGCGGCGGCCAGCCTGGCCCGCTCGGTCATCGAGGCGATGACGCCACCGTCGTTGAGGATGTCGGTGCCGGTCAGGTAACTCGCTTTGTCGCTGGCGCAAAACGCGAGCAGCTCGGCCATCTCCTCCGGCTTGCCCCACCGCGGGACTGCGGCGTTGGTAACCATCGCGCCGGCGCCGGCCTGCTCCTCGAGCCTGCCCATCTCGGTGTCGATGGACCCCGGCGAGACCGAGACGATGCGCAATCCGCGCGCGTTGAATCTCTCCGCCTGCGACTGGCTGTACCACTTCACGAAGCTCTTGCTCACGGCGTAAGCGAGGCCGGACTGCGCTTCCTCGGGAACGATGTTGCAGGTCGTCATCATGGCCTCCATGAAGGCGTCGGGTCCTGCAGCGCCAGCGGAAATTGGTCAAGCGGAACCATTTCCGCGGGGAGCAGGTGGGCCGCCATCGATGCCACGTTGACGATGACGCGAGCCCTCGCCGGCCGCGGCGTAGAACGCCTCGTTGACGTTGAGCGTGCCGAGCGCGTTGGTCCGCATGACGTAGTCGGCGGGGCCCATGCTCGGGCTCACCCCCGCGGTGTGGATGACCGAGGCGAGCGTCCCGAGACCGTTCGCGGTGCCGAACAGGTCTGCGATCGCCCGCCGGTCGGTGACGTCACAGTCGACGGCCGTGGCAGTCATCCCGAGCTCTTCCAGCGTTGCGGCCGCCGCCTTCAGCCGGTCCTGCCTGACGTCGCAGAGGACCAGGGTGTGGTCGCGGCCGACGATTTTGGCCGTGGCCAGACCCATGCCGCCCGCGCCGCCTGTGATTACCGAGACTCGATTCATATCTGGACCGTATACGTAGCGTGATTCGGGGCGGAACCGGGCTACTCCATAGCCTCCGCCCAGGCGATATGTCCTTCGAAGCCAAGTGAATTCGCCATCACTCGATAGCGGTCGCGGTAGTCCCGATACGCGAGTTCGTCCCCGCGTGCCTCGGCCTCGAACGCCCGCATTTGCAGCAGCCAGAGATCGTTCAGCACGAAACCGGGTTCGGTCGGCACCGCCGCCAGCCGGTCGATGGCCTCGTGCGCTTCTGGAAGGTCCGTGGCGCCGCCCCTGCGCAGCAGCGCCTGTACCAGCGCGGCGGTTGTCGCACCGAGAATGAGCATTTCGGTGGTGGCGTATCCCTCCTGGAGAGTCGGGCGCAACAGTTCGATAGCGCCGTCGAGATCACCGGTGCGCAACTTCTCATTGCCGACGAACAGGTTCACGAACGCAGCCGCGCCCAGCGTGAAGCGCTCCTGGAGAGCGGCTTCACGCGCGGCGGCGAGCAAGGGAAAAGCGTCTTCGCATCGGGATGCGTCGTAGGTCGCGAGCGCGACGCCGTGGACGTATTGGGCGCAGGCCAGTGTGAGATCGTCGCCGGTTCGCTCCGCGATCTCCAGCATTTCGGCCGTCTCCTGGACGGCCGCCGCGTCCGGCGACCAGACCCCGATCGGGATCAGGTTGTATTTGAACAGCAGCATGATCGCGCGCAACGCCGGTTCGAACGCGCGGGCCATCCCCACGGCAGTATCGACATCGGTCTTCCAGCCCGGGTCCCCGATGAAGCACCGCGCGCAGCCCCGGAGCATGATCGCGCATGTCAATGGGGACCCGATTATCAGATTGCCCTTCGTGGCGTCACCGTCGGCCAGCTCGATTGTCCGTTGCGCGAGGCGTAGGGCTTCCGTCATCTCGCCTCGCTCTAACTTGGTCGGCAGCGCGGCGTACAGGAGCCCGACGATCAATGCCGGGTCGCCGATCGAGTCGAGCAGGCTCTTCCAGCTCGGAGGCCAGCTGCGTGGCTTCGTTGAATCGGGAGTGAACGATCAGCGCCGGCAGCCATCCGCCCATCGCCATCGCCAGTGACACCTTGTCGCCGGCGGCGGTGGCAAGGTCGCGCAGTTCATCGAAGCCGGTGTCGGCCAGGCTGCCGCCGGCCAGCCAGGCGCTCGCGCACAGCAGGGTTCGCGGAGCGATCCGCATGGCGGCGCTGTCCGCATCATCAGCGGGCAGTCGGTCGGCGACGTCGCGCGCCTGGCGCCAACTCGCGCGCGCCGCGGCCAGGTTGCGGTGGGTCAGCCACGTGCCCGCGCGCATGTACCAGTCGAAGGCGGCGTGGAGATCCCCCGCCGCTTTGAGGTGTTCCGCGATCAGCGCGGCATTTTCGTCGGTTGACTCCGGCTCGCGCTGCTCGATCAGAGCGGCAAGCCGCCGGTGCAGCTCGTCGCGATCCGATTTCAATTGCGATTCATAGGCAACGAAGCGGATCAGGGGATGCCGGAACGCGTACTCGATCTTCGGGGTAAAGCCGACTTGGTCGATCAGCTCGCCCTTGACGAGCTCGTCGAGGACCGGATCGACGCCCAGTGCGGTCACCAGGTCCGGGCTGAACCTTGATCCGATGACGGCGGCGGCGCAGAGCGTGCGTTTGGCCGGGAAGCTGAGGCGGTCGATGCGGGCGGCGATGACGGCGTGCAACGTCGGCGGGGCGGTGATGTCGGCGACCTCACCATGGAGCAGGTAGGAACCGCGCTCGCCGTGAATCGAGCCCCGCTCGGCGAGGTCACGCACAATCTCCTCGGCGAAAAAGGGGTTACCGCCGGCCCGTTCGGAGATGACTTCTGCGAGACCCTGCACCGAGGCGTCGGTGCGAGCAATTCGCCGGTCAGGGACACCGTTTGTGCAGTGTTCAGAGGACGTAGGGCGATCGTTTGCGCGCCGGGAATTGCGGCTAGCGCGCCCTGGTACTCGGGCCGATACGTGATCAGCATCATCGAGCGGGTTTGCCGAATCACGGTCAGAAAGTCAGCCAGCATCGACTCGCTGACCTCGTCGATCCAATGAGCGTCCTCGATCACATACAAGGCCGAGCCACGGCGATTCACCCATGCGGCATTGACGAGCGCCGTGAGGCGCCGTCGCCGGGCATCACCCTCGATGTTGGGTACCTCGACGGCCGGATCCGCAATGCCGAGCAGGTCATCGACCAGCCATAGATCCTCACTATCGGCGTTCGGGAAGCGGGCTTCCAGCTGTGCCCGCGCGGCCGCGTCGTCCAGTCCGTCGACTCCAAGTGCCGCGCGCAACAGTCCCGTCACCGCGTGGAAGGGAATATCGCTGGTATGCGACTCGCAGTAAACGGTGATGACGTCCATGCCGCGGCTTTTCGCCAATGCCGCCGATTCGCGAACGGTACGGCTTTTGCCGATGCCCGGCGGTCCAACGACACCGATGACGCATCCAGCCCCGCCGATTGCCTCGTCGAGGATGCCGGCGATGGTGTTGAGTTCCCAGGTCCGTCCGACCAACTGCGGGTCTTTCCGCTGGCTGTGATGGCTCCTGGCTGCGATTAAGCGGCGAGCGCGCACCGGGTCCTTGGCGCCTTTGATCGACACCATTTCCGGATCTGCCAGGGTCGCAGCATCGTCGACCAGCCGAGCGGTCGACTCGCTGAGCATCACCCCACCCGGTGGCGCCACCGACTCCATTCGCTGGGCCATGCCTACCTGCTCACCTATGGCGGTGTAACCCAAAGCGCCAGAGCCGATTTCGCCGGCGATCACCTGACCTGAATTCAGGCCCACCCGCAGCTGCAGGTCGACCTTGTCTCGGCGCGCGACCTCGCCCGCCACACGCGCGCCCTCCTCCTGGATCCCCAGCGCCGCGAGACAGGCGCGAAAAGCGTGGTCCTCCAAGGCGATTGGTGCACCAAACACAGCCATGATTCCGTCGCCGGTGAACTTGTCTACCCTGCCGCCGAATCTTTGGACCACGGCCGCTGCGCGCTCGACGAGTTCGCCCATGATCTCGCGCAGCCGTTCCGCGCCCACCGCGGCGGCGAGATCCATCGAATGCACGACGTCGGCGAACAGCACGGTCACCTGCTTGTACTCCGCAGACGCCGAAGTGGCCGTAACCTGCGACCCGCATTCATCACAGAATTTTGCGGTGGCGCGCAGTTCTGCGCCGCATGACGGGCACGCCACGGTCGACATCGTCACGTGAGCACCACCCATCCAGGTCGTACCACCCCAGTTGTTAAGAATAGGTGGCTTGCCGGGGGGAAGCGCGAGTATTGGCGCTTTGCTGGACGCGCCCCGCTATGTCAGGAGTTAGGGGTCTGGCACCGGATGGTGGGGGTGACCGCTGTGGCGGATGGCCGTCCCGAAGAACGGCGCCCGCACGGTGGCAGCCAGGTGACGGCGGTATCGGATCAGCGCGACGATGGCCACGGCGGTGTAGACGCCGCAAAGCAGTAGCCGGCCATGCGTCGTGGCGATGGGGAACTGCACGACGAACAACGCCAGCAGCGTGCACGCCGCGGCGCGGTGGAATCGCAGCGCCAACAGCAGCGCCACCCCCATCATGGTTTGGGTGGCCGTGAGCAGCACTTCCTCCACCTGACGCGGGTCGAGCTGCAGGGAGAATCCGCCGCCGCCCAGCAGGTGGGCGATCGGCAGCGACCCGATCAGCAGCGTCCACTGGTTGACCTTGGAGGAAATCAGGGTGGCGATGGCCGCCGTGCCCTTGCCGCGGGCGGCGAAGATGGTCGCGACGATGAACTCCGGGGCCTCGGAAGCAAGCGGGGCGAGCCACTGGACGAGCAGGAACCGGTCGATGCCCAGTTCGGTGCCCGCGGCGACCAAGTTGTCGGCGAACGGTTTGGCGCACAGCAGAATCACCGCCCCGGACGCCAGGAAGAGGCTGACGACGACGATGCGCCGCCGGCGGTCGGGTAGCTCCCCGAGGGCGGCGGCGGTCCCGATCAGATCGGGCTCCTCCACGTCGCCGTGGCTGACCTTGTAGAGGTAGAACCCGAACCAGGCCAGCAGCGCCAATCCCAGCCCGAAATGGATCTGGCCGCTTGCCGGTATCGCGAACGCGATGACACCGGCGATCAGAAGGAACCCGAGTTCGACGCGATTGGTCGGTTGCAGCGCCAAGCCGGTGGCCTTCTCGGAACCGGCCTTCCGGGCCACCACGATGCTGACCAACACCACGACGGGCCAGCCGAGACCCATCAGCAGCCGGTTGGAGCCGGTCATGTTGGCGGCGGCGTATTGCGTGTAATCCGCGTTGTGGCCGGACACGTACGCGTAATACAGGTCGACGGCGTACTCGGGCAGCACCGCGATCAGCGCCAGTATCGCCGTCGCCATCCCGCCGGAAACGTCGATCTGTGCGGCTTCGGCGGCCCAGGCCAGCAAGAAGCTGGCCGACACCACCGCGGCCCCGAAGATCAGCAGGGCGATGACGGGGTCGGGGTGCAGGCCGGCGATGCGTATCACCATCGCCGGGGCGACGAATGCCGCGGTGATCAATGCCGAACGGGCCAGGGTGCGACGCCGCGAGCGTTCTGCCGTCGAGACCGCGGTCGCGGGCCTGTCTGTGGCGAGCATCGTCATCCTTCGAATGGAGGGGTGGCGACTGTGGCGGCTACTCCGGCTGGATTAGTCGTGCCGAACGACTACCCAAGTTACCCGCGAAGCTCGTCGCCAGCAACGTGGTGGATCGGCGAAGCGGCGTTGTGCCGAAACCTATCTTTGCTGGCCAGACGGGGGGCATGCCCAAAGTTAGGCTGTCCTGATTTCGAAGTTTGGCAAACCTTCCGGCGCGGAAGACGCCCCTACGCAGTACGACGCGCCGCGCGAGGAGGAGGTTCCCGCTAATTATCCGGGCCCATGGCCGCGGCCGCGGCTTGGGCGAACAGTTCGACGGCTTGGTTGCGGGTTAGCGACGCCAGCATCTGCGCGGCGGCGCGCATCATGTCGCCGACCATCAGGGTCGGTCCGTTCCCCAGGTTCTCGAACGCTTCCGCGACGACGTCCGCCACGGCGGCCGCGCCCGGTGGCACCTCGTCGAGCGAACCTATCTGGCCGCGGCTGTGTTCGAGTTGCCGCAGTGCGGGCGTATCGGTCTTGCCCAGGATGAGGCCCAGGACGTCGACGCCTTTGTCGTGCAGCTCGGCCCAGAGCGCTTCGGCGAAGACCATGTCGAACGCCTTCGATGCGCCGTAGGCGACCATGTTGGCGCCGCCGGCCAGGCCGGCGCCGGACCCGAACAGCACGATCCCGCCGCGGCCCCGCTCGACCATGGCGGCAGCGAAGTGGTGGCACAGCTGCATCGGCACCATGCAGTTGCGTTGCACCATCGCTTCGGCGGCTTCGATCGGATTGGCGAGGAACGGCTTGAAGTTGGGGTCGGCACCCGCGCAGTACACCAGCATGCCGACCTGCAGGTCGCCGGTCGCCGCGGCGATCGCCGCCGCCGCGCCCGGTTCGACGAGGTCGATGGCGAGGGTGCGCGTGGACGCCGACGTTTGGTTCTCGATCTCGGCCGCGACTTCGTCGAGGACGGCTTGCCGACGCGCGATCAGCACGACATTGATGCCACGCTCGGCGAGCCCGCGGGCGAACGCCGCGCCCACCCCGTCCGATGCGCCGGCCACCACCGCCCACGGCCCGTACTTGGTTGCGAACGTCATCTACGGGCTCCCCACCGTCGTCAGGCGAACCTGGGTGTAGCGCCGGCGGGCGATGCGCCAGCCGTCGGCGGTGCGGACGATCTCGTCGTCGTAGAAGCCGATCGCGTTGACGCCGGAGTTGTTGTCGCCGGCCATGATCAGTCCGTCGATATAGGTCCGCGCCGTCGCTTTGTCACCGTCGACCGTAATCGCCAGGTTCGTCAAGCGGTGCAGCGTCTGCCCCGCCAGGGCGTGCACCTGCTCCATGAAGTCCGCGACGGCGTCGACGCCGGTCCACGCCCCGATCTCGCCGTAGTCGAGTTGGCAGTCCGCGGTGAACACGGTGCGAAACAGTGGCCAGTCGCGCCGGTCGATCCCGGTGGCGTAGCGGACCAGCAGCTCGGAGATGTCCTGGCGGTCGTCACGTTCGGTCATGGCAGGTCTCCGTTCGGATGGACCACTATCCGCGGCGGGCCGTCCGACCGGCGGGCCAGCTCGAGCGCGTCCGGCACGTCATCGAGGCCGATGATCTTGCCCACGCTGGGCAGCGGGTCCAGCCGCCGTGCCGCGATGGCGTCGAGCGTGCCGTACCAGTCCTGCGGGTGCGGGCCGCCACCGAATTGGATGGTGACGCCTTGGCGGGTGGCGGTGGTGATGTCGAGCGTGTCACCGGTGTACCAGCCGCCCGCGCAGTAGAGGCGGGTTCCCATCTCGGCGGATTCGACGATCTTCTGGATCAGCCCGGTGGCGCCGACGCACTCGAAAACGACTGCCGGGCCGGGCAATCCGCGTCGTGCGCGCACCTCGTTGAACACGTCGAACGGCGACTTCTCGGCGGGGTCGACCACGACGTGCGCGCCGAAACGCTCGCGGGCGAGCTCGCGGCGGTCGGACTTGTAGTCCGCCACGAGAATCGGCTCGATGCCACGGCTGGCCAGGGCCGCGACGGCCGAGAGGCCGATCGCCCCCGCGCCGATCACGATGGCAACCTCACCCGGTTGCATCCGCGCCGACCGAACGTAGAACTCGCCGACGGCGAACGCGTCGGTCAGTGCGACGGCGTCACTGGAAACGTCACCCGGGACCGGCTTGGCCGCCACCTCCGAAACCACCAGCAGCTCACCGAAACTGCCCTGCGCCTCGGGATGCTGGCCGATGATCCGCATCCCGCCGGCCCCGCCGTCGACGAGGCGCACCGGCATGGCGGTCACGCGGGCGCCGATCGCGAACTGATCCGTGCACCCGGGCCCGTGCCCGACGACCTCGCCCACGAACTCGTGACCGAGCACGATGTCGCGGTCGGTGTCATACAGCGAGCGACCGGTCGGATCGTCGACGGCGAGCTCCGGGTGGTCCATGAAATGCACGTCCGACGCGCAGATCGCGGTGCTCAGCGTGCGCAGCAACAGCTCACCCGGCCCGGGTTGCGGGTCCGGCGTCTCGCGGACCTGTAGCCGGCCGTCTCTCAGCACCACAGCGCGCAAAGCATTTAACTTTCTCGAATAATCGATATAGAATCTCGAATGTTCGTCCAACTCTAAATCGTGCGGCGAAGGAGTCAAGCCATTCGCGGATCGACGTCTGCGCCGACGGCCCGGGTGCTCGACGTTGTCGAGCTCCTGGCCCGGTCCGGGAATGCGCGGCTGCGGTTCTCCGACATCGTGCGCGAGCTCGATCTCACGCAGGCGACGGCGCACGCGATTCTCAAGACGTTGTGCGACCGGGGGTGGGCCAGCCGCGATCCGGTCGCCAAAACGTTCACCCTCGGCCCCGCGCTGGCCGTCGTGGCGGCGCGAACGGACACCGCCCGGCCGCTCGCGCACGCGGCCCGCTCCGCGGCGCTGCGATTGTCCCGCGAAGTGGGCTACGCCTGCTCCGTGGTCGAGCGTTTCGGTGATTCGTTGGTGGTCACCGCTTTTGAGGGCGAGCCCGCCACCCAACCATCGGGGATTCCGGGCGATCGCATCCCGTACGCTCCGCCGTTCGGAGTGGCGCTCGCCGCCTGGGACGACGAGGAGGAACAACGCGCGTGGATCCGCCGCGGCGCGGGCAACAATCCCGATCGCACCCGGCGACTCGAACAGGTATTGGAGCACACGCGTGAGCGCGGCTTCGACGTCGACTGGACGACACCCGCGCTGGCCCAGGCCGTGCAGGTAGTCGGCACGTTGGACAGCGATGAGATGCCCACGCCGGTGCGTCACATCATGGATCAGTTGCTCGTCGAGTTCACCACCATCGGCTTCCTCTCCGACGACAACCCGGGTCGCCGCAAGCAACCCGTGGTGACCATCGCCGCACCGGTTTTCGACGAACGACACGTTGCCCTGATGGTGGCCGTGCATCCGCTGTGCCCGCTCTCCGCGCGGCAGATCCGGGTCATCGGGAAACATTTGACCGATGAAACGGCGGCGATCAGCCTGCCCCCGGCCGCGGCCGGGGGCGGTCGAGCGTGCCGTCTAGGCTTCGGCATCATGGAACTGCGGCAGCTGCGCTATTTCGTGGCCGTCGCGGAGGAGTTGCACTTCGGCCGCGCCGCGCGACGCGTGCACATCTCCGGGCCGGCCCTGTCGCAACAGATCATCGCGCTGGAGCGCGAACTGGGCGCGGACTTGTTCGTGCGGGACCGGCGCAGCGTTCGGTTGACCGAAGCCGGACGGACCTTTCTTTCGGACGCGCGCCGAATCCTGTCGCTTGCCGACGATGCCAAGGACCGGCTACAGCAGGCGGCCGCGCGGAGCACGCCGGTGCGCCTGGGTTACGTCAGCTGGCTGCCTGAGGACATCACCACCATGGTGGGGCCCGCGGCAGACCTGCGCCTCGACGAATGGGTGCTGCCGTCGCACGCGCAGGCCGACCGCGTGGCCGAGGGCACCCTCGATATCGCGCTGGCGTGGGTCACTGCCCACCAGGTCAAGGAGCGCGGTCTGACCGCGCACCTACTGCGAACCGAGCCACTGCACGCGGTCGTTCCCGACGTCAGCTCGGCGGAACCCGTTGCCGCGCAACGGGTCAGCGTACTCATCGACGCGGACGAGTCGGCGTGGTCATCGTGGAATCGATACGCCCGGGAGTTCGCCGCCCACGCCGGCGCCCGCGTCGTCCACATTGACGACGGCGGCGTCACAGGGGACGCGTTCTACGCGCACGTGCGCAGGGTCGGCGCGCCCGTGCTCGCGTCACCCAAGCGCCATACCGCGGCGCCCCCACCGAGTCTGGGTCAGCGTCCCGTCGCCGAACCGGTACCGGTGTGGACGTGGTCGCTGCTGCACCGCCGGGACGACGACCGCGCCAGCGTGCGCGGTGCCGTGGAGGCGCTGCTGGCGGTCGCGCGTACCCGCGACTGGCTGACCCCTCCCGCCGGGCCGTGGTGGGCACCGTCCGACGACCCCCACCGCGGCATCCTCGAGATGGGCGCTGGCCTGCGGTAGGAAGTCTTATCGAGCACTGGTAAGAGAACTGTCCTGGACGGCGGGTCGGCGCTGCGCTTCAGTGGAAGTAACGCAGCCCGGAAGGCGAAAAGTCATGGCACATAACTACGTTGTGGATGAGCTGGCCGGCTTCGTCGTCGCCGCAGACTCGGCGGATCTGACGGGGCGGCCGCGCGCGCTGATGAAGCGCAATGTGCTCGACAGCATCGCCTGCGCGGTCGGTTCCCTGGACGGGGAGCTCGTCGCGACGATTCGTGAACACACCAATCAGTTCAGCGGTGTCCCCACCGCGACGCTCGTGGGCGGCGGACGGGCCTCGGTGGACCAGGCCGCGTTTTTCAATGCGGTGCTGGTGCGCTATCCCGATCTGCTGGACACCTATCTGACGGTCGGAGGGCTGTGCCATCCCGCCGACAACTTCGGCGCGGTCCTGGCCGTCGCCGAGCACACCGGCGCCAGCGGAGCCGACTTCCTGCTGGCCCTGGCGGTCGCCTACGAGGTGCAATGCCGGTTCAGCGCCCAGGTTCCCGTCATGGCGCGCGGACTCAATCACGCGTTGCAGCTGTCGATGTCGGTCGCGGCAGCCACGGCGAAGCTGCTCGGGCTGAGCGTCGATCAGACCGCCAACGCCATCGCGGCCGCCGCGACCGACAACGTGTCGCTGGCGACGGTGCACGCCGAGCCCGTCTCGAACTGGAAGGGCATTTCACCGGCCATCACCGG
Organism: uncultured Actinomycetota bacterium; assembly: GCA_963850895.1. Taxonomy (GTDB): domain Bacteria; phylum Actinomycetota; class Actinomycetes; order Mycobacteriales; family Mycobacteriaceae; genus Mycobacterium. The sequence continues at coordinate 356,415 of CAWKNK010000003.1, read as the reverse complement.
CATGCGCGCCGTGTACGCGACCATGCTGGCCGCCCGCGGCGTCACCGGACCCAAGTCGTTGTTCGAGGGCCCGCACGGCCTGGTGCAGCTCTTCGACCAGCCCATCGATCTCCGGACCGCCGACCGCGCGCTCACCTGCGTCGAACAGACCTACCTGAAGCAGTACTGCTCCCTGATCCACGGCCAGGTCGTCATCGACGCGATCTTGGCCCTGCGCACCGAGAACGAGTTGAGCGGGGAGGACGTCGCACGGGTAACCCTGGAGGTCTTCCAGGGCGCGTATGACTTCGCCGGCGGGGGAGCTTACGGCGAAAAGGATGATCCGCGCACCAAGGAGCAGGCCGACTACAACCTCAAATACCTCACTGCGGTTGCGCTGCTCGACGGCGGGGTGGGTCCCGAACAGCTGGAAACCGAACGGGTTCTGCGCGACGACGTGCAGGAGCTGTTGACGCGTGTCGACGTCAAACCCGCCACCGACCTGACCGCCGACTATCCGCAACGCACGGCGGCCCGGGTGCGCCTGGTGACCCTGGACGGACGGGAATTGGACCGCGAGCAGGCCGATTACGAGGGATCACCGACCCGGCCCATGTCGTGGGAACGCGTCGCGGACAAGTTCCATTGGCTGGCCGAACCCTTCTGCGACGAAGCGCTGCGCGCCGACATCGTCGCGGCGGTCGATCACCTCGACGAGATCCCCGTCGCCGAACTCACCGGTCTGCTGGGCGCGGCGAGCCCCAGCGCCCAACGGCCGCGCAGCAAGCCTCGGTTCTGACGCGCGCTGTGCGCGCCCCCTTGCGTGGCCCGCTGCCCGCAGTCGATGATCGGCCATGCGCAAAGATGGGGGCATCAATCGGTGGGAGTTGGTTACCTGTGCAGTCACGGGACACGCCACCTACGCGCCCGACGAGGGGGACCTCGCCGCCCGGTTGAGCGGCACCACCGGGCTCGGCGAAGTGTGGCGCTGCCTGCGCTGCGGCGAATTCACCGTGGGCGAACCGCACGGGCGGGGACGCGCCGAAGACGCGCCGATGATCATGCGCGGCAAGGCTTTACGTCAGGCCATCATCATCCGGACGCTCGCGGTGGAACGCCTGTTCCGGGCGGTGGTGATCGCGCTCGCCGCATATGCGGTGTGGAAGTTTCGCGGTGCGCGGGGTGCCATCCAGGCCACCCTCGAACGCGACCTGCCGATCTTCCGCGCCGCCGGATTCAAGGTCGATCAGATGACCATGGTGCACGAACTGGAGAAGGCGCTGGCCGCCAAGCCATCCACCCTGGCCTTGCTGACCTTGATGCTGGCCGCCTATGCGCTGCTGGAGGTCGTCGAAGGCGTCGGCCTGTGGTTGCTGAAGCGCTGGGGCGAGTACTTCGCGGTGATTGCCACCTCGGTGTTCCTGCCGTTGGAGATTCACGACCTGGCCAAGGGCATCACGATGACCCGGGTGGTCACCTTCACCATCAACGTGGCCGCCGTGATCTACCTGCTGTTCTCGAAACGCCTGTTCGGCTTGCGGGGCGGCCGCGAAGCCTACGACGAGGAACGACGCGGCGAGCAACTACTCGACGTCGAGAGGGCCGCTACCAGCGGCTGACGTCAGGCCGGCGACTGCCTCGGGTGGATGAAGATGCCCTCCGCTTCCACCGTGACGCCGTCCTCATCGGCCAGGTGCCCAACGGCGAACGTCTTGACGCCCTCGGTGCGCTCGACATGAGCCTGCGCCCGCAACGGCCGCTCCAGCGCGGTTCGGCGCCGGTAGCGCAGGGTGAGGGTGCCGGTGTAGGCGGGCCTGCCGGGCTGGTGCGCTGTCGCGCCGAGCACATGGTCGAGCACCAGCGCGCAGACACCGCCGTGAACATGGCCGGGGGGCCCTTCGTAGGCCGCGCCCAGAATGAATTCCGACCACACCAGACCGTCGGGGTCGCGTTGGATCACCAGCGGCGGTGCCACCGGGTTGCGCACACCGACCACCGCGTTGCCCCACGCGATGGTCTGGCCGTCGGGGGCGTGGCGCACGCCGACGGGCCCCGGCTGCGCCGTCTCGCTCAACTCCGTTGCGGCCGCGTCGATCTTGGCCTGTGCCGCCGCCACCGCAGCGGGTTCGGCTTCGGTGCGGATGCTGATGTCGATGAGTCGGCGGATCGATTGGGCCAGCGGCGCGTAGACCGACTCGAGCTGGCCGAGATCAATGCAGGGCGATTGGTCATGCATGTCGGCAACCTAACAGGACCGTAGCTGGTAAGAACGGAGCGATGGGCACTTATGCGGTCACCGGATCGGCTTCCGGGATGGGCCACGAGACCGCGCAGCGGCTGAGGGCCGACGGGCACACCGTGATCGGCGTCGACATCAAAGACGCCGATATCGTCGCCGACCTGTCGACGCCGCACGGACGCGAACAGGCCGCCGACGGCGTGCTGGCGGCCTCGGGCGGCAAACTCGACGGTGCGGTGCTGGCCGCCGGCCTCGGGCCCAGCCCCGGTCGAGAGCGGCTACGCCAGATCGGCCAGGTCAACTATTTCGGCGTGGTCGAGCTGCTCGTCGCCTGGCGACCGGCGCTGGCCGCGACCGAATCCGCGAAAGTGGTCGTCGTGGCGAGCAACTCGTCGACGACCGTCCCCCTCGTCCCGCGCCGAACGGTGAGGGCGTTGCTCGCCCATGACGCCGACAAGGCGCTGCGGTCGGTGCGGCCGTTCGGTCCGGGCGCGCCGACGATGATGTATGCGGCGTCGAAGATCGCCGTCAGCCGATGGGTGCGGCGACATGCGGTGCTGCCGGAATGGGCGGGCTCGGGTGTGCGTTTGAATGCCCTGGCGCCGGGAGCCGTCATGACGCCGTTGCTGCAGGAACAGCTGGCGACGCCCCGGCAGGCCAAGGCCGTCCGGTCCTTCCCGGTTCCGCTCGGTGGCTTCGGTCAGGCGCGGCACATGGCCGACTGGATGTGTTTCATGCTGTCCGAGTCCGCCGAATTCCTCTGCGGCAGTGTCGTCTTCGTCGATGGCGGGACGGACGCGTATTTCCGGGCCGACGATTGGCCGAAAGCGCCGCCGGCCCGTGGGTTGCCGGGCTACCTGCGACGATTCAGACGCTCGAAGAACCTGTGACAGGCCGCCGCGCCGGGGATGTGGGTCGCGCCACAATGCGGCTTTTCGTCGCGTTTACCCCGGCGCGGCGCACCCGTAAAGCGGCTCCGGTGCAATTCAATGAGTCGGCGCACAGGCCGAACAGACGAAGGATCGAAACTGTGGCAACACTGCCGTCCTGGATCAGCCAGAGCCCTACCAAAATCGATGTGGTGACGCCGATCAAGGCGCGCGCCTGCGACGCGTGGCAGGCGGTGCTGAGAAGCGGGCCACGCCGCGCACGCGCCAACGTGACGCTCATGCAAAGGGGCGTGGAGCGCTGCTGACGGCGCCGGGTGGCGGGGCCTCTACCACCGATACCGCCTACTGCGGCGAAACCGCTGAGCCCGTCGCGCGCTCGCGTTCGCGTCGGCGGGCCCGGGACGCGCGCAGGTTGGCGGCGTTGCCGCACGTCTTGACGTCGTGCCACACCCCACTGTTGTTCTTGGAGCGGTCGTAGAACGTCGACCCGCAGCGGTGGTTGTGGCACTGCTTGATACGTCGCCACGTATCGGCGTGCTGGCTGAGCAGAATCTCGGCCCACAGCGCCGAGGCGAGCCAACGCCAACCGGTGCCGCTGGGCTCCAGCCGCACCTCACCGGCGTCGGATACCACCAGGGAGGCGGGAACGGGGCCGGCGCTCCGCCCACTCGGTGCCTCGCCGGCCACCAGCGATCCGATCCCGGCCCGCAACGCGCGTAGCTTGGCCAAGTCCGCGTCGTCGAACGTCGGCGGCGGCAGGTCCACGCCGCGGGCGGCCGACCAGGTCCGCACCGCGCCCGCCACCCAGTCGCCGGCGAGGGCCTTGTCGGCGAGCAGGTCCGGGCCGTATCCCGCGATTTCCCGCGTGTTGAGGAAGTCCTGGACCAAGCCCAGGCCTCCAGGCGCAGGAGTGACGCCGTACCGCTGTGACGCAGACCACCCGAAAGACATATATAAAACATACTTGACTATGTCGACACCGGCAACTACCGTGACAGAATCAAACGTTTATTACCTACGTCAGGAGTGCGGATCATGGTCAACATCAAGGGGTCGACGGTCGTGGTTACCGGCGGACAGCGCGGACTCGGCAAGTCGATTGTCGACGAGTTGTTGCGGCGGGGCGCGGCCAAGGTGTACGCCACGGCGCGGGCGCCCAAACCCAGTGCGGACCCGCATGTAGTCAGTGTCGAGTTGGACGTCACCAAACCCGAGTCGGTCGCGGCCCTGGCTGTTTCGGCTCCGGATGCCGACATCGTCATCAACAACGCGGGTGTCCTCGGCGCGCGGAACCTGCTCGAGAGCGACATCGAGGAAGTGCGGGCGGTGTTCGAGACGAACTACTTCGGTGCGCTCCGCGTCGCCAAGGCGTTCGCGCCGATCCTGGCCGGCAACGGTGGCGGAGCCCTGGTCGACATCGCGTCGATCTTGTCCTGGCTGCCCGGCTCCGGTGGGTACGGAGACTCCAAGGCGGCACTGTGGTCGACAACGAACTCGCTGCGAATCGAACTCGAGAAGCAGGGCACCCTGGTCGTTGCCGCCCACCTCAGCTTCACCGATACCGAGATGACCTCCGGCTTCGACGCGCCCAAGAACGACCCGCGCCAGGTGGCGCGCGCGATCGTGGACGGCATCGAACGGGACGACGCCGAGGTGCTGGCCGACGACGACACCCGCTACGTCAAGGCGGCGCTGTCCGGACCGGTCGAGGCGCTGCCGCGGATGGGGTGAACCGTCGTCTGCGGCGTATGAAGGTCTGCCCGAAGGCAGATCCCCGTCTTGTGACGGTAGGTCAAGCAGGCCATTGCGGATGGCCTCGCCCAAAAATGGGCTTACTGCACTTCGGGCAGACCACCGGGTTGTCCCGGCATCCACCACGGTCGCACCCCGCCGGCCCGCGCTTCGACGGTCGAAGGACCCCGATGCTTCGGCCGAAGGTCACATTCACACCGCCGCGGTGCTCGACGTGTTTGGATAGCGATATGCCCGACATGGAAGCCGAACGCATCGTGAGCGCCACGCGCGTCATCGCGGCCAACGCCGAGCGGATTTTCGAACTGATCGCCGATCCCGCTCGCCAGCCGAGCTGGGACGGCAACGACAACCTCGCCTCGTCCGCTCCGGGGCAACGAGTCCGTGCAGGTCGGTGACGTGTTCAAGACCACGCTGACGAACGGTGCCGTGCGGGAGAACCACGTCGTGGAATTCGTCGAAGGCAGCAAAATCGCCTGGTGCCCAGCGGAACCCAGAAAGCAGCCGCCCGGTCACCTGTGGCGCTGGGAGCTCAGCCCCGTGAACGCCGAACTCACCACGCGTGACGCACACCTACGATTGGACGGCGCTGACCGACAGCACCCGCCTCGATCGCGCTCGTGCGACGACGCCGGACATGTTGCGCGAGTCCATGGACCGGCTCGCCGTGGTCGCGCAAGCCCCCGACGCGGGAAGTCAAGGCTGACATGGCCCTTCCACCACCAAGCGCCGACCGCGCGGCCATCGTCACCGGCGCCTCCTCGGGCATCGGCGAACAGTTCGCCGGGATCCTCGCCCGGCGTGGCTACCACGTGGTGCTGGTCGCCCGCAGCGCCGACCGCCTCGAAGCGCTCGCCGGACGGCTGGGCCAGCAAGCGCACCCGCTACCGGCCGACCTTGTCCGACCGGACCGAACGAGCGGCCCTGCCCGACCGCGTCGCGGCCCTCGGGCTGATGCCCGACATCCTGATCAACAACGCCGGCTTGTCGACACTCGGACTCGTCGCGAAATCCGTTCCCGAACAAGAGGTCAACCTGGTCGAGGTCGACGTGGCGGCCGTGGTCGACCTGTGCAGCCGATTCCTGCCGGGCATGGTGGACCGCCATCGAGGCGCCGTCCTGAATGTGGCGTCGGTGGCCGGGTTCGGTCCACTACCAGGCCAAGCGGCGTACGGCGCCGCCAAGGCGTTCGTGCTGTCCTACACCCACAGCCTGCGCGGTGAACTGCGCGGCACCGGGGTCAGCGCGACCGCGCTGTGCCCGGGACCGGTGGACACCGGATTCGGTGAGGCGGCGGGCTTCTCCAAGGAGGAAGCCGAAGGCGCCCTGCCGCGGGTGATGTGGGTCCCCGCCGACAAGGTGGCGCAGGCCGGAATCGACGGGCTTGCGGCCGGCAAGGCGGTCGTCGTCCCGGGTCGGGTGAACCGCGTCGCGGCGGCCCTGTTCCGGGTCGCGCCACCCGAGCTGCTGTTGCCCCTGCTGACGCGCGGACACCCGGCCATGAAAAGGGACTAGACTCAGCCGTTCTTGCCGCGCACCCACTGAAACGTGCCGTAGTTCTTCACCCGCACGCTGACGAATCCGTTGTCTTCCAGAATGTCGCCGATTTCGTCGTCGTCGAAGACGTGCGCGCCGACGTTCGGCAGCCTCTGAAAGAACCGGGCGGCCGGACCGACGGTGGGCACCATGACGGCCAGCCTGCCGCCCGGTCGCAGCACTCGCGCCATCTCGCCGAGCGCCGCCGCCGGATTCGGAACCAGTTGCAACACGGCCGTCGAGATGACCGCGTCGACCGTGTCGTCGCGCAGCGGAAGTCGTTGTGCGTCAGCCTTGATGAAGCCGACCTGCGGTCCCGCTTCGTTGCGGACGGCGCGCGCGAGCATGGGCTCGGAGATGTCGACGCCCAGGGCCAGCCCGTCGGGGCCGGCCGCGCGCGCCAGCGACGCGGTGACGTTGCCCGGACCCGAACCGACGTCCAGCGCGATGCCGCCCGGCGGGATGTTCAACCACTCGAGGGGTAGCTGCCATGCGCTGATCAGCCGGCGCGAGAGGGCCTGGGCGTTGTCGTAGAGCATCGACCCGATCGGTGATGCCCACGCCGCCTGGATCGGGCCGGTGTTCTTCGCGACACCGTCGCCCTCGGCCGATTCGCTGCCGAGCAGATCGAGATAACCCTTGCTCACGTCGGGATCCGCCGGCGGATCGGCAAGCAGATCCAGCGCTCGCCGCAATGCGGGAGGCAGCGAGATGTGCACGTCAGTCATGCGTACTCCTTCGATCAAACACCAAGCTGTGCGCCGGAAATCGAATCGGGAAGCCCGGCTGACAGCCCCGAGGCAGCCTACGCCGCCGTTGGCAGCCTCGACCGCCGAGCTGCGGGCTTCGTCACCGCCTGACGACCGCGTGCTCGCGCACCAGGGCGTACAGCCGCCACTGACCTGGCACGCCCTTGAGCGCGCTCTCGCCGCGGTCGGCGAACCGGTGCCGCGATCCGGTGACGATGTCGCGCAGCGTGGAGGACACCAGCACTTCGCTGGGCCCGGCGAGTGCCGCCACCCGCGCGCCGATGTGTACGGCCATGCCGGCGATGTCATCTTTCAAGGCGCCGCCGCGCACCTCGACTTCGCCCGCGTGAATGCCCACCCGCACCTCGATGCCCAGCACGCGGACCGCGTCGACGATGGCGTCGGCGCAGGCGATCGCGGCGCTCGGGCTGCTGAATGTCGCGACGAATCCGTCTCCGGCCGTGTTGACTTCACGCCCGCAGAACCGCTGCAGCTCGTGGCGCACGAGGGTGTCGTGGTTGTCCAGCAGGTCGCGCCAGCGGTGGTCGCCGAGCAGCGCGGCACGCTCGGTCGAGCCGACGATGTCGGTGAACACGATCGTGGTGAGCAGGCGCTCGGCGTCGGAGCCGCCGCGCACGCCGGTGATGAACTCCTCGATCTCGTCGAGCATCGGCGCGGTGTCGCCGACCCAGTACAGGGCGTCCTCGCCCGGCAGCTCGACGAGGCGCGATCCGGCGATGTGTTCGGCAAGGTACTGCGCGTGCCCGACGGGGCTGAAGGCTCGGGTTGTCGCGATGCAGGATCAGCGTCGGCACGGTGATGCGATCGAGCTTGTCGCGGACGTCGGCCTGCCTGATCTTCTTGATGAACGCGCGGGCCATGCTGGGGGACGCGGCCCGGTTGCCGGCCATGTCCCACCACGAGCGGAACGCGTCGTCGTCCGCCACGGAGGGAGCGATGATGCCGAGCATGTCGAACCCCTGCTCGACGGCATCCGGCTCGATCCCGATCGTCGTGAATCGGTCGGCGGCGTCGAGCCTCGGTGCCGATGGGGTATTCGGGACCACGAAGCGTCCGTGCCGCGCCGTTGACGATCACCAGGCTGTTCACCCGCTCGGAGTAATCGGCCGCGAGAACGACACCGGCCAACGAAGTGAAACCCGGGGCGAAGATCGTTGCCCGCTCGCATCCGCACCGCGTTCATGACCGCGATCGCGTCCTGCGCCCACGATTCCGGCCCGATCATGTCCAGCGAGGGAACCCGCGACGACAGGCCGATCCCGCGCTGGTCGAACCGGATCACCCGGCAGAAGGACGCCAGCCGGCGATGAAAGCGGTACATCGACGGCTCGATGTCGACGCAGTCGATCGGGATTAATGGGCCCGGCAGCACGAGCAGGTCGATCGGGCCATCGCCGAAGACCTGGTAGGCGATGTCGATCTCGCCGCAACTGGCGTACCGGGTCCGCGGAACCGGCGCCACGGCTACAGGCTAGTGCAGGTCACCGACAGACCGAACACGGTCTAGCGGCGGATGATCGGCACCAGATAGCGGGCGGCGTAGTCGCGGACGGCCGCCTGATCCGACGTGTCGAGTCGGTCGGTGGGAAAGACGATGATGCCCAGGGCGACGCGAAGCAGGATGTCGGCGATGTTGGCCAGGTCGGGCTCGGGAATGTCGGCCCCGCAGCGCCGCAGGGTGTGGGCGATCCCGTCGGCGAATTGGCGGATCGGGAAGACGTGCGATCGGGAGAACATGCCGAGCAGCTCGGGTTCGCTTTCGGCGATCCGCGAGTACAGCGGCGAGTCGTGGACCAGGCGCACCCCGAGCGCGAACGCCTCGATCACGGCCTGTTGCGGGTCGCAGCCGGTGGTGGCCTGGTCCAGCGTGGTGAAGAAGAGTTCGGCCTCGCGCCGCACCACGTGTCCGAACAGGTCGTCCTTGGTCGGAAAGCGCCGGTAGATGGTGCTGCGGCTGACCCCGGCGCGGGCGGCGACGTCTTCGATGTTGGCGCGGCGCACGCCGTAGGTCTCGAACACGGTGCGCGCGGTGTCCAGGATGGTGCGGTCGAGGTCGGTGAGCGACTCGGCGGTGGCGGTGCCGGGCTGCGTGGCTGTCCGCATCGTCTCAACTCCTCGACATGTGGGGCCTCGGGGCCGCCTCCGGCCCGGATAGGCGATCGCGTGGACCTGTTGCTAGGCTCTGACACAAAGATACGGTTTTGTGTCATTGCTTCGCAAGGACGTCCATAGCCGAGCCGCGAGGAGGGGGCATGACGGCCCAGCAACGACCAGTTGACCGGCGCGACGGCAGGTTCCCGTTTCGACACCGGCGTTCGGGAGGCGTTGCCCATGCCGGTTGACGGGCCACGCCGACGAGGCCGACGACTTCCCGCGGCTGGGTCCCGAGTCGTTGATCTGGAAGTTCTACGGGGACAACCGCACCCAGTTCTTCGGGTTCCAGCGCACCGCCGGTGTCGAGAACTGCATCGAGCAGCTCGGCCAGGGCGTGCTCGACCACTCGGTGATCTTCAGCGACACGTTGGGCCGGGCCAAGCGGACCGCGCCGCCGCTGATGAAGACCGTCTACTCCGACGAACCGCACGAGTGGGGCCGCAAGGTGCGGGATTTCCACAAGACGATCAAAGGCACCATCAGTGACGGCTCGAGGTATCACGCGCTGAATCCGGAGTTGTTCTACTGGGCGCACGCCACCTTCGTCGACCAGGTCATCTACAACACCGACACGTTCATCCGCCGGCTGTCCCATGCGGAGAAGGAGCAGATCTTCAACGAGGGCAAGGTGTGGTACAGCCTCTACGGGGTCAGCGACCGCGGCCAGCCGCAGACCTACGACGAGTTCGTCGCCTACTGGGACGAGATGCTCGACCGGTTCGTCCCGCATAAAACCGTCCTGTACGGCACCGGCTACATCAGGAAGGGCGTACCGGGCCCGCGCTGGATTCCCGGGCCCGGTCTGGAAGGTTGTTGTCCGCGCCGCTCAACGCCTACACCCGCCTGGTCCTGGTCGGAACCATGCCGCCGCAGATGCGCGACGTCTGCCAGCTGCGAGTGGAATGCGAAGAAGGAGAAGCGATTCCAGCGGTTCGCCGCCGTCATGCGCGCGCTCAATCCGCTGATCAACCGGCTGCCCCTCGGGGCGATCTACACCCCCTGGGCGGCCAGGGCGTGGCGGCGCGCGGGCGTCGACCCGCGCCGGCTCCACAACCGCCCTCTGACGCACGGCGGGACCGCCGCCTAGCCGGTTGCTCACGAGGTGAACAGCGGGTGCACAGAGCCGAAATTGTCTGTGAAGTAGGCGAATACGACGGGCCCGACGCCCGGGCGCTTGGCGAGCCGGCCGGGATGGGCCAGGATCGATGACATGGCCGATATCGACTTCTCGTTGTTGGACGTTCCGCGATCGGAACCGGTCGAGGATCCCGAGGCCTACTTGCGCGCGGCGATCGCCTGGCACTTCGGCGAAGACACCGGTTCCGCGTTCTGGTTGCGGACCGCTGCGACGCTGGGCTTCAACCCGATGACCGACGTCAACACCTTTGCCGATCTGCGACTCGTTTCCCAACCTCGTCAACGAATTGCGCAGTGTGCCGGTGGAGGACCTCATCCCGCGCGGCTACGGCGAGCCGCCGCCGCTGCCCCAGATATTCGAATCCGGCGGCACCACCGGCGCGCCGAAACGGACTGTGCAGCTGCCGGATTGGGTCGCGCAGGTTGTCCAGTGGCAGACCGAGGACTTCGCCACCGGCGGCTTTCGCCGGGGCCAGGGCTTCCTGTGCCTGATGCCGAGCGGGCCGCACGGTGTCGGCTATTTCTCGCGGCTGGTTTCCGAGCGGCTCGGCGCGGTCTTCCACGCGATCGACATCGATCCCCGCTGGGTCAAGAAGATCGCCGCCCGCGACGCGGCTTCCGAAGTCGCCGCCTACGTCGAGCATGTCATCGAGCAGGCCGTATTCGTGCTGCAGACGCAGAATGTCGCGAACCTGCACACCACTCCGCCGCTGCTCGAGGCCATCGCCCGGAACGACCGGGTGGTCGATCTCGTGAACGACAAGATCCGCTACCTGTTGCTCAGCGGCGCGCACGTGGACTGCCGACACCCTCGACCTGCTCCGCGGCATCTTCCCGGCCACGACGATCACCATGGCCTTCGGCAGCACCATGGTGCTCTCCCAAGCGGTCACCCGCACGGCCGACGGCGACGCGTTCGTGTTCGACCCGCGGACACCGTACGTGGTGTTCTGGGTGACCGATCCCGACACCGGGAGAACGGGTGCCCTACGGGCAGACCGGGTCAGGTGGTGATGAACCACATCAGCAAGGGCATGTTCATCCCGAACAACCTGGAGCGCGATCTGGCGATCAGGATGCCCGGGCCCGGCGGGCAAGCTCAGCGACTCGGTCAGTGCGGTGCGCCCGGTTACCACCTTCGAGGGCGAGGCCGTGATCGAAGGCGTGTACTGAGCATGGGGGGCGAACAGGACCGATGTCGCAGCCGATTTGGTGTCGATCGATGCGCTCGGTCCCGGCGGGGAGTACCGGACCCGCCGGCGGGAAATCGTCACCAGTACCGCCGGTGCCGCAGTCGCCGAGCTGAGCATCGTGCCGCCGCTGTATGTTTCGCGCACCCTGGCCGCGCAACGCAAGGTGACCCCCCTTCCGTTGGGGCAGCGCGCGGCGGCGCTGTCGGATGCCGCCGACATCTTCGCGGACGGCGTCGTCGCCGGCCTGGACTTCGAGGCCTATGTCGGCCTGGCCAGCCGGATTTCGGGGCTGCCGATCGCGGTCACCCGCGCCGGGGCGCGCAGCGTCGCCGACGCCGTCAGCGGCGCATTCGACGCGGTCAGCGCGGCCCGGCCGGTGGGCGCGACGCTCGATTGGCGCGAGGAACGCACCCGCAGCGGTGGCGCGGTATGGGCGCGGCGCGGGGAGGTGTTCGCCGTGCACGCGGCCGGGAACGGTCCTGGCGTGCACGGCCTGTGGCCGCAGGCGCTCGCACTGGGCTACCGGGTCGCGGTGCGCCCGTCCCGCCGCGAGCCGCTGACCGCGCACCGGCTGGTGCATGCCTTGCGGCAGGCGGGTTTTCGCCCCGAGGACGCCGTGTACCTGCCCACCGATCATGCCGGCGCCGACGAGATCGTCCGGTCGGCCGACCTCGCCATGGTGTACGGGGGTCAACAGGTTGTCGACAAGTACGCCGGCGACCCGGCGGTGATCGTCAACGGACCGGGACGCAGCAAGATCCTGATCACCGCCGACCGGGACTGGCGCGACCACATCGACCTCATCGTCGACTCGATCGCCAACCTCGGGGGGATGGCCTGCGTCAACACCACCGCCGTGCTGTACGAGGGCGATCCCGCCCCGCTAGCCGGGGCGATCGCCGGCGGCTGGCGGCGATCGAACCGCTCCCCACGGACGACGAGCGCGCGGTCCTGCCCACCCAGCCCCTCGATCAGGCCCGGGCATTGGCGGATTACCTGGCGGCGAAGGCCGCGGGGTCGACGCCCCTACTGGGTCCCGACCAAGTGGTCGCCGACCTCGGCGACGGCTACGCCGCGCTGCGCCCGGCCGTGCACCTGCTGCCCGAGCCCACCGCTGACACGCTCAACGTCGAGCTGCCCTTCCCATGTGTGTGGGTATCACCGTGGTCGCCGCGCGCAGGGCTGGAACCGTTGCGGCGTTCGTTGGTCGTCACCGCGATCACCGGTGACGAAAAGCTGATCGACGATCTGCTCGCCGAGCCGACGATCGGCAACGTGTACTTCGGGCATCACCCGACCTGGTACGCGGCGCCCGGCATCCCGCACGACGGGTTTCTGGCGGACGCCCTGATGCGCACCAAAGGGTTCATCGCGGACTAGCCACGCCCGGCGAACTCAGCTTCCGAAGCCGCCCGTACCACTCGCGACCGGCGCGGCCCCACTGGTACCCGCGTCGAGGTGGCTGGAGGCGAACGCCACTCCCTTGTCGATCACGGCGCCGTCGTCGGCGTAGGTGTTGTGGGCGGAGAAGTTCATGCCGTCGGAGCAGACCGGGTCTTCGGTGGCGCAGACCTTGATGGTTTTGTCCCGGTAGGCCGGGCCGATGACGACGGGGGGTTCGCCGAGGAAGTTCATGGCGCGCACGTTGGGCATGCCGAACAGCACGACCGAGGCGACGTGGTTGGCGACGGTGGGGTCCAGGGGCCTGGGCACGGTGGCGGGGTCGACGCCGTCGGGGATGGCCGCGGAGGTGACGAAGCCCATCACGGCCGCGCCCTGGGAGTAGCCGCCGAGCACCATTTTGGTGTTGGGGCAGTCGTGGGCCATCGAATTCACGTGACCGACCGCGTCTCTGATGCCGTCGAGGCCGGTGTCCCACTGGTCGCTGGCGGGGTAGTTGACCGGGTAGACGTCGAACGACTTCGCCCCGACGCGGGAGTGCAGGGAGTCGACGAAGGCCTGCCCGGTGGGGCCGACACCGGGGGCTTCACCGGTGCCGCGGGCGAACACCACCTGCACGTCCGGGCATTGGGCGGCGGCGGAGGGGATGACCGAACCGGCGAGGACCGAGGCGCCCAGGCCGGACGCCGCGGCTACTGCTGGAGCAACAAAACGGGCTATCTGACGCGCGATCATGCCGCAATTGTGCCCAATCAGCCCTCGGCCTAAACAGGGGATCGCTTGGAAATTACCGCAAGTTCACACAACCTGTCTTGCCGCGGAGTGCGCGGGCTGAGAAGGGTTGCGCGCGGCGCTCATCCGCCGCTGCGGCGGCCGCTCATCCGGTGCCGGTCCCGACGGGACAACGCCGGGGCGGAGCGCGGGCCCGAACTGCGATGTGGTCTGCTAACTAGGACAAGTCGAGGACACGGTGAAACCACCGCCGACCCTCGACATGCGGCTCGAGTGAATGCAGCGGCGAAATTGAATGCAATCGTGCAGGCCCTCAACAGGGTCACGGACCGCTTGGCCAACCCGGCGCGCGTGTCGGATCCCGACAAGCTGCGCAGCGCCGTCACCGGTAAGACCGTCCTGGTTACCGGCGCGTCGTATGGAATCGGCGAGGCGACGGCGCGCAGGCTGGCCGCCGCGGGGGCCACCGTGCTGGCGGTCGCCCGGTCCGAGGAACGACTCGGCGACCTGGCGGCGTCCATCAACGCCGCCGGCGGCCGCGCGGCCGCGTACCCCACCGACCTCACCGACGAGGCCGCCGTGAGCGCGCTGACCAAGGAGATCACCGAGCAGCACGGCGCCGTCGACATCGTGGTCAGCAACGCCGGCAAGTCGTTGCGCCGCTCGCTGCATCACCAGTACGACCGGCCGCACGATTTTCAGCGCACCATCGACATCAACTATCTCGGGCCCATCTGGCTGCTGCTGGGACTCCTGCCGGCTATGCGCGAAAGCGGCCGCGGGCACATCGTGAACGTTTCCAGTGTCGGCGTGCGCGTCGTGCCGGGTCCGCAATGGGGCGCTTACCAGGCGTCGAAGGGCGCTTTCGACCGCTGGCTGCGCAGCGTGGCCCCGGAACTCCACGCCGACGGCGTGGACGTCACCACGGTCTACTTCGCGCTGGTCCGGACCCGGATGATCGAACCCACGCCCATGCTGGGCCGGCTCCCCGGCTTGTCTGCCGACCAGGCCGCGGATGCGATCGCCAAAGCGGTCATCGAGCGGCCGCGCAGCAACGAACCGCCCTGGGTGTTCCCGGCCGAGTTGGCCTCGGTGCTGCTGGCCGGGCCGGCTGAACGCGCGGCCCGGTTGTGGTACCGGCGGTTCTTCTCGGATTCCGGAACTCGTGGGGGCGGCGGATGACCAGCGAGAGCCTGGTCGGCACCGCGGCCCGGGCGCTGCTGCGGTCCCGACTGCTCGCTCCGCCTTCGCCGCTCGCGACCCTGCGGCTCATCCGCGAGGCGCGCCGGGGCGGCATCAACCCCTACACCCTGCTGGCGGTGACCGCGACCCGATGGCCCGACCGGGCCGCGATCGTCGACGACGACGGTGTCTGGGACTACCGCCAGCTGCGGTCGGCGACCGAATCGCTGGCGCGCCGGCTGTCCGGCGACGGCGTGGGACCCGGCGATGCGGTGGGCGTCATGTGCCGCAACGGACGCGGTTTCATTGCCGCGGTCTTCGCCGCGGCCCTGGTGGGCGCCGACGTGGTCCTGGTCAATACGGACTTTCGCACCGACGCCCTGGCTTCCGCGATGAGCGCCCACCGGATCACCACGATGATCGCCGATGACGAATTCGGTGAGCGCGCCCGGACCGCTGACGAATCGGTCGTCCTGATCGACCCGGCGACGGTCACCGCCCAGGAGGGTGACCGTCGGCCCGACGTGGCCGCGCCGGGCCGGATCATTCTGCTCACGTCGGGCACCACCGGCACGCCCAAGGGGGTGCCGCGCGCACCGCAGCTGCGTTCCGCGGTGGGCGTGTGGGTGACGATCCTCGATCGCACCGGCCTGCGCACCGGCTCGCGCATCTCGGTGGCGATGCCCATGTTTCATGGGCTCGGGCTGGGCATGCTGATGCTCACCGTGGCCCTCGGCGGCACGGTGCTCACCCATCGCCACTTCGACGCCGAAGCCGCGCTCGCGCAGGCGTCGCTGCAGCGCGCCGACGCGTTCACAGCGGTGCCGATCGTCCTCGCGCGCATCCTCGACCTGCCCGAGCGTGTGCGGGCCCGCAACCCGGTGCCGTACCTACGGGTGGTGATGTCGAGCGGCGACCGGCTCGACCCCACCCTGGGGCAGCGGTTCATGGACACCTACGGCGACATCCTCTACAACGGCTACGGCTCCACCGAGGTCGGCATCGGCGCCCTGGCCACACCGGCGGAGCTGCGCGACGCGCCCGAGACCGTCGGGAGACCGGTCGCCGGCTGCCCGGTGCGCATCCTCGACAGAAACGGCAGGCCGGTCGGTCCGCGCGTCACCGGGCGCATCTTCGTCGGCGGCGAGCTGGCGAGCGAGGGCTACACCGGCGGCGGTGCGAAGGCCGTCGTCGACGGCATGACCAGCACCGGCGACATGGGCTACCTCGACAACGCGGGCCGGCTGTACATCGTCGGCCGCGAAGACGACATGATCATCTCCGGCGGTGAGAACGTCTATCCGCGTGCGGTCGAAAACGCGCTCGCCCAGCACCCCGCCATCGCCGACAACGCGGTCATCGGCGTCCCGGACGAACGGTTCGGTCATCGATTGGCCGCGTTCGTGGTCTTACAGCCGGGCAGCGGCATCGACGCGGCGGCGTTGCGGGAGTACCTCAAGGCCAGGGTCTCCCGGTTCGAGCAGCCCAGGGACATCAACATCGTCACCGGCATCCCGCGCAATCCGGCGGGCAAGGTCGTCCGCAAGGAACTGTCCGGCTAGGCGCGCGGCGAGAGCCTCACTCCTGCTTGGGTTCCAGGGCGGCGGCCTGCTTGGCCAGCCAGTTGGGCGCCAGCACCGAGACGACGGTGGCGCCCGCGGTGGCGCTGATGACGCCGCTCCAGGCGACGGGGCCCAGCGGCGTGCAACCGAAGAAGTGGCTGACGCCTGGGGTTTGGACGATGGCGACCAGCACACCCGCGCTGCCCAGCGCCGTGCCCAGCACGAGTGGGCTGTGGCGGCGCGTCAGCAGGGTCTGCGCGAGCTGCGTCGTCACCAGCGCGGTGAGTCCCATGGTCGACGTGCGCCGTTCGGTGCCCGGCGTCCAGCGGCCGATGGCCCAGGCCGCCGTCGCGCCCGCGGCCGTGACGGCGCCCCGGGTCACGATCTGCCGCATCAGCGGCGCGTCGAGGGAGGGCGAGGGCCCGGACAGCATCGCCAGCTGGAATGCGCGGTGCAGCTCCTCGGCGTCGCGGCCGACCCCGTCCTCGGCCTCCTCCGGCTCGGGGTAATTCCGGGTGACGGCGACCGCGAGCGCGGGGAACATGTCGGTGAGCAGGTTGACCAGCAGCAGCTGGCGGGTGCCGACCGGCGCCCGGCCGGTGCCCAGGGCGGTGCCGATGAGGGTGAACAGCACTTCACCGACGTTGCCGCCGACCAGAATGCTCACCGCGTCCCGCACGCCACCCCACATCCCGCGTCCCTCGACCAGCGCGTCGAGCAGCACGCCCAGATCGTTGTCGGTCAACACGATGTCGGCGGCCCCGCGCGCCGCGGACGAGCCGCGACCGCTCACGCCGATGCCGACGTCGGCCATCCGGATGGCGGCCGCGTCGTTCGCCCCGTCGCCGACCATCGCGACCGCTTGCCCACCGGCCTGCAGCGCCGCGACGATCTGCACCTTCTGCTCCGGGCTGACGCGGGCGAAGACCTGCACGTCGGCGGCGACTTTGGCGCGGTCCTCCTCGCCGAGGGCGGTGAGTTCGGCGCCCGTGATCTCGCGCGCATCCGCCGGTAGCCCCAGTTGCCGGGCGATCGCCCGCGCGGTCACCGGGTGATCACCGGTGATCAGCACCACCCGGCGGCCGGCTTCCACCAGCGCCTCGATCAGTGGCCGCGCCGACGGGCGCGCGGTGTCGGCCAGACCGACGTAGCCGATCAACTCGAGCCCGTGCGCGGCGGCGTCGACGGCGTCGGCGTCGGTGTCCTCCTCGCTGGTCCCATGCTCCCAACGGCGCTGCGCCACCGCCAGCACCCGCAGGCCCTGCTCGGCCAGGCGCACCACCAGCGACTCCGCACGGTCCCGGTCGCCGTCCGAATCGGCGAAGCGGCAGCGCGGCAGGACTTCTTCCGGCGCGCCTTTCACCATCAGCATCGGCCCGCCATTGCCGCCCGCCGCGCCGATCGCGGCGGAGTAACCACGGCTGGACTCGAACGGTACTTCCGCGAGCACGGTCCAATCCGAGGCCCATTGGCCGTCAACCGAATTGGCCGCCGTCAGGATCGCCTCGTCGGTGGCGTGCGCATGCCCCTGCCCGTTGTGCGGCTGGGTGCTGCTGCGCGCGGCGGCCCGCAACACCGGGGCGGACCGCGGGTCGGTCACGTCGGGGAACGGTGCGTCCGCGCCGGTCCCGTGCGGGACGCCGCGGACGACGCGTAGGTGGTTTTCGGTGAGCGTGCCGGTCTTGTCGAAACACACCGTCTCGACCCGGCCCAGCGCTTCGACCGCCCGCGGTGTGCGGACCAGCACTCCGCGCCGCGACAAACGTTGCGCGGCGGCCAGTTGGGCCAGGGTGGCCACCAACGGCAGCCCCTCGGGCACGGCGGCCACGGCGATGGCGACCCCGTCGGCGACCGCCTGACGCAACGACCCTTGGTGCAGCAGAGCCAAACCGGTCACCGCCGCGCCACCGGCCAGCGTCAGCGGCAGGACCTTACTGGTCAACTCGCGCAACCGGGCCTGCACCCCGGCCGCCGACTCGACATCGGCGATCGCCGAGATCGCCCGCTGCGCTGCGGTGCCCGCACCGGTCGCGACGACGATCGCCCTGGCGTGCCCGGCGACAATGGTGCTGCCCTCGAACAGCATGCTGGCCCGGTCGGCGTCGGCGACGGCCACGGGTTCGACCTGCTTGTCCACCGGCAGCGACTCGCCGGTGAGGAAGGACTCGTCGACTTCTAGGTCGTCGGCCACCAGCAGGCGCGCGTCCGCCGGCACGACCTCCGGGGCCGCCAGGTCGATGATGTCGCCGGGGCGCAGCGATTTCGCGCTCACCGAAACCGTCCGTTCGGCGGTACGGGCCGCCTCCAGCCGGCGGTGCGCCGTGGCCACCGCCGGGAGGACCACGCGGCGCGCGTTTTGGTCCTGCTCGGCGAACAACTCGGCGACCGCGGCCTCGGCCCGCAACCGTTGCACCCCGCCGGCGACCGCGTTGGCGGTCATCACGCCCGCCACCAGCAGCGCGTCGACGCTGCTGCCGACGATCGCCGAGGCCGCCGCTCCCACGGCGAGGATGGGCGTCAGCGGATCGGCGAGCTCGGCCCGCGTCGCGGTCAGCAGGCGCCCCACTTGGCTCGCCGGGCCGCGCAGCGGCGCGACCAGCGGGTTGTAGGAAAGGTCATCGAGGAGCTGTCGCCAGGGCGCGACGCCGGGCTCGACGGCCAGCGGCCGCGTGCGGCTGGCCAGCCGCGAGTAGACGATCTCCGGATCCAGGGCATGCCAGGCGGTCAGCGGCTGGGGCGTCGGGTCGGGCAGCCGAAGCACCCGGGAGGCCGCGAAGGTGCCCTGCATCAGCGCGGCCGCGGCGGCGGCATTGACGGGGTTGAGCCAGCGCTGCACGGCGAACGGGCTCAGGGTGCTTGGGTCACCGGTGACCAGCAACAGCCCCGCCAACGTGCTGCCGCCCTTCGCGAGGCGCACCGCCGATGCCGTGGCCTCCCGGGCGACCGGCAGCGCCGACAGGATGCGCACCGCCGCCGCCAGATCCGTGCCGGTGATGATGTCCGCCGTCCACGGCGTCGCCGCCTGCGGATCGTCCAGCGCCACCCCGACGTCGGCTATGGCCAACGCGGCCAGCGTGTCGGTTGACGCGAAGTCGCGGTGCAGCGCGGTGATGAGCAACACGGGCCCGCGATCCGTCCGCAGGTCCCGCACCAACTGCAGCAGCGGCGTGCCCGGCGGATGGCTCACGGCGACGCTGGCGGCCAGGTCCTCGGTGCCGGCGACGTGGCGCAACACCACGCGAGCGCCGGTCCGGTGCGCGATCTGCAGCAGTGGGATGGCGAACGGGTCGACCTCCCAGCCGATGTCGACGCTGCCGACGCGCTCGCCATCGACCACGAGGTCGGCATGTTCGAGACCCTGTGCCGGCGCCGCCGACGGCCCCTGCGCCCGGACCCACCGCAGGCGGGCGCCGGTGGCCGGCAGCTCATCGGGGTCCGGTTCGGGTGCTTCCTCGCCGTGCAGCAATGCGTCGGCGACCTCGTACACGCGGTCCTCGTCCCAGCCCGGATATGTCTCCCCGCGCCTGCAGCACGGCGCGGTTGTCACCACGCAGCGCGGCCCCGTCGATGACGACCACCTTGACCCTGATCCAGCCGTCGCAAGGCACCCGGGTCGAGAATCAGTTGGCCGGCGTTGGCGAGTCCGCGGCCCAGTACGGCCGCGAACGTCTGCCGGCCCACGTGCGCCGCCCTGGGCACGCCGGCCAGCAGCGCGCCTGCCGCGGCCTCGGTGCCACCGCCGGCCAGCAGCGCGCCCGCCGCGGCGATCAGCGAGGCGTTCGCGGCCTGGTCGGCGTACTCCTCCACCGGCCCGGCCATCGAGCCCTTCGCGGTGTCGATGGCGGCGTCGATGGCCCCGCCCACCACGACGTGAGAGGCCTCTCCTGCGGCGGTGGCCGCCGAATTATGGCGGGGCGCCTGCGACTTTGGGCCCGGCCGACGAAATGACCGGAACCACCGGCGCCTGCGGCCGCTTCGGCGAGGCCAGCTCCGGTTCGCGGTCACGCCATCTCTGACGATGCGCCGCGGCCTCGGAGACCTGAAGGCTTCGTTGTGCCAGATCCAGCAGCGGCGTGCCGACGGCCTGTGTCAGCCCGTTGGCCAGCGCGGTCGACGCACTCAGTGCGATGTCGGTGCCGACGCGACCCAGCCGCGATTCCAGCACGGCAACCACCCGCGGTTGATGATTCAGCAGAGCGGCCGCGGCGCGTGCGCTTCGCGGCGCGACGGGAAGCCGGCCCAACCAGCCGGTCACCGCGGCGCCGATGGCCGCCACGTCCATGGCCGCGGCGCTGAACGGGACCAGGATCGCCAACGGGTTTCCGGGGTCGGCGAACGGTGCGGTCCGGGGCGCCTCCTTGGGAGCGACCAGGGCCAAGTCCGCCGCCACGCCGCAGGCCGTTTCCCGGACCCGGTCCAGGACTGCGTCGGCGTCGGCTTCGCTCTCGAATTCGATCACCAACCGGCCGAGTGAGCCCTCGACATGGGCCGCCGCCACTCCCGGAATCCGGCGGACCGGCTCCTCCACCGCCGGCGCGTGCTCGTGCCAGTCCGGGAACGGCAGCAACGGATCCAGGTCCAGATGCACTCGCCGCCCGCTCTGCCACCGAACCGGCGGCGTGACGCTGGGCGCGGAACCATTGGTGGAGCCGGTCAATCCGATGGCTCGACCCGTCGTGTTGGCCATCGACTGCACGACCGGGACCGCCAGTTCGGCGACCGGGCTGGCCAATGTCTGCAGCGCGCCCGCGGCCCCGGCCGCGGTGGACACGCCGGCTCGCACTACCTGCGCGGCTCCGTCGGTCATGCCGGCGACGACGCTGGCAACGCCCGGAATCCTCACTCGGTCACCCTTCGATTACGTCTAACGCGCCTAATGATCCTGGGGCGCTGGGGACCTGTCCACATTTGAAACTGTGGACCGTGCGACGACACCGATGACTCCGGTGGGTCGGGCCTTCCTGCGGTGACCGGTGGTGCAGTCGCTTCCCCTGCGGACAGGTTACCGGGTGGACGGGAAACCAAACGTGCTGAACAGGCCGGGGTCCAGGAAGACGGTGATGGTGGCGATCCCGGCGGCGCCCGCGGTGAGGACGTGGATGGAGTGGGCGCGCATCGCCCCGTCGGCGGCGCGGCGGTACTCGGCGACCGCGGGTTGCGCGTTCGCCACGGTCGGGATCATCGCGACATCACCGGCCTTCGTGAAAGCGCGCGCGGCGAGGAATCGCAGCACCGGGTCGCGGCCGGTGAACCAGACTGGGAGAGGCGGCATTTCGAGTTTCACATCCGCTTGCAGCAGCGCGGTGAGGGCGGCCATGTCGGCGTTTTCGAATGCCGCGCAATAGCGGTCGAGCAGTTCGCGGCTCTCGGCATCGTCGGGTTCGGACAGGCTTTCCTCGGCGGGGGAGATCTCGGCGAGACGGGCCCGCGCCCGCTGCAGTGAGCTGTTGACCGCGGCCGGTGTCGTTTCGAGCAGCTCGGCAACCTCGGCGGCACTGAACTGGACGACGTCGCGCAGGATGAGTACCGCGCGCTGGCGGGCGGGAAGCTCCTGCAGGGCCGTCATCACGGCCAGCCGCAGGCTCTGCCGCGCGGCGACGTTCTCCTCGGGTGTCTTGAACGTCAGTGAGTCGGGGATGGGCTCGAGCCACTCGTGCGTGCCGGCGATCGCGTCGAGGCTGGCATCCGGGTCGATCGATCCGTCGCCCAGCCCGGCCGGCAGCACGCGGCGGGCCCGGTTCTGCAGGGCCCGCAGGCAGGCGGTCGTCGCGATCCGATACAGCCACGTTCGCAACGCCGCGCGTTCCTCGAACGCCTGGTAGCCGCGCCAGCCGTTGAGGTAGGTCTCCTGGACGAGATCTTCGGCGTCGTGCACCGACCCGAGCATGCGGTAACAGTGCGCGATCAACTCGGCACGAAACGGCGCTGCCTGCGCGATGAAGTCCTCTTTCGCCGGCATGGCTTCTCCTGTCTCGGCTGCGACCGAACGCTACTCCAGTACAGAGACAGCGGGCCGCGGAAATTCATCGGTCCGCGGGCGATGAATTCGCCCGCCGCACCGCATCTCAATTAGTGGACGCAATTCAGGGAGAGCGAGGACGAACATGAACGAGCCACTCACGACCCGAATCGATGGCCTGGCCGGCACCACGGCGATCGTGACCGGGGCGAGCCGCGGATTCGGGCGCGCCATCGCCGCCGCCTTGGCGGAGGCCGGCGCCGAGGTGGTCGGCGTTGCGCGCAGCCGATCCGGTCTCGATGAAGTGCGCGCCGAGCTGGGCGGTGGCTTCATCCCGGTGGAAGCCGACGCCGCCGATCCCGTGACGGCGCAGCGACTCATCGACGAATACCGGCCGCACACACTGGTCCTGTGCGCCGGGGCGGCGCCCCAGATGAGCCCGCTACAGGATCAGAGCTGGCACAGCTTCAGCCAGAACTGGAATGTGGATGTCGCGCAAGCGTTTCACTGGACCCGCTACGCGCTGCGACGCCCGCTGGCGCCGGGTAGCTCGGTGATCGTGATGTCCAGCGGCGCCGCCCTGGCCGGGTCACCGCTGAGTGGGGGCTACGCGGGGGCGAAGGCGGCGGTCAGGTTCATCGCCAGCTACGCCGCCATCGAGTCGCAGCGGGCGGGGTTGGGGATTCGCTTCGTGTCCGTCCTGCCCCGGTTGACGCCGGCCACCGACCTCGGCGCCAAAGCCGTCGCGGCGTACGCCGAACGGCAAGGGGTCGACGTCGATTCATTCGTGCGGGCCGGTGGGCCCGCGCTCAGCGCGGAGCAGGTGGGCCGGTCGGTCCTGGCGATCGCCACCGGTGATCCCGGTAGCGAGGACGCGTATCTGCTCACGTCGACGGGCCTCTCGGCGGTGGCCTGAGGCCGCGAAACCACAAGGAGGACAAGGCCATGAACACACCCCCCATCGTGTCGGCGCGGGACTGGGCGGCCGCGCGTGAACAGCTGCTGGTGAAAGAGAAGGAAGTGATGCGGGCCCACGACGCCCTGGCGGCAGCGCGGCGGCGGATGCCCTGGCTGGCCGTCGCGAAGGACTACGCGTTCGAGGGGCCCGAGGGCAGGGTGAATCTGCTGGATCTGTTCGCGGGCCGCCGTCAGCTGATCGTGTACCGCGCCTTCTTCGAGCCGGGCGTGGACGGCTGGCCCGACCATGCCTGCCGCGGCTGCTCGATGATCGCCGACCACGTGGGGCACCTCGCCCATCTGAATGCTCGCGACACCACCCTGGTGTTCGCCTCCCGGGCACCACAGCCCGACATCGCGCGGCTGAAGGCGCGGATGGGCTGGCAGATGCCGTGGTACACGCTCACCGACGGTTTTGATGCCGACTTCGGCGTCGACGAATGGCACGGCACGAACGCGTTCATCCGTGACGGTGACCGCGTGTTCCGGACCTACTTCATCAACAACCGCGGCGACGAGGCGCTGGGCAACACCTGGAGCTATCTCGACATGACCGCGCTCGGGCGCCAGGAGAACTGGGAGGACTCGCCGGACGGGTACCCGCAGACCGCGCCGTACGAGTGGTGGGAATGGCACGACGAATACGGCGAGCGCACGCCGTCGCGGTGGTTCGGCGAGCCCGATCCGTTCGATCCCAACGACCCGCGTCCGGCGCGCGGCGGCTAATCCGGCCGGTCGTATTCGGCGTTGGATGCGCCAATAACACGAATGCGCGGTAGCCGTCCAACGGCTACGCGCGCAATATTCGGCTGAGTAAATTCGGGCTATAGAATTCGGTGGTTCGCCCTGCCGACGTGGTACCCGGCGGGGAACGACTTCTCGATGACCTGCAGCTGGTGGTCCACCCTGGACTCGAGCTCGAGGACCACGCAGCTGTCGCCGACGGCCTTCGATTCGAGGACTATGTACCGCTGGCCGCAATCCGTTATGGGATCACCTGACTGCAATGTTTCGACGGGCACCAATTCCGGGGTTCCGTTTGATTCCACCCGTCACACGCTAGGTCAAATTCGCGAGCGAGGGAATAGTTTCCCGGCACCCGGGCGGTTCACTGCGCGCCGGGCTGCTTGAAGAACACGCTGACGCGAGAGATCCGCCCGTCGTCGCTGCGCTCGAACAGGATGCATTCGGGCCACCGCTTGGTGACCCCGTCGATCTCGAACGCCTCGGTCAACTCGACGTAGGACAGGCGGGTGTTGACGTGCGAAACCCGCTGCACCTCCAGCCGATGACCGTGCAAGTTGGTGAGGACCTTGCGCAGGTAGGCGACGTAGTGCTGCTTGCCCTCGACGACATCGCAGAACGGGCCCTCGCGGATCAAGCCTTCGTCGGCGATCGTTGCGGCAAGACCGTCCCAGTCGTGCGCGGCCAGGCACTCCAGGTAGCGCTCGACCACTCCGGTGGTCACGGTCGACTCCACGTAAAACACAGTAGGCGAACGGGGTAGGCCAGCAAATAGCTTTGCTAAAGCGCTGCGCCGCGGCCGGCGATGCGGGCAAGAATAGGGCGATGAGCGCACCCAGCGCACCGGATTCGCCGCCCGCGGCTCCGAGTTGCTATCGGCATCCGGGCCGGCCGACGTATGTCCGCTGCAACCGTTGTGAGCGCTATATCTGCGGGGACTGCATGCGTAGCGCCGCCGTCGGTCAACAGTGCGTGGAGTGCGTCCAGGCGGGTGCCCGGACGGTCCGGCAGCCCCGGACCCGCTTCGGCGGGCGGCAGGGGTCGGCCATGCCCGTGCTCACGTACGCCCTGATCGCGATCAACGTGCTGGCGTTCGTGCTGCAGATGGCGTCGGGGAATCTGGAAAAGCGGCTGGCGCTGTGGCCGCCTGCGGTCGCCGACGGCCAGTTCTACCGCTTGGTGACGGCGGCGTTCTTGCACTACGGGGCGACGCATCTGCTGTTGAACATGTGGGCGCTGTATGTGGTGGGTCCGCCACTCGAAATGTGGCTGGGCCGACTGCGATTCGGTGCGCTGTACGCGCTGAGCGGGCTGGGTGGTTCGGTGCTCGTCTACCTGCTCTCGCCGCTCGACACGGCGACGGCGGGCGCCTCGGGCGCGATCTTCGGCCTTTTCGGTGCCACCTTCGTGGTGGGCAAGCGGCTGGCCTTCGACATCCGCTGGGTCGTAGGGATCATCGCGATCAACCTGGTCTTCACCTTCCTTGTCCCGGCGATCAGTTCGCAGCGCATCAGCTGGCAGGCGCACGTGGGCGGGCTTGTCACGGGTGGGCTGGTCGCCGCGGCCTACGTTTACCCGCCAAGGCAGCGCCGGAACATGATTCAGGCCGCGGTGACGATCGTCGTGCTGGCGGTGTTCGCGGTGCTGATCTGGTGGCGCACGGCGCAACTGCTGGCGGAGTTCTCCGCATGAGCTGGTGGGTCGCCCACGCCGAGCACACGTTGACGGAGGAAGTGCCCGCATCCCCGGGCGAAGTCCGTGACTTCTATGTAGACCTGGACAACATCAAGCTGGTCCACCCGCTCATCGTGTCGGTGGAGACGTTGTCGCGCAGCGAAACCCCGGACGGCTTTGTCCACAGCTATCGGGTGCGGGACCGGATCCCGTTGGGGCCGTTCACGATCAATATCACCTACCGGGCGCGGCTGCAGGTGCCGGCGGCGGGCGACGTGCTGACCGAGGCCGACCAGTCCCCCGGGGTTCACTTGCGCGGAACGGTGAGCTTCGAGCCGATCGCGGCGGGCACGCGTGTCACCGAGCGAATCCGGATAGCGGCGCCCCGGCTGCTGGCACCGATGACGACGCGCGAAGCCGTCAAGGCGCACATCGCGATGCTGGCCGGCATCCGCCGCCACTTCGAGACCGGATGATCAGCGCGGCTTCCACTCCGACGTCAGCGCCGACTCCGACGAGATACTTCGTCGAACTCCGCTCGCCGTCGACGACGATCGTCTGGCCGCACGCACCGGTCGGCCCGCACACGACTATTCGCGGTTACAGGTCCGCGAAGTCGATGATTCCGCGAATGTTGCGGCCCTCGCGCAGGTCCACGAACGCCTCGTTGATCTGGTCAAGCTGGTAGTGGCGGGTGACCAGCTCATCGAGTTTCAATGCACCGGCCTGATACATCGACAACAGCAACGGCACGCTCGTGCGCGGATTCATCCCGCCGTAGAGCGCTCCCTTGAGTTGTTTGGCCGACAGCACCATCTCCTGCAGGATCAGCGGAACCACAGGCTCGGTATAGGGGGTGATGCCGGTGACCACGCATGTCCCGCCTTTGCGAAGCAGCCTCATGGCCAATGGGATCAAGTCCACGTGCACAACGCCGGCGGTAACGACGACGCGGTCGGCCATGACGCCGGCGGTGATGTCGGCCACCAGCGGTATCGCCTCCTCGGCGGAGACGGCGCTGTGCGTCGCGCCGAAGATCTTGGCCGAATCCCGCTTGGACTCAATCGGGTCCACTGCAACGACATAGGTCGCGCCGGCCGCGCGCGCCCCTTGCAGGGCATTCATCCCGACACCACCGGTACCGATGACTACGACGGTGTCACCGGGCTCGGTGCCCGCCGAAACCGTTGCGGAGCCCCAGCCGGTGCTGACGCCGCACGACACCAGTGAGGCAGCATGGAATGGGATCGCGTCGTCGATCTTGATGACGGACCTTTCCGTTAGCACCGCATATTCGGCGAATGTGCCGAGTTGACCGTAAGCCATGAGGTTTTCGTCGCCGAGATGCCGTCGGCACGTTCCGTCGGTGGGCATCTCCCTCGAGAACAAACTTGCGCCGGCGTCGCAGATGTAGCTCTGACCGTTCACACAAAACCGGCAATTGCCGCACGCGGGAATGAACGACATCGCCACGCGGTCCCCCGGCTGCACCGTCGTCACGCCCGGCCCGATTTCTTCGACGACACCAGCGCCCTCGTGACCACCGAGCATCGGGAACCAGTCCGGCTCAGGGATACCGGTTGAGGCCCGCACCTCGGGGGTGGGCAACACGTCGCCGGTAACAAGGTGGTCATCGGAGTGGCAGATGCCGGCAACGGCCATCCGTACCAGGACTTCACCGGCGTGGGGCGGATCAAGATCAACCTCGCGGATCTCCCAGTCGCTGCCGACCCCGCGCAGCACAGCGGCACGACACTTCATTGCAACCTCCTTGACAGATTCACCGCGCGATCCACTCCGACGTCAACGCGAATTCCGACAGATACTTCGTCGAGCTCCAGCCGCCGTCGACAACGATCGTTTGGCCGTTGATAAAACTTCCGCCCGGCGAGCACAAGAACGCGACGGTGCTGGCGATGTCATCGATGGTGCCCAACCGCTGATGCGGCGTCATCTCGGTGTTGATCTTGCGGAATCGCTCATCCTCCAAGCGTTTCTCGACCATCGGCGTAACCGTCACCCCGGGTGCGACGGCGTTGCAGCGGATTCCGGATGCGCCGTACTGGCAGGCGATATGTGTGGTCAGCGCGGTCAGCCCGCCCTTGGCCGCGGAGTAAGCGCCGCCCCGCAGCCCGCCGATGACGGCGAACGTCGATGTGATGTTGATGATCGCCGATCCGGGCCCCATGTGTGGCAGCACGTCACGCGCGAGCCGGAACGGGGCGCGCAACATCACACCCAAGAAATAGTCCAGGGTTTCATCGTCGGTTTCGTGTAGTGGCTTGGGGCTGCCCACCCCGGCGTTGTTGATCAGGAAGTCGATGTGACCCCACCGCGCGACCGCGAGGTCCACGATGCGTCGCGGGGCGTCGTCGTGGGTCAAGTCGACGGCGATGGTCGCGACGCGATCGGGATCATTAACGGCCTTTTCCAGCTCGGCGAGCCGATCCTCGTCGCGGCCGGTACCAACGACCGCCATGCCCATCTCGGCGAGTTTTGTTGCGCACCCCAAGCCGATCCCGCTGCTTGCTCCCGTGACGATTGCGACCTGCATCTCACCCATCCTGTGTCAGTGCCGCTCGGATTTGATGTTTGAGTATCTTCCCCGCGTCGTTCTTCGGCAGCGCATCCCAGATGACCACCTCTTCTGGCGCCTTGAATTTCGCGACGCCCTTGCTTTGCAGCAACGCGAGCAGGCTGGCGACGTCCGGGCTCGGCGTTCCCGCGGGCACGATCACCGCGCAGGCCCGCTCCCCGGTGCGCTCGTCGGGAAGGCCGATGACCGCGATTTCGGCGATGCCGGGGTGGTCGGCGAGCAGGTCCTCGACTTCCTTGGCCGAGATGTTCTCGCCGTTGCGGATGATGACGTCCTTGGCCCGCCCGGTCACGACGAGGTATCGATCATCGACCCAGCGTCCGAGATCGCCGGTGTGGAAAAACCCTGCGGCATCGAAAGATTCGACATCGTCTTCGGGATGACGGTAACCCAACAGCATCTGGGGGCCCCGTACGCAGATTTCACCGTCACCGGTGGGCGCGGTTTTGTGTGCGACGAGCTTGATCTCGGCGATGCCGCACCTGCCGTCGGTGTCCGCGGCGCGAACGGCTTCGTCAGGGCGAGGTGCGCCGACGGTCGCCACGGGAACTTCCGTGCAGCCGTACACCCGGGTGACCACCGCCCGGTCGAAATACTCGGCGGCGCGGCGGATGAGCGAGGGTGACACCGATGCGCCGCCGCAGATGAACACCTTCAAGTCGGGCAGGTGGGTGTGGGCGCGCTCGGCGGCGGACAGCAGTTGCTGCAGAAACGGTGTCGCACCGGCCATGTGGGTGCACCGCTCGTCGCTCATCAGTGCCACGGCCCCGGCCGGATCCCACCGGTCCATCAGTACCGCGGTGGTGCCCAACAGCAGCGGGCATTCGAACGCGTAGATCGAACCGCCGATGTGGGCGATCGGCGACGGGACCAGGAACGTGTCGCCCGGATCGATGTTCCAGTGATCGCGGATCTGGCGGATCAGGGCATGTATCGAATTATGGCTATGCAAAACACCTTTCGTGCGCCCCGTGGTGCCGGACGTGTAGAGGACCATCCGAACGGCGTCGGGATCCAGGGCCGGCAACTCGGCGGCGTCCGGCCGATCGTCGAACAGGGCGGGGTACGACGTGTGTGGGCCGGCTTCGCCGCGCAGCACCACAACTTCGGGAGCGGGGCTCATCGCGGCAGTCACGCGTTCGAGCATCGCCGCATAGTCATGGCCACCGAATTGCTGCGGGACAAAGATCATCTTGGCTTCGACGTCATCGAGGATGAAACGTAGATCATGGTCGCGCAGCGACGGCAGGATCGGGTTCACCACCATCCCGGCCAGCGTCGCGGCCAGATAGATGACGGCGGCCTCGTGCCAGTTCGGCAGCATGAGTGACACGACACTGCCGGTCGGCATACGCGACAGCAGGGCGGCCGCCAGTCCGCTGGCCTGGGCGTACAGCGTTGCGCAGTCCAGCCGAATATCCCTGTCTACCAGCACCGTTCGCCGGGGAGTGGACTCCGCGGCCGCGCGCAGCGAATCGGCCAGCGTGGTACGCACCCACAGGCCGCGCCGGTATGCCTCCGCCGCGCGTGCGGTGTCGTGAGGGGCCCAGCCGATCACCTCGACCGGCCTAACCGTTCACGCGGCGCATGGTCAACGCGTACCGAAAGCTCGATGACAGATGGGTGTTCACCGTTACCTGGGCGACCTCGCCCTCGGAGGTCTTGTAGGTGCGCTGCATTTGCAGAGCCGCCGTCCCGGCCTCCACTCCGAGGCCGTCGGCCAGCTCGGGCGAGAGCACGACGGCGGCGATCTCTTGGTGCAACTCGGCGATGCTCACGCCGAACAGGTCCTCGATCAACGGGAAAATCGGACCGGTGTGGCGGTGCAACAGCCTGCCGACGGCGGCAAACGTGCGGCTGATGTAGTACTCCGTACGGCACATGGGCGTCGACGCGCCGTCGGCCTGACGGTAGCCGCGCACCGACAGCCACTGAGTGCCGGCCTGCAGTCCGGTGCGCGCGGCGGTCTCCGCGTCGATCGTCACCATCTCGTTGGACTCGATGGTCAGCTGCGCGCCGGCCGCGAAGGCGAGCAGGTCGTCGATCGACATCGCGTCCTGCGCATAGGAACTCGTGGTCGACCGAGGAACCACCCGGGTGCCCGCCCGCGGCCGCGACGTGACGAGGTTGTCCTCCCGCAGCCTGCGCAGCGCCTCGCGGATGGTGTATCGGCTGACCGCGAATCGCTCACACAGTTGGTGTTCGGTCGGCAGCTGCGAGCCCACCGGATAAACACCGTCGACGATCTCCTTACGGAGTGTGCGCGCGATCTGTAGGTACCGGTGGTCGGTGGCGATGGCCGGGGGCATCAGCGGCCGTCCCGCGACCGGCGCAATGCCAGGACGCTGCCGTCACCGTCGGCCGAGATGTAGAGCGTCCCGTCGGGTCCTGCCGTGATGCCGGCGAAGGGGCCCTGCGGCCCGGAAAACGGCGGCATGCCTTTGAGCGGTTTGGGCGTGACACCCGGCGGTGGGCCGACCGGCAACCCGGACGCGATGGTCTGCTGGGTCTTGCTGTTCAGGTCGAACGCGATCACCTGCCCAGCGCCCGCGTCGACGATGTACAGCATCTCGTCGCGCACCAGGATGCCTTGCGGGCGTTGCAGATCGGCGACAACGGTCTCGGTCCCCGACCCGTTCACCCTGACCACCGTACCGGCGCCGGCCTGTGCCACCAGGCACGTCCCGTCCGTGTCGACCGCGACGCCGAGGGGATCCCGCAGATCGGTGGCCAGCACCTGGATGTCGCCGGACCGCACCGACAGCAGCCGTCCGGTGCCCAGTTCGGCGAAGACCACGCCGTGCGGAGCGACGGCGACACCGTAGAGCTGGTCGAAACCGTCTGCCAGCACCTCGCTTTCGCTGGCGGCCGGCCGGTAGCGGGTGACCTGGCCCCCCGAGGTCGTCACCACGAACTCGCCGGGTCCGCTCGTCGCCACGCCGCGCAGGAATCCGGGATAGCCGGGGCTGAAGAGCATTCCGACGGTGTGCAACGACCCGTCGGGTAGCACGCGATAGAAATACGTGCCGTCGGCGACGTAAAGCTGCCCGTCGTGCCCTACGGTCAGGTCCAGTGGCCAGTTAAGCCCGCCGGGCAACACCGTCCGCGTGGCACCGTCCGGCGATATCTCGGTGATCTCCCCGGTGAAGTTGGAGACCAGCAGCCGGTCGCCGACGAACGTGCAGTTGTCCAGACCCGGACTGAGCTGGGCCAGCAGATGTCGTTCGCCGCTACCCGGGTCGATGCGCAGCACCTGCCCGCTGGCCACCTGAGTCGACACGATAAAGCCCCGCGAGTCGAATTTGACCGAGTCTGGGACACCGAGATTGCGTGCGACGCACTGTGCTTCGCCACCATTGGGGTCGATGCGCCAGATTTCGTTGGCGCCCATCACCGGGAAGTACAGGAGACCGTCCGGGCCGACTTCCATCGCGTTGGGCGAGGGCACGTTTTCCATCAGTACCCGCGGCGGCCCGCCGGCCAGGTCGACTTCCAGCAGCCGCCCGCCTTCACGACATTCACCGATGTACAACCGGCCCTGGTGAACGGTGATGCCGTTGGCCGACGGAACATCGTCGCGCAGCACCCGGGTTCGGCCGGCGGTGTCGAGCATGCTGACCCGACCGTCCATGACCTCGGTCGCGTACAGGTTGCCACTGGCGTCGAACGCGACGTCGTCGGGTGCGATGATCTCGTCTCCCTGGGCGCTGACGGTTCCCAGCTGCCCGGTGCGGGGATCCAGCGCACTGATCTGACTGCCGGTCACCTGCGCGATATAGACGCGACCGTCGGGGCCGGTGCGCAGACCGTTGGCGCCGAACAGCCGGCTGGGAGCGGTCACTCGCTGGAGTCGCCAGGATTCCGCGACTTCGACCTCGCGGGGCCCGGAAACCCCGGAGGCATACCGCGATGGCTGCGCGCCGATGGCCATGGTGTCGCCGAGATCCTTCCCCTGCTAGACGGAAGTGCCCGTTTGGCCGGACGTTATCAAAGTCAAGCTAGTCCAGACAATAGCCGTTCCTGCATCGCGTCCTACCTTGACAGCGGAGTTCTCCGATGGGAATAGTGTTCTCCAACGGGCAGAATGCGATAATTTGTCCGGACAAGATTGCAGCACATCCCGTTGTGGGCGGAAGCAGGCCATGGAGGACTTCCTCAGACTCGACGGTCGCATCGTTGTGGTTTCCGGCGCCGGAGGCGGCGGTATCGGCACCACCGTCACCGCCATGACCGCCCGGGCTGGGGCGACCGTGATCGCGGTGAGCCGATCGAAGGAGAACCTCGACGAGCACATCGCTCCGCTGGCACAAGAGGGGCTGGCCGTGGTGCCCGTCGCGGCCGACGCGTCGACCGACGAGGGCATCGCCGCGGTGATCGACCACGCGCGCCGCGCCGACGGCAGCCTGTACGGGCTGGTCAATGTCGCCGGCGGCGCCGAGCCGTCGACGTGGATGCCGTCGACCCGGGTGACGCGCAGCGACTGGCGCAAGATCTTCGCCGACAATCTCGAAACGGCGTTCTTCATGAGCCAGGCCGTGGCAAGTGAACTCGTCGCGCAGCGACAGCGGGGGTCGATCGTGTCGATCTCCTCGATCAGCGGCATGAACACCGCGCCGTTTCACATCGCCTACGGGACAGCCAAGGCCGCGATCACGGCGATGACCCGCACGATGGCCCTCGAGTTGGCGCTGGCGGGAATCCGGGTGAATGCCGTGGCGCCCGGCGTCACCGAGACGGCGGCCTCGCGCACTTACGTCGACGAGGACCCCGAGCGGGACCGCCAGGCGATCGCGATGGGTCGGCGTGGGCGACCCGAGGAGCAGGCCGGCGCCATCCTTTTCCTGCTCTCGGAGATGTCCAGCTACATCACCGGCCAGACGCTGCTCGTCGACGGCGGGCTGGACCTCAAGTGGAGCCATCTCGGCGCCGACAACACGTCGCTTTTCCTCAAAGACGAATCCTTCCGCGCGGCGATTAGGAGGATGTGATGACCGACCTAGCCAAAGGCGTGAATTCCGCAGCGGCCGAGGAACTGTCGAAACCGATGACGATCGGCGTCGAGGCCTACATCTCCGAGGACTATGCCCGCGCCGAGCGCGACAAGCTGTGGCGCAGGGTCTGGCAGCAGGTCGGCCGCGTCGAAGAGCTACCCGAGGTGGGCAGTTACCTGACGTACGACATTCTCGACGACTCGATCATCGTGGTGCGCACCGGCAGCAATGAATTTCACGCCCACCACAACGTCTGCATGCACCGTGGCCGCCGGCTGATCGACACCCCCGAGGGCGCCAAGAACGCCTGTGCCCGCACCCGAAAGTCGTTCGTCTGTGGCTTTCACGGCTGGACCTATGGTCTCGACGGAGCGTGCACGCATATCCGCGAACAACAGGACTGGCAGGAAGCGCTCACACCCGACAACACCCACCTTCGACCGGTCAAAGTCGATACCTGGGGCGGCTGGTTGTGGATCAACATGCACCCCGACTGCGAGCCGCTGGCCGATTACCTGTTCCCCGCCGCGAAGATTCTCGACCCGTTCGGCCTGGAGAACATGCGCTACAAATGGCGCAAGTGGCTGTCCTTCGATTGCAACTGGAAGGTCGCGCTGGAGGCGTTCAACGAGACCTACCACGTCTTCACAACCCATCCTGAGTTCAACAAGTTCGGCGAATTCAAGGGCTGGGCCAAGGCGCAAGGCAAGCACAGCAACATCGGCTATGACGCTCCAGAGGATCTGGAAGCCACCAAGTCCAAGATCCGCCTCGGCATCGGCGCCGACCCGCGTGTGTCGACCGCCCAGATGCAGGTGTACACGATGGAGGAGACCAACGC
Source organism: uncultured Actinomycetota bacterium (assembly GCA_963850895.1). GTDB lineage: Bacteria > Actinomycetota > Actinomycetes > Mycobacteriales > Mycobacteriaceae > Mycobacterium. Next base: position 322,126 of record CAWKNK010000003.1, on the reverse strand, counting down.
CACCACCACCCAGACGCTGGTGAACGCCGCCAAGCGGCTGGTCGACGAATTGCCCGAGGGGACAGCGCCCGACAAAGTTCTCGAGCACTGGCTGGCGTCAGCGCGCCGCGACGACGAAGCCCGCGGCGTCGTCTGGCCGACGATTCCAGCCGACATTCTCGGACAGGCCGGCACCGCGTGGCAGGTCTTCCCGAACTTCCAGATCGGGCAGGGCCTGACCAGCGCGCTGTGCTACAGCGCGCGGCCGGACCCCGGCTACAACCCCGACAAGTGCATTTTCGAGGCATCGGTGTTGGAACTGTTTCCCAAGGGCGAAGAGCCGCAAACGGAGTGGGAGCACACACCGGTCGGTGACCCCAGGTGGCGGTCGGTGTTGCCCCAGGATTTCTCCAACATGGCCGCGGTGCAACGGGGTATGAAGTCCCTCGGCTTCCCCGGCACCAAGCCCAACCCGTACCGCGAACGCAGCACCGTCAATCTGCACTACCAACTGTCGAAGTACATGGGTGCCGGTGAGCCCCGAGAGCTGTAAGGAGGACGCACCCACATGACATTGTTCGACACGTGCGGGCCGACCGATACACCCGACGACATCGATATCCCTGCGCTCCGGAAGAAGTACCTCCACGAGCGTGACAAGCGGTTGCGCCCGGAAGGCTCTAAGCAATACCTCGAGCTCGAGGGCGAGTACGCGAACTTCTACGAGGTAGATCCGTACACGCCGGTGTCATACCGGGATCCGATCGCCGAGGACGTCGAGGTCGCGGTGCTCGGCGGCGGCATCGCCGGGCTTCTGGCCGGTGCGTACCTCAAGAAGGCCGGCGTCGACGACGTGCGTGTGATCGAAATGGGCGGGGACTTCGGGGGAGTCTGGTACTGGAACCGCTTCCCCGGGATCCAGTGCGACAACGATGCATACTGCTATATCCCGCTGCTCGAAGAGCTCGATTACGTACCGACGAAGAAGTACGCCGACGGTGCCGAGATATATGGGCACTGCCGCAACATCGGCAAGCACTTCGGGCTGTACGACGGGGCGATCTTCTCCACCCAGGTTTCCGAGGTGCGCTGGGACGAATCGACCAAACGCTGGCGGTTGAAAACCGACCGCGGTGACGACATCCGCGCGCGCTTCGTCGTCATGACGCAGGGCTCCTTCAACCGCCCGAAGCTGCCCGGCATCCCGGGAATCACGGAGTTTAAGGGACACCAGTTCCATTCGGCCCGCTGGGATTACGAGTACACCGGCGGGGATGCCAATGGCGGACTCCACAAGCTGCACGACAAGCGCGTCGCGCTCGTCGGCACAGGTGCGACCGGGGTGCAACTGGTTCCGCACCTGGGCCGAGACGCCCAGCACCTCTATGTTCTCCAGCGCACGCCTTCATCGGTTGACGTGCGAGGCAACAAGCCGACCGACCCAAAGTGGGCGGCTTCCCTGCAGCCCGGCTGGCAGGAGGAACGCAAGCGCAACTTTCACCGCTGGTCACCGTTGGGCGGAGGTGTGGTTTTCGACCAGCCGGACATGGTCTGCGATTTCTGGACCGAACTAGGGCGCAACATGACCGCACGGATCGCGGCGATGGAGGATCCCGCGTCCCTGTCGATCGAACAGATCACCGCGATCCACGAAGAAGAGGACTACAAGGTCATGGAACGGCTCCGGCGCCACGTCGAGGCCGTCGTGGACGACCCGGACACCGCCGAGGCGCTCAAGCCGTACTACCGGTTCATGTGCAAGCGGCCGTGCAGCAACGACGAGTATTTGCCGACGTTCAATCGGCCAAACGTGACGCTAGTCGACGTGTCGGAGTGCAAGGGCGTCGAACGGTTAACAGAAAAGGGCCTGGTCGCCAACGGCGTTGAGTACGAGGTCGATTGCATCATCTGGGCCAGCGGTTTCGAGATCACGACCGAGATCAGCCGACGCTATGCCATCGACGTCATCGAGGGCCGCGACGGCCTGTCGCTGTTCGATCACTGGCGGGACGGCTATAAGTCGCTGCACGGCATGACGAGTGTCGGCTTCCCGAATCAGTTCTTCACCGGCTTCATTCAGGGCGGCGTGTCGGGGAACACCACCGCCATGTTTGAGCAGCAGGTCGAACACATCGCCTACATCATCTCCGAAGCCATAGCGCACGGCGCGACGACCGTCGAGCCGAGCCAGGAAGCCCAGGACGATTGGGTCAAGACGATCCGCGAAGTCTCGTTAGACACATCGGAATTCGCTGTCTCCTGCACGCCCGGCTATTACAACAATGAGGGCGGCGGCGGCGGCGAGGGCATCCGCTCGGCCATCGGCGAATACTATGCGCCCGGCTTCTATGAGTTCGGTGACCTGATCAAAGAGTGGCGCGATAAGGGGGACCTGGAAGGCCTGGTCTTGGGTGCATGACAGTCACGACATTGCCGACCCGCGATCTCACACCGCGCATCGCCACCGAAATCCGCGCCGACAAGCAGGATTTGCTCAGTGGTGTGCACGCCAGCAGCCTGCGAGAGCTGCTCGAACGACGAGGGGTGTTGGTCTTTCCGCAGATCCACTTCACCGACGAGGAACACGTCACGTTCACCGAGACGCTGGGCACGCTGGCGACCGAACGGCGCGGAGAGCGGGTCTACAACGTCACGCTGGATACCGCCGTCAATAAACAGGCCGACTACCTGAAGGGATCGTTGTACTGGCACATCGACGGGACGATGAACGAGGTGCCGATCTTCGCGTCGTTGCTGTCCAGCAAGGCGCTTCCCCGCAACGGCGGCGGTGACACCGAGTTCTGCAACACCTACGCGGCCTACGAGGATCTATCCGCCGAGGACAAGCAGCAGCTCGAGTCGCTGCGGGCGATGCATTCAACGTGGAACACGCTGCTGTACTACGACCCAGAACCCGACATCGCGACGCTGCGGCAGATGATGGCGATCGGCGAGCGGGAGCTGCCCTTGGTCTGGACGCACCGGTCTGGCCGCAAGTCGTTGATCCTTGGCTGCACCGCCAGTCACATCGTCGACATGGAGCTCAAGGCGAGCACCGAAATGCTGGTGCGTCTGCGTGCTTGGGCGACTCGTCCGAAATTCGTGTATCGCCACAAGTGGTCAGTCGGTGACCTGGTTATGTGGGACAACACCGGCACAATGCATCGTGCGCGGCCCTACGATACCGACTCCGGGCGGATGCTGACCCGGACCAAACTCGCCGGAGAGGAGCCGTTCACTTGAGCGGGATCACGATGCCTCAACTTAGATTCGACGACCGCGTCGCCGTCGTGACCGGCGCCGGCCGCGGGCTAGGGCGCGCATACGCGGAACTGCTGGCATCGCGCGGAGCGAAGGTTGTCGTGAACGACCCCGGTGGCAGCCTCGCCGGCGAGGGTGTGGATGCCAGGCCGGCTGAGCACGTGGTCAGTGAGATCGCGGCGGCCGGAGGACACGCCGTCGCGTGTACCGAGTCGGTCACGACCCGCGACGGTGGCGATGCGATTATCCAGACCGCGCTCGAACACTACGGTCGCCTCGACATCTTGATTCACAACGCCGGCAACGTCCGTCGCGGCTCACTGAAGGAGATGAGCTACGAAGATTTCGACGCCGTGCTCGACGTGCACTTGCGTGGCGCGTTCAACGTTGTGCGGCCCGCATTTCCGGTTATGTGCCAGGCCGGCTACGGGCGCATCGTGTTGACATCCTCGATCGGCGGCCTGTACGGAAACCGCGGCGTAGCCGGCTACGCAGCCGCCAAGGCCGGCGTGATCGGGCTGTCCAACGTCGCGGCGCTCGAAGGCGCCGCCGACGGCGTGACATGCAACGTGATCGTTCCGGCCGCGGTCACACGAATGGCTGCCAGCATCGACACCTCGGCATATCCGCCGATGGGCCCGGACCTCGTTGCACCCGTAGTCGGTTGGCTCGCACACGAATCCTGTTCGGTGACCGGGGAGATGTTCATCGCGCTGGCAGGCCGGGTGGCGCGCGCGGTCATCGCCGAAAGCCCCGGCGTGTGCCGGCCGTCCTGGACGGTCGAGGATGTCGGCGAGTATCTGGGTGCGATCCGAAAGATGGAGGCGCCGCTAACTTTTCCGGTCGTGCCCGACGGTCACGACCAGCACATCCGCTACAGCTTCGAACTGGCGCACCGCTTGAGCGATCAAGGAGCACTCCATGGCTAGCCCGATGAGGACGGGACCGCTGGCCGGTGTGCGGGTAATCGACCTCACCGCAATGGTGATGGGCCCGTACTGCACGCAGATCATGGCCGACATGGGTGCTGACGTAATCAAAGTCGAACCGCCACAAGGCGATAACACACGCTACATCTCGGTGGGTCCGGCACCGGGCATGAGTGGCGTCTTCGTCAACGTCAACCGCGGCAAACGTAGCATCGTGCTGGATCTGCAAACCGATGCCGGAACGCGGGCGCTGCGCGCACTTGTTGAGACCGCCGATGTGTTCATCCACTCGATGCGCGCCAAAGCGATCGCTAAACTCGGCTTTGGCTACGACGAGGTCGCCGCGATCAACCCCGCGATCGTCTACACCAATTGCTACGGGTACGGCCGCCGCGGACCCGATCGCGACCGGCCCGCCTATGACGACACGATCCAGGCTGAATGCGGCCTGCCGGCGGTACAACAGCAACTGACCGGCGAGGCTGACTACGTCGGAACCATCATGGCCGACAAGGTCGCCGGGCTGACGGCGCTGTATGCGACGACCATGGCGTTGTTTCACCGCGCGCGCACCGGGGAGGGCCAGGAAGTCGAGGTCGCCATGTTCGAAACCATGGCCTCGTTCATGCTCGTTGAACATGCCAACGGCGCGCTGTTCGATCCTCCCCTGGGGCCGGCCGTGTATCCGCGCACCGTGGCACGCGACCGCCGTCCGTATCGCACCAGCGACGGCCACATCGCCGCGTTGATCTACAACGACAAACACTGGGACGCGTTCATCAACGCCGTGCGGCCACCGTGGGCCAGTGAGCTGTATTCCACGCTGGAACAGCGCGCCCGCCAGATCGACACGATCTACGGGCTGGTGGCCGAGACGATGAAACAGCGCTCGACCCAGGAGTGGCTGGCGCTGTTCCGCGAACTCGAGATACCGGCCGCGCGACTGAACACACTCGGCGCTCTGTTCGACGACCCGCATCTCAACGCCGTGGGCATGTTCGAAACCGTGGACACCCCGCACGGACCGGTGCGCTTCCCGGGCGTACCCACCTGGTTCTCACGGACACCGGGTCGCGTTGCGGGGCCGGCGCCAGAGCTGGGCGCCGACACCGCAGAAGTGCTCGCCGAAATTGACACGAGCAGACGCAAAATCGCCCGAAATGGCCTGCCAGAGGGCGATTTTGCGTCTGCTCGCGAAGGAAAGGAGTTTTAAAAATGGGTGTGCCGGTTTATCAGAGGATCCTCGACCTGTTCGAGGCCGAGGGTGTGAATACGTTGTTCGGTATCCCCGACCCGAACTTCGTGCACCTGTTCCTCGAGGCGGAATCGCGTGGCTGGGCGGTGATCTCGCCTCATCATGAGGAGAGTGCGGGTTTCATGGCCGAGGCTGTCTCGCGGATGACGGGCAAGCCGGGCCTGTGCATCGGCACGCTGGGTCCCGGCGTGGCCAATATCGCCGGGGCGATGATGTGCGCCAAGGTGGAGAACTCGCCGGTCATCTTCCTCGGCGGCCAGCGGGCGCGCATCACCGAGCGGCGCGTCCGGCGTGGACGCATCCAGTTCGTCCGCCAGGAAGAACTTTTCGCGCCGACGGTGAAGTACAGCGCGTCGATCGAATACGCCGACCAAACCGATGAAATCATTCGAGAGGCCATTCGGCGCGCGATGTCGACGACGCCCGGCCCGGCGTACGTCGAGTTCCCGTCTCAGGTGATTCTGGAAGAGTTGGATGTCCCAGACCCGCTGCCTCCCAGCGCGTATCGGCTTGTCAACCACGGGGCTGGCGCGCGGGAGATCGCCGAGGCAGCCAGGCTGGTGCGCGAGGCCGAGAACCCGGTCCTGCTGGTCGGCCACGGCGTTCACACGTCGCGCACCGGAGATGCGGTCAGGGAACTGGCCGAGCTGATGGCCTGCCCGGTGATCCAGACATCGGGTGGCACCTCGTTCATCCCCCGTCTGGAGGACCGCACTTTTCCCTACGGTTTCTCGTCTGCGGCAGTCGAGGCCGTGGTCGCGTCGGACCTGTGCATAGCGCTCGGGACCGAGCTCGGCGAACCGGTTCATTACGGCAGAACACGCCACTGGGAACAGAACAACGCCGCTCGCAAGTGGATCTATGTCGAGCAGGACCCGACGGCGATCGGGGTGAACCGACCGGTGGACGTGCCGCTGGTGGGAGACCTGCGCGGCGTGGTGCCGCAGCTGGTCGAAGCGCTGAAGGACACCCCGCGTTCGCCGTCGGCCGATCTTGCCCGCTGGATCAAACAGGATGCCGACCAGCTTGCCGAACTGGCGGAGACCGCGCCCAGCGGCCGCAGCCCGGTCCACCCGGCGCGCTTCGTGGTCGAGGCGACCAAAGCGTTCCCGCCCGAGGGGATCATGGTCCGCGACGGCGGTGCGACGGTCATCTTTCAGTGGACCTATTCGCTGGCCAAGCCGCACGACGTCATCTGGAACCAGAACTTCGGCCACTTGGGCACGGGCTTGCCCTATGCCGTGGGCGCTTCGGTCGCCGACGGCGGCAAGCGGCCGGTCATGCTGCTGACCAGCGACTCCTCGTTCATGTTCCATATCGCCGAGCTGGAGACCGCCGCGCGTCTAAAGCTGCCGCTGGTGTGCGTTGTGGGTGTCGACCACCAATGGGGTCTCGAAGTCGGCGTCTACAAGCGCACGTTCGCTCAGCCGTCACCGCAGCCCGGTGTGCACTGGAGCAAGGACGTGCGCTTCGACAAGATCGCTGAGGGCTTCGGCTGTTACGGCGAATACGTGGAAAAGGAAGAGGAGATCGGTCCGGCGATCGAGCGAGCCTATGCCAGCGGCAAAGCCGCCGTCGTGCACGTCTGCATCGACCCGAAGGCGAACTCCGAGGAGATGCCGAACTATGGTGAATTCCGCACTTGGTACGCCGAAGGCACCCAGTAAAGAAAGAAAGGAACGGGGAAAGGAGAAACCATGCGCGAATACCTGAAGTTCTACATTGACGGCTCCTGGGTCGACCCGTTGCGGCCCAATAGTTTTGACGTCGAAAATCCGGCGACCGAGCAGGTGTCTGGGCAGATCTCGCTCGGCTCGGCCGCCGACGTCGACGTGGCGGTCAAGGCCGCCCGACGGGCTTTCACCGGCTGGTCACAAACCAGTCGCCAACAGCGCCTCGATCTGCTGGAGGCCATCCTTGCCGAATACCAGAAGCGTGCGGGCGACCTCGCCGACGCGGTCACCGAGGAAATGGGTGCGCCGCCGTCGCTGGCCGCCGGCCCGCAGGTCCAACTCGGGATCGGTCACCTGGTGACGGCGATCGACGTGCTGAAGAACTTCCCATTCGAGGAGCAGCACGGGGCAACGCTGATCGCCAAGGAGCCGATCGGCGTGTGCGGGCTGATCACGCCGTGGAACTGGCCGCTCAACCAGATCGCGGTCAAGGTGTACCCCGCGTTGGCGACCGGGTGCACGATGGTCCTGAAACCGTCTGAGGTTGCGCCGTTCTCGGCCTATATCTTCACCGAGATTCTGGACGCCGCCGGCGTGCCGGCCGGGGTGTACAACCTGGTCAACGGCGATGGCCCCGGGGTCGGTGTGGCCCTGGCGAGCCACCCCGACATCGACATGGTGTCGTTCACCGGATCCACCCGCGCCGGCGTCGAGGTGGCCAGGAACGCCGCTCCGACCGTGAAGCGGGTGACCCAGGAGCTCGGCGGCAAGAGCCCCAACATCGTCCTCGACGACGCGGGCTTCGCCGATAGCGTCCGCGCCGGCGTAATCAACATGATGCCGAATTCCGGGCAAAGCTGTAACGCGCCGTCGCGCATGCTGGTTCCGAATTCGCGGATGGCCGAGGCCATCACCGTCGCACGCGAAGTCGCCGAGCAGGTGACGGTGGGCGACCCCGAAGATCAGCGAGCGATCGGGCCGGTGGCGTCGAAGGCGCAATTCGACAAGGTCCAGGGTCTGATCCAGCAAGGCATCGACGAGGGCGCGACCGTCGTGGCCGGCGGCTCTGGCCGGCCATCGGGGCTGGACAGGGGTTACTACGTCAAGCCGACCGTATTCGCCAACGTCACCAACGGCATGACGATTGCTCGCGAGGAGATCTTCGGGCCGGTGCTGTGCATCCTCGGCTACGACGATATCGATCAGGCCGTTGAGATCGCCAACGACACCGATTACGGCTTGGCCGGCTATGTTTCGGGCGCCGATCTCGACAAGGCACGAGAGGTGGCCCGCAAGATCCGGGCCGGCTGGGTGACGATCAATCATGCCTTCGACATGAACGCGGCGTTCGGCGGCTACAAGCACAGCGGCAACGGTCGAGAGTGGAGCGAGTTCGGGTTCCACGAGTATCTAGAGGTCAAAAGCACCTTGGGCTTTGCGCCCGACAAAGCCGCCGGATAGCGGGCAATGGGTCCCCTGACAGGGAAAGTCGCGCTGGTGACCGGCGCCAGCCGCGGGATCGGCAAGGGGATCGCGCTGGCGCTCGGAGCCGAAGGGGCGACAGTGTACGTCTCGGGACGCACGGTCGACCCGGGCATGCAATCGCTGCCCGGCACAGTGGGGGAGACCGCCGAGGAAGTCTGCCGCCGTGGCGGCAAGGGCGTCGCTGTGGTGGTTGACCACCGTGATGATGATCAGGTCGCTGCGCTGTTCGACCAGATTCATCGTGAGCAGGGCATGCTCGACATCCTGGTCAACAACGCCTTCGCCATTCCCGAGGATCTGACAGAGCCCAGGCCGTTCTGGGAAAAGCCGCTGTCGGACTGGGAGATGGTCGACGTCGGTGTGCGATCAAACTTTGTCGCGGCATGGCATGCGGCGAAGATCATGGTCGGCCAGCGGTCGGGGCTGATCGTTGCGGTCTCTGGCTACGTCGGGGTCACCTACACCTATGGCGTTGTGTTCGGGATGTGCAAGACCGCGGTCGACCGAATGGCGCGCGATATGGCCATCGAGTTGCAGCCACACCACGTCGCGTCGCTGTCGTTGTGGCAGGGACTAACCTCCACCGAACGGGCGCAACGCAACTTGGCGCGCAACCCCGCCATGCGGGAGCTGACGGTCACCAAGCCCGCCTTTGGCTGCTCGCCCGAATTTCCGGGCCGGGTGATCGCAGCACTGGCTGGTGACCCCGACGTGATGACGCGGTCGGGAGGCACATTCATCACCGCCGAGGTTGCGCAGGACTACGGGATCACCGACATCGATGGGCGGGTCATCCCGTCGCTGCGGGCCGAGCGCGGCTCGCCGATCTGGGGACCAATCGCGGAGGCCGCCCATGGACGCTGAACGTCTTGGATGGCTACTCGACCGGCAGGACATCCTGGACTGCCTGACGCGGTTCAGTCGCGGCATGGACCGCTTGGACCGGGAACTTCTGCTGTCCGCCTTTCATCCGAACGCGGTGATCGCTGTGGGCGACTTCGTTGGCGGCCCGGCCGATCTCTACGACTGGGCTTCGGCTATGCATGAGCAGGGCCAGGTGGCCACGCACCACAATCTGCTCAACAACACCTGTGAGATCGACGGCGAAACCGCGCATAGCGAGACGTATTACTTGTTCGTCGGGCGTAACCGCGACGAGACGAACTGGATGGCCGGCGGCCGCTATATCGATCGGCTGGACCGGGGTGATGGAGCCTGGCGGATCGCGTTGCGTACCAACATTATCGAATGGTCAGGCATGGTCCCCACCCTGCCAATCCCATTCGCGGATGTGCCCGACATCCACGGCAACGGCGCGCCGTCGCGCAGCAAGGGGGATCCGTCGTATCAGCGGCCGCTCCTCAATCGGCGGGCGAGGCGGAAATCCGCTGGTGACAAAGGCGATCTCGGGCCACACGGCCGAGAAGGCGGTCGATCAGGTCGGTTACCACGTTAGAAGGAGATGATTCCATCGATGTTTTCAGCAGTTTTGATCGAGAAGGGTGAGGCGGGACAGACGGTTGGGGTCACCGACCTGGACGAGGCGCAGCTGCCCCACGGTGACGTCAGCGTCGACGTCGAGTACTCCACGCTGAATTACAAGGACGGCCTGGCCATTACGGGCAAATCGCCCGTCGTGCGGAAATTTCCGATGGTTCCGGGTATCGATCTGGCCGGCGTGGTGACCGAGAGTAGCCACGCCGACTGGAGCAAGGGCGACCGCGTGGTGCTCAACGGCTGGGGCGTCGGCGAGACGCATTGGGGCGGCCTCGCTCAGCGTGCCCGCCTCAACGGCGATTGGCTGATACCCCTGCCCTCCGCTTTCACCACCCGCCAGGCGATGGCGATCGGCACCGCGGGCTACACGGCCAGCCTTTGCGTGGAGGCCCTGCTGCGGCACGGGGTGTCTCCCGATCAGGGTGAGATCCTGGTGACCGGGGCGACCGGCGGTGTGGGGACCGTCGCGATCGCGTTGTTGAGCGCGGCCGGGTTCAAAGTGGCTGCCGCGACCGGGAAGTCGTCGGAAGAGCAGTTCTTACGGCAACTTGGCGCCGTGACGGTGTTGGACCGCGCCGAGTTCAGCGAGGCAGGTAAGCCGTTGCAGAAGGAGCGTTGGGCGGGCGTCGTCGACGGCGTCGGCAGCCACACGCTGGTCAACGCCTGCGCGCAGACGCGGTATGGCGGCGCGGTTGCCGCGTGCGGGTTGGCCCAGGGCATGGACTTCCCGGCAACGGTTGCACCGTTCATTCTGCGTGGCGTTTCCCTGCTCGGCATCGACAGCGTGATGGCGCCCAAGGAGCGGCGCATAACGGCGTGGGAACGGCTGGCACGCGATCTGGACGCCGACGCGCTGGATTCGATCGCCCGGGAGATCGGGCTGGGCGAGGCGATCGCTGCGGCCGGGGAACTCATGGACGGCAAGGTGCGCGGCCGCATCGTTGTCGACGTCGATCGCTGAAAGGAGCGCCAATGGCCAAGAAGACGACCACATCACCGGGCCCCCAGCTGGATTTGTCCGATGTCGATCACCGGGTGGGCAAACCGGTGGGCGGCGGGCAATTGTGGGATCCGTGTAGTTCATCGGACATCCGGCGCTGGGTGATGGCGATGGATTACCCCAATCCGCTGCACTGGGATGAGCGGTTCGCTCGCGACTCGAAGTTCGGCGGCATTGTCGCACCGCAGTCCATCGCGGCGGCCCTGGACTACGGGCACGGCGCGGAGCCCGCGTGCGTGGGCCATATTCCCAACAGCCACTTGATCTTCGGCGGCGAGGAATGGTGGTTCTACGGCTGTCCGGTACGGCCAGGGGACAAGCTGTTCCAGGACCGTCGGTTCCACGACTACAAGGTGACCGAGACGAAATTCGCCGGCCCGACCATGTTTTCGCGCGGTGACACCGTCCACACCAACCAGCACGGCACGCTGGTGGCGCGCGAACGTTCCACCGCGATCCGCTACCTCTACGAGGAAGCGACAAAGCGCGGGATGTTTGAAAATCAGCTCGGCGACATCAAACGTTGGACACAAACCGAGCTCGAGGAAGTCGAGAGGCTACGGCGCGAGTGGCTCGAGTCCAACCGGATGGGTGTCTCGCCGCACTTTGACGAGGTGAAGATCGGCGATACGCTGCCTCGTCGCGTGATCGGCCCGCACAGCATCGCGAGCTTCACCACTGAATACCGGGCGTTTCTGTTCAACATCTGGGGCACCTTCCACTGGGTCGCTCCGCCCGGCATGGAGGATCCGTGGGTCTATCAGGATCCGGGCTGGGGCAAAGACTTTGCCTTCGACGAAGAAGACGCGAAGATCGATCCGCGCAAGCGCGACGGGCTGTACGTCGGCCCATCGCGCGGGCATATCGACGCCGACCGGGCCAGCGAGGTAGGCATGGCCCGCGCCTATGGCTATGGCGCGACGATGGGCGCCTGGTGCACCGACTATCTCGCGTACTGGGCCGGCCACGACGGCATGGTGCGCCATTCCAAGGCCGACTTCCGCACCCCCGCCTTCGAGGGTGATGTCACCTACTTCGATGCTGAGATCGTCGACAAGCAAGCGGAGTCCACTTGGGGTGTGCCTCTCGTGCAGGTAAAGCTGCGCCTCACCAACCAGAACGCAGATATGCTGGTGGGCTGCACGGCCGAGGTCGAACTGCCGTTGTAGCCATGGTCGATGACACGCGTTCTCCAGCCGCGCAACGCCTTTCCATAGTATCCGGACCGCCGCTGTCGGGTGAGCCCGGGCTTGGGGCGCTCACGCTATCGGGTTTCCTACGCGAAGTGACGCAGACGTACGGCGAGCGCGAGGCGCTGGTGTGGCGCACCGCCGACGGCGTCACACGTTGGACGTATGCGCAGCTCTGGGAACGCGCGATCGAGGTGGCACGTGCGTTGCGCGGGTGCGGGCAAGGCAAGGACGCTCGCGTCGGCGTTTTGATGACGAATCGGCCGGAATGGCTTGCCGCGGTGTTCGGTACATCTCTAGCCGGCGGGGTGGCCGTCCCCCTGAGCACCTTTTCGACACCGTCCGAATTGGACTATCTGATACGGGCTTCTGCCGTTTCGGCGCTGTTGTTTGAGCGCAGGGTGCTGTCGAAGGACTTCGCCGCCATTCTGGCCGAGCTGGAACCGGCGATTGGCACGTCGCGGCCAGGGGCGCTGGAATCGGCGAAGTACCCGTTTTTGCGCCGACTCGCGCTGGTGGGCGAGCCGGCGCCGGGCATCGAAGCGTGGGATGAGTTCCTGGCGTCCGGCCACGAGGAGCCCCGCGAGCTGGTCGAGGCGACTGCCGCGGCGGTGCTGCCTAGCGATGCCGCCGTGCTGTTCTTCTCGTCTGGCTCCACGAGCAAGCCGAAAGGCGTCCTCGGTGCGCATCGCGGCGTGTGCGTCCAGCTGTGGCGCTTCCGGCGCATGTACGGGTTCAGTCCACACGACCATGTCCGGGGCTGGACCGCCAACGGCTTTTTCTGGTCCGGCAATTTCACGATGGTGCTCGGCTCAACACTGGCCAGCGGCGGGGCCCTTGTCCTGCAATCGACGTTTGACGCCGCCGAGGCGCTCGAGCTTATGCAGGCCGAGCGGGTCAACTTCCCGTTCGCCTGGCCCCACCAGTGGGCACAGTTGGAAAGCGCGTCCAACTGGGGACGGGTCGACTTGAGCAGCGTCAGGTTTGCGGATTTCAAGACCCCGATCGCCCACCATCCCACGGTTTCGACCGAGTGGTATGAGCCGGGCCATGCCTACGGCAACACCGAAACGTTCACGATCACAACGGGTTACCCCGCCAATACCGCGCCAGAAGTCCATGCGGACAGCTTCGGGGAGGCGCTGCCCGGTGCGACGGTGAAGATCGTGGATCCGCTGACCGGCGGCATTGTTCCGCGCGGGCAGGCGGGCGAGATCCGCGTCAAAGGGCCCACGCTCATGCTCGGCTATATCGGCACCCCGCTCGACGAGACACTCGACCCCGAGGGCTTCTTCCCCACCGGCGACGGCGGCTACCTCGATGACGCCGGGCGGCTGTACTGGCAAGGCAGGCTCACCGACATCATCAAGACCGGCGGCGCCAATGTCTCGCCACGAGAGGTTGACGAGGCGCTCATGGAACATCCCGGCGTCAAGCTGGCGCAGACCGTCGGCGTCCCGCACCAGACGCTCGGGGAACTCGTCGTCTCCTGCGTCGTGCCGCACGATGGCGCGATCCTCGACGCCGAGCAGCTCCTGGCCTTCCTACGGGAAAGCTTGGCCAGTTACAAGGTGCCGCGCCATGTGCTGTTCTTCCGCGAGGACGAGGTGGCTACGACGGGTAATGCCAAGATCAAGGCCGGCGAGCTTCGGGAACTGGCCACCAAGCGGCTGGCGGCAACCGAGCCGTCATGATGTGAAAGCCGACGCAAGAAAGCGGGCCAAGAATGCGGGCCGGCCTTCGCGTGTCTCTCTCGAATCCCGCTGCGTCGCAATTAGGCTTGCTGCGATCACGAGGAGGGGCAGCGACGTATCGGCATCAACTATGGCGCCGGGCGACATGGTGGTCAGGGCGCGCTAACCGCGAGCGCCGAGCCGGGCGGGACTAATCCCGCGCCGGCTCGTCGTGCTCGGCGGCCCCGGTGGGTTGCTCCCGTGCGCAGGGCCGGCCGGCTGGCGATCTGGGATAAACCGGAGCGGTGCAGCGGGATTCCGGCGCTCGATGGGTTACGCGCGATAGCGGTTGCGCTGGTACTGGTCGGGCATGGCGGCATCCCCGGGGTGGGCGGCGGATTCATCGGCGTCGACGTCTTCTTCGTGCTCAGCGGATTCCTGATCACCTCGCTGTTGCTGGACGAGCTGGGGCGCACCGGTCGTATCGAGCTGACCGGCTTCTGGATTCGCCGTGCGCGCCGGCTGTTGCCGGCCCTGGTGTTGATGGTGCTCACGGTGGCCGCGACCCGCCAACTTCTTCCCGATCGGTCCCTCACCGGCCTGCGCGACGATGCGGTCGCGGGATTCGTGTGGATGGCGAACTGGCGGTTCGTCGCCCAGAAGACCGACTACTTCACGCAGGGCGCCCCGCCCTCGCCGCTGCAGCACACCTGGTCACTCGGGGTGGAGGAGCAGTACTACTTCGTGTGGCCGGTACTGCTGATCGCGGTGACGCTGCTGTTGGCCGCGCGCGCGAGGCGCCGCTTCACTCGGGCCACGGTCGGGGGCGTGCGGTTCGCGGCGTTCGTCGTCGCCACCGTGGGGGCCCTGGCTTCGGCGGCGGTCGCCATGGTGATGGTGTCCGACGGCACCCGCGACCGGGTCTATTTCGGCACCGATACCCGCGCGCAGGCGCTGCTGACCGGGGCTGCGGCGGCGGCTCTGGTGGTTCGCGACTGGCCATCACTGAACCGGGGCTGGTGCCTGATCCGGACCCGGTGGGCCCGGCGCGTCGCCCGCGTTCTGCCGCTCGCCGGCGTGGCGGGACTCGCGGCGGCGACCCACTACGCCACCGGCAGTAGCGGTGAGTTTCGCCACGGTCTGCTCATCGGGGTCGCGATCGCGTCCGTCGTCGTGGTGGCGCCGGTGGCCTTGGAGCAGCGCGGAGCGGTCGCCCGCATCCTGGCCGCACCGCCCCTGGTGTGGCTGGGCACCATCTCCTACGGCGTCTATCTGTGGCATTGGCCAATCTTCCTGGCGCTCAACGGCGAACGCACGGGATGGACCGGGCTGCCTCTGTTCGCCGCTCGGTGCGGCGTGACGGTGGCGCTGGCCGCGGCATCCTGGTGGCTGATCGAGCAACCGATTCGGCGCTGGCGGCCGGCGCGGGTGCCGCTATTGCCGTTGGCGGCGGCGACGGTGGCCAGCGCGGCCGCGGTGACACTGCTGGTGGTTCCGGTGGGGACCGGGCCCGGTCTGCGTGAGGTCGGCCTGCCGCCGGGAGTCTCGGCGGTCGCCGCGGTGTCTCCGTCCCCGCCGGGCGGCAGCCGCCCGGGTGGGCCCCGCGATCCCAACCGTCCGTTCACCGTTTCGGTGTTCGGCGATTCGATCGGGTGGACGTGGATGCATTACCTGCCACCGACGCCGGGGTTCGCGTTCCTCGACCACACCGTCATCGGCTGCAGCCTGGTGCGCGGCACGCCGTATCGGTACATCGGTCAAACCCTGGATCAGAGACCGGAATGCGACGGCTGGCCGACCAGATGGTCGGCGCAGGTCAGCCAGGACCAGCCGGACGTCGCGCTGCTGGTCATCGGCCGCTGGGAAACCGTCGACCGCGTCAACGAGGGTCAATGGACCCACATCGGGGATCCGACCTTCGACGCGTACCTGGGCGGCGAGCTGGAGCGGGCACTGACCATCGTCGGTTCCACCGGCGTTCGAGTGGTGGTCGCCACCGTGCCGTACAGCAGGGGCGGCGAAAAGCCGGATGGCCGGCTGTATCCGGAGGACCAGCCCGATCGGGTCAATTTGTGGAACACCATGTTGCGCAAGACGGTCAGCCACCACCCAAACGTGCAAATCCTGGACCTGAACAAAAAGCTATGTCCGGACGGCGTTTACACCGCCAAGGTTGACGGCATCAAGGTGCGCAGCGACGGCGTCCACCTCACCCCCGAAGGGGTGAAGTGGTTGACGCCGTGGCTCGAGGAATCCCTGCGATAGGGTTTAACTGCCTGTGCGGCAGCTGATTTCCATGCTGTCGCTCTCCCGGACCTGGAAGTTGAAGCTCACGTAGCCGTTCTCGGGCCTGCGCACCCGGTCGAGATACGGCTGCGTGTCCGCGGCGCTGGTGTTGTCGGCGACCACCAACGCCCCCGTCGACAGCCGCGGTTCGAGCAGCTCGATCACCGGTAGATACAGGTCCTTCCAGCCGTCCAGCAAGACGAAGTCGATAGCTCCGTCCAGGCCGGCCAGCGTCGACAGCGCGTCGCCTTCGAGGATGGTGATCACATCGTCCAGACCGGTCTGGGCGAAGGTCTGCCGCGCGGCGGCGATCTTGGTGTCGTTGAGCTCGGTCGTCACCACCCGGCCGGCACCGTTGTCGCGCACCGCCGATGCCAGGTGGATGGCGGAGATGCCGAACGACATCCCGAACTCGACGACCGTCGCCGGACGGGTCGCGCGCACCAGGGCGTACAGCAGCCGGCCGGCTTCGGGGGTGACCGGGATGTAGAACTCGCTCATCGCGTCGGCGCGCTCCTGCGCGGTCATCGGCCGGTCGAAGTCGCCATGTCGCTGACGCAACAGCGACATCTGGCTCTCCGCTTCGGTGTACATGCGGTCGAGCACGGTCGCGACGTTGGGATCTTGCAGAGTATTGGCCATGTTGTCGAGGGTAGGCGTCGGCGGCGGGCGACCGGCTGCGCGCATGTGGGAGCGGCGACGAGCTGCCGTAATGGTTACGTAAACGAGTTTGACGGGTCCTGGGCCGCGGTGTAGAAATGGTTTCGCAAGCACCTCGGTAGGTGAGGCGTCTGCATGGACACAGGCCACTGACCCCGAACGTCGAGAGACGCCCCGGGTCAGGACAGCTCTTCCCGGACCCAAGGGTTGAGCCCAAGTGGCTTCCGGACGAAGTTCCGGATACGCCGTGCAGTGCCGAAGCTCCGACGAGAGGGGTGCGATCGCCGGCACGCCGTCGGCATTCGCTTCTCTCCCGTTCAGGTGAAATGTGATGACACCCGCGTGTGTCGTGGCCGTGAGGAGGTGAGGGCGAGATGAGTCCCGGCGATAGTCCCCATCCGAAATCTGTCTTGTCCCGATCCGGTTCCGGCATTCGTTCTGCCGCCTGAGCTTTCACGGGCACTCGGGTGATTCGTGCGCGTTGATCCAACCGCGAGTTGCCGTTCCTGCCCGGGTGCCATGAGTTGAGCCGATCGGGCCTCCCGTAAGGAGAAGATCATGGCTTTTGTTGTCACACAACGTCTTACCGGCCGGGCCGGTGGGCGCGGACGGGCGTTGCTGCGCTCGGCGCGGCTACTGGCAAGCAAGGTGCACGCGCGGACCGTCCTGACTCCCCAGGAGCGGGCCAACCTGTACGTGTCACGGATGCCGATCGCGGTAGTCACGGCCTCGCTGGGTGGGCACCCGTCGACCGGCAACCGCCGGTGACGGGTTTCACGAGAACACCATGACCCCCGTCTCGTCCGAGGCCGTCGGCGCCGTCAACGCCGCCGCGCCAACGAATCCCGCTGCGGCCCACGCCGGCGGAGACATCGTCGGCGCGTTCGGCCGTATCCGGCGGGACGGCGGCGGCGCATCCGGCGGCCGCTGGCGCCGTGTGCGCACGCTGCTGGTCATCAGCGGTCCCGGGCTGATCGTGATGGTGGGGGACAACGATGCGGGCGGCGTCGCGACCTACGCTCAGGCCGGGCAGAACTACGGAATGGCGCTGTTATGGACGCTGGCGCTGCTGATTCCGGTGCTGTACGTGAACCAGGAAATGGTGCTCAGGCTCGGCGCGGTCACCCGAGTCGGGCACGCGCGGTTGATCTTCGAGCGCTTCGGCAGGTTCTGGGGCGCGTTCAGCGTCGGTGACCTGCTGATCCTGAACGCCTTGACGATCGTCACCGAGTTCATCGGCGTCGCACTGGCGCTCGGATTCCTGGGCTGCCCGAAGGTGATTGCGATCCCGGCCGCCGCCGTCCTGCTGTTCGCGGTGGTGGCCGGGGGGTCGTTTCGCCGGTGGGAGGGGCTGATGTTCCTACTGATCGCGGTGAACGTACTGGTCATTCCGATGGTGCTGTTGGTGCATCCGACGGCGAGAGGGGTCGCCGGCGGGCTCATTCCGCGATTCGCGGGCGGGGTCAACTCCACCGTGCTGCTGTTGATCATCGCGATCGTGGGCACCACGGTCGCGCCCTGGCAATTGTTCTTCCAGCAATCCAACGTGGTGGACAAGCGCATCACCGCCCGCTGGATCGCTTACGCCCGAGCCGATTTGGTGATCGGGATCGTCGTGGTCATGGTCGGCGCGACGGCCCTGATGGCGGTCACCGCATTCGGTTTGGCCGGCACCCCCGAGGTGCGGCCACTTCACCGACGCCGGCGCGGTCGCGGCCCGGTTGTCCAAACACCTCGGCGGCACGGTCGGGACGCTGTTCGCGATCATCTTGCTCGACGCCTCGCTGATCGGGGCGAACGCCATCGGGCTGGCCACCACCTATGCCATCGGGGATGCGATGGGCAAGCGGCACTCGCTGCACTGGAAGATCAGCGAAGCGCCCCTGTTCTACGGCGGCTACGCCCTGCTGCTCGCGGTGTCGGCCGCGGTCGCGTTCAGCCCCGACCACATCCTCGGTCTGGTGACCCAGGGTGTGCAGGCCCTCGCCGGTGTCCTGCTGCCCTCGGCGACCGTGTTCCTGGTGCTGCTGTGCAATGACCGGGCGGTGCTGGGCCCCTGGGCGAACAGCGTGCGGCAGAACATCGTCGCGTGGACCATCGTGTGGTCTCTGGTGCTGCTGTCGCTGGCGCTGACGGCGACCACGTTCTTCCCGGGCCTGTCGACGTCCACCATCGAGACCGGTCTCGCGGTCGGCGCGGCGATCGGCGTCATCGGCGGCGCCGCCGTCATCATCGCCGGCCGCCGGTATACCGAACTGCGCGACGCGGAAGCCGTCGTGCGAACGCTCGGAGGCGGTCTCGACCCCGAGCAGGTCGATGAGCTCGACGACACCCCGTCGCTCACGCGCGCCGAACGTCGCGCCCTCCGCCGGCAGGACCGGATGAACTGGCAGACCCCCAGCCTCGCCGGCCTGGACCGCCCCGCCATGTCGCCGATTCGCCGGGCGGGGCTGTTCACCCTGCGGGCCTATCTGGTCGTGGCGGTCGCGCTGGTGGTCGTCAAGATCGTTCAGGCCGGCGTCGTGGGCCCGGCCGCGTCATTGTGAATCGTTCGGTAGCAGAACGATTTTGCCCCTGGTGTGCCGCTTCTCCAGTTCCTCGTAGGCGTCGGCGACCCGATCCAGCGGATAGGTGCCGGCGACCTCGAAATCGATGGCGCCGCTGACGATGAGATCGGCCATCACGGTGAGCACCTCCGGTGTCGACGCCTCGGCGCTGCCTTCCGTCTTGGCGCCGACTTCGCCGGCCTTCTGAAACGAGATGATGGTGTCGATCCGCTCGGGTGCGACGCCGAGGTCGACGGCGAGCTGCACGTAGTCGGGGCCGAAGAGGTCGATGAACGCGTCGATCCCGGTGGGTGCCGCCTCGCGCAGCCGGTCGGCCAGTCCGTCCCCGTACGGGACCGGGGTGACGCCATGGGCGCGCAGCCAGTCGGCGTTGCCCGGCCCGGCGATGCCGAGCACCCGCGCCTTCCGCAGCACCAGAAGCTGCACGACGAGGCTGCCCACCCCGCCCGCCGCCGCCGAGACGGCGACCGTCTCACCCGGTTGCGGTGACACCGCGCGGACGGCCGCGTACGCCGTCACGCCGACGACGTAGAGCGAACCCGCCACCTCCCAACTGAGCTGCGGCGGTTTGTGAATCAGCTGGCCGACTGGGACGGCGGCGTGGGTGGCGTGGCTGGATCGGCGGAAGCTGAACCCCAAAACCTCGTCGCCAAGCGAGAATTCGGTGACCCCGGGGCCTAGCGCGGTCACGACGCCGGCGAGGTCGCTGCCCTCGCCGGACGGAAAGGTCGCGGGAAACATCTCGTGCAGCGCCCCGGTTCGGATGGCGGCCTCGCCGGGGTTGATCCCCGCAGCGCGGACCTCGACGACCACCTCGCCGGGGCCGGCGACGGGCAGGTCGACGTCCGCCACGTACAACACCTCGCGTCCGCCATACCGGTCGAACCGTACGGCGCGCGCCGCCGCAGCCGTCATGTCGATCTCCTCCCGCCGTGAATATTCCTTCTCCCACGCCAGCATAGGAAGCTAGCCCCCGCCGCGACTACAACAGGCCGAGCAACCGCAGATCGAAAACGTACTTGGCGATCAAGTCCGCCGACAGATGCGGAATGTCTTTGTCCGCACCGAGTTTGGCCGCCTGAACCGCGCCGCGGAAGACATCGGTCGGGGCGGGCGCGCCACGCAGTGGCTTCTCCGGCGTCCGGTAGGCGTCCAGCAACGGCAGCACGGGTTGTTGGCGCTGCTTGTCCGGTAGGGCCCGAAGCGCCGTGCCGAAGCGTCCGAGCCACTCGTCGTAATCGTCGATGCGCCGGATGCCGTGTCCGTCGGCGATCAACCAGTCCACGAACACGTCCAGGGAGATGCCGTCGTCGTGCGAAAATCAACCGCGTGAAGGCATCTGGCAAATTCAGCCGTCCCGGGTCATGGCCAGCCTCCCGCTCGGATCACTCGTCTATCGGGAACTCACTGCGGCGGGCCGGTCTTGTTGACTGCTCCGCAGATGCGGGGCGGCCGCTAGGCCACGACCTGGATGGGGTCGCCGACGTTCACCTGGTTGAAGTACCACGCGGCGTTGTCCGGGCTCAGGTTGATGCATCCATGACTGACGTTGGCGTAGCCCTGGGAGTCAACAGACCATGGGGCCGAGTGCACGTAGACGCCGCTCCAGGTGACGCGAACCGCGTATTGCGCGGTGATCTTGTACCCCTCCGGCGAACTGAGCGGGATACCGATGGTTCGTGAGTCCATGACCACGGAGCGCTCTTTTTCCAGGGCGGTGAAGCTGCCGATCGGTGTCGGACGGCTGGGCTTGCCCATCGACGCCGGCATCGTGCGGAGCACTTCTCCGTTTCGGCTGACGGTGAAGGTGTGCGCGGACAGGCTGGCAACACCGAGCAGCGCGTCACCGGTGTCGAATCCCGTCGTGAGGGCCTGCACCCCGACCGAGACGTGGGAATGGGAGGGCCAGTAGTGGTTCGGAACCCACTGCACGACGTTGTTCTCGACCCACTCGAAGTGCCCGGGCATGTTGGTCGGCGACGTGACGTGAATTGACCGTTCGGCGGCCGCACGATCGCTGACCGGCGCGGTGAACGTCACG
This sequence comes from uncultured Actinomycetota bacterium, assembly GCA_963850895.1. Lineage (GTDB taxonomy): Bacteria > Actinomycetota > Actinomycetes > Mycobacteriales > Mycobacteriaceae > Mycobacterium. Next base: position 300,630 of record CAWKNK010000003.1, on the reverse strand, counting down.
ACGACCGGGTGTGCCACGCCGACCACCGCGCCGTTAGCGGGCAAAACCAAGGCGACCCCGGGAACCGGCTCGGGAAGTGGGACCGCGGCCATGCTGCGAGCGCCGCTTCCCAACGCGCATGTGGTCGTGATCGCCACCATCACGGATAGATAACGAACCGCTCGACGCATGGTGCATACCCTTCGCGATGGTGCAATCAACACAACGGTATTCTACTGGCTGTCTACCCATTGACGTTTTTCAGCAAACTTTTGTCCCTTCGCCTGTCGCCTCGATAACGATCCGATCACCGGTTGAGTTCGATCCCGTCGGGCGGAATCGGCAAGGGAGCGGGCATGACCTTTGAAGACCGTTACACGCGTCCGGTAGCGGATTCGGCCGCGCTGGTGCTGATCGACGTGCAGCGCGATTTCTACGCAGACGATGCTCCGATGCGGATCGACGGTACGAGCGCGGCGATTCCGGCAATGGCCGAGCTGGCGAAAGCCTTCCGGCGCCGGGGGCTCCCTATCGTGCATGTCGTCCGGCTATACCTGCCGGATGGGTCGAACGCCGACCTGGTTCGCCGTCAATCAATAGAGCAGGGTGCGCGATTCGCCGAACCGGGCAGCGCCGGTTCGCAAATCGGCACGGAACTGCTGCCCAACGTTGTGGATTTGGACCACGAATTGTTGCTGGCCGGTGGATTCCAACAAGTCGGACCTGCCGAGCACGTGATGTACAAATCGAGGTGGGGTGCCTTCTACGCCACCGGCCTTGAGCAACATCTACGCGAAAGTAGCAGCAACACACTGGTTTTTGCGGGTTGCAACTTCCCCAACTGCCCTCGGACTTCGATTTACGAGGCCTCCGAACGCGAGTTCCGAATCGTCCTCGTATCCGATGCGGTCTCGGGCTTGTACGACCGCGGTGTCGATGAGTGCCGTGCCATAGGAGTCCACGTGCTGGACCTATCGGCGACGCTGGATTGGCTGGCGGGCTAGCGACACGTTAGCCTCAGCAAAATCGGTGCCGGGAGGCCGAGGAGGTGCGGATGCTTTTCCGTCAACTCGAGTACTTCGTCGCGGTCGCGCAGGAGCGCCACTTCGCCCGGGCGGCCGAGAAGTGCTTCGTATCCCAACCCGCGCTGTCCGCCGCGATCGCCAAGCTGGAACGGGAACTGAACGTAACCCTGATCAATCGCGGACATAGCTTCGAGGGCCTCACGCCCGAAGGGGAGCGGTTGGTGGTGTGGGCCAGGCGGATTCTCGCCGAGCACGACGCGTTCAAGGCCGAGGTGCATGCGGTGCGATCCGGTATCACCGGCATGCTCCGGCTGGGCACGGTCCCCACCGCCTCGACGACAGCCTCCCTGGTGCTCTCGGCGTTCTGTTCGGCGCACCCGTTGGCGAAGGTGCACATCCTTTCCCGGCTGGCGGGCACCGAACTGTACCGGCGGCTGCGCGAATTCGAACTGGACGCCGCGATAGTGCACGCGGCGCCCGACGAGGCACACGACGTGAATCTGGTGCCGCTCTACGAGGAGCACTATGTGCTGTTGTCGCCCGCGGACATGTTGGGATCCGCTGCCTCGATGATGACCTGGCCGGAGGCCGCGCAGTTGCCGCTGGCGTTGCTTACGGCCGACATGCGGGACCGCCAGATCATCGACAAGGCGTTCGCCGACCACGCCATCGAAGTGGCCCCGCAGGTCGAAACCGATTCCGTCGCCTCGTTATTCGCTCAGGTCGCCGCGGGGAACTGGGCATGCATCGTGCCCCACACCTGGTTGTGGACTTCGCCGCTGGGCCCAGAAGTCCGCGCGGTGGAGATGGTCGATCCGGTGCTCAAAGCCGACATCGCCCTGGCCACCAATTCCGCCGGGCCCGGGTCGCCGGTCGCCCGCGCGCTCGCCGCCTCCGCCGCGCAACTGTCGCTCAACGAGTTCTTCGACGCGCAGCTATCGCGAATCACCCACCGGCGCTGACCGCCGCCGACCCGGGCGACGCCGCGCTGGTCGGGTTCAGGTTCGCCAGATGCCCGCTTTCCACCCCCGCCGCCGGGTCGAGCTCGCAGTCGATGATCGATGGCGTCCGCGCCCCAATCGCCTCGGCCAGCGCCGATCGCAACTCCGACGGGGTGGTGACGTGATAGCCCTTGCCGCCGAAGGCTTCCGCGATCAGCTCGTGATGCGCCCGCGCGTTCAGCACGGTGGGCGCCGGATCTGAACCGGAGGGAGCTTCGTCGCCGCGGTAGACGCCGCCGTTGTTGAGAATGACGACGGTCACCGGCAGCCGGTAGCGGCAAATGGTCTCGATTTCCATGCCGCTGAAGCCGAATGCGCTGTCACCCTCGATCGCGACCACGGGCTGCCCGGTCTCGACGGCGGCGGCGATGGCGTAACCCATGCCGATGCCCATGACGCCCCAGGTTCCCGTGTCGAGCCGGTGCCGCGGCACCTCCATGCCGATGACGTTGCGGGCCAGGTCCAGCGCGTTGGCTCCCTCGTTGACCAGGTAGGCGTCCGGATTGTCCTGCAGCACAGCACGAATCGCGCCGAGCGCGTTGTAAAAACGCATGGGATGGGGGTCTTCAGCCAAGCGCTCGCGGATCTTCGCGTCGTTGCGGGCGGTGCGGTCGGCCAGCTCCTTGGTCCATTCCGCGGGCACCGTGACGGGGTGGGCGGCCACGCCGTCACGCAGCGCCGCCATCACCGAGCCGATGTCGCCGACGAGGGGCGCCACGATCGGCTGATTGCTGTCGAATTCCGACGGCGCAATATCGACCTGCACGAATTTGGCTTCGGCGGACCACTGTGGCGAGTCCCCGTGGCCGAGTAGCCAGTTCAGCCGGGCGCCGACCAGCAACACCGCGTCCGCGCGCGCGACCGCGAGCGAGCGTGCGGCCGCGGCGGACTGCGGGTGGGAATCCGGCAGCAGCCCCTTGGCCATCGACATCGGCAGGAACGGAATGCCGCTGGCCTCAACGAACTCGCGAATCACGTTGTCGGCCTGCGCGTATGCGGCGCCCTTGCCGAGGACGATCAACGGTCGCTGCGCTTGCGCGAGCACCTGCAGCGCGCGCTCGACCGCCTCGGGTGCCGGCAGCTGCCGCGGCGCCGGGTCGACGATCCGCCAGACCGTGTCGGCGCCGGCCGCGGCATCCATGGCTTGCCCCAACACGTCGCCGGGGATGTCGAGGTAGACGCCGCCGGGACGGCCGGAGATCGCGGTGCGCATGGCACGCGCGACGCCGCGCCCGATGTCCTCGATCCGGCCGATCCGATAGGCCGCCTTCGCGAACGGCCGTGCGGCGTTGAGCTGGTCGATGTCCTGGTAGTCACCGCGCTGCAGATCGACCAGCGCCCGATTGCTGGAGCCCGAGATCTGGATCATCGGGAAGCAGTTCGCGGTGGCGTTGGCGAGTGCAGGCAACCCGTTGAGGAAGCCGGGTCCGGATGTCGTGAGGCATACGCCCGGCCTGCGGGTCAGGAATCCGGCGGCGGCCGCGGCATTGCCGGCCGAGGTCTCCTGTCGGAAGCCGATGTAGCGGATTCCGGACGCCTGCGCGACGCGGGCGAGGTCGGTGATCGGGATGCCGACGATCCCGTAGACGGTGTCGACGTCGTTGGCCTTGAGCGCTTCCACCACCAGGTGGAAGCCGTCGATCAAACGCGCGGACTGCTGCGCTTGGCCGGGGGATTCCGAAACTGCGGTCATGGTCGCGACTCCTCGTGTGTGTCCCGGTGAAGTAAAGCCTCAGCCTTCACTCTGGCGCGGCCCCCGGGCGGGTGTCCAAGACCGAGCCGCTATGCAGCGATTCACACCGTCTATCGGCGCTGGCCGGCCGGGTTCCGGGGCGTCGATAGCCAACGGTTATCGGTCGTGAGTGAATCGGTATTGGACGGGCGGGAAGGCCGCCCGGCATGGTTCGAGCAGGTGCTTGTGACGACAAAGGGAACTTGTGACGACAAAGGGAAAGGGAGCGCGACGATGAGGTCTGAGGCGATCATCGGTAGCGATGTCACGGGGCCGGCGGAGATTCCGGGCCCACGCATCGCCGATCTGGTCGAGGAGGCGGCACGCCGGTCCCCGGAGGCGCCCGCGCTTGTCGTCACCTCCGGTCGGATCCCGGTCAGCTACCGCGATCTACTCAGGCTGGTCGACGACCTGGCCGGGCAGCTGCAGCGGGGCGGGCTGCGGCCGGGCGACCGCGTCGCGCTGCGCTCCGGGAGCGACGCGGAATTCGTCGTCGGGCTGCTGGCGGCCTCGCGGGCCGACCTGGTCGCGGTTCCGCTGGATCCGGCCTTACCGGTCGCCGAGCAGCGGGCCCGCTGCGAGGCCGTGGGGGCGCGGGCGGTGCTCATCGACGGTGAACGACCTGACGACGAAGGGGAACAGGCCCTGCCGTGGTGGCCACTCGCGGTGACCGTCGGCGGTTCGGACGGCGCCCCGACGGTCAACGTGGCCGCCACCGCGGCTCCCGCGCAACACTTTTCGACGCCGGAGGGTCTGCGCGACGACGACGCGATGATCATGTTCACCGGCGGCACCACCGGGGTGCCGAAGATGGTCCCGTGGACCCGCGGCAACCTCGCCGGCTCGGTGCGGGCCATCATCGCCGGATACGGGCTCGGCCCCCGGGACGCCACGGTGGCGGTGATGCCGCTCTACCACGGTCACGGGCTGCTCGCCGCACTGCTGGCGACCCTGGTGTCCGGGGGCTCGGTGTTGCTGCCCGCGCGCGGACGGTTCTCGGCACACACCTTCTGGGATGACATCGACGCCGTCCGGGCCACCTGGTACACGGCGGTCCCGACGATTCACCAGATCCTGTTGGAGCGGACCAAAAACGACCAACCGGGCGACGCCGCGTTGCGGTTCATCCGCAGTTGCAGCGCCCCGCTGACCGCCGAAACGGCGCAGGCACTGCAGGACACCTTCTCGGCCCCGGTGGTGTGCGCCTTCGGCATGACCGAAGCCACCCACCAGGTGGCGACGACCGAAATCGGCTACACCGAAAACCCCTCTGCCACAACGGGTCTCGTCGGGCGCTCGACCGGACCGGAGGTCAGGATCGTCGGTTCCGACGGCCGGCCCGTGCCCGCGGGGGAGGTCGGGGAGGTCTGGCTGCACGGACCCACCGTGGTCAGGGGCTACCTCGGCGATCCGGCGATCACCGCCGCCAATTTCACCGACGGGTGGCTGCGCACCGGTGACCTGGGAACGCTGTCGGCGACCGGCGAGCTGGTCATCCGCGGCCGGATCAAGGAACTCATCAACCGGGGCGGGGAGAAGATCTCACCGGAACGCGTCGAAGGCGTGCTGAGCAGCCATCCCGACGTATTGGAGGTGGCCGTCTTCGGGATGCCGGACAAGCTGTACGGCGAGACGGTGGCCGCGGTGATCGTTCCCCGGGGATCCGCCGCGCCGACCGCGGACGAACTCGCGGCGTTCGGCCGCGACCGGCTGGCCCCCTTCGAGGTGCCCGCCAGCTTCCAGCAGGCGGCGGAGCTACCGCACACCGCGAAAGGCTCGCTGGACCGCCGCGCGGTCGCCCAGCAGTTCGGTCGCGGGGCGTAAAGACCGAACGACGCTCAGACGGTGGCCTTCACCCGGGCGGCCGCGATCTCCGGCATGGGTTCGTAGCGGGCGAAGGTACGGGTGAACGACGCGGCGCCGTGGGCCAGTGAGCGCAAGTCGATCGCGTAGCGTGTCAACTCCACCTGGGGCACCTCGGCTTTGACCAGCGTGCGTTCGTTGCCCGCGGTGTCGGTGCCGAGCACCCGGCCGCGGCGACCCGACAGGTCGCCCATCACCGCACCGACGAAATCGTCGGGTACCAGCACCGAGATTTCGTCGATGGGCTCGAGCAGGCTCACCTTCGTCGCCGCGGCCGCCTCGCGCAGCGCCAGGGAGCCCGCCATCTGGAACGCGAAATCCGAGGAGTCGACGCTGTGCGCCTTGCCGTCGAGCAGCGTGACCCGGACGTCGACCACCGGGTAGCCGGCGTGCACGCCCTTTTCCATCTGCGCGCGCACACCCTTCTCCACGCTCGGGATGAATTGCCGCGGCACCGCCCCGCCGACCACCTTGTCGAGGAACTCGAATCCGGAGCCCTCCGGCAGCGGCTCCACTTCGATGTCGCACACCGCGTATTGGCCGTGCCCGCCGGACTGCTTGACGTGGCGGCCATGGCCTTTTGCCTTGCTGCCGAACGTTTCTCGCAACGGTACCCGGATTTCGACGGTGTCGACGGTGACGCCGTACCGGTTGGCCAGCGCGTCAAGGACAACGCCGGCGTGGGCTTCGCCCATGCACCACAACACGATCTGGTGAGTTTCGGAGTTCTGCTCGATCCGCAGCGTCGGGTCCTCGGCGGCCAGCCGGCCCAGCCCGACCGACAGCTTGTCCTCGTCGGTTTTGGCATGCGCCTGGATCGCGACCGGCAGCAGGGGCTCGGGCATCGTCCAGGGCTTCAGCACGAGCGGCTCCGACTTGTCCGAGAGGGTGTCGCCGGTTTCGGCCCGGCTCAGCTTGCCGATCGCGCAGATGTCGCCCGCCACCACGGCCGTGGCGGGGCGTTGCTGCTTGCCGAGCGGGAAGGACAGGACTCCGACGCGTTCGTCTTCGTCGTGGTCGGGGTGCGTGCTGCCGTTCCCGTTGACCGAGCCGAAGAACGACGCAAAATGGCCCGACACATGAACCGTCGTGTCGGGCCTGATGGTCCCGGAGAACACCCGGACCAGGCTGAGCCTTCCGACGTAGGGGTCCGACGTCGTCTTCACCACCTCCGCGAGCAGGGGGGCGTCGGCATCGCAGGTCAGCGCCGCGTGCGAAGCGCCCTGCGGCGTAAACACCTCCGGCAGTGGGTGTTCCATCGGGGATGGGAATCCGCGCGTGGCGACCTCCAGCAATTCCAGGGTGCCGACGCCGGTGCTGCTGCAAACCGGGATCACCGGGAAGAACGACCCGCGGGCGACGGCCCGCTCCAGGTCCTCGATGAGCACCGCTTCGTCGATGGACTCACCGCCGAGGTAACGATCCATCAGCGACTCGTCCTCGGATTCCTCGATGATGCCTTCGATGAGGGTTCCGCGCGCCTCCTCGATCCGGTCGGCGTCGGATGGATCGGGCGGCTGCATGCTCCGCTTGCCGTCGGAGTATTGATAGCGCGTCTGCGACAGCAACCCGATCAGGCCTTCGCAGGACGGCAGGCCGGTCGGCAGGTAGAGCGGTAACACCTTGTCGCCGAACGCGTTCTGCGCGGCGGCCAGCGCCTCGGAATAGTTCGCCCGGGTGTGGTCGAGCTTGGTGATCACCACGGCGCGGGGCATGCCGACCTGATCGCATTCCTGCCACAGCGATTTGGTGGGTTCATCGACGCCCTCGTTGGCCGCGATCACGAAGAGCGCGCAGTCCGCGGCGCGCAAGCCGGCCCGCAACTCGCCGACGAAGTCGGCGTACCCGGGAGTGTCGACCAGGTTGATCTTGACGCCGTCGTGCGCCAGGGACGCGACGGCAAGGCCGACGGACCGTTGTTGGCGGATCTCGGCGTCGTCGTAGTCGCAGACCGTGTTGCCATCGGTGACGGAGCCCGCTCTGGTCAGCACCCCGCCGGCGACCAACAGCGCCTCGACCAGGGTCGTCTTGCCGCCACCCGAGGGCCCCACCAGGACGATGTTGCGCACATCGCCGGGACCCTTCGCGGTGGGAGCGGCCGCTGCGCCCTGGGAAGCATTCGCCTTGTCCGCCATGACGTTCCTCCAGTTCTCCCTGGTCGCATCACCAATGGGTGCGCCCAGTGCGGTGTGCCCTAGCTCACAGGGTCCATAAGCAACTTTTCCCCCAACCGCGGCCCAACACAAGGCCACGGACCGGCCACAATTTGCGCCAGCCTGATGGGAAAGGGAGCGTCGCCCGTCACGTGTGCCAGCTCGACCAGCGGCGCACGACGATCGCGATCACCGGCCCGTCCAGCGGAACGGATTGGTACTGAGGATATTTGGCCCGCAGTAGCCGGTATGCGGACTCCACCGCCGCCCCGTCGGTGTGGATGGTGGCCGCACCGTCGACCCGCACCCACCACAACTGAGTCCAATCATCGGCGTAGTGGTCGACGAGCAGGCTCACGTGCGGGTTGTTTTCGATGTTCGCCAGTCGGCGCAGCCGCCGGGTTGTCTTGGGTTTCGCGTCGACGGCGGTGTACACCACCTCACGGCCATCGGGGTCCTGGGCGACCGCGAATACCACCGGCACCAGGTGGGGGAGACCGTCGGGCGTGATCGTGGCCAGTCGGGCCACCGGGGATTGGGTGAACCTGGCCTTGGGGTCGAATTCGCCCACCGTGTCAGCCTAGGCCCCGGTTATCCGGGTCGGCGCGAAACCGTCGCCGCCGATCAGAACCTTGCCACTGCCATGAATAGCTACCTGCATTACGGTTATATACACACAAGTGTGCCGCCCAGAACCGCACGGCCGGGACAGTTTGGTGTTTACCGCGACGCAGGAAGGGTGACGGGATGAGCAAAGCGCACCACCGCTCGGTCTGGTGGTCATGGTTGGTCAGCGTGCTGGCTGTGGTCGGACTCGGCCTCGGCTTGGGCGTGGCGCCGGCGGCCGCATCGCCATTCACCCAGCCGCTGGCGCCGCTCGACCCCGCGGCATTGGTCGGTCAGGTCGGGCCGCAGGTGGTCAACATCAGCACCAAGTTTGGCTACAACAACGCGGTGGGCGCCGGGACCGGCATCGTCATCGACCCCAACGGTGTCGTCCTGACCAACAATCACGTCATCTCCGGCGCGACGGATATCAGCGCTTTCGACGTCGGCAACGGGCAGACGTACGCCGTCGACGTGGTCGGTTATGACCGCAGCCAGGACATCGCGGTGCTGCAACTCCTCGGCGGGGCCGGGCTTCCGACGGCCGCGATCGGCGGCGGGGTCACGGTGGGCGAGCCGGTAGTCGCGATGGGTAACGCCGGCGGCCAGGGCGGAACGCCCAGCGCGGTGGCGGGCAAGGTCGTCGCGCTGAACCAGTCCGTCTCGGCGAGCGACACCCTGACCGGCGCCAACGAGTCGTTGGGCGGGCTGATCCAGGCCGACACGCCGATCCGGCCCGGCGACTCCGGTGGTCCGCTGGTCAACAACGACGGGCGCGTCGTCGGCCTGAACACGGCCGCCACCGACAATTACAAGATGTCGGGCGGCGGTCAGGGCTTCGCCATCCCGATCGGCCGGGCGATGGGCGTGGCCGGGCAGATCAGGTCGGGTGCCGGCTCGAACACGGTGCACATCGGCCCGACTGCGTTCCTCGGTCTGGGCGTGACCGACAGCAACGGCAACGGCGCGCGCGTCGAACGTGTGGTCAACACCGGTCCCGCGGCGGCAGCCGGGATCTCCCCCGGTGACGTCATCACCGCCGTCGACAACGCCCCGATCAACGGGGCCACGTCGATGACGGACGTGCTCGTCCCGCACCACCCCGGGGACACCATCGCGGTGCACTACCGCGCTGCCGCGGGCGGCGACCGCACCACGAGTGTGACGCTGGCGGAAGGACCCCCGGCCTGATCCCCGCGCCGATGATGCCCGACTGGCGGTCAATTCGCTTGGCGCCAGCCGTGTTTCGTCACATGTGTGCGGGCGTGATTTCGAACGTCGCGCCTCGGGTACCCCTGGCATCGTGGATTTGATGAACGACGCAAGAGAAGCTGTCGAACACCATCCCGAGGGTGGCAGCCACGTCCAGGACGGCGTTGTGGAGCACCCCGACTCCGGTGACTTCGACAACGCCACCGCGCTGCCCACCGACCCGACGTGGTTCAAGCACGCCGTGTTCTACGAGGTGCTGGTCCGCGCGTTCTTCGACGCCGACGCCGATGGCGCGGGTGACCTGCGCGGCTTGCTGGGACAGCTGGACTACCTGCAGTGGCTTGGCATCGACTGCATCTGGCTGCCCCCGTTCTACGACTCACCGCTGCGGGACGGCGGCTACGACATCCGGGACTTCTACAAGGTGCTGCCCGAATTCGGGACGGTCGAGGATTTCGTCGCGCTGCTCGACGCCGCACACGAGCGAGGCATCCGCGTCATCACCGACCTGGTGATGAACCACACCTCGGAGTCGCACCCCTGGTTCCAGGAGTCGCGGCACGACCCGGACGGCCCGTACGGCGACTTCTACGTGTGGAGCGACACCAGCGAGAAGTACACCGACGCGCGGATCATCTTCGTCGACACCGAGGAGTCCAACTGGACCTTCGACCCGGTGCGCCGCCAGTTCTACTGGCACCGGTTCTTCTCGCATCAGCCGGACCTGAACTACGACAACCCGGCCGTGCAGGAAGCCATGATCGATGTTCTGCGCTTCTGGCTCGGCCTGGGCATCGACGGGTTTCGCCTCGACGCGGTGCCCTATCTGTTCGAGCGTGAGGGCACCAACTGCGAGAACCTGCCCGAGACGCACTCGTTCCTCAAGCGGGTCCGCAAAGTCGTCGACGACGAATTTCCGGGCCGGGTGCTGCTGGCCGAGGCCAACCAATGGCCGAGCGATGTCGTCGAATACTTCGGCGACCCCAGCACCGGCGGCGATGAATGCCACATGGCATTCCACTTCCCGCTCATGCCGCGCATCTTCATGGCGGTCCGCCGGGAGTCCCGTTTTCCGATCTCGGAGATCTTGGCCCAGACGCCCGACATCCCCGATATGGCTCAGTGGGGAATCTTCCTGCGCAACCATGACGAGTTGACGCTGGAAATGGTCACCGATGACGAACGCGACTACATGTATTCCGAGTACGCCAAGGATCCGCGGATGAAGGCGAATGTCGGAATTCGCCGCCGACTGGCGCCACTGCTGGAAAACGACCGCAACCAGATTGAGCTGTTCACCGCGCTGCTGATGTCGTTGCCCGGTTCGCCGGTTCTCTACTACGGCGACGAGATCGGCATGGGCGACGTGATCTGGTTGGGGGATCGCGACGGTGTGCGCACCCCGATGCAGTGGACACCGGACCGCAACGCCGGCTTCTCCAAGGCCAACCCGGGCCGGCTGTACCTGCCGCCCAGCCAGGACCCGGTCTACGGCTACCAGGCCGTCAACGTGGAGGCCCAACGCGACACCTCGACGTCCCTGCTCAACTTCACCCGCACGATGCTGGCGGTGCGCCGCCGGCACGACGCGTTCGCCATCGGCACATTCGAGGAATTAGGAGGGTCGAATCCGTCGGTGCTGGCATTCGTGCGCCAAGCGGCAGATGATGGCGACACTGTGCTGTGTGTCAACAACCTCTCGCGGTTCCCGCAGCCGATCGAACTGAACCTGCAGCACTGGAGCGGTTGCACGCCGGTAGAACTGACCGGGCACGTCGAGTTTCCGCGCATCGGCCACCTGCCCTACCTGCTGACACTGCCGGGACACGGGTTCTACTGGTTCCAGTTGTCCCCCGCATGTGAGGAGAACGCATGACCTCCCCAGCCAAGTTGCCTTGGTCCGACTGGCTGCCACAGCAACGCTGGTACGCCGGACGCAACCGCGAGCTGTCGGCCGCCCAGGCCGGCGTCGTCGTCCCGCTTCGGGAAGATCTCGACCTGGTCCTTGTCAACGCCGACTACGCCAACGGACCGTCGGAGCGCTACCAGGTGATCGTCGGGTGGGATTCCGCGCCGGTTTCCGAGTACAGCACCGTCGCCACGATCGGTGCCGCCGGCGATCGGACGGGCTTCGACGCGCTGTACGACGCCGACGCGCCGCAATTCCTGCTCTCGCTGATCGACTCTTCGGCGGTGCGCGACTCGTCGGACACCACAGTGACTTTCACCAAGGAACCCGACGTCGCACTGCCGCTGGGAGCGATGCCGCACGTCTCCGACGCCGAGCAGAGCAACACCAGCGTGATCTTCGATCGACGCGCGATCTTCAAGGTGTTTCGCCGGGTCAGCAGCGGCATCAATCCCGATATCGAGCTGAACCGGGTGCTCGGCCGCGCTCGTAACCCCCACGTGGCCCGGTTGCTCGGCACCTACGAGATGGCCGGCCCCGACGACACGGACGGTGAGGCGTGGCCGCTGGGCATGGTGACCGAGTTCGCATCCAATGCCGCCGAAGGCTGGGCGATGGCCTCCGCCAGTGTTCGTGACCTGTTCGCGGAGGGCGACTTGTATGCCTACGAAGTCGGCGGTGACTTCGCCGCCGAGTCCAACCGGCTGGGCGAGGCCGTTGCATCCGTCCACGCCACGTTGGCCGAGGAGCTCGGGACGGCGCAGGCGCCTTTCCCGGTGGACACCGTGCTGGCGCGGCTGTCGTCCACCATGGCGTCGGTTCCCGAGCTGCAGGAGTACGCCGCCAACATCGAAGAGCGATTCTCCAAGCTCGCGGGGGAGACGATCACCGTTCAACGGGTGCACGGTGATCTGCACCTGGGACAGGTCTTGCGCACCCCGGAGAGCTGGCTGCTGATCGACTTCGAAGGCGAGCCGGGGCAGCCGCTCGACGAACGTCGCGCGCCGGATTCACCGTTGCGCGATGTGGCGGGGGTGCTGCGGTCCTTCGAGTACGCCGCTTACGGGCCACTGGTGGACCAGGCGGCCGACAAGCAGCTGGCCGCCCGCGCCCGCGAATGGGTCGAGCGCAATCGCGACCGCGTTCTGCGAAGGCTACGCGGCCGCGTCGGGCATCGACCCCCGTGATTCGGCGCAGGTGCTGGCCGCCTACGAACTCGACAAGGCCGTCTATGAGGCCGGGCTACGAGGCGCGGCACCGCCCCGGGTGGCTGCCGATCCCGCTGCGCTCCATCGCGCGGCTCACCGCTGCCTAGCTGTACGCTTCAGCGCGGACCGCCGGTGTCTGAAAGCATGTTCGTGTGGCGAGTGAGATTTTCGATAGCGAGGCGCGGTTGTCGTGGGTACTGGCAGGGCTGGCCGGCGTGCTGGGAGCGACCGCGTTTACCCACTCCGCGGGATACTTCGTGACTTTCATGACCGGGAACGCCCAACGCGCCGTGTTGGGGTACTTCCGCCACGACGTGGCTCTGTCGGTCACGGCGGGGCTGCTCACTGCTGGCTTCGTCGCCGGCGTGGTGGTTGCGTCAGTGTGCAGGCGACATTTCTGGGTGGCGCATCCGCACGGCCCGACCGTGCTGACTACGTTCAGTCTGCGTGGCCGCCACCGTGGTGGACGTTATCGATGATGGGTGGGAAGAAAACCTACTTGACTTCGCGCCAATTATGCTGGTGGTCTTCGGTACTGGCACTTTGAACACGTCGTTCGTCAAGGACGGCGAAGTGTCGGTTCCGCTGAGCTATGTGACCGGCACGCTGGTCAAGATGGGCCAGGGCATCGAACGCCACATCGCCGGTGGGAACGGCGGCGGATTGGCTCGGGCTACTTTCTGCTGTTCGCCAGCTTTATCGTGGGCGCAACGGTGGGCGGCTTCATCAGCTTGGTCGTCAGTGGGACCTGGATGCTGTTGGTCGCCGCGGTCGCGTGCGCGTTGACAACTGGTTACACGTACTTCCACCAGGACCGCCGCGCACTGCTGAACGAACCGGCTGAAAATAAGCATCGGCAGCAGCGCTGACCGGTGCGCTGCTGCCGATGCTGGCTTTCAGGGGTGTTTCTGGCGGCCTCTAGGCGGCGTTGTTGCTGGCCAGCAGCACCTGCTGAATGTCCGGCTTCATTGCCAGCAACTGCTGGTTCCAGTAGGGCCACGAGTGCGTCCCGTTGGCCGGGAAGTTGAACGTCGCGTTCCGTCCGCCGGCGGCCGCGTAGTTGTTCTGGAACTGCTGGTTGGTGCGCAGCGTGAGACCTTCCAGGAACTTGGCCGGCATGTTGTCGCCGCCGAGGTCGCTGGGGGTCCCGTTGCCGCAGTAGACCCAGATCCGGGTGTTGTTGGCGACCAGCCGCGGAATCTGGACCAGCGGGTCGTTGCGCTTCCACGCCGGGTCGGTGGACGGACCCCACATGCTGTTGGCGTTGTAGCCACCCGCGTCGCTCATGGCCAGCCCGATCAGCGTCGGCCACCAGCCCTCGGACGGGTTGAGAAAGCCCGATAGCGATGCGGCGTAGGGGAATTGCTGCGGGTAGTACGCGGCCAGGATCAGTGCGGAGCCGCCCGACATCGACAGGCCCACCGCGGCGTTGCCGGCCGGCGAGATCTGCTTGTTGGCCTGCAGCCACAACGGCATTTCCTGGGTCAGGAACGTCTCCCACTTGTAGGTGTAGTTCTGACCGTTGCCCGACGACGGCTGGTACCAGTTGCTGTAGAAGCTGGACTGGCCGCCGACCGGCATCACCACCGACAGGCCGGATTGGTAGAACTCCTCGAAGGCCGAGGTGTTGATGTCCCAGCCGTTGTAGTCGTCCTGGGCGCGCAAACCGTCGAGCAGGTACACCGCGTGCGGCCCGCCGCCCTCGAATTGGACCTTGATGTTGCGGCCCATCGACGGTGACGGCACTTCCAGGTATTCCACCGGAAGCCCCGGCTTCGAGAACGCCCCGGCGGTGGCCGAGCCGCCGGCGGCAGTGACGAGGCCGGACATCAGGGCAGCCCCCATAGCCGCGACCGCCAGTTGGCGCGGCATGGTTGCCGCGGCGCCACGCAACTTCCGCAACTCTTCGAAGAACTTCATAACTCTCTACCCATCCCAACTTTCATCTGCCGCGTGGTGCGGTCGAATCTGTTCGTTGGGCAGTGAAACACGGCGGGAGGGCGCAATTCGCCTGTCACGGCCGAAGCTTCACATCGCGGTTGGCTAACGATTGGGAATCAGCCGGGAATCGTTGCGTTCGGGTCACGATCGGCTATCGAAACCGCGCGCTGGCCTTCCCCAGTCGCCGGCGCATCGGTTGACGCCGCGCGCCCCCTAGGCGACGAGTCGGCGCAATAGCGTTGAGGCCGCAGCGATTCCGAGCACCGCCGCCACCACCAGCACGACGATGTCCATCGGGTTGAAGGGCGTGCCGATGAGCAGTCCCCGCAAGGCGTTGACCTCGTAACTGAGCGGGTTGACCCTGCTCAGCACGCGCAGCCACGCCGGCATCACGTCAACCGGGTACAACGCGTTGGAGGCGAAGAACAACGGCATCGTGATTGCCTGGCCGATTCCCATCAGGCGATCGCGACTGCGCACCAGGCCGGCCAGCGTCATCGACAGGCAGGCGAAGAACGCGGCACCGAGCATGACGACGGCCATCGCCGCCACGATCCGCAGTGGGTTGACCGTCAGGCCGACATTCATCAGATACGCCAACGCCATCACGCCGACCACCTGGGCGACGGAGCGCACGCCGGCCGCAAACGCCTTGCCGGTGATCAGCGCCGACGCGGGCGCCGGCGTCACCATCAGCTTGGCCAGGACGCCGGCGTCTCGGTCCCAAATGATTTGTATCCCATAGAAAATGGAGATGAACAGCGCCGATTGGGCGATGATCCCCGGCGCCAGGAAGGCCAGGTACGACACCGATCCGGTTTGGATGACGTGCAGGTGGCTGAAGGTGGTTCCGAAGATCAACAGCCACAGCGCCGGCTGCACCATCCTGGTGACGAGTTCGGTCCTGTCGTGCTGCAGCTTCTGCATTTCGACGATCGCGAACGCGCCGATGCGGCTGAACACGGCGCCGACCCGTTGCCATCCGCGCGGCGCGCGGACCAGGGTTGCTGGCCTGACGCTATCAACCGACACGGCGCGCATCCTTTCTGGCAGAGCGGATTTCGCGGAACGACCCCGCCGAATCGGATGACGCCGCTTCCTCCTCCAAGCCCGAGGCCGCGTAGTGGCGGAACACGTCCTCGAGGGTCGCGCGCGGTGACACTGTCGACTTCAACTTGGCGGGTGTGCCCACCGCCCGTAACTCACCGTGGTGCATCAGCGCGATCCGATCGCACAACGCGTCGGCCTCCTCCATGTAATGGGTGGTGAGCAGCACGGTCATCCCGAACTGCGCCTGCATCTTCTGCACCTGCGTCCAGACGCCGTCGCGCGCGATCGGGTCCAGTCCGACGGTCGGCTCGTCGAGAACCAGCAGCGACGGGCGGTTCACCAGCGCCTGCGCCACCTCGAGGCGGCGGACCATGCCGCCGGAGTAGGCGGCTGCCGGCCGGTCGGCCACCTCAAGCAGATCCATGGCGGCCAGCGCCTGCCCGACGCGATCGGAACGCTCGGCCCGGGGCACACCGTAGAGCCGCGCGAACCACTCCACGTTCTGCCGGCCGGTCAATGCGGGCTCGATCGAGAGTTGTTGCGGCACATAGCCGATATTGCTGCGAATGTCGGTGGTCTGGCGGCGGGCGTCCAGCCCGAAGACGCGCAATTCGCCCTGCTGCACCGGGGCCAGCGTGGTCAGCATCCGGACCATGGTCGTCTTTCCGGCGCCGTTCGGGCCGAGCAGGCCCATGGTTTCGCCGGGCCGCACCTGCAACGTCACGTCGTTGACGGCGGTGAACTGGCCATACCGATAGGTCAGGTGCCTGGCGTCGATAGCCATCGGCAGTGATCCGCTCATGACCGTCGCTCCTGCAGTGTTCGGGTCATCGTCTCTATGACCTCCAATCCTCTTGTCAAAGCTTCGATTTGATCGTCGTCAAGTTCGGCAAGCACCTCCGCCAGCACCGCTCGCCGCGCGGCGCGGGACGCGTCGACGATCTGCTGGGCGGGTTCGGCGAGGTGTAGCCGGCCGACCCTGCGGTCCGTGTCGCCGACGGCCCGGATGAGCAATCCCCCGGACACCAACTTGGAGACCAGGGTGGAGGCGGTGTTGGGGGCCAGCCCAAGCTCGGCGGCCGCGGCGTTGACCGAGATGCCCGGTTGCCGGCCGACCAGCCACAACAGCTCGGACTGCGACTCGGTCAGCCGCGACGAATCGAAGCCGCGGCCGGCCGACCGTCGCAGTTGTCGGCGGAACCTGCCCACGACGCGGAACACCTCGGTGACCACATCGGTACTTGACTTCACCTTCCCGATAATACCTCTGTAACCGAGCTATCTATGTGAGGAAGCTGTGCAGAAGGTATGTACCCGCTACTTCAGGAGCCGATGCAGGACCACGTTCCCGAGGGCCCCATCGTCGACATGGGCGGTCATGTAGGTGCAGAACGGCTGCCGGCGGCGATCCGTCGGTGAGCCCGGATTGAGCAGGCGCAACCCGGTCTCGGTGCTGGTGTCCCAGGGGATGTGGCTGTGCCCGAACACCAGGACCTGGGTGTCGGGATACAGCCGTGACATCCGGGCGTCGCGGCCCGCCGCGGCGCCGATCTCGTGCACGACCGTGAAACGCACACCCGCCAGCGTCACGTCCGCCCGTTCCGGCAGCCGCGCCCGCAACGCGGGTCCGTCGTTGTTTCCCCAGCAGGCCACCAGCCGGGCCGACCTGTTCTCGAGCTCCTCGAGCAGTTCGGGCGCCACCCAGTCGCCGGCGTGCACGACGACGTCGGCCGCATCCACCTCATCCCATACCCGTGCGGGCAGGTCGCGGGCGCGTTTCGGGACGTGGGTGTCGGAAATCAGCAGCAGCCTCACAGCCCCATCTTGCGCCCGGGGTTTTCGCGTGGCCGGTCAAACCATGGCTTCATGGCGCTTGGTGGTTGGCGCGTCGGCCTCCTCACCCAGCAGAAGAGAACGAACGAGGCGACGCGGGCCGAAGGGCCGGAGCATGGAGCTGGCCGGGCGGGGCCGCACGCGTAGCGGCCACCAGAACCAGCGTCCCAGCAGCGCCGCGATCGACGGCGTCATCAATGAGCGCACAATCAACGTGTCGAACAGCAGGCCAAGGCCAATCGTGCTGCCGGCCTGGCCGATCGAGCGCAGGTCGCTGGCGACCATCGACATCATCGTGAACGCGAAGACCAGGCCCGCCGCCGTGACGACGCCACCGGTCTCACCCATGGAACGAATGATGCCGGTCCGCAGCCCCGCGCCGATCTCCTCCTGGAACCGCGACACCAGCAGTAGGTTGTAGTCGGATCCGACGGCCAGCAGGATGATCAACCCGAACACCGGCGCGATCCAGTTCAGGTCCAGGCCGAAGAGGTGCTGCCACACCAACACCGAGAGCCCGAAGGCGGCACCCAGCGACAGCAGCACCGTGCCGACGATCACCAGGGATGCGACCAGCGCACGCGTGATCATCACCATGACGACGAAGATCAGCGTCAGCGCCGCGAGTCCCACGATCAGCAGGTCGTAATGGGAGCCCGACTGGATGTCGCGATAGATGGCCGCCGTGCCGGCGAGGTAGAACTTGGCGCCGGTCAGGGTCGTCCCCTTCACCGCTTGATGCGCCGCGGCCAGTTCCGGCATGACCGCTGAGATGCCCGCCGGCGTTGCCGGGTCCGCGTCGTGGGTGATGATGAAGCGCGCGGCCTTGCCGTCCGGCGACAGGAACAGCTTCAGGCCGCGCTGGAAGTCGGGATTCTGGAACGCTTCCGGCGGCAGGTAGAAGTAGTCGCCACTCCGAGAGGCGTCGAAGGCCTGACCCATCGCGCTCGCCGTGTCGGTCATCTGCGCCATTTGCGTAACCAGACCCGAGAAGCTGCTGTGCATCGTGAGCAGGGTCCCTTGCATCGATTTGGCGACGGCGATGATCGGCGGGAACTCGGCGAGCATCTGGGGCAGGATCGCGTCGACGTTGTTCATGTCCTTGATCAGCGTGCTCATGTTCTCGCTGAACTTGTCCACACCGTCGATCGCCTCGAACACCGACCTCGAAGCCCAGCACACGGGGATGTTGAAACAATGTGGTTCCCAATACAAATAACTGCGGAACGGCCGCGCGAAATCATCGAAGTCCGCCAGGTGGTCGCGCATCTCGTCCAGCGTGGCCTGCATCTCGTGCATGTCGCCGACCATGTGATGAGTGGCGCCGCTCATCTGCCCGAGCAAGCCCTGCATCCGCTGCATCGAGACGATCATGGCGCCGAGATCGTCGCTCATCTTGAGCATGTCGCCCGTGCGGTCCTTCATGAATTGCAGGTTCTGCTGGATCGGAATCGATTGGGCACTGATCTGGAACGGTATGGACGTGTGCTCGATCGGCCCACCCAACGGTCGGGTGATGCTCTGCACCATCGCGATTCCGGGCGAACGAAAGACGTCCTTGGCGAGCCTGTCCAGGATGATCATGTCGCCGCTATTCCGCATGTCGTGATCGCTTTCGATCATGAGAATGTCGGGATTCATTGTGGCGGCACTGAAATGGCGCTCCGCGGCCGCATACCCGACATTCGATGGCAGGTTGCGGGGTATGTAGTAGCGGTCGTTGTAGCTCACCTTCATGCTCGGCACCATGAGGATGCCGACCAGGGCGATGACCAGCGAGGCCGCAAACACCGCACCGGGCCAGCGCACCGTGGCGGTGCCGACGCGCCGCCACCCACGCGTCTTGATCATCCGTCTCGGGTCGAGCAAGCCGAACCGGGTGGCCACGGCGACAACGGCAGGCCCCGCGGTCATCGCTCCCGCGACGACGACAAGCAGCCCTAAGGCGGATGGGATGCCCAGCGCCTTGAAATACGACAGGCGCGCCAGGTGGAGGCAGAAAGTAGCTCCAGCGATGGTCAACCCCGAGCCCAAGATGATGTGCGAGGTCCCGCGGAACATCGTGTAATAGGCGGTTTCTCGATCCTGCCCGGCCTGTCGTGCCTCCTGGTAGCGACCGATGAGGAAGATCGCGTAATCCGTTCCCGCAGCGATCGCCAACGAGGACAGCATGGCGACGACGAACGTCGAAAATCCCAACAACTCATAGTTCCCGAGAAGCGCGACAAGCCCTCTGGCCGTGCCCATCTCGAAACCAACCATGACGAGAACCAGAAGCACCGTGCTGATGGAACGATAGGCGATGAAGAGCATGATCATGATGACCACGCCCGTCACGCCCATCATCTTGAACATGCTTCTGTCGGCAGCTTCATTCATGTCGGTGGTCAGCGGGGCCGGACCGGTCACGTAAACCTTGAGCCCGTTGGGCGGCGCTGACCTGTCGACGATCTTGCGCACCGCATCGACGGACTCGTTGCCCAACGTGCTGCCCTGGTTGCCGGCCAGATTGAGTTCGACGTAGGCGGCTTTGCCGTCGCGGCTCTGGACACCGGCGGCGGTGAGTGGGTCTCCCCACACGTTCTGGACGTGCTGCACGTGCTTGGGGTCGGCCTGCAGCTTCTTCACCAGGCCGTCGTAATAACGGTGCGCGTCGTCGCCGAGGTTTTTATCACTCTCCAGGACGATCATCGCGATGCTGTCGGAGTCCGACTCGTGGAAGGTTGCGCCGATGCGCTTGGCGGCGATCATCGCCGGCGCGTCTTGCGGCGACATCGTCACCGCGTGGTTTCGCGCGACCGACTCGATCGGCGGCACAAGCACATTCAGGGCGACGGTCAGGAGCAGCCATGCCAGCAGGATCGGCACGGCGAACCTGCGGACGAACCGCATGAATTTCGGACGGGAGTCGTTGTCGGTGTTCATCCGGCCTTCACCAGGCAGGAGGTCTGGGCGTGGTGCCCGGCCGAGGACTGCTCATCCTTGACCTCGCCGTTGACGGTGATGCGGCACCCGAGGTTGTCGCTGTTGCCCTGCGCCACCACATTGGCGATCACGGCCGGCACCGTCGTCGTGATCGTGAAGGTCCAGGGCAGGCTGGTGAAGTTCGCCTGTTCCGGCTGGGCGCTCTTGTTCAAGTAGCTCACGCTTCCCCTTGTATCGCTGGGCCCGTAAACCTCGTAGGTCACCCGCTTGAGATGGGAGGGCTCGAGTGGTTCGGCGCTGCTGCCGGTCGCAGTGAAGATCTCGTCGGAGCCGAAAACGCCGCGGAGCCGATTGACTGTGATACCGCCGAGGGCCACCGCCACCACGACGACGAGCGGCACCCAAGCCCGTTTGAGAAACGTGGACACCGATGCTTCCTTTCCCTCATGACCTGGTCTTTCTGGTACGGAGTCTCAGCCCGCGTCGTCGCAGCCAATAGAGCCATTTGGCCCGCACGTGAGGGTCGGCAGGCACACATCGCGCTTCATCGCGTGACCAGGGACCCGCGAGCCGCGGCATAAACCCAGATCCATTATTACCATACCCCCAGGGGTATTGTCATCGGTGAGTCAGATACCCCGCTGGGTATGGTATGAAGGAGTCATGGCAAACCAAGTTCGCGGCAGTTCACCGCTTGAGGCCGAGGTCGCCAGGCACGACCCCGGCGACATGGACGCGGTCCTGGCCCGGTTGCGTCGAGCCCACGGTCAGCTCGGTGGGGTCATCGCGATGATCGAGCAGGGACGCAGCTGTAGAGACGTCGTTACCCAGCTGGCTGCGGTGTCACGGGCACTGGATCGCGCCGGCTTCAAGATCATCGCCTCGGGCCTGCGCGATTGCATCACGCGGGCGGAGGGCGAGCCCGCCGATGGGCCGGCCGTGTCGATCGATGAACTGGAAAAACTATTCCTCAGCCTGGCCTGATAGCCCTCCGACTACGAAAGGGGATTGAGCAATGCCCCCCGCTCAGACCGATCGAACCGGATCCAGGCTGACTCTGTGGTTAGACCCGGTGTGCCCGTTCTCGTGGAACACCGCACGGTGGTTGCGCGTCCGTCGCCGAGAACGCCGGCATGACTGTCGATTGGCAGCTGATGAGTTTGGCGGTGCTCAACGAGGGACGAGAACTCCCGCCCGCTCAGCAGGCCCGCATGCGCGACTCGCAACAAGTTGGTCGGCTGATGGCCGCCATAGCGCGTGAACACGGCGACGCAGGGTGGACCGCCGCGTATTTCGCCTTCGGTGAGCGGTACTTCGACCGCTCGCAACCCCTCGACGACGATCTCGTCGCCCACGTTTTGACCGCGGCCGGCGTCCGCGACACCACCGCCGCGGCCATTGCAGACGCATCAGTAGATGAACTGGTCAGGCGTGCACACCAGGCGGGACAGGATGCGCTCGGCGAAACCGGGGGCAGTCCGATTCTGCGGATCGACGGGCACACTTTCTTCGGGCCGGTCCTGACCGCCCTACCCGATGCGGAGACCGCGACGGCACTGTTCGATGCGGTCGCCACGTTGGCCGCGGTTCCCGAGTTCACCCAGCTGCAACGCCCGCGTGCGGCTTAGCGCCGGGCGGTGAGGTATTGGCTCGTTCGACACTGGAAAGAGGAGGAAAGAAATGACATCAGGATTGAGCACGACGTTGCACACCTCGTTCGAGGAAGCGGTGAAACGGACCACCGAAGCTCTGGCTGACCAGGGTTTCGGCGTGCTGACCACGATCGACGTCAAAGCCACGCTGAAGCAAAAGCTCGGGGAGGACATGGAGGACTACCTCATCCTTGGTGCCTGCAACCCGACTTTGGCGCATCGCGCGCTGGGCATTCACCGCCAGATCGGCCAGTTACTACCGTGCAACGTGGTCGTGCGAGCCGACCCTGATGGCTCGGGCGATGCGGTTCTCGTCGAGGCGATGGATCCGCAACTGATGGTCAAGGTGACAGGCGAGCAGGGGGCCTTGCAGGATGTCGCGGACCAGGCCACCGCCAAACTGCAAGCCGCGATCGGCACGCTCGGGTAACCGTCTCGCACGCCCTGACAGCTACCGCTCTGGGGCGGCGTGTTCCAATGATTCGGTTGTGGACATCTGAAAGGCTTTGGTGTGTCGCCTCTTTGGGATTCAGTGTATGTGGTGGACTTACCGCGACGCTGGATGGCTTCTCGTGAGAGCGACCGCTGAGGGACGAGAAGAGTAGAGGGCGTCAGCCGCGTTGACTGCGTGCTTCCGCTCCTGTCTCGCCGGCGTCGAAAGTGTCGTCGGAACCGGCCGCCCCAACGTACGAGCCGTCGTCTTCCCCTTCGGCCGCGCGCGAACGAGTCTCGTGTGTTTCGGGTTCGACGTCTGACTCGGCCTTGTGGCCCTTGTGGTCTGGCATGATTGCTTTCCTTTCCAACGTTCACTCAGGGGTTCCCCCGGCGGCCGCCGCGAAACACCTACGGTGATGGCGGCCAAGCAATGCCGTGCCGCTCGCGGACAGCGCCCGAGAAGTGGGTGACGTTGGCCGTTATGTGACCTCGGCGCTATCGTTACCACCCGGAGTCAAGGAGAAACCTCAATGCGAACCTTCGAATCAGTAGCCGACCTGGCGGCCGCCACCGGCGAAACCATCGGGCACAGCGACTGGGTGACCATCACCCAACAAGACGTCAACCTGTTCGCCGACGCGACCGGCGATCACCAGTGGATCCACGTCGACCCGGAACGCGCGGCCGCCGGTCCGTTCGGCGGGACGATCGCCCACGGTTTCATGACCCTGGCACTGCTGCCACGCTTGCAGCACCAGATCTACACCGTCAACGGCATCAAGCTCGCAATCAACTACGGCCTCAACAAGGTTCGCTTTCCCGCCCCGGTGCCGGTCGGGTCCAGGGTGCGCGCGCAGACATCGCTGGTCAGCGTCGACGACGCCGGAAACGGGGCCGTGCAGGCGACCATGTCGACAACCGTGGAGATCGAAGGCTCGCCCAAGCCGGCGTGTGTGGCCGAGAGCATCGTCCGCTACGTCTCGTAGCCTGACGGCCCGCGAGACTTAAACCACGGCGACGCTGTTCGTGTCGTGTGCGTGGCGCTCGAAGGCGGCCGCTGAGCCGAAGCGGGTGATGGTCCCAACCCGTCCGAGGATCTTGGCCGCGGTCAACGTCCCGATACCGTGCAACTGAGTCAGAGTGGTGCCGGAGTCGGTGACTGCGGCATCGATGTCCTTGGCGGCCTTGGCGATCCGGCGGTCGAGCTGACGCACCTCGCTGACCAAATCGATCGCCAGGGTGCGCAGCGTCTTGGAGGCAGTGTCGCGGGGCCGAACACCGTGAAGCAGTTCGGTGGCACGTTCGGCGCTCAGATGAGGTCCGGCACCGGCGGGCACCAGCCTGGTCAGTACGACGTGGAGTCGGTTGACGGTCTGGGTGCGGACCTTCACGAGGTCATCGCGGTGCTCGACGATGGCACGCAGAGCCATGGTCGCGGCGTTGGTCTCGGCGCTATTGAGCGTGCGAGACGTTAGGGCAGCGACACCGACCGACAGCGCGTCGGCCTTGTCATTTTTGCGGCCGTGTCCAGTCGACAACAGCCGCACCCTTTTCAGTGTCGTGGCGGCAGCGCCGGGTCAGAACTCCGCGACGGAATGCTCGAGCCGCTCGGCCAGCCGGGCCTGGGCCTCCGCGCGCCGGGTCGGTATGTGTGCGGACGGGAATTGCGTTGTCACGGGCTGATATTCGCGCAAGGTGCGGCGGGCCACCGTCATCTTGTGCAGTTCGGTGGCGCCGTCGGCGATGCCCAGTGACTCCGCGGCCACCATCATCTTGACGAACGGCATCTCGTCGGAGACGCCGAGGGCGCCGTGTAGGTGCATGGCCCGCTGCACGACGTCATGCAGCACCTGGGGCATGGCGACCTTCACCGCCGCGATGTCGCGGCGCACCTGCTGGTAGTCGTGGTGCTTGTCGATCAGCCACGCGGTGCGCAACACCAGCAGTCGGAACTGTTCGATCTGGATCCAGCTGTCGGCGATCTTCTCCTGGGTCATCTGAAAATCGGACAGCCGGCCGTGCCGCGTCTTGCGCGACACCGCGCGCTCGCACATCATGTCAAATGCGCTGCGCGCCAAAGCGATTGTGCGCATCGCATGGTGGATACGGCCACCGCCGAGCCGCGTTTGCGCGATCATGAACGCCTGACCCTCACCGCCCAGCACGTGATCGGCGGGGACGCGGACATCGGTGTAGCGGACATAGCCGTGGCTGGCTCGGTTCGAGGATTCGGCTCCCACGCCGACATTGCGGACGATCTCGATGCCCGGTGTCTCGGCCGGGACGATGAACAGGGACATCTTGTCGTAGGTGCGTGACTCGGGGTTGGTGACGGCCATGACGATGAAGAACGAGGCGTGCTTGGCGTTGGTGGAGAACCACTTTTCGCCGTTGATCACCCAGTAGTCGCCGTCGCGGGTCGCGGCGGTGACGAATTGTCCCGGGTCGGAACCACCCTGCGGTTCGGTCATGGAATAGCACGAGGTGATCTCGCCGTCGAGCAGCGGTTGCAGGTAGCGGGCCTTTTGTTGGTCGGTGCCGAACATCGCCAGAATCTCGGCGTTGCCCGAATCCGGCGCCTGGCAGCCGAAAACCGACGGCGCCCAGCGGGAACGACCGAGGATCTCGTTGAGCAGCGCGAGCTTGACCTGACCGAAGCCCTGGCCGCCGAGCTCCGGCCGTAGGTGCGCGGCCCACAGGCCCTGGTCCTTGACCTGCTGCTGCAACGGCCGCAGGATCGCCATCATCTCGGCGTTCTTCTTGTCATATGGGTCGAGGGCGACCAGATCGAGCGGTTCGAGCTCGTCGACCATGAACTTTTCGACCCAGTCGAGCTTTGCCTGATATTCCGGGTCTGTTTCGAAATCCCACACGGTGGCCACCCGTTTCCCCGGCGCAGCGTCGCGTCGGACTCGTCGATGAAGCCACCTCATCGTAGACGGCGGCGGCGGAGGATCAGGCGTCGCCGCGGGTATCGATGACGCGCTGCGCAATGTCGACGAGCTTGACCTGTCTCTCCTGAGACAGTGCTAGTGCAACTTGGGTAAGACGTTGGTGCGGTAGAACTCGATGGCCGTCACCGGATTGCTTTGGGGGAAGTGCAGAAACGGCACGGCGCCGGCGTCCAGGACCGCTTGCACCGCCCTGATGTGCGGCGCGGGGTCGGTGCCGACGGTCCAGTTGGCCAGCACCTTGTCGATGGGGTTGGCCTGCGCGGCGCGCTGGATTTCCACCGGATTCGGCTGGTCGACGGCGCCGGCGGTGAAGCGCCACAGGCCGGCGGCGGCGGTGGCCTCGGCGTCATCGCCGACGACCGCGAACAGCTCGGCGCGCTTGCCCAGGCTGCGCGGATCACGGCCGGCGGCCTGCGCGCCGGCGTTGAATGCGGCCAGCAGTGTGGAGTTCGTGACATCTCGGGCCTGACCGATCCAGCCGTCACCGTATTGACCGGCCATTGTTGCGCTCTTGGGCCCGCTGGCCGCCACGAAGATCGGCGGGGGTGTGGACGGCGTGTCGTAAAGCTTCAACGCGTTGGTCTGAAAGTAGCGACCGGCGAACGAGGTTCGCGATCCGCTCCACAACTGGCGGATCAGGTTGATCGCCTCGACCAGCCGGTCGTGGCGCTCGGTGTACTTGCCGAACGCGTTGGTGGCCGCCTGTTCGTTGAGCCGTTCCCCCGTCCCGACCCCCAGGAACACCCGTCCCGGATTCAGGATCGCCAGCGAGGCAAAAGCTTGTGCCACCGCGGCCGGGTGATACCGGTACGTGGGGCAGGTCACCCCGGTGCCGAACGAGATGCGGCTGGTGGCGTTGCCCACCAATGCGAGCGTCAACCACGGGAACATCGAATGGCCCTCGTTGTCCTGCCACGGCTGGATGTGATCGCTGGCCCAGACATGCTGGAAGCCGGCCTGTTCGGCTGCCTGGGCGTGGGCCACCAACTGGTCGGTGCGGAACTGCTCGTGCGAGAGCACCACACCCACACCTTTGGTCGCGGGCGGCGGGGCGTGGTCGGTGCCCGGTCGCCAGCACCCGGCGGGAAGTCCGGCGGTGCCGAGCACCCCCGCACCGGCGGCCATCCGCCCGAACGCTCGACGCGAGACCCCGGTCACCGAAGTAAAGTTACCCGCCGCTCCGGCGATCACACCCCTAATGCGACTGTGGGTCACCCGCTAGCCTGACTTGCGTGACTCCCCAGGCACGCCCGGCGCGGAAGGCCGATGTCCGCGAGCTGTCACGCGCCCTGGCCCGGGCCTTTTACGACGACCCGGTGATGACCTGGCTGCTGCCCGATGCGGGGGCCCGGACCGCGAACCTGTACCGGTTGTTCGCAACGATGACACGCCACCATCATCTGGGATGCGGCGGCGTCGAGGCGGCCTGCGACGGCCCGGGCATTGGCGCGGCGGCTCTGTGGGATCCGCCGAACCAGTGGCGCGAGACGCGTATGGGCGAACTGGCGATGACCCCGACGTTCCTGCGGGTGTTCGGCCTGCGTGCGACGAGGGCGCGCGGCGTGCAGGAGCTGATGAAGCGCACGCATCCCGAAGAGCCGCACTGGTATCTCGCCGCGATCGGAAGCGACCCTTCGGTCCGCGGCCGGGGCTTCGGGCAGGCGCTCATGCGGTCCCGGCTGGACCGCTGCGACGCCGAGTACTGTCCGGCCTATCTCGAGTCGAGCAAGCCCGAAAATGTGCCGTACTACGAACGTTTCGGTTTCACGGTGACCCGCGAGATCGTGCTACCCGACGGTGGCCCGACCATGTGGGCGATGTGGCGGTCGCCGCGGTAGCGGCCGGATGCGTTTAGCCAGCGGGCCCGGTGACACCCTGAACCCGAGCGAAGGCACCGACTCCGACGAGCTCCACAAACGACGACGGCGACATCGTCGTCGACCCACCCGAGGGCTGGAGCGAAGCAAATCGGTCCGGGATGACCGCGCGCGAAGAGCGCGAGGGCGAATCCCTGGACGCACGGCTCACAGCTCGCTGTACGAGGTTGTCGACGAGTGATCAGTGGTCGGCTGTTCACTCCCGGTGCGCGCGCCGGCGGCCGTTACGGCTTGCTTCGCCAGCCGGCGATGCCGATGGCGATCATCCGCAACTGCTTGACGGCGATCCGCCGGATATCTTCCAGCGCCTCGGCGCTCTGCGCGTCCTCGATCGCCTCCGCGATGACGATCATCGCGTTGACGAACAGGGTCGCCAACACGTTGAGATCCTCGGTGGTCCACTCGTGCAGCCGCGGAAAGCGCGCCAGGTCGGTGGCCAGCTCGGAGGTGATCAGCCGGATCTCGGTGCGGATCGCATAGCGCAGCACGCTCAGCCCGCTGTTGCGTTCGCGTGCAATGAACCGCCAGTGTTCCCGCCGCTGCGCGACACTGGCGATCAGGATTTCGACGGATGATTCGATCACCCGGTTCGGGTCGAGCTTGCCGGCACGCGCGTCACGCAGGGTGTCGCGCAAGCTTCGGAATGACTCGTCGATCAGGACCAGCCCAAGGGCCTCCATCGACTCGAAGTGGCGGTAGAACGCCGCCGGCACAATCCCGACCTCGCGGGTCACCTCGCGCAGGCTCAGGCTGGAAAAGCTGCGGTCCTGCAGCAGCTTGAGCGCCGCGCCAATGATGGCGCGACGGGTCGCCTCCTTGCGCTCCTCACGCGACCGGCTTTCGCGTGTGCGCTCACGACCAGAACCGCGCACCCGTGAGCTAGGAGTACGGCTGTTCACTATGTGAACCCTACCACAGACGTGCAGTAAACCCTTGACGGACCGGGTGGTGAGGCAGCACGGTGTACATATGTTTACTCAAACCGCCCAGACTTCCGGTCGGGCCCTCGCTCGGACTTTTCGGAAGCGAGTTTTGGGTTCAGACCTTCTCGACCTGCTTACCGGCCCACACGGCGTCGACCGTTACACCGAGTTGGTGGCTCCGACGTGGACGCTCGGGGAGGCCCGCGCCAAGGTGATCGACGTGCGCCGCACCACTCCGCGCAGCGTCACCCTCACCCTCGCTCCGAACGAGAGCTTCACGTCCGCATGGACCGTCAAAGCCGGCCAGTACGTCAACCTCACCGTCGAGGTCGACGGCCGCCGCCACACCCGCTGCTATTCGCCGGCCAACGCCGAGGGGTCCGCCATCCTCGAGCTGACGATCGGTCAGCATGACGGCGGGCTGGTCTCGAACCATCTGTACGAGCGCGCCCGCCGCGGCATGGTGGTGGGTTTGGCCGGCGTCGGTGGCGACTTCGTGTTGCCGGCGCGGGGGCCGCAACGACCGCGGCGGATCCTCTTCGTCTCCGGTGGAAGCGGCATCACGCCGGTGATGGCGATGCTGCGCACGCTGGTCGCCGAGGGGCACCCGGGCGAGATCGCGTTCATTCATTACGCCCGCACCGAGGCCGACGCGTGCTACCGCGACGAGCTGGCTACGCTGCCTGGCGTCCGCGTGCTGCACGGCTACACCCGATCCGACGGTGGCGACCTCGCCGGTCGATTCGGCGCCGCACATCTGGCCGCCGCGATGCCGTCACCCGATGCGGTGTTCGTCTGTGGGCCAACACCTTTGGTCGACGCCGTCCGAAACCACTGTGACAACGTCTACACCGAGAGCTTCGTCCCGCCGTCGTACGAGGCACCGGCCAATCCCTCGGGCGGCCGGGTTACCTTCGCCGAGAGCGGGATCGATGTCGTCGACGACGGACGGTCCCTGCTGGAACAGGCGGAATCGGCCGGTCTGTCACCCGAAAACGGCTGCCGGATGGGCATCTGCCACACCTGCACCCGGCGGAAAACTGCCGGAACGATGCGCAACCTGATCACCGGAGCGGTCTCGACCGCCCCCGACGAGGACGTGCAGATCTGTGTGTCCGTCCCGGTCGGCGACGTCGATCTATCGCTGTAGCCCCACCAACTCCTGGAGGAAAAGCCATGACACAGAACAAGGTCAACCTGACCCCCGAACAGGCCGACGCATTCGGCCGCGAGCTGGACGCCATCAGGGAACGCGTGCTGGCCCGCCTGGGCGAAGAGGACGCCGACTACATCCGCCGCGTCATCAAAGCCCAGCGCGCGCTGGAAGTGGGCGGGCGCGCGCTGTTGTTCCTGCCCCCCGCCTGGTTGCTGGGAACCATGATGCTGGGGGTGTCAAAGATCCTGGATAACATGGAGATTGGCCACAACATCATGCACGGTCAGTACGACTGGATGCGTGACCCGACGATCTCCGGCCGGTCCTTCGAGTGGGACACCGCGTGCCCGGCCGATCAGTGGCGGTATTCGCACAACTACATGCACCACACCCACACCAACATCGTTGGCATGGACCGCGACATCGGCTACGGCATCCTGCGGATGAGCGAGGATCAGCGATGGCACCCGTACTACCTGGGGAACCCGGTCTACGCCTTCTTGCTGATGGTGCTGTTCCAGTACGGCGTCGCGCTGCATGAGCTGGAAACCGAGCGCATTCGTTCTGGCGAGATCAGCCTCGCCGACAAGCGGGAGGTGCTTCAGGAGATCTGGAAAAAGACGCGCCGGCAGACCCTCAAGGACTACGTCGCCTTCCCGCTACTGGCGGGGCCCTTCGCGCCGTTCGTCTTCGCGGGCAACCTCTCGGCCAACCTGATGCGCAACGTGTGGTCGTACATGATCATCTTCTGCGGCCACTTCCCGGACGGCACCCGGGAGTTCACCGTCGAAGAGACCAAGGACGAGTCCCGCGGCATGTGGTACTTCCGCCAGGTCCTCGGTTCGGCAAACCTGACCGGCGGCAGGCTCTTTCACCTACTGTCCGGCAACCTGTCGCACCAGATCGAGCACCACCTGTTCCCGGACATGCCGGCGCGCCGCTACGGCGAGATCGCGCCCGAGGTGCAAGAGATCTGCGAACGCTACGGCATCCCCTACAACCGCGGCCCGCTGCTGCGACAGTTCGGCACCGTCGTCCGCAAGATCGTCCGGCTGACCCTGCCGGACTCGGTGCTGCGGAAGGCGACGGCAGACCGGTCCGATCCAGTGCCCGCGGCCGCCTGACGGTCGCCCACGTCCCCCCACGCGCAAACCGGGCATTGCGCGCGGGGGACAATGGGCTGCGTGGAATGGACCGGCGCGCGCTATGCGGATAAACCGACGGTGGAGGCATCGACGTGGATCGATGCCGATCCGGCCCGGGTGTGGAGCCTGGTCTCCGACATCAAGCTGATGCCGACGCTGAGCAACGAGCTGCAAGCCGTGGAGTGGGCCGAGGGTGCCGAGGCCCCGTGCGTGGGCGCCCGCTTCATCGGACACAACGAGCATGACGCGTTCGGGCAATGGAGCACCACCTCGCAGATCGTCGCGTGCGATGAGCCGCGCGAATTCGCCTGGGCCGTCGGCGAACCCGCCAATCCCGCGGCGATGTGGCGGTTCCGGCTGACCCCCCGCGATGGCGGCACCGCGCTGAGCTACTGGATGCAGATGGGTCCGGGACGTTCGGGGCTGTCGGTGGCCATCGACTCGATGCCCGACAAGGAGCAGAAAATCGTGTTCGTGCGGATGCGCGAGTTCGAGGCCGCGATCGGCAAGACACTCGCGGCGATCAAGAGGCTGGCCGAGCACGGGGTGCGTTGATGCGAACCGCCACGACGGTCGAGTTGTCGAGTGCCGCTCGTGAAACCGCGGCCTTCGTCGTCGAGGCGGAGAAGCTGGGCCTCGATGTGTGCTGGGTGGCCGAGGCCTGGGGTTCCGACGCGCCGTCGGCGCTGGGCTACCTCGCGGCGCGGACCGAACGGATCCTGCTGGGCTCAGGCGTTCTGCAGGTCGGCGTCCGCTCGCCCGTCATGGTCGCCCAGACCGCCATCACGCTGTCGAACCTGTCGGGCGGGCGTTTCCTGCTCGGGCTGGGCGCGTCGGGCCCGCAGGTGATCGAGGGCTTGCACGGCGTCTCGTTCAGCCGGCCGCTGGCCCGCATCTCCGAAACCGTCGACATCGTGCGGCAGGTGTTCAACGGAGGCAAAGTCTCCCACTCCGGCAAGCAATTTCACATCCCGCTCCCCGGCGGCGAAGGGGTGCCGATGCGGTTGTCGACCCGGCCCGAGCATCCCATTCCGATCTACCTGGCCGCACTGTCACCGGGGATGTTGCGGTTGACCGGGCGGGTCGCCGACGGGTGGCTGGGCACCAGCTTCGTCCCGGAGGGCGCCGGCGACGCCTATTTCTCGCACCTCGACGAGGGCCTGGCCGCCGCCGGCCGCACGCGCGCCGATATCGACATCTGTCAGGGCGCCGAAGTCGCCTTCGCCTCGGACGAGGAGGAACTGAGCGGCATGGTCGCCGGCCGCAAAAGGGAGCTCGCCTTCAGCCTTGGCGGGATGGGGTCGTCGAGCACGAACTACTACAACCAGGCCTACAGCAGGCAGGGCTGGGCCGACATCGCCGCCGACGTGCGTGAGCGCTGGCAGCGGGGCGACCGCGACGGCGCGGCCGCATCGGTAACCGACGAGATGGTATTGGCCACCACGCTGATCGGCACCGAGGAGATGGTCCGCACCCGGCTTGGGGTGTGGCGAGCTGCCGGCGTGAACACCGTCCGCCTGTATCCGGCCGGCGACACGCTGGAGGAGAAGCTTCGCACGCTCGGCCGGGCCATCGAGTTGGCGCGCGAGGTCTAGGAAACGTCCGTCGGCGCCTGCGAGACCTTCACCAGCTTTACCTCGGGCCGCTGCGGCAGCACGTCGGCCAGGAACCAGCGGAAGGCGAGGTTGCCGCGCGGATAGCCCAGTGTGGTCAGCGAATTCGGGTGGGTGGTCATCCCGCGTGACAAGACGATCGTCACCGAACCGTCGCTGTTGAGTACCGCGCTGTGGCCGTTGATCGAGCAGCGGGCGTCCGGGCCCTCGGAGGCGCCGAAGGTGGCCATGAACTGGTTCCAGACCACCAGGTTCCAGAACCTGCATGTGGGAGGCCGGTGCGTGATGACCAACGCCTCATCGTCATCGAGCACGAAGCTGCCGTAGGAGTAGCACGCGTCGCGCGCCGACCAACCGAAGTTGGCGTCGGGGACCTGATAGGGGTCGGCGAATTCGTTTGCGACGTGCGCCGTTTCATGCCCGAGGGCATGTTCTTCGTCGACGCGCGTTCCAACGGCCAGCGGCACGATCGCGAACATGGTGCGCAACCAGGTCGCGATCGCCCGCAGGCTCGCGGCGGTCTCGGCGTCGCCGTGTCGTATCGGGTCCGGCTCGTCGAGCGCCTCGATCCGCCAGGTGACGGGGCGGCCGGTCAGCGGGTCGGCTTGATAGTCGCGGGTCATCAGCACGGCGGCGTCGGGCATGGGGCCGAGTTCGAAGGTGAAGTTGCCGTCGGCGTCGATATTGAGGACGTCGAGGTCGCTGTCACGGACGATCGCGACGACCCGGTCGGACCACGCGCCCGGTGACGGCTCGTTGTAGGCGGTCACCGAAAAGTACACGCTGTCGCCCCTGTTGCCGCTGATGCGGTAGCGGCGCTTCGGATCCACCGGACACATGAAGTAGTAGGCGTCGGTATTGTCGCCGCCCCAGCGACGGTCGCGGCGGAACGGCGTGTTCACCGCGACGAATTGGGGCCGGCCAGGCTCGGTGAACAGGTAGGCGTCGAAGGCCACGCCGAGTGTGCTGGCGAGCATGCGGTAGCCGTCGGCGATGTGACGGTCGTCGGTCACCGCCCGGTCGCCCTCCAGGAAGGACCGGTCAAGCGTGCCGAGGGTGCCGAGTAGCTCCTGCCACGCGCCCGTCGCTTCGTGCGTCATGCGCTGATTCCCTTCAGGAGCAACGTGGTTGTGCGATCGACCCAGGCTTGCCCTAACTCAGAGTCGAGTTCGGTGACGCGGGTGAGTAAGCCCATCAGCGTGATGCCGGCGATGGCATCTGTCAGTTCGGTAGCGGTCACGTCGGGCCGGACCTCGCCGCGGCCCGCGGCCCGCTCCAGCAACTCGGCGAGGCCGCCGCCGATGACGCCGGCGAACCGCTCCAACAGCGCCGAGTGCAAGGTCGGGTCCGCGGCCATCTCGCCCACCAGCCCCGGCAAGGCCGCCCTGGCGGCCGGTGTCGTCAGGAAAGCCATTGAGCGACGGACCATTTCGCGTAGGTCCTCGGGCAGTGACCCGGTATCGGGCAGCTCGGTGGCGACACCGATGGGGAACACCGCCTCGTGGACGAGGTGCGCTTTGCTCGGCCAGCGCCGGTAGATCGCGGGCTTGCTGGTGCCGGCGCGTTCGGCGATCGCGGAGACCAACAGCCCGGCATAGCCGGTCTCGGCGAGCAGTTCGACGGTCGCGCTCAGCACCGCGCCGTCGATGCGTGGGTCACGAGGTCGGCCAAAATCCACTACCATTACGAAACCGAGAGTAACATAAGTCCCCGTGACCGACGCCGTTCGCCTTGATGACCTCGTGCAGCCCCGGTTCAGCGCCGAGGCTCAGCAGATCCTCGACATGATGGCCACGCTGGCGCCGGACTGCCCCCTGGATGCCGACGCGCTGCATGCCAGGGCCACCGCCGACACCGGCCTGCACGACTTCGGCGCGCCAGACTATCGGGAGCGGCTCGACATTTACCTCGCCGCGTTGCGCGACATCGACGGACTGCACGGGGCTGGAGTTGTGAACTTCTTCGGGCAGCTGCTGCAGCTGCTCAAGAACCGTCTGCTGCTGACCGACCTGCTGCGGCGGCATCCCGAGATCGACGACATCGAGCTGCAGCCGCCCGTGGTGATCGCGGGGTTGCCCCGCACCGGCACGACCCACCTGCACAACCTGCTTGCGGTGCCGCCCACCTTTCGCACCATGCCGTACTGGGAAAGCGTCGAACCGTTTCCCTTGCCGTCTGAAGCCGGCGTCGAGCCGGATCCGCGGCGGGCGCGGATGGATGTCGCGGTCGCGGTGATCAACACGGTCATGCCGCACTTCCCGCTGATGCACGAGATAACCACCGAGCACGTCCACGAAGAGATCCAACTGCTCGCCAACGACTTTTCCACCATGCTGTTCGAGACGCTGGCCGACGTGCCGCGCTGGCGCGACTACTACCAGGCCCACGACCAGACGCCGCACTACGAATACCTCGCCCGGCAACTCAAGGCCATGCAGTTCTTGCGGGGTGGGCGGCGCTGGCTGCTCAAGTCGCCCCAGCACCTCGAGCAGGTGCCGGTGCTCGATCGGGTCTTCCCCGGCAGCATCGTCGTTTTCACGCACCGCGACCCCGTGCCGGTGGCGCTGTCGATGATCGCGATGATCACGTACTCCGCCCGCATGCACCGGTCGCCGGTGCCCGTGGAACGCATCGCGGCTTCGTGGATCGACCGTCTCGAACGGATGCTCACCGCCCTTGTCCGCGACCGGGACACCATCGGCCCGGAACGCTCGATCGACATCCGGTTCGACTACTTCATGGCCAACGAAATCGGCGTCGCCGAGCAGGTGTACGCCCTGGCCGGCGAGCCGTTCACCGACGAAGCCCGAACGGCGATCGACGAGTACCTGGCGGGTCACCGCCGCGGCCGGTTGGGAAACGTCGCGACGTCCTGCGAGATGTTCGGGTTGGCAGAGGCCGATCTGCGTCGCCGCTTCGCGCCGTATGTCGAGCGGTTTCTGGCCTAACCCGCGGCAGGCCGCTACCTTCTCAATTCATGGTCACTATGCCCGCTCTGGACGGTGTCGAACACAGGTATGTGGATCTGGGAAGCGGTGTGACGATCCATGTCGCGGACGCCGGTCCGGCCGACGGGCCGGCGGTGATGCTGGTGCACGGTTTCCCGGAGAACTGGTGGGAATGGCGCGAGCTGATCGGCCCGTTGGCCGCCGACGGCCACCGGGTGCTGTGCCCGGATCTGCGCGGTGCGGGGTGGAGTTCGGCGCCGCGCTCGAGCTACACCAAGGCCGAGATGGCCGAGGATCTGGCCGCCGTCCTGGATCGCCTGGATGTGAAGACCGTCAAGCTCGTCGCCCACGACTGGGGCGGACCGGTCGCCTTCATCATGATGCTGCGGCACCCGGACAAGGTGACCGGGTTCTTCGGGGTGAACACCGTGGCGCCCTGGGTGAAGCGCGGCCTGTCGACTGTCCGCAACATCTGGCGATTCTGGTATCAGATCCCGATTTCGTTGCCGGTCATCGGTCCGCGGATCATCAGCGCGCCCGACTCGCGGTTCGTTCGCATGTTGGGGTCATGGGTCGGTGGCGGCTACACGCTGCCCGACGACGACGTGCGCCTGTACCTCGAATGCATGCGGCAGCCCGGCCACGCGGAGGCGGGTTCGCGGTGGTATCGCAGCTTTCAAACCCGCGAGATGCTGAGCTGGATGCGCGGCGAGTATGACGATGCTCGCGTCGAGGTGCCGGTCCGTTGGCTGACCGGTACCGAAGATCCGGTGATCACGCCGGATCTGACCGACGGGTATGCCGACCGCATAAGCGATTTCGAGGTGGAGCTGGTCGACGGCGTGGGGCATTGGATCGTCGAGCAGCGACCCGAGCTGGTGCTCGACCGGGTGCGGGCCTTCCTCCGCGGCGAAACATAACTCCGCCGTTTTGGCGTGTCGTCGCAACTGGTTATGCTTCGCGGGGGGCCGGCGCCCTCACGGCCGAACGAGGATGCGGATGGGGTTGCCTTCCTGGCGCTCGAGCTTCTCGATGCCGTGCGGCAGGTCCTCCAGCGCGACGATCTCGCTGATCGACCGTGAAAGGTCAAGGCGCCCAGCCGATACCAGCTTCGCCAGGGTCTCGATGTCGGCGTTCTGATAGCCCAGGTGGCCGAGCACTTGCTTGCGGGTCAACCCGAACAGGGAGGTGGGCCCGATGGTCGGCGCCTCCGCACTCATCCCGACGCCCACCAGCCGGCCGCCCGAGGTGAGGCAATCAAGGCCCTGCTCAAACGTCGCCTTCAGGCCGACGGCGTCGAAGGCCACGTCCAGCAGCCGGCCGCCGGTGATCTCCGCGACCTTGTCCTTGAGCGCCTCGTCGCGGGAGTCGAACGCGTAGTCCGCGCCGACGGCCAAAGCACGCTCCAATACTGCGGGGTTGATGTCGACGGCAATGATCGGTACGGCGCCGACCAACCGCGCCAGTTGGACTATGTGGGTGCCGACACCGCCGACGCCCCACACGCCGACCGACTCGCCGACCGCCACTTTCCCCGTCCGGACGACGGCCCCAAACGGCGTCGACACCGCGTCGGCCAGGATCGCCGCCTGCTCCAGCGGAACGTTGTCGGGTACCCGGGTCAGGCCCGCCGCTTGCGCCACGGTGTATTCGGCCCACGCACCGTCGTAGGCGAAGGCCATCAATTGGATCCGCAGGCAGTTCACCACGTCGCCGCGACGGCAGTTCGCGCAGCGCTGGCAGGGCCGGCCGGCGGCAACCACAACGCGGTCGCCCTCGGCCCAGCCGGTCACCTCCGGGCCCAGCTTCGCGATGGTGCCCGACGCTTCGTGGCCTTGAGTCACCACGGGCTGTTGCGCCGGGAAGGTGCCGTTGATGAGGCTCAGGTCGGAGTGGCAGATGCCGCAGAAGGCGACCTTGACCAGGACTTCGCCGGGACCGGGCTCCGGGATCGGAACGTCTTCGAGCGCAACCCTTTTGGTGTCGGCGTAAAAGCGCTCGGCGCGCATAGTCGAGGCCATGGGCTACTCGACGCCGATGGTGACTTCCGTGGACTTGATGAACACGGTTGCGGGTTGCCCGACCTTGAGCCCGAGATCGGCGGCGGCGTCCTTGGTGACGGAGGACGTGATGACCTGGTCGCCGCCGTCGAGCTTCACCTTCACGACCGCCATGACGGTGCCGAGGTCGACCTCGGTGATGGTCCCCTTGAGCTGGTTCCGGGTCGATAGTCGCATCGCGGGGTCCTCCGTCTGGTTGAGGGGTCTGCGATTGAGCCTAGTGTCGCGGGCCGAGCAGGGCGATGGAGGCGTCGACAGCCGGCTCGACGATTCCCCGCACCGGGTTTCCGTCTTCGACGGCAAGGGCGGTGAGTTCGCGCAGACCGCCCAGCAAGATGACGGCCAACGGGGCGGTCAGCGGAGGCAGCTCGGCCCGCTGGAACCCGGGG
This sequence comes from uncultured Actinomycetota bacterium, assembly GCA_963850895.1. Lineage (GTDB taxonomy): Bacteria > Actinomycetota > Actinomycetes > Mycobacteriales > Mycobacteriaceae > Mycobacterium. The sequence continues at coordinate 263,041 of CAWKNK010000003.1, read as the reverse complement.
CTGGCGCTGAGGTCGATCAACAGGCTGGACAGCAGCTGCAGCCCGCGGCGCTGTACCGGGCGGGCGGCGGCACCGAGCGACGGAAGTTCCCGGATCCAGCTCAGCGTGATGGCGGGCCGGGACTCGATGTAGCCGACGTAGGCCTCGACCGCCTGACGAATCTGCTGATGCCAATCGGCCTCGGGATCGACGGCCGCCGCGATGCACTCGCCGAGTCTTTCGATGTCGGACCCGAGTAGCTCCAGGAAGCACTCTTCCTTGCTCGCGAACTGGTCGTAGAAGGTGCGCTTCGACGTGCGGGCATTGCGGACGATGTCGGCCACGGTGCTGGCGCGGTAGCCGCGCTCGGCGATCGAAGTGGCGAGGCCGTCGAGCAACCGGAGCCGGAAGGGGTCGCCGAGAACCGGCGCATCGTCAGCCGTTGCTGTCGCCGCTGAGGTCACGGCCGGCGCCCCTTTCGGTAGGTACGGCACCCTTGTCAGGCTTGGTACTACAGAGTACCGTAACGGGAAACGTTTTGGTACACCGCGGTACCACCCCGGTTTTCGGAGGCAGATATGGGAGCAGCGCGCCATGATTGAAGTCGTCACCGCGCCACCGGCAACCGCCGCCGTCAGGTTGCCCCCCGCAACCCGGCTGCCAAAGGTGTTGCAGGGACTGGGTTTTGCGGTGTCGCGGCGAGGGATGATTCAGCGGCTGGCCCGCCGGCACGGCGACGTCTTCACGCTGAACCTCCCCATGTACGGCCGGGTCGTGGTGGTCGGCGACCCGCAGCTGGCCAAGCAGATCTTCACCACCAGCCCGGACGAACTCGGCAACATCCAGCCCAACCTGAGCCGGCTCTTCGGCTCCGGCTCTGTCTTCGCGCTCGACGGGGAGGACCACCGTCGGCGACGGCGCTTGTTGGCGCCGCCGTTCCACGGCAAGAGCATGAAGAACTACGAGGCGATCATCGAAGAAGAGACCTTGCGGGAGACCGCCGGCTGGCCGGAGGGCGAGGCGTTCGCGACGCTGCCGTCGATGATGCGCATCACGCTCAACGCCATCCTGCGCGCCGTCTTCGGGGCCGAAGGCGCCGAACTCGACGAGCTCCGTCGGCTCATCCCGCCGTGGGTCACGCTGGGCTCACGGATGGCGACAATGCCCAAGCCGCAACGCAGTTACGGGCGCTACACCCCCTGGGGACGGCTGGACGAGTGGCGCCGCCAGTACGACGCCATCATCGACAGGCTGATCGAAGCCGAGCGGGCGGATCCGAACTTCGATGAACGCAGCGACGTGCTCGCGCTGATGCTGCGCAGCACCTACGACGACGGTTCGGTCATGTCGCGCAAGGACATTGGCGACGAGCTGCTCACGCTGCTGGCCGCCGGCCACGAAACCACCGCCTCCACGCTGGGCTGGGCGTTCGAGCGGCTGACCCGGCACCCGGACGTACTGGCGGCTCTGGTCGAGGAAGCCGACTGTGCCGATGGGGATGGCGGCCAGGAGCTGCGTCAGGCGACGATCCTGGAAGTCCAGCGGGCCAGGACGGTCATCGATTTCGCCGCCCGGCGCGTCTATCCGCCGAGTTATCAACTCGGGGAGTGGGTCATTCCCCGCGGCGATTCGATCCTGGTGAGCATCGCGCAGATTCACGAAAACCCCGACGTCTTCCCCGATCCCGAGCGTTTCGACCCGCAACGGTACGTCGGGACCAAGCCGTCGGCCTTCGCGTGGATCCCCTTCGGCGGTGGCACCCGTCGCTGTGTGGGGGCGGCGTTCGCCAACATGGAGATGGACGTCGTGCTGCGAACCGTGTTGCGGCACTTCACCATTGAGACCACGACGGCGCCGGGGGAGAAGTGGCATGGCCGCGGCGTCGCCTACACGCCCGAAAGATGGCGGCCGAGTCGTGGTGCACCGGCGCTGAGCCGGGGCTGCCTACTGGTCCGCGGTGGCCCGGCGCGGCAACTTCCAACCGGGACGCACGAAGTGGCAGGTGTACCCGTTGGGGTAGTGCTGCAGGTAGTCCTGGTGCTCGGGCTCGGCCTCCCAGAAATCTCCGGCGGCGCCGACCTCGGTCACGACCTTGCCGGGCCACAGACCCGGACGCTTCGACGTCGGCGATGGTGTCCAGCGCGATTCGCTTCTGCTCCTCGTCGAGGTAGAAGATCGCCGATCGGTAACTGGTTCCACGGTCGTTGCCCTGGCGGTCCTTCGTTGTCGGATCGTGGATCTGGAAGAAGAACTCCAGCATGCGTGCGGTAGTCGGTGACGGCCGGGTCGTAGACGATCTCGATAGCCTCGGCGTGCGTGCCGTGATTGCGGTAGGTCGCATTCGGGACGTCGCCGCCGGTGTAACCGACCCGGGTCGACACCACGCCCGGCTGCTTGCGGATGAGTTCTTGCATCCCCCAGAAACAGCCGCCGGCAAGTATCGCTTTTTGGGTTGCCATTGCTCGTCCTCCTAACCGGCCACGGTCCCGCCCAGGCTACACTCCGCCGGTGAGCCGCAACGTCGCGACGATTTCGGGAAGTGCCGCAACATGACGACGCCAGCGTTCTCCCGCAGCGAACTGTCCGCAGCCTTCGAGAAGTTCGAGGAGACGGTGGCCCGGGCCGCCGAGACGCGCGACTGGGACGCCTGGGTGGAGCAGTACACGCCCGACGTCGAGTACGTCGAGCACGCGGCCGGCACCATGCGGGGCCGCGATGAGGTCCGCGAGTGGATCAAGCGCACGATGACGACCTACCCCGGCAGCCACATGGTGGCTTTCCCCTCGCTGTGGTCGGTCATCGACGAGTCCACCGGGCGGATCATCTGCGAACTGGACAATCCCATGCGTGACCCGGGTGACGGGAGCGTCATCACCGCGACCAACATCTCGATTGTCACGTACGCGGGGGACGGCTTGTGGTGCCGTCAGGAAGACATCTACAACCCGCTGCGTTTCCTGCGGGCCGGAATGAAGTGGTGCCGCAAGGCCCAGGCGCTGGGCACGCTCGACGAAGACGCTGCGCGGTGGATGCAAGAGAACGGCGGCGGACAACCGTGACAGAAGAGGGATCCGTGAGCCCCACCAAACCCAAATTGGTCATCGGCGCCAACGGCTTTCTGGGTTCGCATGTCACCCGGCAGCTCGTCGCCAAGGGTGCCGCAGAAGGCTATGAAGTTCGGGCAATGGTGCGTCCGAATGCCAATACCCGCTCCATCGATGACCTCGAGCCGACGCGGTGCACCCGCTTTTATGGCGACGTGTTCGATGACGCCACGTTGCGCGAGGCGATGGACGGCGTCGACGACGTCTATTACTGCGTCGTCGACACCCGCGCGTGGTTGCGTGACCCGTCGCCGCTGTTTCGCACCAACGTCGAAGGGCTGCGCAACGTTCTCGATGTCGCCGTCAAGCAACCCGACCTGCGCCGGTTCATCTTCACGAGCACCTACGCGACGGTGGGCCGCCGACATGGGCACGTGGCGACCGAAGACGACGTGATCAGCCCGCGGGGGCTGACTCCCTATGTGCAGTCCAGGGTGCAGGCCGAAAACCTGGTGATGCAGTACGTGGCCGATGCCGCTCTGCCCGCCATCGCGATGTGCGTGTCGACGACATATGGCAGCGGTGACTGGGGCGGCACCCCGCACGGTGCGTTCATCGCCGGCGCGGTCTTCGGCAAGCTGCCCTTCATGATGAACGGCATCCAGCTGGAAGTCGTGGGCGTCGACGATGCCGCGCGGGCCATGATCCTGGCCGCCGAGCGCGGGCGCATCGGCGAGCGCTACCTCGTCTCCGAGCGGATGATTGCGCTGAACGACGTCGTACGCATCGCCGCCGACGAGGCCGGCGTGCCACCGCCGCAGCGCTCGATTTCGGTGCCGATGCTCTACGCCCTTTCCGCGCTGGGCAGCCTGAAGGCCCGGCTCAGCGGCAAGGACTCCGAACTCAGCCTCGCATCGGTGCGCATGATGCGCGCCGAAGCCGCCGTGGACAGCAGCAAGGCGAAGCGCGAATTGGGCTGGCAGCCGCGCCCGGTCGAGGAATCGATCCGCGAGGCCGCGAGGTTCTGGGCCGCCATGCGGACCCCTCGAAAGAACACTCCCGTCGCGCAAGCTGAATAGGCCCGGCCCGTGGACCGGATACGCGTCGACCTCGAGGGCCCGCCGCAGACGATGCTGGCGACGCTTTATGCCAAGGCGCTGGACGCAGACGCTTCCCCGTCGATCCTTGGCGACCACTACGCGAAGGCCGCCGTGGCACGCATCGAGTACGACTGGGAGACAACGACTATCGACGCGCGCCGGGCGCCGTCGGTCGCCGTTCGCAGTAAACACTTCGACAACTGGGCTCGCCAGTTCCTGGACGTGCATCCCGAAGCGGTCGTGCTGCACGCGGGCTGCGGTCTGGATGCCCGGGTATACCGCCTGGATCCGCCGCCCGGCGTGCGGTGGTACGACGTCGACTATCCCGAAGTCATCGGCCTGCGCGAACGGCTGTATCCCGCCCGAACGAACTGCCGCATGCTGCCGGCCTCGGTCACCGATCCGTCCTGGCTGGCCGAGATACCGGCTGACCTTCCCGCCCTGTTCCTCGGCGAGGGCCTGACCATGTACCTGAAGAAGGACGACGGGCTGGCCTTGCTTCGCCGCGTCGTCAATCGATTCCCTTCGGGAGAACTGCAGTTCGACGCCTTCAACACCTTTGGGATTCGCACACAGGTGATCAACGCGGTAGTCCGTCGCTCGGGATCGAAACTGCACTGGGGAATCGACGGGCCCGGCGACATCGTCGACGGCGTCCCCGGGGTGCGCCTACTGGCATGGGAGTCGGTCTTCGACAGTGACACCTTCGACCTGGTTTCGCCACTTGCTCGGCGGATCGGCAGGGTGATGGCGGCCGTGCCGACATTACGAACAATGGCGCAATATCACCGCTACGCATTCGGACCGCCCTGATCGGGAAGTGTCGGGCCCCGGCTTGTGTTGAACCCTCTATCGGCGTCCAGGAGGAAACCATGAGCCACCCCGAAATCAAAGAACCCAGCGCTGGCCACCCGATCACCATCGAGCCGACGAAGGGACGGGTACAGGTTCGTGTCAACGGCGAGCTGGTGGCCGACTCGACGGCCGCGCTTGAATTGCGCGAAGCCACTTTGCCTGCCGTGCAATACATCCCGTTGAGCGATGTCGTGCAGGAGCGGCTGACCCGGACGAACACCAGCACATACTGCCCCTTCAAGGGTGAGGCGAGCTACTACAGCGTGACCAGCTCTGCCGGTGACACCGTCGAGGACGTGATCTGGACCTACGAGCAGCCCTATCCGGCGGTCGCGGCGATCGCCGGGCATGTCGCCTTCTACCCGAATAAGGCCGAAATCAGCGTGTCGGCTTTCTAGAAGGTCCACCCGGGGAGCGCGGCCTCGTGTGCGCGGGTGTCGCTGTATCAGCCGCATCGAGACGATCAACCCGTCGCGGGTGTCGAAGATGCAGACGAACGGGCTGTCGTATTCGACGCCGCCGGTGGTAGTGCCGCTGGCCTGCGCCTCGACGACCACGCGTGTCTCCCTCGTTGACACACCGCACCAGGTCGATGGTCAGCTCGAGTTCTCGCTTGCGTCGCTCGATCGCCCGCCGGAAGGTCTCCTTGTCGCAGGTCGTGCGCGTGACGAGCGTCCAGTAGGTGAAGTCGTCGCTGAGCAGCGCGAAGCCCTCGTCGAGGTCGCCGCCCTCGCTCGTACTCTGCAGGAACATCCACGCCAGTTCGCCCTGCGGGTCATCGAACGGCGTCGTCACATCGCAATATTGACTTGGACACATCGTTAACGGTCAATCGGAGCGGTCGGAGTTTCGGTGGAGAGCGCGCGCACGGTCACGTTTCCCGGGGCGGTCAGCTTCGGGCACACGCTTGGCGCCGCTTCGCCGAGGGCCCGGGGATCCCTGTTTCCAGCTCCCCGGCGACGGCACGATCTGGCGCACCAGCCTGCTGCCCACCGGCCCCGTCACCGCCCGGATCAGCCGCGCGGCCCCCAACGCCGCCCATTGCGTGGCCTGGGGTGGCGGGGCGCCGGAGTTCGTCGAGATGCTGCCCGCGCTGCTGGGCCCCGAGGACGACGCCTCGGACTTCGTGCCGCGGCACCCGACGGTTGCCGCCGCGCACCGGCGGGTGCCGCATCTGCGCCTGGGCCGCACCGGACTGGTGCTCGAGGCGCTGATCCCCGCGATCATCGAGCAGCGGGTGCCGGGCGCCGACGCGTTTCGGGCGTGGCGCCTGCTGGTGTCCAAGTACGGCACGCCGGCGCCCGGGCCGGCGCCGGCCCGGATGCGGGTGCCGCCGTCGGCCGAGGTGTGGCGACACATCCCGTCGTGGGAATTCCACCGCGCCAATGTCGACCCGGGGCGTGCGCAGACCGTCGTACGTTGTGCGCGACGGGCCGCCTCGCTGGAACGGCTGGCCTCCCGGCCGGCCGCGCAGGCCCGCGAGGCGCTGACGTCGTTGCCGGGGGTCGGGGAGTGGACGGCCGCCGAGACGGCGCAACGGGCGTTCGGCGACGCCGACGCGCTGTCGGTGGGCGACTACCACATCCCGAAGATGATCGGCTGGACGCTGCTGGGCCGCCCGGTCGACGACGCCGGCATGCTCGAGCTGCTCGAGCCGATGCGGCCGCACCGCCACCGGGTGGTCCGGTTGCTCGAGGCCAGCGGACTGGCCTACGAGCCGCGCCGCGGGGCCCGGCTGCCGGTGCAGCAGATCAGCGAGCTCTACGTGGTATGCCTCGCCAGGCCGGGTTTTCAGCCGGCCATCGGGTACCGCTCGAAGACAGGACCGTGTGCGAAACGGAGGAATCGATGACGCAGTTCACCATCCCGGGACTGACCGACAAGCAGGCAGCGCGGCTGACCGAACTGCTGCAGAAGCAACTGAGCACCTACAACGATCTTCACCTGACGCTCAAGCACGTGCACTGGAATGTGGTGGGCCCCAACTTCATCGGCGTGCACGAGATGATCGACCCGCAGGTCGAGGCGGTCCGCGGCTTTGCCGACGATGTTGCCGAACGCATCGCGGCCCTTGGCGCGTCGCCGCAGGGCACACCGGGAGCGATCATCAAGGATCGCACCTGGGACGACTACTCGGTCGGCCGCGACACCGTCCAGGCGCACCTGGCCGCGCTGGACCTGGTCTACAACGGCGTCGTCGAGGACATCCGCAAGTCCATCGACGAGACCGAGGAACTCGACCCGGTCACCCAGGACCTCCTGATCGGTCAGGCCGGGAAGCTGGAGAAGTTCCAGTGGTTCGTCCGGGCGCATCTGGAGAGCGCGGGCGGCAAGCTGACCCACGAGGGCTCGACCACCGAGAAGGACGCCGCCAGTAGCGCGCGCAGCAATTCCATAGCGCGCCAGTCGGCTATTCGGTCTCGGACGCCTGACGTTCCCGCTCGGCCGCGGCGGTTTCGCGGTTGAGCCGCTGCGACTCGTAGATCGTGACGTTGGTGCGCGACATCAGCAACGCCGCGATTCCGACGGAGAGGATCGCTCCGGGCACGACCGAGAACGAACCGGTCATCTCGGCCACCATGATCATGATCGCCAGCGGCGCACGCGCGACGCTGCCGAAGCAGGTCATCATCCCGACCACGACGAAGATGCCGGGATCGTGCGGCACCCCGGGCAGGCCGGACAGCTCGCCCAGCCGCCAGACGGCTGCCCCGACGAAGGCGCCGATGACGATTCCCGGCCCGAACAGTCCGCCGGATCCGCCGGTGCCGATCGACAGCGACGTGGCGACGATCTTGGCGATCGGGAGGACGACGACGATCCACAACGGGATGGCCAGCAGGGACCCGCGGTCGGCCGCCAGCTGCGCCCAGCCGTAGCCGCTGCTCAGGATCTGAGGAATCAGCAGTCCCAGCAGTCCGACGAGGAGCCCGCCGATCGCCGGCTTGAGCACCGGACCGCCCGGCAGCCGGCGGGTGAACCGCACCGCGGCGTGGAAGGTGCGGGCGTACAGATAGCCGACCGCGACAGCGACCAGACCGATCACCACGAACCACAGCAGCGGCCACGCCCTCTCGAAGCGGTACTCGGCGTCGATATAACCGAACAGCGGATCGAAACCCAGGAACGAGCCGAGCACCGCGTAGGCCGTGCCCGAGGTGATGAATCCGGGCAACAGGCAGCGATAGTCGAAATCGTCGCGGTAGGTGATCGAGGCGGCCAGCACCGCACCGCCCAGCGGCGCGGCGAAAATCGCGCCGATGCCCGCGCCGATGCCCAGCGCCACCGCGATCCGGCCGTCCTCATCGGACAGGTTGAGCCGCCGGGCGAGCAACGAACTGAAGCCGGCCGAGATCTGCGCCGTCGGGCCCTCCCGGCCGGCCGAACCGCCCGAGCCGATGGTCAGCGCGCTGGCCACCATCTTCACCAGCACCGCCCGGAAGCGGATGGCGCGCGGATCGCTGTGCACTGCCTCGATGGCCTGGTCGGTGCCATGGCCGGTGGCCTCCGGGGCGAGCTTCGCGACGATGCAAGGCCGACAGCAACGCTCCTCCCGTCGTCACCAACGGGATCGCCCACGCGCGGCGAAAACCGCTGACCCGCGGGCGCCGCCCTCACCCGACGGGCGTCGGGATGTGGTAGCCCGCCTACGTAGCCGAGCAGAAACTCGCCGGTGTATTTCAGCGCCAGATAGAAGATGACGGCTCCCAGGCCGGCGACGAAGCCGATCGTGACGCCTAGCAGCAACCATTTCTGCAGGTAGCCGGACTTCCTGATCGGCGCCCCGAATCTTCCGCCGGCACCTGGAGCCGAGGCCACCGCGGGCTGGGGTTCGTCGTCGATCTGTTCGGTCACGGCGCGGGCCTCACGCCCGGCCGTGGCTCCGCTCCCGCAAGCACCACGTCATCTTATGCAGCACCGCCGCTACACACCGGGGGAATAACCGGACCGCGGTCCGGTTATTCGAGGTAGTTCTGCATCACGGAGGTCAACATGCCCGCTATCACCGCCAACACGCTGACGTTGCCACGCGTCGGCGCCGCCGCTCCCGCCGACACCGAGCGCCCGGTCCGGTCGATCACCACCGGGCCGCGCGGCTACGAGGGCGAGGGTTTTCCCGTCGTCCGCGCCTTCGCCGGGGTCAGCACCGCCGCCCTGGACCCGTTTGTGCACATGGACCAGATGGGCGAGGTGGAATACCAACCGGGCGAGCCGAGGGGCACCGACTGGCACCCGCACCGCGGGTTCGAGACGGTCACCTACATGATCGACGGCAAGTTCGCCCACCAGGACTCCCACGGGGGTGGCGGCCTGATCACCGACGGCGCGACGCAGTGGATGACGGCTGGTTCGGGCATCCTGCACATCGAGACGCCGCCCGCCGAACTGGTCGAGAGCGGTGGCCTCTTTCACGGCATCCAGTTGTGGGTGAATTTGCCGAAGAAGGACAAGTTCGCGCCGCCCCGGTATCAGGCCATCGAGGGCGGCGACGCCGAAGTTGATCGCCTCCGACGACGGCGGGGCGCTGGTCCGCATCATCGCCGGCGAGATCGACGGCCACCGGGGACCCGGCGTCACCCACACGCCGATCACGCTCGCGCACGCCACGATCGAAAACGGCGCCCGGCTCAACATTCCGTGGCGGCGTGATTTCAATGCGCTGGTATACGTGTTGTCCGGGAGCGGATACGTCGGTCCGGTCGCTCACCCGATTCGCGCAGGGCCAATTGGCCGTGCTCGGACCCGGAGATCGGATCACCGTGGGCGCCAACCGGGCCCAGGAATCGTCGCGCACATCGGTTTCGGGGGCCATGGATGTGCTGCTTCTGGGCGGCCGACCGATTCGCGAGCCGGTATTCCACTACGGACCTTTCGTGATGAACTCGCGCGCGGAATTGGTCGAGGCGCTGGAGGACTACCAAGCCGGAAAATTCGGCAGCATTCCGCCGAATGCGCTAATGCCGCACCACGGCGGTGGCACACTTTACGATGCCGTCAACGGGGAGCCGCAGGCCAGGACGCCCCCCTGCCGCGAAGGCAGACGAGACGCGAAAGCGAATCTTGCAGGCTGCTCGCCTTGTATTCAGCGAACGTGGCTATGACGGGGCGACTTTCCAGGCGATCGCGGTCCGCGCCGACCTGACCAGGCCGGCGATCAACCACTACTTCCCCAGCAAGCGGGTGCTTGTATCGGGAAGTGGTGGAGCAAACCAACGAAACTGGTCATCGGCGCCGGCATCAAACAGGCCGAGCGCGAAGACCACACTGATGGGGCGGCTGACGGCGTTCATCTCCGCGGCGGTGCGCGCCAATTCCGAGAATCCCTCCGCGTCGGCGTTTTTGATCACCGACGTACTCGAGTCGCAGCGGCACCCGGAATTGAACAAAACCGAAAACGATTCAGTGCGAATTAGCCGGGAGTTTCTGATCACGGGCCGTCAGCGACGCGATCGAACGCGGCGAGGTCGCCGCCGATATCGACGCGTCGGCTTTGGTCGAGACGCTGCTTGTCGTGCTCTGCGGCGTGGGGTTCTACGCCGGTTATCGTGCGCGAGCTACGCAGCAGATGTCGGCCGTCACCGAAATGCTGCGGCAGCTGCTGGAAGGCGCGCTGTGGCGGCCCGAGGCCTAACCGGCGCCGCGACGCCCATCCGCGCAGTGAGGTCGCGCACAAAGCGTATAGGCTAACTAACTTATTCGGGTAGCATGGTCGGCGTCATGACTGATTTCAATGACGCCTCGTCACCGCCTTCGTTACGAGACCGCCGGCGACTCGCTGGGCCATCACCGAACTCGTCGGCGCGACCGCGCTGGGCGTCGCCGCGTCGCGCGCGGCGGAAACCGCCGGAAGCCCAACCCGCTGATCCGTGACGATTTCGCCCGCATCTTGGTGTCGTCCGCCGGACCGGCGTGGGCCCGGCTGGCCGACCCCGAGCTGGCCTGGCTCGACGGCGACGAGCACGGGCGCCGCGCGCATCGCCTCGGCATCGACTACCAGGCGGTGCGCACGCACTTCTTCGACGAGTACTTCGCCGACGCCGTCGAGCGCCGGAATCCGGCAGGTGGTGATCCTGGCCGCCGGGCTGGACTCGCGGGCCTACCGCCTGGATTGGCCGGCCGACACCGCGGTCTACGAGATCGACCAGCCCAAGGTGCTGGAATACAAGACCGGCATTCTGGAGTCACACGGCGCGGTCCCACCGCCAGCCGGCGCACCGTCCCCGTGGACCTGCGCGACGACTGGCCGGCGGCACTGGCCGCCGCGGGATTCGACCGCACCCGGCCGACCGCATGGCTGGCCGAGGGCTTGCTGCCCGTACCTGCCAAGCGATGCTCAGGACCGGCTCTTCGAGATGTTCACCGCGCTGAGCGCCCCGGGCAGCCAGGTCGCCATCGAGGTGTTCGGCATGAACTCGCGGCAGCAATACCGCAGCGCTGGCTGCGGATGCGGGAGCGGCTCGGTCTGGACGTCAACGTCGAGGCGTTGACCTATCCACGAGCCCGACCGTTCGGATGCCGCCCAGTGGCTGACCGACCACGGCTGGCAGGTGCACGTCGTGAACAACCGCGAAGAGATGGCCCGGCTGGGCCGCCCGGTACCCGAAGACCTGGCCGAAGACGCCGTGCGCAGCACGCTGCTGCGGGCGCGTCTCGACGAGCCGTCCACCTGACCAACGAAAGATCCAAGGAGCAACTCGATGAGCTCACTGCGCACCCACGACGACACCTGGGACATCAAGACCAGCGTCGGCAGCACCGCGGTGATGGTGGCCGCCGCCCGGGCCGTCGAAACCGAGCGGCCCGACGCGCTGATCCGCGACCCGTACGCCAAGCTTCTGGTCACCGGCGCCGGCGCCGGCGTTTTGTGGGAGGCCATGCTCGACCCCGAGGTCGCGGCCAAGATCGAAGCCCTCGACGCCGAATCCGCGGCGCACCTCGCAGCACATGCGCAGCTACCAGGCGGTGCGGACGCACTTCTTCGACACCTACTTCGCCGACGCCGTCGCCGCCGGAATCCGCCAGATGGTGATCCTGGCGTCGGGGCTGGATTCGCGCGCCTACCGCCTGGACTGGCCGGCCGGCACCACGGTGTACGAGATCGACCAGCCGCAGGTGCTGGAGTACAAGTCCAGCACGCTGGCGGAAAACGGCGTGACAGCCCTCGGCCGATCGCCGCGCGGTGGCCATCGACCTGCGCCAGGACTGGCCGGCCGCGCTGCGCGCCGCGGGCTTCGACCCGACGGCGCGCACCGCGTGGCTGGCCGAGGGCCTGCTGATGTACCTGCCCGCCGAGGCCCAGGACCGGCTGTTCACCCTGATCGGCGAGCTGAGCCCGGCGGGAAGCCGGGTCTCGGCGGAAACCGCACCCGCACCACGCCGACGAGCGGCGCCAGCAGATGCGCGAGCGGTTCAAGAAGGTGGCCGACGAGATCGGCTTGGAAGCAGACCATCGACGTCGGGGAGCTGATGTATCGCGACGAGCACCGCGCGGACGTCGCCGAATGGCTCAACAACCACGGCTGGCGCGCCACCGCGCAGCACTCGACGGACGAGATGCGCCGGCTGGGCCGCTGGATTGAGAACGTCCCGCTGGCCGACGACAAGGACGCATTCTCCGACTTCGTGATCGCGGAGCGGCTGTAATGCCGCGCACCGCGGACGACTCCTGGGACATCGCCACCAGCGTCGGGGCGACCGCGGTGATGGTCGCCCTGGCCCGTGCCGCCGAGACCGCCAGCGCCGACCCGCTCATCCGCGACGAGTTCGCCGAGCCGCTGGTGTCCACGCCCGAGCTCGAGGGAGTCCGCGAGCAGGTGGCCGCGTGGTGGGCCGGGGAGCCGGACGACGACTCCGAGGACGAAGCCGTCGACGCCCAGCACATGATCAACTACCAGGCGGTGCGCACCCACTTCTTCGATGCGTACTTCGCCGACGCCGCTCAGCCGCCGGTATCCGGCAGGTCGTGATTCTGGCCGCCGGCCTGGATTCGCGCGCCTACCGCTTGGATTGGCCGGCCGGCACCGTCGTCTACGAGATCGATCTGCCCAAGGTGCTCGAGTACAAGACCGAGACGCTGGCCGGCCACGGCGCCGAGCCCGTCGCCGACCGGCGGGCGGTGCCCGTCGACCTGCGCCACGACTGGCCCCAAGCATTGCGCGACGCCGGTTTTGACGCGAGCCGGCCGACGGCATGGCTGGCCGAGGGGCTGTTGCCGTTTCTGCCCGCGGCGGCACAGGAGGCGCTGTTCGCCTCGATCGATTCGCTGAGCGGGCCGGGCAGCCGGGTGGCCGTCGAGAACTTCGGAGTCGACGCGGAGAAGCGCCGCGAGGCCGAGGAGAAGTGGGCCGCAACTGAAGGCCAAGCGCGAAGCGCGCGGCCAAGACACCTCGTTCAACCCGTTCGACCTCTGGTTCGACGACGAGGGCCGACCCGACTGCGCAGAATGGTTCGCCGGCGCACGGCTGGACCACCCGCACGGTGAGCGCGCGCGACGAGGCGGCTGCGATTGGGCCGCGCGCCGCAGCCCGAAGACCGGCCGTTCGCGAACAGTTTTGTGACGGCCACCAAACCCTGAGTCGCTCGCCCGGCGCGGCGGCCGGTTCGCTGGGCCAGATCCTTTCTACTGCTCTCCCAACCGGATGGTTAGGATCGCGGGTATCACCCATGAGCGCTCGTGCGACGAGCAGCGGGCGCCTCCGGGATGACCGAAGCAGGGGAAGGACAACGATGACCACCGAATCGGTTGCACCAAAGACATCCGAACCGCCAACGGGCGCGCCGACACCTCAGCCGGCGAATATCGCCGCGACGGTGGACCGGCTGCGCAAAACCTTCGCCACCGGCCGCACCCGCGACATCGAGTGGCGCAAGCGGCAGCTGCTGCAGCTGGCGAAGCTGATGGAAGAAAACGAGGCCGCCATCGCCGCCGCGCTCGCCGAAGACCTGGACCGCAGCCCGTTCGAGGCGTTTATCGCCGATGTCGCAACCACCGCCGGCGAAGCGAAGTATCGCGGCCAAGCGGGTGCGCAGGTGGACGCGCCGCAGATACCAGCTGCTCGAGATGCCGCAGCTGCCCGGCCGCGGATGGGTGGAGTACGAGCCCTACGGCACCGTGCTGATCATCGGCGCCTGGAATTACCCGTTCTATCTGACGCTGGGCCCGGCGGTCGGGGCGATCGCCGCGGGCAACGCCGTCATCCTCAAGCCCTCGGAGATCGCCGCGGCGTCCGCACACCTGATGGCCGAGCTGGTGCCCAAATACCTCGACAACGACGCGATCGCGGTGGTCGAGGGCGACGGCTCGGTCAGCCAGGAGCTCATCGCGCAGGGCCTGGACCGTGTGCTGTTCACCGGCGGCACCGAGATCGGCCGCAAGGTCTACGAAGGTGCGGCACCGCATCTGACACCGTGCACGCTGGAGCTCGGCGGCAAGAGCCCGGTGATCGTGGCGGCCGACGCCGACGTGGACGTCGCGGCCAAGCGGATCGCCTGGATGAAACTGCTCAACGCCGGCCAGACCTGCGTCGCCCCCGACTACGTGTTGGCGGACGTCAAGATTCGCGACGAGCTGGTGAGCAAGATCGGCGCGGCCATCACGAAGTTCACGTCGGACAAGCCCAACGGGATGCGGATCGTCAACCAGCGTCAGTTCGACCGGATCAGCGGCTACCTCTCCGGCGGGGACGGCAAGGTCATCGTCGGCGGCAAATGTGACGCGTCGACCCTGCGCATCCAGCCCGCCGTCGTCGTCGACCCCGATCCGGACGGGCCGCTGATGCAGAACGAGATCTTCGGACCGGTGCTGCCGGTGATCACCGTCCAATCCCTCGACGACGCAATACGTTTCGTCAACTCGCGGCCTAAGCCGCTGTCCGCGTACCTGTTCACCAAGACGCGTGAGACCCGCGAGCGGGTGATCAAGGAGGTGCCGGCGGGCGGCATGCTGGTCAACCACCTGGCGTTCCAGGTGTCGACGGCCAAGCTGCCATTCGGCGGTGTTGGCGCATCGGGCATGGGGGCCTACCACGGCCGCTATGGCTTCGAGGAGTTCAGCCACCGCAAGTCGGTGCTGACCAAGCCGACCCGACCCGACCTGTCGAGCTTCATCTACCCGCCGTACACCCCGCGGGCCTTCAAGATGGCCCGCCGGATGTTCTGAACCACTGCTCCAAATCGCTTGCAAGGCCGTATTTTTCACCTTAGAGAGGAACCTGATGCCCGGAGTGCAGGATCGCGTCATCGTCGTCACCGGAGCCGGCGGGGGACTGGGCCGGGAATACGCCCTGACCCTCGCCCGCGAGGGTGCCAGCGTCGTCGTCAATGACCTTGGTGGGGCCCGCGACGGCACGGGCGCCGGATCGGCGATGGCCGACCACGTCGTCAACGAGATCAAGGACGCGGGCGGCCGGGCGGTCGCCAACTACGACAGCGTCGCCGAGCCCGAGGGCGCCGCGAACATCATCAAGACCGCGCTCGACGAGTTCGGCGCCGTGCACGGCGTGGTGAGCAACGCCGGGATCCTGCGCGACGGCACCTTCCACAAGATGACCTTCGAGAACTGGGACGCCGTGCTCAAGGTGCACCTGTACGGCGGGTACAACGTGCATTCGCGCCGCCTGGCCGCATTTCCGTGAGCAGAGCTACGGCCGGATCGTCGTCGCCACCTCCACCAGCGGCCTGTTCGGCAACTTCGGCCAGACCAACTACGGCGCGGCCAAGCTCGGCCTGGTCGGCATGATCAACACGCTGGCGCAGGAGGGGGCGAAGTACAACATCCACGCCAACGCCGTCGCGCCGATCGCGGCAACCCGGATGACCGAGGACATCCTCCCCAAGGAGGTGCTCGAGAAGCTGACGCCCGAGTATGTCGCGCCGGTGGTGGCCTACCTGTGCACCGAGGAAAACCCCAACACCGCTTCGGTTTTCGTCGTCGGCGGGGGCAAGGTGCAGCGAGTGGCGCTGTTCCAGAACGAGGGCGCCAACTTCGACACGCCGCCGTCGGTGCAGGATGTCGCCTCGCACTGGTCGGAGATCGACCGACCTCTCCGCGGCCAAACAAGCCAACTTCAAGTTGTAGCTGTCAGGGCGACGCCGCGTGGTTTGCGTCAGGCGAGCAACGCCTGGCGTAGTCGATCCACGTCGGCCTCGGTGATTCCCGCGTCGCTCAGATAGGCGTCCAGCGACCCGAATTCCTCGTCGATCGTCTGGCGTGCGGCGGCCAGGTACTCCGGCCGGACGCCGAGGACACCGTCGGATAGCCGGGCCTCGGTGAATGTCATCACCTCCGGAGTCAGTTCGGTTTCCGAGCGCTGCCGGATCATCTCGGAGATCCGCGCCCGCAGTTCCGCCACGGCCTCATTGCTGCGCAGGTAGTCGGCGACGATGGTGTCGCGATCGATGCCGACGGTCTCCAGCACCGTCGCCACCACGAAGCCGGTGCGGTCCTTGCCCGCGAAGCAGTGCGTGAGGACCGGCCGTCCGGCGGCCAGCAGCGTGACGACGCGATGCAGCGCGCGCTGGGCACCGTTGCGGGTGGGGAATTGGCGGTACTCGTCGACCATGTAGCGGGCGGCGGTCTCATTGATGGACTCGTCGGGATCGCCGTTGGTCATCAGTTGCCGGAACGCGTGTTCGTGGGGGGCTTCGTCGCCTTCACTCGGCATCGTCGCCGAGGTCCGGGAACGGCAGCAGGTGAACGTCGACGCCGTCGGGAACCCGTCCGGGCCCGCGGCGGGCGACCTCCCGGGCGGCGCGCAGATCGGCGACGTCGGTGATGCCCAGCTCCATCAGCGTTGCCCGGCCGCCGTCATCCAGGCGGCTCAGCTCGCTGGACCGAAACAGCCTGCCCGGCCGCAGCGTGCCCGCGCCGTCGGCGACATCGCGAAAGTTCCACGCGCCGGGCAGTTCCCGGACGGCGGCCTCACCCATGTGAGGTGACCGCCGCGGCGAAGCGGAGACTTCTCCCGGCCGATCTCGGCGCGCGCGATGGTCCGCATGTGCACCTCGTCGGGTCCGTCGAAGAGGCGCATGGCGCGATGCCAGCCGTACGAGCCGGGCCAGCGACCGTGTCCTCGCTGACGCCGGCGGCGCCGTGCACCTGGATCGCGCGGTCGATCACATCGCAGGCCACTTGCGGCGCCACCGCCTTGATCTGCGAGACCAGCTGGTGAGCGGCGCGGTTGCCGTGCTGGTCGATCGTCCATGCCGCCTTCTCGCACAAAAGCCGGGCCTGGTCGATTTCGTTGCGCGACTTGGCGATTGCCTCCCGCACCACGCCCTGCTCGGCCAGCGGACGGCCGAACGCCACCCGGTTGCGGGCTCGGTCGACCATCAAGGCCAGCGCACGTTCGGCGCCGCCGAGCGCGCGCATGCAGTGGTGGATACGGCCGGGGCCAAGCCGAGCCTGGGCGATCGCGAAGCCGCCGCCCTCTTCGCCGAGCAGGTTGGTGGCCGGCACCCGGACGTTGTCGTAGATGATCTCGCAGTGCCCGGGCTGGTCCTGGTAGCCGAAGACCGTGGTGGAGCGGACGACCGTCACGCCGGGGGTGTCGATCGGCACCAGCACCATCGACTGCTGCTGATGGCTTGCCGCCTCGGGGTTGGTGCGGCCCATCACGATCAGGACCTTGCAGCGCGGGTCCGCCGCGCCGGAGGTCCACCACTTGCGCCCGTTGATCACGTAGTCGCCGCCGTCGCGCGCGATGGAGGTCTCGATGTTGCGCGCGTCGCTGCTGGCGACCGCCGGTTCGGTCATGGAGAAGGCGCTGCGGATTTCGCCGTTCAGCAACGGCTCCAGCCACTGCTTGCGCTGCTCCTCGGTGGCGAACAGGTGCAGGGTCTCCATGTTGCCGGTGTCGGGCGCCGCGCAGTTGAGCGCCTCGGGCGCGATCTCCAGGCTCCAGCCGGTGATCTCGGCCAGCGGAGCGTATTCCAGGTTGGTCAGGCCCGACTCGGCCGGCAGGAACAGATTCCACAGGCCACGCTCCTTGGCCTTGGCCTTGAGTTCCTCGATGATCGGCGGGACGGTGTGATCGTTCGGGCCGGCCTCGTGCCGGTACTTGTCGTAGTCGGCCTCAGCCGGGAAGACGTACTCGGTCATGAAGTCGGACAGTCGCTTGTGGTAGTCGTTGGCTTTGGCCGACATCGCGAAGTCCATGCCGTCACGATAGGACACGTGCCGTTCGGCGCCACGAGCAGACGCAAAGTCGCATGCCGCAGTGCGGATTAGTGCGATTTTGCGTCTGCTCGCGGTAGACATGGCGGCATGACCGAATCTCGTCCGCCGTTCCCTCCGTTCACCTACGAAACGGCGCTGAAGAAGGTGCAGGCCGCCGAGGACGCCTGGAACACCTGCGACCCGCACCGGTCAGCCTGGCGTACACGCCCGACTCGCAGTGGCGAAACCGCGACGAGCACATCGTCGGCCGCGACGAGATCGTGGCCTTTCTGACCCGCAAGTGGCAGCGCGAGCTCGACTACGCGCTGCGAAAAAGCTTGTGGGACTTCCACGACAACCGCATCGCCGTGCGGTTTCAGTACGAGTGCCACGACGACGCCGGCCACTGGTACCGCAGTTACGGCAACGAGTTGTGGGAGTTCTCCCCGTCGGGGTTGATGGCGCGCCGCGAGGCGAGCATCAACGACGTGCGGATCGACGAGTCCGAGCGCCGCTACTTCGGGCCCCGGCCGGCAGCGGAGCACGGCCAAGACATCCCGCTCTGGTAGCCGGCGGGCCACAACGCTATCTTGTGACTCCACAACACGGCGGCCGCTATTGCGCGCGCTTCGGGTAACGAACCATCGACGGGAGTTGATCGGCCGCGCCGGCGGTATCCCGCCCCGGTCGATCGCACGTCCGGGGTGAAATCCGGCAGGCGTTAAGGTAGCGAAGCGTGCGGCCAGCCAGCGGCACATCCAAACGGCAGGAAAGTGCGGGAAAGCAGATGTACGCGCCATGACAGATGCGCAGACGACGGTAGGGGTGGTCGCCGAGTCCGGCGCCGACGAACGGCGGGTCGCGCTGGTGCCCAAGGCGGTGGCGTCGCTGGTCAGCAGCGGGGTGGCGGTAGTGGTCGAGTCGGGTGCGGGCGAGGGCGCGTTGCTTCCCGACCAGCTCTACACCGAGGCAGGCGCCAGCATCGGCGACGCGTGGGCCGCCGACGTCGTCGTGAAAGTGGCGCCCCCGACCAAAGAAGAGGTCGGCAGGTTGCGCAGCGGGCAGACCCTGATCGGGTTCCTGGCACCGCGCAACGCCGACAACTCGATCGGCGCGCTCACCGAGGCCGGCGTGCAGGCGTTCGCGCTCGAGGCCATTCCGCGAATCTCGCGGGCCCAGGTCATGGATGCGCTGTCGTCGCAGGCCAACGTGGCCGGCTACAAGGCCGTGCTGCTGGCCGCGTCGGAGTCGACCCGGTTCTTCCCCATGCTGACGACCGCGGCCGGCACCGTGAAGCCGGCCAGCCTGCTGGTGCTCGGCGTCGGGGTGGCCGGGCTGCAGGCGCTGGCGACGGCCAAACGGCTGGGCGCGCGCACCTCCGGCTACGACGTGCGCCCGGAGGTGGCCGACCAGGTCCGTTCGGTGGGGGCGCGGTGGCTGGACATCGGCATTGATGCGGCCGGTGAGGGTGGGTACGCCCGCGAGCTCACCGAAGAGGAACGCGCCCAGCAGCAGAAGTCCCTGGAAAAGGCGATCAGCCGGGTTCGACGTGGTGATCACCACCGCGCTGGTCCCGGGACGGCCCGCGCCGCGCCTGGTGACCGCCGCGGCGGTGGAGTCGATGAAGCCCGGCAGCGTGGTGGTGGACCTGGCGGGGGAGACCGGGGGCAACTGCGAACTGACCGAACCGGGGCGGACGGTCGTCAAGCACGACGTCACCATCGCCTCGCCGCTGAACCTGCCGGCAACGATGCCCGAGCACGCCAGCGAGCTCTACAGCAAGAACATCACGGCGCTGCTGGACCTGTTGATCACCGACGGCAAGCTGGCCCCCGACTTCGACGACGAGGTCGTCGCGGCGGCCTGTGTGACCCGGGCCCGCGCCGGCGACGATGCAGTGGGGGCACCCCCAGCCGCGCAGCGGCGAGGGGGACGTAGCGATGCTGAGAAGCGGCGCCCGACAGGCTGAGAGGACTACATGTACGACGAGCTATTGGCCAACCTGGCGATCCTGGTGCTGTCCGGGTTCGTCGGGTTCGCGGTCATCTCCAAGGTGCCCAACACGCTGCACACGCCGCTGATGTCGGGGACCAACGCCATTCACGGCATCGTGGTGCTGGGCGCGCTGGTGGTGTTCGGCGAGGTTGAGCACCCGTCGCTGGCGGTGCAGATCATCCTGTTCGTCGCGGTGGTGTTCGGCACGCTGAACGTCATCGGCGGCTTCATCGTCACCGACCGGATGCTGGGCATGTTCAAGGGCAAGAAGAAGGCCGCGCCCGTCAAGACCCAGGACCTGGCAGCGAAATGAACTACCTGGTCACCGTTCTCTACATCATCTCGTTCGCGCTCTTCATCTATGGCCTGATGGGCCTGACCGGGCCCAAGGACCGCGGTGCGGGGCAACCTGATCGCCGCGGTCGGCATGGCCATCGCGGTGGCGGCGACGCTGATCAAGATCCGCCACACCGAGCCAATGGGTGCTGATCATCGCCGGCCTGGTCGTGGGTGTGGTGCTGGGCGTTCCGCCGGCACGGCTGACCAAGATGACCGCCATGCCGCAGCTGGTGGCGTTCTTCAACGGCGTCGGCGGCGGCACGGTCGCGCTCATCGCGCTCTCGGAATTCATTGAGACCAGCGGCTTTTCGGCTTTCCAGCACGGCGAGTCGCCGACCGTGCACATCGTGGTGGCGTCGTTGTTCGCCGCGATCATCGGGTCGATCTCGTTCTGGGGCTCGATCATCGCGTTCGGCAAGCTGCAGGAGATCATCTCCGGCTCGCCGATCGGCTTCGGCAAGGCGCAGCAACCGATCAACCTGCTGCTGCTGGTCGCGGCGGTTGCCGCCGCGGTGGTCATCGGCCTGCACGCGCATCCCGGCACCGGCGGGGTGTCGCTGTGGTGGATGGTCGGCCTGCTCGCCGCCGCCGGTGTGCTGGGCCTGATGGTGGTGCTGCCCATCGGCGGCGCCGACATGCCGGTGGTCATTTCGCTGCTGAACGCGATGACCGGGCTGTCGGCCGCCGCGGCCGGTCTGGCGCTGAACAACACCGCGATGATCGTGGCCGGCATGATCGTCGGCGCGTCCGGTTCGATCCTGACCAACCTCATGGCCAAGGCGATGAACCGCTCCATCCCGGCGATCGTCGCCGGCGGGTTCGGCGGCGGGGGCGTGGCCCCGGGCGCCGGCGGGGACGGCGGCGACAAGACACGTCAAGGCGACCTCGGCCGCCGATGCCGCGATCCAGATGGCCTACGCCAACCAGGTGATCGTGGTCCCCGGCTACGGCCTGGCCGTCGCGCAGGCGCAGCACGCCGTCAAGGACATGGCCAACCTGCTCGAAGACAAGGGTGTGCCGGTGAAGTACGCGATCCACCCGGTCGCGGGCCGGATGCCCGGGCACATGAACGTGCTGCTGGCCGAGGCCGAGGTCGACTACGACGCCATGAAGGACATGGACGACATCAACGACGAGTTCGCCCGCACCGACGTCGCGATCGTCATCGGCGCCAACGACGTCACCAACCCGGCGGCCCGCAACGAACGCGTCCAGCCCGATCTACGGCATGCCGATCCTCAACGTGGACAAGGCCAAGTCGGTGATCGTGCTCAAGCGGTCGATGAACTCCGGGTTCGCGGGCATCGACAACCCGCTGTTCTACGCCGAAGGCACCACGATGCTGTTCGGTGACGCGAAGAAATCGGTGACCGAGGTCGCCGAGGAACTCAAAGCGCTATAGGGCGAGCAGGCTAGACCGGCGGGTATGCCGGCGGCGGGTAGCCGTTGCCGTCGATCGACCCCGCGCAGGCCCCAGGGGAGGTAGCTGAAGAAGAACTCGATCTCGTCGCTAGCGTCGTAGTCCGGGCTCGGATCCATGAGGCCACCCCTCCAGTCGCGACTTGAGCTTCGCAAGCGAGTCTAGTCCCATCCTCGTCGGGGCGACACCTGGCGTTTGCCTAAACTGTCCAACCAGTTGATTGATAATTGGCCTTGCCCGGCGCCCCAGCGTCCCGCCCGGCAGTGACGATAGTGAGTAAAGATGCCATCCGAGAACGGGCTAACGCGCCGCGAGGAGTTGCTGGCTGTTGCCACCAAGCTGTTCGCCGCCCGCGGCTATCACGGCACCCGGATGGACGACGTCGCCGATGTGATCGGCCTGAACAAGGCGACGGTCTACCACTACTACGCCAGCAAGTCGCTGATCCTGTTCGACATCTACCGCCAGGCCGCCGAGGGCACGTTGGCCGCCGTGCACGACGACCCGTCCTGGACGGCCCGCGAGGCGCTCTACCAGTACACCGTCCGCCTGCTCACCGGCATCGCAAGCGATCCCGAGCGGGCCGCGGTGTACTTCCAGGAGCAGCCCTACATCACCGAGTGGTTCACCAGCGAACAGGTCGCCGAGGTCCGCGAGAAGGAAGCTCAGGTCTACCAGCACGTGCACGGCCTCATCGACCGCGGGATCGCCAGCGGCGAGTTCTACGAGTGCGACTCGCACGTGCTGGCGCTCGGATACATCGGCATGACGCTGGGCGCTTACCGCTGGCTGCGGCCGAGCGGACGGCGCAGCGCCAAGGAGATCGCCGCCGAGTTCAGCACCGCGCTGCTGCGCGGGCTGATCCGCGACGAATCGATCCGCACGAGTTCCCCGCTCGGACCCTAGGCGCCCGCACCCTTCAAGTGCTTGTCGAGGAAAGCGATCTGGTCGGCGACGACACGTTCGAACGCCTCGTCGACGTAGATCGCGAAATGGCCCTCGGGGTAAAGCTTGACCTCGCCGCGCGGAGCCTTGCCCGCATAGCGCAGCGTCGCCGCCGCGGGGGCCACCGAGTCGGCTTCGCACACGCAGAACAAGATCGGGCAGGTGATCTTGGGCGTAAGACGTCCAGGGCGATAGGTCATGATCTTCAACGCGATTCGGGCCGCCACTTCGTGGGGTACGTCCAAGCCTTCAGGCACCAGTTTCAGGTAGCCGGGATACGCGTCGGGCGCGTTCATCAGCGCGACCTCACCCGGTCTGCCCACCGTGGCGACCATTACCGGTGGTTTCCCGAGCCGGGTGGCGACGAGGTCGCGGGCGGCCAGGATGCCGACACGCGAAAAGATCCACGGGCTCAGCGTGCGCGCCGACGCGATGCCGTCGGTGAAGGGGCATTGTGCGACGGCCGCGGCGATGCCCGGTAGCCGCGCCGCCGTGGCGATCGCATGCCCGCCGCCAAAAGACGTGCCCCACAGAGCGATCCGGTTGGGGTCGACTCCGGGCAGGGTGCGGGCGTAGGAGACGGCCGCGGCCCAGTCGGCAAGCTGCATGCCGATGTCGAGCAGCTGACGCGGGAAGCCCTCGCTGTCGCCGAAGTTGCGGTAGTCGAACACCAGACAGGCGTAGCCGGCCGCGCTGAATCGTTCGGCGTAGGCGTCCAGCCGCATGCCGCGCACCGCGCCGAGGCCGTGCGCCATCACCAACAGCGGCACGGGTCTGCCGCCCGGCGGCCGGTAGAGCCAGGCGCTGACCAGCTCGCCACCGGATGGGAATTGGACGTCTTCACGTTGTGTCATCTGCGCTTCATTGTGCGCTCCCGAGCGCGACCGATCACGCCGGTATGCGCCCCGAAATTAATGGACTAGTGTCTAGAAAAGTTTTGAGCGCTCAACGAACGGAGACTCTCATGGCAATCCGCGTCGCGCACGTCGGTACCGGAAATGTCGGAGGGTTAGCCTTAGCCGAACTGATCACCAACCCGCAGTTCGAGCTGACGGGCGTGTGCGTGTCCACCCCGGAGAAGGTCGGCAAGGACGCCGGTGAACTGTGCGGCGTGGGCCTGCAGGCCGGTGTCGTCACCGGCGTCACGGCCGTCGCGGACCTCGACGCCCTGCTGGCCACCGAAGCCAGAGTGCGTCGTCTACTGCGCCATGGGCGACACCCGGCTGCCCGACGCGATGGCCGACGTCATGCGCATCCTGGCCGCCGGCGTCAACGTCGTCGGGTCGTCGCCCGGGCTGCTGCAATACCCGTGGGGCGTGATGCCCGACAAGTACATCGATCGCGTCGAAGATGCGGCCCGGCAAGGCAATTCGAGCATTCTCATCACCGGCGTCGACCCCGGATTCATCAACGACCTCATTCCTTTCGCGCTGGCGGGCACCTGTCAGAGCATCGAGCAGGTGCGCTGCATGGAGATCGCCGATTACGCCACCTACGACGGCGCGGAGGTCATGCACTACATGGGATTCGGCCGGCCCCTCGACGAGGTGCCGATGCTGCTGCAGCCGGGCATCCTCGGCATCGCCTGGGGGACGGCCATCCGACAGCTCGCGGCCGGCCTTGGCATCGAGATCGACGAGATCACCGAGTCCTACCAGCGCGAGCCGGCGCCGGAAGACTTCGACATCGCGGTCGGGCGTGTTCCCAAGGGCACCATGGCCGCGCTGCAATTCGAGATCCGCGGCATGTCCAACGGGCGGGCGGCGGTCGTGATCGAACACATCACCCGGCTGCGGCCGGACCTGCGACCCGACTGGGCGCAGCCCGCATCCGGCGGCGGCTCTTACCGCATCGAGATCACCGGTGAGCCTTCCTACGCCGTGGACATCGTTCCCAGCAGCCGCAAGGGCGACCACAACCACGCCGCGATCGTCGGCGCCGCCGGGCGCATCGTCAACGCCATTCCCGCGGTCATCGCCGCGCCGCCCGGCATCCGGACCACGCTCGACCTGCCGCTGGTCACCGGAAAAGGCCTTTACGCACCAACCACTTTGGTGAGCACCTAAATCGAAAGGAGTCCCTGTGGGACGGGTAGAAGGCAAAGTCGCACTCATCAGTGGCGGTGCGCGCGGGATGGGCGCCGAGCATGCGCGGCTGCTGGTGGAGGAAGGCGCCAAGGTGGTGATCGGCGACATCCTCGACGACGAGGGTAAGGCGGTGGCCGACGAAATTGGTGACTCCGTGCGCTACGTCCACCTCGACGTCACCCAGCCCGACCAGTGGGACGCCGCAGTCGAGACCGCGGTTGGCGAATTCGGCAAGCTCAACGTGTTGGTCAACAACGCCGGGACCGTCGCGCTCGGCCCGCTGAAGAGCTTCGATCTGGCCAAGTGGCAGAAGGTGATTGACGTCAACCTGACCGGAACATTCCTGGGCATGCGGGTGGCCGTCGAGCCGATGATCGCGGCCGGCGGCGGCTCGATCATCAACGTGTCCTCGATCGAGGGCCTCCGCGGCGCGCCCCTGGTGCACCCCTACGTCGCGTCCAAGTGGGCGGTTCGCGGTTTGGCGAAGTCTGCGGCATTGGAGCTGGCGCCGCACAACATCCGGGTCAACTCCGTGCACCCCGGCTTCATCCGCACCCCGATGACCGCCCACCTGCCCGACGACATGGTGACCATCCCGCTCGGTCGCCCGGGCGAGTCGCGGGAGGTCTCGACGTTCATCCTGTTTCTCGCCAGCGACGAGTCGTCCTACGCCACCGGCAGCGAGTTCGTCATGGACGGCGGCCTGGTCACCGACGTGCCGCACAAACCGTTCTAGGGCGCCCGCCGGCGCGGACCTGACGAGAATAAGCGACCGGTCGGCTAATATCGAGGCCGTGCCCCGACCGCCGAATCCCGAGGTGCGCCGCCGCCTGCTTACGGCGGGGCTCGACCTTGTGCACGCGCGCGGATTCTCCGCCAGCGGCGTCAAAGACATCACCGACGCGGCCGGCGTGCCGAAGGGGTCGTTCTACGCGTATTTCGACAGCAAAGAGGCTTTCGCCGCGGCGATCCTGGAACACTACTGGGCCGACATCGAGACGCGGCTCCTGCCCATCCTCGACGAGGACGGCTCGGCGCAGGAGCGGATCACGCGCTTCTTCCATGCGCTCGCCGACGAGCACGAGGCGGGCGACTTCCTGCTCGGTTGCTTGGTCGGCAACCTGTCACTCGAACTTGGTGGTTCGAGCGAACCGGTGCGCACCGAGCTCGTGCGCATCCTCGACCGCTGGGACACGGCGCTCACCGAGTGTGTGCTGTCCGGCCAGCGGGGCTCCGGTGGTGTTCGAGCCGATCTCGATGCGGGTGAGCTCGCCTCCCGGCTGATCGAGGCGTGGGAGGGCGCGGCCCTGCGCGGGAAAGTGACTCGCAGTCGCACCCCATACGACCGATTCGAAGCGGTCACCCTCCCCGCGCTGCTCCGCTGAGGCGCCGTCGAAGGAATGGCTCGACCGGCCCGCTTGTTAAATAGACGACTGGTCATCTATAGTGATCGCAAGCGACGACCACCGGCAAAGGAGCGCCCCATGCCGCACCCGACGAGCCACGCGGAGCCGGAGACGCGTGCGATGAGAAGGGCCGATGACCGGCCAAACTGCTTGTCCGCCAATGCTTTACGTTCGATGATTAAGGAGACCGAAAGCCATGGGATCGAATGAAACTCTTAGTCAGCACGGGTTTGCCCTGAACGACGGTCGGGGCGAGATTCCGGCGCTCGGGTTTGGCACTTCGCTTTCCGACAACACCAAGACCCGAGATGCCGTCAAGACCGCGGTCGAAGTGGGATTCCGACACCTCGACGCCGCCGAGCGCTACCGCAACGAAGCCGAGGTCGGCGCGGCGCTCAAGGAGCTGTTCGCGCAACGAACGGTGCGCCGCGAGGAGCTGTTCGTCACCACCAAGCTATGGAACAACAACCATCGACCGGAGCGGGTGAAGCCCGCGCTGCAGGCGAGCCTGAATCGGCTCGGACTGGACGCGGTTGACCTGTATCTGGTGCACACCCCGTTCGCGTTCAAGCCCGGCGATGACCAAGACCCGCGCGACATCCATGGAGCGGTCGTCTACGACGACGGAGTCACGCTAGCGGAGACCTGGGCTGCAATGGAAGGCCTTGTCGAAGAAGGACTTACGCGAGCGATCGGCCTCTCCGACATCGACGCCGAAGGCACCCGAGAGATCGTCGATACCGCCCGCATCAAGCCGGCGGTCGTGGAGGTCGAGTCGCACCCGTATCACCCCCAGTGGGAACTCCACGAATTGTGCGAGGCGCACGGGATCATCCTGTTGGCGTTCGCCTCGTTAGGGCACGCGCTGGAACCGCGGCTGCTCGACGACCCGCTGATCGTGTCGATCGCCCGGCGTGTCGGCAAGACACCCGCGCAAGTGCTGCTGGCCTGGGGCATCCAGCGCGGCAGCGCGGTTCTCACGGCATCCGTGACGCCCACGCGCATCCGCGAGAACTTCGATGTCACCGCGCTTCCCGACAGCGCCATCCGAGAGATCAACGAGCGTCTCGAAACTCGGTACCGATTCAATTCCGTTGTGGACGCCGGAAACCCGGGCTTCGCCGAGGTGCCGCAGGGATAGGGTCGTGGCGTGAAGGCGATGGCCGGTGTCGGCGTGCCGCCCCAGCTGGCTACCGTCCTCTCCGCCCCCGACGGCGTCACGCGCTGCCGTTGGGCGACCGAGACGGGGCGCGATCTGACCGCCTACCACGATCACGAATGGGGAATTCCGACACACGACGAGGCCATGCTCTTTGAAGCGCTCGCGCTGACCTACTTCGAGAACGGCCTGTCGTGGGCGATCGTGTTCGACAAGCGAAACAATCTGCGCGCCGCATTTCACGGATTCGACCCGGGGGCCGTCGCGGAAATGACGCCCGCCGACGTCGAGCGGTTAATGGTCGACACCTCGATCATTCGCAATCGACGCAAGATCGAAGCCACGCTGCACAACGCCCGCCTGTTAACGAAACACTCGTTGTCGCAACTGGTGTGGCGAACATCAACCGCGCACACACCATCGCCTCCGGAGCTGGGCCGATGGCCGGATGGTAAGCCCCGAGTCGCAGCGGCTCTCAGTAGCGTTGCGTCAAGCGGGGTTTCGACTGGTCGGCCCCGTCGTTGCCCACTCGTTCATGCAGACCGTCGGGATCGAGAACGGTCATTTCGAGGGCTGTTTCCGCGCAGCGGCCTGAGGTGCTATAACCGCGAGCATGCCAGGCGGCCTTGAGGACCTGAAAAGAATTGTGGGATCGAAGCACGTCGTCACCGATCCCGATGTACTCGCCGGCCGCAGCGTCGACCACACCGGTCGCTATCGGGGCCGGGCCAGCGCGCTGGTGCGCCCGGGTTCGGCCGAGCAGGTCGGCGAGGTGCTGCGGGTGTGCCGGGACGCCGGGGCGCACGTGACGGTGCAGGGCGGGCGCACCTCGCTGGTGGCCGGCACCGTGCCCGAGCACGACGACGTGCTGCTGTCCACCGAGCGTCTGCACGCCCTCGATGAGGTCGACGGCATCGAGCGCCGCGTCCGGGTCGGCGCCGGTGCCACGCTGGCGGCGGTGCAACGCGCCGCGGGCGCCGCGGCCCTGGTGTTCGGCGTGGACCTGGCCGCCCGGGACACGGCGACCGTCGGGGGGATGGCGTCGACGAACGCCGGCGGCCTGCGCACGGTCCGGTACGGCAACATGGGCGAGCAAGTCGTTGGCTTGGAGGTGGCGCTGCCCGACGGGTCGCTGCTGCGCCGGCACAACCGGGTGCGCCGGGACAACACCGGCTACGACCTGTCGGCGCTGTTCGTCGGCGCCGAGGGCACCCTCGGTGTCATCACCGCGCTGGACCTGCGACTGCACCCCACCCCCTCGCGGCGGGTGACCGCGATCTGCGGGTTCGCCGAGTTGGCGGCTCTGGTGGAGGCCGGCACGGACGTTCCGGGAGGTCGACGGCATTGCCGCGCTGGAATTGATCGACGGTCGGGCCGCCGCGCTGACCGGCGAGCATCTCGGGGTCGGCTCACCGGTCGAGGGCGACTGGCTGCTGTTGGTGGAGCTGGCCGCCGACCACGACCAGACCGAACGGCTCGCCGACCTGCTCGACGGCGCGCGAATGTGCGGAGAGCCCGCGGTCGGCGTGGATGTCGCTGCGCAACAACGGTTGTGGCAGGTTCGCGAGTCGATCGCCGAGGTGCTCGGCGTGTACGGGCCCCCGCTGAAGTTCGACGTCTCCTTGCCGCTGTCATCCGTCGACGGATTCGCCAGGGAGGCAGTCGATTTGATCGGTGCTCATGCCCCGGAGGCGCTGCCCGTGCTGTTCGGCCACATCGGGGAGGGCAATCTGCATCTCAACGTGCTGCGCTGCCCAGTCGACCGGGAGCGCGCGCTGTACGAGCCGATGATGGAACTGATCGCGCGCTCCGGCGGCAATGTCAGCTCCGAACACGGCGTCGGCACGCGCAAGCGGCGCTACCTGGGCATGTCACGGGAGCCCGCGGACATCGCGGCGATGCGGACGATCAAAGCCGCGTTGGACCCGACCGGCTACCTCAACGCCGCGGTGCTGTTCGATTGAGCTAGCTGCCCTTGATTCCCACCGCGTGCCGCAGCTGCGCCAAGAACTGGTCCGCGTCGTCGCTTCGGACGATGTAGTGCGATATGGCGATCCGGATGACGGTCGCCGCCTTCACCGCGGCGTTGGGTCCGGGCAGGTGCCGCTGCAGGCCCTCCCGCATCTGCGGGATGACCCACGAGAACTGGGCGATGGTGTGTTCGGGCTCGACATCGACCATGCGCACGCCGGAGTACGAATGCTGATACTCGACGATGAACCGCAGCACCGCGTCGAGTTTGTCGACCCCCTTCAGGCCGGCGGTTGCCCTGACCAAGCCGCTCTCGAAGATCTGTCGCTCGTAGCTCGAAAAGGCCGACAGCAACTCCTCTTTGGAAGCGAACCAGCGGTAGAGGGTCGGGCGTGAAACCCCGGCCTGGGTGGCGACGTCGGACAGGCTGAGCTTGGTTTTGCCGTTGCGGCCCAGGACCTCGGCGGTGGCGTCGAGGATGCGCTGACGCGTCGAGGTGTCAGGCTCTGTGGTCTGGGCCGGACGGCTCATATCTGTAACTCTACGAAGTGGGTCACGGTCATTGCGCTTCCCGGCCAGACTTGCGCGGGCGCGGGCGCACCAGCACGGACTGCTGGATGGCGCCGACCGCGCCCTGCTCGTCGAACAATGTGCCGACCGTCGTCCCGATGCCGTCCGGGCCGTAGTTGGTCTCCGCGCGGATGCCGATCCAGTCACCGTCGGGAATCCGGAACACGTGCACGGCCAGGTCGGTGTTGAGGAACGTCCACCTGGTGATGTCCAGCTTGCTGCCGATGCCGTTGGCGCAGTCGGCCACCGCGAACAGGCGCTCCAGGGGTGTCATGCTCTCGCCGGTGACCAGGTCCACGGTCGGGTGGATCCACGATTCGCCCGGGCCCTCGCTCAGCGGTTCCGTCAGCCAGAGCCAGTCCAGGCTGTGCACGTAGTTGCGGTCCCAATCCCGTGCCTTGAGGTTGCGGTTGCGCGCCTCGCTGCGCGGTCGGGGCATTGGAGCCGCGGCGTGGGTCAGCGCCTGCGTGTCCAGCGTCTGCAACCGCCATCCGCTGGCGCGCGCCACCGGACGGGGTTCGCCATCGGGACCGGGGGCCAGCATCTCGGCGCTGACCAGTTCGATCTGTTTTCCTCCCCGCTGCACCTGCGAGCTGACCCACAGGTCGCCCTCGGCGGGCACCCCGCCCAGCAGGTCGATGACGACGCGGGACAGGCGGGTGTCGTCGCGCTGTTCGCACCGCTCCAGCGCTCGCACCAGCAGCGCCGACACCGGCCCGCCGTGCTGTATCGCGGCCGACCAGGTGCCGCGCGCCAGGTCGGTGGCCCGGAACTTCTCGCACTGCGGATAATTTCCGTCGGGGGCGGCGGCGCCGTCGATGAGCTCGTAGTAGGAGTCCGTCATCGTCAACCTCTCGTCAGGGCAGGCCGGCGCCGGGCGTGGTCACCGTGACGGTGTCCAGCCGGGACAGCCGCGTGCCGACCAGGCGCTGGGGATACGCCTCCGTGCTCGACAACAAGAACAGCGTCCGGCGCTCGGGGCCGCCGAGCGCGCAGGCGATGGCGACGCGCTCACCCATGTCGATGCGGTCGGTCACGGCGCCGCCCTCGACGATCCGCTCGAATTGGTGGGCCAGCGTCATCGACGTCCACACCGCGCCGTCGGCGTCGAGCGCGATGCCGTCGGGCGGCCCGTCCAGGCCCTCGGCGAAAACGCGGCGGTCGGCCAGCCCGCCGTCCGCGCCGATGGTGAATGCGGTCAGCCGCCGGCCGATCGACTCGGCGACGATCAGCTCCCCGGCCGGTGTGATCACCATTCCGTTGGGGAAGTCGAGGTCCGAGGCGACAATAGTGGCCCTGGCAGTGCTGTCGTCCGGGTCGAGCCGGATGATGACGCCACCGCTGAATGCCTGGGATCCGATGTAGGCGCGCCCGGCGTCGTCGATGACCATGTCGCCGAGGTTGGCGGGGGCCAGTTCGGCGAGATTGGCGATGGTGTCGACGGTTTCACCGTCGTAGCGCAACACCTTCCGGTCTTCGGCCGAGACGATCAGCAGCGATCCGTCGGGGCGAAAACCGAGGCCCGACGGGGAGTGCCCGGGCAGCGGCAACGTGGTCAGCGAGCCCCCCATGGTCGAGGTGTGTACCGCCTCGCCCAGCATGTCGGAGAACCACAGCAGTCCCTCGAACCAGCGTGGTCCTTCGCCGAAGCAGAAGCCGTTGGCCAGCGGTTCGGGAATCATCCGCTCGTACCCTTGACCACATCTTCCGCTTTACAAAACACCGCCAAAGTGTCATGCACCGCGGGTACCGGTGTCAATCTCGCGACCGGGCGAGTTCCCGCGCGACGGCCTCGTGGTAGGCGTCGATCTTCGCCGGATTGACCTGCTGAAAGAGCTGGTCCGGCAGTGGGGCATGCTTGGCTGCCTCGATCGTCATGGTCCGGGAGAACAGCGTGATGTCCTGACCCGGCCTGGTGAACCGGTATGACACCGTGATGCGGCCCTCCATCCCACCGTTGCCGTCGCGATCATGGCCGAGGCGCCCGATCGAGGTGAACACGAAGAGCGTCGGCCGCACGGCGGCGGCGAGCTGCCAGCTGAAGATCCGGCCCCCGTCGGGTCCCGCCTCCTCCCAGGTGTCGCCGACCCGCAACGGAAGTTGCGGCAGGTTGCCGATGTGCGCGCTGCCGGGATAGGTCTTCGTCCAATTCTCCGGGTTGGTGACGAAGTCATAGACGGTCTCTGCGGACTGGGTGAATGCGGTCTCCGAAGTGCTGGTCACGATGCCCAATTGCGTTGCCTCCCTGTGTGTTCTGCCGGTAGATCGACCTGCTGGGCCCGCAGTCTTGTTAGCCAAGCTTTACAAATCCTACTCAGAGTGTCACGCTGAGCCGTGAGCTGCTAGCGCGAGAGTGGAGTGCGACTTGACTAAGGCTTCCGAGGAATCTGAGCAGACCGAGTGGACGGTGCAGGGCCTGCTGGATCTGTTCGACGTGCAGGCCGACGGGCAAGACCGGTTCACCGGCGACACCGGCATCGCGGTCGGCGACGAACGGCAGGTGGTGGAAGGCACCCAGGTGCTCGCCCAGGCGATTGTCGCCGTGGCCAAGCGATTTCCGGACAAGTCGGTGCGCTCGGCGCACGCGGTGTTCTCCCGCGCCGTGACCGTCGGCCCGCCGATCGAACTCGTCCTCGACGTCGTCGCCGAGGGCCGGTCCACCGCCACCGCGGTGGTCGCCGTGCACCAAAACGGGCGGCGCTGCCTGAGCATCACGGTGCTGGCCGACGTGCCGACCGGTGACGTCATCCGCCACCACCTGCCGCGTCCCGACGTGGCCGCGCCCGCCGCCGCCAACCACTCGCCGATGCCGATGGTCGGCCGCGAACTGCGCCTGGTCGACGTCGTCGACGTCAACAGCCCCGACGAGGTCGGGCCGCCGGAGCTCTACGCGTGGCTGCACTACGACCCGATCCCCACCCGCGACGACCTGGCCAAGGCGCTCGTCGCGTACTTCACCGGGCATCTGGGCATTTCCACCACCATGCGGGCGCACCCCGGCATCGGCACCAGCCAGGCACACCTGACCGTGTCCACCGCACCGATGAGCATCTCCGTCGCGTTCCACGAACCGGTGCGCTGGGACGGGTGGCTGCTCTACACCCACGAAAGCACCCAGGTGGGCGCGGGCATGTCGTATGTGCGCGGCACCGTGCATTCCGAGGAGGGCGAGCTGCTGTGCTCCTTCGCCCAGGAGGCGCTGATCCGCCCGCTGCGCACCACCGACGCGGCGATCGATTCCCGCGCGCGGTTCTAGCGGCTGGTCGCGTTCATGCACTTCACCATCACCCACCCGATGCACAGCCACCCCTACAATCCGGAGTTGGTGAGTGGGGACGGCATCGGGAAGGTGGCCGCGGCAACCGAAGCAGCCGGCATTCACGGGTTCGGCTTCACCGACCACCCGGCGCCGTCGCAGCGGTGGCTGGAGGCCGGTGGGCACGACGCGTTGGATCCTTTTGTCGCATTGGGTTTCGCGGCGGCCACGACGACGACGCTGCGGCTGATCCCCAACATCGTGGTGCTGCCGTATCGAAACCCGTTCGTGGTGGCAAAGTCTGGTGCCACGCTGGACTTGCTCTCCGGCGGCCGCTTCACGCTCGCGGTGGGTGTGGGTTACCTCAAGCGGGAATTCGCCGCGCTGGGGGTGAGCTACAACGAGCGGGCCGAGCTGTTCGAGGAAGCGCTGCAGGTGATCCGGGCGGTCTGGACCGGTGACGACATCACCTTTGAGGGCAAGCATTTCAGTGCACGCGGGATCACCGCGCACCCCCGCCCGGTCAGCGACCCGCACCCGCCGATCTGGATCGGCGGCAACACGTCGTCAGCGCGCCAGCGGGTGGCGCAATACGGTGACGGCTGGTGCCCGTTCCCCGCCCCGCCCCAGCTGGCCCAGACGGCGGGCACGGCGGTGATCGACTCGACGGCGCGCCTCACCGACGGCATCGACGATCTGCGGCGCCGGTGCGACGCGGCGGGCAGGGACTGGTCGGCGATCGACATCACCTTCACCAACTTCGAGGGCGGCAGCCCCGCCGACGACGAATTCAACGCCGGCGCCTACCTCGACGGCTTGGAGAAGCTGGCGAAAGTAGGCGTGACGTGGGTGAGCGTCCATCTCCCCGGCGACAGCATGGCCCACGCGCTGGAGACCCTCGACCGTTTCCGCACCCTCGTGATCGACGCGGCCTAGTTGGATCGAAAACGACCATGGACTTCTCCCGCGTCGAGCTCTCGCCCGAGGACCAGGCATTCCGCGATGAGACCCGGGCCTTCATCGCGAAGCACGTCACCGACGAAGTGCTCCATCGGCAGCTGGAGTTCGGCGAAAATTTCGACGAGCAAGTGCATCTGGCGCTGGGTGAAGCCGGCTACCTGACATCGGATTGGAAGCTGGAGTCCGAGGGTGGATTCAGCCCGGTTCGTCGGCGCATCTTTCAACTCGAGATTGCCCGGGCCCATACGCCTTGGTATCACTGGGGCACCACGTCCGTCGTCGCTCGGCTGGTGCGGCAATTCGGGGCGCCCGAGCTCGCCGACAAGGTCGTGCCGGGTGTGCTGTCCGGCGAGATCCGGCTATGCCTGGGCTACACCGAGCCCGAAGGTGGCTCCGACGTCGCCACCTGCAAGACGCGCGCGGTGCGGGATGGAGACGGGTCTAGCTGGGTTATTAATGGCTCCAAGATGTTCACGTCGAACGCGCAGAACGCCAGGTACGTCTTCCTGCTCACCAATACCGACCCCCAAGGCCCGAAACACAGGAACCTGACCATGTTTCTGGTGCCACTGGACTCACCGGGCGTCGAGATCCAGGGCATCCGCACCCTGGACGGTGACCGCACCAACATCGTTTACTACAGCGACGTCCGCGTCGACGACCTCTGCCGCATCGGTGAAGTGAACGGTGGCTGGACGGTGATGCGTTCGGCGCTGGACTCCGAGCATGGCGTCACAGATCCGGAAGACCATGGCCTGCAATACGTTGCCGCGATGGCAGCGCACGGCGACTTGATGGCCGAGGTGGTGGACGCCGTCGCGGCCGTCGTCGCTGAACCGGGTCCGGATGGTCGGCGGCCGCTGGACGACGATTCGGTGAAATACCGGCTTGGGCGCGACGTCGCCCGAATCGAGGCGGCGCTTTCCACGCCCGGGATGTTCGGGCGGGTCGCGCTCGCGCAGACGATGCGCGACGTCACCCCGGATCTGATGGACATCCTGGGGACCGCGTCGGCGTTGCCCACCGAAACTCCGGGCTCTGCCACCGACGGTGCGGCAGAACATCTTTACCGGCTGGCGCTACCGCTGGGGATCTATGGCGGCACCCTGGAAGTGTTCCGCAACATGATCGCCCAGCACGAACTCAAGCTGGGACGTCCTAGCTACGGCGGATAGCTTCGGTCCTCACGCGATGACAAACGCGCACCGCGCACCACGCGTTCAGGTGCGCCAAACTCCTTCGTAAGCGCTCCCTTTTCCAGGGAGCATTGCGCACCTGCACCCGGCCGTTCTGCTCGCATCGAATCGGTGGCAGAGAGGTGGGCCCCCCGCCAGTGGTTGTCCTCGTTGCCTTCGGCTCGTTCATCACCACCTTGCTGGGCGGTTATGCCGCGTTACGTATCGGTTCCTATCGCTATCTGGTGCTCGGGTTGGCCGCCGGATTGATGCTCGGCGCGGTGGCCTTCGACCTGCTGCCGGAAGCGCTGAGCCAGAGTTCGTGGAGCCTGTTCAGCATACCTGCTCCACTGGTGGCGTTCGTTCTCGGCTTTCTGGTGCTGCATGTCATCGAGCACACGGTCGGCATCCATCG
This sequence comes from uncultured Actinomycetota bacterium, assembly GCA_963850895.1. Lineage (GTDB taxonomy): Bacteria > Actinomycetota > Actinomycetes > Mycobacteriales > Mycobacteriaceae > Mycobacterium. Next base: position 227,209 of record CAWKNK010000003.1, on the reverse strand, counting down.
CGGCCAGGGATCGGATGACGCCGGCAATTCGGACGCGCCCAGCGTCGGGATCCTTGCCGCGTCAGGGCTGATCGGCCATAGCGTCATGGATGGATTCGCCATCGGGGCCGCCTTCCAGGCGGGAGCCGGGGCGGGCGCAGTGGTGGCGGTGGCGGTGATCGGCCACGATTTCGCGGACGGCTTCAACACCTACACCGTCACATCGCTCTATGGAAATGACCGTCGAAGGGCGCTGGCACTGCTGGCCGCTGACGCTGTCGCGCCGCTGGCCGGTGCGGCTCTCACGTTGGCCGTGACGATTCCCCATCGCCTACTCGAGTTATATCTCGGATTTTTCGCCGGTTTCCTGATGTATCTGGCGGGTGCTGACATCTTGCCGAGAGCACACGCCGGACGCCGGACCCCTGTGACATTGGCCTGCACCATCGGCGGGGTGCTGTTCATGCTGACAATCGTTGGGCTGGCGAGCTAGGCGAGGTCCTGTCAACCGTCTCGCACGCGCTTCCCCTGGCGTCCAAGGTCTTAGCTTGAGGGCCTAAAGGCTCTAGATTGGCGCCAGCATCGACTTCTATGTTTCTGGACGACCCACTCCTGCGCCGAAAACCGTTTGTTGCCATGATTTTCGGGAGAGAACTATGAACTCGGCAAAAGACACCACAGCTCGCAAAGCGCCCAGTGACGATGGGTGGCTGCAGCTGCCTGCGTCGGGCCCCGACCCGAACGATCCGATCGCCGCCGCATTCATGCGAAGGAGGACCACCAAGGAGACCAGCCCGCGGCCGTTGTCGATGCAAGACCTCTCCAACCTGCTGTGGTCGGCGTACGGCGTGAACCGTGAAGCAGGTCCGTTCGGTGCGCCGGGACGCACCGCCGCTTCGGCCAGCAACTCCCAAGAGATCGATCTCTATGTCGCGCTCGCCGACGGAACCTACCTTTATGACGGGGCCGGTCATCGCTTGGCGCGTATCACCCATAGCGATGTCCGCGCCAGCGCGTTGACACCAGGCCAGCCGGACGTCACGGTGGCTCCGGTTTTGTTGATCTATGTGGTCGATGTTCACCGGCTTACCCACACCGCCGGCTTTGACGAGCCGGGGCTTCATGATCCGGAAGTGCAGAAGTCTTATTACTACGTCGACACCGGCCTAATCGCAGGGAATGTCTATCTTTTCGCCGCCGCCAAGGGCCTCGCGGCTTGGTTTCACAACTGTGACAGGGCCGGCCTCGCTAAGCGCCTTGGATTGCACGCCCAACAACGAGTCCTGTTTGCTCAATCGGTCGGCTATCCCTCACCACGCTGAACGGTCGCCAGGCGGCCTAGTTACCGCCGGCGCGCGGCAGCTCGGCCACCACGTCCACCCGGGCGAGGTCGAAGCTCAGGAATCCTTTGATGGGAAGGCTTTCCGGTGGCGGATCCGCATAGCTCCAGGCGATGTCGTCGACCAGGTGGCCGTCCACGTCGGCGGACCAGTAGGTGGCGAAGCCCTTGTAGTTGCAGTAGCTCAACGTATCCGAGCGGCGCAGCAGGTCGGTGCGCACGTGCGCCGGATCGACGTAAAGCCGCGGCTCCAACGAGGTCTCGAACAGGATCACAGTGTCCTCGGTGTCCACCAGCACCGTGCCGGCAACCGAAACACGCAAGCGGCGCTCGGTGGGGCGGCAGTCGACGCGGTGGTAGGGATTGGGTGGGTAGTGGACGAGTTCGCGGCCCTCTTCCAGCCAGGTGTCGACGGCGTCCCAGGGCACGTGAACGAAGCCCGGCGCCTCCGGCTCGGGTTCGGTGGGTAGGTCGCCAACCTGGTCGGAACGGAAGACGTAGCTGAGCGGGTGACCCCGCCGGTGCACCAGCAGCGCCCCTTCGGTGTCGATCACCAGACGCCCGTCCCGGAACGCTTGCACGCGGCGCGGATGAGGCTCGATGAAGACGACGTCGGCGGGCAGCGGGGGCGAAAATCGCCCGGCCGGATCGCTGCTGAGCGGACCACGTCCGGCTACCAGGCTCATGGTGCTCCCTTCGTGGCACGGCGAATCAAGCGGGGTTCGGTCTCACGCCCCAGTCCTATGATGCCGCCCAGGACGTCGTGCCGCACTAACCTGCTGCGATCGCGACAACCGGGTCTGGCGACGGAATCAGTCGACGATGATCCCGTAGACAACTGCGGTCTTGTTTTCCAGCGACATGTCTGTTCTCCTTTTGCCGCCGTGGCGGCATGTCTCGACAAGTTGACAAAGGCGTTGACGGCCCGCCAGCCGTTCGCGCGACGTCTTGCAAAGCCGGATTTGGTGCGCGGCTTAGGAATTGGCCCCGGCCTGGGCGAGCAGCGCCGCGTACTGGCGCTCGAGCACCTTGGCGGCGCCACTGTCCCAGCGCTCGGTCAAAGACCGAGACATCGGATCGGGGAAGATTTCGTCATCGTCGTTCTCCACCCCGTCAAAGATGGCATTTGCCACCGATTGTGGAGAGGCTTTCGGTATGTCGAGGCCGCGGGTCATATCGGTGTCGACGGGCCCGGTCAGGACGGCATGAACACGCACCCCCTGTCCGGCCAAGATGACACGCAGCGATTGCGTCATGGAGAACGCGGCAGCCTTGGAGACGGAGTAGGCCGGAATGAGCGGCAAGGGGGCCAACGCGTTCACCGAAAGATTGTTGACGATCGATCCTCCGGACTGAGCCAACAGCGGCAGAAAGGTCTGAATTACGGCGTAGGTGCCGAGAAGATTGACCTCGAGGTGCCGTTGGAGCGCGGAGGGGTCGCTCAAGTCATCGTAAAGCGCAAGGCCGGCATTGTTGATGAGGATATCGAGAGAGTCGACCTGCTCGGCTGCCGCCCCAAGGTGAGCACCGTTGGTGATGTCCAGGATCAACGGCGTCACGCGTGAATCGCCGTTGTCCGCCAGGGCATTCCGGGTACCCACGTACACCCGTCCGGCGCCCCTGTTCAAGGCTTCCACGGCCAGCGCACGCCCGATGCCTCGATTGCCACCGGTAATGAGAACCGCTTTGCCAGAGATTGTCGCCACTAGGACCATCCCCTTTCTCGTTTGTGTTACTGGCAGGCCGCACATCTCGTGGGCTCACCGCGGCGAGCCGTTGCACGATGCCCGCATGTATTCCGATACACCGGGGCATGCAAAATCATCGGTCGCTAGATCAGAACCGCGCCGACGGCATCGGCGTTGGGATAGCCAGATAGGGGCGCGAAATGCCGGGGTGCGTGCGATCCGGTTGACGAGAGGGTAGGAACTTAGCCATGGCGGGACCAATGGAGGGCGTCAAGGCCGTCGAGCTCGGGGTGTGGGTGGCCGGACCGGCGGCCGGCGGCATCCTGGCCGACTGGGGCGCCGACGTCATCAAGATCGAACCGCCGAGCGGTGACCCGGGGCGGATGTTCGGCAGGATGCTGGGCTGCGACCTCGGGGTCAACCCGCCGTTCGAAATGGACAATCGCTCCAAGCGCAGCGTCGTGTTGGACCTCGCGGAAGAGGCGGGCCGCGACACCGCGTTCGAATTACTTGCCGACGCGGACGTTTTCGTGACCAATGTGCGGCCCGGCGCGTTACAACGCCTGGGGCTCGACTTCGAATCGGTGGCGCGCCCGCAACCCCCGCCTGGTCTACGGGCTGATCACCGGATACGGGGAAACCGGGCCCGACGCCGACCGGGCCGCCTACGACGTGGCCGCCTTCTGGTCGCGCGCCGGGGTGGCGCATCTGCTTACCCGGCCCGGTGACACGCCGCCGTTCCAGCGCGGCGGGATGGGCGATCATTCGGCCGGCATGACGCTGGCGGCCGCCATCAGCGCGGCGCTGGTTGCCCGCGCACGCACCGGGACCGGTCAGCTGGTGACGACCTCGCTGTATCGCCAGGGCGCCTACACCGTGAGCTTCGACCTCAACACTTACCTGCTCACCGGCCAACCGATCGCGATCGGGCAACGCGAAACGATGGGCAATCCCTGCATGAACAACTACGCGACTGCCGATGGGCGGCGATTCTGGATCGTCGGGCTCGAAGGCGATCGGCACTGGCCCCCGTTGTGTCGCGCCGTCGGCCACCCGGAGTGGCTGGAGGATCCCCGGTTCGGTGACGCGTACGCCCGCTTCGTCAACGCGGTGGAGCTGATCGGCGAGCTGGATGCGATCTTTGCCACCCGCACCCTCGACGAATGGGCGCAGATCTTCGCGGCCGAGCCCGATTTCTTCTGGTCGCCGGTGAACAGCCTCGAGGACGTCGTTGCCGACGAGCAGTTCCACGCCGCGGGCGGCATCGTCGACGTGCCGGACGGGGAATCCAGCGTTCCGATGGTGGCCACGCCGGCCGATTTCCACGGCACACCCTGGGCACCGCGTTCTGCGGCACCGGAACTCGGGCAGCACACCGAGGAAGTTCTCGCCGAACTCAAGGCGCGCCGCGGCTCGTGACCACCGGTCGCACCTTTACAAATTTGCTCCCAAGTGTCACGCTGTCCGGTGAGCCGCGTAAGGCGGCCCACAGCCCAGGACAAGCGTTGCGGTAAGCGCCAATGCACGGTTTCGGTGCGGCGGTGAGGAACGGATTGAATGGTCACGTCAACGTTCGACATCAGCGGCGGCAGCCGGCTCGACGCGGCCCGAGCAACCGGGGCCGACCGGGAATGTCTGCGATATCGGCTCGACGTCATCGCGGTGAGCGCCCTGGACGTCGTCCAATCGGCCGGAGGCTGGCTCTACGACCGGGCGATGGCCGGTTGGCAGGTAACCGTGCTGCTGCCCAACGGCAGCGACGCCCGATCGCTGCGGATCCTCGGCGTGCAGGCGCTGGACCTGGAGGACCAACTCGCCGCGATGGGCCCCGGCTCGGCGAGCCAGAGCCTGGCGGTGAGCGCCGAGGCGTTCACCGCGGATGCGCGGGTGCGCGACAAGGTGCTCACGTCGCTGGACGACCGGCTGACAGAAGTCGCGTTGTGGGGTCGAGCGCCTTCCGGATGGCCCTTACGGGTGGATCGCGCCGTGGCCCGGGCGCAGTACGCGCTCAGCGCGGCGGCGCGGAGATTCAAGGGCCATGCGCTGGCGGCAGCCGGGATGCATTGCCCCGCAGTCTATTCCACCGAGACCTTGCTCTGCGATTTGGTGACCTGTGGGCGCGACGACTCGGGGCTGGTCCGGCTCGACTGATGAAGAAGTACTACCGCCACACGCTGCTCTACCTGCACGAGACCATCTCGCTGGGTTCCGGGCGAAGCGACCGCTTCACCGAGGTTTTCGCCGACACCTACCGGCCGATGATGGACGATCTCGGCGCGCGGCTGTTCGCGATCTGGGAGACCACGCCCTACAACGGTCACTGGCCGCAGGTGACAATCATCTGGGAGATCGACGGGTTCGCCGACTACGCGCGGATCGGTGCCGCCCGGGCCCGCGGCGGCAGTCACGAGGCCGCGGCCGGCAAATGGACGGCCTTTCTGGCCGACATCGGCGCAGCGGGGGAGGGCCGAATCATGTACCCCGGGCCCAGCAACAAGACTCTCGCCCAGCTTCGCGAGGCCAATTTCACTGCACCGCTGGTGATTCAGGAGATCATGCAGACCAAGCCCGGGCGTCAAGACGACTACATCCGTGAGCTGGAGCGGCTCTACGTCCCATGGTCGGAACGTACCGGCAAACGCTGGCTGGGCTCGTTCACCACGACCTTCCGCTATAACGAAGTCATCCACTACTGGGCACTGGACGGCGGGTGGGAAGGCTTCGCCAATCACTACCCCTCGTGGAAAGAAAGCCCGCCCGCCGAGATCGTCACCTGGATGAGTGTGGCGCCCGCCCTGCGCGACGGGTGGGAAGACTCGATCCTGCAGGCCCTACCGCCGTCGCCGCTGCAGTGATGGGGCAGCAAGAACCCGCGAACTTCGCCTACGACCCCTTCGACGCGCAGGTGATGGCGAATCCGCTGCCCTACTACCGAATCCTGCGCGACCACCATCCGGTCTACTACATGCCGCAGTGGGACACATTCGCCCTGTCCCGCTTCGAGGACATCTGGCAGGTGCTGGAGGTGAACGACGGAACGTTCGTCGCGTCGGAAGGGACCCTGCCGGCGGCGTCGGTCTTGGCCAAGCACAACACCGGCCCGGTCGACGACCCGCCGCTGCACCCGCTGCCATTTCACGCGGTCTTCGACACGGATCTGTACGCCGAGATCCGGCGCGCGCATTCCCAGCCGCTGCGCCCCAGGGCCGTCACCGGGTGGGAGGCCAGAATCCGCGAGCTGGCCAACGAGCGTCTCGATGAGCTGCTGCCGCGCGGTTCGTTCGACCTGACGCAGGACTATGGCGGCATCGTCGTGGCGTCCGTCGTATGCGAACTGCTAGGCATTTCAACCGATCTCGCACCCCAGGTGCTGGCCGCGGTCAACGCCGGCAGCCTCGCCGAGCCGGGCGTCGGGGTGGACACCGCCGAAGCGCGGCCGAACTATTTCGAATACCTGCTGCCCGCGGTTCGGCGCCGCCGCGCCGACCGGTCCGGGGGGCCGCTCGCCGTCGGCCTCCCTATTGTTGACGGCCTGCTCGGCTACCGCTTGCCCGACGGCAGCCCGCTCGACGATGTCGAAGTCGCGACTCAGATGCTCTGCATCTTCATCGGTGGCACCGAGACGGTGCCCAAGATCGTCGCCCATGGGTTGTGGGAGCTCGGCCAGCGGCCCGACCAGATGGCCGCGGTGCGCGCCGACCCCGGGAACAACGTGCCGATCGCACGCGAGGAGATGATCCGGTTCTGCGCGCCGGCGCAGTGGTTCGCGCGAACCGCGCGCAAGCCCTTCACCATTCACGGCGAGACCATCCGGCCCGGCCAGCGTGTCATCACCCTGCTCGCCTCGGCCAACCGCGACGAACGGGAATACCCCGAACCCGACAAATTCATCTGGGACAGGCCCATCCGTCGCTCGCTGGCATTCGGCCGCGGCCAACACTTTTGCATCGGCTACCACCTGGCCAGGCTGGAAGTGGCTGTGCTGCTGCAGGAGTGGCTGCGCAGGGTGCCCGAGTACGCGATTCAGGCCGAAGCCGCCAGGCGGCTGCCCTCCAGTTTCCAATGGGGATGGAACAACATCCCGGTGGAGGTCTGACGTGTGGTCCTACCGGATCATCGCCCCCTATCTGTTCGAGCGGACAACGATCGGAGAGAAGAAACCCGAGTGCCTCGCCGACGGCCAGGTGCTCTTGCGGTTCATGGCAGCGGGTGTCTGCGGCAGCGATCTGCCGGCCTTCCGCGGTGCACGCGGCCGCCTTCCGGGCGACGACGGAACCAGCGCGGCCGAAAAGGACGGCTTCCCCATCCATGAAGTCGTCGGCGAGGTGATCGCCAGCCGGCATCCCGACCACCGTCCCGGCGACCGCGTGGTCGGCTGGGCCTCCGGGTTCGACGGCATGATGGAACGCGTGGTCAGCAACGGCGACGGCCTGGCGCCATACGACCCGGCGCTGACCCCGGCGCAAGCGGTCGGCCTGCAACCACTGGCGTGTGTGCTCTATGCGTGCGAGCAGCTGCCGGATCTCGCCGGAAGGCATGTGGCAATCATCGGGCAGGGCTCCATCGGCCTGCTGTTCTCCTACGTCGCCAGGGCCGCCGGCGCGCGGCGCGTCACCGGGGTCGACCCCGTCGACCGGTCAAGTTTCGCAACCGCATTCGGCGTCGACGACCCGGTGCGCGCCACCAGCGACCGTTGGGTGAGCCAACTTGCGGCGCACGACCGTGCCGACGTCGTCATCGAGGCCGTCGGTCACCAGGTCGCCACGTTGGGCCACGCCATCGACGCCACCGCGCCCGGCGGCACCGTGTTCTATTTCGGCGTCGCCGACGACGATGCCTATCCGATCAGCATGCGCAGCATGCTGCGCAACAACCTGACGCTGAAATCCGGTGTGACACTGGACCGGCGGCGGGTGCTGGAGCTCGCGAGCAAGTTCGCCGCCGAACATCCCGAGCTGCTCGCCACCTACCTGACGCACACCTTTGGCATCGACGACGTGCAGAGCGCGTTCGATCTCGCCTGCCGCCCGGTCCCCGAGCGCGTCAAGATCGCGATCGGACAGTGAGCGTGGCCGACAATTCGCAGAGCGCTTTGCAGCGGGCACTGAACCGGGCCACCCCGATATGGGGCGGCTGGATCACGGGGCCCACCATGCTCGGTCCGGAGGAATTCGCCCGGGCCGGTTACGACTACGTGGGTTTCGACGCCCAGCACGGCTACCTCGACGACGCCGACATCGCCGGCATGCTGCGCCGGACCGAACACCTGCCCATTGGCACCGTGGTCCGGTTGCCCAACGCCGACGCGGCACCGATCGGGCGCGTGCTCGACGCGGGCGCCGACGCCGTCGTCATCGCCATGATCGAGTCGGCGGACCAGGCCGCCGCGGCGGTGGCCGCCACCCGCTACCAGCCCACGGGCATCCGCAGCTTCGGCCCGCTACGCGCCAGCCTGGGCCGCGACACCGCCGCGCTGGAGTCCCGGGTCAGCGTGTTCGCGATGATCGAGACGGCGGCGGCGCTGTCCGGCCTTGACAAGATCTGCGCCGTCGACGGGCTCGCCGGGCTCTACGTCGGGCCCGCCGATCTGGCCCTCTCGCTGGGCGTGGACGTGGTTGGCGCGACCAGGGATCCGGCCGTCCTGGATGCCATCGTGCGAATCCACCGATCGGCCACCGCGGCCGGACTGGTGACCGGGATCCACGCCGGGGACGGCAAGACGGGTCGCGCCATGGCGAAGCTGGGGCTTTCGATGATCACCCTGACGGCCGAAGCGCAAGCGCTGCGGCGGGGTGCCGCGGAGCACCTGCGCGAGGCGAACAATGACGGATGATCGGGCCGCGATCCGCGAGTTGATCGTCGGCTATGCCCTCGCGCTCGACGCGGGTGACATCGACGCGTGCCTGGCGCTGTTCGCCCCCGATGCCGAATTCCTGGTCTACGGGCGATCATTCGTCGGGCACGACGGCATCGGAAAGATGTTCCGGGATGCCCCCCGCGGGCTGCACCTGACCGGTGTCTCGCGGATCGACGTCCGCGACGACACCGCAACGGCCCGGTCGCAGGTGCTGTTCGTGCGGGCGGGCGACCTGCACCTGCGTCCCGCACTCTACGACGACGAACTGGTCCGCACCGACAAACAATGGCATTTCCAACGACGGCGGTGCCAATTCGTCACCAGCCGCGGCCTGTCCGACACCCCCGAGGTCACATCATCATGAATCAACGCGTCGCGCTGGTCACCGGAGCGGCCGGCGGCCAGGGTTGGGCCATCGCCAAACGGCTACGCACTGCGGGCTATTCGGTGGCCGCATGCGATCGGCGAACCGCCGAACTGACCGCCGCGGTCGACGAACTGGGCGACGACGAGGTGATCGCGATCGAACTCGACGTCACCTCGGAAGCACTGTGGGAGTCGGCCGTGGACACCGTGACCGGCCGATTCGGGGCGCTGACCACGCTGGTCAACAACGCCGGCGTGCTGCACCGGGCCTCGTTGGCCGACGAGACCGCCGACGGCTTCGAAAACTCCTGGCGGGTGAACTGTTTCGGTGCGTTTCTGGGCATTCGGGCGACCCTGAGCCACCTGCGTGCGGCGAATCACGCCGCGATCGTCAACATCTGCAGCACCGGCGCCATCCACCCCTTCCCGCGGCACGCCGCATACGGTTCGGCGAAGTGGGCGCTTCGCGGGCTGACGCAAAACGCCGCCGCCGAACTGGCCCCCTTCGGCATCCGGGTCAACGCGGTGTTCCCCGGACCGATCGCGACCCCGATGCTCGATGACGCCACCCAACTGAGGCTGGCCGCGTCGTCGGCCTTCGGGCGGATCGGCCAGCCGCGCGAGATAGCCGACGCGGTCGCGTTCCTGGTCTCCGAGGAGGCATCGTTCATCACCGGTGCCGAACTGGTCGTCGACGGTGGCCAATGCGTGCAGCTCCGGTGAGCGGCTTCAAGATAGGCATCATCGGCGCCGGTCCGGGCGGGTTGGCCCTTGGGATCCTGCTCTCGCGGGCCGGCTTTCGGGATTTCACCATCTTCGACCGGAAGACGACGTCGGGGGAACCTGGCGGATCAACACCTATCCGGGGCTGGCGTGCGACGTCAAATCGCACCTCTACTCATACTCGTTCGACCTGAACCCGGACTGGTCGCGGTTGTGGTCGGCGCAGCCCGAGATACTGGCGTACTTCCAACGGTGCGCCGACAAGTACGGCCTGCGCCCACACCTGATGCTGCGCACCGGAATTCGCTGCGCGCGGTGGGAGGATGACCCCCAGCGGTGGTGCCTGACCACAACCGAGGGCCAACGGCACCATTTCGATGTGGCCGCGAAGCGCGGGTAGCTTCTGGGAAATGACGCGTAGGTTCAAACCGGGTGACTTCCGCTTCGAGCCCCCGGCCGACTCCGTGCCCGGCGCCTTGACCGCGTCGGACAGGGGAACGCGATGACGCAACTGGACGGCGCCGAACGGCTCGATCCCGAACTGCGTGCTATCGCGACCACGCGAACCGACTTTTCGCTCGGATCAATACAACTCACCCGCGATCCGTTCAACGAGCGCCGCCGCACCGCGGCCGAACAAACCGACACGCGCGGCGTCCGGATCGCCGAAGATCGGGTGCCCGCTGAATCACCAGTGCCGGTGCGGATTTATCGCGGTGGGGCCGCACCGGCGCCCGTGGTCATCTATTGCCATGCCGGCGGGTTCGCGCTGGGAAACCTGGACACCGACCACCGCCAATGCGTGGAACTCGCTCGCGGCGGCCGCTGCACGGTGGTGTCGGTCGACTACCGGCTGGCGCCCGAGCACCCGTTCCCGGCCCCGCTCGACGACGCGAGCGCCGTGCTGCGGTGGGTGGTGGCCAATGCCCGCGAACTCGGCGTCGATCCGGCCCGGCTCGCCGTCGCCGGCAGCAGCGCCGGCGCCACCCTGGCCGCGAGCCTGGCGCAGGGTGCGGCCGACGGGGCACTGCCGCCGGTCGTCTTCCAGTTGCTGCACCAGCCCGTGCTGGACGACCGAGCCACCCTGTCCAAGAAAGAGTTTCGCACCAGCCCGGCGTTCGACAGCGAGGCCGCCGACCTGATGTGGGCCCACTACCTGGGCCGAGACACCGGATCGGAATCCGCCGTGCCCGCGCGGCGAACCCGACTCGGCGGCCTGCCGCCGGCTCTGATCACGTGCGCGGAGATCGATCCCTTTCGCGACGAAGCCGTCGACTATGCGCTGCGCCTGCTCCGCGCCGGGGTGTCGGCCGGGCTGCACGTGTTCGCGCGCACCTGCCATGGGTTCGATTCGCTGCTGCCCGATTCCGCGATCTCCGAGCGCCTGTTCGCGCTGCAAGGGCACACCCTGCGGAGCGCCTTTGACGAGACGGGCGCGGGACCTTTGCCTCTACTCTGAGCACCCGGGCCGTCGGCAGAATGTGCTGCCATGAAGATCACCGGCGTGCAGGTCGTCCCGTTCGAGTCGTTCGTCGATCGAATCTCGTTCGGCCAGCTGATGACCGACTACCGCGTGGTGCAGACCGTGACCAAGGTGCTCAGCGATGAAGGGATCGAGGGCTACTACTTCGGTGGTCACTTCCATGGCGACCAGGACGGTCTGCTCCCCGGGGACCAGGCGCTGATCACCCAATTCCTGAGCGCGCTGCTCGCCGGCCAGGACCCGTTCGACAGGGCAGAGATCTGGCGGCAATTGTGGGCGGCGAAGCTTCCCGAAAACGTCTGCAGCGTCATCGATCTGGCCCTGTGGGATTTGGCCGGCCGAGTCGCCGGGCTGCCCGTATACAAATTGCTGGGCGGTGCGCGGGACCGGGTCAAGGCCTACGCCAGCAGTTTCAACAATCTCGGATCGCCCGACGAGTACGCCGCCCATGCCGTCGCGTGCAAGCGTCAGGGCTACGGCGCCTACAAGATTCACCCTTACCACTACTGGAATCCCGCGACACGTCAGCCCGCCCTGCCGCGGCCGTCCTATGTGGACTGGGATATCCGGGTGTGCCGCGAGGTTCGGGCTGCGGTGGGCGACGAGATGGTGCTGATGTTCGACCCGTGGGGTACTTACCACACCTACGAGGACGCGCTGCGGGTCGGCCGCGAGCTGGAGCGGCTGGGCTTCTACTGGTACGAGCACCCGATGCCGGAGTACGGGGTGGAGTCCTACGTCAAACTCGCCCGCGAACTCGACATCCCGATCTGCTCGCCCGAGATCGCCGAGGGCGGGATCTACACCAGGGCGGATTGGATCCTGCGGCATGCCTCCGACATCAGCCGCATCGACGTCCTGCGCGGAGGCATCACCGGCGTGATGAAGCTGGCCGCGATGTGCGAGGCGGTCGGCATGCGCTGCGAGCTGCACATGAGCGGCTTTGGCAACCTGCAGGTCCTTGGCGCCACCAGCGAAGACGTCTGCGAATACTACGAGCGCGGCCTGCTCGGGCCGGGGGCTCGCTACGACACCGCGCCGCCGTATCTGAAGGCGCCGTGCGACCCGCTCGCCCCGGACGGATTCGTCGAGATACCGTCGGCGCCCGGACTGGGCTACGACATCCGTTGGGATTACATCGAAAGACCACCGGCTCCCAGACGCGGCGGTGGAACCCATCGCACCCCTGCACCCGAGATAGCGGCTAGTCGAACCTGATGAGCTGCCGCACGGCGGTGCCGTCGGCCAGGTTGTCCATCGCCTCGTTGATCTCATCCAACCGAATCGACGACGACACCAGCGATTCCACCGGCAGCCGGCCCGACTGCCACAGTGCGACGAACCGGGGGATGTCGCGGCTGGGTACCGCCGAGCCCAGGTAACTGCCGATCAGCGACCGCCCTTCGGCGACGAAACCCAACGGCGACAAGGTGATCCGCGCAGCCGGCGGCGGCAGGCCGACGGTGATGGTGCGGCCGCCCGGCGCTGTCAGGGCGATGGCCGTCTCGAGTGCGGCGGGATGACCGACGGCCTCGATGACCACGGCGGCCTTCACGCGAGCGTCGACGGCCTGCTGCGGTGTGTACGCCTCGTGCGCGCCCAGGGCGCGGGCGGCGGCGACCTTGTCGGGCAATTGGTCGACGGCGACGACCCGCACGCCGTCATAGGTGAGCGCAGTGAGCACCGCCGCCATGCCGACGCCGCCGAGGCCGACGACGGCGACGGTCTGGCCCGGTTGCGGATGGCCGACGTTGAGCACGGCACCGCCACCGGTCAGCACCGCGCAGCCCAGCAGGGCCGCGACTTCGGGCGGCACGTCGGGTGGCACCGGAACCACACTGGCCCGGTTGACCACCGCGTGCGTCGCGAAGCCCGAGACCCCGAGGTGGTGGTGAACCGGGTGGCCGGCCTGGTTGAGCCGGATGCCACCGCCCAACAACGTCCCGGCGGCGTTGGCCGCGCTGCCCGGTTCGCATGGCGTCAGGCCCTCGGTCGCGCATGCCGCGCAATGACCACAACGCGGCAAGAACACCAGCACCACGCGCTGTCCGATGGCGAGGTCGGACACGGCCCCCGCTGTTTGGGGGCCAACCTGCTCAACGATTCCGGCCGCCTCATGACCGAGCAGCATCGGCACCGGCCGCACCCGGTTGCCGTCGACCACCGACAGGTCGGAGTGGCATACGCCGGCCGCCTCGATGCGGACCATCACCTCACCGCTGCCCGGCGGGTCCAGGTCGAGATCGACGATGCGGATCGGCCGGGACTCGGCGTAAGGGCGGGCCAGACCGATCCGGTCCAGCACGGCGCCCCGAATCTGAACCATGCTGGAATACAACCATGGCTTCGGAACCCCCGGTTTCGCCGGCTCCGGCGGTACCGCCGGCACCGGACGGGCTCACCAGCGACGACTTCCCGGTGCTGTGGCCGGTGGGAACCCGGTGGGCCGACAACGACATGTTCGGCCACCTGAACAACTCGGTGTACTACCAGTTGTTCGACACCGCCATCAACGCCTGGATCAACACCGGCACAGGGCTGGACCCGCTCACCACGCCCGCGTTGGGCATCGTCGCCGAGTCGGGCTGCCGGTACTTCTCGGAACTGCATTTCCCCGAGGGTCTCGTGGTGGGCGTCGCGGTGACCCGGCTGGGCCGCAGCAGCGTCACCTACCGGCTCGGCGTGTTCCGGGCGGCGCGGGGAGAGCAGGTGCAGCCCATCACCGCGCTGGGCCATTGGGTGCATGTCTACGTCGATCGGACCAGTCGCAAGCCGGTCGAAATTCCCGACGCCGTCCGCTCGCTGCTGTCCACGGCGCGCGTGGACCGATAAGCCTGAGATTGCCCGCGGCACCGGGGCTTTCGCGCGAAACCGTCGCCCGGGCTGCACTGTCGCGTCGCCCACCCGGCTATGCTTCGCCAATGCCCGTTATGAGCAAGACCGTCGAGGTCATCGCCGACGCAGCCGTGATCATGGCCATCGTCGCCGACTTCGAGGCCTACCCGCAGTGGAACGAGGAGATCAAGGGCCTCTGGGTGCTCGCCCGCTACGACGACGGGCGCCCCAGCCAGCTGCGGCTCGACACCGACTACCAAGGCATGCAAGGCATGTTCATCCAGGCCGTGTACTACCCGGGCGAGAACCAGATCCAGACCGTCCTGCAGCAGGGGGACCTCTTCACCAAGCAGGAGCAGCTCTTCAGCGTGGTGGAGATGGGTACCTCGAGCTTGCTGACCGTGGACCTGGACGTCGAGACCTCGATGCCGGTTCCCGCGCCGATGGTGAAGCAGCTCCTCAACTACGTCCTGGACCACCTCGCCGAAAAACTCAAGCACCGCGCCGAGCAGCTGGCCGCCGGTTAGCGGGTCCGCTCAGTCTTGATGGCGGCGACCCGCTTCGCCCGGCTTCGCCGCGCTCGCGATCCCCGCTCAAGTCTTGATGGCGGCGACCCGCTTCGCCCGGCTTCGCCGCGCTCGCGATCGCCGCTCAGTCGAAGATCCCCGTGCGGTCCCGCATCTCGGTCAGCCGGGCCGCCGCGTCGGTGAACTGCCACACCGTGTGTTCGATCACCGCGGCGGCGTCGCGCCGGCGCAGCGCGGCGATCAGCTGCCGGTGATTGTCGACGGCGGCCGCACCCCACTGCGGATCGGCGGCGTACACCAGCACCGGCATGTAGCGCGCGGTGTTGAGCAGGAACCAGGCCAACTTGATCCGCCCGCTCGCCTGATTGCAGACCCGATGGAACGCGAACTCGATGCCCGCGATGGTCTCGGCGTCGCTGGATCCGACGGCCGCGGCGAGCGCCTCGTTGATGCGCTCGAGCTCGTTGATCTCGGCGTCGGTGATGTGGTCGGTGGCCGCGGCCGCCAGTTCCTTGGCGATGGTGGCCTGCAGCCAGAAGATGTCCTCGATATCTTGGCGCGTCAGCGGGAGCACGACGTGACCGCGGTGCGGTTCGAGCTGCACCATGCCCTCGCCGCGCAGCTTGAGCAGGGCTTCGCGCACCGGCGTGACGCTGACGCCGAGTTCGGCCGCGGTCTCGTCCAGGCGGATGAACGTTCCCGGCGCCAAGGCCCCGGACATGATCGCCGCCCGAAGGTGGCCCGCCACCTCATCGGACAACTGCGCCCGGCGCAGTGGCCGTCGGCTCCTCAGTCGCGTGGATATCGGTGCGTTCACGGGGGCTGCCAGGGCTTTCGGGGGCTTCGCGAGGTCGGTTTGAAACTTTTGTCGGGGCTTGTCAGCAGGGCTTTAAGGCCATAATGTGACCCAGACAACACCATGTTTTATCAAATATCAACCTGGCGCAAGCGGTGCGCGAGTGAAGGGAAGGGGTTGGGTTGACCGCGCAACTGGCGAGCCACCTGACGCAGGGCGAACGCGAGCAGCCGTATCTGGCCCGGCGGCAGAATTGGGTCAACCAACTCGAACGGCATGCCCTGATGCAGCCGGGCGCGACGGCGCTGCGGTTCCTTGGGAAGACCGTGACGTGGGGGGAACTGCGGCACCGGGTGGCGGCACTGGCCGATGCGTTGAGCCGTCGGGGAGTCGGCTTCGGCGATCGGGTCATGGTCCTCATGCTCAACCGCACCGAATTCGTCGAGTCGGTGCTGGCGGTCAACATGCTTGGCGGCATCGCCGTTCCGCTGAACTTCCGGCTCACCGCCGCCGAGATCGGCTTCCTGGCCCAGGATTGCGAAGCCCGCGTGATGATCACCGAATCGGTACTCACCCCGGTGGCCACCGGTGTTCGCGAAATCCGAGCCACTGCTCGGCACGATCGTCGTGGCCGGCGGCTCCACCGACGACAGCGTGCTCGGCTACGAAGACCTGATCAACGAGCCCGGGGCTTCGCACGAACCCGTCGACATCCCGAACGATTCGCCGGCATTGATCATGTACACCTCGGGCACCACCGGGCGGCCGAAAGGCGCCGTGCTGACCCATACCAATCTGACCGGCCAGACGATGACGGCGCTGTACACCAACGGCGCCGACATCAACAGCGACGTCGGTTTCATCGGCGTCCCGTTCTTTCACATCGCCGGAATCGGCAACCTGCTGACCGGGATGCTGCTCGGCATACCCACGGTGATCTACCCGCTCGGCGCGTTCGAGCCGGGCCAACTGCTCGACGTGCTGGCCGAAGAGAAGGTCACCGGCATCTTCCTGGTGCCCGCGCAGTGGCAGGCGGTCTGCGCCGAGCAACAAGCGCGGCCCCGCGACCTGAGGTTGCGAGTGATGTCGTGGGGGGCCGCGCCGGCGCCCGACGCGCTGCTGCGCGAGATGTCGGCGACTTTCCCCGGAACCCAGATCCTCGCCGCGTTCGGTCAGACCGAGATGTCGCCGGTCACCTGCATGCTGCTCGGCGAAGACGCGATCCGCAAACGTGGATCGGTCGGCAAGGTGATCCCGACCGTCGCCGCCCGCGTGGTCGACGAAAACATGAACGACGTACCGGTCGGCGAGGTCGGCGAAATCGTTTATCGCGCACCAACTTTGATGAGCGGCTACTGGAACAACCCGGAGGCGACCGCGGAGGCGTTCGCGGGTGGTTGGTTCCATTCCGGAGACCTCGTCCGAATGGACTCCGACGGCTACGTCTGGGTAGTGGACCGCAAGAAGGACATGATCATCTCCGGTGGCGAGAACATCTACTGCGCTGAGGTGGAAAACGTTCTGGCTAGCCATCCCAGCATCGTCGAAGTCGCAGTGATCGGCCGTTCCCACGACAAGTGGGGCGAGGTGCCGATCGCGGTTGTGGCAGTGGCCGGCGACCAGCTGCTGCTCGACGAGTTGGGCGAGTTCCTGACCGAGCGGCTCGCACGCTACAAGCATCCCAAGGCGCTCGAGATCGTGGATGCGCTGCCGCGCAACCCCGCCGGCAAGGTGCTCAAGACCGAACTGCGGATCCGTTACGGAGCCACAAATTTCGACGAAAACCGTTCCACGACAATAGATTTCACGGCCAGAGAGGAAAGCTGACGAAAACTGTAACGTTTGCCCGCTGTTGACGAAGGGTTAATTGTGCAGATGCAGTTCACACGTGCATGGCCATCGGGTACATTCCTGTGGTCTCCGTTACTACTTGCCAGTAGGGAGCCGATGGTCACACACGTTGGGTCGCGGCAAGGTGGGGGCACCCCCGGCCGCATAGCGGCGAGGGGGCGAGGCGTGCTACACGATCCGCCGCGGCGCCCGGAGGGTCGCGGTACCGGTTGGAGGGGGCAGCGGTGACTTCGACGTCGACGAGTCGACGGGGCCCCTACTTGGGCGGTTACCTGCGCGACCAGCTGCAGACCCCGCTGACGCTGATCGGCGGATTCTTCCGGATGTGCGTCCTCACCGGAAAAGCACTCTTGCGCTGGCCGTTCCAATGGCGCGAATTCGTCCTGCAGTGCTGGTTCATCATGAGGGTGGCCTTCCTGCCGACCATCATGGTGTCGATACCGCTGACCGTCCTGCTGATCTTCACCCTCAACGTGCTGCTGGCCCAGTTCGGTGCCGCCGACCTGTCCGGCGCCGGCGCGGCGATCGGCGCCGTCACCCAGCTCGGCCCGCTGACCACGGTGCTGGTGGTGGCCGGCGCCGGGTCGACGGCGATCTGCGCGGACCTCGGTGCCCGCACCATCCGCGAGGAGATCGACGCCATGGAGGTGCTCGGCATCGACCCCATCCACCGGCTGGTTGTCCCCCGGGTGATCGCCGCGACCCTGGTCGCGACCCTGCTCAACGGCCTGGTGATCACCGTCGGCCTGGTCGGCGGCTACCTGTTCGGTGTCTACCTGCAAAACGTCTCCGGCGGCGCCTACCTCGCCACCCTGACCACGATCACCGGCCTGCCCGAGGTGGTCATCGCCACCGTCAAGGCCGCGATATTCGGCCTCATCGCCGGGCTCGTCGGCTGCTTCCGCGGGCTGACCGTGCGCGGCGGCTCCAAGGGGCTCGGCACCGCCGTCAACGAGACCGTCGTGCTCTGCGTCGTCGCGCTGTACGCGGTCAACGTGGTGCTGACGACCATCGGCGTGCGATTCGGAACGGGCCACTGACATGTCAACCGCTGCCGTATTACGCGCCCGCTTCCCCCGGGCGGCCGAAAACCTCAATCGCTACGGCGGGGCCGCGGGCCGCGGCCTCGACGACATCGGCCAGATGGCCTGGTTCGGGGCGGTGGCCGTCGGGCACATCCCGCACGCCCTGCGCAACTACCGCAAGGAGACCCTGCGGCTGATCGCCCAGATCGGGATGGGCACGGGCGCGATGGCCGTCATCGGCGGCACGGTCGCCATTGTCGGCTTCGTCACCCTGTCCGGTAGTTCCCTGGTCGCCATCCAGGGGTTCGCCTCGCTGGGCAACATCGGCGTCGAGGCGTTCACCGGTTTCTTCGCCGCACTGATCAACGTGCGCATCGCCGCCCCGGTCGTCACCGGTATCGCCATGGCCGCCACGGTCGGCGCCGGCGCGACCGCGGAGCTGGGGGCCATGCGCATCAGCGAAGAGATCGACGCCCTGGAAGTGATGGGCATCAAGTCGATCTCATTCCTGGCGACCACCCGGATCATGGCCGGCCTGGTCGTCATCATCCCGCTCTACGCGCTGGCCATGATCATGTCGTTCCTGTCCCCGCAGATCACCACCACCGTGCTCTATGGGCAATCCAACGGCACCTACGAGCACTACTTCCGGACGTTCCTGCGTCCCGACGACGTGTTCTGGTCATTCCTCGAGGCCATCATCATCACGGCGGTCGTGATGATCACCCACTGCTTCTACGGATACAACGCCGGCGGCGGACCCGTCGGCGTCGGGGAGGCCGTCGGCCGATCGATGCGTTTCTCGCTGGTGTCGGTGCAGGTCGTCGTTCTGGCCGCCGCGTTGGCGCTCTATGGCGTCAACCCCAACTTCGCGCTCACGGTGTAGCCGCCATGACATCGCCAGTGAAGATCAACGCCCCCCGGAACCCGCCGTACAAGCTGGCCGGCATCGCGTCGCTGATCATCGCCGTAGTGGCCCTGGCCCTGATCTACGGGCAGTTTCGGGGTGACTTCACTCCCAAGGCCAAGCTGACGATGCTCGCGTCGCGGGCCGGGCTGGTGATGGATCCGGGCTCGAAGGTGACCTACAACGGCGTGGAGATCGGCCGGGTGGCCAACATCTCCGAGGTGGTGACCGACGGCAGGCCGGCCGCCAAATTCACCCTGGACGTCTACCCCAGGTATCTGTCGCTGATCCCGGCCAACGTGAACGCCGACATCAAGGCGACCACGGTGTTCGGCGGCAAGTACGTGTCGTTGACCACGCCGAAAAACCCGTCGTCGCAGAAGATCAACCCGCACACGGTGATCGACGCGCGGTCGGTGACCACGGAGATCAACACGCTGTTCCAGACCGTCACCTCGATCGCCGAGAAGGTGGATCCGGTCAAGCTGAACCTGACGCTGAGCGCGGCCGCCCAGGCGCTGACCGGGTTGGGCGATCGGTTCGGGCAGTCGGTGGTCAACGCCAACGCGATCCTCGACGACGTCAATCCGCAGATGCCGCAGGCGCGCCACGACATCCAGCAGCTCGCTGGGTTGGGTGACACCTACGCCAACGCGGCGCCGGACCTGCTGGACTTCCTCAACAACGCGGTGATCACCTCCCGCACCATCAATGCGCAGCAGAAGGATCTGGATCAGGCGTTGTTGTCGGCGGCCGGGTTCGGCAACACCGGCGCCGACATCTTCAACAGGGGCGGTCCGTACCTGGCGCGCGGGGCCCAAGACCTGGTGCCCTCGGCCCAACTCCTGGACACCTACAGCCCCGAATTGTTCTGCACGTTGCGTAACTACCACGACATCGAGCCCAAGGCGTCCTCATTCCTGGGCGGAAACGGCTACTCGCTGAACGCCCATACCGAGGCGCTGTCCGGGTTGGGACTGGTGGCCAACCCGGTCGCGGCGGTGCCCACCCTCCTCAGCCTGTTCGGCGGGCTCGCCGGGCTCGTCGGCGGCGCGCCGAACCCGTACACCTACCCGGAAAACCTGCCGCGGGTGAATGCGCGCGGAGGACCGGGGGGTGCCCCGGGTTGCTGGCAGCAGATCACCCACGACCTGTGGCCCGCACCCGAATTGGTGATAGACAGCGGCAACAGCCTCGCGCCGTATAACCACCTCGACACCGGATCCCCGTACGCGATCGAGTACGTCTGGGGCCGCCAAGTAGGGGATAACACGATCAACCCATGAAAATCTCCGGAACCATCGTCAAGCTCAGCATCTTCTCGTTGGTGCTGCTGATCTTCACTGTGATGATCATCGTCGTATTCGGTCAGATGCGCTTTGACCGCACGAATGGCTACTCGGCGGAGTTCACCAATGTCAGCGGGCTGCGGCCCGGCCAATTCGTCCGCGCCTCGGGGGTGGAGATCGGCAAGGTCAGTTCGGTAAAACTGGTCGACGGCGGCAAGCGGGCGCGGGTGGATTTCAACATCGACCGCGCGGTGCCGCTGTACCAGTCGACGACCGCGCAGATCCGTTACCTCGACCTGATCGGTAACCGCTACCTGGAGCTCAAGCGCGGCGAAGGCGAGGGCGCCGAGAAGGTCATGCCGCCGGGCGGCTACATTCCGATGTCGCGAACCTCGCCGGCGCTCGACCTCGACGCGCTGATCGGTGGTTTCAAGCCGCTGTTCCGGGCGCTGGACCCGCAGAAGGTCAACACCATCGCGACGGCTCTCATCACCGTTTTCCAGGGGCAGGGCGGCACCATCAACGACATCCTCGATCAGACCGCGCAGCTGACCACGCAGCTCGGTGAGCGCGACCAGGCGATCGGCGAGGTCATCAAGAACCTGAACATCGTCCTGGACACCACGGTTCGCCACCGACAGCAGTTCGACCAGACGGTCAACAACCTCGAGGTGCTCATCACCGGGCTGAAGGACCACGGTGACCAGCTGGCGGGCGGGACCGCGCACATCAGCAACGCCGCCGGGACGGTCGCCGATCTGCTCGCCGAGGACCGCGGGCTGCTGCACAAGACCCTCAACTATCTGGATGTGATCCAGCAGCCGCTCATCGACCAGCGCGATGGGCTGAACGACTACCTCAAGAGGGTGCCGACCGCCTTGAACATGATCGGGCGCGCCATCGGCTCCTACGGCGACTTCGTGAACTTCTACGCCTGCGACATCACGCTCAAGATCAACGGGCTGCAGGCTGGCGGCCCGGTCCGCACGGTCCGGCTTTTCCAGCAGCCGACGGGTAGGTGCACGCCGCAATGAGAACACTGGAACCGCCCAACCGGGTTCGCATCGGGCTCATGGGCATCCTCGTGACGGCTGCTCGTCATCGGCGTCGGCCAAAGCTTCACCAGCGTCCCGATGCTCTTCGCCAAGCCGAGCTATTACGGGCAGTTCACCGACACCGGCGGGCATCAACTCGGGTGACAAGGTGCGCATCGCCGGCGTGGACGTCGGCAAGGTGGAGGGCCTCCAGATCGACGGCGACCACATCCTGCTGAAGTTCTCGCTCGGCACCGCCAGCATCGGCACCGAGAGCCGGCTGGCGATCAAGACCGACACCATCCTCGGTAAGAAGGTCCTGGACGTCGAGGCCCGGGGCTCCCAGCCGCTGCGGCCCGGTGCCACCCTGCCGCTGGGCCAGAGCACGACTCCCTACCAGATCTACGACGCGTTCTTCGACGTCACCAAGGCAGCCCAGGGCTGGAACATCGACGCGGTCAAGGAATCGCTGCACGTGCTGTCGCAGACCATCGACCAGACCTACCCACACTTGAGCGCGGCGCTCGACGGCGTCGCCAAGTTCTCCGACACGATCGGAAAGCGCGACGAGCAGGTCAAGCATCTGCTCGCCCAGGCCAACCAGGTGGCCAGCGTCCTCGGTGACCGCAGCGAACAGGTCGACCGGCTGCTGGTCAATACGAAAACGCTGCTGGTCGCCTTCAACGAACGCGGCCAGGCCATCAACGCGTTGTTGGCGAACGTCGCCGCCTTCTCCGAACAGGTCAAGGGATTCATCAACGACAACCCCAACCTGAACCACGTGCTCGAACAGCTGCGCACGGTCAGCGACATCCTGAAGGAGCGCAAGGACGACGTCGCCGCGGGGCTGACCGAGGTCGGCAAGTTCTTGCCGTCCTTGAACGAGGCCATCGCGTCGGGACCGTTCTTCAAGGTGGTCCTGCACAACCTCGCGCTTTACCAGATCATTCAGCCGTGGGTTGACGCCGCCTTCAAGAAGCGCGGCATCGACCCGGAGAACTTCTGGCGGAGCGCCGGGCTGCCCGAATTCCGGTGGCCCGACCCCAACGGCACCCGATTCCCCAACGGCGCGCCGCCGCCGGCGCCCCCGGTGCTGGAAGGCACGCCGGAGCACCCGGGGCCGGCCGTTCCGCCGGGATCGCCATGCTCCTACACCCCGGCCAACCCGGGGGGCAACGTCACCGTCGGCGACGAGGGTCTGCCTCGGCCGTGGAATCCGCTGCCGTGCGCCGGTGGGGGCATCGGACCGTTCGGCGGCCCGGGCTTCCCGGCGCCGGTCGACGTGATGACCTCGCCGCCGAACCCCAACGGTCTGCCGCCGACGCCGGGCATCCCGATCGCCGGACGGCCGGGCGACCCGCCCCCGGACGTTCCGGGGACGCCCGTGCCGCTGCCGGCGCAGGCACCGCCGGGCGCGCGCACCGAGAACCTGGCGCCCGCCGGACCGCCGCCGCCACCTTCGACGTTCGCGCCCGGTTTCCCGCCGGGCCCGGCGGCACCACCCGGGCCTGGCAATCAACTGCCCGCACCCTTCATCAACCCGGGCGGATCGGGAGGCAGCGGCGCAGCGGGGGGAGGTAGCCAGAATTGAGCACCGCCTTTGATATCCGCAATATTCGGCTGCCGAAGCTGACCCGGGCGACCGTGATCATCGGGTCGCTGGTGATCGTGCTGGCCCTCGTCGTCGGGTTCGTCGGCTGGCGGCTCTACGCGAAGCTGACCAACAACACGGTGGTGGCCTATTTCCCGGCGGCCAACGCGCTGTACCCGGGGGACAAGGTCCAGATCATGGGGTTGCGGGTGGGCGCGATCGACAAGATCGAGCCGGCCGGCGACAGGATGAAGGTCACCTTCCACTACGAGAACAAGTACCGGGTTCCCGCCAACGCCAACGCGGTCATCCTCAACCCGACGCTGGTGGCGTCGCGGGCCATCCAGTTGGAGCCGCCCTACAAGGGTGGCCCGGTGCTGGCCGACAACGCGGTGATCCCCGAAGAGCGCACGCAGGTCCCGGTGGAGTGGGACCAGCTGCGCAACAGCATCACCAACATCATCTCCAAGCTGGGCCCCACACCGGAGCAGCCGACGGGCCCGTTCGGTGAGGTCATCGAGTCCTATGCCAGTGGGCTGGCCGGCAAGGGCAAGGAAATCAACACGACGCTGAGCAACCTGTCGCAGGCGTTGACCGCGTTGAACGAGGGCCGCGGCGACTTCTTCGCGGTCGTGAAAAGCCTGGCGCTGTTCGTCAACGCGCTGCACAAGGACGACCAGCAGTTCGTCGCGCTGAACCAGAACCTGGCGGACTTCACCACCCGGCTCGCGCACAACGACAACGACCTTTCGAATGCGATCGAGCAGTTCGACGGGCTGTTGTCCACCGTGCGCCCGTTCCTGAACAAGAACCGCGAGGTCCTGACCTACGACATCAACAACCTGGCCACCGTGACGAACACGATCCTGCAGCCGGATCCGCTGAACGGGCTGGAGACCGCCCTGCACGTCCTTCCGACGGCCGCGGCGAACATCAACCAGATCTATCACCCGTCGCACGGGTCGGTGGTCGCCATCCCGGCGATCACGAACTTCGCCAACCCGATGCAGTTCATCTGCAGCTCGATTCAGGCGGGCAGTCGGCTCGGGTATCAGGAGTCCGCCGAGCTGTGCGCGCAATACCTGGCGCCGATCCTCGATGCCATCAAGTTCAACTACCCGCCGTTCGGGCTGAACCTGTTCAGCACCGCCGAGACCCTTCCCAAGGAAATCGCATATTCGGAAGACCGGCTGCACCCACCCAACGGATACAAGGACACCACCGTGCCCGGCATCTGGGTCCCGGACACCCCGACGTCGCACCGCAACACCCAGCCCGGCTGGATCGTCGCACCCGGGATGCAAGGCCAGCAGGTCGGGCCGATCACCGCGGGCCTGATGACGCCGGACTCGCTGGCGGAGCTCATGGGAGGCCCCAACGTCGCGCCCGTCCAATCGGACCTGCAGACGCCGCCGGGACCGCCGAACGCATACGACGAGAACCCGGTCGTGCCGCCCATCGGCCTGAACGCGCCGGTGCCGATCCAGCCGCCGCCACCCGGGCCGAACGTGGCCCCGGGTCCGGTCGCCCCGACGCCGGCGCCGGTCGCGGCGCCCGCGCCCAACGCGGGTGGGCCAGCGGTGCCCACTGACTTCGGGGGTGGCCAGTGAGGCGCGGGACGAGCGCGGTACGCGCGAGGAGCAAGCCGAACCATGGGCCAGTGAACGCGCTTCGGGTGGTTCGCCGCGGGGCCTGGCAGGGCCTGGTCCTGCTGGTGGCCGCGCTGGTGCTGAGTTCGTGCGGCTGGCGCGGGATTTCCAACGTCGCGATCCCCGGCGGCCCGGGCAGCGGCTCCGGCGCGATGACCATCTACGTGCAGGTGCCGGACACCCTGGCGATCAATGGCAACAGCAAGGTGATGGTCGCCGACGTCTTCGTCGGCTCGATCAAGGCCATCCAGTTGAAGAACTGGGTCGCCACTTTGACGCTGGGTATCGACAAGAACGTCAAGCTGCCCAAGAACGCCATCGCCAAGATCGGCCAGACCTCGCTGCTGGGTTCCCAGCACGTGGAGATCGCCGCGCCACCGAACCCGTCGCAGGAATTGCTCAAGAACGGCGACACCATTCCGCTGAAGAACTCCTCGGCGTACCCGACCACCGAGCAGACCCTGGCCAGCCTGTCGCTGATCCTGCGCGGTGGCGGCATACCCAACCTGGAGGTGCTTCAGAACGAGATCTACAACATCTTCAACGGGCGGGGCGACCAGATCCGGTCCTTCCTCGGCAAGCTGGACACCTTCACCAGCCAGCTCAACGAGCAGCGCGACGACATCACCCACGCGATCGACTCGACCAACCGGCTGCTCACCTACGTGGGTGCCCGGGCCGACGTCCTCGACCGAGTGCTCACCGACATCCCGCCGCTGATCAAGCATTTCGCCGACACCAAGAACCTGCTGATCAACGCCGTCGACGCGGTGGGACGGCTCAGCCAGGCCGCCGACCAGTACCTGTCGGAGGCACGCGGGCCCCTGCACACCGACCTGCAGGCGCTGCAATGCCCGTTGAAGGAGCTGGGCCGCGCGTCGCCGTACCTGATCGGCGCGCTGAAACTGATCCTCACGCAGCCGTTCGACATCGACACCGTGCCGAAGATCTTCCGCGGTGACTACATCAACATCTCGCTGACACTCGACGTGACCTACAGCGCCGTCGACAACGCGTTCCTCACCGGTACCGGGTTGTCGGGGGCCCTGCGCGCGCTCGAGCAGTCGTTCGGGCGTGATCCCGAGACGATGATCCCCGACGTGCGTTACACGCCGAACCCGAATGACGCGCCCGGTGGACCACTGGTGGAAAGGGGGGACAGGAATTGCTGACTCCTTTCATCAGACGCCAGCTGATCGCGTTCGGGATTTTGACGGTGATCTCGCTGCTCGTGCTCGGGGTGTACTACCTGCAGATCCCGAGCCTGGCGGGCATCGGTCGATACACGCTGAAGGCCGAGCTGCCCGCCTCGGGCGGCCTGTATCCGACGGCGAACGTGACGTATCGCGGCATCACCATCGGCAAGGTCACCGGCGTCGAGCCGACCGAGCATGGCGCCGAGGCGACGATGAGCATCGACAGCCGCTACAAGATCCCGATCGACGCGACGGCCAACGTGCACTCGGTGTCGGCCGTCGGTGAGCAGTACTTGGACCTGGAGTCGACCGGGAATCCGGGCAAGTTCCTCTCCGGAGGACAGACGATCACCAAGGGCACGGTGCCCGCCGAGATCGGACCGGCGTTGGACACGGCGAACCGCGGGCTTTCCGTGCTGCCCAAGGACAAGATCGCCCAATTGCTCGACGAGACAGCGCAATCCGTGGGGGGGCTGGGTCCCGCCCTGCAGCGGCTGGTGGACTCCGACGCAGGCGATCGTCGGCGATTTCAAGACGAACATCACCGATGTCAACGACATCATCCAGAACTCGGGCGGGGTCCTGGACAGCCAGGTCAAATCGGGTGATGCCATCGAACGCTGGGCGCGCAACCTGAACAAGCTGGGCGCGCAGTCCGCGCAGGAAGACCAGCACCTGAGGAGCGTGCTGCGCCAAGCGGCGCCGACGGCCGATCAGGTCAACGAGGTGTTCAACGATGTGCGGGATTCGCTGCCGCAGACGCTGGCCAATCTCGAGGTCGTGTTCGACCTGCTGAAGCGCTACCACACCGGGGTGGAGCAGGTGCTGGTGTTCCTGCCGCAGGGCGCGTCGATCGCCCAGACGGTGGCCGCGCCGTTCCCCAACATGGCCGCACTGGACCTGGCGTTGTCGATCAACCAGCCGCCGCCGTGCCTGACCGGCTTCATCCCGGCGTCGGAGTGGCGGTCTGAGGCCGACACCAGCATTCAGCCGTTGCCGATCGGGCACGTACTGCAAGATCCCGATGGACACCCCGGCCAACAGTGTGCGCGGATCGCGCAACATCCCGTGCACGGACATCCCGGGCAAGCGCGCGGCCACCCCACGGGAATGCCGCGACCCCAAGCCGTATGTCCCGGCGGGAACCAACCCCTGGTTTGGCGACCCCAACCAGCTGCTGACCTGCCCCGCGCCTTCGGCGCGCTGTGACCAGCCAGTCAAACCGGGTCAGGTGATTCCGGCGCCGTCCATCAACACCGGCCTGAACCCCGCCCCCTCGGACCGGGTGGCGGGGACGCCTCCGCCGACCAGCGATCCCTTGTCGCGACCGGGGTCGGGTACCGTGCAGTGCAACGGCCAGCAGCCCAACCCGTGTGCCTACACCCCCAGTGGGCCTCCCACGGCGATCTACAGTCCTCAAAACGGTGAACTGGTAGGGCCAGACGGAGTTAAATACTCCGTCGAGAACTCGGCCAGAACAGGAGACGACGGATGGAAGGAGATGCTGGCGCCAGCCGGCTGAACCCCCCACCGATGCCGAAGTTCTCGTCGTCTGCGCAGACGGCTTCCCGAAGAACCAGGACCCGGCGGTCGCCGCCGACCCGACTAATCTCGACGTGGCGGCCGCGGATCCGACCGAACCCGAGGTGCGCAGCCGAGCTCGATCGACCCAGCGGTGACGGCCGAGGAGCCGTCGACGGCGGAGGTGACCGCGGAGGAGCCGTCAGAACCCAGGGACGCAACCGGGCAGCCGGCCCCGAGACCACTGCCGAGGATCCGTCGGAATCCGAGGCCGAGCCCGTCGGGGCCGCCGAGCGGGGCCCGTCGCGGTTGGGTCGCGGCTGGTTGGCCGGCATCGCGGCGGCGCTTGTGCTCTGCGCCGGCAGCCATCGGGGCCGGCGGTTACTTCGCATTGCGCTTCCACCACGAAAGCCAGGCGATAGCCCGCAACGACGCCGCGGCGCTCAAGGCGGCCGTCGACTGTGTTTCGGCGACCCAGGCCCCCGACACCAATGCGATGGCCGCGAGTGAACAGAAGATCATCGACTGCGGCACAGACGCTTTCCGCTCCCAAGCTCTGCTCTACACCAGCATGCTCGTTCAGGCGTATCAGGCTGCGAACGTCCACGTTCAAGTATCCGATATGCGGGCAGCGGTCGAGCGCAATAACACCGACGGCTCAGTCGATGTACTCGTCGCGCTCCGCGTCAAGGTGGCCAACGATCAGACGCAAAACGAAACCGGCTACCGCCTGCGGGTGAAAATGGCACTCGCCGAAGGGCAATACAAGATTTCCAAGCTCGACCAGGTGACGAAGTGACGGTGGTGGTCGAGAGAGCCACAGGCCACGGCCGTCCAGGAGCCCGCGCGGAATGCCTTGGCGCCATGGCATCTTCGCGCCGACGCATTCGCTGTCGACGTCCTGCCGGGTACTGCGGTAGTGACGACGATGGCGTTGGTCTGTCTACCGTTCCGACCCGCGGCGTTTGGTGGTGGCTGTGCATCTCGGTCATCGGAGTCATCATCCTGCTGATGTTGGTGAACCGCTTGCTGCTGCCGACGATCACCGGCTGGAGTGTGGGGCGCGCTCTCTTCGGCATCGCCGTGATGCGGCGCGACCGGCGAACCCATCGGGCCGTGGGGGCTGCTGCTGCGCGACCTGGCGCACCTGCTCGACACCGTATCGGTGGTGGGATGGCTTTGGCCGCTGTGGGATTCGGGGCGCCGAACCTTCGCCGACATGCTGCTGCGCACCGAAGTGCGGCGGCGGGAATCGGACGAGCCGGCGTTCGGCGTGCGGCGGTGGACCGACGGTCGCGGTGCTGGGCGCGGCCGGACTGTGCCTCGCCGGCGCGGCGATGAGCTATGCGGCGGTCTACTCCCAGGATCGGGCCACGGACCAAACCCGCGCACAGATTGACACGCAGGGCCCGAAAATCGTCGCGCAGATGCTGACCTACGACCCCAAATCGTTGCACGACGATTTTGCCCGCGCCTTGTCGTTGGCCACCGACAAATACCGGACCCAGCTGGCCGCCCAGCAGGACATGGTGCAGAAGGGCAACCCGGTCATCAACGAGTACTGGGTGACCGACCAGCTCGATCCAGTCGGCGGCGCCGGATCGGGCGACGATGCTGATGTTCATGCAGGGCCGGCGAGGCGCGGCGCCCGACGAACGCTACATCTCCGCCACCGTTCGGGTGAGCTTCGCCAAAGGCGGTGGCGGCCGTTGGCTGGTTGACGATCTCACCGTGCTGACCAAACCCAAACCGCCCGGGAATGGGAAATGAGCCCGCGCCGCAAGTTTCAGCCGGGCGAGGCACCGCTGCTGGTCCCGCGACCCGGTGCCGCCGGGGCGGCCGTGGGGACTGCCGTTGGCAAGCGCGATCGCCGCGATGCTTCATGGCGGCCGCGATCACGGTACTGCACCCTGATGCTGATCTTCCATGAATCCCACGATGCGCGCCGCGTCGAAGGATCGCGAGGTGCTCAGCTACGTGACCGGCTTCATGACGCAGTTCACCTCCATTGATCCCTTCCATGCCAACGACTACGTGACGCGGATATTGGCCCAGGCGACCGGCGACTTCGCCAAGGAGTACCACGATAAGGCTAACGAGATCCTGCTGCAGATCGCCCGCGCCGAACCGGCCACCGGCACCGTACTGGACGCGGGGGTGGAGCGATGGAACGACGATGGCAGCGCCACCGTCATCGTGGCCACCGCGGTCACCACCAAGTCGCCGGACGATAAACAAGTTTGGGAAAACGCAAATCGTTGGACGGCGACCGCCACGCGGGAAGGGAATCAGTGGAAGATCAGCAACCTGCAGCAGGTGATCTGAGCCGCCGACGGGAGCGCCGCCGCCTCGGAAGAGGCGGCGACCGAGGAGCGCGCCGACTCCGGTGCCGCCGAAAAGCGCCGACGATCGCCCCCGACGAGGGCCCCGACTGCGGCAGAGGAATCCACGGCCGACGATGGTGACGCTGAGGCCATGCGACGACCAGCCGCCCGGTCGCAAAAGGCGCAAATGGCTGGCCGGTAAGCGGCTAGCCATCACCGTCGTCGTCGCCGCTGCGCTTTTCGTCGGTTCCGCGGCGTTCGCCGGCGCGACGGTGCAGCCATACCTGACCGATCGTGCCGCCGCCGCAACGAAACTCAAAGTCGCGCGGACCGCGGCCGACGCGATCACCACGCTGTGGACCTACACGCCGGAGAACATGGACACCCTCGCCGACCGCGCGTCGGGCTATCTCAGTGGCGATTTCGAAGCGCAGTACCGCAAATTCGTCGACGCCATCGTGGCCCCCAACAAGCAGGCCAAAATCACCAACCCACCGACGTCACCGGCGCGGCGGTCGAGATCGCTCGATGATGCCAATGCCGTTGTCATCGTGTACACCAACACCACGTCCACCAGCCCGCTGACCAAGAACATGCCGGCGCTGAAGTACCTGTCCTACCGGCTGTTCCTGAAGCGCACCAAGAGCCGCTGGCTGGTGACCAGGATGACGACCATCACGTCGCTGGATTTGACGCCGCACGTCTCAGCGCCGGTCTGCTACGACCCATGGCCGTTACTTCGCCGGTATCGGAGCGATCGACCGTCGCGGCATTGTTGTTGCTGACCTTCGCCACCGGCCTGGCGGACTCGATCAGCATCCTGGTGCTTGGCCACGTGTTCGTCGCCAACATGACGGGAAACGTGATCTTCCTCGGCTTTTGGCTGGCGCCCAAGACGAGCATCGACCTGACCGCTGTCGTGGTGGCCCTACCGACCTTCGTCTGCACCACGATCCTCAGTGGCCGGATATCGCGGCATTTCGCCGACCGGACGCGGACGTGGATCACCTCCATATTGGCAACGGAGATCGCCCTTTTGGTCGCGTTGGCGATCCTGGCCGGCACGGGAGTGCTGCGCTACCACAACAACACCAAGCTGATCATGATCGGCATCCTCGCGGTAACGTTCGGTCTGCAGCATTCGAGCGCGCGACAGTTCGGCATCCAGGAACTGTCCACCACGGTTCTGACGTCGACGATCGTCAGCCTCGGTCTGGACAGCCGCCTGGCCGGCGGCTCGGGCGCTCGTCAAAAGCTGCGTATCGGCGTCGTGTTCACGATGTGTGCCGGCGCTTTTCTGGGTGCGACGATGTCACGATTCGTCGTCGCACCCGTGTTCGTTGTTACGGCGGCGGTGGTGGCGGCCAGCCTGCTGATCTTTCGGTTCGGGCCGACTGAACGAAAATCGCTGCAGCCAGCGCTAGTTGAAGGCCAGCCAGCTGGGCAGCGCCCGCTCGTGCGAGTCGCAGAGCACCTGCCGGGTGTCGCACGAACCCCTGCGGCGAGCCCGCGCCGGCCCACATGCCGCCGGTGTCGCGGCGCAACACAATGGCCGACGACCCGCCGCCGTCGAGCAGGACGGCGTTGTCGCTGCCCAGGCCGCGGAACAGGTCTTGCATGTTGTCCGGCGTGTAGCTGCCGCCCTCGAAGACGTACATCTCGTCTTTCTGCCTCGAGTACGCCAAAGCCGTTCGCGCGGCGCTGGGACCACCGTCGTGCAGCTGCCCGGTGTTGCCGGGTGCCAGCAGCCCGATCCCGGATACCGCGACGAACCGCTCGTTCTTGTTCAGCAGATCCTGGACCACCGGGGTGGCGGAGTCGTAGTCGCTCTTGCTCCTGGGCCACACCACATACGGCGCACCGCCGGACGGCAGGATCATCGTCGTCAGCGCGCTCCAGCTTTCGCCGCCGCCCGAGAGGCCCTGCTTGCCGGGGTAGGCGACGGTGCCGGTGACCGCCTGGTTGGCGCGGCCCTGGCCGTGGGTGTTGTCGACGAAGGCGCCCAGCGGTGAACTGCAGCCGGTTTGGCGCCACGAGCCGCCCTTCTGCCCGCGCACGTCGAAGAAGTTGGCGTTGATCGCGATCGTCGGCTGGCCCATCCGCTGCCACGCCTGAAGCGGCGCATAGAGTCTCCGATGCCTGCCACAGGCCCTCGCCGGTACGGGCCCCGGGATTGTTCTCGCAGCGGGCCTGATCGCCTTGATGGGTGTCGACCAGCAGGTGCGGCGCAAGCCGTCCCGCCGCGTTCTTGATGATCATCAGGTGGCCGCCGTTGTCCATCTCATACCAGCTGCCGCCGGCGTTGAGCATCGGGGCGGGGTGACCGGGACCGAAGTTATAGACCAGATAGGAGCCCTTGGTGGTGTTGATGGCGCTGGCCAGCAGATCGCGGCCGTCGGCGGCGTGTGCGACGGGCTGTCCCGCGGTGCTCGCCAGGACGGCGCACGCGACCACGGCGGTGCAGCACAGCCGCCAGCCGGCGCAAGCTGGCGCGTCGGGTCCGCACAATCGCCCTTTCCGCCCTGATGTCGATGCAACATCAACATCATCAGTCACATCAGTCACACTGTCAACTTGAGATAACAGACGAATGACGCTTGGGCGGCGCTCGAATTACGTTTGCTTCGCTTGAGCTTTCGGGCTCAGATTGCGCCCGTCTGCTCGCGCTTGCTTTGGCGCGCTTGGTGTTGGGCTTGGTGTTCCATCGCGATCGCCATCTCGACCGCCCCTGGAATCCGGTGAAATCCCTTGCGGTCGTATAGGTGAGTGATGATGCCGCCCAGCAACAGCCCGATTACCAGGCCCGATCGACGTCATGGTCAGCGCCTGGGACAAACCGGTATCCGCGTGGCCCTTGAGATACAGCAACGAGCGCACGCCCAGGAAAACCTGGTGCATCGGCTCGAATTCGGCCAGCCAGCGGAAGAACGGCGGCGTCGCCTCCAGCGGGACTGTGGCGCCCGCAGACGGTAACCCGAGGATCACGAAGATCAGCATGCTGACCAGCAGACCCATCGAGCCCAGCACCGAGAGCAACGAACTGGACGTGATGCCCACCGCGACGATCGCGAATACCCCGTAAGCCCACAGTTGCCAGCCAAGGTCGATGGGCATTCCGAGCCCGTGGGCGATTGCCAGGTAGACCGCCGACGTGAGCAGCGCCAGCAGCACCATCATGGCCCACTTGATCAGCTAGCGTCTGGAATCGCGAGATTCTGACCTGCTCGGCGAAGCGATACACCGGCCCGAATTCGGCGGGCACATAGCCGAGCAACGCGTCCACCAGCGTGCTGACCACGATGCTGCCGGTGAATCCCGCCAGCAGCAGCAAGAGCGCATAGTAGAAGGCCGACAGCCCGTTGCCGGTGCCATTGGGCAGCGGGTTGTACACGGTCGACTTGATATCGATCGGACTGGCAAGCCCCAACTGCGCGGCCCCGGCCAGCGGCGCCCCGCCGGTCTGCGCCTGCGACCTCCGCGGAAAGTCGTTGGCCCACTTTGCTGTTGACCACCGCCATCGCCATGGTTCAGGGTCTGGCCGGCGATGCTGGAGCCCAGCGTGCCGGCCCGCGGGTTGGTTGAGATCGTGATGACCGGCCGGTCCGCATGGACTGGGCACACGCGCGCTTTCGCCGAACTCCCGCAGCTTCGAGGAAAAGCTCGGCGGTATCAGCACCGAGCCGTACACCTGGCCCGTGTCCAGTAGCTGCTTGGCCTCGTCATGGGAGACCACCCGGACGTCGAACTTGTTCTTGTCCAGGCCGGCGACCAGTCCGTCGACAATCTGAGCACCCGTTGGCCCGGCATCCTCGTTCACGACGGCGATAGGGAAATGCCGCAGGTTGGTCGTCGGGTTCAAGATGCCGCCGAGATAGAGCGCGCACAACGCCGACATCAGGGCCAACGTGATGACGAGCGGCGCCGCCCAGAACCGCACGGTCCGAATTGCCTTGATGTTCCGCTTGGGGTTGGGCGCCGCGTGCCGCGGCTGCGATTGAGACATGCGGGCTCCTGTCTGTCGTGCCCACTCTATGTCGTGTCAGTCGCCCAGCTTTGCGTGCATCTCCCAGATCAGCAGTTCCGACGGCTCGCTCGCTGTCACCCGGCGGCCGTCGGCGTCGGTGAACCGGACCGCGTCGCCCTCTCGAGGTCACCGACGCCCTCCACGGTGAGCCGCCACGGGCGGCGAAAACGTGCAGGTAGGGCGCGTGCGGGAAGGCTCACCGCGTCGCCGGTCCGCAACCGCGCAGCCGTGCAGCGCGACATTGCGGTTGTGCAGGGTGATGGCCGCGTCGCTGGCCGGGCATGCCCGAGGCGATGGTCACCAGATCACCGTCCAAGCAGCTCCTCGTCGATCTCATGCTGTTGATAGCTCGGGGAGATGCCGGTCTCGTCGGGAACCACCCACATCTGCACGAAATGCACTGGCTCCGTGGGCGAATCGTTCTTCTCCGAATGCAGGATTCCGCTGCCCGCCGACATGCGTTGGGCCAGACCGGGATAGATCACGCCGCGATTGCCGGTGGAATCCTGATGTGCCAGTTCGCCCTGCAGAACCCAGGTCACGATCTCCATGTCCCGATGTGGGTGGGTGTCGAATCCGGTTCCGGGCGCGACGATGTCGTCGTTGTTCACCAGTAGCAGCCCGTGGTGGGTGTTGTCCGGGTCGTAGTGGTCGCCGAACGAGAACGAGTGCCGGGACGTCAGCCAGGACGTCGTGGTGACGGCCCGGCGCCGCCGCACGTCGAATCTCCGCGTGGGCAGGCACGGTTCAGCCTAGTCCGGCGTCAGGCCACCGTCGCGGTGAGCAGCCCCTGCGCATGCCGGAGCGCGGCATCAAGTTCGGCCAGGGTCAGCCCGGCGGGGCGGCCCAGATGGATCTCGATTTGGTATTCCGGCTGGCCGTCCGGCCCGAAAATCGGCAGGACCACGAATTCCGTTGACGGCAGCTCTGTTTCGAGTGTGTCGGTCACCGACTGCAGTGTCACCATCGTCATGAGGGTGGTGAGCTGGCGGGTTACCTGGGCCGTCGGCTCCAACGACGCCAGCACATCGGCCAGCCGGTCGTGCAGCGATTGGTGGGTGTCGTCGAACCGCCACGCGCCGTAACCGCGGGCGCGGATATCGGCGAGTACCCGCTGATGTTCCGCGATTTCGGCGCGGGTCAGCCGCGGCATCACCCGGTGCAGCCAGGCCTGGACGAAATCGTCGTCGTGCCAGGCCATCGCGACCAGACCGAACGGCGGGTCGATGGGGAAGCGCTGGCCGACGGCATGCCCGCCGTCGGTGCCGTGGCCGACCGCGTCGACGGTGGTCAGGTGCCGGCCGCCGATCTTCGACATGGAGCAACCCGCGCCGAGCGTGTCGTGCAGGAAGCCCAGCGCATCGCGTCCCCGGTCCAGCAGCGGGAACTGCATCCGCAGCCCGTGAACCAGCCCGAACAAGCCGCTGCCCAGCACGTAGCGGCGGTCCTCGCGCCGCGCCACCCAGGCGCGCCGTTCCAGTTCGGCCAGCACGAGGGCAGCAGGTCGAGGTGCTGATGGCGCAGATCTTCGCAAGCTCGGCCGATGTCAGGCCCGTTTGGCGAATCCGCCAGGGCGGCAAGCACATCCATCACGCGGCCGGTGGGCGGTGATTTGGCGGTTGACGCAACCCGATGTCCCACCTCCCTACGATCCGTCCGAAATATTAAGTGATAGACTGTCCTAATATTAGGAGAATCTGTCGTGATCAAGGTGGGAGTGTGGGGGCCGGGTTCCATGGGTGTGATCGCCCTGCGCGGGGTGATCGACCACCCGGAGCTGCAACTGGTCGATCTCGTCGTGCACAGCGATGCCAAGGCGGGCCGCGACGCGGGGGAGCTGTGCGGGATCGCGCCGGTCGGCGTGGTGGCCACCCAGGACCCGGCGGCGATGCTCGCCGGCGACGCCGACGTGGTGGTGTATGCCGCCGGCGCCAACCTGCGGCCGCTGGAGGCCGTCGGGGACATGGTGTCGATCCTGCGGGCCGGTAAGAACGTGGTGTCGTGTTCGGTGGTGCCGCTGGTCTTCCCCGACGGCTAGGCCGGAACGCGCCGCGTTCACCGACCCGCTGCGGCAGGCCGCGCTCGACGGCGGTGCGTCGTTCTTTACCACCGGCATCGACTCCGGGTTCGCCAATGACGTTCTGCCGCTGGTGCTTACCGGGGTTTCGCGGGTCATCGATTCGGTACGGGTGACGGAGATGTTCAACTACGCCACCTACCCGGACCAAGCCGCTGTGTACGAGATCCTCGGATTCGGCAAGCCGCCGGAGTACCACGGCGTTCGCGGCCACAGCCGGGATGTTCACCTTCGGCTGGGGGCCCGTGCTGCACCAGCTCGCCGCCGGCCTGGGCGTCAAGATCGACAACATCGAGGAAAGCAACGAACGCTTCCCCGCCGCCGAGTCCTTCGACACGCCCACCGGCCACATCGCCGCCGGGACGATCGCGGCGATGCGCTCCACGCTGACCGGATACGTCGGCGACAAGCCGACTTTCATCCTCGACCACGTCACGCGGATGCGCGACGACATCGCGCCGGACTGGCCGCAGCCGAACATCTCGATCCCGCCGAAGGACCTCGGCTACGGGCCGGCCTCCGGACGCGGTCTCTACCGCGTGGAGATCGAGGGATCCCCAAGCATGCGATGCGAATTCGAGATGGCCGAAGACCACGACCATGACCTGGGTGCGCGCATCGCCGGCGCCTCGCGGATGGTCAACGCCATCCCGGCGGTGTGCGCGGCCCCGCCCGGGCTGCTGTCCGCGCTGGACCTGCCGTTGATCACCGGGGCCGGCCTGGTCCGCCCGGTGGCGGGACCGTCGCCGGACAGCCGGCTGTTCTAGGACCGGTCGCCGGGATATGTGGCTGCGGCCAGCTCGAGGATCTCGGCCCGGTCCGCCGCCAGGATGAACCCGCAGCGGATCGACGCATCGAGCGCGGCGGTGAAGCGTTCCAGGTACTGCGTCATCCCGCCCGGGTAGAGCCGGCGCAACGTGGCGGCGTCGAAGAGTTCGCCGGAGCCGAAGAGCGCGGACATGATGCTCTCTTCGCCGCCGAGCCCCGAGGTTCGCGCGA
The DNA here is from genome assembly GCA_963850895.1 of uncultured Actinomycetota bacterium. Lineage (GTDB taxonomy): Bacteria > Actinomycetota > Actinomycetes > Mycobacteriales > Mycobacteriaceae > Mycobacterium. The sequence goes on along the minus strand of CAWKNK010000003.1, from coordinate 190,129 downwards.
CCGGCACGTCCACCCAAGGCGTTCTGACGCCGCCCTGCGCCAGGCCGTTGACATCCGGAACAGGTTGCGGCCCAGCGGCATCGCGCACCTGCATGGGCACCGCGGTGGGGGCGGGGGCGCCGGTGCCCACCCATGAGTTCAGCGCCGCGAGCGCCGCCTGTACCACGTAGTGGTGTTGGGGGGCGAAGTTGATGTAGTGCTCGAGTTGCTGACCCATCAGCATGTTGGTCGGCGCGTAGGCGGCCACGAGGTCCGCGATCGGTGCCGAACCGGAGTCGATCGGCGCCACCTGAATGGTGTAGTTGTCGGCGTGCGCGGCGCCGGGAATCTCCCAGACCCGCAGCCATTCGTTGTCGGGTTGCCTTGCGAAGTAATAGCCCTCCCGCGCGCCAGCGAAGAGGTCGGTCTCGGTGATGATCGTCAGCAACGGTACCCGCAAGTCCGGGCGGAACGCGACGGCGTGGGGTGCGCCGGCTTCGTCGAAGATGGAGCTTCCGTCGAGCGGCGCGGCGGGGCCGAATCGCGAGTGGACGAAGAAGCCGTCGTACGTCTCGGTCACCGGGTCGACGGCGTTGACGTAGGTGGTGAGGAAGATGGCCGATTGCGACTCGCCCAGCGCGATGACGCGTTGGACGCGAAGGTCACCCAAAGTGCCGGTGCACCGGGCGTTCTTGATGAGGCCGCCGATTTGGGAGAAGATGTTGTAGGAGAAGGCGTCGCCCGGGTGGTGCAGGGGCGCATAGCGCTTCGGGTTCTGGCTTTTCAACGACATGTCGACGCCGAGCAGGCTCGCGCCGCCGTCGACCCCTACCTTCTGTGCCGAGACAGCGACGTAGCGCGTAGCCCGCGCGCAGTATTTCGCGGTGCGCCATCATCCAGACCGCCGGCGCGTCGATGCCGCCGCTCACATTGAGCCATTCGACCAGTACGGTCCCGTTGAACTGTGCCGGATCGGCGGGGGTCAGCACCACCATCCGAGTGGTGTACTCGGCGGTGCCGCAAGGCGTTACGTCTCCACCGTCCGTCGGAACCCAGCACCCGCCGCGGGGGCGTAAGACGAGGCCGTGCCGGATATGAAGAACTCCTCGGCGACATAGCCCACGCTGTCGATGTCAAAGGCGCCCAACAGGAGAAGTGGCTTGCCGGGCACGGGGGTAGACTGTCGGGTAGATCCGATCTGGGCCTACAGCGAACTCCGGCAACCCGAACTTCGCGAACAACTTCTCGTCGAGGAACGCCACCACATGTGACAACCCGTCGCCGCGCATGTCGAGCACGTGCAACTGGAAGGGCACGTGCCTCTCGCCGGCACGCATGTACATCGCGGCACCGGGCTGACCGTTGGCCACCAGCGGCAGCAGGCGCATGTCGCCGGCCGACTCGGCGGGGCATTGCTGATGAATCAGGGTGACGATGTCCCGCGCACCCTGGTACCAGCCGGCGTACGGCGGCATTTCCCAGATCGCCTCCGCGGTGAACAGTTCCACCAGGCGGTCGATGTCGTAGGTCTCGAAGGCGGTGATGTAGCGGGCCAGCAGGTCCTGGGCCTCCGGCGAATCCGGCGGCGCCAACCGATCGCTGGAGCTGGGCCCGACGGCGTCCATCTGGGACCGCGCCCGCTGCAGCAGGCTGTTGACGGCGGTCGTGGTGGTACCGATCGCTTCGGCCACTTCGGCGGCCTTCCACTGCAGCACGTCGCGCAGCAACAGCACCGCCCGTTGCCGGGGTGAAAGGTGTTGCAGCGCGGCGACAAACGCCAATCGCACCGACTCACGCGACCCGACAATGACCGACGGATCGGCCGGGTCATTCGTCAGGTCCGGGAGCGGCTCCAGCCAGGGCACCTCGCGGCGCTCGTGAAGCTCGGCGGTCGGGTCGGAGCTCGGCGCGCCCAGGCCGGTCGGCAACGGCCGGCGTTGCCGACCCTCCAGCGCGCTCAGGCAGGTGTTGGTGGCGATGCGATGCAGCCACGTCCGCATCGACGACTTGCCTTCGAAGCGGTCGTAGGCCTTCCACGCCCGCAGCAACGTTTCCTGAACCAGATCCTCCGCGTCGTGCAGCGACCCGATCATCCGGTAGCAGTGGGCGAGCAGCTCCCGACGGTACGGCTCGGCATGTGCCGAGAAATCCGCACCGACCTCCGGGACCAGTTCGGAGTTTGCGGTGTTTTGTGCGAGCAGCCTCACGATGCATGAGCCTACGACAGTGTCTGGCAGGGCGACCTGCACCGGGAGCCATTACGCTGCCCGTAATGACTAGGACCGTGCAGTGAACCGAACCGAACGGAACTTCGACGGATTCGGTGGCGTGCGCATCGTTTACGACGTCTGGACGCCGGACACCGCGCCGCGCGCGGTGGTCGTCCTGTCGCACGGTCTCGGCGAATACGCCCGCCGGTACGACCACGTCGCGCAGCGTTTCGGTGCGGCGGGCCTGGTCACCTACGCGCTGGATCACCGTGGGCATGGCCGCTCGGGCGGCAAGCGGGTGCTGGTGCGGGACATCTCCGAGTACACCGCGGACTTCGACAGCCTGGTCCGGATCGCCACCCGGGAGCATCCCGGCCTCAAGTGCATCGTGCTCGGGCACAGCATGGGCGGCGGCATCGTGTTCGCCTACGGCGTCGAGCGCCCCGACAACTACGACCTGATGGTGCTGTCGGGGCCCGCGGTCGCGGCCCAGGATCAGGTGTCGCCGCTGATGGTGCTGGCCGCCCGGGCGCTGGGCGCCCTCGTGCCCGGTCTGCCGGTGCAGGAGCTGGACGTCGACGCCATCTCGCGGGATCCCGCCGTGGTGGCGGCCTACAAGAACGACCCGCTGGTGTACCACGGAAAGGTCCCGGCCGGCATCGGTCGCGCCCTCTTTCAAGTCGGCGAGACCATGCCGCAGCGCGCACCGGCGCTGACCGCGCCGCTGCTGGTGGTGCACGGCTCCGACGACCGCCTGATCCCCGTCGCGGGCAGCCGGCGCCTGGTCGAGTGTGTGGGGTCCACCGACGTCGAATTGAAGGTCTATCCGGTGCTCTACCACGAGGTGTTCAACGAGCCGGAGCGCGACCAGGTGCTGGGCGACGTGGTCTCGTGGATCACCGCCCGGCTCTGACGGAAAGTGTCGTGTCGCTCCCGTAGTTTGGCGCTATGACCCGCGCCGGCGACGATGCAGTGGGGGTACCGCCCGCTTGCGGGGGACGAAGCGATGTGGGGGTACCTCCCGCTTGCGGGGGAGAGGAGCGGCGCATATGACCGACGACAAAATGCTGGCCCGCATCGCCGCACTGTTGCGTCAGGCCGAAGGCACCGAGAACCCGCACGAGGCGGACGCCTTCATGAGCGCCGCGCAGCGGTTGGCGACGGCGGCCTCGATCGACCTGGCGGTGGCGCGGTCGCACGCGGCCAACCGCTCGCCGGCGCAGGCCCCGACCCAGCGGACCATCACCATCGGGTCGGCGGGCACCAAGGGGCTGCGGACGTATGTGCAGCTGTTCGTGCTCATCGCGACGGCCAACGACGTGCGCTGTGATGTGGCGTCCAATTCGACGTTCGTGTACGCCTACGGGTTCGCCGAGGACATCGACGCCAGTCACGCATTGTACGCCAGCCTGGTCGTCCAGATGGTGCGGGCCTCGGACGCCTACCTCGCCTCGGGCGCGCACCGGCCCACGCCGACCATCACCGCGCGGCTGAACTTTCAGCTGGCCTTCGGGGTGCGCGTGGGTCAGCGCCTGGCGGAGGCCCGCGACGAGGCCCGGCGCGAGGCCACCAAGGACCGCCGCCGCCCGCCGGGCACGGCTATTGCGCTGCGGGACAAGGACGTCGAGCTGCACGACTATTACCGGAGCGCGTCGAAGGCGCGCGGCACCTATCAGGTCAGCCGGGCGACGGCCGGCTATTCCGGCGCGGCGCGGCGCGCGGGCGACCGCGCTGGTCGGCGGGCGCGCCTGGGAAACAGCCCCGAACTGCCCGGCGCGCGCACCCCGCTGAGCCGGTGAGCCCGGGGCAATCCGCCAAGAGGGACTCCCAGCGAGCCAAGGTATACGCGGCCGAGGAGTTCGTCCGGACGCTGTTCGACCGGGCCGCCGAGCACGGGTCACCCGCCGTGGACTTCTTCGGCGCGCAGCTCACGCTGCCGCCGGAGGGACGATTCGGCTCCGTTTCTGCCGCGCAGCGCTATGTTGACGAGGTGCTTGCGTTGCCGGCGGTGCGCCGGCGTTGGCCCTCCGTCCCGACGCTGCGAGTGCGGCCGCGACGGGCCGCGACCGCGGCCCACTACGAATTTCGCGACGGCGCAGGCGTTATCGCGGTCCCCGACCGCGACAGCGCCGAGTGGGCGCTGCGCGAGCTGGTGGTGCTGCACGAAGTCGCGCACCACCTGTGCCAGGCCGAGCCGCCACACGGACCGGAGTTCGTCGCGACGTTCTGTGAATTGGCGGGGCTGGTGATGGGGCCCGAACTCGGGCACGTGCTGCGCGTCGTGTACGCCAAAGAGGGTGTGCGGTGAGCGATCCCGATGTCCGCGCGCGCGAGGTCGAAGCGCAGCTCACCGACGACGAGCGATTCTCGCTGCTGGTCGGGGTGATGGGCGCCGGTGAACTGTGGCCGGTGCGCGATGAGCGCATCCCGCCGGACGTCCCGATGAGCGCCGGCTACGTCCCCGGCGTCCCCCGGCTCGGCGTCCCGGCGTTGCTGATGAGTGACGCCGGCCTCGGCGTGACCAACCCCGGCTACCGCCCGGGTGACACGGCCACCGCGCTGCCCGCCGGGTTCGCGCTGGCCGCTGGCTTCAACCCGTCACTCGCCCGGGCCGCGGGCGAGGTGATCGGCCGGGAGGCCCGCAGCCGTGGGTTCAACGTGCAGCTCGCCGGCGCCATGAACCTCGCGCGCGACCCGCGCAACGGGCGCAACTTCGAATACCTTTCCGAGGACCCGCTTTTGACCGCGGTGATCGCCGCGGAGTCGATCAACGGCATCCAGCAACAAGGTGTGATCTCGACGGTCAAGCACTATTCGCTGAATTGCAACGAGACCAATCGGCATTGGCTGGACGCGGTCATCGATCCCGACGCGCATCGCGAATCCGACCTGCTGGCCTTCGAAATCGCCATCGAGCGCTCGCAGCCGGGTGCCGTGATGACCGCCTACAACAAGGTCAACGGCACCTACGCCGCCGCCAACGACGTCCTGGTCAACCAGGTGCTGAAGGGCGCCTGGGGATACCGGGGCTGGGTCATGTCCGACTGGGGGGCCACGCCGTCCTGGGAGTGCGCGCTGGGCGGGCTCGACCAAGAATGCGGGGCGCAACTCGACGCGCTGCTGTGGCAGTCGGAGGCATTCGGCGAGCACCTGCGGGCCGCCCATGCCGACGGCAGGCTGACCAACGAACGCCTCTCGGACATGGTCCGGCGGATCCTGCGGTCGATGTTCGCGGTCGGCGTCGACCGGGCCGAAGCCGCGGCCGCACCGGAGATGGCCGCGCACAACGAGATTGCGTTGCGGATCGCCCGGCAGGGGATCGTGCTGTTGACCAACCGCGGGCTGCTGCCCCTGGCGCCGGAGTCGACCGCCCGCATCGCCGTCATCGGCGGATATGCACACGTGGGGGTGCCGGCCGGCTACGGCTCGAGTGCCGTCGTCCCGCCGGGCGGCTACGCGGCCGTGGTGCCGATCGGCGGCTCGGGGCTGGAGGCCGGGCTGCGCAAGCTGCACCTGCTGCCCTCGAGCCCGCTTAACGAGCTGCGAAAGCAATTTCCGAACGCACACATCGAATTCGATCCCGGGATCAGTCCCGCGGAGGCGGTGCTCGCGGCGCGACGCGCCGACATTGCGATCGTGTTCGCGATCCGCGCCGAAGGGGAGGGCTTCGACATCGCCGACCTGTCGCTGCCATGGGGGCAGGACGCGTTGATCACCGCCGTGTCCGCCGCCAACCCCAACACCGTCGTGGTGCTCGAGACCGGCAATCCGGTGGCCATGCCCTGGCGGGACTCGGTCCGGGCCATTGTGCAGGCCTGGTATCCGGGGCAAGCCGGTGCTCGGGCCATCGCGGAAATGCTTGCCGGCCGGGTCAATCCGTCGGGCCGGTTGCCGATCACCTTTCCGGTCGACCTGGGTCAGACGCCGCGCCCGGAGCTGCCCGGCCTCGGCGCCGCGTGGGGGGCGCCGACCACGATCGACTATTTCGAGGGATCCGATGTCGGCTACCGCTGGTTCGCCACAACCGGTGAGGCCCCGATGTTCGCCTTCGGTCATGGCTTGTCCTACACCAGCTTTGAATACCGCGACCTGGCGGTCACCGGCGGGGACACGGTGACCGCCAGTTTCAGCGTCGTCAACGTCGGCGACCGCGCCGGGGCCGACGTCCCACAGCTGTATCTGACCGCAGCCCCGGACGGGCGATGCCTGCGGTTGCTGGGATTCGAGCGGGTCGAGCTCGAGCCGGGCGCCGGCTGCCGCGTGACCATCGAGGCCGACCCACGCCTGCTCGCCCGTTACGACGGCGGCGTGGGAAGCTGGCGCATCAGCGCGGGCGGTTATCTGGTGGCCGTGAGCACGTCGGCGGTCACGCCGCGGCTGACGGCGACGGTCGAGCTCGCCGGTCGTACGTTCGGGCGGTGATCGGCAGCGTTTGCGCGGCCCGAACGGACGACCGGCGCGCGGACTACTTGACCGGGGTCAGCTCGTCACCGCAGGTGCAGCGGTACGGCTCGCCCGAACCGGAGCAGTGGCAGGGAACCTCGATGCGAACGCGACACCCGCAGCCCTCGTGGCCACAGGTCAGCTCGGTGCCTGCTTCGTAATTTGCCATTTCACTCACTCATTTCTTTGTTGTGGACTCTTGCGGCTGTGATCGACCACCCCGTCACTATATACCCCCTACGGGTATCTGGTAAATGGCCGTGACCCGTCCGATACCGACCGGACCGCCGCCGCTGGGGCGGCGCGCGTGGCTAGCGTTGGTGTCATGACCGAGAATCCAACCCCCCAAGACGTCGACGATTTTCTGAACAACACCGTGGTTGGCGACGATCCGGTCCTGAGCGCGGCGGTGGAGGCCAGCGACGCGGCCGGGTTGCCGCAGATCGCGGTGTCGGCCCAACAGGGCAAGTTCTTGAGCCTGCTGGCCGGCGCCATTGAGGCGCGCCGCATCCTCGAGATCGGTACGTTGGGCGGCTTCAGCACCATCTGGCTGGCCCGCGGCGCCGGTCCGCAAGGCAGCGTCGTGACGCTGGAATACGAGCCCAAGCACGCCGAGGTCGCCCGCGCCAACCTGAAGCGGGCGGGCGTCGCCGACCGGGTGGAGGTGATCGTCGGCGCCGCGCTGGACACGTTGCCGACCTTGAACGGCGGCCCCTTCGACTTGGTGTTCATCGACGCCGACAAAGAGAACTACGTCGCGTACCTGGAGTGGGCGGTCCGGCTGGCCCGCCCCGGCGCACTCATTGTGGCGGACAACGTCATTCGGCAAGGGCAGGTCCTGGACCCGCAGGATAATGCCCAGGCGCGGGCGGTGCGCGAGACGTTGCAGTTGATGGGCGAGCACCCGCGACTGGACACGGCCGTGATCCAGACGGTCGGGGCCAAGCGCTGGGACGGCTTCGCGCTCGCGCTTGTGCACTAGCGCCCGTCAGCGCGGGCTGAGGTCGGCGACCGCCTGCGCGGCGGAGGTGAGTTCGCCGATTCGAAGCGCGGTGTCGCCGGCGTACAGCGCCGCGTGGTCCACCCACGCGTCGGGCATCGCGGCGAGCGGCGCGAGCGGCGTGAACAATGGGCGGACCGGCGACTGCAGGCGCATCAATGCACCGGCGTCGAAGTAGCCCAGCGCGGCCAGGGGGCGGCTGGCCGAGTTGATGAGCGCCGGCAAAGCCTTCGCCCAGCCGTCATCACGGCACCAGCGCAGGGTTGCGGCGTTGGGCACGACGCGATGCCGCAGCGGCCAGCTCAGGCCGAATAAGTTCGTTTCGATCGTCTTGTCCGCGTGTGCTATTCGCCGCTGATACTCCCGATTGGCGTTTGCTTCGTGCGTCATCAGGAATCGCGTCCCGGCGATCACGCCGCTGGCGCCGGCCGCCAGGGCGGCGCGGGTGTCGGCGCCGGCGGCGATACCGCCGGCGAGAAACACCGGGCGGCCCCCGGCCGCGGCCAGCGCCTGCGGCAGGAACTGAAGCGCCGGCATGGTTCCGACGAGGTGACCACCCGCCTCGCGTCCCTGAGCGATCAAACCGTCAGCGCCCCAACCGATAGCGGCATCAGCCTGCGCGGAGGTGCCGACCATCACGAAGACGAAGATGCCAGCCTCGCGAAGGTGCTGGACGAGTCCGCGCTTTTCACCGAACGCCAACACGGCGACATCGACCCTTGCGTCGACACAGACCGCGACGTGCGCGCGATGAACGAAGGGCATCAACAGATTTACCGCGATCGCGCGACCGGGCACCCGCTCGCGCACCTGATCGATGGACGCGCGTAGCTGGCGGGGCGTGGCCAGGCCCAGGGTGCCCAGGGCGCCCGCTCCGGCGACCGCGGCCGCCAGCGCTGCACCCGCGAGGCCGCCGCCCATGCCGGCCTGCGCGACCGGAACGTCCAGGCGCAGGCGGTCGGCGATGTCCATGTGTTACGACGCTACGCGGCCGGTCGATCGGGCCCGCCGGTCGGTTCCGGCCGCCCCCTGATTTCGTTGCTGGTGCGCGGCGACCGAGCGTAATCTTGACGGCAGATGGATGGGTGCAGACGGCTCAAAAGGCTTGCTGCATAACAGAAAGGTCACAAAATGAGTACAGTCCATTCATCAATCGATCACCACCCGGATTTGTTGGCGCTGCGCGCGAGCTATGACCGCGCCGCCGAGTCGATGAGTGCGCACATTACCTTCGGCCTGGCGCTGCTAACCGGCCTGTATGTGGCTGCGTCACCGTGGATGGTGGGATTCGGTGCGACGGGATCGCTTGCCACGTCTGACCTGATCGTCGGGATTGCGGCGGCGTTCTTGGCGTACGGGTTCGCGACGGCGCTCGACCGCGCACACGGTATGACCTGGACGATGCCGGTGCTCGGCGTGTGGGTCATCGTCTCGCTGTGGATTCTGCCGGGCGTCGCGCTGACCGCCGGCATGATGTGGTCGAATGTCGTGGCGGGGGCGTTGCTGACGTTGTTGGGCCTCAACGCGACCTACTTCGGCAGGCGCACGCGCGCGGCGGCCACCCACGCATAGTTCCCAAATCCGTTGAGCGAGGCGGCGATCGGGTTTAGCCGCAGACCGCGCCGATCGCCGCCGAGCTGACCAGCTTGACGTACTTGGCCAGTACGCCGGTCTTGTAGCGCGGCGGGGGAGGGGTGAAACCCTCTCGCCGGGAATCGAATTCGTCCGGATCGACCAGCACGTCGAGGACACGGTTCGCGACGTCCAGGCGGATCGGGTCGCCGTCGCGCAGGAAGGCGATCGGCCCGGCGTCGACCGCCTCGGGCGCGACGTGCCCCACGCACAGGCCGGTCGTCCCGCCGGAGAACCGGCCGTCCGTCAGCAGCAGCACGTCTTTGCCCAGGCCGGCGCCCTTGATGGCGCCGGTGATGGCGAGCATTTCGCGCATCCCGGGGCCACCCTTGGGGCCCTCGTAACGGATCACCACGGCGTCACCCTTGGTGATCGTCCCGTCCTCGAGGGCGTCCAGCGCGGCGCGCTCGCCGTCGAAAACCCTTGCCGTGCCTTCGAACACGTCGGAGTCGAAACCGGCCGTCTTGACCACGGCGCCCTCGGGCGCCAGCGACCCGCGCAGGATCGTGATGCCTCCGGTCGGGTGGATGGGGTTGTCCAGGGCCCGCAGCACCTTGCCGTCCGGGTCGGGCGGGTCGATCGCGGCCAGGTTCTCGGCAACCGTCTGGCCCGTCACCGTCAGACAGTCCCCGTGCAGCAGACCCGCATCCAGCAGCGCCTTCATCGCCACCGGCACGCCGCCGATCTGGTCGACGTGGGACATGACGTGGCGGCCGAACGGCTTGACATCGGCCAGGTGCGGAACCTTCGACCCGATCCGGCTGAAGTCGTCGAGCGACAGCGCGACGTCGGCCTCGTGCGCGATCGCCAGCAGGTGCAGCACGGCGTTGGTCGAGCCGCCGAACGCCATCACCACCGCGATCGCGTTCTCGAACGCCTCCTTGGTGAGGATGTCGCGGGCGGTGATGCCGCGGCGCAGCAACTCGACGACGGCCTGGCCGCTGCGGCGGGCGAACCCGTCGCGGCGGTAATCGGTCGCCGGCGGTGCCGCGCTGCCGGGCAACGACATGCCGATGGCCTCGGCGGAACAGGCCATCGTGTTGGCGGTGTACATGCCGCCGCACGCGCCCTCGCTGGGACAGATGGCGCGTTCGATGGCGTCGACGTCCTCACGGGGCATCAAACCGCGGGCGCAAGCGCCCACGGCCTCGAACGCGTCGATGATGGTGACCTCGCGTTCGGTGCCGTCGGACAGCCTGGCTCGCCCGGGCAGGATGGAGCCCGCGTACAGGAACACCGCCGCCAGGTCGAGGCGCGCGGCGGCCATCAGCATCCCGGGCAGGGACTTGTCGCAGCCGGCCAGGAGCACCGAGCCATCGAGGCGCTCGGCCTGCATCACGGTCTCGACGCTGTCCGCGATCACCTCGCGCGACACCAGCGAGAAATGCATCCCCTCGTGGCCCATCGAGATGCCGTCGGAAACCGAGATCGTCCCGAACTCGAGCGGGTAACCGCCGGCCGCGAAAACCCCTTCCTTGACGGCTTTGGCGAGCCGGTCCAGCGAGAGGTTGCACGGCGTGATCTCGTTCCAGGACGACGCCACCCCGATCTGCGGCTTGGCGAAGTCCTCGTCTCCCATGCCGACCGCCCGCAACATGCCGCGGGCGGCGGCCTTCTCCAGGCCGTCGGTTACGTCACGACTGCGCGGTTTGATGTCAGTGACTCCAGTCGCATCGCGTGTTGTGGCCATGCTGCAAGTATGCGTGAACTGGCCGGACGGCAAATGTTCGGGTCATACCCGGGCGGGGTATAAAGTGGATTCGTGACGCCGGCCGGCCATGCACGGCGGGCGAGTATGGGCAGGGGTGAAGGACGAATGACGAACGCGCACGGATATTCGCAGCAGAAGGACAACTACGCCAAGCGGCTGCGGCGGATCGAGGGCCAGGTGCGAGGCATCGCGCGGATGATCGACGAGGACAAGTACTGCATCGACGTGCTCACCCAGATCAGCGCCGTCAACAGCGCGCTACGTTCGGTCGCTCTGAATTTGCTTGACGAGCACCTGAGCCACTGCGTCACCCGCGCCGTGGCCGAGGGCGGCGACGACGCCGACCACAAGCTCGCCGAAGCCTCCGCCGCCATCGCGCGCCTGGTTCGTTCCTGATTGGTGATCCAGTTGAGACCTGACTTCCGGCCCTGATAAGGGGGGAGCTGTAGTTGCGGTCCGTACGGTAAGGCAGTGTGATCGCATTAGGCGCGACAACCCAGGAACTGGGTAGCCCGGCCGATACCGACGCCATGACTGCCGAAACCGCCAACGCCGCGCGAACGTGGACGCCACGGGTCGCGACGCAGCTTGCTGTGCTGGGCGCGGCGGCCTTCACCTATGTCACCGCCGAGATCCTGCCCGTCGGCGCGCTGCCGGCGATCGCCCGCAACTTGCACGTCAGCCTGGTCCTGGTGGGCACCCTGTTGTCGTGGTACGCCCTGGTGGCGGCCCTGACCACGATTCCGCTGGTGCGCTGGACCGCGCATCTGCCGCGCCGTCGGGTGCTGGTGCTGAGCCTGACCTGCCTGACCGTCTCGCAATTGATCTCGGCGCTGGCGCCGACTTTCGCCGTTCTGGCCGCCGGCCGGGCGCTCTGCGCGATCACCCACGGCCTGCTGTGGTCGGTCATCGCCCCGATCGCGACCCGGCTGGTGCCGCCGAGCCACGCCGGCCGCGCGACGATGTCGATCTACGTCGGAACCAGCCTGGCGCTGGTCGTCGGGAGCCCGCTGACGGCGGCCATGAGCCTGATGTGGGGCTGGCGCCTGGTGGTGGTGTGCGTGACCGTGGCGGCCGTCATCGTCACCGTGGCCGCCCGGGTGATGTTGCCTGAGATGGTGCTCACCGAGGACCAGCTCAAATGCGTGGGCCCGCGGGCTCGCCACCACCGCAACCGACGGCTGATCATCGTAAGCATCATCACCATGGTCGGCGTGACCGGGCATTTCGTCTCGTACACCTACATCGTGGAGATCATCCGCGAAGTCGTCGGCGTGCGCGGGCCGAATCTGGCGTGGGTGCTGGCCGCCTATGGCGCCGCGGGAGTGATAGCCGTCGGCTTGGTGGCGCGGCCGCTCGACCGCCGGCCCAAAGGGGCCATCATCCTGTGCATGACCGGTTTGACGGCCGCGTTCGTCGTGCTGACCGCGCTGGCGCTCGGCGGCCGGCCGGCCGCCGCGGCGGCCCTGATCGGGACGACCGCGATCGTGCTCTGGGGGGCCATGGCCACCGCCGTATCGCCGATGATGCAGTCCGCGGCGATGCGCAGTGGGGCCGACGATCCCGACGGGGCGTCGGGGCTGTACGTGACGGCGTTTCAGGTGGGCATCATGGCGGGCGCGCTGGCGGGCGGCCTGCTGTACGAGCGCAACGTTGTCCTCATGCTGGCCGCCTCGGCCGGTTTGATGGCTGCGGCGCTGGTCGGGACGGCGGCCAACCGCCAGGCGCTCGACGTTGCGCCGACAAGCTCACGCGATTCATAGCTGGCCAGCTCAACGGGGCAAATGCCGATGCAGCGGGCTGCCGTGGGCCGCCGAAAACGTTAGCTGGCGTGCGCCCTATGCCACACTGTGTCAGGAACTCGAACGTGGAGGGATGCATATGTCGGGCTGGACGCGCGGGCGGCTCTTGGCCGCCCTGAACGCAGCCGGATTGGCTTCTGTCATGTGTTTGGCACTGGTGTTGAGCGCGGCTCCGGCGCTGGCGGATCCCGACCCGGCCCCCGGTGATCCGGGCGCCGTGGCCGCCCCGCCCGGGCCGCCCGCGCCGCCACCAGACCCGTTCGCGCCGCCGCCTCCGCCCGACCAGCTGGCGCCGCCACCGCCGCCGCCCCCGCCGTGGCTGCCCCCGGTGGCACACCCGGCGGCGGCCTCGGCCGCCGGGCAGGACCCCACCCCGTTCACCGGCACGCCGCCGTTCGGGCCACCCAGGTTCGTCCCCGCGACCGGCTCAACGGTGGGTGTGGCCCAGCCGATCATCATCAACTTCCCCGGCCGGGTTGACGACGCCGGCGCGGCCATCAGCGCCGTGCACGTCTCGTCGGTCCCGCCCGTCCCGGGCAAGTTCTACTGGATGACCCCGACCCAGCTGCGGTGGCGCCCGCTCAGCTTCTGGCCCGCCCACACCGCGGTGACCGTCGACGCGGGCGGTACCGTGACCAACTTCCGAACCGGGGACACGCTGGCGGCGACGGCCGACGACTCCACCCACCAGCTGACCGTTACGCGCGACGGCACAGTGGAGAAGACCATCCCGATGTCCATGGGCATGTCCGCCGGTAATCACCAAACCCCCAACGGCACTTACTACGTGCAAGAGAAGATGCCCTCGGTGGTGATGGATTCCTCTACCTATGGGGTCCCGGTCAACTCGACGTACGGCTACAAGGTGACCGTCGACCTCGCCGTCCGGTTCGACAACGTCGGAGACTTCGTGCACAGCGCACCGTGGTCGGTGGATGACCAGGGCAAGCGCGATGTCAGCCACGGCTGCATCAACATCAGCCCCTCCAACGCGAAGTGGTTCTTTGACAACTTCGGTCCGGGTGACCCCATCATTGTGAAAAACTCCACCGGCGGCAGTTACCCGAAAAACGACGGCTCCAGCGACTGGATGAACTAGCCTCCACCGCCGAGCAGACGCAAAATCGCCCTATTCCGGCTCGGAATGGGCGATTTTGCGTCTGCTCGCTAGATGAATACCAGGGGCTTTCGCGGGCCCGCGGATTATGTATAGCATCATACATAAGCTGTCGGCCCTGAGGAGCGGCGATGCGCAGTCCACGCGAGCGGATGGTGATGTCCGCTGCGCTGTTGATCAGGGAGCGGGGCGCGCACGCCACCGCGATCTCGGACGTCCTGGAACACAGCGGCGCGCCGCGCGGATCGGCCTATCACTACTTCCCGGGCGGGCGGACCCAGCTGCTCTGCGAGGCGGTGGACTACGCCGGCGAGCATGTCGCCGCGATCATCGCCGAGGCCGAGAACGGCCCCCAGCTGATGGACACCCTGGTCGACAAGTATCGCCGCCAGCTGCTCGACAGCGACTTCCGTGCGGGCTGCCCCGTCGTCGCGGTCTCCGTGGAAGCCGGCGAGGACGATGGTGAGCGCATGGCGCCGGTCGTCGAGCGCGCGGCGTCGGTGTTCGACCGCTGGACCGACCTGATCGCGCAGCGCTTCATCGCAGACGGGATACCGCGCGAGCGGGCCGGCGACTTGGCGGTGCTGGCCACCACCGCGCTCGAGGGCGCGATCGTGCTGGCCCGGGTGCGCCGCGACCTCATCCCCCTCGACGTCGTGCACCGCCAGCTACGCGACCTGCTGTCGGCCGAGGCGACCAGAAAGGACGTCCCGCAATGACCGGTGAATGGAAGCCCACGGCATGCATCCTCTGCGAATGCAACTGCGGCATCGTCGTCCAAGTCGAAGATCGCCGGCTGGCCCGCATCCGGGGCGACAAGGCGCACCCGGCGTCGCAGGGTTACACCTGCAACAAGGCGTTGCGGCTGGATCACTACCAGAACAGCGGAGCTCGATTGACCTCTCCGCTGCGCCGCCGCGCCGATGGCAGCTTCGAGGAGATCGACTGGGACACCGCGATTGTCGAGATCGCCGAGGGTTTCAAACACATCCGGGACGCCTACGGCGGAGACAAGATCTTCTACTACGGCGGCGGCGGGCAGGGCAACCACCTGGGCGGGGCCTACAGCGGCGCGTTCCTCAAGGCCCTGGGGTCGCGGTACCGGTCAAATGCGTTGGCGCAGGAGAAGACCGGCGAATCCTGGGTAGACGGACAGCTGTACGGCGGTCACACGCGAGGCGAATTCGAGCACGCCGAAGTGTCGGTGTTCGTCGGAAAGAACCCGTGGATGTCGCAGAGCTTTCCCCGCGCCCGGGTGGTGCTCAACGACATCGCCAAGGACCCGCACCGGTCGATGATCGTCATCGATCCCGTCGTCACCGACACCGCCAAGATGTCCGACTTCCATCTGCGGGTGCAGCCCGGCACCGACGCGTGGTGCCTGGCTGCGCTGGCGGCCATCCTCGTCCAGGAAAACCTCTGCGACGAAACGTTTCTGGCCGAGCACGTGCGCGGCGCCGACGCCATCCGCGCCGCGCTGCGCGAGGTCCCGGTGGCCGACTACGCGCAACGGTGCGGGGTCGACGAGGAGTTGTTGCGCGCCGCGGCGCGGCGCATCGGGGCCGCGGCCAGCGTCTCGGTGTTCGAGGACCTCGGGGTGCAGCAGGCACCCAACAGCACGCTCTGTTCGTACCTGAACAAGCTGCTGTGGATATTCACCGGCAACTTCGCGAAAAAGGGCGGCCAGCACCTGCATTCGTCGTTCGGGCCGCTGTTCGGCCAGTTCTCCGGTCGCACGCCGGTGACCGGCGCTCCCATCATTTCCGGGTTGGTGCCCAGCAACGTCGTGCCCGAGGAGATCCTGACCGACCACCCGGATCGCTTCCGGGCCATGATCGTGGAGAGCAGCAATCCCGCGCACTCGCTGGCCAACTCGGCCGCGTGCCGAGAGGCCTTCCAGGCGCTGGAGTTGATGGTGGTCATCGACGTCGCCATGACCGAGACCGCCCGCCTCGCGCACTACGTGCTGCCCGCGGCCTCCCAGTTCGAGAAGCCGGAAGCCACGTTCTTCAATCTGGAGTTCCCGCACAACGCTTTTCAACTGCGCCGGCCGCTGCTCGAACCCCTACCCGGAACGCTGCCCGAACCGGAGATCTGGGCGCGGCTGGTGCGCGCCCTGGGCGTGGTGGACGACGCGGATCTGCGGCCACTGTCCGAAGCGGCCCAGCGCGGCCGACAGGCTTACACCGAGGCGTTCCTGACCGCCACCGCAACCAACCCGACGGTCGCGAAGCTGCTTCCCTACGTCCTCTACGAGACGCTCGGGCCCACACTGCCGGACGGTTTGCGCGGCGCGGCCGCCCTGTGGGGGCTCGCCCAGAAGGCCGCGCTGAGCTATCCCGAGGCCGTGCGCCGCGCCGGTCACGCCGACGGCAACGCCTTGTTCGACGCGATCCTCGACACCCCGTCCGGGGTGACGTTCACCGCCCACAACTACGAGGACGACTTCGCGTTGATCAGCCACGCGGATCACAAGATCGCGCTGGAAATCCCGGAAATGCTCGGCGAATTGCGGGCGCTGACCGCGGCGCCGGTGCGGCTGACCACACCGGACTTCCCCATCGTGCTGTCGGTGGGCGAGCGCCGCGCCTACACCGCCAACGACATCTTCCGCGACCCGTCCTGGCGCAAACGCGACGCGGACGGGGCGCTGCGCGTCAGCGTCGAGGACGCCCAAACCCTGGGACTCGTCGACGGGTGCCGCGCCCGCATCAGCACCGCGGCCGGCAGCGCCGAGGCGACCGTCGAGATCACCGAGACCATGCTGGCCGGACACGCGGCCCTGCCCAACGGTTTTGGGCTCGACTACGTCGACGGCGACGGGCATACCGTCGTTCCGGGTGTCGCCCCCAACGCGCTCACCTCGACGGAATGGCGTGATCCCTACGCCGGCACGCCGTGGCACAAGCATGTGCCCGCCCGGATCGAGCCGGTGCCGCTACCGGTCAGTTCCAGATCCTGACCCGGCGCTGCGGTGCCAGAAACAGCGCATCGTCCTCGGCGACGTCGAACGCTTCGTAGAAGGCGTCCATGTTGCGGATGACGCCGTTGCAGCGGAACTCCGGCGGGGAGTGCGGATCGGTTGCCAATCGCCGGATCGCTTCCGCCTGACGGGATTTGGTGCGCCACACCTGAGCCCAGCCGTAGAACACGCGCTGCACGCCGGTGAGACCGTCGATGACGGGCGCGGGTTGGCCGTTCAGCGACAGCTGGTAGGCCAACAGGGCTATCGACAACCCGCCCAGGTCGCCGATGTTCTCCCCGACGGTGAATGCGCCGTTCACGTGATGGCCGGCGTCCAGTCCCCGGGGCGTGTACGCGCCGTACTGCTCGATGAGTGCCTTCGTGCGGGCACCGAATTCGGCGCGGTCGGCGTCGGTCCACCAGTCCACCAGGTTGCCGTCGCCGTCGTACTTGGCGCCCTGGTCGTCGAAGCCGTGCCCGATCTCGTGCCCGATCACCGCGCCGATCCCCCCGTAGTTGGCGGCGTCGTCGGCCTCGGCGTCGAAGAACGGCGGCTGCAAAATGGCTGCCGGAAAGACGATTTCGTTCATCCCGGGGTTGTAGTAGGCGTTCACCGTCTGGGGCGTCATGAACCATTCGTCTTTGTCGACCGGGCCGCCCAGCTTGGCCAGCTCACGGTCGTGGTTGACCGCATAGCCACGCAGGAAGTTGCCGTAGAGGTCGTTGCGGTCGATCACCAGCTTGGAGTAGTCACGCCATTTCGCCGGGTAGCCGACCTTGGCAACGAATTTGTCCAACTTGGCCAGCGCGCGCTGCCTGGTCTGCGGCGTCATCCAGTCCAGCTCGTCGATGGACAGCCGGTACGCCGCCTTCAAGTTCTCCACCAGCGCGTCGATGCGGGCCTTGGCGCCCGGCGGGAAATACCGCTGCACGTACAGCTTTCCGACGGCATCGCCGATCAGGCTTTCCACCAGCGACACCGCCCGCTTCCAGCGTTCCCGGATCTGCTCGGCCCCGGTGAGCAGGCGGCCGTAGAAATCGAAATCCGCGGCGACCAGCTCGTCGGTCAGCCAGGACGCGCGGGCGCGAATCACACGCCAACGGGCCCAATCCTTCCAATCCTCCAGGTCGCCGCCGGCCCACAGGGCGGCGAACGCGGTGAGGTAATCGGGTTGTCGCACAATGAGTTCCGCGAAGTTCCGCGGTGTGCCGCCCAGCGCGTTCGCCCAACCGGTCCAGTCGAACCCCTTGCCTTCGGTCTGCAGATCCGCGAAGGTGCGCAGGTTGTAAGAGAGGTCGGCGTCGCGTCGCTTGACCACATCCCAGTGCGCGGCGGCCAGTTTGCCTTCCAGCGCCACGATGCGGGCCGCGGTCTCGGCGTGCGCGTCGGGGTTCCCGCCGTACACCAGGCCGAACATCCGCGCGATGTGGCCGGGGTAGGCCGCCAGCACCTCGGCGTGCTGCTCGTCGCGGAAGTAGGACTCGTCGGGCAATCCGATGCCGGACTGGGTGAAGTGCACCAGGTAACGGGCCGAGTCCTTCGCGTCGGTGTCCACATACATCGCGACGCCGCCGCCCACGCCGGTGCGCTGCAGGGCGCCCATCGTTGCCGCCAACGCGTCCGCGTCGGCGGCGTCGTCGATGGTGGCCAGCTCGTCGAGAAGGGGTTGCAGGCCTCGGCGCTCGATGGCCGCCTCGTCGAGGAAGCTGGCGTAGAGGTCGCCGATGCGTTGCTGATTCGGTGCCCGGGGCGGCGCCTGTCTCGCTGGCTTCGATGATCAGGTCGCGCACCTGCTCTTCGGCGCGGTCGAACAGGTGACGGAACGCGCCGTCGGTTGCCCGGTCCGCCGGAATGTCGTATTCGGCCAGCCAGCGGCCGTTGACGTGACCGAACAGGTCGTCTTGGGGGCGGGTGTTGGCATCGACATGGCTCAGGTCGATGCCCGAGCGAATGGCCTCATACAGTCACCCCGCCATCCTTCCATCTTCGTCGGGTGCAACGATCGGGCCATGTCCGACGGCGAGCAAACCGAGCCAGCTACCCAGGAAGCAGAGGCAGATGACGCCGACCCCGGCGAAGCTCCGTTGACGTTACGAATCCGAAGCCGCAGGCAGCGCGATGTTTTCCCGTTACGGCATCGCTTCGGCCGTCCTGGGCGTGCTGTCGGTGGCCGCGGTCGTGCTCGGCGTCTTCCTCTGGTCCGCGCATCGCGACGACGCAGCCGAACGCCGCTACCTGACCCGCGTCATGCAAACCGCCGCCGACTGGACGGGTGTGCTGATCAACATGAACAGCGGCAACGTCGACGCCAGCCTGCAGCGGCTGCATGACGGGACGGTCGGCGAACTCAACACCGACTTCGACGCGGCCGTGCAGCCTTACCGGCAGGTGGTGGAGAAGCTGCAGTCCAAGAGCGCCGGCCGGATCGAGGCGGTCGCCGATCGAAACCGTGCACCACGACCTGGACACCCAGCCCGGTGTCTCCCGGCCCGTGCGTCACCACCAAATTGCCGCCGTTCGCGACCCGAATCGACTCGGTGATGCTGGTCGCGACGTCGGTCAGCGAGAACGCCGGCGCAAAGCCGCAGACGGTGCACTGGAACCTGCGGCTCGATGTTTCCAACGTGGACGGCAAGCTGATGATCTCCGGGCTGGGATCGATCCGATGAGAAACATATGGCGGCTGCTGGCGTTCGACATCGTGGCTCCGCTGGCCGCGATCGCGGCGTTGCTGATGATCGGGGTGATACTCGACTGGCCGCTGTGGTGGGTTTCGGCGTGCTCGGTGCTGGTCCTGCTGATCGTCGAAGGCTTCGGCGTCAATTTGTGGCTGCTCCGCCGTGATTCGGTGAGCGTCGGTACCGACGATGACGCACCGGGGCTGCGATTGGCCGTCGTCTTCCTATGCGCGGCCGCACTGTCGGCGGCGGTGCTGACCGGATACACGCATTGGACGAAGTCGGACCGCGACTTCAAGAAGGACTCTCGAGAGGTGGTTCAGATCGCCACGGGCATGGCGGAGGCGATGGCGTCGTTCACCCCGAGCGCCCCGACAAGCTCCATCGATCGGGCCACGGCGATGATGGTCCCGGAGCACGCCGCCGCGTTCAAGGAGCAATACAAGAAGTCCAGCGCCGAGCTGGCCCAGCACAACGTCACCGCGCAGGCCGCCACGCTGGCGGCCGGGGTCGAGGCGCTCGGGCCGTCGGCGGCCAGTGTGGCGGTGATCCTGCGGGTAACCCAGAACGCCCCAGGCCAACCGGCCAGCCAGTCAGCGCCCGCGCTGCGGGTGACGCTAACCAAGCGCGGCGATGACTGGCTGGTGTCCGACGTGCTGCCGATCATTCCCGCTGACGGATCAGTTGGATTCGGCCGACGCGTGCGGACTTCACCTTGACGAACCGATCCGACAATCGACGCATCCGGATCATCAGCGAGGCCGACGGGCTGGTGCTGCCGTCCAGGTAGGCGGTGAGTTCCTCGGGAGTCAACCCCGATGCGGGACGCGAATTCCTGCTGCGCCAGGCCCGATCGGTCGATCAGTAGCCGCACGTGGCGGGCCACCTCGGCGCGTTCGTTGGCTTCCAGGTGGGTGCGGGCGCGCTCCAGCACCTCCCAGAGCGCTTTGGAGATGCCGTAGGGCCGGGTGCCTTCGAGCACCTCTTCGACCTGACGGGCAGTCCGCCCGTACGGATCGCGTTTCAATGCGGCGGCAATGCGCTTCCAGGTGGCGATGTCGCCGCCCTGCAGCGCGGCACGGATGGCGGAGGTCGGCCAGAACTCCACCGGCTGGTCTGGGTCATGGGAAGGTGTGCCGTCGCGCCTGCGCGGTTCGGTGGCCGGCCGGTGGGGGGCGGCGCGGGGCGTCGGTCGGGTGCCAACGTCACCTCGCCTCCTCCAGCATCGCTACGGCCACCGACAGGCAGCGCTGCCTGATCTCCTCCCAGTCCGAGGGGGCATCGGCCTCGGACCCCTGCTCGTCATTGAAATCGCAGGGATCGGGATCCGCGAGTCGGCGGACCAACTGGGTGGCGATCCATTGCCGCCTGGGCGATTGACAACAGTAGTACCTGTCCATTCCGGCCAGCACCACAGCGGCGGTTTCGGGCTCCAACGTTTCAACCATATCGGCAAAGTCGGCGTAATCGCGGCGGCTGTTACGGCGCATGATGCAGGTACCCCTTGAGGCGCAGCGTCTCGGCGCCGGTCGGGACCAGCAGCCGGTCGCCGGTGGGCAGTTGCACGTGGGTGGTTTCCACCGGGCAGCGGCGTTCGTACATCGGCCGGTCCGCGGTGTCGGTCTCGCTCTCCAGCGCGTCGATGGCGACCGACAGCCGCCCCCGCCACAACGTGACCGGGTGGACGGGCCGGTCCGCCCCGACGATCGCCTTGGCAATGCCGTTGCGTGACGTCAGGCCCCCGACCCGCTTCTTGGCCCCGGAGGCGCCGTTGGTGTGACCGTTGCTGCCGGTCCTCCGTGTCGGCGGCGCTCACGCCGACCCCCGCCTTCTCGTCATCGATGTTGACCTGGTGGGGGATCTGCCCGGGGTCCCGGCCGCGATCCTGTTCGGGGCCCTGTTCACAGGGCGCCCTGCCTCTCCTTGCGGTTGCGCCCACAGCCGGTGAAGGCCAGCGGGTCGGTCACGCAGATGGCGTCGGGCGCCAAGTGCTTGAGCTTGGCGGCCGACTTGAGCACCATCCGCAGGTCGGCGTTGGGCGCCGTCAGTGCCGATATGTCGTCGGGGATCAGCACGACGTCGGCCAGGTCGACCTCGGGTAACGGCCGGTCGAAGTCGACCGATGGCAAAACCCGGGACAGCCACGGGGGCAGCCACCAGTTCCACTGGGCGAACATCGCCATCAACGCCGGCACCAGCACCAGCCGCACCACGGTGGCATCCACCGCGATCGCCACCGCGCACGCCACGCCGATCTCGGCGACCAGCGGCATCCCGGCGAACGCGAAGCCGACGAAGACCGCGATCATGATCAGGGCCGCGCTGGTGATGGTGCGGGCGCTGGTGCTCACGCCGTACGCCACGGCGTCTCGGGTGTTCCCGGAGTGCAGGAAGCGTTCCCGGATGCGGGTCAGCAGGAAGATCTCGTAGTCCATCGACAACCCGAAGGTCATCGCGAGCACCAGCGGGGGGACGGTGCTGTCGATCGAGCTGATCTGGGCGAACCCGAGATCCTTCAGCCAGCCCCACTGGAACACCATCACCAGGCTGCCGTAGGCGGCCGCGACCGAGAGCAAGGTCATCAGCACGCCCTTGAGCGCCAGGAACACCGAATGGACCGAGACCAGCAGCATCACGAACGCGATCAGTGCCACAATCGCCAGCACCAGCGGCTCGGTCTTGGACACCTGGTCGTCGAAATCCTTGATCAGCGCGGTCGGGCCCCCGATATCCACCCGCGCGGTGCCCTTGTCGGGCACCTTGGGCAGCTGCGCGCGCATCCAGCCCACGGTCTCGCGGGCACGCATGT
Source organism: uncultured Actinomycetota bacterium (assembly GCA_963850895.1). Classification (GTDB taxonomy): domain Bacteria; phylum Actinomycetota; class Actinomycetes; order Mycobacteriales; family Mycobacteriaceae; genus Mycobacterium. The sequence continues at coordinate 167,783 of CAWKNK010000003.1, read as the reverse complement.
CCTCGGGGTCGACGGACAACACCGCGGACAGCAGAGCGCTGCCGTTGTCCTCGGCGAATTGCGGCGGCGTCACCGAGACGATGTTGGGAGCCTGCGTCATCCGCTGCCGGACGGCGTCGATGGTCTGGCCGTGTTCGGGTGAGGCGGCGCCCCCGTCCGGGAAGCTGACCAGCACCCGAATCGGGCCGAGCGCGCCGGGACCGAGGGCCTGCGCCGCCGCGCCCACCCCGGCACGGATTTCGTGCGACGAGTCGAACTGGCGCAGCAGGCTGTTGCCCAGCACCATCGAGGAGGCCGGTGCGGCCATGACGAGCAGGACCATCGATGCCGCCAGCGCCGACATCCACGGCCGGCGCATCACCCATCCGATCCAGCGGTTCCAGAACCGGGATTGGCCACCCTCCGGCCCGCGCGACCAGTGCAGCAAACGCCGACCTCTTGGCGGCCGACCGGCCGAACGTCGCCAGCGCCGCCGGGGTCAACGTGGTCGAGGTCAACATCGCGACCGCGACGGCCAGGATCGCTCCGGTCGCCATCGACTTCAGCGCCGGGGTGTTGATCACGTAGATCCCGGTGAGCGAGGCGACGACGGTCATCCCGGACAGCACCACGGCCAGCCCCGAGGTGGCCATCGCGGCGTCGACGGCCTCCCGCGGTTCGCGGCCGGACCGCAGCTCCTCGCGGAAGCGCATCAAGATGAACAGCGAATAGTCGACGGCGAGCGCGATCCCGAACATGGACACCGTCGAGGTCACGAACACCGACATGGTCGTGTAGGACGACAGCAGATAGACCAGACCCATGGTGACCACGACCGTGCAGACGCCGAGGGCCAGGGGGATCGCGGCGGCGGCCAGCGAGCCGAACACGGCGAGCAGGACCATGAGGATCACCGGCAGGTTCCAGCGCTCGGCGGCGGCGATGTCGTGCTTGGTGTTCTGCGCCGCGGCGGCGCTCAGCGCGCCCTGCCCGATCACGTAGAGCCGCACCCGGCCGCTCGCGGTCTGGCCGGGCTGATCGCCCTTGACGCCGACCTTGGTGCGCAGCTGCTTGGCGACGTCACTGGTGTTACGGGAATCCAGCCGCAGCGACAACACAAACGGCCGATCCGGTTGCGGCGGCCGCTGGGTGGGGTTGGGCACCTCCGAAACGCCGGGGACCTCGGCGGCGGTTCGCCTCAGCAGCGCGACCGCTTCGTTGATGTCGGAGTAGCTGGCGTCGGGGCGGGGGGCCGCCACCAAAGCCAGCGAGGACGACCCCTGGTCGTGGTACAGCTCCTCGAGCTGGTCGTGGACGACCAGCGACTGCGAACCGGCCACTTCGAAACCGCCGCCGGTCAGGTTCCCGGACTGCGTCAAGGCCAGATAAACCGCCGGAACCAAAGCCAGCAACCAGCCGGTGAAGACCAACCAGCGATACTTACGCAGGCTGCGGCTGAGGCGCATCATCAACTGCTGGATTTTTCCACTCCCCGTGTGTCGCGTAACGCGTGCTGGCGAGAATACCGCAGCGGGCTGTGGATTACGTGTGCTTTCCGGTTCCTGAGCTGCAGCGACGGGGTAGTTGCCAAGACGCTGCCAAGCCGTTGTGAACCGGTTACCGAGCGGGATCTTCCTCACACGGGCGTACGCGGGCTGGCAGGGGTGATGCCGGCGATGGCAGGATGTCGGATGGCCCGCGGGACCCTGGGGAACTCCGCGATCGATGAGGCCGTCTATTGCAGCCGTTTGCGAGGCGTCGGTGTGCGCACGACGTCGCAAACTGTAAGGAGTTTCATGACGAGAGGCACCGCGACCGGGCGCCGCAGAATCTTCGCCGGGCTGATCGCCACCACCCTGCCGTGCGCCGCCCTCGCGGTCCTCGCCGGCCCGCCCGCGACCGGCGCATCCGACCCGTGCGCGGCCAGTGAAGTCTCCAGGACGATCGGCTCGGTCGCCAAGTCGATGGGCGACTACCTGGACTCGCATCCGGAGACCAACCAGACGATGACCACGATGCTGCAGCAGCAGGCGGGGCCGCAGTCGGTTTCGGGGCTGAAGTCCTACTTCGAGGCCAACCCCAAGGTTGCCGGCGACATGACGTCGATCGCCCAGCCGTTGACCAACCTGTCGCTGCAGTGCAAGTTGCCGATCTCGCCGTCCCAGGCGATGGGCATGATGCAGCAGGCGCAGGGCGCGGCCGGCGGGTTGCCTGCCCCGCCGGGAAATGCAGCGGGGGCGCTCCCGCTGGGCGGCACGCCGGCCGCCCCGCCGGCGGCCACCGGGCCCGTCCCACCGGCGGCGGCCAACCCACTGTCGGGTCCGCCGCGGGGCAACACCGCCGGCTAGCCTTCGGCTTCCGGGCTCCGATCGGGCGGTAACGGGCCCTGCAGGGCGGTCTCGGTCGGATCGTTGGCAACCTGGGCCTGCTGCGCGGTCGGCTCGGGGCCCGGCGCGGCCTCCTCGTCGTCCGGGACGGCGACGTTCTTCTCGGTGCGGAACACGAAGAAGAACACCACCCAGCCGATAGCGGAGATGAGCAACCAGCTGATCAGCCGGTAGATCAGCATCGCCGAGATCGCGTTGGGCAACGACATGCCGCTGGAAACCAACCCCGGGACGAGCACCGCCTCGACCACCAGCAACCCGCCCGGCATCAGCGGTATGGTGCCGACGGCGCGGGCTGCCGCGTAAGCCACGGTCAGCCCGGCGACCGACGCGTGATCCCCGGCGGCGTAGGCCGCGAAGCCGAGACAGGCCACGTCCGCGATCCAGTTGAACATCGACCAACCGAACGCCACCCCCATGTCGCGCCGGCCCAGGCTCACCGATTCGAGCTGCATCAGCGTCTCGCGCCACCTGTCCAGGCCGCTGTCGGCGGGCCGGCCGCGGACGGAGTTGACCCACGACAACACCCGGGAGCCGATCCCGTCGATCAGTTCCGGCCGCGACGCGACCGCTTGGGCGAGAAGCAACAACGCGACGAAGCCGCCGAGGGTGAACAACAACGAGAACGGGTTGTTCTTCGCGCCGAGGAAGAAGGCCCCGCCCAACCCGAGCAGCGCCAGCCCCACGGCCTGCAGGACCCCCGCCATCACCAGCTGCCACGACGCCACCACCGTCGAAGCGCCCCAAATCCGTTGCTGCCGAAGCAGAAAGGTGGCCGAAAGCACCGGCCCGCCGGGCAGCGTGGTGCTCAGCGAGTTGGCGGCATAGACGGCGGCTTCCGACCGCAATTGCTTGACGTGCACCCCGGCCGATTTCAGCAGCGTGCGCTGAATCTGGGCGAAACTGTGCATCGACGCGGCCGACGCCACCACCGATGCCAGCAGCCACCACCAGTTCGCCTCGTACAGGCTCATCCAGGCCTTGGCCAGCTGATCCCAGCCGAGTGCGATCTCCACGGCAAGCACGATCGCGACGATCCCGAGGATCAGCCATCGCACCCACCAGTACTTCCCGCGGGAGGCCTCTTCGCGCGGGAAGTCGAGATTGCGGGCGGGTGCGTCGTGCGACACGTGATTTAGGGTAACGGTGCAGGTGGCGCGGGGATCACCGCGCGGCGCCGACCGTGTCGTCGTCGTAACCGGATCGTGCCGGCGGAGCCGAACCCGGTCGACGCGCGGACGGGTTCGCGCACGTTTGGCCGTGCCCCGCGCCGGATAGGCTCACCCAATGCCGGCAAACACCGACGACGCTTCGGTCGAACCCATTGTCCGCAAGACCGCAGCCTGGGCCTGGCGTTTGCTGGTCATCTTCTTGGCGCTGGTCGCCCTGCTCTGGGTGGTGAATAAGCTCGAGATCATCATCGTCCCGGTGCTGGTGGCGCTGCTGGTCAGCGCTCTGCTGCTGCCCGTGGTGGACTGGCTGGATCGGCGGGGTCTGCCCCGCAGGGGCGCGGTCGCGATGGTGTTGCTGGGTGGGTTCGCGATCCTGGGCGGCATCCTGGCCTTCGTTGTCATCCAGTTCATCGACGGTCTGCCGGGCCTGACCGAACAGGTGACCCGCAGCATCGAGTCCACCCGGCGCTGGCTGATCCACGGGCCGGCGCACCTGCGCAGCGAACAGATCGACAACGCGGGCAACGCCGCGATCGAGGCGTTGCGCAACAATCAGGCGAAGCTGGAAAGCGGTGCCCTGTCCACCGCGGCCACCATCACGGAGCTGGTCACGGCGGCGGTGTTGGTGCTGTTCACGCTGATCTTCTTCCTGTACGGCGGGCGCAACATCTGGGCCTACGTGTCCAAGATCTTCCCGTCCGACGTCCGGGACCGGGTGAGCGAGGCGGGCCGCGCCGGTTACGGGTCGTTGACCGGGTATGTGCGGGCCACCTTCCTGGTGGCCTTTACCGACGCCGCCGGGGTCGGCGCGGGGCTGGCGATCATGGGAATCCCGCTGGCGCTGCCGCTGGCCTCCCTGGTCTTTCTGGGTGCCTTCATCCCGCTCGTCGGTGCTCTGATCTCGGGCTTGGTGGCCGTCGTGGTGGCGTTGCTGGCCAAGGGCATCGTCTACGCACTGATCACGCTGGGCGTGCTCATCGCGGTGAACCAACTCGAGGCCCATGTGCTGCAGCCGCTGGTGATGGGCCGCGCCGTCTCGATTCACCCGCTCGGGGTGGTGTTGGCCATCTCCACCGGCGGCGTGCTCGCCGGAATCATCGGTGCGCTGCTGGCCGTGCCGACGGTCGCGTTCTTCAACAACGCGATGCAAGTGCTGCTCGCACCTGATCCGGCCGCCGAAGCCGAGAAGCAGACCGAAGAGGCTGACGAGGGCGGCGCGATCCTGCAGGCGGAACCGGACAAACCCGAGGCGAAGCCCGACTGAGGCTTACAGCCTTCCCTCGCGGCGAAGCAGGTCCTGGGCGGACAGGCCGCCGCCGGAGCGTCGGCGCTGGCGCGCATCGCCGTTCTCAGCCTTCCCGCGGGAGTTGAGCTTTTCCGTGGCCGCGTCGGGGTCGTTTCCCTCGGATCGCATGGACGGGAAGGCGGTGGTGGGTTCGGCCGCATCGCCTTTGTCGTCAGAACGGTTGGTAGGCACCGGAATTGCCCGGGTTTGGCCGTCGGACGGTGGCGGGGGCGGGCCCGCGGGGCCCGGGGCGGGAGGTCGTGCCGGCGCCGGCGGCGCGGCATTGGCGGGACCTTCGTGTCCGGGGGACGCCGGATTGGCGGGGGCGGCGTTGGGCACGGAGAGGCGCGTGGTGTTGGCGGCGTCGGCCGAGGGTGCCGCGGCGCGCATGGCCGCGCCCGCGGGCACTTCCTGAGGGGGTTTGGGCTCGGCCGGGCCCGGACGAGTCGCGCGCGACGGCTCGAGGGCGGCGGGGTGAGTGGGGTCGTGGGGCGTCCGCGGCGCGGCAGCGACCAGGCTGGCCGCCACCGGCGGCCGTGCGGGCCGCCCGTTGAGGGTCGGCCGCTTGCGCTCGTCGGGCAGGTCGATCTCGCCCAGTCCGATCCGGTTCTGCAGGCGCCTGGCCCAGCGCGGGGCCCACCAGCAGTCGTCGCCGAGCAGCTTCATCACGGACGGCACCAGGAACATGCGGACCACGGTCGCGTCCAACAACAGCGCCGCCATCAGGCCGAACGCCAAGTATTTCATCAGCACGAGGTCGGAGAACACGAATGAACCGGCGACCACGGCAAGGACAAGCGCGGCGGCCGTGATCAGGCGCCCGGTCGTCGCGGTGCCGATCCGGATGGCCTCAGCGGTCGACATGCCGCGTTCGCGCGCCTCGACCATGCGCGACACCAGGAACACCTCGTAGTCGGTGGCCAGACCGAAGCCCACCGCGACGACCAGCGCGATGACCACCACCATCAGCGGGGTCGGCGTGAAATTCAGCCAGCTGGAGAAGTGCCCGTCGACGAAGATCCAGGTCAGGATGCCCATGGTGGACCCAAGCGTCAGCGCGCTCATCACCGCGGCCTTGACCGGCAACACCACCGATCCGAACGCCAGGAACATCAGCAGCATGGTGGCGCCCAGCAAGAGGACCAGCATCAACGGAGCCTTGTCGAACAGGCTGTGGATGCTGTCCTGCTCCAGGGCGGGGGTGCCGCCAATATAGAGGTCGAGGCCCTTCGGCGGGCTTATCGTCCGCAGTTCGCTGATCTTCTTGGCGGCATCGTTCTTGTTGACCAGGCCGTTCTGGATCACCCGAACCGAGCCATCCTTGGGCACTGATGTTGCGTTCGGGCCGCTGACGCACGGGTTCCCGGCGATCGTCGGGCAGACCCGCTCCTCCCACGTCTTGTCGGTGAACCCGTTGATCCCCGCGATCCTGTTGCGGATGTCGGCGACCTGCTGGTCGGTGACCTTGCCGTGGTTGGTGCTCTGGATCACCACCGTCAGTTGCTCGGTCCGGTATCCGGGGAAGAGCTTGTCGAAGTGCTCCTGCGCCAGGCGTACCGCGTTATCCGGCGGCAGGTACTTCTCGCTCATGCCGCCGAACGACAGGTTGCCCAGCGGGATGACCAGCAGGATCATGCCGACGGCGATCGGGATGGCGAACGCCAGCGGCCGCTTCATCACCCAGTTCACCAGCTTGCCCCAGAAGCCGGCCTCGACCTCTTCGCGAGTCTTGGTCTTCTGCAACCGGTCGGCGAGCCAGTTGAGGTAGGCGCGGGAATACTTCCAATTCCGCAGGAAGGGCACCCGGAACGCGGTCCGCACGCCGAGCGCGTCAACGTGGCGGCCCAGGATGCCCAGGCAGGCCGGCAGGAACGTGATCGACAGCAAAGCCGCGAGGCCCACCGCGGCGAAGATCGCGTAGGTCAGCGAATGCACGAAGCCCTGCGGCAACACCAGCAGACTGGCGCTCGAGGCGATGATCAGCACCGCCGAGAACGTCACGGTGCGACCGGCCGTCATGACGGTGCGGCGCACGGCGGCCTCGGTGTCGTAGCCCTCGGCGATTTCCTCCCGGAATCGGCTGACCACGAAAAGCCCGTAATCGATGGCGATACCCAGACCGATCAGCGAGACCACCGGCTGGGCGAAGAAGTGCACCGGCCCGAACATCGCGACCAACCGCAGGATGCCCAGCGAGCCCGCAATGCTCAGGCCGCCGACGATGGCCGGCAGGCCGGCGGCGACCGCGCCCCCGAACACCAGGAACAGGACCACCGCCACCAGTGGCACCGCCAGCACCTCCATGCGGCGTTGGTCGGTGGCGATGGTGCCCGTCAATGCGTTGGCGATCGGCTCGAGGCCTGCGAGTTGCACCGTGTCGCCGTCGAGCTTCTGCAGGTCCGGCGCGATGGCCTTGTAGTTGTTGAGGATGCTGTCGTCGTCGTCGCCCTTCAGCGGGATCGACACGAAGGTGTGCTTCCTGTCCTCGCTCACCATCCCCTTGATCAAGGGATTCGTGCTGTCGGGCGCCGCCAGCCAGCCGGCCCAGCCGACGACCTGGTCGGGGTGGTCGGTCTTGAACTTGTTGAGCTCGCCGACGATCTTGTCCCGCCAGGCCGCGTCGTCCACCGTATTGCCTTGCGGTGCGGTGAAGGTGGCGACGATGTGGCTGGTGCGGTCGCGGCCGTAGGTGTGGTCACCCAGCACCGAGGCCTTCACGGATTGACTGCCCTCGTCGTAGAAGCCGCTCTGTGTGACATGCTTGCCGAGGCTGACCCCGAAAACGCCACCCAGCAGGCACAGAGCCACCGTGACCCCGATCACAATGTACCGGTAGCGGTACACAGTTCGACCCCACCAGGCGAACACGCAAGCTCCTTACTGGATCGTTAACGACCCGCGCATCGGTTTTCCAGTGTCACACACGCGCGGTCAACAGAGCGGACAGCGGCCGGAACGGCTGAAGCCACGCTCCCTGGTCAGGCAGCGAATCTAGGCCGATTCGCGGCAACGGCTCCCGGAACACACCGCTGATGTCTTCCAGGTCGACAAAATCCAAGGTATCCGACGCTAGCGCCCAACTCGCATGTTCGCGAAATCCGATGACTTGAACCGTGACTCCGGTGCCGGCTATTTCCTCCAGCGGTTGACGAAACGCCTGCCCGTCGGCCGAGGCCACCACCAGCGCCGCCAGCCCCTCGCTGCGCCGCAATTCGATGTGGGCGAGCATGTCGCGGTCGACGTCGCTGTCCTCGTCGATCTTCGGCTTGGCGAATACCGCGAACCCCACGTTGCGAAGGGCGTCCACCCAGGGGCGGACGACGTCGGCGCTGCCCGGCGCGATGTTGGTGAAGACGGTGGCCTCGGGTTCGACCACGACACCCGGCCGGCCGGCACTGACCTCGGCCGTGCGCGCCAGCAGCCAGCGCCCCAGGGCGTCGAACCGCGGGCGCTCCAGGGCGGTGGGGCGTCGACCCAGGATCGAGCCGAGCCCCATGTCGAGGTTGGGCGCGTCCCAGACCAACAGGACGCGCCCGCCCGGCGGTGAGAAGCCTCCCAGCGCCTCGTCGGACAACACCGTCGGCGACACCAGGGGTTCTGCTGCTGCGGTCTGTTGTTCCGCCAGGCTCATGGTCATCGCCTTTTCATTGCCTAAGCCAGATGAATTCGGTCACCGCGCTGCCCGCCTCGTGGGCCTTGGTCTCGTATTTGGTGGTCGGCCGCACCACCGAGATCGGCAGCCTGCTGGCGGGATTGACGCGACGCAGCCGCGGCTCGGCGTCGCCGACCTCGCCGATGTGTTCGGCGTAGCCGGGGTGGTCCGTCGCGGCATGGAGGACACCACCAGGGAGTAACCGGTCGGCGATCAGGCCAATCGTGCCCGGTTGCAGAAACCGGCGCTTGTGGTGACGGGCCTTCGGCCAGGGATCGGGGAAGAAGACGCGGACCCCGGTCAGCGAACCGGGCGCGATGAGTCGCTGCAGCACGTCGACCCCGTTCCCGCGGATCAAGCGGATGTTGCCAACCCTCTCACGGTCGATCGCGCGCACCAGTTGCGCCAGCCCGCGCTTGTAGATTTCCACCGCGATCACATCTATATCCGGCTCGTCCTTGGCCATCGCCAGCGTCGATATGCCGCTGCCGCAACCGATTTCGAGCACCAGCGGCGCCTGGCGGCCGAACCATGCGCGGGTGTCCAGCGGCGGTTCCTGGACGGCGCCTTCCCCGGCCGAGGCGCCCACCGATAGGCCCAGTTCCGGCCACAGCCGTTCCCACGTCTCCCGCTGAGCGTCGGAGAGGGCGGACCGTCGGGAGCGAAAACTCGATGCCGGAAGATAGCGCTGGTCGCGACGGTCGTCCGACTCCTCCTCCGGCGCGTCGGGACACACTCCCGCCCCGGGTTGCGCATGCATTTGTCCATGGTGGCCCATAAACCAGTGATGTAGCCGCCCCTGGTCCAGATTGATACCCAACAGTTGCCTTCAGCTGGTAACAGTCAAACGGTGGCTCGCATCAAAGTGACGCAGGTGCCACCATTCGGTGGGACCGATCGGCCCCCCGGCAAACGAAGCCGGCCTCGGCAACGGCCCCGCATGCGGTAGTGGCAACGGCGGCTGAGCGATCGGACCCATCGAATCGAACGGGCAGGACATGAGGGGACAAGGACACCAGATTTTCGTCGACGAGCTGGCGCGATTTGCTGCCGGCCACGCCGACCCGCGCGTGACGGCCATCGCCGAGCGAACCGCCGCGCCGCTGCGCGCGCTGGTCCGGGGACGCCGCGGCGTGGGTTGCGACACGGTGGCCCGGGCGCTGGACCGCGCCGGGGTCGCCGCGGGGATCTCGGTGACGTGCGCCGGCGGTCGTGATGTCGACATCGTCGTGTACGTGACCACCGAGGTGGTCAAGCCGGAGGACATCGACGCGATCGCCGCCGCCGGACGCCCTGTGTTGGCGATCCTGAATAAAGCGGACCTGACCGGGTCCCTTTCCCGCGGGGACGGGCCGATCGCGGCGGCGCGAACGCGCTGCGCGGAGCTTGCCGCCATGGTGGGCGCGCCCATGGTTCCGATGACCGGCCTGCTCGCGGTGGCCGCACTCGACGACCTGGACGCCCCGATGTGGGCGGCGCTGCAGACGCTGGCCGCGCACCCCGGTGCGGCCGCCTCACTCGACGGCTCCTTCGCCGGATTCCTGGTGGCGGACAACCCCGTGCCGGCCGACATGCGGCTGCGCTTGCTGGACACCCTGGACCTGTTCGGCATCGCGCTCGGGGTCGCCGCGGTCCGGCAGGGCAGAACGGCGGCGCAGGTGCGGGCCCTGCTGCGCCGGACGAGCGGGGTCGACGCCGTCCTGTCCCGCATCTCGATCGCCGGCGCCGAGGTGCGCTACCGGCGGGTGCTGGACGCCGTCGCGGAGTTGGAGGCGCTGGCCGTCGGATCGGGCGAACCCGCGGAGCGGATCAGTGGATTCCTGTCCCACGACGACACGGTGGTCGCACGGATGGCGGCCGCCGTCGACCTGGCCGAGGCGGCCGGGCTGGACCCAGACAATTCGGGACCCGCTGATTGGGACCGCGACCCGTCCGCCCACCTGCCGCGCGCGGTGCGGTGGCAGCGCTACAGTCGCGCTTCGGTGAGCGACCTGCACCGCGCCTGCGGCGCGGACATCGCCAGGGGATCGATGCGGCTGTGGTCGCACGCCTGCGGGTCGCTGCCCGGGGAGCCGCTGGGGGACTGGCGGTGAGCGGCGAGAAGCACGACGATCCGGTCGCGCAAGTCGACGCGCTGGTGGCGAGCATCGGGCCTGAGCTGGACGCCCCCGCCGTCCACCGCCGCGACGTGGTGCTGGTGACCGGACCGTGGATGGCCGGGGTGAGCGCGGTGGCCGCGGCGCTGCGCGAACGGCTGCCGCACCCCATCGTCGAGTCGGCGGAGCTGGGACCCGGCGAGGTGCCGATGGCGGTGGTCTTCGTCGTCTCCGCGGCGGCCCATCTCACGGAGTCCGACTGCGCGCTGCTGGACGCCGCCGCCGCGCACACCGATGTGGTGGTCGGTGTGGTGTCCAAGATCGACGTGCATCGCGCCTGGCGCGACATCCTCGCCGCCAACCGCGAGACGCTGGCCGCGCACGCGCCGCGCTACGGCGGCGTGCCCTGGGTGGGCGCGGCCGCCTTGCCCGACCTCGGCGAGCCCAGTGTCGACGACCTGGTGGAGACCCTCTCGACGCGACTGGCGGACTCCGAGCTCCCCCGCCGAAACAGGTTGCGGGCCTGGGAGTTTCGGCTCAAGACCGCCGCGCAGCGGTTCGACCGTGATGCCGACGGCGCCGGGCGGCGGGCGCGGGTCGAAGCGTTGCGCGACGAGCGCAGCACGGCCCTGCGGCAGCGGCGCGAGGCGAAAACCGAGCGCACCATCACGCTGCGCGGTCAGATCCAGCAGGCGCGCGTCCAGCTGTCCCACTTCGCGCGCAACCGTTGCTCGTCGGTGCGCAGCGAGCTGCAGGAAGACGCCGCGGGGTTGTCGCGGCGCAACATGCCCGGCTTCGAGGCGCACACGCGTGGCCGCCTGGACGACGTGGTCGCCGAAGTGAACGAAGGCACCGCCACCCACCTCGCCGACGTCGCGCAGGTGGTGGGGGTCTCGACAACCCTGCCGGCCCTCGAGGAGCTGCCGACGGTCGACGCCCCACCGCCCCCGCTCAAATCGCGGCGGCACGAAACGTGGCTGATGATGCTGCTCGGCGCCGGGTTCGGCCTGGGCGTGGCGCTGACCCTGAGCCGGCTGATGAGCGGGCTGACCGCTCGGCTCAGCCCCGCGCTGTCCGTCGTCGCCGCCGTGACGTGCGTGGCGATCGGGTTGGCGGTCACCCTCCTGGTGATCAATATCCGCAGCCTGCTGCACGACCGGGCGCTGCTGGACCGCTGGGCGGGCGATGTGACCTCCTCGCTGCGGTCGGTGGCGGAGGAGTTGGTCGCCACCCGCGTCCTGGTCGCCGAGTCGGTTCTGAGCAAGGCGGTGCTGGCGCAGGACGAGGTCGAGAACGCGGAGGTGAGCGACCAGGTCAGCGCCATCGACCGCGAACTGCGAGCGCACGCCATGGCCGCGTCGCGGGCCGAGGCCGCCCGGGACCGGGAGATGCCCACGGTGCTGGCGGCCCTGGACGCCGTGCGTGCAGAACTGGGTGAAGCGGGTATTGGTCCGTCCGACAACTCCGCTTCGGACCGGGAAAAAGACGCGGAAAAAGACGGCGAACAAGAAGAAACCGAAAAACCGGCTTTTAGGAGCGGTAATGGCGATTCTTCGTGAGTTTCTGAATCGTTGTTGTGAGAAGGCTTATACCTGCCCGAGACTTCCCCGACAAGGTGCTCACGATAACCTGTAGTTAACGCCACCACGTCAACCGTTGTGTGGGCGACCGCATACGCGATAGGCAGCTCGAGAAGCCCGAGACGCAGAAGAATTCAGGAGACTTCGATGACCTCAGCGACCATTCCCGGTTTGGACACCGCACCCACGAATCACCAGGGGCTGCTGGCGTGGGTACAGGAGGTCGCCGAGCTCACCCAGCCGGACCGGGTGGTGTTCGCCGACGGCTCCGACGAGGAGTGGCAGCGGCTGACCGAGCAACTCGTCGAGGCGGGCACGTTCACGCGGCTCAACCCGAAGAAGCACCCCAACTCTTACCTGGCGTTGTCCGATCCCTCCGATGTGGCGCGGGTGGAGTCCCGCACCTTCATCTGTTCTGAGCGCGAGATCGACGCCGGGCCGACCAACAATTGGATGGACCCCGCCGAGATGCGGTCGGTCATGACCGATATGTACCGCGGCTGCATGCGCGGTCGCACCATGTGGGTGGTGCCGTTCTGCATGGGCCCGCTCGGTGCCGACGACCCCAAGCTGGGGGTGGAGATCACCGACTCCGAATACGTCGTCGTCTCGATGAAGGTGATGACCCGGATGGGCAAGGCCGCCCTGGAGAAGCTCGGTGACGACGGGTTCTTCGTCAAGGCGTTGCACTCGGTCGGAGCCCCGCTGCAGCCCGGTCAACAAGACGTGCCGTGGCCGTGCAACGACACCAAGTACATCACCCACTTCCCGGAAACCCGCGAGATTTGGAGCTACGGCTCCGGCTACGGCGGTAACGCATTGCTGGGCAAGAAGTGCTATTCGCTACGCATCGCGTCGGCGATGGCCCATGACGAGGGCTGGCTGGCCGAGCACATGCTGATCCTCAAGCTGATCTCCCCGGAGAACAAGGCGTACTACTTCGCCGCGGCGTTCCCATCCGCGTGCGGCAAGACCAACCTCGCGATGCTGCAGCCGACCATCCCCGGCTGGCGCGCCGAAACGCTCGGCGACGACATCGCCTGGATGCGGTTCGGCAAGGACGGCCGGCTGTACGCGGTCAACCCGGAGTTCGGTTTCTTCGGGGTGGCTCCCGGCACCAACTGGAAGTCCAACCCCAACGCCATGCGCACCATCGCCGCGGGCAACACCGTGTTCACCAACGTTGCGCTCACCGACGACGGCGACGTGTGGTGGGAGGGCCTGGAAGGCGATCCGGAGCACCTCATCGACTGGAAGGGCAACGACTGGTACTTCCGCGAGACGGAAACCGAGCCGGCCCATCCGAATTCGCGGTACTGCACGCCGATGGCGCAGTGCCCCATTCTGGCGCCGGAGTGGGACGACCCGCAGGGGGTGCCGATCTCGGGGATCCTGTTCGGCGGGCGCCGCAAGACCACGGTGCCGCTGGTGACCCAGGCCCGGGACTGGCAACACGGCGTGTTCATCGGTGCCACCCTGGGTTCCGAGCAGACCGCCGCTGCCGAGGGGAAGGTCGGCACGGTGCGGCGCGACCCGATGGCCATGCTGCCCTTCATGGGCTACAACGTCGGCGACTACTTCCAGCACTGGATTGACCTGGGCAAGAACTCCGACGAGTCCAAGTTACCGAAGGTGTTCTTCGTCAACTGGTTCCGCCGCGGCGACGACGGCCGCTTCCTGTGGCCGGGCTTCGGCGAGAACAGCCGCGTGCTGAAGTGGATCGTCGACCGCATCGAGCAGAAAGCCGGCGGCCGGACCACGCCGATCGGTATCGTGCCGGCCGCTGAGGACCTGGACTTGGACGGTCTCGACATCGATAGCGACGACGTCGCCCAGGCGCTGGCGGTCGACACCGCCGAGTGGCGCAAGGAACTGCCGTTGATCGAAGAGTGGTTCGAGTTCGTCGGCGAGAAGTTGCCCACCGCCGTCAAGGACGAGTTCGAGGCGCTCAAGCAGCGGCTGGCCGACGCCGATTAGGTCGAGCTAGCCCCCGTTATCCCGCGCGCCGCGAATCGGGGGTTGTTCTCTTCTCCGCGTACATCCCAGGCGGGCGACGATGTCGGACTCGCGCCGCACGCCGCGCAGCACCCTGGGCAACATCCTTGATCAGGGCCGGCGTCAAGGGACGGTATTTTATACCGATTCACTTCGCAGTGTCCCATCCGTCGATCGCCGGCTCGACCGATCCGGCTCACCCTCGACCACTTGACACCCGTCAAGTTTTTCGGCGGTACAGTCTGCGCATGCAGATTCGCGAGTACCTCGGCGCAGGTAAGCCCGCAGTCATTCTTCACCCGTCCGGCACGGTCGTCACCTTCGATGAGCTGGAGGCGCGGGCCAACCGGCTGGCGCACTACTTCCGGCGGGCGGGCCTGGCCGAGGGCGACGCCGTCGCGATCCTCATGGAGAACAACGAACACATGCATGCCGTCATGTGGGCGGCGCGGCGCAGCGGTCTGTACTACGTGCCGATAAACACCCACCTGACCGCGGCCGAGGCCGCCTACATCGTCGACAACAGCGCCGCCAAGGCGATCATCGGGTCGGCGGCGCTGCGCAAGACCTGCGAAAACCTGGGCGAGCACCTGCCGGGCGGCCTGCCCGAGCTGCTGCTGATCGCGGACGACGATCTCGAGGGCTGGCAGCGCTACCCCGAATGCGTTGCGGGCGAACTGGACACCCCGATCGACGACGAACGGGAAGGCGACCTGCTGCAGTATTCGTCGGGCACCACCGGCCGGCCCAAGGGCATCAAACGCGAATTGCCGCACGTATCGCCGGCCGAGGCGCCCGGGATGATGTCGGCGCTGGTCAGCTTCTGGATGAACCCGGATTCGATATACCTGAGCCCGGCGCCGCTGTATCACACCGCGCCGTCGGTATGGTCAATGAGCGCGCAGGCCGGCGGGGTCACCACGGTCGTGTTGGAGAAATTCGATCCCGAAGGCTGCCTCGACGCCATCCAGCGCCACCGCGTCACGCACGGCCAGTTCGTCCCGGCGATGTTCACCCGGATGTTGAAACTTCCTGAGGCGGTGCGGGATTCGTATGACTTGTCCAGCCTGCAGCGGGTGATGCACGCGGCGGCCCCGTGCCCGGTGGAGATCAAGAAGCAGATGATGGACTGGTGGGGGCCGATCATCGACGAGTACTACGCCTCCTCCGAGGCGATCGGGTCGACGCTGATCAGCGCCGAGGAGTGGCTGGCGCATCCGGGTTCGGTCGGCAAGCCGATGGCCTGCGAGATCCATATCGTCGACGAGAACGGTAACGAGTTGCCGTCGGGTCAGGCCGGCGAAATCTATTTCGCGGGCGGCTATTCCTTCGAGTACCTCAACGATGCGGCCAAGACCGCCGCGTCCCGGGAGATGCACGGCTGGGTGACCGTTGGCGACGTCGGTTATGTGGACGAAGAGGGTTACCTGTACCTGACCGACCGGCGTCACCACATGATCATCTCGGGCGGGGTGAACATCTATCCGCAGGAAACCGAGAACCTTCTGGTCACCCACCCGAAGGTCTTGGACGCGGCAGTGTTCGGGGTTCCCGACGACGAGATGGGGCAACGCGTGCTGGCGGCCGTGCAGACCGTCGACCCCGCCGACGCCACCGCGGAGTTCGCCGACGAGCTGCTGACCTGGCTGCGAGATCGCCTGGCGCACTACAAATGTCCGCGATCTATCGCGTTCGAGGCGCAGCTGCCGCGCACCGACACCGGCAAGCTCTACAAAGACGGACTGATCGAGAAATACTCGGTGTGACCCATGCTCCGGGTGGTGGACCTGTCGAGGGCGCCGGACGCCGGCCCCGAAACCGGCACCGCGTCCCCGCCGGGGGTGATCCTGGCGCACGGCGCCGCAGCCGACCTCGCCCGCTGCGAATCATGGCTGGAGACAGCCACTTTCACCCTGACCGAGGACCGCGGCGACGATCGCCGGGTGGTTACCGTTGATTCGGTGAGCGACGCCCTCGCCGAGCTGACCGAGCGCTGTCACCAATGGCCGCACGCCAGCAGCGTTTGTGACGACGTGTTGCGCGGGGTGGACCCGGGCGGGCCGGCGCTGTCCGCGGTGGTGACCGAGTCACTGGCCTATTCGACGTTGCAGGCCGGCCCCGAGTTCGCGCGCTGGTTGCAAGAACGCGGTCCGGCCCGGGTGCCCGACATCACCGAGCCGGTGCGCGCCCACCGCGACGGCGACACGCTGCGCATCGCGTTCAACCGGCCGCAACGCCACAACGCGTTTTCCACCGACACCCGGGCCGCGCTGCTGGAGGCGCTGACCGTCGCGCAGCTGGACCCGTCGGTGACCGGGATCGTGTTGAGCGGCAACGGACCGTCGTTTTGCAGCGGGGGGGACCTCGCCGAATTCGGCACCTTCGCCGACCCGGCGAGCGCGCACCTGGCCCGCACCCGGCACAGCCCCGCCCTGGCGCTCGATGCGCTCACCGCCCGGCTTGGCCGCGCCTGCAAGGCGGAGGTGCACGGCCGCGTGATGGGCAGTGGGCTGGAGATGGCCGCGTTTTGCGGATGGGTGGGCGCGCGTGACGATTCGGTGTTCGGACTACCCGAACTGCAGCTGGGGCTGATCCCGGGCGCCGGCGGGACGCTCAGCGTCACCCGCCGGATCGGCCGGTGGCGTACCGCCTATCTCGTGTTGTCCGGCCGGACCATCGACGCCTACACCGCGCTGGCCTGGGGCCTGGTCGACGCGACTTACGCCTAAAGCGTTGTCAGAAGCCCGAATACGTGGTGGTCGTGGTCGACGGCAGGTGCGAGACGGCGATCACGCCGATGGCGACGTACAGGACCACCATGATCACCGCGAACACCGCGCCGACGATGGCGCCGATGATGGCCCACTTCTTGGCGCTGTCGGCCGCTGCCTGGGCCTCGGCATACCGCCCCTGGGACCACAAGCCGGACACCTTGGTGGAGTACACGATCGACACGATTCCGATCGGCAGACAGCACAGCACGGTGCACAGGATGGCCCAGACGAGGTAGTTCTCCGGCTCCCGCTGGCCTTGCCAGCCCGGTTGAGGCGTCTGCCAACCCGGTTGCTGGCCCTGCCAAGCCGGCGGCTGGCCCTGCCAAGCCGGTTGCTGGCCCTGCCACTCCGGGGAGCCTTCGTACGGCCCTGGGGGATAACTCATGGCAGCCGACTTTCTTTCGTTGCAGTAAGTTTTACTCCCGCGCCGCTTTGCTGGGAAGTCAGGCAAGGATACAGCACGCCCCGGGGTCAAGCCCGCATATTCGGGCTCCCGCTCAGATACCGCCCCGCGCGACCAACTGCCCGGCGATCACGTTGCGCTGAATCTCATTGGTTCCTTCGCCGACGATCATCAAAGGCGCGTCGCGGAAGTAGCGTTCCACGTCGTATTCGCATGAGTAGCCGTAGCCGCCGTGAACCCGCACGGCGTTCAGCGCGATCTCCATCGCCACTTCGGAGGCGAACAGTTTGGCCATGCCGGCTTCCATGTCGCAACGTTCGCCGCTGTCGTAACGCTCGGCGGCGTAACGGGTGAGCTGACGCGCGGCGGTCAGCTTGGTCGCCATGTCGGCCAGGTAGTTGCCGACCGACTGATGCTTCCAGATCGGCCGGCCGAAGCTTTCCCGTTGCTGCGCATACGCCAGCGCGTCCTCGAGCGCCGCCGTGCCCACGCCCAGGGCCCGGGCGGCCACCTGGATGCGGCCCGTCTCGAGCCCCTTCATCATTTGCGAAAAGCCTTCGCCCATCCGGCCGCCCAGCACGGCCGACTCGGGTGCCGAGAAGTTGTCGAAGGACAGCTCGCAGGACTCGACGCCCTTGTAGCCCAGTTTGGGCAGGTCCCGCGACACCGTCAGGCCGGGCCCGTGCTGGACGAGCACGATCGAGATGCCCTGGTGCCGCGGCGTGGCGTTCGGATCGGTCTTGCACAGCAGCGCGATCAGCCCGGACCGCCGCGCGTTGCTGATCCACGTCTTGGAACCGTTGATCAGCAAGCCGCCGGAACCGTCCGGTAGCGCCGTCGTCGTCATGTTCTGCAGGTCCGAGCCGCCGCCCGGTTCCGTCAACGCCATGGTGGCCCGCAGCTCGCCGGTCGCCATCGCCGGCAGGTAGGCCCGCTTCTGTTCCTCGGTGCCGAACAGCGTCAGCAGTTTGGCCACCACGGTGTGCCCGCCCATCGCGCCCGCCAGGCTCATCCAGCCGCGGGCCAGCTCCTCGGTGACCCGCACGTAGCACGGCATCGACACCGGCGACCCGCCGTATTCCTCGGGAATGGCCAGGCCGTAGATGCCGATCCGCTTCATCTGCTCGATCCACGCCTCGGGATAGGTATTGGCGTGCTCGACCTCGCGGACGGTCGGCTTGACGTCGCGTTCGACGAACGCCCGCACCGTGGCGACCAGCATCTCTTCTTCGTCATTCACCTGCGAACACCCTCCAGCGTTGACCCTCGATTCCACAGCCTGCCAGCATGTTGCGTTGTGACTAGTGACGGGTATGCGCGGCTTCGTGCAGGCGGGCCGTACTTCGACGACCTCTCGGTGGGCCAGGTGTTCGACTGGGCGCCGGCGACGACGCTGTCCTCGGGGCTGGCCGCCGCCCACCAGGCGATCGTGGGGGACCGGCTGCGCCTGGCTTGCGATGCCGTGCTGTGCACCGCCGTGACCGGCGTGCCGGGACCGCTGGCACACCCGGCGCTGGTGTCCGACGTCGCGATCGGCCAGTCGACGCTGGCCACCCAGCGCGTGAAGGCCAACCTGTTCTACCGCGGCCTTATGTTTCACCGGTTCCCCGTCATCGGCGACACCATCTACACCCGCACCGAAGTGGTTGGGCTACGGGCTAATTCGCTGAAGCCGGGCCGGGCGCCGACGGGGTTGGCGGCGCTTAGGATGACCACGATCGACCAGGCCGATCGACTGGTCCTCGACTTCTACCGGTGCGCCATGCTGCCGGCCGGCCCGGATTGGGATCCCCACGGTGCGCCCAGCGACGACCTCTCCGAAATCGGCGCCGACGCGCCCGGCCCGGCCTCCGACCCCGCCGCGCACTGGGACGGCGATGTCTTCCGCGCTCGGGTACCGGGCCCGCATTTCGACGCCGCCATGGCGGGCGCGGTGCTGCACAGCACCGGCGACGTCGTCAGCGGCGCACCCGAACTGGCGCGGCTCACCCTGAATATTGCTGCCACACATCATGATTCGCGGATTGGCGGGCACCGCCTGGTGTACGGCGGGCATACCATCGGGCTGGCTCTCGCGCAGGCGAGCCGACTACTGCCCAACCTCGCGACGGTACTGGGCTGGGAGTCGTGCGATCACACCGGGCCGGTCCACGAGGGCGACACCCTCTACAGCGAGCTACACATCGAGTCGGCCGAGCCGACCGACCACGGGGGTGTGCTGGGGCTGCGGTCGCTCGTCTACGCGGTCAGCGAAGCGGGGGAACGGGATCGCGCGGTGCTGGACTGGCGATTCAGCGCGCTGCAGTTCTGAGGGCACCATGAGCACAATGGGGGGCGTGAGCTCGGCTACGTCGATGTGGGGGAGCAGCGGGCTGGCCTACCTGACCGGTCTGCCGGACGGGCCGCCCGACTTCTCCCGCGCGAACGTGCTGACCCACGCCCAGCGGGCGGCCGCGGTCGTCGCCGAGCGCCTGGGCATCGCCATCGATGCCGCCGGCCTGCTGGCCGGGCGGGCCGCATTGCTGGGCCTGACCCGCGGCGGCCGGGTGTCCGCCGGTGGTGCCACCCGGTTGCTGGCGGCCGTCGACGGCTGGTGCGCGATCACGCTGTCGCGCCCCGACGACGATGCCGCCGTCCCCGCACTGGTGCAGACCGATGACGTCGCGAGCGACCCCTGGCCGACGCTGCGGCGCTGGGCCGCAACGCAACCGCTCTGCGCGATCATCGAGCGCGCGACCCTGCTCGACCTTCCCGCGGCGGGCATGGGGGAAGCCGCGGCCACAGCGCCGCGAATACGACGACGGGGCACCCGCGGGCCGGCGCGCGACGTCACCGGTCTGCTGGTCGCCGACCTGTCCTCCATGTGGGCGGGCCCGCTGTGCGGACAGCTGCTGGCACGCGCCGGGGCGATCGTCGTCAAAGTCGAGAGCCCGGGCCGCCCGGACGGCACCCGAGCGGGCAACCGGGCGTTCTTCGACTGGATGAACGGTCAAAAGCTCTCGTACTGCGTCGATTTCGACCGCCAAGCCGACGAGTTGCGCGAGTTGCTCGCCTGCGCCGACGTCGTGATCGAAGGCTCGCGCCCGGCGGCGCTGACGCGGCGCCGGCTCGGGCCCGACCACGTCGAGCCGGGGGAGGGACGAATCTGGCTGCGCATCAAGGGATATGACGATGGCAGGCCCGCATTCGGCGACGACGCCGCGGTGGGCGGCGGCCTCGTCGGCGTCGCCGCCGACGGACCGGTGTTCTGCGGCGACGCCATCGCCGATCCGCTGACGGGGCTGGAGGCGGCCCGGGCGGTCGCCGAATCGCTGGGCCGCGGTGGCGGCGAGCTGATCGAGGTCTCGATGGCCGCAGTTGCCGCCGGCTACGCGGCGCTGCCGACGCAAGCGTCGGTCTCGAACCTGCCCGCGCCGCCGCCGCCGGTTCCTTCGGCCGCCCGGCCGGCGGCACGGCTTGGCGCCGACAACGAGGCCGTGCGCCGCATGGTGACCGAACGAGGTTGCGCGCCATGCTGATCCGGCGGGCCACGCTGCTGGACGGGACCGTCACCGATCTCCGGGTCGGCGAGCAGATCGACGAGATGGACGACGGTCTGGCCGCCGAGCGCGGGGAGGGCGTGCTCTACGCGGGCGGAGGAACCGTCCTGCCCGGCCTGCACGACCACCACGTGCACCTGCGCTCGGCGGCCTCCGCACTGGATTCGTTCTTCGTCGGGCCACCCGGGGTCAGCACCAAAAACGAACTGACCCAACTACTGTCGAATGCGACACCTGGTCCCGACGGGTGGATCCGCGCCGTCGGCTACCACGAGTCGGTGGCCGGCGACCTGGACCGTACCGCCCTCGACGCCATGGTTCGCAGCGTCCCGGTGCGTATCCAGCACCGCAGTGGTGCGCTGTGGATCCTCAACTCCGAGGCGCTGGGCCGGGTCGGGCTGGCCGAACATCCCGACGGGCGTCTGCGCAGCGCCGACCACGGCTGGTCGGACCTACTGCAGCGGCGCGAAAGCGACCTCGCCGAACTGAGCCGGCGAATCACCGCGACCGGCGTCACCGGCGTCACCGACGCCACCCCCGACCTCGACGCCGATGACCTGGTGTCGCTGGTGGTGGCGCACCGGCGCGGCGAGTTCCGGCCGCGGCCGAGTTTCCTGTCGCCCAGCAAGAAGATCCTGCACGACGACCGCCTCGACCTGGACGCGCTGACGGACTGGATCACCGGGCATCACGACGCGGGCCGGCCCGTCGCCGTGCACTGCGTCACCGCGGCCCAACTCGTGGTCACCGTCGCGGCCCTGCGGGCGGCCGGCAGCCATCCGCAGGACCGCATCGAGCACGCCGCCGTCGTGCCCCAGGAAAACTTGGCCGACCTCGCCGACCTGGGGGTCACGGTGGTGACGCAGCCCAACTTCGTCGCCGAGCGCGGCGACCACTACCTCGCCGATGTCCCCGCCGCCGAGCATCGCTCAGCTGTGGCGGGTCGCCTCCCTGCTGAAGGCGACTGTGCCGGTGGCGCTTTCCACCGACATGCCGTTCGGCCACGGCGACCCCTGGACGGCGATGCGCGCCGCCGTCTACCGCACCACCCCCAGCGGCACCGTGCTCAACGCCAACGAATGTGTCTCTGCCCGAGAGGCTTTGACGATGTTCCTGGGTGGACCGGACCGGCCGGGCCAGCCGCGGGCCGTCGCGGTCGGACAGCCGGCGGACCTCTGTGTGTTGAGCGAGCCGCCGGCGTCGGCGCTGGCCGAGCTGGACGCCGGCATGGTGGCGGCCACCATCATCGGCGGCGAGCTTGTTTACTTCGCGATGTGACCGGCGATCACCGCGCGGCGGCGAGCGCGGCGCGCAAGCTGCCGCACTGACTGTCGAAAAACCGCCGCGACACTTTTGCTTTGGGCAAGATGAGGTCGAAGCCGTGGAAGGCGCCCGGAACGGTCTCGACGTGGCACGGCACCCCGGCCGCCGCCAGGCGCTCGGCGTAGGCCAGGTCCTCGTCGTGGAACAAGTCGTGCGTGCCGACCCCGATCCAGGCCGGCGGCAGCCCGCTCAGGTCGTCGCGCCGCCCCGGCACGGCGACCTGCGGGTCGGCGTCGCCGAGGTACGCGGCCCAGCCGAACTGATTGCTGCGGTGATCCCACAGCCGATAGCTGGGATTGTGGGCGGTGGCCGAGCTGCGGTCGTCGAGCATGGGATAGGTCAGCAGCTGGAAAGCGGGGCTCACCTCGGCGCGGTCGCGGGCCAGCAGGGCCAGGGCCGCAGCCAGGCCACCGCCGGCGCTCGCGCCGCCGATGGCCACCCGGTATCGGTCCACCGACGGCAGAGCGGCCAGCCAGGTTAACGCCGAATAGCAGTCCTCCAGCGGCGTGGGATAGGGATGTTCGGGGGCCAGGCGGTATTCCACCGACCCGACGGTGACGCCCAGCCGCCGGCTGAACGCGCTGCAAAGCCGGTCGTCCTGCTGGGCGTTGCCGATCACGTAGCCGCCCCCGTGGATCCACAGCAGCGCGGGGGTCGGTCCGGCCACGCCGAGCGGCCGGAAAAGCCGAACACCGGCTCCGGAACCCAGCGTGATCACCTCGACATCGCGGACGGGCCTACCGAGGCGCCCCCATAACGCGATCCCCGCCCGCATGATCGGCAGGGTCCGGGGACCGACCAGTCGACGTGGGGCGAACCGGGCGACTCGCTTCAGATCGGGGTGAACATCGGTGTTCGGCACCGCATCAGTATCACCGACGCGGAAAACTCAAGGCCTGCTATGAGTGATATGCGGCGGTGCGAACCGCGGCCACGGCGGGACCGCGCCCGCTGCGTCGTCGACCTGTTGAACGGGCTCGGCCTCCACAAGGCCCACTTCGTCGGCAATTCCTGGGGCGGCATGATCGGCGCCACGTTCGCGGCCCGCTATCCCGACCGCCTCGACCGCGCCGTCCTGATGAACTGCACCGCGTCAAAAGCCGGTTTCGCCCAGAAGGCCAAGTACGCGGCCATGTTGCGCGTGGCGGCGGTGTTGGGTGGCATCCGGCCGCCACTGACACGGTCGGCGCTGCGTGCCTTCCTCGGCCCGACGACGCTGCGCACCCGCCCGGACGTGGTCGAGACCGTGCGCGCGAACCTACGGGCGGTCAACATCGATTCGGCCCGCTGGGCGGTCCGCAGCGTGGTGCCCGCCCGACCGGATCGCACACCTTGCGGCGCTGGAAGACCCCGCCCGGGTGAACGAGGCACTGGACGCCTTCCTGTTCGGCGCCGTCAGATGATCCGTGAGAACCCATGTGGGAAGGGGCTTCTGCCGAAGCGGATCGCTGAACCGTCCCGCTCCCGGGTGCGTGCCCCAGGGGCGGTGGATTAGCCGAACAAAGATCGGGGTATCGGTGGAATGCTGGCGAGCGCGGCAAGCGTCAGCGTGCAAGCTGTTGCTGGTTCGCCGGCGCAACGTCCCCTACCGGGACCGAGCGTGGGCCGTCCGGTCGGGCAGGACGCGAGGGGCGTGAATGCTGGGGCATCTTTACGATGAGGCGCTCGGCGGCGAGCGATGTTGGATTCGCCATGACGACGGCGAGCTGCGGCCGCTGCCCGCGCACCGCTGGCTGGGCGTGCGATGTCCCGATGATCCATGTCCCGGTGATGGATCTGGTGACGCCTTCGACGAAGTCTTCGACGAAGCCGTCACGCAGATGTGCACCGGGCCGACGATCGAATTGGGGTGCGGGCCGGGCCGATTGGTGGCTCGGCTGATTCAGCGGGGGATACCGGCCCTGGGCATCGATCGCTCGGTGACCGCGATCCGCTTGGCGGGCCGCGGCGGCGCGCCGGTCCTGCTGGGCGATGTGTTCGACCCGCTGCCCGCGATGGGCCTTTGGCAGACGGTATTGCTGGTGGACGGCAACGTCGGCCTCGGCGGAGACCCGTGCCGCATCCTGGGGCGGGCCGCCGAGTTGCTGGCGCGGGGCGGGCGTTGCGTGGCCGAGTTCGACGCCGAGCACATCGGCATCCGTTCGCGCTGGGTTCGGCTGGAGTCCGCCTGCGAGGTCGGGCCGTGGTTTCGGTGGGCGTCGGTCGGCGTGGACAGCGCCGCCGCGCTCGCCGCGCAGGTCGGTCTGACGCTGACCGGTGTCCGGTTGGTCGGCGGTCGGGTGATCGCCTGCCTGGCGGCGATGTGAGCGTGTCGCGACCGGCCGCTTCCCGAGTGTCGAGCAAACAATACCGTCTCCCGGAACAGGACGGTTGCCCACAGGGCAACCGCGGGGCAGGTGTCTTTTCGATGTCGGATGTTGCGTCGACGCAAACGTCAGTTTCGGATCCGGGGCCGGGGGTAAGCTGCCCTCACACGACGGCAAGGAGGCCGACCATGACATCGTGCGCGAGATGGTTGCTGCGGGCTCGTCCGGGCGACTACGCGCTGGCCTTGAGCGTCGCGGGTGCTTCGCTGCCGGTGGTCGGCAAGCACCTCGAGCCGCTGGGCGGCCTCACCGCGATGGGCATATGGGGCGCCCGGCACGCCCCCGACTTCCGATCCGGCAGGAACAAGAATCCGCAGCCGTCGGAGGGCACCGACACCCGCCGCCGGGACCGGGAAAGCACCCACGAGGTGTCCGTCGCGGCCCTGCGGGGGATCGTGTCGGCCGCAGACCTCGAGCTGGAATGGCCGGCGGCGCTACGGACGCCGCCGATTTGGGACGCGGTGCGTCAGCGCCGCTACCTTCACCGACGCGCGGTCCACTACGGTGACCACCCGGCGCAGGTGCTCGACGTCTGGCGCCGCAAGGACCTGCCCGCGCAACCCGCCCCGGTGCTGATCTTCGTCCCGGGCGGCGCCTGGGTGCACGGCAAGGCCATGGGTCAGGGCTCCGCCCTGATGTCCCGCTTGGCCGAGCAGGGATGGGTCTGCCTGGCGATCGACTACCGCGTCGCGCCGCATCACCGCTGGCCGCGGCACATCATCGACGTCAAGACCGCCATCGCGTGGGCGCGCGCCAACGTCGACAAGTTCGGCGGTAACCGCGATTTCGTTGCGGTGGCGGGTTGTTCGGCCGGCGGCCACCTGTCCGCACTGGCCGGGCTCACCCCCGACGACCCGCACTACCACGCGAAGCTGCCGGAAGGCGCCAACACCTCGGTGGATGCCGTGGTTGGCATCTACGGCCGCTACGACTGGGAGGACCGCTCGACTCCAGAGCGGGACCGATTCGTCGATTTCCTGGAGCGGGTCGTGGTCAAGCGACGGATCGCCCGTCACCCCGAGGTGTTCCGCGACGCGTCGCCGATGGCGCGCGTGCATCGAAATGCGCCGCCGTTCTTGGTGATTCACGGCAGCAAGGACAGCGTCATCCCCGTCGAGCAGGCGCGCAGCTTCGTCGACCGGATGCGGTCGGTCTCGCATTCGATGGTGGGCTACCTGGAGTTGCCCGGGGCGGGCCACGGGTACGACCTGATCGACGGGGAGCGTGCGGGCGCGGCGGCGCACGCGACTTCGCTGTTCCTCAACCAGGTTTATCGCACCAAGGCAAACGCGGCCAAAGAGGTTATCTGACCTGCCGCGGCTGAGTATGGTCCCTTTATGGGCAAGGGGCAGCGGTGAAACGGCTGAGCGGGTGGGATGCGGTCCTGCTGTACAGCGAAACGCCGAACGTGCATATGCACACCATCAAAGCCGCTGTGATCGAACTCGATACCGATCGGCTTGACTTCGGCATCGACGCGTTCCGCGAAGTCATTCGCGGCCGCCTGAGCAAGCTCGAGCCGTTCTGCTACCAGCTGGTCGAGATCCCCTTCAAGCTCCACCATCCGATGTGGCGGGAGCACTGCAAGGTCGACTTGGACTACCACATCCGCCCGTGGCGGCTACCCGCGCCAGGCGGCCGGCGCGAGCTGGACGAGGCCATCGGGCGCATCGCCAGCACCCCGTTGGACCGCACCCGCCCGCTCTGGGAGATGTACTTCGTCGAAGGCCTGGCCAACAACCGGATCGCGGTGGTCGGCAAGATCCACCACGCGCTGGCCGACGGCGTCGCCTCGGCCAACCTGATGGCCCGCGGCATGGACCTGCAGCCCGGACCGGAGGGCGGCCCGTACGTGCCCGACCCGGCACCCACCACCCGGCACCTGATGGGCTCGGCGTTCACGGATCACCTGCGCCACGTCGGGCGCATTCCCGCGACGGTCCGCTACACCGCGCAGGGGCTGGGCCGGGTCCGGCGCAGCTCGCGCAAGCTGTCCCCGGAGTTGAGCCGGCCGTTCGAACCGCCGCCGACCTTCATGAACCACAAGATCACCCCGGAGCGCCGGTTCGCCACCGCCACCCTGGCGCTGGCCGACGTGAAGGAGACCGGCAAGCGGCTCGGGGCGACGATCAACGACATGGTCCTCGCCATGTCGACCGGTGCGCTGCGCACGCTGCAATTGCGCTACGACGGCAAGGCCGACCCCCTGCTGGCCTCGGTGCCGATGAGTTTCGACTTCTCGCCCGAGCGGATCTCCGGCAATCGCTTCACCGGCGTGTTGGTGGGCTTGCCGACCGATTCCGACGATCCGCTGGAGCGGGTGCGGTGCAGCCACGAGAACGCCATCGCCGCAAAGGAAAGCAACCAGCTGATGGGACCGGAGCTGGTCAGCCGCTGGGCAGCCTACATGCCACCCGCGCCCACCCACGCGTTTTTCCGGTGGGCGTCCGGCCGCGTCGGGCACAACAAGATCCTCAACCTGAACATCTCCAACGTGCCGGGTCCGCGCGAACGCGGCCGCGTCGGCGGGGCGCTGGTCACCGAGATCTATTCGGTGGGCCCGTTGACCGCCGGGAGCGGCCTCAACATCACCGTGTGGAGCTACGTCGACCAGCTCAACATCTCGGTGCTGTCCGACGGCGCCACCCTCAAGGACCCGCACGAAGTGACCGAGGCCATGGTCGCTGACTTCATCGAAATACGCCGGGCCGCAGGGATTTCCGAAGGGCTCACCGTCGTCGAAGCCGCGATGGCGCCGGCCTGACCGGCGCGGCCGGCTCAGCGACCGCATCCCACGGTAACGGGAATCTCGGGGGAAGTTAATGCCATTTCCGCCGACCGCTACCATCGGTCCGACAGCAGCCACCCCTACCTGAAGGAGCTGTGCGGAACCGTGAGCGAAGAAGCCAACGAACCCGAAGTTCTGGTCGAACAACGGGATCGAATCCTGATCATCACGATCAACCGGCCGAAGGCCAAGAACGCGGTCAACGCCGCGGTGGCGAACGGCCTGGCCGAGGCCGTCGACCGGCTCGACGGTGACGCCGGTCTATCGGTGGGCATCCTGACCGGCGCCGGCGGATCGTTCTGCGCGGGCATGGACCTCAAGGCCTTCGCGCGCGGCGAACTCCCCATCGTCGAGGGGCGCGGCATGGGCTTCACCGAGCGTCCACCCGTCAAACCGCTCATCGCGGCGGTCGAGGGTTACGCCCTGGCCGGCGGGACCGAGTTGGCATTGGCCACCGACCTGATCGTCGCGTCCAAGGATTCGGCCTTCGGCATCCCGGAGGTCAAGCGCGGGCTGGTCGCCGGGGGCGGCGGACTACTGCGGCTGCCGCAGCGCATCCCGTCGGCCATCGCCATGGAGCTCGCGCTCACCGGGGACAACCTGCCGGCCGAGCGCGCCCACAAGCTGGGTCTGGTCAACGTGTTGGCCGAGCCGGGCAAGGCGCTCGACGAGGCCATCGCGCTGGCCGAGAGAATCGCCGCGAACGGGCCGCTCGCGGTGGCCGCCACCAAGCGGATCATCGTCGAGTCCCGCGGCTGGAGCCCCGACACCATGTTCGCCGAGCAGAACACCATCCTGGCTCCGGTATTCGGCTCCAACGACGCCAGAGAGGGCGCGATCGCCTTCGCCGAGAAGCGCCCGCCGCGCTGGACGGGCAGTTGAGCCCAGGCGGGCCCGGTCGTCGACGGTATCGCGTGATCTAAACTACAGTTGGGCATGACACTTTTGGTCCGCTTTGTAACGTGTTGATACCGGAGAAAGTGCAAGCGTGAGTATTTCGTTGCTGCTGGAGATGGCCGCGTCGAGCAATCCCGATCGCACGGCGGTTGTCTCCGGAGACCTGCGGCTGACGACGCAGCAGCTCAGCGATCTCGCCGACGGCGGCGCCGGTGTGATCGCGGGATCGAACGCCAAACACGTGGCCTACGTGGGCACCGGCGGGGCCATGCTGCCGGTGCTGATCTTCGCGAGCGCGCGCGCCGGGCTGGCCTTCACGCCGCTCAATTACCGGCTGTCCGCCGACGGCATCCAGGCGCTGATCGAGCGGCTGCCCGAACCGCTGGTAATCGTCGACGACCGCTACCGGGACATGCTCGGGGATGCATCCGATCGGGTGATGTCGTCCGACGAATTCCTGGCGTCCGCGCGCGACAGCGAGCCCGCCGCGGAATTCGCCGACCCGGAGTCCGTGGCGATCGTGCTGTTCACGTCGGGCACCACGTCGCAGCCCAAGGCCGTCGAGCTGTCGCACAACAACCTCACCAGTTACGTGACCGGGACGGTGGAGTTCGAGTCGGCCGAACCCACCGACGCCGCGCTGATCTGCGTGCCGCCGTATCACATCGCCGGGGTCAGCGCCGCGCTGTCGAACCTCTACGCCGGCCGAAAGATGGTCTACCTGCCCAACTTCGACGCGCAGGAATGGGTGCGGCTGGTGGACGCCGAGCGGGTGACCACCGCGACCGTGGTGCCGACCATGCTGGACCGCATCGTTGCCGCGCTGGAGTCCGAGGGTCACGAGCTGCCGTCGCTGCGCAGCCTGGCCTACGGCGGCTCCAAGGTGGGCCTGCCGCTGGTCCGCCGGGCGCTGGAGCTGTTGCCACACGTGGGCTTCGTCAACGCCTACGGGCTGACCGAGACGAGTTCGACGATCGCGGTGCTGGGCCCCGACGACCACCGCGAGGCGCATGCCGCGCCGGCCCCGCACGTCGCCAAGCGGCTGGGTTCGGTCGGACGGCCGGTGCCCGGGATCGAGCTGCAGATCCGCGACGAGGACGGCGCGGTGCTCGGGCCGGGCGAAAGCGGCGAGCTGTTCGTGCGCGGCGAGCAGGTGTCGGGCCGCTACACCGGGATCGGCTCGGTGCTTGACGAGGACGGCTGGTTCCCGACCCGCGACGTCGCCCTGCTCGACGAGGACGGCTATCTCTTTATCAGCGGGCGCAGCGACGACACCATCATCCGCGGTGGGGAGAACATCGCCCCCGCCGAGCTGGAGGAGGTGCTCATCGAGCACTCCCATGTGCGCGACGTCGCCGTGGTCGGCGTCGAGGATCCGCAGTGGGGCCAGGCGATCGTCGCCGTGGTCGTGCCGGCCGCGGGTATCGATCCCGATCCCGAGGAACTGCGCGAGCATGTCCGCAAGAGTTTGCGCGGGTCGCGCACGCCCGACCGGGTAGTGTTTCGCGACGAGCTGCCGACCACACCCACGGGCAAGGTCCTGCGCCGCGAGATCGTTCAGGAGCTGCGCGCCGCACCCGCGGAGCAATAGGAAGATGCGTCAGGGGACGAAATCATGATCAAGAACGGAACCCGCCTCGCCAGCCAGGTGTGTGACACCCAGGTGATCGTCGTCAGGAGCGCCGACAGCCTCGACGACCTGCGCTGCGGCGGCGCGCCGATGGTGCCGATAGGCGCCGAGCGTTCGGGCGAATTGGACCCGGCGTTCGCCGACGGCACGGTGATGGGCAAGCGCTACGTCGACGAGACCGGTGCCGAGGTGCTGGTGACCAAGCCGGGCGCCGGGAGCCTGAGCGTCGGTGCGACCGCGCTGCAGCTCAAAGAGGTCAAGCCGCTGCCGGCCAGCGACTGACGGTTATTCCGCGATCTTGTTGCGGACCACGAATTCCCTTGCCTTGATGAGGAATCCGAGCTGATCGCCGACCTGGCGCAACGGGTCGATGCTGCCGGTCGAGCGGGACAGCACGATGGCGCCTTCCAGGGCGGCAATCGACATCACGGCCAGCGAGGCGGCGCAGGGCTCGTCGAAGCCGTCGTGGGTGAACGCCCGGGTCAATGCGGCGCACCAGCGGGCCAGGATGGCGCCGGCCTCGGCGGAAAGTTTGGCGTCGTCGTCGTCCGAGCCGATTGCCGCGGCCACCACCGGGCAGCCGGCGTTGAAGCCGCCCTCGGTCAGCAGCCGCTCCCAGAACTCGACGAACTCGCTTAGCAGCACGCGGGCGCCCTGCTCGGCGGCGTTGTCGATCATCGCGGTGATGGAGTCACCGGAATACCGCAGCGCCTCGATCAGAATCTGATTGCGGCCGTCGGGGAAGTGGTAGTAGACGGAGCCGCGCGGCGCGCCGCTGCGGGCGAGCACCGCATCGATGGTCACCCCCGCGGCGCCTCGCTCGCGCATCACCTCGGCGGCGCTGGCCAACATCTTCTTGCGCGTGCCACCGCGCTTCGTCGGGTTGCGGTCCTGCACTGTTTCGCTCGTGGTCGCCACTGCCGTGCCTCCCGTGGCCGACGTCATGCAGCGTGGGAATGCCGCAGTACCGGCCAATGCATGCTGCGCGGGCTGAAGCGGAAACTTCTGCGCTTCAGGTCGGGCATCTCGCGGGTGAATTGATAGGCGCCGATGTTCAGCTCGATGATCCACATGATTCTCTCCCGGCCTAAGCGCTGCCCATGATTATGCTTAAGAGCATATAAGACACCGGTCCAGTAGGCAAATTTGTTCCCTATATAACCCCAGAAGCAGGGAAAACGTCCCTGTGCGATGTCCAGGCCGGTAATTTACGGCGATGTAACAACCAGGTTTCTATGCTGTTTTGCATAATTTGTGCCTGTGGTTCGCTGCTCGACGGCCGCGCCCGGATCGTCGCTCGACTAGAGCCGCTGGGCGCGGATCGCCGCAGGTCACGAGATTTCAGTGATTTCCGCTCGGCGCGTGAAGCGTTAGCTGTCGATCGTGTGGCCCATCGGCATGAGCACGCTCTTCTGCTGGGTGAAGTGCTCCACACCTTCGGGGCCGTTCTCGCGGCCGATGCCGGAGTTCTTGTAACCACCGAATGGGCAGCAAGGATCGAAGGCATACCAGTTGATCGCGTAGGTCCCGGTGCGGATTTTTTCGGAGACCGCGATGCCACGATCCACGTCCGTGGTCCACACGCTGCCGGCCAGGCCGTACACCGAGTCGTTCGCGATCTTGATCGCGTCCTCCTCGGTGTCGTAGGGGATGATGCTCAGCACGGGCCCGAAGATCTCCTCCTGGGCGATCGTCATCTTGTTGTCGACGTCGGCGAAGACCGTGGGCTGCACGAAGAAGCCGCTGTCCAGGCCCTCCGGACGGCCGCCGCCGCACACCAGCCGCGCGCCCTCCTCGATGCCCTTGGCGATGTAGCCCTCGACCCGGGCGCGCTGCTTCTCGGAGATCAGCGACCCGATCTGGGCGGCCGGGTCCGACGGCAGGCCCACCGGCAGAGCCTGCACGAAAGCGCTTACCGCATCGACGATTTCGTCGTAGCGCGAACGCGGGGCCAGGATGCGGGTCTGGGCCACACAAGCCTGCCCGCTGTTCATGATCCCGGAGAACACCAGCATCGGGATGGCGGCGGCCAGGTCGACATCGTCGAGGACGATGGCCGCCGACTTCCCGCCGAGCTCCAGGGTGCACGGCTTGAGCAGGTCCGCGGCGCGGCGGCCGATCTCCTTACCGACGGCCGAGCTGCCGGTGAAGGAGAAGAGGTCGACGTCGGGGTTGGAGGTGAGCGCCTGCCCGGTCTCGATCCCGCCGGGCACCACCGACAGCACTCCCTCGGGCAGCCCCGCCTCGGCGAAGGCCTCCGCCAAAGCGTTTGCGCTCAGCGGTGTTTCGGCGGCCGGCTTGAGCACCACGGTGCAGCCGGCCAGCAGCGCCGGGCCCAGCTTGTTGACGGCCAGGAACAGGGGCACGTTCCACGCGACGATCGCGCCCACCACGCCGATCGGCTCGCGATGGACGATGCTCTGCCCGTAGCCGCCGGTGCGGATGTCTTTCCATTTGACCTGGTCGACCGCGGGGCCGGCGAAGAAGTTCAGCGCCCCGATCGAGCTCATCCAGTGCATCGTTTCGACGCTGGTCGGCGGCTGCCCGGTCTCGCCCGCGAGCAGCTCGGTGAACAGGTCCTTGCGCTCCTCCAGCAATTTGAGCGCGTTGGCGATGACGGCCGCGCGCTCCTTCGGCGGCGTCGTGGGCCAGGGGCCGTTGTCGAAGGCCGCGCGGGCCGCGGCGACCGCGGCGTCAACGTCGGCCGCGGCCGCCATCGGCACCTTGCCGACGTACTCACCGGTGGCCGGGCAGTGCACCTCGATCACTTCGGAGGTCGACGGTTCCGTCCATTTGCCGCCGATGAAAAGTTTGTCGTATTCGGTCTTGCTGTCGGTCATGGCGCCACCCTACCCAAGCCGACGTGAAACGAGAACACGTTTCATTATTGCGGTTGGAGCACCAGCACCAGATTGCTCACCAGGAACTCGCGCAGCACCGGGACCGACGTCAGCCACCACGCCCAACGGGGGTGGTAGCGGGGAAATGCCGCCACCGCGCGCGCCGGTGCTGGCGGCCCACGTCAGGCCGTCTACCGCGGACACCGCGAACAACGACGACCCGTAGTCGTTTTTCGCCGGCTGCCCGTGTTTGCGGGCGTAGCGGGCGGCGGCGCGGGCGCCGCCGAGGTAGTGGGTCAGGCCCATCTCGTGCCCACCGAAGGGGCCGAGCCACACGGTGTAGGAGAGCACGGCCAGCCCGCCCGGCTTGGTCACCCGCAGCATCTCGCCGCCCAGCTGCCACGGCCGCGGCACGTGTTCGGCGACGTTGGACGACAGGCAGATGTCCACCGAGTCGTCGGCGAACGGCAGTGCCATGCCCGATGCGCGCACGAAGTTTCCGGCACCCCCCGCGGGCGAGGGTCCCGCCGCGTGCATCTCGCTCGGGTCGGGTTCGACGCCGAGGTAGCGGATCCCCGTGTCGGCGAACGCGGTTGAGAAGTAGCCGGGCCCGCCGCCGACGTCGAGCAGGGTGCGGCCGGCCGGGGGCTCGCCGTGCGCGGCCCGCCACAGATCGCTCACCATCGCCGCGGTATCCGCCGCCAGCGCGCCATAGAAGCGGGCCGGGTCCGACTGCTCGTAGCGGAACTCCGAGAGCAGCCGCAGCGCGCGCGGCAGGGTCGCCCGCCGCGCGAAGACGTCGGTCACGGCCACCGGCCAACCCTACGCAGCGCCGGCGCGATCGTCGCCGGGCTAGGCTGACCAGTGATGTCTGGTCTGCGCTCGGTACTGCTGC
Source organism: uncultured Actinomycetota bacterium (assembly GCA_963850895.1). GTDB lineage: Bacteria > Actinomycetota > Actinomycetes > Mycobacteriales > Mycobacteriaceae > Mycobacterium. The sequence goes on along the minus strand of CAWKNK010000003.1, from coordinate 134,182 downwards.
TGTGCTGGCGCGATACCGGCCACCCGCAGGGCGGCGGCAGCGAAGCCTACTTGCAGCGCATCGGCGCGCAGCTGGCCGCGTCCGGCATTGAAGTCACGCTTCGCACCGCCCGCTACCCCGGCTCGCGTCGCCGCGAAGTGGTCGACGGCGTGCGCATCGACCGCGCGGGCGGCCGGTACTCCGTCTACGTCTGGGCCTTGCTCGCGATGGCGGCGGCGCGGCTGGGACTCGGACCGCTGCGGCGGGTGCGGCCCGACGTGGTCGTCGACACCCAGAACGGCCTGCCGTTCCTCGCCCGGCTGGTGTACGGCCGTCGGGTGGTGGTGCTGGTGCACCACTGCCACCGCGAGCAATGGCCGGTGGCCGGACCGGCGCTCGGCCGGCTCGGCTGGTTCGTCGAGTCGACGTTGTCGCCGTGGCTGAACCGGCGCAACCAGTACGTGACGGTGTCGCTGCCGTCGGCCCGCGACCTGGTGACGCTCGGGGTCGACAACGCCCAGATCGCGGTGGTGCGCAACGGCCTCGACGAGGCCCCGGCGCGATCGCTGTCCGGCCCGCGCGCCGCCGCGCCCCGGGTGGTGGTGCTGTCGCGGCTGGTGCCGCACAAGCAGATCGAAGACGCGCTGGAGGCCGTCGCGCGGCTGCGGCCCCGCATGCCGGGTCTGCACCTCGACATCGTCGGCGACGGCTGGTGGCGACAGCGGCTCGTCGACCACGTTCGTCGGCTCGGCATCTCGGACGCGGTGACGTTTCACGGTCACGTCGACGACGTGACCAAACACCATGTGCTGCAAAGCTCGTGGGTGCAGCTGCTGCCTTCGCGCAAGGAGGGCTGGGGCCTGGCGGTCGTCGAGGCGGCCCAGCACCGGGTGCCGACCATCGGCTACCGATCCTCGGGCGGCCTATCGGATTCGATCGTCGACGAGGTGACCGGGATCTTGGTGGACACCCACGCCGAGCTGGTGGATCGTCTCGAAGAGCTGCTGTCCGACCCCGTGCTGCGCGACCAGCTCGGCGCCAAGGCGCACACCCGAAGCGGTGAATTCTCTTGGCGGCAAAGCGCCGACGCCATGCGCACGGTCTTGGAGGCCGTGCGAACCGGCCACCCGGTCAGCGGCCTAGTCAGCGGCCGGGGCTGACCGCGAGCGCCACGCGCTGACCACCGCGCCGGCGCCGCCCACGATCAGCGCCGCCAGCCACGCCAGATGCGCGATCAGCGTCGCCGTGCGGGCGCCGGCGGACACCCCGGCGGTGTCGCCGCCGATGCGGTAGAGCGCGAGGTCGTCGTCGCGGTAGACCGGCTTCAGCGCACCGAGGGTGCGGGGGGACGCCCCCATGTCGCCGGCGGTGTCCGACTCCACGACCAGCCAGCCCACGCCGGCCGGGGCCAGGGCGGACGGGTCGGGCCCGGCCAGCAGCAACTGCTGCACCGCGCGGGCGTGAGTGCCCTCGCCGGGGATGACGGTCCCCGAGATGACCAGGTCGCCCGTGCTCAGCACGTCGGCGCGCACCCAGCGGGGCAACGGATCCAATACCGGCGCGCGACCCGACCAGGAGTAGAGCCGCATGGTGCCGGCCGGCAATACCGCCACCGCCCCGGGGCGCCCGTTGATGGCGGCGGCCACCGCAGCCCAGCCGCGCGGGTACTGCACCGGCGACACCTGGCCCCACACCCCCCAGGCCAGGTCGGGCAGGGCGAAGATCAGCGCGAGGCAGCAGACCGGCGCCGCCACAACATCTGCCGGCGGCGGCACCCACCTTCGCAGCGTCACCATCGCGCCCGCGCCCGCCAGCGTGTATCCCGGCACCGCCAGCGCCACCCACTTCTGCCCGTCACGCAGCACGCCGACGCCGGGCGCGGCGTCAACCAACGCGCCCAGCAGATGCAGACCCGGGCCGGTCGCCAACGCGGCCGGCACCAGCACGGCCGCCACCGCCAACACCAGCAGCGGTCGCGCCGCCGGGCGGCGCACCACCGTCGGCAACCCGGCCGCCACCACCCCCAGCAGCACCACGGCCGACGCCACCGCGAACAGGGTGGTCCGCGAAATCGGCACGGCCTCGCCGTTCCAGATCCCGCCAAGGCTGGCCAGGCTGGCGAGCGTTCCCAGGCCCGGCTCGGCGCGCGGCGCGAACGCCGCGACCCCCAGCGTGTTCGCCGCCGTGTGGGAGGTCAACGACGCGCCCAGGGCCGAGGCGGTCAGCCAGGGCAGCGCCGCCACCAGCGCGGCACCCAGCGTCACCGCGGCGCACCGCCAGCGCGGCCAGGACCCACCCGGGTTTTGCACCGGGACAGCCACGCAAACGAGCCCCGCGGTCGCGGCGAGCAGCAGACCGGTCGGCGTCAAACCGGCCAGCGCGATCCAGAAGGCCAACCCGAAGAACGAGCCGGAGGCCGTCCGCAGCCTCAGCATCGCCGTCGAAACCCATGGCAGACAGCCGTAGCCGACCAGCAGGCTCCAGTGGCCCTGGAGCAGCCGCTCGGCGACGTAGGGATTCCAGATCGCCAGCGTGGTGGCGACGAACTGGCCGGCCACACCCGCATCGGGCAGCGCCGTCGCGACCAGCCGGGCCGCGCCCCATCCCGCGAGCCAGAGCCCCAGGACGAGCAGCGCCTTCACCACGACGCCGCCGTCAATCACCTGCGAGGCCAGCGCCACCGCGAAGTCTTGCGGTGTCGCCCGAGGCGCCGACGTCAACCCCAGCGCGGTATCGGACACATACGAGCGCGGGGTCGACACGGCGTCGCGCAGCAGCAGGTAACCGGGCTTGAGCAGCGGCCCGGCCACCAGCAGCGCCAAGACCAACGCGTACCCGGGCCGGGTCCAGCGCACGCGGCGGGCTATTCCCGTTCGGGTGGACTGGTGGGCTCGGGCGGCCCCGAATCGGGTGGCTCATCCGCGCCCAGGGTGGGTGCGTCCGCGCCGGGATCCTCGCGCGACGTGGGGCGCTGCGTGGGCAGCTTCTCGGTCTCGGCCTCGGCGCCGGGCACCGGCTCCTCGAGCCCGCTGCGGCCGAAGAAGTCCTGGTCACCCCGGTCCAGGCCGGGATCGGTCAAGCGCGCTCTCGGTCCGCAGGCTGAACGAGGCGAGCAGGCCGCCGGCGACCAGCGCGATCAAACCGACCGCGGTGAACGTGATCGGCAGCACCCGCGACCACAGTGACAGCCGGTCGCGCTCGTCGCGGGCGGCATTGACCTGCGATTCGACGGTGTCTTGGTTGGAGGTGACCTTGTAGTCGGCCAGTGTCAGCTCCGGCTTGAGCGGATCGCGGGCGAAGTAGTGGTTGGCGTGCTCGGTCTGCTTGACGATGGTGCCCGACACCGGGTCCACCCAGAAGGTCCGCTGCGCCGCGTAGTAGCGGGTCATGGTGATCTGCTCGGCCGGGTCGCCGCCTTGCAAGCCCCACATCGCCGCGGAGGTGGTGACCTTGCCGTCCTCGTTGCCGGCGTACAGCGACGGGTACGCCACGGGAGCCACCAGCTTGCCGTCGGCGTTGTAGCCGATGTTCTGAGTGAACTTGTAGGTGGTCAGACCGTTGACGTCCTCTTGACTGTCGTAGTTGACGTCGAACGGCTTCTGCGCGATCGGATCGAAGTAGGGGTACGTCTTCTTCTCGGTGTGGAACGGGAACCGGTAGGCCAGGCCGTCGTGCCGCAGCGGCATCGCGGTGGGCGGGTTCTCGTCGCCGAAGGCGCGCGGCTTCTGGACCGAGCCGCCGGTGTGGGTGTCGTCGGAGACGGCCAGTGCCGTCTTGCGGTTGAGCGTGACGGTGTCGACGATCGCCAGCAGCAGGCCGCTGTCCTTCTGCTTGTCGGTGCGTCGCACGGAGGTTCCGACCTGCAGCGTGACCACGTCGGTGTTGGCGGGCGACTCGACGCTGACCTGCTGCTGGGACACCAGCGGCACGTTCTGGTTGACGACCACGTGATCAGTCGACAAGGACGTTGAGTCGAGCGCGGTTCCGCTGCCGTCGCTGATCAGCGTGGTGTCGATGTCGAGCGGGACCTTGGTGATCCTGCTGGTGGTGTATGTCGACAACAGCAGCGCGGCGATCAGCAGGGCGGCTCCGAGCCCGATGATCCCGCATGCGGCGAACCGCAACATGACTGCTCGGTTCACGTTGCTGTGCCCTCCTAGTGCTGTCTTGCGCCATCAGCCGCGACCCGCCCCGACCTGAGCAAGTACCGAGGCAAACCCGTTTGACACTAACAGCAGAACGTAAGGCCCCGGCTTACGAACCTATTGCCATTGCGCGCGGGTCCTTCGGGTGTACCCATTCGGTCTCCCAACACATCAGATGCAGACTGTGGGGGTGACGGATGGCCAGCAGCCGGGCGGGATTCGCAGCTTCCTGCCCGCCGTGGAGGGGATGCGCGCCTGCGCGGCCATGGGCGTGGTCGTCACGCACGTCGCTTTCCAGACCGGGCACTCCAGCGGTGTCAGCGGCCGGCTCTTCGGCCGCTTCGATCTCGCCGTCGCGGTGTTCTTCGCGCTGTCGGGTTTTCTGTTGTGGCGCGGACACGCCGCGGCGGCACGCGGCCTGGGAGCGCGGCCCCGCACCGGCCACTATTTGCGGTCCCGGGTGGTGCGCATCATGCCCGCCTATGTGGTGGCGGTCGTCGTGATCCTGTCGCTGCTGCCCGACGCGGATCACGCCAGCCCGACCGTGTGGTTGGCCAACCTGACCCTCACCCAGATCTATGTGCCGCTCACCCTGACCGGCGGGCTGACCCAGATGTGGAGTCTTTCCGTCGAGGTCAGTTTCTATCTGGCCCTGCCGATTCTGGCGTTGTTGGCCCGGCGCCTGCCGGTCGGCGCGCGGGTGCCGGCGATCGCCGCGCTGGCCGCGCTGAGCTGGGCATGGGGCTGGGTGCCCATCCATTCCGGAGCCGGCACCAATCCGCTCAACTGGCCGCCGGCGTTCTTCTCCTGGTTCGCCGCGGGCATGCTGCTGGCGGAATGGGTCCACAGCCCGATCGGCCTGCCACATCGGTGGGCGCGGCGCCGCGTCGTGATGGCCGTCGTCGCCGTGCTGGCCTACCTGCTGGCGGCCTCCCCGCTGGCGGGCCCGGAGGGCCTGATTCCCGGCACCGCCACCCAGTTCGCGGTGAAGACGGCGGCGGGCTCACTGGTGGCGTTCGCATTGGTCGCCCCCTTGGTGCTGGACCGCACCGACACCCCGCACCGGCTGCTGGGCAGCGCCGGCATGGTGACGTTGGGGCGGTGGTCCTACGGCCTGTTCGTGTGGCACCTGGCCGCGCTGGCCATGGTGTTCCCGGTGCTCGGGACGTTCGCGTTCACTGGCCGGATGCCCGCGGTGCTGGTGCTGACGCTGATCTTCGGGTGGGCGATCGCCGCGGTCAGCTACGGGCTGGTCGAGTCGCCCTGCCGGGAAGCGTTGCGGCGCTGGGAGAGACGTGGGAAGCCAGGCGAAACCCTCGACGTCGTAGACGCCGAGGCGGACGCGATCGCGCCCTAGCCGGTGCGGTCCATCCACTCTTCCAGGGTGTGCGCGGACGGCAGGCAGATGGCCCGCTCGATCTTCCCGAACAGATCGGCCCCGTACTCCACGGTGGATCGAACGAGGTTGCCCAGCGCCTCGATGTGGATGCCGTCGGTCAGCAGATAAGCGTTCTCGCCGACCACGCTGACGTAGCCAGGCCGGGCGGTCTCGCGCACAAACGCCTTGGGCCAATGGGTTTCGCGATTCCAGTCGTTCACCAGTTCCATCAGCTCCGTGCTCAACGGTTCGATCTGCATAGCCCCTCTTTTGGACAGCCGGTAATCGATTCGCCTCATGATGGGGCGCTGGGCTTGGAAGATTCTTGGTGCGAGCAGTCGCGCTTCAGGCGGGCTCCGCGGCCCGCAGGCGTGCCATGATCTCGGCGCGGACCGCCGACCGCCGGGCCTTGCCGGCGTCGTCACGCAGGGGAGCGTCGACGAATTCTATGAAGTTGGGGGTGGGCGGCACCTTGTACCCCGCGATGCGTTCGCGCAGGAATTCCTGCGCGCCCGCGGCGTCCAGCGTGGCGCCGTCGGCCGTGTGCACCAGCGCGTAGGGCACCTGACCCAGGTCGCCGGAGTTCGGGTCGGGCACGCCGACGACGAGGCAGGACAGCACGTCCGGGTGTGCCGACAACGCGTTCTCGATCTCGGCGGGGTAGACGTTGCGGCCGCCGACGGTGAACATGTCCACTCGGCGGTCCGACAGGTACAGGAACCCGTCGGCGTCGAAATGCCCCAGATCGCCGAGGGAATCCCAGCCGTCGCGGGACTTGGCCGTCGCTCCGACGTAGCGGTAGGTGGGCGCACTGCCGGGTCCGGGCCGCATGTAGATCTCGCCGACCATGCCGGGCGGACACGTATTGCCGTCGTCGTCGAGCACCTGCATCTCCCCGGCGACCACCACGCCGACCGAGCCTCGATGGGTCAGCCACTGGTCGCCGGAGATGAAGGTGAGCGCCTGTAATTCGGTGCCGCCGTAGAGTTCCCAGACCACTTCAGGTCCCAGCAGTTCGATCCAGGCCTGCTTGATGGCCGGTGGGCACGGCGCCCCCATGTGCCAGAACCGGCGGATCGATGACAGGTCGTAGGAGCCGGGGTCGGCGTGGTAGACGGGCAGCGTCCGCTGCATGATCGTCGGCACCGTCGTCATGAACGTGACGCGGTGGTCGGTGATCAGCCGGAGGAATTGCTGCGGGTCGAACCGGCTCATCAAGACCAGGTGGTGGCGCATCAGCAACGCGATCGTCGCGGTGGTGAAGCCGGTGTTGTGGCTGAGCGGGATCGGCACCAGCGTCGTGTCGCCGTCTTGCGCGCCCAGTGGATAGCCGATGGCGGCCGGTATCCGGGTGTCGCCCGCGGATTCGATGAGCTTGGGCCGGCCGGTGCTGCCGCCGGACCCCATTGCCTTCCACACCGGCGACACAGCTTCGGGCAGCGCCGCGTCGGAACACTCCGGTCCGGGCGTGAAACCGGCTGGCACGCTTGGTATTTCGTGGTGGCCACGCTGTCCGGTCGGCGACCCGTCCCCCGCAAGCGGGAGGTGCCCCCAGCGCCCGGCTTCGCCGAGCTGGCGATCGCCTCCGCGGCCCACCAGCAGGGCGGGCGGGCGCAGGTCCAGCAGGCCCTGCAACTCCGCGTCCGGCAACCGCGCCGACAGCGGCTGGGGCACCGCGCCCAGTTTCCAGCACGCCACCGCGGCCTGGATCCACTCGACGGAGTTGGGCAGCACTATGGTCACGTAGTCGCCTACGCCGACCCCACGCTCGGCGTAGGCGCGGGCCAGGCGGTTCGTCGAGGCGTCGAGTTCGGCGCGGGTGAGGGTCAGCCCGTCGCAGGTGACGGCGGGCTCGTCGGGAGCGAGTTCGGCCAGCGCCGCGATCTGGGTGCCGATCGGCGGGACCGGCTCACTCATACGCGCCCTGCCGCTCGAAGATGCGCCGCGGGTTGTCGACCAGCATGGTGTGCAGTTGCTCGTCGGTGACGCCGCGCTCCTTCAGGGCAGGGATGACGTCGTTGTGGATGTGCAGGTAGTGCCAGTTCGGCGCCATCTGCGGCACGAGCTCTTCGGGCAGCGCGTCGAAGTAGCAGTTGGCGTCGTGGGAGAGCACCATCTTGTCGGCGTGCCCGCGCTCGCATAGCTGCGCGACGATCTTGACCCGCTCCTCGAACGGTGAGATCACGTCCAGGCCGAACCGGTCCATCCCGAGATACGACCCCGCGGAGATGAGCTCCTCGAGGTAGCCGATGTCGGTGCTGTCGCCGGAGTGCCCGATAACCACCCGGGTCAGGTCGACGCCTTCTTCTTCGAAGATGCGTTGCTGCTCGAGGCCGCGTCGCAGGCCGGCATGGGTGTGCGTGGAGATCGGCACCCCGGTGCGTTTGTGCGCCTGAGCGACCGCGCGCAGCACCCGCTCGACGCCGGGGGTGATGCCCGGCTCGTCGGTGGCACACTTGAGGATTCCGGCCTTGACGCCGGTGTCGGCAATGCCCTGCTCGATGTCGCGGACGAACATGTCGGTCATGATCTCCGGGCCGCCCAGCATGCCGCCCGGGCCCTCGTAATGGAATCGGAACGGCAGGTCGTTATAGGTGTAAAGCCCGGTCGCCACAACGATATTCAGCTCGGTGGCCGCCGCGACGCGGGCAATCCGCGGGATATAGCGGCCCAGGCCGATCACGGTGAGGTCGACGATGGTGTCCACGCCGCGCGCCTTCAGCTCGCCCAGCCGGGCGATGGCGTCGGCCACTCGCTTTTCTTCGTCGCCCCAGGCGTCGGGGTAGTTTTCGGCGATCTCCGTCGTCATGATGAACACGTGCTCGTGCATGAGCGTCACGCCGAGATCGGCGGTATCGATGGTTCCGCGAGCGGTATTTAGGTCCGACACGTGACTGATGCTAGGGCGCCCAACGGCAGACCAACAGTGCCGTTTTCTCGGCTCAGCGGTCAGCGCCGCAAACGCACCACTTCGAGCCATTCGGTCGATTCGGGACTGGGGTTAAGCAACTGCAATCCGGCCAGGTCGGTGACCGTCGCTCTGCCGCTCCAGCAGGTCGTTGCCGACGTAGCGAACACTGTTGTCCAGCAGCCCGTTGTCGGCCGCCGCCTGCCACGCGGGATTGCCGACTTCGACGGCCTTGGCGTTGTTCCGGAACCGGTGGGTCAGGGACGGTTCGTCTAACTTCATCGAGGGGTTCCTTCAGAGACGCGGGTTACGTGGAGTGGCGCTGGTCGGGGGAAGTCATGCATTGGAAGGTATAAGGATCCACGGGCGCGGGCCTCCACCGATCGGTTCGGGGAAGTAATGAACCTCCTGTCCCCCGATCGGGGGACGGCCGATTCATCCTCCGCACCGGCCGCTCGGTCGACAGACACGGCGGCGTCCCGTCGGCACTGTTATTTTCATGCTCTTCGGGGGCAGCGAGCCTCGAGGGTGCGTCCTAATGGGAACAGATCAGCGTGTCCTTGACGGGGATCTTGGTTCCTGAGCGGGAGGCTGATCACCGAGCCGCCGGCCGGTGAGCACTTTTGTGTCCTGGAGTGATGGTCGATTCCTAGGGCTAGACCGTGCCCCGGCTGGTTGGTGAGGTCATCTGTAGCGCTCATGGGATGTCGTGCCAGTTCGAGCACTGATCCATTAGGTCGCCGCCGGGTGTCCTTGGGCTCGAACAGGATTCACCCACACGACACAAGGGAGGCCAATCGATGCTGTTCGTCGGAGACGACTGGGCAGAAGACCATCACGACGTATATCTGATGAACGACACCGGCGACCGGCTGGCGTGGCGGCGGCTGCCCGAAGGACTGGCCGGGATCGGACGGCTGCACGAACTGATCGCCGAGCATGCCGCCGAACCCGCCCAAGTGGTCATCGGCATCGAAACCGACCGCGGACTGTGGGTGGATGCCTTGACCGCCGCCGGATACCAGGTGTTCGCGATCAACCCGCTCGCGGCAGCCCGCTACCGCGACCGCCACCACCTCTCGGGAGCCAAGTCCGATCCCTCTGATGCCAAACTGCTGGCCGATCTGGTGCGCACCGATCGACACAACCACCGCCCGATCGCCGGGGACAGCGGGCAGGCCGAGGCGATCAAGGTACTCGCCCGGGCGCATCAGAATCTGATCTGGGCGCGCACCCGCCAGACCAACGCTCTGCGCAGCGCGTTGCGCGAGTACTACCCCGCGGCGTTGGAGGTGTTCGAGGATCTGGCTGACCGTGACGCACTGGCCATCCTGGGCCGCGCCCCGACCCCCGCCGACGCCAGGCGCTTGAGCCTGGCGAAGATCCGTTCAGCGCTCAAAGCCGCTGGGCGCCAACGTAACCTCGACACCCGAGCGCTGCAGATTCAGGAGATGCTGCGCACCGAGCAGCTCGCCGCACCCGCCGCCGTGACCGCCGCCTTCGGGGCCAGCACCCGGGCTGCAATCGGCATCATCGCCGAGCTCAACCGCCAGATCACCGATCTGGAAGCTGAACTCGCGGCACATTTTGAGGCACACCCGGACGCCGACATCTACCGCTCCCTGCCAGGACTTGGTGTCATCCTCGGCGCCCGGGTGCTCGGTGAGTTCGGGGACGACCCGAATCGCTACACCACTGCCAAGTGTCGCAAAAACTACGCCGGAACCGCACCATTGACCATCGCGTCGGGCCGCAAGCGCGCCGTGCTGGCCCGCCACGTCCGCAACCGCCGCCTCTACGACGCGATCGACCAATGGGCCTTCTGCGCCCTGGGCACCAGCCCCGGTGCGCGGGCCTTCTACGACCAACACCGCGCCGCCGGCGACCTCCACCACCAAGCACTACGCGCCCTGGGCAACCGCCTCGTCGGCATCCTGCACGGCTGCCTCCGCCACCACAGCACCTACGACGAACACAAAGCCTGGGCACACCGCCAACCGAGCCCGGCCTCCACCGCCGCTTGACTTGACAAGTTGCAGCCCTGGGATGTCTAGCCGGCAACCGATGAGGAAGGCGTCGAAGTAGTCGAGGTCGTCTGACAGCCCCACCTGGGTTCGGTAGCTGTACCGCGGCCGCGCTAGTGGCGTACCGTCACCGTGGTTCTTTTGCTTGTCGTTGTCGCACCCCCGAGAGGCCCCGTCATGCTGCTCAATCCCAACCACCTGCAGCGCCCCTACCCAGACCGTCGCTCCGGGGAGATCATGGCCGCGACGGTGGACTTCTTCGAATCGCGGGGAAAAGCGCGGCTGAAATCCGACGATCACGAACGGGTGTGGTACTCCGAGTTTTTGGACCACATCGGACGCGAGCGCATCTTCGCGTCGCTGCTGACACCGTCGGAATACGGCGCGGACGATTGTCGCTGGGACACCTACCGGATCAGCGAGTTCGCCGAGATCGTGGGCTTCTACGGGCTGAGCTATTGGTATCCCTTCCAGGTCACCGCGCTGGGCCTGGGCCCGATCTGGATGAGCCCCAACGAGGACGCGAAGCGCAAGGCCGCCGCACAGTTGGAGGCCGGCGAGGTGTTCGCCTTCGGGTTGTCGGAGCAGACCCACGGCGCCGACGTCTACCAGACCGACATGATCCTGACGCCGTCAGACAAGGGCTGGACCGCGAGCGGCGAGAAGTACTACATCGGCAACGCCAACGTGGCGCGGATGGTCTCGACCTTCGGCAAGATCGCCGGGACCGACGAGTACGTGTTCTTCGCCGCCGACTCCCAGCACGATCGGTACGACCTGATCAAGAACGTGGTGAACTCGCAGAACTTCGTCGCCAACTACGCGCTGCGCGACTACCCGGTCACGGAAGCCGACATCCTGCACCGCGGTCCCGAGGCCTTCCACGCCGCCCTCAACACCGTCAACGTCTGCAAATACAACCTGGGCTGGGGCGCCGTCGGCATGTGCACGCATGCCTTGTACGAGGCGGTCACCCACGCCTCCAACCGCGTCCTGTACGGCACGGTCGTCACCGACTTCAGCCACGTGCGGCGCCTGCTCACCGACGCCTATCTGCGGCTGGTCGCGATGAGGCTGGTCGCCACCCGGGCCTGCGACTACATGCGCGGCGCCTCGGCGGACGACCGGCGCTACCTGCTGTACAGCCCGCTCACCAAGGCGAAGGTCACCAGCGAAGGGGAGCGGGTCGTCATCGCCCTGTGGGACGTCATCGCCGCCAAGGGGGTGGAGAAGGACACCTTCTTCGAGGCCGTCACTCGCGAGATCGGTTTGCTGCCAAGGCTCGAAGGCACGGTGCACATCAACATCGGGCTGCTCGCCAAGTTCATGCCCAACTTCCTGTTCGCCCCCAACAGCGAACTGCCGATCATCGGCCGCCGCGACGACGCGTCCGACGACGCGTTCCTGTTCGCACAGGGGCCGACCGGGGGTCTGGGCAAGGTGCGCTTCCACGACTGGCGCGCGCCGTTCGAAGGCTTCGGGCACCTGCCCAACGTCGCGTTGCTGCGCAAGCAGATCGACGTGCTCGCCGACATGCTGGCCGGCGCGACCCCAGATGCCGTGCAGCAGAAGGACATCGACTTCGCGTTCGCCGTGGGCCAGTTGTTCGCGACGGTGCCCTATGCGCAGCTCATCCTCGAGGAGGCCGCGCTGTCGGACGTGGACGAGACGCTGATCGACGAGATCTTCGCCGTGCTGGTCCGGGACTTCAACGGCTACGCCGTGGAGCTCAGCGACAAGCCCGCGACTTCCGACGAGCAGGCCCGCTTCGCGACGCGGATGATCCGCCGCCCGGTCCACGACCCCACGCGCTACGCCCAGATCTGGAAGGAGCACATCCTTCCCCTCAACGGCGCGTACCAGATGCGCCCGTAGGGCCCCAGCCTCCGCAATCCGCGCAAACCCTTGACTGTGACGCAGCTCACCGTAATATGACCAGTGGTCATCGACGTTAGGGGGCCGCATTGCCAACGGTGACTTGGGCGCGCGTCGACCCCGCTCGTCGCGCCGCCATCATCGAAGCCGCCGAACAGGAGTTCGGGGCGCACGGGTTCTCCCGGGGCAGCCTCAACGTCATCGCGCGGCGGGCCGGCGTCGCCAAGGGCAGCCTGTTCCAGTACTTCGCGGACAAGCGCGACCTGTACGCGTTCATCGCCGACATCGGCAGCCTGCGGGTGCGCTCTTACATCGAGGAGCTGATCCGCGAGCTCGACCCGAGCCGGCCGTTCTTCGAATTCCTCACCGACTTGCTCGACGCCTGGGTGGCCTATTTCGCCGAACACCCGCGGGAACGCGCCCTGCACGCCGCGGCGACCCTCGAGGTGGACACCGACGCCCGCGTCAGCGTGCGCAGCGTCATCCACCGCCACTACCTCGAGGTGCTGCGTCCCCTCGTGCGCGACGCGCAGGTGCGCGGTGACCTGCGCGCCGATTCGGACACCGACGCGCTGTTGTCGTTGCTGCTCTTGATCTTTCCGCACCTGGCGCTGGCGCCCTACATGCGCGGTTTGGATCCTATTCTCGGGCTCGACGAGCCCACCCCGGAACAGCCGGCACTGGCCGTGCGCCGGCTCGTCGCGGTGCTGGCGGCCGCGTTTTCGGCGTTGCCGCACCAGCCGGTGCACTCAGCCCCACAACAATCCGAGGAGGTCACATGACACGCACGCATTCGGGCTCGATGGTTAGAGGGGGATTGAACTGGGACAGCTTGCCGTTGCGGCTGTTCGCCGGCGGCAACGCGAAGTTCTGGGACCCGGCCGACATCGACTTCTCCCGCGACCGGGCGGACTGGGAGAAGCTGACCGACGACGAACGCCACTACGCCACCCGGCTGTGTGCCGAGTTCATCGCCGGTGAGGAGGCGGTGACCGAGGACATCCAGCCGTTCATGTCGGCGATGCGGGTCGAGGGCCGGCTGGGCGACGAAATGTATCTGACCCAGTTCGCCTTCGAGGAAGCCAAGCACGTGCAGGTGTTCCGGATGTGGCTCGACGCCGTCGGCATCACCGACGACCTGCACCAATATCTCGACGACATCCCCACCTACCGCACGATCTTCTACGAGGAGTTGCCGGACTGCCTCAACGCCTTGTCGGTTGATCCCTCTCCGGCCGCCCAGGTCCGGGCGTCGGTCACCTACAACCACATGGTCGAAGGGATGCTGGCGCTGACCGGCTACTTCGGCTGGCACAAGATCTGCGTGGAACGCGGCATCCTGCCCGGCATGCAGGAGCTGGTCCGGCGCATCGGTGACGACGAGCGACGCCACATGGCGTGGGGCACCTTCACCTGCCGGCGCCACGTCGCCGCCGACGACGCGAACTGGGGCGTGTTCGAAACGCGCATGAACGAGCTCATGCCGCTCGGGCTGCGCCTCATCGAGGAGGGCTTCTCGCTTTACGACCCGATGCCCTTCGACCTTTCGGTGGACGAGTTCATGCAGTACGCGGCCGACAAGGGCATGCGGCGGCTCGGCACGATCAGCAGCGCCCGCGGGCGGCCGGTCGGCGAGATCGACCTCGACTACTCGCCGGTGCAGCTGGAGGACACGTTCGCCGACGAGGACGAGAAGGCCCTCGCGGCCGCAGCCGTGTGAACGTTTCGGGCCCGGTCTAGCCGACCCAGACGGTCTTGGCGTTGCAGAACTCGCGGATCCCATGGCCCGCGAGTTCGCGGCCGTAGCCGGACCGCTTGACGCCGCCGAAGCCCAGCTCCGGGTAGGACACCGTCATCCCGTTGATGAAGACCTGGCCGGCCTCGATGTCGTCGATGAAGCGCCGCTGCTCGGCCTCGTCCCGGGTCCAGGCGTTGGAGCCCAGCCCGAAGGTGGTGGCGTTGGCGATCTCGATGGCCTCGTCGATGCTCTCGGCTCGGTACATCGACGCGACCGGGCCGAACACCTCTTCGGTGTAGAGCGCCATGTCCTTGGTGATGTCGGTGACCACCGTCGGCGGGTAAAACCAGCCCGGCCGATCGATCGGTTTGCCGCCGGTGCGAACCTTTGCGCCCGCCGCGACGGCGTCGTCGACCTGCTTGGCGATCTCGTCGCGGCCGGACTCGGTGGCCAGCGGGCCCACGTCGGTGTCGGGGTCGGTCGGGTCGCCGACCTTCAGCGCCTGCATCCGCTCGACGAACTTGTCGACGAACGCGTCGTAGATGTCGGCGTGGACGATGAACCGCTTGGCGGCGATGCAGGACTGGCCGTTGTTCTGCACCCGCGCGGTGACCGCGGTCTTGACGGCCTCGTCGAGGTCCGCGGACGGCATCACGATGAACGGGTCGCTGCCGCCGAGCTCCAGCACGGTGGGCTTGATCTCGTCGCCGGCGATGGCGGCGACCGACTGGCCGGCCGGCTCGCTGCCGGTCAGGGTGGCCGCCGCGACGCGGGGGTCCCGCAGGATGCGCTCCACGGCGCTGGACGAGACGAGCAGCGTCTGGAAGCAGCCCTCCGGGAAGCCGCCGCGCGCGATGACGTCGGCCAGATACAGCGCGCTCTGCGGCACGTTCGACGCGTGCTTGAGGATGCCGACGTTGCCGGCCATCAGCGCCGGCGCGGCGAACCGGACCGCCTGCCAGAGCGGGAAGTTCCACGGCATCACCGCCAGCACCACGCCGAGCGGCTGGTAGCGGACGTATGCCTTGGAGGCGCCGACCTTGGCCGCGTCGGCCGGCTCGTCGGCCAGCAGCTTCTCGGCGTTCCCGGCGTAGTAGCGAAACCCCTTGGCGCACTTCAGCGTTTCGGCCTTGGCCGATGCCAGCGTCTTGCCCATCTCGCACGTCATCATCGCGGCGACCTCGTCGGCCTCCTTCTCCAACAGGTCGGCGGTGGCGTTTGCCCATTGGGCGCGCTGGGCAAACGTGGTGTTATGGCGGTAGTCCTGGAATCGGGCGTACGCGCGGGCGATCGCCGCGTCGACTTCTTCGTCGGTTGCCGGGGTGAAGGTTTTTACTGTCTCGCCGGTAGCCGGGTTGATCGTGGCGATGGGCACGCTGACATCCTTCGCTTGGGAGTTGGTAAAAGGTCCAACACCTAGCCTGCCACTATCGTTCCCTCAAGGGAGGTGCCGGATGAGCAAAGCCGCCGAGCTGATGGTCAAGTGCCTGGAAAACGAGGGGGTTTCCGTCGTCTTCGGCCTGCCGGGAGAGGAGAACATCCGCTTCGTGCAGGCGTTGGCGTCGTCGAGCATCCGCTACGTGCTCACCCGCCACGAGCAGGGCGCGGCCTTCATGGCCGAGATGTACGGGCGGGTCACCGGACGGGCGGCGGTGGTGTCGAGCACCCTGGGTCCGGGCGCGATCAACATGCAACTCGGCGTGGCCGACGCCACCACCAACAGCACTCCGTTGGTCGCGATCTCCGCGCAGGTCGGTCAGGACCGGGAGTTCAAGGAGTCGCATCAGTACGTCGATCTGGTGTCGGATGTTCGCCCCCATCACGCGGTGGGCCGCCGGGGTCCCCACCGCGCGCGCCATCCCCGAGATGTTCCGCAAGGCGTTCAAGGTCGCCGAGACCGAACGCCCCGCCGCGGTCTATTTGGCCATCCCCGAACACATCGATGCCGACGACACCGACTACGACCTGACGCCGTTGCCGCGCAACGTGGTCCGCCCCGATGCGCCCGCACCCGGTCAGGTGGAGCGCGCGGTCGACATCCTGCGCAAGGCCAAGCGGCCGGTGGTGCTGGCCGGGCACGGCGCCGCCCGCGGCAACGCCACCGCGGCCCTGGTCCGGTTCTCGGAAGCATTCGGCATCCCGGTGGCCAACACCTTCCACGGCAAGGGCGTGATGCCCGATGACCATCCCAACACCATCGGGACCCTCGGGTTCATGCGGCACGACTACGTCAACTTCGGCTTCGACAACGCCGACGCGGTGATCGCCGTCGGCTACGAGCTGCAGGAGTTCGACCCCGTCCGGATCAACCCGCAGGCCGACAAGAAGATCATCCACATCCACCGTTTCCCGGCCGAGGTCGACGCGCACTATTCGGTGGACGTCGGGATCATCGGCGACATCAGCGCCTCTTTGGATGCATTGACCGACGCGCTGGACGGCCACGCCTACGAGGCCGATCCGGAGGTTCCCGGACACGGCCTGCTCGCCGAGGAATTCGCACGCGGGCAACAGGATTCACGCTATCCGCTGGCTCCGGCGCGGGTGGTGGCCGATACCCGCGCCGCGCTGGGCCGCAGCGACGTGGTCCTGGTCGACACCGGTGCCACCAAGATGTGGATGGCGCGGCTCTACCCGACGTACGAGTGCAACACCTGCCTGGTATCAAACGGCTTGTCCACCATGGGTTTTGCGCTGCCGGGCGCGCTTGGGGTCAAGCTGGCGCGCCCCGAGTCCAAGGTGCTGGCCGCCGTAGGGGACGGCGCATTCCTGATGAACTCGCAGGAAATCGAGACCGCCGTCCGCGAGCGGATACCGCTGGTCGTGCTCATTTGGGAGGACGGCGGTTACGGCCTGATCGAGTGGAAGATGGACCTCGAGCTCGGCGCGCACTACTACGTGAAGTTCGGCAACCCGGATGTGGTGAAGTATGCGGAAAGCTTCGGCGCCAAGGGGTATCGGATCAACAGCGCCGAGGAACTGCTGCCGACGCTGCGGGCCGCGCTCGACGACGACGGGGTTTCGCTGATCTGCTGCCCGGTCGACTACTCGGAGAATTTGCGGTTGACCGACCGGCTCGGCGAGCTGGACGAGACGCTGTAGTTTCCTTCGAAATCGGTCGTGTGAGTGTGGAGCGCAGTGCGCGCATTCCCTTCACCGTCGGCAGCGCAGACACCGCAGCAGGCTGGGTCGATCTCATCCGGGACCACCAGTAAGAGCGTCATCGGACTACACCCAGCGCATTTCCTTCGGCCCACGGGAGCGGGCCCGAAGGCCCTATCGAACACGCTGCTGGGCGCGGAGCCTTGTGACCAACCTTGGGCGGCATCGCTCTCGAGCAGTCCACAACACGGCTCCACGTGAGGCAGGTCAGGCATGTTGAGGCACGGTCGCAAGCGCTTGGGTGGAGCCGCTGTTGCAGCGGCGGCCCTCTTCGCTGTGGCGACAGCTGGGACGGCAGGCGCCGTCTACCCCGGCGTTCCGGAGTGGTATTCACAGGCCGAAGTGCACTTGGCGAATACGAAGAAATTCATGCAGGCGGCGGTCGACGCGATCGAAGCCGACGACATCAACGCTCTCCGGTCGGCATGTTCAGCGGTCCACGACGAACAAACCGTCGGCCTCCAGGCCCACCTGCCTACGCCGGACCCGGCCCTGACTGCTGCCCTGCAGTCCGAAATCAATGACTTCCACACCGCAATGCACATGTGCATGTCACTGGGGCCGAACAGCACCCCGGAGGATCTCGAGCGAGCAGACTCGTTCGTAGACCAGGCGATTGAGGACCTGAAGGCGGTCAACGACATCCTGGTCGAAGACCTGAGTTGAGGGCCTGGGGCGAGGGCGACGACGGCGATGACGATGACGACGACGCGGCATAACTCAGCCGTGCTGTGACGTCGCCGTCGGCAGCGCCATCGGCCGGACGTATCCGCCGATCAGCGTCCGGTGCCACCACGCCCGCTCACGGCGCAGCTCGGCGGGCGTCGTGAAGCGATACTCGTAGAGTTGCGCACGCACATACCGCGGCGGCGAATCCGGAAAGGGATTGTGCCGCAACAAGCGCAGCGTGGGGCGATCGTTGCGCAGCAGCCGCTGCAGGAACGGCGTCAGCCACGGCTGCGCGTAGCCGGGCGAGATGGCGGCGAACCACATCAGCCAGTCCAGGCGCAGGTGATAGGGCGCCCACTGTCGCGGAAGCCGGCGCACGGCACCGGGCTTGCCCTTGAATTCGTATTCCTTCCAGACCGTCTGGTTGGTGAGGCGTGCTTCGTCCGTCCCTTCGATCACCACCTCGCGGCGGATCCGCCCGATGCTGCCGAACGCGCCGTAGGTATTGACCAGATGAAAAGAGTTGAACGACATGTTCATTCGCTGACGCGAGGACAACATGTTGCGCACCGGCCAGTAGCTCATGAACAACACCGCCGCCGCGAACCCGACGACCAGCGCGGCAAACCACAGCGGCGGCGTCGAAAACGCCGAATGGGCGGGCACACCGAGCAGGGCCGCGATCGACGAGTCGTCGATGGCGCTGCACGCCAACAGGATCGTCATCCAATTGAGCCAGGCGAAGTTGCCCGACGCCACCAGCCACAGCTGGGTGACGACGATGATCGCCGCTGCGATGCTGGCCACCGGTTGTGGTGCGAACAACCCGAATGGCACGATCAGCTGCGAGAAATGGTTGCCCGCCACCTCGATTCGATGCAGCGGCTTCGGTAGGTGATGGAAGAACCAGCTCAACGGCCCGGGCATGGGCTGCGTCTCGTGGTGGTAGTACAAACAGGTCAGGTCGCGCCAGCACGGGTCGCCGCGCATCTTGATCAACCCCGCACCGAATTCCACTCGGAACAACAGCAAGCGGGCCATCCACAGCGTGAGCACCGGCGGCGCCACCTGGTCGTTGCCGAGGAAGATCATCAGAAAGCCGCTCTCCAGCAGGAGCGACTCCCACCCGAACGCATACCAGGTCTGCCCGACGTTGACGATCGAAAGGTAGAGCACCCACAGCGTCAGCCACATCAGCATCGCCGCCCAGAGCGGCACCGCATCGGCCGCGCCGGCGACGATCGCCGCCGACAGCGCCGCGCCGAACCAGGAGACCGCCGCGAACACGCGATCGGAGTAGCGCAAATGAAACAGGCTGGGCGTCCGCCAAAACGACTGGCCGGCCAAAAACCGCGGGACGGGCTGCATTCCGTGCTCCCCGATGAGTGCCCGGAACTGCGCCGCGGCCGCGACGAAGGCGAGCAGGTAGACCACCGCGGCGCCGCGCTCGAGCACCATTCTGCCGAGCCAATATTCGGGTGCGGAAAACCAGCCCATGGCCGTAACTCCTCGGACGGTCGCGGTCACACAGACCCGCATATCCAGTCAATCAGCCGGTAACCCGGTAGCCAATAGCTGGACGGCTATTCGTCGCGGGACCGGGGCGCCCAGTTCGGCATCGTCACCGCGGAAGCGGCGAGCACCGCGAGCGAAATCAGCGCCAGCAGCTGGACATTCGCGGAATGACCCGCGTAGCCGTCGACCGACCGCCAGGGATGCCGCGACAGCACCGCCCCGGCCAGGATGAGCCCACCCGCGCTGAGCACCACCGTGGCGCGGTCTAAGCGCCGACCACGCAGCGCGTACCGCAGGCCCAGGGCGGCCCCGACCACCACGACCCCGACCGCGCCGGCGATCACCGCCCCGCAGGCCAGCACCGCGAACGCCGCCCAAGCCCCCGGCTTCCACGGCTGGGCGGGCGCGTCGTCGGCGCGCCCGCGGCGGATGCGCCACAGCGCGAGCATGGCCAACAGCGGCAGGAAGGCCAGCCCCACCGCCAGGCCCACCCGGTACGGGGCGTTGGACGGGAAGGTCAGCGTGATGGTGCCGGGGTCTCCCGGGGGCACCACCCAGCCCTGCTGCCACCCGTTGACGGCGACCGGGGTCAGCCGGGCCCCGGTGCCGGTGCGCGCCACCCAACCGGGGTTGATGCTTTCGGGGATCACCAGCACCCGTGACGTGGCCGACGGGGGAGCCTGCACCTCGCGACGGTCCGAACCCCATGCCCGCCACACCGGAACTCCGACGGCGCTGGGCGCGACGGCCGCGGTGGCCGGCGAGGACAGGTCGGCGCCGTCGACGACGAACTGAGCGCCCGGGCTGATCAGCAACTCCTGCTGGCCCGCCGGCAGCGCGATCGGGTCGCGATCGCATGGCCGCGCCGCGACGGGCTCGTCGGCGAGCAGTGCGCCCACGGTGGTGTTGATCGACGTGTGCACGAACCGGCCCGCGACCGCGATGACCGGGCCGTGGTCGCAGTCGACGGCGATCTCGCGCGCGCGATCGCGGGCGGGGTCGGCGGGCGCGATCGGGTTGCCGTCGGCGCCGAGCACCGCCAACTCGGCCAGCCCCGGCGGCTTGAGCTGGTCGAAACCCAGAGCGTTGCGGTCGATGACGTCTTCCCAGTCCAGCAGGCTCACGGTGACGCTGTCGGTCAACCGGGGATTCAGCGACAGGGTTTGCGGTTCGCCGGGCTTCAACGCGCGCACCTGCGGGCCGTCGCCCAGGTTGACGGCCACCATCGTCGGGTGGGCGGGCAATGCCGAGCGGCCGGGCACCAGCCGCAGGCCGGTGACCTCGGTGGGCCGCGGCAGGGTGAGCGTCAACGTGGGCGGGGTCTTGTGTTGCACCACCCGCTGCGGTGCCGTCCACGCGGTGGCCGGGTCGCCGTCGGTCGCCGCATACGCCGAGCCGAGGACGTCCAGCAGGTCGGAGTCGCCCCGCGCCCGGGTGGTGTTCGGCTCGGCGATCAGGTCGGCCAGCTTGGGTCCCTGCCGTGGCCGCACCCACACCAGCGGCATCACCGACATCGGCGCCGGAACGGTCAGGGTCCGGCTGAGATTGACCGGCTCTTCCGGCGCCAGGGCCATGGACGCCGCGCAGCGCACACCGTCGGGGGCCGGGGCGCAGCCCGGCCTGCCGAGCGGTCCGGAACCCAGGTCCCAGCCCGCGATCGCCGAGCCGGGCGGTGGCCCGGGAACCCGCACGGTGTGCCGCAGGTCCACCTGGTGGGCGAATCCGGACGCGTCGTACTGGGTGATCGACAGGTCCGTGACACCGAATTGCACGCCGGGGGACCCGTCGTCGGTGCCCGCGGCGGTGATCCGCACCCACGGCGTCTCGCCGTAGGGCAGCGCGGCGGCGAGCGGCTTGCCGGGCTCGTCGAACCGCAGGGTCGTGCTGCCCGTCGCGGTCTCGATGAGGATGCGGCGCACCTGCGCGCCGACGGCGGTCGCGCTGGGCGTCAGGGTGATCGCCGCGTTGGTCACCGGATGGTCGAAATCGACCTGCAGCCACTGGCCCACGGCGGCCTGCAGCGAGTTGGACACCCACGCGGTCGCCGGGTCGCCGTCGATGGCGGCGACAGGGGAGGTCGCCGGCGCGACGTCGGGCATCGCGGTGGAGTCCGACGACGAGCTCGACACGCTGACCCGCCCGCCGGTCCAGGCGCCGACGACGGGGTCGGCGCCGGGGACGGGATAGTCGGGCACCCGGTTGTAGGTGTGCCGCGCGTCGCCCGCGGCCCGGATGGCCGACGAATGGTGGTCCACCCGGCCGTAGTCGGTCTCGCGGACCACCGGGGTGTCGGTGACGGTCACCGTCGGCACCGGCAAACCGGCGCCGCGCGCGTCGGCGGTCATCAGCACCGGGCCCAGCGGGGGCTGACCCTGGAGCCGGCGCCGCTCGTCGAGGCGCAGCAGCACCTCCGGCCCGCCGTCGACCCGGGGCAGCCGGTCGACGTCGGCGAAGTAGGGCGCGCCCGGATCGCCGGCGACCGCCACCCGATAGACCTCGACGGCCGGGTACCGCGGGCGCAGTCCGCTGTCGGCGACGAAACCCGCCAGGGTCCCGGACCCCACCGGCGCGCCGAACTGCGCCACCTTCTGCAGCCCCGGGGATCCGTCGATGGCGCGGTGCACCAGGATGGGGCGCGCCGAGCGCGACGTATCCGGATCCAGGTCGTTGCGCACCACCACATACGAAATGCCCTGGCGGGCAAGGGTATCGGCCAGGCCGGCCGAGGGGCGCCCGGCGGCGAACAGGCGTTGCACCGAATCCAGCGCCCGGATGGTTTGCGGCGGGGTCAACGGGATGGAGTCGCGCACCCCCCACGGGCTGCTGCCGAGCACCTGCAGCGGCTCGTCATGGCTGGTGCCCCACACCTGCGTGGCGAACGGCGCCCCCGGAACAACCAGCACCCGGCCGGGGACCGGCGTCCCCGTGTTGTGCCGGTCGAGCCAGTCGGCGGTTTCCTGCCAGTACCGGGGTATCGCGCTGAAGGTGCCGGGCGGGGTCAGCCGGCCGGTCCACGCCAGCGAGGTGCTCACCATCAGCGCCGTCAGGACGACGACCGCGACCGCCACCCGCCTGTCACGCTCGGGGTGGGCGAACGCGCGCAGCCACACCGAGACCGGCCCCCAACCGGGAAGCGGTATCCGGCCCAACACCTGGGCGATGCCCAGCACGATCGGGATGCGGATCACCGACCCCAGCTTGTGCACGTTGCGCAGCGGTGCGCCGCCGGCGTCCAGGAACGCCTGCACCGCGTGCGCCACCGGCGAGCCGAGCCCGCCGCTGTAGCCGGCGGCCATCAACACCACGCCGGCCAACAGCATGGTCACCAACCGTCCGCGGGCTCCCATCGCGGGACTGGCCAGCCCCGCCAGCCCGGCCGCCGCGACCAGGCAGGTGGCCAGGATGGCCGCCGAGCCGGTCACCAGCGGCGCGCCCGCGGTGGCGGTCGGCGCCACGTACGGGGTCCAGCTGTCGGTGCCGCGCAGCATCTCGGTGAGCGACGACCATTGGGTTGTCACACCCGAGGATTCGATGAAGTCCAGGAAGGGCGGGCTGATGGCCCGCAGCATCACCAGCGCCACCACCCACCACAGCATCGCCAGGGCCAGCGCCCCCAGCCACCACCCGGTGTAGCGCCACCACAACCGGTTCGGCCGGTGGCACGCCCACCAGATCACCGCGGGCAGGCAGCCGGCCAGCGTGGCGATCGCGTTGACCGCGCCCATCAACGCGACGGCCAGGCCGGCCTGCGCGGCGAGCGCTCGCACCGACCGATTCGCCTCGGCGCGCAACGCCAGGATCGTGGGCAGCAACACCCACGGCGCCAGCATCATCGGCAGGGTTTCCGACGAGATGGACCCCAGGGTGGTCAGCACCCGTGGCGACAGCGCGAACGCGGCGGCGCCGATCACCCGCGACGCCGGGCTGCCGATGCCCAGCGCCTCGGCGACCCGCAACAGTCCCCAGAAGCCGACGGTGAGCAGCAGCGCCCACCACAGACGTTGCGTGATCCACCCCGGCACTGACAGCAGATGGCCGATCGCAAAGAAGGTGCCATGCGGGAACAGGTACCCGTAGGCCTGATTCTGCGACTGCCCGAACGGCAGCTCGCTGTTCCACAGGTGGGTGGCCCGGGCCAGGAAGCGGAGCGGGTTGGCGGTGAGGTCGAGTTTGGTGTCGGGGGAGACCCGTCCCGTGGATTGGGCGAAGGTCAGCGCGCACGCGATCGCCGCGACCAACCACAGCCAATGGCGCGAAATGGGCGCGGCCGGCGAACATGGGACCGGCGCGCCGGCCTCCGCTCTCGCCGAAAAATCCGATGGCGGCGACCCGCTGCGCCCGGCTTCGCCGCGCTTGCGATCGCCGCTGTCCGGTGGCGGCGACCCGCTGCGCCCGGCTTCGCCGCGCTTGCGATCGCCGCTGTCCGGTGGCGGCGACCCGCTGCGCCCGGCTTCGCCGCGCTTGCGATCGCCGCTAGCTACGGTTGCCGTACTCGACCCGGTTGAGCACTGACGACTGCGGATCGCCCCCGGGGAGTGGCGGTTTCGTGTCCTGCTGCACCATCAGGGTGATCCCGAAGATCGCTGCCGCGCCGAGCAACAGACCAACCACCACGCTCGCGGCGGCGGGCGCAATGATCCGGTTCATCAACGGCTCCTAACAGCATCGGGAAAACGTGGCGGCGGCCTAGCGACAACCTAGCAGAACCGCGGTTGGCCCCCGGAACGCTCGTCAGGGCAGACAGTGCCCGTGAAAGCACCGGTCGCCGTATTGCACCTGATGGGGCCCGAGCGGGTTCAGCGGGGCCGGACGGCCCCGCACCGCTGCCACCCCGTGGTCGGCGACGGCCAGCGTGACGCCGACGGTTGTCGCGACACCGATCGACAGACCCACCGCGATGCTGGCCGCAGCGGCCACTGTGAAACCGGTCTTCGCTGGCTCCTTGATCTTGCCCCCTAGCCCCGCTGGCACCAGCCCAGGAGTGCCCCCGCGGTCGAAGAAGAAAACCCGAAGAAGAAAACCTCGTCGCTCCCCAGATCCGGACGCCCGGATAGCGCCGTGAAAACATGGCCCGATGTCATTTTCGCGCACCTTGGCCGTGCTCGCCTCCGCGTCGGTGTTGGTGGCAGGCTGCGCCCACCACGCCGGCCGGCCACCCGGCTCGTCGACGACCTCGGTCAGCAAGCCCGTGGCGGCGCCCGCGCCGCCGGCGTGCGGTGACGTCACCACGCTGCCGGTCCGCGACAAGCTGGCCCAGCTACTGATGGTGGGCGTGAAAGACGCCGATGACGCCCGGTCGGTGGTCAACGGCTACCACGTCGGCGGCATCTTCATCGGCAGCTGGACGGATCTGTCGATCTTCAAGGGCCCGCTGGCCGACATCGCGGCGAAGGCCGGACCGCTCCCGTTGGCGGTCAGCGTCGACGAGGAGGGCGGCCGGGTATCGCGGTTGCGGTCGCTGATCGGCGCGGCGCCGTCGCCCCGGGAGCTGGCCCAGACGCAGACCGTCGCCCAGGTCCACGACGTGGCGGCCGAGCGCGGCAAGAAGATGCGCGGCCTGGGCATCACCATCGACTTCGCCCCCGTTGTCGACGTCACCGACGCGACAGACGGCGTGATCGGGGACCGCTCGTTCGGTGGCGATCCCAACACGGTCACCGCCTACGCCGGGGCGTACGCGCAAGGCCTGCGGGACGCCGGACTGCTGCCGGTGCTCAAGCACTTCCCCGGGCACGGGCACGGCTCGGGCGACTCGCACACCGGCGGTGTCGTGACGCCGCCGCTGAGTGACCTGGAGAATGCCGACCTGGTGCCCTACCGGACGCTGGTCACCGCGGCCCCGGTCGCGGTGATGCTGGGTCACCTGCAGGTCCCCGGGCTGACCGGTGACGACCCGGCGAGCCTGAGCCCCGCGGCGGTCCAGCTGCTGCGCAACGGCGTCGGCTACGGCGCCCCGGCGTTCAACGGCCCGGTGTTCACCGACGACCTGTCCAGCATGGGCGCCATCTCCGACCGGTACGGCGTCGCCGAGGCGGTGCTGCGCACCCTGCAGGCCGGCACCGACGTCGCGCTCTGGGTCACCACCGACGAGGTGCCCGCGGTCTTGGACCGGCTGCAGAAGGCGATGGCCGCCGGCGAATTGCCCGCACAGCGGGTCGACGACGCGCTGGTGCGGGTGGCGGCGATGAAGGGCCGCAGCCCCGCCTGCGGCCACTAAAGCGTGTGCCGCCCCGGCGCGTTGCTTACTCTGGAGTCAGATAGACGAGCTAGAGAGGCAAGCGATGGCGGGTGGCACCAAGCGGTTACCGCGTGCTGTCCGCGAGCAACAGATGCTCGACGCCGCCGTGCAGATGTTTTCGGTCAACGGCTACCACGAGACCTCGATGGACGCCATCGCCGCCGAGGCGCAGATCTCCAAGCCGATGCTCTACCTGTACTACGGCTCCAAGGAGGACCTGTTCGGCGCCTGCCTGAACCGGGAGATGGGCCGGTTCATCGATGCGGTCCGCGCCGACATCGACTTCACGCAGAGCCCGAAAGACCTGCTGCGCAACACCATCGTGTCGTTCATGCGCTACATCGACGCCAACCGGGCGTCGTGGATCGTGATGTACACCCAGGCCACCAGCTCACAGGCGTTCGCGCACATTGTGCGCGAGGGGCGCGAACAGATCATCGAGCTGGTTGCCGGGCTGGTGCGGGGCGGCAGTCGCACCCCGCGGACGGACCGCGAACACGAGATGATGGCCGTGGCGCTGGTGGGCGCGGGCGAGGCGACGGCCAATCAGCTCAGCACCGGCGATATCGACGCCGACGAGGCGGCCGAGCTGATGATCAACCTGTTCTGGCACGGGCTTCGGGGCGCGCCCGAGGAGCGGGAGGCCGCCGCGGCGCTCCCCGACACGGGCGGCCCCAGCGCCGCCGAGCGCTAACCCCTACATTCGTCATGTGGCTCGACCGCCCGCCCGCCGCAACGTCGACTTCTTCTGTGCCGTAGTCATCGTCGGGTTGCTGGCCGGGTTTGCCGGATTGGCGACGACGTTCGTGCTGCGATTCGTCCAGCACGTCACCTATCACTACACCTTCGGCGCGCTGCTCGCCGGCGTCGCCGGCAGCAGTCCGGTACGCCGCGCAGTGGGGCCGATGATCGGCGGTGCGTTGGCGGCGATCGGGTGGTGGGTCTTGCGAAGCAGAACGCAAGTGCCGCCCCTGGCGGAAACCATCGCCCGCCATGAGCGGATACCGCGGCTTTCCTGGAGCGTCGACGCCATGCTGCAGGTGCTGCTCGTCGGATCCGGGGCATCGCTGGGTCGAGAAGGGGCGCCGCGTCAATTCGCAGCGGCCCTAGGCGATTTCGGGACCGGTTGGCTCAAGCGGCTATCGCCCCGCGACCGCGAGGTGTTGCTGGCCTGCGCCGCCGGAGCCGGGCTTGGCGCGGTCTACGCCGTTCCGCTGGCCGGCGCGCTATTCTCGGTGCGGATCCTGCTCAACACCTGGCATCCGCGGGCGGTTGGCGCGGCGTTCCTTTCCTCCAGCCTGGCGGTCGCCGTCGGTTCCGCGATCACGCGCGACGAACCCAACCTGCAGTGGCCGATCGGGGAGTCGACTTATCTGCTGACCGCGCACGGGCTGTTGCTGGCGCCGCTGACCCTCGTGGTGGGACTGGCGTTCAACCGGTTGATGGCAGCCGCACGGCCGGCCAAGCCGATGCGGACCTGGGTGCTGGTTCCGGCGCTCGCCGGAGCCGGGCTGGTGATGGGCATCTGCTCGCACTGGTGGCCCGAGTTGCCCGGCAACGGCCGAAGCATCCTGACGGTCAGCTTGGCCAGTGGCATGACGCTGTTGTCGGCGCTCGCGATTCTGGCACTGAAACCCCTGCTGACCGCGCTGTTCCTGCGTGCCGGCGGGGCCGGTGGGATGCTGACACCCTCGCTGGCCACCGGTGCGGCCGCCGGGACGGCGCTGGTGCTGACGATCAACTGGGCGGCCGGGACCAGCCTGCACGTGCCGGCGGTGTCGCTGGCGGGCGCCGCCGGCGTGCTCGCGGTGACGCAGGGCTCACCGATCTGGGCGGCAATCTTCGTCTGGGAACTAGCCCGGCCGCCGCTGTGGTTGTTTCTGCTCTTTCTGCTGACCGCGACCAGTGCCCACGGGCTGAAAGTCCTTGTTAAAGGCCGCGGCCCGACGCACTCGGGCTAAAGCGCCCGGACCGTGCCGGTCAGATACGGGTAGCCCTTGGCGATGTTGCGCAGCGAGATGTCCCAGCCGCCGGAACCTTTGTCGCCCTCGTCGATGTAGAGCCCCGCGGTGGCGGGCAGCACCAGCGGCTTGCCGAACCGTACCGAATACTTCACCGCGTCCGGGAGCAGGGCTTCGATGTTGGCCAATACCGCTGCGGCGCTGAACATTCCGTGCGCGATGACGGTCGGGAATCCGAACAGCTTGGCCGCGATCGGGTTGGTGTGGATCGGGTTGTGATCGCCCCCGACGACGGCGTAGCGGCGGATCAGGCCGGGGCTGATGCGCACGACGTTGCTGGGTGGGGGAAGCTTGGGCTGCTTCTGCGGTGGCGGCTTGGGCTCGTCGGACAGGCTGGTGCGTTGCTGGTGCAGGAAGGTCGTCACCTGATGCCACGCGGTGTCGTTGCCGACGCTCACCTCGGTCACCAGGTCCACCAGCAGACCTTTGCGGTGCTCACGCAGGTTCTCGGCGTGCACGCGCACACCGACGGTGTCGGTGACCACGATCGGCCGGTACCGCGTGATGTGGTTTTCGACGTGCACGGCACCCATTGCGGCAAAGGGAAAGTCGAAGCCGGTCACCAGCGACATCATCGCGGGGAAGGTCAACGCGAACGGATAGGTGAGCGGCACATTGTTGCCGTAGCGCAGGCCGGTGACCGCTGCGTACTCGGCCACGTTCGTGCGGTCGATGGGCAGATCCGCTATCTCCACGGTGCGCGTGGGCAGCTGGGTCCCGCGGGACACCAGGGGCAGCGCCCCGGCGGCCGCGCGCAGCATGTTCTTCAGGCCGCTTGGCTGGTTCATCGCGTTCTCCTCAGCAGCTATGCGCCCAGCATGGCCTGGCCGCAGACGCGAATGACGTTGCCCGTCACCGCATTTGACGCCGGGCTGGCGAAGTAGGCGATGGTCTCTGCGACATCTACGGGTTGGCCGCCCTGCAGCAGCGAGTTCATCCGGCGGCCCACCTCGCGGGTGGCCAGCGGGATGGCGGCGGTCATCTGGGTCTCGATGAAACCCGGTGCGACGGCGTTGATGGTGATGCCCTTGCCGTACAGCTCCGGCGCCAGCGCCTGGGTGAGGCCGATCATCCCGGCCTTGGTGGTGGCGTAGTTGGTCTGCCCGCGGTTGCCCGCGATGCCGGCCATCGAGGACAGCCCGATGACCCGGCCCCCCTCGCCGATGCTGCCGTTGCCCACCAGTCCTTCGGTGAGCCGAAGTGGGGCAAGGAGATTGACGGCCAGGACGGCGTCCCAGCGGGCGTCATCCATGTTGGCCAACAACTTGTCGCGGGTGATGCCGGCGTTGTTGACCAGGACGTCGGCGTGTCCGCCGTGGTGCTCGCGCAGGTGCTCGGTGATCTTGTCGACGGCGTCCTCGGCGGTGACGTCGAGCCACAACGCGGTGCCCCCGACCCGGCTGGCCGTCTCGGCCAGCGTCTCGGCGGCCGACTCGACGTCGATCGCGACGACGCGCGCGCCATCCCGGGCGAACACATCCGCGATCGTCGCACCGATCCCGCGGGCCGCGCCCGTCACGATCGCGACCTTGCCGTCGAGCGGCCGCTCCCAGTCGGCCGGCGGCGTGGAATCGGCCTCGCCGATGTAGAACACCTGGCCGTCGACGTAGGCGGACTTGGCCGACAGGATGAACCGCATGGTCGATTCCAGGCCCGTCGCAGCGGGTTTGGCATCGGGCGACACATACACCAGCGCCACCGTGGTGCCGTTGCGCAACTCCTTGCCCAGCGAGCGGGTGAAGCCCTCCAGCGCGCGCTGCGCGATCCGCTCGTGCGGGCTGGCGGCGGCGTCGGGCGTGGTGCCGACCACCGCGACGCGCGCGGAATGGCCCAGGTTGCGCAGCAGCGGCGTGAAGAACTCGTACAACCCCTTGAGTCCTTCGGGCGTCGTGATGCCGGTGGCGTCGAAGACCAGCCCGCCAAACTGGTCAGCCCAGCGTCCACCCAGGTTGTTGCCCACCAGGTCGTAGTCCTTGGCCAGCGCGGCGCGCAGCGGCTCGACCACTCGTCCCTCACCGCCGATCAGCAGGGACCCGGGCAGCGGCGGGTCGCCGGGCCGATAGCGGCGCAGGGACTCGGGTTGCGGGACACCGAGCTGCTTGGCGAGAAACGATCCAGGACCGGAATTGACAATCTGAGAGAACAGATCGGACGAGACCTTGGGAGCCACCGGAGCTACCTTCCATGTGCTTTCGAAGTCGGGGTGTGGAGCACAACCGTATCGAGGACGAACTTACTTCAGAGTAAGAACAGTGGGTAGTATGGCCCGGACGGGCGATCCCAAAACCGATACCGCAGATACACGGAGACGACAGTGGCCCCTGCAAGTTCTGAGGCAAGCAACCAGCGCAAATCTGAGCGGCGACGAGTCGCCGTGCTGGGCGGCAATCGCATCCCGTTCGCCCGGTCCGACGGCGCCTATGCCGAAGCCTCCAATCAGGACATGTTCACCGCCGCGCTGGGTGGGCTGGTGGACCGCTTCGGGCTGGCCGGCGAGCGACTGGGCGTGGTGGTCGGCGGCGCCGTGCTCAAGCACAGCCGCGACTTCAACCTGACACGCGAATGCGTGCTGGGCTCCGAGCTGTCGTCGTACACGCCGGCGTTCGACCTGCAACAGGCTTGCGGCACCGGCCTGCAGGCGGCCATCGCCGCGGCCGACGGCATCGCGTCCGGGCGCTACGACGTGGCCGCCGCCGGCGGGGTGGACACCACCTCCGACCCGCCGATTGGCCTGGGCGACAACCTGCGCCGGACCCTGCTCAAGTTGCGCCGGTCCAAGTCCAACGTCCAGCGGCTGAGGCTGGTGGGCACGCTGCCCGCGACCCTGGGTATCGAGATCCCGGTCAACAGCGAGCCGCGCACCGGTCTGTCCATGGGCGAGCACCAGGCGATCACCGCCAAGGAGATGGGCATCAAACGCGTCGACCAGGACGAGCTGGCCGCGGCCAGCCACCGCAACATGGCCGCCGCCTACGATCGGGGCTTCTTCGACGACCTGGTCACCCCGTTCCTCGGGCTGTACCGCGACGACAACCTGCGCGCGGATTCGTCGGCGGAGAAGTTGGCGAAGCTCAAGCCGGTGTTCGGTGTGAAGTCCGGCGACGCGACGATGACGGCCGGAAACTCGACCCCGCTGACCGACGGGGCCTCGGTTGCGCTGCTGGCCACCGAGGAGTGGGCGGCCGCCCATTCGCTGACGCCGCTGGCCTTCCTGGTGGACTCGGAAACCGCCGCCGTCGACTACGTCAACGGCCGTGACGGCCTGCTGATGGCACCCACCTACGCGGTGCCGCGGCTGTTGGCCCGCAACGGTCTGAGCCTGCAGGACTTCGACTTCTACGAGATCCACGAGGCGTTCGCCTCGGTGGTGCTGGCGCATCTGCAGGCGTGGGAGTCGGAGGACTACTGCAAGGAGCGGCTGGGCCTCGACGCCGCGCTGGGGTCGATCGACCGGTCCAAGCTCAATGTCAACGGCTCGTCATTGGCCGCCGGTCACCCCTTCGCCGCCACCGGTGGGCGGATCCTTGCCCAGGCGGCCAAGCAGCTCGCCCAGAAGAGGGCGGAGCACAAGGGTGGCGCGGGCAAGCCGCTGCGGGCCCTGGTCTCCATCTGCGCCGCCGGTGGCCAGGGCGTGGCCGCGATCCTGGAGGCCTGAACCGCCCGCTCAGTCGGCGAAGGCGTCGTTGCGGGTTCCATGACATCGGTCACAGCTGGTTAGCAATCCCGGGCGGAGGGGTACCCGTTTGGCCGGATGACCCCGTGTTGTGGTCTGACCCCCCGACCCCGACGGCAATACGGGGCATCCCTGAAACGACCGCCTGTCAGCGCGGACGGGCGTACGAAAAGGGCCGCCGCTGGAGTGAGGGGATCCAGCGGCGGCCTTTTTGTATCAGATTCGGGACCCGGCCCAGACGCAAAATCCCCCGCTTCACGTGCGGAAGCGGGGGATTTCGCGTTGGTAGCTCTGGCCTAGAACGCGGCCTCGTCGAGCTCCATGATGTCGTTGTCCAGCGTGTCGATCACCTCGCGGGTGCTGGCCAGCAGCGGCAGGAAGTTCTTCGCGAAGAACGAGGCCACCGCGACCTTGCCCTCGTAGAAGGACCGCTCCTCGCCGCTGGCGCCGGCGTCCAGCGCCTGCACGGCCACCGCGGCCTGACGCTGCAGCAACCAGCCGATCACCAGGTCACCGACGCTCATCAGGAAGCGCACCGATCCCAGGCCCACCTTGTACAGGCTGGTCACGTCTTCCTGCGCCGCCATCAGGTAGCCGGTCAGCGTGGCCGCCATCGCCTGGACATCGGCCAGGGCCTTCGCCAGCAGCTCGCGCTCGGACTTCAGCCGGCCGTTGCCGGACTCGCTGTCCACGAACTTCTGGATCTGCTCCGACACGTGGGCCAGCGCCACACCCTTGTCGCGGACGATCTTGCGGAAGAAGAAGTCCTGCGCCTGGATGGCCGTGGTGCCCTCGTAGAGGGAGTCGATCTTGGCGTCCCGGATGTACTGCTCGACCGGGTAGTCCTGCAGGAAGCCGGACCCACCGAAGGTCTGCAGGCTCTCGGTGAGCTTGGCGTAGGCCTGCTCGGAACCGACACCCTTGACTACCGGCAACATCAGGTCGTTGACCCTGACGGCCAGTTCGACGTCCACACCGTGCACCGCCTCGGCAACCGCCACGTCCTGGTAGGTCGCGGTGTAGAGGTACAGCGCACGCAGACCCTCGGCGTAGGCCTTCTGGGTCATCAGCGACCGGCGCACGTCCGGGTGATGCGTGATGGTCACCCGCGGCGCGGTCTTGTCGGTCATCTGCGTCATGTCGGCGCCCTGCACGCGGGACTTGGCGTACTCCAGCGCGTTCAGGTAACCGGTCGACAGGGTCGCGATGGCCTTGGTGCCGACCATCATGCGGGCCTGCTCGATGACCTCGAACATCTGCGCGATGCCGTTGTGCACCTCGCCGACCAGCCAGCCCTTGGCGGGCACGTCGTGCTGGCCGAAGGACAGCTCACAAGTGGCCGAAACCCTCAGGCCCATCTTGTGCTCGACGTTGGTCACGAAGACGCCGTTGCGCTCACCGATCTCGCCGGTCTCGAAGTCGAACAGGAACTTGGGCACGAAGAACAGCGACAGCCCCTTGGTGCCGGGACCAGCGCCCTCCGGGCGGGCCAGCACCAGGTGGAAGATGTTCTCGAACAAGTCGCCGGAGTCACCCGAGGTGATGAACCGCTTCACGCCGTCGATGTGCCAGGAGCCGTCGTCCTGCTTGATCGCCTTGGTCCGCCCGGCGCCCACGTCGGAGCCGGCGTCCGGCTCGGTGAGCACCATGGTGGAGCCCCACCCGCGCTCAGCGGCCAGCACCGCCCACTTCCTCTGCTCCTCGGTGCCCAGGTGGTACAGGATCTGGGCAAAACTTGCGCCGCCGGCGTACATCCACACCGCGGGGTTGGCGCCCAAAATGTGCTCGTGCAGCGCCCACAACAGCGCCTTGGGCAACGGGGTGCCGCCGAGGGCCTCGTCAAGACCCACCTTGTCCCAGCCGGCTTCCTGAACCGCCTGGACCGACTTCTTGAAAGATTCCGGCAGCGTCACCGAGTGCGTCGCAGGGTCGAAGACCGGGGGATTGCGGTCACCCTCGACGAACGAGGCGGCGACGGGGCCCTCGGCCAGCCGGCTGATCTCTGACAACATTTCGCGGGCGGTGTCGGCGTCTATATCGCTGTAGTCGCCGGCGCCCAAAGCCTTCTCAACGCCCAGTACCTCGAACAGGTTGAACACCTGGTCACGGACGTTGCTCTTGTAGTGGCTCACTACGGTTCCTCCTCGTTGAGAATGCCACTTGTGGTTGGGTACTAGGTCTAAGTTACCCACCAGTAACAACACTAAAATATCGCTCGGGTAACTCGAACGCAAGTCAATGTGAGCTAGATTTCACCGTCTAATTAACCAACCGGTTGGGAAGCCGATACGGCCGCTGTCACCTGCGGCGATGATGGGACGGATGACAACTGTGGGGAGCGCCACCGCCCTGCCCGTGGTGGATCTGCGGGCCGGCGCGGCCCAACTGCGGCGGGGTCTGCGCGAGGCCGCTCACGAGGTGGGTTTCTTCTACCTGACCGGCCACGGCGTGCCCGACGAGCTCGCCAACAGGGTGCTGGAGGCGGCACGCTGGCTGTTCGAGCTGCCCGAAGCCGAGAAAGACGCGGTCGCCATGGTCCGCAGTCCGCATTTCCGCGGCTACACCCGGATGGGCGGCGAGCTGACCCGCGGCCAGGTGGACTGGCGGGAGCAGATCGACATCGGACCGGAACGTGCCCCCGTCGGGGGGCCCGGCCAGCCCGACTACCTGTGGCTACAGGGGCCCAACCAATGGCCCGCCGCGCTACCCGAGCTGCCCGGGATCATCGACGAGTGGGACGTCGCGCTGTCCACGGTGGCCCGCACCCTGCTCCGGCACTGGGCGGCCTCCCTGGGCAGCCCACCGGACGTGTTCGACCCCGCCTTCGCCGAGACGCCCGCCACGCTGATCAAGATCGTGCGCTACCCGCGGAGCGCGGCCTCACCGCAGGGGGTGGGCCCGCACAAAGACTCCGGCGTGCTCACGCTGCTCTTGGCCGAGCCCGGGAGCCGGGGCCTGCAGGTGCGGCGGCCCGACACGCAGGAGTGGATCGACGTGCCGCCCATCGAGGGCGCCTTCGTCGTCAACATCGGCGAACTGCTCGAGGTGGCGACGGGCGGTTACCTGCGCGCAACCGAGCACCGGGTCAACCTGGACAAGCAGCCGGCGGACCGGATTTCGGTGCCGTACTTCTTCAACCCGCGACTGGACGCGCGGATCCCCGTACTGACGCTGCCCCCTGCGCTGCGGGCGAGCGCCGGCCGGGTGACCGACCCCTCGGATCCGATCTTCTCCGTCTACGGCCGCAACGCCTGGAAGAGCAGGTTGCGCGCACACCCCGATGTGGCTTCAGCGCACGGGTATTCGGCAGGTAGGGTCGGGAACGAGAATCCCGTTCTCGGCTCAAGGGGCGAATGAATTCCGGTGAACTCGAACAACAACCTGACAGCGTCCACACTTCGTGAGGCCTTCGGCCACTTCCCCTCGGGGGTGGTGGCCATCGCCGCCGAGGTCCGGGGAACCCGGGAAGGCCTGGCGGCCAGCACCTTTGTCCCCGTCTCCCTGGATCCACCGCTCGTGTCGTTCTGCGTGCAGAACACGTCGACGACGTGGCCCAAGCTCAAAGACCTGCCCATGCTGGGCATCAGCGTGCTCGGCGAGGCGCACGACGAGGCCGCGCGCACCCTGGCCGCCAAGACCGGGGACAGGTTCGCCGGTTTGGAGACCGAGTCCAGGGAGAGCGGTGCGGTCTTCATCAAGGGCACCGGCCTCTGGCTGGAAAGCGCGATCGAGCAGCTGATCCCGGCCGGGGATCACACCATCGTGGTGCTGCGGGTCTGCGAAGTGACGGTCGACGCCGAGGTCGCACCCATCGTGTTTCACCGCAGCGGGTTCCGGCGCCTGGGCGCCTGACGCGACTACGGCCGGCGGCTGAGTTCCGCCCGAAAGCCCGCGATCCGCTGCTCGATTTCGGCGGCGTCGTCGTGGCGGCCTTCCTTGTGTGCAAGATCGGCGCGGACGGACAACTCCCGGATTGCCGTTCGAATTTCGTTGATGCTGGTGGTTTCTCGCATGTCTCCCACGCTGCCTTTCGGAATTGGGGCAGACCGTCGGGTGTCGACCCATCGGGGTTGATATGCGAGTACCCGGCGCACCGGGTGGGCTAACGCTGGGTCAGCGACGGAACAGCTTGTTGCCCAGCCACACCACGGGGTCGTATTTGCGGTCGGCGACCCGCTCTTTCATCGGGATCAGCGCGTTGTCGGTGATCTTGATGTTTTCCGGGCAGACCTCGGTGCAGCACTTGGTGATGTTGCAGTAGCCCAGGCCGTGCTCGTCCTGAGCGTCCTTGCGCCGGTCGCGGGTGTCCAGCGGATGCATCTCCAGCTCGGCGATGCGCATGAGGAAGCGCGGTCCGGCGAACGCCTTCTTGTTCTCCTCGTGGTCGCGGACCACGTGGCACACGTTCTGGCACAGGAAGCACTCGATGCACTTGCGGAACTCCTGCGAGCGCTGAACATCGGCTTGCGCCATCCGGTACTCCCCGGGCTGCAGATCCTTGGGCGGCGCGAAGGCGGGGATCTCGCGCGCCTTCTCGTAGTTGAAGGAGACATCGGTGACCAGGTCCCGGATCACCGGGAACGTCCGCAGCGGCGTCACTGTCACCACCTCGTCCTCGGCGAACGTGGACATCCGGGTCATGCACAACAACCGCGGCGTGCCGTTGATCTCCGCCGAGCAGGACCCGCACTTGCCCGCCTTGCAGTTCCACCGCACCGCCAGATCGGGCGTCTGGGTCTGCTGCAGGCGATGGATGATGTCGAGCACCACCTCGCCCTCGTTGACCTCCACCGTGAAGTCCTGCAGCGCGCCGCCGGCATCGTCACCGCGCCACACCCGCATGGTCGCGTTGTAGGTCATTAGCCTCTCCGTCCTGGATGCTCGGCCAGCTCGTCGTCGGTGTAGTACTTCTCCAGCTCGGAGATCTCGAAGAGCTCCAGCAGATCGGACCGCATCGGCACCTGGTCTTTCCGGGTGATGCTGATGTCCGGAATCACCTCGTCGCCACCGGCGGCCTGGCAGACCAGCAGCACCTTGCGCCAGCCCGAGTCCATCGACGGATGGTCGTCGCGGGTGTGGCCGCCGCGGCTCTCGGTGCGCTCCAGCGCGGCCTTGGCGACGCACTCGCTGACCAGCAGCATGTTGCGCAGGTCGATGGCCAGGTTCCAGCCGGGGTTGTACTGGCGACCGCCCTCCACGTGCATGTTCTTGAACCGCTCGCGCAGCTTGTCGAGCCGGGTGAGGGCCTCGGAGATCTCGTCGGCCTTGCGGATGATGCCCACCAGGTCGTTCATCGACTGCTGCAGCTCGAGCTGCAACGTGTAGGGGTTCTCGGCCGGGGCGCCGTTGGCCGGTCCGTCGAAGGGGGACAGCGCCCTCTTCGACGCGGTCTCGACGGCCTCCGCCGAGATCGTCGGACGGCTGCTCAGCGCCCGCACGTAGTCGGCCGCGCCCAGGCCGGCCCGCCGGCCGAAGACCAGCAGGTCCGACAGCGAATTGCCGCCCAGCCGGTTGGAGCCGTGCATGCCGCCGGAGCACTCGCCCGCCGCGAACAGACCCGGGGACCGTGGCCGCGCCGGTATCGGCGTCGACCTCGACCCCGCCCATCACGTAGTGACAGGTGGGGCCGACTTCCATTGGCTCCTTGGTGATGTCGACGCCGGCCAGCTCCTTGAACTGGTGGTGCATCGATGGCAGCAGCCGCGGATGTCCTCACGGGCGTCGCCGCGACGCGATGTCGAGGATACACCCCGCCGTGCGGGTGCCGCGGCCGGCCTTTACCTCGGCGTTGATCGCGCGCGCGACCTCGTCGCGGGGCAGCAGGTCGGGGGTGCGCCGGTTGTTGTCGTTGTCTTGCAGCCACGCGTCGGCCTCCTCGATGGTCTCGGCGTACTGGCCTTTGAACACCGGCGGGATGTAGTCGAACATGAACCGGGTGCCCTCGGAGTTCTTCAGCACCCCGCCGTCGCCGCGCACGCTCTCGGTGACCAGGATGCCCTTCACGCTCGGCGGCCACACCATGCCCGTCGGGTGGAACTGGACGAACTCCATGTTGATCAGGGACGCGCCCGCCCGCAGCGCCAACGCGTGCCCGTCGCCGGTGTACTCCCAGGAGTTCGAGGTCACCTTGAACGACTTGCCGATCCCGCCGGTGGCCAACACCACCGCGGGCGCCTCGAATAAGACGAACCGGCCGCTCTCGCGCCAGTAGCCGAACGCCCCGGCGATGGCGTCACCGTCCTTGATCAGCTCGGTGATCGTGCATTCGGCGAAGACTTTGATCCGCGCCTCGTAGTCGCCGAGTTCGGCGTGGTCCTCCTGCTGCAGCGAGACGATCTTCTGCTGCAACGTGCGGATCAGCTCCAGGCCGGTGCGATCACCGACGTGAGCCAGCCGCGGGTAGGTGTGCCCACCGAAGTTGCGCTGGCTGATCTTGCCGTCTTTGGTGCGGTCGAACAGGGCACCGTAGGTTTCCAGCTCCCAGACCCGGTCCGGCGCCTCCTTGGCGTGCAGCTCCGCCATCCGCCAGTTGTTCAGGAACTTCCCACCGCGCATGGTGTCGCCGTAGTGGGTCTTCCAGTTGTCCTTCGGGTTGGCGTTACCCATGGCCGCCGCCGCGCCCCCCTCGGCCATCACCGTGTGGGCCTTGCCGAACAGGGATTTGCACACCACCGCCACCCTGAGGCCGCGTTCGCGCGCTTCGATGACCGCGCGTAGCCCAGCGCCGCCGGCACCGATCACGACTACGTCGTAGGAGTGCCGCTCGACCTCAATCATGGAACCCTCGCTTAGCTTTCTGATTTTCGTGAAATGGCTTTTCAGCCAACAAATCTCAGGTCAGAGATGGTGCCGCTGGCCACCAGCGCGATGTAGAAATCGGTGAGCATCAGGGTGCCCAGCGTGATCCAGGCGTACATCTTGTGTCGGGTGTTGATGTTGCTGACCTGGGTCCAAATCCAGTACCGCACAGGGTGCTTGGAGAAGTGCTTGAGCCGCCCGCCGGTCACGTGCCGGCACGAATGGCAGGACAGCGTGTAGATCCACAACATGACGACGTTGCCGACCAGGATCACGTTGCCCAGCCCGAAGCCGAAGCCGTGCGGGCCGGAGTCGGAGTGGAATGCCACGATCGCGTCGTAGCTGTTGATCACCGAGATGATGCCCGCGATGTAGAAGAAATACCGGTGGCTGTTCTGGATGATCAGCGGGAGCCTGGTCTCGCCGGTGTAGTGGACGCGGGGCTCGGCCACCGCACAGGCGGTGGGCGATTGCCACACCGTTCGGTAGTAGGCGCCGCGGTAGTAGTAGCAGGTCAGCCGGAACAGCAGCAGGAACGGCAGCGACATCGCCGCGTACGGCACAAACCACCAGTTCGGCAGGAACTGCGGCCAGAAGTCGCTGCCCTCACCACAGGCCTTGCTCATGCACGGCGAGTAGAACGGCGTCAGGTAGTGGTACTTGGGGACGAAGAAGTAATCCTTCTGCAGCCCGCGCGCTATCGCGTAGATGAGGAATGCGGCGAAGCCCAGATCGATCCGCAGCGGCGACATCCACCACCGGTCGGTGCGCAGGGTCCGTTGCTGGATGTGGGCGCGCGTTGGTGAAAAGACACCGGACGCAGGACGGTTCGCCGTGGGTGCGCTCATCTAGTGTGTTCCTCTTCGAACGGGCTGTTGGTCGAAGGGTACACAGAGAGCACCCCCTCATTTCCGGGGGGCTTGGGTTGTCAGTACCGGCTGTGACCCCCGACACCCTCGTCGTCGACATCGCGCCAGAACTCGCTGTCGTACTGGGTGTCGGGAATGACGATCTTCTCGGCGGACTGCTGCACCGTGGCGCGTGCGAGATCCAACTCGGACATGTCGGTGTCAAGCAATTCGACGTCGGACAGGATCCGGTCGGCGTCGATGACGATGCGCCGCATCGCCGGGCTGTCACCGTAGCGGGTCTTCAAGGAGCCCACGCACCGCCGCAGGCCGCCGATGAGGTCGTGAAGTTCGGCGAGTTCAGTAGTGCCGGTAGGGGGCGTCAACGGAGATCTCCTAGGGCGGACGGTGTTACGGATCACAGTACGCCCCCGATACTATCCACGGCACAGCCTGACGTCGGGCGACTCACTTCCTCACGGCCACGGAGCGAACACACCCATGACAGGCCAGACCGCCGCCGAACGTGCCACCGCGCTGCTCGACCTGCATTCACCGGGCGACCCGGTAGTCCTGCCGACCGTGTGGGACGCCTGGTCGGCCCGCCTCGCCACCGACGCCGGGTTCGCCGCGCTCACCGTGGGCAGCCATCTCGCTTTTTCTGGGGCTGACTCGCCCCTGCAAACCGGACGGCGAGGGCATGTCGTTCGACGACGTGCTGGCCCGGGTCGCCGAGATCACCGCCGCGGTCGACGTTCCGGTGTCGGTGGACGTCGAATCTGGTTAAGGGCTTGCGGCCGAGCGCCTGATCGAGGGCTTGTTGAGCGTGGGCGCCGTCGGACTGAACATCGAAGACACCGTGCATTCCGAGGGCAAGCGGCTGCGGTCCGCCGGTGAACACGCCGAGTTGGTGGGCGCGATGCGGGCGGCCACCGATGCGGCCGGGGTGCATGTCGTGATCAACGCCCGGACCGATCTTTTCCTGCGTAAGGATGGTGACGGCCCGGACCGCGTCGAGCGGGCCTTCGAGGGACCCATAGCGCGGCTGACCGAGGCGGCGGCCGCGGGCGCCGACGTGTTGTACCCGGTGGGCCGCCACGACCCGGAGACGTTGCGGCGCTTGGCCGCAGAGCTGCCGCTCCCGGTCAACGCGATCGCGCTGCCCGACCAGGACGACCCGGCGTCGTTCTGGCCGCTGGGTGTCGCCCGGATCAGCTTCGGCCCCTTCTTCCAGGCCGCGTTGGCGACCCGGGCCAACGAACTGCTGGCCCGCTGGGGCTAGAAACCCGGCGGGAAACCCCCTGTGCGGCAGACGAATCCGGCGGGGCCGATGACCCCGCCGGATCGCCTTCTACTTTTACTTGGTGATCTCGATGCGCTGCGCCTGGTTGCCGGCGTAGGCGCCGGTGACCCGCACGGTCAGCACGCCGGCGTCGTACGACGCCGTGATGGCGTCGCCGGTGACGTGGACCGGCAGCCGGAACGACCGGCGGAAGGAGCCGTAGCGGACCTCGCGAAGGGTACGGCCGTCTTTCTCCTCGGCGTGCTCGTCGCGGCGTTCGCCGTGGATCACGAGTTGTCCGCGGTCGACCTCTACATTGACGTCCTTCTCGACATCAACGCCGGGGAGCTCGACACGTACGATCGCGTCGTCGCCGTCCCTGACGATCTCCGCGGCGGGGCTGAAACCGCTGGTCGCGGGCTTGTACCAGTCCGACGCGGTGGCGGGGCCGAAGAAGTCGCGCAACCACCGGTCGGTGTCCCAGGCCGGTCGCGACCACAGTGCGAGGTTACTCATGGGGATCTCCTTGTAGTTCCTTGAGCTTTGTTGTGGATTTGCTGTGTCCGGCGCCCTTGTGGCCGGCTGTAAGGAGAAACATGAGTCGACCACGCTTAAGTTCCACCTAGGCGTTCGCCTTGGGCGAACTCATATTCACAGGGCTCCCTGTGAGTTGTGAGATCCTCGTCATAGGACCGTCACATTGGGCGAAATCGCGGTAATTTCTGGCCGCTAACCTCAAAGCCATGCCTGCAGACGGGATTTCGCGCGCGCACTGTGCGGGCCGTCACATCGTCGTAGTCGGGCACGGCATGGTGGGGCACCGGTTGGTCGAGGCGCTCCGCGCGCGTGACACCGAGGGATTGTGGCGCATCACGATTTTCGCCGAGGAGGCCGACGCCGCTTATGACCGCGTCGGCCTGACCTCCTACACCGAAAGCTGGGACCGCAAGCTGCTGGCGCTGCCGGGCAACGACTACGCGGGTGACGAACGGGTTCGGTTGGTTTTGAACACTCGCGTCACAGAGATCGACCGGGAAGCGAAGTCGGTTGTTACGGCCGACGGCCAACGGCACGGCTACGACGCGTTGGTGTTGGCCACCGGGTCCTACGCGTTCGTTCCGCCGGTGCCCGGTCACGACCTGCCGGCGTGCCACGTCTACCGCACGCTCGACGACCTCGACGCCATCCGGGCCGACGCCCAGCGCACGGTGGAAGCCGGTCGCACCCCGGCGGGCGTGGTCATCGGCGGCGGGCTGCTGGGGCTGGAAGCCGCTAATGCGCTGCGCCAGTTCGGGTTGCGGACACATGTCGTCGAGATGATGCCGCGCTTGATGGCCCAGCAGATCGACGAGGGCGGCGGCGCGTTGCTGGCCAAGATGGTCGGCGACCTGGGCATCGCGGTGCACGTGGGCACGGGCACGGAGTCGATCGAAGCGATCGACCACTCGGACGGAGTGTCGTCGGTGCGGGTGCGCCTGACCGACGGCGAGGTCATCGACGCCGGGCTGGTCATCTTCGCGGCCGGCATCCGGCCGCGCGACGAGCTGGCCAGGGAAGCCGGCCTGACGCTCGCCGAGCGTGGCGGCGTGCTCACCGACATAGCTTGCCGCACAAGCGATCCGGACATCTACGCGGTCGGTGAGGTTGCCGCGATCCAGGGCCGGTGCTACGGCCTGGTGGGGCCCGGTTACACCTCCGCCGAGGTGGTGGCCGACCGCCTGCTGGACGGCGCCGCGGAGTTCGGCGAAGCGGACCTGTCGACCAAGCTCAAGCTGCTCGGCGTCGACGTCGCCAGCTTCGGCGATGCGATGGGGGTGACCGACAACTGCCTCGAGGTCGCCATCAACGACGCGGTCAACCGAACCTACGCCAAGCTGGTGCTGTCCGACGACGCGAAGACCCTGCTCGGCGGCGTCCTGGTGGGCGATGCCTCGTCGTACGGGGTGTTGCGGCCCATGGTCGGCAGCGAGCTGCCGGGGGATCCGCTCGCGCTGATCGCTCCGGTTCCCGGCGACGCTCCGGCGTTGGGAATCGGTGCGCTGCCGGATTCCGCGCAGATCTGCTCCTGCAACAACGTCACCAAGGGCGATCTGAAGTGCGCGGTCGCCGACGGTTGCGCCGACGTGCCCTCGCTCAAGTCCTGCACCGCGGCCGGCACGTCGTGTGGCTCGTGTGTGCCCTTGCTCAAGCAGCTGCTGGAAGCCGAGGGCGTGGAACAGTCCAAGGCGCTGTGCGAGCACTTCAGCCAGTCGCGGGCCGAGCTCTTCGAAATCATCTCGGCCACCGAGATCCGGACCTTCTCCGGCCTGCTGGAGCGCTTCGGCCGCGGAAAGGGTTGCGACATCTGCAAACCCGTGGTCGCGTCCATCCTGGCCTCCACCGGCTCGGACCACATCCTGGAAGGCGAGCAAGCGTCGCTGCAGGATTCCAACGACCACTTCCTGGCCAACATCCAGAAGAACGGCAGCTACTCGGTGGTGCCGCGGGTTCCCGGCGGTGACATCAAGCCCGAGCACCTGATCCTGATCGGCCAGATCGCCCAGGACTTCGGGCTCTACACCAAGATCACCGGCGGCCAGCGGATCGACATGTTCGGCGCCCGGGTGGACCAGCTCCCGGAGATCTGGCGACGGCTGGTCGAGGGTG
Organism: uncultured Actinomycetota bacterium; assembly: GCA_963850895.1. Lineage (GTDB taxonomy): Bacteria > Actinomycetota > Actinomycetes > Mycobacteriales > Mycobacteriaceae > Mycobacterium. The sequence goes on along the minus strand of CAWKNK010000003.1, from coordinate 91,283 downwards.
GCATGGAGTCCGGTCACGCCTACGGCAAGGCGTTGCGCACCGTGAAGAGCTGCGTCGGCACCGACTGGTGCCGCTACGGCCAACAGGATTCGGTGCAGCTGGCCATCGACATGGAGCTGCGGTACCGAGGCCTGCGGGCGCCGCACAAGATCAAAATGGGGGTTTCGGGTTGTGCGCGGGAGTGCGCCGAAGCGCGCTCCAAGGACGTGGGCGTCATCGCCACCGAAAAGGGCTGGAACCTCTACGTCGGCGGCAACGGCGGCATGACGCCCAAGCACGCCCAGCTGTTGGCCAGCGACCTGGACACCGAGACGCTGGTCCGCTACGTCGACCGGTTCGTCATGTACTACATCCGGACCGCCGACCGGCTGCAGCGCACCGCGCCCTGGGTCGATTCGCTCGAGGGCGCTCTCGATCACGTGCGCGAGGTCGTGTGCGAGGACTCGCTGGGCCTGGCCGAGGAATTCGAGGCCGCAATGGAGCGGCACGTCCAGAACTACAGGTGTGAATGGAAGGGCGTGCTTGACGACCCGGACAAGCTGTCGCGGTTCGTCTCGTTCGTCAACGCCCCGGACGAAGTCGATTCGACAGTGGAATTCACCGAGCATGCCGGACGCAAAATCCCTGTATCCATTGGCATGCCGCGGGTCCGTCAGGATGGTTCCGGAGCAACTGGGAGATAAAGATGACACTTCTCAACGACATCCAGGTGTGGACGACGGCCTGCGAGTACGACCGCCTCATCCCGGGCCGGGGAGTCGGCGTGCTGCTCGACGACGGTTCCCAGGCGGCGTTGTTCCGACTGGACGACGGCTCGCTGCACGCGGTGGGTAACGTCGACCCGTTCTCCGGGGCGGCGGTGCTCTCGCGTGGGATCGTGGGAGACCGCGGTGGCCGGGTAACGGTTCAGTCGCCGATCCTCAAGCAGGCCTTCTCGCTGGAAGACGGTGAATGCCTGGACGATCCGAACTTTTCGGTGCCGGTGTATCCGGCGCGCGTCACCGCCGACGGCTTCGTCCAGGTCGGCCGGATCGCCCCCTAGCGCGTGATATCGCCGACGAGGTAGCGCTGCATCGTCGGGCCGATCGCGTCGACGATCGCGTCGACCGACATCGAATGCAGCGGCTCGGAGCGGATGCCGTAGCGCATGATGCCAAGGCCCACCAGCTGCGAGGCGCACAGCGAGGCCCGCGTGGCGGCCTTGTCGGCCCCGAGAACCTTGAGCAGCGGGCCGAAAACCGGGCCGATGAACATGCTCTGCACGGTTTCGGCGGTCTTGGCCATCCCGGTGGAAGCTATCGCGCTCGCGGCGAAGGGGCCGCCGCCGGCCGCGTCCCACGTGGTGATCAACATGCGTAGCGTTTGACGGCCCGCCTGGTTGACCCCGCCGGTGACGATTCGGTCGATGAATTCCGGTGTACCGAACGGCAACCGCAGCATCTTGGCGACGGGGTCAAGGAGCCCATGCGACGGTTCTTCGCGGCGGGGCATGGTGTCAGGATCGTCGGGATCAGACCAAAGATCAAGCATCACCGGGCGTCGGCGCGCCTCGCCGGCCAGCGCCTTCAGGCCTCCTTCAAGCCACCGAATTCGGCCGCATGACCCGCTCATGAACCAACCGCTGCGCGCTCGATCGGCGCGAAGCGTGTCGGGCGGTCGGGGCGAGGACCGGCGGCATGGCCCGGCGGAATCGATCGGCGATCAGGCGCGCCAGGCCGGGATGGGTGCCCAGCGGTTGGCTGACCAGGTCGGCGCCGCAGGCGTGTAGCCGTTCCTGGAACAGGCCGTCGGCCAGCAGGTAGGAGGCGACCACGACGCGCGCGTTGCTGCGGCGCGCATGGCGCCTCACCTCGTCCACCGCTTCGGGCAACCGTGGATCTCCGGTGGCAGCGAACGCCAGGCTCACCCGCGACCCGGTCAGCGCCGACACCAGCGTCGCGGTGGTGTGCAGGTCGGCGCGCGCCCTGACATCCGATGTTCCCGCTGCCGCGAGAATCACCGAATCACCAGGGCGCCAACCGCATTTCATCAACTGATCGCCGACGATCCGGGCGACCTGGCCACTCGGGCCCAGGGCCGGTGTGACGATGACATTCGGGTGCCCGCTGAGCTCGACGTGGGCCGGTAGGTCGGCGCGGACGTGATAGCCGCGCGACAAGAACGCCGGCATGACGATGGCGGGCCGGCCGGTAGCCCTCGCCCGCGACAGCACCTCGCTGGGGGTGGGACCCAACACGTCGACGAAAGCGACTTCCACCGGGCGCCTGGCCAGCGAACTCGCCTGCGCGGCAAGCTCTTCGACCATCGCCACACCCTCCGGTCTGCGCGTGCCGTGCGCGACCAGGATCAGCGCCACGGCGAACCCTCCCGTTGTTCGGTCGCGAGCCGGTAACCGCGCTTGACCACCGTCGCGATGATGTTCTTGTCGCCCAAAGCCGTTCGCAGCCGCAGCACGGCCGTGTCGACGGCATGCGGGTCGTTGCTGTTGCCGGGCAGCGCACGTAACAGGTCGCCGCGGGGGACGACGTCACCGGGTCGTTTCGCCAGCGCGCGCAGTATCCCCATGCCGGACGGCGACAGCACCTTGATCGAGCCGTCCACCAGCACGCACGTGCCGCGGATATCGACCGTGTGGCCGGCCGCGGCCACGGTGCACGAGCCCAGCAGTGGCAGCTCCTCGGCGACGTGACGGGCCAAGGCCCCCAACCGCATTCGTTCCGGCGATGACGTCGGCACGCCTTTTCGGATCAACGGCTTGGAGGTCACCGGGCCGACGCACATCGCGTGCACATCGCTGCGCAGGGCTCCCAGCAGTTGGTCTTCGACGTCCAGTTCGCGGCTGCGCTCCAGCACCGCCGCGGCCGCGGGTGCCGACGTGAAGGTGACCGCATCGAACTGCCGCCCCGCGATCCCCGTCACGAGCTGATCGAACATACCGCCCAATGGCGTTGGCTTCCAACGGTATACCCGGACGGGCACCACCTCGGCGCCCGCCAGACGCAACCCGCCGAGGAATTCCGGGAAGGGATCCCACGCGTCGGCGGCGCCGTGCAGCTGGACCGCCACCCGTAACCCGGCCACTCCCGACTTCGTCAGGTATTCCAGCACTTCCTGCGAGGACTCGGATTCCGGCGACCACTCCTCGTGCAGGCCGGCGGCGCGCAGCGCTCCGGTCGCCTTCGGCCCGCGCGAGACGATCCGGGCCGAGGACAGCGCCGTGAGGAGCGGGTTGACCAACCCCCACCCCTCGGTCGCGGCCAGCCAGCCGCGGAAGCCGATGCCGGTATGGGCTACCAGGATGTCGGGTGGCTCGGCGATCAATGCCTCGGTGTTACGGTGCAGTTCGTCGTCGTCGGGCAGCGCGATCATGTTGATCGCGGGCGCGCTGCACACCTCGGCGCCCTGGCGGCTGAGCAGCGCGCACAGCTCCTCGGAGCGCCGAGATGAGGTCACCGCGATGCGGTAACCCGTCAGCGGCGGGGAGTCCGGCTGGCCCATATCACCTGTGTATGCCCATCAGATTTCGGTTGCGTTACCTGGCAATTGCTTACGCATTGCCCACAGTGAGGCCGCGCTCACACGCGGGCCAGTGCGCCTGCCGTCTCATCGTCCGCCGCCTCGGCGGGCAGCACCGGTCGGCGCACGTACACCATCCACGTGATGATCGCGGCCACGACGTAGGAAGCAAGGAACGCCCAGTACGCCGACGTCTCCGTCCCGGTGGCCAGGTAGGACTGGCGCAGCGCGAGGTTGATGCCCACGCCGCCGAGTGCCCCGACCGCGGAGCAGATGCCGATCAACGATCCCGACTTGGCGCGCGCCCAGTGGCGACGTTCGGCCTCGCTCAGCTGACGGGCGTGGCTGCGCGCCTCGTAGACCGAGGGGATGAGTTTGAACACCGAACCGTTGCCCATCCCTGACAGAACGAACAGCACCATGAAGCCGACGACGTAGCCGATCATGCTGGTCGAGCGCTGCCCGGCGTTGTGATCGTCGAAGGTGCTGATGATGACCAGCAATCCGGCGCTCAGGGTCATGCCGGCGAGCACGCCGAGCGTGACCCGGCTGCCGCCCTTGCGGTCGGCCAGCCGGCCACCGTAGATCCGGGCCAGCGAGCCCAGCAGGGGCCCGGCGAAGGCGACCTGCGCGGCGTGCAGCGCCGCGTGCTTGGCGCTTTCCCCGTTGGCCAGGAAATTGACCTGCATCACCTGACCGAACGCGAAGGCAAACCCGATCCAAGAGCCGAAGGTGCAGATGTAGAGGAGCGAGATCACATAGGTGTCGCGCTCGAACAGGATCGAGCGCATGGTGCTCAGCTGGGTGCCGTGGCTGACGTTGTCCATGAACAGCGCGGCCGCGACACCCACCACCGCCAGCACCACCAGGTACACCGCGCACACCCAGTACGGCGCCTCGTGTCCGGCCGTGGCGAGCACCAGCAGCCCGACCAGTTGGATCACCGCCACCCCGAGGTTGCCGACGCCGGCGTTGATGGCCAGCGCCGAGCCCTTGAGCCGCTGCGGGTAGAAGGCGTTGACGTTGGCGAGCGAAGCCGCGTAGTTGCCGCCGCCCAGCCCGGTCAGCGCGGCGCAAACCACGAAGGGCCACAGCGGCAGGCCGGGATTGGCCAGCAACACGATCGTGCCGGCCGTCGGGATCAGCAGCACGAACGCCGAGAAGGCGGTCCAGTTGCGGCCGCCGAAGGCGGCGATGCCCAGGGTGTAGGGGATCCGGGCCAGACCACCGACCAGGGTGGCAACGGCGCCCAGCAGCAGCTTGTCGCCGGCGGAGAAGCCGTAGATATGCTCCGGCATGAACAGCGCCATGACGGGCCATAGCGTCCAGACCGAGAAGGCGACGTGGTCGCCCGCGATGGTGCACAACAGGTTGCGGCGGGCAATTTTCTTGTTGCCGGCATCCCAGGCCGCGGTGTCTTCTGGATTCCAGTCCGCGATGCGGTGATTGCGGGCCATCCGATCGTCACCTTTCGTCGACTGCGATGCTTCCGGGGAACGGCACGGCACGGCACTCATGTTCGGCCGACCGCCGGTGAATTCGATTGTGCGCGTTGGGATGAAGCGGGAGGGCGAACCGCGGGCGCGCTCATGGCGCCCCGCAAGGTGGCGTGCATATGACTCCCTCTCGTCAGGCCCCACTCACCGGCACATCCGGCGCCCGCCGTGCCCTGGATCGCTTCGCTCACCCGCGCAGCGAAAAAAATGTGGACGCCTCGAATGAAGAGGCATGCCCCGCCGTGCATTTCGATGCTCACATTCGGGACGGGAATGGGTCAACTGAATCCGGCCCGAATCGCCTGTAAGTTGATTACCAGTTATCTGGTAAATCCCTGTAGGCCGCAAACGGTGAAATAACCACCCATTTCAAGTGATTCGACCCAGGCGTGCGGCTTTATGTGAGCTGGAATACATTTCGGCTAGGAAAACGGCCAGCCCGCGACGCCGGACTGCGGTTGGGCGCCCACCAGAACCCTCGGGCGTGACCAGTGCAGGCGAACCGACTGGCCGGGGCGCACCTGAGCGATTTTGTCGATGTCCTCGTCGATCACCACGCCCACCACCGGGTAACCGCCGGTCACCGGGTGGTCGGGCCCCAAGATCACCGGTAAACCGTTGGGCGGCACCTGAATTGCGCCACGGGTGGTGCCCTCGCTGGGCAGGTGGCGGTCCGGGTAGCAGTGCTGCAGGGGGCGGCCGACCAATCGCATGCCCACGCGGTCGCTGCGATCGGATGCCACCCAATCGGTGTGCACCAGGACATCGTGGTCGACGAACCAATCGTCGCGCGGCCCGGGCACCACCGCCAGCTCGACCGCGTGGCCGGTGATCGCGGCCACCGGGGCCTGGTCCACTTCGGGGTAGTCGGGGGTGTGCTCGCCGACGGGAAGCTGATCTCCCACCCGCAGCGGTGCCGGGCCGATGGCCGACATCACGTCGTAGCTGCGCGAGCCCAGCACCGGTTCCACACCGATGCCGCCCCGCACCGCCAGGTATGTCCGCAGCCCGGCGCGGGGCGTGCCCAAGGCGATCACCTGGCCGTCGTGAACATGCTGAATGCTGTTGGTGCCGAACTTGTTTCCGTTGACGGTCGGGTCGGTGTCGGCTCCCGTCACCGCGATGTCGATATCGCCGCCCCGGACCCGGGCCGCGAAACCGCCGAACGTCACTTCGACGGTGGCGCGGTCAGTCGGGTTGGCCACCAGCCGGTTGGCCAGCTGGTGCGCGCGACGGTCGGCGGCCCCGGACCGGCTCACGCCGAGGTGGGCCAGTCCCGGCCGGCCCAGGTCCTGGACGACGGCGAGCGGTCCGGTGCGAAGGATCTCCAGGGTTGCCACGGCGATCTCCTTGGTCAGACGGCCCGGAACTGAACCCAGATGCCCTGCGTCAGCAGCGCCGGAGCGGGCCGGTCGAGGTCCCACAGGACCGCGTCGGTGCGGCCGATGAGTTGCCAGCCGCCGGGCGACTGGCGGGGGTACATCGCGCTGAATTCGCCGGCCAGGCCGACCGAGCCGGCGGGCACCGAGGTGCGTGGCTCCGAATGGCGCGGCACCCGCAGGCGGGCGTCGCCGTCGACGAGGTATGCGAAACCCGGGGCGAACCCGCTGAATCCGACCCGCCACAGGGACCCGGTGTGCGCGTCGATCACCTGCGCGATGGTCAGCCCGGTGTGGCTGGCGACCTCGGCAAGGTCCGGGCCGTCGTAGACGACATCGATGACCACATCGGCACGGCGATCCGGCGCGGCGACCTCCTCGGCGGTGACCCGCATCTTGCGCAGTCGCTGTCGGATGACGCCCTGGAAGCGGGGGCCATCAAGCTTCACCAGAACCGTGCGGGCGGCCGGGACGACGTCGACCACGCCCGGCAACGCCGCGGCGCGCAACTGCGCCGCCCACGCCAATACCTCGGCGGTGCTGCCGCATTGCAGCATCAGCGCGCTGTCGCCGAAGTCCATAACCGTGTTGCCGGCCAGTTGCGTCGGCAGGTCCTTGGACACGTTGTCGGTAAGGTCCGTCACGCTCATTACTCGACGGTAACCTCCGCAGAGCGGGCGGGCGAGGGGCGAGCGACGGATTTTCGAACACTGCCAGAGCTGCCTTAGCAAACGCTCAAACAGGCTGGCGCGGCGGGGATCTACCCGAGGATTTTGCTGAGTTGCGGGGGCAGTTGATCGGCCACCATGGGGTAGCTCAGGGGCGAGGAAAAGGCGATCGCGCCAGCCTGCTCCTTGGTGGTGAAGATGTGCCGGTTCTGCGCGGTGGCCTGTAACGCCGCCACGTCGGGGTCGGCGAGTAACGCCTTCTGGTCGTCGGGGCTCTCGGTCGTCCAGATGATCACATCGGCGGAATCGAGCACCGCTTTGACGTGATCGCGGGGGATGACGGCGCGGTGATCGGTGCCGAAGGGTTTGATGCTGTCGGAGATCACCAGCCCCATCTGGTTCAGGAAGTCCGTGCGCCAGCCGGCCATGGTCGCGACGACGGTGCCTTGCCATAGCGTGCCCTGCATCAGCAACGCCTTCTTGCCCGTCCAGTTCGGGTGTTCCTTGGCGACGGCGGTGAATTTTTGGTCGACGGCGTCGATCAGCGACTTCATCTGGTCGGCCTGGAACACCGCCTGGCCGATGGCGGTGGCCTGTTCCTTCCACGGCTCGAAAAAGGCGTCGCCGTCCGACTGCGGCACGGTCGGGGCGATCGCGGAGAGCTTCCGATAGGTATCGGCGTCCACCCCGGCGTTGGTGGCGACGATCAGGTCCGGTTTGAGGCCCGCGATCTGGTCGACCGGAATGCCGTTGTCGAGGTTCAGCACCACCGGCTGCGCCCCGCCGAGCTTGGGCTGGGCCCATGGCCACACCGCGAACGGCTGATCGCCGAACCAGTTGGTCACGGCGATCGGCACCACGCCGACGGCGAGCAAGTCGTCTTGCTCCGTGTAGCCGGCACTGACCACGCGCTTGGGCGGTTCTTTGATCACGGTTTGACCGAAGAGGTGATTGATCGTCACCGATTTGCCGCCGGAGGCGTCCGACGCCGGTTTGCGTGACGAGCAGGCCGCCGGCGCCCCCGCGACCGCTGCGACCGCTGCAGCCCCTGCGAGCTGCAAGAATCCCCGTCGATTCCAACCGTGTCGCATCGCGTGAGATTATCGCGTTCCGTGCCCGCCACGCCCGTCGCCGCGCGGTTGCGCCGCTCAGCCCAGCGGCATGCCGGCGTCCAGGAAGTCCAGGGCCCGGTAGATGGTGTCGGCCGTTTTCGGCGCGCTGTCGAAGGCCGCCATCATGGCGCCGACCATCGCGCCGACGAACACCCGGACTTCGAAATCGGTTGCGCGACGGCCGATTCGGCGACCGATGGCCTCCGCCATCACGTTCACGGTGCGGTAGTACTCGTCGTAGAGGGCGGCCTTGAGCTCGGGTATCGAGAAGATCAGCCGCTGACGGGTGTTCTCGAACTCCAGCTGCTCGGGTGACAGGCCGGCCATCGTGGTGGCATAGGCCCGGCGGATGGCTTGGCTCGGCGACAGTTCGGGCGGCTGGGCGTCGAACGCGGCCAATATCAGCGGATCGAGATCGTCGGCCAGCAGCAACGACTCCTTGGACGGGAAGTACCGGAAGAACGTGCTGGGTGACACTTCGGCGGCGTCGGCGATCTGTTCGACGGTGGTGGCGGCGTAGCCGTTCGCGTCGAACAGGCGGAACGCCTCGCGTCGGAGGGCATGGCGGGTCTTGATCTTCTTGCGTTCCCGCAGCCCCAGGGGCTGGTCAGTCGCCTGCATGCGGCAATTCTCCCGCATGTGGGGGGCAAAAAGTTCTGACAAGCGCCCAACGGCCGGTGCGAGATCCACGTATCTCCGACGTAACTGCGCCCACGCAGACCGGTAACAGTCCTTTCTTAACGTCGGGATGTGACTACGACGACGACGCCAGAACCGATCGCTCCGGTCCTTGCGCCCGCGCCCCCGCGCCGGCCGCACCGGGGTGGGCATTGGATTGACGACTGGCGCCCCGAAGACCCCGTGTTCTGGGAGACGACCGGCAAGCCGATCGCTCGACGCAACCTGATCTTCTCGATCTTCGCCGAGCACGTCGGGTTCAGCGTGTGGATGTTGTGGAGCATCGTCGTGGTCCAGATGACGGCCGGTGCGCACGGGCATCCGTCCGCGTCCGGCTGGGCGCTGACCGCGAGCCAGGCCCTCTGCCTGGTCGCCGTCCCCAGCGGGGTCGGCGCCTTCCTGCGCCTGCCCTACACCTTCGCGGTCCCGCTCTTCGGCGGCCGCAACTGGACGACCATCTCGGCGGTGCTGCTGTTGATCCCGTGCGTACTGCTGGCCTGGGCGGTCAGCCATCCCGGCCTCTCGTTCACGGTCCTGGTAGCGATCGCCGCGACCGCCGGCTTCGGTGGTGGCAACTTCGCCTCGTCGATGGCCAACATCTCCTTCTTCTACCCGGAGAAGGACAAGGGCTGGGCGCTGGGCCTCAACGCGGCCGGCGGCAACATCGGCGTGGCGGTGGTGCAGAAGATCATCCCGCCCATCGTCGTCGCCGGGGGCGGGGTGGCGCTGTCGCGCGCCGGCCTTTTCTACGTGCCGCTGGCCGTGGTGGCCGCGGCGTGCGCGTTCCTGTTCATGAACAACCTCTCCGAGGCGAAGGCCGACGTGAAGCCGGTGTGGCAGTCGTTGCGGCACCCCGACACCTGGGTCATGTCGCTGCTCTACATCGGCACATTCGGCTCGTTCATCGGCTACTCGGCGGCCTTCCCGACGCTGCTCAAGACGGTGTTCGGGCGCGGCGATATCGCGTTGACCTGGGCCTTCCTCGGCGCGGGCATCGGCTCGGTCATCCGGCCCCTGGGCGGCAAGCTGGCCGACCGGATCGGCGGGGCCCGGATCACCGCCGTCAGCTTCGTCATGCTTGCCGCGGGGGCGGCGGCGGCGCTGTGGTCTGTCAATGCCAAGAACATGCCGGTGTTCTTCGCCAGCTTCATGTTCTTGTTCGTCGCGACCGGCATCGGCAACGGCTCGACCTACCGGATGATCTCGAGGATCTTCGTGATCAAGGGGGAGCTCGCCGGCGGCGACCCGGACACCATGGTGCAGATGCGGCGCCAGGCCGCGGGCGCACTGGGCGTGATCTCGTCGATCGGCGCCGTCGGCGGGTTCGTCGTGCCGCTGGCGTACGCCTGGTCGAAGTCGCACTTCGGCACCATCGAACCCGCGCTGCGGTTCTACGTGGGTTTCTTCCTCGCCCTGCTGGTGGTCACCTGGTACTGCTACCTGCGCAAGAGCAGCGACGTCGCGCGGGTCGGGGTATAGCCGACCGCCGCGTTTCAGCTCGACGGCTTCTGCTTGCCCCCGTACCCGTCCCAAGGGCTGTAGTCGGCGATCAGCTCTTCCTGCGGCGGTCGCTGGTCGACCGGCACGTGCTGCAGGTTGATCCGGATCCGGTACCAGATCGAACTGGGCCCGCGCATGCCGTCGACCAGGACGTCGGCCGGCTTCAGCAGGCGGGAGGCCGCCGGGTAGTGGCCGCGCCAGGTGACCAGCGCGGCCAGCGCCTCGTCCTTGGTCTTGGTGCGGGCGATCTCGATGAGCGGCATCACCGACTGGCGCCGGCCGCCTGCCTTGCCGGATCCTTTCGGCGCGCGCTCCGGGGGCCCCATTTCCTCGGCCAGCACCAGCAGCCGGTCGAGGTCACCGACCGCGTCATCCATCCCCGCCCAGGGGTCACCCATGGCGGCGAACCGGCCGGGCACGGTGTCGATGGTGAACTCCTCGGGACGGCGCTCGGTGACTTCGTCCCAGAGCAGCGGCGTCGACACCCGGGCGTCCGGCGTCGCGCGCACCGAGTACGCCGACGCGACCGTGCGGTCCTTGGCGTTCTGGTTGAAGTCGACGAACACCCCTTCGCGCTCTTCCTTCCACCAGCGGCTGGTCGCCGCGTCGGGTACCCGACGCTCGACCTCGCGGGCCACGGTGTGGGCGGCCAGCCGTACCTGCCGGAATTCCCAGCGCGGGGCGATCCGGGCATAGATGTGAAAACCGCGCGCCCCCGACGTCTTCGGCCAGGCGACCAGGCCGTAGTCCTCCAGCACCTCACGGGCCACCAGCGCCACGTCGACGATCCGCCGCCAGGAGACCCCGGGCATCGGATCCAGGTCGACCCGCAATTCGTCGGGATGATCGAGGTCGTCGGCCAGCACCGGGTGCGGGTTGAGGTCGACGCAGCCCAGGTTGATCGCCCACGCCAGGCCGGCGGCGTCGTGGATGACGGCCTCCGCGGCGGAGGTGCCCCGCGCGTAGTGCAGTTCGGCGACGTCCACCCAGTCGGGCCGGTTCTTCGGCGCGCGCTTCTGGAACACCGCTTCTTGCGCGATGCCCTTGACGAAGCGCTTGAGGATCATCGGCCGGCCGGCCACGCCGCGCAGTGCCCCCTCGGCCACGGACAGGTAGTAGCGCACCAGGTCGAGCTTGGTGTGCGGTCCCGTGCCGCCGTGGGCTTCGAACACCACCTTGTCCGGGTGGGTGATCGTGACCTGGCGCCCGGCCATCTCCAGCGAAACCGGACCCATGTTCATCATCGTAAGTCGGTGGGTACTTACCCCTCGTAATGCGACGGACGTCACATAGGGTGGGATTCATGCCTAATCTGATTGGCCTGCCCGGGCAGGCGGTTGCCAAGGTTCAGCAGTACCTGGAACGCGGCTCAGCCGAATTGCACTACGTGCGCAAGATCTTCGAATCGGGCGCCTTCCGGCTGGAGCCACCGCTCAACTACGCCGCGATGGCCACCGACATCTACAAGTGGGGCGAGTTCGGCATGCTGCCCTCGCTCAACGCCAGACGCCACCCCGACCGCGCCGCGTGCATCGACGAAGAGGGCGAATTCAGCTTCAAGGAGCTCGACGACGCCGCCCACGCGGTGGCGAACGGCTTGCTCGAGATGGGCGTCAAGGGCGGCGACGGGGTCGCGATCCTGGCGCGCAACACCCGCTGGTTCCTCATCGCCAACTACGGCGCCGCCCGGGTCGGCGCCCGCATCATCCTGCTCAACAGCGAGTTCTCCGGCCCGCAGATCAAGGAGGTGTCGGAGCGCGAGGGCGCGAAGCTGATCATCTATGACGACGAGTACACCAAGGCGGTCAGCAAGGCCGAGCCGGAGCTGGGCATGCTGCGCGCGCTGGGCACCAACCCCGACGCGGACGAGCCGTCGGGCAGCAAGGACGAGACGCTGGCCGACCTGATCGAGCGCAGCAGCTCCGAACCGGCCCCCAAGGCGACCAAGCACGCGTCGATCATCATCCTGACCAGCGGCACCACCGGCACCCCCAAGGGGGCGAACCGCAGCACGCCACCCACCCTGGCGCCGGTCGGCGGCATCCTGTCGCACGTTCCGTTCAAGGCCAACGAGGTGACCTCGCTGCCCGCCCCGATGTTCCACGCGCTCGGGTACCTGCACGGCACCATCGCGATGTTCCTGGGCTCGACCCTGGTGCTGCGTCGGAAATTCAAGCCGCCGCACGTGCTCGAAGACATTGAGAAGCACAAGGTGACCGCCATGGTGGTGGTGCCGGTCATGCTCTCGCGGATCCTCGATGCGCTCGAGAAGATGGACAAGAAGCCCGACCTGTCCAGCCTGAAGATCGTGTTCATCTCCGGGTCGCAATTGGGCGCCGAGCTGGCCAGCCGCGCGCTGAAGGACCTGGGGCCGGTCATCTACAACATGTACGGCTCGACCGAGATCGCGTTCGCCACCATCGCCGGTCCGCAGGACCTGGAGAAGAACGCGGCGACCGTCGGACCGGTGGTCAAGGGCGTGAAGGTCAAGATTCTCGACGACAACGGCAAGGAGCGGCCGCAGGGCGAGGTCGGCCGGATCTTCGTGGGCAACGCGTTCCCGTTCCAGGGCTACACCGGTGGTGGCCACAAGCAGATCATCGACGGCCTGATGTCGTCCGGCGACGTCGGATACTTCGACGAGCACGGCCTGCTGTACGTCAGCGGCCGGGACGACGAGATGATCGTCTCCGGCGGGGAAAACGTATTCCCCGCCGAGGTCGAGGATCTGATCAGCGGGCACCCGGAGGTGGTGGAGGCGACCGCGATCGGCGTCGAGGACAAGGAATGGGGCCACCGGCTGCGCGCCTTCGTCGTGAAGAAGGACGGCTCCGACGTCGACGAGGACACCATCAAGCACTACGTGCGCGACCACCTGGCCCGGTACAAGGTGCCGCGTGAGGTGGTCTTCCTCGAGGAGCTGCCGCGTAACCCGACGGGCAAGATCCTCAAGCGCGAGCTGCGCGAGATGGAGGTCGAGTAGCCGCTATTGGGTCAGCGCCGGTCTTTGATGGCCCGGACGATCTGCGCCGCGAGTTTGGGGTCGACCAGGAGCTGGTCGATGAGCGCGATGAGGACCTCTTGTCCGGTCACCCGGGCGACTCCCAGGCGATCAGCCGCCTCCCGCTGCCAGATGTCGAGGGCTCGATGGGTGGCCGCCGGGAGGTCGACGGTACGGCGCGTCCGCTGACCCCGTCCCGCCTGGTTGGCCGCCGGCGGGCCGACCATCCGGTGGGCGCCCTGCTGCCCCAGCCCGGTGAGGCGCTCGGTCGGCGCGGCGTCTCCTGCCGGTGTGGCCGCCGGTGCGGGGCCCCGAAACGTTCCGGCGCTGGGTCCGATGTGGCTGGGGTTGAAGTTCACTGCGGCGGTTGTCCTCCGGTGAGTGGGCCAATCAGTAAATCAGTGCTCGAGTGTGTCAATACTGATTCTTCCACCGACGACGGCGTAAGTCGCGTCGCCGGGCCGCGGACCTTGGCCGGCGCATCGCGAAACGGCCCACGGGGCGGCCGCGCTCGCATCGGGCGTCCCAGCGGCGGCATCCGATATCAAATTCGGGAAGGTAGCTGATCGGCGGGCTATTTGGTTGGCCCTGATTCCGGAGCATCGCCCTGCGGGCATGGCAATGCAGTACGCAAATCAGTCAATATGCCGGTACGCAAAAACGGAAACCAGTATATCAGTAGATGGCCTTTGATCAGTCAATACAGAACTCCTGCGAAACTCAGTATCCACCCGTATCCTGAGTTATGGAAATCATTATTGTCGCCCGCACTTGGCGGCAGTAAATATCGCCAAAGCATTTGTTAGACAATTCACAGCGCGATTTTGGTGTATGGCGATTGTTTGCCGGGAAATAACTCGCTAACGTTTTATTTGTCGGCATCAGGTCCTGGAAGGAGCTCTTGCGATGATGATTGCTTCACGATCGTTGCGAAGCGCGGCCGCGGGCGCGGCCGGTGCCTGCGCGGTGGCCGGAGCGCTACTGTTCGGCGCCGGCCCCGCCCAGGCGGCCCCGGTGCCAGGTTCCGACACCAGCTTCACCACCACCGGCCCGCACGGCGCGCCCGGCGGACCCGGCATCCTTCCTGACCGTCCAGGAGGGGGTCATGGCGGCCATGGATGGGGCGGCCACGGATGGGGCGGGGGAGGCCACCCTGGCTGGGGTTCGGGCAACCGCGGATTCTGGGCTCCCGGGCACTGGTGGAACTGGTGGTGGTGAACCAACTCCCCGTGGTAGCCGGCCAGCCTCGGCGTGCCGATCCACAGTAGGCTGACCGGCCCACGGATGGGGGAAACCATGCCGGCCTGACCACCCCTCAGGTCGGCATGGCCCTCTCCAGTGGCCACATCGGATGTGGCAGTTAGGGATCGCGAGGAAGACCAAGCAGCCGTTCGGCGATGATGTTCAGCTGCACCTCGGAGGTACCGCCGTAGATGGTGGTGGCGCGGCTCGCCAGCAGGTATTCGCCCCACTTGCCGGGTAGTTGGCCCGTGTCGCCGATTGCGGCGTCGGTGCCGAACGAGGACACCGCGAACTCGGCATACCCCTGACCGGTGCGCATCGACAGCAGCTTGGAGATGGCCGCCGACGGCATGGCATCCCCACCGGCCAGCGTCAACAGCGTCGAGCGCAGGTTCAGCACCTTGGCGGCGTGGCCCTCGGCGATCAACTGACCCGCTCGGTGTTGGGCGACCGGGTCGAACTGCCCGTCGCGAACGAACTCGACGAACTGGCCGAGAGTCGCCAGGAAGTTCGCCTCGCTGCTGCCGATCGAAACCCGTTCCGCGGTAAGGGTGTTGCGGCTGACCTCCCAACCCCGGTTCACCTCGCCGAGCACGCATTCATCGGGCACGAACACGTCGTCGATGTAGACGGTGTTGAACATCGCGTTCCCGGTGAGCTCGCGCAGCGGCTTCACCTCGACGCCTTCGCTCTTCATGTCCAGGAGGAAGTAGGTGATGCCATTGTGCTTTGGAGCGTTCGGCTCCGTTCTCGCCAGCAGCGCGCCCCACTGGGAGAGCTGCGCCGCCGTGGTCCAGATCTTCTGGCCGGTGATGCGCCAGCCGCCGTCGGTTCGGGTTGCCTTGGTGCTCAGCCCGGCCAGGTCCGATCCGGCACCCGGCTCGGAGAACAGCTGGCACCAGATCATGTCGCCGCGGAACGTCGGCGGGAGGAACCGCTGCTTTTGCTCGTCGGTCCCGAAGGCGACGATCGACGGGATGATCCACGTCGCGATGCCCATCTGCGGGCGCCTGACCCGACCGGCGGTGAACTCTTGGGCGATGATGATCTGCTCGATGGGCCCGGCGGCGCGGCCCCACGGTTCCGGCAGATACGGCAGCGCCCAGCCGCCCTCGGCGATGGCGACCTTGCGCTGGTCGCGCTCCATCGCCTTGAGCGCGCCGACTTCGGCCCGGATCTCGTCCCGCAGCTTTTCGGTGTCGGGGTCGAGGTCGATGTCGACCGCGCGCAGGCCGGTGCTGGTGGCCGTGTGCACCACTTTCTGCGGGTACTCCGCACTGCGGCCGAAAGAGGCGGCCAGCACCAGCGCCCGGCGGTAGTACACGTTCGTGTCGTGCTCCCAGGTGTAACCGATCCCGCCGTGCACCTGGATGCAATCCTGCGCGCAGCGTTGAGCGGCCGCCGGCGCCAGCGTCGCCGCCACGGCGGCGGCGAACTCGACATTGGAAACCGTTATTTCCCAATTGTTTTCGCGCGCCTCATCGATTGCGCGGGCGGCGTCCCATACGGCTGCGGTAGCCCGCTCGGTGTCGGCGATCATCTCCGCGCACTTGTGCTTGATGGCCTGGAACTGGCCGATCGGCCTGCCGAACTGCTCACGGATCTTGGCGTATTGCGACGCGGTGTCGGTCGCCCAGCGCGCCACCCCGATCGCCTCGGCGGAGAGCAGCGTCGTCATCAGCGCGTGCGCGGTCGCCATGCTCAGGTTGCTCAATGCGGCGTCGGCGCCGACCTCGACGGCGTTGGCCCGAACATGGGCGACGGGGCGTAGCGGGTCGATGCTTTTCACGGGCTCGATCTCGAGCTCCTCCGCGCGCACCACCACCCATTCCTCGCCGCTGTCGATCGCGACCGGGAGCACCAGCACCGAGGCTTGCGCCGCGGCGGGAACCGCGCGAACCTCGCCGCGCAGCACCAGCGCGTCACCCTGGCGGGTGGCGGTCAGCCCGCAGCAGTCCATCGCGTAGGCGGCGATGGCGGCGCCGGACGCCAGCTCGGAGAGCACCTTCGCTTCCGCGTCGTTGGCCGAAATCAGGGCGCTGGCGATCGCCGACGGCACGAAGGGCCCGGGCACCGCGCCGTAGCCGAACTCGGCCAGCACGATGGCCAACTCGAGGATGCCGAAGCCCTGCCCTCCCACCGACTCGGCCAGATGCAGACCCTGCAGGCCTTGTTCGGCCGCCGCCTGCCAGTACGGCGGGGGATTGTCGATCGGCGTTTCCATTGCCGCGTGCAACGCCTCGGACGGCGCGATGCGCGCCACCAGCGACCGCACCGAATCGGCCAGGTCTTGATGCTCAGGAGTGATAGCGATCGGCATTGGTCGCCTTCCCATGCTTTCGGGTTCCGTCTCGGCCAAGCACCTTCCAAACTAACAACCGGTCGGTTGGTTGACCACAGGGGTTACCGGGGGGCGGGGCCTCTCAGCGAAAGCGCTTGGCGATCCACTTGGCGATCAGGTCGGCTTGCTCGCTGCGAGCGCCCGGGGTGGTGAAGTAGTGGTCGGTGTCGATCGACGCCCGCGTCTTGTCGGGGCCGGCGAGCGCGGCGAAAATCCGTTGGGCGTCGGACGGAAAGACACCGGTATCGGCCTCGGCGTTGATCACCAGGGCGGGGCAGCTGATCCGGCCCAGGTGCGGTTCGGCCCGGGTCTGCGCCACCCGCAGGCTCCACATGCCCAGCCAGCTGCGCAGGGTGCAGGCCGCGGCGATGCCGTGCGCGGACCGGTTCGCCTTGGCCGGGAGGCCGGCATAACACATGTTCGGTTGACGCCTGGTCGGCTCGATACTGGCGTCGACCATGCGGGGATCGGCCCAGGTGCGCATGACGCTGAACGGGCGGTCGGAAAACCCGGCCGCGCGAACGCGTTTGAGTTCCTTCTCGGCCCAGTCGGTGATGGCGTGGTTGCGGGCGGTCTGCGCGCGGCGGTAGCGGTCGAGGAACTCCGGCGCATACGGGGGGCCGTTGCGCTCGTTGAACAGGTCGAGGTCGGCGTCGGTGGCGACGGGGTCGTTCTCGTCGACGACGGCGGCATCCATCCAGGCCGTCAGCACGTCGGGCCGCCCGGGATGGGCGGCGGTCGCCACGTAGCCGTCCGCGGCGGGCAACTCGGTCAGGCCCGCCGCCGGACGCATCCCGTCCAGCGGGGTCACGTTCGGGTCCACGGCCTGCGACTGATACGCGGCCATCAAGGAGCCGCCGCCGGAGTTACCCAGCAGCACAACGGTTTCCACTCCCTGCACTTCGCGAAGCCAGCGCACCCCGACGCCGATGTCGACCAGCGCGTGGTCGAGCAGGAAGCTGCTCTCGAAGCCACGGAACCTGGTGTTCCAGCCGAGAAAGCCGACGCCGCGGGTGGCCATGTAGTCGGCGAGATAGTGCTCGGAAAAGTCGATCTGGTAGTGCGCGGCGATCATCGCCACCTTGGGCTTGCGTCCCACTCCGCGGTGATAAAGACCCTGGCAAGGGTGCCCGCCCGCACCGGCGCGCCCGGCGGTGCGCGACGGTAGCCCGACGAACTCGCGGATAACTCCGGCGGCACCGGTATGAAGCGTCATTTCAGCGGCCCTGTTGGCGATTGACATCTCGTTGAAAACTGAAGCCGATGTTAGATTCAGAATTACATCTTGGCCAGGACCTCAAGCCGGGGACCGAGGGGAGCCGCGCGATGATCAAGCCACACAACACCAACACGGAATTCGAACTCGGCGGGATCAACCATGTCGCGCTGGTCTGCTCGGATATGGCGCGCACCGTGGACTTCTACACCAACATCCTCGGCATGCCGTTGATCAAGTCACTCGACCTGCCCGGGGGTGCGGGCCAGCACTTCTTCTTCGACGCCGGCGACGGTGACTGCGTCGCTTTCTTCTGGTTCGCCGACGCCCCCGACCGGGTACCGGGCATCTCGTCCCCGGGCGCCATCCCCGGCATCGGCGACATCACCAGCGCGGTGAGCACCATGAACCACCTGGCATTCCACGTACCGGCCGAGAAGTTCGACGCCTACCGCCAGCGGCTCAAGGACAAAGGGGTGCGGGTCGGCCCGGTGCTCAACCACGACGAGAGCCCCAAGCAGGTGTCCGCGACGGTGCATCCGGGGGTGTACGTGCGGTCGTTCTACTTTCAGGACCCCGATGGCATCACCCTCGAATTCGCTTGTTGGGTCAAAGAATTCGATACCAGCGATGCGCGGGCCGTGCCCAAGACCGCGGCGGACCGCCGACCTCCGGTGGTCGCCGGTCGCTGATGACCGACGGCATCCTGACCGACGCGCAGATCGCGGCGCTCACGCCCGAGCAGCGACGGCAGCTCATTTCCCGGCTGGAGCAGCCCGTCGGCGACCTGATCGACCCGGCGCTGCTGGCGCGGGTGCGGCGCATCCGGTTGAGTCTGATGGTTGGCGGCTCGATGGCGATGGTTCCCTGGCTGGGGTATCTCTCGGTCACGTTGCCGGAGAACTACGTTGCCCACAACTGGCCCGTGACGTGGGTGGGCTTCGACATTCTCTTGGTCGGGTTCATGCTGGCGACGGCGGTGCTCGGGTATCTGCGCCGCCAGCTGCTGGTCCCGGCCGCGTTCACCACCGGGGTGTTGCTGATTTGCGACGCCTGGTTCGACCTGATGACGGCCGGGCCCAAGGACGTCTGGCTGTCGGTGACCACCGCGCTGCTGATCGAGGTGCCGCTGGCGGTGTTCCTGATCTTCAGCGCGCAGCGGCTGATACGGCTCACGATGATGCGGTTGTGGCTGCTGGACCCCGGGATGCGGCTGTGGCAGCTGCCGCTGTTCCCCTGAGGCGGCGGGGATTTGGCTCAGCGAGCCGTCAAAGGGCACCGGCCCGATGCGGTCGTCGGTGAGGGTAAAGAAGATTACTGGCATCGCGGCGATCCTCGCGTTCCTTGACTACCGCCCAATAGCAGCGACAAGAGGGGTGACCACGGCGACCATGTACCGCGCCAATGGGGCGCTGGCGTTGTTGTCGGGAAGGGTGCACGGCCGGGTCTTCGTCTCGGTCATTGCCTACGAGCTTGGCCGTCCCAACTCGGACGACGATTTGCGGCAACATATTTCGACGGCCCTGAGTGACTTCGTGCTCACCGCTGCGACGGGGTGGCGCACGGTCTGCCCGGTGTGAGCTTGTGACACGCGACTACGCGTCGGCGTCTGCCCGTGTTTCCTTGGGGCGGTACAGCTTTGGCTCGGCGAGTTCGTCGAGCAGTGCGGCCAGCTGATCGACGAGCTGGTCCGGTTCAAGTCGGACGTCGCCGGCGAGCCAGGCGCTGATGGTCTGCCCGACGCCGCCGACCACGAAGTGCGCCGCGGCCTTGATGCGGTCGTTTGCCGGGACCCGCAGCGCGTCCCCGACGTGCTGGCCCGACAGCATGGCGAACAGCGCGCTGGACTCGGCGCGCTTGCGCACGATCACGGGATCGGCCAGCTGCGTGCTGAACAGCAGGCGCCCGAGGCGGGCGTCGTCGGCGATGGTGCGCACGATGTTGGCCATGCCCGCGCGGGTCTGCTCGTCCGCCGGCACCGCCGCCACCGCGGCCTGTGTGGTGGCGGCCAGCTCGGCGACCACCCAGTCGAAGACACTCGCGACGAATTCGTCTTTGTCGGCGAAACTTTCGTAGAAGTATCGGGCCGCCAGGCCGGCCTGGCGGCACACGCCGCGGACGGTGACCGCGGAGACGCTCTGTTGCTCCGCGCCGAGTAGCTCCAGGCCGGCGGCCAGGAGCCGGTTGCGGCGGGTGGCCAGCCGCTGCGCGGCCTCGACTCCGCGGTACGGCCGCGCGCTCGAGGTCTGGTTCATGGGAACCATCTTGACACCAACGCGACGCCACGACAATATCAGGAAACGATCGTTCGCACATTGGCGGGCGGCGCCGCTGGAGGGTCTGACTATGGCAATACACGAGGCTGTTCACGAACCGGCTCGGCACGTCGAGCGCGCGATCGCCGACCCGCCGCGGCCATCCCGCGCACGGCGGGGCCGGCGGCGGGCGCTCGGCATGGACGAGGGGTTGATGGGCGTCGCGCTATTGGCCGGCCCGGCGAACGTGATCATGCAGTTGGCGCGCCCCGGTGTCGGCTATGGCGTCATGGAGAGCCGCGTCGAAAGCGGTCGCGTCGACCTGCATCCGATCAAGCGCGCGCGCACCACCTTCACCTACCTGGCCGTGGCGACCAACGGCAGCGACGCCCAGAAGGAGGCCTTCCGCCGGGCGGTGAACCGGGCCCACGCGCAGGTCTACTCCACACCGGAAAGCCCGGTGCCCTACAACGCCTTCGACCCCGACCTGCAGCTGTGGGTGGGGGCCTGCCTCTACAAGGGCGGGGTCGACATCTACCGCATGTTCATCGGCGAGCTGGACGGCGAGGACGCCGACCGCCACTACCGCGAGGGCATGGCGCTGGCCACCACGCTGCAGGTGCCGCCGGAGATGTGGCCGGCGAACCGGGCGGCGTTCGACCGGTACTGGCAGGAGTCGCTGGCCAAGGTCCACATCGACGATGCCGTCCGTGAGTACCTCTATCCCATCGCCGCCAACCGCATCCGGGGGGTGGCGCTGCCGCACCGCCTGCAGCGCGCCTCCGACAGCTTGGCGTTGCTGATCACCACGGGCTTTCTGCCGCAGCGGTTCCGCGACGAGATGCGGCTGCCCTGGGACGCCACCAAGCAACGGCGCTTCGACCGGCTCATGGCGACATTGGCCGTGGTGAACCGGTGCTTACCCCGCTTCGTTCGGCAGTTCCCCTTCAACGTCCTGCTGGCCGACGTCGACCGCCGGATCAGGACGGGCCGCCCGTTGGTCTAGCGCTCGGGCGGACGCGCCATCCGCCGAGTTGATAACGACAATCATATTCATTAAGCTCTCCTCTGCCTGGTAAGCCTTCCAGTCCGAGGAGTACCTATGACGGCGCCGATCTGGATGGCCTCGCCACCGGAGGTGCACTCCGCCTTGCTCAGTAGCGGCCCCGGTCCGGCGTCGCTACTCGCAGCGGCCGGCGCGTGGTCCGCGCTGAGCACCGAATACGCTTCCGCCGCGGAAGAACTCAGCGGCGTCTTGGCTGCGGCCCAGGCCGGCTCGTGGGAGGGGCCGAGCGCGGAGTCGTATGTGGCCGCGCATGCGCCATACCTCGCGTGGCTGACGCAGGCCAGCGCGCACAGCGCGGCGGCGGCCGCTCAACACGAGGCCGCCGCGGTCGCCTACACCGCGGCGTTGGCGGCCATGCCGACGCTGCCGGAACTCGCCACCAACCACGTCGTCCACGGAGCGTTGGTGGCGACGAACTTCTTTGGCATCAACACGGTTCCGATCGCCCTCAACGAGGCGGATTACGCGCGGATGTGGGTGCAGGCCGCCGGCACGATGACCACTTATCAGGCCGTCTCCACGGCGGCGGTGGCGTCGACACCGCAGACCGACCCCGCGCCGCAAATTGTGAAATCCAATGC
Source organism: uncultured Actinomycetota bacterium (assembly GCA_963850895.1). Taxonomy (GTDB): domain Bacteria; phylum Actinomycetota; class Actinomycetes; order Mycobacteriales; family Mycobacteriaceae; genus Mycobacterium. The sequence goes on along the minus strand of CAWKNK010000003.1, from coordinate 69,232 downwards.
CACGAACCAAGGTTCGGGAAGCAATTTCCACGACCCCACGATCGACAATCCGCTCGACGACTTCATCGCGAAGATCCTGAAGAACCTCGGCATCAACTGGGACCCCGCGCAGGGCACCGTCAACGGGTTGCCCTACGACGCCTACGCGAACGCCAGTCAGCCCATTTTCTGGGTGGTTCGGGCCCTGGAGCTTTTCGAGGACTTCCAGCAGTTCGGCTACTACCTGGTGCACAATCCGGCGCTGGCCTTCCAATACCTGGTGCAACTCGCGCTGTTCGACTGGCCGACGCACATCCTCGAAATTCTGACCACCGCGCCGCAGCTGTTGGCCCCCGCGGTCCTGCTCGCGGTCGCCCCCTTCGGCGCCGTCGGCGGCTTCGCGGCGCTGGCCGGCCTGGCCGGCATACCCCAGCCCGCGGTCGTCCCGGCGCCGATGCCGGCCCCCACCCCGCCGCCCACCCCGTTGCCGGTCGTCGCCACGGCCCCTGCTCCCGTCGCGCCGGCCGCGGCTCCCGCCTCGGCGCCGGCGTCCGCACCCGCTCCGACGGCGACGACCGTTGCCAGCCCCGCGCCGCCCGCCCCGCCGCCGCATGCAGCGGCTTTCGCACCCCCCTATGTCGTCGCTCCGCCCGGTATCGGGACGGGCTCGGGGATGAGCGCCGCCGCCAGCTCCAGCGCCAAAAGGAAAGCCCCGGAACCCGATAGCGCCGCGGCCGCGGCGGCCGCGGGCGCGCGAGACGCGGCGCGGGCACGTCGGCGCAGGCGCGCGAAGCAGCGCGACTACGGCGACGAGTTCGCGGACATGAACGTCGACGTCGAACCGGACTGGGGCGCGCCGCCGAGCGCGCAAACCGTGGCGTCGGATCAGGGTGCAGGAAATCTGGGGTTTGCCGGTACGGCACGTAAGGAGTCGGGCGCCGAGGCGGCGGGCTTGACCACGCTAGCCCCTGACGAGTTCGGCGGCGGCCCAAAAATGCCGATGATGCCGGGTACCTGGGCACCCGACGGTGGCCGCGAGGGCAACGAAGGCGGCCGCGACAGCGAGCGACGCGACGACTAGCAACACGAATCGGGAGGAAATCACTCGCAGTCGGTGGCCGCGCAATCGGCCTTCAGCGCCAAGGCGGCGTTGATGCGCAGCACCATCAGCCAGGCCGAGCAGGAAGCGATGTCGGCAGGTGTTCCACCAGGACCACCTCGATCTGGCAGGAAAACTCTGTGCGCGCTGCGGTCCATGAGTGCAAATCTGCCGTGACGTGGCGGCCGCCACCGCCCCGGACGCTGACATAATGTTGCGGTGGCGATCCTGAGATCCGGGCGGAGACTACGACTCGGGTCGATGGAACTGCTGGTAATTCTCCTTTTGACCTGTGCATTTTCGGCGACGGTGCTGCGCAATGCGGTCTCCGACAATGCGGCATTGTCGACGGCGGGCACCGTATTCTGCGGAGTGTTCGTCCAAGCCGTCCCTTTCCTCGCGCTCGGGGTGGTGGTCAGTGGGCTGATCGCGGTGTTCGTGTCGCCGGAGAGGTTGGCGCGCTGGCTGCCGCGCCGTCCCGCGGTGGCGGTGTTGGCCGCCGGTGTGGGCGGGGCGGTACTGCCGGGCTGTGAATGCGGTTCGGTGCCCGTGGCGCGGCGCTTGTTCGGCGACGGCGGGGCGACGGGTGCCGCGGCATTGACGTTCATGCTGGCCGCCCCGGCGATCAACCCGGTGGTGCTGGTGGCCACCGCGGTGGCGTTCCCCGGGGCGCCCGGCATGGTCGTTGCGCGGATGGGCGCCTCACTGCTGACGGCCGTGGTGATGGGCTGGGCGTGGGCGCGTTGGGGCCGGCCGGAGTGGATCACCCGCCGGCTGAGCCCGCCCGCTGTCCAGACCGAATCCCGTTTGGTGATCTTCGCCGAGGCGGCCCGCCATGACTTCCTGCAAGCCGCCTCCTACTTGGTGCTGGGTGCCATGGCGGCGGCGGCGCTGCACGTGGTCGTGCCGTCGTGGGTGTTCACGCACTTGGCGGCGGACCTGATTCTCGGGGTGGCGCTGATGGCCGTGCTGGCGGTGGTGCTGGCACTGTGCTCGGAGGCCGACGCGTTCGTGGCCGCCAGTATGACGATGGTGCCGTTGCTCCCCCGGCTCGTGTTCCTGGTCGTGGGGCCGGCCGTCGATGTCAAGCTTTTCGCGATGCAAGCGGGCATGTTCGGCCGGTCATTCGCGGCGCGCTTCGCGCCCTGCACGTTCCTGGTGGCGACGGCGAGCGCGTGCGTGGTCGGGCTGCTCGTTCTTGGAGGGTAAATGAGCCGCGAAACCGAGAACACCGTACTGCTGTTGGTAGGTGTCAGCATGGCCATGATCTCCGTGTCGGGCGCATTCATCCGGTATGTCAAGCCCGGACTACTGCCCTGGCTGGTCGCGTCGGCGGTACTGCTCGTCGGCTTGGCGTTCGTGGCGATCATCGGCGACATCCGCCGTGGGGCGCCCAGGACTAGTGAGGGGCCCGGCGATCACGGGCAGACGCACTCCCATCGGCCGGTCATCGCCTGGTCGCTGGTCGTTCCCATCGTGATCCTGATCTTCATCACGCCGCCGGCACTGCGGCCCACAGCCGCCGCTCCCTCGGTGACCGCGGTGTCCAATCACGTTCTGGACCGGGCGTTTCCGCCGCTGCCGCCGGGCCCGGCCCCCGAGGTGTCGGTGCCCGACGTGGTACTGCGAGAGGCCCACGACACTACCGGTTCGTTGCGGGACCGCCCGATCACGGTGACCGGCTTTGTCCTCAACGAGGCCACGGGCGTGGACCTGGGTCGCATCGTCGTCATCTGTTGTGCCGCCGACGCGCAGCTGGCCCGCATCCATTTGACTGGCCCGGCCGCCGCCGGCGCCCGTGGGCTGCCGGACAACACCTGGGTTCGGGCCGAGGGCCAGGTCATACCCGTTCCGCGGCAACCGAATTCAACTTTGGTTCCGACATTGCAGGTGACTTCGATCGTCCGCATCGATGCCCCGGCTAACCCGTACGCCTACCCCCACTGACCAATCCGCTCGTGCGGCTGGACCGCTACATCAATTGCGCCGACTGGAGTTGGCGGTCCAAACCCGATGACGAACGAGCTGCGTTGGCAGGGGCGTGTCTTCCCATCGCCCGAGCTGTAACCAATCACGCAGGGCAGCTGCTTGCCCGTGATCGGTGATCGGCCCGATCCAGTGGGGCGGCCCGCACGCCTCCCGGTCATTCGTGCACGGCTGGACCACGGCCATGACGCCGCACCCCGTTGGCCGGGCGGCGCAGGTGAGTGGTCCCAGCATGCACGCGCTGGAGACCAGCATGGCGCGGGGACAGCGTCGGATGGCGGGACGTAGTTCGTCGATCACGGAGAGGTGGTGGTCGGCCGCACAGACAGCGCAGACGACAACTGTGAACGGGCGGTCGGTACCTTGGTGCGCGGAAGTCAATGCGAATCCTTTCTCGCGGTAGGCCGCAAACCGCCGGCGCGTCAACGGTTGACGCCCTGCCCCGAATAAGGAAGCAACGCCATTTCGCGCGCGTTCTTGATGGCCGTCGCGACTTGTCGTTGCTGTTGGACTGTGAGACCGGTGACATGACGGGACCGGATCTTGCCCCGCTCGGAGATGAATACGCGCAGCGCGGCCGTGTCCTTGTAGTCCACCGCAGTGAGCCCAAGGCCGGCGAGGAGGTTCTTCTTGGCGGGCTTGACGCCGAGCCGGACGGGGCGACGTGTGCGCGGAGACTTCTTGCCCATCACCAGCTCGACTTCCGCACGCCGGGTAGCTGCCCGGCGTGCGCCAGTTCGCGGACCCGCACCCTTGACACCCCGAATTTGCGCAGATAACCGCGCGGACGCCCATCGACGGCATCGCGGTTGCGCAACCGCACCGCGCTGGCGTCGCGGGGCTGGCGCGCCAACTCCAGTTGCGCCGCCGCCCGTTGGTCGCCGGTGCTCGATGGTGAGCGGATGATCTCTTTGAGTTCGGCGCGGCGTGGGGCGTAGCGCGCCACAATTGCGCGCCGGCGCTCGTTCTTGACGATTTTGGATTTCTTGGCCATGCTCAGCGCTCCTCTCGGAAGTCGACGTGGCGGCGGGCGACGGGGTCGTACTTGCGCAGCACCAGGCGGTCGGGATCGTTGCGCCGGTTCTTGCGGGTGACGTAGGTGTAGCCGGTGCTGGCGGTGGAGCGCAGTTTGACGATGGGCCGTATCTCGTTGCGTGCCATCAGATTCGCTGTCCTTGGCGGCGCAACCGTGCCACGACGGCCTCGATCCCGTCGCGGTCGATGACTTTGATCCCCTTGGCGCTGACCCGCAGCCGAATCCGGCGGCCCTCCGACGGCAGGTAGTACGTCTTGAGTTGGATGTTTGGTGACCAGCGCCGACGGGTCCGGCGATGGGAATGCGACACCGCGTTACCGAAGCCCGGGGTTCGGCCGGTCACCTGACAGTGGGCCGACATCGTGCACCTCCACAACCACGCTTATTGAAAATGATTTTCGACAAGGCTCGTCAAAGACGGTACCGTACTAAGAGCCGAGATGAAAATGATTTTCAATAAGGAGCCTGATGCGGACGCCCGTCATCCTGGTCGCCGGCCAAAGATACACCGATCCGGTTGTGGGTGCACTGTTACGCACTCCGGGGACGCTGGTTGTCGAGCACCGTTTCGACGGTCACGTGGTGCGTCGAACGACGGTGATTCTGCAGAACGGCGTCTTGACGACCGCCGAGAGTGGGCTCGAACTCGCGCACGGCTGCGTGTCGTGCACCGTCCGCAAGGACCTACTGGTCCTGTTGCGCCAGCTCCATCGCCGCGCCGACGTGGACCGGATAGTGGTGCACCTGGCGCCATGGCTGGAACCCGAACCGATCTGCGTGGCCATCGACCATGTCCGGGTCCGCGTGGCACCGGGATATGTCGACGGGCCTGCGGCCCTTGACGTTTCGATCGCCGCGGTGATCACCTGTGTCGATTCATCGGTGTGGCTGAAGCAGGCGCTGGGCGACGCGGAACTCGACGACGGGCGCACCCAAGCGCAGGTGGTGGTCGGACAGGCCGAATTCGCCGACGTTGCCGTGCTCAACCGCCCTAACCCGATTGTGGCCGCCGTGCTTCGCCGCCTGTCACCGCGCGCGCGCATATCTGTGGGCGCCGACGGCATCGAGCACGCGCTGGGCAATCTCTACCGTGACGCGCGGCGAGGCCGAGCCGACGATCCACACGGTCCGCTGCTTGCCGGACAGCCACCCCTGGATTTCAGGGGTCCAGTCAAACTAGTCGAGTTCAATGCACGACGCCCCTTCCATCCGCAGCGTCTGCACGCTTGTCTGGACGTGTTGCTGGACGGCGTGATCCGTACCCGGGGACGGTTGTGGTTGGCCAGCCAGCCTGATCAGGCGATGTGGTTGGAATCGGCCGGCGGTGGGCTGCAGGTCAGTTCGGCCGGCAAATGGCTGGCCGCCCTAACCGGCCCCGAACTGGCCGACATCGATGCGGAGCGACGCGCCTTCGCCGAGCTGACGTGGGACGACCAGTACGGCGACCGGCACACCGCGATGACTGTCCTGGTGTACAGCGCGCACCCCGCGGAAATCCTCGACGGTCTCCAGGGCGCGCTGCTCACGGCCGACGAGTTTCGTCTCCCGCAGGACTGGATCCACTACGACGATCCGTTTGGCGACTGGCACGAAGACCCCTGTGAAGCACCAGCCGAAGATGGCGAAAACGCAACTGTCCACCACGTCCAGGACGGAGACCGCTGATGAAACCCGGCATTCACCCCGATTACCACCCAGTCGTCTTCCAGGACGCCACGACAGGTGCGATGTTCCTGACCCGATCGACTATCGCCAGTTCACGCACCATCGAGTGGGAAAGCCCGGACGGCGTGCATACCTACCCACTTGTCGTCGTTGAAGTCACCTCGGATTCACACCCGTTCTGGACGGGCGGACGCCGCATCGTCGACACCGCCGGACAAGTCGAGAAATTCCGCCGGCGCTACGGCAGCCGACAACGACCCGCACCCGGCCAGGACGCCGCAGCCGCACAGTGAAACCGGGTTGGCCGCGAAGGGAGCGCGAGGAGTGCGCCGACGCAGGTGTGCCGCCGCCCCCGCTTGTGACGACGCCGTCGAAAAACTGAAGTCGCATGGCATTTGGGGTGCAGCGGCCTCCGGGAACGCCGACCTCTGATCCAGCTCACCGCCGCACACGGGGCGACGGCGGCGCTTGCGGTCAGGCAGTGTGCTCACTCACCGCGGGATACGACAACCAGCAGCACCGTCCAGCGCGGGACCGCCTCGCTGCCACCCTTTGGCGGCTTCAGCGTGGTCGTGGGCCATCATGACCATCGTGTTGGCTTCGTGGGTGCCGGCCATCGACTGATAGGCCCGCACCCAAGCTTCCATGGCCTGGTTCCATCGGGCTTGCAAACCTAATACGTCATACCGGTATCGCCTGCCAGGCATGAACGGCGCGGCCTGCTCGCTGGCGATATCGGCACCCAGCTCCTGCAAAGCCCCGGCATAACCCTGCATGTCCCTGGCGTGGGCCAACATAGCCGCGTCGCCGCGTTTGATCCGAGCTGAATCCCCCTGGCGCAACGGGTTTCATAGATGTGTCGGGGTGGTGGAACCCAAGTACGCCGTGATGCCCTGGGTGACCGCTGATGCGTACCGCGACCGCCCCTCAGCGCTGGCCAGAACCGCGGCCTCGGCGGTGTTCTTCATATTGGCGAGTTCGACCAGGACGGACGGGTAGCGGGCCAGGTTCAGACCGGCCAGGTCGGCGCGCCCGTACAGTCCGTTGGTGCCCCGGTAGGTGGACGGCCGCAGTCCGGCGCTAACCAACTGATCGCGCATGACCTGCGCGAACCGGACCGCAGGTCCGGCCTGGGCCTCGTTGAGCGGCGGGCTGGAATAGTTGACGTGAAAACCCTGCCCACTCGGCGGTCCGCCGTCGGCGTGGATGCTCACGATCGCATCGGGCTGCACGGCGTTGGCCATTGCGGCGCGCTGGTCCACACACGGACCCAACGCGTTGTCGTCACCCCGTGACATCGCGGTACGCACGCCCAGCGCCATCAACGCCGCGCGAATGCGCAGCACCACATCCCAGTTGAAGCTGTGCTCGGGATAGCCGGCGTCGGTGGAGGTACCGGTGGTTTGGCACTCCTTGGTGCCCCCGCGGCCATTGGTCACCTGCCTATTGATCGAGGCGTCGTTGGCGCCGTTGTGGCCAGGATCGAGGAACACGATCCGGCCCGCGATCGCCGACGCCGCACCGGCGGTCGGCGGGCCCACCAGCGGCACCGTCGGCAGGCTCAACAACACGGGCGCGCTGGCCGCGTACTTGAGCACATCGCGGCGCGACACCGCGCCCCGGCATCGCAATCGGATCGATGAACCGCTGTCCTGCATAGCCCCACCGTAAGCAGTCAATCTTCAAACCCGGATCGACGTTCGCGAGCGTTGCTGAATTGTGTCTTCAAGACAAGACCCGATGACCGAACGGGTTGCCGCAATCCGCGCGGCCGCTCTCGGCGATTGCCTATGTGCGTCGACGCGAACGCACCGTCTCCTCGAGGCCTTGGGGGATCGATTCCCGCATGGCCTGTGGGGGGCGAAGGTCTTAATGACAATGATTGTCGACAACGCTCACCGAAGGCGGTACTCTTACGGTCTTATTGAAAATCATTTTCAATAACGGGGAGGGCAATGCGTACTTCGGTGATCTTTCTGGCTGGCCAGGGCGACAGTGAGGACGTGGCGCGCACGTTGATGTGCCCCGGTGGTGATTGCGGCCAACCGTGCCCAGCTTGATGGCGTTGATTGCCACCAAACATCCTGGCTTACAACACCCCGGGGACCCCGGCCGCCGAGGCCCAGTACGGCGAGCTATGGGCCAAGACGCGGCCGCGATGAACGGCGATGCCGGCTCCTCGGCAGCGGCCACTCAATTGGCCCAGTTCACCGAGCCGCGGCAGGCCCACCAGCCCCAGCGGGCTCACCCCGGCTCCGCCGCACTGACCCGAGCTGTCGCCATCGCCACCACTGCGCCACTCGGCTGGTTCTGTTTCACCTATTTCCGTAAGGAGACGTCCGATGATGTTTGTCACTGCTCAGCCGGAGACGCTGTCCGCCGCCGCCAGCCGCTTGCACGCGATTGGCTCGACGCTGGCCGCTCAGAATGCGGCCACCGCAGCCCCGATGACCGGGGTGGTGCCCGCAGCTGCCGATGAGGTGTCGATACTTACGGCGGCACAGTTCGCCGGGCACGCCCAGACGTTTCAGACCGTCAGCGCCCAAGCCGCTGCGATCCATGAGATGTTTGTGGCCACCCTCCAGACCAGTGCCGGATCCTACGCGGCCACCGAGGCGACCAACGCAGCTGCGGTCCGCTGAGCGCCTCGGGGGACCAATGCTGGATTTCGCCGCGTTACCACCGGAAATCAACTCGGCCAGAATGTATGCGGGACCCGGATCGGCGCCGATGATGGCCGCCGCTGCCGCCTGGAACACGATGGCCGCTGAAATGCGTTTCGCAGCAGCCAATTATGGCTCGGTACTTTCGGAGCTGACCAGCGAGAGCTGGCTGGGTCCGTCCTCGACGTCGATGTTGGCCGCGGCCGCACCCTATCTGGCGTGGCTGAGCACCACCGCCACCCAGGCCGAGCAGACCGGCACACAAGCCAACGCGGCCGCGGCCGCCTATGAGTCCGCGTTTGCGATGACGGTGCCCCCGCCGGTCGTCGCGGCCAACCGCGCTCAGTTGTCGATGCTGGTGGCGACCAACGTTTTCGGTCAAAATACCCCGGCGATCGCGGCGACCGAGGCCCAATACGCCGAAATGTGGGCTCAGGATGCCGCAGCGATGAACGGCTATGCCACCGCTTCGGTCTCCGCGGCACAAATCACGCCGTTCACCTCGCCGCGGACGAACACCACCCCCGACGGGGTGGCCGGACAAAATGAGGCAGTCAACCAGGCGGCCAACACGGCGGCCGGGAATACGCAATCGCTGTTGTCGGCTAACAGCCTCTCGGCAAGTGACGTTAAGGCTGCTGCCGCTCCCACGTCCGGATCGTTCACTGACTACTTGACGGGCCTGCTGGACGGGTCGAACAACACCGCGCTGGGAAGCTTCTTGCAAAGTAACCTCGTGAGCAACAACATCCTCAACGGTTCGCTTGCCGGCGGCCCGTTCAACCCGCAAACCATCCTGGCATCGGCAGTGGGCGCGATGGGGACGCGCGCCACGACACTGTCCGGTCTAGAGGACTTCGCTTCCGGCGCGGAAGGCCACCGCATCCGCCGGCAGCCTGGCATCCAACACGGTGGGGTCAGCGGGCCTCACCGGCGCATCGGCTGGGGTGGGCAATGCGCATCTGGTGGGTTCGTTGTCGGTGCCACCGAGTTGGAGCTCCGCAGCCACGATCAGCCCCGCTCAAACGGCGATGCCGGTCAGTGGTCTCAGTGACATCGGGACATCCGCGGCGCCGGCGGCGGGCGGGCCGGGAGGCGTTGCGGGGCCGATGGGCGGTACGGGCAGGCGGCTACGCCGCGCCATCCCCAGGTACGGGTTTCGCCCCGTCGTCATGCCGCGTCCGCCGGCCGCCGGATAAGAGACTTCAGGAGCAGATGTCATGCTGAATTTTGCGGCATTACCGCCAGAAGTCAACTCGGCCAAAATGTATGCCGGGCCTGGATCGGGATCGTTGCTGGCCGCCGCGGCCGCATGGAATGCGCATCGCTGCTGAAATGCGTTCCGCAGCAACCAATTACGACGCGGTCATCGCGTCGCTCGTCAGCGAGGGCTGGCTTGGCCCGTCCTCGCAGAAGATGGCGGCGGCGATCGCACCGTATCTCGGGTGGCTCAACACCACGGCCGTTCAGGCCGAGCAGGCCGGCGCTCAAGCCAGCACGGCCGCGGCCGCGTACGAGGCCGCGTTTGCCGCCACAGTGCCCCCGCCGGTTGTCGCGGCCAACCGCACCCTGCAGGCGAACCTGGTGGCGAGCAATATCTTCGGCCAAAACACCGGGGCGATCGCGGCCACTGATGCCCAATACGGCGAGATGTGGGCTCAAGATGCCTCGGCGATGACCAGCTACACCACCGCCTCGCGCGCAGCCAGCGAAATGACGCCGTTTAGTCAACCGCAATCCGACACCACCCCCGGCGCAACGGCCCTGCAGAGCAACGCGGTTCTCGGCGCCACCAACAACGCCGTGGCCGCCCCGGCCGCAACTCAGGCGACCAGCATCTGGGACTGGCTTGGTCTTGCGCCCAACTCGAATACGTCCACCACCGGACTTGCCGGCGTCATGAACTTTCTGAGCAATTCAAACGAGAATCTGATGGGGGCCTTTCTCAACAATAATTCCTGGTCCGGCATCCTTAACGGGTTCACCACCAACGGAATTATGAACCCGAATACTTTCGTCGATTCGATGAGGACGGTCAACTCCCTGAGCGCAGTAGGCGATACCACGTCGGGGCTGGAGGATCTGGCCGCCGGTCTTGGTACCAGCGCGTCGCTGGCATCGGCAGTGAGCGTGCCCGGTGCGGCGGCAACAGCGGGGGTGGGACAGGCGAGCCTGGTTGGGGCTTTATCGGTCCCGCAGGCCTGGGGTGCCACCGGAGGAACGATCAGCACAGTGGCAGCAACGACTCAGGTCGGAGCAGGGGCCTACCACAGCTTTGGCGCCGCCACCCCGATGGTGATGGAAGACGCTGGGGCAGTGGGCATGCCCGGGCTGCCCCTGGCAGGCATTCCCGGTCCGCATCAGGATGAGTTCGCCGACCCGATCTATGGGTTCCGCCCCCGCGTCATCGGACGCCCACCCGCCGCCGGTTAACGACAGCAGTCCTGAGATATGAAAGTCCTACCGTTTCTGGCGAGCGTCGTCGCCTTGATCGGCATGGCCATACCAGCGCACGCCGACTCGGATGACGATGCCTTCCTTGCCGCGCTCACGAAGGCAGGCATTAGCTATCAGAACCCGGACCGCGCCATAACAGCGGGCCAAAAGGTGTGCGACTTGGCCAACTCGGGGACCTCACAGCTCGACATCATCAGGGATATCCGAGATCTCAACCCCGGATTCACCATGGCCAGCGCCGCCAAGTTCGCCCAAGCCGCCGCCAGCGTGTATTGCCCCGAACGATTGTCGACGGACAGTGGCGGGACCGCTACGGGCGGTGGTGGCAGTTAGCCACGAGCGTCAGGCCGTGGTGACCTTCCCTTACCGGAAGGCTATCTGCGTTTCCCTACCTTGCGCGCCCCAAACCCGCGATGCCCATGCGCGCCCCACATGGGCTTAAACGTGCGGTCACCAGCATGGACATTGGTGACCAGCCATGCAGAACTTTTCAACAAGTCAGTGACAAACTTGAGGTTCCCAAGGAGGACCCGGGTGGCTGTCTGTTTGGATCGGGCGCGTTCGGGCCGGCCGGTTTATGGCAGTAGTCGATACGCGAGTTGTTCGGCGTTGAGTTCGTGGATGGCGGTGTCGACGGCGCGCCGGTCGGTGAGATCGATGCCGCGGTCGGCGAGGGCTGCGGCGATTTCTTTGGCGGGGCCCCAACGGCTCTCGTCGTCGAAGGCTTCGTGGAAGACGGGTAGGTAGGTGTCGACCGCGTCGACGACTGGGGCGATCCAGCGCGGTTCAATGCCGCGCTGGTGAGAGCGAAGGTTATCCACTGGCGCAGCACATCGGGTAGGGCAGTGCGTTGGTGGGCGTCGAGTATGGCTTTGCGGGGTAGCCAGTCGGTAAGCAGCACCATCACCTCGCCGGGGCTCCAGCACAGTGGTCCCGAGCCGATGTAGCCGGCACCGTAGTCCAAGAACAGCTCGGTCAGCGAGCGACTCACGTCATCGTCGAGTCCACTGTTGGTGACGAAGTCCTGAATCAGGCGGTCGCGCTGCTGTTGGGGCAGATCGGTGATGTCGAGCCAGTCGGGAAGATGGTCGCGGCAGCGAGACCACGCCAGTGCCCGGTTGTCGAGGAAGTCCTCGTCGTCATTGCGGGGCCAGGTCATGTCGGTTATCCGTAAAGCACCGGCCAGGTCGGCGAGCACCTCGGCGAGCGGGGCCTGGCGTATCGGCATCGGTACCTCATTGATGTCGCGGTCGGCCTCGCGCAAATTGTCCCACTGGGTCGCTGCACCGGGTTCGAGGACCGCGAGCTTTTGGACCATCAGACCGCCGACCTCACACAGTTGGGCCATCACGGTGTGCGGGTGAGGTCCGGCGAAGTCGATGAACAGGACACGTTCGCTGTCCCACACATCGATCGCCTGCCACGCCGTCACCGGAATCCATGCCTGCGGTGGGTACCACGACGGCAGTGGCTGGGTCTCGGCCAGGATAGCGACGGTCTCGGTGAGCATCGGGATCTCGGCAGCGGGTGCGACCCGTGCCAGTGCAGCAACAGCGGCCAAGCCGTGCGGTGAGGGCGTGGTGCACGCCCGTCCGGTCACTGCCATGCACAGCTGATGCTCGGGCTCACGCTCGGCCAGGCCTGCGGTCAACCAGGCCTGGCCGAGCCAGCTGCTGGCCCATGTCTCGACGCTGAGCACATCGTCGAGCTCGATAATGTCGCGGGCTTCACGGAGCAATAGATCCGCGGGGTGCGACGGCCGAGGTGAACGGCGGACCGGTCGGCTCTTGGCGCCCTTGCGGCGGCCACGGCTCTTGGGCATGGTCGCAGTCCATCACATGCACTGACCGAGGCGCACCCTTCCACCCGGCGCGCCACCGGGATTCAGGCGACTTCGGTCTCGCCGGATGCGGCTGGTGTGGTCGCGGTGATGTCGACGGGGCGTTCGAGCAGTTTGCCCTTGTGGAAGACCGCGCCGTTGCGCACCAGCGCCACCAGGTGCGGCGCATTCACCATGCGCCAGCGGGCTTGCGCGGCCTCGATCAGCTTGTAGCCCATGGCCAGGCCGGCGGCGCGGGAACCGGGGCCCTTGGTGACCCTGGTCCGCAAGCGCACGGTGGCGAAGGTCGACTCTATGGGGTTCGTCGTCCTCAGATGTATCCAGTGCTCGGCCGGATACCGGTAGAACTCCAACAACACGTCAGCGTCGCCGACGATCTTGGCGACCGCTTTCGGATACTTCGCGGCGTAGTCGATCTCGAATGCCTTGATCGCGACCTGCGCCCGGTCGATGTCTTCGGCGTTGAAGATTTCCCGCATCGCCGCGATCGCGCCCGGATGCGCCGACTTCGGCAGCGCGGCAAGCACATTGGCCTGTTTATGGAACCAGCAGCGCTGTTCACGGGTGTCCGGGAACAGCTCGCGAAGCGCCTTCCAAAATCCCAGCGCACCGTCTCCCACGGCCAGCACCGGGGCCCGCATGCCACGGCGTCGGCAGCCGCGCAACAAGTCGGCCCACGATTCGGTCGACTCGCGATACCCGTCGCTCAGCGCGACCAGTTCCTTACGGCCGTCAGCACGCACCCCGATCATCACCAACAGGCACAGTTTCTCCTGCTCAAGCCGCACCTTCAGGTGGATGCCATCGACCCACAGATACACGTAGTCGGCACCGGACAGATCCCGCTCGCCGAACGCACGGGCCTCGTCCTGCCACTGGCACGTCAACCGGGTGATCGCCGAGGCCGACAACCCAGCCCCGGTACCCAGGAACTGCTCAAGCGCCGGCGCAAAGTCACCGCTGGACAGCCCATGCAGATACAACAGCGGCAACACCTCGGCCATCTGCGGAGACTTGCGCGCCCACGCCGGCAGGATCGCCGAGGAAAACCGCCGCCGCTCACCAGTATCGGGGTCGACACGGCGGTCGTTGACCCGCGGCGCCCGAACCCTCACCGCACCCGCGGCAGTCAGCACCGCACGTTCGTCATGGTAGCCATTGCGCACCACCAGCCGGCGACCCTTCTCGTCGACCCGATCGACGAACTGCTCCACATACGCCGCGACCTCGGCCTGCAACACCGCGGCAAGCATCTCCCGTGCACCGTCACGCACGATCTCGTCGAGCAGCGACCCGCCCGCCGCGCTGTTCTCGTTGGACCCATCCGCGTCGTGGACTACCTTGAGCATGGGCGTACCTTCCCGAACCAGCGCGCCAACGCCGGCTCTTGATCAGACCTACTAGGACTTTCAGATCATCCTCGGGAAGGTGCGCCCCTCCACGTCACCAGGCCGAGGCCATATCCTGGGGCGGGTCCGGGCCGTTGGGTGCGAACCGCGCAGTCGCGTGCTAACATTCCGCAACACCGCTAATGAAAACCATTTTCAATAATGACGCTGGGAAGAGGTCTGATGAAAGGTCAACCTGGTCGGCGCAGGGCAGCGATATGGGCGGCGCTGGGCACGGCCGCGGTGGTGCTGGGCGCGGTTGCGTGTAGCAGCAGCAACGCACCGCAATCCGGGCCCAGTGGCACCAGCAGCACGGGGGCCGGCCGCAAAGTCGCGGTTGTCGCGACGATCAACGCGTGGGGCAGCATCGCCGCACAGCTCGGCGGTGACCGGGTGCAGGAGACCAGCATCATCACCAACCCCGACACCGACCCGCACAGCTATGAGCCATCGGCCGCTGATGCCCGCATGGTTGCCGACGCGAAGATCGTGGTCGAAAACGGCATCGGCTACGACGCCTGGGCCGACAAAATGCTTGCGTCCAACCCGAATCCGCAGCGCACAGTGGTCAATGTCGGCGCCACCGTCGGGGTTGCCGAGGGCGGCAACCCGCACCAGTGGTATTCGCCTGACTCGGTGACCAAGGTGGCCAACGCGATCACCGCCGCCTACAAGAAGGCGGACCCGAATGACTCGGCCTATTTCGATCAGCAGAACCAGCAGTTCCTCGACCAGGGCCTGTCCAACTACCACAGCTTGATCGCCAGTATCAAGGCCAAGTACGCCGGGACGCCAGTCGGTGCCAGTGAATCGATCTTCTCCCCGCTCTCGGATGCGTTGGGGCTGAACCTGATCACGCCGCCGGAATTCCTCAAGGCGATCAGTGAGGGCACCGATCCGTCGCCGGCGGACAAGGCGACCATCGACCAGCAGATCGCCACGAAGGCGATCAAGGTGTACGTGTTCAACAGCCAAAACAGCAACCCAGATGTGCAGGCCCAGGTCGACGCGGCCAAGAAACAGGGCATTCCAGTCACTACCGTGACCGAGACACTGTCGCCGGCGAACGCGTCGTTTCAAGATTGGCAATCCACCCAGTTGTCTGGCCTGGCCGACGCTCTGCACACCGCGACAGGAAAGTAGGTGACCAGCACGGTCCCCGGCCACCCCAGCCAGCAGGCCGCCCCAGCGCCGGTTGCCGACGCGGTCGCGGTGCGGATGCGCGGCGCCTCGGCCGTGGTGGGCGGGACGACGGTGTGGTCGGATGTGTCCCTCGACGTCGCCGCCGGGGAGTTCGTCGCGGTGCTCGGACCTAACGGCTGCGGAAAGTCGACGCTGCTGAAGGTGCTGCTCGGGCTGACACCGTCGCACGGCATGGTTGAGGTGCTGGGCGCGCGCCCGGGCCGGCGCAACACCCGGATCGGGTATCTGCCGCAACGGCGCGCGTTCGACGCCAGCGTGCGCATCCGCGGGATCGACGTGGTGTCGCTGGGATTGGACGGCGCCCGCTGGGGAACGCCCGTACCGTGGCTGACCCGGCTGCTGGCCCCGCGGCGGTTCGCGGAACGGCGACGACGGCTCGAGCAGGTGATCGAGGTGGTCGGCGCCGCCGACTATGCCCGGCGCCCGATCGGCCGCTGCTCCGGTGGTGAACAGCAGCGGCTGCTGATCGCGCAGGCCCTGATTCGCCGGCCGGAACTGCTGTTGCTCGACGAGCCGCTCGACAGCCTCGACGTACC
The DNA here is from genome assembly GCA_963850895.1 of uncultured Actinomycetota bacterium. GTDB lineage: Bacteria > Actinomycetota > Actinomycetes > Mycobacteriales > Mycobacteriaceae > Mycobacterium. The sequence goes on along the minus strand of CAWKNK010000003.1, from coordinate 53,380 downwards.
CAGCCAGGCCGGGATCAGCGCCCTGGTGCGCGACATCTGCCGCCGGGAACGCGTCGCGGTGATCATGGTGGCCCACGACGTGAACCCGATCCTGCCCTACCTGGATCGCGTCATTTACATCGCCCGCGGGTCGGCCGTGATCGGAACGCCCGAGGAGGTGATCACCGCCGATCAGCTCAGCGCGCTCTACGGCATCCCGATCGAAGTGCTCCATGACCGGGCCGGGCGCCTGTTCGTTGTTGGGCAACCCGATGTTCCCGCCAGGCACGTCGACGGAGCGCGTCGGTGAATCCGCAGCTGAGCTGGAATCTGATCACCGATGTGCAGCAGATGTGGGCCTACCCGTTCATGGTCACCGCGCTGCGCGCCGGCACCGTCGTCGCCGTTCTCGCCGGTGTTGTCGGCTGGGTGATGGTGCTGCGCAAGGAAAGCTTCGCCGGGCACACCCTGGCCGTCGTCGGCTTCCCCGGCGCCGCCGCGGCGGCCTGGTTCGGCGTGGCCACCGGCTACGGCTACTTCGCGGCCTGCATCGGCGCCGCGGCGGCGATCGCGCTGCTGCCGGCGCCGACCCAGGCGGGCGGACTGGGCGGCTTCAGCGAGGAGTCCGCCGGGATCGGCACGATTCAAGCCCTCGCACTGGCGACCGGGTTCCTGTTCGTCAGCCTCTATCACGGATTCCTGTCCGGGTTGACCAGCCTGCTGTTCGGCACCATCGCCGGGATCAGCTCCCAGCAGCTTGACGTGCTGCTCATCGCCGCACTGGTGTGCCTGATCGTGCTGGCCGCGATCGGGCGGCCACTGCTGTGGGCCTCGATCGATCCCGATGCGGCCGCCGTCAACGGCGTCCCGGTCCGGCTCGTCGCCGGTGCTGTTCCTGCTGGTGCTCGGCGTCGCCGCGGCCGGTGCCAGCCAGATCACCGGCAGCCTGTTGGTGTTCGCGCTGCTGGTGGCCCCGCCCGCGGCCGCCTTCCACTTCACCGCCCGTCCCGCGCTGGGCATTGCGATCTCGGTCCTCATCGCGGTCGCGGTGACCTGGGTGGGCATCGGCTGCGCGTTCTATTCGCCGTATCCGATCGGGTTCTGGGTGAGCAGTTTCGCGTTCGGCGCCTATCTGGTGGCCGCCGGCTACCGGGCGAGCGTCGAGCGGACCCTCCGGCGAATCGACCGACGGCGGCACTCCCCGGCTCGCCCCGCGGTGGCGGCATGACGATCACCGACGGACGCGCCTGCGCGTCGGGGCCGCTGACCGGCGTCGCGAACATGCTCGAGCCACCCCTTCATCACCCACGCGCTGGTAGCCGGGACCGCGGTGGCGCTGGTGTGCGGGCTGGTCGGCTACTTCCTCGTGTTGCGCGGCCAGGTGTTCGCCGGTGACGCACAAGGACACATCGCCTACACCGGCGCCATGGCGGCGCTGGTGGCCGGGCTGGACCCCCGCGTGGGGTTGTTCGCCGCCACCATCATGGCCGGAGTCGCGCTGGGCGTAATCAGCCGTCGCGGCGCCGACGACGTCGCGATCGGCTCGTTTTTCTCCTGGATGCTCGGGTTGGGCGCGCTGTTTTTGACCTACTACACCACCCACGGCAGCGGCAACAACGGCACAGCCAACGTCAATGTCTTGTTCGGCAGCATCTTCGGGATCAGCGACCAGGCCAGGACCCTGGCGGTCGCGGTCGCCGCCGGTGTGGGCGTCGTGCTGATCGCGATCGCCCGACCGCTGCTGTTCGCCACCATCGACCCGGTTGTCGCCCAGGCGGCCGGCGTGCCGACCCGGCGGCTGAGTACGCTTTTCCTGGTCATTGTCGGGGTTACCGTCGCCGAGGCCACCCAGATCATCGGCGCGCTTGTCGTGCTCGGCCTGCTCGCCGCGCCGGCTGCCGCCGCCGCGCGGCTGACGACCCGGCCCTGGCACGGGTTCTGGCTGTCGGCGGTCTTGGCCACCGCGGCGATCTGGATTGGCGTCACCGTCGCCTACGCCGTTCCGGCGGCGCCGGCCACCTTCACCATCATGAGCACCGCCGCCACGATCTACCTGATCGCCGCCGTGATAAGCGCCCGAGGCCGCCAGCCACGGCTCGCATCGACGGCGCCGTAAAGCAGGAAAGCTGAGGAGCGCAATGCCCGCGCCGCAGGTGCTACGCCAGATCCGAATGACCGCCCAGCAACGAGCGGTGCTCGGCTTGCTGCGTCGCAGCGACCGCTTCCGTGGTGCCCAACAACTCCATCTCGATCTCCGTCAACGCTACGGGGTCCGGATCGGGCTGGTGACCGTGTACCGGATCCTGCACGCGTTTGCCGACATGAAAATCACCGAAACCCAGCGTGCCGAAGATGGTGAGATGCTTTATCGGCTGCGCACCACACCCGAGCACCGCCACTACCTACTGTGCCGACAGTGCGGGCGCGCGATCGGGTTCACCGCGGGCGAAATTGAAGACTTTACAAACCAACTCGCCGAGCAACACCGCTACACCAACGTCGCCCACCAGATCGACTTCTACGGAACCTGCCCACGATGCACCGAAATCTGAACGCGACGGTGCCTACCCCACGGGGGTCGGGCACGAGCACTTCGAGGCTGCTGCGCGTCGACGTCAGTGCTCGTCGTAGTGCTCGCCGTGAGCCGCGTGGCGGCACCCGTTGTGCACATAGTCGACATGGTCCCCGTGTGGGATCGCAACATGGCCACACCGCTCACCGTGGACATGGTCATGAGGCTCGTGCACCGCGTGGCCGGATGGCTCACATTCGTCGTAGTGATCCTCGTGCTGTCGATGAAGGTGACCGTTGTGGACGTAGTCGACATGATCCCCGTGTGGGATCGCGACATGGCCGCATCCTTCGCCGTGCACATGATCATGTTGGACATGCTCGTTATGGGTTGTGCTGGTCATCGTTTCTCACCGTCCGTACCGAATTTTGACTCGTGAGGTACTGGCGCATCGAAATTCTAGTCTAGCCGCGACCGGTGTAACAGATTCTGGCGGCAGTGCAGCGCGCTGACACAATGGGACTGTGGCAACCCTGAGGTTGGGGCGCAGCCTGCGCATCGGGTCGATGGAAGTGCTGGTGTGTCTTCTGTTGGCATGCGCCTTCTCGGCGACAATGCTGCGAAATGCGGTCTCGGGGAGTGTGGCGTTGTCGACGGCGGGCACCGTGTTTTGTGGGGTGTTCGTGCAGGCGGTTCCATCCCCGTGTCGTCGTTGAAGTCAGCTCTGATTCACATCCGATTTGGACCGGCGGACGCCGCATCGTCGACACCGCCGGACAAGTCGAGAAATTCCACCGCCGCTACGGCAGCCGACAACGACCCGCACCCGAACAAGACGCCGAAGCCGCACAGTGAAAACCGGATTGGCCGCGAAGGGAGCGCGAGGAGTACCGTGTGCCGCCGCCCCCGCTTGTGGCTACGCCGTCGAAAAACCGAATTCGCATGGCATTTGGGGTGCAACACCCCCCCGGTCGCAAGAAGTCGAAGTCTGGACGGCTTGACCTTCGTGGTGACTCAGACCTTCCGTCTGCCGGTGGACCCGGTCAATGAAAGCGAATCCGGCGTGAATCGTGCAGAACGCGTCTCACTAGTAGGCGCCAGACGGGTCGAGCCCCGTCGAACTCTGCAGGCTGTGGCGACGCTAATCAGTTGGCCGGCAAGGCTTCGCCGCGCTGTCGATCGCCTGGTTGTCGGGTGGCGACCCTGGCTGCGCCCGGCTTCGCCGCGCTGGCGGTCGCCACTACTCGAGCCGGTAGCGGATCAGGCGGGAGCTGTTGGTCACCACCGCGACGGAGGATGCGTTGTGCAGGATGGCGGCCAGCACGGGGGACAGCGCGCCGCCCGCGCCGATGATGAGCCCGGCGGCGTTGACCGCGATGGACATGCCGTAGTTCTCGCGGATGACGTCCACGGCGCGGGCGCCCAGGTCCCGCACGTCGAGGAGGCGATGCAGGTCATCGTTGGCCAGCGCCACGTCGGCCGTCTCGACCGCGACGTCGGTTCCGGCCAGGCCCATGGCGATCCCGATGTCGGCGGCGGCCAGCGCCGGGGCGTCGTTGATGCCGTCGCCGACCATGCCGACCACGTAGCCGTCGTTCTGCAGCCGGCGCACCACCTCGAGCTTGTCCTCCGGCATCACCTCGGCGCGCCACTCGTCGATCCCCAGCTCCTCGGCGACGACCTGGGCGATGTCCGGATGGTCGCCGGTGAGCATGACGACACGGCGAATCCCGTTGTCCCGCAACTTCCCCAGCACTTCGACCGCCTCGGGTCGCACCTCGTCGCGCAGGCTGATCAACCCCACCAGCTTGCCGTCGACCGCGAGCAACAGCGGGGTCTCGGCCTGGTGCCGCAGCCTGTCCACCCACTCCGACGCCTTCTTCGACACCCGCACCTTTTCGGCGCGCAGCAGCCCGGGGCTGCCCAACAGCAGGGTGCGGCCGTCGGCCCTGGTGCGCATGCCCAGCCCGACCAGGACCTCGCATTCCTCGTGCGGCGGGATGGTGATGTGGCGCTCCTCGGTGGAGCGGATCACCGCCTCGGCCAGCGGATGGCGGGAGTGGATCTCCGAGCTTGCCGCGTACGCCAGCACCTGCTCGGGCTCCCAATCCTTATGCAGGGCAATGATATTGGTGACCACCGGGCGCCCGACGGTCAGCGTCCCGGTCTTGTCGAACACGATCGCGTCGACCCGGCCGGCCTGTTCGAGGTGGGATCCGCCCTTGATCAGGATGCCGCGGCGCGCGCCGTTGCCGATCGCGGCGCTGATCGCGGTGGGGGTGGACAGGCCCACCGCGCAGGGGCACGCGATCAACAGCATGGTCATCGCGCGGCGCACGTCCCCGGTGATCGCCAGGGTGACGGCCGAGACGATGAACGAGGTGGGAACGAAACGGCGGGAGAAGTTTTCGCCGACCGTCTGGATCGGCGCCCGGTCGTGTTGGGCCTCCTCGACCCGGCTGATGATGCGCCCGATCGCGGTCTGCTTGCCGACGGCCTGGGCGCGCACCACCAGGCGTCCGCGCACCACGACCGACCCGGCGTGCACGTGGGCGCCGACGACGACGCTGACGGGCAGGTTCTCACCGGTGATCGCGGACTGGTTGACGATCGCGTCCCCGTCGATGACCTCGCCGTCCACCGGTATCGCGACGTGGTCGTGAATGACCACCTCGTCGCCGATCTGCACGCTGTCGATGGGCACCTGAATCTCGGTGCCGGCCGGGGCCCTCGGTCAGCCGGATCCATGCCGTGTCCTGGCTGCCGCGCAGCAGCTCCGAGATGGCCCGCCGGGTCCGGCGCAGGGTCAGATCCTGCAGGTACTCACCGATATTGAGCAACCACAGCACGGTGAGCGCCACCACGTTCTCACGCAAGACCAGGCTGGCCACCGTCGCCGCCGACACCAGGGCATCGGTACCGGCCCGGCCGGAGCGCAACGAGCGCAGCGCGCCGCGCAGGAACGGGTAGCCGGTGAAGACGGTGACGCCGGTGGCCAGCACCCGGCCGTTCGGGCCGAGCAGCGGCGGCCGGGCGAACACGTAGCGGCGCACGCCGAGCATCGCCAGCGCCGCCCCGCCGATGACCATCCGCAGCACGTCGGTGTTGCGGATCTCCGACGAATGCGGTGCGCGCGCCGGGATCAGCTCGGCGGCGACGTGTGCGGCGGCGCTGATCGCCGACAGCACCGCGGAGCGGTCGCAGCGCCGGGGCGAATACCAGACGACAACCGATCCGGTGCGCGGGTAGGCGTGCACCACGCGCACGCCGTCCTGCTTGGCGACGGCCTCCTCGACCGCCACCGCGCGCCGGGAGTCGCACCGGAGCCACTCGACGGAAACCCGCATGCGCCCCGCAGCGTCGGAAACAATCCGCAGCGCAGGGTCTTTCGTGATGATGTCGGGGAGCGCGGCCGCGGCGACGGACATGCCCGCGGAATCAGTGCTCGTGCTGGTGGACGTCGGCGACCGACGGCGTGGGCGCTTCCTCACCGATGCGCTCGCGGGCCTCGGCCATCACGTCGGCGATCTTCAGCCGCGCCGACTCCGCGGCCTCCTCAGCCTTGCGCGTCCCGCGCAACCCCAACTCAGCCGCCGACACCGCCGTCGCATGCAGCGGCGCCCTGGCCACGACCCTGCGCACCACCTCATAGGCCGTCACCCCGACCAAGCCGGTGACCACCGTCGACGCCGCCTTCGCCAAGAGTCCATGCACCATTAGCCGAACCTTCCTCTGGCGTCACAGCGTCACCACGAGTGCGTGATGGATCGAGAGCTACCTTACCGTCCAGTTCTTTAATGACAATGATTTTCACTAGCTTTCTGGGCGATCGCGGAACATCCAAACGATGTCTACGCGCGACAGGCCCGCGGCAGGCTGCGGGTCAGTTCGGCCGGCACGTGGCTGGCCGCCGCGACTGGCCCGGAGCTTGACGGCATCGATGCGGAGCGACGCGCCTTTGCCGAGCTGTCCTGGGATGAGCGCAACGGCGACCGGCACACGGCAATGACGATGACGATCCTGGTGTGCGGCGCGAACCCCGCCGCAATCGTCGACGCCCTCCACAGCGCGCGGCTCACCGACGACGAGCTTCTCTCCCCCAAACGTCGTGACGAGGTCCGTAACGGAACAGGGCCTTACAAGCATGTCAGGATGACTGATGGATAGTCGAATGGTCAGCCGCGACCAGATCAAGGCCGCAATGTGGGGCGGCCATGTTGCCATTACCGTTGCGCGCCACCGGAAAGGGTGCCGTGGCCGGGCGGCGTAGTGTCGGTTAAGTGCGTAGCGAAGGCGATACCTGGGACATCACAACAAGTGTCGGTTCGACGGCGTTGTTCGTGGCGACGGCACGAGCGCTGGAGGCGCGGAAGCCGGACCCGCTGGCCGTCGACCCTTATGCGGAGGTGTTCTGCCGCGCCGTGGGCGGGTGGGCGGCCGACGTACTGGACGGCAAGGCCCCCGATCACGAGCTGACGACGGCCGACTTCGGCGAGCACTTCGTCAACTTCCAGGGCGCCCGGACCAAGTACTTCGACGAGTATTTCCGTCGCGCCGCCGCCGCGGGCGTGCGCCAGGTGGTCATCTTGGCGGCGGGGCTGGACTCTCGCGCCTACCGCCTGGACTGGCCGGCCGCCACCACCATCTTCGAGTTGGACCAGCCTCAGGTCCTCGACTTCAAGCGCGAGGTGCTCACCGGGCAGGGCGCTCAGCCCAAGGCGGAGCGCCGGGAGATCGCGGTGGACCTCCGCGAAGACTGGCCGCAGGCGCTGCGCGACAGCGGCTTTGATGCCACCAAGCCGTCGGCCTGGATAGCCGAGGGCCTGTTGATCTACCTCCCGGCCGCCGCGCAGCAGCAACTGTTCACCGGCATCGACGGCCTGGCCGCCTCGGGCAGCCACGTCGGCGTCGAGGACGGCGCGCCGCTCGACCGGGGCGACTTCGAGGCGAAACGCGAGGAAGAACGCGCCGCCATGGCCAACGGCGCCCAGCGGCCCTTCTATCAGCTGGTCTACAACGAGCGGATCGCGCCGGCCACCGAATGGTTCGGCGAGCGGGGGTGGACCGCGGTCGGCACTCCGCTGGCCGACTTCCTGCGCGAGAACGGCAGGCCGGTGCCCGGACCGGACGTCGAAGCCGGGCCGATGGTCGCCCGTAACACCCTGGTGAGCGCGGTCAAAGCCTGACCCGTCCGGTCGGGCTTCCAAGAGTTCTCCATGAGTTGACCGCGCGCCGGAACTTTCGCGCGCTCCCCTCCGACTACTACCGGGCTGATCGGTGCGCCGCCCAACAGCCCGGGCGGCGTCGGTCTCAGTCCGGCGAGGAGTCCCGGGATGGCGCTGCGCGTTTCTTCGATAGGTCGGTCGTCTCATGAACGTCGTGGCGTCTCGTGGCCGGCGAACCGATGACCGCCCCGGTGTGGATGGCACTGCCGCCCGAGGTCCATTCGGCGCAACTGAGCAGCGGTCCCGGGCCGGCCGGCCTGCTGTCCGCCGCGGCGGCCTGGAGCTCACTGAGCACTACCTACGCCTCGGCGGCGGACGAGCTGTCCGCGACCCTGGCGGCGGCGCAGGCCGGGGCGTGGGAGGGGCCCACCGCCGAGCAGTACGTGGCCGCTCACGGGCCCTATCTCGCGTGGCTGATGCGGGCCAGTGCCAACAGTGCGGCGGCCGCCGCCCGGCACGAGACCGCGGCCTCCGCCTACACCGCGGCGCTGGCCGCCATGCCGACGTTGCCGGAGCTGGCTGCCAACCACACGGTGCACGGCGTCTTGGTGGCGACGAACTTCTTCGGTGTCAACACCATCCCGATCGCGGTCAACGAGGCGGATTACGCGCGGATGTGGGTCCAGGCGGCCACGACGATGTCCACGTACCAGGCGGTGTCCACCATGGCGGTGGCATCGACGCCGCAGACCGACCCGGCGCCGGTCATCGTGAACGCCAACGCCAGCAGCGGCGCGGACAGTGACGATACCGGAATCATCGACAATGACGCCGGCAACCCGTACCAGCTGAGCTGGTGGATAAACCGGTACCTCGAGATATTCCTAACCGTGGTAAATGATTTGAAGGAATTTCCCACGAACCCGGCCGACGCAATAGAGGATTTGCTACAAGACATTTTCGGGCCCGCCGGACTCATTGCAGACGAGTGGACTCACCTCGGGGAGGCCCTTCAGGCGTTCCCACAGCTTGCGGCCGTTCCGTTCATCGTGCCGGGGGGATTTGCGGGGGGCATAGCAGGCTTAAGTCTGCTGGCCGGAATCCAGCCAGCCCCAGCCCCAGCTCCCGTCGCCGCGCCAGCACCGATGGCCCCGGCACCCAGTGCGCCGGTCATCACGAGCGCTCCGGTCGTGAGCGCTGCCCCGGCCGCAGCTCCGGCGCCGTCCGCTACCGCACCGACCTCCGCCCCGGCGTCCGCGCCCACCTCGGCGCCGGCGACCGCAACGCCGCCGCCTGCGGCGGGCGTCGAGGGAGCCGCCTTCCCGTACCTGGTGGGCGGCCCGACCATCGGGACGGACACGGGCATGGGCGCCGGCGCACAACGAAAGGCGCCGGAGCCCGATTCGGCCGCGGCCGCGGCGGTGGCAGCGGCATCCGCGCGGGAGCAGCGTCGGGCGCGTCGGCGCCGCGGGGCGGTGATGCACGAGCACCAGCGCGGCTACCGGTACGAGTTCGTCGACTCCGACGGCGGGACGGGTCCCGGCCCGCTCGTCGAGCCGGCACCATCCGCCGTGGCGGCATCCCGGCAGGGGGCCGGCACTTTGGGTTTCGCCGGAACGGCGACCAAGGACACGGGCGAGGCGGCCGGACTGGCGACGCTGGCCGGCGACGAGTTCGGCAGCGGGCCGTCGCTGCCCATGTTGCCGGGTTCCTGGGAGCCGGACTAGCGAAGCCGGGATTGGCCGCACTGTGTTGATGCTCTGGACCGGAACTTTTCGGATGCCGCGGACGACTACTGGCTGCGTGTTCGTTCCAGCGCCCACACTGCCCGGCGACCGGCGCGGAGGGGAGCCTCAGATTGATAATGAAAACTATTTTCGATAAGCTCTGGCCGCTCAGAAGCCGTTGACAACGGGCTGCCAACCTACTGGGCGGGATATAGACCGAAGATGCGGCAAATTGTGCTGGTTAGCGTCCTCATTAGCGGTATTGAACTGGGAGTGCTGTGGTGAGTCGGATGGCACCTCGCGCCTCGACACTTAGCTTATGCAATGCTAACTTCAGGCGGGTCAGGTTAGGGGAGGCTACACAAATGGAGAGACGTGGCCGTGGAACTCGGTGACACCGGCGTGCTCGCAGCTCAGCCCGTCGATTCTCGAGCGGACACCAGGGTTGACGGCGATGTCGTCAGCCGATTCGCCACGTGCTGCCGCGCTCTTGGCGTCTCGGTGTACCAGCGCCAGCGCCCCGCCGACCTGGCCGCCGCTCGCTCCGGGTTCACCGCGCTGACCCGCATCGCCCACGACCAGTGCGACGCCTGGACGGGACTGGCGGCCGCCGGCGACGTGTCCCTGCGGGTGCTGGAGGCGGTTTCGCGGACCGCGACGACGGCCGGCGCGTTGCAGCGGAGGGCGGATCTGGCGCCCGGGGCGCTCGGCTTCCGCTACGACACCGGCCTCTATCTGCAGTTCCGCGCCGTCACCCCCGACGACTTCCACCTCGCCTACGCGGCGACCCTCGGCACGGCCGGCCGGTTTGCCGATGCCGACCAGATCGTCACGGGGCTGACCGCGCGCCGCCCGAACTGGCGCGAAGCGCGCTGGGTCGCCGTCGTCATCAACTACCGAGCCGAGCGGTGGTCGGACGTCGTGAAGTTGCTGAGCCCGATCGTCAACGACGCCGATCTCGACGAGGCTTTCTCGCACGCGGCCAAGATCGCCCTGGGCACCGCGCTGGCCCGGCTGGGGATGTTCGCCCCGGCGCTGTCGTATCTCGAGGAACCCGACGGTCCCGTCGCGGTGGCGGCAGTCGACGGGGCGCTGGCCAAAGCGCTCGTGCTGCGCGCGCACGTTGACGAGGACTCGGCGAGCGAAGTACTGCAGGATTTGTACGCGGCTCATCCGGAAAACGAGCAGATCGAGCAGGCCCTTTCTGATACCAGTTTCGGGATCGTGACCACCACCGCGGCCCGGATCGAAGCCCGCACCGATCCATGGGATCCCGAAACCGAGCCTAGCCCAGGCGATTTCGTCGATCCCGAAGCCCAGGAGCGCAAACGTGTGCTGCTGGCGGAGGCAGAACGTGAGCTCGATGAATTCATCGGTTTGGACAAGGTTAAAGACCAGGTGGCCCGGCTTAAGAGCGCGGTAGCCATGGAGCTGGTGCGTAAGCAGCGTGGGCTCGAGGTGGCGCAGCGCACCCACCACCTGGTCTTCACCGGGCCACCCGGAACCGGAAAGACCACCATTGCGCGTGTGGTCGCCAAAATCTATTGTGGCCTGGGCCTTTTGAAGCGGGAGAATATCAAAGAGGTACACCGCGCCGATCTCATCGGCCAGCACATCGGTGAGACCGAGGCCAAGACCAACGCGATCATCGACAGCGCGCTCGATGGGGTGTTGTTTCTCGACGAGGCGTACTCGCTGGTCGCCACGGGCGCAAAGAACGACTTTGGCCTGGTGGCGATCGACACCCTGCTGGCTCGGATGGAGAACGACCGGGACCGGCTTGTGGTGATCGTCGCGGGGTACCGCGCTGACCTGGACCGGTTTCTCGACACCAACCAAGGTCTGCGATCGCGCTTCACCCGGAGCATCGACTTCCCGTCGTACAAGCCGGCTGAGCTGATCGAGATTGCGAACTTCATGGCCGAAAAGCGGGACAGCGCTTTCGACCATGCCGCGCTTCAGGGTCTCGAGGCATTGTTCGCACAGCTGGCCGATTCGTCGAAGCCTGATGCAGCCGGGGTCGAGCGTCGCGGCCTGGATATCGCCGGTAACGGTCGATTCGTTCGTAACGTGGTCGAAAAGTCCGAAGAGGAACGGGAATTCCGATTGGACCACTCCGAGCACGCCCAAACCGGCGAGTTTACCGATGAGGAGCTGGTCACGATCACCGCTGACGACGTGCGCAACTCGGTGGAGCCGCTGCTGCAGGGCCTCGGGCTGTCGGTGCCGGCATGACGACTCCTGAATCGGAGGAACGGCGTTCGTTCGCCTCGCGAACCCCGGTCAACGACAATCCCGACAAAGTCGAGTATCGCCGCGGTTTCGTCACCCGCCACCAGGTCAGCGGCTGGCGATTCGTGATGCGACGGATCGCGTCCGGCATCGCCTTGCACGACACCAGGATGCTCGTCGACCCGCTGCGCACCCAGTCGCGCGCGGTGCTGATGGGCGTGGTGCTGCTGGCCACCGGCCTGGCGGGCTGCTTCGTGTTCTCGCTGATCCGGCCCAACGGGACGGTGGGGACCAACGCCGTGCTCGCCGACCGGTCGACCGCCGCCCTGTACGTGCGGGTGGGTGACCAGCTGCACCCGGTGCTCAACCTGACGTCGGCCCGGCTGGTCGTCGGGAAGCCGGTCAACCCCGCCACGGTGAAAAGCAGTGAGCTGGACCGCTTTCCGCGCGGCAACCTGATCGGCATTCCGGGCGCGCCGGAGCGCATGGTGCAGAACGCCACGCACGACGCGAACTGGACCGTGTGCGATGGCATCGGCGGGACGTCGCGCGCCGTGCACAGCACCGGTGTCACGGTGATCGCGGGCCGCCCCGACAGCAGCGGCGCGAGGGCGGCGAAACTTGATGCGAAGCAGGCGATCCTGGTCGATAGCGGCAACAGCACCTGGCTGCTCTGGGACGGCAGGCGCAGCCAGATCAACCTGGCCGACCACGCGGTCACGAACGCACTTGGTTTGGGGCTCAACAACTCTGACGTGCCCCCGCCGCGGCCCATCGCGTTGGGATTGTTCAACGCCATCCCCGAAGGTCCGTCGCTGACGGCGCCGGGCATCCCGAACGCCGGTGCCCCGGCCGGCTTCAGCGTGCCGGCGCCGATCGGGGCGGTCGTGGTGTCCTATGGCCTGGACCAGAACTCGTCGGGCGCGGCGCGCTACTACGCGGTGTTGCCCGACGGCCTGCAGCCCATCTCCCCGGTCCTTGCGGCGATCCTGCGCAACACCAACTCCTTCGGCCTGGACCAACCGCCGCGGCTGGGCGCCGACGCCGTGGCCAAGCTGCCGGTGTCGCGGATGCTGGACACCTCACGCTATCCCGACCAGCAGGTCACCCTCGTCGACGCGGCCAAAGATCCTGTCACGTGCGCCTATTGGAGTAAGCCCGCCGGGGCCGCCACCAGCTCACTGAGCCTGTTGTCCGGCTCCGCGCTGCCCGTGCCCGAATCGATCCGCACCGTCGACCTGGTCGGCGCCTCCCCGGCAACCGCCACCCGCGTCGCCCTGGCCCCGGGCACCGGCTACTTCGCCCAGACCGTCACCGGCGGCGCCGGCGCGCCCGGCACCGGATCGCTGTTCTGGGTGTCCGACACCGGGGTTCGCTACGGCATCGACAACGAGGCGGAGAACGCGACCGCCGGGCGCGGCAAAACGGTTGAGGCCCTTGGCCTGAGCGAGCCCGCGGTGCCCGTCCCGTGGTCGGTGCTGTCACTGTTTGCCGGCGGCCCGACACTATCGCGCGCCGACGCGCTGCTGGCGCACGACGGGCTGGCGCCCGACAACAAGCCCGGCCGCGTGGCATCAGCAGAGGGAGCGCCCCGATGAGCCGACTCATTTTCGAAGCCCGCCGCCGGTTGGCGCCACCGGTGACCCGCAAGGGCACCATCAACATCGAGGCGCCGCCCGAGTTGCCGCGGGTGATCCCGCCGTCGTTCCTGCGCCGGGCGATGCCCTATGTGCTGGTGATCCTGATCGTCGGCATGGTCGTCGCGCTGTTCGCCACCGGGATGCGGCTGATCTCGCCACAGACGCTGTTCTTTCCGTTCGTGCTGCTGCTGGCGGCCAGCGCTATGTATCGGGGTAACGACAACAAGGCGCGCACCGAGGAGGTCGACGCCGAACGCGCCGACTACCTGCGCTACCTGTCGGTGGTCCGCGACAACATCCGCACCCACGCCGCCCAGCAGCGGGCGGCGGCAGAGTGGTCGCACCCCGAGCCGACCGCCCTGGCGAGCGTGCCCGGGTCGCGCCGGCAATGGGAGCGTGACCCGCACGACCCCGACTTCCTCGTGCTGCGGGCCGGCCGGCACCAGGTGCCGCTGACCACCGCGCTGCGGGTCAACGACACCGCGGACGAGATCGACCTGGAACCGGTGTCGCACAGCGCATTACGCAGCCTGCTCGACACCCACCGCATCGTGCGCGACGTGCCGACCGGGATCGACCTGACGAAGGTCTCGCGGATCACCGTGCTGGGTGAGGAGGACGAGGCGCGGGCGGCGATGCGCGCCTGGATCGCCCAGGCGGTGACGTGGCACGACCCGACGGTGCTGGGGGTGGCGCTGGTCGCCCGCGACCTGGAGAGCCCGGACTGGTCCTGGCTGAAATGGCTTCCGCACACCGATGTTCCGGGTGAGCTCGACGGCGTGGGCCCGGCCCGCTTCCTGGCGACCAACCCCGACGAGCTGGTCCTGCTGCTGGGCCCCGCGTTCATCGACCGCCCGGCGTTCACCGGCGAGCCCGCCGACGCGCTGCGGCACCTGCTGATCGTCGTCGACGACCCCGATTTCGACCTGAACACCTCGACGTTGGCGCTGGGCCGGGCGGGCGTCACCGTCGTGCACCGCTGCGCCACACCGCCGCACCGCGAGCAGTATTCGGATCCGGAGAAGCCGATCCTGCGCGTCAGCGGGGGGGCCATCGAGCGCTGGCAGACCGGCGGCTGGCAGCCCTACCTCGACGACGCCGACCAGTTCGGCGCCGACGAGGCCGGCCACCTGGCGCGCCAACTGGCACGCTGGGACTCCAACCCGACCCACACCGGGCTGCGCTCGGCCGCCACGCGCGGTGCGACCTTCACCACGCTGCTCGGGATCGCGGACGCCTCGCGGCTGGACGTGCCCACGCTGTGGGCGCCGCGCCGCCGCGAGGACGAGTTGCGCGTCCCCATCGGCGTCACCGCGACCGGCGAGCCGCTGGTCTTCGACCTGAAGGACGAAGCCGAGGGCGGGATGGGCCCGCACGGCCTGATGATCGGTATGACGGGCTCCGGGAAGTCCCAAACCCTGATGTCGATCTTGTTGGCGCTGTTGACAACCCATCCGGCGGACCGGCTGATCGTGATCTACGCCGACTTCAAGGGTGAGGCCGGCGCCGACAGTTTCCGCCATTTCCCGCAGGTCGTCGCGGTGATCTCCAACATGGCCGAGAAGAAGTCGCTCGCCGACCGGTTCGCCGACACGCTGCGCGGGGAGGTGGCCCGCCGCGAAACGCTGCTGCGTGAGGCCGGCCGCCGCGTGCAGGGCAGCGCGTTCAACTCGGTGGTGGAATACGAGGACGCGATCGCAGCCGGGCACGACCTGCCGCCGATCCCGACGCTGTTCGTGGTCGCCGACGAGTTCACCCTGATGCTGGCCGATCACCCGGAATACGCGGAGCTGTTCGATTACGTGGCGCGCAAGGGCCGCTCGTTCCGCATCCACATCCTGTTCGCGTCGCAGACGCTGGATGTGGGCAAGATCAAGGACATCGACAAGAACACCTCGTACCGCATCGGGTTGAAGGTGGCCAGTCCCAGCGTTTCCCGCCAGATCATCGGCGTGGAGGACGCGTACCACATCGAATCGGGCAAGGAGCACAAGGGCGTGGGCTTCTTGGTGCCCGCCCCGGGCGCGGCCCCGATCAAGTTCCGCAGCACCTACGTCGACGGCATCTACGATCCGCCGCAGAAGGCCAAATCCTATGTTGTGCAGGCCGCCCCGGAGCCCAGGCTGTTCACGGCCGGGCGGGTCGAGCCGGATCAGGACACGGTGATCTCGGCCGCCGAGGACGAGGAATTCGCCGGACCGCCGCGCAAGCTGATCGCCACCATCGGCGACCAGCTGGCCCGTTACGGGCCGCGAGCGCCGCAGCTGTGGCTGCCGCCGCTGGACGAGCCGATCCCCCTTACCGCGGTGCTGGCGCGCGCCGGGGTGCCGCAGCGCCAGTGGCAGTGGCCGCTCGGCGAGATCGACAAACCCTTCGAGATGCGCCGCGACCCGCTGGTGTTCGACGCCACCTCGTCGGCCGGGAACATGGTGATCCACGGCGGCCCCAAGTCCGGGAAATCGACCGCCCTGCAGACGTTCATCCTCTCGGCGGCCAGTCTGCACTCGCCGCGCGACGTCACGTTCTACTGCCTGGACTACGGCGGCGGGAAGCTGCGGGCGCTGGAAGACCTGGCGCACGTCGGCAGCGTCGCGTCTGCGCTGGAACCCGAGCGCATCCGGCGCACCTTCGGCGAGCTGGAGCAGCTGCTGCTGTCCCGGCAGCGGCGCGAGGTGTTCCGCGAGAGGCACGGCGCGGCCCCCGACGACGGGTACGGCGAGGTGTTCCTGGTCATCGACAACCTGTACGCGTTCGGCCGGGACAACACCGACCAGTTCAACACCCGTAATCCCTTGCTGGCCAAGGTGTCCGAGTTGGTGAACGTCGGGCTCGCCTACGGCATCCACGTCGTCATCACCACCCCGAGCTGGCTCGAGGTGCCGCTGGCGATGCGCGACGGCCTCGGGCTGCGCCTCGAGCTCAAGCTGCACGATCCGCGCGACAGCAATGTGCGACTCGTCGGCGCGCTGCGGCGCCCCGCGGAAGCCGTGCCGCACGACCAGCCGGGCCGCGGGTTGACCATGGCCGCCGAGCACTTCCTGTTCGCCGCGCCGGAGCTGGACCAGGTTTCTGCGCTCAACGCCCGCTACCCGGGCATGGCCGCACCGCCGGTGCGACTGCTTCCGACCAACCTCGCCCCAGAGGCGGTCGGCGCGCTCTATCGCGGCCCGGAGCAGGTGGTCATCGGCCAGCGCGAGGAGGATCTCGCACCCGTCGTCGTCAACTTCGCCGACGAGCCGCTGCTGATGGTCTTCGGCGACAGCAAGTCCGGCAAGACCACGTTGCTGCGCCACATCATTCGCACCATCCGCGAGCACTCCACGGCCGATCAGGTGGCCTTCACCGTGCTGGATCGGCGGTTGCACCTGGTCGACGAGCCGTTGTTCGCCGACAACGAGTACACCGCCAACATCGACCGGATCATCCCGGCGATGTTGGGCCTGGCCAGCATCATCGAATCGCGGCGTCCCCCGGCGGGGTTATCGCCCGGTGAGCTTTCCCGCTGGACGTACGCGGGCCACACCCACTACCTGATCATCGACGACGTCGACCAGATACCGGACTCGCCGGCGATGAGCGGCCCGTACATCGGGCAGCGGCCGTGGACCCCGCTGATCGGAATCCTCTCGCAGGCAGCCGATTTGGGGCTGCGGGTGATCGTGACGGCGCGTGCCACCGGATCCGGGCACGCCCTGATGACCAACCCGCTGCTGCGCCGCTTCAACGACTTGCAGGCCACCACGCTGATGCTGGCGGGCAATCCGCAGGACAGCGGCAAGATCCGGGGCCAGCGGTTTGGCCGGCTGCCCGCCGGACGGGCGATCTTGTTGGGCGACAGCGACAGTCCGACCTACGTGCAATTGGTCAACCCGCTGGTGGGTGAGGCCGCGATGTTTGGTGAAACGCAACAGTAAGGGGAGAGTCATGACGTTGCGAGTGGTTCCCGAGGGCCTGGCGGCGACGAGCGCCGCGGTGGAGGCGCTGACGGCGCGGCTGGCGGCCGCGCATGCGGCGGCCGCTCCGGCCATCACCGCGGTCGTGGCGCCGGCGGTGGATCCGGTGTCGCTGCAGACGGCCGTCGGGTTCAGCGCACAGGGCCAGGAGCACGCCGCGATTGCCGCCCAAGGTGTGGAAGAGCTCGGCCGCGCCGGCGTGGGCGTCGGCGAATCCGGCGCCAGCTATCTCGCCGGAGACACCTCGGCCGCCGCGACGTATGGGTTTGCGGGCGCCTGACAATGACGTCCCCCGTTGCGCCCGTCTGGATGGCTTCGCCGCCCGAGGTGCATTCGACGTTGCTGAGCGCCGGTCCGGGACCGGGGCCGCTGCTGGCGGCCGCGGGCGCATGGACCTCGCTGAGCACCGAATACGCAACGGCGGCAGCCGAACTCACGGGTGTGCTGGGGGAGACCCAGGCGGGGGCCTGGGAGGGGCCCACCGCCGAGCAGTACGCGGCAGCGCACGCGCCGTATCTTGCGTGGCTGCAGCAGGCCAGCGCCGACAGCGCCGGCGTGGCCGCGCAGCACGAGATCGCGGCGGCGGCTTACACCGCCGCCCTGACGTCCATGCCGACGCTGGGGGAGCTGGCCGCCAATCACACCGTTCACGGGGTGTTGGTGGCGACGAACTTCTTTGGGATCAACACGATTCCGATCGCGCTCAACGAAGCCGACTATGCGCGGATGTGGGTCCAGGCCGCCACCGTCATGGGCGCCTATCAGGCCACGTCGGGCGCGGCGCTCGCCTCCGCGCCGCGCAGCGCCCCTGCGCCGTCCATCGTTCGCCCGGGCGGTGAGGCGAACAACGCGACGGTCAACGCCCTGCAGAGTTCGTCCGACCCGATCTCGGATTTCTTCCGGCAGCTGTTCCAGTCCCTGCAGGACTTCTTCCAGAACATCGGGACCATGCTGCAGGACCTGCCTTCGTTGCTGGCCGCCAACGGCCCACTGCTGTTCTTCGTCGCTTACCAGGTGTTCTTCAACGCCGTCGGCTGGCCGACCTGGGGCGCGATCTTGACCGCGCCCTTCCTCATCCCGCTGCTGCTCGGCATCGGCCTGAGCTCACTGCTCCCCGCGCCAACCGAGATCGCGCCGGTCGCGGCCGGGGCCGCCGCGACACCGCTCGTCACGTCGACCAAGCCGGCGTCGTTGCTGCCGGCGGTCGCGCTGGCCCCGACGGTGGCGACTCCCGCCGGGGCTCCGGCCACTTCGGCTGCCGCGGCTTCCGGTGCGGCTCCCGCGCCGGCGCCCGCGCCGGCGCCAAGCACTCTTGCCTACCTGGTCGCCTACGGCGGTGACCCGGAGGCCGGCGTCGGCCCGACGGTGGGTGGTCGCGGTGGCGCCAAGGCGCCGGCTGCGACCATCCCGGCGGCCGGCGCGGCGGCGGCCACCCGGGCCGAGGCGCGGGCGCGGCGGCGCCGGCGGGCCGCGATGCGCGACCACAGCGACGAATACCTGGATATGGACTCCGACATCGGCGTGCCACCGGATTACGGCGACGGGGAGCGGCTGGGCGCGGCGGTGGCATCCGGGGCCGGAGCCGGAACGCTGGGCTTCGCCGGAACCGCGGGCAAAGAGAACACTTTCCGGGCGGCCGGATTGACCAAGCTAACCGGCGGCGAGTTCGGCGGCGGCCCAAGGATGCCGATGATGCCCGGCACCTGGGACCACGACGTCGACCAAGACCCCGCGCGCCCGACGGAGCCGAGGGAAGGGGGCTAAGGCAGTCAGCACGATGCTCGTCAGTCAGCGAAACCCCATGAGACGGAGAAGAAAGGAATCACCATGAGTATGTTGGACGCTCATATTCCGCAGTTGGTGGCAGCCCAATCGGCGTTCAGCGCCAAGGCGGCCCTGATGCGCAGCACCATCAGCCAGGCCGAGCAGGAAGCGATGTCGGCGCAGGCGTTCCACCAGGGCGAGTCCTCGGCCGCGTTCCAGGCCGCGCACGCGCGCTTCGTCGAGGCCGCAGCTCGGGTCAACACGCTGCTGGACATCGCACAGGCCAACCTCGGCGACGCCGCGGGCACCTACGTGGCCGCCGACGCCGCCGCCGCTTCCGGTTACACCGCCTTCTGATCCAGCCGCTTCTAGACGCCACCAACCGCGAAAGGACTTGTCATGTCCCAGATCATGTACAACTACCCGGCGATGTTGAGCCACGCCGCCGACATGTCGGGCTACGCCGGCACATTGCAGGGGCTCGGTTCGGACATCGCCAGCGAGCAGGCCACGTTGTCGAACGCCTGGCAGGGCGACACCGGTATGACCTACCAGGTGTGGCAGGCGCAGTGGAACCAGGCCATGGAAAGCCTGGTGCGTGCCTACCAGGCGATGGCCAGCACCCACGAAGCCAACACCATGTCCATGCTCGCCCGCGACCAGGCCGAAGCCGCCAAATGGGGCGGTTAGTCCTTGTTAGATGAACGCTGAGCCCAACGCCGTCGAGCTGACGGTCGATCACGCGTGGTTCATCGCGGAAACCATTGGGGCGGGCAGCTTCCCGTGGGTGCTGGCCATCACCTCGCCCTATAGCGATGCCGCGCAACGCCACGCGTTCCTCGAGCGTCAGAAGGCCGAGCTGACCCAGCTGGGCCTGGTGTCGGACGGCGGAGTCGTCAATCCGGCGGTGGCCGACTGGATCAGAGTGGTGTGCTTTCCGGAGCGGTGGTTAGACCTGCGCTATGTGGGGCCCGCCAAGGACGCCGGCACCGGCGAGCTGCTGCGCGGCATCGTGGCGCAGCGCTCGGCCACCACCGCGAAGACGATCGTGGCGCTGCGCAGCGCGCAGCTGATCACGTTCACCGCGATGGACATCGACGACCCGCGTGCGTTGGTCCCGGTCCTCGGCGTCGGGCTGGCCCAGCAACCACCGGCACGATTCGACGAGTTCAGCATGCCGACACGGGTCGGCGCGCGGGCCGACGAACGGCTGCGTTCGGGCGCCACGATAGCTGAAGTCGTTGACTACCTAGGTATCCCGCAGTCGGCACGACGGGTGGTGGAGTCGGTGTTCAACGGTCCGCGCAGCTACGTCGAGATCGTCGCCGGCTGCCACCGCGACGGCCGCCACGCCACCAGCGAGGTGGGGATGAGCATCGTCGACGCGGCGGCGGGACGGGTCCTGGTCAGCCCGTCCCGCGCATTCGACGGCGAGTGGGTGTCGACATTCGCACCCGGTACACCGTTTGCGATCGCCGTCGCGATTGAACAGCTGACCGCGTTACTGCCGGACTCCGAATGGTTCTCCGGCCACCGGTTGGCCAGAGATTTCACTGCCCAGCACGCATAACCGAAATAGACACGCATAACCGAAAATAGAGAAGAGAGCAACGATGTTCCAGGTATGGCCCCAGCGTCCTTCGAGGGTCCGGTGACGTCCGGCGCCGTCATGCCGATCGTCCGCGTGGCAATCCTCGCGGACAGCAGGCTGACGGAGATGGCGTTGCCCGCCGAGTTGCCGCTGCGTGAAATCCTGCCCGCCGTCCAGCGTTTGGCAATTCCCGCAGCCTCGAACGGCGACTCCGACGACACCCCCCGCGGAGCCACCGACGTCGGCGCCGCGATCCAACTGAGCCTCGCCCCGATCGGCGGGGCGCCGTTCAGCCTGGACGCGAGCCTGGACACCGTCGGAGTGGTGGACGGTGACCTGCTGGCGCTGCAGCCGGTGCCCGTGGGCCAGGCGGCCCCCGGCATCGTCGAGGACATCGCCGACGCGGCCATGATCTTCTCGGCCTCGCGGCTGAAGCCCTGGGGCGCAACGCATATCCAGCGCGGAGCGCTGGCCGCGGTGATCGCCGTGGCGTTCCTGGCCACCGGGCTCGCGGTCACCTACCGCGTCGCCACCGGCGCGCTGGCCGGGCTGGTCGCGGTGAGCGCGGTCGCGGCGGTGACCGCGATCGTCGGCTTGCTGGTCGCGGCCCGCTCGCCGCGCACCGGGACGGCGCTGTCGATCGCCGCGCTGGTGCCCATTGGCGCCGCGCTGGCGTTGGCGGTGCCCGGACGGTTCGGGCCGGCGCACATCATGCTCGCCGCGGCGGGCGTCACCGCGTGGTCGCTGATCGCCCTGATGGTGCCCGGCGGCGAGCGTGAGCGCATCGTCGGGTTCTTCACCGCGACCGCGGTGGTGGGAGCCGGGGTGTTGCTGGCCGCGGGCGCCGAGGTGCTCTGGCACCCGCGCCCGCTCGCCATCGGCTGCGGCCTGATCGTCGCGGCGCTGCTGGTCACCATCGAGGCGGCTCAGCTCTCGGCGCTGTGGGCGCGCTTCCCGTTGCCGGTCATCCCGGCGCCCGGCGATCCCACCCCGTCGGCTCCGTCGTTGCGGGTGCTCGAGGATCTG
This sequence comes from uncultured Actinomycetota bacterium, assembly GCA_963850895.1. GTDB lineage: Bacteria > Actinomycetota > Actinomycetes > Mycobacteriales > Mycobacteriaceae > Mycobacterium. Next base: position 31,791 of record CAWKNK010000003.1, on the reverse strand, counting down.
CCGCGGCGGGTGCGGGTCGCCGACGCCCATCAGAGCGGATTCATCGCTGCCGCAGTGATGCTCAGTGTCCTGGGCTCGGTTGCGATCGCGCTGCGTCCCGAGGCGCTGAGCGGCGCGGGCTGGTACGTGGTGGGCGCCGCGGCGGCGGCGTCCGTCCTGCGCGCCCGGGTATGGGATTCGGCCGCGTGCAAGGCGTGGCTGCTCGCGCAGCCCTACCTGGCCGCGGGTGTCCTGCTGGTGCTCTACACGGCGACCGGACGCTACGCCGCCACCCTGGGCGCGGCGCTGGTGCTCGTCGCGTTGGCCCTGGTGTGGACAGTGGTGGCGCTCAACCCGCACATCGCCGAGCCGGAAAGCTATTCGCTTCCCGTGCGCCGGCTGCTGGGCTTCGTCGCGGCCGGGCTCGATGCGTCGCTCATCCCCGTCATGGCCTACCTGGTCGGCATCTTCACCTGGATACTCAATCGATGATTCGGTCCGGATCTGCCTGTCTCACAGCGGCTTTGGCGGCCGTGCTGTGGACATGCCCGTCGGCTATGGCCATCGATCAGCCGAAGGTCGATCCGGCCGTCCCGCCGCCCAGCGGGGCCCCGGGCCCCGTGCAGCCGATGGAGCAGCGCGGTCCGTGCGGCACCTCCGGGGTCATCCCCGGCAGCGATCCCGCGGCCGTCACCCCCAGCCAGGCGACGCTGAATCTGCCTGGGGCATGGGAATTCTCGCGCGGTGACGGTCAGCTGGTGGCGGTGCTCGACACCGGAGTGCGGCCGGGTCCGCGGCTGCCCAACGTCGATCCGGGCGGTGACTTCGTCGAGACGACCGACGGCCTGACCGACTGCGACGGCCACGGCACGCTGGTCGCCGGGCTCATCGCCGGCCAGCCCGGGGACGACGGCTTCGCCGGCGTGGCGCCCGCGGCGCGGGTGGTGTCGATCAGGACGACGTCGGCCAAGTTCTCGCCTCGGACGCCCGGCGGCGACCCGCTGATGGCGCGGGCGTCCCAGGACGTCACGACGCTGGGCCGCGCGATCGTGCATGCGGCCGACCTCGGCGCCCGGGTGATCGACATCTCCACGCTCACTTGCCTGCCCGCCGACCGGCCCGTCGACCAGGCCGCGCTCGGCGCGGCGATCCGCTACGCGGCGGTGGACAAGGACGCGGTGATCGTGGCCGCCGCCGGCAACACCGGACCTACCGGATCGGTCGCCGGCGGCACTTCGTGCGAGTCCAACCCGCTCACCGACCTGAGCCGCCCGGACGATCCGCGCAACTGGGCCGGTGTCACCTCGGTGTCCATCCCGTCGGTGTGGCAGCCGTACGTGCTGTCGGTGGCTTCCCTGACACCGGACGGCCAGCCGTCGAAGTTCACCATGGCCGGGCCGTGGGTGGGCATCGCGGCGCCCGGCGAACGCATCGTGTCGATCGGCAACGCCGACGGCGGCGGCCTGGCCAACGGGCTGCCCGACGAGCACCAGCAACAGGTTGCGCTCAGCGGCACCAGCTATGCGGCCGGCTATGTGGCCGGTGTCGCGGCGCTGGTCCGCAGCAAGTATCCCGACCTCAACGCCACGCAGGTCGTGCACCGGATCACCGCGACCGCGCACAACGGCGCCCGGGCGCCGTCCAACGTGGTCGGCGCCGGCAGCGTGGACCCGGTGGCCGCCTTGACCTGGCAACTGCCCGCCGGCAATCAGCCTCCTGCGGCGCCGGTCAAGCCGGTCGCGGTTCCGCCGGCACCCGCGCCGAAGGACACCACCCCGCGGACCGTCGCGATGGTCGGAACCGCCGCGCTGGCTGTGCTGGTCGCAGTCGCGGGCGCGATCGCCGCCACCGCCACACGCCGACGAAAGGACCCCACCCCGTGAGCCTGCAGCGCTGGATACCCACCCCCGGACCGGGGCGAATCACGTTGGCGCTGCTGGCCGTCGTGCCCGCGGTGATGGCGTACCCCTGGCGGTCGCCCCGGGACTACTGGCTGCTCGGCATCGCGGCGGCCGTCGTGATCGTGCTGTTCGGCTGCTGGCGCGGTTTGAATTTCACCACGCTGCTGCGCCGCCGGCTGGCGATCATGGGACGCGGCGAGACGACCACACCCGAATCCGCTTCTGCCACCGCGACAACCGCGCTGCTGCGGGTCGGGGCGCCGGACGGCGACGCCGACGTGCTGCCACTGCCGTTGATCGCCCGCTACCTGCACCGCTACGGCATCCGCGCGGACAAGATCCGGATCACCAACCGCGACAACGCATCCGATGCGTCGAGGCGCGAGACGTGGATCGGGCTCACGATATCGGCCACCGACAACCTGACCGCGCTGCGGGCCCGCTCCGCGCGCATCCCGTTGCACGAGACCGCGCAGGTGGTGGCGCGCCGGCTGGCCGACCACCTGCGGGAGCTCGGGTGGCAGGTCACCATCGTCGCGCCCGACGACGTCCCGCGGTTGCTCACCGCCAACCCCCGCGAGGGATGGTCCGGGGTGCAACGCGGCGCCTCGGATTACCTTGCGGCATACCAGATCCAGGTGGACGAGGGCTTGGCCGAGACCCTGGCGGCCATTCGGGCGCATCCGGCGCGGGAGACGTGCACGGCGCTGGAGCTCGCCGGTGACGGGACCCACAACACCGTCGCGGCCGCGTGCGCCTTCCTGACCGACACGCCGCCGGAGCGGGCCGCGTCGCTGGCCGGACTGACCCCGCAGCGCGGTAATCACCGGCCGGCGCTTCAGGCCTTGGATCTGTTGTCCACGAAGCGGCTCGACGGGCACACCGTTGCGCCGGCGGCCCTGCTGGCGGAGCTGGACTGGCCGACGCTGGTGGGCGAGGCTCCGGTCACCGAAGCGGCTAGAACATAACGGTCTGCAGGAACGCGGTCATCCGGCGCAGATAGTCCAGCTGGCTCACGTGTAGCACGTGGCTGCCCGGAAACCAGTGCAGCGCACAACGATCCCAGTGCTCCCACAGCTTGACGGCATGATCCGGCGGTGCCATCCGATCGCCGAGCCCGGTGATGATCATCCGCCGGTCTTTCACCAGCAGCGGCCGATAGCTCAGCGGGCAGTGGTAGGACAGCCCATCCGATAACTCCGCGCGGCTGATGTGGGACAGGCGCAGCCCCAGCCGCACGAGTTTGTTGGCCGGAAACCATTCGTCGAACAAGGTCGCCGGGGTGACGACGGGACAGTTCGGGATGACGGCCTCGAGCCGGTCGTCGACCGACGCCACCAGCGCGGAGGTATAACCGCCCAGCGATATGCCGGTCAGCGCGATGCGGTCGACACCGGTAGCGCGCAAGTAATCGATGACGGACCGAAAGTCGTGCACCGCCTGGGCCATCGCCTCGGCGAAACCGCTCAGCCCGCCGGCGAAATATCCGAAACCGCTGAACGGCGAAAGCCTTTCGGCGCGCTTGCCGTGAAACGGCAAGGTATACATCAGGACGTCGTAGCCGGACCGGTAATACCACGGCAGCGCGAAGAACCGCCCGTTGGCCAGATACGACGACCCCATGAAGCCGTGGATGACACACAGCGTGGGACGCGGCCCGTCATCGTGGCGCCAGTGCTGGGCGCGCACGGTGTTGTTGGACTTCCAGGCGCTCCACTGCCCGCGCATCGCCGGGTTGACCGCCGTGAAGCTGCTTTCAAACGCGATGTTCTCCACCGTGCCGCCCGCGACCCACTCGGTCAGCGGGCTGGCGGGCCGCGACGAGACCCGCGGCGACTCGGTCGGCGCCGGAAACGACTTCGCCGGATCTCGCTGCGCGCCCAGCTCCGCGTAGAAGTTCAGATTGGCGCGCTCGGCGCCGGCATTCGAGTGCCGCACGGAAGCGGCGACCACGACCGGCGCCACCGTCGCGGCGAGTAGCGACGACACCCAGGTGCGCAGGGCGAGGTCGCCCACGGCCGAGCCCTCGACTACCATGCGCTGGCGGGGGGACAACGCGGAATTCGGGGGTAATCCCCCGACGTCGATCGGTACATCGGCTCCTTGGAAGGCACCCTCGAAGGCGCGGGGAATGCCCGGAACGGGAATGGGCGGATCATTCGAAGTGTCGGGCGCCACGAACGCCGATGCTAACCGGCGAGCGCTGCTCCCGGGGCCACTTGGGCGGCGCCGGGGCGGCATGCGGTAATACGGTTTGTCTATCTCCCCGGCTGGCGACGGCGCGTTGATCAGGAGGACCGACATGTGGGATCCCGATGTCTACCTGGCCTTTGCGGACCATCGCAGCCGGCCCTTCTACGACCTGTTGTCACGGGTGGGAGTCGAGCGGGCCCGGCGGGTCGTCGACCTCGGTTGCGGGCCCGGCCACCTGACCAAGTACCTGTCCCGGCGCTGGCCGGACGCGGCGATCGAGGCGGTGGACACCTCGCCGGAGATGGTCGCGGCCGCGAAGGAGCGCGGCATCGACGCCGTCGTCGGCGACTTGCGGGACTGGAAGCCCAAGCCCGATACCGACGTCGTGGTCAGCAACGCGGCCCTGCACTGGGTGCCCGAGCACGCCGACCTGCTGCTCCGGTGGGCGGACGAGCTGCCGGCCGGATCGTGGATCGCCGTCCAGATCCCGGGCAACTTCGAGACGCCGTCGCATGCCACGGTGCGGACACTTGCCCGGCGTGAACCCTATGCAAAAGTGATGCGAGACATACCATTTCGTGTCGGCGCCGTGGTGCATCCGCCGATCCAGTACGCCAACATGCTGCTGGACGCCGGATGCAAGGTCGACGTCTGGGAGACCACCTACCTGCATCAGCTGACCGGTGACAACCCGGTGCTGGAATGGATCACCGGGACGGCGCTGGTTCCGGTGCGCGAGCGGCTCAGCGCCGAAGACTGGGAACGGTTCCGCGAGGAACTCATCCCGTTGCTGGACGACGCCTATCCGCCCCGGGCCGACGGCACGACGATCTTCCCGTTCCGGCGGGTGTTCATCGTCGCCGAGGTCGGCGGCTCGCGGCGCTCCGCCGGCTAACTGCTCGCTTGCTCCTCGATGCCGCGGTCGGCGGCGATCGCCGACCGCGCGGTCGGCTTCAACCGATGAATGTGCAGATACGTCTCGGTGTAGCGCGCCGCGATGCGGGTGCCGGCGAACTCCGACGGGATGACGTCACCCGTGCGTTGCCGCCAATCATGAAGCCGCACAGCCAAATCGGCCGCGACTTCGTCGGCCCCCGCGTCGCCGCCGGCCAGCAGGTTGGTGGTCTCGGTGGGGTCGGTGCGCAGATCGTAGAGTTCGCGCTCCGGGCGCGGGCCGGTGACGAACGGCGCCACGGCGTGCCCGGACGGACTCTCCTCGATATCCAACGGCAGGTCGAGCAGCGGCCGGGGCACGAAATTCTCGATATAGCTGTATTCCTTGGTGCGAATCGCGCGGATGGGATCGAACGAGTCGTGATAGGTCTTCGTGGTGTACACGTGGTCTCTGACCGGCACGGCGTTCGGGTCCGGCGCGAGGAGGGCGCGCGCGTGCGACACCCCGTCGACATCGGGCGGAACGTCGAGACCCAGCAGCCCCAGCAGGGTCGGCAGCAGGTCCACGCCGCTGAACAATTCGTCGTATACGCGCGGGGTCAAGGCCCGGTCGGTGGGGGGCCGGATGATCATGCCGATGCCGGTTCCCGCGTCGTAGAGCGTGGATTTGGCGCGGGGGAACGCCGGGCCATGATCGGTGAAGAACACCACCCAGGTGCTGGCTGCCAATCCTGTTTCGGCCAGCGTGTCCAGCAGCTGGCCGACGGCGGCGTCGGCCGTCGCGATCGAGCCGTAGAAGCTGGCGAGGTCGCCGCGCACCTCGGGGGTGTCGGGTAGGTAGTCGGGCGGGTCGACCTGCGCGCTGTCCGCCGGCTCGTAGCGGTCCCGGGGATACGGCCGATGCGTCTCGAAGAACCCGGCGGTCAACAGGAACGGTTGGCCCGCGAGATCTTCGGTGCCTTCGCGCAGCCACTCGCCGGCCTTGTCCACCACGTACTCGCAGTACGAGTTCGACACGTCGAACTCGTCGAAGCCCAGCCGCTGCGGGTAGGACGTCTCGTGCTGCATGCCGAAAAGCGCTGAGTACCAACCCGCATCGGTCATTATCTGGGGGAGGGTGCGCACGCCGCTGCGATACTCCCAGCCGTGGTGCGCCAGCCCGATCAGGCCATTGGTCTGCGGGTAGCGGCCGGTGAACAGCGATCCACGCGACGGCGAGCACAGCGGCGCCGTGGCGTGCGCCCTGGTGAACAGGATGCCCTCGGCGGCAAGGCGGTCCAGCCGGGGGCTGGAGACGTCCGGGTGGCCGTAGACGCCGAGATAGCGCCCGAGGTCGTGCCAGTGCACGATCAGCACGTTGTCTTTGCGGCCCGCTGCTTCGCCCGGCGCCAATTGCGTCACCTCTCCGACTTGCCCCGCGACCGGCGACGATACCGCAGCTACTTGGCGGGAGGTGGGGTGCGCCGACTCCAGCGGTTCTCGCAGACGAACTCCGACAGCGGGCGGGCGACGGCCCAGCCGTCCAGTTCCAGCGCCGGCCGATCGGGGAATTCGGGCACCGGACCCAGGCACAGAATGGCCACCGGCTCGGCCCCGGCGGGCATTTGAAGCAGGGAGGCCAGCCGGTGCGGATCGAACAGCGAAACCCAGCCCATGCCAAGGCCTTCGGAGCGCGCCGCCAGCCACAGATTCTGGATCGCGCACGACACCGACGCGAGATCCATCTGCGGTAACGTCCGCCGGCCGAACACATGCCTCTCCCGGTCGTCGCACAGCGCCACCACCAGCAGCTCGGCGCACTCCAGGACGCCTTCGACTTTCAGTGCCAGAAACTCCTCGGCCCGCTCGCCCAGCGCCGCCGCGGTGAGCGGGCGCTCTTCGTCGACGAGCGCGTGAATGCGCCGCCGCAGCGAGTCATCGGTGATCCGGATGAAAACCCACGGCTGCATCAGGCCGACGCTGGGCGCCGCGTGGGCGGCCTGCAGCAGGCGCGCCAGCACGTCCTCGCCCACCACGCCGCCGGGTGAGAACCGGCGCATGTCCCGCCGCTCCGAGATCACCCGGTAGACGGCCCGCCGCTCCTGCGGGCTGAAGGCCTCCTCGCTCACGCCTGTCATCGTAGGAAATCCGCGTTAGCGTGAATCGTGTCCGCAGCACGGACCCGGCGAACACCCGAGAAAGGAGTGTTCCGTGAAGCCCTTTGACCTACTCGACCAGCTGCCCACCGACCGCGCAGCCGGCCGCGTGTACGGCGAGCCCTATCAGACACCGGACGGCACCACCGTGATCCCCGTCGTCAAACCGCTCGGCGTCTTCGTCGTCCGCAACGGCGAGGCGTCCTGGGAGGCCGCCCTGGACGCGAATCGAATCGCGCTGATCGGAGTGATCACCGGCCTGCTGGCGGCGGTGATCGGCAGCCTCGCGGTGCTGCGGCAGCCGCCGTGGCCGCGGATGACGATCACGGACTATAGGTAACGCCGACCGCGCGGAACACGTAGTCGGGCGGCATGTCGAAGGCCAGCGATCGCCGGGGCAGGCCGCTGAGCACATCGGCCGGTATGGCGACCTTGTAGTGCAACGACAGTTCGCCGCTGAATTTCGGGTCGACCCGCGCGACGTCGACGTCGAGGTGTAAACCGGTCGACGATATCTCGACCTGCGCCGCACCGGTCTGCGGCGCGTCCCAGCGGACGTCGACCGTCGGGCCCGCCAGCCTGGGCAGCATGGACAGCGTGGCCAGCACCCGCTCGGAGGTGAACGCCAGCGAACCGGTGTAGCTGGCGACGCTGTGCGGCAAGCGCACACCGGGGATCGCGCCGCTGAACCGCCGGGTCACCGCGACGTAGTCGGCAAGGTAGCGAAGGCCCTCGGCCTCGACCTGCGCGTACACGTCGTCGGGCAGCTTGCCGATGCGGAACAACCTACGGACGAATACGGCCATGACGCCAGTATGGACCGGGCCCGGCGACCGCGTGGTCAGGCCGCCCGATCCTGAGCGCACCGCAGCTGGTATCGGTGGGACCATGACCCGACCCCGGACCATTCCGGCCGTGTGCACCGCCCTGGCCGCCGCCGCGGTCTATGCCCTCATGTGGGTGGGTTACTCCCAGGACTGGCACTGGCAGCAGCGCATGGATTGGTCGCTGTTGGACGCCGCGCGCGACAGCGCGGTCAAACACCCGTTCTGGGTGCGATTCTGGGCGGACGTCTCCTATGCGCTGGGCCCGGTCCCGCTGCGCGTGCTGGGCACGGTGGCGGCGGCGGCCGCCCTGGTCATGCGCCGGGTGCGGGCGGCGCTGCTGCTGTTGGCCTGTGCGCCGCTGAGCGGACTCGTGACGCTCGCGGCGAAGACGCTGGTGGACCGGCCAAGGCCGTCGACCATGCTGGTGGCCGCGTCCGAGACCTCGTTTCCGTCCGGGCACGCGCTGGAGGCGACGGCCGCGCTGCTGGCGGCGCTGTCCCTGGCGTTGCCGACGATGAACCGGGTGGTGCGCCACGTCGCGGTCGCGGTGGTCGCACTGGGCGTGCTGACGGCGGGGATTTCCCGGGTGGCGCTGAACGTGCACTACCCGTCCGATGTGTTGGCCGGCTGGTCCGCGGGTTACCTGTATTTCCTGTTGTGTCTCACGGTAATTCGGCCCCCGAGCGCAGCCTTGTCCCGAAAACCGTGTGACGCCGACGATTTGGTCACGGCACGGTGACCTAACCGGGTCTAAAGTTTTACTTGACCTTGTGTTGTGGGGGTTTGACGATTGAGGTCATGCGCCGACTGCTCGCTTCGCTGTCCGCTTCGGCGTGCGCGATTTTCGCGTCGCTGGCCCTGGCGCCGATCAGTGGCGCTGCGGGCGCCCCCTGGTTCGCGAATGCGGTCGGCGATGCCACGCAGGTGGTTTCGGTGATGAGCACCGGCGGATCGAACGCGACGATGGACATCTACCAGCGCACCGCCGAAGGCTGGCAGGCGCTGCGGACCGGGATTCCCACCCACGTCGGTTCGGCGGGCATGGCACCGCAGGCCAAGAGCGGGGTGCCGGCCACTCCCATGGGCGTCTACACCCTGGACTCCGCCTTCGGCACCGCGCCCAATCCCGGTACCGGGCTGCCGTATACCCAGGTGGGAGCCAATCACTGGTGGAGCGGCGACGACCACAGCCCGACCTTCAACTCCATGCAGGTGTGCCAGAAGGCGCAGTGCCCGTTCAACACCGCCGAAAGCGAAAATCTCCAAATACCGCAGTACAAGCACGCGGTCGTGATGGGAGTCAACAAGGACAAAACCCCGGGCGGCGGTGCGGCGTTCTTCTTCCACACCACCGACGGGAAACCCACCGAGGGCTGCGTCGCGGTCGACGATGCTCAGCTGGTGTCGATCATGAAATGGCTGCGGCCCGGCGCGGTGATCGCGATCACCAAGTAGCGGCCCTAGGTGGCCAGCGCGCGACCGGGTTTGACCTTGAAGTCGAGGCCCGCCAAAGACATTGTGGCGTCGTAAGTTCTGTCGTACCCGGTTCCGCTGATCTTCCATCCGGCATCCGTGCGCCGGTAGGTGTCGCGGTAGAACGCCGCACCAATCAACATGAAGTTGAAATCCGCGACGATCACCCGGTCTTGTAGATACCAACTGCCCGTTGCGGTATCGCCGGTCACGGTGATCTCCGGGTGGGTCACCCGGTGTTCGGTGATGACGCCTGCGCCCAGCGAGGAGCGCATGTACTCCACCAGATCGGCGCGGTTGGTGAAGTGCAACTCGTTACCGATCGACGGCCCGTAGTCGGCCTTGATGTCCTCGGCCAGAGTGTCGGCGAAGTCGTCCCAATGCTTGGTGTCCAGCGCGCGCAGATACCGGTATTTGACCTGCTTGATGGCTTCGATGTCCGCGAGATCTTCAGGGGTCATCAGGTCATTGCAGCACACGGGTGACCATGTCGATCAGGGCGCGCCGCTCCAGGCTCCAGTCGACCGCCGTCCCGGTGAGCATCTGCGCCAGCACCACACCCCGCAGGGTCGCCCAGATGACCTCGGCCACACCGGCATTCGCGGGGTCGTCGGTTATCAGTCGGCCCAGCTGCCCGATCGCGGCGTTCATTTCCAGCAGGTGACGGCGTGGGGATTCACCCGGGCCGCCGCGGGTCGCGCGCAGGATCTCGAACGCCGCCATCGACGTCGGACTGCTGTAGCAACTCCATGCGGTGTCGACGACCACCTCGATGCGCTCGCGGAGCGGCAGCTCGCTGACATCGGCCGACGACAGGCTCTCGATCAGCCGGTCCACCCCGTCGTCCACGACGGCCATCAACAGGCCGTTGCGATCGCCGAAGTGATACTGGATGACCCCCCACGTCACGCCGGCGCGGTCGGCCACATGCTTGGCGGTCGCCGCGGCGAAGCCTTCCTCCACGATGCAGCGGACCGTCTCGTCGATGATTCTCGCGCGAGTGTCGTCGCCGCGCTTGCGCGGCGCGCTGGTGCGCCGGGTGGGGCCAACCGAGCTCCCGGGCGTCTGACCTGCAGCAATCGACATTGTTGACTTTATAACATAGTCGAGCCTATTTTTGGGCCGTGAGCCAATCCCGATATGCGCGGTTGACCCGCGAGCAGCTGGCCGTCCTGGTTCCCGAGCTGCTCCTGATCGGGCAGCTGATCGACCGCTCCGGCATGGCCTGGTGCATCAGCGCGTTCGGCCGCGACGAGATGGTGCAGATCGCCATCGAGGAGTGGGCGGGCGCCAGCCCGATCTACACCAGACGCATGCAGCGGGCGCTCAACTTCGAGGGCGACGACGTGCCGACGATCTTCAAGGGGTTGCAGCTCGACATCGGCGCGCCACCGCAATTCATGGATTTCCGCTACACCGTCCACGACCGCTGGCACGGCGAATTCCACCTCGACCACTGCGGTGCCCTGCTCGACGTGGAGCCGATGGGCGAACGGTACGTGTTCGGGATGTGTCACACCATCGAGGACCCGACCTTCGACGCCACCGCGGTGGCGACCAACGCGCGCGCGCAGGTGCGCCCCATCCACCGACCGCCGCGGACCCCCGCGGATCGCCATCCGCACTGCGCGTGGACGGTCATCATCGACGAGTCTTATCCCGAGGCCCAGAGCATTCCCGCGTTGGACATCGTCCGCCAAACCCGTGCTGCCACTTGGGAACTGGATCCGATCGATCGTTCCGACGAGGGGAATGCGGATTACTCCGGCCCGTTGCTGTCCGACTTCGATTTTGCCGGCTTCTCGCATTCGGCGCTGGTGCGGATGGCCGACGAGGTCTGTCTGCAGATGCACCTGCTCTTCCTGTCGTTCGCCATCGCGGTGCGGGCACGCGCCGCCGATGACGCCCAAGCCGTATCGGTGTGCACCCAAGGCCTGACCGGCATAGCGGGCGTGGCCGCCGAGCGCATTCACCGCGCGCTGGTACTCCCGGGCGGAATCGAAGGGGTGCTGGAGGTGCTCGAATTGCACCCCCTGCTGAACCCCGCGGGCTATGTCTGCGCAGAAACGGCCAACCGGCTCGTCGTGCACCGCTCACCGGCCCACGACGACGCCGCCTGGATCGCGCTGTGCTCACCCGAATCCGTGCAGCCGCTGCAGGCGATCGCCACCGCCGTCGACCCGCACATCGAGGTCCGGGTCAGCGGCACGAACACCGACTGGACCGCGGAACTGGTCGAAACCGACACCGCGGCGGCCGAACTGCCCGAGGTGTCGGTAACGAAGGTCAGCGGCGGAGCGACATTCCAGTTTGAGCCCAGGCGATCGCTGCCGCTGACCGTGGTGTGAGCACGAACGCGAATTTGTCAAGGGGTTGGCGGTACCACTTCGGTGACGAGGTGGCATCGACCGGATACCGATGATGTTGCAAGCCATCGGTTTTGGGCGTGTCCGCGGCTATGGTTAACGCTGGCCACCGACCCCTATAGACGAAAGTTTTCGCTCTATGTACGACCCACTTGGGTTGTCGATCGGGACCACCAACCTGGTCGCTGCGCGTAATGAAGGCCCACCGGTTATCCGGCGTTCCGTGCTGACTCTATATCCGCACTGTGCGCCGAATGTCGGCATGCCCGAAGAGAATTCGTACCCGGTCGAGCCCGGCGTGATGATGAAGGGCTTCGTGGAGCGCATCGGCGACTCGGTGGCGCTGGTGTCCGCCGACGGGTCCGCGCACGACCCGGAACTGCTCACGGTGGAGGCCCTGGACGCGATGGTGCGCGCCGTCGGCGCGGACGCGTCTTGCTCGGAGATTTCCATTGCCGTGCCCGCGTACTGGAAACCCGTTACGGTGCAGGCATTGCGCGACGGGCTGCGGACGCATCTGGGATTCGTCCGCAGCGGCATGGCGCCCCAGCTTGTCTCGGATGCGATCGCGTCGTTGACCGCGGTGAAGTCCGAGCTCGGCCTGCCCGACGACGGTGTGGTGGGGCTGCTCGATTTCGGTGGCGGCGGTACGTCGGCGACGTTGGTGAATGTCGCGGGAGATTTCGAACTCATCAGCGCGACAATGCGTTACGCGGCCTTGTCCGGCGACGAGATCGATCAGGAGCTGCTGCTGCGGGTCTTCGAGGAGCTGGGCCGCGGCAGCGGCATCGACCCGGGGAGCACGGCCGCCGTCGGGCAGCTCGGCGAACTGAGGGAACAGTGCCGGCTGGCCAAGGAGCGGCTGTCCACCGACGTGGTCACCGAAATCGCCGCCCAGCTTGGCGAGCGCAGCTGCAGCTTCACGCTGAAGCGCGACGGTCTCGAAGACCTGATGGCGGATCGGCTGACCGGCTTCATCTACGCCTTCGACGACATGCTGGTGCGTTACCGCAAGAGCTGGGCGGACCTCGCGGCGGTGGTGACGGTTGGCGGCGGCGCGCACATTCCGCTTGTCGCTGAACGGCTTTCGGTCCACGGACGCACCCCGGTCCTGACGCCGTCGCAGCCCGACCTCGCGGCAGCCTGCGGCGCGTTGCTGCTGGCGTCCCGCGGCGGAGAGCTGAGTCTGCGCACCCGGACGTCGATAGGCCTGCTGGCGGCCGCCAACGCCACCGGCGATGTCGTCGACCTCGGGGCCGGTGACGTGCTGGTGATCGACGACGAGGCGTTGACGGACCGCGAGTTGGCGTGGTCGCAGACCGAATACCCCGGCGACCTGCGGGTGCGGTTCGGCGGCGAAACCTACGACGAAGACGGCCCGTCCGGCTGGTCGATGCGGATGAACGTGATCGACCCGCCCCGGGACCGGCCGTGGCGCCGCCTTCGGTTGTCGCAGTTGATCATCGGCATGTCCGCCCTGGTGGCCATGACGGCGATCGGCGGTGTGGCCTACACGCTGACCGGCATCGAACACCGGCAGGCACCGCCGGCGCCCAGCGTCGCGCCCATGCCGGCGCCGCCGGCCAGCCCGCTGGTCCCGCGCACCGTCGCGCCGCCGCCCCCGACGGCCGTGCCGCCCCCGCCCAGCGCCGCGCCGGTGCCCAGCCCCGCGCCGCCGCCGCCCGAACCGCCGCCATCACCACCGCCGCCGCCGCCGGTGGTGGTCACCACGCAGGCGCCACCCGTCTACACCCCGCGACACACTGCGCCGCCTTCGACTCAGCCGCCGACCACGACGGCCATGACGACGCCTCCGCCACCGCCGACGACCACGACCGAAACGCCTCCCCCGCCGTCGACCACCACGACGACGGTGCCGATGACCACCGAGTGGATCCACGTCCCACTGCTACCGGTGCCGATACCGGTCCAGGTTCCGCAGACGCAGGCGCCGCAGGCTCCGCAATACCCGCAATACCCGCAGTACCCGCAGTACCCGCAGTACCCGGGGAACTCCCAGAATCCGTTCCTGACCCCCGGCTACTAGTCGCGCATCGTTCCTGCTGATCGCGCTCCTTGAGCGTTCCGTGCCCGCGCGGGTAGCGTGGTGTCACCCGGTCGGGCGGGAATCTATCCGGTAGTGCCCTCATGGAGGGGGCCCCGGGACAAGTCAGCGGACTGTGGAGGCGTACGTGGACATCGTGCTTGGGGTCTCGATGGCTCCCGAGACGGTCCGCCTGGTGGTCATCGAGGGCCAGGACGCCGACGGTGTCACCGTCGAACAAGACGAGTTCGAGGTCGCCGCCGGTGGGGACTTGGCGGCCGGTGGTGCGGTCGACCAGGTGCTTGCGGCGATCGGCGGCACCCGGGAAGGCGCGCTCGCGGGCGGCTACCGGTTGGTGTCGACCGGGGTCACCTGGACGGATCCCGCCGGCGTCGGCGCGCTGCGGGATGCGATGGCCCGCCACGGCATGGGCAGCGTGATGCTGGTGTCCCCGATGCTCGCCGCGGCGGCGCTGACCCAGACGGTCGGGTCCGCCCTCGACTACGAGCACATCGCGATGCTGTTCGTGGAGCCCGAGACCGCGACGCTGGCCGTCGTCGACGCCACCGACGGTTCGATCGTCGACATGCACCGCCAGCACCTGGCGACCGCAGGGCAAGAGCCGCCCGTCGCCGAGCTGGCGACCATGGTCGCCGGTCTCAGCACGCGGGGGGTCCGGGCGGACGGCGTCTTCCTCGTCGGCTGCGGCACGGATATCGTGCCCGTCAAGCCCGCGCTCGAGGCGGCGACCCCGCTCGAGGTGATGGCTCCAGAGGAGCCGGAGATGGCGCTGGCCCGCGGGGCGGCGCTGGCCTCGGCGAACGCGCCGCTGTTCGCCTCGTCCACGGCGGCCCTGGCGTACGCGCTGGACCCGGGCACCGGAGAAGTGAGTCCCCGGCCGCTCGGCCCGACCTACCTGGACGTCTGGGGCAACACGGATGCCGATGCGCTGGCCTACAGCGCCGTCGCCGACGAGGACGACGTGACCCCACGCAGGCGCAGGCCCATGTTCCTCGCCGGCAGCGCGCTGGCCGGGATCGCCGCCGTCGTGGCCGGCGTGGTGCTGTTTTCGCTGGCCTCCGACCGGCCGGGGGCCAACGCGCCCCAGAACCCGCGGGTCAGCGTCGCCACCCCGGCGAAGCAGGCGCCCGCCGCAGCGCCGAGCGCGCCGCCGGAAGCCCAGCCGCCCGCCCCCGCGCCACCACCACCGCCGCCGGCCCCTACCGCGATGGCCGCCCCGGAGCCGGCCCCGCCGGCGGCCGAGCAGCCGGCACCGCAAACCCCCGTGAAGCCGCCGCCGGCGGCACCGGTCTACCGCGCGCCGAGCCGGCCCGCCCCGCAGTACACGCCCGCCCCCGTCCAACGGCCGGCCCCCGCGCCACCCCCGGCGGCCCCGCCCGCGCCGCCGCCGCCGGCCGCGCCCCCACCGCCGCCGGCCGCGCCCGCCCAGCCTCCGGTCACGATGTACCTGCATTTCCCGTTCGTCACGGTGCCGATTCCCATCACCCCGCCGCCGCCGCCGGCGCCCCCGCCGGCGCCGTAAGGACGTGGCGCACCACCGCGACTGCGCGCACACTGGGCGGTGACGGCATGAGCGGCGAGGAGGACGCGTGGGCGAATACGGTGCATTCGGATTTGATCCCGACGAGTTCGATCGAATGATCCGCGAGGGCAGCGAGGGACTGCGCGACATGTTCGAGCGGGTCAGCAAGTTTGTCGTGGCTCCTGGAGCCCGGACCGGGTGGTCGTCGCTCTTCGACGACCTGTCGCGGCGCCCCCGCCCGGAGCCCGAGACCGCCGGCGAGGCGGGCGACGGGGTCTGGGCCATCTACACGGTGGACGCCGACGGCGGCGCGCATGTCGAACAGGTTTATGCGACCGAGCTCGACGCACTGCGGGCCAACAAGGCCAACGTCGACCCCAAGCGCAAGGTGCGGTTCCTGCCGTACGGCATCGCGGTCAGCGTCCTCGACGACGATTCGCGCGGCGACGAATCCGGCGAGCCGTCGTAACGTCGTCGCCCGGCCTCAGCCCTGCTGGACGACGTTGGAACCGCCCGAGTTGCCGACTTTCGGCGTGCCCGAGTGGTAGGTGACCTTGTTGTTGAAGCCGGAGGCTTCGATGCTGTCGACGGCGTCGACGGTGATCTCGTTCTGCACGCCCGACACGGTGAGGCTTGCGCAGTGACCGGTGATCGCCACCGTGTTGGACACCCCGCTGACGCTGACGATGTTGTCGTTGCAGGCGATCGTCCGGTTCTCGCCGATCCCGGAGACACTGAGCCTGCCGCCCGGGGGCGGGGTCGGAGACGTCGACGGCCTGGGCGTATTGCTCCGAGTGGTCGACGGGCCGGTGCCGCCCGGGGTGGTGGCCGGGGGACTGAACGTGTCGGTCATGGTCGGCGGGGAGCTGATGATCGAGCGGACACCGGAAAGCTGGTGTGCCGCGAAGGCGGCGATGCCCCCGGCAAGGGCCAAGACGCCGACGGCGATGACGGTGCCCAGGACCCACCACATGCGGTTGCCCGAGGGACGTTGCGGAGGCGGGCCCGGGAACGGGCCGCCATAGGTCCACGGGGGCGGTGGCGGAGGGCCCCCCGGGCCGGGCGAATAAGCCTGGCCGGCGGACTGCGCGCTACCCACTTCGGATGCCCGTGCCGCGTCGGCGAGCGGGCGCTCGAGTTCCCGGATCCGATCCTCCGGGTCGTCGTTTGCTGCCATGGGTTGAATATGCCATTCGCCCGGGTGATTTCGGCCGGTTCGGTAGTTTCTGCATCGTGCCCGAGTTGCCGAACCGTCAGGTCCTGTTGCGTCGCCGCCCCACCGGGCTTGTCCAGCCTGGTGACACGGAGCTGGTCACCACGCCGGCGCCCGAACCCGCGGAGGGGGAGGCGCTACTGCGCACCACCTACGTCGGGATCGACGCCGCCGCCCGCACGTGGCTCGACGACCAGCCCAGCTACCTTCCGCCGGTAAAGCTGGGCGAGGTCATCCGCGCGGCCGGGATCGGCGAGGTGGTCGCGTCGCGCTGCGACGCCTACGCCGTCGGCGACGTCGTCACCACGCTTACCGGCTTCTCCGAGTACGCGATCATCCGCGACGACCTGTTCAGCACGCCCATCCCCGGCGAGGACGACCAGCTGGCGATCATGTCGGTGTACGGGCCGACCGGCGCCACCGCCTATTTCGGGATGACCGACATCGGCCGGCCCAAAGCCGGGGAAACGGTGGTGGTCTCCGCGGCCGCGGGGGCCACCGGATCCGTCGCCGGGCAGATCGCCAAGATCGCCGGCGCCCGGGTGGTGGGGATCGCGGGCGGCCCGGAGAAGTGCCGGGCGGTGGTGGACGACTTCGGGTTCGACGCGTGCATCGATTACAAGAACGACGACCTCACGGCGGCGCTCAAGCAGCACTGCCCGCGGCGCGTCGATGTGTACTTCGACAACGTCGGCGGGCCGATCCTCGACGCGGTGCTGGGCCGCTTGGCCCCACGCGCCCGCGTGGTCCTGTGCGGCGTCATCTCCAGTTACCTGACCGGCGAGCACCCGGGGCCGGCCAACTATGTGAACCTGCTGTCCAAGACCGCGTTGATGCAGGGGTTCAACGCCCTCGACCAGTGGGGGCGGTTCGACGAGGCGTTCGCCGCGCTGCGGCAGTGGGAGGCCGAGGGCCGGCTCAAGCACCGGCAGACCATCTTCGACGGCATCGAATCGTGTGTCGACGCCCTCAACGGCCTGTTCACCGGGGTCAACATCGGCAAGACGCTCGTCAAGATCAGCGAACCGGCTTCCCGCTGAGCGGCTTCGGAACCGCGCGCTCTTAGCACGAAAAAACTTGGCGCCACGGGCCGGGTGTGGGGTGCGGGGCACCCCGGCGCGTGGTTTCATAACTCCGCTTGCGAAAGTTGCCTAGGGGTATCGGGCTAGTTCGGAACACGGCTTTCACGATTGGGGTTGCAGATGGATCGTCGCAGCATGATGTTGATGTCGGGGCTCGGCATGCTCGGGGCTGCGATGCGCTTGCCGGGTGCGTGGGCAACCCCGTCGGCACCCGAAGCGCCGCCGTCCGCCGGGCCCGGCGGCCCGTACATCTTCGCCGATGAGTTCGACGGGCCGGCGGGCTCTGCTCCGGATCCGGGCAAGTGGACGATCCAGACCTGGCAGGACGACGTGTTCCCGCCCGTGGCGGGCATCTACCGCGACGACCGCCAAAACGTGTTCCAGGACGGGCACTCCAACCTCGTCCTGTGCGCCACCCACGATCTGCTGAGCAACACCTACTACAGCGGCAAGCTGCGCGGCAACTTCCGCAGCATGATCAACCAGACCTGGGAGGCGCGGATCAAGCTGGACTGCCTGTTCACCGGCCTGTGGCCGTCGTTCTGGGGCGTCAACGAGGATCCGCTGCCCGACGGCGAGGTGGACATCTTCGAGTGGTACGGCAACGGCCAGTGGGCCCCGGGCACCACGGTCCACGCGGCGTCCAACGGGAAGACCTGGGAAGGGAAATCGATTCCCGGACTGGTCGACGGCGCGTGGCACACCTGGCGAATGCATTGGGGCGAGGAGGGATTCGAATTCTCGCGGGACGGGGCGGAGTACTTCAAGGTCCCCAACAAACCCATCCACGTCGCCGGCGGTGCCCCCGACGACTTCCGGTGGCCGTTCAACAATCCCGGCTACTGGATGACGCCCATGTTCACGCTCGCCGTCGGCGGGGTGGGCGCCGGCGACCCCGCGGCGGGCGTCTTCCCGGCGTCGATGCTGGTCGACTACATCCGCATCTGGTGACTATCGCGTCGCCTTGAGCACCTGCACCAGGTTGAACTGCCAGCGCTCGACCAGCCGGAAGCCCAGGTCGTGCGGAACCGCGAAGGCGGGGGTCGCCCCGTAGCGGGGGCCGGGCGGGAGCGCCGGGCCCTGCTCGTGCGCCGGCTGTGACGCGTCCGCCTGGGTGATGATCCAGACCACGCCGCAGTGGCTCAACGGCGCGGCGACGACCTCGGGGATGAGGTTGGTGTCGAAGACGTCGTTGCGGTCGGTCGCCCGTTGCCACAGGGTGAGGTCGATCAGCTTGCGGTAGGCATCGGGGCGCGCCGCCATCAGCGGGCGCATCGGGGCGGGCATGAACGTCACCGTGTCGTTCACCAGCAGGCAATCGCCCGGCGCCGCCTGGGCGGTGATCAGATCGGCCACCTGGCTGTAGTCCATCCCGTACTTGGCGTACGGATTGCGCTGCGCCAGAAGGTAATTCGGAGTAGCAGCGACGGCGAACAGGGTGACGAGGGCCGCCGTCAGCCAGGGCCGGGCGGTCACCGCGGCGGCGCAGACGCCCAGGAGCAGCGCCATTCCCGGCGCCGTGAACGACAGGTAGCGCGGGGTGTAGATCGAGTGCACCAGCGCCGAATAGATCAGGATGGCGGCGGTCGGTAGGGCGAGCCACGCGGTCGCGAGGGCCAGCAGTTGCCCGGTCGGCCCGCGCCAATGGCGCTGGACTTGCTGAGCCACAACGCCATAGCCGCCGCGATCACCAGCGCCGACAGCACGGCGAACGGCGGACTGCGCTCGAAATACTGTTGCACCACCACGTCTTCGAGCGTCCGGCGACCGATCGGGGTGATCCAGGCTATTTGATGCGCTTGCCCGGCCACCGTCACCAGGAACGGCGCCATGGCGCAGACCCCCGCGGCCGCCGCGACGGCGAACCGCAGCACAACCGTTCGCGCGCAACGGGACACGACCACGAGCGTGAGGTGCGCGGCGACCAACAGCGCGAGGTAGACGTCGAGTGCAATCGACGAGGCCAGGGCGACGCCGTAGGCCGCCCAAAGCCAACCGGTGTCGCGGCGCGCGGCAACGACCAGCAAGACCGTCAGCCACACGGCGGCCATCATCGACAGGGCATAGGGGCGGGCTTCGATGCCCGCCCAGGTTGTCCGGGGCAGGACGGCGCAGAAGACGGCGGAGGCCACCGCGACGGTGCGAGACGAAAACTGCTTGCCCAGCACCACTATTCCGGCGGCGGCCCCCCCGACGGCCAGCCCACTCGGCGCGCGCGACCAGAACTCGGTGGGCGGGAAAACCTGAAACCAGGCGTGCATGAGCAGGTAGTACACGCCGTGCACGGCGTCGACATTGCCCAGCATCCGCCACAACTGGGCGAGGGAGCGGCTGTACGCGGCCGAAATGGTGGCGGCCTCGTCGTACCAGAAGGACGGGCGGCCCGCGCCGCCCAGGCTCACCGCGACGGCGAGCAGCCCGACGAGCAGCGGGTCCAGCGCGGCCGGCGGGCGGCGAAGCGGGTTCCGCACGCCGCTATGTTGCCAGAAGCGGACCGCGGCCCTGTGGTTGGTCGACTACCTTCGGCTCAGTTGAGCAGCCAGACGTGCCAGAAGCCGTCGGAGCCCAGGCGGCAGTCCCAATGGGTGTACAGGTGGTCGTTGTGCGTGAGCTCGACGTGCGGGGCGTCCGCCTCGCAACCGGCCTGGCTCGAGTAGTTGCCGTCGACCTCTACTTCGTCGGCACTCGCCACGCCCACCCCGGTGGTGAGCAGCCCGGCCAACGCCAATAGGCCAGCGGCGCAAGCAATCTTCATATGGACCTCCCCTTGGTAGTTCAGTCGACCATATCGATCGGCCCGGGCGCGGGACCGAAAATGAGGAACTCGACGAACAGCTGTCATTCGAACGTATGATCGATCAATGGGGCAGTTCGCGTCCATCGGGTACAACGGCCAACCGGTCCGCAGCCCGTTTCGGGTGGTGCGTCCGCCGATCACGGTCCTGGTGGACCTGACGGTGCTCTTCCCGCGCGAGCCGCACCGCTCCGGCCGGTATCAGCCCAACGGTCTGCAGCTGCACAAGGTCGTCGAGGGGCGGCTCAGCTGCTGGGGCCTCTGCGAGCAGGGCGACTGGTGGGGGCTGGTGACCTACCCGGTCGCCTACGGCTCCGAGCGCAAAACCGTGACGCACTGGGTGCCCGCCTGGACGCTGCGCCGAAACCGGTTATGAGGGAGGTGCTTACGCCGGTCCCATGCGGCGGCTTCGAGCGAATGCGATGATTGCTGCCCGTGGACGCAAGTTGGGGTTCGGTGCTGACCAAGCTCGTCGCGCTGGCGGCGGTCATCGCGCTCTCGCCGATCACGGTCATTCCGGCGGTGCTGGTCTTACACGCGCCGCGCCCGCGGCCGACCAGTCTCGCCTTCCTCAACGGGTGGGTGCTGGGCCTGGCCGGCCTCACCGCCGTGTTCGTCGGCGGCTCCGACTTGCTCGGCGGCCTGCTCAAGGCGCCGCCGACGTGGGCGTCGTGGCTGCGCGTGGTGCTGGGGTCGGCGCTCATCGCGTTGGGCGGGTACCAATGGCTGACCCGGCATCGTCACGGCAGCATGCCGCGCTGGATGCGTTCGTTCTCCACGCTCACCCCGGTACGCGCCGGGGTGACCGGGGCGGTGCTGGTGGTGCTGCGACCCGAGGTGCTGATCCTGTGCGCGGCGGCCGGTTTGGCCGTCGGCAGCAGCAGCCTCAGCGCGGCCGGCCAGCTGCTGGCCGCCACGTTGTTTCTCGTCATCGCCGCGTCAACGGTCGCCATCCCGATATTGGCGTATGTCGCCGCCGGCGACCGCCTCGACGATGCCCTGGAACGCCTCAAAGTGTGGATGGAAGAAAACCACGCCGCGCTGCTCGCGATCATCCTGGTCCTGATCGGTTTGATGGTGCTCTACAACGGGATTCACGCCCTGTAGATTGCTGCCCATGGCAGGAAGCTGGGGCACCGTGCTGACCGGGCTGGTTCCGCTTGGACTGGTCATCTCGCTCTCGCCGCTCACTGTCATCCCGGCGGTGCTGGTGCTGCAGGCGCCGCGACCGCGGCCGAGCGGCCTTGCGTTTCTCGGCGGCTGGTTGCTGAGCCTGGCCGCGCTGACGGCGCTGGCGGTCGCGGCCTCCGGCCTGCTCGGCGGTTTGGACAAGTCGCCGCCGCGGTGGTCGTCGTGGCTGCGCGTTGTCCTGGGGTCGGTGCTGATCGTGTACGGCATCTACCGGTGGCTGAACCGGCACGGCCATGCCGAGTCCCCGGCCTGGATGCGTTCGTTCGCCAGCATCACCCCGGCCCGCGCGGGGATCACCGGGGCGGTGCTGGCCGTGGTGAGGCCGGATGTGGCGCTCATCTGTATTCCGGCTGGATTGGGCATCGGCACCAGCGGGCTCGGCCTCGTCGGTGACTGGGTGGCCGCCGCGTTCTTCGTTGCCATCGCGGCCTCAAGCGTCGCGATCCCGATACTGGCCTACGCGGCGGCCGGCAGCCGTCTCGACGACACGCTGGCAAGGCTCAAAGACTGGATGGACCGAAACAACGCCGCCCTGCTCGCGGCGGTCCTGGTTCTGATCGGTGCGATGGTGCTCTACCACGGGATTCACGCCTTATAGCCGCCGTCGGCCAGACCTGCGTCCTCTTCGAGCCTGTTGATCGCACCGAAGACGTATTCGCGGACCAACTCGCGGCCGTAGTCCCGCAGCATGCCCGCGTAGCCTTTCGCCGCCCATTGCCGGCAGTGACGCTCTTCGTGGTGGAGCACCCGGTCCAGGTCGAGGCCGCTATCTACGGGCCGCCCGTTGGCGTCGACGTACCAGGCACGCCCGGACTCGATGATCTGGCGAAGTCGCCCGGCCGGGTCGGTGACGGCACCCATGTTGACCATGAAGATGTCGCCCCAGGTGGTGCCGCCCCGCTGGCAGAATTGCCGTTGGATCCAGTTGCCGCCCGTGCCCATCAGGATGCCGTTGGGCGTCGCGACGAGGCGCCCGCCGTTGCGGTCGACGAACCTGACGTCGCGGGTGTAGCTCCAGCCGTTTGCGTTCTGCCGCCGCATGATTCGCGTCACTTCGGCTGCGCAGTAGGGCGTCGGGGGGAAATCGGTGCGCCGCGCGCCTTTGGTGCCGTAGCCGGTGCCCGCGTTCAGGATGTAGGTGCTCAGCGCCGCCGCGCGAGCATCGCTGCCGCTGGTGCCCCGCGGCAGGAGGAAGAAGGATTTGCCGTCCGGATCCTTGATCTCCGCCGTGCTCCCGAGCGACCGAAAGGTGTCCGGGGTGATGGCGTGCCGCCGGGCGATCTCCGCGACGACGTCCGGGGCCACGCGCTGCCGCGCAGCGTTGTCCCGCCATGCCTCGAAGTAACCCGGTGCTTCCATGTCCGCCAACCAATTTAGGGTGTAGCGAATGAACAGGCGGCCCAGGCGACGCGCGCGCGGCATCAAACAGATCACCCGGGGACTGGGCACCCTTGATCGCGAGCTCTTCGAAGCGATCGCCGAGACCGACACCCCGCTGCTGGACACGGTGATGCCGCCGCTCACCCGGGCGGCCGACAACTCCAAGCTGTGGTTCGCCATCGCCGCGGTCCTGATGGCCTCGGGAAAGCAGAGCGCACAGCGCGGCGCGACGCGCGGCGTCGTGACGCTCGCGGCCACCAGCCTGGTGACCAACCAGGTCGCCAAACGCATCCGCCGCCGCCCGCGTCCCGGGTATCAATTGGTGCCGCTGGTCAGGCAGGTCCGCCGCCGCCCGACGTCGAACTCACTGCCGTCGGGGCACTCCGCCAGCGCCGCCGCGTTCGCCGTCGGGGTCGGTCTGGAGAATCCGATGCTGGGCTTCGGGCTGGCGTTGCTCGCCGGGCTGGTCGGATTGTCGCGGGTGGCGACCGGCGCGCACTACCCGGGCGATGTCATCGCCGGGTTCGGCATCGGGGCGGGCCTGGCGGTCCTGGGCGGTCGGCTCGTGCCGCCGATCGTCGAAACAGCCCTGCCCGACGACCGAACCGCTTCGGGTCGAGGCTCCCGAACGGCCCGACGGTTCCGGGGTGGTGCTGGTCATCAATCCCGAGTCGGGCAGCGGCACCGGGGCCCGCGTCGTCGACGAGGTCGCGGAAGCGCTGCCGAAGGTGGACGATCCGTGGAACTCGGCCCCGACGACGACCCGGCGGAAGTCTTGCGCGACGCGGCCGCGCGCGCCGAGGTGCTTGCGGTCGGCGGCGGCGACGGCACGGTGGCGACCGCGGCCGGGGTGGCCGTCGAGGCCGGGCTGCCGCTGGCCGTGTTTCCCGCCGGGACGTTCAACCATTTCGCCAAGGACATCGGCTGCGACACGTGGCCAAGACCGTCGACGCGATCCGCCGCGGCAGCGTGGCGTGCGTGGACCTGGTGTGCCTCAACGAAGAGTCAGATGATCCTCAACCGCAGCATCGGCGCCTATCCGGCCTTCGTGCAGCAGCGCGAAAAACTCGAGGACACGCATCGGCAAGCCGCTGGCGGGTCTCTACGCGACGCTGCACACGCTGCGCCACGGCGAGCCCGTCCGGATCTCCTACGACAACAAGACGCTGCTGACGTCGCTGTTTTTCCTCGGGAACTCGCTGTACCTGCCACCGGTTCGCCCCGTCGCGTCGAACCCGCATGGATGACGGCCTCATCGACGTCCGCATGCTCGAAGACGGGCCGGCGGTTGGCGCGGACCAGGATCCTGACCGCGCTTGCGCTGGGCCGGTCTGGAGCGCAGCCCGCTGTATCACGAGCTGCAGGTGCCGGAGTTCAGCTTCGCCGCCGTGGACGGCCCGACGGTCATCGCGTGTGACGGCGAGGTCGGCGACGAATACGAGAAGGCCAGCTTCAGCGCCAAGTACCGGGTCCTTCCGGTGTTCCGCCCCTGCGACTAGACCCCCTCGGTCAGGTCCCGCACTCGCGCATAGCGCCCCAGCACCTCGGGCGTCGGGTCGGAGGTGTATTCGTCGGTCCGGGGCGGAGTCCAGCCGGGCGGCCGCGCCGATCCGCTCAGCGCCCACGCCGCCTGCCGCGCCGCGCCCAGCGCGACGTACTGCGCGGGGGCCGGCGCCAACACGGGCACGCCGAACACCGCGGGGGCTATTTGGCGCAGGGCGCGGGATCGGGCGCCGCCGCCGATCAGCAGGATGCGGCGGGTGATTACGCCGTGAGCGGCCAGGTGGGTGAGGCCGTCGGCCAGCGCGCACAGCAGCCCCTCCACCGCGGCCCTGGCCAGGTTGGCCGGCGTCGCGTTCGCGACCCGTAGGCCGTGCAGCGCGCCAGAGGCGTTGGGCCGGTTGGGGGTTCGCTCGCCCTCCAGGTAGGGCACCAGGACCAGCCCCGCGCTGCCCGGCGGCGCCGACAGCGCGAGTTCCGACAGCTCGTCGTGGTCGACCCGCAGCATGGCCGCGGCCGCGTCCAGCACCCGCGCGCCGTTGAGCGTGCACACCAGCGGGAGGTAGCGCCCGGTGCCGTCGGCGAATCCCGCGACAAAGCCGGCGTCGTCGCGGACCGGGTCGGCGGTGACCGCGGCCACCACACCCGACGTCCCGACCGAGACGACGACGTCGCCCTCGTCCGCGCCGAGGCCCAGCGCCGCGGCGGCGTTGTCCCCGAGGCCCGCGCCGAACGACTTTGGGCCAGCGGCGGTCCGCTCCGACGGGCCCAGCACGGTCGGCAGGTGCGGGCGGCGACCACGCATGGCCAGCTCGAGAAGGTCGAACCGGTAGGCGCCGCTCGCGGCGTCGTAGTAACCGGTGCCGCTGGCGTCGCTGCGATCGGTGGTCAGCGCGGCGATGTCGGTGTCACCGCGCAACCGCCACGTCAGCCAGTCGTGCGGCAGGCAGACGGCCGCGGTGCGGTCCGCGTGCTGCGGCTCGTGGTCGGTGAGCCACCGCAGCTTGGCCACCGTGATCGCGGCCAGCGGCACGACGCCGACGGCCTGCGCCCATGCCCTCGGGCCGCCGAGCTCGTCGATGAGCGCGCGCGCCGCGTCCGCCGAACGCACGTCGTTCCACAGCAGCGCGGGCCGCACCACCCGGCCCGCCTCGTCGAGGCACACCATGCCGTGTTGCTGCGCACCGACCGCGACCGCCTCGACGCCGTCCAGTCCCCCCGCGGCCGCGATCGCCTGCCGGGCTGCGGTTTCCCATGCCGCCGGGGCGATTTCGGTCCCGTCGGGATGGGCGGCAGCGCCCTCGCGGATCACCTCGCCCGTGGCGGCATCACAGATCAGTACCTTGCAGGACTGCGTCGACGAGTCGATGCCGGCGACCAGGGTCATGATTCCTCGGCCCCGACGAGTGCCCGCAAGGTGGCGCGCGCGCCGCGGCGGTGCAGCGAGTCGAGTGCCCACAGGTACGGCTCGACGAAGCGGGGCCGGTCGACGAGGTCACCGAACACCGCGCGGTTGGCCAGAAACGCGGCGGGGTCGTCGCGCTGGGAGCGGGCGAGCGGGACGAGCGTGTCGGCGAGCCGGTCCACCACGTCGATCGGTTGGCCGCCTTCGTCGACGCCCTCGGTGTAGCGCGCCCAGCTGGCGACGATCGCCGCGGACAGCCGCACCGGGCCGCCGCGCCGCAGATTGTCCTCGACCACCGGCAGCAGCCACTTCGGGATGCGGTCGGACGAGTCGGCGCACAGCCTGGCGACCGTGTCGCGCACGTAGGCATTGGCGAAGCGGGGGATGAGCCCGGCTTTGAATTCGGTCAGCCCCGGGACCCGCGCGAGGGTCGGCATCGCCTCGGATTCCATGTAGCGGTCCAGGAATTCGGCGATCACCGGGTCCTGGGCGGCCTCGTGAACCAGCCGATACCCGGCCAGGTAAGCGAAGTAACACAGGCCCTGATGGCTGGCGTTGAGCAGCCGCAGCTTCATCGCCTCGTACGGCGACACGTCGTCGACGAGCTGGACGCCGGCCTTGTCCAGCGGGGGCCGGCCGTCGGCGAAATCGTCCTCGAGAACCCACATGGCGAACGGCTCGGCGACCACGGGCCAGGCGTCGCGCACACCGAATTCGGAGTCCAGCCGGGCGATCACCTCGGGAGTGGTGACGGGCGTGATGCGGTCGACCATCGAGTTGGGGAACGTGGTGTGTTCGCGCATCCACTGCGCGAGTTCGGGATCGAGCCGTTCGGCGTACGACGTGAACGCGCGCCGGGCCACGTTCCCGTTTTCCACGATGTTGTCGCACGACACGATCGTGGGGGAGGGCAGGCCGCGTTCCCGCCGCCGGTTCAGGCCTTCGGCCACCAACCCGAAAGCGGCGCTCAGCGGCGGCTGGTAGCCGCCCTCGGTGATGGTGAGCGAGATGATTCGGGTGGCCGGGGTGGCGAGCAGCTCAATGACCGCCTCGGGATCTTCTGGTGCGTAACGGAAGTCGACGATGGAGCCGATGACCCGCGGCTGCCGGGTGCCGTCGGGGTGTTCGAGGATCAACGTGTACAGGTAGTCCTGGGCGCGCAGCACGTCGCGCATGCGCCGGTCACCCGGCAGCACGCCGACACCGCAGATCCCCCAGTCCCGGGCTAGTCCGTCGCCGAGCAGCCTGTCGAGGTACATGGCCTGGTGGGCACGGTGAAAGCCGCCCACGCCGAAATGTGCGATCCCGACGCCGATTTGGCTGCGGTCGTAGGCCGGGACGGGGATGTTGAGAGCGCTCAGGTTGCGCGCGCTCAGCTCCATTGAAGCGTCACCTCAGCCTCGGCCGTCGTGGCCGCCTCGTGCCGACATCACCCCGTGGGGCGAACTTAGCGCATCGCTAAGCGTTGGGGCACAGATCGCGCAACGCAAAAATGACGACGTCCGCGGCCTGCCGACCGGTGATCCCGCCGGTGCCCTGATCGGCATCCGAGCGTTGCGCGGCCAGGCCCTCCAGCTGTTGCGGGGAGGCGCCCCACGAAAGCTGTTGGCACAGGTCCGCGCCCATCTGCAACAGCGCGTCGTCGCCGCCGTTGACGGCGTGGATGCCGGCGTTGTGCAGGTCATTGAGAAAGGCAGTCTGGTCGGCCCGGGCCGGGCTGGCCCAGCCGATCCCCGCGGCCAGAAGTGGGCCCCCTACGAGGGCTGCGCCCATGAACCGGCCATAGGGCCGCTGTGCTGCCATCGAAATTTTCTCCTTCGTCCCGTGCCCGATCACCGATGATGCACTTTTACACGAAAGGGCCATGAAACACGCTGCGGAAGATAAATCCCGAGGATGAATAGTCGGCAAAGACCGATGGCCGACCCGGTCTTGCCGCCTGCCGGGGGGTGACCTATGCGTTCGGGCAGAGATCGCGGACGACGTCGTTGACGACGTCGTCGGCCTGTTGCGGCGTGATCCCGCCAGCGCCCTGCCTGCTGTCGGAGCGCTGCAGCGCCAGGCCCTCGAGCTGCGACGGGGGAGCGCCCCACGCCAGTTGCTGGCAGACGTTCAGGCCCATCTGCACCAGCGCCGCGTCACCGCCGCTGACCGCGTGGATCCCGTCCTTGTGCAGGTCGTTGACGAAAGTGGTCGCGTCAGCCTGTGCCGGGCCGGCCCACATCACCCCGGCGACCAAGAGTGGGCCTCCCACCAGCGCTGCGCTCATGATTTGGCCGTAGAGCCGCTGTGCTGCCATGGCTCCTTCTCCCTGTCCGTTAACCCCACGGCTGCCTACCGTTAACTTCTATAAAACCTCCAGTACATCTCGTGTCACCGAAAATTCCCTGTGAATGAGCTGCGCAAAAATAAAGCCAGTGAGACTCAAAAAGCCGTCGCGGACTCGGGGGCCCGCCGGCCGTCGCCGGCGTCGGCAAACTTCGGCGGTCACATCTGACACGTGACGTCCTTGTGACGTCACCATTTGGAAACGGCGCGGTGCGGCGCGTCCGTTGTTCGATGCCGGCTGCTGACAATTGGCTCGGTCATCGAAAGATGGCTATGCGGTTCTGCTGCACCGGGTCGCGAAAATATGTGAGCGCGAATAAAGGAGAGTCGACGCTGATGGCGATCGTCGATCGGTTCAACATCAAAGTAGTTGCCACCCTTGGGTTGTGCGGAGCCGCACTGGCGTTGAGCCCGCATGCGGCCGCCGCTCCCCTGAAGACGGGCGGCTACGCCTGCATCCAGGGGCAGGCCGGGGAGGCCGGCGCGCCGTTAGCCGGCGCGCCGCTAGCCGGACCGGGAGCCGCCGGTGCCGCCGGCGGAGCGGCGGCCGCGGGCGGAGCGCCGACCGCGGGCGGAGCGGCGGCCGCGGGCGGAGCGCCGACCGCAGAGGCCTGCACGGCCAGCGCGCCACTCACGGACATGGCTGGGATCCCAATGGCTGTGCCCGGCCCGCTGCCGGTGGGCGCTCCGGTGCCGGTGCCCTTGGGCGCCCCGTTGCCGCTCCCGTTGGGGGCGCCGTTGCCCATCGCTCCGGTGGTACCGGCCGGTGCTCCCCTGGTTGCCCTCGGTGGGCCGCTGGCAGCCGGTGCCCCCCTCGATGCGATGGCGGGTGCCCCCCTGATCGACATGGCCGGGGTCAAGGATGCGCCAACCGGGCCGGCGCCGACCGGCGGCCCGGTGCCCGGTCAGCCCGTTTCGCCCGGTCCTTCGGGCACGCACTGAGCCCGATCCCCTCTCGACCGAATGGACCCGCTGGTTGTGACCAGCGGGTCCATTTCGTATGTGGCGGCGGGTAGGGCCTCGACTCGAGGCCAATATCGACGAAAAGCTCCGGTGCTCAACGTAATCAGGACGAGCAGGTGCACCTGCTCGAGAGCGAGGTGTGGAGCCTTCTTAAGAAGGAGGCCGCTCCCAGAGGTTTTCCTCGACGATCACCGGGTCGCCGACATTGACCGTGTTGTAGTACCACTCGGCGTCCTCGGGGCTCAGGCTGATGCAGCCGTGGCTGACATTTTCCAGCCCCAGCGATCGGACGGCCCACGGGGCGGAATGCACGAAGAGGCCATGGCTGGTGATACGGACGGCGTAATCGACCTTGAGCAGGTAACCGTCGGAATCGTCGACGGGGATGCCGACGCTGCTCGAATCCATAAGTACCGAGCGGTCTTTGGACAAGACGGTGTAGTTGCCGACCGGCGTCGGAAACTCCGGCCTACCCATCGAGGCCGGCAGCACGCCCTCTTCGCCGAAGTGAGGTCGGTGGTGCGGCGCCGGTAGGGGTCCCGCGTCGACTCCGTCGATGCTTACGGCGAACGTGTGCTGCCGAGATGTTGGCGACGCCGATAACCTTTGGACCGGTTTTGAATTCCGTGGACCGGCGGTCCACCGAGAGCACCACCGTGCTGTGCGCCGGCCAGTAGTGGTTGGGAACCCACTGCACAACCTTGTTGTCGAGCCATTCGAACTTGCCGGTCATTGCGGGCTTCGACTTGACTGTCGATGGCGCGCTCGGCGGCCTGCCGGTCGGGACGGGCCCCTGAACGTCACCACCACGGGGTGCGCCACACCCACCGTCGCGCCCCGCGTCGGCAGGACCGACGCGATGGCGAAGTCATGAGGCTGGTTCGCCGCCGCCACGCTGGTGCCGGCCGGGCCCGCAACCACACTCGCAGCGACCGTGACCACCGCAAGAACACACCGAACGACCGCGCGCATGGCTTCGATTCCTTTTACTGACCTAGTTGTAATAGGGATCGTAAAGGCACGTTGAACAGCGGAACGCAAGGGCGCGTTAGCATTTGGTCAAGCCTCGGTCACGGTTCGGGCACGGGCGGTTTAGTCCGGCAACGTGCTGGTGGAACGGGGGCACCGGCCGTTTGACATCAGCCGGTAGGTCACATGGCTACGGGGCCGGGCGGGGCGTTGGTGAAGCTACCCGGTAAACGTCTACCTCCTCGGGCAGGCCCTTAAGATTTTGCGGCCCAAGGCTCTCGAAGGTAATGCCCGATCCGGCGGAGAGATCGCGGACCGTGCGGCTGGCCAGCACCTCCCCTGCACCCGCCAACGCGGCAATGCGGGCGCCCGTGTGAACCGCCATGCCACTCCACTCTTCGCCGCGTCGCTCGCATTCACCGGTGTGGACGCCGGCGCGAATTCGAATTCCACGCGTGGCGAGGGCCGGAACCAATTCGAGCGCGCAGCGGGCGGCCTTGGTTGGGCCGTCGAACAGCGCGAAGACGCCATCTCCCGTGTGTTTCGCGCGGCGGCCGCCATACTTTTCCACCAACCAATCGACGGCTTTGTCGTGTGCGTCGAGCTGGCGACGCCAGTGAGCGTCGCCGCGAGCACTGAGCAGTTCGGTGGAGCTGACGATGTCGGTGAACAGCACCGTCTTGACCACTCGTTCGTCGACTGCGGCACCCGTTGTGCCGCAGACGAAGTCGAGAATGGCCGAACCCACGGTGTCGTCCAACATGGAGTGCGGTCCCTCGGGCAGCGTCTTGAATTGGGCCCCGGGAATGGCAGCCGCCAACGCCCTCGCCCCCTCGAATGGAGCCACTCGATCATCCGGCCTTGCCAGCACCAGAGTAGGGGCGCGGATGGAACCGAGGATGCCGCGCACATCGATCTCCAGGAGTGCCTGCCACAGCCACGCGGCCATGGTCGGGCTCGCGCTCACCCGCTGAACCCGGCCATAGAAGTCACGAAATCCTGGTATGTCGGCAAAGTCGCCGAAGAACAACTCACCGAGCGCGCCTTCACCCCAATGACTTTCGATGGTATCCAGATGATCGGCCTTTTCTTCGGCGGTGAATCCCCAGGGGTAATCCGGCAACTCCTGAGAGAACCGTGCCGACACGCCGTACATCACCAGCGAATGAACGCGTTCGGGATGCGTCGCCGCGAACAAGAGGCTCATCGGGCCACCCTCGGACATCCCGAAAAGGGCCGGGCGATCGACCTTCGCGGCGTCGAGAACGGCATGAAGATCATCCATTCGCTCGTCGAGTGGAGGGACGTGAGTGGCCGGATCGGAGAGGCCCGTCCCCCGTTTGTCCCACACGATGAGGCGGGTAATCTCCGCCAGCTGTTCGACGAAGGCGGCGACCGGACTTGCGGGTTCGTCGACAAGGTCGACGTTGCTGAACCAACCCGGGTTCCACACCAGCGTCGTGTCACCCTCTCCGAACTCGCGGTACGCGAGCCGGACCGAGCCATTGCGCGCGTAGCGAACCCGCCGGTCGCTCATATCGACAGTGTGGCATCGCGGGGGCCGACAGGTGCCCAGATACGGAAGTACCGGGCAAGGCTATGTAGCCCGCG
>CAWKNK010000002.1:0-318870 GCA_963850895.1 uncultured Actinomycetota bacterium | reverse complement strand
TGGAACCCAACATGCGCTGGCGCACCTTCTGCGCCGAGCTGGTCGCCATCGCGGACAAGCTCAACGTGGACACCGTGGTCATCCTGGGAGCCCTGCTGGCCGACACGCCGCACACCCGGCCGGTTCCGGTCTCGGGCGCGGCCTACTCCCCCGAGTCGGCGAAGCGCTTCGGGCTCGAGGAAAGCCGCTACGAGGGCCCCACCGGCATCGCCGGGGTGTTCCAGGACGCCTGCGTGGCCGCCGGGATCCCGGCGGTGACGTTCTGGGCGGCGGTGCCGCACTACGTGTCGCAGCCGCCCAACCCGAAGGCGACGGTGGCGCTGCTGCGCCGCGTCGAGGACGTGCTCGACATCGAGGTTCCGTTGGCCGACCTGCCGACGGAAGCCGAGGAGTGGGAGCAGGCGATCACCGAGATGGCCGCCGAGGACGAGGACCTGGCCGAGTATGTGCTGTCGCTGGAACAGCGCGGCGACGCCGAGGTCGACATGAACGAGGCCCTGGGCAAGATCGACGGCGACGCGCTGGCCGCCGAGTTCGAGCGGTATTTGCGCCGCCGCCGGCCCGGGTTCGGCCGCTAAAGCTTCTTGCCCAAGCTCTGGTTGTAGGCGCTGGTGGAGCGCCCCAGCGCGGCGACTTGGGCGTCCAGTTGGGGCAGCAGCTCGGCGGTGGGTTTGTGCAGTGGCAGTTCCCCGACCCGGGTGGACAGCACCGGCTTGAGCCAGCGGAACAGGGCCACCCAGCGCGGGCAGTAGACGCGGTTCCGGTGGGCCTCGATGCCCTTGACGAAGGCGTCCGCGCATTTGTCGACGGTGGTGGTCTTGTTCAACGGCCACGGGAAGCTGGCGAGCAGTTTGCCGAAGGCGGGCAGGTCGGCCTCGGTGTCGCGGACCAGGGCGGTGTCGATCCAGGACATGTGCGACGAACCCACATCGACGCCGTGGTGGGCCACCTCCAGCCGCAGCGCGTTGGCGAGGATCTCGACGCCGGCCTTCGACGCGTTGTAGGGCACCAGGCCCGGGCAAGCGGCGTACGCGGCCAGCGACGAGACGATCAGCACGTAGCCGCGGCGCTCGATCACCGCCGGCAGCGTGGCGCGCACGGTGTGGAAGACCCCGAGCACGTTGATGTCCAGCACCCGCTTGAACGCCTCCGGATCTACCTGCAGCACCGACCCGTAGCTGGCGATGCCGGCGTTGGCCACCACCACGTCGATGCCGCCGAAGCGTTCGACCGCCCGGGCGGCGGCGGCCTGCATGGCCGGCAGGTCGCGCACGTCGGCGACGGCGGTCAGCACGTGGTCCTCGCCGAGTTCGGCGGCCAGCGCGCTCAGCTCGGCGTTGTTGAGATCGGTCAGCACGAGCTTGGCGCCTTTGTTGCGCAGCCGGCGGGCGACCTCGGCACCGATTCCCCGGGCACCGCCGGTGATGAAAACAACTTTGTCCTGCAGCGACGTCATGGCCGCCAAGGTACCGCTTTCACAGTTGCACCCCGAGCAGCGCATCGATCGCGGCGGCCACCAGCCTCGGCGCGCCGGTGTCGTGGCCACCGTATTGGAGGGCGTCGGTTGTCCAGCCATCAAGCGCGGCAAGGGCTTTGGGGGTGTTTAGGTCGTCGGCCAAGTATTGGCGCACCCGCGCGATCACGTCGGCGGCGTCCGGGCCTGCGGGCAGCGCGGTCGCGGTGCGCCAGCGCCGCAGCCGATCGGTCGCCTCGTCGAGCACCTGTTGGCTCCAGAACCGGTCCGCGCGGTAATGCCCGGACAGCAGACCCAGCCGAATGGCCGGCGGCTCGACGCCTTGTGCCCGCAGGGTCGACACCAGCACCAGGTTGCCGCGGCTCTTGGACATCTTGTGCCCGTCCCAGCCGATCATCCCCGCGTGCACGTAGTGGCGGGCGAACCGCCTTTCGCCCCGGACGCATTCGGCGTGCGCGGCGGTGAATTCGTGGTGCGGAAAGATCAGGTCGCTGCCCCCGCCCTGGATGTCCAGGCCGCTGCCGATGCGGCTGAGCGCGATCGCCGCGCACTCGACATGCCAGCCGGGCCGGCCCGCGCCGAACGGTGACGGCCAACTCGGCTCCCCCGGCCGCGCGGCCCGCCACAGCACCGCGTCCAGCTCGTCGGTCTTGCCGGGCCGGTGTGGGTCGCCGCCGCGCTGCTCGAAGAGTCGCAGCATGGTTTCGCGGTCATAACCGGACTCGTAGCCGAACTGCGGCGTGGCGTCCGCGCGGTAGTACACGTCGGGGCACTCGCCGTCGACGACGTAGGCCGCCCCCGACGCCAGCATCTTCTCGACGAGCTCGATCACCTCGGGAATCGCCTCGGTGGCCGCAACGTAATCGCGCGGCGGCAGGACCCGCAGCGCCGCCATGTCCTCGCGGAAGCGGGCGACCTCGCGATCACCGAGCTCGCGCCAGTCGACACCGTCGCGGTCGGCGCGCTCGAACAGCGGATCATCGACGTCGGTGACGTTCTGCACGTAGTGCACCGCGTGACCGAGGTCGAGCCACTGCCGGTAGACCAGGTCGAAGGTCAGATAGGTGGCCGCGTGACCGAGGTGGGTGGAGTCATACGGCGTGATGCCGCAGACGTACATGGTCGCGACTGAACCACGCCGAGTTCCGGGCGCCACCGGGCGCACCTGCCGATCGGAGGTGTCATACAGCCGGAGCTCCGGGCCACGTCCCGGCAACACCGGAACCGGTGGAAACGCCCACGACTGCATGGCATCGACTCTAAACGCGCTGACTTAGCGCCACGCGTCGCGGATGGCAGCGAGCAGGATCGGCGCCACCTCGGCGCGACACATCACGAAGTCGGGCAGGTACGGATCGAACTGGTTGTACCGCATGGGCGAGCCGTCCAGCCGTGACGCGTGCATGCCGGCGGCCATCACCACCCCGGCCGGCGCCGCGCTGTCCCACTCCCACTGGCCGCCTGCGTGCAGGTAGGCGTCGACGTCGCCGTCGATGATGGCCATCGCCTTGGCGCCCGCCGAACCGATCGCAACCGGCTGGATCGCCAGCGACTGGCGCATGCGGTGCAGCACGAAGGGTGGCCGGGTGGCGCTGACGGCGACCCGAAACGGGTGGGGTATGCCGACGCGCGCGGCGTCGGCGGTCACGGTGTCGGTGCGGTACACCGTGTTCCCGCGGGCCGGCAAGGACACCGCGGCGTCGGTGATCTCCCGCTGGCCGTTGGTGGGGCGCTGCCACAACGCGATGTGCACCGCCCAGTCGTCGCGACCCGGCGTGGAGAACTCACGCGTGCCGTCCAGGGGGTCGATGATCCACACCCGGTCGTGCTTCAGCCGGACCAGGTCGTCGTAGGCCTCCTCGCTGAGCACCGCATCGCCAGGGCGCTCGGCGCGCAGCCGACGCAGGATCAGCTCGTTGGCCAGGCTGTCACCGGCGTCGCCCAACGCCCACGGGTGACCGAAGCCGATCTCGTCGCGCACTTTCAGCAGCAGCTCCCCCGCATCCGCGGCGAGTTCGGCAGCCAGTGCGGCGTCGGTCAGCTCGTCCGGGCCCTGGCTCACCGGTTCAGTATCTCCGACGACAAGGCCGGCCCTAGAAGGCCGGCCACGGAACGGGGCGGTGCCGGTTCGGTCCCGGCATCACCGGATCGTTCAGCAGCGCGTGCCCGCGCCTGCGCAGCGCCGCGATCTCCATCCGCGTGATGTGCTCGGCCAGTTCATCGCCCAGCGACCCGGCCAGAGCCTCGGTGAGCCCGGCCACCGCCTTCAGCATTTTCTCGTCGACCGGCTTGTTGGCCCAGCCCCATAGCACCGTGCGCAGCTTGTTCTCGACATGCAGGCACACCCCGTGGTCGACGCCGTAGATGTGGCCCTCGATGTCGCGCAGTACGTGGCCGCCCTTGCGGTCGGCGTTGTTGATCAGCACGTCGAAGACCGCCATCCGCCGCAGCCGGATGTCGTCGGCGTGCATCAAGACGACCTCGTCGCCGGCGTAGTCGTAGGCCCGCAGCACCGGCAGATAACCCGGCTGCGGTTTGTTGGCGGGAAACAGGTCGACCAGGTCGGGTCCGGGCCTGGCGTCGGATTCGGCGGTGTCGCCGGGCTGCTCCACCCACAGCTGCAGCATGCCCCGACCGGCGGGCCCGTGACGAATCACCGTGTAGGGCACGATGTTCCAACCCAACTGCGTCGACACCAGGTACGCCGCGAGTTCACGACCGGCCAGCGTTCCGTCGGGAAAATCCCATAGCGGGGCTTCACCGGAGATCGGTTTGTAGACGCAGTGCACGGTTGATTCGCCGAGCGTGGACTCGCACAGAAAGGTGGCGTTGCTGGCTGAGCGGATGCGCCCGAGGACCGTCAGCTCGCCGTTCCGCAACACCTCACGGTCGTCAGGCCTCAAGTTCATCGTCAGGCCCGAGCAGCGCGCTGCGCCGATAGCCGTTGGCGCGTGCGCAGATATGGCCCTCCGGATCCAACGGTTCGTCGCACAGCGGGCACGGCGGGCGTCCCGCTGAGATGACGCGATTGGACCGGGTGGCGAACTGCCGCGCCGACTCCGGCGTCAGGAACACCCGCACCGCGTCGGGACCCTCCTCGGTGTCATCGAGCACCACCGACGCGTCGAACTCGGCGTCGGTCACGGCCAGCAACTCGACCACCACGGTCTGCGCCTCCGAATCCCAGCCCAGGCCCATGGTTCCGACCCGAAACTCGGCATCCACGGGGGTGACCAGCGGGTTCAAATCCTCGACCTCGGCGGGCTCCGGAGGGACCGGCGTGCCGAACCTACGATTCACCTCGAGCAACAGCGCACCGATGCGTTCGGCCAGCACCGCAACCTGCTGCTTCTCCAACACGACCGACACCACCCGGGAATCGTGCACCGCTTGGATGTAGAAGGTTCGGTTTCCGGGCTGGCCAACGGTCCCGGCCACGAAGCGGTCGGGTGTGCGGAAGACGTGAATTGCGCGGGCCATGGCACCTCCAAAATACCGGCTGTTGCCTTCGCCGTGCGATTCGATTGCCCCGCCACAGCCGAATTAATCAGTCGAGCCGCCGACCACCGCGTCGCCGGACGGCACGGCCGCGGGCCGCTGTTCGGTTGGCGCCGCCTGGGACTCACCGTCCGTCTTGGCCTTCGCCTGACCCTGGGGCGGCGGCCCGGCCCGCAGCGCCGCAGCCACCTTCGCACCGGTGTGGTTGACGTGCAACACAAACGGGCGCAGTTCGGTGTATCGGATCACACTCACCGACGCCGGGTCGGCGGTGACCCGCTGGAACGCGTCCAGGTGCATGCCGTACGCGTCGGCGACGACCGCCTTGATGACATCACCGTGAGTGCAGGCCACCCACAGCGCGTCGCCGTCATGTTCCGCGGCGAGCCGTCGATCGTGTTCACGGACGGCGGCGACGGCGCGCGCCTGCACTTGCGCCAACCCCTCGCCGCCGGGGAACACCGCCGCGCTCGGGTGGGCCTGCACGACCCGCCACAGGGGCTCGCCGGCCAGCTCGGCGATCTTGCGCCCCGTCCATTCCCCGTAGTCGACTTCGGCGAGCCGCTCGTCGATGAGCGGGTCGAGGCACAGCGCTTCGGCCAGCGGTTCGAGGGTGCGCCGGCAGCGCAGCAACGGTGAACTGATGAGCTCGCGGATGGGCAGGTCACCGATCCGGTCGATCAGCCCGGCGGCCTGATCGCGGCCCTTGTCGTCGAGGTCGACGCCCTCTGAGCGGCCGGCCAGGATGCCGGCGGTGTTGGAGCTGGAGCGACCGTGCCGCAACAGGATGACCGTCATGCCGCGGTGTCCAACCGAGACGTCGCCGAACGCACGACCACGACCGTACCCGGTGTAAGTGCGCTACTGACTAGCGCGATAGCGGCACCGCATGCGCCACCGAGTCGCGCACGGCGGCAATCAGGCTGCGCTCATCGGTGAGGTCGATATCGACCAGGCTGCGGATCGCCCGGGCGACCACCTCTTCGGCCTGCGGAACCGGCCCGGCAAGGCGCGGCCGGTAAATCTCGACGACGAGGGAGCGGTGTTCGATGTGGAACGAAAAACTCCGCCCATCACCGACTTGTCCATACCCGCTGGCGAAAATTCCTGTCGACAAATCTTCGACAGCAAATTCTTTCTCCGCGATATGCCGGTCAACGGTGACGGCCATCAGCAGACCATACCTCGCCCGCGAGACTTGATGTGGGCGACATGGCCATATTGGATGCGAAGGCGTTCCCTAGAATCCGAAGTCCACAGTCGTTACGCGAAGGAAAATAATTGCTGTCACGGCACACACGTCATCAACTGCCAGCTCATGGCGGTTTGCTTGGCGTAGCGCTTTTGCTAGCGACGGTCGCCGGATGTTCGTCCAATACATTCAAATCCGCACCGCCCACCATCGAACCGGCCGTGGCCGCCGTGTCACCGCCGACGTCGCAGAACCCCGCCGGCGCGGTGCGCCCGATGGCCGCCCGCGCGGCCGCGGCGACCTTCGACGGCGGCACCCACCAACTGGCGGTCCTCGCGCCCGGCGCGGCCCCGTCGGAGCCCGCCACCGTCACCGTATTCGGTGATCCGAAGGCCGCGCCCCGTGTCGTCGACCTACCGGGGCCGGCGACCGCGTTGACCGACGACGGCCACGGCACGGTCTTTCTGGCCGCCCGGGGCGGCTATTTCGTGGTCCACCTGCCCACCGGCCACACGGCACAGGTGAACGTCACCGACGCCCAGCAGGCCGATTTCACCGCCGTCGCCCAACGCGCCGACGGCAAGCTGGTGTTGGGCAGCGCCGACGGGGCCGTCTACACGCTCGCTTCTCCGACACCCGGCGCCGTCGGAACCGCGACCGTCGGCAGCCGGAGCAAGGTCTTCGCGCGGGTTGATTCACTTGCCACACAAGGGAATACGACGGTGGTGCTGGATCGGGGGCAGACGTCGGTGACCACGATCGGCGCCGACGGTCAAGTCCGACAGGCGCTGCGGGCGGGCGAAGGCGCAACCACCATGGCCGCGGACCCGGTGGGCCGGGTGGTGGTCGCCGACACCCGCGGCGGCCAGCTGCTGGTGTATGGCGTCGACCCGCTGATCTTGCGTCAGGCCTATCCGGTGCCCCAGGCGCCGTACGGTCTGGCGGGCTCGCGCGCATTGGTCTGGGTTTCGCAGACCGCTTCTAATATGGTCATTGGTTACGATCTGTCCACCGGAATTCCCGTCGAAAAGGTGCGTTACCCAACCGTGCAGCAACCGAACTCACTGGCCTTCGACGAAGGGTCAGACACCTTGTACGTGGTGTCGGGGTCCGGTGCCGGGGTTCAGGTCATCGAACACGCGGCGGGTACGCGTTGACCGCGTCGCGCCGAAGTCGGCTGCCTGCGGGCTGGGACACCGAACTGTCCGACGAATACGAGTGGGTGCCGCTGCGCCTGCCGCCGGAGGTCACCCGACTCAGTGCGTCCACCCGGCTGTCCATCGAGGCCGAATATCGGGGGTGGGAGCTCACCCGGGTGCGGCTCTACACCGACGGCAGCAGGCGAGTGTTGTTGCGCCGCAAGAAATCTCGTCTGGACAACCGGTGGCCCGACCAGCCGGAACTGTGACGGTGGCCCAACCCCGCGAAGGCATCGTGTACGGCCTGGTGCGACGGCTGTTCTTCCTGATTCCGCCCGAGCGCATCCACACGCTGGTTTTCGCGGTGCTGCGCGGCGCCACCGCCGTCGCCTTGGCACGGCGGCTGTTGCACCGCCTCCTAGGCCCCACCGATCCGGCGCTGGCGAGCACGGTGTTCGGGGTGCCCTTCCCGGGGCCGCTCGGGCTGGCCGCCGGCTTCGACAAGGACGGCCTGGGGTTATTGACCTGGGGTGCGCTGGGATTCGGGTACGCCGAGGTCGGAACCGTCACCGCGAACGCCCAGCCCGGCAACCCGGCCCCGCGCATGTTCCGGCTGCCCGCCGACCGCGCCCTGCTGAATCGCATGGGCTTCAACAACCTCGGTGCCGGCGCGCTGGCGATCAGGCTCGCGCGTCACCGACCCGACATCCCGATCGGGGTCAACATCGGCAAGACGAAGACCGCCCCGGCCGCCAACGCGGCCGACGACTACCGGGCCAGCGCCCGCCTGGTCGGACCGCTGGCGTCCTACCTGGTGGTCAACGTCAGCTCGCCGAACACCCCCGGTCTGCGCGACCTGCAGGCCGTCGAGTCGCTGCGGCCCATCCTGTCGGCCGTCCTCGCCGAGACGTCAAAGCCGGTGCTGGTGAAGATCGCGCCCGACCTTTCCGACGCCGATCTCGACGACGTCGCCGACTTGGCTGTCGAGTTGGGCCTGGCCGGAATCGTCGCCACCAACACCACGGTGTCGCGCGACGGCCTGAAGACGCCGGGGGTCGACGCGCTGGGCCCCGGCGGCATCTCCGGGCCGCCGGTGGCCCACCGCGCCACCGAGGTGTTGCGCCGGCTCTACGGCCGGGTCGGCGATCGCCTGGTGTTGATCAGCGTCGGGGGCATCGAAACGGCCGACGACGCGTGGGAGCGGATCACCGCGGGCGCGTCGCTGCTGCAGGGCTATACCGGCTTCATCTACGGAGGAGGCCTGTGGCCCAAGCGCATTCACGACGGCATCGCGCGCCGGCTGCGCGA
The DNA here is from genome assembly GCA_963850895.1 of uncultured Actinomycetota bacterium. Lineage (GTDB taxonomy): Bacteria > Actinomycetota > Actinomycetes > Mycobacteriales > Mycobacteriaceae > Mycobacterium. The sequence goes on along the minus strand of CAWKNK010000002.1, from coordinate 310,259 downwards.
CGGCGGGTTCGCCTCGCTCAGCGATGCGGTCGGTTCGGCGGCACCGAAACCGGGTGGGTCGGCGAGTTAAGCCGCCCCTTCCTCGTCGTCTTCGGCCAGGACCTTTTCCGGGTGATGGAACGTGTTGACCCGGGGCTGCCCGCGATCGTGGTGCGGCGGCGGAATCCATTCTGTTTCGCCGTTGGCGCGTATTCGGGTAGTCCAGCCCTTCTCGAGGAGCCGGTGGTGGGGTCCGCAGGCCAGGGTGAGTTGATCGATATCGGTGCGGTAGGTGCTGGCCCAATCTTGGACGTGATGGACTTCGCAGTAATAGCCCGGCACGTCGCAACCCGGATGCGAGCAACCACGGTCCTTGGCGTACAAGACAATCCGTTGGCCGGGTGAGGCCAGGCGCTTGCTGTGATACAGCGCCAGCGCTTTGCCCTTGTAGAAGATGGCCAGGTAGTGATGGGCGTGCCGGGCCAGGCGGATCACGTCGGACATCGGCAAGATAGTGCCCCCACCGGTCAAGCCCCTACCGGCGGCGGCTTCCAGCTCGGTGAGCGTGGTCGTCACGACGATGGCCGCCGGCAATCCGTTGTGCTGGCCCAGCTTGCCGCTGGCCAACGTTGCCCTTAGCGCGGCGTTTGCAGGGTGTTAAATATGACATACTTAGGGCATGAGCACATACACACCCACTCCACGCAGCCCTCTACCTGCGCATATCCGAGGATCGGCCGCGACGGTGCCGGGGTCGAACGCCAGGAGAAAGAATGCCGCGAGCTGGCCACACGGCTGGACTGGCCGGTGGCCGAGGTATTCACCGACAACGACATCTCGGCCTCGTCGTTCTCACGCAAGCGGCGCACCGACTACGAGCGACTGGTCGAGGCGATCCAGGCCGACCGCATCGATGCGGTGATCACCTGGGATTCCGACCGGATGTTCCGGCAGCCGTCCGAGCATGAGCCGTACATGAAGCTCTGCCAGGCGCACGACGTGCAGAACGCGGCGGTGCGCGTCGGTGACATCGATTACGACACGCCCATCGGCCGGTTCAACGCCAGGACATATCAACATGGCCGCCTACGAGTCGGAGCACAAGGCCGACCGCATCCGTTCGGCACACCGCGACATCGCGGAGCGTGGTGGATGGAAAGGCGGCATAAGGCCTTTCGGCTACGAGCCGGACGGCATGACGGTGCGCGAGAGCGAAGCCGCTGAGGTCCGCCGCATCGCCGACCGCGGTGGTTCGTGGGCAGTCGCTGCGCTCACTGGCGTTGGAGCTGAATGCGCGGGACGTGACCACCGTGACCGGGAAGCCGTTGGACCTCAGCGCATTTGCGCTCCATGCTCGTGCACACCCGGCTGGCGGGTCTGCGTGAGCATCATGGCAAGATCGTCGGCCCGGCGGCGTGGCCCGCGATCATCTCGACCGTGGCACCTGGGAAGCCATGAAGTACGGTGTTGGAAGATCCGGCCGCGTTGCACGGGTGGTTCTGGCCGACGTGGGCGTGTTCCGACATGTTGGGCACCGGGATCTACATCTGCGGCGTGTGCAATGAGCCCCGCCTGCGTTTGGGTCGCTCTAATGGGCGCAGCCCCGTCTACCGCTGCGGCAACATGGCCCTGAACGGCGATGTGGGACATGTCAGCCGGGTCGCCGACAAGCTTGACGCCTACGTCGAGGGCTGCGCTGTTGGAGATGCATCTCCCGGCCGCGTGCGTCGAGGCGATGTGCGCGGTGATCGACACCGACGATACGGAGCTAGCGAGAGCTGCAGCCGGGAACAGGCCACGATCCGGCCCCGGCTGAACAAGGCCGCGGAGCGTTATGAGGCCGGTGACATCGATGACGAACAGCTCGCGATCATCAGCAAGGGGCTGCACGCCAGGAACGCGGAAATCACCGCGGTCTTGTCGGCCGCGAAGATGCGTTCACCGCTGGATGTGCTGCTGGGTGCCGAGTCGGTGGAGCGGATCTGGGACGATCAGCTCACGATGGGCCAGAAGCGGGCGATCCTGGCCGAGGTGCTCGATGGTGACGGTGCTGCCTGGCGGCAACGGCGGTCGCGCACCGGACGGCTCCTACTTCAACACCGACACGGTGCACATCGAGCTGACCGACCGGGCGCGAGCCCGCCTTGAGCCCATACGTTCACACCGGCCTACCTGAGATCGTTCGTCTGCGGGGCACACGGCGGCCCTTTTCGCGGCGCTACAGGTGGACGACGGCACGGTAACTCATGCAGGACACATCCCTCGCGGGCCGAGGCCCTTCCGCAGGTTCGAATCCTGCCGGGGCACAGTTGTATTAGCAGGTCAGGGCATGTTTTCGGGGCCGCCGAAAACGGCTGGTCCCTACGCGGTCCCTATCGTCTGGCATTAGCTGACTTCCGGTAAATCTGCGGGAAGTACCCGTCTAACGTCGGACGGCTTCTGCCCCGACCAGGGCACAGGCACCACGCCGCCGCCCAGGTCGTCCCGCTGTGTCGTGGCGCACACTAGCCTTCTGCGTGTGGATGCCGTGGTGCTTTTCTTAATTTTCTTGTTGTTGATCGGCGGCGTTGTGACCTGGGGCGTCTGGTCAACGGTGAAACGCTCACGCGAGGCCGTCGCCGAGCGGCAGCGCCAGGAAGCGGCCGCACAGGCCGAGTGGCAGCGCCAGTGGGCGGCCGCAGAGGCGGAGCGGCAGCGCCAGTCGGCGGCCGCAGAGGCGGAGCGGCAGCGCCAAGCCGCAGAGGCGGAACGGCAACACCAAGCCGCAGAGGCGGAGACCAGGCAGCGCCAGGCCGCGCAAACGCTGAGCGGCAGCGCCAGAGGGCGGCCGCAACCGCTGAGTGGCAGCGCCAGAGGGCGGCCGCAAAAGCTGAGTGGCAGCGCCAGAGGGCGGCCGCAAACGCTGAGCGGCAGCCCAGAGGGCGGCGCGTAGCTGCGGTGCGGGCACGCTCACCGCAGCTTCACGCATCAGCTTTCGAAGTGGCCAAAAGGCACCACACTCGACAGCCGCATCGCCAACATTGACGGGATCGTTCCGCAGGTGGCCGCGCAGAACGAGAGGATCGAGTCGCAAGTCCAGCGCCTCAACGACCTACTTCACGGCGGACTACAAAACCCGCCGCAAGCAAAGCCAACGGCTCAATATCGCGCGGCAGACCCGAAAGCCATTACCGAATACATTAATTAACGCTAATGCAAGCAACCCCGATGCGATCCAAAAGCTAAGTCGCCTACTCACCGCAATCGCGCCAATTAGTGGTCGAGTACGAACTACCGACGGTTGACATCGGCCCGAAGCGCAGTCATACCGCTACGTGAAGAGCCAGACAAGTGTCGAGATTGCGCGCCAGCGCCCAAGTGAAAGCTATAGCCAGCGCAATCTCTCAATTAACGCTTCTGTGTCTCGCGCACATCTTCCAAGTCGACAGAAAGCAACACATCAACGTCGTTGTCTTCACTGGCGTCCATCCCCGCGACAGCGCGCACTGGAAAACCGATTCGGCCATGCCTAATCTGCGTCCGGACGACCCGAGACAACTTCACCGAGATCAACCTCGACCAGGTTGACCCCGCTGCCTGCCTCAAGCACCTGAACGCCGAATTCCATGAGCCCCACGGAGTGGACCGTCGTTCTGGCCTGAGTCTCAATGTGACCCGCGATTCATCACCGAAATCGAAACCCTTGCGCTCTGACGACCGCCCAACCTCATGAATCACGCCGCAACAATTCGAGTCGCTCATCCAGAACCTGTCGACAAGATTGCCTAACACCAGCAGACCCGACCGCCAGGACGCGTGTCGACTGCGTCGCCTACAACACCGATCCCATCTTGGCGGCAAAGTCGTCATCCAAGCCAAACGCTACAAACACACCGTCTACATCTCGGCCGTCCGCGACCTCTACGCACACTCCAGAACGAGGCGCATCGAAGGCATACTCGTCACGACAAGCCAATACGCAAAGCATCCTACGAATTCGCTGCGGCAAACCGATCGAGCTGTTCGACGGCACCCACCTCCTGGACCCGCTCGAAACCCATGCGGCATCCAAGCCCGGATCGAGCCGCCAGACGACTCGCAAGATCCGGTACCCGACTCGGGCGAGCCACCGGATTAGTGTTAGTCGACGCGGGACAGGAAAGATGCCCACCAGATCAGTATCACCGACCTTGGTGCGTACGCTTATTTGTTCCTAGCCCACTTGGCATGCTTATACCCATGACCGTGGAGATGCCTCCGTATCAGATTTTCCTCTGGCCTGCTCTTCAGGCTGTCATCGCGCTCGGAGGTTCTGCCTCCATCGCCGAACTTGATGCAGCCGTCATCGACCGGGAGAACCTCTCACCCGAAGTCCAGAGTGTGCTCCACGGCGATGGGCCGATGACTGAGGTCCAGTACCGGTTTGCTTGGGCGCGGACATATCTCAAGGGCATGGGGCTGCTGACGAACAGCCAACGCGGCGTGTGGTCAGTTACAGAACTCGGCGAAACGGTGACTGAGGATCAAATCCCAAAGCTGCGAGCGGAATACATCGCGTCCGTCCGCAAGAAAGGTCCGAAGAAGAAGGGCGCAAAGTCCAACCTAGACAGCGAGATTGATCAAGCGGAAGCCGAGGCAGAGGCCGACTGGAAGGACGCTCTTCTCGACACGTTTCTCAGTATGTCGCCGCACGCCTTTGAGCGACTGGCTCAGCGGCTCTTGCGAGAGGCCGGGGTATCCAGCCCCGTGATTACCGGACGGTCTGGCGACGGCGGCATTGATGGTCGCGGCGTCTACCAGATCTCGCTCCTAAGCTTTCCGGTCTTCTTTCAGTGCAAGCGCTACTCGGGGAGTGTCGGCGCATCTGCTGTGAGAGATTTCCGTGGTGCGATGGCAGGTCGCGGCGAGAAGGGTCTGCTGATAACGACTGGCACCTTCACGAGCGATGCGCGTGCGGAATCTCGGCGGGACGGGGCACCACCTATCGATCTGATCGATGGCGATCGGCTGTGCGAGCTACTCAAGGAATATGCGATTGGCGTCACCACGACGCCGAGAGTCGTTGAAGACGTCACAATTCGACACCGACTATTTCAAATCGCTTGAGCCAAAGTAACTCGACCCGATGGCACGCAAGCAGGTCTACAAGATCACCTACCCCAACGGGAAGATCTACGTCGGCATGGATCTGACCGGCGCGATTTCCTACTTCGGCAGTCCCAGCGCCAAAGAACGGATCGCCGCCGACCTTGCAGAGCATCGCCTAGACCTAACCGTCCGCAAAGAGATCCTCTGGGAATCGGAGACAGCCACCGATGCGGAGGTCCGCGAGATAGAGCGGCACTTCATCCGCGAGACGGGCGCGAACAACCCGGCTGTCGGCTACAACCTCACACCAAGGTGGTTGGAGTCGCAGTAGAGCGGATCCCCCGCCGCGTTACGGCAAAGGCGTCCCAGATGCCTACAGACGGAAATCCGCCTGTTTCCGGCAGGGAGCGGATCGGCTGAGGGCTCGGGCTCCCCCGCCGCCCCCACGGCAGTAGATGTGACAAGCTTCCTTGTGTCTCACGAGCAGCCAGCAACTAACAGCGATCAGCAAACTTCTGCGGCCCTGGAAACCGGGCCGTCTCACCGATTCTCCGACTGGCCCAACCCGTCGGTGCCGAAAGTCGCCGCCGGGGTTTACTCGGTCTGGGAGCAGCGGTCGCCTCATCTACGTCGGTATGTCGGGACGGGGCCTAGCGGCGGAAGATATCGACGCCCCAGACGAGCCGGTGAAAGCCAAAGGGTTGTGGACGCGACTGGATTCGCATGCATCGGGGCGTCGGAGCGGGGACCAGTTTTGCGTCTACATCTGCGATCGGTTTGTTGTGCCGCGCCTTTCGCGATCAGCAGCAAGCGCAAATAGGTGATGGCGTCTTGTCGCTTGATGTGCTCACCCGGCAGTACATCCGCGAGCATTCGAATATCGGTATATCACACTTCGGAACGGCAAGTGACGCGTTCGCGCTAGAGCGCGAGATGCAATTAGGGGCGCACTCGCTGTCGGCAAGCCATTCCTAAACCCGCTGTAGGTCGTCGCCGTGCAACCTTGCGCGAGTGTTTCCAGTCCGTCCCGCCTGACTTTTACGGCGCTCAAGCCACAGCCGCTCATCGAAGCCACCTCGCTCAGATCGCTTCTGAAGCGAAGCGGACGATGTCGTCGAGGTGGCCCGTGCAAGTCCGCGATACTGATTAGAATCTCCAGCACATCGCGCTTCCTCTAGCACGCCTCGCGCTGTTGTGCCGCGCAGTTCGGCGGCCTCTTCAGCAAGCTTGTCGTGGAGGCGGCTAGATAGCGCGCTCATCGAGTTGCCGCACATCGCGGTTCGTCCCGACGCGCGGATGATGTCGGGGATCTTGTCCCTTACGAGTTTGCCCATTCTTTGTCGGTCCTGTTCCCCATAATGTTCGCGTGCAGCAGCAGTTCTACCGCGAAGAGCCGACAGCCCGCACGTCGTGCGCCAGCCATCTTATGGCGTTAACACCCGGACCTATAAGTCGCCTAGGGCCGCCCTCCTCTAACTTGCCAAGACAGGTCGTCACGCTGTACCACTAAGCGAAATGGCGTCGACCTACGCGACCCTTCTGGACAACCGAACAGTCAACTATCCGCAGGCCTCGTCATCGCTACGACTCAGCGATAAGACTTTCTTTCCGTGCTGGCACGGAGCGCGATGAATCGGTTGCCAACAACGCCCCCACCGACGCTTTGGTCGATACGGCGGCCCGCTCGATACCGGCATGTATGACAAATTCCACAATCTGCCCGCGAGGCGAGTCGCGCACAGTCTATACATCCAGCGGGTCGAACCGGATGGTCAGGCTGACACCTGATCTTCAGGCTATAGCGGATAATGGTACTCGTCTTCTCGATGAGGAATTGGATTCGCGACGGCGGATCGTTGAGGCGTCGTTCGAGCGGGCATCGGTCGAAGCCTGGTCCGCGAGGCGTCGATGTCGACCTCGAAACCGTGATTGATGCCCGAACGCGCGCGTATCTCGACTTCGGTGTGTTCGGCGATTGCCGGTCCAGCACGGCGCTGCTTCTACGCCATCAGCGCTCGTGACCTCGCCCCGATGTAATGTCGATCACGTTTTCCCATTCTGGATGAACACCGCAGTGCGCGGCCGAGCTCAATGGTGTGGAACCTTGGCTGCTTGCGCACCGGCAATCTCAAGAAGAGCGGCAGCTTCCAATGATGAGGAAATTACCCGGCTCATCGCTAGAAACGATGCCATCGCCGAGTCGCCGATACGCTGCGCCGCACGTCGAATCAGATGGGCGACCGGGCGAAGCCTCACATCGACGATCCAGTCATCCACAACGTTGACACTGTAACGACGGCTAGCCCGGGCGGCGGCTGGCCGCCGTAGCGCCATTATCTTGGCCCATGCACCGAAAGGCCTCCCGCCGTTCAGCATAACGCCTGCTAGCAAGGCACAAGGCCCTATCGGCGGTGTCGCGCCAGCGGAATGTACGTCGCAAGCCACGTCCACTTGTGAGCTGGTGACGACGTGAAGAGATCCGCCGTGTGCATGTTCGGCGCACTGCTGGCAATCGCGCTAGCCGCCGCGCCGGCAGCGCAAGGTGGACTGCGCCAACCCATCGGACACCTGCAGCCCCAATGAAATTCACTACCTTCAAGTTCGCAGTCCACCGACATCGACGTGTCGGCAAGCAGGCCGCCACGGACATCTTCCGGTCCCCCCACATGAGACGGCTTCCGCCTGTAGCTACGCACACGGCTCGGTGATGGGCTTCCCTAAGACGTGTCATAGCGCAGGCGGCCAATGATGAAAACACGGATTGCACCGTTGCTTGAGACGCGCCTCGGCGCTCTCCACACTCGCCGGTGAGTTCTGATGTACAACCCGTACGTGCCACCGCAGCCGTACTATGGCAAGCCACGACCGCATCGGAACATCCCCAAGTGATCGCGATTGCGCGGCCTGTGTTCGCGATCCTTGTGTTGTGATATTGCGGTGGTGGGAGTTCAGCACACGAACCGGATCCACTCCGTGAGCAGCAACCGAGCACCGCGAAGTTTGGGTGTACCTCGGATGACTGGTTTGCCGCTGTGTGTCGATTTGTTCGTTGCGGACTGATCTAGAACACTATGCATAACGCGACTAGCGGAGGGTTCTGCGTTTCGAAGGTGGACGGTCATGGAGCCACATCGGTCAGTTCAACTCGGAGTATGCAGTACGCAGTGATGGGCACGGTCAGTACGTTACTGCTCCTACGCGATGATCCCGATACGACGGTTGATGTTGTTCCGCAATATCAACGACAAGCTGGAATTTCGCTGCAACCCTTGCTCAGTACGGTCCAGATCTATCCGCGTCAGTGGAGGTGAAAGATGAAGCCCGCCGTTGATCTATGAACTATTGCTGATGGAGACAGCAGCAGCGGCGGCGCTGCGTCGGCGCTGTTATGTTGATACTGATGCCGTCGCTACTTCATCCCCACCATCATCGCCGCCAGCCGCCACTGGCGCAATGTCGTGTCGGTGACGGTGATCAACCTCTTCCTCGGCAACAGACGAGCGTTGAAATGTGAACATTTCACGACCTGTTGGCATCGCGACGTCGGTCGCGCTGATCAACGCACCTGCAGCGTACGCGGACCCCACCGACGACCAATATCTGGCGCTCCTGTCATCGAATGGATCACAGGCCGCCCGACGTGTTGATCGCCGACGCCCACGAAACCTGTGACGCCTTTAGCCAGAGCGCTTCGCTTTATCTCCCAAGCCCAAATGTTTGCTCTGCGAAGCTCCGTAATACCTCATAGCGCAGGATATGGCTGCTTCATGAAAGGGATCAAATAATAGCCAAGCCATCAAGTGTATTGCCCGAACGGTATGAAAGGAAATCCGCAATCCCCGCGGCAAGCGAGAGCTGGTGAGCCCATGCCGCCTTCATCGGTGGGATTACAGCAAGGATCGAGGTTGCGGCGTCAGCCGCCGCCCTGGTCGCGGTCAGCGCGCTGGGATCTCCCGCGCCGACGACACACCGCCCCCCAAGCGTAAGCCGTGACAGCCACACGGTTCGTCGTGTGGCGCTCCTCCGCGCTGGCCCACGACTGTGAAACCAGGCGCGGAATTCTCGCTATTTGATTGTCCTCGGGTCCACTCGATGAGTTGCCTTGTGCCCCATGGCTAAAAGCTCCCGCTGCTGGTCGGCGTTGAATTTCGTGACCCTAAGATCGCGCTCAGCCTTCGTAACCTTCTGTCTCGCGTGCGGCAACTCTGGTATACGCTGCGCTATCTCGTTTTCCCACCAATCGGTAGCTGCTTGTGGGCGCAAATCGGGATAATCTCCTCCACGGCCGTGGCAAATGCTGCGGGAGCGGTTCGTCTCCCTGACGATTTCCCTCGCCCTCGCCACCCGTTCGGCCTCATTGGCCGACGCATCCACGTATTCTTTTGCCGTAGCCAGACCCGTGCGCCTTAAGCTCGGCCGCGATGTCCCGTTGCGGGCGCAGACCGGCGTGGATCTTGTCGACCTCGGCCCGCGCCTCGTCGCGCACGTCGCCACCAATTGCACAGCCTGTTAAGCTGCTGAGTCACTTCTGCTTGCGGCGAAATCCTCGATAGCCGCCTTGTGTCCTGTGTTCCAATCGTGTTCTGCCGGTGCGCTTATCGAACAGCTCCTCGTCAACCTGCTGCGGTGCTAGTCGCATGACGCGACTACGGCATCAATCAGCTTGTACGCCAGGACAACCGGATCAGCCTTCGAAGTCGCTGCAGCCCGTTGCCGTTGATGCACTTCGTTATCCAACTGCTCGGGTGTCTTGCCACCGATGGTGAACGGCACCCGGCCTTGATCCTGCTCCTGATACCGCTTATAACCTCTCGCGGTCACCGCTGCGCCTAAATTGCCCATTCCGATTGCTTCCCTTCGCATCTCGTTACACCATCAAGATCACATCGCCTGCCAACCGTAACATCCAACCCGCCTAGCGGTAGTGTCGGAGCTTACCGCTGGCGACATATTTCCGAATCGTCCTGTCGGCCAAATTTGTCATGGCGCAGACATATTCGACAGTGAACCAGCCGGCGACCTGCTTCTCGGCCGCTGCGATCAGGTCGGCTTTGCGCCAGTCGCCAGTCGCATTGATAAAGAGAGAAGACATTACGCCACCGCCTCCGCCCGCCGCAGTCGAATCGGGCAGGTGTCGTGGACCAGCCGGTCGGCGCCCGGTCGAATCGCTGCGCACTGCGCTGCACGGCCGGTGTACTGAAACGCAGCGAATGTTGTAGAGGCTAACCTGTCGCGCCGCCGTCGTGAATCCCGTGACTCGCGGCGGCTTGCGTTTCGCGGTAAGCCTGCTCATGCCCGCGTGATTCGCTCAGTGTGTCGACAAGCCCCCGGCGTCGACATCCTGCCGTTGACCGCGCGTGTAGCGGTTACGCTGGCCGCTCGCTGGCAGCACAGCGCCATCCTGGCCATCTCCGGAACTTCGTGCAATCTCTTCCTGATTGCGTGGGAACGCGAAGCCGGCTGTATGCCATATGCCCCTTTCGATATCTCGGGCCGGTGCCGAGATCCGGTCCCGGCCTTGATGTGGTACCACCGCCGCCGCGTGTGCCCGCGAAATCCGTAACCGCAAGCACCGCTACGCAGTGCTATGCAGTCGTCGCCGAAATAGCCACGGCCGGTGCGCGCGCGACCACCCCGGTGCCTTCCCCCCACCCCGGTCGGCAGGGCGAGTTGGCCCTGATCGGGGTCCCGGCGGCACAGCTCGACACCGGCCGCCAGCTCACGATGGCGACGCGCGGGATGTTGTCTCATCATCGGGAATGGTCCGACTAGAATTGCCACGCCGCGTTTCAACTATTGAGCCCGGGGCCAGGCACAGTGGCCGCTCGCTTTTACGAAGGACTGCGCCGTCATCGCATTGGATAGTGCGTCGGGCCCCCGACGCCGTCTGCATCACCATCGGGTGGTCGCGTGACTGCCTGAGTGCCTGGGGATCTGGCCCACCAGTCCGACGGTCTGCTCGCGGGCATCTGCACCACCATCGTCTCGTTATCCGAAACGGGGTGAAGCGGCGCAGGTTCCGCCGGTCGACCACCCATTCCCGCATAGGGGTCTGGCTATGCGTGGGTGGCCGCTAGCCGCGCCAGATGACGCGCGGAAGGGCTTGTTTGGACCTCGATCGCTGACAGTCGCACAGGTTTTATCAGCCCTCCGCCTCGCCAGATTCCCGTGCTGCCCATACTGCGGCGTTGCGCTGCTTGACTTTCTCCATCGCCGCCGCGAAGCGACCGGACTTATCCGCGGGTGCTTTGCTGGCGGCGTCAAGACGGCACTCCTCGCAATGCCCACGGGCGATCGACGCGGACGCCGACAGCGGCTTATTGCAGCGGGCGCAGCGGGGCGACGAGCCGTCGTCGGCGGGTGAATGTTGTACCCGCAATGGACTTACGCCTGGACCACCTGGACCAAAGTCGCTGACCTGCGGATTTGCGTCATTATTCGGTCCAGGATGTCCTGGACCATCCTGGACCGCCGCCGCGGCCTGCTCACCCGGTCCAGGGTTTGGTCCAGGATGTCCCGGACCAGAGTCGTCGCCGGGCACATACTCTGACCAGGTAATACCGTCCTTGGTCCAGGTGGTCCAGGTGTAACCCCCATTGTGGGTCCAACATTTGATCGCGATGCCCAGGTATTGGTGCTCACGAACACCGTGCACCCATGGGCGAGTGTCCTTCAATTCCGGCACCACCGCACGCAGATCACGGCCAAAGCTGGACTTTGCTCCGCACTTGTGGCCGTTCTCCACCGTCCAGCTGGCCCACGCCCGATAGAGTTCGTCGCGGCTGACGATGGCGTCCGGCCCCCGGACGCAGGCATCTCGGACGAACGCCGACATCGGGCTTGCCAGGTCGGCCATCAACCGGGTTGCGTCATCCGCTGCGGCTGGCACCGTGAATCTGCCGTTGGTGGCCAGCCGGTCCAGCCCCTCGAGGGACCACTTCAAGATGCCGGGCAGCTCGGCGCGGAGCCGGGTGTCCAGGGTGAGATCTTCATGGCCGAGAAAGCTGCGAGTCATCTGCACGATCAGCATGCGGGTGGCGATGGCCCCCGAGCTGTCCCGGAACCGTGGCAGCTCGTTGGTCAAGATCACAAACCGGGTGGGCAGCTTGCCCGACCACGGCTCCCGGTACTTGCGGTCCACGGTCAGCATGTCCTCGCCGGTGATCGACAGCAGCCGTTCCACCACGACGTGCTGCGCGCATGTTGCCCAGCCTGGCGTCGGAGACGATGGCCACCGGCTTACCTAGCAGCGGCGACAACCCGAAGTTGGTGGCCAGGCTGGCCAGTGTTGGGCCGCAGACATTTCCGCGGCCCAGAAGTTGGGTGAGCACCCGGGCGATGGTGCCCTTGCCCGATCGCATCGGCCCGACGATCACCATCATCTTCTGGATGTCGGTGCGGCCAGACAGCACATAGCCGAAGTACTCCTGCAGCAACATGATCGAGTCGGGATCGTCCGGCCAGATCGACGCCAGGAACTCCAACCACGCCACCGGCTCACCGGCATCAGCCTGGTAGTCGAACGGCACCGAGACGAGGTTGAACAGGGCGGGCGTGTGGCCGACGAGCTGGCGGCCAGACAGGTCGAGTATCCCGTTGGTGCATGAGATCATCTGTCGCTGCAGTCGGTTTCCGCCGCGCTATGTAGGAGCCATGACGGCGGGTCGATGTCCAGCGATAGGTGCGCGATCGCTTGCCACGGCTTCCATCACGTTGGCCACTTTCCGGTTGATCCGGGTTCCATGGCCGTCTGATCTCGTTGCCGTCCTTGTCTTTCGTGATGTAGAAGGCGTTCTGCAAGCAGTAGTAGATGTGGCTCCGCAATTGCGCGGTGTCCAGCTCGGACCAGTGGGTGATGTGCCAGCGCATCCAGCCGCCGCGCCAGGCCAGTAGGGTGCGACCATTGTTGGCGCGGAATGGCCGGTATAGCTTGCGGGCCACGTCGAAAGGTGCCGATGGTGCGGGGCACTTGAACTTCTTGCCGTACAGGTCATTGGGCAGGTCAAGCTGCGGGGCGTCGTCATCGTCGTCGGGGTAGTCGCTGTCGGCGGCAGGCACCGACTCCTCAGGGGCGTAGTCATCGAAGTCGTCCAGGCCGAGTCCGGCAGCGATGTGGTCGGCGGCATCCTTGCCGACGCGGGCCTGCATCAGCGTGATGCTGGCCGCCGAACCGTTGAGCTGTTTGACCACGGCATCGACATATCCGCGACCTTCTTTGTCGCGGTCGCCAACGATGTTGATGTCCTTGCCCTTGAGCACCGACCAGTCGAACTTGTGGGCCGACTTGGCACCCTGTGGCGACGTGACCGCGACCGCATCGGGATCGGCCCACTCAATCGCGTGGACGTCTTTCTCGCCCTCGACCACGTAGACGGTCTTGATGTCGTCGGTGATGCGTCGCTGCGGTACAGGCTGGTGTCGTCGTCTTTGTTGCCGGTCTGCACGAACTTCTTCTTGCCGTTGGCGTCCAGGTTGGCCATGCGTTGCACGATGCGGCCGCCGGGGTAGGCGTAGTAGGCACCGCTGGGGCCCGTTGTCGAACATGTCGGCGCGGACCCCGCCCCATGGCGGCCATCACCCGATCAGGTGTGCATCCCGCTGCCACGGCCGTTCCCCGGCAGTGCAGCAAGATCTGGCCCTCGATGCCCGTGATGATCAGCGACACATCGGGGTCGTCGTGGGCTGGGCACTGGGCATAGGCTCGGCCGTTACCGGCGTCTTCGACTGGTCGGCCATCGTCGCGGAGCTGGCGCAGTAGCCGTTGGTAGGCAGTGCCCGCGGTCATGAGGCCCGCCCATCAAGATCACGCTCGGCCCTGATGAATGCGTTGATGGGCTCCCGTATCAAGTCAGCGATGCGCTTGGCGCACTCGGCTGAGATTGCCGGTAGCTTGGCCGCGGCATGCTTACCGGCGGCGCGTATGTGCGCCTGCTCGTCAGGTTTCATCGGCTGGCCCCTATCTCTGGGCAACAAAAAACCCGGCACGTCGGCCGGGTTGAGACTCAGCTTTAGCGCATGCGCGCCTTGCTACGTATCTTCAAATACTGCACCACATCGCCGACACAGTAGAGCCGCCGTCCTGCCGAGTCATGCAGAATACGGATATGACCGCGCCTGGCCCAGTGGCGAAACGATTGTGCATCGACATGGAACAACTCAGCTAACTCCCCTGGCGGCAGCCAATCGTCCATCCGCAGCGGTGTATCGGCTGGGTTCACCCAACCCTGGCCCAGCTCTTGCCATTTTGCATCGAGGTCAGCCAATGCGCTTGCGGGATCGTCTATTTCACCGGCCAGCGCCAGTTGGATTAGCCGCCGGTAGGACAGCGCCACCCGGCGCGCACGGTCCTCGCGTCTGTCGGTGGGCCATGGCCAGGCGGTGACGGCGCTACTCCGCGGCGACTTCGACGGGGGTGCCCAACAGTTCGCGGGCAACCTGGTCAGGGTCGAGCCGGATCAGCCGCGGACCGACCCGATACGCGGTCAGCCGTCCGGCGGCGATGTATCGCCGGATGGTGATCGGCGCGACCCCGAACATCTCGGCGGCCTCGGCCACGGTGATGGTGGTTGCCTTGCTCATGGTTTTTATCCTTCCACTGCGGGCATCAAAAAACCCCCTGGAAGCCCAAGGGGGCCGGGGGGCGTTTTTTGCGCAGCGTCAGCCTGTCCCAACGATAGTGCATGCGCGGTCGGGAAGCGACTCAACTGCTCATTTGCGATCTAGATAACAGACAACGGCTAGCCGTCGGCGGGCTCATTCAGCCCGTCCGCGTGGCCTTTGCAGTTCAGGACAGCACACCGCCGCCGCTTGGACGTAACCTCCGCCTGATGCTTCAAACCGTCCCATGACGTCAAAGTGTGCGAAATCAACTCCGTTTCGCCCCCGCAGATCGGGCAGCGATGGTCAGGGTCACGTATGACCAGCGGTTCTATCGGCATGCTCGCACGCTAAACCCCCTGCGGTGTGGGAACGAGGGGCCAAAAGCCCTCCGGCGCAGGGCATATCTTCCCTAGTTGGCCATATTTCGCACCATCGCCTTGGCCTGCTTTTCGGCGTCGGTGATGTCGTGTGGCGGGCGGCGCGGTGTCATAGCGAGTCCGGGGTGGGAGGTATGTCCCCGTTCAGCGTTTGCACTCGATGGGCAATTGCGACCGCGTGGTCGCTGAACCGCTCGTAGCATATGTCTAGTCGCAATACGTCGAGGGCGACAGCAATACCATGCATCCATTCCCCCGGATCCGTCATGGCCGCAAACAAGCGACGGTGCTGACGGTCCATCTCATCCTCTTCGCGCCTGATTCGATGCATCTCCTTAGTGCCCTCAAGGAATTCTCCTAGAAGCCTCCCTAATTGTTCTGCTCGCTCGCCCATTTCACTGAAGTACTCGTTTACGTCTTCGGGCAGTGCGTGCTTGGGGAGTGCACGGAGGGCGACTCTCGCGACCCGCCGTGCGAGAAGGTCCATCTCATTCACGTCGCCGATGGTTTGGAGTGACACGGAGAGGCCGGGCAGGTCACCCTCGTGCAGCACCAATAGCTGCAATGTGCTTGCATGCGCCTCAACAGTCCGGGCGGTCAACTCGTCGTGGACTCTGATGACATCTCGCGCTTCGCCCTCGTCCGCGAGAACCAAGGCCTTCGTGGCACGCAACATCTGGACTCCGGCGTTGAGGCATGCGTCCGGGAGCTGCTCGACGGTTCGCATTCATCGAGGCTAACGTGCAGGTTGTCAATCGGCACCACAACGTCGGCTATGTCAGAATCGCCAGTCTCCCCGGTAACCTTCCCTTGAGGACTAGCTGCGCTCTATTTCATATCCGGCATTGAGGCCGTCGTGGTTGCGCTGGGCGGGGCTTCGGGTGTCGCGCTGCACCGCCTCTTCTGTCGGGGGGCCGTCCACGACCGGTGTCTCGTCGTCGGGATTGCACATGCCGGGTGCGGCCAGCTTGGCCAGCACTGCCTCCCAGCTGGCGCGCGCCTCCGGCGTCAACCACCCGCTCAGGCGCGACATGCCGTCGACCTGTTGATTGCCCAGCACCAGCCCGCGGGCGCGCGCTCGGTCCGCATCGGTGTAGCTGCCGTCGGGGTTGAGGCAGTCCATCAGGTGGCGGGCGAGTTTGGCGAGTTGATCGGAGCGAAATTGGCTGGCCTTGGCCGCCAGGTCTTTCTCGGCGTGCTCACGGGTGTCGATGTCGACGGACTCGGGCAGCTGGCGGAAAAGTCGCCGGATCACCGCCACGTGGTCGGCACCGATGGCCCCGTCGCGCTGGGCCGCCGCGGCGGCGGGCAACACGGGCGCCAGCGGCTCACCGGAAAGCGCCCGGCGCGGGCCCAGGTCGGCGGCATCAGCGATGCGGCGGCTGGCCTCCCCCCGGGTGATGTGCAGCCGATCGGCCAACGCCCAGGACAGCTTGCCACCCAACTCGGCCGAATCGCCCTGCTCGGCAACCTGGTTGATCAGTTGATGAGCGGGCACTTGCAGCCGACGCGTCTGGCACTCGAGTACCTCCAACAACCCCAGCCGTTCCGGATTGGTCAGCGCCTCATACGAGTGCTCCTGGAAACGAGAAACCACGGCGCGCAACGCATCGATGTCCCCCTGAATCTCCTCACGATCCATCGAACGCATGTTCGAATTATACGGCCGCCCACCCGCGTTGAATCGCCTTTTATGCGCGCGAAGTGGCTATTCGTTGCCTACCGGAAAATACTCAGGGTGAGTGGGCAGGCGAAGCCACCCGGCGGAGCTTGCGGAGCCGGGTCGGTGTTGTGTCGGTGCAGATTTGGATCAGGCGGCGGGTTGGAGGGTGACGCGGTAGCCCATCGCCATTAGTTGCGTGACGTAGTTGCGTGTTCTGCGTTCGGTGTTGATCCGGGTGGCGTGGTAGTCGGCGCCGAGGTCGCGGAACCGGGCGGTGGGGTCGTTGAGCATGTTCCAGATGATGACCAGGATGGAGCGGGCGACCGCGACGAGCGCCTTGAGTTTGCCGCGGCGTTTGACGATGCGCCGGTAGCGTTCACCGAGGAAGGTGTTGGTTTTGGCGGCCGCGGCGGCGGCCTCGCCGAGCGCTCCTTTGAGATACGGGTTGCCCTTGCCGGTCTTGCCGCCGCGTTGGATGGCTCCGGACTGGATGGTGCGTGGACACAGTTTCGCCCATGACACCAGGTGCGCGGCGGTGGGGAATTGGCTTATGTCGAGCCCGATCTCGGCGAGAATGATCTGCGCGAGTCCCGGGCTGATGCCGGGAATCTCATCGAGCCGGTCGATGGTGGTCGACTCGCGGGCGCCGCCGGCGACGGTGCCAACGCCGCCGGGCGGGTGCGGCTGGTCGGCGCGGGGTTGGGGTTCCATCGCGGTGAGCAGCTCGTCGATGCGGGTGGTCAGGGTGGCGATCTGGGTGCTCAACGCGTCGATCTGATCGAGCAGCATCCGGGTCAGCTCGGCGTGGTGATCGTCGAATCGGCCGGTCAACGCCTCGACCAGGGCGCCGTGCTTGACGCGCATCCGGCCGCGGGCCAGGCCGGCGAGCCGGCGCGGGTCACGCTCGCCGGCGATGAGCGCCTCGAGCATGTCGCGCACCGACAGCGTGTCTAGCGTCGAGGCCACCGCCGACACCTTGATCAACGCGTCCTCGAGCAGCTTCTCCAACCGCTGCCAGTAGCGAGAACGTTCCCGCGTCAGATCGATCCGCAGCCGGGTGTAGTCCCGCAACTCTCGGACCGGCGCGGGCGGCACGAAGCTCGGGCGCAGCAGGCCTTTCTCGGTGAGCTTGGCCAGCCAGACTGCGTCGAGTTTGTCGGTCTTGGGGCGGCCCGGCACGTTCTTCACGTCGCGGGCGTTGACCAGCTGCACCGATAGCCCGGCCGCCTCCAGCACATAGAACCAAATCCGCCAATAGTCCGAGGTGGACTCCACGGTGACCTTCTCGATCCCCTCGTCGACCAGGTGCTCGGCCAGCTCGACGACCGCGCCGCTGCGGGCGGCCACGTCCCACACCTTGCTGACTCGCCTGCCCGCCCGGCTGCTCACCCGCACGCACACCTTGCCCGAGTCCTTGGCGACATCGACCGCGCACACCCGCTCCAACACAAGCTCATGCTCGGTGTCGGGAATCTCCTCCGGTTCGGCTTTCACTTCGATTGTCCTCCAATAGTATTCAACTCTCTTATCATGGGCGGGCCGCCTGGGGGCCTCGGTACAGGGAAACCGAAATTCTGACCGGCGTGCTCGAAGCAACAGTGCGTGACCCTTCCAGGTCGGGCCCCGGCGCCAGGCTCAAATGCGGGCTTACACACCCAAGGAAACGGCGGCGTCGACAAGGCGACCCGATCCCATTTTCGCGCCTGCGAGGCGTCACCCGAAGGGAAACAGGGGGCTCAAATCAGAATGCGCGCGTGCGGCGTGCCTGCCTGAGGGATCAGCGATGGTCTCGGTAGGCCCAGATGATGGGGTTGACCTTGGCCGAGCGACGGGCAGTGACCGAGATGACCGCGATCCGCTACGTGGTGGCGGATCGGCAAGTCAAGAGCAGGATTCTGGACGAGTTGTGCGCCAACACGGGTTGGCACCGTAACCATGCCCGCAAGGCCCTCGGGGCGGCGTTGCAGCCCAAGGTGGTGACACCCAGGCGAAGTCCGCGTCCACCCAAATATGGGCCGAATGTCATTGCTGCGCTTACGGTGTGCTGGGCCGTGCTAGGGATGCCAGCCGGCAAGAGGCTGGCGCCGGTGTTGAACGAACTGGTGGCGGTCTTACGGCAGTTCGGCGAGCTGATCATCGATGAGGAGACCGCAGAACTGCTGGTGTCGATGTCGGCGGCCACTATCGATCGTCGCCTAGCGGGTGAACGAGCCAAACACCAGCTCAAGGGGCGTCGCGCCACCAAACCGGGGTCGCTGCTGCGAAGCCAAATCCCGGTACGCACCTGGGCAGACTGGGACGATGCCCAACCCGGATTCGTGGAGATCGACCTCGTCTCCCATGACGGCGGCAACCCCATCGGGCCCTACGCGTTCACACTGACGGTCACCGACATCGCCACTGGATGGACGGAGAACCGCTCAGTGCCCAGCAAGGAGGCCAAATGCGTCCTGGCCGCCTTCGAAGGCATCGCGAACAAGATGCCGTTCCCGATCCTGGGGGTGGACTCCGACAACGGAGCTGAATTCATCAACGTCTATCTGTTTGTTTGGTGTAGAAACCGCGAGATCACCTTCACTCGGGCGCGGCCGACGAACAAGAACGACGGCTGTCACGTCGAGCAGAAAAACTGGGCGGTCGTCCGAACCGTGGTCGGCTACCACCGCTACGATACTGCCCCAGAGTTGTTGTTACTCAACGAGATTTGGCAGCTGCAGTCCCAGCTGACCAACTACTTCTACCCGCAGCAAAAACTCATATCCAAGGTCCGTGACGGCGCCCAGGTGACCAAGAAATACGACAAAGCGGCCACCCCGTTCCGCCGCGCAATCGATCACCCCGACACCACCGCTGACCGCATAGCCGCTCTAGCCAGAACCCACGCCCTGATCAACCCCGCCGCCACCCAGCGTCAGATCCAGGCCCTGACCGCCCGACTCCTCAAAATGACCACCAGTAAGTCCGGGGCCACCACCAGAGCCCGAGTCCCTAAGCGCGCACAATCACATGAGGCAACGAATCCACCCTCGCGCGCATCTTGACATGAGGCAACACGCACCGACAAGAAGGCGGCGGCGGACCCGCGCCTACTTCTGTTCGTAGATGCCGTGGATGACAGCGCGCGCTATCGCATGCTGGAACAGGTTGAAGCCGAGGTAGGCGGGGCTGGCGTCCTCGCCGAGATCCAGCTTGTCGACGTCCACGGCGTGCACCGCGATGTAGTACCGGTGCGGCCCATGTCCCGGCGGCGGCGCGGCGCCGATGTAGCGACGCATCCCGGCGTCGTTGACCAGCGTCAGCGCGTCGCCGGGTAGGTCGCTCCCGTCGCCCGCACCCGCGGGCAGTTCGGTGACGTCGGCCGGCAGGTTGGCCACCGCCCAATGCCAGAACCCCGAGGCCGTGGGCGCATCGGGGTCGTAGACGGTGACGGCGAAGCTGCGGGTCTCCCCCGGGAAACCCGACCAGCTCAACTGCGGGCTGACGTCTTCTCCGCCGGCGCCCATGATCCCGCTGACCTGCGGCGTGGCCAGCGACTGGCCGTCGGTGATCGAGTCCGACGTCAGGGTGAACGTCGGCAGCTTTGGCAGCGCGGCGTACGGGTCGGGCGCGGTGCTCATGGGCGATCCTCTCGTTGCGTGTCGTGACTTCAGCTAGCAGTGTGTCAGGAAGTGTGCCAGCACATCGGTGCCAAACCTCAGCGCATCCACGGGTACCCGCTCGTCGACACCATGGAACAACGCGGTGAAATCGAGATCCGGCGGCAGCCGCAGCGGGCTGAAGCCGAAACAGCGAATGCCCAAGCGCGCGAAGGATTTTGCGTCGGTGCCACCGGAAAGCATGTAGGGCACCGTACGCCCGTCCGGGTCGAGGGCCAGCACGGCGGCGTTCATGGCGTCGACCAGGTCACCGTCGAAGCTCGTCTCATATGACGAAAAGTCTTTGATCCATTCGCGTGTCACGTCCGGACCGAGCAGGTCGTCGACCTCGGCCTCGAACGCCGCCTTGCGGCCCGGAAGGATTCGGCAGTCGATCACCGCTTCTGCCACCGCCGGGACGACGTTGGCCTTGTACCCGGCCTTGAGCATCGTCGGATTCGCGGTGTCGTGCAGCACGGCCTTGAGCATGCGCGCCATGGGGCCGAGCTTTTCGATCGTTCCCGCCAGGTCGCCCGACTCGATGTCGAACGTCAACCCGGTCTCCTCCCCGACGGCGGCCAGGAACTGAGCGACGGTGTCGGTCAGCACGAGCGGGAACTGGTGCCGGCCCAGCCGGGCGACCGCCTCGGCGACGGCGGTGACGGCGTTCTGGTCGTGCACCATCGATCCGTGTCCGGCCGGGCCGCGGGCGGTCAGCCGCATCCACGACAGGCCCTTCTCGGCCGTCTCGATCAAATACAGTCGGCGTTCACCCCCGTCGCGGCGCGGCACGGTCAACGAGAACCCGCCCACTTCGCCGATCGCCTCGGTGACACCCTCGAACAGGTCGGGCCGATTGTCGACCAGCCATTGCGCCCCGTAGCTGCCGCCGTGTTCCTCGTCGGCGAGAAACGCGAACACCAGGTCGCGTGGCGGCACGATCCCGGCCCGCTTCAACTGCCGGGCCACCACAATCATCATGCCGACCATGTCCTTCATGTCGACCGCGCCGCGGCCCCAGACGAAGCCATCCTTGACCGCGCCGGAGAACGGGTGCACGCTCCACTCCGCCGGCTCGGCCGGCACCACGTCGAGATGCCCATGGATCAGCAGCGCACCGCGCGAGTTGTCCGCGCCCGCGAGGCGGGCGATCACGTTGCCGCGGCCAGGGGCGCCCGATTCGACATATTGAGGCGAGTAGCCGACCTCCGCGAGCTGCTCGGCGACCCACTGCGCGCACTCGGCCTCGCCCCGCGTCGTCTCCGATTCGCCGGTGTTGGTGGTGTCGAATCGGATCAACCTGCTGACAACCTCGACCACGTCGTCACTCGGATTGGTCGGGAACTCGGTCTCGGCGGTCACAACCACCTTTCCTACCATTGCCGAGGCCGCTGGGCTCGGCGCCGAGCAGCCCGGCTGGGTTGGGCGCGCGTGAGACAATCCGATAGCCTTAGCTGCCAACCCATACGGTTGGTCTTGTCCGAGTGGCGGAATGGCAGACGCGCTAGCTTGAGGTGCTAGTGCCCTACTAATGGGCGTGGGGGTTCAAGTCCCCCCTCGGACACGTCCGGCGACACGACTCAAGTCGGCCGTCGCCTTGACTCGTCGCAGATGGGGATCGTAATCAAGACGCAGACCCAGGCTTGCGTACACCTGAGCGCGTTCCGCCCCGGTTGCCTCGCCAAGCACCGCTGACAGCCCGCCCAACTCCTTGACCAACTCGCTAATCTGTGCGGCAGACATGGCGCAGGGTCTTTCGGCTCGTTCAAGACGGGCCTTCAGCTCGTCGCGCTCGGCGGTGCGGCGGCGCAATGCAGCGGTCAAGTCCTCAACGGCCACACCAGACTCCACTGCGGTAACCAAAGCAGCAACCTTGCCATTCGCCTCGCTGAGCTGGCGCTGCAAGGCGGCGTAGCCGGCTCCCGCTGCGGAGTCCACCTCCTGCCCGCGCGCCAGGTCTTCCGGATCGGCCAGGGTGGCGATCCATTCGTCGAGTCGGGGTGTCACGGCGTCCTCGCGGAGGTAGACCGTACGTGGATGATCAGTCAGTTCCGCCGGTACGGAACGCGACTTACCCAGCTCACAACGGTAAAGTATGCGGGTTGTTCGCTTCCCGACGCGAGCGGCGCCCTGCATGCGCCGTCCACACACGGTGCAGAACAGCATCCCGCGAAGCGCGTACGGCACCGTCGATTCTCTGCTGCAGACGAGACCGGGACCACGCCGCGCCTGCGTGCGAAGACGAACAGCCTGAGCCAAATCCTCAGGGATCAGCGCTTCGTGTGTGCGGCGGTCCGGTGCGATCCAGTCTGCCTGATCACGCCACCGCATACGCGTCTCATACCCACTCCGTCACCGAGGTCGCTCACATCCCACATATCGTGGCCCACCGCGCACCGCGCCTTCGTCGCCGACGCCGAGGCGCTGTTCCCCGCCTCAACCCACCCCGCTTGCTCTGCATCGCTGAGATCCGCCGAGTCAAACCCCGGCAGCAGCGCTACACCGACACCGGGCGGTGGGTGCGGGTCGACCCATGAGACACCGAGTTCGTCGACCTGCCCTGCGAGCAGCGTCTACTCTGTCGACGCTAGGGTCGCACCAGTGCCACGATGATCTACTCGCGTCTCAGCGCAGCGACGAGTTCCGGGGCGGGCGTCGCAGTCCGTAGCGATCTACCTCGCCGCGGTCTACACCTCGGCGATCCGCACCCCAGGGGTGTTGCCCAACGCGACGATCGTAATCGACCACTTCCACCTGGTGAAGTTAGCCAACGACGCGCTCACCATGGTGCGCCGCCGCGTCACCTGCGAACTGCCCGATCGTCGCCGCCGGCGGATCAACCCGGCAGCGACATCGTCAGGGTCGACCAGGACCTCGTATTTCTCCTGCTTGCCCCAAACGCGGACACCGAGATATGTCGGGTTGTCGAGTATCGCGCGAATCGCCGAGTGAGACCAACCTCGCGGGTCACGATGACGATTCCGCGCCGGATCATACTGGCTCGGTGACGGGACACCATCGTCAGTGAGCCGTTGCGCAATGTAGCGCAGGCCCGCGCCGTCGGCGTACATGCGGTAGATCCGCTCGACGATCGAAGATGTAGCGGGGTCAGGTTCAAGGCGGCGAAGTCGCTGCCCAAGATTCGCCTTGGCGAGGTTCGGATGCGGGCCGGCATCGACGAGCCGGTAACCGTACGGCGGTCGACCACCGAGATATCTGGCCGTGTCCTGCGCGAGTGCCGACATCGCCGTACGGACGCGCATCTGGATTCGAGCGCGCTCGCCCTTGCTCATGCCGCCGAAAAGAGTCATCACTAGGTCGTGTGCCTCGGAGCCGGGATCGACCGCTCCGCCAACCTCGGGCACCCACAGGCCGACTCCGTAGTGCGTGAGCACCGGGAAAGTGAGCGCGAACTGCGGCCCGTAGAACGCACGGGCGGGTTCCCCGATCACTACAGCATCGAAGCTACGGTTACTACAAGCGACATCCGCAAGGAGCCGTGACGCCTCTGGTCTGCGCTTCCACGGCAGCGAACGGCTCTGTCCCACATCGAAGTAGTCAGCGGCGAGGACTCCGCCGTGCGGCGTGATCAGGTCCATGGCACGCCGCTTCTGCCAGCTGCGGCTCGCCTCCGGGTCTTGAGCGTCCTCCGTGCTCACTCGGCCATAGAAGGCGAACGTCAGGCTCACGCCACTCCCCTCCCTGATCCAAGCATCCGGTCCCGCACAGCCATTATGACGTGTACCAGCGCGCGGTTGGTCTCGCGCGGAAGTCGATAGTGGTCGGCCACGTCAATTTCAACACCCGCCTCTGACAGGGTCGGCGCATCGAGTCGAGCGCCGCACTCGGAGCGAGAATGTGCTGTTCGGGAGTTGTCAGTCATCGGGTCCCCCTTGCGGATCCGATTGTTCGTCGCGGGCTTGGCGACGGGCCTCTACCAGTCCGATCCGGCGGGTGTCGATGCGTTGGAGGGCGGCAGAGTAGACGAGGGTGCGGTCGCCGGGGGTGGCGTGTCCGGCACGGTCGAACCGCCACCACACTTCGTGGCTTTGCTCGGCTAGTTCTAGTGGCGAATAGTGTTGTGGCGAGCAGGCTTTGGTGGCTTGTTGCCGAATCCAGGTGGCACGGATGGCGCGTAGCGCCCCCATGGTGACCGAGTAGCGGCGGGATTTGGTGGTGATGTGTCCCCGGTAGCCCAGGGTGTGTAGCCAACGCCCGATCCCTGCCAGGGCATCGATACCGAGGGTGTGGGCTTGGTCTGACAGGTGGGCGATGGTGGTCAGGATCGCCCGGACGTGGTCGTTAACGTTGAGGTCCCCGATGGCTTCAGCGGATAGGCGGCGGGCGGCGACACCGAAGTCTTGTAGGGATTTGGTGACATATTTGGCCAGGTATCCGGCGACTCGGCGCGGCGACGTCCGACTCATGGCGACGTGTGCATCTGATTCTGTTGGGACCGCGTGGTTTTGGGTTCCCAGTGCTTGGGTATCGATCTGCGTGCCGAACCGGACCACCAGTGGCGCAGTGTCGTGAGACTTGTCGGGGTTGTCGGATTGGCGGTTGGTGCCGGGGTGCAGGACGTCGAGAGTGACGGTGCGGGCGGCCTGCTGGATAAGGGCGGCGAGTTCGGCGGCAGATATCGGCGGCTCCCAGACAGGGCCGGTTGCCGAACGGGGCTCCCCACCACCACATGTGGCGGTGGGGCCGTGATCGTTCTGGCCACGTGAGCCGGCGGTGGCGGTACTGGCGTGGCCTTCGGGGGGATCGAGGCGGATGAGGGCGTGAATGTGGGGAATGGCACGCGCCTGCATTTCGACGACCTTGACAAAACTGGCTTTCACCGAACCAGGTCCAATGCCAGCAGCTTTGAGGTGTTTGGCGAGATTGCGTCGTAGGGCAATCGTGAAACGCCGCCATAGTTCGGGCAGGTGCCAGGTAAACAGGACGTGCCCGAAGTAGTCGTAGCACTCGGCGCACAGCGGTTGCCCGATCGTGGGGTCGAGGCGATCATGGATAGTGCTGCACCACAGGGGTTTTCCGTGTGGGCATTGCTTGTGGCCACCCATCGTACGGTGGTCACGACAGACGCTGCCTGTGCTGCCATGGACAGGGCCGAAGCTGGGCGCGGTCAACGTGGCGAATACCTGGGGACGGTCGGCCACGGCGGGGGTGATGTTGTGGCGGCCTCCGGTTGTTCCTGCGGCGACGAGTTGCCAGGTGTCGCGGGCGTACAGGTCTGAGCAGGAGGGGCAGACGGTGGCACGGCGGTTGTTACACCGCACCCACACGATTCTTTCGCGGCCGAAGTCGTCGGTACCGGTGAGTTGGATCGGGTTGGCGCAAAAGCCGACTGATCCGGCGCGCCGCCACCAGGTGTCGAATCCCGGCGAGCAGGCGCGGCGCATCATTTCGGTGACCACGCGATCGTGGTCGATGTCGGCGGGAAGACCCGGCAGCGTGATTGCCGAGCACCCTGCCTCGTGGACGGCGCTCACTGGTGCCCCGCACGGTTGCCGCTGTCGCCGTCTGTGCCGGTGGTGTTCTCGCTGTCGGGCTCCCTGGCCTGGGATGAGTGTGTGCGCCGCGCGGGGAAGGCGCGCACCAGATAAGCGATATCGGCGTCGGTGACCCAGAAGGCGCGCACGCGGACCGGGTGGGCGGTGCCGTCGATCATCACGTAGCCGACCCCGCGTGTGCCGTCGGGGATCAGATCGCATTCGGCCCCGGCATCGCGGGCACCCTGGCCCAGGACCATGGCGGTTTGCGATGCCTCGGTCAGCCGCAACCCGATCCGCACCGTAAACAGCTGCCGCACGGGCAGGGTGTCTTTTGACGGGTCCTGCACCGCCGCCACCACCGAGATACCCACCGCGCGGCCCTGCGAGAGCAGCAGCCCTAGCAGTTGTTCGATTTCGGCCTTGATCTTGCGGTCGGTGACGTAGGCGGTTAGGGCCGCGATTTCATCGATGACGACCACGAACAACGGATCGGCCGTGGTCGGCGTGTGTAGGCGGGCGTGCCCGCGTAGCCGGTTGGCGCGTTCATGCATCAGCGTGACCAACGCACGCAGCAGTTCCAGGGTTTGGCCGGTGGCGTCGTGGGCGAAGAACGAAAACATCGACGCACCGGGACCGAGTTCCATGCCGCCCTTGGGGTCGATCACGCACAACCGGACCCGCCCGGTCTTGACGTCCGGGGCTAGACCGGCGATCACTGACCACAACACGCTGCCCTTACCCGCACCGGTGGCCCCAGCCACCAGCAGGTGATGCCCGAGGATCGGCAACCGCCACACACCCCGGTTCTCGGTGACTCCGACGCCGATGGCCAACAAGTTCACCGTCGCGTCGGGTTCGGGCATCGGTAGGGCGACGGGTTCGGCGAGCACGTCGCCGCGCATGATCGTGATCCGGATTTCACCGGTGCGGTGGCGGTGATGGTGATCCGGTCAGCCCTCCACGCGGCGGCCAATGCGTCGGCTTGTCGCTGCCAGTGGCTGATCGATTGGCCGGTCACCACCCGCACCGCAAGTACGTCGGTGCGGTCGCCGATATGTACCCCGAGTAGTGCTGGAATGAGTTGGCGGTCACCGAGTTTGGCGATCAATCCGTGCAGGCTGCAGACGTGTTCCCAGCGGCGTCGGTAGCGCCACCAGGTCTGCGCGTAGTGTGTGGGCGGGTCGATCACCCACCGCTGCAGGCTGTTCTCGTCGAGGAATCCCCACAGCGCGTACAGGGCGATGAAACCTACGAGGGCGAGGAATCCGGCGTTCATGCCGTGCCAGCACGCCACACCGACGGCAACAGCGACCGGGGCGCCGAGAAACGGGAACCGCGCACCCCACCACAGCAGCCGCCCGGCTGCTACCAGGATTGACCAGATAAGTTCACCGACCCAATCCTCACCAGAGGATTGGGTGTTGTTCTTGTTGTTTGTGTTCGACACGACTATTTCTGCCTTTCGTGAAAAAGAATGTCGGAGTGGGGAAACCACCCCGGCAGCGCTCAAAACCGACGTGAGCAATTAGTGGCTGCCGGGATGGTTCCCTGGCGGTTACGGGCGTGGCGTGGAACCCGGCTTGCCGCCCTCGGCGGTGGTGATCGTCTCGGCGCGGAACGCGATACCGCTGCGGCCGTCCTGCGACCACGGCAGTGCCACCAAACCAGCCACCGATACCTGCTGCCCCACAGCGACTTTCGGTGCGCCAGGCACGGTCACAGACAACACGTCCCCGCCATCGACGTCCAGCGCCATCAACTGCACCGTATGCAGCACCGCGCCGGTGGCCTTATCGATCTTGGGCTGCCCGGTGCCGAAATCGGTTCGCGGCTCCGGGTTTTTCGTGCACATGAACGACACCGCAGTGGTATCGATTTTGAGTTTCATCTGTTCTGTCCTTTCTGATCGATGTCACCGATGTGTGGTGACTGGATCTAGGACAACGCGATCGGGTGAAGCGGCGATAGCGGCAGCTAGGAACAGCAAGGAACACTGCCAACGCGCAGATATGCCCGGGCATGCGGCGTTGTTCATGCATGATCGTTGTATGGCCTTGACCGACCCTGCTCGCCGCCAGAGCGGACTACGGGTTCATCAAGCGCGCGAGGACGCCAAGATGAGCCTGAACGATCTGGCAGCCAGAGTCGAGACGGTCCGCAAGCAGCGCGGCGACACACCACCGGAGCGGGCTACGTTGCGCCAGCAGATTGTTCGGATCGAAGGCGGCGGCAGTGCGGGGCCAATGTGGCGAGGCGACCTCGCCGAAGCGTTAGGCCTCGATCCTGCCGAGCTGTTCGGGCTGACAGTCGAAACCAGTTTGCCGCGCCCACTTCTGCTGCAGCTCCCGGTTGACCGTGATGTCCTGACCATGATCGCTGACCAGCGCGCAGTCCACATCCGGGCCGAACATACCTTCGGCCCGGAGTACGCCCAGCCGCTGGTGGAACGCGATTTGCAGACGGTGGAAGCGCTCATCAAATCCACGCCCGCCGAGCTCCGCACCCAGGTACGTGAGGTAGCGGGAACCATCGCCGAAGTCGCCGGCTGGATAGCGCAAGACCTCGGTGACCACCCCAAAGCGCGGGAACTGACCGATCGAGCCACCGATCACCTGCGCGCCGCCGCCCCTGACCTGCGCGCCATGGTGTGGATGCGCAAATCCAACATCATCGCCAGCCAGGACCCCGACCTGGCGGTCGAACTTGCCGCCGATGCCGCGCGATTGATCGACGGCCACGAGGTAGGACGGCTGCAAGCCAGCATCGCCCGTCAACAGGCCCTCGCTGCGATCGCCAACGAGGACAAACGCGGGTTCTTGCGTCACGCCGCGCATGCGCTCGAACTCGGCGATATCGACCCCGCCGCCGGTGATCGCGCCACCTACGCCCACGCTGGATTCGTCGCCAGCGATATCGCCGCAGGATACTTGGAACTCGGCCAGCCACAGCAGGCCGTCGAGCTGCTCACCCGGCACCGACCGTCCTGGAGCTCCCATCAGCATCGCGACCGGGCCGTCGCCGACATCCGGCTGCTGCACGCTCTCATTGTGATCCGCGAGTATCAACTCGCCTGCGCCCACGTCGCCGAAGCCCTGCGCGGTTACTTGGCCGCGCCGTCCCAACGCGCACGGCGACACCTTGCCAGCTGCGCGACCCTCCTGCGTGATCGGCGCCGACACGACAAAAGCCCACTGCTGCAACAACTTTTCGGACAGATCAAGGACGCAACCGAAGGAATCGCCCCGTGACCGACACCGTCATCCCCAATATCACCGCGGCCAGCGACCACACCCGAGCCGATCTTGCGGTCCTTCCGATCGGCTCGTTTGAGCAGCACGGCCCCTACCTGCCACTTGCCACCGACACCCTCATTGCCGTCGCCATTGCAGCCTCAATCAGCGCACATCACAACATTTTTCAGCTTCCGCCCCTAACTTTCGGCTGCTCCCACGAACACGCCGAATTCGCCGGAACCCTCAGCATCACAGCCACGACCCTGGCTGCTGTTGTCGGCGACATTGCCCACTCCCTCGCCGAGCAACATGTCCGCGGGCTAATGATCGTCAACGCCCATGGCGGCAACGCTGTGCTGACCAACGTTGTCCAGCAAGCCAACCACCCCGGCGCACGGATCCGACTCGGCCTGTACCCTAGCCGTGACGACTGGACCGAAGCCCGCGAAGCCGCCGACATCACCAGCAGCAACCATGACGACATGCACGCCGGTGAACTCGAAACTTCGATACTGCTGGCGGCCTACCCCGAATATCTGCGCGACGGCTGGGCTGGTGCCGATCACACCGCCGATGACCGCCGCTACCTGACCACCCTCGGCATCGCCGCCTATACCGACAGCGGTGTCATCGGTTACCCCAGCCGCGCCACCGCCACCAAGGGCAGAAAAACCCTCGACCACCTAGGATGCAACGCCGAAACCCTCCTGAACATCCTCACCGCACCGCAGTAGCCGACCAAGCCAGGGGCGGCGGCTACCGTCCGCTTGGCCGCTCCCGTCCGCCGCCGCCCAACAGACCGGCGAGCGCCACCCAGGGAGCCCAAAAACCGGCTCTGGCCTGCGGTATGAGAAGTCTCTGTCAGGAGGATCACCGCACGGTGCGCGCCGAGTGGGAGCGCCGCTGACGGGCGCCGGCCGCCGATTCCGATGCCGGAATGGCGAGCAGACGGAACTGTAAGGCCGTGTAAGGCCGACTTGGTGAGAATTTTCCTTACTGGGATTAAAGCACCGGCCAAGCGCCTCGAAATCATTCGCGAAAGGGGTTCATAACGTCGACGTAGCATTGGCAAGCGCCAGCCGCGTTAAGGTGTCGCAGGACAGGAATCGTTGCTTTACTGCCAACGTTGAGGAGATGACAGTCCCGACTTAGTGCCTCTCTATTTGTCAAGAACAAGAGCGGTTTCGTCGGGCGGCAGTGGCGATGCTCGGTTTTCGTCAGTGAGCATGATTTTCCAGAGGTGTCCGGCGAGGTGTCGTTTCAACGCGCGCATGGCGTATCGAGGTGTCTTGCCCTCTGCGATTTTCTTGTCGTAGTAGGCGCGGCCGGCGCTCGCGGGCATACGGATTTGGACCATCGCGACGGTGTAGATCGCGGAGTTCAGTTGCCGGTCTCCGTAGCGTTAGAGCCGGTGCCGGTTGGAATCGGCACTGGCGATCTGGACGGGCGCGGTACCGGTGTAGTTAGCGTAGGCGGCTGCTGATTCGAACCGTCTCGGGGCGCCTGTGCGACCCAACAACCGAGCAGCAAGCACCGGGCCCACACCATCGAGTTCACGCAACCTGGTGCCGTGCTCGTCGAGCAACGCGGTCATGTGTGTCGCGTTCGAGCTGAGCTGTTCATCAAATCGCCGGAGATCAGCAATGAGTTCCTTGGCCAGTTCGAGCCGAATCCGATCCGTACCGGTACGCGGGCGAAATCCGCGGATCGCTGTCGTCGCCCGGGCCGGCGTCAAAGATGTCGGCGCTCCACCGGCGAGCAACTCGCGCAGTAGCGCATGCAGCTGATTGACAACACGAGTCCTACTGTGCGACAGATTAACTCGTCGTTCGTCCAGCAGCGCCAGTGAATCGGTGATCGTCTCCGGATGAACGGGTCGCGCATCACCGTGCAGTGCTGCAACGCTGGCCGCTGCAGCCGCGTCTATGCGGTCGTTCTTGCGACGGCCGCCGCGGGACAGTTCACGAACACGCGCAGTGGCTGTGGTCGGAATATCGAGCACCACCTCACCGAGGGCCAGTAGCCACAATGCCAAGTGGTGCCCGAGTCCATCGGCGTTCTCGATCGCCCATTTCCGTTCAGGCCAAGCTTTGGCCCACTGGAGCAGCCGCCGATACTCAGCGATCAACGCGCCAATGCGCAGCGACCCCACCTCGGAATGGGTCCCTGGATCCAGCGCGGAGGCGGTGTGTGTCGACTTGTGCGGATCGACGCCGATGACGATCATGAAATGAGGTTCCCTTTCGCTGACATGGGTGGGAATCCGCGGCGGACAATCCGACTTCAAGTACCTTCCACAGCAGCTTGGGTCACGCCTCTCTCGAGTCACGCCGCGAACGCAGACCGGAAGGGTCGACACACCTAACTTGGGTCAACCCGAACTACGGGTAACAGGACATTTTCGAGCCAGCCCTTCCGGTCTGCTACGGCACGCTAGAGACGATCGATCGCCGCACTGAGCCGTGACACCCATACAAGTCGGACATTTTAGTGTCGTCGAGGTCTGTCGATTCTGGCGATGGCGTCGCGGAGGTCATCGGGTAGTGGGTCGGCGGCGGTCAGGATTTGCCGTCCGGCCTTGATTCGCACGGTTCGGTAGCGCCGGGTGATGCGGACGAATTTCTTGATGGTCCAGCCTGTTTGGGTTTCGATCCAGTGGCGAGACGGCCAGGGCTGCGAACACGATGGTCAGGTGGGCTTCGATGGATTCGCGTTTGTGGTGGTAGACCGGCCGGGCCTGCAGGTCGTGCTTGGACATCCGGAAGGACTTCTCGATGCGCCACAGCTGGTGGTACGCGTTGATGACGAACTCCGGAGTCACGGCTGGTGAGGTTGGTGGTGTATCCCTTCCACCCGGCCAGTCCGCGGGCTTTGGCTTCCAGATCGCGGTTGACCGACTTCGACGCGCCGGTGAGCTTGATGAACCGGTTGCGTTTGACCGGGGCGTGCCCATCGACGGCTTTCTTGGCTTTAGTGACCTGCTCATCGATGCCGCGCAACGTGCGCCGTGCTCGGTCGTGGCGGTATTGGTAGTAGACGATCCGATCCGGGATGCCGCGGGACTTCTCACTGCTGGTAGCCGGCCACGGCTGGGTGAGCACCACCCCGTCGGGGATCGCCTGGTCAGGGATGTTTATCGCGCCATTCGCGCGACGACGTCGGGCACGAGGGGATCTTGGTGCCGAGGATGAACGACAGGCCGGAGGCTTGCAGGGCGACCTGGTTGGCTTCGGAGATCATCCCGGCATCGGCGACCACGGTGACATCGGTGAGCCGGTGGGCGGTCTTGAAGGCGTTGATGACCGGCAGCATGGTGGCGGTCTCGGCCCTGTTGCCCTCGAAGGCCTCCACCGCCAATGGGAACCCCGAGGCGTCGGTCAACAGTCCGATGGTGATCTGCGGTTCCAGGCGGCGTTCCTTTGAAAAACCCGGCTCACGGAACCCGTCACCAGCATCGGTCTCGAAGTACAGGGTGCTCACGTCATAGAGCACCAACGATGCCGGACCCAGCCCGGCATGCGCCGCGCACGCCTTTGATAGCGCTTGGCGCACAGTCGGTTTAGCGAACATGGGAAGATGTCGCGTTACCGTGCGGTAGTCGACGGGCTCCACCCCGGTTTCGGCGAGCACCCGCAACGAGTCGATCTTGCTGGTCGGTTCGATGATCCGCGCGAGCACCAAATCGCGGAACACCTCATTGCCACCAACAGCGGTGTCGAAGCCGAGCACCTGGTAAGCGCAGCACAGCGCCTCCCACAACGAGGTGGGCTTCGTGGCGACGATCTCCAACGGCTCGCCCTCGGCGCCGGCGGTGTTCAGCCCGAGATCGAGTGCACCCTGGCCCTCGGACAACCGCTGGCGAGCTGCGGCCTTGAGCGCCTCGACCTCGCCATCATCATGGGCCGAGCCCAGATGCTCGATCTGGCGCGAACCCCGCCGCGTGGACCACACGATCTGCACCGCGATCGCCCCCGAGGCCGTCTTCACGGTGCGAACGTAGGCCACCACAGCACCCTACGAACCCCGATTTAGTGCGCAAATCCCGGCCCGACAACGAGCAAACCCAAAGGTCAACACACTGCGCCGACGCCCGCCGCCGAAAAATGTCCGACTTGTATGGGTGTCACGGCTCAGTGCGGCGATCGATCGTCTCTAGCGTGCCGTAGCAGACCGGAAGGGCTGGCTCGAAAATGTCCTGTCACCCGTAGTTCGGGTTGACCCAAGTTAGGTGTGTCGACCCTTCCGGTCTGCGTTCGCGGCGTGACTCGAGAGAGGCGTGACCCAAGCTGCTGTGGAAGGTACTTGAAGTCGGATTGTCCGCCGCGGATTCCCACCCATGTCAGCGAAAGGGAACCTCATTTCATGATCGTCATCGGCGTCGATCCGCACAAGTCGACACACACCGCCTCCGCGCTGGATCCAGGGACCCATTCCGAGGTGGGGTCGCTGCGCATTGGCGCGTCGATCGCTGAGTATCGGCGGCTGCTCCAGTGGGCCAAAGCTTGGCCTGAACGGAAATGGGCGATCGAGAACGCCGATGGACTCGGGCACCACTTGGCATTGTGGCTACTGGCCCTCGGTGAGGTGGTGCTCGATATTCCGACCACAGCCACTGCGCGTGTTCGTGAACTGTCCCGCGGCGGCCGTCGCAAGAACGACCGCATAGACGCGGCTGCAGCGGCCAGCGTTGCAGCACTGCACGGTGATGCGCGACCCGTTCATCCGGAGACGATCACCGATTCACTGGCGCTGCTGGACGAACGACGAGTTAATCTGTCGCACAGTAGGACTCGTGTTGTCAATCAGCTGCATGCGCTACTGCGCGAGTTGCTCGCCGGTGGAGCGCCGACATCTTTGACGCCGGCCCGGGCGACGACAGCGATCCGCGGATTTCGCCCGCGTACCGGTACGGATCGGATTCGGCTCGAACTGGCCAAGGAACTCATTGCTGATCTCCGGCGATTTGATGAACAGCTCAGCGCGAACGCGACACACATGACCGCGTTGCTCGACGAGCACGGCACCAGGTTGCGTGAACTCGATGGTGTGGGCCCGGTGCTTGCTGCTCGGTTGTTGGGTCGCACAGGCGCCCCGAGACGGTTCGAATCAGCAGCCGCCTACGCTAACTACACCGGTACCGCGCCCGTCCAGATCGCCAGTGCCGATTCCAACCGGCACCGGCTCTCACGCTACGGAGACCGGCAACTGAACTCCGCGATCTACACCGTCGCGATGGTCCAAATCCGTATGCCCGCGAGCGCCGGCCGCGCCTACTACGACAAGAAAATCGCAGAGGGCAAGACACCTCGATACGCCATGCGCGCGTTGAAACGACACCTCGCCGGACACCTCTGGAAAATCATGCTCACTGACGAAAACCGAGCATCGCCACTGCCGCCCGACGAAACCGCTCTTGTTCTTGACAAATAGAGAGGCACCTAACTCAGCAGACCGGCGCCGGGTGGGCGCACCGTGGTGCGCGAAGATTCGGCGGTGGTCACCTGTTGTGCTCGGGTCAGGCGCGGCGGGATCATGATGGTGTTCGTCGTGGTTGTCCCCGGAAAGACCTTGGTGCTTTGAGCCTGTAAGTCAGCATGGTGGCGGAGGGCTTCCACGGGAACCGTGGATTGGTGCTTTGAGCCCGTGCGTCAGACTTCCGACTTTCCTGCCCTTCCCACGACGGACACCTTCACACAGTGGGCCACGGGAGAAGGGAGTGGTGCAGTGGACGTCATTCACCCGCGCTGCGCGGGCCTGGACATTTCTAAGAAGGACGCCAAGGTGTGCGTGCGCATCAACGGCGCTGGTCGTCGCAAAACCAGCGAAACGGTCATCACGTTCGGGGCGACCACCCGTCAGATCATGTTGTTGCGTGATCATCTTGCCGCGCAACGGGTTACGTGCGTGGTGATGGAGGCCACCAGTGACTACTGGAAACCGTTCTACTACTTACTGGAGGATCTGCCCGGGGTGGAAGTGATGCTGGTCAATGCACGGCACGTGAAGAACTTGCCTGGCCGCAAGACCGACGTCGCCGACGCAACCTGGCTGGCTCAGCTCGGCGCGCATGGATTGGTCCGTGGGTCGTTCGTCCCACCTGAGCCGGTCCGGCAGTTGCGGGACCTGACCCGCACCCGTACCGCCGTCACTCGTGAACGCACCCGGGAGATCCAGCGGTTGGAGAAGCTGCTTGAAGACGCCGGGATCAAACTGTCCTCGGTCGCCTCCGACCTGACAGGGGTGTCTGGGCGGGCGATGCTGGAAGCCTTGATTGCCGGCGAGAGCGATCCGACGACCATGGCCGATCTTGCCAAGAAACGGATGCGCGTGAAGATCCCGCAGCTGACCGAGGCCCTGTACGGCCGGTTCACCGCCCATCACGCGTTTTTGACCCGCATGCACCTGGATTTGATCGACCAGCACACCGCGGCGATAGAACAGCTCACCGATCGAATCGAGGTGGTGATCGAACCCTTTCGTAGCTTCCGCGACCTGATCTGCACCATCCCCGGCATCGGCGGTCGCACCGCCGACATAGTCGTCGCCGAAACCGGAGCCGACATGACCAGATTCCCCACCGCGCAACATCTTGCGTCGTGGGCAGGTACCACCCCGGGTAACAACGAATCGGCCGGCAAGGTCAAATCCCGCCGCACCCGACCAGGCAACCCGTACCTGCAAGGTGCCCTCGGTACCGCGGCGATGTCGATTTCCCACACCCACAGCACCTACCTGGCTGCCAAATATCGCCGGATAGCCGCCCGCCGTGGCCCGCTCAAAGCGAACGTCGCCGTTCAACGCGCGCTGCTCGTCGCGATCTGGAACACGGCCATGACCAACACCACTTACCACGACCCCGGCGGCGACTACTTCACCCGCCTCAACCCGCAGAGAGCGCGAAACAAGGCCGTCCGCCAGCTCGAAGCCATGGGCTACCACGTCACCCTCGACCAGGCATCCTGACCGAGCCACTCACCCCGCGAACTCATCTCACGGGAATCTTCTCGTCAGGTTAAGGTGTCGCAGGACAGGAATCGTTGCTTTACTGCCAACGTTGAGGAGATGACAGTGGAGGATAAATCCGAGAACATCGGCGCCAATGGGGTGACCATAAATCGATCTGTGCTCAATAACGCGTTGAACCGCGTTATTCTTGATCAAAAGGACAACGTTGCCACGGGGATACGAGAAGTCGTGGATTATATCGATTCCTCGGGGAGCGCAGAAGCAGCTGTTGCGTTCAATGAGTTTCTGGAAGAATTGGAACAACCGCAGCCGCGCCCGTCGAGATTGAAATTATTTTGGGCTGGCGTATTGAACGCCTTGCCGTCGACTGCGACCCTTGACGATGCCGCTGCCAAGTTTGCGGACCTGTTCTAGCGCCCAAGGTGCGCAATGAGACGGTGGCCAACCTGTCGATGCTCTCGACGAGCCCCTCAGCTAAGGGGCGAGGTATCGGTGATACCTTCGGAGACCTCGTTGGCGATCCATTTACACATGCGCCGAACCGGTTCCATGCCATCATGGGCCAGACCGATCAGAGGACCGTTATAAAGGGCGTTTCCGAGTGTCACCAGTCGTTGCGCCCCATAGAGCGGGACCACATTTTCCAATTGCGCTTTCAGGCTCTCTGGCCAGACACCGATCGTTTGTGTATAAGCGTCGATCCCCAGAAGAATATCGTCGATCGATTCCACCGGGACAAGATTCGCGGTTCGGTCCGCAAGATAAGCAGCGAAATCAACTTTCCGCGGCAGCTTTGAGACGATAATAGCGCCTTCGCCCCGTTCACCGCCTATCACTTCGTACCATTCGTCATCCAGGCGCAGCGCATCCACATGTGACTTCAGTTCCTTGTCGTATGCCTTTGGCATCGTGCTGAACGTCGGTGCCAGATCCATGATCGCCTGGTAGACGCGTCGTCCCAACTCGGTTACGCGCTCGAGGCCATCCTGATGGGAACCCGTCAGCACATAGGTGACACGCGAACTCGAGCAACCCGCCTGGTTAGCCCCTCCAATATCGATCGCGAGACGGTCTGCCGCCTCCTTCATCTGCTGCTCGTCGTCCAGAGCTTCGGGTCCGACGACACTGATACTGGTCTTGGGATCGAGTGAGATGAGTTCGAGGCCAGGCTGGATGTATTTCGTGACATGCTTGATGCCAGCGAATCCACCCCAAGCGATGATCTTCTCAATATTGTGGGGCCGGTAGAGTTTATTCTCGACAGCGTCATCTCCACCTTGC
This sequence comes from uncultured Actinomycetota bacterium, assembly GCA_963850895.1. GTDB lineage: Bacteria > Actinomycetota > Actinomycetes > Mycobacteriales > Mycobacteriaceae > Mycobacterium. The sequence continues at coordinate 272,960 of CAWKNK010000002.1, read as the reverse complement.
CAATAAGCAACGGCGAAATGTTTGGTAATGGGATGATCGGGTGCCATATCACACATCGTCATAGCAAGCGCAGCCGATGTGAATGGGTCGTTTGACGGCGCCTTGATGATACAGTCACTGCGCGATATTGCGCTTCGCAGGAGCGTCAGGAGACCTAATCCTGGACCATTGCCGGCCACGATGTGCAATCCGCGGGAGCCGAATGCCCTGACTTTGATGATCACGCCGTCGATCAGCCGGTGCTCAACCCAGCCCTCCAGGTAGTCGAGCCCGACGCTTTTTTCCGCAATCTGCCGGACCTTGTCTCGTTCGAAGAAGGTGCTAAATCCGCGGTAACCGAGATCGACAAGCGCCGGCGGCACAGGTGACGCGGCATAGGTGAGCTCTCGCGCCCGCTGCATATGCTCGTTGGTGTTGATGTCAAGCCTTTCTCCCAACTCCTCCAGGTAGTCGAGAATGTCGTCGAAGCGGAGGTCGTACAGATCAGCAAGGTGGCCGGGGGACGCAAGCGGTAACCGGTCGACAAATTTTCTTGGATCCGGCGCCACGAAAGTCATAACATCGCCGCGGCCCGGATATTCGATGAGATCCGAGTCGATCACCTCGCCGCGGATGACCGTGTGCGCGATTGGTTTGTTCATCTTCTTGCCTCGGTCTAGAAAGTGGTGAGTTGAAATCCAGGGCGTCGGCATGAGCCTCTGGCGTTGCTGTACAGGTAATCTTGTCGGTCCCACCCTGCTCAACACTGAAGCGCGATATATCTTCTGAAATATGAGTAGTGGTTCGACCACAAGGGCATTCGCTCCAATCGATCTCCACCTTGTCGCCGGTGATAAGACCGCCCCAGACACCGTTTATCGCCAAATCAAAGAAGGCTCGCGGCCGACCTGTACACCCTCCCGGGGCAAAAGTTCGCTCGTCTCTGGGTCAAGAATGAGGGGAATTGACCAAGGCGGGAGATGACAGCGGCCATGCTCACACCTGACGCTGAGCGCAGTTTGCTCCGAGAAGCCGTAGAAATATCGCCTACTCACCGTTGAAGTTCAAGAAACGCTTGACAACGTCTTCCCAATCGTCTGGCATGGCGAAGCCTTTGCCGCCAAGACCAACCGTGATGATCGAATTCGGCGCGAAGTCACACTTCTTGCCCTCCGCCAAGCCTGCCGTCGCAACGTCGTACATGAGCGGCGCCGGGGCCATGAGAAACACACGCTCGCCACTCAGCTTCGAGACCAGAGTTTCCGTCCACGCTGCCGCCCTCGCCGGTCTTTCACTCTCCAGAGCCGCGATTTCGGAGCGACGGTCGAGCAGGCTCTGCGGCACGTCCACCCGGCTGTCCCCTCGCGCTTGTGCAGCACGAAGCCGAGCGGCCAGGAACATTACGTCCGTGTCTCCCGGTGTGTCAAACATCGGGTGAAAGTGATCGTCACTTCCCCTTGCAAAGTATTCGTGAAAGTAGTGGGGCGCTCGGAAAAAGGGCGTGTGGCCGTCGGGATAGCTGGGCCAGCAGACATGAAGTTTTTCGTATAAATCAGATTCCGTGGGCGGTTCGCCGAATTTCTGCAACAGCTGAATGCGAAAGCCGCCCAGGATAAATGTGCGCCAATCGCTTTTGTCCCGAGGAGTAAAAGACATCGTGCCGGTGGTACCCGAAGAGGAAACGGGGTCAAGTTCGGTCTCCGCGCAAAGCAGGTCGAGCCAGTGGTGGATGGAGTCGCATCCGGAGCTATCCACCCCGCTCAGGTCGTGCGGCGTCAATCGGTTTAGCCAAGTCGTCAATTTGTCGAACTGGCCCTTCTCGAGCAGATAGGTGGGGTAAGACTTGTAGATCGTGTGCTCGAACAATAAAGGAAGAACATCATTAATCTGGCCGACATGCGTTATTTCCTGTCGATCCGCCAACTTCGATAGGATTGGAATACGATCTTTTTGCTGCTCGAAGCGCATCGACACGGCCTCGGTCTGAAGTTCTTCCAGGAGATCGCGGGGTAGCGATTGCATTTTTGTGAGTGACATATCGAAGAAGGCCAATGGATCTGCGATGAAAGCGCTCGCCGATTCCTTGACGGTTGCACTGCCATCAAGCAAGCTACCTATGGCGACCATGGTTTTCTCCCGTTTTGTAGGTCCTGCAACTAGGAAATTGGCGCGAAGAAATTAGCATTTGGCCTCTAAAATCCGCTCCTTCCGCAGAATTCCTGGGTTGAAGCCGTGGATTTCCGGACAGCCGGCTGCGCCGATTAGACGGCCGAAGCCGTATCCCACAACTGTTGAGCCGGTGCCGTGGAGGACGATGACGTTTCGACGAAAATCCGTCGGACGCAGCCGCGCCAGCTGAATGGTGCGTACGACGCCGAATCGATGTGCGCAAGTCGATCGGTTAAAACTGCGAGTACCAACGGACTTGACACCAGCCCCACGTGACTGCTGTGTACGGCGATGTTTTCGGTGTCGGGTCCGTCAACCGTGCAGCTGCGCCAGTGCAGCAGCCCGTCGGAGCGCGAGAAAATGGCGGTCGTCGGAACCGGCAGTGGTTGACGCAGCTTCTCGAGGGTATCCAGAGCACCTTCCGATACCCCGAAAACCTTGGCAAAGTTTTTGAAAAGTCCTGTCACACGCGTCTGTTCACCTTCGGGGCGCCATGGCGCTCCGAGGCACACCACGTGGCGAACCTTGTCGGTGTGCTCATGGGCAAGCCACCGGCACAGCAGCCCGCCGAAGCTCCAGCCGACGAGGCTGACTGGCTGGCCGTGCTGATCGTGCAGGTCCAGCAGCCGATCGGAAAGGCCGTTGAGGACGTCGTCGGTGAGCCCTTTGTTGCGACCGAGACGCCACCCGTGGACATGGAAACCGTGGGCGCGCAAGTGACTCCGCAGTCTCTTGGTCATGCCGTCGTTCGCCCCGATCCCCGGCACCACCAAAACGGGCCTGCCCCGGCCAAGGTTGCGTTTGGGCATTAGCGAAGACACTGCCCGGTTAAGGCCGACCTCACCCGCCCAGCGGGGGAACTCCGCTGCCATCAGCCAACCGCTCGGCGTGGGATTCTGTAGTTGAACGCCATCTTCTCGAACGACCTCGGTCATTTCATACATGGTGTATTCCTTTTGCAGCAGTTGGTGTCAGCTGAGCGGGCTCGGGCCCATCGGTCCCGTTGCCAGCGGGGTTCCGCGGCGCACCCGCCGCCGCCCGCAATTCATCGAATGACGACTGGATCGCCTGTGACATCAACTCTGCGTCGGGCAGAGTTCTCGAGCATCCGTAGACCGCGAAATTGAGCATTTTATTATAACTCCAGACGGTGATGTTAACGCCCGCAGCGTATTTTAAGTGCCCGCAGGAGATAAAATTCTCGATGCCTATCCCGCCGATATAGCGCTTTCTCTTTCGGTCCCTTGACGTTCGACACGATGATACCCCCGTTGAGGCGCGGGCCTACGAATCGAACCAACCTAAGCATCGGGCGCAACAGGATCGGCGGCGCGAAATCGAACCAATCCTCCATTTGCACGGGCCGGGCGGCCACCTCCGCCTTCACCGCCTCGGACTGCACGTGAGCCGCGCACAGACGTTCCAGCGGATCGCCCAGATGCGTCGGGAGCTTGAATGCTCGACTTGTGGCCGCAGTTCCCCACAGCCGGCGGTCGCCTTCTCGACGGATCTTGGCCGCAGTGCTGGCTATCGCCGGGCGGTCGGACAGCATTCCCTGCTCGGCCAGGCACTCGCGAACCGCTCCGGCGACGACCGCGAAGACAACGTCGTTCACCGTCCCGGAAACGACCTTCGAGATCTCTTTAACCTCGTCAAGGGGAAGTGAAACCCACGAGAAGGACCGGGGAGGTGTCAGCGGACCCCGCCACGGCAGCTTCGGCTGGTCACGCAACAACGACGGTGAGCGTGGAACCGGCGTGCTCGTGCGGGCTTGTGCGGATGCCTGCCGCATGGCTCGCACCCGCCGGGGCAACTCGTGTCGAAGCTCACGCCATAGCAGGCGTGTACCGTCCCGCAGCGCATCCCGGCGCCTCAGCGCCGTAGCGGGTCGTGGGATCGGCGGCACGATGGGCGACGCGGTTGGTTCCGGGCGCGACAGCAAGTCGAGCAACTCTGCGAACGTGCCGCCGTCGGCCATCGCATGATTCATCTTGATTACGGCGACCACTTTGCTGCCCTCAAAGCCCTCAAGGAACCACAGCTCCCAGGGGGGCCGGCCGGGCGGTATAGGGTCGGAGGCGACCTCGCCGATCATGTGACACAACTGCGATTTGGTGCCGGGCTCCGGCAAGCGCGCATGGCGGAGGTGGTTGCGCACATCAAACGTGGGGTCGGTGATCCACGTCGGCCGGCTCAACCCCAGGGGCACGGACTGCACTCGCCACTGCATCTGGGGAAGCACGCCGACGGCTCCGGCGATCGCCTCACCGATGCGCTCAAATTGGAAATTTTCGCTCGAGCCCTGGTCGAACACCGCGATCTTTAATGTGTGCTGAGGTTCGACCGGCTCATCGAGAATGAACGTGGTGTCGCTGCCCGACAGCATGAACGTCGCGTCAGGCAGCCGCTCGGATCCCATCCTTTTCGTCCTCCCCGGCTGGGCCGCTGAGCTCTAGACCCAACCTGCGGAAACGCGCTGCACGTGATGTGCTTCACACTTAAACTAACTGACGTGGATTCCTGCCGCCAGGAGTTATCTAGATTGCACTCACGCCCGGTGCTTCGCACCGGCGAGGGTTGACTTTCTGCGAGTCGGGTGATACTGAGCAAACACGGTGAAAGCGTTGCTATTTCAGGGATTGTTCGGCGGTAGTCAGCAAGGGCGCCGTTGCCGGCCCACGGCACGCCATGTTGGCGTTCGCCGGCCACGCCGCCCTGCCGCCGAGCAATGGCTGTGTTGATGGCCAGCTCCCACAACTCGACGCGTAGCAGTGTTTCCCACCCAAGTGCGTCTCGGCTGGCAGCGGGAGGTTCGTGTTGAACGATAGTGATCAAACCGTACCTCGGCCAGGGGACTTCACCGGAGAATGGGATCCGGACATGATGCGGCGGATGGTCACATTCGCGCGTCCGGTCCTCAAACGCTGGTTCCGCGCCGAGGTGCGTGGTCTCGAGACGTTTCCATCCGGCGGAACGCTGATCGTGTCAAATCATTCCGGCCTCCCGTTTGCGTGGGACGCGCCGGTCCTTTGGGTCGACTTCTTCGAGAAGTTTGGCTACGACCGCCGGCTGTACACCCTCGGCCACGATGTCCTGTTCCGGGGGCCGCAGGCTGGACCTTTGATGCGAATGGGCATGCTCCGCGCCAGCCGCGACAACGCTGGAAAGGCGCTGCGCTCGGGCGCGGCGGTCACCGTTTTCCCCGGCGCAGCGCACGACGCGGCGCGGCCGACTTGGCAGATGAACGTCATCGATTTCGCTGGCCGGACCGGCTATGTCACGGTGGCGATCGACGCCGGCGTGCCGATCGTGCCCACCGTGTCGATTGGCGGGCAGGAAACCCAGTTGTATCTGACCCGCGGCACCTGGCTGGCAAAGTGGCTGGGGCTGAAACGCCTGGTGCGCCTTGAGCAAATGCCGGTCTCGTTTGGCTTCCCGTTCGGGCTGAGTGTGGGAACAGCGAACTTACCGCTTCCTTCCAAGATCGTCACCCAGGTCTTGGAGCCGATCGACATCACCGCCCAGTTCGGCGAGAATCCTGACGTTGCCGAGGTCGATGCGCATGTTCGCGAGGTGATGCAGTCGGCGGTGGACGCGTTGGCCGCACAGCGCCGCTTCCCCGTCCTGGGGTGATCGATGTGACCGAAGTTGCCGATACCGTCACTGGATTACAGCCTCGCGGCTAAGCGACTAAGTCGCTTGGGCGGTCTTGCGACGCAAACCGGCGTGCGGGGCAACTGTGCTCTCATGAATCTCGTTGAGGAACAGTCCGATTGCGGTGACCACCGACGCGGTGCAAGCGCCGTCGGTGAGGTCGAAACCATGTTGGGCGCCGGGCACTTCCAGATAGCCGACCGTTGACCGTGATACCCCGCGCAGCCTGTCGACGAATTCGCGCGCCTGCGCTACCGGAATCACCGTGTCGGAACTGCCGTGCACGACCAGGAACGGCGGGGCATCGGGCCGCACCCTGGCGATTGGCGATGCGTTGCGGAAAACGTGCGGGTGCTGGGCCAGCCGCTTCCTGACAACGACGTGTTCCAGGAACTCGACGAACCGCGCACGCTCCGGAGTTGACCGGTCTTCCCAGTCGTAGCGGCCGTAGATACCCACCACGGCGTCCACTGTGGCATCCGCGTCGGGGGGCAACTCGACGTGGAAGGCGGGGTCGTCGAAGGTCAAACCGGTCAGCGCCGCAAGGTGGCCACCAGCAGAACACCCCGCGGCGGCGACGAAGTCGGGGTTTCCGCCGAACTCCGCGATGTTGCCGCGAGCCCAGGCGACAGCGGCCTTCACGTCGGCCACGTGCCGCGGCCAGCGGTGACGCGGCGATACCCGGTAGTCCATCGAAAGGCAGATCCAGCCCTGCGCGGCCAGGTGCGACATCAGCGCATAACCCTGCAGCATCCGCCTGCCGACCACCCACCCGCCACCGGGCACGAAAATCAGCACCGGCGCCGGCTGCACCGGCAAGTCCTCGCGTCGCCAGATTTCGAGCACCTGCCCTGGCGCGCTGCCGTAACTGACCGATGATCGGTGCAGGTATTGTCGACGCTTCTTCGCGTACCTGAGCACCGGAGGCCGCCGGTCGGGAGCGGGCCAGTCGATGTTGAGCCGCTCTGCCGACACCAGGCCCTGCAGCGCCGCCGCACTGACCTCGTGTGCTGGCTGCAGGTCTTCCCTGCGCGGTTTCGGCTCACCTGAGGGCAATTTCTTTCGTACCGCGTAGGACACGAACTCCGGCATCACGCGGCAGGCCCACAGTGCCATCGCGCTCAGCGAGCCGAGCGGCTCGAGACGCTTGCCTACCAGCGGCAGGGCGGCACATGACTCGCTTAGCGTCAACAAGCAGTCGGCCGGATTCAAGTCGGCCCACCATCTGGTCTGCGACGGCTGATCTTGCCTGGCTGGCGGAGGTTCGACCGGTTCGTCCGCGGTAACCGTGGTCTTACTACGCGACAGCGTGCCCGTCGCGTCAGACGGCCGATTAGATCCCATGCTTCACGTCCTCTGCGCCCGAGTATGTAGCTCAGGTCCCGCTGCGAAAACCCGCTAGGGGTGATGTGCGTCATACTAAGCTAGCGGACATGGACGCCTGCGAGCGCGGGTTACGTGAATTGCCCTCACGTCGCCTGCCTAACGCAGACGACAGCCGAGCAAACATGGCGAAAGCGGCGCCATCAAGAGATTGCCGGCCACAGTCAGCATGGGTACTGGTGGTCGGCTCGCGGCAGGTCGTTGGAGTTTGCGGGCACCGCAGCCGTCTCGCCCAGCAACGGCTGTCTCAATCGCCAGATCCCATCGCTTCACGCCTGATGGCCTCTACCGCCGACGCAATTCCAGGCCGACGATCGGAGCTCAGCGTTGACTTATGATGACCAAACCACCCACCGGCCGGGGGATTTCACCGGAGAGTGGAACCCAGCCCTGATACGCAGCATGATCACGTACGGTGGCCTGGTCTACAAGCTTTGGTTCCGCTCTGAAGTGCGTGGTCTCGAGAGTTTTCCGCCCGGCGGAGCCCTGATCGTGTCAAACCACTCGGGTGGGCCATTTGCGATGGACGTCCCGGTGCTATGGCCCGCCTTCTTTGAGAAGTTTGGCTATGTCCGCCAGCTGTATACCCTCGGCCACGATCTCCTGTTCCGGGGGCCGCTCGCCGGAGTCATGATGCGACTGGGCATGATCCGCGCCAGCCGCGACAACGCTGTGGCGGCGCTGCGATCGGGCGCAACGGTCGTCGTTTTCCCCGGCGGAGACTACGACGCGCTGCGGCCGACCCTGCAGCAGAGCACCATCGATTTCAGTGGCCGGACCGGCTATGTCACGACGGCGATCGAGGCAGGCGTGCCGATCGTGCCGATCGTGTCTATCGGCGGCCAGGAAACTCAACTATTCCTGACCCGTGGCACCTGGCTGGCAAAGCGGTTGGGGGTCAAACGGGTGACGCGGGTTGAACAAGTTCCGGTCTCGTTCGGCTTCCCGTTCGGGCTGAGTGTGGGAGCGATCAATGTGCCGCTGCCCGCCAAGATCGTCACCCAGGTGCTGGAGCCGATCGACATCACCGCCCAATTCGGCAAGAAGCCGGAGGTTGCCGAGGTCGATGCGCATGTTCGCAAGGTGATGCAGTCGGCAATGGATGATTTGGCCGCGCAGCGCCGCTTCCCGATCCTAGGGTGAGCACTGTGACGTCACCGAAAACCCTGCGCTCTGAGCACTTTACGCGACTTCGAGAATCTATCGCAGCGCTGAGGAAGGCTAGGCTGCTGGTAGGGCTGCGGCCCGACAAGTATCTGCGGATGAGCGCGGCCGTTCTGCGCGAAGGGTTCACGAACACCGTCGGGATCGCGGTATCGGCGCAGCGCCGCCCAAATCGTCCTGCGCTCATCGACGACCTCGGCGCGCTCAGCTATCGGGAACTCGATACACGGGCCAACTCGTTCGCGGCCGCATTGCAGCAGTTGCCCGGCGGGACCCCGCAGATGGTGGGCATCATGTGCCGTAACCACCGGTGGTTTGTTGATGCGCTGGCCGCCACCGAGCGGATCGGCGCGGACGTGCTGCTGCTCAACACGTCGTTTGCGGGTCCGGCCCTTGTCGAAGTCGTGCTTCGGGAACGTCCCGACGTCATCGTCTATGACCAGGAATTCAGCGCCAGTGTCGATCGCGCGATTAGCGAGAAGCCGGACACCGCACGCATCGTGGCCTGGACAGACGATCAAGCGGAGCACACGATCACCGTCGAAACGCTGATCGCGCGGCATGCCGGCCAGCGGCCGTCCCGCGCCGGCCGGAAGTCCAAGGTGATCCTGCTGACCTCGGGCACCACCGGCACACCCAAGGGAGCTCGGCGCGCGGCCGGGGGCGGAGGCAGCGAAGGACTTGCGATGTTGTCGCGGATGCCATGGCGCGCCGAGGAGACCACCGTCGTGGCAGCGCCCCTGTTTCATGCATGGGGGTTCGGACAACTAGTCATCGGAACGATGTTTTCGTGCACCTTGGTGGTGCGACGCACATTTGATGCTGCGGCGACGATGGAACTCGTCGACCGGTACCGAGCGACCGGTTTGAGCGTCGTGCCGGTGATGTTGGAGCGGATCATGGAGCTGCCCTGCGAGGTTCGCAATCGGTTCAGCGGGCGATCGCTGCGGTTTGTCAGCGCGGCCGGCTCACGGATGCGACCCGATGTCGTAGTCAAGTTCATGGATCAGTTCGGCGACGTCGTCTACAACAACTACAACGCCACCGAGGTCGGTGTGATCGCCCTTGCCGGTCCCGAGGATCTGCGCGCAGCCCCTGAGACCGCCGGCAAGGCGATGCCCGGTACGGAGATTCGCATTCTTGATGAGCATCGGCACGAGCTCCCGCGCGGCGGGATAGGCGCAATCTTTGCTCGCACCAAGACGCAGTTCGAGGCCTACACGTCCGGACAAACCAAGGATGTCGAGGATGGCTTCATGGCTACAGGTGATATCGGCTACATCGACGACGCAGGTCGACTGTTCGTGGTAGGCCGCGACGACGAGATGATCGTGTCGGGTGGGGAGAACGTGTACCCGATCGAGGTGGAAAACGCACTGTCCACCCATCCCGCCGTCGCAGATACATCCGTTCTCGGCGTCGACGATGAGCAGTTCGGCCAACGGCTCGCCGCTTTTGTAGTACTGAAACCGGGGGCGTCGGCCACTGTCGACATCCTCAAGCACTACGTCCGGGAACAACTTGCGAACTACAAGGTTCCCCGCGAGATCGTGTTCCTCGACGAGTTGCCCCGCAACGCCATTGGCAAGATCATGCGCCGGGAGCTGAAGGCGCATCTCGTCAGCGCGGGCCAGCGCAACTGACACCGCACCGGGAGCCCTTGACCGGACATGGCGCAATCTTCGCGGGGATCTGCCGAGGCGGCCTATGCTCTGGGTCGGGGCAGCATGGACAGTGATCCTTTGCGGACGCAGCGTGACGTGGGCTCCACCGTCGTCACGGAGTTGAGTGCGGCCGGATTCGCTGACGCCGACGAGATCGGCCGCGGTGGCTTCGGCATCGTCTATCGCTGCACCCAAGTGGCATTGGATCGTATCGTGGCCGTCAAGGTGCTCACCGCCGAGCTGCACGAGGACCGGGAGCGGTTCTTGCGTGAGCAGCACGCGATGGCAAAGCTGACCGGACACCCGAACATCGTTGGGGTGCTGCAGGTCGGGGAAACCGAGAACGGCTATCCGTGGTTGGTGATGCAGTACCACCGCCGGGGGTCGCTGGAGACAAGGATCAAGCGGCTGGGTGTGCTGCCGATCGAGGAGGTGCTGCTGGTGGGGGTGAAGATGGCCGGCGCGCTGGAGTCGGCGCACCGCCTGGGCATTCTGCACCGCGACGTCAAGCCGGCGAACATCCTGCTGACCGACTACGGTGAGCCGGCGTTGAGCGACTTCGGAATCGCGCACATCGCAGGGGGATTCACGACCGCCGCCGGCACCTTCACCGGGTCGCCCGCGTTCACCGCGCCGGAGATCCTGTCCGGCGATCCGCCCAGCCAGGCCTCCGATGTCTATGGGCTGGGCGCCACCTTGTTCGCGGCGCTGACCGGGCATGCAGCGTTCGAACGCCACAGGGGCGAACAGGTGGTGGCGCAGTTCCTGCGCATTGCCACCGAGCCGGTGCCGGATCTGCGTGACAGCGGCATCCCCGACGACGTTTCGGCCGCCATCGAGAAGGCGATGTCGCGCGAGCCCGCGGACCGCCCGTCGGCGATCGCCTTGGGAGAGGAGCTGCGGCGGGTGCAGTCGGCTCACGGCTTCCCGGTCGACGAGATGGCGTTGCACGGCGGTGAGCAGGTTCCCGGAGCTGAGCGGCGCGAGGCCGAGCAGCCTGCTCCCGTGCGCCGCGCCCGCGGCAGTCTCCCGCTGGAATTGACCAGTTTCATTGGGCGCGAAGCCGAACTGGGCGTGGTGAGAAACGTTTTGTCGGCGTCGCGGTTGGTGACCCTGACCGGGGTCGGCGGAGTTGGCAAGACGCGGCTGGCAAGACGGGCCGCGGCCGAGGCGCAACACGATTTCCCTGACGGCGTGCGGCTGGTCGAGCTGGGTGAATTGCGTGACGGCTCGCTGCTGCCCGATGTGGTGGCCGCTGGCTTGGGCCTGCGCGACGAAGCGGCCAGACCATTGCGCGACGTGCTCGTCGACTTCCTCAGTGCTCGACGGCTGCTCTTGGTGCTTGACAACTGTGAACAGCTGATCGACGAGGTGGCCAAGCTAGTCGAGGAACTGTTGAGGCACTGCCCATACTTGCGGATTCTGGCCACCAGCCGCGAGCGGCTCGGCGTCTACGGCGAATCCGTCGTGCCACTTGCTCCGCTCGCGTGCCCCGACGCCGACAAGGCGCCGACGCTCGACTCGCTGGCCCGATTCGAGGCGGTTGCGTTGTTCAGTGAGCGGGCCGCCGCTGCGGTGCGGGGCTTTCGGCTGACGGAGGAGAACAAGGCGACCGTGGCCAGCATCGTTTCCCGGCTCGAGGGGGTGCCATTGGCGATCGAGCTCGCCGCGGTTCGGCTTCGTGCGATGTCCCTCGACCAGCTGCGGAAACACCTGGCCGACCGGTACAAGGTGCTTACACTGGGCAGCCGGGGTGCGCCCAAACGGCAGCAGACGCTGAACTGGAGCGTGGGCTGGAGCTATGACTTGTGCACCCAGGCCGAACAACGGTTGTGGGGACAGCTCTCGGTGTTTGCCGGCATCTTCGAATTGGAAGAGGCGCAACACGTTTGCGGCGCCGACATGGCCGAATACGAGTTCTTGGATTTGGTGACGTCGCTGGTGGACAAGTCGATCCTGATTCGAATCGAATCCCACAATGTGGTCCGGTTTCGGCTGCTCGAGACGCTGCGGGAATACGGCAGACGCCAGATTGAGCAGACCGCCGAATATCGCGAACTGCGCCGGCGGCACGCCGACTGGTATAGGCAGCTGGCGCGGGATGCTTTCGACGCCTGGTTTAGTCCGCGTCAACTTGACTGGCTCGCCCGCATCCAGCGCGAGATGCCCAACATCCGGGAGGCGCTGGAGTTCAGCTTATCCGAAGACGGCGAGGCGGCACTCGCGATTGTTGCTGCCTTGCAACCTTTTTGGATGTGCAAAGGAATGCTGCGCGAGGCACGCCAATGGACGGACCGCGCGCTGGCGCGTGCGCCGCGGGAGCCGACCCGTGATCGTGTGCAGGCCCTATTCAGCGCGGTGCTGATCTCGCCGCTACACGGCGACGTGTCCGCGGGCGCGGCTCGGGCAGCGGAGGCGCGAGCCCTGGCCGAAAAGACGGATGATCCCCTCGCACACGCCGGGGTGGCCATGGCCGAGGGCATCACCGCAATCATGAGTGGCGACTTCAAGGCTGCCACAGCTCAGCTGAAGGAGGCGCTGCGCGCCAGCGATGACGACAACGTTCAAGTCAACGCGATGCTGTTGCTGGGATGGGCCTTGGAGTTTGCCGGCGACAGCCGCCGCGCGCTCGACTGGCAGGAGAAGGCGCTTGCCCTGGCGACATCCCGCGGCGAGTTGGTGTATCGATCCTATGCATTGTGGGAGCTCGGGATCCGCTGGTTTCAGCATGGCCGGTACGACCGGGCCGAGCAGCTGCTCCAAGAAGGGCTTTGCGTCGCGCAATTCATTAATGATCAGCGCAACGCCGCAGGCTGCCTGGAAGGCTTGGCTTGGATTGCAGCGCAAAGAAAAAACTCTATGGGCGCTGCCGTGATGATGGGCGCCGCCGACGCACTCGCCGGCGCGGTGGGTAGTGTCGTGATTCCAACACTTCCTGGGCTGCACGTCTTCCATGTCAAGTGTGAGTCCCGTTCCCGGGAGGCACTCGGGGATGCAGAATTCGACGCGGCGTATCAGCAAGGCAGCGCAATGAGTTTCGACGAGGCGGCGGCCTACGCCCTCAGCGAAGATGCTTAGGCGGCGGCGCCCGCAGTCGGCTCGAGGCTCAGATTTGTTCGACTCTGTTGGCTCACGCGGCTGGATTGTCAATATCGTTGCCGCTCATAATCTTCCTGGCATTGTGCTGCTGCCGAGGTTGATGACGAAAGTGCCGGTCGCTATCGGGTCCACGCGCGTTGAGGCCGCCCGGCTCACGCCCTTTGTGGGGCTGATCGGCAGGTAATTTATTCTCCGGTAAGGCTCGTAAAGTTGGGAATGGCGGTTTCCGGCTCGCAATAGGTCACCTTGCCGGACCGTCCGGTTCGGGGTCGCCCCACTTGGCCCGTATCGCGCCCCACGGGTCGGCGTAGCGACCGGGTGCTCCATAGTACGGCGATCGGCGCCGGAAGAACCCGCGAGTCAACGGTGCCACTACCTGCAACGGCAACCGCATCAAACCCTGTCTTGCGCGGATCTCGGCGAGAAGGTCGCCGAAAGTGTGGCGCTGAAACGACAGCACCTCTTGCGAGCGGGTGGTATCCATCCAGTCCATCGGGAACCAGTCGCGGTCGCTGTCCGGGTTGCCGGGACGCCCCGGGGGTAGTGCCCCGGAGAATCCGATCGCCGCGGCGACCGCCCGCACTACCTCGCCCCTCAGCCGCTTGTGGGTGTCGTCGCCGGCGATCATGAACACCTCCCGCAGCGCGTCTGTGGTCGTCGCCGCGCAGAACGCCCGCGCGACATCACGGACGTCGACGGTGTGCAGACGGCTGTCGGCGGGCAGCAGCGCGTCGAAGTAGAAGTTGTCGAGGTTTGCCTGCCCGGTCGGCTCGACCGGAAGTACGCCACCGAGTCGAAGCACCGACCACTCCAAGTGCGACGATCGCACGATCGCCTCCGCCTCGGCCTTGTGACCGCCGTAGAGATCGGACGGCGCGACAGGAGTGTCCGCGGTCAGCACGTCGCTGATCCGGTGCGGGTTCCGAGCGCCGTACACGGCGGCGCTTGACGCGTGCACGAAACGGGGCGGCGATGACTGCGCTGCCGCGGCACGTACCAGCGCCGCGGTGGCGTCGACGTTGACCGCGCGAGCCAGCGCGCGGTGGGCATAGCACTGCGGCGGAGTAATCGCGGCCAAATTGACGATGGTCGACGGAGATAACCCGGCGACGAGGGCGTCGACCTGAGCCGGTTGGGTCAAGTCGACCATGCGCACCTCGACGCCGTAGAGGTTGGCGAGGGCCGCGTTCACCGTGTGATGGGCCGTCGCGACCACACGACGGCCATCCGCGTGAAGTTGCTTGACCACGGCACTGCCCACGAGGCCGAATGCGCCGGTGACGAGAATGGTATCGATGGCCCTCAGAATGCATTCTCACTCCGGCATTCGGGGTGAAATCGCGGTTTCGCACCGCATCAGCTGAAGCCAGGCGAGGTCGGGGACGGCCGGCGTGTGTGCGCTTCAGTGCACGTAGTGGCCGGGTTGATTGCCGATCGTGCGCGCCGGTCGAGGTGGTCCCGGCCCGACGCTATGGTGTGGTTTTCGCGGCAGACGTCAGCTCAGCGAAGGAAGCGTCCATGCAATCCCCGTAGTGCTCGATATCCGGTATCACGACCGGACAGCCGTTGATGCTGACGACCACGCGTCCGCAGTAGCTGATCACGTTGTGCATCAGTCCGCCTCCTTGGGTGAACGGCGAAAATGCGTAGCCGGCGAGCATCCGGGCGCCACCGAGGTACATCGGGAAGTCCGGGCCCCGCATGGTGGACACCAGGGTGTTCGAAATCCCTGACTGCTCGGCGAGCCTCCCGAGGTGTGCCGCCATCCCGACCCGGAGGGCCGTGACGACGAGCGCACCCGGCACGAACTCGGCATACTCGAGCACCTGTTCGCCCACCGTCGCACTGGTGGCCTTCGAATGGGCGGTCGACTCGTGCACGGCCTTCAGACGGGCGAGCGGGTCGGCGATGTTGGTGCCGAGCGACACGCGGACCACAGAAATCTGATTCACCCCGTGTCGGCGTTCGGAGCCGGTGTGCAGCGAGATCGCCATGGCCGTCACGAGCGATTGTTCGGGCAGCTCGTCCTTCTCCAGGAGATACCGGCGCATCGCGCCCCCTATACCGGCGATAACGACGTCGTTGACGGTGGCTCCCGGTACGAGCGTGCGTGCTGCCTTGACTGCCGCGAGGTCGTAGGAGCGGGCGTCAAAGTTGCGGCTGCTGTCCGTATGCCCGTTGAACCGGCTGGGCGGTACATAGATCGACGGGTCGTGCTCGACTCGGTGACCGATCGGCAGCCGCCGCGTCATCGCTCCGGGAAGCCGACTCAGCAAGGGAATGAAGTGTGTTGCCGCAGAGGTGAGTTGTCCCGGCCGATGGGCGAACGTGACCACGGTGCGGGCGAGCAGGTTCAGCGACGACGGACGTGCTTCTGGGGTCCAATCGTCTTCGGGAGGCGGTGCGGTCTCGGGGGTTGGGTCGTGAAGCCCGTTGGCGAGGGACAACCCCGTCACCCCGTCGACCGCGCAATGATGAACCTTGAAACACACCGCGAAGGCGTCCTTCGGCACCGCCTTGATCCTGCCAAGCCCGTCGATGACGTAGCCCTCCCAGGGAGGTCGGCGCAGATCCATCCGCTGCGCGTGCAGCTGCGACACTCGGTCGCACAGCTGCCGCCAGTCACCGGGCCGCGGCAAAGTCAGGTGGTGCAGGTGTTGGCTTAGCTCAAAGTTTTCGTCGCGCACCCAGTACGGGTGATCCAGGTCGAATGGGACGCGAGCGAGCACCGAGCGAAAAACTCGGTGCGTGCCAAGCCGGGAGCCGAGATGCGCGACGACATCATCGAAGGTGACGCTGCCGCCCGGCGCCGTCGACGGATCGTAGATCCCGAAGAAGGTCACGTGCGCTGCGCCGGCGGTCTCGGCGTATACGAACGCGGCATCCAGGCCACTCAGTTGCTCCACTCTGGCCTCCAGAGATCAGTCGAGTTCTGCCGAGACCATTGGCACGATCGCCGGGCAGATTCGTTGAGCCGTTCCGAGGCCTCTTTACACCTGGTCGCGCATTTATTTCGCGGATTGTCAATAGCGTCCCTGGGGAAGGGCGCGCATCTACGGGCAGACATCTCAGCCGACCTGGTGCCTGGCTGCGCGGCGGGCATCGGCCCAGCCCGTGATCCCGGTGCAGTCGTGTTTGTGGATTGTGCTCCCCGGCTCCACGACCTGCATGCCGAATGTGAGCGTCAGGCAAGGGATGCACTCGGATACGACGAATTCGACGCGGCACGCGAAGAAGGCAGCGCCATGAGCTTCGATGAGGCCGCGGCCTATGCGCTCGACGAAGACACCTAACTCCTACCTGATGCCCGAGTAGAGTCACCGAGACACACCTTCGTTGCCGGTGGCTCAGACAAGACATGTAATGAGATCGGATACTCGCTGAGCGATCCAAGACGGAGGACCTATCCGGAATGTCGAGACTGGCAGTCATCACGGGCGGGGCCGGCGGCATGGGACTGGCTACCGCCCATATCATAGGGCGAGACAGCGCCGTGCTTATTTGCGACATCAACCAGGAGCGTCTCGACGGCGCCAAACACGAGCTCACCGGGGCCGGGGTCCAATGTGCAGCTGCCGCGTGCGATATCACGGATCGCCAGTCGGTTCGCCAGCTGGTAGAACATGCTCAACGGCTAGGAACGGTCACTTCGGTCGTCCACACGGCCGGCGTGAGCCCCAGCATGGGATCAGCAGAAACGATCCTGCGGATCAACGCCGTCGGCACGGTTCTGATCAACAGCGCCTTCTATCAGATTGCCAGCGCGGGTATGGCCCTTGTCAATGTCTCTTCCGTTGCCGGGCACCAACTTCCCGGCGTTCTCGCCCCAAAGCACAGATACAAACGCTCATTGAGTGACGCTGACCGGTTTTATGCGGATCTGGTGTCGATGTGCAACCTGATACCACGAAAGATGCGTCCCCAGCTGGCGTATGTCCTGAGTAAGAACTTCGTCATCTGGTACAGCAAGGCCATCGCCGCGCAGTTCGGCAGCAAGGGGGCGCGGGTGGTTTCGGTCTCACCCGGCTCATTCGACACGCCGATGGGAAAGCTCGAGGAAGATGCCGGCGCGGGCGCCCTGGCTGCGCTCGGCGCACTCAAACGTTTCGGCCGCCCCGCGGAGATCGCCGAGTTGCTGGCCTTCTGCGCCAGCGACAAGCCGGGATACCTCACCGGCACCGACATCATCTGCGACGGTGGCGTGATGGCCGCGATGACATTCAGGGACACGCTAAGGCTGGCTCGATCGGGGTGATCCTGGCCAGTTCACGGGCGTTTGGGCGCCGACGGTCGGCGGTCGCGTCGAGGTGGTCTTGGGGTGCAGGAGGCACTCTGGGGTGCTCAGAGATGGGAGCGGAGGAATGTCAGGATCTCGTCTGCAGTGGCAAAGCCGCCGAGGTGGCTCTCCTGCGGGCGTAGCACGAGTTCGGCGTCTGGAAGCAAAGCGACCGCCGCCTGTGTCGGTGTAGGGCGTCGACGAGCTGGGGCATCTGCTTGTAGCCCTTGATGCGGCGGAAGGACCGTTCGGCGTTGAGCATGCCGGCCGCAGTCCAGCGCACCATCTGCCCGTCGCGCCAGCGGGTGACGTTACGGTTGGTCGTTCGGGCTATCGAGATCATCGACTCGATCGGGTTAGAGGTGGTCAGTGTTTTGGCGAGGCGGCCGTCGATGCCGAGTTGTGCGACGGTGAACATCTCTTCCAGCCCCTCACGTAGCGACGAGGCCGCGCTCGGATAGCTCTTATCCAGTTGCGTGGCAAGGCGTTTAGCGTTGACCAGCCCGGTGTCGGGGTCAGGGTGAGCGAACGCCGTGACCAGCTTGGCATCCACCCAGGCCTGCTCCTTGTCGGGCAGGTGATCAGCGACATTTCGCCGCTTGTGCAGGTTATGCCGACGTCGGCATAACCTGCATTATGCCGATCTTCGGATTATGCCGACGTTGATACTGGATCCCTTGCGCGATAGGGGGTTCGCGCTGATGAGGTCAGCATAATCCGGTGAGTTGACCGACGCTGTTCTTGTCCGTTCGTGGAGAGGAGAGTGTCGGGCACTGTCACGTTGGTGAGCGTGGGCGACCTGGGAGGATCCGTGGGGTGACCACAACGCCGTCGTATAAAGGCCACCGCTACCCGGTCGAGATCATCAACCACTGCGTGTGGCTGTACTTCAGGTTCCCGCTCAGCTTGCGTGAGGTCGAGGAGCTGATGCTCGCACGCGGTGTCGCGGTGAGCTACGAGACGATCCGGCGGTGGTGCGCCAAGTTCGGGCAGGCCTACGCCAACCAACTGCGCTGGCGGCGCCCGCGCCCCGGCGACAAGTGGCACCTCGACGAGGTGTTCGTCCGGATCAACAGCAGGCTGCGGTACCTGTGGCGCGCGGTCGACTAGCACGGCAACGTGCTCGACGTCCTCCTACAGTCCGACCGCAACGCGGTGGCGGCCAAGCGATTCTTCCGCAAGCTGCTCAAGGGCCAGCGGTACGTGCCGCGCGTGCTGGTTACCGACAAGCTGGGCAGCTACCAGGTCGCCCACCGCGAGTTCATGTCGTCGGTGGAGCACCGGCGGCCGCGGTATCTGAACAACCGCGCTGAGAACTCTCATCAGCCCACCCGACAACGCGAACGGGCGATGAAACGCTTCAAATCGTTGCGGCATGCGCAACGATTCCTGTCCGCCTTCAGTGCCATTTCCGCACACTTCCGGCCGCGACGGCATCTGCTTAGCGCGACCGAATGGCGAACCGAGATCGCCGACCGCTTCGCGGTCTGGCGTCAGGTCACCGCGGCCGACGCTGCCGCCTGAAATATGAACGACCCAACGGTGTTCGGCCGCCACCGCTCCACAACCAACTGCACCACTACACTTTTCAATCAACGTGACAGTGCCCTGTACCGGCCGACCAACCCGCGCCAGCACGCCATCGCCAATTCCCTAGCCGCTGTTGCGCAATGCGGTCGCCAGCCCACTCATGGTCAGCAGGATGCCGCGCTGGATCAGCTCGTCGTCGTCGCCGCAACGGCTGCGCCGCAGCAGCTCGACTTGCAGGTGATTCAGCGGCTCGAGGTAGGGGAGGCGGTTGAACACCGAGCGGGCCAGCGCCGTATTGTCGGCGAGCAGGCTATCCTGCGCGGTGATCAGCAGGTGCATCGCGATGGTGCGTTCGTGTTCGGCGACGATCTTGTCGAACACCCGCCGCCGCAGCGTCTCGTCGGAGACCAGCTCGGAATACCTCGCGGCCAGATCCATGTCGGATTTCGCCAGCACCTGAGCCATGTTCGATAACACGGTGCGGAAGAACGGCCAGCGCCGGTACAGGTCCTGCAGCACCTCCAGCCGGCCGTCGCCCTCGGCGATCCAGTCGGCGAACGCGGTCCCGGCGCCATACCAGCCGGGCAGCATCACCCGCGACTGGCTCCAGGCCAGCACCCACGGAATCGCGCGCAGGTCGGCGATCGACGCGGTGGGTTTGCGGGATGTCGGGCGGCTGCCGATGTTCAGCGCGCCGATCTCGCTGACCGGGGTGGACGCCTTGAAGTACTCGACGAAACCCGGTGTCTCGTGCACCAGTTCGGCGTAGGCCCGCCGCGCGCGGGCGGCCAGCTCGTCGAGCACCTGATAGGCCGGGCCCGCCGCGTCATCCAGGCCCTCGACGTCGAGCAGCGTGGACTCCAGGGTGGCGGCCACCAGCGCTTCCAGGTTACGGTACGCGATTCGCGGTTCGGCGTACTTGGCGGCGATCACCTCACCCTGCTCGGTGATGCGCAACGAACCGCTCACCGCGCCCGGCGGCTGCGCCAGGATCGCGTCATAGTTTTTGCCGCCGCCGCGACCGACGGCGCCGCCGCGACCGTGGAAGAGCCGCAGCCGGATTCCGGTCTTGCGGGCCGACTCGACAAGATCGAGCTCGGCGCGGTACAACGCCCAGTTAGCCGCCAGATAGCCGCCGTCCTTGTTGGAGTCGGAGTAGCCGAGCATCACCTCCTGGCTGTCGCCGTGCGAGCGCACCAGCGCGCGGTACAGCGGCAGTTCCAGCACGGCCTCCAGGATCGACGAGCCGCGGTGCAGGTCGTCGATCGTCTCGAACAGGGGCACGATGCCCACCGGGCAGCTCGGCTCGTCGCCGCAGCCGTCCAGCAGGCCAACCTCCTTGAGCAGGATCGCGGCCTCCAGCATGTCCGATACCGACTCGCACATCGAGACGATGTAGTTCGGCACCGCCTCGGGGCCGAACAGGTCGATCGCGCGGGCGGCGGCGGCGATGATGTCCAGCTCCTTGCGGGCCAGCGCCGACAGCCTGGCGTCCTCCTGCGTCAGCGGCTTGCGGGTGGCCAGCTCGGCGGCCAGCAGCTCGACGCGCTCGGGCTCAGGCAGCGACGCGTAGTCGGGATGCACACCGGCCCAGGCCAACAACTCCGACGACCACCTGTTCGTGGACGTCGGAGTTCTGCCGCATGTCCAGGCCGCACAGGTGAAAACCGAAGTCGCGCACCGCTTCCCGCAGCCGGGCCAACCGGTCATCGGCCAGCAGTGCACCGCCGTTGGCGCGCAGCGAGGCGTCGATCACATCGAGGTCGGCCAGCAGCTCGGCCGGGGTGTGATACCGCTGCAGCCCGAGGTCGAGTTGGTGTTCGGGCTGGCGGTCCAGGATCGCCGACGCGGTCGCGGTGAGCCGCCCATGTACCACCCGCAGCGCCCGCCGGTAGGGCTCGTCGGGCCGCGCCGGCTCGTGGCAGGCGTGGGCGAGCGCGGCCAGCCCGTCGCTGATCTTGACCAGCCGCGCCGACATCGACAGCTCCCGCTCGAGTGCGTGCAGCTCGGCGAAATAGTGCTCCAGCGCGGTGAACGCGGCGCTGCCGGTGGCCAGCCGCACCACGTCGGCGGTCACATTCGGGTTGCCG
Source organism: uncultured Actinomycetota bacterium (assembly GCA_963850895.1). Lineage (GTDB taxonomy): Bacteria > Actinomycetota > Actinomycetes > Mycobacteriales > Mycobacteriaceae > Mycobacterium. The sequence goes on along the minus strand of CAWKNK010000002.1, from coordinate 251,952 downwards.
TCACGGTCGCCGCCGATCCACGATCCGAGCCGCAGGAGGGGTTCTTCTAGCAGCTGCGCATCGGGCCACCGGGCTTGCAGCGCGGCCCGCACCTCGGCATTGACCTGCGGAACCACCTCGAAGAACGCGGCGTGGTAGTACTGTAACCCCATCTCGATCTCGTCGCGGACCTCCAACCGCCGCGACCGGATGAGCGCAGTCTGCCACAGTGTGAGCACGTGCCGACGCAGTTCGCGCTCGATGTCGCGGCCGTCGGGGGTCTCGGCCTGTCCGTGCAGCCGCAGCCACATCAGTTCGGTGACCCGGTGCTGGGTGTCGAACACAGTGCGGCGGCGGGTCTCAGTCGGATGGGCGGTCATCACCGGCGACACCAGCGCACCGGTCAGCGCCTCGGCCACGGTCGTCGAATCCAGATTAGCGGCGTCCAGCTTTCGATAGGTGGCGGCCAGGCTGCTGTCCTGCGGCGGCTCACCGGCCTGCACGTGGATGTTCCGCCGCCGTTCGCGGTGGATGTCCTCGGCGATGTTGGCCAGCAGCGCGAAGTAGGTGAACGCCCGAACCAATGGGATGGCCCAGTGGATGTCGATCCGGTCGAACATGTGCGCCAGATGGGCGCGGTCGATTTTGGAGCGGCGCACCCGGAATGACTCGCCGCGGGCCCGCTCGACGAGGTCGAAGATTTCCTCACCGTTCTGCTCACGGATCGTGTCACCAAGGATCGCGCCGAGCAGCCGGATGTCCTCGCGCATCGGCTCGGTCGCCTTGCGGCCTAACCGCGTACGCCGTACCGCCCCGATCGGCGCGACGTCAACATCGTCAACCTCAGCCATGGTCTCAAGTATCGCGCCACCGGGCTGGATGGCGAAGCCCTGGTGCCAAGCCAGACCGGCATAGCCCTGCGTCAAAGCACCGGATGTCGCAGATCCCCGACGGTTCCTGGGGTACGCGATGACACCGGGCCGGTCATGGTTCGGTGTCCGCTTGCAACGCTGGCCTCGATCCGCAGAAGATCGAGAGCTTTTGCCGGCTGATTGAGAGCCATAAAGCCTGAGGCAACTTCCGCTGCGACATACGCCCGTGTGGCGTAGATGGCGTGCTCATCGACAACAGGTTTAGTCTGCGCGATTGCCGATCGTCTAAGCGACTTTGGTCTCTATATCGGTCCTGGTGACCGCAAAACCATACAAAGATAAGGGATAGCAAGGGAACCGAGAAGGATCGTCATGCGGTACGCGGACTGTGCGATCCCGGAATGCTTCGCGAGTAGCCGGCCGACAAGCAGCCAGCCTCAAGTCCACGCTAGCGGCTGCGCTCGCTTGGCGCCGGAATTTGTTCACGCATTACGGATGAGCGATACACCCCTGTGCTGTAGGCGCACGATGACGGGCGATCCGTCGCTGCGTGCTGGTGATATCGAGCGAATGCGGTGAAAGCGGCGGCATTCGAAGGATCGTCGGCGCCAGTCAGCGACGCCGCCGTTTGCTGGCTGACGGTACCGTATGTTCAAGTTCGCAGGCGCTGGCCTTTCTGTCAGCAACAGGTGAGTCAGTGGCCGGATCCCACGGCTCGACGGCGCCGCGGCGTTAGTAGATTTCAGGCGGCAATCGGAAGTCCGCGATGACTGACGGTGACCAGACCGCGCGCAGGCCAGGGGACTTCACCGGAGCGTGGGACCCGGTCATGATGCGCCGCATGGTCACGGTCGCGCGTCCGGTCTGCAAACTGTGGTTCCGCTCTGAAGTGCGTAGTCTCGAGATGAAACGCCCTGGTTCCGGTGGAGGCTCTGATGTGTCCCGGGTTTGATGGTGTCGCCATACTTGGTTTCAGGCCACGGGTTGGGCGGGTTGGTGTAGCAGTTCGAACTCTATCGGGGTACGCATTCCGAGGGCGGAATGGCGGCGTTGGCGGTTGTGGAAGACCTCAAGATAGTCGAAGATTGCGTTGGCCAGTTCGATGCGTGTCTTCCATCGTCTGCGGTTGAGTAACTCGGTTTGCATTCTGCCCCAGAAGGATTCGATTACGGCGTTGTCATAGCAGTCGCCGATCGAACCCATTGATGGCACCAGCCCGGACCGCTTAGCCCGGTCGGTGAAGGCCCATGAAGTGAATTGGGCGGATTCAACTGGTCGGAGTGAACGATTACCCCGGGTGCGGGGTCGCGGTTAGCGATCGCCATCCCCAGAGCGTTGGTGACCAGCGCCGCAGTCTGACTCGAATCGATCGACCAGCCGACCACCCGACGGGAGAAATTATTGAGCACGACCGCGCGGACACCTTGCCCTCGCGTGCGAGTGCTCGGTGTAGGGGTCGGACCGGGGCGCCCTGTCAGCCTTGCAGCTGATGGGTTTCCCCGGCCCGCCCTCCGAACCGGACGTGCCCATTCCTGAGCATCCGGCTCTCCATTTGATTCATGCCGCGGGCATGCTCGTCCATGGATTCAGGATGCGGGTTCCTCGATAGCGATACCGGGTCACGGGGACCGTGGGTGCGCGGAAGAACTCGATACCGTCCGCCGCGATGTGCCACCCGGGCAGGTAACGGCGGATCACGGTGTGCACGTTGAGTTTGGGGTGGCGTTTCTTCAGCCAGCCGACGATACGCCAGAAGGCGAAGTGATCGACGTAGGAGAAGGTCCGCTTGGATACCCCATGCTGGAAGTACGTGCACCAGCCTCTGATGGCCGGGTTGAGCCGACGCAGCAGATCTGCGAGCGTGCGATGAGCGTTCCGGCGGGTCAAGACACGGATCCTGTCCTTGATCGAAGCAAGAGACTGCTTCGACGGATAGGTGTAGACCGTCTTCTTTATCCCGCCGCGTCCCTGCCAGGTCCGGCGCTGGATGCGCCAGCCCAGGAAGTCGAACCCGTCATCGATGTGGGTGAGGTGGGTCTTTTCCTCCGACAGGCGCAAACCCATCGGAGCCAGCACTGTGGCCACTTCGCCGAACAACGCTTCGGCCTCCTCGCGGGGTCCGCGGACGAGAACGACGAAGTCATCGGCATAGCGGATGAGCTTCATCACCGCGCCCCCGGCCCGCAGATGCTTGGCGCGGGTCCAGTACGGTCCGAGCGCTTCCCACTTCGCGGTGAAGTGCTCGTCCAGCACGGACAAGGCGATGTTGGCCAGCAGCGGTGAAAGAATTCCACCTTGAGGGGTGCCGGTGCGGGTGCCCCTGTTGAGGCCGTCCTCGGTGAGGACGCCCGACTTCAGGAACGAGCGGATCAACGCCAGCACACGCTTATCGACGATCCGATGACGCACGCGCTGCATCAGCGCGGTGTGGTCGATCTCGTCGAAGCACGCCTTGATGTCACCTTCGAACACCCACTCGTAGGAGCGGTTGCCCGTCGTGAAGTAGTGAATCTCAGCGATCGCGTCCTGGGCTCGTCGTCGTGGCCGGAACCCGTAGGAATTGGGTTCGAAATCGGCCTCGAAGATCGGCTCCAGCACCAGCTTCAAAGACGCCTGAACAATCCGGTCAGTCATCGTCGGGATTCCCAGCGAGCGAGTCTTTCCGTTCGCCTTCGGAATTCGGCGTTCCCGTACCGGCAATGGCGTGAACTGACCGGACTTCACCTGTTGGCGAAGCTCGGTGAGCATCTCGGTCACATCCTCGGCGGGGACATGGCGGGGAACCACCCCATCCACCCCGGCCGTGCGACCGCCCTTATTGCCCCGTACCCGGTCCCACGCCGCCAGCAGGAACGCAGGATCGTAGACGAGGTTGAACACATCATCGAACCGACGGCCGGGATCGGCCGTCGCCCAGCGGTGCAGCTTCGTCTGCATCGCAAGTACTCGGTGCCACGCCCACATCGTGTCAACGACCTCGGCGGACCACGAATCACCCGTATTCACCGGTGGCTCCTTCACATGCATCGGTTGCTGCGCAATCAAACTGAGCCCCTTCGCCCTGTGACCGGCTTTCCCGGACTCCGACTACTACGAGCTCTCCGCCCCCTGCCGCCGACATCAGTCGGCGACGGACCTTCCCACACGCCCCGGACCGGCTGCCCGGTGCGAAATGGGACCGACGGCAGGGTTCCCGCGTTCACTGTTGACCGTTCGACGGGATCGGCATCCAGCTATGCCCCTGCACCATCGCCATGGCTACGCCGCAGGCTTTCACCATGGCCTCCCGAACCGACGACATTCTCCGGCCCGCGAGTTCCCCACCTGGCCAACCACACCAGCTACGCCGGATGTGATGACCTCCGCCAGGTGAGTACGCGATGCGACCCAGCCCATGTCCGCCAGGTTCCGGGCTGGTGGGTGCGCTTGAGGGGCGTTCAGACACTGGTTCCTCACGTATACCTCTCCGTCTTGCTAGCCGAGCCCGCACCATCTGGCAGTTCTGGCACGACTCGTCGTTGTCAGGGCCGCTGTCCACCCTCACCCCCGTCCCGGGGATCGGGCTGCCCTCAGCTTCAACCCGCTGCTGCGACAGCGGGAACGTGGTGGTCTCTCACCTCCACTCGGTCAAACAGCGCCTCGCGGCGCACGATGTCGGTGCACCACAGTTCGTTGGGCCCAGTGGCGGTGAACCGCCGATTAACCAGGTCAACAGGGGTGTCGACACCGATCAGATTGGGCTTGCGCCGCCCAGGGCGGGGCAGCCCGTACAGACCTTGTTCAGACATGATCGAGTTGACCAGCTTGAGGTTGACGTTCATGTCGTAGTCGGCCAGCAGCGCGGCGCGGACCCGTCGGCGCCCGTAGGTGCCGCGAGAACGCTGGTGGATCTCGGTGATCGTGTCGGCCACAATAAGCCGCCTCACCTCACGGTCCGGGACAGGGCGGCGCCGGTGGTATTGCAATAGGGAACGCGCTAATCCTGTTATCCGACAGGCGGATCGGGCTGAATGTCCTTGCGCGATCAGCCCTTCAGCGATCGCGCGTCGGCGTTTTGGGAGCACCACCGCCTGCTCATCGAACAACTCGCAGGCATCGCGGGTCAAGGCCAGCTCCGCCTCGAGCTGCGCGATGCGCTTGTGGGCGGCAGCCAGCTCGTCGGCCTCCACACTCGGGGTGCCCTCGATGACTCCGGCATCGATGAGAGCCTGACGTTTCCAGCGGAACAGGGTCGCCTGGCAGATACCGGTCTCGGCAGCCACGGCGGCCACCCGTTCACCCGACCGAAGCCGCGCAACGATTTGCCGGCGCACCGACGACGAATACATGCGGGGCATGTGACCTCCCGATGATCACTCTGCCCTCGGCTCTCACAACGGTGGACCAACAACACGGGTACAGATCTGTCTTGTTTTAGAGTCCTGTGGCCCCGGGTCGGGGCTGGAAGGGACGATGAAGCACATGGCTGGCCGGAAGAAGCATTCCGCTGAGGACGTGGTGCGTAAGCTGCGCCGCGCGGACGAGCTCGCCGCGGCGGGCAAGACCAACGAAGAGATCGCCGCCGAGCTGGAGGTGTCGGCGGCGACGCTGTACAACTGGCGGCGCACCTACGGCGGGATGGATCTGGATGCGGCCAAAGAGCTCAAGGAGCTGCGGGAGCAAAACACCCGCCTGAAGCGGCTGCTGGCCGAGGCCGAGCTGGAAAAGGACGCCTTGCGGGAGGTGGCCAAGGGAAAATTCTGAGCCCGGCTGCCAAGCGCCGCGCCGTGGACATGCTCAAAGACGTTCTGGGCATGTCGGAGCGGCTCGCGTGCAAAGCGGTCGGGCTTGCCCGCTCCACCTACCGCCGCATCCCTGTCGCGCAGACCCCGGCTGACCCTGACGCTGAGCTGCGCGAATGGCTGCGTGACCTACTCCACCAAGCACCCGTGCCACGGCTTCCGCCGCGCGTGGGCGGCGCTGCGCCATGACGAGCGCCGGGAGTGTGAACAAGAAGAAGGTGCACCGCCTGTGGAAGGAGGAGGGCCTGCAGCGGCGGGTGCACAGCCCGCGCAAACGCGCAGGTCGTCGTCGTGGCCCGCCGAGGTGGCCGCCGACGCACCGAAGGTGGTGTGGGCGCTTGGATTTCCAGTTTGACTCCACCATCGACGGCAAAGCGATCAAGATCGCGTCGATGCTCGACGAGCACACCCGCGAATCGCTGCTGAACATCGTGGAGCGCTCGATCACCGCTGACCGGCTGATCACCGAGTTGGAGAAGTGTTTCGCCGCGGCCGGCGGTCCACCGATGGTGCTGCGGATGGACAATGGTCCTGAACTGATTTCCCAAGCGCTGCAATCGTTTTGCGCCGGGAGGTGGGGCTGTCCTACAGAGCTTGTCAAGTTGTCTGTGTAAGTGGGTGCTTCGCTCAGTTTCATAGGTAGGGGTTGATGCGGTCGGGGTAGGCGATCGCGAGTTGGGCTAGTGCTTGTTTCCAGTTGGTGGTGACCTGGCCCTCGACGAGCCGGCTGGCGGCGGTGCGTTCGTTGGGTGGTCGGCCGCGTTGTTTCTCGCGTTCGCGGACGCGTTTGTCTTCGATGTTGCAGATGGCCAGCCACAACAGCTTGACAACTGCGTCATCAGACGGGAAGTGACCGCGGTTCTTGGTCACCTTGCGCAGCTGGTAGTTCAGCGACTCGATGGCGTTGGTCGTGTAGATCACCCGGCGCAGCATCGGTGGAAAGGCCAGGAACGGGATGAAGCGCTCCCCAGGCTTGGGTGAACGCTGCCACCGTGTGCGGGTTGCGGCGGCCCAGTTCGGAGGCGGCGAACGCGTCTAGTTCGTCGCGGGCAGCCTCGGCGTCGGGGGCTTGGTAGATCGGTTTGAGGGCGGCCGCCACGAATCGTCGGTCACGCCAGGACACAAACCGCATGGCGGTGCGGATCAGGTGCACCACGCAGGTCTGCACCGTGGATTGGGGCCAGGTCGCCTCGATGGCCTCGGGGAAGCCGGTTAATCCGTCACAGCAGGGCGTGTCATTCCATCTGTGTAAGTCCGGGGTGGTCCAGTATCGGACCGCCGTTGGGGCGGACAGAAGGAGTGTTTTGTGACGAAGGCCACGCATTCGGTGGGTCAGGAGAAGTCGGCCGCTCGGCGGCTGGCGGAGACGTTCACCGCGGAGACGCTGGATTCGCTGATCAAGGATGCGGTGAAATCCGGGACCCCGATGGACGGCGCGGATGGTTTGCTCAACGAATTGACCAAGGCGGTGCTGGAGCGGTCGCTGCAAACCGAGATGACCCATCATCTGGGCTATGAGTCCGGCGACCCGGCCGGCCGTGGTAGCGGTAATTCACGCAACGGCTCGACGTCGAAGACGGTGAACACGGTCAACGGCCCGGTCGAGATCGCCGTGCCGCGTGATCGCAACGGTTCGTTCGAGCCGATCATTGTGCCGAAGAAGACCCGCCGGCTGGGCAACATCAATTCGGTGGTGCTGTCGTTGTATTCGCGCGGCATGACCACCCGCGATATCGAGGCCCACCTCGAAGAGGTGTACGGAGCGTCGGTGTCGCGGGAATTGATCTCCAACATCACCGAAGTGGTGGTCGATGAGATCAAGGCCTGGCAAGCCCGCCCGCTCGACGAGGTCTACCCGATCCTGTATATCGACGGGCTGCGGCTGCGGATCGGCGACAACGGGGTCATCACCACCAAGGTCGCTTATCTGGCGATCGGGGTCGACCTCGACGGGCGCAAACACGCCCTGGGCTGCTGGATCCAAGACAGCGAGGGCGCGAAGTTCTGGCAGAAGGTCGTCATCGACCTGCGCAACCGCGGGGTGCGCGACATCCTGATCGCCTGCTGCGACGGGCTGACCGGCCTGCCGAACGCGATCCGCTCGATCTTCCCCGACACCGTGGTCCAGACCTGCGTGGTGCACGTGATCCGCAACGCGATGCGGTTCGTGTCCTACAAGGACCGCCGCAAGATCGCCTCCTCGATGCGGGCGGTCTATAGCGCCCCCACCGTGGAGGCCGCCGAGCTGGCGCTCAAAGAGCTCGACCGCGATTTCGGCGCCCAATACCCCGGAGCGATCGACGTGTGGCGCAATGCCTGGCCCGAATTCGTGCCTTTCCTGGACTATCCGGTGGAGCTGCGCAAGATCGTCTACACCACCAACGCGATCGAGTCGATCAACTTCCAGCTACGCAAGATCACCAAGAACCGCGGGCATTTCCCCGACAAGGACGCCGCGATGAAGTTGCTGTATCTCGGGTTGCGGAACATCTCGAGCGAGAGAGGAGGATTTTCGGGCACTGGAACCTACAATTGGACTGTGGCGTTGAACACACTTTCTAGGCTCTTTCCCGGCCGAATTCCTTTGTGTTAGAGTGCAATTCGTAGGCAAGTCACCTCTGACTTACACAAAAATCGTGACAGGCTCTCACAGCACACAATGAGCACGTCTTTGATGCCGCGATTGGCCAGCTCGGCGCACACCCCGGCCAGAACTTGGCGCCTTCGGTGGTCTGCACCCAGATCCCCAGCACATGCTTAATGCCCTCCAGATCAAAGCCGACGGCGATGTGGGCGGCCTTATTGCGCACGTGGGCGCCGTCGCGGACCTTGACCACCAGCGCGTCGAGGTAGATCACCGGGTAGAACGCCTCTGGCCGCGGCCAGCGCCTGCCGCCACCGTGGTTGGGCGTAGCCGCGCAGGCGACGCTTGACGGTGGCATACGACGCCGGGGCGGCTCCTACTTCACTCAATACGCGTTCGGCGTCGATCTCGCTGGTCGGTTCGATGATCCGCGGCAACATCAGATCGCGAAACACGTTGTCGCCCTTGGTGCTGACTCGAATCCCGACCGATACGCGGCGCACAAGGCGTCCCACAGACGGGTCATCTGCGAGGACAGGATCGGTAATGTGCCCGGCTCCAGGTGACCGGCGATCCCCCAGGTCCAGCTTGGTCTGGCCGGCAGCCAACCGCTCGGCCGCAGCGGCCTTCAGTGCCGCCAACTCGACCTCATCATGGGCCGAGCCGAGGTGCTCGATCGAACGCGACCCCTTACGCCAAGACCACACGACCTGGACCGCGGTGGCCCCCGATGACGTCTTCACCGTGCGCACGTAGGCCACCCGGGCAGCTTACGGCCCGATCCTAGTGTCCAAATTCCACCCAAACGGCGATCAAAGCCCCAGCTCAACGCGCTGCCGCTACGCCAACACCCCGAAAGTGAGCCAAGTCAGGTTCTACCGCCGCGAGCTTTTCGCCGGCATCGGCCCCTACAACCTGCGCTACCCAGTCTGCGCCGACTGGGACTTCAATATCCGCTGCTTCTCCAATCCGGCGCTCGTCAACCGGTACATGGACATCGTCGTTGCACACCGCAAGGACATGGACGGGCTCTGGGCGAGGGAGGGGGCGGACAAGGAGTTCAAGAAGCGGCTGCCGAGGTTCTTCTGGGCGTCAGCCTTGGAGACTTCTGGCCGAGCGCTGGCGCTCTTGATGCGAAAAAAAGACCGCCGAGTGGCGTTGCGCCAGTAAGCGCGATCGGCACCACGAAGCCCGCCGAGTTACCCGATCGATCACCGCCCATGCCGGGACGGCAGCGGCGCTCAACGCCACGAACACCACCACCCGCTCCAGACCACGTGCCCCCTGGGACGCCCAGGCCGCGGGAGAAACGACCGCGATCGTTAGCGCGAGCAGATAACCGATCAGCCCTAGTCGTGGCACGCCCAGCGATTTCGCCGGAAGCCCGAACAATAGGTGCGGAATCATTCCAGCCACCGGGTAGTCATCCCACTAGCCTGGTGCGCGGGGATTTGGAGTACATCCCAGGGGTTGGGCCGCGTCCCAGCTTCCACCACTATTGCGTAGTCGCTAAAGCAATGCCGGCCGATATTTACGTGCCAATCGCCCCAGCAGTCCTCGGGGGGGCCCAGGAGTGAGGAAGGAACGTCGACCGAGTAACACTGGGAGAGGAAGTAGCCCATCGCGGCCGAAAGCGACGATAGTAGCAGGACGGTACCGAGCAGGATGGTGCGATCGGTTTGGGTGGTGATCGCTAAGAGCCGCTTCCGGATCCCGGCGACCGCGCCGCGGCGCGGTCGAGGGGTCGATTCATCTGCGTTCTCCTCGGTTTACGTGGAACGGTCGCCGAGCGTGGCGGATTGAGTTTCGCGCAGAGCCTGTTGAAACACAAGGGATTCGGGCCGGACATCAACCTTCGCGTCGAACGTGCTCCGCCGCAATCGGATATTTCCGTGGGGACCAGCACGACCGTCCCTCAGTATCTGCTTGCCATCGACATCTACTATGAAGCGACAGCGACGCCCCGCCGTTGCAGCACAACGAGGAGTGAGACGGCCGCGATGATGGAATGCCGGACATGTGATGACGTCCATGCACCGACAGAAGCAAGAATCCAGTGAAGCGAGCGCTCATAACCGGGATCACCGGCCAGGACGGCTCCTATCTCGCCGAACTGCTGCTGAGCAAGGGATATGAGGTCCACGGGCTGATCCGTCGAGCCTCGACGTTCAACACGGCGCGGATCGATCACCTCTACGTCGACCCACACGAAGCGGATGCGCGACTGTTCTTGCACTACGGCGACCTCACCGACGGCGCCCGCCTGGTGACCCTGCTGAGCACCATCGAGCCCGACGAGGTGTACAACCTCGCGGCGCAGTCGCATGTGCGCGTCAGCTTCGACGAACCCGTGCACACCGGCGACACCACGGGCATGGGATCCATGCGGCTGCTCGAAGCCGTTCGCCTTTCCAGGGTGCACTGCCGCTTCTATCAGGCGTCCTCGTCGGAGATGTTCGGCGCGTCGCCGCCACCGCAGAACGAGCAGACACCGTTCTATCCGCGCTCACCGTATGGCGCGGCGAAGGTCTACTCCTACTGGGCGACGCGCAACTACCGCGAGGCGTACGGATTGTTCGCGGTCAACGGCATCTTGTTCAATCACGAATCACCGCGGCGGGGTGAGACATTCGTGACCCGAAAGATCACCCGCGCCGTGGCACGCATCAAGGCCGGCATCCAGTCCGACGTCTACATGGGCAATCTCGATGCCGTTCGCGACTGGGGATACGCGCCCGAGTACGTCGAAGGGATGTGGCGGATGCTGCAGGCTCCCGAGCCCGACGACTACGTTCTCGCGACGGGGCGCGGTTACACCGTGCGCGAGTTCGCCCAGACCGCGTTCGACCATGCCGGACTCGACTGGCAGAAGCACGTGAAATTCGACGAACGCTATCTGCGGCCCACCGAGGTCGATTCGCTGATCGGCGACGCGACCAAGGCCGCCGAATCGCTGGGGTGGAAGGCGTCCGTACACACCGGCCGAACTCGCGCGGATCATGGTGGACGCGGACATCGCGGCGTTGGAGTGCGAGGGCAAGCCATGGATCGACAAGCCGATGCTCGCCGGCCGGAGCATGAGCAGGACAATGGACACGTCGGTCGGCGTCGCTTGACCGCGCAGCTCCGGTGTATATCGCCGGGCACCGCGGGCTGGTCGGGTCCGCCCTGTTACGCAGGTTTCAGGCGGAGGGATTCACCAATCTTCTTGTGCGGTCACGCACTGAACTCGACCTGACGGATCGGGCCGCGACGTTTGACTTCTTCTCGAGTCAAGGCCCGCAGGTCGTCATCGACGCTGCGGCCAGAGTCGGCGGCATCATGGCCAACAACACCTATCCGGCCGATTTCCTGTCCGAAAACCTGCAGATCCAGGTCAACCTGCTGGACGCTGCCGTGGCCGCGCGGGTGCCGCGGCTGCTGTTCCTCGGCTCCTCCTGCATCTACCCGAAATTCGCCCCGCAGCCCATCACCGAGAGCGCGCTGCTCACCGGCCCGCTGGAGCCGACCAACGACGCATACGCGATCGCCAAGATCGCCGGCATCCTTCAGGTCCAGGCGGTCAGGCGTCAATACGGCCTGCCGTGGATCTCGGCGATGCCCACCAACCTGTACGGACCGGGTGACAACTTTTCCCCGTCCGGCTCGCATCTGCTGCCGGCGCTCATCCGCAGGTATGACGAGGCCAAAGCCAGTGGCGCGCCGGAGGTGACGAACTGGGGCACCGGAACTCCGCGGCGTGAGTTGCTGCATGTCGACGACCTGGCGAGTGCGTGCCTGTACCTTCTGGAACACTTCGACGGGCCGACTCACGTCAACGTGGGTACCGGCATCGACCACACCATCAGCGAGATCGCCGATATGGTCGCCGCAGCGGTGGGCTACACCGGCGAAACCCGCTGGGACCCAACCAAACCGGACGGAACACCACGCAAACTGCTGGACGTTTCGGTTTTACGGGAGGCGGGATGGCAGCCCGAAATCGCGCTGCGTGACGGCATCGAGGCAACGGTGGCGTGGTATCGCGCGAACGCCGGCGCGGTGAGGAAATGAATGTGCGCATCACGACCCTGTGTGGTGGCGCAGTGCTGGTGCGCCGGGCCGGTCAAAGTCCGGCGCCAACAGCGTGAGGATTTCCGCCTGGCCAGGTTTGTCGCTGTGCCGGCAGAGTGGCCGGTGATGCGGGACTTGCCGACTTCCGGCACCTCGTTGCCGAGGCTCGACGGTGATGTTCTTTGTCGCGAGCGGTACCCGACCGCCGGCGTGGTCAGCGCAAGTCCCGGTTCACATCCAGATGGCCTGTTTCGCAGCAAACTATCTGTCCTTGAGTATTCGCATGTTAGTGTTGCTCGGTGGATTTTTGGCGCCATGCCCGTTTGATCTCGCATCGCAGCCGTATTGAGCTGTCGCTCTCATATTCTGAACTGGACGGGAAACGCAATTTTGTAAAGCAACTCCAATCGCATCGTGTAGATGTCATTCTTGATGTCGGCGCCAATTCAGGGCAATTTGCCGCCGGCCTCCGAAGAGCGGACTTCAAGGGCCGCATCGTCTCGTTCGAACCGCTATCGGGACCATTTTCGCTTTTGGAAAGCAAAGCGTCGAGGATCCGCTTTGGGATTGCCGGCGGTGTGCACTGGGTGATTTTGACGGAACAATCTCGATAAATGTTGCAGGCAACGCTGGCGAAAGCAGTTCCGTCTTGCCGATGCTGAAAAGCCATCTGGATGCTTTTCCGCCGGCAAATTACATCGGCACCGAAGAGGTGCCGATACATCGACTTGATTCTGTGGCGCCAGAATTTCTACGGTCGACCGATGTGGCTTTTCTTAAAATCGACGTTCAAGGGTTTGAGAAACAGGTGCTCGCAGGCAGCCAATCGACGCTGAATGATCGTTGCGTCGGCATGCAGCTCGAACTATCCTTCCTACCCTTGTACGAAGGTGGCATGCTCATTCGTGAAGCACTCGATCTCGCATATTCTTTGGGCTTTACGCTGACGGGATTGCTGCCCGGTTTCACGGATGTGCGCAATGGCCGAATGTTGCAGGCCGACGGTATCTTCTTCCGTGAGGACGATTGACCGGAAATGCGTGTGGACCCTTCACCAGATCAAACCGCAGACGGGGCACCAGAGGTGCGGGCCGAGCGTTTAAGTCGAAGAGGGTGTAGACGAAGCGGCAAGCCGGGTTGACCGCTGCTAGCGTGAGTCGCGCCATGACGGCTCTTCGATTTTGACCGGGCAATCAGCTTGAAGTCTGGGTTGCGGCCCGCTGTTTGCGGGTGCAGTGGAATCGTATCCGGCGTGCCGAGTTGTCTCGATTCCGGAATCCGCATCCGACCCGCTTGACCTGTTTGAGCAGCCGGTTGTAGCCCTCGGTGCGGGCGTTGGTGATTCCGGTGGTCACGAAGGCGTTGATCTCGGGCCACCAGTGGTCGACGGTAGCGGCAAGGGTGAGCAGTTCGGGGATCTGTGAGTCGATGCACCAGGTGAGGAACTGGTGCAGGCGATGGCGGGTCAGGTGCGCGTCGCCGCCGACCCGCACGGTGGATAGCAGTGTGCGCAGTTCCTCTTTCGCGATCCAGGCCGACAGGATCTGGGCGCTGGGGTCCTCGTCCTGGATTCGGTTCCACATCTTGACGAAAGTGTTGGGCGACAAGCGTTCCCGCGCGCGCAGCAGTCGGCGCCGGTTGGCCCATTCCGGGTCGATCCGCCGGCCGCGACGATCCCGCAGGTCCCAGGTGACGCGGCGGCGCACCTTGGTGAGCGCGTCGTTGGCTAACTTCACCAGGTGGAAGTGGTCGACCACGATCGTCGCGTTGGGCAATAGCCCTGGGGTGCGGATCGCCGAGGCGTAGACCGCGGCGGGGTCGATCGCCACGAACTGCACCCCGGCCCGGAACTCGTCGCTGCGCTTAGACAGCCAGTCGATCACCGCGGCACTGGTGCGGCCCTCGCGTTGCCCGAGTAGCCCCTGCTCGCCGGCCAGGTCGACGAACCCGGTGTCCCATGGGTCGACCCGCACCCACCGCCCGGTTTCGGTGCAGCGCTGCCACCGGGGTTTTCCACGGCGGGTCTCATCGATGCCGAGCAGCGGGGTGGGTCCTGAGTTAGGTGCCTCTCTATTTGTCAAGAACAAGAGCGGTTTCGTCGGGCGGCAGTGGCGATGCTCGGTTTTCGTCAGTGAGCATGATTTTCCAGAGGTGTCCGGCGAGGTGTCGTTTCAACGCGCGCATGGCGTATCGAGGTGTCTTGCCCTCTGCGATTTTCTTGTCGTAGTAGGCGCGGCCGGCGCTCGCGGGCATACGGATTTGGACCATCGCGACGGTGTAGATCGCGGAGTTCAGTTGCCGGTCTCCGTAGCGTGAGAGCCGGTGCCGGTTGGAATCGGCACTGGCGATCTGGACGGGCGCGGTACCGGTGTAGTTAGCGTAGGCGGCTGCTGATTCGAACCGTCTCGGGGCGCCTGTGCGACCCAACAACCGAGCAGCAAGCACCGGGCCCACACCATCGAGTTCACGCAACCTGGTGCCGTGCTCGTCGAGCAACGCGGTCATGTGTGTCGCGTTCGCGCTGAGCTGTTCATCAAATCGCCGGAGATCAGCAATGAGTTCCTTGGCCAGTTCGAGCCGAATCCGATCCGTACCGGTACGCGGGCGAAATCCGCGGATCGCTGTCGTCGCCCGGGCCGGCGTCAAAGATGTCGGCGCTCCACCGGCGAGCAACTCGCGCAGTAGCGCATGCAGCTGATTGACAACACGAGTCCTACTGTGCGACAGATTAACTCGTCGTTCGTCCAGCAGCGCCAGTGAATCGGTGATCGTCTCCGGATGAACGGGTCGCGCATCACCGTGCAGTGCTGCAACGCTGGCCGCTGCAGCCGCGTCTATGCGGTCGTTCTTGCGACGGCCGCCGCGGGACAGTTCACGAACACGCGCAGTGGCTGTGGTCGGAATATCGAGCACCACCTCACCGAGGGCCAGTAGCCACAATGCCAAGTGGTGCCCGAGTCCATCGGCGTTCTCGATCGCCCATTTCCGTTCAGGCCAAGCTTTGGCCCACTGGAGCAGCCGCCGATACTCAGCGATCGACGCGCCAATGCGCAGCGACCCCACCTCGGAATGGGTCCCTGGATCCAGCGCGGAGGCGGTGTGTGTCGACTTGTGCGGATCGACGCCGATGACGATCATGAAATGAGGTTCCCTTTCGCTGACATGGGTGGGAATCCGCGGCGGACAATCCGACTTCAAGTACCTTCCACAGCAGCTTGGGTCACGCCTCTCTCGAGTCACGCCGCGAACGCAGACCGGAAGGGTCGACACACCTAACTTGGGTCAACCCGAACTACGGGTGACAGGACATTTTCGAGCCAGCCCTTCCGGTCTGCTACGGCACGCTAGAGACGATCGATCGCCGCACTGAGCCGTGACACCCATACAAGTCGGACATTTTTCGGCGGCGGGCGTCGGCGCAGTGTGTTGACCTTTGGGTTTGCTCGTTGTCGGGCCGGGATTTGCGCACTAAATCGGGGTTCGTAGGGTGCTGTGGTGGCCTACGTTCGCACCGTGAAGACGGCCTCGGGGGCGATCGCGGTGCAGATCGTGTGGTCCACGCGGCGGGGTTCGCGCCAGATCGAGCATCTGGGCTCGGCCCATGATGATGGCGAGGTCGAGGCGCTCAAGGCCGCAGCTCGCCAGCGGTTGTCCGAGGGCCAGGGTGCACTCGATCTCGGGCTGAACACCGCCGGCGCCGAGGGCGAGCCGTTGGAGATCGTCGCCACGAAGCCCACCTCGTTGTGGGAGGCGCTGTGCTGCGCTTACCAGGTGCTCGGCTTCGACACCGCTGTTGGTGGCAATGAGGTGTTCCGCGATTTGGTGCTCGCGCGGATCATCGAACCGACCAGCAAGATCGACTCGTTGCGGGTGCTCGCCGAAACCGGGGTGGAGCCCGTCGACTACCGCACGGTAACGCGACATCTTCCCATGTTCGCTAAACCGACTGTGCGCCAAGCGCTATCAAAGGCGTGCGCGGCGCATGCCGGGCTGGGTCCGGCATCGTTGGTGCTCTATGACGTGAGCACCCTGTACTTCGAGACCGATGCTGGTGACGGGTTCCGTGAGCCGGGTTTTTCAAAGGAACGCCGCCTGGAACCGCAGATCACCATCGGACTGTTGACCGACGCCTCGGGGTTCCCATTGGCGGTGGAGGCCTTCGAGAGCCTGTCACGATTTTTGTGTAAGTCAGAGGTGACTTGCCTACGAATTGCACTCTAACACAAAGGAATTCGGCCGGGAAAGAGCCTAGAAAGTGTGTTCAACGCCACAGTCCAATTGTAGGTTCCAGTGCCCGAAAATCCTCCTCTCTCGCTCGAGATGTTCCGCAACCCGAGATACAGCAACTTCATCGCGGCGTCCTTGTCGGGGAAATGCCCGCGGTTCTTGGTGATCTTGCGTAGCTGGAAGTTGATCGACTCGATCGCGTTGGTGGTGTAGACGATCTTGCGCAGCTCCACCGGATAGTCCAGGAAAGGCACGAATTCGGGCCAGGCATTGCGCCACACGTCGATCGCTCCGGGGTATTGGGCGCCGAAATCGCGGTCGAGCTCTTTGAGCGCCAGCTCGGCGGCCTCCACGGTGGGGGCGCTATAGACCGCCCGCATCGAGGAGGCGATCTTGCGGCGGTCCTTGTAGGACACGAACCGCATCGCGTTGCGGATCACGTGCACCACGCAGGTCTGGACCACGGTGTCGGGGAAGATCGAGCGGATCGCGTCCGGCAGGCCGGTCAGCCCGTCGCAGCAGGCGATCAGGATGTCGCGCACCCCGCGGTTGCGCAGGTCGATGACGACCTTCTGCCAGAACTTCGCGCCCTCGCTGTCTTGGATCCAGCAGCCCAGGGCGTGTTTGCGCCCGTCGAGGTCGACCCCGATCGCCAGATAAGCGACCTTGGTGGTGATGACCCCGTTGTCGCCGATCCGCAGCCGCAGCCCGTCGATATACAGGATCGGGTAGACCTCGTCGAGCGGGCGGGCTTGCCAGGCCTTGATCTCATCGACCACCACTTCGGTGATGTTGGAGATCAATTCCCGCGACACCGACGCTCCGTACACCTCTTCGAGGTGGGCCTCGATATCGCGGGTGGTCATGCCGCGCGAATACAACGACAGCACCACCGAATTGATGTTGCCCAGCCGGCGGGTCTTCTTCGGCACAATGATCGGCTCGAACGAACCGTTGCGATCACGCGGCACGGCGATCTCGACCGGGCCGTTGACCGTGTTCACCGTCTTCGACGTCGAGCCGTTGCGTGAATTACCGCTACCACGGCCGGCCGGGTCGCCGGACTCATAGCCCAGATGATGGGTCATCTCGGTTTGCAGCGACCGCTCCAGCACCGCCTTGGTCAATTCGTTGAGCAAACCATCCGCGCCGTCCATCGGGGTCCCGGATTTCACCGCATCCTTGATCAGCGAATCCAGCGTCTCCGCGGTGAACGTCTCCGCCAGCCGCCGAGCGGCCGACTTCTCCTGACCCACCGAATGCGTGGCCTTCGTCACAAAACACTCCTTCTGTCCGCCCCAACGGCGGTCCGATACTGGACCACCCCGGACTTACACAGATGGAATGACACGCCCGCCTTCGAGGGCAACAGGGCCGAGACCGCCACCATGCTGCCGGTCATCAACGCCTTCAAGACCGCCCACCGGCTCACCGATGTCACCGTGGTCGCCGATGCCGGGATGATCTCCGAAGCCAACCAGGTCGCCCTGCAAGCCTCCGGCCTGTCGTTCATCCTCGGCACCAAGATCCCCTACGTGCCCGACGTCGTGCGCGAATGGCGCGATAAACATCCCGACCAGGCGATCCCCGACGGGGTGGTGCTCACCCAGCCGTGGCCGGCCACCAGCAGTGAGAAGTCCCGCGGCATCCCGGATCGGATCGTCTACTACCAATACCGCCACGACCGAGCACGGCGCACGTTGCGCGGCATCGATGAGCAGGTCACTAAAGCCAAGAAAGCCGTCGATGGGCACGCCCCGGTCAAACGCAACCGGTTCATCAAGCTCACCGGCGCGTCGAAGTCGGTCAACCGCGATCTGGAAGCCAAAGCCCGTGGACTGGCCGGGTGGAAGGGATACACCACCAACCTCACCACCGTGACTCCGGAGTTCGTCATCGACGCGTACCACCAGCTGTGGCGCATCGAGAAGTCCTTCCGGATGTCCAAGCACGACCTGCAGGCCCGGCCGGTCTACCACCACAAACGCGAATCCATCGAAGCCCACCTGACCATCGTGTTCGCAGCCCTGGCCGTCTCGCACTGGATCGAAACCCAAACAGGCTGGACCATCAAGAAATTCGTCCGCACCACCCGCCGCTACCGAACCGTGCGAATCAAGGCCGGACGGCAAATCCTGACCGCCGCCGACCCACTACCCGATGACCTCCGCGACGCCATCGCCAGAATCGACAGACCTCGACGACACTAAAATGTCCGACTTGTATGGGTGTCACGGCTCAGTGCGGCGATCGATCGTCTCTAGCGTGCCGTAGCAGACCGGAAGGGCTGGCTCGAAAATGTCCTGTCACCCGTAGTTCGGGTTGACCCAAGTTAGGTGTGTCGACCCTTCCGGTCTGCGTTCGCGGCGTGACTCGAGAGAGGCGTGACCCAAGCTGCTGTGGAAGGTACTTGAAGTCGGATTGTCCGCCGCGGATTCCCACCCATGTCAGCGAAAGGGAACCTCATTTCATGATCGTCATCGGCGTCGATCCGCACAAGTCGACACACACCGCCTCCGCGCTGGATCCAGGGACCCATTCCGAGGTGGGGTCGCTGCGCATTGGCGCGTCGATCGCTGAGTATCGGCGGCTGCTCCAGTGGGCCAAAGCTTGGCCTGAACGGAAATGGGCGATCGAGAACGCCGATGGACTCGGGCACCACTTGGCATTGTGGCTACTGGCCCTCGGTGAGGTGGTGCTCGATATTCCGACCACAGCCACTGCGCGTGTTCGTGAACTGTCCCGCGGCGGCCGTCGCAAGAACGACCGCATAGACGCGGCTGCAGCGGCCAGCGTTGCAGCACTGCACGGTGATGCGCGACCCGTTCATCCGGAGACGATCACCGATTCACTGGCGCTGCTGGACGAACGACGAGTTAATCTGTCGCACAGTAGGACTCGTGTTGTCAATCAGCTGCATGCGCTACTGCGCGAGTTGCTCGCCGGTGGAGCGCCGACATCTTTGACGCCGGCCCGGGCGACGACAGCGATCCGCGGATTTCGCCCGCGTACCGGTACGG
Source organism: uncultured Actinomycetota bacterium (assembly GCA_963850895.1). Classification (GTDB taxonomy): domain Bacteria; phylum Actinomycetota; class Actinomycetes; order Mycobacteriales; family Mycobacteriaceae; genus Mycobacterium. Next base: position 232,436 of record CAWKNK010000002.1, on the reverse strand, counting down.
ATCGGATTCGGCTCGAACTGGCCAAGGAACTCATTGCTGATCTCCGGCGATTTGATGAACAGCTCAGCTCGAACGCGACACACATGACCGCGTTGCTCGACGAGCACGGCACCAGGTTGCGTGAACTCGATGGTGTGGGCCCGGTGCTTGCTGCTCGGTTGTTGGGTCGCACAGGCGCCCCGAGACGGTTCGAATCAGCAGCCGCCTACGCTAACTACACCGGTACCGCGCCCGTCCAGATCGCCAGTGCCGATTCCAACCGGCACCGGCTCTCACGCTACGGAGACCGGCAACTGAACTCCGCGATCTACACCGTCGCGATGGTCCAAATCCGTATGCCCGCGAGCGCCGGCCGCGCCTACTACGACAAGAAAATCGCAGAGGGCAAGACACCTCGATACGCCATGCGCGCGTTGAAACGACACCTCGCCGGACACCTCTGGAAAATCATGCTCACTGACGAAAACCGAGCATCGCCACTGCCGCCCGACGAAACCGCTCTTGTTCTTGACAAATAGAGAGGCACCTAAGTCGGGTTAGACAGCCAGTCGATCACCGCGGCACTGGTGCGGCCCTCGCGTTGCCCGAGTAGCCCCTGCTCGCCGGCCAGGTCGACGAACCCGGTGTCCCATGGGTCGACCCGCACCCACCGCCCGGTTTCGGTGCAGCGCTGCCACCGGGGTTTTCCACGGCGGGTCTCATCGATGCCGAGCAGCGGGGTGGGTTGCGGCTCGGCCAACAGCGCCTCGGCGTGGGCGACGAAGGCGCGGTGCGCGGTCGGCCACGACACCCCGTGGCTGTCAGCGACCTCACTGACCGAGCGGGCCGCATCCCCGATCGCGGCTCCAATAGCCGTACGCAACCGCACTGTCGTGCGCGACCGGGCCGGGACCTGCGCGATCGCCTCGGCAAACGAACCGCGGTCGCAGTAGTCCTCCCGGCATCGCCACCGGGTCTTATGCCAGCGCACCAGGATCCGGCCCAGCCCGTAGGGGATGTCCTTGGGCGAGGTGATCACCCGGGCCTTCACCGACGTAGACAGCACCCCGCACGACGGGCACGCCGCCGCCGTCTCCTCGGCCGTCACCACATGCACCACCCGCGTTCCATCGGCACAGCGCTCGACACGCTCGACCCGTACTCCTGGCAGCCCAAACAACAATGTCGTACCGTCAGACACAGCCCTTGGTTCCTTCCTTCGCCTGAATGCTTCGCAACACTCAGACTTCAGAAGGCCAAGGGCCTCCTACTTCAACGACACGCCCATGAGAGCGAAATCACGACTGCCCGTTTAAATTTCAAGAGCCGCCATGACCGCGCCAAAGTTTTCGATCATCGTCCCCACGTTGAACGCGGCGGCGACCCTGCATGCTTGCCTGGACAGCGTCGTCCCGCCAGACCTGCAGCGACTTAGAGCTGGTTCTGGTCGACGGCGGCTCGACGGACGGAACCCTCGACATCGCCAAGGGCTTCGCCCCCAACCTTGGTACGCGCCTGGTCATCCGTTGCGGCCCCGACCAGGTTGTCTACGACGCCATGAACCGCGGTGTCGGCATCGCTACCGGGGCGTGGTTGCTCTTCCTGGGCGCCGACGACACACTTTACGAGGCGGACACCCTGGCCAGGTCCGAGAAGTACCCTTAAATCGCGAGCCCGTTGTGCCAAGGCGCGTGGGCACCACGATTGCCGACTGCCTCAATCGTTCCGCAAGCCGCCGCTATCGGCAGGGTGTGCGCGGCGAATCTTGGGTGTACAAGGCAACCCTTGGCAATCAACACGGCGCCTTGGGTGACGGCGGAAAGCGAAAGTGTCAGTGCCCGGATTCGGCTGCGGCACGGTAACCGCGGACGGCCAGTGGCCCGAGCACCGCGGCCAGACCAAGAGCCCACATAACGGTCAGCAGGAGCGGCCACAGCGCGGGACCACCTTGGGCAAGTGCCCGCATCGACTCAATCGTCGGCCACATCGGCTGGAGGTGGATCTCTAGCCGCACCGACGATGGCAGCGTTTAATGGGAACAACACCAGAGCTGGCGAACACCGCGCCGGTGGCCGGCACCCCCAGCCAGATGAGCACGGCACCGGTCTTGGCCCGCACCGCGATCGCTATCACTGCCATCGAGAAGACGACAACCACCAGCACCGGCACCAGTATGAACGGGATCACAGCGAGCCAGCCGCCTTTGAAGCGAAGTCCGAGCCCAACACCGACCGCTGTGATCAGTGCGGCACTCACCAGCGTGCGCGCGGCCTCAGCGAGCAGCCTGCCGGTCAGGGCGCTGGCCCGGTGTACGGGAAACACCCACAGTCGGCTGATCAGACCGCTGTCGCGGTCGATCGCAAATGCGGCGGCCGGCTGCAAGCGCCCCGAACATCGCACCGGCCACGGCACACATCGGCACCAAGCCGTAGAGACTTTCCGTGCCGGTGATTCTGATTATCGACTTGCCGACCAGCAGTTTGTAGGTAATCAGCAGAAAGGTCGGGAACACCAGAGCCTGGATCAGCACCATCGGCTGGCGCCGCCACCGGGTGAGTAGCCGGCCTGCGAACAGTAGACTTTCGGCGGCCAGTGAGCTCCGCGGCGGTGCGTTCGCGCTCATTGCGGCCGCCTCTGTACCCGCACCGCGATTGCACCGAACACCACCAGCAGCCCAAGACACCATGCCAAACTGGTCGCCAGATTGCTGACCACTACATGGCCGGTGGCGAACCCACGCAGGGTTTGCGTCACCTGCGAAACAGGCTGGTAGCGCACGAACGGATGCAGCCAGTCGGGGAACGAGTCGGCCGGCGCCATCCCGGTGGACAGCATGACCAGCAGCATTTGGGGAACCAGGAGCAACTGACTAAGCACTCCGCTGCTCGCGATCCCGCCTTGCGAGGCTACGGAAAGAACCCCGGCTGCATCGGCGGCGAGCGATAGTGCCAGCGTCAACATGAGGACAAGAACGGCGAAAGCCGCCGCATAGACGAACCCGCCGAACATTCGGAAGCCGAACACGTACCCGACGGCGATCGCGGCAAGCAGGCCGAGGGCGCCGCGGAACAGGCAATACAACATGCGAGCCATCAGCGGTATTACCGTGGATATGGGAAGTGTGCGGAGCCGATCCCCGAAGTCGCTCCGCTCGTCTCGGGCAGCACGGTCAACGGTCGTCAGCGCGCCGAGAAAGATCACCTGGATGACGACGACCGGTAGGACGTACTGGGGGTAGCTCATTCCACCGGTGTCGATCACATTGCCCAGCATGAAGTTGAAGACGACGAAGTTACCGGCGGGCGACAGAACCGCGAACAGCAGATCGTTGCGCAGTCGCGCCGCGCACCACGCGCTCGGTCAGAGCAGCAAGCGCGGTCACGTGGTGACGCTCCCCGTGAGGTGCAGAAACGCCTCGTCCAAGGACGGCTTGCGCAGCGCTATGTCGACTAGCTCAACGCCAAGCTGGTCCACCCGGCGAAACACCTCACTGAGCGTCGCGACACCATCGGGCGCCAGCACCGACACGGTGTTCGCCTCGTGATCGGCTTCGGCGCCGTCGAGATCGGCGACCACGGCGAAGATCTTGGACAGGTCGGCCGGATTGACAGGACTCACCGTGCAGTAGCCCAATCCCACGCGGCGCTTGAGGTCTTCGGCAGTCCCGCTGGCGATCAACGCGACCTTTGTTCGATGACGACGATCGAATCGCTGAGCACGTCGGCTTCTTCGAGATACTGCGTCGTGAGCAGGATTGTGACGCCCTGGGCTGACAACGACGACACCAGGTCCCACACGTCGCGGCGACTACGCGGGTCCAACCCGGTTGTCGGCTCGTCGAGGAAAAGCACTTTCGGCGGAACCATCAGTCCGGCGGCGATATCGATGCGGCGCACCATGCCACCCGAATAGGTGTCGCACCCGCCGGTCGGCGGCGTGCGACATATCGAACTGATCGATCAAAGCGTCGGCTCGCAGCCGCGCATGTTTGCGCCGCATTCCCCGCAGCCGGCCGAACAACACCAGGTTCTCCCGGCCGGTGAGCTGCAAAATCGAGCGCGGCGAGCTGTCCGATGCTCCCGATGCTTGCCCGCACCTGTGCCGGGTCGTCGGACGACGTCGTACCCAGCCACAATTGCTTGGCCAGAGGTGGGCCGCAGCAACGTTGACAGGATCTTGATCGCGGTCGACTTACCGGCGCCGTTATGACCGAGCAGAGCGCAAACCGACCCCGTGGGAACGGAAAAGCTCACGTCCTGCAATGCGTGTATTGTCCCGTCGAACGTCTTGGCTACGCCATCTAGCTCGATCACGAAGACAGACGATACCGTGGGTAGAGGTGTCTTGAACCGAAACCGGCTCAGATCTCGTGACGACGACTTCGGATGCATCTCGAGTGGTGAGCGCCGCGCGAAATCACGGCAGATCTGGCCGCCGCGGTCGCCGATGGCGCCGATTGTGTCGACGGGGTCGGGCAGTAGCGGGGGATCGCGAGCACGCCTTCGGTGCTTTCACCCGAGAAACCGCTGCGCTACCCTTCACCTAGAAAGTGCCTTCCGGTCGAAATCGTGAACCTCAGCAAGTCCCATTATTCCTTGCAGGACAGGCACTTTCGCTAACTCAACCGCAGTGTCATGCAGAGTTTCGCGAAAACTCTAGGCTAGCTGATTGCCGTCAGGGGTTTCCGCCTCGTGACTTGCGCCGCTGCCAGCGGACGCGTACCCTCTTTCTCACGCGCTCGGCGGCGCGGCGGCATCCGCTATGCCATAGAAAGAACGGCGCATGCTGTCCGCGAACGCCGCAAACGATCGGCGGACTGGACCTACGGAAGTTTCGGCGCTAAGAGTGCGGAACAGATGTCGGTCTAGCGTGCGTGCCCGAAACGCTGGATACGGCCCTGTGCCTTATCAGCCACTGACGCAACGTCAGTCCCACAAATTGGCGGTCCTCCTTTCGCCTCAAGAGCACCAGCAATCGGCCAATCGTCTCTAAGGCCGACGCCCAGAAGAAGATCGGCAGCCGCTTTCTGAACTCCTTGTCCGTCCTCGCCCTCGCACTGAGTCCGGCCACGTCGTTGTAGTTTGCACGACGATGTCCATGTACTGGGTGACGAGTGGCGGTTTGGGGTTCCGTCCGTCGAGCGTGCAGGGTCGCGGCAGCGTTCAATGTGGGGACGATGATCGAAAATATTGGCGCGGTCATGGCGCGACGGCCCCCTGGTACCACCCCACCCCGAACTCGACGAACGTCTCACTGAGGCCCGGAAGGCGGTGGATGAGCCATTGGATGATGCCGTCGTCTCCGAACTGGCTAAACACCGAGAATTCCACGTCCGAGAATCCGTTAATCGATTCGAGTTCCCGCACCCGCCAAGCCAACTCCCGGCCGATGAGAGTGCGCTACCTGGCCTGACCTAGGAGATCTACAACCTTGCCGGACAAAGCTCGGTCGGCCTGTCATTCGAGCAGCCGGTTGAGACCCTCGAGAGCGTCGCCGTCGGTACGGTCAATTTACTTGAAGCGATACGTTTTCTCGACAGGCCCGTACGTTTTTACAGTGCCGGCTCGAGTGAATGTTTCGGAGACACGGAAGGCCGATGAACGGATCAGCACCAGACAAAGTTGTTGAATCTAACTCTGGCCAACCGGTCAAGCAGCGCACCGCCGCCACAGCCCACGTTTAAGAATTCGCGGGTCGCGTTCCAGCGCCGGCTGACCGAGGATTCTCACGAGGTTTCCGACCCGGGGGGCTCGATGCCTGCTGCATGTTCAGGACGCTGCTCGGCCGAGCTGCCGCCGCGCGGCGGCAGCCCGGTCGAGCAGCGCCGCGCCAGGTGCTGCCAGACCTGGCGCACCACGGCGCGTTCCAGTACCCAGACCCGGCCCAAGCCCACCACACCGGCCAAGAAGATCGGCCCGACCAGGCCGCCCAAGACCGTCCGCGCGGTGAGGCGCAGCGGCGCCAGCAGTCCGTCCGGCACCGCCAGCTTGCCGAAGCCGTGGGGCGGGTTGTCGGCGTAGTTGTTCGGCAGGTGGTGCACGAAGCAATACTGCGGGATGGTGTTGTCGCGCGGATCGAACGGCACGGCGTTGCGCGCGATGAAGCCCCGCGGCACCGCGACGAACGTCTGCCCCTGAGTGGCGCTTTCACAGACGTTCCAAGGGCCGAAGCCCCTCCGGATGGCCGGGCCGGCGGCGTGCTCGGCGGCGAGTTCCCGGTCGAACAGGTACATGCCCTGATACGGATTGGGCAGGTTGACGAACCACAAGGACGGCGAAATCCTCACGTGCGGCAGCAGCCGCGCGCATACGCGCACGGGCTGGTCGGTGCTGCGCCAGACGTCGCTACCCTGGGCGCGTTCCACCCTGAAGAAGGAGGGGATCAGGCCGAACGGGCGCAGCTGCTCGCGCGCCTCCAGCCAGTAGGCCACGCCTTCGGGCTTCAGCTCGAGGTCGTCCTCAAGATAGAGGAAGTGGCTGAAGGTTGGGTCCGGCAGGAACACCCCGGTCAGGATCTGCTTGTGCACCCAGGTCAGGTCGAAGGGGTGATCGAGGGGGCCGGCAGTGAAGGTTTCGCAGGAGAACTGCTCGGCGGCCGGCGGAAAGCAGGCGCGGATAGCGTCCAGTTGCTCCGCTGTGCCGGTGTTGGTGATGACCAGCACGCGCACGCGGTCCGCAAGGAGAGGTTGAGTCGCCAGGGTCTGCCGCAGGTATTGCAGGCGCGACTCCCTGTAGTGAAACGAGATGCAGCTCAGCAGGCTTGTTGCGGGCATCGGCACAATGGGCGGCTTCACGCCGGGTCTTGTTTGATATAAGTTAACATTCCCCCACCATCCCTCACCGCCCTGCTCCGCGCCGTCCATGTTAAAAATCCTGTTCTTCTCCCAGGACGGCAAGCTCGGTCACGCGGTGGTGAAACACCGCCTTCGTCAAGCAAGGTCTGCTCCGAGGGTTTCGGGGGATTCGCGGTGATGCAGGGCAATCGGGTAGCCATTTATTCAGAACTTGGGCGAGATTCGGCGCTCTGACGCGAGAAATTCGCCGAGATACGCGGGCGGCTTCAAGTTAAGCAAGCGGTCGCGGTCGGCGGCGAGATCCGCATAATCGAGCGCCTCGATCTGCGCCGGCGAGTAGGTCAATCGCGATTCCGGAGATCCCTTTCGTATGACGCCGACGCCGTGATCGCAGTTCAGCACCGCGATTCGCAGGTCGTGCCGGGTGCTGCGCAGCTGGACGATCGCCTTCCAGACGTCGCCGGTCCACGGAGGTCTTGTGACCCAGAGGAGGTCCCACCAGCGGTGCTGCGCACGAAAGTCGGCGTATGACGTCGCGGGGCAGGCGATCGAGGCGTTTGCGGGGTTGCAGTCGTGCAGGACGATGACGCCGTCGTCCCGCAGGTAGCGCAGGGTGTTCTCGACGTCGCGCACGACATGCTTATAGGTGTGGAGCCCATCGATTAGGGCGACGTCGATGCCGTGCTGCTCGAGGAAGCCGGTCTCGTTCGCGAAGAACGCGTCGCTGGTCGTCTCGAAGTAGTGGGTGGCGCGCGCCTTGGCGTCGGCGAGCCTGCGGGATCGCGCCGAGAGCTTAAAGGCCGGGTCGACGGCGATCTTCTCGTCGGCGGTAATACGCCGGAATGTCACTCCGCGGGAAACGCCGATCTCGAGGTAGACGCGCCTTGCCCGCCCGTCGAGCGCCTGCTGCACGGCCTTGATCCGGTTCACGCGACAATGCTCCCCGGCATTGCGGCGTCTGGCAAGGAATACGCCCGCACGCCAAAGCAGTTCACGACCGACGGCGGCGCAGGGCTCGACGTCGCCGCGACTTCCATAGCTTGCCAGCACAAATTTCATCGCGGATCCGAGCCTTTCACTTCAGGCTCGATGCGCTGTCCACCGATGTAGGCGCCGAAGCTATCGTCCGTTACTCCCAAATCGGGACCACGGCTCAGCCATCCCGACCACAATCTGCCGAGGCGGCTTGTATGGCTCCCGACCGTGGGAGACGAGCATGTTGTCGAGCATCATGATGTCGCCCTCTTGCCACGGTATGACCACGGTCTCCGCCTCGTACGCGGCGCGAAGCTCGTCGAGTGCCTCCGGCTCGATCTCCGCGCCGTCGCCGTAGTAGGTGTTGTTCGGCAGGTTCTCCTTGCCCATCAACAGCAGTGCCTCGGCCACCATCGGGTCCAATGTGGACACATTGAAGAACGTGAGGTGGTTAAACCAGGTCATCTCACCGGTCTCCGGGTGCGCCTCGGACACCGGTCGCCGCTGCCGGGTGGTAAGCTTCTCGTCCGCGCCCCAGGTGAATTCGATGTCGTTGTCGGCGCAATAGCGTTCGACGGCAGTGCGGTCGTCGGTCTGGAACGCTTTCCGCCAACCGAGGCCGATGTCGGGGCTGAAGTGCCGTACGTAGAGGTAATCACGTTCCTCTAGGCGTTCCCGCAGTGCTGGCGAGATCCGCTGGTACACGTTGCGGCTGTCGGCAATGGGAGTGGCGCCTCCACTGGCCGGCGGCACTACGCAGTGGAAGAAGAGGCGTAGCGGCCAGTTGTTGCTGTAGGACAGCTCGTTATGCAGGGGGATCTGCTGGTGTGGGGGGTAGTCGGTCGAGGTGTAGACGTGGTCGCCCACCTCATGCCGAGGCGACGTCCCCTCCATGTAGGGGAGGGGCTCGCCGGACACCGCCGCGATGAAGTTGCGGAACGTCTCGACCGACGCGCCGGTAAACCCGCGGAACAGGATGCCGCCGTGGCGTAGCAAAAGCTCGTGGATCGGGCGGCGGTGCGCCGTCGCCCACGCCACCACGTCGATCTCCTCTCTCGCCGGCTCTATCACAAGGGGAAGCGGCGGCCCCGGAATCAGCTTTGCCTCCGTTAGCGTGAAGATGTCGGACTCCACGGCGATCCTTCCTCGCTCGACTGTTGCCCTCGGAGGTTGCTGCCAAATTCCCGGGCTTGCCCGCGCGAACGTGGCATGAAAGCTACGCCACGACCGAGCGGCTGTGGCACGTCAGGCTACCAGGAGCTTGTACTGCGCGGGGGCGTTGCGCTCCAAAACCATCCATCTACGACCAGTTCCTCGTCAGCCATATCTTCGTCATCTACGGGGCAGCGACACATCTTGGATATGAAAGGGTAAGCGTTTTATTGACCAGAAGAACTGACAGCTTTCCCCGCCATGGCAGAGTCGCTGCAGCCGAAAGACAGAGCGAGATCGGCAAACACGCCAGCGCTCTGCGATTGCGTGCCGTATCGAGAAGTCCACAACCCAACCTGCGTAACCACTCTTCGGACGAAGGGATCAAGTATCTCACTAAGCCGACCTGTTTCCACCTGACCTCGATCACGTTGCCGATCGCGTGGGCTGTCGGTTCCGGTCCAGTCGATCCGGCGAGCAGTGTCGCCCCCGGCGACTGGTCTGAGCAATGTGTAACGTAGCGTCGTCCCGCCGTTCCGGCTCGGCATCCTATCGGTCGGGTGGAATCTCGGTGACCAGGTCGTCGCCCCGCAGCAACGCCTCCCATAACCGTTCCGGGGAGTCGATGCCTGCGGGCAGCCGGCAAGCCATGCCGATGACCGCAATCGGAGTGACAGGTGTCTTGCTCATCGCGACCGAAGATACAGCCGATCCTGAGTCCGGCAACCCATTACGGATTGGCCCGAACAAAACCATTCCCCCTTCCTCAAGCAACTGGCCTTGACCCCTGACGGTGGACACCTAACTGGTGGGACTGCTGGTCCCGCGGGAAGGATGTCCGTATATCGGGCAAGCGTAAGAAGTACACCCCGGAGTTCCGGGAGCAGGCTGCCCGCCTGGTGATCGAGACCGGTCGACCGGCCGCTCGTGTGGCGGCTGAGATCGGCGTGGGCGAACAATTGCTGGGTCGTTGGGTGCGCCTGGCTCGTGCAGCCGATGATGCCGGGAATACTGGTTCGGTGCTCGATGCCGATGAACGCGCAGAACTGGAACGTCTGCGCCGCGAGAATGCCGAGGCCGACCCATTCGGCGTGCCTAACGAGCGATACGGACACGGCCGAGGCAGGGCGGTCCAACACAACCCCAGTGTGAAGTCGTCAAGCGTCCAGGGTGAAGTGTGCTCAAGCTCTGCGAACATAAGCTCCCGCACATGCGCGACATCGAGACCGTCGACGCCGAACTTCGGCTACTGGCCCGCGCCTGGCGCGTAGCTCGCCACCTGAGTGGATGCATACCGAGCGCCGAGGACATAGACGAGCTGCTAGAGAAACTCCCGGGGGTCAGTCGCAGGTAGAGCGCGTCGAAGCGTTTGTATCATGGATTCGGACGTGGTGATTCCTTCAATGGTGTGTGATTCGGGGCGCTCAGAGATACGTGCCGGCGAGCGAGAAGTCATTCAAGGCGCTCGAAAGATCTTGTCGCAAGCCGTCATTCGAGTTGGGACGGCCCGGCTGATAAGCAGTGACCGAGACAAAGACCTGTCCGTGCGCTATTCCCGAGAGCAAAAACTGCACTCCGCCGAGCCGGTGCATCATCGCCTTGGTCACGCCCGGGCAGAGCCACTTCATGGCGAAGTAGTCGGCGTCCGTGCCATCTGGCCGGCTGGCGGCCGGGTTGATCACACCGAGGTTGGATGAGGCGACGGCGCTGGTCGCACGGCCGCCGCCGACCCTGAGGCGGAGCCGCTTAGGCGCCAGGGCCAACAGGGGAACGAGAGACGTCGCTGCCCGCTCGTCGTCGGGTACCTCCCGGTGGCCAATCAGCGCTTGTTTGACTGCGGCCCGGATCTCGCGCAGGTCCGTCGTCGCAGGTGCAGGGTCGACCGTGATGTCGACATTGCTGAGCGCGTTGGCGCGAGTATCGCCGGCGATGCGCTCGTTGACCGGCATCCGCACGGCGACCGAGCCGTCTGCGGTGACCCGTCCCACTCCCTGGGCGAGTCGGGCCGCCAATCCCACAAGCAGCGCGTTGCTGGTCCCCCCGAGTGATTGTGCGCGGGCCTCCCACTCGTCGGCATCGACGAAGATCGTTGCCGTTGGGAGCGTGACGGGTTCGTCGGCGCCGACAGGCAACGCAGGCAGCGGGGTGGCAGCCCCGGCACCACCGCGGCTACGCCGGGCCAACCGTGACGCGGCGACGACGGCGCGGCCGATAGCGGGGGTGTCGCGCGCGGTTTGGCGGGCGTCCTCGCGCAGGGCCTGCCACCGCCGGCGCGATGCGGCGGCCGGCCAGCTGATCGGGTCGTCGCGGCCAAACGCCGCTTCCGCCAGCGCCGCGCACAGCCCGACGCCCTCGGTGAGGCAATGTGAGATGACCAAGCTCACCCCGGCGCCGCCGTCGGTGAACGGGAACGCCGCAAGGTGCCATCCGGGTCCGTGCTCGCAATCCAGTGGGGTGATGGCCTGCTCGTTGAGCCAGGCGCCGAATTCTTCACGCGGTCGGGCCGACCCGACAATCTCAATGTCGGATGAGCCGTCGGCCGATATCCAGCGGTGGCGGCCGAACCGCAATGGTGACCGTTCGATGCGCCGGGATAACCGTCCCCGCTGAAGATGGTCGATGGAACCGCCGCAGACCGTCGATGTCGACCGGGCGGTTGTACACCCAGACACCACTGTAGCCGGGTGGTGGCTCCTGTCACTTGCCCGAGGTCAAACCCGCGTCTGGTCGATCGGATCGAGTACGTTGTCCATTTTCGGACCGTACTTCTTACGGTATGTCGTAGAAGCGGTTTTCGGTCGCGCGTCTCGCAATTTGTACCAGTCAGGGGTCTTTAGAGACCCGGGCTTTTTCTTTTCTTTCAGCGAACCTGTACGTAGGAATTCCCTCCGGCCGCCCACCGCCGGGTAGCGCGTCACGGCATCCTCAATGCGCGGTCCAGTAGTTATGTCAGCCCCCTTTGTCAGTCATCATCCGCACCAGTCGCCAGACCGCCGCGACGACCCTGCGCCGACGCCGAAACGCAGCTTGCCCAGCAACGCGGCCAGCACCTTCGCCGCGGGCGGTGCGACCCCCTCGGCGCGGGCCGGATGCTCGGGGCCGTGAACCGTGAAAAGGACACCCCTTGCCACGGCCCCGCGATGCCGACCGGTTGGCGCTGGCTCCGCAGTTCGGCGCCGACCTCGCAGTCGACGTCGCCGTCGAGGATCCCGTCGCCGCGCTGAGCAAAGCGACCGGCACGATGGCGGATGTGGTCGTAAACGTAACCGCAAAGGCGCCAACGGCGTTCACGCAGGCAATCGCGCTGGCACGTCTCGCCGGGACTGACGTTGTCGCCGGCACCCGAGGTTTCGGCACTGGCGCTCCGGGGTTTTCGCCCGACCTGGTGGTATTCAAGGAGCTGCGCGTTATCGGCGCCCTCGGCGTAGATGTCACCGCCTACCGCGCCGCGCTTGATCTGCTGATGTCCGGTCGCTACCCGTTCGAAAGCCTGCCCCGCCGCTGCGTGCGCCTCGAAGACGCCGAGGAATTGCTGGCTACCATGGCCGGTGAACGCGACGGTGTCCCGCCAGTACACGGAGTGCTCACACCATGACAACAGCCCGCGTGCCCGGACTGCCGCTCGACGAGGCCAAAGCCGCCGCCGATGAAGCGGCCGTGCCCAACTACATGGCCGAACTTCAGCATCTTCCAGGTGTTGCTGAACCATCCGCAACTGGCGCGCGCCGTCAACGACCTGCTCGCCACCATGCTGTGGCACGGTGCCCTCGACCCACGGTTGCGCGAGCTGGTGATCATGCGGATCGGCTGGCTCACCGCGTGCGACTACGAATGGACGCAGCACTGGCGCGTCGCGTCGGGACTGGGCGTGACGGCCGACGATCTGCTCGGCGTGCGCGATTGGCAGCGATACGACGGGTTCGGGCCCACCGAGCGGGCGGTGCTGGCGGCCACCGACGACGTGCTGCGTGACGGCGCGGTCAGTGCTGAGAGCTGGGCAGCCTGCGAACGCGAATTACAAGGCGACAAAACGGTTCTCATCGAACTCGTCACCGCCATCGGCGCGTGGCGAATGGTCGCATCGATTCTGCACAGCCTCAAGGTCCCGTTAGAGGAGGGCGTGTCCAGCTGGCCGCCGGACGGCCGCTCGCCGTAGATCTCAGACGATCCGGTAGGTCTGCACGGCGTGGGCGACGACGTTGCCGTCGGCATCGGTAGCGGTGATCTCGGTGAAGGTGAGTTCCTTGCGACGCCGGGCGGTGCGGGCATGACACAGACAGGTCGCAGCCCTTGGCGGCGCCGGTGTACTGGATACTCATCGCGACGGTGGAGGCGCGCATTCCCCTGTCGAAATCATGGTTCGACCAGGCAGCGGCCGCACCGGCGGTGTCCATCACCGACGCGATCACCCCGCCGTGGAAGTAGATGCCGTCGTTGGTGAGGTCCTCCCGGAACGGGAGCCGAATCGTGACGTCGTCGGGCTCGTAACGCTCGAAGACGATGCCGAGCCCGCCGATGAACGGGGTGGTCAGCATCAGGTCGCGCACCGCCTGGCGGCGCTGGTGCTGCTCTGGTGGGCGGTCAACTGCTCAGCCATGAATCGCAGATTACCGTAATCGATTGACACATCAATCAATAACTCTTAGCGTCGTGCGAATGCGAACCAGAGTTGCCGAGATGCTCGGCGTCGAATTCCCGATCTGCGCTTTCAGCCACTGCCGCGATGTGGTGGCCGCGGTGACCAACGCAGGCGGATTCGGCATCCTCGGCGCTGTCGCGCACAGCCCCCAAGCGGCTGGAGAACGAGCTGACCTGGATCGAGGAGCAGACGGGCGGCAAGCCCTACGGGGTCGACTTGCTGTTGCCGCCCAAGTACGTCGGCGCCGAGCAAGGGGGGATCGACGCCAAGCAGGCCCGGGCGCTGCTGCCCGAGGAGCACCGCGCGTTCGTCGACGACTTACTGGTCCGCTATGGCATCACGGCGCCCGCCGAGGAGCACGTGCGTCCGCCTGGCGGGCTCAACATCTCGCCCAAGGGCTATGAGCCGCTGCTGGACGTGGCCTTCGCCCACAACATTCGGCTGATTGCCAGCGCGCTCGGGCCGCCCCCGGCAGATCTCGTCGAGCGCGCCCACAACAACGACGTGCTGGTGGCCGCGCTGGCCGGCACCACGCGGCACGCGCGGCGGCACGCGGCCGCGGGTGTCGACCTGATCGTCGCGCAGGGCACCGAGGCCGGCGGCCATACCGGCGAGGTGGCGACCATGGTCTTGGTCCCCGAGGTGGTGGACGCGGTCGCACCGGTCCCGGTACTGGCCGCCGGCGGGATCGCCCGCGGTCGCCAGATCGCCGCGGCCCTGGCCCTGGGGGCTGAGGGTGTGTGGTGCGGGTCGGTGTGGCTGACCACCGAAGAAGCCGAGACGCCCCCGGTGGTCAAGGACAAGTTTTTGGCCGCCAGCTCCTCGGACACGGTGCGGTCGCGCTCGATGACCGGTAAGCCGGCGCGCATGCTGCGCACGGCCTGGACCGACGAATGGGACCGGCCGGAGAACCCCGCCCCGCTCGGAATGCCGTTGCAAACTGCGCTGATCACCGAGCCGCAGGTGCGCATCAACCAGGCGGCCGCTCACCCAGGTGCCAAGGCTCGTGAGCTGGCCACCTACTTCGTCGGTCAGGTGGTCGGCTCGCTCGACCGGGTTCGGCCGACGCGCGCGGTGGTGCTCGACATGGTCGAGGAGTTCATCGACACCATCGGGCGGCTCGAGAGCCTGGTTGAGAGGTGAGCGCCAGCACCCGGCGACGCCGGGCGGTGAGCGACGAGGACAAGTCGCAGCGGCGCGACGAGATCATGGCGGCCGCCAAAGAAGTGTTCGCGCGCAAGGGTTTTCACGCGACGACGATTGCCGACATCGCCAAGCAGGCGGGCCTGGCCTACGGCTCGATCTATTGGTACTTCGACTCCAAGGACGAGCTGTTTCACGCGTTGATGGCGGTCGAGGAGAGTGCGTTGCGTAAACATGTCGCTGGCCGCACTGAGCGGGCCGGCGGAAAACGTCGGACAAGAGGCGACGCTTCGGGCCTTCTTAAAAGCTCCGTGCAGGCGACGTTGGAATTCTTCGAAGCCGACAAGGCCACCGTCAAGCTGCTGTTCCGCGACGCTTATGCACTTGGCGAGCGATTCGAAAAGCACCTCGGCGGAATCTACGAGCGGTTCATCGACGACATCGAAACTTTCGTCGTGGCCGCCCAAGAGCGCGGCGAAGTGGTGCCCGCCCCGCCCCGGATGGTGGCGTACACGCTGGCGGCCCTGGTCGGGCAGTTAGCGCACCGGCGGCTGAGCACCGACGACGACGTCACTGCGGCTCAAGTCGCCGACTTCGTCGTTGGGCTGGTGTTCGACGGCCTGCGCCCGCGGGCCGCCGGATAGACAGGAAGCCCCGGCAAACAAAAAGTGAACGGCCGGTGCTGACGACGTTTGAGCCATACTCCCAGGTCAGGGACTCGAAGCTGGCTGAAACCTGTGTGTGTACCTGACAAAAGCGTAAAGATTCGAGAACACGCGCAAAGAAAGTTGACCCTGTCGGACCCGTCGTGCATTATCGGTCGGGTAAGCACCTCGTTAGGTGAGGCGTCTACACGAATACAGGCCACTGACCCCGAACGTCGAAAGACGCCCCGGGTCAGGACAGCTCCTCCCGGCTTAAGGGTTGAGCCCAGGTGGCTTCCGGGATACCGGACACGTCGTGTGGTGTCGAAGCTCTGACGAGTGGGGTGCGGATTTCCGACGGTCGTCGGCTTTCTGCTCCTCTGCTGCGCATAGATCGCGTGCGGACGACCGTGCGCGTCGTGACCGCGAGGAGGTGAGGGACGTATGAGTTCCAGCGATAGTCCGGACCGAAGTCCGAACTATGTCGCGTCCCTATCCGTTCTCCGGCACGACGTTCTCGGCTGAATCGCGACGCCAAGTCGCTTATCGGCCAAGCGTTCTGGGATCGGAACCTCTACGGGACGGGACACGTCAGTCCAGGTAGTCCCCGTTCAATAAGCCCGTCTAGGAGGCGATCATGACCGCAGCTCTGTACGACGAAGTGGTAACCGTAGCGCCCGCCCGCACACTGACGGTGGTGCGCGAAGACACAATTCAGGCCACTATTGAGGCCCCGGCGCCCAAGAAGGTCACCCGCCAGGCCAACACGCAGCCTTTTCTCGCCGGCGACCCGCTGGTGGAGGGTGCAACGCGGCTGTTGACCGTCGGCATGCGCCACGTGTACGCGGCGCTGTGGCGGGTCGGTGTGCTCGAAGTCCAGGCCTGAAACGATGGACAGCGAGCAAGCGCGGCTCCAAGGGGCTGCTTGGCTGCAGACCGGCTCTGCGGCTTAGCGGCCCCTTGGAGTCTTTGGAGTCTGTGGCCTCCGTGCCCTGTGATTTGTCGTGCTTGAGTAGAATCGACGCACTGGCATCGATCCGGCCATCACCGGGGAGCCTTCGGAAGAACAGCCAGTCTGGCCCAGTAGAACCGAACGGGTAGGCCCGTCACAGCCTTCGATGAGCGGCCACGCGAAAGCACGGCAAGCGGGGTGGTACCGCGGCGCTCGCGCACACCGCGCGTCGTCGTCCCCGGCCTGAGTGGCACAGGAGACGACGCAACATCGTGACTGATAACGCCGACATCAAGGCGTATCCGAAGCCCGGGGCGCCCGACTTCCCGGCGCTCGAACTCGAGGTGCTCGACTACTGGGCCCGCGACGACACCTTCCGGGCCAGCATCGCCCGCCGCGACGGCGCCCCGGAATACGTCTTCTACGACGGGCCGCCGTTCGCCAACGGGCTGCCGCACTACGGGCACCTGCTCACCGGCTACGTCAAAGACATCGTCCCGCGGTACCGCACCATGCGCGGCTACAAGGTTGAGCGCCGGTTCGGCTGGGACACCCACGGGCTGCCCGCCGAACTCGAAGTCGAACGTCAGCTGGGCATCACCGACAAGTCCCAGATCGACGACATGGGGATCGCCGCGTTCAACGATGCCTGCCGCGAATCGGTGCTTGCGCTACACCGACGAGTGGCAGGCGTATGTGACCCGCCAGGCCCGCTGGGTCGATTTCGACAACGACTACAAGACGCTCGATCTGTCCTACATGGAGTCGGTGATCTGGGCGTTCAAGCAGCTCTGGGACAAGGGCCTGGCGTACGAGGGCTACCGGGTCCTGCCGTACTGCTGGCGCGACGAAACCCCGCTGTCCAACCACGAATTGCGGATGGACGACGACGTCTACCAGAGCCGCCAAGACCCGGCGCTCACCGTCGGATTCAGGGTGGTGGGCGGCGCGCTGGACGGCGCGCACCTGCTGGTGTGGACGACGACACCGTGGACCCTGCCGTCGAACTTGGCGGTCGCGGTCAACCCCGAGGTCACCTACGTCGAGGTTCGGGCCGGCGACCATCGTTTCGTGCTGGCGCAGCCGAGGCTGGCCGCCTACGCCCGCGAGTTGGGTGAAGAGCCCGAGATACTGGGTACCCACCGTGGGGCCGACCTGCTCGGCACGCGCTACCTGCCGCCCTTCCCGTATTTCATGGACAGCCCCAAGGCTTTTCAGGTGCTGCCGGGGGAGTTCGTGACCACCGAGGACGGCACCGGGATCGTGCACATGGCGCCGGCCTACGGCGAAGACGACATGGCGACCACCGACAAGGTCGGCATCGTGCCGGTCACGCCGGTCGATTCCAAGGGCCGCTTCGACGCCACCGTGCCGGATTACCAGGGGCAGCACGTCTTCGACGCCAACCCGCAGATCATCCGCGACCTGAAGAACGGGAGCGGCCCGGCGGCGGCGAACGGCGCGGTGCTGCTCCGCCACGAGACCTACGAGCACCCCTACCCGCACTGCTGGAGGTGCCGCAATCCGCTGATCTATCGGGCGGTGTCGTCCTGGTTCGTGACGGTCACCGCGTTCCGCGACCGCATGGTGGAACTCAACCAGCAGATCACGTGGTACCCCGAACACGTCAAGGACGGCCAGTTCGGCAAGTGGCTGCAGGGCGCGCGCGATTGGTCGATCTCGCGAAACCGCTACTGGGGCACGTCCGATTCCGGTATGGAAGTCCGACGACCCGGCCTACCCGCGCATCGACGTCTACGGCAGCATGGACGAGCTGGAGCGCGACTTCGGGGTGCGCCCCACCAATCTGCACCGGCCCTACATCGACGAGCTGACTCGGCCCAACCCCGACGACCCCACCGGCCGCAGCACCATGCGACGGATCCCCGACGTGCTCGACGTGTGGTTCGACTCGGGTTCCATGCCGTACGCGCAGGTGCACTATCCGTTCGAGAACGCCGACTGGTTCGACAGCCACTATCCCGGCGACTTCATCGTCGAGTACATCGGGCAGACCCGCGGCTGGTTCTACACGCTGCATGTGCTGGCCACCGCGCTGTTCGACCGGCCGGCGTTCAAAACCTGTGTCGCGCATGGGATTGTGCTGGGCTCCGACGGGCAGAAGATGAGCAAGTCGCTGCGCAACTACCCGGACGTGTCGGAGGTGTTCGACCGCGACGGCTCCGACGCGATGCGCTGGTTCCTGATGGCCTCGCCGATCCTGCGCGGCGGCAACCTGATCGTCACCGAGCAGGGCATCCGCGAGGGCGTGCGGCAGGTCCTGTTGCCGTTGTGGAACGCTTACAGCTTCCTGGCCCTCTACGCGCCCAAAGTCGGTACCTGGCGCACTGATTCGCGGCAGGTGCTGGACCGCTACATCCTGGCCAAGCTCGCCGCTTTGCGCGACGACCTCACCCGCGAAATGGACACCTGCGACATCTCCCGGGCCTGCGAGCACCTACGGCAGTTCACCGAGGCGTTGACGAATTGGTATGTGCGCCGCTCGCGTTCGCGGTTCTGGGAGGAAGACGCCGACGCCATCGACACCCTGCACACCGTGCTCGAGGTGACGGCCAGGCTGGCTGCGCCGCTGCTTCCCTCGGTCACCGAGATCATCTGGCGCGGACTCACAGAAGGGCGGTCGGTGCATCTCACCGATTGGCCGCAAGCGGGCGACGTGCCCGCGGACCCCGACCTGGTCGCCGCGATGGATCAGGTCCGCGAGGTGTGCTCGGCCGCGTCCTCTTTGCGCAAGGCCAAGAAACTGCGGGTGCGCCTGCCGCTACCGAAATTGACCGTGGCCGTGGACAACCCGGGGCGGCTGGAGCCGTTCGCCGACCTGATCGCCGACGAGCTCAACGTCAAGAGCGTCGAACTGACCGACGCGATCGACACCTACGGCCGGTTCGAGCTCACCGTCAACGCCCGCGTGGCCGGGCCGCGGCTGGGCAAGGACGTGCAGGCCGCCATCAAGGCGGTCAAGGCGGGGGAGGGCGTCGTCAATCCTGACGGCACCCTGACCGCGGGGCCCGCGGTGCTGCAACCCGAGGAGTACAGCTCGCGGCTGGTCGCCGCCGACCCGGAATTCACCGCCGCGCTGCCCGACGGGGCCGGTCTGGTGGTGCTGGACGGCACCGTGACCCCGGAGCTGGAGGCCGAGGGGTGGGCCAAGGACCGCATTCGCGAGCTGCAGGAGTTGCGCAAGTCGACCGGTCTGGACGTGTCCGACCGGATCTCCGTGGTGATGTGCGTGCCGGCCGAGCGGGCCGACTGGGCGAGCACGCACCGCGACCTGATCGCCGGTGAGATCCTGGCCACCAGTTTCGAATTCGGCGAACCGGCCGACGGTGTCGACATCGGCGACGGCGTCCGGGTGAGCATCGCGAAGGCGTGAGCGGCCTGGCGGTCAGTTGCCCTTCCACAGCGCGCGGTGGGCATGGGGCCAGAACGGCATACCCGCCACGACGGTCGCGCCGATGGCGATGAGTCCGACTGCGACGTCGACGCTCTCGCGGCCCTCTCGTGCCCAGTAGACGTCCTTGAGGTCCAAGAGCAGGGCAAGCTCGTCCACGATCATGGCGTTCGCGGCACCGTACGCGACGGCCGCCGCGGGGTGCCGCCGTTGCTGGTCGGTTCCGCGCAGGCCCACGCCGCCCACCGTCGCCAGCATCCCGATGCCGATGTTGTAGTGGTGAAAGTGCCTCCCGCCCATCGACACTCCGCCACCCGACGGGCCGTGGCCGGCGCGGATCCAGTGCGTGAGCGTCCGCAGTCCGGCGAACGTGAGGGTGAACGACGCCCAGGCCAGCACCGTGGCCTGTTCACCGGGTTGCAGCCGCTGGTCCCACTGGTGGCGCAGCCGCGCCCATCGAGACGTCGGTGCGTCGCCGTGTTCGGTTTCCATCATTTGACCGCCCACCCACGCTGCCTGCCGCCGCGCGCTTCTACGTCGACGTCCATACCGAAGGACGCTAGACCAATAGCATTTTCAAGTGTGGAGTCCCGTTGGGTGCTGCACCTGGACATGGATGCGTTCTTCGCCTCGGTCGAACAACTCACCCGGCCGACCCTGCGGGGACGGCCGGTGCTGGTCGGCGGGCTGGGCGGCCGGGGCGTGGTGGCCGGGGCCAGCTACGAAGCCCGCGTGTTCGGCGCCCGCTCGGCCATGCCGATGCACCAGGCCCGCCGCCTGATCGGCGTGACCGCGGTGGTGTTGCCGCCGCGCGGCGTGGTGTACGGGGTGGCCAGCCGGCGAGTCTTCGACACCGTGCGCAGCGTGGTGCCGGTCGTCGAGCAACTGTCCTTCGACGAGGGCTTCGGTGAACCGCCCCACCTTGCGGGCGCGTCCGCCGAGGACGTCGAGGCGTTCTGCGAGGACTTGCGGCGACGGGTTCGCGACGAGACGGGCCTGATCGCCTCGGTCGGTGCCGGCTCGGGCAAGCAGATCGCCAAGATTGCGTCCGGCCTGGCGAAACCCGACGGCATCCGGGTGGTCCGGCGCGCCGAAGAGCGGTCGCTGCTCGGCGGGTTACCGGTGCGGCGGCTGTGGGGCATCGGTCCGGTCGCCGAGGAGAAGCTGAATCGACTCGGCATCGACACGATCGGCCAGCTGGCCGCCCTGACCGACGCCGAGTCCGCGAACATCCTGGGCGCGACGATCGGCCCGGCGCTGCACCGCCTGGCCCGCGGCATCGACGACCGCCCCGTCGCCGAGCGTGCCGAAGCCAAGCAGATCAGCTCCGAGTCCACCTTCGCCGTCGACCTGACCAGCCTGGAGCAGCTGCGTGAGGCGATCCACCCGATCGCCGAGCACGCTCATCAACGCCTGCTGCGCGACGGCCGCGGCGCCCGCACCGTCACGGTGAAACTGAAGAAATCCGACATGAGCACGCTGACCCGTTCGGCGACGCTGCCCTACGCGACGACCGAGGCCGGCGCGCTGGTCGCGGTGGCCCGGCGGCTGCTGCTCGACCCCCGCGAGATCGGGCCGATTCGCCTACTGGGCGTGGGGTTTTCGGGGTTGAGCGATGTGCGGCAAGGGTCGCTGTTTCCCGATCTGGACCTGGCGGGGGCGACGTCGGAGCAATACCCCGTCGAGACCGCGGCCGAGGCCATGTTCGCGCCGCCTGCGCCGGAGTCGGGGTGGCGGGTGGGAGACGACGCGGGGTGGCGGGTGGGAGACGACATAGCGCACCGCGAACTCGGGCACGGCTGGGTGCAGGGCGCGGGCCACGGGGTGGTCACCGCGCGGTTCGAGACCCGCAGCTCCGGCCCGGGCCCGGCCCGGACGTTCCCCGCCGACACCGCCGAGCTGAGCAAAGCCAACCCGGTCGATTCCCTGGACTGGCCGGACTACCTGGGCGCGCTGCAGGCCAACGCGCCGTCAGCCCCACCGGGTGATGACGTCGCCGACCGGTAGCTTCGCGGCCAGCGCGGCCATCACCAGAACCCGGGCCTGAGGCGGTCGCAGCCGGGGGACCATCACCGCGCCGGCGGCCGCCATCTCGTGTCCGGGGCCGTAGCTGGCACTGACCCGCCCGCCCGGGACGCGGGTGGACACCGCGACGGCGACCCCGGCCCGGCAGTGGCGGGCCACCGCCTCGACCACCGCGTCGCCGGCGTTGCCCGAACCCAGCGCCTCGAGCACCACGCCCCGCGCCCCGGCGGCCACACACGCGTCCAGGGCCACCCCATCGCTGCCCAGGTAGGTGGCGACGACGTCGACCCGTGGCGCTTCCGCTGCGCTGAGATCGCCGAGCTGGGGCCGCGTCTTCGTGCCGGCCAACGTGACGCCGCCGTTCACCGTGCCGATCAGCTCACCGGCGAACCCGCTCAGGTCGTTGGTCGCCACCTTGCTCAGACCCAACGGCTGCAGCACGCGGCCGGCGAAGCACACCAGAACGCCCAGGCCACGGGCGGCCGGGCTCCCCGCCACGGCAAGGGCGGCGCGCAGGTTGGCCGGACCGTCGGCGTCGGGGGCGTCGGCGCTGCGCATGGCGCCGGTCAGCACCACCGGGACGTCCCCGGCATGCGTGAGTTCGAGCCACAGCGCGCTCTCCTCCATGGTGTCGGTGCCGTGGGTGACCACCACACCGTCGGAGCCGCCGTCGATCGCCGCCCGCACGGCGCCGCGCATCCGGTCCCAGTCGGCCGGCACCAGCTGGGAGCTGTCCAACGCCAGCACGTCGACCACGTCGACGTCGAGGCCGGACGCCAGGTCGGCCGCGCCATAAGAGGGCCGGTGCACGCCGTCCGCACCGGTGCCGGTCGATATCGTGCCTCCGGTGGCGATGACGGTGAGCCGGCCCATGGTCAAATCATCGCGCACGCCAACCGCGAACATCGGCGAGCCCGCGTCCGCATTAGTGGATGATGTGAGAGTGCCCGAGGAACCCACAGGATCCGCTGAGCCCGTGACTTCGGCCGATAAGGCTGAGGACGCCGCGCCTACCGACCCGCAGCGGCCGCCGAGGCGGCTGCGTCTGCTGCTGTCGGTCGCGGCGATCGTCCTGGCCCTGGACATCGTCACCAAGGTGCTCGCCGTCAAACTGCTGCCCCCCGGTCAGCCGGTGCCCATCATCGGCGACACGGTGACCTGGACGTTGGTGCGCAATTCCGGGGCCGCGTTCTCGATGGCCACCGGATACACCTGGGTGCTGACGCTGATCGCGACCGGTGTGGTGGTCGGCATCTTCTGGATGGGCCGACGGCTGGTGTCGCCCTGGTGGGCCGTCGGGCTGGGGATGATCCTCGGCGGCGCCATGGGCAACCTGGTCGATCGCTTCTTCCGGGCGCCCGGGCCGCTGCGCGGCCATGTCGTGGACTTCTTGTCGGTCGGCTGGTGGCCGGTGTTCAACGTCGCCGACCCCTCGGTGGTGGGCGGCGCCATCCTCTTGGTGGTGCTGTCGATCTTCGGCTACGACTTCGACACCGCGGGTCGGCGTAAGGCCGATCAGCGTTGACTGACCGTTCCATGCCCGTCCCGGAGGGGCTGGCGGGCATGCGCGTGGACGCGGGGCTGGCGCGCCTGCTGGGACTGTCCCGCAGCGCCGCCGCGGCCCTGGCCGAAGACGGCGGGGTGGAACTGGACGGCGTGCAGGCGGGCAAATCCGACCGGCTGACCGGCGGAGCGTGGCTCCAGGTGCACCTGCCCGACGCGCCGGCGCCGGTGGAGAACACGCCCGTCGACATCGAGGGCATGACGATCCTGTATTCCGACGACGACATCGTCGCGGTCGACAAGCCGGCGGCGGTGGCCGCGCACGCGTCGGTGGGGTGGACCGGGCCAACGGTGCTCGGCGGCCTGGCCGCCGCCGGCTACCGGATCACCACGTCCGGCGTGCCCGAGCGGCAGGGCATCGTGCATCGCCTCGACGTCGGCACCTCCGGGGTGATGGTGGTGGCGCTCTCCGAGCGCGCCTACACCGCGCTGAAGCGCGCGTTCAAACAGCGCACGGTCGACAAGCGCTACCACGCGCTGGTGCAGGGGCATCCGGATCCGTCGAGCGGGACGATCGACGCACCGATCGGGCGGCACCGCGGCGGCGAGTGGAAGTTCGCGGTCACGACGCACGGCCGGCACAGCCTCACCCACTACGACACCATCGAAGCCTTTCACGCCGCCAGCCTGCTCGACGTGCACCTGGAAACCGGTCGCACGCACCAAATTCGGGTGCACTTCTCCGCGCTGCACCACCCGTGCTGCGGTGACCTGGTCTACGGAGCGGATCCGAAACTCGCGAAAAGGCTTGGGCTGGAACGACAATGGCTGCACGCGCGCTCGCTGTCGTTCGCCCACCCGGCGGACGGCCGGCGGATGGAGATCGTCAGCCCCTACCCGGCCGATCTGCAGCACGCGCTGGACGTGCTGCGCGACGAGGGCTGATCACTCGGGCTTGCGTGCCTCGACGAGGAGCCGCACGGAGTGCGCGACGAAGGGCCCGTCGGCCTCGATGCGCTCGTGCAGTTCGCGCAGCCGCTCGCGATAGGCGTCGACCGTGAAGTCCGGCACCGTCCAAATCACCTTGCGCAGGAAGTAGATAACGGCGCCGACGTCGAAGAACTCTGCCCGCATCCGCTCCATGCGCATATCGACGACCCGCATCCCTGCGGCCCGGGCCTCGGCGCTTTGGACGTCGGGGTGTAACTCGGCCCATTTCTCCGGCTGCGGCCCGATGAAGTATTCGACCAGCTCGGCCATCGTTGCGGGCCCGATCTGCTGCGCGAAGTAGGTGCCGCCCGGCCGCAGCACCCGGGCGATCTCATCCCACCGCACCGCGACGGGATGGCGGCTGGTCACCAGGTCGAAAGCCGCCTCGGCGAACGGCAGCCGCGGCTCGTCCCCGGTCACCACGACCACCACGCCGCGGGGATGCAGGCGTTGGGTGGCCAGGGCCGCGTTGGGCGGCCATGACTCCGTCGCAGCCATCGTGGGCGGAAACCTCTCGGCGCCCGCGAGCACCTCGCCGCCCCCGGTGTCGATGTCGCAGGCGGCCGACACGCTCGCCAGCCGTTGGCTCATCTGACGCTGGTAACCCCAGGACGGGCGTTCTTCGGTGGCACGCCCGTCCAGCCAGGAAAAATCCCAACCATCGACGGGGGCCGCGTCGGCCTCCGCCACGAGGTCGTCGAATGTGCGACCCATGTCGAGCATGCTAGGCACTGTTCACGGCGCGCGGCAGACGAATTTGGTGCCGTTCAATTCGAGCTTGACCTCGCCCTGGTGCTCCCAGTATTCCGAGCCCTGCCGGCCGTACCTGGCGCCGCTGCCGGACGGCTCGAGGAAGAGGATCTCCTGGTTGCCCTTCCAGTTGAGCACCGCCGTGGGCGGGTCGAACTGGTTGTAGAACTGCGCGGTCAACGGCCCGGCGTCGGCGGGGCACTGGTAGGTGACGACGGGCGGGCTCACGGTGTCGGGGTCGGCGATGGCCAACTGGACCAGCCGCGTCTGATAGGCCTCGACCAGGCAGGTGCGCATTTCGGGGTTTTGTACGCAACCATCGCGAACGGTCGCCCAGCTGTTCTGCGCGGTCGTCAGCGCGCCGTGGTCCGCGCCGGGCCGGGCCAGTGCCTGTTGGTAGGAGGCCTGCAGGCGGTGGTCGAGGTCGGTCAGGTGCGGATCGCCGCACACCAGCTGCTGGGCCGCATTGGCCGGTTTGGCACAGTCGAGCGCCGCCGCGGCCGCCGGGGTAGTGGTGGTCGTCGGCGTGGTGGTGGTGGCCGACGGCGGGGTCGTTTTCGCACCGCAGGCGCCCAGCACCAGGGTCGCAACGATGACGGCGAGCAGTCGCATACGTGCTGACTACCGGTTGCGGGGCACACCTCGGGCGCGACACGCCGAGATTGCCGCCGCGGTCGTGGTGGCAACCCCGCTCAGACCGTGGCCTTGTTGGCCTCGCCGGTCGCGATCTCGGGAGCCAGCGGCGCGATCGCGCCGATGATCTCGGTCACCGTTTCGGAGGGGACCCCGGCCGCGGCGAGCGCGTCGGACAAGTGTCCGGCCACCAGGTTGAAGTGGTGCATGGTGATCCCGCGCCCCTGATGCACTTGCTTCATCGGTGCGCCGGTATAGGGCTCGGGGCCGCCGAGGGCTGCGGCGAAGAACTCGACCTGCTTGCCTTTGAGGCGGTTCATGTTGGTTCCGGTGAAGAAGCCGCAGAGTTGATCGTCGGCAAGCACACGCACGTAGAAGTCCTCGACCACGACTTCGATCGCCTCGTGCCCGCCGATCCGGTCGTAGACGGTGACCGGCTGTGGTTTGCGGAAGCGTGCCAGAATTTTCATAAGCTCGATTGGAACATTTCGGCGTTGCCCGGCAGTTAGTTTGCGATCACGCACGGATGACTTTGCGTAACAAGCGGATTGCCCATTCTTGACGGTTCCCTTCGCCGCGGGTGAGACGCGCTCCCCGGGTTACATGCCCGAAATCTGCATCGAGCCCGGGGGCTGATGTCCTAGGTTGGCTTAATGACACACGTCACATCATTCACACAGCCCCGAAACGCGGTCGTGGTCAACGGGCAGGCCAGCTGCTGTCGTGAGGCCGACATCATCAGGAGCGAAAGCCGATGAATCTTGGTGACATAACGAACCTGGTGGAAAAGCCGCTCGCGAGTTTGGTGGAGAAGCCGATCGCGGCGATGTCCCACATCGTCAACACCCCCAACTCCGCCGGGCGCTACCGGCCGTTCTATCTGAGGAATCTGCTCGACGCGGTCCAGGGCCGCACGCTCGACGAGGCCGTCGGGGGCAAGGTCGTTCTGATCACCGGGGGATCGTCGGGCATCGGTGAGGCCGCCGCGAAGAAGATCGCCGAAGCGGGCGGCACGGTGGTGCTCGTCGCGCGCACCCGGGAAAACCTCGAGAAGGTTGCCGACGAGGTCCGCGGCAACGGCGGCACCGCCCACGTCTACCCCTGTGACCTGTCCGACATGGACGCGATCGCCGCGATGGCCGATCAGGTGCTCCACGACCTCGGGGGCGTCGACATCCTGATCAACAACGCGGGACGGTCGATCCGGCGCTCGCTGGAGCTGTCCTACGATCGGATCCACGACTATCAGCGGACCATGCAGCTGAACTACCTGGGCGCGGTCCAGCTCATCCTCAAATTCATCCCGGGGATGCGGGAACGCGGCTTCGGGCACATCGTCAACATCTCCTCGGTCGGCGTGCAGACCCGAGCGCCACGCTTCGGCGCCTACATCGCCAGCAAGTCCGCGCTGGACAGCCTGTGCGACTCCCTGCAGGCCGAGACCGTCAACGACGGCGTGCGGTTCACCACCGTGCACATGGCCCTGGTGCGCACCCCGATGATCAGCCCGACCACGCTCTACGACAAGTTTCCGGCGCTGACGCCGGATCAGGCGGCCGGGGTGATCGCGGACGCGATCGTGCACCGGCCCCGGCGGGCGAGCTCACCGTTCGGGCAGTTCGCCGCCGTCGCCGACGCCGTCAACCCGGCGGTGATGGACCGGGTGCGCAACCGCGCGTTCGCCATGTTCGGCGACTCCCACGCCGCCAAAGGCGACGAATCGGCAAGCGACGCACCGCCATTCGATAAACGCAGCGAGGCGTTCGTGCGGGCGACCCGCGGGATACATTGGTGACATCATGAGCCTTCCGAAACCTGACATTCAGACCACCGTCGTCATCACCGGCGCCTCGTCCGGCATCGGCGCCGAACTGGCTCGCGGGCTGGCCCGCCGCGGCTTTCCGCTGCTGCTGGTCGCGCGGCGCCGGGAACGCCTCGACGAACTCGCCAACGAGGTGGGCCAGGAATACTCGGTGGCGGTCGAGGTGCTGCCGCTGGACCTCAGCGACAGCAAGGGCCGCTTGAAATTGGCGGACCGGCTGCGCGCCGAGCCGATCGCCGGCCTGTGCAACAGCGCCGGTTTCGGCACCAGCGGGGTCTTCCACGAGCTGCCGCTCGAGCGCGAAAGCGAAGAGGTCACCCTCAACGCGCTGGCGTTGATGGAACTCACCCACGCGGCCCTGCCCGGCATGGTCGAGCGCGGTGCCGGCGCGGTGATGAACATCGCGTCGATTGCCGGTTTTCAGCCGGTGCCCTACATGGCGGTCTATTCGGCGACCAAGGCGTTTGTGCAGACGTTCTCCGAAGCCGTGCACGAGGAGCTGCACGGAACCGGGGTGTCGGTCACGTGCCTGTGCCCCGGGCCGGTGCCGACCGAATGGGCCGAGATCGCCAACGCGGAGCGGTTCAGCATTTCCATCGCGCAGGTCTCGCCGCGCGACGTCGCCGAGGCGGCGATCGGCGGGATGCTGGCCGGCAGGCGCGCCGTGGTGCCCGGCGTCGTGCCCAAGGTCGTCAGCACCGGCGGCAGATTCGCGCCGCGCAGCCTGCTGCTGCCCGGGATTCGGCTGGGTAGCCGCTTCCGCGGGGGACCCAGCCGCTGAGCTTGAATCGCCCCGCCCGGTCACAGGTGTCACTTCCGTCCCTGCACCGGGCGGGCATGCGGCCGGATGCCTCTTCGGATCGGGGGTTGCAGTGGCGGATGTGACGAAGGCGCCCCGCCGCCCGCTTCGCGGCCGGCGCTAGGCTCCGCAGATGGCCGCTGTTGACATGACCGCCGACGTGCCGATGAGCCCGCAGGAGATGTGGGACCGCGTCTCCGATTTGTCGGACTTGGGCGACTGGCTGGTGATGCACGAGGGGTGGCGCAGTGATCTGCCCGAGGAGCTCGGCGAGGGCGCCCAGGTCGTGGGCGTGGCCCGGGCGAAGGGCTTCCGCAACCGGGTGACGTGGACGGTGACCACGTGGGATCCGCCGCATCAGGTGGCGCTGTCGGGGTCCGGCAAGGGCGGTGCCAGGTACGCCGTCACGCTCACGGTGCGGGCCGCCGCAGGGGGTTCGACCCTCGGTCTGCGCCTCGAGCTGGGCGGGCGCGCGTTGTTCGGCCCGGTGGGCGCGGCGGCGGCCCGCGCCGTCAAGGGGGACGTGCACAAGTCGCTGCAGCAGTTCGTCGAGCTGTACGGCTAACCGGCCCGTGGCGATCGCAAGCGCGGCGTAGCCGGGCGCTGCGGGTCGCCACCGAATCATTGGCGAGACACACTTCGCGACACGCCCGATAGCCGTCGGTCCTCAGTCATAGACTGGCGTCCCTATGAACCAGTCGTCCTTCGTGCACCTGCATAACCACACCGAGTACTCGATGCTGGATGGGGCCGCGAAGATCACGCCGATGCTGGCCGAGGTGGAGCGGCTGCAGATGCCCGCGGTCGGGATGACCGACCACGGAAACATGTTCGGCGCCAGCGAGTTCTACAACGCGGCGACCAAAGCCGGGATCAAGCCGATCATCGGGGTCGAGGCGTATATCGCGCCGGGTTCGCGCTTCGATACCCGGCGCATCCAGTGGGGTGACCCCGGCCAGAAGTCCGACGACGTCTCGGGCAGTGGCTCCTACACGCACCTGACGATGGTGGCCGAGAACGCCGCCGGCCTGCGCAATCTGTTCAAGTTGTCCTCCCTGGCCTCCTTCGAGGGCCAGCTCGGCAAGTGGTCGCGGATGGACGCCGAGCTCATCGCCGAGCACGCTGACGGCATCATCGCCACCACCGGGTGCCCGTCGGGTGAGGTGCAGACCCGTCTTCGTCTGGGGCACGACCGCGAGGCGCTGGAGTCGGCCGCCAAGTGGCGCGAGATCTTCGGTGCCGACAACTACTTCCTCGAGCTGATGGACCACGGGCTGTCCATCGAGCAGCGGGTCCGCGAGGGCTTACTCGCGATCGGCCGCAAGCTGGGCATCCCCCCGCTGGCGACCAACGACTGCCACTACGTCACCCGCGACGCCGCCCACAACCACGAGGCGCTGTTGTGCGTGCAGACCGGCAAGACGCTGTCGGACCCGAACCGGTTCAAGTTCGACGGCGACGGCTACTACCTGAAGTCGGCCGCCGAGATGCGCCGGCTGTGGGACGACCAGATTCCCGGCGCGTGCGACTCGACACTGTTGATCGCCGAGCGGGTGCAGTCCTACGACGACGTGTGGGCACCACGCGACCGGATGCCGATCTTCCCGGTGCCCGAGGGGCATGACCAGGCGACCTGGCTGCACCACGAGGTGATGGCGGGACTGCGGCGGCGTTTCCCGTCCGGTGTCGGCCAGGACTACGTCGACCGGGCCGAGTACGAGATCAAGGTCATCTGCGACAAGGGCTTCCCGTCGTACTTCCTGATCGTCGCCGACCTGATCAACTACGCGCGGTCAGTCGACATCCGGGTGGGGCCCGGGCGCGGTTCGGCGGCGGGCTCGCTGGTGGCCTACGCGCTGGGCATCACCAACATCGACCCGATCCCGCACGGCCTGCTGTTCGAGCGATTCCTCAACCCCGAGCGTCCGTCGGCACCCGACATCGATATCGACTTCGACGACCGTCGTCGCGGCGAGATGGTGCGCTACGCCGCCGACAAGTGGGGCCAGGACCGGGTGGCCCAGGTGATCACCTTCGGCACCATTAAAACCAAGGCGGCGCTGAAGGATTCGGCGCGAATCCACTACGGCCAGCCCGGCTTCGCCATCGCCGACCGGATCACCAAGGCGTTGCCGCCGCCGATCATGGCCAAGGACATCCCGCTGTCGGGCATCACCGATCCGGCGCACGAGCGGTACAAAGAGGCCACGGAGGTCCGCGGCCTGATCGAAACGGATCCGGACGTCCGCACCATCTACCAGACCGCCCGCGGACTGGAGGGTCTGATCCGCAACGCCGGCGTGCACGCCTGCGCGGTGATCATGAGCAGTGAGCCGCTCACCGAGGCCATCCCGCTGTGGAAGCGGCCGCAGGACGGGGCCATCATCACCGGCTGGGACTACCCGTCGTGCGAGGCCATCGGCCTGCTGAAGATGGACTTCCTGGGCCTGCGCAACCTGACGATCATCGGCGACGCGATCGAGAACATCAAGGCCAACAGGGGAATTGACCTCGACCTGGAATCGGTCCCGCTGGACGACAAGCCCACCTACGAGCTGCTGGGCCGCGGCGACACGCTGGGGGTGTTCCAGCTCGACGGCGGGCCGATGCGCGACCTGCTGCGCCGCATGCAACCCACCGAGTTCAATGACATCGTCGCAGTGCTGGCGTTGTACCGTCCCGGCCCGATGGGCATGAATGCCCACAACGACTACGCCGACCGCAAGAACGGCCGTCAGCCGATCAAACCGATTCACCCGGAGCTCGAGGAGCCGCTGCGCGAGATCCTTTCTGAGACCTACGGTCTGATCGTCTACCAAGAGCAGATCATGTTGATCGCCCAGAAGGTGGCCTCCTACACGATGGGTAAGGCCGACGCGCTGCGCAAGGCGATGGGCAAGAAGAAGCTCGAGGTGCTGGAGGCCGAGTACAAGGGCTTCTGCGAAGGCATGACCGCCAACGGTTTCTCCGAGCGGGCGGTGAAAGCGTTGTGGGACACCATCCTTCCGTTCGCCGGATATGCGTTCAACAAGTCGCACGCCGCCGGCTACGGCTTGGTCTCCTACTGGACCGCCTACTTGAAGGCCAACTACCCGGCCGAATACATGGCAGGCCTGCTGACGTCGGTGGGCGACGACAAGGACAAGGCCGCGGTCTATCTCGCCGACTGCCGCAAGCTCGGCATCACCGTGTTGCCGCCGGACGTCAACGAGTCCCTGGTGAACTTCGCGTCGGTCGGACAAGACATCCGCTTCGGGCTCGGCGCGGTGCGCAACGTCGGCGCCAACGTGGTCGGTTCGTTGATCAAGACCCGCAACGAGAAAGGGAAGTTCACCGACTTCTCGGACTACCTGAACAAGATCGACATCTCGGCCTGCAACAAGAAGGTCACCGAGTCGCTGATCAAGGCGGGCGCGTTCGACTCGCTGAGCCACGCCCGCAAGGGCCTCTTCCTGGTGCACACCGACGCCGTCGATTCGGTGCTGGGCACCAAAAAGGCCGAGGCGATGGGGCAATTCGACCTGTTCGGCGGCGACGAAGGCTGCACCGAAGCGGTGTTCACCATCAAGGTGCCCGAAGACGAGTGGGAGGACAAACACAAGCTGGCCCTGGAGCGGGAGATGCTCGGCTTGTACGTGTCGGGGCATCCGCTCAACGGCGTGGCGCACCTGCTGGCCGCCCAGGTGGACACCCAGATCCCGGCCATCCTGGACGGCGACGTCGCCAACGAGACCCAGGTGCGGGTGGGCGGCATTCTGGCGTCGGTCAACCGGCGGGTCAACAAGAACGGAATGCCCTGGGCCTCCGCCCAACTGGAAGACCTCACCGGCGGCATCGAGGTGATGTTCTTCCCCCACGCGTACTCCGCCTACGGCGCCGACATCGCCGACGACGCGGTGGTGCTGATCAACGCCAAGGTGGCCATCCGCGACGATCGCATCAGCCTGATCGCCAACGAGCTTGTGGTGCCGGACTTTTCCAAGGCCCAGCCGAACCGGCCGATCGCGGTCAGCCTGCCCACCCGGCAGTGCACCATCGACAAGGTCAGCGCGCTCAAGCAGGTGCTGGCGCGCCACCCCGGCACCTCCCAGGTGCATCTGCGGCTCGTCAGCGGAGACCGGATCACCACTCTCGAGCTGGACGCCTCGCTGCGGGTGACGCCCTCGCCCGCGCTGATGGGGGACCTCAAGGAGCTGCTCGGCCCGGGGTGCCTGGGCAGCTAGCGGCCGCCGAATGTGAAGCTAGCCGCACACTCGCGTCCGAGTGTGAAGCTAGCCGCACACTCGCGGCGCGCTAGGCGGACAATCCACCCGGACGATGACGCTGTCGGCCCAGACGCCGCGGTCGCGGGCGCGGCTCAGCTTCTCGCGGACGCAGAGGTCTTGGTGAACGTTGGTGACGCCCGGAACCTTGATCAGCGGCACGACGTTCCACTGCCAGCCATACCGTTCGTGCAGGACGCGGTTCCCCCGTTCGGCGTCGGCGCCCGAAAGGATAGTGGCCCGGCCCGCCACCCAGGACGCCGCCCGCGCGCCCGGCCGAACCCGGCCCCGATAGTCGCAGGCGGTGAGTTCAACGTCGCTGCGCGCGGCCAACCGCCTGGTCTTCGGCCCCACCTTGGTGCGGAACAGCAGCCCGTCGCCGTCCAGCCCGAACCAGATCGGGGTGTCGACCGGGGTGCCGTCGCGGCGGAACGATCGGAGCAGCGCGTAGCGTGCCGCGGCCAGCCCGTCGAGTGAATATCTGTGCATGACCCCAGTCAACGACTTAGAGTTGACTCTAAGTCAAGCGCGGAAGGAGGCCCGATGAATGCACGGCTGACGATCGGTGAGGTGGCGCGCCAAGCCGGGGTCGCGGCGACCACGCTGCGGTACTACGAACAGATCGGGCTGGTGCCACCGCCGGGGCGGCTGGGCGGGCAGCGCCGCTACGACGATTCGGTGCTGGCCCGGCTCGAGGTGATCCGGCTCTGCAAATCGGCCGGCTTCGCGCTGGAGGAAATCCAGCTGCTGTTCGCCGATGACGCACCGGGGCGGCCGGCCAGCCGCGCGCTGGCCGAGGCCAAACTCGCCGAAATCGATGCGCAGATGGAGTCGCTGGCCCAGGCTCGGGCGGTCATCGAGTGGGGTATGCGCTGCACCTGTCCCTCAATTGACTCATGTACCTGTGGGATTCATACCGCGTTGCCCGCCTGAGCAAAGGAGCGTCAGTGAACCAACCGAAAACCATTGCCGTGCAGAACTTC
This sequence comes from uncultured Actinomycetota bacterium, assembly GCA_963850895.1. Classification (GTDB taxonomy): domain Bacteria; phylum Actinomycetota; class Actinomycetes; order Mycobacteriales; family Mycobacteriaceae; genus Mycobacterium. Next base: position 198,980 of record CAWKNK010000002.1, on the reverse strand, counting down.
TCCCACGTCTGCATCGGTGTCTCCGACATCGAGGCTTCGCTGGCGTTCTACACCGCGGTGCTGGGCATGGATGTCGTGTTCGACGTCGAACTCGACGGGGCCGGGCTGGACTCGGTGACCGGCGGCGCCGCGCAGCGGGGCCGCATGGTCGGCGGGCTGATCGGCGCCGCCATGGTCGAGCTGTTGTCGTTGGGCGCCGTCCCCGAGTGCCCGAGCGGGCCGCACCTGGGCTACACCAACGTCTCGTTCCGGGTCGACGATCTGGACGCCACCTATGACGCCGTTCGGCGCGAGCATCCCGGCGTCCGGGCCGAGCCGCCCGTCGACATCGGCGGGGTCCGGATGTTCTTCATCTACGACCCCGACGGCACCCCGATCGAACTGCTGGAGTTGCCCTCGGGCATAACAACCACGGTGCAGCTCTGGCGCCCGGATCCAGGGTGATCTGTTCCGCGTCTGGAACCACGGACGTACGCTCACGAAGGGCACTGCCGACCCGGCGCCAAGGAGGACGCACATGACGACAGCCCAGCGCCCAGTCACCTTGTGCGAGGCGTTCCAGCGCAACGCATCGGTCGATCCGGATGCCGTCGCGCTCCGGACGCCCGGCAGCACCCAGACGATGACGTGGAGCGAGCTCGCGGCGCTGGTACGGAAGGTCACCGCCGGCCTGGCCGGCTTGGGGGTCGGCCGGGGCGACACGGTGTCGCTCATGATGGCCAACCGCATCGAGTTCTACCCATTCGAGATAGGCGCCCAACACCTCGGCGCCACTTCGTTTTCGGTGTACAACACGCTGCCCGCCGACCAGCTGACCTACCTGTTCGATAACGCCGGCACCAGGGTCGCGATCTGCGAGGAGCAGTACGTGGACCGCATCCGCGCCAGCGGCGCGCCCATCGAGCACATCGTCTGCATCGACGGTTCGCCGCCCGGCACCATTTCGGTTGACGACTTGTACGCCGCCGCGCAAGCGGATTTCGACTTCGAGGCGACCTGGCGGGCGGTGCAGCCCGACGACGTCGTCACGCTCATCTACACCTCCGGGACCACCGGAAATCCCAAGGGTGTGGAGATGACCCACGCCCATCTGCTCTTCGAGGCGTATGCCCTCGACGCCGTCCTCCCGTCCCAGTTCGGCGACCGGGTCACGTCGTATCTCCCGACGGCGCACATCGCCGACCGGGTGATGGGTCTGTACGGCCTGGAAGTATTCGGCGCCCAGGTCACCGTCGTCTCAGACGTCCGTGCCATCGCCGCCGCGCTGCCCGACGTGCGGCCCACGGTGTGGGCTGGCGTGCCGCGCGTGTGGGAAAAGCTCAAGGCCGGAATCGAATTCGCCGTCAGCAGCGAGACGGACGAGGTCAAGCGCCAGGCGTTGCGGTGGGCGATGTCGGTGGCCGGCAAGCGCGCCGCCGCCCTCGTGGCCGGTGAGGCGGTGTCGGGCGAGCTGGCCGCCGAATGGGCCCAGGCCGACGAGTTGGTGCTGTCGAAGCTGCGCGAGCGGCTTGGCTTCGGTGAACTCCGGTGGGCGGTATCCGGTGCGGCACCGATCCCGAAGGAGACGCTGGCGTTCTTCGTCGGTATCGGCATCCCGATCGCCGAGGTCTGGGGGATGTCGGAGCTGAGCTGCGTCGCTTCGGTCAGCCATCCCCGCGACGCGCGCTTGGGCACCGTGGGCAAGCTGCTCCCCGGGCTAGAGGGCAAGGTCGCCGACGACGGCGAATTTCTGGTGCGCGGTCCGCTGGTGATGAAGGGCTACCGCAAGGAACCCGCCAAGACCGCGGAGGCCATCGATGCCGACGGCTGGCTGCACACCGGCGACATCATCGAGGTCGACGACGAGGGCTACCTGAGGATCATCGACCGCAAGAAGGAGTTGATCATCAACGCCGCCGGAAAGAACATGTCGCCGGCCAACATTGAGAACGCCGTTCTGGCCGCGTGTCCGATGGTCGGCGTGATGATCGCGATCGGTGACGGACGGCCGTACAACGCCGCGCTCATGGTCTTCGACGCCGAATCGGTCGGTCCGTACGCGGCCCAGCACGGCCTGGCCGACGCGTCACCCGCGGCCCTGGCGGCCCATCCGGAGGTCGTCGCCCGGATCGCCGCGGGTGTGGCCGAGGGCAACGCCAAACTGTCACGGGTGGAACAGATCAAGCGCTTCCGGATATTGCCGTCACTCTGGGAGCCCGGGGGAGACGAGATCACGCTGACCATGAAACTCAAACGCAAGCCGATCATGACGAAGTACGCGAGCGAGATCGAGGAACTCTACGCGCCCGAACTGCACCCGGACGTGCACGAGCCCTCGGCGGCCGGGGCGGTGCAGCCGGCATGAGCGGGGGGCCGGGGGCGACCGCCCGCGAGATTGGCCGGGTGGGGGTGCGAAAGCTGCTGCAGCGCACCGGCATTGTCGAGGAGTTGGCGACGCCGCTGACGACCGACCCGGCGGAAATCGTCCAGCTGCTTGCCGCCCCGTGGTATGACGAGCGGCTCGGCGGACTGGCCGACGAGCTCGCGCGCGACCCGGCCGGTGTGCGCGCCGAGGCCGCAGGCTACCTGCGGGAGATGGCGCCCTCGCTGGACGAGCGTGCGGTCAGGGCCTGGCGCAGCTTCAGTCGCTGGCTGATGCGGGCCTACGACGTGCTCGTCGACGAGGACCAGATCGCGCAGCTGCGCAAATTGGATCGCAAAGCGACGCTGGCGTTTGCCTTTTCACATCGCTCCTATCTGGACGGCCTGCTGCTGCCGGAAGTGATTCAGGCCAACCGGCTCTCGCCCGCACTCACCTTCGGCGGGGCGAACCTGAACTTCTTCCCGATGGGGGCGTGGGCCAGGCGCACCGGCACGATCTTCATCCGGCGCCAGACCAAAGACATTCCCGTGTACCGCTTCGCGTTGCGCGCCTACGCCGCCCAGCTGGTGCAAAACCACGCCAACCTCACCTGGTCGATCGAAGGCGGCCGCACCCGGACCGGCAAGCTGCGGCCCCCGGTGTACGGGATCCTGCGCTACATCAGCGACGCCGTCGACGAAATCGACGGTCCCGAGGTGTATTTGGTGCCGACGTCAATCGTGTATGACCAGCTGCACGAGGTCGAGGCGATGACCACCGAGGCCTACGGTGCGACCAAGCGGCCCGAAGACTTTCGTTTCCTGATCCGGCTGGCGCGGCAGCAGGGGGAGCGGCTTGGCCGCGCCTACCTGGACTTCGGTGAGCCGCTGCCGCTGCGCAAGCGCCTCGAGGAGCTGCGCGCCGAGGACTCCGGGACAGGGACCGAGATCGAACGCATCGCGCTGGACGTCGAGCACCGCATCAACCGCGCCACGCCCGTCACCCCGACCGCGGTGGTTAGCCTCGCGCTGCTGGGTGCGGACCGTTCGTTGTCCATCAGCGAGGTGCTGGCCACCGTGCGGCCGCTGGCGAGCTACATCGCGGCGCGGAACTGGACGGTGGCCGGCGCCGCCGATCTCACGAATCGCTCGACCATCCGCTGGACCCTGCATCAGCTGGTCGCGTCGGGAGTGGTCAGCGTCTACGACGCCGGCACCGAACCGGTCTGGGGCATCGGGGCCGACCAGCATCTGGTCGCGGCGTTCTACCGCAATACCGCTATCCACATCCTGGTCGATCGCGCGATTGCCGAGACGGCGTTACTGGCCGCCACGGAAGACGCCGAAAGTTCCGTCGAGGGCTTGGTATCACCGGCGACCGTGCGCGACGAGGCGCTAAGGCTGCGGGAGTTGTTGAAATTCGAGTTCTTGTTCTCGGCGCGTGCGCAGTTCGAGAAGGACCTTGCCGACGAGGTTCGCCTGATCGGGCGGGTGGAGGACACCAGCAAGGCCGCCCGCGCGGCAGACGTGCGCGGGCTGCTGGAAAAGGCCGACCTGCTGCTGGCGCACCTGGTGCTGCGCCCGTTCCTGGACGCCTACCACATCGTCGCCGATCGGCTGGCCGCCTACGAAGACGAATCATTCGACGAGGACGCCTTTCTCGCCGAATGTCTCGAGGTGGGCAAGCAGTGGGAGCTGCAGCGCAGGATGGCCAGCGCCGAGTCGAGGTCGATGGAGTTGTTCAAGACCGCGCTGCGGTTGGCCCGGCATCGCGAACTGGTGGACAGCTTCGAGGACCTGGATGTCGCCCGGCGGCGCCGCGAGTTCGCCGACGAGATCGCCACGGCCGTCCGGCGGGTCAACACCATCGCGGAGCTGGCCGGGACGCGGTAGACACACTGCCCTGCTGGCGTAGGTTTTGATGGGTGGGCCTGGTAATCGATGTGATGCCCGAGCTTGGTGTCACGCGAATTTCGCGGTGGGTCTTTAACTGCTATGTGATCCACAACAACGGCGACGCCATCGTCGTCGACGCCGGATTGCCTTCTGCGGCAGCCGATGTGGCACCAGTTCTGGACCGGCTCGGCGGACACGTCCGCGCGATCGTGGCCACCCATGGGCACAGTGATCACGTTGCCGGCGCCGCCGGTATTGCGGCGAAGTATGAGGCGCCCATTCATCTGCCAACAGTGACGATGACGTATCTGGATGGGCAGCGGCCACGCACGCCCAGCGCGGCCCGTGTCGCGCGCATCTGGCCCACACTGATCGACCAGCCGCTGGACAGGATCGGCGTGGCAGGGCTGCTTTCGGGTGCCCGCTCTGCCGGGTATGGGACTGCCGCCGGCATGCGATGGCCGGGTCCATCACCGGCCGGTCCGCTCGCCGATGCCGAACCGTTGCCCGGTGCCCCCGATTGGCGGATCCTGGCCACTCCCGGCCACACTGACGACAGCATCGCGTTTTGGAACCCACTGAGCCGCGCCCTGATATCGGGTGACGCCGTTCTGAGCGCTCGCGGGCGGGTATGGCACACCCCGGAGACGGTTGACGTCGCCGCCGCCCAGCGCACCCGTGAGCGGCTGCAGAAACTGCCCGTCACCCACCTGCTGCCGGGCCACGGCCGGGTGGTGCACGCCGACACGACGGTCTGGGAGCGACAACGCCGGTAACGTCACGTTGCGCGGCTGCCTGCGTCGCGGCGATACCGATTTGGCGGAGGCTTTTTCCGAGGGTTCCGGGCTCAGCCGTCGATGTGCGTGGGTGGGTCGGCGAAGGCGAGATCCGAAGGGTGCTGGTCGGGACCCATCAAATCGCAGTGCCCGTCGGGCACTAGGTACGAACTGGCGCCGTTAGGAATCAAACGGGCAACTGCCACGCAACGTTGCCAGGTGCCGTCAGGCTGGACGGGTCCATCGCACTTGCTGATGACGGGTCCTCCGTACTGGCAGCCGGCGCCGGCCGGCGGCGCTGAGGCGATCAGCTCTGCGGCCATCAGCAGGGCAGCCAATCCTCCGACGATGCCGCGCTTCATGGTTGCCTCCCGTCACATCGCCGCTGGGGCGTTGCCGAGTGTTTGGGGTGGCAAATACTGTCGACAGCCCAGCCAGCAACCAATGACGCTACCGCTTATGTAACTGGTTTTTGCTGCCTTTGAGGTTGATCCGAAGCATTACCACGACCCGCGGCCATGGTCGGACCTACCCGCTCGCACACTTGAGTCTGGGCTCGAAGGACACGCTGGATGAGCGTTAGCGTGGAGCAACAACCCATCACATGCGCTGTGACAGGACGGACAACGTGAGCGGCAAGCGGCGAATCGAGGAGTCGATGAGTGACAAGTCCGGCGGGCAGACCCGCCCGCTGATCGCGTTCACCACCCAGGACAACGCGCCGCCGATAACACCGGCCCCCATCAGCCGGCCGTGGATGTCGGAGATGCGGAACGGTTGGCCGAATCGGTGCTTGCCGATGCTCATCGCCAACCAAAGTGGCTGGGAGCTGCGCAATCCGTGCGCATTCACCGCCACATGGATGGGCGGGGACGACAGCATGGGGGTGATGATCGCACCCGACCGGCGCGACGCCGGTCAGCTGCTGCCCTTCAGCCACTTCGGTCACGGCATCCTGACCTGGCATCTGCCGATGCTGTTTCGCACCCCGCCCGGATATAACCTGTTGGTCCGCGGGCCGGCGAACTACCCGAAGGACGCCGTGTCGCCATTGGAGGGCATAGTCGAGACCGACTGGGCCACATCGAGTTTCAGCATGAGCTGGCAGATCACCCGCAAGATGATGCCGGTGCGGTTCGAGGTCGACGAGCCGATCTGCATGATCGTCCCGCAGCGCCGGGGCGAGCTTGAGGAGTTCGCCCCGGAAACCAGGCCGATCGAGTCCGACGAGGAAGTGCGCCGTAAACACGAGTTCTTCCTTCGTTCGCGTGACGAGCTGGGGCAGGCCCAGGCCGCGACGAACACCGCCCTGGGAGAGCGAGTGCCGTGGCAAGGCGACTACACGCGGGGCAGGCATTCCGACGGCGAGGCCGGGGCGCCCGATCACCAGACGCGCATCCACCTTCGCCCGTTTGTCGAGTCGCAACGCGAGACGCAGCCGTAGGCGATCACCCCGCGTGCGTCGCGGCCGGCTCGGGGATCCGCGCCGGTGCGTGGGCCGATGATCCGGCCCACCCGATGTACCCGTCGGGGCGCACCAGTACCGCCGGCCCGCCGTCGGTCCGCTCCGCCTGCAGCATCCCGGGCGCCTCGACCGGCGGCGCGCCGCGTTCGCGCACGAGGACGAACCCTCCGGTGCGCTGCAATTCGGTCAACCGTCCCTCGACCAGCGGGATTCCAGTGGCGCGGGTGCCGACCAGCCCGCGGCGGCCGTAGCGCAGCGTCGTGCCCGCGAAACTGCCGGCCACCAGGTCCCGCACCGCGGGAATTCCAAGCAGCCTGGGCGCCAACAGGTTACGCAACCACCGCGCCGGCCGGGGATGCAGCGTCGCGGCGCGGGCTATCAGTCCGGACTGCAACAGCACGCGCTTGCCGATCGGGTGGCGTTCGTCGTGGTAGCTGTCCAGCAGCCGGTCGTCGGCGCCGCCGAGCACCGCGTCGATCTTCCAGGCCAAGTTGGCGGCGTCCTGAATGCCGGTGTTCATGCCCTGGCCGCCCATGGGGGAGTGCACGTGCGCGGCGTCGCCGGCCAAGAACACTCGCCCGTGGCGGTATTGCTCGACTTGCCTTTCGTCGCAATGGAATCGGGACTTCCAGCCCACCTCGATCACGCCGTAGTCGGTGCGCATGCCCCGGGCGAGGACGTCGACGATCTCGGCGTTGCCGACCGGCTCGCCGTCGGGCACCTGGTGATCGCGGTCCCACACCATGGCGCGATACCACGAGCCGCCCGGGTCGCGGCGGTTGTAGGGCGCCAGAAACGCCAAGACGTCACCGGTGGCCGCGACCGTCAGGCCCCCGCCGGTGGGTCCGTGGGCCAGCTTGACGTCGGCCAGCACGATCGACGTCAGCACCGTTTTGCCGGGAAAACCGGCGCCCACCAGGCTTCGAACGGTGCTGTGCGCGCCGTCGGCGCCGATCACGTATCGGGACCGCCACGTCTGCCGGTGCGCGGGATCCTCGTCGTCCTTGGGGCGGGCGGTCACGGTCACGCCGTCGGCGTCCTGGTCGAGCGCGATCACCTCGATGCCCCGCCGGATGTCCGCGCCCTCGGCCTGCGCGTAGCGGCGCAGCGCCGCATCGACGTTGGTCTGCGGGGCGACCAACACGAACGGGTAGGGCGAGTCGAGATGCGTCAGGTCGATCTGCGCCCCGGCGAACAGGCGCACGCGCGGCGCGCGGTGCCCGAGCGCCAACAGGTCGTCGGCCAGGCCGCGCGCGTCGAGCACTTCGAGCGTGCGGGCCATGGTGGCGAACGCGCGGCTCGACGGGTTCTCGGTCGGCCAGCGTTCCAGCACGGTGACCGACCGCCCGGCGCGGGCCAGGTCACCCGCGGCGGTCAGGCCCGTCGGGCCCGCCCCTACCACCAGGACGTCGACTTCGTGGACGGTCATCGCGACGCTCCCTCCGGCTGCGGGTACCAGCGGCGGATGTCGCCGGGCGTGGACTGCGCCGCGCGGTTGAAGACGAAGCGGCAGCCGGGCTGGGTGGCGTGCGCGACGTTGACGATCGACTCGAAGAGCAGGGTGTTGCCGGCGACCAGGCGAACCCCGGCCCCGATCAACACTGCGTCGTAGCGCTTGGCTTCCAGCCATTGCCGGGCTTTGTCGGCGCCCGCCGCGCCGAAGTCGATCAGGCAGTTGTCGACGTCGTAGCCGGCGGCGCGCAACGCTGCGACGTTGTCGTCGTTGGCCGCCCGCAACGCCTCCCTCGACAGCCCCGGGAACTGCGCGAAGTCCGGTGATGAGTAGTCGATCACGTCGGGATCGAGCCCGATCTGGATGACGGTGACGGTCATGGGGCCTCCTCGGAACTTGACTTCAACAGTTGTTGAATTCGACGGTAGGCGCAGCCGGTGGCGGTGTCAACAGTTGTTGAATACAATTCCGGGCATGCCTGCGAAAACCCGCGACGGGAAGGTCACCCGCGCCACGATCCTGCGCGCCGCCCGCGCCCAGTTCTCCACTCAAGGCTTCGAGCGGACCACCATCCGCTCGATCGCGTCGGAGGCCGGCGTCGACCCCGCGCTCGTCATGCACTACTTCGGCAGCAAGGCCGACCTGTTCGCCGCCGTGTCGCGGCTCGAGGTCAGTTTTCCCGATCTCTCCGGCGTCGCCCCCGAGCGCCTCGCGGATGTGCTGGTGCCGCTGTTCGTCCAGGTGTGGGATCCGCACGGCTCTTTCCTGCCGCTGCTGCGCGCGGCCGCGACCAATCGCACGGCCGCCGACACGCTGCTGGCGGTTTTCGTCGAGCAGGTGGCCCCAGCGCTGGCGACTGTCACCCCCGATCGCGCCACCGAGCGGGCCGCGCTGGTGGGCTCACAGGTGCTGGGAATCGCGATGGCACGCTACGTCGTCGGGGTGCCGGCGCTGGCCGCTATGGACGACGCGACGCTGACCGAATGGGTGCGCCCGGTGCTCGCGCGGTACCTGACGGGTCCGGCGCCGTCGGGGTCCGCGGCATAGAGTCGGTGGCATGCCACTTTCAGGTGAATACGCGCCGAGCCCATGGGATTGGTCCCGCGAACAGGCCGAGAAGTACGAGCAGTCGGGCGGGACCGAGGCCACGGACATGAAGGGGAAACCCATCATTCTGCTGACCACGGTCGGGGCCCAGACCGGCAGTCTCCGCAAGACCCCGTTGATGCGGGTCGAGCACGACGGCGAGTACGCGATCGTCGCCTCACTCGGCGGGGCCCCGAAGCACCCCGTCTGGTACCACAACGTCGTCAAGAACCCCCGGGTCGAGCTGCAGGACGGCGGCACCACGCGCGAATACGACGCTCGCGAGGTGTTCGGCGACGAGAAGGCCACCTGGTGGGAGCGTGCCGTCGAGGCCTGGCCGGACTACGCCGAATACCAGAAGAAGACGGACCGCCAGATCCCGGTGTTCGTGCTGAGCCCGGCCGGCTGAATTCCGGAGTTGGTCGGCTGGCATGGCACCATTGATCAGTGTCCGCCGAACTGAGCCAGAGCCCGAGCGTCTCGCCGCTGTCCGCGGCTGACATCGACAGCGCGGCCAAGCGGATCGCCGCGGTGGTCACGCCGACCCCGTTGCAGTACAGCGATCGGTTGTCGGCGATCACCGGCGCGCAGGTTTACCTCAAGCGCGAAGACCTGCAGGTGGTGCGGTCCTACAAGCTGCGCGGGGCCTACAACCTGCTGGTGCAGCTGTCCGACGAGGAGCTGGCCGCGGGCGTGGTGTGCTCGTCGGCGGGCAATCACGCGCAGGGCTTCGCCTATGCGTGCCGGACGCTGGGGGTGCACGGCCGCGTCTATGTGCCCGCCAAGACTCCCCAACAAAAGCGCGACCGCATCCGCTACCACGGCGGGGAGTTCATCGAGCTGATCGTGGGCGGAAAGACCTATGACCTGGCCGCCGAGGCCGCGTTGGCCGACGTCGAACGCACCGGCGCCACGCTGGTGCCCCCGTATGACGACCTGCGCACCATCGCCGGTCAGGGCACCATCGCCGTTGAGCTGCTGGATCAACTGGACAAGCTTGGTATCGGGGAGCCGGACCTGGTCGTCGTCCCCGTGGGCGGTGGCGGCTGCATCGCCGGCATCTCCACCTACCTGGCCGAGCGGACGACGAACACGTCGGTGTTGGGCGTGGAACCGGCCGGGGCCGCAGCGATGATGGCCGCGCTGGCCGCCGGCGAGCCGGTGACGCTGGACCACGTCGACCAGTTCGTCGACGGCGCCGCGGTGCGGCGCGCGGGCACGCTGACCTATGCCGCGCTGGCGGCCGCCGGTGACATGGTGTCGATCACCACGATCGACGAGGGAGCGGTGTGCACCGCGATGCTGGACCTCTATCAGAACGAGGGCATCATCGCCGAGCCCGCGGGCGCGCTGTCGGTCGCGGGCCTGCTGGAGGCTGACGTCGAGCCCGGCTCCGCGGTGGTGTGCCTCATCTCGGGCGGCAACAACGACGTGTCGCGCTACGGCGAGGTGCTGGAACGCTCGCTGGTCCACCTCGGCCTCAAGCACTACTTTTTGGTGGACTTCCCGCAGGAACCCGGTGCGCTGCGTCGGTTCCTCGACGAGGTGCTGGGGCCCGACGACGACATCACCTTGTTCGAGTACGTCAAGCGCAACAACCGCGAGACCGGTGAGGCGCTGGTGGGCATCCAGTTGGGATCATCGGCCGATCTGGACGGCCTGCTGGCGCGGATGCAGGCGACGGAGATGCACGTCGAACGCCTCGAGCCCGGCTCGCCGGCCTACCGCTACCTGCTGCTTTAAACCCCGGGCCGCGATACATGGACCAGCAGTATGGACCTGGTGCTGGCGGTTTCGGCCTGGTTAGCGGCGGCACCATAGGTTCGCTCGTACTGCTTGCGTGGGCGGCGATTTGGGTTGCTCGCCGCGAACCCCCGTTACGGAGGCTCTGGGAGAGGGTGTCCAACTCCGCCGTGATCGGCAAAACGCTGACATGGTTGCGTGACCGGACCAGCGACAGGTGGCGGTCGCTGGCCCGTCGGTGGCCCGCGAGCGAGGTCGCCGGTGTCGCATTGCTTTTCGGGCTGGTCGTGGTAGTGGCGCTGGCGGTCGGCTTCACCGAACTGCTCGACGACGTGCTCGAGGGCGACGGCATCGCCGGAATCGACCAACCGGTGACTCGGTGGCTTGCGGCCCACCGTGATCTGTGGCTGACCACCACCCTGCGTGCGGTCACTATCGCGGGCGGATCCCTTTTTCTGGCTGCACTCGCCTTCCCGATTTCCGTTGCTGCCAGTTGCCGGTGCAGGTCATGGCGGCCCGTGGTGCTTGCTCTGGTTGGTGGCGGTGGGGTTCCACTGGTGCTCTTCACCGCCAAAGCCTTGGTAGGTCGAAAACGCCCGCCCCTGCCTTTCGCCCTCATCGACGCGGCCGGGTATTCGTTTCCCTCCGGACACGCAACCGGCACCGCCGCGATCATGGTCATCTCTGCGTGGATGCTGACCCGCTGGCTGATCCCCTGGTGGACCGGGCGCGTAATCGTATGGACCATCGCGATCGGCTCGGCGTTCCTGATCGGATTCTCGCGTGTCTATCTGGGAGTCCATTACGTCAGCGATGTGCTCTCCGGCTGGATGCTGGGCATGGCCTGTGCCGGCACCGTCATGCTCGTCGGAACTTGGTGGGACGACACCCGGCGTGCACGGGGCCGGGCGGGCGCCCGACAACCGGAGGCGTGAGCACCCGCAGCTCAGGGTCGGCGCTTCCTTAGGTACGGCGGCACAGGAGTGCCGGGATCGGAGTCCCCGGCCGGTACCGGCGCCCCGGCCGTCACGCTCAGCGGCACCACCCCCGCCCAGTGCGGCAGCGCGCAATCCTCCGGATCGTCCACCGGCCCGCCGGTGCGCACCTTGGCCGATACCTCCACCAGGTCGAGCGCGAGTACCCCGGTGGCGGCCAGCTCGCGCGGATTCGGGGCTCGGCAGTCAGCGGCGCGCCCGGGCGCAATGTGATCGAGCAGCCCGGCGAGCGCCCGCAGTTTCTCCGCCGCGTCGTCGACCACGCGCGCGGCGCCCAGCACGACAACCGAGCGGAAGTTCACCGAATGGTGCATGGCGGCGCGCGCCAGCACCAGCCCGTCGACCAGGGTGACGGTGACGCACACCGGCAGGCCCGACGGCGCCGCCCGGGCCGCGAGCAGGGGACCGCTGCCGGTGGAGCCGTGCAGGTAGAGCGTCTCGCCGAGGCGAGCGTGCGTGGTCGGCAGAACCACCGGACGGCCGGCGCTGAGATAACCCAGGTGGCAGATCAGCGACTCGTCCAGGATCTGGTGGACGGTCTCGCGGTCGTAGTGCGCACGCTCCCGATAGCGCGTGGGCGTCGTGCGCTGCGTCGGCTCGTATCCGGTTTGCATGGCGTTTACCTTTGTCCTAGTACATAATCTATAGCGTGCCAGTACAAAGCAGCATAACCGGGACGGGCGCGGAGTCCATAGCCGCCAGCATCGAAGAGGCCATCTCGGTCGGCTCCCTGGCGCCCGGTGATGCGCTGCCGCCCGTCCGGGAGCTGGCCGCCCAGCTCGGCGTGAACGCCAACACCGCCGCCGCGGCCTACCGCGTGCTGCGTCATCGCGGTGCCGTGGAGACCGCGGGGCGGCGCGGTACCCGCGTGCGGCACCGCCCGGCGACCACCCCCCGATCCCTCCTCGGGCTCGACGTCCCCGCCGGGGTGCGCGACCTGTCGACCGGCAATCCGGACCCCGCCCTGCTGCCCCTCGCGGGTACCACGCCGCCCGGTCCGGTCGCGGGCCGGCCGGTGCTGTACGGGGAGCCGGCCATGTCGGCGGCATTGGTCGAGTTCGCCCGGGCGGCGCTGTCCGCCGATGGCGTCCCGGCCGATCACCTCGCGGTGACGAGCGGTGCGCTCGACGGCATCGAGCGCGTCCTGACGGCGCATCTGCGTCCCGGCGACCGGGTCGCCGTCGAGGACCCCGGCTGGGCCAACCTGCTCGATCTGCTTGCCGCCCTTGGCCTTTCGGCCGAGCCCGTCCAGGTCGACGACGACGGGCCATTGCCCGCCGACCTGGCGCGGGCGCTGGACCGCGGTGTGCGTGGGCTCATCATCACCAATCGTGCCCAAAACCCAACGGGCGCGGCGCTATCCGCTGATCGCGCGGACGCGCTGCGGCAACTGCTGGCGCACCGCGCGGGCGATCTGCTGCTCGTCGAAGACGATCACTGCGCGGGGATTTCCGGCGCGCCGCTGCACACCTTGGCCGGCGCGACCCGGCATTGGGCGTTCGTGCGTTCCGCGTCCAAGGCTTACGGCCCCGACCTGCGCGTGGCCGTGCTCGCGGGCGACCATCGCACCGTCGAGCGCGTGCATGGCCGCCTGCGGCTGGGCCCGGGTTGGGTGAGCCACCTGCTGCAGGACCTGGCCGTCAGCCTGTGGTCGGACCAGGCGGCTGCGCGCCTTGTCGCCACGGCCGAGCGGCAATACGCCGACACCCGCCGACGGCTATCCGCCGCCTTGGCCGGGCGCGCCGTCGCCGCGCACGCGCGCTCCGGGCTGAACGTGTGGGTGCCCGTGCCCGATGAGACGGTCGCGATCACCCGGCTGCTCCGCGCGGGCTGGGCCGCGGCGCCCGGCACGCGGTTCCGGATAGGCACGCCGCCGGGCATCCGCGTCACCGTCGCGGACCTGACCGCCGACGAAATCGAACCCCTGGCGGACGCGATCGCCGAGGCCGTACACAGCGCGGGCCGCCCCAGCGTGTAGGCGAGCGTCAAACCCCTTCGCTGCGACCGTTTCCCAGGCCCGGGCCCGTCCACAACAGCTCCACGCTGCGTTCCGGCGGCGTCTCGTTGAGCGCGACGAGCGGAGCCGGCACCGGCTTCTTCTTCCTCAGCAAGCCGATCCACCGGCCGAATGCGGATTGATACATGGGCGAATCATCTGCGGTTGCGCGCCCGGCCGCTCACCGTTATCCACAGCCGGCGAGCAGACGCATAATCGCGTGACGCGCCGCGTTGTGGCGGAAGTTTACGTCTGCTCGCGCACCGCCAGGACGGCCAACGAATGGCCTTCCAGCATCGTGCCGTCGGCATCGACTGCCGGCTCGCCCCAGGCCAGGACCACGTCACCGGCGACGGGCACCTTCACCGCCTCGGCGCCGAGGTTGCACACGATGCGCAACCGGCCGCGGCGACACGCTGATCCAGCGTTGCTCCTCGTCGAAGTCGACCGTGAGGTGCTCCAACCAGGGGTCGGCCAGGTCGGGGTCGCTGTGCCGCAAATCGATCAGGTCGCGGTAGAGCCGGTGCAGTCGGCCGTGTTCGCCGGAGTCGACCTCATCCCAATCGAGTTTGGAGTTCTGGAACGTCTGCGGGTCCTGCGGGTCGGGGATGTCGTCGGCATCCCAGCCGTGTTCGGCGAACTCGGCCTTGCGCCCTTCGGCGGTGGCCTTGGCCAATTCCGGCTCGGGATGCGAGCTGAAGAACTGGAACGGGGTCGACGCCGCATACTCCTCACCCATGAAAAGCATTGCGGTGAAGGGTGTCCCGAGCACAAGCGCGGCCTTGATCGCCAGCTGGCCGCCGGCCAGGTTCTGCGACGGGCGGTCCCCGATAGCCCGGTTGCCAACCTGGTCATGGGTGCAGGTGTAAGCGACCAGCCGAGTGCCGGGGATCCCCGACTTCTCCGTGGTGTCCAGCGGCCGCCCGTGGCGACGGTGCCGGAACGACGAATAGGTGGCGGCGTGAAAGTAGCCGTGGCGCAGCGTCTGGGCCAGGGTGGCCAGCGAACCGAAGTCCGCGTAGTAGCCCTGGCGCTCGCCGGACACGGCGGTGTGGATGGCGTGGTGGATGTCGTCGGCCCATTGCGCCGTCAGCCCGTAACCGCCCCGGTCGCGCGCGGTGATCAGCCGCGGGTCGTTGAGATCGCTTTCGGCGATCAGCGACAGCGGACGGCCCAACTGCTGTGACAGCCAATCTGTTTCGGTCGCGAGCTCCTCGAGGATGTGGATGGCGGTGGTGTCCACCAGGGCATGCACGGCGTCCAGGCGCAGTCCGTCGGCGTGGAAATCGCGCATCCAGCGCAGCGCGCACCCGATGATGTAGCGGCGTACCTCGTCGGAGTCGGCGTCGGCGATGTTGATGCCTTCGCCCCACGGGTTGCTCGCCGACGACAGGTAGGGGCCGAACTTCGGTAGGTAGTTGCCCGACGGGCCGAGGTGGTTGAACACCGCGTCGATCAGCACGCCCAGGCCGCGCGCGTGGCAGGCGTCGACGAACCGGACCAGCCCGTCGGGGCCGCCGTAGGGTTCGTGCACGCTGTACCACAGCACCCCGTCGTAGCCCCAGCCGTACGTTCCGGCAAAGGAATTCACCGGCATCAGCTCGACGAAGTCGACGCCGAGGTCCACCAGGTACTCCAGCTTCTCGATGGCGGAGTCGAAGGTGCCGGCGCCGGTGAAGGTGCCCAGGTGCATCTCGTAGATCACCGCGCCCTCGACCGGCCGGCCCTGCCAGTCGCCGTCGGTCCACGCCGCGCCTGCCGGGTCCCACAGCTGTGAGCGGTCGTGCACGCCGTCGGGCTGCCGGGGCGAGCGCGGGTCCGGCAGCACGGTGGGATCGTCGTCGAGCAGGTACCCGTATCGGGCGCCCGCCGTCGCGTCGACGGTCGCGTGCCACCAGCCGTCATCCGAGCGCGTCATCGCGTGCACCTGGCCCTCGACGTCGAGCCGGACCAGCTCCGGCTTGGGTGCCCAGACCTGGAATTCAGTCACGGTGGCGCTCCATCAAGACGACGGGCAGGTCGCCGAAGAGTTGCGCCGCCGACGTCGGCCCGTCCGCGATCACCCCGGTGAGCGCGTCTTTCCACGTCCCTTCGGGCAGCGGAAGCACCGTGTTACCCCAGCCGGCTTCGGCCAGCCGCACGGTCCACCGGGTCACCGCGACCAGGATGTCGTCGGCCCGGCGGAACGCCAACACGTGATCGCTGGCGTCGCCGCCGGCCAGCACGGGAACATAGTCGCCGCGCAGGAAGCTGTCCGGATGGGAGCGCCGCACCCGAAGCGCCGTCGTGACGACCCGGATCTTGGGATGCTCCAAGGCCTTCAGCGCGGCACGCCGGGCGGCGTAGTCGACGGGCCTGCGGTTGTCCGGGTCGACGAGGCTGTCGTCCCACAGTTCGGTGCCCTGGTAGACGTCCGGTATCCCGGGCACCGTCAGCGCCAGCAGCTTCTGTCCCAGCGCGTCGCTGGCGGCGTGCGGGTTGAGCTGGGCGACCAGTTTGGTCAGCTGGCCGGCCACCGGGCCGTCGAACACGCTATCCAGCCACCGGTGTACCGCGTCCTCGAACCCGGTGTCCGGCTCGTTCCACGAGGTATGCCAGGCCGCTTCCCGGATGGCCTTCTCTGCGTAGCCGTGCAGCCGGTCGCGCAGCTCGGCGCTGATCTCACCACTGACCGGCCACACGCCGAAGACGTTCTGCCACAGGAACTGTCCGGTCGCGGGGTCGGGTGAGGGGGCGTCGATCTCCCAGCGGGCGACGAACTGGGCCCACAGCGACGGGACCTGCGACAGCACCCCGATCCGGGCCCGCACGTCCTCACCGCGTTTGGTGTCGTGGGTGGTCAGCGTCGTCATCGTCTGCGGCCACAAGCGGGCGCGGGCGGCGGCGCTGTGATGGAACTCCGCCGCGCCGACGCCGAAACGATGCGGTTCGCCACCCACCTCGTTGAGCGACACCAGCCGGGCGTCACGGTAGAAGTAGCAGTCTTCAACGGATTTGGCGGTGACCGCGCCACAGAGCTGCTGCAGCCGGGTGACCGGCTCGCCGCCCCGGGCCAGCGCCGCGGCGATCACCTCCAGGGCGGGCCCCAATTCCGGTGACTGCGCCTGTGTTTCGGCCAATGCGGTGGGCATGATCGCCGACAGGCCCGGGTAGTCGCAGCGGTAGACGCCGATATGGGTGAGCAGCGCGGCCACCGCTTCGGGCAACTGTGGGTGATCGGCGCCGGTCGCCGCCACGATGCTGCGGCGCAGCCGGCGCAGTTCGCTTGCCAGCGTGTCGGTGGCCGCGCGGATCTTGAGGTCCGCCAACATCTCCGGCGCCGCCCCGTAGTCCAGTCCCGCCGACTCCACGAGCTCGGTGAGCGCCGGGGCGCCATTCGGGTCGACGAAGACGCCGCCGATCTCCCGCAGCACGTCGTAGCCGGTGGCGCCGCCGATGGGCAGCGTGGGCTCCAGCGCCTCGTCGACCGCGAGGATCTTTTCGATCACGATCCAGGTTTGCGGGCCAACCGATTCGCGCAGCCACGCCAAGTAGCCGCAGGGGTCGGACAATCCGTCGGGGTGGTCGATGCGCACGCCGTCGACGAGTCCCTCGGCGGCCCACCGGGCCACCTCGGCGTGGGTGGCGTCGAACACCGTGCGATCTTCCTGGCGCAGCCCGGCCAGGGAGGTGATCGAGAAGAAACGCCGGTAGCCGCACACCCCGTTGCGCCAGCCCACCAGTCGGTAATGCTGGCGGTCATGGACTTGTGCGCCGTCCTCGGGGCCGGTGCCCTCGGCGGTACCGGGCGCAATGGGCAGCGTCAGGTCGCCCAACCGCAGCAGCTCCCCGTCAACCTTCAGGTCGGCGGCGTCGTCGTCGGACCCCAAGATGGGCAGCACGATGCGGCCGTCCTCGTCGAGGTCCCAGTCGATGTCGAAATACGTTGCGTAGTCCGAGGAACGGCCGTGCCGCAAGACGTCCCACCACCACGCGTTCTGTTGGGGCTCGTCGATCCCCACGTGGTTGGGCACGATGTCGACGATCAGGCCGATGCCGCGCTCCCGCGCGGCCGCCGACAGCCGCGCCAGCCCGTCGCGGCCGCCGAGCTCGGGGGAGACCGTTGTCGGGTCGGTGACGTCGTAGCCGTGGTTCGACCCGGTGGCCGCGGTCATGATCGGGGACAGGTAGAGGTGAGACACCCCGAGCTCGCCCAGGTAGTCCAGCAGGTTTTCCGCGTCGGCGAAGGTGAACGCGAACCCGCTAGCCTCACCACGCAGCTGCAGCCGGTAGGTCGACAGAATGGGAAAAGCCATGCTTCACATGGTCTTACGTAATACCAGAAGCGCACGTCCGGGCAGCGAGACCTTCTCTTTGGCATTCACCACCTGGTCGGCGTCACCCGTTGGATGGTTGGTGTCCAGTTCCACTGTCCACACCCGCGCATAGTCGTCGTTCGGCATCACGAACTCCACCGGTTCCTCGCCGGCGTTGAAGCACAACAGGAACGAGTCGTCCACCACCCGCTCACCGCGTGCGTTCGGCGCGGTGATGGCGTCGCCGTTGAGGAACACCGCCACACACTTGTGAATGCTTTCGCCCCAGTCCTCGTGCGTCATCTCGCGGCTACTCGGATTCAGCCAGGCGATATCGCGCACTTCGTCGCCGCTTCGGATCGGCTCACCCTCGAAGAACCGGCGCCGGCGGAACACCGAATGGTTCTTGCGCAGCGAGGTGACCTTGCGCGCGAACGCCAGCAGGTCCGAATTCTTGTCGACCAATGACCAATCCATCCAGGACACTTCGGAGTCCTGGCAGTACACGTTGTTGTTGCCGTTCTGGGTGCGGGCCAGCTCGTCCCCATGCGTGATCATCGGCGTGCCCTGGCTGAGCATCAGAGTCGCCCAGAAGTTGCGCATCTGGCGGCGGCGCAGCTCCATGATCTCCGGGTCGTCGGTCGGTCCCTCGACGCCGCAGTTCCACGAGCGGTTGTGGCTTTCGCCGTCCCGGTTGTTTTCTCCGTTGGCCAGGTTGTGTTTTTCGTTGTAGGAGACCAAGTCGTTGAGCGTGAACCCGTCGTGGGCGGTGACGAAGTTGATGCTGGCGCCGGGGCGTCGGCCGGTCGCCTCGTACAGGTCCGACGACCCGGTCAGCCGGGACGCGAACTCGCCTAGGGTTGCGGGCTCGCCCCGCCAGTAGTCACGCACAGTATCGCGATACTTCCCGTTCCACTCGGTCCACAAACCCGGGAAATTTCCAACCTGATAGCCGCCCTCGCCGACGTCCCACGGCTCGGCGATCAATTTGACCTGGCTGACGATCGGATCCTGCTGCACCAGATCGAAGAACGCGCTCAATCGATCCACGTCGTGCAGCTCGCGGGCGAGTGTGGCGGCCAGGTCGAAGCGGAACCCGTCGACGTGCATCTCGGTCACCCAGTAGCGCAGCGAGTCCATGATCAGTTGCAGCACGTGCGGGTGGCGTGGGTTGAGGCTGTTGCCGGTGCCGGTGTAGTCGTTGTACAACCGCAGGTCCGTGTCGACGAGCCGGTAGTAGGCGGCGTTGTCGATGCCGCGGAAGTTGATGGTCGGCCCGAGGTGGTTGCCCTCGGCGGTGTGGTTGTAGACCACGTCGAGGATGACCTCGATGTTGGCCTCGTGCAGGCTGCGCACCATGGATTTGAACTCGGCGACGCTGGCGTTGCGGTTGGCCGCGTATTGGTTGTGCGGCGCGAAGAACCCGAAAGTGTTGTAGCCCCAGTAGTTTCGCAAGCCAAGGTCCAGCAGCCGAGAGTCGTGCATGAATTGGTGCACCGGCATCAGCTCCAGCGCGGTGACGTTGAGTGACTTGAGGTAATCGACGACCACCGGGTGGGACAGGCCGGCATAGGTGCCGCGAAGCTCCTCGGGGATGCCCGGATGGGTTTGGGTCATGCCCTTGACGTGGGCCTCGTAGATCACCGTTTCGTGGTACGGGGTGAGCGGCGCCCGGTCCGAGCCCCAGTCGAAGAAGGGATTGCTCACCACGCTGGTCATGGTGTGTCCCAGCGAGTCGACCATCGGGGGAGTGCCGGGGTCGGCGCCATCGGCATTGGGGCCGTCGGGGTGGACGGCCTTCATGTCGTAGGAGAACAGCGCCTGGCCGAAGGTGAAGTCTCCGTGAAAGGCCTTCCCGTACGGGTCGAGCAGAAGCTTGCTCGGGTCGCAACGGTGGCCGGCCGCCGGATCGAAGGGCCCGTACACCCGGAAGCCGTAGCGCTGGCCCGGGGTGATGTTCGGCAGATAGGCGTGCCAGACGAAGCCGTCAACCTCGTCGAGGGGGATCCGGAACTCCGCTCCCGCGTCGTCGATCAGACACAAGTCGACCTTCTCGGCTATCTCGGAGAACAACGAGAAGTTGGTTCCCGCGCCGTCATAGGACGCACCGAGCGGATAAGCGTTCCCCGGCCACACGGTGGCCAGTTTCGGCTGTTGATTACCGGCAACGCCTGTTTCTGAAGCGTGATTGTTGGTCGGCACCACTCGACTTTAGTCGCGGTCAGGGGCGCGGGGCGCGTCACCACCAACCGGTGTTGGCCGCGATCTGGCGGCCCAATTCACCCGCCATGGTCCGCACGTAGGTGGGGGTGAGGTGATGGGCGCCGTGGTAGATCAGCACGTTTCCCTCGGCGGGGCGGCACTCGTCGGCACGACAGATAGCGTCGGACATGTCGAGCACCTTCAGCAGCGGGAACTGCGTGACGAAGTCGAGGGTCTGATTGCGGTCGGACAAGGAGTCGGAACGCTTGACCGCGCACGACTGGGGGTTGCCCCCCTTCTTGGCCAGGCAATCCGCCGGGTCGAACGGCTGGCCGTTCTTCACCAGCCATGGGGTGTCTCGCATGCCGAGGATCGGAATGTTGTTGTCGGAGAACCTCTGCCAGATTCCGATGTAGGTCGCCGGCATCACATCGCCGGGCTTGATGTTCCACGGCCGGGTCGTCGTGGTGAACACGTAGTCGGGATGGTCGGCGATGATCTTGCTCATCGTCTGCTCCACCCACTCCCGGCACTGCGGGTAGGCGGCGTTGTTGCCCATGATCAATGGGACTTCCTCGGTGGACAACGGGCAGCCCATCTTGAGATACGTCACCACTTTGAAGTGATGCATGGTGCCGAGCAGGCTCAGCGCGGGCAGCCAGTGTTCGGCATGGGACCCACCCGCCAGCGCGATCGTGCGGTCGGCGGCCACGTCGCCGTAGGTGCACATGACCAGCGCCGGGTTGACGAAGTCACTGATGCAACCGTCGCGAGTGGAGACCGGCAGGTCTTCCTTGACCTCCAACACGCTGGGCCGCATCGGCAACGCGGGCACCCGCACGTGTTCGGTCAGGGCGCGCGCCCCCGGGTAGTCCTGCGGATTGAGCACGCTGAGCTCCTTGCCGGCCGCCCGCAGGACCGTGACGTGCTGGCGCCACGTGAACGACGTCGCGGTCAGCGTCACGCCGAGCAGCACGATCGCCGTTCCCAGCGCCATCGTGGGCCTGGGCAGGTGCGCCAGCCACGCGGGTGCGGGCGCCGGTGATCTCCCGGAGGTGCGGTGGCGCAGGGGATCCTCGACGAGCCGAGTCGTGAGGTACGCCAACAGCCCCGACACCAGCAGCACCGCCGTGCCTTCGACGAAGTTGGCGTGCCGATGCCCGGTAAACGACAGCCAGAAGATCAGCAGCGGCCAGTGCCACAGGTAGAGCGAATACGCCATCGCGCCCAACGCGACCAGCGGCCCGGCCGCCAGCAGGCGATTCGGCAGCGGTAGCCGGTCACTGGCGGCGGGATCGCCCTGCAGGTTGGCCCCCGCCAGGATCATCAGCATGGTGGCCCCGACGGGCACCAGGGCCCACGGGCCGGGAAACTCCTTCACGCCGTCGATCAGGGCCCCACAGGCCACGATCGCGGCCAGCGCGACCGTGGCCACGACCGTCCGCAGCCACATCGGCCAGCGGATCGACGGCACCAGCGCACCAACCAGCGCGCCGAGTAACAACTCCCACCCGCGCGCGAAGCTGTTGTAGTAGGCGGCCGCCTGGTCGCCCTGATGCGCCACGATCGCGTAGACGAACGATGCCACCGTCAGCGCGGTCAGCACCATGACGAACAGGGTGCGCAAGTGCGCGCCCAACGGACGCCGGAAGAGGTACGCGCATCCGGCGATCAACAGCAGGAAGCCGACGTAGAACTGGCCCTGCACCGACATCGACCAGATGTGCTGCAGCGGGCTGACGGCTTCGCCCGCCCGCAGGTAGTCCGAGGCGGTGTTGGCCAGCTCCCAGTTCTGGTAGTAGCCAAGACTGGCGAGGCTTTGGTCGGCGAAGGTCTCCCAGCGCGTCTCCGGCTGCACCAGGATGGTCAGCACCGCGCACCCGGCCAGCACCACGACCAGAGCGGGGACCAGGCGGCGGACGAGCCGGACCACCTCCGCTACCGGCGACAGGGTGACCGCCGGGTTCAGCGCCGCGCGAATGATCTTGCCGCCGAAGAAGAATCCGGACAGCGCCAAGAACACGTCGACCCCGCCGGAGACCCGGCCGAACCAGATATGGAACACGGCGACCAACGCAATCGCGATACCGCGCAAGCCGTCGAGGTCGTAGCGATAGAACCCCGCATTACGCGCTCCCGTAGCGACCGGTGTCGCGGTCGCGACCGGTTGGGAAGGCGGGGACAGGGTCAGCATGATCGACCGCTAATTTACCGAAAACCGCCACCCGCTCCCGTTTAGGAGCAGGTGGCGGCGTTCGGAAGTCCCGGAAGCGCCGGGAAATTACCGGGCGGTGCCGGCGGCTGGGGGCAGGAAGGGCGATTGCTGGGGCGGCAGCAGCTGCACGGGCGCCTGTTGCGGCGGCACTTGCTGCGTGGGCAGCTGCGCCAACGGCGCCTGCTGCAACGGGGCTTGCTGCAACGGGGCCTGTGCGGACTGCTGCTGCAACGGCGCTTGCTGCAGTGGGGCCTGCTGCGCCGGGGCTTGCTGCGCGGGCGCTTGCTGCAATGGGGCCTGCTGCAACGGGGCCTGCTGCACGGGGCTTGCTGCGTCGGCGCCTGCTGCGTCGGCGCTTGCTGCGCGGGCAGTTGCTGCAACGGGAGGCTGCTGCAGCGGGGCCTGCTGCGTCGGCACCTGCGTCGGTGCCTGCTGCGGCAGCTGCTGGGCCGGCGCCGACTGGACCCCGAGCACCCGGACCAAATAGGGAGCCATGCCGTTGGCGCGCACCGGCGAAACCTGGACGACGTCGCCGACCTCGAGCATCTGGTTGTTACCCAGGTACATCGCGACGCTTTGTGTGCCTTCGGGACCGTAGAAGATCAGGTCGCCCTTGCGCCCTTGCTGCGGCAGCACCTTCTGACCGACCTTGTACATCGCCCCGGACGAACGCGGCAGCTTGATGCCCGCGCCGGCGTAGGCGTATTGCATCAGGCCCGAGGCGTCGAATCCGACGGTGTTGATGCCCGTCCCGGTGCCGCGGGTGGGCCCATTGATGCCGCCGCCGGCCCAGGAAAACGGCACGCCGCGCTGCGACAGCCCGCGCGCGATCACCACATCGGTGGCCTGCTGGTAGTCCATCGGCCGGGTGCCCGGGTCGGCGGACGCGACCACGGGAGCGACCACCGGGGCCGCGAGCATCGCCAAACCGATCGCGAAGGCGTAGATGCGTTTCATTCTTCTTGGCCTCTCAGGGGCTCAGTGGCCTCAGCGCGGTGACTTCACGCGTCCGCCGCCGATCCATGACCTGGGCGACGACCTCCACGTTGGGGCCGGCGCCGCTGCATGACACTTGCGAATGTGAAGACGGGGCAAGACCCCTGCTTTCACATCAGTCACTGCAGCCACTTTGACAACAAAAGTGGTTAGCCGCCAGGTCCCGAAGGGATTTTTTGTCGTACCGTGACCGGACGGTGACTGGGCGGGCCAATCCCGTGTGCGCAGTTGTGATTTCGGTCTCAGTCGGACGCCCGCGGCGCGCGGTTGCCGATCCGCGGCGGCGGCGCGCCTACAGCCAATACCGTTCGCTGAAGGTGGTCAGGATGGAGCCGGCGACGGAGCTGACCATGATCAGCGTGAGGGCCAAGACCGGCCAGAAGGACATGTACCAGCCCTTCAAGATGGATACGAGCGGGCCGACCACCGCGGCGGCGATCGCCGCGCCGATACCGCCCCACACCACCGGGTTGATGTAGAAGTCGAGCCCGAAGGGCACTGGCCCGCATGTCTCGTCGGCGCACACGTGCTCGAGGAAGCCGAACAGGCGGGTCGGCCACGTCGTCGCGGTGGCCAGGACGACGAGCAGCGGCCAACAGTGCGACTGTGCAGGTGACGTCCCACGCGGCCAGCCGCACCCGAATGATCCGTGGCGCTTCGTCGTCGTAGTCGACCAGCGGGGAATGGGTGTCCTCGGTCGGGTGGGGGCCCGCGGCGGGGATGCCGGGCCGATGCGGCGTAGCCATCGGATCCCATGCTCCCCGATGGGCGGACTTTGTGCGACTCGGCTGCTTTACCCTCGATCACTATGCCTGCGGCGAGGGCCGGGTTGACGCCCGAGCAGATCAGCGCGATCGACGCTGCGCATCTGTGGCACCCCTACAGCACCATCGGCAGCGAAGCCGTCGCGCCGGTGGTGGCGGTCGCCGCCCGGGGCGCCTGGCTGACCCTGATCCGCGACGGCAAGCCCATCGAGGCGCTCGACGCGATGAGCTCCTGGTGGACCGCGATCCACGGGCACGGCCACCCGGCGCTGGACGCGGCGCTGAAGGCCCAGCTCGGCGTGATGAACCACGTCATGTTCGGCGGGCTCACCCACGAACCCGCCGCGCGGCTGGCGCAGCTGCTGGTGGAGATCACTCCGGCGGGGTTGGAGACGGTTTTCTTCAGCGACTCCGGATCGGTGTCGGTGGAGGTCGCGGTCAAGATGGCGCTGCAGTACTGGCGCAGCCGAGGCCGGCCCGGCAAGCACCGGCTGATGACCTGGCGGGGCGGCTACCACGGGGACACCTTCACCCCGATGAGCATCTGCGACCCCGACGGCGGCATGCACTCGCTGTGGACCGACATCCTGGCCCGCCAGGTGTTCGCCCCGCAGGTACCGCGCGACTACGACCCCGCCTACAGCGCGGCGTTCGAGCAGCAACTGGCGCGAGCACGCCGCCGAACTGGCGGCCGTCGTCGTCGAGCCGGTGGTGCAGGGGGCGGGCGGGATGCGGTTCCACGACCCCCGCTACCTGCGCGACCTGCGCGAGATCTGCCGACGGCACGACGTGCTGCTGATCTTCGACGAGATCGCCACCGGCTTCGGCCGCACCGGCGAGCTGTTCGCCGCCGACCACGCCGGGGTGAGCCCCGACATCATGTGCGTCGGCAAGGCGCTGACCGGCGGATATCTCACCCTGGCCGCCACGCTGTGCACCACCGACATCGCGCACACCATCAGCGCCGGCGAGGCCGGCGCGCTGATGCACGGGCCCACCTTCATGGCCAATCCGCTGGCCTGCGCGGTGTCGGTGGCCAGCGTCGAGCTGCTGCTCGGCCAGGATTGGCGGGCGCGGGTCGGCGAGATAGCCGCCGGCCTGGCGGCCGGACTCGAGCCCGCCCGGGCGCTGCCCGGCGTGACCGACGTCCGGGTGTGCGGCGCCATCGGCGTCATCGAATGCGACCGGCCCGGTCGACCTGGCCATCGCCACCCCGGCGGCACTGGACCGCGGCGTCTGGCTGCGCCCGTTCCGCAACCTGGTCTACGCGATGCCGCCGCTACATCTGCTCGCCCGGCGAGATCGCCCAGATCACCTCGGCGATGGTCGAGGTCGCACGGCTCACCGGCTCTCGTAGGCTCGTCAAGGGCACCGATCGAGACTCCCCCGCAAGCGGGTGGGGCCCCCGATCCGCAGGGATACCCCGCACCGCTGGCCTGGCTGGAGGCGGTGGAGAGGCAGCGCCGCGAGGCCGGGCTGCGTCGCTCGTTGCGGCCGCGTCCCGCCGTCGCCACCGAGCTGGATCTGGCGTCCAACGACTACCTCGGCCTGTCACAGCATCCCGACGTGATCGAGGGCGGCGTTGCGGCGCTGCGCATGTGGGGCGCCGGGGCCACCGGTTCCCGCCTGGTCACCGGCGACACCGAACTGCACCAGCAGTTCGAGTCCGAGCTCGCCGAGTTCGTCGGCGCCGGCCGCGGGGTTGCTGTTCTCCTCGGGATACACGGCCAACCTGGGCGCGGTCGTCGGCTTGTCCGGCCCGGGTTCGCTGCTGGTGTCCGACGCCTATTCGCACGCATCCCTGGTGGACGCCTGCCGGCTGTCGCGGGCCCGGGTGGTGGTGACGCCGCACCGCGACGTCGACGCCGTGGACGCGGCCCTGGCTCGCGCGACGAGGAGCGCGCCGTCGTCATCACCGAGTCGGTGTTCAGCGCCGACGGCGCGCTGGCCCCGCTGCGCGAGTTGCACGAGGTGTGCCGCCGCCACCGCGCGCTGCTCATCGTCGACGAGGCCCACGGCCTGGGGGTGCGCGGGCGGCGGGCGCGGGCTGCTGCACGAGCTCGGGCTGGCGGGTGCGCCCGACGTGGTGATGACCACGACGCTGTCCAAGGCGCTGGGCAGCCAGGGCGGCGCGGTGCTCGGGCCGGCGGCGGTGCGCGCCCACCTGATCGATGCGGCCCGGCCGTTCATCTTCGACACCGGCCTGGCGCCGGCGGCGGTGGGCGCCGCGCGGGCCGCGCTGAGCGTGCTGCGGGCCGAACCGTGGCGACCGGAGGCGGTGTTGCGGCATGCCCGCACCCTGGCCGAGATCTGCGGCGTCCCCGAGGTGCCGCAGTCGGCGGTGGTGTCGGTGATCCTGGGCGATCCGGAGGTGGCGCTGGCCGCCGCGACCGCCTGCCTGGACGCCGGCGTGCAGGTGGGCTGCTTCCGGCCCCCGACCGTGCCCGCCGGGACGTCGCGGCTGCGGCTGACCGCGCGCGCGTCGCTGGATCCCGGCCGAACTCGAGATCGCCCGCGCGGGTGCTCACCGACGTGCTTTCTGCGACGCGCCCGTTGACCGTCCTGGTCGTCACCGGGACCGGCACCGGAGTCGGCAAGACCGTCGTCACCGCGGCGCTGGCCTGCCACGCCCGTCAGGCCGGCATCGACGTGGCGGTGTGCAAACCGGTTCAGACCGGCACCGACTCCGGCGACGACGACCTCGCCGAGGTGGCCCGGCTGTCCGGGGCGACCGAGCTGGCCGGGTTGGCCCGCTACCCGCAGCCACTGGCGCCGGCCGCCGCCGCCGAGCAGGCCGGCACGACGCTGCCCACCGGCGCCCAGGTGCTGCAGCTCATCTGCCGACCTGGACCGCCCGGGGCGGCTGACGCTGGTCGAAGGCGCCGGCGGCCTGCTGGTCGAGCTCGCCGACGGGGGCGTCACGCTGCGCGATCTCGCCGTCGAGCTGGGTGCCGCGGCGCTGGTCGCGGTCACCGCGGAACTGGGCACCCTCAACCACACCGCGCTGACTCTGGAATCGCTTGCCGCGCATGATGTCTCGTGTGCCGGGCTGGTCATCGGCAGCTGGCCGGCGCAGCCCGGGTTGGTGGAGACCTCGAACCGCTCCGCGCTGGCGCGGCTGGCGCCGCGTGCGGGCCGCGCTGCCCGCGGGGGCCGGATCGATGGACGCCGCGCGAGTTCGCGGACGATGAGCGCCGCGGCGTTCGACCGCGACTGGGTCACCGCGCTGGTCCGCTGATGGTGCATTCGATCGAGCTGCTCTTCGACCCCGACACCGAGGCGACGATCCGTCGGCATCTGGGATGACGCTGGCCGGCGCCGGAATTCCCAGCCAGGCGCCGGCCAGCCGGCCGCACGTGACGCTGGCGGTGGCCGACCGCATCGCCGCCGACGTCGACGCCGCTGCTGCGGCCGGTGGCCGAGCGGCTGCCGCTGGGCTGCACCGTCGGCGCGCCGTTGCTGTTCGGCCGGTCCAACGTCATCCTGGCCCGGCTCGTCGTGCCGACGGCGGAGCTGCTGGCCCTCCACGCGGAGGTGCACCGGCGGTGCGGCCCGCACCTGGCGCCCGCGCCGGCCCCCACCAGCCTGCCCGGTCAGTGGACGCCGCATGTCACGCTGGCCCGCCGCGTCGGGGGAACGGCACTGAGCCGGGCGCTGCGCATCGCGGGTCGGCCCCCGCAGATCGAGGGCAGCTTCGCCGGCTTGCGCCGCTGGAACGGCAAGAAGAAGGTCGATTACCTGATCCGCTAGCCGCCGAACAGCAGGTACAAGCCGGTGAAGGTGTAGCCGACCATGACCAGCATCATCGCCAGCTGGCCGGTGAGCTGGTGACCGCTCGGCAGCAGCCGCAGCGCTTTGTCGTGGGCCGCGATCACCGCGACGATGTGGCCGGTCACCACGCAGGCCACCTTGATCCCGGCCAGCACCGGTGGGTGGGTGGACAGCACGTAGGCGACCTGCTGGTGCGCCAGCCCCAGCAGGTTCCAGCCGCGGCCGAACGGGTCGGCCAGCGCGAAGACGGCCTGCTGTCCGCGCTCGACGAGGTAGGACAGGTAGTGGGCGAAGATGTAGCCCACCACGATCGGGATCAGGGAATGCGCCATCTGGCCGGGCAGGGCGCGGCGTTGCTCCCGGTCCACGCCGCCCGTCGCCCGCGCGGCGAGCGAAAAGGTCACCGCCACAACCGAAATGAAGACGATCAGCCCGAGGGTTCGCAACAGCGACGACGACAGGTTCGGCGCCAGGCCCATTCCGCGGGAGAGCCCGTCGGCGAAGCCGCGCCAGGTCGGAGACGACGAGAAACTGTCGAACGCCGTCGACCCGAGCAGCACCGCGAGCAGCACCACCACGCCGGGCCGCACGGGCAGCGACGGCAGATGGTCGAGCGGGTTGCCGACGACGATGTTCCCGTGCTCCGGGTTGCGGCGAAACGGGGACAGCCGGGACACCGCCATGCTGTACACCCCGAACGGGTCGGCCCGGGCCAACCAGCGTTGGCCACACAACCAGGCGCCGACCAGCATCGCCACGGCATAGACACCCAGCCATGCCCGCACCCACGGCAGCGACGCCGGGTTCGGGCTGGCCAGTTCCATCCAGACGAACGCGAACAAACCCAGCGCGGCCGGGCGGTAACCCCAGCGTTCGGGATAGGACAGCCGCGGCCGGTGCAGGCGCTCGGGCGTGCCGCACCGCAGCAACAGGTACACCGTGCGCATCGGTGAGATCACCCGCCAGACCGGCCCGATCACCAGCGACACCGCCACCAACCCGACCCACAGCAGCACGTAGAACACGCCGAGGAGGGCATTGGTCTCCGACTGCGGGCCCCACACCCCGGCCGTCACCGCCCACGCCGCGAACACCAGCGCCAGCCCGGCGGCCGTCCATCGCGTCGCCCGGGCGTCGACCATTGCGGTCACCGCCGCCGGCAGCGGGCGGCCGGGCTTGAGCGGATCAAACCGCGGCCGCCGCCACGCGAACGCGAGCAGCGCGAAGGTGAACGTCAGCGCCCACGCCGCGCCGACCATTGCGTACATGTACGGCACCGGGAGGTCGCCGGATCCGCCGAGGCCGTGCGCGAGCACCACCGTCGCGCCGCGGGCGCTCACGGTTGGACTTGGATGGTCGCAATCGTGCGATCCAGGTGGTGCAGCTCCACCTCGACGTTGCCGGGCACGTCGACGCTGAACTGGAACGTCTGGTTGGGGGCGGCCACCACCTGGAACTTGTGGTCGGGCGTCGAGTGCACGTGCAGCTCGTCGGCGGCATCACTATTCACGTTGAGGGTGATCTGCTGGTGCACCTTGGCCTGCAGGGCGGAGTTGGTGGGGGTGACCTGCCCGTGGTTGATGGTGACGTCGACGACCGGGCCGGCGCCACTGGATGGGCCCTGGGACTGCGTATGCGAGCCACAAGCGATCAGGGCCCACGCCAGGACCGCCACCCACGCCGTAACCAGGGTGCTACGAATCGGCATCGATCACGCCGCCCGGGGAGTACCGGGCACGGTGTGCTTTTCTTCCTCCGGCCGCCTGGGGACGGTTTCGGCGTTGTTGATCCGGCCCGCGCCCCACGTCAGGGCGGTGATCACCATGAGCGTCAAGAAGAGCACCACGAGCGAGCCGGCGGTGAACAACCAGGCCGGCGCGTTCTGGTCGCGCTCGCGCTGCAGGATCGTGACCTCTTGGACGAACGGGCGGGTGCTCGACGCCAGCGCCGGAACCTCGGCCGCGGGAATGGCGTCGTCGGCCGGCTCGTAGATCGGCACCGCCGTCATCGTGTAACCGT
The DNA here is from genome assembly GCA_963850895.1 of uncultured Actinomycetota bacterium. Classification (GTDB taxonomy): domain Bacteria; phylum Actinomycetota; class Actinomycetes; order Mycobacteriales; family Mycobacteriaceae; genus Mycobacterium. The sequence goes on along the minus strand of CAWKNK010000002.1, from coordinate 168,968 downwards.
CCTGCACCCGCAGCAGCGACTTCCAGGATCCCCACACCGGGATCGGTTGGGTGGACCGGTAGTGACCCGGACCCACCTTGTCGAGCCGGTCGATCACCAGGCCGCGTTGGTTTTCCATGCGGCCCTGCCAGGACAAGATGGTGATCCAGTCCGGGTGGTCGCTGACCAGGGTGGGCGGTGAGATCATCACGTCGGCCGACACCATGCGCTGCCCGGGTTGGCTGGGCAACTCGGTCAACGTGATCGTGGCGGTGTCTTGTCGCGGCACGACGATGTGCAAGCCGTTGGCCACCGCCCCGCCGATCACCAGCACCGCCGCCGCCACCACGGAGATGCCGACCGCCGCGGCCCGGTAGGCGCTGTCTGGTGAGCACCATGCCGAAAAGCGCCCCGCAGGTCCCGGTCAGCACGGCCACCGGCACCGCCATGGCCAGCGCCTCGCCCCACATGCTGGCCGGCCACGGGTAGTGGTACACGCGCGTCGATCCACAGCGACTCCAGCCACAGCCCGACGGTCCCCACGGCGAGGCCGCAGACGGCGCCGAAGACGACGGGGCGCTTGAACAACGGGGTCAGCGCCACCAGCTCGACGACCACCGCCGGGCCCAGGTACAGCGGGAACCAGTTGATCGGGGCCCCCAGGATCGGGCCGACCAGCAGCGCGACCCCGCCGCGCAGCGCGATGGCGAACAACGGCCCCGATGATCGCGGCTCCACGCCCCATGGCGATGCGGGCGGCGACCGCCGCCAGCGCGGAGGCCGCGGCGATCATCATCGGCTGCAGCACCAGGCGGAACTGTTCGACGCCGAAGTCGTACTCGATCTGGTAGACCGACAGCCCGATGAACATCCCGCCGAAGGACAGGTAGCGCAGGAACGCGATGAAGGCGCCATGGGCCGCCTCTGTGTCCTCGTCCAGGGCCTGCTGCGACTCGCCTTCGTGCTCCAGCATGAGCACTGCGAACAGGGAGAAGCAGGCGCCGCCGATCATCATCAAATGGGTTGGGCCCCAGAGTGTTACGTCTTGTCCGAAGATCCGGTGCCAGATGTCGTCGAGTGGGAATCCGATCATGGCGTACAGCCCGCAGCCGGCCATCAGCACGCCGCCGACCGGTGCGTACCAGTTGCGGGTGATGCGTACCGCCGCCGGGCCGGGCTTGTCGAAAGGCAGGACGATCGCGATCATGCCGCCGAGGAAGATTCCGAACAGGCCGATGATGATGAAGTAGTGCGCCGGGTTGGCCAGCGGGCCGGGGTCGCGACCATTTCCGATGTGCCAGCTGACGTCCCAGATGAATCCGAACAGCGCGCAGATGATCGACGTGGTGAAGATCAGGACCGGTAGGGCCACCCAGGTGGGCCGCTGGAATTTCTCGCCCAGCTTGTCAGCGATCCGGGTCAACCACTCGATGCGGTGACTGCGGTGCGCATGGCCGATCCACAGCATCACCAGGGTTATCACCATCGCGGCGACCGACAGCCCGATCACCTGGTTCAGGCCGGCGCCGCGCGCCGGCGCCTCGGCAAGGAATGTCAGTTCCGTCGAGTTCATCGTCAAAACCTCCCAACACCGCCGGGCCGCCCCGCGACCTGTGATCCAGCTCGCAGGAGGCGGAATGCCCAATTCGAAGGCCGGTCAATCACCGATTTCGTCGTTTCGCTGGCCGGCGTCCTCCGGCTCGCCGGCGGAGCGGCGGTCTTTCAAGGCGGCATAGAAGACCACGGCGACCACGATCACCGCCGGTAGGAACGCCGGGATCGCCAGCAGGAGCATGTGGTGGGCCACATATGCGACGTGCGGATCGGTCATTGTGGTGAGATACCCCGGCGGATGCCATCTTGTGCGGCCGTTACCCTACTTTGAACACTTTTATTTCAGGCTGCCACGACCGTGTGGCAGGGGTGGCCGCATGCTCGGCCGCCGACGAAGATGCAGGGGAGTACCTGGTGACTCAAGCGGCAACTCGACCGACGACCGGCGCCAACGACGCAGACATCCTGGCGGTTGCCGCAGAACAGGTACTCGAGCGCGGCGAGGGACTGGGTCGGGAGCAGGTGCTGCAGGTGCTGCAGCTGCCCGACGACCGGCTCGATGACCTGCTGGCGCTGGCCCACGAGGTGCGGATGCGCTGGTGCGGGCCCGAGGTCGAGGTCGAGGGCATCATCAGCCTGAAAACCGGCGGCTGCCCGGAGGATTGCCATTTCTGCTCGCAGTCGGGGTTGTTCGCCTCGCCGGTGCGCAGCGCCCGGCTGGACATCCCCAGCCTGGTCGAGGCCGCCAAGCAAACCGCCAAGTCGGGTGCCACCGAGTTCTGCATCGTGGCCGCCGTACGCGGGCCCGACGAGCGGTTGATGACCCAGGTCGCGGCCGGCATCGAGGCGATCCGCAACGAGGTCGAGATCAACATCGCCTGCTCGCTGGGGATGCTGACCGCCGAGCAGGTCGAGCAGCTCTCGGCGATGGGTGTGCACCGCTACAACCACAACCTCGAGACCGCCCGCTCGTTCTTCACCAACGTCGTGACCACCCACACCTGGGAAGAGCGCTGGCAGACCTTGTCGATGGTGCGCGACGCCGGCATGGAGGTGTGCTGCGGCGGCATCCTGGGCATGGGCGAGACGCTCGAGCAGCGTGCGGAGTTCGCCGCCGAACTGGCCGAGCTGGGTCCCGACGAGGTGCCGTTGAACTTCCTCAACCCGCGACCCGGCACGCCGTTCGGCGACCTGGAGGTGCTGCCGGTGGCCGAGGCGCTGAAGTCGGTGGCCGCGTTCCGCCTGGCGTTGCCGCGCGCGATGCTGCGGTTTGCCGGCGGTCGCGAGATCACCCTGGGTGACCTGGGCGCCAAGAAGGGCATCCTGGGCGGCATCAACGCCGTGATCGTCGGGAACTACCTGACCACGCTCGGCCGGCCGGCCGAAGCCGATCTGGAACTGCTCGACGACCTGCAGATGCCGATCAAGGCGCTCAACGCCACTTTGTAAGAAACTTGGAGACTGTGGTTCGGGATCTGGGCGCACCGGTCAGCGCCGGCGTCTACAACGTCTACACCGGGGAATTGGGGGGCACCGCAGTGCCGACAGCGGCGCAGTTGGGCCTTGAGCCGCCCCGGTTCTGCGCGGAATGCGGACGACGGATGGTGGTGCAGGTGCGACCCGACGGCTGGCGGGCGCAGTGCTCGCGGCACGGACAGGTCGACTCCGTCGACCTGGAGGCCCAGCGGTGACCGAGCACATGGAAACCTCGCCGCCGGCAACCGTCCCGCGCAAGTCGCGGGCGCGCGCCATGGCCATCGCCGGGCTGGGGACCGCGGCGGCCGGTGTGTTGATCGGTGCGCTGTGGGCGTGGATCGCCCCGCCGATCCACGCCGTGGTCGCGCTCACGCGGGCGGGTGAACGGGTCCACGACTATCTGGGCAACGAGTCGGAGCACTTCTTCGACGCGCCATGCCTGATGTTGGGTTTGTTGACCGTGCTGGCGGTGGTGGCGCCGGTGCTGGCGTGGCAGTGGCGCCACCACCGCGGGCCGGGGATGGTCGTCGCGTTGTCGACCGGCATGGTGACCGCTGCCGCCGCCGCAACGGCGACCGGGGCGGCGCTGGTCCGGATCAGCTACGGCGCACTGAACTTTGACGCGGTGCCGCTGTCAAAGTTCCCGTCGGTGGCGTATGTCATTCAGGGGCCGCCGGTGTTCTTCGCGGACAATCCGGTGCAGGTGGCGATGACCCTGCTGTGGCCCGCAGCCATCGCCGCGCTGGTCTACGCGGTCCTTGCGGCCGCCGACGCCCGCGACGACCTGGGGGCCCTTCCGCCAGACGACGGGTCTTCCGATGCGCTTCCGCTGGGAGCCGGGGGCGCCGCGGAAGCGGCCGTGTCATAGCGGACGGCGGTGAATGCTCCGGCCGAAGATGACCTTGGCCGCGATCTTGGCCAGCCGGGCCATCCCGACGTAGGTCATCGGATGAAACATCGTCGGCCAGGTGGTCCGGATGAGGTGCTCGGTCAGCGGCAGGCGGTCGAACCGGTCCGTGAGCCAGCGCAGCGTCATCGGAGCCGACAGCGGGTGTAGCAGCATGTGCTCGTTGAACGCATCCCGGTGGTAGGTGACCCGGGCGCCGCCGGCCGAATAGGCGTCGGCGAGCACGTCGATGTCTTTGACGTCGATGAGGTAGTCGTGGACGGCCTGCACGATCAACACCGGCGGCGTCGGCACGGCGGTGCCCAGCTTGATGTTTTCGAAGACGTGCGTGACCTCGGGCGTCGACAGGATGCTCTCGAGCGGCTCGTCGAGGTAGTCGCCCATGTTCTTGCCGGCCATCCGGACGACCGCCTCCACGGTGGTCATCTTCTCGAGCGACTCGAGCAGGGCGCGCCCCTCCTCGTTGCTGTGCTCCTTGATCACCCTGTCCAGCTCGGGGTAGATGTGGGCGAGCGCGGCCACCACAAGCGCGGGCAGGCCCGAAAGAAAACTGCCGTTGAGCCTGCGGAAGGTATTGCCCAGATCCCCGACGGGCGATCCCAGCACCGCTCCGACGATGTCCAGTTCGGGCGCGTACGCGGCGCACATTTCGGCCGCCCAGGCACTGGCCAGTCCGCCACCGGAGTACCCCCACAGGCCGATCGGCGCCGACGGGGAAAGTCCGAGGCGTTCTGAACCCAGGGCGGCCCGGATGCCGTCCAAGACGCGATAGCCGGGTTCGTACGGCGCGCCCCACAGGCCCTGGAGCCCCTCGTGGTCGGGCACCGAGACGGCCCAGCCCTCGGCGACGGCGGCGGCGATCAGGAAGAATTCGAGCTGGCCAATCGAACCGAGCGCCTTCGCCCGGCGCCGCAGCGCATACGACGGGAAGCAACGGGACGACACGGCGTCGATCGCGCACTGGTAGGACAGCAGCGGGCAGGGGCGTTCCGGAGCAAGCTCGGCCGGAACGATCACCGTGGTCGCCGTCGCCTCCGGCTCGCCGTGCATGTCCATCGTCCGGTAGAGCAGCTGGACGGCCTTGACGGGCTGCGGGATCAGACCCAGGAACGCCAGCTCGACGTCGCGCGAGCGCAGCACCGTCCCGGGCTCGGCATGTTGAAAGCCAAGTGGTGGCTGGTAGAACGGGTCGTCCGAGGGCAGCAGGGGGCGTACTTTGCGCTGCAGTTCCTCGTGCGGTGGCCGGGCGATCCACTCCGCGCCGCTTGTTCCTGCCAGATTGCCGAGCTCAGCCATTAAGGCTCCCTTCTAGGCCAACCGGCATTCTCGCGCACGAACGGCGGGTAACCAAAACTTAATCGCCGCACTGTGAGCGACTTCTTGCCAGGCTATGCAGGTCAGATGCGCCACTGATATCGATTCACTTGCGCTCCCCCGAGACGCTTCCCGCCAGCTTAGTAGCGCGCAGCTCGGCGGCGGTCAAAGCTGACCCGGCTGGCCCGGCGGCCTCAGCGCGGCGAATTCGTCGGTGACCCGCAGTCGGGAGTCGGTGAAGTGGTAGAGGGCCGCGGGCCGCCCCCCGCTGCGGCCGGACTGCGCGATGGTGCCGGTCTGACTGATCACGCCGCGGCGGACCAGCACGCGCTGCAGGTTCGTCGCATCGACCTGGTAGCCCAGCGCGGCGCCGTAGATGTCGCGGAGCGTGGAGAGCGCGAATTCCCTTGGCGCCAAGGCGAACCCGAGGTTGGTGTAGGACAGCTTGGCGATCAGCCGGGCGTGGGCGTGGGTCACCATCGGGCCGTGGTCGAAGGCCATCGGCGGCAGGCAGCTCACCGGGTGCCAGCGCGTGTCCGGCGGCAGCTCGGGGGTGGCGGGGGAGGGCACCAATCCCAAGAAGGTCGACGCGATCACCCGGGCGCCCGGCAGCCGGTTGCGGGTCGGAGAACACCGCCAGCTGTTCCAGGTGCGCCAGCTCTTTGAGGTCCACCTTCTCGGCCAGCTGTCGCAGGACCGAGGTGGTCATGTCCTCGTCGTTGCGCAGCCGCCCGCCGGGCAGCGACCATGCGCCGCGTTGCGGAGCCTTGGCACGCTGCCATAACAGCACGTTAAGCTGCGGTTTTTCCGCCGTGGCAGCCCTTCGTAACCTGCTCGGTGACATGGCGAACCTGGAATACGACCGCGAGCACTTCGTGGGCGGTGTTACCATGGGCCATGTTTTCGATTATAAGTCGAAAACCTCCGGGCCTGAAAGGAGCCGCCATGACGGTCTTGAATCGCATGGACACGCTCGCCGAAGACATGATCGCCGACATCACGAATTCACCCGCCGGTTACGCCGGCGTGGAAGGCGACGAGCAGTGGGCCGCCGAGATTCGGCGACTGGCCAAGCTGCGCGGCGCCACCGTGCTCGCCCACAACTACCAACTGCCCGCGATCCAAGACGTCGCCGACCACGTGGGGGATTCGCTGGCGCTGTCGCGGATCGCCGCCGAGGCGCCCGAGGACACCATCGTGTTCTGCGGGGTGCACTTCATGGCCGAAACCGCGAAGATCCTCAGCCCCGCCAAAACGGTGCTCATCCCGGATCAGCGGGCCGGTTGCTCGCTGGCCGACTCGATCACCCCCGACGAACTGCGCGCCTGGAAGGACGAGCACCCCGGCGCCGTCGTCGTCTCCTACGTCAACACCACGGCCGCGGTGAAGGCGCTCACCGACATCTGCTGCACGTCGTCCAACGCCGTCGACGTGGTCGAGTCCATCGACCCGGACCGCGAGGTGCTGTTCTGCCCGGACCAATTCCTCGGGGCCCACGTGCGCCGGATGACCGGTCGCACCAACATGCACGTGTGGGCCGGTGAATGCCACGTGCACGCCGGGATCAACGGCGAGGAGCTGTCCGAGCAGGCCCGGGCGAACCCCGACGCCGATCTCTACGTGCATCCCGAATGTGGTTGCGCCACTTCGGCGTTGTACCTCGCCGGCGAGGGCGCCTTCCCGCCGGATCGGGTGAAGATCCTGTCCACGGGCGGCATGCTCGATGCGGCACACCGGACGCAGGCCCGCAAGGTGCTGGTCGCCACCGAGGTCGGCATGCTGCATCAGCTGCGTCGGGCGGCCCCGCAAGTCGACTTCCGCGCGGTCAACGACCGGGCGTCCTGCAAGTACATGAAGATGATCACCCCCGCGGCCCTGCTGCGGTGCCTGGTGGACGGGGCCGACGAAGTCGACGTCGACCCGGAGATCGCGGCGGCGGGCCGCCGCAGTGTGCGGCGCATGATCGAGATCGGTCAGCCGGGCGGCGGCGAATGATCGTCCGCCGCCGGCTGGACGCACAGCGCCGACGTCGTCGTCATCGGTACCGGCGTCGCGGGATTGGCCGCGGCGCTGGCCGCCCATCGCGCCGGGCGCAGCGTCGTCGTGCTGAGCAAGGCCGACCAGCCGCGCGGGGTGACGGCGACCCACTACGCCCAGGGCGGCATCGCGGTGGTCCTGCCCGACACCGAACGACTCCGTGGAGGCCCATGTCGGCGACACCCTGACCGCGGGCGCCGGCCTGTGCGATCCCGACGCGGTGTGTTCGATCGTCGCCGACGGCTACCGCGCGGTATCCGAATTGGTCGGTGACGGAGCGCGATTCGACGAGGCGGTCCCGGGCCGCTGGGACGTGACGCGCGAAGGCGGCCACTCGCGGCGCCGGATCGTGCACGCCGGCGGCGATGCCACCGGCGCCGAGGTGCAGCGTGCGCTCGACCACGCCGCCCGAACGCTGGACATCCGCACCGGCCACGTCGCGCTGCGCGTGCTGCACGACGGCACGGCCGTGACCGGCGTGTCCGTCGGCAACCCGGACGGATACGGAATCATCAGTGCGCCCTCGGTGATCCTGGCCTCCGGCGGACTCGGGCACCTCTACGGCGCGACCACCAATCCCGAAGGCTCCACCGGCGACGGCATCGCGTTGGCGCTGTGGGCCGGTGTCGCGGTCAGCGACCTCGAGTTCATCCAGTTCCACCCCACCATGTTGTTCGGTGGCCAAGCCGGTGGTCGCCGACCGCTGGTTACCGAGGCCATCCGCGGCGAGGGCGCGATACTGCTTGACCGGCAAGGCAATTCGGTCACAGCGGGGGTTCACCCGATGGGCGACCTGGCGCCGCGTGACGTCGTCGCCGCGGCCATCGACGCGCGGCTCAAGGCCACCGGCGACCCGTGCGTCTTCCTCGACGCGCGCGGCATCGAGGGTTTCGCGACCCGGTTCCCGACCGTGACCGCCGCGTGCCGGGCCGCGGGCATCGATCCCGTCCGCCAACCCATCCCGGTCGTTCCGGGGGCGCACTACAGCTGCGGCGGCGTCGTCACCGACGTGTACGGGCAGACCGAACTGCCGGGGCTGTTCGCCGCCGGTGAGGTGGCCCGCACCGGCATGCACGGCGCCAACCGGTTGGCGTCCAACAGCCTGCTGGAAGGACTGGTGGTCGGCGGCCGCGCCGGCAGGGCGGCGGCCGCGCACGCGGTGGCGGCGGGTCCCGTGCGGGCGGCGGCGCCGGAGCCGATCGCCCACACCGCGCCCGACCGCGGCGAACTGCAGGCGCGCGATGAGCCGCGACGCCTCGGTGGTCCGCGACGCCGCCGGGCTGAACCGGTTGTCCGACACGCTGTCGGGGGCGCCGGTTCGCGCCATTGCCGGCCGTCGCGATTTCGAGGACGTCGCGTTGGCCGTGGCCGCCCGTGCGGTGACCGCCGCGGCCCTGGCCCGCAACGAAAGCCGGGGTTGCCACCATCGCGCGGAGTACCCGGACGCCGGCAACGGAACAAGCCCGCAGCAGCGTGCTGCGGCTGGCCGACGACGAGAACTCGGTGCTGGTGGAGGCGCTGGCGGCGGTGGGCTGACGATGCTGCCCGAGCGAACGAAGCGCCGCTCAAGACACCATTCGGCGCGCTCTGGAAGAGGACCTGCGCTACGGGCCCGACGTCACCACGCTCGCGACGGTGCCCGCCGGCGCGGTGGCCATGGCGTCGATGGTGCCCCGGGAGCCCGGCGTGATCGCGGGCGTTGACGTCGCGCTGCTGGTCCTCGACGAGGTGCTCGCCGGCGGCTATGAGGTGGTCCACAGCGTCGAGGACGGCGCCCGGCTGCGGCCGGGCGACCCGGTGCTGACGGTGCGCGCGGATACCCGCGGCCTGCTGACCGCCGAGCGGACCATGCTGAATCTGGTCTGCCACCTGTCGGGAATCGCCACCGCCACGGCGGCCTGGGTCGAGGCCGTGGACGGCACCAAGGCCAAGGTCCGCGATACCCGCAAAACCCTGCCCGGGCTGCGTGCGCTGCAGAAATACGCGGTGCGGGTCGGCGGCGGCGTCAACCACCGGCTGGGGCTCGGGGATGCGGCGCTGATCAAGGACAACCACGTGGTGGCCGCGGGATCGGTGGTCGACGCGCTGCGGGCGGTGCGCGAAGCGGCGCCGATCTGCCGTGCGAGGTGGAGGTGGACTCCCTCGAGCAGCTGGATGAGGTGCTGGCCGAAAAGCCGGAACTGATCCTGCTGGACAACTTCCCGGTGTGGCAGACGCAGATGGCCGTGCAGCGTCGGGACGCCCGCGCCCCCGCCGTCCTGCTCGAGTCGTCCGGCGGGCTCAGCCTGGAGAACGCCGCGACCTACGCCGCAACCGGCGTGGACTACCTGGCCGTCGGTGCGCTGACGCACTCGGTGCGCGCGCTCGACATCGGCCTGGACATGTAGGGCTTTCATTTGCGTGTGTCCGACGTCGGCGCACACTAGCCGCGCAGCAGCGTGCGCGCCGCGGGCTTGGCCGCCTCGAGCGCGCCCGCGTCGCCGGAGATCCGGGACAGGATCAGCGCCCCCTCGATCAGTGAGATCACCGCGAGCGCAACCTGTTTCGCCTCCGCCGCGGCCCAGCCGTCGGAGCGCAGCCGTTCCTCGACCGCCGCACACCAACCCCTGAAGGCGCGCGCCGACGCCTCGCGCACCAGCGGGCTCGCGTTCACCGACTCCGTGGCGATCGGCTCGATGGGGCAGCCGTCGCGCCGGTCGCCGGCCAACCCCTCCGCCAGCAGGTCGACCCAGCGATCGACGATGTCGGCCGCCGGCCGGCCCGTCGCCAGGAACCGGCGCAGCAGTTGCTCGATGCCGGTGCCTTCGGTCTCGACGACCGCCGCGGCCAACTGCTGCTTGCCCTGCGGGAAGTGGTGATACAGCGAACCGGGCTTGACGCCGGCCTCCTCGAGGATCTGGTTGAGGCCGGTCGCCGCGTAGCCCTGGCGGCGAAACAGCGTGGCGGCCTTGTCGATCAGCGCGGTGCGGCTGCGATCCGGTCTCGGCATGCTATTGACTTTACTTGAGTGATCACTCAAGAATGCAGAGATGAGGCAGCTGACCTACGAAGAGACCGGGCGATACGCCTGGCGCGAGGCGCCCGAACCGCAGATCACCGCCCCCGAGCAGGCGCTGGTCCGGCCGCTGGCGGTGGCGTGTTGCGACCTGGACGTCGCCGTTTGCAATGGGCGGCTGCCGTTGCCGCCGGGGTACGCGGTGGGCCACGAGGGATTGGCCGAGGTCGTCGCGGTCGGCGATCGACGTCGAAGGCGTCCGCGCCGGCGACCGCGTCGTGGTGCCGTTTCAGATCAGCTGCGGGGCCTGCCGCGAATGCCGCCGCGGCGTGACCGGTTCGTGCAGCTCGGTGCCGTTGATGGCGGCCTATGGGATGGCGCCGATCGCCGGCCTGGACGGCGGTGGCTTCATGTCGGATCTGGTGCTGGTCCCGTACGCCGACGCGATGCTGATCCCAGTTCCCGATGCCGCCGACCCCGTCTCGATCGCGTCCCTGTCGGACAACATTCCCGACGGCTGGCGGGCCGTCGGGCCGTTCCACGACGAGCTGGACGGGCTCGATCCCGTCGATCGCCGCGTCCTCGTCGTCGGGCGGCTGTCGATCGGGTTGTACTCGGCCGCCTTCGCCGCGGCGCTGGGCGCCCACGTCGACTACGTCGACACCGACCCGCAGCGGCTGGCAGCCGCCGAGAAGCTCGGCGCGGTGGTCCACGACGTCGCCAAACCCGACAAGTCGTGGGAGCCCTATCCGGTCACCGTGCACACCACCGGCGATCCGGCGTTGCTGTCGGCCACACTGCGCGCGACCTGGCCAGACGGCGTGTGCACCGACACCGGGATCTACCCCGAATACAAGGTCGAGATGCCGTTGCTGCCGATGTACACCCGCGGTGTGCAATTCATCACCGGACGCGTCAGCGCGCGCACGGTCATCCCGCGGGTGCTCGAGTTGCTCGCCGGCGGCCTGGACCTGTCGCCGGCCGTCGACCGCGTCGTTGCGTGGGAGGACGCCCCCTCGGCCTGGCCGACGATGACCGGCAAGACCGTCTTCACCAGGGCATAGGCCTTGCGTGTGCGTCTAGGGCTTTGAGTGTGCGCCCAGGGCGGGAAAATCGCGGAAATCCCGCCGCCAGTGCACACGGAAAGCCGTGAAGACGAAAGTCAGGCGATGTCGCCGACGAAAACGCCGATCCGGCGCAGCTGCATGCGGGCCATCCGCGGCAGGCGCTCGGCGTCGGGGCCGTCGGAGCCTGCCGGCAGGATCCGCGGGTTGGTGATGTGCACCACGCGGTTGCGGCTGAACTGCACGTCGGCCTCGCCGGCCGCCAGGACGTTCTTGACCCAGTTCGTCTTGCCGTGCCCCAGCGCGATCGCCAGCACGTTTCCCTTCCGATAGGGGGTGATGACGGTCTCGTACGGCGTGCCGGACGTACGACCACGGTGCTTGATGGTCGCCGTCCCGGGCAGAAAGCGGGCGATCGGCTTGACCGCCGTATTGAGGTACTTGATCTGAAAGTTCTCAAACCAGACCGGAAAGACCATCGGGACGCCCGGGGCGTTATTGGGGTGATCCTTCGCGGACATGACGGCTCCCTGAGTTGTATGGGCCTTACACCGGCACTGTACCGGCCGGATATCGACTTGAGTTGCTCTGGGACAATGGAGGCAATGAGTACCACTTCAGCACCCGTGATGGCCCGCATCGACCTGCGGGGCGTGGAGCTGACGGCTGCCCGGCTGCGGACCGCGCTGCCGCGCGGCGGCGCCGACGTGGAGAGCGTGCTGCCCAAGGTGCGGCCGATCGTGCAGGCCGTCGCCGAGCGCGGCGCCGAGGCGGCGCTGGAGTTCGGGGCGTCGTTCGATGGTGTGCGGCCCGCGGCAGTCCGGGTGCCCGAGGCGGCGCTCAAGGCGGCGCTGGCCGACTTGGACCCCGACGTCGTCGACGCCCTGCGGGTGATGATCGAACGTGCCCGCGCGGTGCACGCCGACCAGCGTCGCACCGACGTCACCACCACACTCGGCCCGGGCGCGACGGTGACCGAGCGGTGGGTCCCCGTCGAGCGGGTGGGCCTGTACGTGCCCGGCGGCAACGCGGTGTACCCGTCCAGCGTGGTGATGAACGTGGTGCCGGCGCAGGCCGCCGGCGTCGACTCGCTGGTGGTGGCCAGCCCGCCGCAGGCCCGTTTTGACGGCCTGCCGCATCCGACGATCCTGGCCGCCGCCCGGCTGCTCGGGGTCGACGAGGTGTGGGCCGTCGGCGGTGCGCAGGCGGTGGCGCTGCTGGCCTACGGCGGCACCGACACCGACGACTCCGAGCTGGCGCCGGTCGACATGATCACCGGGCCCGGCAACATCTACGTCACCGCCGCCAAGCGGCTGTGCCGGTCCCGGGTGGGCATCGACGCCGAAGCCGGTCCCACCGAGATCGCCATCCTCGCCGACCACACCGCCGACCCGGCGCACGTGGCCGCCGACCTGATCAGCCAGGCCGAACACGACGAGATGGCGGGCAGCGTGCTGGTCACCCCGAGCGAGGACCTGGCCGCAGCCACCGCCACCGAAGTGGCCGTCCAGCTGCGCACGACGGTGCACCGCGACCGGGTGACGGCCGCGCTCGGTGGCCGCCAGTCGGCGATCATCGTGGTCGACGACCTGGACGCCGCCATCAAGGTGGTCAACGCCTACGCCGCCGAGCACCTGGAAATCCAGACCGTCGACGCGCCGGAGGTCGCCACCCGAATACGTTCGGCCGGAGCCATTTTCGTCGGACCGTACTCGCCGGTGAGCCTCGGCGACTACTGCGCCGGATCCAATCACGTCCTGCCGACCGCGGGCTCCGCCCGCCATTCCAGCGGCCTGTCCGTGCAGACCTTCCTGCGCGGCATCCACGTCGTCGACTACACCGAGGCCGCCCTCAAGGACGTCTCGGGACACGTCGTCACGCTGGCCAAGGCCGAAGACCTGCCGGCGCACGGCGAGGCGATACGGCGGAGGTTCGAGCGATGACGGCCCAGAGGCCCACGCGCCAACCGACACTGGATGACCTGCCGCTGCGCGACGACCTGCGCGGCAAATCGCCCTACGGCGCACCACAATTGGCGGTCCCGGTGCGGCTGAACACCAACGAGAACCCGCACCCGCCCAGCCGGGCGCTGGTGGACGACGTCGTGAGGTCGGTGGCCGAGGCGGCCGCCGACCTGCACCGCTATCCCGATCGCGACGCGGTGGACCTGCGCCGCGATCTGGCCGGCTACCTCACCACGCAGACCGGTGTGCAGCTCGGGGTGGAAAATGTCTGGGCGGCAAACGGATCCAACGAGATCCTGCAACAGCTGCTGCAGGCATTCGGCGGGCCCGGGCGCACCGCGATCGGGTTCGTCCCGTCCTACTCGATGCACCCCATCATCGCGGACGCGACGCGCACGGAATGGCTGGAGGCCGTCCGCGCCGACGACTTCAGCCTCGACGTCGACGCCGCGGTCGCCGCCGTCAGCGACCGGCGACCCGATGTGGTCTTCATCGCCAGCCCGAACAACCCGTCCGGGCAGAGCGTTCCGCTGCCGGCTCTGCGGCGGCTGCTCGACGCGGTGCCGGGCATCCTGATCGTCGACGAGGCCTACGGCGAGTTCTCCTCCGAGCCCAGCGCGGTGGGGCTGGTGCGGGAGTATCCGACCAAGCTCGTCGTCACCCGCACCATGAGCAAGGCGTTCGCCTTCGCCGGCGGGCGGCTCGGGTACCTGATCGCCACGCCCGCGGTGATCGACGCGATGCTGCTCGTCCGGCTGCCGTACCACCTGTCGTCGGTCACCCAGGCCGCGGCCCGGGCCGCGCTGCGGCACGCCGACGACACCCTGAGCAGTGTCGCGGCACTCATCGCCGAACGCGAACGCGTCGGAACCGCCTTGACGCGCATGGGTTTTCGGGTGATCCCCAGCGACGCGAACTTCGTCTTGTTCGGGCAATTCGCCGACGCCCCGGTCACCTGGCAGCGCTACCTGGACGCCGGCATCTTGATCCGCGACGTCGGGATTCCCGGCTACCTGCGCGCCACGACGGGACTGGCCGAAGAGAACGACGCGTTCCTGCGGGCCAGTGCCCAGATCGCCGCCACCGAACTGGCACCCGCCACCCCCAGCCCCGTAGGAGCACCGTGACAGCCTCCCAAACAAACACAGCCAGCCGCCGTGCCCGCATCGAGCGCCGTACCAAGGAATCCGACATCGTCATCGAGCTCGACCTCGACGGCACCGGGCAGGTCCACGTCGACACCGGGGTGCCGTTTTACGACCACATGCTCACGGCGCTGGGCAGCCACGCCAGCTTCGATTTGACCGTCCGCACCAAGGGTGACGTGGAGATCGAGGGCCACCACACCATCGAGGACACCGCCATCGCGCTGGGGCAGGCGCTCGGCCAGGCCCTGGGCGACAAGCGGGGCATCCGCCGGTTCGGCGACGCCTTCATCCCGATGGACGAAACGCTGGCCCACGCCATCGTCGACGTGTCCGGCCGGCCCTATTGCGTGCACACCGGCGAGCCGGATCACCTGCGGCACACCACCATTGCCGGTAGCTCGGTGCCCTACCACACCGTGATCAACCGGCACGTGTTCGAGTCGCTGGCCATGAACGCCCGCATCGCACTGCACGTGCGCGTCCTGTACGGGCGCGACCCGCACCACATCACCGAAGCGCAGTACAAGGCGGTGGCCCGGGCGTTGCGCCAGGCCGTCGAGCACGACCCCCGGGTGTCGTACGTGCCGTCCACCAAAGGTGTTCTGTGACACCACCATCCGTCGTCGTCCTGGATTACGGCTCGGGCAATCTACGGTCGGCCCAGCGCGCGCTGCAGCGGGCGGGCGCATCGGTCGAGGTGACCGCCGACGCCGATGCAGCGGCGGCCGCCGACGGGCTGTTCGTGCCCGGTGTCGGGGCCTTCGAGGCCTGCATGACGGGGCTGCGAAAAGTCGGGGGTGACCGCATCATCGCCGATCGGGTCGCCGCCGGGCGCCCGGTGCTGGGGGTCTGCGTCGGCATGCAGATCCTGTTCGCCAGCGGCGTCGAATTCGGTGTGCAGACAACGGGTTGCGGCCAGTGGCCGGGAGCGGTCACCCGGCTGGACGCCCCGGTGATTCCGCACATGGGCTGGAACGTGGTCGACCCCGGGGCCGGCAGCACCCTGTTCAAGGGGCTGGACGCCGACACCCGCTTCTACTTCGTGCACTCCTACGCCGCGCAGCGCTGGGAGGGTTCGCCGGAGGCCGTGCTGACCTGGGCCACCCACGGGGTGCCCTTTCTGGCGGCCGTCGAGCAAGGACCGCTGTCGGCCACCCAGTTTCACCCGGAAAAGAGCGGGGACGCCGGTGCGGCGGTGCTGCGCAACTGGATTGAGGCACTGTGACGAACGGCTCGGGAGGGAATGTGTTGATCTTGTTGCCCGCTGTCGATGTGGTCGACGGCCGCGCCGTGCGGCTGGTCCAGGGCAAGGCGGGCAGCGAAACCGAGTACGGCTCGGCGCTGGACGCGGCGCTGGGCTGGCAGCGCGACGGCGCGGAATGGATCCACCTGGTCGACTTGGACGCGGCGTTCGGGCGCGGCTCCAACCGCGAACTGCTGGCCGAGGTGGTCGGCAAACTCGACGTGCAGGTGGAACTGTCCGGCGGCATCCGCGACGACGATTCCCTGGCCGCGGCGCTGGCCACCGGCTGCGCCCGGGTCAACCTGGGCACGGCGGCCTTGGAGAACCCGCAGTGGTGCGCGCGCGCGATCAGCGAGCACGGCGACAAGGTCGCCGTCGGGCTGGACGTCCAGATCGACAAGGGCAACCCAGAAGGCGAGCACCGATTGCGCGGACGCGGCTGGGAAACCGACGGCGGCGACCTGTGGGAAGTGCTGGAACGCCTTGACGGCCAAGGGTGTTCGCGCTTCGTCGTCACCGACGTCACCAAGGACGGCACGCTGGGCGGTCCCAACCTCGACCTGCTGGCCGCCGTCGCCGACCGCACCGACGCCCCGGTGATCGCCTCCGGCGGCGTGTCGAGCCTGGACGACCTGCGCGCGATCGCCACCCTCACCGACCGCGGGGTCGAGGGCGCCATCGTGGGCAAAGCCCTCTACGCCGGGCGGTTCACCCTGCCGCAGGCGCTGGCCGCGGTTGCAGGAGTAGGGCCGCGATGGACCTGGACGCGTTGGTGGAGAAGGCGTCGGCGATCCTCGACGACGCCACCGAGCCGTTCCTTGCCGGCCACCGCGCCGATTCGGCGGTCCAGAAGAAGGGCAACGACTTCGCCACCGACGTCGACCTCGCGATCGAGCGGCAAGTGGTCGCCGCGCTGACCGAGGCCACCGGAATCGGCGTGCACGGCGAGGAGTTCGGCGGCACCGACGTCGACTCGCGAGTGGGTGTGGGTGCTGGACCCCGTCGACGGCACGTTCAACTACGCGGCCGGATCGCCGATGGCGGGGATCCTGCTGGGCCTGCTGCACCACGGCGACCCGGTGGCCGGGCTGACCTGGCTGCCCTTCGTCGACCAGCGCTACACCGCGGTGGTGGACGGCCCGCTGATGAAAAACGGTGTCGCGCAGCCGCCCCTGGCTCCCGTCGACCTGGCCGACGCCCTCATCGGTGCCGGCTCGTTCAGCGCGGACGCGCGGGGCCGGTTCCCGGGGCGCTACCGGATCGCGGTGCTGGAGAACCTCAGCCGGGTCTCCTCGCGGTTGCGCATGCACGGTTCCACCGGACTCGATCTCGCCTACGTCGCCGACGGAGTCCTCGGTGGCTCGATCAGTTTCGGTGGCCACGTGTGGGACCACGCCGCCGGCGTCGCGCTGGTGCGGGCCGCGGGCGGCGTCGTCACCGACGTCCACGGTGAACCGTGGACGCCCGCCGTCGGATTCCGCGCTGGCCGCGGGGCCGCGCGCGCACGCCGAGATACTCGAGATCCTGCGCGGCACGGGCCGGCCGGAGGACTACTGAGATGTCCTCCAGCAACGGCCTTGCGGTGCGGGTCATTCCGTGCCTGGACGTCGACGCCGGGCGGGTGGTCAAGGGGGTCAACTTCGAAAACCTGCGCGATGCGGGCGATCCCGTCGAGCTCGCCGCCGCCTACGACGCCGAGGGCGCCGACGAGCTCACCTTTCTCGACGTCACCGCCTCGTCGTCGGGGCGGGCCACCATGCTCGACGTGGTGCGCCGCACGGCCGAGCAGGTTTTCATCCCGCTGACCGTCGGGCGGCGGGGTGCGCACGGTGGCCGACGTCGACGTCCTGCTGCGCGCGGGGGCCGACAAGGTTTCGATCAACACCGCCGCGATCGCCCGGCCCGACCTGCTGGAAGAGATGGCAAGGCAGTTCGGCTCGCAATGCATCGTGCTGTCGGTCGACGCCCGCACGGTGCCCCCGGGTTCGGTGCCGACGCCGTCGGGTTGGGAGGTCACCACCCACGGCGGACGCCGCGGGACGGGGATCGACGCCGTCGAATGGGCTTCCCGCGGCGCCGATCTGGGCGTGGGGGAGATCCTGCTGAACTCGATGGACGCCGACGGCACCAAGGCCGGGTTCGACTTGCCGATGCTGCGGGCGGTGCGCTCGGCGGTCACGGTGCCGGTGATCGCCAGCGGCGGCGCCGGCGCGGTCGAACACTTCGCGCCCGCGGTCGCCGCCGGCGCCGATGCGGTGTTGGCGGCCAGCGTCTTTCACTTCCGGGAGCTGACCATCGGCCAGGTGAAGGCGGCCATGGCCGCGGAAGGGATCACCGTGCGATGACGCTGGACCCGCAGATCGCCGCGCGCCTGAAGCGTAACGCCGACGGCCTATTCACCGCCGTCGTGCAGGAGCGCGCCACGGGCGACGTGCTGATGGTCGCCTGGATGGACGACGCCGCACTGGCCCGCACGCTCGAAACCCGTGAGGCGACCTACTATTCGCGGTCCCGCGCCCAGCAGTGGGTCAAGGGCGCGACGTCCGGCCACACCCAGTACGTGCACTCGGTACGGCTGGACTGCGACGGCGACACCGTGCTGCTGACGGTCGACCAGGTGGGCGGCGCCTGCCACACCGGCGACCACAGCTGCTTCGACGCCGACGTGCTGCTGGCCCCCGAGGACTAACCGGGCCTAGCCGGGGGCTACGTCGAGTCCGTTGGCCGCGGCTATCGCCGCGCGGGCCCACTCGTGTCGGAGAACGGCCGGCTGGATGCGGTCACGGCGAATGACCTCGACATCGATGGCCTTTCCGTTGGTCACCGCGCCCGGCACCCTGAAGGAAAAGGCCGGTTCGTCCGTGGCGATGGCCAATATGGCGTCGGTGTCGGTGAAACGGTTGGCGCGCATGGTTTCCTCGGCCCATCGGAAGGGCTTGAGGCCGCCGAAATTCTTGACGTACACGACCCACAGCCGGGTGCCGCGCCCGTTGTAGAGCTTATTGACGGCCCGTTTCCACCGCGAGGCGCTCGAGCCGGGCCCAGCACGCCTGATTGATCGGTGACTTGGCTGGACAGCGTGAGCGCCGGCGTTGACGGCGGAGCAGCATTGGTGGTCGGCGGCGCCACTGACGCCGAAGGGGCACCGGTGGCCGGCTGGTTCGCGTGGCCGCGGAGCAGGTGGACACCGACTACCGCGGCGACCCCGACCAACGCGATGCCGACGAGCGCCGCCACCAATGTCGCCGGCCTAACCCGGCTGCCGCGCACCTTCAGCGGCGGGGGCGATGGGCTCCGGGGTGCGGCGATCACTTCCGTCGGTGCGGCAATGACCTCCGTGGGGCCCGCGGCGTCAGGTGAGGCGGTGCCCGGTCGGCCAGCCAGCGCGGCCGCGAAAGCCGCACAGCGGGTAACGGTCAGTCGGGGCTCTTGGCGAGCGCTTTCGCGATGACCGGGTCGAGCTCCGCCAAGTCGGGTCGCCGCTCACTGATTCAGCGGTGGCGGCGCGGACAAATGCTGGCTGATGACCACCGCCGGGTTGGAGTGGTGAAACGGAGCCGACCCCGTCAACAGGTTATAGGCGGTGCATGCCCAGCGCGTATTGGTCGGCTCGCGCGTCAAGGTCTGCACCCTGCAGTTGCTCGGGTGAGCAGTACGCGGTGGTGCCCACCAGCATGTTCGTCGCGGTCAGGCCGCTGATCTCACCCAGCTCACGGGCAATGCCGAAATCGGCCAGCAGGATTCGGCGTCGGGGGTTGGCCGGGGCCTACTCGCCCAGCAAGATGTTGGCGGGTTTGACGTCACGGTGCAGCAGTCCGCGCGAGTGGGCGTAATCGAGTGCGTCGGCAACCGCCGAGATGATTTCGACGACCTCCGCTCTGCGGCATGCCGGACGGATACCGGCTGCGCAGCAGCTGGCAGCGTCTGTTCCCTCCACATAGTCCATCGAGATCCACAGTTGCCCTTCGTATTCCCCGCGATCGTGGATGCCAACGATGTGCTCGTTGTACAGGCTCGCGGCCAGGTCGGCCTCTCGGTTGAAGCGTTGGCGAAATTCGTCGTTCGCCGTCAGCTCGCTGGGCAAAATTTTGAGGGCATCGCGGCGGGGCAGCCGCGGGTGCTGCGCCAGATACACCTGACCCATGCCTCCGGCCCCCAGACGCCGCACGATGGTGTAACCGGCGAACACCTCTCCTTCTTGGAGGCCTTCGGCGCGGGCATCGCTTTTCGGCATGCGAGCATGCTACTGAGGCCGTCGACTGCGGCAACCAGGAAATCGCATGAGCGCGAGCGTGACGGGCGTTTCAAGTCGCTTGACCGGATGCCTTCGATGAGAATGGCGGTCGATGTTGAGACGGGTGTCGTGGACCGCGGTGGTGCCGCTGCTTGCCGTCGGCGTGCTGGTCATTGATCTGGGGCGAGAAGCTGGGACCGGCACTGGTCGTGCTGGCGGCGGTATTTCTCATCGGCGCCGTGCTGGCCGCGGTGCATCACGCGGAGGTGGTCGCGGCCCGGGTCGGTGAGCCCTTCGGGTCGCTGGTGCTCGCGGCCGCGGTGACGGTGATCGAGGTGGCCCTCATCGTCGAGCTGATGGCGTCCGGGGGCAACGAGGCCGCGACGCTGGCCAGGGACACCGTTTTCGCGGCGGTGATGATCACCACCAACGGCATCGCGGGTTTGTCGCTGCTGCTCGGTTCCCGGCGCTACGGCGTCACGTTGTTCAACGCCGAGGGCAGCGGCGCCGCGCTGGCCACGCTCACCACCCTGGCGACGCTGAGCCTGGTGCTGCCCGCGTTCACCACCAGCGGCCTGGGCAAGGAGTTCTCGCCGGGGCAGCTCATCTTCGCGGCGGTCGCCTCACTGCTGCTCTACCTGGTCTTCGTCTTCACGCAGACGGTGCGGCACCGCGACTTCTTCCTGCCGATCGCGCAGAAGGGTCAAAAGCGGCTGTTCGAGGACGAAAGCCATGCGGACCCGCCGAGCCGCGGCGCGGCGCTGGGCAGTCTGGGGTTGCTGCTTGTTGCCCTGGCCGCGGTGGTGGGGCTGGCCGAGGAGGAGTCGCCGGCCGTCGAGAGCGCGGTGACCGCGGTGGGATTCCCGCAGTCCTTCGTCGGCGTCGTGATCGCGGCCCTGGTGCTGCTGCCGGAAACCTTCGCCGCGGTCCGTGCGGCGCGGCAAGGCCGCATCCAGATCAGCCTGAACCTGGCCTACGGCTCGGCGATGGCCAGCATCGGGCTTACCATCCCGGCGATTGCGCTGGCATCGATCTGGCTCAAGGGACCGCTGGTGCTCGGCCTGGGCGCCATCCAGCTGGTGCTATTGGCGCTCACCGTCGTGATCAGCATGCTGACGGTCGTTCCCGGGCGGGCCACCCGGCTGCAGGGCGAGGTGCATCTGGTGCTGCTCGCCGCCTACGTGTTCCTGGCGATCAGCCCCTGACGCTCAGCGGGCGCGCAGCGTCTCCAACGCCTTGTCGGCGTGGGTGTCCATGTTGAACTCGCTGGAAATCACGTTGAGCACCGTGCGATCGGTGTCGATGACGAAGGTGGTGCGCTTGACCGGCATCAGCTTGCCCAGCAGGCCGCGCTTGACGCCGAACTGCCTGGCGACGGTGCCTTCGGTGTCCGACAGCAGCGGGTAGTCGAACTTCTGCATGTCGGCGAACTTGGCCTGCTTGTGCACGGGATCGGCGCTGATGCCGACCCGGTTGGCCCCCACGGCGGCGAATTCCGCGGCCAGGTCGCGGAAGTGGCAGGCCTCCTTGGTGCAGCCGGGCGTCATCGCGGCGGGGTAGAAGAACAACACGACGGGTCCGTCGGAAAGCAGGTCGCTGAGCCTGCGCGGCGTCCCCGCCTGATCGGGCAGTTCGAAGTCCGCGACGGTGTCACCAGGTTTCATGTCGCGAGCGTAACGCCACTGCGAATCTTGAGGCGCAAAAGCGCAGCCCCGTTACGCTCGCGAACCCGCGATAACCCATCTGGGAGGATGGTTCGGTGCACGCCCACCTCGCCGCGACGACCTCACG
Organism: uncultured Actinomycetota bacterium; assembly: GCA_963850895.1. Taxonomy (GTDB): domain Bacteria; phylum Actinomycetota; class Actinomycetes; order Mycobacteriales; family Mycobacteriaceae; genus Mycobacterium. The sequence continues at coordinate 147,262 of CAWKNK010000002.1, read as the reverse complement.
AGAGGACTTCCGCCAGCTCGCAGCCGAGCACCGCGTGGTTCCGGTGACCCGCAAGGTGCTGGCCGACAGCGAGACGCCGCTGTCGGCCTACCGCAAACTCGCCGCCAATCGCCCGGGCACGTTCCTGCTGGAATCCGCCGAGAACGGCCGGTCCTGGTCGCGGTGGTCGTTCATCGGGGCGGGGGCGCCGTCGGCCCTGACCGTCCGGGACGGCGAAGCGGTCTGGCTGGGGGCCGTGCCGCAGGACGCGCCCACCGGCGGCGACCCGCTGCACGCGCTGCGGGCCACCCTCGAGCTGCTGGCCACCGCGGTGCTGCCCGGACTGCCGCCGCTGTCCGGCGGGATGGTCGGCTTGTTCGCCTATGACATGGTGCGGCGCCTGGAGCGCCTGCCCGAGGTGGCCGTCGACGACCTGCACCTGCCGGACATGCTGCTGCTGCTGGCCACCGACTGGCGGCGGTCGACCACCACGAGGGCACCATCACGCTGATCGCCAACGCGGTGAACTGGAACGGCACCGACGAGCGGGTCGACGAGGCCTACGACGACGCGCTCGCCCGCCTGGACGTGATGACCTCGGCGCTCGGCCAGCCGTTGCCGTCCACGGTCGCCACCTTCGACAGGCCCGAGCCGCGGTACCGCTCGCAGCGCACCGTCGAGGAGTACGGGAAGATCGTCGACTACCTCGTCGAGCAGATCGCCGCCGGCGAGGCCTTCCAGGTCGTCCCCTCCCAGCGCTTCGAGATGGACACCGATGTCGATCCGATCGACGTGTACCGGATGCTGCGGGTCACCAACCCGAGCCCCTACATGTACCTGCTGCACGTTCCGAACAGCGCTGGCGGAACTGATTTTTCGGTCGTCGGGTCCAGTCCGGAGGCGCTGGTCACCGTTCACGACGGCTGGGCGACGACGCATCCGATCGCCGGAACCCGGTGGCGCGGGCAGACCGACGAAGAGGATCAGCTGCTGGAAAAGGAACTGCTGGCCGACGAGAAGGAACGTGCCGAGCACCTGATGCTGGTTGATTTGGGCCGCAACGACCTTGGTCGGGTCTGCGCGCCGGGCACCGTGCGCGTCGAGGATTACAGCCACATCGAGCGCTACAGCCACGTCATGCACCTGGTGTCGACGGTGACCGGGATGCTGGCCGAGGGCCGGACCGCCCTGGACGCGGTGACGGCCTGCTTCCCGGCCGGCACGCTGTCGGGTGCGCCGAAGGTGCGGGCCATGGAGCTGATCGAGGAGGTGGAGAAGACGCGTCGCGGCCTCTACGGCGGCGTGGTCGGCTACCTCGACTTCGCCGGCAACGCCGACTTCGCGATCGCCATCCGCACCGCGCTGATGCGCGACGGCACCGCCTATGTGCAGGCCGGCGGCGGGGTGGTGGCCGACTCCAACGGTCCGTACGAGTACACCGAGGCCTCCAACAAGGCGCGCGCGGTGCTCAACGCGATCGCCGCCGCCGAGACGCTGACCGCCCCGGGCGCCGGCCGCCATGACTGAGGCCCGGCCGAACCGGCGGGCCCGGCTGGTCGTCGGGGTGGCCCAGGTGTTGCTGGTGCTGTCCGCGGCGGCGTTGTGGGTGGCATCCCGGCTGCCGTGGGTGGTGGTCCGGTCGTTCGATGGGCTGGGTCCGCCACGCGAGGTGACGCTGTCCGGCGCGTCGTGGTCGACGGCGCTGTTGCCGTTGGCGGTGCTCATGCTGGCGACGGCGGTGGCGGCGATTGCGGTGCGCGGGTGGCCGCTGCGGGCGCTGGCTGGGCTGCTGGCGGTGGCCAGCCTGGCGGTCGGATATCTCGGGGTCAGTCTGTGGGTGCTCCCGGACGTCGCTGTGCGCGGGGCCGATCTGGCGCACGTCGCGGTGATGTCGCTGGTGGGCAGCGAGCGGCGCTACTTCGGGGCGGGCATCGCGGTGGCCGCCGCGGCATGCACCTTGATCGCCGCCGTCCTGTTGCTGCGATCGGCGGGCGATTCCACGTCGGCCCGGTTGAGTACGGAAAAGTATGCGGCGCCCGCGACGCGCCGCTCAAATGCGCTACGCGATGACGACGAGGGCGCGATGCTGGAGAAGCCGGAGACGCCGGAAATGTCGGAGCGGATGATCTGGGACGCGCTTGACGAGGGCCGCGACCCGACCGAGCGGCCCCGCGAGTCGGACACCGAGGGTCGGTGACGGGCCGCGAGCCGAAGGCCGCTACCCTTCATTCACGTCGCCGCAACCGGCTGGGGTTTGTCAGCGTGGCCATAGGGTGACGATGGGTGACAGCGCGAAGGGAAGCAACAGGCATGAGTCCGGCTACCGTGCTTGACTCCATCCTCGAGGGAGTCCGGGCCGACGTCGCCGCGCGCGAAGCCCTCATCAGCCTGTCCGAGATCAAAGCCGCCGCTGCCGCCGCGCCGCCGCCGCGCGACGTGATGGCCGCCCTGCGCGAGCCCGGCATCGGCGTCATCGCCGAAGTCAAGCGCGCCAGCCCGTCGGCGGGTTCCCTGGCGACCATTGCCGATCCGGCGAAACTGGCCCGGGCGTACGAGGACGGCGGAGCCCGGATCATCAGCGTTTTGACCGAGGAGCGACGTTTTCACGGCTCGCTCGACGACCTCGATGCGGTTCGGGCCGCGGTCTCGATTCCGGTATTGCGCAAAGACTTTGTCGTGCAGCCATATCAGATCCACGAAGCCCGCGCGCACGGCGCCGACATGTTGTTGCTCATCGTTGCCGCGCTGGACCAGTCGGCTCTGGTGTCGATGCTGGACCGCACCGAATCACTAGGCATGACAGCCCTCGTCGAGGTGCACACCGAGCACGAGGCCGACCGGGCGCTGAAGGCCGGGGCCAAGGTAATCGGTGTCAACGCGCGCGATCTCGCGACGCTGGAGGTCGACCGGGATTGCTTCGCGCGCATCGCTCCCGGGCTGCCCAGCAACGTGATCAGAATCGCCGAATCCGGTGTCCGTGGCACCGGGGATCTGTTGGCGTATGCCGGTGCCGGTGCGGACGCCGTTTTGGTCGGTGAGGGTCTGGTCAAGAGCGGTGACCCGCGCGCCGCGGTCGCCGACCTGGTTACCGCGGGTACCCACCCGTCCTGTCCGAAGCCGTCCCGCTAGTCGTTAAGTCACTTGAAGAGCCCCGGCGCTGAAACGTTGAACCTCATGAGCCGTCCCCGCGTAGAGCCTTGGTGATGGTCAACCAGTCCCGCCCGGACCTTCCCCTTCCGAGCGCAGCCATCGCCGAACCCACCCGCCACGAACCTGATTCGGGTGGTCATTTCGGTGTTTACGGCGGCCGCTACGTCGCGGAGGCGTTGATGGCGGTGATCGAAGAGGTCACCGCCGCCTACGAGAAGGAACGCATCAACCCCGATTTCCTGGACACCCTGGACGACCTGCAGGTCAACTACGCCGGCCGGCCGTCGCCGCTGTACGAGGCCACCCGGCTGTCCGGGCATGCCGGCTCGGCGCGCATCTTCCTCAAACGAGAAGACTTGAACCACACCGGTTCTCACAAGATCAACAACGTCCTCGGTCAGGCGTTGTTGGCCAAGAGAATGGGCAAGACCCGGGTCATCGCCGAGACCGGCGCCGGTCAGCACGGCGTCGCCACGGCCACCGCATGCGCCTTGCTCGGCCTGGAATGTGTCATCTACATGGGCGCCGTGGACACCGCGCGCCAGGCGCTCAACGTGGCGCGGATGCGGCTGCTGGGCGCCGAGGTCGTGTCGGTGGCGAGCGGCTCGAAAACGCTCAAAGATGCCATCAACGAGGCGTTTCGTGACTGGGTGACCAACGCCGACAACACCTACTACTGCTTCGGCACCGCGGCGGGGCCGCATCCCTTTCCGGTGATGGTGCGCGACTTTCAGCGGATCATCGGGTTGGAGGCGCGCGTGCAGATCCAGGCCCAGGCGGGCCGGTTGCCCGACGCGGTCGTGGCCTGTGTCGGTGGCGGATCCAATGCCATCGGCATCTTCCACCCGTTCATCGACGATCCGGAGGTGCGCCTCGTCGGATTCGAGGCGGCCGGTGACGGCGTCGAAACGGGAAGGCACGCCGCGACTTTCGCCGGCGGATCACCCGGCGCTTTCCAGGGTTCGTTCTCCTACCTGCTGCAAGACGAGGACGGCCAGACCATCGAATCCCATTCGATCTCAGCGGGTCTGGATTATCCGGGGGTGGGCCCCGAACACGCGTATCTCAAGGAGACCGGGCGTGCCGAATACCGGCCCATCACCGACTCGGAGGCGATGGATGCGTTCGCGCTGCTGTGCCGCACCGAGGGGATCATCCCGGCCATCGAGTCGGCGCACGCGGTCGCCGGCGCGGTCAAGCTGGGCCTCGAGTTGGGGCAGGGCGCGATCATCGTGGTGAACCTGTCGGGCCGGGGGGACAAGGACGTCGAGACGGCCGCGAAGTGGTTTGGCTTGACGGGGCCCGGCGAGCGATGACCGTGGAACAGAGGCAAGCCGGCAGGCTCGGCCCGGCCTTCGACATGTGCCGCAAGGACAACCGCGCGGCACTGATCGGCTACCTGCCCACCGGTTACCCCGACGTGGCGGCTTCGGTGGACGGAATGCTCGCCCTGGTCGAATCCGGTTGTGACATCATCGAAGTCGGTGTGCCCTATTCGGATCCCGGCATGGACGGGCCGACCATCGCCCGGGCCACCGAGGTCGCGCTGCAAGGGGGAGTGCGGGTCCGGGATACGCTCGCCGCGGTCGAGGCGATCAGCGCGGCAGGCGGGCGCGCGGTGGTAATGACGTATTGGAATCCGGTGCTGCGGTACGGGGTCGACGCGTTCGCTCGGGATCTCGCGGCGGCGGGCGGGCAGGGGTTGATCACTCCAGACCTCATCCCCGACGAAGCTGGGCAGTGGCTGGCGGCAGCTGAGGAGCATCGGTTGGATCGCATTTTTCTGGTGGCGCCGTCGTCGACGCCGCAGCGGTTGGTGATGACCGTCGAGGCATCGCGCGGATTCGTCTACGCTGCTTCCACGATGGGGGTAACCGGGGCGCGTGACGCGGTGTCGCAGGCCGCGCCGGAATTGGTGCAGCGGGTAAAGGCGTTGTCGGACATACCCGTCGGCGTCGGCCTGGGGGTGCGGTCACGAGAGCAGGCGGCCCAGATCGGCAGCTACGCCGACGGTGTCATCGTCGGCTCCGCGCTGGTATCGGCGCTTGGTGACGGTGGGTTGCCCGCGTTGCGGGCGCTGACCGAGGAACTGGCCGCCGGTGTTCGGCAGAGGGCGTCCGCCTGATGACGATGTTGCCCACGTATTTCCCCAGCCCGCCCCAAGGTGTCTGGCACCTTGGGCCGCTGCCCATTCGCGCGTACGCGTTGTTCATCATCACCGGCATCGTGGTGGCGCTGCTGATCAGCGACCGGCGCTGGGAGGCCCGCGGCGGGCAGCGCGGCGTCATCTATGACATCGCGTTATGGGTTGTGCCGTTCGGATTGGTGGGCGGCCGGCTTTATCACCTGGCCACCGACTGGCGGACCTACTGGGGGCCGGGTGGCGCCGGGTTGGGTGCGGCGGTGCGCATTTGGGACGGCGGCCTGGGCATCTGGGGCGCGGTGGCGCTCGGTTGCGTCGGCGGGTGGATCGCTTGCCGACGTCGCGGCATTCCGCTGCCGGCCTGCGCGGACGCGGTGGCCCCGGGACTCGTCCTGGCGCAGGCCATCGGCCGGCTGGGCAATTATTTCAACCAGGAGCTGTACGGCCGGGAGACCACGCTGCCGTGGGGTCTGGAAATCTTCTACCGTCGAGACCCCTCGGGATACATCGACCCGCACTCGCTGGACGGTGTCTCGACGGGGCAGGTGGCGCTCGTCGTGCAGCCGACGTTCCTGTACGAATTGATCTGGAACGTCCTGGTTTTCGTCGCATTGATCTATGCGGACCGACGGTTCGCGTTGGGCCACGGGCGACTGTTTGCGCTGTATGTGGCCAGCTACTGCATCGGGCGCTTCGGCGTCGAGCTGCTCCGCGACGACACCGCCACCCACATCGCGGGCATCCGGATCAATTCGTTCACATCGACTTTCGTGTTCATCGGGGCCGTGGTGTACATCATGGTGGCGCCGAAGGGGCGCGAGGCCCCCGAGAGCCTGCGCGGCACCGATCACGTCGCCGAGGAATCCCCGGAAGCAGAGCCGGCGGAGGAGCTCGCGACTGTCGCCTCGGCTCAGGCAACGACGGCGGCGGTTGCGGTGGGCGCCCGGGAAGACGACGACAGACCCGCCGAGTCTGCGGAAGCGGACGAGGCTGCCCAAGTCGACGAGCCGGAAACCGCGGAGCCCGAGACGGTGAAAGCGGAGGCGGCGGAGCCCGACGAAGCCGAAGCCGAAGAGGCTGAAGCGGAAGAGCCCGAGCCGAATGCCGACGAGGCCGAAGCCGAAGAGGCTGAAGCGGAAGAGCCCGAAGCCGAAGAGGCTGAAGCGGAAGAGCCCGAAGCCGAAGAGGCTGAAGCGGAAGAGCCCGAAGCCGACGAGGCCGAATCCGAAGAGCCCGAAGCCGAAGAGGGTGAAGCGGAAGAGCCCGAATCCGACGAGCCGGAAACGACGGAACCCGAGGCGGCCGAGCCCGAGGCCGCCGAGCCGGAAAAGGAAACCCGTAGTCGCTGGAGGCTGCGAAGGAACAGGCCGTCGACCCGCTAAGTGGCCGCGCGGTCTGGCATGCTGACAAGGTGACGCAAACCAATTCCGCTGGACCAGCGGTGGAACCGTGTCACGGCCCGCGCCGTCAGCGCCGGTACGTCGCGGCCGGTACCGCCCTGGTGCTGGGCGGCGCGCTCGGCTACGTCGGCCTGGTTGACCCGCACAACACGAATTCGTTGTATCCGCAGTGCCCCTTCAAATGGCTTACGGGCTGGAACTGCCCCTTCTGCGGTGGGCTGCGGATGACGCACGACCTGCTGCACGGCGACCTGGCCGCCGCCGTCAACGACAATGTCTTCCTGCTGGCCGGTATCCCGATGCTGGTCGGCTGGCTGCTGATTCGCCGCGGTCGCGGCAAGCCGGCGCTATCGACGCCGGCTTGGCTGACGATGGTGCTGGCCGTCATCGCGTGGACGGTGGTGCGGAACCTGCCCGGCTTCCCCCTGTTTCCGGTGATTAAGGGTGGGTAGCCGCTCACAGCGCTACACCCCGTTCGGTCGGACCGTGGTGGACCCACGCGACTATGCTGTGTCGGCGTGAGTAGACGCGCAAAGATCGTCTGCACCCTTGGCCCTGCGACGAATTCGGACGAGCTGATTCTGGCGCTGGTCGAGGCCGGAATGGACGTCGCCAGGTTGAACTTCAGTCACGGCGATTACTCCGACCACAAAGCCGCCTACGAGCGGGTGCGGGCCGCTTCTGACACCACCGGCCGCGCGGTCGGTGTACTCGCCGACCTGCAGGGCCCGAAGATCAGGCTGGGGCGATTCGCCACCGGGGCCACGTACTGGGCCGACGGCGAAACCGTATGCATCACCGTCGCGGACTGCGAAGGCACCCACGACCGCGTGTCGACCACCTACAAGAAGCTGGCCGCTGACGCGACGGTCGGCGACCGGGTGCTGGTCGACGACGGCAAGGTCGGCCTGGTCGTCGACCGCATCGACGGCGACGACGTCATCTGCACCGTCGAAGAGGGTGGCCCGGTCAGCAACAACAAGGGCATCTCGCTGCCCGGCATGAACGTGTCCGCACCGGCCTTGTCGGAGAAGGACATCGAGGACCTCACGTTCGCACTGGATCTCGGCGTCGACCTGGTCGCGCTGTCATTCGTGCGCTCGCCGTCCGACGTCGAGTTGGTGCACGAGGTGATGGACCGGATCGGGCGGCGGGTGCCGGTGATCGCCAAGCTGGAAAAGCCGGAAGCCGTCGACAATCTGGAAGCGATCGTCCTCGCCTTCGACGCCATCATGGTGGCCCGCGGCGACCTCGGCGTCGAGCTGCCGCTGGAAGAGGTGCCCCTGGTACAGAAGCGGGCCATCCAGATGGCCCGGGAGAACGCCAAACCCGTCATCGTGGCGACCCAGATGCTCGACTCCATGATCGAGAACTCACGGCCGACGCGCGCCGAGGCCTCCGATGTCGCCAACGCCGTGCTCGACGGCGCCGACGCGGTGATGTTGTCCGGGGAGACCTCGGTGGGCAAGCACCCGCTGGCGGCCGTCCGGACCATGTCGCGGATCATCTGCGCCGTCGAGGACAATTCCACCGCCGCTCCGCCGCTGACACATGTACCGCGCACCAAGCGCGGGGTGATCTCGTACGCCGCCCGCGACATTGGCGAGCGCCTGGACGCCAAGGCGCTGGTCGCCTTCACCCAGTCCGGTGACACCGTCAAGCGGCTGGCCCGCCTGCACACCCCGCTGCCGCTGCTTGCGTTCACCGCGTGGCCCGAGGTGCGCAGCCAACTCGCCATGACCTGGGGCACCGAGACGTTCATCGTCCCGATGATGACGTCCACCGACGGCATGATCCGCCAGGTCGACAAGTCGCTGCTGGAACTCGGTCGCTATAAGCGCGGTGACCTGGTGGTGATCGTGGCCGGCGCGCCGCCTGGCACAGTAGGGTCGACCAACCTCATCCACGTGCACCGGATCGGGGAGGACGACGTCTAACGCTTTGAGGAGGGCCCGTGCCAGCCGGCTGTGAGTCTCGGGAGCCGAACACGACGTCCGATTTCGAGGAATTGCTGGCGATACTCGACCTCAACCGCGTCACCGAGGAGCGCTTCGTCGGGTCTCATCCCAGCAAGAACCCGATGCGGACTTTCGGCGGCCAGCTCATGGCCCAATCGTTCGTTGCGAGCAGCCGCACGCTGATCCGGGACGACCTGCCGCCCAGCGCGCTGTCCGTGCACTTCATCAACGGTGGTGACACCGCCAAGGACATCGAGTTCCACGTCACCCGGCTGCGTGACGAGCGGCGCTTCGCCAATCGGCGCGTGGACGCCGTGCAGGACGGCATGCTGTTGTCCTCGGCGATGATCTCGTACATGTCCGGCGGCCGCGGCCTCGAACACGCCGTTGACGCGCCGCAGGTGGGTGAGCCCGAGACGCAGCCGTCGATCAGCGAGCTGTTACAGGGTTACGAGGAGACCGTTCCGCACTTCGTCAACGCGCTGCAGCCGATCGAATGGCGCTACACCAACGACCCCGCCTGGGTGATGCGGGAGAAGGGCGACCGGCTTCCGCACAATCGGGTTTGGATGAAGGCCGGCGGCACGATGCCCGACGACCCGGTCCTGCACACCGCGACCATGGTGTACTCCTCGGACACCACGGTGCTGGACTCGGTGATCACCACCCATGGACTGTCGTGGGGGTTCGACCGCATCTTCGCCGCCTCCGCCAACCACTCGGTGTGGTTTCACCGGCAGGTCAACTTCGACGACTGGATGCTGTATTCGACGTCGTCTCCGGTGGCCGCGGACTCGCGCGGGCTCGGCACCGGGCACTTCTTCGATCGCTCGGGGCAGCTCATCGCCACGGTGGTGCAAGAAGGAGTGCTGAAATACTTTCCGCCCGCCCGCCGATAGACAGGGCGGAATACCCGCAGGACATCGCTTGTGAATTCGGCCCAGCGGGGCCGCGATCAGCGTATGTTTTTTGCAGCCGGGTGTTCGGTGCAGAGGCGGCAAACAGCCGCCTAGCTGGAACGTCAGCGCATCGGGAGGTGAGCGTGCCATCGGTCGATGTCTCAGCAAAGGCCCGCGCGCGCGAACGCGTCGTCGTCTCCGTCGATTCGCGGGCAGCCCGGTTGATCGGTGCTCTGGCGCTATTCAGCGCCGCGTGCTGGCTCGTCGAAATTGTTGCTCGCCACCACCACCAGCCGGCGTGGCACTACACCGATCGGTTGGCCTGGTCGCTCACGGTCCTGGTCGCGGTGGCATGGATCGCACGCGGCATCTTCTTGGGCCGTCCCGTGACGGCCATGCACGCCGGCGCCGCCGCATTGTTCGTGTTGGCGGGCGTGGGCCTGCACGTGTTGTCCTTCGATCTGCTCGGCGACCTGGTGATCGCCAGCTCCGGCATGGTGCTGATGTGGCCGACTTCGTCGCATCCGCTTCCCGAGGATCTGCCCCGGGTCTGGCAATTGATCCAGGCCACCGGGGACGACCCGCTGGCGCCGTTTGCGATGCAGACCGGCAAGAGTTACCACTTCACCGCGGACGGCAGCGCGGCGCTGGCCTACCGGACGCGCCTGGGCATCGCCGTGGTCGGCGGCGACCCGATCGGCGACGAGACCCGATTCCCCGAGCTGGTCGCCGGCTTCGCCGCCATGTGCCATACCCGCGGCTGGCGAATCGCGGTGGTGGGTTGCGGCGAGCGGCGGCTCGAATTGTGGAACGACGCGGCGGTGCTCGGACAATCGCTGCGCGCCGTGCCGATCGGGCGCGACGTGGTCGTCGACGTCACCCGTTTCGACATGGTGGGACGCAAGTTCCGCAACCTGCGCCAGGCGGTGCAGCGTTCCCACAACTGCGGCATCACGACCGAAATCCTCGCGGAGCAGGAACTCAACGGCGAGCAACTGGCCGAGCTGACCGAGGTGGTGCGGGCGTCAAGCAAAGGGGCCCACGCCGATCGCGGATTCCACATGAACCTGGACGGGGTGCTGGAGGGCCGGTTCCCCGGAATTCAGCTGATCATCGCCAGGGACGCCTCGGGCAAGGTGCACGGCTTCCACCGGTACGCGACGGCCGGCGGCGGCAGCGACATCACCCTCGACGTGCCGTGGCGCCGGCGCGGAGCCCCCAACGGCATCGACGAACGGCTCAGCATCGACATGATCATGGCCGGCAAAGAAAATGGGGCACAACGGCTTTCGCTCGCATTCGCGGCGTTCCCGGAAATCTTCGACGAGAAGAATCGCAGCAGCGCCCAGCGCGTCTTCTATGGGTTGATCCACGTCCTCGACCCGTTGATCGCGCTCGAGTCGCTGTACCGATATGTGCGCAAGTTCCACGCGCTGGACGCCCGGCGCTACGCGCTGGTCTCGATGACCCAGATCGTCCCGTTGCTGATCGTGTTGCTATCGCTGGAGTTCATGCCGCGCCGGCGACACCTCTGATCGCATCGATGTGCAGTTCGCGGCAGCCAACGTCGTTGGGTAAGTGGTGGGTAGCCACCACCACGGTCCGATCGGCGGGTATCAGCTCGGAGTTCGGCCCCAAGAGCTCGCTGAGAATCGGTCCGGCGTCGACCGCGTCCAGGTGTTCGGTGGGCTCGTCGAGCAGCACGATCCGGGCGCGTGAGAGCACCGCCCGCGCCAGCAGCAGCCGCCTGCGCTGACCCCCCGAAAGGGCCTGCGCGCCACCGGTCAACACCGTCGACAGGCCCTCGGGCAAGCCGGCGAGCCAGGCGCCGAGCCCGACCGCATCCAGCGCCGCCGCCAGTTCGTCGTCGCGGCAGTCTCCGCGCGCGACCAGCAAGTTGTCTCGGACGGTGGTGGCGAAGATATGCGCGTCCTCGGCGAAAAAGCTGACGGCGCCGCGTAAGTCCTCCTCATGGAACTCGATCAGGTCCGTGCCGTCGAGCGTCACCCGTCCCTCTAGCGGGGGCAGCAGCCCGGCGAGTGTCATCAGCAGCGTCGTCTTCCCGGACCCGCTGGCGCCGGTGACGGCCAGCCGGTCGCCCGGGGGTAGGTCCAGCGTGATGCGGTTTGAGCGGGTTCCCTCGGCGTGGCCGGAGCGGAGGTCGGCGGACAACACGGCGCCGACGGCGGGCTTCGGTGGGGCTGCCGTCGACTCGTTGGGCTGGTGCGGGCGGCCGGTCGACGTCAGGTCGAGCAGCCGACGCGCGGCGATGCGCGACCGCGTCAGCTGAACCGCGGCGGCCGGTAACGGGGTCATCGCCTCGAACGCGGACAGCGGCAACAACATCAGGATGGCCAGCGTGGTGGGCGCGACCGACGGCGCCAGCCCGATGCCCGCCACCACCGCGCCGAGCACGCTGGCCCCGATCGCGGCGGTGGGCACGGCCTCGGCGATGGCGGCCGGTCTGGTGGCGGCGTCGAGGGCGTCGCCCCACGCGCGTTGGCGGCGTTGCGATTCGGCGATGACGCGGGGAAGTAGGCCGGCGACGCGAAGCTCGGGCGCATGTTCCAGAGCGATCATCGCCGAGGTGTCGCGCTCGGAATGATGCTGCCGGGCGACGCTTTCCTGCCTGGCCGAGGCCTTGCCCGCGAGCCGCGGCGCGACGAAGCCTGCGATGAGCAGGCAGGTCGCCAGCACCGTTGCGGCCGGCAGCGAGATGGCCGCGACCACCCCGGTCGCCGCCAGCGCCAGCACCGCCGCGACACCGATCGGCACCACGGCGCGCACCAGCACGTTGGCCAGCTCGTCGACGTCAGAGCCCACGCGTGTCACGAGCTCGCCGCTGTGCAGCCGGACGGCGGCCGCCGCGGGCCCGTGGGCCAGCCGGTGATAAATCCCCGCCCGGGCGGTGCCGGCCGCGCGCAGCGCGGCGTCGTGGGTGACCAGCCGTTCGCAGTAGTGCGACACCCCCCGCGAAATCGCGAACGCGCGCACCGCGACGGCCGCGACCGACAGGTCCAGCACCGGCGGCATCTGCCACGCCCGCGTGATGAGCCAGGCCGAGACACCGGCCAGCGCCAGCGCGCTGCCCAGCGACAGCACGCCCAGCGCGATGGCCACCAAAATGCGGGGGAGCCTCGGACGCAGCAGCGGCGCGGCCGCCAAGAGGGGATCAGACTGGGACATAACGCGCTCCACTGTCGGCGGCCACTTCGACCACCCGGTCACCGATGGCCAGAACCGGTTCGCGGTGCCCGACGACGACCACGGTCGCACCTGCCCGGGCGCGCTCCACGATGGCCCGCAAGACGCGTTCCTCGGCGCGGGCGTCCAGGTGCGCGGTCGGCTCGTCGAGCAACAGCACGGCCGCGGCCGATCCGAGCGCTCGTGCGAGGCCGAGTCGTTGCCGCTGCCCCAGTGACAGGCCGACGCCGCCGCGGCCGAGGATGGTATCCAGCCCGTCGGGCAGGTCGGCCAGCACCGTATCGAAACCGGATGCCTTGCAGGCCTTTTCAACATCGTCCAAGTCGCCGAACAGCACCAGGTTGTCGCGGACTGTGCCCGGGACGAGCGCCGGGCGCTGCGGAAGCCAGGACAACTGCCGCCACCAGGCGGCCGGCTCCAGGTCGGTGACGTCGACTCCGGCCACGGTGACCCGGCCTGATGACGGCACGGTGACCCCGGCGATTGCCTGCAGGGTCGTGCTCTTGCCGGCGCCATTGCGTCCGGTCAGCACCGTCACCGAGCCCGGTTCGATGAGCGCGGTGAGGTCGCGCGGCGCGTGGCCGTCGCGGCCGTCGACGCTGAGGCTGTCGAGGCGGATCTCCGCCCCGCGGGCGGTGACCGTCTGAGCGGGGGCCTTCGGGGCGGTCGGCTCACCGATGAGAGCGAAGGCCTTGTCGGCGGCGGTTCTTCCGTCTTGCGCGGCGTGGAATTCCACGCCGATCCGGCGCAGCGGCCAGTACACATCGGGTGCCAGCAACAGCACCGTGAGGCCGGTCGCCAGCGTCATCTCGCCGAACACCAGGCGGAGCCCGATCCCCACTGCGATCAGCGCCACGCCCAGCGTCGCCAGCAGTTCCAGCACCAGCGCCGACAGGAAGGCGATCCGCAGCGTCGCCATGGCCGAGCGCCGATGCGCGGCAGCGAGTTCGGCGATGCGGCGTTCCGGGCCCCGGGCCCGTCCCAACGCCCGCAGCGTGGGGATGCCGGCGATGAGATCGAGCAACCGCCCCTGCAGCGTTGTCATGGCGGCCAGGGCGGCCGCCGACCGGTCGGCGGTCGCCAGGCCGATCAACACCATGAAAACCGGTATGAGCGGCAGGGTGATCGCCACGATCGCCGCCGATTTCAGGTCGTAGACCGCGATGACGGCGACGGTCGCCGGGGTCAGGATCCCGGCGAGCAGCAACGTGGGCAGGTACCCGGTGAAGTAGGGACGCAAGCCGTCGAGTCCTCGGGTGACCACCACCGCGGCGGCGTCGCGTTGGGCGGCGAGTTCACCGGGCTGGCGGGCGGTCACCGCCGACAGCACCTGACCGGCCAGATCGGCGATGACCGCGCTGGCGCCGCGTTGACCCAACCGGGCCTGAAACCATTGCGCCAGTGTGCGAATGGTCCACAGCATCAACAGCATCGACAGCGGCCCGAGCCAGGCGCGCAGGCTGTGCGCCGAGTGATCGCTGACGGCACGGGCGACCACGCTCGCCAGCACGATCGCCGAGCCGATCGCGCAGCCGGAGATCACCACTCCGCAGCACACCGTCGCGGTCAGGTAGCGGCGCAAGGCGGTCGATGCCCGCCACAGTCGCGGGTCCAGGGGGCCCCGCGATTTTGCGCCGGGCGGCGAGACCGTCGCGCTCAGGACGCACGCCTCGCCAGGCCGATGGACGGCGGTATCCGATCCGCCGAGATCCGTTGCCGGAACACCCAGTACGACCAGGCCTGGTACACCACCGTCAGCGGGGCCATGAACGCCGTCACCCACGTCATGACCTTGAGGGTGTAGGGCGTCGACGACGCGTTGTAGATCGTCAGGCTCCACTGTTTGTTCAGCGTCGAGGGCACCAGGTTGGGGTACAGCGCGCCGAACAACAGGATCACCACCGACAAAACGACCGTCGCCGTGCACGCAAACGCCCAGCCGTCGGAGATGCGCCGCCACACCAGCAGCACCGCCGCCAGCTGCGCCACCACCGCGACCGCGAGCACCAGCCAGGTCCAGTCCTTGCCGTAGGCCAGTTGTGTCCAAACCCCAAAGCCCGCAACCAGTCCGGTCACCGGAAGCGACAGCCACACCGCCAGCCGGTGGGCGTCGTCGCGGATAGCGCCGGAGGTCTTCAACGAGATGAACACCGCGCCATAAAGCAGAAACAGTCCGGCCGTCGCCAAACCGCCCAGCAGGGTGTAGGCGTTGAGCACGTCGGTGATCGACAGGTGGATCTGGCCGTCGCCGTCAACCGGGAGGCCGCGGACCAGGATGGCGAACGCCACGCCCCACAGAATGGCGGGCAGCCAGGAACCGGCGGCGATGCCGAAATCGGCCCAGCCCCGCCACTTCGTGTCGTCGACCTTGCCGCGCCACTCGATCGCCACCGCGCGCAGGATCATGCCGAACAGAATGGCCAGCAGCGGTAGATACAGCGTGGAGAACACGGTCGCGTACCAGCCGGGAAACGCGGCGAACATGGCGGCTCCGCCCACGATCAGCCACACTTCGTTGCCGTCCCAGATCGGGCCGATGGTGTTCAGCGCCGTGCGTCGGATGGGTTCGGGCTCGCCGATGCCGACGCGGGCGAGCGGTTCCATCAACATGCCGACGCCGAAGTCGAAGCCCTCCAGAACGAAGAAACCGAGGAACAGCAACCCGATGATGCCGAACCACAACTGCTGCAGTCCCATCGGTCAGCTCCTTTCCTGCTCGTGGGATCGCGGACCTAGTAGGCGAACGAAAGCGGCGCCACCTCGTCGTCGCCGGGTGCCGGCGGGGGAGCCGGTTCGGCGTCGTGCTCCCGCGGACCTTCGGTGACGTACCGCTTGAGCAACCAGAACCAGACGACCGCGAGCACCGCGTAGACGAGGGTGAACGTCACCAGGGAAGTGACGACCATGCCTGGCGCAAGGTGCGAGACGGCCTCATGCACGGTGAACCGAACCTGTTGGTCGCCGGTCGGATTCGGCGCGACGATCCAGGGTTGCCGGCCCATCTCGGTGAACACCCACCCGGAAATGTTCGCCAGGAACGGCGTGGGAATGGTCAGCAGCGCCAGCCAGGAAAACCACCGCTGGTTGGGCACCCGGCCACCGCGGGTGAGCCACAGCGCCGCCAGCGCGAACAACACCGGAATGGCCAGGAACCCGATCATCGCGCGGAACGACCAGTAGGTGACGAACAGGTTGGGCCGGTAGTCGTTTGGGCCGAATCGATACTCGAAGTCCTGCTGGATATTCCGCACGCCCTGCAACGTGACGTCGCTGGTCCGGCCCTCAGCGAGGAACGGCAACACGTAGGGGACCTCGATCACGCGGGTGATGCTGTCGCAGTTGTTGTGCGTGCCGACGGTGAGAATGGAGAAGTCCGGATCGGTTTGGGTGCTGCACAACGATTCCGCCGAAGCCATCTTCATCGGTTGCTGAACGAACATCAGCTTGCCCTGACGGTCACCGGTGAAGAAGAGGCCGACGGCCGCAATCAGCACCACCCAGCATCCGAGGATGGCCGCCGGGCGAAACATGGTGCGGGCATCCGATTCGGCGGCGGGGGTGGCGGTTGCCGGGCGACGGGAACGGACCAGGAACCACGCGCTGATGGCCGCGACGAACGTGGCGGCGGTCAGCAACGCGCCGGTCACCGTGTGGGTAAACGCCCACCGCGCAGTGTTATTGCCCAGCAGCGCGGTGATGCTGTCCAGCTCGGCACGATGTGTCGCCGGGTTGTAGTGCGCGCCGACCGGATGCTGCATGAACGAGTTCGCCACGATGATGAAGAACGCCGAAACGTTGACACCGATCGCGACGATCCAGATGCAGGCCAGGTGGATCAGCTTCGGCAGCCGGCCCCAGCCGAAGATCCACAACCCGATGAAGGTGGACTCGAAGAAGAAGGCGAACAACCCTTCCATGGCCAGTGGAGCGCCGAAGATGTCGCCGACGAACCGCGAGTACTCAGACCAGTTCATCCCGAACTGAAATTCCTGGACGATCCCGGTCGCCACACCGATGGCGAAGTTGATCAGGAACAACTTGCCGAAGAACTTGGTGAGGCGGTACCACGCGGTGTTGTCCGTGACCACCCATGCCGTCTGCATCACGGCGAGCAGGGGCGCCAGACCGATGGTGAGCGGCACGAAGATGAAGTGGTAGACGGTAGTGATACCGAACTGCCACCGCGAAATATCGACGACATTCATCTGTCATCTCCCGAAACTGCGGAGCCGTAGGCACGGCTACTACGAAGTGTAGTAGAAGGGTCGGGGCCAGCGCTACCGAGAGGCGCCGCCTCAGCCGGTCAGCGTCTTCGACGCCTTCCGGATGCCAAAGGACGACACGATCTCGAAGATGCCGAGGATCACGAACCAGACCCCGACCACGAGCGCCAGCGTGACAATCGATTCGAGCGGCGACGCCAGGACGACGATGCCGGCGAGCAGACTGATCACGCCGATGAAGATCGCCCATCCCCGCCCCGGCAGATTCGGATCCTGGACGGCCGAAATCGTCGTGCCGACGCCGCGGAAGATGAATCCGATGCCAATCCAGATGGCCAACAACAGGATTGCGTAACCCTGGCCGAAATGGCGAAACGCCAGCAATGCCAGGATGAGTGACGCGGCGCCGCTGATGAACAACAGGATCCGGCTTCCCGCCGACACATGCAGGCTCAGAGCGAAGAACACCTGTGCGGCACCGGTGATCAGCAGGTAGACGCCGAAGGCGACCGCGGCGACCACGATGGATATTCCGGGCCACGCCAGCACGACGACGCCGAGGGCCACCGACAGAATCCCGGATAACAGGGTGGATTTCCATAGATGCGGCAACAAACTTGGAACAGGGGAGGATCCAGGTGTGGTTTGCATGGCCGCAGTCTGACACAAAGGCCGCCCGTGGTATAGGGCACTTCGGCTACACGTGGGCAGTGCGCGAATCCTCGGCCAGCAGATCGGTGGATTCTTCTGTCGCCTTGCGCCCGATCAGATACCAGGTGCGCATGAGGCCCTTTCCCTTGACGTCGATGTGGCCGCGCTCCTGCAGCACGAATTCGTCCTTGAGGCGCTCGTACATGGCCTGGGGCACCTGAATTCGGCCCACCGAGTCGGTGGATTCCATCCGGGACGCGACATTGACCGCGTCGCCCCACACGTCGTAGAAGAAGCGCCGGGATCCCACGACGCCCGCCACCACCGGTCCGCAGGCCATGCCGATCCGCAGCGGGACGGGGTGGCCGTGCGGATCCTTCAGTCCCGCCGCAACGTTGGCCATGTCTAGTGCGAAGTCCGCAAGAGCCTGGGCGTGGTCAGCCCGCGGTCGCGGCACGCCGCTGACCACCATGTAGGAGTCGCCGCTGACTTTGATCTTCTCCAGTCCGTGGTTGTCCACGAGCGCATCGAAGGCTCCGTACAGCCGGTCGAGGAAGCGCACAAGGTCGGCCGGCGCCGTGCTGCTGGCACGTTCGGTGAACCCGACGATGTCGGCGAACAAGACCGAGGCCTCGTCGTACTTGTCGGCGATGACGTTTCGGTCGGGCTCCTTGAGCCGCTCGGCGATGCTGGCCGGCAACATGTTCGCCACCAGCGCCTCGGAGCGCTCGTACTGGGCCTCCATCACGGCCTCGGCGCGCGCGGTGTCGCGCAGGGCGAACCAGACCGTCACGACCACCATCACGACGCTGGAGACGGCGGTGATGACAAAGCCCGCCGACTGGGCCCACTCCGGCTGAAGCGCGGTTTCACGTGGGAACAGGAATTCGACCGCGATGATCAAACCGGCGGCGACGGCCGCCAGCGCGGACGCCAAGACGATGTGTTCGATTCCCAGCAACAGCACCACCAGGCAGGCGCCCACCAGGAAGAAGAATTGCCCACCCGAACCGGTGCCCACGTCCCAGACGCTGGCGAAGACCGAGGCATACGCCGCGCCGAGAAAGGTAAGTGGCGCAACCAATTCCCCGAAGCGCTGCAGCCAGGGAACGAACGCGAAGACCATTGCGCCGATGACGTTGATCGAGCTGACCTTCCAGGTCCAGGATCCGGTGAGAATCTGCATGACCACAAAGCTCACGCTCACCAGCACGGCCAGCCACGCGGCGATTGTGAGGATCCGGGCCCGGCGCGCGGCGCTGGCGGCGTAGTGCTGATTGCGGTCGCGTGTTTGCGCCCGCACCGCGGCTACGCAGTCCGGGCGTCTCGACGAGCCATCTGACACAGGTGGGGCGCCGCACTTTTTAGCCGCCACGTTGAAAGCGTAACCCGCTGAGCTCGGGTTTGTCGGCCACTCGATCGACCAATCAGAGCCCCCGGCACCGTTCCGGCCAATGTCGGGGAAATAGATTTTTGCTTTCCGGGTTTAGAAAATTGTCGCATCTGTTACTACACACACGTCGAGCTGTGAACCGGGTCACGTGTTCCCTAGCCAAAGGGGTGCGTTATGGGGAGTTTGAGCGGCAGAAGAATCGGCATGTTGTTAATCCTGGCGTGCACTGCGGCGGTGACTCCCGCCTGCGGAGTGGGCTGTGGCGGGGCGGCTTCATTGTTCCGGGTGGCCACCGACTCTATGCAGAACGATCCGATGCAAGTCAACGTTGTGCACTCAGAAGAACAAGTGTGCATTAGCCGCTAGGCCGGGAACCAAACCCCGCCTCGTCTCTTCCGACCCGAGTCGCTGGCTGGTGCCCTCGGTGGGATTCGAACTCTATTTTGGGCCGTGGTCACAGGGTTGAAAACCCGTCTAGCTGCAAAAAGACATCACGATATTTCAGGGAGTTATCTGTAACTGTGGGCAGAGTGTGGGCACGGCGTGGGCACGAACACTCGGGCCGGCTGCACGGTTGCGGAGGATGGGGGGCCGGCCCGATCCGCAATCAAGTGGAACCAGATTGGCCTAGTCCGCTTCTGAATGCCGAAACTCATATGCCCTCATCACAAAGTGCGACACTGTGTCGGTGGCGACAACACGGCGGCCATTAGGGGGTCAGGAGAGGAAGAACCGATGAAGAAGCCAATGGGCGCGTCGGTGGCAGCGGTGATAGCACTGGCGCCCCTCTGCATTCCACCAGCACAAGCACACGCCGACGATCCCTGTGTCAGCATCACCGATCTCGCTGCCCACCAGGCTTGCATCGACAAATCCCTGACCGATGACTTCATGCACGGCCCCCAAATGGGCGATTGCCAGGCTAGCCCCGATTACGGACAAGTGGGCCAATTTTGTCGGAACTTCTGGGTCCGAAAATCTGTGCCCCCCAATGCAGGGCGGGGCTATGCGGAGGGGATTAAAATCGCGCCCGCCCCCGGCGAGTCGGCAACTCTGTAACGCGGAGACGGGCGCTGACAAACTAGATGCATTCAGCACTGAGGGCCTTTTTGTGTGCCAGGGACCGGGCCTCTTGTCGGCAACTTTCACTCCCATGTAAAAGTTTTCGACTAATCCTCACCCTGGCGGTCTGACCCCGCACGGGGGTCCACTAACCCGTGCGGGAAGGTGAAAGTCGGGATCAGAGCGCACCGCCCCGGCTTTCGGCGCTAGTGAAGAGTCGATAGACGTTGCGGTGCGGTGCTGAATGAACGCCGCGAGTTAACCACGTGAATCTCACGATTCCCGAAGTGAGTAACCCCGCGGGCGCATACGCTGTCAATTGACGAATCGGGCCACGTACAAGACACGAACGCTACCGAAAGGGACAACAAGTGGGACGGGAAAATCGGTCCCTTGGCGGATGTCAAGCCGCGCAGGCCCGCATGCGTGGCATCGAGATTATCGACTCGGAGCTTTGACAGGGTCGGCGTGGACTTCTGGGCTCCTCCCGAGATCACATCGGCACTGATTCATTCGGGGCCGGGGCCCGGATCATTGCTCACCGCTGCAAACGCCTGGCGCCAGCTGGCAATCGAGCTGGGACATACCGCCACTGGCTACGCCTCCACCCTCGCGGGCATTCCCTGGCAGGGGCCATCAGCGACGGCGATGACCGCATCTACCCTTCCCTATGTCGCCTGGCTACAAACCACCTCGCTCCAGGCCGCTCATATGTCGATGGCGGCTACCACTATGGCTAGCTCGTTTGCCGCCACCCAGGCAGCTGTGGTGCATCCCAGCGTGGTCATCGCCAACCGCACGCAGCTGGCTCATCTGATCGCGACAAACCTCTTCGGCATCAACTTTCCCGCCATCGCCGCCACCGAGACCCAGTACATGCAGATGTGGGCGGGTAACGCGACCGCCATGCTGGGCTATAGTGCCACCAGCCTGCAGACCATGGCGATGCCGACGTTTAACCCGCCATCCCCGATGACCACTCCGACCGCCACTGCGGCTCAAACGGCCGCAGTGGCCAGGGCGGCAGCAGCCGCCCCGGCGGCAGCCGCCCCCACCAATTTCTTCGCCAATCCGTTCGTTCAGACCGTCAACGGCTATCTGCAAAACCTGGTCAGCAGCGGTGTCTTCAATCCGCAGTCCTTTATAGGTTTGATCACGAGCGGCCACGATTACTTCCCCGGTCAGTTCCCAGACGTCCTGGCCGCCACCCCCCGCAATCTGGCGATTGCCTACAACCTCACCGGTCCCGAGGCCGTGGGAGGGGCTGCCAATGTCTATGCCGCATCCGCCATTGCGACCAGTCCAGTGGAGACTTCTGTCACCGCTTCACTGGGCAGGGGAATGTACGTCGGCAACCTCGTGGTCCCGCCTTCGGCGGTCACCGCCCCGATCCAGCTGGCTGCCGCAGAGGCACCGTTGGTGGCAACAACAGCCGAGGGCGCTCCACTGATCCCGATGTTCGTCCCACCGATGCCACCGGGAGCACGTAAAGCCCAGCGGGATAAGCCCGACGAGAAAGGCTATGGACCGCCGATCCCCGGCTCCATCATGCGGCGACCTCCGGCGGGCGGATGAGAAGGCCCACCACGCCGCCGGGGTTGTCATCCCACCGAATGCAGCTTGTCGAGCAGTGAGGCCAGCACCTTCGCTGCGGCCGGCTGACTCGACACCGCCCGTGGGTTCTCCATGATCCTGGCCAGCGCGATCGCGGCTTGAGCAAGGCCCGGCCGGTTCACGGTTAGTCCTGCAATCTCAGCCTCCACGCCCGACTCATACCAGCTTTGCCCTGGCCATCCGGACTGGCCCCGATCAGCGGCGGCCCTTCCGGTCGGTCAACGGGAACGCCACGACGACGGTGATATCTCTTGCGCTGATAGTCGCGCTCGGCAGCCCTGCAAATACCACAGCGGCATCCGCGGGCGTAGCGGGTTCGCCCGTGCTCTAGTGGCATGGTTGGCCCTCGAATCTGTTGTGCGTCAATGGTTTGCGTGATCTGAGCCCCAGGGATCGTTCGTGGATAGGGGGTGGCAAATGTCGGGAGCGCCCCGGCTGTTCGGTGTCGAGGGCCCCCGCGGATTTCGCCAACCAATTCTCAACAACGCATATGAGACTCGCGGCGTCGTGGGCAAATAGTGCCGCAGCTGAAGGCTCTTCCGGATGGTCGTCTACTGAGATTTGACCACCCCTGCCTGCAAACGCCGACAGCGCCTTGCGTTGCGGTTATGTATGCCAGCAAACGCAGTGCCTATCCAGTGCTGTTCCCGTCGTCTGATTACTCAATATGGTCTAACTAGTTTGCTGGATCGGGTTTCGACCAACTACCACATGAGAGTTGGGTCGCGAGCTATCTCGATACATCCCATAATTAGTGGCCATAGGGGCTCAGGAAAGGACGAACTGATGAAGAGGGCAATAATGGGGGTGTCGGCGGCAGCAGCCATAGCACTGGCACCCCTCTACATTCCACCAGCACAAGCGCACGCCGACGATCCCTGTGTCGGCATCACCGATCCCGCTGCCCACCAGGCTTGCATCGACAAATTCCCGCGCGATAACCCCATGCGCAGATACCTACTGGGCGATTGCGAGGGGGCGAGCCCCCTTGACGGACAGCTGGGCCAAGTTTGTGGGTAACTTCTGGGTCCGAAAGTCTGCGCCCCGGTTTTAGTCCTTTCCGCAGTAGCCCGCCCTCCATTGGGGTGCGCCCGCCCACCGGCGAGTCGGCAATCTTTGTCTAACGCTCAGCAAGCACCTGCAAAGTTGACGCCAGGCACGCCGAGATGTCCGTCAGGCCGCGTCCGTCAGGTCGACCAGGCAAATCGCCTCGGGATAGATCACCCCGAGCGCGAACCGGGTCTCAGCGCGGTAGTGGATCTGGTTGTACTCGAACGCGGAATCCGCGTACGGGTTGGCCATGATCTCTAATCCCCAGCGGCAGAAGATGTTCACGGCGATCTTGGAGTCCAGGACGGCCGCGTTGCCATGTGGAACCTGGGTTGAAGTCACCACGCGGATGCCGAAGATGTTGTCGATGCCGCCAAGCGTGTTCGGATCGTTCGGGTCGAGCAAGTAGGAGTTGAACGTGGTCTTCAGCTAATACGTCGCCCCGTCGCTTGGCCGGGTCACGGTAGGGGAGTTGGGCCGGGCGTGGCTGCTACGCAAAGAGGGGCATCTGAAGCCCAGTGCGCACCGGTCCTATGAGAACGCCTGGCGGGTCTACGTGCAGCCGCGTTGCCGCGAACCCCGCGCGCGGCGTCAAGCTACCCCGCAGGCCTAAGCGAAATAACGTCTACCTCTCGCCAGAACAATTGCGCCGCTTGGCAATCGAATCGGGGCGGTACAGGTCGCTGGTGCTGCTACTTGGGACCGTGGGGCTCCGCTGGGGTGAGGCTGCGGCGCTGCGCGTGGGCTACATCGACTTTCTACGGCGCCGTGTGGTTCTGCACGAGAACGCGGTGGCCGTCGGCGGCCGTACGCACGTGGGCACGCTTAAGAGCGGACGTAACCGCTCGGTGGCGCTGCCGGGATTCGTCGTCGACGAGCTGGCGGTCACCTGCGTAGGTAAGGAACGCAAGGAGCTGATTTGGCCGGCGCGCGACGGCGGACATCTAGCGCCCCCGACGAATAAGTCGTGGCTATCTGGCGCGGTGGAGCGCTGCCAGGACGCGGACAAGACGTTTCCGAGGATCACGGCGCATGATTTGCGCCACACCGCCGCGAGTTTGGCGGTCTCGGCTGGCGCCAACGTGAAGGTGATTCAGCGGATGCTGGGGCACGCCTCCGCCGCCATGACTCTCGACGTCTACGCCGATTTGTTCGACGACGACTTCACTCAAGCTGCCGACAAGTTATCTGAAACTGTGGGCAAAGTGTGGGCACGAGGGGGTGATACGGCGATCCAGCAAGCATGAAACGACGTCTACCTGCACTAACTCTTTGTGACAGTTTTCGTGCCCTCGGTGGGATTCGAACCCACACTGGACGGGTTTTGAGTCCGTTTCCTCTGCCAGTTGGGATACGAGGGCTTACTCGGCCTCCTACCTTAGAGGCAGCCTCCCACCATAAAGGATCTGGTGCCGCCCACCGTCTCACCGCCCCCGAGGTCGCTGGTTCGAGGCGTTCACGACACAATGTCCGTCATGACAGGCCCCACGACCGACACCGACGCCGCTGTGCCGCGCCGGGTCCTGATCGCCGAAGACGAAGCGCTCATCCGAATGGACCTCGCCGAGATGCTGCGAGAGGAGGGTTACGAGATCGTCGGGGAGGCCGGCGACGGACAGGAAGCCGTCGAGTTGGCCGAACGACATCAGCCCGACCTGGTGATCATGGACGTGAAGATGCCGCGCCGCGACGGGATCGACGCGGCGTCCGAGATCGCCGCCAAGCGCATCGCGCCGATCGTGGTGCTGACCGCGTTCAGCCAGCGCGATTTGGTCGAACGCGCCCGTGATGCCGGGGCGATGGCCTACCTGGTGAAGCCCTTCACGATCAGCGACCTGATTCCCGCGATCGAGTTGGCGGTCAGCCGCTTCAGCGAGATCACCGAGCTGGAACGCGAAGTGGCGACGCTGTCCGAGCGGCTGGAGACCCGCAAGCTCGTCGAACGCGCCAAGGGCCTGCTGCAGACGAAACAGGGCATGACCGAGCCCGAGGCGTTCAAGTGGATTCAGCGCGCCGCCATGGACCGGCGGACCACCATGAAGCGGGTCGCCGAAGTCGTCCTGGAAACCCTCGACACCCCCGACGACGCCTAACGGCGAGCAGACGCACAATCGCACGAATTCCTACCGCGGAGTGCGATTCCGCGTCTGCTCGCGCACAATCGGCGCCGTTCAGCGCGCCACGATCACCGACGAGCCGTGTCCGAACAGGCCTTGGTTGGCGGTGACGCCGACCGTGGCGTTCTCCACCTGCCGGCCGGTCGCCTGACCGCGCAGCTGCCAGGTCAGCTCGCAGACCTGCGCGATCGCCTGAGCGGGGATGGCCTCGCCGAAGCAGGCCAGCCCGCCCGACGGGTTGACCGGGACCTTGCCGCCGATGGCGGTCGCGCCGCTGCGCAACAGCGCCTCGGCCTCGCCCCTGGGACACAGCCCCAGGTGCTCGTACCAGTCGAGCTCCAGCGCGGTGGACAGGTCGTAGACCTCGGCCATGCTCACGTCCTCGGGTCCGATGCCCGCCTCGGCGTAGGCCGCGTCGAGGATCTGATCCTTGAACACCCGATCCGGTGCGGGCACCGAGGCCGTGGAATCCGTTGCGATGTCAGGCAATTCGGGCAGATGCTGCGGGTAGCGGGGGGTCACCGTGCTGACCGCGCGCACCGAAGGGACGCCGTCGAGCGAGCCGAGATGCTTGCGGGCGAAGTCGGCGCTGGCGACGATCAGGGCCGCGGCGCCGTCGGAGGTGGCGCAGATGTCGAGCTGCCGCAGCGGGTCGGATACCACCGGGCTGGCCAGCACGTCCTCGACCGAAGATTCCTTGCGGTAGCGGGCATTCGGGTTCTGCAGGCCGTGCTGAGAGTTCTTGACCTTCACCTGGGCGAAGTCCTCGGACGTCGCGCCGTACAGGTCCATCCGGCGGCGCGCGAGCAGCGCGAAATACACCGGGTTCATCGCGCCGATGAGGTGGAACCGCTGCCAGTCGGGGTCGTTCTTGCGTTCCCCGCCGACCGGGGCGAAAGCCCCCTTCGGCGTGGTGTCGGCGCCGATGACCAGCGCGACGTCGCAAAAACCGGCCAGGATGTGGGCGCGGGCACTCTGCAACGCCTGAGAACCGCTGGCACAGGCGGCATAGCTGGAGCTGACCGGCACGCCGTTCCAGCCCAGCTTTTGCGCGAACGTCGACCCCGCGATGAAGCCCGGGTAGCCGTTGCGGATGGTGTCGGCGCCGGCGACCAGCTGGATCTGTTGCCAGTCCAGCCCGGCCTCGGCCAGTGCGGCGCGCGCGGCGACCACCCCGTATTCGGTGAAGTCCCGGCCCCATTTGCCCCAGGGATGCATCCCGGCGCCGAGGATGTACAGCGGTTCGGGTGTGCTCATGACGCGATCCTCCAGGCGTGCACGATGCGCTCGACACCGTCGTCGTCGGTGAACAGCGGCATGGTGGTCAGCTCCATCTCCATGCCGACCTTCAAATCGGCGGCCAGCGTGCCCTCGACCACCTTGCCCAGCACGATCAGTCCCTCCTCGGCCAGCGCGACCGCGGCGATGGCGAACGGCTCGAAGGGGTCCGGGGCGGGGTAGGGCGGAGGCGGCGGATACCGGTTTTCGGTGTAGCTCCACAGCGTTCCACGGGTCGACAACGCGACGGACTCTAGTGTGTCGCTGGCGCAGCCCGGATTCGGGCAGTTGTTCTCCCGCGACGGGAAAACATAGGTGCCGCACTCGGGGCACTTACTGCCGATCAAGTGGGGACTGCCGGCTTCGTCGGTGGCGAACCATCCGTCGATCGCGGGTTCTTGGCTGGTGACCTCTGGCACTCGGCCAGACTACCCAGCCCGAATACAAAACTGAAACGTGTTGCAGTTCTGGCCCGGATGGCTGGGGCGCGTGCCTCGTCGTACCGGATGCCTAGAGTGTGAGCCGTGGGCACCGCCAGCGAGGAGCAGACCAAGCCGACGCTGATGCTGCTGGATGGCAATTCGCTGGCCTTCCGCGCGTTCTATGCGCTGCCCGCCGAGAACTTCAAGACCCGCGGCGGCCTGACAACCAACGCGGTCTACGGCTTCACCGCGATGCTGATCAACCTGTTACGCGACGAGGCCCCGACGCACATCGCCGCGGCGTTCGACGTGTCCCGGCAGACCTTCCGCTCCGAGCGGTACCCGGAGTACAAGGCGAACCGGTCGTCGACGCCCGACGAGTTTCACGGCCAGATCGACATCACCAAGGAAGTGCTGAACGCGCTGGGCATCACGGTGCTCGCCGAGCAGGGCTTCGAAGCCGACGACCTCATCGCGACGCTGGCCACCCAGGCCGAAAACCAGGGCTACCGCGTGCTGGTGGTCACCGGGGACCGGGACTCCCTTCAGTTGGTCAGCGACGACGTGACGGTCCTCTACCCGCGCAAGGGCGTCAGCGAACTCACCCGGTTCACGCCCGAGGCCGTCGTCGAAAAGTACGGGTTGACCCCCACGCAGTACCCCGACTTCGCCGCCCTGCGCGGCGATCCCAGCGACAACCTGCCCGGCATCCCGGGCGTCGGGGAGAAGACCGCGTCCAAGTGGATCGCCGAATACGGCTCGCTGCAAGGGCTGGTCGACAACGTCGACTCGGTGCGGGGCAAGGTGGGCGACGCGCTGCGGGCCAATCTGGCCGGCGTGATCCGCAACCGCGAGCTCACCGACCTCGTCAAAGACGTGCCGCTGGCGCAGACCCCGGACACGCTGCGCATGCAGCCGTGGGACCGCGACCACATCCACCGGCTCTTCGACGACCTGGAGTTCCGGGTATTGCGCGACCGGCTGTTCGACACCCTGGCCGCCGTGGAGCCCGAGGTCGACGCGGGTTTCGACGTGCGCGGCGGCGCGCTGCAGTCCGGCGAGCTGGCCGTCTGGTTGGCCGAGCACAGCTCCGGCAAGCGTTTCGGGTTGGCCGTCGTCGGCACCCACTTGGCCTATGACGCCGACGCCACCGCGCTGGCCATCGTGTCCGCCGACGGTGAGGGCCGCTACATCGACACCTCGGCGCTGGATCCCGACGACGAGGCGGCGCTGGCGTCCTGGCTTGCCGACCCGGGTCCGCCCAAGGCGCTGCACGAAGCCAAGCTGGCGATGCACGACCTGGCCGGACGGGGCTGGACGCTGGCCGGCGTCACCTCCGATACCGCGCTGGCCGCCTACCTGGTGCGGCCCGGGCAGCGCAGCTTCTCCCTCGAGGACCTGTCGCTGCGCTACCTACGCCGGGAGCTGCGCGCGGAAACCGCTGAGCAGCAACAGCTTTCGCTGCTCGACGATCCGGAGGGGACGGACGACCAGGCGGTGCAGACGCTGATCCTGCGGGCCGTGGCGGTGCTGGATCTGGCCGACGCGCTCGACGAGGAGCTCGCCCGCATCAACTCCACGTCGCTGTTGGGCGGCATGGAGCTGCCGGTGCAGCGGGTGCTGGCCGGGATGGAACACACCGGCATCGCAGTCGATTTGGATCTGCTCAGCGAGCTGCAAAGCGACTTCGCCCACCAGATCCGCGACGCGGCCGAAGCGGCCTACGCGGTGATCGGCAAGCAGATCAACCTGGGCTCGCCGAAACAGTTGCAGGCGGTGCTCTTCGACGAGCTGGAAATGCCGAAGACCAAGCGCACCAAGACCGGCTACACCACCGACGCCGACGCCCTGCAGTCGCTGTTCGACAAGACGGGCCACCCGTTCCTGCAGCACTTGCTCACCCACCGCGACGTCACCCGGCTCAAAGTGACCGTCGACGGATTGCTGAACTCGGTGGCCTCCGACGGGCGCATCCACACCACGTTCAACCAGACCATCGCGGCGACGGGGCGGCTGTCGTCGACCGAGCCGAACCTGCAGAACATTCCGATCCGAACCGAGGCGGGCCGGCGGATCCGCAACGCATTCGTGGTCGGCGACGGCTACAGCGAGCTGATGACCGCCGACTACAGCCAGATCGAGATGCGAATCATGGCGCACCTGTCCCGGGACGAGGGCCTCATCGAGGCCTTCAACACGGGGGAGGACCTGCATTCGTTCGTCGCATCCCGGGCCTTCGGCGTGCCGATCGACGAGGTCACCCCCGAGCTGCGCCGCCGGGTCAAGGCGATGTCCTACGGCCTGGCCTACGGATTGAGCGCGTACGGGTTGGCGACCCAGCTGAAAATTTCCACCGAGGAGGCGAAGGTGCAGATGGACCAGTACTTCGCCCGTTTCGGCGGGGTGCGGGACTACCTGATGAACATCGTGGAGCAGGCCCGCAAGGACGGCTACACCTCGACGGTGCTGGGCCGCCGCCGTTACCTTCCCGAGCTGGACAGTAGCAACCGCCAGGTGCGGGAGGCCGCCGAGCGGGCGGCGCTCAACGCCCCCATTCAGGGCAGCGCCGCCGACATCATCAAGGTGGCGATGATCGAAGTCGACAAGGCGATGAAGGAGGCCGGGCTGAAATCCCGCATGCTGCTGCAGGTGCACGACGAACTTCTGTTCGAAATCGCGCCCGGCGAGCGGGACCGGGTCGAGGCGCTGGCGCGCGAGAAGATGGGCGGCGCCTACCCCCTCGACGTGCCCCTGGAGGTTTCGGTGGGTTACGGCCGCAGCTGGGATGCGGCAGCGCATTGACCCGCGCATTGGCCCCCGAATGTGAGCTGACGGCGCAGAAATTGGCCCGAAATTCGGTCTGCCGTCACTTTCGCCGTGGTGAATACCCGGGGTGGCGCAGGTGGCGCGCCGCCCGAGTTTGGCCAGCGTGTGCGCAGTCGAGTAGCCTCAACAGATAAATCCCAATTTTGTCCCTACGACCCAACCTGTCCGGAGCAACCCAACAACATGCCGAGTCCCACCGTCACCTCGCCGCAAGTAGCCGTCAACGACATAGGCTCCAGCGAGGATTTTCTCGCCGCAATAGACAAAACGATCAAGTACTTCAACGATGGCGACATCGTCGAGGGCACGATCGTCAAAGTGGACCGGGACGAGGTGCTCCTCGACATCGGCTACAAGACCGAGGGCGTCATCCCCGCCCGCGAGCTCTCCATCAAGCACGACGTCGACCCCAGTGAGGTCGTTTCCGTCGGCGATGAGGTCGAAGCTCTGGTCCTCACCAAGGAGGACAAAGAGGGCCGCCTGATCCTGTCCAAGAAGCGCGCGCAGTACGAGCGCGCCTGGGGCACCATCGAGGCGCTCAAGGAGAAGGACGAGGCCGTCAAGGGCACCGTCATCGAGGTGGTCAAGGGTGGCCTGATCCTCGACATCGGCCTGCGTGGCTTCCTGCCCGCGTCGTTGGTCGAGATGCGGCGCGTCCGCGATCTGCAGCCGTATATCGGCAAGGAGATCGAGGCCAAGATCATCGAGCTGGACAAGAACCGCAACAACGTGGTGCTGTCGCGCCGGGCGTGGCTGGAGCAGACCCAGTCCGAGGTGCGCAGCGAGTTCCTCAACCAGCTGCAGAAGGGCGCCATCCGCAAGGGTGTCGTCTCCTCCATCGTCAACTTCGGCGCGTTCGTCGACCTCGGCGGTGTGGACGGCCTGGTGCACGTCTCCGAGTTGTCCTGGAAGCACATCGACCACCCGTCCGAGGTCGTCCAGGTCGGTGACGAGGTCACGGTCGAGGTGCTCGACGTCGATATGGACCGCGAGCGGGTTTCGTTGTCGCTCAAGGCAACCCAGGAAGACCCGTGGCGGCACTTCGCCCGCACGCACGCCATCGGCCAGATCGTGCCGGGCAAGGTCACCAAGCTGGTGCCGTTCGGTGCGTTCGTCCGCGTCGAGGAGGGCATCGAAGGCCTGGTGCACATCTCCGAGCTGGCCGAGCGCCACGTCGAGGTGCCCGACCAGGTGGTCGCCGTCGGCGACGACGCCTTGGTCAAGGTGATCGACATCGACCTGGAGCGCCGCCGGATCTCGTTGTCGCTCAAGCAGGCCAACGAGGACTACACCGACGAGTTCGACCCCGCGAAGTACGGCATGGCCGACAGCTACGACGAGCAGGGCAACTACATCTTCCCCGAGGGCTTCGACGCCGAGACCAACGAGTGGCTCGAGGGATTCGACAAGCAGCGCACCGAGTGGGAGGCCCGCTACGCCGAGGCCGAACGCCGGCACAAGATGCACACCGCGCAGATGGAGAAGTTCGCCGCGGCCGAGGCGGCCGGGCACGGCACCGAGCAGTCGTCGGGTAACGGCACGCCTTCGGAGAAGGAGGCCGGCGGGTCGCTGGCCAGCGACGCCCAATTGGCCGCTCTGCGGGAGAAGCTCGCCGGCAACGCGTGACCTTCTCCTGACAGCTCTCACCGCATGCTGCGTATCGGGTTGACCGGTGGCATCGGCGCCGGCAAGTCGGCGCTGTCGGCCACCTTCGCGAAATGCGGTGCGGTCATCGTCGACGGCGACGTCATCGCGCGCGAGGTGGTCCAGCCGGGCACCGAGGGCCTCAAGGCGCTTGTCGAAGCGTTCGGCGACGACATCCTGCTTCCCGACGGATCGCTGGATCGTCCCGCGTTGGCCGCCAAGGCCTTCCGGGATGACGAGGCGCGCCAAAAGCTGAACGGCATCGTCCACCCGTTGGTGGGCAAGCGCCGCGCGGAGATCATCGCCTCGGTGCCCGAGGATTCAGTTGTCGTCGAGGACATTCCGCTGTTGGTGGAATCGGGGATGGCGCCGCTGTTTCCGCTCGTCGTCGTGGTGCACGCCGACGTCGAGGTGCGGGTGCGACGGCTGGTCGACCAGCGCGGCATGCCCGAAGAGGACGCCCGCGCCAGGATCGCCGCACAGGCCGACGACAAGCAGCGCCGTGCCGTCGCCGACATCTGGGTGGATAACTCCGGCAGCCCGGAGGACTTGGTGCAACGGGCCCATGACTTGTGGAACAACCGGATACTGCCCTTCGCGCACAACCTGAGTGAGCGTCAGGTCGCCCGGGCGGCGGCGCGGTTGGTGCCGCCCGATCCCAGCTGGCCCGATCAGGCGCGGCGCATCGTCAACCGGTTGAAGACTGCCTGCGGTCACCGGGCGATTCGCGTGGACCACATCGGTTCGACCGCCGTGCCGGACCTCCCCGCCAAGGACGTCATCGACATGCAGATCACCGTCGAATCCTTGGCGGTCGCCGACGAGCTCGCCGAGCCCCTGCTGGCCGCCGGTTACCCGCGCATCGAGCGCATCACCTCCGACGCCGCCAAACCCGATGCCCGCAGCGCCGTCGACCGCTACGACCACAGTGACGATGCGGCGTTGTGGGACAAGCGGATTCATGCCTCGGCGGATCCGGGTCG
The DNA here is from genome assembly GCA_963850895.1 of uncultured Actinomycetota bacterium. Classification (GTDB taxonomy): domain Bacteria; phylum Actinomycetota; class Actinomycetes; order Mycobacteriales; family Mycobacteriaceae; genus Mycobacterium. Next base: position 115,266 of record CAWKNK010000002.1, on the reverse strand, counting down.
CCCGACCAACGTGCATGTCCGGGTGGACGGCTGGCCCAATCAGCAGTTCGCGCTGTTGTTCGTCGACTGGCTGTCGGCCAACCCCGAGGCGCGGGCCGACTACCTGTCCGCCAAGCAGTCAGCCGAAGCTCAGGCCGGCGGCGACACCGCGTCCTACGCCGACGCCAAGGAGCCATGGTTCGTCGACGCCTACCGGCGCGCGTGGGAGTGGGCGGATTCCACGGGCTGGCGGCCCTAACCGGAGCTCAGCCGGGCAGGGGTGCGCCGCATTGCAGCGCACCGTTGTTGGGATCGGCGTTTCCGGGTGCCGGTTTGACCATCTGATCGGCCTGGGTGAAAACGTTGTCGTCGACGTCGATCTCGCAGTGCACGTTCGCCGAATAAGGGAAATGAAGCACTATCCGCATACCGGCTTGCTGCGGGTCGGGCAGCACCGTGTTGGCCTCGAATACGTTGCCGGGCATGGACGGAAGATTGGTGGTGTTCGTCTGGCCGCCGTTGATGATGAAGGTGGCCTGGCTGCCGGTTGTCAGCGCGTCGAGCCTGGCGCGGTAGGTGATGTTGTGCAGGTCCGCCCGCGCGGTCGCCGGACTCAACTGGGAGCCAACGGCGATGATCGTCACGGCGGTGATCGGCAGCAGCCTGCGGCCGGTGCAGCTCATAGTTGCTGAGATTACGCTCAGCGTGATCCGTCGACCAAGCGGTCAGGCCCCGGTCTCCCGTACGACGTCGGCGGGGTCCTTATCGGTACGGATGCCGAGGTAGCGCGGGTGGCGCAGCTTTCCGTCGCGGGTCCACTCGGTGAAACCGATCTGGACGCCTAAGGCGGCTGCCCGGTGGAATCGGTGAGCAAATAGCGTTCTTCCACCGCGCGGATGAGTTCGTGTCGTATGCGTTCCACGTCGGCGGCATGACGTGCTAGTACCTCGTCCTCCCAGGCCGCCACCTGCTTGGCCAAGTCCCTGTCGGCGATGGTGCCGTTCAGCCAGCGGGAGAAGTCCCCGCGACCGAGGTGGTATTGCAGTGCTCGGTAATCGAGATGGCCTAAGGCAGCTTGGAATTCGTGCATCGTCGCGGCCGGTCGGACGGATCGGCCGTCGATTGTATGGAAGTAGAACCGGCACTCATCGGGTAGCCGGACATCGGCATATTTGTGGCGGTGCCGCACGTGCCCGGTCTGGCGCTCAGCGATGGTAAATGCACGAGCAGGGCCGCCGCCGAAGCTGATCGTAGCCCGGCGTACCGAAGTCATGTTCGCTGCAGCGGCCCTAGTGGTGAGCGTCAACACCACGTCGCTGTTGTCGATCTCTTGGGCGGGCAATGACGCCGGTGCGAATGATGACAACACGTAGCCGCCGCGGCGTGCCCAGTGCGCTTCCTCGTCGGTGCCGAGGAGATGCGCCTCGTCGTAGATCACCCAGTGCGGGAATCCGTGATGTTCGCGGTGCGCCTCGGCGGTCTCCCGCAGCCGATGCACATAGTCGATCTTGGCTGGCTCAGCGAGCCCGGAGATGTCCACCACCACGCTGGAATCCGGATGCAGGCTGTTGACCAAGTCGGTGGGTTCAGGAAGGTGATGACGACCATCGATGACCTGTACCTCGTCGAGCTCGTGCAGCCGTACATGGTCGCCTTCGGGGTCGATGACCAGGACGGAGTAGTTAGCCAGGATCCATCTCTCCGCCAACAGTCCAACCAGGTGGCTTTTCCCCGACCCGGCGGGACCAGTAACGAGTACGCGGCACTGACTTCCCGGTATCCGGGTGGGGGTCTGGTCGTCGAAGGTGCCGATCTCGACCCACCGTCGTGCCGGACACCAGCGTTGCGCCCCGCTGAGGTACGGGCCGGTCAGCAACTCGGCGACGCCGGCGCCATTCGGTTCGTCGAGGACGAGATCGGCGCGCCGGCGCACGGACGAGATGGCATCGGCCACCGCGACACCGATCTCCGCGATGCCGAAAAGCGACAAATCGTTCTCAGCATCCCCGACGGCGACGGTGTTGTGCGGTGAGAGATTCAGCTCGGCCAGGGCTGCGCACAGCCCGGTACCTTTGGTGACACCGGCCGGCAACACCATCAGGGCGGCCCGGTTCCGGACGACCTGGCAGTCCAGTTCGAGCTCGCCGATCACTTCGGCAACGGTCGCGGCATGCTCGCCGTTGATGGCCACTATCGCTTCGACCTCGACGGAATGGCACCGAACGCTCGGCCAGGGCGTCATCGAGGCTGCTGTCCACCGGCTCTGCCAGCGCGCATGCGTGCCCATCGACCACCATCACCGCGCCGTTTTCGAGTACCAGTGCGTCGAAGTGGTCGGCGATGTGGGGGAATTCGGCTTGCAGTTCCGCTCCGATGCGGCCGGTGACCAACACGACTGTCAGCCCTTTATGCCGAGCATCGTCGATGGCGGTCAGCGCTTGGGGTGACACCTGGCCGCGCGATGTCAATGTGCCGTCGAGGTCGACCGCTATCACTTGGAAAAACGTCACAGCTTCCTCAGATCGGTTCGCCTGACGTCAGCACTTGGGGGCGGCATCTCGGCGATAGGCCATGTGCAGTAAGCCGGTCCGCGGAACGGGTCAGTGGCTGGTAATGGCAGGCTGAGCGCAGATCGCTTTGACGAACTGGGCGATGGCGTGCTCGGGAAGATGGCGGGCGATATCGGCTTCGCTGACGATGCCTACCAACCGGTGGTTGTCGATCACGGGCAGCCGGCGGACCTGATGTTCCTCCATGAGGGTGAGCATCTCGTCGATACCGGCATCGGCTTCGACGTGGTAGGCACTGCCCTGCGCTAGTTCACCCACCAGGACGGTATTCGGATCGTGCCCGGCTGCAACGCATCTGATCACGATGTCGCGGTCGGTGATCATGCCGTGTAGGCGGTCGTCGTCGCCGCAGATCGGCAGGGCGCCGACGCCCAGATCGCGCATCTGCCGAGCCGCGGCCATCACCGTCTCATGTTCGCCGACACAGGTGGCGCCGGTGTGCATGATTTCGCGCGCGGTGGTCATGCTTTCTCTCCCTTAACAATTGCTGACATGGCACAGCCGAGATTAGGGCCGCCGGCGCGCCGGGGAATAGGGCCGTTAGACCTTGGTTCGGCTGAAGGTCCACTGATGGCGATCGGCCGTATGTCTTTCGGTCATGCTGCCGACGTACCCGAGTGCAGGAGGCCCGGGGGAGCCGCTCCTACCTCTCGCGCCAGGTCAGCTCCATCCCGTGGCCGGCCAGCCAGCGGGACAGGTCATAGTCGTTGCGGGCCAACCCGCTACGGCGTCCACGGCGCGCCGCACCGCCCGCTCGGCGACCTCCGGGGTCAACAAGCCGTGGCGGACGGCATCCAGCAGCTCGTCGACGTCGGCCAGGTCCGCCCCGTCGCCGGTGCGGACCTCGATGTCGAGGTAATGGTCTTCGGAGCGCCAGACCTCTGGGCCGGGCGTGTATTCGCCCACGTCGAGGTAGTAGTCGTGATCACGTTCATGGCCCGGATTGAAGTGAAAGACCGTGGCGCGCAAGCCGAGCGACGGCAACAGCCACGACTCGAGGTAATGGAACTGGGCGCGGCCGGGAGTGGGCCGGGCTACGTAGAGGCCCCACGGGTGGACCGCATAGTCGTCCACGGCCCGCACGATGCCTTTGGGATCGGTGTTGGTGCGGGCGAGCAGGTCGAACGTCTCGTGCTTCGGTGGATGGATGACGTCACCACCTCCTTAACGACGAAGCCGGATCTTCCAGCGCACGAAACCGGCATAGAACAGCGACAACGCCGCCAGCATGCCCATGTCGAGCAGCCAGACCTTCGATGTGTGCTGCCAGAACCGGTCCTGCGGACAGCAGCGAACCGGGCACCAGGTGCCGCAGGTCGACCGTCGACGCCGGCCGCGGCGTAGCCCCAGCGCGCGGGCATCGCGAAGGACAGCTGGTCCAGCCCGAGCCGGCCGGTCACCGGGACCATGCCGCCGCACAGCACCAGCTGCGCCATTACCGACACCACGAACAGCGGCATGATCTGCTCGCTGGAGCGGACCAACGACGAAATGGCCAGGCCGAGGATGGCCGAGGCCACACACGTCGCGGCGACGGTCGCGAACAGCTCGAAGGTGGCCGCGAAAGTCGAGTGGCCGAGCAGCACGGCTCCTCGGGTCGGTGCGCCCTTGCCGACCACCACGATTGCGGTGATGATCGCCGACTGCACGATCGCGAACCCGCAAAACACCGCGGTTTTGGCGAGCAGATAGGCGGTGGTCGACAATCCCGACCGCTTGTTCGCGCTGGAAGATGGCGCGTTCGCCGACCAGGTCACGGATGGTCAGCGCGGTGCCCATGAAGGCCGCGGCCGGCAGCAGCAGGGCCAGTATCTGCGCGGCTTCATCGGGCGTTCCGGCGTTCGGGCCGGGCATGCGAATCCGGTGCTGCCCGGAACGGTCAGCGACAGCGCGCCCAGGATGAACGGCAACAGCGCCAGGAAGATGAAATAGGCGCGGTCGGCGACGACCAGGCGGACCTGGCGGCGGGCGATCGTCGAGATTTGGCGCCGCACACTGGTATGGACCGGTTCACCCATGTCGCCCGGCTCGTCGGCTTTGGCCGGCATGAGCTTTCTGGGGCCGCTTCTCGGCCTCGCTCTGGGCCAGAAACGCCTGTTGGCCTCGTCGGGGTCGGCGCCCACCTGCGTGAAGATTTTCGCCCAGTTGGTGGTTCCCATCGCCTCGCCGATCTGGTCAGCCGGGCCGCAGTAGGCCGTCTTGCCGCCCGGCGCCACCAAGAGCAGCTGGTCGCACGTATCGAGGTAGGACAACATATGCGTGACCACGATCACCACGCGACCGGCGTCAGCCAACTGGCGCAGCATCATCATCACTTGGTGGTCCAGCGCCGGGTCGAGACCCGAAGTCGGCTCGTCGAGGATCAACAGCGACGGCCCGGTGAGTAGTTCCAGCGCCACCGAGGCGCGTTTGCGTTGTCCGCCGGACAGCTTGTCGACCCGGGTATCGGCGTGTTTGGTCAGGTCGAGTTCTTCGAGCACCTGCGCGACGACCTTTGCCCGGTCGGCCTTGCTGGTGTCGGGCGGCAGCCGCAGTTCGGCGGCGTAGCCCAGCGCCTGGTTGATCGTCAGCTGCCGGTGAACTACGTCGTCTTGCGGGACCATGCCGATCCTGCTGCGCAGTGATGCGTACTCGGCATGGATGTTGTGGCCCTCGAACGTGACCGAGCCGGAGCTGGGGGTGGTGTAGCCGGCGATCAGCCTGGCCAGCGTGCTCTTTCCGGCGCCCGACCCGCCGATCACGGCGGTCAACGTCCCGGGCCTGCGCGATCAGCGAGATATCGTCCAGCAATTGTTTGCCGTTGTCGACGACGTACTTGACGTTGCGCACCTCCAGACCGCCGGTGCGCGTCGCGGCCTCGCTGCGTTTGGTCAGCGTGCCATCGCGAAAAACCAGGTCGACATTGCCGATGGTGACGACGTCGTCCTCGCTCAGAATCGCCGAACCGATCCTGGTGCCGTTGACGAAGGTTCCGTTGATGCTGTTGTCCCGGATCTCGGTGCCCAGCGGCGTCGGCACCAACGTCGCGTGCTGACGCGATGCCAACACATCGGAGACGACGATGTCGTTCTCCGCGGCGCGACCGATCGTCATGGCGCCCGCGGTGCCCGCGGCCGACGACGAGCGCGGCGAGAGCAATTTCACAAACCGCGTCGCGAGGTTCGACACGTCGGCCGTCTTGGCGTCGATCACGGTGGATTCGGCGGGCGGCGTCGAATCCGGCCGGGGTGGCGCCCCGGTGTCACTCTCGGCGTGCGACGTGGCCGCCGAGCCGGCGTTGACCACCGTCCTCTGGTCGGGGGGCGTGACTCGTGGCGGCATGCCCGATGTCGGCACGGGCCTGCTCGTAGGCGGCGGTGGCACCTGGCGCGGCGGCGAAACCGGCTGCCTGGCGGTGAATTCGGCGGTCTCGCCGGATGCCGGGGCGGCATCGGGTCGCGACGGCGCGACATTGGGACCGCTCCGAGCAGGGTTTCTGCTCTGGCTTCCTGACGGGCCACGCGGCAGCGGCGGCTGCGTGGGATTCGTTTGCTCGGGAAGCGCGGACCAAGCCAGGGTGGGCGGCCCGGAGTCCCGTGTTGGCCTGGGCCGGGTCAGCCGGCTCGTCTGGCCCTGCTGCGGCCCGACCGCGAAGGTCAGCCGCGGTCCTTGCGGATTCCCGACGTGGATGCTCTGGCCGTCATGGATGTCGACGACCGGCATCCGGTAACCGTTGAGGTAGGTCCCGTTCAACGAGCCGTTGTCGATTGCCAGCCACCGGCCTTGATCGAACCGCAGGATCAGATGTGCACGCGAGATCCGCGGATCCGCGATGCGTACGTCGGCATGCACGTCGCGCCCGATGACCACCTCGTGGCCTGCCGCGAAGGATCGTTGGGACCCGTCGTGCCGAATTGTCAGGATAGGAGGCGCGGGTCGAGTCACTACTCAAGTATCGGTCCGCGCCGCGAGTGCGCCCTATGGGACTCGCCTGTGACTTCGCTTTGTTTCGATTCGGCCACTCATAGCCGTTTCATAGCTTCCTGCGACGAACCGCCCACCGGGATCCGGCATTATTCGAACGGGAGGGGTGCGACGAGGATTGTGTCTGGCGCGCCGGGCACACTGCCGTGCCGGCCAGCATTACCGAGACGAAGCAAGGGCCCAATCGCGATGCATCTGCCCAGGGTGTTGCGCGCATCATCGATTGCGGCGATGCCCGGGGTAGTGCCGAGAAACGAGGGGGCAAGGCGATTGATGGACGAACACAAGCGAACAACCCGGCGCCTTGACGGCGGGCGCCGGCTGCCGAGCAACCCGCGCATGCCCGGGAGGCGCTGCGCGCGGGCTTTCATTCGCTGCCGGCCGTGACCATCTCGCACCTGTTCCGCCGCATTCCACCGGTCAGTTCCACCCCGAGCGCGGAGCCTGAAGCCGGCCCAGCGGCCACAGCGAGGCCGATGGGTCGCGTCATGTCGATGAGCAGCGGGGCGCCGTTCGCCGGCTACACGATCCTGCGGCAGTTGGGTGCCGGCGGCATGGCCGAGGTCTACCTGGCCCTGCATCCCAGGTTGCCGCGGCGCGACGTGATCAAAGTCCTCGCCGAGGCGGTTACGGCGGATCCCGAGTTTCGCGAGAGGTTCAACCGCGAGGCCGATCTTGCCGCGACGCTGTGGCATCCCGCACGTCGTCGGCGTCCACGACCGCGGCGAATTCAATGGTCACCTCTGGATCTCGATGGATTACGTCGAGGGCACCGATGCCTCCCGACTGGTGAAGGAGCGCTACCAGGACGGGATGCCGATCCATGAGGTGTGCGCCATCCTCGACGCCGTCGCGGGCGCGCTCGACTACGCCCACGACCGCGGCCTGCTGCACCGCGACGTCAAACCCGCCAACATCCTGCTCACCCATCCCGAAGACGGGGAGCGTCGAATTCTGTTGGCGGACTTCGGTGTCGCGCGTCACCTGGGCGACATCAGCGGGATCACCGAGACCAACGTCGCCGTAGGAACAGTGGCCTACGCCGCGCCCGAACAGTTGACGGGATCCAACATTGACGGGCGGGCAGACCAATACGCCTTGGCCGCAACGGCTTTCCATCTGCTCACCGGTGCACCGCCGTTCCAGCACTCGAATCCGATCGCGGTGATCAGCCAGCACCTGCACGAAGATCCGCCCCGGCTCAGCGATTACCGCCCGGATCTTGCGACATCTCGACGACGTGTTCTTCAAAGCCCTTGCCAAACGACCCGAGGACAGGTTCGAGCGGTGTCGCGCGTTTGCCGCCGCCGTCAGCGAGCAGTTCGACGACATCGCCGACGTCAGCCGCAGCGCGCAATCCGGCGCCGCCTTGTTACGCCGCCCCGCGGCGCGGACCGCGCGGCGCCATTGCGGCGATGAACCACCGGTTTTCGGCACAGACGCGGTGGGCGATCGGTACTGGTGTGCGCGATGCTCATCGCCGTGGCGGCCGACCTGGTCGATCCTGTACTCCTTCCAGCCGGACACCGCCGCCCGCCAGCCCGGCGCTCGCGTCGAAACCGTCCGTCCCGGCGCCAAGCGCCGCGCCCGCGAGATCCGGGGGGCCGGTGCTCAACGGCGCCTACAAGTTGGACTACGACCACAGCAAGCGGACCACCAACGGCGTCGCGATCCGCCACGACGGCGCCGGCACCAGCTGGTGGGCTTTCCGTTCGGTGTGCACCACCAACGGCTGCGCCGCCACCGGGACCGCGCTGGACGACGCCACCCACCAAACGGCCAGCACGACCGACGGCGGTCAGACGGACACGCTGCACTTCGTCGGCGGCTATTGGCAGGGCGCCCCTCAGCAGGACCGGTTGGGCTGCACCCAGCCCAACGGCCAGGTCAGGGCCACGCAGCAGGAGACCGTCGCATGGTCGTTGGCGACCGCAAGCCGACGGCACCCTGCGCGGCACCGTGACCGAAACCGTGCTGAGCAACGAGTGCGGCGCGCAGGGAGCGGTGGTGCGGGTACCCGTGGTGGCCACCCGGGTCGGCGACGTGCCGGCGGGCGTGGCCTTGGCCGATCCCGCCCAGGCCGCCAGCACGCGACAGCGGCGTCGGCCCCGGCGCCGCCGCCCGTTCTCGGCGGGTTGTGCAGCGACATCGACAAGCTCGCCTACGACCCGACCAACAGCGAGCAGATCGTCTGCGAGGGCAACAGCTGGGCCAAGGCCCCGATCACGATGGGCGTGCACGCCTCCGGCAGCTCATGCGACCGGCCGGGCACCTCGGTGTTCGCCATGACCACCTCGAACGACGGCTACCTGCTGCAGTGCGATCCCGTCACCCGGACCTGGACCCGTCCCGTGGGGTAGCCGGAGGACCAGCACCGGGACACTTGTCGGTGCACGCCTCTACCCTGGTGGCATGGCTTTCGCCACGGAACATCCAGTAGTCGCCCACTCGGAATACCGCGCGGTCGACGAGATCGTGCGCGTCGGCGGCCACTTCGAGGTCGTCAGCCCGCACGCTCCCGCCGGCGACCAGCCGGCGGCCATCGACGAGCTGGAGCGCCGCATCAAGGCGGGGGAGCGCGACGTCGTGCTGCTCGGCGCCACCGGCACCGGGAAGTCGGCCACCACCGCCTGGCTCATCGAGCGGCTGCAGCGGCCCACGCTGGTGATGGCGCCGAACAAGACGCTGGCCGCCCAGCTGGCCAACGAACTGCGAGAGATGTTGCCACACAACGCCGTTGAGTATTTCGTCTCGTACTACGACTATTACCAGCCGGAGGCGTACATCGCGCAGACCGACACCTATATCGAGAAGGACAGCTCGATCAACGACGACGTGGAGCGGCTGCGGCACTCCGCGACGTCGTCGCTGCTATCGCGGCGCGACGTGGTCGTGGTGGCCTCGGTGTCGTGCATCTACGGCCTGGGCACGCCACAGTCGTATCTGGACCGCTCCGTGGAACTCAGCGTGGGCACCGAGGTGCCCCGCGACGCGCTGCTGCGGCTGCTGGTCGACGTGCAATACACCCGCAACGACCTGTCCTTCACCCGCGGCTCGTTCCGGGTGCGCGGCGACACCGTCGAGATCATCCCGTCCTACGAGGAGCTGGCGGTGCGCATCGAGTTCTTCGGCGACGAGGTCGAGGCGCTGTACTACCTGCACCCGCTGACCGGCGACGTGATCCGCCAGGTCGACTCGCTGCGGATCTTCCCGGCCACCCACTACGTCGCCGGTCCCGGAGCGGATGGCGCATGCGATCTCGACGATCGAGGAGGAGCTGGCGCAGCGGCTGGCCGAGCTGGAAGGCCAGGGCAAGCTGCTGGAGGCGCAGCGGCTGCGCATGCGCACCAACTACGACATCGAGATGATGCGCCAGGTCGGCTTCTGCTCGGGCATCGAGAACTACTCGCGCCACATCGACGGCCGCGGGCCGGGCTCGCCGCCGGCGACGCTGCTCGACTACTTCCCGGAGGACTTCCTGCTCGTCATCGACGAGTCGCACGTCACGGTGCCGCAGATCGGCGGCATGTACGAGGGCGACATGTCCCGCAAACGCAACCTGGTGGAGTACGGGTTCCGCCTGCCGTCCGCGTGCGATAACCGCCCGCTGACCTGGGAGGAGTTCGCCGACCGGATCGGGCAGACGGTGTACCTGTCGGCCACCCCGGGCCCCTACGAGCTCAGCCAGGCCGGCGGCGAGTTCGTCGAGCAGGTGATCCGGCCGACCGGCCTGGTCGATCCGAAAGTCGTGGTCAAGCCCACCAAGGGGCAGATCGACGACCTGATCGGCGAGATCCGCAAGCGCACCGACGCCGACGAGCGGGTGCTGGTCACCACGCTGACCAAGAAGATGGCCGAAGACCTCACCGACTACCTGCTGGAGATGGGCATTCGGGTGCGCTATCTGCACTCGGAGGTCGACACGCTGCGGCGGGTGGAACTGCTGCGCCAGCTGCGGCTGGGCGAGTACGACGTGCTCGTGGGCATCAACCTGCTGCGCGAGGGTCTGGACCTTCCCGAGGTGTCGCTGGTGGCGATCCTGGACGCCGACAAGGAAGGCTTCCTGCGGTCCTCGCGCAGCCTGATCCAGACCATCGGCCGCGCCGCCCGCAACGTCTCCGGCGAAGTGCACATGTACGCCGACAGGATCACCGACTCGATGAAGGAGGCGATCGACGAGACCGAACGGCGGCGGGCCAAGCAGATCGCCTACAACGAGGCCAACGGCATCGACCCGCAGCCACTGCGCAAGAAGATCGCCGACATCCTCGACCAGGTTTATCGCGAGGCCGACGACACCGAAACGGTGGGCATCGGCGGGTCCGGACGCAACTCCTCGCGCGGCCGGCGCGCCCAAGGCGAGCCGGGCCGCGCCGTCAGCGCGGGCGTGTTCGAGGGCCGCGACACGACCAGCATGCCGCGCGCCGAACTGGCCGACCTGATCAAGGACCTCACCGAGCAGATGATGGCGGCCGCGCGTGACTTGCAGTTCGAGCTGGCCGCACGCTTCCGCGACGAGATCGCCGACCTGAAGAAGGAACTGCGGGGGATGGACGCCGCCGGCCTGAAATGAGTTTGCTGGCACCGGATCTCCGATTTCCATCCCCAAGTCGCCCCATACGGTGGAAGGGTGACCGACACCGCGACCGTCACTGGCGGCTGGCGCCAGCTGCTGGGGGCCGGGTATCTGAGGACTTCCATCCTGCTGGCCGGCGGGGTGGCTCTTTACGCCACCAATGAGTTCCTGACCACCAGCTTGTTGCCCAACACCGTCGCCGAAATCGGCGGCAGCCGGCTCTACGCCTGGGTGACGACCTTGTACCTGGTCGGGTCGGTGGTGGCGGCGGCGATGGTCAATCCGATGCTGCTGCGCGCCGGGGCGCGCTCGTGCTACCTGACCGGACTCGCCGTGTTCGGCGTCTCCAGCCTGATTTGCGCGGCGGCGCCGAACATGCAGGTTTTGATAGCTGGGCGCGCCCTGCAGGGCGTGGCCGGGGGCCTCCTGGCCGGCCTCGGGTATGCGGTCATCAATTCCGCTCTGCCGCGCGCGCTGTGGACGCGTGGCTCGGCGCTGGTGTCGGCGATGTGGGGCGTGGCGACGGTGGTCGGCCCCACGACGGGTGGCCTGTTCGCCCAGCTCGGGTTGTGGCGATGGGCCTTCGTGGCGATGGCGGTGCTGACCGGCTTGATGGCCATGTTGGTGCCGGTCGCGCTGGCCCGCGTCGAGCCCAGCACCGCCATGGCGCCGATGAAGGTGCCGGTGCGGTCGCTGCTGCTGATCGGTGCTGCCGCGCTGGCGGTCAGCGTCGCCCAGATTCCCAGCAACACCCTGGCGACGTTCGTGCTGCTCGCCGCCGGCATCGCGCTGGTGGGCCTGTTCGTGCTCGTCGACTGGCGGGCGCACGCCGCGATCTTGCCGCCCAGCGTGTTCGGCCCCGGACCCTTGAAGTGGATCTATCTGACCATGGGGGCGTTGATGGGCGCCGCGATGGTGAACACCTACGTCCCGCTGTTCGGCCAGCGGTTGGCGCATCTGACCCCGATAGCGGCCGGATTTCTGGGCGCCGCGCTGGCGCTCGGCTGGACGGTCAGCGAGATCCTCAGCGCATCGTTGGAGAGCCCGCGAACAATTGGGCGGGTGATTGTGGCGGCACCGATTGTGGCCGCCTCCGGTCTGGCCCTGGCCGCGGTCGCCCGACGCGGCGACACGTCCCCCTGGACGGCCGCGCTGTGGGCGGTGGCGCTGCTGGTGGCGGGGACCGGGATCGGGATGGCCTGGCCGCATCTGTCGGCGCGCGCGATGGCCGCGGTCGACGATCCGGCCGAAGGCGGTGCCGCCTCGGCGGCGATCAACACCGTCCAGCTGATCTCCGCGGCGATCGCCGCCGGTTTGGCCGGGGTGGTGGTCAACACCGCCAAGGGCGGCGACGGGATGGCGGCGCACTGGCTGTTCACGGTGTTCACCGCGCTCTGCGTCGCCGGTGTGGCGGTCTCCTACGGCGCGACGCGCGGCGTACGCGAGCTGCAGCCGGTCGGCTAGCCTCTGCCCCACGAATGGCGTTCACGCCGCCGGCAAAGCGGCAAATCAGCGCGTTGACTTCACCACCTGCGAGTAATGGAACTGCCAGCGTTCGACAATGCGGAACCCGAGGTAACTCGGGAATCGATAGGCCGGTGCGCGCCCGAATGCGGGTCCGGGTGGCAGCGACCGTCCGGATTGATGGTCGGGCAGTGACGTTTCTTTATTGGTAATGGTCCAGATTGCGGGGCATTTGTTGATTTTGGCGGTCGTCAGCCACACGGCGACGTGGCCGTCCCACAATGACCCCACCTTCGGCCCGTACACCCCGCGTTCGACGTCGATCAGTGACCGGAAGGCCGCCGGCCGGGTGGCCAGCAGGGCGCGGATGGGTCCGGGCCTCCACGGCACGGTGTTGTCCACCATCAGACAGTCACCGGGGGCGGCGTGGGAGCTGATCAAATCGGCGACCTGGCTGTAATCCCAGCCCTCCTTGGCGTACGGCCAGCGCTGGATGAACAGGTAATTCGGCAGCGCGGCGAGGGCGAAGACCAGCACTACGCCGGCGACGGGCCACGGTCTGCGAGCGATTGTGACGATGCAGACGGCCAGTACGACGGCCATCGCGGGCGCGGTGAAGATCAGGTAGCGCGGGTAGTAGATCGGTTCGTTGACGGCCGAATAGACGACGACGAGCGCGGTGGGAATGACGAGCCACGCCGCGCAGACGACCAGCAGTCGGCGCATGTCGCCGGCCGGGGACCGGACGCCGGCCAGCCGGGCCGCGACCGCCGCCACGATGAGGACGGCGGACAGGATGGCGAACGGGACGCTGTGGTCGAAATACTGGCGCAGGATGATGTCGAAGGCGTAATGCCAGCTGACCGGGTAAATCCAGTTGACCTGCCAAACCTGGGCGTGGGCGAACACCATGAACGGCGCCATGGCCGCGACCGCGACGGCCGAGCTGATCGTCCACCAAATGACCGGAGATTTGCGCGCTTTCTCGGGCGCCAACAGCGGCACCATTACGGCGTAAACGGGCACCAACAGCACGATGTTGAGGTTGAGCAGAATCGAGAGCATTAGGGCCAGCGCATAGCAAAACCACCATCGCGGTCCGTTGCGCCGGACGGCGACGACAAGCAATACCGTGAGCCAGACCGCCGCGGCTGCCGCGAAGGCGTACGGCCGCGCCTCGATGCCCGCCCAGGTGGTGCGCGGCAGGATGGCGAACATGACACCCGCGCACACCGCGGTCGGCCGAGTCGAAAACTGTCTGGTGAACACCGTGACGCCGGCGGCGGCGGCGCCAACCGCCAGGGCGCTGGGCGCCCGCGACCAGAATTCGGTCGGCGGAAACAGCGCGAACCAACCGTGCATCAGCAGGTAATACAGCCCGTGTACAGCGTCGATGTGGCTCAGCAGCCGCCACAGCTCCGCCAATGTCCGGCTTCCCGCAGCCGATATCGTCGCCCCCTCGTCGAACCACAGGGAGGGTCTACAGGCCCAGGCGCCGCTGACAATGGCCGCGAACACCGCGATCGCCCACGGGTCGAGCAACCTGCCGGGCGGACGCGCGGGCGCGGGCTCCTCGACTTCATCCGCGACGCGCTGCTCGACGGTGGGCATGGACATGATGCTTGTCACTGTAAAGCTGGATCGTGGGGTCGGCTCACAAATCGCCCCGGCCAATTCGCCCCCGGCATCCGCATTCCGCGAAAAGCTGCGTTATGCAACGCTTTCCGCCTCGGGCCCGACCATTTGATTGTTCTGTCATCGGCGATATTGTCCGTTGGCGCAGCGTGGCCCCGCAAATTGTCGACACGCCGCGCCACGCGGTGTCCCTAATCTGTTCCCTCTGCATCGGGCAAACGCGATACTGTCTTGGGTTGGCTGACCAACCGAAACTGGGAGGGTAAATGGGCGCCTATCAGACTGTGGTGGTGGGAACCGACGGCTCGGACTCGTCAATGCGTGCGGTAGACAAGGCGGCGCAGATCGCCGGGCCGGACGCCAGGCTGATCATCGCGTCGGCGTACCTGCCCCAGCATGAGGACACCCGGGCCGCCGACGTCCTGCGCAACGAGAGCTACAAAGTGTCCGGCACGGCGCCGATTTACGCGATCCTGCAGGACGCCAAGGAGCGGGCGCATAAGGCCGGAGCCAAGAACGTCGAAGAGCGCCCGATCGAAGGCGCCCCCGTCGACGCGCTGGTCAAGCTGGCCGAGGACGAAAAAGCCGACCTGCTGGTCGTCGGAAACGTCGGACTCAGCACCATCGCGGGCCGGCTGCTGGGATCGGTGCCGGCCAACGTCTCACGTCGGGCCAAGGTCGACGTGCTGATCGTTCACACCACGTCCTGACGGCCTTACCAGCCTCGCTCGCGCCATTCGCCCAGGTGAGGGCGTTCGGCGCCCAGCAGGGTGTCATCGCCGTGGCCGGGGTAGATCACGGTGGAGTCGTCGTACACGTCGAACACCCGGGCGGTGACGTCGTCGAGTAGCCGGGTGAAATCGCCCGGCTGCCATGTCTTGCCGACGCCGCCCGGGAACAGGCAGTCGCCGGTGAACAGCTGGGTGACCCCGCCCGTCGCGGGCCCGTCGAGGGCGAGCGCGATCGAGCCGGGCGTGTGCCCGCGCAGGTGGATGACGTTGAATTGCAGCTCGCCGATCTGGACGGTGTCGCCGTTGGCCAGCAAACGGTCCGGTTTGACCGGCAACGGCCCGGCGTCGATCTCGTTGGCGGCGGTCGGCGCCCCGGTGGCCGCGGCCACGGCCTCCAGCGCCTGCCAGTGGTCGAAGTGCTGATGGCTGGTCACGATCAGCGACACCTTGGGTGCGTTCCGCCGGATCAGACCGATGAGGACGTCCGCGTCGTTGGCTGCGTCGATCAACAAGGTTTCTCCGGTCGCGGAACATGTCACCAGATACGCGTTGTTGTCCATGGGGCCCACGGACACCTTTAGGATCGTGGCGCCGGGTAGGGTCCGGCGGGCCGCGGTACCAGGGTCGACGTGTCCGGTGTAGTTGTCGCTTGGCTCGGCAGCGGGGCCGTCCGGGGCAGTCATGGCGGCCACGTTACTGGTCAAACACTGCTTGTCGGTATGGGCACCTAGCATGGAATGCGCCGTGCGCATTAACGGCCGCAGTACGTAAAAGATCCACTGAGAGAGGGCAGCGTGGCTGACCGCCTGATCATCAAGGGCGCCCGCGAACACAACCTGCGGGGCGTCGACCTCGACCTGCCGCGCGACGCGCTGATCGTCTTCACCGGGCTGTCGGGATCGGGCAAATCGTCGCTGGCGTTCGACACCATTTTCGCCGAGGGCCAGCGCCGCTACGTCGAGTCGCTGTCCGCCTATGCCCGCCAGTTCCTGGGGCAGATGGACAAGCCGGACGTCGACTTCATCGAGGGCCTCTCCCCGGCGGTGTCCATCGACCAGAAGTCGACCAACCGCAACCCGAGATCGACCGTCGGGACCATCACCGAGGTGTATGACTACCTCCGGCTGCTCTACGCGCGCGCCGGTACGCCGCACTGCCCGGTCTGTGGTGCGCGGATCGCCCGTCAGACGCCCCAGCAAATCGTCGACCAGGTGCTGGTGATGCCGGAGGGCACCCGATTCCTGGTGCTCGCCCCGGTGGTACGCACCCGCAAGGGCGAGTTCGCCGACCTGTTCGAGAAGCTGAACGCGCAGGGCTACAGCCGGGTGCGGGTCGACGGCGTCGTGCACCCGCTGACCGATCCGCCGAAGCTGAAGAAGCAGGAAAAGCACGACATCGAGGTGGTGGTGGACCGCCTGACCGTCAAGGCCAGCGCCAAGCAGCGGCTCACCGACTCGGTGGAGACCGCGCTGAACCTGGCCGACGGCATCGTGGTGCTCGAGTTCGTCGACCACGAACACGACGCCCACAACCGGGAGCAGCGGTTCTCCGAGAAGCTGGCCTGCCCTAACGGCCATGCGCTGGCGGTCGACGACCTGGAACCGCGTTCGTTCTCGTTCAACTCGCCCTACGGCGCCTGCCCCGAGTGTGTCGGACTGGGAATCCGCAAAGAGGTCGACCCGGACCTCGTGGTCCCCGACCCGGATCGCACGCTGGCCGAGGGCGCGGTGGCGCCCTGGTCGAACGGGCCACACCGCGGAGTACTTCACCCGGATGATGGCCGGACTCGGCGACGAGCTGGGCTTCGACGTGGACACGCCCTGGCGCAAGCTACCGGCCAAGGCCCGCAAGGCGATCCTCGAGGGTTCCGACCACCAGGTGCACGTGCGGTACCGCAACCGGTACGGGCGCACCCGGTCCTACTACGCCGATTTCGAGGGCGTGCTGGCGTTCCTGCAGCGCAAGATGGCGCAGACGGAATCCGAGCAGATGAAGGAACGCTACGAAGGCTTCATGCGCGACGTGCCGTGCCCGGTGTGTGAGGGCACCCGGCTCAAGCCGGAAATTCTGGCCGTCACGTTGTCCGCGGGGCGGCACGGCAAGAAGTCCATCGCCGAGGTGTCCGAGCTGTCGATCTCGGACTGCTCGGACTTCCTGAACGCGCTCACGCTCGGGGCGCGCGAACAGGCGATCGCCGGGCAGGTGCTCAAGGAAATCCAGTCGCGGCTCGGGTTTTTGCTCGACGTCGGGCTGGATTATCTGTCGCTGTCGCGCGCGGCGGCGACGCTGTCCGGCGGTGAGGCCCAACGCATCCGGCTGGCGACCCAGATCGGGTCGGGCCTGGTGGGCGTGCTCTACGTGCTCGACGAGCCATCCATCGGGCTGCACCAGCGCGACAACCGTCGGCTCATCGAAACCCTCACCCGCCTAAGGGATTTGGGCAACACGCTGATCGTCGTCGAACACGACGAGGACACCATCGCGCACGCCGACTGGATCGTCGACATCGGCCCGAGGGCCGGCGAGCACGGCGGCCAGATCGTGCACAGCGGAACCTACAGCGAGCTGCTGGCCAATAAGGACTCGATCACCGGCGCCTACCTGTCGGGCAAGGAAAGCATCGAGATCCCCGCGATCCGGCGGCCCGTCGACCGGCGGCGCCGGCTGACCGTCGTGGACGCGCGCGAGCACAACCTGCGCGGCATCGACGTGTCCTTCCCGCTCGGGGTGCTCACCTCGGTGACCGGCGTGTCCGGCTCGGGCAAGTCGACGTTGGTCAACGACATCCTGGCCGCGGTGCTGGCCAACCGGCTCAACGGTGCCCGGCAAGTCCCGGGTCGCCACACCCGGGTCACCGGGCTGGACCACTTGGACAAGCTGGTGCGGGTCGACCAGTCGCCGATCGGGCGCACGCCGCGGTCCAACCCGGCCACCTACACCGGGGTGTTCGATAAGATCCGCACCCTGTTCGCGGCCACCACCGAGGCCAAAGTCCGTGGCTACCAACCCGGTCGATTCTCGTTCAACGTCAAGGGCGGTCGCTGCGAGGCGTGCACCGGCGACGGCACCATCAAGATCGAGATGAATTTCCTGCCCGACGTCTACGTGCCGTGCGAGGTCTGCCACGGCGCCCGCTACAACCGCGAGACCCTGGAAGTGCACTACAAGGGCAAGACCATCTCCGAAGTGCTGGACATGTCGATCGAGGAGGCGGCGGAGTTCTTCGAGCCGATCACCGGCATCCACCGCTATCTGCAGCACGCTCGTCGACGTTGGGCTGGGCTATGTCCGGCTCGGCCAGCCCGCGCCGACGCTGTCCGGTGGTGAGGCGCAGCGGGTCAAGCTGGCCGCCGAACTGCAGAAGCGCTCGACGGGGCGGACCATCTACATCCTCGACGAGCCCACCACCGGGCTACATTTCGACGACATCCGCAAGCTGCTGAGCGTCATCAACGGGCTGGTGGACAAGGGCAATACGGTCATCGTCATCGAGCACAACCTGGACGTCATCAAGACGTCGGACTGGATCGTCGACATGGGTCCCGAGGGTGGCGCCGAGGGCGGAACCGTTGTCGCCGAGGGCACTCCCGAGGACATCGCCGCGGTGCCGGAAAGCTACACCGGGAAGTTCCTCGCCGAGGTCATCGGCCGCCGCGCCGCCCCGCCGCGGCGGTCGAATCGGCGCGCAAAGTCACCGCCTGAGCGGGGATTGACGTCGCGACACATAACCCACGCACACGACGCCGAAAGACGGCGCAGTGGTTTATGTGTCGCGGCCGTCGCGCCGCATCGATTCGCGGATCTGCGCCAGCCGCTCGCCCGCCGCGCGCTCGCGGTCCTCGTACTGTTCCTCGACCGACCGGCCCTCGGCCGACTCGGCATCGAGCTCCGCCGCACCCTGCGACGTCGCGTACCGGCTTTCGATCTTCTCGCGGACGGATTCGAAGGTCGGCACACCGGCGCTGTCATACCCGGGATCGGGTGGGGTCGGTTCCTCAGGCATGGCCACGCTCCCGTTCCAAATACCGCACCATCTGCTCCCAGTACACCAGGGTCAACGCCATCTGCACCGCGATGGCGGTCGCGGCCGGTATCGGTCGACGGCGGCGGGCGGCGACGACGGCGCCCAGCGCGGCCGCCGACGTCAGCGCGCTGACCACCATGGCCGCGTCCCGGGGTCGGCGGCTGATCCACAACTCCTCGCCCAGCATCGCCCGGGTCGACCACGCCCGCTCGTGCGCCGGCTTGCCGAAAACGAACGGGTTGACGGCCAGCCACAGCGCGATCCACGCCGCATGGCTCCAGCGCCGCGTCCACGGCGGCACCAGGATCAGCGGGGTGCTCGCCCAGCGGGTCCAGGCACTCCATGGATTGCAGTGCCGCGCAAAGATCGCACGCCGAACCCGCGCCACGGAAAGCACCAGCGGCTACCGCCTGGCGGGGTTGGAATGGTCGGCCGGGACGACGACCGGGGTGGTAAGCGCGGGTGGGGACGCGCCGGGCAACGCGGTCCGCGGAATCCCCGGCGTGCCCAGCCGGCCGGCCAGCCACGGCAGCGCGGCGGCGAAGACCCGGTCCGCGAACTGCCAATCGTGCTTGCCGGGCTGCGCGAGCACCGCGCAGTCGATCCCGTTGGCGCGCCCGAGCGAACACAGCGAATAGGCGGCCGCGGTCTGGTTGCCGGGGTCGGCGGCCGCCTCCCGGCTGGCGAGACGGATCGCGCCGATGTCGGTGCTCGCCAAGTCGCGGCGTGTTGCCGCCTCGGAGGAGATGGCGAACCAGCCGGCCACGTCGCTGTACGGCCCGTGCCGGCTGATCACCGTGGTCGGGTCGAATGCCGCCCACGCGTCGGCGTTCCCGCCGAAGAGCCGGGCGATGGTTTGGGCCCTGTTCCCGGCGTTCGGGAAGAAGTCGCCGGCGACGTCGACGAACGCGCTGAACATGTCGGGATGCATGACGGTCAGGTCCACGGCGCAGGTCCCGCCCATCGACCAACCGGCTATGCCCCAGTGGGACCGGTCGGGGCTGACGCCGAACTTGGAAACCAGGTACGGCACAACGTCTTTGGTCAGATGGTCGGCGGCGTTACCGCGGACGCCGTTGACGCATTCGGTGTCGTTGTTGAAGGCCCCGCCGGAGTCGACGAACACCAACACCGGCGCCTTGCCGTTGTGGGCGGCCGCGAAGTCGTCGATCGTCCTGACCGCGTTGCCCGCGCGGGTCCAGTCCGCGGGGGTATTGAACTGGCCCCCGATCATCATGACCGTCGGCAGCGCCGGCGGTGGGCTGCTGGTGAACCATTCGGGCGGCAGGTAAACCAGCTCACCGCGGTGCCTGAAATGCGATGCGTCGGAGGGGATCACCACCGGAACCACGCCGCCGTGCGGCGGCCGCGTCCGTTTGGCGGCCATCGCGGTGACGGTGGCCGGGTCGGTCTGGTCGGGCAAGGGACCGGAAGTGAGCTGGTTCCAGGCAGCCTGCACGGTCGGGAAGTAGCCGACCCACAGGTTGAGCGCCAGCGCGGCGCACAGCGCGCACAACGGCACGGCCAGCAGCCCGGCGCCGCGCCGCCAGCGGCGTGCGCCGCGCCACCCCAGGATCAGCACAGCCACCGCCATTCCGGTCAACGTGATCCAGAGCCACAGCGCGGCCGGCGCCGGTTCGTCGGACAGGCCGCGGTCGACGATGTACCAGTGCGTCAGATAGGCCGCGGCAGCACCCGCCAGCGCAGCCGCCGGCAACCACACCGTCCGCCACCGACGTGACCGCCAGCCGACGGCCAGCGTCAGCACCACCGCGGTCGCCACCTGGATCGTGGTGGGCACCCAGCCGTGCATGAGGGACGTGTGACTACTTGCCAGCAACTGCGTCGTGGCATTGGTCGTCGACGCGGTCACGGCATCCATTGTGATCTATTGTTAACCGCCCTGGAACATATTCACCGAATGTTCGCCGTGCACCGCCCGCGCGTCCGGGGGCCGGCTAGTGCGGCTTGGCCAGCGGAAATGGCAGCGTCTCGCGGATGCTGCGGCCGGTTATGAGCATGACGAGCCGATCGATGCCCATGCCGATCCCCCCGGTGGGCGGCATCGCGTACTCCATGGCTTGCAGGAAGTCCTCGTCGAGCTCCATCGCCTCGGGGTCGCCGCCGGCGGCCAGCAGCGACTGCTCCTGCAGGCGGCGCCGCTGCTCCACCGGATCGGTGAGCTCGCTGTAGGCGGTCCCCAGCTCGATTCCCCACGCCACCAGGTCCCACCGCTCGGCGACGCCGCGCCGACTGCGGTGCGGCCGGGTCAACGGTGAGACGGACATCGGGAAGTCGATGTAGAAGGTCGGCCGCTCGGTCCGGTCCTCAACAAGGTGCTCGTAAAGCTCCAGCACCACCGCGCCGGCGTCCCACTGCGCCCGATACGGAATGTGGGCGGCGTCGGACAGCCTGCGCAAAACGGCCAGGGGGTATCGGGATCGATGTGTTCCCCGAGAGCTTCGGACACCGCGTCGTGCACGGTCTTCACCGGCCACTCTCCGGAGATATCCACCGGTTGGAGGCCACCGTCGGTGCCCGAGTGGGAGGGGTCGGTGCGGGGCCGCAGCACGGTCTGCTCCCCGTTGGCGGCCTGCGCGGCGTTTTGAATGAGCTCCCGGCAGCCGTCGATCCAGACCTTGTAGTCGGCGTGCGCCTGGTAAGCCTCCAGCAGCGTGAACTCCGGGTTGTGGCTGAAGTCGACCCCCTCGTTGCGGAAGGCCCGGCCCAGCTCGAACACCCGCTCCACGCCGCCGACGCACAACCGCTTGAGGTAAAGCTCGGGCGCGATGCGCAGGAACAGGTCCATGTCATAGGTGTTGATGTGCGTGACGAACGGCCGGGCGGTCGCTCCGCCGTGCACCTGCTGCAGCATCGGCGTCTCGACCTCGATGAACCCCTTGGCGAACAGCGTTTCCCGGACGGAGCGCAGGACGCTGCTGCGGGCCGTGATCAGCTGGCGGGACTCGGGATTGATCGCCAGGTCGACGTAGCGGGTCCGCACCCGCGCCTCCGGGTCGGTCAGCCCGTTCCACTTGTTCGGCAGGGGCCGCAGGCACTTCCCGATCATCCGCCAGTCGCGCACGATCAACGAGCGGGTTCCGTTCTTGGAAAAGCCCATGTGCCCGGTAATCTCGACCAGGTCGCCAAGATCGATGGCCGCGGTGAAATCCGCGGTGTGGCCGTGCTCCAGGATGTGAATTGTCCAGCAGCACTTGCAATTCGCCCGACCAGTCCCGCAGCTGGGCGAACAACACCCCGCCGTAGTCGCGTATCCGCAGTATCCGGCCCGACACCGAGACGGTTTCCTGATCGTCGGCGTCCAGCGCCCGGGAGACGGTGTGGCTGGGTGGAGATCCCACCGGGTAGGCGTCAATGCCGTTGCGCCGCAGTACCTTCAGTTTGGCCAGGCGCACCCGCACCTGCTCGGGCAGGCGGGCCCTCGACTCCTCGAGTTCCGCGGCGTCGTGTCGTTGTTGCAACTCGCTCACGTCGGGCGCCGAGCCGTCGTGATGCAGCAGGCCCGACTCCACCAGTCTGGCGGGCACGGCGGGGTGATGGCCGGTGTGCACCTTGTCGCGCCGGGTGAACGGCAGCACCAGGAAGCCCTCCGCGATCACCGAGGCGACGCCGACCCGGGGGATCAGGCGGGCGTCCTCGTAGCAGGCGTAGCGCGGAACCCATTCGGGTTGGTACTTCATGTTCGAGCGGTACAGCGTCTCCAGCTGCCACCACCGCGAGAAGAACAGGAGCAGCCCTCGCCACAACCGGGCAACCGGGCCGGCGCCGAGTTGGGCGCCTTGTTCGAACGCCGACCGGAACATCGCGAAGTTCAGCGAAATACGGGTGATGCCGAGGGTTTCGGCGGTCAGGGCGAGCTCGCTGACCATGAGCTCGATGGTGCCGTTGGGGGATTGCGGAGAGCGGCGCATCAAGTCCAGGGAGACACCGGTGGTTCCCCACGGGACCAACGACAGCATCGCCACGACGGTGCCGTCGCGGTCCATCGCTTCGACCAGCAGGCATTCCCCGTCCGCCGGGTCGCCGAGCCGGCCCAGCGCCATGGAAAAGCCGCGCTCGGTTTGGGTGTCGCGCCAGGCGTCGGCGCGGGTGATGGTCTCGGCCATCTCCTCGGCCGAGATGTCGTGGTGCCGCCGGATCCGCAGGGTCAGCCCGGCCCGGCGGGCTCGGGTCACGGCTTGGCGCACTCCGCGCATGTCGGGTCCGGACAGCCGGAAGTCGGCGGTTCGCAGGATCGCCTCGTCGCCCAACTCGAGCGCGTTCAGCCCGGCTTCCCGATAGACGCGTGCTCCCTGCGTGCTGGCGCCCATGACGCCCGGCGCCCAGCCGTAGCTCTGGCACAGCCCCAGCCAGGCATCGATGGCCTGCGGCCACGCCCGCGGGTCGCCGATCGGGTCGCCGCTGGCCAGGCACACGCCGACTTCGACGCGGTAGGTGACGGCGGCGCGGCCGCTCTGGGCGAATACCACCGACTTGTCGCGGCGGGTCGCGAAGTAGCCGAGCGAGTCGTTCTTGCCGTACAACTCGAGGAGCCCGCGGATGGCCGACTCGTCCTCACCCGTCAGCGCGTTTTCGGCGTGCTGGGATTGGAAGAGCACGATGGTCGCCATGATCAGCGCCAGTGCGCCGAACAGGCCGAAGATCGCGTTGAGGAACACGTGCGGCTTGCCGGTGAACAGGTCCGGATCGGCCAGGGCGAATCCGACTACCCGGTTGGCCACGTAAGGCAGGCGGTCTTGGCGCGCCAGCGTTCCGGGCGACAACTCCACCAGGCCCCAGGACACCAGGATTCCGATCACGTCCCCGGCGACCAGCACGGCGGCCGCTTTGACCAGCGCGCCCTTGCGGACCTTGGCCCAGAACTCCCGGTAGGCGAGCACCAGCAGCACGATCGCGACGATGTGCACCGCGAACCCGAGGTTCTCCCCGAAGGTCTCGGCCGGGGTGTTGTCGCCCGCGGCGATGTCGGCGGCGTTCAACCCGGCGGCGAGGATCATCTGGCCGAGCAACACCAGCCAGGCGATCCGTTTTCGCGCGGTCAGGGCCGCGGCCAGCAACGCCAGCACGAACGACCACGCGATGCTGGTGTCGGGGAAGTTGAACAGGTAGTCGTTGATGAATTCGCGGGGGACCTTGATCAGCCACCGGATCGCCGGGGACACGCTGGCCAGCAGCGACACGGTGGCGATGACGCCCACGATCCACCCGGCCGCCGCCGGTACCCAGCGATACCGGGAATGCGACCGACCGCGAGGCCCCGAACGGGATCCCGAACGAGATGAAGCGAGTGTCACAGACCGCGAGGATATGCCCTCAAACCGTGAAAAGCTTGGGGAAGCGCGAAGAGTGGCTAGCAATAGTTGGCCCGGTTGCGGAAGCGTGTCGGTGGGGGTCGGGGGCGAAGTGCGAAAAGCAGTCCCGTGGCTGCTAAACTGGCGTTCGCGACCATCCCGGCGAAGGCCAGGAACAGTAAGTGGAGTCCCACTCCCACCGCGGGCCACGATATTTTCAAGGCTTGGCGGTCCGGTCACAGGCATCACGTATGTCTGTTCCGCGAGCAACGCGGGCGGCTTGACCAGTTGCAAGCCGTGATCGGTCGGCATTGGGCCCTGCTATTGCAGGGCTTTTCTGCTGGTGGTGTGGTGTTTCCGCCGCTGAATCCGAACGGACCCAGGCCCTGGCCGTGATCGCAGGACACCCATAAGCCCAACAAGGGAGGCCCCATCAGCACTGAGACCCGCGTCAACGAGCGCATCCGCGTACCTGAAGTCAGATTGATCGGCCCAGGGGGAGAGCAGGTAGGCATAGTGCGCATCGAAGACGCGCTGCGCGTCGCTGCGGACGCCGATCTCGACCTTGTCGAAGTTGCCCCGAACGCCAGACCACCGGTCTGCAAGATCATGGACTACGGCAAGTTCAAATACGAGGCGGCGCAAAAGGCGCGCGAATCCCGCCGGAACCAGCAGCAGACCGTCGTCAAAGAGCAGAAGCTGCGACCAAAGATCGACGATCACGATTACGAGACCAAAAAGGGCCACGTGATCCGCTTTCTGGAGGCGGGTTCGAAGGTGAAGGTGACCATCATGTTCCGCGGACGTGAGCAGTCGCGGCCCGAGTTGGGCTACCGCTTGCTGCAGCGGCTGGGCGCGGACGTCGCCGAATACGGCTTCGTCGAAACGTCCGCCAAGCAGGACGGCCGCAACATGACGATGGTGCTGGCCCCGCACCGCGGCGCGAAGACTCGTGCCAGGGCGCGGCACCCCGAAGAACCCGGGGACGGTGCGGCACCGGTTGCCGATGAGGCCGCCGACACCAACCCTTCACCCAACTGACCGGACACGAAACAGCGACAACCGAAGAACTCGAGGAAACATGCCCAAAGCCAAGACCCACAGCGGGGCTTCGAAGCGGTTCCGGCGCACCGGAACCGGCAAGATCCTTCGCGAGAAGGCCAATCGCCGGCACCTGTTGGAGCACAAGCCGTCCACCCGGACTCGGCGGCTGGAAGGCCGCACGACGGTGTCGGCCAACGACACCAAGCGGGTTAACAAGCTGCTGAACGGCTGACCATCGCGCCGGGGCCAGTTGGTGCCGGCACCCGACCATTTACTTTGAACGAGAGTAGGAACATCCATGGCACGCGTGAAGCGGGCGGTCAACGCCCACAAGAAGAGGCGCAGCATTCTCAAGGCCTCGAAGGGCTATCGCGGCCAGCGATCGCGGCTCTACCGCAAGGCCAAAGAGCAGCAGCTGCATTCACTGAACTACGCCTTCCGCGACCGCCGCGCGCGCAAGGGCGAGTTCCGGAAACTGTGGATCTCGCGGATCAATGCGGCGGCACGCGCCAACGACATCACCTACAACCGGCTGATCCAGGGTTTGAAGGCCGCGGGTGTGGAAGTGGACCGCAAGAACCTCGCCGACATCGCGATCACCGATCCCGCCGCGTTCACCGCACTGGTTGACGTCGCCCGGGCCGCGCTGCCCGAGGACGTCAACGCTCCCTCGGATTCCGGAGAGGCCGCCTAGCCCGGCGACGTGCTGACCGAACGTTCGGCCCGCGTCGCGGCGGCGGTCAAACTGCATCGCCACGTCGGCCGCCGGCGGGCGGGGCGATTCCTCGCCGAAGGCCCCAACCTGGTCGAGGCCGCGGCCGCCCGCGGCCTGGTCCGCGATGTCTTCGTCACCGAAATCGCCGCGCAACGGTACGCGCCTTTGCTTGGCGCGCAGCACTGTCCGGTCCAGCTGGTCAGCGAGCGGGCCGCAAAAGCGCTGTCCGACACCGTCACCCCCACGGGGCTGGTGGCCGTCTGCCAAATGCCGGCAACCCGGCTGGCGGACGTGCTGGCCGGTTCGCCCCGCCTGATCGCGGTCGCCGTCGAGATCAGCGAGCCGGGCAACGCCGGCACGGTCATTCGCATCGCCGACGCCATGGGCGCGCAGGGGGTGATCCTCGGCGGGCACAGCGTCGACCCGTACAACGGCAAATGTCTGCGCGCCTCGGCCGGCAGCATCTTCTCGATTCCGGTGGTCGCCGCACCCGACATGACCGCCGCGCTGGGCGCCCTGCACGACGCGGGGCTGCAGGTGCTGGCCGCCACGGTGGATGGCGAGACGCGCCTCGACGAGGCCGCGGCACTGCTCGGCAGGCCGACGGCGTGGTTGTTCGGGCCCGAATCACAAGGTCTGCCAAGCGAAATCGCGGAAGCGGCGGATCACCGCATGCGCATCCCGATGTCCGGCGGTGCCGAAAGCCTGAACGTGGCCTCCGCCGCGGCAATCTGTCTCTACCAGAGCGCGCAGGCGCTGGGCATGTTCAGGCGGCCCTGACGCGCCCCCGGGCGGGCCGCAGACCCGCCAGCGACAGCGTCCCGTGCACCAGCGAGCCGGCGCGTTCCATGAGCGCTTTCGCCGGATCCAGAGCCGAGCGCGGCCGCGGCGGAAAGTAATGCATCGGCAGCCCGCGGCGGTCGCGGGGCGGTGCCATGAACGGGGGCGCCTCCACCAACGGCGCGTCGCTGGGAAGCCGGCCCTCGGCCCGGCGGTAGGCGGCCAGCGCGCGCGGGTGCAGGCGGATCTCGTCGGGAACCGCCAGGAAGGCCAGTTCGACGAGCTTGCCGAACAGGCGCAGCAGCACCTCGTCGCCCGGTGTCCAGCGCATGCCCGCCTTCTCGCGAACCGCGGGCTCGAACAGGCCGGCAGCGATCCAGCGCTGGCCGGCGACCAGCGGCTTGAACATCTGGTCCCAGATCGGCGTGGGCATCAGCACGAATTTCGGTTTGGGGATCCGGATTTTGAAGATGTCCAGCGTGGCCTGATTGATTTCGAGTTCCTCGCGGCAAACCCGGTCCCAGTAGTCCTGGAACTCATCCCACGAGGTGGGCACCGGACGCATGCTCATCCCGTACATCCGGTACCACCGCACGTGCTCGTCGAACAGCTGCCGCTTCTCGGCCTCCGTCAAGCCCCCGCAGAAGTACTCGGCCACCTTGATCACCAGCATGAAGAAGGTGGCGTGCGCCCAGTAGAACGTTTCCGGATTCAGCGCGTGATACCGGCGTCCGGACGCGTCGACGCCCTTGATGGTGTGGTGGTAGCTCTTGATCTGCCGCCCGGTCTGGGCCGCGCGGTCACCGTCGTAGACGACGCCCATGATCGGATACACCGAGCGGGCCACCCGCTGCAGCGGCTCGCGCAGCAGGATCGAATGCTCCTCGACGCCCGCGCCCAGCTCCGGGTACATGTTCTGGATCGCGCCGATCCACACACCCATCATTCCCGTGCGCAGATCGCCAAAGTACTTCCAGGTAAGGGAGTCTGGTCCGAGCGGATCGTCGGATTTCGTTGGAATGGCAGTCATCTCGGCCTCCTGCGCTCACGATAACTTTGACAACGTGCGTTGTCTACGATTTCCGCCGCGCGTGGCCCCGGGTGTTATCGAGCTTCCATAGCGGCGTGGCGCCGCCGTGATCAGGCGGTACGTTGCGAGCTGTGACACATACCGCGGGGCCTTCATTGCCCGCCTCCGGCGGAAGGAAATAACCTGGCCACGTGGAAGCCGCGCGTCGCGATTCGGATTCGGGCGATCCCGACGAACCGACGGTGACGGCATCCGACTCGCCACGGAGTTCCCCGGTCTCGGTGCACGGCGCGTCGCAGTGGTTGCAGAGCCGAAACCGCAGCCCTGGCGCGGTGGCGTTCATCCGCCGGGCGCGGCGGCTGCTACCCGGCGACCCCGAGTTCGGCGACCCGCTGTCCACGGCCGGCGAGGGCGGGCCGCGGGCCGCCGCGCGCGCCGCCGACCGGCTGCTGGGGGATCGCGACGCGGTTTCGCGTGAAGTCAGCCTCGGGCTGTTGCAGGTGTGGCAGGCGCTGACCGAGTCCGTTTCTCGACGGCCCGCGAATCCCGAGGTGACGCTGGTGTTCACCGACCTGGTGGGCTTCTCGTCGTGGTCCTTGCAGGCCGGTGACGAGGCGGCGCTCACCCTGCTGCGCCAGGTGGCGCGGGCCATCGAGCCGCCGCTGCTGGACGCCGGTGGCCACATCGTCAAACGGATGGGCGACGGCCTGATGGCCGTCTTCGGCGATCCGACGGTCGCGGTGCGGGCGGTGTTGGCCGCCAAAGAGGCGTTGAAGTCGGTCGAGGTGGCCGGCTACACGCCGCGGATGCGGGTCGGGATCCACACCGGGCGGCCCCAGCGGATGGCGGCGGACTGGCTCGGGGTGGACGTCAACATCGCCGCGCGGGTGATGGAACGGGCCACCAAAGGCGGGGTCATGGTGTCAGGTTCGACACTCGACCTGATCCCCCAGACCGAACTGGACGCGATGGGCGTCGTCGCCAAACGTGCACGTAAACCCGTGTTTGCGGGCAAGACCACGGGAGTCCCGGCCGACTTGGCGATATATCGTTTGAGGACTCATAGGGAGTTGACAGCGTCCGATCACACTCCCGAAACAAATTAGCTGACATAATGGAGGCAATGTTTGGGGGCATCTTCTCCCGGCTCGCCCGGGTCCAGTTCACGGTGGGATACGTGGCGGTCCTGCTCGCCATCAGCTGTGCCATCTTGGCGCTCGGCCCGCACGCGCATGACGTACTGGTCGAGCGCGCCAGCACCAACCTGCACAACCTGGCCCATGGCCACGTGGGAACCCTGCTGGGCAGCGCGCTGGTCGTCGACGCCGGTCCGCTCTACTTCTGGTTGCCCTTCCTCACCTGCCTGCTCGCGCTCGGCGAACTGCACCTGAGCACGATCAGGCTGGTTGTGGCGTTCCTCGTCGGGCACATCGGCGCGACGCTGCTCGTGGCCGCCGCCCTCGCCACGTCGGTCGAGTTCGGCTGGCTGCCGCTGTCGATCACCCGCACCAGCGACGTCGGGATGAGCTACGGCGCCCTCGCGGTGCTCGGGGCGATGACGGCGGTGATTCCCCAGCGCTGGCGGGCCGCCTGGGTCGGCTGGTGGATCTCGGCCGGCCTGGCCTCGGCGATCATCGGCGGCGATTTCACCGACGCCGGTCACACCGTCGCCGTGGTATTGGGCGTGCTGGTGTCCGCCCGGTTCCGCCAGCCCATCCATTGGACGCCGGTGCGCTCCCTGATGCTGGTGGCCTCGTCGGGCTTCGGCTTCCTGGTCCTCGCCCACCACTGGGGGACCATGGCGGCGGCGCCGGCGTTCGGGGTCCTGGGCGCGCTGGCCGCGCACAAGCTCGTGCAGCTCGCCACCGGGCGCGGCGCGCTGCCGGTGCCGGACAGTCGACGCGCTGACCGGCCCGCAGCCGGTCACGACGGGCTAGGCGCCTCCCCGGCCGCCCGGCCGCCCGTACTCCGAAGCGCCCGCCGGGCTGCACGCACCGCATCACTATGATCGGCACTTGCCGCTGGGCAACTTCCTCCCCAGCCCCTCATCAGCAAGGAGAGTGTCGCCGCGTGGGTGCTCAGCCCGTCGACCTGTCACCGGACGCCTTGGCCAAGGCGGTCGGCGCCGCCCAGGAGGCCATCGCGCTCGCCGGCGATCTGGACGCGCTGGCGCGCGTGAAGACCGAGCATCTCGGTGACCGCTCACCGCTGGCGCTGGCGCGGCAAGCGCTGGGCGGCGTCCCCAAGGACGAGCGCGCCGACGCCGGTAAGCGGGTCAATTCCGCGCGAACCGAGGCCCAACGCAGCTACGACGAACGACTGGCGACGCTGCGCGCCGAACGCGACGCGGCGGTGCTGGCCGCCGAGGGCATCGACGTCACGCTGCCGTCGAGCCGGCAGCCGATCGGCGCCCGGCACCCGATCACCATCCTGGCCGAGCACATCGCCGACACCTTCATCGCGATGGGGTGGGAATTGGCGGAGGGGCCGGAAGTCGAAACCGAGCAGTTCAACTTCGACGCCCTCAACTTCCCCGCGGACCACCCCGCCCGCAGCGAGCAGGACACCTTCTACATCGCGCCGGACGACTCCCGGCAGCTGCTGCGCACCCACACCTCGCCGGTGCAGGTGCGGACCCTGCTGGCCCACGAGCTGCCCGTCTACATCATCTCGATCGGCCGCACCTTCCGCACCGACGAACTCGACGCCACCCACACGCCGGTCTTCCACCAGGTCGAAGGGTTGGCGGTGGACCGCGGCCTGTCCATGGCGCATCTGCGGGGCACCCTCGACGCCTTCGCCCGCGCCGAGTTCGGCCCCGAGGCGCGCACCCGGATCCGGCCACACTTCTTCCCGTTCACCGAACCCTCCGCCGAGGTCGACGTGTGGTTCGTCGGCAAGAAGGGCGGTGCCGGCTGGGTGGAGTGGGGTGGCTGCGGCATGGTGCACCCAAACGTGTTGCGAGCCGCGGGAATTGACCCGGACGTGTACTCCGGATTCGCATTCGGGATGGGCCTGGAACGCACGCTGCAGTTCCGCAACGGCATCCCGGACATGCGCGACATTGTCGAAGGCGACGTCCGGTTCTCGTTGCCGTTCGGGGTGGGTGCCTGATGCGCGTCCCCTACAGCTGGCTGCGCGACGTCGTTCAGGCGGGCGCCCCGGGCTGGGATGTCGCGCCCGGTGAACTCGAGCAGACGTTCGTGCGGATCGGCCACGAAGTCGAGGAGGTCGTCCCCCTCGGCCCGGTGGACGGCCCGCTGACGCGTGGCGCGCGTGACCGATATCGAGGAGCTCACCGGTTTCAAGAAGCCGGTCCGGGCTTGCCTGGTCGATATCGGTGCGGACCAGCAACGCGAGATCGTCTGTGGCGCAAGCAACTTCGTGGTTGGTGACCTGGTCGTGGTCGCGCTGCCCGGCGCCACCCTACCCGGCGGATTCGCCATCGCGACGCGCAAGACCTACGGCCGCACTTCCGACGGGATGATCTGCTCGGCGGCCGAACTCGGTTTGGGCGCTGAGCATTCCGGGATCCTGGTGCTGCCGCCCGGCACCGCCGAACCCGGAGCCGACGGCGCCGCGGTGCTGGGCCTGGACGACGTGGTCTTCCACCTGGCGATCACACCAGACCGGGGCTACTGCATGTCGGTGCGCGGCCTGGCCCGCGAGGTCGCCGGCGCCTACGACCTGGACTTCGTCGACCCCGCCGACGTCAAGCCGTTGCCGGCCAACGGCGAGGCCTGGCCCTTGACCGTGCAGGCCGAAACCGGTGTCCGCCGGTTCGCCCTGCGGCCCGTGACCGGCATCGACCCCGCCGCCGTGTCGCCGTGGTGGCTGCAACGCCGGCTGTTGCTGGCCGGCATCCGCGCGACCTCCCCGGCGGTGGACGTCACCAACTACGTGATGCTGGAACTCGGCCACCCCATGCATGCGCACGACTGCAACCGCATCTCCGGGGGCCTCGGCGTGCGGTTCGCCCGGCCCGGCGAGACCGTCGTCACCCTCGACGACATCGAGCGCCGGCTCGATCCGGCCGATGTCCTCATCGTCGACGACCGGGCGACCGCGGCGATCGGCGGCGTGATGGGCGCGGCAAGCACCGAGGTGCGCGCCGATTCCACCGACGTGCTGCTGGAGGCCGCCGTCTGGGACCCGGCCGCCGTCTCGCGCACCCAGCGCCGATTGCACCTGCCCAGTGAGGCCGCCCGGCGCTACGAGCGCGGGGTGGACCCGGCCATCTCGGTCGCCGCGCTGGACCGATGCGCCGCGCTGCTCGTCGACATCGCCGGGGGAGCGGTGTCGGAAGCGCTGACCGATTGGCGGGGCGACCCGCCAGTGGGCAACTCGGTCGCCGATTGGGCTGGGTCGCCCATCCGGATCCCCGCCGACCTGCCCGACCGCTTCGCCGGGGTCGGCTACCCCTCCGGCACCACCGCCCGGCGCCTGACGCAGATCGGGGCTGCAGGTGAGCCCGGAAGATCAGGCGGGCGACGTGCTGGCGGTGACGCCGCCGAGCTGGCGACCCGACCTGTTGCAGCCCGCCGACCTCGTCGAGGAGGTGCTGCGGCTGGAGGGGCTGGAGGCCATCCCGTCGGTGCTGCCCTCGGCTCCCGCGGGCCGGGGCCTCACCGCGCGGCAAAGGCGCCGCCGCGCCGTCGGCAGATCGCTCGCCCAATCCGGTTACGTCGAGATCCTGCCGACGCCGTTCCTGCCCGCGGGCGTATTCGACCTGTGGGGCCTGCCGGCCGACGACCCGCGACGCACGACCACGCAGGTGCTCAACCCGCTGGAGGCCGACCGCCCGCATCTGGCCACCACGCTGCTGCCCGCGCTGCTGGAAGCGTTGGTGCGCAACGTGTCCCGCGGTCTGGTGGACGTTGCGCTGTACGCCCTGGCGCAGGTGGTGCAACCGACCGAGGAGACTCGCGGCGTGCAGCCCATCCCCGTGCACCGCCGGCCGACCGACACCGAGATCGCCCTGCTGGACGCCTCGTTGCCCCGCCAACCGCAGCACGTCGCGGCGGTGCTGGCGGGCCTGCGCGAACGCCGCGGCCCCTGGGGGCCAGGCCGCCGGGCCGAAGCCGCCGACGCGTTCGAGGCGGCGCGCATCATCGCCCGCGCCAGCGGGGTCGAGGTGAGCCTGCGGGCCGCCCAGCACCTGCCGTGGCACCCGGGGCGGTGCGCCGAGGTGCTCGTCGGGGAGACCGTCGTCGGTCACGCCGGGCAGCTGCACCCGGCGGTGATCGAGCGCGCCGGACTGCCGAACGGCACCTGCGCCGTCGAGCTCAACCTCGACGCGATTCCCATCGCCGAGGCGTTGCCGGCGCCCGCGGTGTCGCCGTTCCCGGCCGTCTTCCAGGACGTCAGCCTGGTGGTGCCCGCACACGTGCCCGCCCAGGCGGTGGCCGACGCCGTCCGGCAGGGCGCCGGTGAGCTGCTGGAAGACCTTCAACTGTTCGACGTCTTCACCGGCCCGCAGGTCGGGGAGGATCGCAAATCGCTGACTTTCGCCCTGCGTTTCCGCGCGCCGGACCGCACGCTGACCGAGGACGACGCCAGCGCGGCCCGTGACGCCGCGGTGCAACGCGCCGCCGAGGCGGTCGGCGCCGAACTGCGCGCCTAGCACGGTGGAGAATGGATTTGCAAAGCAATGCATAACCATGCAGAATCGGCGGAATGGCCGACGTATTGAAGGTGGCGGTTGCCGGGGCCAGCGGCTACGCGGGCGGTGAAATCCTGCGGCTCCTGCTCGGGCATCCGGCCTACGCCGACGGCCGCCTCACCATCGGTTCGCTGACCGCCGCGACCAGCGCAGGCAGCACGCTCGCCGAGCACCATCCGCATCTGACGCCGCTGGCTCAGCGGGTGGTCGAGCCCACCGAGCTCGCCGTGCTCGCCGGCCACGACGCGGTGTTCCTGGCGCTGCCGCACGGGCATTCGGCCGCGCTCGCCGAACAGCTGGGCCCCGACACCCTGATCATCGACTGCGGCGCCGACTTCCGGCTCACCGACGCGGCCGCGTGGGAACGGTTCTACGGCTCCCCGCACGCCGGCAGCTGGCCGTACGGGCTGCCGGAGCTGCCCGGCGCGCGTGAGCGGCTGCGCGGCGCGCGCCGCATCGCCGTCCCGGGCTGCTACCCGACCGCGGCACTGCTGGCATTGCTGCCCGCGGTGGCCGAGGACCTGATCGAGCCCGCCGTCACGGTGGTCGCCGTCAGCGGCACCTCCGGAGCCGGTCGCGCCGCCAAGACCGACCTGCTCGGCTCCGAGGTCATCGGATCCGCCCGGGCCTACAACATCGCGGGGGCCCACCGGCACACGCCCGAGATCGCCCAGGGCCTGGGAGCCGTCACCGACCGGGACGTCACGGTGTCGTTCACCCCCGTGCTGATCCCCACCTCGCGTGGCATCCTGGCCACCTGCACCGCTCGCACCCGCTCGCCGCTGTCGCAGCTGCGGGCCGCCTACGAGAAGGCTTACGACGCGGAGCCTTTCGTCTACCTGATGCCCGAGGGGCAGCTGCCCCGCACCGGATCGGTGATCGGCAGTAACGCGGCGCACGTCGCCGTCGCGGTGGACGAGGCCGCCCAGACCTTCGTGGCCATCGCCGCCATCGACAACCTGGTCAAGGGCACGGGCGGCGCGGCGGTACAGGCGATGAACCTGGCGCTGGGCTGGCCCGAGACGGAAGGCCTTTCGGTGGTCGGGGTCGCGCCGTGACCCACTCCCCCGCAAGCGGGCGGTGCCCCCAGGCCGAGGCGCGCTTGGTGCGCGAACAGGGCGTCACCGCGCCGGCCGGGTTCCGGGCCGCCGGCATCGCCGCCGGCATCAAGGCGTCGGGCAACCGCGACCTGGCTCTGGTTTTCAACGAGGGACCCGACTACGCGGCCGCCGGCGTGTTCACCCGCAACAAGGTCAAGGCCGCGCCGGTGCTGTGGACCCAGCAGGTGCTGACCACCGGAGCGCTGCGCGCGGTGATCCTCAACTCCGGTGGCGCCAACGCCTGCACCGGGCCGGGCGGTTTCCAGGACGCCCACGCCACCGCCGAAGCCGTCGCGGCCGCATTGTCGGACTGGGGGACCGAGACCGGCGCCATCGAGGTCGCGGTCTGCTCCACCGGGTTGATCGGTGACCGGTTGCCGATGGACAAGGTGCTCGCCGGGGTGCGGGCGATCGTGCAGGACATGGCCGGCGGGCTGAGCGGCGGTGACGAGGCCGCGCGCGCGATCATGACCACCGACACCGTGCCGAAACAGGTTGCGCTGCACCACCCGGGCAACTGGACGGTCGGCGGGATGGCCAAGGGCGCGGGCATGCTGGCGCCGTCGCTGGCGACCATGCTCTGCGTGCTCACCACCGACGCGAACGTTGAACCCGCGGCGCTCGATCACGCGCTGCGGTGCGCGACCGCGCGCACCTTCGACCGGCTCGACATCGATGGCAGCTGTTCGACCAACGACACGGTGCTGCTGCTGGCCTCCGGGGCCAGCGGGATCACCCCCGCGCAGGCCGACCTCGACGACGCCGTGCTGCGGGTGTGCGACGACCTGTGCGCGCAGTTGCAGGCCGACGCCGAGGGCGTCACCAAGCGCGTCACCGTCACCGTCACCGGGGCCGCCTCCGACGACGACGCGCTGACCGCCGCGCGGGTGATAGCCCGCGACAGCCTGGTCAAGACCGCGGTCTTCGGGTCCGACCCCAACTGGGGCCGCGTGCTGGCGGCCGTCGGCATGGCGCCGATCGCCCTCGATCCCGATCGAATCAAGGTGTCGTTCAACGGCTTTGCCGTGTGCATCGACGGGGTCGGGGCGCCGGGCGCGCGCGAGGTGGACCTGGCCGGCGCCGACATCGACATCACCGTCGACCTGCGCGTCGGTGACGGCCGCGCCGCCGTCCGCACCACCGACTTGTCCCACGCCTACGTCGAAGAGAACTCGGCGTACAGCTCATGACCCTCAACACCGACGCGTTGCCCACCGGCGTCAAGGCGCAGGTGCTTGCCGAAGCGCTGCCCTGGCTCAAGCAGTTGTACGGCAAGATCGTCGTCATCAAGTACGGCGGCAACGCCATGATCGACGACACGCTGCGGCACGCCTTCGCCGCCGACATGGCCTTCCTGCGCAACTGCGGGATCCACCCCGTCGTCGTGCACGGCGGCGGCCCGCAGATCACCGCCATGCTGCGGCGGCTCGGCATCGCGGGCGACTTCAAGGGCGGCCTCCGGGTCACCACACCGGAAGTGCTCGACGTGGCGCGGATGGTGTTGTTCGGCCAGGTGGGCCGCGAACTGGTCAACCTGATCAACGCGCACGGCCCCTACGCCGTCGGCATCACCGGCGAGGACGCGCAACTGTTCACCGCCGTGCGGCGCAGCGTCACCGTCGACGGCGTGGCCACCGACATCGGCCTGGTCGGGGACGTCGAGCGGGTCAACACCGCCGCCGTGCTGGACCTGATTGCGGCGGGCCGCATTCCGGTGGTGTCGACGCTCGCCCCGGACGCCGAGGGCGTGGTGCACAACATCAACGCCGACACCGCCGCGGCGGCGCTCGCCGAGGCCCTGCGGGCCGAAAAGCTCTTGATGCTCACCGATGTCGAGGGCCTCTACACCAGCTGGCCGAACCGGGACTCGCTGGTCAGCGAAATCGACACCGCCACACTCTCGCAACTGCTCCCCACGCTGGAGGCGGGCATGATTCCCAAAGTCGAAGCGTGCCTGAGAGCCGTCACCGGAGGGGTGCCCAGTGCGCACGTCATCGACGGCAGGGTCGAACACTGTGTGCTGGTGGAGCTTTTCACCGATGCGGGCACCGGCACCAAGGTGGTGAGTGTATGACCCAAACCGACGCTCTACGGCAGCGGTGGGAAGCCGTGATGATGAACAACTACGGCACCCCGCCGCTGGCCCTGGCCAGCGGTGACGGCGCCGTGGTCACCGACGTGGACGGCAACACGTACCTGGACCTGCTCGGCGGCATCGCGGTCAATGTCCTCGGCCATCGCCACCCCGCGATCATCGAGGCCGTCACGCGGCAGATGGCGACGCTGGGCCACACCTCGAACCTGTATGCCAGCGAACCGGCCATCGCGCTGGCCGAAGAACTGGTGGCCCTGTTGGGGGCGTCTGACGAAACCGGTGCGCCGACGCGGGTGTTCTTCTGCAACTCCGGAACCGAGGCCAACGAGGTGGCGTTCAAGCTGTCGCGGCTGACCGGGCGCACGAAACTGGTTGCGGCGCAGGGCGGATTCCATGGCCGCACCATGGGCTCGCTGGCGCTCACCGGTCAGCCGAGCAAGCAGGCGCCGTTCGCGCCGCTGCCCGGCGACGTCACGCACGTGCCCTACGGTGACGCCGACGCGCTGGCCGCCGCGGTCGACGACGCCACCGCCGCGGTGTTCCTCGAACCGATCATGGGGGAGGGCGGCGTCGTCGTCCCACCCGAGGGTTATCTGTCCGCCGCGCGCGACATCACCTCGCGGCACGGCGCGCTGCTGGTGCTCGACGAGGTGCAGACCGCAATGGGCCGCACCGGAGCCTTTTTCGCCCACCAGCACGACGGCATCATCCCGGACGTCGTGACCATGGCCAAGGGACTCGGCGGCGGGCTGCCCATCGGCGCCTGCCTGGCCGTCGGGCCGGCCGCCGAGCTGCTGACACCGGGCCTGCACGGCAGCACCTTCGGCGGCAACCCGATCTGCGCCGCGGCGGCGCTGGCGGTGTTGCGGGTGATCGCGGATGAGGACCTGGTCCGGCACGCCGAGGTGCTGGGCAAGTCGGTGCGCCACGGCATCGAGTCGCTGAACCACCCGCTGATCGACCACGTGCGCGGTCGCGGGCTGCTGCAAGGCATAGTGCTGACCGCGCCGCGGGCCAAGGACGCCGAAAAAGCCGCACGGGACGCCGGATTCCTGGTCAACGCCGCCGCGCCCGACGTCATCCGGCTGGCGCCGCCGCTGATCGTCACCGAGGCCCAGCTCGACAGCTTCATCGGCGCCCTGCCGGGCATCCTCGACAAGGCCGCGGCCGCATGACCCCCCGCCACTTCCTGCGCGACGACGACCTGTCACCCCGGGAGCAGGCCGAGGTGCTGCAGCTGGCCGCCGAGCTGAAGAAGGACCCGTTCAGCTGCCGGCCGCTGGAAGGCCCGCGCGGCGTCGCGGTGCTCTTCGACAAGAACTCCACCCGCACCCGGTTCTCCTTCGAGGTGGGCATCGCCCAGCTCGGCGGGCATGCCGTCGTCGTCGACGCCCGCAGCACCCAGCTGGGCCGCGACGAGACGCTGCAGGACACCGCGCAGGTGCTGTCCCGCTACGTCGAGGCCATCGTGTGGCGGACGTTCGGGCAGGACCGGCTCGAGGCCATGGCCGAGGCGGCGACGGTGCCGGTGATCAACGCGCTCTCCGACGAGTTCCATCCCTGCCAGGTGCTCGCCGACCTGCAGACCATCGCCGAACGCAAGGGATCGCTTGCGGGAC
This sequence comes from uncultured Actinomycetota bacterium, assembly GCA_963850895.1. Classification (GTDB taxonomy): domain Bacteria; phylum Actinomycetota; class Actinomycetes; order Mycobacteriales; family Mycobacteriaceae; genus Mycobacterium. Next base: position 76,967 of record CAWKNK010000002.1, on the reverse strand, counting down.
TGCGGATGTCCTACTTCGGCGACGGCGCCAACAACATGGCCCACTCGCTGCTGCTCGGCGGGGTGACCGCCGGCATCCACGTCACCGTCGCCGCGCCGGACGGCTTCGCCCCCGACCCCGCATTCGTGGCGGCGGCCCGTAAGCGCGCCGAAATCGCCGGCGCCTCGGTCACTCTCACCGCCGACGCCGACTTTGCCGCCGCCGGTGCCGACGTCCTGGTGACCGACACCTGGACGTCGATGGGGCAGGAGGGCGACGGGCTGGACCGGGTCAAGCCGTTCCGGCCGTTCCAGGTCAACGAGCGAGTGCTGGGCCTGGCGGACCCGGAAGCCATTGTGCTGCACTGCCTTCCGGCCCACCGCGGCGACGAGATCACCGACGAGGTGATGGACGGGCCGGCCAGCGTGGTGTGGGACGAGGCCGAGAACCGGCTGCACGCCCAGAAGGCGCTGCTGGTCTGGCTGCTGGAGCGGCGCTCATGACTCGCAGCAAGGCCACCCCCGAGACCACCCGGGCCGGCCGGCAGGACCGCATCGTGGCGATCCTGTCGTCGGCGTCGATCAGCAGCCAAAGCGAACTGGCGGCCCGGCTCGCCGACGAGGGCATCGAGGTCACCCAGGCCACGTTGTCGCGCGACCTCGAGGAGCTGGGCGCGGTGAAGCTGCGCGGCGCCGACGGCGGCGTGGGCGTCTACCTCGTTCCCGAGGACGGCAGCCCGGTGCGCGGCGTATCGGGCGGCACGGCGCGGCTGTCCCGGCTGCTCGGTGAGCTGCTGGTGTCGGCCGACGCCAGCGCGAACCTCGCGGTGCTGCGCACCCCGCCCGGCGGCGCAAACTATTTGGCCAGCGCGATCGACCGGGCGGCGCTACCGTACGTCGTCGGCACCATCGCCGGCGACGACACCGTCTTCGTCGCGGCCCGAGACCCGATGACCGGCGCCGAGCTGGCCCGCACCTTGGAACAGCTCACGTAAGCCTCACAACCTAAGGAGATTGGTTCATGTCAGATCGCGTCATCCTGGCGTATTCCGGCGGTCTGGACACCTCGGTCGCGATCAGCTGGATCGGCAAGGAGACCGGCCGCGAGGTGGTGGCGGTGGCGATTGACCTCGGCCAGGGCGGCGAGGACATGGAGCTCGTCCGCCAGCGGGCCCTGGACTGCGGCGCGGTGGAAGCCGTGGTCGTCGACGCCCGCGACGAGTTCGCCGAGGGCTACTGCCTGCCCACCATCTTGAACAACGCCCTCTACATGGACCGCTACCCGCTGGTCTCGGCCATCAGCCGGCCGCTGATCGCCAAGCACCTGGTGGCGGCCGCCCGCGAGCACGGCGGCAGTATCGTCGCGCACGGCTGCACCGGCAAGGGCAACGACCAGGTCCGGTTCGAGGTCGGATTCGCTTCGCTGGCACCGGATTTGGAGGTGCTGGCACCGGTCCGCGACTACGCGTGGACGCGGGAGAAGGCGATCGCGTTCGCCGAGGAGAACGCCATCCCGATCAACGTCAGCAAACGCTCGCCGTTCTCCATCGACCAGAACGTGTGGGGCCGCGCGGTGGAAACCGGCTTCCTGGAACACCTTTGGAACGCGCCCACCAAGGACGTCTACGCCTACACCGAAGACCCCACCATCAACTGGAACACGCCCGACGAGGTGATCGTCGGGTTCGAGAGCGGGGTGCCGGTGTCGATCGACGGCAAGCCGGTGTCGATGCTGCAGGCCATCGAGGAGCTCAACCGCCGCGCCGGCTGCCAGGGGGTGGGGCGCCTCGACGTGGTCGAGGACCGGCTGGTGGGCATCAAGAGCCGCGAGATCTACGAGGCCCCCGGGGCGATGGTGCTCATCACCGCCCACACCGAGCTCGAACACGTGACCCTGGAGCGCGAACTGGGCCGCTTCAAGCGCCAGACCGACCAACGCTGGGCCGAGCTGGTCTACGACGGACTCTGGTACTCGCCGCTGAAAACGGCGCTGGAAGCCTTCGTCGCGAAGACCCAGGAGCACGTCACGGGTGAGGTCCGAATGGTGTTGCACGGCGGGCACATCGCCGTCAACGGCCGGCGCAGCGCGCAGTCGCTCTACGACTTCAACCTGGCCACCTACGACGAGGGCGACAGCTTCGACCAGTCGGCCGCGAAGGGCTTCGTCTACGTGCACGGGCTGTCGTCGAAGATCGCGTCCCGCCGGGACCTGGCCGCCAACGAACGCCCGACTGCAACGTGAGCACGCGCGAGGGCTCGCTGTGGGGCGGGCGGTTCGCCGACGGCCCGTCGGACGCGCTGGCCGCCCTGAGCAAGTCCACCCACTTCGACTGGGTGCTGGCCCCCTACGACATCGTCGCCTCGCGGGCCCACACCGTGATTCTCTTTCACGCCGGACTGCTCACCGAGGAACAGCGCGACGGGCTGCTGGCCGGGTTGGACAGCCTCGCCGAGGACGTGGCCGACGGCACCTTCACGCCGCTGGTGACCGACGAGGACGTGCACGCCGCGCTGGAGCGCGGGCTGATCGACCGGGTCGGCCTTGACCTGGGCGGCCGGTTGCGTGCCGGGCGGTCGCGCAACGACCAGGTGGCCACCCTGTTCCGGATGTGGCTGCGCGACGCCGTGCGCCGGGTCGCGGCCGGGGCGCTGGAGGTGGTGGCCGCGCTGGCCGCCCAGGCCGCCGCGCACCCGACGGCGATCATGCCGGGCAAGACGCACCTGCAGTCCGCCCAGCCGGTCCTGCTGGCCCACCACCTGCTTGCGCACGCGCACCCGCTGCTGCGCGACGTCGACCGGATCGTCGACCTCGACCGGCGCACGGCCGTGTCCCCGTACGGCTCGGGGGCGCTGGCCGGCTCGTCGCTGGGCCTGGACCCGGACGCGATCGCCGCGGAGCTGGGTTTCGCGGCCGCCGCCGACAATTCCATCGACGCGACCGCCGCACGGGATTTCGCCGCCGAGGCCGCGTTCGTCTTCGCGATGATCGCCGTGGACCTGTCGCGGCTGGCCGAGGACATCATCCTGTGGAGCTCGACGGAGTTCGGCTACGTCAGGTTGCACGATTCGTGGTCCACCGGCAGCTCGATCATGCCGCAGAAGAAGAACCCCGACATCGCCGAACTGGCCCGCGGCAAGGCCGGGCGCCTGATCGGCAACCTGGCCGGGCTGCTGGCGACGCTGAAGGCCCAGCCCCTGGCCTACAACCGCGACCTGCAGGAGGACAAGGAGCCGGTGTTCGACTCGGTGGCCCAGCTGGAGCTGGTGCTGCCGGCGATGGCCGGCCTGGTGGCCAGCCTGACGTTCGACGTCGAGAGGATGGCCGCCCTGGCCCCGGCCGGGTACACGCTGGCCACCGACATCGCCGAATGGCTGGTGCGCCGCGGGGTGCCGTTCCGGTCCGCGCACGAGGCCGCCGGGGCCGCCGTGCGCGCGGCCGAGGGGCGCGCCGTCGGGCTCGACGAGCTCACCGACGACGAGTTGGCCGCCATCAGCCCCGAGCTGACGCCGCAGGTCCGTGAGGTGCTGACGATCGAGGGCTCGGTGTCGTCCCGCGACGGGCGGGGCGGGACCGCGCCGGCCCGGGTCGCCGAGCAGCTCGAAGCCGTCCTGGCCGACAGTGAGCAGCTCAAAGCGCGGCTCGGCGGCAAGGGATGAGATGACGTCAATTTACGTACCGGTCAATTCCAACCGGACTAGAATTCCGCTCAAGCGATGCGGCTGAACCTGTCGGGCCGAAACTTCGTCACCAAGGGGTGGGACCAATGAGCGTCGTTGCGGGCGTGTCCGGGGCCTTGCCGCCGTATCGCTACTCCCAGCGAGAGCTCACCGACTTCTTCGTCGGCATCCCGGAGTTCGAGGGTTACGAAGACATCGTCCGGCAGTTGCACGCCAGCGCCAAGGTCAACAGCCGCCACCTGGTGCTGCCGCTGGAGCGGTATCCCACGTTGACCGACTTCGGCATGGCCAACCGGATCTTCATCGAAAACGCGGTCAATCTCGGCTGCGAGGCGCTGTCGGGCGCGCTCGACGAGGCGGGCCTGCGGCCGCAGGACCTGGATGTGCTGATCACGACGACGGTCACCGGCCTCGCGGTGCCCTCCCTGGACGCCCGGATCGCCGGGCGGCTGGGCCTGCGCGACGACGTGCGCCGGGTGCCGCTGTTCGGCCTGGGCTGTGTGGCCGGGGCCGCGGGCGTGGCCCGGCTGAACGACTACCTGCGGGGCGCGCCGGACGCCGCCGCCGCCCTGGTCTCCGTCGAGCTCTGCTCGTTGACCTACCCGGGATACAAGCCGTCGCTGCCGGGCCTGGTCGGTAGCGCGCTGTTCGCCGACGGGGCGGGTGCGGTGGTCGCCGTCGGCGAGCGTCGCGCCGAACAGGTTGCCGCCGGCGGACCCGCCATCCTGGACTCGCGCAGCACTCTGTATCCCGATTCGCTGCGGACCATGGGCTACGACGTCGGCGCGGCCGGGTTCGAACTGGTGCTGGCCAAGGACCTGGCCCAAGTGGTCGAGGAGCACATCGAGCAGGACGTCACCGGGTTCCTGGGCGCGCACGGGCTGACGACCACCGACATCGGCGCCTGGGTCAGCCATCCGGGCGGTCCGAAGATCATCGACGCGATCAATGCCAGCCTGAGCCTGCCGCCGGATGCGCTGGAACTGACCTGGCGTTCGCTGGGTGAGATCGGCAATCTCTCCTCGGCCTCGGTGCTCCACGTGCTGCGGGACACCCTGGCCAAGCCGCCACCCAGCGGAAGCCCCGGCCTGATGATCGCGATGGGCCCGGGATTCTGCTCGGAACTCGTATTGTTGCGCTGGCACTGACCTAAGGCGTTGCTTCTTGTGCTTCCCGAGATTTAGTGATGGAACGACGAAAGACGCGTGTTTTCTTGCCCCCTGCGGAAGCATCGCTGTGAGTGACACGAGAGGCCGCGTCCCATGACCAGCAACCCCGAAGAGCTCGTCAAGGCCCTTCGCGCGTCGCTGAAGGAAAACGAGCGGCTGAAGCGCGAGGCCCGCGAATACCTGGCCGCGGCAACCGAACCCGTGGCGGTGGTCGGGATGGGGTGCCGGTATCCGGGTGGTGTGGATTCCCCGGAGGCCCTGTGGCAGATGGTGGTTGAGGGCCGCGACGTTGTCTCGGATTTTCCGGCCGACCGGGGCTGGAACTTGGCGGGCCTGTTCGATCCCGACCCCGACGCGGTGGGAAAGTCCTATGCCCGATGTGGCGGCTTTCTGGCCGACGTGGCCGATTTCGACGCCGCGTTTTTCGGCATCGCGCCCAGCGAGGCGCTGGCGATGGACCCACAGCAACGCTTGTTGTTGGAGGTGTCCTGGGAGGCGTTGGAGCGGGCCGGGATTGACCCCGCCGCCCTGCGGGGCTCGCCGACGGGCGTGTTCGCCGGGATTTTCCACGGCTCGTACGGCGGCCAGGGGCGGGTGCCGGGCCACCTGGAGCGCTACGGGCTGCGCGGGTCGACGTTGAGCGTGGCGTCGGGGCGGGTGGCCTACGCGCTGGGCTTGGAGGGCCCGGCCCTTTCGGTTGATACGGCGTGTTCGTCGTCGTTGGTGGCCATGCACCTGGCGGCGCGGTCGTTGCGGTCCGGCGAGTGTGACCTGGCGCTGGCCGGCGGCGTGACGGTGATGGCGACCCCGGCGATGTTCGTCGAGTTCAGCCGCCAGCGCGCGCTGGCCCCCGACGGGCGGTGCAAGGCCTACGCGGGTGCCGCCGACGGCACCGGTTTTTCCGAAGGCGTCGGCGTGCTGGTGCTGGAGCGGTTCTCCGACGCGCGGCGGTTGGGGCATCCGGTGCTGGCGCTGCTGCGCGGATCGGCGGTGAATCAGGACGGCGCCTCGAACGGACTGGCGACGCCCAACGGGCCGTCGCAGCAGCGGGTGATCCGCGCCGCGCTGGCCAATGCGCGGCTGCGCGCGGCGGACGTGGATCTGGTGGAGGGGCACGGGACGGGCACCATCCTCGGGGATCCGATTGAGGCGCAAGCGGTTTTGGCGACGTACGGGCAGGACCGGCCGGCGGACCGGCCGCTGTGGCTGGGGTCGATCAAGTCCAACATGGGCCACACGTCGGCGGCGGCGGGCGCCGGCGGGGTGATCAAGATGGTGCAGGCGATCCGGCACGGGGTGATGCCCAAGACGTTGCACGTGGATGTGCCTACGCCGCATGTGGATTGGTCGGCGGGGGCGGTGTCGCTGCTGACCGAGGCGCGGCCATGGCCGGCGCAGGACCGGCCGCGTCGTGCGGGGGTGTCGTCGTTCGGGATCAGCGGCACCAATGCGCACGTCATCGTCGAGCAACCGCCGACGGAGCCCGAAAGCCCCGCGCCGGTCGGCGATGATGCGCCCGCGCCATGGGTGCTGTCGGCCCGGTCGGCCGAGGCGCTGGCCAACCAGGCGTCCCGGCTACTGGCGCGGCTGAACGACGACCCGGGTGTGCGTGCGGTCGACGTGGCCTGGTCGTTGGTTTCGACGCGGTCGCTGTTCGAGCACCGGGCCGTGCTGGTGGGCGCCGACCGCGAGCGCCTGCTGGCGGGGCTGGCCGAAGTGGCCGCCGGCGCGCCGGGCGCGGGCGCGGCGGTGGGCCGGGCGCAACCGGTGGGCAAGACGGTGTTCGTGTTCCCGGGGCAGGGCTCGCAATGGGTCGGCATGGGAGCCGAATTGCTCGACAGTTCACCGGTTTTCGCCGAACACCTGCAGCGCTGCGAGAAGGCGCTCGCCGAACATGTGGAGTGGTCGCTGGTCGACGTCCTCCGCGGCGCGCCCGGTGCGCCCGGGTTGGACCGGGTGGACGTGGTGCAGCCGGCGCTGTGGGCGGTGATGGTGTCGCTGGCCGAGCTGTGGCGCTCGGTGGGCGTGGTCCCCGACGCGGTGATCGGTCATTCGCAGGGCGAGATCGCGGCGGCGTATGTGGCGGGAGCGCTTTCGCTGGAGGACGCCGCCAGGGTGGTGGCGCTGCGGAGCCGGCTGCTGGTGGGGCTGTCGGGTGCGGGCGGCATGGTTTCGCTGGCCTGCGGCCTGGGCCGGGCCGAAGAATCGATCGCCCCGTGGGGCGATCGATTGAATGTCGCTGCCGTCAACGGTGTTTCCGCGGTGGTGGTGTCCGGTGAGGTGGGCGCCCTCGACGAGTTGATGCTCCGCTGCGAGGCCGACGACGTGCGTGCCCGCAGGATCGACGTCGACTACGCCTCCCACTCCGGGCACGTAGACGTGATCCGCGCGGCGCTGGCCGAGGCGCTGGCCGGCATCGAGCCGCGGTCGTCCTCGGTCGCGTTGTTCTCCACGGTGACCGGTGAACTGCTGGACACCGCGGGCCTGGACGCCGACTACTGGTACCGAAGCATCCGGCAAACGGTCCAGTTCGAACGCGCGGTGCGCAACGCGTGCGGCGCCGGGTATGGGGTGTTCGTCGAATCCAGTCCGCACCCGGTGCTGCTCGCCGCCGTCGAGGAGACGCTGGCCGACTGCGGCCGCGATGTCGGCGGCGACGCGTTCGTCATCCCTTCGCTGGGCCGCGACGATGGGTCTTTGCAACGGTTTTGGCTTTCGGCGGGCCAGGCCCACGTGGCCGGCGTGCCGGTGGACTGGCGGGCCGCCATCGCGGGCCTGGGCGGGCGGCGCGTGGATTTGCCGACGTACGGCTTTGTTCGGCAGCGGTTTTGGCTGCCGGGCGGATCGACGGGGTCGGGGGACGTGGCCACCCTGGGGCTGGCGGGAGCGCGGCACGCGCTGCTGGGCGCGGTGGTGCAGCGGCCCGATTCCGGCGGGGTGGTGCTGACGGGCCGGCTCTCGACGGCCGCCCAGCCGTGGCTGGCCGACCACGCGGTGGGTGGCACGGTGTTGTTCCCCGGTGCGGGGTTTGTGGAGCTGGCCATCCGCGCCGGCGACGAGGTCGGCTGTGGGGTGCTCGAGGAGTTGACGCTGTCGGCCCCGTTGGTGCTGCCGGCGACGGATGGTGTGCAGGTGCAGGTGGTGGTCGGCCCCGCCGGCGAGTCGGGGCTGCGCGAGCTGTCGGTGTATTCGGCCGGCGCTCAGTCAGATTGGGCACTGCACGCCCAGGGCCTGTTGAGCGCGGCGGCGGTGGCGCCGGGCGCGGATCTGTCGGTGTGGCCGCCGGTGGGGGCGACGCCGTTGGACGTGGCCGACGCCTACGCGCGGCTGGCGGAGCGGGGCTACGAGTATGGTCGGGCATTCCGCGGCCTGCGGGCGATGTGGCGGCGGGGTGACGAGCTCTTCGCCGACGTCGCCATGCCGGACGACGCCGGCGCGCAGGACGGCGGTTTCGGGATCCACCCGGTGTTGTTGGACGCGGCGCTGCACGCCATCGGTGCGGGCGGCGAGCAGGTCCAGACCGTGTTGCCGTTCTCCTGGCAGGGGGTGTCGCTGCACGCGGCGGGCGCGTCGCGGGCGCGGGTCCGGATAGCGCCGTCGGGTGCCGGGGCGGTGTCGGTGGAGTTGGCCGACGGCTCCGGGTTGCCGGTGTTGTCGGTGCGTTCGTTGGCGATGCGCCCCGTCTCGGCCGAGCAGTTGTCGGTCGCGGCGGCGCCCGCCGAGGGGTTGTTCGAGGTGGCGTGGTCACCGATAGCGTTGACCGGCAACGACTCCGATCACGACGCCACGTTGTGGGAGCCGGGCGCGCACGGCGCGGATGTGGTGCGCTCGGTGCACGCGGCCACCACAGAGGCGCTGGCCGTACTGCAATCGTGGTTGCGCGGCGACGGGTCCGGGGTGTTGGCGGTGCAGACCCGCGGGGCGGTCGCGCTTGCCGGTGAGGACGTTGCGGACTTGGCCGGTGCGGCGGTGTGGGGGCTGGTGCGGTCGGCGCAGGCCGAGCATCCGGGACGGGTGGTATTGATCGACTCGGACGGTTCGCTGGATGCGCGTGCGGTGATCGCTTGCGGTGAAACGCAATTGGTGGTCCGGGCGGGCGTGGTCTATGCGGCCCGGATGCGGCCGGCGCGAAGGGGATCGGTGTTCCGGTTGCCGTCCGGGGGCTGGCGGTTGGACGCCGGCGGCGGGGGCACGCTGGAGGACCTGGTGGTGGGTCCGTGCCCGCGGGTGGAACTGGAGGCCGGGCAGGTGCGGGTCGCGGTGGCCGCGGTCGGGGTGAACTTCCGGGATGTGCTGGTGGCCCTGGGCATGTATCCCGGCGGCGGTCAGTTGGGGGCCGAGGGTGCCGGCGTGGTCGTCGAGGTCGGTCCCGGTGTGACCGGGCTGGCGGTCGGTGATGCGGTGATGGGGCTGCTGGGGGTGGTCGGGTCCGAAGCGGTGGTGGATCAGCGGCTGGTGACGCCGGTGCCGCAGGGCTGGTCGCTGGTCACGGCCGCGGGTGTGCCGGTGGTGTTCCTCACCGCGCTCTACGGGTTGTCGGTGCTGGCGGGGCTGCGCGCCGGCGAGCGGGTGCTGGTGCACGCCGCCACCGGCGGGGTCGGCATGGCCGCGGTGCAGTTGGCGCGCCATTGGGGCGCGGAAGTGTTCGCCACCGCGAGCCGCGGCAAGTGGGACACCTTGCGCGCGATGGGATTCGACGATGACCACATCGGCGATTCGCGGACGCTGGACTTCGAGGCGAAGTTCTCGTCGACGACCGGCGGGGCCGGGATCGACGTGGTGCTCAATTCCCTGGCCGGTGAGTTCACCGACGCGTCGCTGCGGCTGCTGGCTCCCGGCGGGCGTTTCATCGAGATGGGCAAGACGGACGTCCGCGATCCGCACGTCGTCGCCGAACGGTATCGGGGCGCGCAGTACCGCGCCTTCGACCTGATGGAGGCCGGCGCCGACCGTACCGCGGCGATGCTGGCCCAGATCGTGGAACTGCTGCGGGACGGCGCCTTGCAGCCGTTGCCGCTCAAGACCTTCGACGTCCGCTGCGCAGCGGCGGCGTACCGGTTCGTCAGCCAGGCCCGCCACATCGGCAAGGTCGCGCTGACCATCCCGTCCGGGCCCGGCGCGGTGCTCAGCGGCTGCGGCGGGCTGGCCGGCGGCAGCGTGGTGATCACCGGCGGCACCGGCATGGCCGGCTCGGCGGTGGCCCGTCATCTCGTCGACCGCTATCGCGTGGCCAACGTGGTGCTGGCCAGCCGTGCCGGCGCCGGGGCGGCGGGGGTCGCGGAGTTGGTGGATGGCCTGCAGGAGGCCGGTGCCCGCGTGTCGGTGGTGGCCTGCGATGTCGCCGACCGCGACGCGGTGGCGGCGATGCTGGCGCAGATACCGGTGCAGTATCCGCTGCGCGGTGTGGTTCACGCGGCCGGCATCCTTGATGACGGGTTGGTCCTGTCACTGACCCCGGATCGGGTCGATGCGGTGTTGCGGGCCAAGGTCGACGGGGCCTGGCACCTGCACGAGCTGACGCGCGACCTGGATCTGTCGGCCTTCGTGGTGTTTTCGTCGATGGCCGGGATCGTCGGCACCCCGGGCCAGGCCAACTACGCGGCCGCCAACAGTTTCCTCGACGGCCTGGTCGCGCACCGGCGCGCGCACGGGCTTGCGGGCCTGTCGCTGGCCTGGGGCCTGTGGGAGCAAGCCTCGGCGATGACGGCCCACCTCGGCGAGCGCGACAAGGCCCGGATGAGCAGGATCGGGATCGCGCCGCTGTCAACCGAGCAGGCGCTGGAATCGTTCGACGCCGGCATGCTGCTCGATCCACCGGTGCTGATGGCCGCCCGCCTGGATCGGATCGCCCTGTCCGACAACGCCGCCGGGTTGCCGCCGCTGTTGAGCGAGCTGGCCGCCCGCACCACCCGGCGCGTCGTCGACGACGTCGATACGACCGCCGTGATGACGGGTCTCACCGCGCGCCTGCACGGCTTGACCCCCGAGGCGCGACAGCGTGAGCTGGTCGACCTGGTATGCGGCAACGCGGCGACGGTGCTGGGGCTGCCCAACCCCGCGGACATCAACGCCGGCCGCGCATTCCAAGACCTTGGCTTCGATTCGCTCACCGCCGTCGAGCTGCGCAACCGGCTCAAAACCGCTACGGGGCTTACGCTTTCGCCGACGCTGATCTTCGACTATCCGACCCCGTCGGCGCTGGCCGGACACCTGGACACCCAACTGGCCACCACGGCGGCGAGCGACCAGCCGAACCTGATGGCGCGCTTCACCGACATCACCCGCGAATTGCAGGCGCTCCTCGACCAACCCAACTGGGACGCGGGCGACAAATCGGAGCTGAGGGCCCGCCTGCACAACCTGCTCGCCACCCTGGGCCCTGCCGATCACCCCGGCCCCGAAGGCCTCGACGCCGACCTCGACGCCGCCACCGAAAGCCAACTCTTTGCGATCCTCGACGAAGAACTCGGCCGCTGAGACCACGATGCCGAGCACAACGCAGCATATCGATTACCTGAAACGCCTGACGGCGGATCTCAGGCGGGCGCGGCGACGCGTCGCGGAGCTGGAGGGCAGGCTGTCCGAACCGGTCGCGGTGGTGGGCATGGCCTGCCGCTACGCGGGCGGGGTGGATTCACCGGAGACATTGTGGGAGTTGGTGGTTGACGGCCGCGACGCGGTGTCGGATTTCCCGGCCGATCGCGGCTGGGATGTCGAGGGGCTGTACGACCCGGATCCCGACGCGGCGGGGAAGATGTACACCCGCCAGGGCAGCTTCCTGCGCGGCGCGGCGGACTTCGACGCCGGATTCTTCGGCATCGGCCCCAGCGAGGCCCTGGCGATGGATCCCCAGCAGCGGTTGATGCTGGAGATCTCGTGGGAGGCGTTGGAGCGGGCGGGCATTGACCCGCTGGCGTTGCGCGGCTCGGCGACCGGAGTGTTCGCCGGCGTCATCCACGCCGGCTACGGCGGCGAGGTGAAGGGCGAGCTGGAGGGCTACGGGCTCACCGGTTCGACCCTGAGCGTGGCCTCGGGCCGGGTGTCGTACGTGTTGGGGTTGGAAGGCCCCGCGGTGTCGGTGGATACCGCGTGCTCGTCGTCGTTGGTGGCCATGCATCTGGCGGCGCAGTCGCTGCGCTCCGGGGAGTGTGACCTGGCGTTGGCCGGTGGCGTGACGGTGATGGCCACCCCCGCCGCGTTCGTGGAGTTCAGCCGGCAGCGGGCGCTGGCCCCGGACGGCCGGTGCAAGGTGTACGCCGGTGCCGCGGACGGGACGTCGTGGTCGGAAGGCGCGGGCGTCCTGGTGCTGGAGCGGCTGGCCGACGCGCGACGGCTGGGGCATCCGGTGGTCGCGGTGCTGCGGGGTTCGGCGGTGAATCAGGACGGCGCGTCCAACGGTCTGACCGCACCCAACGGGCCGTCCCAGCAGCGGGTGATCCGCGCCGCGCTGGCCAGCGCCGGATTGACGGCGGCGGATGTCGACGTGGTCGAGGGGCATGGCACGGGAACGGTTTTGGGCGACCCCATCGAGGCCCAGGCACTGTTGGCGACCTACGGCCAGGACCGGCCGGCGGACCGGCCGCTGTGGCTGGGATCGATCAAATCCAACATCGGTCACACGTCGGCCGCGGCGGGAGTGGCCGGGGTGATCAAGATGGTGCAGGCGATGCGGCACGGGGTGATGCCCAAGACGCTGCACGTGGATGTGCCGTCGCCGCACGTGGACTGGTCGGCGGGTGCGGTGTCGCTGTTGACCGAGCCTCAGCCGTGGCCGGCGCGGGACGGCCAGCGCCGGGCGGGGGTGTCATCGTTCGGGATCAGTGGGACGAACGCCCACGTGATCGTCGAGCAGCCGCCCGCGGACCCGGAAGTCGTTGCGGCACAGGTTGTTCAGTCGGACCCGGCGGTGGCGTGGGTGGTATCGGCCCGGTCGGCCGACGCGTTGGCCGCTCAGGCCGGCCGGCTGTCGGCACACCTGGACGCCGAGCCGGGTCTGCGCGCCGTGGACGTGGGCTGGTCGCTGGCCACCACCCGGGCGGCCCTGGAACACCGCGCGGTGCTGGTGGGCGGCGATCGCGACACCCTGATGGCGGGGCTGGCCGGGGTGGCGTCCGGGGAGCCGGGGCCGGGCGTGGTGGTCGGGCGTACCCGCCCGGTCGGTAAGCGCGTGTTCGTGTTCCCCGGCCAGGGCTCGCAGCGGCTCGGGATGGGACGGGAACTGCACCAGCGTTTTCCGGTGTTCGCCGAGGCCTTCGACGAGGCGGTGGCGGCGGTGGATGGCCATGCGCGGCTGCCGCTGCGGGACGTGATGTGGGGCGCCGACCCGGAGTTGTTGCAGAGCACGGAGTTTGCCCAGCCGGCATTGTTCGTGCTCGAGCTCGCCCTGGCGGCGCTGTGGCAGTCCTGGGGGGTGACACCCGATGTGGTGATCGGCCACTCGGTGGGGGAGATCGCCGCGGCCTGTGTGGCCGGGGTGCTGTCGCTGCAGGACGCGGCGCGGGTGGTGGCGGCCCGCGGCCGGTTGATGGCGGCGCTGCCGGCCGGCGGGGTGATGGTGGCGGTGACCGCCACCGAGGCCGAGGTCGCGCCGCTGCTGAACGACGGCGTGAGCGTCGCGGCGGTCAATGGCCCCGACGCCGTGGTGCTGTCCGGCGAGCGGGCGGCGGTGACGGCGGCGGCGGATCGGTTGGCCGACTGCGGTCGGCGGGTGCGGCAGCTGGCCGTCTCGCATGCCTTCCACTCACCGCTGATGGAGCCCATGATCGGGGAGTTCTCCGCGGTGGTGGCCGGGGTGTCTCCCGGCGCGCCGCGGATCGACCTGGTATCCAACGTGACCGGGCAATTGGCCGGGCCCGGATACGGGTCCGCCGACTACTGGGTCGAGCACGTGCGCCGGCCGGTGCGGTTCGTCGACGGTGTGCGGCTGGCCGAATCGCTGGGCGCCGGCGTGTTCGTGGAGGTGGGTCCGGGCGCGGCGTTGACCGCAGCGGTGGAACAGTCCCTGGCGACCGAGCCGGCCGTCTCGGCGGTGTCGATGGCCAAGGACCGCCCCGAAGTCGACTCGCTGCTGCTGGCGGCCGGGCAGCTGTTCGCCGCCGGCGTGGACGTGGACTGGGCCGCGGCGTTCGCCGGCCTGGCCGCCCACCGGGTCGACCTGCCGACGTATGCCTTTCAGCGGCGCAGGTTTTGGCTGCCGACCGAGTCGGTGGGCCCCCGGGACACCGCGAGCCTGGGTCTGGCCGGGGCCGAGCATGCGCTGTTGGGCGCGGTGGTCGAACGGCCCGATTCGGGCGGCGTGGTGTTGACGGGCCGGCTGTCGACGGCCGCTCAGCCGTGGCTGGCCGATCACGCGGTGACCGGGACGGTGTTGTTCCCGGGCGCGGGGTTCGTGGAGCTGACGCTGCGGGCCGGCGACGAGGTCGGCTGTCCGGTGATCGAGGAGCTGACGCTGTCGGCCCCGTTGCCGCTGCCGAACACCGGCGCGGTGCGCGTTCAGGTGGTGGTGGATGCCGCCGGCGAGAGCGGATCCCGGGCCGTCGCGGTGTATTCGCAGGCCGGCTCGGAGTGGGTGTTGCATGCCCAGGGCGTGTTGAGCGAAGGCTCGCCCGCGCCTGAAGCGGATCTGTCGGTGTGGCCGCCCGTCGGCGCCACGGCGGTCGATGTGACCGGCGCCTACGACGATTTGGCGGGGCGCGGCTACGGGTACGGCCCCGCCTTTCGGGGCCTGCGGAAGGTGTGGCGGCGGGGGGCCGAGACCTTCGCCGAGGTCGAGGCCCCGCAGCACGCCGGTGTGACGGTGGGCGGCTTCGGGATTCATCCGGTGGTGCTGGACGCGGCCTTGCATGCCCTGGGGGTGGCCGACGAGCGGGCCGAGACCGTCTTGCCGTTCTCCTGGCAAGGGGTGTGCTTGCATGCGGCCGGGGCGTCGCGGGTGCGGGTGCGGCTGGCGCCGGTGGGCAAGGGCGCCGTGTCGGTGGAACTGGCCGATTCGTCGGGCTTGCCCGTGCTGTCGGTGCGGGAGCTGGTGACGCGTCCGGTCTCGGCCGCGCAACTGTCGGCCGCCGCGGCGCGGTCCGGTGGCGGCGAACTCCTGGAGGCGGTGTGGTCCCCGGTTCCGTTGGCGGACACCGGCATCGGCGCGGCCCCCGAGGTGTGGCAGCCGCCGCCGAACGGCCCGGGCGTGGTCGGATCGGTCTACGCCGCCACCCATGAGGCGTTGGGCGTGTTGCAGTCCCGGGGTGATGGGGCCGGGCCGTTGGTGGTGCTGACCCGCGGCGCGGTCGCGCTGCCCGGCGAGGACGTGTCGGACCTGGCCGGTGCGGCGGTGTGGGGGCTGGCGCGGTCGGCGCAGGCCGAGCATCCCGGCCGGGTGGTGCTGGTCGACTCCGATGGATCCCTCGATCTCGGGTCCGTGATCGGCTGCGGCGAGCCGCAATTGGTGGTGCGCGAGGGCGTCGCCTACGGCGCCCGGCTGAAGCCGATCAAGGCGCACCCGGTGTTGCGGTTGCCCGAGCCGCCGTCGGTCTGGCGGCTGGCGGCCGGTGACGCCGGGACGCTGGAGGACCTGGCGGTGCAGTCCGGCCCGCCGGCGGAACTGGCCGCCGGTCAGGTCCGGGTGGCGGTGGCCGCGGCCGGGGTGAACTTCCGCGACGTGTTGGTGGCCCTGGGCATGTATCCGGGTGCCGCGCAGTTGGGCGCCGAGGGCGCCGGACTGGTGACCGAGATCGGTCCCGGCGTGACGGATCTGACCGTCGGTGACGCGGTCATGGGGATATTCGGCCTGACGGGGTCGGAGGCGGCCGTCGATCGGCGGCTGGTGACGCGGGTGCCGCCGGGCTGGTCGTTCGCCGAGGCCGCGGGCGTGCCGGTGGTGTTCCTGACGGCGTATTACGGGTTGTCGGTCTTGGGCGGCCTGCGGGCCGGCGAGCGGGTGCTGGTGCACGCCGCCGCCGGCGGAGTGGGCATGGCGGCCGTGCAGCTGGCCCGGCATTGGGGCGCCGAGGTTTTCGCGACCGCCAGCCGCGGCAAGTGGGACACCCTGCGCGCCATGGGATTCGACGATGAGCACATCGCGGATTCGCGAACGCTGGACTTCGAGGACAAGTTCTCGGCCGCCACGGGCGGTGCCGGAATGGACGTCGTGCTCAACTCGCTGGCCGGCGAATTCACCGATGCGTCGCTGCGGTTGTTGGCCCCCGGTGGGCGCTTCATCGAGATGGGCAAGACCGACCTGCGCGACCCGGGCGCGCTCGCCCAAACCCATCCGGGCGTGGGCTACCGCGCGTTCGATCTGATGGAGGCCGGCCCGGACCGCATCGCGGAGATGTTGGCCGACTTGATGCGGCTGTTCGCGGCCGGCGTGCTGGCGCCACTGCCGGTCAAGGCCTTCGATGTGCGGTGCGCCGCCGACGCGTACCGGTTCGTCAGCCAGGCCCGCCACATCGGCAAGGTCGTGCTCACCATGCCCGACGGCCCCGGCGGGCTGGCCGGCGGCACCGCACTGATCACCGGTGGCACCGGCATGGCGGGTTCGGCGCTGGCCCGTCACCTGGTCGAGCGCTACCGGGTGCCGCACGTCATGTTGGTCAGCCGCGGCGGCGAGCGGGCCGACGGGCTGGTCGCCGAGCTGCGCGAGGCCGGAGCCCAGGTGTCCGTGGTGGCCTGCGATGTCGGCGACCGGGACGCCGTGGCGGGGCTGCTGGCGCAGGTGCCGGCGCGATTCCCGCTGCGCGGCGTGTTCCATGCCGCGGGGGTGCTCGACGACGCGGTGATCGCGTCCCTGACGCCGGAGCGCATCGATACGGTGTTGCGGGCCAAAGTCGACGGAGCGTGGCACCTCCACGAGCTGACCCAACAGCTGGATCTGGCGGCGTTCGTGATGTTTTCGTCGATGGCGGGCATCGTGGGCGCCCCGGGCCAGGGCAACTACGCGGCCGCCAACAGTTTCCTCGACGCCCTGGCGGCCTACCGCCGCGCCCACCGGCTGCCCGGCTTGTCGGTCGCCTGGGGGATGTGGGAAGAGGCGTCGGCCATGACCCAGCACCTCGGCGATCGCGACCGGGCCAGGATGAGTCGCGCCGGGCTGGCCGCGCTGTCCACCCGGCAAGCGCTCGACCTGCTCGACGCCGCGCTGCTGGCCGAGCCCCCCGTGGTCGTGGCCACCCGCCTCGATACCGCCGCGCTGGCGCACGCCGGCGCCGCGCTGCCGCCGCTGTTGAGCCAGTTGGCCACCCGGCCGGCGCGGCGCGTCCTCGACCCCACCGACATGGTGTCGTTGACGGGCCTGCGGGCGCGGCTGGAGGGCCTGGCCCCCGAGCAGCGGCGGCGCGAGCTGGTGGAGCTGGTCTGCGGCAACGCCGCCACGGTGTTGGGCCACAGCACCGCGGACGTCAACGCCGAGCATGCCTTCGGAGACCTCGGCTTCGACTCGCTGACCGCCGTCGAACTGCGCAACAGGCTCAAAATCGCCACCGGCCTGACCCTTTCGCCGACGCTGATCTTCGATTACCCCACGCCGGCGGCCCTGGCCGAGCACCTCGACGGCCAGCTGCTCACCGGGACAAGCAGTGAGCCGCCCGACCGCATGGCCCGCTTCAACGACGTGACCCGCGAATTGCAGTCACTGCTCGGCCAATCCGACTGGAGCCCCGGCGACAAAGCGCAGCTCGTCACCCGGCTGGAAGGCCTGCTGAGCGCCCTGACCGGCCCGGCGCACCTGGCATACCCGGAACACCCCGACGACCCGTTCGACGACGACATCGCCACCGCCACCGAGAGCCAGCTCTTCGCCATCCTCGACGAAGAGATCGGCCCCTAGCATGACGGCCGTCGCAGTCATCGGACTCGCGTGCCGATTTCCCGGCGCGGCCAACCCCGGCGACTTCTGGGGTCTCATCCGCGACGGCCGGGAAGCGACGCAGTTACCCGGGGACGTCGCGGAGTTCGACGCGGACTTCTTCAACCTCTCGCCGCGCGAGGCGCGCGCGATGGACCCCCGGCAACGATTGGCGCTCGAACTGACGTGGGAAGCCTTCGAAGACGCTTTCGTGGTGCCGGAAACGGTGCGGGGAACGGCGATTTCGGTGTACCTCGGGGCGATGGCCGACGATTACGCCGTCCTCACGCTCCGCGATATCGCCGACAACCTTGACCACCACGCGTTCGCCGGCATCAGCCGGGGGATGATCGCCAACCGGGTCTCGTACGCCTTCGGGCTGCACGGGCCCAGCATGACCGTCGACTCCGGCCAATCGTCCTCGCTGCTCGCCGTGCACCTCGCCTGCGAGAGCCTGCGCACGGGTGAGTCGGCGCTGGCGATCGCCGGCGGGGTCCACCTCAACCTCGCCGACGAAACGGCAATGCTGGAACGCGAATTCGGCGCGCTCTCGACGTCGGGTCACACCTATGCGTTCGATCGACGCGCGGACGGCTACGTGCGCGGCGAGGGTGGGGGACTGGTGCTGCTGAAGCCCTTGCCGGCCGCGCTGAGGGACGGGGACCGCATTCACGCGGTCATTAGGGGGAGCGCCGCGGGGAACGCCGGGCACAGCGCCGCCGGCCAGACGGTGCCCTCGGTTTCCGGGGAGGCCGACGTGATCCGGCGGGCGCTTGCCGCCGCCGGCCTGGGCGGCGGCGACATCGACTACATCGAGGCCCACGGCACCGGCACACCGGTCGGCGACGCGGTGGAGGCCAGGGCGCTGGGGCAAATTTTCGGCGCGCGCGAGCATCCGGTGAACCTGGGGTCGGTGAAGACCAACATCGGCCACGCCGGCGGCGCCGCGGGAATCGCCGGGCTGCTCAAAGCCGTACTGGCCGTGGGGCATTCGGTGATGCCACCGAGCCTCAATTACGCAGACGCGAATCTCGAACTCGAACGCTTGGGGCTGCGGGTCAACACTGCCGCGCTGCCCTGGCCGGTGGCGGACCGTCCGCGCCGCGCCGGGGTGTCGTCGTTCGGCATGGGCGGCACGAACGCGCACGTCATCGTGGAACAGGCGCCCCCGCAACCGGATACGCCCGCGGATGCGCGCGACGAGCCGGTCGCGTGGGTGCTGTCGGGTCGCTCGGAGCGCGCCCTGGCCAACCAGGCGCGCCGACTGGCGGCGTGGGTGGCCGACTCGGAGGTCAGCGCGCCGGACGTGGGGTGGTCGTTGGTGACGACGCGCTCGGTGTTCGAGCATCGGGCCGTGCTGGTCGGCGGCGATCGCGAGGCGCTGACGCGCGGCCTGGCCGGGTTGGCAGCCGGGAACCCGACCCCCGGCGTGGTGGTCGGCCGCGCCGGCACAGCGGGCCAGACGGCCTTCGTGTTCCCCGGCCAAGGCTCACAATGGCTGGGAATGGGCCGCCAGCTGCACCAACGGTTTCCGGCCTTCGCCGACGCCTTCGACGAGGCCGCGGCGGCACTGGATGCCCACCTGCGGTTGCCGTTGCGCGGGGTGATGTGGGGCTCCGACGCGGAATCGTTGCAGGGCACGGAGTTCGCGCAGCCGGCGTTGTTCGCCCTCGAGATCGCCTTGGCCGCGTTGTGGCGGTCCTGGGGGGTGACACCCGATGTGGTGCTGGGGCATTCGGTGGGGGAGATCGCGGCGGCGCGGGTGGCGGGGGTGTTGTCGCTGGACGACGCGTCGCGCATCGTGGCGGCCCGCGGCCGGTTGATGGCGGCGCTGCCGGCCGGCGGGGTGATGGTGGCGGTGAGCGCCGGCGAGGCCGAAGTGGCCCCGATGCTGAGCGCGGGTGTCGGCATCGCGGCGGTCAACGGCCCCAACGCGGTGGTCCTGTCCGGTGAGCGAGCCGCGGTGGGTGCCCTGGCGGATCGGTTGGCGGACACCGGCCGGCGGACGCACCGGTTGGCGGTCTCCCATGCGTTCCATTCGGCGTTGATGGAGCCGATGCTCGACGAGTTCGCGCATCGGGTGGCCGACATCCAACCCCGGCATCCGCGTATCTGTTTGGTTTCCAACGTGTCCGGCGAGCCGGCCGGCCCCGGCTACGGGTCCGCGCGGTACTGGGTCGAGCACGTGCGCCGGCCGGTGCGTTTCCTCGACGGCGTGCGCGCCGCCGAGGCCCTGGGGGCCACGGCATTCGCCGAGGTGGGCCCGGGCGGTGGGTTGAGCGCGGCGGTGGAGCAGTCGCTGACCACCGAGCGGCCGATCTCGGTGGTCACCATGGCCAAAGACGGTCCCGAGGTCGAGTCGCTGCTGAATGCTGCCGGCAGGCTGTTCACCGCCGGAGTGCGGGTAGACTTGGCCGGCCGTGTTCGCCGGCTCCGGGGCACGCCGGGTGGACCTTCCGACGTATGGCTTTGCCCGACAACGATTCTGGCTGGGCGACGCGCAGGATGCGCAGCCCGCCAAGGCAAGCCGGTCTCCGGACCTGGCCGGGCAGTTGCACGCCTTGCCCCCCGCGGAGCAACAGAGGCGGCTGGTCGAGCTGGTCTGCGAGCACGCGGCCGCCGTCTCGGGACGACCGGACGGCCGTGCCATCGACCGCGACCGCGCGTTCGCCGACCTCGGGTTCGACTCGCTGACCGGCGTCGAACTGCGCAACCGGCTGACGACCGCAACCGGGTTGGCTCTGTCGCGGACCATGATCTTCGACTATCCGACCCCCGCAGCGCTGGCCGATCATTTGCGGCAGCAATTATTCCGCGGCGATGACGACGAATCGGACGAGGAAAAGCTGTGGTCGTCGCTGCGCAGGATTCCACTCGCCGAGCTCCGGCGAACCGGCTTGCTCGACAAGCTGCTGCTGCTCGCCGGCGAGCCGGAAAACGTTGTCGCCGAACCGGTCATATGACATGATCGACTCGTTGAGCGCCGACGCTTTGATCGCGATGGCGCTGAACCCAGGTGACGACGAGGACGCCGAATGATGGAATCCCAAAGCAATACAACACATGTCGAATACGCCAAATTTTTGCCGAGTTACTGGGAACCGCCTAAACTTCGGGAATTGGGGAAAGTCCCGTTCGAGCTGGGATGTAAACAAGAGGGTTGGGCATGAGCGTCATCGCGGGTGTGTTCGGAGCGTTGCCGCCCCATCGTTACAGCCAGGCCGAAATCACCGACCAAATCGTCGAATTTCCCGGTTTGAAGGAGCACGAGGGGATCGTGCGGCGGTTGCACGCGGCCGCCAAGGTCAACAGCCGCCACTTGGCCCTGCCGCTGGAGCGGTACCCGTCGCTGACCGATTTCGGCGAGGCCAACGAGGTCTTCATTGAACACGCCGTCGAACTCGGCTGCGAAGCGTTGCTGGGCGCGCTCGACGAAGCGGGCCTGCGGCCACAGGATATCGACATGATCGCCACCACCACCGTCACCGGCGTCGCGGTGCCGTCGCTCGACGCGCGGATCGCCGGACGGCTCGGTCTGCGCCCGGACGTGCGCCGGATGCCGCTGTTCGGGCTGGGCTGCGCGGCCGGGGCGGCTGGGGTGGGCCTGCTGCACGACTATCTGCGCGGCGCACCGGACGGCGTCGCCGTCCTGGTGTCGGTCGAGCTGTGCTCGCTCACCTTCCCGGCGGTGCAGCCCACCGTGTCGGGCTTGGTGGGGACCGCCATGTTCGGCGATGGGGCCGCCGCGGTGGTCGCCGTCGGCGACCGTCGCGCCGACCGGCTGAGCCCCGGCGGGCCCGACATCGTCGATTCCCACAGCCGTCTCTATCCCGAATCGCTGCACATCATGGCATGGAACGTCAGCTCGGCCGGGCTGCACCTGGTGATGTCCCCGGAGCTGCCGAACGTCATCGACCGCTACCTGGCCGGCGACGTCAGCCGATTCCTGGGCGCTCACGGGTTGACGAAGGACGACATCGGCGCCTGGGTGGCGCATCCCGGTGGCCCCAAAGTCATCACCGCGATCGGCAACAGCCTCGAGCTGCCGCCGGACGCCCTCGAGCTGACGTGGCGCTCGCTGGGCGAGATCGCGAACCTGTCGTCGGCGTCGGTGCTGCACATCCTGCGCGACACCATCGCCAAGCCCCCGCCCGGCGGAAGCCCCGGGCTGATGCTCGCGATGGGCCCGGGATTAAGCTCCGAGCTCGTGCTATTGCGCTGGCGCTGAGCCAAGAACGTCGACGGTCAACCCCGGCTTGGGGGACAGCGCGGCAACGTTGGCGGCGCGGATCCGCTGGGTCGGCATCCGCAGCGTGGTCCTGGCGACCAGCCGGGCCAGCATGACGGTCATCTCGGTGGTGGCCATGCCCGAGCCGATGCAGCGGTGCAGGCCCCCGCTGAAGGGAATGAACTCGTCTGGCGCGGGCTTGCGATAGCCCGGGAAGTCGGGATCCCAGCGCTGCGGACGGAATTGTGTTGGCTCGGGCCATATCTCGGGTATCCGATGCGTGACGTACGCGCTGAAGATCAGCAATCGGCCCGCCGGGATGCGGTGGCCGTCGAAGGAAAGGTCGCGCATCACCTTGCGCGCCGAGATCACGCCGGGCGGGTAGAGCCGCAGGGTTTCGTGGACGACGCCGTTGAGGTAGGTCAGCGCCGTCAGGTCGCCCGCGGCCGGGGGTCGTCCGCCGAGCACGCGCGTCACTTCGTCGGCGGCGGTGTCCCACGCGCCCGGCAGGGACAGCAGCGTGTATATCGCCCAGGCCATCGCGCCGCTGGTGGTCTCGTACCCGGCGGTGATGAGCGAAATGACGGCGTCGCGGATCTCGTTGTCGCTCAACGCATACCCCTCATCGCCGCGACCGTTGATCAGCATCGTCAGCATGTGGTCGTCGGGTCTGGGCGCGGCACGCGCATCGGCGATCTGGGCGTCGACGAGGTCGTCGATGCGTTTCCGGGCGGCCACCGCCCGTCGCCAAGCCGGGGAGTTGAGCCGCCGCTGCAGCGCAACCGCCTGCGGCAGTTGGTGAGTCAGGTCCAGCAAGGGTTGGAGCTGTTCGGAGAGGAAGTCCGAATGGGCGGCCACGCGCGGGCCGAACAAACTCTCGGCGGTGCTGCGCCGCACCGCGGAACGGCACTCCCGGTAAATATCGAGCCGCTGCCCGGGCCGCCAGCCGTCGATCACGGCGTCGATGTTGGATACCATGGTGGCGACGTAGTCCTGGATCTGCCGGTGACCCAGCCCGGGCGCCACGACGCTGCGCCGGCGCCGGTGGTCGTCGCCGTCGCTGACGATCAGTGCGGTGGGGCCGTCGACGATGGCGAGGTTCTGAAATGTCAACCGCCAGCTGAACGCGTCGGCGTTGGCGAACACGAACTTGTTGGCCTCGGCGCCGAGCAGGTACGTGTAGCCATGCCGGCCGACGCCGGAATTGATCACAGTGCCCCGCCGCCGATACAGCGCCAGCAAGGCCTCGCCGGGTAGGTACGACACCGGCGTCATTCCAGCGCCTCCGACAGATCCAGCCAGCGACCCTCCGTCGCGGCGACCTCGTCTTCCAACGCGCGCAGTTCCTGGGTGAGCCGCGTGATGGCGACGTGGTCCGACTGGTCATGCTCGGCCAGTTCGTGGTGTTTGTCCGCGATCCGGTCGGCCAGGCGCGCGAGCTGACGGTCGACACCGGCCAGCTCCTTCTCGGCGGACCGGCGCCGCGCCCCCGACATTGCCTGGTCTGGGGCTTCCTCCGGGGCGGGGGGCGGCTCGGCGGCCGCCGGGGTGGTTCGGTGGGCGGCCAGCCGGAGGTACTCGTCGATGCCGCCGGGCAGGTGCCGCAACCGGCCGTCGAGAATGGCGTACTGCTGGTCGGTGATCCGTTCGAGCAGGTAGCGGTCGTGCGAGACGACGATGAGGGTGCCCGCCCACGAGTCGAGCAAGTCCTCCATGGCGGTCAGCGTGTCGGTGTCGACGTCGTTGGTCGGCTCGTCGAGGAGCAGCACGTTGGGCTCGGACAGCAGAGTGAGCATCAGCTGCAACCGCCGCCGCTGCCCGCCGGAGAGTTCGCCGATCCTGGCCGAGAGCTGGCCGCGGCCGAAGCCGAGCCGCTCCAGCACTTGGGCCGGCGTCACCTCGCGGCCCTCGACCTGGTACCCGCCGGGCAGCCTACCGAGCACATCGGCGATCCGGTCTTCGGTGAGCGCGGCCAGGGCGTCGCCCTGCTGGTCCAGCACGGCCAGCCGAACCGTTTTTCCGCGTTTGACGCGCCCGGTGTCCGGCGCGATGCCGCCGGCGATCAATCCCAGCAGGGTCGACTTCCCGGCGCCGTTGGCGCCGACGATGCCGGTGCGTTCACCCGGGGCGATCCGCCACTCGACGTTGCGCAGCACCGGGCGGCCGTCAAAGGAGACCGACACGTCGAGCAGATCGATGACGTCCTTCCCGAGCCGGGCGGTCGCCAGCTTGGCCAGCTCGACGGTGTTGCGCAGCGGTGGCACGTCGGCGATCAGCTGGTTGGCCGCCTCGATGCGGAACTTGGGCTTGGAGGTCCGGGCCGGCGCGCCGCGGCGCAGCCAGGCCAGTTCCTTGCGCATCAGGTTCTGCCGCTTGGCCTCCGCGGCGACGGACTGCCGGTCGCGCTCGACGCGCTGCAGCACGTAGGCCGCGTAGCCGCCCTCGAACGGCTCCACGATCCCGTCGTGCACCTCCCACGTCGTGGTGGCGACTTCGTCGAGAAACCAGCGGTCGTGCGTCACCAGCAGCAGCCCGCCGGTATTGCGCGCCCAGCGTTGCTCCAGGTGGTCGGCCAGCCAGTTGATGCCCTCGATATCCAGATGGTTGGTGGGCTCGTCGAGCGCGATGACGTCCCAGTCGCCGACCAGCAACCTGGCCAGCTGGACGCGCCGGCGCTGGCCGCCGCTGAGCGTGGCTATCGTTGCGTCCCAAGCGATGTCGGACACCAGGCCGCCGACCACGTCGCGGACCCGCGCGTCACCGGCCCACTGGTGTTCGGCCGCCTCGCCCACCAGCGTCCAGCCCACCGTGTGGTCCGGGTCCAGGGTGTCCGCCTGGCTCAGCGCGCCGACCCGCAAGCCGCTGCGCCGGGTGACGCGGCCGGAGTCGGGCTGCAGCTGGCCGGTCAGCAGCCCCAACAGGCTGGACTTTCCGTCACCGTTGCGGCCGACGATGCCGATGCGCGCGCCGTCGTTCACGCCCAGCGTGACCGAGTCGAAGACCAGCTGGGTCGGATATTCGAGGCGGACGGCCTCGGCTCCCAATAGGTGCGCCACTGGCCCGACCCTACTGCCGCTATTCGAGGGTCAGCGGCGCCCGGTCGACTTGGCTATGGGTCTCCGCCGACGCGTTGCTGGCCAGGGCGCCCAGGAAGCGGCTGGCGAGGTCGCGCAGTTTCAGGTTGGTTTCCTGGGACCGCCACACCAGGATGTCGAACGCCCGCTCCCATGATGCCGTAGGCGGCCATGAGCACGCCCTTCGCCTGCTCGATCTTTGCGCGGGCGTCGGCCACCGCCGACAGCACGTTGCTGATCTCGGTGTGCAGCGAGTCGGTGACGTCGACGTAGAACCCGGACGTCCCGATCAGGGTGCCGTTGCGTCAAGCATCCGGTCGCCCGCGACGACGACGCAGCGGGTCGGAGCGAAGGCCGCCCGGCGCTAGTGCGATACGAGGGTCGGGCGGCTGCTCAGTGACAGGGTCCCATCATGCCGCCGGGTCCCATCATGCCGCCGCCATCATTCCCTGCATCATGGCGGGCATCCCGACCTGGACGAAGCCGGTGACCTCCCGCGCGTGTGCACGGATGACGTCGGCGAGGGCAGGATCGTCGGCGGTCTCCTCGGCGATCACACCCGCAGGGGTGAACGTGAGCTGGCGGCGGTAGCCGCCGGCATGACGGAAAAGAGTCGGCAGGCTTTGGCTCATGCACACGACCTCGGTTCCCTGATCGAGGTGGGCGTACATGCTTGAGACATGCGCCTGTAGTTGGGCGGTGAGGTCCGGGGACTTCGATTCGGTCGTGGTGCGCACGCCGCCGGGAATGTCCTCAACAACACGGTTGATTTCACTGTGTCGCATGAACATCTCCATGTAGCGGCTCATGTCCATGTGACCCGCGCCCACAAAACCGCCTCCGTTGGTGAGGCGGATAGCCGTCGAGGGCGGCTCAAAGATGCTGTGGCGGGCATACCGCAAACCTATGACGCTGCCCGCTGCGAGCGCGCCGAGCGCGCCAAGCGCCGCCCGCCGCGTCAACCTAGCCATCATGATTAGCGGTGTTCATGCAGCAGCGTAATGCGCCGCCGGTATTCGTCTTCATCTATCTCGCCACGAGCGAAGCGTCCGGCGAGCACATCCTCGGCGCGCGGCGGCTCATAACGGGGCGGACCGCCCCTGGCGCCGTCTGAGCCGACCAGGTAGCGGATGGCGAGGACAATGGCGGTGATCGCGACCACCCAGAACAACACCATCACAACGCACATCAAAACCCAGCCGCCCCAACCCCATCCGCCGCCCCACCAGCCGTCGTACATCATCGGCACATACCTCCGAGACATATTTCCATGCAACAATTGGGTTGCCGCCCTCTGGCGGCAGCCTTAGGCAAGCTGACCAGATACGCGCTGCACTTTCTAGGGCCGATAGTCCCTACCCCGGCGGGGTATGTGTGTGGCATCGTTCGGAACATGACGCAAACTCCTGAATCCAGGGCCGAACCGGCCACCGTGACTGGGCACCACGACGATGGATACGGCGCGCGCCCAAGTCGTCTAGGCCAAGCGGCGGCGTGGGTGGTCATCGTCGCCGGTGTCGTGTTCGTCGTCGCGGTGATCTTCTTCTCCGGGCTTCTCTTGGGCTGGTCCTCAGGTGCCCACCATGGCTGGCACCACGGTTACTACGGTGGCCGTGACGGCACCTGCCCAATGATGGGATCAGGCGGAATGATGGGACCCGGCGGAATGATGGGACCCGGAGGAATGATGGGACCCGGAGGAATGGGTCCGGGTGGACCGATGGGTCCTCAGCAATCGCCCACGACGATCACACCGCCCACGCCGCACCCCTAGGGGCGGGGCCTCGTCTTAGCAGCATTCCTGTTTCGTCTGGCCCTCAGACAGATTTGGTGACGCCGACGTAGGACAGCACCACGTCGGATTCATCCGTCACTTGAGTCAGAGTCGCGTAGGAGCGGATGAACGACTGCCCCACGCATCCGTCGATTTTGACGTGGAAGCCGGTGATTATGACCCGAGGATTTGGGCCCTTGAACTCTTTCCTGACTACCGGCACGACGAGTACTACGCCGGGCTTGAGGCCCACGGTGACCACGCCGTTCATTGGCGCGGTCACCAACGGCACGACTCCCGGCAAACCTGTCAACAGGCCCGTGAATCCCAGGCCTGGGCTGATGCCCTGGCTGCCCGCAATGGTGACGCCGTTGGACGTGCTCATGTCGATTCCGCAGCCGATCTCATAACCCACCTCGAGGACGCCGCGAGGCTGCTCGAGCCCTTCCAGCGAAGCGACGAATGTTCCGCGGGAAAGGTATTCGCGAGACGAGACCGCGGTGGTCAACGGCGCTACGGGAACTTGCGACTCGTCCTTTGCCCCGAGGGCCAGGGTCCAGCCTTCGGGGGTCGTGAAGGTTACCGGATCGGACGAGGGCACCCGCCCATCGTCGGGTGCCACTGAAGTAGTAGCGGCGGCGTTTTCGGAGTCGGGATCAGCGGCCGTCGGAGGCGCCATGACCGCTGACATGACGACGCACAACGCGAAGATCGCAGCGCGACGAACGACCATGGCTATCGGCGACACTGCGACACCTTATGTACGGCCCGATTACGGTCGCGAAATTTGCTGGTCGTCTCGCCAAAGTCGTTGTGCGTTCGTAACCGTTATGGGATATGGGTGCGGAACTCTGGGGGTGACCGGTCGCGCTGGCTCGTGTGGATCAGAAATCCCGCACCCACCTCGTTTGCCGGACCGGTAGAATCGTCAGCTTGTAGCCAGGGTTCCGCGACGACAGGAGTGCTTCGATGAAAACTCACATTTGGGCTCGCGGACTGCTGCTGGCCGGAGCGGTGACTGTCATGGCTCTCACGGGCGGCACCGGCGTTGCGCGCGCGGATTCGGATCCCTTTGGGTCGCCGGGACCGGGACTAATCGATCAATTGGTGACGTCGACTCCGGCTCTCTCCGTGGATCCGGCCGACGAAGGCGGTCCCTCATTGGGCTCGAATGCTGTCGGCATGTACTGCGAAAACCGATTCGCGCGGTGCCGGTAACTGGTCTTCCGGGCAGACATTCGCCCTTCTAACGGGCCTCATTGCCAGTTCTCATCTCGCTCCGAGCAACGGCTGCCACGTTGAGTCATGATCAAGAGGACCACCGTGCCGGCGGCAATGCTCGGCGCTCTCGTCGCGGCCGGGTCGCTGGAGGCTATCCCGGTGGCCCGCGCTGATCTCGACTTCTACTGCCGGCCGGGATGCTGGGGCGCAATCGCGGCGTCGCCGTCGACCGGGGAGGAAGCGATCCGCCTCAACTATCGGACGCGGCAGCAGGCGGAGGATGCGGCCGTCTTGTGGTGCGACGTCGACGGCAAGACGAACGACTGCCAGGTGCTCGCGTCGGGACTGGGCTGTCTCGCTATCGCGGAGAGCGGCGACGGGAAAACGTTAGCGGCGAGAGCCGCGCTCACCCTGGACGCGGCCGATGCGGCGGCCCTGGACGGTGCGGGACCCGGGTCGAAGATCGACCTGCACGACTGCAACGGCTGAGCCCGCGAACTGAGTCCCCGGGCAAATCGCCTGGCCAGACCCGCCGAGCCCGCTGGTGTGCCATGATGTCGGAGCTGTCAAGACATAGGGGAGCGGCCGTGGATCTCAACTTGTCGATCGTCACGCGACCGGTAGAGCGCCTGATAGCTACGGTGCAGAACGGGCTGGAGGTCGTCCGGCTGGGGGGCTTGGAAACAGGTAGCGTCCCATCGCCGTCGCAAATCGTCGAGAGCGTACCGATGTACAAGCTCCGACGTTATTTCCCGCCCGACAGCCGGCCGGACAAGCCGCAGGTGGGCCCGCCGGTGCTGATGGTGCACCCGATGATGATGTCGGCGGACATGTGGGACGTCACGCGCGAGGACGGCGCGGTGGGCATCCTGCACGCCAACGGGCTGGATCCCTGGGTCATCGACTTCGGCGAACCCGACAAGGTCGAAGGCGGCATGCGCCGCACCCTGGCCGACCACATCGTTGCGCTCAGTCACGCCATCGACACCGTCAAGGTCACCACCGGCAGCGACATCCATCTGGTCGGATATTCGCAGGGTGGCATGTGGTGCTACCAGGTCGCCGCCTACCGGCGTTCGAAAAGCCTGGCCAGCATCGTCACCTTCGGTTCGCCGGTGGACACCCTGGCCGCCTTGCCGATGGGCATCCCGGCAAACTTCGCCGCGCCCGCCGCCAACTTCATGGCCGACCACGTCTTCAGCCGGCTGGACATCCCCAGCTGGATGGCGCGCACCGGCTTTCAGATGCTCGACCCGCTCAAGACCGCCAAGGCGCGCGTCGACTTCGTGCGCCAACTGCACGACCGGGAGGCCCTACTCCCGCGCGAGCAGCAGCGCAGATTCCTCGAACGCGAAGGCTGGATCGCCTGGTCGGGCCCGGCGATCTCCGAACTGCTCAAGCAATTCATCGCCCACAACCGGATGATGACCGGCGGTTTCGCCGTCAACGGGCAGATGGTCACGCTCACCGACATCACCTGCCCGGTGCTGGCATTCGTCGGCGAGGTGGACGACATCGGGCAACCGGCGTCGGTACGCGGCATCCGGCGGGCGGCGCCGGACGCCGAAGTCTACGAAAGCCGCATCCGCACAGGCCATTTCGGTTTGGTCGTCGGATCCAAGGCGGCGCAGCAGAGTTGGCCGACCGTCGCCGAATGGGTGAAATGGCTCTCCACCGGCGGCGACAAACCGGAGGGCATCGACCTGATGGCCGACCAGCCCGAGGAGCACACCGACAGCGGCGTCGCGCTGAGCTCCCGGCTCGCGCACGGCATCGGCGAGGTCTCCGAGGCGACGCTGGGCATGGTGCGCGGCGCGGCGAACACGATGGTCGCGGCGAACAAGTCGATGCGCACCCTGGCCGTCGAAACGGCCCGAACACTGCCGCGCCTGGTCCGGCTGGGGCAGATCAACGACCACACCCGGATCTCGCTGGGCCGCATCATCGACGAGCAGGCGCACGACGCCCCGCAGGGCGAATTCCTGCTGTTCGACGGGCGCGTGCACACCTACGAGGCCGTCAACCGGCGCATCAACAATGTCGTCCGCGGCCTGATCGAGGTCGGGGTGCGGCAGGGCGACCGGGTGGGCGTCCTGATGGAGACGCGGCCCAGCGCGCTGGTGGCCATCGCCGCGCTGTCCCGGCTGGGCGCGGTAGCGGTGGTGATGCGACCGGATTCCGACCTGGCCGCGTCGGTCCGGCTCGGGGGAGCGACCGAGC
The DNA here is from genome assembly GCA_963850895.1 of uncultured Actinomycetota bacterium. Taxonomy (GTDB): domain Bacteria; phylum Actinomycetota; class Actinomycetes; order Mycobacteriales; family Mycobacteriaceae; genus Mycobacterium. The sequence goes on along the minus strand of CAWKNK010000002.1, from coordinate 46,790 downwards.
TGCTGACCGACCCCACCAACCTCGAGGCGGTGCTGGCGTCGGACCGCCAAGGGCTGCGGCAGGTGCTGGTGCTCGGCGGCGGCGAGTCGCGGGATCTGCACCTGCCCGACGACAGCGACGTCATCGACATGGAACGGATCGACCCGGACGCCGTCGAGCTGCCCGGGTGGTACCGGCCCAACCCGGGGCTGGCGCGGGACCTGGCGTTCATCGCGTTCAGCGCGGCCGGCGGCGAGCTGGTGGCCAAGCAGATCACCAACTACCGGTGGGCGGTGTCGGCCTTCGGGACCGCCTCGACGGCCGCCCTGGACCGCCGCGACACCGTGTACTGCCTGACCCCGCTGCATCACGAGTCGGCGCTGCTGGTGAGCCTGGGCGGCGCGGTGGTCGGCGGCACCCGCATCGCGCTGTCCCGCGGCCTGGACCGCGACCGCTTCGTGCAGGAGGTGCGGCAGTACGGGGTCACCGTGGTGTCCTACACCTGGGCCATGCTCCGCGAGATCGTCGACGACCCCGCGTTCGTGCTGCACGGCAACCACCCGGTGCGGCTGTTCATCGGTTCCGGCATGCCGACCGGACTGTGGGGCCGTGTCGTCGACGCGTTCGCGCCCGCCCATGTCGTCGAGTTCTTCGCCACCACCGACGGACAGGCGGTGCTGGCCAACGTGTCCGGCGCCAAGATCGGCAGCAAGGGGCGCCCACTGCCCGGCGCCGGGCGCATCGAGCTGGGCGCCTACGACGTCGAGCAAGACCTGATCCTGGAGAACGACCGCGGCTTCGTCCAGGTCGCCGAGCCGAAACAGGTCGGGATACTGCTCGCCGCGTCCAATGGCCCGATCGATCCGACGGCATCGGTCAAACGGGGAGTCTTCGCCGCCGGCGACACCTGGATCTCGACCGAGTATCTGTTCTACCGCGACGACGACGGCGACTACTGGTTGGCGGGCAGGCGCGGCTCGGTGGTCCGCACCGCGCGCGGCCTGGTGTATGCCGAGCGGGTCACCGACGCGCTGGGCTGCGTCAACGGTGTCGATCTCGCGGTGACCTATAACGTGCCGGTGGGCGACCGGGAGGTGGCGGTCTCGGCGGTTACGCTGCTTCCCGGGGCCAGCATCACCGCGGCCGACCTCACCGACGCCGTGGCGAAGATTTCCATCGGCGTGGGCCCCGACATCGTCCAAGTGTGTCCGGAGATGACATTGAGCGCGACCTATCGTCCGACCGTCAGCGCCCTGCGCGCGGCCGGGATTCCCAAGCCGGGCCGCCAGGTGTGGTACTTCGACACCGACGGCAATTTCTTCCGGAAGCTGACCCCCAGCGTGCGGTCCGAGCTGAGCGGGCGCGCCCATGGTTGACGACTCACTCCTGGCCATCCTGGTGTGCCCGGCCGATCGGGGCCCGTTGCTGCTCGTGGACGACGAGTTGCTGTACAACCCGCGGCTGCGGCGCGCCTACCGCATCGAGGACGGCATCCCGGTGCTGCTCGTCGACGAGGCCCGCGACGTCGACGACGACGAGCACGCCCGGCTCATGGCACGAGGCCGTCCGGCAGATCCCCGGTGAGGTAGCGCTGCAGGTTCGGCGCGATGGTCTGCGCGACCTGCTCGGCCGGCAGCGACGCGAACGGCTCCAACTGCAGGATGTAGCGCGCCATCACCACGCCAACCAGCTGCGACGCGACGAATTGGACCCGGATGAATCCGCTGCCGGGCGGACTGTCCACCCGCGGACCCACTTCCACCGCGATCACGTCCTCGATGAACGTGCGGAACAGGTTGACCTCCGAGCCGGCCAGGATGGACCGCAGCGTGGCGATGAACCCCGTGCCCAGATCGGAATCCCACAGCGGCAACAACATCGACGGCAGCCGGTAACCGATTTCCTCGATCGGAACGTCGCGCAGCGGGCCGATGATGTCCATCGGATCGATCGGGATGTGGACGGCGGCGGCGAACAGTTTTTCCTTCGTGCCGAAGTAGTGATGCACCAACGCCGAATCGACGCCGGCCGCCGCCGCGACGGCCCGTATCGAAGTATTACGAATCCCGTTGCTGGCAAACAGTTCTCGGGCGCTGGCCAGGATGCGATTGCGGGTGTCGGAGCTGCCGGCCGGTCGCCCGGGCCGCCTGCGCCCGGTGCTGGTGGACGCCACTAGGACCCTCCGTGGCGACCCGGCCCCCGCAAGCGGGAGGTGCCCCCAGCGCCCGGCTGCGCCGCGCTTGCGATCGCCACTAGGCGGTCCGTCGCCGCAGCGTCGCCGCGGCCAGGCAAAGGGACGCGAGCGCGAAACCCAGCACGACGACGATGTCACGCACCGCGATGTAGGTCAGTTGCGGGTGGGCGCCCACCTGTTGCAGGGCCTCGAGCGCGTAGCTGGCCGGCATCACGTTGCTGACCCACTGCAGCCAGTGCGGCATCAATGCCCGGGGCACGATGATGCCGGCCAGCAACAGCTGCGGCACCATCACCAGCGGGATGAACTGGACGGCCTGAAACTCGGTGCGTGCGAAGGCGCTACACAGCAGGCCCAGGCCCACACCGAGGATGGCGTTGACGATCGCGATCACGAACACCCACGCCGGGCTGCCGGCGGTGTCGAAGCCGAGCAACCAAAACGACACAATGCACGCCGAGATGGCCTGCGCCGCAGCGGCTGTCGAGAACGCGCTGCCGTAGGCGATCAGCAGGTCGAACCGGCGCAGGGGAGTGGTCAGGATGCGCTCCAGCGTCCCGGATGCCCGTTCCCGCTGCATCGTGATCGCCGTGATGATGAACATCACGAAAAGCGGGAAAAGGCCCAGCAGGATCAGGCAGGCGTTGTTGAAGGGGGCCGGCGTGCCCGGTCGGTGCGGCGCATTCTGAAACATGAAGTACATCAACGTGATAACCAAGATCGGCACGAACAAGATCATCGCGACGCTGCGGTGGTCGGCCGCCAGCTGTCGCAGGATCCGCGTCGTGGTGGCGGTGTAGTTCTGCGGCGTCAGCCGGCTGCGGGCACGGTGTTGGTGCGTCGGATGATGGACAGAAACGCTTCCTCCAGTGAGGTGCATCCGGTCTCCTTCCTTAGGTGGTCCGGCGTGGTGTGGGCCAGGAGCTGGCCATCGCGCATCAGCAGCAGGTCGCCGCAGCGATCGGCCTCGTCCATGACGTGGCTGGACACCAGCAAGGTGGTACCGCGCCGCGCGATCGCGTCGAACTGCTCCCAGAGCTGGACGCGCAGCACCGGATCCAGGCCGATGGTGGGCTCGTCGAGCACCAGCAGGTCCGGCCGTCCCACCAGCGCACACGCCAGTGAGACCCGGGCGCGCTGTCCGCCGGAGAGGTTCGCGCAGCGCGCGGTGCGGTAATTGGGCAGGTCCACCGCCTCAATCACCTCGTCCGCGGCCTGGCCGTCGACACCGCAGAGCTGAGCGAAGTAGCGGACGTTGTCGATCACCCGCAGATCGTCGTAGATCGTCGGATCTTGCGGCATGTAGCCAACCCGCTGCCGCAGCCAGCGCGCACCGGCCGGGTGGCCGAGCACCGTCACGGAGCCCCCGGTGACGATCTGGGTCCCGACGATGCAGCGCATCAGCGTGGTTTTCCCGGATCCGGACGGACCGAGCAGGCCGGTGATGGTGCCCCGGGCGATCCGAACGGAAATGTCCTGCAGCGCTGCCAGTTTGCCGCGGACCACGTGGAGATGCTCGATGGTGACGGCCGGCTCCGCGCCATTGCGTAGCAATTCATCACTCGATGAAGTCATCATATGATGAATATCGTCCTCGAGCGAGGCGCTGTCAAGGGTCTACGGGGAGCGATCGTCCAACCCGGGACGCCGCAGCGGCAGGTGGCCGTGCACGCCCTCGGCGTAGGCCGTCTCGGCGTGCTGAGTGAGGTCGACGCCGGTGGTCTCGTCCTCCGCGCTGAGCCGGAAGCCCATCACCCGGTCGATCACCTTCGCGAGCGCGAACGACACCGTGAACGCATACAGCGCGACGACGACGATCGCGAGAGCCTGCTTGCCCAGTTGGGCGAAGCCGCCCCCATAGAAGAGGCCCTGCGGGCCCGACGTCATGACCGCCGTGGCGAGCAACCCGATCAACGACACACCGACGACGCCGCCGACGAAGTGCACACCGACCACGTCGAGCGAATCGTCGTAGTTGAAGCGGAATTTGGCGCTGACCGCGAACGAGCACACGATGCCGGCCGCGAGGCCGACGACCGCCGCGCCGAGCGTGTTGACGGTTCCGCACGACGGCGTGATGGCGACCAACCCGGCCACCACACCGGACGCCGCACCGAACGTCGTGGGCCTGCCGTCGCGGATCTGTTCGACCGAGAGCCAGCCGAGCATCCCGAGGCAGCCGGCGACGAGCGTGTTGAGGAAGATGGCCGCGGCGGTTCCGTTGGCGGCCAGGGCGGAACCGGCGTTGAACCCGAACCAACCGAACCACAGCAGACCGACACCGAGCAACACGAGCGGCAGATTGTGCGGCCGCATGGCGTCCTTCTTGAAGCCGAGGCGGGGGCCGAGCACCAGCGCCAGGGCCAGGGCGGACGCACCGGACACGATCTCGACGACGAGGCCCCCCGCGTAGTCGAGCACGCCCAGCTTGGCCAGCCAGCCGCCGGGGCCCCACACCCAGTGCGCGACAACCGAATACACGACGACCGTCCACACCGGGACGAACACCATCCAGGCGGCGAACTTCGCGCGGTCGGCGATCGCGCCGCTGACCAGCGCGGCCGTGATGATCGCGAACGCCACCTGGAACGTGGCGTACAGCAGCTCGGGAACCGCGCCGTGGGCGGTGTCCGGGGTGATGCCCAGCATGCCGATATGCCTGAGGTTGCCGAGGAACCCGCTCGCCCCGTCCTCGGAGAACGCGATGGTGTAACCGAGCAACAGCCACGCCACCGTGACCAGCGGTATGGAGATGAAGCTCATCATGATCATGTTGAGCACCCCGGTGGTGCGGACCATGCCGCCGTAGAAGATCGCCAGGCCGGGGGTCATCAGCAGAACCAGTGCGGTGCTGGCCAGCAGCCACGCGGTGGCGGCGGGGTCGATCGGATGCATGATGTGCGCTCCTTCACTGCTCCCAAGGACACCGGGATACTGCCATGGAAGTGCCGCCGGTAGGTTCGGTGGGTGGCCGCAAGCCAGCTGCTAGTCGACCCCGTCGCGGCTGCGCATCGGCTCCTCGGCGCCACCCTCACCGGGCGCGGCGTCAGCGCCGTCATCGTCGAAGTGGAGGCGTACGGCGGGGTTCCCGACGGGCCCTGGCCGGACGCGGCGGCCCACTCCTATCGCGGCATCAGCGGGCGCAACGCGGTGATGTTCGGGCCTCCCGGCCGGCTCTACACCTATCGCAGCCACGGGATCCATGTCTGCGCCAACGTCTCGTGCGGGCCGAACGGGACCGCCGCGGCCGTCTTGCTGCGGGCCGCGGCCCTCGAGGATGGCGCCGACGTCGCCCGCGCCCGGCGCGGCGAGCCGGTCCGCGCTGCCACGCTGGCGCGGGGCCCGGGCAACCTGTGTTCGGCCCTGGGAATCACCATGGACGACAACGGCATTGACCTCTTCAACCCCGCCGGCCCGGTAACCCTGGAACTCAACGAGCCGCTGACCGCCGTGTCGGGTCCCCGCGTCGGGGTCAGCCAGGCCGCCGACCGGCCGTGGCGATTCTGGCTCGCGGGCCGGCCGGAAGTCTCGGCCTACCGACGAAGTCCGCGAGCGCCCGCCCCCGGGACCAGCGACTAGAGTCGGCGGCGATGTCTTCCGGGATCCTTGACGAGCTGGGCTGGCGCGGGCTGATCGCGCAGTCCACCGACCTCGACGCGCTGGCCGCCGAAGCGCAGCGCGGCCCGATGACGGTGTACGCCGGCTTCGACCCCACGGCGGCGAGCCTGCATGCGGGGCACCTGGTGCCGCTGCTGGCGCTGCGTCGTTTTCAGCGCGCGGGGCACCGTCCGATCGTCCTCGCCGGCGGCGCCACCGGCATGATCGGTGACCCGCGCGACGTCGGCGAGCGCGCCCTCAACGAGGCGGACGTCGTCGCCGAATGGACCGAGCGCATCCGCGGGCAACTGGAGCGCTTCGTCGATTTCTCCGATTCTGGGGCCTCACCGACGGGCGCCATCGTCGTCAACAACCTGGACTGGACGGCCCCGTTGTCGGCCATCGAGTTCCTGCGCGACCTCGGCAAGCACTTCTCGGTGAACGTCATGCTGGATCGCGACACCATCCGGCGGCGGCTGGAGGGCGAGGGCATCTCCTACACGGAGTTCAGCTACATGCTGCTGCAGGCCAACGACTACGTCGAATTGCACCGCCGTTACGGCTGCACACTGCAAATCGGCGGCTCCGACCAGTGGGGCAACATCATCGCCGGGGTCCGGTTGGCCCGCCAGAAGCTGGGCGCGACGGTGCACGCGCTCACCGTCCCGCTGGTGACCGCGGCCGACGGCAGCAAGTTCGGGAAGTCCACCGGCGGCGGCAGCCTGTGGCTGGACCCGGCGATGACCACCCCGTACGCCTGGTACCAGTACTTCTTCAACACCGCCGACGCCGATGTGATCCGGTACCTGCGGTGGTTCACCTTCTTGTCGGCCGACGAGCTGGGCGAGCTGGAACAGGCGACCGCCGAGCGCCCGCAGCAGCGGGCCGCCCAGCGACGGCTGGCCCGCGAACTGACCGTCCTGGTGCACGGGGAGGCGGCCACCGAGGCGGTCGAGCACGCCAGCCGGGCGCTGTTCGGGCAGGGCGAACTGGACCGCCTGGACGAGGCGACGCTGACGGCGGCGTTGCGCGAGGCCTCGGTCGCCGAGCTCAAACCCGGTGGCCCCGACGGGATCGTCGACCTGTTGGTGGCCAGCGGCCTGTCCGAGAGCAGGAAGGCCGCGCGCCGCACCATCGGCGAGGGTGGGGTGTCGGTCAACAACGCCCGGATCGACAGCGAGGAGTGGGCGCCGCAGCCCTCCGACTTCCTGCACGGCCGGTGGCTGGTGCTGCGCCGCGGCAAGCGCACCATCGCCGGGATCGAAAAGGTGTAGTGATCGCACCCGCAAAACGCGTTGGTGCGCAAATCTTTACCGCACCGTGCTGCGGCTGTGACCCGCATTGGCCAGGGTGGTCACGGTGATATCCCTGAGGCGTGTGGAGTGGGTCCTGCTGCGTGTCCTGGGGGTGAGCGCGTGCGTGGCGGGCCTGGCGGCGCCGCTGGCCGCGCCCGTCCGCGCCGACATGCGGGGTAACGCCTTCCTGATGGCGCTCAGCAACGCCGGTATCACGTATCCCCACCCGGACAGCGCCTTGGCGCTGGGCCAGTCGGTGTGCCCGCTGCTGGTCACACCGGGTCAGTCCTTCGACTCGGTCGCTGACGAGATGGCCGACCGCAGCGGCCTGGGCTACGAGGCGGCCGGCCTGTTCACCATCGTCGCCGTCGCGAACTACTGCCCGGCGGTGATAGCGCCGCTGCTGCAGAACCGGCTCACGGCGTACTAGCCCCCGGGGCCCCCGTATCCTCGGCTGCGTGGTCGACGACAGGCAGCGGCAGCGGGGTGAACGGCGCCCGCGCCCATCCGGCGCTTGGTCGGGGCCGGGCCGCGCGCGGCCGGCCCAGCCGCAGAACCCCGACGGCCACCGCACGCCGGACGCCGGGCCGCCGATACCGCCGGGCGTGGAGGCCCGGCAGCTGGCGCCCGAAATCCGGGGCGAACTGAGCACCCTGGACCGCGCCACGGCCGACGCGGTGGCGCGCCACCTGGTCGCCGCCGGCGAGCTGCTCGACGAAGACCCGGAGGCCGCGCTGAGTCACGCCCGCGCGGCGCGCGCCCGGTCCAGCAGGATCGCGGCGATCCGTGAGGCGGTCGGGATCGCCGCCTATCAGTGCGGCGACTGGGCCCAGGCGCTGGCCGAATTGCGCGCCGCGCGCAGGATGGGCAGCAAGTCCAACCTGCTCGCGCTGATCGCGGATTGCGAACGCGGACTTGGCCGCCCGGAACGGGCGATCGAACTCGCGCGCGGACCGGAGGCGGCCAAGCTCGAAGGCGACGAAGCCGACGAGTTGCGCATCGTCGCCGCCGGCGCGCGCGCGGATCTCGGGCAGCTGGAGCAGGCGCTGACCGTCTTGTCCACGCCGCAACCGGACCCGGGCCGCCAGGGTTCGACGGCGGCGCGGTTGTTCTACGCCTACGCCGATACGCTGCTGGCCCTCGGCCGGGTCGACGAAGCGCTGCAGTGGTTCCTGCGCTCGGCGGCCGCCGATGTCGAAGGCGTCACCGACGCCGAGGACCGGGCCAGCGAGCTGGGCTGAGATGACAAGCGTTGCACGCAAATATGATTGCCTGCTGCTCGACCTGGATGGGACGTTGTTTCGCGGCCGCCGGCCCACCGAGGGCGCGGTGCAGGCGCTGGCCGAGGTGCAAAGCCGCGCGTTCTTCGTCACCAACAATGCGTCGCGCAGCGCCGCCGACGTCGCGGCGCACCTGACCGAGCTCGGCTTCACCGCCACGGCCGACGATGTCGCCACCAGCGCCCAGAGCGCGGCCCGGCTGCTGGCCGATCAGCTGCCGGCGGGGTCACCGGTGCTGATCGTGGGCACCGACGCACTGGCCGACGAGGTCGCGGCGGTCCGGCTGCGCCCGGTGCGCCGGTATGACGACCACCCGGTCGCCGTCGTCCAGGGCCTGTCGATGTCCATCGGCTGGCCGGACCTCGCCGAAGCCGCGCTGGCCATCCGGTCCGGCGCGCTGTGGGTGGCGGCCAACGTCGATCCGACCCTGCCGACCGAGCGGGGCCTGTTGCCGGGGAACGGATCCATGGTCGCCGCGCTGCGCGCGGCCACCGGCGCCGAACCCCAGGTCGCCGGCAAACCGGCGCCCGGATTGCTCACCGACGCGGCGGCCAGGGGCGACTTTCGCGCACCCCTGGTGGTCGGCGACCGGCTGGACACCGACATCGAGGGCGCCAACGCGGCCAAGCTGCCCAGCTTGATGGTGCTCACCGGGGTCAATTCGGCCCGGGACGCCGTGTACGCCGAACCGGTTCACCGGCCCACCTATATCGGCCACGACTTGCGTGCGCTGCACCAGGACGGCGAGCAGCTCGCGGTCGGACCGCAGCCGGGCTGGCGCGTCGAGGTCGGCGAGCGGGTGGTGACCGTCAGCGGCAATGGCCCGCGACGACGGCGACGGGCTCTCGATCGTGCGGGCGGTCGCCAGCGCGGTATGGGGTGCCCAGGTCGCCGATTCCCACGGTCGGCCGGTGAGTATCCGGGCGGCCGACGACCGCGCCCGCGCCGCGTTGCAGCGCTGGTCGTTGGTGCGCAGCGACTGACGGGTGACTAGCGTAAGAGCGCAATGACTATCGATCCTGAACAGATTCGTGCGGAAATCGACGCCCTGCTCGCCCGGCTGCCCGAGCCCGGGGCCGCGGAAAGCCCCGACCAGGAACCCTCGCTCGCGGAGCTCGAGGAGATAGCGCGCCGCCTTTCCGAGGCGCACGACGTGCTGCTGGCGGCGCTGGAGTCGGCGGAGAAGGGCTGAGTGCGCGCATGTCTCGCCGCGCCCGCGTCGACGCCGAGCTGGTTCGGCGCGGCCTCGCGCGATCGCGCCAGCAGGCCGCGGAGTTGATCGGCGCCGGACGGGTCAGCATCGACGGCCTACCGGCGCGCAAGCCGGGCACCGCCGTCGCCGTCACCGCGGCCCTTGCCGTCAGCGACGACGGCGAACGGGGCTGGGTGTCCCGCGGCGCGCACAAACTCATCGGCGCCCTGGACACCTTCGGGATTCCGGTGGCGGGTCGCCGCTGCCTGGACGCCGGGGCGTCGACGGGTGGGTTCACCGAGGTCCTGCTGGACCGTGGGGCCGCCGAGGTGGTTGCGGTGGATGTCGGGTACGGCCAGCTGGCGTGGTCGCTGCGCTGCGACCCGCAGGTCGTCGTCGTCGAGCGAACGAACGCCCGCGACCTGTCCCGCGAGGCGATCGGCGGGCCGGTCGACCTGATCGTGGCCGACCTGTCGTTCATTTCGCTGGCGACCGTGTTGCCCGCGCTGGTTGGATGTGCTTCCCCCACTGCGGATATCGTTCCCATGGTGAAGCCGCAGTTTGAGGTCGGCAAGGGCCAGGTCGGAGCCGGCGGCGTAGTGCACGACCCCGCCCTGCGCGCCGATGCCATCCTGGCCGTGGCCCGGCGCGCCCACGAGCTGGCCTGGCACACCGTCGGCGTCACCGCCAGCCCGCTGCCCGGCCCGTCGGGCAATGTCGAATACTTCCTGTGGCTGCGCGCCCAGACTGATCGGGGATTGGCGGATGACGAGTTGGTGGCAGCGGTGCAGCGCGCCGTGAAAGAGGGCCCGCAATGACCGTTTCGACCGAGCACCGCACCGTGCTGATGGTGGTCCACACCGGCCGCGAAGAAGCCACCGATACGGCGGCCCGTGTGCAGAAAGTCCTGGGCGACAACGACATTAATCTCCGCGTCCTGTCCGCCGAGGCGGTCGACCGCGGCACGCTGCACGTGGCTCCCGACGACATGCGGGCGATGGGCGTCGGAATCGAGGTGGTCGACGCGGACCCGCAGGCCGCCGACGGCTGCGAACTGGTGCTGGCGCTCGGTGGGGACGGCACGTTCCTGCGCGCGGCAGAGCTGGCCCGCAACGCCGGAATCCCGGTGCTGGGCGTCAACCTGGGCCGGATCGGTTTCTTGGCCGAGGCCGAGGCCGAGGCCATCGACAGCGTGCTGGACCACGTTGTCGCCAGGGACTACCGGGTGGAGGACCGCCTGACGCTGGACGTGGTCGTGCGCGCGGGCGGTCGTGAAATCGAACACGGATGGGCGCTCAACGAAGTCAGCCTGGAAAAGGGCCCGCGGCTGGGCGTGCTCGGGGTGGTCGTCGAGATCGACGGGCGGCCGGTGTCGGCGTTCGGGTGCGACGGGGTGCTGGTGTCGACGCCCACCGGGTCCACCGCCTACGCGTTCTCCGCGGGCGGCCCGGTGTTGTGGCCCGACCTCGAAGCAATCCTGGTGGTGCCCAACAACGCTCACGCGCTGTTCGGCCGGCCGATGGTTACCAGTCCCGACGCCACCGTCGCCATCGAGGTCGAGGCGGACGGTCACGACGCCCTGGTGTTCTGCGACGGGCGCCGCGAAATGCTGATCCCGGCCGGCAGCCGGATCGAGATACGACGTTGTGACACACCGGTGAAATGGGCGCGGCTGGACAGCGCGCCGTTCACCGACCGGTTGGTGCGCAAATTCCGGTTGCCGGTCACCGGGTGGCGTGGCAAGTAACGGCGCGGCTCGGTGCTGACTGAATGCTGACTGAAATCCGCATCGAGTCGCTGGGTGCGATCAGCGCGGCCGTCGGCGAGTTCGACCGCGGCCTGACCGTACTGACCGGTGAGACCGGCGCCGGCAAGACGATGGTGGTGACCGGGCTGCACCTGCTCGGCGGTGCCCGCGCCGACGCCGCCCGGGTCCGGTCGGGTGCCGACCGCGCGGTCGTCGAAGGCCGTTTCACCACAACCGATCTCGAGGATGCCGCGGTGGCGCAGCTGGACGAGATGCTGGATGCGTCGGGAGCGGAGCGCGACGAGGACGGCAGCGTGATCGCGTTGCGTTCGGTCAGCCGCGACGGGCCTTCGCGGGCCTATCTCGGCGGTCGCAGCGTGCCGGCCAAGTCGCTGGGCGACTTCACCACCGAGTTGCTCACCCTGCACGGGCAGAACGACCAACTCCGACTGATGCGGCCCGAGGAGCAACGTGGCGCGCTGGACCGGTTCGCGAAGTCCGGCCCCGCGCTCGAGCGCTACCGCAAACTGCGCGACGCCTGGCTCACCGCGCGGCGCGACCTCATCGACCGCCGGAACCGCATGCGCGAACTCGCCCTGGAGTCCGACCGACTGAACTTCGCGCTCAACGAGATTGACACCGTGGACCCGCAACCGGGCGAGGACGATGCGCTGGTCGCCGACATCGTGCGCCTCTCCGAGCTGGACACGCTGCGCGAGGCCGCGGTCACCGCGCACGCGGCGCTCTCCGGGGCGCCCGACGACGCGGAGGTCTCCGGACACAGCGCCGCCGACAGCCTGGGGCGGGCCCGGGCCGCCTTGGAGTCAACGGATGACGCGAAGCTACGGGCGCTGGCCGGGCAGGTCGGCGAGGCGCTCACGGTGGTGGCCGATGCGGCCGGCGAACTCGGCAGTTATCTGGACGAGCTGCCGGTCGATGCCAGCGCGCTGGAAGCCAAGCTTTCCCGGCAAGCCGAACTGCGCACGTTGACCCGCAAGTACGCCGCGGACGTCGACGGGGTGCTTCAGTGGGCCCAGGAGGCGCGGCAACGGCTGGCCCAACTCGACGTCTCCGAGGAGGGCTTGACGGCGCTGGCGGCTCGGGTCGACGAGCTCGCACACGAATTAGCCCAGGCCGCAGTCGATCTCAGTGGCATTCGACGGAAGGCCGCCAAGCGGCTCGCCAAGGAGGTCACCGCGGAGCTGTCCGGGCTGGCGATGGCCGACGCCCAATTCACCATCGACGTGAGCAACGACGTCGCCGCCGACAAGGATGATCCCGCCGCGCTCACCGTGTCCGTTGGGCCCTCCGGGCCGATGCTGGCCCGGGCCGGTGCCGATGGCGTCGATCAGGTCGAGTTCGGTTTCGCGGCGCACCGCGGGATGGACCAGCTGCCGCTGGCGAAGAGCGCCTCCGGCGGCGAGCTGTCCCGGGTGATGCTCGCGCTGGAAGTGGTGCTGGCCACTTCGGCGGCGGGCACCACCATGGTGTTCGACGAGGTCGACGCCGGCGTCGGCGGCCGGGCCGCTGTGCAGATCGGGCGGCGGTTGGCGCGGTTGGCGCGCACCCACCAGGTCATCGTGGTCACGCATTTGCCGCAGGTCGCGGCGTACGCCGACGTGCACCTGGTGGTGCACAGCGCCGGGCCCAAGGGGACCAGCGTGGTGCGGCGGGTCACCGGCGACGAGCGGGTCGCCGAACTGGCGCGGATGCTGGCCGGGCTGGGCGAGTCCGACAGCGGCCGCGCGCACGCCCGCGAACTGCTCGACGCGGCCCAGAAGGATGAGATCTAACCGTCGGGAACACTTAATACAGATGTGACTAATGGGACTCTAGATAACTTCTGAGGCTGATGTTACGGCGCGCCTCCACGCCTCGTCCGCGCATCACGGACAGAATCGCCCCCATGAAGATGTCAGGCCTGCTAACCCGTAACACCGCCCGGCCGGGCCTCGTCGGCACCGCGCGGGTGGACCGGAACATCGACCGATTGCTGCGCAGGGTGTGCCCCGGCGACATCGTGGTGCTCGATGTCCTGGACCTGGACCGCATCACGGCGGACGCCCTGGTGGAGGCCGATATCGCCGCGGTCGTCAACGCCTCGCCGTCGGTGTCGGGCCGCTATCCCAACATGGGGCCGGAGGTGCTGGTCAACAACGGGGTCACCCTGATCGACGAGACCGGACCCGACATCTTCAAGAGGGTCAAGGACGGCGCCAAGATCCGCCTGCACGAAGGCGGGGTGTACTCCGGCGACCGCAGGCTGGTCCGCGGCACCGAGCGCACCGACCACGACATCGCCGACCTGATGCGGGAGGCCAAGAGCGGCCTGTCCGCGCACCTGGAGGCGTTCGCCGGCAACACAATCGAGTTCATCAAGAGCGAAAGCCCGCTGTTGATCGACGGCATCGGGATCCCCGACATCGACATCGACCTGCGCCGCCGGCACGTGGTGATAGTCGGCGACGAGCCCAGCGCCGAGGAGGATCTGAAGTCCCTCAAGCCGTTCATCAAGGAGTATCAGCCGGTGCTCTTCGGCGTGGGCAGCGGAGCGGATGTGTTGCGCAAGGCGGGTTATCGGCCCCAGGTCATCGTCGGCGACCCCGACCACATCAGCGCCGACGCCCTCAAGTGCGGCGCCCAGGTCGTCCTGCCCGCCGATGCCGACGGCCACGCACCCGGCTTGGAACGCATCCAGGATCTGGGGGTCGGGGCGATGACATTCCCGGCCGCGGGTTCGGCGGTCGACCTGGCGTTGCTGCTGGCCGATCACCACGGCGCCGCGCTGCTCGTGACCGCCGGCCACACCGCCAACATCGAGACCTTCTTCGACCGGACGCGAGCGCACACCAACCCGTCGACCTTCCTGACCAGGCTTCGGGTCGGGGAGAAGGTGGTGGACGCCAAGGCGGTGGCCACGCTCTACCGCAACCACATCTCGGCGGGCGCCATCGCGCTGTTGGCGCTGACGATGCTGATCGCCGTCATCGTCGCGCTGTGGGTGTCACGCACGGACGGCGTGGTGCTGCATTGGGTCACCGAATACTGGAACCACGTTTCCCTCTGGGTTCAGCACTTGGTTACCTAGGACCTCGCCGGAGATGATCTCGCTACGCCAACACGCGTTATCGCTGGCCGCCGTCTTCCTGGCGCTGGCCGTGGGAGTCGTGCTCGGTTCCGGCTTCTTGTCCGACACCCTGCTGTCCAGCCTGCGTGACGAGAAGCGGGACCTGCACACCCAGATCAACGGGCTCAACGACCAGAAGAACGTGCTGAATGAAAAGCTCAGCGCGGCAAACAATTTCGACACCCAACTGGTCGGCCGGATCGTGCACGACGCGCTCGCCGGTAAGTCGGTCGTTGTGTTCCGCACCCCGGACGCCAAAGACGACGACGTCGCCGCGGTGTCGAAGTTCATCGGCCAGGCCGGCGGCGCGGTGACCGGAACCGTGTCGTTGACGCAGGAGTTCGTCGAGGCCAATTCCGCGGAGAAACTGCAGACCGTGGTGAACTCGTCGATTTTGCCGGCCGGTCAGCAGCTGAGCACCAAGCTCGTCGACCAAGGTTCGCAGGCCGGCGACCTGATGGGCATCGCCTTGCTGATCGCCAATCCAGCGGTCCCGCCCGTCCCAGAAGTTTCAGAGGCCCAGCGGGACACCGTGCTGGCGGCGCTGCGCGACACGGGTTTCATCACCTATCAACAGAACGACCACATGGGCGCGGCGAATGCCGCGCTGGTCGTCACCGGCGGCTCGCTGCCCCAGGACGCCGGCAATCAGGGCGTCAGCGTCGCCCGATTCGCCGCCGCGCTGGCGCCGCACGGCTCGGGCACCCTGCTCGCCGGGCGGGACGGTTCGGCGACCGGGGGCGCGGCCGTCGCCGTGACGCGCGCCGACGCAGGGATGAACTCGGCGATCAGCACCGTCGACGACGTCGACACCGCGCCCGGCCGCATCACCGCTGTGCTGGGCCTGCACGACCTGATCAACGGCGGCCACGCCGGTCAGTACGGCACCGGTCACGGCGCCACATCGATCACGGTGCCCCAGTAGCGGGCGTGTTCCCCACGCCACTGCGGTCGTGGATGTTAGGGTGGATTTCCGTGGGTCGGCAGGCCCAACTAGTTATTCGCTAGCAAAATTCGACGCCCTGCCCGTCTTCACGGAGGTCGCCTGTGCGAAAGCACCAGCAATCCGCCACTAAGCACCTCTTCGTCAGCGGGGGCGTCGCTTCCTCGCTGGGTAAGGGTCTTACCGCCAGCAGCCTCGGCCAGCTCCTGACGGCCCGCGGGTTGTACGTGACGATGCAGAAGCTCGATCCGTACCTCAACGTGGACCCGGGCACGATGAACCCGTTCCAGCACGGCGAGGTGTTCGTCACCGAGGACGGCGCCGAGACAGACCTCGATGTCGGTCACTACGAGCGGTTCCTGGATCGCGACCTGTCCGGCTCGGCGAATGTCACGACGGGGCAAGTGTATTCGACCGTCATCGCCAAGGAACGGCGCGGCGAATACCTCGGCGACACCGTTCAGGTCATCCCGCACATCACCGACGAGATCAAGCGGCGGATCGTGGCGATGGCCGAGCCGGACGCCCAGGGTAACCGCCCGGACGTGGTCATCACCGAAATCGGCGGCACCGTGGGCGATATCGAGTCGCAGCCGTTCCTGGAGGCGGCGCGCCAGGTCCGCCACGACCTGGGCCGGGAAAACGTCTTCTTTCTGCACGTCTCGCTGGTGCCGTACCTGGCGCCGTCGGGCGAACTCAAGACCAAGCCCACCCAGCACTCGGTGGCCGCGCTGCGCAGCATCGGTATCACCCCGGACGCGCTGGTCCTGCGCTGCGACCGGGACGTCCCCGAAGCGCTGAAGAACAAGATCGCGCTCATGTGCGACGTCGATATCGACGGTGTCATCTCCACCCCGGACGCGCCGTCGATCTATGACATCCCGAAGCGGCTGCACCGTGAGGAACTCGACGCGTACGTGGTGCGCCGGCTCAACCTGCCGTTCCGCGACGTCGACTGGACCGAGTGGGACGACCTGCTGCGCAGGGTGCACGAGCCGCACGAGACCGTACGAATCGCCCTGGTGGGCAAGTACGTTGAGCTTTCCGACGCCTACCTGTCGGTCACCGAGGCGCTGCGGGCCGGCGGCTTCAAGCACCACGCCAAGGTGGAGATGCAATGGGTGGCCTCGGACGACTGCGAGACCGCGGCGGGCGCGGCGGCGGCACTGGACGACGTGCACGGTGTGCTGATCCCGGGCGGCTTCGGCATCCGCGGCATCGAGGGCAAGATCGGCGCCATCCGGTACGCGCGGACGCGGGGGCTGCCGGTGCTGGGCCTGTGCCTCGGGCTGCAATGCATCGTGATCGAGGCCGCGCGCTCGGCGGGGCTCACCCAGGCCAACTCGGCCGAATTCGATCCCGACACACCGGATCCCGTCATCTCCACGATGGCCGACCAGGTCGACATCGTGGCGGGCCAGGCCGATCTGGGCGGCACCATGCGGCTGGGTGCCTACCCCGCCGTGCTGCAGCCGGGATCGATCGTTGCCGAGGCGTACGGCGCCACGCAGGTGTCGGAGCGGCACCGGCACCGCTACGAGGTCAACAACGCCTACCGCGACAAGATCGCCGAGAGCGGCCTGCGGTTCTCCGGAACCTCGCCCGACGGGCATCTGGTGGAGTTCGTCGAATACCCGCGGGAGGTGCACCCGTTCATCGTCGGGACCCAGGCCCACCCGGAACTGAAGAGCCGGCCCACCCGACCGCACCCGCTGTTCGTCGCGTTCGTCGGTGCGGCCATCGACTACAAGGCCGGCGAGTTGTTGCCGATGGACATCTCCGAGCAGTCGCCCAACGGCAATCACCAGGACAGCGCCGAGCGGCCGCTACCTCAGCCCGCGGCCCGTGGCTGAACACGTCTTCGAGACGGCGTCATCCGAAACGCTGTACACGGGAAAGATTTTCGCGCTGCGCAGTGACCAGGTCCGGATGCCGGGCGGCACCACCGTGGTTCGTGAGGTCATCGAGCACTACGGGGCCGTCGCCATTGTGGCGTTGAACGAGGACAACAACATCGCGATGGTCTATCAATACCGCCACGCGTTCGGCCGGCGGTTGTGGGAGCTTCCGGCCGGGTTGCTCGATGTGGCGGGGGAGCCGCCGGAGCAGACGGCCATCCGTGAGCTCCAAGAGGAGGTCGGCCTGCAGGCAGGCACGTGGCAGGTGCTGGTCGACCTGAATTCCGCGCCGGGCTTCAGCGACGAATCGGTGCGGGTGTATCTGGCCACCGAGCTCACCGAAGTGGCGCGGCCGGAGGCGCACCACGAGGAAGCCGACATGACGATGCGCTGGTTGCCGGTCGCCGAGGCGGTCCGCCGGGTGTTCAGCGGCGAGATCGTGAATTCCATCGCCATCGCCGGGATTTTGGCCGCCCACGCGGTAACCGCAGGGGTCGCGGAACCGCGGCCGGTGGACAGCCCGTGGCCGGACAAGCCGACGGCGTTGGTCGCGCGGAAGGCCGCGCAATGACAACGGTGGTCCTGGACACCCAACTGCAGGGCTACCTCGACCACCTCACGATCGAGCGGGGCGTGGCGGCGAACACCCTGAGTTCCTATCGCCGCGACCTGCGCCGCTACACCAAGCACTTGTCGGACCGTGGAATTCACGACCTGGCCAAGGTCGGCGAGGACGACGTGAGCGAGTTCCTGGTGGCGTTGCGCCGCGGCGACCCCGACTCGGGGACCTCCGCGCTGTCCGCGGTGTCGGCGGCGCGGGCCCTGATCGCGGTGCGCGGCTTGCACCGGTTCGCCGCGGCCGAGGGGCTCGCCGAGCTGGACGTGGCGCGGGCCGTTCGGCCCCCGACACCGGGCCGTCGGCTCCCCAAGAGCCTGACGATCGACCAGGTGCTGGCGCTGCTGGAAGGCGCGGGCGGCGACAGCGCGTCCGACGGCCCGCTCACGCTGCGCAACCGGACGCTGCTGGAACTCCTGTACTCCACCGGGGCGCGGATCTCCGAGGCCGTCGGCCTCGACGTCGACGACATCGACACCCGGGCCAGGTCGGTGCTGCTGCGCGGCAAGGGCGGCAAGCAGCGGCTGGTGCCGATCGGGCGACCCGCCGTGCAGGCGCTGGACGCCTATCTGGTGCGCGGCCGTCCGGACCTGGCCCGGCGCGGCCGCGGGACGCCGGCCATCTTCCTCAATGTGCGCGGCGGGCGGCTGTCGCGGCAAAGCGCGTGGCAAGTGCTGCAGGACGCCGCCGAGCGCGCCGGAATCACGTCAGGCGTGTCGCCGCACATGCTGCGGCATTCCTTCGCGACCCACCTGCTCGAGGGCGGGGCCGACGTGCGGGTGGTGCAAGAGTTGCTGGGACACGCCTCGGTGACGACGACGCAGATCTACACGATGGTCACCGTGCACGCGCTACGCGAGGTGTGGGCCGGAGCGCATCCCCGGGCGCAGTAATCGGGATCGGTAGCAAAGCGTCCTACGTGTACTTGCTGCTGTTCGATACTGACTTCAGCATCCTCGGAAGGACGGCAGCCATGCCACAGGATCACTCGGTGAAGACGAAAATAGCCGGGGCGCTGCTATCGGGCGGCCTCGCGATCACTGGATTGGGGTTCACCGCAGCGACCGCTCACGCGGATAACGGTCCTCATCATTGGTGTCCAGGGCAACGACACGATCCCCCCACGGGGCTGGGCGACGTGGTTTGGGATTGGAATGTTTGCCACACCTTTTACTTCACCAACTATGGAATGGGCAACGTCATCAATTCTTACAACGGCAAGATTGCCCCGGTTTGGGACGGAGACAATCCTCCGCCGGAAGCCATTACGCCTAGGCAATGTCCACCGATCGCATTCATGTGTCCGTGAAGCCGCCCGCTGTTGCACGTCGCTGCGGCGTGAGCTGACCTAACCCAAGTACTCGGATTCAAGCACCAGGTCGGGTATTAGCGACTGGTATTCCACGTGCGTCTTGTGCTCGACGGTGTCCCATTGCTTGCCCTGCTGCTGGCGCATGTACTCGCGGTACTTGGGCGCGCCCGGCACCCGGACGTTGTCGGCGACCACGATCGCGCCCGGGCGCAGCCAGCCGCGCGCCATGATGCTGTGCAGGTCGTTCAGGTAGGCCTCCTTGTCGTGGTCGAGGAACGCGAAGTCGAGGGCACCCGACGTGAACCCGTGCTCTTCGGCCAGCGCGTCCAAGGTGCGCCCGCCGTCACCGATGGTGCCGACGACACACGTCACCCGGTCGGCGACACCGGCGTGGGCCCATATCCGCCGGGCGTTGGCGGCGTTGGCCTCGGCGAGCTCTACGGAGTACACCTTGGCGTTCGGGGCGGCCCTGGCGATGCGCAGCGCGCCGTATCCGACGTAGGTACCCAGCTCCAGCGCCACCGCCGGGTCGGCGCGGCGCACCGCGGCGTCGAGGAGTTGCCCCTTCTCGTCGCCGACGTTGATCAGCAGCGACTTCTCGTAGGCGAACTTGTCGATGGTGGCCAGCACGTCGTCGATGTCGCCGGCCTTGGCGTTCCGCAGGACGTAGTCGGCCGCGGCGGCTTCGCGTCCGTCGCCGATCTGACCGGTCGTGGTGATGTTGCGCACCCCGGCCGCCATCCGCCAGACCGACCATCGCAGCAGTGGAATCCGTCGCTTGAGGTCCATAGGAGACCACGATAGGCCGGGGCGAGGCCCCGGCTGCATGGTGCTGATGAGACTGGTGTGACGGGGCGGGCGAAAAGTGGCCACCAGAAGCAATTTCCGCGCATATTGGCTGGTAAATTGCCTGCGGGTCGCCCGGCTTCCGCGCGCGAACCCGTTAGACTTTCGGTCGATGTTCACTTCCCGAACACCCCCGCCATGACTGAGCAGCCGGACAGCGGCGTCGAGCTCGGTCTCACCGGGCGGCCGCCGCGGGCGATCCCGGAACCGCAGCCGCGCACCTCGCACGGCCCGGCCAAGGTCGTCGCGATGTGCAACCAGAAGGGCGGCGTCGGGAAGACCACGTCGACCATCAACCTGGGCGCCGCGCTCGCCGAATACGGCAGGCGGGTGCTGCTGGTGGACATGGACCCGCAGGGCGCGCTGTCCGCGGGGCTCGGCGTTCCGCACTACGAGCTGGACCAGACCATCCACAACGTATTGGTCGAGCCGCGGGTGTCGATCGACGACGTGCTGTTGCAGACCCGGGTCAAGCACATGGACCTGGTGCCCAGCAACATCGACCTGTCCGCCGCCGAGATCCAGCTGGTCAACGAGGTGGGCCGCGAACAGACCCTGGGCCGGGCGTTGCATCCGGTGCTGGATCGCTACGACTACGTCCTGATCGACTGCCAGCCGTCGCTCGGGCTGCTCACCGTGAACGGCCTGGCCTGCTCGGACGGTGTGGTGATCCCCACCGAATGCGAGTTCTTCTCGCTGCGCGGCCTGGCGTTGCTGACGGACACCGTCGACAAGGTGCGCGACCGGCTCAACCCGAAGCTGGAGATCAGCGGGATCCTGCTCACCCGGTACGACCCGCGCACCGTCAACGCGCGCGAAGTGATGGCCCGGGTGGTGGAGCGGTTCGGCGACCTGGTGTTCGACACCGTGATCACCCGGACCGTCCGATTCCCCGAGACCAGCGTGGCCGGCGAACCCATCACCACCTGGGCCCCGCGCTCCACGGGCGCCATCGCCTACCGCGCCCTGGCCCGCGAGTTCATCGACCGATTCGGCGCGTGACGGCCAGCGCGAACGGTGAGGCGCCACCCAAGAACGGTTTTCAAGTCCGCCTGACCAACTTCGAGGGGCCGTTCGATCTGCTGCTGCAGCTGATCTTCGCCCACCGCCTCGACGTCACCGAGGTGGCGCTGCACCAGGTCACCGACGACTTCATCGCCTACACCCGCGAGATCGGGTCCCAGCTGGACCTGGAGGAGACCACCGCGTTCCTGGTGGTCGCCGCGACCCTGCTCGACCTCAAGGCCGCCCGGCTGCTGCCGGCCGGACAGATCGACGACGAAGAGGACCTGGCGCTGCTCGAGGTTCGCGACCTGCTGTTCGCCCGGCTGCTGCAGTACCGCGCGTACAAGCACGTCGCGGAGATGTTCGCCGAGCTGGAGGCCACCGCCCTGCGCAGTTATCCGCGCGCCGTGTCGCTGGAGGACCGGTTCACCGAACTGCTGCCGGAGGTGATGCTGGGCGTCGACGCCGAAAGGTTCGCCCAGATCGCGGCGATCGCGTTCAGCCCTCGTCCCGTGCCGACGGTCGCGATCGGGCACCTGCACGAGGTGCAGGTCTCGGTGCCCGAGCAGGCCGAGAAGCTGCTGGCGATCCTGGAGTCCCGCGGCAGCGGCCGCTGGGCCACGTTCTCCGAGCTGGTCGCCGACTGCGAGGCGCCGATGGAGGTCGTCGGGCGCTTCCTGGCGCTGCTCGAGCTCTATCGGACCCGGACGGTAGCATTCGACCAGTCGGAGCCGCTTGGCGTGCTCCAGATTTCATGGACCGGGGAACGTCCGGCCAGCGAAGCCTTGGTAGAAGTGCGGGACGAATGATGAGCGAAAATTTGCCGGACGTCGATCTCGACTCCGACATCGCAGGCATTCCCGACATCGCCGAGGCCGCACCCATGGACGCCGAGGAGCTCGGCTCCGTGCTGGAGGCGCTGCTGCTGGTGGTCGACACCCCGGTCACCACCGAGGCGCTGGGCGCGGCCACGCAGCAACCCGTCTACCGAATCGCCGCCCGGCTGCAGCAGATGGCCGACGAACTCACCGAACGCGACAGCGGCATCGACCTGCGCCAGACCGGCGAGGGCTGGCGGATGTACACCCGCTCCCGGTTCGCGCCATATGTGGAGAAGCTGCTGCTGGACGGCGCGCGATCCAAGCTGACCCGGGCCGCGCTGGAGACCCTGGCCGTGGTGGCCTACCGCCAGCCGGTGACCCGGGCGCGGGTCAGCGCGGTCCGCGGCGTCAACGTGGACGCCGTCATGCGCACGCTGCTGGCGCGCGGCCTGATCACCGAGGCCGGGGTCGACGACGACACCGGCGCGGTGACGTTCGCCACCACCGACCTGTTCCTGGAGCGGTTGGGACTGACGTCGCTCGCCGACCTGCCCGATATCGCCCCGCTGCTACCCGACGTCGACAGCATCGAGGACTTGAGCGAATCCCTGGACAGTGAGCCGCGTTTCATCAAACTTGCGGGCCGTCAGGGTCCCGCGCAGGCGCTGACGTTCGACGTGGACCAGGATTGATGGTCGAGACGGAAGGGATCCGCCTGCAAAAGGTGTTGTCCCAGGCTGGAATTGCGTCGCGGCGGGCCGCCGAGAAGTTGATCATCGACGGCCGTGTCGAGGTCGACGGGCAGGTGGTGACCGAGTTGGGCACCCGGGTGGATCCGGACGCCTCGGTGATCCGGGTCGACGGTGCCCGGGTGGTCCTCGATGAGTCGCTGGTGTACCTGGCGCTGAACAAGCCGCGGGGCATGCACTCGACCATGTCGGACGATCGGGGCCGGCCGTGCATCGGCGACCTGGTGGAACATCGGGTGCGCGGCAACAAGAACCTCTTTCACGTCGGGCGGTTGGACGCCGACACCGAGGGGCTGATCCTGCTGACGAACGACGGCGAGCTGGCGCACCGGTTGATGCATCCCTCCCACGAGGTGCCCAAGACCTACCTGGCGACGGTGACCGGGACGGTGCCGCGCGGGCTGGGCAAGAGACTAAAGGCGGGAATCGAATTAAACGACGGCCCGGCGCGCGTCGACGATTTCGCGGTCGTGGACGCCATTCCGGGCAAGACGCTGGTGCGGGTGGTGTTGCACGAAGGGCGCAATCGCATTGTGCGCCGACTGCTGGCCGCCGCCGGCTTCGCGGTGGAGGCGCTGGTACGCACCGACATCGGACCTGTGTCGCTGGGCAAGCAGCGGCCGGGCAGCATCCGGGCTTTGAACCATGGGGAGATCGGGCAGCTGTACAAGGCGGTCGGTACTGTGAGCGGAGAAAGGAATGTCTGTGACGACGTCGTGGTGGCGATCGACGGGCCCGCTGGGACCGGAAAGTCCTCGGTATCAAAAGGACTGGCGAGCGCACTGGGTGCGCGCTACCTGGACACCGGGGCCATGTACCGGATGGTGACGCTGGCGGTGCTGCGCGCGGGCGTCGACCCGGCGGACGCCGAAGCAGTCGGGCAAATCGGGTCGACGGTGCAGATGTCGGTGGACTACCACCCCGACGGAGATCGCTATTTCCTTGCCGGAGAGGATGTCTCGGCCCAGATCCGCGGTGACCAGGTCACCGGTGCGGTCTCGGCGGTGTCCTCGGTCCCCGCCGTGCGCGCCCGACTCGTCGGGTTGCAGCGCAGCATGGCCGAGGGGCCCGGCAGCGTCGTCGTCGAAGGTCGCGACATCGGAACCGTCGTCCTCCCGGACGCTCCCGTGAAGATCTTCTTGACCGCGTCGGCCGAAACCCGCGCGCGCCGCCGCAACGATCAGAACGTCGCGGCCGGGCTGACCGACGACTACGACGCTGTGCTGGCCGACGTACGGCGGCGCGATCATCTGGATTCCACCCGGGCGGTGTCGCCGCTGCGCGCCGCCGCCGACGCGGTGGTCGTCGACACCGGCGAGATGACGGAGGCGCAGGTAATCGACCACCTGCTGGAGCTGGTCAAACAGCGAAGCGGGGCGGTGCGGTGACTCAGGACGGCACCTGGACCGACGAAAGCGATTGGGAATCGGTCGAATCGGAGCTCGAAGAGCTGGGGGAGGCGGGCCCCGCGCCCGTCGTGGCGGTGGTCGGGCGGCCCAACGTCGGCAAGTCGACTCTGGTCAACCGGATCCTGGGCCGGCGCGAGGCGGTGGTGCAGGACATCCCCGGTGTGACCCGCGACCGGGTGTCCTACGACGCGCTGTGGACCGGCCGCCGGTTCGTGGTGCAGGACACCGGGGGGTGGGAGCCCGACGCCAAGGGTCTGCAGCAGCTGGTGGCCGAACAGGCGTCGGTGGCGATGCGCACCGCCGACGCGGTGATCCTGGTGGTCGACGCCACCGTCGGTGCCACCACCGCCGACGAGGCGGCCGCCCGGATCCTGTTGCGCTCGGGGAAACCAATCTTCCTGGCCGCCAACAAGGTTGACAGCGAAAAGGGTGAGGCGGACGCGGCGGCGTTGTGGTCGCTGGGTCTTGGTGAGCCGCACGCCATCAGCGCGATGCACGGTCGCGGCGTCGCCGACCTGCTCGACGAGGTGCTGGCCGCGTTGCCGGAGGTGTCCGAAGCGGCGCCCGCGCCGGGTGGCCCGCGGCGCGTTGCGCTGGTCGGCAAACCCAATGTGGGGAAGAGCTCGCTGCTCAACAAGCTGGCCGGTGATCAGCGCTCGGTCGTGCACGATGTCGCCGGGACCACCGTGGACCCGGTGGACTCGCTCATCGAACTGGGCGGCAAGGTGTGGCGGTTCGTCGACACCGCGGGCCTGCGGCGCAAGGTCGGCCAGGCCAGCGGCCACGAGTTCTACGCCTCGGTGCGCACCCACTCGGCGATCGACGCGGCCGAGGTGGTGGTCGTGCTGATCGACGCCTCGGAGCCGCTGACCGAACAGGATCAGCGGGTGCTGTCCATGGTCATCGAGGCCGGGCGGGCGCTGGTGCTGGCCTTCAACAAGTGGGATCTGGTGGACGAGGACCGGCGCGACCTGCTGGAGCGCGAGATCGACCGCGAGCTGTTGCAGCTGCGGTGGGCGCAACGAGTCAACATCTCCGCCAGGACGGGCCGCGCGGTGCAGAAACTGGTGCCCGCGATGGAGACGGCCCTCGCCTCATGGGATATGCGTATCCCGACGGGTCCGCTGAATGCCTGGCTCAAAGAGGTGGTGGCGGCGACACCGCCGCCGGTGCGCGGGGGCAAGCAGCCGCGGATCTTGTTCGCCACCCAGGCCACCGCCCGCCCGCCGACGTTCGTGCTGTTCACCACGGGGTTCCTGGAAGCCGGCTACCGACGCTTTCTGGAGCGGCGGCTGCGCGAGGCCTTCGGCTTCGAGGGCAGCCCGATCCGGATCAACGTGCGCATGCGCGAGAAGCGGGGAGCCAAGCGGCGCTGAGCAAAGAGCTCGATCGCATCCAAGCCGAAGGCGTCGCCTATGACCGCGAGGAGCAGACCGACGGCATCTGTGCGGTGGGCGCGGTGCTCAAGGGCGTGACCGGGCACGCGGTGGCGGTCAGCGTGCCGGTGCCGGCGCAGCGGCTCTACGGCCGCGAATCCGAACTTGCCGGGGCCCTGCTGAACTGGGTCGAGAAGGTGGCCACCTCGTTGGGGAAGGTCGATTAGCGGGGTAGCGGGTCCTCTGCGGTAGGCTTTCGACCTGCTGCCGGAAGATCGAGGCGGCACCGGGCTGTGGCGCAGTTTGGTAGCGCACTTGACTGGGGGTCAAGTGGTCGCAGGTTCAAATCCTGTCAGCCCGACCAAGCGAAATAGGTTCTGATCTGCGGTTATTAGTCACCACCGATCTGATCATGCCACTGCTTTGGGCCGTTGGGGACCAGCTTCTTCGGCTCTTTGGAGGAGCACCCAGGACCTGTGCGAAGACTTGGCGGGACTTGACCATTGGACAAGTGGTTGTAGGTGGGACCGTAATCGGAGGATGTCGGACCCACTCGCAGCCAGCGTTTATGGGTTCGCCGGCGGGTACTGTTACTGACCATGGCGGCGGGCGAACCGGGACGTCAACCGATGCGGGAAGCGCGGGCCCAGGAGCTCGGGAGCATGACTGGTCCGCTCGTCGACCTCATTCGACTCACGAGCACCGCGATGGGCCACGCGACGGCCGCCCTGTTCAGCACTGATCCTTCCGCGACCGAGAGCGTCGGTGCCGCCTATGAGACGGTGTCTGCGCTCCGTCATGAGATCGAGGACCATGCAGCGCGGATCCTGGCACTTCGTTCCCAGGCGAGGGTACCGGAGCTGCCGACAACCATCGTGGCTGTCCTCGTCAACGCCGAAGCCGAGCGCATGGGGCAACTAGCGCGGGAGGCCGCCGATATCGCCCGGACCCGGCGTGCCTGGGCATCGATACCCGCCCCACTTATGGCCGTGCTTCGTGAGCTGAGCGAGGGTTGCCTCGACGCAGCCGCAAAGGCAGCCGATGTCTTGGAGTCCCACACCTCGATTGGTGTGGCGGAGCTGACCGAGGGTGAGCACAATGTGAATCGGTTGCGGACCTGCTGTATCAGCAGCTGTTGTCCAACTCCGGAGTGATCGACGTCGACGCGGCGATCGACCTCACGTTGGCCGCGCGCTGCTACGAACGTTTTGCGGAGCATGCAAAGGCGGTCGCGCATCGTGGTTCGCTGCTCGCCGTGGGGGCGCCAAGGGGCTGAGGGCAGTACGGAGACCGCGGTCTCGGCGAGGATCAAGTGACCCAACGGCGCCGTTCGGGCACGTGGCGGGTCGTGATGAACGCATCGGCGTCCGGGCGGTTCACCTGCTCGCCGATAGAGTTGGTCGATGACGATGAAAGGGAGTCCTGGTGGCTCGTGCGGGGTGGCAGTTTTGGGTTGACCGGGGCGGCACGTTCACCGACATCGTGGCGCGCCGGCCGGACGGGCGCCTGCTGACGCACAAGCTGCTGTCGGAGAACCCTGCGCGGTACCGCGACGCGGCGGTTGCCGGGATCCGTGCGCTGCTCGGGACCGCCGAAGGTGTGCCCGTGCCGGTCGCGCAAGTGGAGGCGGTGCGGATGGGCACCACCGTGGCGACAAATGCGCTGCTGGAGCGCAAGGGAGAGCGCACGCTGCTGGTGATCACCCGCGGTTTCGGCGACGCGCTGCGCATTGCCTACCAGAATCGCCCCCGCATTTTCGACCGGCACATTGTGCTGCCGGAGATGCTGTACGAGCGGGTCGTCGAGGTCGACGAGCGGATCACGGCCGAGGGCACGGTGCTGCGCGCGCCCGATCTCGAGCTGCTGGGCGAACAGCTGCGGCAGGCCCACGCCGACGGGATCCGCGCGGTCGCGGTGGTGTGTCTGCACAGTTACCTGTACCCGGCGCACGAGCGGGAGATCGGCAAGCTGGCCGAGCAGATCGGCTTCGCCAGATCTCGCTGTCCTCCGAGGTCAGCCCGCTGATGAAACTGGTCCCGCGTGGGGACACCACCGTGGTCGACGCCTACTTGTCCCCGGTGCTGCGCCGCTATGTCGAACCAGGTGGCAGACCAGATGCGTGGCGTGCGGCTGATGTTCATGCAGTCCAACGGGGGGCTGGCCGAGGCGGGGCACTTCCGCGGCAAGGACGCGATCTTGTCCGGCCCGGCCGGGGGCATCGTCGGCATGGTGCGGATGTCGGCACTGGCCGGGTTCGACCATGTCATCGGCTTCGACATGGGCGGCACCTCCACTGACGTATCGCACTATGCCGGCGAGTACGAGCGTGTGTTCAACACCCAGGTGGCCGGGGTCCGGCTGCGCGCTCCGATGCTGGACATCCACACGGTGGCCGCGGGCGGCGGGTCGATCCTGCATTTCGACGGCAGCCGCTACCGGGTCGGCCCGGACTCGGCCGGGGCCGACCCGGGCCCGGCCTGCTACCGCGGCGGCGGTCCGCTCACCGTCACCGACGCCAACGTGATGCTCGGCCGCATCCAGCCCGCGCACTTCCCGGCCGTGTTCGGTCCCGGCGGCGACGCAGCCGCTGGATGACGAGATCGTGCGGCGCAGCTTCACCGAGCTGGCCGCCGACATCCGGGCGGCCACCGGTGACGACCGTTCGCCCGAGCAGGTCGCCGAGGGGTTCCTGCGGATCGCGGTGGCGAACATGGCCAACGCGGTCAAGAAGATCTCCGTGCAAAAGGGACACGACGTAACCCGGTACGTGCTGACCACGTTCGGCGGCGCCGGCGGGCAGCACGCGTGTGCGGTCGCCGACGCGCTGGGTATCCGCACGGTGCTCGTCCCGCCGATGGCTGGTGTGCTCTCCGCGCTCGGGATCGGCCTGGCCGACACCACCGCGATGCGGGAGCAATCCGTGGAGATCCGGCTCGAGACCGCCGCCCTGGAGAGGTTGGCCACGGTCGCGGACTCCCTCGAGCAGTCCGCGCGTGCCGAGCTGCTTGACGAGGGCATCCCGACCGAGCGGATCCGGGTGGTTCGCCGGGTGCATCTGCGCTACGACGGAACCGACACCGCGGTCCCGGTCGAACTCGCTGAGCTCGAGGCCATGACCACGGCGTTCGAAGCCAGCCACCGCGCGACGTACTCATTCCTGATGGACCGTCCGCTGATCGCCGAAGCGATCTCGGTCGAGGCGATCGGGCTCACCGAGCAACCCGATCTGTCCCATCTGGGCGAGCAGGTCTGCCGACAGCGCCGGCTCGCCAGAAACCGTCCGGGTCTACTCGGGCGGATCGTGGCGCGACGCCCCACTGCGTCACCGGGAGCGGATGCAGCCAGGGGAGACGGTGACCGGCCCGGCGATCATCGCCGAGGCCAACGCCACCACCGTCGTCGACGATGGCTGGCAGGCGACGTTGACCCAGTCCGGGCACCTGCTCGCCGAGCGGGTAGTGCCCCCGCGCAGCCCGATGCGGGCACCGAGGCCGATCCGGTGCTGCTGGAGATCTTCAACAACCTGTTCATGTCGATCGCCGAGCAGATGGGCTTCCGGCTGGAATCGACCGCCCAGTCGGTGAATATCCGTGAACGGCTGGACTTCTCGTGTGCGCTGTTCGATCCGGACGGCGACCTCGTCGCCAATGCACCGCACATTCCGGTGCATCTCGGCTCGATGGGCACCACCGTCAAGGAAGTGATCCGCCGGCGCGTCGGCGACATGAAGCCCGGTGACGTGTACGCGGTCAACGACCCTTACCACGGCGGCACCCACCTGCCGGATATCACCGTCATAACCCCGGTCTTCGACGCGGCGGGCGAGCACGTCCTGTTCTTTGTCGCCTCGCGTGGGCATCACGCCGAAATCGGCGGGATCACCCCCGGCTCCATGCCCGCCAACAGCCGCGAAATCCACGAAGAAGGCGTGCTTTTCGACAACTGGCTTCTCGCGGAGAACGGACAGTTCCGCGAAGCGGCAACCCGGCGCCTACTCACCGAAGCGCTCTTACCCGTCCCGCAATCCCGACACCAACCTCGCCGATCTCCGCGCGCAGATCGCCGCCAACCAGAAGGGCGTCGACGAGGTCCGCAAGATGATCGACCACTTCGGCCTCGATGTCGTGCAGGCCTACATGCGCCATGTCCAGGACAACGCCGAGGAAGCGGTCCGCCGCGTCATCGACAGGCTCGACGACGGCGAATACCGCTACCGCATGGATTCCGGCGCGACGATCGCCGTCCGCGTCATCGTCGACCGCGCCGACGCGCAGCGCGACGATCGACTTCACCGGAACCTCACACCAGTTGGACACGAACTTCAACGCGCCGTCCTCGGTAGCGACCGCCGCGGTGCTCTACGTGTTCCGGACCCTGGTCGCCGCCGACATCCCGCTCAATGACGGCTGCCTGCGTCCGCTGCGCATCGTCATCCCGGACGGGTCGATGCTCGCGCCGACCTACCCGGCCGCGGTTGTCGCCGGCAACGTCGAAACCTCGCAGGCGATCACCGGCGCGCTGTTCGCCGCGCTAGCGTGTGCAGGCCGAGGGAGCCGGGACGATGAACAACGTCACCTTCGGCAACGAGAGGTACCAGTATTACGAAACCGTCGGATCCGGCTCCGGGGCCGGCGACGGGTTCGACGGGGCGTCCGTCGTGCAGACGCACATGACGAACTCCCGGCTCACCGATCCCGAAGTGCTCGAGTGGCGTTTCCCTGTGTTGCTGCGCGAGTTCGCCATCCGGCGCGGCAGCGGTGGCGCGGGGCGATGGCGCGGTGGCGACGGCGCCTTGCGTCGGATCGAGTTCACCGAGCCGATGACTGTGAGCACATTGTCCGGGCCATCGGCGTGTCGCGCCCTACGGTATGGCTGGCGGCTCACCAGGAGCGCTGGGACGCAACCGCGTAGAACGCGCCGACGGCAACACCGTCGAGCTGGCCGGGTGCGACTCGACCGAAGTCCAGCCTGGCGACACACTGGTCGTCGAAACCCCCGGCGGCGGCGGATACGGCACACCCTGATCGCATAGATCGCGTAGGTACCGATGAGCGGGTCCTCCCGCGCCGTGTGAGCCGGGGAGGAATCGCGTAGTGATATCGGCACTTGACCGAGGCGTCCCTGCGGAACGTGACCGCGTTCGCCGCTGCGGTAGTCGGCGGTCGGGTACTACTGCCGCACAGCGCATTCGTGCCGGCGCCATGGCGATCCGCCGCTGATGTCGTTCTACGTGCAGGATACGTCCACCACATCTCCGAAGCTGAAAGACGTTCTGCGGCTGGGCATCAGGGGGCCATCTCGACCGAGAACGGTGCGGTATCCATCGAGTGCATCAGCGTCTGGTTGCAAAGCTCGAACGATCAGGTAGTTCCAGCTGGCAATCCCCGCCATCATGATCCTGGGGTCGACGACATCATCCCTCATCCGGATGCCACCAGTTATGTTCCACCGCAGCATATTTCGCTGTGTGAGCGCCTAATCAGCACCTACAGGCGATGGAACGGTGAAATCGCCCTCGAACACGTCCGCCAGCAGGCGGTAGGTATTGTGCAGGTCTCGTTCGAGGTACGCGGTGCGGATGAGGCGGGCCCTTTGGACCTGCGTGCGCTCAAGTCGGCGTCTAACACCGCCGGCGTGGTCGCGACCAGTGCAAGCGCACCCGCTGACCGGGGCAGATCTGCGCGACCCGGTCGATGTCGTGATCGGTCACCACACCGATCACCGGATAGCTGCCGATCACCGGATGATCGGGGCCGAGGATCACCGGCAACCCGTTGGGCAGCACCTGAATCGCGCCGCGGGTTGCACCCTCGCTCGGCAGTTGGCGATCCGGCCAGCGGTACTGCAGCTTCCGGCCTTCCAGCCACATGCCAACCCGGTCGCTGCGGTTGGAGGCCACCCATTCGGTGTGCACCAATGCGTCGGGATCGATGAACCAGTCGTCGCGCGGCCCGGGTACCACGTTGAGCTCGATCGGGTACTCGGTGAACGATGCCGCCGGGGCGTAGTCCATTTCGGGAAAGTCCGCGGTGTGCTCGCCGACGGACAGCACGTCACCGGGCTGCAGCGGCTGCGGACCGATCCCCGCCATCACGTCGGAGCTGCGCGAGCCGAGCACAGGGTCGACATCGATTCCGCCGCGCACCGCCAGGTACGTTCGCAGCCCGTAGTGCGGCGGGCCCATCGAGATCACCTGACCGTCATCTGCGTAGTGAATGCTGTTGATACCGAAGGGGATTCCGTTTACCACGGGGTCGGTGTCGGCGCCGGTCACGGCGATTGCGATGTCGCCGCCGCGCACTCGTGCGGTGAACCCGCCGAAGGTCACCTCAATCGTGGCCCGGTCGGCGGGGTTGGCTACCAGACGGTTGGCCAGCGCATGCGAGCGCCTATCCGCGGCGCCGGAGCGGGTGACCCCAAGATTCGCCAGGCCGGGCCGTCCGAGGTCTTCGATTAGGGCCAGCGGCCCCGTGCGCACGATTTCCAGCGTCGGCGGACGGGAGCGGAACGATTGGGTGGTGAAGTCGGTCGTCATCGGGCCTCCCAGAATTGCACCCACTTGCGGGGCGTCAGCAGCGCCGGATCGGGGCGGTGGACGTCCCACACCACCGCATCGGTGTGCTCGATCAGCTGCCTGTCGGCCCATCCGAGCACCTCGGCGGTGCTGTTGAAGTCCAGCAGCAGGGCATGGTCGCCATAGTCGAGCACTCTCAAACCCGCCACGACGGCCATACATTGAACTTACCGCCGAGCAACTGTCGGCGCCGCAACCTTCGAGCCTTGCCAGAGGTGCCTTACCAAGAGCTCAGGGCGACAGCGGTCACCATCATCGAGCCGATACGGCCCCGAATGAGTAACGACGCCGGACGCTGCGGGCGGAACGTCCTTCAGCACATCGCGCCTATTGCTACGGGACGAGTTCTGCCCGACTCCATGCAGGATTGCGTGCGCAATCACCTTAGAGGCAAGGGTGCAACAGTTCGGACACGTTCCAAAGAACTGGCGCTGAAGAACGAGGCAGCTTGCTAGAGCCGTGATCGCGGCCCGCTCAACGGGCCCGGGTGGGGACCAGTTTGGGACCACACGTTATGCCCGTTGGTGAACGACCTGCGCGTCTGCGCACGTCATGCGCGGTCACCACAGCCCGCAGACTGCGCGCGCGTGGGAAAACGCGTTACCGCTACTTACTGGGGGTCAAGTGGTCGCAGGTTCAAATCCTGTCAGCCCGACGCAGGTCACAGGCTGTATTTAGCTGTGCTCAATGGCGATTTCCCGCGCCGTACCCAAATGAAATACCCAAATGAGCTTTCGGCGGTTGCTTGCCAGCAAACCAAGGGCCCAAGAGCGCTGGTGTAGCCGTGTTCGTCTGTAGACGCCCGGCATCGCCACCATCGTCGAACTGTTTCATCCCCCGAGCGTGTCGCGATGGGTCGGCGCGCCGAAGGGCAGTTTGATCGCCGACCATCTAGCGTCGGAGGCATCCACGCAAAGAAGGACGGCAAAGTGTCTAGTGTTAGCTCACATTCGGGTGTCGTGGTCGGTGTCGATGGGTCCCCGTCCTCCGATTTGGCGGTGCGGTGGGCCACACGCGAAGCAACGATGCGCAACGTTCCTCTGACCCTCGTGCACGTCTCAACCCCGCAGGTAGAAAAAGAGGCCCGCAAGGTCATCGCCGATGCGATCAAGGTCGCCGAAGACAGCGTGCAGGACGGCAACCGACCAAAGATCGACAGCGAACTGCTGTGCGCAGCGCCCGTGCCGAGCCTCGTCGACGTGTCCAAAGAGGCGCACATGATGGTGGTCGGCTGCCGCGGGCAAGATGCGCTGCAGCGGACCCTGCTCGGGTCGGTCAGCACCGGGCTGGTCCATCATGCCCACTGCCCGGTTGCGGTGATCCACGACGAGGCCCCGATCCTGCTGGGACCCTCACGGTTACCGGTGTTGGTGGGCATTGACGGCTCGCCGGCTTCGGAGTTGGCCACCGCGATCGCGTTCGACGAGGCCTCCTTCCGCGGTGTGGACCTGGTGGCCCTGCACGCCCGGAGCGACTTAGACAACTCGCTAAGCATGGAATGGTCGGCCCTGCAATCCCGGGCAGCGGAAATCCTCGCGGAACGCCTGGCTGGTTGGCAGGAACGCTATCCCGACCTGACCGTTCACCGTCGGGTGGTGTTTGACCGCCCGGCGCGCCATCTGCTCGACGAATCCGAGTCCGCCCAACTCGTGGTGGTCGGCAGCCATGGCCGGGGCGGATTCGCCGGAATGCTGCTCGGCTCGGTCAGCACCGCTGTGGTACACGCTGCCCGCATCCCGGTGATCGTCGCTCGCCAGCACTAATACGTTGTTCCCCATCAGATAGCGAGCAACCTCTTTCGTAGCTCTCCCACGCTGTCGGTCCTTTCGCATTCATGACTGACTGTGTACTCCGATCGGTTACTGAAGCCCAAGCGCTGCGCTTAGCCCGTCGATGGCCACGCGTGTCGTCGCGTCGGACGTGTGCCCGTAGATGTCGCCGGTGATCGCTATGCTGCTGTGCCCGCAGCAGATCTGCGACCGCCTTGATGTGGACGCCTGCCTCGAGCCACGCGACCGCGGCGCTGTGTCTCAGCGTGTGCACGCCGACGTTTTCGAGCCCGGCCTTAGCCGCGGCCAGTTCGATCGTGCGTAGGATGTTGCGCGGCTCCACGCGTCGGAGACAACCATTCGATCGAACGGTGCAAAAGTGCCAGATTCGATTGTGAGCAAACAGTGTTCCCGCCGTTTCTTCGCTGTTACGACGAGATGGCTACCGTGCGCCAATGAAAAAGCAGCTGGCGGCAACGGCCTATGCTTTCTTGCTCTGCACAAGCACGGTCGTCGAACTGCCGGCCGCAAAGGCCACAATCCAAATTCCCACGATCGTTTGCTCGACCGTTCACCCCGACACGGCAACCGCGAGTGGCCCACGTATCCAGCACATCACTGTCGACGGAAATCCTGTGTCGGTCCTGCTTCCGCCGCAGTATGGCACCTCGACGCGAAAATATCCCGTGCTCTACCTCCTGTACGGGGCGGAGTCAGACGTGGACTCGTTTCTCATCCGCACCAATCTCATTACGGTGACAAGCGCGTTCCCCGACGACCAACAGTTCATCGTCGTTACGCCCTCCGGCGGTCTGACCGGTTTCTATGTCGACTGGAAAGACGGCAGCCACAATTACGAAACGGAGATCATCAACCGGGTCATCCCAGCGATCGATGCGCAGTTCCGCACGCTCGCTGATAGAAGACACCGAGCGGTGGCCGGCGTCTCGATGGGCGGCTTTGGCGCCGCACATTATGGCGTGAAGCATCCGGACCTGTTCGGTGCCGTCGGAACGTTGTCAGGCGGCGATAACAACCAGGCTCCCGATGAGACTGCCGTCATCATCGGAGCGACCGTGGAGCAGCGCGAGTGCGCCGACGGTCTAGCAGCTGGCCGGTATAACCCCTTCGGAATGTTCGGCGACCCCACAGAGGACGCCGGTCGATGGCGCGCAGCCAACCCGGTTGCTAATGCATCCCAACTGCGGGGCATGGACATCTATCTCACCGCGGGAAACGGCTCCCCCTGTGACGCCGCCGACGCCGAAACGCTCGCCACAAACCCCGCCGCGGGCGCTCTCGAATTAGGCGTCGGCCAAACGACCCGCGACCTGCACGTCGCGTTGAGATTCGCTGGTGTACAGCACATCTACGACCCAAAACCGTGTGGCATTCACACGTACAAATACTTCACGCCGGAGGTCACCACCTACGTCAATCGGTTGGCGAGGCTTTTCTCTAGCTGAATACTTGTGCCTGCCAGTTCGTCACCGAGCGGGCCGGGAAGCGCACCCGCGTGCTGGTTGACGGTGCGAGTCCGGCGGCGTCTCTGGCATTGCGGCATATATTCTACGGCCGGAATAATGTCAGGGCCGAAAAACTTTGATGCACAACCGATTTAGGAGGTTACTTAAATGGCTCAACCAATGACAGCGCTCGGCAAAGCAGCAGCGTCCGAAGACCGGTTGAAACTGTTACGTGCATTGCGCGCCCGCCTGGTCGATGCGATCGATGACGTGGCCTGCGTGCGCGATCGCGAGCCGTTGGCTCGCCGGCTTGATGCGGTCAGCGCCGAGATCGACGAGTTGGCCGGCCAGCGTGAGCCGCAGGGTAGTCCGGCTGATGTGCTGCGGGAGCGGCGTGACCACAAGTTAAGGGGGAACCGTTGTGGCAGATCAGCTGGGAACAACGCCGCTGCGGCAGCTCAATGCCGCGCCGTATTACCTTCCGAATTTGATCGCGGCGATCGCCGCGAGCGTGGGCGTCATCATCGGCAGCGTCGGTCCGTGGGCGAGCCTTGGTTGGATTACCGCGAATGGCGCCGGTTCCGCCGCCCAATACCAAGCGATCTCGAAATAGACGACATACGAGAGTCTCAAATCTTCGTGTCGGAATCACCGTGAACGGGCGGCAGTGCCCTGGCCACCTACCTGCACTGCGAACGGGTCCTCGACATGTGGGCGCCGGATGGGTCGGCGCGGCGGCTGCATCAGCGTTTGCGCCGTATCCGTGACGGGTCGACAAGCCCCGACTGCACCAGCGCGTCCTGGACGAACCGCTGCACCGACCGCGACCGGAAGAACCCGGTGTGGCCGCCTTGGTACCAGACGATCTCGGGTCTGCCCCAGTGTTCCCACAGCCTGCTCACCTGCTCGCGTGGGTGCACGAGCCTGTCGGCGACGCCTGCGTAGATGAAGCGGCCCTGCATGGGCACCCGGGGAGTGAGCGCAAGCGGCGAGATCATCCGACCGATCGGCTTCGCCAACGTCAGTACTTGACGGCGCGGATCGTTGTGGCTGAGGCCGGCGTGGCGGCCGAGCAGTTCGACTAGATCGACGACCGGGACACCGAGAATCGCACAGGTGAGGCCATCGTCGAGGCTGGCGACCAGCGACGCGATGTAACCCCCGAGGGACATGCCGTTCAACCCGATCTTCGAATCAGGCTCCTGCGACCGGATCCAGGACAGCAGGCGCCGAATGTCCCACACCGCCTGAGCCGCAGCGTGCACGTTGTCGAGCAGGTTCCCACCAGGAAACACTGCGCCCTTCGGAAGTCCGCGCGCACGAGGGCCGTGCATGGGAAGGACGGGAAGCACGACGTTCAGGCCGAGATCTTCGTGCAGCTGCCAGGCCCTAAACAAGGTGACGTCGAGGGCGGCCCGGCCCATCTGCGCGCCGTGCACACACACCAGCCACGGCCTCGGCTCGCGGTGTCGCAGCATCAACGCATACACCCGGTCGTTGGCGGTATAGCCCAGCCACCGTTCCCGGCCCGGTTCGCCGGCATGCGGCTCGTACCTGCTGTCGAAGGACATGCGCTGGTAGCTTCGGCCCCGGCTGTTCACGGGCCTGACGGTGACATCGGTCAGCGGCGGGGGCGTCGCGAAGAACCCTTCAGGGTTCTCCAGCCACCCCTTCTGCCCATACAGCTCGAGAGCCGCGATCACGTTACGTTTCACTCGCGCAACTGCATCCGGGTCCGAGCTGACCGGCCGGACCGACCGGAGACCCACCAGCACGATCTCGTCGAAGAACGCTTGCGTCGCAAGCGCAAGGGTGGGCCGTGCGACCGGAAGCTCATCTGGCTGACGGTCGAGATAATGACGCCAGGACTGAGCGTAGAAGCCGCCGGTCCGCGTGAACGGCCTGAGCGCATTCTGGACCGGACCGGCTCGGCGCGGCCGATGGTAGGGAACGCCAAGTTGTCGCCCTTTGTCGGCATCGTCTGCCGCGGCAGCCGAGGTGCCTGTCTGCTCGATGTCCTCCATGTGACCGCTACCTCCCCGGATACGTTCGGGCCGCGAAGTCGAATAGTTCGAGGATTCCTCCGCCTGTTGAGCGTGTCGCCGAGTGGCGTCGGCGGCATCGGCCCCGCTATGACGCTAGGAACCCATCAGTGGGCCGGATAGAGACTTAGGTCCCGGTGAAGCTCGGCCGCGTTCGTCAGAGGGGGTGAAGCGGATCTCGTTCTAAGAACCGGTCTCCACCTGCCGCAGTCTGAGGCCCCGGCATGGCGCGCCGTTAGTCAGTCGCCTGCATGGGTCATGCCGGCAGGCGGAGGAATCATGGCCGACACGAGAAGACTCCCGCGATGCTGCTCGACGAGCTGGCCCCCTTGGACCCCAACAGCGGCGTGAGGTGGCCGCAGCTCTGCGGAGTGTGGCCGAGTCCTTCGTCGAGGTCCCGACGGCCGGACACCGCTTACACGCTCCGGATGCTTGCCCACCTGCTCGACTCCGACTGACGGGCGCTGACCCGTACTTGTCCTGCCAGGCGAACTCCGCATGCCGAGCAAAAAGCCCAGAAGGACACCACCAGCACAAACCAACCCCAAAATGGAATTGGTCCACCACCGAAAGAGAAACCCATGACCGACACGCCCGAAGACCTGCCGTCGCCCGACGAGTTCCGGAGGAAGATGGCCCACGTCGACCGCGAGTTCGCGGATGCCCGCCGGTACCTGTCGGCGTTGTCCGCCGAAGACAATCAGGCGCTCGGTGCGCTGATGGTGGAGATCCACCGCAGCAGACGGGCCATGAAGGTCTTGGCAGCGATGGCCGTACAGGCCCTCGACTTCGCCCACCTGTCCGAGGACCGCCTCGGCGGCGATGTCCAGAAGTGGCTCGACGAGGCGGCGATGGCCCAGGACACCGCCGAGACCGAGCGGGACCAGACCGAGCTCGGCGGCGAGGGATAACCTTCGGGGCCGTACCTGACCAATAGACCGGTGTCGGTGGCCGGGGGTTGGTGCAGCACAAGCGCTGTTGCCATGGCTGCCGACCCCCTTGGGGTCCGTGCGAGTGACTGCCGCGACCGTTGACGGGGAGCGGCTGGCCCCAACACTCCCTGATTTGTCATGTCTCGAAAGAGACGAGATATGAGGGTCTCGAAACTTCGTCGTCGAGAACGCATCATTTGATGAATCCGGCTGGTCGGTCGTCGAGGGGAGTCGTGTTATGTGGCCGCTCCGATCATGGCACAGCAAGGAGATTCGGACTGGTGTCCCGGCGCGTGCGACCAGGCCGTCGGCATCTTGACTTCCTCGAGACGCTATCGCCCGCCACAATCCGGTTGTGGCTTTCGTGCCACCGTCAGCGTGGGCCGGCCGCCAAGCGAGGTCTTCGCCGCGCTTGCGCATGACGCCCACCTCGGCGCATCTCACGGGTGATCACTGTTGTCTTCCACCGGCTTGCGCACAGTTCTGGCCGTCTGGCAGACACCGAGACCGCCCGGTCTTTGGGTCTCGCGGTGCACAAACGCGGTTCATCGGCGTCACGATTGAGGCATCGGTACTCGTCTGGGATGAAGGCGCTCGCCTTGCGTTCCGTGTCGTCGGCACGACGCACCGGTGTTTCACGCCTGGGTTGAGGACTACCACTTTGAGTCGGACGGCAACGACGGCACTCTGTTGCGGATTGCCATCGGCGGCAAGGGGCGGCTTGCCTTCAAACTGGCCACACCTGTACTGCCGCGCGTCTTTAGTCGCCTCATGACCCGCATGGGTCAGAACCTTGAACGCGGCCGCTGGTTCTCCACCCCGACAACTAACACTTGACGCTAGGGGCTAGCCACCGGGACAAACCGCTCCTTGGTGAAATGTCCTTCCCATATTCCGTGTCACTATGTGCTCAAACACCGAAGTGGGCTCAGGATCGTTGGGCTACACCACAATTGGCGAGCAGGTGGGCATGGCGCAACGCATGGAGTCGGCGGCACCGCCGGGTGGGGTGATGCTCAGCGCGTCGACGGCGCGACTGGTTGAGGGCGCAGCGGCGCTGGGTGAACTGGAGATGGTTCGCATTAAAGGTGCTGAGGAAACAACGCACCGACAAAGTCGGCCCTTCAGCGCCAGCAACGGGGTGTCCGTTCAGCTCGCGATGGTGACCCGGCGCGCTGTCACGGGTTCAGCCTTGCCCTTTAGGTCGAGCATGACGACCTCGCCACCGTCGACGGACGCGATGCGCGCTACGGCCTCGGACATGACGATCTCTCCGCCCTTTGCAAAGCTTTGTAGCCGCGACGCGGTGTTCACGACGTCGCCAATCGCGGTGAAGTCGCGGATCTCGCCTTCGCCGACGATCCCGACGTACGCCGGGCCGACGTCAAGACCGATACCCACCTCCAGCTCCGGGCCCCCGGGGGTTCCGTAGCCCTGTGCTCGCAGTATCGCGTGAGCGTCGCTCACCATTGAATCGACATAGCGCCCGTCGGAAGTGAGTGGCGCGAAGTAGAGGCCCATGACAGCATCGCCGATGAGTTTGTCGACGATTCCGTGCTGGACGATCACCTGCGTCAGTTTCGAGTAAAAGCGATTGAGGGCCGCGACCATTTCGCCGGGTGGCAAGGTCTCCGTCAGCGCGGTCGAGTCGCGGACGTCGGCGAAGAGAACTCCGACCGGCAGAGTCACGCCGCCCGTGGGGGCCTTCTCGAAACAGGCCTGGCACCAGCGCGGGTTCTTTCGCGAGGGGTTTTTGCCCGCGCGTCGCATCAGCCAGCCGCCGAATCCTGTAAACGGGCTGCCACAGGCCTCGCACCGCGGGGCAGACGGGAGCCTGGAGATCGACTCGTATTCCCCGACGCACCGTGGCGTGCCCGAAGTAATCGAAGAAGCGCGCCCAGTCCTCCGCGCCTGCCTGCGCATCTTCGGGGCGGGGTGGCGTGCGCTTATGCGGCATCCCTCATTTTCGCACCACCTGCCATGCTGCTGCCCATTTCGAAGGAGTCGAGAAAGCTGGGGTGCCGCATGGTGGCGGCGCAGCCGAGGTCGGGTTGGTGCCCCCACCGGCCCGGGTGCGCGCCGCCCCGGTCTTCTAGCTGCCTCCGCCGACGGTGAACTTCGCGATCCGGTTTGGCCAGGGCACGGTGAACCCGACACACCACCGCGCCCGGTAGCCGAACAGGGCGTTCGGCTCGCGATCATCTCCGCAGGCGTACGTCCCTCAACGCGCGGAGACGTGCCACTGACGACGACCTGATCAAACGTCTTCTGGGAGTCGTCTAGCGCCCTATGCTGGTGAATCGGGAAACTCGGGGGCCGGAAGCGGCGGAGGGTCGGATGACCGCAGCGACCGCGTGCCGGACGTGTGGCACCGAGCCCCTGAAGAACGCCCGATTTTGCCACGGCTGTGGCTCACCACTCGACGAAGCAGATACCCGCGCGGAGTACAAGCAGGTCACGGTGCTGTTCGTCGACGTGGTGCACCGGCCAAGCCTTGGCCGGGGTTGTCGGCCCGCTCATCGAGGTGCCCGTCCTGCTCGGCCTTGTCTACGTGGCCTTGTGGTTGCTGACGTGGCCGCAAACACCCAGCTCAAAGGCGGTTCGATGAGGGAGGTTGGTTTTTTCACATTGGGTGTTTTGGATGTCAGACCGGCGCACCAGGCATCGCGTTTGAGTGAAGGATCGATGATAACGAAGACTTTCGCTCATGCGGCGATCGTCGTGCTGATCGTCAGTGCGATGCCTGGTCTGGGGCGGCTTGCAGGACCACTATCCCGCGCGACCCCACCCGTACCGTGGCGCCGGCGCGCACCGGGCTCGCTTCACCGCCGTCGTCGGCACCAGCGACGGTGTCGATGACAGGAGTCCATGCCGGTCCGAATTCCTCAGGCGGCAAGGTGAATTCGATCGGTTCGTGGTGCGCGTTGAAGCACAGGACGAAGGAGTCGTCGGTGACGCGGTGGCCGCGGGCATCGAGATCGGGGATGCCCTGACCATTGAGGTAGACCGCGACGGATTTGCCGAAGCCGGAATCCCAGTCTTCGTCGCTCATCTCCGAGCCGTCGGGCTGGAACCAGGAGATGTCTGGCATCCCCTCGGCGCCGCGACGGCGAACCGGCAGTCCGTCGAAGAATCGACGGCGCCGGAACACCGGGTGCGCGGCCCGCAGCGCCGACACCGTCCGGGTGAACTCCAGCAGCGCGGTATCGGCGTGGGCCCAGTCGATCCAGGTGATCTCGTTGTCCTGGCAGTAGCCGTTGTTGTTGCCACCCTGCGTGCGGCCGAGCTCGTCGCCATGCGAGATCATCGGCACGCCCTGCGAAAGCAAAGTGGTGGTGAGGAAATTGCGCTGCTGG
Organism: uncultured Actinomycetota bacterium; assembly: GCA_963850895.1. GTDB lineage: Bacteria > Actinomycetota > Actinomycetes > Mycobacteriales > Mycobacteriaceae > Mycobacterium. The sequence continues at coordinate 5,265 of CAWKNK010000002.1, read as the reverse complement.
CGGCCACGCAGTGCATTGATCTCGGGATCGTCGGTGGGCCCCTCCGCGCCGCAATTCCACGACTTGTTGTTGCTCTCGCCGTCGTTGCTGTCTTCGCCGTTGGCCTCGTTGTGTTTCTCGTTGTAGGACACCAGGTCCCGTAGTGTGAAGCCGTCGTGGGCGGTGACGAAGTTGACCGAGGCCACCGGCCGCCGTGCGGTGTGTTCGTAAAGATCGGCCGAACCTGTCAACCGGTGGGCGAACTCCTCCAGGGTTGCCGCCTTCCCTCGCCAGAAATCGCGCACAGTGTCGCGGTACTTGCCGTTCCATTCCGTCCACTGGGGCGGAAAGTTGCCTACCTGGTATCCGCCCGGCCCCAGGTCCCAGGGCTCGGCGATGAGCTTGACCTGGCTCACGATCGGGTCTTGCTGCACGAGGTCGAAGAAGGCCGACAGCCGGTCGACGTCGTAGAATTCACGGGCCAGCGTGGCGGCAAGGTCGAAGCGGAACCCGTCCACATGCATCTCGATCACCCAGTACCGCAGTGAATCCATGATCAGTTGCAGCGAGCGCGGGTGGCGGACGTTGAGGCTGTTTCCGGTGCCGGTGTAGTCCATGTAGTACCGCTGATCGTCGTCGACCAGTCGGTAATAGGCGGCGTTGTCGATCCCGCGCATCGACAACGTCGGCCCCATGTAGTTCCCCTCGGCGGTGTGGTTGTAGACCACGTCGAGGATCACCTCGATGTCGGCTTCATGCAGGGCACGGACCATCGCCTTGAACTCCTGGACCTGACCGCCCGGGGTGGCGCTGGTGGAGTACTTGGAGTCGGGGGCAAGGAAGCCGATGGTGTTGTAGCCCCAGTAATTGGACAGGCCCTTGTCGATCAGCGTGACGTCGTTGGCGAAATGGTGCACGGGCATCAGCTCGATCGCTGTGGCGCCCAACGATTTCAGGTGGTCGATGACGACCGGGTGCGCGATCGCGGAGTAGGTGCCGCGGCTCGCCTCGGGGATATCGGGGTGCGTCTGGGTCAATCCCTTGACATGCGCCTCGTAGATGACGGTGTCGGCGTACTCCCGTCGCGGCGGGCGGTCCACACCCCAGTCGAAGAACGGGTTGATGACCACCGCTTTGGGCATGCTGGAGGCCGAGTCGTCGTCGTTGCGGCTGTCCGGGTCACCGAAGTTGTAGCCGAACAGTGACTGGTTCCAATCGAACGTGCCGTCGATGGCCTTGGAGTAGGGGTCCAGCAGCAGTTTGTTCGGGTTGCACCGCTGACCGGCGCCGGGGTCGTATGGCCCGTGCACCCGGTACCCGTACCGCTGGCCGGGTTCGATATTGGGCAGGAAACCGTGCCAGACGAAGCCGTCGACCTCCGGAAGCACGATCCTGGTTTCGGCGCCGTCAGCGTCGAACAGGCACAGCTCGATCCGCTCGGCCACCTCGCTGAACAGCGAGAAGTTCGTCCCGGATCCGTCGTAGGACGCCCCGAGCGGGTACGCCTTACCCCGCCATACCTCGGTAACAACGGGGGCTGCCGCGCGATGGCGTCGTCGTCTAGGTCGGTTGGTCACATCGGAGACTCCCTTGTCGTGGTGCGCACAACAACGTAGCGACTAACGGGCCATGGCGCGCGTCGCTGGCCCCATCAATTGCGACGGGACAGTCAGTCAGCCGCCCGATGCCGTACTTAGTACCTCAAGAACGCGCACGGCGATCCCGCCGAGGCGGTGAATCCGGTCGCCGCTTGATGACATAGGAGCAACTTTCGGGCGGGGTACGCCCGCCCCGCGCTACCCCTCGTGCGCCAGCCAGACGACGCCCAACGGGGGAAGCGTCATAGAGGCCGAGTACTCCAGGTCGTTCCAGCCGATCGCCTCTGCGGTGAGGTCGCCGACGCTGACGCCGCTGCCGCCGAACTGGGTGCTGTCGGTATTGAGGATCTCGACCCACCGACCCGGCCGAGGGAGCCCGACCCGATGGTCGTGCCGGACCACAGGGGTGAGGTTGGCGATGCATGCCACGACCCGCTGGTCGGTTACCGGGAACCGGACGAACGACAACACGCTATGGTCGGCGTCGTTCGGGTCGATCCAGCGGAACCCCGGCCAGTCGAAGTCCTGTTCCCAGAGGGCGGGCTCGTCGCGGTACACGGCGTTGAGTTCTGCGACCAGGCCCTGGACCCCGGCGTGCTCGGGGTACTCGAGCAGGTGCCAGTCCACGCTGGCGTTGTGCCGCCACTCGTTGTTCTGGGCGATCTCGGCGCCCATGAACAGCAACTGCCGTCCGGGATGGGCCCACATCCACGCCAGCAGCGCCCGCAGGTTCGCGAACTTCTGCCAGCGGTCCCCGGGCATCTTGGCGAGCAGCGAACCCTTACCGTGGGCGACCTCGTCGTGGCTGAGCGGCAGGATGAAGTTCTCGTGGAACGCGTACAGCAACGAGAACGTGAGCTCGTGGTGGTGGAATCGGCGATGGACCGGATCCTTGGTGAAGTACACCAGCGTGTCGTTCATCCACCCCATGTTCCACTTCAACCCGAACCCCAGCCCGCCCAGAGAGGTGGGGCGGGAGACGGCCGGCCAGGACGTCGACTCCTCGGCGACCATCATCACCCACGGGTGGTGCCGGTAGACCACCTCGTTGACTTCCTTGATGAAGCTGACGGCCTCGAGGTTCTCCCGGCCCCCGAACCGGTTCGTCACCCATTCACCCTCGCAGCGGGAGTAGTCGAGGTAGAGCATCGAGGCGACCGCGTCCACCCGCAGGCCGTCCATGTGGAACTCCTCGATCCAGTACAAGGCGTTCGCCAGCAGGAAGTTGCGGACCTCGTGGCGGCCGTAGTTGAACACCAACGTGCCCCAGTCGGGGTGCTCCCCCTGGCGGGGGTCCGCGTGCTCGTACAGCGCCGTGCCGTCGAACCGGGCCAGGGCCCAGTCGTCCTTGGGGAAGTGGGCCGCTACCCAGTCGACGAGCACCCCGATCCCCGCCTGGTGCAGCCGATCCACCAGGTACCGGAAGTCGTCCGGGCTGCCGAACTGTGCCGCCGGCGCGTAGTACCCAGTCACCTGATACCCCCAGGAGCCCGAGAACGGATACTGCGCCAGCGGAAGGAACTCCACGTGGGTGAACCCGAGATCGGCCACGTACTCCGGGAGGATCTCGGCGGCCTCCCGATAGGTCAGCGGGCGCCACGACCCGTCGTCGTTCTGGGTCAGCCGCCACGACCCGAGATGGCACTCGTAGATCGAGACCGGGGCGCGCATGAGGTCCACGGTGGCCCGCTCGGCGATCCACTCCGCGTCCTGCCATTCGTGCGTGCTGCGGGTGACGATGCTGGCGGTGGCGGGCGGCGCCTCCGCGGCGAAGGCGAACGGGTCGGCCCGCAGGCTGAGGTGCCCGCCCTGGCTGACCACCTCGTACTTGTAGCGGGCCCCTGGCCCGACTCGCGGGAGGAAGATCTCCCAGACGCCGGAGCTGCCCAGCACCCGCATCGGGTGAACCCGGCCGTCCCAGCCGTTGAAGTCCCCGACAACGCGCACGCTTCTGGCGCTCGGCGCCCAGACGGCAAACGACGTCCCGGACAGCCCCTGGTGGACGCGCACGATGGCTCCCAGGTGCCGCCACAGACCCTCGTGCCGACCCTCGCCCAGCAGATGTAGGTCCATCTCCCCCAGCGTCGGCCAGCATCCGTAGGGATCGTCGAAGGATGTCGTCGTGCCGTTCCGGTCGGTCGACTCGAGGCAGTAGGCGGGGACGGCGTCGGCCTCCAGCACGCCGGCGAAGACACCGGCGGCGTGGATGCGACGCATCTCGATCCGCGCCCCATCGCTCAGCACCGCCATCCCCGCGGCGTCCGGGCGCCAGCCGCGGATCACCACCCGGACCCGCCCGTCGCCGTCCTTCTCCAGGTGCGGGCCCAGGATCTGGTGCGGGTCGTGATGATCGCCCGCGACGAGCCGCTCAAGATCTGCCTGGTGGACCGAACCCTCGAGTCCGACCGGTGCACTCATGACCGTTCCCTCCCCGACCAGGCGCCGTAGGTCGCCCGACCCGTCGCGCGGCACATCCCCCGAGCGCCGGAATGGTCCGTTCCCTGAGCTTTCCACGACACGGTGGCGGTGAGAAGGTGCTCAAGGGCCCTGTTGCCCATCACCTCCTTCTCAGCAACCCAGCTCGTTCTCAGCAAGGATCGCCACCCAATCTGCCGCGAAGAACGACATTGGCAGATCCACCTCCACGTGCCCGGCGGCTTCAGCCCGAGACATGCCCTGGGCCTCATAACTGCAGACCTTGTACCCCTCGTTCAGAAGAGCGGTGGAACCGTATTCGGATAAGACATACGGGATTTCCTCCTGCACCCGTTGCAGGTAGGTGTCAGCGCTGGCGTGAGCCACCCCAGGACCTAATCCGGGCACAGCGATCACAGCTGTCGCCGCTACTAACATCTTCTTCATCTCTCCTCCTCGGCAACCAGGCTTACGAATCGCTCGCCCGCGAGGGCGAAACAATGACCATTACGGCCATGGTGACCTACGCATACGACCAAATCGACCAGGCCCGAGCAGAACTGAACGCGGTCTCGAAATAGACGACATATGCGACTCGCGGAAGTTCGTCTCAAAACACGTCTATCCGGTGACCAAGCCGGGTCCGCCGATGTACGAGGTGGGACTGCGTTCCGTGTGAAATCCTGTGAGCGTGTCCGAGGCAGCCGCCCCATCGGGGGGATGACGCAGTGTCGGGGGGCGGCGGCGGTGGCGGTGGTTAGGGCCCGCGCTCATATCTGAACGTTTCGGCGACCCTCGTCGTATTTATGTCGGGGAGGCGGCTGGCACCGCCAGTGGTTTGGTGCCAAGTTACGACGGATACAGCGAAGGAGCGACGTGCTGCAACGAATCGCCCGACTGGCCATCGCCGCACCGCGGCGGATCGTCGCAATAGCGATCCTGGTGATGGTCGGAGCCGCCATTTTCGGCATCCCGGTCGCCAAAAGCCTGTCGGCAGGTGGTTTCCAGGACCCGGGCTCGGAATCGGCCAAGGCGACACAGCTGCTGAGCGACAAGTTCGGCCAGGGCGATATGCAGCTGCTTATCACCGTCAGCGCGCCGGCAGGTGCCACCAGCGCGCCGGCCCGCGCAGTGGCCACCTCCATCGTCGATCACCTGGCCCAATCTCCCCATGTCGCCAATGTGACGTCGGGTGGACCGCGCCGCCCGCGGCCGCGGCCGCGCTGATCAGCAAGGACAGCACCTCCGGTTTGATCGTCGCGGAAATCACCGG
>CAWKNK010000001.1:0-243581 GCA_963850895.1 uncultured Actinomycetota bacterium | reverse complement strand
CAGTAGCCCTTGCTTGTGGGCGTGGTCGAGCGCACTGGCCACGGCGGTGACGATGCGCAGGACCTGATCGAGGGGCATCCCCTCTGGGTAACGGTTGGCGAGAACGCGGCCCGCGTCAAGGCCGTCGACGTAGTCCATCGAGATCCACAACTGACCGTTGTGCTCGCCGCGGTCGTGGACGCTGACGTGACGAAGACCTTCTCGGACACGATGTCTGGGGCAAGGGATGACCGTCCCGGTCTCGCCGCCCTCCTCGATTACGTTCGCGATGGCGACACGGTCGTGGTGTGGAAACTGGACCGTTTGGGCCGCAACACGTTACACATTCTGGAGACGGTCAAGGATTTGACCGACCGTGGCGTGGGGGCAACACCCGTTCGGGGCCGGTCACACTGAGCGTGTGCAGAAAAGGCTTCGAGGGCGCACGGTGCATAGTCCGCGGTGACGCGGAGGACGTGGATCAACTTTATGTACGAAGTCGAACCTGAGCGGCGGAGCTATCGCAGCACCCCCTGAGCTGCGGAACCACAGGGGGAGCCAGCGGCGCTGTCCGCCCAGTGCCGAACCACCGGGATCAGGGACGGTCTGTAGGCGACCACTGCGGCGGCGATGATCACGCCCATGTCGTGCTGAGAATGCTGCTCCTCGCCGGTCGTGACTATCGAGCCCACAGTGGCGTCATTCTGTGGGGAGGCGCTCAGTTGGTCCACGAGGTCATGAGCGTAAGAGACCATCGCCTCGGGATTGGGGTAGGACACCCCGTTCTGGTCGAGCAACTGCAGATAGGTCACGTCGGCTTGGGTGTCGGGGGCCGCTGACGCCAGCGCCGAAGCACCGGCCATCAGGCCCAGTACCGCCATCAACAGCACTACCGCCCATTTCAGAACCTTCATCATGTTCTCCTTCACGTTCGCGGCACGACCGGGAGGACAACCCCGACTCCGTCGAGGCGATCAACCCAGAACAGCGCGTGGAGGCCGCGAAGTAAAGGCTGTTCCCGATACCACCGTGCCAACCTCACGGGCCAACCGCCACCGCCACGTACATTCCCGAGGCAGTAGGCGGTGAAGCGGAACTGCTTTGGGGAACCCCGAGGAGTCGCCGTGTCGGTGGCTGGCTTCGCGTGGGAGGGCGTCCATCCCTATGCGCGCCCATCCCTCCGGACCAACGGTGGCTCGCTCAGGCGGCCTGGGGGAGTTCGGACAGCGACTGTTCGATCACCGACAGGGCAACGGAATCAAGTGATCGGTTTTGCTGCTCGGACACTTTGACTAGCAGCGTATAAGCGTCGGCGGCGTCGAGGCCGTATCGCCGTCTCAGCACGATTTCGGCTCGGCCAATGATGTCATTCATACCAAGCTGTGTAACCCACTTCCGAACTCTTACACGCGCGTCGAACTTGGCTGGCACGCTCGGCGTTAGCCGGGCAACTGTGTATCGCGTCCTGGCCGAGGAGACGGGCAGCAGCGATACATCCCCTCAACGTGCGGAGACACGCCACTGATCGCGACCTGATTAAACGTCTTCTGCGAATCGTCTAGCGCCCTATGCTGGTGAATCGGGAAACTCGGGGGCCCAAGCGGCGGAGGGTCGGATGACCGCAGCGACCGCGTGCCGCACGTGTGGCACCGAGCCGCGTGAGGGTGCGCGATTCTGTGACGGCTGCGGTGCACCGGTCACCGACCAGGACCCCCGTGCCGAGTACAAACAGGTCACGGTCCTATTCGCCGACGTGGTGCACTCAATGGACATCGCGGCGGCAGTCGGGACCGAGCGGCTGCGCGAGATCATGGCGCAGCTGGTGGATCGGGCCGGTGCTGTGGTGAAGCGTTACGGCGGCACGGTGGACAAGTTCACCGGTGATGGGATCATGGCGCTGTTCGGCGCACCAGTGGCCTTGGAGGACCACGCGCTGCGGGCGTGCCGGGCTGCACTGGAGATCCATGGCGGCATCCGTGATCTTGCTCAGGAGGTTTGCAGCCGCGACGGTGTCGAACTTCAGCTGCGGATCGGGTTGAACTCCGGGCAGGTGATCGCCGGGGAGATCGGCACCGCTGCAGGGGTTACACCGCGATCGGGGAGCAGGTGGGTATGGCCCAGCGGATGGAATCGGTGGCCCCGCCGGGCGGGGTGATGGTCGGCGAGTCCACCGCGCGGCTGGTGGATGGTGCAGCGGCTCTCGGTGAGCCTGAGCTGTTCGGATCAAGGGTGCCGACGAGCCTGTGCGCCGCCCGTCGGCTCCTGGGCATCGAAGATCACGCGCCGTCAAGCGTGCTGAGTCGAATCTGGTGGGTCGGCGATGGGAGATGTCCGCCGTTGAAGGCTTGCTGGAGCGTGCGATCGACGGCCATGGCGCGTTGGTCGGCGTGGCAGGGCCACCTGGCATCGGGAAGAGCCGTCTGGTGCGTGAAGTCTCTGCGATGGCGCCGCCCGGGTGTTGACGTGTTCACCGCCTTCTGCGAATCGCACGCCAGCCAGATCCCCTTCCACGTCGTGACGCGGCTGTTACGCGCTGCCTTTGGTCTTGGCGATCTTGACGCACAGGCCGCACGCGATCGAGTGCACGCCCGGCTTCCGGACGCAGACCCCGAGGATTTAGCGCTGTTTGATGACCTGCTGGGCATCGCCGACCCGATGCGGCCTCTACCGACAATCGACCCCGATGCCCGTCGGCGGCGGTTGACTGCTCTGGTGAACGCCGCGTCGTTGACCCGGAAACCCCGGCGGTCTACATCATTGAGGACGTGCATTGGATCGATGGCGTCAGCGAGTCGATGCTGGCCGACTTGCTTATGGTGATCCGGCAGACGCCCTCGTTGGTGCTGGCCACTTACCGACCGGAGTACGAGGGGGCGTTGGCTCGGCTGCACGGTGCTCAAACTATCGCCCTTGCGCCGCTGAGTGATTCAGAAACCGCTGCACTCGTCTCCGAGCTGCTTGGCCCAGACCCCTCGGATGGTGCGGTGGGCCAGACGATCGCCGAGAGGGCCGCCGGTAACCCGTTTTTCGCTGAGGAGATGGTGCGTGACCTGGCCGAGCGTTGTGTGCTGCAGGGACAGCCCAGGGCATACGTCTCGACCGCAGAAGTTGCTGATGTCAGTGTGCCTGCCACGTTGCAGGCGACCATCGCCGCGCGCATCGACCGCCTCGACCCGAACGCCAAGCGCACGCTGAGTGCCGCCGCGGTGGTCGGCTCGCGGTTCGGCCTCGACCTACTCGCCTCCTGGGGATCCAGCCGGTCGTTGCTGACTTGGTGGCGGCCCAGCTCATCGACCAGGTGAGGTTCACCCAAGAACCGGAGTATGTGTTTCATCATCCGCTAATTCGTGCGGTCGCCTATGAAGCTCAGCTCAAATCGGATCGCGCCGAGTTGCACCGGCGGCTGGCCGCCGCGATCGAAGCGCGTGGCCCGGCCTTGGCTGATGAGAATGCGGCCTTGATCGCCGAACATCTAAAGGCCGCCGGTGATCTGCACGCCGCCTACGGCTGGCACATGCGCGCCGCAACGTGGGCGACCAACCGCGACCTTCGCGCGGCGTGGGTCAGTTGGGAGCGAGCCCGCCAGATCGCGGATGCCCTGCCTGAGAACGACCCGGATCGCACCGCGATGCGCATTGCCCCTCGCACCATGTTGTGCGGCACTGGCTGGCGAGTGCATTCGAACGTCTCTGACCGTTTTGACGAGTTGCGGGAGTTGTGCGCGGCGGCCGGGGACAAGGCGTCGCTCGCGATCGGCATGGTCGGCCTGGTGGCGGGGCACTTCGTTTATGGCCGAATGCGCGAGGCGTCGCAGGTCGGTTCGGAGCTGATGGCATTGGTCGAGTCGATCGGTGATCCGACCTTGACGCTCGGATTGGCCACCACACTGGCCACTACGAAGTTTGGGACCGGGGAGATGGCCGAGGCGCTGCGCTGGTCGCAGATCATCATCGACCTGGCTCAGGGTGATCCGGCCAAAGGCAATGTCGTGATCGGTTCGCCGTTGGCGGTTGCGTTGGCGACGCGGGGCACCGCCCGATACGCCTTGGGCGATCGCGGGTGGCGCGACGACCTTGACCGAGCCGCCGTCATGGCCCGTGGGACCGACCCGTGGTCGCGTGCGCTTGTCAACCAGATCATTTACGGTGCCGGAGCAGAGTTTGGGGTCCTGCTCGCCGACGATGTTGCGCTGCGTGAGCTCGACGAAGCGCTGTCAATCGCCGAGCGCTCGGGTGACGATCTGGCGCTGAGCAGCATGTGGTTGACTCTCGGAATCGCGCTGATGCATCGGGATTCCCAGGCAGAGCACGAGCGAGGCTTGGCGCTGCTGGCGCAGGTCCGCGACCTGTGTCTCAACGGGCGGTATTATTTGTTGGAGCGCCGGACCGTCGACGTCTACATCGCACAGGAGAGGGCCGCGCGCGGTGACCGCGATGAAGCACTACCGCTGATGCGGGCAGCCGTCAAAGAGATGTTCGACGCGGGACAGTTCGCGCATTGCGACGCGGCGACCGGCGCTTTGGTCGAGACGCTCTTGGACGGTGGTGCCGACGCCGACATCGACGAAGCCGAGGCCGCGATAGCTAACGGGGTTTCACCCCAGCCCGACGAGGCATGTCGTGGTCAGCTTGGGTTTAGGGGCTCCGGTCGGACGGGGTTGAGACCGTGACCGGCGGACCGGTCCGGTGTATGAACCGCATAGTGCGGTTGGTTGGCCTAACTGGCCGCCCGTCCGATCGGAGCCTTGTGATGACCGTAGCGCGATCCGTCGATGACGTCTTGTCCCGAGCATGTGGTCTTTGAGGTCGAATGCATCGACCGCATGTTCTGCAACGTCTACGTGCCGAGGTTGCAGTACGCGGCTGGCCTGGTGGCCTATGTGCATCGGCAGCTGGGGTTGCCGATGCCTCGACCGCGCCGTTGGCCGGATCACCGAGGCGTTCGACAAGGCGGTGCACCGGTTCGCTCGCGACAACGCGATCCCGTCGGTGGATTTCGTCAAGGGCAACGCAAAGACGACATCGCCCACGAGCACCTGGCCGGGTTCACCGGCATCGAGGGGGTGCTGTTCGTCGGTCGGCGCAGGAAAAGACCAAGCTGTTTCGCACCGAGAAGCGCCGCGACGCCAACGGGATTCCTACCCGTGGATCGTGGCGGCGACCGGGTTGGTCAACCATTTCTATTTTTATTGCTACGACGACGATTTCGGCCCGTTCTTCCTCAAGTTCTGCTCCTACTTCCCCTACAACGCCAAGCTGTGCCTCAACGGCAACCATTGGGCGCAGCGCCAAGCCGCCAAGGCCGGGATCGGGTTCACCGCGCTCGACAACGGGTTCGCCGCCGTCGATGACCCAGCCGCGCTGCAAGCGATCTGCGACAGTCTCGGTCCCGAACAGATCGACGCGCTGCTGCGCAAATGGCTGGCGGTCTTGCCGCACCCGTTCACCGCCGCCGACCGCGCCGCGGGCTACCGCTACGACCTGTCGATCCTGCAAGCCGAGTTCTCCCTGACGCAGATGCTCGACAAACCGGTCGCCGGCCGGATGTTTTTCGAGCAGGTCATCCGCGACAACCTCGACATCGGCCGCCCCGACCAGGTCGCCCTGGTCTTCAACCGCCGCCTGATACGCCGCGGGCCACACCGCACACCCGGACCGTTTCGCACCCGGGTGATCACCGAGGGCGTGACCCCCAGCCTGCACGTGGACTACAAGCACACCCGCATCAAGCAGTACCACAAGGAAGGAAAAGCCCTACGAACCGAAACCACGATCAACGACACCACCGACTTTTCGATCGGCAAACGGCTGACTAATCTGCCCGCCCTGCGGGAGATCGGCTTCTCAGCCAACCGACGTCTGCTGCACGTCCAACGACTCAGCCACGACCCGATCACCGGCGCCGACGCCCTCGACCACCCTCACCGGCGCCATCACCACCGCCACCGGCGCCCGAATCCCCGCACTACGGCTGGCCGAGCCCCGCAGCCACGCTCTGCTTCAGGCGCTACTGACGTTTGGCTGTCAAACCAACGGATTCACCAACGCCGATCTGCGCACGCTCACCAGCCGAACTGCGCGGCCTCGCCCCAGGCGCCGTCACCGCCGGGCAAACCACCTACGACCTGCGCCGACTCAAATCCCGCGGCCTGATCACCCGCATCCCGCACAGTCACCGCTACGCCGTCACCGACCGCGGCCTGCACACCGCCCACTTCCTCACCTGCGTGCATGACCGACTCCTGCCCACCGGCCTGGCGCACCTCGCCGACCACACCGGCGCGCCACCACTGCAGGCAGCATCTCGCGCCTACAACACTGCCCTGGAAAACCTCAGCCGCACAACACTATTGGCCGCATAACGCCCGACCACCCACCCAAGTACGTCAAACTTGACTCAAAATTCCGGCTGTGCCGGATCTAGCGAAGCTAGCGATAGCTAGGCTGGCGGCCGCGCCAGCCGATGAGGGTCTGGTGATCCGTGAAGTCTGGTTACTGCGGCTGCGCGCACTCTTGGCCCGCGCCCACGGCGACGACACCAGCTATCGCGACTATCGGGACCGGTACCGCGACATGGCGAAATCGCTTGAGTTTGAGGGGCATATCGCCTGGGCCGAGGTGATGCCATGACGGCGGCGGGCTTGCTCCGCGTCTGGGTGCACAATCTACGAAGTGAGTCCTTTTCGGCGGATTGGCCGAGCGCTGTTAGCGTTTATGTTGGTGATCGTTGCCGGGACTGTGGGCTATGTGATCCTCGGTTTCGGATTTGTCGAAGCGTTGTACCAGACGGTCACGACGATCACGACGGTAGGTTTCCGCGAGGTTCACCCGCTGTCCACGGTGGGCGAGTTGTTCACCATCGCGCTGATCCTCGTGGGTGTGGGAACCGCGCTGTACACGTTCGGCATCCTCCTCGAAGCGCTCATCGAGGGGCACCTACGCCAGCAGTTGGGGAGGCGGCGGATGGACCGGCAGATAGGCCAGATGACTGGTCATTTCATCATCTGCGGATGGGGCCGCGTTGGTCGGGCCAGCGTGCGGTATCTTGACGCGCTCGGGAAACAGGTCGTCGTCGTCGACCGAGACCCCGCCCGCCTGCAGGGTCTCGACTATCCGACGCTGCTGGGCGATGTCACCGACGACAGCATCCTGGAGGCCGCTGGCATCGGGCACGCCTATGCGCTGATCGCGGCGCTGAACACCGATGCGGACAACGTTTACGTGACCTTGTCCAGTCGAGCGTTGCGACCTGATCTCGTCATCATCGCCCGTGCCCGCACGGAGGAGTCGAAGTCCAAATTGTTGCGGGCCGGAGCCAACCGGGCCGTCAATCCGCAACTGATCGGCGGGCGGCGGATGGCGGCGTTTGCGTTGCAGCCTCATGTGGCCGAGTTCCTTGACGTCGTCATGCACGACGAGACTCTCGATTACCGAATCGAGGAAATCAAGATCGCTCCCGCCTCGCCTCTGGTCGGTCGGTGCTTGGCCGATACGGCGCTTGGGTTGACGTCCGGGGCGCTGGTGCTGGCCATAAGGACCGCGAGTGGCCAGTTCATCGCGAACCCGGCTCCGGACACGCGCCTGGATCCCGACACGGTCCTGATCGTCCTCGGGACTTCGGCTCAACTCCGTTCCGTACGGAGCCATGTCGACCCGGTCCGATGACAGACGTCAGAATCCGAGGCCCGGCATGCCCGCGCCGCTGTCAGCGTCTCGCGTCGGTAATGCTGGCACGGGGGAGTTGCCCGATCCCCGCGTCGACAACAACGAGGAATTATGTCCGGCACCGAGAAGTCCCACGCGGTCCTGCTCGACGAGTCTCGCCGCCCTGGACCCGGCGCAGCGGCGTGAGGTGGCCACGGAGCTGCGGAGGGTGGCCGAGAACTTCGCCGAGGTGCCCGACGGTCGGGACACTGCTCACGCGCTGCGGATGCTGGCCCACATGCTCGGCTCCGGCTGACAGGCGCTGACCACGGGAGTGATGACGCTCAGCGAAAGTGCTCAGACCTGATCGGTGAAAGTTCCCGGCTGTGAGCCGGGGTTCACTTCAACTATGTCCGCTTTGGTGCTTTGGACGAAGGCGACGACTTCGTCGTATTCGACTTGAGGAACGTGAAATTTCTTTAACGTCGCGTCGGCGTGTTCGAGGAAGATGTTCCAGTCACTTTCGCTGATACGCATACCTTTGTGGCTGAGTTTCATGTCGCGGCCCCGGTAATACATCGGGCCGCCGGTCGCGGCGCAGAGAAAATCGATGAGCAGTTGGCGTTCCCGCTTCAGGCCGTCCTCGCCGCGATGCTGCCAGAAGCGGCCAAGTTGCGGGTCTGCTTCCAGGCGGTCCACCAGATCGTTGCTCACAGCGGCGATGGCGTCGTAACCGCCCAACCGTTCGTAGAGGGTTGTGTTGCTCATGGCTCGTCCCTTCCGGTTCGGCTGGGTCAAGGCAACATTACGGGTCATGGCCGACAGCGAGAAGACTCCTGCGATGCTGCTCGACGAGCTGGCCTGCCCGGACCGCCGCAACGGCGTGAGGTGGTGGCCGCAGCTCTGCGGAGTATGGCCGAGATCTTCGCCGAGGTACCTGACAGTCGGAACACGGCACACAGCTCGGACTGCTGGCCGTCACGGTAGCTCGCTGAGGGTCAACTCGAAGCCCCGACAACGCATCTTCGGATGGAAGAGCGTTTTGGTACGGTGCGGCGCATGACGGACGAAACCCCGGACTACATGACAGACGAGGTGCCGGAATACACGGCAGACGAATTAGGCGACCACGACGACTTGTTAGCCGAAGGTCGGTTGGGGCATGTTGAGCATCTCGGTGCCAGGTGGCGGTCCGGGTTTGTTAGGTATGAGCCGGACGGCCACAGCATGACCGTGCGACTCGTTGCCGAAGGAACACCGCAGGGCGATACCGCGATCACCGATCTGGTAGTCGCTGAGGCGGTTGCGATTGTCCAACAGATAGCTTCGGTTAGCCATGTCTATCTTGAGCTTACGGTCAAGTCGGACAATCCGATTGCACGCGAGAGTGGCTAGCGGACGACTACCGCGCACACACTCCCGGCTGCTGGCCCACCTGCTCGATCCGACTGATGGCGCTGACCTAAGTCACCAGGAACAGACCCACCAGGGGCGCGAGGTTAAGCAGGAGGATGCCGATCTTGTTGGCGGCCATTCCACCGTAATGGATCGCGTCAAAGGTCTCCCTCGACAGGCGGAACCAACGGGTATGCAGCCGATAGAGCCCAGCTCGCACATCGCGGCAATGCCGCCCCAGATAATTACGCGCGCCTGGATGTCGGCGCGTGATGACGCAGGCTGGGTACGGGTATAGGCCGGTTTACGAGTTGATCTCGTTTGAGAGACCTCCCGCGCTGCTGACCTCTAATTGCTGCCGTTGAGGGACAGACTCGTGTGGCACCGACATGAAGGGGTGATCACGTTGCTGATCAATGCATACCTGTGCGCGTCGGGGATCACCATGGTCGTCGCCTTTGTCTGCAAAAGGTTCTGCCATCAACTCCCGCCGCGCCTGCTTATTCGCGCATCACTTGCTGTCCTGGTTGGTGCGCTGTGGCCACTGCTGATTCTCGGCATCGTCGCATTTGACGGCGCTCATCGAAAGTCCCCAGGTGTGCTCGTTGAAATTCCTCACCTGTGAGCAGCGGTCAGTGTAGTGGTTGGCGGGTGCCGGTGGTGGTCCGGCGCAGGGTTTCGGCGGCGGCGTGGTGGTCGCGGAGTCGGTAGGACTCGCCGTCGAGGTTGATGACCACGGAGCGGTGCAGCAAGCGGTCGAGCATGGCGGCGGCCACGGTGGTGTCGCCGAGGATCTCTCCCCAGGCCCCGACGCCGCGGTTGGTGGTGATCACGATCGAGGTCTTCAAATAGCGTTGGGAGACAACCTGAAACAACGCCGAGGCTGCTTCGGCCGGCAGCGGCAGATACCCGAGTTCATCAATGACCAGCAGGGTGGGTCCGGCGTAGAACCGCATGGTGGTGGCCCAGCGTCCTTCGATCGCCGCACGATGGCAGCGGGCGGCCAGATCGGCGGCGGTGGTGAAGTAGGTGCGATACCCGGCGTGCGCGGCGGCACGTGCCAAGCCGACGGACAGGTGTGTCTTGCCTGTCCCCGGCGGGCCGATCAACAAAATGTTGGTCGCTGATTCCAGATAGCGGCAGGTCCCGAGTTCGTCGATCATCGCGCGGTCGATCCCGGCGGCGGCATCGACGTTGAAGTCATCGAGGGTGGCCGGGGTGGGCAGGCAGGCGAACCGCAGGCGGCCCGCCAATCGTCGTGCGGTGCTGGCGTCGACTTCGACGGCCAGCAGCCGCTCCAACGCCGCGGTCAGCGACAGGCCCTCAGCGGTGGCCTGGTCGAGGACAACCGGCAAGGCTTCGGCGGCGGCGTGAGTTTGAGTTCGGCCAGATGTGAACGCAGTGCCTGATACCGGCTGGCCGCAGCCGAGGGCGACTCAGCGGCGCTGCGGGCGGTTTTGCCGGTGCGTGGGGTGGGGGTCATTGCAGGGTCCTTTTCTGGGCGGCCCGCTCATAGGCGGACAGGTCGATGACAGTGGAATCGGTTGACGGGGTGGAGGAGTCGATAACAGATGGATCGGTGCTTGCCAGTTGACGCAGCTGGGCGGCGGCGGCTTTGGCCGCCGGGCCCGGTGGGATGCGCTCCTTGCGTCGATGCGGCCGATCGGTGGCTGCGGTGGCCATCGCCGCAGCATCCAGAGCGATGACGTGCCCGCTGTCGCGGACCATCACTCCGAGCCCGTCGGCGGCCATGCGGTGGCGGGCGATGACGATCCCGCTGGTGGTGGCGATGTCGCAGAACTGGCCACCGAGCGGGTGCGAAACCACCACGCTGGCGGCGGCGAGTTCAGGTGGGACCGAGTAGCGGTTACCGCGGTAGGACACCATCGCCTGGCGCGAGGCGATGCGCGTTTCGGAGACGATCACCGGATACGGCACCGTCGGCGGTGGGGACAACGGCTCAGATTTGGCGACGGTGGCCACCGAGGAGCGGCCATCGGCGGTGGCGCGGATGCGGGTATCGCCGCGCACGCGAGCGAAGCGGTCCACGCCGGCCTGAGCCTGCTCTACGGTGGCTTCGTCGGCCAGGGTGCGCCACCAGCGTTGCGCGGCTGTGTGGTTGACCTTCTCCACCACACCCTTGCGGTTGCCGCGCCGCGCCGGGCAGATCGCCACCGAGACGCCGTAGTGTTTGGCCACTCCCGCGAACGATGCGGTCACCCGCCCGCTGCCGGGATCGCAGACCGTGGCCATCCGGTCAAAGCGCCACACCCGCGACACGCCTCCCAGGCCGCGCACGACCCGGTCGATCGCGGCGACCAGGTGCGGTTGATCGGTCGACGGCGACAACGCCGCCCGCCACTTCCCGGAATGGGCCAGCGACCCGACGAGCAGGTGCGCGGTCTTGCCCCAGCCCCAGGATGCCGGCGGATCGGGCAATTCCAGCCAGTCCCATTGGGTTTCGTCCCCGGGTGGATGCGGGATCACGGCATTGGGCCGTTCGGTGGCGGTCCGGCAGGCCTCGCAGACCGGGCGCAGGTTCCGTTGGCGGATGTTGCGGGTCAGGCTCTGATACGACAGCTCGAACCCGAGGTCTTCGAGTTCGTCGAACAGGGTGCGGGCCCACAGGTGCGGGTCCTCGACCAGGCGGGCGGTGACGTAGTCGACGAACGGGTCGAACGGGTCGGGTGACGGCCGCGC
The DNA here is from genome assembly GCA_963850895.1 of uncultured Actinomycetota bacterium. GTDB lineage: Bacteria > Actinomycetota > Actinomycetes > Mycobacteriales > Mycobacteriaceae > Mycobacterium. The sequence goes on along the minus strand of CAWKNK010000001.1, from coordinate 231,864 downwards.
CCGCACCCCCGGTTTTTGCTCACCGTTGAGATACCGGCGGACTGTCTTGCGGTCGAAACCGGTGTGGCGGGCGATCGCCGAGATCGACCAACCACGTTTGCGCAGGGCATGTACTTCCACATCGTCCTCCCATGTGAGCATGAGAAAGCGGGCCTCCTTCAACACAGCTACTGGCGTCAGACACCAGCAGCATCGAAGGAGGCCCGCCCTTCTCGGCGGAGCCACACGGGTGGGGAATTTCGATGAGCATCAGTGGGGAAATTCAGCGAGCGCGGTCACATTCGGCTGTGTTGTATTGCTTGCCAACGTGCAAAGGGCCACCAACCCCTACCTGTCGGGCGCGGCTCAGATGCAGGAGAACAAAGCCGGTCGCAATCAACCCGATGACGCCGACCGGCGACCGATCGTCGCTGCGCCCCGTTAACCCCCACAGGGGGTAAGTGTTGAGGTCGACGTATGCCCGATAGTGAGAAGACCGCGATGCTGCTCGACGAGCTGGCCGCCCTCGCCCCCGTGCAGCGACGCAAGGTGGCCACCTTGCTGAAGAACGTGTCAGAGACCTTCGCCGAGGTACCCGACGGTAAGACGGCTCGTATGTCCTCGGCGTGCTCGCCCACCTACTCGAGCCGGACTGACCTGTCCCGAAATCGGTCGGTTCCGGGACAGGCCTCCGTCCCGTCGACACAGTTGTGTTTCCCGACGACATGCTGTCCCGAAAGTATGTCCCGATAATGCCTGTTCGGAAATGTCATACTGCAATAGTTATGGTACACTGATGTTGTGAGCTCCGCTTCCGCATCTACTACCGCTTCAACCGTGATCGGTTATGCGCGAGTGTCGACGGTGACCCAGACTCTGGAGCAACAGACCGAGGCGCTGACCGCTGCTGGCTCGGGAAAGATCTTCCACGACGTGATGTCGGGTGCCCGTGATGACCGGCCCGGCTTCACCGAGTGCATGCGCTACCTGCGGGAGGGCGACACCCTGATCGTCTGGCGTCTGGACCGCCTGGGTCGCAACATGCGGGCCATCATCAACACCTTGCACGAGTTGACGCAGCGTGGGGTCACCGTGCGGTCGCTGCACGATGGTGTGGACACCTCGACAAGCACCGGGCGGATGGTAGGTGGAATCCTGATGTCCATCGCGGAATACGAAAGAGAGCTGGTCCGGGAGCGCACCGCCCTCAAGCTGGAGCACGCCCGCAAGTCAGGCCGGAAGTTTGGTCGCCCCGCCAAGCTCACCTCCGACCAGGCCGCGCTGGCCCAGCGGATGAAAGCCAACGGGGAAACCGCCGCCACCATCTGCGAGACGTTGGGAATCGGGCGGACCACCCTGTACCGCTACTTGGCCGAGAGTGCCGAGGACTTAAGCATTTCCCGACAGCCCAGCGCATGAAGGCAGACGGTCACACCGCGCGGACGTAGCCAAGTACCTCGGGGTCAGCCACGCCACTCTGTATCGGTACCTGGTCGACGAACCTGCCTAGCCCCCAACGGGGGCAACGTGAGGCCGCTTACCCCCGGCGGGGGCGGTGACCACACTGCTTTGCCCCCAACGGGGGCGGTGACAGGCTGCTAGCCCCCCGACGGGGGCGAACAACCGAACGGGCGACCGAGGGCGACGCCCAGACGTATCGAATCCCAACAGCATCAGCACGTGCCCACATGTCGGTGGGTGAAAGGAGACTTCCCTCTATGACATTGACAACCGCTCGCTTGACCGGGCCTGCGGCGTTCTGCTAGGCACCGCAGCCGGTGATGCCCTCGGCGCGCCTTATGAGTTCGGACCGCCACGCGGCCCCGACTAGAGGTCGCCATGGTGGGGGGCGGTGTATGGGAGCCCGGTGAGTGGACCGACGACACGTCGATGGCCATCGCCGAAGGCGCTGCCGGCAGAGCGGATCTACGCGAGGAAACGGTGCTCGATCGCATCGTTGAGCGCTGGCAGGAGTGGATGCAAGCAGCGAAAGGCGTTGGCATCCAGACCAGTCAGGTCTTACGCACCGCAGGCTCACTTGGTCTGAGCGCACGAACGGCGCGCGAGGCGGCGGCAGCGCTGCACAACCGCACAGGACGCACAGCCGGCAACGGCTCAGACGAGCCCATATTTGACGAGCACTCGCCAGACCTCATCATGATCGGCATAGGCGGGTTCTAGACGCAGGGGCGGGACCGTCAGCGGTCCGGTGCCAGGCGTGCGCGCCCCCGCCGAGCTTGGCGGTCACCCGACCCGTGGCGTGATCCGGCCGCCGGAGTAGAGGTACCGCGCCTGGTCGTCGAACCGGCCAAAGAGCAGGGGTGTCCAGGGCTGCCTGTCGTCCACACGGCAGACGAAGTTGTTGCCGGTGCCGTCCGCAGGCTGCAGGTCGAACTCATATGGCCCCTCGTCGCACAGGGCTGCGAATTCGCCCGACTCCCCCGAGACCACGTGCAGCCGACCCTCGCGCACGGAAACGTCGTACCAACACGAGGTGCGCTCATAACGGCCCGCGTGTCGTTCCAGGTCTGGATCCGCCGGAACAGGCGCCGGCTCGGGGCTGGCGGGCACGGTGACCCCGGCGTAGGTACCGAAAACCTCCGAAAACAGCCGGCGGAACAGGGACTGCGACTGGGGCGAGTTGGTCAGCAGGCACGCGACCACCCGCGCCTCGGGATCGATCCGCAGGTACGCCCTCTGACCGATCGTGCTGCCATCGTGGCCGAAGATCCGCCGCCCGTCCCAGCGGTGCAGCATCCAGCCCAGCCCGATCGCATCGGCGCCGTCGCCGAGTCCCGGGATCTCGATGGACTGCTGCTGCATGGCTTCGGCCGAGGCCTGGCTGAGCAGCCGGGTGCCGTCCTGGGCGACGCCGGCGTCGAGGTGCAGCCGCGCGAAGGCCAGCACGTCCTCGGCGCCCGCGGTGACCAGGCCAGCCGGCCCGGAGCTGCGCGGCAGCCCCCACACCGGCACCGGCTGATTCTGCCGTGGGTGATCGCGGTGCCCGGTGGCGGTCCGGTGCCGAATGGCCTCCTCGGGCAGGGTCACGGTGCGGGTGAGGCCGAGTGGCTCGATCAGGCGCGCGCGGAGGGAGGCGTCCCATATCCGGCCGTCGAGCACCTCGATGATCCGGCCGAGCAGGATGAACCCGCTGTTGCAGTAGGAGAACGCCGCGCCGGGCGGGAAGATGTGCGCAGCCTCGGCGAGTTCGCCGACGTAGCGCTCTATGCAGTCATCTCCGCGGCCGGTGTTGGTGAAGATGTCACCGTCGACGCCGCTGGTGTGCGTGAGAAGGTGGCGGATTCTGATGTCGGCGCTGGCGTCGTCGCGACCGAGGCGGACCCCGGGCAGGATTTCTGCGACCGTCGTGTCCAACGATAGCCGGCCCTCATCGATGAGCTGCATGATCATCGTCGTGGTCCACACCTTGGTGACGGACCCTATCTGGAACAGCGAGTCAGCGGTGGCCCGCACGCCGGTCTCGGCGTTCAGTACGCCGTAGGCAACGGCCGCGATCTCTTGCCCCTCGGCCCACACGCCGAGCGCGGCGCCCGGGACATCCTCCTCGGCAGCAAGCTCGTGGAGTCGGGCGCTCCAGCGCTCGGCGATAGCGGCACTTGTCACAATCCGGACGTTAGCGGCAATAGTTTTCGCAGATTGCGGCGGGTCAAGCCAGACAGCAATGACGGTGAACCACACTGGAAATCACAAAACCGGTAGCGGTGACCTACTCGCCGCCACCGTCCGTCCCCAAACGACCATGGAAACCGACGGCACGTACGGAGTCGGCACCGATATCTTTCCCGGCACCTATCGTTCGGCCGGTGCTAGCTCTGAAGGAGAATCCGATTGCTCTCGGGCGATCCAGCCCACTGAGATAAGGCGTTCTTGACGCATAGCTGCCAGACCTGGCAGGAGCCCGGCTGACAACAGGGGCGAAGCGGTGGAAATCCCGGGCGACGTCGTACGGAAACCGGGGCAAGTGAGCGTCGTCGCTGCTAGCGTCGCCCTGTGCGACACGTGCACGCATTCAACGACGACGCCCTCGGCGAACTCGACGCGGTCGCCCTCGCCGACGCCATCAAAGCCGGTCGGGTGACCAGGGCCGAGGCGGTGGAAGCCGCCATCGCGCGCACCGAAGCGCTCAATCCTGCGCTCAACGGCTTGGCGTATCAGGCATTCGACCAGGCCCGCGCCAAAGCATTGGAGTCAGGTTCGGACGGCGAATTCTTCGCCGGTGTACCGACTTTCATCAAGGACAACACCGATGTCGCGGGTCTGCCGACGATGCAGGGTGCCGACGCGTGGGTGCCGCCTCGGGCCGCCACCGACAGTGACTTCACCCGGCTGTACCTGGCGACCGGGCTGATATCGCTGGGCAAGACGCAGATGTCAGAATTCGGCTTCAGCGCATCCGCCGAACATCCACGACTGGGATCGGTCCGCAACCCGTGGAACACCGACTACACCGCCGGCGCCTCCTCATCGGGTGCGGCCGCGTTCGTCGCGGCCGGTGCGGTGCCGATCGCGCACGCCAACGACGGCGGTGGCTCGATCCGTGTTCCGGCTTCCTGCAACGGGCTGGTGGGCTTGAAGCCGTCGCGCGACCGGTTACCGATGAACAAGAAAACGCGCCGGATGCCGGTGTTTCTCCTCGCCCACGGTGTGGTGACCCGGTCGGTGCGTGACACCGCGGTCTTCTACCGGGAGGCTGAACGCATCTGGCGTCATAAGAAGCTGCCGCCGATCGGCGACGTGAGGCACGCGGCCAAGCGGCGGCTTAAAATCGCCGTCGTCACCCGCTCGCTAGAGCGTGAGTGCAGCCCCGAACTGCGTGAGCTGACGCTGAAATCCGCCGCCTTGCTCGAAGAGCTCGGCCACCACGTCGACCATGTCGAAAACCCCCCGCTACCTTCCAGTTTCGCTGTCGACTTCGTGCTGTATTGGGCCTTACTGGCGACAGTTCAGCTGTACGCGGTCCGGAGCGCGTTCGGCGACACCTTCGATCGCGGCCGGCTGGACAACTTGACGCTGGGCCTGGACCGCTATGCACGCCGCAACATGCACCGCATCCCAGTGGCGATCATGCGTCTGCGCGCCGTCCGGCGACGCACCGCGCAGTTCTTCGGCACCTATGACGCGCTGCTGACCCCGACGGTGGCCGACGAGACACCGCGCCTCGGTCACCTCGACTCGACCGCCGACTATCAGCAGATCATCGACCGACTGCGCAACTGGGTCGCGTTTACGCCGCTGCAGAACGTCACCGGCGAGCCCGCTATCTCACTGCCGCTGGCCGAATCGGCGAACGGTATGCCAGTCGGCATCATGCTTGCTGCGGACGTCGGGCGCGAAGCCCGGTTGCTGGAATTGGCCTTCGAACTCGAAGAGGCCCGGCCCTGGGCCCGCATCCAATCCCGCGTTCTGGACTGATTAGGCCTTCTAGAGTATGAGTACCAGCCGACTGGGCCAATTGTCGCCAGCGGGTGGCGCATTTCCACGGGTATCGATATTCAGGCATCGCCGGACCATCCCAATTCAATCGCCGCGTCTGGAGGCGGTGGATGGACTCAAATCATCATGCCCTTGCCGCGACGTCGCTATCACACAGGAGGTGGTCGCTGATGGGCATACCGCTAGGCCCCTTCGGTGCGGTCACGTAGCTCTGGTCGCCTAAGTCGTGTGGTTCCGGGTACCGGCCAGGAGGCCTCGGCGTGTTGACGCCGTCAACACCTTTCGGTGTATCCGCAGGTCGTTTCGCGTTGTTTTACGTCGTTTCGCGTAGTCAAATTCACTATTTCCGCAGGTCATACCGTTTTTTGTAGCGGGTTCGATTCCCGGCAGCTCCACCAGAAGGGCCGCAGATCAGGCTCGTGTCGAAGTCCCGCACCTGTCGGCGGCGGTTCCAGGCGCGGGCGTCGCTGCGCTACATCCGAAGTTGGCGGTGCCATTGCAGCGGCGACAATCCAAGTCGAACATGTGATGCCGAAAAGTGAGCGCGCAAGCAGCGAAACGACCAGTACCACGACGTATCCCGGCCCTCAGTGGGCGGACGTCAGCGCACCGGGGGACGGCTCCGAGCGCGTTCAGCCCGCGACGCCTTCCGCGCAGGACGACGCCCGCCATCAATCCACAGAAGAAGCCCAGAAGGAAGAACCCGCGTGCGCGTCGCTTGTTCCTCTGCACAACAGCTGATGCGATGAATCCACATGTCGCTGCGATGATGGCTACCGCGAGGAGCAGAGAAATTAGATGTGTCGGTCCGAGCGACCCCATATCGCAACCTCCGGGCCGTCGTCTGCGTAGGCCGCTTGCCCGATCCAACCACCGTCTTCGCCAGACCAGCATTGCTGGCCAATGTTTGTAACCAAAGCGAGCATGAAGCGTTAGCCGCCCGCTGCCTCGCGACATGGCCGTCCCCTGATCCGCGAGGGCGGCGGGCTGCAGCCCGCCGGGCAGGGCTTCACCGTTACATCGCACCTGGGTGGGCGGAGCTCTCGGGGTTATGAGGCGAGATGCTCTCGGGCGGGGGTGCCGCCGACCCTGGGAGGCGCGCAGAATCGGAACAGGAGTGCAGGAAGGAGTCGGCGATGAAAGCCAACGTAGGCGACTGGTTGGTGATCAAGGGCACGACAACCGAGCGCTCGGACCAGCGGGGGCTTATTACGGAGGTGCACTCCGCGGACGGCTCGCCTCCCTACGTGGTGCGGTGGCTCGCCACCGGCCATGTAGCGACGGTGGTTCCCGGCCCTGACGCCATTGTGGTGACACCAGAGGAGCAGGAAGCAGCGGACGAGCGGGCACAGGAACGGGCCGCACACCGCGGCACCAACGACTAGGTGCTGCGGCTCGCCGTTATCCCCGCAGGCTTGCTGGCGGCCTGGTTAGGCCATCACGTGATGGGCTCTCGCGCATGCGGGCGGACGGGACTGAGTTGGATGCCGGTCGGTCTAACCTGACATCGCCATGTCCCAGAAGCCTCGCTCGTAGTGGGTCACCCAGAAGAAGGCGTCTTCAGCTTCTCGGGCCTGTTCGCCGATGGAGGCCTCGAGCTGGCGATCGACGGAACTCTGGAGGTCGCCGACGTAGGACCGGAAGCCGTCGGTGGTCCACCGGTTCACGAACTCCCGGTAGGGGTGAGCACCGGGGCGGGCGCTGTCCCAGCTTTCCAGGTAGCTGCGTTCGAGCGCCCAGATGGCGGTGATCTGGGCCGGGTAGCCGGAGTAGGTCACGGCGAGCAGGAAGTCGCAGTAGGCCCGAGTCGTCGGATGTTTGGGGGCGTCGAGGGCCAGGCCGCGCCGCGCCGCCATCTCCTCAAACCAGCCGAGCTCCCGCACGGTGGCGACCACGCCGCCCGCGAGGAGGGCGACGTCGGCGAGGGGGGCCGTGGCCGCGATGCGGGACTGGGCGCGCACCAGGGCCTGCGCGAAGAGGTAGTCCTGGGCCAGCCACCGGTCGAAGGAGTGCTCGGGCAGCGATCCGTCCTGCACGCCCGCGAGGAACGGGTGAACAGTGGCCGCCTGCCACGCGGAGGTGTGGCGGCTCATCAACGCAGCGGCAGTCATGGTCTCTCGCATCGGTCGGCAGCGTCGAAGAACCGCAATTCGAGTTCCATCGCCTGGTGATACAGGACGGCCAGGCGGTCGTGATCACCTCCGTAGCGGTCGAGCAGGCCCTCTAGACGTCGGGCCAGGGCCTCGAACTGCGCGCTGGAGTAGGTCATCACCCACTCGCGATAGGGACTGTCGGGTGTTGTCTGGGCGGCCAGCTGCTGGCCGAGGTAGGCGTACAGCCGCATGCACGGCGTCATCGCCGCCGCGATGTGGCCAACCGGCTCCAGCGCAGCGACCGCCAACAAGAAGTTGGTATACGCCGCGGTGGCGGGGTCTGCCGCTTGGTGAAGGTCGACGTTCCAGCGGTCCGCGTAGCCGCGGTGAAGGCGAAGCTCCTCGGCGGCGGCGTCGAGTAGCTCCCTAAACGCGATCAGCCCGTCTTGGTCGGGGCTCTTGGCCAGAGCCAAGGCATAGGCGCGGCAGAACGCATCGAGGAACGCGGCGTCTTGTCCCACGTAGTAGGCGAACCTAGCTGGGGCCAACTCTCCCGACGTGATGCCCTGGACGAACGGGTGCTCCAGCGCGGCCTCCGCCAGGACCCGGTTCCGGTGCCATAACGAGTCGGCAAGCGAGGCCACCAACCAAGCCTAAGCCTCCGCATGGCCGGGCCACCGCGAGCGTCGACGACCCGAATCGCAGCCAACGCTCGGACCCATGGATTGAGCCGGATCGTCAATCCGTGGGCCGAGTCGATGCCATGAGCCTGGTAGGGGGAGCCGGTGCGGCGGGGTGGTGGTCATGGACCATAAGCCCGGACGGCGTTAGCTGGGCGTGCTCTAATTGCGTCACTATTTTCACGCGCACAACCTAGGGTGACACGGATGAAAAGACGGATGAAAGACGCTAGCGGGACGGCTGGCGATACCGGCGATAGCCGCGTGGCGGTGAATGTGCGGGTGCGTGTATATCCGGGGACGGACGGCGAGGTCGGGGGGACTGTGGTCGAGGATTTCGGCGATCTGGCGGGGCACGCAGTGGATATCGGTGAGAACCATATAGCTGACGCCGCGCGGAGATGGGCGGTGGCGCTCGACGCGGGCGGTTTGGTTTTCGTCGACAGCGACCAGTTGGTCGCCGAGTAGTTTTAGCTGTCGCGGTTTACCCACCGTCGGGCGACCATCTTTTCCAGTTGCGGCGCTATCGGACAATAGGGCGCCAGCCAGCGTGCAGAACCCCAGTCGCACTTTAGTCAACGCTCCGACTGCTCGATCTCCTCAAGCTGTCTGTCGAGGTCCGTTAATTCGATTACCAGACGCCGCAATTGGCGTGCGACGGCTGCGCGCCGCTGCTCAAGCAGCGCGCGGCGCTCGTCGCGGCCCATGTTGTGTGCGTCTGTCTGCATGGTGGTCGCTCCCCGTGGTCTGGCTGTGAAGTTGCAGACACCCGGCAGTGTGCGGCTGGTGCGCTGACCTGGCCAGCTCGCACCGCGACTGACAGCACAATTGACAAGCAACCAACACCGACCCCCCCGGCTCAGTGTGCCCGCAGACGCGCGTGTCGCTCATCTTCGATGCCGTGGTCTGCGGCTCCGGCACCACGGGTCTGCACACCGTGGTGTCCACGGCGACACTTCACAGGCCATCGTCTCGTTGCCGTCCCATGGGGTGATGGTCTGCGAGATAAGTTCTGATGGACCTCCGCACGTTTCGCAGAAATGGTCCGGGTCTGGCTGAGTGTGAATCTGAAGCGGCATGGCGTCGATTGGGGGGGACCGTCGGGCGCATCGGTCGCTGGACACGCGCGGACCGGTCTCGAACGTGGCCGCATCCGGTGAGGAATTGCGCGATCTCCTGGAAGGACGCGCGCCACCCCGGTTCGACGAAGTGGTACAAGTTGCGCCCCGGGAGCGCCACGTACTTCGCGTCCGTTATGCGATCAGCGACGTCCTTGCCCATCGCGGGCACGATCAACGGGTCGTCGGTGTGCTGGACGACAAGGGTGGGAACGCGGATTGCGGGAAGCACCGCACGCACATCCAATTCGGACACGAGCGGCATCATGAGAGCTACAGTTCCTGGGCTCGCCGCCAGGCGTTCCATTCGAGCCCACGTAGCTCGGATCTCCTCGTTCCACGGCATGTCCGGATTGAGCGCTTGTTCGAACTCGCCCGTTCCCCACACGGCAACCATGGCATCGAAGAATTCCTCCGGCGTTAGTCCGTCAGTGCGTCCAGGGTCTGCGTAGACCTCAAGCGCGATGAAGGCGGTGGTGCGGGATGGATGTGTTGCTGCGAACAGCGCCGCTGTCGCGAACGCGGCGTTCGACGCGACGAGTACCGCTTCGCGACTTCCGAGATCGTCGAGCACTGCGGTGATGCTGTCGGCCCATTGCTCCAACGTCGTCGGCGCGCCCGGCGTCACGAGATCGGATGCTCCGGTGCCCGGCTGGTCGAAGAAAATCAGTCGACCGAGCGATGTCATCGCCTCGACCCACCCTTGAAGGGACGGTAGCTCCGGAAGATGCTCGCAGCACGTGGCCCAGTTCGGGACGAACACGATGTCGCGCGGGCCTTCGCGTGACGCGCGATAGGCGACGCGCAAGTCTCCGTTCAGCGCGTAGCGCGTCTCCGAGAACATTGCGGAAGTGTAAGCCGAGGAGCGGGTCGAGTTTCGGTGTCATGCAAAGGCTCGTGGGCGGGAGCCACGGCGGCGATATGCCGATAAATAGCGGGGCGGGCAGCCCATCGGACCACCCGCCCCGTTTCGGGGGGAGGCTCAGAAGTCGAGCGTCTGCGCGGCGTACGACTGCCAGGTCGCGAGCTTCCCGGCCTCCCGCAGCAGCGCCTGCGCCTTGGGGTCGCCGTAGAACGCCTCCTGGACCTGGCCGTACTTGCTCCAGTTCTCGGAGCTGGCGAGGAACACCAGCTGGTTCGTCGCCTCGCCGCCGATGACAGTGACCAGCAGCGTGACGTTCTCGCCGCCCTTCTTCACGACCATGTCCTTGATGCGCTTGAGCACCTTCTGCAGGTCGTCCCACACCTCGGCTGAGCGCGGCTGGATCGTTACCGCAGTCAGAATCGCCATTGGATCATTCCTTTCCATTGGGTTCGGGATTGGCCGGTGCCCATCCATACGTGAGTGTGAATTCGCGCGTTCGCCCGGGCATAGAGCCTTTCAGCCTTCGTTGGGCGGAGTCAGAAGTTCCGGGCGCTCAAAGTCGACGGCGGCGATGAGCATCGAGAGAGGACGTCCCCGGTAATTTCCCCAAATTGACAACGCCGGTTTTCACCCCCTCAGCAAACCCTCTCCGGCAAACTTCGCAGGTCAGCGAGGGGGCGAGGGGCCACGTGACGGCGAGGACTACTACATGGCGGATCTGGTCTTCAAATGAAGGTCGTCCTAGGCCGTCTGGCTCTGACCTCGGCGCAAAGCGCAGCACTTGAAAACGTTCTCGCGGCGGCGCGGCGAGGCTTAGGCTCCGACTGCCGCTACGCCGAGAGGAGTTTCAAGCATGAGCGATTCACCGGAGTTGGTAGTACGCAACTTTCTTGGCTCTTGGAGGCGGTCCGATCTAGACGAAATGGTCAGCTTCTTCAGCGATGACGCCGTCTACACAGACGGGCCCCGTGGAACCCACCACGGAATTCACGCGATTAAGACAGAACTGCAATCGTTCGTGAAGACAATCCCCAGCACCGTTATCGAGTTCAAAACTCTCATCTCGGAGGGTGGCACCGTCATGCTTGAACGGGTCGACCACTTCGAAATACAAGGCAAACCCCTTGTCATGGAGGTCGCAGCAGTCTTCGAAGTAGATGGCAACGGGCGCATCACCAGCTGGCGAGACTACTACGACCTAAGGTCAATAGAAGACCGCGTGGCGGCAGCACTCGCCCCGCCAACCTGACAATCGAAGTCCACGAAGGACTGCTGATGAGCCCTGCATACGGTGGGGGCCACGTCACGGCGTGGACGGTGGCCATGGTGACCTGTGCGTCCCCGGCCCGCTGATAGACGGGTAACCCAATCACCTCGTGCGCCGGAGACAAGGCCACGAGGTCGGATCGTAGCCCCAGAACACCTCCAAATGGGGCCCAGAGTTGTGGACACACCGTGGAAACGGTCTGGACACAGTCACACTTATCTAGGGTTAGCCAGGGAAAGGCTATCTGTGCAGCTCAGAACAGGTTCGGTCTCCTGACCGAGATATCGTCAAGACTTGTGGATGAGGTTGTTTCAGGCGACCTCCGTTTCGGTTGATTGGCAGGGTTCGTCAGGCGTGATGTCGACTGGGCGTTCGAGCAGTTTTCCTTTGTGGAACACAGCGCCGGCGCGGACCAGGGCGACCAGATGTGGCGCGTTCACGGCACGCCAGCGGGTTTGTGCGGCGTCGATGAGCTTGTAGGCCATCGCAATTCCGGCCGCCCGGGAGCCGGGACCCTTGGTGACTTTCGTTCTCAAACGTACTGTGGCGAAGGTGCTTTCGATCGGGTTGGTGGTCCGCAGATGCACCCAGTGCTCGGCCGGGTACTTGTAGAACTCCAGGAGGACGTCGGCGTCTTCGACGATTTTGGCGACCGCTTTCGGGTACTTGGCGCCGTAGTCGATCTCGAAGGCCTTGATCGCGAGCTGGGCCTTGTCGATGTCCTCGGCGTTATAGATCTCCCGCATCGCCGCCAGCGCACCGGGGTGTGCTGATTTCGGCAGTGCAGCAAGAACATTGGCCTGCTTGTGCCACCAGCAGCGCTGCTCGCGGGTGGCCGGGAACACCTCGCGCACCGCTTTCCAGAACCCGAGCGCGCCGTCACCGACGGCCAGCACCGGTGCGGTCATGCCGCGCCGGCGGCAATCGCGCAGCAGATCGGCCCATGATTCGGCGGATTCGCGGTAGCCGTCGGTCAGGGCGACGAGCTCCTTGCGGCCATCAGCGCGCACCCCGATCATCACCAGCAGGCACAGTTTCTGCTGTTCGAGGCGAACTTTGAGGTGGATCCCGTCGATCCATAGGTAGACGTAGTCGGTGCCCGACAGATCGCGACACGCGAAGGCGTGCGCCTCGTCGGACCACTGCGCGGTGAGCCGGGTGATCGCCGAGGCCGACAGCCCCGCACCCGAACCCAAGAACTGCTCGAGCGCCGGGACGAAGTCGCTGGTGGACAGACCGTGCAGATACAGCAGCGGCAGCACCTCACTCATCTGCGGCGACTTGCGTGCCCAGGCCGGCAGGATCGCCGAAGAAAACCGCTGCCGCTCCCCGGTATCGGGGTCCACACGGCGGTCGTTGACCCGCGGCGCGGTCACGCTCACTGCCCCTGCCGCGGTCAGCACCTCACGCTCGCGGTGGTAACCGTTGCGCACCACCAGGCGCCGGCCGTTATCGTCGACCTGATCAACGAACTGCTCCACATACGCTGCAACCTCGGCCTGCAACGCCGCAGCCAGCATCTGCCGAGCACCATCGCGGACGATCTCATCAAGCAGCGATCGACTCGCACCAGCGTTGTCGTTGGACGACTCCGCATCGTGAACTACCGTGAGCATGGGCGTACCTTCCCGAACCAGCGCGCCAACGCCGGCTCTTGATCAGAACCACTTCGACTTTCAGATCATCCTCGGGAAGGTGCGCCTACTTACGCCGCCCCGCCGAGGCTCATCCACACGTTCTGATCATTGCTCCTCCTGAGCCAGGACCACCCCCAACGGTTCGAGTCCGACTGGGGGCACTGAATTGGTGCTGGTAGATGGCGTGACGCCGCTGGCCGAAGGGCCGATTCACCGGCGTCTTACCGGCGGCTGTGTCCACCAATGGGTCACAACCACGTGCTTTCGGAACGTCGATGGCAACTGGCTCATCGCTCATGACGAGGTCTCGGTGCCCGTGGATATGGGCACTGGCCGAGCGTTTTTGGATCTCGAGGCCTGATCTTGACCCACAAGCGAAGCCGGAAAGGCTACGCGAACCCCTCCGATCTAAGTTACTGTCGAGTAGGGCCGGATTTGTGGAGATGTGCGATGACCGCTACAGAACAAGTCAGCGAACGACAGGCCAGAGAGGTCGCCGAGCAGGCGCGCGAAGCGCAATGGCGCCAGCCCAGTTTCGGCAAGGAATTGTTCCTCGGCCGACTGCGGTTGGACCTGGTCCATCCGCATCCCAGTGGTTCGGCAGAGGCGGGGGAGCGTGGCGAGGCATTCCTGGCCAGGCTGCGCGATTTCTGTGAGTCGAAGGTCGATGCCGCGGTGATCGAGCGCGACGCGCAGATCCCCGACGAAGTCATCCAGGGCTTGAAGGAAATCGGCGCCTTCGGGATGAAGATCGGCACCGAATACGACGGGCTCGGTCTGTCGCAGGTGTATTACAACAAAGCGCTCATGATGGTCGGGTCGGTACACCCTTCGCTGGGCGCGCTGCTTTCCGCGCACCAGTCGATCGGAGTGCCCCAGCCGATCAAGATGTTTGGCACCGATGAACAGAAGCGCACGTGGCTGCCCAGGTGTACGCGGGAGATCAGTGCGTTCCTGCTGACCGAACCGGACGTGGGCAGCGACCCGGCGCGGCTGCACGCGACCGCCACCCCGGAGGGCAATGACTATGTGCTTAACGGGGTCAAGCTGTGGACGACCAACGGTGTGATCGCCGACCTGCTGGTGGTGATGGCCCAGGTACCCAAGAGCGAGGGCCACCGCGGTGGGATCACCGCGTTCGTGGTGGAGGCCGATGCAGAGGGCATCGTTGTGCAGAATCGCAACGCGTTCATGGGATTACGCGGCATCGAAAATGGGCTGACGCGGTTGAACAATGTGCGGGTACCCGGCGCCAACCGCATCGGCAATGAAGGCGAGGGCCTGAAGGTCGCGCTGTCCACGCTCAACGTGGGGCGGCTGTCGCTGCCGGCGGTGTGCGCGGGCTCGGCGAAATGGTGCCTCAAGATCGCCAGGGAATGGTCTCGGGAGCGGGTGCAATGGGGGCGGCCGGTCGGTGAGCACGAAGCCGTGTCCGGCAAGATCGCCTTCATCGCAGCCACGGTCTACGGGCTGGAGGCGATGCTCGAGCTTTCGAGCGAACTCGCCGACGCGGGCGCACATGACATCCGGATCGAGGCGGCACTGGCCAAGCTCTACGGCTCGGAGATGGGCTGGCTGATCGCCGACGAGTTGGTCCAGATCCGCGGCGGACGTGGCTTCGAGACCGCCGAGTCGCTCGCCGCTCGGGGCGAACGCGGGGTGCCCGCTGAGCAAGTACTGCGCGACATGCGCATCAACCGCATCTTCGAAGGCTCCACCGAGATCATGCATCTGCTGATCGCGCGCGAGGCGGTTGATGCGCATCTCTCGGTGGCCGGCGACATCATCGACCCGGATGCCGATCTGAAGCAGAAGGCGAAGGCAGCGACGGAGGCCGGTAAGTTCTACGCCCGCTGGCTGCCGACCTTGGTAGCCGGCAAAGGTCAGCTGCCCACGTCTTTCAGAGAATTCGGGCCACTAGCAAACCATCTGCGCTATGTCGAACGGGCGAGCCGCCGACTGGCGCGCAGCACTTTCTACGGAATGTCGCGATGGCAGGGCAAGCTAGAGCACAAGCAGCGATTCCTGGGCCGGATCGTCGATATCGGTGCGGAGCTGTTCGCGATGACCGCGGCGTGCGTCCGGGCGCAGCGAGACAGGGCGGACGGCACCGCCGTCGAGCTCGCCGACGCGTTTTGCCAGCAGGCCCGGGTTCGGGCCGAGCAGCTGTTCGACGGCCTCTGGCAGAACAGCGACGACTCCGACTGGACGCTAGCTCGCGGAGTGCTTGAGGGTCGTTACATGTGGCTGGAAGAGGGCATCATCGATCCGTCGATTGAGGGGCCGTGGATCGCGCAGGACGGCGGCGCCGCGAACGAAAACTTGCACCGCGTAATCCGCTGATAAACGCCGTTTGATCCATGCGTGATCGCACCGCCGGACCTTCCGCTCGGCGACAACGTGCAGGTCCACGCCGACGACGCGCACGGTCTGCCGGCCCCGGCCGCGCTGCTGGACGGGGTGGACGGGCGGACGGCGGTATATACGTGTGGCCCGCCGCGATGATGGAGGTGGTCCGTCGAGGCATCCCGTTTGATCGGGGCACGGAGTTACATATCGAACGGTTCTCTCCGCTACCGGTCGAGGACGGAACACCGTTCGAGTTGGAGTTGGTGCGCAGCGGCGAAGTGGTGCGGGTCGGCGCACCGGCAACGCACGAATTTGTTGTCTTGCAGGTGATTTGCTGTCGATCAGTTACATATTTTCGGCTGGTCACAGAAACCCGCACGTCCGTTCTTAAAATCCGCCCGGTGTCGGTCCGAGTCCGACTGGGGGCACAGCGTTCGCGCTGGCCAAAAGATGATTTAGGTCGCTAGCTTGGCTAGGTAGGTCCGTTCATCGCAGCGTCGGCGCGGCGCATGGCAGGATGGCGGCGGCGAGGTCAGCGCGCTAGCTAATTTTGTCGGGGCGACGCGGTACGAACTTCGAGCAGGGAAGATACCGCGATATGGATCAAGACCGTCTTCGCCAGCTCTACGACGACTTACTCGCGCACACGTCTCTCATTGTCGTGGTCGTCATCGTCCTGAGCCCGATCTTGTGGTGGCTCGCTTGTGCATTCATCGCCGCGGTAGTAGCGGCCGACAAAGGTCGTAGCGGTATCGGGTTCTTTTTCCTCGCGCTGGTCTTCCTGGGCCCCTTTGCTATCGCCGTGGCGATTCTCGCAACGCCACTTGCATGGGAGTTGGCGGCAACCGACGAGCCAGTGCCGTCGTGACAAAGTTGCTGGCCCAAAGCAGTCCGGGGTATGGAGGGGGTACTGAGCGCCCCCGTTCGGCGCTAAGCATTGCTCCTGCTCGCTGAGGCGCTGGCTGGGGGACTCATAATCCGTTGGTCGCGGGTTCGAGCCCGGCCCGGCCGTCCAAAATGGCGGCTAGATTACCCGTATGCGCGTTCTTCGCCTGTTCGGTGTAGTCCTGATGATCCTCACAGCGGGGCTGCTGTCGGTAACCCCCGCCGCCGCGCAACCGCCGTCCAAGCTCACGGATCACATCACTGACAGCGCAGGGGTGTTGACGGATTCCGGTCGGGCGGCGGTCAGCTCGGCAATCGACCGGCTTTACCGCGATCGGCGCATTCAACTGTGGGTGGTCTACGTCGACAACTTCGCCAGGTTCAAACCCGACAACTGGGCCGACCGAACCCGCAGCGCCAGCGGGATGGGCGGCCACGACGTGCTGCTGGCCGTGGCCACGAACACCAAGCTGTACGCGTTCACGGTGCCACCGCAGGTGCAGGGGCTCACGGCAGCCGAGTTAAACAGTCTGCGGAGCAACCAAATTGAACCTGCGGTGGGCGCCAAAGACTGGAGCGGTGCCGCGGTCGCTGCGGCTGACGGGTTGGACAAATCGGCAAGCTCGTCAAAGCCGATGTGGCTGCCGATCGCGATCGGCGTCATCGTCGTCGTGGCCGTCGTCGTGGTGCTTTTCGTGTTCTATCGCGTGCGCCGCCGCCGGCGCGCCGCACGGCGGGTCGACCCTGGCGATGGGCAGGCGAACATCGAAGGGCGCGATTATTCGTTGGGGCAGGCGTTGTCCACAGCGGACGCGAGATTGCGCCAAATCTCCGACTACGTCGCCGGGCATCGCGAGAGCGTCGGCGCCGAAGCGCAGAGCCGGGTCGAAGAGGCGAAACGGCATTTGGCGGCGGCGCACGGCAAGGAAGCAATCAACGACAGCGAAGCAATCGCCTACGCCAACAGGGCATCGACGCTGGCCGCTCAGGCACAAACGCTGGCAAACGCCGACGTGCTGGCAGCGCACCGTACGCGACGAGGTCGAGGCACCGCTTCTACGCGATGATCGGTGAGGTCACCGGTGCAGGACCTGCAGTTTCAGAAGCACCCGCTTACCTGAACTCGCCGGCCGGCTCCGACGCAGACATTTACCGGCGGCGGTGGCGGCGGTGGGGGCGGATAGTCCTGGGGCAGCGGCGCATACGCGGCTGGCGGCGGGACATAGGCGTTGACCGTATCGGCAACGTTGGTGCACCCGCTCACTGAAACACGCCTCCCGACGCTTGCGCAGACGTCCGCATTGGCCACCCCGGAGGGGTGCACGACGGCATACGCCTCAGGAATCGCGGCGAGGGCCAATGCTGCTATCGCCCCTGCAGTCCAAGACCGCACCCACATATTCATCGGGATCTCTTTCCTATCACGTGCGCGCTTGTTCTGGCCGGTGGCGAATTGAGGGCCCGATCGCTCACGGGGTCGCGCCGCCCTGCCCGAGTAGCGGTGTCCACTGGCAACGCTGCCTGACGTCAACCATCGGCTGGCGGATGTTCTCAAGATCGGCTTGCTCCTGCGGGTTGGCGTTGAAGTACTGCTGCACGTCGTCGCGGATCTGATCTTTGGGCCGATCCTGAAGGTCGGTGTAGAAGCCATTCAGGTCCGGATGCGTGTACAGGTAGCTCGAGAGTGACGCCGCCACACCAGCCGCGACACCGGCGACGTCCGCTGCTGTGCAGTTGGGGGGCCGAGGCGCCGGATCAGCCGCGGCGGTCGCCGCGGTAGCACATAGGAGTGTGCCGGTAACCGCGCCAGCACCGATTGCTCCGACTAGTAGCCGGCGTGGGATCAGATCTGCGAGGAACATAACTGGCTCCTTTATCCGGCGATTAACCTGGCCGGGGCCGATGTCGGTTGCCGCCCGGTTCACGCGAAGTCGAGCAGCAGTTGGCATGGTGTTAACTCTGGACACGGACGGAGGTTCATTACTCGGGCCGAAAGTCACTACTACAACGGCCAACCGTCACCACACACGGGCGATGTTGCTCCGCGCATGGCATAGAAGCCGGAGCGGATAGGGGCGACGTTCATTGCGGTACAAAGAAAAATCAGCTGCCGTCTTCGGCGCCCAACAGCGAGTGCGTGACGCGCCTTCCCTCGAAACGGAATTCATGCGCCGGACGGCGGACAGACTCGATAGTGCCATCTGCGTGCACGATGACTCCGCCGCCGGACGGGATTCCGAGCCCGGTGGCCGCCCCCTCCAGGAATTCAATCGTCCGCGATAGCTTCGCCCACTCGCCTCGCTCGTCGTGCGCGTCGATCACCATCGGGACGAGGTTGAACATGTCGAGCAGCTCGGGCACGGCAGATTCGGGCGCCTCGACGATTCCATAGCGTCCGAGCTGGACCGCGCCGGCCGAAATGCCCACCAGGACCGCCCCTTGGGCGTGCTTGCGCAGGATCACATCCTTCATCCCGGTCTCCACGAACGTGTCCCAGCCGAGACGTACATCGCCGCCCGCAAGGACGATCAACCGGGCGCTCTCGAGGAAGGCACGATCGTCTGGGCCGAACGACGAGTCGATCATGCGACGGTCGGCGATTCCGATTTCGTCCAGGGCCGCCTCAAAGATCCCGTAGTACTCCGGACGATCCCCATTGGAGGCACCGATATAGGCCGCACTAAGCGGTGTGTCCCGCGCCAATCCATCAACGGCCGCCTCGAGGAGCAACCCGTCCTGCCGCTTCCAGAACAGCAGCTGACTGTCCGCCAGCAGATAAAGCGGATGTGGTTGTGGCACCGTGTCAGTCACCGGCGCTTTCGACGAGTGGCATCGGAGGGCTGAGCTCGTCGAACCTAGCGAGTGCGGCGTCGAGGTCTGCCGCGTCGAAGATTTCGCACCGGTTGATCCGGCCGCCTTCGACGGTTAAGAGAAGGATCATTGGCCACTCGGCATCCACGCCTTCTGGCGAGGTCCCAGACGCCACATAGCTGGAGACCGCTCCCGAACTGCTGAGCCGATGCACCGCCTCGATGTGCATGCTGAGGTTGGGCGTGACTTCCCAGATGTCCCGCATGGCCGATTGCCCTTCGCGCGCATCGATTACGGCGAGCTGCCTGTGGTCGACGGTGACCCAGTCCGCCGCCGGGAGCTCATGCCGGTTGAACGCGGCGCATTCCCGTGCGATGACCGACCACACGTGCGCGTGGGCGGCCGCTTCGCCTGCGACGTAATGTGCGTCGAGTTCAGCGAAGGCGGCGTCGATGTCGTCGACATCGAATGCTACTGCTGCCCTGAGCAACTGGTGTGCGCCGACCTCAACGATGAGAAGGGAGTCCATTTGAATCCAGTCGGGTTTGCCGTCGGAACCCGAGCCTTTAATTCGCGTGAGAGCGAGGCGATTGCCGCGCGTCGCAATGACACCCGACATCGTTAACGTCAAGCCGACGTCGGCGGCCGCCTGCAGATGCTGGACCTCGGCATCCCGACCGATTCGAATGCCGGCGTTCACGACCCGCCGGCGATCGTCGATGTAAAAGTCGTCGGCGAGTGCCCCCGCGATTGCTGCCCAACTTCGGGTCCGAAAGTCAGCCAGGTAGTGTTCGACCACTTGCGTTGCGGCGTTTTCCAGCTGCCGCGCCGGAGGTTGCAGCTCTTCAAAGCGTGCGAGCGCGGCGTCGAGGTCCGCCTCGTCGAAGACTTCGCACCGATTGATCATGTCGCCATCAGCCGTCAACACAGCGACTCCCCGCCACTCGGCGTGGAAGCCCTCTTGCGACGTCTCATCTGCCGCGTAAGTGATCACTGCTTCGAGACCGTTCAGCCGATGCACTTGCTCGACATATGTATTGATGCCTTGATCGAGGTCGAAACCGGCTTGGACGTATGCGGTCAAGTCGCCAGGGCCGAAAGCTGTTTCGCGCCGGTGGTCGATATACAGACAGTCCGGCGTGGTCGGCGGCAGTTCGTGCCGGTTGAGCGCGGCGTAGCTGGCTGCGACGAGTGACCAGGTGTGCGCGTGGGCAGCTGCTTCGCCGGCGAGGTACCGGGCGTCGAGCTCGGCGATGGCAGCGTCGATGTCGTTGAGGTCGAACGAGACGTCCCCGAGGATCCGCTCGTCGGCGCTGATCTGGCAGATGCCGAGCAGTTCTCCGAGAAATGCCTCGGGGCCTTGATAGCGGAACGAGAAGCGGACTCGCATGAGGGCGAGGAGCTCCCCGCGGGTCGCTATTACGGTCGACACGATGTTCGTAATTCCAAGCTCGGCGATCGTCCGCAAGTCCGCGATTTCGGCGTCTCGACCCTGTCGGACTCCGGCGCCTACCACTCGACGACGATCGTCCTGGGAGAAGTCATCGGCCAGGATCTGCGAGATGGCCTCCCAGTCGCCTGCCGCTAACCGCGCCAGGAAGTGCTGGGTCACTTGGCTTGCCGCGTTTTCCAGTCGCCGTGTCGGATGGTTCAGTTCCTCAAACCGCGCGAGCGCGGCGTCGATATCTGCTTCGTCGAAGACTTCTAAGCGGTCGATCAAGTCGCCTTCGATCGTGAGAACGCTGATGCCCCGCCACTCGGCTTCGAAGCCCTCTTGCGAGGTTTCATGTGTCACAGAGGTGACCACAGCTCCGAGGTGGTTCAGCCGATGGACCGACTCGATGGAGTTGCTTAGGTCAGGAGTGGCGTTCCAGTTGGCGAGCAATGCAGACACCTCACCAGGCGCAAACGATATCCCTCGCCGGTGGTCGATGTTCACCCAATCTGGTGTCGTCGCTGGATGCTCACGCCGATTGAGCGCCGCAATGCTGGCTGCAACGAGCGACCACGTGTGCGCGTGGGCAGCTGCTTCGCCGGCGAGGTACCGGGCATCGAGCTCTGCGAGGGCAGCGTCGAAGTCGTCGAGGTCGAACCCGACGTGGGCCGCCAACCGCTCGTCTGCGTCAATCTCAATGACGCTGAGAAATTCGATACGGAAGGCCCCAGATTGCTCGCCTCGCCCGACGATCGACGAACGACACAGCGCCAAGCGCTCACCGCGCGTGGCGATAACGGTCGACATTATCTTCTCGCCGCCGATCGCCGCTGTGGCTTGACTGTTGGCGACCTCGACATCCCGGCCACGTCGGATCCCAGCGTTCACCATACGTCGACGATCGTCATCGATCATGCTTTGCGCCATGGCGTTTGCCGTCGCGTCCCAGTCCCGGGCCGCGAAGTATGCGGCCACGCGGTCGTACACGCGGCTCGCCGCGTTTTCCAGCCGGGGTACGGGCCGGCTGAGTTGATCGAACCTTGCGAGCGCAGTGTCCAGGTCCCTCTCGTCGAATACCTCGCAGCGGTTGAACGAATTGCCGTTGACCGTAAAGAGCATGACTTCTCGCCACTCGGCATCGAAGCCCTCGCGCGAGGCCCCGCGCCCCTTGTGCGTAACGACTACTCCGAGATCGCTCAGGCGATGCACAGCCTCGGGGTAGAAATATATTTCATGGTCGAGATCCCAACCGGCACGGAGATATTCGATCATGTCGCCGGGCGCGAAAGCTGCCCCTCGCCGATGGTCCTTGCTTATGAAGTCCGTCGTCGTGGCGGGGAGTTCGCGCCGGTTGATTGCGGCGTAAGCCACTAATGTGGCGGTCCACATGTGTGGGTGAACTCCCGCTTCGCCTGCAAGATATCGGGTATCGAGCTCCGCGATGGCGGCATCGAAATCGTCGGGGTCGAACACGACGATCGCCGCGATCTCGATTGTGAGAGTTGATTTCGACGACGCCCAGCACATCGTTGAGGAAATCCCCGGGCCCGCGAATGCCGCCCGAGACCCTCGCGAGGATGAGGCGCTCCCCACGGGCTGCGATGACGTCGGACGTGAAGTAGGTGATCCCGACGTCGGCGGCCGCCCGCAGGTTTGCGATCTCGGCATCTCGACCGTGTCGAATCCCCGCGTTTACGGCTCGACGGCGATCGTCGACAACGATGTCGGCGGCCAGTACCTTCGTGAGCTCATCCCAGTACCGAGCTGCGAAGTGCGCCATATAGCGCTCGGCCGCTTGGCTTGCTGCATTTTCCAGCTGCGGTGTGTTCCGATTGAGCTGATCGAATCGCGCGATCGCAGTGTCCAGGTCGGCCTCGTCAAAGACTTCGCCGCGGTTGACCATGTCGCCGTCGACGGTTAGGAGATCGATGCCCCGCCACTCGGCTTCGAAGCCCTCGCGCGAAACACCGTGCCCCACATGGGTGCAGACCGCTCCGAGCTCGCTCAGCCGATGCACAACCTCAACGTAGGTGTGGATGTCTTGGCCGAGATCCCGTCCGGCGCGGAAGTATTCGGTTATTTCGCCGGGTCCGAACGCTGCCGCCCGGCGGTGGTCGATGCTTACGCAGTCGGACGTCATTGGGGGCAACTCGTGCCGGTTGAGCGCATCGTGGCCTGCCATGATGACCGCCCACGTGTGCGCATAAGGCGCTGCCTCGCCGACGATGTAGCGGGCGTCGAGTTCGGCGATGGCTGAGTCAAAGTCTTCGAGGTCGAACACGACATCACCCACGATTCGCTCGTCGGCGTCGATCTCGACGATGTTGAGGGCATCGTTTTGAATCGCCTCGGGGTCACGGCCCGACACGCGAACTCGGAGGAGGGCGAGGCGCTCGCCGCGGGTTGCGATGGCGCCCACCATCGTCATCGTGAACCCGACGTCGGCGGTCGCCTGCGCATCTTTGATGTTGGCATCTCGACCGTGTAACACCCCGGCGTTGACCACCCGCCGACGATCGTCGACGGAAACGTTGTCGGCCGTTATTTGAGCCACGGCGTGCCAGTCGCCGGCCGCGACATACGAATAAAGGCGCTCGAAGACTCGCGTTGCGGTGTTCTCCAGCCGCGGTGCCGGCCGGCTTAGCTGATCGAACCTCGTGACGGCGGCGTCGAGGTCTGCCTCGTCGAACAACTCGCAGCGGTTGACCATGCTCCCTTCGACCGTCACCAGGGCGATCTCGTGCCACTCACCGTCGAAGCCCTCGTGCGAGATTCCATACGCCGCGTAGGTGACGACCGCCCCAAGGTTGGTCAACCGATGAACGCAATCGACGTACGTGGTGATGTTCTGGCCGAGATCCCACCCGGCACGGATGTACGCGGGCAGCTCGCCGGGAGCGAACGCCGTCGCCGGGCGATGGTCAATGGTCACGCAGTCGGGCGTCATCGCGGGGAACTCGCGCTTGCTGATTGATGCGTAGGTTCCCGTGATCACCGACCATGTGTGCGCGTGGGCAGCAGCTTCGCCCTCGAGGTAACGGGCGTCGAGCTGGGCGAGGGCGGCGTCGATGTCTTCGACGTCGTACGTGACGACGTTCGCGATCCGGTCGTCGGCGTCGATCTCGACGATGTTAAGGGCATCGTTTTGAATTGCGTCGGGGTCGCGTCCGGAGGCGCGCACACGTGCGAGGACGAGACGCTTCCCCCGGATTGCAACGGCGCTCACCATCGAAATCGTGAAGCCGACTTCGGCGGCCGCCTGTAAGTCTCTGACCACCTGATCTCGACCATGTTGAGTCTCGGCACTCACCACCCGTCGGTGATCGATGCCGACGTGGTTGTCGGCGACGGTGTCCGCCAAGGCATCCCAGTCGCGCGCAGCGAAGTACGACCAGACATGCTCGAATACGCGCGCCGCCGTGTTCTCCAGCCGCCGCACGGCCGGGTGCTCCGCCTCGAATCGGGCGCACACGGTCTCAAGCTCGGCGGTCGCGGCGTCGATGTCTTCGACGTCGAACTTCACCTGCAGCGCTATTCGACCTTCCTCGTCAAGGCTGACTACCTGGAGCATCTCGTCCCTCGGCGCCCCGGAACTCAGATCTGTAGTGCCCATCTCCAGCCGCATGAGGGCAAAACGCTCGCCACGGACGGCCAGAGCCGTGTGGCGGTAGCGCACCATGCCCGTCTCGAGATAACGCCTCATATCCTGGGGCCACTGGCTCGACGGGACGTCGATCCGTGGGAAGCCGACTATTTTCCGGCGACTTTCGACGGAAACGTACGGTGCAAATAGCCGCGCTACCTCGTCCCATGCCTCGCGATTGACGGCATCGATCAACCGGCCGCCGGCTTGTACGCACGCATTTTCGAGCTCGACGGGCGCGACTTCGGGCGGCGCCGAACGGGGGAAGGTCGCGCGCACCGAGAACGCCGCGCGCCTTCTCTGCAAGCGCCGTAGCGCCTTTGCGCTCGTACAACGCGGCCGCCCGCTCGGCTGCGGCTCGCGCACCCGCGACGTCGCCGGCCGCACCCAAAACCGTTGCCACCGCCAAACATGCGTCGCCATGATCAACCAACGCGTCCGTGCGCTCGGCCAGGCCGACGGCCGCCTCAGCGACCCGCCGGGCCTGGTCGTGATCATTGCGGCGCGACAGCAGCCGCGCCCGAAGCGTGCGCCAGGCGATCGAGGCCTTCAGCGCGTGACCGGCGAGACGCTCACTCTCGGAACACAATTCGTCGGCCTCGGCGTCTCGGTCGAGCGCGAGACACGCGCGGCCCAGCAACGCCGCAGTTTCGGCGGTATCGGCGTCGAGGCCCATCCGACGAAAGCCGTTGTAGGCCTTCCGCAGATGCGGCTCGGCTAAACCAGGCTCGTCTATGACCAGCTCGACGATGCCGGCGAACTGCTCGACCTCCATAAGGGAATGGCGCAGCCCGAGCTCGCTGACCGTGCGCCGGGCCGAGTCGATCATCCGTCGGGCTGCCGCGGCCCGTCCACGGAAGGCCTCCAACACCGCCTGGCACCGCGTCGATGTGGCTTCGACCGCGGGGGAGTCCGTCGTGATTCGGAGCAGC
Source organism: uncultured Actinomycetota bacterium (assembly GCA_963850895.1). Taxonomy (GTDB): domain Bacteria; phylum Actinomycetota; class Actinomycetes; order Mycobacteriales; family Mycobacteriaceae; genus Mycobacterium. Next base: position 206,716 of record CAWKNK010000001.1, on the reverse strand, counting down.
CGCACCACGTCAAGACACCGCCCGCCTGCGCGCGGAACCGGGTTGGGTCCCCACAGCGCCGCGAGTGGCGCATTCGCCAGCACCGCGTTCACCCGGCGGTGTTCACGCGCGCGCCGCGCCGCTGAAAGAGCGTCGTCCAGAGCGATTTCGCAGTCGCCGATTCTTCCAAGCCGTGCGAGGCACCCGGCACGGACGGTGTGCGCCTTGGCTTCTCCCGCGGCGTCGCCAAGTTGGGCCAGTTTGTCGGCGGCCGCGCCCACCGCGGCCTCGACCTCGTCCAGTCGCTCCGGATGGATCAGCATCGAGAGTTCGCCGTCGAAGCACGTCGCCCATGCCGCAAGCTGGGCCGAATCAACTGTGGCTCCTTGCAACTGGGATACCGCACTCGCTGCCGAACTCGACGTCACCCGCGGCCAGCAGGGCCTCGCAGCGCGCGATCAGTAGCGCGGCAACCTGGTCGTCGCGGTCGGGCAGCTCCTCGTCAATCTCTTCCAGTGCGTGCAGGGCCCGGTCGTAGAGGTCGGCGGCGCCTTCGTAGGCGAGTCGTGCCATCGCCTGGTCCGCCGCACGCCGGCAGTATTCGACTGCCTTCGCCGCGTTCCCCGCCCACGCGCATTCGAAGTAGTGATAAGCCAGTTCAGCGAGCAGCTCATCGTCGGCGCCGGGCTCGTTTTCCAACGTTGCGGCGATGCGCTGGTGCAGCCGCATGCGCCGCACGGACGGCAGCTCGGCGAGCAGTGACTGTCGGACGATCGCATGGTTGAACCGGTAGCGACCGCCGGGCTCTTCGATGACGATGCCGGCCTTGCACGCCTCGTCGAACGCGTCGACCAGGTCGTCTCCGACCACACGCTCCACCAGTTCCAACGCGAACCGACTGCCGACGACGGCGGCGGCGGCAAGGGCCTTGTTCGTCTCCGGCAGAAGCCGTGTAAGGCGGCGACTCACCGCCTCGCGCACCCCCTGTGGCAGGGTGCTCTGGTCCCAACGACCGCCGCTTTCATCCACGTGGCGCAGGGCCTCGATGAGGAAGAATGGATTGCCACCCGTGACCGACGCCAACGCCCGAGCCAGCTCTTCGTCGTTGTAGCCGGCCTCGGCGACGTAGGCGGTCACATCGTCCTCGTCGAGGCCGCTCAGGCTAAGCCGGTTGGCGGTGCCGTCGCGATGAAGGTCGGCGAGCATCGCCGCCAGAGGGTGCGACCGGTCGAGGTCCGTGCTGCGGTACGTGCCGATGATCTGCACGCGGGCGTGTTCGCCGAAACGCAGGACATGTCGCAACAGCAGCAGCGTGGGTTTAGCTGCCCAATGCAGGTCGTCGAGGATCAGGACGACAGGCGCGCTCGCCGAGGCCATTGCCAACAGGGCGACGACGGCGTCGAACAGTGCGTAGCGTTCGGTGTCCGGGTCGGCGCGGGTCGGCGCGGCCAGGTCGGGGAGGACATCGGTCAACCCGGGAACCAGCGTGAGCAGTGCTTCCACGCCGCGCAGCCCACGAAGCCCGCCTGCACCGAGGCACGGAACCAGCGAACGCAAAGCTTCCGCGAACGGCTGGTACGGCGCCCCGAGGTCCTCGTCGCATCGGCCGTAAAGGACCAGGGCGCCTTGGTCATACGCCTGTCTCGACCATTCGCCGGCCAGACGCGTCTTGCCGACCCCGGGTTCGCCGGCGACCAGCATTGCGTTGGTACCCCCGGCGAGCGCGGTCTGCCACGCGGACGACAGTCGCTCAAGCTCGTGCCCGCGCCCGACGAACGGCCCGCGGCCGGCGAGCACCGGGGGCAGGCTCGGGCGTTGCAGAGGCGCGTCGGTTGAATCTGCCTGATGAGACTCGTCGGTGGTTTGCAGCTTGAGTTCGAAAACGTGTTCCGGGCGTGCGAGATTGCGCAGCTGGCGCGTCCCGAGGTCGGCGAGCACGACGTCGTCGGGCAGTGAGTCGATGACGAGCTCCGCGGTCGCACCCGAGCACAGAATCTGGCCACCGGTAGCCAGCGACCGCAGGCGGGCGGCGCGGTTGACCGCGCGGCCGAAGTAGTCGCCGTCGCGGAGTTCGACCTCCCCGGTGTGCAATGCCACCCGAATTCGCATGGGCTCCCGCAGTGCCCAGGGTTCGAGGACGATCGCTTCTTGGAGCTCGATCGCCGCGGCGGCGGCCGCCGAAGGCCGCTCGAAAACCGAGAACGTGGCGTCGCCCTCGCCCCGCGTCTTGATCAGCCGCCCGCCGCGCGACGTCACGACCTGCTCGACGAGCTCGTCGTGTCGCGCCAGTGCTACCGCCATGGCTTCGGCGTCTGCCTCCCATGCAGCCGTCGACCCTTCGATGTCGGTCAGCAGGAACGTCACGGCGCGAGTCACCGACGAGAGCTGTTGTGCGGCAGGCGCTTCTAGCGCACAGTCCTGCGCGACGATCGCGGCCTCCAGCCGGCGAAGGTCCGGTCCCGGGTCGACGCCCAGTTCATCGGCGAGCAGCGCACGCGCACGCTGGTATGCGCCAAGTGCTTCGCCCTGCCTGCCGGCGCGGTATAGCGCGAGCATCAGCTGGCCCCAACGCCGCTCGCGCAGCGGCGCATCGGCCACCGCGGCCTCGAGCTCGCCAATGATCTCCGCCGCCCGGCCGGTCGCGAGCAGCGCATCGGCCCGATCCTCCACCAGCGCGGCATGGCCCTCGATCCACCGCGTTTTCTCGGAGGTTCCTCGCCGGCCATCGGGCAGCTCGGGGATTCCGCGCCAAAGGGCGAGCGCCTCCTCGAAGCGGGCCACCGCCTGGCTGGTGTCGCCGGCCGCAGCGGCGTCGCGTCCCAGTCGGGCGGCCGATTTGTAACGCGCGGCATCAACCTGGGTCTCGGCCAGGGTCCAACCCGCGCCCGCCGTCAGAACAAAGCCGTCGCCCAGGGTGCGGCGTAACGAGGAGATGTGGGTCTGTAGCGCCTTGGCTGCGGTACGTGGCGGATTTTCGCCCCAGAGCAGCTCGACGAGAGTGTCGGCCGCCACGACCGAACCGCCATGCAGCCCGAGCATCGAAAGGATCGCGCGGGGTTTCGCGCCCGGGATAGTGACGGGCGCCCCGCCTTGCCGGACCTGGAGAGGTCCCAAAACCCCCAGTTCCACCGATGGAAGCGTACTCACATCGGCCATCTTCGGTGGGGCGATTCAACGCATGGTCAAGATCGAGTAAAGCCGTCGCGCTCGGCCCCCCGAGATCACCGGCACCGTATGGCTGGCGAGGGTGAACGGTTAGGTTTGTATTCATGGGCAACGAAGGGGGTGGATCGGCGTTCACCTGGCATGGCCGGCGCGAGCTGGTGAGCCAGATACATGAGCAGCTCGACGAGCTGGTGGCAGCTCGCGACCAGATGGAACAACTGGTGCGGGTCATCAGCGAGGTCGGTTCTGATCTCGACCTGGACGTGACGCTGCATCGAATCGTCAAGGGGGCGATGGAGCTGACCGGCTGCCGCTACGCAGCCCTGGGTATCCGGGCTCCCGACGGCACCCTGGCCTCTTTCGTCCGCGCGGGGATCGACGACGACACGGCGCGGCGGCTCGGCGATCTGCCGGTAGGTGAGGGTCTTCGCCTCGACGATCTGAGTGCTCATCCGCAGGCTGGCGCGCTGCAGGCCCACAATCCGCCGATGCGGGCGCTCCTGGGAATACCGATCACGGTGCGGGCAGCGGACTTCGGGAGCCTTTACCTGGTCGACGATCGGCCCGGCTGGGTGTTCACCGACTCCCAGGCGGCCGCCGTGCGGGCCTTGGCGACGGCCGCGGCGGCCGCCATCGACAACGCGCGACTGTTCGAGCGAGAACGGGAATCGGCGAAATGGACGAAGGCCAGCCGCGAGATCACCACCGCGCTGCTGTCCGGCGACCCCCAGACCGGGCCGCTCCAGCTCATCGTGAACCGGGCGCTGGAGTTGGCCGGTGCCGAACAGGCGATTCTGCTGGTTCCGAAGGAGCCCGACCTGCCGGCCGACGAGGTCGACACCCTTGTCGTGGCCGCCACGGCGGGCCGATACTCCTCAGAGGTGATCGGCCGCCAGGTACCGATGGACGGCTCCACCACGGGCGGTGTCGCGCGCCGCGGCCTTCCGCTGATCACCGATTCCTTCCAATATCCGATCGAGGGGTTCACCGATGTCGGCGAACGCTCCGCGATCGTCATGCCGCTGATCGCCGACGGCGCGGTGCTCGGGGTCATTGCCGTCGCCCGCGACCCGCAGCAGTCGCCATTCGGCAACGATTACCTCGAGCTCGTCAGCGACTTCGCCCGCCACGCGGCTATCGCCCTGGCGCTGGCGGCGGGTCGCGAACATGCGCTCAACCAGGAACTCGCCCAAGCGGACACCGTCGACGACGCGGTGAACGCCGCGGCCGAGGAATTGCGCCGGCTGTGGCGGGCCCGCCGGGTCGTCGCCGTCACCTTCCCGACCCACGAGTTCCTCCACCGGAACCGCCTACGGCGCACCGCAAGTCGTGTCGGTCGGCGAGCCCGCGCAGTGGGGAGACCTGCCGTCCCACACCCAACAGATGCTCAGCTCGTTGCGCGACGGCGACCTACTCACCCCCAGCATCGGTGAACCCGGGACGGCGGGCATCGCGCTGCAGCATCCCGAGGGCGTGCTCGTCGTCTGGATGGATCTGGCCGAGCGACGGCCGTTCACCCTCGAAGACCAGACCTTGCTGACGGTGCTGGCGGGCCGGCTCGGCCAGGGGCTGCAGCGGGTCCATCAGGTCGACCAGCAGCGCGAAACCGCCTTGGCGCTGCAGCACGCGATCCTCGGTCCCGCTGATCTGCCGCACGGGTTTGCGGTGCGCTATCAGGCCGCCAGCCGGCCCCTACAGGTGGGCGGTGACTGGTACGACATCTTCGACCTGGACGACGGGCGCATCGCGATGGTCGTCGGCGACTGTGTGGGGCATGGCCTCGCCGCCGCCACCGTGATGGGCCAGGTGCGCAGCGCCTGCCGCGCGTTGCTGTTCGACAACCCCAGCCCCGGAGCCGCTCTCGCCGGGATGGACCGCTTCGCCGCGCGGCTGCCCGGCGCCCAATGCACCACCGCCGTCTGTGCGGTGCTCAATCCCGAGACCGGTGAGCTGGTGTATTCCAGTGCCGGGCACCCGCCGCCCATCCTGGTCCACGCGGACGGCACCACCCAGATGCTCGACGACGGCCACACCATCGCGTTGGGAGTACGACCCGACTGGTCCCGCCCCGAGGCCCGGGTGACCGTGCCGGCGCGCGCCACCCTGCTGCTTTACACCGACGGGTTGGTCGAACGTCGCCGCACCGCATTGGGGCAGGGCATCTCCCGCGCCGCCGCGCTTGTGCAGGACGGCCGGGCGTCCACGCTCGATGACTTGGCGAACCACATCATGTCCGGTCTGGCCCCCGGCGGCGGCTATCAGGACGACGTTGTCCTCCTGCTTTATCGCCATCCGGCGCCGCTGGAGCTGACGTTCCCCGCGGACGTCAGCCACCTCGCCCCCGCCCGAACGGCATTGCGCAGCTGGTTGACTCGGACCCGACTGGACCCGGAACAGGCGATGAACGTGCTCGTCGCCGCGGGGGAAGCCGTCGCCAACGCCATCGAGCACGGTCACCGCGACAAGCCGGAAGGCACGATCAGCCTGGGCGCGACCGCACTGGTTGACCAGGTGCAGTTGACCATCACCGATACCGGCACATGGAAGCCTCCGCAACCGGCCAGCTATCCCCACCGGGGCCGGGGTATCGCCCTCATGCGAGGGCTCATGCACGACGTCACCATCAACCCCGACGCCGCCGGAACCACGGTTCACCTATCCGCGAGGATCACATGATGCCCACGTCGCTCACGCTCGACACCGCGCGCCGCGGCGACGGGAAGCTGACGCTGGTCGCCGCGGGGGAAATCGATCTGAGCAACATCGACGCATTCGTTCAAGCCCTCACCAGCGCCAGCGGCGAGGCGACTGGCGCCGGAACGCTCACGGTCGACCTCAGCGGCGTCGAGTACCTCGATAGCGCCGCCATCAACGCCCTGTTCACCCACGCCGACCGCATCAATCTCGTCGCCTCAGCCCTCCTGATGCCCGTCCTCACCATCAGCGGCCTCAACGAACTGGTCACCATCGAACCCGCGCCGCCGACGGCGGATCACTGACCAACCCGCTCTCGTGCTCGCGATGTCACGAGTGTTCGGCGATCCAGGTGCTGGTGAAGCGCTGCAACGCGGGGATGCTCTCAGCCAAGTCGCCTTGCATCGACTTCTCGAATTTTCGACCTATCAACGGGATCTTCACCGCCACCTCCACGGCGAAGCGCAGGCGCGCGCCGTTGCCCGCGGGCACCATCCGGGCTTCCGCGCGGCCTGACCCCACCCCGCCGGAAGTCACGACGCTGATCTGCCCGCGGACCTCGCCGTCGCCGACCGATCGCCATGTCTCGCTGTGGACGATCTTCAGGTCGCCGGGAATGGCTTTGGCGAGCAGCGTGGGCAGTACCTGGCGGGCCAGGTGCTGGGTGGCGTGCACTGCCACCGTGCCGTCGGCGTCAACGATCAGCGAGTCCAGTGTGGTGGGGGCGCCGCCGGCCGCGAGGCGGGCCAGCCAGTAGTCCTCACGGCCGAACGCCGCGTGGATTTGCTCCACGCCGGCGGGCGATTCGATCAGGATGTCGAAAGAACGCGCCATGGCCACGATTCTTCCAAAGTGGCGGCGGTCGCGGCTCGGTGCCCGCCCATTGCATCTCATGTTTCGAACGTACGTGCGATGACTATGCCGAGCCGCGGAGGTGAAAGACATGACTGACGACCCGCGACAGGCACCAAGCGAGCAACGACAAACCGGATGCGGTGACTGACTAGTCGGTAGGCCGGCTGCGGATGTTCGGCGTCCGCGGCCGGGTCGCGTTGCGGGCGAGGTCGCCGAACCGGACGCTGACGCGTTGAAAGCCCTTGACCCGCTCGGCTTTTGCCTTCTTGGTGTAGGTCTTGCGGTCGGCTTGTGTGAGTTCTGCGTTATCAGTGAATGGCGTGAGCAGGGCGCGCGGGTAAAGCCGTTCCACCAGAACGACATTGATCTCTGCACACAAAACCAGCGTGGACGAGATGAGGAACAGGAAGGCCAGTAATCCCAGCACCAAAGCGAAGACGCTGTTGGTGGCGCTGGCAGTCTTCACCGTGTGCCGAATATATCCGGCACCGCACCACTGCAGTACCTGCCAGATCACTGCCGCCGCAAGCGCTCCCGGCAACACCTGGCGATAGGTGAGGCCTCGCGCGGTGGTCACGCGGAACGCCACCAGGCAAATCAACGCATTGATCCCCACGGCGACCAGGGTGACGCCGATCTTTCCGAATACGCCCAGCGTCCCGGTGGCCTGACCGGCCGCGGACAGGGCGGTGGTGGCGAGGGCCGCCGAGCCGAGGACCAACAACAACATGAGGCTGCGCAGGCGGGAGCGGATCGGGTCGGGACGCTTGTTTCGCGGGACGGCCCATACCGAGTCCATCGCATTCTGCACCGCCTGACCGACGCCCAGACCGCCGTAGAGCGCGCCCGCGACGCCGACGACCACGGCGACGCTCCCTCCGCTGAGCCCTGCGGGCTGATGCAGCTGGTCGCCGATGACCGGGAATTGGCTCAGCGTGCTGTGCAGCACCTGGTCTTGCAGATCGGGGCGTCCGGCCAGGATCACCCCGAGGCCCGTCGTCAACAGCAGCAACAGCGGGAACAGCGACACAAACCCGTAATAGGTGATCAGGGCGGACAGGTAACCGCCCTGGTCGTCGAGGTATTTGTACACGACGCCGATCACCACACCGGCGGCGCGGTTCCGTCGCTGCAGCCTGTCCAGCCAGCCGACCATCTCGTGCTCACTTCGTATCTACGAAAAGCGGATACCCCCCCGATGGGATTGCCGGGTCATACCCGGTTTCGGCGACGGTCAATCGTGCGCCGGCCGTTGATCTGGTGGCCGGTTGACTCCATGCCAGGATGGGCCAATGGGTGACGACGAAATGCGTTCGGAGCGCGAATTCAATGAGCGCAACATCGAGGAATTCCGCCGCAACGGCGGCAAGGTGATCACCGAACCACACGGCGACCTGCCGTGGAGACGCTCGGGAACCCATCGCCTCTCGCGGTCGTTATAGTGGCTAAGTATCGCTTCACTCCAGAGGGGAACAGCCGCATGCCACGCACAGATAACGACACCTGGGATTTGGCCACCAGTGTGGGCGCAACGGCCACGATGGTAGCCGCGGCCCGCGCGATCGCGACCAAGGCCGACAACCCGCTGATCGAGGACCGCTTTGCCGAACCGCTGGTTCGCGCGGTCGGCGTGGACTTCTTCACGCGATGGGTCGACGGCGACCTCGCCGCCGCTGACGTCGACGACCACGAATCCGGCTGGAAACTCGAGCACATGCCCGCGGCGATGGCTGCTCGGACCCGGTTCTTCGACACCTTCTTTCACGACGCGGCGCAGGCCGGGATCCGTCAGGCCGTAATCCTGGCGTCCGGCCTTGACGCGCGCGCCTACCGGTTGGCATGGCCTTCGGACATGACGGTGTTCGAAATCGACCAGCCGGAGGTGATCGAGTTCAAAACCACCACCCTGGCGAAGCTGGGCGCCGCCCCGCAGGCAGACCTGCGCACGGTGGCCATTGATTTGCGACGTGACTGGCCGAAAGCGTTAGTGGATGCGGGCTTTGACAATGGCCGCCCCACCGCGTGGATCGCGGAGGGGCTCTTCGGGTATCTGCCGCCAGAAGCCCAGGACCGCTTGCTGGACAACATCTCCGCGCTGAGCGCCGAGGGCAGTAGGCTGGCTGTCGAAGCTATCCCGGACCGGCCACAGCAAGACGTCGAGAAAGCGCGGGAAATGATGCGCAGGGCCACCGCCAAGTGGCGCGACCACGGCTTCGAGTTGGACTGGGAGGAGCTGGGTTTCGAGGGTGAGCGCAACGACGTCGCGGACTACCTGAAGAACCTGGGCTGGCAGACGGTCGGCACCCAGATGAGTGAGCTGTTGGCCGACACCGGGCTGGCGGCGATTCCGCAGACGAACGATTCGGTGTCAGTAGCCGACACCATCTACTACAGCTCCGTATTGAGCAAATGACGGCACCGAGTCGCCGAGGGCTCAACGACGCGGTTACGCGGTTATGGAGTTTTCTGGCGCCGGCCTACGATCTGCCGTTCCTGCAGCAGTGGGTTTACCGTCCGCCGCACGATGAGGTGATTGCGCGGCTACGCGCCCACCACGCCCGCAAGATCGCTGATATCGCCTGCGGCACGGGCATTCTCAGTGACCGGATCGCCCGCGAGCTGCAGCCCGACGAGATCTACGGTGTCGACATGTCCGACGGCATGCTCGGCCAGGCGCGCGCCAGAACCGACCGGGTGCAGTGGTTGCGCGGCCCGGCTGAGCAGCTGCCATTCGACGACGGGGCGCTCGACGCGGTGGTGACCACCTCGGCGTTTCACTTCTTCGACCAGCCAGCGGCGTTGCGCGAATTCCACCGTGTGCTGGCGCCTGGCGGAATGGTGGCCGTTGCGGCCCTGAGTGCGCGGCAACCGCTGCTGCAAGCGCCCTCGGCCAATAGGTGGAAGCCGCAGCACAATGCGTCACCGGCGGAGATGCGGGAATTGTTCGAAGGCGCCGGGTTTGTCATCAGGGATCAGCACCGCATTCGTCGACCGGTCTGGACGCGGGTCATTTCCGACCTGATCACCGTCGGCACCAAGAGCTGATCGATCGTCAGGCGGCTAACTTGCTGGCAATGCGTGGAGCGGGTCGCGAGAAATGCTCGCAGCGACCGGCGTACACGACGCGGGAGGGTCGATAAGCGGGGACCGGGGCGACGGCGACTACACATCGGCGAGCGAAACGCTCCTGTCCGCGCTCAACCGTCCGTTCGATGAAGTCGGCGGCGATCCACCCGGCGCCGAATAACGCCAGCGCGACACCGAACTGAAGCGGCGAGCCGGCGGCAAGCGCGACCAGGGCGCAGATTCCCGACACCACGGCGACGACAATTGTGCCGTAGAGGGGGATCACGCGAGGGTCTGGTGCTTGCCGCGGGATACCGGGCTTGAAGTCAGGCCTGGTCATCGCGCCTCCTCTTCAGTCGATGGCTCAGCTCTGGCAGGTGCGGAAACCCGAACGTGACCTCGATGTTTCGCTATCGAGACACTGCAAACGAGTGCCATACGACATCAATGGCATGGCGTAGGGCCCCCACCAAGAGGCCGAAGGTCCCACCACGGCAACGCCCGCGCTTTCCTCGTTGTTGTTTTCGCGACTGACGGCCGTTTGTAGGCGCCGGTTAAACGATTGGCCCGCAAAATGATTCGCCTAAGTCCCAGGCTGGCGGAGCTATCGGGTAACAGCGCAACGCCCGCCTCGCCAAGTGGCGAAGCGGGCGCCGTGCTTACTGCTGTTTACAGCGGAATCCAGACTCCGAAGAACCAGAAGCCCCACTGGTTGAATCCGGGATCCCACACGGGAGTCTCCTGGTAGCCCCAGTAGTTGATCGGCCCATATCCCCAGTGCCCACCAGGCGGGGGGAGCGGCCTGTCCCAGTCGGGTCGCGGCGCCTCACCGGGTCCCCAAGGTGCCGGCCCGTCACCCCACGGGGCCCCGCGGAAGTAACCACGCTGCGCATCTCCGTGCCACGCGCCGCCGGGACCGCCCGGTCCACCGGGACCGCCGGGCCCACCGGGTCCGCCTGGATGATCGGGCCCGCCCGGTCCGCCCGGAGGCCCGCCCGGATGACCGGGTCCGCCCGGCCCACCGGGCCCACCCTGAGGTCCGCCCGGTCCACCGGCCCCTGGGGCCCTGCCTGGGCCGCCCGGGCCGCCGGGTCCGCCCGGATCACCGGGTGCGTTCGGCGGATGGATGCCTCCCGGAGCCGGCCCACCGTGGTTGCCGGCCGGCCCAGGCGGTGGCGCTCCGGGAGCGGCGTTGGCCGCACCGGCACCCACACCCAATGCGGCGGCGCTCAGAGCGCCGGCGACGGTGATCCCCCCAAGTAATTGCTTAAATTTCATAGTCCTTCACCTGTCTAGCTCCTAGTGAATTCCTCAGAATCCCCCCTGACACCCACCGACTCTAGATAGTTTCCCTATGCATCGGCTGTGTGAGGCCCATGCAGAACTTCTGGGGCCGCCACGGTGCATATTGCCTGGCGGAAATGAGCCGTGCCTGCTGCTTTGGCAAGGCTATGTTTGCTAGTCGGGTGGGTTTTTGATGTATATCGTTGCGGCCGTGTCGAGTACGCCGCATCCGCATCCGTCCGAACCGCATGAGGGTTCGGTGTCGTCGAAGTTGAATTGGCTGCGCGCCGCGGTCCTGGGCGCCAACGACGGGATCGTCTCCACGGCGGGCATCGTGGTCGGAGTCGCGGCGGCGACGGTGGAACGCGCTCCGGTATTGACCGCCGGCAGCGCCGGTTTGGTCGCCGGGGCGGTGTCGATGGCCCTGGGGGAATACGTGTCGGTCAGCACCCAGCGCGACACCGAGAAGGCGCTGTTGCACAAGGAGCGCCAAGAGCTGCGCGACGATCCGGCGGCCGAGTTGGACGAGCTTGCCGCCCTGTATGAAGCGAAAGGCCTGAGCGCGGCGACCGCCCGCACCATCGCCGAGGAACTCACCGACCACAATCCGCTCCTCGCCCATGCCGAAGTTGAACTCGGGATCAATCCCGAGGACCTGACCAACCCGTGGCACGCGGCGTCGTCCTCGGCAGTGTCGTTCGCGGTCGGTGCCTTTTTGCCGTTGGTCGCGATCTTGGCTCCGCCCGCGGCGTGGAGAATTCCGGTCACCGTGGTGGCGGTACTCGTCGCGCTGGTGATCACCGGGGCGGTGTCGGCCGGTTTGGGCGGGGCGCCCAAGGGCCGCGCAGTGCTCCGCAACGTCATCGGAGGCGGTCTCGCATTGTCGATCACCTACGTGATCGGCCACTTGGTGGGCGCAGCGATCGCCTGAGGGTGCCAGCGCCCTTGCTCGGCTAGAGAATTGACCTGGAACAGGTCGGCCCATTGGGACTGGAGCTCAAACTGTAATATCTACTGTTGCCATCCTCACACGAGGGAATCCCAACTCTGGGCGGAGCGTCGCGCATTGACCGAAACGAATCTCGTGCCGGATGACGTTGATTCAGCGGCGCAGACGCCGTACTTCCTGCGCGACGAAAGCCGTTTCGTGCCAAACCGGATCGCGCGCGGTGGGTGGGGTCCTTCGCTCAGCGGGCACGTGGTCGGTGGACTGCTGGGCTGGGCCGTCGAACGCGCGGTCGACGACCCGGAACTGCAACCCGCTCGGCTGACCGTCGACCTTCCCGCACCGGCCGCCCTGGAACCCATCGAGGTGCACACCACAGTGCACCATGATCGCCGACGGCTGCGCCTCGTCGAGGCCGTCCTCACCCAGCGTGGGCTCCCCGTCGCGCGGGGGAGTGCGCTGTTTCTGCGGCGCGGTCCGCAGCCCGCCGGGCACGTGTGGTCGCAAAGCCTGCAGATGCCGCCGCTGCCCATGGAGGACGGCGTCCAGCCGTCGCTGTTCATGCGCACCTACGGCTGGGGCACCGAACTGCAGAATCCCGACCCGGAATGGGCCGACACCTCCGGCCCGAAGTACACCTGGCTGCATGAGACGCGCTCGCTCATCGACGGCGAACCCCTCAGTGCCTTCACCCGTGCGGCCATGGCGGCGGATATCACGGCGTCACTTGCCAATTGGGGCACAAACGGTTTGCAGTTCATCAACGCCGACTACACGCTCACGCTGAGCCGGCTGCCGGAGGGGCCCCACATCGGCATGGCCTCCCTGACCCATTACAGCCATGACGGGGTGGCCACCGGATCTGCCGTGCTGGTGGACCGGAAGGGTCCCATCGGCAGTGGTGTGTCAGTCGCGATAGCGCATTCCGGATTCCGCCCGACGCAGGTCAATCCGACGAACGAATGACCATCGGTAGCGACGTCACCTACTGGACGTTGATCGCCGACGCGGCGCGGGCGGCATCGCCCCGGCCGCTGCTCGCCGACGACCAGGGGCGCAGCCTGACCGCACGTCAGTTCCACGATGCCGCCTGCGCGACGGCCGCCGCGTTCGCCGAACACGGGATACGCGCGGGAACCGTCGTGTCCTGGCAGCTACCGACCACGCTGGAAACCGTGGTTGTGATGGCGGCGCTGGCCCGGCTCGGCGCGGTGCAAAACCCGATCATCCCGATCCTGCGAGAACACGAGGTCGGCTTCATCACCGAGCAGCTGTCCTCCGAATACCTTGTGGTTCCCGAATTTTGGCGCGGATTCGATCACTCCGCGCTGGCGCGGACCCTGGCTGCGACTCGGGGCTTCGAGGTGATCACCGTCGACTTGGTGACCCCGCCGGTGGGCGGCGAGCTTCGGCTGCCCCGCGCAAGCAGCGATGCGCTCGCGCGGCCGCCGGCTTCCGCCGGCGACGCGCGATGGGTCTATTACTCGTCGGGAACCACCGCGGCGCCCAAAGGGATCCGCCATACCGACGCAACGGTGATCGCCGGCGCAACGGGACTGGTCGGCGCGATCGGCATCACCAGCGACGACGTCGATCCCATCGCCTTTCCGATCGCGCACATCGGCGGGGCGGTAATGCTGGCCGCCGCGCTGCAGACCGGCATGCGGTTGGCGCTGTTCGAGGTGTTCGACCCGGCGACGACACCGTTTTCCATTGCGGCGCACAACCCGACTTTTCTGGGCACGGCCACCCCGTTTTTCGTCGGCTTCCTCGAGGCCCAACAAGCCCACGGCGACCAGCCGCTGTTCCCCTACCTCCGCGGCTGCCTCGCCGGCGGCGCGCCCATCACCGCCGAACTGGGCCGCCAAGTCCGGGAGGCCTTCGGCCTGCCCGGCATTGCCAACGCGTGGGGGCTCACCGAGTTCCCCGTGGCGGCGTCACCATCGCTCACCGCCGCGCCCGAGGCGCTCGACCACACGGTCGGTACGCCGACATCGGGAGTCAGCGTCCGGGTGGTCGGCAGCGACGAAGCCGAACTGCCCGTCGGGCAGGAAGGTGAGTTGCGGCTCAAGGGACCCCAATGCTTCCTCGGGTACGCGGACGCCACGCTCGACGCCGACGCGTTCGACGAGGATGGCTGGCTGCGCACCGGCGATCTCGGGCTGGTCGATGAGGGCGGCAACGTCCGCGTGACCGGCCGCATCAAGGATGCGATCATCCGCAACGCGGAGAACGTCTCGGCCCTCGAAGTCGAGAATGTGCTGGCCACCCATCCCGCGGTCGCCGACGTCGCGGTCATCGGCGTCCCCGACCCGCGCACCGGCGAGCGCGTCTGCGCGGTGGTGGTGCCCGCGTCGGCCGAGGACGTGTCGTTGGAATCGCTAGTGCGGCATTGCCATTCAAGCGGGTTGAGTCGCTATAAGCATCCCGAGCGCCTGGTGATCGTCGATGCGCTGCCGCGCAACCAATTCGGCAAAGTAATCAAGAAAGACCTCCGCGAAGCCTTCGGGTGATCTTGGAAGAAGGTCACGAGAACAGTTGGGGGTTCTCGGCGATGTATTGCTCGACACTCAACGCTGGTTGCCCCGTTAACCTTTCGACGTCATCCGTGGACCGATCGTAGCGGCCCGCCCGGTGCAGCAGCGCCATCGTGGCGAGGTGTTGCTCAAGGTGCGCGGGCAGATTCAGGGGTTTGAGAACCTCGTCAACCCATGTGTCGTGCGGGATATCGGCGCCCGTGATCGGTCGGTGCAACGCGCGGGCGTACTGCGCGGCCAATCCATCGATGTCGAGGCTTTCCGGGCCGGTCAGTTCGTAGACCTGCCCGATGCGCTGTGCCGGGTTCATCAAAACGGTCGAAACGACTCGCGCGACGTCGCTGGCGGCGATCGGCGACGTCCGGCCCGTACCGAAGGGCAGCGCCAAAACGCTCCGCTCCCGTATCGAGGGAACCGCAAACAGCGTGAAGATCGGATTGTCAAGGAATGTCGTCGGTCTGATGTGCACAACCGGCACCCCGGACCAATTCAGCACGTGCTCGGCCAGATAGTGCAAGCGATGCTGGCGAGACTCGCCCACGCTCGTCAGTGTCATCTGCGAGACCGTCATCTGTGACATGTTCACGAGGACCTCGAGGCGGCGCGATTCCAGTGCCGCATCGCAGATGACCACCGTCGCCTGAAGGTAGTCGGGTGAGACGCTCATGGAAAAGAACATGCGATCTACGCCGGCCATGGCGTCGACGACGTTCTGCGGATCGGTGAGGTCGCCGACCACCACCTCGGCGCCCAAGTCGCGCAACGGGTCCGCCCGCTCGTCATCGCGGTGCACCAGAGCGCGCACCCGCTCCCCGCGCCGCCGCAGCTGCTCGATCACCAACCGGCTCACCCCAGCGGTGCCGCCACCGGCGCCGGTGATCAGATGCAACGGCCCCGTCACCATCGACGACCAACCACCATTCGGCAACTCCAGCAATTCATCCGCCGCTCCTGGCGCTTCCAGCCGGTAACCAGTGGTCAAGTGTAGGCCCTTTGTCGCCGAACGGCGTAGCGTGCAAGATGCACGCCGGGGATGCGAGCGCGGCGCCACGCCGTGCCCGACTCGAAGGGGCGCCACACCGCATCCGGCCCAACCGGACTTCGAACGGAGGTGCGGCATGACCTATGCGGGTAAGGACTACTACCCGGTGTGGTTGGACAATCTGGCCAACGACGTCACCCTCGAAGCCGCGGCGATGGACGGCACCGCGCAGGGAACGAAAGACGTTGGCGCGATCATGGTTGTCGCCCGCGAACAATATGAGAATCAGGTGTTCAGCTACGCGGGCCCCTGCGGCGACTACGGTTTCGTCGAGGACTACACGGCTGCGGTCCGTGGCGAACCTACGAGGGTGATCGTGCTGGTTACGTACAACGCCGCCGGGCAGACCCAGCGCATCGTGGTAAACCACCGGCCACGCAGCGCGCTGCTGTCCTTCTCGCGCCTGATGCGCGAGAAGTTCGCCGGCACAGCTTTAGCTAAACACTGGGAAGGTACACCTTAGGGGCCACAACGCTTCTCGTTAGCAGAGCTTTGAGCTGACGTCGAGGAAAAGAAGGCAATGACCACAGTTCGAGCCGCCGCTGTCCAAATCAGCCCAGTGCTATACAGTCGCGAAGGCACTGTGGGCAGGGTCCTCGCAAAGATTGACGAATTGGCCTGCCAGGGCGTGAAATTCGCGACTTTTCCGGAAACCTTTATTCCGTACTATCCGTACTTCTCGTTCGTGCAGCGTCCGTTCGAAATGAGTTCTGAACAATTGAGATTGATGGGTGAGGCGGTGACGATACCGTCGCCGGCGACGAACGCAATATCTGCAGCCGCCCGCCGAGCGGACATGGTGGTCTCGATAGGGGTGAACGAACGTGCCGGCGGCTCCCTGTTCAACACCCAGTTGCTCTTCGACGCCGATGGCACCCTGATTCAGCGCCGTCGCAAGATCAGTCCGACGTACCACGAACGGATGATCTGGGGACAAGGCGACGGTAGTGGACTGCGCGCCGTCGACAGCGCCGTCGGTCGCATCGGTCAGTTGGCCTGCTGGGAGCACTACAACCCGCTGGCCCGTTTTGCGTTGATCGCCGACGGCGAGCAGATCCACTCCGCCATGTTTCCGGGATGCTTTGGTGGCGAGTTGTTTGCCGAACAGACTGAGATCAGCGTCCGCAATCACGCCCCTGAGTCCGGCGCTTTCGTTGTCTGCGCGACCGCGTGGCTCGACGCCGACCAGCAAGCGCGGATCGCCGCCGATACGGGCGGACCCATCGACCCGATCTCTGGTGGCTGCTTCACCGCGATCATCACCCCGCAGGGCGAGCTGCTTGGCGCACCGTTGCGGTCCGGCGAGGGCGAGGTGGTCGCTGATTTGAATTTCTCAATGATCGACAGGCGCAAGGCGCTCATGGATGCCAGCGGGCACTACAGCCGTCCCGAAGTGCTCAGCCTCCGAATCGATCACACGCCCAGGGCGCCCATCCAAACCCAAGACCAGGAGCACCAGCCCATGGTTGATACGGAGGCGATCGACCATGCCGGCCTCTGACGTGCCATGGCAGCCGGCCGCTACAGCCCTTTGGGCGCCTCGCGTACGGCCTGCACCGCCGATGCCTCACCGTCGAACTCGACTCGCGCGGATCGCCCGACCGAGAACAGCAGCAGCTCCTCGGGCGCACCGGTCACCGTGACGGCCGGGCCGCGTCCCGTGGTCAGCAGCGTCTTGCCCTCCGGGGTACGCAGCGCCACCCGCCCCGGCACCTTGGCGAGCGTGAGCCGGGCCATCAGCGGCAGGGTGCGGCGAAGCCTGGCGCTCAGCTCGGGTTCGAGGGCGCGTGGCTGCCAGCCCGGCTGCGCGCGGCGCACATCCTCATGGTGGATGAACATTTCGGCGACGTTGGCCACCGGGTCGAGCAGCTTGAACGGCGAGTAAAGCGGCGGACCGGACGCGACCTTGTCGACCAGCTCGTCCCAATCTGTCTGCTCGGCCACCTGGTCCTGTACCTTCTCGGTGTGCGAGGCGAAGAACGGGATCAGGATGCCCGGCGCGGCGTCGGGCCGGTACTCCCGGATGACGAGGTGGGCGGCGAGGTCCCGCGTCTTCCACCCTTCACACAGTGTGGGCGCCTCCGGCCCGGCGGCGCGCATGGTCTCCACGAGGGCGGCTCGTTCGCGTTGAGCAACAGACATGTGTTCAGCGTAGAGGCCGGGGGGACGAGGGCGAACCCCCGAGCACGAGCGCTCCGCGACTCGGTAAATTTGAACGTCATGTCCTGAGAGGAACGTAGGGATTGTCATGAATGCGCGTGTCGAGCAGTTGGAGTTTCAGGCGGAAGCACGGCAACTGCTGGACCTGATGGTCCACTCCGTCTACTCCAATAAGGATTCGTTTCTGCGGGAGCTGATCTCGAACGCTTCCGACGCACTGGACAAGCTGCGGCTGGAAGCCTTCCGGAACAAAGAACTCGACGTCGACACCTCCGACCTGCACATCGAGGTCGACGTCGACAAAAACGCGAGGACGCTCACCATTCGCGACAACGGCATCGGCATGACCCGCGCCGAGGTGGTGGGACTGATCGGCACCCTGGCCAAGTCGGGCACCGCCGAGCTGCGTCAGCAACTCCGGGAGTCGAAGAACCTCAAGAATGAAGCCGCCTCAGAGGAACTGATCGGTCAGTTCGGCATCGGTTTCTACTCGAGCTTCATGGTCGCCGACAAGGTCGAACTGCTCACCCGCAAGGCCGGCGAGAGCGAAGCCACCAGATGGGAATCGAGCGGCGAGGGCACCTACACCATCGAAGCCGTCGAGAGCGCTCCGCAGGGAACATCGGTCACCCTGCATCTCAAGCCCGAAGACGCCGAGGATGAGCTGCACGACTACACCTCGGAGTGGAAGATCAGGGGCCTGGTCAAGAAGTACTCCGACTTCATCGCCTGGCCCATCCGAATGGAGGTCGAGCGACGTACCCCCGCCGCCGAGGAAGGTGGCGCCGAGACCATCACCATCGAAACCGAGACCCTCAACTCGATGAAGGCGCTGTGGACCAAGTCCAAAGACGAGGTCTCCGAGGAGGAGTACAAGGAGTTCTACAAGCACATCGCGCACGCCTGGGACGACCCGCTCGAGGTGATCGCGATGAAGGCCGAGGGCACCTTCGAGTACCAGGCCTTGCTCTTCATTCCCTCACACGCCCCGTTCGACCTGTTCAACCGCGATGCCAAGGTCGGGGTACAGCTATATGTCAAGCGCGTATTCATCATGGGCGATTGTGACCAGCTCATGCCGAGCTACCTGCGCTTCGTCAAGGGGGTCGTCGACGCAGAGGATTTGTCGCTCAATGTTTCCCGCGAGATGCTGCAGCAGGATCGGCAGATTAATGCGATCCGGCGCCGTCTGACCAAGAAGGTCCTCTCGACGATCGCGGATCTGCAGTCGGAACGGGCGGAGGACTACCGCACGTTTTGGACTCAGTTCGGCAGAGTCCTCAAAGAGGGCCTGATGTCGGACCTCGATAACCAGGAGACGCTGCTGCGTATTTCCTCGTTCGCCTCGACCCACAGCGACGAGGAGCCCACCACTCTTGCCGAGTACGTCGAGCGCATGAAGGACAGCCAGGAGCAGATCTTCTACGCGACCGGTCAGTCGCGTGAGCAACTCCTGAAGTCGCCGCACCTGGAGGCGTTCAAGGCCAAGGGTTATGAGGTGCTGCTGCTCACCGACCCGGTCGACGAGATCTGGGTGGGAAATGTGGTCGAGTTCGACGGCAAACGGCTGCAGTCGGTCGCCAAGGGCGAGGTGGACCTCGACTCCGAGGAGGAAAAAAGCGACGCCGAGCGCGAGCAGCGGGAGAAGGACTTCGCCGACCTGCTGGCATGGTTGAAGGAGACCTTGAGCGATCACGTCGCGGAGGTGCGGTTGTCCACCCGGCTGACCGAGTCGCCGGCCTGCCTGATAACCCCCACTTTCGGCATGACGCCGGCGCTCGCACGCATGTATCAGGCTTCTGGGCAGGTGGTTCCGGTCGGGAAGCGGATTCTCGAGCTAAACCCGAGTCATCCGCTCGTCACCGGACTGCGCCAAGCACACCAAGATCGCGGGGACGATCCCACGGTCGCCGAGACCGCCGAATTGCTCTACGGCACAGCGCTGCTCGCCGAGGGCGGCGCGCTCGACGACCCGGCGCGGTTCGCCGAGCTGCTCGCCGACCGGTTGACCCGCACCGTGTAGCCCGGCATTTGCCGGAGTTGCGATTGGGGCGTTCGCTGTCGGCTTTGGCGCAAATGGGCGATTAGCGCGATTGAAAAGCCGCTGGCAGGGATAATCACATCCCATGGCCGTGTTTCGCGTAATCGACCCACGTGGCCGGGTCGTTGCGACGAAGAATTTTGCCAACGCAGAGTCCGCACACACCTGGTTCATCCATTCGATTGGCGGCAATACCGAGCTGGGTTGGCGCATGGAAGTCAACGACGACGGGCAGTGGGCTTCCTTCGATGACACCCAAGGCTTTACCGCTCCAGTGAGCCACCGTCCCCAGAAGCGTTGATCACTACCGGAATTCCGGGCCTCAGCCGCCCGGTCCGATGACGAAGCAGCGGTCGCTGCCGCTGCTGAACAAGACCTCTTGAACCGCGGACGGCGCGACGATGGGAAATCCGAAGCGATGCACCTGTTGGCCGGCCTCGATGTCGGCGTCCTGCGACTCGTTGGTGCCATCCTTCTTGCGCACTAACGCCGTCACCTTGTCCGCCTTGGGCGGTTTCTGCGGGTCACGGAAGTACCACACCTCGATCCCGGCACCCGAGGAATCGGCGCGCCACCCGTCGGCGTAGTAGCACGCCGGATTGCCCTCGGCGTCCGGCGGCGGTGGCGGGCATATCGATAATCCGATGCACGCCGGCGTGCTGGTGGTAGCGGGTGAGGCAACCGGGTTGCTGGGTGCGCTCGATGAGGTGCTCAGGCTGGGAGGCGTCGACGGCTTTGTCGCACTTGAACTGGAGGCATTGGGCGGTGCAGCGTGCTCCGACCCGCAAGCCATCAGGCCGGCACACGCCATCGAGATGACGGCGATCAATCGCAGCGAGCCGGTCGGCACGGACATCGAGCACGCCAACGTCAGTGGCACACTTCGCACGCGATGCCGTCGCCGTCGCGATCAAGCGCGGCCCGGTAGCCCGGCTGTCCCACGTAGATAGGGGCGGCGCCGGCCGCGCACGCGGCCCTGCAGTTCGGGTAGTAGACGCTGGCACCTGTCGTCGGTGTGGGCGAGGTTGTCGTCGTCGACGGGGCGGCCTGGGCCAGGGGGGCCAGCGCAATTCCCACTGCGATTGCTCCGGCCATGAACAATCCACGAAGCATGTTCGTGAGCCTCCTGTTAGCGAGACGGCGGTGGTTGCTGTTGACTACCGAGCTAACACCGTGAAGCGGTCGCCCAGCAAGAGGCGGCTATCGTCAGTGCGGTTGTCCCGCGGCCCGGACAGCGCCCGGCTCCACGTAGGCTCCGACCATGCACGTCGACGCGATGACGGTCCCGCAGCCGCTACACCGGATCGGCAACCTGGCCCGGCGTACGCAATCCGCTGGGTTCTCCGGTTTGTTGTTCACCGAGACGGGCCGCACGGCCTACCTCAACGCCGCCGTGGCGTCGCAGGCCGCTCCCGGCCTCGAGCTGTCCACGGGAGTGGCGGTGGCCTTCCCGCGCAGTCCGTTCGTCACGGCGGCCACGGCCTGGGAGCTTCAGGAAGCAACCGGCGGGAACTTCCGGCTGGGTCTGGGCACCCAGGTGCGCACCCACGTCGTCCGGCGCTACGGCGTGGCGTTCGAGCGGCCGGGCCCGCGGCTGCGCGACTACCTGTTCGCCGTCAAGGCGTGCTTCGCGGCGTTTCGAAGCGGGACGCTCGATCACCACGGCGACTTCTACGACCTCGACTTCATCACCCCGCAATGGAGCCCGGGTCCCATCGAGGCGCCAGATCCGAAAGTCGATATCGCAGCGGTCAATCCGTGGATGCTGCGGATGGCGGGCGAAGTGGCCGACGGGGTGCACGTGCATCCGATCGGCGAGCCGGGCTATATCGCCCGCCACGTCCTGCCGAACATCGCCGAAGGGGCGGCCAAGGCGGGACGGTCGCCGTCGGACCTCGCAGTGATCGTGCCGGTGATGACCATCGTCGGCGACAGCGACGAAGAGCGCGACAAGCAACGAGAATTGGTGCGGGCCAGCATGGCCTTCTACGGCAGCACACCCAACTACGCGTTCATCTGGGACCAGGCCGGGTTCGAGGGCACCACCGCCCGGATTCGTGAGAAGCAGAAGGCCGGAGACATTGCCGGCATGGCGGCCCAGGTCAGCGACGACCATATCGCCGTCTTTGCCACCGAGTCGACGTGGGACGGGTTGGCCGACGCGTTGAGCGAGAAATATGCCGGAAAGGCCACGCGGCTCGTCCTTTACAACGCTGTGGGCGATCCGGAGCGTTTCGAGCGGTACGGCGAGGTGGCCCGTCACATACAACAAGCTTGTCAGTGACTGAGTTGTATTGCCTTGACCACCAATAGCAGTGCGCCGATGACCAGGTAGCCGCGCAACGCGATCATCCCCAGGCGGGTGCCCGGTGACCAGGTGACCGGCTCCAGCAAGGTCAGCGGTGGCATGCGCCAGGCATTGCGGTCGACGCCCCGCGCCGGAAGTTGGGGGGAGGGCCGCGCTGGTTGGCGGCGGGCCATAAAGCGCAACATCGGTACGGCGGCGGCGAGGAGTATCACGAGGGACACGGCCAGATAGCCGGCCACCGCGACGACGTCGAGTTTGGGGAACAGGGTGGTGGCCATCAGGATTCCCGACAGCAGTAGCAGGGTGCCGACGATCAATCCGGCGACCCAGTTGAGCCAGGGACGATTGACCCACGGCCCCAACACTTCCCGGTCGTTGCACAGCAACAGCAGGAAGACGCTGGCGCTGGGCAGCAGTAGGCCGGCAAGGGCCTGAACGGCGGTGGTGATCAGCCCGAGCGGAGCGCCGGGGATGAGGACGATGGCCGCGGCCAACGCCACCATCGCCGTGTAGGAGAGGTAGAACTGTTTGGCGTCGGCGAACCCGCGGTGCAGCGAGTGCTTCAGGCCGAACACGTCACCGAAGGCGTAACTGGTGGCCAGGGTTACCGCGGCAGCGCCGATGATCGAGGCATCCATCAGCACGATCGCAAAGACCGAGCCGAGCGTACCGCGATGTTCGCCGAGTAGGCGTGCGGTAGCGCCGGCGTCGATGAAACCACCGACGGTATTGGTGGAGCGTGCCGCCCATTCGCCGGTCATCACCAGCGCCGCGGCGCCGATGACGACGACGAAGGCACCCAGCACGGTGTCGGCGCGCTCGTAGCCGATGAAGCGCGGGGTGATGCGTTTATCGACGACGTTGGACTGCTGGAAAAACAGCTGCCAGGGCGCCACGGTGGTGCCGACGATGGCGATGATGAGCAGCACCGCATCCGAGCTCACGCCACCCGAAATGCTAGGTATCACCAGGGATTTCGCCGCGTTTCCCCACTGCGGGTGGGACATCAGCAGCATCGGGATCTGCAGCAGGGTGACGGCGATGAAGATGAACATGGCGCGCTCCCAGCGCCGGAAGCTCCCGCTCGCCATGATCGCGACCAGCGCCACCGCCGAGACCGGCACCACAACGTATTTGGAGATGCCGATGTACTGGGCGGCGAGGCTGATACCGATGAACTCCGTGACGATCGTCAAGAAGTTGAGCAAGAAAAGGTCACCGACCGAAAACCAGCCCCAGCCACGGCCGAAGCGTTCATTGATCAACCGCGCGTGTCCGACGCCGGTGACCGCCCCGAGCCGGACCACCATCTCCTGATTGACGATCAGCACCGGCACCAACAGCACCAGCACCCATAGCAGCGAATAGCCGTAGTTCTGTCCCGCTTGGGCGTAGGTGGCGACCCCGCCTGCGTCGTTATCACCAACCATCACGATGATTCCGGGGCCGACGATCGCGAGCAGGGTCAGCAACCGCGTCTTCCAGGTGCGGGGATGCTCGGTTTCGCCGACGCTGATCCGCCCGAACGCGCCCTCGATATCACCCAGGTGCGCGGTGTCGAGCACCGCGCTGCGCCCCGGTGCGGCCGGGGCGACGGAGCCAACTTCGGCCGCGGGCGTCCCGGGCCGGCCGGTCTTTTCGCGACCTTCGGTCACGGGGCGTTACCTCCCGGCACGCGCTCGTTGTGGTCACCGGGTTGCGTGAGCTCGCGGACGGGACGCGGTGCGGGTTCACGCCGACGCCAGTCCTCAGGGATGGTCGCCTCTAGCACGTCGTCGACGGTGACCACCCCGAGCACGCGGTCCTGCTCATCGACGACCGGGATGGCGTAGAGGTTGAAGTCGGCCATCAACAGCGCGACGTCCGTCAGGTCGGCGTCGGCGGTGACCCGCACCGGGTCGGAATCCATCAGCCGCTCAAGGGTTTCACCGGCCTGAGCCTGCAACAGCGTGATCACCGAGACCACGCCGTCGAGCCGTCCGTCCCCGTCGAGAACATGCACTTTGATGAGCGCCTCCGGTTGTATGGTGCTGGCGGTCGTGATCAGCCCCAACGCTTCGGCCGCTGTTGTGGTGGCGGCGCACGAGACGAAGTCGACGTTCATCAGTCCGCCGGCGCTTTCGGGATTGAAGCCCATCAAGGTGATGACCTTGGTGCGCTGCGGGCCCGGCATCAGGTCCAGCACGCGCCGGCGCCGCGACTGGCGCAGGTCGGCGATCGCGTCGGCGGCATCGTCGGCCCGCATCCGGCCCAGCAGCGCGGCGACCTCGTTGTCGGGCATGCCATCGAGGAGCCGGCTGGCCTTTTCCGGCTCCAGCTCTTCGAACACGTCGGCTTCCAGTTCCGGGTCACTGCGCACCCGGTCGAGGATCTCGCCGCCCTCGGCCTTGTCCGCCTCCTCGAGAAGGTCGGCGATCTCGGCGGCTTTGAACTCGCCGAACCGGTCTGACAGGCGCCGCACGGCGTCGGAGCGAGCGTCGCCGATCAGCGGTTCGAATGCCTTCCAGTCGCGAGCCGCGTGCCCGCCGGACGGCTTGATCAACCCGAACAACCGTGGCGGCCGTCGGGTGTCCACGCGCGTCAGCATCCATCCGGCGCCGGTATCTTCCAGCTCCACGTCATAGGCCCGTATCAGCTCCACGTTGGCCACGTCGATCAACCGGTGGCCCAACACATCGGCGCGCAACAGCACCTCACCGTTGCGGCGCTCGAAGCCGCGAAGGTCAACCTTGTTCTTGGTCAACAGAACTCGGTCCGCGGCGAAATCATCGATGGATTTGACGCCGATGAACACGCGCCGCCCGCCGACCCCGGCAACGATCCCGGTCACCAATGGATACTCGTCGGTGCCCCGCAGCCGCACGATGACGTCCTCGACCCGGCCCACGGTTTCCCCGGCGCGGGCCAGCACCGGCGCGCGCAGCAGCTGCGAGAGGTGGATCACCGGCCGCTCGCCGCTACGTTCGGCCGCCGTCTCCGATGCGCTCATTCGTACCTCCTCGACACCCCGCGACCGGCCCTTCGAGCAGGCTGCACGAAACCACGTCGCGACATCGTGTGCAGCTACGGCTTACCGCCACGATCGGTCGTGGCGCAAGTGTCGTCGCTTGACCGGGCTCGGCCGCAAGATCGTACGCTGGGGTCGCGGCGAGTAGCTACCGATGACGGGTAAACGGCGGGCGGCCATTGAGGTTCGGGGGGCAGGCTCCCGGGCGAGGGAAGTGCCTATTGCTTTCGACTTTTCCAGGTTGCGCGAATTCGCCTACGTCGATCCCGAAGGAACCGCGCACCGCGTCGGGTCGCGGGACACCTGATCAGGTTCTTAAGGCGGGCTTTTCGTCGGCCGGCGGGCCGGAATTGGCCTGGCTGTGGGCAAGCGCCACCGTCGCCGCCGCCATCGCCGCGACCGACAGGCCCAGTGCCACCAGGCCGACGTCGTTGGTCCGCAGTGTCTCGCCCAGCACGGTGACACCGAGCACCGATCCGACGACGGGCTCGGCGACCGTCACCGCCGGAAGCGACGCGGTGAGCGGGCCGGCCCGAAACGCCGACTGCTCCCAGGCGGTGGCCGCGATCGCCACCACCACCCACACGTACACCTCGGGTATGCGCAGCAGGGCCGGGATGCCGTGGTCGAGCTGGTCGACCACGCCCTTGGTCAACACCGAGAACAATCCCCACAGCGAGCCGGACATCAGGCCCAGCAACAACGCGCCGACCGTACCCGGGAACATGCGCGCGCCGATCACGCACAGGATCAGCGCCGGACCCATGACCAACGCCACGATGGTCCAGGTCTGCACCGACCCTCGCGGGGTGCCCTCCTGGGGGTCGCCGACCGTCACCACCACCGCAACCGCGGCCGCCAGCAACACGGCCCAAATCCCTTGCCGCGCAGTGATTCTCCGGTGGTTCACCCGCGCGCTGATGAGCAACGCGAACAGCAACGACGTCACCAACAGCGCCTGCACGAGCACCACCGAACCCAGGCCCAGCGCCGCGGCCTGGAATCCGAACCCGGCGCCGGCCACCAGGCTGCCCGTCCACCATTGACGATCGCGCAGCAGCCGGCGAAACAGGGCGACGGTGCCAACCGGCTTGTCGGTGACCTGTTGGGCGGATCGCTGCTGGATGACGTCTCCGATACCAACCATCAGGGCGGCCGCGACCGCGAGAACCGCTGCGATATCTGTCTTGCCCAAGCGGCCCTCCTGTGTAATTAGCCGATGTCAAGTCTTAACGTCCGCGGTTGATGAGTTCAACCGGCGACTCGACACGAGGACTTGCGACCCTAGACTTCTGGACGGTACGCGGCCGACGGTGGCAGAAGGTTTCCCGCCAAAACTTCAAGAGGTCGCCGTATGACAAGCCGAAAACTCTTGGCGTGACGCTCGTGGCGCTGCCCGCCATCGCGGCCGTTGTCGTCGTGGTGCTATATCTGCTCTTGCTCGGCTGGGGGATGCTGATGCGCAGTACAAGCGCATTGAGCGACTGGACGCGCCGGCTCACCAAGCGGGGGAATCCTTATCTGCGTATGGTCGCTGGGACGCGCGCGGGGATGATCTACTTCAATCTCAGCGCGTTGCACCATGCCGGTCGGCGCACTGGCCGGACTTATGTGACGCCGCTGAGCGCCTACCCGCTCGGCGACGGCTTCGTGCTCGCGGCGGCGTATCCCCATGTTGACTGGTTGGAGAACGTGCTGGCCGCCGGCGAGTGCGCGCTGAGGTGGAACGGCAGCGAGTACGCGCTCGAAAGGCCCGAATTGATCTCCCGCGGGGAAGCGATGACGGCCTACCCTGCCCTGGTGCGGCCGTTCTTAGCGGCGCGGCCGGACAGAACAAGTTCGTGTGGCTGCATCGCGCTGAGGCACGCAGAAGACCCCGAACTGCCTACTCACAAGGAGATACACGCCATGGACGACACGACCTCCCGGATCGGCGTGATGGCTACCGAGGCACTCGATCTACTCATCGACGCCGTCGACCAGATTCCACCGGACGAGCTGGGACCAGCCGTCTAACCTCGAGGGCTGGAGCTTGCGCGATCTGGTGGGTCACGTCACCGGCAGCGCGGCCAAAGTCGTGACGCTCGTGGAGGACGGCGAGGTCTGGGACCGTCCCTCGCAGCCTTCGGACTGGGTATGCGACAACCCGACGGCGCGGCTTCGCGAGCTGGCACGCGGCTAGAAGACGCCCTGCCAAGCGCCGACCTCGACGGGATGCGGACATCGCCGGAAGGTGAGGTTCCTTTGCGCCGGGCGCTGACTTATCCGGTCTCGGACCTGGCCATGCACGCCTGGGACATCGATCGCTCACAAGGGCGGCTGATCGAGCTGCCCGCCGACCTGCTGGGGCTGTGCCGCGGACTGGTGGAGTCGTTGCCGGAGCATCTGCTGCGGCGACCGGGCGGCTTCGGCCCGGCGCGAACCGCGCCGGCGGATGCGACGCCGACCGCCCGGCTCATGGCCTTTCTTGGCCGCTCGGTCGACGGCTGAGTCCAAATCAGAACGCGTAGCGGTGCAACTGCGCGACTTTCCGCAGCGTCGGGACCGCCCGCATCATCCTTCCGAGAGCGCGGTAGACGGCACTGGGCAGTTGTTTGAATTCCTCGGTCTCGAAGACGGAGATCGCCTCCAGCAGGCGAACGCCAGGGACGGCGTCGAGAATGTCGTTGGGGTCGTTGACCGCCCAGTACAGCGTCGATCCCGAGCGCCGGACGACTGGGTTGAATTTCTGCAGCCTGATGCTGAGCCAATTGCAGACATCGAAATACATTTCACCCGAGGGGAAGTGCTCGACCACTCGCCGCAGCAAGGCGATACCGTCGTCTACGGTCAGATAGTAGGTCAGACCTTCGCCGATGAGCAGCACCGGCCGGTCGGCCGGGATATCGCTCAGCCATGCGGGATCGGTGACGGACGACGCGACGGGGTGGTAGTGCTCGCGGGCCGGATACAGTTGCTCCATGAGGACGATGACTTCGGGGTAGTCGACGTCATACCACTCGACGCCAGGGCCGGGGTCGAGCCGGAACACACGGTCGTCCAAGCCGCAGCCAAGGTGCAACACCGCCGCGCTGTCGTGCAGTGCCAGGAAGTGACGCGCCCAACGGTCGAAATAGGCGCTGCGTACGGTGCCGGCTGGAGCATTGCGCGCCGTGACGGCGGTCTTGCGCCAGTCGTAATCGATGCGGCTGACCAATTCCTTGGCGAAAGTGTCACCGAGAAGGGGTTTGTCGGCGTCGGCCGCTAACGCCCTTGCGTGCAAGGTCGCAAGCATTGTTTCGGCTGCCCCGGTGAAACCGATGTGAATCTTCGCCGGCTCAGGCACAAGTGCCAGGCTATCAGCTCATCAGGGGCATTCTTGCTTTGCCTGTCCCGCAGTTGATTTCGAGTGTGGCGACTGGCGAGTGCCGCGCCTACGAGATCGAGCCTGTTGACTCCTCAACGGTCACAAATGCAACGCCAGTTCCTGGGCCGGGCGATGCACGAGTTGCCCGCCTCCTGAGCGACAAACCGGGCGATGAAGCGGCGAGCCAGCCCGACGCGCCTGTTGTCGCTGAGAGGCGGGCACCCCGAGCATCCCCGACGGCCAGGGACGGCTGTGGCGCAGGTGACAACAATGCGGGCGTCAGCTGTTGCGGCTGATCTTGAGTGCGGTGGTGATCATGGGAATCTGCAGTGGCAGCCGGGCCAGGGCGGCGATCCGCATCGGCCAGGGCTTGTTCCACCACAACCGGCACATGTTGACGTTCGCCGGGAACACCCCGATGAACAACGCGGCCGCCGCGAGCGCGGCCAATCTGCGGGTGCGTCGGGGCAGCAATGCCGCCCCGACGCCCACCTCGGCTACCCCCGACGCGTAGGTGTAGAACCGCGCGCTTCCGGGCAGCTCGGCGGGAACGATCGCGTCGAACGGTTTGGGCGCCACGAAGTGAAGCGTCCCCACGCCGAGGAGCATCGCCGCGACTCGGTGGGCGGCCAGCTGGGTGGTGTCACGCGCGGCGACTGATGTGGTTGTCATGGATCCATTGTGTCCTTTGTCCCGGGACCGGCGGTCACGCGCGGTCGGCGTCGGTGTAGCGGATGATGCCGCGGACGTTGCGACCCTCGAGCATGTCGCGGTAGCCGTCGTTGATCTGCTCGAGCGTGTACTCGCGGGTCACCATGTCATCGAGGTTGAGCTGACCCAGCTTGTACAACTCGAGGATGGCGGGAATGTCGTGTTGCGGGTTGCCTCCGCCGAACAGGCTGCCCTGCAGGCTTTTCTGCAGCAGCGTCAGCCCCGCCAGGTTGAGGGTGACATCGGTGGCCATCACGTTGCCCATGGCCGTCAAGACACAAATTCCCCCCTTGGCGGTCAGCCCCATCCACGCCTCGACGTCGCGGCCGTCGCAATGACCGACGGTGACAATCACCTTGCGGCACATCGCTCCCCACGTGACCTCGGCGATGGCGGCGGCGGCAGTGGCCACATCCGCGAAGGCGTCGGTGGCACCGAACGTCAACGCCTGCTTGCGTTTCCACTCGAACGGGTCGACCGCGAACACGCGCCGCGCTCCTGCGATCCGGGCGCCCTGTATCGCGGCGACACCCACGCCGCCGACACCGACGACCGCGACGTCGTCGCCCGGTTCGACCGCCGCACTGCGCACCGCCGAGCCGTATCCGGTGGTCACTCCGCAGCCCACCAGGCAGGCCACGTCGAACGGGATCGCGGGGTCGACCTTGACCACCGACGTGTGGTGCACCACCACGTAGGGCGCGAACGTCCCCAGCAGCGACATCGGCACGACGTCGCGTCCCTTGGCCGTCACCCGGAAGGAGCCATCGCACACCGAAGCACCCGAAAGCAGGCCCATGCCCAAGTCGCACAGGTTACGCAGACCGACCTGGCAGGGCGTGCATTTGCCGCAGGACGGGATGAAAGACATGACCACGTGGTCGCCCACGGCCAGATGCTCGACGCCTGCACCGACCTCGGTGATGATCTCCGGCGCCCTCATGGCCGCCGAGCACGGGAAAGCTCGGGATGGGGAAGTCGCCGGTCAGCAGATGGTGATCGGAGTGGCATAGACCGGCCGTCTCCAGTTGAACCATCACCTCGCCGCGGCGGGGGTCGCCGATCTCGATCTCGTCGACCGTCCACGGTTGGTTCAATTCCCAGACCAAGGCGCCTTTGGTTTTCAACGTATGGCCTCCGTCCTGTGCCGTCACCCGCTCGTCGGAAGAACTTAGCCCATTACTATTGCCCATACGGTATTTGATACGATTCGCCTCGCGGCGTCTGACCGCTCATCCACCCGCGCTGCCGACCGCAGCCAGACCGTTCGAGGTTGAGAAGATGGCTACACCCGTCATTGTCGGAGCGGTTAGGACGGCGATCGGCCGCTCCTTCAAGGGCACGCTCGTCAACACACCGCCCGAGACGCTGATCACCACGGTGCTTCCGGAGGTGGTACGCAGGTCCGGCGTCGACCCGTCCGCTATCGACGACATCATCTTCGCCGAATCGCATTACGGCGGCGGCGATTTGGCGCGATATGCGGCCACGGCGACCGGCATGGAGGACATTCCCGGCCAGTCGGTGAACCGGCACTGCGCGGGCAGCCTGACCGCCATCGGTAACGCCGCGGCCCAGATCGGCTCCGGGATGGAACGTGTGCTCATCGCCGGCGGCGTGCAGTCGTTGTCGATGACGCCGCTGACCAACTGGCGGATCCCCGGTCCCGAGCTCAAGTTCGAGGAGCGCTGGATGCCGCCGACCCACGTCGAAACCCCGGACGCGCCCGCCAAGGACATGTCGATCACCGTGGGCTGGAACACCGCCCAGGCCGTCGGCATCAGTCGCGAGGAGATGGACGCCTGGGCGGCCCGGTCGCATCAGCGCGCCATCGCGGCCATGGACGCGGGCAAGTTCGTCGACGAGATCGTCTCGCTGAAGATCACCCAGTTCGACGGTTCGGTGACCGAATTTTCCGTCGACGAGCACCCTCGCCGCGACACCACCATCGAAAAACTCGCCGCGCTGAAAGTGCTCCACCCGGAGATCGAGGGATTCTCGATCACGGCGGGCAACAGCAGTGGCACCAACGACGCCGCAGCGGCCGTGGCCCTCGTCGATCGCGAGTACGCCGCCGCCGAGAACCTCAACGTGATGGGCACGGTCCGGGCGTGGGCGGCCGCGGGCGTCGCCCCCAGGGACACCGGTCTGGGGGCCGTCAAGGTCATCGGCAAGGTGCTGCAGCGGGCCGGTTTGTCGGTCGGCGATGTGGCGCTCTGGGAGATCAACGAGGCATTCGCCTCCGTGCCGATCGCGGCGTGCCGGGAGCATGGCATCGACGAGGAGAAGGTGAACTTCTCCGGTAGCGGCTGCAGCCTCGGCCACCCCATCGCGGCGTCGGGTGCGCGCATGGTGACCACGTTGGCCTATGAGCTGGCCCGCCGGGGCGGCGGCATCGGCGTCGCGGCCATGTGTGCGGGCGGCGGCCAG
Source organism: uncultured Actinomycetota bacterium (assembly GCA_963850895.1). Taxonomy (GTDB): domain Bacteria; phylum Actinomycetota; class Actinomycetes; order Mycobacteriales; family Mycobacteriaceae; genus Mycobacterium. The sequence continues at coordinate 175,145 of CAWKNK010000001.1, read as the reverse complement.
GGTGGCGCCGTGGTGATCGAGGTCTAGCGGCGATCGCGAATAGCGGCGAATGCCGGGCGCGGGCGGGTCGCCGCCATCAGGTCTAGCAACCGCTAGTTGCAGAACGTGTAGCCGATGAATTGGGTGCCGCGCGTGTCGCCGCTCGAGTAGTTGGCGAAGTGCACCGCCGGCTGTCCGTTGTACTGGGTGTTCATTCTCTGCACGTTCGGTGGGGGGACGCCTTTGGGAAAAGCCAGGACCATGTCGGCAAAGATTCTCAGGCCGGCCTGGCAGATGGCCTCACGCCGCGGCGGCTGCGGATTCCACGCGTGTACGACGACCGGTTCGGTGAGCTGATATCCGGCCGCACAATTCGGGTCGCAGACCTTGAACACGGCCGTGCCGGTCCCGTCGGCGCCCTGCGGTCCCCACGAGCTCCACGACATGTCTTGCAGCGCAACGGCGACGCTCGCGCAGCCCAGCACGTTGAGCCGCTTCGGACGCTCGACCGGCGGGACGGACAGGTTGTAGCAGCCCGGGATGGCGAAGCTCTGCGGTGGTGGTGGCTGGGCGGTGGGTGGCCCAGCGCCTTGGTTGCCCTGGGCCAGCTCCACGCCCACGAAGGCGAGTACGCCGCCCAGCGCCACCGCCGAGACGATGCCGATCACGATCAGACGCCCCCGTGGAATGCGCCGCAACCGGCTCAATAAAGGAACGTTGCCCCCGCTCACGCTCAACAGATTACGGCCGAAACTCTCCGCCCGGGGTGGTGCCCGGCAGCCTTGCCTTGGCAGGGTAAAGTTGGTCAACGCTACCAACTTAAGGATTGTGATGGCCTTGCAACTGACGGATGACCACGAACTGGCCGCGCGGTTGGCCACCGAGGCCGGGCGGCTGTTGCTCACGGTCCGGGAGGAGTTCGCCGACGCGGACGCGAGTGAGCGGAAAGCCGCTGGGGACAAGCGATCCCACGATTTCCTGATGAAAGCGCTCGCCGACGAACGGCCCGACGACGCGGTGCTGTCCGAGGAGGGTGTCGACAACCCGGTCCGACTCCGCTCCGAGCGGGTGTGGATCGTGGACCCGCTGGACGGGACGCGGGAATTCTCCGAGCTGGGGCGCGACGACTGGGCGGTGCACGTCGCGCTGTGGGAGGCCGGGGATCTGGTCGCAGGTGCGGTAGCACTGCCGGCGCAGGGCATCACCCTGGCCACCCCCGAGGTCGATTCGCCTCCCGCGGCGCCGGGCAAGCCGCGCATCGTGGTGTCGCGTACCCGCCCGCCCGCCATCGCCCTGACCGTCCGCGACGCGCTGGACGGGGTGCTGGTGGAGATGGGCTCCGCCGGGGCCAAGGTGGCTTCGATCGTCCAGGGGTTGTCGGACGTCTACGTCCACGCCGGCGGCCAGTTCGAGTGGGACTCGGCCGCCCCGGTGGCCGTGGCCCGAGCCGCCGGTCTGCACACGTCTCGTATCGACGGGTCCGCCCTGGCCTACAACCGGTCCGACCCCAAGCTGCCGGATCTGGTGGTCTGCCGGCCCGAGTTGGCCGAAGCCGTACTGGCCGTCACGCGCTGAACCTTCAGCCGCGCCGGTTTCGCCGCCGACGGCCCTTAGCCTCTTCCATCCACTGCTTTCGATCTGCCCGATTTCGAGCGAGGATAGTGCGAGAGTCGGATTGTCACAATGGATTTCGTGAAGCGACAGTCAGAGCAGGGCCTTCTGCCAGGACAGCACCCGTTCGGCCAGTTCGGGCCCGCTGTCTTCCTGGATGAAGTGACTGGCGTGGATGCGGGCGTGCGGCTGGCCCGCGGCACCGGGAACGTGCTTGATCAGGGGACGGTCCGCCTTCCCGAGGATGGGGTCGCGGGCTCCGAAGATGGCGAGGAGGGGCTTCTCCCATTGCCCCAGAGCCTTCCATGCGGCCCGATTGGCGGGGACCGCCGGATCGTCCGGTGAAGTCGGCACCAATTGGGGGAAGGCGCGGGCGCCGGCCTGATACGTCTTGTCGGGAAACGGCGCGTCATACCCGGCCCTCACCCTGGCGGAAACCCGGCGGACGGTCCCTACCGAGACTATGAGGCCTGCGGGCAGCACGGGGGAGTAGCGCGCGAACGCCCGCCAGGCGTAGAAGGCGGGAGGGGTGCGTCGCTCCGCGGTGGGCAGGAAACCATTCGCCACCACCAGTCGCGCGATGCGGTCACCATGCTCGGCGGCGATGCGCAGCCCGATCAGCGATCCCCAGTCCTGCACGAACAGCGTTACCTCCTTGAGGTTCAGGCGCTCGAACCAGGAGGTCACCCATTCGACGTGCCGCTGGTAGGTGTAATCCTCGATCCGGCTGGGCTTGTCGGAGCGGCCAAAACCGATCAGGTCGGGCGCGAGCACGCGGTTCCCCGCGTCGGCCAGGGGCTGGATCATCGTTCGGTAGAGGTAGCTCCAGGTGGGCTCGCCATGCAGCAGCACGATCGGCGGTCCATCGGCCGGCCCTTCATTGAGAAAGTGCATGCACAGCGGCTGGGTGTCGCTTGCCGCCACGTCAATATAGTTCGCTACGAACGGATAGCCCTCCAGGTTTTCGAATCGGGAATCCGGGGTTCGTAGCACATCCATATTCAGCTCCTCCGCCGGCGGGCGCCTCTGTTAGCCTCTCGCGGCAACGCGAGTTCGTCTAGTGGGAGATTTGATTGAGCTAGACGGCGGTTGGACATTAAGCTGGTTTGTTCATGGCGATTCGGCGCGCGGTCCTGGTCATTGCCGACATCAGCGGCTACACCCGCTACATGCAGTGGAACCGCACCCACCTGGCCCACGCGCAATTGACGGTGGCGGGCCTGCTGGAATCGGTGATCGACGCCGGCAGAGGCCTGAAGCTGGCGAAGCTCGAGGGTGACGCCGCGTTCTTTTGGGCGCCCGACGGAGACGCCAAAGTGCTGGTGTGTGACCGGCTGTCCCGGATGCGGGAGGCGTTCATCGCGCGGCGTGAGCGCTTCAAGAAGGATGTTGCCTGCGAGTGCGCGAGTTGCACGCAATTGGACAAACTCTCATTGAAGTTCGTCGTGCATCAGGGTGAGGTGGCGGAGCAACGGGTGAAGCGCCACGTGGAACTCGCGGGCTTCGACGTCATCCTGGTGCATCGAATGCTGAAAAACCTGGTGCCAGTGGTCGAATACGTGCTGATGACCGATCCCGTCGCGGTGTGCCTCGACGAGCCGGTGCGCTCGCTGTGCAAATCGCTGACCCACGTCTTCGACGACATCGGGGAAACGTCGACGCACTACATCGACCTCGCGACGTCGCAGGTTTCCCTTGCGCCGTCCGAGTACAGCTTCTTTCGCCGGCTCGGGGCGACGGTCAAGCTGGAGTTGAGTTCGCTGCCGTTCGTGCTTGGGTTCAAGGAGCCCGCCGAAGGCTTCCGCAACTTAGGCCGCGGCGCCGAGGAGATTCCCGCTTAGCGGGCTAGTCGGTATTGGCAAGGGCCCGCCCCATCCGGGACACGGCCTCGGTGAGAATGGCCCGCGAGGTCGCGAAGTTCAGTCGGACGTGCCCCGCGCCGCCGGTTCCGAAAACGTGACCGGAACTGAGGGCCACCCGGGCGTGGTCGAGGAACCACCGGGCGGGCCCGGACAGGTCGGCAACCACCGCAAGGCCGTCGGTGGCTTCCTCGACCTCCGCCTGCTTCAGGCCGAGCTCCCGGCAGTCGAGCCACGCGAGGTAAGTCCCTTGCGGCCATTGGTATTTCACCCTCGGCAGCTGCTCGGCGACCAGATCGCCGAGCAGCGTGCCGATTTCGATCCAAGCCGCGCAGCAGTTCGTCGAGCCAGTCGCCACCGGTTCGGAAGGCTTCGGCGTGGGCGATGACGCCCAGGTGGCTCGGCCCGTGACTGACCTCCTCCGGCATTCGGTGCAGGTCTGCGACCGCCTCCGGTCCGGCGATGGCCAGGGCCGCCTTGAGACCGGACAGGTTCCAGGCCTTGGAGGCCGACGTCAGGGCGAAGGCGTTCTCCGCACCGGGCACGGTCAGGTACGGGGTGAAACGCGACCCCGGCAAGACGACGGGCGCGTGAATCTCATCCGACACCACCCGGACGCCGAACCGGCGGGCAAGCTCGGCAACCTGGCGCAGTTCCTCGCTGGTGTGCACCGACCCGGTCGGGTTGTGCGGGTTGCACAACAAGTACGCAACCTTGCCGCCCGAAGCGCCGGCACGCGCGAACGCGTCCTCCAAGGAGCCCAAGTCGATTCGGCCGTCGGCGTCCAGCGGGGCCTCGATCACGCGGCGGCCGTCGTGCGATACGAACGCGTAGAACGGGGCGTAGACCGGTGGGTTGACGATCACGGCATCACCACGGTCGGTGACCAGACGCAGCGTTTCGACGACGCCGAGCATGACGTCGGGGACGATCGCGGTGCGGCTTACGTCCAGGTTGTGCCATTGCCAGCGCCGCGAGGCGAATTCACTGACCGCTTCGGCAAATGCGGTGCCGCAAGGGTATCCGGTGTCGCCGATGTCGATGGCCCGGCGCAGGGCCTCCGCCACGGTCGGGGCCAGCATGACGTCCATCTCCGCGACCCAGAGCGGCAGGACGTCGGCCGGGTGCGCGCGCCACTTCATACTGGTGCGCAGCCGCAGTTGGGGGAGCGTGAGTTCCTCGAGTGGGTTAAACGTCACCCCGGCAGACTAGGTGGCAAACGCGTGCTTTGGAATCGTCAGCGGTAGGTCGACCGAACTCAGCAGCCCCGGTTCTGCGGCAACGACATACGGCACGGCGTTGACGACGCGCATCGCGGTGGCGACCATCGCGCCGGCCCCGGAGGTCATTCCGCCGACTCCGGCCTTGCGTGGATCCTTGAGCGTCGCCGCCAGGGTGCAATCGATGTCGGGGTCGCCGCTGATCATGACGCGATAGGACAGATCGCCGATCCCGGTCGGCCAGTCCGGGGCGACGTCGTGGGCGAGCCGGGTGACGTGCTCGATGACGATGGCCTCCCGGCCGTCGACCACGCCGATCGCCCGCATCCGCAGCGCACCACACGTCCCGGCCTCGACGGTGCCCATGGCGACCTCCAGCGTCCGGTTGGTGACCGCGCGGTCGAAATACTCGCGGACTTCCTGGACTTCGACGCCGAGTGCGTCGGCGACCAACCGGATCTGCCCCTGCCATTCGCCGGCGATCGCGCCCGGGAATCCGATCCAGGGTTGGTAGTCGAGCGGCCGGCCGAAACCCAGCGCGTCGCCCATGATGTCCGGGACCCCGTAGTCGTCGTACAGGCCGATCTCGAACGCGTGGATCTTTTCGATGGACGACGACTGGGTGGACAGCACCAGCGGCAGGTAGTCGGCGGCAAATCCGGGCTCGATGCCCGACGCGTACAGCGATACCTGCCCCTGCTTGGCCGCGGCGACCAGTTGGTCGCGCCACTCGGCCGGTTCGTAGGCGTGCGGGTTGACCAGTCGGGTGGTGCTCGTCGTGACGACGTTGATGCCGGACTCGAGCAGCCTGACGTAATCCGGGATGGCCAGCGCGTCACGTTCCGGGCCGCTGGCGGCGTAGATGACGCAGTCGGGCTTGAGCGCAATCAGTGCGTCCGCATCGGTGGTCGCGGCCAGACCGATCGGCTCGCCGTTGGCGAGTTCGCCGGCGTCCTTGCCGTCCTTTTCCGGCGAGTGCACCCACACACCGACCAATTCCAGATTGGGGCGATGCTGAATGGTGCGGATGGCGATCGACCCGATGCCGCCCGTCGCCCACACCACCACGCGATGAGCCGTCATCTTGTTCCTCCTCAGGTGCATGCGCGTCGCGAACGCGATGAAAGACGAGGCGGCCGTTGCCCTTACGCCGCCGACAGGGGCTGTTACTACCTAATGTTCGATTTGCAAGCTAACAGCCGCGAGTCCGCGCGGTCAAGGGTTAAGAAAGCACGCACTATCTTAACGAACAAATTTTAGGTTAGTCTGCAGCTGTGCGGGCATTTCACCCAATCCCCAGAGGCGACGCGGGCGGGCGCTGATGTTCACCCTCAGGTTCGACATGCGGGCTCCCGGTTGGGCCGGGCCGGCCGCCGATCTGTACGCCGCGGCAATCGAGATGTGCGCGTGGGCGGAAACCCGGGGCGCTGTTTTGGCGGTTCTCTCCGAGCATCACGGTGCCGAAGACGGCCACCTGCCCGCGCCGCTGACGTTGGCCTCGGCGATCGCGGCCAGGACACGCACGTTGGCGATCCTGCTTGCCGCGGTGCCGATTCCGTTATGGGATCCCGTCCGGCTTGCCGAAGAGATGAGCGTGCTGGACCTGATCAGCCGCGGACGGGTGTCTTACGCGTTCGGTGTCGGACATCGACGCGAGGAGTACGACCACTTCGGCGTCGACATGGCCACCCGCGGCCGCGCGGCCGACGAAATCCTGGCCGTGCTCGGGCCGCTGGTGTGCGGTGAGCCCGTCGAATATCACGGCCGCACAATCCGTGTCACGCCGGCGTGCGGTTCATCCGGTGGGCCGATGATGCTGATCGCCGGCGGCAGCAAGGCCGCCGCCCGACGGGCCGGACGCTACGGCCTTGGGTTCGTCTCCCAAACGGAGTGGCCGGGCCTGAAGGAGTTCTACGAAGCGCAGTGCCGCGCTCACGGGCATGAACCCGGAATGGTTCAGTTTCCCGTCCGCGGCGTCCCGACAGCGGTTTTCGTCGCCGAGGACGAGCAGGCCCTCGACGAGGCGTGGGATGTGCTCGGGCCCCATCTGCTGCACGACGCGGTGATGGCGGCCTCGTACAGACCCCATGACGATTCCGTTGCGAGCATCACCCGCGCCGACAGCGTGGCAGCGTTGCGCGAAGAGGGCGGCCCGTACCGCGTTTTGACCTCGGACGAGGCGACCGACTACGTGCGCGGCGGCCGGCCGCTGCCGCTGCACCCGCTGTGTGGTGGCCTCGCACCCGATGTTGCGTGGCCGTACCTAGAACGCGCGGCGGCGGCCGCCGCGCGGGCCCACGCCGATTAAGGAGAAATGCTGGTGCCTATCCGTACCGTCGTGTGGTCCACTGGGGGCGTCGGGGCGATCGCGATCGACGCCATCGCCCGCCGACCCGACCTGGAACTCGTTGGCGTCTGGGTGCATTCGCCGGACAAGGTCGGCAAGGATGCCGGCGAGTTGGCCGGCGGCGAACCACTGGGCGTGGTGGCCACCAACGACGCCGATGCGCTGATGTCCTTGGCGCCCGACTGCGTGGTGTACGCGGCGAGCGGCCCCGAGCGTGACGGGGCCGCGGTGCCTGACTACCTGCGGCTGCTGGGGGCTGGCATCAACGTCGTATCCACGTCGTCGACAAGTTTGGTGTATCCGCCGTCGTACTTCGCGCCCAACTGGCGTGACGAGCTGGAGGCGGCGGCCAAGTCCGGCGGGGCGTCGTTCTACGTATCGGGCATCTTTCCCGGATTCGCCTCCGATCAGCTCGCGTTGCTCATGACGACACAGTCCAAGAGCATCCGCCGGATCACCGCGAGCGAGGTCGCGCTCAACGACCACTACCCGGTGGCTGACGTGATGATGGACGGCATGGGCTTCGGCCGGCCGCTGGATTTCGAGCCGATGCTGAAGACGCCCGGATTCATCGAAATAGCTTGGAAGGCACCGATATACCTGATGGCAGATGGCCTCGGGGTCGAGGTGGAGCAGATACGCGGTTCACTCGATCGTGAGCTGACGCACCGCGACATCGATGTGGCGTTCGGCACCATCAAGGCGGGCACCTGCGGTGCGGTGCGTACCCGGGCGGCGGGGGTGGTCAACGGGCAGGAAGCCATCGTCATTGAGCACGTGATCCGGATGGCGCGCGATGTCGCGCCGGACTGGCCGACCTCGGACTCCGACGCGACCTATCGGGTCGACATCGAAGGCGATCCCGACATCCACTGCGTGCTGACGCTCGGTGAGGCCGAAGGCCACGGCGCCGGGCACGCCGCGATGGCGTCGACGGCCATGCGGGTGGTGAACGCGATTCCCTACGTCGTCGAAGCCGCTCCCGGGCTGCTCAGCTCGCTAGATATCCCGACCACCCTGCCGCGACACGTGTTCGACTGAACGACGTAGCCTACGTCACACAAAGATTAGCTCAGCTAGGAGTCGCTTTGTTCACACTGCGCTTCGATATGCGTGCCCCGTCATGGGGCGCGCCCCCTGCCGCGCTGTATGCCGCAGTACCCGAAATGTGTGCCTGGGCCGAAGAACACGGCGGCCTGGCCGCCGTGCTGTGTGAGCACCACGGGTCCGAGGACGGCTACCTGCCGTCACCGTTTTTGCTGGCCTCAGCGGTGGCCGCGCGAACGCAGCGTCTGGCGCTGAGCCTGATCCTGATTCTTCCGTTCTACGAAACCGTGCGTCTCGCCGAGGACATGGCGGTCCTCGACATCATCAGCAACGGGCGGGCGTCGTACATCCTGGCTTTGGGCTACCGGCCCGAGGAGTTCGAGCACTTCGGCGTGCCGATCAAGACCCGTGGCCGCCTCTGCGACGAGAAACTTGCGCTGTTACGGCGACTGCTTGCCGGTGAAACCGTCGTCGAAGACGGACGGCGGATCACTGTGACACCGCGCCCGCTGACCTCCGGCGGGCCTGGACTGATGTGGGGCGGCGGAACGGTCGCTGCGGCCCGTCGGGCCGGCAGGTACGGCCTGGGCATGCTGGGCAACGCCAACGCACCCGGCATGCAGGAGGCGTACGAGGAGGCCTGCCGCGAGCACGGCCACAAGCCCGGGCCGACGATGTTTCCCAGCCGCGACACCCCGTCGGTCGTGTTCGTCGCCGACGACGTGGACCAGGCGTGGAAGGAGATCGGCGAGCATCTACTGCACGACGTGCGAACCTATGCCGCGTGGAATCCCGGGGACGAGACGACGGCCGGCTTCTCGCACGTGAACACGGTCGACGAGCTGCGCGCTACACCGAGTTCGCACCTCATTATCTCTGTGCCGGAGGCGATTTCGCGGGTTCGCGCCGGCCAGGTGCTCAACCTGTCGCCATTGTGCGGCGGGCTGCCGCCGGACGTCGCGTGGCCGTATCTGAAGCGCGTGGGCGAAGTTGTGCTGCCCGAGGCTCTTGGGTGACTGCTACTCCTCGCCGAAGCGGTCGACGAGGTGGGAATTGACGCCGTCGGCATCAAGTCGCCGCGCCACCAGATAACCCGCACCCATCCAGGCCCGCCGGGTCCAGTTACCGAACGACACCCGCGTTCCGGGGGCACCGGAAGCGGCCGGCATCATCTTGACGCGCTCGAGCGCCTCCTTGACGCCCCGCGGGCTCAGCGGGTGGGCGTCGGCGAGCGCCCGCAGCAAGGTGTATGCCACGTCTCGATTGACCACCGGCACACACCATTCCGGTCGCCGGCCGTAGGCATCGTTGTATTCGTCCAGGAAACTCTGCCCGACCATGTTGCCCTCGTCGTATTGGTCGACTCCGGTCCAGCCCATGAACGTGTTCCACATGATGGGGTTGAGCCAGGCGTTCTGGAAGGCGGTGCCACAGAACCGGGGCGGATCCCACCCCAACGCCTCTAGCGCCGGGTTGACGAACACCACCCCGAAGCCGAAACCGCAGTGCACGATGGCCTGTGCCTTGGCCCCGTGTAGCGCGTTGACAGCGGCCGTCACATCCCCGGCCGTCTGCGCTATGGAGGCCTCGGCCACGATGCGAATGCCCTTGCGCCTACAGGCTTCCCGGAAGTTCTTGAGGTACGCCTCACCGACCAGGGACTGCTCGATGAGCACGCCGACCTCGGTGTGACCGCCCTTGGCCAGCAGGTCGGACCAGAAGATCGGTTCGTCGGTGTGCGATCCCATCGGGAACGCGAAGAACCATTCGCCCAGCGCAACGTCGGAGCCCGTCACGCTGATGCACGGAACTTTGAAGCGCTCCTCGATCGCTTCCCGGGTGGGGATCGCGTTGTCGCCGATGTTCGGACCGAAGACCGCCAGGCATCCTTCGTCACACAGTTCGCCATAGGCGTCAATGACCGCCTTGACCGATCCCTTGGGCAGGCCCTCCACCTCGCGGTAGAGGATTTCGATCGGCCGGTCGATCAGCCCTTGCTCGACACCCTGCTTGAAGATCAGGTCGAAGGGTTGGGTCAGGTCCTCGAAGTAGGTCTTGGGAAAGCCCTCGGGCAACAGGAAGTCCATCAGATAGCCGATCTTGATTCGGCTCGGCGCTGCTCTCGTAGCTCATTGGGCCTCCCTACTTCGGCTGGTTCGGGACGCCCGGGAACAGTTGTTCCGTCGGGCCCGCGGTCACCCACCCGCCCAGCTTGGTCACGAGGTGGGGCGCGAAAACCGCGCCATAGAGCACGTTTCCGATGATGATCACAGCGACGACGGACAGCAGCGACGACCCGAGGCGGCTCTTCGACCTGTTCTCGGCCCACATCTCGATGACGTTGCGTCCCTGCGGGTCGGTGCGGCCCAGCAGGTAGGTGAAGACCATCATCTGGATGGCCATCGCGAGGGAGTCATAGAGCGGGTACTGATGCACGGTCCCCTCGCGGATCGCCAGCCCGGGAATCACCCGGCCGTAATAGAACACGCCGAGCTTGGCGCCCAGGAACCCGTTGAAGAAAAGCGCCCAGCAGAAGCCGACGACGAGACCGACCACCAACAGCGTTGGGGGCCTGCGCAACCCGAACCGTGCGCTCAGCCATCGCCCCAGCGCCGTGCCCGTCACGGCCGGCAGCACGAAGTAGGAGATGTAGCCGACGGGAACGAAAAGGGGCAGTCCGCCCCACGTCACGTTCAGCGGCCACCACGACGGCATGCGGGGGATGGCCGGCGGGAACTGCGCGTACATCGCCCAGTCGTAGGGCGCCTCGATCCACGAGAACGACATCGCCGAGATGCACAGCAGCAGGAGTGGGTGCAGGCGGCGCCGGCGAACGCTCAGGTACACGCCGAGGGCGGTGAACGTGATGCCCCCGACGAGCGCGAAGTCGCTGGCCGCCTGCATCACCGGCGTCATCTGGGAGCTCACTGGTCATGTCCCGGAGTCCGGCGCGCCTGCGGGTCAAAGCGCAGCACCAGCCCGAATATCAGGACGATCAGCCCGAACAACGTGCCCAGCATGATGACGGCGCCCACGGTCGCACCCCTTCCAATACGAGCTCGACTCATTAGATAGTGCACACTATCCTAAAGGCAGTCAACCATCGGGCGAGGAGCGAAACTGTGCCCCAGCGGCCATCCACCACGAAGCCTGGCGCGGCAGAAGCGCCGGCCCCGGCGAACCGCCGACCCCGTGGCGCTCCGCGCAAGCTTCTGCTCGACACCGCCCGGGCCCGCTTCGCCCGCCAGGACTACCGCAGCACGACGACGCGTGAAATCGCCCAGGCCGCAGGCGTTACCGAGCATCTGTTGTTTCGCCACTTCGGTTCGAAGGCGGCGCTGTTCCGCGAGGCGCTCGTGCTGCCCTTCACCGACTTCGTCGACGAGTTCGGTCGGACCTGGCAGGCGGTGGTCCCCGAGGAGACCGACGAGGAGGAGCTGGCGCGACAGTTCGTCGGGCAGCTCTACGACGTGTTTGTCGAACACCAGGGTCTGCTGTTGACGCTGATGGCGTCGGAGGCGCTGAGCGAGGAGGAAAAGTCCGACGCCGGCATCGCGGAGGTCAGGCAGGCGATCACGGCGCTCGGTCAGATCAGCGCGGAGGGCATGCACCTGCGGGGTCTGCGGTCGGACCATCCCGACCTGCCCGCTCACTCGACGGTGGCGATGATCGCCGGCATGGCCGCGTTGCGCTCCACCTACTTCGGCACCAGGCCGCCGTCGAGAGCGGTGATCGTCGAGGAACTCACCCAGGCAATCCTGCACGGCTTCCTACACCGAAATGACTGAGCGAAGGGACTGACAATGGCAGGCACCAGCACGATCGACTTATACTACGACCCGTTCGACTCCGAGATCGACGACAACCCATACCCGGTGTGGAAGCGCATGCGCGAAGAGGCGCCGCTCTACTACAACGAGAAGTACAACTTCTACGCGCTGAGCCGGTACGAGGACGTGGCGCGCGAACTGCCGAACTGGCAGACCTATCGATCCGGTCGCGGGACCACGGCCGACATCTTGTTCGCCAATATCGAAGTGCCACCGGGCATTCTGTTGTTCGAGGACCCACCGCTGCATGACTTGCACCGCCGGCTGCTGTCCCGGGTCTTCACGCCGCGGCGCATGCTGGCGGTTGAGTCCCTGGTGCGCGACTTCTGTGTCCGGGAGTTGGACCCGCTGATCGGTGCGGGCGGCTTCGATTTCATCGCCGATCTCGGGGCGATGATGCCGATGCGGACCATCGGTTACTTATTGGGCATTCCCGAGCAGGATCAGGCCAAGATTCGCGATCGCGGCGGGTCTTACATCGAGTTGTCCGACGAGCGCGACCCCGCCGAGGTCAATGCGAAGCTGTTCGAGGACAGCATCGTTGTGTTCGCCGAGTACATCGAATGGCGGGCTGATCACCCGTCCGATGACCTGATGACCGACCTGCTGCGGGCCGAGATCAACGAACCCGACGGCACGCGGCGCCCCTTGTCACGGACGGAGGTGCTGGCCTACACGGCGATGATCGCCGGCGCCGGGAACGAGACCACGGCCCGGCTGATCGGTTTCATGGGGCAGCTACTGTCGGATCACCCGGATCAGCGCCGCGAGCTCGTCGCGGACCCGTCCCTGATCCCCGGCGCGGTCGAGGAGACCCTGCGCTACGAGCCGCCGTCGCCGGTGCAGGCCCGGTATGTGGCCCAGGACGCCGAACTCTACGGCCGCGTCGTGCCCGAGGGCTCATACATGTTGCTGCTCAACGGTTCTGCCAACCGCGACGATCGCCACTTCGACGATCCGGACCGTTACGACATCCACCGCGAAGGCGGCCACCTGAGTTTTGGGCAAGGCCTGCACTTCTGCCTCGGCTCGGCGCTGGCCCGGATGGAAGGCCGGGTGGCCCTCGAAGAGGTCCTCAAACGCTGGCCCGACTGGGAAGTCGACTACGCCAACGCCGAACGGGCGCACACCGCGAGCGTGCGCGGATGGGCGCGGCTGCCTGTCGTCACCGGGTGACGTACGGGGGTTCGCTCGGCTCGAACGTGCGGCCAGCCGCACACTGGGGCTCGAACGTGCGGCTAGCCTCACACTGGGCAAGAGGGCGCCGGCTACGACGCGCTTTGGTCCACCAACACCGCGCCGCCGGGCTGGTTGCCGAGCGTCTGCAGCGCAATGTCCCCGCCCTGGGCCGTGAGTCGGACGATCTGCGCCAATTGACCGGGGGCGTCGCATTGCAGGTAGTGGTCGGCGCCGGGCACCACCCAATAGCGGTTGCGGCCGGGCTTGTTCTTCAGATACGTCTGCCAAACATGATTGGGCACGCGCAGCGGCGCGACGTTGTCGTGCAGCCCCCACACCACGGTGGTGTTCACTGGGCTCTTGGAAAGAGCCTCCAGCCAACCCGTTTCGTCTGCGGCGCGCTCGTGCAGATATTGAATGGTGTCCGGCAGCACGCGGATTCCGTCGTTGTGGGCAAAGCACTTCGCCAACGCGGCGATCTCCGGGTCGTCCAGTGTTCGCCGGGGCATGAAGGTGCTGGCCCCCAGGCCGGCCGCCAGCATCTCCGGCGTCGTCGCCTCCGCGGTGGGCCGACCGGTCGCGGGGTCGAGCAGCGCGGTCTGGAACACGGTGAGGTTGGACAGCGGCAGGTAGATGTTGGCGTTGGTCACGATGAGGTCGACGGGTAAGGCCGGTGGATCCAGGGCCGCCAGCATCTCCAGTGCGATCATGCCGACGCTGCTGCCGCGGTCGTGGGTAAGCATGCGGTATTCGGTCAGATTCCACAGTTGAGTGATCGCGTACACGAGCAGACGTGCGTCGTCGTAGAGCGAATACACATAGGGCTCAGCCGGTTTGTCGGACAGGCCGTAGCCCGGGAAGTCCAGCAGGTAGATGTCGAACTCGGAGCTCAATTCACCCACCAGGGCGAAGTAGTCGATGCTCGAGGTCGGGAAGCCGTGTACGAGCACCAAGGCGGGTGCGCCCGGTGTGCCGCAGCGGCGACTGAACACCGCGACTTCGTGCGCATCGTTGGCGGGGGTTGTTGACCGCCAACGAAGTTCCGTACCGCCGCTTTGCCACTCCGCGAAGATGTCCAAGCTGCCAGCATCGCAGAGGCGATGGCGGTAGACAACCACGCGCCTACCGGAAGGTGACGACGACCTTGTCCGCGGCACCGGGATGCCGGCCAGCTGAAGCGCTTCGTCGAAGTTCTCGAAGGGGACGGTGTGGCTGACGATGAGCGCGTATCTACTCCAGTTCGCCACGAGATCGTCGGTGACTTGGAAGATTTCGTCGGGGTAACCCATGCATCCGACGATGCTGATCTCGTTGCTCATCACGTTGACGAATTCGACGGGAACCGGTTCCTTGTGGACTCCGACGATTCCGAGGGTGGCCCCCTTCTTGGCGGCGGCCAGCGCGGTGGTGACGACGGCGGGCGCGCCCGCGGCGTCGAGGTAGATGTCGGTGCCCGCCTTGCCGGGAAATACCGACTGACCCTGGCCGTGCAGTTCGATCAGGCGCGCGACGACGTCCTCGTCGGCGGAGTTGACGACGGCGTCGGCGCCGATCTGCAGTGCCTTCTCCAGGCGGGACGGGACCAGGTCCGCGACCACCACGTGGCTTACCCCAACGGATTTGAAGGCGAGCGTCGCGCCCAGCCCGATCGGGCCGGCACCGAATACCACAACCTTGTCCGACGGTTTGGGTTTGCAGCGGTTGACGCCGTGGCGTGCGACGGCCATCGGCTCGTTGAGCGCGGCGACTTCCCATGGAACGTGGTCGGGGATGACCTCCAGGCTGGTTCCGCGGACGGCATTCTCGATGAGCAGGTAGTCAGCGAGCGCGCCAGTGGCCCCGCCGTTTCCGATGATCCCGCTAGCGGCGGCCATGGGGTTGATGACCACGTGATCACCGACCGCGAGACCGGATACGTCGGTGCCGACCTCGACGATTACCCCGGCCGGCTCGTGCCCGAGCGGCATCTGTCCCTGACGAGGGGGGATGCCACCGATGGCGATGTAGAACGCGTCGGAACCACAGATGCCGCAGGCGCGCATGCGGACGAGCACGTCGTGCGGCCCGATCTGGGGGCGGTCGGCGTCGACGACGTCGGCCTTGCCCGGGCCCGTCACCATTGCCACCTTCATGACTCACTCCTTGCGGTTTACGGTGTGCCTTCGAGGTTTCCTTCTCGCCCGCAACCCTCTAGAACTGTAGAGGTCAAGTCAATACTTCTGAGGAGGGCGGGCATGGGGCTGCGCGGTCTGGCCGAAAAGGTCGCGGTCGTGGTAGGCGGTGCCACGGGCATCGGTGCAGCGACGGCCGCTCGGCTGGGCGCGGAGGGCTGCCAGGTGGTCGTCGGCGACATCGCCGTCGACGCCGCGCGACAGACCGCCGCGCGCATCGTCACGGCGGGCGGGACAGCGGCGCACTTCGCCTTCGATCTGTCGGATCCCGGATCGGTTGCCGCCCTGATCGACTCCGCCGTAACCACTTACGGCGGAGTCGATCTCTTGTTCAACGTGGGCGCGGACATGGGCACCATCCGCGTCGACACCGATGTGGTGGATATCGACTTCGACACCTGGGATCGCGTGATGGCGGTGAACCTCCGCGGATACCTGGCCGCGATGAAGTACGCCATCCCGAGGATGCTGAGTCGCGGCGGCGGGGCGATCGTCAACATGTCTTCGGCGGCAGCCTTCCAGGGGGAGCCCGCGCGACCGGCCTATGCCACCGCAAAATCCGGAATCGGTGCGCTCACAAGGCACGTCGCGTCCCGGTGGGGAAAGGAAGGCATCCGGTGCAACGCCGTCGCGCCGGGATTCACCGCGACCGACGCCATCCGCGCCGCACCACAATGGCCGGACCTGCAAGCCGGCGCGCTAAAGCGGATCCGCGGAACGCGCGTCGGGGATCCAGAGGACATCGCAGCACTCGTCGCCTTTCTGTGCTCCGAGGAGGGTGCCTGGATCAACGGCCAGGTCATCAACATCGACGGCGGGACCATTCTGCGCTGACTCACGGGCAGGTGACGTGCACCCCGAAAGTCACCGGGCGCGTGCCGGTTTGACCGGGGGTTGTCGCTTGGCCCGTCCCGGTCACCGTGTAACTCTTGCCCTGCTTGGTCGCTTGGACCTGGGTTGCCGACTTGGTCGCCTGATAGGGGAGTTGGTACTGACCGGTGGCCAGCGTAAGCGAGATCGCGAATCCGTCGACCATGGGCGGTTTCTCGTCCGAAAGGGCCAGTGACACGGACGCCGTATCGTCGTGCACGCTGATGCGGGTGGTGAGGTCGCCCGATTCCGGGGGTGACGCGTTCGGTTGCGCCGCCGAACTGGAGCAGTCGACCCTCGCGGTCATGGTGTGTTTGTTCCCGTCGATCATGACGGTCGTGGTTACCGAAGCCGGACTCGAACTCGGGGCGGACGCCGGCTGGGCGCCCTTGCCGGAACAGCCGGACAGACCGGCCGCCAGCACAATCCCAGCGGCCGCGAGGATGTACGGATTGGTCATCTCACCTCCTTTGCCAGCGAGGACTATAAGTCCCCTTCATTTCGTACAGGTCTCATTTCTCTGGCGACCAGTCGACCGCAGGGTTTACCGCCAGACCTCCCAATTCACCATGCTGCGCAGCGGTCCGGCAAACAACGGCCGCACGGCGGCCGATCGCCACCGCTCCTCGATGACGGGGGCCAACGCGTCGGTCGTGGCCAGCGGGTCGTCGTCGAGGTAGACGACGGTGATGTACTGGTGGTCCGTTCGCCATCCGCGCGGTAGGTGGCTCCAGCCGGTGCTGGAACCGAATGTCCACGCGCCGGCCGTGCCCGGCGCAGCGAGCAGCGCCGGATAGTGCTCGGCATGCAGCCATTGCAGCCACTCGTCCGGGCGGCGCCCGTCAACGGGCTCTTCGACGATCAGCACGACGCCGCGGTGCGGCCGAAACGGCACCACCTCGGCGGAAACGAGCGCGTGCGGCGAAGATTGCCACTGCAGCAAGCGCAGGCCGGCCACTTGCAGGGATGGCCGGACGACGGGAAACCGACCGTTCTCGCGCAGTGCGCGGCCGAGCGCGACGAAGTCGTCGAAGGTTTCTTCGACGGGGTCACTCACCAGGTAGTGCACCGCGTTGCCGACCTCACCCAGCGCGCCGTGGGCTGCCAGGCGGTGCTCGGGATAGGCGCCGTCGGCGATCCAGCGCAGCCCGTGCACGATGCCCGGCAGTTGATACTGCTCCGGCATGTGATCCAGCAGGTGCCACCGCAGATAGCTGCCGTCATCGTCGGCCGGCGTGGCGGCGGTGAGACTGAATATGCCTGCCCTGACGCGTATCACGCGGCGCCCCCGGGGGACTGCAGCTCGGCGAGCGCCTGCAGGTTGTCCAGATAGTGCTGCAGCGAGGTGTGGGTGAAGACGGCGGGCACGATGGTGGCGCCGTGTGCGGCGGCCTCGCCGACGGCGTCGCGGGTTCGCTCCGGCTCATTGATCGGGTCCAGTGCTGCCGGTGGTGGCAGGACGACCTCGAATCCGGGGCGAAGGTCGAAGCGCCTCAACCAGTCTCGCGCTTGGTGCAGGCTCACGTTGAAGGGTGCCCAGCCGTCGGCCAAGGTCGCGGCGCGGCGCAGCGAACGCAGCGTGCGCCCGCCGATCCAGATCGGGACACGCGCCTGCACGGCGCACGGGTCGACGACCATGCCGTCGAACGAATAGAACTCGCCGTGGTAGGCGGGTTCGGAAACGGACAGCGAGGCGCGTAGCGCCTTGAGGGCGTCGTCGCCTCGCGGTCCGCGGTCGTCGAAGGGTGCGCCGATGAGGTCGAACTCTTCTTTGAGGCTGCCGACGCCGACCCCGAGGATGAGCCTGCCGTTGCTGACTTTGTCCAGCGTTCCGTAGCGCTTGGCGATCTCGAGCGGATGGTGGTATCCGAGCACCAGCACGTTGGTGGCCAACCGAATTCGTTGGGTGCGCGCGGCCAGGTAACCGAAGGTGGCCAGGGGATCCCAATAGCGGGTGCCCCGGCGGTGCGTCTCGGCCGCGGGCAGCGCGACGTGTTCGCTGCAGGTCAGGTGGTGGTAGCCGAGTCGGTCCGCGGCTTCGGCGATCCGGGCCAGGTCCTCGATGGAGGCGTGTTTCTCCCAGGCGCCGCCGGTCTTTGGGAACATCGTCACCACGGGTGTGGCCACGGAGAGTCGTGGGGATACGGTGCTCATCCCTGCATGTACCCTCCCGCGTCGACGGGGATCGATTGGCCGGTGATGGTCCGGCTTTCGTCGCCGGCCAGGAACAACGCCAGGTTCGCGACGTCCTCCGGCGTGGAGATATCTTGTAGGGCAACACCTTTGATGGCTTTGGCCCGTTGGGTGGCGAAGTCGATCCCTTGCTCGTCGGCCGTGCGTCGCACCCATTGACGCCACAGCTCGGTGTCGATGGCTCCGGGCACGATGCAGTTGCACCGGATGCCGTATGGGCCGACCTCCAGCGCGACGGTCTTGGTGAACGCCCGAAGCGACGCCTTGGCGGTGACGTAGTGGCTCTTGCGGACGATGCCGGAATAGCCTGCCGTGGAGGAGAAGTTGAGGATGACGCCGCGGCGGCGCGCCAACATCGACTGGTTGAGCACTTCCCGGGTGCACAGCATCGCCGCGGTGACGTCGATGGCGATCGTGGCGTTCCAGTTGTCCAGGGTCTGCTCCCAGATCCAGCGGTCCTGTCCGGGCGCGGCGGCGTTGTTGCACAAGATGTCGACATGCCCGAATTCGTCGACGGCTCGCGTCACCATGG
Organism: uncultured Actinomycetota bacterium; assembly: GCA_963850895.1. Lineage (GTDB taxonomy): Bacteria > Actinomycetota > Actinomycetes > Mycobacteriales > Mycobacteriaceae > Mycobacterium. Next base: position 156,307 of record CAWKNK010000001.1, on the reverse strand, counting down.
CCGCCACGTCCTGCTCGTCGGTCACGTCCGCGCGCATCGCGATGGCTCCGGGTCCGGCCGCGTGGGCGGCGTCGCGAACCAGCTCTTCGCGTCGCGCGGCCAGCAGCACCCTGGCGCCTTCCCGGACGAACAGCGAGCCCAGCACGGGTCCCAGGCCGTTGCTCGCCCCGGTGATGATCGCGACCTTGCCGTCAAGCCGGCCCGTCATTGCGCAGTCAACTTGCGGGCACACATATTTCGACCCACGCGTGGATTCGTTCGGCGACGGCACGCCACCCAGGGTCGAGCATCATGTCGTGGCTCATCTTAGGGAAGATTTCCGCTTCCGTGTCGTAGGCCGCGGCTGTTGCCCGGACTTCCTGTGCGGTGAAACAGACGTCGTCTTCGGCCCCCAACACCAACAGCGGGGTGGTGACGAGGTGCGGCCTGGGTAGGTTGAGCCACAACATGTCGATCGCGATCTTCAGCGCGTACTCTTCGTCGAGCGCCGCGGCATAGCGCGCCACATCGGCCTCGGAGGTCGACTGTGAGAAGAAAGTTTCGCGGGCCAATTCCGGTGTGGCACCGACACCGCGCAGCGACCTGGTCATGGCCAGGCCGCTCGCGGTGTACCACGGGTGTCGCTTGAGCCTGCGGGCCAAGAATCCGCGGATTCCGTTCGGGGGTGCGGAGGCGAGCAGCACGGCGGCCACAGCGTCGTGTGACTCCAAATATTTCTGCACCACAAAGCCGCCCATGGAGTGGCCGATGATCACGGGTCGTTCGGGCAGGCCGTCGGCAACCGTGGCGACGTCGGCAACGAAGTCCGCGATCGAGCAGAACCGCATCGACTTGGGCGCCGGGCTCTTTCCGTGACCGCGAAGGCTCACCGCCAGCGCTCGGTGGCCCTTGTCCGCGAAGAAGTCCAGGAAATGCTCGTCCCAACACCAGGCGCCATGCCACGCGCCGTGCACGAATAGCACCGGCAGCTTATGGGATTCGCGGCGTGGCTTTCGTTCGATCACTTCGAGCACGAGCGTGACTCCTCTGTGGGCCGCACCCCCCGGGTTGGCTGCAACGCCGCTGAGACTAGCCGCTGACCACGCGTAGAGGGCCCGAATCAGCAAAGCTGCGCGAAGCCCACCCCGGCCGGCGTCGTGGTGGCGTTTACTGGGTCGGTGGCTGGTGATGCGGATGGCGGCGAACGGCGCACGCTGGTGTTGTCCGCCTTTCCGGCCGAAGCCGACGCGGTGCTGTCCCACACCACGCTCGATCCCGATCCGGTCGTGATCGCCGACCGCCGGCACTTCTATCTCGGCGCGATCGCCGGCAAGAAGGTGATCGTGGCGATGACCGGCATCGGTCTGGTGAACGCCGTCGACACCACCGAGGCCGCCTTTGCCCGCTTCACCCATGGGTCCGCCATTGAGATTGGGGCGGTGGTGTTTTCGGGCGTCGCCGGTGGGGCTGGGCGGACCAGGATCGCGGACGTGGCCGTACCGGCGCGGTGGACACTGGACAGCGGCGGGACGTTTCGCCCGGTTGATCCCGCCATGCTGGCCACAGTCGAGAAGCTCTGTGTCGCACTGGGAAGCGTCGTTGGGAGGATCGATCTGCGGCGCCAGCCGCAAGTAGTCGTCGGCGGCGACGGTTGCAGTTGGGACAACAACAACGGCGTGGCGTTCCCCTGCATACCGAACGGCGGCGACGTCTTCGGCTGCCAGCCCCGCAGCGCGCCCGATCGGTCGCTCCGGTATACCGGGAACTTCCGGCAGGCGGCTGGCCGCTGGCTGAGAAGCGCCCTGATCAGCAACCTGAACATCGTCTCGACGTCGGACCCGGCCTTCGAGGCGACGGACATGGAGACCGCGGCCGCGCAGGCTGTAGCCGACGCGAATGGTGTCCCGTTCCTGGGCATCCGGGGCATTACGGACGGGCCTGGCGATCCGCTTCATTTGCCGGGCTTTCCGTTTCAGTTCTTCTGCTACAAGCGGATCGCGGCGATCAACGCCGCCCGGGTAACCGCCGCCTTTTTGGAGAGCTGGGTCGGTGTCTGATGGTTACTCGCGGCCCTGGGCGACGGGGCGGCCCGGATCCGAACACCACTCCGACCACGACCCGGGAAACAGCGCCGCCTCCCAGCCCAGCGCAGCGAGTGCGGCGACGGTGACGCTGGCGGTCACGCCCGAGCCGCAGTAGGCGCCCAAGGGGGCGTCGCGATCGATGCCGCGGTCGGCGAGCAGTTGGGTGAGCGCGTAGTCGCCGACGAACGTGCCGTCGGCGGCCAGGACGGCGGTGCTGGGCAGGTTCTTCGCGCCGGGGATGTGACCGGCGGCGGGGTCGAGCGGCTCGACCTCGCCACGGAAGCGTTCGGGCGCCCGCGCATCGAGCAGCTTCACTTCACCGGCGCCGGCTTGCTCGGCCGTCAGGGTGGGCCGGCTTCCGGCATACAGATCATCATGCGGCACCGTCACGTTCCCGGGTTGCGGTGTGACCTGGCCGGTTTCGACGGTCCGTCCGGCCGATCGCCAGGTGGCCAGGCCGCCGTCCAGAATGCGGACGTTCGGCAGCCCGGCCGCCGTCAACGCCCACCAGGCGCGCGCCGAACCGGCGCGATTCCAGTCGTCATAGACCACCACGGGCGAGTCCTGTCGGATTCCCCATCGGCGCGCGGCGACCTGCAGATCGCTTCCTGATGGCAGCGGGTGACGGCCACGTCCGGCGATGGTGTGATCACTGAGTTCGTCCTCGAGGGAGGCATACACCGCGCCCGGTATGTGGCCCTCCAGGTAGGCCGGCCGCCCGTCCGGCTCATCGAGCCGCCAGCGGACGTCCAGGATGGCTACCGGATCGCCGGCCTCGATGAGGTCGGCCAATTCCGTGACCGTGATCAACACCTGGTCTCGGGCTTCCACCGATTCGCCTCCCTGGTTGTCTGGACCGAGCCTAGCGGCCACGCGAATGCCTCTCTCATCAGCAAACTGCGGCGTAGGGTTCGGACGTACGACTGGGCAAACAAGGAGTCGAGATTCCGTCCGGAACGGTCGCAAGTGTGCGCATGCGATTCGACGGCATCGTCGACGGCGAGCTGCGCGTGCAATTCTCGTCGATCTGGTCGATGCCGGACGAAGCGGTGGAAGACTGGCAGCCGCCGATCGCGGCCGGCAGCGCCACTCGCCGGCTGAGCCGAATCATTATCGATGGTGACCCCCCGGTACAGCTGGATTTTGCACTCAACGGCGGAGACTTGCCTGGTTCAACGGCCACCGCTGCCCGTGTGCTTAATGCGATTCCTGCCGTCTGTGCGGCGAGACCTGGCATTCTCAGCGCGCTCGACATTGTCGTCGGTGCGAGTGGGTCCCCGAGTGATGGAAAGTCTCGTGCGTAAGCGGGGTTTGACCGGGTGTCTCGCGGTCGCGTTGGCTCTGGTGCCGGCGGTCCCCGCCGAAGCGATGCCAAACACCCAGTGCACGTTGAGGACACCCGTTCAGGAAGTGCAGCATTTGTCGCAAGTGCCGCCTGAGCTCGTGAAGCTTCTTCCGCCCATCGCCGACATCGGCGCGCCCTTCAACGCAACCGACTCGGTCAGCGATCCGACGTTGCCGTTCCGCCGGCTGATCCGTGCCGGCCATCGCGATGCCGACTGGTTCGTCTGGTACGAGCACGGCGGTGTCGGTTACTTCTGGCAGGCGGTGGTCGCGCGCGTCGTGCCGGGCAGCGACCCGAAGGTACTGGCCAACGCCGGAACGATTTCCGACACCCTGTGCAGGCTCACCGACGGCGCCTTCGCCGGCGTGGTTCCGCCTTACCCGCCCGGATCGTGGGCAGCCTCCGACTTTTAATGACTTACCGACCGACGGTCTGTTATACCGACCACTGGTCGGTTATGCTCCGTGTGAACCATGGAGGTGGCGCAATGAGTGCATCCGAGCAATCGCAGACCCGTACCCGTATGTTCGCCCGCGTGCTGGGCCCGTACCTCACGATCGTGCCCACGACGGTCGCGGTCCGCGGCGCGTACATGCAGGAACTATTCACGGAGTTCAAGGCAAATCCCATGTGGCCGTGGCTTTATGGGGCCATTCTGTTGATGGGCGGCATTTTCATCATCGCCTTTCACCAGTATTGGCGTGGCCTTGCGGCGGTCGTTGTGTCCGCCGTGGGCTGGTTTTTCTTGATACGTGGAGTGCTGTTGTTGACCGTGCCCCGGGCCTACGATGCGGCCGGCAACGCCATTTACAGCTCGGGTGCGACCGCGGCGATATGGGTGTTGTTCATCTTCCTCGCCTCCGTCGGGCTGTACCTGACGTACGTCGGCTGGAAGCCAGAGCGTGCCCCGGGTAGTTAAGCATCCCGATATCCGCCGCGCGGAGCTGCTTGACCGGGCGGTGGCGCTTTTTCTGCGTGATGGTTATGACAACGTCAGCCTCAACGATCTGATCGCCGACGCCGGAGTCTCCAAAGGTGCTTTCTACCATTGGTTTCCGTCGAAGGACGCGTTGATCACGGCCTTGGCCGGGCGGAGTGCGCGGGAAGGGTTCGCCGGTGTCGAGGATGCGGTCGCCGCGTGTGGTGGTGACGCGCTGGCTCGGCTGAACGCGGCGCTAGGGGCTGGGTTCGACGTCAAGATGAAGATGGGTGTGCCGGAACATCTGGCCGCGATGGCGTCGTTGTTGCGACCGGACAACGCCCATCTATACGGACGGATACTGGCCGTCGACGAGGCGCTGGTCCGGCCACTGCTGACGCGGCTGATCGATGACGGGGTCGCCGAGGGGGTCTTCGACACCTTCGATCCCGAAGGCGTCGCCGACATGATCTACGGCCTTGCCGCGCGCACGAACTCCGCCATCATCGAGGTGTTGCAGGCACCCGACGAGTCCGCCCGGGAGCGCGCGATCGACAGCGTGACAACACGATTCACGCTGCACGGGCTCGCCATCGACCGCATCCTCGGACTACCGGACGGAAGCGTCACCACGCTCACGCGAGCACAGGTCGAAGCGCTGGTGTCCGCGCTGCCGCGAACCTACTAGCGCTACGCGGTGTGTTCGGCGTCGTCGGGGCGGTCGTCCAGCGTGGGCGCTCCCAGGGAGGCCAGCATGCCCGTCGCCGCCCGGTGCCAGGTGAAATCTTCGGCGCGGCGTCGCGCGGACACTCGACGGTGGTGCTCGGGACGACCGGTGACGGCGCTGACCGCTCGCGCGATGGCGACCGGGTGGTTGTCCGCCAAAGCACCGCTGTCCGGGGTGATGATCTCGCTCAATGCCGACGTGCGCGAGACCACGGCCGGCGTCCCGCAGGCCAGCGACTCCAGCGCGGCCAGCCCGAACGTCTCGTGCGGCCCGGGTGCCAGCGTCACGTCGGCCGACGCCAGCAGCCCGGCCACTGTGTGCCGATCGGAGACGAAACCGGTGAAGTCCACCGGTAACCGGGCGGCCTGTCGCTCCAGCCTGGCCCGCAGCGGACCCTCGCCTACGACGACGAGCCGGGCATCGACCCCGGCGTGGCACAACTCGCCTATCGCGTCGATGCTGCGATCGACGCGCTTTTCCACCGACAGCCGGCCGCAATGGACCAGCAGCAGCTGTGTGGGTGCCGCCCAGCGCCGCCGCACCAGGTACGAGTGCCGGCGCGGGTGAAATGTCTGCAGATCCACGCCCAGCGGGACGGTGACGGTGTTCGTCGCGCCGATTCGATCGAATTCCTCACGTGCGAAACCGGTGGTGCACACCACGGTGTCGTAATCGGCAGCGGTGCGCGCGTTGGCCAAATCGGCGAACTTGACCGCGGCCCGGTGCGGAAGTATCTGTCCCACAAGCCGATCCAGCCGCTCATGGGAGATCATCACCGTCGTGGCGCCATGGTCGCGGCCCCACCGGCCCAGTGACCGCAGCGTGAGCCGGTCGGACACCTCCAAGGCGTCGGGTCGCAAAGCCTCCAGGAGCGCCTTGACCGGTCCGGGCATAACCGCGCGGTAGCCACCGGTGAGGGGAATCAGCCGAGCGGGCAGGGTGATTCGCACGACGCCGGTGTGCAGCCGGCTGCGCTCGGCGCGCTGACCGGGAACGATCAGGAACACCTCGTGCCCGCCGGCGCAATATTCGGCGCCCAGCCGGTCTACCGCGGTGCGAAGGCCGCCGGAGCGAGGGCCGTAGAAGTTGGCGACCTGTACAACGCGCATAACGTGAGGACACGCGGCGCGCATGTGCACTCAACAATGGGGAATTGGCGCTGGTCTGAACAGTCCATGAATTCCGCCGATTGTTCGTCGAGTGTGCGCTCAACGGCAACGAAACTGCGCTTGCCCCAGTCCCACGGCGGCGTGGTCAGCAGTCCCTGACCGGTGACGCGCGTCTCGCCCCACTCCTTGTACAGCTCGATCTCGACGGCTCGGTCGGACGCTTCGGCGTCGGCCGCCGGCACGGTGTCGAGGAATTCGAGCAGCGCGCGGGAATGGGTCACCACCAGGACCTGCGTCCGCGTGGCGGCGGTGCGGATCAGACTTCGGCCCCGCCATCTGCGGCATGCCGAGATCGACCAGATAGCCGAAATCGTCTGAGGCGAAGCCTAATTCGAGGGACACGGGCCGGGTGCGCACCGTGCCCTCGACCTTCCCCGTCCGGCGGGCGCCCTGCAGCTCCTCGGGCCCGGCCCACAGCGCGGACTGCAGCCCGCCCTCACGCGCGAGCGAGGCGATCACCTCGCCGCGGCCGCAATCGGCCAGTAGCCGCAACGCGCGATACAGCGACGACTTCCCGGCGCCGTTGGCGCCGGTGACGACCGACAGCTGACTCAGCGGCAGGATCACCTCGCGCAGCGAGCGATACCCGCGGATCGCCACCGTCTGCAACATGAAGCCGACTGTACGGTCGACGACCGACGGGCCTTACTCGTTCTCGGCGGCGTCGAGCAGTTGCACTTCCTCGAGGTCCATCTCGTTCTGCAACTCGCGCAGGACGATGTCGTCGATGAGGTTCTGGTTGCGCAGCGCGGTGATCTCCTGGCGCTTGCGTTCCAGCATGCCCAGCCGTACCCGGCGCACCAGATCCTTTTTCTTGACGAGGTGGCTGTTCGTCGAGCCGTCCTCGGTGGCGAGCGCCAGCGCGGCCTTGTCCTCGTATTCCTTCTGCAGCCGGCGTCGGAGGTCGTCGCCGATGCCGACCTCGTCGGCGACCGTCGGCAACGCGTCGAGGGCGGCTCGAACGCCCCTGGTGCGGGCCAGTTGCAATTCCTCCGCGTGGGCGACGTCCTCGGGCATCTTCGCCCAGCGGACCACGGCGGGCAGCGTGGTGCCTTGGACCAGGACCGTCACCAGGATGACGACCACAACGATGAAGATGAGCAGGCTGCGGTCGGGGAATGGCGCGCCGCTCAGCGTGGTCGCAGGGACGGCCAGCGCCGCGGCGAGCGACACCGCCCCGCGGAATCCCGCCCAGGCGGTGACGAAACGCTGACGCCAGCTGACGCGACGTTCCCGCTGCGCCTCTCGGCGATCGATCAACCGGATCAACAGCACGGTGAGCTCGCCCCAGAAGATGCGCGACAGGATCACCACAACGGTGACGGCGAGCGCGATGAACAAGGCGTGGCGAACCCCGCCGTCCACGCCGGCTATCCCGCGCAGCGCCCCCGGTATCTGGACGCCGACGAACACCCACAACGAGCCGTTGAGCAGGAATGTCGCACTGTCCCAAAACGCGTACGCCTGCAGGCGCGATCGCGCCCGGATCACCACCGGCCCGGCGTAGGCGAGCACCAGGGCCGCGACCATGACCGCGACCACCCCGCTGCAGTCCATGCTCTGCGCCAGCAAGAACGCCGCGAACGGGGTCAGCAGGCTCAACGCCCCTTCCTCCTGGGGCGCGTCGATTCGCTTGCGCAGCAGCGTGACCGCTCCGCCGACCAGAAGTCCGGCGGCGATGCCGCCCAGGTAGGAGCCGACGAAACGACCAACCAGGTCGGGCGGGGTGATCGCGGATCCGCCGATCGCGACGTGGACCGTGACGGCAAACAGGACCAGGGCCGTGCCGTCGTTGATGAGACTCTCGGCCTTCAGCACGGTGACCGACCTGCGTGGCAACTTCTTCGCCAAACCGGCCACGGCGGCGGCGTCGGTGGGGGAGAGCACGGCGCCCAGGACGGCCGCCGCGTGGGAGTCCATGCCCAGTGCCCGCGCCGTCCACGACACCGCCACCGCCGTCGCGATCACCAGGGCGATGCTGAGAAACACGATGATGCGCGCGTTCGCCCGGATCTCCCGGAAGCTGGTGTTCAGGCCCTCCCAGTAGAGGATCGCCGGCAGGAACAGCAGCAGCACGATCTCACCGTTGATGTGCACATGACCGAATTGGGGGATCAGACCCAGCAGCGTGCCGAGCACGATGAGGAGCACCGGGGGACCCACGCGATAGCGTCGGCCGAGGACCGTCCCCACGATGACGGTGGAGACGAGCGCGACGATCAGGACGAGGCCAAACACCAGCCCATCCTGCCGGACTTGCTCGGATTGCGCCGAGCGGGGTTTGGGTGGGGAACGTTGTCACTTCAGTCGCTTCAGCCCCGTACGCGGGGTGCCATGCGAATTTCAAAAGCGATAGCGCATGCGATATCGAATTCGAGAGTCATGTGGATGGCCGAGGGTTCGGGCCCGCGCGGGCTCGCGGCCACGGGAGCATCAAGAGCAGTCGCAGCAGCAGTCACAGCCCTCGCAACAGCACCAGCAGCCGGTGCCGTCTCCGCCCGATTTGCGCTTTGGGTTGGGGGTTTCGCCGTCGTCCGCGGGCTGGGCCGGCTGGTCGCCGAAGTTGATCGGCTCCTACTGGCCCTTGCGCGAGACCACCAACCCGTCGTAGTTGGTGGCGACGCGCGCGGCCTGGCCGTAATCGTCACGCAGCGCCAGACACAATCCGCACAACTGGGCTGTCCAGGCCGCCGCGAGCTCGCCGCCGAGCCGGTGACGGCAGGGCCGGATGATGCCAAACATGCACAGAAGCTACCGGACCCAGCAAACGCGCGCCCGAAACGCCGAGCTGGGGATGGGGTCTTGGGCGGCCGCACGTCGATCGGGCTCCAGGCCATAATGGGCTCGATGACTGTCGGGAAGATCAAGCTTTTGTGACCGTCGCGATGCTCGTTTCGCCGATGTTGGCGGGCTGCCACTTCGCGTCCAGGAACCCGCCGTCGACCAAGACGCTGCAGGTGCCCATGAACGAGGTGCTCACGCAAAGCGTCATCACGCAGAACATCACCCTGGCCGCCGGCAACACGCTGGTCGTGAAGTTGGGCTCGAACTACACCACCCCGTACCGGTGGACGCCGGACATGAAGGTCGGTGATCCGGGGATCATCAAGCAAATGAGTCACGAGTTCGTGCCACCGAGTTCCGAAGCGTTGGGGGCGCCCGGCGCCGAGGTGTGGATGTTCACGGCGCTGAAGCCGGGGACCACGACGATCGGCACGTCCTACACCAGCTTCGTCGGCAAGGACCCCAAACCGGCGTGCACCTACACCGCCAACGTCACGGTGCAATAAACCTCTCTGGCAAACGAGTGCGCACCGGCTGCGCCTCGGGCTACGGTCTGGGGCGTGTTCGGATTTCTCCATAACTTGTCAGAAATCGGCAAACTGCCCGCGGCGCTGCGGGACGAACTCGAAGCCGAGGGAATCATCTTCAGCGCCGGCAAAGTCGGGGTGAACCGACACTTCGGCGGCCATGTGCCAGGCGTCTATTCGGCCTCGGGCGTATCCCGCTACACGGGCGCGTTCGCCTTCACCACCGCGCGGATCGTCGCCACATTTCTCACGCGCGGGGACGCCAACCTGCGATCGATCGATTGCCCCTGGGACACCAGCAAGGGGCCGGCCCGGGCCACCATCACCGGCAAAGGCCTGAAGCTCGAGATCGACCTGCATGGCGTCGACCCCGCCTTCAGTGGGTCGATGAGGCTCAACTACAAGAAGCGGATCCCCGACGAGGTGCTGGAGAAGCTGCCCACGACGACGCTGCGCTTTCCGGTGCAGCCCGTCTTCGTGTACCGCGCGGCGGGCGTGCGCCCTAAGACCTAGCCCGTGGGGCAACGGTTTTCACGGCGGGGTGGATGCCCAGGGCGTGGCTGACGAGGCCGATCCCGGCGCCGAGGATGGGCCATATCGGCCAGAAGTACGTGGCGTCGGTGGTGGCGGCGACGGCCGCCCACACGGTGAGCACGATGACGGTCATCGCGAGGTAGGCGCCGAGGTGGATGCGCACGCCGCGGCGGGCGGCCTCGACGCGGGCGGCGCGGCGGCGCGGATCCGCGCGCCGGATCCGATCGAGCGGCAGGTCGGCGAGGAGCTGGTTGAGCTCCCCGGTGGTGTGCGTACCGAACACCGCCTGCACCCGCTGCTCGTACTCATCCAGTTCCAGGTAGCCCTGCGCGAATGCTTGGCCGAGGCGTGCGGCGGCCCTCTCCCGGTCGCGGTCGCCGGCGCGGGGGGTCATGAGTTGCTGGTCCATTTTCGTCCCCTTCCGAAGATGTGAATGGCTTTAACATAGCCCCTAATGTTAATGTCGTCAACATGGCACGTGAGCGCAAATCGTCGACCGGCGCGGCGCGTCGGGACAGCTACCACCACGGCGACCTGAAACGCGCCCTGAGCAGCGCCGCTCTGTCGCTGGTGGCCGAGAAGGGGCCGAAGGGCTTCACGCTGACCGAGGCGGCGCGGCGCGCCGGGGTCAGCGCCGCCGCCCCGTACCGGCACTTCGCCGACAAGGCCGCGCTGCTTGCGACGGTGGCCGAACAGGGCTTCCGTGACCTCCACGCCGAGCTGGCCGCGGCCGCCGACGCCGCGCCCGACCCGAAGGACCGGGTGGTCGAGCTCGGCCGCGCGTATGTGCGCTGGGCCGTCGCCCACCCGGATCACTACCGGGTCATGTTCGGCGCCGAGCTCTCAAAGGCCGACCATCCCGGCCTGGCCGTCGCCGGCGAGCAGGCGTTCGGTGACCTCCTCGACGCGGTCGCAACGTGCCAGGCGGCGGGCATCGTCGACGGTCAAGACCCGCGGGAACTCGCCGCGCCGCTGTGGTCGCTGGTGCACGGCGTCGCGTCGCTGGCGATCGGCGGCGAGCTGCGCACCGTCGGCATCGAGCAGGACCCGGAGGCGATCATCGCCGGCGTGGTGGCCCAAATGCTTAGCGGCTAGGCCACATTGGCCTGGCGGCGCGTCGCGTAGACCTCGGCCAGGAATTGCTCGACGGCGACCGCAGTGTGCGCCGCACGCGCCGCACCGAAGATGTCGAAAGCGTGCTGGGTGAACGGCATTTCGGCGTACACGACGGGCTGGTTGCTGACCTGCCTCAGCCGCTCGACGAACGCACGCGCCTGCTCGACGGGCACCAGCGAGTCGTTGCGGCCGTGCAGGACGAAGAACGGGGGAGCGTCGGCGGAAACGTGGTTGACCGGCGACGCGGTGATGAACGGCTGCATATTCGTCGAAGGCCGTTGCTTGACAACGGATTTGACGAGCAGCGCGGGCATCATCGGGTGCATCGCGTCGTTGAACCGGGTGAAGTCGTACACGCCGTAGAACGGCACGGCCGCCTGCACTCGGGTGTCGGCATCTTCGAAGCCGGGCTGGAACTGCGGGTCATTGGGGGTGAGCGCGGCGAGCGCCGACAGGTGACCGCCGGCCGAACCGCCGGTGATGGCGATGAATTCGGGGTCGCCGCCGTACTCGGCAATGTGCGCCTTGACCCACGCCAGGGCGCGCTTGACGTCGATGATGTGGTCGGGCCAGGTGTTGCGCGGGCTGTGCCGGTAGTTGATCGCCACGCAGATCCAGCCCAACTCCGCGAGGTGGCTCATCAGCGGATGGGCTTGTCCGCGTTTGTTTCCCGTCGTCCAGGCGCCGCCCGGGATCTGGAAAAGCACCGGCGCCTTGCCGGCAGGGTCGAGATCGGGACGTCGCCAGATGTCCAGCTGGTTGGCGCTGCCGAATTCGCCGTAGCTGATGTTGGAGTCGTGAGCGTAGTCGCGATAGATGCGCATCATCCGCAGCAGCCCCGGCGTCTTGGCGGTGCCGCCGCCGGCCGGCCGGCGCCACAGATCCCCCGATTCCGTGAGACGAGACGTGCCCAGGCCGTTGTCCAACGCCTCGGTCAGCGGCACGTTGGCCTTATGCCCGGCACGGCTGAAGTTCAGCAAGCCCAGCGCCGACACACCCGCCACCGCCCACGCCACGATCCGCACCGGCCGCGTCAGGCGACGAGTCGTCAACGCCAGACCGCCGAGCTGGCTGACCAGGGTTTGCAGCGGCAGCTCGGTGACGACCAGCCCGAACATCCACGAGAAGAGTGATGGGTATCCGCTGCGCGCCAACGGCCGGTATGCGTTGAGCGTGGACACCGCGGTCACCGCCGTGACGACGAGCGACCCTATTTGCCGGATGATGTGGATGATTCGAGCTGTCCGCATGGGCTCACCTTACGAAACAAGCCGGCCGCGACAGCCCGCGCGGTGGTTACGTGGCCTCGGCCCGGCTCTCGAGGCTCTTGACCGCGGCGGGGTCGTTCTCGGTCAGCCCGATCTTCGACGCGCCACCGGGCGAGCCCAGCTCCGTGAAGAAGTCGGCGTTGATCTGGGTGTACTCGCCGTATTCGCCGGGCAGGTCGTCTTCGTAGTAGATGGACTCGACGGGGCACACCGGCTCGCAGGCGCCGCAGTCCACGCATTCGTCGGGGTGGATGTAGAGCATCCGCGCGCCCTCGTAAATGCAGTCGACGGGACATTCCTCAATGCACGCCTTGTCCTTGATGTCGACGCAGGGCTCGGCGATCACGTAGGCCACGAGTGTTGTCCTTCCTTGGTCTGGCTGGCTAATTTAGCGCGGCCGATGCGCTGCCGGCCAGGGTCATGACTCCATGGTTCTTGCCGCAACCGGGCGCGGGTAGAGCGCCCGGCGTTGTGGAGTCACAAGCTATCGTTGTGTCACACGAATTGATTGTGATGTGACCAGCCATGCCGCTCAGCCCCCGGATGCCCGAGCTCGCCTCCCTCGAGGTGTTTTTGGCGATCGCCGAGACCGGCAGCCTGGGTCGCGCCGCGCGCGAACTCGGACTGACCCAGCAGGCCATCTCGCGGCGGCTCGCGTCGATGGAGGCCCAGATCGGGGTCACGCTGGCGGTGCGGACGACGCGCGGCTCACAACTGACGCCGGCGGGCCTGATCGTCGCGGACTGGGCGAAGCGGTTGCTCGAAGTCGCCACCGAGATCGACGTGGGTATGGGTTCGCTGCGCAAGGAGGGTCGCGAGCGGATCCGGGTGGCGGCGAGCCAGACGATCTCCGAACAGTTGATGCCGCATTGGCTGCTGTCCCTGCAGACCGATGCGACGCGGCGCGGCGGCGCTGCGCCGCAAGTGATCCTGACCGCCACCAACAGCGAACACGCCATCGCCGCGGTCCGCGACGGCACCGTCGATCTCGGCTTCATCGAAAACCCCGGCACCCCAAAGGGATTAGGCACCTGCGTGGTAGGGCAGGACGAGCTGGTGATCGTCGTGCCGCCGGGGCACAAGTGGACGCGACGGGCGCGGGGCGTCACCGCTCGAGAACTCGCGCAGACGTCCCTCGTCGCCCGCGAACCTCATTCGGGCATACGCGATTCGCTGACCGTGGCCCTGCGTCAGGTGCTGGGCGACGACATGGAACAAGCCGCGCCGGTACTGGAGCTGACGTCGGCGGCGGCGATGCGCGCGGCCGTCCTCGCCGGCGCGGGACCTGCGGCCATGAGCCGGCTGGCGGTGGCCGACGACTTGGCGGTCGGTCGGCTGAGCGCGGTCACGATCCCGAAGTTGGACTTACGACGCAAGTTTCGCGCCATCTGGGTGGGCGGGCGCAACCCGCCGGCCGGGGCGGTTCGAGACATGCTGAGCCACATCAACAGCCGCACGAAATAGTTAGGCGGCGGCGTCGGCTTCCAGCGCCTCGTCGTAGCGGTCGAGCACGGTCTCGGCCACCAGCCGGTGTGCGCCCAGCGGCGCGGCCATCGGAATGGCATTGTCCCGCGCGAAGGTCGAGACACCGTCGGTGAGCAGCCCCGGCGCCAAGAACCACGGCGCGATGACGAGCCGGCGCGCGCCGCGGCGGCGCAGGTGGCTGGCGGCGCGGGCCACCGACGCCTCGGGCCGGGTGGCGAAGGCCGTCGTGGCCCCGGTCCATCGGGTGCCGACGGCCAGCCGGGATGCCACCTTCGCTGTGCGCACGTTCGCCGCGGCGTTGGACGAGCCGATCGCGACCACCATCACGCCGAGGTCGTGGTCGAGCGGCGAGACCCCGACCTCGGCCAGGCGTTCGCGCAGCACCGACACCAGCCGCGCATCCTCGCCGAGCACGTCGGCCTGCCGGATGCCGTGGGCCCCGGCGCGCACGATCTGCTTGGGGATGTCCAGGCGCGCGTGATAGGCGCTGGCCAGCAGCAGCGGGGCGACCACCGCGCGGCGGCTGTCCGGCAAGCCGGCCAGGACGTCGACGAAACTCGGCGCGTTGAGCTCCAGGAACGCCAACCGCACGTCGAGGTCCGGGCGCATGCGGCTCAGCCGGTCGGCCAGGCCCTGCGCGTTGGCGCCCGACCGTGGGTCCCGGCTGCCGTGGGCGGTGAGTACGAGCGTGCTCATGTTGCGTGTAACCCACATTCGATCTTGTTTCGTCCCCGCCAGCGCCCGCTGCGCGGGTCCTCGCCCTCGCTCGGCTTGGCGGTGCAGGGTGCGCAGCCGATGGACGGGTAGCCCTCGTCGACCAGGGGGTTGACCAGCACGTTGTTGCGCTCGATGTAGTTCTGGACGTCCTCGTCGGTCCAGGCCGCGATGGGGTTGACCTTGATCAGCTCGAACGACTCGTCGAAGCTGATCAGCGGGGCGTCTGCGCGGGTGGCGGCCTCCACCCGCCGCAGTCCGCTGACCCACGCCGCGTACCCGCGCAGCGCCCTGCGCAGGGGGAGGACCTTGCGGAGGCGGCAGCATTCGTTGGGGTCGCGCGCGAACAGGTCCTTGCCCAACAGCTCGTCTTGCTCCGTAACGGTGCGCTCGGGTGTGACGTTGAGCAGGTGGATGTCGTAGACGGATTCGACCGCGTCGCGGGTGCCGATCGTTTCCGCGAAGTGGTAACCGGTGTCCAGGAACAGCACCGGCACACCCGGCCGTACCTCCGAGGCGAGCGAAACCATCACCCCGTCTTGCATATTGGCGGCCACCACGTACTTGCAGTTGGCCCAGCCGCGAGGGCCGTCGACGCCGCCGAAGTGCTCGTCGGTCCAGCGCAGGATGTCGACCGCGCCGGCGCCCTCCAAGTCGGCCGCGCCACGCTGCGCCAGCTCGCGTAGCTGCTCATTGGTGAAGTTGATCGCCACCATGGCGTGGTCCTCAGCTCCTATCGCAGGTCCGCCTCGTCGGCGCGCAACGCCCAGGACGCGAAACGCTCACCGCCCTCACGGCCTTCGAGGAATTTGCGGGTCACCCGGTCGATGTAGTCGCCGAGTTCGTCGCTGGTGACCTTGTGCTGGCGCAGCTTTCGGCCGAATCCGCTCGCCTCGCCCAGGCCGCCGCCCAGGTGGACCTGGAAGCCCTCGACGGAATTGCCCTCGCCGTCGTCGATCCACTGGCCCTTGAATCCGATGTCGGCGACCTGAATTCGCGCGCACGAGTTCGGGCATCCGTTGAGGTGGACACTGATCGGCACGTCAAGCTCGGAGTTGACGTCGGCCAGGCGTTGTTCCAGCTCAGGCACCAAAGTCTGTGTGCGCACACGGGTTTCGGCGAAGGACAGCTTGCAGAATTCGATGCCGGTGCAGGCCATCGTGTTCTTGCGCCACGAGGAGGGGCGCGACGGCAGACCCAACGTCTCCAGCGCGGCGACCGTCTCGTCGACCAAGGCGTCAGGCACGTCGAGGATGACCAGCTTCTGGAAGGGGGTCAACCGGGCGCGGTCGGAGCCGACCTTTTCCATCAGGTCGGCCACCGCCGAGAGCGTGGCGCCCGACACGCGTCCGGCGATCGGGGCGACGCCAATGGCGTTGAGCCCGTTCTTGATTTTCTGCACGCCGACGTGGTCGATGGTCTGCTTGACCGGCGCGGGGGCCGGGCCGTCGATCAGCCGGCGGTTGAGGTACTCGGTTTCCAGGACCTCGCGGAACTTTTCGACGCCCCAGTCCTTGATCAGGAACTTCAGCCGGGCCTTGGCGCGCAGCCGCCGGTAGCCGTGGTCGCGGAACACCTGGGTGACGGCCTCCCAGACGTCGGGCACCTCGTCCAGCGGAATCCACACGCCGACCCGCTGCGCCAGCATCGGGTTGGTCGACAGGCCGCCGCCCACCCACAGATCCAGGCCGGGGCCGTGCTCGGGGTGGTTGACGCCGACGAAGGCGACGTCGTGGGTCTCGTGGGAGACGTCCTGCAGACCCGAGACCGCGGTCTTGTACTTGCGCGGCAGGTTCGCGTATTCGGGATTGCCCATGGAGCGACGCACGATCTCGTCGATCGCGGGGGTGGGGTCGAGCACCTCGTCGAGCGAGTCGCCGGCCAGCGGCGAACCGTGGATGCCGCGCGGGCAGTCGCCGCAGGCCTCGGTGGTCTGCAAGCCGACGGAGTCGAGCCGCCGCCAGATCTCGGGGACGTCCTCGATGCGGATCCAGTGCAATTGCACGTTTTCCCGGTCGCTGATGTCGGCGGTGTCGCGGGCGAATTCGGTCGAGATCTGACCCAGCGTCCGCATCGAGTGCGCCGTCAGGGGTTTGCCATCGGTGCGGACGCGCATCATGAAGTACTTGGCTTCGATCTTGTCGGTGTTGTCGTCACCGGTCCAGCTGCCGTCGTAGCCCTGCTCGCGTTGCGTGTACAGGCCCATCCAGCGGAAGCGCCCGCGCAGGTCGGAGTGGTCGATGCTGTCGAAGCCCTGGTTGGCGTAGACGTTGACGATGCGGTCGCGCACGTTCAGTGGCGCGTCGTCGTTCTTGATCTTCTCGGTGTCGTTCAGCGGCTCGCGATCGCCCAGCGCCCACTGGCCCTCGCTGCGGGTCTTGGCGGGACGTGCTGTGGTCATGTGGTGTGCTCCTTCGCGGTGCAGATCGGCTGGGGCTGCAGGGCTGCTGGCCGCGGCATCGACGCGATGATGTTGTCAGTCAGAGATGATCGTGGGCGCTCCGTTGCGCCCACGTGTCATGGCTTCATAGTGCACCGCTTAGGCGGAGGGGAGTAGAGGTCGTGCTGTTGTGAGGGCACAACCGTATGGTTGTGTGTGCGGGTTCACGTTGCAGGGCAGGGCGTTTCCGTTGTTGCCGGTCCGGCGTGCTTCGATGGCGCCGTAGACTTCGCCGACATGGCAGGCGTTTCGCTCGACACTCGGGAGCGCCGTGCGCTTTGCGATCTTTTCGACGAACTCGGCCCGTCCGCACCCACGCTGATTGAGGGCTGGACCGCTCACGATCTCGCCGCCCATTTGGTGTTGCGAGAGCGCGATGTCGTTGCGGGACCTTGTCTGGTGCTGCCCGGTCCCTTCCAACGGTTCGCCGAGCGGCGCAGGACCGCATTGGCTCGGCGCAAGGATTTCACCTGGCTCGTCGCGCGGATCCGGTCCGGTCCGCCCGTCGGGTTCTTCCGCATTGGATGGATTCGTGCGTTGGCGAATCTCAACGAGTTCTTCGTGCATCACGAGGACGTCCGCAGGGCCAACGGACTCGCGCCCCGTGATTTGGCGCCTGACATGGACGCTGCGTTATGGCGGAACGTTCGGCGCGGCGGTCGCTATCTGAGTCGGCGACTGCACGGTTGGGGGCTTGTTGTCGCGTGGGTTGGTACCGGCGAGCGGGTGACCGTACGGCCCGGTACGGCGGCGGCTTTGCTCAGCGGTCAACCGGGTGAACTGCTGCTGTATCTCTTTGGCCGGCAAGGTGCGGTGGAGGTCACGGTGAGTGGGCCGCCCGAGGCCGTTGCGGCGGTGCGTGGCACCCACTTCGGGATGTGAGCCCGTCGGCGGTTGAGTCACATGCGCCACAGGAGCCTCTGGAAAAAGAGACACCCAAAGTGCCCGCCTCACAGCGACAACTCGCGGCGGCGCCTCGCCGAATGCGGTTGTCGCTCGGAGGCGGGCACATCGGCTATTCCTACGAGTCGCCGGCAGAAATCCGCGCGGCAAAACCGACGTCGCCTCAGATCGGCGGGCGTACCATCAGCTCACGCTCAACGGCGAGCGAGGACGACATGAACGACACCCACACCGACTCGACCGACGTCGACAAATGGGACCGCGGCCTGACCGAGCACGTCATCGCGCTGACCCGGCCGATCGTCAAACGGTATTTCCGTTCCGAGGTGCGCGGCCTGGACAACATCCCGCCCGGACCGTCGCTGGTGGTGGGTAACCATTCCGGCGGCATGCTCACGTTCGACCTGTCGGTGTTCGCCGTCGACTACTACGACACATACGGCTACGACCGCCCCCTCTACGCGCTTGCCTTCGACACCATCTTCACCGGACCGGCCGGTGACTTCTTCCGGCGCACCGGGGTGATCCGGGCGACGCGCGAGAACGCGGCCAAGGCGCTGGCCTCCGGTGCGGTCGTGTTGGTCTTCCCGGGCGGCGACTACGACGTGTACCGGCCGACTCTGCAGGAAAACCTCATCAACTTCGACGGCCGAACCGGCTACATCACCACGGCGCTGGAGGCGGATGTTCCGATCGTGCCCGCCGTCTCCATCGGCGGGCAGGAAAGCCAGCTGTTCCTGACGCGCGGGCAGTGGCTGGCGCGCCTGCTTCGGCTCACCAAGTTCGAGCGCAGGTTCTTCCGAACGAACATCATGCCGATCACGTTCGGTTTTCCCTTCGGGCTCAGTGTCCTCGCGCCGGTCAACATGCCGCTGCCCACCAAGATCGTCACCGAGGTGTTGCGGCCGATCAACCTCGGCGAGCTCGGCGAAGCTCCCGACATCAAGAGGCTCGATGCGCACGTGCGCTGGACGATGCAAAAGGGACTCAAAGCCCTTGCCGCTCAACGCCATTTCCCGGTCATCGGCTGAGCGTTTCTCCCGCGAACACCACATCGGGGTTGAGGATGCCCGCCGGGTCGAAGCTCTGCTTGATGCGGCGCATCAGGTCGACCTTGACCGGGTCTTCGAGTTCGAGGAAGTACGGGGTCTTGGCGCGACCCAGCCCGTGCTCCCCGGAGATCGCGCCACCCAGTTCCATTGCCAGCGCGAAGATGTCGGTCAGCAGTTTCTTGCGAGTGTCGGGGTCCTTGCAGAAGATTGCCAGGTGCACGTTGCCGTCGCCGGCGTGCCCGCAGCCCGCTGCGGCGCCGCCGGCGGCCGCCGCCAGACCACGCGCGGCGGACAGGAACTTCGGCATCGCACCGCGCGGCACGACGGTGTCGATGAGGTCGTCGGCACCGACCGCCTTCAGCGTCCAGAACGCCTTCTCCCGCGCCTCGATCAGCTTGCGCGCCGAACCCCCTTCGAGCACATAGGCATCCACGGCGCCCAGCTCGGCCAGCAGTTCGCCCGCCTTCTCGACGTCCTCGTCCAGCCGGTCAGCGGTCCGGTTCTCAAGCGCCACAACGAGATAGGCGTCGCAGCTGTCGCGGATGTTGTCTGGAATGCCCAGCTCCAGATTCTGGGTGTGGACGAGGGCGGCCATCGTCAGGTTGTCGATGTATTCCAGGATGTAGGGACCGAGCCCGCTGGCGACAACCTTCGGCACCGCCGCCATGACTTGGTCGAAGTCGGCGAACGGCGCGAGCACGGCGGCGGTGTGGTCGAGCCGCGGGTGCAGCTTGACGGTCACCTCGGTGGCCAGGGCCAGGGTGCCTTCGGAGCCCACGATCAGCTGGGTCAGGTCGTAGCCGGTGGACACCTTGGCGATCTTGCCGCCGGTGCGGATGAGCTCGCCGGTCGGCAGCGCCGCCTGCAGCCCAAGCACGTTATTGCGGGCGATTCCGTACTTGACCGCGCGCATGCCGCCGGCGTTGGTTCCGACGTTGCCGCCGACGCTGGACGACAGCTCGCCCGGGTGAACCATGTAGCGCAGGCCGGTGTCGGCGGTCGCGGCGTCCAGCTCGGTGAGCGTCACCCCGGGTTGGACGACGGCGACCTGGTTGGTGGTGTCGACCTCGAGGACGGCGTTCATGCGCTCGAAGGAGATGAGCAGCCCGTCGGCTCGCGGGATCGCCGCGCCGGACAGGCCGGTCCCGGACCCGCGGGCCGTCACCGGCACGTTGTTATCCGACGCTGCCTCCAGCAACTGCGAAACCTCTTCGGCGGTGGCCGGTTTGGCTACGTACGCCGGCCGTTGCGGCGGCTTCGTCAACACCTCGTCGTGCCAGTAGTCCTCAGGAATGGCGTCGCCCGTGAGCAAGTGGTGCTCGCCGACGATCTCGGAGAACCGCGCCGTCATGTCGCTCATTCGAAGGCCTCACCTTCTCACCGTGCGATTCACCTTATCGCCGCCTGGACCGCACGCAACGCGGCCCCGAACCTGGCCTTTCGCAGTGACAGCTTACGAACGCGTCAGTGGCCCGACGACTTCGCGACTTCCGTCAAACCGCCGTGAGGTGATCGATGGGTGTTCGCATCCGACCGCGGACGATCGGCACGCAATCGTCGGGGAGGTGTGGGGTGACCTCTAGACCGGAGTCTTCGAGTTCGTCGAGAAATCGTGGTAGACGTTCCATCGCGCCGGTGGGTAGGTCGTGCAGTACGACCGCAGTGTGCTGATGGTTACGGGTATCGGCGAGCGCTCGGCTAACCCAGCCGCGGGGGTCGGCCCAGTCGCGCGGGACGCTGTTCCACAGGACGCACGTGTACTTCTCCGCGATGAGGTAGTCGACCGCCGTCTGATTCAGACAGCGCCGTCCGAGTACGCCCTCCGTTCCCCACGGTCTGAAGTAGCGATCGATATCGTCGAAGTCGTCCAAAAGCTTTTGCGTGCTGCTGATTTCGTGAATGGTCTCCGCCGCAGAGAGCTCGCCGAGAGGCGGGCCGTGGGTGAACGAGTGGTTGCCGATCCGGTGGCCCTCACGTACAGCGCGCTCGATTAACCGATGTCCGGCCGGCGAGCAGACATTCTCCCCGACGACGAAGAATATGGCGGACATCTGACGCTGAGCGAGGATGTCGAGAACCTGATCCGTGACACCAGGGGTCGGGCCGTTGTCGAAGGTCAAAGTGATCTTCTTTGGCACCAGGGGCTTAGGCATGCAAGTCCTTGTTTCGGGCGCTATCAAAGTCAAAGGGTATCGCGCCACCCCTTGCCTGACTGATCGATCAGGCAGTAGCCTATCCGGCAATAAGAGAAGTGAAGAAATGAGTCGATGTTGACCGCAACAGTTTCGAAGGCTGGGGACACTGCCGGTCCGGCGGTCAGCGCAGGCGACACCCGACAGCGAATCCTGCAGACGACGATGCGGTGCTTCTGCGCGTACGGCTATGAAAAATCGTCGATGAAGCTGATATCGGCAAAGGCCGGCGTTTCGCAGACGCTGCTGCATTATCACTTCGAGACGAAGGAAAAGCTCTTTCAGGCGGCCATCGACGACATGGCCAAGAACATGTTTGCCACGGCGTCGGCTCAACTCACGCGCGGAGCGTCCGTGCGTGACGGCCTGGCCGAGGCGGCCGGTCTGCTGTACACACTGTTCATCGACAACCTCGACGCGGTCACGTTTATGGTCGAGTTCGCCGCGGCGGCCAACCACAACGAGTTCTTGCGGACTGCGTATGTCGACTATCGCGATACTCAGCGACGACAGTTCGCTGAGCTGCTGCGCACCATTGCCGGTGACGAGGCGCCGCAGCGCTTGATCGACGAGGCGGTGCATCTCTGCGAAATCGTGCTGCTGGGCATGTCGATGCAGCGCCCGTTCATTGCCGACACTTCAGGCTTCCGCGCCGACTTCGACGCCTTCGCCCAGATGATCGCCGCTCGCCTCACCGAAGGATTGGATGCAAAGAGCTGATGACTCCGAACGCCACCATTCAGGCAGTGCCGCCGATGGTCGAAGACGTCGTGACCGGATCGGGTGCCAGACGTATCTTCGTGCGCCGCTACGACAACGAGAACGCCGACTATGTCTTGGTGCTGGTGCATGGCACCGCCGGGAACAGCGAGAGTTACGACACGTTCGCCGAGCACATGCGCCGCCACTATCGGGCGGCGGTCTATTCCTTCGACCTGACCGGGCATGGCCGCACTGAAGGCAAGCCGGGTGTGTTCAGCTTCGAAGCCTTCCTCGAAGACACCAGGGCAGTCACCGATTACGCCGCTCGATGCACTTCCCTGCCCGTCGTCGTGCACGGCGCGAGCCAGGGCGGGGAAGTCGCATTCCACGCGCTCGATGCGTGCCCGGCCGTGGCGGCCGGTGTGTGCATGAACATTTTGTTGAACCACGAGGCGCCAATGAGTCTGGCGATCCGGCTGTTCCAGTCGCGGCTGGCGAAATACGCGGCGGAGAAGATAGGTGATCGGCTGCCGGTCCCGCTGCGGCGGTTCATCGACTTCAAGGCCGCCTACCAAGAGGACCCCGGCCTGCTGGACACGAAGAAGAAGGACCCGCTGTACGTCTG
Organism: uncultured Actinomycetota bacterium; assembly: GCA_963850895.1. Taxonomy (GTDB): domain Bacteria; phylum Actinomycetota; class Actinomycetes; order Mycobacteriales; family Mycobacteriaceae; genus Mycobacterium. Next base: position 133,742 of record CAWKNK010000001.1, on the reverse strand, counting down.
GTCGTATGGGTTCAAGAGCTACCACTCGGTGTTCAACTATGTGCCGCCACTGCCCGCCTCCGCCAACACGAAACCTGTTCTGATCACCTGCGGCGAGCACGATGAAATCGTCGGCGTCGAGCACTGCCGGGCATGCTTCGAGCGGATCGGCGGGACCAAAGACTTTTTTATGATGCCCGGCGGGGGCCATCAGCTCATGTTGTTCGACACAATCGTCTACAGCCGCGTGATCGACTCGTGGATTCGGGAGCGTGTGCTCGGCGGGGCCCAATCGTGGGAAGCGCCGATCGAACCCGAAGAACGGAGCTACTTCGAGTTCCTCGATCGTGAACGGGCCAACGACGCGGCGGGCGAGCCCGAATATCACTATTCGATGATCGATCGCGTGCTGATGCGGATCAGTAACGGCACTATCGAGCGGGGGGTCCGTTACTTCTCCAACGCTGACGTCAGCGCACAGTGGCACTTCACCGCGCAACTGGTCGGCGAAATCGACTACGCTGCATGGGACTTCCTACGTGACTACCTTCCGCCGGCAAATAATCAACGCCCGACGATGGCAGTGGTCGGCTGCGGCAGCGGCGGGGCGATCGCGGGATTGCTCGAACGATATCCGGAGTTGGGCGAATGGGACATCGTCGGCATTGACGTCGACTACAAAGCGATCGGCGCTGCCCGCAGGCGCTTTGCCGACCAGACCGGTGTGAACTTCATAGTCGGCGACGCACGAAACGCGGATGTGTTGGGGGCCAGTCGATTCGACCTTATTTACCTGCACGGAGTCCTCGACCATTGCACCGAGCACCGTCATCTATTCGACAGCGTATTCAGCGCGCTGAAGCCGGGCGGCCGCATGTTCTATGTCACACCGGATCGCAACCTGTGCACATGGCTTTGTTTCGTCACGATTGGGCCGCTGTTCGTGTTCGGTCTGCACAAGCCAAACCACGACTTTCGTCGATTCCCTCGCCCAGCCGAGTTGAACGCCATGCTCCAGCACGCCGGTTTCGAGCTGCTGCCCAGGCAAGGCCGGCCGGCCGGCCCCGCCATGGTCGGAGTCGAATACAAGACGGGGATGAATCCGTTTCCTGTCAAGAGGTCGGTGCGCAATCGCGACCTCGGCGAGGAAATCTTCGAGCACACCGAGCCCAGGTGGTGGTTGAAAAACGGCTTCGTCGGCGAGTACGCGGGGGCGGTCCAAAAACCGCGCGGATGACGGTACTGCGGCACCCGCCGTTTAACGCCTGTCGAGTAGCGGGTTTCGATTCCGGATTGTGTGGTTATCCCGATCCAGCAGGAGGGGTCAGCTTTCCGACAGGAGGGATCGATACGGACCTCCAAGGAACTCAGTCTTACCGCGGCCAGGGCAGTAACGGAGTGCCTCCGGCGCCGGGCGGGCTCCTTGGCGACGGTCGGTACGAACTGCGCGGTGTCCTGGGCCGCGGTGCGATGGCCGAGGTGTGTGACGGGTGGGACTTGAAGCTGAACCGGCCCGTCGCCATCAAGCTGCTCTATCCCGGGGTGGCCGAGCGGCCGGGCAGCCGCTTGCGGTTCGACACGGAGGCGCGCGCGGCCGCGCGGCTGACCGGTCGGCACGTCGTGGTGGTCCACGACGTCGGCGAGCACCTCGGGTTGCCGTTCATCGTGATGGAGCGGCTACCGGGAGTGTCGCTGGCCGACCACATCGCTCACGGGCCGCTGCCACCGGCATTCGTGTACGCCGTCCTCGACGGCGTCCTAGACGCCCTTGCCGAGGCGCATAACGCCGGCATCCTGCACCGCGACGTCAAGCCGGGCAATATCCTGTTCACCACTGCGGGCGAACCCAAGCTCGCCGATTTCGGCATCGCCAAGACGTCCGGCGCGGCCTACACCAGGGCGGGCGAAGTCGTCGGCAGCATGGCCTATCTGAGTCCCGAGCGGCTGACGTCCAAGCCTGCCACGGTGGTCGACGACCTGTATGCCGTCGGCGTGGTGGGTTACGAGGCACTGACCGGGCGGCGGCCGTTCCCGCAGGAGGACCTGGGCGCGCTGGCACACGCGATCTTGCACGAGTCGCCACCGCCCCTCGCCGCGCTGCGCCCGGATGTGCCACCGGGCCTTGCCGCCGCGATCGAACGTGCGATGGCGCGTGACCCGGCATGGCGGTTCGACCAGGCCGGCGCGATGCGAGCCGCGCTGGCCGGCGCCGGCCCCACAGCGATGCCTGCTCGCACCCGGGTCATGGAAGCACCGCCGCCCGCCGTGCTGACCTACACGCCCGCGGGTGCGCGACTGGAGCCGGACAACCCCCGGCGCAAATGGTGGATCGCGGCGATCGTTGCCGCGTTCGTGTTGGCACTCATCCTGTTGGCGATCGATCCGCCGTTCTCGGCGCCACCGCCAACGCCGACCACTACTACCACCACGCCGGTGCCGCCACCGACGACTACCGCCACAACCACAGCCAGTAGCCCCTCGCAGCCGCCGCCACCGCCGCCGCCCAATCACCCCGGCAATAAACACAAAGGCGGACACGGCGGCTGATCGTTTTTCGAGGTGTGTCAGCGTTTGCGTCGTATCCGTGCCGGGTCGACGAGCCCGGACTGCACCAGGGCGTCGTCGATGAATCGCTGGATGGGGCGCGAGCGAAAGAACCCGGTGTGGCCGCCCTGGTACCAGTGGATCTCGGGCTTGCCCCAGTGCTCCCAGAGCCGGTTGATCTGCTCGCGGGGGTGCACCAACCGGTCGGCGATGCCGGCGTAGATGAACCGGCCCTGCATCGGCACGCGGGGAGTCAGGGCCAGCGGTGAGATCATCCGGCCGATGGGTTTGGCCAGCGTCATCGTCTGACGCAGGCCACGGTGGCCGCTGAGGCCGGCGTGGCGGCCCACCAGGTCGACGAGATCGACGGCGGGGATGCCGAGGATCGCGCAGGTGAGGCCGTCGTCGAGGCTGGCGACCAGCGACGAGATCAAGCCGCCGAGGGAGAGGCCGTTGAGCCCGATCGCGGCGTCGGGTTGCTCCGCGCGGATCCAGGACAACAGGCGCCGGATGTCCCATACCGCCTGCGCGGTGCCGTGGACGTCGTTGAGGACGTCCTCGCTGGGGAACCCGGTGCCTTTCGGCAGGCCGCGCCCGCGGGGCCCGTGCATGGGCAGGACGGGCAGCACGACGTTGAGGCCGAGGTCGCGGTGCAGATGCCAGGCGTTGAAGATCATCGGGTCGAGCGCGGCCCGTCCCATCTCCGCGCCGTGGATACAGACCAGCCAGGGCCGCGGCTCGCGGTGTCGCAGCATCAGGCCGTACTCGCGGTTGTTTCCGGCGTAGCTCAGCCACCGTTCCCGGCCCGGTTCGCCGGCATGGGGCTCGTAGTCGCTGTCGAAAAACAGCCGCTGATAGGTGCGCCCCAGGTTGTTCACGGTCCTGACCGTGACGTCGGTCGGCGGTGGGGGTGGGGCGAAGAAGGTTTCGGAATTGTCGAGCCAACCCTTGTCGCCGTAAAAGTCTTGCGCCGCAAGCACTTCGTTGTTTATCCGTTCGAGTGTGGCCGGGTTGGGCGCCGACCGCAGCAAGCCGAACCCGGCCAGCACGATTTCGTCGCGGAACGCCTGCGCCGCAAGCGCGATGGTGGGCCGGGCCACCGGAAGCTCGTCGGGCTGACGGTCCAGATAGTTGCCCCAGGAGCGGGCGTAGAAGCCGCCGGTGCGGGTGAAAGGCCCCAGCACCTGCGCTAGTGGGTTGGCGTTGCGGCCGCTATCTGGCATCTAGCCTCGCTTGGTTCCTGGCGTGAAGGTGACCGGGAGCTTGCCCAGCCCGGTCATGCTCGGGTTGCCGAGGTATTGGTGGACGTTTTGGACGTCGACTTGGTAGTCGGGGATGCGGTCGAGCACCGCCTTGACCATCACCTCGGACATCAGCCGCGCCAGGTGCGATCCGATGCAGCGATGCGGCCCGAGCCCAAAGGCGAGGTGGCGGTTGGGTGTTCGGTCCAGGATGATCTCGTCGGGCCGGTCGAACTCGTGCTCGTCGTGGTTGGCGGAGAGCCAGCTGATGACGACGCGATCGTTTTTGCGGAGGTGTTGGCCGTTTAGTTCGATGTCGCGGGTCACCGTGCGGCTCAGGGTTTGGTTGACCGAGAAGTAGCGCAGGAATTCGTCGGTGGCGGTGCGGTAGAACTCGGGGCGGTCGATGAGTTGTTGGCGCAGCTCGGGGTGGGTGCCCAGGTGCAGCAGGGTCAGCGCGGTCTGCGACGTGGTGGTGTCGACGCCGCCGGCGATGAGGTTCCAGAGGATGTTGAGCAGCTGTTCGTCGGTGAGACGCTGGCCGCCGAATTCGAACTGGATGAGGAAGCTGGTCAGGTCGTCTTCCGGATTGGCTTTTCTTGTGGCCGCGAAGTCCAGGACACCCTGCATCATTTCCGGGACTTTGGCGATGGCTTCTAAATACTCCGGGCTGTCTTGCGGGACTGCCATGACGGAGTGGAAGAGGTTGGCGTAGAGGTGCCAGTTGTCGAGGGGCAGGCCCATCAGCTTCATGGTCAAGATGGCCGGGACCGGGCTGGCGTAGTCGAGGACCAGGTCCATGCGTCCGTCTGTTATGCGTTTATCGAGGAAGTCATGCGCCTGCTGGTCCATGAATGGCTTTAGCTTCTGGACCGCGCCGGGGGAGAAGAACGGGGCCAGGGCATGCCGTAGGGCCTGGTGGTAGGGGCCGTCGACCTCGCCGATGCCCAGGGCCGGCTGGCCCTCGGGGCGGGGGACGCCCATCTCACCCTGGTAGTCGACGCCGTTGGCGGAGTTGGGTTCGTATTTGTGGGCGAAGGTGGCGTCGTCCTGGGCGGTTTGGGATACGGCCTCGTAGCTGCTGAGGAACCAGAATCCGCCGTAGTTCTCGTTCCAGGCGACGGGGCACTTTTGGCGCAGATCGGCGTTGATAGCCAGCTCGTTGAGGTTGAAGGCGTCGGAATGGTGGTCGAAATGAACCATGACATCGGCGCCGACGTCGGGGCGTGCAGCCATCGAGAAGCCCTCCAAACCACGAGCCTGGCTTATCGAGCGGTCGGTGCCGCTTACTAAGCTATCTTTGCATTATTACGCTTTTGACTTCGCGGAGACAGCGCCATCGGTCATTGGCCGGTAGGGACCATGATCGGCGCGCCTGGACTCGCTACGAAAGGTCGTAATGGCTAGTCATCGAACGGTTTTCAACCACGTCGGGCTATGCGTCGCCGACCGCGAGCGCTCACGCCGTTTCTACGAAGGTCTGCTCGGATTCCAGTTCTGGTGGGAGATTGACCCGCCCGATGACCGCACCGCCCAGCTTGTGCAGCTTCCCGAGCCGCTTGGAGTGCATGCGACGTACTTGGTGCGCGACGGCCTTGTGCTCGAACTGATCGATTACTCCAAGCGTGAAGTTCATGCCGGGGGCGAACGCGTCATGGATCAGGTGGGGCTGACGCATATCTCCTTTTCGGTGTCTGATCTCGACGACGTGTTGGAGCGGGTCGAAGGGTTCGGGGGTGCGGTGGTCGACTCGACGGTGACTGCACAGTCGGCGATGATTCGGGATCCGGATGGGCAGCTGCTCGAACTGCTCTCGGATGGGTGGCTTTCGGTGCTGCCGCCTCGGCCTTAGGGCGGGTTCGTTGAGCGCTGTGGGCAGCAGCCGTTTCGCAATCGGTGTCGGCGGGTGGCTAAGGACTCATAATCCGTTGGTCCTGGGTTCAAGTCCCAGTCGCCCCACAAGTAGAATTCTAGCTCAGCGCTGGTACCTAGCTGAGCTAATGTGTGCCTATGCAAGAGCAAACGCCTCTCACCCCAGCGTCACCCCAGCACCCGGCGCAATTAGGCGCCTGTAGAGCCGTTAGCTGGCTAGCAGCCATGTCATCCCAGACCAGACCGCGAACTGAATCAGCAGTCGATGCGTCCAACCCCCATTTGAACGATGACGAACGGGGAAGCGATTCGAGCGGATGGTCTGTGTTCGGAGGACCGGGCTCGGCTGGCGCTCGATTGGGCAGAGCCGTTGCGGCATATGACCTTCTGCAAGGCCGTTTACCGGCGCGCCGTGCCGCGGGCCAACCCGCGTACCCCAACGGCCCGGCTGTCGGCGGTGCTGAAGTTTCACAGCCTGCGCCACACCTGCGCGAGCTTGTGCGTGGCTGGCGGGATACCGCCGCTCGAAATCAGCCGGTTCATGGGCCACAACAAGGTGACGACGACGCTGGGTATCTACGCCCACCTGTTCGATGACGACCACGCCGAGACAATGGCGGCGCTGGAGGCGATAAGTCGGCCGGTTGAAGCCCCGAACGTGGTGTGGCTGCATCGGCGCGGTTAGTGCGGCATGTCGGTAGCCCTGACTAGTCTTCGGGTCATGGCTGATACCGATCCTGAACTGTCTGCACTCACTACCGGAAAAGCAATCCGTACATCAGTCTCAGGATGGCGAAGGAGTTGTATCGCGGTGAGCTGAGATACCGGTATCTGGGTGGCTAAGAAGACCGGATCGATGCCGTGGACTGCTTCGTGGGCGCGTGAGGAGAGTGGTTGGACAAGACCTCGGGCCGATCGAGGATGCCCCTAGCGCACGTTGAAGGCCCCTTACAAAAGCCGGACTATCTGGCGGGCGTGGTCTCAGAACACAGCTGCCACCGGGCTTTAGGGTCAACCCGGAAACGGTTGCGGCAGAGCGCTCTTCAAGCAACTGGTCGAGCTGCACTGTGCTTGGCGTGCGCTCAGTCATCTCGCGTGCTACGCGCCACGCGCGGGCCACTAGCCGGAGTTCGCCGTCGAGCAAACCCTGAAAGGCCTGCGGCAGAAACGCTGTCGAGCAACTTAATCAATCAGCCCCGGTGGCGTCACTGGGGCGGCGGCCCGTCCCATTGCACGGCGCCCAGCTTCGCCTCGTGGTCGGTGCGGTACGCGCCGTGGTGGATGTGTGCAAGTACGCCATCCTCCCCGATCTCGCGGACTACCAGAATCCACGGGAGGTCAGGGTGACGAGTCGATCCGCGACCGTAACAGACGCGGTACTCACGTCTGCCACGAATCGCACGGTGGCGCTCGAACGGATAGGTCGCGTTCGGGTCCACCGTTTGCCACTGCCCTTCAGCCTGTGGTTTGGGAGCCATGTCCTGGTAGTACTCGGCCATGCTGCCGTATATCTTCATCAGCATCTCAATTCACTCGGATCGGTAACGCGCTCCCCAGCAGCACCCAACGTCCTGCGCCGAGCGGAAGTTCTCCTTCTTCACAAGCTGCTAGTGCAGCCACACTTCGCGCGCGACGAGGTCGAGGTCCGGCCGGAAGCCCGGGTTCATGGAACGGTCGCAATGCGGCTCAACGCAGGTGTGCAAAATTGCGCACCTGAACCAGATCTGATTCAAAGCGGAAGCCGATGGCGATCCCGTTTGCCGATCGGCTCGGGCCGCGGTGGCGGCGCGCCGGGCGGCCGGCCAGCTCATGCCGGCGAACGCGCTTTCGGCGTGCAGCAGTGATGTGAAGTCCTGCAACGCGTCTCGCGGGGGTGAGCCTTTGCCGAGCACGTCGGCCGGGATGCGCACGATCAGCTCGAGCGCCACCTGCTCGGGGTCGGTGGGCGCCTTCACCCCCAGCGCGAGCTGGAGCGCGGCGTCGTCGGCCACTCATCCGCGAACTGATCCTACCCGCGACTACCAACTCCCGCGGAGTCCCATGCGGACCACCCCGAAAACCCGCTGAAGAATGCACCGATGTCTCAGGACATCTGTCAACGATATCCCGCGACATCACACTGGTGGCACGGATACGAACGAACCTGCGATACAACTCAATCTTCGCCAGGTCATCGCCTGGCGGAGATCTACCGTCGATACGCGCGGATCGGCAACCATCTCGTCGAGGTCGCCGAACGCGTGGGGTCCGCCGCTGTCAAGTAGCCACCGTCAGCCGCCGATGCCGGGGGCGAGCCCGGGAGGGTGGGACGACTCGCCGTCGGCACAGGGGTGGGTCATGACGTGGTCGAGCAGCGCCTCGAGGCTGGCCGTGGCGAGGCATACGACACTGTCGGCCGCGCCGTAGTACATCCGGATCGTGTCGCCGTCGTCGTCGAGGATCCAGCCGCACGGGAAGACGACATCGGGCACGTCGCCGGAGCGCTCGTAGCTCGCTGACGGACCGAACACCCACTCGTTGCCACGAGCGATCACCCGGGTCGGGTCGTCGCGGTCGAGCAGCGCGAGCCCGAGACGGTAGATGGCTCCCGACGCGGTCGTGCGGACGCCGTGGTAACAGAGGAGCCACCCGGCGTGGGTCTGCATCGGCGGAGGGCCCAGGCCCACCTTGTTGGCGTCCCACCACCCGCCGCGACGGGCCGGTAGCAGGACCTTAGCGTCGCCGAAGTGGCGGAGATCGGGACTCCACGACAGCCAGATGTGCGCTCCGATTCCCGGCATCTGTGCCGTCGGCCGGTGGATCAGCGCCCACCGGCCGTCGAAGGTGGTCGGGAACAACGCAGCGTCCTTATTCTCGGGGGACTGGAGAACGCCACGACGGTCGAAGTGCACGAAGTCGCGTGTGGATGCGAGCATGACCAGCGGTCCAGTGGTGGAGAAGCCGGTGTACACGATGACGTACTCGTCGCCGACCCGGGTGATCCGTGGGTCCTCGATGCCCCAGTGCTCCTCGAAGGTCGAGGTCTGCGCGAACATTCCCCGGTCGCGCTCCACGGTCCAGTTGCCGTAGCCGTCGGGGCTTCGGCCGACCACCAGATGGGACAGGCCGGTGCGGTCCTCCACCCGCAACAGCAGGAGGGTCTCGCCTTCGAAGACCGTCGCACCGGGGTTGAACACGGCGTTGACCATCCGGGGCAAGTCACCGGCGGTGATGATCGGATTGCCGGGATGGCGCAGGAAGATCTCGGCCGGGCCACTCCACGACGGCACGATCCTGTCGGCGGAGGTCATGCGACGGAGGCCTGGGGGAGAGCCACCTCATGGGCTCGTCGGAGTGCCGTGAGGAACGCGAGGGTCGACTCGGCGCCCTGGTTGACGTTGGGCCCATCGACCTGCAGCCCGTCGAAGCAACCCCCGGTTCGATCGTCGAACATGGCGACGCCGAGGTCGTTTCGACCGATGAACCACTCGGCTGACCGGATCGTCACTGCAGCCCAGTCGGCCTCGCCGGTCACGGTGAACGCCCGCGCCGCGGCGTCGGCCATGGCGCCCGCCTCGATCGGTTGCTGGTCGAACGCTGGTCGCGGTTCGCCGGCGGTCCAGCCATGGGTCGGCGTGAAGCTGAAGTGACCCTCGGGCGCCGTCTCCTCGGCGACGAGCCAGTCCAGGAGCCGCAACCCCGTCCGCTCGAATCTGGTGTCGTTGAGTATCGCTCCCGCCGCCAGCAGGCATTCGGGCAGCAGCGCGTTGGCGTACCGCAAGCGCGTCTCCGGCCAGTGCTGGTGGCCGGTGGCCTGCTGGATCATCGTCGCGGCGTCGCGGAGCAGCTGGGCAGCCTCGGGTTGGTCAGGGTCGTCGGCGAGTACGGCCGCTGCGCCGAGTGCGGCGTACGCCATGGCGTGAGGCCACCGTGAGCGAAACGAGATCGTCTTCGAGAACAGTTCCCGAGCCCCTTCGGTGACGTGGCGGGGCGCAGTCGACGCGGCGGCGACACCCAGGCCGAAGATCGCACGGCCACAGGCGTCGTCGGAGACGTCGCGGTCGATGAACCGGCGGTCGTGACCCATGCGGAGCGCGAATCGTCCGCTGCCCAGGTGCAGGCGCCGCAGGAACGCCAGGTAGATCTCGCTGAGCCGGTCAGCAGTGGGGCCGTCCCAGCGGCAGGTCAAGGCGAGCGCGCGCCCAGCATCGTCGCTGCAATAGCCGTGCGCTGGTCGGGGCACCGCTCCGCGGGCGTGCTCGAAGAGCCCGGTCTCATCGGTCATCCGGACCAGGTGACGCAGGTCGGGCATCGGCAGGTTCATGCTGCCATCCGACCGGCGAGCAGGTCGTGGATCACCTCGAGGTACCGCTCGGCGACGACAGGCCAGCGCAAACCCGCGCCCACGCGGGCGGCCTCGTGGCGCATCGCGTCAGCAAGGTCGGGCCGCGTGAGGATCCGGCGGAGCGCACCGGCCATCGCCTCGTCGTCGCCGTGACGCACGAGCAGGCCTGCCCCCGATGCCAGCGCTTCGACAGCGTGGGGGAACCTCGTGGCGACGACCGGCTTCCCCGCAGCGAGGGCCTCCACCAGGACCCCGGAGGTGACCTGGTCGGGGGAGTCGTAGGGCAGGAGCACGATGTCGGCGCGGCCGATCAGCGCGGCCAACGACGAGACAGCGCGGTACGTGCCATCGAAGACGACGCGGTCGGCGATGCCCAGCTCGACGGCGGATCGCTGCAGCATCTCCCGGTAACGTTCTCCCTGAGCCGCTCGGACCTTGGGATGGGTCTCACCGGCGATGAGATACGTCGGCATCGGGGTCAGGTCACCGAGTCTGGCCATCGCCGCGACGCCGTGCTCGAGGCCCTTGCCAGGCCCGACCAATCCCCAGCTCAGCACCAGCGGCCTGCCACGGCGGCGCTGCTCACCGATGCCGGGCTCAGTCCAGGCGCCATGGGGGATCACGAGGACCCGCTCCGGATCGTTGATCGCGTAGTTGCGGAGCCGGAAACGCGCCGCCTCGGTCTGCGTAACCGTCACATCGGCCAGCCCGATGACCTCCTCGAGCACCGCACGCTGGTGCGGGGTGGGATCGGCCAGGACGGTGTGGAGCACCACGATGCAAGGGGTCGTCGTTGTCCGCAGCAGGTCGAGGACCTCGTCGCCGTCGGGTCCCCCGTAGATCCCGTACTCATGCTGGACGATGACCACGCCGACATTCTCGACGGTGTCGCGCACCTGATCAAACGATGCGGCGTCGCCGGCGATCCAATCGACCGTGGCTCGCGCCGCACCGCCGGTCGGTTCGTTCGGCTGGATGAGGCGGATGACCACGGGTTCTACCGCGCGGGCCGCGTGGCTGATCGAACGCACCATCGACTCGGTGAACGTCGCCAGGCCGCACTGTGTCGGCGGAAACGTCCCCACGAAGGCGATGCGAAGCGCTTCTTCCCGGTCGGCATCGCCGCCTCTCAACGGCGCGGGCAATCGGGTCAACACCACGTCACGCTCCATTTCCGTCCGCCTGTCCTGCATCCTGGCGGTCGACGTGACGTGGGACCAGGGACAAAGGTCCCGACAATTGACTCCCTATCAGAGTAGCCCGCCGACGAGCTCCACCCGCGGGCCGCCGATACTCTCCACTATTGGGGTGCGAGTCGTGACTGACGCCGTCATTCGCCTCCAGGACCCTGCGCACTAACTCCGACGGCGCGGCCGGCCCGCTGTCGCCTTGAGCGCTCGTTCGATAATCGGCGTCAGGTGCCGCTCAAGCGAGAGTGGTTGCTCGTGTCAACCAGCCACTACCACGCTTCATCATGAAGACCCGGCACGCGTCATCCGATGAATCGATGGACGGAAGGATTCGAAGTGATGAGCGACCAACTCGGTATCGGCGTTATCGGTTGTGGTGGCTTCGGGCTGTTCGCGCTGCAGCAGTTCGGGCAGGTTCCTGGAGTGCGGCTGGCTGGAATGGCCAGCACCGCGCGGCCGGCCGCCCTGGCAGCGGCGCAGCGTTATGGGCTCGAGGACGTCATCGATATCGATCGCCTACTCGAATTACCGGCGGTCGATTTGGTCTACATTTCCACGCCGCCGTTTCTGCATTACGAGCAATCCAAGCTGGCACTCGCAGCGGGCAAACACGTCATTTGCGAGAAGCCGCTCGCGCTGACGGTCGAACAAGCGGACGAACTAGTGGGGCTCGCGCGGCGACAGGACCGGTTGCTCGTCGCGAACCTCATGCAGCGGTACAACCCGTTGTTCGACATCGTCGGCCAGGTCATCGATCACCAGCCGCTTGGCGACTTCCTGCACGGCTACTTTGAGAACTACGCCTCCGACGAGAATCTTCCGCCGGAGCATTGGTTCTGGGATCGTGAGAAGAGCGGCGGAATCTTTGTCGAGCATGGCGTGCATTTCTTCGACATGCTGACGGGTTGGCTGGGCGCCGGTGAAGTCGTTTCCGCGCAGACCAGTCGCAGGTCCGACGGCTGCGAGGACCAGGTGCAATGCACGGTGCGCTACTCGGGCGGCGCGCATTTCAATTTTTACCACGGCTTTCATCAGCCGGGGCGTTTGGATCGCCAGGAGCTTCGACTCGTCTTCGAACGCGGCGACATGCTGCTGCAAGGTTGGGTGCCAACCAGCGTCCGCATTCATGCGGTGGCCAATGAGTCGCAGACGCGCGAACTGAGCGAACTATTTCCCCACGCGCGGATCGACGTGCTGATGACTTATGGCCCGCGCGATCGCGCGTTCTATTCGCACGGACATCAGCACGACGTCTATCAACAGTTCGAGCTCCACTGGGAAGGCCTGCAGAAGATGCCGCTGTACTGCGAACTGCTGCGTCGCATGATGACAGATCAGGCGGCGTGGATTCGCGATCGCGGGCACCAGCGAAAGGTCAACGAGCAGAACGGCCGCGACTCGGTCGCGATGGCCTGCGCGGCCGATGCGCTCGCGCGCCATCCAAGCGCGTAAGGCATGGAGACCGGGCATCGCGGTGCGTGCGATGGAATGTGACGGCCGCACATTGACCATCGGTTCGCACAGAGGTTGGGAGACTCATCGCGAACGACCACCGTGGGATCGATGGTGGCCGCGACCAGCTGCGGAGCCTGACCCAGTTGGGACAGGGGCGTGATCGTATAGCCATCCTGCACTTGATGGACGGCGTCGTAGTCCTTGGGACCGTTGCTGAAAGCTCTTCGAGTACATCGACTAACACCGCGGTGAGCACCACCACGACGACGGCAACGGTCGCTTCTGGGACATGGCGATGTCGGATCTTCGACACCGCGTCACCGCTGCGCATCCCGAAAGCTGACCGTCATCAACCTGGCTGGGTGGATCGGCGTGTCCGACCGGCAGATGCGCCGGGCGGTCCACGCCCTGGCCGACCGCGGCCAGTGGTGCTCACCAAGGAGAACGGCGGCTGGGCCGGCGAAGGCCGGTACGGTTCGTTCAAGGCCCGGCACCGGCTACCCCGATCTGGGGACAAGTTCTTCGGGGGGACAAGTTGTTCGGGGGCGAGGACTGGCCCACCGCGTTGGTGGTCAAGGCCGGCGAGTTCAGGCCCACACCGATCCACGACGTCCACAGATGCCGCGCGGGGCGCGACACCGAGTTCTATCACATCGGGATGCCGACCGGGGTGTCGCTGTCCGTCTGGTTGCCCGCGGAGCGGGCCAAGTGGCTGGAGATGGACGCCTAAGCGCACCCGCGCAATACGCGCCATGTTCGGGCAGTGACCTACCCCATTGGCCACATATAGGCCACGCCATCTGCTGAGCTTGACTAGATATACCCTCTGAGCTGCACAAATACTGGTGCGCGATACTGGGATTGAATCAGTTGCGGCCGGTCCATCTGCGATGAACTAACGCCGCTTGCTGCAGATCTTCATCTCGCGCAGCGGGGCGCATTCGGAGGCCATGGTCGTCGCCCCTCAAGGAGCCATCTAGGGCCAGCTAACGTTGCTACGGCCGCAAATCTCACCCCAGCGTCACCCCAGCACACTAGGGGCTTACGCGATCCGCACGCAAACAATACGAAGCGATACGCCACGCGTGGGAAACGTTACTGAAGGCCCGCCGATATCGATCTCTAGCTGGGGTGACAGTTTCGCGATGGCGTCGCTACCAGCATGTTTGTGGCGTTTGCTGAAATCAAGGGCAAACACAGGGTATGGACTCATAATCCGTTGGTCGCGGGTTCGAGCCCTGCCTGCCCCACAGCAAATGGGCCCGGCTTGTCGCTGAAAAGTCGCTATGAGGTGGGCATTTCGCATGGTAGATCGCCAGCGGTGACTTGTGTGACAGACGTGACGCGCACGCCAGTGGGCCCAGCGCCCAGGTAGCGGCTCATCTGGTGTCTTCGATGAACAGCGCCATCGACGCGGTAAATCCGTGCAACGCGTTGCGGCCGGCGATCGGGCCGATCTCCCCGGCGGCGAAGAAACCGGCGAGCGGAATCCCGCCAAGCAGTTCCTCGATCGTCGACGCGTCATGGTCGGCGACCCCGAACATCCGCCGCCCACGCCCGTTGCAGGTGAACAACAGCGCGCCAACCGGGCGCCCGGGCAGCTCCGCTCCCGCCCGCTCCATGGCCAGGCGCAGGTCCTTGTCGGCCCCCGCCGCGTCACGGACCTGGAACTGCACGGTCGCGCCGACCTCGATAACGTCGCCGATCTCGATCGCCCCGGTCGATTGGTCGGCGCCGAGCAGCCCGCGGATCAGGAAGTCGCCCTGACCCGGAGCCGCTAGGTGCTCGTCGACGACGATCCCGATCTGCAGGCCGTGGCTGACCAGTTCCTGCTCGTCGGGCGGCAGCCCCTCGACGATCTCGCGCAGGCGCTGCAGCGGCGGTCGGCCACCTAGTTCGGTGATCAGTGCGCCGTCCGCGCCGGTGACGATGTACGGGTCGCCGATCGGCCGGCAGCCCTGCGACACGATCGGGACACCGTGCACGCCGGGCAGCCGCACGCCCACGAGGCCCGAGGTGAGCACGCCGTGGTCGCGGAACAGCCGGGTGTCGCCCGGTCCCCGCCCACCGCTCACCACGCCGCCCACCACGGTCGTTCCTGGCAGGTCGGTGTTGAGGTGCTCGATGAGCAGGCTCGACGGGAATGTGTACGGGTCCGGCAGCAGCAGGTGCAGATCGTGCGCGGTCCGGTCGAACCGGTAACCGGTGATCAGGCCACCCGAGCCGGTGCGGACGAAGTCCAGCGCGAACGTCTCGGCGGCCAGGCCGGACGCCAGCCACACCGCCACCGCGGGCTCGTCCTCAATCTCCTGGCGGCCGGCGACGATGCCCTGGGCAACGCAACCGATCAGCGCGGGGGCCTCGACCATCCGCTGCACCGCATCGAGGACGTCCACAGCCTTGTCGGTGTGTGATCGCGATCCGAGCAGCACGGCCAGTGTCGGCGCCGCACCCGCGAGCTCGTCGCGCGCGTGCGCTGCCGCCTCCACCGCGGCCTGCCGTGCGTCGGGCGCGGTGGAAACCCCGACTCCGATCCGCACCCTTCCATGATGCGCCACCTCCGCTAGCCTGACATGGGCTGAAACAAGTCCACGAGGGAAATCGATGAGCGGAACGGGCGAGACCACCATCGCGGTGACCGGTTTGCACGCCGTCGGGCGCGGCGTGGATCGCCCGGAACACGTTGTGGTGGCTGGTGATGGTCGGGTGTTCGCCTCCGATAAGGCCTCAGCTGTCGCAGAACTCATTGATGAGAACACCGTTCGGCGTATGGGGCAGGCGGGCGGCGAGCCGAACGGGATCGCGCTCGACCGCGACGGCCACTTTCTGATCGCGAATTTCGGCTTGGGTGTGCTGCAGGATCTCGACCCGGTGACCGGCGCGATCACGGCGGTGCTGGGCGGACAACTCGATGGACGCCCGCTGCGATGGTTGAACTTCGTTCTGGTGGATTCCGTTGGGGCGTTGTGGTGTTCGGTGAGCACGATGGCAGACGATCTTGTCGATACCATCGCGCGCGGCACCGCTGATGGGTTCATCTTTCGGGTCACACCGGATCGCCAATCGGCGCAAGTGGTCGCCGATGCGGTGAGCTTCCCGAATTGCATGGCGCTGGATCGCGATGAGGACTATCTGTATGTGGTCCGCACGGTAGCCGCTGACGTGGTGCGGTTTCCGATCCGGGGCGAAACACTCGGGCCGCCAAGAGCGATTCGGCCCGCCGCTGGGCGGACCGGCGCCCCGACGAGTTCGGCCCGGACCACGGCCGGTTCCTGACCGACCCGCAGGTGAGTCGCCGGTGGGGGATGGCCGACGGATGCGCGTTCGATGCCGATGGAAACCTATGGGTCACACTTGTTTTGGCGAACAGGATCGTGGCGATCAGCCCGGACGGCCGGGCGACGGTGGTGGTCGAAGACCCCGACGGTGCGTTGTTGAGCGGCCCGACCAGTATCGCCTGGGGTGGGCAGGACATGTGCGATGTCTACATCGGTTCGATCCTGACCCCGTATGTGCTCAAGGGGAGAAGCTCGGTGGCGGGCCTGCCGATGGTGCACCAGCGCCGGTCGCGCTAGCCGCCCGACGGCCCGGGTCTCATGAAGTCCGGCATCGCGTCGTCCGGATTCGGCGGGATCCGTGATGCGGGCAGCCCCCATAGCTGCTGAATCGTTGCACCGCCGTCGACGACGAGTGTCTGACCGGTGATGCGGGCAGCCAGCTCAGAGGAGAGGAACAACGCGGCATTGGCGATGTCATGCGCGCGGGGCGCCGCCAGCGGATTAATTCCATTGACGGCGTACTCGTGTGGCGGCTGATCCTCGTTGCCGGAGCCCACATTGCCCGGCGCGACCGCGTTAGCGCGAATGCCATACCGCCCCAGTTCGTCTGCGAAGGTCTTGACGAGCGAGATGACGCCGGCCTTGGCGGCGCCGTAGGCGGCATGGTAGGTCGCCGATGCGATGCCGTCGACCGAGGCGAGCGCGACCAACGATCCACCGCTGCCCTGGGCGATCATGTACCTTGCCGCGGCTTGAAAAAGGTAGAACACCTGGGTCAGGTTGTAGTGGATCGCCGCGTCCCACAACTGGATGGTGAAGTCCTCGACCTTCGACCAGGTCGCACCACCGATGATGTCGACGCACACGTCGACACCGCCCAGTGCTGCGACGGCGTCGTCGATCGCCCGACCGACCTGCGCGGGGTCGGTCATATCGGCGACGATCGGGATGGCATAACCTCCCCTGCCGACGATCTCGCCGACGATGCGCTCCGCGCGCTGCTCGTCGATATCGATGCAAGCCACCGAGGCGCCCGCCTCGGCCAGGGCCAACGACGTGAACCAGCCATGGCCCGCGCGCTCCGGGATGTAGCCCGCACCCGACACCACAGCACGCTTACCGGATAGTCCCAAATCGATCACGGCCGACCTCCATTGCGCCCCAACCAGTCAGCCTCGGACCGGTGCTGGCCGACGGCCGTACTGGTGGAGTATCGAGACAGTCTCGACCGCTGTCAATCACGACCCAGGCTTCAGCGCGCAAAGCCCCGCAGAATCCCGGTCACCCCAACTTCCCAGCGCCGGTTCACCGACGCCTTCGACTTGCCCAGCCAGCGGCCACCTTCCTGAACCGCCAAACCTTGTGCCAGAGCGAGCAATACGTGCGCGATATCGACTGGATCGCCGGTGAGCAGTCCGGCATCGGTGCACCGCTTGATTCTGCCGACGAAGATCTCTCGCACCGACGGCGACGCCGCGAGTTCCTCGGGGCCGGGGTCGAAATCCTGGAACGGGCGCGAGAACATCACCCGGGCCAGCGCCGGGTAGTCGAGGCAGAACCGACGGAACACCGGAATGAGCCGCTGCACGTCGGCGACCGCGTCGTCGGTCTCGGGTACGGCGAGCAGCCGGTGGCAGAGCATCCGGAATCCCTCGAAGAACACCGCGCGCAGCAGCCCGGGCTTGTCCCGGAACAACTCGTACACCGCGGGCACCGAGGTGCCGGCCTGCTCGGCCACGCGCCGGGTGGTGAACCCCGAGAGACCGTCCTCGTTCAATGTCGAGACCGCGACCTGCAGCAGTCGATCGCGAAGCTCCGGGGTGCGCTGCTTCGGCCTGGGCATCCGGTTCTACTGGACACCGAATTCGGCTGGTACTCCGTCTATTCCGGCGCGGAGCTCCTTGAGCGCATCGGCGCGGGCGCGCAGCTTGCTGGCCGCATGTGCGACGAGATCGAGCTTGGTGAATTCGAGGGCCGCCTCCTCGGCACGACCGAGCACCCTGTCCGGCAGGTCGATCTCGTCGATGAATCCCGCGGCCAGGGCGGTCTCGCCGAAGAACACCTTGGACAGCCCGACTGACTGCTGATAAGCCGACGGTGTGAGGCGCAGTTTCATGATCGCTAAGGCCGCGTACGGTAGGACCATTCCAATGGCGACCTCATTGGCCTGGATGTTGTATCCCGGTGCGGCGATTCGGTGATCGCCGCTGCACAACAGGAATGATCCCATCGCGATGGCCGGGCCGGTGCAGGCCATGACCACCGGCTTCGGGTAGGACAGCAGCCGGTACGACAGTTCGAATCCGCCCCTGAGCATGTCGATCGCCGGTTGCAGCTCGCCGGCGGTCAAGATCTTCAGGTCAAACCCGCCGCTGAACACCCGGTGGTTGCCGGCGATTACCACCGCGCCGACGTCGTCGCGATCGGCATCGTCGAGAGCCTCGTTGAGCGCCTGCAGCATGGTCGGCCCCAGCGCATTGACCTTCCCGTCGTCCATCGTGATCAGCGCGATGGACTCGTCGCGACGATAGGTGACCGGTCCGCTCATGATGCTCCTTCGGTCGCATTGATTTGTATCGACGTTACGAAACAAGGTTACGAAATGCAAGAGACGATCTCAGCCCGAGCTAGTTCTGGCTTGGTCCCGGTGGGCCAGCAAGACTCAGCTGTGACGTCCTGGTCGACACCGCGTGCTGCCGGTGCCGCGCACCATAGGCACCCTGCCCCGATGTAGTCGTGATTACCTGTCGGTGGGCGGCGCTTAGATGCGGTCATGGCCGTCGAGGTTGTGGTACGGATGCTTGCGCGGGGCGAGGCCGTCGACGTCACGCGCCGGGAGTGTCGCCCTCTGTGGGATCTCGTCTGGCATCTATATTGGTTCTGATATAAAATGGGCATTGATCTGAAGCCCATCAGATGGCTTGGCACGACTCGCGACGACGTCCGCGAGCAACGTCCGGCCATCCGGTATGAGTTCGGCCAGCAGCTGCTTCGAGTGCAGATGGGGCTGATGCCCAACAACTTCAAACCGATAAGCGCCGTGGGCCCCGGCGCGTACGAGATACGAGTGCAGGACGCCGACGGCATTGCGCGGCTTATGTACGTCGCGAAGTTCCACGACACGATTTGCGTCCTTCACGTCTTCACGAAGAAGTCGCAGAGGACGCCGAAGACCGATATCGATCTGGCAAAGAAGCGCTATCGAGAGGCAAGAGATGGCTGACAGCGTGTTCTACGACCTCGCTGAGACCCCAGAGGAGGCGGCCAACCTGACCGCGCGCGGCCTGCTCATGATCGCCATCGAGCAGCGAATCAGGGAAGAAGGTTGGACGCAGACCGAAGCTGCCGCGCGTCTTCGTGTGACTCAGCCCCGAGTTTCGGATCTACTGAACGGAAAGATCAGCAAGTTCAGCCTTGACGCCCTGGTCAACATGCTCGCACCAGTCGGCCTGACATTCGATGTTCGACCGGTCGAACATCCACCGGTGCGGGCGGCGAAGAAGGTCAAAGGCGCCCCCGCGGATCGTTCAACCAGGGCCACGTCGAGCAAGCGCAAAGCGCTCAGCAGGCACTGACCAAACAGCAACCCTCGACACTGACGACGCCGTGTGCTGCATGGTTGAGACTATGGCGCGGTTCCGGCCTAATCGGCCTCGATGCAATCCCTGGCCGCGGTGGAGTTCGTCGACGCAGACGCTTCGCATTGTTCAGCAGGATTATGCGGGTTCCTCGAGTCCGACGTTGCCCGCCTGACATTCAGAGTCCTTGCCGTCCTTTATATTCGGCCCTTCTTCGCCGCGTTTGTCCCGGAACGGCCCTGCCAGCTGTGCGCCCAAGCAAACGAGCCCGCGGCCCACGACCGTGAGTGCACGGTTCGTGGTGGTTGCGGCGGCTTCGATAGTGGCGAAGGCAGCATCGAGCAGGCTCGGAATGTGAAAGTCCTCCCAGGTCTCGACCTGGTGCTGGCGGGCCTCCGCGAATCGGTCGAGCTCGTCGCGCAGCGCGCCGCGCTGTTTGGCCAGCTCTCGCACCGCCGAGAATCGGAAGCCGTCGATGGCCTTTGTCTTCGCGAACCGGTCGAGTATTTCCTTCGCGTTCTGGTAGAGGTGGATGTCTTCGCGGAGATGATGGTCTACGAGCTTGCGAGCTTCATCGATCGCTCGTAGCAGCTCTTCTGGTTGTTTCGCCTCGATACGCGCGAGGTTCAGACGCTGCCATTTGTGCAGCGATTCTTCGGTGATCACCAGCAGGCTCAGAGCGTCACCAAGCCGGTTGTCGTTGAACGCGTTTCGAAGCCTCTCGGCACGCTGCTGCACGGGCAGCTCGTGATCGAAGGACGCCAGGATGCGTCTGACATGGTTGCGTAGCTGCTCGACGGTGACGTTAAGCGCCGGGCCCAGGACGGCCACCGATTCCCAGTAGGCATCGGGGAGCGACCCGTACTTTTCCAATGAGTCAACCATCCGGGAAATCGTCAGGCTGTTGCCCAGGACGTCGCCGGCGCGCTGCGCCCGGGCGACTTCGAGCACCGATTCGACCTTGTCCTCCACGCGACGGACGGCGTCTTCCACTTGAGCGACCGCGGACTTCAGCGCCACCTGCACCGCGATCATCTGCGCCGACATCATCGCTTCTGCGCCGAGCACTGCCGGTTGCCACTGAAGTTGTGCCAGGAGCTGGCCGGCATCGACGCCCGTCGTCATCCGAAAGAAGCCCTCGCCGAGGGGAACGAGGTTGCCATCCTTCAACGCGTCGAGGGTGTCGCGATGCAACTGGACGTACTTGCCGGACTCAGCCAAGAGAGAGGCCAGCCCGGCGAGCCTGCTTGCCGCGCTCGCGAGCGAGGCATTGTCGATCCCGGCGACTCGCATGCCCTGTCCGGCGATCGCCCGCAGCCGCGCCAGGTAGGACTCGACAGCGGCGGGGTCACCGCCGAGCAGCAGGGCCTCGTCGTGGAATGACACCACGACCTCGTCGGTATCGGTCGTTGCCGACACGTCGGACATCTCGGATGTGCTCACGGGGCACCCCCAAAAATCCGTCGGCATGCAAGCGAGCAGGCCGAGAGTGAGCAAGATCTGCTGGCTAGCAATGGACGTTACACCCATGCCCGAGAGCTCCGGTTCGCCGCCTGTTAGGGAGGAATTCACCGGAGACGAGCGGTGGTCGCAGCTTCACCGGCGCGGCACAGGGATCGAGAGGAGATCGCCGGGACCGATGCCGGTCCGTCGCCGAGCGACGCTGGCGAGGGAGCTGGCACCAACAGCCGTGGCCCGGCCTGCTGATAGGACTTACCGGCCGGGGCATTGCCCTGCCATCGCGACATTTTTGCCCCCGACAAGGGGGGACCTTGTCCTCTAGTCCGTATCCCGGCTTCCCGGTGGAGACTCGGGTACCTGCTTCGAAGAGGAAGTTCCGATGATGTGGACCACTCCATCCGTCATCCCGTTCTCCGTCTGGCGGAAGATTGCCATGGCCACATGGCGGCCGAGGAAAGACCCGATCATTTGGGCGACGATAGATATCGAAGCGGCGCGGCTGCTCGAGTACCTGCGCCAGGTCCGCGAGGCAACGGGCCAGCACGTCACCCCCATGGACCTCGTCGGTAGGGCTGCCGGCAAGGTCATCGAAGCGCTGCCGGGTCTCAACGGCCGGGTCGTGTTCGGCAGCTTCCTGCCGTCCCCGACCGTCGACTGCTTCTTCGTGGTATCGCTGCGGACGGACCTGATATCCGGAGCCGAAGCAGCCGGCACCGATCTATCGGGCACCGTTGTGCGTCGCATCGATGAGAAACCGCCCTGGGTGATCGCCAAGGAACTCGCCGATCATGTCGCACGCATTCGCCACGACGAAGATCCGCAGTTCAAGCAGAGCAAGGCGATGGTCAAGGGACTGCCGCCGCTGCTACTTCGCCCGGTGATGGATGCGCTCGGCTTCGTCACCGAAAGCCTTCAATTACCCATCCCTTTCCTTGGGCTGGAAGCTCGCCCTTACGGCTCGATACTCGTGAGCAACGTGGGCACCTACGGCCTCGACACGGCCGCCGCCCCATGGCCGACGTTCTGCCACGTGCCGCTCGGGATCATGATCGGTGCCGTGAAGGACAAGGTGTTGGCGCTCGGCGGTCAACCCGTCGTGCGTCCGGTGCTGCCGCTGTCGATCGGCCTGGATCACCGGTTCGTCGACGGCTACCAGGCGGCGACGATGGCCGGCATCTTCCGCGCGTACCTGGCTGATCCCGCCGCCTTCGACCCGGTGCCCAGGACCATCCCGCCACGCAAGCGGCAGCCTGCCTCCGTGCGGTCTAACGGCAAGAGGCCAGCGACCGCACGCACAAGACCGAGCCCTTCGAAGGCCAAGGCGTAGCGTCGCCGCGCCCACGGTTGAGGGGAAGCCATGACCGCATCGCGGCAACCAACAGGTCGGTCTCCCGATCCGAGTGGCGCGTCCGTCGGGGCCATGGCGCCGCCGCATCCGAAGGACGATCCGTTCTACTCGTACACCGGCAACAAGCCGCTGCCGGACATCTTGCCGGGAACGGTACTGAAGGCTCGCAGCGTTCCTTACCACATATTGGGTTTGCCAACGGTGCTCGAGACCACGCAGCTGCTCTACCGGTCGGCCAGCCAGACCCGAAACCCGACCGTCAACGTCACCTCGGTGATCCGGCCGCTGGAGCTGCGAGACAAGACGAAGGTGATCTCCTATCAGTCCGCCTACGACTCGCTCAAGCAGGATGACGAGCCGTCGTATGCGATCTCGGGCGGGCAACCCACGCTCAGCGGAGTCGTCCCCAACGTCGAGCTGGGGGTCTTCGGTCCGTTCCTCGCCGAGGGGTACACGGTCATCGTCCCCGACACCGAGGGCCAGCGGGCGGACTTCGCCGCGGGTCCCGAGTACGGAATGAACACGCTCGACTCGATCCGGGCCGCGTTCAACTCGTCGACCATCGACAGCGACGCAAAGGTTGCGATGCTCGGATACTCCGGCGGTGCGCTCGCCACCGAGTGGGCCGCCGAATTCGCCCCGACGTATGCGCCCGACGTCAACAAGCACCTGATCGGCGCGGCGATGGGCGGCGTGCTCGTCCACCCTGCGCACAACCTGCACTACGTCGAGGGCAGCTTGAGCTGGGCCGGTGTCATGGCGATGGCGCTCGTCGGCATCGCGCGCGCATTCGAGATCGATTTCAGGCGGTATCTCAGCGAGCGCGGTGTGCAGATCTACAACGACATGCAGACTGCGTCGATCGTCGACGTCCTCGGCCTGAGGTACGCGGGTCTGAAGTGGAAGGACCTGGCCAAACCCGAGTACCCGACTCCCGAGAGCATCCCGCTCTACGTCAAATGCGCCAACCAGCTGATCATGGGCACCGGCGGTACGCCGACGATCCCGCTGTTCATCGGCCAGGGCGCCGGCGGCGAGCTCGAGGGCACGCCGGGCAACAGGCCGGGCATCGGCGCCGGCGACGGCGTGATGATCGCCGGCGACGTGCGCACGCTCGCCAGCAGCTACTGCGCGAAGGGCACCGCGGTCCACTACGAGCAGTACGACCTGCTCAGCCACGTCTGGAGTCTCATGCTCTGGCTGCCGAACTCGATCGCCTGGATCAAGCAGCGCTTCGCCGAATCGCCTCCGCCGCAGAACTGTTCGTCGATCCGGCCGGGCAACCCGATCAAGCCGATTCCGGTTCTATAGGAGCTCATCCGAGCCCGACTCACCAAATTCGCCATGCGCCAAAGGAAATAGCGTCGCGCGCGGCGGTGGCACCCTACCGCTACTCAGTCGAGTGGCGAAGCGATCGGCGTTACGGACCAACGCGGTGCAGTGCCGAGTTGAGTGCTTCGTCGGAATCAATGTGGAGTGGTCGCTGTGGTTCGATATCTGCTCGCTCATCGCGCCGACACATAACCTCCCCAAATGTCCTCGCTCACCTGTAAGAGCGAGCCCGCCGCTATCACGTGCACCGACTCCAGCACGGGTCATTTCTTCCGCATTTCGCGTGAGTCATACAACTTGAAATAGCCGGCCAGGCGAGGCGGCTCGGCCGGGGGTTGGTGAGCGGTTGTTACCATCGCGCGGTGAGTGACCGCCCCGGTCGGCTGGGATCCGTTTCACGGCGCGACGTGCTGAGATTCGCCGGTGTCGCGCCCGTGCTGCTCGGTGCCGGGGCGCCTCATAACCGCTCCACGCGCGTCCGCCGGCCTTGCCGGGACGGCCGTCTTCCTCGACCCGGGCCACAACGCCGTCAACGACGCCTCGATCAACCAGCAGGTCCCGAACGGCCGGGGCGGAACCAAGCCGTGCCAGACGTCCGGCGCCGCCACCAACGACGGCTATCCGGAGCACGCGTTCACCTGGGCGGTCGTCGCGCTGATCGGCGAGTCGCTCAAACAAATGGGCGTGCGCACCCAGCTTTCGCGCGACAACGACAACTCGGTGGGCCCCTGCGTGGACCAACGCGCGGCGGCGGCCAACGCGATGCGTCCCGACGCGATCGTGAGCATTCACGCCGACGGCGGACCCGTGTCCGGCAGCGGATTCCACGTGAACTATTCGAGCCCGCCATTGAACGACGTGCAGGCCGGCCCCGCCGTCCAGCTGGCCGCCACGATGCGGGATGCGCTGTCGCAGGCGGGTTTTCAGCCAGCCAACTACATCGGGTCGGGCGGCCTGTACGGCCGGGACGACCTCGCGGGGCTGAACCTGGCCCAATACCCGGCGGTCCTGGTTGAACTCGGCAACATGAAAAACGCCGACGACGCCGCGCGGATGCAAAGCCCCGACGGCCGGGCGAAGTATGCCGCCGCGGTCACCCAGGGGATCGTCGCCTACCTCAACGCCAAGGCCGGCCAGCAATAGCCGAGCGGTCGCTCAGCCGCCGAAGCTCGCGCCCGGTGACGAGACCTGTGTCGCCGGCCCGCCGGCGTCGAGGTGGCTGGAGGCGAACGCCACTCCCTTGTCGATCACGGCGCCGTCGTCGGCGTAGGTGTTGTGGGCGGAGAAGTTCATGCCGTCGGAGCAGACCGGGTCTTCGGTGGCGCAGACCTTGATGGTTTTGTCCCGGTAGGCCGGGCCGATGACGACGGGGGGTTCGCCGAGGAAGTTCATGGCGCGCACGTTGGGCATGCCGAACAGCACGACCGAGGCGACGTGGTTGGCGACGGTGGGGTCCAGGGGCCTGGGCACGGTGGCGGGGTCGACGCCGTCGGGGATGGCGGCGGAGGTGACGAAGCCCATCACGGCCGCGCCCTGGGAGTAGCCGCCGAGCACCATTTTGGTGTTGGGGCAGTCGTGGGCCATCGAATTGACGTGACCGACCGCGTCTCTGATGCCATCAAGGCCGGTGTCCCACTGGTCGCTGGCGGGGTAGTTGACCGGGTAGACGTCGAATGAGCGTGCGCCCATGCGGGAGTGCAGGGAGTCAACGAAGGCCTGCCCGGTGGAGCCGACGCCGGGGGCTTCACCGGTGCCGCGGGCGAACACCACCTGGATGTCCGGGCATTGGGCGGCGGCGGAGGGGATGACCGAACCGGCGAGGGCCGAGGCGCCCAGGCCGGACGCCGCGGCCACTGCTGGAGCAACAAAACGGGCTATTTGACGCGCGATCATGCCGCAGGATTTGCCCATGCCGGGACCCTCCCAAACTGTGAGTTTCCGAACAGTCATTTCCTGTATACCGCTGCGCGGCGACGCGCGTCGGATGAGTGCCGCGTGTCGACGCACAAATGAGCCTCACCTTGATGGGCCAGGCTCGAGACGCCATCTTCCGACATAGCCTCGAGCCGTCGCTATGCCCCCGTTTCGGGGGAGTAGCCGGTTTCGGCGAACACGCTAAAGACACGGAAAGATGATGACGACGGGTTAACCGCATAAGTGTGGCCATCATTGGTGCGACAACCGCGCCGCGTCGGGTCGTTGCCAGGCCGCGCGCAGGTGTCAGCCAGGTCACATGCTGGCAACCACGGGTGCGTCGTGCGCCTCGGTTTATTAGAATTCCGTAAAGTTAGTAAAAGTTCTTTGTGTGTAAGCGTGGAGTAAGTAAGCACGGAGCAGCTTGTGAACGCGAACCGTTTCGACGCCGTCATCGTAGGCGCGGGCTTCGGCGGCATCGGCGCCGCGATCCAGCTCAAGCGTCTCGGGTATGACAACTTCGTCATCCTCGACCGCGAGGATGACTTGGGCGGCACCTGGCATGTCAACCACTACCCGGGCATCGCCGTCGACATCCCGTCCACCACGTACTCGTACTGGTTCGAGCCCAACCCGAAGTGGTCACGGCTGTTCGCGCCGGGCTCCGAGGTCAAGCAGTACGCCGACGGACGTCGCCGACAAGTACGACGTGCGCCGCCACATGCGGTTCAACACGACGGTGGAAGGCGCCCAGTGGGATGAGGACGCCGAAGTGTGGCGGGTGGCGCTGGCCGGCGGCGAAACATTGACGACCCGCTTGCTGATCACCGCGACGGGATTCCTGTCCCAGCCGCGCACCCCGGATATCCCGGGGATTGCCAGCTTCGAGGGCAAGGTCGTCCACACCACCGCCTGGGACCACGACTACCGCTACGAGGGGCGCCGGGTCGCGGTCATCGGGACCGGGGCATCGGCGGTGCAGGTCATCCCGGAGCTGGCCAAAGACGCCGCGGAACTGACGGTGTACCAACGCACCGCGACCCACGTGATCCCCAAGGTCGATTTCTCAATCTCCCCGCCGATGCAACGCCTGTTTGAGCGGGTGCCGGCGGCGCAGCGGGCCCTGCGGTGGGTGAGCGACGTCCTCCTCGAGATCATCATGGTCGTCATGGCGCTGCATTTTCGGCAGTCGCGGGGGCGGGGAAACATTTCCGCCTCCGACCTGGCCAAGATCAACCGATTCCGGTGGATCCGGGACAAGGAACTGCGCGGCAAGTTGACGCCGGATTACGACCTCGGCTGCAAGCGGCCGACCTTTTCCAACAGCTTCTACCGCGCTTTCACAAAGCCGCAGGTGCACCTCGAGACGAACCCGATCGAGCGGATCGAGGCGGACGGCATCGTCACCGCGGACGGGCGCAAGACACTCATCGACACCCTGGTCCTGGCGACCGGTTTCGACCTGTGGGAGGCCAACTTCCCGGCCATCGAGGTGGTCGGCCGCAAGGGCCGCAACCTCGGAAAATGGTGGCGGGAGACCCGGTTCCAGGCATACCAGGGCGTAACCATGCCCTACTTCCCCAACTACCTGGGCCTGGCCAGCCCCTTCGCCTTCTCCGGACTATCCTTCTTCCACACCATCGAATACCAGATGCGGCACATGGACCGGCTGCTCGGCGAGGTCAAGCGCAGGGGCGCGACGACCTTCGAGGTGACCGAAGAGGCCAACGACCGGTTCATAGAGCGGATGACCAAGCTGCTGGACGACTCGGTGTTCTACAGCGGCAACTGCGCGACGTCTCGGTCGTACTATTTCAGTCCGAATGGTGAAGCATCGCTGCTGCGGCCCACGACGACACTCAACGCGGTGCGGGAAGCCTCGAGCTTCCCGCTCAGCGACTACGTGATCGCCTAGCGCCACACCTGTCACGCCAGCCTCGGGCCGGAAGCGGTCGGCTGTTTGCCCGCCTCTCAGCGACAATGGGGGCGCGACGGCCGTCGTCGCTCGGAGGCGGGCAAAGATCGTGTCGCTTCTCGAAGAGGCTCGTGTGGCGAATGTGACTGATGAGTGAGTCTCTACGCCGGCGGCATCAGCACCGTGTCGATCATGTACACCGTCGCGTTGGCGGTGGGCACGCCACCGCAGACCAGACCCGCGTTGTTGACCCTGAGGCCGTTGCCCTGGCCGGTCACGGTCACATTCGCGCCCTGAACCGTCTTGTGGGAGCCGACGACCCTGGCCGGACTCAACTGACCCGGCACCACGTGATAGGTCAGGATGCCGGTCAGCAAGTTGGAATCCGTCTTCAGCCGATCGATCGTCTGCGCCGGCAGCTTGCTGAATGCGGCGTCGGTCGGTGCGAAGACCGTGTACTGGCCGTTGTTCAGCGTGTCGACCAGGTTGACGTTCGGGTTCAGCTTGCCCGACAGCGCCGAGGTCAGGGTGGTCAGCACCGGATTGTTGGACGCCGCTTCCGTCACCGGGACTCGCGACATTCCGTCCACCGATGCCGGGCCGCTGGGGTTCGCGGCCGCGTAATCAGAGCATCCAGGCCCCACCAAATCGGCCGCCGCCGCGGTCGGAGCAGTCACCACACCAAGACCCACCATCGCCGCCACCGCGAAACCTTTCGCTGCGACGGACGTTCTGTGCACCTTCATCGCGTTTGGCCTCCTTTGATTCGCTCTCACAACCTTTGATGAGTCATTCGGAGCCCGAACTCCTTCGGATTGGTGCAGGGGCAAAAGCGATCAGCCATACGTGAACGAGTACACCTGCAACCCCTGATCGGGGCGGACCTCGAGCGACCCCGATTGCAGGTGATCGCCGGACACAATCTGGTGCGACGTCGGCGGCCCGCTGATCGGTACCGCGACGGATCGTCCGTCCCGGGTGACCGTGAGTGCCCCGGTGCCGCCGACGACGATGTAGACGTTCTTGGCGTGGTAATTCAACTTGATGCTGGACTGGGCGCCGGCGGCGGTGGCGCCCTGGTAGTCCAGTGTCCACCGACCTTTCAGGGCGAAGCTGTCGGCGGCCAGAGTGGGCGGATAGTCGAAAGTGGTTGTGCCTTCGTCATATAGCCCGCCGCCGCCATAGTTGACCACCTTGCCGACGCCGAAGTAGGTCTCGGGAGTGGTCTTGTCCGGTGGGGTCGAGCGGCTCGCGTCTGCTGGCGGTGGCAGCTTGAGCCCGGGATGCGCGGCCAGGATCAGCTGCCTGATCAGATCCTCGGTGACGTTGTAGTCACCCTCGCCGAATTTGATGTGTCGCACTGGCCGGTGGCGTCGATCAAATACTCCGCGGGCCAGTAGCGGTTGCGGTAGTTCGTCCACGAGGAGTAGCCGTTGTCCAGGGCGATGGGGTACGTGATGCCCAAGTCGGCGGCGCCTTTGGCGACATTGCCGGGCACCTTTTCAAACGCGTACTCCGGTGTGTGGACCCCGATGACTTCGAAGCCGTCGTCCTTATAGGCGCTGTACCAGCTGACGACATGCGGGATGGCGCGTTGACAGTTGATGCAGGAGTACGCCCAGAAATCGATCAGCACGACCTTGCCGTGCAAGGACGCGAGCGTGATCGGTTGGTCGCCGGGTGTGTTCAGCCAACCGACGATGCCCTTGAGATCGGGTGCTGGGCCGCAGTTTTCGAGCTCCCGGCTGCCGTCGCTGCAGTTGGACAGCTGCGCGTTCTGCTCGTTGACGATGCCGCCGAGGTTGAGCTTCTCCCGGACCGCGCGATCGCTGGCCAACCTTTGTTGCAGCCCGCTGGTGTAGTCGGGAACCGCCCGCTGCAGAACCGCGGGAACATTGAACACCAATCCCACCGCCAGCACGATCATAACGATTCCGGCCGCGACGCGGATCTGGCGCTGCCGCCGTCGAAACGCTCCCACCCGCTGGGCCACCCGATGGCCCGCCAACGCGAAGATCAGCAACGGCAGCGCGGCGCCCAGGGCGAACGCGCAAGTCAGCACCACGGTGCGCAGGCCGAGGGAAGCCGTGGCGCCAGCCACCACGATGGCAGCGAGGATGGGGCCGGCGCACGGGACATACAGCACGCCCAGCGCCAGGCCGAGACCGAAGCCGCCGCTACCAAAGCCCAACTGCTTCTGCGGGATACGGGCAAACGGACGTTCCAGTAAATGTTCGACCAGCGGGAAGATCAGGCCGAGACCGATGGCAACCAAGGCGACCAGGGCGACCCAGCGGATGGCATCCTGCGGCAGGTGCACCAGCGACAGCAGCGTCGAGCCGGTCAACGTGACCGCGGTGAAACTGAGCACCAGCCCGCCGATGACCAGGTATGGACGCGCACCGCGCGACGTGCGCTCCGGCTCGACCGCGACGTCCCCGCCGGCGCCGGAAACCGATTGTGCGGCATCGTCATTGCCGCCGCCCTGGGCGCCGGCGAAGAAGATCACCGGCAGTACCGGCAGGATGCACGGCGATACACCGGTGAGGAGGCCTCCGATGAAGCCGATCAGCGCAATGGTCAGCACGAAAGTCATTCGCTGCCAACGGCGTCGCGGATTGGTGCTGCCGCAAAGAAAAACAGCCCGGCCGAAGCCGGGCTGTTCATTGCCGATTGGCAGGCGAGCTTACTGGCCCGGCGGCATCAGCACGGTGTCGATCATGTACACCGTCGCGTTGGCGGTGTGCACCCCGCCGCACACCAAACCGGCGTTGTTGACCTTGAGGTCGTTGCCCTGACCGGTCACGGTCAACTTGGCGCCCGGCAGGGTCGTGTGGTCACCGTCGACCTTCATGGGGCTCTCCTGACCCTGCACCACGTGATAGGTCAAGATGCTCTTCAGCAGCTGCGAGTCCGTCCTGAGCTTGTCGATGGTGGCCGCCGGCAGCTTGTCGAAGGCGGCGTTGGTCGGTGCGAACACCGTGTACTGGCCGTTGTTCAGCGTGTCGACCAGGTTGACGTTCGGGTTCAGCTTGCCCGACAGCGCCGAGGTCAGGGTGGTCAGCATCGGATTGTTGGAAGCGGCGGTGGCGACCGGGTCCTGAGCCATCCCGGCGACCGACCCGGGGCCGCTGGGGTTCTGCTTGGCGTAGTCGCCGCAGCCAGTCCCGATCAGATCCGCCGCCGGATCGGCCGTGGCCGACGTCGTCGCCGGAGCCGCCATGCTGCTGGTGACCGTTGCCATGCTGCTGCCCGTCGGCCCAGACGCCGACTTGTTGTTCGAACACGCCGAGAAACCAACTACCGCAATCGTCGCGAGCACTGCCGCAGCGATTGTTCTGGCCCGAACGTTGATCATCGCGTTTCTACTCCTTCTCCATGGACGGCCCGTAGCGCCGCCTTTCGACCGGACAGGAGTGATTCGGAGACGACGAGGCCGCGGACGGGTCCGGATTGGAGAGGTCGCGAGCGGTTCAGCTCAGGGGCAATGCTGCCAGGATCGTTCCGGTCGGCCGCGGCGACCCGGTGCCGGGTTCGACGGTGAACGCCAATGTGGTCGACGATCCGAGATTGGTGAGCGTCGCCGTCGTCGAAGGCGCCACGGCTGCCGTGCTCATCGTCCCCGCCGACGTCGGACCCTTGTCGCTCAGCAACCACATTTGGTAGACGGTCCCGGGCTTCGGCGGTGCGACGTTGTTCATCACCAGCACACCCGCGTTGCGGTCGTGGGAAAAGACAACCGTCGCAGTGCCGCTGCCGAGCGGGCCGGAAACGGTGCGCACGTCCGGGGCCGCCAACACCTGCTCGGCGATGGTCGACGGCGGATGCGGACGCATCAGCATCCCGACGCCAAATGCGGCCGCACCGACCACCACCGCTGCCGCCGCGGCCGCCAAAACAGCTGTGCACCAACCATATTTGCGCTCATCGCGAGAAGGTATCGCCGCCAGCGTCGCGGCGCGCAGGTCCGCCGGTGGTTCGACGGCCGTCGTCGACGAGATGACGGCCATCGTCTCGCGGACGGCGCGAACCTCGTCGTCGAAGGCCGCCGCCACCGACCGCGGCGAGGCCGCCAACCGCCGCTCGATATCGGCCCGCTCCTCATCCGACACGGCATCCAACGCGTACGGCGTTGCGAGCTCGAGCAATTCGAATTCGTTCGGTTCCGTCATGGCACTTCCAGGCAGTTACGCAGGGCGCGCAGCGCGTCGCGCATGCGCGACTTGATCGTCGACAGATTCGCGGCCAACCGCTCCGACACCTGGCTGTAGGTGAGTCCGTCGTAATAAGCCAACTGGATACACTCTCGCTGCGTGTCGGTCAACGCGCCCAGGCATTCGACCACCCGGCGCCGCTCGTCGCCGGCGATCGCCGAATCGGCGACGACGTCACTCGCGGGATCGGCGCTGGCCGCGGCGTAGCGGGAGTCCCGCTTGCCGGACGCTTCCTCGCTGCGCACCCGGTCGACCGCCCGCCGGTGCGCCATGGTCAGCAGCCAGGACAGAGCCGTGCCCCTGCTGAAGTCGAAGTCCGGCGCTGTCCGCCATATCTCGCAGTAGACCTCTTGCGTCGTCTCCTCGCTGTAGCCGGGATCGCGCACCACCCGCATCACCATGCCGTACACCCGACTCTTAGTGAGGTCGTAAACGGCGGCGAACGCGTCGCTGTCCCCGCGCGCGACCTTGTGCAGCAGCGCGTCCAGGTCCTTGCTGGGCGTAGGCGGTCCCGTCATCGATCGGTAGCCTAGCGGCAAGCGGGCCTCCGCAGGGCCCGGTCCGCGGCCCCGCTGCCGCGACCCGATGCCGACATCTGTCCACTCCCGTTATTCGTAGCCGGGGACCGGGTGGACGATTTCGCTTGCGCCACTGTGAGGACGAACACCATGCTAGATGAGCTGGGCGAGCGTGGTGACGACGATCAGGGCCAGCACCGCGGTCCCGATGACGTGGACCTGGCGGCGGGGCGTGATCCGCTCCGGCAACGGGCGCTGTTGCAGGGTGCGCTGGCGTTGCAGGGCGATCAGGAAGGTCCCCAGCGCGACGGCGCCGGCCAAAGCGGCGGGGATCAACCCCGTCGGCCTGACGGAGCCGTGCAGGTTCCTGATCATCAGCAGGGCGCCGTTGGCCAGGAACGCGAACGACGTCCGCGTCCAGGCCAGCGTCGTCCGCTCGGCCTGACTCCCGCGATCCGCCGTCGAGTCGCTCAACCGATTACCGCCTTTGCGATCACCAACGCGAGCGCGATGAGCCCGACCACGGTCAGACCCACCGCCAGGTAGGTCGGTGAGGGATGACGGGGCAACGGGTTGCCGCGGCGCATGGCGCGATCCGCCTGCTGCCAGCGCAACAACCCCATCCCGCTGGTGAGAATGGCCAGCACCGCGAGCCCCACCCCGAGCACGCGGCGCGCGCCGGGGATCGTCAGCTCCGGAACCAGCTGCACGACCGCGACCGCCGCGGCGAGCAGCCCCAGCGCCGTGCGCTGCCAGGCAAGAAACGTCCGCTCGTTGGCGAAGATGAGCCGGTAGTCGGGCTCGTGTTCTTCGGCGCGGTCGGCCACCAGGACATCGTAGATTCATGCGCGCACGAGGTTGCATGATTGCGCGTGTGGTTAAGGCTCTGTTGTTCGACGTGCAAGGTACGGCGACGGACTTTCATTCGACCGTTTGCGATGAGGCGCGGCGGATCAGCGCAGGGCGGCACCCGGGCGTCGACTGGCCCGACGTGGTGCGGCGTTGGCGCGCAAGCTACTTCACCGCGCTGGAGGCCGCCCGAAGTCAGCAGACTGGATGGGTGTCCGTGCACTCGGTGTACCGCCGAGCGCTGGACGACTGCGGGGTGCCGCTTTCGGACGCCGAACGCGACGAACTCACGCTGGCCTGGCAGCGGCTGCGGCCCTGGCCGGACGTGGTGCCCGGGCTGACACGCCTGAAACGCGCGTACACGCTGGCCACCCTGTCGAACGCCGACGTGTCGACCGTCATCGAGATCTCCAAGCGCGCCGGCCTGCCCTGGGACGCGGTCTTCGCCGCGGAGATGGCCGGGGTGTTCAAGCCCGACCCGGCGATCTATCGGATGGGCGCGACCTTCCTGGGCCTGAGTCCCGGGGAGATCATGATGGTGGCCAGCCACAAATACGACATCCGCGCGGCGGGCCGGCTGGGATTTCGGACCGCCTTCGTCGCGCGCCCGCTGGAGTTCGGAATCGGCGGCGAGGCCGACGTGGCCTATTCCGACGAGTTCGACATCAACGCGTCCGACTTCCTCGACCTCGCACAGCAACTCGGCTGCTAGTCAGCGATGTGCGGATCCGGTCAGGGGTTGCCCGTTGGCCGCCTGCAGCAGGCAGATGACGGTGCTGGGAGTGGGATTGGCCCCGGTGCGATCCTGATTCGAGTCGATGAGGTAGGTGATCGAAAATGGGCTGCCGTCAACGGATCGGCCGGTATACGGAGCGAACCCGGCGGCGCAATCCCGATTCGCGACGCTGGCGACCGCGGCGTCGACGGCCATCGGGGCGCGCAAATACACCTCGGCCAAATGCGCCGTCGCACAATCGACTACGGTGACGGTCACTCGGCTCAGGTCGGGCGGGGGCAGGTCGGCCACGCACTCGCCCGCCTGCAAGTCGATCCATTTCTCGGTGTGTGAGCCCTGCGGCGACGGCGCGGCGGTGGCCGTCGCGCACAAGCCCAGCGTCGCCACGGCGGTCAGGCCGCACACCGCGTAAAGGGCGCGCATGCAGTGCAGTTTAGGCACGCAGGAAGGTCGGTGGCACGGTATTCGTCAGCGCCGGGTCCGGCTTTTCCGAGGACATCGACAGGAATCCGCGCGCGCAGCGCGCGGCCAGCAGCCAATTCGCCGGCTTCTTCATGTCCAGCCCACCCAGGAGCTGTTTGATCATGGTCAGAGTGTCGAAGTAAATGCGTTCGCACACAAGCGTTTCGGTGTCGTCGAACACGAAGTATGCGGTCATGCGGACGCGGAACCGGCTGCCAGTAGGCGGGACCTTGCCCAGGTAACCGCGATGGGTGCCCATCAACCAGAACTCGACGATCACCGCGTCGGCGCTGTGCCGCAGCGCGATGATCTCGTGATCCTGGTCGGGAAACGCGGTGCGCGTGTAGACGTAGTAGTCGCGCACGGCGCGCTCGCCATCGTGGACCACCATCTGCGGGATCAGCTCGTAGCGCGGGTGCGGGAAGGTCGACAACACGTCGTCCCAGGCGTGGCGGACCTCGTCATGGAAGTGGTCGAGCACCAGTTTCTGGCGCGCGGCCAGCACCTCCGCGGGCGGAAACGCGGGAATCGTCATGATGGTTAGGTTAAGCCCCGGACTGTGTGGCGAGCAGACGCAAACTCGCACAAAATTATGCGGAGCAGTGCGATTTTGTGTCTGCTCGCAAGCGGGGTGGTGCCCCCTGCTCGCGCGAGATCAGCGCGGCGGGGTCCAGGCGACCGGCAGGGCCTTGATGCCGTGGATGAATTGCGACAGCAGCCGCGCGGGTTCGTCGGTCGCGACGATGTCGGGTATCTCGCGGCGCAACTCGTCGAAAACGACCCGGATCTCGCGGCGAGCGAGGTTGGCGCCCAGGCAGAAATGCGCCCCGCCGCCGCCGAACCCGAAATGGGGGTTGGGGGTGCGCGCCACGTCGAAAAGCCAGGGGTTGGCGAACTTTGACTCGTCGCGGTTGGCCGAGTTGTACCACAGCACGGCCTTGTCGCCGGCCGCCAGCTTGGTGCCGCTGAGCTTGAAGTCGCGGGTCAGGGTCCGCCGCATGTAGACCACCGGCGAGGCCCATCGCACGATCTCCTCGACCGCCGTGGGTGCCAGACCGGTCGAAGTTGGACCACCACTTGTCCCGTTCGTCGGGGTAGCGGGACAGGGCCAGCACGCCGTGGCTGATCGCGTTGCGCGTCGTCTCGTTGCCGGCCACCACCAGCAGGATGAAGAAGGACGCGATCTCCGCCGACGACAACCGTTCGCCGTCGACCTCGGCTTCGACCAGGCTGGTGGTCAGGTCGTCGTGGTGATTGACGCGGCGGTCCTCGGCGAGCGCGCTGGCGTAGGCGCCGATGTCCATCGAGATCTTGAGGAAATCGTCGAAATCGGTCGTCAGGTCGGGGTCGCCGAACCCGAGAATCACGTTGGTCCAGTGGAAGATCCGCTGATGGTCTTCCTCGGGGATCCCC
The DNA here is from genome assembly GCA_963850895.1 of uncultured Actinomycetota bacterium. GTDB lineage: Bacteria > Actinomycetota > Actinomycetes > Mycobacteriales > Mycobacteriaceae > Mycobacterium. Next base: position 98,119 of record CAWKNK010000001.1, on the reverse strand, counting down.
ATCATGTCGCAGATGATCTGCAGCGGCAGCGGCCCGGCGAGCTCGGTGACCAGATCGGCTTCCCCGTTGGGGTGATTGGCGATCAGCGACGCGACCAGCCGGCGGGCCCGCTCGCGCACCGACGCCTCGATGCGCGCCACCACCTTCGGGGTGAACGCCCGGCTGACGATCGAGCGCAGCCGTTGGTGTCGCGGATCGTCGAGCACGATCATCGAGCCGAAGTATTCGGCGATCTCCGGCGCGTTGTCGTTGACCGTGATGTTCGGAGTGCTGCTGAAGATCTCCGGATGACGGCTGGCGAAGTGCACGTCGTCGTGCCGGGTCAGTGCCCAATAACCGTCGCCCGCCACGAATCCCTCCATCTCGATCGCGGGCCAGAACGAGATGGGGGCCTCGCGGCGCAAGGTGGCGAAGGCGCCGTCGCGGAAGTCGTCGTCGAGACCCCAGAAATCCAGCGACTCGAGATGGATGTCGGAAAGAGGAACCTCGGGCGGTGGCGCCCCGTTGGTTCGCGTCGCGATACCCGTCTTGAGACTCACCGAGAACCTCCTGCGGAGCGTGAACCGTTAGTGCGCACAGACGGTCCTGCCCCCCGCCGACTGCGCATCGGCAACGACGTTGCCGTCGACCAGGATCCGGCAGCGGATGGGGCCCACCCCCTGCGCGCTGATCACGAATACCTGGCCGCCAAAAGAGGTGAATTCCGTCGACCAGGGCAGCGGCGCATTCACCTGATGCAGCTGACCGGCGTCGGTTTGGTACGAGATGTACTGCGCGACGCCGGCACCGGTCACCTCATAGCGCGCCTGGGGCATCTGGGGGATGGCATGGGCCACGCCGGGGACTGTCCCGGCGCATCCGACTCCGACGGCGAACAGGAGCGAGAGGCCACGCAGATGCTTCGTCATGTTTTGCATCGTGTCACCGCGCGCGATGCTACGGAAGCTTTCCGGCCAAACCCTGAAACCGAACGGTTAGTGTGAGTCGGGCGGGGGCCGGGTAGCGGGAAGGTGAGTATGTCGGAACACGGCTCAAAACGTGTGGTGGTTTGGGGCACCGGCTTCGTCGGCAAGATGGTGATCGCCGAGATCGTCAAGCATCCGCTGTTCGAGTTGGTGGGCGTCGGCGTCAGCAACCCCGACAAGGTCGGGCGCGATGTCGGCGACATCTGCGGGCTGCCCGAGCCGGTGGGCGTCATCGCCACCGACGACGTCGACGCCCTGATCGCGCTGAAGCCGGACGCGCTGGTGCACTACGGCCCGACGGCGATGCACGCCAAGGAGAACATCGCGCTGATCACCCGCTTCCTGCGGGCCGGCATCGACGTGTGTTCGACGGCGATGACCCCGTGGGTGTGGCCGACGATGCACCTCAACCCGCCGCAGTGGATCCAGCCCATCACCGAAGCCTGCGAGCTGGGGGAGTCGTCCTGCTTCACCACCGGCATCGACCCCGGATTCGCCAACGACCTGTTCCCGATGACGCTGATGGGCCTGTGCTCGGAGGTGCGCCGGGTGCGCGCCTCCGAGCTGCTGGACTACACCAACTACGAGGGCGATTACGAAGTCGAGATGGGCATCGGCCGGGAGCCCGAATACAGCCCGATGCTGGAAGACCCCAACATGTTGATCTTCGCGTGGGGCGCCACCGTCCCGATGATCGCCCACGCGGCCGGCATCATGCTCGACGAGATCACCACCACCTGGGACAAATGGGTGACGCCCACCGAGCGCAACACCGTCAAGGGCGTCATCAAGCCGGGGCACGTCGCCGCCGTCCGGTTCACGATCAACGGAGTTTACAAGCGCGAGACGCGGATTCAGCTCGAGCACGTCAACCGCATCGGCCTCGACGCCGCACCCGACTGGCCGACGGGCCACGACAACGACGTCTACCGGGTGGACATCGAGGGCACGCCGAGCATCTTCCAGGAGACCGCGTTCCGATTCACCGACGGCTCGGGCCGCGACGCGGCCACGGCCGGGTGCCTGGCGACCGGGATGCGGGCCCTCAACGCCGTGCCGGCCGTCAACGACCTGCGACCCGGCTGGGTTACGCCGCTCGACCTGCCGCTGATCGCCGGAGCCGGCAACATTCGTTGACCGGCGCACAGCCGACACCTAGGTGCCGCTGAGACGCGATACAGGTTTCGGCGGCACAATGACGGCTAGCCGGGTTGCGGGTTGCTGAAGTTGGGGTTGGGACAGATGGCCAATGGAGCTGGGACCGCACTGGGCTTATCGATCGGTGCCACCAACCTGGCGGCGGTCGCCGCCGACCAGGCCATCACCCGCAAGCCGGTCCTGACGCTCTACCCGGAGCGCGCGCCGGAGGTCGGCATCCCTGCAGAAAACCCGCGGCTCGATCAGCCGGGTCTGGTGCTGACCGGGTTCGTGAATCGGGTGTTAGACCCGCGGGGAATCGTGGCGGCCGACGGCTCGGTACACCGCAGCGAGGAATTGATCGCCGACGCCATGCGGGCGCTGGCCTACGCCGTCACCGGCGGGCGTGCCCTGCCCGAGAGCGTCGCCGTCACCTATCCCGCCCACTGGGCATCCCCGGCGGTCGACGCCGTGGGCAGCGCGCTGAGTTCCGTGGCTGAATGGTCCAACCGGGTGCGGCCCCTGCTGCTGATTCCCGACGCCGCGGCCACGCTGCTCGCCGTGCAAGCCAACCCCGGCATACCGCGCCGGGGAACCGTCGCGGTGTGCGACTTCGGCGGCAGCGGCACCAACGTCACGTTCATGCGCGCCGACGGCGACTATCAAGCGCTGGCCCCGACCGTGCGTCTGAACGATTTCTCCGGCGACTCGATCGATCAGGCGCTGCTGAGCGCCGTCATCTCCAACATGCCGAGCACCGCCTCCTTCGACCCGTCGGGCACCGTGGCGATCGGCTCGCTGAGCCGGCTGCGGACCGCATGCCGAAGCGCCAAGGAAGAACTGTCTTCGAGCGCGGCGACCACACTGACCGACGGGCTGACCGGCGAGATCCGGGTCACCCGCAACGAGCTTGACGAGGCGATCCGTACCCCGCTGGACAGGTTCGTGGCAGTGTTGGAAAACGCATTGGCGCGCAACGGGATCCAAGACCTGGTCGCGGTGGTCTCCGCGGGTGGCGGGGCGAACATCCCCGCGATCACCACCACGCTCTCGCAATACTTCCGCGTCCCGGTCGTCACCACGCCGCGCCCGCAACTGACGGCGGCCACCGGCGCCGCACTGCGGGCGGCGCACGGTCCCGGCGAGACCGCGGCAACGGCGTCGGCGCTCGCCGCGCCCGCCACGGCCACGGCGCAGGTCCAGGCGGCGCCGGTGGTGCCGACCGCGGGCGTCATGCCCGTACAGGCGTGGTCGCAGACCGGCAACCAATCGCGGGTCACCCCCGCAAGCGCCGACCAACAAGCGGGGTCCGCGAGCGAGAAGCGCAAGCGCCGCCTGTTTCGGCTGCCCGTGCTGGCCGCAATCGTCGGCACGGCGGCAGCGGTCCTGCTCGTCGGGACCGCGGTCATGATCGGCCTGAACTCGGCGAACAAATCGGCGACGACGCCCGCGCCGGGCGTGACCAGCAGCCCGGTCCCCACGCCGCCCGCCAACACCGCGACCGCCCAGCCGCCGGCACCCACCGAAGAGGCTCCCGCGCCGTCGACCACGGATACCAACCCGCCCGCCAACACCGAGACGCCGTCTACCAGCGCCCCGTCAGCCAAACCGCAGCAGGCGCCGCCCCTCGCGGCCGCGCCCGCACGTCCGGCGATCCCGCGGGTCCCCGAAGTACCGCCCATTCCGCCGGTACCCGGTCTCAACGCACCCATCCCGGGGCTCGACCGGGTCAATGAGATCATTCAAGGAGTCGGGGGCGACTTGGGCATTCGCGGCATCCCCCAATTGACCCCTCAGCTGAGAACGACCCAATAGGTCAACGCTTTTCGCCCTTGTTCTCCGCGGCCGCGGCCTCTTTGAGTTGCTCGTTCAGGGCCTTGTCCTTCTCGATCTGGTCCTTCACAGCTTGCTCGTCGCGGGAGTCGTCCGCTTTCGCCCGGCCGTCGGAGCCGGCATCAGAGCCGGCATCGTCGGGAACTCCGTGCTTGGGATTGCCGTCCTCGTCCAACCAATCATTGACCGCGGTGCCCGAAACGCTCCCGCCGGTGCCGGGCAGCACGATGGTGGGCTTTTCTTTGTAGGCCTCCATCATTTCGGCGGCCTTCTTTTTGTCGTCCTCGTTCGGCTCCGGCTTTTCCGTCAGCTTCTCATCGGTGTCCTCGATCAGCCGATTTGTCGTCCTGCACGCTCATGCATCTACTCCCTCGCAATCGCAGGTCGCGATCTTCAGGAGGGTTACCCGTTGCGGCGTTGTGTCGAAACTCTCATCAGCCAGATCGTTCGCGCTTGACCAGCTCGACCAATGCCAGCGGAATCCGCATCGGCTCGGGTGCGCTTGACAGCTCCGCCGCCACCGCCCGCTCCAGTTGATCGACGAATTCCCCGGCCCGCGCGTCGTGGGCCCCGCCGTCCAGCCCACGCACCAGGGCCGGGAACAGCGCCGCGCGGGCGAAGGCCGCCCACTGGGCGCCGAAGGCCTCGGCGTCGCGGTCGACTTGGAACCGGGCCCAGAATCGATCCTCGGCGTTGAACATCTCGAGATGGTCGATCGACAGGCCTTCGAAGCGCCCGCTGGGCGCAAACGGGGCGCGAAAGTCCTTCTCGCTGCGGGCAAATGTGGGAATGGTCATGCGCCGCACCTCATCCTGGCGCAGCAGACCGTCGCGGACGTGCGCACGCAGCGCCGTGAGCATCGCGTCGAGCAGCGTCGGGAACCCGGATGTGCCGTCCTCGTCGAGGGCGATCGTCATCACCACCAGCCGCCCGTCGGGGGCCAGTTCGCGGCCGCGGAACGCCACGAAGTTGAGCCAGTCCAGGCCCGCACGCTCGGCGTAAGCCGCGCGCGCCGTCTCGTCGTTGCTGTAGGCGATGTGCACATGGTCGTGCACCTCGCCGGGCATCGCGCTCAGCCACTGCGTCGCCCACGACGACCAGCCGAGGTTGACCGTCTTGGACGGCACTATCTGGTCGTAGAACGAGCGGCCGATCGACGACGCGAACGTCGCCGTGTCGAGTTGCAGATAACTTTCGGGGTCGTCGGACAGGGTGTGAAACAGGGCCGAGAAGTCGTTGTCCGGTATGTCGGTGTGCGCCACCAGGATTGCGTGGTCGTGACGGGTGCGGCGGCGCAGCACCTCAATCGCCGCCGACATCGGTTTGAGCGAATTGTGCCCGTTGGCGGCGCCATAGTCGGCGATGATGATGGGCTGCGGAGGCTTGGGCAGCGGCACCTGCTCGGCGGCCCGCACGAACAACGCGATGGCTCGCGCCAACCCGGCGGCCTGCAGCCGCGACGACTGGGTGTAAACGGGCTCGGGCCGAACAACAATGCTCGATTCGGGCATCCGGGGCTCAGGCCGCATGTCCCAACGATAGTCGTCAACTCGGCTTCGGGTAGCTGACGCCGGTGAGCTGCTCGGAAAGCTCCCAAAGTCGTTGGCAGTCAGCCTCGTTGCGGGCGGGCTCGGGCACCTTGGCCAGCCGCACCCCGCCGCCGGCTAGCTCTTGGAACCCTCGGGGCCCGTAGAACGCGCCGCCTTGGGCGTGCGGCGCGGCGGCCGCGTACAGCGCCGGGAGGATGCCTTCGTCAATCTCCTGCCACAAAAACGGCGTGAAGCGCCAGGACGCCTTGTACAGCCGCTCCATCAGCGCGGGCTTTTCGCGGCCGTGCGAGGGTCCGGCGATCTGCAGGTTGGTCTTGGTCAGGCCGGGGTGTGCGGCGTTGGACACGATGCCCCAACCGCCCGCGCGGCTGCGCCGGTCCAGTTCGAGGGCGAACATCAACACCGCCAGCTTCGACTGGCCGTAGGCCGACATGGCCGCGTAGGACTTCTCGAAATTCGGATCGTCGAAGTGGATCTTGCCGCTTTGGCGGGCCGCCACGCTGCTCAGCGAGACGACGCGTGCACCTTGGGCGGCGCGCAGCAGCGGCAACAAGTGTCCGGTCAGCGCGAAGTGTCCGAGATGGTTACTGCCGAACTGCAATTCGAAACCATCGACGGTGGTGTCGCGTTCCGGTGGTGTCATCACGCCGGCGTTGTTGATCAGGATGTCGATGGGGCGGCCCTCGGCGTTGAGTTGTTCACCCAGCGCGGCGACCGCGGCCAGCGACGACAAGTCCAGCGACTTGATGGTCAGCTTGGCGTCGGGCACCGTCTTGCGGATTTCCTCGATCGCCTCCTCGCCCTTGGCACGATTGCGGATCGCCATGACGACGTCGGCGCCCGCGGCCGCGAGACGGCGGGCCAGGCCGAACCCCAGGCCGCTGTTGGCGCCGGTGACGATTGCCAGCTTGCCCGACAGGTCAGGCACCGTGGCGACGAGATCGTTGGCCATGCGTATCACTCCTTCGGATCTGGCGGCATTCTGGTCAGCATGCCGCGACGCATTCCCGGTTGGCTAGTGGCGTTGGTGGTCGGTGCGCTCCCCGCACTGGCGTTTCCCGCGCCGTCGTGGTGGTGGCTGGCCTGGTTCGGCCTGGTCCCGCTTCTCTTGGTGGTGCGCGACGCGCCGACGCCGTGGGCCGCATCCGTGCGCGCCTGCTGCGGCGTCGGCGGGTTCGTGCTGACCACCCAGTACTGGCTGCTGGCCTACATCGGCCCGTTGCTGGTGGTGCTGGCCGCTGGCTTCGCTGCACTGTGGCTGCCGTGGGGGTGGTTGGCGCACCGATTGTTGTCGGCGCCCGCCGGGATCGGGCGAACAGCGGCCGCCGTGGTGGTATTGCCCAGCGCGTGGGTGGCCGCCGAAGTGGTGCGGTCCTGGCCGGCGCTGGGTGGCTCGTGGGCGTCGCTGGGTGCGTCGCAATCCAGCCAGCCCGTCACGCTGGCCTCGGCGTCGCTGGGCGGGGTGTGGCTGACGAGTTTCCTTCTGGTTGCGGCCAATACCGCTCTGGTCGGCGTGATCGTGCACCGGGGGGTGGGCGCGCTGGTCGTTTTCGTGGTGTGCGCGGCGGTCGGCCCCGCCTGGTATCTGCTGGGCCCGGCTCCGACCGACGGCCCGACGGTGCGCGTGGCACTGGTCCAGCCCGGCGATATTGCCGACTCCGCCGCCCGCCAAGCGGCCAGCGAGGCGCTGACCGCCACGCTCGACGGCCAGCGGCCGGACCTGGTGGTGTGGGGCGAAAGCAGCGTGGGGCAGGACCTCGACAACCACCCCGAGGTGCTGGCCCGGCTCGCCGAGCTGTCTCGGCGGGTGGGCGCCGACCTGCTCGTCAACGTCGACGCGCGCGCAGCGGGTGGTTTCATCTCCAAGTCGGCCGTGCTCATCGGAGCGCGCGGATCGGTGGGCAGCTACCGCAAGACCCGGTTGGTGCCGTTCGGCGAATACGTCCCGCTGCGACCGCTTTTCGGCTGGATCACCGGCCACAGCAAGGCCGCCGCCGAGGACCGCCAGCGAGGAACGGGGCCGGTGGTGCTGCACGCGGGCACCCTTTCCATCGGCCCGTTGGTCAGCTACGAGACCATCTTCTCCGACCTGGCGCGGCGGGAGGCGCGGCTCGGCGCCGACCTACTGGTGTATCAGAGTTCCACCTCGTCGTTCCAGGGCAGTTGGGCGCAGCCGCAGCTGGCCGCCCAGGCCGCGGTGCGCGCCGTCGAGGCGGGCCGGCCAGCGGTGCATGCCGGATTGTCCGGCGACAGCGCGGCCTTCGATTCACGCGGGCGCCGGCTGGCATGGTGCCCGTCGGACTTCCGCGGTGCAGTCGTGGTCGACGTGCCGTTGGCATCGGTTGACACGCCGTACCAACGGCTCGGGGACTGGGTGCCGATGGCGGCGTTCGCCATCCTGGGCGGGTTTGGTGGGTTTGCTCTCTTGCTGTGGCACCGCGCGGCTCGCGGTGCCAGACTGCGTGGATGAGCAGCAGACGGCTCGCCAAGATTTCGCTGGCTGCTGCCATCGCGATGATGGTTGTATCGGTGGGCGGCTTCATCGTCGCCCTGGTGCTCAACGCGTTCTTTCTGGACAAATACAACGCCTACGGCGAGGTGCCGGTCCCCGGCTCGGGCAGCCTCTACCTGCCCGCTGGTGATGTCACCGTCTGCCTGCACACTGTCGTCATCAGCGGGCCCGACCGCGGACTGCCGGTGCCGCCGCTGGGGGTCACGATCGTGCCGCCCGACGGTGTCCCGCAGCCCGTGGTGACCGAAAGCATCGGGACCACGACGACGGTGAACAACGACGCGCACGTGCGGGTGTGGGTGGCTCGTATTGCCTCGAGCGGCACCTACAACATCACGACCGGCGGGCAGGTCAACGGATTCATCGACCCGCGGCTGGCCTTCGGGCACACGAGTTCGGCGGGCTTCCTGGTGTGGCTGTGTGTCGCCACATTCGTGGTGGGGCTGGTTGGTGCGCTGTTATCGGGCTGGTGGTTGGCACGTACCCGCCGCAGGGCGGTGGTGGCGGCGAATCTGCCGCGAGCGTAACGGCACCGCGGAAATTCTCGCCGGATTTCGCGTGCCCCCAGCTCGCGACGAACCCCTAGTGGCCGCGGGCCACCCACTCCTCGTAGTGGACGATCTCGTCGCCGATGGTGGTGCTGTCGCCATGGCCGGTGTGCACCACCGTCTCGCCGGGCAGCTTGCCGAGACGCTCGGAGATCGACCGCAGGATCGTCGGGAAGTCCGAATACGAGCGGCCGGTTGCGCCCGGGCCACCGGAGAACAGGGTGTCGCCGCTGAACACCACACCCAGGTCATGGGAATACCAGCACACCGACCCGGGGGAGTGGCCAGGCGTGTGCAACGCCCGCAGCTCCGTCCCTCCCACGCTTAGCGTCTCGCCGTCGGATATGGAGCGAAAGTCCTTGTCGGGGTGCGTCATTCGCCATAGCACCTCGTCGGCCGGATGCAGCAGCACCGGCGCGTCGAGTGTCTTGCCGAGTTCCGGGGCGACCGTCACGTGGTCGTTGTGGCCGTGCGTGCACACCACCGCCACCACATGGCGGCCACCCACCGCTTCGACGATCGGTGCCGCGTCGTGGGCGGCGTCGAACACCACGACGTTGGAGTTGTCGCCGATCAGCCAGATGTTGTTGTCGACTTCCCAGCTGCCGCCGTCGAGTTCGAAGGTGCCGTGGGTCACCACCCGATCGATCGCGACCATCAGAGCACCACCACCGAACGCAACACCTTGCCCCCGTGCATCTTGTGGAGAGCCTCCTCGACGTCGCCGAGGCCGATGCGCTCGGAGACGAATTGCTCCAGCGGGAGCCGGCCCTGCAGGTACAGGTCTATCAGGGTGGGGAAGTCGCGTTCGGGCAGGCAATCGCCATACCACGACGACTTCAGCGACCCCCCGTGCGAGAAGAAGTCGATCAGCGGCATGTCGAGCTTCATGTCGGGCGTCGGAACACCCACCAGCACAACGGTTCCCGCGAGGTCGCGCGCGTAGAAGGCCTGCTTCCACGTTTCGGGCCGGCCGACGGCGTCGATCGCCACATTGACCCCGAACCCGTCGGTGAGGTCCTGGATCGCCTCGACGACGTCGGCTTGGCGGGCGTTGATGGTGTGGGTGGCGCCGAACTTGCGGGCCCAGTCGAGTTTGGTGTCGTCGGTGTCCACCGCGATGATCCGCCTGGCCCCCACCAGCGCGGCACCGGCGATCGCGGCGTCGCCGACGCCGCCGCAGCCGATCACCGCGACCGTGTCGTCGCGGGTGACACCGCCGGTGTTGATCGCCGCGCCGATGCCGGCCATCACCCCGCAGCCGAGCAGGCCCGCGACCGCCGGGTCGGCGGCGGGATCGACCTTGGTGCACTGACCGGCGTGCACCAGCGTCTTGTCGGCGAACGCCCCGATGCCCAGTGCGGGCGTCAGTTCCGTGCCGTCGGTCAGCGTCATCTTCTGCGCGGCGTTGAAGGTGTCGAAACACAGGTGCGGGCGGCCGCGCTTGCAGGCCCGGCACTGGCCGCAGACGGCCCGCCAGTTCAGGATCACGAAGTCGCCCGGCTCGACCGCGGTCACACCGGGGCCGACCGCCTCGACCCGGCCGGCGGCCTCGTGGCCGAGCAGGAAGGGGTACTCGTCGTTGATGCCGCCCTCGCGGTAGGTCAGGTCGGTGTGGCACACCCCGCACGCGATGACGTCGACCAGGGCCTCACCGGGCCCGGGGTCCGGGACGACGATGTCCACCAATTCGACGGGTTCGCCCTTCTTTCGTGAAATCACGCCGCGCACTGTCTGACTCATGGCCACCAACCTACTGGCGGCCGCCATACATTTCGCATCCGCCCGTTCACCCATGCGCCGGGTGTAGCGTCGCTGGGCGTGACGGCATCAATCGAGACGGCCAAGGAATTCAGCGCACGAATCGCCGCGGCAATCGACGGCGCCAGCCTGACGCTGCTGTTGAGCATCGGGCACCAGACCGGCCTGCTCGACACGTTGGCCGGGCTCGCGCCGGCCACCAGCGCGCAGATCGCCGAGGCGGCGGGCCTCAACGAGCGCTACGTGCGGGAGTGGCTGGCCGGCATGACGACCGGGCGCATCGTCGACTACGACGCCGACACCGCCACCTACTCGTTGCCCGCGCACCGCGCCGGTGTGCTGACCCGTGCCGCCGGGCCGGACAACCTGGCCTTGGTGACCCTGTTCGTCCCGCTGCTCGCCGAAGTCGAACAGAAAATCATCGGTTGCTTCCGCGACGGCGGCGGCCTGCACTACCGCGAGTTCCCCCGCTTCCACGCGCTGATGGCCGAGCAGAGCGGTGTGGTGTACGACAGCGCGCTCGTCGACACGGTGCTGCCGCTGGTCGACGGGCTCGTGGAACGCCTGCGCTCGGGAGCCGACGTGGCGGATTTCGGCTGCGGCAGCGGCCACGCGATCAACGTGATGGCACGGGCGTTCCCGGCCAGCCGGTTCACCGGCGTCGACTTCTCCGACGAGGCCATCGCCGTCGGCGCCCGTGAGGCGGCCGACCTCGGTCTGGCGAACGCGACCTTCGAGAGCCACAACCTGGCGCAGCTGGACCAGCCGGACGCCTACGACGTCATCACCGTGTTCGACGCCATCCACGACCAGGCCCAGCCGGCGCGCGTGCTGGAAAACATCTACCGCGCGCTGCGGCCCGGCGGCGTCCTGCTGATGGCCGACATCAAGGCGTCCAGCCGGCTCGAGGACAACGTCGGCGTTCCGATGAGCACCTACCTGTACACCACCTCGCTGATGCACTGCATGACCGTGTCGCTGGCGCTGGACGGCGCCGGCCTGGGGGCGGCCTGGGGAACGCAGCTGGCCACCGCGATGCTGGCCGACGCCGGGTTCGGCGACGTGCGGGTGGCGGAGATCGAGTCCGACCCGATCAACAACTACTACTTGGCCTTTAAGGGGCCAGGAAGTTGATGGCGGCCCTCGACGCGCTAGATCATTGGCCGGTCGAGGCCGCCGCCGCCGCGGTGATCGGACCCGACGGGGTGCTGGCCAGCCACGGTGACACCGAGCGGGTGTTCGAGCTGGCCTCGGTGACCAAGCCGCTGGTGGCCCGGTCCGTGCACGTCGCGGTCGAAGAGGGCGTCGTCGACCTGGACACCGCCGCCGGCCCGCCCGGAGCCACCATCCGGCACCTGCTGGCGCACGCGTCGGGCCTGGCCCTGCACTCCGATCACGTGCTGGCCGCTCCCGGGGCGCGGCGCATCTACTCCAACCACGGCTTCACCGTGCTGGCCCAGACCGTGGAGCGCGAATCGGGGATCGAATTCGGCCGCTACCTGGCCGAGGCGGTGTGCGAACCCCTGGGCATGTCGGGCACCCGGCTGGACGGCGGCGCGCCGGCCGCCGGGTTCGGGGCGACGTCCACGGTGGCGGACCTGGCGGCTTTCGCGGGCGACCTGCTGCGCCCGGCAACCGTCTCGGCGCAGCTGCACACCGAGGCGACGACGGTGCAATTTCCCGGCCTGGACGGCGTGTTGCCCGGCTACGGCGTCCAGCGCCCCAACGATTGGGGGCTGGGTTTCGAGATCAGGGACGCGAAATCCCCGCACTGGACCGGCGCGCGCAACTCGCCGCGAACGTACGGCCATTTCGGCCAGGCAGGGGGTTTCATCTGGGCAGATCCCGAACGGGACCTCGCGCTGGTGGCCCTCACCGACCGCGATTTCGGGGAGTGGGCGCTGCGGCCGTGGCCGGCGATTTCCGACGCGGTGATAGCCGAGTACGGCGAATGGAAAATGCACACTAGCGCAACACGGGCATCACAAGGCACAATAGACACGCACGACACACAAAATAGTTAGACATCCTGCTTGCCAGGTCCCGCCAGGTCGTTGGGGAAGACGTCCCTCGCGGAACCGAAGGAGCAGGATATGCGTGCGTCGAATCAATTCGCCGACGTGACGACTGGCGTGGTGTACGTGCACGCCTCGCCGGCGGCGGTATGCCCGCATGTCGAGTGGGCGTTGTCGTCGACCCTTGGGGCGAAGGCGAACCTCACGTGGACGCCGCAGCCGGCCATGCCCGGACAGCTGCGCGCGGTCACCAACTGGGTCGGGCCCGTGGGCACCGGCGCCAGGCTGGCCAACGCCCTGCGCTCCTGGTCCGTGCTGCGGTTCGAGGTCACCGAGGACCCCAGCCCCGGAGTCGACGGCCACCGGTTCAGCCACACCCCGCAGCTCGGCCTGTGGAGCGGGGCGATGAGCGCCAACGGCGACGTCATGGTCGGGGAGATGCGGCTGCGGGCGCTGATGGCGCAGGGCGCGGACACCCTGGCCGCCGAGCTGGACACGGTGCTGGGAACGGCGTGGGACGACGCCCTCGAGGCGTACCGCGACGGCGGCGAGGTCGGCGAGGTGACCTGGCTCAGCCAGGGCGTGGGTTAGCGCCCACCGTCAGCCGCGGCGCAGGATCCGCAGCGCGCCGGGAACTGCGGAGATCTCGGCGGGCAGCGGGCACGCGAAGTCGCCGTCGGCGTAGACGTTGATCCCGGGGCACTCGACGTGGATCGATCGGGCCCGCGTCGTGCTCACCTCATCGAGGTTGACGTGGGTCCCTTTCATCACGGTGGGGAACAGGCGGACCAGCTTCGTCCTCGAGGCCTCGTGCACCATGGTGATGTCGAGCAGGCCGTCGGTGTGATCGGCGTGGGGACAGATCAGCATGCCCCCGCCATAGCTGCGGGTATTGCCGAAGGCCGCCAGCGTGATGTCGGCATTGATCTCCCGCGTCCCATCGAGCACCATGCGGAACGGCAAGAGCCGCAGCTGCGATAGTTCGGCGAGCATCGCGAGGTAGTAACGCAATCGCCCGTGCGGCCAGGTCATCCTGTTGGCCCGGTCGGTCACCAGGGAGTCGAACCCGGTGGCCGCCACCGTGCCGAACCACTTGTCGACCGCCGTTGCCGCACTGGATACGGCCCAGATCGATGGTTTCCGCAAAGCCGTCGACGATGATGTCCGCCGCGGCTTCCGGATCCTTTGTGGGAAGCCCGAATTCACGGGCGTGGTCATTACCCGTCCCCGCCGGCACGATGCCCAACGGAACGTCGGTGCCCGCGAGCACCTGCAGCGCGTTGGAGACGACGCCGTCGCCGCCGGTCACCATCACCGCGTCGGCACCCTTCTCGAGTGCCGCGCTCACCAGGTATCGCGCGTCTTGCGCGTCGTCGCCGATGATCTCGACGACCTCCACCCCACGGTGGTGCAGCCGCGCGATCGCGAGCTGTGCCGCCCGGATCGCCGCGCCGTGCCCCGAGACGGGATTGGTCAGCGCGATCACCTTCCCGATCTCGCACCGAGTCATGGAATCAGCTTGCCGGGGTTGAGGATTCCGGCGGGATCCAGGGTCGCCTTGACCGCGCGCAAGACCTGCACCCCCAGCTCGCCCACCTCGTCACGCATCCAGGGCCGGTGGTCGGCGCCGACCGCATGGTGGTGGGTGATCGTTCCGCCGGTGGCCATGATCGCGTCGCACGCGGCCTTTTTCGCGGCCTTCCATTGTTCGATCGGATTGCCGCGCTGCCCGGCGACGACGGTGAAGTACAACGACGCACCGGTGGGGTAGACGTGCGAGATGTGGCACATCACCAGCGCCGGTGTGCCGGTCTCAGCCAGCGCATCGGTAAGCGCTTGCGTCACGGCGGCTTTGAGCGCGGGAATGTTGGACCAGTCGGTGGCGGTCTCGAGCGTCTCGCAGAGCGCGCCCGCCGACAGCAGCGAGTCGCGCAGATACGGCGCGCCGAACCGGCCGCGCTCCCAGGCGCGCGCCGGCGCTTCGCCCAGCGATGTTGCGCCCTGCGCCACCAGCAGGGCGCCGGTCTCGGCATGTCGGCTTTCGACGTGTTCGTTGGTGCCCTCGAACGCGGTGATGCCCAGGCAGCCTCCGGTGATCTGGCTTTCGCCGATCGCCTCGGTGGTGGCCAGGTTGACCCCCGTCTCGGCCTCGTCGGAGAGCCGGATGACGGTGGGGCCGGTGGCGGTTTGGGTGACGGCGCGCAGGGCCGCGGCCCCCGTCTCGAAGTCGGGGAACGACCACGCCTCGTAGCGGACGGCTTCCGGGGTCCGGTGCACGCGCAGCCGCACCTGGGTGATGACCCCGAGGGTGCCCTCCGAGCCGATGATCAACTGACGCAGGTCGGGGCCCGCGGCGGACTCCGGCGCGCGGCCCAGATCCATCGTGCCCACCGGGGTGACCACCCGCAGCCCGCGCACCATGTCGTTGAACCGGCCATAGCCGGCCGAATCCTGCCCGGACGAGCGCGTCGCGGCAAAGCCCCCGATGGTCGCATATTCGAAGCTCTGCGGCACATGTCCGAGCGAAAAGCCCTGGGCGCCAAGCAACCGCTCGGCGTCCGGCCCGGTGACGCCGGCCCCGAACACGGCCTGGCCGGACACTTCGTCGAGGGAGATCAGTTGGTCGAAGCGGCGCAGGTCGAGGGACACCACCGCTTGGAACCCGCCCCGGATGGGATCCAAACCGCCGACCACGCTGGTGCCGCCACCGAAGGGGATGACGGCGATGCCGTGCTCGGAGCAGTAGCGCAGGACCGCGGCGACGGCGTCGTCGCCGTCGGGTCCGCCGGGCAGCAGGATGGCGTCGGGCGCATCCTGCACCCCGTGGTCCTTGCGGCGCAGCAGGTCGAGCGTGGACTTGCCGCCGGCGTGCAGCAACCGATCCCGGTCGCCGGTGCGGCAGTAGGGCGCGCCGACGATCTCTGCCAGCGCCTCGCGGTCCGCCTCCGACAACGCCGACGGGCGCACGCGCACCTGATCGGGTTCGAGTTCGGCCGCGGCGGAATCCTCCACGCCCACGGCCTGTTTCAGCAGCGTCCGGATCCCCTCGGAGAGCGGCTTGGCCGCGGCGGGATCTCCCCACGCGTTCCATTTCATTGGGGGAAGGAGATCCTCGGGTTGCGTCATGCGTTACAGTATTACACATGCTGTCAATCAGTAACGCTCGCACTCAGGTGGACACGGGGGAGCGCATCCTCGCGGCGGCAGCCAGCTGTGTGGTCGATTTCGGCGTAGACCGGGTGACCCTGGCCGAAATCGCGCGACGCGCCGGCGTCAGCAGGCCCACGGTGTACCGGCGCTGGCCGGACACGCGATCGATCGTCGCGGCGCTGTTGACCCGACACGTCACCGAGGCGATGCGCGACGCGCCGCTGCTCGGTGACGACCGGGAATCGCTTGTGCGGCAGATCGTCACGGTGGCCAACCTGCTGCGGCGGGACCGGCTCGTCATGTCGGTGCTGCACTCGGAGCTCGCACCGATCTACATCACCGAACGGCTCGGGACCAGCCAGCACATGCTGATCGACGCCCTGGCCGCCCGGCTGCGGGTGGCCCAGCGCAACGGCAGCGTCCGCGCCGGTGACCCCGTCCAGATGGCCACCATGGTGTTGCTGATCGCCCAGTCGACCATTCAATCGGCGCAGATCGTCGAACCGATCCTGGACGCCGACACGCTGGCCGGCGAACTCGCTTACTCGCTGAACGGATACCTGACGTGATAGCCGACCCCACCGCGCTCAACGCCGCCCGCCGCGCGGCCGACCTGACGGCGCTCGCCGAGGGCGAGCCGCTGGACGTCGTCGTGATCGGCGGCGGCATCACCGGCGCCGGCATCGCCCTGGATGCCGCGTCACGAGGGCTGCGGGTGGCGCTGGTGGAAAAGCACGACTTGGCGTTCGGCACCAGCCGCTGGAGTTCCAAACTGGTCCACGGCGGCCTGCGCTACCTGGCGAGCGGCAACGTGGGAATCGCCCGACGCAGCGCCGTCGAGCGCGGAATCCTGATGACCCGCAACGCCCCTCATCTCGTCCATGCGATGCCGCAATTGGTTCCGCTGCTGCCGTCCATGAGCGGGGGCAAACGCGCGCTGGTGCGCGCCGGATTTCTGGCCGGGGACGCGTTGCGGATGCTTGCGGGCACGCCGTCGTCGACCCTGCCCCGGTCGCGTCGAATCGGGGCCGAGCGCGTCGTGCAGATGGCGCCCACCGTCCGGCGTGACGGCCTGGACGGGGGTCTGCTGGCCTACGACGGGCAATTGATCGATGACGCCCGCCTGGTCACCGCGGTCGCGCGGACCGCCGCGCAGCACGGCGCCCGGATCCTGACCTATGTGGCGGCATCGAAGGCCACCGGCACCTCGGTGCGGTTGACCGACCAGCGCACGGGGCAGTCGTTCGACGTTTCGGCCGGTGCGGTCATCAACGCGGCCGGCGTGTGGGCGGCCGAGATCGACGGGTTGCTGCGGCTGCGGCCCAGCCGCGGTACCCATCTGGTGTTCGACGCCGGTGCTTTCGGCAATCCCACTGCGGCGCTGACGATTCCGATTCCCGGTGAGCTCAACCGGTTCGTGTTCGCCATGCCCGAGCAGCTCGGCCGGGTCTACCTGGGGCTGACCGACGAAGCCGCTCCCGGACCGATCCCGGACGTGCCCACACCGTCGGCGGACGAGGTCACGTTCCTGCTGGACACGGTCAACACCGCGTTGCGGGTCGCGCTCGGCCGCACCGACGTCATCGGTGCCTACGCGGGGCTGCGGCCGCTGATCGACACCGGCGAGGGTCGCACCGCCGACGTCTCGCGCGAACACGCCGTCGTGGACTCGGCGTCCGGGATCATCAGCGTGATCGGCGGCAAGCTGACCGAATACCGCTACATGGCACAAGACGTGCTGGATCGCGCCATCAGTCTGCGGCACCTGCGCGCCGCGAAGTGCCGGACCGATAACCTGCCGCTGATCGGGGCGCCCGCCAACCCCGGGACGGGCGGCTCGAGCCGGGTTGCCGGGTTGCCGGCGTCGCTGGTGGGGCGGTACGGCGCCGAGGCGGCCAAGGTCGTCGCCACCGCCACCTGCAAGCGCCCGACCGAGCCGGTCGCCGAGGGCATCGACGTCACCAGGGCGGAATTCGAGTACGCGATCACCCATGAGGGCGCGCTGGATGTCTCCGACATCCTGGACCGGCGGACTCGCATCGGGTTGGTGGAGTCCGACCGCGAGCGGGTTGTGGCGGTGGCGGAGGAATTCGTGGCGCGGTACGGCTAGGGCGCCAGGCCGATGTCCTCGTGCCACAGGGCGGGGTGCTCGGCGATGAAGGCCGACATCATCGCCGAGCAGCGGTCGTCATCGAGGACCGTGACCCTGACCCCGTTGTCCGCCAGCCAGTCGCGCCCGCCGCTGAACGTCCGGGATTCGCCGACCAACAGCGAACCGATGTTGAACTGACGCACCAGGCCACTGCAGTACCAGCACGGCGAGAGCGTCGTCACCATGACCGTAGATCGGTAGTCACGCTGTCGGCCGGCGGCACGAAAGGCATCGACCTCGGCGTGCAGCGAGGGATCCCCCTGTTGCACACGGCGATTCCGGCCACGCCCGAGCAGCAGGCCGTCCCCGGTGAACAGCGCCGCGCCGATCGGGATGCCGCCCTCCGCCAGCCCGGCCCGCGCCTCGTCGAACGCGACGTCCATCATCGCCGCCGCCGGGAGAGTCACGACCTCATCTTCCACCACGCCGCGCCGCAGCAGATTGTGACTGTAAATATCTAATGACAGCGACTATCATTTCAGGTGTGACGACCACACGCGTTCCCGTGCTCATCGTCGGCGCCGGCGCCGGCGGCCTGGCCACCTCCGCGCTGCTGGCCAAACACGGGATCCGCTCGCTGCTGGTGGAGAGGCGGCGCGAGACCTTCATCTATCCGAAGGCCCGCAACCTGAGCTTCCGCAGCCTGGAGATCCTGCGCGGCCTCGGCCTGGCGGACGAGGTGCACGCGGTCGCCGAGCATGTCTCGGCCATGATGGTCAGGCCCGCGCTCAACAGCGCCGAGGAAAAGCTGGCCATCGATATCGACGCGGTCTTCGCGGGACTTGACGGGCTCAGCCCGGAGCCCGCGGCGCAGTACTGCCCGCAGAGCAGGTTGGAGCCGATCCTGCTCGCCGAAACCCGCCGACGGGGCGGCGAAGTGCGCTACGGGATGGAAGTGGTGTCGCTCGAGCAGGACGAGGCGGGCGTCACCGCGGTGGTGTGCGACCGGGACTCGGGAAGGTCCGAGACCGTCCGTGCGGACTACCTCGTCGGCGCCGACGGTGTGCACAGCCCGATCCGAAACTGGCTTGGGATCACCACCTCCGGCTACGGCGCGCTGCCGATCTACGTCGTCTTCATCTACTTCCGGGCGCCCTGGACGAAATTCGTTTCGCACCTGGCCGATGGCGATGCCGTGCAAGTCAAAAGCCCTGATGTGGATGGCATTTTCCTGGTGGTGGAAGGCGAGCTCGGGATGTTCATCACCATGTACTTCCCCGCCAAAGGCGAGACTGCCGACCAGTTCACACCGCAACGGTGCCGCGATCTGCTCACCAAGGCGATCGGCGAGCCGATGGATATCGACATCATCGAGGTCGCGGCCTGGCAACCCTACGAACAGGTGGCCGACCAATTCGTTTGTGGCCGAGCATTTCTCGTCGGGGATTCGGCGCATACCATGCCACCGTTCAAGGCTGGCGGAGCCAACACGGCCATCCAGAGTGCGCACAACTTGGCGTGGAAGCTCGCCGCCGTGTTGGACGGGACCGCCGGTCCGGCATTGTTGGAGACCTACCACGCCGAGCGCCACCCGGTGGGGCGGTTCGCGGCCCGCCAGTCGCTGACCGGCCCGACGGTTGCCGTGCTCCCGCTGGGCGACGACCGGCCACAGCTGCCGGCCGAGGAAGAGTGCTCGATGTTCGAGTTGCTCATCGGATACCGCTACCACTCGGCGGCCATTGTGAACGGCCCTGCGGAGCCGGACACGATGCAACTGGTGGGGGAGTTGCGCGCGCAGCCCGGCACCCGGGTTCCGCACGTGTGGGTGCGCGACGGTGTGTCGACGCTCGACCTGCTGGGCCCGGGGTTCACCGTGCTGACCGGCGACGAGCGCTGGCGCTCCGCCGTGAGTTCCGCGTCGTCCGCGCTCGGCGTTCCGGTCACCATGTGTCGCGTGGATGACGCGATTCCCGGGCTCGCGCCCGAAGGCGCGCTCCTAGTTCGGCCCGACGATTTCGTGGGCTGGCGTGCCGACGCACTGCCCGCCGACCCCGAAGGCGAACTGCGCCAGGCGCTTACGACGATCCTGTGCCGCTAAATGCCGCGAGCAGACAGAAAATCGCACTGCGCGGGCACCGCGCGTGCGATTTTGTGTCTGCTCGGGGTTAGCTGGCCAACCGCGGGCGGTTCAGGTGGGTCGCGATGCGGTTGGCGAGGCGGTCGGGTTCTCGTCGAACGTCATCCACGACTATAGGGACGATCGTCCACCCGAGCTCCTGTATCTTGGCCCACCGCGTTTTGTCGCGGAGCATTTCCTCGCGGCCTACATGCCAGTCGATGCTCTCGTATTCTGCTGCCAAACGAACTTCCGGCCAAGCGAAATCGACGCGCCACAACTCACCATCGTGTCCGACGATCGGATGCTGGAGCTCGGGGAGCGGTAGCCCGCGGTCGATCATGACGAGGCGAGCCTCGCTTTCCATGGCCGATTCCGCACGGCCATCCGCTAAGGGCAGTAGTGCACGCACAGCAACAATGCCTCGACGCCCTCGCTGCTCCGCAATGGCGTTACCAATTTCATCGCGTGTGCACCGCATCGAGCGCAATGCCGCGTCGAGGGTTGCCAGTGCTCGCGGCCGGCGCAGTTGCCTGGCGACCTCCACTGCAGTCCATCCGGGTGCGGTCGCGAGACGACCGGCGATCCGTTGGAGCCGGGCACCGGTGCGTTGGTGAACCATCAAACCGATCGTGGGACGCACGCGTACACCAGGATCGAGCACGTGAATGGCGGTGGTGTTCTCCGTGTCGAACCCGTACAAAGCCGCGGCGGTACCCATGCAGGCCACCGCGTGCTGGTCCATGAAGACATCCAGTGCGGCCAGGCGCCCCAGGAGATCTGGCTCTGTGGCGCCGTAAACCCCATGCCACACGCGGAAAAGTCCACCGCTTCGGACTTGAACGTCGAGTTGCTGACGAGTCATGACTGTCAGCAGTCGTGCGGTTGTCGCGAACCCGCCGGCTTCGTGCAAAAGCCCTAGCGCATCGGTGTGCACGGCGAAAGCATGCGGAGAACGGACTCAAATCGGCCAGTCACCGCTGGGGATTAACCCACTGAGCAGACACAAAATCGCACTGCGCGGGCACCGCGCGTGCGATTTTGTGTCTGCTCGCGCTAAAAAATTACAGCGGGATGTTCTTGTGGCGACCGCGGCGAGTCGGCGCATGGGCCAGCGCCTCGGTGAGCTTGCTGCGGGTGTGCGACGGGTCGATCTTCTCGTCGACCACACCGATCTCGATGGCGCTGTCCACACCGCCGGCGATCCGCTCGTGCTCGGCCGCCAGTTCGTCGTGCAGCGCTTCGCGCTCGTGATCGGCCGCGGCGGCCAGCTTCTTCTTGTGCAGGATGCCGACGGCGGCCTTGGCGCCCATCACAGCCACCTCGGCGTCCGGCCAGGCGTACACCTTGGTCGCGTTGAGCGACCGGGAGTTCATCGCAATGTAGGCCCCGCCGTAGGTCTTTCGGGTGACCAGCGTGACACGCGGAACCGTGCACTCGCCGAACGCGTGCAGCAGCTTCGCGCCGCGGCGCACCACGCCGCCCCACTCCTGGTCGACACCGGGAAGATAGCCCGGCACGTCGACGATCACCACCAGCGGGATGCCGAACGCGTCGCAGAGACGCACGAATCGTGCTGCCTTCTCGGCGCTTTCGGAGTTCAAGCAGCCACCGAGTCGCAGTGGGTTGTTCGCCAGGACGCCGACCGTGCGGCCGGACAGCCGGCCCAGCCCGATCACCATCGACGGCGCCCAATTGGCCTGGAACTCGTCGAATGGGGTCTCGGCGTCCAGGATCGCGGTCACGATCGGACGCACGTCGTAGGCGCGCCGAGCCGATTCCGGTAGCAGCGCGTGGATGTCGGTGTCACCGGCCTCGGCCTTGGTGCGGTCGAAATGCCCCTGCTGGCTGAACAATCCGACCAGGCGGCGGCCACGCTCGTAGGCGTCGAGCTCGTCGTCGGCGACGATGTGGCACACCCCGGACTTCTTGTGGTGGGTTTCCGGGCCGCCGAGGGACGCCATGTCCACGTCCTCGCCGGTGACGCTGCGCACCACGTCGGGCCCGGTGACGAACACCCGGCTTTCCGGCGCCATCACGATGACGTCGGTCAGCGCCGGGCCGTAGGCGGCGCCCCCGGCGGCGAAACCGACGACCACCGAGATCTGCGGGATGTAACCGGACGCGCGAATCATCGCCTCGAACACCGTCCCGACCGCGTGCAGCGCCTTCACACCCTCGGCCAGGCGCGCCCCGCCGGAGTGCCAGATACCCACGATCGGGCTCTGCTCCTCGATGGCGGTGTCGTAGGCGTTGACGATGTGCGCGCAACCCTCGACACCCATGGCGCCGCCCATCACGGTCCCGTCCGTGCAGAAGGCAATGGTGCGCACACCGTTCACGGTGCCCGACGCCGTAAGCACACCCGAGCGGTCACGCTCGTGCAGCAGCTCGACGCTGCCCTCGTCGAAGAAGTTGCTCAGACGCAGCAACGGGTCCCTGGGGTCGAGCGACTCGCCAACCGACGCGGGGGCCATGATCGTCATCGCAGGTCTCCTGTTCCGAGGGTGCTCTCTGTGGTGAGGAAGCGGGGGGTCAGTACCGCCCGAAGGCGATTGCCACGTTGTGGCCGCCGAACCCGAACGAGTTGTTGATCGCGTACTGGTAGTTACCCGGCCGCGGCTTGCCCGCCACCACGTCCAGATCGATCTCCGGGTCGAGGTTTTCGAGGTTGAGCGTCGGCGGAACCACCTGGTCCCGCAATGCGAGCACGGTGAGGATCGATTCCACCGCACCGACCGCACCCACTGAGTGGCCGAGAGCGGACTTGGGAGCGTACACCGCAGGCTTGTTGCTACCCAGGGCATTGTTGATCGCCTTGCCCTCGGCGACGTCACCGACCTGAGTGCCGGTGGCGTGAGCATTCACATGGCCGACATCGCCCGGAGTGAGGCCAGCGAGCTCAATCGCCCGACTCATCGCATGCCCGGCGCGCACCCCGTCGGGATCCGGCGCCACCATGTGGAAGCCGTCCGAGGTAACGCTGGCCCCCATGATCCGGGCCAGGATATTCGCGCCACGCGCCTTTGCGTGCTCTTCGGTCTCGATCACCATCAGCGCGCCGCCTTCGCCGAACACGAAACCGTCGCGGTCCCTGTCGAAGGGGCGACACGCACCGGCGGGGTTGTCGTTATTGGTGGACAACACAATGCGCATATTGGCGAACCCGGCGATGGGCACCGCCTCGATCTTCGTTTCCACGCCGCCACAGATCGCCACGTCGGCCTCGCCGAGCACGATCTGCTGCCAGGCACGGGCAACGCCCTCCGAACCGGATGCACACGCTGATATCGGCGTCATCACCCCGGCCTTGGCGTGCCGTTCCAGCCCGACGGCCGCGGCCGCGCCGTTGGGCATGTACTTCTGCACGGTCAGCGGGGACATCGCTCGGTACCCGCGCTCGTGCATCTCTTGATACCCGAGGACGAGCTCTTCGGCCGAGCCCAGGCCGGTACCGATGGACACCGCCAACCGGTTGGTGTCGACCTCCGGCGAGCCGGCGTTCTCCCATACCCGCCGGCCCAGAATGGTGGACATCCGCTGCAGGTATCCCGACCGGCGCAGCTCGATACGAGTCAGCTGGTGGTCGAATTCCTCCAACAGGTGCCCGCCGATGCGGACCGGCAGGTCGTATTCCTCGACAAACGGGTCATCGAGGGTGCGGATTCCACTCTGGCCGTCGAGCAACAACTTCCACGTGTTTTCCGCGTCGGTTGCCAGTGCGGTCGTCATGGCAATGCCGGTGACGACCACATTGGGGAAAGCTTTCCCGGTAACCAGCTCTGTCATGGGTCTGGCGAACGTTCCTTCCGTGCTCTAGTAACGCCCGAAGGCTAGGGCCACATTGTGGCCGCCGAAGCCGAACGAGTTGTTGATCGCGTACTGGTAGTCGCCGTAGCGGGGTTCGCCGGCGACGATGTCGAGATCAATCTCGGGATCAGGGGTTTCGTAGTTCAGTGTGGGCGGGATGACACCATCCCGCAGGGACAGCACCGTGAGCACCGACTCCAGTGCGCCGACCGCGCCGATGGAGTGCCCCAGTGCCGACTTCGGTGCATATACCGCGGCCTGTTCGCAACCGGCGACCCGGATGGCGTTGGCCTCCGCGGTGTCGCCGATCGGCGTCGCCGTCCCGTGCGCGTTGACGTGGTCGATGTCCTTGGGGGACAAGCCCGCCAGCTCCAGTGACCGTGTCATCGCGCGACCGGCGCGCATGCCGTCCGGCGCAGGCGCGACCATGTGGAACGCGTCCGAGGTGATACCGGCACCCAGCAATCGGGCCAACGGCTTGGCGCCGCGGGCCTTGGCGTGCTCCTCGGTCTCGATGACCATGAGCGCCCCGGCCTCGCCGAACACGAAGCCGTCGCGGTCTTTGTCGAACGGCCGCGACGCACGCTCGGGCTCGTCGTTGCGGGTCGACATGGCCCGCATCATCGAGAACGCTGCGATGGGCAGCGCCTCGATGGGGCCTTCGACACCGCCGCACACGGCGACGTCCGCGTCACCCATGACGATCTGGCGCCACGCGTGAGCGATTGCCTCCGAGCCCGACGAGCACGCCGACACCGGAGTCATCACCCCGGCGCGGGCCCCGAGCTGCAGACCCACTACCGCCGCGGCACCGTTGGGCATGATCATCTGAACGGCGAGCGGGGACACCTTGCGGGGCCCGCCTTCGTTCATCAGGTCGTAGCTCTCGATGACCCTCTCGGCGCCGCCCAGACCGGTGCCGACAACGACGGCGAACCGGTCCGGATCGACCTCCGGGCTGCCTGCGGACTCCCACAGCTGACCGCTGAGAAATTTGCTCATCCGCTGGACATACGACATGCGCCGCATGTCGAGCCTGCTCATGTGCTCGTCGATGGACTCCTTGAGGTGGCCACCGATCTTGACGGGCAGGTCCCACTTGGTGACGAACTCGTCTTCGAGGACGCGGATGCCGCTTTCGCCGGCCAACAAGCCCTTCCACGTGCTCTCGATGTCCGACGCGATCGACGTCGTCGCCGTGACGGCGGTTACCACAACGCTGGGGTAACCGCCGTTAGCAGTGGAAGGCTTGGTCACTTGCTGTCCGCTTCCAGCCTCGCCTTGACGTTGGCAGCGGCGTCGGGGTTCTCCGACACGAGCTTGGAGCGGAGCGCCTCGGCGGCCTCGGGGTTCTCTTCCTCGAGCTTCTGGATGTAGGAGACGACGTCACCGACGGTGCGCAGACTGGCGAGGTCCTCGTCCGGGATCTTCACGCCGTACTTGTCCTCGGTCTGCACGGCGATCTCCACCATCGACAGCGAGTCGATGTCCAGGTCGTCGACGAACGACTTCTCCGGGGTGACCTCGGACGGCTCGATACCGGTGACCTCTTCGATGATCTCCGCGATACCGGCGATGATTTCTTCCTGACTGACGGCCACAGCGTCTTCCCTTCGTAATGTGTTGTGTTAATCGAACAGAGTGTTCTATAGAGCGTTATGTGGTTGTACTGGACGCGGCCCTAAAGTTCGGCCAATGCGTCCAGGTCTGCGGGTGCCTTGACGGCGCGGGTCGTAACCCCCCGAAGTTCGCGTTTGGCGATGCCGGTGAGAGTGCCCGCAGGGGGGAACTCCACGGCCGCCGTGATTTGGCGGTCACGCATGGTCGCCGTGCACAGGTCCCAGCGCACCGGCTGGGTCAGCTGCGCGACCAGCGCCTCCATCGCCGCCGCCGCGGAGGCGACGGGCTGTCCGTCGCGGTTCGACAGCAGCGTGGCGGTCGGCTCGGCGGTTGCGACGGCGGCCGCCGCGGCGGCGTAGCGGTCGAGGGCCGGAGCCATGTACTTGGTGTGAAACGCCCCGGCCACGCCGAGGGCGCGGATCCGGGCCTTGGCCGGCGGGTCCTCGGCCAGCTTCTCCAGCGCCGTCAGCGGGCCGGCGGCGACGATCTGGCCGGCGGCGTTGCGGTTGGCGGGGAACAGGTCGAGCTGCTCGAGACGGGTCAGCACCTCGGCCTCGTCACCGCCGAGCACCGCGGACATGCCGGTCGGCTCGACGGCGCACGCCTTGGCCATTTCGGCACCACGGGTGGCGGCCAGCGCGACGGCGTCATCGGCGGCCATCACACCGGCGATCGCGTAGGCCGCGATCTCGCCGACGGAGTGGCCCGCGACGATGAGTTCGGCATTCTTGGTTTCGGAGGCCAGCAGGCCGCGCTTGGTGAGCTCCTGGTGGGCCAGCAGGGTGGCCGCGACGACCAGGGGCTGGGTGACCGCGGTGTCGGTGATCTCTTCGGTCGACGCGGTGGTGCCCAGCCGGACGAGGTCGAGGCCGCTGGCCTTCGACCACAGCTCGAGCTGGTCCGCGGCACCTGGCAGGTCGAGCCACGGCGAGAGCATCCCCTCGGTCTGCGAACCCTGTCCGGGCGCAAGCAATGCAATCACGTGTTTAAGAGAACACTGTGGAAACGGTTTTGGCGGGTGTAACAGATTATGAACCTCGTCTTAGGTTTTTGTGTACTTCATACAATACAGCTCCGTAAGCTACATGTTCGATACCGTGCCGCGACCTGTTGCCTGGGTCACTATTGCCCGGATTGACTCACGATAGGCGCTTTGACCGGCAGCGAAACAGGCGGCATCGCGTTGTTCCCGACGCTAGCGGGAGCGGTGGGATAGTTCAGCTGCCCGACGGTCGCCGCCACTCGCAGCACATACGCGTCGCGGGGCTGCGTGGGATCACGGCCGGTGAAGTCGGTGACCCGCTTGAGCCGGTAGCGCACCGTGTTTGGATGAACGAACAACTTTCTGGCACAGGCTTCAATCGCGCCGCCACAATCTAAGTAAGCGTCAAGAGTTTCGATGAGCGTGGGGCCGGCGTCGGCCAACGGCCTCATGACGTCGGTGTGCAACGCCACGATCGCCGACGCGTCCCCCATCAGGGCGCGTTCGGGCAGGAGTTCCCGCGCCAGCACGGGCCGGGGCGCCCCACGCCAGCCGCCGACGGCGTTCATCCCGGATATCGCCTCGCTCGCGCTGTGGTAAGCCGCGGTCAGCATGGGCGCCGTGGGCCCGATGACCACGGGACCGTCGGAGAACGCCTGCAGCAAGTCGCCGAGGAATTTGTCAGTTGGTGACAGTTGGCCGGACACGATCGCGACCAGCCAGGTGCCGTGCACGTCGGTGAGGGCCGCGCGACCGTGGCGGGCGGCGACGTCGCGGACGTGTTGACTGGCCCGCTGGCTGTCGCCCGTCCCGGTCGACCCGTCGCGGCCCGGCGCGGGGGTGCCGACCACGACGGTCGCCGGTGCGGTGGTGTCCCAGTTCAGCGCGGCGGCGCGGGACAACAGCTCGGGGCCGGTGTCCCCGCGGACCACCGCGTCCACGACGCTGGCCTCCATCCGGCTGTCCCAGGTACCGCGCGCCTCGGCCGCGTTCGCGTACGCCGAGGCGTTGGCGAACGCCAGGTCGCGGCTGTACTTCAGAATGCCCACCGTCAGGGCGGTCAACTGCTCCTCGGAGCGGGCCAGCAGCGGGACGACCTCCTCGAAGAACTCCATGGTGACCCGCACCATGTCCACGCTGTGGCGCAACGCGATCCGGCGCTGTAGTTCCTGGGGCACCAATTCGAAGGCCTGCGCGGTGTAGCTGACGTTGCTGTGCGGGTCCTGCATCCACTCGACGAAGTTGTTGATGGCCGTCTGCACCACCAAGGCCACGCTGGCCCGCTGCGAGGCTTCCAGGTCGGCGAAGAAGGGCAACCGATCGTGCATGACCGACACCGCCTCGGTGGCCAGCCGGCCGGAGTACTGCTTCAACCGGCGCAGCACGGAATCCGGCACCGTGTCCAGCAGTTCCAGCGGCGACCGCGGGTGCTTGGCAAACGGGCCGGCGAACGGGTTGTCACTCACCCCTAAAACCTACGCCACTTTTCTGGAACTATCCGCCAAAGGTGCGGGCGGTTTTGCGCGGTGCCTCACGTTGCTCCGCCGGGGAGGGCCGGCCGAATTCAGGCGACTCCGGGGTCGGACGTCTGCTCGGGCGCGGCCTGCACGTCGTCGATCTTGTACTGGCGGGCGGCCGCGACCGGCACCGATGGGTCGATTTCGCCGTCGCGCGCCAGCGCCTCCAGCACCGCGACCACCTGCGACTCGGCGTCGGTGTTGAAGTAGCGCCGCGCGGCGGGCCGGGTGTCGGAGAAGCCGAAACCGTCGGTGCCCAGGGTGACGAAGGTGCCGGGCACCCACGGCCGGATCTGCTCGGGGACGGCGCGCATCCAGTCGGATACGGCGATCACCGGCCCGCTGGCGCTCGACAGGGCCTCGGTCACGTAGGCGGTCCCGGCCGGCCGGTCCGGATGACGCAGCTTCGCCTTCTCGACGGCCAGGCCGTCGCGGTTGAGTTCGCCCCAACTGGTCACGGACCATACGTCGGCGGCGACATCCCACTCGGCGGCCAGCATCTCCGCCGCCTTCAGCGCCGACGGCATCGCCACCCCGGAGGCCAGGATCTGCGCCTTGCTGGCGCGTTGCGCGGTGGCGGTGTGGTAGCGGTAGATGCCCCTGAGCAGTCCCTCGGGATCGAAGTTGTCCGGCTCGGGTGGCTGCGCGTACGGCTCGTTGTAGATGGTGATGTAGAAGAACACGTTCTCGGGGTTCTCCCCGAACATGCGGGCCAGCCCGCTTTCCACGATGTGGGCGATCTCGTAGGCGAACGCCGGGTCATAGGCGACCACCGCCGGATTGGTGGCAGCCAGCAGCTGCGAGTGGCCGTCGGCGTGTTGCAGGCCCTCACCGGTCAGCGTGGTGCGCCCCGCGGTCGCCCCGAGCAGGAAGCCGCGCGTCATCTGGTCCGCGGCGGCCCACAGGCCGTCGCCGGTGCGCTGGAAGCCGAACATCGAATAGAAGATGTAGATCGGGATCATCGGCTCGTTGTGCGTCGCATACGACGTGCCGGCCGCGATGAACGAGCCCACCGACCCGGCCTCGTTGATGCCCTCGTGCAGGATGTGCCCGCCTTCGCTTTCCTTGTAGGCCAGCATCAGGTCGGCGTCGACGGCGGTGTACAGCTGGCCGAGGCGGTTGTAGATCTTCAGCGACGGGAACCACGAGTCCATGCCGAACGTGCGCGCCTCGTCGGGAATGATCGGCACGATGCGCGGGCCAACCTCCTTGTGCCGCAACACTTCCTTGAACGTCCGCACGGTCGCCATGGTGGTGGCGACCTCCTGGTTGCCCGATCCCTTCCGCAGCGCGGCGTAGGTGTCGCGGCCGGGAAGCGTCAGCGCCTTGGCCTTCGTCCGCCGTTCGGGCAGGAAGCCCCCCAGCGTGCGGCGCCGGTCGAGCAGGTACCGGATCTCCGGGGCGTCGGGGCCGGGGTGGTAGTAGGGCGGGAGGTAGGGATCCTCGTCCAGCTGCGCGTCGCTGATCGGAATCCGCATGGAGTCCCGGAACCACTTAAGGTCTTCCAGCGCAAGCTTTTTCATCTGATGGGTGGCGTTGCGGCCCTGGAAGTGTGCGCCCAGCGAGTAGCCCTTGATGGTCTTGGCCAGGATCACCGTCGGCTGGCCCTTGTGGTCGACGGCGGCGCGGTAGGCGGCGTACACCTTGCGGTAGTCGTGGCCCCCACGCTTGAGGTTCCAGATCTCGGAATCGGTCATGTGCTCAACGAGCGCCTTGGTGCGCGGGTCGCGGCCGAAGAAATGCTCGCGCACGTAACCGCCGTCTCTGGACTTGTAGGTCTGGTAGTCGCCGTCGGGGGTGACGTTCATCAGGTTCACCAGCGCGCCGTCGCGGTCGGCGTGCAGCAGCGTGTCCCACTCACGGCCCCAGACCACCTTGATGACGTTCCAGCCGGCGCCGCGGAAGAACGACTCCAGCTCCTGGATGATCTTTCCGTTGCCGCGCACCGGGCCGTCAAGGCGCTGCAGGTTGCAGTTGACCACGAAGGTCAGGTTGTCCAGGCCCTCGAGCGCCCCGACGTGCGCCAGCCCGCGGCTCTCCGGCTCGTCCATCTCGCCGTCGCCCAAGAAGCACCACACGTGCTGGTCGGAGGTGTCCTTGATGCCGCGGTCGTGCAGATAGTGGTTGAACCGCGCCTGATAGATCGCGTTGAGCGGGCCCAGGCCCATCGACACGGTGGGAAACTCCCAGAAGTCGGGCATCAGCCGCGGGTGCGGGTAGGACGGCAGCCCGCCGCCGGCATGGCTGTGTTCCTGGCGGAAGCCGTCGAGCCGGTCCGCGCTGAGCCGGCCCTCGAGGAAGGCGCGGGCGTAGATGCCCGGGGAGGCATGGCCCTGGATGAACAGCTGGTCGCCGCCGCCGGGATGCGATTTGCCGCGGAAGAAGTGGTTGAAGCCGACCTCGTAGAGCGCCGCGGACGAGGCGTAGGTCGAAATGTGGCCGCCCACACCGATTCCCGGGCGCTGGGCGCGATGCACCATGATCGCCGCGTTCCATCGGATCCACGCCCGGAAGCGGCGTTCGACGTCCTCGTCGCCCGGGAACCACGGTTCCAGTTCGGTCGGGATCGTGTTGACGTAATCGGTTGACGTGAGCGCCGGGATGGCGACGCGCTGCTCGCCGGCCCGTTCCAGCAGCCGCAGCATCAGGTAGCGCGCCCTCGACGGCCCGGAGCGCTCCAGCAGTTCGTCGAACGACTCCAGCCACTCCGAGGTCTCTTCGGGGTCGATGTCGGGCAGGTATGACGCCACGCCTTCACGGATCACCCGAACGCGGTCGGGTTCGCTTGCGCTGCTAGGGGTTTTGGCCAGATCGTGGCGCGCGAACTCGGTTGTCAACGCACTGCTCCTGTAGTTGGCGGGGCTTGTGCCCTCGGGGTGCTGTGCACCGTGTCCCTCTATCGTGCCGCACCGGCGTTTCGCGGGGCCAGCCGACGTCGGGTAGCTGACGCAGGTTCACCTGGCGGACACGAACTCATGCGTAGCGGGACGATCGGGAAAGCCACCCGGTAACGTCAGGAGCCGTGCTCATCGGATGGCGTGCCGTCCTTGCGGGGAGGTTCCCCAGGCGAGGCGCTCTGGCGCTCGGATGTATCGCGGCGGCGCTGATGGGGATCGTGGGGTGTACCACTGTCACCAACGGCACGGCCACACCCGACACCCAGGTGGCCCCGGCGTATCGGCAGTCGGTGTCCGCGTCGGTGTCCGCATCGTCGGCGACCTCGAGGGTCCGCGAGTCCCAGCGGCAACAATCGCTGACCACCAGGGCGGTGCGCACCTCGTGCGACACGCTGGCCACCTCGAGCAAGGACGCGATCGACAAGGTGAATGTCTTCGTCGGCGCGTTCAACGCGGGCCACAACACCGGCCCAACGGAGGGCCCGGCCATCGACGCGCTGAACAACAGCGCCGACACGGTGAGCAACAGCTTCAACGATGCGCTGTCCCAGCAGCTGAGGGACGCCTTCAATACGTATATCGACGCGGCCCGCGGGGTGGCCAACGCTATCGGCACCCACGCGGCGACGGGCGAATTCAATCGGCGAGTGGACCGGCTCAACGACGCCAAGACGCAGGCGCTGAAACTTTGCCTGGCGTCCTTCTGAGGCGCCCCGTGAGGGCGAGTGTCGACCCGGTTGCGGCTGTGCGACGATAATCCCCATCGCACAGCGCCGGACGGTTTAAGGAGGCTCCACGGTGGTCGCGGCGGATCACGCCCCGAGCTACGCTCGCAAACTGGGCATCCAACGAGACCATGTTGTCCAGGAATGGGGCTGGGACGAGGACACCGACGACGAAATCCGCGCCGACGTCGAGGAAGCCTGCGGCGGTGAGTTGCTCGATGAGGATACCGACGAGGTAGTCGACGTCGTGCTGCTGTGGTGGCGCGACGGGGACGGCGACCTGGTGGACACCCTGATGGACGCGATCGGTCCGCTGGCCGAAGACGGCGTGATCTGGGTGCTGACGCCCAAGACCGGCAAGCTCGGCCACGTGCTGCCGGCCGAGATCGCCGAGGCCGCTCCCACCGCCGGCCTGATGCCGACCTCGTCGGTCAACCTGGGCGACTGGAGCGCCAGCCGACTGGTGCAGCCGAAGTCGCGAACCGGGAAGCGTTGATGCTGCCCGTCGGCGCCGCCGCCCCGGACTTCACCCTGCGCGACCAGAACCAACAGCGTGTCACCCTGAGCGCCTACCGCGGCGCCAAGAACGTCCTGTTGGTGTTCTTCCCGCTGGCCTTTACCGGCATCTGCCAGGGCGAGCTGGACCAGCTGCGCGATCACCTGCCCGACTTCGAGAACGACGACAGCGTGGCGCTGGCCATCTCGGTGGGGCCGCCGCCCACGCACCGGATCTGGGCGCTGGAGAGCGGGTTCACCTTCCCGGTGCTGTCGGATTTCTGGCCGCACGGTGAGGTCAGCCAGGCCTACGGCGTGTTCAACGACGACGCGGGTTATCCCAATCGCGGCACCTTCGTCATCGACCGCTCCGGTGTCATCCGGTTCGCGGAGATGAAACAGCCGGGCGAATCCCGCAACCAGGGGCTGTGGACCGACGCGCTGGCGGCTTTGCGGGGCTGAAAGTTTTGGGTACTCGGGCTTTGTGCGTGTAGCCTGCCCGGGGCACGGGCGCGTAGCTCAGTGGTAGAGCTCTGGTTTTACACACCAGCGGTCGGCGGTTCGATACCGTCCGCGCCCACCATTGTTTTCACAGGTCAGCGTCATACCGCGATCCAATCGGGCTTGACGGATGAACCCCCGTTGTGCCAAGACTGTGCCAGCTGGGTTCGCACACCCGGTCGATTGCGAAGATTGCGGGCTTGAATCAACGCTCCCCGTTGGCGGGGGACATCCCCCGAATAGCACGTCACCCGCCGACGCCAGCGCGTCGTCGTACATGTGGCCGTACACCCGCAGCGTCATCGCCGGATCGTGGCCCAGCCACTTCGCCGTCGCCGACACGGTGGTGCCGCTGTCGAGCATCCGCGTCGCGGCGGTGTGCCTGGTGTCGTGCAACCGGATCACCGGCACGCCCGCTGCCGTGCAGTGACGGCGGAATGCCTTCGAGTAGGTCTCGGGCCGAATGGGGGAGCCGTCCTCGTTGATCGCGATGAGCCCTGTGTCTATCCAAGTCGGGCCGAGCGCCAGCCTTTCGCGCTTCTGTTGTGAATTCAGCGTTCGCAACGCGGCCATAACGTCGGCGGGCATCGGCAGTGTGCGCCGGGACCGTTCGGACTTCGGTGCGCAGGTCGCGGTGCCCGCACCGCGCACGACAACGCGGCCCTGAGCGACGCTGACGGTCCCGGCATCGAAGTCCACCGCTGACCACGCCAGGCCGAGCACTTCGGAGCGTCGCCAGCCCGCGAGCGTTAGCAGCCAGCAAGCATGCAGGCGGTCGCTGCGCACATGCTCGCGGAACCGCTCGATCTGTTCCGGCGTCCACGTGGACATCTCGCGGTGCTCGATGGCCGGGCGGTCGACAAGTTGGGCGACGTTGCGGGCGACGAGACCGCGTTTCATGGTGGTGAGTGCTGTCGACAGGACCGTCAGCATGGCGCAGACGGTCCGGTTACTCACGCCGCCAGGCACTTTCGGACGCTCGGGTTCAGTCGGCAGTGCGGCGACGTATCGGGCGCGTTGCGGGCGCAGCACATCACCGGATGACACCAGACGGTCGAGTGCTTTGATGCCGGGCCCGCCGAACGTACTCAACAGATCGGAATACCCCGCGCCTTCTGAGCGTGCCCGCAGATAGGCCAGAACCTCGGCGGAACGGCGTCCGCGCTTGGCGCGCTCGGCAATTGGTTCACCGGTCAGGCGCAGTGTCACCAGCTCGTCGAGGTGCGGGGTGTCGAGGTGCTGTAACGGCACTGTGCTGAGGTGGTCGATAACCGGCTTGAGGGCTGCGCGGTAGCCGTCGAGCGTATTGGGTCGCACGCGGCGGCTGTCGAGCCACTCGGTCAAAAAGGCGCCCAAGGTCTCAAATCGCAGACGGAGCACTAGCCGCGCGCTGCCGGGAGCGGCCGCGGTCGACGCCGCATCAAGCTATTCGGTCGGCCCGGAATTTCGGTTGCGGCAGCGGCAGCCGACTGCCCGTCGCCCGGTTCGACCCGCCGTAGCGCGCGTAGAATGTAGCGGCGTGTTTGCGAAGGGTCGCGCGCAGCCAAAGCTGGCCGTTTCGGTTGGTTGCCCAACCGTGCTGCTGATCGCCGATCCGGGTTTTGCGGCCGAGCTCGCCGAACAAATTGCCGACTCGCTGCCAAATGAACTAGCGGATCGGGTGGATCCGCCCTTGCGGTGCAACATCTCGGTGCGCGTTGAGCCGTACCTGCCGGACGAACAGGCCCCATTCCCACAGGTCATCGAATCGGTCGATCCCTCACGTCATGACGCCGACATCGTCATCTATCTCACAGATCTGCCCCGTCGCGACGATACCCTGCCCGTCATCGCCGACGTCAGCAGCAAGCACCGGTTCGCGCTCATATCCGTTCCGGGGTTCGGCGCCACGTTTGTGCCGCGCCAGGTGCGCGAAGTGGTGGCATTGGTGATTGGCGAAATGATCGGGGTGCCCGGCTTGGCGACGGGGCGCGCCGGGCGGCTTCCATATGCGCGAACCGACGAGGGGGTCCGCTACTTTGCCCCCAGGGGGCTGCGACGACTGCGCCTGCTAATTGGCATGGTGCGCGCAAATCGCCCTTGGCGCTTGGTAACGGGGCTATCACGGGTCCTGGTGGGTGCGTTCGCCAGCGGCGCGCTCGGGCTCGCCACCAGGGAGGTTTGGTTATTCTCCGACACGATGGGCCCCTGGCGCATGGGCGCGGCGACGATCCTGTCGATCACGGCGATGGTGGCCTGGCTGATCCTGGATCACAAGCTCTGGGAACGGCCGAAGTCGGTCACCGAGCGCGGGCGACCGATGCTGTACAACACCGCGACTTTAGTGACGCTAACGATCGGCGTCACGGTGCTGTATGTGGCCCTGTTCGTCCTGCTGCTGGGCGCCGCAGTTGTCATCCTTTCGCCTGAACTGTTCGCCAGAACCGTCGGCCATCCGGTCGGCATTGCCGACTACCTTACGTTGGCGTGGCTGCTGGGGTCGATCTCCACCGTCGGCGGGGCGCTGGGGTCTGGACTCGAAGACGACCGCGTCGTCAGGGCGGCGGCCTACGGCGTCAGGCAGCGTGAACGCTTCACCGCATCCGACAGCGGTTCCTCCGGGCGCCAATCGAGCTTAGGGGAGTCTTAGCGAACGTCGTGGGCCTCTCATCCGCCCCCGCAGCGAGCACCCGTCTAAAACTGACGGACATCGTTGACAGTCCGGGTCTCCCAGCACTAGGAGACCTGCATGAGCGAACCGCAGCTGCCACGAGAAGTCCGTCGCCGGCTGGATCCCACGCCTTGCCGATCAGGAAGGCGGCTGCCTGCTCTGCGGCGTCTTGGTCATCGTTTCCGAGAACATGCGCATAGGTCTGAAGGAAGAATCCAACATTGGCGTGGCCGATGCGCTCGCTGACCACCTTCGGACTCACGCCGGCTTTCAGAGCGCCCGTCGCGTAGGAGTGCCGCAGCTCATGGAAGGTGATCCGTGATAGTCCTGCAGCTGCGGCGAGCCAGTCGAAACGCTGTCTGATCGTGTCTGGATGCGGTGGCCGGCCGTCCTCAAAGATGAACAGATAGTCGCCGGGGTGGTGCCCAGCGGCGCAGTTCGGTGGAGTCCATCCGTCACAGCCGGGGTGGCCTGATGGCCAGATATACGGTGCTCCACAGTTGCGCCGCGTTGGATTCGGTTATGTCGGCGGCGTTGGCGCCGAAGGGTGCGATGCGGTAGTTACCGTTGTCGAAACGCCAACTCCACAGTTCGGAGTTCTGCATGGTCCGG
Source organism: uncultured Actinomycetota bacterium (assembly GCA_963850895.1). Taxonomy (GTDB): domain Bacteria; phylum Actinomycetota; class Actinomycetes; order Mycobacteriales; family Mycobacteriaceae; genus Mycobacterium. The sequence goes on along the minus strand of CAWKNK010000001.1, from coordinate 62,631 downwards.
GTGGCGTTGATGGCCTGCCAGAGGGTGTGTTGTGCGGCCAGCAGGTGGTCCCGGATTCGTTGCGGGGAGATCGCTGCGCCGCAGTTGGCGGTCAAGACCGCTGGCGAATGCGGCTTGCACCCAGGACCACACCACGGTGCCGTGATAGTCGTGGTTGGTGAATCGCGCCTGCAATCCCGGATCGGCGAAGACCGGGTCGGCGACCACCAGCCCCGCTCCGGTCATCAGTCCGAGCGGGAAGGGGCGGATCAGGGTGGTTACCTCGGTGTCGAGGACATCGGGCGCGGGTGTGTCCAACAGCAGGTCGTAGGTCTCGTCGGAATGGACGACGGGTACCGGTCTACCGTCGGCGCCCAGTGACACGGCGGGAAACGAGACCGGGCTGCGACCGAGTAAGGCCAGCGCATCTTGTGGCCGCACGCCGATCTTTTCGGCGTAGGAATCGATGGCGGCCTGGGCTTGCCGGGTGTCGAGGGTCACGGTGAACAAGCGCGGAGCCTGGGCGCGCCAGATTTTCGCGGCGGCGGCGGCTAAGGACAGTTGCATGCGGTCATCGGGACTCAGGAATGCATCGAGCAATCCGCTGTCGAGTAGTCGCGCAGTCGCATCCAGGGCCGCCGGGACCAGAACGGCGTTGACGTCATAGGGATAGCGACCGCCGCCGAGCCCGTTTTTGCTGTCGCGCCAGTCTCCGGCGTTATGCCCGGGCTTCAGCGAAATCAGGTTGCTGTAGCGGGGATCACGGGCGAACGCCTCGGCGCTGGACACGACCAGCCGCAGATTGCGGACCAACGTTTGACCGATCGAGGCCGTGGTGTTGTCGGGTGGCGCGGCATCGGCGTGCAGATAGGCCGACGCGTGCTGGGTTCCGGTCGGATCGTCGAGCAGGTATGCGGCGACGGCAGGCGTCAGCAGGTAGCTCTCGTCGACCATGCCGTAGTCGAAAATCGGTGCGTCGCTGAGTGTTCCGTCCTGTTGTTGGTGGAGCAGTATCGCGAATTCCGAAATGGCCTCCTCATGGGCGACCGTGCCGTCCGGAGCCAGCCTTGCCAGCACGGAGCGAAGTCCCGCCTCGATGGCATCGGGCGCCAGAACGGGCATCAGCAGCATCATCGAGATGAGGGTGTCACGGCCGAAATAGGTGTCAAAGCGCCACGAGCCGGCCAGGAATTTCTGTCGGTAGCTCAGGAAGGTGAGCGTTTTCTCCGCGCTGTCGAGCTTTCTCTCGGCTCCGTTCAACAGCGCGGTCCCCGACAGCGGCGTCAGCGGAGCGTCCCCGGTCAACGCGGTCACATGTAGCCTGACTCGACGGTCGGCGCCCGCGGTGATCGTTGCACCGGATGTCACCGCACCGTCGCGGACATCAAGGGTGAGGCGGTAACCGGGTGCGCCGTCGAGCCGGTCGCGTGCCCACGTCATTGTGTTTTTCGAAGCCGTGGCATGCACGAGGACCTCGGCGGGCACGGTGCCGTCCCGGTCGTAGTTGCGCAGGACGCGCACACCGGACAGCACGGTTTGCTTCATCCTCAGCGTCGGGGCCGCAATCGAGGCGTCGAAGTCGATCCCGTACAGCGGGCGGCCACGAGAATCCTTGTCCGCCTTCGCCTCGGGCGGTGAATCGAGCACCCAATCCGCCGGGGCCGCGAGGGGCTCGAACCACACCGCGCTACCGCTGTCTCCGGCGGGAAACGCCACCAGAATGCGCGGATTCCGTCCCGAACGCAGCACGAGATGCGCCGCGGTCGCACCGTCGCGGATGAAGTAATTGAGGTTCAGCCCTTGTTTAACCGTGAAGTGCAAAGACGTGTCGGCCGGAGGCACGGCGCACCCCGCGACAAGGAACAGCACCAGCGCACCGCACACTGTCACAACATGTTTGCCCACAGGCCGTATCAGCCGGACCCGGGCCGGCACCAAGCCGGCACGATCCACAGGGGCGTCATTGAACGGTCGCCAGCCCTCCTGGCCGAGGCAATGGTGCTTGTTGCCCGGAAACATTTGCGGAGGAACTATCAGCGGTCGCCTGCGCGCTTCGGCACCAATAGTTGCGGGCCGCGGGCGGGGGTTGCCTGCGTGTTGTCCTCGGTGTCGCTGACGTGTGATGGTTTGTCTTCGCATGTCCGAGCGCCGTCGGGGGTGATCAGCTGCCAGTCGTCGGGTAGGCCGCGGGTCTTGACGGTCTGGCCCTCTGCTTGCAGGTGCACGGTCATGCCGCCGAGCCGCAGATCCGTCAGCGCGATGCGGCCCCACGCCTCGGGCAGATGCGGCGACACTGACAGGGTGCGGCGCGGCGCGTGCGGATCCAGGCCGAGGAACGACCGCACCAGCAACAAGGGCGCGGCGCTGGCCCAGGCTTGCGGCGAGCACGACGTCGGATACGGCACCGGCGAGCGGAACTGCGAGCGCGGGAAGCCGCAGAACAGCTCGGGCAGCCGCCCACCGAACGCCTCGGCCGCGTCGAGCAGCCCGCTTGCCAGTCGCTCCGCCAGCGCCACCGCACCCGGCACGTGTCGGTAGCGCAGCAACCCCGCCACCGCGATCGCGGTGTCGTGCGGCCACACCGAGCCGTTGTGATAGCTCATCGGGTTGTAGGCGCCCATGGTCGAGGCCAGGGTGCGCAGGCCGAAGCCGGAGTCCATCTGCTCGCCCGAGAGCCGCTCAACGATCGTGGAGGCGTGCTCGTCGGTCGCGATCCCGGTCCACAAGCAATGGCCGACATTGCTGGTTAACGCGTCGACCGGGCGCTTGCGGGCGTCTAGCGCGATCGCGTACCAACCCTGATCGGGCAGCCAGAACGCCTCAAGGAACTTGGCCCGCAATGCATCCGCGCGCTCACGCAACCGCGCCGCCGTCGACGCGTCGCCGAACGCGTCGGCGAGCTCGGCGCGCGCCAGCAGCGCCGCGTACTGGTAGCCCTGCACTTCGCACAGCGCGATCGGCGGCTCGGCGCTGCGACCGGTCGCGTCGTTGATCGCGTCGAAGCTGTCCTTCCAGCCCTGGTTGATCAGCCCGCGGTCGGTGGCGCGCCGGTATTCGATGAAGCCGTCGCCGTCGCGGTCGCCGTACTCCTCGGCCCAGGCCAGCGCCGCGTCGGCGGCCGGCAGCAGCGCGCGCACCGCGGCTTCGTCGGCGCCCCACCGCCAGCTTTCTGCGAGCAGCATCACAAACAGCGGCGTCGCGTCGACCGAGCCGTAGTAGATGCTGCCCCCGAGCACGTCGGTGCTGGCCGGGCCGCGGCGGATCTCGTGCATGATCCGACCCGGCTCTTCCTCGGTGATCGGATCGACACGCCGCCCCTGGACGCGCGCAAGTTGCTGCAGCGTGCCGACCGACAGTCCGACATCCAGGGGCAGAGCCATCCAGGCGGTGAGCAGGCTGTCGCGGCCGAACAGGGTCATGAACCACGGCGCACCAGCCGCGACGAATGACATGCCGCGCCCGGTGTCGTCGTGAATCAGCAGCGCACCGAGGTCACTCCCGGTTCGGCGCAACACCTCGGCCAGCCCGGGATGCTCAGTGTCGACATTGGTCGCGGTGTCCCGCCAGGCCTCGAGCTTGAGGGCCGGGCCGCTCGACTCCAGGTTTTCCCCCGGCGGAAGCGCGTCTTCACCTTCTGGTTGGTCCAGGTCGGTTGAACCACGATCTCGGTCTGCCAGCACCGCCTGGGCGGCACCACCACCCGCCAGGTGAGCGAACCCGGCAACACGATCGGATCCGCGGACGCGGTCACGCCCAATCCGCGGACGCGGTCTGCGCGGTCGTGCAGTACGAGTTCGTCGTCCACCACCGCCATCTCCGCGCCGCCGACGGGTGCCCGCCCCTCCTTAACCGAGAACAGGTCGGCGAAGTCGGCGTCGACGTGCAGCTCCAGGCACACCACGGTGCTCTCGTGGTCGAGATTGTGCAGCGAGATGGTCTCTCGCAGGCCGTCGGCCACTAGCCGCTCGCGGACCACCAGCAGGGCACTGTCGGCCAATCCGGCCCGGGGCGCTCGGCGCAGGATGAATTGCGCCGCAAAGGCTTCCGGATTATCTACCGACAGCGTTTCGGCCGCCTGGCCGTCGACCCGCAGTTCCCACCGGGACAGAACCCGTGCATCGCGGAAGAACAGCCCGTGCGACCCGCCGGCACGCACATCCCCGCGCCGGTCAGACAGACAGAAGCTGCTTCCCTCGACAAGCGTCACCGTGTCCCCTCCCGACCCGATGCGCGCGGGCTCGCCACAGTTAAGCGCGGTCGGCACGGTCATGCAGAGGCTTCCTCGTCGGTGAAGACACCCTGCTGATCAACGGGTTTGAACATCCGCCTCATCGTGACGTGGCGGCCGGACACCAGGCGCTGACCGACAACCTTCCGATAGATCTGCTCGTACCCCGATCCGAGTTGCCCCACCCCGAAATGAGCGGCCACATGCCGACGGCAAGCGGCCGGCTCGAGCGTCTGCGCCCGGTGGATTGCAGCGGGCAGATCGGCAGGCACGTCGCAGATCACACCGGTGACACCGTCGACGACGACCTCCGGGACAGCCCCGCCCCGCAGCGCCACCACCGGCGTGCCACAGGCCATCGCCTCGATCATCACCATCCCGAACGGCTCTTCCCACTGTATTGGGAACACCAGGCACCGTGCACTGGCCAGCAGTTGGCGCTTGGCGACCGCGTCGACCTGCCCAGCCAGCTGGTCGTTCGCACCGAGCAGCGGCTGCACGCTTTCCTCGAAATAGGCCTTCTCCGCGGGTTCGTCGCATTTGGCGGCGAGCACGAGCGGGATGCCGGCCTCGTGCGCCGCGCGCAACGCCAGATGGGCACCCTTGTACGGGGCGAACCGGCCCAGGAATAGCGCATAGTCGCCCTTGTCGGACTGGAACGGCCAATCCTCCACGCGCAGCGCATTGTGAACACGCCCAACCCAGTTCAGGTCCGGGGCCAATTCACGCTGACGGTCGCTGATGGCCACCAGGCCGATGTCGCCGCCGAGCTCGCGATAGTACGGATACAGGTCATTGTCGATCGGACCATGCACGGTCACCACGGTCGGCAGGCCCAGGGCGCGATAGATGCGTGCGTTCAGCGGACCGGCGAACGTGTGATCGTGGACAATGTCCACGCCGTCGGTCTCGGCGATCCGGGTGATGGCACGGCGCGCCTTCAATGCGTGCATGAGTTCCGGATAGGGCTGGCCGAGCCGGTCAGGGACCGCGCGATCCCACAGCGGCACGAACTGGGCGGCGGTGCCCGGTTCACCGGCACCCAGCAGGGTGACCTTGTGTCCACGCGCGACAAGTGCGTCGGCCAGATCGGCGACTACGGCTTCGATGCCGCCATAGCCCTTCGGCGGAACGTCGAAATATGGCGGTGCGACGAGCACGATCCGCAGCGGATCGACAGCGTCGGTTCGGGCGATGAAATCGGTGCCGCTCATTCGGTTCCCTCCTTTGCGTCATCACGCGGCAGCGTTAGCACTCTCACTCGACGAGTGCCAATTATGGCCCACGGGCACCCCTTCGCGCCACTCCCATAACGGCTGCGGACACCCGCAGCGGACTACCGGTGGGGTTCGCTAAATTGCGGAACACATGACGGTGGAATTCAGGGCCAGCGGTTTGCTGATGAATTCGCCGTTGCGTTCGTCTCGAACATTAAGGAGCTCTCCGCGGCGCGGCGACGTCCGCAACGGACCAACTATCGGCGTGTTCTTGGCTTCCGAAGCCAAACAACTGGGTCCCGTCCGCTGGACGACGGACCGCGAATCGCTTCACGCCGATGGCGGCGCGAACTACGGTCGGTTCATGGCGGGCAAGAGCGGCGAGGACAACGCAGTCGTGGCCAAGACGGCGGCCATGGTCGCCAGTCGGTTGGACGACAGGCTGGGCGAGACGACGCGTTCCATCCAGGAGTTGTTGGTCAGGGAGATCCCGGAACTGGGCGGAGACGCGCAGTTGCTGCAGTTGTTACGTGACACCGTGGCCGCAAATGTCGACACGTACTTCTCGGCGATCCGCTACAACATCCCCGTTAAGGATGTCGAGGTGCCGACGACCGCACTTGAGCATGCCCGGCGGTTGGCGCAACGCGACGTGTCCGCAAATGCGTTGGTCCGCGCATACCGGCTCGGCCACCGGGTGGCACTAAAAATCGTGCTCGAGGAGATTCGCGCTGCGAAGCTGGAGCCGCAACTGAGCCTGGACGTATACGAGCAAATGTCGGCGATCATGTTCGGATACATCGACCAGACCTCGCAACAGGTGGTTGCCACCTACCAAGGCGAGCGCGAGCGCTGGCTGGAGAATCGAAACAGCTTACGCACCCTGCGCATTCGTGAGATTCTCGCCGGTGCCGGTGCCGGTGCCGGTGCCTGCCGGTGCCGATGTCGACGTCGATGCGATGACAACCGCAATCCGCTACCCGCTCAGACGAATCCATCTGGCAGTCATCGTCTGGTGTAATGAATCCGACAATCGCGTCGAACTGGCGCAGATGGAACGGTTCGTACACCAACTCGCCGAATCCCTGGGTGCTCAACAGGGCTCGTTGTTCATCTCGGTGGACCGGGTGACCGGTTGGGCGTGGATTCCGCTACCAGCCGATGCTACGTCCAACGCGGTGACGCGGATTCGCGCGTTCGTCGACGCAGCAACCGATGCCCCGTACGTCGCGGTCGGTAACCCGTCGCCGGGCGTTGAGGGCTTCCGCCGTTCGCATCAGCAGGCGCAGGACGCCCGCACAGTCGCGATCGCATCGGGCGCGACCGCGCGCCGGGTCACGGCGGCAAGCGATCCTGAGCTCTCGATGGCGGCGCTGCTGGGGAGCGACCTAGGTGCGGCACGCGCATGGGTCAGCGAAGTGCTCGGCCCGCTCGCCTCCCCCTCGGATAGCGACGAACGGCTTCGCGAAACCCTGCGAGTGTTCCTGCGCACAGGCTCGAGCTTCAAAGCGGCCGCCGAGGAATTCCACCTGCACGTCAACTCGGTGAAATATCGTGTGCGGCGCGCGGTCGAACGCCGGGGCCGACCGATTGCCGATGACCGACTCGACGTCGAAGTTGCGTTGCTCCTCTGCGACTGGTACGGCGCAGCCGTGCTTGGCTGACGGTTCCGGTTCAGCCGCAACGCCGTTGGTGCTTCGGCGGGAACGTGCGGACTACGGCTCAGCGGAGGCCCGATTCAGTATTGCCAGCAGTCGCCCGAAGCGCCGGGTTCGCCGGGCATTGTAAGGGTGCAAGTGTATGTCGCGCCGGGGGTTGAAGCGCGAGATGAGCAGCGACTGATGGCGGCAATACTTGCGGATTCCGCCGGGACCGTGGCGGTAGCCCACCCCGGAAGCGGGTTTCGCGGCCCCATCGGCAGCTCCAATGCGGTGTAGTTCACCAGCGCGTCGTTGACTGTGACCGCGCCCGCGTTGACGCGCCGGGCCACCGCCTCGGCGCTTGCGGTGTCGCGGGAGAACACCGCGGCGCACAGCCCATATTCGGAGTCGTTCGCCAAACGGATCGCCTCCTCGGCGCCGGCCACCTTCATGATCGGAAGTGTTGGGCCGAAGGTCTCTTCACGCATACACGCCATGTCGTGGTCGACGTCGACGAGCACCGTCGGTTCGAACCAATACCCCTTGCTCCGTCCCCGGTGCCGCCGGTGAGCACCTTGGCGCCGCGTTCGCGTGCTTCATCGACGTGGCGTTCGCTGTCTCGACTTGCGGGGGAACGTCAGCGATCCGACGTCGACCGTGCCGGGCCCGGTGGGCACGCCCTGGCGGATGGTGCACACCTTCTGCGTGACGCGGTTGACGAAGTCGTCGTAGATCGGGGCCTCGACATAGCAGCGCTCGATCGAGATGCAGGTCTGGCCGCAGTTGAACATCGAGTAGTGGGCGGCGTAGTTGGCGGCGCGTTCGACGTTAGTGTCGGCGAGCACGATCATCGGATCTTGTCGCCGAGCTCGAGCGATGCGGGGATCAGCCGCTCGGCGCCCGTACGCCGACCTTGCGGCCGGTGGCGGTCGAGCCGGTGAACATGATCATGTCGACTTCGTCGATCACCGCCGAGCCGGTGGGGCCGCGCCCGGTCGCGACGGCGAAAACGTCTTCGGGCAGGCCGCATCCGGCCAGGCCTTCGGCGAGCAGAAGCGACGTCAACGGCGTGATCTCGGAGGGTTTGAGGATCACGGTGTTGCCGGCCGCGAGCGCTGGGATGCAGTCGCCGAACGAGTTGGTCAGCGGGTAGTTCCACGGGCCGATGACGCCGATGAGCCCGAACGGGCGGTACCGCAGGATCAGGCGCTTGCCCTTGACGAAGATGGACGAGGAGTGGATCCGCTCGTCGGCGAGGTAGCGTGGCGCCTTGTCGGCCCAAAGCCCGAATGCTGAAGCGCCGTAGGCGAGTTCGGCGATCTACGCGGCCTCGTGGGTTTTGCCGGTCTCGGAGCAGATCGTACCGATCACCCGGTCGGCGTTGTCATCAGCCACCGCTGCGTGCGCCGCAGGACGGTGTGAGGCCGTCGAAACCGAGTGCTTCCCAGGCTGGTTGGGCCGCACGGGCGCGACGCGCCAGCTCTGCGACGTCGGCCGGCGTCATGTCGGGGACCTGCCCGATGATCTCGCCGGTGGCCGGATTCTCAACCGCGATCGGCGCCTATCGTCCCGCGCTGGCTTGCCGTGTCCGGTGCGGTGCTCGTCATTGTCTCGTCTCCTGTGGTTGTCAGGGCACGGTTGTGGCGTCGAGCGTCGAACCCGTGACGCCCTCCTTGGGCGGGATCTGCGCGAGTGCGCGTTCGGCCATCGCGGTGATGGTCAGGCTCGGATTGACCCCGATGTTGGCCGGGACCGCGGCACCGTCGCACACCAGCAGGTTCTGGTAACCGAACGCGCGCTGGCCGGCGTCGATCACGCCACTGTTCGCGTCTTTGCCGATCACGGCGCCGCCAAGGATATGTGCGGTGGTGGGGATTGACAGCAGGGCTTCGGTGAACATCGCCTGCGGGGTCCCGCCGAGATGTTGGCGGATCCACTCCGCGGCGCGGTAGGCCGCCGGAATCTTGTCCGGGTTGGGGGTTGTTGGGATCTTGCTCGGTGGTCAGAACCACGGTCCCGCCGGGCAGGCGGCGCTTGACCTTCAGGCGCATCGCGTTGTCGAGGGTCTGCATCACCAGCAGGATCACCGTGCGGCCCGACCAGTCCTTGATACGCATTGCGGATAGCGCCAGACGCGGGTGTCGAACTAGGTTTGCCAGTAGGTGCAGCGGCTGGGTGCGCCGCGTGCCGGCCTCGGTCAAAAGCCAGAACAGCAGCGACTGCGAATCAGCGCCGCCGCCGTAGGTGACCGGCTCGATGTGGGTGTCGGGATCGGGGTAGACGCTCGCGGTGATCGCGATGCCGCGGCCGAAGTCCTCAGCGCCTGGGGGTGCGGTCACGGCCAGGATCGACTCGCTGTTGGTGCGCACCAACTCACCGAGACGGCCCGAAAGCCGCGGCAGCGAACCGGCCAGCTTGCAGCGGAACAGTAGCCGGTTGGTGCCCAGCGGTCCGGCGGCCACCACCACGCCGCCGGCGGTCAGCCGCCGGCGGTCGCCGCGCACCCAGGCCCCCGACGCGCGCGTGCGTGACGGCGTAGCCGTCGGAGCCGTCGGCGGCGCCCCGAGCGGACGCACGTCGACGACGGTGCGCTCGGGCAGGATTTCCACGCCGAGGCGCTCGGCGAAGTACAGATAGTTCTTGACCAGCGTGTTCTTGGCGTTGTGGCGGCAGCCGACCATGCACGACCCGCATTTCACGCAGCCGGTGCGCTCCGGCCCGGCGCCGTCGAAGAAGGGATCTTTGACCGTGACACCCGGCTCGCCGAGGAATACCCCGACCCGGGTGCGCGTGTAAGTGTCGCCGAAACCGTGCTCGGTGGCGTATTCGCGCAGCAGTTTTCCGGCCGGTGAGTCCTCGTCGTACTCGGTGACGCCCAGCATGTGCTCGGCGGTGTCGTAGTGCGGCGCGAGCTCGGCCGCCCAGTCGGCGAGATCCTTCCACTGCGGGTCGCCGTAGAAGGCCGGGCGGGCCCGGTACAGCGTGTTGGCGTAACCCAGCGATCCGCCGCCCACGCCACATGCCCGACGCGATGAACACGTCTTTGAACATTGTCAGGTTGAAGATGCCCTTCAGCCCGAGCTTGGGCATCCAGTAGTAGCGGGAAAGCTGCCAGGTGGTTTCGGCGAACTCGTCGTCGGCGAATCGGCGCCCAGCCTCCGACACGCCCTACCCGATAACCTTTTTCGACCAGCCGCAACGCCGCGACGCTGCCGCCGAAGCCGGATCCGACAACCAGCCAGTCGTAGTCGTGTTTGGTCATCATGCCTCCACTGGGATTGCTGGGATCGCGATGTCACGTTTGAGGATCTTGCCGGTCGGGCCTTTGGGCAGTTTGTCGAGGAACCAAATGCGCCGCGGGTACTTGTGGCCGAGGGCGTTCGGATATACGAGCGAACCACCGCCAACGCCGGCCCCCGCGAGAATCACGACGTCGGGCAGGAGGCGGATGCGTTGAATCCCGGTGCAGCCCAGTTTCGGGGCCCAGAAGAACTTGCGCACGTCCCAGCTGGTCTTGGGGAACTCGGCGTCTTCAAACCGCCGCCCGGCCTCGAGAACGCCTACCGAGTAGCCTTTTTCGGTCAGACGCAACGCTGCAGCGGATCCGCCCAAGCCCGACCCGATCACCACAACGTCATAGTCGAAGTGGTTAGACATTCTGTATCTGGTGTTCACTGAAGCGGGCTCCGATGTTCATCTGGTTAGCGACTCGGGGACGTATAGCCTAGGCCATCGTTCACCTAGAAAGCGCCTTCCCCATCGGAGTCATTGACCCTTGAGGAGTCCGATTCCTCCGTGCAGGACAGGCACTTTCGCCAATTCAGAACTGTGTCACAAACAAGTTTCGCGCAAAAGCCAAGCTGGGCTAGCGGTCACGAGCGTGCGACTTCCATCATGTCGAAGTCGGATTTGGCCGCGCCGCAGTCCGGGCAGCTCCAATCCTCGGGGATGTCGTCCCAGCGGGTGCCCGGTGCGATGCCGTCTTCCGGCCAGCCCAGCGCCTCGTCGTACTCGAAGCCGCACTGCATGCAGCGGAACAGTTTATAGTCGCTCATTGGTTTACCTCCACCGGTTCGAAGTCGATCTTTTCGCGTACCGCACAATCCGGGCAGCACCAGTCGTCGGGAATCTGCTGCCACCGTGTGCCCGCCGGAAAGCCTTCCCGGGCAGCGCCTTTGGCTTCGTCGTAGACGTAGTCGCAGCCCGGGCAGCGGTAGGCGGCCATCACGCCGCCGCCCCGTAGCGGGCCAGGATCTTCGCCCGGCGGCGCGGGTGCACGTTGGCCTTGGTGATGTCACCGTCGTAGTGCTCGAGCACCCGGTGATCCATCAGCTTGCGCCATAGCGGCGGGAAGTACGTCACCGCGATCAACGAGCCGTAACCGGCGGGCAGGTTCGGCGAGCCGTCGAAGCTGCGCAGCGTCTGATACCGACGTGTCGGGTTGGCGTGGTGGTCGCTGTGCCGCTGCAGGTGGTACAGGAACAGGTTGGTCACCAGATGGTCGGAGTTCCAGCTGTGCTCGGGTGTGCAGCGTTCGTAGCGGCCGTTGGGCAGCTTCTGGCGCACCAGGCCGTAGTGCTCGAGATAGTTCACCGACTCCAACAGGGAGGAACCGTAGACCGCCTGGATGATCACGAAGGGAATCAACGCCGGGCCGAACACCGCGATCAGCACACCCCAGAACACCACCGACATCAGCCAGGCGTTGACCACGTCGTTGCCCAGCCACGTTGACGGGTTCCAGGGGCTCTTGCCCAGCCGACGGATCCGCTCGGCCTCCAGCCGCCACGCCGAGCGCAGGCTGCCGAAGACTGTGCGCGGCAAAAACTCCCAGAACGTCTCACCGAAGCGGGCCGACGCCGGGTCTTCGGGGGTGGCCACCCGCACATGGTGGCCGCGATTGTGCTCGATGTAGAAGTGCCCGTAGCAGACCTGCGCCAGGGTGATCTTGGACAGCCACCGCTCCAGTGAGTCTCTCTTGTGGCCTAGTTCGTGGGCGGTGTTGATGCCGACACCGCCCACGGTGCCGACCGACATCGCCACGCCGATCTTGCCCAGCCAGCCCAGCGGCCCGTCGTAACCGAGCCAGCTCAGGTCCGAGGCGGTGAACAGGTAGGCGCCCAGGATGACGCTGGCGTATTGGAACGGAATGTAGGCGTAGACGGAGTAGCGGTAGTACTTGTCGTTCTCCAGCCGCTGCATCATCTCATCGGGTGGATTCTGGCCGTCCGTCCCGACCCGCAGGTCCAGCGCCGGCAACAGGATGTAGAGCAGGATCGGCCCGATCCAGAACAGCACCTGCGATCCGGTGTGCCAGCCGAGCCTATTCAGGCCCCACACGATAGGCAGCATCAGGAACAGCATGGTGGGGATGATCAGCCCCAACAGCCACAGATAGCGCTTCTTGTCCCGCCACTCACCGGCGGGAGCGCCGGTAGTGCCGTCGCTGCCGGGATGGATTTGAGTCGTCATGTCGATTACCTCATCTATGAGAGACGTCACAGTGAGGTTCACTCTCGCCCCACCACCTCAGCGCAGCGACGTCCCCAACCGATCAACTTCCGACGTTCTCTTGTCTTCCGGGGACAACAGCCACTGCGGACCTGCGCGGCCCTAATGGGTGAGGATGATTCGGCGGCTGCCCAACTGGTCGCGATGTGCGACGAGGTCGGCGTGGCGCGGGTGGTAGGGCACCTGTTTGTCGCAGAAGTAGGACTCGGCGATGAAAAGGTCACTGTCGGCTGCTAAGTCGATCAGGGTATCGGTCCATGCGGCGTCGCCGCTGTGGGCGATACTCTTGCCAGCGACACCGACCCGCAGCCCAAGCGATGGGCTACCCGGCATGTCGTGGTCGACCTCGACCGCCCACACGACCACCGTGCCCGATCGTTGTGGGCTGAGTGCCGGGTTGGAGTTCGATGACGTTGACGTCGATCGGGACGGCTTGCTGCCTTCCCCGTTGCCCGACGGCCACGTCGGACCATCCGCGCGGCGGGGAGCCGACGCGGACTGGCTTCCTTCGCGCGTGTGGTCTGACGCCGGTCAGGTCATCGCCTCGGCCATCGCGATATGCCCTTCGAAGCCAAGGGATGTCGCCATTAATCGGTAGCGGTCCCGAAAGTCGCGGTGGGTTCCCTCGTCGCCGCGCGCACGAGCCAGCAGCGCCCGCAGCCGCAACAGCGAAATCTCGTGCAGCACGAATCCGGGGTCGGTGGGTACGGCCGCCAACCTGTCGATCGCGGCCCGTGCATCCTGCAGGTCGGCGTCGCTGCCGCGGCGCACCAGTGAGTCCACCAGAGCAGTGGTGGCCAGCGCACTCCAAATGGACCCACCCGAGTCGAACAAGTCGTCAACGACTGCCCGCGCCAGTCCGATGGCACCGTCGAGATCTCCCGACCTAGCTTTCTGCTGTGCGATGTGGATGTCGACAACCGGCACCACCAAACTGAACCGCCTGTAACTATTCGTGGTGGCTGGCCCGGTGCTGGCTGACAGGATCGGTGTCGCCGTCCTGGCTGGGTGTGACTCGTGAATCGCGTGGCCCCGGTTGGGTGCTTTTGCCAGGATCTGTCCACCTGGCCGAGGGCGGCGACGCCGGCCCGGTCTTGCTTCGGTGGCTTGATTAGAAGCCTGCCCGACCCGTTGCCGCGGGTCGTGGCCCGTTACAGGCCTGCCTCGAAGTTCTTCCGGGCCGACGCCGGTACGACGTCGCCCATCGGAAGGAACCCAACGTCGCCATGCCCATCGTCGCAGAGGAATACACCGTTGTCATCGGGGTCGACACCCACGCCGCTACCCACTCATTAGCACTAGTCACTGGCTCGACCGGAGCGGTCGTTGATGAGGCAGTGTTCCCGAACACCCCTCCAGGACTCGACCGCGCACTGAACTGGATCACCCAAAGAATCGGCGAGCATTCGGTACTGATCGTCATCGAAGGGGTGGGCTCCTATGGCGCCGGGCTTGCCCAACGTGTTGGCAATGCGGGTCTGCTGGTGGTTGAACCATCAGCGATGCCGGCCGCCCAGCGCCGCGGGGTCGGCAAGACCGACGCGTTGGACGCGGTCCGTATCGCACGCTCGGTCCTAGCCGTCGACACCTCGCGGCTGCGGTGGCCCCGGGCCACCGGCCCGCGGGTGGTGTTGCGTGTTCTGGTCGTAGCCCGCGAGCAGATGGTTGCTGAACGTACCCGGGCCATCAACGCTCTCACCGCGCTGTTGCGCACAATTGATCTTGGCATCGATGTGCGTAAAGCACTGTCGCACAATCAGTTCAAGGTGATCGCGGGATGGCGTGACCGTAGGGAAGATTCTGTCGTCCGCACCTGCAGGCAAGAGGCTATCCGGTTGGCCAAGCGCATTGTCGCCCTCGATAGCGAGCTGCTCGACAACCGCAAGACGCTCGATACCGCTGTCGAGGAGGTCGCTCCGGAACTGTGTGATCTGCCTGGTGTCGGCTCGGTGGTCGCCGCGTGCGTACTGACGGCGTGGTCGCACCCCGGCCGGGTGCGATCCGAAGCGGCGTTCGCCGCACTGGCCGGAACTTGCCCGATCCCGGCCTCATCGGGAAACACGCTGCGCTACAGACTCAATCGCGGTGGAGACCGGCGTCTCAACCGTGCACTGACCACAGTCGTCATCGTCCGCATGCGCACCCACGGACCAACCCGGGCCTACGTTGCCCGACGCCGCGCCGAAGGCCGCACCACCAAGGAGATCATGCGTTCCCTGAAGCGCTATCTCACCCGACAGCTCTACCGAACCCTCGCCGCGGCACATCCCGTCCCGACAACTCCTTGACACGATATAGAAGCATCCCGGTAAGGCGGCTTCACGGACCTGCGCAAGCAGGGTGGACCCAGCTTGGCGCTCCGGACCATCGCGATGGACCAGGGTGATACCTCGAGCGAATCGGGCACCGTGCAGCGCCAGTTCGTCACCCGACCGCTCGGCGATCGCCAGCGCGTCGGCGGTGTCACGCAAGGCGGTCGCATCGGGCAGCAACGCCCCGCTGGGAATCGCGAGAGGGTACGTGAAGTACATCACACCGGCCAAGGAGATGGGGTCGGGCCCACGCGCCATCGCGACGGCCTGCGCGAAGTCGTCCCTCCAGCCGGGAATGCCGAGGCACCATCGGGCCGCGCCGCGAAAGGCGATCGCCCACGCCAGGGGGGATCCGATAACCAGGTTGCCTGTGGTGGGGTCGCCGCCGGCTAAATCGATGGCGCGCTGGGCCAACCGCAACACATCGGCCATCTCACCGGTCTCGTGCTTGGCGGCAAGCGCCGCGAACGACAGCCCGACCGTAAGCGTCGGGTCGCCGATCGATTCGAGTAGCGCGGTGTGTTCGGTGGCGAGACGAGATGCCTCGCGGCGGTGCGCATTCATGAATTGTGCGACCACGTGCCCGGTCATGCCGATGGCCAACGACCGCCGATCGCCCGCGGCGGTGCACAGGTCGCGCAGTTCGTCGAAACCGGTGTCGGCACCGCTGCCACCCACCCGCCACGCGCTGCCAGATAGCAGGGTGCGCGGGGCGATGCGCATCGCGGGCCGGTCGGGGTCGTCGTCGGGGAGCCGATCGGCGACCTGACGGGCCCGGCGCCAACTCGTCTGCGCCGCGGCGATGTCGCGGCTGGTCGACCAGATTCCGGCGCGCATATGCCAGCCGAAGGCCGCGCGGAGATCGCCCGCGGCCTCCAGATGCTCGGCGATCAGCGCCGCATTCTCATCGCTCGAGCCGGGATCGCGTTGTTCGATCGCAGCGGCTAGGCGCCGGTGCAACTCGGCACGATCGGATTTCAGCTGCGACTCGTAGGCCACAGTGCGGATCAACGGGTTGCGAAACGCATACTCGGAGCGCGGGAAGAAATTCACCTGATCGACGAGCCCCGCCTCGACGAGCGGTGTCACGTCCGGACTACCGATCATGCTGGTGAGCAGATCGGTGCCGAATCGCGACCCGATCACCGCCGCGGCGTTCAGGGTGCGTTTGGCGGTGAAGCCCAAACGGTCGATGCGGGCGCCGATCGTGGCCTGCAGGGTGGCCGGCACACGGACGTCGGCGACATCACCGTGCAGCAGGTAGGCGCCGGGCTCGCCGTGCAGCATGCCGCGTTCGGCCAGATCGCGCACCATCTCCTCGACGAAAAACGGGTTCCCCGCGGCGCGGGCGCCGATCAGCGCCGCCAACCCGCTGATCGACGCATCCGAGCCCAACAGCTCGGCGGTCAGCGCCGAGGTTTGCGCATCGGTCAACGGTCGCAGCGCGATGGTCTGGGCGCCCGGTACCCGGGTCAGCGCACCGTGGTATTCGGGGCGGTAGGTAGTGAGCACCAGTGATGGAGTCTGCGGGATCACTAGCAGGAAGTCGGCCAGCATCGACTCACTGACCTCGTCGATCCAGTGCACATCCTCGATCACGTACACGGCCGGCTCCCGGCGGGTCAGGGCAGCAGCATCGGCCAGGGCCGTCAGACGCCGACGCCGCGCCTCGGGAGCAATATCGGGCAACGCCACCGCGGCATCACCGATGCCCAGCAGATCCTCGAGCAGCACCAGGTCTTCTGGGTCGGCGTCGGGGAATCGATCGCGCACGCGCGCCCGGGCAGCGTCGGCTTCGAGATCGTTGATTTCCAATCCGGCGCGCAACAAGCGCGCGACCACGTGGAAAGGGATGTCGCTGGTGTGCGACTCGGAGTAGGTGGTGAACACCGGGACACCGCGGCGGTCCGCGATCGCTGCGGATTCGCGCACCAGTCGGCTCTTGCCGATGCCCGCCGGCCCCGTGATGTTGACGACACACCCGGCGCCGCCGATTGCCTCATCGAGGATCGCGGTCACGGCGCTGATTTCCCACGTGCGTCCGACCAAGGCTGACTCGCCGCGCCGACTGGGTGCATGGTCGCTGATCGCCAGCAGTCGCCTGGCGCGCACAGGTGCGTCAGCGCCCTTGATCTTCATCGGCTCGGGCTCACCGAGGATCGTGGCGTGTTCGACCAGGCGCGCGGTGGACTCGCTGAGCATCACCCCACCCGCCGGCGCCACCGATTCCATCCGCTGGGCCATCCCGACCTGCTCGCCGATCGCGGTGTAACCCGTTGGGCCCGAACCGATCCCACCGGCGATCACCTGGCCCGAATTCAGGCCAACCCGCAATTGCAGCGCGATACCGTCGCGGGCTTGAATCTCGGCGGCCAGGCGCTCGGTCTCCCTTTGGACATCCAGCGCGGCCAGGCACGCGCGGAATGCGTGATCCTCCAACGCGACCGGCGCACCGAACAACGCCATGATCCCGTCACCGGTGAACTTGTCGACCGTGCCCCCATAACGGTGCACCACCGCCGTCGCCGCGTTCACCAGCTCGGCCATGATTTCGCGCAACCGCTCCGCACCCACAGCCGCCGCAATATCCATCGAACGGACCACATCGGCGAAGAGCACCGTCACCTGCTTGTACTCGGCATGTGTTTCGGACCCCGCAACGGGCGTGCCACAGCCGTGACAGAACCGAGCGTTCTCCAGCGGTTCGGTGCCGCACGTACGGCACGCCGCGACGGCCCTCATCCGACCCTCCACCGGGTCCCCTGCCCCAGAGACCTCCAGGGTTCCCCAGGATAGGCCGCTACAGCCCGCGGGTCGCGGAGCAGGGCGTAGGCGGCAAGGATTTGGCGCAGTCGTTCGTCGGCTGCCGAATTGGGTTCGCGGGCGCGCATGTCGGGATGATGGTCGCGTAGGTGGCGCCGGTAGGCGTGCGTGATTTCGGCCTGAGTCGCCGTCGGCGACACGCCAAGCACCGAGTAGGGGTCGGTCATCTTTGGGCACCGCGTCGTTGACTGGCCGACAGTCGTGTGCCGGGGTGGGCGCGCTGGGCCATCACGCGCACCCACCCCGAGTCGATGATGTTCGTGCGGTCCACGAAAAGCGGCCACGATAAGTGGCGATGCGCGCGCAGTCCTGCGTCGGGCGCGTGTCAATCGGTAGCAATTAGTTGTGGACGGCACAAGGATTCACCGCGCGGGTTTCGACTGTCGATGCATCACCTCCTCGTCGTTGAACGACAAGTTCGGAAAGTAGGGCCGCCACTGACGCGATCGCAGTCGCTATGAGGGTCGCCGGTGTTGCGGCCCTACGGTTGTTAGGCGTTGATCGCCGTTTGGTGGCCGTCGTGGCTGATCTCGATGCGGCGCGGCTTGGCCTTCTCGGCGACCGGGATGGTCAGCCGCAAGACACCGTCGTGGTAGTTGGCCTCGATCTTGTCGGTCTCGAGGTTGTCCCCGAGGAACAGCTGGCGGCTGAACACGCCACGCGGGCGTTCGGCCGAAACCATTTCGCGGTTTTGGTCCAGCTCGGGGCGTTCGGCGCGGACCGTGAGGACGTTGCGCTCGACATCGAGGTCGAGGGAATCCGCCTTCACGCCAGGTAAATCGAACTCGACGATGAACTGGTCGCCGTCTCGCCAGGCATCCATCGGCATGACCGCCGGGCGGGCCGCCGTGCCCAGTACCTGTTGGGTCCACCGGTCGATTTCACGGAACGGATCTGTACGCATCAACACCATGTTTCACCTCCCGATCAGGGCAGACGATCTATGTCTGCAGACATAGCTTTGTGATACCACTGCGTGTATACTTCTGCAAGTAGCAGTTAGAAATTTTTCTGGAGGAGAAGCAGTTGACCGGCGACTCGACAGGTCGATCGGCGCGCGGCGTGTACGGCATCTCGGTAACCTCCGAGCTGTCCGGCATCGCGCCGCAGACGCTGCGACTCTATGAGCGGCGGGGGCTGCTGACCCCGTCGCGCACCGACGGCGGCACCCGCCGCTACAGCGACGACGATCTTGAGCGCCTTCACCGGATCAGCGAACTCGTCGACCAGGGTGTCAATCTGGCCGGTATCGCCCAGATCTTGGACCTGGAAACCAAAAACAGTCAACTCAAAGCCGACTACACCGCGCTGGAGCTTTGCAACGCCAAACTCCATGCCCAACGCACACCGTCAGCAGGCAGGCCACCACACCGCAGGGAACAACGAAAGGAGGAGAGCCGATCATGACCGACTTCAAGAGCATCTCCGACGAAACACCCGAAGCAGACGCGATCGACCAGCACCACCTGGTTCTCGATGTCGACCACCACACCGGTCTAGACACCACCTACCTCGACGCTGTTGGTGATCGTGAAGCTAACCAAGTCGACGTGATCGACCAAGCGATCGTCGTCCCTGCCCCAGAACACGACACTTGGTGGGCCTAAAAGCGCTGTCAGGTAAGGAAAAGTCAACGATGAAAGCCTACGAATTCCTGGCGAAGGTCCGAACGCGCGGTGAATACGCCGACCACAGCGAAGCCCGTGAGGCGGGACACCGCGCTTAACGGAACGCTTAAAGGGAATTGAAGGGAGGAGCAATGACGGTCTACCGATCGGAGGACACTCGTCGCAGCGGTGCCCGGATTCTCGACACCGCCCACGGCATACTGATCGCGCTGCGCCGGTGCACGATGGCTGAAGCCTTCGCCGAACTGGTGCAGACCGCCCGAGAGCATAACCTCTCACCACTGAGCCTGGCCGAAGCGCTGGTTGCCCTCACCGAAAACAGATCCCTGCAAGACCTCAATCCCCAAGCCGTCACGGTCGTGCGCGACAACTGGAGCCCTCTGCTGGACCAGTGTAGCCGCACAGTCCAGGCAGAAATGGAAGCGAAACCATGACCGTAAAAACCTTGGCGACCCAACGACATCGCCATCGCCATAATAGTCAGCACCGACCTTGTGCCGCTTCACCTTTCGATGTCGATCGGTGCGTTACGCCTTCACCGCGACCGCCGAGGCTGGTGCCGCAACGGGTGAGCAGGCCCAGATGAGCCGAAGCCCAGCCGACGGCTCCTCTTGCTAGCCGCCACGCTGGCGGCGGTACACAGCGGGACGGTGGTTGGTCGAAACCTGCCTCACCCGAATCGAACCCGTTCGTCGATGCCACCGAAGACGCGGTTTGAGTGTGCCTAACAACGACAGAACCAACAAGGGAGCACAACATGACTGGGCCATTGCCGGGGGAATTGCCGTCGTACTCGCGTGTCGAGCCGACGACCGTGTTTACGGCCTTGGCCGAGATCGTCTACCGAGGTTCGACGCCACAAGAGATCTACGCCGCGATCGGCATAGCGCTTTTGAGACCACACGGAAGCGGGAAGACCGTTGGTGCGTAGCTCATAACCCAGAGGTCGCGGGCTGGTTCGAATCCTGTCCCCCGCTACCAGCGGAAATGGTCCCCGAAGACTTCTCCGAGGGCCGTTTTCATGCCGGTTGGGAACGCTTTTGGAAACGTTGCGTCGCTAACGGATTGTTGCGGGATGAGAACCGCTTGGGTAGGGACCGCTCCGGAATGGAACGGGCCGCACGGCCGGGGCCGGTGAGCCCAGCTACGAACTGTTGGCGTGGTGCGCTGCCAAGATGGTGGCGTGCGAAAGCAACTGGACCATGTAAGTGTTGGTGACCTGGCGGACGGGCCGAAGTCCATTAGGCCGTCACCAGCGTGGGAAGTACCTGCCGCAGGCGCAGTTCGCCGAACGGATCGGTGGCGCTCCCAACAGCTCGGCCGTTACAAGCTCCCGGCACCGGATGCGGTCATCGGCCCGGTCGACGAAGACGGTTCGCTGCCACGAGGAACCGTCCGCGGCTGGAGCCCCGAGACGTGATTGCCGACCAGCGTGATCATCGCCATCAAGGGCGGGGCAAGCACGCCATTGGCCGCGGCAGCGTAGTAGAGCATCCGAAACGGGGGAATTCCGATGAAGTTCAGTCCCACGCCCACGAGCGTCGCCAGGGCATAGCCAAACTGGGCACCAGTTTGGCTATAGGTCTGGATGCCCGATGGGTCATCGTCAGACGATCCGGTGACGAACCCCGGTCCCAGAATGTGCCAGGCGGCCGCGGCGCGGGCACGAAGGGACACGCCCCGAATAATGACACATAGCTCACGGCTGACTCGCTTTCGCGAGCGTAACGCCACGGCGACTTTCGGCCCGGCAGATTCATACGGTCAATGCAATTTCCATGGTTAGGGAGGTTGCAGGTGGCTGTGGCATATCCGCGTTCGATGCGGCGAGATTTTTTCGATCGGGTGTGTTCGGGAGAGTCGCTACGTGAAGCCGGCCGTCAGGTCGGCGTGTCGATCCAGACCGGCTGGAAATGGTGGCATGACGCTGGGTCGATGCAGTTAGGAAGTGGCAATGGCTCAGATGCCGGCCTGTCCGAACCGGGTGATCGTGACCGACCGGGCGGGCTCGGGCATCGGCTCGGCTTCGATGAACGCCTAGCCATCATGCGGGGTCTGGACCAGGGCCTCAAACAGGTCGAGATCGCCCGTCAGCTCGACCGCGACCCCAGCATCATCTCCCGCGAGCTCACTCGCAACCGCAATCCCGACGGGGATTACCACGCCGGGATTGCCCATTCCCGCGCCGCCCAGAATGCCAAGCGGCCCAAGCAGTTCAAGCTCAACGAAACCGGGTTGTGCGCCCAAATCGCGGCATGGATGGATGACGGGTGGAGTCCGAAGCTGATAGCCGAGGTCTTGGCCCGTGATCACCCCGATGACAGGCTGGCACGGGTGAGCCACGAAACCATCTACAAGTGCCTCTACGTCCAGGGGCGTGGTCAACTGCGCGCCGACCTCAACAAGCGTTTGTCGACCAAGCGGACAACCCGTAAACCCCAAGGACAGACCGAACGCCGGGGGAAGTTCAACGATGTCTTCACCATCAGTGAGCGTCCCGCCGAGGCCGCCGACCGCGCCGTGCCTGGGCACTGGGAAGGCGATCTGATCCTGGGCGCCGGATGCACCAGTGCGATCGGCACACTCGTGGAGCGCAGCACCCGCTTCACCATCTTGTTGCACCTGCCCAACGATCACACCGCCGAGTCGGTGGCCACAGCCATGGTCGAGGCCATGAGCGAGCTGCCGGCCCATCTGCGGCGCACCATCACCTGGGACCGGGGCGCCGAGATGGCCAACTGGCGCGACATCCACGTGCAACTGCAGGCACCGGTCTACTTCTGCGACCCCCACTCGCCCTGGCAGCGTGGCAGCAATGAGAACACCAACCGGCTCCTGCGGTTCTGGTTCGAGAAGGGCACCGACCTGCGCGTGCACACCAGAGCTGACCTCAAACGCATCCAAGACACCCTTAACCAGCGCCCCCGACCCACCCTGGATCTCGATACCCCCGCCGACCGCCTCGCCGCCCTACTCGACCACGCCGCCTGACAAAATTGCAGTAGCCGCTTGACTTTGAGGCCCCGATTTTCGCCGTGGCGTTACGCTCGCAAGCGGAAAGCGCCCCCAGGTCGGCGGCTATTTGTGGCTCGCCCGCGGTGTGGCAGCCTCAGGGGCGTGAATGGTGAATCCGTGGAACCGTTTCGCATCGACGTCCCCGACGTCGTCCTGGAGGACCTGCGAGCGCGGCTGGCGCGCACCCGCTGGCCGGAAGCCGAATGCGTGGACGACTGGAGCCAGGGCATGCCGTTGGGCTACACCCGCGACCTGGCCGGCTATTGGGCCGACGAATACGACTGGCGGTCACGAGAGGCCGCGCTCAACCGCTTCGACCAGTTCATCACCGAGATCGACGGGCTCGACATTCATTTCGTCCACCACCGGTCGCCGCACGACGACGCGTTCCCGGTGCTGATCACCCACGGCTGGCCCGGCTCGATTGTGGAGTTCCACAAGGTGATCGAGCCGCTGACCAACCCGGCGTCGGGGCGCGCCGAGGACGCGTTCCACGTGATCTGCCCGTCGCTGCCGGGGTACGGGTTCTCCGGCAAGCCCACCCGCACGGGCTGGGGCGTCGAGAAGATCGCCCAGGCCTGGGAGACGTTGATGCTGCGCCTGGGCTACGACCGCTACGGCGCCCAGGGCGGCGACTGGGGCGCCGCCGTGACCACGCAGATCGGCCGAAACGAGGGCCACTGCGCGGCCATCCACCTCAACATGCCGATCGGGCGGCCCACGCCGGAGTCCCTGAAGAACCCGACGGAATCCGAGCAGCGCGCGCTGGCCGCGTTGGCCGATCACCGGAAGTGGGGCACCGGCTATTCCAAGCAGCAGTCCACCCGGCCACAGACGCTGGGCTACGGGCTGGCCGATTCGCCGGTGGGGCAGTTGGCGTGGATCGTCGAGAAGTTCTGGGCGTGGGCCGATTGCGACGGCCATCCGGAAAACGTATTCACCCGAGACGAGCTGCTCGACAACGTGATGGTCTATTGGGCGACCGACACCGGCGCGTCCTCGGCCCGCTTGTACTGGGAGAGCTTCAAGGTCTGGGGGCAAATGGACCGTGTCGAATTACCCACGGGCGTCGCGGCTTTCCCCGGAGAGATCCTGGGTGCTCCGCGGTCGTGGTGCGAGCCGGTCTACAACATCACGCACTGGACAACCATGCCGCGCGGCGGACACTTCGCCGCGTTCGAGCAACCGGAGCTGTTCGTCGAAGACGTCCGCGCGTTCTTCGCGACGGTGCGGGCCTAGACGATCCGCCAGCCCCGTCGCGCACGAAATCGCATGTCCCACAGATAAAGCCGATAGCCGAAGATCCACGCCGCGCGTGGTATCAAGCGGTCGGCCAGGCGCAGCGCCGCCAGCAGCCACTCGAACCGGCGCTGCTGGCCCTGCGACCAGTCCAGCTGCATCATCGCCCGAAACTCCGGAGCCAAGAACCCCGTCGTCGCAAACAGATTGAACCGGCCGGCCAGCACTCGCAACGGCCACGGCAGGAACACCACCGACGCAACGCCGCGCAGATGCTCTCGTACGGGCGAGTCGATGCGCAGCTCGTCGAGCGAGCGCTTCCAGTACTCGTCGAACGCCGCCCGGTCCGGTGGCCACGCGCGCTCGGGCACCTGCAGCGTGGTGCCCAGCCGCTTGGCGTCGAGGTAGACGGCGTCGGCGGTGGCGTCGTCGAGCGGTCCGTATAGGAACTCGTGCTGGTCGACGAAATAGCGGTACAGGCACGAGGCCACCCACAGCTGCAACCTGGGGTCAAAGGCGTTGTAGGACACCGGGCTTGACGATGTCGAACGCACCTGCCGGTGCGCGACGTCCACGGCGCCGCGGATCAACGCGCGGTCGGACTCCGTCCCGATGGTGGCGACCGCCAGGTAGGTGCCGGTGGTGCGCGCCCGCTTGAACGGATGCTTGTAGACGTTGCCGCTATCCACCGGACTTTCCAGCACGCCATAACCGACGCCGGGCAGGGACAACTGCATGATCACGTTCGCGGCGGGCAACAACATCGCCGCCGGGTTCAGCAGGTCGGCGACCCGGGTCGCGGGCCGCTTCATCGCGGATTCAGCCTCAAGGGGCCTCATGTTCCGAGTGAACCACGAGCGAGGGTTCGGGCGTTAGTTCCGCTCGAAACTGGCCGGGGCCGGTGTGAGACGCTGCCGAAGTGGTTGCGACGCGGACCCGGCTGGCGGGCGTGCTGGCCGGCTACCTGGCCGACGTCGCGCTGGGCGACCCGGCACGAGGGCATCCGGTCGCGGCGTTCGGCCGAGCCGCCGCCACGTTGGAGCGCGCGACCTACCGCGACAGCAGGGTCGCGGGGGTGGTGCACGTCGGCGTGCTGGTCGGGGCCGTGGGCTTGCTGGGCGCGGCGCTGCAACGGGCCGCCGACCGCGGCGGCCGGCCCTGGTCGATCGCCGCCACCGCCGCGGCCACCTGGATATCGGTGGGCGGAACCTCGTTGGCGCGCACCGGCATGGCGATGTCGGAACTGCTGGAACACGGGGACATCGAGGCCGCGCGCCGGCTGCTGCCGTCGCTGTGCGGGCGCGACCCGGCCTGGCTGGACGGCGCCGGCCTGACGCGTGCGTCGCTGGAATCGGTCGCGGAAAACACGTCCGACGCCCAGGTGGCGCCGCTGCTGTGCGCGGCCGTGGGCGGGGTGCCCGGGGTGCTCGCATACCGCGGCATCAACACGTTGGACTCGATGATCGGCTATCGCTCGGCGCGCTACGCCCGATTCGGCTGGGCCGCAGCGAAATTGGATGACGCGGCCAACTATGTCGGCGCTCGGACGACGGCGGCGCTGGTGGTGATGTGCGCGCCGTTCGTCAGCGGGTCACCCTCGGGTGCGGTGCGGGCCTGGCGCCGTGATGCCGCCCGTCACCCCAGCCCCAACGCCGGCGTCGTCGAGGCGGCCTTCGCCGGGGCGCTGGGCGTGCGGCTCGGCGGGCCCACCCAGTACCGCCACGAGTTGCAGATCCGGCCCACGCTGGGGGATGGCCGCGAGCCGACGGTCGCTGACCTGCGCCGCGCGGTGGCCCTGTCACGGACGGTGCAAGCGGGCGCCGCGCTGCTGGCGGGGCTGCTGTCTCGCCCGCTGACGATGCGGCCCGCGCGGCGGGGCGAGGAGGAAGCGGGCATTCGGCTTCAGCGGCGGCGGCCGTAGCGGTCGGCGAGTTTCGCCTCCACGGTCGTCGGGGCCTCCGGAGCCCGGGCCGCCTCGGCCGCGGGTGGTTGTTGCTTTTCCCGCCGCCGGGCCCGGATCTCGGAATACGCGAAGTAGCCCAATCCGAGTGGGGCAACGATGCCGAAGGAAATCCACTGGATGCCGTAGGACAGGAACGGCCCGGCGTCCAGGTGCGGCACGCCGATCACGCCGAGCCCGCCGGGCTGGTCCTCGGTCAACTGAAGATAAGACCCGGCCAGCGGGACCTTGGTCAGCGCCGCGACCTGCCCGGTGTTGATCGAATACACCTGCTGCACACCGTCTTGGGCGAAGGGATCCTTGCCCGGGGCGACGGGCTCGGAGTCGCGCAGCCGCGCGGTGACGGTGACCGTGTCCCGGGGCGGGCGGGGGATCGGCGGGACCTGGGATCCCTGCTCGGGCCGCACGTAACCCCGGTCGACGAGGACGGTGGGTCCGGCGTCGACGACGAACGGTGCCAGCACCTCGAATGCCGGTTTGCCCTCGATCACCCGCAACCGGGCCAGCACCTGGACGTCGGGCAGGTAATGCCCGGTCGTCGTCACGCGGCGCCACTGCGCGTCCGGGGCCGACGAATCCTGCTGCGGGAGCAGGCTTTTCAGCGGAACCGGCTCGGTGTTGAGCGAGTACTCGATCTGGCGGTTCTCCCGCGACGTCCGGTTGTGCTTGCCCAGCTGCCAGGGCGCCAGCACCGTGAAGCACAGGTAGGTGAACGCGATGACCACCAGCGCCAGCGCGATCCAGCCGGGCCGCAGCAGGAACGCCAGCCGGCGCATCACCCTGGGCATCAGCCGGACCCGTTCCGGGCGAGTCGATCGTCGACCCAGGCGTGCAGGCCGGGCAACGAGGCCTCGATGACGGCGAAGACGTCCTCGAAGTCCTGCGCGCCGCCGTAGTAGGGGTCCTCGACGTCGAGGGCGTGGGCACCCGAACGCGGGTCGAAGGACCGCAACATCCGCACCCGCTCCTCGTCGACGCCCAGCTCGCGCAACATCCGAAGATGGTTGCGGCCCAGCGCCACGACCAGGTCGGCCGCCAGGTGGTCGGCGTCGACCTGTGTCGCGCTGTGGTCGGTGGAGTAGCCGTGGGCGCGCAGGACGCCGGTCGCGCGGTTGTCGGCGCATTCGCCGACATGCCAGTTGCCGGTGCCCGCGCTGGTCACCCGCACCACGTCGACCAGGCCGCGGCGCCGCAGCTGGTCGGCGAACATCTTCTCGGCCATCACCGACCGGCAGATGTTCCCGGTGCAGACGAACGTGACGTGCAGCGGCTCCCGCTCAGACACCCAGCACCGCCCGCAGTTCTTCGATGGTGGCGGCGTGCGTCACCACCGTGGTCCGGGCGGCCGCCGCGCCATCGGGGAAGTCGGCCCGGCCATAACCCCAGCCGACCACGACGGTGTCGATGCCGTGCGCGGCCGCGCCGTGCACGTCGTGGCTGCGGTCGCCGACCATGAGCACCCGCTCGGGCAGCGGCTGCAGCTGCTCGAGCGCGTGCGCCAGCACCTCGACCTTGGTCTTGCGCGAGCCGTCGGGGCTCGCCCCGGCGATGACCTCGAAATGCTGATCGAGCCCGAAATGGGCGAGGATGCGCCGCGCCGTCGGCTCCAGCTTCGAGGTGGCCACGGCCAGCCGGACACCGGCGGCGCGCAGGTCGGCCAGCAGCGGCTCGATGCCCTCGAACAGCGTGTTCATCGCCCAGCCGCGGCTACCGTATTCGGCGCGGAACGCCGCGATCGCCTGCTCGGCGTCCTCGCCCAGCATGGAGCGGAAGGTGTCGTCCATCGGCGGGCCCACGATTTGCGCCGCCAGGTCGCCGCCGGGCACCGCGACGCCGATGTGGTCGAGCGCGTGCAGGAAGCTGGCCACGATCCCCTCCGCGGAGTCGGTGAGCGTGCCGTCGAGGTCGAATATCACCAGCTGCGCCCCACCGGGCGAGGACGATGCTTCGTAGCGGGAAGCCGGGCGATCCGCCGACGTTGTGCCTGTCACCTCTCCATTGTCCTCGATGATCCCGGGCGGGTGTGACGGTGTCGCTGCCACGCACCCAAGCGGCCCACTAGTGTTTCTCGGATGGCGAGCCTGAACTTGAGTCCGCCTGCGGCGCGTTATCACGGTGATCAGGCCGTCGCACCCGGGATGCTGGATTTCGCCGTCAACGTCCGTCACGCACAACCGCCCGAGTGGCTGGTGCGGCGGCTGGCCGCGCGGCTGCCGGATCTGGCGCGCTACCCGGGCGCCCAGGACGTGCACTCGGCGCAGGACGCGGTCGCCGAGCGGCACGGGCGAGCCCGCGACGCGGTGCTGCCGCTGGCCGGGGCGGCGGAGGGGTTCGCATTGTTGAG
Source organism: uncultured Actinomycetota bacterium (assembly GCA_963850895.1). Taxonomy (GTDB): domain Bacteria; phylum Actinomycetota; class Actinomycetes; order Mycobacteriales; family Mycobacteriaceae; genus Mycobacterium. The sequence continues at coordinate 34,735 of CAWKNK010000001.1, read as the reverse complement.
CAACCTGCGTCCGGCGCGGGCGGCGATCGTTGCGCCCTCCTTCACCGAGCCGGCGGTGGCGCTGACCGCGGCCGGGGTGCCCGTGCACCACGTCGTGCTCGAGCCGCCCTTCGGCCTGGATGGGGTGACCATCCCCGACGACGCCGACCTTGTCGTGGTCGGCAATCCGACCAACCCCACCTCGGTGGTGCACACCCGCGAGCAGCTCCTGGGGTTACGCCGGCCCGGCCGGATCCTGGTGGTCGACGAGGCGTTCGCCGACTCGATCCCGGGCGAACCGGAGTCGCTGGCGGCTGACTCGCTGCCCGACGTGCTGGTGCTGCGCAGCCTGACCAAGACGTGGGCGCTGGCGGGATTGCGGGTGGGCTACGCCCTGGGCTCACCGGAGGTGTTGGCCAGGCTGACCGCTCAGCGGGCCCACTGGCCGGTGGGGACGCTGCAGCTGACGGCCATCGCGGCGTGTTGCGGCCGGCAGGCCGTCGCCGAAGCGGCGGCCGGAGCAGTGCGGCTGGCGGAGTTGCGCACCGAGATGGTGGCCGGTCTGACGTCGGTGGGCGCCGAGGTGGTCGACGGCCGGGCCCCGTTCGTGCTGTTCCGCAGACCGGATGCCGCCAGGATTCGAAAGACTCTGCAGGACAGGGGGATTGCTATCCGTCGCTGTGATTCGTTCGTCGGCTTGGACGAACGCTACCTGCGGGCCGCGGTGCGCCGGGAGTGGCCGCTGCTGGTCCAAGCCATTTCGGAGGTGCACCGGTGAGCGTGCGGCTGGCCGACGTCATCGACGCGCTGGACGAGGCCTACCCGCCGCGGCTTGCCGAATCGTGGGACTCGGTGGGCCTGGTGTGCGGCGACCCCGACGATGCGCTCGAGTCGGTGACCGTTGCGGTCGACGCGACGCCGGCGGTCGTCGACGAAGTTCCCGAGGGCGGCCTGCTGCTGGCCCATCACCCGTTGCTGTTGCGCGGGGTCGACACGGTGGCGGCCAGCACGCCCAAGGGCGCACTGGTGCACCGCTTGATCCGAACGGGGCGTTCGCTGTTCACCGCGCACACCAACGCCGACTCGGCCTCACCGGGCGTGTCCGACGCGCTGGCCCAGGCCCTCGGCCTCACCGTCGAGGCGGCCCTGGAGCCGCTGACGGGCGCGCCCGACCTCGACAAGTGGGTCATCTACGTGCCGCGCGAGAACGCGGAAGCGGTGCGGGCGGCCGTGTTCGAGGCCGGCGCCGGGCACATCGGCGACTATTCACACTGCAGCTGGAGCGTCAGCGGCATCGGGCAATTCCTGCCGCACGAAGGGGCGTCGCCCGCGGTGGGCAGCGTCGGAACGGTCGAGCGGGTGGCCGAAGACCGGTTCGAGGTCATCGCGCCCGCGCGGATCCGCGCCGCCGTGCTCGCGGCGATGCGCGCCGCCCATCCATACGAGGAGCCCGCGTTCGATGTCTTCGCGTTGCTGCCCCCGCCCGGTGACGCCGGGTTGGGCCGCATCGGCACCCTGCCCCGGCCCGAACCGCTGCGCGACTTCGTGTCCCGCGTCGACGCCGCCCTGCCGCGGACGGCGTGGGGCGTCCGGGCGGCGGGCGACCCCGACATGCCGGTGTCCCGGGTCGCCGTGTGCGGGGGCGCCGGGGACTCGCTGCTCGCGACCGCGGCCGGCGCGGACGTGCAGGCGTACGTCACGGCCGATCTGCGGCACCATCCGGCCGACGAGCATCGTCGGGCCTCCGGCGTGGCGCTGATCGACGTGGCGCACTGGGCGAGTGAATTTCCCTGGTGCGACCAGGCCGCCGACTTGCTGCGGTCCCGTTTCGGTCCGGCGCTGTCGGTGCGGGTGTGCACCATTCGCACCGACCCATGGAATATGGGGCGGTGCGGCGACGAGACCGGGGGTGACCAGTGATGAAGGCCGAAATCGCTCAGCAGCGTTCGCTGCTCGAGCTGTCGAAGCTGGATGCGGAGCTGTCCCGCATCACGCACCGGGCCAGCCATCTGGCGGAGCAACAGGCCTGCGATCGGCTGCAGGACGAACTCAACGCCGCCGGTGACCGCGTGGGCGCCATTCGAATCGCATTGGAGGACATCGACGTTCAGGTGTCGCGGTTCGAGTCCGAAATCGAGGCGGTCCGGCAGCGAGAAGACCGGGACCGGTCGTTGCTGCAGGCCGGTACCGCCGACGCGAAGCAACTGTCGGATCTGCAGCACGAGCTGGAGACCCTGACTCGGCGCCAGGTCAGCCTGGAAGATTCGCTGCTGGATGTGATGGAGCGCCGCGAGGAGCTGCAGTCCCAGCTGGATGAGGCGCAAGGAAAGGTCGAGGCGCTGGAGGCCGAATTGGCCGGGGCCCAGCAGGCTCTCGACGCCGCGCTTGCCGAAATCAGCGAGGCCCGCCAGGCGCATTCCTCGCGCCGCGACACGCTGAGCGCCGCACTGGACCCCGCCCTGTCCGCGCTTTACGAACGTCAGCGCGCCGGGGGAGGGCCGGGAGCCGGGCCGTTGCTCGGGCGTCGGTGCGGTGCCTGCCGCCTCGAGATCGACCGCGGCGAAATGTCCCGGATCTCCGCCGCCGCCGAAGACGACGTGATGCGATGCCCGGAGTGTGGCGCGATCCTGTTGCGTGTCAAGGGGTTCGACCAGTGAAAGTCGTGATCGAGACCGACGGTGGGTCGCGCGGCAACCCCGGCCCGGCCGGATACGGCGCCGTCGTGTGGACCGAGGACCGCTCGACGGCGCTGGCGGAGAACAAGCAGGCGATCGGCCTGGCCACCAACAACGTGGCCGAATACCGGGGCCTGCTGGCCGGTTTGGACGACGCCCTGCGCGTCGGCGCCACCGAGGCCGTGGTCTTCCTGGATTCCAAGCTGTTGGTGGAGCAGATGTCGGGGCGGTGGAAGGTCAAGCACCCCGACCTGGTCGAACTGCACACCCAGGCCCGAAAGCTGGCGGCGCGGTTCGACCGGATCAGCTACACGTGGATTCCGCGGGAGCGCAACTCGTACGCCGATCGATTGGCCAACGAGGCGATGGACGCCGCCGCCGCCAGTGACCCGGCGGAAGAATCCTCGCAGCCCGCGGCCGAGCCCGCGAAAACCGCTGCGGCGCAATCCCCGCAGGCGCCCGGCTGGACCGGTGCGCGCGGCACACCGACCAGGCTGCTGTTGCTGCGACACGGACAGACCGAGTTGTCGGTGGAGCGCCGCTATTCGGGTCGCGGGAACCCGGGCCTCACCGAAGTGGGGCGCCGGCAGGCCGACGCCGCGGCGCGTTATCTGGCGCAACGCGGCGGCATCTCGGCGGTGTTCGCCTCGCCGCTGCAGCGGGCCTACGACACCGCGGCCAGGGCCGCCAAGGCGCTCGGCCTGGACGTGACCGTCGACGACGACTTGATCGAAACGGATTTCGGCGCCTGGGAGGCGTTGACGTTCGCCGAGGCCGCCGAGCGCGACCCGGAGCTGCACGGCCGCTGGCTGCGTGACACCGGCGCCACCCCGCCGGGCGGTGAAAGCTTCGATGACGTGCTCGATCGGGTCGCCCGGGCCCGCGAACGAATCATCGCCGCGCACCAGGGCACGACGGTGTTGGTGGTATCGCACGTGACGCCGATCAAGATGCTGCTGCGGCTGGCGCTGGATGCCGGGCCGGGCATCCTGTATCGGCTGCACCTCGACCTGGCATCGCTGAGCATCGCCGAGTTCTATTCCGACGGGGCGTCTTCCGTGCGGCTGGTGAACCAGACCGGGTACCTTTAGGTGGTTGTAAGGAGGCGTCGTGCAGCCGTCTGAGCCGATCCGTGAATCCGTTCCCGCGGATATCCGGGCGCGGGGGTGATGCCGGCAGTGCTCGGCGTGGCATGCGCTCGCCCGCAGATGAGTGTGGTCGCGTCGCAGTGAATTGGCGTGTGCGCTCTGCTGGTCATGACGCCACGTGCCTTCTCCCGCCCTCTCCGGCCGCGTAGCATCCCCGTATGAGAAGGACATTCGTCGCTACACTCGCCTTCGGGTTGATCCTGGCGTTGTTCGGTTTGATCTGGGCGCTTCAGGGATTCGGAGTGCTTGGTGGTAGCCCAATGAGCAACACCATGACCTGGTCCGTCATTGGTCCCATCACGGTGGTGATCGGCGTCGTGATCGCGGTAGTCAGCTGGCGAAAACTCTCGTCGAAATAGTGCTTCATGTCCCCGCCACGGTGAAGTCCACCGTGTGCCAGCCGGTGGCGCCGTCGGGGACGGTGGCGACCCGATCCGCAGTCTGAGTGGCTCCGGTGTTGTCGGTGGCGCGCACGGTGATGGTGTGCTTCCCAGGGCTTTTCGCCTGCCAGGGAAAGCTCCACAGCCGCCACGTCTCGTTGGAGTAGCTCGCCCCCTGTTCGGCGGGCTGCCAGACGCCGCCGTCGATGCGGACTTCCACGGCCCGCACGCCACGGTCCTGCGCCCACGCGACACCGCCAAACACCACGGGGCCCATCGGCACCTGCTGACCACCTTTCGGCACGTCGATCCGCGACTCGGTCTTGATGGGTGCACGCGGTGCCCAGCCCTGCCGCGTCCAGTACGCCTCTGCTTTGTCGAAGCGGGTCAGCTCCATCTCGACGACCCACTTGGTGGCCGACACGTACCCGTAGAGCCCGGGCACGACCAGCCGGGCCGGGTAGCCATGCTCGATCGGCAGGGGCTGACCGTTGAGGGCGACCGCCAGGAGCGCGTCGCGGCCATCGGTGAGCGCATCCACCGGCGTGCCGGCGGTGAACCCGTCGATCGACGTCGAGAGCAACATGTCAGCGTCCGGGTGCACGCCGGCCGCCGCCAGCAGATCGGCCACCCGGTAGCCTGTCCAGACTCCGGTCGAAATAAGTTTGCCGCCAACGGGATTCGATACGCAGGTTAGCGTCGTCACCTTTTCGACGACGTCAAAACCGGCGAGGTCGGCGAAGCTGTAAGTAGCTTCGCGCTTCACCATGCCGTGGATGCGCAGCCGCCAGTCGCCGTGGCTGAGTTGGGGAACAGTGAGCGCGGTGTCCACCCGGTAGAAGTCGGCGCTGGGGGTGATAAAGCTCGGTAGCGCGACGCCTTTCGGTTGCACTTCAGCTGGTATTGGTGGCGCCGATGTGCGCGGTCGGGGAAGCGTGAAGCTGCTGCGGTCAGCGGCCACCGAATGCACCAACCGCGTGATGACCGCACCCGCCACGCCACTCACTACTCCGAATCCGAGCAGTCCGAGCAAGACCAACCTGCGCCTGCCGGCATCCAGTTCGTCGTGAACGGCTCCGTCTTTGGGGTCTCCCGGGCCGCGCCAGAACCGACGGGTGAGCAAGCGTAAGGCCGCCACGCCGCAGGCCGCGCCCGCGACGGTGGGGATCGTGTCGAGTGCTGTCGCGCCCTGACGCGACAGCACCGCGATGCATCCGAGCGCGCCCGCCGCGGCGATAGCGGCGCTGCCGAGCGGGCTGCGCTGGGTCTCGAGGGTCCCGGCGATTGCAGCGATCGCAGCGATCACCACCAGCACCCCTACGGATACGAAGAGTTTGTCCAGAGAGCCCAGGGTCTGAATCGCCCACTCTTTGACGGGGCCCGGTGTCAAGTCGACGACCGCTGCGCCGATCGCGGCACGTGCATCGGCCCGCGCACCGAACGGGATGCCCACCAGCTGGGCTACCCCGAGCGCGACGGACGCGGCGGCGACCCCGGCGATCATCCGCTCATTCGACGGCGCGACAGCCACCGTAGCGACTGTACTCGCGTTCGGAGTTATTGACCGCCAACGCTTTGCGGTGCAGGCGAACCCTCGCACCGACATGCCGCCGTGAAATCCCGGCGACCGTCCGATGCCCGGGTGATCCTGTTCTGCTTCAACGGGATAGGGAGATTGCGCCTTCGGGGCAGTTTTTCTCGGCGGTGACGGCCTGCGCCTCGAGTTCGCCGGAGACCTCGCCGACGAGCACGACGGAGTGGCCGACCTCGTCGGCGTCGAAGACGTCGGGCGCCAGGGTGTAGCAGCGCCCGTGCCCGGTGCAACGGTCGGCGTCGACGGCGATGCGGCTCATGGCGCCGAAAAGACCAGCGGCAGCGACTCCACCGACCGCAGCGCGGCGGTGTAGTTCAGCTGGGTGCCGGGCTTGATCTCGTAATCCGGTATGCGCCGGTGGAATTCGCGCAACGCCACCCGCAGCTCCATGCGGGCGAGGTGAGAGCCGAGGCAGCGGTGTGGGCCGCCGCCGAACGCGCGGTGCCGGTTCGGGTTGCGGGTGAAGTCCACCAGCTCCGGATCGGCGAACTCGTCCGGGTCGGTGTTGGCCGCGCCCAGCAACGGGCTGACCCGTTCGCCCTTGCCGATGGGACACCCGCCCACCTCGACGTCTTGGATGGCGACTCGAGCGACGCCGGGGACCGGTGTCTCCCAGCGCAATAACTCCTCGATGGCGCTGGGCAACACGTCGGGCTGCTCGACCAGCTGATGACGGTGGTCGGGGTGGCGCGCCAGGTACACGAAGAAGCAATCGAGCGAGTCGGTGACCGTATCCAGGCCCGCGATCAGGAACAGGAAGCAGATGTCGAGGAGTTCTTCGCGCGACAGCGGCTGCCCGGCGATGTCGGCGCGATCATCGCCGACAGCACGTCGTCGCGGGGGCTGGCGATGTGGTCGTCGATGGCGCGGTCGAAGTAGTCGTAAATCTGCTGCGCCACCCCTGCGGAACTTTCGTGGCGCCGGTCGAAGCCGGAGTCGCCCTCCGGGCGGATCACGCCGTCCTTCCATTCCAGAAACCTGTCGAGGTCCTCCAGCGGCAGCCCGAGCAACTGCAGGAAGACGGTGCACGGCAGGGGCACCGCGAACTCGGCGTGGAAGTCGCATTCGCCCCGATCGGCGAAGCGGTCGATCATCTCGTTCACCAGCTCGGTGACGCGCGGTTCGCGCCGGGCCATCTCCCGCGGAGTGAACAGCGGATCGAGGATGCGGCGGTACTTCGCGTGCTCGGGCGGGTCGATCTGCAGGGGGATCAGCGGCCGCACGTTGCCCAGATCGACCGCGTCCATGTTGGACGAGAACAGTTCGGTGTGTTTGAGCGCCATCTCGATGTCGGCGAGGCGGCTGAGAACGACCGCCTGCGGCGACCGGAACACCGGGCTCGATTCGCGCAACGCCTTGTACATCGGCTGGGGCTCCGCGAGACCCGTCACGGTCTGGTCGACGAACCCTTCGGTTTCTGTCATCTGGTCAGACTGGCACCAACGTCCCCGCTGGGCAATGGCCAATGCTAAGCGGTCGCACAATCGGCACGCGGCGGTCAACTGTGCAGGTGAAGCCGTTCGCCGATGAACGATGGCGTTGCGACGGGCCGGATCACCCTCAGGCCGCGTCGTGAAAAATCAGTCCCATGGCATAGCGTTCGCCGGAGCGCACGACCGACACACCGTGGCGTACCGGTGACGCGGACCAGCCCCGGCTCGAGGCCACCGGCCGCTCCCGCGTGGTGAACACAAACCCGTGGCCCCGCGGCAATTGCGTTGCGGTGCCACGGGATTGCCCGCGCGGCCGCTGTTCGACGAGCAGGAATTCGCCGCCGGTGTAATCGGTGTCGGGTTCGCTCAGGTTGATCACCACCTGGAGCGGGAAGACCAAGTCGCCGTAGAGGTCTCGATGCAGGGCGTTCCAGTCGCCCGGGCCGTACTTGAGCATCAGCGCGGTGGACCTGGTCTGGCCGGCCGCATGGCAGGTCGCCAGCCAATCCTCGAGGCTGTCCGGCCAGGGCGTATCGCGGCCCAGCCTGCCCCACCACTCGCGGGCAATCGGCAACAGCCGGGGATACAGCGCCTGTTTGAGCTCCTCGATCGGCTCGGGATAGGGCGCGCGGAAGTAGCGATACTGCCCGGCGCCGTACCGCCGGGGCGCCATGTCGACGGTCGAGCGGAACAGGCTGTCGTCGCTATAGAGCTTGCGGAGCCGCGCCGCCTCGCTGTTGGTGATCAGCCGCGGCAGCAGCGCCCCGCCGTACTCGTCGACCGTGGCGCCGATCGCGTCCCAGTCGCCGGAGTCGACGCGCTTCTTCCACCGGGACATTTGCGTCCTTCCGTATGCCTGTCTGCGTGTCCACGATAGAGCCGCCGCGAGCCCGGCATGCGATAGTTGCTGGCCCCGGCATCGCGCAGGGAGTACCGTGGATCGTCGCGGACGAGTTGGCCGGGCGGCCGCGGACCGTCGCAAGGCGGTTCGAGGAAAGTCCGGACTTCACAGAGCAGGGTGATTGCTAACGGCAATCCGAGGTGACTCGCGGGACAGTGCCACAGAAAACAGACCGCCACCCTCGCGGTGGTAAGGGTGAAACGGTGCGGTAAGAGCGCACCAGCATCCCGGGTGACCGGGGTGGCTAGGCAAACCCCACCCGAAGCAAGGCCAAGAAGGCCGCACCGAAAGGTGCGGCCGCGCAGGCGTTCGAGGGTTGCTCGCCCGAGCCTGCGGGTAGGCCGCTTGAGGCACCCGGCGACGGTGTGCCCAGATGGATGGTCGCCACTGCGCATCTCCGGCCGCCGGAGGCGTGCAGTACAGAATCCGGCTTACAGGCCAACTCGTCCGCCTTATGTCTGCGACCTGCATATTCAGCTAGTCGGAGCCGCCTCCATCCGCAGTGCGTCCGCAGTAAATCCGAGCACCGAGTCGATCGCGTCCCGCGTCCGGTCGTCAGAATCGGGCCACAGATGGCTGTAGGTGTCCAACGTCTCGACCGCGCTGGCGTGGCCGAGCCGTGACTGGACCGTCTTCACACTCTCCCCGTGACGGATCAACAGGCTTGCGTAGTAGTGGCGCAAGGCGTGGAAGCCCGTCCCGGCCGGAAGCCCAGCCGCCTTGACCGCAGCGCGCCACTTGTGCCCGAACACCGACCGGGTTATCGGCTTCCCCGCCAGAGTGAACACCAGGCCGTCAGGGCCGTCGGGAAACTCCGCTAGATGTGCCGCCAGCGCGTCCACAACCACCCGGGGCAATGGAATTGTCCGGTTGCTGGCCCGCGTCTTAGGCGGAGCCAATTCCGGTGCCCGGCCCTGCACCGTGACGAGCTGCCGGTCCACCGTCACCACGCGCTCAAGAAACCGCACGCGGTCCACTGTCAACCCGAAGCATTCCCCCTGACGCATGCCGGTGCCTGCCGCCAGCGTGACGAGCGCCTGTAGCTGTGGGGGAAGGACGGCACGGACCGCTTCCACTTGCTCGGTCACCAGCGGCACCACCTGCTTGCGCTGTACCTTCGGCAACTTCGTTCCGTCGCACGGGTTTGATGCGATCCGCCGATCCCGGATCGCCGTTTTCATCACCGTGGAAACTATGCCGTGCACCACCCCGACCGTGGCCGGGGCCAGCGCCAGGCCCTTTACCCACGCCTGTATATCGCTGGGCATGATCGACGAAAGGCAGCGGTCGCCCAGCGTCGGATAGGCATGCCTGCGAAGCATTGTCTCGACGTGCGCCTGTGAGCTGGGCCGCTGTACCTGCATTCCCCGCCACCGCTCCGCACAGTCCCGGAACGTGATTTGCCCCGCCTTAGGGTCGACGTACTGACCGGTGACCACCGCCGCCGTGAACTCATCCACCCACTGCTGTGCATCGACTTTACGGCCGAAGCTCTTAGCGTGCTCGCGACCGTGCTCATCGACATACCTTGCCCGCCAGCGGCTTCCCTTGCCGTAGCTGGCGCTCTGCTCGGTGCGGGTGGCGCCGCCGGGGTCGCGGACTGTCTTGGTCCAGCGGTCCTCGACACCGGCCCTACGATTGCGCTTCACTAAGCCTTACCTCCTCACGCAGCAAGAGATCCCCCGACGCAGACACTAACTCCGCTAACGCCTTGTGCGCCGATTCCAGGCGGCTCAAGGCGCTGTAGCCCATCTCTCTGAGGTTGTCGGCGCCCTCGAAGTCATCCGGTAGCTCTTCTAGCGGTTCGCGGACCGTTCGTATGATCGTTGTGACCAGTAGATACGACTCGTAAGCGTTAGCTCCCAACGTCCCCAGCCGGTATGTCAGGTCACTTTCTTGAGTCCCCGGTTTGCGCCCCAGCAGGGAGTCAAGAGAAACCTCGAACAGGTCGGCGATCCCGACCGCCTCATTGATACGCACCGAGCGGCTTCCGGCCTCGATCTTGGCAATTGTTGTCGCGTGCATCGGGGCAACCTCCTTCTCTGACAAGAGATTTGCCATCTGGGCCTGAGTCCAGCCTCGACGCTCACGCTCCGCCTTGAGCCGTTCCCCAAACCGTCTGTCCGCCCACTTGGAACTTGCCATTTCGTCAAGATAACTGTTTTAGCTTGCTTTGGTCAACCAACGCCTGCATCATTGAGTTCATGCCAGAAAAGTTGGCACGACTGAATTGGAAAGGATGAAGGCGATGGAAAGCGAATTTTGCACCGCCGCCCAGCTGGAGGAGTGGACCGGCACCAAAGCGTCCACCTGGCGCTATTGGGTGTTGACCGGCACTGGCCCCAAGAGCTTCAAGATTGGCCGCCGCCGGGTATGGAAACGGTCCGACGTACTGGCCTGGATTGCTGTCCAGGAGGCAGCCACCGGCACGGGTCTGGCGTAACCACAACCCGGTGCCGCATGACCGCTACGCGCCCCCATATCGCTCAGGCCGATCGGGATCTCATCGAGGACAGGCTGGCCGACCTCGATTGCCGGATCGGGACTGGGGACCAAGCGCAACACATTGAGGAGCGCCTGCCTACATGACCGCAAAAGAAGGTCGCCCCAGTGCAGAGACCGAGGCGACCGAACAGCTTTGGACAGCTAGAGGACGACGCTGTCCCGCTATGAGGAGGTTTCATTATGAGCCCCAAACGCAAGGTCCCCGGCGCCGCCGAGGCAAAGTCCAACGTCCGGCTGGAACGGACAAACTGCGGCAGCTACTGCACGCCGGACGAGCGTTTCTGGGCCCATCGGCTCATAGACGACGACGGCCGCCTGCGCAGACAGTGGGTGATCACTGATCTCACCGGCGAATTCACCTTTGATGGCCCAGTGCGGACCCTCACGGACGTCGAGGAATCCATCACCAAAGTCTTATCAAATTCTTAGCCCAATTGCGGGGTTTTTTCCGTGCTTCTCGATGCCTCTCGGCCCTTAACGAGTGAGTGGTGCATAACTCCACTCGCAGCCGAGACGAGAGAGACCAATCATGTCTGAACCCGACCCACTCATGACCCCGATGGACCTGAAACACAGGGAGCCGAAACTCGGCGTGGCGTTGCAGCGCAAATACCGGAATGCGGGCGGGTTTATCCCGCACATTTCCCTGGGCAACAGAATTCTCTATCGGACATCCAGCGTCGAAAAGTGGCTGGCCGATCAGGAGGCCAAGACCATGGCGCCTGCCGCTGGCGCTCCGGCGCCCAAAGAGCCCCTGACATTGGGCGACAACACCCTGGCAGAGATAGTGGCCAAGATCATCAAGACGGCGCCGTCCTCCGAGGAGGTCCGTGTTCGGGTCGCTGAGCTGCTGGGCGGTGCCGCCGCCGATGAGTGTGCCGCCGATGAGTCCCGTGAGCGGCTGTGGAATGCGGGCGGTGGCCATGATGAGAGCTAAAAAAGAAGTGAGCCCCGGGATTGGGCCCGGGGCCACCAACACGGACAGCCATCACGCAACCGATACCAGCCAGTGTAACGGTGATGGCCGACAGGGCACCAGCCCAGGGGGCGACATCGGCTACGGGCTGACAAGTTGCGGCCACCCCTGGGGAATCGGCATCACCCTGCTGGCCGACGACGAGCGACAGTTCGTCATCGACCTCGACCGGCTGCGGGTCCCCCTCTGGGTGGCGGGCCCCGGCGGCAAAGAGTTCTCCCGGCTCTCGGGGTGGCAGCAGGCGAACTGGTGGTGGAACTGCTGCCGTGTAGGCGGCTGGAACCCCGAGCGCTGCCTGTGCGCCAACACCGGCGGGTCGATCGCCGTGGTCGACGTCGACCCGCGCAACGGTGGCGATATCGAGGCCGTCCCCCAGCTGCTGGCAGGTCTGAACGTCGCGATCTTCGCCGAGGTCGCCACCCCCGGAGGTGGTCGGCACTTCTACGTCGCCGGGCACAAAGCCCTGCCGAGCGCCCACCAGATCCCAGGATTCCCCGGCGTCGACGTGCAATCCAAGGGTTGCCACGTGTTCCTGCCCGGGACCAGGCGCCCGAAGTACGACGGCCGCGGCTACGCGATCGTCTTCAACGAGCTGGCCGAGCTGGTGAGCCCATGACGACCATCGACGACTTCGGCGCGCAGGCGTTTGCGGACTGGCTCGCCAAGAACTGCCCCAAAGGCAAGGCCCGCGAACCGTCGGCACGGAGCAACGGGAATAAGCCGGACGCACGCCAGCAGGGATATCTGAACGCCGTCATGGCCGGGGAGACCAAGAAGGTCGCCGAGGCGGTCCAGGGGAGCCGCAACGACCAGCTGAACCGCTCGGCGTTCGCTCTCGGCCAGTACGTCGAGGGCGCCGGACTGGACTGGTGGCGTGCGGAGGAGGCCCTCACCGAGGCCGCCCAGAAGGCCAGCGAGAACGGGTACCATCCCCTCTCCGACGAGGAGATCCGCGACACCATCGCCTCCGGGCTTAGCGGCGGGACGGGCTACCCGCGCTCGGTGCCGCCACCTCCCGGCAAGATGTCGCCCCCGGAGTTCTGGGAGGCCACCGACACCCTGCGCCATGTCCGGGACTTCGCCCATGCCCGGCGAGTCGGTCCGTGGGGACTGCTCGGGGTGTCCATGGGGCGGGTGACGGCCGTCGTCCCGCCGACCGTGCAGCTGCCTAAGCTGGTCGGGGGCAACGCCTCCCTCAACCTGTTCATCGGTCTGGTCGCCGCATCGGGCTCTTTCAAGGGCGCAACGGAACAGGCCGCGCAGGATGCCTTCCGCCTCGGGCCGATCTACACGACCGGCATCGGATCGGGCGAGGGCATCAACCACCTGTTCGCCCATTACGACAAGAATCTCGGGACGGTGATGGACCGGGACAGGGTCATGTTCTCGGTGCCCGAGATCGACACCCTAATCGCCCTGGGAAACCGCAACGGCACGACGCTGCTGCCCCAGCTTCGCAAGGCGTTTTCGGGGGAGGCCTTGACGTTCAACTACGTCGACAGGACCAAGGCCATAGTGGTCGCTGGGCACACCTATCGACTGACCCTGGTGGCCGGTATTCAGCCTGGGCGAGGCAGGGCGCTGATCGAAGACTCTGACGGCGGCACGCCACAGAGGTTCATCTGGCTGCCCACGCGGGACCCCGACATGCCGCGCATCAAGCCGCAGGAACCTGAGTGGACCGACTTGAGAGATATCGCCAACGGGTGGCCCGGCGGGTCCGACCCCCTCGCCAGGCTCGGCGCCACAATGATGAACGGGCAGGGGGTCAAGCCCTACATCTTCGGCCTGCCAGAGGGGGTGGCTGAGCTGATCGACAACAACGCCGTGGACAAGCATCACGGTAAGAGCACCGACTCGGCCCTTGACGGTCACCTGGGTCTGTGCCGCATCAAGGTGGCAGCATCGCTGGCGCTGCTGCACAACGAGCGGGAGATCACCGACCAGTACTGGGACCTGTCCGGTGCGGTGATGGACATGTCCCAGGAGACCAGGGCGGGCATCGAGAAGCACCTGGCAGAGCAGGGCGACAAGGCGAACCGCGCCCGTGGCCGGGCAGAAGGCATCCGCTCTGTGGTCTCCGAAGAGATCCGCGAGGACGCGAACATTCAGAAGGCCAGCCGCAACATCAGGCGCATTCTCGGCACCGATGAGTTCAAAGGCAAGGGCAACTGGAGCGACGTCCGACGCAAAGCCCGCCGGGACAGGGATTACTTCGAACCGGCCGTTGAGGCGCTGAAAAATGCAGGCCAGGTTCGGGTTGTTGCTGGGGAGCACGGCAAGAGCATTGAGCTGGTGGGGGACTGATGCCCTACTTTTGGGGTGGACAGGGTGGACAGGTGTCCACCCCACCCCGCGATTCATCTCTCTAAATATCACATTATTTTTGTGTGTGACCTGGTCTTTTACCGACAGTCTCCGACGGACTTTTCTCGCCCAAGGGTGGACATGTCCACGTTGTCCACCCCCCCACAACTGGCTGGCAAGAGGACAAGCGCCTACCCGCCTTTGCCAGCGCACCCCCGACCCCAAGTCCCCGTCAGTACTGGGGGCCGGAGCGCAAGCGCAGGCCCCCCAAGGAGGCTCTTCGATTTTGACCGGGCAATCAGCTTGAAGTCTGGGTTGCGGCCCGCTGTTTGCGGGTGCAGTGGAATCGTATCCGGCGTGCCGAGTTGTCTCGATTCCGGAATCCGCATCCGACCCGCTTGACCTGTTTGAGCAGCCGGTTGTAGCCCTCGGTGCGGGCGTTGGTGATTCCGGTGGTCACGAAGGCGTTGATCTCGGGCCACCAGTGGTCGACGGTAGCGGCAAGGGTGAGCAGTTCGGGGATCTGTGAGTCGATGCACCAGGTGAGGAACTGGTGCAGGCGATGGCGGGTCAGGTGCGCGTCGCCGCCGACCCGCACGGTGGATAGCAGTGTGCGCAGTTCCTCTTTCGCGATCCAGGCCGACAGGATCTGGGCGCTGGGGTCCTCGTCCTGGATTCGGTTCCACATCTTGACGAAAGTGTTGGGCGACAAGCGTTCCCGCGCGCGCAGCAGTCGGCGCCGGTTGGCCCATTCCGGGTCGATCCGCCGGCCGCGACGATCCCGCAGGTCCCAGGTGACGCGGCGGCGCACCTTGGTGAGCGCGTCGTTGGCTAACTTCACCAGGTGGAAGTGGTCGACCACGATCGTCGCGTTGGGCAATAGCCCTGGGGTGCGGATCGCCGAGGCGTAGACCGCGGCGGGGTCGATCGCCACGAACTGCACCCCGGCCCGGAACTCGTCGCTGCGCTTAGACAGCCAGTCGATCACCGCGGCACTGGTGCGGCCCTCGCGTTGCCCGAGTAGCCCCTGCTCGCCGGCCAGGTCGACGAACCCGGTGTCCCATGGGTCGACCCGCACCCACCGCCCGGTTTCGGTGCAGCGCTGCCACCGGGGTTTTCCACGGCGGGTCTCATCGATGCCGAGCAGCGGGGTGGGTTGCGGCTCGGCCAACAGCGCCTCGGCGTGGGCGACGAAGGCGCGGTGCGCGGTCGGCCACGACACCCCGTGGCTGTCAGCGACCTCACTGACCGAGCGGGCCGCATCCCCGATCGCGGCTCCAATAGCCGTACGCAACCGCACTGTCGTGCGCGACCGGGCCGGGACCTGCGCGATCGCCTCGGCAAACGAACCGCGGTCGCAGTAGTCCTCCCGGCATCGCCACCGGGTCTTATGCCAGCGCACCAGGATCCGGCCCAGCCCGTAGGGGATGTCCTTGGGCGAGGTGATCACCCGGGCCTTCACCGACGTAGACAGCACCCCGCACGACGGGCACGCCGCCGCCGTCTCCTCGGCCGTCACCACATGCACCACCCGCGTTCCATCGGCACAGCGCTCGACACGCTCGACCCGTACTCCTGGCAGCCCAAACAACAATGTCGTACCGTCAGACACAGCCCTTGGTTCCTTCCTTCGCCTGAATGCTTCGCAACACTCAGACTTCAGAAGGCCAAGGGCCTCCTACTTCAACGACACGCCCATGAGAGCGAAATCACGACTGCCCGTTTAAATTTCAAGAGCCCCCAAGGACGGGAGGGGAGTGACATTTCTGGTGAATACCGCTAACCCCGATCTCAAGATCAGAGAAGGGAAGAAGAGACAAAAAGGGGGCCCCTCCGCTGGCGCTACGGGCCCCGTTTCCCTACTTCCCTGGCTCCCTTCACACTCAGCATCGGCGAAATGCGGGACGGCCGAACCGACCTCCCTGCGGTACTCCCCTGGCTCCCGCCGAAGGCGGGCAGGAAACTCCCTTGGCAACGACCGCGCCGCGGCGCTCCGGCGCCCGGCGGCGCAACCTTGACCCCAACAAGTAGAAGCTCTTTCGAGCGGTGGATGTCCCGAACTCGACGCCAAGGAGAAGGTCACCAATGCTGCGGGCAACGGCCAATGACCCGCCACAATGGATAGATGAGCGCGCAGCGCGGCTGGATCGGTGATCCGCAGCCCCCGGTGGAATGGCGCGAGTCTCATTACTCTCGACAGGCTGACCGGGTGAACGCTGCCCGTCAGTATCACGTTCTCCCCGCCGATGATCCGCTTTGCGCGTTGAACATCCGCTCTGGCGTGGGCGTGTAAAATAAAACGGCGGCTGGCCAATCGCTAGAAGGCCATTCCCGCTCCGGCAGTAAGCGATAGAGGCGTCAGCAAGCTTTCTGGATAGACAGGGTGCCCGACAGCCCTGTTTCGTGGCTCCCTGCGGCGCTGTGGGGGCTAGGGCGGGTGCTAATACCCGTACCTCGTGGGGCTGAAACCATACGGCCTCAGCCATAGCGATTGATCCGTTTGAGCGTGGCTTACGGACCTTGGTGAAGACGACCCCGTACTCGCCCAAATTGACCTCGACAATGGTCCCGGTCTTGCCACGGAACTTCGGCCAGGTGCCTTTGGACGGGTAAATGGTCTCATCACGCTCGACGCGCACCCGATCTCCGACTTTGGGATTACTCACACTCTTTAAGTCGAATTCCACAAGGCGGGGGAAAGGGGTGCCGGGGAAACGCTGGAACG
The DNA here is from genome assembly GCA_963850895.1 of uncultured Actinomycetota bacterium. GTDB lineage: Bacteria > Actinomycetota > Actinomycetes > Mycobacteriales > Mycobacteriaceae > Mycobacterium. Next base: position 18,112 of record CAWKNK010000001.1, on the reverse strand, counting down.
GCTCGCCGACTCCGAAGAGTCCAAATGGTGGGTCCAGACCGTCCATAGCCATCACCGCCAGGGTGAGGCCCAGCAGGGCAACCGCCATCGCGCCATCCTTCCCTCAATGGAAGGTGTGCACGAAACCCGGGATAGTTCACTGCCGTTCTCGGATGCGTGCTCGTTGACGCCGACAGTTGGCCGACCGTCTTTGACGGGTTACTGCTTCTCTGCACTAGTCAAGAACCATTACGTCGGCGGGGCGGTATCAGCGAACGCTAAAAAGTTTCGACGATTATTTTGATGATTTTCAACATCTTGAACGACGGCCATGCGTAGCGTCTTTACAGCTGGGCTACAGCACCACCACTGCCCGCGCACAACAAAATCAGCCACGCTCGCCACAGAGCGAGGCTCGGCTTGACCGGCGATACGGCCCCGGGCCAGCTCGCACCGAGAAAGTCCAAACAGCATGAACACGAAACTGCACTGTGGGTCATTCACTCGCACAACCATTCGCACGGTGGTCGGAACCGGCGCCGTCGCTCCGCTACTGTTCTTCAGCGCGAGTTCGGCTTGGGCGACGGGTGAAGTCATGAAAGGTGAGCCAGACCCCAATGGCGGGTATCAGGTCCATGTCACCGGGGCCAACTCCCCTGGTGAACAGTGTGACTACGCCCTCGATCCAGACCCGCCCCAGGCGTCTAAAGACGCCATTGCGGGGAAAGTGGATTGGGATCGGATGAACTCGGGTGGACACGAGACGATCACCGTTCACTGCCAGCATCCCGTCAAAGACGCGAAGGGCAACTGGGCGGGGTGGGTCGATGACTCCATACAGGTCATCGACATCGCCACAGGCAAAGCCCACGACATGACACCAGCACAGCCTGCCCAACCGCCTTCTGCGGCACCGGCAGCACCGAACCCACCCTCTGCTGCTCCTGCTCCTGCAGTAGTCCCGGTGGCCCCGACGGATGCGTGGCTGGGCAAACAGTGGAATCTCACCGACACCGGGGGCGACCAGACCGGCAACCCCTGGAACGGCACCTGGAACCGCACAAACGGGAACAACTGGAAGTGGTCGGAGACGCGGCTGGGGGTCACCGTCACCGGGACGGCGGAGATCACCTACGACGCGGCCAAGAACACCGTCACCATCACCCGGCACCTCGACGGCGGCAACCAGCTGTGCACCTACACCGGCCAGCCCACCGGCAGTTCGAGCAACGGCCTGTTCACCGGGCTCAAGGGCACGGTGAACTGCTCCAACTCCGGTTTCGCCAACATGCCGTGGTGGACAAACTCGATCCAATGAACGGCCAAACCGAGCGCATAGACGACGTCGATCCCACCCTGTTGTGGCTGTTACGCACGGCCGGGGACGAGTGGGGACCAGAGTGTTGGGGTGCCGCCGTGGGGCATGATGACGGCTGCCTTGCCGGTGCTCTTAAGTGACTTGATGACATGCAGCAGGAAGGCGTAATCACCGTTTTTGGCAGGAGGGCGTCCGAACTCGAAGCGGCCGTATTCCTTGTCGAGCCCGTTGCTCCAGGACTTGTACGAGAACGGTGGATTCATGACCACAAAGTCGAAGGTCTTGAGTTGGTCGTTCTTGGTGAACTGCGGACTGGTAATCGTGTCACCTTTGCGGATGTCATCCGCGTTTTCGGCGTGGCCGTGCAAGATGATGTTCATCTTGGACAGAGCCCACGTAGCGTTGTCCTTCTCTTGGCCGTAAATCGTGATGCCACGGGGTGCTTCGGCGGCGGCCTTCAGTAGCAACGAGCCCGATCCGCAGGTGGGGTCGTACACCGCCTGGTCCTGGCGAGTTTTCGGGCCGATGCCGACCACTTTGGCGAGAATCCGCGATACCTCGGCTGGGGTATAGAACTGGCCCTTCGACTTCCCGGACTCGGTGGCGAAGTGGCGCATCAGATACTCGTAGGCGTCGCCGAGAAGGTCGTCGCCCTCGGCCCGGGACCTGCGGAAGTCGAGGTCGGCGAAGATGGTGACCAGTGCTGAGAGCCGGTCCTGCATCTCCTTGCCTTTGCCTAGTTTCTCCTCGTCATTGAAAGTCGGCCAGGTCGATGACCTTCTGAAGGCCATTTGCCTCGGCAAGTGCAGCGATGATCTTGTTGAACCGGTCCCCGATCTCCTTATCACCCTTAGCAGCAAGCATGTCGTCGAACGAGCCGCCTTTTGGCACATCGATCAGGCTGTCCGGGTCGGCCTTAGCCTTATCGGAGACGTACTTCATAAAGAGCAACGTCAGGATGTAGTCCTTGTACTGGCTGGCATCCATGCCGCCGCGCAGCTCGTCGCAGGACTTCCAGAGTGAGCTGTAGAGGTCTGACTTCTTCAGGGCCACGGCGACGCCATTCCTTCGGTGCTGGTTGTTTTCCCCAACCGGGTAATCCTTGCAGAAGCGACCGACACGTCGCCAAATGTTTCAGCGCATCCTGGTCCGTAAGGGTCATCGACCCGACGGCGGCGTCAGGCTGTGTACGCCTGACAATCCTGGCACGGGCTCCGTCACGTAGACTAAATCCGCTTCACGAGATGCCGTCGCCAAGCTCCGACTGGACGGCACGCCAACCCCACGCTCGTGGGTGGCTCGGATGACGAAGCGGCCTGGCACCAACCCGGTGCAGGCAAGAGCGCCTCCCCTTGCGGAGGCCCGAATGAGGGACGGGCAATGACCGACACCACCAAGCCGAACGGCGACCGCGACCGTCCCTGCGACCGCGAGGCCGCCAAGAACCCGCGCGGACCCGCCATGGGCCCACCCGAAGGCACAGCGTCGTCGGGAAGCACGTCACCGCCGCTCGACATGGCACTGCTGCGAGAGCTTGCCGACGAGTTCGGTTATTGGCCTGCCACCACCGACCCCGACGACATCGAGCGCCACCGTCAGCTCAACCAGCGCTTCGACCGGATGAACGCCCACGATCCCTATCACTCTCCGTGCCCTGTTTGTGGGCGGCCCACTCGCTACAAGCAATGGCCGAGGCGCTGTGCGTGCTTGGAGAAGCAGTGATGAGTGCCGAGAAGGGCTGGATCGCTGAGCCACCACCCCCGCCGCGTGATGCTGTTCCTGGCGAGGAGCGCAAGTGGCACATCATGATGGGCGCGACTTCTAAAGGTGGCTACCAGACGAAGGAAGCGCGGGAAGCGCACCGTCGCTATGCCGAAGAGGGCACTTGGCAGGCCAGGCAGCACGTCGACTGACGAGGCCGGTCGGATGACTGGCGCGCCGTGGATAACAGGAGGGCGAGATGGGCGTTGACATCTACGGCCATAGCGGCCCCTATCTGTGGCCGCCGTGTCCAGTCTGCGGCTATGCCACGCGCTCCAAGCAGTACCGCATACGTTGCGCCTGCAATCGTCATTGGACAAACGAAGAGTTGGACGCCCAACTGCCTTGGAACAAGGACCCGGCGTGGCAAGAAAGAATTCGTCAGGCCAAGCAGCGGGTGGCCGAGTGGGAGCGGTCGCAGGAGACGCAATGAGTGCCGAGCTGATTTACCCCGATGGCGCCGCCATACCTTGAGGTCGATTATTTCACCCGGTAGTGAATTGCATTGGCCACCGATTTGCCGCAGGTTTGCCACAGAATTCGAATACCCGCAGCTCAGCGTCCCCCGGTGGCCGATCCTGCGGGCCTTTGGGCAAGGTTTGGGCGACGTACCTTGGTTTTCCTGATCTCTAAGATGCAGCCGGTCCGCAACGGCGAGCAACGCGGCCACCACCCTGGCGCCGTGGGATGCAAGCGGCAACAAGCTAACTCACGGGCGATCATAGCCAGCCGCTAGCCGAGGCCGGTGCCGAACAGCAGGCCCACCAGGTATGTGATAGTGGCGGCGCCGTAGCCGATGAGCAGCTGGCGCAGTGCTCGCAAAACTGGCGGTCTGCCGGACAGCAGACCGACTATATGGACCCGGTTATGGACCGCCCCCGCCGTGGGGACCGCCACCACCGTGGGCGCCTTAGGCTCAGGTCCACTGGAACTCCGGCGCGAATGGTTGGGGATTCTGAACAACGGGGTTTGGAACCCGATCTAGAACACCGCGTCCGACACACATCCGATCTGAAAGCAGACCCTGCAGCGGCATGAAGCCGCTGTCAGCGGCCTGCTATCGGTCAGCCGGTTAATGGCCCTTGAGCCGCTGCCCCGAGGTGAGTGACGTCCGCAACCTCACGGCCTTGGGGGCGCCCGGCGAACGGCCCCGGCTCCCAGAGGTGCCTAGGCAATCACTAGGGGGAATACCTGGCCGGACTATCACTGGTGCCCCGCCGAGCGGTGGGATCAGCAGTACGCTCATGCGGTGGCGGAAACGTCGTACGCCAAGTGCGGCGATCTGAGCCTGGCGTATCAGGTGTTCGGCGACGGGCCGGTCGAGCTTGTCTTCGTCGGGCCGATGGTCTTCCATGTCGAGCTGTTCTGGGCCATGCCCGAGTTCAAGGCCTTTTTCGATCAGCTGGCCACGTTCTGTCGGGTTCTGTTGTTCGATAAGGCCGGAAACGGGCTGTCGGATCCCATCCCGAAAGTTCGTTTGCTTGAAGAACGAGCGGCCGAGATCGAGGCGGTCATGGACGCGGTCGGCTTCGTGAAGCCCGTCCTTTTTGGTATGAGCGAGGGTGGCGCACAGGCCATCGCATTTGCGGCCAAACGACCGGAGCGAACCCGGGCGCTGATCCTGTATGGCTCATTCGCGGGCATGCCCGGCGGTAGCTGGGACGACGTGGACCGTGACCCGGCCGTGCTGCGGGCGCGCGTTGTTGCCGAGCTGGGTGAGGACTACACGCCGTCGACGAAACAGATTGCCCGCATGCAGGAAATGGTCCGCGCGGCGTGGGGCACCGGCGCAATAGCGAAGGTTTTTTTCCCGTCGGTCCGGTCGCTACGCCAGCTGGCCATGTTCGAGCGCATGTGCGCCAGCCCGGGCATGTTCCGAGCGACAGCGGAATCGGTGTTCCGGATCGACGTGCGGTCGATCCTGCCGACGCTCACCGCGCCGACCCTGGTCATCCATGCCCGCGAAGACGCCGCTCCGGTGCAAAACAGCAGGTACCTTGCTGACCATATTCCCGGCGCGCGGTACCTCGAGGTCGACGGCGCGGACCACGCGCCTTGGTTCACCGAGCCCGACAAGATCCTGACCGAGATCGAAAAGTTCCTCACCGGCAGCCATGCCGCACCGGCACAGTCCCATCGCGCCCTGCGCACCGTGCTGTTCACCGATATCGTCGCGTCGACGGAACGCGCCGCAGCGACCGGCGATGAGCGGTGGCGCGCGGTGCTGCACCGCTTTGGCGAGATCACCGCCGAACTCACGCAACGCTTCGGCGGCACGGTGGTCAAGAGCACCGGCGACGGCCACCTCGCCACGTTCGACGGCCCGACGCAGGCCATCCGCTGCGCCGAGGCCCTGCGTGCTGAAGCCGAGACGCTGGGCGTCGAGATCCGCGCTGGCGTCCACACCGGCGAGTGTGAACTGTTGGACGCCGACATCGGGGGGATCGCCGTACACATCGCGGCGCGGATCTGCGGCCAGGCTGGCGCCGACGAAATCCTCGTCTCCCGCACGGTCCGTGATTTGGTCGTCGGCTCGGGGACGGGCTTCGAGGACCGCGGCAGCGTCGAGCTGCGCGGGGTGCCCGGCACCTGGCAACTCTTGTCGGTGGATCGCCACGGCGCGCGGGCGGGATCGGCCGAGGCAGAGCTGGCGTCGATGCCGACGCCCGACCGTCGCACCGCGATGCGCCGCTCGGATCGCGCCGTGGAGGTGATGGCCAGGCGGACACCGTGGATCCTGCGCGGGATGGCCCGCCTTGGCCCGGCCACTGGACGCCGCTGAACAGCCGGAGTCAGCGCACTTGGAGGACATCGTTAACAGGTGAGTCACATTCAGATGCCCCCGACGCCGATGCACCCGCACCGGCGAACGACCCACATTCACGAGCTGCCTAGGCAATCATTAACGGGGAGCACCCAAGCGGTACCGGAAAGACATACCACGCGCCGCCCGCCTAGTTCCTGTTCTGATCCCGTCAGCTCAACGGGGTTGCCAGACCCAGGTCTCCAAAGCGGAAGGCGAGAGTTCGATTCTCTCAGCCGCCAGCAAACGACAAGCGTTCAGCCGAAAGCGGCCTTACGTGCCACCCTGCCGTTATAGAATTAGCTGCTGGCAACGCCAGTTATCAAGCGGCGCAACGCCGTTGGGTCGGGAACAAAGGAGATGTAATGAAGTACGTGCTCACATGGACGCCTCGGCTGGGTGGTTCGGGTACGCAGAACGAGGAGGCCGCAAAGCGTGCCTACGAGCTGTACCAGAAATGGACGCCACCGTCGGGGCTGAATATCCTGCAGTTTCTCGCCCGCGCTGATGGCGAGGGCGGTTTCGCCGTGGTGGAGACCGATAACCCGGGAGACTTGGCCGGTATCGCCAGCAAGTTCGCGCCCTACCTGGTCGCACAGAACTATCTGGTGGTCGAGATGGAGGAGTGGGCGGCGCTGACCGGGGAGGCGATTGAGTTCCGGGGGTAGCCGGGGAAGGGGTAGTCGTCGGGGTTTGCAACCTGCGGCCCATCGACGGCAAGCTACAGCTACTGACCCGCTACCACGAACATAGACGCGCTACTGGATGAGCGCTCTGCCGCAATCTTTTTTTGGGGAACAACCAGGCAAAGGGTAGGTGCCTGGAAAATCACTAAAGGGAATTACCCAGGCGGCAATCAACTCGACGTTGCAACTCGAGCTTGAAGCTGTGCGGCTCCATAGCGCCCGCCGATACGCCGCACTGCCTAACGGCCATTTTTCGGTGACTCGGCTACGGTCGACCTGGCCGCAATATTTCCGAGAACGAACCCAATGAGGAGTTCGGACACATGGCGGAAAGACCCCCTCTTCGGGACCCGGAACCAAACTTGGAGCCGCCCACCGAGGAGTTAAAGCTCATCGGGACGCCTCGAATCGAGGAGACCGATGAGCCGGTCTACAGCGTGCACATTGAATTATCTCGCAAACTCACGGCGGGCGAGCAAGACTATGTCGCGGGATGGGGTACGCCGCCTCGCAGCCCGGCTGGCTGGGTCAAAATTGAGCGGGATCTGAGGCATTTGACTGTCATCGAAACCACCATCGAGAAGGTGGGACAACATCGCGACTCCCTTCGGAAGATCGTTTCCGAGATCGCCGCTGAGGGTGAGAAATATCGGAAGCGCGCCGTTGAGGCACGGCACCAGGCAAGCGAGGAAGGTGAAGCCCGCCAGGCAGAGCGCGAGAGGAGAAAGGACCTCGCAAACGAAATCAAATTCGATTAAGGGTTGGCAAAACGGCCCCGGCTCCCGGAGGTGCCTAGACAGGTATTAGCAGGAACTACCTAGCCAATCGGTGGGAGCACCGGCAATGAACACCGAACCCCGGCTGAGGGTTGTCGATTGCGTATAACGTGGCGCGTTACACGTCGATCGTCTGGCTGACGTACGTCTCCCAGGTGCCGATCTGGCCAGCCGCGAGCTGGGCTTCCTGAAACTTAGGATCGCCCTGCAGCGACTGCTGGGCCTTGCCGTACTTCGCCCAGTCCTCACTGGTGGCGAGCAGGCCGATGGTGTTGGTCGCCGGGCCCCCGACCATGGTCGCCAGCACGGTGACATTCTCGGCGCCGTGCTTGCGGGCGAGGTCACACGTCGTCTTGAGTTGCTTCTGCACCTCGTCCCACTGGACGCCCGGGTTTGGGTGGATCGCTACGTACGTGACGATGGTCATGGTGGAGCCTCCTTAATGCGTGGTGGCTGTCTTGCCACAAGGCAAGCCAAGACCCGAATGCTGCTGCACGGCTAGGGCCAAAGGACCTTGAGCAGCAGCCAACGGCCCGTTCGTCGCTGCGTGACGGTCCTGGGACTCGAGCTGTCTAGGCAGTCATTTTGTTGGCTTTACATTGAATACAATACTCGTCGTTCTGCCTCTGTGCTTCGTGTATTCCATTGCATTCAGGGCACTGTTGAATGTATTTGTGATTCGGATTCCCATCGGAAGCCATTAATTTTTGTTTTTGTCTGAATTTGTTTGCTGAGCTTCTATTTCTGCTGGATAACATTCTGATAGATTTCCATTTCAGTAGTTGTTTTATGGTCTTCATTAAACGGCGACCGTTTGGTGGGCGACATGGTGTCCGCTGATGGTGGTGTGCCGCATGTCTGGCTCGCTGGGGGTCGGGGTCACCGTCTGATGCCGGGACGCTCCAGTAGAAACGCCTGAGCGATGGGAGGGCTGCCCAATCTGGGGTGATGGTGACCCATTTCACTGTTATTGGTTGGGCGGATCACCGAACGAAACATTCTATTTACAAGCTTGCTACACCCGAGCCGATCTACCTTCACCATGCGCACCGATGCCGAGGGGTTTCTGGCCACCGAACGGCGGTTGATCGAGCGCGGCGACTGGACGGCCCCGGCGGGCCGGGCCGCCGTCACTAAGGCAGTCCTGACGCTGGCTGACTACTCCACGACCTGGGGTGGCCCAGCGCAGCCTCAAGGAGCGCACCCGGGCGCACTACGGGGCCCTGCTGACTCCATATCACACCGACCCTGGGGCCGGTGGCGCTGACGGCGCTGAGCGCGCAGATGATCCGGGGCTGGTACGCCGTCACCCTGGTGGACAGGCCCACCCAGCGGGCGCACGTCTACGGGCTGCTGCACGCCATCCTGGCCACCGCGGTCAAAGACGGGTTGCTGATCGCCAACCCCTGCCAGATCGAACGGGCCATGACCACCCATCGGCGCCGGGCTCGGGGTTATGAGGCGAGATGCTCTCGGGCGGGGGTACCGCCGACCCTGGCGGGCGCGCAGAATCGGAACAGGAGTGCAGGAAGGAGTCGGCGATGAAGGCCAACGTAGGCGACTGGTTGGTGATCAAGGGCACGACAACCGAGCGCTCGGACCAGCGGGGGCTTATTACGGAGGTGCACTCCGCGGACGGCTCGCCTCCCTACGTGGTGCGGTGGCTCGCCACCGGCCATGTAGCGACGGTGGTTCCCGGCCCTGACGCCATTGTGGTGACACCAGAGGAGCAGGAAGCAGCGGACGAGCGGGCACAGGAACGGGCCGCACACCGCGGCACCAACGACTAGGTGCTGCGGCTCGCCTTTATCCCCGCAGGCTTGCTGGCGGCCTGGTTGGGCGATCACGTGATGGGCTCTCGCGCATGCGGGCGGACGGGACTGAGTTGGATGCCGGTCGGTCTAACCTGACATCGCCATGTCCCAGAAGCCTCGCTCGTAGTGGGTCACCCAGAAGAAGGCGTCTTCAGCTTCTCGGGCCTGTTCGCCGATGGAGGCCTCGAGCTGGCGATCGACGGAACTCTGGAGGTCGCCGACGTAGGACCGGAAGCCGTCGGTGGTCCACCTGTTCACGAACTCCCGGTAGGGGTGAGCACCGGGGCGGGCGCTGTCCCAGCTTTCCAGGTAGCTGCGTTCGAGCGCCCAGATCGCGGTGATCTGGGCCGGGTAGCCGGAGTAGGTCACGGCCAGCAGGAAGTCGCAGTAGGCCCGAGTCGTCGGATGTTTGGGGGCGTCGAGGGCCAGGCCGCGCCGCGCCGCCATCTCCTCAAACCAGCCGAGCTCCCCAACGGTAGCGACCACGCCGCCCGCGAGGAGGGCGACGTCGGCGAGGGGGGCCGTGGCCGCGATGCGGGACTGGGCGCGCATCAGGGCCTGCGCGTATAGGTAGTCCTGGGCCAGCCACCGGTCGAAGGAGTGCTCGGGCAGCGATCCGTCCCGCACGCCCGCGAGGAACGGGTGAACAGTGGCCGCCTGCCACGCGGAGGTGTGGCGGCTCATCAACGCAGCGGCAGTCATGGTCTCTCGCATTGGTCGGCAGCGTCGAAGAACCGCAATTCGAGTTCCATCGCCTGGTGATACAGGACGGCCAGGCGGTCGTGATCACCTCCGTAGCGGTCGAGCAGGCCCTCTAGACGTCGGGCCAGGGCCTCGAACTGCGCGCTGGAGTAGGTCATCACCCACTCGCGATAGGGACTGTCGGGTGTTGTCTGGGCGGCCAGCTGCTGGCCGAGGTAGGCGTACAGCCGCATGCACGGCGTCATCGCCGCCGCGATGTGGCCAACCGGCTCCAGCGCAGCGACCGCCAACAAGAAGTTGGTATACGCCGCGGTGGCGGGGTCTGCCGCTTGGTGAAGGTCGACGTTCCAGCGGTCCGCGTAGCCGCGGTGAAGGCGAAGCTCCTCGGCGGCGGCGTCGAGTAGCTCCCTAAACGCGATCAGCCCGTCTTGGTCGGGGCTCTTGGCCAGAGCCAAGGCATAGGCGCGGCAGAACGCATCGAGGAACGCGGCGTCTTGTCCCACGTAGTAGGCGAACCTAGCTGGGGCCAACTCTCCCGACGTGATGCCCTGGACGAACGGGTGCTCCAGCGCGGCCTCCGCCAGGACCCGGTTCCGGTGCCATAACGAGTCGGCAAGCGAGGCCACCAACCAAGCCTAAGCCTCCGCATGGCCGGGCCACCGCGAGCGTCGACGACCCGAATCGCAGCCAACGCTCGGACCCATGGATTGAGCCGGATCGTCAATCCGTGGGCCGAGTCGATGCCATGAGCCTGGTAGGGGGAGCCGGTGCGGCGGGGTGGTGGTCATGGACCATAAGCCCGGACGGCGTTAGCTGGGCGTGCTCTAATTGCGTCACTATTTTCACGCGCACAACCTAGGGTGACACGGATGAAAAGACGGATGAAAGACGCTAGCGGGACGGCTGGCGATACCGGCGATAGCCGCGTGGCGGTGAATGTGCGGGTGCGTGTATATCCGGGGACGGACGGCGAGGTCGGGGGGACTGTGGTCGAGGATTTCGGCGATCTGGCGGGGCACGCAGTGGATATCGGTGAGAACCATATAGCTGACCCCGCGCGGAGATGGGCGGTGGCGCTCGACGCGGGCGGTTTGGTTTTCGTCGACAGTGACCAGTTGGTCGCCGAGTAGTTTTAGCTGTCGCGGTTTACCCACCGTCGGGCGACCATCTTTTCCAGTTGCGGCGCTATCGGACAATAGGGCGCCAGCCAGCGTGCAGAACCCCAGTCGCACTTTAGTCAACGCTCCGACTGCTCGATCTCCTCAAGCTGTCTGTCGAGGTCCGTTAATTCGATTACCAGACGCCGCAATTGGCGTGCGACGGCTGCGCGCCGCTGCTCAAGCAGCGCGCGGCGCTCGTCGCGGCCCATGTTGTGTGCGTCTGTCTGCATGGTGGTCGCTCCCCGTGGTCTGGCTGTGAAGTTGCAGACACCCGGCAGTGTGCGGCTGGTGCGCTGACCTGGCCAGCTCGCACCGCGACTGACAGCACAATTGACAAGCAACCAACACCGACCGGCTCAGTGCCCGCAGACGCGCGTGTCGCTCATCTTCGATGCCGTGGTCTGCGGCTCCGGCACCACGGGTCTGCACACCGTGGTGTTCACGGCGACACTTCACAGGCCATCGTCTCGTTGCCGTCCCATGGGGTGATGGTCTGCGAGATAAGTTCTGATGGACCTCCGCACGTTTCGCAGAAATGGTCCGGGTCTGGCTGAGTGTGAATCTGAAGCGGCATGGCGTCGATTGTGGGGGGACCGTCGGGCGCATCGGTCGCTGGACACGCGCGGACCGGTCTCGAACGTGGCCGCATCTTGGCCACAATTTGGATACCGGGGGCAAACCCATTCAACATTGTGCGCGGCGCGCGGGAAAAGTCTCTAGCCACGGAGCTTGGCTTCGAGGGGCATATCGCGTGGGCCGAGACGATGCCATGAGGCGACTGGGCCGATGAACTATCCCGGTGTCCCGAAATAGACGACATTCGAGGGTCTCAAAAGAGAGTCGCAGCTCGGTGCCACCAACCAGCGCCGCGAAAGCAGACGGTGTGTGGCATTTGGTGGCGCGCTACCTAGACATTCACGCGGGAGTCAGCAGGAATCCCAGTCCAAGCAAAAACTGGCTACAAGATTAGGTACGGACGCTGGGAGGCATTTTGGCCTTGCTTCGGCGAGCAGACCGCTACCACCCCCGGGAGTTTGGCATATACGAGTCGGACGGCTCTCCCGACGAAAAGGAGCGCCGTCCGAAGCATCAACCACCTGGTTACCAAGCGTGCATGATGGCGCGGTGAAATGTGGCCTCGGCGTCAGGAGAGAGGTTCCCGCCTGACGCAAGCCCACCGCGCTGTGCCCAGTTGATGGGCTTTGCTTCGCGTGGGTGCCTAGTGATCGTGCTGGGCGCCACAGCCGAGAGGAGGAATCTTTTCTTCCGGTCCGACCTTGGTCTGCCGTGGATCCGTTCCTTCAGTCTACGCCTGTCCAGGTAAGCAACAGGAGTTGGGTCGAGCGTTCGACGGGCATCTCGCCGACCATCACCAATTCCTGTGCGCGCAAACGACATCGACGAGCAGATCGAGGCGCGTCTGGCCCTTTTCATGTGGAAGGCGATCCTGGACACCTGGGTCCTCATCGCCGAAGACCTTGGCGCAGCGCCGACACCCCTGGTGCTCGCGCAGGTGGAGTGCTACACCAGCACGAACCAACCCCGAAAATGGGTTGGTCCACCACCGAAAGAGAAAACCCATGACCGACATGCCCGACGACCTGCCGTCGCCCGACGAGTTCCGGAGGAAGATGGCCCACGTCGACCGCGAGTTCGCCGATGCCCGCCGGTACCTGTCGGCGTTGTGCGCCGAAGACAATCAGGCGCTCGGTGCGCTGATGGTGGAGATCCACCGCAGCGGACGCGCCATGAACGTCTTGGCAGCGACGGCGGTACTGGCCCTCGACTTCGCCCACCTGTCCGCGGACCGCCTCGGGCGGCAATGTCCAGAAGTGGCTCGACGAGTCGGCGATGGCTCAGGACACCGCCGAGACCGAGCGGGACCAGACCGAGCTCGGCGGCGAGGGATAACCTTCGGGGCCGTACCTAACCGATAGACCGGTGTCGGTGGCCGGGGGTTGGTGCAGCACAAGCGCTGAAGGCATCGAGCACCGAGTGCCGCTGGCCGATGTGTGGTCAGCATCGTTCGAGGGCGGCATGCCGGTGCGACGGTTCACCGCGCGGAAGGGCCAGAAGCATGCCTGACGACATCGTCGAGGCGGCCAAGCGGTGGGAACGCCACATCGGCAAGGAGACCGGAGGCGGCATGTGGTGGAGGGGGCGGGCACCGTTGTGGTGGAAAACGCTCGGCGAAATTTGAAGACCAGCACCGCCACAACGATGACCTAGGGGTGTCCCCGACATTGCCGACCCCGGCCGGGCGCGTCGGCGTAGCCGAAAGTTCAAGGCGCAGAAGGAAAGAAAATCTTTGACCCGCCCTACGGCTGAGTAACATTAACCCCATGCAGTACATGGATCGGCGCACGATGCTGTGCGCCATAGCGGTCGCCGTGCTGGCGGCCGCCACCCGGGCCGCGACGGCAGGCGCTGCCCCGGTCCGATGGAAAATCCCCATGGGTCGGGTGCCCGCACCTGCCGGTGTGCTGACTCGGTTGCCCGGGGATGGCAATCAGGTGGCGCTGACCGTCGACGATGGCATCAGCGTCGACGTGGTGGCCGCCTACGCGCAGTTCTGCCACGACAGCGGCACCCGGCTGACCTTCTTCGTCAACGGCACCAACATCGCATGGTCGGTCAACGCACCCGCGCTGCGGCCCATGGTGGACTCCGGGCAGATAGCGCTGGGCAACCACACCTGGTCACACCCGGACATCACCCGCCTCAGCCCGGGCGCCGTCGCCGATCAGATCAGCCGAAACGCCGATTTCCTTCGCAACACCTACGGAGTGGACGGCACCCCGTATTTCCGCCCGCCCTACGGCCGACACACCGCCATCACCGACAAAGTGGCCGCCGACCTCGGCTACGCCACGATCACCATGTGGAGCGCCGACATCGGCGACTGGCGGCCGGAGAACGAAACCACACTCATCGCCAACGCGCAGAAGTCGTTTCAGCCCCAACAGATCGTGATCGGCCACGCGAACCTGCCCACCGTGACCCACTGCTACGCGCAGCTGCTCGACATCATCCAAAGCCGCAACCTGCAAACCGTCACCCTCAACGACGTCTTCACATAGCATGCCAATCAAGTGCAGCCGCTCGACATGCCCGGATGCTGCGCCGAAATTGCAATGTCAATCTGCGCTGGGATCGTCCAGACCTTGGTTGCGAACCCCAGCAAGCGGGGGGCATTCCTCGCAATCTTCACCTGGACGAGACAGTGGGTGTTGTCTCGTCCAGTCGAACTTTGCGAAGTCCAGACTTACCTTGCGACGGATCTTGCGAAGTCCAGAGTTAGTTCGCGACCTCGCATCCGCGCATCCGATGGACGCCGCGCTGCGTCGGATACTCGATGAGCACCTGGCGCTGCGGGCCCTCGTAGTGGTCCAGTGTTGTGCGACTGTGATGCCCGTGAGGGCAGGAAGCAGCGCAGGACATGACCAGGAAGCGCCGGCGGCACACGCCGGATCAGATCATCCGCAAGCTCGCCGAGGGCAACAAACGCTCGCGGCGGGCAAGGAGCTCGACGAGGTGTGTCGGCATCTCGAGATTGCCGAGTCGACGTGGCATCGCTGGCTCGCCCAGTACGGCGGGATGAAGGCCAACGACGCCAAGCGGCTCAAGGAACTCGAGGCGGAGAACGCCCGGTTGAAGAAGCTCCTCGCCGAGGCGGAGTTGGACAAGTCATGCTCAAGGAGCTCGCGGAGGGAAACTTCTGACCCCGAACCGCAAGCGCAGCGCCGTCGGTGCTGCGCGAACGGTTCGGGTCTCCGAACGGCGAGCCTGCAAGCTGGTTGGCCAGCACCGTTCCACGCAACGACTGAGCCGCCCCCTGTGTCCGATGACGAAGCCGAGTTGCGGGTCTGGCTGCGCGCGTTCTCCACCGAGCGGCCCGGTGGGGGTGGCGCCGCGCCGCTAAAGCCGCCCGCCGGCGGGCTGGCCGGTGAATGCCAAGCGGATCCGCCGTCTGTGGCGTGACGAGGGCCTCCGTGTCCCGACAGCGCCGCAAGAAGCGGCTGACCGGGATCGGTGCCCACGTCGGTGCGATGTGTCCGATCCGACCCAACGTGGTGTGGGCGCTCGACTTCCAGTTCGACATCACCGTCGACGGTCGCACCCTGAAGATGCTCAACGTGATCGACGAGTTCACCCGCGAATCCTTCGCGATCGAAGTCGATCGCTCCATCGACGCTGACCACGTCGTCGCCGTCTTGGATCACCTCGCCCTGCAGCGAGGCACGCCGACGCTATGTGCGCTTCGACAACGGGCCCGAGTTCGTCGCCCACGCCGTCGACGACTGGTGCCGCTTCACCGGCGCCGCTTCGCTGTTCATCGATCCCGGCTCACCATGGCAGAACGCCTGGGTCGAATCGTTCAACGGCCGCCTCCGCGACGAACTGCTCAACGCGTGGCGCTTCGACTCGCTACTCAGAGCCCGCGTCATCATCGAAGACTGGCGCATCGACTACAACGGCAGCGACCCCACACCGCCCACGGCGGTAGACCTGCCCGCGTAGCTATTTCTCCGCCGGGGTCTGGTGATCGCACAAGACAGCGGTACCCGCTTGGTCGAATCCCACCTGGCGATCATTCTGTCTCGGCTTGAGGCCGAACACGGCGACCCGCTGGCCGCGCTCGACTACATCACGCTGGCGATCCGCACCCACGACGACTCGGGCAACACCAACGGGGTGCGCGGCGCCCTCTCGATCCTCGCCGCCGTGTTCGACCGGCGCGGACGCTACGAACCAGCGGCCACCATGGCCGGGTTCGCCGTCATCCCCTACACCGCAATGCTTGCTGAGTTCAACACCTTGATCGCCCATCTGCGCGATGTCCTCGGCGAGGCGACCTACGAATCGCTCGCCCGCAAGGGCGAGACGATGACGACCTCCGCCATGGCGACCTACGCATACGACCAAATCGAGCGGGCATTGGCAGAACTGAACGCGGTCTCGAAATAGACGAGATACGAGAGTCTCGAAACTTCATCCCACCCTGGCCCGACCGGGACTGGCGCGCTGCCTGCGAGACCGCCCTTAGCTGATGGTGGCACGGGACGCGCGAAGGACACTTCAACATTAATGATTAATGCCGTACTCATGCGGAAGTGCCGGTTATTCGGCCACGTCGCGCGCCAAGGGCACCTAGGGTCATCGTTACCCAGTCTGACTCACCTCGTCAGTGGAAGGCTCCGCGAATGACCGAACAACCGCCAGTTCAGTCCGGCGGTTACCCGCTACCCCCGCCGCCCGGGGGCTCTCAATCGCCTTCGCCGGGCGCGGTGTGGCCGCCGCCCCCAGGCCAACCGGTCGATGACCTGCCGACGGAGGCCTATGCCTCCTGGATCAGGCGTGTCGGCGCCTTCATCATCGACCAAATTGTGTACCTGACCTTCGTCGTTATCCTCGGTCTCGGCGGCGGACTGATCGTCGGTGCGGCGGGTGGCTCGTCGCGCCTGGAAGGCATCGTTCAGTTGATCCTTACTCTGGTGGTGCTGGTGTTCTTGATCTGGAACTGGGGCTATCGCCAAGGCACCACCGGCTCGACCATCGGCAAGTCGGTGCTGAAGTTCAAGGTGGTCGATGAACGCGACGGCCAGCCCATTGGCTTCGGACTGTCGATCGTGCGCTACTTCGCCCACTTCATCGACTCCATCATCTTCGGGATCGGCTACCTGCTGCCGTTGTTCACCGCCAAGCGGCAGACGATCGCCGACATGATCATGAGCACGGTCTGCCTACCTAACGAGCCCCCGTTAGCCCGGCGCAACCGCACACCGCGACCGAGAATCCGGATATCAGTCGGTGTCGTGGTGCTCGCGATCGCGGCCATCCTCACCGTGCTGGCCTGTCTGACAAGCACCAGCCATTGGGTGTGCACGGGCAGCGGGCCATACCCCGACTGCGGACCTCGAGTGTCGGTCGGCCCGATCTCATACGGCGCTGCTGGGAACTTTGTGGATCCATATGTCTTAGCAGCCTTCGTTCCGCCATTGTGGACCGCAGGGATCTTGATCTTGCGGCGGTACTACATGGCGACATATGCGCTTGTCCCGATTGCGGGCATCGTCGCGATCATCATATTTGCACAAGGTCGATATGACTGGGGCTGGGAACGGAACTACTTTGCGTTCCTAGCGTGCGTTTTCGTAACGACCGCGGTGTGCGTGCTTATCGCAAGGGGCATCACCCGTTCTGTCGCGGCACGGCAAGCCGAGGCGGCGGCGTACCGGGAGCGCAAGGCGGCCCGCGAGCAGCGGTTGACGCCGACTTTGCCACCGCCGGGCTGGTATCCGGATCCGGGCGATGCCCGACGGCAGCGCCACTGGGACGGCCGCCAGTGGACCGAGCAATGCCGATAGCGGGACGACACAGTGGACATCGCGACCGCCGCGTTGGTGACCTTCACCTGCGACCAAATCGACCAAGTGCGAGCAGAACTGGACGCCGTCTCAAATCAGACGACTTACGAGAGTCTCGAAAGTTAGTCGCACTTGACTGCGCGGGCGGCCCACGCGGTAGCGGTTACGGTGAACGGCCCGAGGATGTCCCAGGTTCCGTGGAACTTCGGTGGCGGTCCGGTGAGCATCAGGCTGCGCTCACTTCGTCATTGTGCACGACGGGTCCGACAGGTTCGGCGGTCTGGCGCTCAAGAGCTGTGCGGAGCGTCGGTAGGTGCAGGTGACCGTTCACACGGCGGAACTGCTTGCCGGCCTCGACCATCCCGGCGGCACACCAGCGCAGCGCCATCTGCCCGTCCCGCCAGCGTTTGACGTTGCCGGCGTGTTCGCGGCAGACGGAGATCATCGACTCGATGCAGTTGGTCGAGCGCAGCGTGCGGGCCAAGGTGGGTGGCACGCCCAGTCGCAGCACGGTGAGCGTCTCGTCGAGGCCCTCACGCAGGCTGGCCGCCGCCCCGGGGTGGGTGCGGTCGAGTTCGGTGGCCAGGGCCAGCAACGCGGCCTCGGCCTCCAGCGCCGATCCGGCATGGTAGGCGTCGGCCATTTCCGGCCGACAGTGGACCGAAGACGTTGCGGCAGATGATCTTTCACGTTCCGAACCTTGTGCAGTTGGCAGCGTTGGATCACTGGGCGCTCCAGCACGTCG